>CBDBOV010000006.1:375000-1661305 GCA_965208575.1 Spirochaetia bacterium | reverse complement strand
AGGAGTAACGCGACCCATGGCTGACACCGAAACCCGATCCGGTCGCCGGGGCGGCGGTCGCGCCGGCGGCGGCGCCCGCGGCGGGTCCAATGGCAGCAAGGGCCCCAACGTACTCAAGCAGCTTGCCGAGTCGCAGGTAATCAAGTCGATATTCCGCACCGGCATACCGCGCACCCGCCGGCAGCGCATGATGGGCGTGCTGAACAACGTGTTCCTGCACCTCCACCCGGTGCGCCTGCCGAAGCACGCGGTCAAGGTGAAGTACACCTGGTGCATGGGCGGGCTGTCGTTCTTCATCTTCCTGGTGCTGACCATCACCGGCATCCTGCTCATGTTCTATTACCGGCCCACCGTCGAGGCCGCCTACGGCGACATCATCGACATCGGCTCGCAGGTGCCGCTCGGCATCATGCGCGAGATCCACCGCTGGGGCGCGCACCTGATGGTGATTACCGTGTGGCTGCACATGTTCCGGGTGTTCATGACCGGCTCCTACAAGCCGCCGCGCGAGTTCAACTGGCTGATCGGGGTGCTGTTGCTCACCCTGACCATGTTCCTGAGCTACACCGGTTACCTGCTGCCGTGGGACCAGCTCGCCATCTGGGCGGTCACCGTGGGCGCCAACATGGCTCGCGCGGCACCGTTTCTCGGCCACGAGGGCCCGGGCGCGTCTCTGCTGTCGATCGGCGACGTGAACTTCGTGCATGCCGGAGCCGACGCCAAGTTCGCCCTGCTCGGCGGGCGCTTCCTCGGAGAAGCGACCTTGCTGCGCTTCTACGTGCTGCACTGCATCGGGGTGCCGTTCATCGTGATGATCCTGATGATCGTCCACTTCTGGCGCATCCGGAAGGACGGCGGGATCTCCGGACCCACGTAAGCGGCAAGGACCAAGCGGCAAGGACGCAAGGAAAGGTGCTCAAGCAATTCTTCAACTGGGTTTCCAACCCCGCCATCCTGTTCTCGATCTTCATTGTGGGGTTCTTCTTCATTTTCCCGCCCGGCGAGAAGCTGTACCGGCTCAACCGCCGCCTGAAGCTCGACGTGCTGTGGACTCCGGCCGGCGGCGCGGTGTTCTTCGCCCTGCTGGCGGTCTTCTTCCTGTGGGGGATCACCGACGCGAACTTCCGCCTCATCGTATTCAAGCCGGACAACATTCCGATCACGGCGCTCCTGTTCCTGGTGCCGTTCTTCCTCTGGTACTCGATGAAGCAGGCGCGCGACAACGACCTGCGCGCCGAGAAGGGCGAACCGCCGCGCGAGGCGCTGGACAACGAGAAGGTACTGGTGTGGCCCGACCTGGTGTACGTGGAGTTCATCTGCCTGATCCTGTCGATGGCGCTGATGATCGTCTGGTCGCTGTTCCTGAAGGCGCCACTGGAGGAACCGGCCAATCCCACCGTGTCGCCCAACCCGTCGAAGGCGCCGTGGTACTTCCTCGGTCTGCAGGAGATGCTGGTCTACTACGACCCGTGGCTGGCCGGTGTGGTGCTGCCGACGCTGATCATCGTCGGTCTGGTCGCCATCCCCTACATGGACATAAACCCCGGCGGCCAGGGCTTCTACAGCTACCGGCCGCGCATGAAGTCGATCAGCATCTTCCTGTTCGGCTTCGTGGTGATGTGGATCTTCCTGATCCTGGTCGGCACCTTCCTGCGCGGACCGAACTGGAACTTCTTCGGACCGTTCGAGTTCTGGGATCCCAACAAGCGCGAGGTGCTGAACAACGTAAACCTGTCGGAATACGTGTACATCTTCCTGCTGCGCACCGGGTTGCCGAAGAATATCCTGGTCCGTGAGTTGTTCGGGATCCTGCTGATCCTGGGGTACTTCGCGATCGTGCCCGGGCTGTTGGCGCAGACCGTGTTCAAGCGGCTGTTCCAGCGCCTCGGCGTGGTTCGCTACAGTTTTTTCATCGTGCTGTTGCTGATGGGGTTGGCTCTGCCGATCAAGATGTACACACGCTGGCTGTTCAACCTGAAGTATATCGTCTCGATCCCGGAGTACTTCCTCAACGTATAGATGGCAGTCCGACCGCAAGCACCGCAGCCGGAAGAGCGGCACTACAAGATCGGCACCCTGAACAAGTGGTTCGCGATCGGCAGCATCGTGCTGCTGATCACCATCATCGGCGGGTTCGCCCAGGACTACGCGCGCGAGTGGAAGCGCTGGCAGCGCGAGTTCCGGCGCATCGACCAGCGCGTGACGCGTGCCGCCTACGACGAGATGGCCTCCGAGATGGAGGGCAGCGCGGACCTGGCGCGGGCGCGCGAGCAGGTGGCCGCCGCCGAGGAATCGCTTACCGCGCGCAAGGATGACGTGGCTTCCGCCGGCCGCGAAGTGGACCGCCTGAAGGCGCGTTTCGACATTGTCAACTCGCGGTTCCAGAACGTGAAGGCGGAGTTGGAACGGGCCCGCTACCGCGACGAGCAGGCGGCCGCCAGCGTCGAGGGCCTGGGGCTGAGCAGCGAGCGCACCGCCCGCGACCTGGGCCGCTGGGAGAGCCAGTTCGTCGGCGCCTCGGTGGCCCAGGAGGAAGCGCAGCTCGCCCTGGACCGGGCGCAGACCGCCCTGACCGCGTTCCAGGACGACGTACGCGCCGCCATGCGCACCCGCGACCAGCTCTCGCGCGAGGCCGATCTGCTGATGCGGCGGCTGACGCGCATGGACCCCGAGTTTTCGCCGGTGGGCGTGAAGGTGGCCAACGTCATCCGCGACCTGCCGATACTCGACCTCGCGCAGCCCACCCTGAAGGTGAACCAGGTGGTGCTGCCCGACATCAAGGAGAACCTCAACTTTGCCCAGGTGCCGCGCGTGGACCGTTGCGTGACCTGCCACCTCGGCGTGGAGCGTGCCGACCTGGAAGGGGTGGAGAACCCGCACGGCGCCCATCCGCGGCTGGCGCTGTTCGTGGCCAGCGATTCGCCGCACCCGCTGGAGGAGTTCGGCTGCACGAGCTGCCACGGCGGCCGCGGGCGCGCGACCGACTTTTACGGCACCGTGCACGTGCCCGATTCCTCCGACCAGGAACACGACTGGGAAGAGCGCCTCGGCTGGAAGGAATACCACCTGTGGGAGGAGCCGATGCATCCGCTGCGCTACGCGGAGGCGGGCTGCTACCAGTGCCACAGCGGTCAGACGCAGGTGCGCGGCGCCGACCAGCTCAACTACGGGCTCGCCCTGGTCGAGCAGGCGGGCTGCTACTCGTGCCACCAGATCGACAGCTTCGAACGGTCGGTGCAACGCGGTCCCTCGCTGCGCCACGTGTCGTCCAAGATCTCCGAGGAGTTCGCCGTTCAGTGGATCACGGATCCGGCCGGCTTCCGCGCACAGACCTGGATGCCCTCCTACTATGGGCAGAGCAACAACAGCGACCCTGACTCGGCAGCGCGCGGCGACCAGGAGGTGCGCGCGATGGTGAGCTACCTGTTCGCCAACAGCACCCCTTACGCGATGGCCTCGATCCCGGTGGCCGGCGACGCGGCCCGCGGCGAGGAGCTGGTCGCCTCGGTCGGCTGCATGGCATGCCACCAGGCACCCGAGGAGACCGCCGGCAGCGACAGCCGAACGGCCGCCGGCATCCAGGACCTGCGCCGTCAGTTCGGCCCCAACTTCCAGGGGCTCGGCAGCAAGACCTCGGCGCAGTGGGTGTACAACTGGCTCAAGGATCCGTCCAGCTACCATCCCGGCACGCGCATGCCGAGTCTGCGCCTGACCGACCAGGAGGCGGCCGACATCACCGCCTACCTGATGGGGTCGACCGACAACGCGTTCGTGAGCCGCCCGGTGCCCGCCGTCGACGAAGCGATCGTCGACGAGATTGTCTTGGACTTCCTTTCCAACACGGCTCCGATGATTACCGCCCGCGAGCAGTTGTCCGGCATGAACCGGAACGAGAAGCTGGAGTACGCCGGCGAACGGCTCATCGGACAGTACGGATGCTACGCCTGCCATGACATTGCCGGCTTCGAGGGCGCCCAGCCGATCGGCACCGAGCTGACCGACATCGGTCGCAAGGCGCTGCACCAGTTCGACTACGGCTTCATCGACATCGAGCACAGCCGCACGTCGTGGTGGACGGCCAAGCTCACCGACCCGCGCATATTCGATACCCACCGCGACCTGACGCCGATGCTGAAAAGCCGCATGCCCAACTTCCGCTTCACCGACGAGCAGGTAGAGGCGGTGGTGACCGCGCTCGCGGGATTCGTGGAAACCGACCCGGACAACACCCTGATCGTGCCGCGCACGCCGCGCAACCTGCGCATCGAGCAGGGCCAGCAACTGGTGCGGCAGATGAACTGCCAGGGCTGCCACGTTATCGAAGGCGACGGCGGCGCGGTGGTGGAGCGGGTGGCCGACTGGCTGCAGCGGTTCGAGGGGCGCGACGCCGCCGACGCGGGCGCGCTGGCGGTCAGCTTCTCGCCGCCCAACCTGCTCGGCGAGGGCCGCAAGGTGCAGACCGACTGGCTGTTCGCCTTCTTCCACGAGCCGTCGCCGATCCGGCCGTGGCTGAGCATGCGCATGCCGAGCTACGGCATGAGCGCCGGGCAGCGCAACGACCTGACCGCCTACTTCACGGCGCTCGACGACGCCGACTATCCGTTCGCCGAGACGGTGCAGCCGGATCTGAGCCAGGAGGAGCTGGACGCGGCGCTGACCATGTTCTCGCCGCAGTACTTCAACTGCACCACCTGTCACATCCAGGGCGACCAGTTCCCGCCGGGCACCCCGGACCGCTGGGCGCCCAACTTCGCGCTCGCCGCCGAGCGGCTGCGCCCGGAGTGGATCATCGACTGGCTGGCCGACCCGCAGTCGCTGATGCCGGGCACCCGCATGCCGGCGTTCTACCCGCTCGGCGCGCCGGGCATCCTGAACGACGACACCGGCCACCAGCTCGAAGTCCTGCGCGACTACCTGCTCACCCTCGGGACGCGATGACATGTCGACTTTCGAAGAGGGCTTCGCTGCCGTAGAAGCCGCCGCCGAGGAGGCGGAGGCCGCCGTGCGGATACTGGCTGCTACCGCCCGCAGGTTAAAAAGGGCTGCCCAAGAGGGAGCCGTTGCCAAGCTCCAGAAAGAGGCGCACCATCTGACGAACGCGTTGTCCACGACCGATGAGAGTGTGGCGCGTGCGGCGGCGGCGTGGCCCTTCGACGATTGTGCGGCGACCGCTTACATGGGCGAAGGGTACGCGGGCGAGTTGAGCAGCGCCGCAGCTTCGATCGGCCTCAACGTGTCCGCCCGCGACGAGGCGTTGGTGTGCTCCCCGTCCATTCTCCGCATCTTGCCCGCTGAGGCGGCGCTGAAGATCGACGGCAAGAAACGCACAGCTATCCGGCCATCAAAGCTGGCCGCCGACCTGCGCGCCATTCAGGACCGGATGCGCCCAAAGAGCGACACCCAACAACAGCGCTTTCTGGAGGCACTCTACAAGGCGTTCAGGATAATAAGAGGAAAGACCTCCGATCCGTTGTTCGACGCGACGCGAGTGGTTCCTCTTTCCGAGGTCTACGCGGTGTTTACGTCGCTGCCGGGTGTCAGCACGCAGTATACGAAGACCGATTTCGCGCGAGATGTCTACCTGCTCGATTCCTCATCGGTAGCGGTCACCAAGTCGGGAGCCCGAGTGAGCTTTACTAGCTCCGTGAGGCGTAGTTCCGGAATTCTTTCTTTTGTGGACCGTAATGGCAACGTGATCCGTTACTTCGGCATACAATTCACCGAGTAGATCAATGCACGTCACGGACTGGCTGGAACAGATTGAGCGTGACTACCTTGCTACCTTCGTGGTGAGCGGCGGGGCCGCGGTCAAGTTCGTTGTCGGTGACGGGATGCAGCGGTCCGCAGTACGACAAGGCTTGACCAAGCTCGCCCAGGATCGTGGCTATCTCGTGTTGAGCGCGGATGCCGCGGCACATCGATTCCACATGCCGCAGGATCTGTTTTTCGCCATTGCAGCACAAGTGGACTGGCGGCTGGCGGCTCGCCGGTACCTTATGGGACTCTTGGCACGTGAGGGCTACCAGACAGATGGCGTTACGCCCGCCGATGAGCACGCGCTGCAGGCCGTGGCTGAACTTAACAAGATTGGCAAGGAGTTTCTCCTCACGGCGTTGAATCCACGTCTTCAACGAGACGTATTCTATGACGCGAATATGGCCAAAGACTTTCGGGTAGCGATGTCGCACCTGTGCCTGATGGAGCGCTCCGCGGAGCAGCACTATCCCGGACAGCCAATCATCGACTGGCTCACGGGAGTCAATACGCGCATTTCGAACGTGAAGCCGTTCTCGATCTACAATCCGATTAACCGTACGACGGCACGGCATCTGCTTCGCTCGGCATTCTATTGGTTCTCCAAGGCAGGCTACCCGGGAACCGTGGTAATTCTCGACAGCACTCGGGTTACGGACCGGACAAGGCCATCCGACGGCTCACGGTACTACACCAGAGCTATGACCATGGATTTCTACGAGATAATGCGGGAGTTCATCGATAGCGCTGACTTGCTCTTCGCGACGATGATCGTGTCCTGCTCGGACGCGGCGTTTCTGGACCAGGAGGCAGATCGACGGTCTCGCGGCGTCGGGATTTATCCTGCGTTGCAGACGCGGATCATCGATGACGTTCGCGACAAGAGAATCGAAAATCCGGCGGCGGCGCTATGTCGGTTGATGGGTTGAATCCAGCGATGGAGGATGGCGTGGAGTACCTTCCCGAGCAGCTCGACTGCCGCCGCGCGATAGAAGCGCTACGCAACGGGGTGCCGAACCGCGTGGCAGTGCGGATTCTCGGAAGCACGCAGCCGCAGGCTGAGCGACAGTTCCAGGAACGCCTCAGTCGCGACGATGGCGAAGATCCGGACGGCCTGCTGATATCGGGTGACTTTGGCGCCGGCAAGTCGCACCTGCTGGAGCACTTCGAGAACATCTCACTGGAACGGGGTTTCGTCTGTAGCCGCGTCGCCGTGAGCAAGGAAACGCCCTTCTACGACTTGGGCAAGATGTTTCGTGCCGCGGCCGACACCGGCGTGCTTCCCGACGGCAGAGTCGGTGCCATGGTGGATGAAATCGGCAACCGGTTGGCCGGTCCGAAGGACCCCCGCTATGCTGCTTTCTTTCGTTGGGCTGACAGCGCTTCCAGCAACCTGCACCGTATTTTCCCCGCGACACTCATGGTGCACGAACGCCTACCTGATCAGGAGATGCTGAACGCCATCAGGTGGTTCTGGTCGGGTGACAAGGTGGCGGTGGGCGACGTAAAGCGCGGACTGCGCGAGATCGGGCAGCAGGGAACCTATCAGTTTCGCGCGCCGAAACTCCGCGACCTGCCCCCGCAACGATTGCGCTTCGTCCTGGAAATGATAAAGACGTCCGGCCACCGGGGCTGGGTGGTACTGATCGACGAGTTGGAACTGATCGGCAGCTACAGCCTGTTGCAGCGGGCACGGTCGTATGCCGAACTGGCCCGCTGGATGGGCGTAGCGGATGATGCCCGCTATCCTGGGCTGGTGGTAGTGGCGGCAATCACGGAGGACTTCGTCGAGGCGATACTCGAAGAGAAGGGCGACCGCGTCAAGGTTCCGGCAAGGTTGCGTGAGCGAGGCGATGCACAAATGGCGCGGCAGGCAGAACTTGGCATGCAGTGGCTGTCTTCCCGCCGTACCCGACTGAGTGAAGTGACCGACGACCGCGTGGATGCCGCCGTGGAACACATCAGACGCATCTACAGCCGAGCATACGACTGGGCTGCACCCTCCGTCAGCGCGGCCGGCGGCGGCGCCGGCTACCAGAAACGGATGCGCTACAAAGTGCGTGCCGCCATTACGACATGGGATTTGCAGAGGTTGTGCGATGCCGACCCCGATATGGAGACCGAGGAATACCAACCGACGTACCATGAGGATCACGACCTTGAAGTCGAATCCCACGAAGATACTCCATCCTGAAATGGCGGCTGCCCGTCATCAGGCGGCGATCGCACGGCGCGATCTCGATCGTCGCACCCTTGGATCAGACTTTCGTCGGTAGCGCGTCCAATGGACGAGGACTCCAGAGTTAACGGTTGAGCAGCCGGTAGGAGTAATGTGCGGGACGGCCTGCGGAACGGGTCGGGATCGAACTGTGGAGGACGTGACTTCCTTTCTGATCCTTCTGGTGCCAACGGGAACCTATGAAGCCAGATGAACCTGATCGCCGGTCCAGCGAGGGCCCGGGCACCGGGGGCGGCGCTTGCCTGACGGTGCCGTTCGGGGCGGAGGTGGACGATGCGGCGGTAAAGGAGGCGATTGGGCGCGCGTTCCGGGAGCAGCGAGCGTTCGCCTTTGCGCACCGCCCGCAGTGGCCGTCCGGGGATGAGGGTGAGCGACAGCGGTTGACCGCGGCCTTCCGCGTCGAGGCGGTGGCGGCGGCGGCGCCGGACAGCGCGGCGGCTCGGGAACGGCTGAGCCGCGATGCCCGTCTCATGCATCGGCTCGCCGACGCCGTTCGGCTGACCCACGAACTGCTGACGGCGAACGAGGACGGCGGCAGCACCGCCGGGGCGCCGCGGCGCGTGGTGCTGATCCGCGAGTTGCCGGGCGCGGCCTTCTTCTTCGAACTGGCGTCGACCGCGGTGGTGGCACGGGTGGGGCAGGGGCCGGTCGGGGCGCGGGTGCCGACCATCTACCTCGGGTTGCGGCTGTTCGACCTGGTGGCCGCGGAGCAGGACGCCGCCGGCGCGGCGCGGGAAGCACTGGGGCTGATCCTGCGCCTGGAAGAGCGCGCCATCGAGACCGGTTACTCGCACGTGGAGGCGGTCGACGCCCGGCAGCGCGCCGCCCTGGAGTCGTTGCACCGCGCCCTGAGCGAGCCGGCGCTGGGCTTCGTCGCGCCCGAACAGAAGCTGCCGCCGCCGCGGCGCCCGGTGCGTGTCACCGCGGCCCGCCGGCAGGCGTTCCTGCGCCAGTTGAACGCACGCCGCGCCGATTCGCCGCTCGACTTCGACGCTGCCATCTGCGGCGCGGCGATGCGCAGCCTGGAGCGGCTCGCGCAGCGCGCCAAGCGGCATGGCGACGCCGGCACCCGCCGCGACGTGGTGCGCCTGCTGGTCGCCGCCGCCGGCCACGACCTGCACGAGGTGCGCAACCACGCCAACCTGCTCCTGGAGCGCATGCTCGCCCCCAAGGAGTTCGACGCCCCGCTGGCGCGTACCTTTGCCAACGTCACCCGTGGCGCCACGCACCAGTTCTCGTTCGACCTGCGGCCGCGGCGCGGGCGCTACCTGGTGCGCGTCTACCACGGCGCGCCCCACCACCGCTACCCCGGCGAGGCCGACATCCGTTACGACGAGGTGGAGCTGCGGCGCCGCGGGCCGGGGCAGCCGCTGGCCGCGCGGTACTCGTTCGGCGAACCGGGCCACTACGACTACTGCGTGGTGCGGGTGCACGCGAGCGGCCGCCGGGAGTGGCAGAAGGACGCCGCCTGCAGCGGGCGCATCAACGTCATTCCCGACCTGCGCGGCGAGCTGGCGCTGCAGATCTTCCCCGACATCCACGGCCACACCCGCGCCTGGTGGGGCGACGGCGAGCATCCCGGCCTGGTGTACAACGAGCATGGCGAGGTGATCCGGCTCGGCACCTTCGCCGACGTGGCCGCCCACCTGCCGCACATCCAGCGCCGCCACGGGTTCAGCATCGTCTACCTGCTGGGGGTGCAGAAACGCGGCAGCAACCGCGAGGACTGGTCGCCGCACGCCACCTCCGCCTCGCCGTTTGCGCCGGAGAGCCTGGTCGAGATGGAACCTCGGCTGGGCGGCAACGACGGCCTGCGCGAGTTGGTCGAGGCGGCGCACGAACTCGGCATGAAGGTGGTGGTGGACGTGATCCCGCACCTCAACCGCCGCGTGCACGACGTCCCGGAGTCGTACTCCGTGCGCTGCTTCGACGATGCCGGTAACCTGGTGCGGCGCGCCTCGACCGATGGCCGCTACGGGAGCTGGAACGACGGAGTGCTGCTCAACTACCGCCGCCTGGCGGTGTGGGAGTGGCTCGCCGACGCGGTACGAACCCTGGTGGAGCGGTTCGACGTCGACGGCGTGCGCTGCGACATCGCCCACGCGCTGCCGGTGGTGATGAAACGCAACAACGCCTCCGCCCTGCCCTCCGGCCCGCGTTCCGACGAGGATCAGGTGGAGGGCACCATCGTGGTCAACGAGCGTGAGGACGACCACCTCATCACCACCGGATTCTTCGACTCGGCGTGCCGCGACCTGATCGCCAGTCCGCTGCACTACCTGCTGATGCGCGAGCTCGAACAGGCGATGCGCGGCTGCGGCAAGGAGTTCAGCCTGTTCCTCGCCGAGTCCTACTGGGGCCGCGAGCAGTACCTGAGCCGCGTCGGGGTGGTGCCATACAACTCCGCCCTGTTCAAGATCTGCGAGCGGGTTGCGCAGGGCACCTCCCCGGTGAGCGAGATCTACCACCTGTACGACGATCACTACCGGCACGCGCTGCCGCCCGGCACCGAGTTGATGGGCATGTTCGGCAACCACGACGAGCGGCGTCCGGTGAACACATTCGGGCGTGACAACCTGCGCCCGGTGCTGACGCTGACGTCGTTCCTGGTCAATCTGCTGATGGATTACGAGGGCAACGCCGAGGGCGAGGCATGGAAGGTGTTCGCCGACAACGTGTACGTGGACTGGAACCGCTTCGACAACGCGGCGGATCGCAGCGTGGAGCGGGTGTTCAGCGAGGCGTACGCGTTCCACCGCCGCAACCCGGGGCGCGGCACGCTGGTGCCGACCGACCACGAGCAGGTAGTGGCGGCGATCAAGCCGGCGCCGCGCGGCCTGTGGCTGGCGGTATGCAGCTTCTCGGCGGACAGCGCCATGGTGAGCGTCGATCTGAGCGCGGCGGAGATGATCGACGATGCGGCGCGCTACGTGGTGGTCGATCCCACCTACTCGCCGGTCACCCGCAGGTACGCGCACTACACCGGGCGTGAATTGCGCGTGACCCCGCTCACCACCTCGGTGAGCTACCGGCAGCGGGTAAAGCTGTTGCGCATCGACCTGGACGCCGCGGACGCGGACGCCGGATCCCGAACGGAGGGCGGCTCCGCGAAGGACCTGCTGCGCGACTCCTTCGATCGGCTGCTGGCGGCGCGCTCGCGCGAGCAGGTCGCCGCCTCCTACGCGTACCGGGCGCTGGCGGAAGCCGCGGCGGATCGCGAGCGGCTGGCGCGGTTTGTCGACCAGAGGCTGCTGCCACTGTACGACCCGTCCTCCGACGAGGCGGTCGCCCTCGGGCTGAAGCGCGCCCTGTACCACGCCCACCGCGACCGGCAAGCGCACGCCGGCGCCGGCCCCGATACCGGGCTCGGCCACCTGCACGCCGGTGCGCCGCTGTCGCGCGCCGGCAAGGTACTGGTACGCGCCCTCGCGCTGCTGCGCAGCCGGCCGCTGGTATTCGTCTCGGCGGAGGCGGAGCCGTTCTCCAAGAGCGGCGGCCTGGCCAACGTCACCTTCGAACTGCCGCGCGAACTGGCCCGCCTCGGCGAGTCGATGTACGTGATCACGCCACTGTACCGCACCGGAGAGCGGCGCGCGGTGGGCAAGATGCGGGACGCGGTGGCCCGCTTCGGCGTGGCCTACACCGGGATCAACGTGCACTTCCGGCTCGGCAACGAGGACTTCGAGGTGGGCGTCCACCGGGGCCAGGTAGAGGGGGTGACCTACTTCCTGCTCGACCATCACGAACTGTTCGACGGCCTGTACTGGGGCTACCGCTCCAACGAGCGCATCCGCCGCCGGCTGGCCCTGGGACGGGCAGCCGCCGAGGTGATGACACGCTTCCGGCTCCATCCGCAGGTGGTAGCCACCAACGATGCCGCGGCCAGCCTGGTGAGCGGCATCGTGCGCGGCGATCCCTACTACGCCGGCGGCGCCGCGTTCGCCGACACCAGCTTCGTGCACATCATCCACAACGGCGGCTGGCAATACTTCGACTGCTACGACCGCTACGAGGAGGGCGCCGACCTGTTCGGTCTGTTCAACCTTCCGTCCGAGCTCGCTGCGCGATTCACC
Source organism: Spirochaetia bacterium (assembly GCA_965208575.1). Taxonomy (GTDB): domain Bacteria; phylum Spirochaetota; class Spirochaetia; order SZUA-6; family Bin103; genus Bin103. The sequence continues at coordinate 1,649,239 of CBDBOV010000006.1, read as the reverse complement.
GATCCACGCAACCCGGCACAGTTCAATCTCATGGCCGCCGGCATACGGTTTGCGGACCGGGTGTTCACGGTGAGCCCCACCTACGCACGACAGATCGAGCGTGACTGCGACGGCCTGGAAGGGCTCCTGCGCGACGTGGTCGGAATCAACAACGGCATCGGCAAGGACTTTCGGCGCGGGGTAGGGCAGCGCCTGGCCCGATCCGGGCTGGAGCGGCGCCACGCCGCGCGCCTCACGGAACGCATCGGCGCCGACCGCGCGCTGCGCGACAAACTGGAACGGCGGTTTCCGGAACTGCTGGGCGGGGAAGGCGAACCGGTGCGCTTTCGCAGTCAGGCGCGCCGCGACGAAGTGATTCGCATGCGCACCAAGCTGCTTGCCCAGATCGAGTACGGCCTGACCGTCGATCCGGACCGCGTGCTGTACGTGATGATCCACCGCGTCAGCGACCAGAAGGGGTTCCAGATCCTGCTCGATGCCTCGCAGGGGATCTTTCGCGACCTGGGCGTGCAGGCGATACTCGGCGGGCCGATCGCCCCGAACGACCACCGCGCCGAGCAGCTCGCTGCGGGCATGCGCGCGCTCATGGAGTACTACCCCGGCTCGGTGGCCGCCCGCATCGGCTACCAGGAGATCAGCCTGCCGCTCCTGGCCGCGGACGCGTTCCTGATGCCATCCGAGTTCGAGCCGGGCGGCATCTCGCAACTCGAAGCGATGAGTTGCGGGTGCATCGTGGTGGCACATGCCACCGGCGGCCTGCGCGATACGGTAACGCCGCTGCACGTGAGCGGCGCCTCGGTGCGCGGCTGCGGCGTGCTGTTCGGCGACTACCACGCCGGCGCGTTTCTCGATGCGATGGCGCGCTGCACCTGGTTCTTCCGCCACGCGACGGCCAGCCAGATCCGGCGCGCACGCAACAACGCGCGGCGCAGCATCGTCTGGTGGGACCGCGCCGCCCAGCGCTACCAGCACGAATTGCACGCGCTGAAGGAGACCGTACCTGCTTCCGCACTGCAGTCCTGACCGCCCGCCGATGCACGACGCACCCGGATCAGGGACTGCGCGCCCTCAAGGAGACCGAAGCCCATGTCACAGCGACTGACTTTCACCGTCAAACCAAACCTCCCACCCCGGCTCGCGCCGCTGGCCACGCTGGCCGAGGACTTCTGGATCAGCTGGCACTTCGACGCCATCAGGCTGTTCATGCGGTTCGGCAACGAACTGTGGACCAGAACCAACCAGACACCGGTGCGGCTGCTCACCGAGGCGCCCCAGGAGCAGCTCGACGAACTCAAGCAGGATGAGTCGTTCCTGGCCCACATGGACCGCGTATACGCCAGCTATCGCGCCTACCGCGACGCGGCGCCCTGGTATCGCGGTGACCGCGATGCCGTGGTCGCCTACTTTTCGATGGAGTTCGGCCTCGATGTCACCCTGCCGATCTACTCCGGTGGGCTCGGCGTGCTGTCCGGCGATCACCTGAAGAGCTGCTCGGATCTCGGACTGCCGGTGGTGGGAGTGGGGCTGTTGTACCGCACCGGCTACTTTCGCCAGCACGTCACCATGGAAGGACAGCAGAAGGAGTCGTATCCGCCAAACGACTTCCACCATCTCCCGTTGACCCTGTGCACCTCCAGCGATGGCGCCCCGGTGCAGGTGGCGGTGGAGCTGGGCCACGACCGCGCCTTCGCACAGGTGTGGCGCGTCCAGGTGGGACGGGTAAGCCTCTACCTGCTGGACTCCGACATCGAGATCAACGATCCGTCGGCGCGCCGTATCACGGCGCAGTTGTACGTCGCGGACCGGCGCGAGCGCCTGCGCCAGGAACTGCTGCTCGGCGTCGGCGGCGTGCGCGCCCTGGCCGCGCTCGATGTTCCGGTCGCCGTAACCCACATGAACGAGGGGCACTCGGCGTTTCTCGGTCTGGAACGCATACGAGCGCTGATGCGCGAACACGGTCTGAGCTTCGCGGAGGCGCGGCAGGCGGTGTGGAGCACCAACGTGTTCACCACCCATACCCCGGTACCGGCCGGCAACGAGAGCTTCGACAACCACCTGGTGCTCGACCAGGCGGCGCCGCTGCGCGGAGAGCTGGGGCTGAATGAAGAGGAGTTCCTGGCGCTTGGGCGCGCCGGCCACGACGAATTCGGCCTGACGCCCCTGGCCCTGCGCCTGTCCGCCTACTGCAACGGCGTCAGCCGGCTGCACGGCAAGGTGTCGCGCAGCATGTGGAGCGGCCTGTGGCCGGGCGTGCCGGTGGACGAGGTGCCGATCCGGCACATCACCAACGGCGTGCACCCGCGCAGTTGGATTTCGCACGACATTCAGGATCTGCTGGAACGCTACCTGGGCTCCTCCGACGAGAAGTACGGGCCGGAAGTGTCCGTCTGGGAACAGGTGGACAATATCGCCGACGAGGAACTGTGGCACACCCACGAGCGCCGCCGCGAGCGCATGATCTGGTTCGCACGGCAGCGAGTCGTGGCCCAGTTGCGCCGCGAGCACGCATCCGAACGCGACCTGCAGGCGGCCGAGGTGGCGTTGCGTCCGGACGCGCTCACCATCGGTTTTGCGCGCCGCTTCGCCGGCTACAAGCGGGCCGGCCTGCTGTTCCGCCGTCCGGAGCGCCTGGTGCGCCTGCTCACCGACCAGGAACGCCCGGTGCAGATCATCATGGCCGGCAAGGCGCACCCCAACGATCATCAGGGCAAGGAGATGATCCGCCACATCGTCCAGTTCGTCGCCGACCACGATCTGCGCAGCCGGCTGGTGTTTCTCGACGACTACGACATCAGCGTCGCGCGCTACCTGGTGTCCGGTTGCGACCTGTGGCTCAACACCCCGCGCCGCCCGCATGAAGCGAGCGGCACCAGCGGCATGAAGGCGGCCGTGAACGGGTCGCTGGTGCTGTCCACCCTGGACGGTTGGTGGGACGAAGCGTTCAGTCCCGAAATCGGATGGGCGGTGGGCGCGGGCGAGAGCTACGCCGACGGAGAGGTGCAGGACGAGATCGAAGCCGACGCCGTGTTCGGCGAGCTGGAGCAGAACGTGATTCCGATGTTCTACGATCGCGGCATCGACGGCCTGCCGCGGGCGTGGATCGGCAAGATGCGCCGCTCCATGAAGCAGGTGGGACAGCGCTTCAGTGCGCAGCGCATGGTGGCCGAGTATCACCGCATGTTCTATGCGCCCGCCCTGGCGCAGGCGCGGCGCATGGCCGGCGGCGAATGGCGCGATGCCGTCGACCTGGCACAATACCTGGCCAGGTTGGAGCAGCATTGGCCCGCCACCGCCGTCGAGCGGCTGGCGAGCAGCAGTCCGCGGACGCTGCGCGTCGGCGAGCGGCTGGAAGTGACGGCGGACGTGCGCCTGGGCGGCCTGTCCGCCGCCGAGGTGCAGGTGTCGCTGTACCATGGTACACTGTGTTCCCGCGATGCGGGCGCCGATGCCATAACGGGTGGCGAGTGCGCGGCGATGGAGTTGGTTGAACAGGATGGTGAAACAGCCACGTACCGTACGCAGGTGGTGTGCCACACCACGGGGCGGCTCGGCGCCACGGTACGGATCACGCCGACCCACCCGGCGCTGGCGCATCGGCTGGTTCCCGGTCTGTTTCGTCAGGGATGACGGCGGCAGGTTGGCATCTGCGATGCCCGGTTCGCGAGCGGCGAATGTTTGCCTAACAGGCAGCGTGAATGTGATCCGGGATTCTTGTAGTGACATCTTGTGCGGTATTCGACTTGTGCGGTAAGCTATAGGCAACCTACAAGGCACAATTCGAATCATGCCCAGAAAGAAACAATTTGAGGTCGATGAAGCGCTGACCAAGGCGATGCGTGAATTCTGGGGCCGCGGTTATCACCCGACGTCAATGCAGGATCTGGTGGACGGCATGGGCATAGGGCGTGGCAGCATTTACGACACGTTCGGCAGCAAGCGTGGATTGTTCATGCGATCCCTCGACCACTACATCAAGGTAGTTACGTCCGCGCTCCAGGACATGCTGGCGAATTCAACCTCGCCGTCGGAGTCGATCCTGAACGTGTTCGAGGGCGCCATCGCGGCGCTGGTGGTGGGCGGCTCCCGCGATGGTTGCTTCGTCATCAACACCGCCGCCGAGCTGGCGGCTCACGACGACGAGGTCGCCGAGGTCGTTACCGAGCTGTTCCGCGAGACCGAGCAGGTGTTCCGGGCGCTGATCGAGCAGGGCCAGGAATTGGGCGAGATTCCACGCGCCGTCGACCCGGTGCTGACGGCGCGCAGCTTGCTGAGCCTCTACATAGGACTGCGCATTCTGACGCGCAGCAACCCCGACATGTCCGTCCTGCAGGCAATCAAGAGCCAGGCCGGGGCGCTCATCTCGTAGTCCGCGCAGCCCAAGAGCACTTCGAAGACATTCGTAATCTTTTCGTGCATTACCTGTGGCCTTGATCTGGAACGTATGGTAAACTATGACCTGTTCCCAAGGTCACAAGTTAGGCGGACACAATGCCGAGAAAGAAGACATTTACCATAGAATTCGCTCCTGAGAAACAACAATCAGGCGGCCTCCGGGACAAGCTCATAACCGAGTGCGTGTGCCTGCCTTCGGAGCCGGCGTTCAAAGCGGCGCCGGTCCTGGCGCTCCTCGGCGGCGAGGATGCTGTCATCGTAGGCCACGCGATGCGTGATCAGATGGTAGATGATCCGAGCCAGTTTATGCGCGACTGCAGTGGTCGCTTCGGGAGTACCCAGACGCGCCCGCATGCGGCGGAAGTGCTGGCCCAGGGCCGATGGGCTGCGGTACAACGACTGGGTCGCCCAGTGCAGCGCCTGGGCGGCCCGATTGGTGCCCCGACCGGTGTGCGAGCTGATGATCTTGCCGCCGGTGATCTGGTTGTGGGGGCACAGGTGCAGCCAGGAGGCGAATTGCGGTGCGGTCGGAAAGCGGGACAGTTCCGGGCCGAGTTCGGTGAACAGAACCAGCGCCGTACTTTCGCCGATGCCGGGAATCAGCGTCAGGTCAGTGCCGAACAGGTGCGTAAGGTGGCCGCGCAGGTCGAACCGCTTGGCCGGTGACTCGGTTGGCGCCTCGGGCTCCGCATCGATTCCCTCATCCGGTGGGTCGTCGCCCACCGCGCCGGGTGGCTCGCTGCTGGCTTCGAACGCGCGGATGCCGGCTTCGATTTCCTGATCGCACTCCGTGATGAGTTGTTGGTAGTGGGCATAGGTCGCTCGCGCGTGCCGCAACGCCAACAGGTGCTCGGCGCGCCAGTCGCCCTGCAGCGCCTTGATCAAGGTCTCGCGGCTGGCTTTGATCCGCCGGTCGGCCAGAGCGGCCAACCGCGCCGGATCCCGCTCACCCGCCAGGATAGCGTCCGTAATGGCCAGACCGGTCGTCCCCGTCAGGTCAGAGATGGCATGGTGCAGATGCACGTTCATCTGGCTGTACGCCTTCTGCATGTGCAACACGCTGCGCGACGCCATCTTGATCAAGGTGTCGCGATGGCGCAGCACCGAGCGCAGTGCACACACCTCGTCGGCAGGGCGGAATGAGCCGCGCAGCAATCCCACCGAGTGCAGGTAGCGCAACCACTCGCAGTCGGCCACGTCGGACTTCCGACCGGGTACCGAGTGCACGTGACGCGCATTCACCAGCACCACGTCGAAGCCGTGTGCCTCCAGGATCTGATACACCGGAATCCAGTACACACCGGTGGACTCCATCGCCACCGTGGTGACCTCGCATTCCTTGAGCCAGTCGGCCAAGGCGTGCAGGTCCGCGGTGAACGTAGCAAAGTTCCGGATCGGGTCCGGGTCGCGCTCCGGGCGCACAGCCGCGTACACCTCGGTAGCGCCTATGTCCAAGCCGGCAGCGTCCGGGTGCATCACCTTTGGTTGCGCTGTGCGACTGCCCTTGCCCTTGCGTCTGTGTCTGCGTCGTGCCATGAAACCTCCGCTACGACTGAGTGGTGCGGCCAAGGCGTGTGTAGCAGGTATTCTCCTGAACGGGATGATCGCCACCCGGCCGCGCCGGCTGACAACCTCACCAATGACTACGCCACCCGCCCCGGGGCCAAGCTCTTGAACGGGTTCGCAGAACGTAACGCCAGTGACGCGCCGGCCTACTTTCGCGCTCCACCCAGAACTCTGCCCACACTATAGCTCACCCTTGTTTCTTTCATGACTGCGCCGGCCCAGGGGCCGGTGGGATAGCTCTTGACAAAGCTATGGAGCTATTTTGGGAGCGCGGCTACCAGAACACGTCGATGCGCGAGATCGCCGAACACCTGGGGCTGAGCCGGAGCAGCATCTACGCCACCTTCGGCGACAAGCATACACTATTCGTGGAGACGTTGCGCCGCTACGGGGCCGAGTGCCGTGCGCCCGGGTTGAGCGACCTGGGCACGGCGGAGTCGCCCCGCGCCGCTCTGATAAGGGTGTTCGAGCTGGCCATCGCCGCCGCCGGTGCGACCGAGCAGCGCGATCATTGCCTGCTGATCAACACGGCCATGCAGCTCATGTACAGCGACCCGGAGGTAACCCTGGTGGTCGAGAGCGCCTTCCTGGAGATGGAGAACAGCTTTCGGTCGGCCATCGAACGCGCCGCGGCGGGAGGCGAGGTCGCCCCCTCCGTGCACGAGGTGCAGACCGCCCGCTCGTTGCTCAGCATCTACCTTGGCCTGTGCGTGCTGATTCGCAGCGGCACCCGCGAGGAGGTTCTGCAGGCAGTGACGCACCAAGTGGAAGCGATGCTGCCGGTGCCGGATTGATCGCGGCCCGCTAGCCGCGGCCTGCCAGCACCGCCCGCTCCGCCCGCAGGCTCAATTCGCGGTGAACGGCGGCGTTGCCGCCGCGATCGGTGCGCACCTCCAGCAGCGTGCTGTCGCCATCTGCCGCGCGGCGCACGGCGGCAGCGAGACAGTGTTCCAGGTGCGCCGGTGTTGCCGGGCGCTCATAGTGCAGAGCGAATCCGGCCGCCACGGGCTCGAGGCCGATCTCGTGCCGCGTCGCGAAGTAGCGCTCGAACAGGGCGTCGAAGCCGGGTTCGTCCACGCGCGCCAGCGGCAGCAGCGAGAAGATGCCGCCGCCGCGGTTGTTGACCACGACGATGACCAGCCCGTGCCGGCTCGCGCCGAGCTGGCTCAAGGAGGGCAGGTCGTGCAGCAGGGACAGGTCGCCGAGCAGCGCGATCACCGGGCGGCGCAGACCGGCGGCGAAACCCGCGGCGCTGGCAACCGCGCCATCGATTCCGCTGGCGCCGCGGTTGGCGGCAACGGCGACCCCCGCCGGCAGCGGCGTCGCGAACGAGTCCAGGTCGCGGATCGGCATGCTGCTGGCAGCGAACAGCCCGGCCGGCGGCGATCCGGCGGCCGCCGCGGCCGCGAGTCGCGCCGCCACCGGTTCGGTCATTCCCGGCTGTTCATCGGCCCAGCCGGCCACCGCCGCCGCCGCGCGCGCGCCGGCGCGTCCCACCTGTCCCGCATAGGCGGAGGGTTCCCGCGGCGCACACCGCGCGGTGAGCGCCCGCGCCACTCGCCCCGGTTCGGCGGCGATGCGCAGCGCCGCCGAGTGGCTGGGGTCGATGCGGCGCGGGCCGGGCGCGATCTGCACCAGGAGCGGCGCGGCCTCCTGCAACAGCGTCAGGTACTGCTTGGCAACGACGTGCGATCCGAAGTGCAGCACGGTGTCGGGGCGCAGCGTGCGGCGCCCGCCCGGGCTCTGCAGCAGTAGCTGGACGCCGGCGCCGCCGCGCGCGCCGCTGGCGGCATCGCCGAGCAACGGCCAGCCGAGGTGCCCGGCCAGCGCTTCCACAGCCGCTCCGGCGCCGCGCGCCATGCCGCCGGCGACCAGCAGGCCGCGGGCGCTCCGCGCGACCACGGACGCCAGTTCGTTGACCGGCACCTCGCCGGGCGAGGACCGGTAGGAAGTGAACGGCTCTTCGGTGGTGAGCCAGCGCCGTCCCTGCGCACCCTCCAGCAGCGGCTCCGGGACCGGACCCGGCTCCAGCGGCTCGCCGAACGGCGCGTTCACATGCACCGGCCCGGCCGGGTCCGCCGTGCAGCGAAATACCGCCTGGTCGATGGTGGTCAGCACCACGCGCGGGTCGATGCGCGGCGTGGGGGCCGGCAGCTCGGTGGACCAGCGCGCGTATTGGCCGAACATGCCGCGCTGCAGGATAGTCTGATTCGCCCCGGCGTCGTGCAGCTCCGGCGGCCGGTCGGCGCTCAGTACCAACAGGGGCACCTGGTCCTGGGCGGCTTCCACCGCCGCGGGCAGGTAGTTGGCCAGGGCGGTGCCCGAGGTGCAAACCAGGGCGGCGGGCGATCCGGTTGCGCGGGCATAACCCACCGCGTGGAAGGCGGCTCCGCGTTCGTCGATGCACACGCATGCCGTCACCCCGGGATGGCGCGCCGCGGCCACCACCAGCGGGGTCGAGCGCGACCCGGGCGAGATGACGAAGTAGCGGCACCCGCAGCGGGCCAGTTCTTCGACCATGAGCTGCGCCCAGTGGCTGTTGGTGCCGCGCCCGTCGCTCATGGCGCCCCGACGCTTCCCGTGCCGCCGGCAGCCCGCGGTGGAACCCGGCGTCGCACGAGCTACACCACGTCCAGAATCTGGAGGATCTTCTGTTCCATCTCCGCCCACTCGGCGTCGGCGGTGGAGCCTCGCACGATGCCGTTTCCGGCGTACAGGTGCAGCCGCTCGGCGGCCGCGACGCCGGACCGGATCGCGACCGCGAACTCCGCCTCCGCGGCGCCGATCCAGCCGACCGGGCCGGCATACCAGCCGCGGTCGAACCCCTCGGTGGCCGCGATCAGGTCGCTCACGCCGCAGGTGGGGTACCCGCCGACGGCGGGGGTGGGATGCAGCCAGTGCAGCGCGTCCGCCAGCCCCAGCCCGGCGCGCAGCGAACCTCTGAACGAAGTGTGAAGGTGCTGCACGTGGGCAAGCTTGCGCACGCTTACCACCTCCTGGGTGGTGACGCCGGTACACAGCTCGCGCAGGCACTCGGCGATGCGGGTGTGCACGAACCCATGCTCGCGCAGTTCCTTGTCGGAACGCAGCAGCTCCGCTTCCAGGCGCGCGTCGGCCTCGCGCGTGGCGCCGCGCGGCCGCGTGCCCGCCAGTGCCTCCGTCTCCAGCGTGGGTCCCGCCAGGCGCAGCAGGCGCTCGGGCGACGCGCCCAGGAACGTCACGCCGGGTGCCGGCTGTATGGCGAAGTGAAAGGCGGTGGGGTTGACGCCGCGCAGCCGCGCCAGCAGCGCGAGCGCATCGATGGGCGCGGAGAACGCGTACGAGGTGCGGCGGGCGAGCACGATCTTCTCCAGTGCGCCGCCGTTGAGGCCGCCCGCCAGGCGCCGCAGGATCTCGGCCACGATCCGCCGCCAGCGTGCGCGGTCCGGCTCGTGGCGGCACGGATGTTCGGGGATCGGACGAGCCCCATCCGCGGACGGGACGGCGCGCGTGGTGCGCAACGATTCGCCGCACACATCGCCCAGCGCGAGCAATGCAGTCCGCAGCGTCCGGTGCTCGCCCGGCCGGAAGTTGCACGCCAGGACGGTGCCGCCCGCGGTTCTCGTCAGCTCCACCCGCGGCAGGGTGAAGCGAAAGCTCCCGAACGGCTGCCAGAGCGGTTCCGGGCCGCCGTCGGGTGCGGCGCCGAAGCGGAAGCCGCCGTACAGCCGTTGCCGGCGACAGCCGATCAACGCCCGCACTCTGCCGCACACGTCGGCAAAGGTGAAGCCGGCGTCGCCCCTCACCTCGGCCGCGATGCCCAAACCGGCGCTCTGCAGCGCGTGGCGGCGGTCGGACCAGTAGTGGATCGCGGCCGGCGCGGTGCCGGCGAGGCGGTGCAGGAACAGCAGCGGGTCGGTGTCCGGCACCACCAACTCGGCGCGCTGCCACGCTACGCCGTGCTCCGCCCCATCGATCGACCAGTCGCCCGGACGCAGGGTCTGCAGGGCGCGATCGAGTTCGCGCGTGGGACGAACGGCGGCGCCTTCCCGTTGCTGCGGTGCCGGGTGCATCGATCAGGCCGGCTTGCGCGCGCAGTAGATCGCGGCGATACCGAAGGTCAGGGCAAGTCGGCGCACGCGTTCGAAGCCAGCCTCGGTCAACAGGCGGGTGAATGCCGGGCCGCTCGGAAACGACTCCACCGAGCGGTTCAGGTACCGGTACGCCTTCGAGTTGCCGGAGATCCAGCCGCCCACCAACGGCAGCAGGTGGCGGAAGTAGACCAGGTACGGGAGGCGCACCAGCGGATTGCTCGGCAAGGAGAACTCCAGGATCGCCAACGCGCCGGATGGGCGCAACACGCGATGCATCTCGTTCAGGGCGGTGCGGTAATCGGCCACGTTGCGAATGCCGAACGCAATGGTGACGGCGTCCACGCTCGCGCTGGCCACCGGCAGGGCCAGGGCGTTGCCGGTCGCCAGCGCGATGCGCGCGCCGCCCGCATGGTGCTGCGCCTTGAGGCGCCCGCGGCTCAGCATTTCGGTGGCGATGTCAACGCCGGTAACGCGAACCTGTGGGTCGAGATCGGTGAGCATCAAGGGTAGATCCGCGGTGCCGGTGGCTACGTCGAGAACCGTACGGGGCCGGCTGGCCAAGACCAACTGCGCTGCCAGCCGGCGCCAGCGCTGATCGCGCTGCAGCGACAGCACGCGATTCAGAAGATCGTAGCGACGGGCAAGCCCATTGAACATGGCGCCGATACGATCCGCCGCGCGCGTCCGCACCAGCGATGGCACGCTTGAGGTGCCCGCTACCGGAGCCATTTCGCAACAGAATCTACGGTTTCGCGCACGCTTTTGCAACCGGCCGGCAGGCCGCCCAAGGCCGCATGCAGGCCGTCGTGCTATGCGGTTGCCGACGGCGCGGCGATTGCCGGAGGGGCCAGGTGCCCCGCCAGGCGGCGTGCCCGGCGCGAGTCGCGCACCAGCAGAAGGCGCTCCAACCGCCAGCGCTCCTCCTCGGTCAGCGCCACCCCGTCGCCGTCCAGGAAGCGTACCGCTCCCGCCTCCCGCACCGCCAGGGGCACGCCGTCACGGTACAGGATCCGGTTGCCGCGCACCCCGGCGATGCGCTGCCTGACCCGCGACGGGTGCACCTTGATGCCGGCTGCGGCAGCCGGATCGACCGCGCTGAGCACGCGCAGTTCCCCCTTGGCGGGTGCGCGGCGGACCGCGCGCATGCTCGCGATCGCCTCCGCGAGGGCAAACTGCTCCCCGCCCACGCCGCTCACGAAGTAGCCGCCGCGGATCAGCCCGCGCGCCTCGAGCCGCCGGTAGACCGCTACCAGCTCGCCCCAGGAAGGCGCCAGCGTTTCCCGCTCCAGCAACCGCCGGAACACGACGCCGTACCGATCCAGCAGCCTCATCGCGACCTGCTCCACGTCCGGCTCGCCGTGATGCGGCGCAACCGCCGACTCGGCAGCAATCAGGCTCCAGCGCCCGGACCGTTCCAGGCGCCGCGGCGTGATCGCCGCGGCGCGGCCCACCTCGACCCGGCTGCCGCCCGCGGCCGCGGGCGCGCCACGCCCGGCCGCCCCGAAGCGGGGGCGGGACGCGGCGCCCGCGAAGGAACCTCCCGCACGGCGCAGCCGGGACTCGCGCCGGCGCTCGCCCGCGCTGCGCTGCGCCGGGCGAATGAGCGCGCGCAACCCGGCGTAGCTGTCGCAGGTGACCGCGCCTGCCGCTGCCAGCTCGGCCAGGGCGCCGTCGACCTGGGACGGCAGCAGATTCGCACCGCGCTGAATCTCGTCGCGAAACAGAGCGCCGCCGCGGGTCAGGCAGGCGTGCACCGCCGCGGCGGCCGCGGACCACTGCGGCGCCTCCGCGGCGCCCCGGCCGTGGGCGGCGGCCCGCCACAGCGCCATCTCTTCGCGCGCGGCCAGGGCGATGGGACTGCTGGCCAGCGGTCCGGCCCGGGAGCCCCCGCGCGCCGCCGGGCGCAGGCGCGCCCACGCCACCTCTCCGCCCGCGCACAACAGATCCAGCCAGGCCGGGTCATACTCCGGCAGCCGCGCCGGCAGGATCCACTCTTCCCAGGCGGCCGCGGCCGCCTCGTAGCCGGCCAGTTGGTGGATCAGCGCAAGCAACGCCTCCGGCCCGCGCTCCGCGCCGCCGCCATCCGCGGCGACCGGCGGCACCGACTGCCAGACAAACAGAAAGCGCACGAAGTCGTCGAATGAGAGCGGCTCGATCTCACGGCGGAGCCGGGAGATGGTGTAGCGGTGAATGCGCGCCAGCAGGCGCCGCTCGCACCACTCCTCGCCGCCGCTGCCGGTAAACTCGCCGCGCAGCACCGCGCCCTCCGCCTCCAGCGCCAGCAGGGCCGCCTCGATGTCGCCGCCGGGCAACCCGATCTGCCGCCCCAGGGTGGCGGAGCTGACCGGACCGGCCGCCTCCATGCGACCGCGCACCACCTCGCGCAGCGCTTCCCCGCGCTGCCACACCCGTGCGGTCAACGCCGCCGGCAGGGCCGGCACGGGATCGGGACTGAGCGTGTCGAACAGCGCCTGCCACAGCGGCAACCGCTCCGCGGCGATCCAGCGCGCGGTTGCCGCACCGGCGACGCGGATGCGGGTGGCACGGCCATGCGCAACGAGCGTGTGCAGCAATTCACCCCAGCCTGCGCGAAGGCCGTCCTCCTCGTCGATGAACGTGAGCAGGTCGAGCGCGTCGTGCAGCTCGTCGGCGTCTGTCACGCGCGGCAGTGCTTCCTCGCGCACGCGGGCGATGGCGGATGCGTCGAGAGCGCCGAACTCGCGCGCTTCCTCCGGCGTCGTCCAGCGCCGGTTGCGGATTGCCTGCGTGCGCCGTTCCTCCAGCGGGGCGTCGTCCAGGAACGCGTAGGGGCGGGCGTTGATGATCTCCTCGGCAAACGGCGACGGCTCCCGCAGATCGCGCGCTACCAGCTCCATGGCGCCGCCGGCGATCGCCGCCTGTACATCTTCCAACTGCCCGATGTCCATCGCCTCGTGCAGGCAGTCGGCGATGGCCTGGCCCACCAGCGGGTGATCCGGAATCTCCCGCTCGCCGGTAATGTTTTCCTGGCAGGCGAGCTGATCCGGGAATACCAGCGACAGCAGATCCTCCGACTGCATCCGCTGCAGGTAGGGCGCTACCCGCTTGCCGCCGCGCTGGCGCAGAATCGCCAGTGCGCAGGTCGCGTTCCAACGCCAGCGGGTCTGAAACACCGGCGCATCGAGCAACGCCTGGATCAGCACCTCGCGCACGGTCTTCCGGTTGAGGTAGCGCCACACGTCGGCGAGCGGAAAGCTGTGCGTCTGGCCGAGCGACAGCACCAGGGCATCTTCGTTGGCGGCGGCCTGCAACTCGAAGTTGAAGTTGCGGCAAAACCGCTTGCGCAGCGCCAGCCCCCAGGCGCGGTTCAGCCGGCTGCCGCGCGGCGAGTGGATCACCAGGTGCATGTCGCCCGCCTCGTCGAAGAACCGCTCCATAACCGCGGTGTCGTGGGTTGGCATCGCACCGAGCGCGTTCAGCCCGGCGTGCAGGTAGACCACCAACTGGTCCGCCGCGACGCCATCCAGGCCCACCTCGCGCACCAGCCACTCGACCGCCGCCGGCGCCCCCTGCCCTTCGATCAGGCCGCGGATGCGCGTGCGCAGCGCGGAAACCGCCCGCGACAGTTCGTTGCTGCGGCCGGGGGCCTCGCCAAGCCAGAACGGCAGCGTGGGTGGCCGCCCGGCGGCGTCGGCCACCCGCACCACCCCGGTCTCCACCTTCAGGATCTCCCACGACTTGTTGCCGAGCAGGAAGATGTCGCCCGGCACGCTCTCCACGGCGAAATCCTCGTGCACGGTGCCGATGAACAGGTCCTGCGGGTCCACCCGCACGTGGTAGTCGAAGTTGTCCGGTATTGCGCCGCCGTTGGTAAGGGCGGCGAGGCGGGCGCCGCGGCGCCCGCGCAGGCGGCCGCCGATCACGTCGTGGTGCAGGTAGGCGGCGCGTCGCCCGCGCGCGGTGGAGTAGCCTTCTGCCAGCATCGTCACCACGGCGTCGAACTGCTCGCGGCGCAGCGCGCGATACGGCCAGGCGCGGCGGACCACGGCGAACAGGTCGTCCGACGCCCACTCGCGGGCGCCCACCTCGGCGACGATCTGCTGCGCGAGCACGTCGAACGGCTGCTCGGGCACCACGATGCGATCCAGCTCGCCCTGCTGAGCCGCGGCCAGGAGCGCCGCGCACTCGACCAGCTCGTCGCGGCTGAGCGGGAACAGGCGGCCCTTGGGGGTGCCGGAAATGTGGTGCCCGGAACGCCCGACCCGCTGCAGGAAGGCCATGATCGAGCGCGGCGACCCGAACTGGCACACCAGGTCGACCTCGCCGATGTCGATGCCCAGCTCCAGCGATGCCGTGGCCACGATCACCCGCAGCTCGCCGCTCTTCAGGCGCTGCTCGGCGTCCAGGCGCCGCTCGCGCGACAGGCTGCCGTGATGGGCAGCCACCTGCTCCTCGCCGAGCGCCGCGCCGAGGGCATGGCTCATGCGCTCGGAGAGGCGGCGGTTGTTGACGAACACCAGCGTGGTGCGGTGCTCCAGGATCAACTCGGTGAGGCGCTGGTAGAGTTCGTCCCATACCTCGTTCGCCATTACCGCTTCCAGCGGCGAGCCGGGCAGCTCCAGGCCGACGTCCATGGCGCGCCGATGGCCGGTGTCGATGACGCGGCACGCCGGCGCGGTGCCGGAGCCGCGGCCGCCACCGGGGCCAGCCCCGGTCAGGAAGGCCGCGGCGGTCTCGATGGGACGCTGGGTGGCGGACAGCCCGATGCGCGTCACCGGCGCCGCGGCGAGGGCGGCGAGCCGCTCCAGGCTGAGCGCCAGGTGGGCGCCGCGCTTGGAGCCGAGCACGGCGTGAATCTCGTCCACGATCACGGTGCGCGTGGTGGCCAGCATGGCGCGCCCGCCGGCGCTGGTCAGCAGCAGGTAGAGCGACTCGGGAGTGGTCACCACGATGTGCGGCGGCCGTCTGGTCATGGCCGTCCGCGCCGCCGCGGGGGTGTCGCCGGTGCGCAGGCCGACGCGAATCTCGGCGACGTCCGGGCCGAGGAGTTCGTGCACGCCGCGCAACGGCGCCTGCAGGTTGCGTTCGATATCGTTGCTGAGCGCCTTCAGCGGCGACACGTACACCACCCGCGTCTCGTCGGGCAGCGAGCCGGTCTCGGCCTCGCGCACCAGTTCGTCGATGGCACACAGAAACGCGGCCAGGGTCTTGCCGGAGCCGGTCGGGGCGGCGATCAGCGTGTGGCTGGCCGCCTTGATCGCCGGCCACGCGGCGCGCTGCGCCTCGGACGGGGCGGCGAAGCTGCCGCGGAACCACCCGGCTACGGCGGGGTGGAACAGGTGCAAGGGATCCGTTATGGCGGGCATTTGCCGAAAAAAAGGACCTCGCGGGCCGTTACGGCCAGCGAAGCCCCCGAACGTGTCGAAAAACGCGGGTCCTGAGCCTAATGCCCCAACCCGGACGCGCATCCGGCGCCGGCATACCCCTTGCTGAACGTCTCATCCTGGATCTGACTCTGCGTCTGAGCCGCCGTCGACATGGTCAAGCCGGAAGTCGAATTGACCACCGGAGCGGGCTCTTCCACCGAGTCTGCCACCACCTCAGAGAGGTTCAACGAAAAGGGAAGCAGGTTATCGCCGAATACCATCGACATCGCTACCAAGATGACCGCCGCCATGGCGACCACCGCTATCGTGATGCGCATATCGGCACCTCCGTGAACGGTCAGGGTACGCGATGCGGAGGCGGGCTGTCAACTGCCCGGCCGCCTTTATCGCGGCATGTCCGCCTCATCCGGCCGCGTCGGCGGTGCGGGGTTGCAGGACGCCCTCCGCGCGCAGCGATTCCAATGCGCATCCGAACGCGGCCACGGTGGCGTCGATGTCGGCGTCGTCGTGCACCGCGGAGACGATGAAGGTCAGCCCGGCCATCGCATCCACGCCCTCGTTGAGCAGGGCCACCCGGAACCGGCTCGCCTCGGGGCTGCCGCGCATCGCTCCCAGCTCCGGGAGTGCGGCGGCCACCGACTCCTCGCTGCCGTCGCCGGCCAGGCCGGGCGCCACGTGCACGAACGAGCTCGAGCGGTAGGCGAAGCCGGCGGCGCCGGTGTCGGTGAAAACCCGGTTGAAGCCGTCGCACAGCCGCGTTGCGGCCTGCTCGGCTCGTTCCGGTAGCGGCTCGCCGGCGAGCAGGTCGAGGCAGGTGCAGCCGGCCGCCGCGCTGAGCGGGTTGGCGTTGAAGGTGCCGGGATGGGCGACGCGCCGGCGTCCGCCCGGCAGCGCGATCTGGTCGAGAATGTCGGCGCGGCCGCCGACGGCGCCGCCGGGCAGGCCGCCGGCGACGATCTTGGCCATGGAGGTGAGGTCGGGCCGAATCCCGAGGCGTCGCTGCGCGCCGCCGGCCGAGACCCGGAAGCCGGTGACCACCTCGTCCAGGATCAACAGCACCTCGTGCCGCGCGGTAATGGCGCGCAGGTCGCGCACGAATTCCGCCGCCACCGGCACGCGGCCGGACATGGCGCCGGTCGGCTCCAGGATCACGGCGCCGATGGAGCGGTCGCCGGCGAGGGTGCGATCGACCAGGTCGGCGTCGCCCGCTGCGATGACCCGCACCGTGCCGCCCACCGCCGCCGGGATTCCGGGTCCCGCGAACGGGTCGTCATCGCCGCCGGGGACCGCCGCAGCGTAGTCGTGCCAACCGTGGAAGTGTTCGCTGAAGCGCAGCACCGTGGGCCGGCCGGTGTAGGCGCGCGCCAGGCGCAACGCCATCATCGTGGCCTCGGTGCCGGAGCTGTGGAAGCGTACCCGCTCCACCGACGGCATCAGGCGCCGTACGGCCTCCGCCCAGCGCAGTTCCAGCTCCGTGTTGCCGCCGAGATGGGTGCCGCGCCGCAACTGCTCGCTGACCGCAGCGACGATGGCAGGGTGGCTGTGGCCGAGCAGCAGCGCTCCGTGGCCCATCACGTAGTCGATGTACTCGTTGTCGTCCACGTCGATCTTGCGGCTGCCGGCGGCGGTCGTCATGACCAGCGGAAACGGCTGCAGAAAGCGGGTGTCGTGGGTCACGCCGCCGGGAAACGCGCCGCCGGCGCGCCGATAGATCTCCGCGGACCGCCGGTGGCGCTCCAGGTACTGCTGATCGATGCTCATGCGGTTGCTCCCCTGTGCGCGGGAGTCCGTCGCAACCCGACAGACTCCTAGGCGACCGAAACGGCGGTCCCGCTGGCGGTCACCATGAGCATGCTGCCGCCCTGGCCGACCACCTCGTAGTCGAGGTCCACCCCGACTACCGCGTTGCCGCCCCTCTGTTCGGCCGCCTCGGCCATCTCGGCGAGCGCGATCTCGCGTGCGTTGCGCAGCTCCGACTCGTAGGCGGCCGAACGTCCGCCAAC
This sequence comes from Spirochaetia bacterium, assembly GCA_965208575.1. Taxonomy (GTDB): domain Bacteria; phylum Spirochaetota; class Spirochaetia; order SZUA-6; family Bin103; genus Bin103. The sequence goes on along the minus strand of CBDBOV010000006.1, from coordinate 1,631,839 downwards.
GATGTCGCGGATGCCGGCGAAGAAATCCTTGAAGATATTGGCGCCGATAATGGCCTCGCCGGTGACGATGCCCCGGTACTCGGCGATGTTGCTGCCCTCGATGGTGGGCGTGGTGGTTACAATCATGATGCTGTTCCTCTCCCTGTCGATCCGTCTCGCGGTCGAGTTGGCGCGGACGAGCCTAAGATCATGAGATTCGCGGCCGGGAGCAACCCGCGGAGCTACAGGAAGATGATGCGCAGACCGAGGCCGAGACGGTGGGTCAGCAGCGTCCCCGGCTCGAGCGGCCACTCGAAGTCGCTGCCATCGATGGAACCCGACTTGACCAGCTTGGGGTCGATGGAGCCGAGCAGCCGGTAGCCGAGGTCGATCACCATGAAGTCGGCGATGGTGTAGCCGATGCCGGCCCCCGCCTGGAACGCCAGCGACCAGGTGGAGAAGGTGTACTTGGGCGTGTCCGGTATGTTTTTCACCTTGATCTCGTCCAGGTGGATGCCGACGTTGGCGGTGCCGAACCCGCCGCCCAGGTAGAGCGTCCACGGCGACCCGGTGTCGATGTCGTACCAGGCGTTGCCGGTGGCGGCGAGCACCGTGAAGGTGTCCTTGTTGTCGTCCTCTTCCAGCTTCTGGTCACGGCTGATCTTGATGCCGGTGGAGAGGTACGAGAGCCCGCCTTCGAGCCGGATGGCGCCGAAGTCATAGCCGATGCCCGCCGCGCCGCCGGCGCCGAGCGTGAACTCCCAGTCCCGGCCGAGCTCCGGCAAAGTGTCATCGCCGACGTCTCCCACCACCTTGGACGCTACGTCGTTCGCCTCCCCCACCAGGACCGCGCCGCCGTTCAGCTCCACGTACACCCCGGTGTTCCAGGCCTGCGCGAATGCTGCCAGAGACGGCACGGCCACCAGGAGGGCCGCGGCGGGCAGCGCACGAATTCGCATAGCAATACTCTCCCAAGGCGGGACCATGCCCACCTTCCTAACTACTTCATCGGCAGTTTGCGCCGCCTCCCGCACCTGGACATGCGCGCCGAACGGTGCCGCCGGCCCGAGCGTCCGCTACGACGGGGCAAGCAGGGAGCGGGCCACGACGGCCTGCGTCGTTGCCTCCGCGGCGGTGGCGGCGAGCGCCGTGAGGTGGCCCATCTTGCGGCCCGGGCGCGCCTGCCGCTTGCCGTACAGGTGCAGCTTGACGCCGGGGACGGCGAGCGCCGCGTGCCAGGGCGGCGCACCGGCGCCCGCCCCCGCGTCCGCCGCGGACCCGGCCGCGGCGGCGCGCCACAGGTCGCCGAGCAGGTTGGCCATCGCCGCCGGCGTGTGCTGGACCGGGTCGCCGAGCGGCAGGCCGCACACGGCGCGGACGTGCTGCTCGAACTGGCTGGTGGCGCACGCGTCCAGGGTGAGGTGGCCGGAGTTGTGCGGCCGCGGCGCGACCTCGTTGACCAGCAGGTCGCCGGCCACCTCGAACAGCTCCACGCACAGCAGCCCGACCACGCGCAACTGCTCCACCAGCGTGCGGACCAGCTCGCGGGCGCGGCGCAGCACGGCCGGGTCGCCCGCCGCCGGCGCGCTGGAGACGTCCAGGATGTGGCGGGCGTGCACGTTCTCGAACGGCCCGAAGTCGCGGTACTCACCGCTGGCGGTGCGCGCCCCGATCACCGAGAGTTCGCGGTCGAACGGCACCACGCGCTCGACGATGAGCGGCTCGCCGGCGGCGGCACGGCAGGCGGCCGCCAGCTCCTCGGCGTCGTGCACGCGGCGTTGCCCCCTGCCGTCGTACCCGAAGCCGGCGGTCTTGACGATCGCCGGGTAGCCGACATCCGCCGCGACCGGATCGGCGGCGGAAGTGCCGGCGCCGCGCGGCTCGCCCGGCGCCGCCGGCAGCGGCCGCCACGCCGCCACCGGAAACCCGGCGGCGCCGAGGAATTCCTTCTCCGCGCGGCGGTTCTGCGCGGTGGCCAGGACGTTGGCGCCGGGACGCACCACGGTGTGCCGCTCCGCCGCCGCCACCGCGGCGCTCGACAGGTTCTCGAACTCGAAGGTCAGCACGTCGACTCCCGCGGCGAACGCCGCGATCGCATCGACGTCGTCGTAGCCGCCCACCACTTCGCGCGCCGCCACCAGCCCGGCCGGCGACCCGGCCTCCGGCGAGTACACGTGCACCCGGTAGCCAAGCGCCGCCGCGGCCACGGCGAGCATGCGCCCGAGCTGGCCGCTGCCCAGAATGCCGACCGTCGCCCCCGGCAGGATCGGATCCGCCGCGCCGGCGCCCCGCACCATGCCGCTCATGGCCGGCCCGGACGCCGGGCGGCGGCGGTGCGCGGCGCGGTCAGCCGCCGCGCTCGCACCACCCGCGAAACGGCCGCGGCGCCGGCGGCAACCGACCGGCGCCGCCCGCAACCGGACAGCGGTGCGGCGAGCAGCCGCCGGCAGGCAACCCCGCGCAGGGCGGGCGAGGGCGCCCGCACCGGGCTGCGCCGGCCGTCTGTCGGTGCTGCCGCGCACGCCGTGAACATCAGGAATCCGCCGGCGGCAGCCGCGCGGCCTCCACGGCCGCCGCCCGGCGGGCGCGGTACGCGTCCAGCTCGGCACGCAGCGGCGGGCGGCTGAGGGCCGCGATGGAGAGCGCCAGCAGGGCGGCGTTGACCGCCCCGGCACGCCCGATGGCCAGGGTGCCGACCGGCACGCCGGCCGGCATCTGCACGATCGACAGCAGCGAGTCGACGCCCTGCAGGGCGTGGTTCTGCACCGGCACGCCAAGCACCGGCAGCGAGGTGTAGGCGGCCACCATGCCGGGCAGGTGGGCCGCGCCGCCGGCCGCGGCGACGATCACCTCGATGCCGCGCGCCGCCGCCTCGCGCGCGTACGCGCGCATCCGCTCCGGGGTGCGGTGCGCCGAAACCACCCGGCACTCGTACGGCACCGAGAACTCGCGCAGCGTCTCGTCGGCATGCTGCATCGTCTCCCAGTCGGACGCACTGCCCATGATCACCCCGATCACCGGTGCGGCTGCCGGGCCGGCTCGGTCACTCATCGGTATCCTCCGTGGGGCGGCGCAGCACGATGCGGTCATCCTCCAGCTCCACCTGCAGCCGGTCGCGGCCGTCCACGCCCAGCGCCCGCAGGTAGTCGCCCGGCACCTGCAGCCGCCCGGCGCGGTCCACCACCGCCAGTTCCTGGTGCGTGTCCGCCTCTTCCATGTGGGCGGCAAGCTGGGTGATTTCGCTGATCTCGCTCGTGTAGGTGCCGCGGCGGATGAACTCGCTGGAGGTGCGCCCGTCGCGAATGGCCACCACCCGGTCCACCTGCTGGGCGATGCGCCGGTCGTGGGTCACGATCACCACGGTCACGCCCAATTCCTGGTTGATCTTGCGCAGCACGCCCAGCACCGTCGACGCGGTGGCTCCGTCGACGCTGCCGGTGGGTTCGTCGGCCAGCACCAGCGGCGGCGCGTTGGCCAGCGCGATGGCGATCGCCACGCGTTGCTGCTCACCGCCGGAGAGCTGGCTCGGCCGGTTGTGGGCGCGCTGCGCCATGCCCACCATGGCCAGCAGCTCCTGCGCCCGCCGCCGGCGCTCGCCGCGCCCGGTAAGCAGCATCGGCACCTCTACGTTCTGCACCGCCGACAGGTAGGGGATCAGGTTGCGCGCGCTGCTCTGCCATACGAAGCCCACCTTCTCCCGCCGGTAGCGCAGCAGCTCCAGCCGGGACAGCTTCAACAGGTCGCGATCGGCCACCGTGATTCTGCCGGCGGAGGGCAGGTCGAGACCGCCGATCACATTGAGCAGCGTGCTCTTGCCGCTGCCGCTGTTGCCGATGATCGCCATCAGCTCGCCGTTCGCCACCTCCAGGTCCAGGCCCTGCAAGGCGATCACCTCGAACTCGGCGGTCTTGTAGATGCGCACCAGGTTTTCCGCGCTGATCATGTTGGTCACGGCGGCGATCCCTCACGGCCGGTGCGCTGCACCAGGCGGCCATCCTCCAGTTGCACCAGTTGATCGGCCAACTCGACGATATAGGGGTCGTGGCTGCTCATCACCACCGTCACGCCGTGCTCCCGCACCAGGCGCCGCACCAGCGCCATCACCTGCAGCCCGGTGTGCGTGTCCAGCTCCGCCGTGGGCTCGTCCGCGAACAGCAGGGTGGGCTCATGCGCTATGGCGCGCGCGATGGCCACCCGCTGCTGCTCGCCGCCGGACAGCTCACCCGGCCGGTGGTCCATGCGCCCGCGCAACCCGACCAGGGACAGGCAGTCGCGGGCACGCCGCTCGCGCTGCGCGTCGTCGTAGCCGGCCACGCGCAGCGCGAAGTCGACGTTCTCGAACGCCGACATCACCCCGATCAGCGCCACCGATTGAAACACGAAGCCCATGCGTACCCGGCGCAGGTCATCACGCTCCTGGTCGCTCAGGCCGACGATGTCCAGGTGCTCGAACTCCACCCGGCCGCCGGTGGGGTAGTCGAGGGCGCCGAGGATGTTGATCAGCGTCGTCTTGCCCGATCCGGACGGCCCCTGCAGGATGGTCAGCCGTGACCGCGGCACGCGCACGCTCACCTCGCGCAACGCATGCACGGTGGTGCCGGCGACCTGGAATGAGCGGCTCAGGGCGGCGGCGCTGAGCACGAACGGCGAATGCAGCGACGGCGCGGAGTTCACTCTTCTCCCAACTTGAGCGCCTGCTGGATGTCCAGGCGCGCGAGCAGAGCGCGGAACAGCACCCCGCCGAGCACCAGCAGTGCCGCCGCCACCACGTAGATGCGGATGAAGTCGCCGCGCTCGCTGGCCACCCGGAACGCGGGCACCTGGTCGGCGGCGGCGTACACCACCTGCAGCAGCGGTACGAACAACAGCGCCGCCACCCGCCCGATCACCATGCCGGCGACGATCGCCGAACCGGTAATCAGGATCTGCTCCGTCACCAGCATCGCCAGCACGCGCCGGGCCGACATGCCGATGGCGCGCAACACCCCGAATTGCAGCGTGCGCGAGCGCAGCGTCAGCACCCAGTACATCACGAAGCCGACGACGCTGATCAGCATGGCCACCGAGAAGCCGAGCGTCAGCACCCCATTGGTGCCCTGCAGCAGCGGATCGTTCTTGGCCGCCACCACCTCCTGGGTCGCGTCGTGCATGCTGAGGATGTCCAGCTCCCGCTCCTCGATCTCCCGGTAGACTTCGGCGGTACTGCTGCGCGGCTCCCGCTTGGCCCAGATCTCGTACGGCTCGGTCGCCATCTTGGCGCGTATGTAGGGGAAGTTGGCCACCACCAGCCGCGGCGGGGTGCGTTCGTCGACCGGCACGAAGGTGGGCCAGTGATCGATGAAGCCGACCACCACCCCGTCCACCACGTCCTGGCTCGACCAGGTGACCAGTATGGTGTCGCCGAGCTTCAGTTCGAACTCCTCGGCAATCGAGGAGGACAGCAGCATCGCCTTCGGGTCCGCCGCCAGCCGGTTCAGGTAGTGGTGCCAGTGCGCCGGCAGCAGGTCGGAGCGGAACCACGCCACGCGCCCGAACTCTTCCGGGGTGATCGCCATCAGCGCCGACATGGTGCGCCGGTTGCCGGGCAGCGACACCTGCGCGCGCGCCTGGCGCAGCACCCGGGTGGTGCTCTCGAGGCCAGCGATCTGGGTATACGGGTGATAGGGCGGCTCCCGGTACTGCACCACCGGCGAACTGACCGCCACGGGCTCGCCCGGCATACCGCCGGCGCCCTCCGGCGGCTGGTCGCTCGGGAAGTAGGGTTGCATGGTGAGGTCGGCGCCGGCGGCGTAGTAGATGCGCTCCTCGATGTTGCGGTTCACGGTGCGCGCGGCACTGCTGTTGTAGATGCCGAGGGCCAGCGTGAGGATCAGGAACACCATCAGGAACTGCTCGTGGCCGCGGGCGCGCGCCACCTGGATGAAGGCCGCGTACAGCGGCGGCGACCAGCGCCGCCGGGCGACCCCGAACAGCGCGCGCACCAGGTGCGGGAACAGGCGCAGGGCGAGCATGGCGCAACCGAGGATGAACAGCACCGAGGTCAGGAACAGCAGCGGATCGAGCGGCAGGTCGGACCCGGTGGCGGCCGTGAGCAGCAGGATCTCGCGGCGCTGCTGGAACTGGATCAGCCCGTACACGGCGATGGCGATCAGCACCAGGTCGAGATAGAAGCGGCGCCAGAACGTGTAGCGCCGGGTACGGGCGCCGCGCCCGCGCAACTCCACGATCGAGGTGCGCGCGGCGCGGCTGGCCGGCAGCAGCGTGGCGGCGAGAAAGATCGCCGCCCCGGCCAGGGCGAACCAATAGGCGCGCAGGCCGATTTCGGCGCTCAGCGCGGTACGGCCGACGAATTCCAGGAACCCGTTGGCGGCGCCCAGGAAGCGCACGATAACCAGCGCCAGCGGCGGCCCGAGCGCCAGCGCGGCGGCCGCGAGCAGCAGGCTCTGCAGCAGGTAGACGGTGAACACCTGGTTGCCGGCCGCGCCGCGGCTCTCCAGCACGGCGATCTCGGCCAGGTCGCCCTCGACGATCAACTGCGACACCATGTACATGAAGAACGCCAGCACCAGCACGATCGGCACGTGCAGGAACGACAGGGTGATCTTCAGCACGGCCGCGCGGCGGTTGTAGTCCTCGAGCAGCGCGGCGATGCCGAAGTCCAGCTCGACGCGGCGCTCCGCGGAGGCGCGCCGGTACTCGTCGTAGCGGCGCAGCAGGTTGGGCACGTTGTCGATGGTGATCCGGTGGTAGTCGAGGGCGAAGTACCAGGATCCATGGGTCAGGTTGCGGGTCGGCTGGTACAGGAAGTCGCGCAGAAAGGTGTCGTAGTCGATGAGAAAGCTCTCCGACAGCGACGTGAAGCGCCGGAACCAGTACAGGTCGCTCGGATCGTTCTTGGCGAATACGCCCACCACCTTCACCGTGAGGCGCGGCTGTTCGGTGAGCAGGTCGTACAGCAGGTAGGTGCGGCCCAGGATCAGTTGCAGGTCCTGCATCGCCTCGCCGGTGACGATCGCCTCGTACACTCCGTCGACCGGCTCCGGGTCATACATCCGCCCGTGCAGGAGGTCGACGTGATCGGGCAGGTGCTGCATCGCCTCCACGCGGCTGAACTTCTTCACCGACTCGACGCGGCTCTCCTCCGGCTGCGGGCGCACGTCGTACAGGTAATCGAGCGTCATGCGCTTCATCTGCGCGGCCACCGGGACGCCGAGGGCGGGAACCAGCCGGGTGAGAATCTCTCCCTCGAGCGCGTCGTGGAAGGGCGCCTTGGCGGCCGGCTTTTCCACCAGCCGGTAGAAATTGTAGCTGGCGGCGGTGGTGCCGGGGTAGCGCCCGGTGCGCTCCTGGTAGCGCTCCAGGTCGCGCGTCAGCAGGCGCTGCAACACCCCGTCGGTGTAGATCGGAATGCTGGCCAGCAGCCCGACCGAGAGCACCGAGCCGGCCAGCAGCGCCAGCACCAGCCAGCGGTGACTGGCCATCTTGCGCAGGACGAGGACAATGAGACCGGCGGATTGCGACGCTCTCATGGTGCAGGCCGGCTCGGCCGGACGTGGCGCCGAAGGCGGCAGGTTCGGGGCGTTAGCGTACGACCACCTCTTCACCCAACTCCAGTCCGCCCGCCACCTCGACCTGGGTGGGGGTCTGGATGCCGATCTCGACGTTGCGCTCTTCCCGCAGACCGTCCTTGAGCACGTACACGAAGCGCCGCCCCAGGTAGGTCTGCACCAGGTTGCGCGGCAGCACGATGACGTCCTCGCGGCGCGCCCGGATCAGCACCACCGAGGCGGTGTCGCCCTTCTCCACTTCCTCCGGCAGGTCGTCGACGCGAATCAGGATCAGTTCGCGCATCTCGTCCGGCGCATCGCGCGGCACGTTGAGCGGCGTCATCACCACCTCGCCGCGGAACTTGTCGCCGCGGATGTCCACGCTCACCTCGGCGCCGAGGGCAAACTCGGATCGCTTGGGGCCGTTGTAGCTGAGCAGCGTCTCGGTCGGATCGGCGATCTGCACCACGGTACGGAACGGCTCCACCGGTTCGCCCTCGCCGAGCGGGGCGATGTACACCACCTCGCCGGCCACCGGCGCCACCAGGCGCGACTTGCGCAGTTCCTCGCGGAGCTGCTGCAGGCGCAACTGCTCCAGTTCGATGTCCAGGTCGGCGTTCTCGCGCGCGAAGCGGTCGGCATCGCGGGCCGCGGCCAGTTCGGCGGCCAGCTCCGCCTTGCGCACGCGGATCTCCTGGCGGCGCACTTCCAGCTCCAGGCTGCCGGTGTCCAGGTCGGCGACCAGTTGGCCCGGCTCCACGTCGTCGCCGTAGCCCACGTAGATGGCGCGCAGCGGACCGCTGCGGAAGCGGAACTTGAGCGAGTACTGGCTCGGATAGATGAATACGCCGCCGACCGTCACCCGGTCTTCGATCACGCCGGGCGTGGCGGTGATGACGCGGTACTCGATCTCCGGCGTGGCCAGCAGCGGCGGCGCCAGTATCTCCTCCTCCCGGGGCAGCAGGAAGCAGCCGGCGAGCACCGCGACCGCGGCTACGGCCGCGCCGCGCACCGCCGCGGCCGGCAGCCGGCGCAGGGGCCGCATCATCCACACACCGCCTTACGCCGGCGGCGGTCCAGGAACTGAGGACGGGGGAGGTTGCGCAACGTCATGATTCGGGGGACGGCGGCCGACCGCGGCGCCGCCGGGGGTGAACGTAACACTCCACGCCCGTGGTTGGGTAGGTCCCGGCGCGTTGCCTTGCCGGCCGTATCGACATTGACCGGGGGCAAATACACACTTGTGCGTTGTAGCGCCGGCGCCACAATGGCTACCATCGGCGCATGGCGACACCCGGTGATTGCCGATGATTCTCGGTGCCGATCACGTGGCCCTGAGCGTGGCCGACATGGCGCGGTCGATCCGGTTCTATACCGGTCTGTTCGGGTTCGAGGTGCGGCGCCGGCTGCCGGCCGACCCGGGCCTGCCGCTCGGCAAGGTGATCGGGGTGGCGGGCGCCGCGGCCGACATCGCGCACCTGTACCTCGGCGAGTTCATGCTCGAGTTGTTTCAGTACCGCGTGCCGGAGGGGCGGGCCGGGGCCGCGCGGCGGTCGCAGGCCGATCACGGCTACATCCACTTCGGCCTGCGGGTGAAGGACATCCACGGCGAGACGGCGCGGCTGCGCGCCGCCGGGGTGAGCTTCCTCGGCGCCCCGGTGGAGTTTCGGTCCGGGGCGTGGGTGGTGTACTTTCGCGGCCCCGACGGCGAGGTGGTGGAGTTGCGGGAGGTTGCGGACTCGCTGCGCTGAACGCGGTGCGCGGCATCGCGCCGGCGAGGCTGACAAAGGAGTGGTGAGAGACAGGTGAGCAGCGAACGGAAGCGTGCCGGCGGAGCGCCGGTGGCGGTGGTCACCGGCGCCGGGCGCGGCATCGGGCGGGCGATCTGCCTGGCGTTGGCGCGCGACGGCGCCGACGTGGTGCCGAGCGACATCGATGCGGACGCGGCGCGCGCCACCGCCGAGCGGGTGGCGGCCCTCGGACGGCGCGGCCACGCCCGGCAGACCGACGTGGCGAGCGAAGAGCAGATCGTGGAGTTGATCGGCGCCACGGTGCGCGACCACGGCGGCATCGACATCCTGGTCAACAACGCCGGTGTGATCACGCTGTGCCCGATTCTGGAGCTGAGCGCCGAGCAGTGGGACCGCACCATGGCGATCAACCTGCGCGGCACCTTCCTGGCCAGCCGCGAGGCGCTGCGCGCGATGTGCCGCCAGGGGCACGGCAAGATCGTCAGCATCTCGTCGATGTCGGCCAAGATCGGCGGCGTCGCGGCGCCCGCCGACTACTCCGCTTCCAAGGCGGGCATCATCACCCTGACCAAGTCGCTGGCGCTGGCCGGCGCCGCCCACGGCGTGAACGTGAACGCGGTGGCGCCGGGGCCGATCGACACCGACCTGACGCGCGCCTGGGGTGAGGAGGTGAACGCCGACTTCGCCGCCAACATACCGTTCGGGCGTTACGGTACCGCCGAGGACGTGGCCGACGCGGTGGCCTTCCTGGCGTCCGATCGCGCCGCCTACATCACCGGCGAGATCATCGACGTCAACGGCGGCTTTCACATGGACTAGGGGGACGGGAGCACGCGATGCGGCAAGAGGAACTTCGTCCCACGTTCACCTGGCAGCGCTGGCGCTCCGAGGAGGGCGACCTGGCGGCCCTGCCGGAGGGAGTCGCGGCGCGCATGCTGTTCGACGCGCTGCTGATCAACCGCTTCGAGCTGGCGCTGCTGGAGCTGAAGGGCAGCGACGCGGTGTGGGGGCCGGTGCACACCAGCGTCGGCCAGGAGGCAACCGCCGCCGGCGTGGTGGCGGCGCTGCGCCCGGCCGACAAGTTCGCCGCCACCTACCGCTCCCATCACCAGTTCCTGGCCAAGGCGCTGCAGTACGAGTTGCCGGCGGACTGGAACCCGGCGGCGGAGGAACTGCCGGAGGCGGGGCTGCAGGTGGTGCGGCGCACCATGGCGGAGATCATGGGGCTGGCGCCCGGCTACTGCGGCGGGCGCGGCGGGTCGATGCACCTGCGCTACGCACAGGCGGGGTTTCTTGGCGCCAACGCCATCGTTGCCGGCGGGCTGCCGCTGGCGGCGGGAGCGGCGTACGCCGAGAAGCAGGCCGGCAGCGACAGCGTGGTGGTGGGCTTCGTGGGCGACGGCGCGCTGCACCAGGGCGCCCTGCACGAGGCGCTGAACATGGCCGGGTTGTGGAAGCTGCCGCTGATCTGCTTCGTCGAGAACAACGGGTACGCGGTCGCCACGAGCGTGCGCGAGGCGTCGGCGGTGGAGGATCTGTCGGTGCGCGCCGCCGCCTACGACATGGACGGTTACATCGTCGACGGCAGCGACCCGGTGGCGATCTACCGGCTGGTGCGCCACGTCGCGGAGGGCCTGCGCGGCGGCGGGCGCCCGGCGATGATCGAGGCCAAGTGCTACCGCCGCTTCCACCACGCCGGCGACGTGCCCGGCAGCGCGTTCCGCTACCGCAGCCGCGACGAGGAAGCCGAATACGCCGGCCGCGAGGTGACCCGCGTGCTGCCGGAAGCCGTGCAGGCGGCGGGCATCCTGTCGGCGCAGCAGGTAGCGCACATCCGCACCACCGGCGAGCAGGCGGTGCGGGCGGCGATGGACGCCTGCGCGGTCAAGGACGCGGGCGGTGCCTGGGCGGTGCGCGCCGAGTTGTGGCCGCGGGCGGAGACGGCTGCCGACGGCATGCGCAGCGCCGGCTCCGAGTGGCAGGGGATAACCTTCGTGTCGCCGCGCGACCTGGCGGCCAACGGCGAGCTGACCTACGCTGACGCCATCGCCGCGGTCACCGGCCGCTGGCTGGAGCGCGACCCGCGCGCCATCGTGTTCGGCGAGGAGGTGGCCAACCTCGGCGGCGGCGCCTACGGCGCCACCAGGGGGCTGCCGGAGCGGTTCCCGGACCGGGTCATCAACACGCCGATCTCCGAGGGCGGCTTCGCCGGGCTCGGCTTCGGCGCCGCCCAGCTCGGCATGCGCGTGGTGGTGGAAATCATGTTCGCCGACTTCGCCCTGGTGGCCGCCGACCAGTTGTTCAACCAGATCAGCAAGGGCCGCCACATGTACGGCGACACCACCGACGTGCCGCTGGTGATACGTACCCGCATCGGCACCGGCCTCGGCTACGGCGCGCAGCACTCGATGGACCCGGTGGGACTGTACGGGCTGTTCCCGGGCTTCCGCATCGTGGCGCCGGCCACCAGCGCGGACTACATCGGCCTGTTCAACAGCGCCATGCACTCGCTCGACCCGGTGGTGATGCTGGAGCACAACGCGCTCTACACGCAGTCGTTCCCGGTGCCCGACGGCGACCTGGGCTACTGCCTGCCATTCGGACAGGCGGAGGTGGTTGCGCAGGGCGACGACCTCACCATCGTCACCTACGGCCACCTGGTGGGGCGCTGCCGGGGCCTGACGGAGCGGTTGCGCGAACAGGGCGTGAGCGCCGACGTCATCGACCTGAAGACCCTGGACCACGTCGACCTGGACTACACCACCGTGGGCGCGTCGCTGGCCAGGACCGGCGCCGTGCTGATCGTGGAAGAGGCGGCGCGCAGCCACGGCATCGCGGCGACCGTGGCCGAGCAGGTGCAGAGCCGCTTCTTCGACCACCTGGACGCCCCGGTCGCGGTGCTCACCTCGCTGGACATCTCCACCCCGGTGTCGCGCGCGCTGGAGTTGGCCGCGCTGGTCAGCGACGACCAGATAGCCGACGCCGCGGTGGCGGTGGGGAGGCGCACGTGGCAGTGAACGTCCGCGCGCGGGACCGGCACCAGCCGGCCGGCGGCCCGCCGCGGCTCTCGGCAGGCGTGGGCGAAGCACCGCGCACAGCGGAGCCACCGGCATGAAGGCAGCAGCGCCCGCCACCCCCGCTACGCCGCCGGGCGCCGCGATCGAGCGCATCCTCGCCGGGGTGCCGCTGCCCGAAGTGGTGCCGGTGGAGCAGCGCTTCGCCGCCAGTCCGATCCACGACCTGGCGGCGGCGGTGGAAGCGGCACTGGCCGACGGCGGCCTGGCCGGCATGGTGCGGCCCGGCCGCCGGGTGGCGCTGGCGGTGGGCAGCCGCGGCCTCGCCAACCTGCCGGAACTGGTGCGGCTGCTGGCGGCGGCGGTGCGCCGGCTCGGGGCGCAGCCGTTCGTGGTGCCGGCGATGGGCAGCCACGGCGGCGCCACCGCGGATGGCCAGACCCAACTGCTGGCCAAGATGGGGGTGACCGAGGCGGCGGTCGGCGCACCGATCCGCGCGTCGATGGAGGTGGTGGGGCTCGGCGAGGCGGCACCGGGGCTGCCGGCGTTCAGCGACAAGCTGGCGGCGGCGGCCGACGCCACCCTCATCCTGGGCCGGGTCAAGCCGCACAGTTCGTTTCGCGGACGCTACGAGAGCGGGCTGATCAAGATGCTGGCCATCGGCCTGGGCAAGCAGAAGGGCGCCGAGACCTGCCATACGCGCGGCTTCGGCCAGTTGGCCGACCGCATTGCCGCCGTCGGCAAGGCGGTGCTTGCGCGCGGCAACGTCGCCGGCGGCCTGGCGGTGGTGGAGAACGCCCGCCACCAGACCCACCACGTCGAACTGGTGCCCGCGGCCACGATTCCCGACCGGGAGCCGGCGCTCCTCAAGCTGGCCTGGGACCGCTACCCGCGGCTGCCGTTCGACCAACTGGACGTGCTGGTGCTGGGCCGGGTCGGCAAGGAGATCAGTGGCACCGGCCTGGACTGCAACGTGGTCGGCCGCTACACCACGCCGTACGCCAGCGGCGGGCCCGACATCACCCGCATCGTGGCGCTGGACACTACCCCGCTCACCGGCGGCAACGTCAACGGCATCGGCGTGGTCGACGTCACCACCGAGCGACTGTTCGCCAAGTTCTCGTTCGCCGAGACCTACCCCAACGCGCTCACCTCCACCGCCACCGCGGCGGTCAAGATCCCGATGGTGATGCCGGACGACCGGCTCGCCATCCAGGCCGCCATCCGCACCGCCACCATCCCCGACCCCGCCGCGGTCCGCCTGGCCTGGGTCCGCGACACCCTGTCCCTCGACCGCCTGCAGGTATCCGCCAACATGGCCGCCGAGGTCGCCGCCCGCGCAGGCGCCGCCGTCACCGGCCCCGCCCGCCCCCTCCCCTTCACCCCCACCGGCACCCTGGACCTGTAACAACCCTCCTCGGCGAGGCAGCCCCCCGCCGCGTTTGTCCCGCAACCTTGGCAGCAGCCGATGCAGCGGAAGGCCGGGCGAGCTACTTGTCGGTCTCCTTTGGAGGTGTGCTGGGCGCCGGCGTGCCGTTGGTGGGGCGCCATGGGCCGGTCAGAGCGCCCTCGACACGCGCCACTCGATCACTCAGGGCATGCACGTCTCTGCGCAACTCGGCGACGTCGGCACGCAACTCGCCCATTTCGACGCGCAACGCGTCGACCTCCCGCCGTAGCGAGTCGATCTCCCGCCTCAGACTTGCGCCCTGCTCATCCAGGGCACGCCGAAACGTCTCTCCCTGCTCATCCAGGGCACGCCGAAACGTCTCTCCCTGCGCATCCAGAGCGCGCCGAAACGTCTCTCCCTGCGCATCCAGAGCGCGCCGAAAAGCCTCTCCCTGCGCATCCAGGGCGTGCTGTAGCGCTGCTATCTCGCGCCGCAGACTCGCGCCCTGCGCGCGAATGACCGGCACCAGTACGGCCAACATCGCCGCCACCGCGCCCGCTACGCCCAACAGCGCTGTGACTCCGTCACTCACGGGCACCGATGGTAACCCTCCGGCAGAAGGCCGACAAGTACGAGACGGTCTCGTCCCGGTGTCACACGATAAGTTGTCAAAGATGACTACACACTTCAACCCTCACCCTATGGGAACCTATGGGAACCTGCGGCGCGTGCGCTTGGGTTATACTGAGGGGGAGCCGTGTTGTTGGAGGAGTTCGTACAGATCGCCCACCGGCTGCTGGTGGCGGGGCCGGAGAACCCGGCGGGGGCGCAGGCGGCGCGAGTGGACGTAGCGATGAACGGGCTGCAGGTGGGCCGCACCGGCGCCACCGTGGCGCGCATCGCGTTTGCGGTGGACGCCTGCCAGGAGACCATCGAGCGCGCCGCCGACTGGGACGCCGACCTGCTGTTCGTGCACCACGGCCTGTTCTGGGGACGCCCGCTGGCGCTCACCGGCACCCACCTGGCGCGCGTCCGCTCGCTGCTGGAGCACGACCTGGCGCTGTACGCCCTGCACCTGCCGCTCGACTGCCACCCCACGCTGGGCAACAACGCCGGCCTGGCGGACGCGCTCGACCTGGCCGGGCGGGCGCCGTTCGGCGAATACCGCGGCGTGGCGATCGGCATCCAGGGCCGGCTGCCGAATCCGCTGTCGCTGGCGGAAGTGGCGGACCGGCTGTTCGGCGGCGAGCACAACTGCCTGGCGGTGCTGCCGTTCGGCCCGGAACGCATCGCGCGGGTGGCGCTGGTCTCCGGCGGCGGCAACCGCGAACTCGCCGCCGCGATCGAAGCCGGCGCGGACCTGTTCGTGACCGGCGACGCGTCGCACGAAAACTACCACGCCGCGCTGGAGGCGGGCATCCACGTGGTATCCGGCGGCCACTACCTGTCGGAGGTGTTCGGCGTGCGCTCGGTGGCCAGGCGGCTGGCCGGCGACCTGGGCGTGGAAACCACCCTCATCGACGTCGCCACCGGCCTATGAACCACTATCGCTCCGCGCGCAGGGGCCGCCTGCTGCCGCTGCTGTTGGCGCCGGTCATCCTCGCCGCCGACCAGGCGACCAAGGCGCTGGCCATCGCCAGCCTGCCGCCGGGGCGCCCCCAGGAGGTGATCGGAGACCTGCTGCGCCTCACCCTGGTGCACAACCCGGCCATCGCCTTCTCCATCGGCCACTCGTTGCCCGAGCAGGTGCGCCGGCCCCTGTTCCTGGTCCTGCCGCTGGTGGTGCTGGCGTTTGTTCTGGTCTACTATCTGCGCACCGACGATCTCTCGCGCTTCCAGCGCTGGCTGGTGGCGGCGGTACTCGGCGGCGGTCTGGCCAACATGGTGGACCGGGTGTTCCGCCCGCAGGGGGTGGTGGACTTCGTCGACGTGAAGTTTTACGGCCTGTTCGGGATGGAGCGCTACCCCACCTTCAACGTCGCCGACTCGTCGGTCGTGGTGGGCGGCATCCTGCTGCTCGTTACCTTTCTCGGCGCGGAACTGCGCGCACATCGGAGGGATACGCCGTGAACAAGAAAGCCAACACCGCCGTCTTCATCCTGGTCGCCACGGTATTCAACCTGCTGCTGATGGGAGTCCTGCTGATCGCCTCGTTCGTGATCGCCTCTTCCCTGTTCCGCGACTCGTCCAGCCCGCTGGCCGGGCTGATCGGCTTCCTGATCATCGGCGTACCGATCGTGATCACCTTCTTCGCCTACGGAGCCGTCATGCGCTGGGTCCAGAAACGCTGGAACCTCGACCAGTACCTGCACCCCATCTTCCGCCGCCGCCGGCGTTGAGCTAGCGGCAGAAGACGAGATGCTCGCCGCGCTTGCCGTTGACGAGTATCGCGCTCCCGATCAACAGGCACCTCCGGTAGTACACGGGATGGGCAAAGGTCGGAAAGGTCATGACATCCTGGCCTATCATCTCGACAGGCCACCCGAAAAGCTGATTGCCCACCCAGACGCACAGACTCGCCCCGCATCGCAGTTCCTGTATGTCCCAGGTACCGACCGTCCTGATGCACGCGACCACCGATATGAAGATGCCGTCTTCGTGAAACTCCATGGTCTCCGGCTTACCGTTCACCGCGTGAACGGGGCTGTTGTGCCTGGTGTCCCACGCCACCCAGCTCGTGGAGGCAAGATGCCCGAGAAGACGTAACGAGTAGTTGGAGCGTACCGCTTTCATCGTAACCCTCCGCCCACCCGGCTATGAACAGGACGGCGCAGCCGCGGCCGGGCAGAATACTATTGATTAATGTTATTAATGGTCATTAATCCCTGTCAAGGGCAACTGCGTTCAGCTTCAGCCACACCGACCTCTCATTCCTTCACCACTACCGTGATGCGGTTGCCGCCGGCCGCGGTGACGCGCAGCCGGACTCGCCCGCTGTTGCGTCCGAGCGCGGCGATCATGTTGGAGTGCGGCGGCTGTGGACGCGCGTTGAAAGTTTGCAGCGAGTGCAGGTACGGGCCCTCCTGCGCCGGCCGGTTCGCCACGTCCGGCCCGATGCAGTCCGACACCTGTTCCGGCGGCTCGTAGCGGTAACGGTACAGATCGATCGACCCCAGCCGGAACTCCTCGCCGCCGCTGAACGAGGTGCTCCAGGTCCCCGGGTTGTATCGGTACCGACTCGGGGCTGCGGGGTTGTCCGACAGCAGCGCCGCCACCGCCCAGTCCGCCAGTATCTCGCCGAACGACACCGCATGGCCGGTAGCCGCCAGTGCTGCTTCGATCGCGCCCACCCCCGCGCTGTTGCTCTGCACGATTGCACTGAACAGCTCGGCTCCTCCATACGTGCGCGCCAGGTAGGCGCCGAGCGCGTAGTTCACCGCGTAGTTGGCGATCTTCTTATCCCACGTCGTGACTTGAACGTCGTTGAACAGGTTGTAGTAGGGTAATCGACCGGCTTTGTTCCCCGGCGCCCCCGCGGTCGGATCGTCGTACGCGACCCCGCGCGGTCCGTTCACCCCCTGCTTGTCGGCGATCAGATCCTGCGCCACTTCCGATGCCATCTCGTTCAGCCACGCCTCGCTCTTGGCGTCACGCAGAACCGGCTTCTGATAGAAGTGGATCATGTGCTGGAACTCATGCGCGAGGGCCGAAATCACCACGCTCGGCCCCCGATCCGTCAGCTCCCAGGTGGCACCTTCCGGGAGCGCCATGTACACCGAATCCATGAAGAAGATCAGCCGCTCGGCCGAGACTCGGTTGATTGGAGGATCAGGACTGCGGCGGAAATTGTGTACCGTCCAGAAGAAGCCAACGATGCGGCACTCACCGGGTTCCGGTGCTCCGTCGCGATCGATGTCGAACAGCAGGATATGAATCTCGCGCGCGGCCGCCGCGGGGATCAAGTTCACATAGCGGTGCCGTCCCCACGGATCTCCGTAGATCGCCGTCACCCAGTCGTAAATGTCGTTGCCGGCGCCGGGGCGAAGAAACCGGTCACCCAACGCCTCAACCATCTCCCTGGTCAGGCACGGCCCGGCACCGCGGCAGTTCGGCCCCCAATCCCGGTCGGCCACCCACAACGCTGCCGTCCGGTATCCGTCGGTGACCACTTCGCGGGCGGTGGCGGGGATGGAGACGATGTTCTGATTGTCGTCCAGATCTCTGAAGATTTCCCGGTCTCCCTCCGCGACGCCTCGCCGCGACGGGGCGCTTGCCACCGACCGCATCCCCGCGCCTCTTCCCGACAGAGGCGGGTTGTTGTTGAACTCGGTGATCCACTCCCGTTCGGCCACGCGCGCGTTCGCCGCCGCTCTCGGCTGCCCCGCACGGTCGTCCCGCGCCGCCGGATGCGGCCCCTCTGCCGCGCCGTCCCCGAGGTCGATTCTCTCGACGTGCGGATCCATGTCGTGGTCCGCGGTGTTGGTCGCGATCAGGTACACCTCTGCCGTGGCGTCTCCCAGATCCAGCGCATGGGGGGTGTCATCGAGATGCTCGCCATCCGGATTCAGCACGAACACCTGATCCCCGGTCCCGCGGTACCTGAGTTTCAGACGGTAGATGGAGTCATCTTCGAGGGTGATGGTAAAGGTGTGGGTCACCCGTTCCCTGCCATCGGTCGCCGTGTAGGTCATCCGGTGGCGGCCGGGCTCGGTCGGCGTGCCGCGCAGCGTGCGCTCATCCGCGTCGAAAGCCAGCCCCGGGATCGCCGGTCGCAGAGAGTAGGTCAGCGCGCCGTTGCCGCCGCTGGCCGGGGGCAGGGCGAGCGCCATGGCCTCACCGGTCGAATAGGTCCGGTCGACGACGGTCCCTTGGAACCGCACCGGCGCCACCGGCTGCACCGGCCCCACCGGGCTGACCTGGGAACAGCCCGACGACACCAGGGTCACAAACACCGCCAGCGCAGCCGGAGCGAACCTCCGGCGCCGGCCCCCGGCACGCGTCGCCGTCGACTGGTTCAGTGGGGCTCGGTGAACTTCGACCGCTTCCATTGCCGTCAATACTGCACGGAACGTGTGCGACTGTCGCCTGGGTCACTCGCGGATTACACGGAAGAAATACTGTCTTTCACCGAGTGAACACCATTTCGTCACCGTACCGGTCGTACCGCGGTGTTCGAGGAGCAGCGTCGTTGGAGCCGAATTGCACCGCGCACGGTCGCGGGCTAGTCGCGGTCAAGAGTGTGGAGGTTGGTGGAGTGTGGAGGCGACGGGAATCGAACCCACGACCTCGTGAATGCCATTCACGCGCTCTAGCCAACTGAGCTACGCCCCCGCGGTTCGTGACGGATAATATACCGCTGCCGGCAGTGCCGCGTCGACACCCGGGCGCGGTGCGCGAGCGTTGCGCGCGACCGGCTCATGGTCAGGCGGATGCGGCGTGGCGAACGGCGTTGCGGAACAGCCCGAGGGCGGCCTCGTCGAGGACGGACGCCGCGGCGCCGGTGGCGTTGCGCCAGGCGGGGTGATGGTAGCGGTGCAGGAACGCCTCGGGGTGCGGCATCAGGCCGAGCACCTGGCCGCTGGGGTCGCACAGGCCGGCCAGGTCGCGCAGTGAGCCGTTGGGGTTGGCGGGGTAGGGCAGCGGAGATCCGCCGGCGGACGCCGACTCGGGAGCGGTCAGAGCGTAGCGGGCCGCGCCGAGGTGGGCGGCGTCGATGGCGGCGAGTTGCGCCGCCGAGGCGACCAGCTTGCCTTCGCCGTGGCGCACCGGCAGTTCCAGCGCGGCGATGCCGCGCGTCCACACGCATGGCGAGGCGGCGTCGAACGCCACCCTGACCCAGCGGTCCTCGAAGCGACCGGAGTCGTTGTGCACCAGGGCCACCGACTGCGCCATGCCGCCTGCGGCGACGCCGCCGGGCACCAGGCCCATGCGCACCAGTACCTGGAAGCCGTTGCACACGCCCAGTACCAGGCCGCCGCGGTCCACGAACCGCGCCAGCGGCTCGCGCAGGGAGCGCATCAGCAGGGCGGCCAGCAACGCCCCGGAGCCGACGTGATCGCCGAACGAGAACCCGCCCGGCACCACGAAGATCGCGAACCGGTCGAGCGCGGCAGGATCGGCGATCAGGTCGTTGGCGTGCACGCGTACCGGTTGCGCCCCCGTGAGCTCGAACGCCCTCGCCATCTCGCGGTCGGTGTTGATGCCGAAACCGGTGATGATGCACACCCGGACGCCGGTGCTCATATCGGCGTCTTCCAGGCGCGTACCAGCTCGGCCACCGGCCAGGCGGCCACCGGCTCGCCGCCATCGAGCACGGTAAGGCGGTCGTCGCCGGTCACCTCGCCCACCGCCGCACACGGGAGGCCGCGAAACTGCTGATCCACGCGGTCGGCCGCGGCGGGCGGCACCGTCACCACGATGCGCCCGGCGGACTCGCTGAACAGCAGGCCGGCGCGCCGGTGCGCGGCGCCATCCGCACGCATGTGCTCGTCGGCTGCCGGCACCCGGGCCAGGTCGATACGGGCGCCGAGGCGGCCGCCGATGGCGCACTCGGCCAGGGCGACGGCCAGGCCGCCGTCGGACACGTCGTGCGCCGCATTGACCCAGCCGGCTGCGATGGCGCCGTGCAGTCGTCCGTAGCGGCGCATCGCGGCCTGCGCATCCACGGTCGGACAGTGGCGCTGCCGCTCGGCAATCGGCAGCGCAGCACCGCTCGCGGCCAGCAGGCGGGCGTAGGCGGTGGCGCCCAACTCGCCGCGGTCGTCGCCGACCAGGTAGACCAGGTCGCCGGGCCGCTTGAAGTCGGTGCTCGGCGAGCGGCGCAGGTCGGCCATGATGCCGAGCACGGACACCAGCAGGGTGGGCAGCACCGCGATCCGCCGCCCGTCCACCACGGCGTTGTTCTTCATCGAGTCCTTGCCGGACACGAGCGGCAGCCGGTACGCCAGGCACGCCTCTCTGAGCCCGCGGGCGGCACGCACGAGCTGGGCGAGCAGGAACTCGCCCTCCGGGTTGTCGGGGCCGGCGACCGGATCGGGCCAACAGAAGTTGTCCAAGCCCGCCATCCGCTCCGGGTCACCGCCGCACGCCACGTGGGCGCGCACCGCCTCGTCCACCGCGCACATCGCCATGTGGTAGGCATCGTGCGCCGCGTACCAGGGACAGATGCCGTGCGTGACGGTGATGGCCCGCGTCGAGCCGGCGCGCGGGCGCAGCACGGCGCCGTCGCCGGGGCCGTCCATGCGGCGGCCGACAAACGGCTTGCCGACGGTCAACGCCTGCACCTCGTGGTCGTACTGGCGCACCAGCGGCTCCTTGGAGGCGATGTTGGGATCCGCCAGCAGGCGCGGCAGCACCTCTTGCGGCGCCGGCGGCGGGCGGCCCGCGTCCACCGCCGCCGGCTCCGGCGCCTGCCACACCGCGCGCAGCTTCATCTTCGGCAGGCCGTGATGCAGGAACTGCAGGTCGAGCAGCCCGACCAGCTCGCCGGCGTAGTGCAACTCGACGGTGCCGTCCGCGGTGAACTCGCCCAGGTCGGTGACCTCCACCTCGCGCCGCGCGGCCAGCTCCGCCAATGCCTCGTAGTGCTCGGGCGGCACCGCGAGGCTCATCCGCTCCTGCGACTCGGACACCAGGATCTCCCACGGTGCCAGACCCTGGTACTTCAGCGGCGCGCGATCCAGCTCCAGCCGCACGCCTCCGCACGCCTCCGCCATCTCCCCGAACGACGACGACAGGCCGCCGGCGCCGTTGTCGGTAATGGCGCGGTACAGCCCCAGGTCGCGCGCCTCCAGCAGGAAGTCCGCCATCTTCTTCTGTGTGATCGGATCGCCGATCTGCACCGCCGACAGCGGCGAGGACTCGTCCAGCGCCAGCGACGAGAAGGTGGCGCCGTGGATGCCGTCGCGCCCGATGCGCCCGCCGGCCATCACCGCCCGGTCGCCGGCGTGCGGCTCGGCTTCCCATGACGGCGCCCCGTCGAGCTGTGCCGGCAGGATGCCGCCGGTGCCGCAGAACACCAGCGGCTTGCCCACGAAGCTGGCGTCGAACAGCAGCGCGCCGGCCACGGTCGGGATGCCGGACTGGTTGCCGCCGTCCACGATGCCGCGGTGCACGCCGGCGAGCACCTGGCGCGGCGGCAGCAGGCCGGCCGGCACGTCGGTCAGGTCGGGCGGAGCAAAGCACAACACGTTGGTGTTGAAGATCGGCCGCGCACCGCGGCCGGTGCCGATGATGTCGCGGTTGACCCCCACGATGCCGGTGATGGCGCCGCCATAGGGATCGAGCGCCGACGGCGAGTTGTGCGTCTCCGCCTTGAAGCACAGCAAGGTGTCGGCATCGAACTCGATGACCCCGGAGTTGTCGTGGAACACCGAGCGCAGGAAGCCGTCGCCGCGGTCCACGGCGCGCGTGGTGGCGCGGATGCAGGTATCGAACAGCGAATCGATCACCTCCACGCGGTCGCCGTCGCGGTACTCGATGGCCGCACCAAAGATCTTGTGCTTGCAGTGCTCGGACCAGGTCTGGGCGAGCATCTCCAGCTCCACGTCGGTGGCGGCATCTCCGAGGCCGGTGCGGCGGCGGCGCTGCCGCGTGGCGGGGATGCGATAGTAGTCGCGAATGGCTTGCATCTCGGCCACGGACAGCGCCAGCAGGCGCTCCTCGGAGAGGGCCGCCAACTCGCCGTCCGACATGGCCGCGACCGGAAGGCGGGCGGTGCGCGGCGGGCCGGACGCCGGCACCCGCGCGGCGCCTCCGGCCGCGGGGTAGATGCGCGGCGGCCGGCGGCCGGCGCGCCACTGGTGCGCGGCGATGGTCAGCTCGTCCTGAATCAGCGGGTTGCACAGGCCCCCGAACGCCCGCTCGGGAACGGCGTGCAGCCCGCCGCCGTGCAGCGCACCGCTGTGCAACAGGTACTGGCGCGCCGTCTGCACCAGCGCAGCGTCCGGCACCGGCAACCCGAGGACGGCGCGCAGCGCGCCGCGCAGGCTGGTGGCCACCGGATCGGTCACCCCCGGCCTGGCGGCCACCTCCAGGAGCAGGTCCCAGGGCGGCGCCGTACCGGCGGGCGCGGCGCGTACCGATGCCCGCTGCGCGACCGGATCGCACACCAGGTCGACCAGGTCGCGCGGCCGCAGCCCCGGCACCCCGTCCACCAGGTACACGTCGCGGATGCTTACCGCCTGCAGGTCCGGCACGCCGCCGGCGCGCAATGCCGCCAATACGCCTGCCGCGCGTCCGTCGCCGACCTCGTCCCGGAACCAGACCTCAACCCGCATCCCGTCGCGCCTCAACCCGCATCCCGTCGCGCCTCAACCCGCATCCCGCCGCGTCTCAACCGCATCCCGCCGCGTCTCAACCGCATCCCGCCGCGTCTCAACCGCATCCGCCGCGCGTACCGTAGCAGACCGGTCCCAAGCGGTCACCCGCGCGCGGGCGCGCGGGCGTTCGGCCCGCGTGGTACGGCAATCTAACCGATTGATCGCTCGAACTGCTCTTGACGCCATCAACCGCGGTTGATAGTTTCGCAAAAGAAGCGTCAAATGCTGCGTTGTTTTGAACCAGGTACCGTGGTAGACAACCTGCAGAGCACGGACAAGTTCGCGGCCATTCACGAGGTCGTCGGACGCGCCTCCGTGTTCGCCAACGGTGAGCAGCGGGCAGCGGTGGAGAGTGCCGTGGTGCGCCGGGAGCATATCCAGACCACCGGCATCGGCCACGGCGTCGCCGCCGCGCACGGCCAGACCGACGGCGTCAGCGAGGTCACCATCGCGCTTGGCATCTCGCGTACCGGGATCGACTACCATTCGGTCGACGGCGAGCCGGTACGCCTGCTGTTCGTGCTCGCCACACCGCCCGACAACCACCGCGACTACCTGACGGCACTGTCCGGCATCTGCCGGCTGAGCAAGCGCCAGTTCTTCAGCGAACTGCTCACCCGGGACATGACCGAGCAGGAGCTGCAGCAGCACATCTGCCATGCGTTCCAGGCCGAAGTGGAACGCAGCGGCGTGCAGAGCGGCGGCGCCAACTCCACCGGCCCGCAGTAGCTTCCCATGCTCATTCTGCCCGCCATCGACCTGCTCGACGGGCGGCCGGTGCGCCTCACCAGGGGCAGCTTCGATGCCGTTACCGACTACGCGCGCGATGCCGCGGGCAGCGCCGTCGAACTGGAGCGGAAGGGTGCGCGCTGGCTGCACCTCGTGGACCTCGACGCCGCCCGCGGCAGCGGCGACAACCGCACGCTGATCGCCGCAATCCGTGCCGCGGTGGGGGTGCGGCTGCAGGTCGGCGGCGGCGTGCGCACGCTGGACGATGCGCGCCGGCTGCTGGACATGGGCGTGGACCGCGTCGTGGTCGGCTCGGCGCTGGCGCAGGATCCGGAGCTGCCGGAACGCTGGGCGGCGCAGGTGGGCGACCGGCTGGTGGCCGGCATCGACGCCGACGACGGCGTGGTGAAGACCCACGGCTGGCTCACCGGCGGCGGCGTGGCGGACACCGACCTGGCCGCGCGCATGAAGGAACAGCCGGTGTGCGCCATCGTGTACACCAACATCGCCCGCGACGGCACCTTCGCCGGTCCCGACATCGAACGCACCGTGGCGGTGGCGCGCAGCGCACGGAAGCCGGTCATCCTGTCGGGCGGGATCGGCGCGGCGCACGACGTGGACGCGGCGGCCGGCCTGCGCGCCGAGGGGGTGGTGGGCGTGATCATCGGCAAGGCGTGGATTGAGGGCCGCGTCGACCTGGACGACTTGCTGCGCCGCTATCCGCAGGACGACGCCGGCGCCGGCGCCGGCGGGCACATTGAGACCGCCGCCCGCGAACGCCACCCGGCGCAATGAGCCGCCCGACGCCCGAATCGGCCGCCGTTGTCCTGGAACGGCTGGAACAAGTAATCCGCGACCGGCGCCGCACGCTGCCGGAGGGCTCGTACACCGCCGCCCTGTTTCGCACCGGCGACGCCGCCATCCGCAGGAAGGTGGGCGAGGAAGCGATTGAAGTGATCACCGCCGCCACCGGCGCCGAACTGGCAGCCGAAAGCGCGGACCTGATCTATCACCTGCTGGTGCTGCTGGCAGCCGCGGAGGTACCGCTCGACGAGGTGCTGCACATTCTCGCCGCGCGTGCCGCCGCCGGCAAGCGGTGACCGAGGGCCGGTCTACCCCGGTTACAACAGCGCACGGATGGCCGCAACCACCTGCAGTGGCGAGCGTCCCTCGGCCGGGATGGTTTCGCCGGTGACGGCGTAGGTGTCGTGGCGCGACGCGAGCAGACCCGCTATGCCTTCCGGCGTGGCCGCCAGCAGCGGCCGGCCTCCTGAGCCGCCCACTCGGCGCTGCGCTTCGGCGGCGCTGATCTGCAGGTAGAAGGCGCGGCACCTGGTGCGCAGGAACTCGTGGTTGACGGTGCGCATCGGAGCGCCGCCGCCGGTCGCGATCACCACGCTGCGACGTGCGCCGAGCTCGAGCAGCATGCGCGTCTCGAGGGCCCGGAACGCCTCCTCGCCGTCGCGCCGGAACAGCTCGGGAATCGACATCCCCGCGGCCCGCTCGATCAGCGTGTCCACGTCGACGAACTGGTAGCCGACCGCGGTCGCGAGCAGCCGCCCCACGGTGCTCTTGCCCGAGCCCATGAATCCCACCAGGGCGATTCGATCCGGCAATGCCATACCGTCCCGGAGCCTGCCGGTCGCAGGTCATTTCCGCAACCCGCCGCTGGTGCGCATGGCCCGGCGTCGGTAGCATCCTGTGCGTGATGCAGTCGCAGCCGCTGGTGTCGGTCGTCATTCCCACCTACAACCGCGCCGCCCTGCTGTGCGAGGCGATCGCCTCGGTGCTGGCGCAAGACTACGCCGCGCGCGAACTGATCGTGGTGGACGACGGCTCGACCGACGCCACCGCCGCCCGCCTGCGGTCGTTTCGCGGCCTGCGCCTGGTGCGCCAGGACCACACCGGCATGCCGGGCCGGGCGCGCAACGCCGGGGTCCGCGTGGCGCGCGGCGAGTACCTCGCGTTCCTGGACTCCGACGACCTGTGGCTGCCGCACAAGCTCGCGGTGCAGGTGGCCGCGGCCACCGCCGCTGGCGACGCCATCAACCACACCCGTGAACGCTGGCTGCGCGGCGGGCGGGTCGTATCGCAGCGCGGCCAGCGCCACCGGCGCAGCGGCTACCTGTTCGCGGACTCGCTGCGCAAGTGCATCATCGGCCCCTCCACCGTGCTGCTGCGCCGCGACGTGTTCGAGGCCGCCGGCGGCTTCCGCGAGGACCTGGAGATCGCCGAGGACTACGAGCTGTGGCTGCGGCTCACCGCGCGCCACCCGGTCGGCTACGTGGAGCGCGAGTCGGTGATCAAGCGCGCCGGCCACGGCGACCAGCTCTCCGAACGCTACGGCCACATCGAGCTGTTCCGCCTGCGCGCGCTGCGAGACCTTGTGGAACGGGGCGACTGCCGGTACTTCACTCGCTCGCAACGGGCCGCGGCCGCGGCCGAACTGGCGCGCAAGGCGCGCATCTACGCCGCCGGCTGCCGCAAGCGCGGTCGTACCGCCGAGGCCGCCCGCTACGACGCCCTGGCACGCCGCTGCAGCGCCCCGTCCGGCGACCGCTCGCATGCTCCGGAAGCTGCCGGCCGGCGCTGAACAGGGCAGGCGCCTGCCGCAAGCCGGGCAGCTTCGTGACCCGCCCGGACCGATCCGGCGGCGCCGCCGTGGCGCACCGCGGCACCCGCGGGCGTTGACGGCGGCCGGCGGCGGCGGCACCCTTGCCGGAGATGAAACTGTGGCTCAAGACCGCGCTGGCGGCGGCGGCCGGGTTGGTGATCGGAGTCCTGCTGAGCCGCGGCGGCGGCGGCGAGGTCGCCGATCTCCTCCCGCGGCTGTCCCGGGTCGCCCTGCAGGTCGGGCGCTACGCGGTGTTCCCGGTCATCTTCTTCGGCGTGGTCATGAGCACCCACGAGCTGCGTTCGACTGGCACCGCGCTGCGCGTGTATGCGCGGCTGGCGCTGTACCTGGCCGGCAGCAGCGCCCTGCTCACCGTGGCGGGCCTGGCGTCGGTACTGCTGCTGGCGCCGCAGCGCATTCCCATCGTGGTAATCGTCGAGCAGGCGCCGCGCACGCCCGCCGGGCTTATCGACCTCGTGGCCGGCACCTTCCCCGGCAACATGTTCCAGGCGCTGGTGGGCGACGGCTCGATGCTGCTGCCGCTGCTGGCGCTCGGGTTCGTGTTCGGGGCGCATCTCGACTTCGACGACACGGCAGGGCGCCCGGTGACGGAACTGTTCGAGTCGCTGTGCCGCATCTTCTATCAGATCAACGCCCTGGTGGTGGAGTTGTTCTGGGTGGCGGTCGTGGTGATCGCGGCGGCCTCGGCGGTGCAGCTCGGCGGGGCCGACCTGGCGCTGTACCGTGAGTTGATCGTGGTCCTGGCAGTCGCCGTGGGCGTGCTCTACCTGGGCGTGTTTCCGGCCCTGCTCTACCTGCTCGGCGAGCGCACCAACCCCTACCGCTCGATCTACGCCGCCCTGGGACCGGCGCTCACCGCACTTGTCAGCGGCGACTCCTACGTCAGCCTCGCTGCGCTGGTGGTGCACGGCCGCGACTCGTTCCGGCTGCCGCGCCGGGTCAGCGCCACCGTGTTCCCGCTGTGCACCGTGTTCGGACGCGCCGGCACCGCGCTGGTCACCGGCATCGGCTACCTGGTGGTGCTGCGCTCCTACACCAGCTTCGAGGTCACCGTCGAGCAGCTCCTGTTTGCCGCGCTGTTCACGTTCCTGCTCTCCTTCGCCGCCGGCGCCGTGCCCGGCATCGGTGCGCTGGGCAGCCTGACCATACTGTGGTCGCTGTCCGGCAACGGACTCGCGGACGGCCCGCTCATCATGCAGCCCGTGCTGCCGCTGCTCACCGGCGCCGCGGTACTGCTCGACGTCACCACGGCGGCACTGATCGCGCACCTGGTGGGCCGCGCCGAGGCCGACCCCGGCGTTGCGCCACCGCGCCTGCTCGCCTGACCCGCCCCGCCCGCCCGCGGCCGTTGACCTCGTGGCGATTGCGCTTCTATATTCCGGTGTCAGGCATTGGCGTGCCGTACCCGGGATGTAGCCCAGCGGCTAGGGCACCTGCTTTGGGAGCAGGAGATCGGAGGTTCGAGTCCTCTCATCCCGAACGTCAGAACATGCGCCAGGCGTCCATAGCTCAGTCGGATAGAGCAGCAGCCTTCTAAGCTGCGGGTCGCGCGTTCGAGTCGCGCTGGACGCGAGTTTGCTTGAGGAGGGAACGCTGCGCGTTGCGGTCGCACTGGCGGCTGCAAGCGGTACCCTTGCTCGGAACGGAGGAACATCATGGAGAGCACTGGGTATGGTCAGGCCGTCATCCACCTTGCTTGGTTCCGGGACGATCACCTGCGCCATCTGCTGTTCGGCTTGGTCGAACTGCGGCCGAATGAGTTCCCCGACGCGGTCGGGTCTCCAGAATACACACATCGCGCCACGTCAAGCGGACGGAAGTACCTCTACTATCGTCGCTTCTTAATGCAATCGACGGAGGGGATCGAGTGGTATAGGAGTGCAACCGCAGGAAACCCAATAACTCTCCCGTGCGATCCGAATACTCCCACACCTGGTGACGGCGCTACACTGTCCACAGGCGCATTCGTCCAAGAGCCGTGCTGGCCACAGACCATCACATCCAACGACCTTCCTTTTGTGCCGGACTGGATGGTTAGCGCGCGATCACACTCTCTGTTCCCCCGAGATTCTATTCCTGCCGAAGTTCGAGATGTTATAAAATCCGACAGGAATCGTAGAGAGTTGGAGGATTGGTTGGGTTTTGACATCATTGATACCTATAGCGAATATCAGGGAGCCATTTGTATAGCAGCACCCAATCCTGTCTTCCGGTCAGTCGATCGATCGCTCCGCAACGCAACGGACACGCATACGGTTGAGACCGTAGCATACAGAGTAGTAACACGCCAAGGACAGTGTCCCAAGGGGCTGCGATTGGAAATAACGAACGAACGGGTCCGCGGTCGACTCTCTCCTGAGGTGCACGAGTTCGACAACGATCCGATCAAGGTTACTTCTTTTCCCACCAGGATTTTCAAGGAAGGTATCTCAATCACTCACCCTGTGTTCGGTCTCTTGTATTGGAGCAAACCGTCTCCTTTCGTTAGATCGATCCGCACGAGTATAGGGATGATACGGAGACGAAAGACGGTTGAGGTACCCGCAGGAGGGCGTCGGCGGCCGCTTGAGCGGTACCAAGTAGACGAAGTCGGCGATACAGTAGAGAGTATCATAGGAGAAACGGCGCGCAATCCGTTATCGCGGATTGTGGAGGCGGAGATGCGACGCTCTCGTCGACAGACAGCCAAAGGTTATGATCAAGAATGGTTCTACAAAACTCCACAAGAGGCGACACAGTTTGTACGTGCGAGAATTGGCTCGGCACGCGACGCGGTATTCATTGTGGATCCATATTTCGCCGGACGTGAATTACTAGCGTTTGGTCACGCTACTAGTCGTAGCGGAGTGCACATTCGTATCCTCAGTTCTACAAGGGGTCTCAAGAATTCCGACTTAGGTGAGACTGCGCTTGAAGCGGGATCGAACCTTCAGAAGATTAAAACGACTACGTTCGACGACTATTCCCGCAAGCCGGAAATAAGGATCCTCGGAGATTCGCCACCCGTACACGATCGCTTCCTGGTGATAGACGGAAGCGTCTGGTTCTCAGGCAATTCACTGAACAGCATCGGGGAGCGGGCAGGTATGATCGTCAAGTTGCCTGACCCCGAACCGGTCGTCGAGCGGCTCGAATCGTTCTGGCTGCAGGCGCGTCCTCTCTCGGAGTGGTTAGCCGACCGTGCCGACCAGGAGTTGTTACCAGTGCACGAGGACCACGCCGTATGATGCGTCGACCGTTGTGACGGCACCCGGCGAGAGTGCATGACCCCTCTGCAGCCGAAAGCCGGTGTCGCCCCGCGGGTAGCGGTTGAGCAGCTTCCGACACCATCGGTAGGGCCGCAGTTGCTCTGGCCCTCGATCAGATATGGAGAGCGCATGGACCGTCATGACGTCCCTCATTTTCCTGATGCGGACGCAATCCGTGCCAGGAGGGATTCAATCGAAGCTGGCAACGAACTCAGTCTGATCGCCTTCGAGGAGGCCGTAGTGGGTGCCGAGGTGCATGTGTTCGTGCTTGATCGTCACTTCGACAAGCAGGGCGCCGATATTCTGGGTGGCGCTTTGGTTTCCAGCCAAGCCCACGACGTGCGGCTGCTTACGGGGAGGGGACGTCTAAGAGATGTCGTCAGGACACGACTGGCGAACATGCTCACATGGAGCTGCAACCAAGAGCGGCATGACAGCCGCCAAGTGGAGGTTCACTGGCGCGCGATCCTCGACACAGGTCGTTACCCGTTCCTGCATGATCGGTTTGCTATCATCGACGGGGGCCTCTGGCACTTCGGCGCGACCGTCGGCGGTGGGCACTCCGGATTGACGGCAGTGAGCGGGCCGTGGCCGGAAACGGCGACACGTGCAGTCCCCTTTTTCGAGGAATGTTGGAGACGAAATGATGCGTGACCCGAGACTCGAGCAACATCGCATCGACAAGAGGCTCCAAGATGCGTCCGAAGCGGCCGCACGCGTCGTCGACGCGGAAGCGATGGTCGTCGGTCTAGCCGAGTGGTGCCGCGACGTGCTGTTTGCAGCCGACGTGCTCGATTCCGGAGACCGAGGAAACGGCCTCGCTACTTTCACCGCGGTGCTTACCACCCGGTATCCGGACGAAGCATTCCACGCCATTTCGGATCCTCGGCAACGCCAGACCCTAGAGGCGGGGTTCAGGGCGGTGATCGAACGGCGTGATCACTCCCAACGAGACGTCATGGGCCGGCTGTTTGGGAAGGCTCTCGTGGACGCACTAGAGCGGGACAGCGAGCAGATCAGACTACTCGTTCCCAAATTATGGAATGTGATCGGTCATGAGTTCTTCCTCGCCTCCTGCTTTGTCGATTCGTTACGAGATCTGATTCGTCGATCTCAGTCGGTTCGCCGCATAATCATTGACCTGCTCGAGTCACGGGTCAACGAAATCAATGAAGATCCTGGTATTGGCACGTTTCTAAGTCAAGACCGGGAAGGGCTGAGGCAGGCCGCTGACGCGTGGAGTAAGGAGCCGTCGATTGAAAGACTCAAGGAGTTTGAGTTCGTAAACTTCCACGATGAGCTCCTGAGCATGATTCCCGGGCTCCTTGCCGAGGCCAGAGACGAAATAGTTGATTGTTTGGACCGTTTGGAGTTTCCGCTTCCGATACAGCAGATTCTCTTTCGATCACCAGTTATCCATGACCGCGAGGAAATCGCCGCTTTGCTCGAGAAGGCGCCTCCATGCAGCGATGATGGGCGATCGTGGAACCATCACCCGTTCGCATTACTCGTACTTCAGGTCGTGGGTGATCACTGTGACGCGCTATGGGGAGTAGAATGTGCGGATAGCCCGGACGATACTAGACCGCAGGTTCTTGAAAAAGTGAAGCGCACTCTCCTGCCATGGATCAAACAGCTTGGCAGAGTCATCATGGACCGGTCTGACGGCCAGTTCCTCGCTGAACAGTGGCTGTTCACGAAGCTCGGCGATGAACGTCAACAGCGCGCCCACCTTGGATTCACTCGACAGAGCTCCGATCGGCGCATCCCGCAAGCTGATCTGATCGAATGGGTGGCCGTGGGCCTCGCGAAGGCTGGCCTTACCACCGGCACGATCGCTGATCAGGTCGACTTCTCCACGCTGCCCCCTGGCGGCGAGATCGCCCCGGGCCGGCCCGCACCGCGTGACGATTCGCCCGATCATCGCCTTGGCGCGCTACTCGCAATGCGCTTGGTCGATTTTGCGAATGACAACTCGTGCGGTGATGTGGAGCGGGAACGCTTGTGCTTGTTCGATCGGTTGCTGGCTTCGCGCCACGCTGGATTCGAACTGGAAACGAATGTAGGAGAGGGCCTTGACGGCATGCCGGCACGCTACCTCGGTAGCTTGGTGGCGAACCAACCGAATCCCTCCGAGCGATGGCGCCAATCATGGGATTTGCTGGTTGAGCAGCGCCGACGCGTCCAGCACTGGACCCGGACGAACGACAGCGATGCACTTGCTCCCTCTCTCTTTCTTCTCGCGGTCGGAGTGTCGGCAGTTGCTTGGTTGCTCTCACCGCCCAACTCTCGTTCCGATGAGGCGCGGGTGTTGTGGCGCTCATTGTTCGACTGCACGAGAGAATGTTGGCTCACGATGACACTGAGTCATTTGTCGGAATCTATCGAGATCCACCTCCAGCGGTTGTTCTGCTGGCACCCGATGGTTTATTGCGAGCTGGACGTAGCGCCAGACGCTTCCGAAACATCCACACGATGCTCTGAAGAGTACGCGCAAGTCCTGTCTCAGGATCTGGATTTCCTGGGAGGAGATCACCGCATGGTTGCGATCTGTATCCTCAACGCTTCCCGGAACGGTGCCACGCCGGCCGTAGTGAACGATGTACTGAAGCGTAACTCCGGCCATCTCGGTACCCTCATCACGCAATTCGAGCAATGGCAGGAGGTGGAACGAGAGGTCCGGAGACGACCCGATATCGTTGCCGAACTAGCCGAATTGAGGGCGAGTATAGCTACCCTAACCTGAGCACCTGCCGTCGGCGTCGGCCAGCAGGGTCTGCAGCACGTCCAGGTCGAGGCCCGGATAGGCGGGATAGCCGGCCAGCAGGCGGGCCACGTCGGCGCGCACCCCGCCGGCTACCTCGGCGGGCAGGCGGTAGCGGCTGCGGCTCGGAGTGCCGGCGAGCTTGCCGCGCGTGACCGGCGCCGGCTGCACGGCATCGAGCACGCGCGCGATCTGCGCCGCCACCTGCTCCATCTGCTCCTCGCGCATGCCGAGCGTGGTCAGTGCCGGGGTGCCCAGGCGCAGCCCGGAGGTATACCACGGCCCGTTGCGGTCGCCGGGGATGGCGTTGCGGTTGGCCATGACGGCGGCGTCGCGCAGCGCCGATTCCGCCTGCCTGCCGGTCACCCCGCACTGCGCCACGTCCAGCACCAGCAGGTGGTTGTCGGTGCCGCCGGTCACCAGCGCCAGCCCGCGTGCCAGCAACCCGTCCGCCAGCGCCTTGGCGTTGGCCACCACCTGCCGGGCGTAGCTTGCGAACTCGGGGCGGTTCGCCTCGGCGAACGCCACCGCCTTGGCGGCCAGCATCTGCGGCAGCGGCCCGCCGAGCACCAGCGGACAGCCGCGGTCCACCGCCTCGGCGAACTCGCCGCGGCACAGCACCAGGCCGCCGCGGGCGCCGCGCAGGGTCTTGTGGGTGGTGGAGGTCACCACGTCGGCGAACGGCACCGGATCATGGTCACCGGCAAGCGCGCCGCCGGCCACCAGCCCGGCGAAGTGGGCCATGTCCACCATCAGCACCGCCTCCGCGGCGTCGGCGATGGCGCGCAGGCGGCGGAAGTCCAGGGCACGCGGGTAGGAGCTGTAACCGGCCAGCAGGATCAGCGGGCGCACCTCGCACGCCTGGCGCTCCAGCGCGTCGTAGTCCAGCAATCCGCTGTCCGGGTCCACGCCGTACGAGTGGCACTCGAACATGCGCCCGGACGCGTTCAGCCGGTAGCCGTGGGTCAGGTGGCCGCCGGCGCCCAGGTCCATGCCCAGCAGGCGCTGATTGCCCAGCTCCGCGCGCAGCCGCTGCCAGTCGGTCTCGCTCAGCGCCAGCGCGGACTTCGCCCGCAGGTCGGCCAGCCGGGGCTGCTCCACGCGCGTGGCCAGAATGGCCCAGTACGCCACCAGGTTGGCGTCGGCGCCGCTGTGCGGCTGCACGTAGGCGTGCTCGGCGCCGAACAGCTCGCACGCCAGATGCGCCGCGCGCTGCTCCACCTCGTCGACGTTGGCGCAGCCGGCGTAGAAGCGGTGCCCGGGCACGCCCTCGGCGTACTTGTCGGTGAGCAGGTTGCCCATGGCGGCCTGCACCGCGAGCGAAGCGTAGTTCTCGCTGGCGATCAGCTTCAGGTGAGCGCGCTGGTCGGCGAGTTCGCGCACCACCGCGGCGGCGACGTCCGGGGACCCGTCGTACATCTGGTCGAGGGCGGCAACGTAGGCGGCCATCGGCGCCGTCACGTGCTCGGGCGGAGTCGCCGCCAGGTAGGAACTGAGGAGATTGGCCATGAAGTCAGCGAAACATACCGCCGCGTCCCTCTCGAAGTCATCCGCGGCCACTGCCGTGACTGCCGTCACCGCCGTGCCGTTCCGGGGCGCCCGCCGGGCCCCGCCGGGGTGCATTGTGCGCGCCCGGCACGTACAATCGGTGCCATGGTACCGACCCGAACCGACGCCGAACGGCTCCTGGAGCAATACATTGAGAACCCGGCGCTGCGCAACCACTGCCGCGCCGTGGCCGCCACCATGGGCTACGTGGCCCGCGAACGCGGCGAGGAGCCCGAGCCGTGGGAGGTGATCGGGCTGGTGCACGACCTCGACTGGGAGAAGTTCCCCGAGCAGCACTGCAGCAAGACCGAGCAGATCCTGCGCGCCGCCGGCTGGCCGGACGAATACGTGCGCGCGGTGATTTCGCACGGCTGGCAGATCTGCACCGACGTCGAGCCGCTCTCCGACCTGGAAAAGACCCTGTACGCGATCGACGAGCTGACCGGTTTCGTGACCGCCTGCGCCCTGGTGCGCCCATCGCGCAGCGTGCGCGACCTGGAGGTGAAGTCGGTCAGGAAGAAGTGGAAGAACGCCAACTTCGCCGCCGGCGTGGACCGCGAGGTGATCGAACGCGGCGCCGGAATGCTCGATACGGACCTGAACGACCTGATCCGTACGGTCATTCTGGCGATGCGCGAAGTGGCCGACGACATCGGTCTCTAGTCCGCCTCCTCGCCACCCCGCTGGACGACCTGTTACCGACTGACCGTTTCGTCATTCTGGCGATGCGCGAAGTGGCCGACAAGATCGGTTTGTAGTACCGTGTCCTGGAAGGTTCGTGGAGGAGGACACTGGTGAGCAAGCAAGGCAAGGTCGAACCGGAGGTGCGCAAGAGCGACGCCGAGTGGCGCCGTCAGCTCACGCCCGAGCAGTATCACATTACCCGCAAGAAGGGTACCGAGCCACCGTTCACCGGCACCTACTGGAACACCAAGGACGACGGTACCTATCGCTGCGTGGCGTGCGGCAGCAAGCTGTTCGACGCCGCCGACAAGTTCGACTCCGGCACCGGCTGGCCGAGCTTCACCGCGCCCGTTGCCGCGGGTTGCGTGCACACCGAGTCCGACAACAGCTTCTTCATGCGCCGCACCGAGGTGCTGTGCAGCCGCTGCGAGGCCCACCTCGGGCACGTGTTCGACGACGGCCCCGGTCCCGACGGCAAGCGCTTCTGCATCAACTCGGCCGCGCTCGACCTGGAGCGCCGCTGACCCGTCCGCGAAACCGGCGCGGCAGCCGTTGCGCGCCGCAGCCGACCAAGCCGGCCAGATTCCGGTTGACAGCCGGCCAGACCGCTGATTACCCTGTTGTCTGCGTTGCAGCGTGCGCGAGGGCGGACGGGTTGCGCCACTCGGTGGGTGTAGTTCAATAGGTAGAGCACCAGACTGTGGATCTGGAAGTTGTGGGTTCAAGCCCCATCACCCACCCACCCTCTGGTGGTACCTGGGCGGGCGTCCGGCGGCAGCCGGGCGCCAGCGGATGGCGGGTTGCGCAGGCCACCAGGTACGTTACCGGATCCGCTACGCGCAACAGTGGCGCCCGTAGCTCAGTTTGGATAGAGCGCCGGACTTCGAATCCGTAGGTCGCAGGTTCGAGTCCTGCCGGGCGCGAGCGAGCAATCGTGCGGAACCGCCTCTCCGGCGCCCAAGGGTACCCGGGGAGGGGGCACACGGATGAGCAGGGCACACGAGGAGGAGCACAAGAAGAGGCAGCGTCCGTTGCGACATCGAGGGCCGTTAGCTCAGCTGGTAGAGCAGCAGACTCTTAATCTGCGGGTCGAAGGTTCGATCCCTTCACGGCTCAGCATGGCAGCCGAGGTTCCGGGGGCGCGTGCCTCGGCAATGGCGAGAGTGGTGAAACTGGTATACACGCCAGATTTAGGATCTGGTGCCGCGAGGCGTAAGGGTTCGAGTCCCTTCTCTCGCAACAAGCGGGAATAGCTCAGTGGTAGAGCTCCACCTTGCCAAGGTGGAAGTCGCGGGTTCGAATCCCGTTTCCCGCTCGAACATCGTTCGAATGGCTCGAACAAACACAAGGCAATCGAGTGACCGTTACCAACCAGGAACTATCCGTCTCTGACGACAGCGAGGTGCGGCTTACCCTCACCGTGGCAGGCAGCAGCGTCCAGGAGTGCTACGACAAGTCGCTCCGCGAACTGCGCCGCGGCGCCCAGATCCGCGGCTTCCGGCGCGGCAAGGTGCCGCGCGACGTGCTGGTGCGCAAGTTCGGCGACGCCCTCGCCCGCCAAGTCACCGAGCAGGTGATCAACGAGACCGTCAGCGAAGTGATCGAGAGCGTGGAGCAGAAGCCGCTGCCCTACCTGCCGCCGCGCGCCGACTCCGGGCGGCAGATCGTGCTCGGCGAAGATTTCACCTTCACCGTGGTCTACGACACCTGGCCCGACGTCAAGCTCGGCGACTACCACGGCCTGAAGCTGGAGAAGCCGGAGGTGGCCGTCGAAGATGCCGACGTGGAGCGCGAGCTCGGCAACCTGCGCGAACAGAACGCCGTGGTGATCGACAAGAAGGCCCAGGGCGACGCACCGGTGGCGGTCGAGCAAGGCGACGTGGTCACGGTCAACTACGTGGAGCTCGACGATGCGGGAGCCCCGAACTCCACCACCGAGCGCCGCGACTTCGTGTTCGAGGTGGGCACCCACTACAACCTGTACCACATGGACGACGAGCTGATCGGCATGCAGCGCGGTGCCGACAAGGAGTTCAGCAAGTCGTTCCCGGACGACTGGGAACACCGCGAACTGGCGGGCCGCACGGTCACCCTCAGGGTCACCGTGACCTCGGTGAAGGAGAAACAGCTCCCCGACCTCGACGATGAACTCGCCCAGGACGTCAGCGAACGCTTCGAAACCCTCGACGACCTGAAGAACGACCTGCGCGAGCGGCTGCGGTCGAACGCCGACGCACACATCCGCACCCGGCTGATCGAGCAGATCATGGACCGGGTGGTGGAATCGTCCGAGATCCCGCTGCCCAAGTCGATGGTGGCGGTCGACTTGCAGAGCGCGTGGAGCGGCTACGCGGCGCGCAGCGGGCAGACGCCGGAGCAGCTTGCCGCGGCGATCGAAGCCGGCGGCGGCAGCGTCGACGAGGCGATCGAGGATCTGCGCCCGACGGTGGAGCGCCGGGTGCGCCGCTCGCTGGTCCAGGAGGCGCTCGCCGACCGGGAGATGATCGCGATCGGCGACGACGATCTCGATGCCCGCCTGAGCGAGATGGCGGAGCAGCGCGGCGAGGATGCGGCCGAACTGCGCACGCGCTACGAGAGCCGGAACATGCTCGACTACCTGCGCCGCGAATTGCGCGACGAGCGATTGTTCGACCGCCTGATCGCGGTCTGCGACATCACGGCGGGTGCGCGCACGAGCTACACCGGCTATATGGACTCGGTGCAGGCGAACCAGTAAATTAGCGCAGTCTCCCCGTGCCCCACGGGCAGGGGCCGGCTCTACACGCATCATGGACGCACAGCTAAACAGTCTGGTACCCATCGTCATCGAACAGACCGGCCGGGGGGAGCGTTCCTACGACATCTACTCGCGGCTGCTCAAGGACCGCATCATCTTCATCGACGGTGAGATCTTCGACGTCACCGCCGACCTGGTCGTAGCCCAGCTCCTGTTCCTGCAGTCGCAGGATCCGGACCGCGACATCCAGCTCTACATCAATTCGCCCGGCGGCTCGGTCACCGCCGGCCTCGCCATCTACGACACCATGCAGTACGTCCGGCCCGACATTCAGACCGTCTGCCTCGGGCAGGCCGCGTCGATGGGCGCCCTGCTGCTCGCCGCCGGCACCCACGGCAAGCGGTTCGCGCTGCCCTCCGCGCGCATGCTCATTCACCAGCCGTGGGGCGGCGTGCAGGGTCAGGCGGCGGACATCAGCATCCAGGCGCGCGAGTTGATCCGGCTCAAGAGGATGATCATCCACTACTTTGCCATTCACGCGCAGAAGGAGGACGAGGTGATTGCGTCGGACCTCGAACGCGACTACTATATGTCTTCCGACGAGGCGCAGGCGTACGGCCTGATCGACCGGGTGATGAAGCGCGACGAAAGCGATGGCGGCGGCACGGACACTCCGTGACACGGAAATCTCGACGAGGACCGATGCAGTGGCATCCCCTTGCCGGCCGGGGCATCGCTTGCCGGCGATGAGTAGGGGCTGACCAGGTGGCGAAGACCAGCAAAGTCGGTTGGACAAATCCTGTGGTCCTGGTCCCGGGGGTTGCTCCGTGACGATGGGTGGGGGCTGACCAAGTGGCGAAGACCAGCAAATCGGGCGGACAGAAGCTTTGCTCGTTCTGCGGCAAGAGCGCCGATACCGCGCGCCGCCTGATCGCCGGTCCCGGCGTGTACATCTGCGACGAGTGCGTCACCGTCTGCAAGAAGATCCTCGACGACGAGGAAGAGACCCTCACCGCCGAATACCAGGAAGAGATTCCGAAGCCGAAAGAGATCAAGCGCTACCTCGACCAGTACGTGGTTGGCCAGGAAGAGGCCAAGAAGGTGCTGTCGGTGGCGGTCTACAGCCACTACAAGCGCATCGCGATGCGCAAGCAGGACAGCGACGTCGAACTCGACAAGTCCAACGTGCTGTTGATCGGCCCCACCGGCGTCGGCAAGACGCTGCTCGCGGAAACGCTCGCCCGAAAGCTGAAGGTTCCGTTCGCCATCGCCGACGCCACCACGCTCACCGAGGCGGGCTACGTCGGTGAGGACGTCGAGAACATCCTGCTCAAGCTGATCCAGAACGCGGGCAGCAACATCGCGCACGCCGAGCGCGGCATCATCTACATCGACGAAATCGACAAGATCGCCAAGAAGGGCGAGAACGTCTCGATAACGCGCGACGTGTCGGGCGAGGGCGTGCAGCAGGCGCTGCTCAAGATCATCGAGGGCACGGTGGCCTCGGTACCGCCGCAGGGCGGCCGCAAGCACCCCAACCAGGAGATGCTGAAGATCGACACCAGCAACATCCTGATCATCTGCGGCGGCGCGTTCGTGGGCCTCGACGCGGTGGTGGAAGCGCGCATCGCCCAGAACCCGCTCGGCTTCGGCGCCGAGGTGCGCACCACGCAGGAAAAGGACCTGGTGGAGTTGTTCGAGCACCTCGAGCCGGACGACCTCATTCACTACGGACTGATTCCCGAGTTTATCGGGCGGTTGCCGGTCGTGGTCGCGCTCGAGCAGCTCTCGGTGGAGTCGTTGAAGCGCATCATCGTGGAACCGCGCAACTCGGTGGTCAAGCAGTACCAGGCGTCGCTGAAGCTCGACGACGTCGAACTGATCTTCGAAGAGGAAGCGATCGACGCGATCGCCCGCAAGGCCGTACAGCGCAAGACCGGCGCGCGAGGGTTGCGTTCCATAATCGAAACGATCATGGTGGATATCATGTACGACGTGCCTTCACTGGCGGGTTCCAAGCGCGTCGTCGTGACCCGCGAGGTGGTCGAGAACGCGGTGGCGCCGGAAGTCACCCTGCTCGGCGAGAAGAAGTCCGCCTAGTGGCGGGGAGACGGATGCCGCACGCAGCATGCTAGTACCCGCAGACATCTGGACCGTGGTCAAGGCTCAGGACGGCAACGCGGTGTTGATCCGCCCCACCGGCAGCGACTCGGTAGTGCCCATCTTCGTCGATCCCAGCATCGCGCACTCCATCGTGATGGGGCTCGGCGACGTCAACGCCGCCCGCCCGCTCACCCACGACCTGTTCGTGTCGGTGCTCGGTCGGCTCGACGCGGAGATCAACCGCATCGAGATTACCGCCATCAACGACAGCATCTTCTACGCCCGCCTCATCCTGCTCCAGGAGGACGAGGAGATGGTGATCGACGCCCGTCCGTCCGACTGCGTGGCGCTCGCGGTGCGCGTGAAGTGCCCGATCTTCATCGACGAAGAAGTGGTTTCTCACGCCGGCATGCCGGCAAGCTCGGTATCCGGCGTCGACGACGGCGACCGCGCGCGGCAGCGCAAGCGGCCGGGCAAGTCGCAGGAGAACTCCCTGCTCGCCGACCTGCAAAAGGAACTCGACGCCGCCGTACAGGACGAGGACTACGAGCAGGCGGCCAAGATCCGCGACCGCATCAACGAACTGCAACAGGACTGACCGCATGCGCCGCAGCCCGGGTGCGCGGCGCTACCCCCGGTGGGCCCGCTCGTTCGCCGTCCCTTCCTTCCGGTTGCTGTGGATCGGCCTGTTGCTGCAGTCCGCGTCGCTCGGGATGCAGATGGTGGTCACCGGCTGGCTGGTGTTCGAAATCACCGGCTCGCCGTTCTGGACCGCGGTCTCCTCCGCCATGTCGATGGCGCCGTTCTTCTTTCTCGGGCCGGTTTCCGGAGCGGTGGCGGACCGCATGAACCGCGTCCGCCTGCTGCTGGCGATTACCGGCGCGGCGGTGCTGGTAACCGGCGCGATGGCGGCAGTGCTGCTGGCCGGGGCGGCGCCGCTGGGGGCGATCCTCGCGCTCACCGCGCTTGCCGGCGGGGTAACCGCGTTCCAGACCACCACCCGCCAGGCGCTGACCTACGACCTGGTCGGGCCGGCGCTGGCGCTCAACGGCATGTCGCTCAATTCGGTCAGCTTTCAGATCGGCCTGGCCGTCGGGTCGCTGCTGTCGGGATTCATCATTGCCGCGGCCGGGGCCGGCGGGCAGTTCCTGGTGATCTGTCTGCTGTACCTCGCGTCCGTGGCGGTGCTGGCGCTGATCAGGAGCCGGCCCGCCACCGCCTTGGACACCCCGCCGCCGTCGATTCTGCGCGTGCTGCGCGGTTACCTGGCGATCATGCGGCGCAGCCGCACGCTGGTCACCCTGATGGCGCTGATGGCGCTCACCGAGCTGTTCGGCTTCACGCACATGAGCCTGCTGCCGGTGATTGCCAAGGACGTGCTCGGGCTCGGCGCG
Source organism: Spirochaetia bacterium (assembly GCA_965208575.1). Lineage (GTDB taxonomy): Bacteria > Spirochaetota > Spirochaetia > SZUA-6 > Bin103 > Bin103. The sequence goes on along the minus strand of CBDBOV010000006.1, from coordinate 1,591,056 downwards.
GTCGGGCTGGGCGTAATGAGCGCGGTGCGGCAGGCGGGAGGCATCGCCGCGCTCCTGGTGCTGGCGGCGCTTGGCGACTTTCGCCACAAGGGCAGGCTGTTGTTCGCCGTGATGATCGGTTTCGGCGCCAGCCTGATGGCGCTGATCGTGTCGGCCAACGTCGTATGGGCGGTGGCGGTGCTCACCGCGGCCACCGCGTGCGCGATGGCGGTGGATGCGCTGAGCATGACCCTGATGCAGGACAACGTCGCCAACGAGGAACGCGGGCGCGCGATGGGCGCCTGGACGCTGAGCATCGGCGTGGCCCCGGTGGGGCAACTGGGCATCGGCGCCCTGGCCAGCGCCATCGGCGCGCCGTCGGCGCTGTTCATCAGCGGCGCGATCCTGCTGGCCTCCAGCGCAGCCGCGGGCGTCGGCCTGCCGCGAATTCGCCGCCTCGCCTAGGAGGTTGTCGGATCGCGACAGCCTCCTAGGCGAAGGGACGGGATGGGCCAAAAACGGCGCCGGCAGGCGGCGGTTTTGGGGCGCTAGCACCGGGGGCGGCGCGGGCTCAGCGGTGCCGGGTCACGCCGCGGCGCTCGCACCCGCCGCGTACCGGGCACAGCGAGCAGCGTGGGCTCTGCGGGGTGCACACCTGCTGGCCGAAGCTCACCATGATTGCGTTGATCGGAATCCAGTAGCGTTTCGGCAGCACGCCCGCCAGCGCCAGTTCGGTGGCGTCCGGCGCGCGCGTGGCGACCCAGCCGAGGCGGTTGCAGATGCGATGCACGTGGGTGTCCACGCAGATCGCCGCGATGCCGAACGACAGCCCCAGCACCAGGTTGGCGGTCTTGCGCCCGACGCCGGGCAGGCGCAGCAGCGCGGGCAGCGCGTCGGGCACCGCGGCATCGTGGTCGCGCACCAGGATCGCGGCGACCTCGCGCAGTTGGCGCGCCTTCGTATTGTAGAAACCGGCCGGGTAGATCAGCGAAGCGATCTCCTCCTCCGGCAGCGCGGCCAGCTCGCGGGGCGCGGGGGCGCGCGCCAGCAGGCGGCGCGACGCCGGTCCGGTAACCTCGTCCTTGGTGCGCAGCGAGATGATGGTCGACACCAGCACGACGAACGGATCGCGCCGTTGCTCGGCCAGTTCCGATACCGCCGGCAGGGCGCGTCCGACGCGCTCCGCCATGCGGTCCAGCGTCCTTTTCCAGGGTCGGCGGGGACGCCGCGGCGGGCCTGCCGAGGTCACCCGGTTCATCGACCGCGACCGTGCTCGGTGCGAGCGCTGCCCGCTACGGCTTCACGCCGGCTTCCAGGCGAGTGTTGATCATCTCCTGGATGGTGTCCTTGTCCTTGCCGAGCGAAAACGAGAGCTCGTCCACCAGCAGCGAGCGTGCGTTGTCGTACAGCTTGCGCTCCAGGATCGGCAGTTCCTTGATCCGGCTGCGATGGTAGAGGGCGCGCACCACGGTGGCGATGTCGCGTACCGATCCCGCCTTGAGCAGGTCGAGGTTCATCTGGTAGCGCAGCTTCCAGTCGGTCGGAATCGGCTCGTAGTCCTCGCCGATCAGGCGCAGGGCCCCGTTGGCCTCCGGGCGCGGCACGATGGCGCGGATGCCGAGTTCGTCCGCCTTCTCGACCGGCACCATGATGGTCATGTCGGAAACTTCAAGGTAGACCACGTAGTAGAGCAGCGTGTCGTCGCGGAAGGGGCGCTCCTCGATGGTGGTCACCTGGCCCACGCCCTGCAGCGGATAGACGAGCTGCTGGCCGACCTTGTATTGCAGGCGCGGGCGGCGCGCCGTGGCCCCCTTGCGGCTCCGCGGCTTGGCCGCCGTCTTGGCGGCGGATCCGTTGGCAGCGGCCTTGGCAGCCTTGGTGGCCCTGGTGGTCCTGGTGGTCCTGGTGGCCTTGGTGGCCTTGGTGGCCCTGGCAGTCCTGGTCGTCTTGGCCGCGGCGCCGTTGGCCTTGGCCGTGCCCGTACCGCTCGCCGCGGCCTCGCCGTTCGCCTTGCCCGTGCTCTTGGCGGCGGCGGGGGGCTTGGTCGCCTTGGCCTTCGCGGACTTGGCCGCACCGGCGCTGTTGGCGGGCTTCGTGGACTTCGCGGCGCCGTCCGGCTTGGCCGCACCGGCGTTCTTGGCGGCGGCGGCGGTCTGGGCGGCGGCGGCGCTCTTGGCAGTCTTCGCGGGCTTGGCCGTGCCGGAGGAGTGCGACTTCGAGCGCGTGCCGGCAGGCTGCTTCTCCGGGACGGCGGACGGCGCAGCCTCGCTTGCGGCGGCGACGTCGGCCGCGGGCTTCGGCGTGGCAGCCGCGGCGGCACGCACCTGCCACGCTGGCGGGGAAATTGCGGTCGATCCGGTAGCCAAGTGGAGATGCCTGATCTCGGAGAGATGCCTGATCTCGGGCGTTGGGGTGCCGGTACGGTTCGCCGTCATGCCCGGCGAACTGCCTGGCCCGAAGCGGGCTCGGGCACACAACGTCAACATCACGGGGGAATATAACGACACCGTTACCAGGTTGCAAACGAATCGACCGCAAGCGTTTATACTGAAACGCAACCGATGCCCGCCAAACGTCCACGCCGAGCGCGCTCTGCCCCCTCTGCCCCCTCTGCCCACCGCCTGATTGCCCTGGCCGCCTATCCCCTGCTGTTCGCGGCCATGCTTGCGATCATCCTGCTGTTCCGGGAACAAATCTGGACCATCGCCACCCGCCCCGAGGAGTTGCGCGAATGGGTGGGCGGCTTCGGTGCCGTCGCGCCGCTCGCGTTCGTCGCCGTGCAGGCGCTGCAGATCATCGTGTTCGTCATCCCCGGCGAGGTGCCGCAGATCGCCGGCGGCTACCTGTTCGGGATCGCGGGCGGCCTGGCGCTCACCGTGGCCGGCAGCGCAATCGGCTCCGCGGTCGCATTCCTGGCGTCCCGGCTCCTGGGCATCGAATTCCTGCGCGCCATCCTGCGCGGCGAACAGCTCGAGCGGCTGCAGCAAATGGCGTCGTCGCCGCGTGCGACCATCACCTTCTTTTTGTTCTTCCTCATCCCCGGCATACCCAAGGACGTGCTGTGCTACGTGGCCGGCCTGTCGCGGATGCGTCTGAGCCTGTTCCTGGTGATCGCCACCGTGGGCCGCTTGCCGGGCGTGGTGGGCAGCGTGGTGATGGGCGACGCGGCGGCCGAGCAGCGCTGGCTGTTCGCCGGCATCGTAATGGCGATCGCACTGGTGTTGTTCGGGACCGGCGTGCTGTTCCGGGCGCGCCTGCTTGCCTTCCTGGAGCGGTTCGCAAATGCGCCGGGACGCTCCGCGCGGCGTGCGGCGAACCCGGTACCGGGGCAGCCCGCCGGCAGCGAAGGCGGATAGGGCAAGGGCGGCGCGGCGCTAGCCGGTGGGCGCGGGAGGCGGTGCGCCGGCCACGCCGCGCGGGCCCTCCAGCCTCTTGAAGCGGATGAAGCGGAACGGGTGGATGTCGAGCGCGTTCGGATACCACCCGTCCAGCCTGCCCCGGCTCACCAGGTTGAACGCCACCATGTGGCTGATCGGCAGGATCACCGCCTCCTCGAGCAGCATCTCCTCCGCGCTCGCCAGCGCCGGCATGCGTTCGCCGCCGGCGGTGCGCAGCGCGCGCGTCACCGCGCGGTCGTACTGGCGGTTGAAGTAGCCCGCGTCGTTGAGGTTGCTCGAACGCATCCACATCTGCAGGAAGGTGAGCGGATCGGCAAAGTCGCCCACCCAGGTCTGGTGCGCGAGGGTAAAGTCGCCGGCCCGGACCTCCTCGATCAGGTCGCGGTAGGGGAACTCCTGCACCGCCACCTCGACACCGAGCTGGCCCTCCCACGCCTCTTGCATGATCTGTGCCACGCGCACCGCAACGCTGCCGGCCGCGACCTTGATGTTGATCGTCGGCAACCCGCGGCCGCCGCCGTAGCCGGCCTTGCTCAGCAGTTGCAGGCCGCGGCGGATGTCCTGTTCGCGGATCCCGACTACTTCCGGGTAGTCGGCGATGTCGGGCACCAGCGTGTCGCTCGGAAAGTAAGCCGCCTCCGGGCTGCGAATCTGGTGCCAGGGCAGCAGCAGCGCCAGGCCGCTGCGCACCCGCTCGTCGTCGAACGGCTCGCGATCGCTGCGGAAGTAGAAGTAGGTGGTGGCGAACAGCGGGTTGGCAACCAGGTAGGGCCGCAGTTCGGCCGTGTTGGCCCAGTTGTTCGCCCAGTGAATCTCGCCGGCGAGGAACCGCCGGGTGATCTCCTGCGGATCTTCGTAGAAGCGCACGACTACCCGGTCCAGCTCCACCTGGGATCGGCCCCAATAGTACTCGTTGCGCTCCAGGCGCAGTTCCCGGTCGGTCCACGACGTGACCCGGAACGGCCCGTTGCCGATCATCTGGCCGGCGCGGTCCCAATTGAGCGCGCCGATGTAGCCGGGATGGATGGCGGAGAAGCTGTGATGCGCAAGCACCTTCAGAAAGTGGTCCGCCGGCTCGGCCAGCTCCACCTCCAGCACCTTGTCGCCGAGCGTACGGATGCCCACCTGATTCGGGTCGGAAAGCTCGCCGGAGCGATACTCGGCGACGCCCTCGATCACGTCGAACAGGAACGAGTACTCGGCGGCGGCGCCGGGGTCGAGGATGCGCAGCCACGACTGGCGGAAGTCCTCCGCGCGCAGTTGGTCGCCGTTCGAGAAGCGCGCGCCCGGCCTCAGGTAGAACGTGTAGATGCGGCGGTCGCGGGAAATCTCCCAGCGCTCCGCCTGCCCGGCCACCGGGTTGAGGGTGATCGGATCGTACGCCACCAGGCCCTCGTACACCGCGGTGAACAGTTGCGCCTCGGTGGTGGAGAAGGTGTGCAGCGGATCGAGCGAGAACTGCTGCGGCGGGTAGGCCACCACCAGCGAGCGCTCGCGCGGGCCGTCGCTCTGCGCCGCCGTCGGCGCGGGTGCGAGCACGCCGAGCAGGAACAGCGCGCAGAGTGCCGCGGTGGCGCGCAGATAGCCCATCAACGCCGGAAGAACGCGTCCAGCGGGTTGCGTCCGATGCGCAGCCAGACGTACAGGAAGCCGGCCACCAGGCCCCCGAGGTGGGTCAGGTGGGAGACACCGGGCGCGAAGCCGGTCATGGTGCCGATCACCGCGATGCCGGCAAAGATCAGCACCGCCACCGGCGCCCGCAGCGGTACGAACCAGGCGTAGATCACCGCTTCCGGAAACAGGGTGGCGAAGGTGAGCATGACCGCGAACAGCGCTCCGGATGCGCCGATGATCGCCACCGGCACCTGGATCGACAGCACCATCGCGAACAGCCCGGCCGCCACGCCGGTGCTCAGGTACAGGGCCAGGAACTCGTCGCTGCCGATCTCGCGCTCGACCGGCATGCCGAACCACATCAGCCCGAGCATGTTGAAGATGATGTGGTACAGCGAGCCGGTGGAGTGGACGAACATGTAGGTGACCAGCGTCCACCAGCGCCCGCTGACCACCTCCGGGGGAATAAGGGCCAACTCGCGCACCAGGCCGCGGCTGGCGAACTGCAGCAGGAACACCGCCACGTTGGCGATGATCAGCGCCACGGTGGCGTTGTAGTAGCGGTAGGAGAGCAACTGGCGGCGCCGGTAGGCCATCACGCAAAGAGTACCCGGCCACGCGAGGCGGAGGCAAACCTGCCGGCGCCCTGCGGGCCCCGCCGGCCCGGCCCAGGCGGCGGCCGGCCGGCGGCCGTCAGGAGGGGTGTGCCGGCAGCGGGGGAATCATTGCGCAGCCGGCGTCGCGGCGCTGGCGCCACAGCACGGGCAGCATCTGCGCCCAGGCGCGCACCAGGCCGCGCGGCGCCGGCGGCAGGTCGGCGGCGATCGCCGCGCGCAGCCGGCGCAGGTTGTAGAACGGCACGCTCGGAAACATGTGGTGCTCGATGTGGAAGTTCATGTGCCAGTACAGGAAGCGCGTCACCGGCCCGAGCAGCACGGTGCGGCAGCACACGCGGTGGTCGGGGGTGTTCGCCGGCAGGCCGGCATGCTGCGTCTCCACGAACAGATAGCTCAGCCACGGCGCCAGATAGCGGGCGAAGGTCACCACCAGCAGCATGATCCAGGCACCTGAGGCGATGAACGCCACCGCCAGGGCCAGGTGGCCGAGCAGCACGATGCGCGCCCACCCGAACAGCGCGCGGCGCTTGGCCGCATCACCCTGGCCCACCGGCCGGTCGGCGAAGCAGTGCTGTTCCCAGGTCACGCCGCCGCCGTCGCCCGGCCGTCCATCGCCGGCAAGACGCCCGAAGCTCCAGCGCACCAGGAGCCTGATCTCGGCCACGCAGTTAGGCACCGCGGCGACGAAACGGAACAGCCACTGCAGTGGCCGGAACGGACGCGGGAGCTGCACCTCGCGGTCGAGCTCGTCGTGCACCGTGTACTGGTGATGGCGCACGTGGCTGGCGCGGAAGAAATCCGGGCTCGACCACTGCAGGAACGAGAACAGCCGCAGGAACAGTTCGTTAAGGAGCCGCGAGCGGAACACGGTGCGGTGCGACAGCTCGTGGCGCGAATGCTGCAGGGTGCGGAACACCGTGCCGTGCAGGAACAGCGCCGGGATCAACCACGGCCAGCTCAGGTGGCGGTGGGTGAGCACCACCGCGGTGCCGGTGGCGGTCAGCAGCGCGATGAACCCGAGGACGTGCAGCAGCGGGCGCAGGTTGCGGCGGTGCGACAGGGCGCGGAGCTGCGCCATCGGAATCGGCGACCGGTACCAGCGAATCTGCCGGTTGGCGGTCCAGTCATGCTCCAGGGGAGCGCTCGGAGCCGGCGGCGCCGGCGCGACTGCGGTAGCCATGCGGGTGATGTCCAGTGGGGCGCGGTAGCGCCGGGTACGCGCCAGTATGGCGGCGGCCGCCGCTGCCGGCAAGCGTCGGGCGCAGACACAGCAGACGCCGCGGCGCGAAGGCGCGCTTGCTCAACCGTATTCGAGCAAAGCACACTTGTGCTATCCTGATCGAATCGGAGGATCTCAGAGTGAAGGGATACTGGATCCACCCGGCAATCGGTCTGGCCCGCGTGGGTGAAAGTGACGAATACTACCTCACACCGGAGACTCCCGGAGAGATTGCCAACGAGGGGAATAGCTACCGGGACCAGACAGGCCGCATCAAGAAGCAGGGGCAACGGTTTCGAATATACGAGTACGAGCATGGATCTCCAATCCGCGAGATTACGGCGTCCGACGCTCAGATTAAGTGGCACGTGCAGCTTGCAAATCACAAGGCGGCACTCCGTAAGGCGCATGGACCGGCCCTACCGCGCAACGTCGGCGTGCCGGTTCGAGACCTGATTATCGACTCTCGAACGCAGGATGTCTCACCGGCAGGTCGGCGCGTTCTCGAAGGCGAGTTCCGTCTTCGGAACAAGAAAGTCGTATTGGGAGCTGCGATTGCAGATGACGATGGACGACTTACTGTCCTCGGTGGATACGGACAATCCGATGGCCCGGTGCCAAGGAGTGGTACAGACCTGCATTTTGCCAACAACGACGGCTGGTATGACGACACGTCCGATGGCGTGGTGTCGGCGACGGTCACCTTCGACGGCGGCACTCCGATTCAGACGACGATGAATGCACGGGTTCTGTGTGGTCCACCGGGGTTCGCTCCCGGAATCGAAAACGTAGTTACGCTCTATGATGCCGTATTCCAGGCTGCCATAGAACTTGATAATTCACTCTGGCCGCCCGAACGGCTGCCTACTTTTCATGATGACATCCTGCCGCTGTTGCGCAGGACGGTCGGTCTCTCTTGGGTTAGCGCGATCGCCCAGTATGGGCACGGTACGACGCGGCCCGGTCAATTCACAGACCAAAACCACATCATGGTCCTCTCCGACAATGATTCCAGTCCCACGTCCAACGCATACCAGCGGAGACGGACCGTCTTTTTGCGAATGCGGACGCCCAACAACTCCGCACCACCGACGATCTACCGCGAAGACCCGAACCTGCGCCCGAGTCAACGGGACATGCCGAAACTGAATGACGGATTCTCGGTGACACCCCACATGTACGAGCTGATGCGACAGTGGAGCCTCGGGCGGTTTACGACCGGCATTCCGTCGACGTCAGGGCCGGTGGATACCCTTCCAGTCGCGGAGCAGCCTGCTGCCCTCGACAGGGCAGCACTCGAAGGAGCGACTGGTGGGCCATGGTATCCGGGAATCGAAACCTGGAATGTGCTTACTGATCCGGTGACCTTCGATACTCCGTTTCGTGTCAAGGACGCGATACCCGTCGGACACCTGACCATTGGTAATGCACTCCCCTGGCAGGCAGATTTCCAAGCGTGCGGAACAGGCTGGTGGCCCTCGCAACGCCCGAACGAAGTGCGGCGCCTCGTAAATGGGCAGCGGATGACTCATTACTGGGTCACCTGGAACAGTAATCACGCGATGGTGAATCGCTGGCGCGAACTCGGCTTCATCGTCCGCGTTGGCGACGAGTACATGCAGTTGGAACCCGAGTGAGTCGCCTTTTCGATATAGCGATCGTGGGAGGAGGTCCGGCCGGTCTTGCCACCGCAATTGAAGCATCCAGGACGGGTGCATCGGTCCTGGTCATTGAGCGCAGTGACTATGAGCAGCCGCGCCCGGGCGAGCACATCTCTCCCGGTGCCACGGCTGCGCTGGCGAGGCTGGACCTGCTGGACACGATGTACCGCGACGGACACCAGGAGTGCCCAGGAGTCGCTTGCGCGTGGGAAGAACCTCAACTCTCATGGCGCGATTATCTGTTTCATCCTCACCGACACGGGTGGAATGTCTCGCGCCCCTCGTTCGACCGCCTCATGCTTTCGGTAGCACGAGAGCGCGGAGCTGTTGTGACGACCGGAAAACCCTGCACACGAGTCACGAGGGTTGGTGGCGGATGGCGGCTCGACTTGAATGACAACCAGTACCACGCCAGTGCGCTGGTCGACGCAAGCGGGCGACGCGCGTCGGCGGCACGTATGCTGGGGCTCGAACTCGTGAAATACGACCGATTGGTTGCCGAGGTTACACAATTCGCGCCAGGATCGGACATCGTCGACCAATCCGTGCTCGTTGAGGCACATGAGGATGGATGGTGGTACTCTGTCGTCTTACGAGACCACAGACTCATCACGGCATTCATGACGGACGCGCCTTTGCTCAGATCGCGAAGTCGGTCGTCTAGAATCGCTTCGTGCCCACACACTCAAGCCCGCATCAAGCGGGCCGGCACTCAGGTCTCTCGCCATGTCGTGGATGCGAAGAGCCAGGCTCTCGATAACGCGAAGCGACGGGGATTCCTATGCGTCGGGGATTCGGCGTTGGCACGCGATCCGCTTTCCTCTGCTGGTATCGAAACTGCGCTGGAAGGAGGAATCCACGCCGCGGAGACCATATGCGCGTACTTGGTGGGCGACACCCGTGCGCTCGATATCTACGCTGCTTCACTCGCAAGAACACGTGACAAGTACCTCAAAGAGCGCTTGGATGTTTACCGTCGCGTTGCTCGCTGGCCCAATGCTCCGTTCTGGAGCAGTCGTCGAAGCGCACTTGGTGGAACACGAGGTCACTCGCAGTCAGCCAGTAGAGATGACGCACACAGACGAGGGCTGGAGCTGACCTGCTTACGTGGAAACGAAGAGGCTCGGCGACCGGCACGCCAATTCCGGCAGGGACGGGCTGCCGGTCAGCCGATGAGCGCGCTCGTGAGGTCGCGCAGAGCCGCCCAGCCGTCGCCGGTGGCGAGCCCAGAGTGCGTCTCCAGTCTTGTTACCACCTCCCTATACTGCTGCCGCGCTATGCCGTGCGCCTCCGCGATCACACCGGCGCCTTCCATCAGGGCAATGGCCTCCTCCACGGCGCCGCCGGATGCCTCCACCGAGTCCGCCGCCGAGCAGGCCGCGAGCAGCGCCACCATGCGCCGCCGGGCGGCGTCGTCGCGGTTGCAGTACAGGATGACCGGCAGGCTCTTCTTGCCCTCCACCAGGTCGTCGCCGCGGCGCTTGCCGGGGTTGCCGGTGGTGAGGTTGCGCACGTCGTCGACGATCTGGAAGCACACGCCGAACTCTTCGCCCGCCTCGCCGAGCAGGACTGTGACCGCGGACGGCGCGCGCGCCGCGGCCGCCCCGAGCGCGGTCGCCAGGCCGGCCAGCGACCCCGACTTGGCCCGGCACATGGCGAAGTACTCGTGTATCGCCGGTATGCGGTCCGGCTGCCGGTGCCAGAGGATGTCCAGCCCCTGCCCGTAATGCAGGCGCAGCATCGCCTTCCCGTACAGCCGGTGCACCTGCAGCTCGACGGCGGTATCGAGCCCGGCCGCCGCCAGGTAGCCGGACGGCAGAAAGTACAGCAGGTTGCCGGCGTTGATCGCCAGGTCCAGGCCGTGGCGCAGGTGCGCGGCCGGGGCGCCGCGGCGCAGGTCGGCGCCGTCCTCGATGTCGTCGATGATCAGGCTGCCGTTGTGCGCCAGCTCCACCACCGGCGCCAGCGCAACGGCCGCATCCTCCCGCCCGCCGCACATCCGGCAACTCAGCGCCAGCAGCAGCGGCCGCCAGCGCTTGCCGCCCAGCGCGAGCAGGTCACGGCCGGGCGCTTCGATCTCCGCTGCCAGAGCGGCAGCGCCGTCCAGCGCCAGGCCGGCCGGCGGCAGCGGCGTGGTCACGGCCCGTTCGATCCTGGCCAGCAACCGCCGCACCAGCGGCGATTCGGTAGTGGGTACGGACATCCCCCATTAGAGTCGCCTACAAGCCACACCTTAGGCAACGACTCAGGACAGTCTCGATGGTCCCGCCTGTCGGGGTCTAACTCTCCGTTGCTTCGTTACTTGTCCGCGCACCGGCACCCGCGGTCGCGGTCGCGGTATTCGTCGGTTTCCCCACAGGGGGGCCAAGAATCTGGTCGGCTATGATTCCAAGATCACTTCTCGTGTCGAGGCGCTCGATGTCAATCAACCGGAGCTCCTCCATAGGCAGCCGCGACAGGGCCCTCAAGACCGCGGGCAGTGCATCACGCCGGGATCGAAGCCGCGACCCAACCTCACCCCTACTCTCCAGAAAGCTCCTCACCAGTCGCAGAGCCGGGAGGAATGTCTTGGCTTCGTAAGCATGTCCGAGTTTCCCGAGTAGCTCTCGAACGGCGGGGGCGACCGGATCCAGGTCGCAGATCAGTTCGTCAACGGACTTGACAGCTCGGGGGCTCTTCCGGCTCGCCGGCTTCTTGTTTTCAGTAGCGTCAAGCGCAGCAGCAACCGATACGAGCGCCGACGGATCCACCTCTCCGATGCGTGACAGAGTTTCACTAACTCTCTTGTGTCCGTGCCGTGCAACCAGAACACGCAACTCAAGATCGAGAAGAGCGTTGACCGAGCCCCGAGCAGCTCTCATGCAAGACCAACCGCGCGAAACACTTCGTCCTTAAACCGATCAAACTCCTGGCAAACCTCCCATCGGACATGGGGAGTACCCCAGAGCGAGGTAGCTTCGCGTGAAGCGCGCGGATAGGATGCGGAGTGGCGGAGTTCCGTTTCGAACACATGCCAGCCATATTGAGCGGCGATGCTGGTCACGTCTTCTTTTGAGGTTGTCGCTTCGGGTCCGGTGCTGTAGTAGGAAGACTCGACGAAGCAAAGACCAGCGATTTCGATCTTGTGATCTTCGTTTTCCGTTCCGAACTCTTGTACAGATCTAGCCAACAACGGCAAGCCAATAGTGGCCACAAACTCGGGCTTGGTGGGTACAACTACGTACCGGGTCGAGAAGTAGGCGGCGTCCGTCAAGATAGACTCGGTCGGAGCGCAATCGATGAGTATCAAATCATACTGTTCGCTCACCTGTGCGATGCACTATGCAAGCCGGCGCTCCTTGCCAGTAGGATTCTTGAGAGTTCTACTCAGTTCTAGACGTGATGGGATCAGATCCAAGGGACTCTGCTCTTTGTGACTCAGATGGACTATCACGTCGCGGATATCTAGCGGGCGCGGTGCGCCCGATGTACGCTGCGAAGGTACGTAGTCGTCGAACACCTGTGCAACTGTCGGACGTTCGTTCCTGAGATGACGAACGTAGCGCTGGGGGCCCATCAGGGCTTGGCTCAGGTTCGACTGCGGATCCAGATCAACTGCCAAGACCCGATACCCGTCGTTCCGCGCCGAGCGTGCCAACTGCGCCGCGATGGTCGTCTTGCCAACGCCACCCTTCATGTTTATGAGACTGACTGTTCTCGCCATGAACTCGGTTGCGGACTGAGCGTACCGCCCTTTGCTCTTGGAGTCCAGTGGCCGCATTGACTCATCGAAAATCTAACCGTAGCGAAAGCATGCCTCATCTAAAAATCTAACCGAACGGGCTGGACCTTCCGGGTCCGGTTGGAGCCTCTCCGAGGGACGTGAGGAGGTTCCGGAGGAGATGGGGTTGAAGATGAGTTCAAGGCGAGAGCTCACCGAGCAGCACGCGCAGCGGTATCGTCGGGCGGGCAAGAAGGAGAAGGGGCGCATACTCGACGAGTTCGTCGAGTCGACCGGGTACCAGCGCAAGTACGCGATCCATCTGTTGACCTGGTGGGGACGGACCCGCATGGTGCGAGTCGACGGCACACTGGTGAAGCTGGTGGTCGGGCGTCCGCGGCCTGCCCAGCGCCGCGTGCGACCGCGGCGCTACGACCAGGAGGTGCTGGTCGCTCTGAAGCTGATCTGGTACGTGTTCGACTGCATGTGCGGCAAGCGCCTGGTGGTCGTGCTGCGCACCATGCTGCCGACGCTGGAGTCGTTCGGCGAGATCGAGCTGACCGCAGCGGTGCGCGGCAAGCTGCAGACCATCAGCGCCGCGACCATCGACCGGCTGCTGCAGCAGGAGCGCGCACGGCTGCGCCTGAAGGGTCGCACGCACACCAAGCCGGGCACCCTCCTGAAGGATCAGATCGCGATCCGAACCTTCGCTGACTGGGACGAGCAGGAGCCGGGCTTCTTCGAGATCGACTTGGTGGGCCATGAAGGCGGCAACGCGTCAGGCGACTTCTGCCACACGCTCACCATCACCGACGTTGACACCGGCTGGGTCGACCTGTACGGCGTGCAGAACAAGGCGCAGCGCTGGACCCACGAGGCGATCGACGCTGCCCGGCAGAGCCTGCCGATCGTGATGCGGGGGATCGACACCGACAACGGCAGCGAGTTCATCAATCATCATTTGCTGCGCTATTGCGAAGCGCACGGCATCACGTTCACTCGGGGTCGCCCGCATCGCAAGAACGACACCTGCTACGTCGAGCAGAAGAATGGCCACGTGGTGCGACGGGCGGTCGGCCACCTGCGTTACGACACCGACCGGGAACTGGCTGCCCTCAACGCGATATACCGCCCGCTGTGCCTGCTGGTGAACTTCTTCTATCCCTCGGTGAAGCTGGTGAAGAAAACCCGCACCGGCAGCAAGGTGCGCCGCATCTATGACGACCCGCAGACGCCGTATCACCGCATGCTGGCCTCCGAGTCGGTGAGCGAGAAGGTGAAGAACCGCCTCAAGCAGCAGTACGCGACGTTGAATCCGGTCGCCCTCAAGCGCGAGCTGACCAGGTTGACCGAGGATCTGCTGCAGCTGAACGTCAGCAAGACCGCCAAGGCCGCACCAAGCACGGTGCAAACACCGAGCGAGGAGCGTGGTGGCAGCGGTCCACGGCAAAATGACCCTCTCAGGCGGGTCTGACGGTCGATAATCGGAGAATGGGCGGTCAGCGATGAGAAAACGTCGCCTCAGCCGCGCTGTAAGGCCCCTCCACGACACGAGGTGGTGTCTGGATACCCCCGTGTCTATGCATAACCATGCAATTCAGTGCAACTTTATCCGCGACCGTAAGCCGGGTGGCGGAGTCCCGGTGCCGTCCCTGCAGTGCCTCGGCGAGGCGATTGCGGACCGCTGCCAGCCGGCTGCGTACCCGCCTGATGCTCTTTTCCAGGGCCCGGCGCACCGGTTCACGACCCGTGCGTCGGGCTCCGGCGGCGCAAGGTCATGGCTCGGCAGCGCGTCAAGGTTGAACTGCTCGCGCAGGTACTTGAAGAAGTTCTCCTGCGACCAGCGCGAGAACATGGCGCCGGCGACCTGCGCCAACGGCATCTGCGGGTGCGTGGTGATCACCGCCACCTGACGACCGTTGGCCAGACGCCGCCGGATCTGGCGCACCACCAGCCCGTTGCGCAGCATGATCGGCTGCTCGGCCAGATCAACCGCAGTCGTGCTGGTGCCGGCGGGACCATGGATCGGTACCTCGAAGGTGTGGAAGTCTTCCGGCAGCCAGTCCGCGCCGTTGAAGTTCTTGTGCCAGGTGATGCAGGCGATGCCACGCCGGGCCAGGCGCTTGAACAGGTCCGGGCTCCAGCCCTCGCGGTCGAACACCAGGGTCAGCTGCGGGGTACCGGCCGGTGCTCCGGTCAGGTCGGGGGCCGCTTCGGTCACCACCCCCAGGTGCTGCAACTGCGGCACCACGTCGTGCTTGATCGCATTCACCGGCTTCGGGTCCAGCGCCTTGTGCAGGCACAGCAGCGGTGCGCCGCCGAGGGCGTTGATCCAGTAGCTCACCGACGCCGGCAGACACAGCTTCTGGCGTGCGACGAAGTGTTTCGGCAACCGCCCGTTGCGCCCGGTGTACACCTTCACGTGGCCATCCACGGCCAGCGTCGTCCAGTCGTCGTCGTGCTCGCTGGCCCAGGTACGCGCCAGTACCGATTGCCAATCGCGCACGGTGTGCTCGGCGCTGGCCAGCAGCCTGATCTTGCGGCGCAGCGTCTTGGTCTCCGGACAGCGGTCGAGGCCGAGGATGGCGCCCCACTCGCCGGGTGCCTGGTAGCGCAGGCTCTCGGGGTTGCGCACCCGGGCCAGGGTCATGCAGGCGACGAACAGGAGGATGGTGGTCAGGCCGTAGAATCCGGCCGGCAGGCGGAACAGGCGGTTGGCGGCGGTGAGCAGGCCCTCGCGCAGCAGCATCGCCAGTGCGGCCAGCACGCCGCCGCCAGCGACCGCGTGGGCGGGCTCGACGAACGCTGGTGTGGCCTCGGTCAGCAGGCCGGCTCTGGCGAGCGTGCGGCGTTCCACGTCGCGCGCCGCGCGGCCCATGGGCGCGTGCTTGTCGCGGGCGTCGCGGCTGGCGCGCTCAGTGGCGACCGCCGGGTCGCTGACCGCGGCGGCGGTGCTGACCGGGTGATCAGTGGTGGTGGCCGCCGGCGCAACCTCGGCGCTGGCGGCGGGCTCCCGGGTGGGATCTGTGATGACGCCGGCGCGGCGGTTCTCGTTGAAGGTGCTCACCGGGATGCCGAGTTCGCGAGCGCAGGCTGAGCCGCTCATCCCGGAAGCGAGCAGCTTGGCTGCCTGGTCCGCCATCTCGGCGTCGTCCACGGTGGCCTCCACGGCACCGCGCCGGCTGACTCCGGTCGGGCTACGCCCTCCGTCCGTCAGCGGGGTACAGCATCTCCTCCGCCCCGTTCGATCCCGACGGCTCCGGTGTCGCAACCTCGTCGCCTACCCCGTCCCGGCGGTGGGGAATTGTCATGACCCTGCCCCGGGCAACGCACCTCGGTGCAGTTGTCCGGGGCGCCTCGCTCCGTGCGCTCCGCAGCAACCTGCGCGCCGATCGCGGCGTGGGCGGCATCACCCGGCTCGGCAAATGACTTCTGAGCGTCTCTGACGCCCGTATATCCGTGAGCCAGACGGTCGGCGTCAAGAAATGTCGCCTCAGCCGCGCTGTAAGGCCTCTCCGCGACACGAGGTGGTGTCTGGACATCCCCGTGTCACCAGCACCGAAGTCGCCTCCAGACCCGTCCGCCCCCTCTTCGGTCAGCGACACGACACGGCACCGACCACCTCCCTGCCGTTGACGCCTCCTCATCCGCGCCGACCAACCAGATACGCCCCCGGTCGCGTTGGTGTGCTTGAATCAACCCGGCCGGTCGCCCAGCAGCCTATCCACTTATCCACAATTTATGAGTCTCCCCCCTCGCGCTCCCCCCTCGTTCTCCGCCTCCCTTTCGGTTAGATTCTTACGTGAGGCACGCTCACCGTAAGGTTAGATTTTTACGTGAGGCAATAGGGTGGCGCTGCCTGGTCCAAACTGGTCCACCTGATCCTCACAACACAACCAAATCCTTCGAAGTGTGGTTAATCAATGAACCCAGCCGCGCCACCTGCAAGCAAGTGAATGCCGATCGCGCATCGGGGTACACTGGCGTCTATGGGTAGGTCGCGGCGGCGGAGTGCCGACCATTACAGCAGGCAGGCGCGGGCGAGCGGGTTTCCGGCGCGGTCGGTGTGGAAGCTCCGGGAGCTGGACCGGCGCCACCGGCTGCTGCGCGGCGGCATGGACGTGCTCGACCTGGGCGCCGCGCCGGGCAGTTGGACGCTGTACGCGGGCGACCGGGTCGGCGCCGCCGGTTCGGTGACGGCGGTCGACCTGGTGCCGCGGCCGGCGGCGCTCGGCGCTGCCGATGCGCGGCTGCGCTGGCTGCAGGCGGACCTCGCCGGCGAGCAGTTGCGCGGCGCACTGCGCGGACAGCGCTTCCACCTGATCCTGAGCGACGCGGCGCCGGACACGTGCGGCAATCACGCGGTGGACGCGGCGCGCTCCGCGGAACTGGTGGAGGCGGTGCTCGGCCTGGCTCGCGGCCACCTGCGGGAGAGCGGCAACCTGGTCGCCAAGGTACTGCAGGGGGAGGAGTTGCCCGACCTCCTGGCGCATGCCCGGCGCTGCTTCGCACGCGTGCGCACCGCCAAGCCGGCGGCGTCGCGCGGCGAGTCGAGCGAGACGTTCCTGCTTGCTTTTGAGTACTTTGCCGGCCAACGGAACCATTGAGCGCGATACGGTGAGCGGGATAGTCGTGAAATTCGGCGGCAGTTCCCTGGCGGACAGCGAACGGCTGCAGCAGGCGATGCAGGTTGCCCGTACCCGGTTGGCGGACGGCGGGGTGATGGTGTGCTCGGCGATGGGCGGCACCACCGACGTGCTGATCGCGGCCGCACGCGAAGCCGCCGGCGGCGCCGACGTGCGCGAGCGGGTGGAGGGCATCCGCGCGCGCCACGTGGCGGTGGTGCGCGACTTGTGCCCGCCGCGCGGCCAGGCGGCCATCCTGACCGAGTTGCAACTGCTGCTCGCTGAGCTGGACGAGGTGCTGCACGGCGTCAGCCTGCTGCGCGAGTGCTCGCCGCGCACCCTGGACCTGGTGATGAGCTTCGGCGAGCGGCTCAGCACCACGGTGGCCAGCCGGCTGCTGGCCGACCTCGGCCTGGAAACCCGCCTCCTGGATGCCCGCGACCTGGTCCTCACCGACGCCGCACACGGCAACGCCACGGTGCAGTTCGAGGCCACCTACCGGCGCGTGCGCGCCGCCCTGCAGCCGCTGGCGCGGGTCGCCTGCGTGGTGCCCGGCTTCATCGGCGCCACCGCCGACGGCGTTACCACCACGCTCGGGCGGGACGGCTCCGACTACACGGCGTCGCTGCTCGCCGCGGCCCTGGGCGCCGGAGAGCTGGAGATCTGGACCGACGTCGACGGTGTGCTGAGCGCCGACCCGCGCCATGTCCCCGAGGCGTTCGTGATCGCCCAGCTCAGCTACCAGGAAGCGATGGAAATGTCCTACTTCGGCGCCCGCGTGATCCATCCCTACACCATGGTGCCGGTGGTGGAGCAGGCAATTCCGATCCTCATCAAGAACACCCTGCGCCCCGACCAGCCCGGCAGCCGCATTTCCGAGCAGCCGAGCGACCGCGGGCGGGCGATCACCGGCATCGCGTCGGTGGACTCGATCGCGCTGATCAACGTGGAGGGCGGCGGCATGATCGGCGCGCGCGGCATGGCGGCGCGCGTGCTCGGCGCACTCGCCGGGGCGTCGGTCAACGTGATGATGATCTCTCAGGCATCGTCCGAGCACAGCATCTGCCTGGTGCTGGACGCGGACGAGGCGGACGGCGCGCTGGCCGCGTTGCAGGCCGAGTTGGCGCTGGAGCTGGAGACCAGGCGCATCGACACCATCGACCTGCGCCGCGGCCTGGCCATCGTCGCCATCATCGGCGAGAACATGCGCGGCACGCCCGGCATCGCCGGCAAGCTGTTCGCGGCCCTCGGCGGCGCCGGCATCAACGTGCTCGCCATTGCCCAGGGATCGTCGGAGCGCAATATTTCCCTGGTCGTGACCGCCGCCGATGAACGCAACGCGCTGCAGGTAATCCACCGCGCGTTCCTGGACTAGCCGCCCGTGGTGAGACTCCGCCCGCACTTGGGTGCCGATGCATCCCGGCTGGCCGCGTTGCCCCCCGCTCACCCATGCCCGGCATGCTCGTTCGTCGCGCCCAGGACGCTGCCGGATTGCGACAGCCTCCTGAGCGACCGGACGGCATCGACCAACAGCGGCGCCGATCGGCGGCGGCTTCGGGGCGCTGGGAGCTTGGCGGATTCGCGACCGGCTCCCAAGCAAGTTCGGTTGCGCCCGGAGCGGCGCCGCAGCCGGCGGTTTCGGGGCGCTTGCCAACCGGGCGCTCCGCCACTCCCGGAGCGACGGCGGGTTCCACCGCAGGATGCCGGATGACCGCCCTGCCGCGGCGCGTGACCGCCTTTGCCCCGGCCACGGTGGCCAACGTCGGCTCCGGGTTCGACGTGCTCGGCTTCGCCGTGGAACGTCCCGGCGACACCGTGGAGGCGCACCGGCGCGAGGGCGCCGGCGTCGCCCTGCTGGAGGTGACCGGCGACGGCGGCCGCCTGCCGCGCGACACCAGCAACACGTCGGTGGTGGCGGCCGGCAGGCTGCTGGAGCGGCTCGGTGAGCCGTTCGGGGTGGACCTGGTCCTGCACAAGGGCATGCCGCTGGCCTCCGGGCTCGGCAGCTCGGCGGCGAGCGCCGCCGCCGCCCTGCTCGCGGTCAACCGGCTGGCCGGAGATCCGCTGGCTGCCGAGGAACTGCTGCCGTGCGCACTGGCCGCCGAGCGCGTGGCCGCCGGCGCCGGCCACGCCGACAACGCGGCGCCCGCCTTGCTGGGCGGCTTCGTGCTGATCCGCAGCACCGCGCCGCTCGATCTGGTGCGGCTGCCGGTGCCGGACGGGCTGGCGGTGGCCCTGCTCAGCCCCGACGTGGAGATCCCCACCGAGGCGGCGCGCCGCATCCTGCGCAAGCGGATCCCGCTCGCCGACGCCGTCTCGCAGTGGGGCAACCTGGCCGCCCTGGTGGCGTCGCTGTACGCCGGCGACCTGGCCCTGATGGGCCGCTCGCTCCACGACCTGGTCGCCGAGCCGGTGCGCGCCGTACTGATCCCCGGCTTTGCCGCCGTCAAGGAGGCGGCGCTGCAGGCCGGCGCCATCGGCTGCTCCATCTCCGGCGCCGGCCCGGCGGTCTTCGCGCTGGCCGCCTCGCTGGCGCGGGCGCGGGCGGTCGCCGAGACGATGCGGCGGGCATTCGCGGACGCCGGGCTCACCGCCGCCGCCTACGTGTCCGAAATCAGCCGCGCCGGCCCGAAGGTAGTTTCAGAATGCTGACCGTCTGCTCCACGCGCGACGCTGCCATCCGGCTCTCGTTCAACGACTCGCTGCTGGCCGGGATACCCCCCGGTGGTGGTCTCTACCAGCCGTGCCCGCCTCCCGACCTGGCCGACGTGATCGCCGGTCTGCCCGATGACACGCCGTACGTCGATCTCGCGGCCGCATTGACCGAGGCACTGTTGGCCGACGATCTGGCTACCGGCGCTTTCGCGAGCGCGGCGGCGGCCGGCGCGGCCGGCGGCGAAGGCCCGAACCGGGGAGAGACCTCAGCAGGCGTGGGAGGCGGTGCAGACGCGGTGAGTGCGACCCATACTGATGCGGGCGAGGTAGCAGCCGCGGCGAGCCGGAGGGCTGGTGTCGTTGCGGCATGCGTCACCGGTGCAACCGATGCCGCAGGTGCAGGCGGCGCCTCGGGTGCGAAGGTCGCCGGGGAGGAAGGCGCCGGCGCGCGAGGGGATCCGGAAGCCTCGTCCAGCGTTGCCGGTATCGGCACCGGCGGGCAAGCCGCGGCGCGCGCGGTGGCCGCCGCGTCGTATCCGTTTTCTCCGGCGCTGAGTTGGCTCGGCGACGAGTTGGCGCTGCTGGAGCTTTATCACGGCCCCACCTGCGCGTTCAAGGATTTCGGCGCCGCCTTCCTGGCCACCGTTCTGGAGCGGCGGCTCGCCGCCGAGAAGGGCGGCGGCCCGGTGGTGGTACTGGTCGCCACCTCCGGCGACACCGGCGGCGCCGTGGCGCGCGCGTTCTGGCGCCGCGCCGGCATCGAGGTGGTGCTGCTGTACCCGTCCGGGCGCATCAGCCGCCTGCAGGAGCAGCAGCTCACCGCGCTCGGCGACAACATCCACGCCGTCGAGATTGCCGGCTCGTTCGACGACTGCCAGCGGCTGGTAAAGCAGGCATTGGTCGACCGCGAGCTGGTGTCCGCCGCGCGCCTGTGCCCGGCCAATTCGATCAGCCTCGGGCGCCTGCTGCCGCAGGCGTACTATTACATCTTCGCCGGCCTGCGCCTGCGCGCCGCCGGCCCGCCGCTGATCTGCGTGCCGAGCGGCAACTTCGGCAACCTCACCGCCGCCGTGTACGCTGCCCAATGGGGCCTGCCGGTGGCCGGCTTCTGGGCCGCCACCAACCGCAACGACGTGGTGCCCGGCTACCTCGAATCGGGCGCCCTCCTGCCGCGTGCCAGTGTCGCCACCCTGTCCAACGCCATGGACGTGGGCAACCCGTCCAACTTCGAGCGCATCCTGGCGCGCTGGAACCACGACCACGCCGCCGTCAGCACCCACCTCAAGGGCTGTGCCATCGGCGAGGAGGAAACCCTCGCCACCATGCGCCAGGTCCACGA
The DNA here is from genome assembly GCA_965208575.1 of Spirochaetia bacterium. Classification (GTDB taxonomy): domain Bacteria; phylum Spirochaetota; class Spirochaetia; order SZUA-6; family Bin103; genus Bin103. The sequence continues at coordinate 1,570,249 of CBDBOV010000006.1, read as the reverse complement.
GCGATACGGCCGCCTGATCGAGCCGCACACCGCGGTAGGGGTTGCGGCCGCCCGCCGCCTGCGCGACCAGGGAGCCGCCTTCGGCTGCGGGCGCGCGCCGATCGTGGTGGCGGCCACCGCCGACCCCGGCAAGTTCCCGGAGACCGTGCAGCGCGCCACCGGCGTCACCCCGCCCATCCCGGCCCCCCTGCGGGAGCTGCTCGACCGCCCCAAGCAGGCCACCCCCCTGGCGCCCAGCTTCCCGGCGCTGCGCGCCTTCATCCTCGCCCAAACCGCCGCCGGCGCCGGCGACAAGTCGACTCAGTCACAAGACATAGAGCGCGCGCAGCAGATGGCGAGCGAACTCTGAAGGAGGCCGTAATGAGCAAAGAGACGTATACACCCTGGGACAGTGCCGAAATCCTCGACGACGATGAGGTAAGAATCGAATATCTGAGAGCGGCGCTTGAAGAGAACGACCCGGAGTTGTTCGTACGGGCTCTCGGTAACGTCGCCCGCGCCATGGGCATGACCCATGTTTCACGAGAAACTCAGTTGGGTCGACCAAGCTTGTACAAAGCTCTGTCTGGCGAACGCGATCCGCGCATCGGCACCGTCATGAGGGTTCTTGGCGCCCTCGGCGTCCGGCTCACCGTCACGCGAAGAGTAGCTTGACGTTCGCGATGCCGTCGGCGCCGCACCGTGGCGTTGTGACCGCGGCTGTGGGGTTCCACGAGTTGCTCGACCGCCCCAAGCAGGCCACCCCGCTGGCGCCCAGCTTCCCGGCCGTGCGCGCCTTCATCCTCGCCCGAGCCGCCGCCGGCAGCCGGTAACGCTTCCCGCAGCCGTTCGATGGCCTCACAAGCGTCGCCCGACCACCCCGCCGCCACTGGCGATAGCCCCGGCCGCACCATCTTCGTCGGCGACATCCATGGTTGCTGTGCCGAATTCGAGGCCCTGCTGAACGCGGTCGAGTTCGCGCCCGGCCGCGACCGCCTGCTGCTCACCGGCGACGCCTTCACCCGCGGCCCCGACCCGCTCGGCGTGTGGCGGCTGATCCGGGCCACCCGCCCCGAGATGGTGCTCGGCAACCACGAGACCTGGCTGCTGCCGCAACTGCGGGCCATCGCCGCCGGCGGCCCCCCGGATGCGCTGAAACAGACCCGCGACGACCGGCTGCAGGACCTGGTGCCGCACGCCGCCGAGCTGCTGCCGTGGCTGGAGGGCCTGCCGCTGGCCATCGACGAGCCGCGCTTCCTGCTCGTGCACGCCGGCATCAACCCGGACACCGGGCTCGCCGGCAGCACCCCCGACGAACTGGTCTACATCCGCACCTGGCCGCCCACGGGCGGCATCGAAGGCCCGCGCTGGCACGACCACATCGCCCCCGGCGGCAAGCCGATCATCTTCGGCCACGACGCCCCCGGCGGCCTGGTGATCAAACGCCCACCCGGCGCCGCCCCCGACGCCCGCCCCTACCTCGTCGGCCTCGACAGTGCCTGCGTCTTCGGCGGCCACCTCACCGCCTACCTCCTGGAAAAGGCCCACATCGTCCAGGTCCCCGCACGGCGAGCTTGGTTCCGAAAGGCTCCGCCATGATCCGCGCGTGACCCTTGTTACGGTGGCCACCGCGAGCTCGCTGAATCAAGGAAGAATGGAGCGTGCTTCAAACCGAGCGCTGCAAGAACTACGGCGAAAGGTCCAGCATCCGTTCGAGACCGCGATTCGGCAACGGGACACCGCGATTGCTCTGCAACGCCTGCTACAACGAGGAAGTGGCAGTGCGCGCCGGCATCGACTTCCGTCACCCCGAGTTTCGATCCCATTCAGCCCGCTGACGCCGCCGATAGAATCCACACGTTTCACTTCGCGACCCGGCTCTTCGACGTCTCTCGGGTGCCGATCGAAGCGTGAGAACCGGACGCGGACCCCGGCTATCGGTTCAGCTCTTTCCGGCTCCGCGGATGCCCCCCCAGGAGCTGCATGAAAGGCTGTCGGGCAAGGTCAGGCGAGCGCTCATCCGAGAGCACATCATCATCGACCAGCAGGTGTTCTTCGTTACCTGGGTGTCCACCATCGGGAATCTCTCCGCACAGACAAACGCGGGAAACGTGGCTGCCGTGGCCACCGACGGCGTGTCGAATAGCAAACCCCGGAATTTCCTGAACGATTCTCTAGAAGGGTTCTCTATGTAATCGTTGCAAGACCACCAAAGAGTACGAGGAGAGACTCCTGAACGGAGCACCTTCAAAGCAATCGTCTCCGCGATTCCTCTGCGAGAGTAGAGCTTCCAGAAGGTCACCTCCGCCCATGCCTCCAAGTGATAGGGAGCCGGCCTTCTGAATCGAGCCTCGAAATCCGTCGTCTGACTCGGATCCCCGGAACTGAAATTCAGTTCGAACCAGCCCCGGTGTTCCGTATCGCTGTGGAACTCTCTCAGATCAACCGGGTATCGGTACTTAGACAGTGACTTTCCCCAAGTCTCTGCATCTGCCACTGCACCCGGGCGTAGCATCTAATGACCGCCGCCTACCTGTTCATGAGGAACGCAACAGCAGCCATACGAAACCGAGTCGGCCAACTCGATGGAAGATCACGGCTCGGATTGTCCAGTTGTGGCAGCAGCAGAATTCCTGGTTTCGGCGGGTGGTCCATCATCGACCAGTTGCTCGTACTCGCCCTCGAGAGCGTCCGATTTCGACGGCGACCGCAACGTGTATCTCCTGGAACGTCGACGGCCGAGTCGCTCACAGGTGACCCTCCTGGTTAGGAAAAGCGAAGTCGGAGATCGTCCGTTCAATCTTCCTGGGGTTCTTGAAGAATCCTAACCGCTCGTTCTCACGATCGAAGTATAAGCGTTGTTCATCCGACCATCGTTCGCAGTCCAGCAGAACGAAGTCCTCGCCATCGCAATTGGCATGCATTGGTGCGTACATCGCGATGCCGACCACAGTTTTTAGATGAGGGAACCGGTTCCGCGCGACACCGCACGCGATCGTTAACATGTGCCGCCGGGCACGTACGGCACGTGTGGTAGCCTCTTCGGGGAGCCTGACCTGCAAGAACACGTACGCTTTGCCGACATCGATAGATGGCATGTAGGTCGCGTGGTGGCCGTAGATTCGCGGGAACTCTCGTATGGCTTTGATCATGTGATCTGCCAGAGCTCGGCGTGACAATCGTGGTTCGCGTGCCATTTCATTTAACGGATTGCTTCTGTCCCAAATGCTGTCTCCCGTCGCGACGTCATCAAGCGTGTTCTGGTAGGTCCTCTGAATGAGCCTGTCCCAGAAGTAGGACTGTTGGTTCGCTTCGTGTCTTCGCCGCTGCAGGCCACTCTTCACGAAGTCTGCCCAGCAACCTTCCTCGATCATGACCTGGTTGATAGTAGAGTCATCCGTGCCGATCCGATAACGTTTTCGATGTTTGTCGTAGTTCACGAGGTAGTGGGCAAGCAGATCCTCCTCACCACAGTACCCGAACCAGTTGTACCGTCGAGTGGCCTGCTCTTTCTCCTCGATGAATCCAACGAAGTCACGGAACGTGTCAATCTCAGACAGCATGATCTCAAGATTGCTGCTGTCGAACACGTGTATGGGATCGTCGTTCCGCAATCTGATGCAACATGGCTGCTCGACTCCCGAGTCACTGGTGTAGATTATGGCGAGAGATCCGGATATGTTCGTGGCTTGGGATTGGCACAACGCGGCGGCACCGTGAGCAACGATGATCTTGTGGATGGTTGGCGTCGCGGGCATCACGCCGGGAAACGACTGCTCACGCCCAGTATCGAGGAAGATAGGACGTCTATCGCGGATGTATCTGGCAGCGCCCTTGGCGGTATTGAGCTGTTTGTCGATAGCATCCTTCTTCCATCGCGGCCACGTGACGCCGATGTCTTTCTCTTTGTTCTGCAGCGCCTTGTTCTCGCGGTCGAAGAAGATGAATACGTGGTCGTCGAACAGGGCGAGGAGATCGCAAAGTTCCTTCCCATCGTCCTTCCGCGGGTTCGGCCAACTCCACAGCTTCAGGAACGTCCTCTCGCACAGTTTAGAAAGGAGTCGTTCGGTCGGCGTACCGCCTCCCGGCTTGGCGATCTTCACTGGCCTGCTCCCCTTGCGGCTGCCTTCGAGACCGCGTCGTCTACCTTGGAGATGTCAGTGACCATGGCGTATGCCCAGTGACCGAAGCTGGCTGTATCGTTCACTGCGCGAACCCAGCGTAGGGCTGCTTGCTCTTTTACCTCGTGCAAGGCATCGTATCCTTTGGTCTCCAAGATAAGGTAGCGCGCCTCAATGTTGTTCAGGTGAATGATGAAGTCGGGAATGTACTCGTGATGTTCTCCGTTGTGCAGATAGGGGATGGCAAATCCAAGGCCTGCATTCTTGACGAATGACCTCACCTGTTTGTGGCGATCTATCTGGTAGGCTGCCGATTGCTCCCACTTGGCGGTGTCGGGCACCACCGCGTTGACGTGGCTCTTGGTCACCGGGTAGGGCTCGCGTCGGGTCTCGAAGTCGACCTCTTCGGTAGATCCCGGTCCCCGGTTCGTCTCGGAGCGCGGTAACTCACCCTGGTCCCCGTCGTCTGCCGCTGGATGGATCGCCTCCAGAAGACGTTCCAGGAGCCAGCCGTACCAGGGTGAGAGAAATGCATCGACGTGTTGCGCCGGCGGGATGGGGCGCACCTTCTGATCGAGGTAGCGTTGCACCACCGTCGCGAGTTGAGGGAACAGGACGTGGGCCGGCGCCGCACAGTCGGGCGACTGGCGATAGTTGCGGGTGAGATCGCGAGCCATCTCGAACACCAGGCGCTGCAGGCGCCGACCTCGACGGTAGGGGTTGAGATCGACCTGCTCCAGCCGCCCGGGACCGATCAGTGAGGGTCGCCCGGTGTTGCTGGGCAACCCGGCCTTCATCTCCACTTCGGGCGGAATGTCCAGAGGATCAAGCACCAGCGGTGCGATGCTGCCCCAGTCGACACGGATTCGATTGCGGATTCGAGAGGTGTATCCCTCGACGCGCGGGAACTTGATCTCCAGATCGGCGCGCTCCGGCAGGGCGTGGATGCGCCACGTCTGCGGCGGTGGCTTGGGCACGCCGGGAGGGTTAGTCTTCAGCGGGATCACCTCGAACGGTACCCCGAAGATCTTCGCTACCTCCTCGCCGAGCTTGCCGTCCTCTTCCACTGCATAACTCAGCCGACGCAACCCTCGCCCCACCACCTGCTCACAGAGCAACTGCGACATGAATGGCCGGAGACCGATGATGTGTGTCACCGTATTGCAGTCCCACCCTTCGGTGAGCATGCCGACGCTGACGATGCAACGTACGTCCCGCCCCGGTGGATGCAACGGCTTCTCCAGTTTCTCGGCCAGGTTCTCGAATCCCTCGGGATAGAGGGGGCGGGCCTGAGCGTCCTGCGGCCACGCCGTCTTGCCGATGGTGTCGAGCGTCAAACGCATCCATCGGCCCGCATCGGACCGGGCCTCCCCACCGTCCGACTCCTGCACGACCTTGGAGTCCACCCGTATCGTGTAGTTGTCTCCATCGGTATTGCGCAGCCCATCGAGACGCGCCGGCGGTATCCCGACCGGCGCATCGTCATGGCCCAGCCAGCGATGGATGACCTTGGCAAGCGCAGTGTTCTTGCACACGATGATGAACACCGGCGGGCGGTCCGACTCGTAGCGCCGTGCCCACTCACCGCGAAGCAGCTCCCACAATCCGCCCAGCATCGCTATGGGAACGTGAGCATGCTTGAGGATCGCTTCCGGCTTCACGCTGCCCCGGCGGCCGCCTCGTTCGGCCGAGGTAAGCCGTGGCAGAATCCATCGCCAGATGTTGAAGTAGCCGGGGATTGCGGCGCCGCTCGTGTCGCGCGCCGCAAGCTGCGGGATCTTCACCAGCCCTGACTCGATTGCGTCCACTAGTCCGAAATCACTCACCACCCAGGGGAAGGGCCGATTCGCGTCCTGTCCGACCCGGCCGAGGTAGTAGGGTGTCGCCGTTAGGTCGACGCACAGGTTGATGCCGCGCAGCTTGTGGATGCGATCCAGGCCGTCGATCCATACCGTGGCCTCGCGAAAGAACTCCTCGGTCTGATCGGTATCGCCGAACAGGTCCTCCTCGACCTCGTCCGGCTCCTCGCGCCGGATCCGGTACGCGTGATGCGCTTCGTCATTCATCAGGAGGATGTTCCCTTTACCTCCGACTTCGCGCGCTAACACGCGATCGACGAGTTTGCTGTTGCTCTCCACGTATCGCACCGACTCTACGGTGACCGATTTGAGGTTCCCTTGGCGTTCGCGCTGTTCGTCAAGGACCGTAATCAGACCGAGCTCTACCTGCCGTTTCAGATCCGCCAGCGTCAGATAGCGCGACCCACGCACGGTGGCGGATCTCGCGCCAACGCGGATCGTCTCTCGCGTCCTGATCTCCTGCCCGGAGCGGAGCACCCGGCTCGACTGGCCGTCGGCTTGCGCGCTCTTCGGCTCGAACACGTGCCAGTTCATGACCAGCACGCTGCCCTGCGCCAGAGAAGACATGAGGTGTGGCGGCACGAGATCACGTGTGCGGTACAGGCTGGCCTCGCCTCCCTGCGGCTTGAGTTCTTCCAGCCGATTGCGAATGGTAACGTTCGGGCACACCACCAACACAGTGTCCGAATAACGGCGATCCCCACGGGAGTTGATCTTGTTGAGGATGCTCCACGCGGCGAGCATGCCCATGACTGCGGTCTTACCGGTGCCGGTTGCCATCTTGCAGGCGTAGCGACGGAAGGCGCGGAAGCCGTTTGCCTGGGCGTCGGAACTCGGTTCGTCGAGTGGGACCTCGATTCCCTGCAGGAGGTCGGGCCGTGCCTCGGTCAGGAAGATCACGGTCTCGGCGGCCTCGAGTTGGGCGAAGAACAAGCGGTGCTTGCGCCCTTCGCGCCGCCAGTAGCGCAACAACTCCATGGTGGTGCGGGTCACGCCGCCTTCACCCCGCAGCGCAAGCGGTCGCCACTCGGCAAGCTGGGCACGGATCCGGTTGACCAGCTTGAGTCCGATGGCCGTTCCCACTCCTTCCTGCTCAGAGGACGACTCGTGTCCGGGCGGACGGTAGAAGTACATGGCGCGCCGGCGGCCGGGCACCCGCTCGGGCGGCTCGTGTTCCGTGATCCGCCAGTGCTCCCTGGGTTCCTCGAACGGCGAGTTGAGGATCGGCTCCGGGACTTCCTGCAGGTTCAAGGCTGGACTCCAAACGCCCGGCAGATCGCGTCGAGTTTTTCTTCCACTTCGGGGTGAATCTCTTCGAGCCGCATCAGCGCAGCAATTTCGTGATAGCGTGTGTACGGCAATCCGAAGATCTCGGCGGCTTCCAATAGTGGCGGCAGGAGCTCGGTACGGGCCTTGGTGCCGTTCAGGAACGGATGCTCACCGCGGGGATCGTCCGCCACCGCGGGCGGCAGCTCTCGTCGCCACCAGATCAGCATGCCCTCGACATGCTCGCGTGCCACGCTGGTCCCGACCTGAGCCTCAACAAATCGCGCAAGTGCCTCCGGGTGAAGCAAGTAACTCTCGATCTCGTAGCGCCGCCAGCGCAGACGCTGTAGGCCGCTACCGGTGATGGGGGTAGCCCCGATCTCCCGGCGTGCGTCGCCATCGAGCAACTCCAGTCCGGGCAGGTCATCGCGAACCAGTTGCAGCGCGGCGAAATGCTCCCGTGCGGTGACGCCCCTGCCCGGGCGCCCCTCCTGCGTGTGAAAAGCGGTCGGCTTCCACATCAACTCCGTCGTCAGCAAGCCCGACGCCCGATGCCGCAGCGTCTCCGCCCACGCCCGCAGGATGTTGATGTCGGTATAGTCCTCGACGTAGAGAATCCCGCGGACGTCGAGAGCTTGGGTAACGTCGGCGTTGCTCAGGACGCGTAGCGAAGAGATAAGACGACTGCGCTCGGCATTGTCGGCAACCAACCGCGGCTGGCTCAACGTTACCACGAGTTCGCGTGGTTCGACCGAGTTGATGACCACTTCGGAATGGGTGGCGACGATGAGTTGCGAGCCGTGCCGTGCGGCGGTGCTTCTCAACTCATGGTAAATGGCATCTTGCAGGATCATGTGCAGGTGTGCGTCCGGCTCGTCCAGCAACACCACTGCACCATGCCGGGTATTGAGGAACGCCAGCAGCATCAACACCTGGTGGAACCCGCTGCCCGCGCTGGCGATGTCGAACGGCACCCCCTGTTCGGCCGTCTCGTACTCCACGAGGATGTCTGCTGCGCTGGCGTCGGGGGGCCGCAGCCGATACCCGAACAGCTTGTCGATCGCCGCCTGCAGCGCTTCCCACGCCGCCTGGTCTCGGTTTGCCTCCACGAGCAGGTTGCGCAACACCTCCCCGGGCCTTCCATAGCCGAGAAGCTGTTCGATCTTTGGCCAATAGAACAGCGGTTCATTGATGCCGATGCCGGTCATCGGCGGCACGAACACCGCTTGCAGATCGATGTCTCGCAGGTTGCCCGACGAATCCTGCGCCGGTCGCACGTAGATCTGCTCGGTGCTGTCGGCGATGAACTCCATGGTGACCGCCCACCCCGCGTCGTGACGCAGCTCGATCTCGATCTGACCCTGGTAATGGCGGTCGGTCCACAACAGGTCGAAGCTGCGCAACGGGACTGCGGCAAACGCTTGCCGGGCGAGCGGCACCCTGCGGTACCCGTTTCGGCGATTGAAGTCGTTGAGTTCGCGCCAACGTCGCAGGGCAAACGCCCACGAGGCGATGGCTTGCAGGAGCGTGGTCTTGCCGGTGTTGTTGGGCCCTGCCAGCACCACGTGGCCAGGCAAGCGGAACTCGACCTCCCGAAACCGCTTGAAGCCGCGAATGCAAACCGACCGAATCATGTGTCGGCTTCCGCGAGATGCTTCACTACCAGCAGTTCGTTGCCGCGGTCATCGATCACTTTCACGGCGATCTGCTCATGGGTGCCCGCGACAAACGGAGCGCTGCTCGTCCCCGAGAGGTGTTGCCAAACACTCGCCTTGAAGTCGCCGCGGAGCGAACGCTTGAGTCCCTCCCAGGCCGACGTCCGGGGAAAGAACGCCTGACACACGTGGAAGCACAGGCCATTGTAGTCGGTATCCAGGAACCAGGCAGGCACGTCGGCGGCGTCGCGATGGTCGGTTTCCATCGTGGCGGGGTCGAATTCGTCGAGCCCGGACAGATGGACGCGGTACGCATGCTCCTCGGCTCGCTCGATCCGCACCTCGGGCAGTCCGCAGACCGAGAATATCTGGCTCGATCGCATGTTCTTGAGCAGGTCGCCCATAGTGAGATCGGCACTCGCCTGCACGTAGGTGGCTGGAATACCAAGCGCGCGGTCACTCAGTTCGATGAGGCTCCGTGCATCTGGCTGAATGGCGAAGCCGAACACGTAGAGGTGCCGGTAACCCTTGACGTTCCCCTCTTTCGCAGCCTCGAACACCGAGTTCTGCGACACGGCACCGTTCTCGGGACCGAAGACGATGGCGGCGATCTGCTCTTCCTCGCCTTCGATCTTCGCCTCGGCCGAGAGGCTCATGGTGCGCGCAGGACGGCGCACCCCCGAGAGGGCGACCGTACGTCCACCCCCAAGACGCAACACCGGTGAGCGTCGCAGCACTTCGATCATGCGCTCGACGTGATCGTCGTAGCCGTCATCGTGCGTCACTTCCTGGTCAGTCTCGTCATCGCCCCAGTCGGCGGGAGCCGGAATGGTCGCCTCCACACAGAACGGACCACACACGCGGGTGACGTTGTCGTCGCGTTCAGGGCGGTCGACCAGCACCTCCTCCTTGGCCGGCTCGTCGGTGGCGATCGACTCCAACGTGATGTGAGGCACGATGCCACCGACCTCCTCGCCCTTGGAGTTCTGCCGGCGCTGGTATTCGAAGCCGCCCGCCGGTCCACGCGCCGGCTCCTTGAGCCGGTAGTAGTCCAGCTTGGCGGTCAACAGGCGCTGGCGGGCGATCGCCAGCGGCACACGCGAGGTGTCGATGGTGATCCACCGGCGACCCCACTTCTCCGCACACCATGCAGTAGTGCCGGACCCGCACGTGGGGTCGAGTACGAGATCACCGGGATCCGAGGTGAGGAGGAGGCACCGCTCGATGACCTTGGGGTTGGTCTGCACGACATAGCGCTTTTCTTCCGTAAAACTGTCGGTAAGGGTGTCGGTCCAGAGGTTCCCTCGCTCTCTATAGGGAAAGTCGGTGGCAAATCGACGATACTGAATGCTGTTAGCGGCAACGTGGATACGCCCATCTGTGGCTAACCGCTTCAAGCCTTCAGGGTAGTTGGCTTTCCAGTGAGAGTTTGCGCCGGGTTGGTATACCTTGCCGAGATAATCGAATGGCTGAGATTCGCGAGATGCGCCTTGGGATTGCATATCGCCAGGTTTATAGAGCCTGGCACCTTCGGGAAGTGCAACCTCCCGTCGGCGCTCGGCGGCGCTCACGCCACGGTAGCTACCATCAGGCAGTAACACCCAACGGGCGTTGCCCTCACCGGGGATCGCCGGCTGTTCCTCGAACAGCTTACGTACTTTCAGTCGATTTGGATCGCGTGCGTACCAGAGGAGGTAATCGCCCAGCGTGGCGAGAGTCTTCGTCTGAAACCCCGAGGTCGTCTGAAAGCTGATCTGCGACACGAAACACTCCGGGCCGAACACCTCATCCAGCACCTCCCGCACGTGATGCACGTTGGTGTCGGATATCTGGACGAAGATGCTCCCCGAAGGATGGAGTAACTCGCGCGCCACCAAGAGCCGGTCGCGCAGGTAGGTCAGGAACGAGTGGATCCCCAGCTCCCAGGTATCGCGATACGCCTGGACCATCTCCGGCTCGCGGATCATGTCGTCGTCGTCGTTGTGCCTGACTTCGCGTCGCCGTACGAACGGCTGAAAGTTGGAGCCGAACTTCACTGCGTACGGCGGGTCCATGTAAATCGTCTGCACTTGTCCGCCGAGCCCCTCGAATCCGAGCAGTGAGTTCATTACCACCAGCGAGTCGCCAAGGATCAGCCGGTTCACCCACCCATTGCGATGCTCGTACGCTTTGAGCAACCGGTCGTGAATCGGCAGATCGCTCTCGCCGAACAACTCGAACTGAGTCGGCTGGTCGTCGCGCCGATGCCCCTTCAGCGTCTCAAGGATGGCGGCAGTGGACAACCGCTCGTGCACGAACAGCGGTAGAGTGGGAACCTCGAAGGACAACCGCTCAGCCTTGCCCGCCCAGTTAAGGAACGGCCGTGACAGCGCTCGCAGTTCGGAGAGCTGTTGCTGCGCGTCGTCAAGCTCGCGCCGTGCCGAGTTGAAAGCCGCCTCCGACAACTGCTTGGTGGCATCAGTGCCGAGGATCGCCGACAGTCGCGCGATGTGCTGCTCCAAAGCCGCGACCTTCGCTTCTCCTTCCTCCCGCGCATGACTCTGCCCATCCCACTCGAGCGACGGCGAGAGCGAGGAGTCGTACCGATAGGCGGCCGGCGGCTTCTTCTTTCGAAACTGCGGCTGGATGCCAATATCCGGCCGCAGTAGCGCGTCTGCTTCGGGGTGACGGTAGTTATCCGAGCGCCTGGGCGGCTTCCTGCGCCTCATCCAAGTATCTCCTGTTATGTTGCTAAGTTACCACGACGCACACCAGCTCGAAAATATACGGCCGGCCGGTGAGATGTATCTTCCAATCAGCGGCTCGATCAACCGACAGGGGCGCCACTACTCCGAGTAAGGCGCAAGTTGCCTGACCCCGGCAACAACTAGAGCATCGACGATTTCCTGCCAACAGGACAGGTGACCGGCACGTTCAGCCACTGAACGTGACTCGATCAGCCAAGTCGAGAGCGTAAGGGAGTGCCCAGCCGCATGGTCAGGATCCGTACTGACGAGCTTTGACACCCACGGAAGCCCGGTTCGGACTTGCTCTTCGGGTGTGAGAACGCGGAGGAAGTGGATCAGATGGTCGACACAATACGACCTGCCGGCGGCCGTCGGAAGCCATGCCTCTACCTCCGGTTGCATTTCGAGCGGCTGCCACCATGCAATCCTGCTATCCTCAACCTCCGGATATAGGAATAAACCGTCGCCCGTAGCGTTGGGTATAAGGGCTGCGAGGGCCATGTCGCCGGAGGTCCGGCCCCGGAACGCAGTGTGACCTGACTCATGCAACTCCAAAACGTGCCGAACGATGCTCGGCCAGACCCGCCGCGCCACTGCCGCTCGCTCCGGTGTTTCCTCCGCTGCCGCTGAGAGAGCGCTGAGCAGGTGCCAGAGCAGAGTCGAGTTATCGGCGTAAGCATTTATGTGATCGTAAATTAGCTCATCATTGCACTCTTCGGCGAGCGTCAGAAGAGCACGTGCGCTCAAGAGAGTGTGCGAACCTCGCGGATCTGCGTCGTGATGGTCTCCGCTGAGCAGAGACCGCCGTTGTGCGGCCAGGAGAGTCCGCAGCAACTCTCGCGCCCGAACCGAAACGCATATGCCTGCGACGGCGGCCGGGGCCGATGCTCGTATCGCCGCGTCGAGGCGAAGCGCGATGATCGAGTTGTCGGCAACGCGATCGAGTGACTTCGCATACGGCTTCTTGAGAGTGAGGACGATGCGACGTATGCTAGCGGGATCCCAACGGCTGAGCACGCAGCGGCGCATCGTGTCACTGACGATTTGCCATCCCACCTGATGATGACAACGTCCATGTTCCTTGCACGGCGCCTTCCAAAGGTGATCCAATCCACGCGCGAGGTAGAGCGGCACTTCGTTCGTACCAGATTGTGCAAGTTTCATACTGGCAGTAACGGCACGTTCAAACGTCGCAGATCCGGCTGCCCGGTCAACTATGGACCGGAGTCGGGCCGCACCGGGCAGTAGCAGTAACGGAGCGGCCGTAGCCGCGCTCCGGTTTGCGCCTTGGTCATAGTATGAGGGGTCGAACTTGTCGCTCCCCACCGACTCTGCTTTTCCTATCTCAAGCACAGTCTCGACCGCGAACAAGAGCGCTTCGTCGGGGAGATCGACCCCACTCAGAAGGTGTGATTCGAGTGCTGCTAAGGAAACCATGGCGGGCGCCTCCCATGGGTCAAGAACGCCGTGGGACGGTGGGTTCTCAAGCAGCCCGCGGGCCGTTGTCAAGTCAGTGGTTAGTTCGTCTGCCCCGATTCCACCAGCATCGCCGGTCTTGCGTCCGATATGGTAGCGGACTACCAATCGATTCGTCGCTTGTACCCGTTCCAATTCTTCGTTGCTGGGATCCAAAGCCTGCATCACATCATCCGGTGGCTTGGACTGAACGTACAGACCATCGGGAGCGTCATAGGCTTGGTAAGTACGGTGGTCTAGGCTACTTGCCCACGCGCGCACCACGGCCAACCGCTGTTCAGTAGGGTCACTCGCATCGGCCGTTTGATCCGTTTGGTCTTCAACATGTGCGGACTCGAAGTCGCGGCGTGCGTTCGCAACGAGCTTTTCGCCGACCGCGATGAGCTGAGAGCGACGCGTCTCGTCGGCCAGCAGGACCATGTGTGCGGCGGCCTCCCGTAGCGACCACTTCCGGCGGTCCGGTTTCACGAGTCCGTCGGAGTCAGCTGCGAGTCCGCTCGTCTCGTCTATGGCTCGTCTGAACTCGTGGCGCCAGATGGGCGGCTCTTGGAGGTAGGGATCCAGGAGACGGCCCGTGTTCTCAAGATGTCTTACGAGAAGTCCGACGACGAGGCCGACCATCGCTAGGTTTTCGCAACCGTGGAGGAGTATCGAGACAAGCGTTGCGAGCGGTATGGCCGCCTTGACCAGATGGTCACACACCCGCTCCAACGCTTGCAGAGCACTCATGGAGGGATACGGTCCGACTCCAGTACCTCGGTACCAACACCACACATGCTCATCACCGACGTAGAGCCGATGTGTACCGGTAATCTCGAGTTCGGACTCGTAACCGGCGCCATCGTCAAACGGCGGGCCGATTGGACCGAGACGGGTTAGGGTGCTAACGCGCGTGCGCGCAGCATGGTTGAGCAAGCGGTTAAGTACCGCAACGCCGTTGCGGAAGTCAGTCTCGAACAGCGCCATGAACGGACCACGATACCACGCAGGGAGAGGCGTGCCGAAGCTCCGATTGTTGTGGTCGCGAATCCCATCGTCATGGATGTCGGAACCGGCGGACTCGTCATCGAGATAGTAGGCCTCGGTAAGTCGGGCCAGAAGCCCCCGGCCATAGTTGGCGAGTGCATGACCTGTCAGGAGTCCTTCGACGGTAGGGGCGAGCCACTCCGGTGCGTCCTGCGCGACACGCAAAAGGATCGCTTCACCGCCGCTGCCAAGGTCGGGCCCGAGCAGGGCCAGAAGCTCAAGAACAATCTCGTTTGTGATCTCGCGGGGAACGTCGGGCCGCTTACGCCGCCGACGACCGCCGTAACCTAATTCTTTGAAGAGTTCGCTGTGGTTCTCCATGAACCGGCGCTCTCTCTCGATTTCCTCCGATGCGCGCGCGGCGCGCTTGGCGGCTGCGGCTACCCGCTCCTCGGCAAGGCGACGGTCCCCCGCTGCACACGCATCAATGAGACGCTCGCGAAGCAGGATACGTAGCGGATGCTGGGCGCGGGTCTTGGCGACCACGTGTGCATGCAACCAGTCCCGCAGAATGTCTTGGGCATATTTACCCAGCTGCCACGGGGCAGCGTCATCGAGAAGCAACGTGATGATCGGCTCGACCACACGGATGTCGACGACGCTACGGTCGCGTCGGTGCCGTTGGTCGACCAAGCGGGCAAGCCGTCGTAGGCCGGCACCGTCACCGGCGAGCAAGTCGGTCCACGCATCCCGCAATACCGCGTTGGGATCGGCCAGCGCGAGCAAGCCCTCACCCGGTACGTCCCCCCAGCGAACTCCATGTCCTGCGTCGACGAGCCGATCAAAAGATGCCTGCAACCGACCGAGCCGACCGCTCAAAGGAATTGTGGCCGTGTCGGGGAGCGCCAACAAAGCCTGACAAGCGAGCTGTGCGGCGGAGAGAGACCAGCGAGGCGCTCCAGCCTGCAGGATTCTTGTAGCAGGTGTGTCGTCGGACAGCAAAAGGCGAGCGACTGCGTAGCGGCGCACCTCATCGTGCGCGAACTCGGGGCCGATCTTGAACGGATCGTCTTGCGAAGTGCGCAGCAACCCATCACGTCGCAATCCAGCAACAGCAGCGGAATCGAAGCTACTGCTCTCATCCACTTGGCTGACGCCACGGAGCGCGAGATCGGCCAGCTTAAGGAGTACGAGTTGCCGGTCATCCGGTGCCCCTCTGTCAGACATCTCGCGCCGACGGACGAGCCCGGACCACACTTCCTGCACCGCATCTGAATCGGTGAGCGGGACACCCTGTACACGAACTCGCACGAGCAGATCTACTACTACAAGCCGACGCAGGAGTACACGCGCCCGCGCGCTGGAACTAAGGTTGTTTAACTCCGTGAAGGTGTTGACGATGTCACCTATCTCAGCGTCGCTCAGCGGCGCTACCGTATGTTCTTTGGCTGCCGTACCGAGACAATCAGCGAGCGCATCTCTCACGACCTGCCGGCTCTCGGCTGACGTGACAGCGATAACCGTTATCTCGCTGTTGTGAGCCGCGTCGACCAAGTAGCGGAATGCGTCTGTCCTGCCTTCGGTGATGGCGTCCGCTGCGTCAATAATGAGCACGCGCTGTGACGCACTCAATTCGCACAGAAGCGTCGCGAGCCGACACCCTAATGTGGCTTCGAACTCAACGGGCAACATGGGGATCTGACGCAGGTTGATGCACAACGTCTGTATGCTGTCCGAACCCGTGCCACTAGCGGCTGTGACTCCCAACACCGCTAGTGCGCTCTTTCCTACGCCTGATTCCCCGCTCACGATAGTCGCTGGACTCTTGGCCGCGGTTGCGATCAACTTCGCCGCTTCCCCGCTTCGATCTATACTCACGCGACTGCCATCGCTTCCGGTGATCTCGTCCCGCACTGCCGCAAGCGCCATTCGATGGAGATGGTCGAGTACCTGCCAGCCCTTCTGGTTTCGCCGCGTCGTTGAATTGAGCATCGCGCGCGCGTCGCGTCGCAACAGTTTCAGATCTACCCGCGCGGCCTTCGGCGAATAGTCGTTGACAAGGGCGACGAGCCAATCACGAAGCTGCGACCCTGCCGTCGGGTCGGGCCCACGCGCTACTGGAATTAGACTGTTCGCTACGTTTGCCCAATCCGTCTCGTCGGGGAACTCGAGCCGTGGCATGAGCACCGCCAGCCGCGAGAGCAGCTCCCAGGTTCGTTGCTGTACCAGTGCACTACCAGTGTCTGCAACGCCGAGGTCACAGAGCGCATGCTCCACGAGAGCTACGAGTTGAGAGAGCCTGTCTCGAATGGCAGCTTGGAACTTGCGTGGCGTACTGATGAGCCGGAAGAAGCCGATCGCGTCCATCTGGACCGCTGCGTGACTGGCCAGAGTCGCAATTTGCTTGGCCTGCTCTTGTGGTCCTGCGACGACGAGGCACATCCGGTGTTCTGGTCCCTCCGTCTGCGCGTTCGCCATCGCCTCGACGAATTGCCGGACAAGCTTGCGCGTCGACTCGTCGCTCGTCACGAGATTCGGGGAACGCCGAACCGCGAGGCTGAGCACCAGTGACGGCCGTATCTCGTCGGATAGTGCCGCGCTCACCACGAGGTCATCGACAGGATGGTCTGGAGCCTGCTGGAACTCCACGCTCACGACACGGCGACCACCTCCGAGTTCAGTGGCACTGTCGCCAACAAGCAGATGTGCAAGGTACTGCACCGCTACCTTGCGTTCAAAGGTGACGCCGCCACCACCGGTAGCGTAGGGGCTTACACCGGCGGATCGAGCCTGCAGTTCGGTGGCGTCATCGCTGGCCACCAGCTCGTTATTCTCGCTTGGGTTGGCTTCGCTTGTCTCGAAATCCATAGGTAGCAGCGACCGAATCTACTACCGTCGGGGCTTCACCGGCGACACTCGAGGATGTCAGAGGTCTCGGCGTTCGCGGGCTCACGGCTACCAACCGCGCTTGAGGCCGCCGATGCGGACTGACCGGATCATGACGCCGCTACTGCCGACGGAGCGGAACGTATTCGGTCGGCCAGGTCGGGGGGCGGCCAGAACTGGTAGCTGCGGCGACCTGCGCGGCGTCGTTCCAGGAGGCCGAGGTCGGCGAGTCTGAACAGGTCGGCGCGGGCGGTGGCGTAGGCGACGGAGTGGCTGGTTCGGTGCGACCGGATCGTGTACTCGGCGTCGGAGTGGCGGATGGCGTGCGCCAGCACGGCGAGCTGACGATGGTTGAGGTCGGTGGAACGCTTCAGCGTCGCCTCGACCTGCCGGAACTGTTCTATCCGCCTGACCACGTACGACTCGACATCGGCCATGGCGCGCAGCATGGTGTCGAGCTGGTGGACGATGAAGTAGGTCAGATCATTGTCGTCGGTCTCGGTGTGCAGATAGGCGCGCGCGTATTGCGCTGGTGCAGCGGCAATGACGCGGCTGATGGAGGCCAGCTCGAACATGCGGTAGCCGTGGCGCAGCATCGCCCAGTAGAACAGCGCGCGGGCGGTGCGTCCGTTGCCGTCCGCGAACGGGTGATCGTAGGCGAGCTGGAAGTGCAGGACGATGGCGCGCACGACGGGATGCAGAAACGACCCGTCACCGGTGCCATGGTTGGCGAACCGAACCATCTCCCGCAACCGGTCGGGCAATTCGTCAGCGGGAGGAGGCGAGTGGAGCACCGTCTGGTCGCGGCTGTCCCACACCTGGACGCGCTGATCACCGGGGCGCTGCAAGCGGCCGGCATCCTCCAGATCGGCGAGCGTGTCGGCGGTAAGCACGGCGTGGAGATCCAGCACCGCCTGTTCGGTCAACGGGGTATCCGCGAGGCGGCGGACCGACGCCATCGCCCGGTAGTTGTTGAGGATCATCTGCTCGCCGCGGTCGCGCGGCCGGCGCCCGGAGCGGATCATGCGCGCCGCCACCGCGCGCGTGGTCGATGCGCCTTCCAATTGGCTGGACGCGATCGCCTCTTCTATCAGCGAGTCGACGAGGTGACTGCGCGCATCTGCGCCTGCCGGTTGCCCTGCGGCGGCGCCGGGCCCTGCACGGCCATGGCCGTCGATGCGATGCAGCGCCTCCTGTGCCCGGTCGGGCAGCAGGTACACGAACGGACGCCCACCGCCGTCCCGTAGCGGCAGGTTGTGATACAGGCCGTTACGCGCCACCTTGACCGCGAGCCACCACTCCTCGTGGTTCAACAGACCCGCCGGGACGGCAAGAAAGCGCAGCTTGTCCCAATGCAGGTAACGGCCATCGTCGGTGGATGCGATACCTGCGCCGACAATCCGTGCGAGCCGCTGGTGATGCTCGGCAAGCAACTCGGCCAGCGGGGGCGGCTTACGCGGCAGCTTCACAGTATCATTATTCCGAAAATTGATGATTGATGGCAAGGCTGTATCAAGAAACATCAACAATAGAGAAATTGATAGTATCTCGTCGACGTTGCGCTCGGCCCCATGACTCGGTTGGTGGCGGCTGAGCGGCGTCGCGAACCCGCACGGGTCGGTAACGACCGACTGCCGACCGCAGCCGGTCAGCGCAGCAGCGATCGAGCGGCGAGCGTCGGACTCAGGACTTTGACCCCCTGCACGGCCTTGCCGAACAGGTGACGGAAATGGGTGCGGTCGCCGGTGACAAGGGCATCGCAGCCGAGGGCGATTGCCGCCGCCAGCACCGGCTTGTCCTTGTCATCGACCGGCAAATCCCCGGCACGCTGATCCTTGCCCTGGAGCGGGACGAGTTGGATCGCTGGAGTGAGGGCATCGAGCGCGGGCAGCGCTGTCGGGAATCGTGCAAGCAAGTTCCGCCTGGCTTCCTCCCACACGAATGCGTCCACCACCAACCGGTGGTCCGACTCGCGAAGACGATTGACGAGTTTCCGCACGGCGCCGTCGGTCTGCGCTGCGGAGAACAGGATGTTCGCGTCCAGGAATATCCGCACCCTAATCGGGCCGGCCGCTCCGGTCACTCCTGGCGCCGAATTCAGCCGCCAACTCCGCCTCTGATTCGTTGAACTCCTGGACCCGCTCGTCGGTGTAGATCTCGATTGGCAGCGCAACCGCCGGGCGCAGCAGCACCCCCTCTCGCGTCGATTCGGCAATCACCAGGTTGTCTCCGGTGAGTCCAAGCTCTCTCCTGAATCGCACCGGCAGTGTCAGAACTCCGCGCTCCGTGACGTTGATGACGGCTCTCATGATTTCCACAATACAGGAATTCTCGAAAATGGATAATCGTTCGCCCGCCTGGCGGCAGAGTGCGAACGACGTGCCGATTGCAGTTCAGCCCTTGAAGCGGCGGGCGCGGGGGCGGGGGCCGCGGCGGCGGCCGGGGGTGGCGGTGCGCTGCGGCAGGGGGCGGCCACGCAGGTGGCGCTGGTAGAGGCGGCAGGCGTGGTAGTAGGGCTCCGGGCTGGCGAAGCTGGACATCATGTCGGCGCGGTACAGCTCCAGCAGGTGCGGGAACAGGTGCGAGCTCATCAGTTCCTCGGCGTGCTCGGGGCGCACGCGGCCGAGGGCGGCCGGCATCATGTGGTTGCGCGACAGGAACGCCACCGCGTCGATCAGTTTCGGCGCGAAGCCAAGACGGCCGAGGAAGCGCCGCGCCACGCGGGCGCCGATGTCGGCATGGGCGAAGAACCGCTTGCCGTCCCGCGGCGTGGCCCGCGGCTTGCCCACGTCGTGCAGCAGCAGCCCGAGCGACAGCACCAGGTCGGGTGACTTGCGGTGCGCGAAGGTGGCCAGGGTGTGCTCCCACACGCCGCCCTCCGGGTGGTGCTCCTTGGCGTGGTCCACCCGCGCCATCGCCGCCAGTTCCGGCCACCAGCTTGCCACGATGCCGGCGTCGTGCAGCAGGCGCAGCCCGTTGGCCGGCGCGCGGCTGGTGAGAATGCGCTCCAGCAGGTGGCGCTGGTACGGGGCCGGCGCCGGCGGCACCGGCGCATCGAACCAATCCGCATCCGGCTCGAAGGTGTAGTGGTAGCGGGAGACGAGCTGCGCGGCCTCCGCGACAACCTGCCACCACTCCAGGTGGGTAGCGCGGCCGACCAGCGCCGGCTTGCGCAGGTCGTAGTAGACCCCGGACGGGTCCAGGAACACGCCGCGCTGCACATCGAAGCCAAGCTGCTGTACCGAGAACGGAAAGCCCCTGGTGTCGGCACCGTCGCTGCAGCGGATGCAAAGCCGCACCCCGCCATGCACGGCGATCGCGTCCGACATCGGTTCGCTGCCGAACTGCAGCTCGTCGAACAGCGGCGCGATCTCCACCACCGTGGCGTCGGCGGCCACGTACCGTACCGGCTCGCCGCCCGCGGCGGGCTGCCGGAAGTAGCGGTCGAGCGCGGAATAGCTGATGAGCCGGGCGGCGATCCCGGCGGCCCCGAACGGCGCGAGGGCACCAGCGCCGTCCATGGCCGTCGACGCGGGACGAGGCGCAGGATCGGTCGTCGACCGGACGGGTTTCGCAACTGCCATGCCTGCCTGCTCCTTGCCCCTCGCCTGCGAGGGCGCCGTGCAGGTGTGGCGCAGCCGGGCCCTCGCAGCCATTATCGCCGATTCCGGCGGCGCCGGCCAGCCCTGCACGGCGCCGGAAGGGCACCGTGTACCGGTATTGGCTGCCATACTCCCTCTATGTCTTGCCACTGTACTATTGCAGTAGTACACTATGGAAGAGGTCGCCGCCAGCGACGAGGAGGGAAGATGGTAGACCTGCAACGAATCACGTTCGGATACCGCAGGGGGGAGCGGTTGTTCGACCGGCTCGACCTTGCGCTCACGCCCGGTAACGTGTACGGGCTGCTCGGCCGCAACGGCGCCGGCAAGACCACGCTGCTGCGGCTGATGGCGGGGCTGCTGTTCCCGAACGAGGGCAGCGCCCGCGTGGCGGGCGAGGAGGTGCGGCGCCGCACGCCGTCGTTCCTGCGCGAGCTGTACTTCGTGCCGGAGGAGTTCCACACGCCGGCGCTGTCGCCGCTCGCGCTCGCCCGGCTGTACGGCGTGTTCTACCCCCGCTTCGACCACGCCGCCATGGCACGCCACCTGGCCGACCTGGAGGTGGACCCGGAGCGCAGCATGACCGCGATCTCCTACGGCCAGAAGAAGAAGGTGCTGCTCGCCTTCGCCGTGGCCACGCGCTGCCGGCTGCTGATACTGGACGAGCCCACCAACGGTCTCGACATTCCCGCCAAGGGTCAGTTCCGCCGCCTGCTCGCGGGCGCAGCCGCCGATGACCGCGTGATCGTCGTGTCGACCCACCAGGTGCGCGACCTGGAGCACCTGATCGACCCGATCGTGATCCTGGAGCAGGGGCGGATCGTGTTTCAGCACTCGGTGGAGGAGATCTCCGGCGCCCTGGCGGTGCGCGATGCCGTCGCCGTGGGGCCGCCGGACGACGGCGAGACCATCTACGCCGAGCCGGGCTCGGGCATCGGCGCCGCGCCCGCGGGCCGCGCCCTGGTGGCCGCTGCGCGTGGCGCACCGCTCGCGGAGGCGGCCGTTGACCTGGAATTGCTGTTCAACTCGGTAGTTGCCGATCACCGGCGCGTGGCAGCGGCGTTCGCCCCCGCCGCCGGGAACAGGGAATAGGAGGGTATGATGCACAGCAACGACGCATTCTCGGTGACGCGCGCGTGGTACGCGCTGCGCGCCGATCTCGTGCAGCACCACCGGGCTGTCCTGGTCGGGGCGGGCTCGGCAGCGGCGCTGATTCTGGCAATCGGCGTGATAGCGGCGCGCAACGCGCACGACGCGGCCCTGCACGCGGTGCTGTTTCCGCTGGTCCTGGTGGTCGGCGGCGTGCTGTTCACCAGTTCCCTGTTCACCGATCTGCACGACAAGCCGCGCGCGCACGCCTACCTGACCCTGCCGGTGTCGACGCTGGAACGCTGGCTGGTACGGCTGCTGCTTTCCACGGTCGGCGTCGCCGCCGCGGCCGTGGCCGGCTACTTCCTGGTGTCCCTGCTCGGCGCCGGGGTAAGCGAGCTGATCTGGCGCCGTTCACACGGTATCTTCGTCCCCGACGCCGATTCCTGGCGCGCGGTACTTGCCTACCTGGTGGCCAGTTCCCTGTACCTGTTCGGAGCGGTCTACTTCCGCCGCTGGCACGCGTTCAAAGTGGTCCTGACCACTTCCGCGCTCTTGCTGGCGCTGACGCTGCTCGCCGCCGGACTGGCCTGGCTCCTGTTTCCCGCTGTCTTTGCCGGCCTCGACCGCGACGTGCACCTGGTGGATTTTTCGCCGCGCCTCGCGGAGGCTGTCGAACTCGGTGCGAAGATCTTCTTCTGGGCCGTGATGGGGCCGTTGTTCTGGTTCCTGACCTACCTGCGCCTGCGCGCAGCGGAAGTGTGACCGTGGAGTTCACCCCGCCGCAGGCGATCTACCTGCAGATCGGCGACTACCTGTGCGACAACATCCTGCGCCGCCGGTGGCGGGGCGGGGACCGCATCCCGTCGATCCGGGAGCTGGCGGTCGACGTGCAGGTGAACCCGAACACCGTCGCCCGCACCTACGCCTACCTGCAGGACCGGGGCATCATCTACAACCGGCGCGGCACCGGCTACTTCGTGGCCGACCGCGCCTACCGGCAGGCGCGCGAACTGAAGCGGCGCAGCTTCGTCGACCGCGACCTGCCGCACCTGTTCCGGACCATGGATCTGCTCGGCCTGGAGCTGAGCGACCTGGAACCCCACTACCGCGACCGCAGCCGGCCGACGGCCACGGAACAAGGAGAAGCGCCGCGGTAGCGGAAGGCGAGCGGATGCCCGGCATCAGCCGGATTCGGCGGAGATTACCTCGATTTCGGGGTTGACCTCGTCGCGCAGCACGCTCTGGATCGCCTGCAGGGTGCCGGCCACCGCGGATGGGCAGGTGCCGCAGGCGCCGGCGTAACTCACCAGCACGCGGTTGTTCTCGTAGGCGAGCACGTCCAGGTCGCCGCCGTCGCCCTGCAGGTAGGGGCGCACGGTGCGGTCGAGCACCTCCTCGATGCGCTGCACCTCCGGCGGCTGGTCGTCGCGCACGTGGCTCACCGGCCCGCCGCTGCCGGTGTCGGCCAGCTCGAAGCCGGGGTCGTGCTCGTCGGCGTGGTTGGTGAGCACCTGTTTCACCCAGTCGGCCACGTCCTCCCACGGCGCCTGGTCGATCTTGGTCACCGTGACCACGTTCTCGAACAGGTGCACCTGCTCCACCACCACCAGGGCGAACAGCGCCTCCACCAGCGCAATGCCGTTCGCCTCGTCGGCGTTGCGGAATGTCACCTTGCCGGTCGACTTCACGTCACGGTTCAGGATGAACTTCATCGCGTTGGGGTTGGGCGTGAACTGGGTCAGAATCGCTACCGCCATGCCTGTTACTCCTTTTCGTCGGCCTGCGCCTCGGTGGTGGCGTGGCCGCAGCCGTCGAGGGCGCTGTGCAGGGTGTGCCACGGCAGCGTGGCGCATTTCACCCGCGCCGGGAACTCCCAGATGCCGCTGAACACGCGCAGCTTGCCGAGGTCGTGCCGGTCGCGAGCCGGGTCGAGCTCGCCCGCCGCCAGACTGCGGAACTGCTCCACCAGCCGCTCCACCGCTGCGCGCGGCATGCCCTTGACCGCCTCGGTCATCATGCTCGCGGAGGCCTTGGAGATGGCGCAGCCGGAGCCCTGAAAGCGAATATCGGCAACGCTGCCGTCGGGGGCGAGCACGAGCGCTACCTCGTAGCGGTCGCCGCACAGCGGGTTGTGGCCCTCGGCGTGGTGGGTGTGCGGATCCAACGCGCCCCAGTTGCGCGGCGTACGGTTGTGATCGAGGATCACCTGCTGGTACAGTTCGCGCGCCGCCGAGCCCGTGGCGCTCACCCGAACAGCTCCTGCGCCTGGCCGATGGCCCGCACCAGGGCGGCGACGTCATCGTCGTCGTTGTACACCGAGAACGACGCGCGCGCGGTGGCCGGCACCCGGAACCGCTCCATGACCGGTTGCGTGCAGTGGTGGCCGGTGCGCAGCGCCACCCCCTCCTGGTCGGCGATGGTGCCCACGTCGTGCGGGTGAATGTCGCCCACCGTGAACGACAGGATCGCCGACTTGCGGGCGGCGGTGCCGATCAGGCGCACGCCGTCGATGGCGGCCAGTGCGGCGGTGGCGCTCGCCAGCAGCCGTTCCTCGTGGCGCCCGATCGCCTCCAGGCCGACCCCTTCGATCCACTCCAGCGCCGCGCCCAGGCCGATCACGCCGGCGATGTGCGGGGTGCCCGCCTCCAGCTTGTTGGGCAGGTCGGCGTACGTGGTCCGCGCGAAGGTCACCGACTTGATCATGTCGCCGCCGCCGCGCACCGGCGGCATCGCCTCCAGCAGCTCGCGCTTGCCGTACAGGACGCCGGTGCCGGTGGGGCCGAACAGCTTGTGCCCCGAGCAGCAGTAAAAGTCGACGTCCAGCTCCACCACGTCCAGCGGCAGGTGGGCGGCTGCCTGAGCGCCGTCCAGCAGCACCCTCGCTCCCACGGCATGCGCGGCGCGGATCAGCTCCGCGGCCGGCACGACCGTACCAAGGGAATTGCACACGTGGGTGGCCGCCACCAGCCGGGTGCGCGGCCCGAGCAGGTCCAGGAAGCGGTCCCACTCCAGTTCGCCGCGGTCATTGATCGGGGCCACGCGCAGTACCGCGCCGGTGCGCTCGGTGAGCATCTGCCAGGGGACGATGTTGGAGTGGTGCTCCATGTGGGTGATCACCACCTCGTCGCCGCTGCCGAGGTGGGCGGTTGCCCAGCCCTGGGCGACCAGGTTGATCGAGTCGGTGGTGCCGCTGGTGAAGATCACTTCTTCCGGGGCGGCGGCACCGAGGAACCGCTGCACCCGCTCGCGGACCTGCTCGTAGGCAGCGGTTGCCTGCTCGCTCAGGTAGTGCACGCCGCGGTGGATGTTGGCGGTCTCTTCGGCGTAGTGGCGCTGCAGGCGGTCGATCACCGCGTGCGGCTTCAGGGTGGTGGCCGCGTTGTCCAGGTACACCAGCCGCTGGCCGTGCACCTGCTTGGCGAGAATCGGAAACTGCTCCCGGACCGCGGCCACGTCCAGGTCCGCGGGCAAGGCGCGAGTGGCGACGTTGCTCATCGTTCGACGCTCCTTTCAAGACGGTCCAGGCGCCGGTGCAGCAGCTTCAGCAGGCGCGGGCGCAGCGCGGCATCCGGCAACTCGCCGACCACCTCGTCCAGAAAGCCGCGCGCCAGCATGCGCACCGCCCGGCTGCGCCCGATGGCGCGCGCCTGCAGGTAGAACAACTGGTCCTCGTTGAGCCGCCCGGTGGTGGCGCCGTGCGTGCAGCGCACGTCGTCGGCGCCGATCTCGAGCTGCGGCTTGGTGTCCACGCGGGCGTCGTCGAGCAGCAGGTTCTGGTTGAGCTGAAACGCATCGGTCTGCTGCGCCACCGGGCGCACCAGGATGCGTCCCGAAAACACGCCGTGGCCGCCGCGGCCGAGCACCGTCTTGTACAACTGGCGGCTCGCGCACCCGGGTGCGGCGTGCTCGACGTAGGTGTGATGGTCGAGTACCTGGCCACCGGCCGCCGCCGTGGCACCGCCGAGCCGGCTGGTCGTACCCGGCGCCGCGGCCAGCACGTTGCAGGTGTGGCGGGCGATGCGCCCGCCGAGCGCCACGCTCAGGACGTGCAACTCGCTGTCCCGCTCCTGCACCACGGTGGTGGTGCCGAAGTCGAACGACTCCGCGCCGGCCGCCTGCACCCGCACGTAGGTAAGCGACGCACCCGCTCCGAGCCGGATCTCGGTGTCGGCGCAACTCAGCGCCGCGGCACCGGCCGGCGGGGCGGCGCTGCCGGCAACGTCATTCGGCGCGGCGCCGTGGCCGCCGGCACCGTTCGTCGTGCCGAGCGGCCGCGCGGCGCTCATGACGGCATGGCCCGGCGTGACGCCGCCACCGGTGACGCGACGGCCGCTCGCCGGCAAGGCGACCGCAACGACGCTCTCCACCAGCGTCACCCGGGCGCCGTCCGCTATGCGAATCGTCACCCGCGGCGCCGCCAGCGCGCCCGCTTCGACGAGATGGACAAGGTGCAGCGGCGCCACACCCGCCGCCGCGTCGCAGTGCAGCACGCCGTGGTCGCCGAACGTGCGCGCCACGCGGGTGAAGGCGGTGGTCAGCGGGCGCGTGAATGCTTCGCGGCACCGCGGCCACAGATCCCCGCGCGCCCCCCGGACGCCGGCGATGTCCGATTCGGCGGCGCCGTCGGCAAGGGAGGCGAACATGGCCGGGGAGGCCAGCGCGCCGTTGCAGGTCAGCAACGCCACGGGTTCGCCGGCTACCAGTTCGCGAACCAGTTCGGCGCTCCGGCCGGCCGCGGCCAGCACTGGTACGGCACTGCCGAGCCGGTAGTGCGCCTCGGCCACGGCGCGCAGCGGGGTGTGCACCCATTCCTCGTCGCGGCGCAACGGGAAGCCGGACGCCAGCAGCTCGGCGAGCGCGGCGGCGCGCAACTCCTCGTCCAGCGAGGCGACTCTGCCCGCGGCACGCGCCTCGAACAGGCGCCGGAACTGCTCCATCCGCGGTGCCGTTGCCGGCGCGGCGGCCGCTGCGTGCGCGGCCTCGGCCACGGCCGCTGCCTGGGCCATCAGCGCGCGCCCTCCGGCGCTGCCAAGTCCGCCGCGCCAGCCGCGCCCGCCGGCTGCGCCACCAGCCAGTCGTAGCCGCGCTCCTCGATCTCCAGGGCCAGCTCGCGGTCGCCGCTGCGTACGATACGCCCGTCGTGGATCACGTGCACGCGGTCCGGCGTGACGTAGTTCAGCATGCGCTGGTAGTGGGTAATGAGCACGAACGCGTTCTCGGCGTGGCGCAGCCGCTCGATGCCGGTCGCCACCGCCTTCAGCGAGTCGATGTCGAGCCCCGAATCGGTCTCGTCCAGGATCGCCAACCGCGGCGCCAGCAGCGCGAGTTGCAGGATCTCGTTGCGCTTCTTCTCGCCGCCGGAGAAGTCGACGTTCACCTCGCGGGCGGCGAAATCCTCCGCCATCCCCAACAGGTGCAGCTTCTCCAGCAGCAGCTCCTCGAAGTCGATCGGGTCCAGCTCCGGCAGACCCTGCGACACCGCGATCTCGTTGTAGGCGGCGCGCAGGAAGATGGAGTTGCTGACGCCGGGAATCTCCACCGGGTACTGGAAGCTGATGAACACGCCGTTCTTGGCGCGCTCGTCGGGATCCATCGCCAGCAGGTCGCGCGGGCGCAGGTTCAACTCGTAGGTCACGCCGCCGCCGGTCACCTCGTACGACGGATGGCCGCCGATCACCCGCGCCAGGGTGCTCTTGCCGGACCCGTTCGGCCCCATGATGGCGTGCACCTCGCCGGCCCGCACCTCCAGGTCGATGCCGCGCAGGATCGGGACCCGGCTGCCGCCTTCGGCCACCACGGCGGCGCTCAGGTTGCTGATACTGATCATCAGCCGACGCTCCCCTCCAGCTTCATCTCCAGCAGCTTGACCGCTTCCACCGAGAACTCCAGCGGCAGCTTCTTGAACACCTCCTTGCAGAACCCGTTGATCAGCAAGGAGATCGCCGCCTCCATGTCGAGCCCGCGGGTGGCCAGGTAGAACAGTTGCTCGGCGCCGATGCGGGAGGTGGACGCCTCGTGCTCGACGGTGGCCGAGTCGTTGCGCACCTCGATCGACGGGAACGTGTTGGCGTGGCATTCGTTGCCGACCAGCATCGAGTCGCACTGGGTGAAGTTGCGCGCCCCGGTGGCACCCGGCTGGATGCGCACCTGGCCGCGGTAGGCGTTGCGCGAGCGGTCGGCGGAGATGCCCTTGGACACGATGGTGCTGGTGGTGTTGCGGCCGATGTGGATCATCTTGGTGCCGGTGTCCGCCTGCATCCGGTTGTTGGTCAGCGCCACCGAGTAGAACTCGCCCACCGAGCCGTCACCCGACAGGATCACGCTCGGGTACTTCCAGGTGATCGCCGCGCCCGCCTCCACCTGCGTCCAGGAGATCTTGGAATTCCTGCCCACCGCCTTGCCGCGCTTGGTGACGAAGTTGTAGATACCGCCCTTGCCGTCGGCGTCGCCGCCATACCAGTTCTGTACGGTCGAGTAGTTCACCACCGCGTCGTCGAGCGCCACGATCTCCACCACCGCGGCGTGCAGTTGGTTCTCGTCGCGCATCGGGGCGGTGCAGCCCTCCACGTAGTTCACCGAGCTGCCGCGGTCGGCCACGATCAGGGTACGCTCGAACTGGCCGGTCTCGGCGGCATTGATGCGGAAGTAGGTGGACAAGTCGATCGGGCACTGCACCCCCGGCGGGATGTAACAGAACGACCCGTCGGTGAATACCGCCGAATTGAGGGCGGAATAGAAATTGTCCGCGGCCGGTACCACCGATCCGAGATAGCGCTGCACCAGCTCGGGATGCTCCTTGAGCGCCTCGGTCATGGAACAGAACACGATGCCCAGCCTGGTGAGCTGTTCCTGGTTGGTAGTGCCCACCGACACCGAGTCGAACACCGCGTCGACTGCCACCCCCATCACCCGCTTCTGCTCCATCAGCGGCACCCCGAGGCGCTCGAAGGTGCGCAGGATTTCGGGATCCACCTCGTCCAGGGACGCGGGGCCCTGCTTTTCGTCCACGCTCTTGGGCGCCGAGTAGTAGCGGATGTCCTGGTAGTCGATGTCGGGGTGGTCGACCGGACGCCACCACGGGTCCTCCATCTCCTGCCAGCGCCGGAACGCCTTCAGGCGGAAGTCGAGCATGAACTCGGGCTCGTCCTTCTTGCGCGAGATCAGGCGGATGATCTCTTCGTTCAGCCCCTTGGGAGCCTGCTCGGCATCGACGTCCGTGTAGAACCCGTGCTCGTAGACGCGGCCGGACAGCTCGCGTTGCGCCTGCTCCCTGGTCAGCGCCGTGGTCGCGGTTGCCGTGGCGTCGTGGGCGGCTATTTCCATACCAGTTGCTCCTCGGGCACCGCGCCGCCACGTTCGCGAGCCGCCGGTTCGGCGTCGCGGTCTGCCTCGCGGAGCCGCGCAGCCACGCGGTGGCGGGCACGGATCTCCACTTCGCGCGGCTCGTGGGCGTGCAACAATTCTTCCAAGCTCATGCTGTAAAACAACTCCTCGATGCGATCACTCAGCCGGATGATGGGAGAGATCACGTTGCAGCACTCGGCGAGTTGGCAACGCACCCGGTCGCGGTGCAGACAATACGAGAACTGCATCGGTCCGACCACCGCCTCGCTCAGCTCCCCGAAGGTAACCTCGGAAAGGGGACGGGCAAGCTGATAGCCGCCATGGGCGCCCTGCGCCGAGCGCAGCACCCCGGCCGCGGCGAGATTCTGCAACACCTTGGACAGCACCGGGAACGCGACCCGATAGGTAACGCACAGATCCTTGGCCGACACCACCTGCTCCGGCGGCTGCCGGTGCACGTGCTGCAGCGCCATCAGCGCGTACTCGACCTTGCGACTGATCTTTATCATCCTGTGCCCTTCCAAATACGACTTTTCTGGTCGTATTTGAGAATATACGGTCGCCGCCGCCGCCGCGTCAATCTCAATCCCGTGAGCCGCAGACGTTGACCGCGGCGACCCGGCGCGGTGATCTTGGGTCGCAACGGAGTCGCAACAGGGAGGTGACATGAGCAATCGAGCACACCGCGCGCGCGGGCTGGCCATGGCGGCGGTGCTGCTGTGGTGCGCCGCGACCACGGGGGCGAGCGGCGGCGCGGAGGCGGATGCGGCTACCGGTGAGGTGGTGGTGCTGATTACCGACCACCGAGAGGCGATCGACGACTTCTCGTCGCTGGTGGTGACGCTAAGCGGTGCCCGGTTGCATCGCCGCGGACGGCTTCCCGAGAAAGGTTGGGTCGTGCTCGAAACGGCGCGCACGGAGGTCGACCTGACCCGTTACCTGGATGGCGCCGCCTTTGACCTGCTGCGCGGCGAAGCGCCGGCGACGCGCTACGACGCGGCCGACCTTCTGCTGGCCGGCAACGCCCGCGGCGTGGTGCTTGGCGGCGACACGGTCGAGGTGCCGCTGGAGATCTCGCCGGCGCGGATCGACGTCGAGGTGCGCGCCGACCGGGTAACGCAATTGACCTTCGACCTGGTGGTGTACGACCTGCGCGACCACCCCGGCAAGACCTGGGGCGTGCTGCTCGACGAGGTGCGCGTCGCCACCGTGAACGGCGGCGGATAGCAGCCCACGCGGAACCCGGCAGCGCCCCGGAGCGGCGCCACGTCGCGGGCTGCTACCGGTAACCTGCTGTTCCGGCCGGCGGGCTACGCCGGCGCGGTGGGCGCGGGCCGCTCACGTCATGGCGGTCCAGCAAGGCGCTCTATGGAGCGCCGGATGCCGTGGTTGCGTCCGCTGCGCGGCGGGCAAGCAGTTGCGGCTACTCGCCGAACATCGCGGCGCGCCGCCACGCCGCCCACTGGGCCTGGTACTGGACGCTGCGGCCGAGCCAGGTGCCGGCGTCCACCACCAGGTTCTCGCCGGTGACGTGGCGGCTCTCGTCGGACGCCAGGTAGACCGCGGCGTGGGCGATGTCCTCGGGCGTTCCGGCACGCCGCAGCGGAATCTTCTCGTCGTACAGCTCGCTCAGGCCGGCCACGGCGCCTGCGACCTCCTGCTCCGACATCTCGTGCTGCCGGCCGCCGAGGAAGATCGGGGTCATGATCCCGCCCGGCGAGATGCAGTTCAACCGGATGCGGTGCTCGCCGAGGGCGATCGCCAGGCAGCGGGTCATGTGGATCACGCCCGCCTTGCCGGCGGAGTAGGTCATCGAGCCGTAGCCGACGCCCAGGCCGGCGATCGACGCGTTGTTGATGATGGCGCCGCCGCCCTGCCGCTTCATGACCGGCACCACGTGCTTGATGCCCAGGAACACCGAGCCGACCTGCAGCTCCAGCGCCGCCATGAAGTCGGCGAACGACATCTCGTCGACTGCTGTGTCGCCGGTGCCGGAGCTGGCGTTGTTGAACAGGCAGTCGACCCGTCCCCACCGCTGCACGGCGGCCGCGACCATCGCCTGCACCTCCGCCTCGCGGGTGACGTCGGTGCGCACGAAGCAGGCGCCGGCGCCGAGTCGCTCGGCGAGCGCCTGCCCCACCTCCTCGCGGCGCGCCGCGATCAGCACCCGCGCTCCCTGCTCCACGAACATCTCCGCGGTTCGGCGGCCGATGCCGCTCGTCCCGCCGGTGACGATCGCCACCTTTCCGTCCAACCTGCCGCCCATTCGTCCCTCCACGCGGCTCGCCTCACGCCTGCGAGCCCCGGTGACCATACCACGGATGCCGGTCGTATCGCCGGGCGGAGGATCGCGGTATGGTAGGCGAGGCTTGCACTCGGTGTGCGGACCCCGGCTGCCGACAGGAGGACAACACGGATGGCGTTTGCATTGACTGATGAACATATCGAACAACACGCGCGTGACGGGTTTACCATCTTTCGGGAGATCCTGCCGCCTTCGCTGTTGCATGACCTGCGGGTCAGTGCGGAAAGAGGCCGGCAGATATGTCTGCAGGTGAACGGGCCGCAGGCGCAGCGGCTGCAACCGGTGTATGCTTACGATCTGGACCTCAAGCCGTTTCAGGACTTTGCCGAGCTGCCGTCCCTGCGCGATGCCGTCACCACTATTCTGTCGGAGCATCACACCTACGGCGACACCGATGCCGGCAACAACCAGCCGCGTGCGCTCGGCATCTTCTATCAGCCGGTGCAAAGGCCCTATTCGACCCGTTGGCATCGTGACTGGCGCGACAACATTTTCGCGGCCGACGTGCACGCCTGGGCCAGGACGATGACCGATCCGCTGATGTGGAATCAGTACAACTGTGCGCTGTACGACGACATCAGCACGTGGGTGGTTCCCGGCAGTCATGGCAGACCGGATCTGCCGCGCGAGCGGAGCCTGTTTCCCACCCGCCCGGTGCCGATGCCGGAGGCCACCGAACAGATGACGGACGCCGAGTTGGAACGGCAGAATCTGCAGTACTGCCGGAGCATGCCGGGAGCCGTGCAGGCCGTGCTGCATGCCGGAGACTTCATGCTGTACCGCAACTGCCTGTGGCACATCGGCAACTATTCCCCGCACCGCAAACGGGCGACGCTGCACGAGATTGTCGCGACCGAAGAGTGGCTTGATTGGATAGCCGCCGAAAACGCGGCCGGTGAACGCCGGAAGCAGGCTGGAGTGAGTTGGATGAACCCGTACGAACAACCCGCGGCCGTATAGATCAGCCGGCGGCTCGGTCTCACAGGTGCTGTCGTACTGTCTCGTTCACCAGGAGTTCAGCGCCGCGGCGGCGCCGGTATGCGTATCTTGGCGGCGGAACTCGCATGCAACCGATCGTACGCGCCGAGCAGGTCGAGAAGCGGTTCGGCACCATCCGCGCCCTGGCCGGGGTCAGCCTGGCGATCGAGGCCGGCATCATCTACGCCCTGCTCGGGCCGAACGGCGCCGGCAAGACCACGCTCATCCGGGTGCTCGCGACACTGCTGCGGCCGGACGCCGGCAGCGCGACCGTGGCCGGCATCGACGTGGTGCACGACCCGGTGGCGGTGCGCAACCGCATCGGGCTGGCCGGCCAGTTCGCCGCCGTGGACGAGTACCTGACCGGCCGCGAGGCGGTGGAGATGGTGGGGCGGCTGTACAACCTGGGCGCGCGCAGCGCCCGCGAGCGCGCCGCGGAGGTGCTGGAGCGGTTCTCGCTGGCCGACGACGCAGACCGCCTGGTGCGCACCTACTCCGGCGGCATGAAGCGGCGCCTCGACCTGGCCGCCTCGCTGGTAGGGAAGCCGGACGTGCTGTTCCTGGACGAGCCGACCACCGGCATCGACCCGCGCAGCCGGCTGGAGGTGTGGGCGCTGATCCGCGACCTGGTCGGCTCCGGCACCACCGTGCTGTTGACCACGCAGTACCTCGATGAAGCCGATCAGCTCGCCGGCCGCATCGGCGTGATCAACGAGGGCCGGCTGATCAGCGAAGGCACCGGCAACGAGCTGAAGGACCGCCTCGGCGGGGCGGTGATCCAGGTAGAGGTACCCGCCGAGGCCCGCGAGGCCACGTGTGTCGCGCTCGGCGTCAAGCCCGGCGCCGAACTCGGGCCGTCCGGTGCCATCACCCTGCCGGCACCGGAGGGTCCGGGCTCGCTGGTGGCCGCCGTGCGCACGCTCGACGCCGCCGGCATCACCCCCACCGACATCGGGCTGCGCCGCCCCACGCTCGACGACGTGTTCATCGCGCTGACCGGCCACGCCACCGCGGACACGGGTGCCGGCAACGGCAAGCGCCGCGGGCGGCGGGGACGGCGGGCACGGCGCGGCCAGCGAGCCGGTCCCGGACGCGGGCGGGGACGTCCATGAGCGCGGCGCGTGCGCGGCGGACCCACATCTCCCCGGGCCGGGCCGTCAAGGACACCGTCGTGGTGGTGCGCCGCAACCTGTTGCGCGTGGTGCGCCTGCCGCAACTCCTGTTGTTCGCCACCGTGCAACCGGTGATGTTCCTGATTCTGTTCAACTACGTGTTCGGCGGCGCGGTGGGCCGGGCGATCCCGGCCGCGGCCGGCGGCCAGTACCTCAACTGGCTGCTGCCCGGCCTGCTGCTGCAGATGGCCGCGTTCGGCGCCACCCAGACCTCGATGGGACTGATCGAAGACCTGAACAAGGGCGTGATCGACCGCTTTCGCTCGCTGCCGATGGCGCGTTCGGCCGTGCTCGCCGGGCGCACCGTGGCGGACCTGGTGCGCAACGTATTCGTGGTCGCGCTGATGATCGTGCTGGCCTACCTGCTCGGCTTCCGCCCGCAGACCTCGTTGGTGCCGTTCGCCGGCGGGTTGCTGGT
Source organism: Spirochaetia bacterium (assembly GCA_965208575.1). Taxonomy (GTDB): domain Bacteria; phylum Spirochaetota; class Spirochaetia; order SZUA-6; family Bin103; genus Bin103. The sequence continues at coordinate 1,536,404 of CBDBOV010000006.1, read as the reverse complement.
GGCGCTGACGTTTGCGTTCGCCCTGTCGTGGGTCATGGCCTGCATCGGGCTGGCGGTCAAGAACTCCGAGGCGGCGCAGTCGGCGGCCTTCATTCCGATCTTTCCGCTGGTGTTCGCGAGCTCGGTGTTCGTGCCGACCGAGACGCTGCCCGGCTGGCTGCGCCTGTTTGCCGACCACCAGCCGGTGACCCGCACCGCCAACGCGGTGCGCAGCCTGATCCTCGGCGAGGGCGCGCTGGCGCCGTCGCAGAGCATTGCCGGCGAGGTCACCGCCGCCGTGCTGTGGTCGCTCGGCATCCTGGTGCTGGCCGCGCCCCTGGCCGTTCGCCTGTACCGCCGCGCCGTGAGCTGAACGCGCCGCCGGGTGCCGCCACCGCGTCGCCGGCAGCGCTTGGCTGCGCCGGACCGTCTTGATCGAGACGGTCTAGCCGTGACACAGTGGCGCGGCGAATCGAAACGCTCGTTTCGCAGACACAAACAGGAGGTTTTCCATGAAGAAAGCTGTCTTTTCGTCCCTGCTCGCCGTGATGGCGATCCTGCTCGTCGCCGGCACCGCCAGCGCCGAGCGCTTCGTCATGATCACGCACACCCAGGGCACCGATCCGTTCTGGCCCGTGGTGCAGAAGGGCGGCGAGGATGCCGCACGCGCCGTCGGGGCGGACTTCGAGTACAATTTCGCCCCCTCCGGTGACATGGCCGACATGGCGCGGCTCATTGAGGCGGCAACGGCCACCCAGCCGGACGGCATCGTCGTGTCCCTGCCGGACGCGGACGCGCTCGGCGGCGCCATCAGGGCCGCGGTCGCATCCGGAATCCCGGTCATCACCATGAATTCCGGGCTGGAGTCTTCCGCCGCGGTGGGAGCGCTCATGCACGTCGGGCAGCCGGAGCGGCTGGCCGGTGAAAAGGCGGGCGAGCGCGCCAGGGCCGAGGGTGCGACGCACGCGATCTGCCTCAACCAGGAGTCGTTCAACACCGCGCTGGTCGACCGCTGCGCCGGCTACTTCGACTCGATGGGCAAGGACCTCAACATGATCGACGTGTCCAACGACGTCGCCCAGATCAAGACGCGCACCGCCGCCGCCCTGCAGGCGGACCGCGACATCGATGCGGTGCTCGCGGTCGGTCCGCACGTGTGCGTGGCGGCAGCGGACGCGGTGCGCGAGGTGGGTGCGGAAGTGCACCTGGCCTGTTTCGACCTGTCGCCGGAAGTGATCAACCTGATCCAGGGCGGCGAGGTCGCCTTCACCATCGATCAGCAGCAGCGTCTGCAGGGGTACATGCCGATCATCGTGCTGCACCTCTACAACCAGAACGCGGGGCTGCTCCCGGGTGCGAACATCCCCTCCGGGCCCGGCTTCGTCGATGCCTCGAACGCGGCCGGCGTCGCCGCCCAGGCGGGCGTCAACCGCTAGTAGCCGAGCTGCTCGGCTGACCGGTTGTCGGCGGCCGGCCTGCTCCCGCGGAACGGGGGTGAGCCGGCGGCCGACGATACCGGGCTCATCCGCTATAGTCGGGTGAGATGATGCAAGCCACGGCAGACCTCCAGTCGGAGGCCGATCGCCTGCGGGAGGCCGGATGGTTCTCCCGCCTGATCCACCGCCCCGAGATCGGTGCGTTCTCGGGCATGAGCGTGATCCTGGTACTCCTGGCCATCGCGGCCGGGGACGTCGTCTACAACCCGCTCGGGATCAAGAACAACCTCGCGATCATCGCCCAGCTCGGCATCATCGCGACCGGCGCGTGCCTGCTGATGATCGCCGGGGAATTCGACCTGTCGATCGGGTCGATGATCGGTTTTGCCGGCATGTCGATGGCGATCATGCTCAAGTGGGGCCTGCCGTTCGGGATCGGCCCGGCGACCCCGCTGTCGGCATTCCTGATCACCCTGTGCCTCACCCTGGCCATCGGCTGGCTGATCGGCACCATTGTCGTGCGCACCCGGCTGTCCTCGTTCATCGTCTCGCTGTCGTTCCTGTTCATCCTGCGCGGCGCGACCGAGGTCAGCTTCCGCACCTTCAACGAGGGCTCCACCCAGGTGTCGGGCCTGCCCGACTTCAAGCAGACCGACTTCTTCGCCTCCCTGCTCGGCGGCGAGACGTTCCAGTGGTTCTACGACCTGCTGTTCTGGCTCGGCCTCAACTTCAACCGCGCCGGCGACCAGTGGGTAACCGGCTTCGACGCCAAGGTGGCCTGGTGGCTGGTGATCTCCGTCGCCGCCTGGTTCGTGCTGTCGCGCACGCAGGTGGGCAACTGGATCTACGCCACCGGCGGCAACGAGGAGGCGGCGCGCGCCAACGGCGTACCCACCGACAAGGTGAAGGTCTCGCTGTTCATGTTCACCGCCTTCTGCGCGACCATCTTTGCCGCCACCCAGGTGTTCGACACCAACACCGCGGACGCGGCGAAGGGGAATCTCAAGGAACTGGAGGCGATCGCCGCCGCCGTGGTAGGCGGAGTGATCCTGTCCGGCGGCTTCGGGTCGATCGTCGGGGTGGTGTTCGGCGCGGTCATCTTCGGACTGGTGCAGAACTCGGTGTTCTACATATCGTGGATCGACGGGTCGTACTACCGGATGTTCCTCGGCACCGTGCTGCTCGTTGCAGCGTTCAGCAACGAGACCATCCGCAAACGAATCACCGGGGGCATATGACGTGGCCGACCCGCTGATCAGGCTCGAAAACATCGTCAAGCGGTTCGGCAACTTCACGGCGCTGAACGGGGTCTCGATGGATGTCCACGCCGGCGAAGTGCATGCGCTGCTCGGTGACAACGGCGCCGGCAAGTCCACCCTGATCAAGGTTCTCGCCGGGGTCCATCAGCCGACCGGGGGTACAATCTACCTCGACGGCCAGCCGGTCGCGTTCCGCACCCCGCTGGCGGCGTCCGACGCCGGGATCGGCACCGTGTACCAGGACCTGGCCCTCAATTCGCTCACCTCCGTGACCCGCAACTTCTTCGTAGGGAGGGAGATCACGCGCGGTCCGCGGCCCTTCGGGATCCTGCAGACCGCGAAGATGAACGCCATCACCCAACAGGAGATGGCCAAGATCGGCATCAACATCGCCGACCCCGAGCAGGCGGTAGGAACGATGTCCGGCGGTCAGCGCCAGGCCCTCGCCATCGCCCGCGCCATCCACTTCGGGGCACGCGTGCTGATTCTCGACGAGCCCACCTCCGCCCTCGGCCAGAAGCAGCAGCTCGAGGTGCTCAAGACCATCAAGCGCGTGCAGAAGCGCGGCGACATCGCGGTGATCCTCATCACCCACAACGAAATCCACGCGCAGTTGGTGGCCGACCGCTACACCTTCCTGAGCCTCGGCCAAGTGATCGGAGAAGGCGTCGCCGACAACCTCGGCGGCGGCGACATCCGCCAGCTCATGGCCGGCGGCGCGCAAATGGCCGACCTCGAGGAAGAACTCGCCGCCATCAACTGACCGACCGGGACCGTGCTCGCGGGCGCACCAGTGAACGTGATCAGGCTAGCCTGCGTAGACCGCGTGTGCCACCAGGGCGACGATCCATGCGCAGTTCGTTGGCGCGCCGCAGGATCAGGCAGCGCACCGTCGGCCGTGAACGGCGATTTGTGCCACGGCTGCGAGGCCGGGCCGGGGTAGCCCGCACCACAACTCGGTATTCGGTAGATAGACAGCCTGCCGCCTGCGAGCAGTTCACTGACGACCTCTTCAAGCAAAATAGGTCGTGAAGCTCAGTCGTTGTAGTCCGCCATGCCGTCTTGCTACGATACTCACACCACAATTTCATCGGTAGCACCAGTTCGCACTTGATGCTTGATACGCGAGCGTTCTCCGGCAACACCCCGCCCGACTTGATGCGGCAATTGTGTGCAGTGATAATCTCAACTTCCAGCGCACGCCCGCTACAAACGTGCGAGTCGCACCTACTCACCGCCGTCGAAACCACCCCCCACGCTCGGCTACCCTTCCTACCGGGATGACATCGCTAAGCGGCCCTGCCTCGCGACACACCCTCTCCGCCCAGGACAACAGTACCATCGGATAGTGGTCACTCTCCGCCACGATTCCCTCCGCCACCTCCAACTCCATACCATCCCGGCGCCGCAAGAACCGCAACGGATGAAACCACATACCGCTCGACCTGACACCCATGCGATACCTGTTGGCGATTCCTGGTAACAACTCCTGCCATGTACCCCACCGACCTCTCACGGAAGCGTCCAAAGCCACTTCTTGGCAGAACTCCGCTACGGCTTCATCCGGACCCGTGTAGGAGTTCAAGAGGTTGCGGAACATCAACTTCTTCCCCTTCTCGCCAGTCCGCCACCAGATCGCCGCGGCGAGTCTCTCCGAGAGATCCTCTCCCAACTCTCGACCACTCACGCAAACCAGGCGCCTCCGACCGCTTAACGTACCCAAGCCATGAAGAGAGCCAACAAGCTTCGACCACCACTCCTCGTCCATTCCATAGAGCTCATGCTCAATTTCTTCTTTCAATCTCACAACCACGGACCGACCCGCCCAACGAAACAGCATGAGCAAAAGAAACGCGACTTGCTCTTTGCTAGCAATGCTCCTCAGCTGACGCTTCCACCATCGCCACTGCCCCGCGCGCATTCGCGCGTATCGAGCACGTTGCACGATCGGTACATCCGAATCGAATAAGTCTCCCGAACTTCCGCCCTGCTCCGATCTTGATGACACTCCAGCCGCCAAACTGGCGAGTACATAAAACGCCCACCGGTCGCCAAACAAATCCCGACCGCGCTCGATAAGAGTTGTCCACGGTCCCAGGTCTGATGCCCACACATCTGTCGACCAACTGCCCGCGAGATCCCTGCTAATCCCAACTAGCGTGTGACATCTTGAAAGGACGTCGCTACTACCAGACTCAATCTCGTCTACTCCCTCGCCAGAATCACCAGTCACCTGATACCGGTCCCATATAGTGGCCAACTGTTGGGTCTCACGTAATTCTGCTGTTTTTTCGCACGGTAATCTGGACACCATATTATTCTGCACCGGGTTGCCGGTGGCCGCGGGCGAGATCTCCTGTCGGTGGTGCTGAGGGGTCCTCAGGAGATTGTCTCAGGAAGCCGAGAACGGCAGGATGTTTGAGAGAGAGTTCCTGTTCGACGAGAGTCAGCTTGACGGGTGAGTTCTGGAACACGGCGCGCAGCATGTCGGTGAAGTTGTGCAGCACCATGGCGCCCCAGATGTCATCACGGAAATACACGAAGTAGGTGGCGCGACCGGCGAACGTCCTGGCGTAGGCGAAGTATTCGCGGTCGCTGCCGGCGATTTTTCTGATAGCGACGTTGATCACGGAACCGACCTACAGAATCTCGGTGGCAGCGAGCCGGACATGCTCGGCGGCGACCACCGAGCAATGCTCGCGAGCGGCCGCCATGAGGGCGCCGCGGGCGAGATGATTGGCGCGCCGCAGGAGCCCGCCGGAGCCCTGATGGATGGCGACGGCGGCTTCGTCGCTGAGCAGGTCGGCGCTGCGCCGCGCTGTGGCGGACTGGGTGTCCCGCCCGGCGGCGAGCTGCAGATGGTGGTCGAGGTAGCCGCGCATGTCATCAAGGGAGAGAGCATCGAGGTGGCTGCGGCCCACGACCCGTGAGGCGAGCGGGCGCGAGGTATGGAACAACAGGCGGTCAAGCAGGCTGCTCTGGCCGGCCAGCACCATCGGCATCAAGGTCTGCGAATCGAAGGCGAACTGAGTGAGAGTGTGGAGCTGTGCGAACACCTCGAAGCGGAGCAGATGTGCCTCGTCGACGACCAGCAACGGGGTCTGCTTCTTGCGCCTGATGTCGGTCAGCAGGTCGCGCACGGTGCGGCTGAGGACGGCCAGTGAGGAGCGCGGGGGGGTGCCCATCTCCAGGCAGATCTGGCGCAGCAGGTCGAGCAGCGTGCCGGTGGTGGCGATGACCGCCAGGAGACGGTATTCGGCGGGGTGCAGGGTGCTCGTGACATGGCGCAGGGAAGTGGATTTTCCCGCTCCCACCTCGCCGGTGATGACGGTGATGAGGCCGAGCCCGAGGGCATACTGAAAGCGCTCGGTGAGCGCTTTCAGGCCCGGGATCGGGTACAGACCGTTGATCGGGACGTCCTGGGGGAACGGATCGCGTTGGAAACCGAAGGCATGTCTGAGGTCGATCATCGGTCGGACTCCTCGAACAGCTGGCCGCCGCGGGGGCCGGGCTGGGGGTCATCAGCGGGCGGCTCCGGCGCCGGCTCGAGCTCGGTCTCATGGCCGCTGATGCGGCGCACGCGGCTGTTGACGTGGGGGTTCAACTCACTGAGGAAGCCGTAAGAGCGATCTTCGAAGAACACCTCGATGCGGGACGGATCAGCCTCATGATAGAGCAGGTTGACGGTGTTCCCGATGAGCCCCACCGGCGCTTCGTAGAGCTTGCCGTAGAGGGCGACGGCACGATCCTTGTCGACCTTGCGGCGCACCATGGTGCGGAAGTGGTCACGCACATTCTGGGGCGCAGGCCGCAGCAGTTCCAGGTGGCGCAGATAGCGCTGCAGGGGCTGCTCCCCGGTGCTGGAGTGAAGCCGCTGATGGTAGCTGTGGTCGAGCCACTCGGCAAGCTGGGCGTTGAGCTGCTCGAGGGTATCGTGATCGCTGACCAGAGGCAGCATCTGGGTGCGTATGGTGCGGAAATAGCGCTCGATTTTACCCTTTCCCTGGGGCGTGTATGGGGTCGCGAAGAGGAGCGCTATGCCCAGCGATGCACAGGCGTAACTGAGTCGTTGGGAGCGAAAGCTGGGGCCGTTATCGACATACAGTTTGCGTGGCAGACCGCGCGTTTCGAGCGCCCGCAGCAGGCAGTCCTGGAAACAGTCGATGTTTTCACGCAGATAGAAGCGGGCGCCGGTGATGAGCCGCGAGTGATCATCGATGCAGGCGAACAGAAACGTCTTGCGCAGCTTGCCGTCGCTTTTCACGCGCGGGCCGTGCATGCAATCCGCTTGCCACAAGTCGTTCGGCAGTTCCGCTTCGAAGCGCCGCCGGTCCTGCGTCGCGGGCCGCTGCCGGTGCAGACCATGGCGCCGGAACAATCGGTAGATGCTTTGCCGTGAGGCTGCGAAGTCGGGCGGCAGGAGATTGCGGCGGCGCGCCACCTGCAGCACCACTGACAACGACGCCTGTGCCAGTTCACGCCGGAGATTGACCAGTGCCAACTCGGTCTCGGGATCGATGCTGCGCCCCACGCCGGCGTCCGCGCGGTCCTTCGGGAACAGGCTCTCCAGTTTCTTGCCGCTGTGCTCGTAACGCCGCAGCCAGTCGCGGATCGTCGACCGGCTGATCGAACTGCGCAGCGAGAATGGGATCTTCCATTCCTGCTCCGCCAGGTCCTTGATGCGCGCCTCGCGCTTGCCCTGGTCGAGCTTCGCATACCCGATCAGGCCGGCGATCACACCGAACCGGAACAACGCGATCCGCTTTTTCTTCTCTTCCTCCATGATCGAGGAACCTCCTGGGGTGTTGGTGGCATCAATTTGCTCCCCATTGGTTCGCCGATCACCGCAAAGATCCGGTAGGCTTGGGGTCACCCAGGCGCCAGTTCGCGTTATTTTCTCCGCTCCGATCATGATCAGCCGCGCCACCAGCGCCCTGCCCGCAGCGTCGCCCGGACAGCCACCCAAGCGCCAAAGGCGCTCGCCAGCACCGCGGCGGCGTCCTCCTGCACTGCTCACCAGCCACTTGCCCGGTCTGAGCCGGCACCCCGCGACCAGCACCGTGCTCATCGTGCCCCGTGACTGGGTGTCGGCTCATTCCCTGGCTCCTTCAGGGCGCTGTCTGCTGTGCTCCCGACGCCATCAAGGTGTCCCGCAAAGCCCACCACCGGCACCGCCAGCACCAACTCGGGGGCGGCATCCACTCGCCGTATCTGGCGGTAGCTCACCGAATGCGTACTGACGATGATCAACCGCACCACCAGCGCCTTCAGCGCACTGGCCGCAACCTGGCCCGGCCGGCTCACCGCGGTCACCCCCTCCAGCAACAACTGCCGGCGCAACCCCTGGCGCCAGTACTGCTGCCGCTGTCGGCTCACCCGCGCGATCCAGCGACCACCCTTCAGCTTGCCCAGCAGGGCTACCAGAATCACTCGCCACGGCGCCCAGAACCCGCGGTAGTGGCTGTCCGGTCGCAGCGTGTACACGGTCCCGCAGTCCGGACACCGGTAGCGCTTCATCCACAGCGGCTCGCCGCAGCCATCGAAGCACCGTCCGACATAGCCATGGCCCCACGGCCGCCTCCGACCGCACTCCAGGCAGCGCTCCGGCCGCGGCCACCGATACTCCTTGCCCTGTTCCTGAAGTCTCTTGAAATCAACCGCCAGATGGAGTACCAATCGGCTGTCCTTAGTTCAGGGTAGCTGTCCGGTTCTCATCACCTGGGGCAGCTACCCTGTTTTTCTGGTCAGTTTACCTCGACTCTCCCGTCCTCCACTCCAGTCGATCGTGAGACGTCCGCCCCCATTCCGCTCAGATCAATCTGAGAGCCGACACGGCCGCCGCGACGATTCGCTGAACGCTAACCAATATCTACGAGCCGATAGGGCTGCGGCAAACTCCTGAATAGTACTTCGCTTCCGATAGACTATGAACGGATTGTCGCGATCCAACAATTCATCGACCACAGCAACGACTCGGGCCTCGTGCGCAGCTACGAAGTTCCACATCCCTCCAAACGAAAGATGGGCCAAACGCCTACCATACTCCTGATCGCTCTCGGACAACAGAGCATTAACCTCCGATCCCTTGGCAGCCTGTATAACGTCAAGCGCAATATGTCCTGGTTACTGAACACCTCTGGGAAAGACCACTTGACATCCCAAGCGTCGTCGAGCCGTCGCTCTATGTCATCCCGCCACCAGCACTGGGACGGGGTTCCCAACGCCTCACTCAGCAGCTCTTCGACAACGTCAATTGATCCCCCTCCGCGGGCTCCGGTTCCCGGAACATTCGTCATCAAAATGTACTTTGTTGGGCCGAGGATGTTGGGTGCAAGGCGAGGTAGCTCCCGGCGGAGTTCGTTGATGATCCGCGTGTGAGGGCGCCGCTTCCCAAGTGCTTGGTCGGTGTACTTCACTTGGAAAATGATCGTCTGCTTGTCGGAATCGGTATCGGGTGTTATGAAGGCGTCGCGTCCACCATCTGGTTGGGATACTGGAAAACACTGCAAATCCGGATAAGACCTTGTGAGTAGCGCTTGGCAAAGCTGTTGAAACCGGTGAGGTCCGAGGTTCTCCAAAGGATACTTCATCGTGAGTTAACCTTCTTCATGGGCGATAAGGAGGATTGCGGAGCGGGGTTACACATATTGTGATTACAGGTTAGCATGGTTGGGCAAGTTGTGTCTGTGTAGGACTTGTTAGGACGACCGGACATGTGGCGCCGCTCCGTTAGGGTACTGTGGCATGGTCTGTTGCGTGTGGGACGGACGCAAGGACCTGAGCCCATCCGGACACTCAACAGCATGCATCGTCAAGCGTCTGTCACCTGGCGCAGCAGGGTGAAGAAAGCGCGCTTGCGTGGCGTGTTGATTGACCAATTTACCGGCACGTTCTGGTAGCCGTCGGCGTAGTTGCCGGGCGACAGTCCGCCGCCGGCGCCGGTACCCGGATCGAAGTACCCCCACCCCGCACGCCGCGACAGCGCCGCCGCGAAGTTGTTGTCCGGCCGATCAAACGCATAGTGGTCGTCCTCGCTGAACGCGATCGGCTTGCCGGCGTAGGCAGGCAGGGCTCGGGTGCGGTCCACCATGTCGGCGATGCCGCGTGGCTCGCCGACGCCGTTGCCGTGCAGCAGGATGAAGTCGGAGGCGGCGCATACCGCGTCGCCCGGTACGCTGCCGCCGCCGTAGCTGGTGCCGAACAACAGGCGGTGACCTCCGTGGGTGACGCGCCGGGCCAGGGCGATCAGTTCGTGCACGCGGTGCGGCTGCAGGATCTCGTGCTCGTAGCGCGGCACGTCGCACTCGTTGTTGATCTCGATCACCACGTTGCGCCAGCCCTCCTGCAGCACCCATCCGCAAGTCTCCTCCACCGCCCGGCACACCGCCGCCTCGTCGCGCAGCCGCTCGTCCTGGCCGAAGTAGAAGATCCCGAGGACCACCACCATGCCCAGCTCGTCGGTGCGCCGCAGGATCCGGCTCAGTCGCGCGAGATGGCCGCCGGGCTCGCGCGATAGTGCGCCGTCGGCCGCGAACGGCGAGTTGTGCCACGGCTGGGAGGCGGAGCCGGGCAGCCCGCGCCACAACTCGGCATCGGTGTAGTCTACCTGCCGCTCGGTGAGCAGCTCCCGGAACCGATCCTCGCGGTAGTAACCGAACGGCGCGCCTCCCTGCAGGTTGACGGTGACCGCCGTCAGGCCGTGTTTGCGGTAGAGCGGCAGGCAGCGCACGAACTCGCCGGTGTTACGGTCCGCGTCCCAGCGGCCGGTATCCGGGTAACACCACAGGAAGCGGGTTGCCGGATTGGCATCGTCGAAGATCGCGTTCGCCATCCGGCTATTCAGCAGCCGCCCCTCGATCGGCCAGCCGCGATACTCCCGCCCGCGATACGTAGGCTCACCGTTGATCAGCCACGTTTCCCCGTCGATCGCGACTCCGGTCTGCGCGTCCGCCATCGGAACCGGCCGCTACGCGCCCGGCGCCTGCAGCTCGGCCAGCAACTGCTCGAGGAGCTCCATCCCGGCGCCCCAGCCCTCGTCCAGGCCGCCGATGGCAGCCCCGAACGCCGCCACTTCCGCCTCGCTCGCCTCGTGCGGCACCCAAGTCAGGCGCATCCGCGTCTGACCGCCCTCCTCCGCGAACGTAACCGTGGTCAGCAGCACCAGCGGCCAAGTCGGCATCACCGGGGAGGGCGCCACGTTCCACTCCGCGTCCGTATTGGAGTGCAGCCAGACCAGCCGCTCCGGTGCGCTCACCTCGGTGAACTCGGCCTTCTGGTAGTGCGAGTTGCCGCCCCAGCGCATCTCGCACAGCCACACCCCGCCCGGCCTCGGTTCGTGCCGATGGTTGATTGTCTCCACGTTCGGCCCGTACCACCGCGCCACCAAGTCCGGTTCGGTCCAGGCCCGCCACACCAGCCCACGCGGCGCATCGAACGCCCGCTCCAGCTCATACGTCGGCACGTCTCCCACCTGTCGGTCTCCTTTTTCTAAGCCTAAACGTGTTCGCAACTCGTGGAACAGCACCGCGGACCCAGAACCGATCGCCACGCGGCAACCGGCGCTCTCTGCCCGATTATGCCCGTTACGTCAGTCTGACACAGATCGGCGGCCGCGCCAACCGCTCACTTCCTTCCACGAGTCTGCTCCATTCAGTACCTCGCAACGTGCGAGCGCCGATCTCCGACGATAGACGCCTTCGGTCCATCGCAGGAATATCGCGGCTGTGGTACTTCCATACGGGGTGAGTGGTGTACAATATCAAGCTACAACCACCCAGATTACGTCGCAATTCCAATCGACAGCGGACACCTTCTCCTCAGAGGAATGACGAAAATGCCTGTATTTGACCAGTTCTCGTATCGTAAGCGCAACGCCAGTGGTAGGACTCCTGACGTCTTTTCTTACGACAAACTTCCTGAATCATTGCGCGTTCAGATAATCCACATATGGCGAGACGCCATCGGTCCGTTCTATGAGTATAGTCGCTACGATCTGTCGGAAACTACCGAAAACAACGAAGGTTGGAAGATGATTCACGACATCGTTGCCCGCGAGCACGGTAAGTTCGCACTGAGTGCGAGATACAATCTCAACCAGAGTTGTGAGGAGTATCTTCTCAGCAACTCCTCCACAGATGCCGCTCTTGATATCGTTGAACTGAGCTTCCGTTACATTGACCATGTCGTGCGACAGATGCACGATCACGAGAGACAGTCCCGAGGGATAAAGGTGTCCGCCAACGAGGCCATCGAAGAGCTGAATCTGCGGTTCATGCGGGCTAGCGTGGGTTACCGTTTCGAGAGCGGCCAAATTGTGCGGGTCGACTCTGAGCTACTTCACTCTGAAGTTGTGCGCCCTGCCCTACGATTCCTTGGCCACAAAGGATTTGAGGGACCACGCGATGAGTTCATGCGCGCTCATGCTCACTACCGAGCCGGTGAAATGAAGGACGCCATCATAGATGCAAACAACGCATTCGAGAGCACACTGAAGTCGATCTGTCGAAAACGTCGCTGGGAATATCCTGATGGTGCCCGCGCCTCGGACCTCCTAAAGTTGGTCAGAAAACACGGTCTCCTTCCCGACTATCTCGACAATTCGTTCGATCAGCTTGTAGCCACGCTCAAGTCCGGTCGACCCGAAGTGAGGAACACGGAGGGCGCACATGGACAAGGCTCGATACCCCGTGACACACCCGCCCATGTTGCGAGCTACGCACTTCACTTAGCGGCCGCGAATATCCTGTTTCTTGTAGAAGCACATAAGGCTTTGAAATAGCCTACACATGTCCGTTCCACTTGAATGCGCATTGAAGTAGGAGGCAGCTACACTGACATGCCATCCTTAGCGCGGGTGATTCGGCGGATAGTCGTTCATCGGGTGCAGAATTGCCGCGGGTAACCCGTCCTTGCTACGCGACCGTGATACGGTGCGATGGGAGCGACCGAGGATCGCAACCGTGTATCCTGCAGCCGGGGGTTGGCAGGTTCGGAGTGCTCGTCAAGTCCAAGATTCTCTGTCTCCGAGAGGGTGATTCCGTCTGTCGGCGCCAGACCTTATACGCATGCGCATCCCGATTCTGGGCGTCGAATGGCTTCGACCCTTTCCACGGAGCTCTCGCTGGCGCACCAAAGCGAGTAATTCACACACAACGCTCTATCGAGACGTCTGTAGGAAAACGACCTCGTCAGGAACTCCGAGTAACAACAGAGGACACGGGTTGCCAACACCTCGATCGATCCGTTGCTGTAGTTTGTCCCAGTGTGTGGTTGCAGTGCCGAACTTGTCACTTGTGAACTGGTGAGACCAAGCGGTGACAAAATCCTTGTTGGAGCGTTCCACGATATCTCGTTGCCGTTGCGTTGGCCTGACACCATACGCAACAAGGTCAGAAAACCCACTTATGCTATATTCTATTGCCCAATCCCGAATGATAGACCGGATATTGTTCTGCAACGACGCACCGCGGGTCACTATCACGCCTACACTGATCACTCCTTCCGCATGTAACCTTTGAAAGTTCTCTAGATCACGGTCGAAAAATGGATCCTTGTTGTTCCATTCGAGTTCCAAGGCTATCGAGCCGCTCTGCGCTTTACGAACGTGGTCTATTTCGTGACTCGTCCCCTCGCGTTCTTCGTCGTCGACGATCTTGCGGATGACGATGTTGCGCTTTACCCAGTGCCTTGAAGCCAGACTCCGCCGCAGACGTTGCGTGAGCTGCGCTTCTCCACCACCCCCGCGCACCAATTCCTCGGCATTGATCCGGAGAGTACCAAGAACGTGACACAACTCCGCCAACTGAGCAGGGAAATCCTCAGTGAGCACTGCGCGGGCATGATTCCGTGTCCTTACGTCAAACCCAATGCGACGTAGGTCGTCAAGATTCACGCCGTTACGGGCCGGGTAGACGACGAGTTGTAACTGTACGTCGGCCAGCTTGGTGAATAGCCGGCCACCGCTTCATCCCCCCAGACGGTCCAATCAGGTCGACAGCCCCGTCCAAACAGTTCCAAGTATGGCCCGGGACTACAGCTCTCGATAATCGCGTACTGTTCGTCCGGTTTGCGGGAGTGCTCCCGCTTGCGCGAAGCAAACAGATTGACTTGGCTGCGTCCTGGCGCCAGCGTACGGGCACCCTTTCCCCGTATTCCAAACAGGATCATCTCGGTCACGTTGCGGAAATAGAAGCCGACTCCTCGTCCATCCGACCCGCCATCCTTTCTCACCTTGTGCCAGATCAAGTTGGTCTTGTATTGAAACCCCCAAGCCTCAAGCACCTGCAAACCGTGCGGCAGTAACGCATTCGGCACCCACAAGTAGCAATGAGCTGTATCGCGGAGGTGTTGGGCCACGGGCAGCGAGCATATCTCCTCGACCGTCAGCGTCGTGTAGCGTGAGAGCCGCCGATGCTCTGGAGCGACCTTTCCCGTCCGGTTCAAGAACCGCCACGGCGGATCGGCCATGACGGTGCTGAATGTTTGAGCGCCAAGGCAAGACGACAGGTCGCGGCCAGGATCGCTCATAGCCGTCCCGCCAAGTCTATGTCATGGCGCCGCACCCCGACCAGTCGGTCGGCAATGACCGGTGCGCTGCACCCATCCGAACTCATCTTGTCGTATTCGTTCGCCCCGCGTGTTCTCTGGTCCGTGTCGTCGGGCATCGCGACGCTCCTGAACGTCGCTCTCCATGCTAAACGTTTCGGTCACGCTCGGCAACTCACCGTCGACCGCACGACTGCGTCTACGACACGGCGGTTCAGCCCGCCCGTGGGTTGTTTGGCTTATCTGACTGTCGCATCCGACAATATAGGGTATGAGGAGCGATGGCTGATCAGGTTGCCGCAGTTGCACGCGCCCCTGCCACGCACTCCATCGGCGAGTTGCGCGAGCGGTCGCTGCACGCGGCGCTGAAGCGCTGGTACGCGCTGCCCGGCGACCGCGCCGAGGTGCCGCTGGAGGGCTGCGTCATCGATTTGGTGCGGCGCGGCACGCTTATCGAGATCCAGACCGGTGGCTTCGCCAAGCTGGCACGCAAGCTGACCCGGCTGGTGCGCGGCCACCGCGTGCGGCTGGTGCATCCCATCGCGCGGCGCAAGTGGATTGTCACCACCGCGCCGGACGGCAGCGTGCTGCGCCGGCGCGCGTCGCCGAAGCGGGGCGCCTACCGCGACCTGTTTGCGGAGCTGGTGCGCATCCCGCACCTGGTCGGACATCCCAACTTCACCCTCGAAGTGCTGATCGTCGAGGTGGAGGAACTGCGCTGCGCCGACGGCCGCGGCAGTTGGCGGCGCCGCGGCGTCAGCATCCTCGACACCCGGCTGCTGGAGGTGTGCGATCGGCGCCGCTTCCGCACCCCCGCCGACTTCGCCCGCCTGCTGCCGCCGCGCCTGGAGGAGCCGTTCACCAACCGCACCCTGGCCGCGACCGGCGCCATGCCCGCGTCGCTGGCCGGCATGACGACCTACACCCTGCGCCGCATCGGCGCCATCGAGCTGGTCGGCCGCCGCAACCGCGCCTACCTGTTCGCCCGCACCTGAGCCCTTGATCTCATTCGCCCTCGTTCGCCGCCGCGCCCTTGCCACCGGTAGTGCTCCATTGGCATAATACGCCATAGAGCGATACGGAAAGTGCCTACGCGCAACGTCGTCCTTACCGATCATCAGACCCGGTTCGTCAACCGCATGGTCGGGTCCGGCAGTTACCAGAACGCGAGTGAAGTGCTGCGAGAGGGCCTCCGCCTGATGGAGCACCGGGAGGCAGAAGCCGCGGCGCGTCTCGAGGCCCTACGATACGCCGCCAGCGCCGGAATCGCAGACATTGACGCAGGGAACTTTCGGGCGTTCGACTCGGTGCAATCCCTGCGCAGTCACTTCGATACCGTCGTTGCCGCTGACCTCGTGGGAACCTGGCGCCTGGTGTCCTGGGAGAATGTCTCCGCTGACGGCGTCAGCCATCCCATGGGCCCCGACGCCCTCGGCTATCTGTCGTACCACCGCGGTGGGCGGGTGTTCGTGCAGGTGATGCGCCGCCGGCGCGGCGATCTGACCGATGACGGTGTCGTGGCGGCTTCCGCAGACCAGTTGCGGGACGTGCTCGGCGGCTACCTCGCCTACGCCGGCAGCTACCGGGTGGACTCCGCCGCCGGCACGGTAACGCATCGCATCGAATGCGGCCTCCTGCCCGCCCAAGTGGGCACCGAACTGACCCGCTGGATCGAACTCGACGGCTCCCGGCTCACCCTGCACCTGACCCCGCCCGCGGCGACCGAACCCGGCACCGGCAGCCGCGTGGCCTGGGAACGCATCGAGTGATGCCGCGCCCGCGTACCGCTGCATCCGGTTCCTCCGGCGGCGCAGCGCCGTCCGCGCGGCCCAACATCCTGCTGATCACCACCGATCAGCAGCACCACCGGCTGGCCGGATACGCCGGCGACCGCTACGTCCGCACCCCGGCCCTCGACCGCCTGGCGCGCGAGGGCACCCGCTTCGAGCTGACCTACGCCGCCAACCCGGTGTGCGTGCCGTCGCGCTACAGCCTGCTCACCGGGCACTTCCCGCACCGCTTCGGCGGCCTGGAGACCAACCGGCAGAGCAACGGCACGCCGCTTCCCGCCATCGCCGACTGGGTGTCGACGCCGCAGTTGGGCCAGTGTCTGCGCACTGCCGGTTACGACACCGTCTACGGCGGCAAGCTGCACGTCGAGGGCGTCCCGGCGTTCACGTCCGAGGTGGAGGGACGGTTCGGCTTCCGCAGCCTGACCGGCGACTCGCGCGAGGAGCTGGCGCTGCGCAGCCGCGACTTTCTCCTGCAACGCGGCAGCGACCCGGCGCGCCCATCGCAGCCGTTCTTCCTGTGGGCGTCGTTCATCAATCCGCACGACATCTGCCACGTGCTGCCGCGCGGCGCCGACCGCCCCGCCTTCGCGCCGGTGGCGCTGGACGATTGCCCGCCGCCGCCCGACAACTTCGCCCCCACCCGCGCCGAGCCGCGCTGGACCGGCGGCTTCCGCGACGGCACCCTCGCCGACGAGTCGACCCTGGAGCTGGGCCTGAACCGCCGCTTCGGGCGCAGCGCGCGCTCCTGGAGCGAGCGGCAGTGGCGCCTGTACCGCGGTTTCTACCGCCACTGCATGGCCGACGTGGACCGCCAGATCGGCATCGTGCTCGACGCGCTGCGCGAGTCCGGCCTGGAGCGCGACACGGCGGTGATCTTCACCAGCGACCACGGCGACCACGACGGCGAGCACCGCCTCACCATGAAGCGCTCCTTCTACGAGGCGGCCGCGCACGTGCCGCTGCTGGTGCGCTGGCCGGACCGCGTGCCGGCCGGCCGCGTCGACGACAGCCACCTGGTCAACAACGGCATCGACCTGCTGCCCACCCTGTGCGACCTGGCCGGCGCCGCTCCCCCCGCCGGCCTGCCCGGCCACAGCTTCCTGCCTCTCGCGCACGCCGACCCGGCGCCGGCATGGCCGGAGTTCATCGTCAGCGAAACGGTGTCCGGCCGGATGCTGCGCAGCGCCCGCTACAAGTACTGCGTCTACCACCACGCCGGCGTCTCGGAGGAGCTGCTGTGCGACCTGCACGACGACCCCCTGGAGACCATGAACCTGGCTGCATCGCCGCCGCATCAGGCCACGCTCCAAGAGCACCGCACCCTGCTCGCCGACTGGACCCGCCACCACCACGACCCAAACGGCGCCGCCTACCTCGCCACCCACTGAGCAATCTCCCGAACTCCAAGCACCGTGGCAAGCACAGGCTGCGCCGTCAGGCGGGTATGGTCTTCGCCTTCTCCGGCTATAAGATGTCCCAGTTGCAACGCGACAAGGTCAGCTCCGCCGATCTCGGTACGAGAGACAGCAGCTACGACCCGTTGGTCCGGTTCTCAGCACGATTCGGATCACTTCGTCATCGCTTCGGCACCGAACCAGACGCCGGCCCAACGGCCAAACAAGGTGGACTCGAAGGAGTGCAAGTTACCGATGTACGCGGAGAACACCTCAGACTCAGGGTCGCTTCATCCGTTCCAGTACGCCGCGTCAGCAGCTCCACTGGTATCGACTGCCAGATAGAATTCGATTCCGGCTCGGAGCGCGGTGGCGGCCGCGGGAAGGTCCCGGCGGCCACCTCTTGCTCGGTGTATACAAACAGGTCGACTCCTACACCGATATCGGCGAAGCCAATCACGAATTGGGATTGTGCGGTCGCTCTACGGTACAGGGGCTCGCACCACGATGAGAGTGTCTGCGTCGCTCGACGAAGGGCCGAGGCCGGGGGTGAAGCGGAACGGTCCAGCTCGACCAAGGGGTGCTCCACGCCGAAACACAACAGCCGCGCGGCGAGGTGGTACGTGGATTGGTTGAAGCCGGCGACTCGGTCCGACACCCAGGCGGGGTGTCGACGGCGCGCAAGTCGGTTGGATCCTGGCTCCAGTCCTTGGGGTGTGCGCAACGGCCCTTCATCCACTCAGCATCTTGACCCTGCCGCCGGAAACACTCAGTATAGCTTCCGCCAACTGGCCAGATTGTTGGGAATCCACCCGACAGAATTGAGATACCCACACAGGTGGCTGGCACGGATGCCGCAGCTCTTCAGTGGTGCCGACTGGTTGCCGGCACCGCAGTGTGATCAGTTAGTGCACGAGCTTCCCGAGCTGGAGGGCCGAATGGAGGACTGTCAACTGCCTTGGGTCCAATCGTTTACATGCCTTCGACAGGACCTCGTAGCACGGCGATGCGTGCGTATGGAGCGCGTATGTTCGTGAACGGTAACGAGAGCTTCGCACATTCCAGAGGCTTGTTGGCTTTGTCATGACGTGGCAGGAGGTGTTGACCAAGCTGCAAGATCGTCGGTTCTTGCGCCGGAGATTACTGTGGTTGGGGCTATCGATCGCGCTGGTCATCGGTGCGTGCTTGGGAGCCTATTTGCAGCCGCCGCATCCCGATCCCTTTGAGCCCATAGGCAATTCGCAGCTTTGGTACCCAATCGAGCGCAATCCGCATCTCCGGCTGCTTTCCATTTCCAGCGACCTCTATTCGGTCACCTTCGCCGCCGATGGACGAACGGGGTGGGCCGTCGGCCAGTTTGTCCGGATTTTCAAGACAACTGATGGTGGCGACACGTGGGAGCAACGCGCTAGTTTGGGTAATTTTCCGCTCGAATCGGTCACCTTCGCGGATGACGCTCTGCGCGGTTGGGCGGTGGGATGGTCCGGCACCATCCTCAAGACGACCGATGCTGGCGACAACTGGCGCCGAGTGAACAGCACCACGTCGCAGGATCTCTCTTCGGTGACCTTCGCTGGAGATGGCGAGACGGGCTGGGCGGTGGGCTGGAATGGCACCATCCTCAAGACGACCGACGCTGGCGACAACTGGCGCCGAGTGAACAGCACCACGTCGCAGGATCTCTCTTCGGTGACCTTCGCTGGAGATGGCAAAACGGGCTGGGCGGTGGGACAGAACGGCACCATCCTCAAGTCGGTAGATCGTGGCGAGAGCTGGGCGCCGCGCGCTAGCCCAACATCCGAACGCCTTGAATCGGTGACGTTCTCTGCCGACGGTCGGACCGGCTGGGCGGTCGGTCCGTTCCCGAACATTCCGATCGACGGCGCCCAGCCCGTGACCATTCTCAAGACGGTTGACGGCGGCGATACGTGGGAGCGACGTATTTTCCCCGAGCCTTTGATTCTCAACTCAGTCACCTTCGCAGGCGACGGCCTCACGGGGTGGGCCGTGGGGATCGACGGTGATATCCTCAAGACGGTCGACGCTGGCGAGAGTTGGGAGAGGAAGCGCAGCGGTACGTCGGTGGATTTGGAATCAGTGACGTTCAGGCGCGATGGCAGGACTGGGTGGATCGTGGGCCGGAACGGCACGATTCTCAAGACCAAGGATGGCGGCGAAACCTGGTTCCCCCGCGCCCGCGGAGCCTCCGATGACTTCGAGTCGGTAACATTCACCGACGGCGGCACAACAGGGTGGATCGTAGGCCGGAACGGCACGATTCTTGGGACGAGCAACGGTGGTGCAACCTGGAAGCCACGCCACATCAGCACTTCGGAGGACATCACTTCGGAAGACAGTTGGAGAGGCGACATCACCTCGAATGACCTTCTATCGGTGACATCCTCAAACGATGGTGAAACCGGTTGGGCGGTGGGAGAGAATGGGACCATTCTCAAGACGGACAACGGCGGTGCTTCATGGATGCCCCGCGACGCCGGATTCGACATCGACATTGGATTCTTAACCTCCGTGACGTTCGCCGCTGACGACACCACCGGTTGGGCGGTGGGGTGGAACAACACTGTGGTCAGGAGCACCGACGGCGGCGACACCTGGACCCAGTTTCCCAGACGTTCCCCAAATACCGAATCGGTTACGTCCAGCGTCGACGGCGCAACGGCTTGGGCCGTTGGGCCGTCCGCGGGGATAGTCAAGATCACGGACGGAGGACAGACATGGGAGCGGCTCGACAGCGGTACGACCGCGTGGCTTGAGTGGGTGACATTCAGTGCGGATGGCGCCACTGGCTGGGTTGTCGGGCGCCGCGGCACGATCCTCAAGACGGCCGACGGTGGTCAGACGTGGGAGCGCCGCTCGACCGACACCGCCGCGGACCTCAGATCTGTCGCGTTTACGAGAAACGGTACCACAGGATTGGCCGTCGGCAGTAATGGCACCATCCTCAGGACAACCGACGGCGACACCTGGACTCCGAGTAATGCCGGTCTTCCGAGCGAGCTGGAGTCGGCGTCATTCACCTCTGTCGCGGTCGCGGTCGCGGGCGACTCTGTCTTGGGTTGGACTGTGGGTCATGACGGTGCAATCCTCAATACGGGCGACGGTGGTGCGACATGGTCTTCGACTCTGACAGACTACCGCAAGCTCCCGGCGCCATGGACCTGGATCATGTTCACCGTAGGCATCCTTGCGGCTCTGCCCGCTCGTCGACGGTTGCCCGACCCGCCGCCAGCGTCGAACGTCGCAGATCAATTCGTATCCGACCGCCCGATCAGAACAGGAGAAGATACGCTCCAACGGGAGCCCATCGCCAAGGCACTAGCTGACGTCCTGCACAACCCGGCTTCCGAACCACCCCTGACCGTAGCCATCACGGGCGATTGGGGTCAAGGCAAGAGTTCCCTCATGAATCTCGTTCATGAGAATCTAAAATCGCGGAACCACAACGCTGTGTGGTTCAATGCGTGGCATCACCAAAAAGAACGTCACATGTTCGCGTCCCTGATGCAGTCCATCTGCGAGCAAGCGCTCCCCCCCCTGTTCACTCGTTCCGGCTTTCGATTCTATGCGAGACTAGCCGGCCAAAGGCTGTCTCGTCACCTGTTTTGGACGACACTCCTCCTCATTCTGCTTGTAATCTGTGTTGGCACATTGGTCTTTCCCGATTGGTTGATCACGACAATCGAGTTACTGCCAACATTGGAAGGTATGAACTCTAGCGATGGCAATACTGGCGTCATCGTGACCGTCTTTTTGTCTCTAATACCACTTCCTTACACCGCATGGAAGGTGCTTGTGCCGGATCTAAAACGAGTAAATCCCGGCGACCTGCTGGCAGCTACGGCGAGAATTGTGCGCCCAAAGAGATTCGGCAACCAGCTCGGATTCCGTCACAAGTTTCGGGAAGCACTGCAGGAAGTAGTTGAAGCTATGAATCCGCAACACTTGGTAATTACTATCGACGATTTGGATCGCTGCCGTCCGGAGCAAGTCGTAGACACACTTGAAGCAATCAACTTCCTTGCTGACGCGGCACAGTGTTACGTAGTCTTCGGGATCGCACGCGAACACGTCACACGGTGTGTGGGTCTACGATTCAAGGACATCGCCCAGGAGGTGTCTGTCGTATACTCTGATGAGGAAAGCAAGTCCAGTAGCAACGACGACACCGAGCGTCTGAAACGGGCCGATTACGCTCGACAGTATCTCGAAAAGATCATCAACCTTGAAGTAAAGATCCCAAGGGTATCCGAACGCGACATGGCGACGTTCATACGGAGATTGCGCCCTAGAGCTTCAGGTCCGGCGAAGACTGGAAGGGAGCCCGGACGACTTAATAAGATCACGCAGTTCATCACGTTTGTCATAGTTATCGTTGGATTGCCGGCAGCGTTGTTGTTCGTCTTTGGACGGATCTTGCCGTCACCCGCACCCATCGACGAGACTGCGTCCGAGTCGGTAACGACGGTTCCTTCGCCGCCTCCCCAGAGTCCCTTGGTCGAGATTTCTCCAACAGAGTTGGAAGTTCGTGAGGGCTCATCAGAAGAATACACCGTGGTTCTGACGGAGCAACCGTCGCTTTCCGTCGTGATCAAGGCGGCGCGACGCGAAGGAGATCTGGATCTCACGGTAGCGGCCGGCACGGCGCTCACGTTCACACCCGAGACCTGGAGTGTTGCACAATCGGTAACCGTTTCTGCGACCAACGACGTGGATGCCGGTGACGGCGCTGCGATTATCGAGCACTTAGTGGAGAGCGGGGAATCGCGTTTCCACGATAGTAGAGCTCCTAGTGTCCGAGTCACTGAGAGAGACAATGACTTTCCTGGTCCTACGGCATTCCAGCACCCTCGCTCAACGAGGGTACCACTTGCGACATGGCTGATAACGCTAATCGCTATCACTGTTCATTTGTTCGTCACTCGAGAGTACCTTTCGCGACGTGAAGAAGACCACTCACAAGACTCACCCGAGTTCAAGCGGGCATTGGAAATATGGCATCCGGTTGTGCGGGCTAGGACAGATTCGCCGCGCCAATTCAAGCGGTTTGTCAACAGGGTTCGCTTTCTGGCTGCCTTGTCTCGCAATAGGTGGCGGACCGAAGATCCGGAGGTGTTACCTGGCGACTCCCTGGTGGTTGCACTCGCCGCCCTGCAGAGTGTGCGCCACGAGGCAGAGTCACACGACATTGAAGAACCGATACCGCCCCATGTAGTAGCGGGACTAACCGATGCATGGTCTCTGTCGGAGGACGCCGGTTCTGCTTTCCGTGAATGGGTGCACGGGAGTATCAGACAGGTAGCGCTGCAACTTCCGCCGGACGGTCGGCAGGCGTTTTGCGACAGGGTTCTTGAGGAACTCAAGAAGGCTATTTATGCTCACCAAACGTCAGGCGAACAGGCTACAGAAGAGAAGGTTAGCCATTACAATGGTGTCGCCCGACTTGCGTAGGCATCCTGTTACGCGTTTCTCGCGGCCAGCGACGCAGCTCGTCACGAGGAGGACTGAGTATGAACAAGGACGACAATAGACGGAAAAAGATGGACGTTCTCTACCGGATTGAGGAAGTGAGGTTGGAGATTGACGACGTCAGCCGCGAGCTGCGACGGGTGGCGAGAACCCTCCAACAGCTTGGCGAGTCCCTTTCGGAGTTTTCCGACGTGCGACATGACCAGACTCTTGCGAAACCGCGCACCAGAGGTCTCCCGGAACCTGACTGCGTACGTGAACAGATCGACAGATTGGACAGCTTGCGCCGGAAGATGCAGAAGCTGGAGCGCCAGAAGGAAAGATTGTATCGCCGTAGCGTTTGACGACTCTGGTGCTGTCTATGGGACCGGTACGAAGCGTGGACCGCGTCTGTGAGCAGTCCCATTCCGCGGACGAGCCTGCGTACACGTGCACCGGTGCCTGAATCGTCCGGCACTACGCACGTACGAATTTCTCCACGGACCGCTGCTGACACCGTATGCTTGTTGCGACGAGCGGTGGCGCGCGAATTGCCCGGACAACCCGGAAAGGCTTTGGGCATCTGCCGTTGCCCCCTCGAAACACGTACGAAACAGGAGCCACCCGGTTAGCAACTATCTCCGTCGGGTGGTGCAAACGCCGATTTGAGATCTTCGGACACCTCGGCCAGCAGTGCGTCCACGGTGGCGCGGTCTTCGCGCGATAATTCACCGGCGAGTTCGACCTGGACGCGAAAGCTCAAGTCGGCGCCAGCGCTCGCCGCCAGCAGTTGCGGAATCTGGTCGGCGAGGTCCTGGATTTGCACGCCGTCAAGCACTGCGCCGCGGTTGGAGGGTGTTATTGCGTTGCGCGCCCAAGGGCGCGGTGAGGGAGTACCGGTTGCGGTGTACCGCTGCGAATCGTCTGCGGGACGTTCCATAACCAAGCCTCCGGCCTCTTCGAAGGAGCAGTTCACCCTGCTGCTGCCGGTTGCCAGCCGAAGCCAACGGCTTGCCGCCGATGCGGCGATGGCGTCGCGGACGAGGCCCCAGGGCAGTGCGATACCCCGAGTCCGCGACAGCGCCTGCGCCAGAGCGATGCCGTTTGTCTTGCCTTCCTTCCACGCACCGGGCAGCGCTGCTTCCACGAGCTCCTGCGGCGCTATTGGCTCCGGCGCAGGATGCAGCACGGCGTTCGCATCGAGGACACCGTAGGGGAGCGGCTCCTTCCACACGGAGGCGGGACCGTTGGTCAGCCACACGGTACCCTGCACCACCGCCCGCGCCACGGCGTCACGCACCTGCTTATCGGAGCAGCCCGGAATCGTGTACGGCTCGTCGTACCCTTCTCTCGGAATGTGGACCACACGTCCGCCACCGAAGTACTCCATCACTTCACGTAGCGTCACCGTCGGTGCGTCTTCCGCTCCTCCCCACAGATCCGGGAGCACGCCGGGTTCCAGCAGGGTGTCCGACAAGGTGCTCAACTCCGCCGTTTCGGGCAAAGCCACCTCAAGTTGCGGGTCGTCGCGCACCGCCGCATCGACCGGCTCGCGCCACCAAGTGCGGACACTGCCATCGGGGCGAGCGAGCCGCGCGACGAGCAGACCGCGCCGCACGCCCTGCAGCACCGTACCGAGCAGCACCTTCGGCGTCAGCACCTTCGGCAGCCGCGGGTGACGGGCGAACGCCCCGGCCAGATCCTTTACCAACCGGGCATCTTCGCCCTCGCGCCACAACTCGTAGGGACCGTCGGGCAGCAGCGCCGCCGCGTCCACCGGCGTCTCCTTGATGCGCGAACGGTCGTCGTTCTTGATCTCGGTGAAGAGCGGCCTGCTGCTCGCGGCCAACTTGAAGGCGTGAACGGCGTTGCGCTCGTTCACTGTCACCACCACTGCGTAAGCTTGGCGCACCGTCTCCGGAACGCGGCCGCGCGCCTCCTGGAGCCGGCGCCGGAGGCGCTCGGCCTGCACGGCATCCACTTCGTGGCCTGCCAGTTGGGCGTGCACCTCCTCCCAGCCAAGCAGCGCCCGCACGGCCGCGCGCCCCGCTTCCAGCCCGTCGCGTGAGGCGACCGCCAGCACCACGGCGTTGCGGTGCACGCGCGGCCGATCGGGTCCGGTAGTCTCGTCGAGAAAACGTTTCGTTACCGGGCTCGGCTTCCCCGATTCCGACACCGCGTCGGGTCCGAGGACCGCGTACCGGAAACTGCCGTCATCGCGCACGTCGCGTGGTGCCGCGGGCAACAGGTGTACGTTCACCCCTACGGCCGAGGCGCCTTCGACCAGGGACTTCGTCCTGCGCACCGCCTCTTCCAGACGCGCTTCGACCGCGTCAGCGCTGACCCGCTGAGCGCACGCTTCGTCGTGCATCTGGCGCAGATTGGGACGGTTGCCCAACCGCCACGAGGGCGGCAACGACCGCGCCAACGTGTCGTCGTCGACCCCGGCGTCGGCGTCGTCCAGGAACCACGAGATTTCCCGCCAGCGACGCAGTCCTTTTTCGAGCTCGATAGCGTCCGGCGCGCAACTTCCCGTGAGCCGCACGAGTTCCGGCGTATACGCCTTGTGACCGATTGGCTGCGAGTGCAGAAACACGGCGATCACCGCCTGTTCGGCCTCGCGTCCGTCGCGTAGCGACGGCAGCTCGTCCTGGATCCGCCGCGCACGGGCGAGTTCGGCCTCCAGCAACGGCGCCCAGTCAGTGCGGCTGCTTTCGGCGCCGGCGCCCTCCGCGCTCGCGACGCCTGCAAGTTCGCGCACCGCTTCAGAGACCTGCGGTGCCCCGGGTGCGGCCAGCAAAGCCGCCGGACCGATTAGTGGGCTCACGTCCCACTTCTCGGCCTCGCGCAGTGCCGTTGCGAGCGTCCTCAGAATACCACGTGTACGCTGGAACCCCGCGAGCTGGGTCCACCGACTGTAGAACACGTCAGTGAGCTCGGGGTGAAACGGGAAGCTGTCACAGAACCGCTGCTCAGCGGCCGCCCCCTCCCGTGCGATTGCGTCGTCCAGTTTGGCCAGTCCCCGCACCGCGCCGATGACATGAGAACGGAATGCACTACGATCGCGGATCCCATCCGGTTCGAAGAAACGACGACACAACACTTCCGTGACGTCCTCTTTGCGGACCGGCTGGACCCCTTCCTCTCGCTGTCGGCGGAATACGTCGAACAGCCCGGTGATCAACAACTGGCCCAGCTTTCCCCGCTGCTTGTTGGGGTCGGTGGCCAGGAGCGATGCGACGATCGCCGCCCGGTCCACTTTGGTCACGGCCTGGGTCAGGTACTGAAAGAAATCGGTGATCCGGTCCTGCCACACCAGATCGAGCCCCGCCTTCTCGCGGGCGTACATGAGCACCTCGTCCACCAGGATCAAGGTCGCATGGCCGTCTCGTTGCGGTTGTTCGATCAACTCCACCAGGAGCGGCTCGGCCGGCGGCGTCTCGCGTTCCTCGTCGCGGCCGGAGGAGTGAATTGCGCGCAGTCCGGCGGCACCTGCGAGCTGGAACGCCAGCACGCTCCACGGATGGCGCAGCGTACGGGTCTCGCCGTCGGGCGCTCGTACGCCGTCAAGACCCCGCTCAACGTCGATCTTGTCGAAACAGAGCGCCACCGGCAACGCTCGCGGCAATTCGGCGGCCACGTGCTCCCGGAAATCCCGCACCGCTGGCAGGTCGGGCAGGGCCGCCGGATCGCGAAACAGGTGATAGAGCGTGATCAGCGTATGGGTCTTGCCGCCCCCGTAGGTCAGCTCTAGCTGTCGTACCGCCTTGTCGCTGTCCCCGGCCAGCCGTCCGGCCACATCCTTCACCAACTCGCGCAGCGCGTGGGTCGGATAGGTGAGCGCGAAGAACTGACTCGGGTCTTCGTAGATCGGACGCCGGCCCTGCGCCTGAGTGACCTCGTGCAGGTCAGCGGCAAACTCGGCGAGCGCGAGCTCCCCGCTGCGCAACTCCTCCTTCAGACGCACCACCTGGTGCCAGGGCTTGAATCGCTTCTTCATCGCTGCGCCGCCGGGAACCAAGCTTGAAGAGTCGCTCGCATCTCGCCGAACGCAGGGTCTTTGCAGCGCTCCGTATCCAATCCGCGCCCGAGGTCATGGAACTTGGCTGCTGAACGCCTCACGCGCTTTCGCAACCCCGCCTGAGCCATCGCTCGTTGCATCGCCCGTTTCGGATCGGGTGGTTTCGGGAGATCGGACGGCCAGAGTCCCTCGGCCTCTAACCACGCGCGAAGCTGGTCGTAGCGCGATTCCCACCCCATCGCACGAGACACGTAGGGCGAGCGAGTCCAGACCCACGCTTCCAGTTCCGGTTCAATTACGATTGCCTTCGAACGTTCCCCCCACCCGTTCGTTCTGAGTTGATGTTCAACGGCATGTTGCGTGTCCTCTCGTGATGACTTGCTTCCCGATCCATGAAGATCGAATACGACCAGGGCGCGCCGATAGCGCGCGAAGAACGGCCGCAGATAGGCAGCAGCTTGGGTTCTGCATCCGGCGTCCCGGTTCGGGTGCCGTCTCACTTCGAAGGTCAGGGTCTTGACCTTGATGTGGTGTGGCCGCGAAAGAAGGCCTCTCACGGCTTGTTCGATATCGAGATCCGCAACCAGCACCATGAGATCCATGGGGCGGGGCTTGTCGCTCATCCGATTACTCCGGTCGCGAACAGCAGATTCATGTCGGCGGCGCCGTGCCACTTCCTCAGATGAGGATGGTCGGCCCCTCGAATGATATCCGTCGCGCCTTCGTCGTCCTTGGCAAAACAAAGCACCTCTTCCGGGTCAGCCAGTCTCAGGAATGTGGGGGAGTGGGTCGCCACCAGTACTTGCGAAGCGTGTACTGAAGCAAGCGAGTCGTAGACCGCATCGAGTGCCAGCGGATGTACTCCGTTCTCCGGTTCCTCCAACAGGTACACTTCATCCCTTCTCGGGAGATAGGCAAGGAGAGTAAGCGCCAGGAACCGCAAAGTCCCATCCGACGTCATCCATGACGGCACCTGTACACCGGTCTTGTACAAGAGCATGAGATATGCATGTCGGTCATCTGGGCGTACGACGACTCTAATGTCATCCAAGTCGGTTAGGATCGTCTGCAGGTGTGTCAGCCACTCGCCGTAATCACTCCTGTGATCGTTCTGGAGCCGCGCAATCACCCAGGGGAGATTGGAGCCGTCATGCGAGAAGCCGGCACGACGCAACTCCGGGGGACTTGCCTGCCGCATCTTGGCGCTGTCCAGAAACAGCGACTTGATCCGTCCATCTAGAATCTGTTTCACGTGGGTAGCGGCTGGGAACTGTTGCGATGACTCCGGCAGGTTGCCCAACGTAGAACGACGATCGCCAAATGACACGCTCGTAGCCCACGCCGTTCCCGATCGCTCCGCTACTTCGATGTTGAAGCGGTCCCTATCCCTGTGCTTGCTCAGTACCGTGCGAATTCCACGGGGTCGTCCGGTCAAAATGGTATCACGATCTGTGGGCGGATCTGGAAACGAAGACCTCGCGTGAGCTTGCAACTCTCGGTCAGGCATTAGAATGCCGCGTTCCAAATCGATGAACACTCCCTGCTCGCCTTCACTGATCGCGACCTCGTAACGAAATACCCGAAAGCCATAAGAAGGAGGAAGGCTCTCCCTCACTTCCTGCGGCAAATCGAACTCCACCGCCAATTCGAACCCCCACTCTTGATTGGGCCTGCCCCATAGCAAGTCCCGAAAGTTGCGCGTGCGGCGTTCTATGGCGGCATCGAGTCCATCCCCGACGAGGTCGGCCAGGAACGCGACGACATCGAACAGGGTACTCTTGCCACTCGCGTTAGGACCGACCAGTACGTGAAAGCGGTCCAGGCACACGTCCGCGTAGCGCAAACAGCGATAGCCGACAGACTGGATACGACGAATCATGGCGGTCCCTACCTTATCACGTAAACGCGATCAGGATGTCCCGTAGCGAAACACTCATCCCTCGGATCGTCACTCCCCATCCATTGCCAAGTTCATCTGTCGCGGCGTCCGGGTGCCGCCGTGGGTACGCACGTGATTCTGAATCGACTCGATGGTGGCGCGCTCGTCCGAGCCGCCGTCGGCCAGTTCGATCAGTGCCTGCACGACACGCGCGAACAGTTCATGGTGCCAGAGCCCCTGTCCCTCGATGTAGCTGTCCACGCGGCTCCGCTTGCCGGTCTTCCAGAGCTGCATCAGTTTGTGAACACGATCGATGAGCGGTGCCGCAGCTCCGTCCGCGTCAGGTTCTCCAAGGGCGCGCGTACGCCGCTGGTGCCACGGCTTGAGCCGCACTTCGCCGCCCGACGTTGAGCCGTCTTCCTCGGCATCGTCATCCTCCGCGCTTGGTGCGCGCCTCCCGCGCACCAGCAGATCGAGGCGGCCGGCGAGGTCGGCGTCTGACAGGTTGCACGACAGCGCGTAGAGGATGCAAGCCCCCGCGGGTGCCCCGCCAAGGCCAAAGTCGTTACGGTGCAGCAGGTAGTAGGTCGTCGGGTCGTCCAGCTCGCCGGTCGTTGCGCCGGCGCGCTGTAGCAGGCGACTCACTACGAAGCCAACGACCATGCGCCGCACGTGGCGCAGAAACTCGGCGACGGTCAGGCGCCCGCCCTCGTGGTCCGCTTTGCGAACCACCGGATGGCGGCTGAACGCTTCCAATGCCGGACCGGTCGCGGCCCAAACGAAGTCGGGCCCACGGATCCCGGCGTCCCAGAAGTCGCGGAGTCGCTCGCTCACGTTCTCCCGCATCTCGGCCAGTACCTTCCCGTCCCAGCCGTGCCGCGCCGCCACTGGACGCTTCCGGCAAACCAGCCAGATGGAGGCGGAGAGTCTCGCGCCGCCGGCCACCCTACTTGCCCGCTCGGTCTGAATCGGCCACGAGGCAGCGACTACGAACCCAGCCTGAATCAGCGCCGACACCAGAGTCTCCCACGCCTCGGGCTGCTTGTTGGCGAACACCACCACCATTCGGCCGTCATCCCGCAACGCGCTGCCGCAATTGCGAAACGCACGCAGCATGCCGTCTTCATAGACCCTTCTGGACTTTGCGCCGTTGGCGTCGAACCGGCTCGGCTGATCGACCAACTCGCCGTCGTTCCTGTCAGCATCCCACTTCGGGCCGAGTGGTTCCGAGAACGCTGCGTCGGTCTCGGGTGCCAACCCGTGCAGCGTGCGCCGTAACCAGACGTGGAAGAAGTCCATCAGATCGGAATAGGGAATGGCGTCGTAGTAGGGCGGATCGGTGCAGATCACGTCGAATTGGCCGGAGCGGGGCGCAGTGGCCGACGCCTGTCCGACGCACGCGCTGGGAGCGCCGGCGGTGGCCGCTGCCGTATGCTCGAAGACGCGGGCGATCCACTCCACGGCTTGAATGAAGCCCCCGGTGGTGTCTGCCAAGGGACAAGACTCGGCGAAGTCCCATACCATAGGCAGCGCAAAGCGGGCAAAGGCGTTCCTGACTTGCTCCGGGCCGTTAGTCCAAGTCGCCAGAGCGCTGCCGCGATCGGCCAGCCGGCTGATCGTCGGCGCGAGATACGCCGTCAGCGCTTCACGCCACACCTCCGGGTATGCGTCCATGTGGTCGAGGCTGCCCCGAATCTCTCGAATCAACGTACCAAGGGTCAGCAACTGTCGATTCGTGAACACCTGCCTCCAGGTGTCGAATCCGTAGCGCGGCAGACCTGATGCGCCGCGCGAGTTGGGCGATGGCCGATCTGGACTGATCGGCTCCTCCGGGAGTCCGAACGGAATCTCCTCATACAGCCTCCCGAGTTCGTCGTCTGTCACCTGTGCGGCTTGTATCTCTACCTCGGTCGGCAGGCGGTACTCCTTGCCCTGCTGCCCCTCGACGATAACGGCGGTCATGCGCACGCCGAGTCGTCCGGCGCGGCCCTCCGTGCGAATGTCCCTTGTCGTTGCAATCGCGCCGCAGCACGCACAGGTGGCACCGCTCGCACTCATGGTACCCGCACCGAGCTTGCGGTCGTGCTCGCGCTTCTGCGCCGCGCTTCCTGCGCCTTCGGGGACGTCCTGCTCGATACCGAGGTCGACGCCCCCTCCGTCCTCCCGGGGTACCAGCGTAAGCAGCACTCGTTTTTTCTTTTTCCTGCACAGCCAGCACGTCTTGAGCAGTGGAATCTCCACCCGGCAGTCTCCGCACCGGACCGTCCGTGCCCACAGGTACGCCACTGCCGGCTTTGCTACCCAGCGCGGGTTCGCCTCCTCTTCCAGATAGAGCGAATCGAACTCCGCGTTGAGTGCCGCCACCGATACCCGACCCTCCGTGTCGGGTTGGAGCAGCGTCGGCGGCCGCGGCCGGAAGCGCACCACGATCCGCGGTGCGGTGCGGCCCCGACCCTTGCGGCGCACCGGCTCGAACTCTGCGTACGTCGGGTAGCGCGCCGCCAGTCCGGCCCTCGCCGCGGCCAGCACCCGTCGCCCCCACGCCCGCAGATGCCACGCGAAGTCCGCGCGCTCGACCGGCGCCACCTCCAGGGGGAGCGGCGCCACCTGCACCGCCTCGCCGTCACCGTGTCCATGCCGGGCCAACTCCTCGCGGAGCGTGACGGCACTCGTCACACCCTGTGCCTTCAGAAATGCTTCGAGGAACTCCCGCTCCTCCAGGGCGAACGCCGGCAGCGGCCGCGTATCGCCAGCCAGCAACCGCGGATAGTGCAGGGTGCAACGGAGGATGAACCACGCCACCGGGTTGAGGTCTGCCGCCACCGCCTCGCAGCCGAGTCGCATCGCCTCCAGCGGGATCGCGCCGCCGCCGGCAAACGGATCGAGCACCCGCGGCGTCCGTCCACCGAACGCCTGCCTGACCTCGCTACGTAACCGCGTAAGCTCACCCTCGTCGTCGCGACCCCAGTGCAAGATGCCGCCGCGCGTCTCTTCCCGCATCCGATCACCGGCAGCGCTCGGCACGCTCACCACGTGCCCCGCCATCCGTTCCAGCAAGGCAAGACGCGCCTCCCGCCTATCCGGATCGGGCAACAGCGTGGCCAGCAACGCCGCTCGGCTCGCCGCCAACGGACGCCGCGCCGGCCAGATGTGCAGCGTCGACAGGTGACCATGCCGCACGTTCTTCTCGTGCACCGAATCCAGCGACACCTGCCGTACCGGAAACCCAGCCTCGATCAGACGGCTTGCAGACATGCCCACGTTCGTCCAAACAACAGCGCTGCCGAGCCTCCACCGACACACGGGCGGCTTAGATGAATCACTGTAACTGTGACTCCGCCTCAGCCAGAAACACGATGGTCGATGCCGTCATATGCAGTGCATAAGCAGCAATGTGGGTCGGCACCGCCACCGGTTTCACCCCTTGACCATGACCGCTCAGCTTGTTTCTCATCGTCGGTACACTACTCTCAAGGAGGCCTCGGAGCGACGAATAGTGGCTCTGCCAAAACGGCGATATCAATCCGTTCTTGAAACATACGTCGATGAGTATCTTTGCAGAAGCGCCGCTGGGGTAGCGCCATCCATTCATATCGCAAACTGCTTTCATCACGCTTTCGAGCGCCTTCAAGCACTCATTCAGCGCCTCCTTAGTGTCTCCCTTCCGGTAGTGCCGGTGCGCACTCATGAACTCTTCCTGTGCGCCAGCATAGCGCTTCTGACGAAGTAGCTGGAGTGCAGGCTTAACTACGGCGGAGTGAACAAATTCCGAGTCTACACGAATGACCTTGTCGTTTGCAAATTGATACCCTACACCATGCTCCCTGAATCTCTCGTTCAACTCATTGACAGCTCCTTGAGCCGCCTGATTTCCGTGGTGACGATGCGAAATAACCCGAAAAGACAACTCAATGACATCAATGACGCGTTCCACACCTGACTCTTGGAGCAGAAAATTGACAAGCTCTTCGAAACGAGTACGAGAGTATGATTTGCTTGGTAACTGAAAGACGCCGTACTCTCGGCAAAGGCTCCCAGCAATGTAATTGTACCACTCCGTTACTTCAGGATCAATCGCGTAATCCCGCTCATCTCCGAGCACATCACGCCAGATATGGACAACCTGTACCCTGAGCGAATCAGGCAGCTCATCGTATGTGTATACATCGGGCACTCTTCCGCGAGCTCTGTTCTGGCGTTTGGAGAACAGATCAATTATCGGCAACACATGCCTCCTCTGCTGCCATGAGTCATTGGCATCAGTACTTTCGGTGCGCTCCCTAGCGCAGCGAGATTGTCGATGGTTGCATCGACGTGGGTTACTCCCATTGCCTCTACCTCATGCTTGCTCCGCAGCTTCGAACAACGACTTGGCGCTGATGGTGTAGGCGGTCGACTCTCGGCTTCCGGCGAGCAGTTTGGCGAACGGGTCGCGTACCCGCACCAGGCGCGGGCTCGGCGTGGCGCAGTCGAAGACCACGTAGAGCCAGTATCGTTCGCCGAGGTGGCACGCTTGCTTCCATTCGTTCGCCTCCATCTGAATCGCGCTCGTTCCGGCGCGTCCCTTGACCTCTATGTTTCGCACTCCCCCTCCAGGGTACAGCGAGATTACGTCGAAGCCCGGCCAGTCGGACAGACCCGCCAGCCGAGCGCGCTCTGGCTTCGAAACGTCCGTTGTCTGACCGCCGCGCTCCCGCTCCCACGCTATCGCGATGCGCACGGCGATCTCCTCCACCCTCTCATCGTAGCGCTCGATCTCTTCCGAGTCGCCGGCTGGTACCGCGAGGGCGTGGGCCAGGAAACGGACGCCGCCGGCTACAATCCGCTCGGCGGCGGTATCAAGCCGCGCGAGGGCACGTTCCTTTTCGGTGGAGAGGGCTCGCTGTTCCCGCTTGATCTCGGCAAGTCCGTCATCGTCCACGACTCCGGCGCGGCGGTTAGCAAGTTGCACTCTGCGTGCGGCCAAGTCCGCGGCGCGAAGCGAGAAGCCGACGCTTGTACTGCGGCGGCGTTCGGGTAGCTCGGAGACCGCCGCCGACCGACGGTCCTCTACGAAGCGCTCAAGAACCTCCCGCTCGGCGAAACGCGCTGCTTCCGCCCTCATAACCACGCCGCGAGCAGCCAAAGGGACCGCCCCGGGTGGCAAGGTGGGGGCGCCACGCAGCAGGAGCAGCGGCTCAACGGGAAACTCGACGAGCGACCCATCCGCGCCGTGGCGCAGTCCCAAGAGGCGGCGTTCGAGGATCTGACGCCCGCCCTCCTCCTGGAACTCTTGCTCCACCGACACCAGGACGAGGTGGAAGAAGTAAGGTGCATCAGCCCTCGGGTCGATGAAGATCGCACCGCGATCGGCGTCGCGGCCGAAAGTCTTGCGGATCAGATCGGACAGCGCGTCGAACATAGGCTCGCCCGGGTGCAGCCAGACGCACGGAGCGTCGGCTTCGGGGCGGCGCACGCACAGTCGCCGGCGCGCCGCAGGCGAATAACCCTCGAGAGCGGGCAGCAGGGAATCGAGCGCGCCCAGCCGGCGGGGAACGAGAGAAAAGAACCCGTCGAGGTCGCCGTCGATCGCAAGGTCGAGCAGTCCGGCAGCCTGTGCAACAAAGCGCCTTACGTAGCCGGGCAACAGTCGGAGATAGCGCTCGCGATCCAACTCCTCGCGGAGCGCGCTCGCGCCGCCGACAGCCGCATCCGGTGCACCATAGACGCACCGCTCCTGGTTGCCGATATCGCGCACCCGCTCGCTGGTGAGTGTTCTCTCGATCCTGCCGGCTACCCCGCGCGCGTCGGTCAGCGCTTCAATCATGTATTTCCGGAGCGGCACGTTGTCGAACAACCGCCCGATGACGTCGAACACCTTGTCAGATTCCAGTTCCCGCCGGATCGCGTCGAGCTTGTCCAGCAGGATTCGCAGGACCCGGCCCTCGCGAGTGTCGCCTGCGAGGAGGTTGACAATCCGCACGTCATGTTGCTGTCCGTAGCGGTGAATGCGTCCCATGCGCTGTTCCAGTCGAGCCGGATTCCACGGTATGTCGTAGTTCGCCATCAGCCGGCAGAACTGCAGGTTAATGCCCTCGCCGGCGGCGTCAGTGGCCACCAGGTAGCGCGCGCCGTCCGGGCGGCGAAAGCGCGCCACCTGCCGCTCGCGTTCGGGCCAAGTCATCGCGCCGTGGATCTGAGCGATCCGGCCCGAAAAGCCAAGACCCTCCAGACGTCGGATGAGGTAGTCGACCGTGTCGCGGTGCTCACTGAAGATCAGCCACTTCTCGCTGCCGTAGTGCGGGCCTTCCAGCACCTCGCGCAGTTTCTCGAACTTGGACTCGTCGCCCCGGTCGAGTAGCCGCCGCGCGCGGTCGCTCAGGGCGCGGAGTTGGTCGATCTCCTCCCGGATTTCCTCTACGGACACCGCGGTCATCGCTCCGAGTACGGCGTCCTCATAGTCCTCGTTCCGCTCACCGAGTCCGTCGCTGCGGGCATCTTCGTCGGCACTATGAGTATCGAAGAAGTCGTCTCGAGTCTCGCGATCGAGGCCGCGCTGGCGGCGCTGCAACTCGCGCACGCTGATCTTCCCTGACTCAAGGTCGGCAACGCTCTGCTCGAGTTTGTCGATCCGGCGTTCGAACGACCGCAGCAGCGCCCAGGTCGAACTGGCGAGCCGCCGTTGGAACACGCTCATCGCGAGCTGGACCGCGGGGCGGTTGCTCAGAGCGCGCCCGTATGTGCGGCGCAGATATTCGGTAGTAAGGTCGTAGAGCGCCTGCTCCCCCTCCGGCCCGCTACTCAAGTCGTAGCTGAACGTAGCGCAGGTGCGTTTCCGGTACAGCGGACCACCGTTCAGGTCGACCATCTCTTCCTTCGTGCGCCGGATGAAGTGGCGATGCCGACGTTGGAGGGGAAAGCGGCGCACCGCTTCGCCGGTCGAAAACACCCGCGGGTCGAGCAGTCGCCAAAGATGGTAATAGGGCGAGTCCTTACCCATGTGCGGGGTGGCGGTCAGCAGCAGCAAGTGGCGCGCCGCCCAGCCGAGGCCAGAGAACCGGCCGTCGGCAAGGCCGCAGGCGAGGGCTTCCGCCAACTCGTAGCGGCGACGCTTGCGGACGCGGTGATTCTCGGTGGTGGCGCTCAGCTTGTGCGCCTCGTCGAACACCACGAGGTCGTAGGGAGCGACGCTGGCGTCGCGCAGCGCGGCGAACGTCCGCTCGCCGGTCAGGGTGTCCAGCGACACGATTACCAAGTCGGCCTGTGGCCCTCGAAACGGGTTTTCGGTACCGACGGCGATGCGGAAGTGCAGGCGAAACAGGGTGCGCAATTCGCGTTCCCAGTTGCCAACCAAGCCGGCCGGCGGGACGATGAGCACGCGCCGCAGACGGCCACGGGACAGCATCTCGCGGACGTAGAGGCCGGTCATTATCGTCTTCCCGGCACCGGCGTCGTCGGCCAGCAGGAAGCGCAACGGCTCCTGCCGCAACATCCGCTCATACACCGCTGTGCGCTGATGCGGCAGGGCATCGATCCGCGCCGTCTCGCTGGCGAAGGCCGGGTTGAACTGGTGGCCGTAGGCCAACCGCCACGCTTCCGCGACCGCGGCCACCGAATCGGGGTTGCCGGCAAAGTCGAGCTGCTCCGCTGTGCGCGGAAGCGGCGCCCCCGTCTCCGACGGCTCGCTGGCAACCTGCCTCGCCATCACCTGCTCCAACTCGCGCAGGCGCTCCCGCGCGATTCGCTGCGGCCGTGACTTGCCCGCTTCCCAGCGGTGCACCGTGAGCACGGTTACTCCAAGCCGCTCTGCGAATTGGTCCTGCGTAAGTCCCATGCCCAGCCGAATGCGCCGTATGTCGGAAGATGGCCCCAATGTCGTTGCGTGACATTGACCTATTCAACAGTGCCTGTCAATTACCTATCATAAGATAGATCAATAACTCAGATTAGCTATTCTACGTGCTGAGTGTGGTTCAGCCGGCTGCCCGGCGCGGTCCCAGTCGCCGCGCCGACTGCCACGCAGGTCGCGCACTGGCTCGCATGACGGAGTCGTCAACTGCGGTTCGCCAGAGGCGACAGGTCGATCGTCCAACTGCGGAGTTGCGCTGCGTCGAAGTTGGAGTGGCCGAGCAGCGTCAGCAGCTCCTCTTGGCGCGGCTGGCCGAATACCACCCGATAGGCCGCAAGCTGGCGTTTCAGCCGCGCAAGCGTGTCGTGATCGCTGGTGTAGGGAAGCATCGGCACGTGACGCTCAACACGGTGCGGGCCTGGTGCGATCCACAGAGGAACGAGGTCGTTCTCGCCGTTGGTCCGGGCCTCTTCTTCGGCGCGCTCGAAAATCAACTCCCAGAGAGCGTCGCCAAGACACCAGGTTCGCATCGCGTCGCTGGCGTAGACGGCTGCGATGTTGCGCCGCACCGCGTGCCCCTTGTAGCGGTGTACGCGGCCCTCCCGCTGTTCCAGGTCGACGGGATTGCCGGGCAGATTCCAGTGCACCACGCGGTGACACCAAGGATGAAAGTCGAGTCCCTCTTGCCCAATGGAAGTGCTGGCGAGAACAAACGGCCGGAACGGGCTGTTGAAAGCTCTCCGCACTGCATCCTGGCTTACATAGCCGGCTTCCTCATTGCGACCGTGGCCAAATCGCAGGGCGAAAATCGTGCGAAACCGAATTTCTTCTGGCACGGGATGTGAGCAATTGCGAAGTCGGAAAAAGCGCGCGTGAACCCGTGACCGGATGGGACGGACAGCGTTGACCAGTTCACACGCGCACAACTCCGCGATCTCGCCGGGCGTCTCGCGCTCGGACCACGCGCACTGCTCCCACAGCAGGTGCCAGTGCTCGTCCAGCACGGCCTGCAGGTTGCCATGCCGGCAATAACGGAGCACCAGCCGCCAGTATACGGACTCATCGCTATCCCCTGCGGCGCCGACGGCGAGTTGACGGAGCAGACAGACAACAGCGGGTTGATTGAACAGGGTCCAAAACGCAAGGGAGACTTTCACTGCGAGTCGGCGGCGCAAGCCGGCGCTGACACCAACGGACGCGGCCAGGCAGCGCGACGCAAGGATTGCCGGAGAGCCGAGAGCGACCTCCGTCAGCAAGTCTGCAAGGTGTGGCGGCCGACGGCCTAGATCATTCGGTTCGATGGCAAGTAAATCGTCGATGTATGCCGTGAACACCTCGCGATGCGGATGCAGAGTGTCGTCATTCCTCCAGATGCGCAGAAACTCGCGCAATTCCTCATCCAGCAGTAGGGGCGCTGCCCATTCCCACCGATCGTCCACGGTTCCATCCTGGGGATCCGGTATTGTCGGGTCTGTCAACAACTCTTCTACTCTGGCACGCACCCAAACTCTCCGGTCCAGTCCGTCTGGCCCTGCAAGGGGATGTGCGCGATCAGCCAGCGGTAGGCATGGTATGAGCAGCAAAAGCAAACGATGTCGGGATCTCGCACCGGAGGTCGACTGCGTGAGCCGCAGCAAGGGCCTCTGCTGGTCCGCAGGATTCTCGTACGAGGCGATCCTCCCGCCGACCATCCGCCGTTCCGCCTCGTAGCTGAGAATGGCGCTCACGACATCGGGCACCACGTTCCACGCCGAGAACAGCAGGGTTTGGTGGCAGCATGCTTCCCGTTGAACGGCCCCTCCAACGGCCAGTACGGGACCGTGGGAGGCATCCACAGCATGCGCCACAGCCCCGAATCGAGCAGATCGCGCACCAAGTCACGCAACTTCGCGGCGCCCGGATCGAGTTTCGCCCACTCGCGGACTTTCTCGGCGTCGAGGAAGGCACTTTCATATCGGCGCAGTACCTGGGCCACTCGATCCGGCGACTGATCGAGCGCCATTTCGAGCCGTTCGTTGAAACGGTAGCCCTGCGTGAAGTGAGCGAGATACGAGGCCGACTTCCAGAGAGGCATGGGATCCTGGTCGCCCACAGCGCGATACAGGCGATCAGCAACCAAGTATTGGCGCACGTCTGCTGGCGTGGGAACGACGGGGCGACAGCGCTCGACCAACATGGCATCCCTCTCGGTGCTGGCCCTAACGCGCTCGGTCCGGACCATGATCGCCCGGAGCGAGTCCTCCACACCAAGCTTGGCGCATTGAACCCCATTTTCGTGATCCTGTCCGCCGATGGTGGCTCGCTTCAGCGCCGTGCCAAATCGGGACAGCCGACGTTTGATCTGCGCGACGCGGGCGTCATTGTCCGCCAGGAGGAAACGGGTGGTGTCCAGGAAGTCCTCGTAGTGATCGTCCTGCTCGATCTCGGCGTCGGCGGTGTAGGGCTTGTACGGCGTCGCGGAGAGGAGGAGCGTCCGCACCATTTGTCCGTCGGACGTCCGAGCACCGAACAGCTTCTGAGCGAGTTCCGCGGCGGGATCCTGGCGTTCTACCCGGGATTCGAGCAACGACTTGAAGCGCTGGAACTCATCGACGATTACCAGATCGGGCTCAAGGGCGCGGACGCACTCGTCAGCCAGCATCCGTCTCAGTTGTGATATGATCCGATCTCTGCGGCATTGGGCTTCATTCGGCCACGACTGCCGATGCCGAAAGAACCAAATCTCGAAAAGCGAACGCAGTTCGCCATGTAGATCCGCTTGTTCTCGGAACGTCGCCTCAAAGCGCTCCCGTATGGTCGGCTCGATAGGACACGGCTCGTTCTGCAATTGCTGACGCCAGTCATCCTTGCTGGCCTTCCGTCCCTGCAGCAGATTCATGAGTGCTGTCCGTCGGGTGGGGTAGCATGGCAGCAGAAGGTGAAACAGCACTTGTCGTTCTTGCGCCTGACCGGCGGAGCGCCCCATGTTGAACGACGTGCCCGGCGTGAAACTGACGAAGTTCAGCTTGTTACCGGCGAGACCGGACTGCCCATCGGGCGAAGCGAACAGTGTCGCCAGCATCGTGAGGCGGGTGGCAAGGGCAAACGATCGTTGGCCGGCATCGCCTACTTGAAGCTTCGGCAGATTGGCCCGTGCGATACTGTTGTTGCTGCAGACGTAAACGACGTCGATGCGTTCGACGTCATCCCAAAGGTGTTTAACGGCTCGGGCGATTACGCCGCGCGCCACCAGTGTCTTGCCGAGGCCAACCTCGTCGGCCACCAGAAATCGGGCAGTACTGTCTTTCGCAACGAATAAGCGGTGAAACGCGTGTTCGACGGTACGGCGCTGAAACGGCTTCAGCGGTTTCAGGATCGTCTCGACATCGGGCGGGTTCATGCAGCGCCCGCCTTCCCCAGTGCTTCGTTTACGGCGTTCCAGACGGCCAGCAGGTCGTCGGGAATGATCCTGCGCCCGCCCTCCGTCTTGCGGAGGTCATCGATCAATCGGCGCACCGGTTGCAAGCGGCTGGGATCGCGCGATGCGGCGCGCAGCAAGTCGTCCAGCAACGTATCGGCGCTTACGCCCGCACCCCACGCACCGCTCTCGCCGCCGGCGCGCGTCCACTCGACCATGCCATCCAGGCCGCCAAGCAGCGCCCGCAAGAAGCGGAGGAACTTATCTGGGCTGTCCAGCAAGCTCCTGAGAAACAACAATCAGGCGGCCTCCGGGACAAGCTCATAACCGAGTGCGTGTGCCTGCCTTCGGAGCCGGCGTTCAAAGCGGCGCCGGTCCTGGCGCTCCTCGGCGGCGAGGATGCTGTCATCGTAGGCCACGCGATGCGTGATCAGATGGTAGATGATCCGAGCCAGTTTATGCGCGACTGCAGTGGTCGCTTCGGGAGTACCCAGACGCGCCCGCATGCGGCGGAAGTGCTGGCCCAGGGCCGATGGGCTGCGGTACAACGACTGGGTCGCCCAGTGCAGCGCCTGGGCGGCCCGATTGGTGCCCCGACCGGTGTGCGAGCTGATGATCTTGCCGCCGGTGATCTGGTTGTGGGGGCACAGGTGCAGCCAGGAGGCGAATTGCGGTGCGGTCGGAAAGCGGGACAGTTCCGGGCCGAGTTCGGTGAACAGAACCAGCGCCGTACTTTCGCCGATGCCGGGAATCAGCGTCAGGTCAGTGCCGAACAGGTGCGTAAGGTGGCCGCGCAGGTCGAACCGCTTGGCCGGTGACTCGGTTGGCGCCTCGGGCTCCGCATCGATTCCCTCATCCGGTGGGTCGTCGCCCACCGCGCCGGGTGGCTCGCTGCTGGCTTCGAACGCGCGGATGCCGGCTTCGATTTCCTGATCGCACTCCGTGATGAGTTGTTGGTAGTGGGCATAGGTCGCTCGCGCGTGCCGCAACGCCAACAGGTGCTCGGCGCGCCAGTCGCCCTGCAGCGCCTTGATCAAGGTCTCGCGGCTGGCTTTGATCCGCCGGTCGGCCAGAG
Organism: Spirochaetia bacterium; assembly: GCA_965208575.1. Classification (GTDB taxonomy): domain Bacteria; phylum Spirochaetota; class Spirochaetia; order SZUA-6; family Bin103; genus Bin103. The sequence goes on along the minus strand of CBDBOV010000006.1, from coordinate 1,495,333 downwards.
CGGCCAACCGCGCCGGATCCCGCTCACCCGCCAGGATAGCGTCCGTAATGGCCAGACCGGTCGTCCCCGTCAGGTCAGAGATGGCATGGTGCAGATGCACGTTCATCTGGCTGTACGCCTTCTGCATGTGCAACACGCTGCGCGACGCCATCTTGATCAAGGTGTCGCGATGGCGCAGCACCGAGCGCAGTGCACACACCTCGTCGGCAGGGCGGAATGAGCCGCGCAGCAATCCCACCGAGTGCAGGTAGCGCAACCACTCGCAGTCGGCCACGTCGGACTTCCGACCGGGTACCGAGTGCACGTGACGCGCATTCACCAGCACCACGTCGAAGCCGTGTGCCTCCAGGATCTGATACACCGGAATCCAGTACACACCGGTGGACTCCATCGCCACCGTGGTGACCTCGCATTCCTTGAGCCAGTCGGCCAAGGCGTGCAGGTCCGCGGTGAACGTAGCAAAGTTCCGGATCGGGTCCGGGTCGCGCTCCGGGCGCACAGCCGCGTACACCTCGGTAGCGCCTATGTCCAAGCCGGCAGCGTCCGGGTGCATCACCTTTGGTTGCGCTGTGCGACTGCCCTTGCCCTTGCGTCTGTGTCTGCGTCGTGCCATGAAACCTCCGCTACGACTGAGTGGTGCGGCCAAGGCGTGTGTAGCAGGTATTCTCCTGAACGGGATGATCGCCACCCGGCCGCGCCGGCTGACAACCTCACCAATGACTACGCCACCCGCCCCGGGGCCAAGCTCTTGAACGGGTTCGCAGAACGTAACGCCAGTGACGCGCCGGCCTACTTTCGCGCTCCACCCAGAACTCTGCCCACACTATAGCTCACCCTTGTTTCTTTCATGACTGCGCCGGCCCAGGGGCCGGTGGGATAGCTCTTGAGCACGTGATGCATCCGATCTGCCGGCATACCCGTGGCGGGTAGCCGCAGCGCCATACGGATGTCGTCCACTCCGGGCACCCGGATCGCAAGGCGGAACGCCGTGAACGCGGTCAGCCGTGCGACCGGCAACGTCCAGTTCAACGGCAGGGCGAGCGCGCGCGCTTCACTTTCGGGGATGGAGATCGGCCACGCCACGACGGCGACCTCCTCCGGCACCGCCAAGCGGCCGTCAAGGGTCAACGACCAAGTCTCGCCGGCATTCTCGCACACGACGTGGAGTTCGGACTGCTCGAGATGGTCGCGCGCGTCCTCCAGGCGCCGGCGTGCCGCGGTAACCTCGGCGGGTTCTGTCTCCTGCTCGCCGCGGCAATAGGGCTCGCATAGCTTGCGGAACCCGCTGTCGCCGTCGAGGAAGCGCTCGATGCCATGACCGGTCACACCATTCCGCCGTCCCTTCCGTCCGGTGACGGAGGCCATCATCTCGACGTTGCTGCCGCCGAACGCCGCCGCGGTCAGATTCGCCGATCCGACGTACCAGGTGACATCCCAACCGTGCTCTACCGCGACGATCTTGGCGTGCAGTCCGCCGGCGACCGCGCCGCCGCCGCCGGTCGGCTCACGGTCGCCCACGTGGCCGTCCTCCGGTTCGTCTTGTGCCGCGTCTGTCAGCACCAGCACCTCGCTCCAACGGTCGAGCGCGTCCTCGGACAGCTTGTCGAGTTCCTCACCGCGGCTCAGGAGCACCCGCTCAGAACCGCCGAGCGAGACGACAGCCTCGATCCCGCTACGGTTCACGAACGGCGCGATGGCCAGTGTGCGATATCCCTGTGTTCTGGGCCGCCACGACCGGCGACGCGACGACAGGCCCAGCACGTGGAACTCGACCGGATCCACAAATCCGGCTGGCGCCGGGAACCGTGTCCGCCCGGTGTCCTCGGCCAACGCCCGTACCCGCGCCGCTATGTGCTCCTCCAACGGTGTGCCGGTCAGCCCTGGCAAGGCGGCGAGAAAGGAACCGAGCGGCCGGGTTGCGGCACAGCGCCTCTTCCCACGGGGAGATGCCTCGCTGGCGAGCGCGATGTCCCAGGATCGGTCGAATGTCAGGTTGCGAGACAACACCGCGACCCGCAGCAGGGGCGGCCGCTCCTGCTGCGCAGCGCCGGAAACCGTGAACCGGGCGACCCACACTTTGGCGTGGAATGAACCGCGGCCTGGTGCCCGCACACCATGCACGCTCGGTTCAAGCATCGCGTACAGCGCGCGGGCGGCACGAGGAACTCCGATGCCGGCGTGGTCGACAAAGACGTGTACCCGGTCGCCTGCATCGCGCAGAGCCTGATGAAGCTGGACCGGATCGGCGAGCAACTCCTCCATGCTTGCGTCCTGGTGGGCAAGGATCGATAGCGGAAGCACCAGCAGCGCCTCCAGGTCCAGTGTGTAGGTAGTCAGTACGGCGAAGTCGAGCCGGTACCCGTCCGGTGCACGGATCAGCTCGAAGGCCACCGCGCGCGCGTCAGGCGACAGCATCGGACCCGATGCCCCGGTGCAGGTCGATCAGCAGCCGCCGGACGCGCACCCAGCGGAAGTCCATGCGCCCCACGCCGACTCCCGGCTTCCAATCCAGCAACCGGTTGACGTTCGCCAGTCGTGCCCGCGCCCCCTTGAGTTGCAGCTCCCGGTTATAGATCAGCGACCGCAACAAGCCGTCGGCGGCAACGGCACCGGAACCCAACTCGGCGAGCCGCTGGCCCCAGCGCTCCACGAACAGGCGTTGCGGAGAACGCAGCCGTACACCTGTGCGGTGCAGGAGCTGCCACAAGTTGTCCGGTTCGTACGGGGGCTCGTTGCATTCTCGCACCCTCCACTCGGCCAGTTCCGCGCGGAATCTGTCGATCGTTTCGGTTTCTTGCGACCCAAGCTTGTCACTCCGGCGCTCGGCCACGAGGAGGTTGTAGAGCAGCGGCATTCCTTCGACGTGCAGTGAGAACCTCCGTGCCAGCTCGACCGTCCATCGAATACCGTTCGGTGCGCGCAATGCGTCGGGATCGTCCCAGACACTGTCCGCGGGCGTATCCGAACCGTTGCGCGCCAGCCATGCAAGCAGGGTCCCGGAGCACCTTTCCTCGAAACGGCCGCGCAGGAAATCCGCCTCCCCGCGAGTTAATGCAAACGACGCCTCGCCGGGAAACGAATCCGGCGCATCCGGCAGACGCGGATGCCAATTCGGCTGATGACTCCACACCACTCCAGGGTCGTCGGCGCGGGCGACGCTTTCAGCGCCAGCGAGCGTCGCGAAGTTCGAATGGTACCAACCTTGACTCTGCTGATGCTGAAAGATGCCCCAGGTAGTAAGGGCATTCCAATACACCGAACTGGGCAACCGTACCAGTGCCGCGCGGGCGACCACGCCGATGATGCCGTCTGTCTCGGGAGAACGCTCCAGAGCGCCGACCAGCCCAATCTCCCTCTGCCGCGCCGCCTCGGCAACGTTGGAGCGATCGCGTAGCCGACCTTCGAGTCGCCGGTAGATCCACGGGATGAACAATATGTAGCGCAACCGTGTCTGCAGGTACGAGGTTCCGGGAAACAAGGCGTCCGAGAGCGCGTCACGCAAGCTCCCGAGCCCCATCTCATCAAGCGTTCCCCGTTCCTTGAACAGGTCGAGCACGCGCCGCATCTTGTCGCGGTCGCTCGCGGTGAGGTCGAGCCAAGTTAGCGTCGCTTCCATTCGCGCCGGCACGCTGCGTCAGTCGGTCTTGATTTGTCAGCCGGATGGAGTTCGATCCCTGTTCTCAGCGCCGTGGCGGCCAAGGGAATCGTTCCAGCGGCTAACTCCTGCTCGGTATACACAAACAGGTCGACCCCGACACCGATTCGGGAAAAGCAGTCGCGGTACCGGCCGGCGCGGTCGATGAACGGCAGGTCGGTGTCCCGCACCACGACCAGGATGTCCGCATCGCTGGAGGGAAGCGCACGATCGGAAGCCACCGAACCGAACAGGATCACCCGGACTACCTCCTCATGGTCGCGGGTCAGGTTCCTCGCCGCCCTCCTGATCCGGCTCTTCAGCAGGTCGCGGTCCAGCCAGAACACCTTCACAGAACCGAAGGATTGCCTCTGAATGACCGATCGCGGCACCCGCGTCCTCATCGGTGAAGTAGTCGGCTGGACTGCCGGCCGCCCAGCCGTTGGGATAGCGGGAGGGGATATAGAAACGGTCCAGGTTGATGCCCGATCCGTGCAGGTGGGCGGGCACTTCCACCCGTTCCTTCAGCGTTCTGAGCAGGTCGGCAATCGAGTGGCCCCAGGCCTCGCCGCCGAGCTTCTGCAACGCCGCCTTCAGCGCCTTCTCGCTCGCCTGCTGGGAAATGAAACACGCCCATTCGAAGAACTCCGCCGCCCGCTGTGCTCGGGCACTGTCGAGATCGCGCCGCGCCTGCCGGAACCAGTCGCCGCTTCTCTCTGCCATGGCCCATCATACGCGCTCCGCCCACCGCCGCCAACGGAGACGACGCTCCGCACCCCCGCTCCGACGCCGGCAGCATCAACCGCCCAGTCGGGTTCTCACCACCCCGAAAACATCGTCGCGGAATCGCACCCATGCGGGCACCTGCTCCAAGGGCCCGCCCAGCGGCAGATTCTCCGTGAGCTGCCGGCGGAGCCCGCCGAACCCTGCGACAAATCTCTTTCTGCGCCGAACGCCCCGCGGCCCTCCCGCGCTCAGCAGCACCTCCCGCAACCTCTGCTTCGGATCTGCAAGACCCTCCAGATCGGCAGGTGATGGCAGGTCAAGCGGTTCGCTGCCGCGTGGGCGCCCGGCCACTCTTCGGATAGCCGGTTCGTCAACCAGGAGCCATGCCTCCATCATTCGCACTGGAACGATCCCGACCCAGTCTCCGAAATAGCCGGCGTCGGATACGCCTCTCTCGATCTCGGTATACCGTGCATCCGCGCCCGCGTTGTCGGCGTCACGGTGGATGAACAGCAGATCCGCCGCGCCATACTGCCGGAGCCCCAGCCGAATCTTCTCACCGATGGAACGACCACGAAATGACGCGGTCCCATCCGCCTCCGAGGCACCGCAATGAATGAGCAGCCTCTGGATGTGAAAGATGAGCGCTGCGTCTGACGAACCCTCACAGATCAGCAAGAACCGAACTGTCACCGTTTTCCTGACGCTGTTCCGGCCAGAATTCGTCCGGGAATCTGAGTTGGGCATCCTCCGGCGGTAGCAGATAGGACTGCAGCTCCAACTTGCCCAACCCCAACTCGACAGGCGTATCCTCTTGCTGCTTCGGAACTCGCCACGTTCCGGCAAGCGGATAGCACCTCAGTGGCCATATCGCTTTCCCTGCCGACGCTCTCACGGCGGGGTTCTTGGCGATCACCAACTCCTCCGGGCTCTGGAGTTGCACGAAGTACGGCGAGTGGGTAGCGACGATCACTTGGCGAAGCGGGTTGTCGGAATCGACACGCTCATCGAGATCGACGGCGATGTCGTGCAGCAACTGGTTCATGGCCGCGAGCTTTTCGGGGTGGATACCGTTCTCCGGCTCTTCCATGCAGTAAACGCCGGTAGCGTCGGTCGCCTCGGCAATCGCCGTCAGCGCCAGGAACCTCAGCGTGCCGTCGGAAATCGAATTGGCCCGTAACCGCACACCGGTACGCTCTTCCAGCTCCAGCGCGTAGAGCTGCCGCACATCGTCGCTTACCGCGCGAACCGCCTGCACCGGTACAAGGCTCGACAGCCGGCTCGCAATCCTGCTCATGATGTCCTCGTCGCCCTCATCGGCACCATCCGAGGCGGATGCCTGCGTATCCAGATGATGCAGCGTAACCGGTATGTGACCACCGTCTGCCGTGATGCCCGGTTCGTCCGTGAATCTGTCCGGCCGTCGCATCGCCGACGGCTCCAGCGCCAGGATACGCCAGCGCTGCATCTCTCGTCGCGCGGCCAGGATCGTGGGCGTCGCCGCGGTGTTCTCGGTCCCCACTATGGTGCGCGGAGCGCGCTCGGCGGGTGCAGCCGGACGTGCCTGTCCAGACGAGCCGCCATCCTGGTGAATCACGATGGTCCTGTCCGGCCGGGTAGAGATAAACCCGGACCCGCGCCGTTTGTTGTAGATCACGCTGTTTCGAAACTGTCGCTTGTTGTGTGAGAATCGCAGCCTCTCCGCAGCCTCTCCCGATGGTATATGCCGCAACTCCTCGCGTTCCAAGACGAGACCGCCAAGTGGTCCGGCCGAGCGAGAAGGTGGCTCGTGACGAAAGGCAACCTCGTAGCGCAGGAAGGTCGATGACGCGTCTCCCGGCCGTCCGAAGTCATCAACGACAGGCCTGTCGACGATCATCTCTGCCGCCATGGCGATTCTCCGCCGGCTCTCGCCATTTGCGAAGAAGAACAGATCTCCGATCTCGCCGGTGCCCTGCTCGGGACTACGAATCTGGAGGGCGGCTTGATTGATCGTATGGTCGGTCAAGAGCGATAGAAACCGAATCGCGTCGAAGATGTTCGACTTGCCCACGCCGTTTACCCCCGCGACGCAGGTGTAGGGGCCAAAGTCCAGCGCGAAATCGACCAGGTTCTTGAAGCCATCTACTTCGATGCGGGTCAGCATGACGTCTCCAAAGCATTCGGCAACGGGCGAGCGCGCCGTCCAGGCATGATCTTCATACCCAGTTCGCCACGTTCAGTTCCGGCACCCGGTCGAACTCGTTGCGGTTGTTGGTGACCAGGGTAGCACCCAGGCTGCGTGCATGGGCTGCCAGGAGGAGGTCATTGGCGCCGATCGGGGTGCCGCGCTGCCGTAAGGCACGCCGGATTTCCGCGTAGTGCATCCCCGCCTCCTCCCCGAACGGCAGGATCTCGAGGTCGAGCCGAAACGCGTCCAGTTCCCGCGTGTTGCGCTCGATGTGAGCCGAATTCACGACCCCGTAGCACAACTCCGCGTACGTGATTGACGAGATGCATATCCGGGCGGAGTGTTCTTCGAACCTTTCCAGGACACCGTGATCACGCTCGTTGATGACGTAGATGCAGATGTTCGTATCGAGCATGTACCTCAACGAATCTGGTCCCGCTCTTCAAGCGCCGGCTGCTGCCTCGCCGGCAGTGATCCCCGCGTGTCCCGGTCGAAGTAGGCGCGCCAGTTTTTCCCGCGCGGACGCAGAGTCACCTGGTCCCCCTCCTTGATCACCTCGACCTCGGAGGTCTCGAACCGGCACGCCGCCGGCAGCCGGACCGCCTGACTTCTCCCGCTCCAGAACACTTTGGCGACACCTCGATAGCTGGCCGTCTTCCCCATGGAGTCCTCTCTCAGAGTAGTATATCATGAGATATATCTCGTTCAAGGGGACCCGCGGTAGCGAGCCCCAGCGAGCCCTCCGGCGCCTGTCCAGGCTCAGACGCGGTGCAGGGTGGTGCGGAGGGGGTCGAGGTGGAGTTCGACGGCGGCGCAGGGCATGCCGATCGACCAGTGCTCCAGCACGGCGGGGTGCAGTTCGCCGAGCACGCCGATGGGGGTCCAGGTGCGCTGGCCGCGTTCCGCGGCGGGGGCGGCAGGGGCGGCGGCCTCGACGCGGGCGGCGCGGCCCGGGATGAAGCGGGGGTCGTCCAACTCGATGAGGCGGTGCTCGGCGCCGAGGTAGAACAGCAGCGCGGCGAGGTGGGCGCTGACGTCGTTGAAGCCGGCGGCGCGGTCGGCCACCAGCAGCGTGCAGGCGTCGACGGTGCGCGAGCCGGTGGGGTCGGCGGCGTCGGGCAGCGCCACCTTGCCGACCTCGAACATGTGGTGCGGGTAGGCGGCGTTCTGGGAGCTCATCTCGGCCGCCAGCAGGCAGGGGATGATCGAGTCGCGCACCACGGCGTAGTTCTCGGTCATCGGGTTGGCCACCTCCACCAGCACCCGGTCCGGCGCGTTCATGCGCTCGGTGTAGTCGCGGCGCGCGCCCAGGTAGTTGAAGATCATCTCCTGGTAGCCAAGCCCCACCAGCACGTCGCGTGCGGCACGCCCGAAGCGGGTCTGCTCGGTCAGGTGGCCGGGCGTGAACTCGTCCGGCAACTCCGGCTCGAAGGTGCCGAGCCCGCGCCCGATCGCGATCTCCTCCACCACGTCGACGGGGTGCATGAAGTCGTTGCGGTACGGCGGCGGGGTCACCACCACGGAGGATCCTTCAACGCGCGCGCGGCTGCCCATGCGCTGCACCAGGCGGCGTCCCTCCTCGGGGGCGATCGTCTCGCCGAGCAGGCGTTCGGCGGCCGCCAGCTCGATGCGGGTTTCGGCCTGGAAGTAGCGCGGCGTCACCACGTCGCGGCCGTGGGCGGTGTCGTAGGGGTAGCGGACCAGCACCGGCTCGATGGTGTAGCCGGCGTCGGCCAGGTCGCAGGCGGCGATCGAGGCCACCAGGAGCAGGGTGTCCAGGTGCGGGCCGGTGAGTTCGACGAAAAAGTGGTCGTCGCCCACCACCACGCTGCCGAGGCCGGCGCTGTTGATTACCGGCGGGAACGACAGCGTGGCGCCGGCGGCGTCCTCCAGGTAAGGGAACGCCGGCTGCCCGCGCACGATGTGGCCGTATTCCTTGCCCTTGGGGTGCTGGTCGAGTATCTCGGTCAGCGACAACTCGCGCTCCAAGCCGAGCGGCACGAAGCGGGTGGTGTCCGGCGGCGCGGCGCGGTAGCGCACCGGCCACTCGATGGCGCCGGCGCGGTACAGGCCCATGGCGATGGCGCGGCGGCGCTGGCCGTAGCTGTCGGACAGCTTCTCCTGCGACTGGATCAACTCCAGCAGCAGCGCCTCGCTGACCGGCGGCCCGGCGGCCGTGAACGCGGCGATGCAGGGCCGGATCTTCGCCAGCGCCGGGTCCACTTCCACCACCCGTTCGCCGGTGGCGGGCGGCGCCGCGCCGGTGGATACGAACGGGTAGTCGGGCAGCGCGCCGCCGCGGTAGCAGCGCAGGTGGCGGGCCAGCCCGGGGGTGGTCCACAGGTCGGGGCGGCTGGTGTCCTTGAGTTCGACCCGGCGCACGCCGGTAGCCGGATCGTAGCCCTCCACCTCCGCCTTTGCCGTAGACAGCAGGCGCTCCAACTCGTCGTCCGCCGGCACCGCGGCGCCCAACAACTCGGCGAGCAACTCGTCGCGAACGTCAATGGTCGGCATCGATCCCCTCGCTCCGTGCGCCACCCGGCACCGCGGTGCCCAACAGCTCGGCGAGCAGTTCGTCGCGTACGTCAATGGTCGGCATGGATCCCCCCGCTCGGTGCGCCACCCGGCACCGCGGCGCTCAACAACTCGGCGAGCAATTCCTCACGGACGTCAACGGTCGGCATGGGTCTCTCGCTCGCCCCCGCTCAATGCGCCACGCGGCGCCGCACCTGGTCCAGGTCGGGCGAGAACAGGTCGCGGATGTCGTCGATGCCGAGCGACATCATCGCCATGCGGTCGATGCCCAGGCCCCACGCCAGCACCGGCACGTCGACGCCGAGCGGGCGGGTCACCTCGGGCCGGAAGATCCCCGACCCGCCGAGCTCGATCCAGCCCACCGTGGGATGGCGGATGAACACCTCCACCGACGGTTCCGTGAACGGGAAGTAGGCGGGCTCGTAGCGCACGTCGGCACTGGCCGCGCCGGCCACCTCCTCGGCGAACAGCTTGAGCAGCCCGAGCAGGGTCTTCAGGTTGACGTGCTCGCCGAGCACGATGCCCTCGGTCTGGTAGAAGTCGGCCAGGTGCGAGGCGTCCACGTCGTCGGGCCGGAAGCAGCGCATGATGCCGAAGTACTTGCCCGGCACCTTGGCGCGGGTAAGGGTCTTGGCGGACACCACGGTACCGTGGCTGCGCAGGATGGTGCGGCGCGCGAAGTCGGGGTCGAAGCGGTAGCCCCAGCCGCGGCTGCCGGTCTGCCAGCCGTCGGCGTGGGTGGCCGCGACCCGCTGCAGGTAGGGTTCCGGCAGGTGACTGGCGTGGCGCGGCTCCTTGATGAAGTACACGTCGTGCTCGTCGCGGGCGGCGTGGAACTGCGGCATGAACAACGCGTCGCAGCACCAGAAGTTGGTCTCCACCAGCGGCCCGTCGAACTCCTCGAAGCCGAGCGCGGTGAGCTGGTCGCGCACCCGGTCCAGGTAGGCGGTGTACGGGTTGCGGCGCCCGAGCAGCACCCGTCCCGGCGGCGAGTTGACATTGTAGCGGCGGAACTGCACCCGGCGCCAGGAGCCGTCGGCCAGCATCTCCTGCGTCAGCGCCCCCGCCTCCACGCCGCTGAGGCCGGCTTCCGCCGCCGCGCGCCGCATCTCTTCTCCAGCCGGGGTAAGCGCGTAGCTCACCGTCTCGTTCTCGGTGGCGCGAAACACGCCGCGCGCCGCACCCCGCTTGCGGCTCAGCGCCGCCGCCTGCTCGCGCTCCGCGCCGGTCAGCGCCTCCGCCGCCTCCGGGCCGGCGCCGGCCAGCCGGTCCAGCAGGCCGCGCACCGTGGCCACGCGCGCGCTGTCGCCGCCGGCCGCGCTCACCTGCCGGCCGCCGTCCATCGCCAGCACGCCTTCCCGCGCCAGGGCGCCGTAAGCGGAACCCACGTCGCGCTGCTCCAGCCCCAGCCGGGCGGCAATTTCCGGCATTGGCAACGGTCCCGCGTCGCGCAGCAGGGCCACCATGCGCTCCTCCGGCAGCCCGTCGCGGCGGTACTGCTCGCCCAGGTCGGTCAGCTCGTAACGCACCTCACGAACCCGCTCCCGCTCTTCGATCAGCCCCTTGTCCACCAGCCAACTGAACGCCTGGTTGCACTGTCCCAGGTTCATCCCGGCCGCCGCCATCACGTCGGCGGCCGTGAACGGCGCATCCCCGGCGACCGCGCGCAGGGTACGGATTTCCAGCGGATGTAACTGTTCTACGGCGTTCATGACAGCGGTTCGCAACGATGTTCCCGGAAATAGCAAGGGCCGCTCCGAAGAGCAGCCCCTGAGCCGACAGCACGCTGCCGGCGGGTAACTTCCGGGAAACTTAATACAAGACCGTCACACCTGCAATTGCCTCGTTCGGGGAAGCCGGACGTTATCCCTCCCGGCCGCGCCGTGCACGTGCGTGCATCGTGCCGCCTCGTCCCGGCGCGGCACCGGTCATGCTCCGGCGCGCTGATCAGCCGTGCGGGTCGCCGGGGGAGCCGGGGACCACGTAGCCGAGCACCACGGTGACCAGGTAGGCGGCCAGCAGCACGAAGCCGAAGCCCTTGCTGAACTCGCCCTCGGCGCGGCTCACGCCGACGCGCAGCACCAGCACCACGAACAGCATCGACGGGAAGAACAGGAAGAAGAACTGCGGCGGCACCGCCAGCCCGCCGCGCGTCGCGGCGGCGGCGGCGCCGCTCACGAACAGTACGTTCAGCACGTCGGCGCCGAGCACGTTGCCGATCGCCAGGGCGCCGTGCCCCTTGCGCACCGCCGTGACCGAGGTGACCAGCTCCGGCAGCGAGGTGCCGAATGCGACCAGCGTGGCGGCGATGATGGCGTCCGGTATGTGCAGCCGCAGCGCGGTCTCCTCCACGGCCGGAATCAGCAGGCGTGACCCGACCACTACCATCGCCAGGCCCGCCGCCAGCTTCAGCAGCGCCGGCAGCGTGCCCTGGTCGGCGGCGCCGGCGTGCGCCTCGGCCTCCTCCGCGCCGGGCGCCGGTGCGTCCTTGGACCAGGCGATGGAGCGCCACAGGTAGAGCACAAGCAGCACCAGGAAGGCGACCCCGGCCAGTTGCGGCAGCCGTCCGCCGGCGCTGAAGGTGCCGCGCAGCGCAAGGTAGGGTACGCACGCCGCCACCAGCAGCAGCGCGCTCGCCACCTGGATCCAGCTCTGCCGGCTCACCAGCCGCCGGTCGACCGGCACCCGCCCGATCAGGATCGCCAGACCGAGGATCAGCCCGGTATCGGCGATAATCGAGCCGACCGCGTTGCCGAGCGCCAGGCCGGGGGCACCCTGCAGCGCCGCGAACACGCTGACCGAGGCCTCCGGCAGGGTGGTGCCGATGCTGACGATGGTGGCGCCGATCAGCATGGTGGGCACTCCCCAGCGCAGCGACAGCGCCACTGCCTGGTCGACCAGCAGGTCCGCACCCTTGACCAGCACCAGGATCGATCCCGCGATGATCGCAAACAGGGCGGCGAGCGGTAGTTGCTGAGCCAGTCCGGTCAGCCATGCTTCCATTGCGGCGCTTTGGTCTCCTTGCCGGCTTGCCGGCAACCGGGAGGCGGCACGGCCGCCCCGGTGCAGCCGGGCGGGGTGGCCCGATAGTGGCAAGAGGGTGCCGGTCGATGTCAAGCGCCGCAAGAGCGCCCGCAAGCGTCCGCCAAGCCCTGCCGGCGCCGTCCGGACGCGGCGCGCCAAAGCGCCAGGCCATGGCGCGCCATTGTCAGTGACATGGACACCACAACCAGCAATGGCCTGCCACGCATACGCGTGCCGCACCCCGCACCAGTCATCGCACCGCAGGCGCCGCCATCCCTGCCCGGCGCGGTACCGGTGCACCGCGCGAGAGACCGCGACGAGCCGATCCGCTATCCGGCGTTCAACTACCACGCCGACGTGCGCGACCTGCCGCCTGCCGAACGCCCGCGCGAACGGCTGCTGGCAGCCGGTGCGCGCATTCTGTCCAACGCCGAGTTGATCGCGATCCTGCTGCGGACCGGGTCGGCCGGCGCGAGCGTGCTGCAACTGTCGGCACGGCTGCTCGCCGATTTCGCCGGCCTGCGCGGGCTGGCGCACGCTTCGGTGGCGGAGCTGTGCTCGCTGCGCGGGATCAGCGAGACCAAGGCATGCCAGATTCTGGCCGCGCTGGAGTTGGGACGGCGCTCAGCCTCGCTCGGACCCGCGGACCGGCCCCTGATGAGCACGCCCGAAGATGTCGACCTGCTGCTGCGCGCCGATCTCGCGCCGTTGGCGCAGGAGAAACTGTGCGTGCTGCTGCTCAACACCAAGCAGGAGCTGCTGCGCGTGCACGAGGTGTATCAGGGCACGGTCAACTCGGCGTCGGTACGGATCGCCGAAGTGCTCAGGCCGGCGATCAAGGACAACTGCCCCAACATTATCGTGGCGCACAACCATCCCTCCGGCGATCCGTGTCCCAGTGCCGACGACATCCGCGTCACCCGCCGCCTCGCGCGCAGCGCCGAAACGATGGACATCTGCCTGCACGACCACGTGGTGATCGCCGCCGCCGGCTTCGTGAGCATGAAACGCCGCGGCCTCGGCTTCGACCCGGACCTGCCGAATTGACCGGCACCCGGCGGCCACGCGCGCTACAGGTCCAACTCCGCTTCCAGTTGGGCGATCGCCTCGCGCATGAACGCCACCTTGGGCGCCGCCATCCGGCGCGCGCGCTCGAAATGGAAGCTGTCGGCGTGGCCGAGCCGCTCGCGCAGCAGGTCGAGCACCTCCTGCATGGTCTTGTAGTGGTGCCAGAAGAAGGCGCCGATGGCGAGCCGGGCGAACCCGATGGCGCCGGTCGTGTCGAGCAGGTTGGCATCGTACAGAAGCTTGCCCTCGACGGTAGTGGGCCGGCTGCCCGGACGGTGCTGGCGAATCGCCTGAATCACCAACTGGGTGCGGTCGGGCGGGAACCCGGTCTCGGACAAGATCAGCTCCGCCTTTTCGGCCGCTTCGGCCAGGCGCCGGGCCGGGATTTCGACGTTGTGCAGAAAACAGGCCGCGTGCAGCACGTCGTCGTCGTACCGCTCTCCCTCGCCGATCTCGCGCGCCAGGTGGTACACCCGGTAGGAGTGCTCGAAACCGGACGCCAGCCGCCCCGCGGTCAGATCCTTGACATATTGAACAATCAGCTTGCGCACGCCACCAAGTGTACCGCGATCCGCACGTGAGCGCACCGGCGCCGCCGCCGTCGTGCACCACCCGCCTGCACGGCGCGGCCGCTCGCCCACGATCGGTTCGGATCGGTTCGGGCGGGCATCTTGACACGGGAAAAGCGGTCTCCATAGTGTCTGCCATGGTCGTCGTTCTCGATCGCGGCATCAGCGCGCAGCACAAGCGTGCGGTACGCGAATTCCTCACCGGGCATCGGTACCAGATCCGCGAGTTGCTTCAGGACGGGGAACCGATCCTCGGGGCGGTGGGCGGCGACCCACTCGACCAGCGCCAGATTGAAGGGTTACCGGGCGTGGCGCAGGTAGTTCCCCTCAATCAGCCCTACAAGCTCGCGTCGCGCGAATTCAAGGGCACCGAAACCGAAATTGCCGTCGGTCCGATCAAGATCGGCGGCGGGCGCCTGGCCGTGATCGCCGGCCCGTGCGCGGTGGAGTCGCGCGAGCAGATTTTCGAAGTCGCGGCGCAACTCAGGGAGTCGGGCGCGGTTGCGCTGCGCGGCGGCGCCTTCAAGCCGCGCACCTCGCCATACTCGTTTCAGGGCCTCGGCAAGCCCGGCATCGAGCTGCTCAAGGAAGCGGGTGAGCGCTACGGAATGCCGATCTTTTCCGAGGTGGTGGCGGCGGAGTACCTGCCCCTGCTTGCCGATTGCGTGGACGTGCTGCAGGTCGGCGCGCGCAACATGCAGAACTTCGAGTTGCTCAAGCGGGTGGGCGCACTTGGCAAGCCGGTGCTGCTGAAGCGCGGTCTCGCGGCCACCATCGAGGACCTGCTGATGTCGGCGGAGTACCTGATGGCGCACGGCACCGATGCGGTGATCCTGTGCGAACGCGGCATCCGTACCTTCGAGACCTACACCCGCAACACCCTCGACCTGTCCGCCATCCCGGTGGTCAAGAAGCTCAGCCACCTGCCGATGCTGGTCGATCCGAGCCACGGCACCGGGCGCCGCGACCAGGTGCAGCCGATGGCGCTCGCCGGCGTGGCGGCCGGCGCCGACGGCATCCTGGTGGAGGTGCACCCCGATCCCGACACGGCGCGCTCCGACGGTCCACAGTCGCTCTACCCCGGCCAGTTCGAAAAGCTGATGCGCGACATCGAGCGGCTGGCGCCGGTACTCGGCAAGGAGGTCCTGCGGCTGCCGCGCACCGACCGGCCGCGGCAGCGCACGGTATCCGCGCCGGATACGGAGACGGACGCGGTCAGCGTGGCATTCCAGGGCGAGCGCGGCGCGCACAGCGAGAACGCAATCTACCAGTACTTCTCCGACCCGCGCCCGGTGCCGGGCCGCGAGTTCCCGGACGTGTTCCGGATGGTGCTCGACGGTTCGGTCGACTACGGCGTGCTGCCGGTGGAAAACTCCCTGACCGGCTCGATCCACCAGAACTATGACCTGCTGATGCAGTACCCCGACGTACACATCGTCGGCGAGATCACCATCCGCATCCGCTGGTGCCTGATCGCGCCGCCCGGGGCCTCCACCACGCGCATCCGGCGCGTGCTGTCCCATCCGCAGGGACTGGCGCAGTGCGCCCGGTTCCTGGCCGGCTTCCCGGAGTGGGAGGAGGTGCCGTTCTACGATACCGCGGGCGCGGTGGCGGAGGTGGCGCGCGGCGGCGACGTTACGCAGGCGGCGCTCGCCGGCGCCGCCGCGGCGCGCGAGCACGGCATGGAGATCCTGGCCGAAGGCGTGGAGACCAACGTCCAGAACTACACCCGGTTCGTGGCCCTGGCGCGCGCCGGCCAGGCGGAGGTTCCCGATCCCACGCGCGCGTCGATCGTGTTCTCGGCACGCGACGAGCCCGGCAGCCTGTTCCACGTCCTGCAGGTGCTCGCGGACAACAACCTCAACATGAAGAAGCTGGAGTCGCGGCCCATTCCCGGCAGCCCGTGGGAGTACATGTTCTACGTCGACCTGGACGTGCCGGCCGAACGCGCGTCGTTCGACCGTGCCATGCAGCAGGTCCAGGCGGCCGCCGCCAGCTACCGGCTCCTCGGCATGTATCACTCCAACCGGGGCCGCTGAGCCAAGTCGCAAGCCGTCCCGCCGGCACCGCGCCCCGCGTTTCGGCCGGCGGTGCGGACGCTGCCTGAAGCGCCACGGAGCGCATGCCATTGTACCTGGCGTGACACGATGGCGGACTCCCGGATCCTGCGTGGGGCGACGCGCCGCTGCCGTCGCGACGGCGGCGGCCCTGATGTCGCTGTGCGGCTGCAGTCTGTTCCCCGGACCGCGGCAGGTTCACCTTCCCGACCTGCCCGCGGCGTGGCGGCACTTCGCGATCGTCCTGCGGCTCACCGCCGTGGACGCCCGCGACGGCGCCGAGCAGCGGCTGCCCGACGCGCTTCCGGGATCCGTCGCCGTGCTCCCGGTCGGCCGCCACTCTGCGTCGGTGGTTGTTGCCGAACCGGTGGTAGTAGGGCCGGCGGGCGCCGGCAGCCGCAGTGCAAACGGCGATCCCTCCGCACTGCGGCTGCGGCCCGCCGGCGCCGTCGTACCCCACGACGTCGACGCCGCCGGCGTGCTGCAGGTCACCTGGGAGGGCGGCGTGCTGGCCACGCTGATCATGGACCTGTGGCGCGGCGGTGCGAACCCCTGGCTGCTCAACATCGAACGCCTGGATCGGGAACTGGGCGTGCGCGCCGGCGCCGACCCGTGGGCGCTCGACCGCAGCGCCATCCTGGCCGCGCTGCAGGCCGGGGAGATGAGCGCCTCGGCAATTCGCCCGCGCCCGAAGCACACGATCAGCCTGTCGCTGCCGGTCGGGCGCTGGGCGTGGTGGGATCCCTGGGCTGCCCCGCTGCACAGCGATGGCCAAACCGCCTTCACGATGCAGTTGCCGGCCGGCTATCACCTGCTGATTCACGACAGCGGCGCCGCGCAGGCCGTTCAGGTCGGCGACGACGGCACCGTTCTGACCACGCCCGCGGCGGACGCCTTCGTACCCTGACCCGAGCGCCGCGCGTGCCGGCGGCGACGCCGTCCGGCCGCTCGCGGCGCGTACCCGATCCTGACCAGCCGCGCCGGCCCCGCACCCCGGCGGCGCGGCTCTGGCACAGGCGCATCCTCGCCGCGTAAGATGCGCACTGTCTTGCACCGCAGCCGCGCTTCCCGCTTCGCCGCCGTCATCTTCGACCTGGACGGCACGCTGGTCGACTCGCTGCCCGATCTGGCCGCCGCCATGAACGCCACCCTGCGCGCGCTCGGCGAGCCGGTCCACCCGCTGCCGTTCTACCTGCCGCTGATCGGCGGCGGCGTGGAGGTGATGGTGGCCGGCGCCATCGATCCCGACCGCCGCAGCGAGCACCTGGTGGCGACCGCGGGCGCCATGATGCGCGCCCACTACCGCCGCAACGCGCTGCGCACCACCCGGCCCTACCCCGGCGTGCCCGCGCTCCTCGCCGACCTGGCCCGCCGGCGCGTCCCGATGGCGGTGCTGTCCAACAAGCTGCACCCGGAGACCGTGCACGTGGTGCGGGGCGCGTTTCCAGGTGTGCCGTTCCGGGCGATCCTGGGGCTGCAGCCGCCGCGCCCCGCCAAGCCGGACCCGGCCGGCATCCTGGAGCTGTGCCGGGCGTTGCGCGTCGCCCCCCGGCGCGTGCTCGTGGTGGGTGACGGCGATACCGACATGCTCGCCGCCCGACGCGCCGGCGCCTGGCCGGCGGGCGCCACCTGGGGCTATCGCAGTCCGCGCGCGCTGATCGCGGCCGGCGCCGCCCGCCTGGCAGCCCATCCACGCGCGGTGCGCACGTACCTCGCCGCCTGACCATGCCATCGCACCGGGCGCGCGGCACGGCGGGGCATCGGTAATGCACCACCCGTCCCGCGCCCGGTCGGTCTGGTCTCGGGCGCCGGCCCGCGGCCGCTCGGCTGCAGGCGTCCGGCGATGGCGCCCGCGGTTCGGCGCACGACGCCGCCGGGACTGACAGCGCACCGAGCACGGGTAGCATACCCGTTTCGCGGGCTTGGGCACCGCCGGCGGGCGGCCCGGCGGGCAGCCGGCCGCCGCGGCACGCGGTGTGCTACGGGCGCACGCGCTTGCGGTCGCGGGGAAACAGGGAGGCCTGCTTGACGCTGGCCAAGCCGAGGATGGTCTGCGTGAGCCGCTCGAGGCCGATCGCGAAGCCGCCGTGCGGCGGGCAGCCGTAGCGGAACACCGACAGGTAGTCGCTCATCGCCTCCGGGTCGAGCCCGAAACGCCGCATGCTGTCCACCAGCGTGGCGTAATCGCTGATGCGCCGCCCGCCCGAGGTGATTTCCTGGCCGCGGAACAGCAGGTCGAACGACATGGTCCGGTTGCCGTCGGAGGGATAGGTGTAGAAGGGCCGCTTGCGGCGCGGGTACCCGTACACGAACACGGCGGCGATGCCGTGCTCGGCGGCGGCCCGGTCGCACAGCACGCGCTCGCCCTCCGGATTGATGTCGTACACCCGCCGTCCGGTCGCCTCCGCGACGGCAGCGCGCGCCTCGTCGTGGCTCAGCCGGGGGATCGCGGCCACCTCGGCGGCGGTCGGCAGCGTGGCCTGCCACGTCTCGAGCACCGCGGCGCAGTCGCGCGCCAGACCGGCGAACATGCCCGCGAGCAGGCGTTGCTCCAGGTCCATCAGGTCGTGCTCGGAGTCGATGAACGCCATCTCCACGTCCAGCGACACGTACTCATTGATGTGCCGCGGCGTGTCGTGCTTCTCCGCCCGGTAGGCCATGCCGATCTCGAACACCCGCTCCAGCCCGGCCGCCACCATCGCCTGCTTGTAGAGCTGCGGCGACTGCGCCAGGTACACGGTGCGGTCGAAGTACTCCACCGGAAACAGCCCGGTGCCGCCCTCGGTGCCGCTGCCGATCAGCTTGGACGACTTGATCTCCGTGAACCCTTCGCTGCGCAGATGCTCGGCGAAGTGCTGCACGATGGCGGCCTGCAGCCGGAAGATCGCCAGCGTCTTGGGGTTGCGCAGGCTCACCATGCGGTGCTCGAGCATGGCGTCGAGGCTGAGTTGCGACGGGTCCCGGTTCACCGCCAGCGGCAACTCCCCGGCCGCCGCGGAGATGATCTGCAGCCGCTGCGCCTTCACCTCGTAGCCGCCCGGCGCCTTGCCGTTGGCGGCCACCACGCCGGCGATCTCCACCACCGACTCCAGGGTGACCGGTGCGCCGGCGCCGTCGGTGGGCGCGCTGTCGAACACCACCTGGCAGATGCCGGAGCGGTCGCGCAGCAGCACGAAGCAGACGCCGCCCAGGTCGCGCTGGCGGTGCACCCAGCCGCGCAGCAGCACCGCGGCGCCGGTGTGCCCGGCCAGTGCGCGCGCCAGAACCCGTTCCTTTCCCGGCGCTGCGCTAGCCATCGTCTCGCGGTTCCCCACCCGGCGCCGGTTGGTACAGCGCCTCGATCAGCGCATGCACCTGGTCCGGGTGTGCGCGGCCCGCCGTGCGGCGCATCACCTGGCCCACCAGAAACCCGGCCGGCTTGCGTTCGCCGGCGGCGATCTGCGCCGCCACGCGCGGGTTGTCGGCCACGATGCGCTCCAGGATGGGGCGCAACTCACCGGCATCGGTGATCTGGCGCAGTCCATCCTGTTCTACCACGGCGTGCGGGTCGCGGTCCTCGGCTATGACCGTGGCGAGCACCTGCTTGGCGATCTTGCCATTCACTTCGCCCCTCGCGAGCATGGCCAGGAGTGCGGCCAGGCGCTCCGGCGTCAGGTGGCTGGCGGCCAGCGTCTCGCGGCGCTGGTTGAGGTGGCCCCGGATGTCGGCGCCGAGCCAGCGGGCGGCCAGTGACGCGTCTGCGCCGGCCGCCACCGTGCGCTCGAAGAAGTCGGCGGTGTCGGGCTCGGCGGTCAGGAACGCGGCTTGCTGCGCCGTCACCGCGAACTGCTCCCGCAGCCGGTCGCGGCGCGCGAGCGGCAACTCCACCAAGCGCTCCTCCACGGAGGCAAGGAACGCTTCGTCGGGACAGAACGGCGGCAGGTCCGGCTCCGGGAAGTAGCGGTAATCGTCTTCGCTCTCCTTGACCCGCATCGGCTCGGTGCAGTCGCGGTTTTCGTTCCACAGCCGCGTCTCCACGCGCACCGCGCCGCCGTCGGCGAGCACCGCGGTCTGGCGCTCGATCTCGAACGCGAGCGCGTTGCGTACGAACTTGAACGAGTTGAGATTCTTGATCTCCACCTTGCTGCCGAGGCCGGCGCCGGCGCGGTTCACCGACACGTTGGCGTCGCAGCGCAGCGAGCCCTGCTCCATGTTGCCGTCGCACACGCCCAGGAACCGCACCATGCGGCGGAACTCCTCCAGGAACTGCTCGGCCGCGGTGGCGCCGGTCAGCTCCGGCTGCGTGACCACCTCCACCAGGGGCGTTCCGGTGCGGTTGTAGTCGAGAAGCGAGATGTCGCCGGCGTGAATCATCTTGCCGGCGTCCTCTTCCAGGTGTACCTCGCGAATGCCGACCGTGGTCGTGCTGCCGTCGACCTCGGCCGTGAACGCTCCGTCCCGCCCGACCGGCGCCCCGAATTGCGAAATCTGGTAGTTCTTGGGCAGGTCGGGATAGAAGTAGTTCTTGCGCTCGAACACCGTGCGCGTGCTCAGGGTGCAGCCGAGCGTGCGCGCGAGCACGTACGCGCCCAGCACCGCCTCGCGGTTCAGCGCAGGCAGGATGCCGGGGTAGCCGAGGCAGACCGGGCACACGTTCTCGTTCGGGCGGTCGCCGAACGCGTTGCGGCACTGGCAGAACGCCTTCGAGTCGGTGAGCAGTTGCACGTGGATCTCCAGCCCGATGTGTGGCTGGTAGTCGGCGGCGGCGGCAGCAGCGGCAGCGGCGGGGGCAGCAGCGGCCACGTCAGCGTTCCTCGCCGGCGGGCGTGCCGCCGGCGTCGAGCAGGGAGCGGGGGCCGAGGTAGCGGGGCGGGCGCGGCGTGTCGAACTGCGCCGCCAGCGGGCCGGCCACCTGGAACAGCAGGTCCTCACGGAAATAGGGCGCCATGAACTGCACGCCGATCGGCAGCCCGCCGTCGATGATGCCGGGTACCGTCAGCGCCGGGTGGCCGGTCAGGTTGGCGGCGCAGGTGAACAGGTCGCCCTGCTTCTGCTGGAAGGCGTCGAGGCCGGCGGCGCCGCGGGCAAACGGCGGCACCGGAAAGGTGGGCATGAGCAGGAGGTCCACCTCGCCGAAGGCGCGCTCGAACGAGCGGCGGATGAGGGTGCGGATGCGCTGGGCGCGCTGGTAGTACTGCTCCTGGAAGCCGGAGCGCAGCACGTAGGTGCCGACCAGGATGCGCAGCTTCACCTCGGCGCCGAACCCGGCGCTGCGCGCCGCGATGGTCATCTGCTCGGCGTCCGCCGCGCCGTACCCGTCGCGCGTCCCGTAGCGCACGCCGTCGTAGCGGGCCAGGTTGGCGCTCGCCTCGGCGGTGGCGATGACATAGTACGCGGGGACCACGTACTCCAGCGAGCCGAGCTCTACCGGCACGCAGCGGACGCCCGCGTCGCGCAGCCGCTCGCGGCACGCTTCGAGCGCGCGGCGCACGGCCGGATCCACCCCCTCCAGGATGCCGTTCGGGACGCCCACCACGAGGCCGCCGGGCGCCGGCTCCGGCGGCGGCGGCGGCGGGTAGTCCGCGGACGACTGGTCGAGCTGATCGACGCCGCGCATGGCCTCGAACACCGCCCGCGCGGTGTCCGGGTCGGACGCGGTCACGCCGATCACGTCCAGGGACGAAGCATACGCCACCAGCCCGAACCGCGACACCGCGCCGTAGGTGGGCTTGAGGCCGTACACGCCGCAGAACGACGCCGGCTGCCGCACCGAGCCGCCGGTGTCGGAGCCGAGCGCGAACGGCACCAGGCCGGCGGCTACCACGGCCGCCGAGCCGCCGCTCGAACCGCCCGCCACTACCTCGGGGGTCCAGGGGTTGCGTACCGGACCGAAGCAGGAGTGCTCGCTCGACGAACCCATGCCGAACTCGTCGAGATTGGTCTTGCCCACCACCCGCGCCCCGGCGCGCTGCAGCCTGGCCACCGCGGTGGCGGTATAGGGTGCCGCGAGGCCGCGCAGCAGCGCCGAGCCGCATGACAGCGAGAATCCCTCCACGGCGATGTTGTCCTTGACCGCGAACGGCACCCCGGCCAGCACCTGCGCGGCGCTGGCGCCGGCGGCGCCGTTGCTGCCGGCCGAACCGTCGACGGCGGATGCGTCGCGGGTCGGGTCCACCTCGACGAACCCGTTGATCGCCTTGTCGGCCGCCAGCGCCGCCTGCTGCCAGCGCCGCGCGCCGGCGGCGGTGCTCATCACGGCAGACCATGCCGCGGCGGCCGCCGGCCGCCCATTATCGATCGTACCAGTCACCATGTACGTCTGAATCCCGGACTCTCGGGCACCTATAACACGTTGGGTACCGTGAAGTGATCGTCCTCGCTCTCCGTTGCCGTCTCCAGGAGCCGCTCCGGCGACGCCCCGGCCCAGCGCTGCGCGGACGCCACCACCGCATCGGGGCGCAGCCGGTTGCGCGGCACGAGGGCATGCGTGGTCGGTTCCACGTCGCCGACGTCGGCCGCCGCCATCACATCGAAGTACGCCAGGATCTGCTGCACTCCGACGCGCAGCCGGTCGCGTTCCGCGCTGTTCAGGCGCAGCCGCGCCATCTGCGCGGTGACCTCAAGTTCCGCTTCGCTGAGGGTGTGCCGGTACTCCATCGGACCCCGCGTAAGATGATTGCATGCTCGCCGGCCTGTCAAGCTGACCAGTTGTTGGCCGCTGTTGACCGGTGGCGAGCGCTGACCGGACGCGATCCAGGGCGCCGGGATCCGATGCCGCCGCAGCGAAACGAGCGGCGCTTGCGCTTGGCGCGAATGATTTATGAAACAAACACCATATAGACCCCGTTTCGACACACAACTCATATGCTGAATCGGCTAAGGTTGGAACGACCCGTCTGTAATGGAGAACGCCACCATGACCGTCCGCCATGTTCTGTTGCTCGCCGCCCTCGCATTTGCATTCGCGCCGGCGCCGCTCGGGGCGGTGCCGGCCGCGTCCGCGGGCGCACCGAGGGTGAGCGGCGTGGCGGTGACGTCGGACGCCGGCGCGGACACCACCTACGCGGGTGGCGAGACGATCCGGGTGACGGTGACCTTCACCGAGGCGGTGGCGGTGGACACGACCGGTGGGACGCCGCGGCTCTCGATCGACATGGACCCGGCGGCTTGGGGTGAGAAGCGCGCGCTCTACGCCGGCGGCAGCGGGACGGCGGTGCTGGTCTTCGCGCACACGGTGGTGGAGCCGAACCTGTCGACCGAGGGCGTCGCGGTGCTCGCCAACACCCTGGCGCCCGGCGGCGGGACGATCCGCTCGGCGTCCGGTGCGGACGCGGCGCTGGGCCACGGGGGCTTGGCGCACGATGCGGCGCACAAGGTGGACTGGCGGATCTCGACGGACGGCGGCACGGCGCGCGACACCACGCCGCCGCGCCTGCTGCGGGGAGAGGTCGACGGGGGCACGATGCGGCTGTTCTTCAGCGAGGCGCTGGACCCGGACTCGACCGGGGGCCGGTTCATGGTGGACCTGTCCACGGCCAGGCTCACGTCCAACTTCGACGCCGCCGGCCCGGTGTCGGTCGACGGCAACGTGGTGACGGTCGGGCTCGGCGCGGGCAACCCGCGGGCGGAGGCGGGCCGGCTCGACCACAACCGCGTGCTCTACATCCGGCGCGCCGACGGCGGCGGCGGGGCGCTGCGCGACCTGGCCGGCAACCTGGTCACGGCGCCCGATGTGCTGCCGGTCGGCGACGGGGTGGAGTGGCGCTACGTGCGCATGGCGCTTGCCAACGTCACCGCGCCGGCACCCGACAGCACGCCGCCGCGGCTGCTGCGGGGCGAGATCGACGGCGGCACGGTGACTCTGTTCTTCAGCGAGGCGCTGGACCCGGACGCGGCCGGCGGCGCGTTCCATGTCCAGGTGCAGACCTCGGCCAACGACGTGACGTCGTTCTTCGCCACCGGCGCGGTGGCGATCGATGGCGCGGTGGTAAAGGTGGGGGTGGGCGCGGGCAGGCCGCGGGCGCGGGCGGGCCTGACGGAGATGAACTATGCGTACTACCTCGCGCCGCTCGTCCCCGCGTCCGGGGGGTTGCGGGACCTGAGCGGCAACCCGGTGGAGACGCCGTCGGCGCACCCCGGCGGGCGCAGCCGCACGCGCATCTTGAACCTTGACAATGTCACGGTGGCGACGCCCGCGGTGACGGGGGTTGCGGTGACGTCGGTCGCGGACGGGGACGCCACCTATGCGCTCGGCGAGACCGTCCGGGTGCGGCTGACCTTCAGCGAGGCGGTGAACGTGACGGGCACGCCGCGCCTGAAGCTCGACCTCGGCGCCGGGGCCGAGCGGTGGGCGGTCTACGAGAGCGGCGGCGGCACGGCGGCGCTGTCGTTCGCCTGGACGGTGGCGCTGGGTGACGCATCGGGGGCGGGGGTGGCGGTGCTGGCGAACACGCTGGCACTCAACGGCGGCAGCATCCGCGCCGCGGCGAGGAGCAAGGACGCGGACTTGGCGCACGTCGGCCTCGCACCCGACCCGGTCCACAAGGTGGACGGGACGCCGGACATGAGGCCGCCGCGGCTGTCCGCGACGGCGGTGGCCGGCACGAAGCTGACGCTTTCCTTCGACGAGACCATAGACGCAGAGGCACCGCCGTCGAGCGGCGCGTTCACGGTGAAGAGGACGCCGCCTGCGGGCGCCGGGGAGACGGTGGGGCTGAGCGGGACGCCCGCCATCGAGGGCGCGACGGTAACCCTGACCCTGGCAGAGGCGGTGCGCGGCACCGACCGGGACGTCAAGGTGAGCTACCGCCGGTCAGACTCGGGGACGGGCGGCCGGCTGCGGGACACCGCCGGCAACGAGGTGGCGGGGTTCGCCGACGAGCCGGTAACCAACTTCGGCGCGGACACCACGCCACCGCGGCTGGTGCGGGGCGAGATCGACGGCGGAACGGTGACCCTCTATTTCAGCGAGCCGATGGACCCGCGCTATGTGGGGGGCACGTTTCGGGTGATTGTGCAGACCTCGCCTCGGCGTGTTCAGACCGTTGATGCCACGGGGGATGTGGCGATCAGCGGCAATGTGGTGACGGTCGGCTTGGGCGAAGGCAAGCCGCGGACGAAGACAGGCCTGCCAAGTAACTACGTTGAGTACATACCGCCCGAGCAATGGGACATACCGCCGAGGGGCAGCGCAAGTCGGCTCCGGGACCGTGCCGGCAACCTGCTGAGGACTCCGGCCCAAGTGTGCGAGGCTAGCGGGTGCCGTTTGAGCACAGGAAGCTTGGGATTGGACAACGTGACCGGGGATCCGTCGGTCACCGGCGTGGCCGTCTCTTCGGACGCGGGCGACGACCGGACCTACGCGCGGGGCGAGATCGTCCGGGTGACGGTGACGTTCCACGCGCCGGTGACCGTGACGGGTACGCCGCGGCTGAAGCTCGATCTCGGCTCCGGGGCCGGAGCCGAGAAGTGGGCGGACTACGAGCGTAGCAGCGGCGTCGCGACGCTGGTGTTCGCCTGGACGGTGGCGCAGGCCGATACCTCGAACGCGGGCGTGGCGGTGCTCGCGAACACGCTGGAACTCAATGGCGGCGCGATCCGCGGCGTGTTGAAGGGCAGGGACGCGAACCTGGCGCACGGCGGCCTGGCCCACAACCTGTCCCACAAGGTGGCCGGTACCTTGGCGGACGCCACACCTCCCGCACTGTACGGTAAGGTCGTGGCCGGGACGAAGCTGACGCTCGCGTTCAACGAACCCCTCGGCGCGGCTGCATCGCTGACGAACGGCCCGTTCACGGTGAAGAAGACGCCGCAGGGGGGCGGCGAGCAGACCGTGACCCTGACCGGGAAGCCCGCCATCGACGGCGCCATGGTGACCCTCACCCTGGCGAGCGCGGTGCTGGAAACCGACACGAACGTGAAGGTGAGCTACGCCAGGCCCACCTCGGGAACCGGCAACCGGCTGCGGGACGCCGTCGGCAACGAGGCGGCGAGTTTCGCCGGCGAGTTGGTGGCTAACGCCGGGGATACTACGCCGCCGACGCTGGTACGGGGCGAGGTCGACGGCGGGACGATGACCCTCTACTTCAGCGAGACGCTCGACCCGGACTCGATAGGGGGCAGCTTCGTGGTGAGTCTGGAGATCGTGAGGAACTCCTGGCACACAGCTCGTGCGAGAGGGAAGGTGGAGATCAGCGGCAACACGGTGACGGTCGGATTGGACGTTAGACGGGCAAGAGCAGGCCTGCGTGCCGATGTGTACTACTGGAAACCCGTCGCCCCCGCCGCCAAGGCGCTTCGCGACGTTGCCGGCAACCCGGTGAGGACTCCACGTCACGCGAACGGGGGGAAGCAGACACGGTACATCAGCTTGAGTAACCTCACCGGGGTGGCGCCGGCGGTGACGGCGGTTGCGGTGTCGTCGGCCGCGGGCGGCGACGCCACCTACGGGCTGGGCGAGAAGATCCGGGTCCGGCTGACCTTCAGCAAGGCGGTTGCGGTGACCGGGACACCGCGGGTGCGGATCGACTTCAGTTCCGCGACCGGGGACGAGCGGTGGGCGGACTACGAGGAAGGCAGCGGCACCAAGACGCTGGAGTTCGCCTACACGGTGGCGCGGGGCGACGCCTCAAGCGCGGGCGTGGCAGTGCTCGCGAACACGCTGGAGCTCAATGGCGGCGCGATCGAGTCCGCGTTGACGGCCGGGGAGAACGCGGCGCTCGCCCATGCGGGTCTGGGGCACGACCCGGCCCACATGGTCGACGGGCAGGCGGCGCCGGGCGGCGCGGGGGGCAGCGGCGGCGCGAAGGGCGCGAGCGGGAGCGGCGGACCTCCGTCGGTGACCGGAGTTGCGGTAACGTCGGAGCCGGGCGAGGACGCCACCTACGGCTTCGGCGAGACCATCCGGGTGGCGCTGACCTTCAGCGAGGCGGTGACCGTGACCGGCAGTCCGAAACTCTCGATCGACATGGACCCGGCGGAGTGGGGCGAGAAGCAGGCGGCCTACGAGAGCGGCGACGGCACGAGCAGCCTCACCTTCGCCCACACGGTGGTGGAGCCGAACTACTCGTCGCAGGGGATCGCGGTGCTCGCCAACTCCCTCGGGCTCGACGGCGGCACGATCCGCTCCGCTGCGACGGGCGCGAACGCGGCGCTCGGCCACACCGGTCTCGGCCACGACGCCGGCCACAAGGTGGACTGGCGCCCGGACATCTCGGTGGCGGACGCGCGGGCGAACGAGGGTGCGGACGCGGCGGCGGCGTTCGAGGTCTCCTTGAGCCGCGCGTTCGCCGGCGCCGGGCACCGGGTGACGGTGGACTACGCGACCGCCGACGGGTCGGCGACGGCGGGCGAGGACTACACGGCGGCGAGCGGCACGCTGACCTTCACCGCGGGCGAGCGGGTCAAGACGGTGAGCGTCGCCATCCTCGACGACAGCCATGACGAAGGCGAGGAGACCTTCACGCTGAGGCTGTCGAGCGCCACCGGCGCGCGCATCGGCGACGGCGAGGCGACCGGCACGATCGTCAACACCGACCCGATGCCGCGGGCGTGGCTGGCGCGCTTCGGGCGCACGCTGGCCGAGCAGGTGGTGGACGCGGTCGGGGAGCGGCTGGCGGCGCCGCGCGGCGGCGGTGGACAGGCGCGGATCGCCGGGCAGGAGCTCGCCGGCGGCGGCGGCCTCGACGCCGACGAATCGGCGCGGCTTGCCGACCAGGAGCTGGCGCGCTGGCTGGCGGGCAGGCCGGAGCAGCCGCGTACGATGAGCGGCGGCGAGCTGCTGGCCGGCAGCGCGTTCTCGGTGACCTCTGCGGCGGCGCAGGAGCGGCCGGCGGCGGCGCTGTGGGGCCGCGGCGGGTGGTCGCGGTTCGAGGGGCGCGAGGGGAGCCTGAGCGTGGAGGGCGAGGTGACCACGGCGCTGCTCGGCGCGGAGGTGGCCTCCGGAGCGTGGCTCGGCGGGGTGATGCTGTCGCATGCACGCGGTGACGGCAGCTACCGGGCCGCCGCCGGCGCCGGGACGGTGGCGAGCACGCTGACCGCCGCGCACCCCTACCTGGGGGTGGACCTGAGCGAGCGGCTGACCGTGTGGGCGGCCGGCGGCCTGGGGCTGGGCGGGCTCACGCTCACGCCCGCGGGGGCGGCGGCGCTGGAGACCGACCTGTCGCTGGTGCTGGCGGCGCTCGGCGCGCGCGGGCGGCTGGTGGAGCCGACCGCCGGGAGCGGCTTCTCGCTGGCCATCGAGACCGACGCCTACTGGGTGCGCACCAGCTCCGCGGCGGCGCCCGGGCTGGCGGAGACGCAGGCGGACGCCACCCGGATCAGGCTGGGGCTCGACGGCGGCTACCGGATCGGGCTCGGGCGCGGCGGCACGGTGGAGCCGACGGTCGCGGTCGGGGTGCGCCACGACGGCGGTGACGCGGAGACCGGCTACGGGATGGACGTGGGCGGCGGGCTGGCCTGGTCGGCCCCGGCGCTCGGGCTGTCGGCGCAGGTGGCGGCGCGCGGGTTGCTGACCGCCGAGTTCGACGGCTTCCGCGACCTCGGCCTGTCCGGGTCGCTCGCCTGGGACTCGGACCCGGCCTCCGACCGGGGACCGTCGCTGAGCGTCACCCAGACCATGGGCGCCGCGGCCACCGGCGGCAGCCAGGCGCTGCTCGGGCGGTCGACCCTGGCCGGCCTCGCCGCCGCCGAACACGGCCTGGCCCGCGCCCGCCTGGACCTGCGCGCCGGCTACGGCTTCGCGGCGGCCGGCGACCGCTTCACCCTGACGCCGGAGTTCGGGTTCGGCCTGTCGGAGACGAGCCGCGACTATACGCTCGGCGTGCGGCTGGGCCTGGCGCAGCCCGCCCCGGCGGCGTTCGAGTTCGGCATCGAGGCGACGCGCAGGGAGTCCGGCGGCCACCATCCCGAGCACGGCCTCGGGCTGACCCTGACCGCGAGCTGGTGACCGAACGGGGCCGAATCGTCATCCTCAGGCAGGATGCCAGCTCCGTGCGCGTCCAGTCGCAGACGGACCTCTCGGGCGTCCGTGCCCCGCCAGATCGAGCCCTGCGAGAATCTTTCGTCCGCCTCCCCGTGGCGACGTATTCCTGGCAGGCGGCGCGCTCCGGCCGCTCTCGGAAGAGGTCCCGCTTCCGGGGCGGGCTCCAGGGAGCGCCGCCACCTGCGCCCGCGCGGCGTCGCCCTGTCGCCTTGTGGGTGCGTTGCCTTGCGGCATCGGCCTGCTATAAGTTCTCCCGACGGTGAGCACCATCGGATTCATAGGGGCCGGCAACATGGGGTTCGCACTGGCCGGGAGCCTGCAGCGCGCCGGCCTCGCGACGCGGATTGTCGTGTACGACAAGCTGGCCGAGCGCTGCGAGCTGTTCCGAAGCGAGTTCGACGGGGTCACCGTCGCCGGCGAAGCAGGCGCCGTGAGCGGTGCGGCGGACGCTACCTTCCTGGCGGTCAAGCCGCAGGACGTGCGCGCCGCCACCGCCGGCCTGGAGGACTCAGGCGCGCTGATCATCTCGATCCTGGCCGGCGTCTCGCTGGCCGCGCTTGGCGCCCGGCTGCCGCGCGCGCGGCTGGTGCGGGTGATGCCGAACACGCCCTGCCTGGTCGGCGCCATGGCGGCGGGATTCGCGCTCGGCGCCGGCGTCGGCAACGACGACCGGGCCCTGGTGACCCGCCTGCTGGCGGCCGCCGGCGTGGCGATCGAGGTTCCGGAGGAGCAGCTCGACGCGGTGACCGGCCTGAGCGGATCGGGGCCCGCCTACTTCGCGCGCTTCGTCGAGTGGCTGAGCGCCGCCGGGGTGCAGCAGGGACTCGCTCCGGAAGTGGCGGCGGCACTGTCGGTGCAGACCGCGCTCGGCACCGCGCTGCTCATGCAGCGGCAGGGGATGGCGCCCGCCGCGCTGGTCGACATGGTCAGTTCGCCGGGCGGTACCACCGTCGCCGGACGCCGCGAACTGGAGGCGGGCGCGGTACGCACGGCGCTGGAGCGCACCGTTGCCGCGGCGACCGCGCGCAGCCGCGAGCTGGGGGAGTGAAAACGAGGAGCATGACGGTACGCGAGATGGCCGAGGCGGCCCGCATCGCCAGCCGGCGGCTGGCCACCGCCTCGACGGCGGCCAAGAACGCCGCCCTGGAGCGCATCGCCGCCAGCCTGGAGGCGCGGCGCGAGACGATCCTGGCCGCCAACCGGGAGGACCTGGAGCACGCGGCCGGCGCCGGCGTGGCGGCGCCGCTGATCCAGCGGCTCGGCCTGGAGAAGAAGTTCACCGGCGTGGTGGAGGGGGTGCGGCAACTGATCGCGCTGCCCGACCCGGCCGGCGAGATCCAGTGGCGGCGGCGCCTGGACCACGACTTCGTGCTGACCCGGATCGCGGTGCCGATCGGCGTTCTGGGCATTGTGTTTGAATCGCGCCCCGACGCGCTGGTACAGATCGCCACGCTGTGCCTGAAGTCGGGCAACGCCGCCATCCTCAAGGGTGGCTCGGAGGCGAGCCGCACCAATGCCGCGCTGTTCGACGCCATCGACGCGGCGCTGCGCGAGGATGCGGCGCTCGCCGGCGCCCTGCACCTGGCCGAGACGCGCGCCGAGATCCAGTCGCTGCTCGCCCTCGACGACCTGGTCGACCTGATCATCCCGCGCGGCAGCAACGAACTGGTGCGCGCCATCAAGGACGCCACGCGTATCCCGGTGATGGGTCACGCCGACGGCATCTGCCACGTGTACGTCGACGCCGGCGCCGACGCCGCGATGGCCGCGCGCATCATCCGCGACGCCAAGACCCAGTATCCGGCGGTGTGCAACGCGGCCGAGACGCTGCTCGTGCACGAGGCGATCGCGCCGCGCTTCCTGCCGGCGGCGGCGGCCGCGTTGCGGGATGCCGGCGTCGAGCTGCGCGGCGACGCGGCCGCGCGCGCGCTCATCGAAGCGGCGCCGTGCAGCGACGCCGACTGGGATACCGAGTACCTGGACCTGGTGCTGGCCATCAAGGTGGTCGGCGGCCTGGACGAAGCGGTCGAGTTCATCAACGCGCACGGCAGCCACCACACCGACACCATCGTCACCGCCGACGCGGCGGCGGCCGAGAGCTTCCTGGCCCGGGTCGATTCGGCCACCGTGCTGTGGAACGCCTCCACCCGCTTTGCGGACGGCTTTCGGTTCGGCATGGGCGCCGAGGTGGGCATCTCCACCAACCGCGTGCACGCCCGCGGCCCGGTGGGGCTGGACGGGCTGGTCACCTACAAGTACCAGGTGCGCGGGTCGGGCCAGGTGGTGGCCGACTACGAGAGCGGCGCCCGCTCCTACCAGTTCGAGGAGCTGGTCACGTGACCCGGCTGATCAAGATCGGCAGCGCCCTGATCAGCCCGTCCGGGCGGCTCGATCACGTGTTCCTGGTGTCCAAGTGCACGGAGATCGCCGCGCTGATGGACGCCGGCGACCGCATCGTGCTGGTCAGCTCCGGCGCGGTGGCCGCCGGCATGGAGGTCACCGAGCACCGCGAGCGCCCGAGCGAGACGCTGGAACTGCAACTGCTCGCCGGCATCGGCCAGACCCGGCTGATGAAGTACTACCGCGACTACCTGGGCTACTACGGCCGGCAGACCGCGCAACTGCTGCTGACCCACCACAACTTCGCCTCGCCGGGCGAGGAGCGCACGGTAAGCCGGCTGCTGGAGGCGTACCTGGAGCGCGGCATCGTACCGATCATCAACGAGAACGACGTGGTCAACAAGGAAGAGCTGGAACACCGCGGCCACTTTACCGACAACGACATTCTCGCCGCCCTGGTCGCCGAGCGGCTGCACGTCGACCAGGCGCTGCTGCTGACCAACGTGGACGGATTGATGCGCCGCCGCGGCGACGGCAACGGCGGCCACTCGGACACCCTGGTACCGCTCGTGGCGGCGGTCACCGACGAGGTGAAGGCGTTGGCCTGGGGCGGCCCGTCGCCGGTCGGGCTCGGCGGCATGTACTCCAAGGTGGTGGCCGCCGAACGCATGACCGCGCGCGGCATCGAGGTAATCGTCGGCAACGGCCGCCTGCCGCTGTCCACGCTGATCCACGACCCGGACCGGCGCACGGTGTTCACGGCGCATACACCCGCCCCCGAGGCCGCGCCGGCGGCCGCGCCGCAAGCGGCGGGCGCCGCCCGGTAACCCGGTCGGCGCACCCTCCGCCGGCGAACGCAACTCGCGCCTGCGGCCGGGACATGGCGAATGGCCGCGCCCCGGCTGTCGCGGGGCGCGTTGCCTTGCCACCCGCCGGGTTCGGGTGGCGCCGGCGCCACACGCCGCCGCGGGTGGAGGGTCCTACGCTGTGGCTGCGAGCAGCGCGTCGGCCAGCATCCGGCACTCGTCCGCCGTGTGGGCGGTGGACAGGAAGCCCACCTCGTAGCCGGACGGCGGCAGGTACAGGCCGCGCTCCAGGAAGCCGTCGTAGGCGCGGTTGAAACGCTCGATCGCGGCGTCGGCGACCTGGTGCGCGGCGCGCGGGCGGCCGGATCCGTAGTAGGGCCACAGCATCGATCCGCTGCGCACCAGTTGCAGGCCGGGCGGGGCGGCGGCGCGCAGCGCCTGCTCGACGGCGGCGCCCAGCCGTTCCAGCTCGGCGTAGCGGGCGCGGTCGGTCAGGGCATCCAGCGTGGCGACGCCGGCCGCGACCGACAGCGGGTTGCCGCTCAGGGTGCCCGCCTGGTACACCGCGCCGACCGGGGCGAGTTGCTCCAGCAGCCCGGCACGCCCGGCGACCGCGCCGATCGGCATGCCCCCGCCGATGATCTTGCCGAGCGTCACCAGGTCGGGCTGCAGGCGCGCGGCGGCGGGCGATGCGCCGTAGCGCAGGCGGAACCCGGCGATCACCTCGTCCGCGATCAGCAACGCGCCCGCGCGGCGGGTCTCCGCGGCCAGGTGATCCAGGAATGCGCCGCGCTGCAACAGGAGCCCGTTGTTGGCCGGCACCGGCTCCACGATGACCGCGGCGATCGCCTCGCCGTGGGCGGCAAACACCGCGCTCACCGACTCCTCGTCGTCCAGGCGGGCCACCACCGTGGCGCCGGCGATGCGCTCCGGCACGCCGGCGGAACTGGCCAGCCCGGTGGTGGCGAGGCCCGATCCCGCCTTCACCAGCAAGCTGTCGTGATGGCCGTGGTAGCCGCCTTCGAACTTGACGATGAGCGGCCGCCCGGTGGCGCCGCGGGCGATGCGCATGGCGGTCATTACCGCCTCGGTGCCGGAGCTCACCAGCCGCACCCGTTCGGCGCCCTCGTAGCCGTCCACGATCATCGCCGCGAGGTCGGCCTCCGCCGCGTGGCAGGCGCCGAACGACAGGCCCCGCTCCGCCGCGCGCTGCACGGCGCCGACCACCGCCGGCTCGGCGTGGCCGAGGATCAGCGGCCCCCACGACTGGCAGAAGTCGACGTACTCGCGGCCGTCCGCGTCGCGCACCTTGCTGCCGCGCGCGGAGGCGAAGAACACCGGCGTGCCGCCGACCGCACCGAACGCCCGCACCGGGCTGTTGACGCCGCCCGGCATCAGCCCCCGTGCGCGCGCGTAGAGCCGCTCCGAACGCGTCAGCGTTCGATCAGATTCTGTATTCATGTCGTACCGAATAGTACTGCTCCGAGTCCGGCGCGCGCCGCCTCCGCCGGCACCTCGTCGCCTGGCGGCGGTCCGCCGGCAGCCCACGCCTCGAGTGCGCGCCGGCAGCCGGCGGCGGTGCCGCGCAGGCGGTACGACCGCCAGCCGCGGCCGTCGGCGGCGGCGATGCCGTAGTGCAGCTCCCAGTCGCCGTCGCCGCCGCTCCGGGCCCAGGCCCCGCATGGCGCCGCGCAGCCGCCTCCGAGGGCGCGCAGCACGGCGCGCTCCAGCTCCACCGCGGTGCGCGTGGAGGCATGGTCGAGCGCGGCCAGCAGGTCCGCGGCGGCGTCATCGCGGCGTGCCTGCACCGCAAGCGCCCCCTGGCCCGGGGCCGGGTGCCAGTGTTCCGGCGGCAACGGCAGCAGGCGCAGACCGGCGAGCGACGCGTCCAGCCGCTCCAGGCCCGCCCGCGCCAGCACCACCGCGGCCAGCTTGCCGTCGCGGCAGCGCCGCAGGCGGGTCGGCACGTTGCCGCGCGCCTCTACCACGCGCGCCTGCGGGGCAAAGGTGCGCAGCAGGGCCGCCCGCCGCGGCGAACTGGTGCCGACCGTGGCTCCGCCGCGCAGCCCCAGGGGCGCGGCGGCATCTACCCACCGGTCCGCCGCAACCAGAACGTCACCGGGCGCCGCGCGCGGCGGGATGGCGGCCAGGTACAGGCGGTCCCGGCCGTCCAGCGGCAGATCCTTGAGAGAGTGCACGGCCGCGACCGCATCCCCACGCGCCACCGCCGCCGCCACCTCGGCAGTGAATACCCCGGGGCTGACGCGCGCCATTGCCGCCAGCCCGCTTCCGGTGACCGCCCGCTCGCCGGCCGACGGCAGACCCGGACCCGGCGCCGCACCTCGGCGCACGGCCGGTCCCGAAACGGCCGGTCCCGAACGGGCATCCCGGCCGGCGCGGGACGGCACGCTCCCGGCGGCGTCGGTGGTCCCCGCCGAACCGCCGGGCGCTCGCGGCAGCCGCTCTTCCCTTGCCGTGGCCGGCACCTTCCGGAAACTGCCCGGCATCGTGTCCGCGCCGGACGGTGGCGGGGCGCCGGATCCGGCGCCGGCGCTCCGGTCGCCGCGAGTGGTGATCGTGAGGATTCGCCAGCCGATGCCGGGATGGGCTGCGGCCAGCGCCTCGCCCACCAGCCGCGTCTGCGCCAGCGCCAGGTCGCTGCCGCGGCTCGCCAGCACCAGTTCGGCGCGCTGCCGCGGAGTGGCCGCCTCCGCCGCGCCGCGGGTGCCTGCCAGTTCGGATCCGGGCCGTCCGCCGGACGAACGGCGGCGGGGGCTGCTCATCCCGGCGGCCCGGCGCGCGCCCCGGCGTGCGGCTCCATCACCGGCGGCGCCGGCGGCTGGCGCAACACGCGCTCGTAGAGCGCCTCGAAGCGCGGCACCACCTCGTCGCACCCGAACTGCACCGCCCGACGGCGGCCGGCGGCGGCGAAACGAGCATGCCGGCCCTCGTCCGAGAGCAGTTGCACGACACGCGCCGACATCGCTTCGACATCCCCCGGCGGCAGTAGGTAACCGGCTTCGCCGTCCGGCACCACCTCCGGCAGACCGCCGGCGTGGCTCGCCACCACCGGTACGCCGCTGGCCATCGCCTCCAGGGCGACCAGCCCGAAACTCTCCGACGCGCTCGGCAACAGCAACAGGTCCGCCGCCTGCAGAAACGGTGCCACGTCGTCCACCACGCCGACGGTGGCCACGTCGTCCGCCACCGCGAACTCGCGAGCGAGCGCCAGCGCGCGGCTCAGGTCGGGACCGTCGCCGACCAGCACCAGGCGCGCTTCGACGTGGGCGCGGGCGCGGGCGAATACCCTGATCACGTCGGTGGCGCGCTTCACCTCGCGGAAATTGGAGATGTGCAGCAGCAGCTTCTTGGCGCCGTCGCGGCCGGCGTGGTGGTAGTGATCGAGATCCACGCAGTTGGGGATGACCTCGATCGGACGGGTGACCTGAAACGTGTCCACGGTCTCCTTGCGCAGATACTCCGAAACAGTAGTGACCGCGTCCGACTGCGCGATCGAGAAGCGGGTCACCGGGTGGAAGTAGGGCGCGGCGCCTACCAGCGACGTGTCGGTGCCGTGCAGCGTGGTAACCACCCTGAGGCTCAGCTCCGGCGCCATCTGGCGCGCCAGGATCGCGGCCGGCGAGAACGGGATGGCGTAGTGCACGTGCAGAACCTGCAAGCGGTTGGCGGTCGCCACCTCGACCATCTTGGCGGCCAGTGCGAGGGTGTAGGGATACTGCTTCAGCAACGGGTACTCGCCGGCCTCGACCTCGTGGAACGTGACCCGCGGCGGCAGGTCGACCAGCCGCAGCGGCGCCGAGTAGCTGATGAACGAGACGGTGTGGCCGCGCAGGGCAAGCTGCTTGCCCAGTTCGGTTGCGAACACGCCGCTGCCGCCGTGGGTCGGGTAGCAGGTGATGCCTACGCGCACGTCAGTCCGCCGCGCACGTCAGTCCGCCGCGCACGTCAGTCCGCGGCCACCGTCCGGCGCACGAAATACCAGGATCTCGTGGTCCGGCTCGTCCGGATCGCAGGCGGCCAGCAGCGCCGCCGGCAACTCCGCCCCGTAGCGGCTCACGAAGTGTGCAACCGGCAGCACGCGCTCCTGCAGCCGCCCGCGCGGCCACACCAGGCCGCGCAACGCCTGCAACTCCTGGCGGGCGGCGCCGCGCCGGCTCATCAACGCCCGCGCCGTGCGGTCCTCCAGGCGATTCAGGGCCAGCCGGGCGTGACCGAGACTGCGCTCCCAGGTGCGCGCAAGATTGGGATCGACGTCGGTCACGTGGCCTTCCAGCGGCGCCCACAGCTCGGCCAGGCGATCGCGCACCGCGGCGAACCGCGACCGCTCGCTCGCCGGCACCGCGGCGCCGAACGCGGCGCGCACCGAGAAATCGGGTCCGACGATCTGGGTGGGGACCAGGTCATAGTGCTCCAGCGCGGCCGCCGCGGCGGAATCGACCAGGGTGTATCCCTTGCGCGCGGCAACCAGCGGCTGCGGCACGTCGAACAGCTCGTACAGTCCGCGCAGCATCGCCTGGTAGGCCACCTCGCCGGGGCCGAGCACGGTAGCCAGCGACGGCAGCGCCAGATCGGCGAGCACCGGACGCAGCGCCGCGTCGGTGGACAGGTGGCTCACCGGCGGCGCCGGCGCGCCATCCGCGAGCCGTTCGCGCCGCCCGCCGGCGGCGGCGGTGTGGAACAGCGTTCCGGCACGCTCCGGATCGAGCGGAACCGGGTAGCCGTCCTCGGTCAGGGCGGCTGCGGCGGCCCGCAGCGTGCGCCGCACCGCGCCGGACGTTGCGATTGCCCGTGCGAAGAACTCCGGCACCAGGCGCCGCAGCAGGTGCGGCTCCAGCACGACCAGTCCGTGGCTGCCGAACAGGCGCGACAGCGCTGCCGCTATCGAGCGCGCGAACCCGCCGCCGCGCGGCGCGAACAGCCCGGCGGCGTAGCCGGCGAACGGAGCATCGCCGACGCGGTCGAAGTACTGCCGCGCGGCCTCGCGCACCTCGTCCGTCACCGGCAGGTCGCTGATCGGCCGGCCCGCGTCCCGCCACGGGAAGCGCACCCGGCCGACGTTGCCGTCGCCGGCGAGGAAGTGGGCGTGGTTGATCTCGCCGAGGTCGTGGTCCTCGGAGGCGAGCCAGAACACCGGCACGCAGCGCCGCCCGAACTGCTCCTGGTAGCGCGCGGCGAGCCGGATCGCGGTAACGATCTTGTACAGCGTGTACGCGGGCCCGCCCATGAAGCCGGCCTGCTGGCCGGTGTGCACGCACAGCGTGCCGGCCTCGCCGAGCGCGCGCGCCGCCGCCAGCGCCGCATCCGGCGCCCCCAGGACCTGCTGGTAGTCGCACAGCACGCCGGCCAGTCCGGTACGCGGGCCGGCCGCCGGCGGCCGGGCGCGCAGCGCCGCGGCGGCATCGCCGGCCGGGTGGGTGAAGTAGCGGTCGGCCCGGCCGGCGAGATAGTCCAGGTAGAAACGGCTGCCGCCGTACACCTGACCCATCGCCACGCGGTGCGATTCGATCAGTTGCACGCGGTCAGGCCGGCGCACCGGCGCCGGGCGGCGGAGCCGTCAGGTGCGAGCAGCCCGTGGTGGGAACCCGGCGTCGCACCTCGCATGCTGCCGGCGTTTCGCCACCGGCTGCTACAGGTGGGAGTGGGTGCCGTCGCAGAATGGATCGTTGTCCGTCTGCTTGCACTGACAGAGCGCATAGTTGCGCTGCTCTTCGATGGTGAACCGCAGCGGCTCGAATTCCGTACCCTTGTGAGATCCATCGCAATACGGCTGGTTTTGGCTCTCCCCGCAGCGGCACCACCAGTAGCTGCCCGGCTCCAGTTCCAGCACCGCGGGCATCGACTCGGCCACCTTGCCCTTGACTCCCTTGCCTTCCGTCATCGTTCGTGAGTGCTCCTGGCAGGACTGTACCGAAGAACAAAGCCGCCCTGCAACGCGGACGCTCAAGCGGCGCAAACACGCGCTGCGAGACGGTCCGGCGGCGTGGCCCGGGGGCTGCCGAGGTTGACTTTCGGGCGAAATATTAGCAGCTATTAGGCGTTAATCTCGAACATCCTACCCGCTTGCCGTCAGCGTGCCCTCTCCAGCCGGATGGCGCCAATGTGCCCGCGGTAGCTGGAGCCTGCATGCTCATATTTGCCCCCAAGGAAACCGATCCGAACGAGCCGCGCGCCGCCGTGACGCCCGACACCGCGGCCCGGCTGGTCAAGCTGGGCGCCACCGTCGCGGTGGAGAGCGGCCTAGGCGGCGGTGCGTTCTACCCCGATGCAACCTACGAGCAGGCGGGCGCCGCGGTACGCGCCGACCGCGAGGCCGCACTCGGCGAGGCGGACATCGTGCTGCGCGTCCGCCAGCCGCCGGCCGCGGAGGTGGCGCTGCTCAAGCAGGGGGCGATCCACATCAGCTTCCTGGACCCGTTCAACGAATCCGAGCTGGTCGACAGCCTCGCCGGGCACGGCGTCAGCGCGCTCAGCATGGAGCTGGTGCCACGCTCCACCCGCGCCCAGAAGCTGGACGCGCTCAGCTCGCAGCACAGCATCGCCGGCTACGCCATGGTGCTGATGGCGGCGGACCAGCTCAAGCACATCCTGCCGATGATGGTCACCCCGTCCGGCACCCTGCAGCCGGCGCGCGTGTTCATCATCGGCGCCGGCGTGGCGGGCCTGCAGGCGATCGCCACCGCCAAGCGGCTCGGCGCACGCGTGGAGGCGTTCGACACCCGCCCCGATACCGCCGAGCAGGTGGAGTCGCTCGGCGCACGCTTCGTCAAAGTGGACCTCGGCGAGACCGGCCAGACCTCCCAGGGCTACGCCAAGGCGCTCACCGAGGAGCAGCTCGCCAAGCAGCGCGAGGCGATGGCCGACCGCTGCGCGCAGGCCGACATCGTGATCACCACCGCCCAACTGTTCGGGCGCAAGGCGCCGGTGGTGGTGACCGCCGACATGGTGCAGCGCATGAAACCGGGCAGCATCGTGGTCGACTACGCGGTCGAATCGGGCGGCAACGTGGAGGGCTCCGAGCCCGGCCGGGACGTGGTGATCAGCGACGTCACCATCATCGGCTACCGCAACATTCCGGGCCGCCTCGCCAGCTCCGCCAGCCAGATGTACGCCAACAACCTGTTCAACTTCGTCGACGAGTTCTGGGACGCGGAGGGCAAGACGTTCACCCTGAACCGCGACGACGAGATCATCGCCGGCAGCCTGGTCACGCATGACGGCGGCATGGTGAACGAGATGGTCAAGAGCATCACCGGCGCCTGATTGCGCCGCAGCCACATCGGAAGACCATACTGAAAGGATTTGTCATGGAAGCCCTGCAACAGTTCGAATTTCTGTTCTTCATCTTCATCCTCGCCATGTTCCTGGGGTTGGAGCTGATCACCAAGGTGCCGTCCCAACTGCACACGCCGCTGATGTCCGGCTCCAACGCCATTTCCGGCATCTCGCTGGTGGGCGCGTTGATCACCCTCGAGGTACGCGAGTCGCCGAGCACCCTCACCACCATCCTGGGGGCGTGCGCCGTCGGGTTCGCCACCATCAACGTGGTGGGCGGCTACCTGGTGACCGACCGCATGCTTGAAATGTTCAAGACGCGGCCGGCGCCCGGCAAGAAGGGAGGCGGCGCGTGAACTTCGTCACCCCGCTCCTGTACATCGTCTCCGCGATCCTGTTCGTATTCGGCATCAAGCAGCTCTCCAAGGCCACCACCGCGCGGCGCGGCAACGCAACGAGCGCGCTCGGCATGCTGATCGCCATCGTCGCCACCCTGGTGGGGCGCGGCTTCCAGTTCCAGTGGATCATCGTCGGCGCGCTCGTCGGCGCGATCATCGGCGTGCTCGCCTCCAAGCTGGTCAAGATGACCGCGATGCCGGAGATGGTGGCGCTGTTCAACGGCTTCGGCGGCCTGGCCAGCCTGCTGGTCGGCTGGGGCACCTACCAGGTGGTGGCCGACTCGATGGGCATCGGCTGGGGCGCCCCGGCGCAGGATGCCGCCATGGCCGCCCAATTCCTGTCGGACATCGGCGGAGGCTTTTCCGCCGCCACCATCTACCTGGCGATCCTGATCGGCGGCATCACGTTCACCGGCAGCATCATCGCGTGGGGCAAGCTGAGTGGGGTGGTGACCCAGAAACCGGTGCTGTTCACCGGCCAGAACGTGGTCAACTTCCTGATCCTGCTCGCCATCCTGGTGGGCGCGGTGTGGTTTACCGTCAGTCCCGACCAGTACTGGATCGCGGTGGTGGCCACCGGGGTGGCGCTGCTGCTCGGCATCATGGTGGTGATCCCGATCGGCGGCGCCGACATGCCGGTGGTGATCTCGCTGCTCAACAGCTACTCGGGACTGGCGGCGTGCGCGGCCGGCTTCGTGATCCGCAACAACCTGCTGATCATTACCGGCGCCCTGGTCGGCGCCAGCGGCATCATCCTTACCAGCATCATGTGCAAGGCGATGAACCGCTCGCTCGGCAACGTGCTGTTCAGCGGCTTCGGCGCGGCCGGCGGCTCGTCCGGCGGCAGCGCCATCGAGGGCGAGGCCAAGCCAATGCAGGCCAGCGACGCCTACTACATCCTGGAGGCGGCCAGCTCGGTGGTGGTCATTCCCGGCTACGGCATGGCGGTGGCGCAGGCGCAGCACGCGGTGCGCGAGCTGGCCGAGATGCTCGAGCACAACGGCACCGAGGTGAAGTACGCCATCCACCCGGTGGCGGGGCGCATGCCGGGCCACATGAACGTGCTGCTCGCCGAGGCCAACGTCAGCTACGACCAGCTCGTGGAGATGGACTCGATCAACCCGAGCATGGACACCGTCGACGTGGCGATCGTGATCGGCGCCAACGACGTGGTGAACCCGGCCGCGCGCGAGGACGAAGGCAGCCCGATCTACGGCATGCCGATCATCGACGCCGACAAGGCGCGCACCTGCTTCATCCTGAAGCGCTCCATGGCCAGCGGCTTCGCCGGCATCGACAACCCGCTGTTCTTCCGCGACAACTCCTACATGATCTTCGGCGACGCCAAGTCCACCGTCGAAGGCCTAGTCACCGAGTTCAAGGAATCCGCGGCCTAGCAGCCAATCGTTCGTTGACGCCTCCACCATCGACAGATGTCCAAGTGGACCAGAAAAGATGTTCTCTGCTCAGCCACCGATGCGTTTGACGGCCGTCGGCCCGTGCTGTACAACCCCATCATGCAACGAGGACGTGCTATCACACATCGCGGGGCGCACCAACCGAACGGTTGCACGTATCCCTTACCACCAACCGACTATTCCCCGATGCATTGTACGCCCGACCTCCGCAGGCACTCGCCAAGGAGCGAGCTCGTATACATTGCGCACGGCAGGTTGCCCTGTGTCGAGCGCCATCCTCGTATTGGCTCGATGCGGGACTCGTATGGCGCCATCATCGTAACGAACGCCCGACCTTGGACCGAGATGCCAGCGTGAAAATCAGCGCGGAGAACCTTGGCGCCCTCAGACGTGCCGAATTCGAACTGCGTGACCTAACCCTAATTTGTGGGGACAATAATACGGGCAAAACGTATGCTACGTACGCGCTATTCGGGTTCCTTTCGCGCTGGCGCACTCTCATGTCTGTAGATATTCCGCGCTCTGCTATAAGTTCTTTGTTGAAGGACGGCGCAACACGGATTGACCTCAGCACGTATATGGCTCAAGTAGAGGAAGTACTTCAGAGTGGATGCGCCCGATACGTGCACAGTCTTTCGAGAGTATTCGCATCACAGTCAAATCGATTCGACGACACAACATTCCGAGTCGAACTTGACCCGCATGCTTTGGCCAGCGCGAAAGAACGAAGATTCCGACGGAGAACAGGATCCGAAGAAAGAACACTCCTGTCGCTACGCAAGGAACCGGGTAATAGTGATCTGAACGTTTCGTTGTTGGTAAGTACGCGTGAGTCGTGGCCTGCTGAATTGATTCAAGACGTCATTTCATTCTGGATAAGTGAGCTTCTGTTCGATGAACTATTCCCTCGCGCATTCATTGCGAGTGCAGAACGCACCGGAGCTGCGATGTTCCGTAGTGAATTGGATGACGCTCGGAATCGTTTACGCGGAGACACTCGGCCCTCCCAAGACACCGATCCTCAACTCGATTTGTTTTCTGATGAGCGTCCGATCTATCCCCTGCCGGTGAACGTAAACATCGATTTCATCCGAAAGCTCGAAAGAACTACGAAGGAAGTCAGCTATATCGCAAAGAACCATGCGCATCTACTCGCCGAGTTCTCCGACATTGTAGGCGGCGACTATGTAGTCACTGACAACGGAACGATACACTTCATACCTGCTCAAGGCGGACTCGCTCTCACGATGGACGAAAGTTCCAGTGCCGTTCGGTCTCTACTAATTCTCGGATTCTACTTGCGCCATCTCGCCACACGCGGTGACTTACTCATAGTGGATGAGCCAGAATTAAACTTGCATCCGAGGAACCAACGTCGAATAGCGAGGTTGTTTGCGCGTTTGGTGAACTTGGGTATTCGGGTGTTCGCAACCACGCATAGCGACTATATCGTCAAGGAGTTGAACACTCTGATAATGCTGAATCAAGACAAGCCTCATTTGCGGCGGATATCGAGCAAGGAACGGTACCGCCCCGAAGAATTACTGAAGCCGGAGCAGGTGAGCGTATATCTTGCCGAGCCAGTCGAAACAGAATCCAAGGGCGAGCTTGGGCGTAGCCACACTCTGTCGAGAGCACGCATAAACGAAGACTATGGTATCGAAGCTCGGAGCTTCGACGACACCATAAACCAGATGAACGAGATTCAGGACGCTATCTTGTCGGGTGACGATGAGTGATCTCGACATACTCCGCGCCCTGCTCCGGGATGAGATCCTGGCGCCGGCTAGTGATACGCCAAGAAACCGGAAGGCGCTGGTACTGACGGAACCTCGCGGCCAATCATACGAACTAAGAATAATTGGTGCTCCGTACGACACGATCGCGTTCAGAGCAGACGAGTTTCCATCCCCATGTCATGTATTCAGAGGTAATCGGGGTGAACGCAAGCGCGCAGACTATGTGATCATCGCCAACGAAGATGACCGGAGTTGGATCGTGTACGTAGAGATGAAGGGCGGCAGCGACGGCCTGGCAGGAGAAATCGCGGCGCAGTTGCGCGGTGCGCACTGTCTCGTTGCCTATTGTCGTGCCATAGGCCGTCAGTTCTGGCGACAGGCCGGGTTCCTGGCG
This sequence comes from Spirochaetia bacterium, assembly GCA_965208575.1. Lineage (GTDB taxonomy): Bacteria > Spirochaetota > Spirochaetia > SZUA-6 > Bin103 > Bin103. Next base: position 1,452,201 of record CBDBOV010000006.1, on the reverse strand, counting down.
GCGGAAAATTACCACGAGCACTTCGTGAGCGTGAAGAACGTGGGCTCCAACAAGAAGCCTTCTTGGCCATCTCCGAGAACAAGGAATGATCGCCCTGATACGATGTGGAAGTTCAAGAATCCACCCCGCAACACGTTGCGATTCATGCAACTGGTTGAAGGCAAGCGTAGCCGGGCGTAAATCGAATCGCACCGGCTTGCTCGCGATCGGTGTTTAGCGCTGGCAGCGGGGGCAGTAGCAGGTGCTGCGGGCGGTGATGCGGACCAGCTTGAGTTTCGCGCCGCAGCGCAGGCAGGGCTGGCCGCCGCGACTGTACACGGCCAGGCTGGTGACGAAGTAGCCGGGGTTGCCGGCCGCGTCGCGGTAGTCGCGCAGCGTGGTGCCGCCGGCCGCGATCGCCTCGCCGAGCACGGCGCGCACCGCCTCCACCAGGGCCGCGTAGCGGCGTAGCGAGATGTTGCCGGCGGCGCGCAGGGGGTGGATGCCCGCCCGGAACAGCGCCTCGTTGGCGTAGATGTTGCCCACCCCGCACACCACGCGCGAGTCCATCAGCAGGTTCTTGACCGCCACCCGGCGCCGGCGCGAGACCCGGTACAGGTAGTCGGCGGTAAGCCCCGCGCTCAACGGTTCGACGCCGAGGTGGCGCAGCAGCGGGTGGGGCGGGCCGCCCGCCGGGATCCACAGGCACGCCCCGAAACGGCGCGGGTCGGTGAGCCGCAGCGCGTCGCCGCTGTCCAGCACCAAGTCGACGTGATCGTGCTTCGCGGCCGCGGTGGCGGACGGAATGACGCGCAGGCGACCGGACATGCCCAGGTGCAGCAGCACGGCGGCGGCCGGCTCGGTGTCCAGAAGCAGGTACTTGGCGCGCCGGCGCACGTCGCGGATCGCACGGCCCGGCAGCGCATCGTCGAGCGCCTCCGGGACCGGCCAGCGCAGCCTGCGCTGGCGCACCACTACTGCCTCGACGCGCCGTCCGACCAGCAGCGGGCGGATGCCGCGGCGGGTAGTCTCTACCTCGGGCAGCTCAGGCATCGCGCTCCGCCGTCGCCATCTCCCGCGCACCTTGCCACGGCACCGCGCCGCTGACAACGTCCCGGACGCCGCCTGCGCTCCCTGCCCGCCGCCCGCGGGGAGCTTGTGCGATACGCAGTATTGGTCCGCACGCGTTTCGTAATTCGCCTCCCCGGCCAGTGGCGGTTGGTCGGGCCGCAACGGAGCCGTGGAGTGGTCGGGTCGTGCGGGTGGAATGCCCGCGGTGACAGGCGCGCCGTGGCGTGAAACAATGCAGCACGGCCATGCGCACGTTCAACACTGCCGGTCCGGTCCGAGCTGCACGGCACTATCAGATCGCACCGCTGTCACGGATCGATCTGGACGATGTCCTCGGCCTGATTCGCGACGAGCGGTACTTCGTGCTGCACGCACCGCGCCAGACCGGCAAGACGTCGGCGCTGCTGGCGCTGCGCGATCTCCTGAATTCCGGCGAGGCGGGCGACTGGCGCTGCGTATACGCCAACTTCGAGGTCGGCCAGGCTGGACGCGAGGACACGGCGCGCTCGATGCGCGCCATGCTGGGCGAGCTCGCGCGCCGGGCGCGGCGGACCCTGAATGACGCGACGCCGAACCTGGTGCGGCACGCCGCGCTCGAACAGGAGGGGGCGGACGGCGCGCTCATCGAGGTGCTCGTCCGCTGGGCGGAGGCCGACGCCACACCGCTGGTGCTGCTGATCGACGAGATCGACGCGCTGATCGGCGACACCCTGCTGTCGGTGCTGCGGCAGCTTCGCGCCGGCTACGACCAGCGTCCGGACGGCTTCCCGCACAGCATCATCCTGTGCGGGCTACGCGACGTGCGCGACTACCGCATCCACTCCACCGCCGAGAATCGGATGGTGCTCGGCGGCAGCGCCTTCAACATCAAGTCCGAGTCATTGCGGCTGGGCGACTTCTCCGAGCAGGAGGTCCGCGCGCTGACCGCGCAGCACACGGCGCAGACCGGGCAGAAGTTCACGGAAGACGCACTGGAGCTGATCTGGACGCGCACCGCCGGCCAGCCGTGGCTGGTGAACGCGCTGTGCTACGACGCCTGCTTCCGCCACAAGCCGGGCCGCGACCGTTGGGGGCAGAAGATCTTCCGCCGTAGCGCGCCACCCGGCGCCGGCACACCGGTCACGGTGTGGGGAATGTGACGGTGAGCACGGTTTGGAGACGGCCGCTGGCCGTGACCGCGCGCCGGCGCGAGTTGGCGCTCGATGAACGCGGCTACCGCGGCTGGCACGTGCGCGAAGGGCCGGTGGCGTTGCAGCCGGCGGCGACGGCGCTGGTGCTGTGCGACGTGTGGGACCACCATTGGTGCCGCGGCGCCGAGGAGCGGCTGGAGCCGCTGGTGCCGGACATCGACCGCACCGCGCGCGCGGCGCGAGACCAGGGCATGCTGGTGGTGCACGCCCCCTCCGACACCATGGAGTTCTACGCCGGCCATCCGGCGCGAACGCGGGTGCTGGAGGCGCCGCCGGTCGCACCGCCCGCCGAGCGCGAGCATGACGATCCGCCGCTGCCGGTCGACGGCAGCGATTCCTCGGACACCGACCCGGATCCGGTCCCGAAGCCGACCCGCCGCTGGTCGCGCCAGCACCCGGGGGTGTGGATCGATCCCGAGCGCGATGCCATCGGCGACGACGGCGGCGCGCTGCTCGGCCTGTACCGGCAGCGCGGCATCGACACCGTGCTGATCGCCGGCGTGCACACCAACATGTGCGTCCTGAACCGCACCTTCGCCATCAAACAGATGGTGCGCTGGGGCATTCCCGTGTACCTGCTGCGCGACCTCACCGATTGCATGTACAACCCGGCGCGGCCGCCCTACGTGAGTCACGCCGCGGCCACCGAGATGACCGTGCACTACATCGAGCAGTTCTGGTGCCCGAGCATCACCGGCGCCGAACTGCGCGCGTCCGCCGCACGGTAGCCCGCGGCGCGGACGGCTGAGTACCTTCCAGCCATGGATGAACGCAAGCAGCTCTCGGCGCCGGTGGCCGGCGGCCTGTTCCTCGCCGGCACCGGCGTGGCGGTCCTGCTGGCCAACGGCATCCTGCTGAACCCGGTGTCGCGCACGGTCCTCGCGGCGGCCGCTGCGGGCTGGGGCGTGTGGGTGCTGGTCACGCAGCCGCACAACCGGCGCGCCGGATGGATCGCGCTCGCCAGCGGAGCCGGCATGTTCCTGTTCGGCTCGCTCCTGAAGGGCGTGGTCAGCTTCGCCGGCGCCGCCCTGATCGCGGCCGGCGGCATCTCCGCGCTCAGCGGCCTGCTCCGCCGCCCCGGCACGCGCTGACGCGGCTGCCGGCGGGACGGCGACCGCCGGCTTCCTCGACCTGCGGCACCCTGCGCCCGGCGGCGCACCGGTTACGGTGTCAGGGAGTAGGGCCAGTTGGGTCGGGCGAGCAGGGCCAGGGTGGCGCCGGCCAGGGCGAGGTTGCGCAGCATGTTGACCATTTCCTGTTGGCCGGTGCGGGCGTCGTCGCTCGGCAGCGGGCGGTGCACGAGCAGCGCGCCGAGCAGCAGGAACACCACCACGATGATCACGCCGGCGGCCGCGTACACGCCCAGGCCGATCGACAGCGCGCCGGCGATCAGCGCGAGGCCGGTGACCGGTACCGTGAGCAACGGCACCGGGGCACGGCGCGCCTCGGCGTAGTCGATCATCTCCGGCAGGTGAACGAAGTGGTTCACGCCCATCAGCAGGTACATCAGCGCCGCCAGCAGCCGGCCGACCAGAAACAGTACGTCCATGTCCATGCCGGACTCCATCAGTCGAGTACCGCGCCGCGCGCGGCGGCCGGCAGCAGGCACTCCCGGGTGACGCCGAACCAGCGGCGCCGGCGGCGCGCGACCGCGGCGTACAGCGCGTCGCGCACCGGCGCCGGCACCAGGCGCAACAGGGCGGCCGCCCGATAGCGCCCGCCGAGCGCGGCGACCGCGGCCAGCACCGCCGTCGAGCGCAGCAGCAGCCTCCCGTCCGGCGTGCGCCACACCACCGAGCCGGGGTCTCGGTCCACCGCCGCGGCGCGCAGGGCGGCCGGCACCAGGCGGCGCGCGGTGTCCCCCTGCAGAGCGGCGAGCGTGACCCGTCCGCGGCGGTCGCGGCGGGCGAGCCAGCCGGCCGCCCGCTGGCACAGCACGCAACAGCCATCGACGAACAAGATCGGCCTGCTCTCGCCGGAAGACTCCGGCGCTCCGCCCGGCGGCACCCTTGCCGCTTCCGGCGCAGCATCGAACCTCCGGCGCGGGGCGGATTGCATGCGTGCCGACATCACCTTCATTATCGCCCAATTCCATGCTCCGCGCAACATTGACAGCACCGGCCCGGCGCTCGTGCCGGGCCGGGCGGCGCGCGGACGATTCGAGACCGTTTACGCCGGCGCGACCGGTGGCGCGGCCGATGATCCGATGCGCCGTGGAGAGGCCATGCCCGGCGCGCCGGCGACCGCCAGGCGATCCATCACGCACGGGCTCCCGGCGCGGTCCGCGATCGGTCCAGCCCTCGACCGCCTCCAGGAGATGGCAGGCACAGAAGGTTTACCGAGCCGCGGACGGGGGCGTACAATGGCCGTCATGGCAGCTTCCGAGCATCCCAACATCATCGTCCTGATCACCGACACCTTCCGGCGCGACAACCTCGGCACGCGCGCGGTCCGCCCGGTGCGCACCCCCGCGCTCGACCGGTTCGCGGCCGAGCGCGCCACCGAGCTGACCGGGCTCACCATGAGCAGCTTCCCCACCATTCCGCACCGCACCGACTTCGCCAGCGGCCGGGTGGGGTGGCCGCACTACGGGTGGCAGCCGATCAGCCACAGCACCACCAACCACATCGCATCGCTGCTCGCCGGGCACGGCTACTTCACGCAACTGATCTGCGACTGCCCGCACCTGTTCAAGTCGGGCTTCCAGGTCGGCTTCCACGGCAGCTACCAGCACCGCGGCCAGGAGGGCGACCTCACCCTGCTGCACATGAACGACCCGATCGCCGAAGCGGTGCCGCGCGCCAAGACGCGCCTGGCGCCGCAGACCCTCGGCGGGACGCTGATCGACCTGCACGTGTGGCTGAACGACATCCGCGCGGAGGCCGATACGTTCTGCGCGCAAACCGCTCAGACCACCGCCACCTGGCTGGAGCGCAACTACCAGGCCGGCCCGTTCTTCCTGTGGGTCGACTTCTTCGATCCGCACGAGCCGTGGGATGCGCCGGAGTACCTGGTGCGGCGCTACGACCCCGACTACGACGGACCGCCGATGCTGCACCCCAACTACGGCCCCGCCGACCGCTACACCGAGGCCGAGTTGCGCAACCTGTGGGCGCACTACGCGGCCGAATCGGAACTGGTGGACCGCCACATCGGACGGGTACTGGAGAAGATCGACGACCTGGACCTGTGGCGCAACTCGCTGGTGGTGGTGATGGCCGACCACGGCATGGCGGTGGGCGAGCACAACTGCTGCGGCAAGAGCAACATCACCGACGACGACGGGCGTTTCTGGCCGTTGTACCCGGTGCTGAGCGACGAGCTGTGCCTGATCGCCGGCAATGCGCAGGCGGGTCCGGTACCGGCCGGGGCGCAGCTCGACCTGCGCGCGCAGCCGTTCGACCTGCTGCCCACCTTGAGCGAGCTGGCCGGCGTCGACATCGCGCCCCCGCAACCGATGCAGGGACGCTCCTTCGCCGGGCAACTGCTGGCCGGCGGCGGCGGGCTGCGCGAACACGTGATTACCGCCGCCCATGCGCGCCCGGCCGCCGCCACCCCGGACCGGCTCCCGGCGCGCGCGAGCACGCCGTTCCTGCGCGCCGCCGACTGGGGCTACGCGCCGGTCGGCCCGGCCGGCGCGCCGCAGTTGTTCGACCTGGCCGCCGACCCGCGCGCCGAGCACGACGTGGCCGAGGCGAATCGCGCCACGGTGGCCGAACTGCACGAGCTGCTGCTGGCCTCGCTCAAGGAATACGGCGCCGACGAGGCGGCGCAGGCGCTGTGGCGGGCGCCCGGCAGCGGTGCGGCCGGCGGGAGCTGGGCGCGCGACTACCTGGAACGGTAGCGCCGGCGCCAACGACGCGGAGGATCCGGACATGGCCCGACCACCCAACATCGTCCTGCTCGGCATCGACTCGCTGTCCGCGGGGCACATGAGCAGCTACGGCTACCCCCGTCACACCACCCCGCACCTGGACCGCTTCGCCGCCGACGCGGTGCTGTTCGAGCGCACCTACTCGCCGGCGGTGCCGACCACCCCCGCGTACTGCTCGATGCTGTCCGGCCTCGACTGCTTCAGCACGCAGGTGGTGGCGCTGCGCCACAAGGGTCCGCTCGGGGCGGCCGTCACCACCCTGCCGGAGCTGCTGCGCGGCCACGGCTACGCCAGCACCTGCATCGGGTTCTCCGGCAATCCCTCCGCGCGCGGCTTCGACACCTACCTCGACTACGAGGCATGGGGCCCCGCGGCCGGCGGCCGCGCCCCCAAGGCGCACCTGCTGAACGAGACCGCGTTGCCGGAGCTGGACCGGCTGGTGGCCGGCGGCGACCCGTTCCTGCTGTTCCTGCGCCACATGGACCCGCACTCGCCCTACCTGCCGCCGCACCCCTACGAGCGCATGTTCTACCACGGCAACGAGTGCGACCCGGCCAACCGCTCGATGGATCCGGTGCTGTCGTTCAAGCCGTTCCGGGACTACTTCGCCGCCTGGATGCCGCCCGGCATCACCGACAAGGAGTACGTGATCGCCCAGTACGACGGCGCCGTCGCCTATATGGACGCCGCCATCGCCGTCCTGTTCAACGCGCTCGAGGCGCACGGCATCCTGGACGACACCATCGTGGTGGTGAACGGCGACCACGGCGAGACGCTGTACGACCACGAGTGCTGGTTCGATCACCACGGCCTGTACGACAACGTGCTGCACGTGCCGCTGATCCTGCGCTATCCGCCGGGATTGCCGAGCGGGGTACGCGTGGCCGGCTACAACCAGCACCAGGATCTGGTGCCGACGCTGCTGGAGCTGGCCGGCCTGCCGTTCGACGGAGCGCGGTTCGACGGTCGCAGCCTGTTGCCGATGGTGCGCGGCGAACGCCACAGCCACGCGAGCGAGCTGTACCTGACCGAGTGCACCTGGATGCGCAAGCACGGCTGGCGCACGCCGGAGTGGAAGCTGATCGCGGCGCTGGAGCCCGACTTCCACTTCAAGCCGCCGGTGGAGCTGTACCGCCTGACCGACGACCCGGACGAACTGCACAACCTGGCGGACGAACTGCCCGACGTGGCGGCGTTCCTGCGCGGGCGCATGGAGCGCTGGATCGAGCAGCGCTGCCGGGCCACCGGGTTGCCGGCGCCGATCCTGAACCAGGGCGATTGGCACGGTCACGCCGGGTTGGGCGCCTTCACCTCGTCGCAGCAGGCCTACGACACGCTGCACATCGGCGACCCGGGCGCCGCCCGGCGGCTGCAGGCGGGGGAGGGACGGTGAGCGGCGACCGCGGGATGCCGGCGGGGCGTGCCCGGCAGCGGCAAGCGGCCGCAAGCGAAGGCGGGCCGGGTCGTATCGACGTCCCGCAAGCGTACCGAGAGACGGGCAGGCGGCGGCAATGAGCGGCGCGGACGGCGGGGGGCCGGCCAACGGTCCCGCGACTGCGCACAACGGCAACGGCGCGGCCACCAGGCGCGTGGCGCTCGCTTACGGGCGCGACGGGCTGACCATCAAGGTGCCGGAAGAGGCCGCGGTGGTGCGCCCGCGCGACGTGGCCGGGGTGGGCGACGAGGCCGCCGCGCTCAGGGCGGCGCTGGCCGAGCCGACGGGGGCGCCGCCGTTGGCCGAGCTGGCCGCCGGCAAGCGGCGCGTCGTGGTGACCCACAGCGACATCACCCGCGCCACCCCCAACGACCGCATCCTGCCGGTGTTGCTCGCGGCCCTGGAGGAAGCCGGCGTGGCGCGCCGCGACATCACCCTGATCAACGCGCTCGGCACCCACCGCCGGCAGACACCCGAGGAACTGCGCCGGATGCTCGGCGCGGCGATCGTCGACCGCTACCGCTGCCTGCAGCACGACGCCTGGGACGACGCGGGCCTGGTGGCCGCCGGCACTACCAGCCGCGGCAACGCCATCCGCCTGAACCGGCTGGTGATGGAGGCGGACCTGGTGATCTTCACCGGCTTCATCGAGCCGCACTTCTTCGCCGGCTTCTCGGGCGGACCGAAGGGGGCGCTGCCGGCGCTGGCCGGCCACGAGAGCGTGCTCACCAACCACGGTTACGGCATGATCGGCGATCCGGGCGCCACCTGGGGCATCACCGACGGCAACCCGATCTGGGAGGAGATGCGCGAGGCGGCGTTGCTGGTCGAGCCGCTGTTCCTGCTCAACGTGACCCTGAACAGCGCCGGCGAGATCAGCGGCGTGTTCGCCGGCGACGTGATCGAGGCGCACCGGCGCGGCTGCGCGTTCGTGCGTGACAGCGCGATGGTGGCGGTGGAGGAGCCGTTCGACGCCGTGGTCACCACCAACAGCGGCTACCCGCTCGACCAGAACCTGTACCAGACGGTGAAGGGGATGCAGGCCGCGAAGGGCATCGTGCGGCGCGGCGGCGCAATCGTCATGGCCGCCGGCTGCGAGGACGGCCTGCCCGACCACGGCCGCTACGCCGAGCTGCTCGCCGAGGCCGGCTCACCGGAGGCGATACTCGAACTGCTGCGGCGGCCGGGGTTCTCCCAGCAGGACCAGTGGCAGGTGCAGATCCAGGCGCTGATCCAGCAGCACGCCGACGTCTACGTGTACAGCGACGGCCTCAGCGACGCCCAGATCCGCGCCGCCCTGTTCCGCCCCACCCGCAACATTGAGGCGACCCTCGCCGACCTGGCCCCCGAGCGCCTGTGCGTGCTCCCCGACGGCCCGCTCACCATCGCCTACCTCGCGCAAGCCTGACCCAAGAGCGGCAGCAAGTAACCCGTGGCTTCTGTTCACACCTGAGAACGACGGAGTCCACGATCTCTCCCGTCGTTGTCCTGTAATCGAACTGCCACCCTGGAAATCCGTGCAACCCGCCCGGTGGTGCATGCATGGTTGGTTGGCCGCGGTGCCGAAACTTGGTACGGTGCTTCGTCGTGGAACTTCGGAAACTTAGCGTCGAGCGCTACAAGGGCTACGCACAGCGACAGGAGCTTGAGTTCGCTCCGCTGACTATTCTCGTGGGCGCCAACAACGCAGGCAAGACGGCTCTCGCTCAATCAATCCCCTTGCTAGCGGGCGGACTATCGCCAGAAGGAGCGGATGTGTCAGAGCCGCTTCCGCTTGAATCCGGCGGAGTTCGCCATGGCACTACATTCGCAGACTTGGTAACAGGACGCAGCCTCCACGGTCGATTGCACCTTTCGGCGGCACTTGCAGACGGCCAAACCGACTTTTCGATAGCCGCGAGCGTTCAGGCCGTACAGGTCCCTCCGTACCGCCCGGGACGCCAAGTCTACAAATGGCGACTCGCTCGCGATGGCACCGTGATCGAGTTGACACGGTCTGCATTCGACGATGAACTCGAACATGTCGTCGACGCTTCCGGGATGACCACACAAGTCGCCCCCGTGCGTTGGCGACGGTTGATTCCGGAGCTTCCTCGCGAACTGGTTGCCTCGGTGCGACCTCGACTCGACGCGCTTCAGAGCTTGGTAGCGCTTCAGAGTTGGGCACACGGTATTCGGTACCTGCAGTGCCCACGCAAACTTGGTCCGTCACTGTTCCTAATTCCAGACGCCGGCCCAGCGGCGCTAGGATCCCACGGCGAGCATGCGTCTCTGCTCGTAGCCGCGAATGACGAACTGGAAGAATCGGTGAGGAAATGGTACCGTCGCGCATTTGGCACAACCCTTAATGTCGGGGCACAAGGAACCTACTCGGAATTACTCGCTAGCGCACCGCACCATACCACGAATGTACCGCTTACGCACTCGGGCCGTGGGTTAGCCCAGGTACTCCCTGTAGCAGTCATGGCCCTTACGTCCCGTTCTGCTGGCCCCGGTGTCGACATCGTCGAACACCCGGAAGCAGAGCTGCACCCCGCTTCCCATGCCTATGTCGCAGAACTATTGCTTGAGAATCTCGCGGGTCACCAGCGGCCGCTCGTTGTCGAAACTCATTCGGAGATGTTGCTGCTACGCGCCCGACGGTGGATCGCGGAGGGACGGCTCCCAGCCGACCATGTGCGCGTATATTGGATTCACGTCGAGCAAGGAAGCGGATCCGTCCTGCGAGAGATCGGAATCAACGAGAAGGGCGAGGTCGATAACTGGCCAAGCGGAGTTTTCGTCGAGGACTATGAAGAGATCCTTGCTATCCGCCGCGCACGTCGAACCAGGGGATAAGCCACGGTGCGCATCGATATATCACCTAGCGTAGCTGATGATCCAGACGCCCACCGCTGGCTGGACCGAATCCTGCACAAGATCGACGACGGCTGGCACCTATGGGAGATACCAGTTCAACTAGACCCGACCGAGATAGAATCCACATCGTGGGTTTGCGACCGTGGCAGTCAAGGTACATGGGTACGTGAGTTATTGGTCGCTTCGATCCAACGTAGCGCTTGGGCGAGTGCTTCGCACGGGAGATCGGTGCGAGTGAAGCTGGCGCCAGGTGCCGTAGATGAGCTCAATCCAGAAAATACCTGCCGGCTCGCCGAAGAGCCGATGTGGATCCTTGTCGAGAACCGAGAAAGCGACGGCGCATTCGTGAAGCGGATAGTCGACGAGCTTGATCCGCCCCTTCGCTCTATCTGGGATCAGCCAGGGGACCCTATCCGCTTTGATAGCGTTGGTGGTAAAGGCCAGATGCGACGAGAAGTCGAGCGTCGTTCGGTCGGCAGACCGTATCGGCCCCGCTTGGTGGTTATAGTCGACAGCGATCGTAGAAGCCCAGACGATATTCCGAGCAGAGATGCGTCGCGTTTGCACCGAGCTTGCCAGCAACACGGTCTGTCCTGCTGGATTTTAGCGAAACGCGAGGCGGACAATTACCTGCCTCGCACACTCCTTATTGAGAGGCCAGATAGCGGTGCTGAGCATCGCCAGCGCGTTGCAGCATGGGAGCGTCTCAGTGACGACCAAAAGGATTTCTTCGACATGAAAGAAGGGTTGAGTAACCACGCGGGGGCCAATCAGCTCTTCGTTGGCACAACTGTCGCGGATCTCGCTACCCTTCAGAATGGGTTCGGATCGGCCGTATACGTGTGCTGGACAGTTAGAGGATCCGTCAGGGCTGAGCTATCCGCCCGCGGGCGGGGTGACCTCGAGTACGGCCTTGACCTGATCAGGGGCGAAGTATAGATGTCCAACGAGCGTCGCGTTCGTACTGACGTTGCTACCGAAGTTATGTTTCTAGGCAAGCTCGTTGAACGTATCGCCGCGGGTAAAATCCGTGTGCCACGGTTTCAACGAACCTTCGTTTGGAAACAAGCTGATCTGCTCGCGCTCCTTGACAGCATTCTAAGTGGCTTTCCGATCGGTTCTATTCTCGTTTGGGACACCGACGACAACGTAGAGTCCACTCAGCGCATCGGTCCGGTAGACATCGGTCCATCACCGGGCGGGATGGTTGGGTACCTGCTCGACGGTCAGCAGCGCGTCTCTACGCTTGTAGGAACGCTGAGGCTGACCGATGACATGGATCGCTCGGTGCACGGAGTCGACTGGCGCGTCTACTGTGATCTCGACACCGGCGAGTTTCAGCGAGAACCGAGAGAGGGTCCGGGACCGCGGCATTTTCCAGTACGCAGTCTACTTAACACCGTCGGGTTCTTCAACGCATGCCGTCGGATCCAATCAGAAGCTGATGATCCGACGCAGAGCCGACGTTGGCTCGACGAGGCAGACCGGCTCGCAAATGCCTTTCGGGACTACCAGCTGCCGCTCATTCACATCCGCGAGGCTGACCTTGACAGTGCGGTTACCGTGTTCGCTCGATTGAATCGGACCGGTCGCAAGATGGCGGCCGATGAAATGGTCTCCGCCCTGACTTACCAGAAGGGTCAGTTCCACCTTGCCCAGAAGATCGATGAGTTTAAGGCCGAGCTCGACAAGAAGGGCTTCGGTAATCTCGACCGTGTATTCATTCTCCGAGCAGTATTGGCAGCGCTCGGCCGCGACATATACGCCAAGGACTGGGCAAAGCTCATGGTAAACCCAATAGTACGCCAAAACCTTCCAGACGCGTTTAGTGCTGCCACAGATGGGATTCGATCGGCGCTAGGTTTTCTCAACCAACTTGGAGTGACATCCGACCGATTGTTACCATATGGTCTCCAACTGGTCATGCTTGGCGAATTCTTTCGTCAGTGTCCCCAGCCAAACTCGGATGTTGAAGAATCACTCAAGCGGTGGTTCTGGGTGACATCGTTTACCGGTTGGTTTGGTGGGGTCAATAGCGCACAAGCTGAACTTGCACTTAGCGAAATGCGCAATAGTGCGAGTGGTGCCGGGGTTGAGCTTTCCGTTGTCAACATGACAGCGCCGGCACAACCGTTTCCGGAACGCTTCGATGGTCGAAGCGCCCGCGTGAGGACATTTCTCCTCTATTTGGCGTCACTCAGACCTCGTTCTCTGCACGAAGACGGACCTCTCGATCCTGGACAGTTACTCTCTACGTTGGGGACAGGGGCGGTCGGTTATGTCTCCTCAAACCAACCTCAACTCGCACATTTGATTCGTAGCCCCGCCAACCGCATGTTCTTGGATCGCGGCCATGTAGGCCAGGCGTTCGGCGTATTGAAGGGTATGAGTGACGATTTCCTGAAGGAACTACTACCAACGCATGGCTTCCCGACAGAGTCGATCTCCCTCCTGCGTCAGGGTGACAGAGCAGGGTTGATCGAAGCGAGGCTTCAGTCCCTCGTCGTCGGCGAGCGCGTTTTTATGAAGCGGTTGGGCGTAGTTCTACCAATGGCGCACACTTCCGCGACCATTGCGGACAGCGATGTAGCGGACGATGAATATTCCGAGCGCGAATCGGGAGTAACCGATTCCGACTACTAGTCGCGTCTCTTTCGACTCAACGAGAGATCAAAAGCTGAACGGCGGGTAGCGGTCGGTGGTGAGCAGGAAGGCGTAGGCCGTGACGCGCCAGCCCCAGCGCATCAACCCTTCCAGGAACTCGAACGCCCACTTCGGCTGCTGCCCGGTCACCAGGATGGCGACCCAACTGACCACGGCGATCACCAGCGCCGCCACGCCCAGCAGCGACAGCACGATGTAGTGCGGGATTGCCAGCAGCCACTTGAACAGCGGCAGCACGCGGTTGAGCCCGGCGACGTCGGGATAGGCAATGTCCAGGTGCACGGCCTGCTGCTCGTCGGTGGAGGGGTACTCGTCGCGCAGCAGCAGCAGGTATGCACCGATCCGGGCGCTGAAGCGGGACAGCGCGAGCATGAAGTCGAACCACCAGCGCGGGTACTTGTGGCGGAACAGGATCATCAGGGCGGTGGCGATCGACAGGCCGGCGCCCGCCAACGACGCCTGCGCGCGGGTCATGCCGGCATCGTCGAGCGGGAAGTTGCCGGACAGCAGGCCGGAAACGATCAGTATGGGGATGGCGAGCAGGATGCGGACCAGCACCGAACCGCGGTCACGCTGCCCCTCTGGGTACTCGACGCGGAACTGGACGGGATAGTCCGTCGATGAGTCGTTGGTCATGGCCCCTGATTACCACGACCGCGCCACGAGCCGTCAACGTGGCGTGGTCGTTCCGGTTCCAGAGATTGAGGATCAGTCCAGTTTGCCGGGCTGCAGGCCGAGCGGCAGCGGCGCGGGGCGCTCGCAGGTGGTGGTGAGTTCCACCTGGCGGCGCTCGGCCGCCGCTTCGTGGATGGCGTGCATCACGTCGAGCACGTGCAAGGCGAGGGCGCCGGAAGCGCGGTGCGGGCGGCCGGTGCGGATCGCGTGGGCCATGTCCGCGACGCCGATGCCGCGGCTGGTGGTGGTGTAGCCGTGCGTGAGCGGCACCTCCTGCCACTCGCTGCGCGCCTGGCCGACCGCCACCGGTCCGCCGGGCCCGTTCGGATCGGGCACCGACAGCGTCCGGTCGCTGCCGAACACCTCGATGCGCGGCAGGTGCGCGGCCTGCACGTCGAAGCTGGTCACGATCACCGCCTGCGCCCCGCCGGCGAACTCCAACAGGCCCTGCACGTGGGTCGGCACCCGTACCGTGATGCGTTCGCCGCGGCGCGGTGCGCTGGTGATGAGCCGCTCGGGCCGGGTGATGCGGGTGAGGCCGGCGACGCGGCGCACCGGGCCGAGCAGGTGCACCAGGGCGGTCAGGTAGTAGGGGCCCATGTCGAACATCGGCCCGCCGCCGGGCTGGTAGTAGAACGCCGGATCGGGGTGCCAGCTCTCGTGGCCGGGGCCGGCCATGAACGCCGCCGCGTGCAGCGGCTCGCCGATCCAGCCGTCGTCGATCAGCTTGCGGCAGGTCTGGTGGCCGCCGCCGAAGAAGGTGTCCGGCGCGCAGCCGAGCAGCACCCCCGCGTCGCGGGCGGCGCGCACCAGGTCTTCGCCCTCGGCGCGCTGCACCGCCAGCGGCTTCTCGCTCCACACGTGCTTGCCGGCATCGATCGCCGCCCGCGACACCGCGTGGTGGGCGGCCGGGATGGTCAGGTTCACCACCAGGTCGACGCCGTCGTCGGCGAGCAGCGCTTCCGGCGTGAGCGCGCGCGGGATGCCGAACTCCGCCGCCTGCGCCGCCGCGCGCTCGGCCACCAGGTCGGCGCACGCCACCACGTCCAGAATCGGGAACTCCCGGCAGCCCTTGAAGTAGGCCGCGCTGATCTTGCCGCATCCCACGACGCCGACCCGCAATCGCTCCATCAGCCCTCCATCCGGGCGCCACTCTACCGGCGCGGACGGCCGGCCGGCAACCCGCGCCTTGCTCAGTCTGCTCAGTTCGGCGGCGCGCTCGGCTCGGCATCGCGCCGCGCCATCTCCTCGCGTACGCGCCCGGCGCCCTCTGCCGAGCCGACGGCCAGGTAATACGCCAGCGCGGACTCGTAGTCGGCGCCGCGCAACAGGCGGCCGGCGGTACGGGTCAACTCTCTGAGCCGATCATGGGTTTCGTGATCGTCCTCATACAGGTAGGCAACCAGGTAGTGCACCGCCTCGCGGGTGCCTTCTTCGCCGCCGGCAACCGCCTCGCGTGCGGCGTCCTGCAATCGGCCGCACTCCGCCAGGCAGCGGGCGGCGGATTGGTGCTCGCCGGCGGCGCTGAACAGCTCGGCGGCGCGCTCGGGATGGCCGTGCTCCAGGTAGATCGGCGCCGCCCGCCCCGGCTGTCCTACGGCGGCCATGCGGATGGCGGCGCGCATGCCGGTGTGGCGGACCGCAATGCGTTGCAACTCCCGCTCCAGCTCCTGGCGCGCCTCAGGCGAACTCTCGGCGTGGCGCAGGAAGCAGTCGGCTGCCTGATCCAGGTCGCCGCGCTTCTCGTGCAGCAGCCCGGCATCGTGGAACAGGCCGGCGCTCGTCAGGCTGCGCAGCAGGCCGTCGTTGTCGCCCAGCCGCCGGTAGAGCCCCGCGGCGCGCTCGGGGTCGCCCGCGAGTTCGTACTCGGCGGCCGCCGACGTCAGCATTCCGGCGCGGCGAAACTGCTCCGCCGCCTTCGGGTGGTCGCCGATCCGCTGCAGGTAGCGCGCCGCCTCGCTGGGGATTCTGCGGTCCAGGTAGAACTGCGCCAGCTTGCCGTGTTCGCCACCCCGTTGCCAGTTGCGCAGCACGCCCTCCTCCACGCCCAGTTGCTGCCATTGCGCCGCCGCCGCGGCGTGATCGCCAGCCGCCTCGGCCTGTTTCGCCTCGCACGCCATGGCACGCATCTCGTTGCCGGCGCGGCGCCACATGTGCGCGGCGGCTGGGAATGCCCCGGCCCGCTCCAGGCCCTCCGCCGCCCGCGGCACGCGCCCGAGGCGGACGAACACCCGGGCCGCGGCTTCCAGCTCGCCCTCCCGCTCCAGCCGGTGGGCGCGCGCCAACTCCTCCTCGGTGGCCGCCTGGGCGTTGCGGTAGCACTCCTCGGCCGCGGCGAAGCGCTCGCGCTGCATGAAGTAGTCGCCCTGCGCACGCCACTCGGCGGGCGTGGACACCCGCTGCCACAGGTTGTCGATGTCCGCGGCATCGGCGGACCGGTCCACCTGGCCGGCGAGCTCATCGATGCCCCAGATCGGGCTGACCTGCTCGCCGTCCCAGATCAGCAGGGTGTTGCGCGCCCGCGTCACCGCGACGTACAGCAGGTTCAATTCGTGGCGGACATGCGGCGCATCGGCCGCGCCGCGCACCTGACCGGCCGCGATGCGCCGCCAGATCGCCGCCGAGCCGAGCGCGGTCGGAAAGCGCCACAGCAGCACGGCGTCGAACTCCAGCCCCTTGGCCTCGCCGATGGTGAACACCAGCTCGCTCTGCAAGACAGCGCGTACCCGGTCCCGCTCCGCCGCGGTACGCACCAGCACCACCTGGCCCGCTCCGCCGCGGCGGATCGCCTCCAGCAGGCCGGCCTCGGCCACGCCGTCGACCAGCAGCGGCGGCCGCCCGCGGAACGTCCAGCGCTCGGTAATCTCGCCGCCGCCAAGCCCGATCAGGGCGCGCTTCAGCAACAGCACCTCGTTGGCCAGGCTGACGACATTGCCGACACTGCGAAAGTTGATGCTGAGGTTGATCACCGGCGGCACCGGCAGGCCGCGCTCGTAGTAGCGCGCGCGCACCTCCTCCCAGCGGAACCCGCTCGGGTTGATGATCTGCTTGGGGTCGCCGGTGAGCACGGTGCGGCGCGGGTCGCCGGCGAGGCGAAACAGCAGCGCAAGCTGCATGTCGGTGAAGTCCTGCACTTCGTCGCACACCACCAGGTCGTAACGGAACCAATCGCCGTGCCGCTCCAGGTACTGCAGCGCGGCACGCGTCTGGTCGATCTCGTCGTAGCGCCCGTCCGCCTCCAGCCGCTTCTGGTAGTACTCGGCGATGCGGTGGATGTCGCGCCGGTCGAACGGGAAGTTCGGCGCGCGCTTGTGTCCCAACCCCTCGTACTCGCGCAGGGTGAGCAGAGGCTGGTCGAGACGCGCCGACTGCTTGTCCAGGAAGCGCCCGGCAGCGTCCAGCAGGAACGACTGCTCGTCGCGGCGCAACGCCAGGCCGTCGCGCAGACCGGCTGCGAATTCCTCCAGCGAGCCGAAGGCGGTCTTGCGCGCGCGCACGCCGTCGAGCCTGGCGCCCGCCTCCAGGTTGGCCAGCCGCACGACATATTCGGCCAGTTCAGCGCGGTCGCGCGCCGACGCCTGTGCCGCCACGAAGCGCGCCGCCAGCTCCGCGAACCGGCGCCGGCTCACCGGCGGCTTGGCGCCCTTGATGATGGAGCGGATCTCCTCCCACACTAACTCCGTGTCGTAGCGGGCGGCGCCGGGGTGGTTGCGGAGGATGGCGCCGAACTCGGCCAGCCCGGCCGGCGGCGCCTGCCACTCGGGGCGCCCGGCGTGGCCCAGGATTTCGCCGAGCAGTTCGCTCAGGGTCGCGAAGCGCACCGCCTCGGGCGCGTCTTCCAACTCGGTGGCCTTTACCAGCCCACGGTAGATGCGCTCGGAAAACCGCTTCAGGTGAGCGCTGCAGGTAAGAAACAACGCCCGCTCGGCGCCCGCCGGTACGGCATCGCCCGTAGCGGCGGGCGTCCCCGCCGCGGAAGCACTCACCCGTGCGCCCGCCGCCGCGACGGCCCGCGGCGGCGCCGCCTGGGCAGGCAAGACAGCCGGAGAGGCCGCTGCCGGGGCGGGCGCCCATGCAGCGGGCGCCCGCAAGCGGGTGGGTACGGACTGTGCTCCACGCTCGGCCGGCTCGGCAGCGAGCTGGCGCACCCGGTGGCGCAGCAGGAAGTAGACCGCGACGGTGGTCTTGCCGCTGCCGGCAGTGCCGGACAACAGCAGCGGCGGCTCGCTGTGCAGCAGCCGCGCCTGCTCTCGGGTCAGGAACAGGTACAGTTCGAGATGATCGCCCTGGTGGGCGGCCTGCAGGCGGCGCCACTCCTCCTCGTCCACCACCAGCCAGCGCTGCGGGCCGGCGTCTCCGGACGCTCCGTCGAGCGGCTCGCCGTGAGCGACCGCGCCGCGCCCGGCCACCGGTACGGCCATCGGCTGGTCCAGCGCCGGTGAGAAGTAGTCGCCGCCCAGGTCGTCGGCGACCAGATCGGGCAACTCCTCCACCTGCGCCGGCTCGAAGTCCAGAAACGGCGCGTTGGTGGGGACGATGCGGCGCTCGGCGACGGCGTTCACGTCGTCGTGCTTCACCACCCCCCACACGTAGATGCGGGTAGCCCCGGCGCCACTGCCACTCGCATCCGCGTCCGGCGGCTCGCCGAGCGTGAAAAGGATGCGGTCGCCGCGGCTGAGGCGCGCCTCGAACACCGCGCGGCCGCTGCCCTTGAGCTTCTTGACCCGCACACCGGCGTCCCACAGGCCCTCCTGCAGGAACTCCAGTTTCTCACGCAGGCGATGCCTGGCTCGGGCGTCCAGGGACATCACGTGGGCGCGCACGGTGTCGTGCAGGAGGAGGGTGTAGTTGCGTGCCATGGCAGCAAGTCCGGCGGGCCACGACGGGAGGCGTGGCTCCACCCACTATCTTACCACTGGCACCGGCCACGGTTCAGGTAACGAAACCGAGTCTTCGCCCGCCCCTTGCTGAGCTGGAGCAGCGCCGGCACGATCCGGCCCAGTTTGGACAGCGGCGCGGACCGGCTCGTAGTGGCGCGCCTCGCTTGCCACGGCGCGCATCTCCTTGCCGGCGCGGCGCCACGCCGGCGCCGCCTCGCGGAACGCCGCCGCCGGCTCCGGACTCTCCGCGGCCCGCCCGGCATGCCGCGGTAGCTTGCCGCCGGGCCGGCGGCGGCGCCACGTGCCGCAATGCCGGAGCGCGCTCACGGTTGGCCGGGCAGCGCCGCGGCTGTCATGACCGGGCGTATGTCACCGCGGCCGTCGCCGCCGCCGCCGCGGCCTTGCGGCCTCCGGGTGGACGCAGCCGCCTCCCTGGTAGTGGTGGCAATCGGCGTAGTAACAGACCGGCCGGCCCACCACCGGGCACTGCGCCGGAATGGCGGTGGGCTCGGCGCCCAGCGAGGACTGCTCCCGCGGAGCCGTTGCGGCGCCGCTGTGAGCGACCTCTGTCCGGCTGCGCTGTCGAATTCGTCGCGACCGGCCGGATTGGCCCCGTGTTCCGCTCGCCGACCGATCCGGAGCGGGCCGTCCTGGCGCGGCTGACTCCCACTCGAACAGCAGCTCGAGCTGCTCAGCCAAGGGTGCGCTTCCGGAGACGTCGGCGAGGCGCCCGGCCCAGGTGTCCCGCTCGGCCTTCGCCAGGTAACAGCCCTGCTGCCCCGTCATCGGTCGACGGCTGCCGCGACCGCGACGGGCGGGCGCAACGCTCACCGAGCCGGCGAGCCAAGGCTCCGTGGTGGTGGGGACACGTGTGCCGGCAAGGCGACGGCAACACTGGCGACGGCCGCCATCCGCGGCGCGGCACAAGACGAAACATCCAGACGCACCCTACACCACCGCCGTTGTCCGAAGACAGCACTCCAATCGAGCAACGCTTCACCGGGTGTAGGGAACGGCGCCGCGCTCGTCGACGGTAAATCCGTGGCGCTCGATGTAGTGGGCGGCGGGCAGGAACGGGTCGCCGCGCTCGGCGAGGAGCTGCTGCAGGGCGTCCTCCAGGCGGCGCTGCAGGGCGGCGCATGCGGGATTGCCGTAGCGGTTGGCGAGTTGGTCGGGGTCGGCCGCGGTGTCATGCAGGATGCCGCGGCCGTCCAGCCAGCGCGCGTAGCTGTGGCGGGCGGAGCGCACGCCGCGCCAGGGCGGCCCGACGTATTCCGCGAACGGGGCGATGCACATGGTGAGGGCGAACTCCGGCTCCGCGAACGGCTCGCCGCGGATGGCCGGCGACAGGTCGCGGCCCTCCACGGTATCGGGAACCGGCACGCCGGCCAGGCCGAGCAGCGTCGGCAGGATGTCCACCACGCCGAACGGAAACGAGAGGTGGCGCCCGCGGCCCGCCTGGTCCGGGCAGCGCAGGAGAAACGGCACCCGGATCGACTCGTCCCAGGGGTGCTGCTTGCGGGTCATCCCGTGCGAACCGAGCATGTCGCCGTGGTCGGAGGTGTAGACGAGGATGGTATCGTCACGCAGCCCGGCCGCGTCGATGGCGGCGTCGATGCGGGCAAGTTGCTCGTCCAGCGCGGTGACGTGGGCGCAATACCCGGCGAGGTCGTCGCGGACCGGGTCCGGGCAGTTCGCCGGGACCTCGACGTCCGCCGCGGGATAGCGGTCCAGGTACTCCCGCGGCAGGTCGCGGTAGGGGTTGTGCGGCGGCCCCCAGGAGAGCAGCAGGGCGAACGGCTCGCCCGCGCGCCGCGAGGCGATGTAGTCAACGGCCATGTCGGTCTGCGCCGCGGCGTCGTAGCCGTCCCACCACAGCCGCTCCGGCGTGTCCCGGTAGTAGAACGATCGCAGGTAGTCGTGCGTGCAGTTGGCGGCGGCCCAGAACCGGAACCCCTGCCGGCGCGGGCCGGGCGGCGTGAACGCGCCGCGGCGGTTGCCGTCCAGGTGCCACTTGCCGATGTACGCGGTGTCGTAGCCGGCATCGCGCAGGATCGTGCCGAGGGTAAGCCGGTCGGTAGGCAGCCGCACGTCGTTGAGAAACAACCCGCTGGTGAGCGGGTACTGCCCGGTGAGCAGCGCGGCGCGCCACGGCGTGCACACGGGGATGGTGGAGACCGCCGTGTCGAACACCACGCCCTCCGCCGCCAGGCGGTCCATCGCCGGAGTGGCGACGGCTGCGCCCTCGTAGCCGGTCGTCCGCGCCCGGTGCTGATCGGAGAAGACGAACACGATGTTGGGGCGGGCGGGCATCGCCGCCCCGGCACTCGGCACGCCGGCTACTCCGCGGCGACCACGAGCCGGTTGCCGAACACGTTGGGGTCGCCGATGATGCCGAAGGCGGCGATCTCGGCTTCCGGAGGGGGCTCGCAGGACCAGCGGCGGCTCGGTTTCCAGCCGCACGTGCGCTTCAGTTCGGCGGCGTACTCGGCGCGCTTCAGCGCGGCGATCGACGGGTCGATCACGGGCACGCCGAGCGCCTGCGAGAGCCGGTCGTGGAAGCCGATCTCCAGGGTGCATCCGAGGATGAGCGCCTCGGCGTAGTCTTCCTCGATCGCCTTCCTGCCGGCTGCCGCGAGGCGCCGCTCGGTTTCGGCGTGATCGGTCTGGAAGTCGTTCACGCCCAACTCCACCGCGTAGAAGCCGCTCAGCCGCTCGGCCATGCCGTTGTCGCGCACCGTGGCGTGCATCTGGTGCACCCACTTGCGGCGCCCGACGATAATGCCGAACCGGTTGGCGAGGCTCGCCGCGATCTCCAGCGCG
This sequence comes from Spirochaetia bacterium, assembly GCA_965208575.1. Classification (GTDB taxonomy): domain Bacteria; phylum Spirochaetota; class Spirochaetia; order SZUA-6; family Bin103; genus Bin103. The sequence goes on along the minus strand of CBDBOV010000006.1, from coordinate 1,430,751 downwards.
GCCGCGCACGGCGCCGTCACCACCATGGCGCCGGACACCTCGCGCGCGTCGAGCAAGGCCGTGTCGTAGAAGCAGCCGATGGCCAGCGCGTCGAACCCCTCCGCGGCGGCCGCGCGCGCGGCCCGGACGATGCCGGTCGAGACGACCGCCTCGTAGGAGCGGTACTCGATGTGGGTGAACGCGCCGTCGACCGGCTTCAGCGAGGTGATGTGCACCTCGGTGCCGGGGAGCTTCACGCCCCGCGCCATGGCGGCGAACACCTCGTCGTAGTCGGGCGTGCCGACCGGGTTCAGGTACATCACCTTCAGCGGACCGCCGTGTGCCATTTCGGACTCCTCCTCACACTTCCACGCCGTACACGTCGCGGGCGTGCTGCGGCGACAGCAGGCCGTTGCGCACGTCGGCGCGCACCAGCTCGGGGTCGCGCTCGCGCGGGTCGCCGCAGCCGCCGCCGCTGCCGGTGAACACGCGGATCACGTCGTCGGTGCCGGTGGCCAACTCCGACACGTGGGCGAATCGCCGCCGCTCGCCCACCTTGGGAATGAACTCGATGTAGTTGGGCGACCCGTCGCGGCCGCCGTCCACGCCCCAGGCGGGAAACTTCGAGCGCGTGTAGCCCGCGGTCAGAAACCCGTTCTCGGACCGCACCCGGTAGTCCAGCACGATGCCGCGGCCGCCGGCGTGCCGGCCCTCGCCGCCCGGCTCCGTGTTCAACCGCATCTGGTCGACGATCAGGCCGTTGCGCGCCTCGGTCACCTCGGCGGGGCAATGGTAGGTCTCGCCGTGGAATCCGCTGAACATCGCCGTGTTGCCGTCGCCGCCCGTGCGCGCCCCCCAGCCGCCGAGCTGCGGTTCGATCACCGTGTACTGGCGCCCGGTGTCGGGATGGATGCCGCCGATGAAGGTGCCGCAGATCGACGCGAAGTGGCCCGCCGCCAGGCGGTCGGGCACGTGATTCGCCAGGCAGCGCCACATCAGGTCGTACACGCGCAGCCCGATCTCGTAGTAGAAGCCGAGCGCGGCCGGCTCGCGCGCATCGAACACGGTGCCCGTGCGCGTCAACAGCTCGACCGGACGGAACGAACCGCCGTTCGCCGGCGTGTCGGGATCGGTGAGCGACTTGAAGATCATCTGCGCGGCGACCATGGCGCTGTCGCGGCTGGTGTTCAGCGGCCCGGCGAGCTGGTCGGGGTTGTTGCGCAGGTCGACCGTGAACCGGTCCGCGGCAATGGTGATGCGGACGTGGTAGATCTGGCCGTTGTCCTGTTCTTCCGCGAGTTCGCACGTGCCCGCGGGCAGCTTCGCGAGCGCGCGCAGCGACGCCTGCTCGCCCAACTCCATGATACTCTCGATCGCGGCCGTGAACGTGTCGGTGCCGTACTTGTCCGCGAGCGCCTCGATCCTCCTCGCCCCGACCCGTACCGAGGCGATCGAGGCCCACAGGTCGCCTTCGAGCACGTCCGGCATGCGCGAGTTGACCTTGATGATCTGCAGCACCGGTTCGTTGGTCTCGCCCCGCGCGATGATCTTGATCGCCGGCAGCCGCACGCCCTCCTGGAAAATCGACGTGGCCTCCCCGGTCAGCGACCCCGGCGCCATGCCCCCCACGTCGGAGTGGTGGGCGATGGTGGCGGTCCAGGCGATCAGCCGTCCGCGGTGAAACACCGGCATCATCACCACGATGTCGCTGAGGTGCGTGACGCCGCCGTAGTAGGGATCGTTGGTGGCGAACACGTCCCCCGGCTCGACGCCGCCGGGCCGGTCGAACCTGGCGGCGATGAACTTCACCGACTTGTCGAGCACGCCGATGAAGGCGGGGATCCCGGCGCCGGAGGAGGCGATCTCTCCGCGCGCGTCCAGGATGCCGGTGCCCAGGTCGAGCACCTCGTAGATGATCGAGCTCATCGCCGTTCGGCGCATGGCCGCGAACATCTCGTCGGCCGCCGCCTGCACCGAGTTCTGAATGATCTCGAGGGTAATCGGGTCATGCTTGCGCGCGGTCATCGGATGGTCCCTTCGGCAGCCGCCTGCAGCGGGCTCCACGCGACTCCGATAGTGATCGGGTCATGTTCTCGTACGGTCACGGTACCGGTCCCCCTCACGCATGGGTGTGGATGACCACGTTGCCGTAGCCGTCCACCTGCGCGTCGTTGCCGCGGTGCACGACCACGGTCGACGCCGGATGCTCGACGATTGCCGGACCGGGGAAGCGCATGCCCGGCCGGAGCCCGGCGCCGTCGTAGATCGCGGTCTCGAACGCCCCCTCCGGTGCGAAGTCGACCTTCCTGGCACCCTTGTGCGCCCCGGCCGCGCTCTCCGGGCCGGGTTCCTGCCGCTCCATCTGCACGCGGCCCACCGCTGCCGTGGCCGTGACGTGGATTCCGACCATCTCCACGGGAGCGTCCAGGCGGTACGTGTACTCGCGTTCGTATTCCCGTTCGAACGCGCCCCTGATTGCGCGCACGCGGTCCGCCGTCACCGCGCCCTCCCCGAGCGCGACCTCGGTGGTGTGTTCCTGGTTCTGGTAGCGGAACCTGCCGGACCTCCGGAACGACAGGCGCCCGCGAGCGACGCCTTCGCGCCGGAACCGTGCCCGCGCCTCCTCCTCGGTCTCCGCCAGCGCGCTCTCGATCGCGGCCGCGTTGTCGGGAACCAGCTCCAGCAGGCGCGTCGCGATGTAGTCGCGGCGCAGGTCGGACATCATCATTCCCCACGCCGAGAACACGGCCGCGTCCGCCGGTATCACCACCTTGGCGATGCCGAGCTCGGCGGCGAGCGCGACCGCGTGCATGCCACCGCCGCCGCCGAACGCGACCAGCGTGAACTCGCGCGGGTCGAACCCCCGGTTGAGCGACACCAGCTTGAGCGCGTTGACCATGTTGTTGTTGGCGATCCGGACGATGCCGGCGGCCGCCTGGTCGGGCCCGAGGCCGAGCCGGCCGCCCACCTCCCGCAGCGCCGCTTCCACGGCGTCCATGTCCGCGTCCAGCTCGCCGCCGCAGAAGTAGTCGCGGTTGATCCTTCCCAGCCACAGGTTGGCGTCGGTGGTGGTCGCGTCACGGCCTCCCATGCCGTAGGCGGCCGGACCGGGGACCGCGCCCGCCGAACGCGGCCCCACGTGCAGCTTGCCGAAGCCGTCGGCCCAGGCTATCGAACCGCCGCCGTTGCCGATCTCCACCATGTCGACCACCGGCACCATCACCGGGTAGCCCGCCGACCGGCGGTCGCGCCCGATCCAGTAGTCGCTCACGATCCTGATGTTGCCCCGGTCGATGAGCGAGCACTTCGCCGTGGTGCCGCCGATGTCCAGGGCGATGACGTTCGCATCGCCGATCAGCGCACCGAGCTCGGCGGCGCCCCGCACGCCGGAGGAGGGTCCCGATTCGATCATCGTGATCGGCGTCCGCGCCGCGGCCTGCAGCGAATCGACGCCGCCGTTGGACTGCATCACGAAAGGACTGCCGGCGAACCCCCGGCTGGCGAGGCCGTCGCTCAGGCGGCGCAGGTAGCGTTCCGCGGTCGGCTGCACAAAGGCGGACAGCACCGTCGTACTGGTGCGCTCATACTCGCGCCACTCGCGCACGATGGTATGCGACGACACCGCGTATACGCCGGGCCACAGCCGCCGCACCTCCGCCTCGGCGGCGCGTTCGTGCGCATCGTTTGCGTACGAGTGCAGGAAGCAGATCGCCACCGCCTCCACGCCGGCGGAACGGAAGTCCGCGACGATCGCCGCCAGCGGCGACAGGTCGAGCGGCCGCACTTCCATGCCGCGGTAGTTGATCCGGCCCGGCAGCTCGCGGCGCAGGTAGCGCGGCACGAACGGCTGCGGCTTGCGGTAGTGCAGGTTGAACAGGTCGGGGCGGTTGCCGCGGGCGATCTCCAGCGTGTCGCGGAACCCCGCGGTGGTGATCAGCCCCACCTTCGCCCCCCTGCGCTCGGTGAGCGCGTTGATGACGACGGTCGTGCCGTGGGCGAGAAAATCGATCTCGGGCAGCGCCACGCCGCCCTTGCTCAGCACCTCGATCACGCCGCGTTCGAACTCCGGCGGAGTGGTCGCCGTCTTCGCCGTGGTCACCCGCGACCGGCCCGACGCGGGATCGACGTCGAATCTGACCAGGTCCGTGAACGTGCCGCCGACGTCGGTCGCCACCCGCGTGATCCAGTTACTCATGGCTGGCCGATCTTCCACACTCCCTTTTCGCGAAACGCTGGAATTGTCTGGCGGCGGGCGGCGTTGGTGACGGCCGGGGCGGACCGGCCTTCCTGTCTGATGTAGTCGGACAGCGTAGTGATGCGTTGCCCCAGCAGGTAACTCCGCCGCTTGTGCAGAGACTCCAGTAGCGCCAGCGCCAGGATCCGCTCCATGGTAGCGGTGCGCTTGCGGTCGGTGTACTCCCGGAAGGCGCGATAGTAGGTCTGCTTTTCCGAGTTGCGAACGATCAACGGCGGCAGCCCCACCTTCCGCAGTTGGGCATTGATGATTACCCGCCCCAGCCGGCCATTGCCGTCGCAAAAGGGATGGATCACTTCGAAGTCCAGGTGAAATCGAGCGATCCTGTCCAGGAAGTAGGCGTCGAGGCTACTGTCGTATTGCAACAGTATCTCGTCGATCATGCCTTCCACCTGTTCCGGCGCCGGCGCGATGTGGCTACCTGCCCGCACGTACTCCCCGGGGCCGCGAAAGCGCCCCGCGATGTCGTCGTCTATCGCTCCGAGGAGCATCCGGTGCAACAGCAGGATTCGTTCCTTGCCCGGATCGGCGTCCCCGGACCTCTTCCGCTGGTACCCGATGACCCGAGCCAGGTTGACTGCCTCGAACACTTCCCGCACCGACACATTGCGGGACAGCATCTGCTCGAGCAGGATCTTCTCGGTCTCCTCCAGGGTGAGCGTGGAGTTCTCGATGGCGTTGGAGTTGTACACGCTCTCCGGGATCTCCACCTCGTCGATCACTGCCAGGAGCGACTCCTTGCCGTGCCGCAGGTTGGCGTACTCCCGGTGCAGTGCCTGGATACGGCTTCTGAAGTGAGCCGAAGTAGCCATGACAGTCATCGTCATTTTCATTCACTGAGGATGTCAAGAAACGAGTGAACGAAGCCCTTTTTGATTACCTTGATTTACGGTTTCGCGGTCTTGAACCGCTTCAGGTGTTCTGGACCTGTCGGCCTGACACGCTCTGTTCGAGCATCTGGCGGATCCGTCCGTTCAGGCTCATGCCGTGCGGAACCGCACGCCAGTGCGTCCGCGTCCAAAACGACGATTAATACTAATCGGCGCCAAACGGGGCTCGTAACGGGCCCTGCTACGTAGCCGGCGCCGGGATCGACCCTGAGAAATAGGTATTGGTGAATGTCGCGGGAGTGGTTGTCGACGGTGGCCATACTATACCGGCCCGTCCCGGCGCTGGAGATCGAGACCGGGCGTGATGGGAGCTGCCTGAACGATCCGGGCCAAAGTGCTTCGTAGAACAGACTGACATTGACGGACAGTGCGGACGCGGGTGCCGGGGTCGCGGTCAGCTTCCACACCGCGTCGGCGCCCTCGCATATCTGCCTGGCGACAGCCCTGGCGGTCACCACCGGCACCCTTGGCCTTGGAGTCGACGGCGCTGGAGGGTCGTTGTCGGTGACCTCGACGGTGGCCGCGTCTGCCCGGCCGACGGTGTAGCCGCTGCCGGCGACTACGGTGGCCGTCACCGAGCCGTCCGGCTCGTCGGTACCGTCGTCGTCGGTGTCCGCCGTGAGCGTTGCGGTCCCGGTGGCGGGGATGGTGACCGTCTGCGGAGGGCTCGGGGTCAGGAACGAGTCGGACTCCTCCCACTCTACGTCGACGGTCAGGGGGGAGGCCGGCGGCGGCGCCGCGGTCAGCGTGAACGTTACCGGGTCGCCTTCGGTCACCGGGCCGTCGCCCGCCGCGATGGTTACCACCGGCTGCACCGGCATGAGGGTCGCGCTCGCCGACGCCTTGGCGGCGCCCGTGCGGTAGCCGTCGCCGGCCGCGATGGTGGCGGTGACGACGCAGCCCCCGGCCCCCACCGCTGCGGCGCCCGTTTCTACCGTCAGGGTGGCGCGTGACTCACCCGCGACGATGGTCACCGTATCCGACGACCTGGTGAGGGTGCAGGAGTCGGACGCGATGGAGACGCGGACGGTGAGGTCGGCGCGCGGGGCGGGAGCGGCGTGCACCAGGAACTGCAGCGACTCGCCGGCAGTCACGGAGTCCACCGCTGTGGCGATGGTCACTACCGGTTCTTGCGGGCTCTCGGGGGCGGCCTCCGTGCCGGCGGCTCCGGAAGCCCGACTACACCCCGCGAGCGCGAGGAGCAGGCTCAACGCGGCCGCGGCCTGCACTCGGGCTGCGAGAGTTGACCGGCTATTGCGTTGCCGGCCCGCCGGCGCGGAACCAGAGATCATGAATAACTCCTTCATGGCTCGGAATGGTAAGGAGCGGCAGCCGATTGAATCTACATACTACGTACATCAACAATCTGTCGATCTCTGTTCCGTATCAATTTCCGCATTTATCTCACTGTCGGGGGTCAGAACCGGCCCGAGCCGAGGGTGGCGGTGAGGGAGGCGCCGACGCGGGGGCCGGGCGGCGTCATTTCGGCGCCTTCGTCGCCGCGTAGTGCCGGCCCCGGAACGCCAGGTCGGCGCCGCCCGCGCCGCGATGCGTGGTCGGTCGAGGGTATCGATCGCGCGGAACCGCACGGCCTTGCCTCCCGCGGCACGCTTGCGCGCCGCACCGCACCGGACGTGCCCTAGTCCCCGCCGGGTGCGAAAGCGCCATAGGTCGCCGCCGACTACGGGCAGGGAAACTCATCGTTGTCATTAACGACGATTCTCACACCGATAAATCGGCGCCCAATGGGCCTCGTATCGGGCCCTGGTACGTAGCCGGCGCCGGGATCGACCCTGAGAGAGAGATATTGTCTCTCCCCGCGGGTGTCGTTGTCGACGGTGGCGAAACTATACGTGCCCGTCCCGGCGGTGGAAATCGTGACCGGGCGGGGTGATGGGAGCTGCCTGAACGATCCGGGGTAAAGTGCGGAGTAGAACAGACTGACATGGACGGACAGTGCGGACGCGGGTGCCGGGGTCGCGGTCAGCGTCCACACCGCGGCGTCGCCCTCGCACACGTCCCTGGCGTCAGCCGTGGCGGTCACCGCCGGAACCCTTGGCCTTGGAGTCGACGGCGCTGGCGGGTCGTTGTCGGTGACCTCGACGGTGGCCGAGTCTGCCCGGCCGACGGTGTAGCCGCTGCCGGCGGCTACGGTGGCCGTCACCGAGCCGTCCGGCTCGTCGGTACCGTCGTCGTCGGTGTCCGCCGTGAGCGTTGCGGTCCCGGTGGCGGGGATGGTGACCGTCTGCGGAGGGCTCGGGGTCAGGAACGAGTCGGACTCCTCCCACTCTACGTCGACGGTCAGGGGGGAGGCCGGCGGCGGCGCCGCGGTCAGCGTGAACGTTACCGGGTCGCCTTCGGTCACCGGGCCGTCGCCCGCCGCGATCGTTACCACCGGCGGCATCGGCATGAGGGTCGCGCTCGCCGACGCCTTGGCGGCGGCGCCGGCGCGGTAGCCGTCGCCGGCCGCGATGGTGGCGGTGACGACGCAGCCCCCGGCCCCCACCGCTGCGCCGCCCGTTTCTACCGTCAGGGTGGCGCGTGACTCACCCGCGGCGATGGTCACCGTATCCGACGTCCTGGTGAGGGTGCAGGGGTCGGACGCGATGGAGACGCGGACGGTGAGGTCGGCCCGCGGGGCGGGAGGGACGTGCACCAGGAACTGCAGCGGCTCGTCGGCAGTCACGGAGTCCACCGCCGTGGCGATGGTCACGACCGGTTCTTGCGGGCTCTCGGGGGCGGCCTCCGTGCCGGCGACTCCGGAAGCCCGACTACACCCCGCGAGCGCGAGGAGCAGGCTCAACGCGGCCGCGGCCTGCACTCGGGCTGCGCGGGCTGACCTGGACATCGGCGGCACCACATGCGTGGCTTCAGCCTCGACGGTCACCACCGGAACCCTTGGCCCTGGAGTCGACGGCGCTGGACGGGTCGTTGTCGGTGACCTCGACGGTGGCCGAGTCTGTCGAGCCGACGGTGTAGCCACTGCCGGTCGCGACGGTTGCCGTCACCGAGCCGTCCGTCTCGTCGGTACCGTCGTCGACGGTGTCCGCCGTGAGCGTGGCTGTCCCGGATGCGGGGATGGTGACCGTCTGCGGAGGGCTCGGGGTCAGGAACGAGCCGGACTCCTCCCAGCCCACGTCGACCGTCAGGGAGGAGGCCGGCGGCGCCGCCGCGGTCAGCGTGAACGTCACCGGGTTGCCTTCGGTCACCGGGCTGGCGCCCGCCGCGATGGTTACCGCCGGACAGTGCCGGCTAGGCGATTCGTTGTCCCAAGCGATTATTTTCACACCTACATATCTGCCACCTGCGTATCTGCTCCCGCTGGGCGGCGGTAGGTAGCCCTCGCCCCGCTCGACCGTAAGGAATAAAAGGGCTATGTCGCTGCCGACGTCGTTATCGACGGTGGTCATTCTATACGTGCCCCTCCCGGTGGTGCTGGAGATCGAGACCGTGCCGGCACGCGGGATGGGTGATGGGACCAGTTGCTCCCAGCGACTTCCCGAGTACGACAGACTGATACGGACCATCAGTGTCGACGTGGGTGCCGGGACCGCGAACAGCGTCCACACCGCGTCGGCGCCCTCGCACACATGCGTGGCGTTAACCGTGACGAACACCACCGGCACCCTTGGCCCTGGAGTCGACCGCGCTGGCGGGTCGTTGTCGGTGACCTCGACGGTGGCCGTGTCTGCCCGGCCGACGGTGTAGCCGCTGCCGGCGGCTACGGTGGCCGTCACCGAGCCGTCCGGCTCGTCGGTACCGTCGTCGTCGGTGTCCGCCGTGAGCGTGGCGGTCCCGGTGGCGGGGATGGTGACCGTCTGCGGAGGGCTCGGGGTCAGGAACGAGTCGGACTCCTCCCACTCTACGTCGACGGTCAGGGGGGAGGCCGGCGGCGGCGCCGCGGTCAGCGTGAACGTTACCGGGTGGCCTTCGGTCACCGGGCTGTCGCCCGCCGCGATGGTTACCACCGGCGGCACCGGCATGAGGTTCGCGCTCGCCGACGCCTTGGCGGCCCCTGCGCGGTAGCCGTCGCCGGCCGCGATGGTGGCGGTGACGGCGCAGCCCCCGGCGCCCACCGCTACGGCGCCCGTTTCTACCGTGAGGGTGGCGCGTGACTCACCCGCGGCGATGGTCACCGTATCCGACGTTCGGGTGAGGGTGCAGGAGTCGGCCGCGATGGAGACGCGGACGGTTAGGGCGGCCCGCGGGGCGGGAGCGGCGTGCACCAGGAACTGCAGCCGCCCCTCGGCAGCCATGGAGTCCACCGCCGCGGCGATGGTTACGACGGGTTGCCGACTCTCAGGGGTGGCCTCCTCCGTGCCGGCGGCTCCGGAAGCCCGACTACACCCCGCGAGCGCGAGGAACAGAAGCAGGCCAAACGCAGCCGCGGCCTGCACTCGGGCTGCACGAGCTGACCGGCGATGCCGGCCCGCCGGCGAGGAACCTGGGGTCATGAACAACTCCCTCACGGCTCGGAATGGTGAGGAGCGGCGGCCGATTGAATATAGATACTACATATATCAACAATCTGTCGATCTCTGTTCCGTATCATCTCCGCATTCATCTCACCGTCGGGCGGCCGGAACCGGCCGGAGCCGAGGGTGGCGCTGAGGGAGGCGCCGACGCGAGGGCCGAGCGGGGTCATTTCGGCGCCTTCGTCGCCGCGTAGTGCCGGCCCCGGAACGCCAGGACGGCGCCGCACGCGCCGCGATGCGTGGTCGGTCGAGGGTATTGATCGCGCGGAACCGCACGGCCTTGCGTCCGGCGGCACGCTTGGGCGCCGCACGCGCACCGGGCGTGCCCTAGTCCCCACCGGGTGGGTAAGCGCCCTGGCCCGCCGCCGAAGTCGGGCAGCGGCGAGGCGTTCCGTTGCCCCAAACGACTATTCTGGCACCTGCATATCTGCTCCCGATGGGCGGCGGTACGTAGCCCTCGCCCTGCTCGACCTTAAGATATATCAGGGCTAAATCGCTGCTGACGTCGTTGTCGATGGTGGGCATTCTATACGTGCCCCTCCCGGTGGTGCTGGAGATCGAGACCGTGCCGGTACGCGGGAGGGGTGATGGGAGCAGGTGCCCCCAGAGACTCCCAGCGTACCTCAGACTGATACGGACCGTCAGTGAGGACGCGGGTGCCGGGATCGCGAACAGCGTCCACACCGCGTCGGCGCCCTCGCACACATGCGCGGCGTCAACCGTGACGATCACCATCGGCACCCTTGGCCTTGGAGTCGACCGCGCTGGGGGGTCGTTGTCGGTGACCTCGACGGTGGCCGAGTCTGCCCGGCCGACGGTGTAGCCGCTGCCGGCGGCTACGGTGGCCGTCACCGAGCCGTCCGGCTCGTCGGCGCCGTCGTCGATGGTGGCCGCCGTGAGCGTTGCGGTCCCGGTGGCGGGGATGGTGAGCGTCTGCGGACGGCTCGGGGTCAGGAACTTGCCGGACTCCGCCCAGCTCACGTCGACCGCCAGGGGTGAGGCGGGCGGCGGCGCCGCGGTCAGCGTGAACGTTACCGGGTCGCCCTCGGTCACCGGGCTGTCGCCCGCCGCGATCGTTACCACCGGCGGCACCGGCATGAGGGTCGCGCTCGCCGACGTTTTGGCGGCGGCGCCGGCGCGGTAGCCGTCGCCGGCCGCGATGGTGGCGGTGACGGCGCAGCCCCCGGCGCCCACCGCTACGGCGCCCGTTTCTACCGTCAGGGCGGCGCGTGACTCACCCGCGGCGATGGTCACCGTATCCGACGTCCTGGTGAGGCTGCAGGGGTCGGACGCGATGGAGACGCGGACGGTGAGGTCGGCCCGCGGGGCGGGAGCGGCGTGCACCAGGAACTGCAGCCGCCCCTCGGCAGCCATGGAGTCCACCGCCGCGGCGATGGTTACGACGGGTTGCCGACTCTCAGGGGTGGCCTCCTCCGTGCCGGCGGCTCCGGAAGCCCGACTACACCCCGCGAGCGCGAGGAGAAGGAGCAGGCCGAACGCGGGCGCGGCCTGCACTCGGGCTGCGAGAGCTAACCGCCGATGCCGGCCCGCCGGCGCGGAGCCTGAGATCATGAACAACTCCTTCATGGCTCGGAATGGTAAGGAGCGGCAGCCGATTGAATCTATATACTACGTACATCAACAATCTGTCGATCTCTGTTCCGTATCAATTTCCGCATTTATCTCACTGTCGGGGGTCAGAACCGGCCCGAACCGAGGGTGGCGGTGAGGGATGCGCCGACGCGGGGGCCAAGCGGGGTCAGTTCGGCGCCTTCGTCGCCGCGTAGTGCCGGCCCCGGAACGCCAGGTCGGCGCCGCACGCGCCGCGATGCGTGGTCGGTCGAGGGCATCGATCGCGCGGACCCGCACGGCCTTGCGTCCGGCGGCACGCTTGGGCGCCGCACGCGCATCGGGCGCCCTAGTCCCCGCCGGGTGGGTAAGCGCCCTGAACCGCCGCCGAAGTCGGGCAGTGACGGCTAGGCGTTTCGTTGTCCACAACCATTACTGTCACACCTGCATATCCGCTGGGCGGCGGTACGTAGCCCTCGACCTGCTCGACCGCAAGATGTATCAGGGCTATATCGTTTCTGACGTCGTTGTCGACGGTGGCCATTCTATACGTGCCCCTCCCGGAGGTGCTGGAGATCGTGACCGTGCCGGCACGCGGGAGAGGTGATGGGAGCTGGCGCCACCAGAGTCTTCCAGCGTACGTCAGACTGATACGGACCGTCAGTGAGGACGCGGGTGCCGGGGTCACCTGCAGCGTCCACACCGCGTCGGCGCCCTCGCACACAAACGTGGCGGCAACCGTGCAGGTCACCACCGGACCCCTTGGCCTTGGCGTCGACGGCGCTGAAGGGTCGTTGTCGGTGACCTCGACGGTGGCCGTGTCTGCCCGGCCGACGGTGTAGCCGCTGCCGGCGGCTACGGTGGCCGTCACCGAGCCATTAGGCTCGTCGGCGCCGTCGTCGATGGTGGCCGCCGTGAGCGGGGCGGTCCCGGAGGCGGGGATGGTGAGCGTCTGCGGACGGCTCGGGGTCAGGAACGAGCCGGACTCCTCCCAGCTCACGTCGACCGCCAGGGGTGTGGCCGGCGGCGGCGCCGCGGTCAGCGTGAACGTTACCGGGTCGCCTTCGGTCACCGGGCCGTCGCCCGCCGCGATGGTTACCACCGGCGGCACCGGCATCAGGGTCGCGCTCGCCGACGCCTCGGCGGCGCCTGCGCGGTAGCCGTCGCCGGCCGCGATGGCGGCGGTGACGACGCAGCGCCCGGCGCCCACCGCTACGCCGCTCGTTTCCACCGTGAGGGAGGCGCGTGACTCACCCGCGGCGATGGTCACCGTATCCGACGTTCGGGTGAGGGTGCAGGAGTCGGCCGCAATGGAGACGCGGACGGTGAGGGCGGCGCGCGGGGCGGGAGCGGCGTGCACCAGGAACTGCAGCGGGCCGTCGGCAGTCATGGAGTCCACCGCCGCGGCGATGGTTATTACGGGTTCTTGCCGACTCTCCTCCGTGCCGGCGGCTCCGGAAGCCCGACTACACCCGGTGAGCGCGAGGAGAAGGAACAGGCCCAACGCGGCCGCGGCGTGCACTCGGGCTGCGCGAGCTGACCGGCGACGCCCGCCCGCGGGCGCGGAGCCTGGGACCATGAACAACTCCTTCACGGCTCGGAATGGCAAGGAGCGGCAGCCGATTGAATATAGATACTACGTATATCAACAGACTGTCGATCTCTGTTTCGTATCCATTACCGAGTTCATCTCACCGGCGGGCGGTCAGAACCGGCCGGAGCCGAGGGTGGCGGTGAGGGAGACACCGACGCGGGGGCCGAGCGGGGTCATTTCAGCGCCTTCGTCGCCGTAGGTCACGGTGGCGGCGGCGCGCAGGCTGAGGTAGTCGAGCGGCCGGAACGTGACCGAGGGCGCGACCCGCGCGGAGCCGTCGCTCAGGTTGGACAGCCACAGCACGCCGGCCGACCAGTCGGCGCCGCGGCCGAGCGCGACGTTGAGCGACGCGGCCGCGTAGTGCCGGCCCCGGAACGCCAGGTCGGCGCCGCTCAGGTCGCCCGCCGCCAGCAGCGCGGCCACCCCGGCGCGGTTGGCGCGCAGCAGGTCCGGGTCGTCGTAGCCCTCGCCGTTCCACAGGTACTGGCCCGCCAGGGTGGCCGACCACTCCTCCTCGGCCGGCGCGTAGGTGTAGCGCAACCCGGCCGTGGCCGCCGCGAACGGGTCTTCGGTGTTGCGGGCGGTGCGCAGCCCGAACGCATTGCCGGTGCCGCGGGCGGCCCGCTGCACGAACCGGCGGTCGGAGCCGAGGCTGCCCTCCAGCTCCGCGAACAGGTCGAACTCCAGCAGGCTGGTGGTCAGCGTCAGCATGGCGCGCGGCACCCGCTCGGGGTGGAAGTAGGCGCCGATGCCCACCTCGGCCCCGTCCAGCACCACCTCCGCCTTGGGCGCCGCGGCGAACTGCACGCCGCCGTCGACCGGGTCGGCGATCGCGTACAGGTAGAGGTTGTGAAAGTCGATCGGCAGGTTGGCGCGCAGCGACACCGGCCCCTCGCGCTCGGCGTCGGGATCCTCCGGATCGATGGCGGTCAGGTTGAGCACGTCCGCCGGACTGAAGAAGTAGCCCACGCCCCAGGCGATCGTGTGCTTGCCGCCGCGCAGGAACAGCGCGTCGCCGATCGAGAAATCCGAGAACAGCTCCTTTACCGAGACCACGTCGTCGAAATCGCGCGCCGGCTGCGCGTCGGTATCGGTGCTGAACGGATAGCTCAGGTCTACCTTGCCAAACACCCGGAAGTCGTCCGCCGGACGGGCATCCAGGAACACGGTCGCGCCCAGGTCCACGGTGGCGCGGTGCGAGTCCGGCTGCAGCGGCTCGTCGGCCAGCTCGGCCGGCGACGTCCAGTGCGCCTCCCCGGTCAGCGAGAAACGGTACGAACCGCCTATCTCGACCGGCGGCCGGGCGGCCGGCGCGGGCGTATCGGCCGCCGCCTCCGGCTCCGTAACCAGCACCTCGCCATCGAACAGGTCCGAGGTATCGAGCGCGCCTTCGCCTGCGCTGTCGTCCTCCCCGTCGGGCGAGCCGAACAGATCGGCCGTGTCGACACTCGCCTGCGTGCCGTCGTCATCCTCTTCGGGCGAGCCGAACAGCGATTCCTCATCGGTGTCGATCGCCTGCGCGCCCGCCACCCCTCCCGCCAGGGCGGCGGCGAACAGGATCGCCGCCGCCAGCAGGCCCGCCCGCGCGCCCGCCGCGCCTGCGACCAGCATCAGGGCGAGCAGGAGTGCGCTCACCGGTTGGCCCGCTCGACGTAGGCCTTGGTAAACACCGAGTCCGGGATCGCCGCGTCGGACAGGTCGCTCATGCTGATCCGGGTCTTCTTGCCCTCGACCAGCTCGTCGACGAAGATCATCTCGGTCGGCACCACCGAATCACCGACGCGGGCGTAGCGCGGATAGTAGGAGGTGCGCATCAGCCGCTCGGTCAGGCTGTAGTCCTCGGTCTTGAGCACCAGGCTGCCCTCGCGCGTGACCCACGCCTTCAGGAACGGATAGGTCACCTCGTCGCTGGTCGCCTGCAGGTCCAGCACGTACACCGCGTACTTGCCCAGCGTACCCTCGTCGATCTCGCGCACGGCGTAATCCTCGGAGAAGCTGACCTCGCCGAAGTCGGAGTTGCGCGCGTCGGTGCCCTGAAACGCCTCCTTCAGCGACGTGTGCGAGAACTTGCGGCTCTCCGGATCGTAGAACCACAGGTTGTCCCCCTGGCGCAGGTAGCCCTGGCCGCGCTGGACCGCCGGGTCGCGGAACAGGATCAGGAACGCGTCGTCAGCGTCCCGCCGGAACTGCTGCACGACCAGGCGCTCGACGCCGTCCTCGGGATCTTCGGAGATCATCGTCATGACCGCCGTGAAATCCTGGTCGCCGAACGTGCGCTGCCGGTCGATCTCGTCAAGCAGCGACGGCACGTCGACGTCGGCGGCCCACAGGCCGGGGCCGGTGAGCAGTCCGGCAGCGAACAGGAACGCTATCGCGAAACGTCGGATGGTCATGGTGTCTTTTCTCCAGAGAAGTCGGTCGTTCGCACGGAATCGTCCTGCGCCGCTCATGCCGAGCTGCGCAGCGCCGCCGCCGGCTCCATGCGGGCCGCGCGGCGCGCGGGAATGAAGGCGGCAAGCAGGCTCAGGGCCAGCAGGATCGCCACGTTGGTGACCACCGACAGGGGCGGCACCGCGAAGGTGATCCGGCCGTCGTTCAGAAAGAACTGCAGCGGCGAGTCGGTGTCCAGGGTGAGCTGGCCCAGGACCAGCATGGCGATGCCGGCCAGCACCAGCCCGATGAGCGCGCCGATCAGGCCGATGAAGCCGGCCTCCATGAGGAAGATGCCGCGCACCGAGCGGCCCTGCATGCCGACCGCGCGCATGGTGCCGATCTCCCGGATGCGCTCCAGCAGCACCATCCGGAACGTGTTCACGACCCCGACCATGGTGATCGTCAGCAGGATCAGGAACACCACCAGGCTGACGATGTCGAGCACCCCGAACAGGTCCGAGACCTGATCCAGGATGTCGTCCAGGGTCGTGATCTCGAAGCGCGTGCCCTCCCACGGCTCCTCGTCGTCGGCCAACCGCTTGACGCCGGCGCCAAGCGCCCCCGGCGTCCCCGGCGGCTGTCCGCTCACCTCTTCCTGTTCGTCTTCCGGAGCGGTCGGCAGCCGCGCGCGCAACACCTCGGCCACGCGGCCTGACTGCCGGGGGTCACGCAGGTACAGATTCAGGACCTGGAACTCGCCGGCGCCGGTGCCGATCAGCTCGCCCATGTAGTCCAGGCGGACGAAGGCCGAGGAGAAGGCCGTGATCCCGGAGTCCTCGATGGTGGCTGCCAGCACCAGCTCGCCGACGTTCTGCTGGCCGGTGACCGTGGCGACGCGCACCAGGACCTGGTCGCCGACCTCGACGCGCAGCCGCTCGGCCGCTGCCTCCGGCAGGATCAGCGCGTTGCGGTCGTCCGGACCCGGCAGCGATCCCGCCGTCAGCGACAGGCTGGGAAAAAAGCTCGCCTCGCCGTGCCAGTCCACGCCGTCGAGGAACTGGTTGGTCTGCTTGGAGCCGAAGATCAGCGTCCCGAGCGTCCGGCTGCGCCGGTTCAGGTCGGCGATCTGCCCCTCCACCTCGCCGACCACGTCAGCGAGCGACGAGTCTCCGCCCTCCCAGTCGCGGATGACGTTGATGATCAGCCGCGAGTCGGTGAGCTCGGTGCCGCTGACGTAGACGTGGCCGCCGATCAGGTCGGTGAGCACCCGTTCGATGTTGCGCGACGCGCCGCCGGTGAACCCGTTGAGCAGGGTCACCACCACCACGCCGAACGCGATCGCGCCGGCCAGCAGCAGGGTGCGCTTCTTCTGGCGGCCGGTGTTGCGGAAGGCGATGCGGAGCAGGCTGCGCATCACTCGACGCCCATCGCCTGCCGCGGCGAGATGCGCAGCGCGACCGCCAGCGGATACAGGCTGGAGACCACGGCGATCGCCGCGACCATGACCAGCGAGAACGCCACCGAGCCGGGCGAGACTTCGGGCCTGAGCACCTCGCCTCCGAACAGGATGCGCAGGAACAGGTTGGAGGCGGGGATCCCGGTAGCGCCCAGGATGAACAGCAGCATCAGCCCGAGCAGGACGCCGGCAGCGCCGAACACGAATGCCACCGTGACCGTCTCCGCGCCGATCATGCGTCGCACGAACCCCTTGCGCGCGCCGATCGCGCGCATGGTGCCGATCTCGCTCATGCGTTCGGTCACCGAGATCACCAGCGTGTTCATGATGATGATCACGGCGACCACGGCGATGACGATGATTACCACGTTGAAGACGATCTTGAACCCGTCGGAGAGCTGCGACACCGGCGCGCCGGCATCGCGCCAGTCCAGCACCTGCGCGTTGAGGTCGCCGTCGCCGATGATCCGTTCCAGGTCGCCGGTCACGCGCTCGGCCGCCCCCGGACGGCGCAGCTTGAGCAGCAGGAAGTGCCAGGCGCCGGAGTCGACCACGGTCTCCTCGCGTCCGCCCAGGTCCAGCAGCACCGGCGCGCCGGTGCCGGTGGAGACCTCCTGCACCAGGCTGCCCGAGTCCGCGCCGCCGAACAGGTCGTCCTCGTCCACGGAGCCGAGCTGCGCGACCTGCGCCTCGGTCAGGATCTGCTCCGCCGGTGCCGACACGGTCATGCCGGTCAGCGTGCGCAGCGTCGTGATGTCCACCAACGACACGAAGTCGAGCTGCGGCAGGGCGTTGCGGAACCGGAAGATGCCGGTGACCGGCACCTCGCGCACCTTGATGCCGGCGTCCGTGGTGGCGGTCAGCAGCAGGCGGTCGCCGGGGCGGATCTCCCGTTCGGCCGACTCGCCGAGATCGGTGGCGACCTCCTCCGACAGGACCAGCCCCACCTGGTCAGGTTGCAGGAACGAGCCCGCGATCAACTCGGCCGCATCCGGGAACGCCTCCCGGTAGCGCGCCGGCTCGATGCCCCAGAGCTGCGTGAACGACTCCCCGAGCGACGACCCGTCCTCTCCCGCCAGGTTCACGGTGGCGGCGTCGCTCGCCTGCGGGCTCCAGGCGGTTACGTCCGGGTGGTCGGCGACCGCCTGCAGGAGCTGCTCGTAGCCGTCCAGGCGAGGCGTGCGGTTGTTAAGGAAGTCGGTGCTGCGGACGCCGAACAGGCTGACCGGCGCGTCGGCGACCCCGGCCAGCACCAGGTGGCCGGTGAAGTTGTCGATGAACGACCGCCGGATGCCGGCCGCCGCCGAGTCCATCAGCGAGTTGCCCACCACCAGTACGAAGGTGCCGATGAGGATGATCGTGCCGACGATCAGGCTCTTGGCGCGGTGTTCCTGCAGGTTGCGGACCGCGATGCGCCAGACGACGCTCACGCCGCCGGCTCCGCTTCCGTCCTGAAATCCGCGGTGATCACTCCGTCGCGCAGACGGATGACGTGGTCGGCAATCTCGACGATCGCCGGCTTGTGGGTGGAGAAGATGAACGTCGTGCCGAGCTCCGCGTTCATGCGCTTCATCAGCTCGATGATCTGCTCGCTGGTCTCCGAGTCGAGGTTGGCGGTCGGCTCGTCGGCCAGCACGATGCGCGGCTTGTTGGCCAGGGCGCGGGCAATCGCCACCCGCTGGCGCTGGCCGCCGGACAGCTCGGCGGGACGGTGGTCGCGGTGCTCGTCCAGCCCCACGGCGTCGATCAGGTAGCGGACCCAGTCGGCCCGTTGCGCCTTCGGCACCCGTGCCTGGCCGATCAGCAGCGGGAACTCCACGTTCTCGGTCACGTCGAGCACCGGGATCAGGTTGAACGACTGGAAGATGAAGCCCAGCACCTGGTGGCGGAGGTCGGTCACCGCGCGGTCGGTCAGGCCGGCAGTATCGGTTTCCATGACGCGCACGGTCCCCGACGTGGGGGTGTCGATGCAGCCGATCATGTTCAGGATCGTGGTCTTGCCGGACCCGGACGGCCCGGCGATGGAGACGAAGTCCCCCTCATCGATCTCGAAGCTCACGCCGTTGACGGCGTGCACCTCCGTCTTGCCGAGCGGATAGATCTTGCGTACGTCGGTGAGCGTGACGACAGCCATGACGGAAAACGTATCGCCGGCCCCGCGGCAGTTCCACTTGTCCGTGCGGTCGTTCATGAACCGTTCATCCCGATCGTGCCGCCGCGCGTCGGACGGCAGCCGGGGCTGTGCCACGGGCTGCGAGGCGCCGGTCAGCTTCCTTCGGTGAGCCAGGGCGCGGTGAGGCCCAGGGCGGCGAGCTTGGCCTCCGCCTCGGCGCGCTCGCGGTTGCGGCGCAGGAGCGCGGCTCCCGTCGCGCCGGGCGGCGGGTCGGCGCGGCGGCGCAGCCAGCCCGCCTGCCCGGCGATCTGCAGCGCCTCCTGGCGGCGGCCGGCGTTCAGGCAGGCCGCGATCTCGCGCTCGGCGCGGGTCAGCAGCAGGCCGCCGGCGCGGTAGTCGAGGTACGCCTCCCAGGCGAGCGGCACCCAGCGGCTCACCACCTGCTCGCCGATCAGGGTGGCGTAGGCGCGGATCTCCTCCTGGGCGTGGCTGTCGGCGCGCAGGCCCAGGAAGTGCAGCAGGTTGTGCAGGTCGATCTTCCAGTACGCCTCGGTGTAGGTGGACAGCGGCAGGTCCTTGCGCGCCTGCTCGCGCGCCACGCCGGCGTCCAGGCGCTCCTGGTAGACCGCGCGCGCCCGCTCTTGCAGGGCGGCTTCGGCGGCGGACAGCCGGGCGCCGGCCGCCGCGTCGACGCGCCCCTCGGAGCCCTGCCGGTTGGCGGCCGCCTGCAGGCGCCACTGGTCGGCGGCGGTGCGGCTGGCGGCGTCGATCGCCACCGAGTAGCGGGTCGAGTACTCGTTGACGTTGGCGGTGCGGTGGCGGATCCACTGCCGCCAGCAGTCCATCGGCACGCGCACGTGCAGCTTGATCTCGCACATCTCGAACGGGGTGGTGTGGCGGTGCCGCAGCAGGTAGCGGATCAGGGTGCGGTCCTCGCTGACCCGCTTCGTGCCGGCGCCGTAGGAGACGCGCGCCGCCTGCACGATGGCGGCGTCGCAGCCCATGTAGTCCACCACCCGCACGTAGCCGTCGTCGAGCACCGGCAGCGGCTGCCCGAGAATCGCCTCCAACTCCGGCGCTGCCGGGCGGCGGCTGGCCGCGGCCGGCGCGTACCGCGTCATGCGTCTTCCGCGAACAGCTCCTCGCCGTGCTGCAGGCGGCGGGCGATCACCGCGGTCTGGTAGCCGGCGCGCTGCGTCGGGCAGTGCGCGGCGAGGTTGCGCGCCACGCCGACCATGATCTGCTCGGCGCCGCGGTCGTTGCCGCGCGCCGCGAGCTGCGTGGCGGCCGCCTCCAGCACCTGCAGGGTGTGGAAGTCCAGGTCCTCGCGCAGCGTGGCATAGGCGAGCCGGTCCACCAGGCGGCCCAGGTGGGCGTCCCAGTCGGCCGCCGGCGTGCTCAGGTAGCTGCTGGTCAGGTCGGCGGCGCGCTCCACCTCGGCGCGGTTGTCGAGCGCGCCGAGCAACTCGTCGAGCAGGCCGCCCGCCGCCGCGTCGTCCACGGCCGGGCGGGCGGTGCCGCGCTCGGCCGGCAGCTTGGCGGCCGGCACGTTCAGGTAGCGGTCCATGTAGACGGCGATGGCGGCCTGGTACAGCGCCCGCACCACGTCGGGGCCGCCGGTGCGCAGCAGGGCGCGCTGCACGGCGTTGCAGAAGATGAACGTATGCTGCGGGTTGAACCAGTCGCTGACCTCGTTGGAGGTGGCGAACCGCGCCAGCCGCAGGCCGGCGGCGCGGGTGATCGCCGCCGCCACCGCCGCGGGTGCCGCACCGCCGGCGAGCGCCGCCTCCACCGCGGCGATGATGGCCTCGGGATCGTCGCCGAGAATCCGCTCCACCAGGGCGTCTTCGGCAGCCTCGTCAAGCAATACCGGCGCACCAGGAGAGGCGGCCGCGCGGTCCGCGACGGTAGCGGTCGCCGCGGCAGCCGGGCCGTGGGGACGATCGGGCGCGCCGTCGGCGGGGGTGCTGGCGGCCGGCGCGCCGGCGGCATCGGCGGAAGGCGCACCGTCGTTCCCGGCGCCGCCGTCCGCGCCGGACCGGGCCGTCGTGCCTGCGCTCACGCCGGTCGGGGTGGCTCCGCCGTTGGCGAGCAACGCGGGCAGGCGTTGTTCGGCGGCGCGCACGGCGGCGGCGATCTCCACCGGGTGGTGCCAGGGGGTGTTCTCCTCCTCGCCGCGTGCGTCGGCCAGCGACGGGGCCAGCAGGGCCAGCAGGTCGTCGGGCGCGGACCCGTCGAGCAGGTCGGTGAGCTCCAGCGCCTTGTTGCAGGCGTCGAACAGGTGTCCGGTGTTGGCGTACAGCCGGTCCGCCGCGGCGCCGTACAGCAGGTCGGCCAGCTCCGCCGCCGGCATGCCGTTGGCCACGCCGGCGAGCAGCGTGCGCTCGACGGCGTCGCGGTGGCGGGTCAGCACCCACTGCCGGAGCCACCCCTTCAGGGCCGCGTTGGGGGCCGGCGCGGCAAGCGGATCGCGCGGACGGCGCGCGGTGCCGTCGTTCGCCTCGGCGGCCAGTTGGCGAACCGCGTAGCTCATCCCCAGGTACAGCGTCTCGTCGCTCAGCCAGGGCGCCAGGCGCGCCACGCAGGTGAGCCGCACCATGCCTTCGCCGAAGCTGGTCACGTTGGCCGCGGCGTAGTCCACCACGCTCGCCACGATCGGCAGCAGGCCGCCGTCACCACCGAGCAGGCTGATCAGGCTCTTGGCTTGCACCAGACCGACCCCCATCTCCATGCCGCGCCGCAGGCGCAGCCGGTGGTAGGCGGCATCGCGCACGCTGCGCGGGCTGCTGGCCACCCACACCTTGCCGCCGCGCACCTCGGTGGGGTAGGAGATGGCGTCGTCGGCCCACAGGTCGAAGGTGCAGCCGCTCGCCAGTTCGAAGCGCGCCTCGTGCCAGTGGCAGGTCAGGATGCCGTCCTTGACGCTGCCGCGGTCGAGCGGAAATCCCATGTGCGGGCAGCGGTTGTCCACCGCGTGGATCTGGGCGCCGTCCGCGAACACCGCCACCGGACGGTCGCCCGCCTGCGTCACCACCACGCCGCGCCGGCGTACTTCATCCAGGCTCGCAACCGGAACCATCCCGTTGCTGCCTCTCGTGCCATTGCTGTTGCCCATTGCTTTCCCCTCCTCGCCGGCGGTGACGCTCAGTGGTGAAACAGGCGCAGGCCGGTCATTGCCATCACCAGCCCGTGCTCGTCGCAGGCCCCGATCACGTCGCCGTCGCGCAGCGATCCGCCCGGCTGCACAATGTAACGCACGCCGCAGCGTCGCGCCACGTCGATGCTGTCGCGGTGCGGGAAGAAGCCGTCCGAGGCGAGCACCGCGCCGTCCAACCCGGCCAGCCACTCGCGCCGGTGCTCCTCGGTCAGCGGCGGCGGCATCTCCTCCACCTGCGCGCGCAGCCAGGCATCGTCGGTAACCTGCACCCCGCCCACGTACTGGGTCAGCCAGGTGTCGCGGTCGTGGCGGCGCGTGCCGGGGCGAAAGCGCACCTCGCGCAGCACCGGGTGAAACCGCAGGTACCAGGCGCACGCCTTGTCGACGGCGAGCTGGGTGCAGTGGATACGCGACTGCTGTCCCGCGCCGATGCCGATGGTCTGGCCGCGGAACGCGATGCACACCGAGTTGGACTGGGTGTACTTCAGGGCGATCAGCGCGAGCAGCATGTCGCGCGCCGCCGGCGGCGGAATCTCGCGCGCGGCCGTGGGCACATTGGCCAGCAGCCCGCGGTCGATCGCGATATCGTTGCGCGGCTGTTCCAGGGTCACCCCGAACACTTCGCGCCGCTCGGTTGCGGGAGCACGATAGTCGGGATCGACCGCCAGCACGCGGTAGCCGCCGCCCTTCTTGGCGCGCAGCACCGCCAGCGCGTCGGAGTCGTAGCCCGGGGCGATGATGCCGTCCGAGGTCTCCCGCTTCAGGAGCCGGGCGGTAGCCAGGTCCACCCGGTCGCTTACCGCCACCCAGTCGCCGTAGGAACTCATGCGGTCGGCGCCGCGGGCGCGCGCGTAGGCGGCGGCGGGCGCCGACAGCTCGCCCGGCGCGGCCGCGAACACCCGCCGCTCGGCGTCGGTCAGCGGCAGCCCGAGCGCGGCCCCCGCCGGGCTGACGTGCTTGAACGAGGTTGCCGCCGGCACCCCGGTGGCGGCGCGCGCCTCGCGCACCAGTTGCCACGAGTTCAGGGCATCGAGCAAGTTGATGTAGCCGGGCGCGCCCCCGAGCACGGTAAACGGCAACTCGCCGGCCGCCGCGACCCGGGCGCCCGCCTGGTGCGGATTGGCCCCGTAACGAAGCGCCAACTCAGCCATGTACGCCCCCGGCCGCGCACGGCCCGTCCCCGCCTCGCGGCGCCGCCGGAGCGTCCGGAGTGGACACGCTTCCGCTCGCCGGCTCCGCCGCCGAAGCGGACGCCTCCCGCGGCGCCGGCGCGGGGCGGCGGCAAAGCACCGGCTCAGCCACCGGCAATCGTCCTCGCCGGCGGCGGTGGCTCGTTCGACGTCCCTGACGCGTCGGGTCGGGACATTCCACCGGTACCGAGCGCCGCTTCCGGGCCGGGTACGGATCGCGGCGTGGACGCCACCGCCGGGACGGGCGCCGACAAGGCGGCTCGACGCAGTTCGGCCACCTGGTGGCGAAAGTATGCCGACTGCATCACCGGCGCGCGGCGCAGGGCGGCCAGCGTCGGGGCGCCGCACAGCGTCATGGCGGTGCGCAGCTCGTGTTCGATGCGCCCGATCAGGGCCAGTGCGCCCTCGCTGCCGCCGGCCATGACGGCGCGGATGAACGGCAGCGCCATGGCGCCGAGGCCGGCGCCGAGCGCCACCGCCTTGGCCAGGTGCACGCCGTGGCGCAGGCCGCCGGAGGCGATCACGCGGCCCGCCTCGTCGGCGCCGAGGGCGGCCAGCAGGACGCCCGTCGGCAGCCCCCAGTCGGCGAACGCCCGCGCGCTGTGCCGCTCCGGCGCGGCCAGCCGTTCCCCCTCCACCGCGATCCAGTTGGTACCTCCCGAGCCGGCCACGTCCACGTAGCGCACCCCGTAACCCAGCAACAGGCGGATCTCCGCCGGGCCGATGCCGAACCCGGTCTCCTTGACCAGCACCGGCGCCCCGCAGCCCGTCACGGCGCCGGCGATCGCCTCCAGCAGGCCGCGGAAGTCGCGGTCGCCGCCCGGCTGAAACAGCTCCTGCCCGGCGTTCAGGTGGATCACCAGCGCCTGCACCTCCAGGCGCTCCAGCAGCGGGCGCAGCGCGGCGGCGCCGAGGTCGCGGAGCTGTACGGCACCCAGGTTGGCCAGCACCGGCACGTCGGGCGCGTGCGGCTTGACGTGGAAGTCGGCGAAGGTGTCCGGGTCGCGCAGCAACGGGCGGATCGACCCCACCCCCACGGCGACGCCGGCGCGCTGCGCCGCCTCGGCCAGGGAGCGGTTGGCGCTGCGCCCGCGCCCCGAGCCGCCGGTCATGCAGGAGATCAACAACGGCAGCCGCAGCCGCGCACGCAGGAACGGCTGGGAGGTGTCGATGGCGCCGTAGTCCAGCTCCGGCAGCGCGCGGTGCACCAGCCGCACCTGATCGAGGCTGGTGCCGCCGGCCGCCGGGTCGGGATAGCGCTCGTCGTCGAGGCAGATGTCGAGATGGTGCTCCTTGCGGGTGCTGATTTCAGCCGCGCTGTCTGCGTTGGCCGCTCCGGCCGCGTTGGCCGCTCCGGCCACCGGATCGTTCCAGCTCACGAGCCCGCCCCCGCGCGCCGGTAGGTCCGATAGCCGTCCTTGCGAATCCCGTGCAGGTAGAAGCCGCCCGCCAGAACCTGCCCCGCGGCCGGTTCGGCGCCGCGCCGGCCGGGATAGTCGGCGATCCAGGCATCGTACGCCGCCAGCGGCGCCTCCACTCCCTGCCCGATCTGCGAATCGAGACACCAGCTTCCGAGCACCGCGGCGGCCTGCTCGCCGACCCGCCCCGAGAACGCCAGCGCGGTGTTGCCGGAGCCGTACGCCGCCAGCACCATACGAGTGCCGGCCAACGCCGACCGGCGTTTGCGGTGGCGCGCCGCCAGCAGCGCCGCCGCGCTCAGGAACAGCGCCCCCGAGTACACGTTGCCCACCACCGCGGCGGGGGCGGTGCCGTCCGTGAACTGCCGCCCGGCCAGGTACCGGGCCGCCGCGTCCGCATCGCAGCCCAAGTGGCGCTGCACCAGATCCGCCATCGTCTCTTCCGGCAGCGAGCGGAACGGCACGTGCAGCGCAAGCAGTCCGGCCTCCTCCAGCAGCGCCGCCATGCCGCGCCCGCTGCGGACGCCCAGGTCGAGCAGCGCCTCCTCTACCGCCCGCTGGTAGCACTCGATCGAGAACCGCCCCCGCACGCGCGCCGCCACCGAGCCGTGCGGGCGGAAGAAGTCGTCCACGTCGCGCGACGCGTAGCCCACCGCCGTGAAATCGATCTCCAGAAGGCGCGGGTCGGGCTCCACCAGCAGCGCCACCGCGGCCGCGCCCTGGGTGATCTCGGCGCTGCTGCCCGCTACGTAACGCGCCTCGTCGGTGCAGATGATCAGCCCGCGCCCCGCCGCGCCGCGGCTTACCTGCAGCATCGCTCCCACGCTCGCCAGGCCGATCGCCCCGCCGGCGCAGGCGTGCTGAATGTCGAACGTGGACAGCGCCCCCGACAGTGCGAATCCGGCGCGCTGCAACATGCCCTGCACGTGCGCCGCCACCGGCTTGGCCTGGTCGACACCGGTCTCGGTGCCCACCACCAGGTAGCGGAGCGAGCCGATCGCGGCCTCGCTCATCCGTTCCAGCAGCGCGGCCGCCGCCTGCGCCGCCATCGTGGCGGAATCCTCCCACGGCTCCGGGAAGCGCAACGACTCCTGTCCCGTGCGCCGCCGCGCCCGCGCCAGGGTTCGGGCCCACTGCGGGTCGCGTTCACGGTGCCGTGCGATCAGCGTATCGAGCGAAATCTGTAGTCGAGGGATATAAACGGCGATGTCGCCGATCCCGAAGGACCTCTCCATCAGCGCCGCGCCACCCTACCCGCACTCCCCACCCCCTGTCCACCCACCACTCCGCTGGGTAACTGAAGTACCAGATTGCCGCGCTGCGGCACGGAGAGTTCATTCGACGAGTCAGGAGTGAAGCATGAAGACGATGCAGGTAAGGTTCCCCGACCGCGTACATGAGCGACTCAAGGAACTCGCCGGGGACGACGGCGTCTCACTGAACGTCCGGGGGCCGATCAGTCGTCTGGCTCGATTTGCGCCGCATTTGCGCCGCATTTGCGGCGCAACCACTTTACACCAGGGATCGGTCCCGCTACACTGGCTCCCATGAGCGACCCCGCAGACCGCCTCGCCCTGCTGCTGGCCGAAGGGGAGGGGCAGCGCCTCGAGTTCAAACAGACCCTCTCCCGGCTCGACCGTGAAATCGTTGCGTTCGCGAACTCCACGGGTGGCAGGGTTCTGGTCGGTGTCGAGGATGCCGGCGAGGTGGTTGGCGTCGACACCTCCAACCGCATGCGTAGCGAGATACAGGCCATTGCCCGCAACTGTGACCCGCCGGTCGCGATCGAGGTAGCCAACCCTCTTCTTCGTGGTCACATTCCGCCCGCGGCTGGACACCGAGTCGCCCCTGTCGGCCCGGCAGACCCGACTGTTTCAGTTCGTCGCCGGGCGCACGCGCACCACGAAGGAAGAGGCGGCCACCTTCCTGGCCGTCTCCGGCGACACGGCGCTGCGCGAGCTCCGCGTGCTACGGGATGCCGGGCTCGTGGAGCGCGGCGGTGTCGGCAAAGCCGCCTTCTACCAGCGCGCCGGGCACCGCGTTGGCTGATCGATACGATCGACACCCAGCGGGCGCGAGTATGCGTTGACGAAACCGACCGGGTGGGCAAGCCCGGCGCTTGCGCCATCAGACAAGCCGTGCCGGAGCCGAGCACTTCGTCGAGATCGATCCTCGACAGCGGCGCGGCAGACACGCATCAAGCGCTGTTCGACTGCTGCCACATCCGGGCGTTTGCACCGGAGACGTTGGACACGCTGGACGACCCCAACAAGTTGATCGGCACCGGGCCCTTCACCATGGTCGAGGCGGACCTCGGCAGCTCGATCACGTATGACAGGAACCCCAACTACTGGAAGGACGACGAGAAGTTCCCCGGCAACCGGCTCCCCTATGTCGACAGGATCGTGGTGCTGACGATGGGCGACGAGGCGACCAGGCTTGCGGCGCTGCGCTCGGGCCAGGTCGATGTCGTCGGAGAATTTGGTGTCGCGCGGATCGCTTCGATCCAAAGCGTGCTCGACCTTCAGGAAAGCAACCCGGGCATGCAGGCCTGGTCGATCGCGTTCCGAAACGAGACGGCGTTGGGCATCAAGATTCCTAGCGAGGGCCCCCTCAGTGACATCCGGGTGCGCCACGCACTGCAGATGGCGATCGACAACGAGACGATCAGGGACACCTACTTCCAGGGCTTCGGAGAGTGGCAGCCAATGGGACCCATCGGGCCAGCATGGGCCGGCTATCACAACGCCTTCGATACCTGGCCCGAAGAGATCAAGCAGTACTGGGTCTACGACCCGGAAGGCGCCGAGCGACTCCTCGACGAGGCCGGATACCCACGCGGGGCGGACGGCGTTCGCTTCCGGACCTCGATGTGGGGGCACGCTCAACGATGGGACATCGGCTACCACGAGCTGCAGGTCGGTTACTGGAAGGAGATCGGGGTGGAGGTCGAGTTCAATGTGCTCGACGGCGCCGCGCTCAACGGGAAGCTCAGTTCAGGAGACTGGGAGGGAATGACCTGGGGCTGGAGCGCCGGCGCCGACTACGGGAGACTCGAAAGCAGTCTCGGCAGTTATCGTAGCGATGCCAGCACGTGGCACGGGGGCATGTGGGACAATCTGGGGTTCGACACCAGGTGGGAGGAGTTGCAGGCGACCAGCGGTGACGAGTACCGACGGCTGGCGAAGGAGCTCGACCTATGGGTGATCGAGCAGCACCCCTACATCTGGGGTGTGCGGGTTGGATCGTTCAACGTTGCGCAGCCGTGGATCGTCGGCCTCAACGGCGAGATGGGGATTGGCAACTGCGGCTGGGAAGGGCCATTGGTTCGGTCGTGGATTGATAGCCGGCTGAAGGCGGAGTTGAACTAGCCAATCCAGGCAACTGGCAGGGTCTGGGCTGCACGCGCCGTCCCAGGCCCGCATTTTCCGTGTCTACCTACTTCGTCCGGCGACTGCTGCTGTTCATCCCCACGCTGTTGATCGTGACCATGCTGGTGTTCCTTTCGGTACGCCTGCTCCCCGGTGATTTTGTCGACATCTTGCTGAGCGACCCTCAGTATGGCGCGACCGATGACGACTTGGAGCGATTTAGCGAGATGCTGGGGCTGAACGTCCCAGCACACATCGCTTACGTACAGTGGATGCGAGGGATTGTGTTGGAAGGCACCCTCGGTCAGTCCCTGCTCCGCGGTCACAAGCCAGTGGAGATCAGGATCCTCGACCGATTGCCCGTCACCCTGGAGCTGGGGGTGGCGGCGCTGATCATCGGCCTGGTGATCGCGCTGCCGGTGGGCATCTACTCGGCGGTGCGCCAGGACACCCTCGGCGATTATGCGGGCCGCAGCGTCGCCATCTTCGGGTTGGCCACGCCCAACTTTTGGCTGGCCCTCATGGTCCTCATCTTTCCCGGCATCTGGTGGGGCTGGACGCCGCCGCTGCGACTGTTTGACTTCAGCGAGGATCCGGTGGCCCACATCGGCATGTTCCTCATCCCCGGCCTCATCCTGGGCACCGGCCTCTCTGCCGCCACCATGCGGATGACGCGCACCATGATGCTGGAAGTGCTGCGGCAGGACTACGTACGCACGGCCTGGGCCAAGGGCCTGCGCGAGCGGCTGGTGGTCGTCCGCCACGCGATGAAGAACGCGCTCATCCCGGTGGTCACCCTCATCGGGCTGCAGCTGCCGATCCTGGTGGGTGGCTCGGTGATCATCGAGACGCTGTTCAACCTGCCCGGCCTGGGATCTCTGCTGATCTCGGCGCTGTCGGTCCGTGACTATCCGATGGTGTCGGGTATCAACCTGTTCTTTGCCACCTTCATCCTGTTCGCCAACCTGCTCATCGACCTGCTGTACGCCTACCTTGACCCGAGGATCCGCTACCAGTGAGCGACATCGCCGATCGCGGCGGCGCCGCCGCCCGGCGCCCGCGCGGCCCACTTGCGGACTTCTTCTACCGGCTGGTCCGGGAGAAGCCGTTGGGCCTGCTCGGCGCCGTGATCATCGTGCTGTTCGTGCTGGTGAGCGTGTTCGCCGACGTGGTGGCGCCCGACCCCGACCTGCGCCAGGACGTGACCCGGAGGCTGCAGGGCTCCTCGGCCGCGCATCTGCTGGGCACCGATCACACCGGTCGCGACTTCCTGAGCCGCAACATCTATGGCGCGCGCCTGTCGCTGCTGGTCGGCTTCGCGGCCACCACGGTGGCGGTGCTGGTGGCCACCGTCGTCGGCGGGCTGTCGGGGTTCGTGGGGGGCCGGCTCGACCTGCTGACGCAGAGATTCGTCGATGCCTGGATGGCCTTCCCGGGATTGCTGCTGCTCATGACCATCATGTCGATCCTGGGTACCGGTGCCCTGCAGGTCATCGTCGTGCTGGGCCTGAGCTACGGCGTCGGCAGCTCGCGCGTGATCCGGGGCGCGGTGATCGCCGTCAAGGAGAACGCCTACTTCGAGGCGGCGCAGGCGGTCGGCAGCCCGTCCCGGCGCACGGTGCTGCGCCACGTGCTGCCGAACGTGCTGGCGCCGATCATCATCATCTTCAGCATCACCATCGGCGCGGTGATCATCACCGAGGCCAGCTTGAGCTTTCTGGGCTTCGGGCTGCCGCTGAACGTGCCGAGCTGGGGTGGCCTGCTGAGCCGCGAGGGGCGCAATTACATGCAGCAGGCGCCGTGGCTGGCCATGTGGCCGGGCATCTTCCTGACCGTCGTTGTGTACAGCTTCAACATGTTCGGCGACGCCGTCCGCGACCTGCTCGACCCGCGCCTGCGCGGCGGGGCAGGCCGCATGGGCGCCCATGGCGGCAAGGCGCTCAGGGGTGCGGTCCGGGCGCGATCGTCGAGCAGCTGACCGACACGGGGCGCCAACCACGTGCGGCGAACCGGCGCGATCTATCCGGCTCGTGTCACAAGCGATGCCGGCCCCTTGATCGCCCGGGCCAAGGCGGTGCGTCAGCTTCTTCCAACCGGGGACGACGAGAGGTGTTGTTGTCAGGTATCGTATAACCGTGGGCAAACCACGCGTGTACGTTGAGACAACGATACCCAGCTTCTACACGGAAAGGCGCACAGCTCCTGAAATCGTCGCACGACGGAAGTGGACGCGGCAGTGGTGGGCCGACGCCTCTGAGCGATACGAACTGGTCACCAGCGCGGCCGTACTGGATGAACTGGTTGGCGATATACCGGAGCGCAGTGCGCAACGGCAGGTCCTCGTTCATGACCTGCCGCTGGTGCCCGTTGAGCCGGCCATCGGCGAGATCGTGCAGACGTACATCCGGCACAAGGTGATGCCCACCGATCCGGGTGGTGATGCGCTGCACTTGGCACTGGCATCCTTTCACAGATGCGACTTCCTGGTGACCTGGAACTGCCGGCACTTGGCGAACGCAAACAAATTCGGTCATATCCGTCGCGTAAACGTACTGATGGGGTTATTCGTGCCGGCATTGGTGACGCCCTTGGAACTGCTTGGAGGCAGAGATGAAACAGAGTCAGGGTGATCCGGTGATCGACGAAATCCGCGAGGTGCGCCACCGCATCTCAGCGCGCGTTGATCATGAGCCCGCACGGCTGGTGGCTTACTACATCGAACTACAGAAACGGTATCGGGATCGGTTCATCGCGCCAGTGAAAGTCGCCGAATCCGTAGATGGGTCAACCCTCGAACTCGGCGTTTCAGGTCCACGCCGCTGACTGCGTGGGCGGCCAGCGGCATGGGCGCCAGTGTCTCCAGGTCGGTCTAAGATCGGCCGCGCAACCGCGCTGCAGCTCGCCGCGCAGGGGGCGTCGGACAATTGTCGTTTACTGCTTTAAAGTCGCCGATGCGCCGCGTCGCGCGGTGGTCGTTAGCACGCAGCAGCGCCGCATCGACGTCTTGCCGGTCTGGCGCGGCGCATGGAGCACGAAGTACTTCTTGTCGCGCACCAGGCCGAGCACGTCGTCGAGGTCGATCTTCGACAGCGGCGCGATCAGGTAATGATCGGTCGGATTGTATCACAGGCGCCTGATGCGCCGTGACGACATGGCGGCCGCCCGCTGCCGCCCCACTGCCACTTGCGCCTCCTTCGGCGAGTATGGTAGAGTTACGGCCTGATGCGTAGCGACGCTAGTGTCATGTGTCGTAAGTGATTGACCAGTAAATCCTGCTTGTGATACGGTCTGCCGTAGACAGGAGGCAGGCTATGGCAAACCACTACACGAGAGAGCTTCCAGAGTTGTCGCAAGAACAGGAGCAGGAGTTGCAGCGCTGGCTGCGGCGCAAGAAGACAGCGCAGGCGCTGGCCCTACGGGCGCAGATCGTGCTGGAAAGTGCCAGCGGCAAGAGCGACCAAGCGGTGGCGAGCACGCTGGGCACGACACGCGCCACGGTCGGCAAGTGGAGGAAGCGGTTCCTGAGTGACGGCTGCGATGGGTTACTGGACGAGCCACGACCGGGAGCGCCGCGCACGGTCGCGGACGAGGATGTGGAGCGGGTGGTGACGCGCACCCTGGAGACGCTGCCACGGGGGGCAACGCAGTGGAGCACGCGGTCGATGGCCAAGGAGTGCGGGCTGAGCTTTGCGACAGTGGGGCGCATCTGGCGTGCGTTCGGCTTGAAGCCGCACCGCAGCGAGACGTTCAAGCTGTCGGCCGACCCGTTGTTCATCGAGAAAGTGCGCGACATCGTGGGGCTGTATCTGCATCCGCCGGAGCGAGCGGTGGTGTTGTGCGTGGACGAGAAATCGCAGATCCAGGCGCTGGAGCGGAGCCAGCCGGAGCTGCCGATGCGACCGGGTGTGCCGCGGCGGCAGACGCACGACTACCGTCGCAACGGGACGACCTCGCTGTTCGCGGCCTTGAACGCCGCCACCGGAGAGGTGATTGGCAAGTGCTACCGGCGGCACCGCTCGGTGGAGTTCAAGAAGTTCCTGGCGATCATCGACCAGGCGGTGCCGGCGGAACTGGATGTGCACTTGGTGCTGGACAATTACGGGACCCACAAGACGGCGATGATCCACAACTGGCTGCTCCGCCGACCGCGCTATCACTTGCACTTCACGCCGACAAGTGCGTCGTGGATCAATCAGGTGGAGCGGTGGTTCGCGGAGCTCACGCAGAAGCGGATTCGGCGTGGCTCGTTTGCCAGCACGCAGGCACTTGAGCAGGCGATCAGGGAGTATCTGGCCGTGTACAATGAGGATCCGAAGCCGTTCGTATGGACGAAGCGTGCAGACCAGATACTGGAGTCACTGAGATTATACTGTAAAGACATTTCTGACACATGACACTAGTAGCGACGCTAGTAGCGAGCGTAGCGGCCGGTCGGGGTTGATGGAGCCGATGGGCCCCGGTCCGCTCACCGCTCACCGCTCACCGCTCACCCGATAGCCGCCTAGCCTGCCTAGCCAACCGCGCGACAGCCAACTGCTCGGCAGCGGTGCTGACCGCGGCGCCGACGATCCGCGTGGCCACACCCGCAACGCGTCCGCGCGTCCAACGGCCGACCCCGTCGGCCCCGACCTCCACCAGTCCATTCAGTCCGGCGTTGCCGGCAACTACAGAAGAACATGGGCAGATCTGTGCCCGACCAAGAAAGGGAGGAGCACAATGAAAGCTCTTTTGCTCTTAACGGTAGCACTGGCGTTCGCGCTGGTGGCTACCGTTACCTTTGCCAGCCCCGCCGGCGAAGACGACGACACGGCGATGGCCGCCGAGAAGGAGTACGTGACCGATCCGTCCACCGGCAAGCAGGTGCTCAAGCCGGAATACGGCGGGACACTCACCACTGTAGTCCTCGCCGGCCTTCCCGATCACGGCGACACGTGGCTCACCCACAGCGCCGGGTTGGCGACGGCAGCAGCGCTGGACAGGTTGGGTCGCGCGGACTGGGCGGCGGACCGGAGTGTCTACCCGTTTACGACCTACTTCCCCTTGAGCATACTGACAGGGCACCTGGCCGAGAGCTGGGAGAACCCGGATCCGTTGACCTACATCTACAAGATCCGTGACAACGTCTTCTTCCACGACAAGCCGCCGGTTAACGGTCGGCAGCTGACCGCCGACGACATGGCCGCGAACTACGAGCGCATGTTAAGCATCGGCAGGTTTGCCGGCCAGGAGCGCTCGCCGGTTGGCCATGGAACCGTGCTGCTCCCCATAGAGTCGGTAGCGGCCACCGACGAGCTGACGTTGATGATCAAACTGTCGCGGCCGTTTCGGGACACGCATCGGCTGCTCTTCGACGACCCCCACATCTTTGCACGCCCACCCGAGACCTTCGACACGCTCGACGACGCCAACAATGTCATCGGCACCGGGCCCTTTATCATGGACGAGTTCGTCAGCGGCATCTCAGTCACGTTTGACAGGAACCCCAACTACTGGAAGGACGACGAGAAGTTCCCGGGGAACCGCCTGCCCTATGTCGATAGGCTCGTGATGCTGGTGATGGGCGACCAGGCGACCAGGCTTGCGGCACTGCGGTCGGCTCAGGTCGATTTGAGCGGGTGGAATGGTGTGGCGCAGATCACGTCGATCAGCAGCGTGCTGGAACTCCAGAAAACCAACCCGGACATGCAGTTCTTCCCGATCGCGTTCCGATCCGAGGTATCGTCGCCCATGAACATCTGTGCCGGGGGGCCGCTCAGCGACGTGCGGGTACGCCACGCGTTGCAGATGGCGATCGACCTGGAGACCCTCAACGACAACTACTTCTCGGGTTTCGGAGAGTGGCAGCCGATGGGGCCTATCGGGCCAACGTGGGTCGGTTATCACAACGCCTTCGATACCTGGCCCGAGGAGCTCAAGAAGTTCTACTCCTACGACCCTGAAGGTGCCGAGCGACTGCTCGACGAGGCCGGATACCCGCGCGGCGCGGACGGTGTCCGCTTCCGGACCTCGATGATCCGACCCGTCGGTCGATCCGACATCGGCTACCACGAGCTGGAGGTCGGTTACTGGAAGGAGATCGGGGTGGAGGTCGAGCTCAATGCGCTCGAGGATGCTGTGTTCTTCGGAACGATGAGTTCGCGAGACTGGGACGGTTTGACAATGTGGTGGAGCAACGGTGCCGACTACAACGCTCTCGCCTCAAGTCTCGGCGCTTATGCCTCCAACGGGCAAATCGGCGTGTCGGGTGCCTACTGCGATCCGGTGTTCGACGCCAGATGGGAGGAGTTGGAGGCCGCCAGTGAAGACGAGGACGAGTACCGACGGCTGGCGAAGGCGCTCGACATGTATGCGATCGAGCAGCACGTCTACATCTGGGGTCCGCGGGCTCCCGGTTTCACCGTTGCGCAGCCGTGGATCGCCGGCTTTAACGGCGAGATGCAGGTGGGCGACATGGGCCATTCCCTGCCCTACGCTCGCATTTGGATCGATAGTCAGCTCAAGTCCGAGTTGAACTAGCTCGTCTTTGGCCTTTTGCGCCTGGGGTCGGCCTGTGCGGCCCCGGGCGTCCTTTCTCCATGCGAACCTACGTCATCCGCCGGCTGCTGCTGTTCATCCCCACGCTGTTCATCCTGAGCATGCTGGTGTTCTTTATGGTGCGTGCGATTCCAGGCGACATCGTCGACATCATAACGGCCGACACATTTTACGCCATCAGCACCGAGGAGAAGGATCGGTTGCGCGCCATCATGGGTCTCGATGTCCCCGCGCACATCGCTTACGTGCGGTGGGTGCGAGGGATTCTGTTGGAAGGCACCCTCGGTCAGTCGCTGCAACGGGGCAACAGACCCGTGGAGGGGAAGATTCTCGCCCGAGTGCCCGTCACCCTGGAGCTGGGGGGCGCCGCGCTGATCATTGGCCTGTTGATCGCGCTGCCGGTGGGCATCTACTCGGCCGTGCGCCAGGACACCCTCGGCGATTACGCGGCCCGCAGCGTCGCCATCTTTGGGTTGGCCACGCCCAACTTTTGGCTGGCCCTCATGGTCCTCATCTTTCCCGGCATCTGGTGGGGCTGGACGCCGCCGCTGCGACTGTTTGACTTCAGCGAGGATCCGGTGGCCCACATCGGCATGTTCCTCATCCCCGGCCTCATCCTGGGCACCGGCCTATCTGCCGCCACCATGCGGATGACGCGCACGATGATGCTGGAGGTGCTGCGGCAGGACTACGTGCGCACGGCGTGGGCCAAGGGCCTACGCGAGCGGTCGGTCGTTGTCCGCCACGCCATCAAGAACGCCCTCATCCCTGTGCTCACCCTCATCGGGCTGCAACTGCCGATCCTGGTCGGCGGCTCGGTCATCATCGAGACGCTGTTCAACCTGCCCGGCCTGGGGTCGCTGCTCGTTGGGTCGCTGGCGAAGCGTGACTATCCGATGGTCTCGGGCATCAACCTGTTCTTTGCCACCTTCATTCTGTTCAACAACCTGCTCATCGACCTGCTGTACGCCTACCTCGACCCGAGGATTCGCTACTAGTGAGCACCATCGCCGATCCCGGCGGCGCCGATGTCCGACGCCCGCGCGGCCCACTTGCGGACTTCTTCTACCGGCTGGTCCGGGAGAAGCCGTTGGGCCTGCTCGGCGCCGTCATCATCGTGGTTTTCGTGCTGGTGAGCGTCTTCGCCGACGTGCTGGCACCGGACCCCGAGCAGCGCCAGGACGTCACGCGGAGGCTGCAGGGCTCCTCGGCCGAGCATCTGCTGGGCACCGATCATACGGGGCGCGACTTCTTGAGCCGCAACATCTACGGCGCGCGCCTGTCGCTGTTGGTCGGCTTCGCGGCGACGGCGGTGGCGGTACTGGTGGCCACCGCCGTCGGCGGCCTGTCGGGGTTCGTCGGTGGCCGGCTCGACATGGTGACGCAGAGATTCGTCGATGCCTGGATGGCCTTTCCGGGACTGCTCCTGCTCATGACCATCATGTCGATCCTGGGTACCGGTGCGCCGCAGATCATCATCGTGCTGGGCCTGACCTACGGCATCGGCAGCTCGCGCGTGATCCGGGGTGCGGTGATCGGCATTAAGGAGAACGCCTACTTTCAGGCTGCTCAGGCGGTCGGCAGCCCGCCCTGGCATACGGTGCTGCGCCACGTGCTGCCGAACGTGCTGGCGCCCATCATCATCATCTTCAGCATCACCGTCGGCGCGGTCATCATCACCGAGGCTTCGCTGAGCTTTCTGGGCTTTGGGTTGCCGCTGAGCGTGCCCAGTTGGGGCGGCCTCCTGAGCCGCGAGGGCCGCAATTACATGCAGCAGGCGCCGTGGCTGGCGATGTGGCCCGGCATCTTCCTGACCATCGTCGTGTACAGCTTCAACATGTTCGGCGACGCGGTGCGCGACCTGCTCGACCCGCGCTTGCGCGGCGGCGTGGGGCGCATGGGTGCGCACCGCGGCAAGGCGCTGCGCAAAGCGGCGCGAGCGCGCTCGTCGCGTAGTTGACCGACACGGGGACGCCACGTACCTATCTATCCGCGACCAGCGATTCTTGCAAGGACCGGTTCGCACTGCGCCTGCCACTCGTCCACTCGCTGCTTCATACGCTACACTGGCGTTCGCGCTGGTGGCTACCGTTACCTTTGCCAGGTAGTGTATCAGTTTACTTTTAGATAATCCGGCGGGCGGTTGCCGTGGTGGTGCGGGCGTGGCACACTTGTAGCATGATAGGACCGAAGGGCGAGAAGCGCCCCGGCGATACGCTCGCCAACGCGCTGCACGTCGCCAAGCTGGCCACCGGCGAAGCCGAGGAGACCTACGCGGACCCTGCCAAACGCAAGGGCGGTAAGAAGGGCGGCGAGGCACGCGCCGCGGCCCTGTCGCCCGATGAGCGCTCGCAGATCGCCCAGGTAGCAGCCGCCGCTCGCTGGAACCAACCCGCTGAGTAACTCCCTACCAAGCAATACACTCAACGCATGTATAGTGTTGAGTGCTAAGCCATTAACTGGACGTGCCGTCATTGCCTATGGTAACGTCCCGTCCGATGAACTTCGCACCGAGTACGATTTGGACTGGCGACAACCTGTACGTCATGCGTGGCATGAACTCCGAGTCGGTCGACCTCATTTACCTGGACCCACCCTTCAATAGCAAGGTCGACTACGCGGCTCCAATCGGCTCGGCAGCGGCGGGCGCGGCCTTCAAGGACACATGGACACTAAACGATCTGGATGAAGAATGGATCGATCTGTTGGAGTCAAAAGAACCGAAGCTGTACCACGCCATCTTGGCAGCCATGACCTCCAGTGACAAGTCGTATCTGGTCTACATGGCAATCAGGCTGCTTGAGATTCGGCGGCTTTTGAAGTCAACAGGTAGCATCTACCTGCACTGCGATCCGACGATGAGTCACTACCTGAAGGTTCTCATGGACGCCATTTTCGGCCGCCAGCGTTTCCAAAACGAATTGTCTGGTACTACTCCGGGGGCGGGGCATCTAAGCGTCGTTGGGCCCGTAAGCATGACGTAATCTTGTACTATGCCAAATCCAACAAGTGGACGTTCAACGCCGATGCGGTAAGGACGCCATACAAGTGGGTAGATGGTCAACGAAGGGCCGACGGATCGGAGCGTGACTTGGATAGTGGCAAACTTCCAGACGATGTGTGGGAACACAACTCGGTTATGCCTTGGTCGAAAGAACGGACCGGGTATCCGACACAGAAGCCGCTTGCACTTCTCAATCGGATCGTCCGGGCGAGCTCCAACCCGGGCGACCTTGTGTTAGACCCGTTCTGCGGCTGCGCAACCACGATGGTTGCGTCGCATGCCATCGGTGATCGCAAGTGGGTAGGGATTGATATCAGTCCAAAGGCAGCCGAACTGGTAGTGCAGCGCATTACCGACCTTCAGGGCAGCCTATTCACCGACTACGTGAATCGCACTGACATACCACAACGCACTGACCTTGGGCAGCTCCCTCGCTATAACTGTACCGAGAACAAGCAGACGTTATATGGACGCCAAGCCGGGGACTGCGCTGGATGTGGCGAACACTTCGCAATCCGGCATCTTGAAGTCGACCATATCGTTGCGCAGGCTAAGGGCGGGACTGACCATATCGACAACCTTCAACTGCTATGCGGAAACTGTAACCGCGTAAAAGGTCATCGCGGCATGAAATATCTGCGCCTCAAACTCGAACTAGCTGCATGATTTTCTGAAATAAACTGACACGCATGCTTGCCTTTGTGCTAAGCATGTAGTATAGTTTAGATATGAACAAGCTGAGCACTGAGAAGCGCGTAACGATCCTCAACATGCTGGTAGAGGGGATGAGCATGCGGGCCGTCAACCGCGTTACCGGCGCAAGCATCAACACCATTACGAAGCTGCTCAGCGATGCCGCGGACGCGGCGGACGCTTACCACGCCAAGAAGACACGCGGCATCAAGGGCTACCGGCATATTCAGTGCGACGAAATATGGAGCTTCGTTTACGCCAAGCAGGGCACCGTTCCTTATGCCAAGTCCGCACCGGACGATGCCGGCGACACCTGGACGTTCACTGCCCTGGATACCGATAGCAAGATGATCGTCAGCTACATGGTAGGCGAGCGCGACAGTGAGACCGCGATGCACTTCATGGACGATCTTCGTACCCGGATCACCGAGCGGCCGCAGATTTCGACCGATGGCTTGAGGGCATACCGGGAAGCCGTAGACGAGGCTTTCGGCGGCGACGTGGATTTCGCGCAGATCATCAAAACCTACGGCAAGGCCGAGGGGATCGACAACGAGCGGCGCTACAGTCCCGCCACCTGCACGGGCATCG
Source organism: Spirochaetia bacterium (assembly GCA_965208575.1). Taxonomy (GTDB): domain Bacteria; phylum Spirochaetota; class Spirochaetia; order SZUA-6; family Bin103; genus Bin103. The sequence goes on along the minus strand of CBDBOV010000006.1, from coordinate 1,392,089 downwards.
AAAAGATCGTCGTATGGGGATCGCCTGACCTGCGCACCGCGAACACGTCACACGTAGAGCGGCACAACTTGTCGATGCGCATGGGCATCCGGCGCTTTACTCGCCTGACCAACGCATTCTCGAAGAAGCTGGAAAAGCACTGCGAGATGCTCGCCCTGTACTTCCACGTCTACAACTGGATCAAGCCGCACGGCGCGGTCAGGACGAAGCGTAACAACCGCGTCACCCCGGCGATGGCTGCCGGTATAGCGGATCGCCCCGCCACGCTGGAGCAACTGGTAGCGCTGATCGACGAGCGCGCCCCCGCGGTCAAGTACGCTCGCAAATACCGCAAGCGCAAGGCCGTCCCCGCCGAATAACGCTTGACGGGTTGATCCAATCTGCTCGGGTGGCGTATGCTGAGCGCGTCTATACATAGGCGCGGCTCCCTTCGGGGAGCCGCGATCTACCCGCTTGGAGCGGAGGGGCGCGGCAAGGAACCAACTTGCCGACACCGGGAATCGTTACAGACGACGGCCCTGAGTTTAGTGTGCCCTCCCAATTCACGTCAAGCGGAACTGGGAGAAAGTTTTGTCTGATTCCGTTCGTCCCCTGAACGACTGGGCCGTACTCGCGGCTACGATCACCCACGGTCTTAATCGCTTTGCTCGCGACTACGCTACCGCCATGGTGCTGCTCCAGGACCGTATGAGTGCGGTTCCCCCGATAGCTATCGCCGAGCAGGCAAGCACCCCGGACCAGCGACGTGCGTTTGCCCTCAGTCAGCTTGCCGGTGCGCCCGACTCGGAGGCATTGGAAGCCGTGCGCCGGTACTGCCTTCGCAACCATCTTCGGTAGGCGAGTGGCAACCCAGGAAGTCGTTTGCCGCCGCTGCAAGGTCGCGGCACATGCGCAACTCCGAAACGGCAAGGTGCGTGTGATTCGTTGCCCCCGGTGTAGCGTTTCGGTGGAGGGTCACGCGGCCGAACGGCTCTATATCGAATTGGCGCGATACGAGCTTCGCAAGTCGTTCGCGAAGGGCCGTCGCGGCTCGGTCGTCAAGCAGGGGGCCGTACAGATCACACACACCGTCCATAAACCGAAAGACCCTGGTGGCCCCTTCATCATCAAATGAGAACGTCATCCGTGAGAACGTAGCGTCCACGCCCTGCCACCTCCATCAAAAGTAAACTGATACACTACCCTTTGCCAGCCCCGCCGGCGAAGGCGACGACACGGCGATGGCCGCCGAGAAGGAGTACGTGACCGATCCGTCCACCGGCAAGCAGGTGCTCAAGCCGGAATACGGCGGGACACTCACCACTGTAGTCCACGCCCCGCTCGATCACGGCGACGCGTGGCTCACCCACGGCGCCGGCGTTGGGGTGGGAGCAGCGCTGGACCATTTGGGTATTGCGGACTGGGCGGCCGATCGGAGTGTCAGCAGCTTCATGCTCTATTATCCCTTGAGCATACTGAGAGGGCACCTGGCCGAGAGCTGGGAGAACACCATTAACGACAACTACTTCTCGGGCTTGGGAGAGTGGCAGCCGATGGGGCCTATCGGGCCGGCGTGGGTCGGTTATCACAACGCCTTCGATACCTGGCCCGAGGAGCTCAAGAAGTTCTACTCCTACGACCCTGAAGGCGCCGAGCGACTGCTCGACGAGGCCGGATACCCGCGCGGCGCGGACGGTGTCCGCTTCCGGACGCAGATGATCCGACCCGTCGGTCGAGCCGACATCGGCTACCACGAGCTGGAGGTCGGTTACTGGAAGGAGATCGGGGTGGAGGTCGAGCTCAATGCGCTCGAGGACGCTTCGTTCTTCGGAACGATGAGTTCGCGAGACTGGGGGGACGGTTTGACAATGTGGTGGGGCAGCGGCGCCGACTACGCGACCCTCGACGGAAGTCTCGGCGCCTATGTTTCCGGCGGCCCCATCGGGGGTGCCTACTGCGATCCGGTGTTCGACGCCAGATGGGAGGAGTTGCAGGCCGCCATTGATGACGAGGACGAATACCGACGGCTGGCGAAGGCGCTCGACATGTATGCGATCGAGCAGCACGTCTACATCTGGGGTGTGCGGGTTCCCGGTTTCTCCGTTGCGCAGCCGTGGATCGTCGGCTTTAACGGCGAGCTGCAGGTGGGCGCCGGCGGTTACACCCTGCCCTACGCCCGCATGTGGATCGATAGTCAGCTCAAGGCCGAGTTGAATTAGCTCGTCTTTGGCTTTTGGGTTCTGGGGCCCGCCTGCGCGGCCCCAGGCCTTCTTCCTTCGTGCGCGAACGATGACATGGTGTTTGAATGCGCGGCCAACTTCGGCGCCGAAGTGATCGTCACGCACAATGTCAGTTCGCCGGTGAGGACGGCGTCTCTCTGAACAGCTTCATCGTGGCATCGGTGAACAACGAGGTGATCCGGCAAGAAACGCGAGACTTCTTCAGAGATGCCGCGGCCAACTACCATCCCCAAGCATTTGCCGAAACGCTCGCAGCCGTTGCCGACGCACCGATGGAGGATACGGGTCTGATCGGGGATGCGAGAAGACGCCCGACTGACGAACGGCACGGTCTCGCCACAGGCCGACCTCCCGGCCGGCGCCGCCGAGCTCCAGGCGGTACTCCTCGACGATGCTCTTCAGCGGGTCGGCGGCGGCGAGATGCTCCTTCTCCCGTCACCGCAGATCCCGGCTTTCGCGAATAGTCTCGACGTCGTGCAGAAGATCGTCGATGTCGTACTGAGTCGTCACCTTCCTGGCACGTGCATAGTCGATCATTTCCCACAACGAGACTCCGGTCTCCTGCGCGGCTCGCGCGAGCGTAAGCTTGCCGTCGCCATACAGCCGCACGTAGTGTTCAAGCTTCCATTGCTGGATTGCTCGCGCCAGCAGGCGTCGTACGGTAGTCGAGCGGTCGGATTGCTCCACTTCCTCGATGAATTGCAGCTCCCGCACCAACTCCTGGGGCAGTCGCGTCCCGACCATGTGGTCTTTCTTCATCTTTCCGCCTCCCGCGCAAGTCTCAATACCTCGGCTACGACGACGGGGGAGAGCCACAGACGGTCACATGCCCCACACGTCGACCGGGACCGCACCGCCGTCACGCCGGAGGTGGAATACCTTCTCCTCCCAGCTCCGGTTCTCGCGCCGGTCGATCACGACCAGGTGCCCCGCCTCCGCCGCGCAGCGGTCCACGTAGCGTGCCGTCTGCTCCACGCCCTCGTCCACCACGCGCTCGGGCCCGTCGTGCTCGCGCACCACCTTGCACTCCACCACGAACTCCTGCACCCGGTCGGCCAGCGGCCACACGATCAGCAGGTCGACCCGCCCGCTCCCCAGTGCATACTCCCGCTCGATGCGGCCGCTGCCGTTCACCACCCGCTGCAGGTACGCCTGCAGCAACAACTGCGGCCACGCCTCCTCGTAGGCGAAGCGGTTCCGCCAGTGCTCGGAGTGGCGGCGAAAGAAGTCCTGGAACTCCGCCATCAGCAACTCCGCGTCCAGGCTGCCGTCCGCCCTTACGTAGCGCGGCGGCGACAGCTCCAGCGTCTCCTGCACCACCCACGCCAATTCGCGCGGCAGCACTTCGGCGTAGATCGGGTTGGCCACCCGCAGCGGCGCGTCGCGGGCCAGCAGACCCAGGTCGCGCGCGTACCCGACATCGCGGTCCGTGAAGACGTGCCGGTGGGTGCCGCTGAGCATCGGCTCGATCACCCGGCGCACGCGATCCTCGCGCAGCTTGTCCGCCAGGTAGTCGAGGTGCGTCACCCGGTTCACGATCAGCTCCTCGCGCGCCGCGGTGATGTGGTCGGCGGTCACCGCGCGCGAGCGGTCGTCCCGCAACGCCCTGTTCTTGAAGCAGGTCTCGTGCGCGAGCGCGTTCACCAGCCAGGGCTGGCCGCGGGTCTGCGTCCACACCGCCTCCAGCGCTTCCGGTGCGAACGCCTGGCCGGTCTGCTCGGTGTGCTGGCCGAGCAGCTCCAGCGTCTCCTGCCGGGAGAAGTCGCCCAACCGGAGCGACGCGGCGGCGATGTTGAACGGGCTGCCGGCGGCGTCCATGCGGTAGTCGCGCGGGTCGCGCAAGCCGCACAGGACCACGCTGTGCGGAAAGCGCTCCGGGCGCGTTGGGTAGCCTGCGCGAAGTTGCTGGAGCACCGACAGCAGCGAATCGCCCACCAGCGTGTCGATCTCGTCGATCAGCAGCACCAGCGGTCCCGGTGACGCCTGCGCCCAGCGCTCCAGAGCTACGCCCAGCGCCAAGTCCGGACCGACCCGCGCCAGCACGTCCGGCCAGATGTCGTCCAGAAAGCCGTCGTCCAGCGTCGCCCGCGCCCGTGACGCCAGCGCGGCGAGCACCGTGCGCATCGCCCGCTGCACGTCGTCGCGCGCGGTGCGGGCGGTTTCGACCGAAACGTACAGGCACCGGTAGCCGCGCCCGTTCAGCACCTCGGCCAGCGCCAGCAGCGCCGACGTCTTGCCGGTCTGGCGCGGCGCATGGAGCACGAAGTACTTCTTGTCGCGCACCAGGCCGAGCACGTCGTCGAGGTCGATCCTCGACAGCGGCGCGATCAGGTAGTGATCGGTCGGATTGACGGGACCCGCGGTGTTGAACGAACGCCTGGATGCGATCCTCGCTTGGCGACGGCCGGTTTGTCCGGCGCTACGGTGCGAAGTGTATCACAGGCGCCTGATGCGCCGTGACGACGTGGCGGCCGAGCGCTGCCGCCCACCACCGCCCCAGGGCAATCGACCGAATATTTTGGGTAGGGTGACAGACAGGCGGTGATCAGTATGTACTGAAGGAGCTAGGAAATAGCTCTGGGAGGGGCATTCTGATGAACGATGACAGTGGTGGTGATGTCGAATTCTTAGGCAGTTTCGACGCTCTCGACGACCCGCGCCAGCAGGCGAAGGTGCTCTATCCGCTGCCGGAGATCCTGTTGCTGTGCCTGTGCGCAGTGCTCGGCGGTGCCGATAGCTGGGTCGAGGTGGCGCTGTATGGCCAGCAGAAGCTGAAGTTTCTGCGCCGCTTCTTGCCATTCGCCCATGGGGTCCCATCGCATGACCAACTGGGGAACGTGTTCGCGCGGCTGGACGCGCAGCAGTTCCAGAGTTGTTTCATCGCCTGGGTGGAGCGGTTTACGGCGGCGGTGCGTGGAGTGGTGGCGGTAGATGGCAAGACGCTGCGGCGCTCGCTTGATCGCGCTGCCGAGCAGGGACCGATCCATATGATCTCGGCGTGGAGTAGCCAGCAGCGGCTGGTGCTGGGCCAGTGCAAGGTGGCGGACAAGTCGAACGAGATCCCGGCGATCCCGGAGCTGTTGCGGTTGCTGGAGTTGCACGGCGCGGTGGTGACCATCGACGCGATGGGCTGCCAGCGCGAGATCGGTGCCCGGATCATCGAGCAGAAAGCAGACTATGTATTGGGTCTGAAAGGAAATCAGGGGACGCTGCATAAGGATGTGGCGTTGTTCTTCGACGAACGACAGGATGGCTTCGCCGGGCACCAAGTCACGGTACATGAGAGTAGTGACAAGGGCCACGGACGTCTGGAGACGCGGCGGGTGGTAGCGACCGAGGACATCGCGTGGCTGCAGCAGGACCACCGCTGGCCGGGGCTGCGCAGCATCGTGAAGGTGGAGAGCCGGCGTGAACTATTGGTCGAGGACAAGGTCGAAACCGAGACGCGCTACTACATCAGCTCGTTGCCGGCGGATGCCGAGCAGATCGGCCACGCGATACGCAGCCACTGGGGCGTCGAGAATGGGCTGCACTGGGTGATGGACATGGTGTTCCGCGATGACGAGTGCCGCATACGGAGCGGGCACGCGCCGGCGAACTTCGCCACCATCAAGCACATGGCCAGCAATCTCCTGCGGCGCGGCAAGGGCAAACACAGCATGCGCGCCAGTCGTCACATCGCTGCCTGGAATGAGGACTTTCTCTACTCGCTGCTCACGACCTGAGTAAATCCACTCAGTCGATTGCCCTGCCACCGCCCTAGGAGTCGTTGACAGGGCGTCGCGCCCATGCCAGCATGAGTCACTTGGGAAATCGACGGATGCTGACGGAGGCTCATGACGACATCCAGCGCGCCATCCAGCGAGTGACCGATTCACAGCAACGCAGCCGGTGCCTATTTCCCCTCGTCCCTCGTCAACCGAGAACTAACCGCTCCGGCTGATCGCCCCGTACGCGGGTACTGGCCCGAGACCTACCGCTTCTGTCAGGCATCCGGCCGAACACCAAATGAACTAAAAGTTTTCCAATTTTCTTCGATTACCTATTGACGTGGTTGCCACAGGTGTGCCACATTGAGCGGCTACGGGTTTTTGAACCCATGACACGTGATAACACTACTCAGCACTGCCACCGGTTAGCACCCCAAAACCGCCGCCCGGGGCGTCGCCCCGAAGGGCCGCGAAGCGGGGGGCCCATCCCACCCGTACGCTACGCAGCCGGTCGTTCTATCCTCGCCTACCCCCTGTACCCCCCCCACATTACGCACCGAGCAACAACTAACCGCTCGGGCTGATCGCCCCGTACGCGACCCCGCGCACACCGTCGCCTTCACCACCGCCGTAGCTATCGGTGGCGCCCGCTCGGTCGATCGCCAGGCCGCCCACGTCCTTCCAGGCGACTCGGGCCGTCCCGGATCCCCGCCCGCGACTAACTGCCCGCAAAACCCACCTCCTGCGTTGGCGGCGGGAGTTCGTGGGCACCCCGTAGTAGCGCGCGTGCCCACCCACAACCGAGCGCAACCAGCTTCCCACCTCCGGGACCGGATCGTGCAGGCGCCGCCGAAGCTCGGTCTTCACCTGCCCCAGCTTGGCCTGCAATCGCTCCCGTACTGTGGGCCTGTCCGACTTCCCAGCTCCGTTCATCGTCGGCGTACGTCCTTGGACTTCCCGACACGGCCTGCGGCGCCATCCGCCACAGGCGAAGCGGGGATCTCCCGGCTCCCGCGCAAGGTGTTTCCGTACGTACTCGGGGTCTGTGACCGCGCAGGGTCCCGTAGCGCCTCGCGATATCGGCGCCCCGGGTGTGGCCTTCCGCATCCTCCTACGGCGTCGGCACCCCAAAGTAATTCCTTTCGCGGCTCGATACCCGGCCCGCACGTACCCCTGTCCCCTGTCAACGCTTCACCCCCGCCCTCGCGGGCGGCGGCGCATGACTCGGGGCCGCCGTGGGTCGCTAGCCCTTCGACGTATGACTCTTTCATTCACAACAACCCTGCCGGTTTTTTTTCCGGCGCACAGGAGGTGCAAAATGATACTCAAAGAGCCGCACGCGCGCGCGGCGTGAGCCCGGGTGAACCCCGGATGAGTCACACGCCGCGCGCTTTCAGTGTATTTGACTCAGACTGGCCGCCTGCGTTGCGCGTGGCCAGGGAGCGGCAATCCGCTCCGCAATACTCTCGAAATAGCGTTTAAGGAAGAAACCATGAAGATATTCTTCACAAGGACCTTCGCGATTGCGATGGTCCTCGCCGTGACCGCAACCGGCCTCTGGGCCGCTGGCGCAGAAGAGGAGCCGGGCGCCGCTGCCGACAAGCAGTATGTGACCGACCCCACCACCGGCAAGGCGGTGACCGCGCCAGAGTACGGCGGGACATTGACCTATGGCGAGGCCAGTTGGGCTGAGCATAGTGATGCCTGGTACATTACTGGCTGGGCGGCACAATCCATCGCTTTGGTTAATGAGATGCTCGGCATCGTGGACTGGGGAATAGATAGGGACGTATGGGACTGGCGGCTCTTAGCAGACACACCTCTATGGGCCTGGAAAGGGGCACTGGCGGAAGGCTGGGAAACGCCCGACGATACGACCATTATCTTCAACATCCGCAAGGGCGTTTACTGGCACGACAAGGCACCGATGAACGGTCGGGAGCTGACTGCCAAAGATGTAGAACATCACTGGCAGCGTATGTTGGGTCTGGGCAAGTTCAGTGAAGCCGGACCTAGCCCAATGGCAACTGCCATGAAGCCAGCGAATTACGAGTCGGTAACGGCCACCGACGATTGGACAGTCGTTTTCAAGCTAAAGGAGCCAAACCTTCGCGCCCTGCCAGAACTTCTCGGCTGGCACATGGCTTTTATATACCCTCCGGAGGTCATCGAGCAACACGGCGACTATAAGGATTGGCGGAACACGGTCGGCACCGGACCCTATGAGCTGACGGAGGTGGTCGAAGGCAGCTCTAGGACCTGGACCAAGAATCCCGACTACTGGGGCTTCGACGAAAAATACCCGGAGAACCGCCTGCCCTATGTTGACAAGATAATAATGTTGTTTATGCCAGAAGGGGCAACTCGTCTGGCGGCTCTGCGGACGGGTAAGATTGATATGCTGGGGACTGTCGGCAGCTCTCAATTAAGGTCTATCGACGAAGTAGAGAGACTCGAGCGGACCGACCCCGAAGTCGAGCTGTATACGTATAACTTTCGGTCCGACAACGTTTTCTATCTCGTCGGTCTGGACAGACCGCCCTGGAATGACATCCGGGTGCGCCAGGCCATGCAGATGGCACTGGACCTCGAGACCATTGTCGCTACCTACTATAAGGGTTATGGCGGTGCGACTCCGCAGGGACATATAGGCAATGATGTGCCGGGGATTGGCACGCCATTTGAGGAGTGGCCCGAAGAGGTCAAGAAAACCTATAGGTATGACCCGGCAGGGGCAGAAGCGTTGCTTGATGAGGCTGGGCTTACCCGCGGCGCGGACGGCATTAGATACAAGACCCGCCTGGCCTTCTTTGAACGGTACGATGTGAGCTATGCAGAACTGGCCGCGGGATACTGGCGTGAGATTGGTGTGGAGGTCGAGATAGATGTTTTCGGTACTGAGGGATCCCAGGTGGCCAACCCAGAACAGGATACCTACAGAATTATTTGGGGGGAAGGGGCCTTCAGGTATGCTCTCTACCGTATTCTGAACCAGTTTTATTCGGAATACCAGTGGAGCCGCAGTGGCGTGAAAGACCCCGAATATGACGCTCTGATTGATGCCGCCTCCGCTGCCACCTCCATCGAGGAGAAGGATAGGTTCCTGAAAGAGGCAAATATGTACGTCATAGAAAAGCAATTTAGGGTATGGGGTCCTGAAACCCCACAGTTCCAGGCAACGCAGCCGTGGGTCAAAGGTTATAACGGCGAAGTGAAAGTAGGAGATGGTGAAACCCAGTCAGTCTTAGCCCGCCTCTGGATTGATGGTGAGCTGAAGGCAGCAATGGGTTATTAGTGGGTTTCAGCAGCCGACAAGACTGCATTCCAGCCGGGAAGGACCGGCCGTATCAATTACCCGGTTCGGGTACGTAGCGATGCCACAGTTTGTGTTGGGTAACCGCACGATAGCTGCGTGGTGTATAAGGCCCTGCCGCTTTGTCAGGCACAGGACTGCAAGGTGGGGGCATCCAGAGGGTCGAGCGAGCACAGGAGCCTGAACATAACGGAATGTCTGCAGCCCCGAAATATGACCCCCGGCGAACGATGCTGTCCGGGACTTTTTAGTGTGCCGAGCACGTAAGCCCTGTTGCGAGGCCGACGCTCTTCGTGAAGAAACGGGTACATGCAGCGAAGAGACACTACGGGGTAGGGGACCAAGCGACTGTGCAAGGAATGCAGCGACAAAGTCGGGAAGGGCCATCTCCCAGCAGGGGCTGGCAGCAACCTGCAGGGACCTGTCGTATAAGGCATAAAGCTGAAGTCGTCAGGAGGGATTTGGTCTGGCGCCTGAGCCAGTATGAGCTATGAAGGTGGGGTAATGCCCTCTGACGTGACGCTCGACGTCACGCTGCAACGGGTAACGACCGGCGCAGGCGAAGGGGCTCTCGGCGCATGTCGGATGCCTGACGGGCACACGCCGGGGCGCTGTACCCGGGTAACGTGATAGGTCGCAGCCGGCATCGAGCCGGTGGTATAACCGGCGGGGTTAGGGGCGTATGCGTGCCAGCGCTTGAGCTTCGGCCCCGTCGGGAAGGTCCATCGGGGAACGTGGGCATGGCCGCCAACCGGACTCGAGAAATTCGACCGTCCGGGATGAGAGGGGGGCTTCGCGGAAACGTGGACTATGGTGGAACTAGGATCCTGCCTCGCAATCGAAAGAGCGAGGTGGTTATGAATCTCTGCCTAAGGCTTGCGCGCGCCGCGATTCTACCCGGCCACCCCTCTGGACTCCCCAAAAAGGTGAGAGGCCAGGTTTTTTTGGCAAGGGTCATGCGCACCTGAGAGAGTGCCGTGTGAGCCGGGCAAGGGGATCGTCTAAGTGGATTGCGGTTTTCACCGCAATGACGGGGAAAGAGGGCAACGAGATTGCCAAACCCCGATAAATCGGGGCTCGCAATGACGGGGGACATTGTAAGAAATTGCCGGGAAATATGATGGACGCTAGAGATTCAGTTCTAGTCCGACGAATGATGAGGAGTGTGACATGAGAGCCTATATCATCAGGCGGTTATTGCTGATAATCCCCACCCTGTCTATATTGACCATCCTGGTCTTTCTTTCGGTCCGCTTCATCCCGGGCGATATAGTAGACGTAATGGTCAGAAGGATGGAATGGCTGGGTGGCGTAGACCGTGAAGCTCTTGAGCATATACTGGGCTTAGACGTACCTGTGCACGTACAGTATGGACGCTGGCTAGGAGTGTTGCCGACCCCTGACTGGGTTACCGGTGAGTCCCACTTTAAAGGTCTCCTCCAGGGAACCCTTGGCGAATCAATGATGGGCGGTGGGACGGTGGAGGATAGGATATTAAATGCACTGCCGGTAACCATCGAGCTTGGTTTGTTGTCAATCGTAATCGGGCTAGTAATAGGGCTGCCAGTCGGCATCTACTCGGCGATTCGCCAGGATACGGCCGCCGACTACGTGGGGCGCACCGCGGCCGTCATCGGCATGGCAACTCCCAACTTCTGGCTGGGAACCATGGTCATGATCTTCCCGGTAATCTGGTGGGGCTGGTCGCCACCGATGAGGTGGTTTCCTTTCACCGAAGACCCGCTGGGGAATTTGGCGGTGTTGATCATTCCCAGCCTGATTCTGGGGACGGCCGCTTCTGCATCCTCAATGCGGATGACGCGCACCATGATGCTGGAGGTGCTCAGGCAGGACTACATTAGGACTGCCTGGGCCAAGGGTCTCAAGGAGAGGGTAGTTGTTATCAGACACGCCATCAAGAATGCCCTCATCCCGGTAGTTACCCTGGTAGGCCTGCAGTTGCCTCTGCTGATTGGTGGCTCCGTTATCATGGAGAACATATTTAACCTGCCGGGGATGGGTCGTGTCATGCTGGATTCACTCGCTGAAAGAGACTACCCGGTGGTCTCCGGAATAAACCTGTTTTTCGCCACCGTGGTTATGGCGAACAATCTATTTATCGACCTGATTTATCCTTATTTAGACCCCAGGCTACGATACAGGTAGTGGAGGCGAAAGGATGAGTCAGCTTAGAGATATCCCGCGAGAAGAAGCCGAAACGAAGAGGCGCCACGCCTTAGCCGATTTCTTCGTCAGGCTGGTCAAGGAGAAGCCACTGGGTACTGCCTGCGGGATTATCATATTGATATTGATTCTGGTGGCTATCTTTGCCGATGTTCTGGCTCCTTATCCATATTGGGAACAACACCTGGTAGACAGGCTGCAAGGCTCATCAGCCCAGTATCTGCTGGGTACCGACCAGTTGGGGCGAGACTTCTTGAGCCGCATCATCATAGGGGCTCGTCTTTCCATAGTTGTCGGTCTGGCGGCGACCGCTCTCAATGTTGTCGTCGCTCTCCTGATAGGTGGCACTTCAGGATTCCTGGGTGGTAAACTGGACCTGGCTGTGCAAAGATTTGTCGATGCCTGGATGTCTTTCCCGGGACTGCTCCTGTTGTTAACCATAATGTCCATAGCGGGGCGGGGTATACCACAGATAATAGTGGTCCTGGGGATAACAGGAGGCATCGGCGGCTCAAGAACAGTAAGAGGCGCCGTTATCGCAGTAAAAGAGAACGACTATTTTCAGGCAGCGGAGTCGATTGGCTCTTCAAAATGGAGAACATTTGTCCGACATGTGCTTCGCAATATTGCGGCTCCCATAATCATTATATTCAGCATCAATATCGGGGGGGTGATTATGTCTGAGGCTTCTTTAAGTTTCCTCGGCTTTGGTCTGCCCATCGGGGTTCCCAGCTGGGGAGGTCTGCTCAGCCGGGAAGGGCGCCAGTTCATGGAGGAGGCTCCCTGGCTGGCGCTCTGGCCGGGATTCTGCCTGACGATTGTCGTCTACAGTTTCAACATGTTCGGCGACGCGGTGAGGGACCTGCTTGATCCCAGGCTCAGGGGTGGCGCGGGGCATCCCGGTGCCTATGGCGCGAAGTCTGCTGAGAAAGCCAGGAAAAGACTGGAGGCCAGGGCAAACAAGTAGCGATGGGACTCGTCGAGAAAGCGGCTATTTCAGCCACACGTGCGATCGAGTACCCGAGCATTTCGTCAACGTCTCCTTTCTAGCACGACGACATGGTGTTTGAATGCGCGGCCAACTTCGGCGCCGAAGTGATCGTCACGCACAATGTCAGCTCGCCGGTGAGGACGGCGTCTCTCTGAACAGCTCTATCGTGGCGTCGGTGAACAACGAGGTAATCCGGCAAGAAACGCGAGACTTCTTCAGAGATGCCGCGGCCAACTACCAGCCACAGGCGTTCGCGGAGGCGCTCGCATTCGTTGCCGACGCACCAATACACGGCCGCGACTTGGCGTAGGCGCTATCTACGGTACGGCAGGCGGGCATCGACCCGAGCTGGGGGTTGGCTCACCCACGACGATCCGTGAGAAGTCCACGTGCAGTTGATTGCACAACACACTGAATTCGTACGGAGACACGACGGATGGAACCCAGAGTACGGCGGTGTCTCCGCGATCGTACCAGTCGTCGCCGATGCGCCGCGTCGCGCGGTGGTCGTTGGCACGCAGCAGCGCCGCATCGACGTCGTCGGCCCGTTCCTGTGCAACGTCGTCCGGAATTGCGACCCGCATACCAAGTTGCGCGGGAGCGTGCCACTCTGCCAGTGTACGAGGTTCTCGAGGACGGCGAGCGCATAGGACTCCGCGGCGTGCACCATCTGGCGTCCCGGACTGACCCAGCGGCTGCCCCAGCGGTACGCGCCGGCTCCGTCGAACGGCGGATACCGCGAGCTGACGATCCGGTATGCGTATCTTGGGCTGTCAAGCCGGGAGGCCATGCAGGCCCCGCTCGATCACCTCCTCGACTGCTCGCCCCCCAACCTCGGTCAGCGCGACGTCGAAGGGCGCTCGATCGTCAAGCTCGGGATGGGGGGTGAGCATGAACCTCGCCGCTGCGCCGCCATCGGCAAACGCGGTTGCAGCGAGCGCGTAGAGCCGCGCGAGTCGTTCCGTGGTCTCGCTCACCTGCAGGTTGAGGCGCTCTACCCGCTGATAGGTCGCCCGCGACACGATTCGGTTCCGCAGCGCGGCCCTGCGAGCCTTGCCGTCACCGCCGTCGTGCGTCACGAGCAGGTCGACCAACCGCTCCAGTGCCGGCTTGGGGACCCCCGCGCGAATCAACTCCTCCAGATCGCGTCCGTGCTCGATGCTGCGCCCAAGCACCCGCCGGCCCCCCAGAACCTCGGCGACTTCCGTCGCTGCAACGCTCATATGAGTCAAGCATATCGCTCAAGTGAATAGCCAGCAAGGTGACGCATTGACTCATCGAAAATCTAACCGTAGCGAAAGCATGCCTCATCTAAAAATCTAACCGAACGGGCTGGACCTTCCGGGTCCGGTTGGAGCCTCTCCGAGGGACGTGAGGAGGTTCCGGAGGAGATGGGGTTGAAGATGAGTTCAAGGCGAGAGCTCACCGAGCAGCACGCGCAGCGGTATCGTCGGGCGGGCAAGAAGGAGAAGGGGCGCATACTCGACGAGTTCGTCGAGTCGACCGGGTACCAGCGCAAGTACGCGATCCATCTGTTGACCTGGTGGGGACGGACCCGCATGGTGCGAGTCGACGGCACACTGGTGAAGCTGGTGGTCGGGCGTCCGCGGCCTGCCCAGCGCCGCGTGCGACCGCGGCGCTACGACCAGGAGGTGCTGGTCGCTCTGAAGCTGATCTGGTACGTGTTCGACTGCATGTGCGGCAAGCGCCTGGTGGTCGTGCTGCGCACCATGCTGCCGACGCTGGAGTCGTTCGGCGAGATCGAGCTGACCGCAGCGGTGCGCGGCAAGCTGCAGACCATCAGCGCCGCGACCATCGACCGGCTGCTGCAGCAGGAGCGCGCACGGCTGCGCCTGAAGGGTCGCACGCACACCAAGCCGGGCACCCTCCTGAAGGATCAGATCGCGATCCGAACCTTCGCTGACTGGGACGAGCAGGAGCCGGGCTTCTTCGAGATCGACTTGGTGGGCCATGAAGGCGGCAACGCGTCAGGCGACTTCTGCCACACGCTCACCATCACCGACGTTGACACCGGCTGGGTCGACCTGTACGGCGTGCAGAACAAGGCGCAGCGCTGGACCCACGAGGCGATCGACGCTGCCCGGCAGAGCCTGCCGATCGTGATGCGGGGGATCGACACCGACAACGGCAGCGAGTTCATCAATCATCATTTGCTGCGCTATTGCGAAGCGCACGGCATCACGTTCACTCGGGGTCGCCCGCATCGCAAGAACGACACCTGCTACGTCGAGCAGAAGAATGGCCACGTGGTGCGACGGGCGGTCGGCCACCTGCGTTACGACACCGACCGGGAACTGGCTGCCCTCAACGCGATATACCGCCCGCTGTGCCTGCTGGTGAACTTCTTCTATCCCTCGGTGAAGCTGGTGAAGAAAACCCGCACCGGCAGCAAGGTGCGCCGCATCTATGACGACCCGCAGACGCCGTATCACCGCATGCTGGCCTCCGAGTCGGTGAGCGAGAAGGTGAAGAACCGCCTCAAGCAGCAGTACGCGACGTTGAATCCGGTCGCCCTCAAGCGCGAGCTGACCAGGTTGACCGAGGATCTGCTGCAGCTGAACGTCAGCAAGACCGCCAAGGCCGCACCAAGCACGGTGCAAACACCGAGCGAGGAGCGTGGTGGCAGCGGTCGCACGGCAAAATGACCCTCTCAGGCGGGTCTGACGGTCGATAATCGGAGAATGGGCGGTCAGCGATGAGAAAACGTCGCCTCAGCCGCGCTGTAAGGCCCCTCCACGACACGAGGTGGTGTCTGGATACCCCCGTGTCTATGCATAACCATGCAATTCAGTGCAACTTTATCCGCGACCGTAAGCCGGGTGGCGGAGTCCCGGTGCCGTCCCTGCAGTGCCTCGGCGAGGCGATTGCGGACCGCTGCCAGCCGGCTGCGTACCCGCCTGATGCTCTTTTCCAGGGCCCGGCGCACCGGTTCACGACCCGTGCGTCGGGCTCCGGCGGCGCAAGGTCATGGCTCGGCAGCGCGTCAAGGTTGAACTGCTCGCGCAGGTACTTGAAGAAGTTCTCCTGCGACCAGCGCGAGAACATGGCGCCGGCGACCTGCGCCAACGGCATCTGCGGGTGCGTGGTGATCACCGCCACCTGACGACCGTTGGCCAGACGCCGCCGGATCTGGCGCACCACCAGCCCGTTGCGCAGCATGATCGGCTGCTCGGCCAGATCAACCGCAGTCGTGCTGGTGCCGGCGGGACCATGGATCGGTACCTCGAAGGTGTGGAAGTCTTCCGGCAGCCAGTCCGCGCCGTTGAAGTTCTTGTGCCAGGTGATGCAGGCGATGCCACGCCGGGCCAGGCGCTTGAACAGGTCCGGGCTCCAGCCCTCGCGGTCGAACACCAGGGTCAGCTGCGGGGTACCGGCCGGTGCTCCGGTCAGGTCGGGGGCCGCTTCGGTCACCACCCCCAGGTGCTGCAACTGCGGCACCACGTCGTGCTTGATCGCATTCACCGGCTTCGGGTCCAGCGCCTTGTGCAGGCACAGCAGCGGTGCGCCGCCGAGGGCGTTGATCCAGTAGCTCACCGACGCCGGCAGACACAGCTTCTGGCGTGCGACGAAGTGTTTCGGCAACCGCCCGTTGCGCCCGGTGTACACCTTCACGTGGCCATCCACGGCCAGCGTCGTCCAGTCGTCGTCGTGCTCGCTGGCCCAGGTACGCGCCAGTACCGATTGCCAATCGCGCACGGTGTGCTCGGCGCTGGCCAGCAGCCTGATCTTGCGGCGCAGCGTCTTGGTCTCCGGACAGCGGTCGAGGCCGAGGATGGCGCCCCACTCGCCGGGTGCCTGGTAGCGCAGGCTCTCGGGGTTGCGCACCCGGGCCAGGGTCATGCAGGCGACGAACAGGAGGATGGTGGTCAGGCCGTAGAATCCGGCCGGCAGGCGGAACAGGCGGTTGGCGGCGGTGAGCAGGCCCTCGCGCAGCAGCATCGCCAGTGCGGCCAGCACGCCGCCGCCAGCGACCGCGTGGGCGGGCTCGACGAACGCTGGTGTGGCCTCGGTCAGCAGGCCGGCTCTGGCGAGCGTGCGGCGTTCCACGTCGCGCGCCGCGCGGCCCATGGGCGCGTGCTTGTCGCGGGCGTCGCGGCTGGCGCGCTCAGTGGCGACCGCCGGGTCGCTGACCGCGGCGGCGGTGCTGACCGGGTGATCAGTGGTGGTGGCCGCCGGCGCAACCTCGGCGCTGGCGGCGGGCTCCCGGGTGGGATCTGTGATGACGCCGGCGCGGCGGTTCTCGTTGAAGGTGCTCACCGGGATGCCGAGTTCGCGAGCGCAGGCTGAGCCGCTCATCCCGGAAGCGAGCAGCTTGGCTGCCTGGTCCGCCATCTCGGCGTCGTCCACGGTGGCCTCCACGGCACCGCGCCGGCTGACTCCGGTCGGGCTACGCCCTCCGTCCGTCAGCGGGGTACAGCATCTCCTCCGCCCCGTTCGATCCCGACGGCTCCGGTGTCGCAACCTCGTCGCCTACCCCGTCCCGGCGGTGGGGAATTGTCATGACCCTGCCCCGGGCAACGCACCTCGGTGCAGTTGTCCGGGGCGCCTCGCTCCGTGCGCTCCGCAGCAACCTGCGCGCCGCTCGCGGCGTGGGCGGCATCACCCGGCTCGGCAAATGACTTCTGAGCGTCTCTGACGCCCGTATATCCGTGAGCCAGACGGTCGGCGTCAAGAAATGTCGCCTCAGCCGCGCTGTAAGGCCTCTCCGCGACACGAGGTGGTGTCTGGACATCCCCGTGTCACCAGCACCGAAGTCGCCTCCAGACCCGTCCGCCCCCTCTTCGGTCAGCGACACGACACGGCACCGACCACCTCCCTGCCGTTGACGCCTCCTCATCCGCGCCGACCAACCAGATACGCCCCCGGTCGCGTTGGTGTGCTTGAATCAACCCGGCCGGTCGCCCAGCAGCCTATCCACTTATCCACAATTTATGAGTCTCCCCCCTCGCGCTCCCCCCTCGTTCTCCGCCTCCCTTTCGGTTAGATTCTTACGTGAGGCACGCTCACCGTAAGGTTAGATTTTTACGTGAGGCAATAGGGGTGATCGGCAGAGATTCGCGGATCGCTTCACATGCCCCACACGTCGACCGGGACCGCACCGCCGTCGCGCCGGAGGTGGAATACCTCACCAGGCCGAGCACGTCGTCGAGGTCGATCCTCGACAGCGGCGCGATCAGGTAGTGATCGGTCGGATTGACGGGACCCGCGGTGTTGAACGAACGCCTGGATGCGATCCTCGCTTGGCGACGGCCGGTTTGTCCGGCGCTACGGTGCGAAGTGTATCACAGGCGCCTGATGCGCCGTGACGACATAAACAGGGTGGCTTGTTGCGCGGTGAGCCGCTCCCACAGTGCCTTTGCTTCTTCGTGGACGGCGTCGTCCTTGTCCATCACGGCGAGCAGCGCCGACGTGTCCACGAAGCAGGTCATGCTTCGGATGCTTCAGCGAAGTGGCGATCATGGCAGCGCGAAAGATCCGAGCGTCCGGAGCTGAACGCGCCTGCAGCAGCGGCTGCGCGCTCGTAGCGTGCTTTCCGGTCGACCTGGGGAGATGTCTCGAAGAAGACAGAGACGGCGCGTCTGATCACCTCTGCCATGGACGTATGCTGGTGGTCCGCCACTTCGCGGATTCTTTGAGCCAGTTCTTCAGGCAACTGGATCTGGGTTCGTACCATCAGTGCACCTCGCCTCCCGTTGTCTGGTGTGCTGCGTCATGATAACACTTCATGCTGCCTATGACAGCACGCCATTGGTGGGGCGCGGAGGCGCGGGCGCAAGCGTGTGAAGCTCAGCTCCTCACGGCGGTCACATGCCCCACACGTCGACCGGGACCGCACCGCCGTCGCGCCGGAGGTGAAATACCTTCTCCTCCCAGCTCCGGTTTTCGCGCCGGTCGATCACGACCAGGTGCCCCGCCTCCGCCGCGCAGCGGTCCACGTAGCGCGCGGTCTGCTGCACGCCCTCGTCCACCACGCTGTCCAGCCCGTCGTGCGCGCGCACCACCTTGCACTCCACCAGGAACTCCGGCACCCGGTCGGCCAGCGGCCACACGATCAGCAGGTCCACCCGCCCGCTCCCGAGCGCGTACTCCCGCTCGATGCGGCCGCCGCCGTTCACCACCCGCTGCAGGTACGCCTGCAGCAGCAACTGCGGCCACGCCTCCTCGTCGGTCCGGCGACTGCTGCTGTTCATCCCCACGCTGTTGATCGTTGAGCAGGCGGCTACAGTAGCGCCACGCCGCGCCTCCGAGGTGGCACTGGCAGTTCTGGCAGTAACGTCAATTGCCTTTCGCTTCTCGGAACGATAGAGTCAGTGCTCAGGCTACGGTATTGAACATGCCCCCCGCCTACCCGCACATTCCCTACGGTCAGGCCGACTTCCGGCGCATCCGTCTGCGCCGGTGGCTGTACGTGGACAAGACCCGCTTCCTGCGCCGCCTAGAGGAGGAGCACTACGCCTTCCTGATCCGTCCGCGGCGGTTCGGCAAGTCGCTGTGGGTGTCGCTGCTGGAAAACTACTACGACCGCTTCTGGGCCGGCGACTTCGACGCCTCCTTTGCCGGCACCGACATCGGGCGCAACCCGACCGGGGAACAGAGCCGCTACGTCACCCTGCGCTTCAACTTCTCGGCGGTCAACGACAAGCTGGAAACCCTGGAGCGGGAGTTCGAGGCCTACTGCCTGATCGAACTTGAGGGAACGCTGGAGCGCCATCCCGACCTGTTTCCCGAGGCGGCGCGGCAGCGCATCCTGGCGCCGCCCTCCATCGCCACCAGGCTGAGCATGTTGTTCCGGTACGCGGGCGACCATGACATCCCGCTGTACGTGCTGATCGACGAGTACGACAACTTCGCCAACACGGTGCTCGCGTACCACGGCGCCGAGGCGTACCACTCCTTCACCCACGGCGGCGGCTTCTACCGCAACTTCTTCGCCACCCTGAAGTCCGGCGCGGACCGCAGCGGAGGCGGCCTGGAACGGCTGTTCATCACCGGGGTGTCGCCGATCACCATGGACGACGTCACCAGCGGCTTCAACATCGGCACCAACATCAGCCTGGAACCGGACTTCAACGAGATGGTCGGCTTCACCGAGGCGGAGGTGCGGCGCTTGGTCGAGACCTACCGGGAGCTGGGGGTGCTCAGCCAGGACTTCGACACCGCCATGAGGATCATGGGCGAGTGGTACAACGGCTACCGGTTCGCCAAAGCAGCCGAGACCGACCTGTACAACACCGACATGGTGCTCTACTACCTGAAGCATTCGATTCCGAACCGAGAGGTACCGGAATACCTGATCGACACCAACGTGCGCATCGACTACGGCAAGCTGCGCCACCTGCTGGTGACCGGCCGGCAGCTCAACGGCAACTTCGACCTGCTGCGCAATGTAATCGGCGAGGAGCAGGTGGACACCCGCATCCAGCCCGGCTTTCCGCTGAAGGACCTCACCAAGCGGGAGAACTTCCTGTCCCTGATGCACTACTTCGGTCTGCTGAGCATCCGTGACGTGCAGGGAGTGATACCGCGGCTGGGGATCCCGAACCAGACCGTGAAGCGGCTGATGTACGGCTACCTGCGCGATGCCTACCGCGACGTGGAGGTGTTTTCGGTCGACCTGTTCCGGTTCGAGCAGTTGATGCTTCGGATGGCGACCGAGGGCGAATGGCGGCCCGTGCTGGAGTTCCTGAGCGAGGCGATCGCGCGGCAGACGGGAATCCGCGACTACATCGCCGGCGAGAAGGTGATACAGGGCTTTCTGGCGGCGTACCTGAGCGTGGCCGACTACTACGTGTTCCGGTCGGAGGCGGAACTGGGCAAGGGCCATGCGGATATCGCGCTGGAGCCGCTGGTGGCTCGCTATCCACACCTGCGGCGCGGCTATCTGATCGAACTCAAGTACCTTGATCGCCGCAGGCGCTTGCAGCGTTCCGAGCGCGCGCCGCGTAGCGAGTCGGCGGACGACGCCGGCGTGGCGGCGGCGGTCGGAGAGGCGACGGCGCAGCTCAGGCGGTATCTGGCGGACGAACGGCTGGCGCGGCAATTCCCGGCGGTGCGTTTCATCGGCCTGATCGTGGTGTTTCACGGCTGGGATCTGGTGTTCTGCGACGCCGTGCGCAAGTGAGGGGGCGCTGGCATCGGTGCGGTTCAACGAAGAAGGATCTGAACCACCCAATCTCACGGCGATGCGGAGGAGACGCCTGACTGACGAACGGCCCAAACAGGGAGGATGACGGCGGTCACGTGCCCCACACGTCGACTGGCACCGCACCGCCGTAGCGCCGGACGTCCGGCGAGTACGTGCTGACCGGCTGTAGTCGCGGGCGCGGGTTGCGTGGAGCCGGTGGCGCGCCGTAAGCTCGGCGCCGGTTGGAAAGGAGGCACTGGATGGGAGACTTCGACGGCAGGGTGGCGCTGATCACCGGGGGCGGCACCGGCATCGGGCGCGCCACCGCGCTGCAGCTCGCCGCACAGGGGGCGGCGGTGGCGGTCAACTACTCGCGCTCCCGGCAGGAGGCGGAAGACACCGCGGCGGAAATCCGTGCCGGCGGTGGGCGCGCACTGGCGGTGCAGGCGGACGTTGCCGACGACGCGCAGGTGCGCGCCATGGTGGCGGCCACGGTGGCCGGATTCGGGCGCCTCGACTTCCTGGTCAACAATGCGGGGCGCACGCGGGCGGTGCCGCCGCCCGACCTGGAAGGCGTCCGCGACGAGGACTTCGCGGAGCTGTTCGGGGTCAACTTCCAGGGCCCGTTCTACTGCTCGCGCGCCGCCATCCCGGAGATGAAGCGCGGCGGCGGCGGCCATATCGTGAACGTGGGCTCGATCGCCGGGCTGAACGGGCTCGGCAGCTCGCTGATCTACTCCGCGAGCAAGGCGGCGGTGATGAACCTGACCCGCGGCATGGCGCACAGCCAGGCGCCGGAGGTGCAGGTCAACTGCGTGGTGCCCGGCCTGGTGGAGACGCGCTGGATCGCCACCGTGAGCGAGGAGCACGCCCGCAGCAACCGCGAGTCCACCCCGATGGGCCGCGCCGCCTCCGCGGACGACGTGGCCACCGCCATCGTGGGCCTGTTGCGCAGCGACTTCATCACCGGCGCCAGCCTCGTAGTCGACGGCGGCCGCACCATATAGATGCCGCTGCGGTGCGCCGCGGCGCTGACAGCGGGTTGGCTTGCCGGTGCGTGTGTGGCACAGTGGCCACGCCATGAAGACCCGAGCCGCGGTACTGACCGCCTACAACGAGCCACTCGTCATCGACGAGGTGGAGTTGCCCGATGTCGGACCCGACGACGTTGCCGTGAAGCTGATTTCCAGTGGCGTGTGCCATTCCCAGCTCCATGAACTGAACGGATCGCTCGGGGAACCGCTGCCGATGGTGCTCGGCCACGAGGGCACCGGCGTGGTTATGGAAGTGGGCGCGAACGTGACCCACGTCAAGGAGGGCGACAACGCCATCGTCACCTGGGTGCGGCGGCACCCGGACCTGACCATGCAGGATCGCGGTCCGCTCGGCGCAACGTACCGGGGGACGGAGTTGTTTGCCCAGCATGGCGTGCACACCTGGAGTGAGCACGTTGTCACCGAGGGTGAGCATGTCGTCGGGATCGCCGCCGAAGCCCCCACCGACATCAGCTGCATCATCGGCTGCGCGGTGCTGACCGGCGCCGGCGCGGTCCAACGCACCGCCAACGTGCGGCCCGGCGACTCGGTGGCGGTTGTCGGCACCGGCGGCGTGGGGCTGTCGGCCGTCTGGATGGCCTCGATGCTGCACGCCCACCCGGTCATCGCGGTCGACCTGCGCGACGACAAGCTGGACACGGCCCGCCAGTTCGGCGCCACCCACCTCATCAACGCCAAGCGGGAAGATCCGGTGGCGGCCATTCAGGAGCTCACCGGCGGCGGCGTCGATTACGCTTTCGACACCATCGGTGTGCGGGCGACCACCGAGCAGATCCTGCAAGCCACGCGGCCGGGATGGGTGGGTCCCTCCAGCCAGGGCGGCACGGCTGTTCTGGTTGGCGTACCGGCGGAGCGCGAGATGACGCTCAACCCGATGTTGGTCATGCCGTTCCAGCGCACCTACACCGGCAGCCACGGCGCCAGCGACGTCGACTGCGACTTCCCGATGTTCCTGCGGCTCTACGCGGACGGCAAGTTTCCGCTCGACAAGCTGGTGACCGACCGCTACCGCCTGGAGCAGATCAACGATGCCTGCGACGCGCTTCTTGCGGGGGAAGTGATGGGCCGGGCGATCCTTGAGTATTAGCGCAGCACTGGGGTGGTGCGCCGGCTCCTACTTAGCTTAGCTGCTAGGCGCCGCCGAGCAGGCGCTGCGGGACCTGGAACACGGCGATCAGGTAGTACAGGGAGATGCCCACCATGGCGGCGCCGGCGATGCGGTTGATCGGTGACTTGTGGCGGGTCAGGAAGCGGATGATGTTTCTGCCGAACGCGGCGCCCGCCAGCGCCAGCACCAGCAGCGGGGTGCCGATGCCGAGCGCGAAGATTACCGAGTTGAGCACGTTGAGGCCGAAGTCGCCGATCGACAGCGCCAGTTGCTTGGAGAAGAAGGCGCCGATGAAGCCGGGGTTGCAGGGCAGGATGATGAACGCGAAGAAGGCGCCGTAGCCGAACGCGGCCGCCAGCGGGCGGCTGGTGCTCGGCGCCCGCACCACCGGAAACAGGCGGCTGAAGTCGGTATCGAGCAGCAGCAGGACGCCGATCACCGCCAGCAGCGCGAACGCGATCGGCGAGGCGATGCCGGCCACGCCGGTCAGCGACAACTCCAGCAGGGTCGAGAACACCAGCCCGATCGCCACCATGCAGGCGACCACGCCGGCCACCACCGCCAGCCCGAGCAGCAGGGGCGGGCGGCTGTCCCCCTCCTGCCGCTGGTTGGACAGGAAGGCGATGAAGCCGGGGTACAGCGGCAGGACACACACCGCGGTCAGCGGCGTGGCAAGTCCGAGCAGGTAGCTGGCGGCAAAATTGGCGAACAAAGCAACCGCCGATCGATCAGGTGGCCGGCGCCGCGCAGGCGGCGACCTGCTCCTGCAGAAAGTTCGCCCGTTTCACGCCGCGCTTCAGCATCTCACGGACGTTCTGGTCGGGGCAGATCAGCACCATCGGGGCGGATGGGGCGTTCAGTATGCCGATGCCGAACTCCTCCTTGAGGGCCAGAATCAGCTCGGCCGGAGCGACCGCGTAGCGCCAGTCGAATCCGTGGCGTTGGATGTGGGCCACGACCTTGTCGTGGTCTTCGTTGGGGTCGGTGTTGAGGCCAACCGACACCACCTCGTCGCCCACCTCCTCGTGCAGGGCGCGCACCTGCTTCTGCTGGTTGGTGCAGATCGGGCACCACACCGCGAAGCTCTCCAGCAGCACCGGGGTACCGGCGAACTCGGCGAGCGTGAACGTCTCGCCGGTGCTGACATCGGTCAGCTCGGTCGCCAGCCACGCGACGGCCGGCTCCGTCGAGTCCGATCCCTCGTCGGTGGCCCACACGGCGGCGGTCAGGCCCGGAAGCAGGAACAGGGTCAGCAAAACAGCACCAGCGGAACGCATACTCGTCATCACCTCGCAATCGTGTGACTACCTCACGGCGCGTTATCTTACAGGTTGTCCGCCGGCGGCGGATCAGATCCGCCGCGCGCACCACGCGATGGCACGGGTCAGGAACGCGCGGTATGAGGGGTGGGTCCAGGCCTGGTGGTCGTGGCCCGCCTGGTAGCACACCACGCGCTGGCCGCCGGGCTCGCGCGCCCACGCCAGCGTGCCCATGCTGTGCGGATGGCTGGCGTGGAGCAGGACGTGACTGTCGGCGGTCGGTCCGCCCATGCGGTAGATCTCGTCGGTCATCCGCCAGTCGGCGAGGCCGGCGGTGATCGGATGGTCCGGGTCGGCGATCCCGGTGGTGATCGGTTCGGGCGGGTCCACGGAGTGGGTGAGGTTCGGCAGGTCGGTCCAGCGCCGCCAGAACGGCGAGAACGGGAACGCCAGGATGGAGTGGTGCAGCACCACCACGCCCTGGTCCGTGCGGATCTGCTCCAGTGCCTGGAGGCGTTCGCCGCTCGGCCCTTCCAGCAGCATGGTGAAGAACAGCACCACGTCGTAGCCGTCGCGCTCCTCGCGCGGCGCCAGGGTGAAGTCGTCCATGTGCTGGATATACGCGTCGACGCCGTCGAGCGCGCGGAACAGGCGGTGAAAGTCGACCACCTCGTAGAAGTGCCCGCCGGTCACCACGGCGGTACGGATCGGGGAGTTGGCAGCGTTGCCCATGCGATTACCCGAGGAACACGGCCGCGGGGCGGCCGCGGGTGTCGGTGCGGTAGCGGAACAGGCCGCCGGCGAGCGGCTGCGCGGCAAGTGCCGCGATCGGCTCATGGTAGCGGGCGGTGGTGATGTAGAGGTCGTCCAGTGCCGGTCCGGCGAATGCGCACGAGGTGGTGAGGTTGGCAGGCACGGCGATGGTCTGCAGCAGGGCGCCGGTATCGGGGTGCCAGCGGGTGACGCGGGCGCCGCCCCAATGCGCTACCCACAGCGAGCCGTCCACCGACACGGTCATGCCGTCCGGTACGCCGGTGCCCTCCGGCAGGGTCACGATGGGGCGCGGGTTGGCAATGGCGCCCGTGGCGGCGTCGTAGTCGTAGGCGGTGACCTGCCGGGTCAGCGAGTCGATGTAGTACATGGTGCGCCCGTCTGGGCTCCAGTCCATGCCGTTGGTGTTGTCGACGCCATGCAGCCGGTGGGTAACGGTGAGGTCGGGCTCCAGGCTGTACAGGTCGCCGAGCAGGTCGGTGGTGCGGTCCACGGCGATGGAGCCGAACCAGAAGCGCCCGGCGGGATCCACCTTGCCGTCGTTGAAGTGGGTCTCGGGACGGTCCGCCTCGATGGCGGACACGCGCGTCTTGGCGCCGGTGTCGGGATCGAGGTGATAGATGCCGCTGGCGGTGGCGGCCAGCAGGCCGCCGCTCCGGCGCGGCACCACGCAGCCGACGATCTCGCCCACCTCCACGCTGCCGGTAAGCCCGGACGCGGCCCGGTAGCTGTGCACCACGCCGGCGAACAGGTCCACCCAGTACAGGGTGTCGCCGGCTGCGTCCCACACCGGCCCCTCGCCCAACTCGGCACGCGCATTCAGCACCGGTCCTGCTATCGCCCCGGCGCGCTTCGATGCGGCCCGTGCGGTGCCGCTGGCCGCATGCCACGCCGGCCCCTCACTGAGTCCGGCACACGCGTTCAGCACCGGCGCCGCCGCGGAATCGGCTTCCGCCGGTGCATCCGGCGACGGCGTCGAGCCGGCCGCTGGGCGGGGCGCTGGGCGGGTTTGCCCGGGTCCGCCGTCTCCGGCCACCGCATCGGCCGTGGCCCAAGGGTTATCGTCAGCGGCTGGTTGCGGCGCTTGCACCCGCGGGGACACAGCGTCATCCGCGGCCGTCGCGGCGTCCCGCGCCTCCGTCCGAGCCGCGCCGGGGTTCCCGGCAGTGCGGTCGCCGCCGCTCGTATCGACCGCCTCCGCAAGGTCAGTGCGCGTGGCTGGCTGCGGCACTCGTGGCCGCTCGGGTGCAGCGTCCTGCGCGCCAGTCGTCCCGCCCAACGCCTTCTCCCGCGCCGCATCGGTGTTCTCGGCAGCGTCGTCCGTGGCAACCACATCGGCTGCCGCCGCGGGATCAGTGGGCGCGGCTGGCTGCTGCGCATGTGGCCGAGTGGGCGCGGCATCCTGCCCGGCCACGGTGTGGTCGGTCGCCTGCTCCTCCCGCGCGAAGGCCGCTCGCGCGCGTTCGAGGCCCTCCTCGGCCAGCCACTGCTGCCACCGCTGGCGCTCCGTGTACTCGCCGTTGTTGCCGTTGAAGCGGCGCGCGAGCAGCTCCCCGTCCGGCTCGAACAGGCGCGCCACGCGCCGGTCGCCCTGCCGGCGCGCCGTGCGGATCACCCGCTGCATCGCCTCGCCGGCGTAGGACTCGCGCTTGGGCAGCCAGGCGCGCGTGTAGAAGAAGCTGGCGAAGATGCGCAGATCGCCGCTGTAGTTGCCGGAGGTGGTGTGCAGCAGCGACGAGTGGATCACCACCGTGTCGCCGGCCGCCATCGGCACCACCTGCTCGCCCTTCTGGGATTGCGTCGAGCCACCGTCGCCGACCACGCGGCTGCCGCGGTGCGAACCGGGGATCACCCGCAGCTCGCCGTACCGCGGTCCCTCCTGCAGGTAGGTGAGCACGTTCACGGCGTTGGGCGGCAGGTAGTCGTCGGTCCACCCGGTCAGCGCCCACATGTCGCGGTGCCAGGCGTGCACGCTGCGCGCCTCGCGCTCGCTGACCGGCGGCGTGATGGCGATCTGCAGGCTGTCGAAGCCCACGGTGGGGCCCATCAGCCGCTCCAGGAAATCGAGCATCGCCGGTGCCACCAGGGCGGGGACGAACAGGTCGGGGTACTCCTGCAGCAGGCCGCGCAACACCGCGCGCGGCTGGCCGACGCCGCGGCCGTGCTGATCCTGGCCCAGGTGGCGCCGGTAGTGATCCATGAACACCGGCCGCCAGCGCTCGATCCAGTCGGCGTTGAAGCCGCGGAACACGGTGTAGCCGTCGCGTTCGAACTCCCCGAGCCGCTGTGCCAGCGCCATGGCACTCACCGTACTGTGCATCCCGTTCCCTCGTTGTGCTCGCCTCCGGCCCCGCGCGCCGCCGGGTTCCACCATGGTGCGCTATTCATCGCCTACTCCCGTTGCGTTGCCGGCCGCGGTGGCCGGGAGTGCCGCCTCGACGGCGCGCGCCAGGGAGGGCAGCAGTTCGGTCACGTCGCCCTCCAGGCGCAGATCGGCGTAGCGGTCGTGGCCGGTCGGCCCGCGGTTGACGATGGCGTAGAAGGCGCCGGCGCCGGCCGCGGCCAGCGGTACGTCGGCGGCGGGCTGTACCTCCAGGGTGGAGCCGGCCGCCAGCACCAGGTCGGCGCGGCGCGCGGCGCGAAACGCGCGCTCCAGTTCGGCCTGCGGCATCGGCTGGCCGAACGACACGGTGGCGGTCTTCAGCACCCCACCGCACGCCCGGCAGCGCGGGCAGTCGCCGGTGGCTTCGAACTCCTCCAGGGCCGGCTCCGGCGCGCTGCGCGCCCCGCACGACAGGCATTCGATCGCCCGGTTGGTGCCGTGCAGCTCGACCACCCGCTCGGGGTCGTGCCCGGCATCCTGGTGCAGGCCGTCCACGTTCTGGGTCACCAGGGTGTCCAGCTTGCCGAGCCGCTCCAGCGCTACCAGCGCCCGGTGGGCGGCGTTGGGCCGCGCCTGCGAAAACTCGCGGTGTCCGGCCGCCTTGTAGCGCCAGTGCTCGCGGCGCGCCTCTGCCGAGGCCACGAAGTCCTGGAACATGACCGGCCGGCGCTGTTTCCAGATTCCCTGCGGTCCGCGGAAATCGGGGATCCCGGAGGCGGTCGACATTCCCGCACCGGTAAACACCAGCACGCGCTCCGCCGCCGCCACCGCGGCTGCCAACTCGTGTGTCGTGCCCACTTCCGCCATCTCCGGTCAGCGCATCTTGCCGGATTGCCGACCGGTCTGCAAAGCAGGTGGGTCCTGGTGTGGCGCCGCTATCCGCTCACGCCCCACCGAGGTGGCCGCGGGACGGCGCCGCCGCACGCCGGCGCCGGGGCCATGCTCGCATGCGGCGGTTCGCCGCCGACGGCAGCTCTTCAGCCGGGGCGCGAACTCGGCACTCTCGTGACTCTCGTGCAGGCGCGATTTACGCGGACAGCGCATCCGGGCGACAATCGCGGTCGCATGGACAGCGGGAGGCAGGCGGACCTGCCGGGAGAGTTCGTGGGGCGCGTGGTGGTGTCGACGATTTGCCGCGGCAGCCGGCCGGGGGAGCCGTCCGGGCACCTGTACGTGGTCGACCTGGAACGAGGCGTGCAGGGATCCTGCGAGGTGCCGGCGGCGCCGTACCTGGAGCGGGAGCCCAACCCGCGCGGCGGCATCCGCGGCGGCCGCGGGCTGGCGGCGGACGGCGGCACGCTGCTGGTCGCCAACGGTGCGGAGGTGCTGCGCTTCGATCGCGCCTGGCGCCCGCTCGCCACGATCAGCCATCCGTGGTGCGGCAACGTGCACGACATCGCCGTCCACGACGACCGCCTGTGGGTGTGCTCGACCGCCAACGACGCACTGGCCGTGTTCGACCCGGCCGGGCGGCTGACCGACCTCGTCGACCTGCGCCCGGCCGCCCTGCTTGACGGCGGCGGCGCCGGCGGACGCTTCTCCGCTGCCATCGACTACCGCGATCCGGCCGGCTACGACGCGGCCGACAGCAACCTGCTGCACGCCAACGGCATCGGCTTCGACGCGGGCGGCGTCCCACTGGTATCGCTCGGACGCACTGAATCGGAGGACGGCGGGGAGCGCGGGTTGATCGTGCGCGCCGACGGTCGGGCCGACCCGCTCCCGGTCGCCGACGACGTCATCGTGCCGACTCACAACGTCGCGCCGCTTCCGGACGGCACCGTGCTGTCGCTCGACTCCGGCGCCGGCGCCCTGCTCGTGCTGCGCGCCGACGGCACGGTGGCCCGTTCCCTGCCGCTCGCGCCGTCTGCCCCGCACGGGTTCCTGCGCGGCCTGTGCCCGGCCGGCGGCAACCGGGTACTGGTCGGCGAGCGCAACCGGCTCCTGGTCGTGGACCTGAGCACTGCTCGGACCACCGGTTCGTTTGTGCTGGCCGAGTCACCGAGCGAGTCGGTGTATGCGATCGCGCCGCTGCCGCCGGACTTCGAGTCCCTGCCGCCGCGCCTGCCGCCGGAATGACTGGCCGGCGCACGAACCACAGTCCCTACTACTGAGCTCCGATGTCCGGACCCCGGCGGAGTCAGTTCGGCAGCGGCCGTTCTTGACCTCCACGGCCCAGAACCCGCGCCCGAACAGGAAGCAGCTCTCCGCCGGATCATCGAAGAATCTCGGC
Organism: Spirochaetia bacterium; assembly: GCA_965208575.1. Lineage (GTDB taxonomy): Bacteria > Spirochaetota > Spirochaetia > SZUA-6 > Bin103 > Bin103. Next base: position 1,362,717 of record CBDBOV010000006.1, on the reverse strand, counting down.
GCAGTTGCCATATTGGGCCGCAATATCTCAACAGGTCTGCCAAAATGCTACCGGTAGTCGCTGGGAGTGCGGTTGTAGAGGTTGGCCCGGCCCCCTCCGCGCCCGTGCTGACACGGCTGCCAGCGCGCCCTATTGCCTCACGTAAAAATCTAACCTTACGGTGAGCGTGCCTCACGTAAGAATCTAACCGAAAGGGAGGCGGAGAACGAGGGGGGAGCGCGAGGGGGGAGACTCATAAATTGTGGATAAGTGGATAGGCTGCTGGGCGACCGGCCGGGTTGATTCAAGCACACCAACGCGACCGGGGGCGTATCTGGTTGGTCGGCGCGGATGAGGAGGCGTCAACGGCAGGGAGGTGGTCGGTGCCGTGTCGTGTCGCTGACCGAAGAGGGGGCGGACGGGTCTGGAGGCGACTTCGGTGCTGGTGACACGGGGATGTCCAGACACCACCTCGTGTCGCGGAGAGGCCTTACAGCGCGGCTGAGGCGACATTTCTTGACGCCGACCGTCTGGCTCACGGATATACGGGCGTCAGAGACGCTCAGAAGTCATTTGCCGAGCCGGGTGATGCCGCCCACGCCGCGAGCGGCGCGCAGGTTGCTGCGGAGCGCACGGAGCGAGGCGCCCCGGACAACTGCACCGAGGTGCGTTGCCCGGGGCAGGGTCATGACAATTCCCCACCGCCGGGACGGGGTAGGCGACGAGGTTGCGACACCGGAGCCGTCGGGATCGAACGGGGCGGAGGAGATGCTGTACCCCGCTGACGGACGGAGGGCGTAGCCCGACCGGAGTCAGCCGGCGCGGTGCCGTGGAGGCCACCGTGGACGACGCCGAGATGGCGGACCAGGCAGCCAAGCTGCTCGCTTCCGGGATGAGCGGCTCAGCCTGCGCTCGCGAACTCGGCATCCCGGTGAGCACCTTCAACGAGAACCGCCGCGCCGGCGTCATCACAGATCCCACCCGGGAGCCCGCCGCCAGCGCCGAGGTTGCGCCGGCGGCCACCACCACTGATCACCCGGTCAGCACCGCCGCCGCGGTCAGCGACCCGGCGGTCGCCACTGAGCGCGCCAGCCGCGACGCCCGCGACAAGCACGCGCCCATGGGCCGCGCGGCGCGCGACGTGGAACGCCGCACGCTCGCCAGAGCCGGCCTGCTGACCGAGGCCACACCAGCGTTCGTCGAGCCCGCCCACGCGGTCGCTGGCGGCGGCGTGCTGGCCGCACTGGCGATGCTGCTGCGCGAGGGCCTGCTCACCGCCGCCAACCGCCTGTTCCGCCTGCCGGCCGGATTCTACGGCCTGACCACCATCCTCCTGTTCGTCGCCTGCATGACCCTGGCCCGGGTGCGCAACCCCGAGAGCCTGCGCTACCAGGCACCCGGCGAGTGGGGCGCCATCCTCGGCCTCGACCGCTGTCCGGAGACCAAGACGCTGCGCCGCAAGATCAGGCTGCTGGCCAGCGCCGAGCACACCGTGCGCGATTGGCAATCGGTACTGGCGCGTACCTGGGCCAGCGAGCACGACGACGACTGGACGACGCTGGCCGTGGATGGCCACGTGAAGGTGTACACCGGGCGCAACGGGCGGTTGCCGAAACACTTCGTCGCACGCCAGAAGCTGTGTCTGCCGGCGTCGGTGAGCTACTGGATCAACGCCCTCGGCGGCGCACCGCTGCTGTGCCTGCACAAGGCGCTGGACCCGAAGCCGGTGAATGCGATCAAGCACGACGTGGTGCCGCAGTTGCAGCACCTGGGGGTGGTGACCGAAGCGGCCCCCGACCTGACCGGAGCACCGGCCGGTACCCCGCAGCTGACCCTGGTGTTCGACCGCGAGGGCTGGAGCCCGGACCTGTTCAAGCGCCTGGCCCGGCGTGGCATCGCCTGCATCACCTGGCACAAGAACTTCAACGGCGCGGACTGGCTGCCGGAAGACTTCCACACCTTCGAGGTACCGATCCATGGTCCCGCCGGCACCAGCACGACTGCGGTTGATCTGGCCGAGCAGCCGATCATGCTGCGCAACGGGCTGGTGGTGCGCCAGATCCGGCGGCGTCTGGCCAACGGTCGTCAGGTGGCGGTGATCACCACGCACCCGCAGATGCCGTTGGCGCAGGTCGCCGGCGCCATGTTCTCGCGCTGGTCGCAGGAGAACTTCTTCAAGTACCTGCGCGAGCAGTTCAACCTTGACGCGCTGCCGAGCCATGACCTTGCGCCGCCGGAGCCCGACGCACGGGTCGTGAACCGGTGCGCCGGGCCCTGGAAAAGAGCATCAGGCGGGTACGCAGCCGGCTGGCAGCGGTCCGCAATCGCCTCGCCGAGGCACTGCAGGGACGGCACCGGGACTCCGCCACCCGGCTTACGGTCGCGGATAAAGTTGCACTGAATTGCATGGTTATGCATAGACACGGGGGTATCCAGACACCACCTCGTGTCGTGGAGGGGCCTTACAGCGCGGCTGAGGCGACGTTTTCTCATCGCTGACCGCCCATTCTCCGATTATCGACCGTCAGACCCGCCTGAGAGGGTCATTTTGCCGTGCGACCGCTGCCACCACGCTCCTCGCTCGGTGTTTGCACCGTGCTTGGTGCGGCCTTGGCGGTCTTGCTGACGTTCAGCTGCAGCAGATCCTCGGTCAACCTGGTCAGCTCGCGCTTGAGGGCGACCGGATTCAACGTCGCGTACTGCTGCTTGAGGCGGTTCTTCACCTTCTCGCTCACCGACTCGGAGGCCAGCATGCGGTGATACGGCGTCTGCGGGTCGTCATAGATGCGGCGCACCTTGCTGCCGGTGCGGGTTTTCTTCACCAGCTTCACCGAGGGATAGAAGAAGTTCACCAGCAGGCACAGCGGGCGGTATATCGCGTTGAGGGCAGCCAGTTCCCGGTCGGTGTCGTAACGCAGGTGGCCGACCGCCCGTCGCACCACGTGGCCATTCTTCTGCTCGACGTAGCAGGTGTCGTTCTTGCGATGCGGGCGACCCCGAGTGAACGTGATGCCGTGCGCTTCGCAATAGCGCAGCAAATGATGATTGATGAACTCGCTGCCGTTGTCGGTGTCGATCCCCCGCATCACGATCGGCAGGCTCTGCCGGGCAGCGTCGATCGCCTCGTGGGTCCAGCGCTGCGCCTTGTTCTGCACGCCGTACAGGTCGACCCAGCCGGTGTCAACGTCGGTGATGGTGAGCGTGTGGCAGAAGTCGCCTGACGCGTTGCCGCCTTCATGGCCCACCAAGTCGATCTCGAAGAAGCCCGGCTCCTGCTCGTCCCAGTCAGCGAAGGTTCGGATCGCGATCTGATCCTTCAGGAGGGTGCCCGGCTTGGTGTGCGTGCGACCCTTCAGGCGCAGCCGTGCGCGCTCCTGCTGCAGCAGCCGGTCGATGGTCGCGGCGCTGATGGTCTGCAGCTTGCCGCGCACCGCTGCGGTCAGCTCGATCTCGCCGAACGACTCCAGCGTCGGCAGCATGGTGCGCAGCACGACCACCAGGCGCTTGCCGCACATGCAGTCGAACACGTACCAGATCAGCTTCAGAGCGACCAGCACCTCCTGGTCGTAGCGCCGCGGTCGCACGCGGCGCTGGGCAGGCCGCGGACGCCCGACCACCAGCTTCACCAGTGTGCCGTCGACTCGCACCATGCGGGTCCGTCCCCACCAGGTCAACAGATGGATCGCGTACTTGCGCTGGTACCCGGTCGACTCGACGAACTCGTCGAGTATGCGCCCCTTCTCCTTCTTGCCCGCCCGACGATACCGCTGCGCGTGCTGCTCGGTGAGCTCTCGCCTTGAACTCATCTTCAACCCCATCTCCTCCGGAACCTCCTCACGTCCCTCGGAGAGGCTCCAACCGGACCCGGAAGGTCCAGCCCGTTCGGTTAGATTTTTAGATGAGGCATGCTTTCGCTACGGTTAGATTTTCGATGAGTCAATGCGCGCGCTTGCAGAGCCTGCGGGCGTAGCGTATGCTGGCCTGAAGTGACGCGGAGCGCGTCACACATTTCATTCACTCACCACAAGGGAGGATCGATATGAAGATTCGTACGCCCCTCGCGCTGGCCTCGGTGCTGCTGCTCGTGAGCGCCGGCGCGTTCGCCTCCGGCGACTCGGACGAAGCAAGTTCGGACGAACCGGTACCGTTGATTCTGTCCGCCTGGGGCGGTCAGGAGGTTGCCGACTTCTACGCCGCCAGCGCAGCCGAGTTCGCGCGCCTGAGCGAGGGCCGGGTGGAAGCCACCTTCCGCCACATCACCGCCGACTACAACCAGAAGGTGCAGGCGATGATCGCCGCCGGCGACGCGCCCGACGTGTTCCTGCTCGGCTCCAGCAACGCGCCGCTGTGGTGGCGCAAGGGCCTGCTGCTCGAGGTCACCGAGACCGTGCACGAGCACGGCCTGCTGGACGACAGCAAGTGGTATTCGTCGCTGTTCTCGTCTTCGCGCGACGGCGAAACCTTCTTCGGCCTGCCGGACGCCATGAACGTGTTCCTGCTGCTCTACAACAAGACGGCGTTCGACAAGTACGGCGTCGCGCATCCCACCGACGACTGGACCTGGGACGACGTCAAGGCAGCCGCCATGCAGCTCACCGTCGACGAGAACGGCGACGGCGTGAACGACCTGTGGGGCTTCAACATCTGGCACGCCTGGTCGATGTGGTACCAGGTGTTCCTGTGGTCGTGGGGTGCCGAGTGGGCGATTGACGAGCACGAGGCCAACACCCTGCCGTGGCTGGCGGGCAAGGACTGGCGGCAGGGCCAGATGGTGGACTCGGGTGCGGCCGAGGCGCTGCGCTGGCTGCAAGACGGCATCTACAAGGACGAGTTCATCCGACCGCGCATCGGCGCCACCGTCGCCGGCGAGGCGTTCCAGCAGGGGCTCACGGCGATGGAGATCGTCGGTACCTGGTACCTGGAGACCACCATCCTGGTGGACGACTTCGAGTGGGACATCGCGCCCATTCCGCGCGTCGGCAAGGGCGACCCGCACACCACCCAGATGACGGTGTCGCCGTGGGTGGTCAATGCACGCACCAAGTACGCGCTGGCCGCGCGTGAGTTGGCGGCGTTCATGTGCTGCAACACATTCGTGATGGAGACCATGCGCCGCGATACCCCGCTGTCCAAGGAGGTCGCCTTCTCGGACGCCTACCTGAAGATCCCCGGCGCTCCGCCGAGCTACCGGTTGCGCGTCGACATCATCGACATGATCGAGCACCCGCGCTACTGGAACCGCCAGAATCCCAATGCGGGCGAGATAGAGCAGGCGCTCAACACGGAGATGGAGAAGCTGCTCATCAACACGCAATCGCCCGAGGATACGGCGGCCAACGTCGACAAAGAGGTGGCCCGCCTGATCGCCAAGGGCTGGGACTAGTCCCCGGCACCGCGTAAGCTGAGACAGGTGCCCGGAATCCCCGAGAGGCGGGTTCCGGGCACCGCCCCATCTCCATGAAAGGCTCGACCAAGAAGAAGATCGAGGGCTACCTCTTCATCTTCCCGTGGATCATCGGATTGTCCGTGTTCGTGCTCTACCCGGCCGGGTACGGCCTGGTCCTGGGCTTCTTCAAGTTCGACATTTTCAACCCGCCGAAGTGGGTCGGCCTGCGCCACTTCGTGGAGATGTTCACCGAGGATCCCAACTTCCCCACCTCGCTGTCGGTGACCCTGCGCTACATCGTGTTCTCGGTGAGCCTGCGGGTCAGCGCGGCGTTTTTCCTCGCCCTGCTGCTCAACCAGAAGGTGAAGGCGCTGGGGCTGTGGCGCACGCTGTTCTATACGCCCTCGATCGTGGCCGGCTACGCGCTGGCGCTGTTGTGGAACCGCATGATGGACCCGCAGTACGGGCTGGTGAACGTGGTGCTGCGCTTCTTCGGCGGCCCCACGCCCAACTGGTTCGGCTCCGAACCGCTGGCGTTCGCCACTATCACCGTAATGTCGGTGTGGTCGGTGGGTCCGCTGGTGGTGATCTTCCTGGCCGGGCTGCAGGGCATTCCGCAGGAGCTGTACGAGCAGGCCGAGATCGACGGCGCCAAGATGCGCCACCGGCTGATCGCGGTCACGCTGCCGATGATCTCGCCGGTGCTGCTGTTCAACCTGGTGATCGGCTGCATCCAGGCCACCCAACTGTTCGTCGAGCCGCTGGTGATGACCAACGGCGGCCCCAACAACGCCACCCTCACCCTGCTCCTGTACCTGTACCGCAATGCCTTTTCCTACCTGAAGATGGGCTACGCGGCGGCGATCGCCCTGATCATGTTCCTGCTCACCCTGGGCCTGACCGTGTTCCTGTTCCGCTGGTCGCGGCGCTGGGTGTACTACGCGGGGTCCGGGTGATGATGACGCCGAAGGAGTTGGTGCGATGAGTTCAGGAGTGCTGGCAGCGGCGGTGAGCGGCAAGCCGATCGGGCTGCGCGTCCGCAAGTCGGCGTGGCGGGTAATCGTGTACCTGCTGCTGCTGCTCCTGGTGGCGGTCGCCCTGCTGCCCCTGCTGTGGATGGTGTCCACGTCGCTCAAGCCGGGATACCTGGAGGCGTACGGCCTGTCGCTGCTGCCCTCCAAGGTGACCTGGTCCAACTACCCCGACACCTGGCACCGGGTGCCGTTCCCGGGGCCGATGGCCAACACCATCTTCATCACCGCGCTGGCGTTGTTCGGCTCGCTGGTGTCCGCTTCCATCACCGGGTTCGCGTTCGCCCGGCTGCGCTTCCCAGGCCGCGACGTGTGGTTCGCCGTCCTGATCATGACCATGCTGATTCCGCCGGCGATCATGATCATCCCGCAGTACCTGCTGTTCAACTGGCTGCGCTGGATCGACTCCTACAAGCCGTTGATCGTGCCCTGGTTCTTCGGCGGCGGCGCGTTCCGGATCTTCCTGTTCCGGCAGTTCATCAAGTCGATTCCGGAGGAGCTCGACCAGGCCGCGGAGATCGACGGCTGTTCCACCTTCCGCATCTTTGCCCAGATCATCGTGCCGTTGATGATGCCGGCCGTGGCAACCGTCGCCGTGCTCGGCTTCATGGACTTCTGGAACGACTTCTTCGCGCCGTTCATCTACCTGAACAACGTCGACAAGGACACCATCGTGCTGCGCCTGTTCCGGATCTGGAGCGACCACGAGGGCTACATGCGCGAGGAACTGCACACGGTGATGGCCGGCAACGTGCTGGTAACCCTGCCCGCGTTCATCATCTTCTTCATCGCCCAAAAACGCTTCATCCAGGGCATCGTCACCACCGGCATCAAGGGCTGAGCCCGGCACGGGCGAGTATGTCCCGCACGATTCGCGCGATTTGTGCCGACATAACCGCCGAATTCGCGTTACTGGCGGTCCCGGGTGCCGCTGGCGCGGTCGAAGCGCTCGGGACGGTAGTGTTCGAGATTGTCGACGCGGGCGCCGTCGAGTATCTCCATCGTGGCCAGCTCGCCGACCAGGGGGGCGAGCGTGATGCCGCTGTGCATCAGCGCGAGGTAGAGGTTGGGGACGGCGCGGGTGTAGCCGAGCACCGGCAGGCCGTCGACCGGCATGGGCCGGTACCCGACCGGCACCGGTACGGGCGTGGCCGATTCGAGTTCCGGCAGGTATACGGATGCCCGCGCCAGGATCCGGGCGGCGTGCTCGGGCGAGTCGTCGCGCGCCAGCGACTCCTGGCTGCCTTCGCCCATCATGACGATGCCGTCGGGGCTCTGCCGAACGTGGACTTTGAGGCCGTGCGTGCCGGTTGGCGGAGCATACAGCGCGGCAACGGTGCGCAGCACCGGCGCCATCGGTTCGGTGCGCACCACCACGCCGGGACTCTCCTGCTGCGGGACGTATACGCCCGCCATCTCCGCCAGCTTGGTGGTGGCCACCCCGGCCGCCAGCACCACCGCGTCACATGCCACCGAGGTGGCCGCCGCCGAGGCGCCCCGCACTGGGGCGTCCGCGACCGAGCCGCCCGGCACTGAGGCGTCCGTCACCGAGGCGTCCGCCGCCGGGCCGCCGGCAAGCTGCACCGCGGTCACCCGCCCGGCGTGCATCGTCAGGCCGGTGACGGCGCTTCCGAACATGAGGCGGCTGCCGAGCTGTTGCACGCGGCTGGCGCAGGTCTGCGCGACGAGCGTGCCCTGCACGTGGCCGTCGTTGTCGCTGTACGCGGCCGCCTTCACGGTCCCGGGGTTGAGGCCGGGTTCCAGGCGCAGCATCGCCGCCGGGTCGATCATGCGCGCGACGTATCCCCAGGACTGCAACCCGGCAACCTTGCGCGCCAGGGCGTCGGCGTCCGCGTCGGTGGCCGCCCAGGTGAGCTGGCCGCCCCAGTGCAGGCCGATGTCGGCGTCGAGCAGCCGCGCGAAGCGGTCCCAGGTGTCGAGGGCGCGCCGGTTCAGCGCGCCGTAATGGCGGGGCTCCTTGCCGAAGCTGTTGATCCAGGCGAACGAGTGGCTGGTGGCGCCCATGCCCGGCTCGCCGGCGTCGATCAGCGTCACCTGCGCCCCGCGGCGAGCAAGGTGGAACGCGATTGCCCCTCCGACGATTCCTGCACCCACGACCGCTACGTTCATTTGCTGGCCCCCCCCTTCGGATTCAGGCCTCAGTCTATCCAATAACGGCCCTGGTCGGCGTTCAACCCGGAGATTCCCAGTCGCGGAGGATGGCGTGGGCGGCGTTGTGGCCGGGGGCGCCGGTGACCTCGCCGCCGGGGTGGGTGCCGGCGCCGCACAGGTAGAGGCCGGGAACCGGGGTGCGGTAGCCGGACAGCAGGCGGTTGGGGCGGCCCGCCAGCATCTGCGCGGAGGTCATGTCGAGGTGGCGGATGTTGCCGTCGGTCAGGGCCACGCGCTGCTCCAGCTCCCGCGGAGTGAACAGCATCCAGTCGCGCACCGACTGCCGGAATCCGGGCGCGTACTCGCCGATCACCTCGATGATCTGCTCGCCGGTCTGCTCGCGCAGTTCGTCCCAACTCCCCTGCCGCGGCCGCACCGGCGCGTACAGCACCCACACCGACATCACGTGCTTGCCCGGCGGCACCAGCGAGCGGTCGAGCACCGACGGGATCTGGATGTGCATCACCGGGGCGGACGAGGGGCGCCCGGCGCGGGCGTCGTCGCCGCTGCGCAGGAAGTAGTCCACCGACGGGCAGATGCGTACCTGCACCAGCAGCTTCTCGTCGTAGCGGGCGCCGAGGTGGCCGCTGAAGTCGGGTAGCGCGTCGAGGGCGGCGTGGAACTTCAGGTAGGAGACCTCGGTCTTGAGCCGGCTCACCCCGGCCGCCAGCTCCGGCGGCAGCTCGCCGGCGCCGATCAGCCCCAGGAAGGTGCGCTTGGGGTCGGCGCCGCTGACCACGGTGTCGCACTCGATCCGCTCCCCGTCCGCGAGCTGCACACCGACCGCGCGCCCGTCGCGCAGCAGGATGCGCGCTACCTGGGCGCCGGTGCGGATCTCGGCGCCCGCGGCCCGTGCCGAGCGCGCCATCGCCTGCGTGATGGCGCCCATGCCGCCGTGCGGGATGCCGAGGTCGGCCGGATCGGTGGACAGGTCGCAGTCGAAGTAGGCCAGCGCCAGTATCGAGCCGGGGGCGCGCGGGTCGCAGGCGTCCTGGGCATCGATGAACGCCGCCCGCACCTCCGGCGACGTGAAGTGCTCCTGCACCAGGTCGAGCACGTTGCCGGTCAGCATCCGTTCCCACACCGCCTCGTCGTCGCTGCCCCGCACCTGTGCGCTGACTTCGGCCAGGGTGGGAGGATCGGTCAGGAAGGAGCGGTACAGGATGGCCGCGGCGCGGTCCATGAACGCTCGGTAGCGGCGGTACCCCTGCACGTCGGCGGGCGCCAGCCGCGCGATCTCCGCTTCGCCGTCGGCGGCGTGGTGCCAGCGGAGCAGGTAGTTGCCGTTCGGGAACGGCTGGAAGCGGTAGGGGTCGACCGGATGGATGGCGAAGCCGTGGTCCCTGAGCTGCAGGTCGTCGATCACCTTGCGCTGCAGCAGGTGGCAGATGTAGGAGCAGGAGGAGACCCGGAAGCCCGGGAACAGCTCTTCGGTGATGCACGCTCCGCCGACGAAGTCGCGCCGCTCCAGCACCAGCACGTCGGCGCCGGCGCGCGCCAGGTAGGCGGCGGCCACCAGGCCGTTGTGCCCGCCGCCCACGACGACCACCGAACGCGGCATTGTCGTCTGACTCATCGTAGTGCCGGAAATTATATTGGAAGAACCCCGAAATGAACTCCATCTCTCCCGGATCGCCCGAATCGGCTTCGTCGCGCGCGCGGAAGCATCGGGTGCGGGTGCGCTTCTACCAGGAGCTGGGCGATTTCCTGCCGCCGCATCGCCGCGGCCGGGAGTTCGAGCTGGCTGTGCACGACGGAACCACGACCAAGGCGCTGGTCGAGCACTGCGGCGTGCCGCACGGCGAGGTGGACCTGCTTCTGGTGGACGGCGAGTCGATGGACTTCGCGCACAAGCTACGCGATGGCCAGCGGGTCAGCGTCTACCCGGTGTTCGAGAGCTTCGACATCGCGGCGCTCACCCGGGTGCGCCCGGTGCCGCTGCGGGCGGTGCGCTTCCTGGTCGACGCCAACCTGGCCAAGCTGGCCTCCCTGCTGCGCATGTGCGGCCTGGACGCCACCGACGCGAGCATGCTGCCGGTGGTCGGTGCGGAACACGAGGACGCCCGCCTGGTGGCGGTGGCGCGGCGCGAGCAGCGCATCATCCTGACCCGCGACCGCCGCCTGCTGGAGCGCAAGGCGGTGACCCACGGCTGCTTCGTGCGTTCGCAGGATCCGGAGCAACAGTTGCTGTTCGTGCTGCGCCGCTTCGACCTGGCCGCCGCCGTCCGCCCCTTCTCCCGCTGCATGCGCTGCAACGAGCCGCTGCAGGCGGTGGCCAAGGCTGATGTCCTGCACCGCCTGCCGCCGATGGTGCGCGTCGAGCAGAGGTCGTTCTCCCGCTGTCCCCGCTGCGCGCGCCTGTACTGGCCCGGCAGCCACTGGCAGCGCATGCGCCGCCGCCTCGACACCCTGCTCGCCACCGCCCACCATCCACCTATTCCATAGCACGCGAATCACTCGCAGGGGGCGCGCTGCGCAGGCCATGTATGTGCTACGCTCCGTCGGCACACAAGGAGTCGTGAATGGATTCAGTTGATGTCTTCAGCGTGCGTGATCTGAGGCAGAGGTCCGGCGACCTGATAAGGGGAGCGGAACATGGTCATCTTTCTCTCATCACGAAGAGGGGTCGTCCCACCATTCTGGCAGTGCCGTTCGACGAGCGCCTGCTGGAACTCGGTGTTCACCGCACCCTTGCCCTCCGCCTGTTCGAGCAGCGCCACCTGACGCTGGTTCAGGCCGCGAGACTTGCCGCGCTGACCGCGGAGGAATTCATTGCGTTGCTTGGCGACTCCGGGGTACCCGCTGTCGACTATCCGCCGGATGAATTGGCCGCGGAGCTCAGTACCGCGGGGTGACTCGGGCGTTGAAGGAGCGCTGGATCACCGTGCAGACCTCTCGGGATCTGGTAGTTGCATCAGAGCTTGCAGGTTTGCTGGATGCGGGCGAGGCGGAAGCGATCGCCGTCGCCGAGGAACGGGCGGCCCGATTTCTCTTGATCGACGATGCAAAGGGCCGAAGATTCGCCCGTCAGCGCGGACTTCCCGTCGTGGGACTGGCGGGCGTCCTTCTTGCGGCCAAGTCCGCTGGGATCCTCTCGGCAGTGGCTCCTGTGCTCAGGGACCTGTCGAGCGCGGGGTATCGGTTGTCGTCTCCGTTGACGAGTGGCGTTCTGAGTCAAGCCGGCGAGTGACGGCGAATCGGCGCCGGTCGAGCAGCGCGGGCGGATCGGACCGGTCGATCACTTGATGGATCACGGGACCCGCGTTAGGTTAGGACGTGCGGATGAGAGCAGCGCAGTGGGGCGTGTAATAGTCGTATGCGCTACGAGGGTAGTAGAAAGCACCGAGAGCCCGAAACGAGCATCCTTTCGGACGCCGATTCACACTGGCCCACGAATTATGTCACGTGTTGTTCGATCGTGAGGAAGGGCGTCGGCTGGCCGTGGCAAGTTCTAAAGCGACTTGCTGCCATCGGCGCCATAGCGCCCCACGCCACCCCTCAGCCTCGGGTCGAGCAGGTCCCTCACCGCATCGCCGAACATGTTCAGACTGTAGACCAGAATCGTCAGGAAGAGACCTGGCCAGAGCGCCAGCCATGGCCCTGCCTCCATGTATTGACGCCCTTCCCGGCTGAGCATACCTCCCCAGCTCGGAATACCGGGTGGCAATCCAAAACCAAGAAAACTCAGAGACGCCTCAGACATGATCACTCCCCCTATGTTGATGCTGAATATGATGATTATGGGAGCCACGATATTGGGCAGCACATGGCGTGTGTATATTGTCCATTGGGAAGAGCCAATCGCCTCGGCGGCCTGAAAATACACATTCTCTTTTATTGCGATAACGGCGCCTCTGACTACTCTCGAGCTGCCGATTCCTCCTGCTATCCCGAGCACGACTATTATCTGAACCAACCCCTTCCCCAGTATGGACATTACGGTTAACAACAGGAGCAGACCCGGGAACGACATCCAGGTATCGACAAACCTCTGCACAACGAGGTCTACTTTACCGCCAAAGAATCCAGAAACGCCGCCCACCAGTACAGCGACTACCACGTTGAGCGCGGTCGCGGCCAGACCGACAGTCAGCGAAATACGAGCCCCATAGATGATTCGGCTCAGGAAGTCTCGCCCTAGGTGGTCGGTACCAAGCAGATACCGGGCTGATGAGCCCTGCAACCGGTCTACCAGGTGCATTTGATAATATTCATAGGGAGCCAGCGTATCCGCAAAGATGGCGACGAGAATCAATATCAATACGATAATTCCGCCGATAGTACCCAGTGGCTTCTCCTTGACCATCCTGAAAAGGAAATCAGCGAGCCCGGCAGGTCTCCTCGTATCATTCATACTCGTTGATTCTCCCTCATTGGTAACGAACCCTGGGGTCCAAGAAAGCATAGAACAGGTCGGTAATCAGATTGGCCACGATAACCGCGCTGGCGAAAAACAGGTTGATTCCGGAGATCAGCGGGTAGTCTCTGTCATTGAGGGCAACCAGCATGAGTCGACCCAGCCCCGGCAGGTTGAAGACGTTTTCCATGATGACGGAGCCGCCAACCAGGATCGGCAACTGCAGGCCGATCAGAGTCACCACCGGGATCAGGGCATTCTTGATGGTATGCCGGATAATCACGACCCGCTCCCGGAGCCCCTTGGACCAGGCGGTGCGAATGTAGTCCTGCCGCAGCACCTCCAGCATCATGGTGCGCGTCAGCCGCATGATGGCGGCCGCCGAGGCTGTCCCCAGAATCAGGCTGGGAATGAGGAACATCCTCAGATTCCCCAGCGGGTCTTCTGAGAAAGGAATCAGCTCCAGTGGTGGCGACCAGCCCCACCAGATTGCCGGGTAGATCATGACCATGATTCCGAGCCAGAAGTTAGGCGTTGCCAGGCCGATGATAGCGACCGAGCGCCCCGCGTAGTCGGCGGCCGTATCCTGGCGAATCGCCGAGTAGATGCCCACCGGCAGGGCTATCACGAGCCCGATCACGATTGCCAGGAGGCCAAGCTCAACGGTTACCGGCAGTCTGTCTATTATCTGCTCCTTCACCGCCCCGCGACCCATCAGTGATTCACCGAGGCTGCCGTGCAGGAAGATACGCCCTAACCAGCGTGCATACTGTACGTAGCCAGGCACGTCCAATCCCAGCATGCGCTCAAGCGCTGCACGGTCAACCGTACCGGGTTGGTCGTATTCCATCCTGCCCAGCATCGCGTCTATTACATCGCCGGGGAGGAAGCGCACCGAGAGAAAAACCAGGATGGTCAATAGCAACAGGCTGGGGATTATCAGCAACAGCCGCCTAATGATATAGGCTCTCATGTCACGTGCCTGATCCGAAAAAGCCCACCAGCGGTCGATGCCTGAGCATCGATTTTCATGGTCTTGCGTGTCACGGAGTGACGGTGCTGACTCATCCCGGCCACCTCGTCCGACAAAACAGCCCGTCCCAACCACCCAAGGATGTCCTTATGGCAGTCGGGACGGGCGCACACACGTAGTATTGAACGAACGCCTAATAACCCATTTCTTGCTTCAGCGCCGAGTCGATCCACATGCGGGAGTACTGCAGCCAATATTGACCGCTTCCCAGGTTCAGTTCACCGTTATAGCCGATGACCCACGGCTGTAGCGGGACAATCTGTGGGGCCATACCACCCCATACATGCCAGAATTGCTCGATGCCATACATATCCATCTCGCGAACCAATGCCTGGTACTCCGCGTGGGATTCAACCTTTGCGATGGCTTCATACGCGGAGTCATACCACGGATCTTGTGGGTTGGCGGTGTTGTGTATGAATCCCGACCAGAAGCGGGCTGCAGAGACGCTGAGGAGGGCCGCTTCCGTAGAGGCCATCTTGTAATTCCTGTCCGTTCTCGCAGCGACAGTTTCGGCACCGGTCGCCATTATCTTGATCTCTACGTCAACGCCAATGTCACGCCAGAATCCTGCGGCTAGTTCCGCATAACCCAAATTGCGAGTAAAGTGGTGGCTCAGCACGGTCTTGAATCTTATGCCATCGGAGCCGCGCGGATACCCGGCTTCATCCAGCAACGCCTCCGCACCTTCCGGGTCATAGGCAAAGACCTTCTTGACCTCTTCGGGCCACTCTTCAAACGGAACGTAAAACCCCGGCAACCGGTTCTGCCCATAAGGTGTCATTTCTGCCAAACCCTTGAAGAAGGTAGTGTTGGCGGTCTCGAGGTCGAGCGCCATCTGCATCGCCTTGCGTACTCTGATGTCGCCAAAGGGCTCCTCCTGAACGTTCATGCCCCACGTATCATTCGACCGGGTGAACAGCGAATACATCTGGATTTCCGGGTTGCTCCGCTGCAGACCATCTACCTGGTCGAGACTACTTAGCCTATATCCAGTATCAACCTTACGGGTGCGTATTGCCGACAAATACGTCGCCGCTTCCGGCATATGCAGAGCCCTTACCTCGTCAACATAGGGTAAGCGGTTGTCCGGGTATTTTTCGTCGTAGCCCCAGTAGTCGGGATTCCTGGTCCATGTTGCCGAGCTTTCCTCGACCAGGTCAGTGAGCTCAAAAGGTCCGGTGCCGACCAAGGTCTTCCAATCGGTAGCGTCGCCGTGCTGCTTGATGACCTCGGGGGGATAAATATAGGCGGCTTCTTCGTCGACGAGACCCTGCAGCGCCCCAATGTTCGGCTCCTTCAGCTTAAAGACAACCGTGTTGTCCACAGCCGTTGCGGATTCGACTTTGATCGGAGCAAGTTGCGCCGTCAACTGCGGGCTTGGTTCGGTGAAGCCGCTGCCAATACCCAGCATGCGGTGATAGTTGAATACGATGTCATCCGCAGCGAATTCTCGCCCGTTCATCGGCTCCTTGTCATGCCAGCGCACGCCGTCGCGAAGGTGGAAGACAATGGTGAGGTCGTCGGTTTGCTCCCAGCGTTCAACCAGTGACCCTTTCAGGACATCTAGAGTTGGCCAGGGCAAATTCAAGGAATATTCGTTTCTATCCATTCCCCAGTCCGCGACCGCCGGCTTGTCCAGCACGCCCCAGACCCATTGGGATGCCCATCTGCCACCGGCCAAGGTGTCAGTATTCGGTGGCCAGCTATTCTTGGCGTAGGTCAGTGTGCCGCCGTATTCCGGCGCCACCACCACCTCGCCGGTGGTGGGGTCGGTTACATACTTTTTGTCGGCAGCGGCCGCCGGCTCCTCTTCTGCGCCTGCTGCCCAGAGGCCGGTTGCGGTCAGCACCAGGACCAACGCAACCGCGAAGGTCATTCGAAACAAGATTCTCATCATCGTGAGTGTCCTATGCTTGGGTTTTTGGAGTATTGCGGAGCGAATTGCCGCTCCCTGGCTACTCTCACTCTCACGCCCGCAACGCGGACGGCAAGTCCGAGTCAATCTGTGAAGCGCGCGGCGTGTGACTCGGCGAGTTCATCCCCCCTCACGTCGCGCGCGGTTCTTTGCGTGTCATTCCACCTCCTGTGCGCCGGCACAAACCGGCAACGTGTTGTGAATGGAAGAGTTCATCGGCATCGTTCGTTCCCTAACCTCGTAGAATCGCAGCTTCGCCTGACCATGTCAAGCGCGCGCATTGCCTCATTGCCCGCGGCATCTCACCGGACGATATCCAATTCGGTGTGACGGGCCAGCACGTCGAAATCGTCGTCGCGATGCAGCACCGGTACGTCGGCACCGATCGCGACGGCGGCGATCAGACAGTCGATCAGCCGCCGCACCGTCTCGCCTTCACGACGGCAGCGACGGTACAGCGTCGCTGCCGCGTCGTAGTGCGCGGGTTCGGTGGGTAGCACGCTCGCCCGCGCCAGCAACCCTCGAAGCGCTTCAAGGTGGCTCTCGTCTCGTGCGCCTGCGAGTACCTCCATCCGGATCGCATCGCAGATCGCGATGTCGCCGTCCAACTCGGCGTCGACCCGCATGCTGACCACTGACCCAGTGTCACGCAGGAACTCCACCCACGCCGAGGTGTCGATCAGGATCACGTTCCCCTGGCGCCACGCATTTCGTCCAGATCGCCTTCCCACCCCGATCCGCGAAGGCGCCGGGCGGCGACCAGACTCAGGGACTCCGCCGCGAGCGTACGCAGCGCGAGGTTGACCGCCTCCCGCTTAGAACCTAGCCGGTAGCGGCGCATGATCGCCGCACAGGCCTTGTCGTCGATATCGATATTGGTGCGTGACATACACTAACCATACACCTCGAAGGCGACTCGAATCACCACGAAACGAAACCAGGGGATTGTCACGTCCTGCACCGCCTGGCCCTGATGGTGCGCGTCGAGCGGCAATCGTTCTCCCGCTGTCCCCGTTGGGCGCGCCTGTACTGGCGCGGCAGCCACTGGCAGCGCATGCGCCGCCGGCTCGACACCCTGCTCGCCACTGCCCACCGTCCCGGCTGATTCACCGCACGTGCACGTGGCAAGGGGCGTGCTGCTTGGGTCATGTATGTGTTACGCTTTGTGGGCACAACAAGGAGCGACGATGGATTCAGTCGATGTGTTCAGTGTGCGGGACCTGAGGCAGAGGTCCGGTGATCTTATGAGGGAGGCGGAACGTGGGCATCTGTCGCTCATCACGAAGCGTGGTCGCCCGGCCATTCTGGCAGTTCCGTTCGACGAACGCCTGCTTGAACTCGGTGTCCACCGTACCCTGGCAATCCGCCTGTTCGAGCAGCGCCACCTGACCCTCGTTCAGGCGGCAAGACTTGCGGCAGCGACCGCGGAGGAATTCGTTGCCTTGCTCGGTGCCGCCGGGGTACCGGCCGTCGACTATCCGCCGGATGAATTGGTGGAGGAACTCAACAGCGCACGGTGACTGGGGACCGGTATCGGCCACGATCCGGCGGACCCGTTTGCGGCGCACATAGCCGTGCCATGATGGAGCCGGCCGGCAGTCTGCTACCGGTTGTCGCCTTCGCCTTGCAGGGTGCCGGCTTGCTGGCGGCGGGCCAGCTTGGTCAGGTTCTCCTCTGCCACCTCCTGCAGCGACAGGTCGAGGTCGGTGCAGATCTGGGCCAGGTACCACAGCACGTCGCCAAGCTCGCTCTTCAGGGCGGCGCGGTCCTCCTCGCCGATCACCCCGCCCTTGTCGCGGAAGATCTTCTTTACCTTGCCCGCTACCTCGCCCGCCTCGTTGGTGAGTCCGAGGGTGGGGTAGAGAATGGCGTGATCCACTACCACCCGGCTCCAGGTGCGGCGCGACCGGCGCTGATAACCGGCAAAGGATCCCGTGTCCTCCCGCTGCCGTGGATTCGATGGACGGTCCGTCATTGCAGGTCGACCTGCTGCAGGCGCTCGATGAAGCGCGGCTTGCGGGAGTGGCGGACCCGGAGCGAGCGAACACGGTCCGAGAATGCCGCCAGTGTGCCATCCTCCTCGGCCAGCGCCCGCAGGTCGAGCAGCAGTGCCAGCGCCCGGTCGTAGCCGCGGGCGCTGCGCTTCTCGATTTCCGTCCTGACTTCACGCCAGACCGCCGCCTCCCGCCGTCTGACGACAGCGAGGCCTGCGCGGCGCTCTGCCTCACGCCGTGCCTCGGCGTCGGCCTTGGCCTGCTTGCGAATCTCCGCTGCGCGCGTGTGCAACACCGCGACCGTCCGATGACCGGAGTCGGTGTGGTCTGCCGTGGCCGCGGCCTCTCGTACCGTGCGTCGCAGCTCCGCCGCCACGTGAGGGTCGCCTGCGACGAGACGACACAGCAGCGCCGTCTTCTCCGTGTCCCGAATCGCCGCCACCACGTCGTGGACCTCAGCTTGGGAGAGTTCGCCGTCCGCGTTCAGGGGCGACTCGGCGGCCGCATGCAACAAGTGCTGGTCGATGCCGAAGAAATCGGCGAACG
Organism: Spirochaetia bacterium; assembly: GCA_965208575.1. Lineage (GTDB taxonomy): Bacteria > Spirochaetota > Spirochaetia > SZUA-6 > Bin103 > Bin103. Next base: position 1,344,301 of record CBDBOV010000006.1, on the reverse strand, counting down.
CCTTGTGAGCGCCGGTGAGCGGACCGATGCCGGGAAGCGGCTCGGTATCGCCGTCATTCAGCTCGCCGCTCTCAACCGCCGTCAGCCACAGCAGGTAGAACAGCCGCCAATCCCCCGCCAGTACGTCCGCGCGCAGAGGGGCCATGGCAAGACGGTCGGCGTCGTCGTCCTCGTTCTCGTAGGTGTAGCGCGGCTCGTCGTCGTCCTGGTGAATATCGACGATCAGGTTGTCGTCCGACTCGCGAATCCGGACCAGGTCGACGCCGCGGAGGAAGCGATCGAGCCGTGACCGCGCGACCAGCCGCAGCGGCAGCCGGATCATCAGTCGCTGCGTTCCCCAGTTGGCGACGTACAGGTGCAGGTCGAACCAGCGCTCCATCCACTGTACGGGATCACCCTTCAGGTCGCCCCAATGGTATTCGTTGGTAAAGCTCGTGGCCGTGATCCGTGCCCGCGTCGACAGCCCCCGCAGCGCCTGCCGGTCCGCGTCACTCAGTGGCCGATCGATTGCCTGGAACTCGTAGTACTGGTATTCACTCATGGGTCGCTCTCCCTCGGTCGTGCCGACCGGCGGTTCCAGCCGGTGCCGGGCGGAACGTCGTACGCGCCAATCCTCCAACAATCGCGCCAGCGCCACAACCGCCGGCGGACCGGCCCTTGGGGCGGCGCCGGTTCGCGCGTAGAGAGAAGTCACGGGCTCTCAGCGCGCACGAAGCCGGAACTATGGTCAACCAATAAGTAGTCAACAATATGGTTGACGACAATACGGTAGTGCTCGTAGACTGTGTGCATCATGAGATCAGCCACCGGCCGCTGGGTTAGCGGCGCCGACTTCTTCGACCGAGAACCTGAGCTCCGCGTCCTGGAGAACCGGGTACAAGAAGGCAACCACGTGCTGTTGACCGGCCAGCGGCGCATGGGCAAGACGAGCATAGTTCGTGAACTCGAGCGCCGGCTCACGGACTCCGGCGCATGGGTAACGTTGTTCACCGACGTCGAAGACGCCACCTGCCCTGAAGACGTGATTGCCGATATTGCGCGGGCCGCGTACCCGGTTCGGCCAATCGTGTCCCGACTAGGCAGTTTGGCCGGTCTGCGACGGCGGGCGGCTGAAGCCGTCGAGGAAATCGGCGTGAGCGGGTTTCGCTTGAAGATCCGGGCGGGTCTGGACGCTGGAAACTGGAGGCGCCACGGTGAGCGCCTCCTCCAGGCTTGCGCGGAGAACGAACGGCGCGTGCTTCTGGTGATCGACGAACTGCCGATCTTTCTCCAGCGGATGCTGCGCGCTCAGGACGGCGCTACCCGAGTCGAGCGGTTCCTGAGCTGGTTGCGTGGCGTGTTGCAAGGTCTTGGCGATCACTCCCCGGTCCTCATCGTGTCCGGCAGCATCGGGCTGACCCCGTTGGTGCACCGGCTCGGTATACCCGATCGGATCAATTACCTTGCGCCGTTTCGCCTGGGACCCTGGAACCGAGAGGAGAGCGTCGCTTGTTTCGACCGGCTCGCGAACAGTGCCTCATTGTCGGTCGAGGACGGCGTCGCCGCGGCGGTATACGACGCGCTCGGGATCGGCATCCCGCATCACGTGCAATCGTTCTTCGCAAGGCTACGGGACTTCTCCGTCATGGAGAACCGCGATGTGGTGACGGTGGCCGATGTCGAGAGAGTATACCGCACAGGGGTGCTTGGCCCTTCCGGTCAGAACGACCTGGCCCACTACGAAACCCGTCTCCGCGACGCACTCGACGAGGAGAACCGCTCCATCGCCATGGAGATCCTCGCCGAGGCCGCCACGCAAGGAGTGTTCACGCCACGCACGCGGTCCCGTCTCGGCGAGCTCTACTCCCGAGTAGTGCCCGACGCCCAGGGCCGCATCACCGAGGTTCTCGACGTGCTGGAACACGACGGCTATCTCGAAGTCAGCGAAGATCTCTATCGATTCCAACTGCATCCACTGAGAGACTGGTGGGCCGCACGCTTCCGCAATCACCACGTTCCCCTTGCTGCCCACTCGCAGGATCATGCTGGAGGTCAAGCCCGGTGAGTAAATCGCAACCGCGGATCATTCGCAAGCGCAATCCCGGAATGCTCCAGTCTGACGAGGAAGTCAGGGCGCAGTTCGTGGTCCGAGAGCACGAACTCGCCATCGCGCTTGAGACTCTTCGGGGGAATGTCGCCGTCGACTCCTGCCAGCACACATTGATCGTGGCCCCGAGAGGCAGGGGGAAGACCATGCTGTTGGCTCGTATCGCCGCTGAACTACGCGGCAACTCCGAGCTCTCTGATCACCTGCTGCCCGTTCGCTTCATGGAGGAGAGCGACGAGATCCTCAGCGCCGCGGACTTCTGGTTGGAGGTTCTGTTCTATCTTGCAAACGCTGTCGACAAGGAGAACCCCGGGCTCGCACGGAACCTGCGGGCAACCCGAGACGACCTTGCCACCCGCTGGCGGGAACGGGAGCTCGACGAGCGTGTCCGCGTCGCTGTCCTGGAGGCTGCGTGCTCACTTGGCAGGCGTCTCGTCCTCATGGTGGAGAACCTGCAGGCGCTGTGCGCCAACGTGGACGAAGACTTCGGTTGGAACCTGCGCAAGACGCTGCAGACCGAGCCGCAGATCATCCTGTTGGCCACTGCGACCAGCCGCTTCGAGGCACTGGATGACGCCGGCGAACCGTTCTTCGAGTTGTTCCGAATTATCGCTCTCGCACCGTTGAATGCCGCGCAGTGCGGACGCTTGTGGGAGGTGGTGAGTGGCGACGCGGCGAGCGAACGCCAGCAGAGGGCGCTTGAGATCCTGACCGGCGGCTCTCCCCGTTACGTAGTCATCGTCGCCGGATTCGCCAGACACCGTTCCCTGCGCCAGTTGATGGAAGAACTGGCGCAACTGGTTGACGATCTGACGGACACCTTCCGCGGCTACCAGGAAGCTCTCCCCAGAATCGAGCGCCGCGTATTCCTGGCCATTGCCGACCTCTGGCAACCGTCGAGCACAGGCGAGATCTCCGACCACGCGCGGATGGACGTACGAACCGTCTCGACCATGCTGGGGCGGCTCGTCAAGCGTCACGCCGTGCGCGCGCGAGGGAGTGGCAGGAGGCGGCTCTACGAAGTTGCGGAACCCCTATACTCCATCTACTACCAGTTGCGCCGCCAACGTGATGAAGCGGCCGTCGTACAGAACCTGCTCCGATTCATGATCGCCTTCTATCGCAACGAGGAGATTGTCGCTTTGTCTGGTCACCTGATCTCGGAGGCCTCGCGATCCATTGTGATCCGAGCCGGCATCGAGCGGGCTAGAATGGAGATTTCGCAGCTCGACCACGCCTTCAATGACGGTGCATGGACAGACATCAAGCAGATAGTCGTTTATGATAGGGTCGTGGAGCGCCTGGGTTCCCGCCGAGACCTGGGTTCGCTCGTGCAGGTCGCTTCCGCGATCGTTAGAAAGGGCCGTGTTCAAGGACAGCTCGGAGAACATCGCGCCGCGATTGCGACTTACGACGAGGCAATCGACAGATTCGGTTCGAGCGATGAAATAGACCTTCAGGTTTGGGTCGCCGCGAGTCTGATCAACAAAGGGATTGTGCAACACACGACTGGCGCGTATTCGGCGGCGACCTTGTCGTACGGGCAGGTAGTGACACAATTCGGATCAAGCAGCGCCCCGGAATTGCAGGTCTCGGTCTGTCGTGCGTTGTTGGGTAGCGGAATTGCGTGCGACACGCAGAAAAGACATGCCGATGCGATTCCTATCTACGAAGAGGTGATTAAACGCTCTACCACAAACAACACGTCCGATGTTCGGAGAATAGTCGCTTTCTCAATGATCAGAAAGGCAATTTCGCACGAGAAATGTGGAGAGTTCCACGCTGCGATTGCGACCAACGACGACGTTGTGCTTCGTTTCGGACGAAGCGACGATCCTGAATTGCAGAGTGCGGTAGCCCGTGCAATGTTCCGCAAGAGCGTTGAGCAGAGAGAGTGTCACCGGCATGCAGCCGCGATGGCAACGTGCGACGAGGTCGTACGGCGTTTTGGTACGAGTGAATCTCGAAATATCCTGGAGATGGTGGCGGCAGCGTTGGTAAACAAGGGTGAGGTGCAACGTAAGCAAGCGCTGTACGCAGCAGAGACAAGGACCTACAACGAGGTGATTGAGCGCTTTGGAGACAGCACTATACAGGACCTGCAGGTGCTTGTCGCCCAAGCGATTTTCAACAAGGGATTTTCGGAATCCCAACGTGGGGAGCGCGCTCTGGCGACCGCGAGTTATGACCAACTGCTGAAGCGCTTCAGCGTCTATGCAGGGCCGTATGTAAGGGAGCTTGTTGCCCAAGCTATGTTCAACAAGGCTTGCGTACACGGGGAGCTTGGTGAACACGAAGCCGAGGTGACAATATATGACCTTGTTGTGGAGCGTTTTGGCGATTGTGATGCCCCGGAGCTGCGGAGGATATGCGCCGGAGCGTTGATCAACAAGGGAGTCGTTCAGACACAGCGAGAGACACGCATGGTTGCTATTGCATCATTCAACGAAGTAGTGGAGCGTCTTCGTAATAGCGACTCGACTGATCTACGATCATTGGTAGCACAAGCGATTTTTCTTAGGAGCTTGACACACATCACGATTGGGAAGGAAGCATGTGCTCTGCACGGCTGCGACGAACTGGAGACCAGATACGGCTCGTTGTTGGACAATAGGGGAGTTCCGTTCGAGTGGAACGCGCGATGGATGAGGATGATGATCCTGATCAAACGAGGCGACAAAAGCCGAAGTGATAGTGCTTTTCGTTCCCTGTATGCTGCATTCGCTCCCGTAAGCGATGTGATGACGGGCAAGTTGATAGACTGCGTGCGCCTCCTGGTCTCCGGCGGTAGTCCAGACCAAGAGGTGCTTGACACACTGTCGAGTGATCCGGAGAAGTCCGACGCACTGGCCCCGCTCGTCGTAGCGTTGCGCCAGCGCACCGGTGAAGAGGTGCGCGCACCAGTGGAAGTTCTCAAAATTGCGGCGGACATCCGCAAGCAGATTGACGCGTAGCCGCCCACCAGGGGCGTAGACGACTAGCTTGCGCTAGGTTGTCCTATTTCTTCGCACATGAGGACATCGAGTATCTCTCTGTAGGGATTCAGGTTGCGGGGAGTTGGTCCAGGTGGCCGTCGGCGAGGTGGGCGGGGAATGGGTCGGGCTTGGTGTAGGGGGTGGTGATCGGGATCGGGGCGCCGGTTTTGGCGGAGCGCACGAGGCCGGCCATGATCTCCAGGACGTGGTTGGCGCGCTCGCCGGAGGCGCGGTGGGGGCGGCCGGACAGGAGCGCGGCCGCCATGTCGGCCACGCCCAGGCCGCGCCAGGAGCCGGCGGCGTAGGGGCGCTCGGTCGTGACGGCCTGCCATGTGCCGCCCTCCGGCCCGTGGCGGTACAGGTCGAACTCGGCTTCGTAGTGGTTCCAGTGCGGCAGCCGGATGGTGCCCCCGGTGCCGTACACCTCCATCAACGGCACCTTGGAGGCCCAGATCTCCCAACTCACCATCAGGTTGGCCAGGCCGCCCGCCTCGAATTCCAGGGCGCACACCAGGTGGGTGGGCGTCTGCACGTCGATCTTCTCGCCGAAGCGCGGCTCGGTGAGCACCGTGCGGTCGGTGATGCCGACCTGGGCGCGCGCCGACACCGCCTTGACCCGCCCGAACAGCGGCAGCAGTGCGGTGATCACGTACACGCCCTGGTCGAGCAGCGGCCCCGCGCCCTGCTCGTAGAAGAAGTGCGGGTTGGCGTGGTAGGCGTCGGGACCGTGTCCGGCCACGGCGCCGAACGCGGCGACCAGCCGGCCGACGGCGCCCTGGTCGACCAGGTCCCGGCAGTGCTGGTGGCCCCCGGCCAGGAAGGTGTCGGGAGCGCAGCCGACGCGCGCACCCAGGTGTTCGGCCCGGCGAAGCACCTCCTGAGCTTCCTGGAGCGTGATGCCGAGCGGCTTCTCGGAGTAGACGTGCTTGCCCCCGTCCAGCGCCGCCAGGTTGAGCTCGGCGTGCGCCGCCGGGATGGTCAGGTTGAGCACCAGGTCGGTGTCGTCTCCGCGCACCAGTTCATCGACGCTGCACGCGCGTGCGAACCCATATTCCGCGGCTACGCGCCGCGCCCGCTCCGGATCCAGGTCGGCACAGGCGGCGAACACCACGTGGTCGAACCGCTGCAGGGTCTGCAGGTAGGAGTCGCTCACCATCCCGCAGCCGATCACGCCGAGTCGTACCCGGTCCTCTTGTACGTTCATCGCGCCGGAATGTAGCGCCCGGCGCAACGGCCCGCAAGACCGGCCACCCGGCCAGCGCGGCCCGCCCGCCGGGCGAAGCCGTACCCGTCGCTCACGCGACGGACCACGCTGCGCATCAGCTCCGCGTGCGGCGGCGACTCCCGCGGCGGAGCGTGCGCCCGGCTCGGGCCGTCGGCGCCGGCAGCGTAGCGGCCCGTGGTCTCCGGGAACCGGTCAGCGCAGGGCGGGGCCGGGGGCGGTGCGCAGCGGCGGCGCCTTGGCGGCGCCGTCGTAGGCCGGGATGAGCGGCGCGGTGATCGACCGCGTCGCCCGCACCCAGTCGCACCACTCGGGGGACTCGGCGACGTGGTCGGTGATCAGCGCCTTCACCGCTCCCGGCAGGTCGTCGTAGGCGGGCCAGTACCAGATGGTGAGCACCGTGCGCCGCCGGTCGCTGCCGTTGCCGTGCGCCGAGTGCAGCAGGCGGGCGTCGCCGATCACCACGTCGCCGGCACGAACCGGCACGTCGACCTCTCCCTCCGCGGGCTGGAACGCCGGGTGATCGAGCGCCACGTCGCGGATCACGTCGTGCTCCCCGGTAGCGCGCGGGTCCTGATCGTGCAGGGGGTGGCGCTTGAGATGCGAGCCCGGTATGAGCCGCAAACAGCCGTTGTCGCGGCTGGTGTCGACCAGGTAGTACATCAGGAAGTACTGCTGCGGCTGGTCGGTGTAGCTGATCGGATGCTCCCACAGCAGGCCGTCCTGGTGCCAGTGCAGCGGCGGGCTGTGCGGCGGCTTGCTGATCACGAACCCGCTCCACACCCGGGGCCGGTCGAACCCGAGCCGGGCGAACGCCGCCAGCGCGGCCGGATGCGCCAGCAACTCGGCGAAGGCCGGGTGCGGGTAGGTCCAGTAGGGGATGATGCTGCCGCGCGCCCGGTTCTCGGCGAAGTGGGAGGCGTCCACCTGCGCGAGCGTCCACTCGCTCATCTCGTTCAGCTCCGCCACCGTGCCGGCATCGAGCACCTGCTCGAACACGCAATACCCGTCCCGGATCAACTGCTCGCGCTCTGCGGCCGCGGTAATCGGCATGCCTGCGACCCTACGAACGCCGCTCCGCCCTGTCAACGCAAGCGGCGCACCGCGCGCACCGCTATCCGGTCTCGGTTTGTTCGCGGCGGGCGCCCGCGAACAGGCCGGCGACCAGGTCCAGCTTGCCGGCGACCTCCTCGGGAATGCGCTCTACGGGAAGATACTCCACGAGCCGATGGAGTTCCCCTTTGCGCAGCAGCATGGCGTGTCCGAGCCGCTGCGCGAGACGGCGAAAGAATTCCTCGGCAAACGAACTCAGCTTGAGGTGCTCGGTGCGAGCTTCCCACAGCAGCCGCCGGGTCGCTTCGTCCGCCGCCCGCCACAGTTCGAAGTCCTGTTCGCGGCCGGCAAAGATGTGTTCCAGAATCACGGTGTCCAGGCTCTCGTCGATCTCGGTCTGGAATCCACCGAACAACGGGGTCTCCCGGTAGTAGTCCCTGGCGAACTCGCCCAGCGTCTCGGGCGTTACGACATAGTTTTCGCATTCGTACCGCTGCCAGTAACGGATGGTGAGTCCGCCTTCGGTGGAGTCCTGGCGCGCCCTCCCATCGTTGTCGAGGATCGCCAGTCCGATCAGCCCCGGCACCATGCCGCGCAGTGCGTGAAAGTGCCGTTGCGGCGTGACGCCGAAGCCCCCCTCGACGCGGGCCAGCTCGGAATCCAGGCTGGTGTCGGGATAGTTGTCGGCCACGTAGAACGAGTTGATTCGCTCGTCCCACTCGGCCGCTGCGGGGTGCCCGATCCGTTCGGCCAGGGCTCGGAGGATCTCGATGTCGGTACCGCCTTCGACATACAGCACGTAGCCCCGTTCGCGGGCGCGGACGTAGTGCTCGGCGCCGTAGTGCTTGAGCGCATTTCTGATTGAGGCCCTTGCCGCCACGTCGTCGGCCCGGCCGGCAAGGAGGAGGGTGAGGTTGTGGTCGAGCGCCTCGTCCAGGATCACTTCCGAGTGGGTGACGAGAATCACTTGTGACTCGTTCTCGGCGGCAAGTTCGCGCAACAGGACGTACACCTGTTTCTGCCGCAGGATCTCCAGGTGCGCGTCCGGTTCGTCGATCAGGATGACGCTGCGGCGATGCGAGTAGAGATACGCTAGCAACAGCAGCATCTGCTGCAAACCACGGCCCGCCACGGCAACGTCGAGGGGTTCTCTGACCGAATCCTGCCGATAGAACAGGTCGATGCTTCCCCGAGAGGTCTCTTTCGGGTCGCTGAACGTGACGTTGAACAGGCGCTGCATCCATTCGGCGATCCGCTTCCAGTTATCCGGGTTCGCCTGGTATACCAGCAGACACAGGTTGCGCAGCACCTGCGCGGTCTGGCCCTGGCCGAGCAGCACGTCGATGCGCCCGCGCTGCAGAATCGGCTCCTCGGTCTCCAGGCCCGACATCGGATAGAGCAGTTCGACGTTCAGCGCGGCGGCCGTGGCGACCAGCTCCGGCCGCGCCAGGGTCGATTCGTCGGGGGTGCAGTACACCAGGTCCTCACCCTGATTGCGAAACTGCATCGTAACCGGCTCCACCTTGTGGTCGTGCAGGACGCCGAGCGTGATCCGCAACGGAATGTCGGTGTTGCCGGCGCGCACGGCCGCGTTGTGCCAGAAGTAGCGCGTACGCTGCACGGGTACGGCGACAATGGTGAGGCGGTTCAACGAGGTGGAGGTGCGCTGCCTCGGCGGTGCCTTGCCCTTGCTTGCGTGCCACGCCCGCACCGCCTGCGACCACAGCGCGATCGCCTGTATGGCCGTGGTCTTGCCGCAGTTGTTGGGTCCGATCAGCACCGCCGGGTGATCCAGTTCGATGCGCTCGCTGTCGCCGAACCGCTTGAAGTTCTGGATCTCCAGGTAGTGCAACAGCTTCACGCGGCGGCTCCCCGGACGGTAACGCAGCACCGCGACACCCACGTGGCTGAGCGGGGTGCACGGGCCGGTGTTGCGCCTCTCGCCATGGCGACAGACTACCACGCCACGGCCACAGTCGGCGCAGGACGACGGGCGCTGCTCCGCGTGTCTGCGACAGGGTCAGGATCCGGAGCGACGCCTGTGCCGGCCAATGTGGCGCGGCGGGCGCGGTCAGGCACGGTCATTCGGCCATCTGCGCGCGGATGCGGGCGGCGAGGGCGGCCAGTTCGGCCTGGTCGGAGGGGGCGCAGGGGCGGACGGTGAGCACGCCGTCTCCGGGCGCACGGGGGCGGATGTGCAGGTGCACGTGCATGATTTCCTGGCCGGCGGCGCGGCCGTCGGCCAGGGTCAGGTTGACGCCGGCCGGCGCGAGCGTGCGGTAGATTGCCGCGGTCAGGCGCAGCACGGCCTGTGTCATCGCGCACGCCAGCTCCGCGGGAAGCTCGCCGAGGCGCGCGTAGTGGGTGCGCGGCACCACCAGCACGTGGCCCGGCTGCGGCTGGCGCAGGTCCATGAATGCAATCACCTCCGAATTCTCCAGGACCGGGGCGGAAGGCAACTCACCGGAGATGATCCTGCAAATCGTACAAGTGGTACAGTTGTTCACCTTGCCCATGATTCTGCCGACCGTATATTAAGGGAGCACTTGCACTTAAGTGCAGCCTTGATGAGTTCCATTTCACTTTCCGACAGGCATCAGCCGTTCGTCGACACCCGTACCGGGGCCGGGGTGCTGGCGCGCATCACGCGCATGGCGTTGCGCTACCGCGCGCGCCTGCTGATCGGCATTCTCGGCACCGTGGCGGCGGCGCTGGCGCAACTCCTGATTCCGCGCTTCATGGGACAGGCGGTGGACGGCATCCATGGCCTGTTGCAGGCGGCGACCCAGTGGAACCCGGCGACCCGCAACGGGCTGTTGATGGTGGCCCTCGGGCTGCTCGGCGCCAGCGTCGGGCGCGGCCTGTTCATGGCCCTGTACATGCAGCAGGGCGAGGCGCTCGGCCAGCGGCTTGCGTATTCGCTGCGGCTCGCCTACTACGAGAAGCTGCAACACCTCAGCTTCAGCTACCACGACCGCGTGCACACCGGCGACCTGATGACGCGCGGCATGCTCGACGTGGAAGGCGTGCGCATGTTCGTGAACTTCGGCCTGCTGCGCACGTTCTACCTGGCCGTGCTGATCGGCTTCGGCACCTGGCAACTCATCATTACCGATCCGTTGATGGCTCTGGTCGCGGTGAGCTTCGTGCCGGTGGTGGGCTGGCGGGCCATCGTGTCGCGCCTGCAGTTGCGCGAGAGCTGGTACCAGTTGCAGAAGCGCATGTCGATCCTGACCCGGGTGATGGACGAGAACCTGAGCGGGATTCGCGTGGTGCGCGCCTTCACCTCGCAGGACCACGAGATGCACAAGTTCGACCGCGCCTCGCGGTGGGCGCTGCTGCTGGCGCGCAAGCGGATCCGCATCCGGGTGCGGAATACCACGGTCATGACCATGACCTACTACGCCGCCATGTGCCTGGTGCTGCTGGTGGGCGGGTTGAAGGTGATGAACGGCGATGCCACGGTGGGCCGGCTCACCGAGTTCCTGGCGTTCATGACCATTCTGCAGTTGCCGGTGCGCCAGCTCGGCATGATGGTGAACGCGTTCGCGCGCGCCTCCTCCTCCGGCCAGCGGCTGTTCGAGGTGCTCGACCAGGAGCCGGACGTGGCCGACAAGCCGGGCGCGCCGGCGCTGGCGGTGACCGGCGGCGAGTTGCGCTTCGAGGATGTATCGTTCGTCTACCGGACCGAGGACGGCGACGCGGAAGCGCTGCGCGGGGTGTCGTTCGCGGTCGGTCCCGGCCAGACCCTGGGCATCGTCGGCCCGCCGGGCGCAGGCAAGTCGACCATCGCCCACCTGGTGCCGCGCTTCTATGACGTCACCGGCGGGCGCGTCACCATCGACGGCCAGGACATCCGCGACGTGACCCTGGATTCGCTGCGCAACGCGGTCGGGGTGATCCAGCAGGACAGCTTCGTGTTCACCTCCGCCCTCGAGCGCAACGTGGCGTACGGCGATCCGTGGGCCGACCGCGACCGCATCGCGCACGCCACCGCGTCGGCGCAGCTCGACGCCTGGGTGCGCAGCCTGCCGCTCGGCTACCGCACGCTGGTGGGCGAGCGCGGGGTGTCGCTGTCGGGCGGCCAACGGCAGCGGCTGTCGATTGCGCGCAGCGTGATGCTGCGTCCGCCGTTCATGATCTTCGACGACTCCACCGCGGCGGTCGACGCCGGCACCGAGCAGCGCATCCGCGCCTCGCTGCGCGAGGTGACCCGGCAGTGCGCCACCATCATCATCGCCCACCGGCTGAGCTCGCTGATGCACGCCGACGAGATCCTGTTCCTGGACCGGGGCCGGGTCGTGGAGCGCGGCAGCCACGAGCAACTGCTGGCGCGCGGCGGCCGTTACGCGGCGCTGTTCGAGCTGCAGGCACGCCGCACCACCGGCGCCGCGCACGACGGCAGCGTCCCGGGCGAGGCGGTGACGCCGCAACCGGTTGTCGCGGGCAGCAACGGTGCCGCGCGTGCGGGCGGAGCCGCGCAGCCGGACCGAGCCGCAGCCGCCGCCGGGCGGTTGGAAAAAGGCAACGCGGGAGCGCCTGGCCCGGCCGCGGTCGCAGCCGCCGGCGAGCGGTCGGGTGGCAACGGCACCGCTGGCGCGCCCGCCGGCGGCAACGGCGCCGCGGCGGCGGACGGCATTGCGGCTGGAGCAAGCCGCGCGTTCGGCCACGGCGGCCACGGGGCGGCACCAGCCGCCGCGGGCGAAGCGTCCGCACCGCCGGTCGGCGTGCCCGTTGCCGCCGCCGCACGGAGCGCGGGCGAAGCGCCCGCACCGCCGGTCAGCGTGCCCGCTGCCGCCGCCGCGCAGAGCGCCGGCGAACCACCGTCCGCATGGCCAGTCGCAGCACCTGGCGGCAACGGCCAGGCCGGTGACGGCTCGGCCGAACCGGCGGCGGAGCCCGCCGCCGCAACGCGAGCGAACGAAGCGGCCGGTGCCGGTTCCGGAGCCGCGGGAGGCCGTTCATGAGCAGCCGCACAGCGGCACCGACCGATCAGGTGTACCTGGCCAAGGCGCGCCGCAATGGGAACCAGCCGCCGCTGGCCGCGGTCGGCTCGCAGGTGAACCAGGAAGAACAGATGTTCGGCGCGGCGTTCAACGGCCGGGTCGTAAAGCGCTTCATGGCGTTCGTGCGCCCCTACCGGACGCGCCTGTGGATCTCGCTGGCCGCGGTGCTGGCGTTCACGTTCTCGCAGATGGCGCTGCCGCTGATCATCCGCGTGGTGGTGGACGACGTGCTGATGGCGGAGGCCGGCTCGGCGGCACGCGGCCTGCTGTTCGGCGCCTGCGCCGTGTTCGCGGGGCTCGTCCTGGTCAACTACGTGGCCAACCTGATCCAGGAGGCGGTGGTGGCGCGGGTGGCGGAACAGGTGCTGTTCGACCTGCGCCGCGCCATGTACGCGCACCTGCAGCGGGTCGCGCTGGCGTTCATGGACCGTACCGAGGTGGGCCGGCTGATGTCCCGCTTGCAGGGCGACGTAAACGCGCTGCAGGAGTTCCTGGAATCCACCGTGTTCGCGATCGGCGACCTGGTGCTGCTGGTCGGCATCATCGTCATCCTGCTCACGCTGAACATGCCGCTCGGGTTGATGACCCTCGCGATCATACCCGCCCTGCTGATCGTACGCTGTATCTGGCTGCCGTTTGCGCGGCGGGCGTACCTGGGGGCACGGGAGAGCAGCTCCACCGCCAACGGCGCGCTGGCCGAGAGCATCAACGGCGTGCGCCTGATCCAGGAGATGGGCCGCCAGCGGGTCAATTTCGACCTGTACGAAGAGAAGGTGCACGACAACATGCGCAGCCACGTGCGGGCGTCGCGCTTCTCGATGGCGATGATCCCCACCGTCGATACCCTGTCCGGCCTGGCCATCGGCCTGGTGGTGATGATCGGCGGCGCGCTGACCCTCGGCGGTTCGATCGAGCTTGGCGTGCTGGTCGCCTTCTTCTTCTACGTGCAGCGCTTCTTCGCCCCGATCCGGTCGGTCACCATGCAGTACAGCATCATGCAGCGCGCCATGGCCTCCGGGCAGCGCATCTTCGAGGTGCTCGACGTGCCGGTGCAGATCGAGGATCGCCCCGGCGCGCACGATCCGGGGGACATCGACGGCTCGGTGGAGTTTCGCAACGTCACCTTCGGTTACGTCGAGGGCCAGCCGATCCTGCACGACATCTCGTTCCGGGTGGAGCCGGGCGAGACGGTGGCGCTGGTGGGGCCGACCGGCTCCGGCAAGACCAGCATCACCGCCCTGGCGCATCGCTTCTACGACGTGTGGCAGGGGCAGATCCTGGTCGGCGGCCACGACGTGCGCGACGTGACCCAGGCGTCGCTCGGGCGCCACATCGGCATGGTGCTGCAGGAGCCGTTCCTGTTCACCGGCACCATCACTGAGAACATCCGCTACGCCGCCCGCGGCGCCACCGGCGAGGAGGTGGAGCAGGCGGCGCGGGCGGTGGGCGCGCACGACTTCATTACCCGCCTGCCGCAAGGCTACAACACGCTCCTGGAGCAGCGCGGCAGCAATCTGTCGCTCGGTCAGCGCCAGTTGATCAGCTTCGCACGTGCCATCGTGGCCGATACCCGCGTGCTGGTGCTGGACGAGGCGACCGCCAATGTCGACAGCTACACCGAGATGCAGATTCAGCGCGCGCTGCGCGGCCTGCTGCATCAGCGCACGGGCCTGGTGATCGCCCACCGCCTGGCCACCATCCGCAACGCCGATCGCATCCTGGTGCTGCAGGAGGGCCGCATCATCGAGCAGGGCTCGCACGACGAGCTGATGGCGCTCGACGGCCTGTACGCCAACCTGTACGGCATGCACTACGCCTCGTTCGACGACATCCCGGCCGCCGCCGTCGGCGCCGCCGCCGCCCAATCCGCTACCTGACCGCTTCCGCCAACCGGCGCTGAGCCCGGACCGTCCGCCGCTGCGCCTGTGCCGTACCGTGGCGGAGCGCCGCCCGGCGCGCCACACGGTACGACTGCCCGGTGGCGGCCGCCCGGCACCGGCCCGGGCGCTGCTTCGCGCATGAGGCCCCGCCGGCACCTGCCCGGCCGCCGCCCCGGGACCGATGCCCGCCCGCCCGCCCCGGCAATGCGTTCGCCGCCACCCGGAGTTGCGCGTGCCGCTGCGGCGTTTCGGCAGCGATTCGCCGCCAGCAGGCGCATGTTCGGGTGTGAGCCGCGCGCGCGACGGCGACGGCTCAGCCGCGGCCGGTCACGCCGCCCGGCGTCGAGACCGAACGCGGGCTCTGGTGCGCGTGAGCCGAACCCGTGGCTGTGCTCCCGGCGGAACCGAGAGCCGCCATCACCAGCGCCGGGGTGAACGGGGTGTGGCGCAGGCGAATGCCGGTGGCGGCGTACACGGCGTTGGCGATCGCCGCCGGGGTCGGGCCCTGGGCGGCCTCGCCGGCGCCGACGCTTGGCAGATCCGGGCGGTCGACCAGGCGCACCGTTACCGGCGGCACTTCGCTGAAGCGCAGCACCGGGTAGGTGTCCCAGTCGGTGCTGCGGATCGCCTCGCGGTCCCAGCGCACCGCCTCCTTCAGCGTCCAGCTCGCCGCCTGCAGGAAGCCTCCCTCGAGCTGGTTGGCCAGCCCGTCGCGGTCGACGATGCGTCCGGCGTCGGCGGCGATGGCGGCGTGCAGCAGGCGGATCCGCCCGCTGCCGGGGTCGACCGCCACGTCGCACACCACCGCCACGCACGCCTGCAGGTTCTTGTAGCGCGCCACGGCCATGCCGCGCCCGCGCAGCTCGTTGCCGGTAGCGCTCGGAACAGCCACTCCGGTGGCGTTCGCCGGCGATTGCCCGGGCGGCCCCGGCGGCCCCGGCGGTCTCCCGGTTGGCGCACGTGCGGGTGCCCGCGCAGGTTCGGCGGAGGTGCTGGTTGCGGTGGCTGCCGCCGGCGCCAACGGGCGTTCGTCACCGGTGCAGGCCGGCGCTGCCGCCGCGCCCGTGGCAGGTGCATCGGCGGCTCGGACCGGCTCGGCGAAATCGATGCCCGTGCCGACGACTCGGTGGTGATCGGCAGAGGTGACGGGGTCTGGCGCGGGAGAGAGAACGGACCGCGTTGCGGGGGCGGGGCGGCCCGGGGCGGCGCGCACCGCCGCATAAAGCACCCGCCCGGCGCGCTCGTCGCGCAGGTGGCACAGGCGGTAGGCGAGCGGGTCCGCGCCGCGGCGCGCCGCCAGTTCGTCCATGAACGACTCGATCGCGAACACGTTGGCGAACGCACCCAGGGAACGCAGCGCGGACACGCGTAGCGGCGCCTCGGGTACGAAGTGAGTGGTGATGGCGAGCCCGGGGAAGTCGTACAACGGCTCGGCGTTGCGCTGCGGTCCCGCGGTAAGGTCGGTGCCGTTGCGCGGCGCCGGCGGCGTGAGGGGAGTGGCGCGGTGCCAGGCGGCCAGCAGCGTGGAGTGACCCGGCGTGCCGCGTGGCCGGGTACCGTGAGCGTGGCTGCGCACTTCATGCCGCCAGCGTGTTACCGAGCCGGCGGCGTCCAGGTCGGCGCTGCAGGTGACGATCATCGCCGTCCCGTATGGCTCCCAGCGGTGCTCGTCTTCCCGGCTCCAGGTGACCAGTACCGGCCGCCCCGGCACCGCCAGCGCCAGCAGGGCCGCGTCCAGCGCCACGTCGTCGGCGCCGTTGTGTCCGTAGCAGCCGGCGCCGTCGACGTGGATCACGCGAATGGTCTCGGGCGCGCGCCGCAGCGCCTCGGCCAGCGCGGCGCGCAACTCGTACGGGCCCTGGGTGTGCGACCAGATGGTCAGGCCGCCGTCACGGTCGAGGCGCGCCGCGGCGGCGGACGGCCCGAGCGACGCGTGCATCAGAAACGGGCGCGAGTAGGTTGCCGAGACGGTGGCGGTGTGCGTGTCGGGCGGCGAACCGCGGCGCAGAATCGCTTTGCTCTCGGCCCTTGCCGCGTACAACGCCGCGCGCCCATCGGCGGGCAAGCCGAGCCGCGCCGGCGGGGCGCTTCGCCCGCTGTCGGTGCCGCGCCGGGTTCCACCACGGGCAGCCGGCGGCGTGGCGGCGGCCGGCGTGTCGAGCGCGGCGGTCGCGCCGGCGGCGGGCGGGTCCGGCGACGGGGATCCGCGTTGCCGGCCCGGCGTGACCTCGGCCCGCGCCTCGCGCAGGGCCGCGCGACCGGCCGCGGGCGAGCCCGGTGCCGGCGACCGGCGTCGGAGCAGCGTCGTGGCCGCGGCGGCGGCCTGCGAACCGCGCTGCGGTGTTCCGCTGTCGGCGGGCGGGCGGGGTACCTGAGCGCCGTGCTGCCGGGTCGGCGTGGTCTCGGCCGGTGCGCGGCGCTCGCCTGGGTGCGCGTCCGCCTGCCGCTGCCAGCGAGCGCTTGCCGCCAGCACGGCGTGCGCCGCGTCCGCCTGCTCCGCGCGCTCCGCGGCTACCGCCACGAAGCTGCCGTCCACCACCACCGCCAGCACGCCGTCCATGGCGCGCGCCGCGTCCGCCGCCACGGCGTTGAGCCGGTACTCGTAGCCGGGCGGGCGCAGCACCCGGCCGTGCACCATGTCCGGCAGGCGCAGGTCGTGCACGAAGTTGGCGCATGCGCGCACCACCCGGTCCACCCGCCGCCACCACTCGCTCCGCTGCGCAGCGAGTGGCCGGTTCGGGGCCGTGGTCGGGAGGTGCTGCGCATCCGGTTTGGGGGGCGGCGGAAACGAATCGCGCACTTGCCGTGCGCCGTCCACCGGTGCCGATCGCGGCGCGGCGACCGTGATGGGCGAGGAATGATCTCGGTCGCCGGGTGCCGGGGGCATCCCGGCCGCAGCCGGGCGGCTCCGGTGAGTCTGGCGTCTACCGAGTTCCGCAGCGGTGCTGCCCGTGGGCGCGGCGCCCCCGGCTGCGGCGGAGGTCGCGCCGGCCGCGTCGGCGTGGCCGTGACGAACCGGCGGGGCCGCGGCGTCCTTCGGGTCGAGAAGTTCCCAGTAGTCGATGCCGCCGCCGGCCGCGGTTGCGCCGGCTGCGGGGGCCGTGGAGCCGCGGCCGCTGTGCGGGCGGTCCGCCGTACGCGGGGCCTTGCCGTGGGCGGGACCCCGTTCGCCGCCGACGTCATCGGGGTGCCGGCAGATCGTCCCGGCGTGCGCTACCAGGCGTCCGGGCGACACACCGAGACGCTTCGATGCGCGGAGGATCAACTCGAGGCGCGCGGCGCGTGCGGCTGCCCGGACCGCGGCGCCGGCACGTTCCATCGATCCGCTGCCGGCGGTGAGGCCGTCGTCGGGAGTGGCACCGGTGTCGCCGCAGCGCACGCGGATTCGGTTCGGCTCCAGCGCCAGCTCCTCGCTGCAGATCAGGGTCAGCGCATCGTTCAGCCCCTGGCCCAGTTCCACCTTGCCGGACAGGACGGTGACGGTGCGGTCGGGCTCGAACCGCAGCCGTTCCGCGATGCGGCCGTTCACGGTGCCGACTCGTGCGCCGCGGCCGCGGCGGCGTGCCGCGTGGCACGGATCATCCGGTTGTGGGCGCCGTAGCGGCAGATGTTGCGGTCCAGCGCGGCCTGCACCTGCTCCCGGGTCGGCGATGGCTCCCGGGCCAGCAGGGCCGCGGCCGCGATCATCACCCCGCCGGCGCAGTAGCCGCACTGAATCGCGTTGTGCTCGATGAACGCCTCCTGAATCGGGTGCAGATCCGCGCCCGGCGCCAGCCCCTCCACCGTGACGATAGCGCGCCCGGCCGCCGCCCGCAGCGGCAGCCGGCAGGTGGGCGCGGGCTGGCCGTCGACCAGCACCATGCATGCCCCGCACTGCTCCGCGCCGCAGCCGTACTTCGGACTGGTCAGTCCCAGGTCATTGCGCAGCACGAGCAGCAGCGGCGTATCCGGTGCCGCCGTGACGCGCCGCTCGGCTCCGTTCACCCGCAAGGTGTGGACCGTGCGATCGTTGGCAGCGTGGCTCACTCGTCGTCCGGTTCGGGTATCGCCTCGTCGTCGAGCAGCGCCTTGAGGCGCTCCTTGGCCTGCCGGATCACCCTGCTCTGCTCGGCGATCTTCTCGTACAGGTCGTGGCGCGCCTTGATCCCCTCGGCGATCAGGAACGCCGCCGCTTCCGAGCGGCTGTTGGTCAGGCCGCAATCCACCAGCTCGTCCAGCCTGGTCAGGCTCTCGCCGCTGACGCGGACCATCACCACGTTGTCGCGCTTGCTGCGCACCGACTCGATCGTAGTGCGCAGCGATTCGCCGACCGTGGTGGCGACTACCTCCCCGATCGCATCGCCGACGGCGCCGTCCGCCTTGTCGAGCTTGATCGCGATCACCTGCGGCCCGTCCGCCCGCTTGCGTTCGGTCTTGTCGTCCTTGCCCATTGAATGATACTCCTCCCGGGCGGTATTACATGTAACATACTTTCATCGTCCGAAAATGGAAACCAACTTACACAATTACGAATCCTCGGGCGAGGTGGTTCACGTCGCCGCGCGCCCCGTTCGGCGCCGGAGTCAGGTGGGTTTCGCCAGGGACTGCCTGGGACTCGCCAGGGCTTGCGGTCGTTGGTAGAGTGACAGTAATGACGAGGTTGCTCTCGCAAGCGATCGCTGCAATTCGGACCCTGCCGAGCAAGCGGCAGGACGAAGCGGCCGGGTTGCTGCTGAATTTCGTCCAGGATGGTCCGCGCAGTGTACGCCTCAGTTCCGAGCAGGTTGCGGAGGCCGAGCGTCGTCTCAGGGATCCAGGCTCCTTCCTCACCCAGGAACAGGTCCGAGAGTTCTTCCGCAAGTAGCCCCTGTTGGTCGAACTCAGGTGGCAGGAATCCGCGGTCGGCGACCTCGCCCATATTCGCGACTACATTGCACTCACCAGCCTACCTGCCGCGCAATCGGTCGTCGACCGGGTCATACGCGCTGTCGATCATCTCACGACTTTCCCGGAATCGGGTCGGGCGGGTCAGGTTCGTGGGGAGTACCTGAGCGCATCAAGCGTCGTGTGGCGCAGTCTGGCGTTGCATCGCGGTCAGTGTGGGGGTAGGTCGTACCGGATAGGGAGCCGGATTGACGAGCGCACGCGTGGTCGGAGGCAGACTTTCGAGGCTTGCCGCAGCGCGGTCGCGGATGACGCTCAGCGGCTCGGCCGGTGCGAGGCGCCGGCCGGCTCGCATGCACTCCACCAGCAGGGGGGTGCGGAACTCGCCGGTATGCACGGAGGCAAGGGACGAGGCCTCGTCGGCGAGGCACAGCAGGTCTTCGGTTGCGCCTTCCGGCCCCCGGCAGCGCACCACCTGCTTGATGCCGGGCAGGGTGGCCTTGCCCGCCTCCTCCGAACGCTTCGCGCTCGGCCGCCAGCCGGCCCCGTCATGTACGGCGACCAGCTTGTAGACGCCGCCGAGGGCGGGGTCGTCGTATGCGGTGACCAGGCGGGTGCCGACGCCCCACATGTCTATCGGGGCGCCGGCGGCGCGCAACTCGCTGATGCGCGCCTCGTCCAGGTCGTTGGAGGCCACGATCCGTGCCTGCCGGAGTCCGGCGGCGTCCAGGCGCGCCCGCACCGCGCGGCTCAGCGGTCCGAGGTCGCCGCTGTCGAGGCGCACGCCGAAGCCGCCGTGTCCTCGCTCCCGCAACCTGGTCAGCGCCGGGATGGCATGCGGGATGCCGCTGGCCAACGTGTCGTAGGTGTCGACGAGCAGGACTGCCCGCTCGGGGTACAGCTCGGCGAAGCGGTCGAACGCCTCCTGTTCGCTCGGGAACGACTGGATCCAGGAGTGCGCCATGGTGCCGCCCACCGGGATGCCGTAGCGTTGGCCGGCCGCTACGTTGGAGGTGCCCTGCACGCCGCCGATATAGGCGGCGCGGGCGGCGGACAGCGCCCCATCCCGGCCCTGGGCGCGGCGCAGCCCGAACTCCAGCACCGGACCGCCGCCGGCCGCCTGCACGATGCGCGCCGCCTTGGTCGCGATCAGGGTCTGGAAGTTGATCACGTTGAGCAGCATGCTCTCGACCAGTTGCGCCTCGGTCAGCCGCGCCGTCACCCGCACCAGCGGCTCGCCGGGAAACATCGCCGTGCCCTCCGGCACCGCGTGCAGCGCGCCGCGGAACCGCCACTCCGCCAGGAACGCCAGGAACTCGTCGCGGAACAGCTCCAGGCTGCGCAGGTATGCCAGCTCGTCGGTGGTGAAGCGCAGCGCGGCGATGGCGTCGACCGCGTCCTGGAGGCCGGCGGCCAACGCGTAGCTGCCGCCGAACGGCGCGCGGCGAAAGAACAGCTCGAACGCCGCCAGCGGGTCGCGGCGGCGCAGGAAGTAGCCCTGCACCATGGTAAGCTGGTAGAGATCGGTAAGCAGCGCCGAGGTCACGCCAACTCCTCGCGCCCGGTACGCGTGCTCATTCCGCCATCGAAGGCCATCGCAGCCGAGCCCACGGGCTCACCGCCGGTCGTGATCCGCCGGCAGGCGCGGCGCGGCGCGGGCAGTGAGCGCCGCGGCGGCGCCGAATGCCGCTTGCGGTTCGACCGTCCGGCTCCCGCGGCGCATCGCAATCGGTCGGACACCTACTCGATGGAGATTCCCGCGCCCCGCATCTGTTCGAGTGAGCGCGCAATGTTGCCGTCGGGCACGTCCACGCCGCGGCACGCGTCCCCGATCACGCACACCTCGAACCCGAGCCGGGCGGCGTCCAGCGCCGAGTAGCGCACGCAGTAGTCGGTGGCCAGGCCGCACAGCGTCACCTGCCGCACCTCCAGTTCGCGCAGGTAGCCGGCCAGCCCGGTGGCGGTACGGCGGTCGTTCTCGAAAAACGCCGAGTAGGAGTCCAGGTCGCGGCGCATGCCCTTGTGCAGAATCAGGTCGACGCCGCGCTGATCCAGGCGCGGATGCAACGCCGCCCCGTCGCTGCCCTGCACGCAGTGGTCGGGCCACAGCGTCTGCGCGACGCCGCCCACCTCGACGGTGTCGTACAGCGCGGCACCCGGATGCCGGGACGCGAACGAGCAGTGGTCGGGAGGATGCCAGTCGCGGGTAGCCACCACCACGTCGAAGCGCGCCATCAGGGCATTCGCCGCCGCGACCACGGCGTCGCCGTCGGTCACGGCCAGGGCGCCGCCGGGGCAGAAGTCGTTCTGCACGTCGATCACCAGCAGAGCGGTTCGCATCGCACCCCAACGCTACACCCGCCGCTCCCCAAGGCGCAAACCGGCGAGCCGTTCGTGCACGCCGCCGCCGGGCAGCCGAGGCGTCCGGCTCGCGCGTTGCGGCAGTGGCACCGAGACCATGCTTGCCTGCGGTTCCAGTCCTGCGCTTGGTCGCCCACAACCGAGCGTCGGCGTATGTATCTTTAAAGTTGGCAGACTCGCGGCATGGGGTACGCGGTCAGGAGCTTGGGATCCGGAAGGGTCACCGCGTCCGGACACCTATCTGATCTTCTGCAGAACGGCACCGCAACGCTGAGCATCCAGATCGAAGCACACCGTTTTGGCGTCGATACGCACGCCGTTCGCGAATGTCCCTTCGAATCCTGGTCCGCCTAACTCCCCGATACTTAGCTCGCGGTCTACCACATCCCAGCTACCCCCTCCTCCGATCCGGTCGTCACACCAGCGCCCCTCCACGCAATGCGCGACGTAGCGTCCGTTCGTTCCAAGTGCGACGGCGACCCAGACGCGCGGCCAGTGCGGCAGGCCTCGGGTTGATAGGCCATCTTGAAACACGATCTTCCAACTGTCGCCAGCCAAGTCGGAGCGGCGGAGCGCTCGGCCTCCGGAAATGTCCGATGCGCTCGGCGGATCGCCCTCGGCCAGGGTCTGCTCGCTTAGCTTCTGAGTCGCGGTAGGCACGTCGCAACTCATCATCAAAGCGGCCGCGGCCAGCATCATCGGCATGGCGCCGGAGCGTCGCAGGATGTCGGTCATGGATGTCACGGGTACCGCAATGTAACCCGTCCGGCATGGCGAACATAGATGGCCGCGCCTGGTATCAGGGTGCCTCGGTTACTCGCCGCGCGGAGCCGGTGACGCTCTCGCAACATCAGAGCAAAGCTCAATTAGCCGTCCACGGGGCTACGAGTCGGCTCGCCCGCCCGCGGCCGATGCGTGCCGCAACGCGCCGGCAACCCCGAGGGCGGCCAGCAAGGCGCCGGCCAATGCGGCCAGCAGGACCGCCGTGAGCTCGGCGGGCGGTACCTGAGCCAGTTCGGCGGGCGGCACCTTGGGGAAGGCATGCAGCGGCAGGTGATCCGCCTCGGCGGCGTCGGGCCGGGCCAGGAACGGCCACAGGCGGCGCAGCGAGCCCAGCATGAGGCCGCTCAGCGCCGCCAGCGTGATGCCGCGCGCGCGTTGCAGCAGCCACGACAGCGCCTTGCTGACCGCGCCCATGCCGATCAGCACGCCGGCCTGGAACACGATCAGCGGCACGAGCTGCGGGTCACCGGTGGTCAGGCCGCGGATCACGCCGATCAGGTAGGGGTAGGGGCCGAGCACCAGCAGTACGAACGCGCCGCTCACCCCGGGCAGCACCATCACGGCGGCCGCCACCACGCCGCTCAGACCCAGGAACCACATGGCCGGCTCGCCGCCGCCTTGCACCGGCAGTCCGAGCAGCACCACCGCGGCGGCCCCGGCAAGCAGGAACGCCGCAACCTGGGGCAACCGCCAGGCACCGACGGAACGCAGCGGCAGCACCACCGCGACCAGCACCACGCCGCAAAAAAATGCCAGCGCCAGGTGCGGCGCCGTATCGATCACCGTCCCCACCGGGTGGCTGAACAGCAGCGGCGCACCGCCCATGCCGGCCCCAAGCACCAGCGCGAAGCGCCACGGCACCGCGCGCCACGCCTGCGCGATCTGCGCCCGCCAGGTGGCGGAGCCGTCGCGCCGCGGCAGCAGCAGTGCGCGCACCACCTCGACCAGCGCGGCGATCGCGCCCACCATGCGTTCGTAGATGCCCAGAATCAGCGCCAGGGTGCCGGCGCTCACCCCCGGTACCAGCTCGACCACGCCCAGCCCCACGCCGCGCAGCAGGGTAAGCAGGTCGCCGCGCCAGCCGCCTCGGACGGCCGGTCGATTCACGGCGCCGGCATCCCGGCGCGGCTGGACGGCGCCGGGAGCGGAGCACGGCACCGGTGGGCCGTCATGGCCAGGAGGATCTGTCCCGCGAAGATCCGCATCACGTGCCGGCAGCCTACGAACACCACCGGATGGTTGCAACGGCACCGGATGCGCTCGGTCGGAGATTCGATGATGCACAGTGCCGCTGGCGACGGTACACTGAGCCCATGCAACTGGACGAGATAGTCACGGAGGCGCTCAAGCTTCACCCACGGTCGCGTGCGCAGTTGGCGGGCACCCTACTGCAGAGCCTGGACGAGCTCACCGTTGAGCAGAACGACGAGATCTGGGCGGAAGAAGCCGCCAGACGGGACTTGGCGCCCTACATGACTGACAAACCGGCGGAGGAGGTGTTCAACGAGCTGCGTGGACAACTGACGTAGATGCGGATGCTCTCGTTTCACCCGCTGGCAGTGTGTGAACTCGACGAGGCAGCCCACTACTACGAGAGCAGAAGTACCGGATTGGGAATGATGTTCGTGGACTCCGTTGAAGCTTGCACGGAGTCAATCGTCGCATTCCCCAATTCGGGTCGGCTGATGCAGGGTGAGATTCGAAGACGGCTCGTACGTGGGTTCCCATACGCGGTCGTCTATAGGACGCTTGTCGATCGTATTCGCGTTCTCGCCACAATGCACATGAAGCGAAGGCCAACGTACTGGGCTGGCCGGCGATAGCCGAAGGCACCCCACGGAGCAGCCGACGCTGAGCGGGTCGGGCGCGTTGATCGTGGTCGAGCGTGGTCGAGCATCCGGGGTATGCGCGCTGCGTCACGGAGCGTTATACTGGCCCTGCTATGAGTGCGCGATACGCGAGCCCGATGACCGTGAGTGAAGCCACCGAGGTGCTCGGCCAGAATCCCGGAGCCCGGGTGTTGGCGGGCGGCACCGATCTCATGGTGCAGATGAGGCTGACCCGCAACATCCCCGAACTGATCGTCGACGTAAAGAACATCGCCGCGACCCGAGAGATTGCGCTCTCGGACGATGGCCTGGTGCTTGGCGCCGCGGTGCCGGCGGTCGACCTGACCGATCACCCGACGCTGCGCCAGGTCTATCCCGGCGTGGTGGAGGCGGCCGAGTTGATCGGCTCGTCCCAGATCCAGAGCCGCGCCAGCCTGGGCGGCAACCTGTGCCACTCGTCGCCGGCGGCCGACACCGTGCCGGCGCTGATGGCGGTGGGCGCGGTGTGCCGGATCGCCGGACCGACCGGCGAGCGCCGGGTTGCGGTGGAGGACTTCTGCACCGGACCGGGCAGCAACGTGCTCGCCGACGGCGAGTTCCTGGTGTCGTTCGAGATTCCGGCGCCGGGCGCCGGCTCGCGCGACGCCTACCTGCGCTTCATCCCGCGCAACGAGATGGACATCGCGGTGGTCGGCTCGGGGGTGAGCGTGACGCTCGATGCCTCCGGCAACTGCAGCGCCGCCCGCGTGGCGCTCGGAGCGGTGGCGCCGACCGCCATCATGGTTCCCGACGCGGCGGCAGCGCTGATCGGAACCGCCATCGACGATGGCGACCTGGAGCGCGCCGGGGCGGCGGCTTCCGCGGCCTCCCGTCCAATCACCGACCGGCGCGGAACCGCCGAGTTCCGCCGCCACGTCGCCGGCGTGCTGACCAGGCGCGCGGCCGCCGCGGCCCGCGACCGGGCGCGCGCGTCGCTTTAGGCGAACAGCGAGAGAGAAGGGAGAGAAACATGAGCCAGATGCACGTACAAACCACCATCAACGGCGAACCCACCGAGTTCCTGTGCGAGGCGCACTTGAGCCTCTTGGAGGTGCTGCGCGACAAGATCGGCCTCACCGGCACCAAGGAAGGCTGCGCCACCGGCGACTGCGGCGCCTGCACCGTGGTGATGGACGGCAACATCGTCTGTTCCTGCCTGGTGTATGCGGCGGAGACCGCCGGCCACGAGATCGAGACCGTGGAGGGCGTTGCCAAGGACCAGAAGCTGCACCCGGTACAGCAGAAGCTGCTGGAGCACGCCGGCCTGCAGTGCGGGATCTGCACCCCCGGCGTGGTGGTCGCGGCCAAGGCGCTGCTGGAGCGCAACCCCGACCCGAGCGAGCACGAGATCCGCTACTGGCTGTCCGGCAACCTGTGCCGCTGCACCGGCTACGACAAGATCGTGCGCGCGGTGCAGGACGCCGCCACGGTGCTGCAGGCGCAGAGTTGACCGCCGGGCCGGTTCCGGGACGATGGCGCGCATCGAAATCCCCACTCGCCTGCTGGAGCGAACCGGCGGCGAGAGCAGCATCGAGGTGGAGGCGCACAACGTGCGCGGCGTGCTGCGCGTGCTCGATGAGCGCTTTCCGGGGTTGGTCGACGAGCTGAAGGCCACCACCGCCATCGCCATCGACGGCGAGATCATCGGCCAGCGCCTCGAGGATGCCTTCCTGGAGCGCGTGCAGGCCGATAGCGAGGTGTACTTCATCCCCGCGGTCGCCGGCGGCTGATCCGCCGCGCGGGGGCCGGAGGTCGTTGCGCGCCGCACATGGACGAGCTGCAAAGCATCACTGACACACTGTCCGCGCTGCCCGCGGGATCGGTGTGCGCGCTGGCCACCCTGGTGCACGTGGAGGGGTCGAGCTACCGTAGCGTCGGGGCGCGCGCCCTTGCGTTGCCCGGCGGCGACACCGTCGGCATGATCAGCGGCGGCTGCCTGGAGGGCGACCTTCTGGAGCGCGCCGCCGAAGTGCTGGCCGACGGCCGTTCGCGCACCGTGCGCTACGACTCGACCGCTCCCGAGGATGCCCTGCTCGGCCTGGGACTGGGCTGCAACGGCGTGGTCGACGTACTGCTGGAGCGCGTGGCCCCCGCGGACGCGGTCGCCGACAGCCGCTACCTGCCGAGCATCGCCGCGGCCCGCGCGCGCGGCCATCGCAGCGTCCTGGCGACCGTTTACGAGTCCGGGCATGAGGCGGAGGTAGGCGCGCGGCTCGCCATGACTGCGGCTTCGGAAGGCACCCCCTACGGCCACTGGCGTTCCGAGTTGTGCGCCGCGGTGAGCAACGACCTGATGCGGTTGATGGAGGCGGGAAGTTCGCGATCCGCCCGCTACGAGATAGACGGCGCGCCGGTGCGCGTGCTGCTGGAAGTGATCGAGCCGCCGCTGCCACTGACCGTGTGCGGCGCCGGTCCCGACGCCGAGCCGCTGGTGGCGCTGGCCGGTGCGCTCGGCTGGGCGCCGATCGTGTTCGACCACCGCGCCGCCTTCGCCCGTCCCGAGCGCTTTCCCGCCGCCGTGCAGGTACGTACCGCAGCGCGCGAAGAGTTCACCGCCACCGTGCCGGCGCGCCACGGCGAGGTGGTGGTGCTGATGACCCACAGCTACCCCACCGACCTGCAGTACCTGGAGCAGCTCGGCGCCCGCGACGTGCGCTACATCGGCGTGCTCGGCCCGCGCCGCCGCCTGCAGCGCCTGGTGGAGGAACTCGGCGACCGCGCACCCGCCGGCGAACTGCTGTACGGCCCCGCCGGCCTCGACATCGGCGCCGACTCGCCGCCGGAGATCGCGCTGTCCATCCTGGCCGAGATCCGCACCGCCCTCGCCGGCCGCGCCGGCACCCCGCTGCGCGCCCGCGCCGCCCCGATCCACACCGCCAAACCGAGCGCCGTAACCGGCGGCGCATGAACGACGCGGCGCCGGTCAGCGGCGGCGGCGTTGCAGGCGTGGTCCTGGCCGCCGGCTCTTCGAGCCGCCTCGGCACTCCCAAGCAGTTGCTGCGCTACCGCGGCGAGACCCTGCTGCACCGCACCGTGCGCCTGGCCTTGGCGGCCGGCCTCGATCCGGTCCACGTGGTGCTCGGCTGCAGTGCGCCTGCGGTCGGCGAGGCGCTGGAGGACCTGGCCAGCCGTGTGACCACCGTGATCAACGCCGACTGGCATACAGGAATGGGCAGCTCCCTGGCCCGCGGCATCGCCAGCCTACCCACCGTCCGCGAGCCCGATGCCGGCACCGAGACCTGCCGCACCGCCGACCCCGAGCAGACCTCCGTGGCGGTCACCCGTTCCACGCCCGGGGCGGCGTTGGTGCTGGTCACTGATCAACCGCTCCTGTCACAAGCGATCCTGGCCGAAATCGCCGCCGCCTACCGGAGCGCGGGTGCCGCGCTGGTGGCCAGCCGCTACGCCAGCGGCGCCCTCGGCGTCCCGGCCCTGTTTGCCCGCCGCTATTTCCCGGAGCTGACCCGCCTTACCGGGGACCGTGGCGCCCGCGCCCTGTTCACATGCTACTGCGACGACTTGGTGACGGTCGCCTTCCCCGCGGGAGAGTTCGACATCGACACCCCCGCCGCCGCGTCCACCCTTGGTATCGGGTAGCACACTGCGGCTGCCGGGCCACGCGCCCGCCGGATCGATACGGTCAGGTGTCCTCGCTGATGATGTTCACGTAGCTGTCATAGATAGGCGAAGAGGCGGTTGCGCTTTCTGCCAGTGAGCTCCCGCGCGATCCCGGCCCGTTCGAGGATCCCCAGTGCGCTTGAAGCGGTTGGAAACGAGAGTTTCGCGTGGGCGGCGGCCTGCTTCACCGATGTGATAGCCTTCGACCCCTATGGACGCAGACGCTACGACACGACGTTGCGGGGGGTGCCGGCGATGAAGGAGCGGATGTTGATGGTGGTCTGGTCGATCAGGGCCTGCCGCGCCTCGCGGGTGGACCAGGCGCTGTGCGGGGTGAGGATGATGTTGGGGGCATCGAGCAGCGGGTTGCCGGCGGTCGGCGGCTCCTCGGTGAGCACGTCGAAGCCGGCCCCGGCGAGGCGGCCCCCATGCAGCGCCGCGGCCAGCGCGGCCTCGTCCACGATGCCGCCGCGCGCGGTGTTGATCACGTACGCGGTGGGTTTCATCTTCGCCAGCGCCGCGGCGTCGATCAGGTTGCGCGTCTCCTCGGTCAGCGGGCTGTGGATGGTCACGAAGTCGGATGCCGCGAGCAACTCGTCGAGCGGCGTGTTGCGGTAGGCGCTGTCCTTGATCGGGAAGGCGTCGTTGGCGAGCACCCGCATGCCGAACCCCTCGGCGATGCGCGCCACGCCGCGACCGATCACCCCGAAGCCGACGATGCCGATGGTCAGCCCCTTCAGCTCGAAGGCGGGGTAGCGCAGCAGCGTGAACGAGGAGCTGCGCTGCCAGTCTCCGCGCTCCACGTCGGCGGCGTACTTGTACGCCTTGGTGGCCAGGTTCAGGATCAGCGCGAAGGCGTGCTGCGGCACGGTGTCGCCGGCGTACCCGGCCACGTTGCTCACCGTGACCCCGGCGGCGCGCGCCGCCTCCAGGTCGACGTTGTTGTAACCGGTGGCGGTCACGGCCACCAGCCGCAGCGTGGTCAGCGCTTCGAAGATCGGCGCCGTGATCTGCGCCTTGTTGACGGCGATGATCTCGGTGCCCTCTCCGTGCGCGATAATCTCGGCCTCGGTGCCGTTGGGCAGGCTCCGGTACTCGCCGAGCGCCTGCAGCCCGGAGAAGTCGATGTCGTCGTTCAGGCCGATGTCGGTGTCGTCGACAAAGAAAATCCGCATGGTGCCGTCCCCTCCTATTTGCGTGCCGGTTCGCCTGCCGGCGTCCCGCTTGCAGCGTCCCCGCTCAGGAGCACTTCCTTCCCGTTCGCCGCGGAGGCGTAGATGGCGTCGATCACGCGCTGCACGGCGAGTGCCTGCTCCAGGGTCACGCACGGCTGCTCGCGGCCGAGGATCACGTTCACGAAGTGGTGGAAGCGGCTGGTGTGCGGGTAGGGCAGCGGGCCGGCGTCGGGGCCTTCGATGGCGTGGTACTCGCTGCCCTGCTGGCGGAACAGTTTGTCGCCGTAGGTGTCGATGGCGCCCTCCGAGCCGTACAGCTCGATGTTCATCTCGCTCCTGCGCCCGTTGTGCATCGCCCACACCGCGTCGATCAGCACGGTGGCGCCGCCGGCGAGCTTGATCAGGGCGGTGGCGAAGTCGTCCACGTCGAACGCCGCATCGGTGCGCTCCGACAGCCCATAGCCGCCCTCGCCGGTGCCGTTCGGGCCGAACTCGCGGTAGGTGGCGCCGGACACCGAGTGCACGGCGAAGTTGTCCAGGATGTAGAGGGCGTTGTCGAGCATGTGCACGCCGATGTCCAGCAGCCCGCCGCCGCCGGACATCTCCTTGCGGGTGAACCAGCTCCCGATGCCGGGGATGCCCGCCCGCCGGCGCCAGTAGGTCTTGCAGTGGTAGGCGCGTCCGATGCGTCCCTGCGCCACCAGCCCGCGGGCGCGCTGCACGTGCGGCGTGAAGCGCTGGTTCATGCCCAGCATGAAGTGGGTACCGGCCCCGCGCGCGGCCTCCACCAGCGGCTCCGCGTCGGCCCGGCTCAGGGCCAGCGGCTTCTCCAGAATCACGTGCTTGCCGGCGTTCAGCGCCTGCGCTGCCAGCGGCACGTGCAGGTAGTTGGGCACCGCGATGTACACCGCGTCCACCGCGTCCAGGTCCAGCAACTGGTCGGCGCTCTCGAGCACGTGCGGCACCCCGAACCGCTTCCCGAACGCCGCTCGCCGCTCGCCGCTGGGATCGGCCACCGCGATCAGCTCCGCCTCCGGGTTCTCGCCAAGATCCCGCGCCCCGCCCCCGGCCACCCCGCCGGTCCCAATGATCCCAAACCGAACCATGCCGCTACGATACCCGCCCCCGCACACCACTGACTACCGGTTCGACCGTGCCCTGGTGGCCGGGCGGGGCTTGTAGACACCGGGCGACCGCCGGTCCGGCGAGCTTCTGACCTACGCTCGGCGTCTACAACACCGCAATAATCGGTCCGTGGCTGCGTGTCCGCGTCATCGATGTCGGTTCCTCTGCATCTCCTCGGCGGCGGAACGTTCCATCGTGGCCGCGTCGCTTTCCTTCAGGAGCTTCTGCATCTCTGCGGCCATCGTGGCCACGAAGCCCTCCTTCAAGAGCCTCTGCATTTCCCCGGCCACCGCGGCTACGGCACTCTCTATCGTGGCCACGCCATTCTCCTTCAAGAACTTCTGCATCTCTCCGGCCGCGGCACGCTCTATCTGCGCAGCGGCACTCTCCTTCCAGAACTTCTGAAACTCTGCAATCGCCTTGACCGCCGGGTCCTGCCGGGCCTGTCGCCTTGCGCGTCGCTTGCTTTCCTGCACGTAGCCTTCGAGCACCTGATTGATTCGGGTCTGATAGCCCTTCCCCGAGGCTTTGAAGTGGGCCAGCACCGAGCCCTTCACGCGTAAGGTGACCTGCTCGGTGAGATCAGGGAACTTCACCTCGGCCTCCTGCCAGAAGTCATCGTCGAGCTCCGGGATATCGCTGAGGTCGATATCCTTGTCCTGGATGGCGGCAATCTGGTCGGGTGTGAGCGGTTTATTGTATCTGGTCACTGTACTTCCCCCGTTCCGTACGGGTTGCCGGCCGGGCGGAGATCAATCGAGTGTTCTCTCCCCGATAGGTATAGACGACGACAAGAACAGCGTTCGCGGCCCGGCCGATGCCGATAAAGCGTTCCTCACCGTAGTCCTCTCGAGTGTCGACCCCAGATGCTACGGGGCCATCGAAGATGCGTTTGGCAGTCTCGAAGGAAACCCCGTGCTTCTCTATGTTGGATTGGTTCTTGACGGGATCCCACTCGAACATTTGTCCCTATCCAACTATAACTACATTTGTAGTACCAATGCAAGGGCGTTGAATCCTGGAGGCCGCCGACTACGTGATCGCGCGCCGAGTTGTGCCCAGTAGCGGGCAACGGCAATATAATGGGGACAGGGCTGCAAGGACGCTGATGCTGACTGCAGAGAGACATGACTCCGCGCGCTGAGAACATCAACCCATCTATCTTGAATTGGGCACGCGAGACTGCCGGGATGTCGCTCGACGAAGCCGCGCTGCGACTTGGCTTCACATCAAGGGCCAGGCGCGCTTCGGCGGCGCGACTGGAAGCTCTCGAACGGGGCGAGGCGAAACCGACGCGGAACCAGTTGCTCAAGATCGCGGCGACGTACCGGCGCCCTCTGACGGCGTTCTATCGCACCGCACCTCCCGTTCCGGGCATCCGCGGCGAGGACTTCCGGTCCGTCGGCGGAGCGACCGACAAGAGCGAACCCCTGCTCGACGCGCTTCTCCGCGCTACGCGCGTGCGTCAGGACCTGGTCAGGTCCATCCTCGAAGATGACGATGACGCCGAGAGCCTCTCCTTCGTTGGATCGATGCCCATCACCGAGCCGATAGAGGACGCGGCTGCAACGATTCGCGTCGCTCTCCACCTCGACGAAACGCGTCATGCGCGTGTTGCCTCTTCAGCCGTGCAATTCGCTACTCTCAGAGAACGGGTCGAAGCGCTTGGTGTCTTCGTGCTGCTGGTGGGGAATCTTGGTTCCCACCATACCAATCTCGATGAACGGGTGTTTCGAGGATTTGCAGTTGCCGATCAGATTGCGCCATTCATCATCATCAATGACCAGGATGCAACCGCGGCCCAGTCGTTTACGCTCATCCACGAATTCGTCCACGTGTATACCGGATCTACCGGTGTGAGTGCCGCTCCTACTGCAGTCCCGCCACGCACCCACCGAGCGCGCGTGGAGCGATTCTGCAACGACGTCGCCAGCGAAGTGCTTCTTCCGCACAACTCCCTTCCCAGACTTCGCCAAGGACACACCGTGGACGCCGCCGCGGACCAGATCAGCGAAGTCGCCGCTGCCCGCAACGTGAGCGAAGCGATGGTGGCGTACCGCTACTGGCGTACCGGCGCGCTTGACGCCGAGGTCTACCGACGACTTGCGGCCGCATACGCCGCACGGTGGCAGGCTGCACGACCCCGTCGCCGCGAACTACGCCAGGAATCCGCGGGAACCGGTCCCACCTATTACACGCTCCGAAAGCATCGTCTCGGTCGACCACTGATCAAACTCGTCGGCCGCGCCCTGAGGTCCAACGAACTGACCCACACCAAGGCCGCCCTGATCCTTGGCGTGAAGCCCAGCGGCGTAGAGCCGCTCTTGGGCGGATTGGTGGCTGGAAGTCCAACGCGGCAGTCGGGATAGTCGTGCTGTACCTGCTTGATGCGAATGTGCTGACCCGCGTCCATGAGGACTACTACCCGCTCGATCGCATCCGGCCGTTCTGGGACTGGTTGATTGCCGAGGCCTCTGCAGGGCAAGTGAAGATTCCCTGCATCTCCGACTTCCAATTCTACAAAGCCAGGAACTTCCGCATCCCATGATACAGACCTGCCGATTCAGAAGGGTTCGGCAACCTCAACCGACTCTCATCCGGCGCTGACTACCGGTTCACCGGGCTCTTATGTCATAGTTCCTGGACAGAGGGTTCCAAATTGACCTTGGATGAATTCCACCACAGACTCACCAAGCTCAAGGTGTGGCGGAAAGGTGGCAGGCGCGCACCTCACAAGCCACTGCTCTTGCTGTTGGCAATGGGTTGGGCCTTGCGTGGGCGAGATCGGTTGGTGCGATTCCGCGACATCGAGAGTGAGTTGGTTGGTCTGCTTCGGCATTTCGGCACCCCGCGATCACCTCGTCCGGTGTATCCATTTTCGCACTTGGAAAACGAGTTGTGGGAAGTGCCTGAGGTTTCCTCGCTTACGCGGACGACGGGTGGTGACTTCCACATCAAAGAGCTACGAGAGAGAGGCGTCACCGGAGGCCTACCCGAGCCACTGTTTCGCGAACTGGCTGACAACCCTGGTCGAGCGCTGGCGGAAGCTCGGTGGATTCTGGACCAGCACTTTCCTGCCTCCATGCATCAGCACATCCTGGAGGCGGTCGGGTTGTGGGGAGTTCCCGAGGTGGAGGAGAGGGTCACTCCCCGTCCGCGCCGCGACCCGCACTTCCGCGAGGCGGTACTGACGGCATACGAGCGGCGGTGCGCGGTGTGCGACTTCGACCTGCGTCTCAGGGACGATTTGCTCGGTCTCGAAGCCGCTCACATCCAGTGGCACTCCCACGGCGGTCCCGATCAGGTTGCCAACGGACTGGCGTTGTGTACGTTCCATCATGGCGCGTTCGACCGCGGAGCAATCGGTCTGGCGGAGGACGAACGCGGTTCAGGCTGGCGGTTGCTGGTCTCGCGCGAGGTGCATGGCATGAGCCCGGCGGTGCGCTGGCTCCTGGATTACCACGACCGCCCTATACGGCCACCGCAGGAGGGGACCCGCGAGCCTGCCGGCCGGTACGTCGCGTGGCACACTAGGCAGGTGTTCCGCGCCCCGCCCCGCGGCCGGCGAGACGCTGCCGCCGTCAGCGAGGAGGGGCCGTAGGCCGGATGCTCGGTCTGCTGAAGTTGGACAACCCGATCCAGCACTATGCGTGGGGCTCGAAGACGGCGCTTGCCAGGCTGCAGGGAAGGCCACCGGCTGATGAACCGGAGGCGGAACTGTGGATCGGGGCGCATCCGCAGGCACCGTCGGCCGTTACGGTTGCCGGTGGCCGCATCAAGCTGGACCGGCTGGTGGCCGAGCGCCCCGCCGAGACCCTCGGGCCGGCCGTGCAGCGGTTCGGAACGGAGCTGCCGTTTCTGCTCAAGATACTCGCCGTTGCGGAGCCGCTGTCGATCCAGGCGCATCCCTCGCTGGCGCAGGCGGCGGAGGGGTTCGCGCGCGAGCAGGCGGCCGCCATCCCGCCCGACGCGCCGAACCGCAACTACCGTGACCGCAACCACAAGCCGGAACTGGCGGTGGCGCTGGAACCGTATTGGATGATGAGCGGCTTTCGGCCCTACGCCGAGCTGGTCCGGCACCTGGAGTCTGTCGACGTGCCGGACCTGCGAGCGGCGACCGCCGCGCTGCGCGAGCGCCCGACGGCGCGAGCGCTGGGCTCACTGTTGGCGACGGCGCTGCAGTTGAATGACCGGCAACGTGCCGACCTGGTGTCCCACACCGCGGAGCACGCCGCCAGCCAACTCCGCGGCGGCGGTCTCGAAACCGGCGCCGAAGCTGCGGCTCGCTGGGTGGAACGGCTGGCCGCAAGTTACCCCGGTGACGCCGGCGTGCTCAGTCCGTATCTGCTGAACGTGGTGCGCTTGGCACCGGGCGAGGGAACCTTCACCGGAGCCGGCACGCTGCACGCCGCGCTGAGCGGAACGGCGGTGGAGTTGCAGGCCAACTCCGACAACGTGCTGCGCGGGGGCCTGACGGTGAAGCACGTCGACGTTCCGGAGCTGTTGCACGTGGCCCGCTTCGAACCTCAGGAGGCTGGCGTGTTGAACCCGGCGGCGGACGCCAACGGCGAGCGGCGCTACCCGACTCCGGCGGCGGAGTTCGCGCTCTCGTCGGTGGCGCTCGACCGCCTGCAGCGCGAATCCGTGTTCGCGCCGAACACAACCGGCCCGGAGATCCTGCTTTTCCTCCATGGCGAAGCGACCGTCACAGACGCGCAAGGACGCTCGTTGGAGTGCCGCGGCGGCGAAGCGCTGTTCGTTCCCGCCGCGGTCGGCGGCTACCGCGTGCGCGGCACCGCGCTTCTGTTCCGTGCTCAAGTGCCCGAGCCGGGTCGCTGAAATGCGCGACGGGCCGTTGATGGGTGACCCGCACATCGGCGCAAGCACCGACCCAGCAGAGCCCGCGCGCGTGCAGAATCTCCCCGGGACCGACGCCGACGTTCTTCCTTTGGGGGCCGCGACAATCGGGCAAGAGCACGTTGCTCCGACGTGGGAGTGGTGAATTTCCTGGCCAGACGCGGGGCGCTGCAGCCGGGCGGCGAGCTGTTCGGCAAGGCATTCGAGAACTGGGTGTTCCACGAGCTGTGCTGCTACAACTCGTACCGGGCGCGCTACGCCGACTTGTTCTACTGGCGGCTCAGTTCGGGCATCGAAGTGGATTTCGTGGTCAACCACATCGAGTGCGCGGTGGAGACAAAGGCGGTCAGCCGGGTGCGCGCCGATCACGCCAAGGGGCTGCGCGAGCTGAAGGCCGATCATCCCGAGACCGGCCGCCGCATCGTGGTGTCCCTGGACCCCCACGACCGCACCACGGAGGACGGCATCGAGCTGCTCCACCACACCACCTTCCTGGAGCAGCTCTGGCAAGGCGCGCTGTTCTGAGCCACTCCATGTGGGCAGCCGCGGTCAGTCGTGCTTGGGAGAGTCTGATCCGGTTATCCGCCGGCCTGGGCGATGCGCCGAGCCATCCATTCGATGTAGGCGGTCCGTGTCATCTTCCGGCGTCGCGCTTCGCCGTCGATGAACGCTGCAACGCCCTCGTCGAGCGTGAGATTCGCACGCACGCTACGGCCCGACAGGCGGATCAAGGGGACGGAGACCAGGGTATAACCGGTGGGCGTTTCGATCTCTTCGATACTGGTCGGTGGCGTGATCGGCTCACCGTCTCTCTCGGTCTCGATCACGTAGTCGCGTAGTGATTCCTCGGCATGCAGCAATGCCTCGTCCACCGTCGTGCCCATGGCGACGATGCCGGGGAGATCAGGAAACGAGACGCCATAGGAGCCTCGCTCTCCGTCGATCCAGGCTGGATATCTGGTCACGCGCACATCCTCCATGGGCCGGCCCTACGACCAGCCAGCTTGCTTGGCAATCGACCGCGCGACCCCGACCGAGAGTTGCTTGTGGCGGGGCAACGTGATAATGCCCTTGATCGTCGGATGCCGATAGATGTCGTGGTTGGCTCCGTGGCGATCGAGGTACCACTCATCCCTCAGCAATCGACGCCTGACGTCGCTGGTCCTGGTTTCAACCATCGCCGCGTGCATATATTAGCACGGACTTCTGGGCCCGGACAGCCGGCGTCCGTGGGGCTTGGGGAGTTCGTGGGTGCGGATCTTGGCTTCGTCCCAGGGTGACGCCGAAGCCGGGGCCGAGGGGGACGTTGACGTAGCCGTCGCTCAGGGCGCGGCCAGGTCGGCGGCCTGCGGGCCGGCGAGCATTCGGCTCTCATGCCTACGGCACGGCTTCCGAGGACTCGGATGTCGACTTGCTCGTAATCATGGAGCGCAGCAGCACCGGCATCGCGCAAGCTCTCGAAATCGCGCGCAGAGTGAGGTCGAGAATCCCGTCGATCTCGTCGTGAGGGCTCCGCCGGAGATGCGCCGACGCCCCAGTGGAACGACCGCAGACGCACAGGGACGCTCGTTGGAGAGTGCCGCGACGGCGAAGCGTTGTTCGTTCCCGCCGCGGTCGGCGGCCACCGCGAGCGCGGCACCGCGCTCCTGTTCCGTGCTCGAGTGCCCGAGCCGGGCCGCTGAAATGCGCGAGGGGCCGTTGATGGGTGACCTG
Source organism: Spirochaetia bacterium (assembly GCA_965208575.1). Classification (GTDB taxonomy): domain Bacteria; phylum Spirochaetota; class Spirochaetia; order SZUA-6; family Bin103; genus Bin103. Next base: position 1,307,716 of record CBDBOV010000006.1, on the reverse strand, counting down.
CTCATCGGCGCAAGCACCCATCCACCGGAGGCCGCGCGTGCAGGGGCTCCCCGGAACCGCCGCCGAATCGTGTCGTCAGCGGTTGTTCGTGCATGCGTGCGTAGCGGAACTTTCGATTTTCATGTAATATTCAAGTTATCATGGGAGAGTACACGAGATTGCTCGGGTTGCGTGGGGATCCACAGGGGACGTTCTTCCTTTGGGGGCCGCGGCAATCGGGCAAGAGCACGTTGCTCCGAGCCGAGTTTCCCGGCGTGCCGTGGGTCGACCTGCTGTTGCCGGCGACCTACCGGCGCTATCTGCAGACTCCGGAACTGCTGATCGAGGAGCAGCACCGGCATGGTGCCGGATTCATCGTAATCGACGAGGTCCAGAAGGTGCCGGAGCTGCTCGATGTGGTGCACTGGCTCATGGAGCGGCGCGGCGTGCACTTCGCGTTGTGTGGATCGAGCGCGCGCAAGGTGCGGCGCGGGCAGGCAAACCTCCTCGGCGGGCGCGGCGAGCGGCGCGAGCTGCATGGGCTGTCGGCGATGGAGATCGGACCGGGAGTCGACCTGGTCCGACTGCTGAACCACGGATACCTGCCGCCCATATACGACGCCGAGCGCCCGCTGCCGCTGCTCGACGCATACGTCTCCCAGTACCTGAAGGAGGAGATCGCTGCGGAGGGTCTGGTGCGGCGCCTGCCCGCCTACGCGGACTTCCTCGCGCTCGCCGCCCTCTCCGACGGTGACGTGGTGAACTACACGACCATCGCGCGCGACACCGGCACCTCCAGCCAGACGGTGCGGGGCTACTTCGAGATCCTGGAGGACACGCTCCTGGGTCGGTTCCTGCCCGCGTACCGCAGGCGGCCGAAGCGGCGGGTGGTGGCGGCGCCGAAGTTCTACTTCGGGGACGTGGGGGTGGTGAACTTCCTGGCCCGGCGCGGGGCGCTGCAGCCGGGCGGCGAGCTGTTTGGCAAGGCATTCGAGAACTGGGTGTTCCACGAGCTGTGCTGCTACAACTCGTACCGGGCGCGCTACGCCGACTTCTTCTACTGGCGGCTCAGTTCGGGCATCGAAGTCGACTTCGTGGTCAACCACATCGATTGCGCGGTGGAGGCGAAGGCGGTGAGCCGGGTGCGCGCCGATCACGCCAAGGGGCTGCGCGAGTTGAAGGCCGATCACCCGGAGACCGGCCGCCGCATCGTCGTGTCCCTGGACCCCCACGACCGCACCACCGAAGACGGCATCGACCTGCTCTACCACGCCACCTTCCTCCAGCAGCTCTGGGAAGGCGCGCTGTTCTGAAGTTCGGGCCGCGGGCAGGCGCAAGCAGCCGATCATTGATAGGATTCCGAGGTCCGCCGGAATGACCGTGATCGTCGAAGAATCGGGCAAGGACTGTGGCGGTGTGTTCCACGTCCGGTCCAGTCGGGTTGGTGCCGCGGGGAGACGGGCATGACGCGCGTCCCCGTGTCGCCGGAGATGCTTCGCTGGGCCTGTGAACGTGCCGGCTTCGACGTTGCGCGCCTTGCCAAGCGCATGCCACAACTCCCGGCCTGGGTCCGGCGCGAGGGACAACCAACGCTGAAGCAGCTGGAGAAGCTTGCCAAACTCACTCATACGCCGTTCGGCTACCTTTTCCTCCCCGAGCCCCCGGCCGAACGCCTTCCAGTGCCTGACTATCGCACCGTGGCGGGCACGACGCGAGGCACGCCGAGCCCCGATTTGCTCGACACGCTCTACACGATGCAACGTCGGCAGGAGTGGCTACGGGAAACCCTCGTCGAGAACGACGTGGCCCCGCTGACGTTCGTGGCAAGTGCCCGGCTTGCCGATGAGCCGGAAGTTGTGGGTCGCGAGATGCGACGGACGCTCGGTCTCGGCGAAGGATGGGGCGTGGAAGTGGCCACTTGGCAGGTCGCAGTGAGCGAGTTGCGCCGCACGATCGAGCAACTCGGCGTGATGGCTGTGATAAATGGGGTCGTGGGCAACAACACCTCGCGCCGGCTGAGCGTAGAGGAATTCCGCGGCTTCGCGCTTACCGATTCCCATGCGCCGCTGATCTTCGTGAACGGTGCCGACGCGAAGTCGGCACAGATGTTCACGCTTGCTCACGAGTTGGCGCACGTATGGCTCGGCTCGGAAGGCGTCTCCGGCTTTGATGGTCTGCTCCCCCGCGGCACGAACGTGGAGGACTGGTGCAACCGAGCGGCGGCGGAGTTCCTTGCGCCAGCACAGGAGGTTAGAGCGCGTTGGGCAGAAGTCAGACGCCAGGGCAAGCCCTTCGATGCTCTCGCCCGAAGGTTCAAGGTAAGCCCCGTGGTTGCCGCCCGCCGTGCTCTCGACCTGCATCTGGTTGAGCGCAACACCTTTGCCGAGTTCTACGAGCGCTACGTCAGTCCGAACCGCAAGGAGAGTGGCGCCGAACCGAGTGGAGGCGGCGACTTCTACAACAACCAGAACACGCGTATAGGCGAACTGTTTGCGACGCAGGTGCTGCGTGCGGCGATGGAGGGCCGTATCGGTTTCAAGGAAGCCTATGACCTGACAGGGCTGCGCGGAGGAACGTTTCAGAAGTACGCCCGTCGACTGGGCGTGAGTCTCCCGTGAGGGTGGATCTGACGTACATCGTAGATTCGGACGTCTTCATCACGGCGAAGAATCTGTACTACTCGTTCGACATCTGCCCCGGATTCTGGAAGAGCGTGGTTCATCACCACCGAGCCGGCCGAGTCTTCAGCGTAGACAGGCGGTCAGCCGGGTGCGCGCCGATCACGCCAAGGGGCTGCGCGAGCTGAATGCCGATCACCCGGAGACCGGCCGCCGCATCGTCGTCTCCCTGGACCCCCACGACCGCATCACCGAAGACGGCATCGAGCTGCTCCACCACGCCACCTTTCTCCAGCAGCTTGGGAAGCCACGACACGTGGGCAGCCGCGGTCAGTATTGCTTTGGGGAGAACCTGATCCAGTTATCCGCCGGCCTGGGCGATTCGCCGAGCCATCCATTCGATGTAGGCGGTCCGTGTCATCTTCCGGCGTCGCGCTCCGCCGTCGATGAACGCTGCAACGCCTTCGTCGAGCGTGAGATTCGCTTGCACGCTACGGCCCGACAGGCGGATCAAGGGGACGGACACCAGAGTATACCCATGGGGCGTATCGATCTCTTCGATACTGGTCGGTGGCGTAATCGGCTCACCAACAACTACTACTGCGCCGGCCGCACGCCGGTGGGGTGCTCCCTACACTTCGGATCTATCCAGAGGCACCAGAGTACGGGCTCTTGAAGATGGACGATGCGTCAAGTTCCCTGACTGCCGCGGTCGCGGATTCTACCGAGACATGCGGCTTCAGGTGATGTAAACGTTCCGCTCGGGATTCCATCGAATGTTTGTCTTGTTGGATGGTGACGTAGAGCGCCGTTGACAGCCTCTCCAGTTCGCCAACTCCCCGCCTACCAACAAACTGGACTACACGTGTGACCTCCTCCAGGTGGTGAAAGATCGCTTCACGGTGGCGTTCCACATGCTTTGTCATGATCGTGGTGGCTTTCAGTCGAGGCCCGTAGGGTGGGGTTGACGGCTCCTGCTTCAACATGCGGCGTCCCAATAGCCTTGCTGTATCCACCCTAAGGTCGAACGAATAAGGTCCATGCTTGTAGAGTACGAACGAATAGCCCATCGGTACCCGACAAGCAGTCTGCAGGAAGTACACGGCCTTCTGAACATGGGTCTCGCCACACCAGTTATCCGCCTTCCTCAACTCCGCAACCAAGACGCCGATAACTGCTGCATTGCGAGTTGAATCTAACGCCTTCTCATGATTCATGATGAACTTCCTTCAAGTATCCTTCGTGTGTTGACTTTCAGATAACCACGTGCGTGACTGGCCACCTCTGGCGCCACGAAAACGGAATCGAAACTTAGCGGCATATTTTGTTGCAGCACATCCGACACTGACGAAGCTGAAACCACCACTTCTTCGTCCAGTTCAACCGGAAAGTCAGGTAGTCCGCCGACATCATAGTTGACATGATGTTTCACGTTCTCCTTCCCGCATACCTCAACTAACGATCGGTAGACGGTCTCTCCAGGATCCGGTGACATATAGTAGTGATCGGGGCGGGGACTGTATACGTGCCGATAGTGCTTTCTGGTCATGAATCGCAGCGCCGCGCCGTGTGCGGGATGCGTCGCATCTGCAGATGCCCTCTGCATCTCCGCGACGCGGAGCAAGTGGGAGTGGTCAACGCGGGTCAACGCGGTCAACGCCGGCCGGCCGCGCCTGCCGGTGTGTGAGCATCCAGTAGCAGGGCGCGTCGAGCGGCAGTCAGCCGCGGTGGTGACAGGCGAGGAGGTGCTGCGGCGCCACCAACCTCCTTTGGAACGCTACAGTCGGAGATCGGGGATCTGCTTGAGGGGGAGGGCGGTGATTCGGTTGCCGAGGGGGTACTCCAGGTCACCGGGATAGATCACCCAGAGGTGGGCGAGCCCGAGGTCGTCGGATACCAGGTGCATCGAACGGGTCGTCCGGGGTGCGTCGGAACACTTGAACTCGAATCCGAACCGCTTGCCGCCGCGCAGCAGCATCAGGTCGAGCTCCGCACCGCGCTGGGTGCGGTAGAAATACGCCTCGTGCCCGCCGTGGGCAAGGAGCGTCTGTTCCACCGCGAACCCCTCCCAACTTGCACCGTAGACCGGGTGCATCGGCAACTGTTCGGGATCGTCGATGCCGAGCAGCGAGTGCACGATGCCGCTGTCGCGCAGGAAGACCCGCGGCGACTTGACCAGGCGTTTGCCGACGTTCTCGAACCACGGCGGCAGCACGCGGATCATGAAAGTGCCGGCGAGCAGGTCCCGGTAGTGGTTTACGGAGGTCACGCTCATGGCCATCGACCGGGCGAGTTCGCTGGCGTTCCAGAGCTGGCCGTGCCGGTGCGCGAGCATCCGCCAGAAGCGACCGAGTGCTTCGGGAGCCACCCTCGAGCCCAGGCCGGGAATGTCGCGCTCCAGGAACGTGCGCGTGAAGGATCGCATCCACCGGGTCCACGCCGGCGCCGACGGAGCCAGCCAGGCGCGCGGAAATCCGCCGCGCATCCAGAGCCGGTCCTGACCTGCCGGCCCCACTTCGGCCAGGGAGAATCCGCCCACGTCCACGAACAGGATCCGGCCCGCGAGGGTCTCGGAGATCCCGCGAACCAGGTCCCAGGACGCACTGCCGAGCAGGAGGAAGACCGCCTTCCGTGCCGGGTCGTCGGCGATCGGGCGCAGCGTTTCGAACAGGGTTGGCAGGCGCTGCACTTCGTCGATCACCACGAGGCCCTCGCGGCCGCCCAGCAACCGCTCGGGAGTACTCGACAGCGCCTCCCGCACCGCAGCACGTTCCAGGTCGAATACCACCGATCCGCCCGGCCAGCCGCCGGCGACCTGCCGGGCGAGTGTCGTCTTGCCGACCTGCCGGGCTCCAAGCAACGCAACGATCGGGGCCTCGGCAAGATTCTGCCGGATCGTCCGAACAAGCTTCAGACGTTCAATGTAATGTCGATTATCCGATGACAACAATGCAATATACTACAATAATTGACAGCGCCCGAGTGCTTGACACGCGGGTGTGCAGGATGGTCGAGTGGAGTGCGAGCCGCGCCTCTGCGGACGGCACGCGTCGGGTGGCCCTGGTGACGTGCGGCGCAATGCATGGAGGAGCGTGACGGATGACCGATCAAGAGCGGTACCTGTTCGATCTGCAGGGCTACCTGGTGGTTCCGGATGCGCTGACCGCCGGCCAGGTCGCGAGTCTGAACGCCGCGCTCGATGAACATGTCGCGCGCGGGATGGGGCCGGATGAGGCCACCCACCGGTTCATGAATCCGTTGACCTGGGGGCAGCCGTTCGTGGACCTGCTCGACAACCCGCCGGTGATGCCGCACCTGACCGAGATACTGGGCGACGGGTTCCGCGTCGATCACGTCTACCTGGACATGATCCGCAGCGGCCTGAGCCCGATCGGCGCCACCCTGCACGGCGGCGGCACGCCGTTCGACCGGGTGAACTTCTACGACTTCCGCAATGGCCGCATGTACAGCGGGTTGTTCGTGGTGGCCTACAACCTGGCGGACGTGGGGCCGGAGGACGGCGGCTTCGCGTGCGTGCCCGGCAGCCACAAGAGCAACTACCCGTTCCCGGCCGAGTGGCGCGACCTGCGCGACCTGACCGGCCGGCAGCCGTTCGTGGAGCGCATCACCGGCCCGGCCGGTACCGCCGTCCTGTTTACCGAGGCACTCACCCACGGCCCGCTGCCGTGGTCCGGCGCCCACGAGCGCCGCACCCTGTTCTACAAGTACCACCACCGCGGCGGCGCCTGGAGCCACAACTACCCGGCAGCCGACGGGCTCGCCGTGACCGAACGCCAGCGCCAGATCCTGCAGCCGCCGAGCAAGCACTACCGCGACACCCGGCGAACGACCCGCCCGTAGGTATCACGGTGAGCAAAGCGCCGGCTACTGTCGAGCCGCTCCGGGCTGCACCTCGGGCTGCTACGCAGGCTTCGCGGATCGCGCCCACTGCACGGGAATCGCTATCGCTTCAGCTCGGCAACGTCGCGCTCCAAGTCGCGCACCCGTTCACCCAACGTCCGGTCCACCGCGGCCACCACCGCGGGCGGGGCCGGCGAGGCGGGGGTCGAGCAGGTCGCGCAGGGCGTCGCCGAGCATGTTGATGCCGTAGATCACCACGGTCAGGCAGACGCCCGGCCACATCGCCAGCGCCGGCTTGCGTTCCAGGTAGCGGCGGCCTTCGCCGCTGAGCATGCCGCCCCAGCTCGGCACGTCCAGGGGCAGGCCGAAGCCGAGAAAGCTGAGGCTCGCCTCGGCCAGGATTGCCCAGCCCAGGCTGACGCTGTAGATCACGATCAGCGGGCCCAGGATGTTGGGCAGGACGTGGCGCACGATGATGCCCAGGTGGGGCTGGCCGACCGCCCGCGCCGCCTCGAAGTAGTCGTTCTCCTTGATGCCGATCACCGCGCCGCGTACCACGCGGGTCCAGCGGATGCCGGTGAAGATGCCGATGACCAGGATGATCTGCAGTTGCCCGCGGCCCACCATGCTCATCACGGTCAGCAGCACCAGGAGCTCGGGAAACGACATCCAGGCGTCCACGAACCGTTGCGTGATCACGTCGAAGCGGCCGCCGAAGTAGCCGGACGGCACCCCGACCAGCGCCGCCACCGTTACGGTGACGGTGGTGGCCGCCAGGCCGACCAGCATCGAGATGCGCGCCCCGTAGATCAGGCGGCTGAGAATGTCGCGGCCCACCTGGTCGGCGCCGAGCAGGTGCTGCGCCGACGGGGCCGCGAATCGGTCGGGCAGGCTCTTCTCGTCCATACCGTAGGGGGCGAGCAGGTCGGCGAAGATGCCGCACACCAGCAGCAGCAGCACGATGACCGCGCCCACCGCGCCCAGCCGCTTCTCGCGGATGAAGCGGCGCAGCAAGGCGCGCGCCGCGCCGCGCTCCTGCGTCCCGGAGCGCACGTTCACCGGTAGCGCACGCGCGGGTCCAGAAACGCGTACGACAGGTCGACCAGCAGGTTGGCGCCGACCACCGCCACCGCGAACACCAGGTTCACGCCCGACACCAGTGCGTAGTCGCGCACCTTCAGCGCGTCCACCATCAGCCGCCCGGTGCCCGGCAGGGCGAAGATCGATTCGATGATCACCGCGCCGCCGATCAGCACGGTCAGGTCCGCCCCCACGATCGTCACCACCGGGATCAGCGCGTTCTTGAGCGCGTGGCCCACCACCACCAGCCGCTCGCGCAGCCCCTTCGCGTAGGCGGTGCGGATGAAGTCCTGGCGCAGCACTTCCAGCATCATGGTGCGGGTCATCCGCATCGTGGTGCCGGCCATCACCATGCCGAGGATGAACGCCGGCAGGATGAACATGCGCAGGTTGCCGATCGGGTCGCGCGCCAGCGGCACCAACTCCAGCGGCGGCGACCACCCCCACCAGAGCGACGCGTACAGGATCACCAGCGTCGCCACCCAGAAGCTCGGCGCGGCCACGAACAGGATCGCCAGGCTGCGCCCGGCGTAGTCGCCCACGGTGTCCTGCCGCAGCGCGGAGTAGATGCCGACCGGCAGGCCGATTGCCACCGACACGGCGATGCCGAGCAGGCCCAGCTCAATGGTCACCGGCAGCCGGCCCAGGATGAGCGGCACCACCGGCTGCCCGGAGTTCATGGAGATGCCCAGGCTGCCGCGCAGCAGCAGGTCGGCCCACCAGCGCACGTACTGCACGTGCAGCGGCGCGTCGAGCCCGAAGGCGCGCTCCAGGGCCGCCCGGTCCACGGTGCCGCCGAGCACCGCCAGCCGAGCCATCACCGTGTCGACCATGTCGCCCGGCACCAGCCGCAGCAGCAGGAACACGATGGTCGCCACCAGGAACAGGGTGGGGATGGTCAGCAGCAGGCGGCGGACTACATAGCGCAACATCGGCGCGGCGGTGCGCAGGCCGTGGCGGCCGGTGGCGAACCACCGGCTACACTCCAGCGGCGATGCATCCCGGCCGGTTGGCTCGCTCCTCGCTCAGCGATGGCCGATCGGCTCGTTCGCCGCGCCCAGCCGGCCGGGCGCCGCACCGCTGTCGGCGCGCTGCCGGGTACCGCCACGGTGTGTCGAGATCCTGCCTGCCTGGCGCCTACTCGTGTCCCATCCGGGCCTTCAGCCCCTGGTCGACCCACAGGTACGGCAACAGGTACACGGCGCCCTCCATGGCGGCGCCGAGCTGGCCGGTGTAACCCTTCAGCCACGGCTGGTGCATCATGCCGATCGGGCTGAGCGGCCACGACACCGACCACATCTCGCTGATGTAGTGCAGGTCCACCGCGCGCACCAGCTCGGCCATCGTCTCGTTGTCGGTCGCCGCCGCGATCTGATCCATGAGCGCGTTGAACGCCGCGTCGGCGACGCCGTGGTACAGGCCGGGTTCGCCGTAGAAGCGGTAGCGCATCGAGGCGTAGGCATCGTAGGGGGCGTGCCGGCAGCAACCCGCCGTGATGCCGCCGTGCGATCCCGCGCTCAGCCGGTCCTGCATGGTGGTGCCGTCGGGCAGCTCGTTCACCTCGATGTCCACCCCGATCTGCTCGAAGTAGGTGGTGACCGCCTGCGCCAGGTCGACGTCGTGGCCCCAGGCGGTGGTCACGTCCCAGCCGGCCTTGAACCGGGTGCCGTCCGCGCCGCGCGGGTAGCCCGCCTCGTCCAGGAGCCGCTCCGCCTCCTCCGGGTCGTACTCGTACTGCCACTTGATGTCGTCCGGCCACTCGGCGTAGGGCACGTTCATGCCGCCCGTGAGCGTGCTCACGTAGCCGTACGGCGTGGGATCGCCCTTGCCGTCGTAGTACAGGTCGTTGAGCTCGGCGGCGTTGATCGCCTTCTGCATCGCGATGCGCACGTTCTTGTCGTCGAATGGCGGCCGGTCCATGCGGAACGTGAAGGTAGTGGACTGCTCGCCGGGAATCGCCACCTCCACCAGCTCGGGGTTGGTCTGCGCGAGCGTCCGGCGCTGCTCGAAGGTGAGCGAGCTCCAGTACAGGCCCGGCAGCGCTACCCGTCCGCTACGGAACGCCGCCACCCGCGCTTCCGGCTCCGGGATCACGAAGTACTTGACCTCGTCGGCGTACGGGAGCTGGTTGTCGGGATGCAGCGGGTCGGAGTTCCAGTAGTTGGGATTGCGGGTGTAGGTGACCGACGATCCGGGCACGAAGTCGGTGAGCATGAACGGGCCGGTGCCGACCACGTTGCGCCAGTCACTCATGTCGCCGTGGGCGCGGATCACCTCCGGGGCCACCATGAAGTTCGGGCACCGGTTGGCGCAAAGGATCTGGTCGAGCGTGTCGAGCGCCGGCGTGTGGGTCCTGATCACGAACGTCCATTGGTCGGGCGCTTCCACCGACTCGTAGGGGATCTGCCCCGTCTTCCACCACGCCGGGCCGCCGCCCTTGTCGCTGAACTCTTCCAGGCCCCAGTTGCGCTGAAAGGTGAACAACACGTCGTGGGCGTCGAATTCGCGGCCGGCCACCTCGCCCTTGTCCTGCCAGTGGATGCCGCGCCGGATGCGGAACGTGTAGGTCTTGAGATCGGGCGAGATCTGCCAGCTCTCGGCCAGCTCGCCGGCGGTCTCCGGCAGGCTGATGTAGCGCGACGGCTCGCCGCCGGCGCCGCCTCTGAACGCCCAGTTCAGGTCGCCGAGCCGCTCGAACACCGGTTCCTGCCCGTTGAGCACCTCCGGCACGCTGTAGCCGAACCAGGGGTCGAAGTTGGTCGGCGACTCGGTGATGGCGACCGCGATGGTGCCGCCGTACTGCGGCTTCTCGACCATCTCGCCATACACGTTGGCCACCATCTCCATTGCCGCGGCGCCCGATCCCTCTTCGCCGGCCGGCGCGCCCCACAAGCCGGCGGCGGCCAGCGCGAGCACCAGCACGCCCCCGGCAACCCGCGCCGGCGACGGCATCAAGCCACGTAGAACAGTCATTTCTTCCTCCGTTGATCCTGGTCACACTCGATGTGACCACCTGGCCCGGCAAGCCGGTCGCCGGGCAGCGAGACTCCCTATTGTGCCCTCCTCATGCCATGCGTCAAGTTGGCCGCGCCCACTGCGGTTCGAGTCGTCCCGGCAACCCGCGCCGGCGTAGATACACCTGGAACACAGACTGGTACGGGGCCGGCAGTGCCGGTAAGCTTCGACTGGTATGGCTACAAGCGAGAAGGCCGAAACCGGCGGCGCGCCGGCTCCCACCTCCTTCGACGGCAGGGTCGCGCTGGTTACCGGGGGCGGGTCGGGCCTCGGCCGGGCATCGGCGGTGGTGTTTGCCCGCCAGGGGGCGCGGGTGGTGGTCGCCGACCAGAATACTGCCGGCTGCGAGGAGACCGCGCATGCCGTGGCTTCCGCGGGTGGCGAAGCGATCGTGGTGCAGACCGACGTCACCGAGCCGGCCGACGTGGAAGCGCTGCTGGCTGCGACGCTGGAACGCTGGGGGCGGCTGGACTGCGCGTTCAACAGCGCCGGCGTCGGCGGCGACGGGAAGAGCGTGACCGAGGTGTCGTGGGAGCGTTGGCAACGCACCATCGCGGTCAACCTGCACGGCGTGTTCCTGTGCATGCAGCAGGAGTTGCGCCAGATGGTGGAGCAGGGCGGCGGGGCGGTGTGCAACGTCGCCTCTATCTACGGGCTTGCGGCCGGCGGCGTGAGCGGCGACCGGCAGGCCGGCTACGTGGCCAGCAAGCACGCCGTGGTGGGCCTTACCAAGTCGGCGGCGCTCGACTACGCCGCCAAGGGCATCCGCGTCAACGCGGTGTGTCCGGGCCACGTGTGGACGCCGATGACCATCGGCATGCGCGACCGGCCGGAATACATGGAGCGCCTGCTGCGCATGTACCCCGCCGGGCGTTTCGGGCAGCCGCCCGAGGTCGCCGAGCTGGTAGTGTGGCTGTGCTCGGACGCCGCCTCCTTCGTCAACGGCGCCGCCATCCCGGTAGACGGCGGCTTCCTGGCGCAATAAGCGCGCGCAGCAACGCTTTCAGTAACGGGTTCTCATAAGGTTTATCACAGAGGTGAGGCGCTGTAGCTGTTGCTGCACCTCGCATTGTCAGCGATACTCCTGTCATGGTGCCAGTTCGTTCAACGCACGCGCCCGTGTCGGGCCAAGCTACGAAGGCAGAACCTGGTGGCGGGCGCGACGGTCCCGCGGAATTGACCGCGATCATCGAGCGCGAGGGCACCGGTTATGTGGCCCTGTGTCCGGAGGTTGACGTAGCCAGTCAGGGTAACACGATCCAGGAGGCCCGCACCAACCTCCAGGAAGCGCTGGAACTGTTTTTCGAAACGGCCTCGGACAGCGAGATTGCGCGCCGACTCCGTTCGGAAGTCTACGTGACGCGGGTTCAGGTCTCGGTCCGCGCGCCAAAGGTGACGGCGACGGCCCCTCGCTGACCCACCTGGATTACTCGAACGCGGAACGAGGCACATCGGACTGACGGATGATCGCCGTCAGCGTCCCGATACGCACCTCCGAGTGATCAGGAACAGGAACGGTTACCGTGTCCTCCCCTTCCCGCTTCTGCACGATCACGTGACTGCCTCGACGGCGGACCTCTACAAACCCATGGGCTTGAAGGATTCGACAAACCTCCCGTCCTGACAGTTGCTTCAGTTTGCCCAAGGGTGACCTCCGACGTCCGTCTCTGTAGTAGCAGCTCTTCCCGCCAGTCCGGTGCTGTTGGGAACAGTCGCGCTATCTGGCGGGGTGCATCCGCCAAGTGCGCAGACGGCGCGCACGGGCGGTGCCGCCGCGGCTGAACAGCTTCACTTCCAGAGCGTCGGGGCGGGTGGGGTAGATGCGCTGCACGAGGTAACGCTCGAACTGGCGGGCGTCGGCACCGGCGCCGGCGAACACCTCCACCACCGAGTGGTCTACGAAAACCCGCACGGTCACCGGCCGCACCGGGTCGAATTCCAGCGGAGCGCTCTGCACGGGGCTTTCCAGCTTTGCGTCCCAGCGGGCAAGGGCCAGGTCGCTTCGCAGGTTCGCCTTGCCGAACTCGATCTCGACCGCGCGCTCGGCGGCGTTGAGGGCGATGGCGGTTTCCTCGGCGCCGTCAGGCGAGCAGCGCACCTTGACGCCGCAGGCGGCGGCGCTGCCGGCCTCGATCTGCAGCTCTATCTCCAGCGCGTCGCCGCCCGCGTCCGGCAGCGCCACCTCTGCCTCGGCCGTACGGGCAGCGCCGCTCGACGGACCTGCCGAGCCGGCGTCGGCGGCACCGGCCTCCGGGAGCGCCGCCTTCGCATCCGCCGAAGCACGGGCCTCTGACAGCGCCATGTCGGTCCACTCGCGCGGCTCGTGGCGCAGCGCCTGCAGCTCCTCTACCGGCGCGAACAGTATCCGCCCGCCGCCCGGGGCCAGCGTCAGCGCCACCGGCAGGCTCATGCAGCCGCTCCAGCCGGCGGCCACCAGCTCGTCCGGCGGGCGGCGCTCGTTGAGGTTGGCAAACAGGATGCGGCGGCCTTGGCCGTCGAGCATCGCGCGCGGCGCGTGCAGGTTGCCGCCGGGCCAGTTGATGCGGTCGAAGCACTCCGGGTGGAAGCGGCGGTCGCGATAGCTGCCCAGGTAGTAGCGGCTGCCGCCCGGCGCGTTGTGGCAGAAGTGCAGCAGCATCCACTTGGCCGCCTCCCCGCTGCCGATGCGGAAAAAGTCGGGACAGGCGCAGTCGTCCCCGGCCGCCGTCCACTCGCGCCGCGCCCGGTAGAACTGGTGCACGTACTCCCACGCCGCCGTGTCGCCGTGGCGCGCGCCCGGCGCGAACGGGCTGCGGCTGCGGAACAGGTGCTGCGTGTCGCCGCCGTGGCGCTGGTCGCGGGTGCCGGTGAGCACGTGGCACCACTCGCCCTCCTGCCAGGCGGTGACGTCGTTGCTGCCCGGATAGAGCGAGTTGCCCTGCACCGGGTGGCGCAGCGCCGCGCCGGCCGGGTCGAACCGCCAGTTCTCCAGGTCACCCTCCGGGTTGCTCGCGAAGCAGCTCGCGCCGCCGCCGTCGGGGTGGGGAAACACGATCGCCGGCGTGCCGTTCCAATCGAACAGGTTGCCGGTCTGGCCGCGCGCGATCGCGTCCGCGTGGCGCCGCCAGTGCACGAGGTCCTCGCTCGACACGTGCGCCCACGCCTTGTAGTTGTAGCCGTCGGAGCGCTTCGACGGCCCTGCCTCCGCCCACGAGTCGTGCAGGTAGAACAGGTGGTAGCGCTCGCCGTGGAACACCGCCGCGCACGGATCCCACAGCAGGCCCTCATCCGGGAGGTGGTGATAGACGGGCCGGTGACTGTCCTGAATCATGCCGCAATTGTAAACCAGGGAGTCCGGCGTGGAAGAGGTGCGTCCGGGCTGGTATCATGACCGCGGGGTAACCTCCATGACAGCGGTCCTGAGACAAGCGTGCCACCGTCGCGTTGCGCTGGTCGGCGTGCTTCTGTGCGCCATCCAACTACCTGCAGCGGCACGAGATATCGCCATTCCGGAGCCGATCCCTCCCCCGGCCTCTGTCCGGAATGCCTTCGGCCTGAGCCCGTTCTACCGGCAGTGGATCGACGTGGAGGGTATGCCGGTCGTAGCGTCAGCCAGCGTTGATCCATACGCCGTGAAGGAAGCGGCATGGCTCATTGGAAAGATGATCGGCCATCGCAAGGACGTGCTCGGGGCACTTGCAGCAAACCGGGTGCGATTTGCGGTGATGGCCCATGACGAGTTGACCACCGACATTCCCGAACACAGCGATCTCATTCCCGGTTTCTATTGGGATCGCCGGGCGCGCGGCTTGGGTCCTACACGGATCAGGCCGGCAACTAGTTGCGGCGAGGAGAACCTGCTCAGCTTTCCGGGAGATCCCTATGCAACCGAAAACATCCTGATCCATGAGTTCAGTCACGCCATTCATGAAATGGGGTTGAACACCGTTGATCCACGTTTCGAGAGCCGCCTCCGGAAGGCATACGACGAGGCTCTGCGGAACGGGCTGTGGACCAACACCTACGCCGCCACCAACAAGGAGGAGTATTGGGCGGAGGGGGTCCAGTCCTGGTTTGATACCAACCGCGAGCATGACAGCGAACACAACCACGTCGATACGCGCGCCGAGTTGAAGCAATACGACCCCGCTCTGGCCACATTGCTGGAGGAAGTATTCGGCGACACGGAGTGGCGTTACTCTCCGGCGACGGCGCGCACGCACATGGCACATCTGCGCGGCTTCAATCCGGCGGACTCGCCAAGGTTCGAGTGGCCTCCCGAGTTGATGGAACTGTCGGAGTTGAATCGGGAGTTACGCAGTCCGGACAGCGATGGCGGCGGCAAGTGGACTGATTTACGGCGTCATGAACCGGGTTTGGTTCCCAGGATGAGATCGGAGCAAAGCCGGCGTGAAGTCACGGTGATGCTGGTCAACGGTACCCGATCGGAGGTCTCCTACCATTGGATCGATGATAGGGGCGAGGAACACCACTACGGACGAATTGGTCCTGGTGATTATGCGACCCAGTCAACCTATGAGGGCCACGTCTGGTTGATCAAGGATGCGAGCGGGAGGAACCTGGCTGCGTTTCGCGCGTCCGGCAAAACGGGGAGAGCGCTTGTCACCTCGGGGCCCGGCACGGAGACCAGGCGACAAGTCGGGGATCGTGGTGATGGGCCGCCGGAACTGGAACGACTCGACCCGAGTCTGCTTTCGCGTCTGAAATCGCCCGGAAGCCGCGTCGAAACCGCCATTGTCTTCGTCAATCGTACCAACTCGGATATCCACTACTACTGGATAGACTTCGAAGGCAAGGAGGCCTACTACGGGAGCGTTGCTCCGGGTGCCGAGGTAACTCAGCACACCTTCGACGGCCACATCTGGGTCGCAAAAGACGCGAGCGGAACCAATCTCGCGGTATTCCGCGCCGGCCAAACGCAGGGCCGGGCGCTCATCACGACAAGACCATAAGCTCCACATGGTAAGCTACATCGTTCGCCGTGTGGTGTACATGGTCTTCGTGCTGGTGGCGATTTCGATGGTCGCGTTCGTGATCATCCAGCTTCCACCCGGCGACTACGTGACCAACATGATCGACAACATGAGATTGCGCGGCGAGCGGGTGACCGATGAACTGATCGAGCTGCTGGCAAGGCGCTACGGCCTCGACATGCCGCTCCATCAGCAGTACCTCCGGTGGGCGTGGCGTATCCTGCAGGGCGACTTCGGCCGCAGCATGGAGTACCAGCGGCCGGTCTCGCAACTGATCGGCGACCGGCTCACCCTCACCGTGATCATCTCCATGACCACCCTCGTATTCACCTACGTCATGGCGATACCGATCGGCATCTACTCCGCTACCCGGCAGTACTCGGTGGGCGATTACCTGTGGACGTTTTTCGGTTTCGTCGGCCTGGCTACGCCCAATTTCCTGCTCGCGATGATCCTGATGCTGTTCTTCTCGAGCACGTTCGGAATGGATGTCGGCGGGCTGTTTTCGGTCGAGTATGAACTGTCGGCCTGGAGCATCGCCAAGGTCTGGGACCTGATCAAGCACCTGCCCATTCCCATAGTAGTCCTGGGCACCGCCGGCACCGCGGGCCTGATCCGCGTCCTGCGTGCGTCGCTGCTCGACGAGCTTGCCAAGAACTACGTGGTGACGGCGCAAGCCAAGGGCCTCCCGGAGTCGCGCCTGGTCTTCAAGTATCCCGTGCGTATCGCGCTGAACCCGATCATCAGCCAGGTCTCCAACCTGCTGCCCGCGATCGTGTCCGGCTCGACCATCACCTCGATCGTCCTCAACCTGCCTACCGTTGGCCCCCTTCTGTTCGGTGCGCTGCAGGCACAGGACATGCATCTGGCCGCTGCCCTGGTACTCATGGTGAGCACACTCGGCGTGATCGGGACCCTGATCTCGGACATCCTTCTGGCGGTCGTCGATCCACGGATAAGGCTCGAAAAGTGACTCGGCACGGCTCCCGGGAATCGGTTGACGACAGCGGTACTCCCTCGGACGGTCGCTTGAGTCAAGCTGAAGAGGCTTACTTCGTCGCATCTCAACGGCAACTCATCTGGCGCAAGTTCCGCCGCCACCGGTTGGCCAGACTGGGGGCCGCGGTCATCCTGACATTCGTCGTTCTGGCGGTGTTCGCGGAGTTCTGGTCGCCCTACGACATCTACGAGCGGCACACCGACCTGGTCCATCTTCCGCCGCAACGAGTGCGACTGTTGCACGCCGGGAAACTTCACCGTCCGTTCGTCTACGCTGTCACCAGCGAACGCAGCACGAAGACCTTTTTCCTGGAGTTTTCGGAGGACAGGTCGCAGCGCTACCCGGTACGCTTCTTTGTCCGGGGCTCGGACTACAAGCTGCTCGGTCTCATTCCGAGCAACATCCACTTCTTCGGCGTGGACGAGCCCGGCGTGATCCACCTGCTCGGTACCGAGAGCATCGGCAGGGACGTGCTGTCCCGGATTCTGTACGCAACGCGCGTGTCGCTGAGCGTCGGCCTGGTGGGTATCGCGATCAGTTTCATCCTGGGTTGTTTCCTGGGCGGAGTGTCAGGCTACTTCGGCGGAGCGCCCGACATGATCATCCAACGACTCATCGAGTTCCTCCAGAACATCCCGCAGATCCCGTTGTGGATGGCGCTGAGCGCCGCGCTGCCGCCGGTATGGCCGATCATTCAGGTGTACTTCGGGATTACCATAATCCTGTCGATCTTCGGCTGGACCGGACTGGCACGAGTGGTCCGCGGGAAGCTGCTCGCCACCAGGGAAGAAGACTACGTGCTGGCGGCCAAGATCGCCGGGTCCGGGGAGCCTCGAATACTGGTTCGCCATCTGTTGCCGTCCTTCACCAGCTACCTGATCGTGAGCATCACCCTTGCCATACCGCAGATGATATTGGGAGAGACCGCACTCAGCTTTCTGGGCATCGGGATGCGGCCGCCGGCGGTGAGCTGGGGAGTACTCCTGCAGCAGGCGCAGAACATCCGCTCGGTCACGCTGTATCCGTGGCTCATCATCCCGGCGCTGCTGGTGGTACTCACCGTGCTTGCATTCAACTTCCTCGGCGACGGCCTGCGGGATGCTGCGGATCCCTACAAGTGAGTCGTGCACCGGTCGGCGATGCACCGAGTGTCGTCGTCCATGCTTGCCACGACACGGGCCGGCACATCAGCCCGTCCGGCGTAAACCACCGTACATACGCCCCCGAGGCCGACGAACCGTGACAAGAGGAGGGCAATCGCACCGGGCCCTCCTCTCGTCGCCGAGCGCCGGCTACTGCTTCCAGTAGAGCTGGTCCATCCAGGACTGCATCAGCAGATCGGCCACCCCCGTTCCCGGCCAGATGTCCTCGGTAACCACGTTGCCGAGATTGTTCTTGGCAACAATCACCGACGGAACCTCGCCAACTGCCCCGATGATGCCGAAGTCCTTCACCACGTAGTTGAAGATCTCGATAGCCGCTGCGATGAACTCGTCCGAGCCGTGCTCCATGTTCAACCAGCGGTCCTTGAGCACCCGCCACTCCTTCCAGTGCAGCGGCGGCTCCTCCGCGGCGCGGCCGCGGCTGCCGACGTACTCCCAGCCCGTTACGGGCGGCAGCAGTTGCCACCCGGCGGGCAGAATGGCGCCCTCGGGAAGCGTCGAACGAACCGCATTGGCGTGCGACTGGATCCACAGCTTCCAGGCATCGAACTGCTGGTCCCAGGTAAAGAAGTCCTCGATCAACTGGCGCTCGCCCGCCTGCGGAACAATCGGGTTGTTGTGAACCCAGCCCATGCCCTCGCCCTGCCAGCGCCGATCACTGTACGAACGCGCATCGCCGAGGCGTATCACGGTACGAATGCCGACGTCCCGGTACTGCTCCACGTACAGTTCCAGTTCCGCGGTCCAGCGGTCGGCGCCGTAGTCGATGACGAAGTTGAAGGGGCGCCCGTCGGGCAGCATCCGGAAGCCCTCCGCGTCGCGCTTGTCCAGTCCCACCTTGTCGAGCAGTTGATTGGCGAGGTCGGGATCGTACTGCGCCCAATCGGTGCGCCATCCTTCCTGGTAGAACGACACGCTCGACAGCGGCGCCACCACGCCCGGCACGCCCAGTCCCTGGTAGATCACGTTGTTGATCTCGTCGCGGTTGAGCGCCACCGAGAGTGCATGGCGGAAGTCGATGTCGGAGAACAACTCGCGGATCACCGGATCCTTGTTGAATCTGCCGACCGTGAAGTACTTCATCCATGCGGTAGAGTGGCTGCGGTACAGGATTGTCCGGTAGTCGCCGGCGTCGGCTCCGGCCATGTACAGGGGCAGGTTGTCCAGACTGGTGCGATAGTACGCGATTGAAGCATCGCCGCCGCTCACCTTCAGTTGATAGACTTCGGGATTGACGATCTGGATCACGACCCGGTCGATGTAGGGGAGCTGGTTGCCGTCGGGATCGACCCTCCAGAAGTATGGATTGCGCTCCATCACCTTGATCGTGTCGGTGATCTGGGTCAGCTCCCACGGCTCGACCTGCGGCTTGTCGATGTTGCGCAAGGGGGCGTCGTTGATGCGATTCTGAAAGTAGTCGGTCCAACTGTCGAAGCCGTTTTCGGCGGCAGTCTTCTGAGCGCCGGAATTGAAGTCGATGTGGAACTGTTTCATGTACTCCGACGGCGTGAAGACCATGCGGAATCCGCCGCGCCAGGCGGTCAGGATCAACGGGATGTCCCCCAACCCGTCCGGGCTGTGCAGGCGGATCGTGTAGTCGTCGATTACCTCCACCGAGTCGACGCCGTAGTAGGTCGAGCCGCCGCGCAGGTCGGGATGCCAGCGGTAATCCTCCAGCATGAAGCGGATGTCCTCCGACGTGTAGGGGGTGCCGTCAGACCACTTCAATCCCTTGCGCAGAGAGATGGTCATGGCGGTGCGGTCGTCGTTGATCGCGTAGCCCTGCGCCAGGTCGCCCTCTACGCCGAACGGGTTGTCTATCGGCCGGCGGAACAGGGAGGATCCGAACTGCCCCTGCAGGTCGTTCTCCCAGATGTTGTCGGTCACGGCAAAGGCGCGCAACTCGCCGCCATACCGGCCGACGCTTTCGATCATGTGGTGCACCTTGGGTACTTCGGGCAGCCGGTCATCGACCGGTGGGAGTTCGCCGGCGGCGACCAGCTTGGCCAGCATGGGGGCTTCGTTGTACGTGCCCGTGGCGGCCATGGTGCCTGACGCCTGTTCCTCCGGCTCGGACGTTGCGCCGGCCCACGCGGTGGCCCCCGACAGCAGCAGGGCCGCGAACGCGGCCAGCAGCGAGGAGACTACACTCCGTCTCATTCCTTAACCTCCTATGCCTGCTCCATGCCGCACGGAGCGGCTTCCGCTCACCGTATCACGAATCCGTGCCGCGCTGAAATTGCTCGTGCCTGCCGGGGCCTGCCGGGTCAGCCGAGGCGAGGTGGCGGCTACGCGAAGAGCAGGAGGCCTGATAAGATCGCGCCACAGGTATGGGTGTGAACGATCAGTGGCCGCCGCTGGCGGAAGTGCGCAAGGAACTGCGGGTACAGTGGTACCGGTGCCCGGTGGCGCCGGCGAAGCTGCGCGAGCTGATGCGGCGCAGCGACGCGAGGGGCTGGTTTCAGGCCGGCGGGCACCTGGCCCTGTTCGCGTGCACGGCGGCGCTGGTGATCCTGTGCTGGGCGCACCAGCTCTGGTTCCTGTTCGCGCTGGCGCTGTTCGCGCACGGCACCATCGGCACCTTCTTCCGCGGCCTGGCGACCCACGAGCTGAACCACAAGACGGTGTTCCGCACCAAGTGGCTGAACAAGCTGTTCCTGTACGTGTACGCGCTGCCGAGCTGGGACAACCCGTTCCACTACGCGGTGAGCCACACCTATCACCACCGCTACACCCTGCACCCGGAGGGCGACCGCGAGGCGGTGCTGCCGGCCAACGTGTCGCTGCGTTTCCTGCTCCTGCTGCAGCTGTTCACCTTCAACGTGTGGCGCTCGCGCCGCAACCTCGGCCACGGCGGCCTGCTGCCGACCCTGATCGACACCGTGGAGGCGGCGTTCGGCGTGGTCGGCGGCGAGTGGTGGACCGCCATGTACGCCGACCAGCAGCAGGAGAAGCGCAAGGCGATCTGGTGGGCGCGCGCCATCCTGGCGTTTCACGGCGCCATCCTCGCGGTGGCGATCGCCACCGGATTGTGGGTGCTGCCGATCGTGCTGTCGCTGTTTCCGTTCATCGCCAACTGGTGGGCACACTTCGTCGGCCTGCCGATGCACGCCGGCCTGCGCGACAACGTCACCGACTTCCGCAAGTGCGTGCGCTCGATCACCCTGGACCCGTTTTCGGAGTTCATCTACTGGCACATGAACTGGCACACCGAGCACCACATGTACGCCGGCGTACCCTGCTACAACCTGTCCAAGCTGTACCGGGAGATCGCCGCCGACATGCCGAAGCCGCGCACGCTCGCCGAGGCATGGCGCGAGATGCGCGCCGTCTGGAAGCGCCAGCAAACCGAACCGGACTACCAGTACGACACCCCGCTGCCCGCCACCGCCAACCCGGGCACCGAACCTGCCGCTACCCGCCGGGAGCAGCCCGACAACCTATCCCAATCGATCGGCGGACTCGCCCCGGCCGGACTGTAGCTATGCGTACCGGGCGGGCGGGGGAGATTCCGCTGGTATGGGTGGAGCCGGCGGCGGCGACGCGGACGCTGGTGATCTGGCTGCCGGGGTTCAGCGGCACCAAGGAGATGATGCAGCCCTACCTGGCCGACCTGGCGGCGGCGGGATTCGTGGCGCTGAGCTTCGACCCGTACCAGCACGGTGAGCGGCGCATCGAGTCGATTGACCAACTGCGCGAACGGGTGCGCGGCAACATCCGCCGCTACTTCTGGCCGATCCTGGCGCACACCGCGGAAGAAGTGCCGCAGGTGCTCGATTGGGCGGTACGGCATCTCGGCGTGGCCGAGGCGGCCGGCATGGGCGGCATCTCCGCCGGCGGCGACACCTCCGTCGTGGCGGCAGCGGTGGATCCGCGCGTTACGGTTGTGGCCGCGGCCATCGCCACGGCGGACTGGTTGCGGCCCGGCTCGTTCGAGCCGCCGGGGGCGCCCGATGCGGCGGCTGAGGCCTGCTACGAGCGGCGCGACCCACTCACCAACCTGGCGGCGTATCGCCACACTCCCGCCATCAGCTTCCAGAACGGCGCCGAGGACCGGCAGGTTCCGCCCGACGGCAGCCAACGGTTCGTCGCCGCCCTGCGCGAGGAGGTATACGCGCACTGCCCGGAGCGGCTGGAAGTGGTCCTCCACGACGGCGTGGCCCACGAGTTCACCGCGGCCGGCTGGGCCAATGCCCTGACCTGGTTTTGCCGCCACCTCGCCCCGTAGCTCACCCCTCACCGGCGCGGCCCTACGCCAAGCGGGGCCGGTCAAGCTGCCAGCCGTCCATTGA
Source organism: Spirochaetia bacterium (assembly GCA_965208575.1). Classification (GTDB taxonomy): domain Bacteria; phylum Spirochaetota; class Spirochaetia; order SZUA-6; family Bin103; genus Bin103. The sequence continues at coordinate 1,285,735 of CBDBOV010000006.1, read as the reverse complement.
GGTGCTCCTCGATGTCTCCGCTTGATCGATATTCACATTCTTGCTAACCTTCGTCAGTGAGACGAACGATTGAGTTCTACAGGACGAAGAACGGAGCCGTTCCGACGGAAGCGTTCTTGGACATGCTGTCGGACAAGGTCGTGCAGAAGGTCATCGCAGTGATCGAACTCGTCGAAACAGTGCCAATCGTCCCTGCAAAGTACTTCAGGAAGCTGGTCGGTACCGAACTGTTCGAGTTTCGCATACGGTGGGAGAGGAACATCTACCGACTGCTGTGCTTCTTCGACCGGAACAACACCGTGGTGATTACGCACGGGTTCATGAAGAAGACTCAACGAACGCCACGGCGGGAAATCGATCGCGCGGAACGATATCGCCGGGACTATTTCGCACGGAGGCAACCATGAGCGATGTTGAGAGATACGTACGGAAGCGGGAGAAGAAGAACTCGAACTTCCGAGCCGGACTGGAGGATGAGCGGCGCAATCTGCGGATCGGCCTGCTGATCAAAGAGCTGCGCCTCGAAAAAGGCATGACGCAGGAACAGCTCGCGCGGGAAATTCAGACCACCAAGAGTGCGATCTCCAGACTCGAGAATCACGCCGAGAGCATTACCCTTGCGACGCTCGAGAAGGTGGCCCGCGCACTCGGCAAAGTGGTCCACATCGAGCTGTCATGACCCGCGGGCGCTGATATCGCTTGCCGGAACCAGCCGGCCAAGCTCGGAGACTTGGTCGATCTCGGCAGCGATCTCTGCCGCCAGGGCTGGATTGCGATGGGGGTTCCGGCGACCAAGTGGCGAGCTTGAGCCTCTTGGTCATCCCCGCGCTCACGGTGAGCGGATGCACGCTTTCCGAATCTATGTGGCAATATTTTGCCTTAAGTGGTAACTTATTGCAATGCGATTTGAGGAGTTGGTGGAGATCGTGGCGGATGAGCCGGTGTTCGAGACCGGGCTGCTGCTGGCGGGGGCCGTCGATCCTGCCAGTCTGCGGCGCCAGCTCTCGCGCTGGACGCGCAGCGGGCGCATTCGGCAACTGCGACGCGGACTGTATACCCTGGCGCCGCCATGGGAGAGACGGACTCCGCACCCGTTCCTGGTGGCGAACCGGCTGGCGCGGGGGTCCTACGTCAGCGGGCTGGCGGCGTTGGCGTTCGTGCAGGCGATTCCCGAGTACGTGGCGGAAGTGACCAGCGTCACGCCGGGGCGCCCGCACCTGCGCGATACCGCGATCGGCAGGTTCTCCTTCCGTCACCTGAAGCCCGGCCTGCTGTTCGGCTATCGCCAGGTCGAGTTGGGCGGCGGCCAAAGCGCATTCGTTGCGGAGCCGGAGAAGGCGCTGCTTGACCTGATCCATCTGCACCCCGGGGGAGACGACGCGGCGTACCTGCGCGAGTTGCGTCTTGACTTCGACAGGTTGCACCTGCAGCGGCTGGAGGCGCTTGCGGGGATCTGTGCGACGCCGAAACTGCTCCGCGCCGCCGGCGGTATTCGCTGGATCGCCGGTGACGAGCCGGGCTACGAGGCCCTGTGAAGGATCACCTGCGGCAGCTCGTGCAGGGGCGCGGTCCGCTGCAAGCCCGGAATGTCGCCCGCGAATATCTGCAGGCGCGCATTCTCGGAGCGCTGCAGCGGGCCGGCGCGATGACCTCGCTGGCGTTTCACGGCGGAACGTGCCTGCGCTTTCTGTTCAGCCTGCCGCGCTATTCCGAAGACCTCGACTTCGCCCTGGAAGGCGACCGGGGCGGATACCGGCTGCGCGGCTGGCTGCAGGCGATCCGCGCCGAGCTGGCCGCGGAGCACTACCGCATCGAGCTGCGCGTCCAGGACACCCGCACCGTGCACGGCGCCTGGGTGCGGTTCCCGGGCCTGCTGTACGAAATCGGCCTGTCGCCGCACCGGGCGGAAGTGCTCGCCATCAAGATCGAGGTGGACACCCGGCCGCCGTCCGGCGCGCGCATGACCACCAGCCTGGTGCGCCGCCACGAAACGCTGCGGCTGTTTCACCATGACCGCGCGTCCCTGCTCGCCGGCAAGCTGCATGCCGTGCTGCAGCGTCCGTATACCAAGGGGCGTGACGTGTACGACCTGGCCTGGTATCTGAGCGACCCGGAGTGGCCGCCGCCCAACCTCGTACTGCTCAACGCGGCGCTGCGGCAAACCGACTGGCGCGGCCCGGAAATGACGCCGCACAAATGGCGGAGGTCGCTGGCCGAGCGAATGGACGCCATGGATTGGGGCCGCGCCGTGACCGACCTGCGTCCGTTCCTCGAACGGCAGGAGGATATCGAACTGGTCAACCGAGACGACCTGCTGCGCTTGCTTGGGTGACCTGCGCGCAATCTCGGATCGGGCGCTGCGCGTTCAGACCGGGATGACGTGTACCGACGGTTGTCGAGTCTTGGGCAACAGGTTCTTGATTCCCCCGTCGAACGTCGCGAGCCGGCCGGCGTGCTGCATGGCCAGCGCGACCAGCACGGCATCGGTGATCTGGCGGTATCCCTGGATGCGGGTGAGGATCTCATCCGGCAACGAGGTGATCGAGCGATCCTGCACCCAGAACGTGTGCGCCCCGCGCCGCCGCAGCCTGCGCAACAGCGCGAGCGCGTCGAGTGGCGTTACCTCGTGGCCGACCGCGGAGCGATTGCAGGATACGCGGACGAAGCCGGCTTCGGTGATGGCACACGTCGCCCACCCGGCGGCGCGGGCCGCTGCGAACCAGGTGCGCGCCGCGTCGTGGTGGACGTGGTTGGGCCAGGCGAGCGCTATCAGCGTATTGACGTCGGGCAGCGCGATCATGGCCAGTCGCTGAGCGCTTTCCGGACATCCTCGCTGGTGATGGGTGCGGAGTCGGGCGTAACGCGGAATGTGGGCAGGTCGTCCTCATCGTCGTCATCGATTGCCGCGCTCCTGAAGCCGCGGCGCGCGAGCGTGGACAAAGCACTCCCCAAGCTGCCGCCGTCTCTCTGCGCGAGCGCCCGGGCAACGGCCAGTACGTCATCGTCGATCGTCACGGTGGTACGCATCACGGTATCATCGCATCGTTACATCACCGCATCAAGGCGCGTCGGCACGCGGGCGCGTGGTTGCCGTCGCGACCGGGCTGCCAGCTCGTGAAGGGCAGCTAAGAGAAGGCGGCGATGATCTCCTCGTCCACCCGCTGCAGGTCTTCGACATTGTCCTGGGTGGCGCAGCACATCTCCTCGACGCCCGCCTCCGCGAACTCGCCGACCAGATCGATGTGGAAATCGCGCGATCCCACCGTACGGTTCGGATGTTCCTGCAGAATGCGTTTCCGCTCCGCTTCGGTGTTGGCAAGCCGCAACGGGTAGTGAACCGTCAACCTGATTTCCGCCGGATCGCGGCCGATGTCGTCGCAGTGCCGCTCCAGCACGCTGCGCTTGTGCTTGAACACCTCGACGTCCATCCCCGCCCAGCCATTGTAGTTGTAGATGTCCGCGTAGCGCGCGGCAGTGCGCAGCGTACGGCGCTCGCCGTTGCCGCCGATCATGATCGGAATGTTGGGCTGCTGATAACAGCCGGGGGACAGCGGCGCCCGCTCCAGCCGGTAGTACTCGCCCTGGAAGTCCACGGGCTGTCCCGCCGTGAACAGCCCGCGGATCACGGCGCAGGCCTCCTCCAGCCGGTCCTGCCGCTCCTTCATTGCGGCGAAGTCCCAACCGTACGCCTGGTGCTCGCGTTCGAACCAGCCGGCGCCGATGCCCAGGATCAGGCGGCCCCTGGAGGCCTGGTCGATCTCGGCGGCCATCTTCGCCACCAGCGCCGGGTTGCGGTACGGGTTGCCGGCGACCAGGGTGCCGAGCTTGAGCCGCTTGGTGATTCCGGCCGTCACGGCGAGCGGGATGAACGCTTCCCAGGCCGGATTGCGCTCATCCTGCTCGGCGGGAATGCTGGTGACGGCGGTAGGCGGCAGGAAGTGGTCGGGAAACCAGATGCTGTTCCAGCGCCCCGCTTCCATTGCCTGAATCTGCGCCTCCATCTCGTCCCACCGGGCACGGTAGATCTTGAGCTGTGAACCGAACTTCATTTTCTCTTGTCTCCTTCCATCGTATTGGTCGAAGGCTGCGGGAATCTCCTCGTCGACCCGTTGCAGATCGCAGCAAGGGGCGCTCCCGGAGGTGGAGCAGGCGCTATGATACACTCCGCACGGGAGCGCCGGGCCACTCCCGGCCGTCGCCAAGCGAGGATACCATGCGTTCGTTCACCACCGCCGGTCCCGTCAAGCCCGACAAGCACTATTGTATCCCATCGCTTGAACGCATCGACCTGGACGAAGTGCTCGGGCTGGTACGGGACGAGCAGTACTTCGTGCTGCACGCGCCGCGGCAGACTGGCAAGACGTCGGCGCTGTTGGCGCTGGCCGAAGTGTTGAACGAGCGAGGATACGGTTGCGTTTACGTCACGGTCGAGACCGCCCGCACCGCCCGCGACGACGTGCAGCGGGCGATGCGCGTGGTCCTCGCCACGCTGGCGAATGCGGCAGATGCGGCGTCGGGCGACCGATTCCTGCGAGGCGTTTGGGCGGAGATCCTCGCTGAGTTCGGTCCGGACCTGGCGTTGAGCGTAGCTCTGGAGCGCTGGGCGCAGGCGTCGGCGCGCCCGCTGGTGCTGCTGATCGACGAGATCGACACGCTGGTGGGCGATTCGCTCCTGTCGGTGCTCCAGCAGATCCGCGCCGGCTACCCCGGGCGTCCGGAACGCTTCCCGCACAGCGTGGTCCTGTGCGGCATGCGCGACCTGCGCGACTACCGCATGGGCGCCGCCGGCAGCCCATTCAACATCGCCGCGGCGTCGCTGCGGCTGGGAGACTTCTCACGGGCGCAGACGCTGGCGCTGCTGACCCAGCACGCGGAAGAGACCGGCCAGGCATTCGCGCCTGAGGCGCTGGAGGCGGTGTGGACCCAGGCGCGCAGTTGCTCCTGCAGGCGTACTTGCAGCGCGTGGTGAACGGCGGCGGGCGCATCGAGCGCGAATACGCCCTGGGCAGCGGGAGGGTGGACCTGCTGATCGTGTGGCCGATGGCCGACCGGGTGCAGGAGTTCGTGGTGGAGTGCAAGGTGGTGCGGGAGCGCGACGGGCTCGATGGCGTCATCGCGGAGGGCGTCGCGCAGACGGCTCGCTACGTGGACCGCAGCGCGGCCGAAGCGGGGCACCTGGTCGTGATCGACCGCCGGGAGCGGCGGAGCTGGGAGGAGAAGGTGCTCCATCTGCGGCACAACCCGGCGCGCGGCGGCAGCGCGGTGGCAGTCGACGTGTGGGGTATGTGACTCGCGTCCGGCAGGCCCGGCCTGGTGCGAAGGGTCACTTGCGCGCTTGTAGCCGCGGCGCGCAAAATGTGGACAAAGCGCTTCCGAGACAGTTGCCCTCTCGCTGCGCGAGCACGGGCGATGCCGCAGTGGGGCTCGCTGGGGCTCGGTCGGTGGGCTGGCGCTGACCCGCGCTACCCGCGCTCCACGTCCGTGACACGATCACAAGCCCGCGATAGAATCATGAACAGATTCATGCCTCGTCGCCCCCCCCCACTTCCCTCCGCGGCACTTTCGACCGAGAAACAACTAACCGCTCCGGCTGATCGCCCCGTAGGCGACCCCTCCTTCCGACCCGAGACACACAGCTTCTGTCAGCCATATGACCGGGCACCCCGTGGCCAAGTAAATCAAAATAGGGGGTGCAAAATGATACTCAAGGAACCGCATCCGCGCACGGCGTGAGCCCGGGCGAGCCCGGTGAGTCACACGCCGCGCGCTGCCGGTGAATTTTGACTCAGTCTGGCGGCCCGCGTTGCGGGCTTGAGGGTAGCCAGGGAGCGGCAGGCCGCTACGCAATACTCTCGACAATCGACATGCGGAGTAACGTATGAATTTCATGCAAGTTACCAGGACCTTTGCGGTTGCGTTGATCCTGGTGCTGATGGCGACCGGCCTCTGGGCCGCCGCCGCGGAAGAGGAGCCGGCGGCGGCTACGGAGAGGGAAACGGTGTTCGACACCGCGACCGGAAGGACGTGGACCGCGCCGGAGTATGGCGGGATCCTCACGTGGGGCGCCAAGGTCTATCCTCCGGGTATCGACCCCTGGTTCAATACTGGCTGGGCGCAACACCTCATCGGGGGTGTCAATGAACGGCTCGCGTTCGCCGACTGGGGACTATCCAGAGATATATGGCGCGGTGAATTGTACCAAGTGGTGACCCCGGAGATGAGCACAGGGTCTCTGGCCGAAAGCTGGTCGATGCCCGACGACACCACGTTCATCTTCAACATTCGCCAGGGCGTCAACTGGGACGACAAGGAGCCGGTCAACGGTCGGCAGTTCGATGCTCATGACGTCGAATGGAACTATCACCGCTTTCTGGGCCTGGGGGACTTCGCCGAAGACGGGCCGAGCACCGGCAAGGGTGGGGTAACTCAGGGTGCAGAAATCGTCTCGGTAACGGCCACCGACCAATGGACGATTGAGATCAAGCTGGCAAAGCCTCAGCTCGATGTGCTCGGGAAAATGACCAACAACTACTTTATCGTGTTACCTCGCGAAGTAATCGAGAAATACGGAGACGCCAAGGACTGGAACAACGTGGTCGGCACCGGGCCCTTGCGACTGACTGATTTCGTGGAGGGCAGCTCGGCAACCTGGGTGAAGAATCCTGACTACTGGGGCGTTGACGAGAAATTCGGCAACCGGTTGCCCTATATTGACGAGTACCGGTCGCTGCTCATGCCGGACACATCGACACGTCTGGCGGCACTGCGCACCGGCAAGATTGATATGCTGAGTAACGTCGGCGACGCCTATGTAACCTCTATCGACGACGTAGCGAGCCTCCAGCAGACCAACCCTGAAATGGAGTTCTGGCCGGTCTATAGCCGGCCTAGCGGCACGTTCTATTTCAATTGGACTGTGCCGTTCATGCAGGACGTCAATGTGCGCAAGGCACTGCAGATGGCAGTGGACCGCGAGACCATCAACGCTACCTACAACAAGGGTATGGGCGATCCAACACCGTACGGGTTGGTTGGCCAATTCACGCCACAGTATAGCTGGCCATATGCAGAGTGGCCGGACGACGTCAAGCATGAGTATGAGTATCACCCGGAAGAGGCAGAGGCGTTGCTTGATGCTGCCGGCTATCCGCGCGGCGACGACGGTTATAGATTTACCATCAAGCTGGGCCATTTCGACCGGTGGGATGAGACCTATCCGGAACTGGTCATCGGCTACCTCGACGCCATTGGCGTAAAAGGCGAGCTTGAGGTGTTCGGTACCGCTGAAATGGGAGCTGCCTTGAAGGCGGAAACGCTTGAGTACGGCTTATTTACTTCGTATTACGGCTACTTCGGCGGCCCCGGCCTGGTCGGATACACGTTTGGAGCGGTAACCACACTGGTCAGCGGCCGCAGCGCCAACAAGATGAATGATCCGCGCATGGACGCCCTTTATGTTGCCGCCTCGGAGACTACCGACATCGAGGAGTTCAAGAGGATACAGAGACAGTCCGATGAGCTCTGCGTAAGGGAGCACTGCGGCTTGGTGAAATCCAACATCCCCAATCATTTCGTGAACCAACCGTGGGTTCAGGGTTATTTCGGTGAAGCAGGCATGGGATGGGGCGAACGCATGACCCACCTGGCGCGCCTCTGGATCGACCAGGAGATGAAGGAAGAGATGGGAAACTAGTGATGAATAAGGGAGCCGGGAGGCGATTCGCCTGCGGGCGCTTCCCGGCTCCCCATCTAAATAGCTCAGGCTAAGCAATGACAAGGGCATTTGTCCCATGAGAGCCTATCTCATCAGACGCTTGTTGCTGACCATCCCCACCTTGTGGATATTGACCGTCATAGTCTTTCTCGCGGTCCGCTTCCTCCCCGGCGACGTAATAGACGCAATGGTGGCGGAGATGGAAGCATGGTCTTCCGCCGGTGGCGTGGTAGACCGTGAAGCGCTTGAGCGCATGCTGGGATTGGACGTGCCCGTGCACGTGCAATATGGACGCTGGATGGGAGATATTCTCCTGCGCGGCACGTTCGGTGAGTCACTTACGGGACACTGGTCAATAGAGGAGAGGATCATAAGCAGATTGCCGGTAACCGTCGAGCTTGGCGTTATGGCAATCGTAATAGGGCTCGTCATAGCGCTGCCAGTCGGTCTCTACTCGGCGATTCGCCAGGATACGGCGATCGACTACGCAGGCCGCACCGTCGCCGTCATCGGCTTGGCAACGCCCAACTTCTGGCTTGGCGTCATGGTCATGCTCTACCCGGCAATCTGGTGGGGCTGGTCGCCATCGGTAGAGTTGATTCCGTTTGCGGAAGACCCGCTGGGGAATCTCGGGATGTTCCTCATTCCGTCCCTCATCCTGGGCACGGCCATGTCGGCCGCCACCATGCGGCTGATGCGCACCATGATGCTGGAGGTGCTCAGGCAGGACTATATCCGGACGGCCTGGTCCAAGGGGCTCAGGGAGAGGGTGATCATTGTCAGACACGCCATCAAGAATGCATTCATCCCAGTCCTTACCCTGATCGGCCTGCAGCTCCCTCTCCTGGTCGGGGGCTCGGTTATCTTGGAAGAGATATTCGTTTTGCCGGGCATAGGTCGCCTGTTCGTGGCTGCGCTCAACCAGAGAGACTACCCGGTCGTTTCCGCAATCAACCTGCTCCTGGCCAGCGTCGTGTTGTTCAGCTCTCTACTCATCGACATGCTGTACCCCTACCTGGATCCCAGGATTCGCTACCAGTGATGTCTCGGATGCCCGTCGGCGCAGTGAACGAGCCCAGGAGACGCAGCGCGGCGGCCAGATTCGTTATCAGGCTGGTCACCGAGAAGCCGTTGGGCGCGGCCAGCGGGGTCGTCATACTCATGGTAATCCTGGTGGCTGTCTTTGGAGATGCATTGTCGCCCTATCCATATGCCGAACTGCACCTGGTAGACCGCCTGCAGGGCCCATCGGCCCGTTATCTGCTTGGTACCGACCAGGCCGGACGAGACCTCCTGAGCCGCCTTATCTTCGGAGCTCGCGTGTCCGTACTGGTCGGCGTATCGGTGACCACCATCAGCGTATTCATCAGCACCGTGATCGGTGGGGTTTCGGGATTTGTCGGTGGCAAACTGGACCTGGGCGTGCAGAGATTCGTCGATGCCTGGATGGCGTTTCCGGGATTGCTGCTGCTGTTGACCCTCATAGCCATAGTGGGGGAGGGACTGCTGCAGATCATCCTGGTCATGGGGATATCGGGCGGCATAGGCGGCGCGAGAGTAATCAGAGGCGCTGTCATCGCTATCAAGGAGAACGCCTATTTCGACGTCGCCGAGGCGGTTGGCTCGTCGCGATGGAGATCGCTCCTACGCCATGTCGTGCCCAATATCACACCGGTCATAATCATTTCATTCAGCACCAGTATAGGCGGCGTGATCATGGCGTTGGCCGCACTGGGCTTCCTGGGATTCGGTCTGCCGGCCACCATCCCCGACTGGGGAGGCATGCTCAGCCGGGAGGGGCGCAAGTACATGGAGCAGGCGCCGTGGTTGGCGCTGTGGCCCGGCCTGTGCCTGACCATCGTGGTGTACAGTTTCAACATGTTGGGTGACGCGGTGCGCGACCTGCTCGATCCAAGGTTGCGTGGCGCAACCACGCTCAGGGGCGGCGTGGGTCGTCTCGGCGCCGATGCCGCCAAGTCGAACGTCGCCACCCCTTCACGGCGATAAACAACGCCATCCCGGAGCCGATCAACGCGGGAATCAAGGCGACGAGGGCTGGTTGCAACCTCTCAGCCATAGGTACATGCTAACCCTTGATCTACCCCGCTGCAATGCCTTTGTCCCTCCCCCATCGCTGCAGCGCCCCAACCGCCCGCGCGGCACGTGACGACGTGCCGATTCGCATCAGCGGACGCCGATGGGCGAGCCGGTGCTCCTTGACGGGTGGGGCCGGGTGGCCTATAAACGACCATCACACTTCCAAGGGAGGTAGGTATGAAAGCGATGACCGGCGTAATGGTTTCGCTGGTGCTGCTCGGTTCGGCCGCGATGGTCTGGGCCGGCGGCGAGGACGAGGGCTCGTCAGAGGCGAGCTCGGCGGGGGCGATGGCCGCTTCCGGCAGCTTCAACGAGGCGCCCGCGCTGGCGCAACTGGTGGCGTCCGGAGACCTGCCGCCGGTGGAGGAACGGCTGCCGCCGGAGCCGCTGGTGGTAAAGGTCAAGGATGAGATCGGCGAGTACGGCGGTGCGATCACGGCGATCAAGCACAGCACCGGCAACTGGTACATGATCGCGCACGTCAACATCGAACCGTTGATGGAGCTCGACCCCGAGGACTCCCTGAACGTGGTGCCCAACGTGGCGCGCGCCTGGGACTGGAACGACGACAAGTCGCAGCTCACCGTGCACCTGCGCGAGGGCATCAAGTGGTCGGACGGATCGCCGTTCACCGCCGAGGACCTGCGCTTCTACTACGAGGACGTGCAGTTCAACGACAAGCTGACGCCGCTCACCCCTGGCGCCTGGATGTCGCACGGCTCCCGCATGACCTTCACGCAGATCGACGACAGCACCGTGCAGTTCGGGTTCGCCGGGCCGTCGCCCGCGCAACTGTTCATGTTCACGGCCGCCAATGGCTACATGAACCACTACTTCCCGGCGCACTACTTCAAGGAGCTGCACATCGACTACAACGAGGACGCCGACAAGAAGGCCAAGGAAGAGGGGCTCGAGGAGTGGTGGCAACTGTTCAACCAGACGCGCGAAAAGACGCGGCCCTACATCCACTATCCCGGCCCGCCCTACCTGTACGCCTGGGTACCCACCTCGGTGACCATGGACCGCACCGTCTGGGACCGCAATCCCTACTACTGGAAGGTGGACGAGGCCGGCAACCAGCTCCCCTACCTGGACAACATCTACGGCGTGCTGGTGGTCGAGTCGGAGCTGGTCAAGGCGCGCGGCATCGCCGGCGAGTTCGACTTCCTGGTCGAGGGCTTCGGCATGGACGAGGCGCCGCTGCTGGAGCAGAACGCCGAGCGCTACAACTACAACGTGATCATCGGCCCCAACACCTGGGCCGGCGCCGGCTCCTACTACCTGAACCTGAACCACAAGGACCCGGTGCGGCGCGAGCTGTACCGCGACAAGCGGTTCCGGCAGGCGCTGTCGCACGCCATCGACCGCGACGAGATCAACGACATCGTGTTCCAGGGGCTGGCCACGCCGCTGCTCGGCTTCGCCCTCGGCGACGAGCCGTTCTACGATGAAGAGGTGCAGGCCGCCGAGCAGGAGGCGATCCGCTACGACGTGGACGAGGCCAACCGGCTGCTCGACGAGATCGGCCTGACCGAGCGCGACGGCGACGGCTACCGGCTCAGTTCCGACGGCAACCGCCTGACCCTGGAGGTGATCACCGGCACCGGCCTGGCCGACCTGGTCACCATCTCCGAGCTGGTCACCAACTACTGGCGCGAGGTGGGCATCGAGCTGAAGTTCAGCATCATCGAGCGCAGCCTGTTCTCGCTGCGCACCAACAACGCCGACTACGACCTGACTACCTGGATCATGGAACCGAGCCAGTTGAAGTACCGCACCGACAGCCCGGCGAGCGGCTGGTTCCTGACCATCGGTCACTGGGCGCCGATGTGGCGCAACTGGTACCAGTCCAACGGCGAGTCGGGCGAGGAGCCGGTCGGCGTGGCCAAGGAGATGCTCGATCTCGGCCACGCGATGCGCAACGAGCTCGACGACGCCAAGTGGCAGGCAATGGGCAAGGAATTCATGATGATGTTCGCCGAGAACGTGTTTGCCATCGGTACCGTCGGCCTGCCGCCGCGCCCGATGATCTTCCGCCGCAACATCATGAACCTGTACGACGAGCTGGCGTGGACCAACGCCACCGCGGGCAACTTCCGCGGGCGCGTCTACCAGTGGTGGGTCAAGCAGTAGCTCCACGGAGCGTTAGCGTACGATAGATGACGGCGGGCGCCGGCCGCAGCAGCCGGTGCCCGCCGTTTTTTCCAAGCGCAGCAAATGGTTAACTACGTCATCCGGCGCGTGCTGTACATGGCCCTGGTCCTGGTGCTGGTGTCGATGATCTCGTTCCTGATCATCCAGCTTCCGCCGGGCGACTACCTGACCGTGTACCGCGCCAACCAGCAGGCGCTCGGGCGCGACGTCGACGAGGCGGAGCTGGCGGCGATGGGCAAGCTGTACGGCCTGGACAAGCCGGTGCACGTGCAGTACGCGGTGTGGATCTGGCGCATTTCGCGCGGCAACCTGGGCTGGTCGTTCAACCTCAAGGAGAAGGTGGGCACGCTGATCGCCGACCGGCTACCGTTCACGGTGCTGCTGTCGCTGTCGTCGCTGCTGTTCGCCTACGTCATCGCGATCCCGATCGGCATCTACTCCGCCACCCACCAGTACTCGGTCGCCGACTTCTCCTTCACCTTCATGGGATTCGTGGGCCTGGCGACGCCCAACTTCCTGCTCGCGCTGATCTTCATGCTGCTGTTCAACCGCTGGTTCGGCTGGAGCATCGGCGGGCTTTTCTCGCCGGAGTTCGTCGACGCGCCGTGGAGCTGGGCGCGGGTGCTCGACCTGCTCAAGCACATGCCGATTCCGGTGCTGGTGATCGGCACCGCCGGCACCGGCTACCTGGTGCGCGTGATGCGCGGTTCGCTGCTCGACGAGCTGGCGCGGCAGTACGTGATCACGGCGCGCGCCAAGGGGGTGGACGAGCATACGCTGCTGTACAAGTACCCGGTGCGGCTGTCGATCAACCCGATCGTCAGCACGGTGGGCTGGGCGCTGGCCGGCATCGTTTCGGGAGAGACGATTACGGCGATCGTGCTGGGGCTGGAGACCACCGGGCCGCTGCTGTTCCGGGCGCTGTTGGCGCAGGACATGTACCTGGCCGGCAGCATCACCATGCTGCTGACCTTCATGGTGGTAATCGGCACGTTCATCTCCGACATGCTGCTGGTGCTGATCGATCCGCGCATCCGCTACGAGGCGATGGCGGGCTGACATGAGCGACATCGCCGCACCCGGCGCGGGTCAGGCGCCGCGCACCGCCGGACCGGTCTCGCGTGCCGCCGAGGACGACCGCTATTTCGTCGCCTCGCAGTGGCAGCTCATGTGGCGCAAGTTCACGCGCCACCGGCTGGCCATCGCCGGCGGGGCGGTGCTGGCGGTGTTCTACCTGTTCGCCCTCTTCAGCGAGTTCTTCGCCACCCACGACATCCTCAAGCACGACGCGGAGTTCGTGTACATGCGGCCGCAGAAGATCCGCTTCGGCGACCAGAACGGCTGGGGGCTGCGCCCGTTCGTGTACGACGTGCAGAAGGTGGTGGACCGCAAGGCGTTCCGCCGCGTGTACAAGGAAGACCCCGAGACGCGCCACTACGTCCGCTTCTTCGTGCACGGCGACCCCTACAAGCTGTGGGGCATCTGGGAGGCGGACCTGCGCCTGGCCGGGGTCGAGGACGGTGCGTTCTACCTGTTCGGCACCGACAAACTCGGCCGCGACCTGTACTCGCGCACCGTCTACGCGTCGCGCATCTCGCTGTCGATCGGCCTGGTGGGCGTGTTCCTGAGCTTCGTGCTCGGCTGCACCATGGGCGGCATTTCCGGCTACTACGGCGGCAAGCCCGACATGATCATACAGCGCGGCATCGAGATCCTGATCTCGCTGCCCACCATCCCCCTCTGGATGGCGCTGAGCGCCGCCCTGCCGACCCACTGGGGCACCCTGAAGACCTACTTCGCGATCACCATCATCCTGTCGATGTTCGGCTGGGCGGGGCTGGCGCGGGTGGTGCGCGGCAAGCTGCTGGAGTTGCGCCAGCAGGACTTCGTAACCGCGGCGCGGGTGGCGGGCAGGGGCGAGGGCAAGATCGTCGCCCTGCACCTCCTGCCGTCGTTCCTGAGCTACCTGATCGTGAGCCTGACCCTGGCGGTGCCCTACATGATCCTGGGCGAAACCGCGCTCAGCTTCCTGGGCCTGGGCCTGCGCCCGCCGGTGGTGAGCTGGGGCACCCTGCTGAAGGACGCCCAGAACGTGCACGCCGTGCTGCTGCACCCGTGGCTGCTGATCCCCGGCCTGTTCGTGGTAGCCGCGGTGCTCGCCTTCAACTTCCTCGGCGACGGCCTCCGCGACGCCGCCGACCCCTACAAGTAGCCCTTGCCCGCGCGGCGCCGTCGCCGCCTGCCTGGGTAACGGCGGAACAGTCGCCGGCCGGCGAGACCGGACGGCCGGCGCGCTTGACATGGTCCGGCGAGCCTGTGAGACTCGGGAGGGTTCAAGGATCGAACGGATGGTCATGATGCGCAATGGCGACAGTGAGCGCAGTGACCGGTTGGCGGTGACGCAGCCGGTGCCCACCCGTCAACCTTGTCGAACCGAGAACGACCAAGCACTCCGGCTGATCACTCCCCCGCGCGCGCCGTCGCCGCCATTCACCGTCACCGTACCGAACGTTGGAGGTGCTTGATGACACTCAAAGAACCCTACCCGCGCGCGGCGTGAGCGCGGGTGAACCCCGCTGAGTCACACGCCGCGCGCTGTAATCCATTTGACTACGTCTGGCCGCCGGCGTTGCCGGCGAGGGAGTAGCCAGGGAGCGACCACCCGCACTGCAATACTCTCGGAAAATCGACACATCGACACAAGGAGATACCTGATGAAGGTAGGAAAACTCACGACCACCCTCGCGGTTGCGTTGGTCCTCGTCCTGGCCGCAACCGGCCTATGGGCCGCTGCCTCGGAAGAGGCGCCGGCAGCCGCCAAGACATACGTGACCGACCCCACCACCGGCAAGGAAATCCTGGCGCCGCAATACGGCGGAACGTTCTTTCCAGGCTACAACGGTCAACCGGACGGAACCGATCCCTCGGTAGCACGTCACCACGCCGGATTCCTGCTCAGCGGCGTCAATGAAAAGCTCTCCCAGGGAAACTGGGGCATAGACAGGAGCGTGTACGACTACGGTACCGAGCTGGTCGCCGACGTCGCCTATACCGGTGCTCTCGCCGAAAGCTGGGAGACACCGGACCAGCTAACCTACGTCTTCCACATCCGCAAAGGCGTGCATTGGCACGACAAGGCGCCGCTCAACGGACGCGAGCTGACCGCCAAGGATATCGAGTACAACTATCATCGCCTGATGGGCCTGGGCAGCGGCTTCACCGACTATCCCGGCTACACTTTGCAGCTTCCGCAGGTTCCGGCGGAATCCGTAACCGCGGTCGACGACTACACCGTCGTGTTCAAGCTGAAGACACCGTCTCTGGCCGCCTTCCGGGTAATCATCGACGACGCGCTTGCCTACATCCTGCCCCCCGAGGTGATCATGGAGAAGGGCGATGTGAACGATTGGCGGGATGTGGTCGGTACTGGCCCCTTCATGCTGACCGATTGGGTCGATGGCAGTTCCATCACCTGGGAAAGGAACCCGAATTACTGGGGATTCGACGAGAAATTTCCGGAAAACCGGTTGCCCTACATGGACCGGGTAGAAGCCCTGGTCATGCCGGAAGAGACCACCCGCCTGTCGGCACTGAGAACCGGCAAGATCGATTTCATCGGGCACGGCGCGAGGGGCTCGAACATACGCGTATTGGAGACCGCGCAAAACCTTGCCGAGACCAATCCGGATATCGTTTTGTATCCGTGGTACTTCAGGTCCAATTATTGTTTTGCCTTCAACATGACGGCACCGCCATTCGACGACATCAGGGTGCGTATCGCGATGCAGTTGGCGCTGGACAATGAGACATTCCACAATACCTTTTTCGGTGGCGCGAGTTTTTGGAAGCCGCAAGCTTATCTCGGCGATGGCTGGGTGGGGTACGTGACCCCATACGACGAGTGGCCGGATGAGCTCAAGGAAGAGTACGCGTACAATCCGGAACGGGCAGAGGAACTGCTCGATGAAGCCGGCTATCCGCGGGGCGCCGACGGGATCAGAATCAGGACCAACCTGGACCACTGGACGAGCACTCCGGAGTGGGCAGAGCTGGTCAAGAATTCCTGGTCCAAGATTGGTGTCGATGTCACGTTGACGCCGGTGCAAGGAGCTACCCATGTCGCCCGCATCAAGGACCTGAGCTTTGGTGGCCTGGTACAATCGATTGCGGGCACTCCTTATCCGCCTGTAGATGCCCTGTCGACCTTTGAGGTAGGACATCAATGGAACCGCGGACAGTTTGACGATCCTGCCTATAACGCGATCGTGGCGGCTGCGAGAGCGGCTACCACCATCGAGGAACTGAAGGAACAGTCGATCAAGGGAAGCATGTATTGGGTAGAGCAGCACGTGCAGACGTGGGGTCCGAAGGGCCCGCTCTACCAGGCGGCTCAGCCGTGGGTTGTCGGGTTCAACGGCGAGGTCACCCTCGGCGGGATGAACTATGGCGGTATCATCTGGTCGCGGCTTTGGCTCGACAGCGCGCTGAAAAAGGAAATGGGCTACTAGGGATTTCACCCGTGGGACGGCGGTGCCACGCCGCCGTCCCGCAACCTTGAGGTTGGGGACATGAGAGCCTACATCATCAGGCGGCTGCTGCTCATCATCCCAACCCTGTTTCTGCTCAGCGTCCTGGTGTTCTTCTCGGTCCGGTTCATTCCGGGTGACGTGGTAGATGCCATGCTGGGCGTGATGGAACAGCAGATCGGCAACGTCGACCGGGAAATTCTCGAGCGCAGGCTGGGCCTGGACGTGCCCGCGCACGTCCAGTACGGACGCTGGATCGGCGGGATTATTCTGCACGGCACCCTCGGCGAATCGATGATGAGCGATTGGACCGTGGAAGAAAAGATTGCCGACCGACTACCGGTGACCCTCGAACTTGGTCTGCTGGCGATCATTATCGGCCTCGTGATAGCTCTCCCGATCGGCGTCTATTCAGCGATCCGGCAGGAGACCGCCGGCGATTATCTGGGTCGCACCGTAGCGGTAATCGGCATCGCCACCCCGAGCTTCTGGATCGCCACCATGATCATGGTGTTCCCGGCAATCTGGTGGAACTGGTCACCGCCGATGAGGTTGATCCGATTCGCCGACAACCCGCTCGAGAATCTGGGCATGTTCTTCCTCCCCAGTCTAATTATGGGGACATACTTTTCCGCGTCGACCATGCGCATGACCCGTACCATGATGCTGGAGGTGCTCCGGCAGGACTACATCAGGACCGCGTGGTCGAAGGGATTGCGGGAGCGGGTGGTGGTCATGAGGCATGCGGTCAAGAACGCCCTCATCTCCGTGGTTACCCTGATTGGTCTCCAGCTTCCGGTACTGGTCGGCGGCTCTGTCATCATAGAGAACATTTTCAACCTGCCCGGTTTGGGTCGGTTGTTTCTGCTCGCCCTCGAGGATAGAGACTACCCGATGGTGTCCGGGGTGAATCTCTTTTTCGCCACATCGGTGGTCGGGATCAACCTGCTCATCGACCTGATCTATCCATATCTCGATCCCCGGATCCGCTACAAGTGAGGGAAACAGGGCCGGCGGACGGCGACCGCAAGAGAGGCATCGGGTCGGTCAATTTCCTGATTCGGTTGTGGCAACGAAAACCGCTCGGCACGATCTGCGGTGTCGTCGTCGTGGTCTTCGTGATCGTCGCTGTTTGTGCCGATTTCGTTGCTCCGTACGCGTATGATGAGCCGCACTTGGAGGACCGCTTGACCGGTCCATCGATAACGTATCCGTTGGGCACCGACTACCTGGGGCGGGACTTCTTGAGCCGCCTTATCTACGGTGCCCGTATTTCGTTGACCGTGGGCATGGTGGCCAGCGCCTTGACGGTCACGGTAGCGGTGCTCATCGGCGGGACGTCGGGATTCATCGGCGGCAGATTCGACCTGGCGGTGCAGAGATTCGTCGATGCCTGGATGTGTTTCCCCGGCCTTCTCCTGTTGTTGACGATCATGTCGATAGTGGGACGTGGAATGTTTCAGATCATCATCGTGCTCGGCATATCCGGCGGCATACCCGGCTCGAGAATCGCCAGAGGCGCGGTCATCGGGGTGAAGGAGAACACCTATTTTCAGGCCGCAGAAGCAATCGGATGCTCGCAATGGAATATACTCACGCGCCACGTGCTGCCCAATATTGCGGCTCCGGTGATCATCATCTTCAGCATCAACATCGGCGCGGTAGTCATATCGGAGGCGTCCCTCAGTTTCCTCGGTTACGGCATGCCGATCGAGGTCCCGAGCTGGGGCGGGATGCTCAGCCGGGAAGGCCGCAAGTACATGGAGTCGGCGCCGTGGCTGGCGCTCTGGCCGGGTCTCTGCCTGACCACCGTGGTGTACAGCCTGAACATGGTCGGCGACGCGATAAGGGACCTCCTCGACCCGCGCCTGAGAGGCGGCGCCGGCCGCTACGACGCAGCAAGGAAGGCAAAGTAAGACAGTGGCGGTTTGTCTCCAGCAAGGTGGGTGGCGCGAGGACGAGTATCTATGGCTGAGCGACCACAGCAGTCAGTTGATCGAGTTGACCGATGGCCACCTTGAGTTGCTTCCGATGCCGACCGACGAGCACCAGAGCATCCTGGCCTTTCTCTACGAGTTGTTTGCGGCGTTCGTGCATGGACGCGGCGGCAAGGTACTGTTCGCCCCGTTGCGGTTGCGCACAGCGGACGGGACGTTTCGCGAACCGGACCTGTTGCTGGCGCGGGACGCCGCCGATGCCCGCCGCGGCAACCGGTTCTGGACCGGGGCGGACGTGGTGGTCGAGATCGTCAGCCCAGACCAACCGGAACGCGACGTGGTGGACAAGCGGCGCGACTACGCCGGTGCCGGGATCCCCGAGTACTGGATCGTCGACCCTCGCACCGCCGAGGTCACGGTGCTGACCTACCGCGACGGCGCGTATATCGAGCACGGCACCTTTGCCCGTGGAGCGCAAGTGGAATCCCCCCTCCTGCCGGGCCTGACCGTCGACGTCCACTCGCTCTTCGACGCCGCTAACGTTTAGTACGGTCCGCAGCACTGCCCGTCGAAACTTGGTGGAACCCTGGGTCTCTCAGGCGGGAACTGTTGACAATAACCGGCGTTTCTGTAGGTTATCATCAACGGTTTGTAATATGCGCCTTGATGAAGTGGCAGACCTGCTGGGTGCGACGCCCTGGTTCGACTTGGCGACGGTCGTGCAACTGTGCGGCGAACCGCGGCGCGACGTGGTGAACCAGCTCTACCGCTGGAGCCGGGCGGGCAAGCTGATCCCGCTGCGCCGCGGCATGTATGCCCTGGCCGACCGCTACCGCCGCGTGCCGGTGCCGCCGGCGGCGCTGGCCAACGCCCTCTGCTCTCCGTCCTATCTCAGCGGCCCCTGGGCGCTCGGTTTCTACGGCCTGATCCCCGAGGCGGTGCCGGTCTACACCAGCGTGACCACCCGCGGTCCCGCTCATTTCGAAAATACGTTCGGCATGTTCCGCTACACGGCCATCAAGAGGAGCATGTTCTTCGGCTACCACGGCGTGTCGGTCGCCGGCAGCGACGCGCTGGTGGCGACCGCCGAGAAGGCGCTGCTCGACCTGTTCCACCTGCACCCGGGCGAGTGGGACCGGCGCCGGATGACCGAGATGCGGTTCCAGCAGACCGACGTCGTCGACCGCGACCGCCTGCGCGCTTTTGCGCATCGCATCGGAAAGCCGCGCATCGGGCGCGCCGTGGACGTGTGGCTGGCGTGCAGCGCCGAGCAGGAAGCCGAGGGAGTCGAACTGTGAAGGATCAGGCGCTCGCCCAGGCGCTACGATTCGACGATCCGCCGCGCCGGCTCAACGCGCTGCGCGAGTACCTGCAGGCGTTCATCATGCGGTCGCTGCACGAGAGCGAGGCGGGGCGGGCGGTGGCGTTCGTCGGCGGCACGGCGCTGCGCTTCCTGGAGGAGTTGCCGCGCTTCTCGGAAGACCTCGACTTCTCCCGCGTCTCTGCTGACGGCTACGAACCCGTGCGCTGGCTGGAGAAACTGAAGCGCGACCTCCACCTCGCCGGCTTCGACAGCACCATTCGCTGGATCGACCGCGAGCCGGTGCAGGTGGCCTGGGTGCGAACCGCGCACCTGCTAGCGGAGGCCGGCCTGTCCGGCCACGCGCGCCAGAACCTCTCCGTGAAGCTGGAGATCGACATCCGTCCGCCGGCAGGCGCCGCGATGCAGCGCACGCTCGTGACCCGCCACTTCACCTTCGTCGTCAGCCACTACGACCTGCCATCGCTGTTCGCCGGCAAGCTGCACGCGCTGCTGACCCGCGGCTACCCCAAGGGCCGCGACTGGTACGACCTGATCTGGTACCGCTCACGCCGCCCGCCGCTGGAGCCGAACCTGCAACTCCTGCAGAACGCACTCGACCAGACGCAAGGCGCAGGCACGTACCGGGCGGCCGATTGGCGCGACCTGCTGTCCGCGCGCCTGGCCGGCCTGGACACCCGCGAACTGGCCCGCGACGTGCAGCCCTTCCTGGAGCGCCCCGCCGACGCCGCCCTGATCGACCGCCCCAACCTCGAAGCAATCCTCGCCCGCTGACCACGCAAGCGACGGCGTGGGCGGCGCGGGGCACACGCGGTACACGAGCGGGGAGAGCGGGGAGAGCGGCATGGACAACTTTGCAGCGAGGTCTACCCGCTCAATGGCGCGGAAGTGAACGACCGGAGACTGGCGAACTGGATTGGCGGCGCGATCGTGCGCGGCTTCGACCGCGGCGACGGTAGCGGTAGGAGCGGTGAACGACCCGCCGGCGCCGGTAGTCGGGAGCGCAGGTTCCATGATGGCGCGATCACGCCCCGGCTCGCTTGATAACCGCATGCAATCCGACGGTCCGCCCGCGTTCCCGGGATCGACCGCGAACACCGGAGCACGCCGGGCTTCAGAGGCGCGCCCTGACATGATCACGTTCGACGGCGCCCACCCGGTCGTGCACGCGATCGTGGATCGTCGACGGCACACTCTCGGCGTAAGCATGGCGCTGAGCGTGGCGCAACCTGTGGTGAGCTCCGCAACGAACGCGTTATGTGAAGCTTCGCATAATGAGAAGGAGTCTATCCGAGCTGTGCCCGAGAGCAGCGTGCGCTAGCCATAGCCGGCGTCGCCGGGCACAGTTCGGATAGGGTTGATTGAACTAAACCGCGGGCCTATCTATGGGGCTTGGAATGCCGGTATCGCGTGCCGGCGGAGTGCTGAGCGTGGTGGGGAACGCCCAGGCTGACGAAGAAAGACCGGGAAGCGGTGATGTTGCCGTGCGATGCGGCGGCGGCGCGCGGTTGGCGGGCAGATCTCGGGTTCCCGACGGGCACGGATGCGCTCGGGCAGCGACAAAAGGGCTGCCAGAGAGGCGAGTGCTGGAGTCGAGCCGACGGCGTGGTGGCGATTGCTTCATGCGGTGTCGGGTGGACCACGGCGAAGCGGCCGGTATTCCCAGGTGGTTTGGGAGCGGAATTCCTGGATACGCCGCATGGTTTGCTGACACGCAGGACAGCGCTCGCCATCATCGGTGGAAGTTTCGAGAGCAGGTGCAGCAATCATTTCGTTGCCGGTGGTGCGCGCGATCAGGCGGCGGCACAGCGGCAGTTTCTCCTTGCGGGCACGATTGGCGAGAAATCCGTAGTGACGAATGCGGACGAAGCGGTCGGGCAGGACGTGCTGCAGGAAACGACGCAGAAATTCGACCGCATCGAGTTGCATCATGCGGTGCCGGTGGCCACCAGCATAGTCCTGGTAGCGGAAGCGCACCGAGTCCGCGTCAGCCGCCGTGATCCTGCTGTTGGCGATGGCGACGCGATGGGTGTAGCGGGCGAGATATTTCAGCACCTGCTCGGGGCCGCCGAAGGGTGGCTTGCAATACACCACCCACTGCTTGGCGCGCAGTTGCTCGCAGAGTGCTCGGAAGCGACCGGGATCAGCCAACTCGGCAAGGGCACCGTGGAACTGGAGGCGGTCGGCAGCGAAGTGTTCCTGCAGCGCCGCCAGCATCTTGCCGCGAAACAGTTTCGAGAGAACCCGGACCGGGAGGAAGAAGCCGTTGCGGCAGGATATCCAGTCGGCGCCGTCGGGTGACAGCCCGCCGCCGGGGATGACGCAGTGGAGATGGGGATGGTGCACGAGCGTCTGGCCCCAGGTGTGCAGCACAGCGATGAAGCCGATGTCGGCGCCCAGATGTTTGGGATCGGCGGCGATTGAGCTGGTCCCGGAAAAACGGACGGTATGGTAGAGTGTATCCAAGGCCACGAGGAGGGCCAGCAAGATGGCGACGAAGAGGCGTCGGTTCACAGCGGAGTTCAAGGCGAAGGTAGTGATTGAGGCGCTGCGGGGAGACCGTACGATCCAGGCGATCGCGGCCAAGCACGAAATACATCCGAACCAGATCAGCAGTTGGAAGCGGCAGGCTCAGACCGGTCTGCGGGACCTGTTCGCCGACGGCCGGAGCCGGCGGCAGAAGGAGCACGATGAGACCATTCACGACCTGCATGCCAAGATCGGGGAGTTGACCGTGGAGCGCGATTTTTTAGCACGCGGGCTCGGGCGCTGAGCCGGGCCGAGCGACGAGAGATGATCGACCGCGAGCACGAGGGTCTGAGCATCAGCCGGCAGTGCCGCCTGATCGGGCTGAACCGGTCGACGCTGTACTACCGAGCGGTGGGCGAGAGCGCTGACACGCTCGCGTTGATGCGCCGCATCGACGAACTTTATCTGGAATGTCCGTTCTACGGCAGCCGGCAGATGATGCGCCATCTGGCACGCGAGGGAAAGCGGGTCGGTCGGCACCGGGTGCGGCGGCTGATGCGGCTGTTGGGGCTGGAGGCGATCTACCGCAAGCCACGCACCAGCGTCGCGCACCCGGACCATCGGGTGTATCCGTATCTGCTGCGAGGGCTTACGATTGAGCGCCCGAACCAGGTGTGGTGCGCGGACCTGACCTACATCCCGGTGCAGGGAGGATTTCTGTACCTGGTGGCGATCATGGACTGGGCGAGCCGGCGGGTGTTGGCCTGGCGGCTGTCCAACACGATGGACACCTCCTTCTGCCTGGAGGCGTTGGCGGACGCTCTGGAAGACTTCGGCATTCCCGAGATCTTCAACACCGATCAGGGCAGCCAGTTCACCAGCATCGCGTTCACCGGCCAGTTGGAGGCGACCGGGATACGGTGCTCGATGGACGGGCGCGGTCGTTGTCTGGATAACGTATTCATCGAACGGTTGTGGCGCTCGCTGAAGTACGAGTCGGTATACCTGCACGATTTGGAGGATGGCTTCGAGGCGCAGCGGGTGATCGACGGGTGGATGGCATTCTACAACGAGACCCGACCACACTCGGCGCTCGGCGGGCGTACGCCCGCGGAAGCGTACCGCGACGGGGTGGCGGAACAACAGCAGGAGGTGGCGTAGCGAACAGGAACGGCAGGCGGTTGGCATGGGGTGCAAGGGCATCCGAGGACCAACGGGAGCGCGAGCAGTGGGGACGAAGTATCCACATATCCACAGGCTCGCTCACCCCCTCCCCGGACCCCACCCCCATTACCGCCGCCTGATCATCTCGACCAGGAGGGTGGGTTGACAACGAACGAGATGCACTCTACAATATCCCATCCACTGTCCAACCTATCGGGTCCACGTCACCCGACACTCTCATCGCCATGCTCCTGGACTTGGGATAATGCGAAGCGATCGTCGATACAAATTACCTGTATACCATGATTTAAGTTGAATCACTTCACATAATCCCGCACTTCACATAAAATGCGTTGAACTAAACCGCTCCGCGGTAGGGGCGCCTGCCGTCGCGATGCGGGAGCCCCTTTCCAAACGCAACGCTCATATGGTGTCTGAACGCTACTAACCGGGAGACAGGTGGTTGCCCCCGGAGCGAAGCGCCGCCCCGGGGGCTGATGGTCCACGTGTCTCGACACGAGGAGGAGTCCATCATGACACCACTGCGCCAGAGAATGATCGAAGACATGCAGGTGCGCAACCTGTCGCCGCACACCATCGAATACTACGTCCGCCAGGTCGCGTTGTTTGCTCGCTACTTCAACCGCTCTCCGGAACTTCTCGGGCTCGACGACATACGGGTCTATCAACTGCACTTGGTGCAGGAGCGAAATCTGGGCTGGGGCAGCTTCAATCAGGCGGTCTGCGCGCTCCGCTTCCTGTACCTCAAGACCCTCGGCAAGGACTGGCACATCGAGTCCATCCCGTTCGCCAAGCAGCCCAAGAAGCTGCCGCTGGTGTTGAGCGTGTCGGCTCTCAGATTGATCTGAGCGGAATGGGGGCGGACGTCTCACGATCGACTGGAGTGGAGGACGGGAGAGTCGAGGTAAACTGACCAGAAAAACAGGGTAGCTGCCCCAGGTGATGAGAACCGGACAGCTACCCTGAACTAAGGACAGCCGATTGGTACTCCATCTGGCGGTTGATTTCAAGAGACTTCAGGAACAGGGCAAGGAGTATCGGTGGCCGCGGCCGGAGCGCTGCCTGGAGTGCGGTCGGAGGCGGCCGTGGGGCCATGGCTATGTCGGACGGTGCTTCGATGGCTGCGGCGAGCCGCTGTGGATGAAGCGCTACCGGTGTCCGGACTGCGGGACCGTGTACACGCTGCGACCGGACAGCCACTACCGCGGGTTCTGGGCGCCGTGGCGAGTGATTCTGGTAGCCCTGCTGGGCAAGCTGAAGGGTGGTCGCTGGATCGCGCGGGTGAGCCGACAGCGGCAGCAGTACTGGCGCCAGGGGTTGCGCCGGCAGTTGTTGCTGGAGGGGGTGACCGCGGTGAGCCGGCCGGGCCAGGTTGCGGCCAGTGCGCTGAAGGCGCTGGTGGTGCGGTTGATCATCGTCAGTACGCATTCGGTGAGCTACCGCCAGATACGGCGAGTGGATGCCGCCCCCGAGTTGGTGCTGGCGGTGCCGGTGGTGGGCTTTGCGGGACACCTTGATGGCGTCGGGAGCACAGCAGACAGCGCCCTGAAGGAGCCAGGGAATGAGCCGACACCCAGTCACGGGGCACGATGAGCACGGTGCTGGTCGCGGGGTGCCGGCTCAGACCGGGCAAGTGGCTGGTGAGCAGTGCAGGAGGACGCCGCCGCGGTGCTGGCGAGCGCCTTTGGCGCTTGGGTGGCTGTCCGGGCGACGCTGCGGGCAGGGCGCTGGTGGCGCGGCTGATCATGATCGGAGCGGAGAAAATAACGCGAACTGGCGCCTGGGTGACCCCAAGCCTACCGGATCTTTGCGGTGATCGGCGAACCAATGGGGAGCAAATTGATGCCACCAACACCCCAGGAGGTTCCTCGATCATGGAGGAAGAGAAGAAAAAGCGGATCGCGTTGTTCCGGTTCGGTGTGATCGCCGGCCTGATCGGGTATGCGAAGCTCGACCAGGGCAAGCGCGAGGCGCGCATCAAGGACCTGGCGGAGCAGGAATGGAAGATCCCATTCTCGCTGCGCAGTTCGATCAGCCGGTCGACGATCCGCGACTGGCTGCGGCGTTACGAGCACAGCGGCAAGAAACTGGAGAGCCTGTTCCCGAAGGACCGCGCGGACGCCGGCGTGGGGCGCAGCATCGATCCCGAGACCGAGTTGGCACTGGTCAATCTCCGGCGTGAACTGGCACAGGCGTCGTTGTCAGTGGTGCTGCAGGTGGCGCGCCGCCGCAATCTCCTGCCGCCCGACTTCGCAGCCTCACGGCAAAGCATCTACCGATTGTTCCGGCGCCATGGTCTGCACCGGCAGCGGCCCGCGACGCAGGACCGGCGGCGCTTCGAAGCGGAACTGCCGAACGACTTGTGGCAAGCGGATTGCATGCACGGCCCGCGCGTGAAAAGCGACGGCAAGCTGCGCAAGACGTTTCTGTTCGCCTGCATCGATGATCACTCGCGGCTCATCACCGGCGCCCGCTTCTATCTGCGTGAAAACATCGACTGTTTCCAGGACTGCCTGCTGCGGGCGCTCGAAACGCGCGGTCTGCCACGCAAACTGTATGTCGATAACGGCCCCAGCTTTCGCTCCCAACGACTCAGTTACGCCTGTGCATCGCTGGGCATAGCGCTCCTCTTCGCGACCCCATACACGCCCCAGGGAAAGGGTAAAATCGAGCGCTATTTCCGCACCATACGCACCCAGATGCTGCCTCTGGTCAGCGATCACGATACCCTCGAGCAGC
This sequence comes from Spirochaetia bacterium, assembly GCA_965208575.1. Lineage (GTDB taxonomy): Bacteria > Spirochaetota > Spirochaetia > SZUA-6 > Bin103 > Bin103. Next base: position 1,259,593 of record CBDBOV010000006.1, on the reverse strand, counting down.
TCAACGCCCAGCTTGCCGAGTGGCTCGACCACAGCTACCATCAGCGGCTTCACTCCAGCACCGGGGAGCAGCCCCTGCAGCGCTATCTGCGCCACCTGGAACTGCTGCGGCCTGCGCCCCAGAATGTGCGTGACCACTTCCGCACCATGGTGCGCCGCAAGGTCGACAAGGATCGTGCCGTCGCCCTCTACGGCAAGCTCTACGAAGCGCCGGTGGGGCTCATCGGGAACACCGTCAACCTGCTCTATCATGAGGCTGATCCGTCCCGCATCGAGGTGTTCTTCGAAGATCGCTCTTACGGCTTCCTCAGTGAGTTGAACCCCCACGTCAACAGCCGCGTGCGCCGCATCAGCGGCCATGAGACCGAGCTCGAGCCGGCGCCGGAGCCGCCCGCTGATGACCCCCAGCCCGGCCCCCGCGGCGGCCAGCTGTTCGAGGAGTCCGACCGATGATCGACCTCAGACATGCCTTCGGTTTCCAACGCGATCCGTTCCCCCAGGACGTCCCGATCAACGGTCTGTACCCGATCCCGGGCCTGAAAGCGCTCACCGAGCGCTTTCAGTATGCCCTCGGGCTCGGCCTCATCACCGTCATCACCGGCGAGGTGGGAGCGGGAAAATCCACTTCCCTGCGCCATGTCACGAGCACCCTGCACCCCGCCGAATACCGTCTCCTGGCGGTCATCGCCACCACCGGCACGCTGCTCGACCTGCTGCGCCAGATCTGCCTGGAGATGGGCACCCCCCCGCGCTCCTCACTGGCCGTCCTCAGCCGCACCGTGCGCGACCTGCTGACCGACATCAGGCGCAAGAAGCAGACCCCGTTGCTGGTCGTCGACGAGGCACATCTGCTCCGCTTCGAGGTGTTCGCACAGCTCCACACTCTCACTCAGTTCGCCTTCGATTCGCAGACCTTGATGCCGATGGTGCTGGCCGGCCAGAGCAGCCTGCTTGACCGCCTGTTGTTCCATACCTCGCGCCCGCTCGCCTCACGGGTCGTGGGCCGCAGCCACCTCGATGCTCTCTCCCTTGATGACATGCGCGGCTACCTCGACCACCATCTGCAGCTCGCCGCCGGGCGGGACACCCAGTCCGCCACAGCGCGGCGCAGCGCCGACCTGCTCAGCGACGAAGCCGCCGTCGCCATCCATCAGGGCTCCGGCGGGCTCCTGCGGCGCGCCAATCATCTCGCCCGCGGCGCCCTCATGGCGGCCGCTCGCGAGCATTGCTCGGTGGTCGCCGCCGAGCATGTCCGGCTCGCTGCCACCGAGATTCTGTAGGTCGGTTCCGTGATCAACGTCGCTATCAGAAAAATCGCCGGCAGCGACCGCGAATACTTCGCCTACGCCAGGACGTTCGCCGGTCGCGCCACCTACTTCGTGTATTTCCGTGATGACATCTGGGGCGCCATGGTGCTGCACAACTTCACCGACATGCTGCGCGCCGTGTTCCAGAACTCACCCGTCAAGCTGACTCTCGTCGAACAGGAACTCTCTCTCAAACATCCTGCCGTTCTCGGCTTCCTGAGACAATCTCCTGAGGACCCCTCAGCACCACCGACAGGAGATCTCGCCCGCGGCCACCGGCAACCCGGTGCAGAATAATATGGTGTCCAGATTACCGTGCGAAAAAACAGCAGAATTACGTGAGACCCAACAAGCCAGGACCAGGTGCGCGCCGTACTCGAAGCGATCACCAACCCGCAGAACCGCGTCATCGCCATGACCCTGTATGCGGCCGGGCTGCGCGTTTCCGAGGCGGTCTCCCTGAGGGTCGCAGACATCGACAGCAAGCGGATGCTGCTGCATGTCGTGCAAGGCAAGGGCCGCAAGGATCGTTTGGTGACCTTGTCGCCGGCCCTGCTGCACCACTTGCGCTGCCACTACCAACGCTACCGGCCCCGCTCCTGGCTGTTTCCCAGCAGGACCTATCCCGACCGCCACGTCACCAGGGATGCGGTGGCGCAGGCCATCGCCAAGGTGCGCCACGTCGTCGCCGGCAAGCCTGTATCCCCGCACACCATGCGCCACTGTTTCGCCACCCATCTGCTCGAATCCGGCACCGATCTGCGCACCGTTCAGGCGCTGCTCGGGCACGCCTCGATCAGGAGTACCGTGATCTACACCCACGTCACCCGCAAGCGCATCACCGCGGTCGAGAGCCCACTGGAGTCGTTGCCGCCGCTGCGCTGAGCGAGCCGTGCCCCAGCCGCCCTTCGAGGTGGCCGACGTCATCCGTACCCTGGCAGCTGCCGATGGCCGCGTGCCCGGCTTGCGGGTGTCGCAGGCCCAGCAGCGCGTCATGCGCGACCTCGCAGCCTGCCGTACCGCCAAGCTCGGCGGCCACGTCGATGCCTGCGATGCCTGTGGCGAGGTACGCGTGTCGTACAACTCCTGCCGCAATCGCCACTGTCCGAAGTGCCAGGCGCAGCAGCGCGCCACCTGGCTGGAGAATCGCTGCCAGGATCTGCTGCCGGTGCCCTATTTCCACCTCGTCTTCACCCTGCCGGCCGAGTTGGCGCCGCTGGCACTGCAGAACCAACGCGCAATCTACGGCGCTTTGTTCGCTGCCACCGCAGCTACCCTCAAGACCATCGCCGCCGATCCCAAACATCTGGGCGCCGACATCGGCTTCATCGCTGTGCTGCACACCTGGGGCCAGACGCTCGTGCACCATCCCCATCTCCACTGCGTCATCCCCGGCGGCGGGCTGTCACCCGACGGCGCCGACTGGATATCCTGCCGCAACGGCTTCTTCCTCCCGGTCCGGGTTCTCTCGAAACTGTTTCGCGGCAAGATGCTGGCGGCGCTGCAGGAACACTTCGCTGCCGACCGCCTCCAGTTCCACGGTGCCCTTGCCGAGTTGGCTGATCCCGGTCGCTTCCGAGCACTCTGCGAGCAACTGCGCGCCAAGCAGTGGGTGGTGTATTGCAAGCCACCCTTCGGCGGCCCCGAGCAGGTGCTGAAATATCTCGCCCGCTACACCCATCGCGTCGCCATCGCCAACAGCAGGATCACGGCGGCTGACGCGGACTCGGTGCGCTTCCGCTACCAGGACTATGCTGGTGGCCACCGGCACCGCATGATGCAACTCGATGCGGTCGAATTTCTGCGTCGTTTCCTGCAGCACGTCCTGCCCGACCGCTTCGTCCGCATTCGTCACTACGGATTTCTCGCCAATCGTGCCCGCAAGGAGAAACTGCCGCTGTGCCGCCGCCTGATCGCGCGCACCACCGGCAACGAAATGATTGCTGCACCTGCTCTCGAAACTTCCACCGATGATGGCGAGCGCTGTCCTGCGTGTCAGCAAACCATGCGGCGTATCCAGGAATTCCGCTCCCAAACCACCTGGGAATACCGGCCGCTTCGCCGTGGTCCACCCGACACCGCATGAAGCAATCGCCACCACGCCGTCGGCTCGACTCCAGCACTCGCCTCTCTGGCAGCCCTTTTGTCGCTGCCCGAGCGCATCCGTGCCCGTCGGGAACCCGAGATCTGCCCGCCAACCGCGCGCCGCCGCCGCATCGCACGGCAACATCACCGCTTCCCGGTCTTTCTTCGTCAGCCTGGGCGTTCCCCACCACGCTCAGCACTCCGCCGGCACGCGATACCGGCATTCCAAGCCCCATAGATAGGCCCGCGGTTTAGTCCGAGGTTTGAGAGGCCGTTCTTGTAACTGTTTCCTATTACAGGAATTAGCGTGTTCATGGGTGTAAATCGTGTCCATGTAAATAGTCCTGTGGTTCAGCGTTAATTTTCTCTCATCTGGTTGACATGTAATTATTAAATGATCTACCATTCCCTCCGTAGGGTGCCCATGTACATCGACACCGTCCCCAACCGCAACTCTCCCCCAGCCGTCCTCCTCCGCGAGTCCTTCCGCCAGCACGGCAAGGTCAAAAAACGCACCATCGCCAACCTCTCCAAGTGGCCCGATCACCTCGTCGAGGGTTTGCGCGTCCTCCTCAACGGCGGTATCGCTCTGCGCTCTCCCAACGAACTGCTCTCCATCTTGCGCAGCTATCCCCACGGCCACGTCGCCGCCGTCCTCGGTTCCCTCCGCAAGCTCTCCCTCCATTCCCTCGTCGCTCGTCCCGCCTCCCGTGAACGCGACCTGGTCGTCGCCATGATCGTCGCTCGCGTCGTCGACGCTCGCTCCAAACTCGCCACCGCTCGCGGCCTGAACCCCGAAAGCGCCGTCTCCTCCCTCGGCCACCTGCTGCAGTTGGGAGCCGTCGACGAGAATGAGCTGTATGCCGCCATGGATTGGCTGCTCGCTCGCCAGCACGGCATCGAGCAGCGCTTGGCCAAGCGCCATCTGCATGACAACACGCTCATGTTGTACGACCTGACTTCCAGTTACTTCCATGGCCACACCTGCCCGTTGGCGCGCCGTGGTCACAGCCGCGACGGCAAACGCGGCACCTTGCAGATCGTGTTCGGCCTGCTGTGTACCGCAGACGGCTGTCCCATCGCCGTCGAGGTATTCGAGGGCTCCACCAGTGACCCCAAGACGGTCGCCGCTCAGGTCGACAAGATTCGCAACCGTTTCGGCTTGCAGCGCGTCGTGCTGGTCGGCGACCGCGGCATGCTCACCGGCGCGCGCATCCGCGAGGACCTGCAGGGGATCGACGGCCTGCGCTGGATCACGACCCTGCGGGCGCCCACCATCCGCAAGCTGATCGAGGCCGGCGAAGTGGCGCAGACCATGTTCGACGAGCGTGACCTGGCGGAGATCAGCTCACCCGAGTTCCCCGGCGAGCGGCTGATCGTGTGCCGCAACCCGATCCTGGCCGAGCAACGGCAGCGCAAGAGGCAGAAGTTGCTGGCCTCCACGGAGGAGGAACTGACGCCGATCGTGACGGCCACGCAGCGCGCCAAAAAGCCGCTGCGCGGCGCCGCCGCGATCGGCCTGCGGGTGGGCAAGGTGATCAACCACTACAAGGTGGGCAAGCATTTCACCACCACCATCACCGACGACTCGTTCTCGTTCGTGCGTGACCTGGACAAGATCGCGGCCGAGGAAGAACTGGACGGGCTCTACATCGTGCGCTCCAACGTGGAGCCGGAGCTGTTCGACGCCGAGCAGACGGTGACGGCGTACAAGGATCTGGCCAAGGTGGAGCGCGCCTTCCGCAGCATGAAAACGGTGGATCTGAAGGTGCGACCGATCTATCACCGCAGTGCTGACCGGGTGCGGGCGCACGTGTTCCTGTGCATGCTGGCCTACTACGTGGAGTGGCACATGCGCAGCAAGCTGGCGCCGGTGCTGTTCGACGACCACGACCGCGCCGCCGGCGAGGCGCTGCGCGAGTCGGTGGTGCAACCGGCGGAACGCTCACCGGCCGCACACCGGAAGGCGGCGAGCAAGCGTACCGACGACGGTCTGCCGGTGCACAGCTTTCGCAGCCTGATGAGCGAGTTGGGGACGCTGACGGCCAACCGCGTGCGGATAGTGGATAGCGGCGCCACGTTCACCATGCACAGCGAACCGACCGCGCTGCAGCAGCGCTGTTTCGATCTCCTGGAGGTCAGCGCCCAAGTGTAGCCAGTAACGGACATCGGCTGTTGAGCGCAATTTTCAGATCAATAACGAATTAACAAGATTCCCGCTCTGGAACTTCGGTTTAGTTCAATCAACCCTATCCGAACTGTGCCCGGCGACGCCGGCTATGGCTAGCGCACGCTGCTCTCGGGCACAGCTCGGATAGACTCCTTCTCACAAGTTCGATGACTCGGCAGGGCCGCCGAGCGCGAACGGCACGATGTGGTCGATCTCCAGCCGATAGCGGGAGCCGCAGCGCCGCCCGCTGTGCGGGTCGACATAGCTGCAACAACCCTGGTCTCGGCGCCACACCTCGCGCCGCACAACCGCCGGAATGTACCGCGACCGCGAGCCCGGCACCGCGCCGACGCCGCGCAGCGCGGCCAGGTGCCGCTCCAGTGCCGGCGAACGCTCCCCCGGCCCCATCGCGCCATGCCCGGCGACGGCCGCAAGCCGCTTCGCCGCCGAAGCCGGACACCAGCGGCCGCCCCGCCCCGGTGCCCGCGCCGCGCCGATCGGCGTCGAACCGCGGGCCGGCGGCGCACGTTGCGCGGTCCGGGACACCTCCCACCCCCGCGTAGCCGGGCGAAGGCGGCCAGTTGCCGGGCACCAAGGTGTCCCGGCCACCGCCGTCTGCTCGCCCCCGCCGCTTCGCCGGCGAAGCAGCCCGAACGCCGCTGCCACGCATCGCCGTCGGTTGCCCGCATGCGTGATCCCTCTCGCGACCGCGCCCCGGCGCCGAAGCCGCATCGGCACAAACGCGCTCCGCTTCCTCGGTGTGCCCGCCCTCGTCCTGCGTGACTCGCTTCGGCGCCGAATCGGAACGGCGGACAGAGTCCCGGCCCGCCGCCGACTCCGCGCCGCCGCGCGCGTCCTCCGCACGCTGTCTCGCCGCCGACACCGCCCGACCGTCGCCGTCCTGAGCCACCGCACGCGACGCCAAACTGAGTTCGGCCTCGGCCTGGCGCTTCGCCGGCGAACCGCTGAGCGCGCCGCTGATCGGTAGCGCCGCCGTCGGCGACACGCTGCCGCGCTCGGTGTCCGAATCACCCTTAGCCTGACCTTCCTACTTATCCCGTTGATTTGACCGCGGGATTCTCTGGTTCATCCAGATAAGTTGTTACCATGAAACAAGATAGGTTCACGGAAGTGGACTCTCCTCTTGAGAGGATCAGTGTATACACTGAATATATCGAGCGCCGTGCCGGACAGCTTCCTCAATACTACTCGAAGTATCCCCTCTTCGATCCTTCCGACCCACTCATGCCGGTTCTCCTTGACTGTCTCCGTACTAAGTGTATACACTGATTGCAGTGGCCACCCTCCAGAAAAAGGTCTCCCGCGGGCACACCTACTGGCAGATCGTCGAGTCCAGACGCGTCAACGGCAAACCACGTCCCATCGTCCTCGAACATCTCGGCAGCGCAGAGAAGTTGCTCCAGCGCCTCCGTGAGGCTCCCACCCGACCGGCAAAGGCGAAGGTCATTCAGTTCGGTGCGTTGGCCGCGCTCTGGCAGATCGCCCAAGAGTTGGATGTGGTGGGCCTTATCGATACCCAGGTCCCCAAGCGAGACCAAGGACTGTCCTGCGGACAGTATCTGCTGGTGGCGGCGCTGAACCGTTGTGTGGCCGCCTCCAGCAAGGCTTCTCTGTACCAGTGGTATCGACGCACGGTGTTGAATCGGCTGCTCCCCGCTGCACAGCGCTCGCTCGCCAGTCAGCGATTCTGGGATCACATGAACATGCTCGACAGCGCTGCCATCGGCGCGATTGAGCAACAACTGGCGCAGCGGGTGATCGACCACTACCGGATCGATCTGCGACCGCTCATCTTCGATGCGACCAACTTCGATACGTTCATCGACAGTCGCACCGTCAGTGCACTGGCACAACGTGGCCACGCGAAAAGCAAACGCGCCGATCTGCGGATCCTGGGCTTGGCACTCCTGGTAAGCTGCGACTACCACATTCCGCTGCTCTCACACCCGTATCCGGGAAATCAGAATGACGCCGCGATGTTCTCGAGCTTGATCGAGACGCTGATCAGCCGCTGCAAGCAGTTGGCCCAGGACTGCGAAGATGTCACGCTGGTGTTCGATGGCGGCAACACCTCGAGAGCGAATATCGAGGCGCTGCAAGCCGGCCCATACCATTTCGTCACCTCCTTGACCGTGACTCAGCACGAGGATCTGCTGGCGGTTCCCGCCGGCAGGTTTCACTCCTTCACTGACCCACGGCTGGCCGGGGTGACCGCTTACCGCAGCGACAAGGTGATCTGGGGTGAGCGCCGCACCGTGGTGGTCACCAACAGTCGCCGGTTGCTGGACGGGCAGCTGGCTGGGATCAACCACGCGTTGCGCAAGAAGCGCGCTGCGTTGCGCGCCTTGCGCAGCAAGCTGGCGCGCAGCCAGCTACCGGGAGCAAAGGGCAAAGGCTACAGCAGAGCATCCTTGCAGAAGCATTTCGACACGATCACCTCGGGTCAGTACGTAAAGCAGATTCTCAAGGTTCAGATCAGCGAATCCGACGGCGTGCTCAGTTTTCGATTTCGCACCGATTGGGCAGCGTACCAGCGCTTGCAACGCCGGCGCTTGGGCAAACGCATCCTGTGCACCGACAACGAGTCGTGGAGCGACCAGGAGATCATCTTGGCCAGCCGCGCTCAACATCACGTGGAGCGGGCGTTCAAGCAGATGAAGAATCCCCACTGGGTGAGCTTCTCGCCGACCTTCCACTGGACCGATCAGAAGCTGCGCGTACACGTGTTCTATTGTGTGTTGGCACTGCTGCTGAGTTCGCTGCTGCAACGCAAGGCGGCCGACGGCGGACAACTCCTTACCATCGAGCAACTACTGACGGAACTCAGCGGCGTGACCGAAGTGGTCAACCTCTACGCCGCGCCTGAGCCGGCCACCAGAGGGCGCTACCGGGCTCAATACGTGCTCTCTGAACGGTCGTCCCTGCAAGACAAACTGTGCCGCCTACTTGACGTATACCGACACGCCCATCCCTGACAGCACCACGGTCAGTGTATACAAGCCCCGTCCGACAGGATAGCGAGTAACTTGCTATCCTAAAATGACTTATCCACTCAAACTACCAGCCACCCGAAATAACTAGGAAACTCACGTTAGCCGGCGAAGTGGTGTGCCCGCCGCTGTTCGGTGCCCCCATGAGCGAATCGCTTCCGTGCTCGGACTCCAGGTGTCGCTTCGCCGCCGATACGGCGCGGCCGGAGATTCCGCGCACCGCCGCAGACACGCGCTCGGCTTTCGTGTGCCGCTCCGTCGCCGTATCGGAGCGCCCGCGGCCAACCCGCACCGCGCAACCCGGTCCGGCTCCGGATGGGCGTGCCGCCAACGGCGTGGCGTTCGCGCCGCTGCCCGCTGCCGCAACGAGCGCAGCGCTGCCTTGCTCGGCCGACGACGGTTCCGCCGCCGTATCAGCGCGGCGCGCAATTCCCCGCGCCGACGCGGACTTCGCGGTGCCGTGCTCGGCTTGCGCACCCCGCTTCGCCGCCGAATCGTCCCGCTCGCCGCCGTTCGCCGCCCCCGCCGCCGCGGACGTCGTACTGCCATGCTCGGCTTCCGTGTGGCTCACCGGCGCCGACTTCGTGTTGTCGCACTCGGTTTGCGCATTCCGCTTCGGCGCCGAAGGAGGGGGAGTGCCAACCCGATCGGCCGTCCACGACCTGTCATCCCGCTCGACTTCGTTCTGCGGTTCGACATCGCTCCCGGTCGCGCGCGCCACGTTCCGCGGCACCGAATCCGTAGCGCGCCGCGCCGGCGTGCTCACCGGACCCGCGCCGTCGACCGAGCCGCGACCGCCCGTACGCCGCACGCGCGGTGGCCGCGCCGGGTCGTAGCGGTCCAGGCCGTCGCGCACCAGCCGCGCCACCAGCCCGCCCAGCGACAGGTGCGGGTCGCGGTGCGACAGCAGCATCAGCAACTTCTCCAGCCCATGCCGGCACTCCGCGTCGATCGCCGCCTTCAGCTCCCAGCGCCCGCCTCCGAGCGCGCGCAACCGGTCGCTCGGCTGCGCCAACTCCGGGTCCACCTCGGCCAGCATCTGCTGCACTTCGCGCGTGCTCTTGCCCGCCGCCTGCCGGACCAGCTCCTCCCGCGCCGCCGCGTCCAGCACCGGCCCGGCTACCGGCGCCGGCCCGGCTGCCGGTGGCGCCGGATCGTGCTCGCCGCCGCGCATCGGCGCCGCCGGTCCCGATTCCCCCGGTGCGCCGTCACTCCGCGGCACCCCGCTCGCGCCGCCCCCCGCTCCGGCACTGCCCGGCGCACGGCCCCGGCTGCGGTCGCTGCGGTCGCTGCGCTCGAACAGGTTCTGCAGTTGCGCCGCGTTGCTCAGGTTCAACGAGCCGTCCCGCAGCAGCTCGCGCGCCGCGCTGGTTTGGTCGCACAGCCGCATCGCCTTGATCCTCCGCCAGGCGGCGGCCGCCGTGTAGCCCAGTTCGTGCACCACGTAGTCGAACAGGCTCCCGTACCCGCGCGTCAGGTGCAGGCGTCGCACCTCGATCTCGCGCAAGTGGTCGAGCACCAGGATCTGCAGCGCCTGCTCGTGGCGGGCGAGCTGCCGGGTCTGCGCCAGCAGGAGATAGTCGGGGAGCGCGGCGACGGTGGACCAGAGGGCGGGAGAAGACGACTCGCTCATACTCATAAGTATAACATGGGATTGAAAATAGCCGATTTCATCGAGCCCTCGACCACGGTGAAGCGGCGCCCTGCAGGCCGCTCAGCGGGGCGCCGCCGCGTCCGCGGACGCGAAGTCGTTCTCGGACAGTCGGAGGGGCCGCCGCGGGCCGTAGCGAGCCGTTACGCGCCCCGAAAATCGCGTCAAGGGGTGTGCGCAACTTTTTTTCGATTTTTCCACTTGGCGTTCCCGCCCACACGACCCACACGAGCCCAGTGGTGGAAACTGCGCTCCGGGATGTGCAATCATTCGGCTGATGGGTCACTCATGGGACTTCATCAGCGACTACGAGACCGACCCGGCGGAACTCGCACAAGCGGAGCTGAAACACTTGGCGGCGGTCTGGCACGACCAGCGCGAGCGGCTTGAGTCGCAGGATTCGTTCGTACAATTCAACGAGCGATTGCACCGCGAGTGGGCCATCGAGACCGGGCTGATCGAGCGCTTGTACGCGTTCGACCGCGGCGTCACGCAACTGCTGATCGAGCATGGCATTGATGCGGCGCTCATCCCTCATGGGGATGGCCAGCAGCCGGAGTCGGTTGCCGCCATGATCGGGGATCACCAAGCCGCGGTAGAGAGCATCTTCAGATTCGTGCGGGGTGAGCGCCCTCTTTCCACGGGTTACGTCAAGGAGATGCACGCGCTCATGACCCGCAATCAGGCGTGGGCGGAAGCCGCCGATGCACAGGGCCGCATCAGCCGAGTCGAGTTGATTCGTGGCGCTTACAAGAAGTGGCCCAACAATCCACTTCGACCCGACGGCTCCATTCACGAATACTGTCCGCCGGAGCACGTGGCGGCCGAAATGGATCGGATGATCGCACTCCATGCGGGTCACGTGGGCGTGCCTCCAGAGGTCGAGGCGGCATGGCTGCACCACCGATTCACACAGATCCACCCGTTCCAGGACGGCAACGGCCGCATCGCGCGAGCGCTCGCCACCCTGGTGTTCGTGAAAGCCGGATGGTTTCCATTGGTGGTACGGAACGAAGGGCGCGTCCGCTACCTCGATGCCCTCGAACGTGCGGACTGCGGTGACCTCCGAGAACTGGTCAGATTGTTCGCTAGTCTCCAAAAGGACGAGTTCGTCAAGGCGCTGGGCATCGCCCGCAGCGTTCTGCGCACTGTACGCGCAGAGCAGGCGATCGGAGCGGTGCGCGACCAGTTGCAGCGTCGCCGGGACGCACTCATAAAGGAGTGGAACGAAGCCCGCGATATCGCGCACGAACTCCGCGAGACGGCCGAAAACCGGTTGCGGGAGGTGCGCGACGAGCTGCAAAGCGGGATGCAGCATCTACTCAAGAACGCAACCTTCTTCGTAGACGGTACTGTCGATCACGGCGAGAACAGCCACTACTTCGCTTGGCAAATCGTCGAATCTGCAAAACAACTGGGATACTACGCAAACCGCGAAACCTACCGGTCCTGGGCGCGGTTGGTGATGGAGAACAACGATGCCGACCGTACCGAGTTGTTGGTCTCGTTCCATGGCCTTGGCCAAGAGTTCCAGGGCGTTCTGGCCTGTGCGGCGGTCTGTTTTCAGCGCACCGCCACGGAGACAGGGGAGCGGCAAGTCACCGCAGGTGAACCGGTCTCGGAAGAAGTGTTTCAGATCAACTACAAGGAACCGATGGAGGAAGCCGGTGAGCGTTTCCTGGCGTGGTTGGAGCCCACCCTCGTACGTGCCGTGGAACTGTGGCAAGCAACGCTGTGACATCAACCAACTCCTAACCTAACGCTCCGGGCCTCCCTTACCGAGCGGCCGAGCCATCCTTGTTCTTAGCGACGCAGGCCACTCAGACCGTCTGCTCGGCGGGCTCAAAGCTGATTCCGATGTCTGGATATGCTTCCTTCAACGAATTAAGTGCCTTCTCGACCGAGTCCTTGTTCCACTGATTGGTTAGAGCATAGGTCTTCCCGCTGTGGCAAAACAACTCGGCGGTGCGAGTGAAGTACCGGTTTGCGGATCCTTCGTTCTTTGAGGACGTGATCCTTTCGATGAATTCATTAGAACCGAGTTTGCCGTCGAATGCCATAAATAGATTGCTCTTCTTCACTGGGATCACGTTGTTGATGTCATCAGGGGATTTGCGCGCGACGATTGCCTCAGCGACAATGCGAAACATCATCTGTCTCTTGTTCATATTCTGGAATGTTTTTCCTGCCACTGTCACGTTGTACTTTGTGTAGTCTCTCGATCCTTTCTGCGCCTCTTGGGCTATTCTCTTTTCTCGTATTCTAATCCGAAAATCTGCCATCTCAGGGAGAGGAATTACTGTTTGAACGTCCAACAGCAATTCGCCATTGTGTCGATACGGTGCAATACGAACACATCGGATATCGATACCAAAATCATTGAGCCACATCACAGTGGTGCATAGCTCCTTCGAGAAATCTGCCGCTACAAGAACAATCTTGACTATGTTCCCAAAGGCGTCTTCGTCAACCTCATCCCAGTCGAGAAATGTAAGGAGTTCCTGTCTGGCATCAATGTCGTTCTCCTCGTTGCTGAGAAAGTCCTCATAAATCTCGATGAGTCTGCTGAATGTCAACGCTGAAATCATAGCGGCGTACCGAAGAGCTTGAAGCTCCATGTGCTTCCCGTCTTCATCTCGCTTCAATTCGATCACCACCAGATTGGCCTCTTTGTCGAGCCCGAGAAGATCGATTCGGCGGTGACTGTCTTCCCACTCGCGGAACTCTTCGGCAACGACCAGCACGTCGGGTGCGATCACCTTGACATGAGACTTCAGCATATCCTGCAGATCTTTTCGCTCATGCATATCGTTCGCCTCGAAGGTGGTGCTTTCGATCGGCAAGATCTTGCGATTATCGATCCGAAATAGGGGCATCTTGAGTGTTCGTCCTCCTGTGAGTCCTGGTTCATCCACCGGGGAGGGTTTGGGGGTTGACGCAGTGGCGGGGGGGCTTGCCGGACAGGACGGCGGCCATGTCGGCGGCCATTGAGGTGTAGATGCGGTGCATGGCGCCGGGGGTGAGGCCGAGCACGTGCGGCGAGCAGATGCAGCGCTCATGGCGGAAGATGGGGTGGCCGAGGTCGGGCGGCTCCGGCTCGAAGGTGTCGAGCGCCACGGCGCCGAGGCGGCCCTCCTGCAGCGCGTCGTGCAGCGTGTCGAGGTCGTCGATCAGGCCGCCGCGGCCGAGGTTGAGCAGCAGGGCGCCGCGCTTCATGCGCGCCACGGCGGCGGCGTCGATCAGGCCGGCGGTGGCGGCGGTGAGGGTGGCGTGCAGGCTCACCACGTCGGCCCGGCCCAGCAGTTCCTCCAGCGGCAGCAGTTCCACTCCGGCGGCCTGGGCGTCGGCGGCGGTGACGAACGGGTCGCTGGCCACCACGGTGAAGCCGAGCGGCAGGGCGAGCCCGGCCAGGGTGCGGCCGATGTTGCCGAAGCCGACGATGCCGAGCACGGTGCCCTCGATGTCGCGCGTGATGAGCCGGTAGCGCGCCGCCCAGTTGCCGGTGCGCACCTGCCGGTCCCAGTGGAACACCTCCTTGAGCAGCACCAGGGCGAGGGTCAGGGCGCCCTCCGCGACCGACCGGGAGTTGGCGCCGGGGGTGTTGATCACCGGGATGCCGCGTTCGGTGGCGCGCGCCACGTCGATGCTGTCCACGCCGACGCCGGTGCGCCCGATCACGCGCAGGCCCGGCGCCGCGTCGATCACCGCGCGCGTGATGCGGGCCTCGCCGCGGCACACGATGGCCACCGCGTCGGGGGCGTGCTCGATGAGGGTGCGCTCCTCGATGTCGGGGGTCTCCACCGCGGTCCCGAACGGGCTGAGCGTGTCGGCCACCAGCGGGTCGACCGGGCCGGTGATCATGATGCTCGCCATCGGTGCTACCCCTCCTCCAGGCGCATGCGGTAGGGGGTGAATGCGTCCGCCAGCTCGGCCATGCCGTTGGCCACCAGGCCGGCGTCGGAGCCGATCGCGACGAAGGTGAAGCCGCGCTTCACGGTGGCCGCCACCTGGTCGGTGCGCTGCAGCAGGATGCCCGCCGCCTTGCCCGCGGCGCGCGCGCCGGCCACCACCGTCTCGAGCGCCGCCGTGAGCCGCGGATGGTCGAACTGGCCGCGGATGTCGAGGCCGATCGACAGGTCGAACGGCCCCACGAACAGCACGTCGACCCCCTCGACGGCGGCGATGGCGGCGGCGTTGTCCACCGCCTGCCGGGTCTCGATCTGCACCACGGTGAGCAGGTTGTCGTTGGCGTCCGCCAGGTACTCGTCGCGTTTGCGGCTGAAGCCGTTGGCGCGGATCAGCGTGGCCGCGCCGCGCACCCCGTCCGGGAAGTAGCGCATCGCCTCGGCGGCGGCGCGCGCCTCCTCGGGCGTGCTCACCCACGGCACCATCACCCCGGCGGCGCCGGCGTCGAGCACCCGCTTGAAGCGCCAAGGCTCGTTCCAGGCGATGCGCACCAGCGCCGGCGTGTCCGCGGCGCCCGCGGCCTGGAGCTGGTGCATCAATTCACTCTGGTCGCCGGAGCCGTGTTCCAGGTCGAGCAGCAGCCAGTCGAAGCCGGCGCGGCCGGCGATCTCGGTGGTGATCGGCGAGCCCAGGTTGCAGAACGTGCCGGCCAGCACCTCGCCGGCCAGCACCCGTTTGCGCAGAAACCGCATGGCCGTACTGTAACGCGGATCGTGGTCGCCGGTGCAGAGTCCGGCAGGTCCGGCAGATCCGGCGAGGTTCGGCAGCGAGCAGCGGGTGTTGTCAGCGCCACCGGACGCCACGCGCTGATTGCCCGCGCCGCAGCGCGCCGCGGCCGGCAGGGCGGACCCGGTCATGCCCGCGCGACCGGACAACCGCTCTCCGAGCGTCCGCCCCGCGCCGCGGCCGGTGGGGTTCGGCTATCGCGCGCTGCGCAACTGGTCGAGGGTGGTGCGCACCGACTCCAGCGCCGGGTCGAGTGAGAGGGCGCGCTCGAAGCTTGCAATAGCGTCTTCGACCCGTCCCAGGTGGTAGAGCGCGGCGCCCAGGTTGGCATGGATCTCGGCGTTGTCCGGGTCGAACCCGACCAGGGTCTGGAACAGGGAGAACGACTCCAGGTAGCGCTCCCGCACGAATTGCAGCCGGGCGAGCAGTTCGATTGCCCGCGCATCGTCGGGATCGATCTGCAACGCGCGCTCGTAGTGGGGCAGGGCTTCGTCGGGCCGGCCCAGCTCCTGATTGCTGCGGCCCATCAAGCGGTGCAGCGAGCCTGCCACCGGCAGGTCGGGCCGCAGCGCCAGGGCGCGGCCCATTGCCGCCAGGGCATCCTCGTACCGGCGCATGCGAAACAGCGCATCGCCGGTGCCGGCGTGGGCCAGCGCGTACTCGGGGTCGATCTCCAGGATCTCCCCGAACGCGGCGAGCGCGTCTTCGTAGCGGCCATGCTCCAGCAGCGACTCGGCGTGGCGCTGCATCACCGCCGGATCGCGTTGGTTCGGACCGCGGGGGGCGGCGCCGTTGGCGGTCTCCTGCCGCGGCCGGTCGCGCAGGATGAGAATCGGCGTCGCACTGTTGGCGTGCGCCGCCACCAACTGCCTCTTCAGCGCGCGCTGTTGCCCGAAGTTGGCCAGGTGGTAGCCGATCTGCGGCCGCTGCCACTGCCACAGGCTGGCGTGGTCGGGGTTGTCCTGCTCGCGCCAGTGGTCGATCCATCCGACCAGGTTGTAGGTATAGGCGCCCACGAACTGCACGCCGATCGACCACAGCAGCAGCGCCGCGAACACGGCGCGGGGAGCGCGGGCGGCAAGCATCCGCTCGATGATCGGTATCAGCAGCAGGGCCAGGAACGGTGCGGTGTCGACGATGGTGCGGTAGCCCCAGACCGTGCCGCCCCACCAGTCGAACCACTTGCCGGCCGCCAGGATCATCAGCACGGCGGACGCCAACAGCGGGATCAGCGGACGGTAGCGCCGCTCGCGCCACACGGCCGCGGCGCCGGCCAGCGCCAGCGCCAGCACCGGCGAGAACCAGAGCAGCCCGCGCGCCGGGCTGATCAGCAGGCCGGGAAGACTCTCGCTCCAGGAGCTCTGCCACAGGTGCTCGCTGCCGGTGGCGCGCAGCGCGACCGCCCTGGACACCAGCGTCTGGCCGAACTCCAGCGGGCTGCCGAAGTGGTAGGTGTTGTAGGACGCCAGTATCGCCAGGAACGGCAGTCCGCCGCAGAGGTAGGCGAGGAATCGGCGGCGATCGGCCCACAGCAGGTAGGCGCCCACGCACACCACCGCCACGGAGGTCGCCGGCCGGCACAGCACGGCCATCCCGAGAGCCGCCCCGCACCAGGCGTCCGCGTGCCGGCGCGGGTCACCGCGCAGCAGCAGCCAGGCGCCCACGCTGAGGCAGAACGTACTCGCCGGATGCTGCCATAGTGCCTGGCTGCTGACCGGCCATGCGCAACTGCCCAATCCGAACGCCAGCGCCACCAGGGCCGCCGGCAGCGGCCGGACGAAGCCGCGCGCCGCCAGGAACACGAACAGCGCCGCGCCGGCGGTCAGCAGGGCGGCGGTGAGGGCGCCGCCGTGCCACCACCAGAAGCGATTGTTCTCGATCTCCACGAACAGGTCGAGCAGGGCATATACCGGCAGCCCGAACAGCGGTGCGCCGAGGCCGAACGTGTTGACGAACACCTGGTGGCGCGTCGTCTCGGCCAGGTAGAAGTGGTGATCGACGGCTTGCAGGCGGCCGTCCCGGTACGCCTCGTCGGCGGCGCTGTTCCACTGGTCCACGGTGACCCTGAGCGGCTGCTCGCCGGGCTGCTGCAGGGTCCAGGAGAACGAGTAGGGCGCATCCAACGGGCCGAGAGACAGCGACTGGCGCTTGAGCAGGTTGATGCTAAACAGCATGTTGCCCTGCTGGTCGCTGCCGGGGAGGAAGTCGCCGTTGCTCACGTACGCGGCAAGACACACCGCGAACAGCGCGGCCGGGAGGGCGTACTTCGCCGTCGCCAACCGCTTGGCGGCCAGGTGTGCCGGGCCGTCGTACACCGCGGCACTGCGCATGGCGGCAACGCCCGTCTCGACCAGCCGCACCATGGCGGCGCGCATCGACACCAGCCGCTCAAGGGCCTCGCGTACCGCCGCCGCGGCCGCGGCCGACCTGGCCGTGCGCGCCGCTGCCGGCGGTTTGGAAGCCGCGGAACGGTCGGGTGAGGCGGTGTCCGGCGCGTGCGCCGCGGCTGAGCCGCCGCCCGCCGGCGGTGGTTTGGGGGCTGCGAAGGGGACGGGCGGCACAGAGCCGCGGGCGCGGGTAGAGGCCGAGCCGTCGTCCGCGGCGAACGGACCGCGAGGGACCGGCGGCGCCGGGCTGGGTACACGCGCCGTCGCGGTGCGACCGCCTGCAGCGGGTGGAGCGGGCGGATTGCGAGAGACAGGCCGGGCCGGGCCGGGTACACGCGCCATCGCGGTGCGGTCGCCGGTAGCGGGTGGAGCGGGCGGATTGCGAGGGACCGGCCGCGCCGGGCTGGGCGTGCGCACGCTTGCGGTGCGGTCGCCGGTAGCGGGCGGCGCGAGTGGACCGTGAGGGACCGGCGGTGCCAAGCTGGGTGCACGCGCCGTCGCGGTGCGGTCGCCGGTAGCGGGCGGCGCGGGCGAAGCGCAGGGGACCGGCGGTGCCAGGCCGGGTACACGCGCCGTCGCGGTGCGGTCGCCTGCAGCGGGTGGAGCGGGCGGATTGCGAGGGACCGGCCGCGCCGGGCCGGGTACACGCGCCATCGCGGTGCGACCGCCTGCAGCGGGCGGCGCGGGCGGATCGCAGGGGACCGGCGGAGCCGGGCCGGGTGCACGCGCCATCGCGGTGCGACCGCCTGCAGCGGGCGGCGCGGGCGGATCGCAGGGGACCGGCGGAGCCGGGCCGGGTACACGCGCCATCGCGGTGCGGTCGCCGGTAGCGGGCGGCGGGGGCGGATTGCGAGGGGCAGGCCGTGCCGGACCGGGCGTGGCCGCCGTCGCGGTGCGGTCGCCGGTAGCGGGTGGAGCGGGCGGATTGCAAGGGACCGGCGGCGCCGGACCAGGTACACGCGCCGTCGCGGTGCGACCGCCGGTAGCGGGTGGAGCGGGCGGATTGCGAGAGACCGGCCGGGCCGGGCCGGGTACACGCGCCGTCGCGGTGCGACCGCCTGTAGCGGGTCGCGCGGGTGGACCGTGAGGGACCGGCGGCGCCGGCCCAGGTACACGCGGCGTCGCGGTGCGGCCGCCTGCAGCGGGCGGCGCGGGCGTTGCCGGGCTCGGCGCGCGCGCCATCGCGGTGCGGCCGCCCGGATCGGGTGGAATGGGAGCGTTGGCGGCGCCGGGCGCGGCACGGCCCGGTTCGCGCGCCGCGGCCGCGTGGTTGTCTGCCGGCGGCGGAGTGACGGCCGCGGGGGGGACGGGCGGCGCCGGACCGGGCGCGTACGCGGGAGCCGCGCCGTCCGCCACCGGTGCATCGGCGGCATTCACGTGCCGCGTGCTGTCTGCCCTGTGAGTGGCCAATCCGGTGCGTCCCATTGTCTCTCCCGCGGTTCGGATTCTCTCCCTAATCGTTGCCCCAGGCGCGCGGATCGATGCGCCGCGTGCGGTCGGCGACCGGCAAGGTGACGGCGCCGCCGCCCGCGGCGTGCGACTCGTGCACGGCGAAACCGATCTCCGTGGCGCGGCGGATCTGCTCCACGTCGCACTGCGTGGCGCCGCCCGCGCGCACCGCCCGCGCCAGGTCGCGCACCAGCACCGCTCCCCGGGGCCAGGGTGAGTCGGGCTGCGGCAACTCCAGGCCGGTGGGGGCGGCGGACAGGTGACCGGCGCCCGGCCCGCCCGCCTGCGCCTCCCAAAGATACGCCTGGCGGGCGTCGTTGACGATCTCGATACGGCCGGCGCTGCCGATCACCGAGAAGCCGCGCCCGCCGCCCTCCGGCAGCAGGGTCAGCAGGGCGCCGCCCTCCAGCCCCACCCAGGCGCGGCCCGGCGGGTCGAGGCGGCGGCCCTCGTCGGGCTCGTCGTCGGCCACCGGGTCCACCCGCCCGCTGACCCACAGCGGCTCGGCATCGCCGGCGAGCAGCAGGGCGATGTCGTACCAATGGCAGCCGTGGAAGATCAGGTTGGGCGCCCCGTAGGCCAGGATGGCGCGCACCTCGCCGACCAGTCCGCGGCGCAGCCGTTCGGCAAGCAGGCGGTAGGCCGGGTCCCAGCGCCACTCGGTGCCGTAGGCGACCGCCACTCCCGCCTTCCGGCACGCCGCCAGCGCTTCATCCGCCTCGGCGAGCGTGGTGACGAACGGCTTGTCGCACAGGATGCCGCGCACCCCGGCGGCCGCGGCGCGGACGATCTGCGCCGCGTGATGGGTCTGGCGCGTGGCGATGCACACGATGTCGGGGCGTGCCTCGTCCAGCATCCGTCCGTAGTCGTCGTAGGCGGCGATAGCGCCCCACGTGTCGCGCCAGGCGGCGCAGAACCCGGCCCGCGTGTCGGCGCCGCGGTCGTACACGGCGACCACCCGCGTGTCCGCCACTTCGGTGAAGGCGGCGGCCCAGTTGTGCGACCCCGGCTTCCTCGTTACCTGGCGGTGGCAGCCCGCCACGGCCACGCGCAGTGGCGTGCTGTCCGATGTGCCCATCGCGTCCCCCGATTCGTGTGCCGTCGTGCGCCGTTTCCGGCCCCACGGACCTCCCTAGGAATATCGGCATGCCGGCGGGCGGCATCAACGCTGGCCGCACCGCGCGTCAGCGTGCCCTACGGACCCGGTACACGGCCCCGGCACCCCCGGCACCCCCGGCACCCGCGGCACCCCGCGGCACCCCGCGGCACCCCGCGGCACCCCGCGGCACCCCGCGGCACCCCGCGGCACTCCCGGCGGGCCGACAGCGGAGCCGCGGACGCCGGTTGTGTTCGTTGGCGCGGCGCGCGAATCCGTGATATACCAGTACGCACCAAGAGACACCGGCCCGGACGGGCCGCAAGGAGTATTTCATGACCAGAATGCCGATGCTCGGCGCCGTTGCGCTGCTGAGCCTGTTCGTAGTGGCCGGCGCGTTCGCGGCCGGCGAGGGCGAAGCCGGCGCCGCGAGCGACGTGATCGAAGTGCACAGCTACGATACCGTATCCCACTCCGCCGGGTCGGAGGCGGGCACCGCGCAGGAAGTGCTCGACGACGTACAGGCCTACATCGAGGAGCAGACCGGCGTGCGGGTGGTTACGCACCGCATTCCGCGCCAGGGCCGCGTCGAGCAGATCACGCTGCTGCTGGCTTCCAACGACCCGATGGACGTGATCGCCGGCATGCAGGTGCCGCAGTTCCAGCCCAAGGGCGCGATCAAGGCGATCAACAAGTGGTTCGACCAGATCCCGAATACCCGCAAGGCGTGGACCGACATCGCCTGGTCCAAGGTGAGCACCACCGACGGCCAGACCTGGGCCATTCCGCGCGGCGAGGTGGTGACCGCGTGGCCGGTGTGGATCCGCGGCGAGTACCTGCGCATGTACGGCCTGGAGTATCCCACCACCATCGACGAGTTGGAGAACGTGCTCGAGGTGTTCCTGCAGAACGACCCGGTCGGCGGCGGCCAGACGCAGGTGATGATCACCAGCTACGCCCCGCACCTGCGCATGGTGATGGCCGGCGGCTGGCTGCCGGACGGCTACGGACCGTGGCTCGACCCGGCCGACAACATGCTCAAGCCGCCGGAGCTGCACCCCGGCTTCCGGGATTTCATCGCCAGGATGCATGACTGGTACGACAAGGGCTACATCTGGCCCGACAGCTTCAACATCCCGGCCAGCGAGGTGCGCCCGGTGATCTACCAGGGCCAGTTCGCCACCACCGCCTACTGGTGCTCGGCCGTCGGCATCGGCAAGTACACCATCCTCAAGAACTTCCCCGACGCCGACCCGGTCTACATGCGGCCCATCATGGGTCCCGCCGGCATGATCGAGACCCTCAACCCCGCCGGCACGCACGGCTGGGTGTTTCCGGCGCGCTCGCCGGACGAGAACACCGAGGCGTTCCTGAAAGTGTTCGAGTGGCAGTACTCGGACGTCGAGAACTACATCACCGGCCAGGACGGCATCAAGGGCAAGCACTGGCAGTGGGTCGATGAGGGCAAGACCTACGAGTACATCGGCAACCGCGCCCTGTTCGAGGACTACCGCTTCGCGGTCGGCCTGCCGGTCGAGGTGCAGGCGCGCGTGCTGAGCCCGGAGATCGAGTTCTGGAGCGAGTACCTGATCAACGGCACCGACGACCTGGACGGCGTCAAGACGCCGTTCGACGCCGCCATCGTGTGGGACATGACCACCATCAACGACGTGGTGCCGATGACCGACCTGAAGCGGTTGTGGGACTCCGAGCCGGTCAAGTTCATCACCGGCCAGCGCCCGATGTCCGAGTGGGACGACTTCCAGCAGGAGATGCGGGACGCCGGCGTCGACAAGTGGATCGCCGAGTACACCCGCCAGTACGACGCGATGCAGTAGCCGCTCGCTTTGCGCACCACACAAGCCGCTGCGGCCCGGTCCCCCGACCGGTGCCGCGGCGGCCTTTTTTGTGAACGACGGCGGGTGATGGTACGATGACGGAGGAGGATGACGGGCGTGTCAGGCAGTGAACGCGGCGTGATCGCGCCGGAAGCCGAACTGCGCACCGCTGCGCGCAGAGGCGGCATGCTCGGGCGCAACATCAGGAAGCATCACTTCTACTACTGGCTGATGCTGCCCGGCATCGTCTACCTGCTCATCTTCAAGTACCTGCCGATGGTCGGCATCTCGATCGCCTTCCTGGAGATCAACCCGTTCATCGGCCTCCAGGGGGTGCTCGGCGGCGAGTGGATCGGCTTCAAGAACTTTCAGAAGTTCTTCGGCTCCTACTTCTTCGGCAACATCGTCGCCAACACCTTCATCATCAGCGGCCTCAAGCTGCTGTTCTCGTTTCCCACCACCATCGTGCTGGCGCTGCTGATCAACGAACTGGTCAACGTGCTGTTCAAGCGGGTGGTGCAGACCATCTCCTACCTGCCGCACTTCATCTCCTGGGTGGTGGTGGCGGGCCTTGCGTTCAAGATGTTCTCCACCTCCGACGGCCTGGTGAACCAGTTGATCGAGTGGCTCGGCGGCGAGCGGCTCAGCTTCCTGGGCGATCCGCGCTACTTCCGCAGCGTGCTGGTGGCCACCCACGTGTGGAAGGAGATCGGCTGGGGCACGATCATCATCCTGGCCGCGCTCGCCGGCGTGAACCCGGAGCTGTACGAGTCGGCGATCATCGACGGCGCCAACAAGCTGCAGCAGACCATCCGCATCACGCTGCCGTCGATCGCCATGGTGATTTCGATCCTGTTGATCTTCAACATCGGCAACCTGATCAACGCCGGCTTCGAGCAGATCCTGCTGTTGTACAGTCCGGTGGTGTACGACGTGTCCGACATCATCGACACCTACGTGTACCGCGAGGGATTGCAGCAGCTCAACTTCTCGTACGCCGCGGCGGTGGACGTGTTCAAGTCGATCATCGCGCTGCTGATGGTGGTGGGCGCCAACTTCACCGCCAAGAAGCTGGAGCAGGAAGGGCTCTGGTAGTGGCGATCAGCGTTTCGCGCGGCGAGCGGGTATTCAACGGCTGCAACGTCGTGTTCATGATCCTGCTGTCGGCGTGGTTCATCATTCCGTTCGTGGTAGTGGCCTCCACCTCGGTGGTGGGCGCGGCGGAGGCGGCGCGACGCGGCGGCCTGGTGCTGATTCCGCAAACCTTCGATCTCGGCGCCTACCACGCCATTTTCGCCAAGGGCAGCGCGATCATCCGCTCCTACGGCGTGACCCTGTTCCGGGTGGTGGTGGGCACGGCGCTGAACCTGCTGTTCACGGCGCCGTTCGCCTACGCCCTGTCCAAGCGCAGCGTGCCGGGGCGCACGCCGATCACGATGTTCGTGTTCTTTACCATCCTGTTCCACGGCGGCCTGATCCCGACCTACCTGGTGGTGCGCTACACCGGCCTGTACAACACCCTGTGGGCGCTGGTGATTCCACAGCTCGTCAACCCGTTCTGGATGCTGATCATGCGCAATTTCTTCTTCACGATCCCGGAGAGCCTGGAGGAGTCGGCGCTGATCGACGGCGCCACCCCGCCGATGGTGCTGTGGAAGGTGGTGCTGCCGCTGAGCTTGCCGGTGCTGACCACCATCGGCCTGTTCTACGCGGTGTGGCACTGGAACTCCTGGTTCGACGCCGCCATCTACATCGCCGACATCCGCCGCATGCCGGTGCAGATCATCCTGCGCCGCATCCTGATCAACGCCACCGAGGTGCTCAACGACAACCCGGAGATGCTGTACGAGATGGACGCGCCGCCGCCGCCGGACGCCATCAAGGGCGCGGTGATCATGGTGGCCACGGTGCCGATCCTGTTCGTCTACCCGTTCATCCAGAAGTACTTCGTGAAGGGCGTGCTGCTCGGCAGCGTGAAGGGGTAGCGCGCGCCGCGCCGCGGGGCCGGGCCGCGGACGCCGCGCGCCGGCGTCCGGCGCGCTCAGTTGGGCCCGTCGTACTCGTAGCGGTGGTTGCCGGCCAAGTGGTCGCGCGGGCGGGGCACCAGCGGAATGGCGTTCTCGATGGGACAGCCGTCGAACACCGGCGCGCACGCCTGCTCCAGTTCGCAGCGCGTCGCCCGCCGGTACCACGCCACGCTGTGGATCGTGGCGATCATGAAGCGCGGTTCGGTGCCGCGGTTGGGGGTGCCGCGATGCCACAGCCGCATGTCGCGAATCAGCACCGCCCCCTTGCGGGTGGCGCCGCGGATTGGCCCCCGGACCGCCCGGCGCGCCGCGACCCGCTCCTCCGGCACCCGGATGCTGCCGCCGATCACCACGTGGGTGTCGAGGTGCGTGCCCGGCCACAACTCGATGGCGCCGTTGTCGACCGTGGTGTCGCCGAGTGCGATGTTCACCACCAGCCGCGCCGCCGGATGCGCGAGGCCGAGCTCGGGCCACAGTTGGCCGTCGTCGACGTGCACCGGCTGCAGCCCGCTGCCGGGCAGGTTGGTGTTCCCGGTCAGGCAGTCGTTGAACGCGCCCGCGCCCAGTACCGCGCGCGTTACCTGGCACACGAACGGATTGGCAATCACGTCGCGGAACACCAGGCCGGCGTCCGGCGGAGGGCCCTGCTGCACGTTGCCCCAGACGAAGTTGTGCGGCACTACCGGCAGCGCGCGCAGCCTCGTGAGGTCGTCCGTCATCCGTTCCCGCAGCAGGTCGAGGTGGGCGTGGTCGACCACGCCGTTGATCACCACGAACCCGTCGGTGTGCAGAGCCGTGACCGCCCGCTGCAGGGCGGCTGCTCCGAAACGCTCGTCGGCGTACTCGTTTGCCGTTGGCGTGATCTCGTTCATGGCGTCCCCTCTTGCGCGCCGATCATCGGCGGCCGGCAACTCTTCTGCAAGAGCGACAGCCAATTTTCGCTTGTCGCGATACCGAACAGCGGTTGGCGCCCCACTCCGCCGGCGAAGCGCCATTCCGAAGGCGCACTCGGTCGTGCGTCGCGTGCGGTGGCACGGGACGGCGGCGGGCGGGCGCAACCGCGTCTGGATGGTGATTTTCCTTGCGGACGTCGGCGATCTCCTTGCCGAGATCCACGGACGCCGGCGCCGCCTTCAGGTGAAGGAGACCTCGCCCGGGTCGGCCGGGTCGTCGGTGATCAGGCGGAAGCTGCCGTCGGGCCGGCGGCGCCACTGCGGCACGTCGGGTTCACCGGCGCGGTTGGCCACCGGCCCGGCCTGGATCGGGTCGCCGGTGGCGCGGAGGTGCTCGTCGAGGTGCCGGTTGAGGCCGGATTCGATGTCGGCCACGGCGGGGTCGCCGGCGCGGTTGCGCAGCTCGAACGGATCCTCCTGCAGGTCGAACAACCCGGTGGCGGGCAGCGGCTCGGCATACCAGCGCTCCACCGTCTGCCGGTCGCCGGCGTAGCGCGCCAGCCAGCCGGAGTCCACGTAGATCGGGATGCGCCGGTAGCCGCGGATCAGCTTGTAGCGCGGGCCGCGGATCACCCGGCTCGGCGTGTAGTACCACGCCCCGCTGCGCCGCCCCCAGTTGAACTCGCTGAACGCGAACGGGCGCGCTGCACGGGTATCGCCGGAGGTGACCCGTGCGGCCCAACTCACGCCGCGCGCGCCCGGCGTCGCCGCCGCATGGTCGCTGGTGGTGCGGCCAGATAATCCACCTGCGACGCGCGTGGCGGGCGGCACGGCGGTGGCGCCGGGGCCGGCGGCGAGGTGTGGCGCCCCGCTCGACGCGTGCACGGCTGCTGGCGCCGGCAGGCCGCACAGATCGGCGAGCGTGGGCAGCAGGTCGACGTTGCTGGTCATCGTGTCCACGACGGTGCCGGCCGGGATCGCCCCCGGCAGGCGCAGCAGCAGGGCCGTGCGCAGCCCGGAGTCGTACGTGGTGTGCTTGGCGCGCGCGATCGCCGGGCCGTGCTCGGTGGTGAACACCACCAGGGTATCGTTGGCCAGGCCGGCGCGTTCAAGGGCGGCCAGGACCTGGCCAACGCGCCGGTCCAGGCCGCGAATCTGCCACGCCAGGGTGGCCAAGTCGCGGCGCGTGGCGCCGGTGTCGGGCAGGTAGGGCGGCACCTCCACGCGGTCGGGCACCTCCGCGTCGTAGCGGTCGCCGAACGGGCGGTGACACTCGGTAAAGGACACCGACAGCAGAAACGGGGCGCCGCCTGCGCCGTCTTCCCGCGCGGAGCCCTGGGCTGCCAGGAACGCCACCGCGGCGGCGGCCTGCTCGTCGCGTCCGGCTTCAAGCTGCTCGGTGAAGCCCATCTCCCGCGCGTCGTTGAGCACCATCAGCCGCCCGCACAGCGCCGTGCGGTAGCCGGCGTCTCGGAACCGGGCCGCCAGCGGGCGCGCCCCTTCGCCCAGCAGCAGCGACTCCTGCCCGGTTACCCCGAGTTCGTGCGGCATCAGCCCGGTATAGATGGCGGTCCGGCTCGGCATGCAGATCGGCGCCGCCGCGATGTGCTCCGCGAACCGCGCTCCCTGCGCCGCCAGCGCGTCGAGGTGAGGCGTGTCCAGCCACGGGCGCCCGTAGCAGCCCAGCCAGTCCCCCAGGTCGTGGCAATCGATGTAGACGACGTTGGGTTGCACGCCGAATCCAATACCTAAGCCGTCGCATCGGCGACGTGCGCTAACGCACGGTGGAGAGACTGCGACACACTACTGCCGAGCGTACTCGGCGTTCAACAGCACCCATGTCTTTTTCGGAAGCCAGCCTTGCGTATTTTCGCCAACTTCGCTGATGAGAAAGAGACCGCGTTCCTGATTGTATCTCTGAACAATCTCGTATAGATCTTCTGCGGAGAGGTTCGAAACCAAGTAGAATGCATGAGGAAGGTCGTAGCGCCAATACAGAATCTCAGATCTTCCGTCGAGGAACTCCTTGATCTCTTCCCGCGTTCCCAATCTGTCGCTGTAGATCAGAAGGTATGTCCGCTTCATGGTGCTGATCCTCTTTCGTCCTTGTTGTCGAGTCTCGGTCGCCCTGGGTTGGTAATCGCGTCGATTGAGGTAGCCCGAACGGGGACCGGATCTCCTTTCTCCTGAATCAATTCCAGTGATTGCTTCCGTATCTGGTAGTCTTCGGATTGTAGCTTGTCCCTGTCAAAGAAGAGCAAGACGAGGAAACCCAACACAGCGACAGAAACCGGCAGGAAAATCAGGACAATCAGCCACACCGGAAGTCCACCTTCCTGTCGGCTGGCCATCCATATACTTGGTATCACGACAATTCCGCAAAGCCATAGGATGGGGTTGAGCGCACTCTTGATGCGGAGTTTTCCGAACGACTGGGACAGTATTTGGCCTATCTCTTGCAGCATTGCCAATTCGCGAGAGGTTGTGTCTCGGAAACGCCGAGTAAAGGAGACGCTCCATCGGACTCCCTCCAACTCCCAAAGTCAATAGAGCAAATTGGCCGAAGATGTCAAGGTGCGGCGTGTCTGGCCACGGATACCCGTAGCAGGCGAGCCAGTCGCCCAGATCGTGGCAGTCGATATAGACGACGTTGGGCTGCACGCCGAGCACCTGTGCGCGTTGCGCCGGCCTACCGGGTGGCGTCTTCGCCGCGGGAGTGGGCCAGCTCGCGGGCGCTGGGGTTGACCGAGGGGCGAAACGGCACCTCGCACACGCACGCCGGCACCGGCTTGCCCGGCTCGGTGGCGTACTCGTCCGGCAGGCGCACGGTCAGCTCGGTGCCGACCGCGGACATGCCCACCGGCACGTAGCCGAGCGCGATGTTGGTGTCCAGTTCCGGCGCGTGCCACGGCGAGGTGAGGTAGCCGACCGGGTCGCCGCCGGCGGCGTCCGACACCAGCCAGAAGTCGGGGGCGTAGTCGTCGATCGGCTTGCCGCCGAGGGTCATGCCCACCAGCATCATCTTGAACGGCGGGTTGCCGGCGTCGACCTGCTCGCGGACCCGCTCCAGCGCCGCCTTGCCGATGTAGTCGCCCTGCTTGCGGCGCGGCACCTGGTAGGCCAGGTTGCACTGGAACGGCAGCGTCTCGTGGTCGATGTCCTGACCCCACGACATGATGCCGGCCTGGATGCGGCGCTGGTGGCCGGGCGCGATCACCGAGAGCTGGTGCGCCTTGCCCGCCTCCAGCACCGCGTTCCACATCGCCTCGGCGTGCAGCGTGGCGTCGCGCAGGTAGATCTCGTAGCCCTTCTCGCCCGAGAACCCCGACTGCGAGATCACTACCGGGCAACCGCCCACCTCGGCCTCCATGATGCCGTAGTAGGGGATGTCGCGGATGCCCGCGCCCACGAGGTCGGCCATCAGCGCCTCCGACCTGGGGCCCTGAATCTGCACCGGGCACGCGTCGATCTCGTCGATCCGTACGTCCATGCGCGCGCCGACGTTGACGCCCTGCAGCCAGTACA
This sequence comes from Spirochaetia bacterium, assembly GCA_965208575.1. Classification (GTDB taxonomy): domain Bacteria; phylum Spirochaetota; class Spirochaetia; order SZUA-6; family Bin103; genus Bin103. The sequence continues at coordinate 1,231,463 of CBDBOV010000006.1, read as the reverse complement.
GCAGGTCGGAGTCGGCGAGCGAGAACCAGAACTCGTCCTCGGACAGGCGCAGCAGCACCGGGTCGTTGAGGATGCCGCCGCGCTCGTTGCACAGGATCACGTACTTGCCGTGCATCGGCTTGATGCGGGTGGCGTCGCGGGTAATCACGTAGTCCACGAACCGCTCCGCGTCCGGGCCCTGCACGCGGATCTGCCGCTCCACCGCCACGTTCCACATGGTCACGTGGTGGGTCAGCGCCTCGTGCTCGGCGGACGCGCCGCCATCCTCCGGGCGCACGTAGCCGCGCGGATGGTAGATGCGGTTGTACACGGTGGCGCGCCAGCAGCCCGCCTCGTGCGACAGGTGCCAGTACGGCGACTTGCGCACGCGGTTGGAGATCAACAGCTCGGTGGGCGTGCGTCCGCTCTGGCGCAGGTTGATCGGAACGATGCGGTCGGACTGGTCGACGCTTTGCGGTTGGCCGGTCATGAATGCCCCCTCGGCGCCAGGCTGAACGGCTCGCGCGCGAACAGCCGGCGCACCATCGGTTCGAAGAATTCCAGCGGCAGCGACTCGTAGTCGGGGTCGAAGGCCGCCTGGTCCCAGCGGTGGCAGAAGTCCACCGCGTCCTGATACCACGGATGGCCGCGGTACTGGTCGCGCGCGTTGCGGTCGCGGCCATGGTGGTGGGCGTAGTAGACGAGTTGGAACAGCCCGTGGTGGCGCACGATCCAGTACGTCTTCTCGGTTACGTACGGGCGCAGGATGAGGGCGGACAGCTCGCCGTGGCAGTGCGGGGCGAGCAGGTCGTCGATGTCGTGCAGCAGCGCGGCCACCACCATCTCCTCGTCGGCGCCGTCGCGGTGCGCGCGCGTCGCAGTCTGCAGCGAGTGCTCCAGGCGGTCCACTTGGTAGCCGGCCAGCGAGCCGGCCAGCGCGCGCAACTGTGCCAGCACGCGGTCGGCGAGCCCGGCGGCGTATTCTTCCTCGAACCGCGCCAGCAGTTCGTAGTCCTCGCGGGTGCCGTCTGCCATGGCGGTGAAGCTCACCGTGGCGGCGCGTGCTGTTCCGGTTCCATGCATGCAACCTGCCCCCTGCGATGGTATGTACGCGGGATCGCGCGGCGGGTCAATACGGCCTCCCGCCGGTCGCGAGGGATGCCGGCGGACGCACCTTCGGCGGTCCAGAAAAATAGTTGAAAAACAGCGCGGAAAACTCTTGACAAGGCAGGGCGTCACACGTCATTTGGAGAGCCAGATTCCCATTCTGCATTCTTGCTTCACATCGCCGGGGCCGCACGGCCCCAGATCGGTCGCGACGGGTTGAGGTGATCGAACATGGAGCACTCCATCAGCAGGGTCGTCGAGAACGGCGACGCCATGGCGGCGGTTTGGCGGGGCGGGGAGGAGACCAGCCTTCCCTACCTCTGGTTGCGCGACAATTGCGGTTGCAGCGAATGCCGTGTCGTGCAGACCACGGAGAAGCGGTTCCACATCTTCCGGGTCGCCCGGGAGATTCGTCCGCGGCAGGTGACCATCGAGTGTCGCGGCCGCGACGACGAGGCGCTGGCGATCGTGTGGCCCGACGGCCACCGTACCCGGTATGGATCGGGGGAGCTTCGCCGATTGGCCGGTCAGCCTCACCGGACGCGCGACCACGTCCAGCATTGGGATTCCAGCTTCCAGCCGCGCAGGTACGACTTCAGCCGGTTCCTCGGCGACGACCGCACGGCCGCCGACCTGATCGAGGAGTTCCTGGCGACCGGGGCGTGCGTGCTCGTGGACGCGCCCACCGAACCCGACTCTTCCGAGCAGCTCACCGCCCGTCTGGGCCCGCTGCGCGAGGTGGTGTTCGATCGCATCCACAACGTCGTGGTAGATCCGAAGGGATACAGCATCGCGCACACCGACCTGGCGATCGCGCCGCACAACGACTTCACCAGCTACAGTTGGCCGCCGAGCGTGCAGGTGCTGCACATGCTGGCCAACGACTGCGACGGCGGCGAGTCCTCGATCGTGGACGGCTTCCGGGTGCTCGAAGACTTGCGCCGCGAACATCCCGGCCTGTTCGACGTGCTGTGCACGGTGCCGGTGCCGTTCCGCCTGGCCAGCGAGCACGACGAGAGCTACGCGGTCAATCCGATGGTCGAACTCGACGGCGAAGGCAACGTCAGGCTGTTGCGCTTCAACACCCAGCAGATGAAGACCGTCCCCCTTGCCGAGCACCGCCTGGGCGCCTTCTACGCCGCCTACCACGAGCTGTCCACGCGCGTGAACGCGGCCGACTCACAGGTCTCTCTCCGCCTGGGGGCCGGGCAGGTGCTGCTGATCGCCGCGCACCGCGTGCTGCACGGACGCACCGCGCTGGGCTCCGGTGGACGGCGCCACCTGCAGGACGCCTACTTCGAGCACGACAACGTCCGCAACCACCTCGCCCTGCTGCGCCGCACCGGCCGCATCTGACCTCGTCGCTGGAAGCGCGGGCCGTCGCAGAGTTGTTTGCCGCCGCGTCGAATGCCGCCTGCCCGAGTTGGGTTCGGCCCGGCGGGTCCAGCGGCCACGCTACGACGGGAGTGCGACGGAAGTGTTACTCGTGCCGGCCTGCGGTGGCGGCGTGACGGCCGAACTTGCGTGGCCGGAAACCTTGCCGGTTGATGATGCTGGCGCTGCTGCCGGTGGCGCGAATCACGTACAGCCCCTGTCGTTCGGCGTAGGATCCTGAGGATTCATCGGCCTTGAGATAGGCGACCGCTCCATAGATCTGCTTGGTTCGATACTCGGGCATCAACTCCGGAAGATCGCGCAACAGACCCACCAGGTGATCGACGTGGCGCACCTTGAGGGTGGTCTTCACTTCCACCACCACGACCTCGTCACCGTTGACGGCCAGAATGTCGATTTCCCAGCGGCGCGCACCGCGTTCCCTCTTGAGATTGGTTGCGGTGTGCTCGACCCTGATACCGCGCTGGTTGAGCAACTCGACGAGGTCGCCTTCCACCAAGGCTTCCATCAGCTTGCCCCACTGCCCGTTGAACAGATCGTCGAGCTTGCGGAGATGGCGGCCGGTCTCCTTCATCTGGCGGTCGGTTTCCTGCATGCGGCGGTCGGTTTCCTGCATCTGGCGGTCGGTTTCCTGCATGCGGCGGTCGGTTTCCTGCATCTGGCGGTCAGTTTCCTGCATGCGGCGATCGGTCTCCTGCTGGCTCCGTGCGAGTTCGCGCAGAATAGCCCACACTTCCTCGGAGTCAGCCGGTCTGTTGTGTCCGTTGTGATCCGCCATCGGGTGCGCTCCGCCTCCGACAAGATAGCACCGCCTGCCGGGCCCAGCAACATTCCTGCTGCGGGCCGCCTCCGCCAAGTGTAATCCTATCATATATTAACGCCCTATTGCATAAAGATGTCCGTCCGCCACGAGTTGGTACTCGTGCGCCAATCGTTCTCACGTCGTCACGGAGAGGGTCGGAGATCAAAGTAAAGTATTATATACTAATAGATTGTATAAGACAAGCAAGTCCGGATCAAGGCCATGGACGACGGTGGGGTTGACTATCTCTCCGACAACGTGTAACCATTTCGTCAAGCGAAAGTTCGAGTCCCTACCCGGCTCAGGCCGGGCTACTCGGTTGAATACAACAGCCCGGACGGTCGAGGAGTAGCTACCTCGACCAGGGCGAATAGACCGAGGGAGACCCATCTACACTCGGTAGGGACAGGACTTTCGCTAACGGCCCGGCACCTTGGCCGGGTCGACGTTGGCGTCCCGGGCAACAGCTACCGACGTGTAACAACCGCGGCGACCATCACCAATACACCAGATGAGGAGTGTGTCTTATGGACAGGCCCCAACTAGCCGTCGCCCTGAGCGTAATCTCAACCAACCTGCGGTTGCCGCGGGTGCGGGCGAGGCGTGTGGTCAGCGTCGCCCTGTCTGCGGTGCTGACCGCGTTCCTGGTCGCGTGCGATTCGGCCGCACCCCCGCGACCGACGACAGCGCCTCCCGCCGAAACGCCGCCTGCAGAACCGCCGCCGACGTTATTGGGGACGTGGGAGACGGTCTCCTACGGCCGCGACGATGACGGCGCGGTCGATGAAAAAGAGACCACCACGCTCACGATTACCGAAACTCACTTCTTTGAACGAAACCATGTACAGGATGCAGATGGCCGCACACGCGACAAGTATGACCGGGCGGGTACGGCCAGTCACACCGGCAATAGTGTCACGAAGACCTTCGTCGACGACGACGGAATGGTTTCTGTCGAAAAGGAGTACGTCCTGGCCGGTGACGGCGCCGTACTGCTGATCCATCACTGGGGAGATGACGGACCGGTGGATGGCTTCGACCGCTTCGTCCGCGTGGCAGACGCACCGGCGGCGACAGGTCAGCCGTCCACTCTGAGGGGTACGTGGCAAAGGTACGCGGCTTGGGAAGATGACGAAGACGGCTGGATAGAGCAGGTACGGACGGTCACGTTCACTGGCAATCGGTTCATCGTGGACACGGTGCGATTCAGTACCGATAACGGCGAAGTGGTACGAACATGGCCGGACCAGGGAGGTTGGACCGACAACGCGACCAGCGTCACCAAGAAAGTCTTCGAAGACGGTCAGGAACACTCCGTCGAAAAGCGATACGTGATCGTCGGCGACCTGCTTGCTATCAATCCGTGGTGGGCCGACGATCCGCTCGATGAACTCGACGTCTTCATGCGCGTGCAGGATCCGTTACCGGGTGGCGTTTTGGGCTCGTGGACGTGTGGGGACACTTGGACCAGGGATGGCGAAGAATTCCATGCCAATTGGATATTCACGTTCGGTGAATCATCATTCACCGACGACTACCGCATGAGCACGCCCAGGCGCGACACGTTCTACTTCACAGGAAGCGCCCGGTACGACGACGAAGGCGGCTTCGTGTTCGTAACCGGACAACAAGCCGCGCAAACAATCGACGGATCAGCCGATGAGGACTTCGATTCGGCTCAATATGAAGGCCACGTATTGCGCTACGCATACGCACCAACGGGCAACCCCGACGAAATAATCTTGTCTCCCGCTGGGAGGGAGCTTACGTACGATGACGATACGGCGACGTGGACAGAGAACCAGGACCACCCTTATGGGGACTACTTTTTCAGGCTCGGGAGGAAAGCCGATGAGACCACTGAGTGTTTTTCTTAGGGAGTTGCAGCACCGCGTCATGCGGGCGAATGCGACGATGCTGATTGTCGCTACACTCCTGATCGCTGTCCTTACACTCCTGGCTGGTTGTAGTACTGCCGTGCGGACACCCGCTGAGCGTGCCGACGAACCGGCTCCGATGGAATCTGAGCCGACGTTGCTGGGTACATGGCGAAGTGTCATCCACGAACGAGACGATGACGGCAACGTCGAGGTTACCGAAACCAGGACGATTACCTTAACCGGCACCCACTTCTTTGACCGCCTCGTAGGCGCTGACTCGGAGGGGAATCCCTTTTACGATCGCGATCGTGCGGGCACGGCGACCGTTACCGGATCCACGGTCCGGCTGGAGTACCACGATGACGGCGAAGATATCTCGGTCGACAAGGAGTACCTGCTTGTCGGTAACTTACTGTTCATTCACTTCTGGGGAAGCAACGATCCGGAAGTGGGCTTCGAACAATTCACACGCGTCGGCGAGGCGCCAGCTCCGGGCGCGGCCCCGCCGCCGTTACGGGGCACTTGGCAGCGATCGAGTTACTACGACCACCATGAACTGGGCGACATTCACGAATTGCAGACGGTCACTCTTACGGCGTCTCGCGCCGTCGAATACAATACCCGGACGAATCGCGCCGGCGAGCTTGTGGATGACTGGACCGATAGCTTCGGTATCAGCCTGGATGGGACCATACTGACGCGAACTCGCGACGAAGACGGCACCGAAGTCATCGTCGACAAGGACTACTTTCTCGGTGGTGACCTTCTTGCCATCCATTCTTGGTGGAGCGACGAGCCAGGGCTTGAATTCGAAGTCTTCGAGCGTACCGAAATGGCAGCCCCGGCGAAGTTCACCGGCACTTGGTCTTGGACCTCCATTAACGAAGATGAAGGTATTACTTGGCTGTTCTCGTACACGTTCGCGGAGGACGGAACCCTGACATACAGGAACCGTCGGACACAGGGTGAAGACGTGCAACTCTTCACTCTGACCGGCACGTTCATCCATGATCTGGAGAATCTTACTGTCCTGCACACGATCACAAGCGTACAACGAGTCAGAAACGGGGAATCGGTTTCCGCCGCTACCGACGTTCACTCCGGAGAGACGCTTCGGTCGGCGTATGTACCCACCGACGATGCCAATACGATAAGGATGTCGCCTTTCTGGCGTGAGCAGAGGTATGACGAATCAGCGATGCAGTGGGTCGATAGAGTTCGGTTCGGCGATTACCACGCTCTGTTTCGGAGGCAATGAATGCGCGGTGTGAGCAGCATGGCCCCGCAACCGTTGACCCTGCTGCGCCGCACCGGACGCCTCTGACCTCATCGCTGGAAGCGCGGGCCGTCGCAGAGTTGTTTGCCGCCGCGTCGACTGCCGCCTGCCCGAGTTGGGTTCGGCCCGGCGGGTCCAGCGGCCACGCTACGACGGGAGTGCGACGGGAGTGTTACTCGTGCCGGCCTGCGGTGGCGGCGTGACGGCCGAACTTGCGTGGCCGGAAGCCGTGCCGGTTGATGATGCTGGCGCTGCTGCCAGTGGCGCGAATCACGTACAGCCCCTGTCGTTCGGCGTAGGATCCCGAGGACTCGTCGGCCTTGAGATAGGCGACCGCTCCGTAGATCTGCTTGGTTCGATACTCGGGCATCAACTCCGGAAGATCGCGCAACAGACCCACCAAGTGATCGACGTGGCGCACCTTGAGGGTGGTCTTCACTTCCACCACCACGACCTCGTCACCGTTGACGGCCAGAATGTCGATTTCCCATCGGCGCGCACCGCGTTCCCTCTTGAGATTGGTTGCGGTGTGCTCGACCCTGATGCCGCGCTCGTTGAGCAACTCGACGAGATCGCCTTCCACGAGGGCTTCCATCAGCTTGCCCCACTGCCCGTTGAACAAATCGTCGAGCTTGCGGAGATGGCGGTCGGTTTCCTTCATCTGGCGGTCGGTTTCCTGCATGCGGCGGTCGGTTTCCTGCATGCGGCGATCGGTTTCCTGCTGGCTCCGTGCGAGTTCGCGCAGAATGGCCCACACTTCCTCTGAGTCAGCCGGTCCGCTGTGTCCGTTGTGATCCGCCATCGCGTGCGCTCCGCCTCCGACAAGATAGCACCGCCTGCCGGGCCCAGCAACGCGTTCCTGCTGCATAGGGCGAAGCGTCCGCACACACGACAGCCGCGCGGACACCTTGACCCGTCTCGACAAGCTCCCACCATTGGCGGGTATGGACAGGGCAACTGAATCGGGTTCGCCGGCGGTGCCGGGGCGGGCGAGGGTCGTGGTGATCGGGGCCGGGATCGTCGGCAACTGCCTGGTGGGGCATCTCGCCGGGCTGGGCTGGGACGAGCTGGTGCTGATCGACAAGGGGCCGCTGCCCAACCCCGGCGGCTCCACCGGGCACGCGTCGAATTTCATCTTTCCCACCGACCACAACCGGGAGATCGCGATGCTCACCCTGGAGAGCATGCGGCAGTACGAGGAGCTCGGGGTGCGGACCACGTGCGGCGGCGCCGAAGTGGCGCGCACCGAGGAGCGCATGGAGGAACTGCGCCGGCGCATGACCTCGGCGCGCTCCTGGGGCATCGAGGCGGAACTGCTCACCCCGGACGAGGTGGTGGCGCGCATTCCGTTCGTGGACGGCGCCGTGATCAAGGGCGGCTTCTGGATGCCGCAGGTGTCGGTGGTGGACTCGGTGCGGGCCGGCACCCTCATGCGCGAGCGCGCGCTGGCCAAGGGCGTGCTGACCGTGCTGGACAACACCGAGGTCACCGCGCTGCAGGTGGAGCCGCGGCCGTACGGCCGCCCGCGCATCCGGGCCGTGGTCACCGAGCGCGGCACCATCGCCGCCGAGCAGGTGGTGATCGCCTGCGGCGTGTGGAGCCCGCGCATCGCCGCCATGGCCGGGGCCAGCATTCCGCTCACCCCGGCCGTGCACCAGATGGCCGACATGGGGCCGGTCGACCTGCTCGCCCGCACCGGCAACGAGATCGGCTACCCGATCGTGCGCGACATGGACGTGTTCATGTACGAGCGCCAGAGCCACGAGGCGATGGAGGTGGGCTCCTACGCGCACCGCCCGATCCTGGTCCGCCCGGACGACATTCCATCGCTCGCCGACGCGGAGCGCTCTCCCACCGAGATGCCGTTCACCGGCGACGACTTCGCGCCCCAGCTCGGCCATGCGCGCGAGATCATGGGCGGGCTGCTTGCCGGCACCGAGATGCAGTACTCCGTGAACGGGCTGCTGTCGCTGACGCCCGACACCCACCAGGTGCTCGGCGAGACCGCCGAGGTGGAGAAGCTGTGGTCGGCGGCGGCGGTGTGGATCAAGGAGGGGCCGGGAACCGCGCGCCTGATAGCGGAGTGGATGACCTACGGCTATCCGAGGCTGTGCGATCCGCACGCCTCCGACATCACCCGCTTCTACGCCCACGAGCGCACCGGGCAGCACATCCGCGCCCGCGCCGACGAGCACTTCAACAAGACCTACGGCATCGTGCACCCGCGCGAGCAGTGGGCCTCCGAGCGCGGCATGAACCGCGCGCCGTTCCACGACCGCACCACCGCCCTGGGCGCCGAGTACTATGACGCGCGCGGCTGGGAGCGTCCGCAGTGGTACGAGTCCAACGCCGACCTGGTGCGGCGCTACGGCGTGCCCGACCGCCCGCACGAGTGGGACCGGCGCTGGTGGTCGCCGATCAGCACCGCCGAGCACCTGCACCTGCGCGACAAGGTGGGCATCGTCGACCTGAGCGCGTTCCAGATCTTCGACCTCTCCGGCCCCGGCGTGGTGCCCTACCTGGAACGGCTCACCGTCAACAAGTGCGACCGCCCGGTGGGCAGCTCGATCTACACGCCGCTGCTCACGCCGGACGGCGGCATCCGCGCCGACCTCACCATCGGGCGGCTGGCCGCCAACCGGTTCCGCGTGGTGACCGGCGCCTTCGACGGGGCGCGCGACGAGGTGTGGTTCCGCCGCCACCTGCCGGCCGACGGCTCGGTGCAGTTCGAGAACACCTCGTCGGCGCTGTGCACCATCGGCGTGTGGGGGCCGGAGGCGGCGGCGCTGCTTGCCGGCATCACCGACACCGGCCTGTCGCAGGCGGAGTTTCCCTACGGCACGGTGCGCGAGGCGCTGATCGACGGGGTGCCGGTGACCATGCTGCGCATCTCCTACGTCGGCGAGAGCGGCTGGGAGATTACCACCCGCATGCAGCACGGCGTGCGCCTGTGGGACGCGCTGTGGCAGGCGGGCCGCCCGCTCGACGCCCGCCCGGTCGGCATCGGCGTGTACGGCACCACCGGGCGCATGGAGAAGGGCTACCTGCTGATGGGCTCCGACCTCACCGCCGAGTACTCGCCGGTGGAGGCGGGCCTGGCCCGCCCGCGCGTGAAGCGCGACGACTTTATCGGCAAGCAGGCCTACCTGGCCGCGCGCGCGGCCGAACCCGCCGCGACGATGTGCGCGCTGACCATGGACCGCCACGCCGGTGCCGCCGGCATCGACCGCTTCCCGACCGGCGGCAACGAGCCGCTCCTGACCGCGGACGGCGCGCGCATCGTCGATGCCCACGGCCGCGAGTCGCGCGTCACCTCCGCCGGCATGGGGCCGTCGGTCGGCAAGTACCTGCTGCTCGCCTACCTGCCGCCGGAGCACGCCGCCCCCGGCACCCGCCTGCAGGTGCTGTACATGAACGAGCCCTTCCCGGTCACCGTCGCCCCCGGCCTGGCCACCTTCGACCCCGCCGACACCCGCATGAAAGCATGAAGCGCGGTTGCCGGGAACCAGACCACGGTGGGATTGTCTTGACGAAACGGCAATATGCCGTCACAGTATAGGCAAGTTGCCGAACGGGGGGGAGGATGACCCGGTGGATGAGTATAGAAGCCTCGCGGAGGACGCGGCGGACCTCCTGGGCGGCGTCGCCGGCGTCGGCCTCGAAGTGCATTCGGATGCCGACATGGCAGGCGCGGTTGCCGGCGGTTTCCCGATCAAGGCGATCGACGAACTCAGGCAGCGCGGCGTGACGGAGGCGGAAGTAGGCTCTCTGATCATCAAGCCGCGTACCCTGTCGCACCGGCGGGCGAACGGAGGACGGCTGACGGTCGACGAGTCCGATCGTGCCGCACGGGTAGCGCGCGGCCTGGTGCTCGCGGAGCGGACCTTCGCCAGCCGGGACAAGGCACACCGCTGGCTGCACCGCAGTCTCGGTGCGCTCGGTGGTCGCACGCCGATGGAGTTGATCCGCACCGATGCCGGCGCTCGCGTGGTCGAGAGTCTGCTGGCGCGGATCTCCTGGGGCGCGGCGGCCTGATGAAGCTGTGGCGGCTCTCGGGGGCGGCTTTTGCCGATCGATTCGATGGCGGCTACGGGCTGCAACACGCGGGCCGATGGAATGAGCGCGGGCAACTGGTGACCTACTGTGCCACCGGTCCGGCCCTCTGTGTGCTGGAGAAGCTCGTGCACGTCGAGGACGCCGCCCTGCTTCCCGACGACACCATGCTGATCCGCTACGACGTGCCCGACGATCTGCGGGTGGAGGAGTCGCGGCTTGCCGATCTCCCGGAGGATTGGCGCGCCGATCAGCGCTTGACCCGCCGGGTCGGCGGCGCCTGGTTGGACCGCGCTTCCTCCTGTCTGCTGCGCGTACCCTCCGCGATAGTGCCGATCCCCGACGCCGACGACCGCAACATCGTCATCAACCATCGCCACCGTGACGCCGTGCGCATCACGATTGCAGCCATCGAGAGCTTCGCGTACGACCCGCGACTGCTTGCCGGATTCGCGTGAAATTCGTCAAGTCATGACTTGTATAGTCGTGACTTGTCCAAACACGGCTTGACGAATGCTGATGCATCCGGCATCCTGCCGCTGTTGTGCAGTTCATTGGTCGCGAAGAGGAATTGGCCCTGCTGCGGCAAGCGCTCCGTTCGCCGAGATCCGAGCTTGTCCCGATCTATGGGCGGCGCCGGGTAGGCAAGAGCGAACTGATACTGCAGTTCATGGCGGACCAGCCCGGCGTCTACTTCGTCGGCCAGCAGTCTTCGCCTGCGCTGCAGGTGCGGGAGTTCCTGGCCGAGGCCGCCGGCGCACTCGGCGTGCCGCTGCTGGCGCAATTGCGCGCCACCGGCTGGCAGGAGGCGCTGCGCACGGTCACGGAGCAATGGACGCGCAACAACCCCGGCCGGAAACTGGTGCTGGCTCTCGACGAATTCCAGTGGATCGTGGCCGCCAGCCCGGGCCTGCTCGCGGAGCTGCAGCACTGCTGGGACCGCTGGTGGCGCGATGCCGGCAACGTCATGCTCCTGTTGTGCGGGTCCTACCTTGGCTTCATGGAGCGCGAGGTGCTGGGCAGCAAGAGCCCGCTGTTCGGCCGGCGTACTGCCCAGATCCATCTGCAGCCGTTCGGCTACCGTGAAGCGGCCCGGTTCCACCCGCGCTGGTCGCTCCAGGACCAGGCGCGAGCCTACTTCCTGGTCGGCGGGCTGCCTCAGTACCTGCTGTACCTCGACGACAGCCGCTCCATAGGCGCCAACGTCAGGGAGCAAGTGCTCTCCGAGTTCGCCCCGCTGTTTCACGAGCCGGTGTTTCTGCTCCGTGAGGAGCTGCGTGAAGTCGCCCCGTACCAGGCGCTGCTGCATGCGGTAGCCTCCGGCCACGGCACAGCACCGGCAATTGCAACCGCCACCGGGCTGCCGGAGCGCAACCTGCACTACTACCTGCAGCAGTTGACCAGTCTCGGCTACCTGCGCCGCCGCTATCCGCTGGAAGGCCACCGCCCCAATCGGCGTCGGGTACGTTTCGAAATCGATGATCCGCTGTTGCGGTTCTGGTTCCGTTTCGTGTTCCCGAACGTGAGCGTGATCCGCAGCGCCGGCCCGGACCGCGCTTTCGGCGATCGCATTGCGCCGTCACTCGACGCCTGGTTCGGTGGCTGCTTCGAACGGTTGTGCCGGGAGGCGCTGCCGCTCATTTATGCCCAGGAGCGGGTGGCAGCCGCATTCGAAGTCGGCGAATACTGGAGCACGGCGACGCAGATCGACGTGGTCGGCATGCGCGACGACAACTGGACCGACCTCGGCGAGTGCAAGTGGGGTCCGGTGCGCTCGCCGCGTGCCCTGGAAGCCGAGCTGGAGCGCAAACTGCAGCAGTATCCCAACAGCCGCGGCGCCACGCTCGGCCGCCGCTACTTCACCCGCCGCAAGCCCGCTGCGAGAAGCAAGTCAGACGGCTGGTACTCCCTCGCCGACCTGTACGCGCTGCGTGCCACGCCCGCCGGCTAATTGCTCGCGGCGCCGGCGGCTTGCAGGTATTCCAGGCTCTGGTGGCGGAAGTAGGTGTTGTACAACTCGGCGTAGTGGCCGCCGGCATCGAGCAGTTGCTGGTGCGAACCTTCCTCGATGATCTGCCCGGTGCGCAGCACGACGATGCGGTCGGCCTGCTTGATGGTGGACAGGCGGTGCGCGATCACGATGGCGGTGCGGTCGCGCAGCAGTTCGTCCAGGCCCTCCTGGATCAGCGCCTCGGTGAGCGGGTCCACGCTGGCGGTGGCCTCGTCCAGGATGACGATCTCCGGCCCCTTCAGCAGCACGCGGGCCAGGGCAACGAGTTGGCGCTGGCCGAGGGACAGGTTGCGCCCGCGCTCTTCCACCGTGGTGGCCAGCCCGTCGGGCAGCGTGGCGATCCAGTCCCCGTCGCCTACCCGGCGCGCGGCGGCGGTCACCTCCTCATCGCTCGCGTCGCTCCTGCCGTAGCGGACGTTGTCGAGCACGCTGCCGTTGAACAGGAACGGCACCTGGGTCACGAAGCCGAGGTGGGAGCGGAAGCTGGCCAGGTCGAGCGAGCGGATGTCGCGGCCATCCACCAGGATCTCGCCCTTCTGGAACTCGTAGAAGCGCGCCACCAGCTTGGTGATGCTCGACTTGCCGCAGCCGGTATGGCCCACCAGGGCCACCGTCTCGCCCGGCGCCACGGCGAAGGAGAACTCCTTGAACACCGTCTCGCCTTCCTTGTAGTGGAAGCTGACGTTGCGCAGCTCGACCGCGCCGGCCAGGTTGGACACCGGCTCGGACCTGGTCTGAACCACCTGCGGCTCGGTGTCGAGCAGGGCGAACACGCGCTCGCCGGCGGCCAGGCCGAGCTGGAACTGGCTCCAGAACGAGGCGATCGAGGTGAGCGGGAACCACATCAGGCCCACCGCCTGCAGGAACAGGTACCACTCGCCGGTGGTCAGGCCGCCGCCGTCCGCGCGCAACCCGCCGGCATAGGCGAGCGTGGCGTTGCCGAAGCCGGAGATCAGGAACAGCACCGGGAAGATGCTGGAGAATACCACCCCGGCGCGCCAGTTGAGGCGGAACGACTGCCGGTTCACGTCGCCGAACTGGTCGTACAGCGTCTGCTCCTTGCGGAACGACTTGGCGATGCCGATGCCGCTCACCGTCTCGTGCACGTGCGCGCTCACCTCCGCCACCGCCCGCCGCGACTGCGTCACCACGTCGCGCGCGATGCGGCGAAACGCCAGCGCCACGCCCACCACCAGCGGCACGAGCGCCAGCGTGATCAGCGTCAGCACCGGATCGACGGTGGCCAGGTAGACGAAGATCAGCAGCACCAGGACGGTCTGGCTCACCACCTCCATCGACAGCGTCACCACCTCCGAGAACGCCTGCGTGTCGGCGGCGACGCGGCTGACGATCTTGCCGGTGGGATACTGGTCGTAGAACGACAGGTCGTGGCGCATCAGCGCGTCGAAGGCGTCGCGGCGCATGCGCAGCACCACGTTGCCGATGGCGCGCGAGCCAAGCACGCGGCGCAGCGCGTTCAGCCCCCAGTTGGCGGTGTTGAGCAGCGCGATGGCCACCACGATGGCAGCGATCACTCCGTTCGACGTGCCCGGGTCGGCGACCTGGTCGATGGCCCGCGACATCACTGCCGGGAATGCGGCGCCGAACACGGAGGCTGCCGCCACCGCCGCTGACACGATCAGCATGCGCCGGCCCTCGGTACGGAAGTAGCCGAAGATGCGGCCCACCAACTCGCGGTCGCTGTAGGTGCGGTCGTACTCCTCGGCGCCGATGCCGTCCATCAGGAACGCCATTAGCGGGGCGCTCCGATGGCCGCCGCTGCCGGGTCGCGCAGCGGCGGCAGCTCGATGTCGTAGTGGCTGAAGATGCGCCGGTACGCGGTGGAGGTGGCGAGCAACTCGTCGTGCGTGCCGGCCGCCGCCAGCCGCCCGCCGGCCAGCACCAGGATGCGGTCCGCCCAGCGGATCTGCGACAGGCGGTGGGTGATGATCAGCGTGGTGCGCCCGCGCTGCACGGTGCGCAGGGCGCGCTGGATCTCGTCCTCGGTCTTGCTGTCGATGGCACTCGTGGAGTCGTCCAGAATGAGGATGCGCGGATCTTTCAGGAACGCGCGCGCCAGGGCGAGCCGTTGCCGCTGGCCGCCGGACAGGGTCACGCCGCGCTCGCCGATCGCGGTGTCGTAGCCGTCCCGAAAGCCGGTGATGAAGCCGTGCGCGGCGGCGGCGCGGGCGGCACTCTCTATGTCGTGGCGGCTGGCGTCGGGGCGGGCGAAGGCGATGTTCTCGGCGACGGTGCGTGAGAACAGGAACACGTCCTGCTCGATGTTGGCGATCTGCGAGCGCAGGCTGGTCAGGTTCCAGTCGCGCAGGTCGACGCCGTCGACGCTGATGCTGCCCGCGTCGGGGTCGTAGGTGCGGTTGACCAGTTGCGTGAGCGTGGTCTTGCCGGCGCCGGTCTGTCCCACGATCGCCACCGTTTCGCCGGCCTCGATGCGGACGTCGATGTCGGTCAGCGCACTCTGGGTGTCCTGGTACCCGAACGACACGCCGGCAAAGGCGATGGCGCCGCGCACCGCGGCCCGCCGGCCGCCGCTGTTCTGGTCCAGCTCGGTGGACGCGTTGAGCACCGCCAGGATGCGGCGCGCGCCGGCGATGCCGGTCTGCACCATGGCGAACGAGAACGCGGACATGAAGGCGGGGATGCGCAGCAGGTGCATCAGCCCGACCAGCGCGATCAGCTCGCTGAGCTCGATGCCGCCGGCGCGCAGCAGCACGATGCCGTGCAGGAGCGACAGCGCCACCGCCACGCCGAACATCAGCATCGGCACGTACAGCGCCTCAATGCGGCCCTGGCGCACAAACAGGTCGCGGAACAGCGCGGCGCCGGCGTGAAACCGCTTGCGCTCCCAGGTCTCCCGCACCGCCGCCTTGACCAGCTCGATGCCGGACACCGCCTCCTCCGCGGTGGCGGTCACCTGCCCGTACTGGACGCGCTGCTCCATCAGCACCGGGCCGAGGCGGCGGGTATAGTCGCGCACGGTGAACACGAACGCCACCGCGAACAGTCCCGGCACCACCAGCAGCCGCGGATCGAGCAGGGCCACGTAGGTCAGCGGCGCCACGAATCCCAGCACCATGTCGGACATGAACATCAGGCCCGGATGCACCATCTGGTTGAGATGGCGGATATCGTCGGTGGCGCGGGCCACCAGGTCGCCGACCCGTTGCCGGTTGTGATAGGTCTGGCTCTTGCCGAGCAGGCTGCGGTACAGCTCGTCGCGGGCGTCGCGCTCCAGGCGGTGGCCGAGCGTCACCGCGCACAGGCTGGAGCACAAGGCGCAGATGGAGTCGCCTACCAGCACCGCCAGCAGCGCGGCCGTTGCGACCAGCAGGGCGGTGCCGGCGCCGCCGTCGATCACCACCTGCGCGACCCTGCCGACCATCACCGGGCCGAGGCCGAACAGCGACCAGGCGGTGATCGAGCACACCAGCGCGCCGGCCGCCAGGAACGGATGGTGGCGAATGTGCGAGAACACCCAGCGCAGCGGCGAACGGGTGTCGTAACGGCGGCCCTCGGTGGCCACCCCGGAGGCGGTGAACTCCGAGATCATGCGCGCGTGGCGGGACGATGGCGGCGGGACTGACGAGTGAGGCTCATCACAGGATGGCAAGTGTACGCATACACGCGGCGAAATTCACCCTTTTCCGGCTCCGGTGGTACTGGCAGCGAGGTCCGTTTGCCGTGCGCTGCAAAGGCGCGACGCACCGGTCCGCAAGGCGACCGGTGCAGCGGGTCGGCAGCAGCCCGTGGTGACACACCGGCTGCACGAGAGCGGCGCAACGCGGCGTTGCAGCGCGGGCGGCTATCGCGGCAACCGGCTGGCGCCGCGGACGCCGAGCAGGGCGTAGCCGCCGACCGCAAGCACCCCGACCAGAAGCGGGATCACTCCGGTGGCGAGGGCGCGCGCCAGGCCGAAGCTGTCGGCCATCATGCCCACCGCGGAGGCGCCGACGCCGCCCGGCAGCCAGCCGAGTCCCATGATCATGCCGCCCGCCAGGCCGATGTTCCGCGGCCACGCCTCCTGGGCGATGATGATCGCCACCGGATAGGTGGCGCCGATCAGGCAGCCGATGACGGCGATCAACGGCAGGAGCGCCGCCGGGGCGCCGCCCGGCCCCACCGTCAGCAGGGCGGCGTTGGCCGGCACCAGCAGCACGCCGGCCGCCAGCACCACCTGCCAGCGGCCGACGCGGTCGGACAGCGCGCCGCCGAGCACCGCCCCGGCCGGCAGGCTGCCGGCCAGCACGAACAGCACCTGCGCGACGCCGACGCGTGCGCCGGCGTGCTGTGCCACCCACAGCGGCAGGTAGGTGGTCAGCGACACCTGGTACCAGGCGCGCGCCATCGCGAACAGCGTGATCAGCCCGAGCGCGACGAGGGCTGCCGGGCGGGCCCCGCCGGCGAGGCGGGACGGGCGGCCTTGGCGTCCGGGGCCGCCGTCGCTGCCGGTCCGTACCCTGTGTGCGCCGGTTGCGCGGCGGCGGCCGTCGGGCGCGGTGGTGCCGCGGCCGGTGCCGGGAACCGCGCCGTGGCGGGCCAGCAGCACAAGGATCAGCGCGGTTACGGCAGCCAGCGGGATGGTCACCAGGGTGCCGGCCAACCCGTACCAGCCGATCACGGCGGCCAGCAGCAGCGGGCTCAGCGCCGCGCCCGCGTTGCCGCCCACCGAGAAGATCGACATTGCCGCGCCGCGCCTGCGGCTGCGCGCCGCCGACGCCACCACCGAGCCGGCGGGGTGGAACAGCGCGGAACCCAGGCCGCCCAGGGCGACCACGGCAAGCAGCGGCCAGAATTTGCCGGCCAGCCCGGCGAGCCCGAAGAACAGGCCGCACCAGAGCACCGCCGCGATCACCAGCCGCCCGGCGTCGAAGCGCCGCATCAGCATGCCGAACAACGGTTGCGGGAGGGTCATGCCGAGCGTGGCCGCCAGGGTCACGGTGCCCACCTGCGCGAACGTGAAGCCCGCCTCCGCCACCAGGACCGGGTACACGACTGGCAGGAAGTTGGACACCAGTTCCAGGCCCAGGTGCCCGGTGGCGGCGAACAGCGCCACCGCGGCCAGCCCGCCGGTCGCGCGCGTTTCGGGGGTGTGCGGAAGTGCTCCGGCCTGGAGGGCGCGATGGTCGGTGGCCGGCATGGCGCGCATGCTCGCCTGCCAGCCCGCCGTCATGCAAGCCGTTTGATTTGGTCTGGTGGAGGCACACTCGTTGCCCATGTGATCTGTTCGCCGCTAAAGTAGGTCAGAAGTAGAATGAGATGCGTGCGCCTCGACGCAAACGTCCGGTGAAGCGGACCATGCACGTACCGCCCGACACGGATCTCGACAGTCTGTGCGAGAAGGTGCGATACGTGGGGAGCCCGGAGCACAAGGATACTCCGAGCTTCGCAGGCCAACCTCGGCTTCGTGCTGATGCGTCTTGTTGTCCGCGAGACCTTGCCGATCTCAAGACACTGGTCGAGTGGCTCCGCTCGGCGGTCAGACGAGGCGCCACGGGTGCCCCATGGGAAGGGGCGTTCCCAAGATACGTGTGGTACAAACATGGAGATACGGTATTCGAGGGACGATTGGTGAACCGTGGAGACGGCTCTTACAAGGGATACCCGCTCGCCCGTGACGAGTGGCCGGACGGTGATGAGTTCGCGTTCTGCACGGCCGTGGCGCGGCTCGGGTGGGATCCCTATGCGGTAGAAGAGTCGCGGCAGGCCCTGGTGTTGAAACTTGCCGGGCAGGTTCAGGGTTCGGTCTTTGACGAAGCCGTGTCAGCTCTTGATCCGAATTCCTTGCAGGAGGGCTGCGCAGCCATCACCGCCGCGATCATCGACTCCAAGTCGCAAGGGCTTCGATTGGAACGGTTTCATCGGGAGCATGGGGACGTGCCGTTGGAAGCGACGGGCGGTTTTCCTTGGGAGGTAGGCTACCAATGGGCACGAACGTTGCGACGCGATTTGGATTTGGACGGCACGCCAGTCCCAACTCTAAGGGCGCTAGCGGAGTGCATAGGTGAGGTGCCGGAGTTATTCGAGTGTCGAACGCCAATTGAGAAGCTGCACCGTGCGGCGCTGATCGATGGAGTAGTCACGCAAACCGACCAGCAGCAACCTGCTCTGGGATTCCGGCACTTGGGTGCGCCCGGTGCGCAATTTCATGTGTGTCGCGCCTTGGCTGAACTCCTGACATCACCGAGCACGGATACCCTGCTGACAAGAGCGCATTCCGAGCGTCAACAGCGTAATCGTGCCTTCGCCGCCGAATTCCTGGCGCCATCCGCGGGCTTACAGGAGCGATTGAACGGCCGGAGAGCCGTAGACGGTGACGACATCGACGAACTTGCGGGCGTGTTCGGCGTTTCTTCCCTGGTCGCGGAGCACCAGATCCGAAACCATCAACTGGCGAAGATCGTCTTCTGAGTCGGAATAAGGCGACGGCGGCCCGAGAGTTCACGGGTTATCGCATGGTCACGGCGGGGCTGGCGGCGTACAATGGGTGTAGAGCCATGGCAGCCAGCAATCACCAGGTCGCCGTTCTCGGGGCCAGCCGCAACCGGCAGCGCTATGCCAACCGCGCCGTACGCGCTCTGCAGCAGCACGGCTACGATGTCGTGCCGATTAATCCGGCGCACGACCAGATCGAGGGCCTGCCCGTGGTGCCCGATCTGGCCGCGCTGCAGCGCCAGGTGCACACCCTCACCGTGTATGTGGGTCCGCGCCACATCGTCCCGTTGATCGACGACATCGTCGCCGCCCGCCCGCGGCGGGTCGTCCTCAACCCCGGCACCGAGTCGGAGCAGTTGGAACGGGCACTCGACGAGCACGGCATTCCGTACCTGGAGGCGTGCACGCTCGTGCTGCTGGCGACCGGGCAGTTCGAGAGCGCACTCGCGCCGGCGCCTCTGGACGCGGCCGCGGGCGGGCACGGGTCGTGAGCGAGGTGGCCGCGCGCGCGAGCGTGTTCACCAGCGGCAAGCAGGAGGCGCGCGGCGAACGGGCGGTGGTAGCCACCAAGCACCGGCTGGCGAGCAAGGCGGCGCTGGAGATGTTGCGCGGCGGCGGCAACGTGGTGGACGCGGCGGTGGCGGCGGCGTTCGCGGTCGGCGTGGTGGAGCCGAAGAGCAGCGGCATCGGCGGCGGCGGCTACCTGGTGTACCAGGTGGGCGGGCGCGGCGGCGTGTACGGGTTTCCGATGCGCGCGCCGCTCGGAGTCGCCCCGGACATGTACCGCCTCACCGGCGCCCCCGCGGTCGGGGCGTTCGGCTGGCCGGGGGTCGAGGACGACGCCAACCTGGAGGGGCCGCGCTCGGTGGCCACCCCCGGAGCGGTGGCCGGCTTGACCGTGGCGCACCGGGAACTTGGCCGCCTGCCGCTGGAAGAAGTGCTTGCACCTGCGATCGCGCTGGCGCGCGGCGGGTTCGCGCCGGAGTTCCACGACCTGATGGCGTTCGGCCAGCAGGCCGGCAAGCTGACCCGCCACGCCGAGTTGCGGCGCGTGTTTCTGCCCAATGGAGAACTGCCGTATGGCATACAGATTCCCGGTCCCGGCTACCGGCGCGGCGAGCCGGTGCGCGCGGAACCGGCCAAGCTCCGCCAGCCGGACCTGGCCGATACGCTGGAGGAGATCGCCAGGAGCGGCGCCGGCGGTTTCTACGGCGGCGTCGTGGCAGGCCGTATCGTCGATGCCGTGCAGGCCGGCGGCGGCGTGCTGAGCCGCGCCGACCTGGAAACCTACCGCCCGCTGCATTGGCCGGCGGGCAACTCCGGCGACGGCCCGCTGGAGATTCGGTACCGCGACCTGCGCGTGCGGGTGGCGCCGTTCGCGAGCGGCGGAATCACCAGCGCCATGACCCTGCAGATGCTCGCCAACGCCGATCTGGCCGCCTGCGGGCACAACAGCGCCGAGGCGCTGCACCGCTACATCTGCGCCGCCCGCCTCGCCTACGCCGACCGGTTCGCCTTCCTGGCCGACCCGGAGAGTGCCGACGTACCGTGGCGCGGCCTCACTTCGCCCGCCTACGCCGCGCGCCGCTGGGCGGCCGTCGGGCGCAAGGCGCCGCGCCACTTCAAGCCCGGCGACCCGTGGCAGGAGGAGGGCAGGCGCGCACCGCGGCGCCCGCCCGGCAGCGCGCCCGGCTACCAGGACGGCACCACCCACCTGTGCGTGCTCGACGGCGCCGGCAACGCGGTGTCGCTCACCAACACGCTGATGGCCGGCTTCGGCTCCGGCGTGGTCGCCCCCGGCACCGGCGTGGTGCTGAACAACGGCATGATGTGGTTCGATCCGGTGCCCGGCCGCGTCAACTCCATCGCGCCGCGCAAGCTGCCGCTCAACAACATGTCGCCGCTGCTGGTGCTCGACGACGGCGGCGCGCGGCTGGCGGTGGGGGCGTCCGGCGGACGGCGCATCACCAACTGCGTCACCAGCCTGGTGGTGAAGATGCTCGACTTCGGGCTCGGACCGCAGGCCGCCGTCGACGCCCCGCGGCTCGACTGCAGCACGCCGCTGACCGCCATCGACGGGCGCGTCGACCCCGCGGTGATCGACGAGCTGCGCGCGCGCCGCCACCACGTCGGCGCCATCGATCCGCGCTACGTCACCGAGGGCCTCAGCCCGTTCGCCAGCCCGGTTGCCCTCGCGCGCGACGCCGGCGGCCTGCGCGGCGGCGCCGACACCTTCCACAGCGCGCACGCGGCGGGGCTGTGATGCAGGCGCTGATCACCGGGCCGATCGATGCCCGGCATACCGTGATCCTGGCCCATGGCGCCGGCCAGGCGATGGACCATCCGGCGATGAACGCGCTCGCCGACGGCCTCAACGACGCCGGGCTGCGGGTCGCCCGGTTCGAGTTCCCGTACATGCACCGCCGCCGCGTCAACGGCCGCGGCGGTGCGCCCGACCGCCAGCCGATCCTGGAGCAGACCTGGCGCGACGTGATCGCGCGTGTCAGGACGGCGGTCGGCGGCGACGTGGCGATCGGCGGGCGCTCCATGGGCGGGCGCATCGCCAGCCTGGTGGCCGACGAGTGCGCCGCGCAGGCGCTGATCTGCTACGCCTATCCGTTTCACCCCCTCGGGCGGCCCGACCGGCTGCGCACCGCACACCTGGCGACCCTGCGCACCCCCACCCTGATCCTGCAAGGCGAGCGCGACCCGATGGGCAACCGCGACGAGGTGGCCGGCTACGACCTGTCGCCGGCAATCACCATGCACTGGATCGCCGACGGCGACCACGGCTTCCGGCCGCGCAAGCGCTCCGGCCGCACCCTGGAGCAAAACACCGCCGAAGCCATCCGCCAGACCGTCGCCTTCCTCGACCGATAGCTCATCGCGTATTCTGGGCAAGAATGATTGTTGCCGATATCATTGAAACGAAGGCTCGGCTGAGCAGCTTCGTGGCGGCGGTGCAAGCCGGCGATGAAGTGGTCATCACGGAACGTGGGCGCTCTGTGGCACGTATCGTAAGAGAGCCGCGCGAATCGACTTCCGACTCTGAGCGGCTCGCAAGTCTCGTCGCGGCGGGGTTGGTAACTCTTCCCGCGAAGACCCCGAATCCCGACAGCCCGGAGCCCCCGCGACTCGTAGGGACAAGACTCTCGGACATTGTGTCCGAAGATCGCCGTTGATCGCGTACTTCGACACAAGCGCATTGGTGAACACTGGCTGCTAACGCAAGCCCGAGGTCCTTTGGCCAGAACTTCCAGTCGGTCGAGGCCGGGGCCGGTCGGGTTAGGTCAGGTGAAGGTGACCTGGGCCTTGCGTTCGGGGCGGGTGTGCAGGTGCGGGTGCCCGGGCATCGAGATGGCCAGCCGGATCGAGGGCTCGTCGCCCTGCGGGAAGATGTGGTGGAAGGTGAGCGCCGGCACGTAGACGAAGTCGCCCGCCGTGGCGCGAACCGGTCCGGCGCGGCCCTTGATCTGCCAGTGGATCTCGCCTTCCAGCACCAGCCACCACTCGTCGTAGTCGTGCACGTGGTTGTCGGTGGTGACGGCCGCGGTCTGGCAGATCACCATGCCCTGCACGTATTCGGACAGCACCACCGGGCGAAACCACGGCGGCGGGCCCATCTCGCGCTTGATCTCCTCCAGGTTGATGGTGTGCAGGGCGCTCGAGAGAATCGGTTCGATTGGCATCGTGCTCTCCTTTCGTCGGACAATCGAGGGTGCGTCCATGATACGATGCCGTGGGCGGCGGGTGCAAAGCGCAGCCGCCGCATGCGATCCGCCCGGCGCCCGAGGGCACTGCCGCGCGCCGCACTTGCCGCCGCCTAGAGACCGCCCGGCGCCGCGTGCCGGGCCATGGAGTGCCAACCGATGAAGATCGTCGATCTGACCACTTGGGTAGTGGCCAACCCGCCGCCCCACAGGGGCGGCCCCTACTGGGTGTTCCTGAAGCTCACCACCGACACCGGCATCGCCGGCTACGGAGAGGTGTACGGCGTGCCGTTCGGTCCGCAGCGGGTGGCCGGACTGATCGAGGACGTGTTCGAGCGCCACGTCGCCGGCTGGGACCCGTTCCGGATCGAGCGCCTGTGGCGCACCGTGTACGCGAGCGGCTACAATCAGCACCCCGACTTCACCGTGATCGGCGTGCTCAGCGGCATCGAAATCGCCTGCTGGGACATCGTCGGCAAGGCGCTCGGGCAGCCGATCTACAACCTGCTCGGCGGCAAGGTGCACGAGCGGCTGCGCTCCTACACCTACCTGTACCCGGGCCCAGTCACCGGAGCGCCGCGGCCCGGGCGCGCAACCGCGGTGCAGATGGATCCGGTGGCGGCGCCGCGGCGGGCCGCGGCGTACGCGGACCAGGGCTTCACGGCGGTGAAGCTCGATCCGGTGCACCACATGTCGGTGCTCGACCCGCACCAGCTCAGCCTGCACGAGCTGGACAACACCGAGCTGGTGGTGCGCAACGTGCGCGAGGCGGTCGGGCGCCGCTGCGACCTGCTGATCGGCACCCACGGGCAGATGACCGCGGCCGCGGCGATCCGCCTGGCCAAGCGCCTGGAGCCGTTCGATCCGCTGTGGTTCGAGGAGCCGGTGCCGCCGGAGAACCGCGCCGAGATGGCGCTGGTGGCGCGCGGCACCAGCATCCCGGTGGCCACCGGCGAGCGGCTGGCTACCAAGTACGAGTACGCCGAGCTGCTGAACCGGCAGGCGGCGGCGATCCTGCAGCCGGCGCTCGCCCGCGTCGGCGGCATCCTGGAGGCGAAGAAGATCGCCGGCATGGCGGAGGCGCACTACGTGCACGTGGCGCCGCACCTGTACGCCGGGCCGATCGAGGCGGCCGCCAACATCCAGTTGGCCACCTGCAGCCCCAATTTCCTCATCCAGGAGAGCATCGAGACCTTCGGCGGCTTCTACGCGGAACTGCTGAGCCGGCCGATCCGGTGGCAGGACGGCTACATCATTCCGCCGGACGGCCCCGGCCTGGGGGTCGAGTTGAACGAACAGGTCGCCGCGCGCAATGCTTACGAAGCGTCCGAGGTGTTCCCGCGGACTGCAGATTGAGGAGTGTCCAAGACATGAGTTTGAAGGTTCTGGTGACCAATGAGTGGATTGTCGGCTTCGTCGATGCGCTGCGGCGCGAGTTGCCGGCGGTGGAGTTTATCGTTCCGGATACGGAGGAGCAGAAGCTCGCCGCGGCCGCCGATGCCGAGGTGGCGTTGGGGAGCGTGACCGCCGAGTTGCTGGCCGCCGCCCCTCGCCTGAAGTGGGTGCAGTCGGGCAGCGCCGGCGTGGAGTGGATCCCGCCGGAGCTGGCCGATACCGACATCGTGGTGACCAACACCCGCGGCGCGCACGCGGCAACCATCGCCGAGCACGCCTTCGGCATGCTGATCGCGCTGGCGCGGCGGTTCGACGACCTGCGCCAGGCGCAGCGCGACAAGGTGTGGCTGCGCCCGGCGCCGCAACCTACCGTGGGGCTGGCCGGCCTGACCATGGGCGTGATCGGACTGGGCAACATCGGACGCGCGATCGCGGTGCGGGCGCACGCATTCGAGATGCCGGTCATCGCGGTCGACGCGCACCCGGTCGCACGGCCCGACTACGTGGCGGAGCTGGGCCTGCTCGACGGCCTGGACGACCTGCTGCGGCGCGCCGACGTGGTGGCGGTGGCGACCCCGATCACCGATGCCACGCGCGGCATGCTGAGCGCCGAGCGGCTGGCGCTGCTCAAGCCGACCGCCTACCTGCTGGGCATGTCACGCGGCGGGATCATCGATGAACCGGCGCTGGTGCGCATGCTGCGCGAAGGCGCCCTGGCCGGGGCCGGGCTGGACGTGACGGCGGTCGAGCCGCTGCCCGCCGACAGCGAGCTGTGGGACGCGCCGAACATCCTGATCAGCCCGCACTCGTCGCCCTCCTCGGCGCGCACCGGCGCGCTGGTCGGCACCATGATACGCCGCAACCTGCAGCGCTACCTGGCCGGCGAGCCGCTGGAGAACGTGGTAGACAAGTCACTGAAGTACTAAGAAACCGCGCAGTGGTTCAGGCGTTCGGGCCGGCCAGCCAGCGGCGCAGTCGGTCGTGATTGCGCTCGATCAGCCGCCGCTGGTCGGGCCACAGCATGTCCGGCAGCGCGTCGATTCCGAACCAGCGCGGCGGATGGGGATGGGCGTCGCGGTCGAGCGGCACCGCGTCGCGTTCGCCGGTGGCGTAGGCGAACAGGTGGGTCACCGTCCAGGACGCCCGATCGAAGGTGAGGCGTTCCAGCACGCCGATCTTGCCGAGCAGGGTGAGCCGGGTGAACCCCGCCTCCTCCGCGATCTCGCGCCGCGCCGCCGCCTCGATCGCCTCGCCCGCCTCCACGCCGCCCTTGGGAAGAAGCCAGGCAGGCCAGTCGCCCTCGCGCACCAGCGCCACCACCGCCCGTCCGTCCCGCAGCGCGCACACCAGTCCCCCGGCGGTCAGCCGCTCCGGCGTGCCGGGCGGCCGCTCATACCAGCTCGCGTCGATTTCCACTGCCATCCCCGGAGCATAGCCAACTGCGCCGCCCGCAACCACCGGTGACTTCGGCAAGATGGTCTGGTCTGGTCTGACCAGGAGAGTATGGTACGATCCGCGACGTGACAGATCTACGATTGTATCGTACATTTGACACATGATAGCTCGTACCCTCGGTCCGGTGCTCGTGCGCGATGCCGGGTATTATCCGGTAGTCACCCTGACCGGCCCTCGGCAATCGGGGAAGACTACCCTTGCGCGCACGATCTTTCCCGACTTCGAGTACGTCAACCTGGAGGACATCGAGCCGCGCCGGTTCGCCCGTGATGATCCGCACGGCTTTCTGTCCCGCTACCGTGCACCGGCCATCATCGACGAGGTGCAGCGGGTCCCGGACATCCTGTCCGCGATCCAGGTGGCAGTCGATCACCCGGATCATACCGGGACATACGTTCTGACCGGATCTCACAACCTCCTGCTCATGGACAAGGTCTCTCAGACGTTGGCCGGGCGGACCGGGATTCTCCATCTGCTGCCCCTGTCGCGGGCGGAACTGGAGTCCCAGCCGCAAGTCGCGCCCGGCGTGCCCGGTGCGCTGTTTTCCAACCCCACGACGCAGCTCGATCTGTGGTCCACCGTGCGCACCGGCTTTTACCCGCGCATCCACGATCGCGGCATCCCGGCGGAAATCTGGCTGCCCGACTACGTGCAGACCTACCTGGCCCGTGACGTTCGCGCCCTGGTCAACGTCGGTCAACTGGAAACCTTCGAGCGGTTCCTGATGCTGGTGGCAGGGCGCGTGGGTCAGCTCCTGAATTACTCGTCGCTCGCCAACGATTGCGGCGTCGCGGTCGATACCGTGCGGCGTTGGATCTCGGTCCTGGTGACGAGCTTCGTCGTCACCCTGCTGCGTCCCTACTACCGCAACTTCAACAAGCGACTGGTGAAGAGTCCCAAGCTCTACCTGGTGGACACCGGCCTGGCCTGCCACTTGCTCGGCATTCGCAGTGAGCGGCAGTTGGCCACCCACCATCTGCGCGGCGCGTTGTTCGAGAACTACGTCGTGGCCGAGGTCGTGAAGGCGTATCGTCACCATCGGCTACAGCCGCCCCTGTACTTCTGGCGCGACCGTACCGGCCACGAGATCGATCTGCTGATCGAACATGACAGCGAACCCTATCCGGTCGAAATCAAGTCCGGCGAGACCGTGGTTTCCGCAATGACGGCAGGCTTGCGCTGGTGGTGCCGGCAGGCCGGTGTGGACACCGATCGGGCAACGCTGATTCATGCCGGCCGCGACCACCAGCGCCGCCACGGCATCGACGTCAGGCCCTGGTTCGCGATCTGATCCGAACGAAACACCTCGCGGCCCGCCGGGCCGGTTGCGCGCCGAGTTGGATGAGACCCCGATGCTGCTGGCGGGGAGGCGACACGTTGCGATCAGAATACCACGAACCAGCCGGGGATGGGGTCCGGCGCGCGGCCGGGCCTATACCAAGGCTGCCGTGAGCCCGAGATAGGCTACCAAGCTTCGCCGCGCTCCTCGTCCAGATAGGGCAACGGATCGCGCGCCATCAGAGGCGTCAGGGTCCGGTGGGCGTAGGGCGCCTTCGCTGCCCGCACCACGCGGATCGCCGCCGGAACCGGCGCGAGGAGCGCCACCGGAGTGGTGCGATCGAGGACCGTGACCCGCTCCCCCGCGCGCACTCGCCGCAACTCGGCACTCAGTGTCGCCTTCAGCTTGGCAATGGTGATCGAACGCATATGACTATCATATGGACATCACATGGTCACTTCAACCTCAGGGATCGAGAGCCGGTCTGAATACCGCCGGGCCGCCGGCGTACCCGCGCCCCGGTGGCGGCCGTGCTCCCCGGGCGGTGGATCTTCACTTTGGCGGAGGATTTGTAGTACATCTATGGGGAGACGGCGGCCGCCGCCGCGGCAGCCCGCGATTCCCATGATCCGAATCAACAACCTCACCAAAGACTACGGGACCACCCGCGCCCTCGACGGCGTGAGCTTCTCGGTCAACCGGGGCGAGATCCTCGGGCTGCTCGGTCCCAACGGCGCCGGCAAGACCACCACCATGCGCATCGTCACCGGCTACCTCACCCCGACCGCCGGCTCGGTCGAGGTGCAGGAGATGGACGTGGCCGACAATCCGCTCGAAGTGAAGCGGCTGATCGGCTACCTGCCCGAGTTCGCCCCGCTGTACGCCGACATGGTGGTGCACGACTACCTGCAGTACGTGGCTGCCGTGCGCCGCATCGAGCCGCGCCGGCGCGGCGAGCGCATCCGCGCCATGACCGACCTGTGCGGCTTGGGCGACGTGATCCACCGCCCGTTCCGGGAGCTGTCGCGCGGCTACAAGCAGCGCGTCGGCCTCGCCCACGCCATGCTCAGCGACCCCGACATCCTCATCCTGGACGAGCCCACCTCCGGTCTCGACCCCAACCAGATCGTCGAGATCCGCTCCATCATCAAGGAGGCGGGGCGCGAGAAGACGGTGATCTTCTCCACCCACATCCTGAGCGAGGTGGAGACCACCTGCGACCGCATCGTGATCATCAACCGCGGGCGGGTGGCGGCCGACGGCACCGCCGACGTGGTGAAGGCGCGCGCGCTGTCCGGCCTGGCGGTGCGGCTGGCGCTGCTGGACGCGCCGCTCGACGACGTGCAGCGCCACCTGCTGGCGGTGCCGGGCGTGAACAGCGTGGTGCGCGTGCTCGATGCGCCGCTGCCGGTGGCCGGCGCGCTGCTGGTGGAGGTGTCGTGCGCCGGGCAGAACCTGCGCGAGCTGTACGCCGCCATCAAGGCGCGCGACTGGGTGGTGGTGGGGCTCAACTCCGAGGGCCACTCGCTGGAGGACACGTTCCGGGAGCTGACCGGCGCGGCCGGCGACGGCTCCGGCGACGGAGTGGCCGCGGACGGCGCAGTTGCGGAGGAGAGCGCATGAGCGGCGCCTTCTTCCGGGTCGTGTGGCGCGAGCTGCGGGCGGCGTTCGGCTCGCCGGTGGCGTACATCGTCACCGTGATCTTCCTCACCGTGACCGGCTGGTTTTTCTTCACGCCGTTCTTCCTCAACGGGCGCGCCGACCTGCGCGAGTTCTTCCGCCTGCTGCCGATGACCCTGGGGCTGGTGGTGCCGGCGGTGACCATGCGGGTGTTCGCCGAGGAGTTCAGCACCGGCTCCTACGAGGTGCTCAGCACGCTGCCGATGACCCGCTTCGACGTGCTGCTCGGCAAGTTCACCGGCAGCCTGCTGTTCATCCTGCTGATGCTGGTGCCGACGCTGGCCTACCCGATCATCGTGGCGACGCTCGGCGACCTGGATCCGGGGCCGGTGGTGGGCGGCTACCTGGGCACCATACTGCTGGCCGCGCTGTACTGCTCG
Organism: Spirochaetia bacterium; assembly: GCA_965208575.1. Classification (GTDB taxonomy): domain Bacteria; phylum Spirochaetota; class Spirochaetia; order SZUA-6; family Bin103; genus Bin103. The sequence continues at coordinate 1,202,608 of CBDBOV010000006.1, read as the reverse complement.
GTGGGCCTGTTCGCCTCCGCGCTGACCAAGAACCAGATCGTGGCGTTCATCATCGGCCTGACGCTGTGCGCCTTCCTGGTGCTGATCGACAAGGTGCTGTTCTTCATCCCGGCCGGCCTTACCGGCGTGCTGCAGTACCTGGGCGCCGACTACCACTTCGGAAACGTGGCCAAGGGCGTGATCGACTCGCGCGACGTGGTGTACTTCCTGAGCGCCACCTTCGTCGGCCTGTATGCCACCAACCTGGTGGTGGAGCGGCGCATATGAGCGGGACGACCGGGATGACCGGGCACAAGCCGCTGCGCACCGGCCTGCGCGTGGTGGAGATCGTGCTGTTCGCCGGCGCGCTGGTGATGATCAACGTGTCGTCGGCATCCGGACTGTTTCAGCGCTTCGACGTCACCGAGTCGGGGTTGTACAAGCTGTCGCCGCCGAGCATCGATGCGGTCAGCGCGCTGCGCGAGCCGCTCACCATCCGCGCCTTCTTCACCCCCAACCTGCCCGCCCCCTACAACACGGTGGAGCAGGCGGTGCGCGACCTGCTCGACGAGTACGCCGTGCACGGCGGCGACCTGTTCAACTTCCAGTTCGTCTCCATGGGCGCCGAGGAGGTGGGCCAGGAGGAGGCGATCGCCAACGAGGAGCTGGCCCGCCAGTACCTGATCTACCCGATCCAGATCGAGCAGCTCGACCGCGACGAGGTGACCCTGAGCACCGCCTACCTCGGCATGGCGCTGATCCACGGCGACCTGATCGAGACCATCTCGTCGATCACCGACACCGGCCAGTTGGAGCTGACCATCACCGAGGCGATCAGCAAGCTCACCGAGCGCGTCAGCCGGCTGGTGGCGCTGGAGGAGGACATCCGGGTCACGCTCTACTTCTCGTCGCCGCTGGCGGCGCTGGCGCCGGGCGTGGACCAGGTGCCCGGCGAGATCGAGGCGCTGGTCAAGGAGCTCAACGCCAGCTACTTCGACCGCCTGCGGTTCGAGCTTGTCGACGCCAACGAGGACACCGTGCCGATCGACGAGGGCCGCCGGCTGCGGCTGGCGCCGCTGCAGTTGCAGGCGCCCGATGGCAGCGCCGAGTTGGCCTACGCCGGCCTGTCGGTGACCTCGGAGGGCACCACCATCACCATGAACCTGCTGCAGAGCAGCGTCATGGGCTACCAGCTCGCCGACCTGGATACGATCCGCCGCTCCCTGGACGACACCCTCAAGAACATCCTCGGCACCCAGGAGGAGATGGGCTACCTGGCCGACTTCGAGACGCCGCCCTACCGCGGGCGCGCCAACGCCACCACCCCCACCGACGTGGTGGAGGCGGAGCTGTCCAACCTGTTCCAACTGGTGTCGCAGGAGTACACCTTCCGCGGCCTGCTGCTGGAGGACCGCTTCGTGCCGGAGGGGGTGCGCAGCATGCTGGTGGTGGGTCCGCAGGAGCCGCTCAACGAGTGGGCGCTGTTCCAGATCGACCAATTCCTGCTGCGCGGCGGTTCGCTGATGCTGTTCCTGGACTCGCACCACATCTGGATCAGCCAGGGCAGCGGTTTCGGCGGCGGCGGCGCCTTCCACCTGCCGCGCGAGACCGGCCTGGAGGCGATGCTGGAGCACTACGGCGTGCGCCTGGAGCAGTCCTACGTCCTGGACGAGCAGTCGTTCGTGCAGCGCCAGGCGTCGCAGCGCGGCGGCTACGTGGAGAGCGAGATCTACTTCGCGCCGCTGCTCAAGGAGGACGAGATCGACCGCGATGTGCCGTTCCTGGCCGGCCTGGAGGAGCTGGTGATGCTCAACGTGTCGCCGCTGACGGTGGTGGGCGGCGGCCAGCCGGGCGTGGACTACACCGTGGCGCTGCGCACCTCGCCGACCGCCTGGGAGATGGAAGGGCAGATCGACCTGATGGGCGCCGAGCCGCCGGGCGAGGACGTGCGCACGTCGTTCCCGCTGGCGGTCCTGGCCGAGGGCGCCTTTACCAGCTACTTCGCCGACCGCGAGATTCCCGAACGCCCGCGCGACGAGCCGAGTTCGCAGGACGAGGACGAGGAGGAGGCGGCGCCGCTGATCTCCGCCGAGGAACTGCAAGCGGAGGCGAGCTTCACGGCGGAGGGCGAGGGCCGGCTGTTCGTGGTCGGCACCTCGGCCATCCTGGGCAGCGGCTTCATCGACGTGCAGGGCCGCAACCCCAACTCGCTGTTCCTGCTCAACCTGATCGACGCCATGAACGGGCGCGACGAACGCGCCGAGATGCGCAGCAAGGGGCGCCGGGTGCGGCCGTTGCGCGAGATCGAGCCGCCGGCGCGCACCGCCATCAAGACGTTCGCGGTCGCCGGCCTGCCGGCGCTGGTGATCGTCATCGGCATCCTGGTGTGGATCCTCGGCGGCCTGCACCGCAACCGCATCCGCGCGGAATACGGCAATCCCGCCTCCGGAAGCGGTTCCACGAGCGGTACGCCGGGCACCGGCGGCGGCCGAGCCGGTGGCAGAGGCGGAGGTGGCAGCGGTGCCGGCGCGGACCCGCAGGCATCCGCGGGGCGCGCCACCCGAGGCCGCGGTGCACGTGATGGCGGCGGTACCGGCGAGGGCGGGGCGGCGAAGTCGAAGCGCTCATCGGAGGGCACGTCGTGATGAGCCTGGACCGAATTCTGATCCGGTACGCGCTGCCGGCGCTGATCATCGTGGGTCTGGCGCTCTACCTGGGGCTGCGCAACCGCGACCGCCTGCTGTACGACCTGCCGCAACTGCCCGAGATGGCGATGGAAGAGGTGGACCGGTTCGAGATCGTCAAGGGCGACAACCGCGTCGCGGTGCGCAAGCAGGGCGACGGCTGGGTGCTGGAGCCGGAGGACTTCCCCGCCGCCGCCGCCCAGGTAGACACCATGGTGCGGGCGCTGGCCACGCTGCAGATCACCGACCTGGTGTCCGAGCACGCCGCCTACAGCCGCTTCGAGCTCGACCCGGAGTCGGCGCTGCGCGTCACCGCGTTCGGCGGCGGCAGCGTGCTGCGCACCGTGGAGCTGGGCAAGGAGGCGCGCACCTACCAGCACACCTACGTGAAGGTGGAGGGCGACCGGCGCGTCTACCAGGCGGAGGGCGACCTGGGCAACTACTTCCCGGTGGTGGGCGACGTGCTGCGCGACAAGCTGGTGCTGACCGTGGACATCGAAACGGTGGGCGAGATCGTGGCGCGCAGCCCCGGCGAGGAGCTGGTGCTGCGCAAGCGCCCGCCGCTGGAGGAGGGCGGCGCTGCCGAGTGGGTGACCGCCGGCGGCGGCGAGTGGAACTCCGCCAAGGTGGCGGAGTCGCTGCAGCGGCTGGCCAACCTGAGCACGTTCCGCTATGCCGAGTCGCCGCCGGAGCCCGGCGGCGAGGTGCTGGAGGTCACCCTCAAGACCGAGGTGGGCGCGACCCACACCCTGACCGTGTACGCCCGCACCGGCAACAGCTACCCCGCCACCTCCTCCGGCTCCGAGTACCCCTTCCTGTTGTTCGTGTGGATGGTCAACGGCTTCCTGGAAGCCTTCACGACCGCCGGACCACCGGAAGAGTAGCGGTCAATCACGCCGCGGAAGCACTTTACGACCGCCCGTCGGGAGGAATGGTCGCTCAGCGGGCGCCGACGTCGACCTGGCGGTGCGGCTTCGGCATCGAAGCCACCCTCGACTGGCTCGAAGCCCACGCCATCTGACCGTCGTACACGTACCGCGTCCGTTCACCCGGTGACGGTCGTCACCAAGTCGTCACCAGGTTGTCGCCAGCCAGGGGAGGTCACGCAGGAGGCGATCCTTGGTGACCAGGGGCGCATCCAACTGGTGTGCGGTGGTCGCGATGAACCGGTCCGCGGGATCCGGATGCATGTCGGCGGCATCGGCGGCGAGTGCGATGCGGGCGGTGAGCGGGATCTCCTGCACGCGCGGGATTGCGAGCACCTGTTGCGCCCAGGCGCCAACCGGCTGATTGTCGTTCAATTGCAGCCGACCCTTGTGTACCAACAGGGAGGCCTCCCAGAACACGATCGCCGGGACCAGGATGCGGTCCGCCTGCCGAATGGCATCCGCCGCCGGCAGGCTGAGGTGCTCGGGCGCCTGGGTCCACCAGACGGCGGCGTGGGTGTCGAGCGTGATCACGTTGCCGCGTCGGAGGACCAGCCGGCGACCTCCGATGAGGGAGCCAGGAATGTTTCCTCGTCGACGAGCATGCCCCCTTCACCGGAGCGAAGCGCCGCGAGGATCCGGCCCTCGGCCTGTTCGGGAGTCTCAAGCGGCATCAGCCGGGCAACCGGTTTGCCATACTTGCTGATGATGATCGGGGCGCCGGTGGCGGCGACCTCGTCGATGAGGGCCAGGCACTTCTGCTTGAACTCGCCCGCGGCGATCGTCTGTTGGCGTGCGTCCATGGACGTATACCATGGACATAACAAGTTAGTTCGGTCAACTCGCCGCCAAGACCTGCCTTGAGCTTGGCTCCGAGCCCGAGACGGCCCACGACAGCTTCGCCGCCCGCTGGCAGGAGATCCACCGCCTGCTCGCCCCAATCCCGGTGCTCGGGATCGTACGGCGTTCGACCTCGCAGCATCGCGCACGCCACCTGAGCTTGCTTGGGAGGCTTGCTTGATCTGAACAGTGTGGTCAATAATCTGCGGCATGCAGACTTCACGACTTCTCGTTACCGCGTTGTTGGTGGCAATCGCCCTTGCCGGGTGCTCCGGAGCGACTGCCAAGAAGGCGGAGCCGATGGGACGGTGTCCGCTTCCCGCTGGTGGGACTCGTGTCGCGCCCCCGCTGGTGACGGCGCAGCAGGTGGAGAACGGCACCGGCAGCCTGATGGACTTCGCGCTCAGTTCGCGCGTTCGCTTTCGAGAGCAAGCCGCGCTTACCACGCCTGGACAAGCTCAATATCTCGGATGTCTCATCAGACAGGACGAGAGTCCCTGGCGTTCCGGTTCCACCTATCTCGTGACCCTGACGCACGACGGACGGGTGAACGTCCAAGCCAAGGACATGTCCTTGTCGGGCAGGCTGCTCAAGCCCCTGATCTACGGAGAGATCCTTGGCGCGTTGGGAATCGACCCTGCACTTCTGGGGACCCCCGCGGCCCGGGCTGAGTTCGCTGCAGCCGAAGCCGGGAACGGCGGCCCGTTCAATATACCAGGTGTGCCCGGTGATTCGGGCTACGCGGTCGCCTATACCTCGCTCAGTTTCAAGACTCCCGCAGTTCTGCTCGCGGGACTCGATCTCAACGAAACTCACCTGGTTGACCTGGCTGAGGAACAAATCGATTACGGCGACGCGGAAGTTACGGCCGCGGACGTGGTTGACCGCGAGACTCTGAAGGAATTCGTCACGGAAGCGGGAAACTACTTCATAGAGCTTGTGAAGACCGGTGATCCATCTGAATTCTCGAAGGCCAGGGTCGCCATGCGCGATCCCGACGGGCCGTGGCGGCACGGTTCCGTGTACCTCTATGTCTGGAATTTGACCAGCGAGCTCATCCTGTTTCACGCCGGGTTCCCGGACACCTACGAGTTACAGCCTCTCGTGCCGTTCGCCCGTGACGCCAAGACCGGAAAGTTCATTCTGCCGCAGTTGATCGAGGCGGCGGAAAGCGGCCCGGAAGGCGGCTTCGTGGAGTACCATTTTGATGATCCCACGGACGACAGCGATAGCGTCGACATCCCCAAGGTGGGCTATGTCCGCATTTTCTCCGACGAAATCCAGAGGCGGGATGGAACCACCAGGCAGGTCGAGTTCGTCGTCGGGTCGGGCTTCTACGGGAGTGCATCGCAATAGGTCGCCGAGAGCGGCAAGGGCGGTCTGGCGCCGCCGGGGGCGGGCGGGGTAGCTTACGCGCCATGAGAATGGAGCATATTGCGCTGAACGTTCCGGATGTGCATGCGATGTCGGCCTGGTACGTCCGGCATCTCGGCATGAAGGTGGCGAGCAGCAGCGACTCACCGCCGTACGCGACGTTCGTGACCGACTCGGCGGGGCGCAGCATGCTGGAGCTGTACACTTGGGAGGCTCCGGCGCCGCCGGCGTGGCGCGAGCGGGATCGGGTCCAGCTACACCTGGCGTTCCTGACCGACGCCATGGAGGCGGACCGCGACCGGTTGGTGGCGGCCGGCGCCAGCATCGACGGGGAGCCGGTGCGCAACCCGGACGGCGACGTGCTGCAGTTCCTGCGCGACCCCTGGGGAGTGGCGTTCCAGATCGTGGCGCGCGCCAAGCCGCTGCTCGACGAGTGATGGCGCTGCCCGCGGAACTGTTCGACTTCCTCGCCGAACTGAAGGAAAACAACGACCGCACCTGGTTCCAGGCCAACAAGAGCCGCTACGAGGAGCAGGTGAAGGGGCCGCTGCTGGCCTTCATCGGCGGCTTCGACGAGCGTTTGGAGCGCCTGAGCCCCCGCTTCGTCGCCGACCCGCGTCCGGTGGGCGGCTCGCTGTTCCGGATCTACCGCGACGTGCGCTTCTCGAAGGACAAGTCGCCCTACAAGACTGCCGCCGGCATCCACTTCCGCCACGAGCGCGCCAAGGACGTGCACGCGCCCGGCTACTACCTGCACCTGGAACCGGCGGCGTGCTTCGTGGCGTGCGGGCTGTGGAGGCCTGCCACCGCGCAGGCGCAGCAGGTGCGCGCCGCCATCGACCGGAATCAGACCCGCTGGCCGGAGGCCCTTGACGCGGCGCAGGCGGTCGGCCTTGCCATGGGTGGAGACTCCCTCAAACGCCCGCCGCGCGGTTTTGCCGGCGACCACCCCCTGATCGAAGACCTGAAGCGCAAGGACTTCGTGTTGACCGGCACGATCGATCGGCACGTGGTAACCGCCGCCGACTTCCCGGCCCGGCTGGAGGAGCACTGGTCGCACGCCACCCCCTTCATGCGCTTCGTAACCGAAGCCCTGAGCCTCTCCTTCTGAGGTTGCATCAGACTAGAGGATGTCGATACCGCGTTCGCTACAGACGTTACCGAAGTCGCTCAGGTTGAACGTCAGCATGGCGTCCACCCTGATGTCCGGATCAGTGATGATGGCGTGCAGTACGGCGTCTACCAGACTCAACGGATGTCCGGCTTTGGCACGCGCAATCACGTCCTCGTAAGCCGCGCGGCGATAGGGGGAATCGTCGACAAACTCTGTCGCGGGAGCGTTGGCCAAGCGTTCAAACTGAACAACCTTGTCCGGGTCGCGGACGAGCCTTGTATTGACCGTCTCGTACAAGATGGGCCAGGGCAAGACGGCAGGGAACAGGTCCAGCCAATGCTGTCTGTCAAGCGCCTCGTAATGATGACGATCACGCGGTTCTACGAGTGCGAAGAAGAACCCGGAATCGATCAATATGCGCTGCATTACTCGTCGTCGTCATCGTAACCGTCGTCGACGGTACCATAGCCATCCCAGGGGGAACGCTTGCGGCGCCCGAAGATGTACTTGCCCTTCGATTTTCCGTTCTCTTTGTAAACCACGTAAATGCGTGACTGTTTGCTCAAAGAAACGACGTTTTCGATTTCAGACTTGAGCGACTCAAGCAGGTCGCCATCGTATTTGAAACGGAGGGTGGCTACGCTGCTGCCGCACTCTTCGGCTTCAATGTCGTCGAGCCAAGCGTACAGAGAACTGTAGTCTCCTCGCACACCGAGATCAAAGGACAACCATATTCGTGCGGTCACGGATCGACGTTATCATGGACCCTGGAACCGTGTCGAGGCTTGCGCGTCGGAGGGTGCGAACGCGGAAAGCGGTACGCAGGTCATTGCAGCATGGTCTACCCGCTCGATGGCACGGATGCGAACATCCGGGGACTGGCGAACTGGATCGGCGGCGCGATGGAGCGCGGCCTTACACCGCATGCGATCCGACGGTCCGCCCGTGTTCGTTCGGATCGACCGCGGAGACCGGAGCGCGCCGGGCTTCATTCGGCACACTCTCGGCGTGAGCATGGCGCTGAGCGTGGCGCAACCTGTGGTGCGCTCGACAATGGAGCGTCAGATTCCGCGGCTCCGCGCCGCCGCCGAGCGCGAACGGCACGATGTGGTCGATCTCCAGCCGATAGCGGGAGCCGCAGCGCCGCCCGCTGCGGCGGTCGACATAGGTGCAACAACCCTGGTCGCGGCGCCACACCTCCCGCTTCACCGCTACCGGGATGTACCGCGACCGGGAGCCCGGCACCGCGCCGAGGCTGCGCAACGCGGCAAGGTGCCGCTCCACTGCCGGCGAACGCACCGCCGGCCCCACCGCGCCATGCCCGGCGGCGTACGCAAGCCGCTTCGCCGCCGACTCCGAGCGCCGGACCGTGTCCCGCACCGGCGCGGACTTCGAACCGCCGCGCTCGGCCTCCGTGTCCCGCTTCGCCGCCGGAACCGCCGGACCGGTGCCGTTCCGTGCCACCGCGTGCGGCCTGCGCCCGGGTTGGGCTTCGGATCGGCACTTCGCTGGCGAAGTGGTGTGCGCACCGCTGTGCGGCGCCGCCGCCCGTGACGCGCTGCCGTGCCCGGTGACCGAGTGGCGCTTCGCCAGCGAAGTGGTGTGCCCCTCTCTGTCCCCCACCGGCGCGGACTCCTTCGGCGCCGAATCGGAGCAGCGGACAATATCCCGCACCGCCGTGGAGTTCGTTTCGCCATGCTCGACTTCCGCAGGCCGCTTCGGGGCCGAGGGACCGGGCAGGTCATTCGCAGCCGCCGACTTCGCGCCGCCGCACGCGTCCTCCGCACGCTGTTTCGCCGCCGACACCGCCCCACCGTCGCCGTCCTGCGTCACCGCACGCGACGCCCGACCGAGTTCGGCCTCGGCGTGGCGATTCGCCGGCGAACCGTTGAGCTCACCGCTGACCGGTAGCGCCGGCGTGCTCGCGGATCCTGCGCCGTCGACCGAGCCGCCACCGCCCGTACGCCGCACACGCGGCGGCCGCGCCGGGTCGTAGCGGTCCAGGCCGTCGCGCACCAGCCGCGCCACCAGCCCGCCCAGCGTCAGGTGCGGATCCGTGTGCGACAGCAGCATCAGCAGCTTCTCCAGCCCATGCCGGCACTCCGCGTCGACCGCCGCCTTCAACTCCCAGCGCCCGCCTCCGAGCGCGCGCAACCGGTCGCTCGGCTGCGCCAACTCCGGGTCCACCTCGGCCAGCATCTGCTGCACTTCGCGCGTGCTCTTGCCCGCCGCCTGCCGGACCAGCTTCTCCCGCGCCGCCGCGTCCAGCACCGGCCCGGCTGCCGGTGGCGCCGGATCGTGCTCGCCGCCGTGCGCCGGCGCCGCCGGTCCCGGCTCGCCCGGTGCGCCGTCACTCGGCGGCGCACCGCCCACGGCGCCACCTGCTCCGGTACTTACCGGCGGGCGGCCCCGGCTGCGGTCGTTGCGCTCGAACAGGTTCTGCAGTTGCGCCGCGTTGCTCAGGTTCAGCGAGCCGTCCTGCAGCTTTTTCCGAGCCCTGGACTGCGCCGAAACGGCGCCCGGAAGGCCGCGCCACGGGGCGCTGTCGCGGCAACGGAGGCCAAGTCGTTCCGGGGCAGTCGGAGGGACCGCCGCGGGCCGTAGCGAGCCACCATGAGCCCCGAAAATCGCGTCAAGGGGTGTGCGCAGTTTTTTCGCGATTTTTTCCGTGCTCACGATCTGCCGGGACGGCACGCTGTCTGGTCCGAAATTCCTGTGGGTCGGCGATGCTCGGGCATCGGTTTTCATCGTCTTCCATATCACGGAGTCACCGTACTGCCTCATGCATCTCACTTTCGGTCCACGGCTACCGCTTTCGGCGTTCCCACCCGCGTCGGAGCGCTCCGGTCGGCGATGCTCAAGCGGATGTGACCGGAGGGGGATTCTCGCTGCCAGCTTCCGAAGCCAGGGCTCGGAGCTGAGTCAGTTCTGCGGCCCACAGGTCCTGGTCGACGGTTTCGGTGATCAGCGGCTTGCCGTCGAAGCGGGGGTCGTTCATCAGCAGCCGGAACGGCTCCCAGCCCATGGTGCCCTTGCCGAGGCTTTCGTGGCGGTCCACGCGGCTGCCGAGCGGAGTCTTGGAGTCGTTCAGGTGGGCGCCGACCAGGAAGCGCAGGCCGACCACCTGCTCGAACTCGCGCATGGTGCGCTCGTAGGCCGCCGCGGTAGTGAGGTCGTAGCCGGCGGCGTGCAGGTGGCAGGTGTCCAGGCACACGCCGATGCGCGCCTTGTCGTCGATGCCGTCGATGAGGGCGGCGAGCTGGGCGAAGGTGTGGCCGAGGTGGCTGCCCTGGCCGGCGGTGCTCTCGTACACGGCGACCACGCCGGGAATCTCGGCCAGCGCGCGGTTCAGGAAGGCGGTGATCTGCGCGGTGCAGGCTGCGTCGCTCATCCGGCCCAGGTGGCTGCCGGGGTGGAAGTTCAGGTAGCGCAGGCCGAGCCGGCGGCAGCGCGCGAACTCGTCCAGGAAGCCCGCCTGCGACTTGCGGACGATCTCCTCGTCGGGGGCGCCGAGGTTGATCAGGTAGCCGGCGTGCGGCAGCACGTGGTGCAGCGGGAAGCGGTACGCCGCGCACTGTTCCCGGAACGCGGCCGCCTCGTCGTCGGTGAGCGGCTTGGCGGCCCAGCGCCGCTGGTTGCGGGTGAAGATGGCGAACGTGTCGGCGCCGAGGCCGCGGGCGCGTTCCGGCGCCGTGTGCACGCCGCCGGCGGTGGATACGTGAGCGCCGAGCAGTTTCATGGCAGCAGTCTGCGGTAGGGTAGGGAGGCAGGCGCCGGCGGCGCAAGGGAGGGAGAGAGCATGATCCTGGTGTGCGGCCATAACAATGCCTGGCAGCTCACCTACCATTTCGATGCCGTGACCCCAGGCGCCGTGAACCGGGTGCGCGAGGTGCATCGCTCGGCGGCGGGCAAGGGCGTGAACGTGGCGCGGGTGCTCGCCGCCCTGCAGGCGCCGGCCACGCTGCTCGCGTACCTCGGCGGCCCCAACGGCATGCGCGTGCGCCGGGAGCTGCAGCGCGAAGGCATTGCCACCAAGGTGATCGACACGGCCGCGGACACCCGCACCTGCGTGACCCTGCTGGAGTCGGCAACGCCGCCCCGGGACGCCGAACAGGCCGGGCATCGACGTACCGGCGCCGATGGGCCCGCGTTCCTGGGTCGGTCAGCGCGTGCACCCCGTGAAGCCGGCGGCCACCAACACCGAGATGCCGGCGGCGAGCGCGGAGCGGGCCAGACCACGGAGCCGGCGGTAACGACGAGCGCCGACGCGTTTGCCGGCGGTGGCGAGGCGCGCCAAGTCAAGGAACCGGGAGGACCGCCGCAAGCGGCGAGAGCGGGCGAACGCGACGGCGACCCGGTTGCCGCAGCGCGGCAAGCTACCGAGCTGGTGGAGCCGGCGGTAGTGGCAAGTGCCGGCGAGCAGGAGCGGTTCGCTGCCGCGTATGACCGGCTGCTTGAGCAGGCGAGCGTGGTGGTGATTGCCGGCAGCGCGATCGGCGGGGCTGACCGCGAGGTGTACGCGGAGATGGTGCGGCGTGCCCGTCGGCGCGGCGTGGTGACGCTGCTCGACTCCTACCACGACCACGGCCGCGCGGCGCTGGCGGCGGCGCCGACGATCGTCAAGATCAACCGGGCCGAACTGGCCGAGCTGGCCGCTACGGCGGTCGATACCGAGCCGGCCCGCATCGCGGTCTATCGAGACCTGTGTGCCCGGTACGGCGTGCGGTGGGTGATCGTGAGCGCCGGGGCGGAGGGGATCGAGGCGTGCGACGGGCGGCGCCTGCTACGGGCGGCCGCCCCCGCCGTGCCGGCGGTCAACCCGATCGGCAGCGGCGACGCAGCATCGGCCGGCGTGGCGGCGGCGCTGATCGGCGCGGCCGGCGATTCCGCAACCGTTGCGGCCGCCCCGAGCACCGCTCCCGGCGCACCGCCGGCGCCGTTGCGCATCGATCTGGCCGCGGCGGTGCGGTTCGCGGTGGCGTGCGGCACCGCCAACTGCCTCACTGCAACGCCGGGCGCGGTCACCCGCGAGGCGATCCTGCGGCTGCACGCGCAGATCGCCGTAACCGAAATGCCGGTACGAGCGCGGCGCGGGATCACCTGAGGAAGAGTTCGACGCCCCGCGGCCGGCGTCAGTGCCGAGCATCGCGGCGCTGCGCACACCTCGTTGCCGGCGGACGCTGGCCCTGCCGGCGTTCCTGCCGGAGCGGCCGCGCCGGGAGCCGGGCCTCCACCGCATCGCGCAACTCTCGAAGCGCCCACCCGCACCCGTAGGATACGATAATTGTACGATGTGCCCTTTACAACGTCGTTAATATGGATATACCATGTTCGAAACGCTTTATGCGTGTCCGAGTGTCAGAATCACACGCTTTGCTCCGACGACACGGCGACAAAACGAGGACACAGAAGCGGGAGGAAGCAGAATGAAGGCTATGAGTTTCGCCGGGCGGTACGGAATTGCCCTTATTGGGGTATTGGCGCTGTTGTCATGTTCGGAGGCTGTGCTCGACCAAGCGAACGAGGCGCCGGCGGAGGCGCCGGCGGAGGTGGCCAGCGCTCCGGCCGGAGCGCCCGAACCGGCACCTGAGCCGGAAACCCCGGATGGCACGCCGACGGCGAATCCACCGTCCGCGGTCGAACCCGACACGCCTACTAACACTAACCCTAACCCGCCCATCCCGTCCCCACGGGGCAGACACCCCCACCCGGGCGTTCACGGCTGCTCCTCCTGCAACCGGGCGCTTCCAACGAACACCGGGCCGATGATTACGGTGGCTGCAGCAACAGTCACGGTCACGACCTACGTGAACCAACAACCCGAAGAGGTAACTCGGAGTGTAGTCCGGTTCACGCGTACGGGCGACGACCTGACGAAGCGCCTCGTCATAACATTCACCAATCAGATCGGCGGGGACACTTGGAAGTTCATCATCGGGTTCAGCCCGGGTGCGGCTACCTTCGACTACCCTTCCCGGGGGATGGGTACCGGGGTCCACATGGCCGTGGAGCTGGACCCTTGGACAGACCTCTATGGATACATCGACGAAGGTAAGACTGCGGAAGACGGGTATCGACCCTACCAGATCGGCGATCCGCCGGGCACCCTGGCCATAACGGGACAATAGGGGCGAGAGGGACGACAAGCGGCTGGGATCCTGTTGCCGGCGAGTCAGATGCGGCGTGCGCACCAGTGGATGCCGCGGCGCAGGATCTCGCGGAAGGCGGCGTTCTCCCAGGTCTGGTTGTCGTGGCCGGACTGGAAGCAGAATACGCGCGCGTTCTTGTGGGCGCGGGTCCAGGCGAGCGTGCGCATGCTGCGCGGGTGGTCGGTGGTGAGCAGCACCTCGCTGTCCTCCCCGGCGTCGGCCATGGTGTAGGTCTCGTCGATCATCTCCCACGCCGCGACTCCGCGGGTGATCGGGTGCTCCCGGGCCGCCATCTCCACGTGCAGCGACTGGTCGTGGTGATAGCCGAACGAACGGTCGTCGATGCCCACCATCGCGTCCCACAGCGGCCACTGCGGGGTGCCCAGGATCGCGTGGTGGAGAAGGAGGATGCCCTGGCGGGTCTCGCCGAGGTGCTCGAGCGCCGCGCGCGGCTTGCCGGCGTATCCCGGCAGTCCCTCGTCGTGCGGTTCTTCCCGCAGCATGGTGTAGAACACGACGCACTCGTAGGCATCGCGCTGCTGTTCGGAGGTCGTTGCAAAGTCTTCCATGTGCTGTACGTAGGCGCGCACGCCCGGCAACGCCTGGAACAGGTGGTGGAAATTCACCACGTCGAAGCCGTGCCCCCCGGTGATCACGGCCGTCTTCACGGGCTGGTCAGTCCTCATGAGCTACTCCAATCGGATGAGAATCGGGCAGGAAGGTACCATAGCGGCAGCGGCACGTTTCGGCCGAGTCCCGGCGACGTGTGTGACGCGTGTGCAAAGGGCGCTGCAGCCCTGCTACCCTGTGGGTCATGGACGCGGAGACGGGGCGCCTGCACGCGCTCCTGGCACGGATCGACGCGGCGAACGGCGAGGATCCCCATACCGAGAACGAGGGCGGCGTGGAGCACGCCAAGGAGTTGCTCTACGCGCGGCGCATGAGCGGCTGGCTGGAGCGGCTGCGCCCGGATGCTTCACCGGCGCTGCGCATCGCGGCGCGGGCGCAGCACCTGGAGCGGTGGGCGATTCCGCGTGACCGGTTCCCGCCGGGGCGCACCGGGTACCTGCGCTGGCGCACCACGCTGGGGGCGCACCACGCCGAGCGCACGGCGGAGTTGATGCGGGAGGCAGGGTTCGACGGCGACACGATTGCGGCCGCGGCGGCGCTGCTGCGCAAGGAAGGGCTGGCCCGCGCCATGCCGGACAGCGACGTGCAGGCGCTGGAGGATTGCGCCTGCCTGGTATTCCTGGAGCACTACCTGGAGCCCTTTGCCGGCAAGCATCCGCCCGCCAAGGTGGCCGACATCCTCACCAGGACGTGGCGCAAGATGTCTCCGTCCGCCCGCAACGCCGCGCGTGCCATCGAGTACCGGACCGCCGTTCGCACGCTCCTGGAGTCCGCCGGCATCACATCCGGGTAGCGTGCTGGCACGTGCTGGCCGGCTTTCGTTGCCGGCCCATCGGTTAACTTGGTAGGTTACGCCGGTCATGCGCGGACGCGTCCTCACCACCGGGTCGATCCCATCGCTGAGCTGGTCGCTGGCCTGGCCGGTGATGCTGTCCATCTTCTTTCAGACCCTCTACCAACTGGTGGACGCGTTCTGGGTCAGCCGCCTCTCCGACAGCGCCATTGCCGCGGTCACGGTGTCGCAAATCACCCTGTTCGTGATGGTCTCGCTCACCATCGGCATCACGGTCGGTTCCGGCGTGGTGATGGCGATGAGCATCGGGCGGCGCGACATCCCCGAGGCGGAGCGGGTGATGGGGCAGTCGTTCGTGCTCAACTTCATCGCCGCCGCGTGCTTCACCACCATCTCCCTCAGCCTGCGCCGCAAGCTGCTCACCCTGACCGGCGCCACCGGCGACATCCTGCCCCTGGCGGTCGACTACTTCACCATCGTGGCCGGCGGCTCGGTGCTGATGTTCATCTTCTTCGCGGTGATCTTCGGGTTCAACTCGCAGGGCGACAACCGCACCGTCACCTGGCTGTTCGCCATCTCCACCACCATCAACGCGGCGCTCGATCCGCTGCTGATCTTCGGCGGTTTCGGCATTCCCGCGTTCGGCGTACGCGGCGCCGCCTACGCCACCATCATCTCCCAGATCCTGCTGGTGATCGCCGGCATCACCCTGCTGCATCAGCGCGACATGATGGTGAAGTTCCGCTTCCGCAACCTGGTGTTCCGGCTGCGCTCGGTGCGGCAGGTGCTGGCGATCGGCTTCCCCGCGGCGCTGACCAACGTGCTCGGCCCGGCCGGACTGGCCGCCCTCAACTCGCTGGTGGCGCTGGCGTTCCTGGAAGCCGGCGTGGTCGGGCTGTCGATCGGCTTCCGCATCGAGTTCTTCTCGTTCCTGCCGGCGATCGGGTTCGGCGTCGCGGCCATGGCGATGATCGGCCAGAATATCGGCGGCGGCCGCCCCGACCGCGCCCGTGCGTCGTATCACACCGCACTGCTGTTCGCGTTCGGCATCGGCTCTGCCGTGGGACTGGTCGCGTTCCTCGCCCGCGGCGCCATCGTCGGCGTATTCACCGACGATCCGGTGGTGACCGGCTATACCCGCTCCTACCTGGCGATGATCCCGCTCACCTACGGCATCGTGGCGGCGTCGTTCGTGGTGGTGAGCTCGTTTCAGGGACTCGGAAAGTCGTGGCGGGGGTTTGCCGTGTCGGCCACCCGCATGGCGATCCTGGTCGGCGGCACCGCGCTCGTGACGCGGGCGGTGGCCCCCGGCGGCTCGATCACCGGCGTGTGGTGGATCATCGTGACCGCCAACCTCGTCTCGTTCGCCTTCGGTTACCTCCTGCTCAGGCGAACATTCGGCGCCGTCCTGAGCGCGCCGCCGACGGCGTGGGGAGGTGCGCGGCCCGGCGGCGGTCCCGGCAGAGGCGGCGGCCACGGTCCGCCCGGCGCGCCGCGGGGTCCGCAGCCGGAGGGCGCCGTGGCAGACGGGGCCGCGGACGGCGGCGCCGGCTTCGCCGGGCGGCCAGGACCCGCGGCGGGGGCGCCAGACCACGGCCCCGGCGGCTCGGAAGCCGGCGCCGCTCGCCCGCCGACCCCGGACGGCTCCCCGGTCCGTGCGGCGGACAGTGCTCCGCCCGCCGCTGCCAAGCCGCGCTTCGCGACCGACCAATCCACCGGGAGTTAATCGGATGATCATTCGGCGTTACGACCACCAGCGCGACCGCGACAACCTGTTGCGCGTGTTCCGGGAAGTGGGCTGGGTCGGCAAGGAGAAGGAGAAGGAGCAGATCTTCGACACCTTCGCCGCCGCCAGCCGCGGCTTCGTGGCCGAGCAGAACGGCGCCGCAGAGTGCGGCGTGCTGATGTACAGCGGTGCGCTGCGCTACCAGCAGGGCGAGCTGCCGTTCGCCGCGGTGGCGGGAGTCACCACCAGCCGGGTGGCGCGGCGGCAGGGGCTGGCCAGCCGCACCACCGCGGTGGCGCTCGCCGACGCGGCGCTGCGCGGCGCCGCGCTCGCCGGGCTGAGCATGTTCGACCAGGGTTACTACAACCAGCTCGGTTTCGGGACCATGGCATACGAGCACGAGGTGACCTTCGACCCGGCCACGCTGCGCGTGCCGGTGCGGGCGCGGCCGCCGGTGCGCATCGGCGTGGACGATGCCGAAGCGGTGCATGCCGGGCGCCTGGCCCGCCTGCGCCCGCACGGCGGCGTGAACTTCCACGACCCCACCTTCACCCGCACCGCCATGCAGGAGGCGGACAACGGCTTCGGGCTCGGCTACCGCGACGGCGACCGCATCAGCCACCACTTCTGGGCCAATGCGAAGGGCGAGCAGGGTCCGTACAGCGTCTGGTGGTTCGCCTACGAATCCACCGACCAGCTCCTGGAGCTGCTGGCGCTGCTGCGCGATCTGTCCGACCAGGTGGTCCACCTGGAGATCCAGGAACCGCCGCAGATCCAGATCCAGGATCTCCTGGAGTGGCCGTTCCGCAACCGCTCGCGCAGCCACCGCGCCGAGCAGGAGCACCGCATGTCGAGCGCCGCCTACTGGCAGGCGCGCATCCTCGACCTGCCGGCGTGCATCGCAGCGGTGCACGCACGATCCGACGTGGCCTTCAACCTGCGGCTGAGCGATCCGGTGGCGCGCTACTTGCCGGAGGACGGCTGGCAGGGCGTCGGCGGAGAGTACGTGGTGCGGCTCGGCGCCAACTCCAGCGCGGAGCCCGGCAACGACCCCGGCATGCCCGTGCTCAGCGCCGGCGTGGGCGCCTTCACCCGTCTCTGGTTCGGCGTGCGGCCGGCCACCTCGCTGGCGGTGACCGACGACCTCGACGGTCCGCCCGACCTCCTGTCCGCCATCGACGCCGCCCTCGCCCTGCCGGTCCCCCACTACGACTGGGGTTTCTGACAGGCGGCCGGTCGGCCGCAGTCCGCCTGAACATGTTCGGCGACGCTGTACGTGACCTGCTCGCCCCGGCGGCTTTACCGGAACGTTCGGTCTGTTGTACATTGAGATGAGCGAGCGTACCGATGACCGACGGCAACGGACACCGAGATCCAGCGACCCCGCAGGAGATCTGGGAGATTCTCCGGGAGACCTCCGCAGCGCAGCAGGAGGCTGGGCGGCGCATGCAGGAGACCGATCGGCGCATGCAGGAGACCGATCGGCGGTTGCAGGCGACCGACGAGTTGATCACACGGCAGGCGCGCGCCGCCGACCGGCGCATGGCCAAACTGGACGAGCTGTTCAACGGGCAGTGGGGCAAGCTGATCGAGTCGCTGGTGGAAGGCGACCTCATCAGGCTCCTCCAGCGGCGCGGCATCGCGGTACAGCACACGGTAACCAACCCGCGGCAGAACTACGGTGAGCGGCGCTGGGAGTTCGACATCTTGGCGATCAACGGCGAAGAGGTCGTGGTGGTGGAAGTCAAGACCACGCTCAGGGTGCCCGATATCGATCGTTTCGTCCGGCGGTTGAACGAGTTTCCCGACCTGATGCGGGAGTACGCTTCGCGGCGGATCTACGGGGCGGTCGCCTATCTGAGAGCTTACCAGGAGTCGGACGTGCGTGCCGAGCGGCTCGGCCTGTTCGTGATTCGCGCCACCGGCAGCAGTGCCAGCATCACCAACCGCGCGGGGTTTACGCCGCGCACGTTCGGCCACGGCAGTACGGCACCCAGCCGCCAATAGCACGGGCACGGGCGCGGGTGACCTGAATAATGATGAAAACGTTATGTAAGAATACGAAAAGGCTATGAAAATGGTATTGACGTCGGATAGGGACCCGGGCCACGATCACACGACATCGATATGCGTGTGGTCGGCGAACAGGAGTTGCGTCCTCTTGCACGATCGAAGGCACTGGCGGCTGTCGTCGCTGCCGCCGCGCTTATCGGCTGCTCGGGAGCCGGCACTCGCGCACCTGCAACCGACATCACGGGAAGCCTCGCGCCCAGTCGCGCCGCGACCAACGCGCTCCGCATCGACTGGACCCTCTCCCGCGAGTGCGTCGTTGGTGGCGTGGAGGCCGGAGCGATCAAGGGCGTAAGCTCATCCACCGCGGCGACGGAAACACATGGCCTGCGCGGCACCGGCGGTACGGTTACCTTCTCCGCGGATGCTTTCCGCACGGAAGGGGCCACGGTGTCTCTGACCTGCGGGGACACCACCGTGGTCGAGGAGACCATCGCTGCGCCTGCGATCACGGGGAACGCTCCTCCTCCGAACACGGGGAGCCTCGCACTGAGTCGCGGCGGCGACTACAACGTCACGGCTGCGTGGAGCTTTCCCCGAACCTGCGCTCGCAGCCCGCAGCTTCGTGCCACCGCCGCCGGTTCAACCCCGGACATCTTCGCCCTCACGGGAACCAGTGGCTCCGAAAACCTCCGGAACGTGCACTACCGGAACGTGGCGGCCACCGTTGAACTCCGTTGCGACGGCGAGACGCTGGCCACGGAGACCATCGCTGCCCCCGCGGGGAGCCTCACGCTGACTCGCGGCAACGGCAACTCTCTCCACGTGGCGTGGACCTTGAACCCCTCCTGCAGCGCAGGCGAGATTGCCGCCACCCCCGCATCCCCCGCAGACGGGTCAGCGGGCGACTCTCGTACCATCAGCGGGACCGGTGGCAGCATCGAGTTCACCGACCGCAAGTACAAGTCGCAGGGTGCCGGTGTCACACTCGATTGCAACGGCGCCCGCATGGCCACGGAGACCATCGCTGCTCCCGCGACCACGGTGAGAGGCCCACCGCCGCCGCCTGCGATCACCGGGACCCTCACGCTGCGCCGCGGCGGTGACTACCATGTCACGGCTGCTTGGAGCCTGTCCCGGACCTGCGATCGCAACCCGCGCGTTCGTGCTACCGCCGGCGGCTCAACGGCGGAAACCTTCGACCTCACCGGGACCAGCGGTACCGAGAGCCTGTCGACGGCAAAATACCGGAATGTGGCGGCCAACGTCGAACTCCGGTGCGCCGGCGTCGTCCTGGCCAAGGAGACCATCGCTGCCCCCGCGGGGACCCTCACGCTGACCCGCGGCAACGGCAACTCTCTCGAAGTGGCGTGGATCTTGAACCCATCCTGCAGCACAGGCGAGATTGCCGCCACCCCCGCAGACGGGTCAGCGGGCGACTCTCGTACCATCAGCGGGACCGGCGGCAGCGTCGAGTTCACCGACAGCAAGTACAAGTCGCAGGGTGCCGGTGTCACACTCGACTGCACCGGCGTCCGCATGGCCAGGGAGACCATCGCTGCCCCCGCGGGGACCCTCACGCTGAGCCGCGGCGCTGACTACAATGTCACGGCTGCATGGAGCCTGTCCCGCACCTGCGATCGCAACCCGCGCGTTCGTGCTACCGCCGGCGGCTCAACGGCGGACACCTTCGACCTCACCGGAACCAGTGGTTCCGAGAGCCTCTCGACGGCAAAATACCGGAACGTGGCGGCCAACGTCGAACTCCGGTGCGCCGGCGTCGTCGTGGCCAAGGAGACCATCGCTGCCCCCGCGGGGAGCCTCACGCTGACTCGCGGCAGCGCAGACTCCGTCAAGGTGGCATGGACCCTGAACCCATCCTGCGCAGCGGGCAAGGTCACCACCTCCCCCGCCGGCGAGACCCAGACCCATGACTTTGCCATCAGTGGCTCCAGTGGCAACGTTGAAACCACCGCCACCGCGTACACGACGAAGGCGGCCGACGTCAAACTCAAGTGCAACGCCGCTGAAATAACCACGGCGACCATCGACGCCCCGGCAACCGGGACCCTCACGCTCACTCGTCGGTCCGACAACGTGATTCGTGCTGACTGGACCGTGTCCCGCCTGTGCTCCGACAATGGCAGAATTGCCGGCGTAACCGCAGCAACCTCGCACACCGCGTCGGCGGGTTTGTGGGGCAATTATGGCGTGGCCAGATTCCTCGGGCCCTATTTCGAGACGGAAGCGACCACGGTTACCCTGTCATGCGAGGGCAAGACCCTGGCCGAGAAGACCATCGCTGCCCCGTAGCAGCGCGCTGCAACCCCCGATGGGCGGCCACCTTGTCACGTTGCCGGGACGGCGGGTAGGTTGCCGGGCGACGGCAACTAACGATGGCTACTAAACGGCCGCTCATTGCGGTGCTCAACACCAACTCGCGGGTCATGATCCCGGACGAGTTCGCCCGCTACGAGGAGCGCCTGCGGTTTCGCCACCCGCCGGCGGCCGCGCGCGCCTCCGAGGCGCGCAACGCGGTGGACGCCGCCATGGCTGCCGAGCTGCTGGCCGGCGCCGATGGCTGCGTTACCTGCTGGGGCTCGCCGCCGATCAGCGCCGAGTTGCTTGCCGCCGCCCCCGGCCTGCGCATCATCGCGCACGCCGCCGGCACCCTGCGCCCATACCTGACGCCGGCCGTGTGGGAGCGCGACATCGCGGTGGTCAGCGCCGCCGGCGCCATCGCCGAGGAGGTGGCGCAGTACACGGCGGCGCTGGTCGTGATCGGGCGCCGTTCGCTGATGGAGCTGGCGCCGCAGACCGCGCAGGGCAGGTGGCGCGACGTGCAGTTGCACCGGCCCTCATCCGACGTGCGCGGCATCACTGTCGGCATCATCGGCGCCGGCGAGGTGGGGCGCCGCGTGCTGGCGCTGCTCGCCCACTACCAGGTGCGCCTGCTGCTCGCCGACCCGTTCGTCAGCGCGCAGCAGGCGGCCGCGCTCGGCGCCGAGAAGCGCGAGCTGGAGGCGCTGTTCGCCGAGTCGGACGTGGTCAGCGTGCACGCCCCCAACAACGACCAGACGCGCCACCTGGTGAACGCCGAACGGCTGGCCCTGCTGCGCGACGGGGCGATCTTCATCAACACCTCGCGCGGGCCGCTGGTCGACCAGCAGGCGCTGGTCGCCGAGCTGCACCGGCGCCGCATCTGGGCGTTCATCGACGTCACCGACCCGGAGCCGCCGCCCGCCGATTCATCGCTGTTCGGCTGCCCGCACCTGACCCTGTCGCCGCACGTGGCCGGCTCGATCGAGGGTTCGGGCCGCTACCAGTTGCGCTGGGTGCTCGACGAGGTGGTGCGCCTGTTCGGCGGCGAGCCGCTGCTGAACCCGCAGACCCGCGCCATGGTGGACATGAGCAGCTTCCGGTAACAGCTTCCGATAACGAAGGAGTCCGTAATGGCAAATCAGAAACAGCCGGTGCTCGGCTACGACGACACCCCGTTCCTGCCCGGCGGCCGGTGGCGCGTGCACGACGCGAACCGCCCGCAACCGCGGGTAGTGACTCCCGGCGCGGCACCCGGCGCGCCCCCCGCCGATGCCGTGGTGCTGTTCGACGGCAGCGGCCTGGAGCAGTGGCAGGGCAAGGACGGCGGCGCGGCCGGCTGGCAGGTGCGCGACGGCTTCATCGAGGTGGTGTCCGGCACCGGCGACATCGAGACCCGCGAGCACTTCGG
Organism: Spirochaetia bacterium; assembly: GCA_965208575.1. Classification (GTDB taxonomy): domain Bacteria; phylum Spirochaetota; class Spirochaetia; order SZUA-6; family Bin103; genus Bin103. The sequence continues at coordinate 1,180,653 of CBDBOV010000006.1, read as the reverse complement.
CGACTGCCAGCTCCACCTGGAGTTCGCCTGTCCGGCCAAGGTGGAGGGCAGCAGCCAGGGGCGCGGCAACAGCGGCCTGTTCCTGCTCGGCCTGTACGAGGTGCAGGTGCTCGACAGCTACGACAACCGCACCTACGCCGACGGCCACACCGGCGCCCTCTACGGCCAGTACCCGCCGCTGGTCAACGCCTGCCGCCGGCCCGGCGAGTGGCAGAGCTACGACATCGTGTTCGAGTCGGCGCGCTTCGACGGCGGACGCCTGGTCAGCCCCGCCTTCCTGACGATTGTTCTCAACGGCGTGCTGATCCACCACCGGCGGGAGGCGCTTGGGCCGACCGGCCACCGCATCCTCGCCACCTACGACGCGCCGCACCCGCCGGCCGGGCCGCTGCGCCTGCAGGATCACCGCAACCCGACTCGCTTCCGCAACATCTGGCTGCGCCCGCTCACCCCCTCCGACGCCGCCTGACCCCCTGTGCCGTCCGCCGGCGGCGCCAGCACCAGCGCCGCCAACGCCCGGTCGCCTTGACCCGGCGGCGGACGCGGCGATAGGTTCGGCCCACTATGGCCACCGATCCGCCCGTGGGCGGGGTGTTTTCTCCGGTTACCCCGCGCGTCGACTTCGTCGCATTGGAGCAGGAGCTGCTTCGCTGGTGGGATGAGGCCGGCATTGTCGGCCGCTACCTGCGCCGCAACGAAGCATCCGGGCGCCGCCATTCGTTCATCGACGGGCCGATCACCGCCAACAACCCGATGGGCGTGCACCACGCCTGGGGGCGCACCTACAAGGACCTGTTCCTGCGCTGGCGCACCATGCAGGGCTACCGGCAGCGCTACCAGAACGGCTTCGACGGCCAGGGGCTGTGGGTGGAGGTGGAGGTGGAGAAGGAGAAGGGCTTCTCCTCCAAGCGCGACATCGAGGCGTACGGCATCGCCCGCTTCGTGGAGGACTGCAAGGAGCGGGTGCGCAAGTACGCCGCCATCCAGACCCGCCAGTCGCAGCGGCTCGGCTACTGGATGGACTGGGACGACTCCTACCACACCATGTCGGATGAGAACAACTACACCATCTGGCATTTCCTGAAGCGCTGCCACGAGAACGGCTGGCTGTACCGCGGCACCGACTCGATGCCGTGGTGCGCGCGCTGCGGCACCGGCCTGTCACAGCACGAGATCGTTACCGAGGGCTACCAGGAGGTGACCCATACCGCGGTGTACGTGCGCCTGCCGCTCACCGACCTGAAGGGGAGGGCCGACAACGAGTCGCTGCTGGTGTGGACCACCACCCCGTGGACGCTGACCGCCAACGTCGCCGCCGCCGTGCACCCGGAGCACCGCTATGTGCGCGCCCGCGTCGGCAGCGAGATCGTCTACCTGGGGAGGCAGCGGCTCGAGCTGCTGACCGAGCTGGCGGGCGCAATGACGGTGCGGCCCGAGGACTCGGAGCTGGTTACCCCGCTGGAACAACTCGGCGTGTCCGATCTCCTGGGCGTGGAAACCGCGGGGGAGGCGCTCGGGGTAGACGTCGAGGTGCTGGAGGAATTGCCCGGCAGCGCGCTCGTCGGGCGCACGTACCGCGGACCGTTCGACGACCTGGCGGCGCAGCGCGGCGTCGAGCACCGCGTCGTCCCGTGGACCGAGGTGGGCGAGGAGGAGGGCACCGCTATCGTGCACATCGCCCCCGGCGCCGGACCGGAGGACTTCGCCCTCGGCAAGGAGCACGGCCTGGCGGTGATCGCCCCGCTCGACGAGAACGGCCACTACGTCGACGGCTTCGGCTGGCTCACGGGCATGAGCGTGTTCGACGTGCGCGAGCGCATCTTCGCCGACCTGGAGGGCAAGGGGCTGCTGTACTGCACCGAGGAGCACCGGCACCGCTACCCGTTCTGCTGGCGTTGCAACAGCGAGCTGGTGTTCCGGGTGGTGGACGAGTGGTTCATCTCCATGGACGAACTGCGCCACACCATGATGGATATCACCCGCAAGGTGCGCTGGATTCCGGCGTTCGGGCTGGAGCGCGAACTGGACTGGCTGCGCAACATGCACGACTGGATGATCTCCAAGAAGCGCTACTGGGGCCTGGCGCTGCCGATCTGGACCTGCGATTCCTGCGGCGGCTTCGAGGTGATCGGCAGCGAGCACGAGCTGAAGGAGCGCGCGGTGGAGGGCTGGGACGAGTTCGCCGGCCACTCGCCGCACCGGCCGTGGATCGACGCCGTCAAGATCGCCTGCTCCTCCTGCGACGACAACATGTCCCGCATCCGCGACGTCGGCAATCCGTGGCTGGATGCCGGCATCGTACCGTTCTCGACCATCGGCTACCGCCACGACCGCGAGCACTGGCGCGACTGGTTCCCGGCCGACTGGATCTCGGAGTCGTTTCCCGGCCAGTTCCGCAACTGGTTCTACTCCCTGCTGGCGATGAGCGCCACCCTGGAGCAGAGCGAGCCGTTCCGGGCCTGCTTCACCTACGCCCTGCTGCGCGACGAGCACGGCGCCGAGATGCACAAGAGCAAGGGCAACGCCATCTGGTTCGAGGACGCCGCCGACAAGATGGGCGTGGACGTGATGCGCTGGATGTACCTGCGCCATACCCCGGCCAACAACCTCAACTTCGGCTACGCCCCCGGCGACGAGGTACGCCGCCAGTTCCACATCCCGATCTGGAACGTGTACTCGTTCTTCGTGAACTACGCCAACATCGACGGCTGGCAGCCGGTGACCGCCGCCGGCGGCTACGCCGGGGTCGCGGAGTTCAGCGAGCTGGACCGCTGGATCCGGTCCGAACTGCACCAGGCCATCGGCGCCGTTACCGCGGCACTGGAGACGTGGCGTCCCGAGACCGCCGCCACCGTGCTGGAACGGTTCGTGGACGCGCTCTCCAACTGGTACGTGCGCCGCAGCCGGCGCCGCTTCTGGCGCGGCGGGCAGGAGCAGCCGTCCGCCGCCGCGCCGGCGCCGGTCACCGGCGCGTTCCTGGCCCGCTACGGCGCCGACAAGTGCGCCGCCTACCAGACCCTGCACGAGTGCCTGACCACGCTGGTGAAGCTGCTCGCGCCGTTCACCCCGTTCATCGCCGAGGCGATCTACCGCAACCTGGTTGGCCAGCGGGTCGCCGGCGCGCCGGCGAGCGTGCACCTGTGCGACTGGCCGCAGGCAGACGAAGCGTTGATCGACGAGGGACTGTCGGCGGCCACCAACCTCGCCATGCGGCTCGCGCGTCTCGGCCGCTCCGCACGGGCGGGAGCCAACCTGCGCGTACGCCAGCCGCTCGCCGAGCTGGTGGTGGACCTGGACAGCGAGCAGGAGCAGGCGCGCCTGCCGGTGATCCGCGCGCAGCTTCTCGATGAACTGAACGTGAAGCGGGTGCGGCTGGCGGCGGAGGTGGGCGGCCTGTCGGCAACCACGGTCAAGCCCAACTTCCGGGCCCTGGGGCCGCGCTTCGGTCGCCGCATGAAAGAGGTGACCGCGGCCATCGCCGCCGCCGACCCCGCGGCCGTGGCGGCGCAGGCGGCATCCGGAGACACCGTGCAGGTCGGCGAATTCGACCTGCGGGCGGACGACGTGGTGGTGGAGACCGCCCCCCGCGAGGCCTACGCCATCGCCGCCGAGCCGGGTTGCCAGGTGGGCGTGCTGAAGGAACTGACCCCCGAACTGCGCGCCGAGGGGATGGTGCGCGAGGCGGTGCACATGATCAACAACCTGCGCCGCGAGTCGGGATTCGCCATCGCCGACCGCATCACCCTGTACGCCGATGCCGCCGAGCCGGTGGCCGCGGCGTTGCAGACCCACGAGGCGCTGCTCGCCGCCGAGGTGCTGGCGGCGCAGGTGTACTACCGCTCCGCGCCGGCCGAGGCGGCCATCCACCAGGCCGCCATCGCCGGCCACCCGGTCACGTTCGGCGCCGTTCGCCGCTGACCGGCGCCGCATCCGCGTGCGGGGAGCCGTCCGGCTGCCGTCGGCCTGCCGCGGCTCGACCGGCGAGTGCCCGAGCCGGACCGGTCGCCCGCCGAAGGGCGACGGTCGATCAGTCGTTGTCTGCGATCGTGACGTGCGCGATGGGGCTGTCGGAGCCAAGCCCGTAGGCGTTGCTGTCGGAGGCGGCGCGCCGATTGAGGACGACTCGGAGGAAGCTTCCGCCGTCGGTGACCATGTTGTCGATGGTGTTGACCGTGATCGCAACCGTGCTTGTGCCGGCGGCGAACGTGACCGTCGTGGGAACTGCTTCGACTCGGGCTCGTTCGTACCGCGGCTCAAGCGATACCGTGGTGTCCGACGCGGGCGCCGGCTGCGCCGTCAGCGTGAGCGATATGACGGCGCCCTCGGTCACCGAAGAATCGGCCGCAAGGACCGTCACGAACGGGCAGGAGGAGCCGCCGCCGGTGCCGGGGGGGCACCGCCACGTCGCTCGAGGAGCTGGCGAAGCGGGAGGAGTGCCGGTGCTCGTGCCCGCGTCGTTGTCGGCGACGTCCACGCGCGCCGAGCCCGGCGTGCCGACCGCGTAGCCGCTGCCGTCCGAGACGGTGACCGTCACCACGCCGTCCGGCTCGTGGTCGCCGTCATCGCGGGTGGCCGCCCGCAGATTGAACGTCCCGCCGGTCGGGATGGTGACCGTCCGCGGGCCGGGTTCGGTCAGGACGACGCGGTCAACCGACCAGTTCACGGTGACCGGCAAGGCCGATTTCGGCGCCGGTACGGCGGTCAGCGTGAAGGACACCTCCTCGCCCTCGGCCACCTCGGGCGCATCCGCCGCGATGGTCACCACCGGCTCCACCGGCGGTGCCGTTGAACCGGTCACGGCCGTGACCGCCGACGCTTCGGCGGACCTCCCGGCACGGTAGCCTTGGCCGGCCGCGATCGTGGCCCTCACCGTGCAGCCCGCCGCGCCGCCCGTCGGCACCGTCAGCGTGGTGCTCGAGTCGCCGGCGCCGATCGTCACCGACGTTGACAACTGCGCCACGCCGCAGCCGCCGTACGCGATCGTGACGCGGACGGTCAGGTCCGCCGCCGGGGCCGGTTCGGCCCGGACGCTGAATTGCAACGGTTCGCCGGCGGTCACGGAAGCCGCCCGCGCGGCGATCGTCACCACCGGGACCGCCGGCGGGGTGCCGGTACCGCCACACCCGGCGAGCGCCAGGAGCAGGCCCAACCCGGCCCCGACCCGCGCGGCAACGGCGCACCGCCGTCGCCGCCACAAGCGCGCCCGCGGCACGTCCGGAGCCGAGCCCGCGCGCGCACGTGTCGACTCTGCAACCATGCACGCCCGATGCCGCCAGCGAAGTATCATGCATCCAGCATATCATGATAGTACACAGAGTGTCAATTATGTAAGAAGAGCGGGCAACGCGTAAATTAACTATTCGTTTCGGCATTCTCCCGCTGTCGGCTACAAACGCACGCCGCACCTGCCGGCTATCGCCGGCGCGAGGCGGCAACCCTCAGAAGTGGCGGGGGAACTTGCTGAAGTCGGGCCTGCGCTTTTCGACGAACGAGTCGCGGCCCTCCTGCGCTTCCGCCGTCTGGTAGAACAGCATGGTGGCCGATCCGGCCAGCTCCTGCAGACCGGCCTGGCCGTCGCAGTCGGCGTTCATGGCCGCCTTCAGGCAGCGCAGCGCGGTGGGCGAGTGCACCAGCATGTCGCGGCACCACCGCACCGTCTCGCGCTCCAGCTCGGCCAGCGGCACCACCGCGTTCACCAGGCCCATCTGCAACGCCTGCTGCGCGTCGTACTGGCGGCACAGGAACCAGATCTCGCGCGCTTTCTTCTGCCCCACGATGCGCGCCAGGTAGGCGGAGCCGTAGCCGCCGTCGAACGAGCCGACCTTGGGTCCGGTCTGGCCGAAGATGGCGTTGTCGGCGGCGATGGTGAGGTCGCACATCACGTGCAGCACGTGGCCGCCGCCGATGGCGTAGCCGGCCACCATCGCCACGATCGGCTTCGGGCAGGTGCGTATCTGGCGCTGGAACTCCAGCACGTTGAGGCGGTCGTCGCCGCCGGTGTCGCGGTAGCCGGCATCGCCGCGGATCTTCTGGTCGCCGCCCGAGCAGAACGCCAGCTCGCCGCGGCCGGTGAGGATGACCACGCCCACCTCGTGGTCGCGGCGGGCGTCGTCGAGGGCGTGCATCATTTCCTCGACGGTGAGCGGAGTGAAGGCGTTGCGCCGGTGCGGCCGGTTGATGGTGATCTTGGCGATCCCCTCCGTCTTGGCGTACAGGATGTCCTGGTAGTCGCCGCACGCGGTCCAGTCGATGTCGTTCATGGGTGCTCCTTGCGGGTCGGGATTGGTCGCGGGCAATGTGCCGCTGCCGCCGTGGCCGTGGCAATCGCGGCCGTGCGACACGGCGCGCAGCCCACGCGCCGGGGCGCCGGGGCGAATCGGCCGCGCGCGGTCGCGGGCGAAGTCTGGCGGTGCGGCTCGCGTTGCGCGGTGCAAGGCGAGCGCGTCAGTCCACCGGCGGGTCCACGGCGCCCGCCGCGACGGACCGCGCGAACGAGCGGAGCAGGCCGGCGAGCGCCTCGGGCTGCTCGACGTGCACCGCATGGGCGGCGCCGGGGCACACGGCGGCCTGCCGCGGCGGGCCGAGCGCGGCGATGCGGGCGGCCACGGCGCGGTACCTGGCATCCTCGGCGCCGGCGATGAACAGCGCCGGGACCGGCAGCGCCTGCAGCGCGTTCCACAGCGCCGGTTGGCGGGACACGGACAGCCCGCGCAGCGCCGCCGCCAGCGTCCCCGGGCGTTGCCGCAGCCGGCGCCGCAGCAGTGACTCGAACGCCGGGTGGCGGTTCAGGCGGCCGAACAGCGGCGCCGCGTACCAGCGCCGCAGCCACGCCGCGAACGCCTGCTCGTTAGCGGCCGCGGCCAACTCGCGCGCCAGCGCGTCGTCGCGGGCGCGGCGTTCGGCACGCGCCGCGGGTTCGGCGATGCCGGGGTCGGCGCCGAGCAGCACCAGCGCGCGGGCGACGCCCGGGCGGCGCACCGCCGCATACAGGGCCAGACGCCCGCCCATGGAGTAGCCGACCAGCACCGGCGGCGCCGGCAACCGGGCGCACGCCCGCTCCAGCCGCCGCGCCGCGGCCGGAAACCAGCCCGCGGCTGCCATCGGTTCCGCCAGGCCGGCAGGCGGCCGCCGGAGTCGGTGCGCCGCCTCCGCGGACCGCTCCGAGGCAGCCCCGATGACCGGCGGCGCCGCGCCGTGCCCCGGAAGCTCGAAGCAGGCGGCGGCAACGTCCGTGCCAAGCAGCGCGCGCAGCGCGTCCCAGTCCGCCGCCTCTCCCAGGAAGCCGTGCACGAACAACAGCGGCGGACCGGCAGGCGGCGGCACCTCGCTAACGCCGGGTTGCATGCCCGCGCCCGCGCCCGCCGTCGCCGGCGATGATCGCCGCCCTGTTTATTGCACCCAGGTTCCAGCGATCCTGCGCTGCTCGACGAAACGAGCCGCGGCCGTCCTGCGCTTCCGCCGTCTGGTAGAACCGCATGGTGGCCGATCCTGCCGGCTCCTGCAATCCGGTGGGGACGGTCGGCTGCATCACACCGCTTCGGCGCCGTCGTCCGCGGCAGTGAGGCTCTGTTTCAGCAGGTTGAAGGAGATCTCGTCGATGCCGGTGGCGCGTTCGATGATCGTCCACGACACGTTGGCCCGGCGCAGGGCTTCGATGATCGCCACCTGGCTCTCCATCAGGCGCGCTCGCAGTTGCTCCATGGTGACTTCATCCGGGGTATCCATCACTACCACCTCCGCTTCAGTCGACATGTCGGGCAGGCTGTCTGCCATGCCGTCACGAGCCCGTCTGTGGACAATGTACCGCCCGCCCGCACATTTTTGGACAATCTGTCCAATCTTTTTCCGCGGCGCAGGCGACCGCCGTCGGTCAAATTCCCGTAGAGTTATAGAGGCGAGCCGCCATAACCGCGACGGAAGGAGCCGACGGTGTGGAGGAACATATCCGTGCCGCGGGCTCAACTTCCCGTAGAGTTGTAGTGACGGACGCCGAGGCGCCAGAGGAACAGGGCGGCGGCCAGGAACAGGGGAGCGGCGGCGGGCGCGGCCCAGCCGAACCACGCCGGCGTGCCGAGCGGGTCGGGCCGCCCGAGCAGCGCCGCCACCGGGAAGTAGGTGACGGTGCCGATCGGCACGATAAAGAACAGGAAGCGGCGCATGAAACGGCGGTACACGGTGGCGGGGTAGCTGGCGGCGTCCACCGATCCGTTGCTGACGATGGCCAGCAGCTCCAGCGACTGCACGGTCCAGAAGGTGACCGCGGCGGTGGCCACGAACACCCCCAGGAACAGCACGGTAACGCCGGCGAAGGTTTCCGCGAGCAGCAGCACGCGCGCCGGGCTCCAGGCGATGCCGGCGCCGGCCAGCCCCCAGGTGAGAATGGCCGCGCCCTGCAGCCAGCGGCCCGCGCGATGAAAGGCGAACTCGGCGCCCGCCACCTGCAGCACCGTGTGCCGCGGCCGCAGCAGCACGCGGTCGAAGTCGCCGCCGCGCACCAGCCGGTGGAACGTATCGAACCCGCGGCCGGTGGCCTCGGCGGTGGCGAAGCCGACCATCACCATCCCGTACAGCACCGCCACCTCGGCCAGCTCCCAGCCGCGCACGTTGCCGAACCGGTCCAGCAGCGCCCACACCCCGACGAACTCGATGGCGGTGAACAGCATGCTGCCGAGCATCTGCAGGGCGAGCGCGCCCGGATACTGCATCTGCGCGCGGAAGTGGGTAGCCACGAAGCGCAGGTAGAGCCGCACCGCGCCGCCCGCCAACGCCGCGTTCCACCGCGCGCCGTCAGCCGCCAAGGATCACCACCCGGCGCAGGCCGCGCGCCAGCAGCAGCCGGCCCAGCAGCACCAGCGCCACCAGCCAGCCCAGTTGCAGGCCGAGCCGGGCCAGCGCCTCGGCGCCGGCCAGGTGCCCGACGTAGATGCGGAACGGAATGTCCATCAGGCCGGCGAACGGCAGGTAGCCGAGCACGGCGGACAGGCCGTCCGGCAGCAGCGGCAGCGGGATCACCAGGCCGCCGCCGAACCAGACCACCGCCGGCAGGACGTAGCGGGCGCCCTCCGACGAGACGGTCCAGAACATCAGGCTGATCAGCACCGCGGTCACCGCCACCCCGAGCAGCAGCGCCAGCACGGTGGCGGCCAGGTAGAGGCCGGCCGCGGACGCGCCCGCCGGCGCGGTCAGGGCCCACTCGTCCAGCCCCACCAGCGGCAGCACGGCGACCGCCACCACCAGCATCAGCAGGCAGCGCGGCGCCGCCTGCGCCAGCCGCCACGCGGTCATGCGCCAGAACCAGTAGGAGTACAGGTCGATCGGGCGCAGCAGCTCGCCGGCCACGCTGCCGGTGCGCACGCTGTCGGCCAATTCGTTGTCGAGCCGAAACGGAAACAGCGACAGCAGGGCCTGCCCCAGCCACACGTACGGCACCGCGTGCGCGAAGCTGAAGTCGGAGGCGTCCGCCGGGCCCGACTGGTAGAACGCGGCCAGGATCATCAGCCGCAGCAGCCCCCAGTAGCACTGGGTGCCGAACCCGGCCAGCGCCGCCAGCCGGTACTGCAGCGTCTCGCGCCAGCGCGCCCGCAGCACGCCGCGGTAGGGCGCCAGCCGCGCCGACAGCGTCACGCTTCCTCCAGTTCCAGGCCGCGGTACAGCCGCGCCACCAGCTCGTCGATCGGCTGCGGCTCGATGTACAGGTCGCGCACGTCGTTGTCGCGCGCCACCTCCGCTATGATGCGCGGCGTCGGTATGTGCGCCGGGTCGTAGCGCAGCACCACGCGGCGTCCCGCGGCGGACACCACCGTGGCCGACGCGGTAGTGAAGCTGCCCACCTCGTGCTCTAGGTCCACGGTCAGAATGCGCTCGCGGTCGACGCCGGCGCGCAGGTCGGCCACCGAGCCGTCGAACAGGATCGCGCCGGCGCCGATCACCAGCACGCGCGGGCACAGCGCCTCCACGTCGTCCAGGTCGTGGGTGGTGAGAATGGTGGTGACGCCGCGCCGGTGCAGGCGGCGGATGATGTCGCGCACCGCCAGCTTGGCCACCGCGTCCAGGCCGATCGTGGGCTCGTCCAGGAACAGCAGCCGCGGGCGGTGCAGCAGGGCGGCGGCCAGCTCGCAGCGCATGCGCTGGCCCAGGCTGAGCTGCCGCACCGGCACCGTCAGCAGCGGCGCGATGGCCAGCAGCTCCACCAGCTCGTCGCGGGTCTCGCGGTAGGCGGCAGGCTGCAGCCGGTAGATGTCGCGCAGCAGGTCGAACGACTCGATGACCGGCAGGTCCCACCAGAGCTGGCTGCGCTGGCCGAACACCACCCCGATCCCGGCCACGTGCGCCACGCGCTCGCGCCACGGCACGCGCCCCGCCACCACGCAGCGGCCGGCGTCCGGCACCAGGATGCCGGACAGGATCTTGACGGTGGTGCTCTTGCCGGCGCCGTTGGGGCCGATGTAGCCGACCAGTTCGCCGGCGCCGATGCGGAACGAGACGCCGTCGAGCGCCGTGACCACCTTGCGCCGCGCTACCAGGGAACGCAGCCCGCGGGCGCCTCCCGTCGAGCCGCCATCGCCGGCCGCGACGCGAAACCTCTTGGTCAGTCCGGCAACATCGATCAATGGCTGGCTCATGGAGGGCGCACAATCTATGGCCGGCGCCCCGCCGCGGTCAATTCGGCTACGCGGCTACGCGGCTTCGCGCAGACCCTTGACCAGAAGCCGCCACCGCGCGATGCTGTCGGCATACCCAATTCGCTGACGGACCTCACCGACCTCGGCGCAATGCGGCAACGAAACAGGCACCAGGTTCCCGGAGGGAGAGCACGTCCGTGAGTCAAGGAGCGAATACTCCGTCGATCGAGTCCCGCGCACTGCAGCGCGCGCTCAGGCAATACCGTACCCCGTCCGCCGGTCGCAGCATCGGCCAGATCGTCACGTCGTTCGTTCCCTACGTCGGCGGACTGATCCTCATGGGGGCGCTGGCGCAGGTTTCCTACCTGCTCAGTCTGCTCCTCGCCCTGCCCACGGCCGGGTTTTTGATTCGCGTGTTCATCATCTTTCACGACGCCGGCCACGGGTCGCTGTTCCGCCGCAGCCGCTGGAATCGCGTGATCGGCTACCTCGCCGGGTTCCTGACCTTTACGCCGTTCCGGCACTGGTCGCACGAACATGCCCGCCACCACGCCACCGCCGGCGACCTCGACCGCCGCGACCTCGGCGACGTGTGGACCATGACCGTACGCGAGTTCGTCGCCGCGCCGCGCCGGCTGCGGTTGGCGTACCGGGTGTTCCGCAATCCGTTCGTGCTGTTCTTTCTCGTCGCGCCGGTCGGGTTCCTGTTGAACCACCGCTTTCCGCGCAAGCGGGTGGGCGCCCGTTCGCTGCGCGCCATCATCTGGACCAACGTGGGCACCGGCCTGTTCGTGGTGGCGATGTCGCTGCCGTTCGGCTTCGTCAACTTCCTGGTGGTGTTCACCCCCGTGTTCGTGCTCGCCTCGGCGGTGGGCACGTGGCTGTTCTACGTTCAGCACCAGTTTGAAGGCGTCTACTGGCGCCGCAACGAGCGCTGGGACTTCGTCAGCGCCGCGTTGCACGGCTCCTCCTACCTGGCGCTGCCGCGCGTGCTGCAGTGGTTCACCGGCAACATCGGCTTTCACCATGTCCACCACCTCGACCCGACCATTCCCAATTACCATCTCGAGCGCGCCCACCGTGAGCAGCCGGCCCTGCACGCCGTGCCGATGCTGCGCATCCGCGGTACGCTGCGCTGCCTGTCGATGCGGCTCTACGACGAGACCAGCCGGCAGATGGTCGGGTTTCGGGAGGGTCTGCGGCGCGCCCGGATGGCCTGACCCGCGCCTGAGCGCTGCGCTGCCCGCGTACCCGACGGTGGACCCGGAAGCATAATAGTAAACATCGCATCACTTATAGAATGAAATAAGTAGTTCTTTGGTGTTATCACCCCTTCTTGCGACGAAAACCGTTGCCGGAATGATTATCATGTGCATCCAAGCATGGGCACGGCAACGGCGGGCGGAACACGATCGGGTAGCGGAGCGGCACGCAAGGAACCGGCGAACACCAGGGTGCTGATCGTCGACGATCAGCGGGACATCCACGACGACTTCGAGGAGATGCTGAGGCCGCGGCGGGCGGCGGCGGACGACCTCGCGGCATCGTTCCTGGGCGGCGAGGAGGCGGATCACCACCTGCCGGAGTTCGAGCTGCTGCACGCGATGGGCGGCGAAGAGGCGTGCGAGGTGGTGCGGCGGGCAGCGCGCGACGGGGCCCCGATCGCGGCGGCGTACATCGACATCCGGATGCCGCCCGGCATCGACGGGGTGGACACGGTGCGCAGGATACGCGGCATCGACCGCGCCATCGAGATCGTGCTGATGACGGCGTACACCGACGCGTCGCTGGCGGAAATCGTGGAGGACATGGAGCTGCTGCACAAGCTGCTGTACGTCAGGAAGCCGTTCGCGCGCGAGGAGGTGCAGCAGATCACCGTGGCGCTGGTCGAGAAGTGGAACCTGGAGCGGGAACTGGAGTTGCGGCGGCGCGAGTTGACGGTTACCAATCGGCGGCTGACGGCGGTGCTCGACTCCATCGGAGAGGCGCTCGCCGTGTACGACGACGCGCAGCGGGTGGTGTTCGCCAATCGCAGTTACGAGGACCTGCTGAGCGCCTCGGAGGAGGAACTGAAGACGATGTCCGCGTACGCCCTGAGTACGCTCTGGGACAAGCGGATGCGGGTGCTGCGCGATGCCGGGAGGCGGGTCACGGTGGAGGCGGGCGGCGACCTGGTGGAACCGTTGCGGCAGGCGGAGCGCACGGCGGCGGCCGCCGGTCCGCTGTACTACCGGCTGCGCCGGCCGGTGCACGACGACGGGGGCGGCGTGATCGGCGACCTGTACCTGTACCGCGACCTGTCGCGCGAGGTGGAGATCGAGCGGATGCAGGCCGAGGTGCGCGACTTGCGGGCGGCGCTGGAGAGCCCGGCGCCGATAGCCGGCATGGTGGGAACGAGCGCGGCGATGCAGCGGGTGTACCGGCTGATGAAGCGGGCGGCGGCGGGCGACGTGACGGTGCTGATCCGGGGCGAGAGCGGCACCGGCAAGGAGTTGGTGGCGCGCGCGCTGCACGCCAACGGGCGCCGCGGCACGGGACCGTTCCTGGCGGTCAACTGCGCGGCGGTGCCGGAGGGGCTGATCGAGAGCGAGCTGTTCGGGCACGAGCAGGGTGCGTTCACGGGGGCGACGCGGGTGCGGCGGGGGTGCTTCGAACGCGCCCACGGGGGCACGATCCTGCTGGACGAGATCGCGGACATGAGGCCGGAGCTGCAGGCGCGGCTGCTGCGCGTGCTGCAGGAGCGCGAGTTGCAGCGGGTCGGCGGCACGGCGATGATCCCGGTGGACGTGCAGGTGATCGCGGCGACCAACCGGGACCTGGACGCGGCGCTGCGATCGGGGGCGTTTCGCGCCGACCTGTACTACCGCCTGGCGGTGTTCCCGATCGAGCTGCCGCCGCTGCGGGAGCGGCGCGAGGACGTGCCGCAACTGGTCGACCATTGCCTGGAGCAGTACGCCGGGCGCGCCGGGGAGGCGGTGAAGAGCATCAGTCCGGGCGCGCTGCGGCTGCTGCTGGCGCACGACTGGCCGGGCAACGTGCGCGAGCTGCAGGGGGTGATCGAGCGCGCCGCGACGATGGCGGGCGGCGGCGTGATCGAGGCGGCGGATCTGCCGCCGGGCCTGGAGGCGCTGCCGCCGGAGCGCGCGGCGGGCGGAGAACCCGGCGCGCTGGCGCAGGTGGCGCCGCTGGCGGAAGTGGAGCGCCGGGCGGTGGAGCAGGCGATGGCCGCGGCCGGCGGCAACGTGACGCGCGCGGCGCGCGCCCTGAGCATCAATCGCGCGACGCTGCACCGCAAGCTGAACAAGTACGGGCTGACCGCGGACGCCGCCGGCGCCGCCGACTGCGGCGAGTGAATCGGCGGGTCAACCGGAGGACGAGGGCGCCAACCAGTGGCCTGTCGGCGCGGAAGCCGCGGCCTGTTTCGCCGCGGCCCGCCGTGCGGACGGCGCCGTCCGGCGCAGCATTACCCGGATCGTGGTTCCCGTCCCGTGGCCGTCGCTCATTGCCTGGATGCGGCCGCCGGAGCCGATCACGAAGTTGGCCGCCGAGTGCAGCCCGAGTCCGCTGCCGCTCTCCTTGGTGGTGTAGCCGGCGGTAAAGATCAGCCGGTGGCGCTGTTCGCCCATGCCGATCCCGTTGTCGATCACGTCGATCACCAGGAATTCGTCCCGCGGGTAGCAGGCGATGCGGATGCGGGGCCGGTCGCGCCCCGCCGCGCCGCGGCCGGCCGCGGACAGCGCGTCGATCGCTTCGATGGCGTTCTTCATCAGGTTGACGAGCATCTGGTGGAACCTGTTCTCCTGGATCCACAATTCACGGGGAGCGTGCGCGCAGTCGATCTCCACGTCGATGCCGCGCACCGCGCACGACTCGGCCAGGACCTTGGTCGCATCGACGATCGACTGGCGCAGGTCGATCAGCTTGCTCGTCATGCTCTGGCGGTCGAACGACTTCTGCGTTCTGATCAGGTCGACGATGTGCGCGACGCGGCCGCGCACGCGCTCCACCGTGTCGGTCAAGCGCCGATTGCGGGCCTCGAAGTCGGTGGCGAGCGCGAGGATGAACGGCACCACCTGCCGCCCCTGCGGATCGGTCCGCAGGTATGCGAGCCAGTCGTCGCGGTGCTGCTCGAGAGCGTGCGCGAGCGCCTGGAAGCGGCGCAGTTCGCGGTTCCGTTCCAACTCGTGCTGGATGGTACCGACGCCGATCGCCACGCTGTTGATCGCGTTGCCGATGTTGTGGACGATGGTGTCGACCACTTCCAGCCGCCCCTGCGCGAACGCCTGCATCAGCGTCTGGTGCGCCCGGACCTGCTCGGTCACGTCGCGCAACACCACCACGCCGCCGACCAGCGCGCCGGCGCCGTCGCGCAGCGGCCGGCCGCTGACGCTGACGAAGACGCCGTCCGGAACGCGCGGATTGCGTACGAAGAACTCCTCGCCGTCCGAAGACTCGCCGCGCGTGGCGCGCGTCAGCGGCAGATCGTCCGCCGCCACCGGCGTCGCCCCATCAGGGTAGTAGACGCCGTACCGTTCGGCCCGGCGCTCGGGCGGCGTATCGATCTTTCCCAGACCCAGAATGCGTTCCGCGCTCGGGTTGAACAGGGTGAGCCTGCCGGCCGTATCGGCGGCCACCACGCCGTCGCTGATGCTGTCGACCACGGTCTGCATGGCGCGGCTCTGCTCCGCCATGCGGTGCGCGGACTCTACCACCTCGCGCTCCGTTTCCCTGATGCGGGTCACGTCGCGGAACACGATCACGCCACCCTGCAAGGCGCCGTCCGCGTCGTACAGCGGCCGCCCGTTGATGCTCACCCGGATCCCGTTCGGGTGTCCGGCATTGCGGATCAACACGTCGAAGTTGTCCGTCGACTCGCCGTGGCTCAGGGCGCGCGTCAGCGGCAGCCGCTCCGAGGGAATCAGGGTCTTCCCGTCGGGATAGTACAGGCCGTAGGTCTGCGACCGCCGCGACAGGTCGGCGCCGGGCCGGTACATGCCGACCAGGCGCTCCATCTCCGGATTGGTGAGCAGGTACCTGCCTTCGCGGTCGGCCACGATCAGTCCATCGCCCATGCTGTCCACCACCGCGCGCAGCAGCGTGGACTGGCTCCTGAATGCCTCCACCTGGTCGCGCAACTCGGCCTCGGTGTGCGCGCTCCGATCCTGGAGCGTCGTGACGCGCCGCCGGAGCGCACCGCGTTCGCGGGCGAGCAGGCGCGCACGCTCGGCCAGCTTGGTTTCGCGGCGGTGCTGCGCCAGGGCGGTGTCGATGGTCGCACGCAGGTGCCACGGCGCCACCGGGCGCGGCACGTAGGCGGCCGGTTCGGCGGCGCGGGCGGCGCGGGCGGTGCGCGCCGGCAGGTCGCCGTCGGTGACGTAGATCACCGGGATGCCGAAGCGGCGCAGCCGGCGGGCGGCGGCAACGCCCGAAACCTCGCCGCCGAGCGCCGGATCGATCAACGCCAGTTCGGCGGGCGGCGGGTCGCCGTCGGCGCGCGCCTGCAGCGCGGCCAGCGCCTCGCGGCCCGAGCGCGCCGCGGCCGTCACCACGCAGCCGAACTCGATGAGCAGCGCCTCGAGGCGGGCAATCTCGGCATCTTCGGCCGCGATCAGGATGCGCGGCCCGGGCGCCGCGTGCACCGGCGGCCGGGCGCCCGGCACGGGCGGATCCGCGTGGGCGCCAGGCGACGGCCGCCCTCTACCGGGCATGCGCACGGATGGCGGAATGTCGTTGCCGGTAGCCATGGGGCGAAGCGCGCCGCCCGAGCATACCCGCCGCGCGCGGGCAACGGCAAGCGCCGCGCCGCCGGTCCACGCCGGTCCACGCTGCGCCGCCGGTCGAGACGGCGGGTCCGGCGCGTGGAAGCCCGGTCGCCGCGCGATCCGGCCGGCGCTCGGCGGTCGGTCGCCCGCGCGCGCGTGGCGCGCTTTGCGCCGCCTGGCGCAGACTGCGACAAGAGCCCGTGACCGTGTTCGCAACTCTTGTATGGGTAATGAAATAGCTGGTTGCCGCCGGGCCGGACGGGAGGCGCGAGTCGCATGATGCGTCGCTCGCCGCGACCGCGCCGGCACCGCTCGAACCGTCTTAATTTCCTGCCCGTCAGCACTTTGCGAGGCGTCGCGGTAGTTGGCACGGCTGTTGCTCGATTGTGCGCGGGGAGTCGAACCACCGAGCAATGACGCGGGAGGACAGCGAGTGACGCGCAAGGAGCCGGCGAACACCAGGGTACTGATCGCCGACGACCAGAAGGAGATCCACGACGACTTCGAGGAGATGCTGACGCCGCGCGCCGCGGCGGCGGCGGACCACCTGGCGGCATCGTTCCTGGGCGGCGAGGAGGCGGATCACCACCTGCCGGAGTTCGAGTTGCTGCATGCGACGGGCGGCGAAGAGGCGTGCGAGATCGTGCGGCGGGCAGCGCGCGACGGGGCCCCGATCGCGGTGGCGTACATCGACATCCGGATGCCGCCCGGCATCGACGGGGTGGACACGGTGCGCAGGATACGCGGCATCGACCGCGCCATCGAGATCGTGCTGATGACGGCGTACACGGACACCTCGCTGGCGGAAATCGTGGAGGACATGGAACTGCTGCACAAGCTGCTGTACGTCAGGAAGCCGTTCGCGCGCGAGGAGGTGCAGCAGATCACGGTGGCGCTGGTCGAGAAGTGGAACCTGGAGCGGGAACTGGAGCGCCGGCGGCGCGAGTTGACGGTTACCAATCGGCGGCTGACGGCGGTGCTCGACTCCATCGGTGAAGCGATTGTCGTGACCGACGCGCAGCAACGCCTGGTGTTCGCCAACCGCTGCTACCAGCGCCTGATGAACGCCACGGAAGCAGACATGAAGGCGATGACCCTGCCGGAGGCGAACGCGCTGTGGGAACGCCGGATGCGCCGGGTGCCGCTTGCCAACGCCGGGAGGCGGGTCACGGTGGAGGCGGGCGGCGACCTGGTGGAACCGTTGCGGCCGGCGGAGCAAACGGGGGCGGGCGCCGGTCCGCTGTACTACCGGCTGCGCCGGCCGGTGCACGACGACGCGGGCGGCGTGATCGGCGACCTGTACGTGTACCGCGACCTGTCGCGCGAGGTGGAGATCGAGCAGATGCAGGCGGAGGTGCGCGACTTGCAGGTGGCGCTGGAGAGCCCGGCGCCGATAGCCGGCATGGTGGGAACGAGCGCGGCGATGCAGCGGGTGTACCGGCTGATGAAGCGGGCGGCGGCGGGCGACGTGACGGTGCTGATCCGGGGCGAGAGCGGCACCGGCAAGGAGTTGGTGGCGCGCGCGCTGCACGCCAACGGGCGCCGCGGCACGGGACCGTTCCTGGCGGTCAACTGCGCGGCGGTGCCGGAGGGGCTGATCGAGAGCGAGCTGTTCGGGCACGAGCAGGGTGCGTTCACGGGGGCGACGCGGGTGCGGCGGGGGTGCTTCGAACGCGCCCACGGGGGCACGATCCTGCTGGACGAGATCGCGGACATGAAGCCGGAGCTGCAGGCGCGGCTGCTGCGCGTGCTGCAGGAGCGCGAGTTGCAGCGGGTCGGCGGCACGGCGATGATCCCGGTGGACGTGCAGGTGATCGCGGCGACCAACCGGGACCTGGACGCGGCGCTGCGATCGGGGGCGTTTCGCGCCGACCTGTACTACCGCCTGGCGGTGTTCCCGATCGAGCTGCCGCCGCTGCGGGAGCGGCGCGAGGACGTGCCGCAACTGGTCGACCATTGCCTGGAGCAGTACGCCGGGCGCGCGGGGGAGGCGGTGAAGAGCATCAGTCCGGGCGCGCTGCGGCTGCTGCTGGCGCACGACTGGCCGGGCAACGTGCGCGAGCTGCAGGGGGTGATCGAGCGCGCCGCGACGATGGCGGGCGGCGGCGTGATCGAGGCGGCGGATCTGCCGCCGGGTCTGGAGCCGGTGCGGCCGGAGCGCGCGGCGCTGCCGCCGGGACGCGAGACGGTGTCGCCGGGACGAGAGGCGGTACGACCGGAACGCGAGACGGTGCGACCGGAGCGCGAGGCGGGCGGAGAACCCGGCGCGATGGCGCAGGTGGCGCCGCTGGCGGACGTGGAGCGCCGGGCGGTGGAGCGGGCGCTGGCCGCGGCCGGCGGCAACGTGACGCGCGCGGCGCGCGCCCTCGGCATCAGCCGCGCGACGCTGCACCGCAAGCTGAACAAGTACGGGCTGACCGCGGACGCCGCCGGCGCCGCCGACTCCGGCGAGTGAATCGGATCCGCTCGCCCCGGCGAGCCGAGTCCGCGTCGCGGTCGCCGCCGGATGCGTCGGTTCGCAGCCCGGCCCGCCGTCGCCGCCTGACTGTTGCAGATTGCGTCTCGTGACGCACATCGCGACAGCTCGTGGCCCCTGCTCATAACCAACTCACCCGCCACGAGTTATTCGCACCAGACCGGCATGGGCCGGGCTTGAGTGGCGAGATGCGCCACTCGTCCGCGGCCCGGAGAGAACGGCTCAAGGTCACTCTAATTCTTTTCTGAAAAACAAGTTGACCTGATTGGCAGAAGCCTGGCCCGGTTTTTGCATATAGCCCGGAGTGATGGAGCCGGACGCCGCGGCGCCGCGCGCACGAGCGCCGCGGCCTGCTGACCGACAACAGAGCGGGCACGCGCCGAAGAACAACGCTCGTCACCGGCTTTGCCGCGGCGGGCGAATTTCGTCACCCGCCCGCCGGCGGCGGCAGGTACGGTCGCGCGCCGCCGGTACGTGTGCGCGCGCCGGCATGCTGGCGCTGGTCGCCTGGCTCGCCGTCGCCGCCGCTCATGCGCAGACCCCGAGCGAGCCGACGGCGCCGGGGCAGGTGGGCTTCGGCACGCGGCACAACGACCGCTATGCCCCGGGTGACCATCAGTATCAGCGCAAGTGGGTGGTCTCCCATCCGGGGAAGCTGGAGGTGAGCTGGCGCCCACCGGCCAGCGACGGCGGCAGCGCGGTCACCACCTACCGCGTGTACTGGTACCAGACCGGCAAGTACGCCGGCACCGTGCAGTCGGCGGACGTGGCGGCGTCCGGCACCGGCGTGCACGTCCACTTCGTGACCGGGCTGACCAACGGCATCGAGTACGGGGTCGGCGTGACCGCGGTGAACGCCGTCGGCGAGGGGCCGTTCCGGTCCGGGACCGGCGCGGCGCTGGCCAACCTGCCGTACACCAGCCCGCGCGACGACGCCTACATCAACATCCCGACCCCGCGCGCCGACATGGAGGTGGTCAACCTGTCCGCCGTGCGCGGGGCCGCCAACACCCTGCGGGTCACCTGGAGCCGGCCCACCGGGTCCAAGATCCTCCATTACTACGTGGTGTCCTGGGCCGAGGGCAGCGCCCCGCGCGCCGGCACGGCGCGGTTGGCGAGGACCGCCACCTCCTACGACATCACCGGCCTCACCGCCGGCCGGAAGTACCGGATCGAGGTCGACACGCTCTACCGTCTCGACCCCGGCACCGAGGCCACGTTCACGGTGACCGAGGTGACCTCCGCGACGCCCTACGGCGCCCCGACCGCGCCGCGCACCCTGCAGGTGCTGGGCAACGACCGCTCGCTGGCGGTGAGCTGGGCGGCGCCGGCCGGCGCCGGCGGCGCGCCGGTGACCGGCTACCGGCTGGCCTGGTCCGGCGCGGGCGCCTCCGGCAGCACGGACCTGGCCGCGACCGCCCGCGCCCACACCATCCCCAATCTGACCAACGAGCGCGCCTACACGGTGACCCTGACCGCGTCCAACGGCTTCTACCGGGGGCCGGCGGCGAGCGGCGGCGACACGCCGTTCCTGAACTCGGCGCCCACCTTCGGCACGGCCACCGTGCCGGCGCAGACGCGGGTGGCGAGCGTGCCGGGCGCCCCCTCGCTGACCCTGCCGGCGGCGACCGGCGGCAACTACGGCCTGACCTACCGCCTCAGCCCGTCGGTGACCGGCCTGACCTTCGACCCGAAGACGCGCGTGCTGTCCGGCACGGCCGCATCCCCGGGGCAGCACCAGATGACCTACCGGGTCGACGACGGCGACCGCTTCGACACCGACGCCGATGCCGACACGCTGACGTTCACGCTCACCGTCAACGCCAACAGCGCGCCGACCGCGGCGCCGATCGCCAAGAGCACCTACGAGGACATGCCCGTGACCTTCGCAACGAGCGACTTCACCGGCGCGTTCTCGGACCCGGACGCCGGCGACAGCCTGTCGCGGGTGGTCATCGCGCCGCCGCTGAACGGCGGCCGGCTGACGCTCGGCGGGGCGGCGGTGACCTCCTTGCGGTTGGTCGAGCCGCACGACCTGGACACGCTGGTGTTCACGCCCAAGGTTGACTACTCCGGCACCGACTCCTTCGTGTTCAACCTGATCGACCAGCCGGGCGCGAGTGCGCAGGGTACGGCGACCATCACCGTGCACGCCAACGATCCGCCGCTGGCCGCCGCCTCGACCGCGCCGTACGGCACCGTCAAGGCCGGCCACACGGTGACGCTGACCAACAGCAGCCGCGACACGGACGGCGACACGATGACCTGGCACTGGGAGCAGACCGCCGGCACCGCGGTGACGCTGAGCGACGCCACCGCGGAGAGCCCGACCTTCACCGCGCCGAACCGCGTGGAGCGGCTGACCTTCCGGTTGACCGCCACCGACGAGCACGGCGCGAGCGCCACCGCCACGGCGTCGCTGGACGTCGTACGGCCGCCGGCCGCGCCGGCCACGCTCACGGCAGGCAGCGGCGACGGCACGGTCACGCTCAGGTGGACGGCGGGCGCGGCGAACGGAGCCCCGATCGCGAGCTGGTGGTACCGCTACAGCTCCGACGGCGGCACCAAGTGGTCGGCGTGGAGTCAGGGCGGCGCCGGGGCGCACGTGTACCGCCAGGTGGTGTCCGGACTGCGGAACGGCGCCACCTACACGTTCGCGGTGCGCGCGCGCACCGCCGGCGGCGACGGCGCCGCGCGCACCGTGACCGTGTCGCTGGCGGCCGCGCCCAACAAGAACGCGCCCGTCGCGCGCGCCACGTGGGGTTACCGGAAGAGGTACAACGAACACGGGAAGCTCATTCAGACGAACCTCTATCTCGATGGACGGGCAAGCACCGACGAGGAAACGCCACTGGATCATCTCAGGTTCCGGTGGACCCAGGTCCGGGATCCGGTCACGCGGCACCACCAACCACGGTGGCCCGATTCGAGCACCCCGTATCTGTGGCCCGAACCGAGCTATCCCGTCGACCTGCTGTACAAGCTGACGGTCACCGACCGCGGGGGACTGACCGGCACCACCTACCTCCCGGTCAAGATACGCTACCCCGCGAGCCGCCCGAGCCTGGGCCTGACTCGGAACATCTCGCTCGGCCTGCAGGCGGGCCAGACCCTCTCGCGCGTGCTGCCGGCGGCGACCGGCGGCGACGGTACCCTGACCTACACCCTCACGCCGGCCGCTGCCGGCGTGATGTCCTTCAGCGCGGCCACGCGCACGGTCACCTTTACGCCCAAGGCCGCCGGCACCTGGAACTTCCTCTACAAGGTCACCGACCGGGACAGCGACGCCGACACGATCAGGGTCTCGCTGCGCGCCGCCGCCGCGTCGACGCCACGGTTTGCCGCCGGCGTCTCGATCCGGAATCTGCGCCTCCTTACCGGGCGGGACTACGGTCCGGTGACCTCGGCGCGGCCCCTGCCGCCGCTGCCGACCGCGACCGGCGGCGACGGCGACCTGACCTACACCCTGACGCCGGCGGTGCCGGGCCTGAGCTTCGACGCGCGCACCCACCGGATCACGGGCACGCCGACCACCGCCGGCAGCTACGCCATGACCTATCGGGCGGTCGACTCGGATGCCGACGCCAGCGCCGGCGACAGCGCCACCCTGAGCTTCACGATCAACGTGGTGGCGAACAGCCCCCCGGTCGCCCTGTTCGCCGGCAAGACCGTGGACGTGAGCGTCAAGATCCCGGGATCGAAGTGGGGAAAATCCAGCACGTACCCGTACGGCGTCGACCTGCGCGGCTACTTCTACGACGCCGACGGCGATGTCCTGAACTTCGTGGCGACTGAAGTTCACACGGGATTGACGCTCGCCCGATGTACCGGCTACCGCTACGCACACTGCCTCTTTCCCATCACCGAGGGAGCCAAGCCGATCCGCATCTTCGCCGTCGACACGAGCGGCGCGCGGACGGCGCAGGATTTCCGCATCACCGGCCTGCCGGCAAACCGCGCGCCGGTGGCAAACTCCAAGGCTGACCGCGATCAAGGCTTGTTGAAGGGTTACGCCAAGGTGTATGGTGACTTGAGGGACCACGGAGCGATTGGCAGGTGCGGACGTAGCCTTCGCAGGTATCCGATGGCTTACTACTTCTACGACCCCGACGCCGATCCCTTGACGTACAGCGTGCACAGTTCGGACTCGCGCGTGGCCGCCCACGTCTACGTTTCGCCGCTTCGGCGTTTTCGGTTGAACCATGTTACGTCCCCAGCACTGAATGTGTACGACGTCGAGCGGGCTCCGCACCTCACAGTCGACCCTGGTCCAGCCGCCGGCGAGAACTGGAATGTCACCATCACGGTGACGGCCACCGACCCGCGGGGATTGAAGGCGTCTCTCGACATTCCGCTCCGGGTCTACAACGTGGCGCCGGAAGGATCAGGGTGCGATGCCAAACCCCCGCCGACCTTCCGGGGCGCGTCGTTCCCGGACCAGAGCTGGCCCAAAGGCAAGGCGATCATCCCGCTGGTCCTGCCGGAGGCGCACTACCGCCACACGTTGACGTACACCCTGACGCCGGCGGTGCCGGGCCTGACCTTCGACGCGGCGACGCGCACGCTGTCGGGCACGCCGACCACGGTGGCCGCCGCCACCGCCATGACCTACACGGCTACAGCTAGCCCCGGCCTCTTAGCCGTGAGTGGGTTCAACGTCACCATCACCGACGCCGAGGTGGGTGCCAACGCGCCGACCTCGGCGCCGCTCAGCGTGACGATCGACGAGGACACGTCGCACACGTTCGCCGCCGGGCAGTTCACGTTCAGCGACGCGGATCCGGACGAGCAGCTCCACCAGTTGCGCATCGAAACCCTGCCGGCGCACGGCACGCTGCTGCTGAACGGCGCGGAGCAGTCCGCCGGGGCCACGATCGCGCGTGCCGACCTGAGCGCGCTCCAGTACCGGCCGACGGCGGACTGGTACGGGATCACCTCGTTCACGTTCAAGGTGCTGGACACCACGCTGCGCGCCTCGACGCAGGCGTACGCCGCCACGGTCACGGTCAGGCCGGTGGACGACGCGCCCACGACGGCGGACTTCGCGCGCACGGTGGCCGAGGACACCGCGCTGACGCTGACATCCGCCGACTTCGCGTTCTCCGACCTGGACGGGCACACGCGCAAGGCCGTGGTCATCGCCTCGCTGCCGGCCGCGGCGGCGGGCACGCTGACGCTGGACGGGACGGCGGTGACCGCCGGGCAGACGATTGCCGCCCCGAGCGGCTCCATCGACGGCAAGCTCCGGTTCACGCCGGCGGCGAACTGGAACGGGACGGCGACGTTCCTGTTCGGGGTGGAGGACTCGTCCGGCGCCGCTTCGCTGGCTTCCAGCACCGCGACGGTCCGGGTGACGGCGGTCAACGACGCGCCGGAGACGGCGGACCTCGGCCACTCGATGGACGAGGACACGACGCTCACGCTCACGCTCGCCGACTTCACGTTCGACGACGTCGACGCGGATGACCGGCTCAAGTCGATCGTCATCAGGCGTGCCCCGCGGTCCGGCACACCGCCGCAATCGGCAGGCACGCTGACCAGCTTCCACGGCAGCGTGGCGAGAGTGATGGACGGCGACGACCTGCTGCCGGCGGCGGGGCTGACGCGCCTGGTGTACCAGCCGGACCGCGACTTCGCGGGCGAGGTGACGTTCACCTTCCAGGTGGAGGACCAGGCCGGCTACGTCTCGGAAGTCGCCACCGGCACGGTCCAGGTCGCACCGGTCGCCGACCCGCCGGCGTCGGCGGCGTTCACGGTCGCCGGCGACGAAGATGTGACCGTGACCGTGGCGGCGGACAACTTCGTGTTCCGCGATCCCGACCCCGGCGACAGCCTGAAGGCGGTAGTGGTGGTGACCCCGCCGGACGCCAAGCACGGCGCTCTGGCGGCCAAGGGGGACGCGGTCAAAGCAGGCGGCGTGATCGCCGCGGCCGACCTGGGCAGCGTGACGTTCACGCCGGTGGCGGACTGGTTCGGGAACGCGCGGTTCACCTTCCGCGTGGTCGACCAGTCGGATGCCCGGTCGGCGGCTGCCTACGCCGCGACCATCGCGGTCGCCGGCAAGAACGACGCTCCGACGGCGGAGGACCTCACGCGCAAGTGGGTGCCGGGCCTGGACTTCCAGGACCTGTTCGAGGCGGCGTTCGCGGATCCCGATCCCGGCGACCGCCTGCGCGCGATGGTGCTCGCCGGGAAACCGAGCAGCGGGGGCCTGTGGCGGGCCGACAAGGCGCAGCCGGTCGGGGCGGTGATCGCAGCGGCCGAGCTGAGCGATCTGGAGTTCCGGCCGACGGACGGCATCTACCGCGCGAGCATCGACTACCGGGTGCAGGACCTCGCCAAGGCGGCGTCGGCGAAAGCCTACACGCTCGCGCTGTGGTGGAATACGCCGCCGACCGCGCAGCCGCTGGCGCGCACTACCCGCGAGGATGCGCCGCTGCCGCTGGCGCCGGCCGACTTCGACGGCGTGTTCGCCGATGCGGAGGCCGGCGACCGCCTCACGGCGGTGGTCGTCGCCGTGCTGCCGCCGGCGGCGCAGGGGGCGCTGACCCTGGACGGGGAGGCGGTCGCCGCCGGCCAGGTGATCGACCGGACGCGCCTGGTCGGGCTCGTGTTCACGCCGGTGGCCGACTGGAACGGCGAAACCAAGTTCGAGTTCCGGGTGCGCGATCGGGAGAGCGCGCAGTCGGCGGCGGCGACCGCGACGGTGACCGTGACCGCGGCGGCCGACGCGCCGGTGGCGGGAGTGCTGGCGGTGAGCACCCCGGAGGACACGGCGCTGGAGTTCACCGGGGCGGACTTCGATGGCGTGTTCAGCGACGTCGACCCGGACGACAGCCTGAAGGCGGTGCGCGTGGTCACGCTGCCGGCCGGCACGGCGGGCGTGCTGGCGCTCGATGGCAAAGCGGTGAGTGCGAACGACCTGATCACGCACGACGATCTGGCAGATCTGGTGTTCACGCCGGTGGCGAACTGGCACGGGCAGGCGAGCTTCACGTTCAAGGTGGTGGACCAGTCGGACCGGGAGTCGGCCGCGGCGGCGGCGCAGGTCACGGTGACGTCGGTGGCCGACGCGCCGGTGGCGGGAGCGCTGGCGGTGAGCATGGCGGAGGACACGGTCCGGGCGTTCACGGCGGCGGAGTTCAAGGACCGGTTCAGCGACGGCGACGGCGACCGCCTGAAGGCCGTGAGGGTGGACAGCCTGCCGGACGCCGGGCACGGCACGCTGGCGCTGCAACAGCAGCAGCCCGGTGACGCCGACCCGAAGCCCGGCGAGGGCGGCGTCGGGCCGGTCGCCGCACCGACCCGGGCGGTGACGGTCAACGAGGTGATCGCGCTCGCCGACTTGGGCGCGTTGCGGTTCACGCCGGTGCAGGACTGGAACGGAGCCGCGAGCTTCACGTTCCGGGTGGTGGACCAGACGGACGCGGTGTCGGCCGCGGCCACGGCGACGATCACGGTGACCGGGGTGGGAGACGCGCCGGCGGCGAGCGCGCTGAACGTGAGCACGGCGGAGGATCGGCCCCTGACGTTCACGGCGGCGGACTTCGACGGAGGGTTCTCCGACCCGGACCCCGACGACGGCCTGGCCGCGGTGCGGGTGGTGAGCCTGCCGGCCGCGGCGGGCGGCGAGCTGGCGCTGGACGGGACCGCCGTGACTGCGAACCGGAAGATCGTGCGCGCCGACCTGGGAAGCCTGACGTTCACGCCGGCGGTGAACTGGCACGGGGATGTCAGCTTCACGTTCCGGGTGGTGGACAAGGCGGGCACGGAATCGGCCGCCGCGGCGACCGCGACCGTGACGGTGACGGCGGTGGCCGACCCGCCGGCCGCGGCGCCGCTGAACAAGAGTACGGCCGAGGACACGGCGCTGGCGTTCGCCGCGGCGGACTTCACGGCGGTGTTCAGCGACGTGGACGCGGGTGACAGCCTGAAATCGATCAAGGTGGTGAGCCTGCCGCGCGCGGCGCACGGCGAGCTGGCGCTGGTCGCGGCCGTCAACGCCGAACGGAAGCCCGGTGACGGCGAATCGGGTGGCGACCGCCCGGTTGCCCGGCAGAGCCGCCCGGTCACGGTCAACCAGGTGCTCGCGCGGGGCGAGCTGGCGGCGCTGACGTTCACGCCGGCGGCGCACTTCGCCGGCGCAGCCGCGTTCGAGTTCCAGGTGCTGGACCAGAGCGGCACGGCGTCGGCCACGGCCACGGCCACCATCGCGGTGACCGCGGTGGCCGACCCGCCGGCCGCGGCGGCCCTGGCGGTGAGCACCGCGGAGGACACGGTGCTGGCGTTCACGGCGGCGCACTTCGAAGACGTGTTCAGCGACCCCGATGGCGACCGCCTGAAGCAGGTGCAGGTGGTGAGCCTGCCGGACGCCGGGCACGGGACGCTGGCGCTGGCCGGAACCGCGGTGACGGCGAATCGGAAGATCGACCACGCCGACCTGGGCGACCTGACCTTCACGCCGGTGGCGAACTGGAGCGGTGCGGCGACGTTCGACTTCAAGGTGGTGGACCGGACCGACGCGGAGTCGGCGAACGCGACGGCGACGGTCACGGTGAGCGCCGTGAACGACGCGCCGGCGGCCGGGACGTTCGCCAGGAGCACGGCGGAGGACACGGCGCTGGCGTTCACGGCGGGCGACTTCGCCTCGGTGTTCACGGACGCGGACACCGGGGACAGCCTGAAGGCGGTGCGGGTGGCAAGCCTGCCGGACGCCGGGCACGGCGCGCTGGCGCTGAGCGGGAGCGCGGTGACGGCGAACCAGGTGGTCGCGCAGGCCGACCTGGGGTCGCTGGCGTTCGCGCCGGCGGCGGACTGGAACGGGGATGCGAGCTTCACGTTCAAGGTGGTGGACCAAAGCGACGCGGAGTCGGCGTCGGCCACGGCCACGATCACGGTGACGGCGGTGGCCGACGCGCCGGTGGCGGGAGCGCTGAACGTGAGCACGGCGGAGGACACGGCGCTGAGGTTCGCGGCGAGCGACTTCGAAGGGGTGTTCACCGACCCGGATGGCGACAGCCTGAAGGCAGTGATGGTGGCGAGCCTGCCGGACGCCGGGCACGGCGCGCTGGCGCTGAGCGGGAGCGCGGTGACGGCGAACCAGGTGATCGCGCCGGCCGGCCTGGGGTCGCTGGTGTTCACGCCGGTGGCGGACTGGAACGGGGATGCGAGCTTCACGTTCAAGGTGGTGGACCAAAGCGACGCGGAGTCGGCGTCGGCCACGGCCACGATCACGGTGACGGCGGTGGCCGACGCGCCGGTGGCGGGAGCGCTGAACGTGAGCACGGCGGAGGACACGGCGCTGAGGTTCGCGGCGAGCGACTTCGCGGGGGTGTTCACGGACCCGGACGGCGGCAGCCTGAAGGCAGTGATGGTGGTGAGCCTGCCGGCGGCGGCGCACGGCGCGCTGGCGCTGAGCGGGAGCGCGGTGGCGGCGAACCAGGTGGTCGCGCAGGCCGACCTGGGGTCGCTGGCGTTCACGCCGGCGGCGGACTGGAACGGGGATGCGAGCTTCACGTTCAAGGCGGTGGACCCGAGCGACGCGGAGTCGGCTGCGGCGACGGCCACGATCACGGTGACGGCGGTGGCCGACGCGCCGGCGGCGGGAGCGCTGAACGTGAGCACGGCGGAGGACACGGCGCTGGCGTTCGCGGCGAGCGACTTCGCGGGGGTGTTCACGGACGCGGATGGCGACAGCCTGAAGGCGGTGCGGGTGGCGAGCCTGCCGGACGCCGGGCACGGCGCGCTGGCGCTGAGCGGGAGCGCGGTGGCGGCGAACCAGGTGATCGCGCAGGGTGACCTGGGGTCGCTGGTGTTCACGCCGGCGGCGGACTGGAACGGGGAGGCGAGCTTCACGTTCAAGGTGGTGGACCGGACGGACGCGGAGTCGGCTGCGGCGACGGCCACGATCACGGTGACGGCGGTGGCCGACGCGCCGGTGGCGGGAGCGCTGAACGTGAGCACGGCGGAGGACACGGCGCTGGCGTTCGCGGCGAGCGACTTCACGGGGGTGTTCACGGACGCGGACGCCGGGGACAGCCTGAAGGCGGTGATGGTGGTGAGCCTGCCGGCGGCGGCGCAGGGCGCGCTGAAGCTGAACGGAGCCGGCGTGAGCGCCAACCAGGTGATTGCGCTGAGCAAGCTGGGGACGCTGACGTTCGAGCCGGAGGCCAACGTCACGGGCGCCGTCCCGTTCACCTTCCAGGTACTGGACCAGAGCGCCACGGCGTCCGCCACGGCCGGCGCCACCATCACCGTGACCGCCGTGAACGACGCACCCGTGGCCGCGGCGCTGCGCAAGAGCACGGCGGAGGACACGGCGTTGACGTTCGCGGCGAGCGACTTCGAAGGCGTGTTCACGGACGCGGACGCCGGGGACAGCCTGAAGGCGGTGAAGGTGGTCACCCTGCCGGACGGCACGCACGGCGCGCTGGCGGTGAGCGGGAGCGCGGTGACGGCGGACCGGAACATCGCGCACGCGGACCTGGGAAGCCTGACGTTCACGCCGGCGGCGAACTGGAACGGGCAGGCGACGTTCACGTTCAAGGTGGTGGACCAGGCGGACTCGGAGTCGTGGGCCGCGTCCGCGGCGGTCACGGTGACCGCGGTGGCCGACGCGCCCGTGGCCGCGGCGCTGCGCAAGAGCACGGCGGAGGACACGGTGCTGAGGTTCGCGGCGAGCGACTTCACGGGGGTGTTCACGGACGCGGACGCCGGCGACGTGCTGAAGTCGGTGAAGGTGGTCACGCTGCCGGCGGCGGCGCAGGGCGCGCTGGCGCTGGACGGCACCGCCGTGACGGCCGGCGACGTGATCGAGACGAAATTCGACGACCTGACGTTCACGCCGGCGGCCGACTACGCGGGCAAGGCGACGTTCGGCTTCCAGGTGAGCGACCCGGGCGGCCGCTTCTCGGCCACCGCGACCGCCACCATCACGATCGAGTCGGCCAATGACGCGCCGGCGGCGAGTCCGCTCGCCAGGAGCACGGCGGAGGATACTGCGCTGACGTTCACGGCGGCCGACTTCGACGGCGTGTTCAGCGACCCCGACGCCGGCGACAGCCTGAAGTCGGTGAAGGTCATCAGCCTGCCGGCGGCGGCGGAGGGCGCGCTGGCGCTGAACGGAACCGCGGTGACGGCCGGCGAGGTGATCGCACGCGGTGACCTGGGGACGCTGACGCTCACGCCGGCGGCGAACTTCGCGGGCGCGGCGAGGTTCGACTTCGCGGTGGTGGACCAGCAGCACGAGGAGTCGCAGACGGCGACCGCGACCGTGACGGTGACCGCCGTGGCCGACCCGCCGGTCGCGAGCGCGCTCGGCATGAGCACGGCGGAGGACACGGCGCTGACGTTCACGGCGGCCGACTTCGACGGCGTGTTCAGCGACCCCGACGCCGGCGACAGCCTGAAGGCGGTGAAGGTGGTCAGCCTGCCGGCGGCGGCGGAGGGCGCGCTGGCGCTGAACGGAACCGCGGTGAAGGCCGGCGAGGTGATCGCGCGCGGTGACCTGGAGACGCTGGCGTTCACGCCGGTGGCGCACTTCACGGGCGCGGCGACCTTCACGTTCCAGGTGCGCGACCAGAGCGACCGCTTTTCGGCCACGGCGAAGGCGACCGTCACGGTGGGTTCGGCCAACGACGCGCCGACGGCGGCGGCGCTGAGGGTGAGCACGAGCGAGGACACGGCGCTGACGTTCACGGCGGCCGACTTCGACGGCGTGTTCAGCGATCAGGATACCG
Organism: Spirochaetia bacterium; assembly: GCA_965208575.1. GTDB lineage: Bacteria > Spirochaetota > Spirochaetia > SZUA-6 > Bin103 > Bin103. Next base: position 1,150,055 of record CBDBOV010000006.1, on the reverse strand, counting down.
GCGACCGCCTGCAGGCGGTACGGGTGGTGACCCTGCCGGCGGCGAGCGCGGGCGAACTGGCGCTGAACGGCACCGCGGTGACGGCCGGCACGGTGATCGCGCGCGGTGACCTGGGGACGCTGACGTTCACGCCGGCGGCGCATTGGAGCGGACAGGCGAGCTTCACGTTCAAGGTGACCGACCAGTCGGACGCCGAGTCGGCGGCGGCCACGGCGACGATTACGGTGAGCGCGGCGAACGACACGCCGGCGGCGGGTGCGCTGGGGGTGAGCACGGCGGAGGACACGGCGTTGACGTTCACGGCGGCGCAGTTCGAGGGCGTGTTCACGGACGCGGACACCGGCGACCGCCTGAAGGCGGTGCGGGTGGTGACCCTGCCGGCGGCGGCGCACGGGATGCTGGCGCTGAACGGGACGGCGGTTACCGCGAACGGGAAGGTGGTGAAGGCGGATCTGGGGAGCCTGACGTTCACGCCGGTGGCGAACTGGCACGGAGCGGCGAGTTTCACGTTCAAGGTGGCCGACCAGTCGGACGCCGAGTCGGCGGCGGCCACGGCGACGATTACGGTGAGCGCGGCGAACGACGCACCGGCGGCGGGTGTGCTGGGGGTGAGCACGGCGGAGGACACGGCGCTGACGTTCACGGCGGCGCAGTTCGAGGGCGTGTTCACGGACGCGGACACCGGCGACCGCCTGAAGGCGGTGCGGGTGGTGACCCTGCCGGCGGGCGCGGCGGGCGCGCTGGCGCTGAACGGGACGGCGGTGACGGTGAACCGGAAGATCGCGCAAGCCGACCTCGGGACGTTGACGTTCACGCCGGTGGCGAACTGGCACGGAGCTGCGACCTTCACCTTCAAGGTGGTGGATCGGGCGGACGCCGAGTCTGCCGCGGCCACCGCGACGGTGACCGTTACGGCGGTGGCCGATGCGCCGGTGGCAAGTGCGCTGGGGGTGAGCACGGCGGAGGACACGGCGCTGGCGTTCACGGCGGCGCCGTTCGAGGGGGTGTTCACGGACGCGGACACCGGGGACAGCCTGAAGGCCGTGAAGGTGGTGACGCTGCCGGCGGCCGGGCACGGGGCGCTGGCGCTGAGCGGGACGGCGGTGACGGCGAACGACCTGATCGTGCACGGCTCGCTGGGGGCGCTGACGTTCACGCCGGCGGCCAACTACGCGGGAGCTGCGAGCTTCACGTTCAAGGTGGCCGACCAGTCGGACGCGGAGTCGGCGGCGGCCACGGCGACGGTGACCGTGACGGCGGTGGTCGACGCGCCGGCAGCGGGTGCGCTGCACGTGAGCACGGCGGAGGACACGGCGCTGGCGTTCACGGCGGCGCAATTCGCGGGAGTGTTCAGCGACCCGGACACCGGTGACCGCCTGAAGGCGGTGCGGGTGGTGACGCTGCCGGCGGGCACGGCAGGCGCGCTGGCGCTGAACGGCAGCGCGGTGACGGCGAACGACCTGATCGCGCGCGGCAACCTGGGGACGCTGACGTTCACGCCGGTGGCGAACTGGAACGGACGAGCGAGCTTCGCGTTCAAGGTGGCCGACCAGTCGGACGCGGAGTCGGCGGCGGCGACGGCGACGGTGACCGTGACGGCGGTGGCCGACGCGCCGGTGGCGGGCGCGCTACGGGTGAGCACGGCGGAGGACAAGGCGCTGACGTTCACGGCGAGCGACTTCGACGGCGTGTTCAGCGACCCGGACGTCGGCGACAGCCTGAAGGCGGTGAAGGTGGTCAACCTGCCGGCGGCGGCGCGCGGCGCGCTGACGTTGAATGGAGCCGCGGTCGGCGCCGGCGACCTGATCGCACGCGGCAACCTGGGGACGCTGAAGTTCGCGCCGGCGGAGAAATTCACGGGGGCGGCCACCTTCAACTTCCAGGTGAGAGACGAGAGCGGCCTGCTGTCGGGCACGGCGACGGCGACCGTCACGGTCGGTTCGACCAACGACGCGCCGGAGGCGGGTGCGCTGAAGGTGAGCACGGCGGAGGATACGGCGCTGACGTTCACGGCGGCGAACTTCGAGGGGGTGTTCACGGACAAGGACTCGGGCGACAGCCTGAAGTCGGTGAAGGTGGTGACCCTGCCGGCAGGCACGGCAGGGGCGCTGGCGCTGGACGGGAACGCGGTGACCACGAACCAGGTAGTCGCGCATGGATCCCTGGGGAGGCTGACGTTCACGCCGGTGGGGAACTGGCACGGAAAAGCGAGCTTCACGTTCAAGGTGGTGGACAAGTCGGACGCGGAGTCGGCGATTGCGACGGCCACGGTGACGGTGAGCGCCGTGAACGACGCGCCGGCGGCGGGTGCGCTGGGGGTGAGCACGGCGGAGGACGCGGTGCTGACGTTCGCGGCGGCGCAGTTCGATGGGGTGTTCAGTGACCCGGACACCGGCGACCGCCTGCAGGCGGTGCGGGTGGTGACGCTGCCGGCGGCCACGGCGGGCGCGCTGACGCTCGGTGACAGCGCGGTGACGGCGAACGACCTGATCGCGCGCGGCTCGCTCGGGACGCTGACGTTCACGCCGGTGGAGAGCTGGAACGGACAGGCAAGCTTCACGTTCAAGGTGGCGGACCAGTCGGGCGCGGAGTCGGCGGCGGCGGCGGCGACGGTGACGGTGAGCGCGGCGAACGACGCACCGGCGGCGGGTGCGCTGGAGGTGAGCACGGCGGAGGACACGGCGCTGACGTTCGCGGCGGCGCAGTTCGACGGGGTGTTCACGGACGCGGATGCGAATGACAGCCTGAAAGCGGTGCGCGTGGTGACGCTGCCGGCGAGCACGGCGGGTGCGCTGACGCTCGGCGACAGCGCGGTAACGGCGAACCGGAAGATCGCGCGCGGCTCGCTGGGAACGCTGAAGTTCACCCCGGTGGAACACTGGAACGGAGCGGCGAGCTTCACGTTCAAGGTGGCGGACCAGTCGGACGCCGAGTCGGCGGCGGCGACGGCGACGATCACGGTGAGCGCGGCGAACGACGCGCCGGCGGCGGGTGCGCTGGAGGTGAGCACGGCGGAGGACACGGCGCTGACGTTCGCGGCGGCGCAGTTCGACGGGGTGTTCACGGACCCGGACGCGAGCGACAGCCTGAAGGCGGTGCGCGTGGTGACCCTGCCTGCCGGCACGGCGGGCGCGCTGGCGCTGAACGGAAGCGCGGTGACGGCGAACCAGAAGATCGCGCGGGGCGACCTGGGGAGCCTGACGTTCACGCCGGTGGGGAACTGGAACGGAGCGGCGAGCTTCATGTTCAAGGTGGCGGACCAGTCGAATGCGGAGTCGGCGTCAGCCACGGCGACGATTACCGTGAGCGCGGCGAACGACGCACCGGTGGCGGGTGCGCTGGAGGTGAGCACGAGCGAGGACACGGCGCTGACGTTCACGGCGGCGCAGTTCGCGGGGGTGTTCAGCGACGCGGACACCGGGGACAGCCTGAAGGCGGTGCGGGTGGCGACGCTGCCTGCGGCGACGGCGGGCGCGCTGGCGCTGAACGGGACGGCGGTGACGGCGAACCGGAGGATCGTGAAGGGCGACCTGGGGAGCCTGACGTTCACGCCGGTGGGGAACTGGAACGGAGCGGCGAGCTTCACGTTCAAGGTGGCGGACCAGTCGAATGCGGAGTCGGCGGCGGCCACGGCGACGGTGACGGTGAGCGCCGTGAACGACGCACCGGTGGCGGGTGCGCTGGAGGTGAGCACGACGGAGGACACGGCGCTGACGTTCACGGCGGCGCAGTTCGCGGGAGTGTTCAGCGACGCGGACACCGGGGACAGCCTGAAGGCGGTGCGGGTGGCGACGCTGCCTGCGGCGACGGCGGGCGCGCTGGCGCTGAACGGGACGGCGGTGACGGCGAACCGGAGGATCGTGAAGGGCGACCTGGGGAGCCTGACGTTCACGCCGGTGGGGAACTGGAACGGAGCGGCGAGCTTCACGTTCAAGGTGGCGGACCAGTCGAATGCGGAGTCGGCGGCGGCCACGGCGACGGTGACGGTGAGCGCCGTGAACGACGCACCGGTGGCGGGTGCGCTGGAGGTGAGCACGACGGAGGACACGGCGCTGACGTTCACGGCGGCGCAGTTCGCGGGAGTGTTCAGCGACGCGGATACCGGGGACAGCCTGAAGGCGGTGCGGGTGGTGACGCTGCCTGCGGCGACGGCGGGCGCGCTGGCGCTGAACGGGACGGCGGTGAGGGCGAACCGGAGGATCGTGAAGGGCGACCTGGGGAGCCTGACGTTCACGCCGGTGGGGAACTGGAACGGAGCGGCGAGCTTCACGTTCAAGGTGGCGGACCAGTCGAATGCGGAGTCGGCGTCAGCCACGGCGACGGTGACGGTGAGCGCGGCGAACGACGCACCGGTGGCGGGTGCGCTGGAGGTGAGCACGACGGAGGACACGGCGCTGGAGTTCACGGCGGCGCACTTCGCGGGGGTGTTCAGCGACGCGGATACCGGGGACAGCCTGAAGGCGGTGCGGGTGGTGACGCTGCCCGCGGCGACGGCGGGCGCGCTGGCGCTGAACGGGACGGCGGTGACGGCGAATCAGAAGATGGCGCACGGCTCGCTGGGGACGCTGACGTTCACGCCGGCGGCCAACTACGCGGGAGCGGCGAGCTTCACGTTCAAGGTGGTGGACCAGTCGGACGCCGAGTCGGCGGCGGCGACGACGGCGACGGTGACGGTAAGCGCGGCGGGCGACGCGCCGGCGGCGGGTGCGCTGGGGGTGAGCACGGCGGAGGACACGGCGCTGACGTTCACGGCGGCGCAGTTCGCGGGAGTGTTCAGCGATCCGGACGCGGACGACAGCCTGAAGTCGGTAAAGGTGGTGACGCTGCCGGCGGCGGCGCACGGGGTGCTGGCGCTGAGCGGGACGGCGGTCACCGCGAACCGGAAGATCGTGAAGGGTGACCTGGGGAGCTTGACGTTCACGCCGGTGGCGAACTGGCACGGAGCTGCGAGCTTCACATTCAAGGTGGCCGACCAGTCGGACGCCGAGTCGGCGGCGGCGGAGGCGACGGTGACGGTAAGCGCGGTGAACGACGCGCCGGCGGCGGGTGCGCTGGGGGTGAGCACGGCGGAGGACACGGCGCTGACGTTCACGGCGGCGCAGTTCGCAGGGGTGTTCACGGACGCGGACACCGGGGACAGCCTGAAGGCGGTGCGGGTGGTGACGCTCCCGGCGGCGACGGCGGGCGCGCTGGCGCTGAACGGGACGGCGGTGACGGCGAATCGGAAGATCGTGAAGGGCGACCTGGGGAGCCTGACGTTCACGCCGGTGGCGAACTGGCACGGAGCTGCGAGCTTCACGTTCAAGGTGGTGGACCAGTCGGGCGCCGAGTCGGCCGCGGCGAGCGCGAGGGTCACCGTGACGGCGGTCGCCGATGCCCCGGCGGCGGGAACGCTGGGGGTGAGCACGGCGGAGGACACGGCGCTTTCGTTCACGGCGGCGAACTTCACCGGGGTGTTCAGCGACCCGGATGCGGGCGACAGCCTGAAGGCGGTGCGGGTGGTGACGCTGCCGGCGGCGGCGCACGGGGTGCTGGCGCTGAACGGGACGGCGGTGACGGCGAACCGGAAAGTGGTGAAGGGTGACCTGGGGAACCTGACGTTCACGCCGGTGGCGAACTGGCACGGAGCGGCGAGCTTCACGTTCAAGGTTGCCGACCAGTCGGACGCCGACTCTGCGACCGCGACGGCGACGATCACCGTGAGCGCGGTCGCCGATGCCCCGGCGGCGGGAGCGCTGAGGGTGAGGACGGCGGAGGACACGGCGCTGACGTTCACGGCGGCGCAGTTCGCGGGGGTGTTCACGGACGCGGACCCCGGCGACAGCCTGAAGGCGGTGCGGGTGGTGACGCTGCCGGCCGCGGCGCATGGGGCGCTGGCGCTGAACGGGACGGCGGTGACGGCGAACCGGAAGATCGCGAAGGCCGGCCTGGGGAACCTGACGTTCACGCCGGCGGCGAACTGGCACGGAGATGCGAGCTTCACGTTCAAGGTGGCGGACCAGTCGGACGCCGAGTCTGCGACGGCGACCGCGACGGTGACCGTGACGGCGGTAGCCGATGCGCCGGCGGCCGGTGCGCTGCACGTGAGCACGGCGGAGGACACGGCGTTAACGTTCACGGCGGCGCAGTTCGCCGGGGTGTTCACGGACGCGGACCCCGGCGACAGCCTGAAGGCGGTGCGCGTGGTGACGCTGCCGGCGGCGACGGCGGGCGCGCTTTCGTTGAGCGGGACGGCGGTGACGGCGAACCGGAAGATCGCGAAGGCCGACCTGGGGTCGTTGAAGTTCACGCCGGTGGCGAACTACGCGGGGCAGGCGAGCTTCACGTTCAAGGTGGTGGACCAGTCGGACACCGAGTCGGCGGCGGCCGCGGCGACGGTAACGGTAAGCGCTGCGAACGACGCACCGGCGGCGAGCGCGCTGCACGTGAGCACGGCGGAGGACACGGCGCTGACGTTCACGGCGGCGCACTTCGACGGCGTGTTCACGGACACCGACGCGGGTGACCGCTTGAAGTCGGTGAAGGTGGTGACGCTGCCGGCGAGCACGGCAGGCGCGCTCACGCTCGGCGGCGGCGCGGTGGCGGCGAACCAGGTGATCGCGCGCGGTTCGCTGGGGACGCTGAAGTTCGCGCCGGCAGCGAACTGGCACGGAGCCGCGAGCTTCACGTTCAAGGTGGCCGACCGGTCGGACGCGGAGTCGGCGGTGGCCACGGCGACGGTGACCGTGACCGCGGTGGCCGATGCGCCGGCGGCGGGCGCGCTGCGGGTGAGCACGGCGGAGGACACGGCGCTGACGTTCCAGGCGGCGCACTTCGAGGGCGTGTTCACGGACGGGGACACCGGCGACAGCCTGAAGGCGGTGCGGGTGGTGACGCTGCCGGCGGCGGCGGCGGGCGCGCTGGCGTTGAACGGGACGGCGGTGACGGCGAACCGGACGATCGCGAAGGCCGACCTCGGGAAATTGACGTTCACGCCGGCGGCGAACTGGCACGGAGCCGCGAGCTTCACGTTCAAGGTGGCCGACCGGTCGGACGCGGAGTCGGCGGCGGCCACGGCGACGGTGACCGTGAGTGCGGTGGCCGATGCGCCGGCGGCGGGTGCGCTGCGGGTGAGCACGGCGGAGGACACGGCGCTGACGTTCACGGCGGCGCACTTCGAGGGCGTGTTCACGGACGGGGACACCGGCGACAGCCTGAAGGCGGTGCGGGTGGTGACGCTGCCGGCGGCGGCGCACGGGGCGCTGGCGTTGAACGGGACGGCGGTGGCGGCGAACCGGACGATCGCGCAGGCCGACCTCGGGACGTTGACGTTCACGCCGGTGGCGAACTACGCGGGGCAGGCGAGCTTCACGTTCAAGGTGGCCGACCAGTCGGACGCGGAGTCGGCGGCGGCGACCGCGACGGTGACCGTGAGTGCGGTGGCCGATGCGCCGGCGGCGGGTGCGCTGCGGGTGAGCACGGCGGAGGACACGGCGCTGACGTTCACGGCGGCGCACTTCACGGGGGTGTTCAGCGACCCGGATGCGGGCGACAGCCTGAAGTCGGTGAAGGTGGTGACGCTGCCGGCGGCGGCGCACGGGGCGCTGGCGCTGAGCGGGACGGCGGTAACGGCGAACCGGAAGCTCGCGAAGGCCGACCTCGGGACGTTGACGTTCACGCCGGTGGCGAACTGGCACGGGCAGGCGACCTTCACGTTCAAGATGGCCGACCAGTCGGACGCCGAGTCGGCGGCGGCGACGGCGACGGTGACGGTGAGCGCGGTGGCCGACGCGCCGACAGCGGCGGCGCTGGGGGTGAGCACGGCGGAGGACACGGCGCTGACGTTCACGGCGGCGCAGTTCGCGGGGGTGTTCACGGACGCGGACACCGGCGACAGCCTGAAGGCGGTGCGCGTGGTGACGCTGCCGGCGGCGGCGGCGGGCGCGCTGGCGCTGAACGGGACGGCGGTGACGGCGAACCGGAAGATCGTGAAGACCGACCTGGGCAGCCTGACGTTCACGCCGGTGGCGAACTACGCGGGAGATGCGGCCTTCACGTTCAAGGTGGTGGATCAGTCGGACGCGGAGTCTGCCGCCGCGGCGACGGCGACCGTCACGGTGGGCGCGGCGAACGACGCGCCGGCGGCGAGTGCGCTGAACGTGAGCACGGCGGAGGACACCGCGCTGACGTTCACGGCGGCGCACTTCGAGGGCGTGTTCAGCGACCCGGACACCGGCGACAGCCTGAAGGAAGTGAAGGTCGTCACCCTGCCGGCGGCCACCGCGGGCACGCTGGCGCTGAGCGGGACGGCGGTGACGGCGAACCGGAAGATCGTGAAGGGCGACCTGGGGAGCCTGACGTTCACGCCCGTGGGGAACTGGAACGGGCAGGCGACCTTCACGTTCAAGGTGGCCGACCAGTCGGACGCGGAGTCGGCGGCGGCGACGGCCACCATCACGGTGAGTGCGGTGGCCGATGCGCCGGCGGCGGGAGCGCTGAACGTGAGCACGGCGGAGGACACGGCGCTGACGTTCACGGCGGCGCAGTTCACGGGTGTGTTCAGCGACGCGGACCCCGGCGACAGCCTGAAGGCGGTGAAGGTCGTCACCCTGCCGGCGGCGACGCAGGGCACGCTGACGCTGGCCGGTACCGGGGTGGGCGCCAACCAGGTGATAGCCAACGCCGACCTGGGAAGCCTGAAGTTCGCGCCGGCGGCGAACTACGCGGGCACGGCGACGTTCGGCTTCCAGGTGAGCGACGGGACCGACCGGCTGTCCGGGACGGCGACGGCCACGATCACGGTGAGTGCGGTGGCCGACGCGCCGGCGGCGGGAGCGCTGAACGTGAGCACGGCGGAGGACACGGCGCTGACGTTCACGGCGGCGCAGTTCACGGGTGTGTTCAGCGACGCGGACCCCGGCGACAGCCTGAAGGCGGTGCAGGTCGTCACCCTGCCGGCGGCGGCGCACGGCGCGCTCGCGGTGAGCGGGACGGCGGTGAGCGCGAACCGGAACGTGGCGCACGCCGACCTGGGGAAGCTGACCTTCACGCCGGCGGCGGACTGGAACGGCGATGCGAGCTTCACCTTCAAGGTGGTCGATCAGTCCGACGCGGCGTCGGGTGCGGCGACGGCGACGGTGACGGTGAGCGCGGTGGCCGACGCGCCGGCAGCGGCAGCGCTTGGGGTGAGCACGGCGGAGGACACGGCGCTGACGTTCACGGCGGCGCACTTCGAGGGTGTGTTCAGCGACGCGGACCCCGGCGACCGCCTGAAGGCGGTGCAGGTGGTGAGTCTGCCGGACGCCGGCCACGGCGCGCTGGCGCTGAACGGGACGGCGGTGACGGCGAATCAGAGCGTCGCGCACGCCGACCTGGGGACACTGACGTTCACGCCGGCGGCGGACTGGAACGGGAAAGCGGCGTTCACCTTCAAGCTGGTGGACCAGTCCGACGCGGCGTCGGCCGCGGCGACGGCGACGGTGACGGTGACGGCGATGGCCGACCGGCCGGGTGTGCGGCCTCCGCAACTCAAGGAGGAGGATCCCGGGGATCCCCCGACCCCGGCGGATCCCGACGCGGCGCTGTTGACGGTGAGCACGGCGGAGGACACGGCGCTGACGTTCACGGCGGCGCAGTTCGAGGCGTTGTTCAGCGACCCGGACGAGAACGACCGCCTGAAGGCGGTGCGGGTGGTGACGCTGCCGTCGGCCGCGCACGGCGCGCTGGCGCTGAACGGGACGGCGGTGACGGCGAATCAGAGCGTCGCGCACGCCGACCTGGGAAGCCTGACGTTCACGCCGGTGGCCAATTGGCACGGAGATGCGGCGTTCACGTTCAAGCTGGTGGATCAGTCCGACGCGGCGTCGGGTGCGGCGGCGGCAACGATCACGGTGACCGCCGTGAACGATGCGCCGACGGCCACGGCACTGCGCCTGAGCACCGCGCCGCACGTGACGCTGACCTTCTCCGCGAGCAACTTCGAGGGGGTGTTCAGCGACGTCGACACCGGTGACAGCCTGAAGTCGGTGAAGGTGGTGACGCTGCCGGCGGCGGCGCAGGGAACGCTGGCGCTGAGCGCGACCGCGGTGACGGCCAGCCAGGTGATCGCGCACGGCGACCTGGGGTCGTTGAAGTTCACGCCGGCGGTCGCCTTCACGAGCAGTGCCACGTTCACCTTCCAGGTGCTCGACCAGAGTTCGGCCGCATCCGCCACCGCCACCGCCACCATCACCGCGACCGATCCCAACGACGTCCCGGTCGCGCCCGGCCAGATTCCGGAGCAGTGGGCGACGCAGGGCGTGGCGTACCGCTACAAGGCGCCCTCCGACCTGTTCACCGACCCGGACGGCGACCCCCTCGTCTGGAGTGCCGTCGTGCGCAACGTGGGCGGTCAGGGAATCGAGGAGCCCGGGGGCGACCTCCCGCGCGCCAACGGCCTGCTCAGGGCGTACAGCCGCAGCGACGGCGGCAGCGGCGCCGGGGGCGACGGCGGCGCCGACAGCGACAGCGACAGCGGCGCCCTGCCCGGCTGGCTCACCTTCAGCGGGACCTTGCACACCTTCGACGGCATCCCGGCGGCGACCGACGTCGGGATCACCCGGATTCGCGTGACCGCCACCGATCCGGAAGGCGCGTTCGCCTATGCCGAGTTCAACCTGAACGTCCTGCCGCCGGTGCAGGTGAGCGTGAGCGGACCGGCGGCGCCGGTCGCCGAGGGCTCCGCCGCGCTCTTCACGGTGGCGTTGTCCCGCGCCGCCCCCGCCGACGTCACGGTGCGCTGGGCTACCGCGGACGGCACCGGCGACGATGCCGCGACGGCCGGCAGCGACTACACGGCGCAGGCGGCGACCGACGTGACGATCGCGGAGGGCCAGACCGAGCGCGTCGTGTCGGTGGCGACCCTGACCGACGGCGAAGACGAGGACGCCGAGACCTTCAGCGTCCAGCTCAGCGCGGCCGCCGGCGGCCTGCCGGCCGGCGTCGAGCTGGGCACGAGCAGCGCCGCCGCCACCATCGCGAACGCCCCGCCCGCGCCGGCGCCGAAGTCCCCGTCGGCGCCGGGATCTTCGCCGGCGCCGGGATCCCCGCCGGGGACGCCGGGATCGCCGCCGCGGTCCACACCGTACGACTCGCAGGACGACCGCACGCCGAGGGTGAGCCTGGTCACGCCGGCGACGGTGCGTGAGGGAGAGACTTCCGTGATCGCGATTGTCCTCTCGCGTCCGGTGGCGCACGCGTTCACCGTGCGCTGGGCGACCGCCGACGGCACCGCGAGCGCGGTCGGCGGCGACTACCAGCGGCGCGCGGCGGCGGTCACCTTCACGGCGGGAGCCACCCATCGCACCGTGCGGGTTGAGACCTACGCCGATTACCTGGAGGAAGGCACGGAGACCTTCCTGCTCAGCCTCAGCGCGCCGCGGCCGCTGCCGGACGGGGTGGTGCTGGGCAGGACGCGGGTGACCGCGGCGATCGAGGACAACCGGCGGCCGGTGGCGGACGCGGGCCCCGACCAGGAGGTGGACCCCGGCGCCGTGGTGACGCTCGACGGCACCTCCAGCCACGACCCCGACGACGATCCGATCACCAGCTACGCCTGGGCGCAGACCGCGGGCATCGAGGTGGCGCTCGACGACGCGAGCAGCGCCGCGCCCACGTTCACCGCCCCGGAGCTGCCGGGCGAATTGACATTCGAGCTGGTGGTCCACGCCGGCGGACTGGACAGCCTGCCGGACGAGGTGACCGTCACCGTGCGCGACGTCGCGCCGCGCTTCCTGGAGACGGTGGCCGACCAGACGTTCACGGCGGAGCAGAAGATCGAGCCGGTCACGCTGCCGGCGGCGACCGGCGGCAACGGGCCGCTGAGCTATGAGCTGAGCTCGAAGCCGGCGGGCCTGGCCGGACTGCAGTTCGACCCGGCGACGCGGGTCCTGTCGGGCACGCCGGAGCGGGGCGGGCGGCTGACGTTCACGTACGTGGCGCACGACGCCGACGACAACCGCGAGCTGAGCGACGCGGCGGTGCTGACCTTCGAGGTGACGGTGCGGGACGCGCCCTACCGGCGCATCCTGCGGCCGGTGCTGGCGGCAATCGGACGTGCGACCCTGTACGAGGCGCGCGCGGTCATCGGCAGCCGCTTCAAGCCGGCACCGGCAGGCCGGGACGCGGGCTCACTGACCGTGGCGGGCCGGCAGGCGGCGCTGGGCGCGGCCGCGCGGCCGGCTTCGGACGGGGCGCAGCCGGCCGAGGCGGCCCCCGGGGCGTGGCGCGTGGCGGACTGGGAGCGCGAGGTGGGACCGGTCAGCAGCCCCTCGACCGTCGCCGAGCTGTTGAGCGACAGCGCCTTCGAGGTGCCGCTCACGGCGCCGGCCAGGCCTGAGGTGGACAGCGCGGCGGCGCCCGGCGCGTCCGATACGGTGCCGTACTGGACGCTGTGGGGCCGCGCCCACCGGCACGGGTTCAGCGGCGAGCCGGAGCCCGGCGCCAGCTACGAGGGCGACCTGAATACCGCCTGGGTCGGCCTGGAGGCGGCTGCCGCCGACACCACGTGGCTGGCGGGCGTGGCAGTGGCGCGCACCCTGCACGGCAGCGCCGAGTACGCGGTGGAGGGCGGCGACGAGCCCGGCGAACGAGGCCGTGTCGGGGTGGCGGTGACCGGGATGTATTCGTATGGCTGGTACCGGCCGTCCGCCGGAGCCGAATACTCGGTGGTGCTCGGCGGCGGTCAGGGAGAGGCGGTGCACGAACGCGACGGCGCGCCGAGCGAGACCAGCGCCGTGACCCTGCTGCTCGGCTCGGTCGGCGCGCGCCACGGGCTGCACGCACTCGACGGGCGGTTGGAGGTGGCGCTGCGCGGCGACGCCGGATTCGCGCACCTGCGGACCGGGAACGGCGACCAGGCGCTGGACGAACTCACCGCCAACGCCGTCAACATGCGGATCGGGGTGGAAGCGGCGGTGCCGCTGCCGCTCGGCAGCGCACAACTGCGCCCGTTCCTGGAGGTGGCAGGCCGCTACGACGACGGCGACGACGTCACCGGCTTCGGCGCGGAGGTGGCCGGCGGGGTGCGCCTTGCGGCCGAGCGGGTCGAACTGGAGGCGCGTGGACGGGTGCTGGCCGTGCACACGGCCGCCGGGCATCGGGAGCACGGAGCCTCGGTGACGGCGCGGCTCACCGCGGACAGCAACGGGCACGGGCTGTCGGCGGAGTTGAGCCCGCGCTGGGGTGCCCCCGCCGCCGCCGGCGACGTGCTGTGGCAGGACTACCTGCCGGCGCCCGCGGCCGGCGCCGCCGAGCAGCCGGCGTCGCTCGACGGCCGGGTGGGCTACGGTGTGGCGCTGCCGGGCAGCGGCGGCGTGCTGACCCCGTTCGCGGAAGTGGGGCTGAGCGATGGCGAGGCGCAGCGCGTGCGCGTCGGGGCCCGATTCAACCTCGATCGCACCGCCGGCCGGGGCCTCGCCGTCGAGCTCAGCGGCGAGCGCCGCGACACCGCGGACGCCCCCGACTACCAGATGATCCTCGAGATCAGGCTCCGATACTGATTCGCGCGTGGCCCGCAGCGTGCGCGTCGGCGATGGCGCTCGAATCCCCCAGGACGCCCTGGAACCACGAACCGCCTTCGCGAGCCGCCAGGCGCGCCGCGCCGTCCCCGAGTGCGGCGCCCTGCTGCGCCGGCCGCGAGCCGGCAGGGCCCGCCTCCGAAGCCGGGGACGCCTGCGGCAGCAGCACGCGCATGGTCGTTCCCTTTCCGGCGCCGGCGCTGAGCGCTTCTATTCGGCCGCCGGACGCCACCACGTAGTTCGCCACCGAGTGCAGCCCCAATCCGCGTCCGTCCTGCTTCGTCGTGTAGGAGGGAGCAAAGATGAGCCCGCGGCACTCCGGTGCGATCCCGACGCCGTTGTCCACCACGTCGATCACCAGGAACTCGTGCCGGCGACCGGCGACGATGCGAATGCGCGGCTCCCGCATTCCCTCCTTCCGCCGGAGTTCGTCGATTGCCTCGATGGCGTTGGTGACCAGGTTGACCAGCATCTGGTGGAACCGGCACTCGTGGATCGAAACCCGAGCCGGTGCGCGTACACAGTCGACCTGCAGATCGATGCCTCTCGCGGCGACCGAATCGGCCAGCATCGCCGCGGCATCCGCTATCGATTGGCGCAGATCGACCGTCCTGGGCGCCGGAGCTTCCATCTTGACCGGCTCTTGCGAACGAACGATTCCCGTGATGTGCTCCACGCCGCGCCTGACCCGGTCGACGGTGTTGCTCAGCCGCTCGTTCCGAGCCTTGAGGTCCGCCGCCAGCTCCAGCACGAACGGGATCACCTGTTGGCCCTGCGGGTCCCGCTCCAGGTAGCCGAGCCAGTCTCCGCGATGCGTCTCCAAGGCGTCCGCAAGGGCGCTGAACCGGCGCACCACCGCGTTCTCCCGCAACTCGGCGTGCAGCGTGCCCACCCCGATCGCCACGCTGTTGATGGCATTACCGATGTCGTGCACGGTCTCATTCATCGCGTCCAGCCGCCTTCGAGCGCGTGCTTGCGCCTCGTCCTGATCGAGTCCAGTGCGACATGATCGACACATGGCCGGGAATCCTACTTGACTAGCGGCCTCCCTGCGCGCTATCGATACGTGCTTTGCGCAATAGATTCGCGATTGTGATGAAAGATTCGTGAGTGGGGCGAATCACCGCGGTCGTGTTCGTGAACAGCACCCTCGGCGTGCGCGATTCATGTATTGCGCCGGTCCCGGATGCGCATCGTCATGCGGTCAGCGGGGCCACAGTGCCGGTTGGGCCAGTTGGGCCAGTTGGGCCAGTTGGGCCAGTTGGGCCGGTTTTCCCGCCAAGGGCCGGCGATAGAGGAATCGATGCCGCGAATTGCAGGTTGGGCGACCGAGCGCGGGTTGTGGCGTGCCGCGTACCGTGAACTGCTCGCGCCGCGGACGGTCGCGATCGCGATCGCCAGCGTGGCGCTGTTTGTCGTGGCGATGACGATCTTCGGTCCGCTCGGCACGTTGGAGACCCTCCGGCCGCTGCGGCGTGCCGCGTATTGGGCGTTGTGCGCCGCCGTGACGTTTCCCCTCTGCTACGCCCTCGCGGCGGTGGTGCTCTACCTGACCAGGCGCGGGTCGCTGGTCGAGATGCTGCCGGCAGTCGCGGCGGCCGTGCTGTTCGAGGGCCTGGTCTGCACGTCGGTGGTGGCAACCGCCGACATCCTCTTTCGCCCCGCGCACGAGGGTCCCCGCTCGCTGGTGAACACCTACCTGACCGTCACGATCGTGGTTGCCGTGTGCACGTTCTTCGTCCACTTCGTGATGTTCCAGCGGATCAGGGCCGCCGCCGCCATTGCGGAGCGTCCTGCGCACGACGCGGCGCATGGCGCGGCGACCGGCCCGCCGGCAGAGCCGGCCGGCTCCGCCGGCGCCACCACTCCCGGCGACTCGGCGCGGCCCGATGCCGGCACCAGGTCCGGCGGCACCGTCCCGGACCACCCGCCGCACGTCGCCGCGGCCGGATCTGCGCCGGCCACGCCCCCGCCCGATGCGCGAACCACCGCGCGGGAGCGCCCCACCGCGCGGCAGGCACGGTTCTATTCCCGGCTGTCGCAAGCGGTAAGCCGTGACATCATCTACCTGAAGGTGGACGATCACTACATCCACGTTCATACCAGCGGCGGATCCTGCCTCGTTCTGATGCGCTTCGCGGACGCGGTCGCCGATCTCGGCGACCTGGGCATGCAGGTGCACCGCTCCTACTGGGCCGCTCACCGCCACATGCTCGCCACGGTACGCCGCGAGGGTCGCACCATGCTGCGCCTCAGCGGCGGCGCGCACCTGCCGATCAGCCGCCCGTACCTCCCCGCCGTGCGCGCCGCCCTGCGCGCGCCGCACCGGTCGGCTCCCGGCAGCCGGCGCGAGTGACGGCGGTCCGCAAGCGTTCCCGGCGGCCCGGTCCCGGCCTCGAACGTACTTCGAACGCGCCGGCGCATTGCCAGTGCACCGTTCCTCGGCTATGCTGTCGACACCGACACCACCATGGCGCTCACCGACACCGACCTTCGGGACATCGTCGAACACGTCCGCGGCATGCTCCCGGAATTGATGATGGAGGCCACACCCGGCTTCGCCGAGTCGCGCGCCTTTGCCGACCGCCTCGTCGCCCGCGTGGAAGACAACCTGGTCCGGGTCGAATCGCACCTGGCGCGGTCCGAGGAGCGCTGGGAGCAGGAGTTCAAGGCGCAGCGCGAGTTGATGCAGGCCGGCTTCGCGGCGGTGGACAAGCGGTTCGAGGACATGAACGCCAACCTCGACCGGCGGTTCGCGGCGGCGGACAAGCGGTTCGAGGACATGAACGCCAACCTCGACCGGCGGTTCGCGGCGGCGGACAAGCGGTTCGAGGAAATGAACGCCAACCTCGACCGGCGGTTCGCGGCGGTGGACAAGCGGTTCGAGGACATGAACGCCAACCTCGACCGGCGGTTCGCGGCGGTGGACAAACGGTTCGACGACGTGAACAAGCGCTTCGACGACGTGAACAAGCGCTTCGACGACGTGAACAAGCGGTTCGACGACGTGAACAAGCGCTTCGAGGACGTCAACAAGCGGTTCGAGGACGTCAACAGGCGCTTCGAGGACATGAACAAGCGCTTCGCCGCGCTCCAATGGATGGGCGCCGTGGCGTTCGTCGTCCTGGGCATCGTCGTCACGGTGGTCGGGCTCGCGTAGCGCACCTCCAGGAGTTGCTCCCGGTTCCCGGTGGTGTTCCGCCCGCCCGCTGCCCGGGCTGGTCGTGGCCGCACCCGAATGCCGTCCGGCGACGGCACTCCGCAGGTGCTGATGGAATGTACGTTATGTTTACCAAGAATTTATCTTTTTATGATGGAATGAACGTTCCAATGGCAGTACCCTGTCGTCACTGTGAGAGAGTCGTATTTCTGCCGTCCGGCTTGGATTCCCGCCGCACTGGCGCCGCTCCTGCTCCTGGCACTCGCCGCGTGTCAGCAGGGTATGGGTTCGGTTTCGCAAACCCCCGTGGTCTCCATTGCACGGGTGACGGATTCGGTGGCGGCGGGTGCCCCAATGCAGTTCGTGGTGCGGGCGGCACCGGCGCCGCCGGCGGACCTGGCCGTCGGCGTCAGGATCACTTCCTCCGGCTGCGCGCTGATCGATGCGCCGGAGACGGTGACGATCGCCGCCGGCACGTCGCAGGCCACGCTGACGGTGCCGACGACCGGCGCCCGGGTGGGAGAAGCGGGGTGCGAGGTGACCGCCGCGCTCGCTGAAGGCGGGGGCTACCGGACCGGCGGGGCGGCCGCCGTGTCGGCGAGCGCCACGCTGACACCGGAACAGCCGGAACAGCCGGAACAGCCCGTGCAGCCGGTGGTGACGGTCGAGGCGAGCGCATCGACCGTCACCGAGGGCGGCGAGGTTTCGTTCATGCTGACCGCGACGCCGGCGCCCGTGTCCGACTTGACCGTGACCGTGAGTTGGTCGGAGCAGGGCTCGTTCCTGCCCGCGAGTCGGCCGGAGACGTTCACCATCCCGACGACCGGAACGGCCGCACTGTCGTTGACCATCCCCGACGACAGTGCGGAGGAGTCGGACGGCTCGGTGACGGTCACCGTCGCAGCCGGCAGCGGCTACACGGTCGGCTCGCAGAGCACGGCGACCGTCGCCGTCACCGACAACGACCGAGCCGCTCCCGTGGGCGCCCCGCCCTCGCCTCCGCCCTCACGACCGGTACCTCACGTGCCGAGGTCGGACGTGAGCATCCTGGCAGACCGATCGCAAGTGGTTGAGGGCGCCACCATATCGTTCACGCTGACCGCGGCTCCGACGCCGCCGTCCGACCTGGTGGTCACTTTGAAGTGGTTTGTGCAGCGCCCCGTCGTCAACCCCCTGCCGGGCGAGCCTCAGGTCACCTCCTCCGATTGGCCGGGTACGCCGCGGCAGGTCACGATCTCCGCGTCGTCCGGCACGACAAGCTTTTCCGTAACAGCCCCGGACGACAGTACGAAACAAACCGGTACCGGGAAAATGTATGTCGGCGGCGTGGTGATGCCGGGCACCGGCTACGAGCGCCACCCTGCGACGGGCGTGAGGACGCTGACGCTGATCGACAACGACTGATCGGTGGCGACTGACTCGAACGCGGCGGGA
Organism: Spirochaetia bacterium; assembly: GCA_965208575.1. GTDB lineage: Bacteria > Spirochaetota > Spirochaetia > SZUA-6 > Bin103 > Bin103. The sequence goes on along the minus strand of CBDBOV010000006.1, from coordinate 1,131,926 downwards.
ACATGCTCCCGGGCATCATGAGAGGACCGCTTCCGCCTGCACGGCCCCCCGCGCGATCGCCGGCCGCGTCCTGAAGGAGACCGGGCGCGGCGCGGCACGCCACCATGCACCGGCGGGCGTGGTAGCATGGGCCATGCTGCAGGTGAGAACTGGTGTCGATCCGGTCGCGATCGAGGGGTGTGCCGGCGCAGTGCGGGGCGTCGATGGCGGCGGTGGTGCACCATGCATCTGACGGTCAACGACTTCCTGGACGACATCGTGCGCCGGTTCGGCGACCGCCCGGCGCTCCTGTTCAAGCCGGGGTTCCGCTACCGCGTGTGGAGCTACCGGGCATTGCGCCACGCCTGTGCGCAAGTGGCCGCGCTGCTGCGCGAGCGCGGCGTGGGCAAGGGCGACCGGGTCATCCTGTGGGGCCCCAACGCACCGCATTGGGTGTTCGCCTTCTTCGGATGCCTGCGCATCGGCGCGGTCCTGGTGCCGCTGGACATGCGCTCCACGGCCGACTTCGTGCGGCAGGTGATTGCCCGGACGGCGCCGTCGCTGGCGATCACCGCGCACGCTACCGGGGGTGATGCCGCTCTCGGCCTGCCGGCGATCCTGTTCGAGGACCTGGAAGGCCTGATCTACGACCGGCCGGCGGCCGAGCCCGCTTCGCTCGCCGGCGACGACCTGGCCGAGATCATGTTCACCTCGGGCACCACCGGCGACGCCAAGGGAGTGCTGCTGACGCACGGCAACCTGATGGCCAACCTCGCGTCGGTGCAGCAGGTGATTCCCGGTGATGCCTCGTTCCGGATGCTGAGCCTGCTGCCGCTGAGCCACATGTTCGAGCAGATGGGCTCGCTGTTCGCCGGCCTCGGCTGCGGCGCGAGCATCACCTTCGTGACCAGCCGGCAGCCGGCGATCCTGCTCAAGACGATGCAGGAGCGGCGCGTCAACATGATGCTGCTGGTGCCGCAGGCGCTCGACCTGTTCATGAAGAGCATCGAGCGCGAAGTGGCCAACCGCGGCAAGCAGCACGCCTGGGATCTGCTGATGAAGCTGGCGCGCCGGCTGCCGGTGGCGCTGCGCCGGCTGCTGTTTCGCCAGGTGCACGCGCGCTTCGGCGGCCACCTGCGCATCGTGGTCTCCGGCGGCGCGGCGCTCGACCAGGCGCTCGGCGAGAAGTGGCACCTGCTCGGGGTCAGCGTGCTGCAGGGCTACGGCGCCACCGAGGCGTCGCCGGTGATCAGTTGCCACTCGCTGACCGAGGCGCGCTTCGACTCGGTCGGCCCGCCGGTGCCCGGCGTCGACGTGCGCATCGCCGCCGGCGGCGAGATCCAGGTGCGCGGCCCCAACATAACCCCCGGCTACTGGCAGGCGCCGGAGCAGACCGCCGCCGCGTTCGACGGCGACTGGTACCGGACCGGCGACATCGGGTACATCGACGATGCCGGGCACCTGCACATTCGCGGGCGGGTCAAGGAGATGATCGTGCTCGCCAACGGCCAGAACGTGTTTCCGGAGGACATCGAGGCGGTATTGCATCGCATCCCGGCGGTGACCGACGCCACGGTGGTGGGGCTGAAGCAGGGCCAGGACACCCAGGTGCACGCCGTGTTCCTGCTGGAGGAGCCCGCGCGGGCGCCGCACATCGTGGCCGAAGCGAACCGCGCGCTGGCCGAGCATCAGCAGATCCGCGGCCACACCGTGTGGCCGGAGGCGGACTTTCCGCGCACCCACACGCTGAAGGTGAAGAAGGCGGTCCTGGTCGACGCCCTGAGCGCGGGACTGCCGAGCGCCGCTCCCGCGGCCGGGCCGCGCGCGCCGGCCGCGGCCGCCGGCGACCCCAGGGAGCGCCTGGTGCGGCTGGTCTCGGAGGTGAGCGGCGTGGCGCAGGAGCAGGTGCTGCCGGAGCACACCGTCGGCGGCGACCTGGACCTCGACTCGCTGAAGCGGGTGGAGATGCTGTCGATCATCGAGCAGGAGATGGGCGTCTACATCGACGAGTCGCTGGTGGGCTCGCAGACCACGTTCGCGGAGCTGCAGAAGTTGCTCGACTCCCAGGCGCAGGCCAGGGCGGCGCTGCCGCCGTTCTACACCTGGCCGCTGAGCGTGTGGTTCTCGCTGCTGCGCGAGGTGCTCCACCGGGTGGTGGTGTTTCCCCTGTTCAGCGTCCGCTACCGCGTGCGGGCCAGCGGCCTGGAGCACCTGCCCGCCGGCACCGGCGGCCCGCTGCTGTTCGCCGCCAACCACAACGCGGTGCGCGGCGACAGCATGGTGCTGGCCAAGGCCACGCCGCCGGCGTGGCGGCGCCACCTGTCGTTCGCGGCGGCCGCGGAGATCACCTTCGGCAAACGGCTGACCGGCATCTTCGCGGCGCTGGTCGCCAACGCGTTTCCGCTGTCGCGCGAGAACGCGATTCGCGCCAGCCTGGAGCACATGGGCCGGCTGATGGACTCCGGCTGGAGCGTGGTGATCTTTCCGGAGGGCGAACAGCGCGTCGGGCGGCCGATGCTGCCGTTCCAGAGCGGCACCGGCATGCTGGCGGTCGAGTCGCACACCCCGGTGGTGCCCGTGCACCTGGTCAGCGAACCGCGCCGGCGCCGTTTCCGGACCCGGGTTGCGGTGCGTTTCGGGGCGCCGCTCACGTTTCCGCCGGGCACCTCCTACATTGACGCCACGCGGCAGATCGAGGCCGCGGTGAAGTCGCTGTGAGGCGCATCACGGGGTGCTGACCGAACTGTCGCTGAGCGGCTTCCTGGCCTTTGCGATGGCGTACCCGCTGTGCTTCCTGGCCAATGCCGGCGCCGCCATCGACCGCGGCTTCTACCGGTTCAACCTGGGCGTCGCCTGCTTCCTGCTCAGCCTGGGGCTGTTCGCGCTGCTGTTCGCGGGGCCGCCGGCCGCCGCCGGCCGCGCGCCGTGGCTGCCGCCGGCCGCGCTGCCGGTGCTGGCCGGCGTGTGGCTGGTGGGCCTGCTGGCGGTGACCTGGAGCCAATGGGAGCGCCCGCGGCCCAACCTGCCGCTGGTGGCGCTGCCCTCGCTGCTGGGCGCGCTGGTGACCGCGGCCGCGGCGGTGGCGCGCACGCCGCCGGCGGCCGCGCCGGCCGGGGCCGCCGCGCTGACCCTGCTCGGCGGGCTCACGCTGGGCATGGCGCTGTACTGCATGGTGCTCGGCCACTGGTACCTGAACGTGGAGCGGCTGCCGATCGCCATCCTGGCGCGCGCGGTCACCGTGTACACGGCGCTGCTGGCGCTGCGCCTGGTGTGGGACGCGGTGGCGCTGGCCACCGCGGGTGTTCCGTACCAGGGCTATCCGCTGCCGCTGCACGCGTTCGTGGCCACCCTGGACGGCTTCCTGGTGGCGGTGGCGGTGTTCTTCGGCGTGCTGTTTCCGCTCGCCGCCAACGTGCTGGTGCAGCGCACCCTGCGCGCCAAGTCCACGCAGGCCGCCACCGGCATCCTGTACGTGGTGGTGGTGGCGGCGATCATCGGCGACTTCTCCTACCGGTTCTTCCTGCTGCGCTACGGGGTGGTGCTGTGACGGCGGCGCGCCGCTCCGGCGCGGGCGGCACGGGCGGCGGCGAGGGACGGCTGCAGGTGCGCGCCGAGTGCGACGGCTGCGGCGCGCCGCTGGCCGTCGGCGGGCAGGCCGGCGAGTTGGCGTGCGGCACCTGCCGGCGCAGCTACGACGTGACGGCGGCCGCCGACTTCGAGGAGTGTCCGATCTGCGGCTGCCGCCGCTTTTTCCGCCAGAAGGCGTTTCCGCGCGTACTGGGCATCGGGCTCGTGGTGGTGGGCGCGATCCTGGTGCCGTTCACGTACGGGATCAGCCTGATGGTGCTGGCGCTGGTCGACCTGCTGATCTATCGCGGCGTGCCGATGATGGCGGTGTGCTACCTGTGCCGCGCCGAATTTCGCGGCGTACCGGTCCCGGACCGCATCCTGCCGTTCCGCCACCACATGGCCGAGGGCTACGAGAAACGGCGCGACCGGCGCGACCGGCGCGACCGGCAGCGCCCGCGCCGTGAACCGCAGCCGTAGCGCCGGTTTTCGGCCCGTCGCGTGCGGCCCCGCGCCGCACGCCGAAGATGCCGCCGCCGGCTGCCCGAGGGAGGCCGCAACGCGGGCCGGGGCGGGCCACTTGCGGTTGACAGTCCGCCGGGCGCTGACGTAGCTTCTTGCAGAACTCGGGCAGCCGGTCTTGCTTTGCGCGCCGCAACCCGAAGGACGCCGGATCGGAGGGCAATTGCGTCCGCCGATCCGCATATCCGACCCGTCATCCCCCGAGGAGGCCCTACCGAACATGCGCACCAGGTTCCTGCGCTACGCCGCGCCGAAACTCTCGTTCACCTCCCATCTCCGGTTCCTCCCGGTCCTCGCGCTGGCACTGCTGCTCGCCGGCTGCGGCGACGACGACGAAGGCGGCGGCGCCTCCGCATCCGGGTCCGGAGCATCGACGAGTGCCGAAGCGCCCGCGGCGGCGACCGAAACCGATACCAACAACGCATCCATCAGCGGCACCGTGACCTTCAATGGCGACGCTCCGGAGATGGCGGTGCTCGACATGGCCGCCGATCCGATCTGCGACGAGAAGAACCAGGAGAATCCGCGGCGCCGCCAGGTGCTGGTGCTCGGCGAGGGGCAGGCCATTGCCAACGTGATGGTGCAGATCACGAGCGCCTCGCTGCCGGACATGGATCACGACACGCCCGACGCGGTGGTCGAGTTCGACCAGGGCGGCTGCCAGTACGCGCCGCACGTGTTCGGCCTGCGCGTCGGACAGACGCTGAAGATTCTCAATCCGGACGGCACGCTGCACAACGTGCATGCGTTTTCCAAGGTGAACGCCGAGTTCAACGAGGCGATGCCGCAGTTCCGCACCGAGCTGGAAAAGGTGTTCGACAAGGCGGAGCCGGCGCCGTTCGCGATCAAGTGCGACGTGCACCCCTGGATGAACGCCTGGGCGGCGGTGTTCGACCACCCCTATTTCGCGGTTACCGGCGAGGACGGCACGTTCACGATCAGCGGGTTGCCGGCCGGCACCTACGAGGTGGAGATCTGGCACGAGCGGCTGCCGGCGCAGACCGTGAGCGTTACGGTCGGCATCGGCGAGCAGGCCACCGTGGATGCCGTGATGGAGGTCCCGTCAAGCTAGCACGGGGGAACTGACGTGCACAACAACGGACACGCACACGCCGACGGGCACGACCACGGCCATGGCCACGGCGATCACGGCCACGGCGCGCCCGAGAGTTTCATCCGCAAGTACGTCTTCTCCGTAGATCACAAGGTGATCGGCATCCAGTACGGGATCACCGCCCTGGTGTTCCTGTTTCTGGGCTTCTGCTTCATTCTGCTGATGCGCTGGCAGCTCGCCTATCCGGAGCAGGCGCTGCCGGTGATCGGACGCCTGTTCGGCGTCACCCGCATGCCCGAGGGGGTCATGCTGCCGGAGTTCTACAACCAGCTCGGCGCCATGCACGGCACCATCATGGTGTTCCTGGGCGTGGTGCCGCTGGCCGTGGGCGCATTCGGCAACTACCTGGTGCCGCTGCAGGTGGGCGCCCCCGACATGGCGTTCCCGAAGCTCAACGCCGCCAGCTACTGGCTGTACTTCGTCGGCGGCGTGATCATGCTGGTCAGCTTCTTCATCCCCGGCGGCGCCGCCAAGAGTGGCTGGACCTCCTACCCGCCGCTGGCGGTGATCGAGACCGCCGGCCAGACCTGGTGGCTGCTGGGCATGGTGTTCCTGATCAACTCCTCGCTGCTCGGCTCGATCAACATCATCACCACCATCGTGCAGTTGCGCGCGCCGGGGCTGAAGTTCATGCGGCTGCCGTTCTTCATCTGGGCGCAGTTCGTGACCAGCCTGCTGCTGGTGCTGGCGTTCCCGCCGCTGGAGGTGGCCGGCTTCATGCAGCTTCTCGACCGCGTCGCCGGCACCAGCTTCTTCATGCCCTCCGGCCTGGTGATCAGCGGCGAGGCGTACACCGGCAGCGGCGGCGGCAATGCGCTGCTGTGGCAGCACCTGTTCTGGTTCCTTGCCCACCCGGAGGTGTACGTGCTCATCCTGCCGGCCATGGGCATCGTGTGCGAGGTTCTGGCCAACAACTCGCGCAAGCCGCTGTACGGCTACAAGGCGCTGGTGTACTCGGTGATCTTTCTCGGCTTCATGAGCTTCGTCGTGTGGGCGCACCACATGTTCCTGACCGGCATGGGCACCGCGATCAGCACCTTCTTCCAGCTCACCACCATGATCATCTCGGTGCCGTCGATCATCATCCTGACGGTGATGATCCTGTCGTTGTGGGGCGGATCGATCCGCTTCACCACGCCGATGCTGTTCGCGCTGGCGTTCATTCCGATGTTCGGCATCGGCGGGCTCACCGGCCTGCCGCTCGGGCTGTCGGTGGCGGACATCCACCTGCACGACACCTACTACGTGATCGGCCACTTTCACTTCGTGGTGGCGCCGGGAACGCTGCTGGCGCTGTTCGCCGGCATCTACTACTGGTATCCCAAGGTGACCGGGCGGCGCATGAACGACACCCTGGGGCGCTGGCACTTCTGGCCATCGCTGGTGTTCATGATCGGCACGTTCATGCCGATGTTCGTGCTCGGCATGGCCGGCGTGTCGCGGCGCCTGTACGACGGCGGCGCCACCTACGCGCACGCCCAGGACTACCTGTGGATCAACCAGCTCATCACCTTCTCCTCCTGGGGGCTGGCGCTGGCGCAGGTGTTCTTCATCGTCAACTTCTTCGTCAGCCTCAAGAACGGCGAGAAGGTAAAGGACAACCCGTGGCAGGGCACCACCCTGGAGTGGGCCACCACGTCGCCGCCGCTCGGGCACGGCAATTTCGCACAGCCGATCACCGTGTACCGCGGAGCGTACGAGTACAGCGTGCCGAGGTCGAAGCGCGACTTCTCGCCCCAGCACCTGAAGAGAATCTAGCGGCGCATGCTCATACCCTACGACAACGAAAACCACCCGGTAACCGGGGTCTACAACGCCAAGCTCGGCATCTGGCTGTTCCTGGCCTCCGAGGTGCTGTTCTTCGGGGCGTTCTTCTCCACCTACATCCTGCTGCGCATCGGCGCCGGCGGGGTGGCGGGCGCCTGGCCGTACGGGGCGGACCTCCTCAACGTTCCGCTGGCCACCATCAACACCGTGATCCTGATCTCCTCGTCGCTCACCATGGTGATGGCGTGGGCCTCCCTGAAGCTGGGGCGCTTTTCGAAGTTCCAGATCTACTTCGCGGCCACCATCCTGCTGGCGCTGGCGTTCCTGGTGATCAAGGGTTTCGAGTACGGCGAGGAGTTCGCCCACGACCGCTACCCGTCGACCAGCACCTTCCTCGCCATCTACTTCACGCTGACCGGCGTGCACGGCCTGCACATTCTGCTCGGCGTGGTGGTCAACGTGTATCACCTGTTCTCGGCGCGCGCGATCTACGAGGAAAACCACGACAAGATGATCAACCGGATCGAGATCGCCGGCCTGTACTGGCACTTCGTCGACCTGGTGTGGATCTTCCTGTTCCCGGTGCTGTACCTGTTATGACCGATGGCGTTGTCCGTGGGAGTTGCCGATGAGCGCTGAGCATTCCGTCGAGCACCTGCAGCAGCAGGTGCGGGTCTACTTCATCGTGTTCATTTCGCTGATGGTGCTGACCGTGGTGACCGTCGCGGTGAGCCGGCTGCACCTGCCGGTGGGGGCCGGCATTGCCGTGGCCCTGGTGGTGGCAAGCGTCAAGGGCACCCTGGTGGCGGGCATCTTCATGCACCTGTTCCACGACAAGTTCCCGTTCATCTTCAAGGTGCTGATCTTCTCGGCGATCTTCTTCATCGTCATGATCGCGCTGTTCATGTTCGGCTACTTCGATACCTTCGCCAGCGAGCGGGCGATCCTGGAGGCGCCGGCGCTGGAGGAGCACCACTGATGTCGCTCAAGGTGATCCACGTCGTGTTCATCTCCTGCGCCAGTGCCGGCCTGGCGTTCTTCTCCATCTGGTGCTTCACCTGGTTCGCCAACCGCAACCCGGTGCTGGCGGTGGCCGGCGGCTGCGGCGCGGCGCTGGCGCTGCTGGTGCTGTTGCTGGTGGAGCGGCGCGTGCTGGCCGCGGTTGCCGCGGTAAAGGACGCCGGCTAGATGGCGCGAGTCCGCTCGTTCAGCGCGCCTTGCCGGCCGTGCGCCGCGCCGCTCTCGGTGCGGCGCCGGGTTCCACCACGGGCTGCTTCCCGTTCGCGCCGCGGCCTGCCGGTCATGCAGTGCGCCGCCGGGTTGCTGCTGCTCGGTGCGATCATCCCCGACACCGCCGCCGCGTGCGCGGTGTGCTTCGGTGCCGCGCAGGAGGAGGCGGTGCAGGGCCTGCAGGCGGGCATCCTGCTGCTGCTCGGCATGGTGGCGCTGGTGTTCGCCGGCTTTGGCGCGTTTCTGCTCGCCGCGCGGCGGCGTATCCGCCGGCTGGCGGCGCACTCTCCGGAGGCCACCTAAGTGATAGAGTTTGCCCGTTCCATGTGGATGCCGCAGGCGGCGTCCACCCACGCCGGCCAGGTCGACGGCCTGATCGGGTGGGTGCACCTGCTGATGCTGGTGCTGTTCGTCGGCTGGGGAATCTTCTTCTTCTTCATCCTGGTGCGGTTCCGCAAGCGGCGCAATCCCAAGGCCAACTACGAGGGCACGCACAGCCACTTTTCCCGCTACGTCGAAGGCGCGGTGGCGGTGATCGAGATCGCGCTGCTGTTCGGCCTCTCGGTACCGGTGTGGGCGCGCGTCATCGCCAATCCGGTGCCCGCCGAGGAGGCGCTCACCATCCGCGTGGTGGGCCAGCAGTTCGCCTGGAACATCCACTATCCCGGCGCCGACGGCGTGTTCGGCGCCACCAGCGTCGACCTGGTCGATGCCGAGAACAACCCCGTGGGCGTGGACCGCGACGACGTCATGGCCAAGGACGACATCGTCACGGTGAACCAGCTCCACATCCCGGTCGACACGCCGATTCGCATCGAACTGTCCGCCTTCGACGTGGTGCACAGCTTCTATCTGCCGGAGATGCGCGTCAAGCAGGACGCCATCCCCGGCATGACCATACCGCTCAGCTTCACCGCCACCGCCACCGGCGAGTGGGAGATAGCGTGCGCCCAGCTCTGCGGACTCGGCCACTACCGGATGCGCGGCTTCTTTACCGTGCACGACCAGGCCGGCTACGACGCCTGGATGGCCGAGCAGGCCGCCGCCGTGGAGGCCGCCGCCCAACCCAAGGGCTTCTTCGACTGACCGCAGCCGGCGCGGTCGCATCCGGCACGTGCGGCGCATTCCCGGCCCGCACCGGCGCCCACCTGAGGCCGCCCCTGGATGACCGCCGCCGGCAGCGTTCGAATCGCGCGCGGTCGCGGTTTCAGTAGGTGAGACCGATTTCGACGTGGAGCGCGTGTTCGGGGGCGGCGCCGGAGCGGGTGCGGCGTTCGCCGGCGAGTTCCAGGTCGAGGCTGCCGGCGGAACCGGTGGCAAGCAGGTTCCAGCGGGCGCCGACCCGCACGCGGGTGGCGTCGGCGCTCAGGGTTGCCTCGGCGAACGGGGTCACGATGCCGCCGGGAACGGAGAGGCCGTAGCCGACGCCGGCGGCCAGCGCCGCGCCGGTGGTGACGGCGGTGGAGGCGAGCAGGTCATCCGGCCAAACGTCGTACGGAGCGCCGGTGGACGAGCCCCAGCTCGGCGACAACGACAGCGACAGGCCGCTGCCGTCCTGCCGCGGACCGTAGCGGCCGGTGAGACCGGCGCCGTACTCCAGGTAGTGGGAGGCCAGCAGCACCTGGCCGCGCGCTTCCGCCGAGAAGCGTGCCCCGGCGTAGCGCAGCGCCAGTGACGATCCGAGCCCCGAGCCGCGAGCTCCGGCGCCGCCGTCCCACCCGCCCCACAACTCCAGCGAGGCGGTCAGCGCGCCGGCGCTGCCGGCGGGCCTGGTCTCCGAGATCTCGGTGCCGGCGCGCACCCGCGCCACCGGGACGTGCAGGCCGTCGATGGCCCGCTCGCCGCTACCGGTGGTGAGGACCAGGGCGCCCAGGTCGGCGTACAGCGCCAGCTCGCCGCGCCGGAGCCCGCCCGCCGTGTCCGGCGCGGCGCCGGCCGCGGCCGGCAGCGGTGCCGTCGTCGACGCCAGCACGCCGCGCAGCCCGACCGCGCCCATGAGCAGGGTGAGGTCGCTGGCCTCCGCGCGCCGGCCGGCGGGCGTGTCGGCCGCCGTGCCGCCGCCGAAGCCCGCGATGCCCCAGTAGCCGGCGTGGTCGGCGGTCACCGGGCGGCGCAGATAGGCATGCACGGCGGTGGTGCCGATGTCCAGCGTTCCTTCTCTGAGCTGTCGGATGCCGTCGTCGTAGGCGTAGGCGTAGTGCGCGCTGCCGACGTTGCGCGACACGGCGAAACCGACCAGCACGGGCGTGTCGTGCAGCGCCACGTCGGCGCCCAGCCACGCCGCCTTGAGGGTTCCTTCATGGTAGGTGTCGTCGCCGGGGTCGCCGGAGCGGAACGCCTGAACGTCGCCGCGGCCCCACAGCGTCCAGCACGGGTCGGCGGGGCGCGAGCCGCGCTGCGGCGACGTGGCGAAGGCGCTGTCGCGCAGCAGGTCGTCGACGCTCATGGCCCGAGGTTCGTCGTCGGCGGCGATCGGAGCGTGCAGTTCGCCGGGTGCGTTGAGGTCGTCGGGGGTGAGGCGGATCTCGTGGCCGCCGATGGCGGCGGTTGCGGCCAGGGCGCAGGGCGGGTTGTGGGTCCAGAGCCGGGCGGTGCTCCCCAGGATGCCGCGGCCGAACGTCGCCAGGGTCTCTTCCAGCACTTCCTCGCGTGCTTCGTCGTCGTCGACCAGGTCGACGACGGTTTCCCGAGGCGTGCCGGCGTTCACCGCCGGCGGCAGCGCCCCGAAGCCGATCAGTACCGACTCGCCCGGGTCCACCACGCTGTCGTCGACCGCCGTCACGGTGAAGGTGCGCAGCGTCTCATGCTCGCCGAAGGTCACCGCCGCCGGCACCCCGGTGTAGTCGTCGCCGGTCGCGCCGCCGCGCCCGGCGGTGGTCAGCGGCACACGCACCGGCCGCCCCGGCGCCTGGTCGAGCAGCACGGCCACGACGGCGTCCGCGCCGCCTTCGTGCGCGGCGTAGCGTTCCCGTTCGAACGACACCTCCACCGGCACGATCACGTCCAGCAGCACGACCGTCGCCGCCGGCGTGCCGATCGATACCCCGGCCGGCAGGCCGGCGGGGGCGGAGAGGAGCGCGTCGAAGTGTTCCTCCCCCTCCAGCAGGTAGTCGCCGAGGGTGGTCACGGTGACCGTCAGGCTGGTTTCCGTGGGCGGGAACGTCAGCGTCTCCGCCAGCGGCAGGTAGTCGCTGCCGGCGGTCGCGGTCCCGTCGCGCGTCGAGCAGAGCACGGTGACCGGCGCCGCCACCGGGAACGACAGGGTCACGGTGAACACCGCCGGGTCGCCCTCGGTGACCGGTTCGGGACCGGCGATGTCCACCGTCGCGCTGCCGGTGTCGGCGATAACGGTCGAGGCGCCGCGGGGCGAGCCGATGGCCACGCCGGGGGTGGTCGAGGCAGCGTCCAGAGTGACCGTCAGCGTCTCGCCGGGATCGAGGATGCCGTCCTCCAGGGTGGCGATGGCGATCGCACCGGTCGTGTCGCCGGCAGCGATGGTCACCGTTCCGCGCGTTCCCGCCGCGGGCGGCGTGAGCCGGTAGTCGGTGCCCGCGGTCGCCGAGCTGGCGGCGGTGTGCCAGCCGAGCGTCACCGGTACGCCGGTAACGCTGCCGCTCAGGTGTACGGTGAAGCCGGCGACGCCGCCCTCCGCCACCGTGGCCGCGTTGGCGGTGATGGTCGCCGTAACCGTTTCGTCGTCGGTGATGGTGACCGTGGCGCTGTCCGGCGCGGCCACGCGCGCCACGCCGACGCCGGTGGCCGCGCCGGTCAGGGTCAGCGCCAGCGTCTCGCCACCGTCGAACACGTCGTCGGCGAGCGTGGTGACGACGACGTCGACGCTGGTGGCCGGCTGCGCGATGGTCAGCGTGCCGCCGGTATCTGCGTACGGGGGGGTGAAGTCCTCCCCCGGCGTGGCCGTGCCGCCGGCCTGGTACTCGACGGTCACCGGCGCCCGCGGCGCGGCGCCGCCGAGGCTGACCGTGAACGTGGCGTCGCCGCCCTCCATCACGGTCGGCGCCGCGGCGGCCACGGTCGCGGTTACCGCGTCGTTGTCCGCGATGGTCGCCACCGCCTTGCTGTGGTCCGGGTGCAGTTCCACTCCGGGCGGCAGGCCGCTCTCCGCCGCGGGTTGCACGCCGGCGTCGGCCGGATCGGTCAACAACACGGAAAACGTCTCGTCCGGCTCCAGCAGATCGTCGTCGTCGGTCGCCACCGTCACCGTCTGCGTCAGCGTGGCCGTGCCGGCCGCGAACGTCAGCGCCGTTGCCGCGTGCTGCGTGTAGTCTTCGCCGGGCGTCGCCGAATCGCTCGGGTCCGCTCCCGTCGCCCAGTTCACGGTCACAGGCGCTGCCACCGGTCGCGACAGGCGCACCGCGAACGCCGCCGGGTCGCCCTCGGTCACCGCGTCGTCCGGCGCGCTCACGCTCACCATCACGCGGTCGTTGTCGGTGATGGTCACTGCTGCGCTGTTGCCGGGCGGATCGGCCACGGTGGCCGTGCCCGCGGTCGCCGCCCCGGTGAGCGTCACCGACAGCATCTCGCCGGGATCGAGAATCGGATCGGTCAGCGTCGCGATGCTCAGGGTAGCGGTGGCCGCCCCGGCGGTGAGCGTCAGCGACCCGGTCGGCACCGTGTAGTCGGTCCCGGCGGTCGCGGTGCCGCCGGTCTGGTAGGTCACCGCCGCCGCCGCGGTGGTGGTAGCGCCGCTCAGGGTTATCGTGAACACCGCGTCGTCGCCCTCGGCCACCGTCGCCGCGGCGGCGGCGATGCTCGCGGTCGCGGTGTCGTCGTCGGCGATGGTGGCCTGCGCTTGGTCGTTGTCGGCGTGCAGTTGCACGCTGTCCGGCAGGCCGCTTGCGGTTGCGGTGAGCACCACGGTGAAGGTCTCGGCGGCCTCCAGCAGCGTGTCCTCGGTAGTCGCCACGGTCACGTTCCGCGTCAGGTCGGTGGTGCCGGCCGCGAACGTCAGCGCGGTCGCCGCCTGCGCGGTGTAGTCGGTGTTCGCGGTGGCGGTGTCGCCGGCCGCCGTCTTCGTCGCCCAGTTCACCGCCACGGCTGCCGCCACCTGCTGCGACAGACGTACCGCGAACTGCGCCGGGTCGCCCTCGTCCACCGCCGCGTCGGGCGCGGTCACGCTTACCGTCACCGCGTCGTCGTCGGCGAGCGTGACCTGCGCGCTGTCGCCGGGCGGGTTGGCGACGCTTGCCGCGCCCGCCGTGGTGCTCGCCCCGGTGAGCGTTACCTGCAGGGTCTCGCCGGGATCGAGAATCGAGTCGGTCAGCGTCGCGATGGTGAGCGCGCCGGTGGCCGCCCCGGTGGCGATCGTCAGCATGCCGTTCGACCCGGAGTAGGGTGCGGTGTAGTCGGTCCCGGAGGTCGCGGTGCCGCCGGTCTGGTAGGTCACCACCGCCGGCGCGGTGGTGGTAGCGCCGCTCAGGGTTATCGTGAACGCCGCGTCGTCCCCCTCGGCCACCGTCTCCGCGGCGGCGCCGATGCTCGCGGTCGCGGTGTCGTCGTCGGCGATGGTGGCCTGCGCTTCGTCGGCGGCGGCGTGCAGCTCCACCCCGTCGGGGAACCCGCCCGCCGGCTCGGTGAGCACCACGGTGAAGGTCTCGTCGGCCTCCAGCAGCGTGTCCTCGGTGGTCGCCACGGTCACCGTCCGCGTCAGGTCGGTGGTGCCGGCCGCGAAGGTCAGCGCGGTCGCGGCGTGGGCGGTGTAGTCGGTGCCGGCGGTGGCGGTGTCGCCGGTCGCGGTGGTGGTCGCCCAATTCACGGTCACCGCCGCCGCGAACGTCTGCGCCAGGCTCACCTTGAACGTCGCGTCGTCGCCCTCGTTCACCGCGTCGTCCGGCGCGCTCACGCTCACCGTCACCGTGTCGTCGTCGGTGATCGTGACCTGCGCGCGGTTGTCGGGCGGGTCGGCCACGGCGGCCCGGCCCGCCGTCGTATTCGCGGCGGCAAGGGTCACCGAAAGCGTCTCGCCCGGGTCGGCGACCGTATCGTCCACGGTGGCGATGCTCAGCGTGGCGGTGCTCGCCCCGGCGGTGAGCGTCAGCGACCCGCTCGGCGCCGTGTAGTCGGTCCCGGAGGTCGCGGTGCCGCCGGTGCCGTAGGTGATCACCGCCGCGGCCGTGGTGGTGGCGCCGCTCAGCGTGACCGTGAACGCGGCGGCGCCTCCCTCCGCGACGGTCTTCGCGGCGGCGGCGATGCTCGCGGTCGCGGTGTCGTCGTCGGCGATGGTGGCCTTCGCTTCGTCGTTGACGGCGTGCAGTTGCACGCCGTCCGGCAGGCCGCCGGCGGTTGCGGTGAGCACCACGGTGAAGGTCTCGTCGGCCTCGAGCAGGGTGTCCTCGGTGGTTGCCACGGACACGGTCTGCGTCAGGTCGTCGGTGCCCGCGGCAAAGGTCAGCGTGGTGGCCGCCGCGGTGGCGTAGTCGGTGGCGGCGGTGGCGGTGTCGCCGGTCGCGGTGGTGGTGGCCCAGTTCACGGTCACCGCGGCCGCCACCTGCTGCGACAGGCTCACCTCGAACTCCGCCGCGTCGCCCTCGTCCACTTCGTCGTCGGGCGCGCTGACGCTCACGGTCACCGTGTCGTCGTCGGTGATCGTGACCTGCGCGCTGTCGCCGGGCGCAGCGGCGACGTTCGCCGCGCCCGCCGTGGTGCTCGCCCCGGTGAGCGTTACCTGCAGGGTCTCGCCGGGATCGAGAATCGCGTCGTCGGCGATGGCGATGCTCAGCGCACCGGTGCTCGCCCCGGCGGTGAGCGTCAGCGACCCGCTCGGCGCCGTATAGTCGTCCCCCGAGGTCGCGGTGCCGCCGGTCTGGTAGGTCACCGCCGCCGCCGCGGTGGTGGTAGCGCCGCTCAGGGTAATCGTGAACACCGCATCGTCGCCCTCGTCCACCTTCGCGTCGTCGGCGGCGATGCTCGCGGTCGCGGTGTCGTCGTCGGCGATGGTGGCCTGCGCTTCGTCGTTGACGGCGTGCAGCTCCACCCCGTCGGGGAACCCGCCCGCCGGCTCGGTGAGCACCACGGTGAAGGTCTCGTCGGCCTCGAGCAGGGTGTCCTCGGTGGTCGCCACGGACACGGTCTGCGTCAGGTCGTCGGTGCCCGCGGCAAAGGTCAGCGTGGTGGCCGCCGCGGTGGCGTAGTCGGTGCCGGCGGTGGCGGTGTCGCCGGTCGCCGTGGTGGTGGCCCAGTTCACGGTCACCGCGGCCGCCACCTGCTGCGACAGGCTCACCTCGAACTCCGCCGCGTCGCCCTCGTCCACTTCGTCGTCGGGCGCGCTGACCCTCACGGTCACCGTGTCGCCGTCGGTGATCGTCACCTGCGCGCGGTCGCCGGGCGAAGCGGCCACGCGCGCCGCGCCCACCGTGGTGCTCGCCCCGGTGAGCGTGACCTGCAGGGTCTCGCCGGGATCGAGAATCGCGTCGTCGGCGGTGGCGATGCTCAGCGGGGCGGTGCTCGCCCCGGCGGTGAGCGTCAGCGACCCGCTCGGCGCCGTGTAGTCGGTCCCCGAGGTCGCGGTGCCGCCGGTGCCGTAGGTGATCACCGCCGCGGCCGAGGTCGTCGCATCGTTCAGCGTGATCGTGAACGCGGCGGCGCCTCCCTCCGCGACGGTCTTCGCGGCGGCGGCGATGCTCGCGGTCGCGGTGTCGTCGTCGGCGATGGTGGCCTTCGCTTCGTCGTTGACGGCGTGCAGTTGCACGCCGTCCGGCAGGCCGCCGGCGGTCGCGGTGAGCACCACGGTGAAGGTCTCGGCGGCCTCGAGCAGGGTGTCCTCGGTGGTTGCCACGGACACGGTCTGCGTCAGGTCGTCGGTGCCCGCGGCGAAGGTCAGCGTGGTGGCCGCCTGGGTGGCGTAGTCGGTGGCGGCGGTGGCGGTGTCGCCGGTCGCGGTGGTGGTGGCCCAGTTCACGGTCACCGCGGCCGCCACCTGCTGCGACAGGCTCACCTCGAACTCCGCCGCGTCGCCCTCGTCCACTTCGTCGTCGGGCGCGCTGACCCTCACGGTCACCGTGTCGTCGTCGGTGATCGTCACCTGCGCGCGGTTGCCGGGCGCAGCGGCCACGCGCGCCGCGCCCGCCGTGGTGCTCGCCCCGGTGAGCGTGACCTGCAGGGTCTCGTCGGGATCGAGAATCGCGTCGTCGGCGGTGGCGATGCTCAGCGTGGCGGTGCTCGCCCCGGCGGTGAGCGTCAGCGACCCGCTCGGCGCGGTGTAGTCGTCCCCCGAGGTCGCGGTGCCGCCGGTGCCGTAGGTGATCACCGCCGCGGCCGAGGTCGTCGCATCGTTCAGCGTGATCGTGAACGCGGCGGCGCCTCCCTCCGCGACGGTCTTCGCGGCGGCGGCGATGCTCGCGGTCGCGGTGTCGTCGTCGGCGATGGTGGCCTGCGCTTCGTCGTTGACGGCGTGCAGTTGCACGCCGTCCGGCAGGCCGCCGGCGGTCGCGGTGAGCACCACGGTGAAGGTCTCGTCGGCCTCGAGCAGGGTGTCCTCGGTGGTCGCCACGGACACGGTCTGCGTCAGGTCGTCGGTGCCCGCGGCGAAGGTCAGCGTGGTGGCGGCCTGGGTGGCGTAGTCGGTGGCGGCGGTGGCGGTGTCGCCGGTCGCGGTGGTGGTGGCCCAGTTCACGGTCACCGCGGCCGCCACCTGCTGCGACAGGCTCACCTCGAACTCCGCCGCGTCGCCCTCGTCCACTTCGTCGTCCGGCGCGCTGACGCTCACGGTCACGTCGGCGCCGTCGGTGATCGTGACCTGCGCGCTGTTGCCGGGCGCAGCGGCGACGTTCGCCGCGCCCACCGTGGTGCTCGCCCCGGTCAGCGTCAGCGACAGCGTCTCGTTCCGATCGAGAATGGTGTCGGTCAGCGTCGTCACGGTCAGTGCGCCGGTCGTGTCCCCGGCGGCAATGGTCAGCGTGCCGCTGTCGCCGCCGTACGGCGCGGTGTAGTCGGCGCCCGAGGTCGCGGTGCCGCCGGTCTGGTAGGTCACCGTCACCGCCGCCGGCGCCATGTCGCCGCTCAGCGTGACCGTGAACGCGGCCGCGCTCCCCTCCGCGACGGTCTTCGCGTCGGCGGCGATGCTCGCGGTCACCGGGTCATTGTCCGCGATGGTGGCCTGCGCTTCGTCGTTGTCGGCGTGCAGTTGCACGCCGTCCGGCAGGCCGCCCGCGGTCGCGGTCAGCACCACCGTGAACGTCTCGCCATCCTCGCGCGCCGTGTCGTCGGTGGTCGCCACGGACACGGTCTGCGTCAGGTCGTCGGTGCCCGCGGCAAAGGTCAGCGTGGTGGCCGCCTGGGGGGTGTAGTCGGTGGCGGCGGTGGCGGTGTCGCCGGTCGCCGTGGTGGTGGCCCAGTTCACGGTCACCGCGGCCGCCACCTGCTGCGACAGGCTCACCTCGAACTCCGCCGCCGTGCCCTCGGTGACCGCGTCGTCCGGAGCGCTGACGCTCACGGTCACCTCGTCGTCGTCGGTGATCGTGACCTGCGCGCTGTCGCCGGGCGGATCGGCGACGTTCGCCGTTCCGGTCGTCGCCGCCCCGGTGAGCGTGACCTTCAGGGTCTCGCCGGGATCGAGAATCGCGTCGTCGGCGGTGGCGATGCTCAGCGTGGCGGTGCTCGCCCCGGCGGTGAGCGTCAGCGACCCGCTCGGCGCCGTATAGTCGTCCCCCGAGGTCGCGGTGCCGCCGGTGCCGTAGGTGATCACCGCCGCGGCCGTGGTGGTGGCGCCGCTCAGCGTGACCGTGAACGCGGCGGCGCCTCCCTCCGCGACGGTCTTCGCGACGGCGGCGATGCTCGCGGTCGCGGTGTCGTCGTCGGCGATGGTGGCCTGCGCTTCGTCGTTGTCGGCGTGCAGTTGCACGCCGTCCGGCAGGCCGCCGGCGGTTGCGGTGAGCACCACGGTGAAGGTCTCGTCGGCCTCGAGCAGGGTGTCCTCGGTGGTCGCCACGGACACGGTCTGCGTCAGGTCGTCGGTGCCCGCGGCAAAGGTCAGCGTGGTGGCCGCCGCGGTGGCGTAGTCGGTGCCGGCGGTGGCGGTGTCGCCGGTCGCCGTGGTGGTGGCCCAGTTCACGGTCACCGCGGCCGCCACCTGCTGCGACAGGCTCACCTCGAACTCCGCCGCGTCGCCCTCGTCCACTTCGTCGTCGGGCGCGCTGACCCTCACGGTCACCTTGTCGCCGTCGGTGATCGTCACCTGCGCGCGGTCGCCGGGCGAAGCGGCCACGCGCGCCGCGCCCACCGTGGTGCTTGCCCCGGTGAGCGTGACCTGCAGGGTCTCGCCGGGATCGAGAATCGCGTCGTCGGCGGTGGCGATGCTCAGCGGGGCGGTGCTCGCCCCGGCGGTAAGCGTCAGCGACCCGCTCGGCGCCGTGTAATCGGTCCCGGCGGTCGCGGTGCCGCCGGTGCCGTAGGTGATCACCGCCGCGGCCGAGGTCGTCGCATCGCTCAGCGTGATCGTGAACGCGGCGGCGCCTCCCTCCGCGACGGTCTTCGCGGCGGCGGCGATGCTCGCGGTCGCGGTGTCGTCGTCGGCGATGGTGGCCTTCGCTTCGTCGTTGACGGCGTGCAGTTGCACGCCGTCCGGCAGGCCGCCGGCGGTCGCGGTGAGCACCACGGTGAAGGTCTCGGCGGCCTCGAGCAGGGTGTCCTCGGTGGTTGCCACGGACACGGTCTGCGTCAGGTCGTCGGTGCCCGCGGCGAAGGTCAGCGTGGTGGCCGCCGCGGTGGCGTAGTCGGTGCCGGCGGTGGCGGTGTCGCCGGTCGCGGTGGTGGTGGCCCAGTTCACGGTCACCGCGGCCGCCACCTGCTGCGACAGGCTCACCTCGAACTCCGCCGCGTCGCCCTCGTCCACTTCGTCGTCCGGCGCGCTGACGCTCACGGTCGCCGTGTCGTCGTCGGTGATCGTGACCTGCGCGCTGTTGCCGGGCGCAGCGGCGACGTTCGCCGCGCCCACCGTGGTGCTCGCCCCGGTCAGCGTCAGCGTCAGCGTCTCGTTCCGATCGAGAATGGTGTCGGTCAGCGTCGTCACGGTCAGTGCGCCGGTCGTGTCCCCGGCGGCGATGGTCAGCGTGCCGCTGTCGCCGCCGTACGGCGCGGTGTAGTCGGCGCCCGAGGTCGCGGTGCCGCCGGTCTGGTAGGTCACCGTCACCGCCGCCGGCGCCATGTCGCCGCTCAGCGTGACCGTGAACGCGGCCGCGCTCCCCTCCGCGACGGTCTTCGCGTCGGCGGCGATGCTCGCGGTCACCGGGTCATTGTCCGCGATGGTGGCCTGCGCCTGGTAGTCGTCTTCGTGCAAGTCCACGCCGTCCGGCAGACCGCCCGCGGTCTCGGTCAGCACTACGGTGAACGTCTCGCCATCCTCGCGCGCCGTGTCGTCGGTGGTCGCCACGGACACGGCCTGCGTCAGGTCGTCGGTGCCCGCGGCAAAGGTCAGCGTGGTGGCGGCCTGGGTGGCGTAGTCGGTGGCGGCGGTGGCGGTGTCGCCGGTCGCCGTGGTGGTGGCCCAGTTCACGGTCACCGCGGCCGCCACCTGCTGCGACAGGCTCACGTCGAACTCCGCCGCGGTGCCCTCGGTGACCGCGTCGTCCGGAGCGCTGACGCTCACGGTCACCTCGTCGTCGTCGGTGATCGTGACCTGCGCGCTGTCGCCGGGCGGATCGGCGACGTTCGCCGTTCCGGTCGTCGCCGCCCCGGTGAGCGTGACCTTCAGGGTCTCGCCGGGATCGAAAATCGTGTCCGCAAGAGTCGTGACGGTCAGCGAGGCGGAGGCCGCCGCCGCGGCGACTGTCAGCGTCCCGCCGGGCGCCGTGTAGTCGTCCCCCGAAGTCGCGGTGCCGCCGGTCTGGTAGGTCACCGCCACCGCGCCCGTGGTGGTGGCGCCGGTCAGGCTCACCGTGAACGCGGCGTCGGCGCCCTCCGCCACCTCGGTCGCAACGGCGGCGATCGCCGCCGCGACGGTGTCGTTGTCCGCGACCGTCCCCTGCGCCTCGCTAGCGTCCGTGTCCAGCACCACCCCGGACGGCAATCCGCTCGCCATCTCGCCGAGCACCACCGTGAACGTCTCGTCCGCTTCCAGCAGCGCATCGTCCGTGGTCGCCACCGACACCGTTTGCGTCAATTCCGTCGTCCCCGCCGCGAACGTCAGCGCCGTCTCGCTCACCGCCGCGTAGTCGGTCCCGACCGTCGCCGTATCGCCCTCGCGCGTTTCCGTTTTCCACACCAGGCTCACCTCGGCCGCCACCTGGTGCGACAGGCTCACCTCGAATTTCACCGGCTCGCCCTCGGTGGCCGCATCGTCCGCCGCGCTCACACCCACCGTCACCTCGTTCGGATCGGTGATCCTTACCTCCGCCCGGCCGGGGTCGCCCACGCTCGCCGCGCCTACCGCTGTCTCCGCGCCGGTGAGCGCCACCGCCAGCGTCTCGCCCGGATCGAGGATCGTGTCGGTTTGCGTCGTCACGGTCAGCGCCGCGGTTGTCGCTCCGATCGCGATCGTCAGCGTCCCGTTCGCGCCGGTGTACGGGGAGGTGTAGTCATCGCCGCGGGTGGCCGTGCCCCCGGTCTCGTAGGTCACCTCCACGTCGGCCGCGGCCGTGCCTCCGCTCAGCGTCACCGTGAACACGGCCGCGCCCCCCTCCGCCACGGTGGGCGGATCGGGGCCGGTGACGGTCGCCGCCGCCACGTCGTCGTCGGTAATCGTGGCGGTGGCCTCGGCGTCGGTCGTGCTCAGGGATACGCCGGGCGGCAGGACGCCGTCCTGCAGGGCGACGGAGAAGGTCTCGCTCGGCTCCAGCAGCGAATCCTCGGTCGTCATGACCGAAATCGTCAACGCAGTCGCCCCGGGGGCGATGGTCGCCGCCGTGGTCGCCTCCTCGTAGTCGGTCCCCGCGGTGGCCGAGTCTGCCGCCGCCGGCGCCGTGCGCAGCCGTACGGTAACGCCGGCGGCCGGCACCGCCTGCGACAGGCTCACCGTGAACGGCGCCGCGTCGCCCTCCTCGACGGTGGTGTCCGCCACCGACACCTGCACGGCCGGCGGCGTGGTGTCGGTCAGGTGGACGAGGGTGCGCGGCGGGGTTCCGCGGGTCACGCCGCCGGGCATTCTCCCGAACCCGATGCGCACCCACTCGCCGGTCTCGTGACTGCTGTCCGCGATGGCAGTCACCGTGAACGTCGCACGGGTATCGCCGGTGCCGAAGGTAACGGAGTCCGGCACCCCCCGGTAGTCGTCGGCGCCGGTGCGTTCGTGATGGTCGGTGGTCAGCGGCACCGTCACCGTCCGCCCCGGCGCCTGGTCGAGCAATGCCGCCACCTCGACCCCGTCGCCGCCCTCGACCGCCGTGTAGCTGTAGCGCGCGAAGCGCACCTGGACCAATGTCGTGTCCGCGTCGGTGAAGTGGACGATGGTGTCCGGCGGGGAGCCGCGCGATACCCCTGCCGGCGGCGACACGAACTCCAGGTGCACCGCCTCGTCGCCCTCGGCGACGGTGTCCGGTGTTGCGGTTACCGTGAACTGCACCCGGCCGGCGCCGCCGGTGAACCGGACCGTGTCCGGAATGCCGCTGTAGTCGGCCGGAGCCGCACCCTGCTCGGTCCGGGTCAACCTTACGTCCACGGGCAGCGACGACGCCGGATTCAGCAGCACCGCCACCACGGCGTTCGGCCCGCCCTCACGCGCCGTATAGCTGTCGCGTTCGAAGCGCACGGACCTCAACTGGGCGGTGCGACCAACCAGGTGCACGACGGTCTGTTCGTGCCGTTGCGATTCCACCGCCGGCGGCAGGGTCCCGAACCCCACCAGCACGCCGTCGCCGCGGTCGAACCGGCTGCCGGTGGCCGCGACCGTGAACGTCTTGCGCCGCTCGCTCGGTCCGAACGTCACGCTGTCCGGCACGCCGCGGTACCTGGGGGTGGCCCACTTCGTCGGGCCCTGCGCCGTCTCGGTCAGCGGCACCGATACCGTACGGCCGGGCGCCCGATCGAGCACGACAGCCACCACGGCGTTCGGCCCGCCGAAGCGCGCGGTGTAGCTGTCCTGCTCGAACGACACGCGCACCGGGGGCGTGTCCGTGTCCGTCAGGTACACCGTCGCCGCCGGATGGGACCCCGGCGACACTCCCGCCGGCAGCATCGAGAGGCCGAGCCGCAACGACTCGATGCCCTCGTCCAGCTCGTCGGCGACCGCGCGCACCGTGAAGCTCCGCCGCGTGGCGCCCGCCGCCGCGAAGCTGATGGTCGCCGGTATGCCCGAGTAGTCGCCGCTGGTCACGCCTTCCCCCCGCGTCACCGTCAACGCCACCTGCACGGTGCGGTCCGGCGTCTGGTCGAGGTGCGCCACCACCACCGCCGTGCCACCTTCCGCGGCCGCGTAGCGGTCGCGCTCGAACGACACCTTCAGCGACTGCGTGCCGGCGTCGGTCAGGTGCACGGTGGTCTCCGCCGGACTGCCGAGGACGACGCCCTCCGGCAGGCCCGCGCCGATCCGAAAGCGCACCGACTCGCCGCTCTCGGCGGAGGTGTCGTCGGCGGTCGCGGTGACCGTGAAGCTCCGGGCCGTGTCCGCGGCCGCGAAGGTCACGGAACTCGGCAGGGCCGCGTGGTTGTAGTCGGCGTCGGTCGCGCCGCCCTGGTTGGTTCTGGTCAAGGCTACGCTGACCGTGCGTCCCGGCGGCCGGTCGAGCTGCACCGTAACCACCGCCCCCGCGCCGCCCTCATGCGCGGTGGCGCTGTCGCGAGCAAACCGTACCGTCACCGTCGACTGCTCGGCCAACTGCACCGTGGTCCGGGTCCGGGAGCCGAAGCCGACGCCGCCCGGCAGGGCGCCGAAGTCGTAGCGCACCTCCTCGCCGCTCTCCAGGACGGCGTCGTCGCGCGCACTCACCGTGAAGGTTTGCCGAGACTCGGTCGCCGCGAACGTCACCCGGTCGGGTACGGTGACCGGCGTCTTGGTGTAGTCGGCGTCGGTCGCGCCCCCGAGGTTGGTGCTCAGCAATGGCACCACTACCTCGCGCGCGGCGGGCTCGTTGAGCATCACCTGGACCTGCGCTCCCGGTTCGCCCTCGGTGGCGGTGTACCGGTCTCTCGCGAACGACACCCACACCTGCCTGGTATTCACGTCGACGAGCTGCAGGAGGGTAGCCGGCCACCTGCCCGGCGACACCCCGGCCGGCAGCATCGTCAAGTCGAGCCGCACCGACTCGTTCGGGTCGTGGATCGTGTCGCGAACCGCCTGAAAGGTGAGCCGGGCATGGGTGCCGGTCGCCGCGAAGGTGAGGCTTGCCGGTACGCCGCGGTAGTCGGCGTCGGAGGTGGTGCCCAGGTTTTGGCGGCTCAGGTTCACCGTGACCGAGCGCCCCGCCGCCCGGTCGAGCCGCGCCGTGACTACCGTCCCCGTTTCCCCCTCGCGCGCGCTGTAACGGTTGTGCTCGAATGACACCTTCACCGGCGTCAGGCCGGCGTCGGTCAGGTGCACCGTCGCCTGCTCCGGGGTGCCCGGGCTCACGCCGGCGGGCAGGTTGACGAAGCCCAGCCGCACCCGCTCGCCGGTCTCCATCTCGGCGTCGGTGGCGGCGCGCACGCTGATGGTAGCGCGCGTGTCGTTCGCGCCGAAGTTCAGTCTTCCGCCCGAGGGTGTTACATGGTAGTCCGCGCCGGCCGCGCCGCCCTCCGGCGTGGCGGTCACCCGCACCTGGACCGCGCGGCCCGGCGCCCGGTCGAGCACGACCGCCACCGGTGTGGCGGGCTCGCCCTCCTGCGCCGTATAGCTGTCGCGCTCGAAGCGCGCCCGTACGGCGGTCGTCGCGGCGTCGATCAGGTGCACCACGGTTTGGCGAGGGCGCTCGCTGACCACGCCGACCGGCAGCTCGCCGAAGGCGAGGGTCACCCGTTCCCCGCTTTCGGCCGTCAGGTCGCGGGTCGCGTTGACCGTGAACGTCTTGCGGGTCTCGGCCGCCCCAAACGTGACGCTCGCCGGCACGCCGCCGTAGTCCGCGGTGGAGGCGCCGTGGTGGCTGGCGGTCAGCGGCACGGTCACCGTGCGTCCCGGCGCCTGGTCGAGCAGCACCGCCACCACGGCCGGCGGGCCGCCCTCCTGCGCCGTGTAGCTGTCGCGCTCGAAGCGCACCGCGGCCAAGGTGGTTGCGGCGTCGATCAGGTGCACGGTGGCTGCCCCCGGCGTGGTCGCGTTCACCCCCGACGGCAGGTTGTCGAACACCAGCCGCACCGCCTCGCCGGGTTCCGGGCTGTCGGTGTCCACGCTCGCGGTCACCGTGAAGCTGCGGCGCGTCGCGCCTGCCGCGAACGTGACGCTCGCCGGTACGCCGGCGTAGTCGGCGTTCGCCGTGTCGCCCTGGTTTCTGGCCGCCAACGGAACCGTGACTCGACTCTGGACCCGTGGGGAGAGCAGCACGCTCACGACCGCCTTGGCCCCGCCCTCGGCCGCCGCGTAGCGGTTGCGTTCGAAGCGCACCGTCGTCGTCGGGTCGCTGCGTCTGTCGAAATCGCGCAGGTGCACCCGCGCCGTCGGCCACGTGTCCACCGATACGCCCGCCGGCAGGTTGGCGGCGAACCCGAGCAGCACCGACTCGCCCGGATCGGGCTGATCGCGTGTTGCGGTCACCCGGAAGGTGCTGCGGGTGTCCGCCGGCCCGAAGGCGACGCTCGCAGGCACGCCGCCATAGTCGGCGTCCGAGGCGCCGCCCTGGTTGGTCCGGGTCAGGCTGACGGTGACCGGGCGCCCCGGCGCACGGTCGAGGACCACGGCCACCTCCGCGGCCACCTCCTGCGGCGGCTCCTGCGCGGTATAGCTGTTGTACTCGAACCCCACCTGCACCGCCGGCGCCCGATTCTCGCTCAGGTGCAGCGTCGTCTCCGGCCTGGCGCCGGCGTTGAGCCCTGCCGGCAGCGTCGCGAACCCGAGCAGCACCGACTCGCCGGTCTCGTAGACGCGGTCTTCGGTCGCGGTCACCGAAAACGTCCTGCGCGTCTCGGTGGCCGCGAACGTGACGCCGGCGGGCACGCCGCGGTAGTCGGCGTCGGACGTGGCGCCCTGGTTGGCGCGGGTCAGGTTCACGGTGACCGTCCGCCCCGGCGTGCGGTCGAGCACGACCGCCACCGCCACCGCGGGGCCGCCCTCCTGCACCGTGTAGCTGTCCTGCTCGTACGACACCGCCGCCGGGGGCGTCTCGGTCAGGTGCACGGTGGCCGCCGGCGGCGTGCCCACCAGCACCCCCGGCGGAAGCCGATGCGGTTCCGCGAAGGTGAACCGCACCCGCTCGCCGGTTTCCGACACATTGTCGGCGGTCGCGCTGACGGTGAAGGTCTTGCGCACCTCGGTGGCCGCGAACGTGACCGTGGCGGGGATGGCGCTGCTGTTGTAGTCGGCGGCGGTGGCGCCCCCCTGCGCCGTGTGTGTCAGCGGCACCGTCACCCGGCGTCCCGGCGCCCGGTCGAGCACGACCGCCACGGTCACCGAGGCGCCGCCCTCCGTCGCGCTGTAGCTGTCCCGTTCGTACGCCACCTTCACCCCGGTCACCGGCACGTCGGTCAAGTGCACCACGGCCGACCGCGGCGTCCCCGCGAGGATGACCGGATTGACCTGCAGCCGCACGAGGTGCATGTGGACCTGCTCGCCGGTCTCGTCGACCTCGTCCACCGCCGCCGTCACCACGAACGCCGCCTCCGTCTGCCGCGGCCCGAAGGTCAAGCTCCTCGGGATCCCGCCGTAGTCCGCCGCGCTCGCGCCGCCCGCCGGCCCGCTCCACAGGCGCACCTCCGCGGCAACGCCGGGCGCCCGGGTCAGCCGCACCCGCACGGTCGCGCTGCCGCCCTCCGCCACCGTGTAGACAGGCTTGTCGAACGACGCCTTGGCGGGACCGTCGTTGTCGATGATCCGGATCGTGGCGGTGCTTGGGGTGCCGGCGCCCACCGCGGGCGAAAACGGACCGACCAGGTGGAGGTTGACCGATTCGTGTTCGTCATCGACGTCATCGTCGGTCGCCTCCAGGGTAAAGGTCAGCGTGGAGGCGTGTGGCAGGAAGGTCACGGACGGCGGGACGCCGACCAGGTCCGCACCCGACGCGCCACGGCGGTCCTCGCGACTCAGGTGCAACGTGCCCAGGACGCCGGGATTGGTCCGGTCCAGGAGCAGGGTCACGTCCACGCTGCCGCCTTCGCGCACTTCGTAGGTACGTTCCTTGAAGCGGGCCCGCAGGCGGATGTCGTTGTCCCTCAGCAGGATGCGGGTATTGGGACGCGCCGTCGAGGCTTCGAAAGCGATGCCTTCCGGCAATTGGGAGAACCAGAGTTGGACCGCTTCCTCGGGCTCGCGGAAGCCGTCGTCGACCGCGGCTATGGTCAGGGTCGCGTCCCTCTGACCGGCCGCGATGGTGATGTTGAGCGGATCCGGGAGCACGACGTCGGCGGGCGACGTGAGGTCCTCGAAGGCGTGCCACAGCGGTATGGTCACGTCGTCGTCGAGCGCGGTGTCCAAGCGCACTCTCGCCACGGCTGGGCGCCCCCCTTCGAACGCTGTGTAGTCTTCTTCCGTCCAGCGCACGCCCACGGCGGCCGGCGGCATGGCGCTCGGCGTGGCAAAGGCCCGAACCCAGCCGCTCGCTCCCGCCGCGTTCCTCGCGCGCAGCTCGAACCGGTGGCGGTTGCCGTTGACCAGCGCCCGGCCGATGTCCGCGAGGTCCGTGCCCACCGTGATGCTGCGCGCCGTACCCGCGATGCCGGTGACGAACCATTGTTGTCCGCCAGTGCCCTCATCCTGTATGAAGAGTTGGAACGACGCGGGGACGCCGCCGTGCAGCCCTTCGTCCCACTGCAGTTCCACCGCGCCGTCGAGGGGTGTGGCGGCGCGCAAGCGCGGGACGGTCGGCGGCCGCACGCCGTCGTTGTCGCGCAACTCCACCGTCGCGGTTCTGTGGCCGTAAACAAAGCTTGCACTGTCCGGGGGTAGAATGACGAAGTGTACCTGCAGGCGCTCGCGCAGGTGGTCCGTGCCGTCGTCGTCCTCGTCGTCGTCGACCGCTCGCACCACGATCCATCGGACGGTATCGGTGGGCTCGAACACGACGCTGGACGGGATGTAGTCGTGGTCGGCGGCGGTCGCGCCCCCGCGGCGATCCACCACGAAGTGTACTGTGACCTGGCGGCCGGGGGCCGCACTCATGCGCAGCTCCAGCGCCGCCCGTTGGCCGCCCTCCTCCGCTATGTAGTGGGCCGCCCCCCAGCCCACCGTGATCCCGGCCTGCTGCGCCACAGCGCTCGGTGCGGCCGCGAGACTGATGAGGACCACGAACAGGGTGCGCGCAAGGGCGCCCGTGCGCACGAGGCCGCCCGTCCGCACGACGGGGCGGCCACCAAGGCGCACATCGGGTCGCGGCGTGTCTTGCCACCTCCGCACGCACGAAATCGAACGGTACACTAACGAGCGTTCACTTTTCATAAAAATATAGTGATTTTACATAATTTATAAGTATCCACAAACGGCATACGAGCACGATCCACGCAAGATCGGCTATAGTGCCTCCATGCATGCGGGCGCGTGCGGCAGGGCGGAACCGGCGGAACCGAGGCAATGGGAACAGGAAACCGCCCGGCGCTGCGCACCGTGGGGTGTCGGCGGTGGTGCCAACGTTCAGGGAGACGTTCAGGGAGGCGGCGAACGACCGCCGGTGATGGCCGGCCTGCTTGCGCGCGCACGCAACGCGCCGCACACCGTGCTGGCGGCGGCCGTGCTGGCCGTCGCCGCCTACCTCTGTCTCGCGAACCTGGACTACGCCGCCCTGTGGCATGACGAGGCGCCGACCGCGCTGATCGGGCGCAACCTTCTGCAACAGGGCGACATCATCGGCTGGGACGGCCGCAACCTGGTGGGCGGAACCAACGGGCGCACCCTGAACGACGATCTGCGCGACGTGCTGCCGCCGCTGATGTACGCCGTCAACGCGGCGTCCTTCGCCCTGTTCGGCGTCAACGAGACCTCCGCGCGCATCGCGCCCGCCCTGTTCGGAGTCCTGTCGCTGGTCCTGCTGTACCTGCTGCTCCGCCAGCACCTGCGACACCATCCAAGGCTGATCCTCCTGTGCGTGCTGTTCGCCGCCTGGTCGCCGCAACTGCTCCTGTACTTCCGGCAGTCGCGCTACTACGCATTCATGGCGCTTGCCCTGATCGCCGCGTTCTGCCTCTACGAAGCGTGGTGGCGAAGCGGTCGCGCGTGGGCGCTCGGCGGGCTGACGCTGGTGGCGGCGCTGGCGTTCTTCAACCACTACGTCGGCGGCGCCGCCACCATGCTGGCGCTCGCCGCCTGGCACCTGCTGTTCCGCGGGCGCGAGACGACGCCCCGGCAGTGGCTGGCGCTGGCGGCGGGCGGAGGCATCGTGGTTGTTCTCGGCGCCGCGTACCTCGGGTGGGTGGGGCTGCTGGGCGGCGAGCGCAGCGGTTTTGCCGCCTATACCGGGGTGGTCGGGCTGGAAGAGTACCGCGGAACCGTGCCGCCCCCTGTCCTGCGCCTGGCCAACGGCACGCGCGCACTGTTTGCCGCGGACTGGGTCTCGTGGCCGCTGCTTCTATGGTTCGCAGGTACGCTGTCGTGGCCCTTCATCGGCAACCTGCGCCGCCCGCGTGCGGCCCGCCCCCGCGGCGGCGGGCGGCCGAAAGGCGCGCGAGGCCCCCGGCCGCGCGTGGCGGCGAAGCACGGCGACCGCGCGGCGCCCGCGGCGCGGCGTGACGACGTGCCGGCCGCGGCCGTCGGGCGGATCGTGCTCGCGGGTGCGCTGTTCGCGCTGTTCTCCGCCGCACTTTCCCCGCAACCGGTGTGGGCAGCCGACCTGCGTTACTACATGGGCGCGCTGCCGCTGCTGCTGCCGATGAAGGGGCTGTTCGTCGAGTGGCTGTGGCGGCGATGGCGGATCGCCGGCGGTGCGGCGCTGGCCGTGCTGCTGCTGTCCAGCGCCGGGGCGTGGCCGTTCAACGTGCCCCTGGTTCACACCGGCGAGCGCACGCTCGGGCTGCACCTGCCACTGTTCGTTCAGGAGATACACCGCCGCTACCGCGACTCCATTCAGGTAGTCTCCGAGTATCTGCTCGAGCATGCAGAGCAGGACGACCTGGTCTATGTCCCGAGGTTCTCCAACCGCGAGGCGCTGACCTTCACCACCGGCCACCGCGTGCTGTATTGCTGCGTCCTGCACGACGACTCGCCCCTGCCGCCGGCGGCGATCGCGCGACTGGGCTCGCACCTTGCCGTCCGGGGCACCGTACCCGACTGGATCGTGCTGTTCGGCGAGCCGGATCCCGAGTACCTGGACAAGATCTCCGACCGGTTCGGGGTGGTCGCCCAACTGGACGTGTTCCACTATCCGACGCAGCGCCCGGAGATCAACCTGCACGCCTTCACCCCGTTGCCGGCGAGAGGGTTCGGTGTCCACATTCTGCAAAGACATACCGCCGACTAGCATCGCCGGGGTGCGGCATCGCGCGACCGGGCCTGCGCCGCGCCGGCGCGCCCGGCGCGCGCACCGGGCGAGGGCTTCGCAGGAGCCGCATCTCCCTGTCGGGTCCGCGGCCGCGGCAAGCGGCGCCCGCCCGCCGGCGGCGACTCCACGCGCCCTGTTCGACGGACTGATCCACCCGCACACGCCGGATGAGCCGCGCTGGAGGCTCGTTCCCGTGGTGCTGGCGCTGGCGTTCGCGGCGCGTGCCGCGGTCGCCCTGAGCGGCGACTTCGTGCTGCATCCCGATGAGATCATGCAGTACCTGGAGCCGGCCCACCGGTTGGTGTTCGGCAACGGGGTGATCTACTGGGAGTACTTCTACGGCGCCCGCTCCTGGCTGGTCCCGGGTGCGGTGGCGGCGGTGCTCAAGCTGTTCGACCTGGTTGGCCTCGGCGAGCCGGGCTGGTACGTCGGCGGCGTCAAGCTGCTGTGGTGCGCGCTCTCGCTGGCAGTTCCGGCCGGAATGTACTGCTTCGCGCGCCGCCACTTCGGCGAGTCCTCGGCACGGCTGGCGCTGCTCGCGGGCGCGTTCTGGTACGAGCTGGCCGCGTTCGCGCACAAACCGCTCACGGAACTGGTCGCGACGGCGCCGCTGATCGGGTTGCTGGCGCTGTGCGTACGACCGGCAGTCGACCGGCCGCGGGTAATCTGGCACGCGGCCGGCCTCGCCGTTCTGGTCGCGGCGCTCCGCATGCACTACGCCCCGGTTGCCCTGGTGCTGGCGGCCATCGTGTTCGTGCGTACGCGCCAGAAGCTGTTGCTGGCATCGGCCTGCACGGCGCTGCTGTTTGCGGTGGGCATCTTCGATGGTCTGACGTGGGGCGGCGACCTGTTTCACTCCTACGTCACGAACCTGCGCTTCAACCTGTTGGCCGGCGAGGAATTCGTCGGCGCCGATGCGGCGCATCACCTGCTCTGGTGGTTCGTGATCGCGGGCGGCGGGCTCGGCGCTCTGTGCCTCGTGGCAGCGCTGCGGTGGCCGCGACGCTACGGCCTGCTCCTCGGACTGACGGGCCTGGTGCTGTTGACGCATTCGTTGCCGGCGCACAAGGAGTACCGGTTCGTATTCGCCGCCATCCCGGTGTGGCTGCTGATCGGAGCGGACCTTGGCGCGCGGGCGGCGGCGTGGGCAGCGCGGCGGGCGTCGCGCGCGGCCGCGGAACGCTGGGCGCTGGCGGCGGCGGGCGCGTTGTTCGCGTGCGTGTCCTTTTCCGGGGTCCTGAAGTCGCTGCCCGCGCAGGCGCAGGCATACCGGCAGTGGTCCGACGAGGCCGCGTTGTTCGGCTTCGTGCGCGACCACGACCCGCTGTTCGCCGCCTACCGCTACCTGGCCCGCGCACAGGACGTCGGAGCGGTGTGGCAGGTCGACCGGGGATACTCCTCCACGCCCGGCTACTACTACCTGCACCGCGCGGTACCCCTGTACGATGCCTACGTCGGGCGCGACATCCTCGGGCAGGACCTGGCGAAGATTCCCGCGGCGGTGAGCCACCTCGTGTCCACGGATCCGGGCCTGACCGTGCCGGGATACTCGCCCGAGCGCGAGTTCGGCACCACGCGCATCGTGCGCATCCTGCGGCGCGACGCCACCGAACCGCCGGTGCGCGAGTGGCGGGAGTACTCACCGGTGATCGTCTTCCACGTCGTGCGGCGCGCGATGCGGCAGATCGACGCCGACGCTCCCGAGCCGCCGCCGGACGCCGGCATCCGCTTCGCCGCCCGGCCATGGCCGTGACCGCGCACGCGGGCGACCGACGATGAGCAGGCGGCCGCCGGCCACGGAAACTCGATCCGGCGACATGCAACGATCAGGGAGACATTGAACAGGACATGGCAGGCCGCAAGAACAAGGACCGGCGCAGACCGGCGGCTCGCACAACCGCCCGCGGCGACTCACCACCGGCCACGCCCGGCAGCCGGTCCCGGCGGGCGGCGGCGTCCGTCATCCGACCGGACCACGGCCCCGCCGCGGCGCCCGCCGCCGCGTTGGACGATCCGGCGCCGGGGAGCGCGGACCGGTCCGCTCAGGAAACGCCGGTCGTGCTGGCGATCGCGCTGCTGGTGGCGGTGAGCTACTTTCCGGCGCTGCAGGGCGGCTTCGTGTGGGACGACGTGATCTTCTCCGAGGAGCCGGTAATCCACTCGCCGGCCGGCCTGCGCAGCATCTGGTTCTCGCCGGCCGACATCAGGAACGAAGGCCACTACTGGCCGCTGGTGTACACCTCGTTCTGGCTGGAGCACAAGGTCTGGGGCCTGAACCCGGTCGGCTACCATGCCGTCAACATCCTCCTGCACCTGGGCAACTGCCTGCTGCTGTGGCGCCTGCTCGCCCGCCTCGCCATTCCCGGAGCCGTGCTGATCGCCGCGGTGTTCGCGGTTCACCCGCTGCACGTCGAGTCGGTGGCCTGGATCATCGAGCGCAAGGACCTGCTGTCCGCCTTGTGCTACCTGACCGCGGTGCACACCTGGGTCCGCTTCGACGAATCGCCGGGGCCGGGACGCTACGCGCTTGCCCTGGTGCTGTTCGCGGCCGGCCTGCTGTGCAAGTCGGTGGTGGTGACGCTGCCGGTCGCGCTGCTGATCCTGCACTGGTGGCGGCGCGAGAAGATCGCCCCGGTCGACCTGCTGCGCCTGGCGCCGTTCGTTGCGGTGGGGGTGGGGATCACGCTGGCCGACCTGGCGTTCTACGCCTCGCGCGAACCGCTGGAGCTGGGCTACTCGCTGGTCGAACGGGCGCTGATCGCGGCGCGCGCGCTGTGGTTCTACGCCGGCAAGCTGGTGTGGCCGGTCGACCTGGCGGTGATCTACCCGCTGTGGGAGATCGATGCCCGCGCCCTGCCGGCCTGGGCCTACCTTGCGGGTGCGGCGGCGCTGGCGGCGGCGCTCTGGCTGGCGCGGCGCCGGATCGGACGCGGCCCGCTGGCGGGGGCGCTGTTGTTCGCGGTGACGCTGGCGCCGGTGCTGGGCTTCATCGACTACGGGTACATGCAGTTCTCGTTCGTCGCCGACCGCTTCCAGTACCTGGCCTGCATCGGCGTGCTGACGGTGCTGATCGGCGCCGCCGCGCACGGCATGCGCAGGCTGCCGTCCGGCATGCGCAGGCTGCCGGAGGCGGCACGGATGGCGGCGGCGGGACTGGCGGTGGCGCTGGTGCTGGGCCTCGCGGCGCTCACCTGGCGGCAGGCCGGGGTCTACCGCGACGAGGTCACCCTGTTCAGCCACGTCGTGGCGCTCAACCCGCAGGCGCGCGATGCCCACCTCAACCTGGGCAACGCGCTGATCGAAGCCGGACGCAACGAGGACGGCGTCGCCGCGAGCCGCATCGCCGTCGAGCAGCGCCCCGACTCCGCCGACGCCTACTCCAACCTCGGTCTCGCCCTGATGAACCTGGGGCGGTTCGACGAGGCGGGCGAAGCGCTGAGCCGGGCGCGCGCGCTCGATCCGACGCACCAGAGTGCGCTGCAGAACAGCGCCGAGCTGCTCAGGAAACAGGGCCGCTACGAGGCGGCGGTCGATGCCTACCGCGCGGTGTTGCGGCGCGACGACGGGTACGCGCTGGCGTACGCCGGCCTGGGGGATGCGCTGTATCAACTGCAACGCTACGAGGCGGCGGTCGATGCTCTCGCCACGGCCCTCCGGATCGATCCGGGGTTGCCGTTCGCGGGCAAGCTCTCCCTTCTGATGGGCCGCGCGACCCGCTCCCTGGGACAGCTCGACCGCGCCGAGGGGTTTTTCCGCGACGCACTGGCGGCCGAACCGAACGAGGCCGCGGGGCTGCTGGAACTGGCCGGCGTGCTGCGCGCGCAGGGACGCCGCGACGAGGCCGAAGCGTTGATGAGCCGCGCCCGCGAGCTGCGCCCGAACGATCCGGCCCACCTGCAGAACATCGCCGAAGCGCTGCGCAAGGAGCAACGCTACGAAGAGGCGCTGGCCGCCTATCGGGACGTGCTGGCGGTCGCGCCCGACTACGCGTTCGCGCATGCCGGCATGGGCGATACGCTGTTCCGCCTGGAGCGGTTCGAAGAGGCGCTCGACGCCATGCAACGGGCCCTGGCCGCACAACCGGACCAGAAGGTGGCGGGCGTGCTGCACGGCCTCGCGGGGCAGGCCGCTCAGCACCTGGGCCGCGTCGACGAAGCGGCGCGCCATTACGCCGAAGCGGTTCGGATCGACCCGCGCGACAGCTCATCGCTCGACCGCCTCGCAATGGTCCGGTTCGGCCAGGAGCAGTACCAGGAGGCGCTCGTCCTGTACCGCAACCTGCTCGAGCTCACCCCGGACAGCGCGCAGACCTACTCCAACCTCGGCGCTACGCTGTACTACCTCGGCCGTGCCGATGACGCACTCCGCCACTTCGAGCGCGCGGTGGCGATCGACCCCGACCTGGAAACCGCGCGCGCCGGCCTCGAAGCCCTGCGCGCCGCGGCAGGCAACCCTTAGTGGGCAGGCGCAATACAGGGACATGGACACGCCTTGCACGGTCTCGGCGACCACCGGCGGCGGCGCCCCGACGGTGTCGGGTAAGGGACCGCGCGCGTCCTACACCTCGGTCAGGCTGAGGCAGGGGCGGTCGTGCAGGAGCGCGCGGCCGTCCAGTTCGCTGAGTTCGAGCACGAACAGGACGGCGGCGACCTCGGCGCCCAGCTTCTCGATCAGTTCGCAGGCCGCGTTGGCAGTGCCGCCGGTGGCCAGCACGTCGTCGATCAGCACCACCCGGTCGCCCGCCCGGCATGCGTCGGCGTGCATCTCCAGCGCGTCGGAGCCGTACTCCAGCGCATAGTCCTGGCGGATGGTCCGGTACGGCAGCTTGCCCGGCTTGCGGATCAGGGCCAGCGGCAGGTCGAGCCGCTCGGCGAGCGGCGCGCCGAACAGGAAGCCGCGGCTCTCGATGCAGGCGATCCGGTCGGCG
The DNA here is from genome assembly GCA_965208575.1 of Spirochaetia bacterium. Taxonomy (GTDB): domain Bacteria; phylum Spirochaetota; class Spirochaetia; order SZUA-6; family Bin103; genus Bin103. The sequence continues at coordinate 1,097,347 of CBDBOV010000006.1, read as the reverse complement.
CGCCGCTCGGTGCACTGCTCGGCCAGCCAGGACACCACGCGCGGCAGCAGGCCGCTGGAGGTAAGCAGCGGGGTGATGTCGCGGAACAGGATGCCGGGCTTGGGAAAGTCGGGTACCGCCCGCAGCGTTTCGCGCACCCGTGTAGCCAGAAGGTCGGTCATGTGAATCTCCTCTCCCGAGCTCGTGGTTCGCCCGATGGGCTTGAGGCCGAGCGTGACGTAGGTTATTTTAGAGCAAGGCGCCGCCGGCCGCCCGCCGGCTCCGTAATGGATGTCCGGGGCGCCGGATACGTACCGGGCGGCCCGAATAGATCCGTTGGAGGACCCGTGGCAAGACGCTCCAAACATAGTGCACAGAAGAGGCGCCGGGAACTGGCGCGAGCAGAAAAGCAACAGCGCAAGCGAGAGCGGCGCGCCAATCCGGTCGAACACGACGCGGAGACGCTGATCGCAGAATACCGCGGCCTCAACCTCCCCGGCGACGTGGAGGATGAGGCGACCGAAGAGGGCGAAGAGGAGGAGGCGGAAGCCGGCGCGGCCCGCTGATCCGGACACTGCCCGTCTGGCTGCGTTGCCGCTTTCCCGTGTAGGATTCGGGCAATTGAACTGTTCAGGAGGATTCAAGGATGGCTGAAAACAGAGGACTCGCTTACGTCAAGCCCGGTGTCGTGGAGATTCAGGACATCGACTTTCCCACGCTCGCGCTCGGCGACCGCAAGTGTGACCACGGGGTCATTCTCAAGATCGTGTCGACCAATATCTGCGGCAGCGACCAGCACATGGTGCGCGGCCGCACCACCGCGCCGGCCGGGCTGATCCTGGGCCACGAGATTACCGGCGAGGTGATTGAGAGGGGCCACGACGTGGAGTTCATCGACGTCGGCGACATCGTGTCGGTGCCGTTCAACATCGCCTGCGGGCGCTGCCGCAACTGCAAGGAGCGCAAGACCGGGATCTGCCTGACCGTCAATCCCGCCCGCCCCGGCGCCGCCTACGGCTACGTCGACATGGGCGGCTGGGTCGGCGGCCAGGCCGAGTACGTGATGGTGCCGTATGCCGACTTCAACGTGCTCAAGCTGCCGGAGCGCGACGTGACCCTAGCCAAGATCCAGGACCTGACGCTGCTGTCCGACATCTTCCCCACCGGCTTCCACGGCGCCTACAGCGCCGGCGTCGGCCCCGGCTCGATCGTCTACGTGGCCGGCGCCGGGCCGGTCGGCCTGGCGTGCGCCACCGGCTGCCAACTGCTCGGCGCCGCCGTGGTGATTGTCGGCGACATGATTCCCGAACGCCTGGAGCAGGCGCGCAGCTTCGGCTGCGAAACGGTGGACCTGCGCCAGGAGGCCACCCTGGCCGAGCAGATTGAGCAGATCATGGGCGAGCCGGAGGTGGACCAGGCGGTGGACTGCGTCGGTTTCGAGGCGCGCGGCCACGGCAAGGAAGCCGCCGTGGAGCAGCCCGCCACGGTGCTCAACTCGGTGATGGAAGTGACCCGCGCCGGCGGCGGCATCGGCATTCCGGGACTGTACGTGACCGGCGATCCCGGCGGTGTCGACGACAACGCCAAGATCGGCAACCTCGGCATCCGCATCGGCCTCGGCTGGGCCAAGTCGCACCACTTCACCACCGGCCAGTGCCCGGTGATGACCTACAACCGCCAGCTCATGCAGGCGATCCTGTACGACAAGGTGTCGGTGGCCAAGAACGTCGGCGCGACGGTGATCTCGCTCGACGACGGCCCGCAGGGCTACCAGGACTTCGACCGCGGCGCGGCCAAGAAGTTCATCATCGACCCGCACGGAATGATCGCCGCCTAGGAGCCTGTCGGATTCCGGCAGGCTCCTAGGTAGGCCGGTTGGGCCGGAAGCGCCGCCGCAGGCGGGGATTTCGGGGCGCTAGGCGGGGCGCTGGCGATTACCCGCGCGTTTCGCGCGCGCGCGCGCCGCCGCCGCGCGCGGGTGCCCGTCTTCCGGCACGCTCCCAAAGCAGGCCCGTTTGGGCCGCGAGCGGCGCCGCCGGCGGGCGGTTCGGGTGGCAGGTGCTTTCTTCCGCCGGGGCGGTGGCCGCATCGGTGCGGCTCGGCCGGTCGCGGACGGCGTTGGTCTCGAACCTGCTATCCGGCCAGGTCGGTCAGTGCCTGAAGCTGTTCGGTGGTGCCGACCGCGACCAGGATGTCGCCGCCGTGAACGGTGGCGGTGAGGGCCTCGGCGGCGGTCACCAGGGCACCGTCGGCGCGGTGGATCGCCACCACGGTGGCGCCGGTGGCGGGGCCGACGTCCGCGGTGCGCACCGATTGGCCGGCCAGCGGCGAGCGCTCCGGGACCTGGAGCTGTTCGATCTGCAGCGGCGTGGTTTCGCGGTACAGCGCCTCGTCGAGGAAGTTCACCACCGAGGGGCGCAGCAGCGCCGATGCCATCGCCCGCCCGGCGATCAGGTAGGGCGACACCACCCGGTCGGCGCCCGCCAGCCGCAGCTTGTCGATCGAGCGCTGCTCCACCGCCTGCGTGATGATGACCAGGCCGGGGTTGAGCTGGCGGGCGGTGAGCACCACGTACAGGTTGGCGTCGTCCTCCGGCAGCGCCGCCACCAGGCCCTTGGCGCGCTCCACGCCCGCCTCCCGCAGCGCCTGGTCGTCGCCGGCGTCGCCGGTGACGAACGGCAGCCCCGGCGTGCCGGCCAGGTCGCACCGGTCGGGATCCAGGTCGACCACCGCGTAGCTGGCCCGCGAGCGCGCGAACTCGCCGGCCACCTCGCGGCCGAAGCGGCCGCCGCCGCAGATGATGAAGTGGCCGTGCAGCCTGCGCAGCGCGCGTTCCATACGCTTCCTCCTCAGGTCGTGCAGCAGGTGCCCATCCGCCAGGTAGACGCCGATGCTGGTGGCGGAAAAGCCGAGCGCTCCCACCGCCACCAGGATCACCGCGACCGCGAGCAGGCGGCCGGCGCGGCTGAGCGGCTGCACCTCGCCGTAACCGACGGTGGACACCGTGATCACCGCCATGTACAGGCTCTCCCCGAAGGACCAGCCTTCGACGAGCATGAAGCCCACCGCGCCCGCGAGGGCCACGCCGGTGAGCAGCAAGCACGCCAGGATAATGCGGACGCGGGCTGTCATGAGTGCCTACTTCAGATGATCGACCTGCGGAGCCGCTGGTCTGAACGTCTATCGATGGAAACGAATTCGGGGGGTGCAGGGGTTGATACTCATCGCTTGGTAAGCTTCGGGCCCACATACACGACATGAACCCTCTCGCCGTGCCGGGGCGGCCAAGAGAAGTGCAGCCGGAGAGTCATGTGGCGCTCCTTCCCGTGCCAAGGACAGAAGCGAGTAATGGCCGGAACGTCTGGATCGCGGAACGTGAGCCTGCGCCGAAAGTCGTGTATCTCCTGATTCGACGAATTAGAGAATAACGCGTTCCTCCCCACGAAGTATTGTTGATAGATGCGTTGACCTTCTGGAGTAAAGTTGTCTCCTGGAGCAACTTCCTGAACCAGTCTATCCAGCACATGGAGCAGGTGGAGGATGCGATCGGAGGAACTGCGGTTGAAAGGGACACCCGACAGCGGTACGAAACCATCTCGCGCAATCTGCAGAGCCTCGAATCGTTGCGCTGCCAGCATCGCAAGTTCGCCCCACGTACGCACGGGAACCGCAGCATGCTGGAGGTGTCTCGTCAACGAGTCCACTTCCCACCAGTTCGCGATAGAGACAGTTAGATCGTTGAGGCTCTCAGCCTCACGGCGCCACTCTACTTCCAAGGGTGTTGCGTCCCAATCGGATGGTGAAGCCCCAATCAGGGCTGAATCGATGCCGTGAAGTGACCGGAAAGCGGCCTCGCCGAGCGCACAGTCGGTGACGATAGAGCCCCGACACTCGAACCAGTCGGCCGCATCGTGCCTACGTAGGTCGTCCCAGAACGGGCCGGCTTTGAGAAACCAGAGTAGCACCGCACGTTGTTCGTCTCGATTCAGACGGGAGAGCGCTTGTTGCATGCTCATGTTGGGCAACGGAGAAACTTGCAGCAGGTCACGATTGCAATGGACTTCGCGCCCAAACCGTTGCGCCGTGCGACGCAACGTCATGAGTGTTCCCAACGCGGTACGAAACGACGGTATGTTCTCGAACTGACCGTGAAAGGATAGATCGTTCGCTAGGAGTTCCACTCAACTCCACCCAGCGAAGTAGTTGGTGTCCTTGTCGAACTGATCAAAGAACCCATCCGGCCAAGTGTCGACGTTACCGTCTTTGTCCAGCAGCGGACTCTGAACTTGGGCGATTCCCTCACCTTCGGCAAGGGATCGTGGTGCGAAAAAGTGCACGGCGGTATCCTCGGCGTTCAGGGTGTGCTGCTTTACGGCACGTCGCACTCCGTTCAGCACGTGATCGCTATGAGTCTCCAGAATCACCTGGATTCCGGCCGACGCAACTTCCGCCAGAAACCGACCCATCGCCGCCTGGCCGGCAGGATGCAGGTGTACTTCCGGATTCTCGATGAGCAGAACGCCATCCGATTGCGCCGACAGTGCCGCAACTACGATGGGCAACACTTGCGTCAGTCCGAAACCGGTGTGAAGCGGGCGATGGAAATCCATATCTCGTGAGGTGCGTAACCCCAACGTCACGGCGTTTGCCTGTGGAATCTTCTGGAGGTCCAACTCGCAGCCGGCAAAGAACTCCTTCATCCTTGCTTCGACCTGACGTAGCAGGGTAGGTGGAATGCCGACAACGGCCAACTTGTCGAGTACTCGTGTGTCACCGCCGAAGTGAAGCATACTCACCGCATGTTCGCCACGCCCACCCACGTCACCGGGAGCATGCACAGCCTCCAACGGGTAGGTCTCGCGCGGTCCTTCCCGCTCGGCCGAGAGATATGCAAGTCCGTGCAGCATGCCTCCGGTCGGTGCGAGACTGATCGCGTCGTTCAATTTGTATTCGCCCCAAGGGTAGAGCTGATACAGTGAGTGTCTCTCGCTGTCTGAATCAGACGAACTGGGCCGGTACCATCCACTTCGCCCACGCTCCAAGTCCCGTCCTTCGGCGGATACACGGGCCACCGCCATCGACATCTCTCCTGGTTCACCGAAGAACCCCCACCGACAAGTGTACTCATCGGTTTCCAATGCGATTTCGCAGGAACGCCGGGCGTGCTGATCTACCACATCGGCCACAGTTCCCAGCTTGATCGATTGTCCGTTGAGCATCAGCCGCTGTGACCACTCATGATCGCGCATGGTCTGGTGCAGCAATACCAGGGCTTGCAGTAGCGAGGACTTCCCGGACGCGTTGGTACCGGAAAGAAGAGTCAACGGTCGGAGCGGCAGCTTTAGGAGTTCAAAGCACTTGAAGTGGTCGAGTTCAATCCTGGTGAGCACCGAGTGTTTCCTCCAGCATGTGCGTTACCCTCTCGAATCGAAGTAAGACCCTCTTCCTATCATTCGTCCCGTAGGTAATCGCTGTATTGAAGTCCTCTTCCGAGAGCAACTGATAGTAAGCTGTTCGAAGAGTGTCGGCAGCCGCTTCTACCTGCGTCTTCGTGTAGTACGATAAGCCGGTCGACATCACGTCCCACAGGGATGCGTTCAGCACGCTCCGTCGTGTCTGACCCGGCGTATACTTCCTGAACGCGTGGCGTTTGAACAAAACGAAGTTATTGTTCAGTGTCGTCTGTAGGTCATCGGACAACTGTTGTAGCACATTCTGACTCATCCGATTCATGATCTGCAGGGACTGTGCTAGAAATTCATCCATTTCGTTCCCGCGGTAGGAGTCGATGCCGAGAATTCGGAACGCACAGAACCGATTGACGAATTCGCGATCGCGCATGGTTTTCGTATTGAGGCTGCTACCTGTTGCCTGCAGAAACAGATCAGTTCTCGCCGCTTCCTTGAGAAACCTTGTCGCCGGACCCATGAAGAGGCTGTTTCTCATTTGCTGGCGGCTCAGAGGGACTCCACCGTTGACGCGTTCGAAAATGTCGAGCCGAGCACGCTCCGGGACCTTCGAGTCAATGATGTAACAGATCAGATTGCAGTCTTCGATGCGGTTCTGAAGCTTCGGAGACAACTCCATGAATGTCTTGCCATGCAGTTCGGGGCGATCGGAAAGTTGAAGTTTCAATCTGCCGTTCACGAAGCGGTCGAACGTAGAGAGACGCTGTAGACCGTCGACAACTACCATCCTGCCTTCATCGTCCTCGGCGAGATAGACCACTGGCAGCGGTATTCTCATTACAACGGATTCAATGAGCTTGCTCTGCTTGTCCTCGCGCCATATGAAATCCCGTTGGAAGTCTGGATCCATGACATAGCGGCCGTCTCGTATGCGGCGAACTATGTCATATATCGTGCGATTGTCGTTGCGGATAAGAACCTCTTCCAAGGGATAGTCACCCCAGGAGGGCTCGCTCTTGTCCAAGCCCTCCAGCTCTTCAACATCGTTGTCCGGAGTGGATTTGGACTCTGGTGTCGGCATAAGTCCCTTCCTTTCTATACACACCGTCGGTGCGAGGATGGCAGCCAGAATAGGCTATACACTGTAGCGGTCATCAGGCTGTGCGAGTTGTCCGCGCAAACGAGCGCATTGGTGAAGCATGTGATTTAGAAGTATAACCATATTTCGAGCTATGAGACACGCTGAGTCAACGTGGGGCGGGGGATGGGACGGAGAAAGCGTCAACAGGGAAGAATGTCGAGCGGCGGTGCGTGTTGCCGTTGAGTGACCGGCTCCGGTAGTCTCCCGCCATGCCTGAGTTCTCCTTTCCGCTGCGCACCATCCACCTCGACTTCCACACCGGCCCGGAGGTGCCCGGCGTGGGCGCCGACTTCGACGCCGGGCAGTTCGCGCGCACATTCAAGGAGGCGCACGTCGACAGCGTCACCGTGTTCGGCACCTGCCATCACGGCCACGCCTACTACCGCACCGAGCACCCCTGCCGGCACCCCAACCTGGCGCCCGGCCTCGACCTGACCGGGTCGCAGATCGAAGCCCTGCACCGCGCCGGGATTCGCGCGCCGATCTACATCACCGGCCAGATCAACGAGTACGCCGCCAACACCCACCCCGAGTGGCTGGCCGTGCAGCCGGACGGCCGCCACGCCAAGCTGATGCCGCGCGATTTCTCACCCGACCAGGAGCAGGCGCTGCACGCCGGCTGGCAGGTGCTGGACATGTCCAGTCCCTACCAGGAGTACCTCGCCGAGCAGATCGAGGAGGTGCTGGCGCTGTACGCGCCGGTGGACGGCATCTTCCTGGACATGTGCTGGGACCAGCCGAGCGTGTCGCGCTGGGCGGTGGCCGGGATGACGAAGCGCAACCTGGACCCGCGCATCGCCGAGCACCGCGACCGCTACGCGCGCGAGGTGGCGCTGGCCTACATGGAGCGGTTCTCGGGCCTGGTGGAGCAGGCCGGCAAGGGCGCCGACCACTTCGGCATCTGGTACAACTCGCGCCCCAAGACCAACCTGCACGTGGAGAAGAAATACCTCAGGCGGGTGGAGATCGAGGCGCTGCCCACCGGCGGCTGGGGGTACGCCTACTTCCCCTACGTGGCGCGCTACGTGCGCCCGTTCGGCCTGCCGACCCTGACCCACACCGGACGCTTCTTCAAGAGCTGGGGGGACAACGCCGGCCTGAAGCCGGCGGCGGCGCTCAAGTACGAGTGCTGCCAGGCGCTCAGCCAGGGCATGACCGGCGGCATCGGCGACCTGCTGCATCCGCGCGGCGTCCCGCAGCCGGCGGTGTACGAGTTGATCGGCGGCGTGTACGCGCACGTCGAGGCGTGCGAGCCGTTCGTGGCCGGCGGCGTGCTGCAGAGCCAGATCGCGCTGCTGGTGGACCCGGAACTGGGCGACACCCCGGGCGCCGCCGGTCTCGGCGCCACCCGCGCGCTGCAGCAGTTGCAGCAGCAGTTCGACGTGGTCGGCCCCGATGCCGGCCTGGACGGTTACGAGGTGGTGCTGGTGGCGGAGACCACCCCGGTGGACGAGGCGCTGCTGGCCAGGCTGCGCGCGTTCGTGGCCGCGGGGGGCGGCCTGATCCTGTCAGGGCAGGCCGGATTCACCGCGCAGGGCGAGCCGGTGCTGGCCGAGCAGGGCGTGTCCGCCGCCGGGCCGAGTCCATTCTCGCACACCTTCCTGCGCATGGGTGCGGCGGTGAGCGCCGGCATCCCGGAGTACGACCACGTCGCCTACGAGCCGGGCGTGCGGATCGAGCCGGCGGCCGGCGCCGAGTCGCTGGTCGGAGTGGTGGAGCCCTACTTCGAGCGCCACTTCGCGCGCTTCTCCGGCCACTCCTACACGCCGCCGGCAGAGCTGTCGCGCTGGTCGGCGGTGGTGCAGAGCGGCAACGTGATCACCTTCGCGCTGCCGATCCTCGGCCTGTACGGGCGCCACGCGGTGCCGGCGCACCGCCGCCTGCTCGGCAACTGCATCGACCTGCTGCTGCCGGAGCCGCTGGTACGCGCCGCCGATGCCCCGTCGCTGCTGGAGACCACGGTGGTGCGCTCGGGGCCGCGCACGGTCGTGCACCTGCTGTGCTTCGCGCGCGAGCGGCGCACCGACGCGTTCGACCACCGCACCGGGCAGTCGAGCGGCCTGGACATCGTCGAAGACGCCATCCCGCTGGTCGACCAGCCGCTGGCCGTAAAGCTGCCGGCGGCGCCGCGCCGCGCGCACCTGGAGCCGCACGGCGTCGACCTGCCGGTCGACTACCGCAACGGCTACGCGCACGTCGCCGTAACCATGCTCGACGGCCACGGCATGGTGGTATTCGACGCCGAGTAGTGCGCTATTTCGGCTGCGGGACGATGCGGATGTAGGGCAGCGGCTGCTCCCAGCCGTCGGGATAGGTCTCCTTGGCCGCCTCGTCCGACACCGACGGCAGGATGATCACGTCCTCGCCCTGCGCCCAGTTGGCCGGCGTCGCCACCTGCTTGCCCGCGGTGAGCTGGCAGGAGTCGACCAGCCGCAGGATCTCGGCGAAGTTGCGCCCGGTGCTCATCGGGTAGGTGAGGGTGGCCTTGATCTTCTTGTCGGGGCCGATCACGAACACGCTACGCGCGGTGGCGTTGTCCATCGGCGTGCGGCCCTCGGACGTATCGCCGGCGTCGGCGGGCAGCATGTCGTACGCCTTGACGATCGCCAGATCGGGGTCGCCGATGAGCGGGTAGGTGACCGCGTGCCCCTGCGACGCCTCGATGTCCTTCGACCACGCCTCGTGGTCGCTCACGCCGTCCACGCTGATGCCCAGCACCTTGCAGTTGCGCTTGGCGAACTCGGCCGTAAGGCCGGCCACCGCGCCCAGCTCGGTGGTGCACACGGGCGTGAAGTCCTTGGGGTGCGAGAACAGGATCGCCCAGCCGTCGCCGACCCACTCGTGGAAGTTGATCGGCCCCTGTGTCGTGTCGGCGTGGAAATCGGGCGCCGTGTCGTTTATGCGAAGTGCCATAGCAGTTCCTCCTGGCGCTCATCAGCTTACACCAACAACCCGCCTTTGGTGAACGCGCCGCCGGGTGGCGTGAAGTGGTAGCATGCGGTGGCGTCCGCCTCCGTGACGGCGGGCGGTAAACAGGAGGGTGAAGTGAAGATCGTCGACCTGAAGCTGCGCGAGTTGTGCGGCGTGCTGGAGCATCCGGAGCCGTTCTGGGAGGAGCGGCTGATCATGCCGTTGGACGTGTACCCCGAGTTTCGCCGCCGCGGCGCCAACCTCATGCCCGGTGTCGGCGACGGACGCTACGATCTGCGGGCCGTGTTCCTGGAGATCCACACCGACGACGGCATCGTGGGCCTGTCCGGGCCATGCAGCCGGATCGAGGCGTTCATCATCGACACCGCGCTGCGCCCGCTCCTGATCGGGCGCGACCCGCTCGCCATCGAGCTGCTGTGGGACCTGATGTACCGGTCGACGATCCACGGCCGCAAGGGTGAGCCGATGATGGCGATCAGCGTCGTGGACTGCGGCCTGTGGGACCTGAAGGGCAAGGCGCTCGGGCAGCCGGTGTACCGGCTGCTCGGCGGGCCGACCCGTACCAGCTTCCCGGCCTACGCCAGCGCGCTGGGATTTTCGATCGAGCCGGAAGCAGCCGCCCGGCGCGCCGCCGGGTTCGCGGCGGAGGGCTACACCGCCACCAAGTGGTTCTTCCGCGACGGCCCCGCCGACGGCCCAGACGGCGTGCGCCGCAACCTGGCGCTGGCCGCCGCGCTCAGGCAGGCGGTGGGCGAGGACGTCGACCTCATGCTGGATGCGTGGAGTTCCTGGGACGTGCCCTACGCGATCCGCCTGGCGGGCGAGCTGGCCGAGTACGGCATCCGCTGGCTGGAGGAGCCGGTTCTGGCCGACAAGCTGGACAGCTACCTGGAGATTCGCGCCAGCTCCCCGATTGCCATCGCCGGCGGGGAGCACGAGTACACCCGCTGGGGGTTCCGGGCGATTGTCGAGAACCGCGCCATGGACGTGCTGCAACCCGATATCTGCTGGTGCGGCGGCATCAGCGAGACCGTCAAGATCTGCGCGCTCGCTTCCACCTTCGACCTGCCGGTGATCCCGCACAACCACAGCACGCACGCCACCGCCCACCTGATCGCCGCCCAGCCGCCCCCCACCTGCCCGATCCAGGAATACCTGGTCAAGTGGAACATCGTCCACCAGTTCTTCCTGGCCGATCCGCTGCACCCGGTCGCCGGCACCATCACCGTCCCCGACGCCCCCGGCCTCGGCTTCGCCATCGACGAGTCGAAGGTAACCGCGCAGCGAGAGCTGAACTACAGGGACGCCTGAGGAGCGTCACCCGGGCCGCGGGCACGGGACCCGGACTTGCCGCGTCAAGAGCCAAACTTCCGGGACGGCTGAAATCGCTCACGGGGCCGGAGTTCGGCGTAAAGCCGATCATCAGGCCGGCGTTACCGACGCCGGTTCAGCAACGCCTCCAGCTCCGCCACCCGCGCTTCCGCGGCGCGGCGTGCCGCCGCCTCCTGTCGCCGCTTCTGTTCGGCGTGCCGGCGCGCTTCCGCCTCCTGTCGCCGCTCTTCGTTGCTTTCGCTCAGCGTCCGCACCCGCTCGCCGCTCACCGGATCGCGGAAGCGCAGTTCATCTCGTTCAATCCTCAACTCCAGCTCCAGCACCGCGCTGTACATCACCTGCGTGCCGTCCGCCAGCCAGTTCGGCCGCAATCGCCGGTACGCTCCATCGCTCAGCTCCAGGCCGTGCAACGGCGGCTCCAGGTAGTCTCCCGTCGGGTCGTACCGCCAGTACTCCTGCACCCCCAGCCGCTGGTACAGTTCCCGCTTCGGACCCTCGTCGTTGGCGCGCGTGTGGCGCGAGGTGATCTCCAGCACGAAGTCGGGCCCCTTGCCTTCCTCCCAGATCCGGTAGGTCGGCCGCATGTGGTTCGGGACTCCAAGCACCACGAACACGTCCGGCGCCACCGAGGCGTCCAGGTTGCCCGCTTCGTAGTAGACCAACAGGTTGCCGGACACGTACACGTCGGGGCGGTGGCGGAAGTAGTCGCGCAGACCGGTGACCGCGTACATGAGGGGGATTCCCTGGGCATCGGTTTCCGCCATGGGCTCACCGTCGGTAGTGGGGTAGTCAATCCCGACCTGAGCAGCAGCGAGCGCGGAGTTCTTCATGGGCATCCTCCACCGTGCCCTATCGTATCACCGGAGCGGTATTTCGTCATCGGCCATGACCTGCCCTGCCCAGCCCAGCCCTGCCCTGCCTTGCCCAGCCCTGCCCACTTGGCGGGCGCCGGCGCACGTTCCGCGTCTACCGGTAGGCTCGAATCGGAGGATCATCGACCTTGTCCGGCGGCACCGTCCAGCAAGTCTGTCGGCGTCAGTTGCGCTGCACCCGGCGCCGCGCGTTCCGATTGTCCTACCCCGCGAACGTGTTGGCCATCCAGCGAACCTCCCCGACTACCTCGGAACCGCGCCGGTCCCATGGTGCCGGCGGCGTGCGCGGATGATGATCGCCGGCCAACAGCCACCGGCCGGCGCGGTCCTTGAGCGCCCGCCGCACCATCAGTTCGGCGCCGGAGCGCACCACGAAGATGCGTCCGACACGCAGGCGTCGACGGGTGTAGTCGACCAGGATCGAACACCCGTCCGGCAGCGTCGGTTCCATGGCGTCTCCCCGTATGCCGACAATCGCACACCGACCGGCATCGATCTCGTGGCGCTCCAGCCATCGGCGCGGGAATTCCTGGTAGCCGGTGACCCGCGCCTGCTCAAGCAGGAGCTCCCCGCCACTCTCACCGCCGGCGGCTGCGTCGAGCATGCGAACTCTCGCGTAGTCGGCACTTGGCGCCACGCCGGTGAGCGCTGGTTGTCGCGCCGCGGCGCCGGTGGCGAGAAACGCTCGGGCGTCGGCGCTGGTGAACCCCCGTAGCAGCGTGGCCACGTCCTCGCGCAAGTCGCGGCGCAGATTCATCACCCATGCGGGAGGCGTTGCCGCCGCAGGTACCTCGGCAGACTGGGGATGCTCGCGGCCGCCAGAGCTGTCCGAAGTACCGACCGCCCTGCCCGCCGGCCCGGCTGAATCGGATTCGCGCGGAGGTCCGACGTAGAACTCCAATCCGAACGCCGTCGAAGCGCACTCAATGGTAGTGCTCAGCGCTGCTCGCCCGTCGAGGAGGCTGCGAAGCTGCCCGACCGGTATCCCCGTGCGGGTGGAGAGCGGACGCAATCCCTCGCGCTGGACGTGAGTCTTTACGGTCGCGCGCAGGTGGTCCAGGCCGCCTCGTGTCATAAATGACACGATAACAGAAACCGCACCGAGCCCCAAACGCTACCGGTGGGAGTCCCGGAGCCTCGCGCCCCCCGGCAAGAAAACGGGTGAATACAGACGGGTTGCACGGATATGCGATGTATGACACAATCATGCTATGAACGACACGGCCACGACGACGGAGTGGTTACCGCGCCTCTGTACGATCTTCGCTACTCACACCCGGCGACGGCTGTCGACGGTCTCCCGCCTGGCGACCGGAAGCGGCGAAACGATCGCCCGTCTGGAGCGCGGACGCACCATCACGATCCGTCGCGCGGCTCGTGCGCTCCAGTATCTCTCCGATCACTGGCCCGACGACGGGGAGTGGCCCGCCGAAATCCCACGCCCGCCGCGCCGCCCGAGCGACAGACACCGATGAACGCCCGGAACCAGCACCGAAGTCCCACGTAAAGGAGGTCATGCAGCTACGTGAACGCAGGCGCGCCGCTCCGTGCCAGGAGCGCGTTGCGCGAGACAAGTTCGGACAAGCAGGGCTCCCTGCCCTGACCACTACGCGACAAACGACAAGGAGAACACCGAAGGTGAAATACATGAGATCGATACGCACCGCGTGGCCGGCAGCAGCCGCCGCGGTGGTGATGTGCCTGCCAGGTTGCGAGCAGGCGACCGTGAGTACACCGGTAGACTTCCCGGCGGAAGAGCTGACGCTGTCCATACCACCCATGACCAGGGACGTGGCGTCGTCGCCCGTCACGCTGCCGGAGGCAACGGGTGACAAGGGTGACTTGACCTACAACCTCGCGCCGATACCTGCTGGCCTGGCGTTCGACGCCGCCACCCGCGTGCTGAGCGGCACCCCGACCGCGGCCGGCAATCACAGCGTGACCTACACCGCAACCAACGCCACCGGCTCGAAGAAGGCTTCCCTCGTCTTCACCATCACCGTGAGGCCGGGACTCCAAAGCACCTGGAGGACACCAGGCCGCGAGTGGCACGACGATGACGGCGAGGTTCAGGGACACTTCGTCGACACCCTTACATTCACGAGTGGCAGGTATGTTCTGGCCCGATCCTACTACTTTCTTGACGGAACCCTTGACCACGTGTGGAATCCAAGCGGCGGATGGTCGACAGCGGCCGAGGGTACGGTGATAAGAGAGTGGGAAGACGAGGAAGACGGCTCTTCGATGAGCGTCCGGAAGCACTACGTGTGGGGAAGCGACGACCACAGCGTACTGTTCATGCATGAGTGGCAGGATGACCACGAGACGCCGGCGGACGTCGGGCTTGAGCGCTACGATTGGATCCCGAATCCGGTACCAACGTTGACCGGCGTGTGGCAGGCCACCGATGAGTGGGATCAGGGTCCGGTCCTCTTCGAGATGACAATCGGAGCGGACGGGACGTTCATTGGGGAGGTGCGAGAGGCGCACGGAACCGAGCGGTTCACGGCCACGTGGACGCTCGACGACGGGAACTACTTCCTCGACTTTCAGGGTGCGAGTTCGACCTGGACGCCGCTGGGTGGAACGGCGGAGGAACCCGGCGAAGAATTCAAAGCGGACCGCATCGCGTTCGCCCCGACCGACAGCCCCGACCTGCTGATCGTGTCCTGGTATTGGCACGAAACAGCCGGCAATGAATACCGTCAATACGGACACTATTGGATGGAGTTTCACCGCCAGTAGCCGCGACGAGAGCAGGTGGCTCAGTGCGGCAGGATTCGGGCCTGGCGGTACTGGTCGAGGATGGTGAAGATGCGTGCCGGGCTGTCGTCCCAGTCGTGGAAGCCGAGGCGGCGTGCCTTGTTGTGGCTCAGGATCTCGTCCCAGGTGCGCTCCAGGGTGGCGTCGGCGTAGCCCCCAGTTGGCGACCCGGTCCAGGTCGGGCTGCACCAGGCCGTGGCGCGCGCACACCTGCCGCCACAGTTCGCCGCGGCCGGCCATCACCTCGGCCAGCCGTAGGGGACGCACGCAGCCGAGCGGCATGGCGAACGCGTCCGCCAGCCGCGGCCACAGCGCGTGCCAGCGGAACAGGTCGGTGTTGGTGACGTTGAACGCCTCGTTGGCGCACGCCGGCTCGGTGGCCATCCAGGCGATGGCGCGCGCCAGCAGCTCGATGGTGGTGAGCTGGGTGAGGCTGCCATAGGCGGCCGGCGGTCCCGGGAAGTCCAGCGCGGCGCCCAGCTCGCGGCAGATCGCGGCCCAGGCGCCGAGCGTGCTGACCAGGTTGCGCGCGATCGCCGGCGAGAAGTGCACCAGCGTGTTGGGCCGCGACGCCGACCAGGTCCACCGCGCCGCGGCGGCGCGGGTGCTCAGGTAGTCCTGCTGGTCGTAGTTGAAGTTGTCGATCGGCGCGCGCGGTTGCGCTTCCTCGGCCGGAGTCGGGAACGGCCCGACGTGCACGCCGTAGTACTTGCCGCCCTGCACCAGGTGCACATGGCGCAACCCCGGGGCGGCCGCCTCGGTGGCGGTGACCACGTTGTCCAGCAGAGCGAGGTTGGCGGCGGCATCCTCGATCACCTGCTCGGCGTGGGTGACGCGCCCGCAGTAGAACAGGTGGGTGACGCCGCCCAGTGGCTCCAGCGCCCGCCGCAGCCCGTCGCGGTCCGCCATGTCCGCCGCCACCCCGGTCACGCCCTCCACCCCGGTGACGGCGGGTTCCCCGTCCCAGGACGGCTCGCTGGTGGCGGCGGGCTCGACGGCCGCCGGCGGATGCCGGGCCAGGCCGTAGACCCGCCACTCGGCGCGGCCGGCCAGCTCGCGCGCCAGGGCGCCGCCCACCGCGCCGGTGTAGCCGGCAATCAGCGCCGTGTACCGGCCCTTCGTCACCGACCCGCCGGAGATGGAAGAAGTACAGGCGTCTCCGGTCTCGCTCCCCATGTCACATCGTCGGGTGCGTGCACGTTCACCTGCCCGCCAACACTGTCAACGCAAATGTGCAAGGGCGCCGTTGGTGTGCAACAGCGCCGACCGCGTGACCGGCCAGCTCGTGCCGCCAAGTCCCGCACACCGCCCCGCGCTGTCGGCGATCAACGCCGTTCACCAGGTCGGAGGTCACCGGCCCACCCGCGAAGGAGCCGGCGCAGAGTCGAGTGCTTCGGTTCATCGCCACTGTTACCGCGCCGTCAGGCGGGCGACGGCGGCCTCGTTGAGTTCGATGCCGAGGCCGGGCCGGTTGCCGAGCTCGATGGCGCCGTCCTCCGGCAGCACGGACGTGCCGTACAGGTCGGCGACGTCGTCGAGCGGGCCGGAGAACTCGGTGGAGAACTCGTGCGGGCGGGTGGCGTTCTGCACGGTGGCGTACACGTGCAGGGAAGCCATCGAGTTGATGCCCGCCTGCGGGCTGTGCGGCATT
The DNA here is from genome assembly GCA_965208575.1 of Spirochaetia bacterium. Taxonomy (GTDB): domain Bacteria; phylum Spirochaetota; class Spirochaetia; order SZUA-6; family Bin103; genus Bin103. Next base: position 1,081,270 of record CBDBOV010000006.1, on the reverse strand, counting down.
ACCGGCTTGTCCAGCACCGTGGCCATCTCGTAGATGCGCTTCACCTCGCTCGGGCCGCCGGCGTTGAGGATGTCGGGCTGCAGGATGTCCGGGTTGCCGAGCAGCACCAAGTGCTCGAACCACCAGCGGAACGCGTCCTGCTCGCCCGCCGACACCGCCACGTCCAGGGCGTCGGCCACCTGCTTCAGCCCCGGCAGGTCGTAGTGTGGGATCGGCTCCTCGAAGTGGTCGATGCCCAGCTCCTCGAAGCGGCGGCCCTGCCGGATCGCCGTCGACACCGAGTAGCCGTTGTTGGCGTCGAAGCCAAGGTATTCGCCGCCGTCCAGGAACTCGCGCACCAGCTTGAATATCCGGAAGTCCTTTTCCGGGTCGATATCCTGGCGCCAACCGCGCCAGTCCATGCGGATCTTGAACGCGCCGAAGCCCTGCTCGCGGCCGGCCCGCACCAGCGCCAGCATCTCCTCCGGCTGCATGCGCCAGCCGGAGCCGGTGCTCCAGTACAGCGGAATGGTGGTGCGGCGCGCCCCGCCCATCAGCATGTGCACCGGCAGGCCGGTGTCCTTGCCGAGCAGGTCCCACAGCGCCACGTCGATCACCCCGACCACCGACGCGGGCAGCTTGTTCGACTGCTCGTCGCGCCCGAGCGCCAGCGTCTCCCAGTGGCGGTCCACCAGGCGCGGGTCTTCGCCGACCAGGGCCGGCTTGATGACGCCCTCCAGGTACGCCGCGAACACCGCGTTGTTGCGGCCCGGGACCTCCGCCCAGCCCTCCACCCCGGCATCGGTGGCAATCCGCAGCAGCCCCTTGCCGATGGCCAGCGGCGTGCAGGTGATGTCGCTGATCTTCATGGGGCCAACTATACCAGGATGCCACCGGACGTTCGTGGTATGCTCGGAAGCGGCCATGGCAGTCGTCGTCGACCGGAAGACCAAGCTCACCCACGAAGCCTACCTGCAGTTCCCGGAGGATGGGCGCAGGCACGAAATCATCGATGGAGACCACTACGTGACCGCAGCACCATTCGCCGGCGAACACGCCGACCGCATCGCCGTCGCCTGCACCGGCACGCCGGACGGGGAACCGGTCGACGTCGACCTGCGCGAGGTGTGGTGAGCCCATGAGTGATGCCCCGCATCCGGACCGCAGCGCGTACCGGAGGCCGATTGTTACCGCGCTGGTCGTCCTGGTCGGCGTGCCGCTGCTGCTCGCCGGCTGCCGGGGGTCGGGGGTGGTTCCCGGCCCGCCCGCCGCGGTGCAACTGCGCATCGCCACCTGGAACCTGGAGCATCTGAACGACACCGACGACGCCGGCTGCGTGCCCAGGGAGCAGGCGGACTACGACGCCATCGCGGACCGTGTCCGGGAGATCGCGCCGGACGTGGTGGCGTTCCAGGAAGTGGAGAACATGGACGCGGCGCTGCGGGTGTTCCCCGCAACTCACTGGCGCGTGGAAGTGTCCATGCGTCCGGTACCGGCAGCCGAGCCGCGCGAGTGCTGGGGACTGCCGGGCAAGTACGTCCACCAACTGGCGACCGGGTTCGCCATCCGCAAGGAGATCGCCTACCAGCGCAACGAAGACCTGACATCCCTCGGCGACCCGGCCCCGCACAATCGCTGGGGTACGGACATCACGGTGGCCCTCGGCGACCGCCAACTGCGCCTGCTGTCCGTGCACCTCAATTCGGGATGCTGGTCGGCCGAGCAGGACGCGAGCGAGTCCCGCGCACAGACCTGCGCCACGCTGCGAGACCAGGTTCTCGAACTCAGATCCTGGGCCCACCGCCGGCAGGACGCGGGGACCGCCTTCGCCATCCTGGGAGACTTCAACCGCCGTCTGGCCGTCCGCGACGACTGGGCCTGGAGAGAGCTGTCGCCGAAATCGTCCCCGCTCGATCTCCTCACTGCGGACATCGAGTTTCAGTGCGACCCGGACTTCGAGGAATTCATCGACCACATCGTGCTCGACCCCACTGCCGCAGCACTGCTGGTCCCGGAATCGACGCGCGAGTGGCCGCGGCACGATGACCACCCGGACCACTGCGCCGTCTCCACCGACCTCCGGGCGAGTCTGCCAGCCAGCCGGTGACAGGAAGACGACGGATGCGGACTAGCGGAGTTCGAGCTCCAGGCGCATACCCACCGCGGCCGCGGCGCGCTTGAGAGTATGCAGTGTTACCCCCTCGTTCTCCGGATCCAGCAAGCGGTCGAGTTGTGAGCGGCTGGTTTCCATGCGTTCGGCCATGCGCGCCTTGGAGAGGTTCTGTTCTTTCATCGCTTGCTGAAGCTTGTATGCGAGGACCGCTTTGACAGCGTCGTTCTTGGCATCTTCGTAGGTGCCGTCTTTCCGCAGCAGACTTTCGAGCGTGGATCCCAGGTGAGGGTTCTGTTCAGACACTTCGGTAGTACTCCTTCGCTCGTCGCTCGGCGAGCTTCAACTTCTGAATGGTACCATAATTGGTACTGTCGGTCCACTCTTTGAGCAGGTCTGCCAGCGTACCAAATGCAGATGGGGAAGGCAGGCGACCCCGACGGTACTGTCAGCCGTAGGTGCCCAGCGACCGCGCCAGCGGCGCTTGCCCGGCGGGTTCGCGAGTCGCGAGCGCCAGGATTCGAGCGGCCGGAAGCATGCGGGACCGTATGGGAGAGGGCGTCGCCGGCGGTGAAGGAGCCGTCCCGGCGTGCCTTGACCGCGGGGCGGTGGCGGTACACATTGGCGGGCGATACCTCACATCCAAAGGAGCAGATACTTGAGACTGCACAGATTGTTTGCGGTGCCGCTGGTTGCGGCGCTGCTGGTGCCTGCGCTGGCGTTTGGCGGCAGCGAGGCGGAGGACAGCGGCGGCGAGGCGGCCATGGCCATGGAGCGCACCACCTTCGACCATGAGTGGGACGACATTCGCTTCTACAACACCATCGCCGACTACACCGCGGCCACCGGCAACACCATTACCTCGTTCAGCGAGGCACCGATGCTGGCCGAGATGGTGGCCGCCGGCGAGTTGCCGCCGGTCGAGGATCGGCTGCCGGCCGACCCGTACGTGGTGGTGCCCTACCAGGAGATCGGCCAGTACGGCGGCTACGCCTTCATGGGCCGCGACGGCACCGGCCACTGGGGCGAAGCCCACCTGCTGATCGGCATCGAGCAGCTCAACCGCATCGCGGGAGACCTGTCGACGCAGTCGCCCAACGTCGCCACCAGCTACGAGCTGTCGGCCGACGCCAAGGTGCTCACCGTGACCCTGCGCGAGGGCATCAAGTGGTCCACCGGCGAACCGTTCTCCACCGAGGACGTCAAGTTCTGGTACGAGGACATCATCCTCAACGAGGAGCTCACCCCGAACCCGGCCAAGTTCCTGCAGCCGGGCGGCGAGCTGATGAAGATGAACTTCCTCGACGACCTCACCTTCCAGTTCTCGTTCGCCATCGCCAACCCGGTGGCGGTCGAATGGCTGCCCCATCCCAACCGCGGGGTCACGCCGATCAAGCAGGCCAAGCACTACTTCAGCCAGTTCCACCCCAACTACGTGGGCGCCGAGAAGGCGGAGGCGCTGGCCAAGGAGGCGGGTTTCGAGAACTGGGTGCAGCACTTCGGCGACAAGAACAACTCCTGGAGCGAGCTGCCCAAGTTCAACACCGACCGTCCGCAGCTCACCAACCACCGGCTGGCCGAGGTCGGCACCGACCTGGCGCGCTGGGAGCGCAACCCCTACTACTGGAAGATCGACGTCGAGGGCAACCAGCTTCCCTACATGGACGGCATCAACGTGGAATTGGTCCAGGATCTGCAGGTGTTCGCCGGCAAGATCATCGCCGGCGAGTTCACCGTCTCCATCGGCTGGTACGCCCCGCTGAGCGACTACCCGCTGATGAAGCAGAACGAGGAGTCCGGCGACTACACGGTCGAGCTGTGGCCCAGCCTGGAGGGCTCGGCGAACCTGTTCCAGGTCAACCGCACGGTCGACGACCCGGTGCTGGCGCCGATCTTCGCCGACAGCCGCTTCTCGCACGCCCTGTCACTGGCGCTGGATCGCGACGAGATCAACGAGGTGGTGTTCCAGGGGCTGGGTACGCCGCGGCAGCACACCCTGATCAAGGAGTCGATCTACTTCGAGCCGCGTTTCGCCGAGGCGTATGCCGAGCACGACGTGGAGCGCGCCAACCAGATCCTGGACGAGCTGGGGCTGACCTGGGATGGCAACCGCGAGTGGCGGCTGCTGTCCGACGGCAACCGCTTCTCGGTGGTGATGGACACCGGCGCCGCGGTGCTGCCGATTCACGAGTTGGCGGTGGAGCAGTGGAAGGAGATCGGCATGGAAGTGACCATGAAGAGCTTCTCCTACCAGCAGAGCGAGGAGCGCTCCAAGACCAACCAGATGCAGCTCTACGGCGGCTCGGCCGGGTTCAACGCCCGCTCGGAGGCGTTCGTGGCGTCGCCGCTGTTCTTCCTGCCGCAACGCCAGGGATGGGAGAACCCGTGGGGCAACCAGTGGGCGCTGTGGTACGTGACCGGCGGCGAGGGCGGCATCGAGCCGCCCGATGAGGTCAAGCGCAACATCGAGCGCTGGGAACAGATGACCGCGACCCTCGACCAGGACGAAAAGACACGCCTGGGCAAGGAGATTCTCGCCTCGCAGGCAGACAACCTGTGGGTGATCGGGACGGTGGGCGAGGTGCCCTTGCCGATGCCGCGCAGCAACAAGCTGCGCAACTTCCCGGAGCGCGGCGGCCACGACTGGTCGATCGGCTCCTGGACCGGCCCCCAGCACCCCTCCCAGTTCTACCTGGTGCAGGAGTAACCAAGGCAGGCGCGGCAGGCTGTCGCGCCCTGAGCATGATCGACGGCCGCCCGGAACGGGCGACTCACCACGAGTCGCCCGGCCCGGCGGCCGTTTTTTCTGTTACCGTAGGGAGCCTCGCATGGGACAGCTCATTCTGCGCCGCACCCTGTACATGATCGTCTCGCTGTGGGCGATCTCGATCGTGGCATTCGTGGTGATCCAGCTCCCGCCGGGCGACTTTGTCGACACCATGATCCTGAGGATCGTGCAGGAAACCGGCGAGGAGATGGAGGAGGAGGAGGTCGCCAACCTCAAGCGGCTGTACGGGCTGGACAAGCCGATGGTGCCGCGCTATTTCGGCTGGATCGGCAAGATCGTGCTGCGCGGCGACTTCGGGCGCTCGTTCGCGTTCAACAAGCCGACCGCGGAGCTGCTCGCCGAGCGCGTTCCGCTGACCATGCTGATCTCGATCCTGACCCTGCTGATCACCTACGTCATCGCGGTGCCGATCGGCATCTACTCCGCCACCCACCAGTACTCGTGGGCCGACCACGTGTTCAGCGGGGTCGGCTTCATGGGCCTGGCCACCCCCAACTTCGCGCTGGCGCTGGTGCTGATGTGGCTCGGCTTCCGCTACTTCGACATCTCCATTGGGGGCCTGTTCTCGACCGAGTACCGGCTGGCGCCGTGGTCGTGGGGCAAGCTGTGGGACGCCATCAAGCACCTGCCGGTGCCGCTGCTGGTGATCGGGACCGCCGGCACCGCCGGGCTGATCCGGGTGATGCGCGGCACGCTGCTGGATGAACTGAGCAAGCAGTACGTGATAACCGCGCGCGCCAAGGGGGTGGACGAGCGGCGGCTGCTGTTCCGCTACCCGGTGCGCATCGCGATCAACCCGCTGATCAGCACGGTGGGCTGGCTGCTGCCGGCGATCGTGTCGGGCGAGGCGATCACCGCCATCGTGCTCAACCTGCCCACCACCGGGCCGATGCTGCTGCAGGCGCTGCTGTTCCAGGACACCTTTCTGGCCGGCAGCACGGTGCTGTTCCTGGGCGCCCTGACCGTGTTCGGCACCTTCCTGTCCGACTTGGCGCTGGTGTGGGTCGACCCGCGCATCCGCTTTGAGCGGGCCGCGGCGTGAGCGAGGCCAGCGCCGCTCCAACGCGCGAGTCGGCGGCGGAGGAGCGCTACTACGTCGCCTCGCAGTGGCAGCTCATGTGGCGCAAGTTCCGCCGCCACCGCATGGCCCTGGCGGGCGGCGGCGTGCTGCTGTTCCTGTATCTCACCACCGCGGTGGCCGGCTTCCTGAGCCCGTACGAGAAGGCCACCCGCGACGCCGACTACCTGCTTGCGCCGCCGCAGCGGGTGCGCCTGTTCCACGACGGCCGGCTGCTCGGTCCGTTCGTGTACTCGCTTGAGCGCACCCGCGACCCGGAGACGCTGCAGCGCATCTACACCGAGAACACCGGCGACCCGCACCGCGTCCGCTTCTTCGTGCGCACCGACCCCTACAAGTTGCTGGGTTTCATCCGCACCGACCTGCACCTGTTCGGCGTGCATCCGCCCGCCACCCTGTACCTGTTCGGCACCGACGAGCTCGGCCGCGACATGTTCTCGCGCGTGCTGTACGCCGGCCGCGTGTCGCTGTCGATCGGGCTGCTCGGCGTCGCCATCAGCTTCCTGCTCGGCGTGGTGATCGGCGGTGTCTCCGGCTACGTCGGCGGCGCGGTGGACACCGTGATCCAGCGCATCATCGAGTTCCTGATCAGCATTCCCACCCTGCCGCTGTGGATGGGGCTGACCGCGGCGCTGCCGCCCAAGTGGCCGGCGCTGCGGGTGTACTTCGGCATCACCATCATCCTGTCGATCCTGGGCTGGACCGGCCTGGCGCGCGTGGTGCGCGGCAAGCTGCTGGAGCTGCGCAGCGGCGACTTCGTGGTGGCGGCACGGGTCAGCGGCGCCACCAGCGGCGCGGTGATCCGCCGCCACCTGCTTCCGTCGTTCCTCAGTTACCTGATCGTGCACCTCACGCTGGCGGTACCCAACATGATCCTCGGCGAGACCGCGCTCAGCTTCATCGGCCTGGGCCTCAAGCCGCCGGTGGTGAGCTGGGGCGTGCTGCTCACCACCGCCCAGAACTTCCGCACCGTCGCCCTGAGCCCCTGGCTGATGATCCCGGTGCTGTTCGTGGTGGTCACCGTAATGACCTTCATGTTCCTCGGCGACGGCCTCCGCGACGCCGCCGACCCCTACAAGTAACCTCCGGCAGCGACCTCAGGTTACGTGGCCTTCGTCCACGCCGCCTCCACCAAGTGGCGGGAACAGTCACCCTCGTCATAAATAACTTTGTCCACCACGGTTACCAAGTGCCCCTCGCCTCCACTCTGAGTAGACAGTATCACCGGCTCGTCCCAGTTGATTCTCGCTTCGTTGATGAATTCCCCCACTGTCGGACGACGGTTTCCTTCGACGAGTCCGATCACAGATTGTCGATCCAACCGACGCCAACCCCGCGCATCCAACCATCGTCCATAAATGAACTCCGATACGCCCTCCGAGCACTTCAGTTCGTACTGAAACAATTGCACCGCATCCGCAGCAACAATCTCTGAAAGTTGCTGATACACCTGCCGGTATGGATCGTCATTGCTGCCATCCGCAAGAGCCGCAGTGTCGCCACAGCGGACGGCAATTGCCAGCGCACGGACTACGCAATCGCCATTCACGTCCGCTATCCCAGATGCCTCTCGTCCGCCATCATCATACTGGTAATCGTATTCCATCGGACGAAGCAGCTTCCAGCGATCGTCTAACTGATTGGATGAAAACAGGTAATCCTGCGCATTGTCGTCGCGGAGATAGAAAACGGGATTCGTGCGACTCCGCTCTCCAAGCGCCCGCAGCATTTCGCGAAAACTGGCTCGAAACCTCGTGTATAGATCAGAATCGCTAACCGGATCACGAGAGTTCTTGACGTAGTCATAGATCTCCCTTGGGTCGACACACTCGTCGCCATATTCCAATCTTTGGCTCATATCGATATGCACCTTCAACGTGCGTTTGACTTAAACAGCCGGGCTGGGCCCTGCGCCGCTAGACTCACGTGGCGACGGATCTACGAAGCATGATACGTCCACGAATGTCCGTGTGGTCTGCCGCTCAGCTACCCTTCGTTCCGTAGTAGAAGCCCGTGGCCGCCGACACCAACGCCACGAGTGGGCCAAGGATCACGCCAAACTCCTTCATTTCGTCGACCGTTATGATATCGAAGACCACCATCGCCAGCAATGCTATGACGACGAACGCCAACAATGCAATGAGCAGATACGCGATTCTCCGACGGGCCTTGTCTTCCAGCGGCCTCGGATCATAGATCGCTCCACCACGAGGGACCGGAACATCATGGATCTCCTGCTCCGATGACCGTTCCGCTTCCGCCCCTTCGGGACCTTGCGCTCGTTCGCTCATGGAGGCCGGCTACTGTCGGATCATTTCTCTGAGTGGCTGGCCCGGTGCGCCAAAGAAAATCTTGCGCTTCTTCCTTTGTTGATCCACGATGAATTTCTCCAGGATGATCGAGCGCCGCAGCACGTCATTGAAGGAGACTCCATCAATGCCGGCCTGGGTCCTGAGGAACTCCACTTCTTCCGACGTCAGATGGACGGTGACTTGTTGTACGGTGCTCTTCCTGGTGCCCGCCATGGCATTCTCTCCTTCGCGCGCTTCGTAGCAATGGCCCGGGATCTCACTCCGGCGACTACATCAGTATATCATCCCAAGCCCGGCACGTCCCCCTCCTCGTCGACGCAGTCGACGCAAGGTGGATCACGGACGGGAACCGTTGGCCTTGGGTGCCGGCGCCACCGCGGCCCCGGAGTCGAAGCACCGACGACCGCTACTACGTCGCCTCGCAGTGGCAGCTCATGTGGCGCAAGTTCCGCCGCCACCGCATGGCCCTGGCGGGCGGCGGGGTGCTGCTGTTCCTGTACCTCACCACCGCTGCGGCCGGCTTCCTGAGCCCGTACGAGAAGGCCACCCGCGCCGCCGAATACCTGCTCGCGCCGCCGCAGCGGGTGCGCCTGTTCCATGACGGCCGGCTGCTCGGTCCGTTCGTGTACTCGCTCGAGCGCACCCGCGACCCGGAGACCCTGCAGCGCATCTACACCGAGAACAGGTCCGACCCCCATCCCATCCGCTTCTTCGTGCGCACCGACCGTTACAAGTTCCTGGGCTTCATCCGCACCGACCTGCACCTGTTCGGCACCGACGAGTCCGGCCGCGACATGTTCTCTCGGGCGCTGTACGCCGGGCGCGTGTCGCTGTCGATCGGGCTGCTCGGGGTCGCCATCAGCCTTCTGCTCGGCGTGGTAATCGGCGGTGTCTCCGGCTACGTGGGCGGCGCGGTGGACACCGTGATCCAGCGCATCATCGAGTTCCTGATCAGCATTCCCACCCTGCCGCTGTGGATGGGGCTGACCGCGGCGCTGCCGCCCAAGTGGCCGGCGCTGCGGGTGTACTTCGGCATCACCATCATCCTCTCGATCCTGGGCTGGACCGGCCTGGCGCGCGTGGTGCGCGGCAAGCTGCTGGAGTTGCGCAGCGGCGACTTCGTGGTGGCGGCACGGGTCAGCGGTGCCTCCAGCGGCGCGGTGATCCGCCGCCACCTGCTGCCGTCGTTCCTCAGTTACCTGATCGTGCACCTCACCCTGGCGGTGCCCAACATGATCCTCGGCGAGACCGCGCTCAGCTTCATCGGCCGGGGCCTCAAGCCGCCGGTGGTGAGCTGGGGCGTGCTGCTCACCACCGCCCAGAACTTCCGCACCGTCGCCCTGAGCCCCTGGCTGATGATCCCGGTGCTGTTCGTGGTGGTCACCGTAATGACCTTCATGTTCCTCGGCGACGGCCTCCGCGACGCCGCCGACCCCTACAAGTAACCTCCCTCGGCGATCTGATAGGCTACGTGGCCTTCGTCCACGCCGCCTTCACCAAGTGATCGAAACAATCACCCGAGTCACGAAATGGTATCCTCATAGGAGAAGGTGACACTCACTTTCACGGATCCGACTGTCGCGGGGAGGCAAGACTCACTCATGAGAATCGCGAACGTGGCCATACGAGGCATGAATAAGTATGGGACCAAAGTCCGTGACTGGCTGCAGGACCGCGGTTTGAGGCGTCCCGACATCGTAACCCTCCAGAAGATTGGTCTGAACGAGGAATTCCCCAAGGAGGAACTGCTCGAAGTCGGGTACGAGTCCCGGTGTGTCGGCAGCAGAGCCGGTCAGTATCCCACGGGGGTAGCCATCCTCAGCCACCGCAGCCTAGGCCGGCCGGATGTGCTCTTCCGCGGATTCCCGGATGACGAGGAAGAGGTGTCAGATTTCCTTACCGTGGACCTCGGCGGTTTCTGGGTCTCCTCGGTTTATGTTCCGTATCCCTTGCAACGAAGGTTGGCATGGTTACGCCGGCTACGGGCACATGTCCGCAACGAGGGGTACAACCGGAAGGACAGCGTGATATGCGGCGACTTCAACGTCAAATTCAGAGACGACGGCCCACGAGGAAGTGGGTATGGGCAAGCCCACGAAGATGAACTCCGGGCGCTGATGAACTTGGGCTTCCGCGATTTCTACCGCGCTGCACATCCTGACGTCAGGAACTACCCGGGTCACACCTCCGGCACCGGCGAGAGAGGCCCCAACAGCGGCTCTCGACTGCACCTGATTCTCGGGAGCACGGGTCTGGCGCAGCGTCTCCTGTGTGCGGGATTGGACGTCGATTCAAGGCCCCGGAAGGACGCTCCGCCCCTCGTCATCGAGTTGGACCAGCGATAGGTTGCGGGAAGACCTCGGAGGACGCGCCCATTCGGCAATGTCCGGCGTGCGGTCGTCCTCTGCGAGCCAGATGGCGTAGGGGCTGTCGCGGCTGGCGAGCGGCGAGGCACTCGGCTGCCGGAACGGTTGGACTCTCGTGTACCGCCGTTGATCATCTTCCAGCGCGGCGCGCGGGTCGGCGCCGCCGGACGAGACCTCCGGATCTGTGCTTCTCGGTCTGCTGGACGCCAATACGGTGCGGCTGCGCGATCCGCAGCAACTGTCGCCGGTGCCGGCCACAACCGCGATCTCGCTGGCCGAACTCTCCGTCGGTCCGTTGGTGGCCACGACGGAATTCGCGTCGTGGCGAAGTGACGATTTGGGGGCTTAGAACTATGGCCACGAGGTGACAGAACCCGCTTGGGTGGCCGGTTCCGTAGTTGTGCCTCTCGCCCGCGGATCTGATGCCGCCGACCCCTACAAGTAGAAGCGTGCTTGGCCGTCAGGATGTCTGGCGCTGCGACAAGTCCAGCGGGGCAGATTGGCGACCGAGAGCGAGTTCGAATCCTTCCCGGGATGGGGTCAGGAAGGTGATCGAGTCGTAGAAGTCGTCCAGGGCGATGAACAGGCCATTCTGCTCCGCCCACTGGCGCATTCGCTGGTTGCAGGAGTGCCGCCACGACAGGATCTCTACCCGCCAGCCACGCTTGTGCATGCGTTCCAACGTGCTGTGAAAGCCGGTGCCCTCGTAGTAGCCGGCGCCGTCTCCCGTCAACAGCACCACCACGCCGGGGTTGCCGTTGTGGTCGAGCGCATCTTCGAGCATGCGCAGTTGGAGTATTCGATCGGGGATGTCCTGTTCGCTACGATCCGGCCTTTCACGATCGAAAAGCTGGACTTCCGCGCCGGCTGCTTCCATGCGATTCCAAAGCTGGCGCATTTCGGGCGGTATCGAGCCCGCCGCGACCGCGCGCCCCAGCGTCCGGTCGGCGTGCGCCAAGCGGAACATGTTGTCAAAGTTGATACGGACGCGATAACGCGCGTCGGGGCCCTCGTTCCGTTCCACCGCGAAACGCTGCGCTTCGTGAAAAATGTTCGAATTGTCCCAGTAAATGAACACTCTGCTCATGGCAATTCGCCTCCCCTTGTGGCGCGATCAGACGCAACACCCAATACTGTGCCCTCGCCGCTCCGTAGCCCGGCGCCTCCAAAGATAAGCCCGCCGCCGCCACTTCCGAGCCGTTGAGCCGGAATCCTTCGGTTACGGCGGCGCGATGGTTACTCCTCCGCCAGCCAGGTGGCGTAGGGGTTGGCGCGGTTGGCGAGGGGGAAGGGGACGCGGGTGCCGAGGCGGTTGGACTCGTGCACGGCCATGATCATCTCCAGCGTGGCGCGCGAGTCGGCTCCGGAGGAGACCTCGCGGATGTCGCGGTCGTCGTCGATGGCAGCCAGGAGCTCGTTCACGATCATCAGGTTGCTCTCCAGGCCGCTGTTCTGACGCTCCCACTCCGGGATGCGGATGCGCTCCCATGGACGGGTGTCGGTGTCGGGTATCCACAGGTCGTGGCGGTGCAGGTACAGCTCGCCGCCCGGCGAGTTGCGCACCGAGACGATGCCCCTGGTGCCGTACACCTCGAAGCCGAGGTGGCGGTTGTGATCGTGGGCATCGTCCGGGAAGCCCTGGAACGACTCGTAGTGGGCGGTGAGGCCGTTCTCGAACACGTAGTAGGCGGCCACCCGGTTGCCGGCCAGCAGGCCGACGCCCTCGTCGCCTTCGCGGACGTCGTCCGTGGTGACCGGGCGGCCATCCTGCGTGACGTGGCCGTGCGCCCAGGCCACGTCGCTGCCGGCAACGTAGCGGATGCCGTCCAGGATGTGGGTGCCGAGGATCATCAGGTCCAGCGACCCGGCGCGGTGGTCGCCCTTGCCGTGGCCGCGCATTACCTGGATGTCGCCGATCTCGCCGGAGTCGACGATCTGCTTCAGCCGCTGCTCGTGGGCGGCGGCGCGCCGGTGGGCCACCACCACCCGCACGCCGTGGCGGTCGCAGGCCGCCATCATGGCGTCGGCGTCGGCCAGGGTGGCGGCGAACGGCTTCTCGCAGAAGATGCCCTTGACGCCCGCCTCCGCGGCCGCGACCACCATGTCGCGGCGCTGGTCGGTCCAGCGCGGGCTCACCGCCACCACGTCGAGGCGCTCGCGGGCGAGCATGTCGCGGTAGTCGAGGTAGTGGTTGTCGGTGCCGAACCGGCTTGCCGCCTCGGCGCCGCCCGCCTGGTCGGCGTCCGCGACCGCCACCACCGGGGTACGTTCCAGGGCGGCGAAAGCGTCTCCGAGGCCGTGGCCGTAGTTGCCGCGGCCGGTGGCGCCGATCACCCCGGCGCGCAGCGTTGCATCACTCATTTCGCGGCGAAGGGTAGCCGGTAGGCGCGGCTCGTGTACACGCATCGGCATGCGCACGCACGGGCGCCGGCCGCGGTCAGCCCGCCTTGTAGGGGTCGGCGGCGTCGCGCAGGCCGTCGCCGAGGAAGTTGAACATCAGCACGGCGGCCACCACGGACAGCGCCGGCAGCATGAGCCACGGGTAGAGGATGACGGTCTGCACGTTCTGGGCATCCTGCAGCAGGGTGCCCCAGCTCACCGCGGGGGGCCGGATGCCGAGGCCCAGGAAGCTCAGCGCCGTTTCGCCCAGGATCATGCCGGGGATGGCCAGCGTCAGGTGCACGATCAGGTAGCTCAGGAACGACGGCAGCAGGTGCAGGGCGATGATGCGTCCCTCGCGGGCGCCGGCCACGCGCGCGGCCATGACGAAGTCCGCCTCGCGCAGCTCCAGCAGCTTGCCGCGCACCACCCGCGCCAGCCCGGTCCAGCCGACGATCGACAGGATGATGGTGATGCCGAAGTAGATCTTCACCGACTCCCACCCCGGCGGCAGGGCGGCTGCCAGCGCCATCCACACCGGGATGGTCGGCAGCGCGATCAGGAACTCGATCACGCGTTGGATCGCCATGTCGACGGTGCCGCCGTAGTAGCCGGAGATGCCGCCCAGGATCACGCCGAGCACGAAGCTCAGCAGCACCCCCACCAGGCCGACCGACAGCGAGATGCGGGCGGCGTACAGGTTACGGGTGAACATGTCGCGCCCGAAGGAGTCGGAGCCCATCAGCAGCAGCGTGGTCCCCTCCGCCCCGAACAGGTGCAGGTCGGTCTCGAACAGGCCCCAGAACCGGTACGGCTCTCCCCGCACGAACAGCCGGATCGGGTGAATCAGCTCGCGGTTCGGGGTGTAGATGCGCTGCGTCGTGAGCATGTCGATCTCGCGGTCGAAGCCGTACACGAACGGGCTGCGCAGCGCGCCGTCATGAATGAGCCGCACCCGGTGGGGCGGCGCGTAGACCAGGTCGCGGTCGCGTACCGCCGGCACCGTGGGCGCCACGAACTCCGCCAGCAGCGCGGTCACGTAGAACACCACCAGCACGCCCCCGCCCAGCAGGGCGAGCCGGTGGCGGCGGAACTTGCGCCACATCAACTGCCATTGGGTGGCGAGGTAGTACTGCTCGACGAGGGCAGTCTCCCGCTCCCGGCTAGGCAACGCCTCCGCCGTCCCCCGAGCCGGCGCCGCCCCCGGAGCCGGCACCGCCGCCGGCGGCTGCCCGGTCCCGCCCGCCGCCCCCGGCCTGCCGCTCACCGCTCCACCGCCTCGAAGCGGATGCGCGGGTCCACCATCACCAGCAGGATGTCGGAGACCAGCGTGCCCACCACGGTCAGGAAGCTCAGCGCCATGATCGTGCTGCCCGCCAGGAACATGTCCTGCTGGGTCAGGGAGCGGAACACCAGCGGGCCGATGGTGGGCAGCCCGAGCACGATCGCCACGATGGTCTCGCCGGACACGATCGCCGGCAACACCCAGCCCACCGTGCTGATGATCGGGTTTACCGCCACCCGTACCGGATAGCGGAACAGGAGCTGCCGCTCGGCCACCCCCTTGGCGCGCGCCGTGATCACGTACTGCTTGGCCAGTTCGTCCAGCAGGGAGCCGCGCAGCACGCGGATCAGCCCCGCGGTGCCGGCGGTGCCGATGACGATGATCGGCACCGGCAGGTGGGCGAGCATGTCCACGAACTTGGCCCAGCTCCACGGCTGATCGACGTACTGGATCGAGAACAGCCCGCCGACGTTCCAGCCGAACCACTGGTAGAACAGCAGCATCAGCACCAGCGCCAGCAGAAAGTTGGGCGTCGCCAGGCCGATGAAGCCGAGCACGGTGAAGCTGTAGTCGGTGAGCGAGTACTGGTGGGTGGCCGAGTAGATCCCGATCGGGATCGACACCACGTACACGAAGATCAGCGACAGCATCGAGATCAGCACCGTCATCGGCAGCCGCTCGGCCAGCAGGACGCGCACCGGGCGTTCGAACGAGAACGACTGGCCGAGGTCGCCGCGCACCAGCTTGCCTATCCACTTCAGGTACTGAACGTACATGGGCCGGTCGAGCCCGTATTGCTTCCTGAGCGCCTCGATGAGCGCCTCGTCGACGACCCCGCTGCGCGATTGCAGCCGGGCGACGTAGTCGGTGACGTAGTCGCCCGGCGGAAGCTGGATGATGACGAAGGCGCAGATCGAGATCAGCGCCAGCACCACCAGCATGTACAGCACGCGGCGGAGAATGTATTGCGCCACGGTGTCGCAGTGCCCCCGCACCGGCCACCCGGCGGGTGACCGGCATGGCGGGGGTCAGCTAAAAGCTCGTCAGTTGTCGAGATACCACTGCGGCGACGCCGCCGGCGCAAACTGCAGGTGAGGAAGCTGCTGCAGGTCGATGTTGCGCAGGGTGGCGCGCGCGAAGCGCACGTCCGGCGGCGGCGCCATGACGCCGATGTACCACAGGTTGTCGGCGAGCAACTGGATCGCCCGCTTGCCGAGGGCCACCTGCTCGTCCGCGTCGTTGGTATTCGGAATCCTGGTCCACAGATCGAAGTACTCGCGCACCGCGGGCGGCGGTTCCTCGCCTTCCGCGCCCGCCGTCTGGCGCCACTTCTGCCACTCGCGGCCCCAGAACTGGCCGCCGGCCCACCACTGAATGCTGCCGACCGTGCGCCCGTAGTCGCTCTCGTCGAGCTGCCAGACGTTTACCATGGTCTCGTTGTTGCTGTACTTCTCCCACTGGTTGCCGGTGGCGTCCACGGTCGTCTTGACGCCGACCGCGGTCCAGTACTCGGCGATCAGCTCGGCGGAAGGCGCATGGGTGGCCACCCACGGCGCGATCTGCAGGTTGATCTCCAGCGGCTTGCCGTCCGGGCGCATGCGTACGCCGTCGTCACCCATGGCCAGGCCGATCTCGTCCAGCAGTGCGTTGGCGCGCTCGGCGTCGAACACGGCAAACTCGGTGGCGGTCTGCTCATCGTACCAGGGCGAGCTGGACTGCACGGTCGCCAGGCTCGGCTTGCCGAGGCCGCCGAACACCAGTTCGTTGATCTCGTCGCGGTCGATGGCCAGCGACAGCGCCTGCTTGAAGCGCACGTCGGCGTACAGCTCGCGGATCACCGGGTCGGGATAGGTGTTGTTGAAGAACAGGCCGACGTCGAGGGCGGCCCAGCTCGTCGGCGTAGGCGCCACCGACACGCGCAGGTTGTTCTGCTCCGCGCGCGACAGCAGCAGCGGCAGCTTGTTGATGCTGACGCCGCCGCCCCAGATGCCGGCGCCGTAGTCGGACTGGCCGCTGATCACCTTGGCCGCCACCAGCTCCGGGTTGCCGGCCAGCGCCGAGCGCAACTCGTCGATGTAGGGGAGCTGGTTGCCCGCCGTGTCGATCTTGTAATAGTAGGGATTGCGCTTCTGCACCACGAAGTCGATCTCCACCGTCTCCGGGACCCAGGCTGACAGCAGCGGCACGCCCTCGGCGGCGCTGTCGTCGTTGTACTGGGCCTTCGCACGCAGGTGCTGGAACCAGGTGTCGAAGCCCGCCTCCTTGGCCAGATCCGCGGCGTTGTCGTTGTACTTGGGGTGGAACTGCTTGAGGTACTCGCCCTGCGCGTAGGGGCTGCGCATGGTGATGCCGGTGGCGCCGCCGGAGAGGTTGTAGATCATGCCGCGCCACGGGCCGGCGAACTCGAATTGCACCGTGGTCTCGTCCACCGCGCGCATCTTCATCAACTCGTCGTTCACGTACCAGCGCCGCGAGATGAGCGGGGTGTATTCCTCGTTCAGGGTGAGGTCTTCATACCAGAACATGAAGTCCGCCGAGGTGAACGGCGAGCCGTCCGACCACTTGTGCCCCTCGCGCAGGAACAGGGTCAGGGTGGAGCCGTCGGAACTGTACTCCCAGCCCTTGGCGATGTTCGGGATCACGGTCTTGTCCACTTCCGGGCGCCCGCGACCGAGCATGGTCTCCAGGTGCATGTAGGACCCTGCGCCCCAGAAGTAATCGTAGAACTTGATGAGATTCATGGTGCCGCCGTACCTGCCGATGCTCTCGAACGGCGCCATGACGAACGGCTCGGCCGGCAACCGGTCCTCCACCGGGGGCAGCGATCCGTCGGCCACCATGGCCGCCAGCATCGGTGCCTCGTTGAACGACGCGATCGGGGTGCCGGTGTCCGCCTCGTAGTCCGCCAGGGTAGCCCAGAAGGTTCCCTCCGACAGCGGCGACATGCCGCCGCCGTCCGCGCTGCCGGCGGCTACTCCCATGCTCCCGCCTTCCTGTCCGGCAGCAAAGGCGCCGGCTGCCAGGGTCGCGCACGCGGCGACCGCGATAAGTGTTCTGATCATTGCTTCTCTACCTCCACCGCTACCGTATCGCACACCGCATCGCGGCGCAAACGCCACCGGACCCGCCGGCCCGCGCGCAACCGCACAACCACGCAGCCGGCCCGCCGCCCGCCGGCGCAACCCCGCAACGCCGCAGCCGGCCCGGCCGGCCCGCCGGCGCAACCCCGCAACGCCGCAGCCGGATCGACAGCTCGACCGCGGCGAGCGCGGTGCTGGCCACGGGGCGCGCGCCCATCTGCGTTTGACCGGGGTTGGCCTGCATCCTATGCTGCCGGGCAGGTCAACCAGATGAGTGCAACGTTCACCCCAACCTTGAGCCCGCAACAGCTCGCCGACTTTCACGAGGAAGGCTACCTGATCGTGCGCAACGCCCTGTCGGCCGGGGAAGCCGCCGAGCTTCGCCGGGTGGTCCGGGAACAGGCGCAACGCCAGGCGTTCCCGCGGCGTCTTTCCTATCCGGAACCGGCCAAGTACACGGTCAGCGGCAACCGGATGGCGGAGCCGGGGCTGGCCGCGATCGCCGAGCATCCGGCGGTGGTCGGGGCGGTGGAGTCCGCGCTCGGCGGTCCCGCGCACCTGACCGCGTCGGTCGCCTACCTGCGCACGCCCGGCGACAAGGGCGGTGGCGCCCACTCCGACTACAAGCGCTGGCGCCCGGTCGGCTCGTCCATGAACTGGGTATTCGCCATCATTCCGCTGAACGACTTCGATCCCTCCTTCGGTCCGTTCATGGTGTCGCCGGGTTCGCACAAGCTGCCGCGCGTGATCGACCCGAAGGCGCACGTGCTGGACCTGACGGCGCCCGACCGGGAGCAACTGCCGCCGTTCATCGACCCGGAGCTGAAGGCGGGCGACCTGCTGGTGGTCAACGAGCATGTCTGGCACCAGGCCCCCGCCGGCACCACCGGCGAAGACCGCTGCGGCATCTTCAACAAGTACTGTGCCGCCGACGCGCCGCCGGCGGCGGGCTACTACCCCTACAACCCGGCCGCGCGCGACGCCCTGAGCGATGCCGGCAAGCGCCTGCTGCCGGTCTGCTTCGACCGCCCGCTCACCACCACCCGGCTGCTGATCGAGTGCCCCTCCGGCGGCGAGTCGAGATTCCTGCTGTGCCGCGACGCAGATTCGGAGGTGTGGGAACTGCCGGGCGGCGAAGGCTGGGAGGAGGAAGCGGTCGGCTGGGACGTGGGGTCGCGGATCGGCTCGCTGCAGGAACTGGTCCGCGCACAGCTTGGGTTGGACGTGCCCTGGATGTCCTACATCGAAGACTGGGCCGAGGAGGACGGCGTGTGCCGGGTATACGGTTACTCCGCCGACAAGGTGAAAGTCGATGCACTGGCGAACGGCACCTGCGACTGGTTCACGCCCAGCGAGATGCGCCACAACTTGGGCGACACGCACCCGATATGCTGCGCGCTCGATTCCTGGGAGCGGACCGACATCGTCCGCGGCAAGGGCAAGGCGCGCAGCCAGAGCAAACGCCAATTCGAGTAGCGCCCGGTCGGGTGAAGTCCGATCGACGTGGCCGGCCGGACGTGGCCGGCCGGCTGTGGCGTTGCCGTACGGCGCGCACAGCGTCATGCGCTATCCAGTAAGAGCGTCGCGGACGGCCGGCTCGGTTCGCGTGGCCGCACACGGCTAACGTGTCTAACAGGGCTGATGGTGGCGCGTGGCGACGACCATCATCGGTCGGTATACTAAAGCGGCACATGGACGCGACGACGCTATCGAAAGTCAGGGATATCGTGCAGGAGGCCCTTGCTGAGGGCCATCCGCGCGGAGCAGTAGCATTCGGCCCGATCGAGGTACGGCGTACCTATGACGTGGACGACGGCTCTCCGTATCTCCGCATCGTGATCGTCTTCGACGGCTCCAAGGATGACCTCGATGTCGCGTGGTTGGGTGGCATGCCAAGGCGACTGCTATCGAGGCTCTCGGATGTGGGGATAGAAGACTATCCCAACCTTTCCTACGTGTCTAGAGAAGAATGGGGCAGTGGTGTGGAGAAATGGCTGAGCACGTATCCCGAAGTCAACGTTGAATCGCCGATACCGCTGAAGAAATAATTCACCGCTTCACAGGTCTTCCGTCCGGCGTGCTACGCGCCTTCGCGGTGTACGTATTATTCGACTCAAGGAAGAGCTGATCGTGCGTTTCGGTTGGTCGTGGCGGCTGCTCCGTATCACGTTGGCGGCGGTATCGCGGCGCGGCGCAGGTGATGGAGTTGCTTCCGGCTTCCCTGGCGGACGATTGTGAAGCTCGGCATTCTCGGCTCGTTTCGGCTTGATGGGCGGGTGGCGCTGGTGACCGGGGCCAGCCGCGGCTTCGGCGAGGTGATCGCCAGTGCGCTGGCGGAGGCGGGGGCGTCGTTGGCGCTGCTGGCGCGCGGCGAGCGCGTGCAGGAGGTGGCGCGCGAGTTGAGCGCCGAGCATGGGGTGGCGTGCCGCGCCTGGCGGTGCGACGTGAGCGACCCCGCCGCGGTGGAGGAGACGGTGGCGGCGGCAATCGCCGAGTGCGGCGGGCTGCATATCGTGGTGAACAACGCCGGCATCAACATCCGCGGGCCGATCGAGGAACTGAGCCTGGAGCAGTTCCGGCAGGTGCAGGACACCAACCTCACTTCGATGTGGCTGGTGTGCCGCGCCGCCGCCGCCCACCTGAAGGCGCAGGGCTACGGACGGGTGATCAACATCGGCTCGCTGCTGTCGGTGCTGGGCATGGCCGAGCGCACCCCGTACGCGGTCAGCAAGGGTGGCGTGCTGCAGCTCACCCGGGTGCTGGCGCTGGAGTGGGCGCAGTCCGGCATCACCGTCAACTGCATCATCCCCGGCATGTTCGCGACCGAGCTGAACCTGCCGCTGCTCGACGACCCCGAGATCGTCGCCGGCGTGGCCGCGAAGGTGCCGCTGGGGCGCTGGGGCGAGCCGCGCGAGATCGCCGGGCTTGCCCTCTACCTGGCCGGCGATGCGGCGAGCTACGTCACCGGCGCGGCGCTGACCGTCGACGGCGGCTGGAGCGTGCACTGAGTACGGTGAACATCCTGTTCCTGGAGCCGTTCTACGGCGGCTCGCACCGCGAGTTCGCCGACGGCCTGGTACAGCACTCCCGCCACCGCATCGAGCTGCACACGCTGCCGGCGCGCTTCTGGCGCTGGCGGATGCGCGGCGCGGCGCTCCACTTTGCCCGCGCGGTGGCGCGTCCGGCGGACTACGCCCTGCTGCTGGTCACCGACCTGATGAACGTGGCCGACCTGAAGGCTTTGTGGGGAGCGGATTGCCCGCCGATCCTCCTGTACGTGCACGAGAATCAACTCAGCTATCCGAAGCCGGAGGGCGAGCAGCGCGACTATCAGTTCGCCTTCACCGACATCGCCTCGGCGCTGGCCGCCGACGTGATGGTGTTCAACTCCCGCTACCATCGCGACGCCTACTTCGCGGTGCTGCCGGAGGTGTTGCGCCGCATGCCGGAGTACGAGCCGGCGTGGATCCCGGAGGCGTTGGCGGCCAAGGCGCGCGTGCTGTATCCCGGCTGCCGGTTGCCGCCGTCCGTAGAGCCGGCGCCGGGCGGCGCCACGGCGTTGTCGACTGCCGACCGCCGCCATGCAGCGGTGGCTTGGCCCGCGCCGTCGTCGGCGAGCGTCGGGCCGGCGGCGCCCTCCCCGCCGGCCGAGTCCCGCGCCGCCGGAGTTGCGCGAGCCGCCGGAGCCGCCGGGCGGCAACCCTCTGCTACTGATATCGCGGCAACGGTTGCGGGGCCGGCACGGTGCGCAGCGAGGGCTGGACCGCCGCTGGTGATCTGGAACCACCGCTGGGAGTTCGACAAGCAGCCGGCGGCGTTCTTTGCCGCGTTGCGCAGGGTGCAGCGGGCGGGCGTGGCGTTCCGGGTGGCGCTGCTCGGCGAGAACGCCCAGTACGTGCCGCAGGAGTTCATCGCCGCGCGCAAGTGGCTCGGCGAGCGGGTGGTGCAGTACGGCTATCTGCCGAGCCGGGAGGCGTACCTGGAGTGGCTTGGCCGCGGCGCGGTGGTGGTGTCGACCGCCATCCAGGAGAACTTCGGCATCTCGGTGGTGGAGGCGGTAGCGTCGGGCTGCCATCCGCTGCTGCCCAACCGGCTCGCCTACCCGGAGGTGATCCCGGCGGCCTTCCACGAAGAATGCCTGTACGACGACGAAGAGACGCTGGCCGACCGGTTGATCGCCCTGCTGTCGAGCCCGCCGGTGAAGCCGCCGCCGGGACTGGCCGCGGCCATGCGGCGCTACTCGTGGGCCTGCCTCGCTGAGGAATACGACAACCTGTTCGACGAATGGTCGCGGGCGCGCTGACCGTTCAGTCGCGGTAGGACGGGTCTTCGCGGTCCAGGATCGCTTGCAATTCGTGGAAGTGGTCGTCGCTCAGGTCCGGGTAGTCGAGCCACTGCCGGCGTGTCGTGGCGGCCACCTGCTCGCCGGGGATCTTCAGTTCGCGCCCGGTTTGCAGCGCCGTGATGTAAGTCTCGCAGGCGCGCTCGAAGTAGTACAGGTCGTCGAACGTAGGCCACGAGTTGCCCGCTGCCCGGTCGACGCCCTTCCGATGCTCGGCCCAACGGTGCTACGCTGAGTGCTATGGACTATCGAGAGATCATCACCATTGAGCCGGGGAAGCGTGGGGGCAAGCCATGTATTCGGGGGCTCCGCATCACCGTCTACGATGTTCTCGAATACCTGGCGTCAGACATGACTCGGGAAGAGATACTCGCCGATTTACCAGATCTTACATCGGATGACATCAAGGCATGTCTATCGTTCGCGGCTGACCGAGAGCGCCGATTCGTCTCGGTACCGGCGGAGTGAAGCTGCTCTTCGACCAGAATCTGTCGCCGCGATTGATCGACCGTCTTGCGAGTATGTATCCCGAATCCGCACATGTTCGGGATCTTGGTCTACATCGAGCCGTGGACCGGCAGGTATGGAAACACGCCGGTGAGAACGGTTACGCCATTGTCTCGAAGGACTCCGACTTCCATCAGCTGAGCTTTCTGTACGGACACCCACCGAAGGTGGTTTGGATCCGGAGGGGTAACTGCACCACCAATGAAATCGAGGCGATACTGCGCGAGTTCTCCACTCGGTTGGCTGAGTTCGACGCGGACGAGGCCGCATCGTACTTGGCAATCTCGTAGTAGCTCGCGATCGAATCTGCGTGCCTTGGCCTTTGCCACGGCCATCGGCCGGAGCCGGGCGATTCGCGACGATGTACTACCGGCTGCCGGCCGGCGAGCCGGTTGCGGTCACAAACAGGGTGGCGACGCGCCAGTCGAGCGCGCTGCCGAGGCGGTTTTCGAGGCCGCGGCGCAGGGCCGCGACAACGTCGGCGGAGACGCCGGCGGTCAGCAGCATGTGGGCGTAGGAGGTGGCGGGCGCCTGCGCGCCGTTCGGAAACCAGCGCTCCAGAAGGGTGCGCGTCACTGCCAGCCGGCCCGGTTGTTGCACGACTTCGGTGGTCAGGGCGGTGACGTGCGGCGCCAGAGCGGCCTCGACTTCGGCGCCGGTAAGTGCCGGGCGGGCGCCGTAGTGGGCTTCCTCGGCGGCGGCAACGGCGGCCCGATCCGCTTCGTCCAGCCCGTCCAGATCCAGCACCTCGTGCAGCCGCGGCGCGCGCTCCGGCAGCGGCTCGGCCAGCACCAGCCGTCCGCCCTCGGCCAGCGCGCTGCAGGTGGCGTGGACCAGCGCTTCCCCGCCTTCCGTGCGCCACACGCCGCGGCCTACCACGGCGTCGAACCGCACCGCCGGGTCGATCTGCGCCGGCTCCGCCACCAGGGTGGGCTGCATGGTGGCCGGCAGGGAGGCGAGCTGTTCGCGCACCCCCCTGGCTTCCGGCGGCGCCAGCGCCCACACGCCGCCCTCCGGGCAGCGGCGCAGCAGCTCGAAGGTCAGCAGGCCGCTGCCCAGGCCAAGGTCCAGCACCACGCCGTGGCGCTGCAGGCCGGCCGCAGCCACGATGCGGTCGCGCTCGCCGGCCAGCCGGCCGGCGGCGTCGGACAGGGCCTGCTCCAGCCAGCGGTCCAGATCGCGCTGCACATCCGTGCCGGCGTTGGTCAGGATCTCGCCGCCGCCCTCGGTGCCCTCCCAGGCGGCCGCCAGGTTGGCTTCGCGGCGGCGCGCCACCTGGTCGCGAATGGCGCGTTCGTGGCCGCTGTCGCCGGGCTGGTAGAACACCCGCCCCTGCAGCTCTTCGGGCAAGTACTGCTGCGCCACCCAGTGGTCGGTGAAGGCGTGCGGATACTGGTAGCCGGCGCCGTGGCCGAACCCCTCGGCGTCGCGGCTGGCGTCGCGCAACGGCGACGGCACCTGCGCCTCGCGCTCCGCCTCCACCGCGCGCAGCGCATCGAAGAAGCCCAGGGTGCTGTTGCTCTTCGGTGCGGTGGACAGGTACAGCGCCGCCTCGGCCAGGTGGAAGCGCCCCTCCGGCAGCCCGACGTAGTCGAACGCCGCGGCGCAGGCGGTCACCACGCCGACCG
This sequence comes from Spirochaetia bacterium, assembly GCA_965208575.1. Lineage (GTDB taxonomy): Bacteria > Spirochaetota > Spirochaetia > SZUA-6 > Bin103 > Bin103. The sequence continues at coordinate 1,057,416 of CBDBOV010000006.1, read as the reverse complement.
CCGCCGGGTCCGCCATGCCGACGTCCTCGGACGCCAGGATCAGCATGCGCCGGAACAGGTAGCGCGGATCCTCACCGGCGTACACCATGCGCGCCATCCAGTACAGCGCCGCGTCGGGGTCGGAGCCGCGCACGCTCTTGATGAACGCGCTGATGGTGTCGTAGTGGGCGTCGCCCTCCTTGTCGTACAGCACCGCGCGGCGCTGAATCGACTCCTCCGCCACCAGCCGGTCCACCCGCACCACGCCATCCTCGCCCGCCGGCGTGGTGGTGACCGCCAGCTCGAGCGCGTTGAGCAGGCTGCGCGCGTCGCCGTTGGCCACGTTCAGCAGGTGCTCCATCGCCTCCTCGCTTACGTCGGTGCGGAAGGCGCCCAGCCCGCGCTCGCCGTCGGCCAGCGCCATGCGCGCCACCCGCGCCAGCTCCTCGCGCCCGAGGCCCTGGAGCTGAAAGATGCGGCTGCGGCTCACCAGCGGCTTGATCACCTCGAAGTAGGGGTTCTCGGTGGTGGCGCCGATCAGCACGATGGTGCCGTTCTCGACGCTCGGCAGCAGCGCGTCCTGCTGCGCCTTGTTCCAGCGGTGCACCTCGTCGATGAACAGGATGGTGCGCTTGCCGTGCAGGTCGCGCGCCTCGCGCGCCGCGGCGATCGCCTCGCGGAGCTGCTTCACCCCGGCCAGCACCGCGTTCAGCGCCGTGAAGCGGGCGCGGGTGGTGCCCGCGATCACCTGCGCGAGCGTGGTCTTGCCGGTACCGGGCGGCCCGTAGAAGATCAGCGACGAGAGCTGGTCGGCCTGGATCGCGCGCCGCAGCAGCCGCCCCGGCCCGACGATGTGGTCCTGGCCGACGAACTCGTCCAGCGTGCGCGGGCGCATGCGGGCCGCGAGCGGCGCACTGCTCGCCTGCTCGGCCGCACCACGGGCCTGAAACAGATCGCGATCCTCAGCACTTGCCATGACCGACGCAGTCAGTCGCCGCCCAATTCGGACGGATCAAGCAGACGAGCGCTGTGCTGAATTGTCAAGAATCGTAACGGCCTGATGCGGATGCCCTTTGACTATCGGACTCGCAAATGCTTGTGCGTCAATCGCCGTCGCGCCTCATGGTGTGAAACGGCAAGGCCGGCATCTGCTTGTTCGATGCCTTTTTCGATCTTGTGGAGAAGGAATAGCCTTTCCATCGCATCCTCGATGCCTGCATTCTCCGGTAGACTGCGAATCAAGCTTTCCATCTTGGATTTCAGTGTTGCCGGTGGCATGGGATTGACCTGACCAGGAGTATAGCGGAGCCATGATCCGGCGTCCACGTGCCGTTTCCGGGCCAGCCCGGGCCGGCGCGTTCGCGGGGTCCACTTGCGGTGCGGCGGCCAGGGTCGCTACCATCCGCGGCGTGACATCATCGACGACCGACCGGATCGCCGTGCAGAGCTACTGCTTCCGCGGCTTCGCCAGCAACGAAGAGGTCGCCGCCAAGGCCGGGGAGATCGGGCTGGCGGCGGTCGAGCCGTGTCGCGTGCACATCGACTTCGCCGACGAGGGCGCCCACGACGCGGCCATCGCAGCGTACCGCGACGCCGGCGTGCGGCTGGTGAGCTGCGGGGTCAACTCGATCACGGGCGACGCCGCCGGCGCCGAGTGCTACTTCCGGTTCGCCCGCAAGGCGGGCCTGCCGGTGATCAGCGCCGACGTCACTCCGCCGGCGTCGTGGGACACGTTCGCCGCCGCCGAGCGCCTCGCCGAACGGTACGACGTGAACGTGGCGCTGCACAACCACGGCGGCGCCCACTGGCTCGGCAACGCGCAGATGCTGGAGGAGGTGTTCCGGCGCACCGGCCCGCGCATCGGGCTGATGCTGGACACCGCCTGGGCGATCGACTCGCGCGAGGACCCGGTCAAGATGGTGCGCCGCTTCGGCGACCGGTTGATGGGCGTGCACCTCAAGGACTTCGTCTACTCCCGCGACCGCGAGCCGGTGGACGTCGTGATCGGTACCGGCATCCTCGACCTGCCCGCCCTGGTCACCGCGCTCGGGGAGGTAGGCTTCGACGGCGTGCCGATCATCGAGTACGAAGGCGACGTCAACAACCCGGTCCCGGCCCTCACCGATTGCGTAAGGGAAATCGCCGCCGCCTGGAACCGGTAAACTGACGGAACTCGCCGGTGCTGCGCACTTGGCGTCCGGCCCGCGGGGTCAGTTCGGAGCAGCGAACGAGGTCAGGAACGCCGCGGCGGTGACGATAGGAATACCGCGATACGGGGTCATGTCCAGAAGGTGGCGATCTCCCGTGATCAGGCACTCCGCCTCGCCAACCATCGCCGTCTCCAGGAACTTGTCGTCTTTCGGGTCTGCACATCCGAGCTTGGCTCCGGTGATCGAGACACGCTCTGAAACACCCAGTAGCTGCACTATGAATTGCGTCCTGGTTGTGCGACTCACGTAGCCATCGAACTTCGGTCGAAAGAGGCGGCTGTGGATCTCCTTGATGGTCTCGTTGGCGAACAGGAGCACTCCACCCGCTTCCCGTATCCTGTCCACGACGGCGCGCGGCGTTCCCGCGGGCGTCAGCGCTGCGCTGATCAGGACATTGGTGTCGACCACGATTCGCTCAGCTGTCATTCGCAAGAAGCGCGTCGAGTTTGGCTTCGGTCAAGCCTCTTGCGGTGGCCTCCTCTCCCATGGCGTCCATGGTCGCGGTCAGACGATCCCACGCCGCGCTGCGGAGCTGGTCATAGAGCTCGGTCGACAGCATCACCGTGACGGCGCGGCCATTCTTGGTCACCCTGACAGGACTTCGCTGCGCAGCATCGAGCAACTGACCGAAGCGGTTCTTGGCGTCTCTGGCGGTAAAGTCCTTCATAGGAGCTATAGTAGCTATTTTAGCTCGTTCGAATCAATTGGGCCGGCTCCGAGTGCGCACGGGATGCGGGCTACGGCGCGGCGGGGCGCCAGGGGGCGGATTCTACCGCTTCGGCGAGGGCGCGGTAGCGCTGGTAGCCTTCGGTATGGTGGGCGGCACGCGCGGGGTCGGGCTCGAAGGTGGCCTTGAAGCCGGGCGCCATGGCGGCCTGCGCCTCCTGCACGGTGGCGTAGTGGCCGGCGGCGGTGGCGGCGCACATCGCGGCGCCGAGGGCGGGGCCTTCCTCGGTGGCCGATACCTTGATCGGCATGCCGAGCACGTCGGCGGCCACCTGCACGGCGAAGTCGGAGCGCTGCGAGATGCCGCCGAGGGCGATGATCTCGTCCACCGGGATGCCGGCGGCGGCCAGGTGCTCGTTGATGGCGCGGCTGCCGTAGGCGGTGGCTTCGACCAGGGACCGGTACACCGCCGGGGCGTCGGCGCCGAGGGTGAGGCCGGTGATCGCCGCCTTCAGGCCCGCATCGGCGTTCGGGGTGCGCCGGCCGTTGAACCAGTCCAGGCTCAGGATGCCGGCCGGGTCGACCGGCAGCGCGGCCGCCGCGTCGGAGAGGTCGTCGAGCAGGCGGTCGGCGATACCCGCGCGCTGCCCGGCGGCCAGCGAGCGCAGCGGCCAGCACAGCAGGTCGCGGAACCAGGCGTACACGTCGCCGTACGCCGACTGGCCCGCCTCCAGGCCGATCAGGCCGGGCACGATGGAGCCGTCCACCTGGCCGCAGATGCCGGCGATGGCGCGCTCGCCGATGGCGCCGGGGTCGGCCACGATCATGTCGCAGGTGGAGGTGCCCAGGATCTTCGCCACCGTGCCGGGGCGTACACCGCCGCCCACGGCGCCGAAGTGCGCGTCGCAGCCGCCGACCGCGACCGTGATCCCGGCGGGCAGGCCGAGCCGCTGCGCCCACTCGGCGGACAGCGTGCCGGCGCTCTGGTCGGAGGTCGACGAATGGTCGTACAGGCGCTCGCGCAGGGTGGCCAGCCGCGCATCGAGTCGGCCCAGGAAGTCGGAGCCGGGCAGGCCGCCCCAGGACGCGTGCCACATCGCCTTGTGGCCGGCCGCGGCGCGCCCGCGGTGCAACTCGGCGGGCGCCGTGTTGCCGGTCAGCAGGCCGGGGATCCAGTCGCAGTGCTCGGTCCACGACCAGGCCGCCGCCGCCACCTCTGCGTCGGCGCGCAGCACGTGCAGCGCCTTGGCCCAGAACCACTCCGAGGAATACACGCCACCCGAGTAACAGGTGTAGTCGATGCCGCCCCAGGTGCGCGCCAGGGCGTTGATCTCGTCGGCCTCGCGCACGGCGGTGTGATCCTTCCACAGCACGAACATGGCGTTGGGGTTGTCGGCAAACCGCTCGCCGAGGGCCAGCGGCGTGCCCGCCTCGTCCACGGCGGCCAGCGTGGAGGCGGTGGTGTCGACGCCGATGCCGATGATGCTGTCGCGCTGCGCGCCGCTCAGTTGGGCGGACACCGCACGGCAGGCGCGCTCCAGGCTCTCGATGTAGTCGAGCGGATGCTGGCGGAACCGGTTGGCGGCGGCGTCGCAGTAGCGGCCCTCGCTCCAGCGCGGGTAGGCCTCCACGGCGCGCGCTTCCTGGGCTCCGGTGTCGGCGCGAATCACCACCACGCGCACCGAGTCGGTGCCGAAGTCGATGCCGATGCAGCGCGGTTCAGCCATGGTTCACCTCCGCGGCGCAGTGTAAGCAGGTGCATCGACGACGGTCCAGCCCGCCGGCTGCTCCGCCGGGCCACCATTTGCGGGGGACGCGGCCGAGGGGCTACACGAGTTGGAACCCTCGCTCTTCGAAGTGCGGATCGTAGGCGAACGCCGTCATGATCCCACGCTGCCGCATCACTGCGAAGCTCGCGCAGTCGACGAGACTCAGCCGGCGGCGGTCAGCGTCGAGCAGGCTGGCCACGGCCTGGGCGTGCAGCGCTTGGTCGATCAACGCCACCGACATAACTGGCAGGAGATCTTCGAACAGCGCCCGAACGGCGCGCATGCCGATCCGCGACTGAAGCAGGGCGGCACTCTCCACGCATACGTAATTGGAGGTGCACATTGATATCTGCGCATGGATCAAGCCGGTCCACGCCTCGAGCGCCGCTGTGTGCTCATCATCATCGGCATCCAGCACCGCATAGAGCGCGGAGGTGTCGACAAATACGCTCATTCCGCGCCCGCTTGCGGCGTTCCATAGGCCGCACCGAGGTACCGGTCGTGATGTCGCGCTACGTCGTTGCGACCGGAGCGAAATTGCCCGGCGACCGCGAGCGCCCGCCGCGCCCTGTCTGTCTCCGGCGCGTGCTTCGCTGCGTCCAGCAACAGGTCCACGCCATTGCGGACCAACTCGGCAACTGAGACGCCACGGGCCGTCGCCAGTCGTTTCAAGAGGCTCAACTGCTGCTCGGTAAACTGCACCTGGGTCCTGATCATTACCTCATGTTGGCATCAATCAGACTACGTGACAACATCCTGTCATCTGCTGCTGCCTGCCTCTGCTCCCGGATGTTCCTCCGAGCGGGTGAGGTGGGAACGGTGCCGGGGGCCGGCGCCGCTCCCGGTGGCGCGGGTTGCCACGCCGCGCAGCATGCCGCGGAAGATCAGCACGTGGGCCGGGTACAGCAGGTACCAGTATGCCAGACCGGTTACGCCCACGGGATCGAACAGCGCGGTCTGGCGGATGCGCGCGCCGCGTTCACAAGGGGTGACCTCGAACTGCAGCCAGGCCCGTCCCGGCAGGCGCATCTCGGCCTCCAGCGTGAGCCGGTGCGGCGGTTCGCACGCCAGCACCCGCCAACAGTCGACCACGTCGCCGGGGCGCAGCTCGCGCGCGTCGCGGCGCCCGCGCTTCATGCCGGGGCCGCCTGCCAGACGGTCCAGCACCCCGCGCAGGCGCCACAGGGCGTTGCCGTAGTACCAACCGGCGGCGCCGCCGATGCCCTGCACCGGAGCGAACGCCGCGTCCGGCGCCGCGGCGGCGGTGACCGTGCGGGAGTCGACCAGGCGCGTGCCGAAGCGCACGCCGCCCCAGCGCCGCGGCACGCCGGCGAGGGCGGAGCGGGCGTCCGCCCAGCGGGTGGCAACGAAGCGGGCATCCTCCTCGGCCAGCGCCCGGCGGATCGCGCTGCGGTAGTCGCACGGGCGGATCGCGAACGCGCGCGCGGCGCCGGCGTCACGCACCACGCTCGGCACGGTGATGCTCTCGATCAGCTTGCGGCCGACGCGTGCGAACAGGGGGGTGACCAGGCCGAGCCACAGGCTGGAAAGGTGCGGCGTGAGCAGCGGCACCGGCAGGAACAGCCGCCGCGTGCCGCGCTGCCGCGCATACTCCTGCATCAGCCCGCGGTAGGTGGTCACCGCGCCGCCGCCGATCTCGAACACCCGCGCGCCGGCCGGCGGCAGGTCGAGGGCGGCCGCCAGGTAGGCGAGCACGTCGCCGATGGCGATCGGCTGCGCCTGCACCGTGACCCAGCGCGGCGTCACCATGACCGGCAGCCGCTGCACCAGCGCCCGGATCATCTCGAACGAGAGGCTGCCGGCGCCGATAATGATCGAGGCCCGGAACTCGACCGTGGGGATGCCGCAGGCGCGCAGGATCTCGCCCACCTTCAGCCGGCTGCGCATGTGGGCGGAGCCGGGCAGCGCGGTGCCGGGCAGCGCGCTGCCGGCGGTGACCAGGCCGCCGAGGTAAACGATGCGCCGCACGCCGGCGGCACGGGCGGCGGTGGCGAACGTGTGCGCCGCCCGTTCCTCCTCCTCCTCGAAGTGGCCGCGTGAGCCGAGCGCGTGCACCAGGTAGTAGGCGGTGGCTACCCCCGCCAGGGCGCCGCGCAGGGAGGCGGGATTGAGCACGTCGCCGGCAACCAGCTCGGTGGCCGCATCGAAACGGCCCGCCAGCAGCTCGGGCCGGCGTGCCAGGCAGCGCACCCGCTCGCCGCGCTCCTCCAGCAGCGGCACCAGGCGGCCGCCGACGTAGCCGCTGGCGCCGGTTACCAGGACCGGTCCCGCCGCCCCCTCAGAGGAGGCCGGCGAACCACTCCCTGACGCGTACCTTGTCCGCCTCATCGCCAAACCCCAGGCTGAACCAGCCCGTGTAACCCGCTGCCCGCAGCCCGGCGAACAGCGCCGCGAAGTCGATGTTGCCCTCACCGGGCACCAGGTGGATCTCGTAGTCGCCGCGGTTGTCGTTGAGCCGCACCTGGCCGATGTTGCCGGCCCCGAACGCATCCAGAAAGCCGCGCCACCCTTCCGCCACCAGGTTGCCGTGAGCCACGTTGAACGCCCACTTGAAGTGCGGCGAGCCGATGGCGTCGAAGAACCAGCGTGTCTCCTCGACGTTGTGCGGCAGGTAGTGCATCTCGGCGTGTTCCGGCTCCCGGTTGTGGTTCTCGAAGAACACCGTCAGCCGCTTCTGCTCGGCCTGGTCCGCCAGCCGCCGCAGCCGCTCAAGCGCCGCCGCGCGGCGCAGCTCCAGGTCACCGAAGTGGTAGCCGCCGTGGCCTATGATCCAGCCGCAGCCGAGCCGCTGGGCCAGATCGAGATTGGCCGCCAGGTACTCGCTGGCCGCTTCCGCCATGATCGGGACATACTCCGCGTTGTTGATGGCGGAGGAGGGGTGGATGCCGAGCGCCACGCCGTGCCGTTCGCACAGCTCCCGCACCGTGCGCACCCGGCCGCGGTCGAAGGAGGCAATGGCGTTGGGCGGCACGTCGGCCTGAAAGTCGATGTAGCGGAACCCGTTGCCCGCCGCCCATACGATCGAGTCCTCGATCGGCTGCGACTTCGGCGCATCGAATCCGAACCGGTCACTCATATCTCAATAGTAGCGGACAGGCTGCACACAGAATACACACCGGCCCCCAGCAGCCGCATCAGCCGCCGCACCCGGTGCCGACCGACCGTCACTCCTTCGCATGCCGGATGGCGCATCATCCGGCCGTTCCTAACACGCGTATGGATCGGCCGCATCGCGCAAGCCGTCACCGACGAAATTGAAGGCCAGCACGGCAACAATCACGAAGATGCAGGGGGTCAGGTACCAGGTATAGTTGAAGATCAGCGTGACGTCGTTGGCCTCCCTCAGCATCGCGCCCCAGCTCACCTCGGGCGGGAGGATCCCTACGCCCAGGAAGCTCAGCGTGGTCTCCCCGAGGATCATGGCAGGAATGGCCAGTGTGATGTTCACCACCAGGTAGCTCATGAAGCCCGGCAGCAGGTGAAGACGGATAATGGCCCCGTCCCGGCGCCCGGCAACCCGCGCCGCCATGACGTAGTCTTCCTCCCGCATCGAGATCAGCCGCCCGCGCACCACGCGCGCAAGACTCGTCCAGCCGACCAACGAGAGGATGACCGTGATGGCGAAGAAGGTCTGGATGCCGGTCCATCGGTTCGGGACGGCCGCTGAGAGCGCGATCCACAGCGGCAGCTGGGGCAGGGTTATGATGAACTCGATGAAGCGTTGGATGATTTCGTCTACGGTGCCGCCGAAATAGCCGGAGATCCCGCCCAGGATCACGCCGAGGACGAAGCTGATCGCCACACCGACAAGCCCTACCGAGAGGGAAATGCGGCTGGCGTATAGCGTCTGGGAGAGGATGTCTATGCCCAGATTGTCGGTGCCGAACAGCGCGATGTAGCCGGTATCCACGCCAAAAAGGCGGTGGGAAACCGGGATGAAGCGCAGGAGCTCGTAGGGATCGGTCTTCACGAAGAAGCGCAGGTACCACTTCTGGCTGCGGTCGATAACTGTCTCGTAGGTGAAGGTCTTCATATCCAACTGCCGCGTCACCGCGAACACGAACGGCCGGGAGAAACCCTTGCCCGGCTCGTATACCCGCACCCTCGTAGGAGAGCTGAACTGCACATCGGGAATGCGGTAGTTCTTCTCGTATGGTGCGATGAAGTCGGCAAAGATGGCCCCGATGTACAGCAGGGTGAGCACCACCAGGCTCCCCATGGCGACCTTGTGCTTTCGAAAATTGTGCCAGACCAGTTGTCCCTGCGAAGCAAGGGCGAGGTCCTTTTTCGGCTCCTTGACCGGCGCGCGGGGATGCGATGAAAGGCCTGGTAGTGAGAGTACTCTGCTAGTGGTCTTACTCAAACCTGATTCTCGGATCCACCGCCACCAGCAGGATGTCGGAGATGAGCGTTCCCACCAGGGTCAGGGAGCTCAGGATGAACAGGATACCGCCTGCCAGGTACATGTCCTGGTCCAGGACCGAGGCTAGAAGGATGGGGCCGGTCGTGGGCAGGTTCAGCACCAGGGAAACCACGATCTCGCCGCCAACCGCCGCAGGCAGGAGCCACCCGATCGTGCTGATGAGGGGGTTGATCGCCACGCGAACGGGGTACTTGAACAGGAGCCGCATCTCCAGTAGTCCCTTCGACCGCGCGGTGATGACGTACTGCTTCTTCAACTCATCCAACAGGGTGGCGCGCAGGATGCGGATGAGCGCCGCGGCCCCTGACGTGGACAGCACGATCATGGGAATAGTCATGTTCTTCACCATGTCCCAGAACTTGGCAAGCGACCAAGGTGCATCTTCGAACGCGGAAGAGAAGATGCCCGTAATGGCCCACCCCGTGTATTGGAAGACGAGGAACACCAGCACGATGGCGAAGAGGAACGCGGGAAACGATAGTCCCACAAAGCCGAGGAACGTGAAAACGTAGTCGGCGAAGGAGTATTGGTGAACGGCGGAGTAAATGCCGATTGGCACCGCGATGAGCCAGGAAAGCAGGACACCCGCAAGGGTAATGGCCATGGTCCGCGGCACCCGTTCCCGGAGCATGTCGGTAACCGGTCGGTCGTAGGTGAAGGAATTGCCGAAATCCCCCTTGGTCACGATGTGTCTCATCCAAATGTAGTACTGCACCAAAAGGGGCTGATCCAACGCGTAGCGCTCCCTCAGTTGGCCGGCAAGGTGGAATGCGTCTTCGAAGGGGATGCCGCCCATTTGCCTGAGATTCTCAATGTAGGTTTCCACATAGTCCCCGGGCGGGAGTTGGATGATGACAAAGGACAGCAGGGAGACAATGAACAGCATGGGAAAAATAAGGAGGATGCGCTTGCTTATTAGTCTCAGCATCAGGGGTGGCTCTTGTCTCTAATGATCCCAGGCCCGCCCTGTGCAGGGCGGGCCTGGGAAAAGGAGTTCCGCGGAAAAGAGGTTTGCGGACGTACTAAATGGCACGTCTGAAGGAGCAAGCCATCAGACGCGCGCTATCCCGAAGAGACTACTCCGCGAAATACCATTGCGGGATTGCATGGATCCAACCGAAGAGAATCCCATAATCGTCCTTCACGACGTTGCGAAGGTCGCTCGAGGCGATGATGGGCTGCACGATATTGCCAGTGGGCCAGATCATCACGTTGTTGTCGGCGAACCACTCTCGCAGCCTCGCATACTGCGCCGCGCCCTCAGGCGTCCCGGGAGGAACCGCCTTGCGATCGACGATAATATCGAAGAACTCCTGGATGTACGCAGGGGGCTTTCGTCCCGCCTCGCCAGCGGAATCGATATATTTCGCGCTCTCGGGCGCCCACGCGCCCTTGAAACTCGGCCAGAAGTCCACGGAGATTCCGGAAGGCCACGCCGGGACGTCATTCCAAAAGATCGTCATCTGGTACTCGTTGTTGGCCGCTTTCTGATTGAAGATTCCGCCCTCGACCCCCTGCGCGTCGATGTTGAGTCCCACGGCCTGCAGGTACTGGGAGAACAGCTGGGCCACGTCGATGCCGGCCGGGTCAATCGCGATGGCATTGATCGTGATTTCAAGGGGCGAGCCGTCGGGGTACGTGCGGAATCCGCTGGCGTCTTTGTTGTCCAGCCCGAGCTCATCCAGGAGTCGGTTTGCCTGCGCCGGATCGAAGTCGGACCCGGTGATAATGTCGTCCATCTTGTACTGGCCGAAGAACAACGTGTCATTGACGTCGTGGTTGTCGATGGCGAGTGCCACCGCCCTGCCGAAGCGACCCTGGGGGTCCTGCATCAGCTTCTGCCACTGGCTGTTCGGATTCTGGTAATCGTAGTCGTGGTTTATGAACAGCGTGGGAGGGCCGACGAACCCGCCGGCGAGCTGCACGCGGTAGTTGCCCTGCTCGGCACCACTGACGTAGGTCGGCATCGACGGCAGCTTGGCCCAGTCACTGGTCTGAAAGTCCGTCTCGCCTGCAAGGATCTTCAGGTTTCTCGCGCCTTCGTCCTCGACCATGGTGGTTTCAACGAAGTCTATGTACGGGAGCTGCTGCCCCTCCGTGTCAACCATGTAAGAGTAGGGATTTCTCTCGATCAGCAACGTCGTATCGGTTGCCTCGGTAAATATGTAAGGCTGGATAGAGGGTACCCCGATCATGTGCGGGCTGCCGAGAAGGATCTGCCAGTGGTTACCGGTCTTCGCTTGTAGAAGCTGCTTCCAGTCGGCCAGGCCGGCCTCCTCCGCCATGTCGTTCAGCGTGGCGACCGCCGTGTACCTCGGATGGTACTGCTTCAGGAACTCCGAGGGCTGAAAGATCCCTTCTCCTACCGTGCTGATCCAGGAGATCAGTTCCGTGACGAAAAAACCGTATGGCCTGTCAAAGGTAAGCGTGAATGAGTGCCGATCCTGGACCGTCAACTCGGCCACCGGGAACCGTGGGTTGCCCAGGGCGTGCAATTGCACCGGGTATCGAATCTCGGCGTCTGGATACTCGTACAGGTCCTCGAAGGCGAATCTAACATCGTCAGTGGTGAGCAGGTCGCCGTTGGACCACTTCAGCCCCTTGCGGATGGTGAAATCGAACACGGTGTAATCATCGGAAAAGTTGAAGCTTTCAACTATGGTCCCGACCGGGTCCGTCGTTGTGTTGTCAGGCGACCACAGGATGTTGATGTGTCCGGCACCCGGAATCTTCTGGTGAAGCGAATCTTCGAGAGTCCTGACTTTCCTCCCATCGGAGTAGTTGCCGGGAGTCCAATCCACCCACTGCGTGCCATTCAGCACGCCGGGACCAACAACGAAGGGATTGTCCGGAAGCCGCTCGGCAACCGGTGGAAGCTCACCCGCCGCGACCAGGCGCGCGAGCATCGGCGCTTCCTTATATTCCGCAAAACCGAGGGGCGCCGCTAGCAGCAAAACGAGAAGCGCACCGACTAATTTTCCTGAAAAAGTTTTCATCTACCATCTCCTTTAGTGAGCGTATCGGGCTCACGGCCGTATGTGATAACTCAACGATTCCCGTCAAGCCCCGCCGCGACGGGCAGGTGCGGCCATATGGCCACCGGGAGAGTCTTATATGATGACTCAACGATACCCGTCAAGCCCCCCGCCGCGACCGGCAGGTGCGGCCATGGCTTGCGCATCGGCGGGTGGCGCTCAAGCCGCATGGTCGCCCACTACGCCGTCGGCGCAGCCGTCGAACAAGGCGCCGTCGCCAAGTAGTGTGGCGGCGGACGGGAGCTGTCTCCGGCAGCGAAGCTGGCGCCGGCTCCGATGGCGGGCGCTTGGAAAGACCAGGTATCCGGCGTCGGCGGCGAGCCGTTGCGAACGCTGGCGGCTGTTGCCCATCGGTCATTACACCTATAATTGGAGTTCGGCGGCGGCGCCCGCGACGGAACGGCGGGCGCCGCAACCGAGTCGACGCCTGAGGCATTGGTCCGTGGCACCGCGGTACGGCGCCCGGCATTCGTCGCCGGCGACGGGAGGAAGGAGCAGCATGGCATTTGGCGGCGGCGACTATCGCTACGAAGTGGCAGAGGGCTGGGGGCAGCTCCCCGACGGATGGACCTGGGGCTGGATCCCCGCGGTGGCGTGCGATTCGCGGGACCGGGTGTTCGTGTACTCGCGCAGCGAGCATCCGCTGGTGGTGTTCGACCGCGACGGACGGTTCCTGGAAGAGTGGGGAGCCGGGGTGCTGGAGGATGCGCACGGCATCTTCATCGACGGCGACGACAACGTGTTCTGCACCGAGCGCAACAACCACTGCATCTACAAGTTCAACGCGGGCGGCGAACTGGTGATGACCATCGGCACCCCGGGCAAGAGGGGCGCCCGCGACGGCGATCCGTTCAACCTGCCCACCGACGTGGGCATCGCGTCAGGCGGCGACCTGTTCATCTCCGACGGCTACGCCAACGCCCGCGTGCACAAGTACACCGCGGACGGGCGCCACCTGCTGTCATGGGGCGAGTGGGGCACCGGTCCCGGCCAGTTCAACCTGTCGCACGCCGTGCGCGTTGACCGGCACGACCGCGTCTGGGTGTGCGACCGCTCCAACGACCGCATCCAGATCTTCGATTCCGATGGCCGCTACCTCAGCGAGTGGGCCGGCATCCTGAAGCCGGACAACATTCAATTCGACCCCGCCGGCGAGGTGGTCTACGTCGCCGGCGTGCACCACGAGGTCAGCGTCTACACGATGGCCGGCGAACGGCTGTGCACCTGGGGCGGCGGGCGCCCGAGCACCAGGCCGGGCGAATTCCTGGCCTGCCCGCACGGCATCTGGAGCGACTCCCGCGGCGACCTCTACGTCGGCCAGGTCCAGGCCCCCGCCCAACTGCAGAAATTCATCCGCGTGTAGGGATGCCGGCGATGCGCTAGTTTGCTGGCTTACGGCCTACCCTCTGCCGAGTAGCTCTGCGATGTTGGCAGATGGCACGCGCAGCCGGCCAAATCCCGTCAGGCTGGTAACCGACTCAATGATTCCTCTCGCTGCGCCATACAACATCGCAGTTCCGTTGTATATGAGCATCCTCGGGGTTCCCTCATTGCCGTTGTCGTCTGCCTGGACGTGAAATACACCACGTATCGTGAGATCTATCGACCGCACATCTGCTTGCGACACGCGAATTCTGAGCGTCATCAAGTACGAGTCTTCGTCATTTGCGTTTTGCTGCACGTTCGGACGCGAGAGGCGCACCGTTGGCTGATCGAATTCCTCTGGAGCATCGTCTGCTTCCCAGTATTCGATCTGCTCTATCCAAAATCCGCGTAGATCAAGAGCCGCCAGGTGCGGCTGGCGTAGCGGTAATTTGCGTGTCAACTGTCAAGCAGCGGCCGCGAGTTCCGAAAGTGAGGACGAGGATAACAACGGGTGCGCCACGGTAGTTTTCTTGGGCAACCACTGTTCCTTGTTCTTCAATCGCACCTCGACACGGCTCCCTAGACCGATAGCGACCGCTACCAAGCTCTTCAACGTGAGATTGTCATGTCCGCTGAGGACTTGGCTGATGCGTGCCTTGCTCACTCCGACCTTGGCAGCCAACTCGGTTCGAGTCATCTTCAGCAGCTCCATTCTCTCGACGATGCGCTCCCCGATTTCAATCGCCAGCAGGTCGAACTCGAACTCGGGATCTCCCTCAAACTGCCGACTCCACTCCTTGATCATTTCTCTCCTCTCATGTGGTGGTCAGTTCTTGTTGTGCTTCGCGGTACGCACGACGCCCCGCTTCCAGTTGGTTCTTCGGTGTGTGCGCGGTCTTCTTCGTAAAGCCGTGTAACAAGACGATTCGCTTCCGTCTCCCCGCATCGTAGCACCAGAAGATACGCAGCTGAGAGGCCTTGAACTCCCAGAAGTTCTCGCCTGCCATCTTCTGGCACTTCTCGCGGTTCCGCGGAGGCCCATGGTGAGCCGCATACCTCAGCAATGCAGTCACCTTCTTGCGATCGCGTTCGCCTAGACTCTCAAGGAAAGTAACGATCTGACACCTGTCGCGCCTGGATGCGTAGGCGCAAATGTCGTAAGTTGATTTATACCGTAGAGATATGAAAGACAAATGCTACCCTCAAGATAGGTCGTTTTCATGTGACTCCTCCGTGTCTTGTTAAGTTATCGCTTAATGAGGATTGGGTCAACCCTGCAATTCGAACAGGGTGCATGGTGTCGTGACTCGGCGTATACTGGCTGGCGATGGCTGGATCGCTTTCGCTGCGGACCAAGATGGGGTATGGGGTCGGGGACCTGGGCGGCAACCTGTTCTTTACCATCATGGGGTTCTGGCTGCTCAACTTCGTCACCGACACGCTCGGGCTGGCGGCGTCGCTGGCCGGGTTGGCGCTGCTGCTCGGGCGCGCCTGGGACGCGGTCACCGACCCGCTGATGGGCACACTGTCCGACCGCACCGTCTCGCGCTGGGGGCGGCGGCGGCCCTACCTGCTGTTCGGCTCGCTGGCGATGGTGGCCGGCATGACGCTGGTGTTCCTGGAGGTGGGCGGGCGCGGCTGGGGCCAGGGCGCGCTGTTCGCGTGGGTGGTGCTCGCGTTCTGCCTGGTGAGCACCGCTTACACGGTGGTGTTCATCCCCTACGCGGCGCTTACCCCCGAGCTGGCGCGCGATTTCCAGGAGCGCACCAACCTGAACGGCTACCGGATGGCGTGGGCGATCGTCGGCACCCTGCTCGGCGCGGGCGCGTTCACGGTGGTGGTCGGCATGGCGGCCGGCGCCGGCATGGGAGCGGGGTACACGGTCGCGGGCGTGCTGTTCGGGGTGATCTCGGCGGCGGTGGTGCTGGTCACCTTCGCCTCGGTGCGCGAGCGCCCGGTGGCACGCGACCGGGCGCCGGCCGGCAGCGTGTTCGCCGGTTACGCGGCGGCGCTGAGGGTGCGCCCGTTCCGGCTGGCGCTGTTCCCGTGGGCGCTGTTCATGACCGGCATCGTGGTGGCCACCAGCGCGGTGCCGTTCTACTTCGAGCACCTGTATGGGCGCCCCGAGCTGGCCAGCTTCGCCTCGCTGGCCCTGCTGCTGGCCGCCTTCGCGGCGATCCCCGGCTGGGTGTGGCTGTCGGGGCGGATCGGCAAGCGCACCGCCTACAACGCCGGCATGGTGCTGTTCGGCGCGGCGTTGCTGGCCGCCTACCTGTTCGCGCACCGCGACGCGACCGTGCTGTTCGTGCTGATGGCGCTGGCCGGCGTCGGCCTGGCCACCAACTACGTGATGCCGTGGTCGATCATCCCCGACGTGGTCGACTACGACGAGCTGGAGAACGGCCAGCGCCGCGAGGGCGTGTTCTACGGCATGTGGACCTTCCTGCAGAAGCTGGGCCTGGGCCTCGCCGGCGCGGTCAGCGGCGCCGTGCTGCAGTGGACCGGCTACGTGCCCGACGTGGCCCAGACCGCCCTCGCCCTGCACGGCATCCGTCTGCTGATCGGCCCCATCCCCGCGCTGTTCTTCATCGTCGGCATCCTCGTGCTCGCCCGCTACCCCATAGACCGCGCCGCCCACGCCGCCATCCGCGCCAAGCTGGACGCCGCTTAGGGCCCGAGCCAGGTAAACATGGAGGTGGCGTCACGCCGGAGACTGATCGAATTCGTGCACGAGGCGTATGCGGACGGCGCGTTCAACGCGGATAGGATCGGCGAATCGATTCCTTCCGATCGCGTGCACAGGCCCCTCTTGACGCCGCCGCGGGAGCCGTGAGGCGGTGCCTCAGTTGGGACTGTTCACCGCCGAGGCCGACTCGCCGCTGAGCCGGCCATTCGACGAGTTCGGCGCCGTCACCCTGCACAACCGCAAGTACCTCGGCTCCAAGGTACGGCTGCTCGATTTCATAGAGCGGGAGATCGTGGCGGCCGCGGGCGAGGTGGGGTCGTTCTTCGACGGGTTCGCCGGCACCGGCGTGGTGGCCGACCGCATGCGCTCCTACACGAGCCGGCTCACCCTGGTTGACAACCTGGCGAGCAACTACTCGATCAACCGCGCCTTCTTCACCTCCAGCGAAGCCAACGTGAGGATCGCGTACGTTGCCGATGCGCTGCGCGAACTGAATCAACTGGAATCGGCGCACGGCTACGCCGCCGAGCACTACGGCGGGCGCTACTTCACGCATGACAACGCCGGCCGCATCGATGCGATTCGCGACCAGATAGCGCTCCGCATGAGGGACCGGGACTGCACCGGGCAGGAGCAGCACGTCCTGATCGCCAGCCTGCTGCTGGCCGTCGACAAGGTGGCCAACACCGTCGGCCAGTACGACGCCTACCTCAAGAACCTGGGATCGCGCACCTACGACGAGAATGGCCGCCACCTGGTGGACTCGAACGTGTACGCACCGCTGCGCCTGCGCATGCCGGTGCTGCGATTCGCCGCCGGCGCCACCGTGCTCAGGGCGGACGTGAACGAGGTTGCCGGCGACCACGAGGCCGACGTGGCCTACCTGGACCCGCCCTACAACGACCGCCAGTACGTCGATTGCTACCACGTGCTGGAGAACATCGCGCGGTGGACCAAGCCGCCGCTGCACGGCAAGACGAGGAAATTCGAGCGCGATGCGCTGAAGAGCGACTACTCGCGCCGCCGCACCGCACGGGCGGTGTTCGCGCACCTGGTCGAGCGGATCCGCGCCCGGCTCATCGTGGTGAGCTACAGCAACGAAGGCCTGATGTCGGTCGATGATCTCAAGGAGACGCTGCAGGCCCGCGGCCCGACCACCATCGCGAGCAGCGACTACGCGGTGTTCGGCAACGGCGCCGGCCAGGCCGTCCGCCGCCGCGTCGTCGAGTACCTGGCAATCTGCCGCGTGGATCGGTGACGAGGACGGTTGCCGCTGCTCCCCGCTCAGTTGCGCCGCGGACGTCCCGGAAGGGACGACCTCCGCGCCAAGCTGGAGCGCCTGCCTCGCTTTACCGCATTCGATCCGCTCGATGCGCCGTCGACTTGACCCCGTAGCGGCCCGCCGCTACGGTGCATCTCCACACTAGGGAACCAACAAGCCGCATGATTGAGAGCTTCTCTGTCAGAACATTCAAGTCTCTGGAGGACGTGACCGTGGGGCTCGGATGGGTCAACGTTTTCATCGGTGCCAATGGTAGCGGGAAGAGCAACTTGCTGGAGGCCGTGGGAGTGCTCTCCGCTGCGGCGGCTGGTAGGGTTGACGACCAGAATCTCCTCTTCCGCGGAGTGCGGCCGGGCGTTCCCCAACTCTACAAGTCAGCCTTCCCGGCAAGGCCGGGCAAGAAGATCCCGTCTCACCTGTACTTTGGCGGGAGCGGCACGCTGGCAAGATACGAGGTCTCACTACATAATCCGCTCGAGGAGCCGAAGCTTGCCTGGCGATTCAAGACAGAGTCCTGGGAAGATGGTGCTCGGCGCTTGGTTGGACGATCCCCGGCGACAGCATCAGGGTCAAATCCGGAGCGGGGAGTGGCGGCCCTGAAGGCAGTCGATGTCACGGGCGGCGACGCGCTTGATTTTCTGGAATTGCTGCAGAATTACGTCATATTTACGCCAACGACACCAGTCTTGCGTGGCGTTGCTCCCGAGACGCAGCCAAGAGAGCCGCTGGGACTGTCCGGCGGCAATCTTCCGCGAGCTATTCTGGACCTGCTCAAGCAGCGTCCGCGGAGCGAACACAGCAAGAGGGTCTGTCGGGAGGTACTTGGACTTGTTGATTGGGCATCCTCCTTTGGTGCTACTTCCGCCGGGCAATTGCCATTGTCACCTGCTGCGGCAGCATCCGAGAGTGTGATTAGATTTCGCGATCGTTTCATGCGCGAGAAGCGCAACGTCCTGTCCGGCTATGATGCGTCGGAGGGTGCCTTGTACGCGCTGTTTCTCGGTGTCGTTTCTGGTCATGCTCGGAGTCCTCGTCTGTGCGCGGTAGACAACGCCGACCATGGCATGAACCCCAGATTGGCCCGGTCACTGATCGAGCATTTCTGCGGATGGTATCTGGATGCAAGTCCTCCTCGTCAAATATTGTTGACCACGCACAACCCGCTCGTCCTGGACGGATTGCCCCTACAGGATGATCGGGTTCGGCTATTCACGGTTTCCCGGACAAACTCGGGGCGTACTTCCGTCCGGCGGGTGGAGGTCGACGCCAGCCTTCGGGAGAAGGCCGAGCAGGGCTGGTCGTTGTCCCGGTTGTGGGTGATGGGCCATCTCGGCGGCGTCCCGGATGTCTGAACCGCTCCGGGTCGCCGCCGCCGTCGAGGGTCCTACTGACGCGATCCTGCTTCGCGCGGTCATCGACCACCTATTGGAGAACACGGAGTTTGAGTTCCAGACCCTGCAACCTGAGGGCTCCGCCGCATTTGGCTCTGCGCCGTTCGGCAGGACGGGAGTGGGTTGGGGCGGGGTCTATCGCTGGGCGCGTCAGTCAGCGACCGAGGGAGGTGGCTCGGTATCGGGATCCTCGGTACTGTCCAATCATGACCTGGTGATCGTCCATGTCGATGCCGATGTGGCCGGCAACAGCTACTCCAGCGCGGGCATCCGGCATCCTCCACACCAAGACCTTCCTTGTGAACAGGACTGTCCACCCGCGGATCACACGACTGACGCGCTCCGTACGGTGGTCCTGCAGTGGCTTGGCCTGCGTCGCAGCGTCCCGCAGCTTGTCCTGTGCACGCCGTCCAAGAGCACCGAGGCCTGGGTCATCGCCGCAGTGTGGCCGGACAACCCGGTGATGCTGCGCGGCAACTGGGAGTGTCACCCCGATCCGCAGCGCCAACTCCGCGCCCTACCTCTCGCACGTCGCTTTGCAAAGCGCGCCAGCGACTACCGCGCAAGGCAGGGTGAGATCACCGCGGCGTGGCCAAGCGTGTGCGCGCAGTGTGCCGAGGCATCCCGCTTCGACCAGGATTTCCGCAGCGCACTGCTACCGCTCCGCACGTCAGCCTCCCCCGAGACCGATACCCCGCCGCAGCCCTCTTGAGGTTCAGAGTGAATGGGAATACGAATTAGGCCGGAAGAAATCGAGATACCCCAGGATGACCCCTTCAGGAACGATCTCCTCAATAGAGGTGAGCCTGCGAAGATCCTTACGCAACTCATCGACGGCATCGAGGGTCCCTGCGTACTAGCAGTAGACGCCGCATGGGGCGCCGGCAAGACGACGTTCCTGAAGATGTGGGCTCAGCGCCTGCGCAACGAACGATTCCCCGTGGTCGAGTTCAACGCATGGGAGACCGATCACGCCGGCGACCCCTTTGTAGCCATCGTTACAGAGCTGACCGAAGGCCTTCGTCGATTCGAAGACGAGTCGCTCGACGCAAAGATCAGAATCACGGCGGAGGCTGCGAAGCAAGTCGCTCTTCGAGCCATACCCGGCGTGATCAGGCTCTTTACCGCCGGCGTACTCGATGTCGAGCCGTTGATCGAGAAAGAAGCAGGAAAAATCCTTTCGTCCTATGCCGAGGACAGATTGAAGCAATACACAGAGACCCAGAACTCGATCGAGGGATTCAGGAATAGACTCGAGGAGATGGCGAACTTACTGGTCACTAGGCCGGATAGCCATCCACTCGTGGTGATGGTGGACGAATTGGATCGTTGCCGGCCGTCGTACGCTGTCGAGTTGATCGAGGTTGCGAAGCATCTGTTCGCGGTAGATCACACGGTGTTCGTACTTGCGGTGAATCGCGATCAACTGAGTCATTCGATAAGGGCCTTGTACGGGAACGACTTTGATGCCTCCGGCTATCTACGCCGGTTCTTCGACATCGACTTCCGGCTTCCTGATCCTGACAGAAAACCGTTTATACGTACTATGTTTAACACCGCCAAAGTCACCGGCGATATCTGCGACCTTCTAGAGGTGTTCTTTGTCTCTCCCCGTGTTAGTCTGAGGCAGATCGGACAAATGATCTACCGGATCGGTTTAGTTGCAGCGTCATCGAATAGTACGCCGCTCTCTTCCTTGACTACGGGGGTTGCGGTGATCCTTCGGACGGCGGACGATAACATCTATCGAAGATTCGTGAATGGGATGGTGACCGATCTTGAATTGACCGAGGCAACATTCGAGCACTATGGGATCTCGAAGGCGCAGAAGGAGGGCCGTGCTTCCTCCGGTGTACGACTATTCGAGGCCCTTGTGGTGATGGCAGCAGTAGAGATTTCAAGTCAAGGGCGTCGGGTGCACTGGAGTTCGGAAAGCACGCCCCTATTGGAACACTATCGCGGCTTGGCGCCAGAAGTGGATTCAGCGGATGCGAAACAGGATCCGGAAGTGAGTTACGCGGCGCGGGTGATTCAGACGGTAAACCACTATTCTGGGTGGCTTGGCCCGTTCTCCGAAGTCGGTTTCATAGAATCCGTCAAGCGGATCGAGCTCTTGGAACCCTCCGACTGGCGGTGAAGAAGATGGAGCTTCCACTTCATGAAATCCGGGCACTGGGTGAAGTTGGGATCCGAGAGACAGGATCTGCGAAGCAGGTAGGATGATGAGGGCACGTCTTGCATGTGTGCCGATCATGCTAACGGCTCTCGTACTCAGACCCCTTGGGGTGTGATATACTTGTCAGCCATGGCTAGTTTGTATGAGATCAGGAACTTTGTTGGCGGGGCGTGGGGCGCGCCTGCCGGGGCCGAGACCGTGGCGGTGGTGAATCCGGCCACCGGGGAGACGATAGGACACACGCCGCAGTCGTCCGGCGCCGAGGTGGACCGCGCCGTTGCGGCGGCCGCCGCGGCCTTTCCGGAGTGGCGCGGCACGCCGCCCGGCGAGCGCATCCAGTACCTGTTCAAGCTGAAGGCGCTGCTGGAGCGCGAGACGCAGGAGATCGGGCGCGCCATCACCATCGAGAACGGCAAGATCCTGTCGGAGTCGCTGGGCGAGCTGGTGCGCGCCATCGAGAACGTCGAGGTGGCGTGCGGCATCCCCACCATGATGCAGGGCGACGTACTGGAGGATGTCTCGCGCGGCATCGACGAGTTGATGATCCGCCAGCCGGTGGGGGTGTGCGCGATCGTGTGCCCGTTCAACTTCCCGGCCATGATCCCGTTCTGGTTCTTTCCGTACGCGCTGGCCTGCGGCAACGTGGTGATCGTCAAGCCCGCCGACCGCACGCCGATCACCATGCAGGTGGTCACCCGGCTGGTGGAGGAGGCGGGCCTGCCGCCGGGCGTGTTCAACGTGGTCAACGGCGGCGCCGACACGGTCAACGCGCTGCTCGACCACCCCGGCGTGCACGCGGTCAGCTTCGTCGGCTCCACCGCCGTGGCCGAGCACGTCTACGCGCGCGCCTCCGCCGCCGGCAAGCGGGTGCAGGCGCAGGGCGGCGCCAAGAACCCGATCGTCGTGCTGCCCGACGCCGAGATCGACATGGCCACCCAGATCACCGTCGACTCCTGCTACGGCAACGCCGGCCAGCGCTGCCTCGCCGCCTCCATGGCGATCACCGTGGGCGATGCGGGCGATGCCTTCACCGAGGCGCTGGCGGCGGTGGCCGCCGACCGCGTGGTCGGCGACGGCCTGGACGAGTCGGTGGAGATGGGGCCGGTGATCAGCCAGGCCAGCAAACAGCGCATCGAGCACCTGATCGGGGTCGGCGCGCAGGAGGGCGCCCGCGTCGTGGTGGACGGGCGCGGCGCCACCGTCCCGGGCCTGGAAGGCGGCTCGTTCGTGCGCCCCACGCTGCTCGCCGACGTGCCGCCCGGCAGCACCGTGGCCACCACCGAGATATTCGGGCCGGTGTTCGGGCTGATGCAGGTGGACACCGTGGAGGACGCCATCGCGCTGGTCAACTCGGGCCGCTACGGCAACATGGCCTGCCTGTTCACGACCGACGGGCGCGCCGCGCGCCAGTTCCGCTACGCCGCCGACGTGGGCAACATCGGCATCAACATCGGCGTCGCCGCCCCGATGGCCTACTTCCCGTTCTCCGGCTGGCGCAGCAGCTTCTTCGGCGTGCTGCATGGCCAGGGCAAGCATGCGGTGGAGTTTTTCACCCAGACCAAGGTGGTGGTAGAGCGCTGGCCCGCCGACTGGTCCCGCAAATTCTGAGTTGACTTGCTAGACGGCGCTGTCAGCCCTTCGGAGGGCTCGCGAGCTTGCCGACGAAGAGGATGGTGCCCGAGAGGCGCTCGCGGATGAGAAAGAGGAACGGGCGGTCGGCGCGGAAGACGGGACCAGCGGACGTCTCACGCACCTCGACCACGGTTGCGGCGGCCGCCTCGGTGCCCTCCTCGTTGACGTTCACCCAGGACTTCTGCTTCACCTCGGAGATCAACAGGCCGTCGACCGGCGAGAGTCTTGTGAAGTCCGCCCGGTGATCGAATGCGTCGACCATGCCCAAGGCTGCCAGATCGTCATTCAGCGTCCGTTCGTAGGCCATCCGAAAGCGCGGCAGGAAGAGTCGCATCTCGGCGGCGCGGAAGCTGTCGGAAATCTCCTTCCATTCCGCTGCGCCGAGTGATGTGGCGAGGTCGTCCACGCTCACGCCGTACTGCGGTAGGAGCACGGTCATCGAAAAAGCGCGTCCCCCGTACGGCAGGTCCACGGCCTGGAACCGGCTGGTCTCCTGATAGGAGAGCTCTCCCTGGAGGGTCATGAGCGGCACCGTCCGAGTGGACCCGTCGTCCAGGTGGAAGGGCTCGGGTCGCGTGTCGGAAGGATCGAACCGGAGGGTCCAGGGTCCCTTGAAGGAGATCGCGTTGATCAGGTACATGACCACGGCGGCGGGGATCCTGGCGGGAACGATGTCCTCGATTCGACCGCGCGTGGCGGCCTTGACCCACTCGTTGATCCGCTCGGACGCCGCGGGACTCGCGAAGTCGAGCTCCACCGCCTCGGCGTGGAAGCTCTCGCGCACGGTGTCCAGGAAGGCGGAATGCACCGGAAAGCCCTGCCGAGTCCACACGGAGTTCGCGATCGCGGTCTCCACGGTGGGATCGAGTCCGACGAGGAGCTCGAGCAGGGACTGGTAGGAGGCGTTGATCTCTTCCTCTGCGAGGCTCGGGAACCCCAGCATCTCCCGCATCTGGCTCCAGGTGTCCCCGGAGGCTCCGTTCATGGTCATGCCGAGCGCCATGGACGCCGACAGCGGCGAAATGAGGAGATTGTCGTTCCGGCGATTGGCCTGGTCGAGCAGGTCGAAGGCAAAGCGGTTGTTTGCCCCGATGATCTCGACCTCCGCCGCAGTCAAGGCGCGCGGCAGGCGGGTGATCTCGTCCACACGGTCGGATGAACCGGACACGGGTCCTGCGCACCCGGCGCTGGCCAACAGGAGTAATGCTCCCGCAATGAAACAAAACCGGCGGCGGCTCGCGGCGTGCCGGGCACCGTCCGTCGGACCTGCACGCTCTCCCGTGGTCGTGGCTCGCATCGTCAATTGCAGGGTAGTCCCGCCAGGAGCGCGGGTCCAGAGCAGACGATCGGCCTGCTCAGAGGCTCGCTGTCCGGCCATTGGGCTGGTATTGTCATACGGCGATGCCTTCCCGCGACGCTCTCAAGCCGTTTCCTCAGGCATGAGGTTGGGCGTCGGGCTTGCGCCGCTTGGCACGACGGCTCGGTGGCGGTCAGAACACTCGTCGGCGACAGACGAGGCGGCCGGTGCAGTGGCGGGGTAGCCGCCGCCGTGGGCGATCAGGTCAGCGGCCATCGGTGGACACCGCCCAGATTCCTTGCCACGGCGGATGCCAAGCTCTACACTCATGTAGCATCGCTGTGCATCAATGGGTCCTCACTATACACTTGATGCAGGGAGCAATCCAGCCATGAGCGACAAAGATCAACTTTCAGAAGCTGAGAAGTTGACCCGCAACCTGCTTGAGTCGCACTTCAAGGGCAGGGCATCGTTTCCGACGATTTCAGCGCAGAGAAGAACAAGCAAGGACGACGAGTCTCCACTGGTACAGATATTGGTTGTATTCGATGGAGATGCGGACATCGTGGATGATCCCATATGGTACGACGTCGACTGGCATGCACAGGTTGATGATCTGTTCGAGGACGACTGTTTGGTGCTCTATAGATTGGACAAGGTCAAGTATACACCGAAGGACAGGAAATATCTTGACCGGCGTATAAGGGAACTGTCCAATCAGATATGGCAGGCGTAGATCCCATACACCTGCTTACCGCCGCACTGGTTCTAACGGAACATGATACGGGAGGACGACCGCGACAAGCTCACCTGAGGAGAGCCGTAAGTACGGCCTATTATGCGGTGTTTCATTGTCTTTCCGGTGCCAATGCGGACACGTTAATCGGAACATCGCAGCGCACTTCTGACGCATGGATGTCGGCGTACAGGGAGCTTGATCACAATATGGCGTACAAGCGTTGCAACCGCTCGTCGGTTTCGATGTTTCCTGCAGAAATCAGACGCTTTGCATCCACATTGCGAAAGCTGAAGGAGTTGCGAGCAGATGCCGACTACAATCCTACTGCTTCGTTCAGCCGGTTCGACGTTTACCAGCAGATACTTGATGCGTATAGGGCGATAGTTGATTATGGGCGCCTTCCTGCGGCGATACGCAGAGAGTTCGCCGCGCATGTTCTGTTCAAGAAGCGATAGGAGGCTGCTTAATCTCAACCAGGGAAACGCTTCCCGCGGCAGGCGGCGACCCCCGCTCAATCCTCGCGCCAGGGGAGGCGCCAGGTGCCCAGGGCCATGGTGACCACGGCGAAGCCGGACAGCACCGCCAGTTCGAACCAGACGTCGGTTTGGCCGGACAGCGACTTGGTGATGCCGTCCGCCGCGTAGCGTAGCGGCGAGACGTAACCCAGCAGCTTCAGCAGCAACGGCGACTGCTCCATGGTGAAGTAGACCGGCGACAGGGCCGCCAGCACCAGCGACAGCATCCCGGTGACGAGGTTCCCGACCTGCAGGGATGGCGCGAAGCTGACCACGAACAGCGTCAGGCCGGCCATGGTCAGGACAGCCAGCGCAAGCACCGGCACCAAGCCCCAGGTGAGGTAGGTATCCACGCCGGCCAGCAGACCGAAGCCGAACAGGGCAGGGACGATGATCGCGCCGGAAAGCGAGGAGTAAAGGAGTGATCCCAGGACGTATGAGCCCTTCGACACCGGCATGGCGATGAGCAGCTTGAGGCTGCCGTTGAAGCGCTGCGCCACCCAGTTCTGCCCCACGAACATGCCGATCGAGAACGTGACGCCGAACACCAGCGTGCCTGCCATCAGGCGGCGCAGCACCTGCGGATCGTCCGGGGCGATGGTGCGGGTGACGTAGAACCAGGGCACGGGGATCAGGGCGGCGGCCAGCACGGTGACATACCAGTGCCTGATTGCGGGGATGGCATTGATCTGGAAGATGCTGACCACGTCCGCCAGGAACTTGCCCGGACCGGTGGGGCGGAGGTCGTGCATGTCAGACGCCGCGCTGCTCACTCGCCCGCGCCTTCGATCAGACCGAGATAGACATCTTCCAGCGTGATGCGCGAGACGCTGTACTGGTCGATGCCCCGCTCATGCACTTGGCGTACCAGCAGCCGGTCGTCGTTGCCGTAGAGCGTCTCATCGCCGTCTGCGCCGGCGAAGGTGATCTTGTAGTCGTAGCCGTAGGCGGCGTACAGGTTGTCAACCGTATCGAGCACCCGTAGCGAGCCTTTCCGGATGATGCCAACCCGGGAACAGAGCGCCTCTGCTTCCTCCATGTAGTGGGTGGAGAGCAGCACTGTCTTGCCACGTTGCCGGTAGGAACGCAGCAGATCCCACAGGTCGCGGCGAGCCTCCGGATCCAGCCCGACGCTCGGTTCGTCGAGGATGAGCAGGGGCGAGTCGGCGACCGCGGCAATGCCCAGCAACACGCGTCGCCGCAGGCCGCCCGACAGGGTCTCCGTGGTCTTGTCGCGGTGCTCTTGCAGGCCCAGGTCGACGATCAACTTCTCGCAACGGCGCTTGGCGTCGCGCCGCCGCAGGCCGCGCAGCTTGGCGAAGATACGCAGGTGGTGGTGCACCGACAGTCCCCAGTACAGGGTCGCCTCCTGCGGCATCACGCCCATCAGGCGCTTGACCGCGTGCGGGCGCGCCACCGCGTCGATGCCGAACACCCGCACCTCGCCGGAGGTGGGACGCAACTCGGTAGTGATCTGGCGGATCAGCGTGGTCTTGCCGGCACCGTTGGGGCCGACGATGCCGAGGATCTCGCCGCCCACCGCCGCGAATGAGATGCCATCGTTGGCCCATGCTCCCTTCCCGTAGCGCTTGCGCAGGTTGCGCACTTCGACCGGTGGTGCGTCGGCGCGGTTGGCGACCGCTGGAATGGTCACAGGAAGCGGCGCAGGCCGGCGAGGGTTTCGCGGGTGGACTCGGGGCCGGTGTCGCCGGGCTTGCGCCAGTGGGTCTCGACGCTGAGTGCGCCGCGGTAGCGGTTGCGGCGCAGGGCGGCGATCTGGCCGGCGTAGTCCACCGCGCCGGTGCCGATGCAGGCCCAGCGGGTGAGGCCGGTAGCGGCGTCCACTACCGCCGCGTCCTTCACGTGCACGTGCACGATGTACGGCAGCACGGCCCGGTAGCCGTCGGGGTAGGGCACGCCGCCGGAAACGTAGTCGTTGCCGGGGTCCCAGATGGCGCGCAGCCGCGGGTGGTCGACCGCCGCCAGGATGCGCGCCGCGTTGTGCCCGGTATTGCCCCAGCAGGAGCGCACGTTCTCCAGGCCCAGGGTCACCTCGTACTCGTCGGCGATCGCCGTGGCGGCGCGCAGCCCGGCTACGATCTTGGGCAGCAGGTGATCGGGGATCGGACCGCCCAACGGTTCGCGCGGCGACGGGTTGCCGAGGCCGACCATGGAGCTGCGCCGAAACGAGAACAGGCGCACGATGCCGGCCCCGAGGGCCCGCGCCGTCCGGCAGGCGCGCCGGACCTGCTCCAGGTGCTCCATTACCACCGGGTGGCGCGGCACCTCGGCGGTCGGCACCTCGTCCAGCACCACCGTCTTGAACGACGGCGGATCCACCGCGATCACCCGCATGCCCGCGCCGGCGGCCATCCGCCCCAGCTCGGCGACGGCGTCGTCGGACAGCTCGTGCACGCCCCGCCCTCCGACCTGGTTGAACTCCAGGTGCGAAAACCCCATCGCGCGCGCCGCCGCGATCGCCGCCGCCGGATCCTGCGCTATCTCGTCGGTGACGACGCTCAGGGTGAAACTCAATCGTAACTCCCCGGGGGGTGGTCCCCCATCAGCCGGCGCTGGCGGTCGCTGGCCATGGCCACGATGCCGGGATCGAACCGGAACCGGTGCAGGTAGGGCGGGAAGCGCTGCGCGATCCAGCGCTGCGCGTAGTGCACCTGCAGCAGGTAGCGCACCCGGTCGCTGCGGTTGGCGGTGCCGCGGTGCCACACCTCGCTGCGGAACATCACCACGTCGCCGGCGCTGCACAGGATGCTCCGCTCCTCGCGGCCGTGCCAGGCGGTGTCGCCGTTGGGCGCCCGCCCCGCGCGGTGGCTGCCCGGCACGAAGCGGGTCGGCCCCAGCTCCTCGGTCATGTCGTCCAGGTAGAAGTGCGCGGTGGAGATGTACACCGGGATGCGCACCCGCGGGTCGGCCATCACGTCCTCCGGCAGCTCCAGCGGCTGCCAGTCCGCGTGCAGGGCTTGGTCGGGCCGCCCCGGTCCGGTCTGCCAGGAGGTCATGCCGATCACGTGGCAGCCGGTGCCGTGCAGCGCTTCGGCGATCTCGATCACGCCCGGATGGTCGAGGAAGCGGACGAAGTAGGGGTCGCGGTTGAAGGCGTTGTTGATATGCCGGTTGATGAACCCGTCGCGCTCCGGCTCGAGGCCGCGGTCGAAGCTCTCCGGGTTCGGCTGCAGGCGGTCCATGTGCGCCCGCAACTCGGCGGTCTGCCCCGCGTCGAGCACCGCCGGCAGGTACACGTACCCATCCCGCTCCACGGCGTTCACCTGGCCGGCCAGGTCCGGCTGTGCCACCAGCGGCAGCGCTTCAGCCACCTCGGCGCACCCCATGGGCAGGTCTATATGGACGAGCGCGAGTCCCCACTCCCATCTCCAGTTGCCAGTGGTCGCATCATATCTCCGCGCCGACAGCTCGGCAACGACTCCATGGCGGTCGTGGCGGTCGGGCGGTAGCCGGATGAGCGACGGATCGGACAAGTCCTGAACGACCTGGTGCCAACGCGCCAGGACTATTGATAACGCGCTCTCAATAGCAATATATTCACGCCATGTATCCATCTCCGAAGCTTTCAATTGGTCGCACGTTGGCCACTTCGATCGGCGCCGTACTGCTCGCGCTGGCCGCCGTGCCGGTGCTGTTCGCCTCGCCGGCGGGGGAACACCCGGCGGGTGACCGGGTCCTGGTGGTCGCCACCACCAACATCGTCGGCGACATCGTTGGCCGTGTCGGCGGCGACCTGATCTCGCTCTCCGTGCTCATGCCGCCGGGGGCCGACCCGCATACGTTCCAACCGACTCCGCGGGATGCGCACCTGCTCGCCGACGCCGCGGTGTTGTTCACCAACGGCGCAGGTCTGGAGGCCGAGTTCCTCGGCGACCTGATCAGCAGCGCGGAGCCCCGCATGGTGGTCGACTTGACCGCCCACTTGCCACTCATCCGCCTGGGTGAGGAACACGACGAACACGACGATCACGATGAGGATGAGCACGACCACGACGAGGACGAGCACGACCACGACGAGGACGAGCACGACCACGACGAGGATGAGCACGACCACGACGAGGATGAACACGACCACGACGAGGACGAGCACGACGACGACGAGGATGAGCACGACCACGACGAGGATGAGCACGACCACGACGAGGATGAGCACGACCACGACGAGGATGAGCACGACCACGACGAGGATGAGCACGACGAGCACGACGAACACGAGGACGAGCACGAGGGGCATGCCCACCACCACGGCGAGTTCGACCCGCACGTGTGGATGGACCCGACGCTGGTTGCCCGCTGGGCCGACGAGATTGCCGAAGTGCTGGCCGGGATCGACCCCGCGCACGAGGCCGACTATGCCGCCCGCGCGGATGAGCTTGCGGCAGAGCTGGACACGCTCGACGCGTGGATCAAGGACCAGGTAGCGGTCGTACCGCGCCACCACCGGGTGATCGTCACCGACCACGACGTGATGGGGTACTTCGCACAACGCTACGGCTTCGAGCTGCTGGACTCGGTCGTGCCGGGTTTCAGTACCGTGGCCGAGCCGTCGGCACGCCATCTCGCGGAGTTGCGCGAACTGCTCGCAGAGTGCGCGGTCCCGGCGATCTTCGTCGGCACCACGGTGAATCCGCAGGTGGCGGAGTCGATTGCCTCCGACCTGGGAATCGCCGTCGTGCCGATCTACACCGGGTCGCTGAGCGAAGCCGGCGGACCCGCGGACACCTACGACCGCTTCATGCGCACCAACGTGGAACGGATCGTGGCCGCACTTGGCTCATAGGTCATGAAAGACACCCAGGACGGGAGAGTCCTCAACGACCGCCTCGTCGCCACGCTCAAGCCGCTCGCACCGCCGCTCGCGATCTCGTTCCACGGCCCCGGCGACACGCCGCCCGCGCCTCGCGTCGACGTGCGCTACCCGCCACCGAACGAAGCCGACGCGAAACGGTTCAGGTGAGCGGATGACGAAAGGAGCCCGGTCACTCGGCATTGTCGTCGTCGGCGCCGCGGCCGCGGGGCTCGGCCTGCGCGCCCGATGACCGACCTGATATTTGGCACCGTTGGCGTATCCGTTCGTCGTACGGCGTGCGGACTCGACGCCGAGATTCCGGTGTTTACACCGCTACTCCAGGAGGAATAGATGAACGCGTCCCGAAACATACCTGTCACGATCCTTACCGGCTTCCTCGGCTCCGGCAAGACGACCCTGCTGAACCGGATCTTGAGTGAGGAACACGGCAAACGCATCGCCGTGATCGAAAACGAATTCGGGGAGGTCGGCATCGACCAGGCACTCGTCATCAATGCTGACGAGGAGATCTTCGAGATGTCGAACGGCTGCATCTGCTGCACGGTGCGCGGGGACCTGATTCGCGTGCTCGGCAACCTCATGAAGCGCCGGGACAAGTTCGACTACGTGCTGGTGGAGACCACGGGCCTCGCCGATCCCGGTCCGGTCGCTCAAACCTTCTTCATGGACGACGAGATTCGCGCGGAGTTCGCGCTCGACGGGATCGTCACGCTCGTCGACGCGGCCCACATCGAGCAGCAGCTCGGCCGCAGCGACGAGAGCACGGAGCAGGTCGCGTTCGCGGACATCCTCGTGCTCAACAAGACGGATCTCGTCGACGGCGACACGCTCGACCGGCTCGAGGCGCGGCTCCGTGACATGAACCGGATGGCGCGTGTCATCCGCAGCGAGCGGGCGGACGTCTCCGTCGATACGGTGCTCAACCTCGGCGCCTTCGACCTGGACCAGGTGCTCGAGCGGCGGCCCACGTTCCTTGAGCCGGAATACCCGTTCGAATGGACTGGAGTCTATTCGCTCGACAGCGGGCGCTACGAACTCAGCCTCGACGATGGCCCTGATCCGGCGATGTCTCTTGTCATCGTTCCCGACCAGGGCACGGATGACTCCGCACTTCGCGAGGGCGCGGAGTGGTGCGTGCGTCGGTACGCCGAACCTGCGGATCTCGTTCGCCCGGGGGACGAGATTCCTGTCGGAAAGCACCTGAACCTCCAGCTCGATTCCGCGGGGCGCAAGTCGTTCTTCCTGGAGGTCGATCGGCAGGTGCGGGTCGGTTTCTACACCGAGCACACGGCGGAGGAGTTCGATCTGCAACTGACCAGCGCGAATGGAGCGACAATCAGACCGGAACACAGTCCGCGCTCCAAGCCGGCGCCCGCCACGGAGACCGGCGCCTCGCGCATTGCGGGCGCGGTTCCCGTCGAGGTCGAGCGAACCTGGGTCGCACAGCACGAGCATGACGACGAGGTGGGATCGATTGCAATCGAGAGCGATGGCGACGTCCACCCCGGCAGGCTCGACGCGTGGCTTGGCGAACTGCTCCGCGAACGCGGGGTGGACATCTTCCGAATGAAGGGTTTCATCAGCCTCGCAGGTGAGTCGCGCCGTTTCGTCTTTCAGGGGGTTCACATGCTCTTCGACGGACAGCCGGATCGCCCTTGGGGAGACGCGCCCCGCCGCAATCAGCTCGTGTTCATCGGCCGCAACCTCGACGAGCAGTACATGCGGCAGAGCTTCGAGGCATGCCTTATCTGAATGAGGGCCGTCCGCGGGGCGTGCTACGCCCCGGCTGGTCCGCGCAGGTCGGTGACTACGCCATCGCCGGCGGGTGGACCCCAGGCGGTGAGGCGCTGGTGGTCGGAGATGCCGCCGGTGGTGTCTACGCGTTCGACCGCATATCCGGCGCCACCGTCTGGGCGCAACGCGGAGTCCATGAAGGCGGGGTGCTCGCGCTGGCGATCCATCCGAACCGTCCCACGTTCGCTACGGCCGGCCAGGACGGCCGAGTCCTGGTCTGGAGTGCCGCCGAAGGTCGGGTCAGCGAGTCTATCGACGTCGGCAGCGGTTGGGTGGAGCACGTGGCGTGGTCGCCGGACGGACAGTGGTTGGCAGCCTCCTGCTCCCGGCAGGTGCACGCGTATGGCGCGGATGGGGCGAAAATCTGGCAGTCGCATGCTCATCCCAGTACCGTCAGCGCGATCGCGTGGTCCAGCACAGAGGAGCTGGCGACGGCCTGTTACGGTCGGGTGACGTTCTTCGCCGCGTCCACCGGGGAGCTTCGCCAGAAGCTGGAGTGGACGGGCTCCCTGGTGTCGTTGGAACTGAGCCCGGACGGGGATATCGTGGCCTGCGGCAGCCAGGACAACTCGGTGCACTTTTGGCGACGCTCCACGGAGAAGGACTCGATGATGTCAGGATATCGTGGCAAGCCGTCGGCCTTGGCCTTCGATGACACCGGCACGCTGTTGGCCACCAGCGGCGGCGAGGCGGTGACGGTCTGGAGCTTCCAGGGAAATGGTCCCGAAGGCACCCGGCCCGGCGTCCTGGAATTTCATGTTGCACCTGTTACCGCGCTCGCCTTCGCTCGCCGCGGGATGCGCCTGGCCTCGGGAGCTCGGGACCGCGGCGTAGTTGTATGGTCACTCCGGCGCGATGGACAAGGCGGTCCGATAGGAGTTGCGCCCGTAGCCGACGTGGTCGGCGCCTTGTACTGGCGACCGGATGGACGCGCGCTGGCCGCGCTCGACGCCCAGGGTGGTGCGACGGTTTGGCGCGTGAGCAGCAAGTGACGCATGAGCGCAACGGCAGGGTGGGTCGAGCCGTTGCGTTCGCAAGCAAGGCACGCCCATGAATGCTCAGACCGAGCGCATCCGCGCAGCGCTCGGCGCCGGCGAACCGTTGGCGACGGCCCGCGGCCGCATTCTTGGCCAGATCGAGGTGTGCGAAGGCTGTTGCTGCGGTCGCACGGACAAGGGGTTCAAGCCGGTGCCGCGCGACTGGATCAAGCAGCAGTGGAAGGACGAGAAACTCAACAAGTCGGTGCAACTGACGATTTCCGGATGCCTCGGCCCGTGCGACCTGGCCAATGTCATCTGTGTCATTTCGTCCGACGGGATGCAGTGGTTTGGCGGCCTCCAGGAACAGTGGCAATTCGACTTGCTGCTGGAGTGGGCCAAGGCCTCGCGCGATGCGGGTGTATTGCTCGACGTGCCCGCTGCACTGAATCGCCACCGGTTTGAACGGTTCGCGGTCGGGCATGGTTCCGGCCGTCGGGTCGGGTTGCGGGGGCGCGGCAGGCGTCGCTACAATGCCGGTGAAATGGCGGGGAACGGTTCGGAGAACGGTGCGCCGGCGGGGCCCGGCGGTCAACTCGATCTGCCGGTCAGGCCGCGGCGCAACCGGCGTACGGCGGCGTTGCGGGCATTGGTGCGGGAGACGTACCTTACCCCCGCCGACCTGATCCTGCCCCTGTTCGTGGTCGACGGCCGCGACGTACGCGAGCCGGTGGCGTCGATGCCGGGGGCCAGCCGCCTGAGCCGAGACCGCATCGTCGCCCAGGCGCGTACCGCGCATGCCCTCGGCATCCCGGCGGTGGCGCTGTTTCCGGTCATCGGCGAGGCGCTCAAGGACTCGCACGCCACCGAGGGCGCCAACCCCGACGGCCTGCTGCAGTCTACCGTTGCCGACCTCAAGCAGGCGGTGCCGGACCTGCTGGTGATCACCGACGTGGCGATGGATCCCTATTCCAGCGACGGCCACGACGGCCTGGTGATGGAGGGCGAGATCCTGAACGATCCCAGCGTCGACATCCTGTGCGGCATGGCGGTGTCGCAGGCAGAGGCCGGCGCCGACCTG
This sequence comes from Spirochaetia bacterium, assembly GCA_965208575.1. Taxonomy (GTDB): domain Bacteria; phylum Spirochaetota; class Spirochaetia; order SZUA-6; family Bin103; genus Bin103. Next base: position 1,023,547 of record CBDBOV010000006.1, on the reverse strand, counting down.
GTGGCCCCCTCCGACATGATGGATGGCCGGGTGGGCTTCATTCGCGACGCGCTCGACGACGCCGGTTTCACCGATACCGGGATCCTGGCCTACAGCGCCAAGTACGCGTCGGCGTTCTACGGGCCGTTCCGCGACGCGCTCGACTCGGCTCCCAAGCACGGCGACAAGAAGAGCTACCAGATGGACCCGGCCAATCGCCGCGAGGCGCTGCGCGAGGTGCTGCTCGACCTCGACGAGGGTGCCGACATGGTGATGGTGAAGCCGGCGCTGCCCTACCTGGACGTGATCGCGGCGGTCAAGCAGGAGTCGATGGTGCCGGTGGCGGCGTACCAGGTGAGCGGCGAGTACGCGATGATCAAGGCGGCCGCGGCCAACGGCTGGCTCGACGAGGCGGCCGTGGTCATGGAGACGGTGACCGCGATCAAGCGCGCCGGGGCGGACATGATTCTTACCTACTTCGCGATCGACGTGGCGCGCCGCATCGGCGGCTAGCGCCCGAAACCGCCGCCTGCGGCGCCGCTTCCGGCCCGGCCGGCCCAGGGTCGTCGCCGGTCTAGTCCGGCTTGATGACGCCGATGGTGAGCAGCACGTTGCCGTAGATGCGCTGCTCGGCGGTGGCGACCGCCAGCGCCACGTCCCGCCCGCGCCCCGCATCGTAGAACGCGAAGCGCTCGATCCGTTCGAACGGGTCGGTGAATCCGCCCGCCGCCAGAATGGCGCGGAACTCGTTCCATATCGGCGGATCCTCGGCCATGCCGTACGGTCCCTCGGTGGCGTAGGCCATCACGGCGGCCGCCTCGATCGGTACGGCGGACACCAGCGCGGCGAGCACGTCGGTGGCGGACACGACGCCGGGCGACAGGTTGAGGCTCACCAGTTCCGCGTTCGGACCGAGCGTGGTGCGGAACGGGTAGTTGCCGTCGGCGATCAGAATCTGCGAGCCGTGTCCGGCGCGCCCGAGCACGCGCAGCATGTCGGGATGAATCAGCGGGAAGGTCAGCATGTCGGCCGCCAGTGTGCGGTTTTCCCCGCCACCGAACAAGAGCCGGACGCCGTGGCCGCCGTGGCCCGGCCATCAGCGCGGCGGTGGACGGCTACCCGTCCGCGCGCGCCCCATTGACGCGTTCCAGGGCCGCGGCGACGCCCGCATCGGTGTTGCCGGCGGTGACGAAGTGGGCGGCGGCGCGCACCTCGGGCGTGGCGTTGCCCATGGCTACGGCGGTACCCGCGTAGCGCAGCATGTCGAGGTCATTGGAGTTGTCGCCGATTGCCAGCACATCGCGCGGGGCCAGCCCGAGCCGCTCGGTCAGCCGCTGTACGGCGCGCCCCTTGGTGCCGTCGGGCGCCACCGCCTCCAGCGCGTCGGCGGACGGGAACGGCCCCCACCAGCTCACCATGCGCCCGTCCAGGTGCGCCAGGGCCGCGGCGCCCGCCACCACCCCGGCGCGCGTGCCGAAGCTCACGATGCCCAGGACGCCGCGGTGCGCCGCTGCCGCCACGTCGTCCACCACTTCCAGGATGCGCTCCTTGGTGCGCAGGTAGAACTGCGCGAGCGGCGAGCGGCGGGCGGCTTCCTCCAGCACCAGCGTCACGTCGGGACCGCGGCCGCCGGCCACGCCCACGTACAGCATCGGATGCAGCCCCGCCCCCCGCACCAGCGGCAGCGCGGCGGCGACCGCCTCGGTGCCCATCGCGCTGCGCCACAGCTCGGCGCCGGACGGATCCAGTACCAGCGCGCCGTTGTGCAGGGCCAGGTAGGCCGGCACCGCCAGCTCCTTCAGCACCCCCCGCAACCGCATGACGCTGTGGTGGCCGCGTCCGGTCGCGATCAGCACCACCATGCCGCCATCCGCGGCGCGCCGCAGGGCCGCCGCGTCGGCGGCGCCGATTTCACTGTCCGGGTTCAACAGGGTACCGTCGAGGTCCACCGCGAGCAGGCGCGGCGGTGAGCTTGCAGAGATCATCGGGGTGCCGCTGCACTCTACCGGCGGCCGGCATTCTGCTCCACCGGCGCGCCCGGCCGCCGCGCGTACCGGCTCTCGGCGTCCGCGCTGCGCGGCGGATCCTGTCGCCACCGGCGCGCGCCGGGCCAGGTGCGCGCCCCGCACCGGAACCGCCCCGCACCGTGCCGCGCCGTTCGTTCCGCCTTACGCTCCTGCGCCGTCCTGCCGTAGAATGGCCCCGTCATGGCCGGCGGCTTCCAAGGCGAACACTTTCTGCTCGGCAGCGACGCGGCGCGGCGCCTGTACTTCGACTACGCGCGGGCGATGCCGATCTTCGACTACCACTGCCACCTGCCGCCGGAGCAGATCGCCGACAATCACCGGTTCGCGAACCTCACCGAGATCTGGCTGGGGGACGACCACTACAAGTGGCGGGTGATGCGCGCCCTCGGCGTCGGCGAGGAGCTGATCACCGGCGGCGCCGGCGACCGCGCCAAGTTCCGTGCCTGGGCGGAGGTGGTGCCGTACACCATCCGCAACCCGGTGTACCACTGGACCCACATGGAGCTGCGCCGCCCATTCGGGATCGACGAGCTGCTCACGCCCGCCAATGCCGACGCCGTGTACGACCGCTGCAACGAGTTGCTCGCCACCGACGCGCTGCGCGTGCGCGGCCTGCTGGAGGACTTCGACGTGCGCGCCATCTGCACCACCGACGACCCCGCCGACGACCTCGCCGCGCACCGCCGCATCGCCGCCGACCCCGCGCTCACGGTGGTCGTCGCGCCGGCGTTCCGGCCCGACAAGGCGCTGGCCGCGGCCGACCCGGATGCCTACAACGCCTACCTGGACCGGCTCGCCGCCGCCGCCGGTATCGACATCGCCGGCTACGACGACCTGCTGCAAGCCTTGCAGCGGCGGCACGCCTGGTTCCACGAACAGGGCTGCCGGCTGTCGGACCACGGCATGGAGGAGATCTGCGCCGACCCGTTCACTGCCGCCTCCGCCGCGGCGGCGTTCGCCAAGGTACGCGCCGGCACGGCGCTCGCAGCCGGCGAACTGCGCGTGCTGCAGTCGGCGCTGCTGTACGAGCTGGCGGTGATGGACGCCGCGCGCGGCTGGACGCAGCAGTACCATATCGGCGTCATGCGCAATCTCAACACCCGGCTCGGCTCGGTGCTGGGCCCCGATACCGGGTTCGACAGCATCGGCGACACGGCGCAGGCCAGGTCGCTGGCGCGCTTCCTCGACCAACTGGACCGCGACGGGCGGTTGGCGAAGACCATCCTGTACAACCTGAACCCGAGTGACAACGACCTGGTGGCGGCGATGATCGGCAACTTCCAGGATGGCACGGTGCGCGGCAAAATGCAGTTCGGCACCGCGTGGTGGTTCAACGACCAGATCGACGGCATGCGTGCGCAGATGGCGGCACTGTCCAACAGCGGCGTGATCAGCGCCTTCGTCGGCATGGTCACCGATTCGCGCAGCTTCCTCTCCTACCCGCGCCACGACTACTTCAGGCGCCTGCTGTGCGATCTGTTCGGGGACGACATCGAGCGCGGCGTGCTGCCGGCCGACTACCCGCACCTCGGCGGCATCGTGCGGGACATCTGCTTCGACAACGCGGCGCGCTACTTCGGCGTGCCTGGGGTGGTGCCGACCCACGGCGCGGGCGGCAACGGTACCTCGTAGATGCACGATCGCCTGGAGTGGTATCGAGCGGTGCTGGCCGCTGGGCTGGTACCGCTGTTCTACCACGGCGATGAGACGGTTGCCGGCGGCGTGGCGGCCGCCCTGGTGGAAGGGGGAGCCGTGGCGGTGGAATTCACCAACCGGGGGCCGGGAGCGCTGCGCGTGTTCCAGGCGCTCGCGGGGCGCCCCGAATTCGACGGAGCCGCCAGCCTCGGCGTGGGATCGGTCCTCGACGCGCCCACCGCCGCGCTGTTCATTGCCGCCGGCGCCCGGTTCGTGGTGAGCCCGATCTTCAACGTCGAGGTGGCGCGGCTGTGCAACCGCCGGCGCATCCCCTACCTGCCCGGCTGTGCGACGCCCACCGAGATCGCCACCGCCGAGGAGTGGGGAGCGGAGATCGTGAAGGTGTTTCCCGGCAAGGTGGGCGGCCCGGCGTTCATCAGGGACGTGCTCGGACCGATGCCGTGGTCGCGGCTCATGCCCACCGGCGGGGTGCAGTTGACCGCCGAGAGCCTGGCCGAGTGGTTCGCCGCCGGCGCCTGCTGCGTCGGCATGGGCAGCGACCTGGTGCGGCGCGAGTTGGTCGTCGCCGGCGAATACCGGGCGATCACCGCCAACGTGCGCACCGCGCTGACGCTGATCCGGGAGGCGCGTGAGAGTTGACCGCGGCGCAGCGGCCCGCGGCGAACCCGCAGGCTGCAGTCGAGGGACGCTCCCGGTGCGCGGCCGGGGTGCGCCACGGCTGCGCGGCGCGCCGCGGTGAGCGCGAGGGTCAGGTGTGCGGCAGGCGGCGCCGGCCGGCGTAGCCATCTTCGATGCGGTGATAGTAGCGCAGCTCCGGCTCGTCGCTGCGCCAGCACAGGAATACCACCTCGCCGTCGATCAGCGCCGGAAAGTCCACCAGCCCGATCCGGAAGTTCCAGTCCTTGTAGTAGCAGCCGATGCCGGCCAGCTCGGAAAGATGCTCGCGAAGCCGATCCTGCAGTTCCTCGATGGTGAATTGGTCGGAGCGTCCCGATACCACGTCGCGCGCCTGCGCCCCGAGGTCGAGAATATCCTGTACAATCGAGCGCACCAGTGGTAGCGTCCGCTGCGCTTCCATTACGCTGAACAGACGGGGGAAGTCGTGTTCCGGGTCTCGCGCCATCAGCCGGCCCATACAAGAGCAGCGGTACGCTATTGTCAAGCTCCCCGCCGGACCTCTCCTATCTCCTGTAACGATGGGACTGGGTGCGGTGGTTGTTGGACATGGTGTGCTGAATGGGACACTGTGTTTGACAAAGCCCGGACTTCGTAGAAAATAGCTGCGGCGAGGCAATTCCGCCCGCGCCGGTTGTCGAACGGATAATGTTGTCTAACGGATAGATTGTGGAGGAAGTTGCAATGATCAAAACGGGTATCGGTATCGTGCTCGTGGCCATCGCCGGAGTACTCGTGGTTCTTGCCGGCTGCGTGTCTCCGGCGGGGTGGCAAACAGAAGAAGCAGAAGAGGACGCCGCGGAGGAGCAGGTCACCGCCGAGGAGCGGCGAGTCGCCGTCCTGGAGTCCGAGGTCAAGGCGCTCGAAGCCGAGGTCGCGGCCGAAGAGATGGCCAGGAAGGACGCGGAGGCGGCCGCGCGGGCAGCCAAGGAGATGGCCAGCGAGGCCCAGGCTGCGGCGGAGGCCGCACAGAGCGATGCCGAGGCCGAGGCCGAGGCCAGAATTGCCGCCGCGGAAGCCCGAACGGCGGACGCCGAGGCCAGGTCGGCTGCCGCGGACTCGCGCACCGCGGATGCGGAGGCCAGGTCGGCTGCCGCGGATGCCCGCAGCGCGGATGCCGAGGCCCGCTCGGCGGACGCGGAAGCCCGAACGGCGGACGCCGAGGCCAGAGCGGCTGCCGCGGAGGCGCGAACGGCGGATGCCGAGGCCAGAGCCGCGGCCGCGGATGCCCGGGTCGCGGAAGTTGCGGCGCGAGCGGTGGAAGTGGCGTCCCGTGCCACCGACGTGGCGGCGAAGGCGACCGACGCCGAAGCGCGGTTGGCGGACGCCGAGGCCAAGCTGGCGGACGCCGAGGCGATGATGACGTCCCAGAAGGCCGAGATAGAAATGCTTCTGCGCGATGCGGAGGGACGCCCGGTGCCGATTCCGGCCGGTTTGGACCTGAACCTGGTGAATCTCGACGCGGTGGAGGTGTCGCGCGCCGGCCCGGATGCCATCTACCTGTCCGGGATCCGGTACGGCGACCGGGAGTTCGGCGCACTGGTGCGCTACACGGGCGACAACAAGGCCGTACTGGAGGCGCTCTACGCGGCCGACATGGGGGACCTGCCGAACATGGACTTCTCCAACCCGGCCCTCGAGCTGGTGCCTCCCAACGAGTTGATCATCTCCAATATCGGGGTCCGCGGCGCGGCCTACTCGTTGTCGTTGAAGGTGAGCGGCGATGGCACGATCGCCTTTGCCACCACCGGTCAGGGCCACCGGGTGCGGACGGCTGCCGAGCTGCTGCGCGACCAGTTGCTGACCTCGCGCGGCGCCATGCGGGCGGTGAACGGTTTCGGCGGCGGCGCCGCGCTTCCGGACGAGGGCTCCTGGACCATCTCCGGCGGCGGTGCGGTCGTCAGGCAGACCGACGCGGAAGCGAGCCATGCCAAGTTCGCCTTCGCGAACGTGCTGCAGCCGCCTACGGCGACCCTGTATGGCGTGTCGGCGCGCGTGGACGGCGGCGACAGGATGGGGTACGGGCTGCACTTCCTGGCCTCGGAAGCGCCCGCTTCGGGGAACACCTGGAACTTCGGCCACTCCTACCTGGTGTGGGTCACCTATGAACCCGGATTCTTCGGCACGGACGAGACTCAGGTGCAGCTCTACGAGTCGCTGGACGACAACGAGCTTGTGTGGCGCAACAGCAGGAACGTCGCCAAGTCGATGGCGGACGGTTTGACCGTGGAAGCGCTGTACGATCCACGCAACTGTCCGGAGATGATGGACGGGCAAAAGTGCTACGGGGCGATCACCGTCCTGGTGGACGGCGATGAGCAGTTCACGGTGGCGGTGTCGTCGGAAATCGGCCGGCGGGCGGCGGACACCATCGCACTGCGCGCCCTCGGCGGGCCGGTGGAGTTCGGCGACTTGTACGTGCACTCGCGGTAGCCAATGCACCGAGCCCTTACCGCCGCCGAGATAGACCAATTCCGGCGGCTGGGTTACGTGGTCAAGGAGGGGGTGTACTCGGCGGCCGCCATGCAGCCGATCAGGGACAGCCTCTCCGAGATCATCGATCGCGAGGCGCGCGTGCTGCAGGCGCGCGGTGAGTTGGACGATGTATTCGCCGGCGAGCCGTTCGAGACCCGGCTGGCGGAGATCCGCTTCGCCAATCCGGCCGCCTGCGAACACATCTACCGGGCGATCATGGGGCGCGGCGGCGGCGGCTTTCACGGTCCGCCGATGCTGGCGTTCCTGCGACATCCGCCGCTGCTGTCCTGCATCGAGGGGCTGATCGGGAGCGACATCATCGGCTCGTCGGTGTACCGGATTCGCCCCAAGCTGCCGCAGTGGGACCATGGTGAGGTGCCGTGGCACCAGGACTCCGGCTACCTGCTCGCGCATTGCGATGTCTACCTGATCGTGACCTGCTGGGTGCCGCTGGTCGACGTGACCGTTGCCAACGGCTGCCTGCACGTGCTGCCCGGCGTACAGCGGGGCGGCATTCTGCAGCACTACACCGGCGGCCACGCCGGCTATCTCGAGGTGCCCGCGGAACACCTGCCCGAGGTGAAGCCGGTGCCGCTGGAGATGCGCGCCGGCGACGTGCTGTTCATGACCAACCTGACCCCGCACGCGTCGTTCGCGAACTCGCAGCGCATGGTGCGCTGGAGCCTCGACCTGCGCTACCAGGGCACCGACGCGCCCAACAACGTTGGTGAAGAGCCGCAGTCGTACACCCCCGAGCGCGAGCCGGTGACCATGGCCTGCTATCCGCCGGAGGCGGACTTCGTGATCCGCGACGACCGCCACCCGGAGCGCGAAGTGGTCGACCCGCGCCAGTTCCAGGCGTTGCGCGAAAAGTACGACCGTACCCGTGCGTTCTCTCCCGGACGCGGCTGGACGCCGCTCGCCGAGCGCCGCGGGTAGGGTTTCTCGTTGGCGGGAGGCGGCGCCGGGCGCCGCGGTGCGGGCGCGATCCCGGTTCTCGACCTGGCCCTGGCCGGCGACCGGCGCCGGCTGGAGGAGATTCTGGGCCGCTTTACCGCCGCTTCCTGGGAGCGGGGCGAGGTCGCCGAGCAGCTTGACGAATTCGTCGCCGACCTGCGCGCCCGCGGCGACGGCGCCATCGTGGACTATCTGCGGCGGCACACGCGCGGCGACTACTCCGAGGCGGCGATCCGGGTGGCCCCCGAGACCCTGGCCGCCGCCGGCGCGGCGCTGGAGCCGCGGGTGGCGGCGGCGCTGCGGCGGGCGGCGGACAACGTACGCGCCTACCAGTCCCACATCATGCCGGCCGATCCGCCGCCGCTGCACCGCCACGGCGCCGAACTGGGGCTGCGCCACACGCCGGTAGCGAGTGCCGGCCTGTCGGTGCCCGGAGGTGCGGGCGCCTACCCGTCGACCGTGATCATGTTGGCGGTGCCGGCGCAGGTGGCCGGCGTCGGCCGGCTGGCGGTGGCAGCGCCGCCGCGCGCCTCCGGCTCGGCCGTTGAGATGGACGGCACCGTGCTCGGCCTGTGCCACCTGCTCGGAATCGACAACGTGTACCGCATCGGCGGGTTTGCGTTGGCCGCCCTGGCACTCGGCACCGAGCGCGTCGCACCGGTGGAGATGATCGCCGGACCGAGCAACGTCTACGGCCAGCAGGCCAAGCGCAAGCTGTTCGGTACCGTCGGCATCGACGGCCTGTACGGGCCGAGCGAGATCGTCGTGCTCGCCGACGCGGCGGCTCGTCCCGCCTGGGTCGCCGCCGACCTCCTGGCGCAGGCCGAGCACGATCCCGGCACGGCGATCCTGGTCGCCGTCGAACGCGCCGTGATCGACCGGGTGGCGGACGAACTGGCCGGACTGCTTGCCGGGCGCTCGCGGCGGGCCGCCCTGGAGCGCGCGCTGGCCGAGAACTGCGCGCTGGTGCAGGCGCCGGACCTGCCGGCGGCGTATGCCCTGATCGACCGCATCGCGCCCGAGCACCTGACGCTGGCGGTTGCCGAGCCGCACGCGGCGTTGGAGGAGGTGCGCAACGCCGGCGCGGTGTTCCTGGGCGACCGTTCCCCGGTGGCCAGCGGCGACTACTGGGCCGGCCCGAGCCACTGCCTGCCCACCGGGCGCACGGCGCGCTTCAGTTCCGGCTGCAGCGTGTACACCTTTCTGAAGCGCACCAGCATCGAGGCCTACCCGCGCGGCCTGCCGCGGCAGGGGTTCGACGACATCGAACTGCTCGCCGGCATCGAGGGCTTCGAGGCGCACGCCCACAGCGTGCACCTGCGCCGCCCCGCGGACTGAGCCGGCCGGCGCGGCGCCGGGCGGAGTGCCGACCAGCGCCGGTCAGCCGGCCAGGGTGATGGCGGCAACGCCGGTGACGATCACCACCGCGCCGGTCATGCGCAGCGCGCGCGCCGTCTCGCCGAGCAGCAGCGCGCCGCCGACCACCCCAACGACGATGCTGAACTGCCTCAGGGCCACCACGTAGCTGGTCTGCCAGCTTGCCTGGAAGGCCCACAAGACGAGCGCGTAGGTGACGTACATCAGCGCTGCGATCAGCACGACCACCGGCCAGCGTCGCGGTTGCCGAACCGGCGGCGTGGGCGGGGTAGGCGGGGTGGGCGGGGTGGGCGGGGTGGGCGGGGTGGGCGGCGGTGCGTCGGTGGTGGAGCGCGATGCCGGGCGAGGCTTCCGGATCCGGTCGACCAGGGCCAGCGCCGGCAGGAAGTAAGCGGCGCTGATGGCGAATTCCAAGGATCCATAGCGAAATGCCGCGCCGGCGCCCGCGCTGCCGGCGGCTGACAGCGCGTCGGCCGCAAGCTTGTCGGCGACCGTGTAACCGACGGTGCCGAGCGCGGCGACCACGGCCCAACCGATGGCTGCGCCGTGCCACCGTAGCGCCGGCGTTGCCGGCGGACCGTGGTCGGACACCCGGCGCCGCGCAGACCCGCCGCCGGCGGGCAACCGCAGCCGTCCCATGCCTCGGAGCCGGTCCGTCGTATCGCCCGCGGCGCCGGGCGGGTTCGTTCGTGGCGCGTGCGCCGGCGACGCCACCAGCAGGCAGCCGATCAGTACCAGCGCCAGCCCGAGCCAGCCGGCGGTCCCGGGCACCTCGCCGCGCAGTACGTCGAACAGGCTGATCAGCAGAACCGGCAAGGCGCGCACCAGCGGATACACCAGGCTCAGGTCGCCGGAGCGATAGCCCAAGGTCAGGCCCAGGAAGTAGGCGGCCTGAAACGCCCCGGCGACCAGCAGAAACGGCCAGACCGCCGGCAGAAGCGGCGGGCCGCGCCACAGGAACGGCCACACCGCCGGCAGCACGGCGGTGGCCCGCCACTCGCCCAACAACCCGATCAGCACGCCGGCCACGACCAGCGCCAGCAGCACGCGCGGGAACAGGTCGGGTGCGCCGCTGCCTTGCTTGGCGAGCAGGTTCCAACCGGCGTGCAGCAGGGTGGAGAACAGTACCAGGCCGGCAGCCAGTGGCGGCATGGGCGGACCGTTTCTGGTGTCCGGACTCGCCTCGCCTACCAGGCGTTGGCGGGCATCATGTCCCAGGTGCGGATGGCGCTGCAGGTGGCGCTGCCGCCGCGGGCGAACAGCGCGACGCCGTCGCTGGCGTCGCCTTCCGGATACACCCGGCGGGTGATCGCCTGGCGGTCATTGGCGAACACCTCGATCACCGACTTGTCGATGAACACGCGCAGGTGCAGCGGCTCACCCGTGGCGAGTTCCAGCGGCGCCTGCTCCAGCACCGGGCGGCCCTTCCTGCCGCTGCGGGTGGCGTCGAAGCACAGCCGCCGGGCGTCCGCGTCGTAGTAGAGCAGGGTGGTCTCCGCGCCGTCCGGGCTGGTGCGCACCCGCACGCCCGCCTGCCGCGCCGAGCCGGGGTCGATGCGCACGCCGATTTCGCAGGAGAGACCGTCGACGCCGGCAAGCGGTACCTGGGTGGCGTCGGTCACGGTTGCGTCGGCGAACTCCTTCGGGTGACAGCGCAGCCGCTCCAGCTCCGGGACCGGTGCCAGGTGCAGCGTGCGCCCGTCAGCGCCGAGCCACAGCGTGCGCGGCAGGCCGTACACGCCGCACCAGCCGTCGCGCAGCGCATCCTCGATTCCCTTCGCGGGGTTGTCGGTGAGCCATGCCCACATGATCTGGCGTCCGCGTCCGTCGATCAGCGCCTCGGGGGCGAAGAACGTGTTGTCCACCCAGCTCATGCGTCCGTGCGCCTCCGGAACGAACCGCGCACGCTCGCCGTCGTAGGTGCCGACGTAGTACTGGCAGCCCATGTTGTGGGAGATGAACAGTTGCAGGTGCTTGCCGCTGGCGGCGCCGCCGGCGCGCGAACCGGGCAGCGGCAGAAAGCTCGGACACATGTCGTCCTCGCTCTCCTGAGTCCAGGAGTTGTCGCGCCGGCGCTCGTAGAAGCGGTGCACGTACTCCCACTCGCGGAGATCCCGCGAGCGGAACAGGTCCACCCAGTCGCCGCGGTAGTGCGCCGGGGCCTGGTCGCCGCGCCCGAGCTTGTTGAGCACCAGCAGGTTGCCCGCCTGCAGGTAGTAGGTGCCGTTGTGTTTCCAGATGTTGCTCGGGTCCGCGTTGCACAGGTGGTCGCTCTCGCCGCCGGCGCCGGTGGCTGTGCGGATGCCGAACTCGGTGCCGTCCAGGGAGGGAACGTCAAGCTTCTCCCAGCGCTCGTAGTGGCGGTCGCTGCTGCGCGCGATGCCGATGCCGGTGCCCTCGGAGGCCTCGTTGACCCGCCAGTAGGTGAGATACGCGGTGCCGTCGTCGTCCAGGAATGCGCCGCCGCTGAAGATGCCGCCGTCGCGGTCGTCGGGCAGCAGGGCGTCGGGGTGGTGGCGCCAATGCACCAGGTCGGCGCTGGAGACGTGCCCCCAGGCGTAGCCCTTGCCCTTCCAGCCGCCCACACCGCGGCGGTCGTACAGGTACATCAGGTGGTAGCGCCCGTCGGCGTAGAACGCTCCGTTGGGGTCGCCGGGCCGCCCGATATCCTCGGGAACGGCGAAGTGGTAGCCGGGCCGGTAGCGGTCGCTCAGCAGGTGCTCGCGCAACTCGCGCGCGGCGCGGACCTTGTCGGCGATGTGGTCGATAGCCATGTCGCCGCCATCCTAAAGCGAACCGCGTCCCGACGGCCACGCCCGCCAGCGCTATGGTCGAGCCTCAATGTTCAGCCCGGCGCACTCCCAAGCTGTTCGAGGCGACCGAGCCACCTGTCGAAGTGCGGACACGCCGAGCGGATCTTCTGCAGCCCGATGAGCTTCGCCATCTGCGGCCCTACTGTCGTCTTCAGGTTCTTGTACGTGGGGAATTGCGCAATGATCCTCTGTGATGGTGCCGAGTGTTGCCCATCGTCGATCAACTCCGGGGACTTGGCACCATCGGTGACACTTTGCAGTTCCCTAATTGCGCCGCTCGAATTGTCGAAGAACTCGGTTAGTTTAGCTACGTCAGTAAACAGATAGGATTCGAATTCGTGCAACTGGATAAACGGAAGGAATCGATGATCGTTGGTCTCGTTCTGCCACGACTTCTCCAGGGATGTTACACGATCATAGGGTCGGCTCAAGAGGTGGTCCGCTTGTTCTCGTCCGGGGAAGTCGTGATGAAGAGCATAGAGGTCAATCATGGTTGTAAAGTATACGTCGTCGCTTCGATCTTCCTTGAGTCGCCGCTGTATGTCATTCTGCATCGGTCGGAATCTACGTCCTCCACCGCGATGGACCCTCCCTTTCTTTCGGGCGTGAGCAACGAGCACGGGCTTATGCAGATAGACCCCGAGACTTGCCAAGTGCGGACCCAGAACATCGCGAGCGAATACCAATTCGGTTGTACCTTCAGCGAACAGATGAAGTCGCGCCATCAACCCGGGCTGCCACCGATGACGTTTTTTTCCCAGATCTCGCCTAGCGAGTAGTCTTCCAACCAGGACTCCAGGGTTTGCGGGTCAGGTCGTTCGAACGTCGTCGCCTCACCCTTCCGCTCGACGACAATGATGTCACCTAGTTCGAACGCATCGACGAACGTACTGGACTGCGTACTGATGAGGACCTGTACGTTCTCACTCACTGCCTGAAACAAAGAGGCGATCATTTCGAGTGCTTGAGGGTGCAGGCCGAGTTCCGGTTCATCGACCACGATCAGATATGGAAGGTCCTCTGTTGGTTGTTGGAGCAGTGAAATCAAGCAGATAGCTCGCAAGGTGCCGTCCGACAGCTGATGCGGGCCGAAAAGGAGATCAGACCCGCGGTGCCTCCAATTCAGAATGATGTCGTTTCCGGAACGCCCCGAGGGCTCAAGTTGAAAGTCTTCGAAGAACGGTGCAATCTGTGCGACGTCTCTTACAATCCGGCGATAGATGCGTTCTTTCTCATTTTTTAGTCGATAGAGAACTGCGGCAAGGTTGGCCGCGTCCGGCATTAACCAACGGTCGTCTCCGATGTAGCAGTGTTGACGGATCCGAGCCGTCGGTGAGGTATCGTGAAAATGATAGACCCGGCATCTGTTCAGGAAATTCCTCAGAACATTGATCAGAGGATCGTCTTCGACATAGTCCCGTACGAGAGCTTCTTGATGTCCCGCTCCCAAGGATATCTGCCGAGGAGAGTCGTGCCCCAGTCCGAGAAACGACAGGGTCTCATCGGCGAAGATAAGAGCATCTCCGGCTGCATAGAACAATCTCACCTGGTACACATCCGTGCCTTGGTCAGCTTCAAACCTCAGCTCCGCTTCTAGCTGGGGTGTCACCTTGGGGCCAAAGTGGAGATTGGCCGCGGCGCGTCCCGTGGTGGCGATGTATTGCTGCAATCGACCGCCCATGAGTTCGTTGATCATCTTGAAGAACTCGATGAGGTTGCTCTTGCCCGCCCCGTTTGCCCCAATGCAAACGTTGATCGGTCCAAGTTCAAGCTCCATCTCCCTGATGGATCGGAACCCCCTGACGATGACGTCTTTCAACTTTGGCATACGCTATCCCGCGCGATTATACGTACGCGTCGCCACGGCGAACAGGCACATCGTCTCTGTCACTCGCTGTCACGATCAGGACCAACAGTCGGCGGGGTGGCGGAGGTGCCAGGGGGTGAGGGACTGGTAGGTGGTGGCGACGGCCAGGATGGCCGCCTCGTCGTAGGCGCGGCCGACGAACTGGATGCCGGTGGGGAGACCTTCGTTCGTGAAGCCGGAGGGGACGCTGATCGCCGGCAGGCCGGCCAGGTTGCCGGCGGCGCTGATCGGGCAACGCGGGCGCCCGGCGCGCTTCTTGCCGCCGCCGGCGAAGGGTTTGTCGAGCGGCGAGGCGACGCCCGGTCTCGACGGCGTCACCAGCGCGTCGTACGGGGCCAGGAGGCGGTCCAGGTCGCGCGCGAGCAGGTTGCGGATGCGCTGTGCGCGCAGGTAGTCGCCCGCCAGCGTGGTCCCGCGGGCATAGATCCCGTAGCGGTCTTCCGGCGCGGTCATCTCCGCCGTCCGACCGCTGTGCGCCAGCTCGGCGAAGATCGACGCCGACTCGCTCAGCAGGATGGCGGAGATCACTGCTTCATACGGATGGTCGGGCAGCACTACCGGCTCGATGTCCGCGACCTCCCCCAACACGGCGATGGCGGCGGCGAAGTTGTCGCGCACCGCCGGTTCGGTGTCGTCGGTGGCCCCCTCCGGCAACGCCAGTCGGAAGCGGCGGCCTTCCCCAAAGGCGGCGCCGGCGCCGTGCCGGGCGCCGCGGTGCCGGCCGGTGGCATCGCTTGGCTCGCCAGGAGAGTACACGCGGGTCGCGGTGGTGGGGTCGTCGGGGTCGAAGCCGGCGATGGCGTTCAGCACCAGGCCACAGTCGTCGGCGGTCAGGGCGAGCGGGCCCGGCTTGTCCAGGGTCCAGGCCAGCGGCATGCCGCCGTGGCGGCTCACCCGCCCGTAGCTCGGCCGCAGGCCGGCGACGCCGCAGTTGGCCGCCGGGCTGATGATCGACCCGTTGGTCTCGGTGCCGATCGCGAACGGTACCAGGCCGGCCGCCACGGCGGAGCCGGATCCGCTGGAGGAACCGCCGGACCAGGTAGTGCCGCCCCACGGGTTGATGCCGGGGCCGGTGAAGCTGGCATCCGGCTGCCGGTAGCCCAGGCCGCCGGCCATCTCCACCATCGCCAGCTTGGCGGCCAGCACCGCGCCCGCCTGCCGCAGCCGGCGCACCACGGTCGCGTCGTAGTCGAACACCTGGCGGCGAAACGGCGCGGCGCCCCACGAGGTGGGAATGCCGGCGGTGGCGAACAGGTCCTTGATTCCGTACGGGATGCCGTGCAGCGGCCCGCGCCAGTGGCCGGCGGCCAGTTCCCGCTCGGCGCGCCGCGCCTGCGCGCAGGCCAGGTCGGGCGTCAGCGTGACCACGGCGTTGTAGCGCGGGCCGATGGCCTGCAGGCGGTCCAGGAATGTCTCCGTCAGTTCCACCGGCGATACCTGCCGCGTGCGCACCAGCTCGCCCAGTTCCCGCAGCGGGCGAAACACCACCTCTTCCCGCGCACCCGCACCTTTCGGAGCCCGCCGTTCCGCGATCGGCTCCGGCGGCAGGCCGGTGGCGCCGAGAGCGGTGCCGCCCGCGCCAGGTTCCGGGCGCTCGTCGTTGCGATATGGGGTGAACAGGGGCCGCGGCTCGTGGGTGTGGTCGAGCGCCACCTCGGCGAGCGTCAGCGACACCTCCACCACCTCGGAGCGCAGCTTCCGGTTCACCTCGTCCCACTGCTCGGCGCTGAGCCGGTCGCCGTACCGGTGGCGCAGCATGGCCAGCCGCAGCGCGGCCGCGCGGTCCGGTTCCGGACCCTCAGCCATCGGCGCCGTCGCCCGAATCGTCGGCGGGCGGCACGGCCGCCACCAGGATCTTGGCCGCGGCGCTCGCTCCCAGGGTGACGGCGGCCCCGGTGGCGGCGGTGATGGTGACGGCATCGGCCTCGGCGTCTTGCCGGTCCACCGCCAGCTCGGCGCCCGGCACCAGCCCGTGGCGCTCGGCAAAGCGCAGGAAGCCGGCATCCTGGTCGACCACCCGCACGATGCGCAGGCGATCGCCGGTGGCGCGTTGCGCCAGCGTCTCGAAGCGCGTGTCGTCGATCTCGCCGCGGTTGGTGGGGATCGGGTCGCCGTGCGGATCGACACGCGGCCGGCCAATCAACTCGTCGATCTTCTCCAGCACCTTGTCGCTGATCGCGTGCTCCAGCAGTTCCGCCTCGCCGTGCACCTCCGACCAGTCGAGCTTGAGCACCTCCACCAGGAACGCCTCAATCAGGCGGTGCCGGCGCAGCACGTTGAGGGCGAGCTGCTCGCCCTCCGCGGTGAGCCGGCTGCCGTCGCGCGGCGCGTAGTCGATCAGGCCCGACCGTGCGAGCGTCTTGACCATCGCCGTGGCGGTACCGGGCGAGACTCCCATGCCTTCCGCGAGGCGCTTCATCGGCACCCGCTCGCGGGTGTCCTTCTGCGCTTCCAGGTAGATCCGCTTGATGTAGTTCTCGACCGTACTGCTGTGCGCGGATACCGAGGTTGGCGTGATGGTAAACTCCGTTCGCGCAGGATCATGCGCTCCCGCCGCACTGTCAAGTGGCACGGGCCGGCGCGGAACTTGGCGCGCGCTCGGCGCGGGGTTCAGCGCGGCTGTCCCGAGACGGCCAGGCTGAAGGCTTGCTGCACCTCGATCACCTCGGCAATCAATCCCAGGTTCGTGCTCCCCCAGCCGAACAGCAGGTACGCAATCAGTATCAGGATCTTCCTCTGCTCGGGGGAACCTTCCCGGTTGCGCTCTTCGAGGTCCGCGAGGCGCATGTCGACATTTTCGTACTCCGCTTCGAGTTCCCGGCTCCGGGCCGCGATCCGTCTGCTGAGCGAGCTCCGTTCGTCCTCGGCCGACCGGTGGATCGCCGCAACCCTGCGCAGGGCCTCGGCCTCCTTGTCGAGCCGTGCCACCCGCCAGCGGATCCAGCGCAGGCCGACAAAGGGAGGCGTGAAGTCCCACACGAGGTCGCAAGAGAGCGCAATCAGGCGTTCGCCGAGGTACTCGATTGCCGACACCAGGGAGCCGTCGCTCCTGCCGTGAGAGTTGTGTTCGTTACCCATCGTCAACAGACAATGGGTCCGGGGACCGTGCCGCTTTTGGCCGCCGTCAGATCACGTTCCGGGCGGCGGTGAACAGAGGCTGCATCTGCCGGCGTGCCGCCGCCTCGCCGGCCGCGGTATCGTGGTTGTCGGCGCCGGCGGCCGGAGCGCGCGCGGCGGCGTCGAGGATGCGCGGCAGCAGGTTCATGTCGCCCGCCGTATTCAGGAACACGCCGTCGTGGGCCAGCACCCAGTGCACCGAGGCGTCGATGTCCGGCTGGCCGGCCAGCGGCTCGTACCAGGTGGCGTGCGGGCGCGCGCTGCCGGTCCAGCGGCGGCGGGCGATCGCCTTGATGGTCTGCACCGCCACCCCGCGCCGCCGGCACTCTGCGCGCAGCTCCTCGAAGTCGGCGGCATACTCCGGGATCCGGTACATCGGGTAGTTGAGCGGCAGCAGGACCGCGTCGAACGGGTGGCGCCCGAGCGCGTCAAGGTGCGAGCGCGCCACCGTCACGCCATGGCCGGTAATCCCGATATTGCGCGCCAGGCCCTCTTCGCGGGCGCGGATCAACGCCTCCAGGGCGCCGCCGCTGCCGAGCGCCTGCCGCCACTCGTCCGGCTCGGTGAGGCTGTGCAACTGGATCAGGTCGACGTGATCCACCTGCAGGCGCCGCAGCGAGCGTTCCAACTGGGCGCGCGCCGCGTCGGCGCTGCGCTCGCCGGTCTTGGTGGCCAGGAAGAAGCGCTCGCGGTGGCGGCGCATCCAGGGGGCAATGCGCAGCTCGGAGTCGCCGTAGCCGGCCGCGGTGTCGATGTGGTTGATGCCGTATTGCAGCAGCACCTCCAGGGTGCGGTCGGCCTCCTCCTGCGACGCCCGCGACAGGGCGGTGCCGCCGAAGATGCAGCGCGTGCTCAGGTGCCCGGTGCTGCCGAACGGGATGGTGGGGATGGTCATGCTTGCTCCTGGGCTGCGCCGTCTTGCGAGGACAACTCGTCGATGCGGCGCAGCACATTGGTCATTTCCAGCGCCGACAGGGCGGCGTTCCAGCCCAGGTTACCCTGCTTGGTGCCGGCGCGCTCGATCGCCTGCTCGATGCTCCCGGCCGTGATGATGCCGAAGGTCATCGGCACGTCCGCGGCCGCCGACTCGCGCGCGATGCCGGCGGCGGCGTTGCCGGCCACATACTCGTGATGGTCGGTGGCCCCCTCGATCACCGCCCCCAGGCACACGACCGCGTCGCAGCCGCCCTGCTCGGCGATCCGCCGGGCGGCGAGCGGAATCTCGAACGCCCCCGGCACCCACACCACGGTAATGTCGCCGTCGGCGACGCCGTGGCGGCGCAGGCAGTCGCCCGCACCCTCCACCAGCCGGCTGGTGATCAACTCGTTGAAGCGGCTGGCCACCAGCGCGAAGCGGCGCCCGGCGCCCTCGTAGTTTCCCTCGATTAGTCTCACGTGCTTTCTCCGATCAGTGTCCGTGCCTTCTCGATGAGTCTCGTGTTCGCGATCAGTGCATGTGCTTCTTCGATCAATTGCATGAGCCTGCTGCCTCCGCTACCTGCTCGACGCTCACCACCGGCAAGCCGTGGGTGCGCGCCAGTTCCATCAATTCCGCATCGCCGGCCATGCTGCCGTCGGCGGCCATGATCTCGCAGATCACCGCCACCGGCCGGCAGCCGGCCAGCCGCATCAGCTCGACGGCGGCCTCGGTGTGGCCGGGCCGCGCACGCACGCCGCCGGGGTCGGCGATGATCGGAAACAGGTGGCCGGGCCGGGCGAAGTCGCCGGCGCCCGCATCCGGATCGGCGAGCGCGACGGCGGTGGCGGCGCGGTCGGCCGCCGAGACGCCGGTGGTGGTGCCATGCCGGTAGTCGACCGAGACCGTGAACGCGGTGCCGTGCAGGGCGCTGTTG
Source organism: Spirochaetia bacterium (assembly GCA_965208575.1). Lineage (GTDB taxonomy): Bacteria > Spirochaetota > Spirochaetia > SZUA-6 > Bin103 > Bin103. Next base: position 1,004,751 of record CBDBOV010000006.1, on the reverse strand, counting down.
GCCGCCGCCATCAGGGGCAGCTCGAGCGCCGCCGCGCGCTCCGCGGTCAGCGGCACGCACACCATGCCGCGGGCGTGGGTCACCATGAAGTTTACCGCCGCCGGGGTGGCGTGCTCGGCGGCGATCACCAGGTCGCCCTCGTTTTCGCGCGCCGCGTGGTCGGTGACGATGATCATGCCGCCGGCGGCCAGCTCTTCCGCGGCCGCCGCCACTGGGCAGGTGACCGGGGCGGGGTGGGCCGCCGGCGCGGGCGCTCCGGCGCCGGCCGCGGGCGGTCCGTGCATGTGCAGCGATTCCAGGTACTTGGCGATCATGTCCACCTCCAGGTTGACGGGCGCGCCCGGCGTGCGGTCGCGCAGGGCGGTGTGGTGTGCGGTATAGGGAATGATGGAGAACGCGACGCGGCTGCCGGCCAGCCCGGCGACGGTGAGGCTGACGCCGTTCACGGCCAGCGAACCCTCCGCGGCCACGTAGCGGCGCAGGTGATCGGGTATGTCGATCTCGAAGCGCCACGTACCGGTCGCGTCGTCGCTGCCGGCCGCGGGCGCGGCGTTCGCAGCACGCTCCGCCTCGGTGTCCGGTGTGCCGCCGAAGCGTTGCCACGCGTGCACGATGCCGGTGGCGTTCACGTGGCCCTGGACGAAGTGCCCGTTCAGGCGGCTGCCCACCGCCAGCGCCCGCTCCAGGTTGACCCGGTCGCCCACCCGCAACGCGCCGAGGGTGGTCTTGTCCAGGGTGGCGCCGCCGGCGTGCACCACGAACCCGCCGCTGTCGTGGCTCACCACCGTCTGGCACACGCCATCGACGGCCACCGACGCGCCGGGGGCCAGGTCGTCGAGCACCAGGGCGCAGCCGATCGACAGCCGCACCCCGCCGTCCGCGTCCGTGCGCTCCCGGATGGTGCCGACTTCCTCGACGATTCCCGAAAACATCGTACCTGTCACCCTGCCCGGGCGACGGCCGGCTGCGCCTCGCCCTCGGGCAGCACCGCCTGCCGCAGCGTGCCCAGATCGCGGTACCCCGACACCATCACCTGGTCGTTGACCACGGTCGTGGTGACCCCCTGCAGGCGCGCGGCGCCGGCGATGCGACGGGTGCCGAGGTCGCCCACCGCGGCGACCCCTTCCCCGATCAGCAGCGGCGCCACGAACACGGACAGCCGGTCGAAGCGTCCGGCGCGCAGAAACGAGGTGTATACCGCGCCGCCTCCCTCCACGAGCAGCGAGCGGATGCCTCGTGCATGCAGCGCCTGCAGGACGGCGTCGATGTCCGGCCGCCCGCCGGCACCGGCCACCACCACCAGTACCTGCACGCCGCCGGCGGCGAATTCGCGGCGGCGCGCCGGGTCGGCCTGCTCGGTGGTCAGCACGATGGTGCGCGCCGCGTGCTCGTCGCTGGCCAGCCGCGCCGCGGCGGGAAGCGCGAGGCGGCTGTCGAGCACCACGCGCCACGGCGTCGCCGCCGGCCGGGCGCCGGCTTCGACGTCGCGCGCGGTGAGCCGCGGGTCGTCGTGCAGCGCGGTGGCGCGCCCCACCAGGACGGCATCGTGCTCGGCGCGCATCCGGTGCACGATGCGCCGCGCGGCGGCGTCGGTGATCCAGCGCGAGTCGCCGCCGCGGGCGGCGATGCGCCCGTCGAGGGACTGGGCGATCTTCAGGTGAACGTAGGGCCGTGCGTAGTGCGCGGCGGTGAAGAACGGCACGTTCAACAGCAGCGCGGCTTCGGCTTCCACGCCGACGGTTACCGCGATGCCCGCCTCGCGCAGCAGCCGTATGCCGGCGCCGCTGACGTGCGGGTTGGGATCGAGGGTGGCGACGGTCACGCGGGCGATGCCGGCGCGGACGATGGCCGCGGCGCAGGGCGGGGTGAGCTTGCCGCGATAGGCCGTGGCACACGGCTCCAGGTTGCAGTACAGGTGTGCATCGCGCGGAGACTCGCCGTTCTCGCGGCAGGACTCGATGGCCGCGGCCTCGGCATGGCGGGCGCCGTGGCGTTCGTGGAACCCCTCGCCGATCACGCGTCCGCCCTTTACCACGACACACCCGGTCATCGGGTTGGGCGAAGTGCGCCCACGACCGCCCTCGGCGAGTTGCAGCGCGCGCTGCATGGGGTGATGGCTGGTTCCCGTCACGTTCATCACGCTTCGAGAACTCCTGCACCGGCGGAGCGCGCGTGCGCACCACCGCCGCGTGGGGCCGCATCGGCGCACCATGCCGCCGGCTGCCCGATGCCGCGGACCGGCATCCGGGCGCACCATCAGCGCCTGTGCGCACGAGGAAAGTCGGTCGGAACTTCTCCCATCCGGACTGTTACCGTCGGCACCGGAATTGCACCGGTTCAGTCCCGCCCGCGGGAGGCGAACGGGAGTAGTGGGCTGCGCGCGCCACAGGGGCGCCCATCACCACCGGTCTGGAATTACACCATGCCCCGAAGTTCTCTGTACCCCGAAGTGTATGACCGGCGCCGCCATGTCGTCAACGATCCCGCGCGCCACCGAGCGACGTGGATTCTCGCCGAACTGCACGGTCTTACGTCCGCTCCGCCAGCCCGCGAACCGCGGTCACTGTCGTGCTGTTGGCGTCGCGACCCGGCCGGGCCTACCGTTCCGGGTGGTGATCGGCCGGTAGCCCGAGAACTTCGTGTGCGTGACGGGCGAATTCCGGGTCGAGGTCGCCCGGCTTCAGGTCCACCCCCGCTGCCAGGTGCTTCACCACCACGCCGAGGGCCGCGAGGCGGGCGTACTTCTTGTCGTTGGCCGCGACCAGTTGCCACGGGTGGGCGACCGTGGAGGTGTGGCTGAACATCTCCTCAATGGCGGCCTCGTACTCCGCCCAGCGCGCCCTGTTGCGCAGGTCCTCCGGCGACAGCTTCCAGCGCTTCAGGGGATCGTTCAGGCGGGCGCGGAAGCGCTTGAGCTGCTCCTGTGGGCTGATATGCAGGAAGACCTTCACCAGCCGGATGCCGTCGTCTGCGAGCATCCGCTCGAAGTCGTTGATCTCCGCGTAGGCGCGGCGCCACTCCGCTTCGCCGGCGAAGCCCTCGACCCGCTCCACCAGCACGCGGCCGTACCAGGAACGGTCGAACACCACGAGCTGGCCCGGGTAGGGCAGGCGGCGCCAGAAGCGGTACAGGTAGGGCTGCCCCTGCTCCTCCGGAAGCGGTGCGGCGATCGGCCACACCTTGAAGCCGCGCGGGTCGAGCGGCCAGCCCAGCCGGCGGATGATGCCGCCCTTGCCGGCGGCGTCCCAGCCCTCGAACACCACCACCGCGCGCCGCCCCTGCGCCCGGTAGGCCAGCGAGACCTCCTTCAGTTCCTGCTGCCGGCGGTCCAGCTTCGCCTCGTACCCCCGGCGCCCGACCCGCGGCGACATGTCCAGCTCCGCCAGGCTGGGCGGCCGCCGCTGCAGCCGGTGAGGCGGGCGCTGGCTCACCCGCGTCTTCGATTTTCCTGCCATATTGTTGGTCCCCGCCACACGGATCGCTCCTCGACCCTTGTGCGACGCACCTTTGTGCGACGAAACCGCCCCGCCGTGCAACCCGCCGCTGCCGGGCCGGCCGGGCCGGCGCCTCGACTCCTCCGACGCGCCAACTCGCCGTTCGTGCTATACTGGCAGAACGATGCATCGACCGCAGGGGATGGTCTCCAGGGATCGTGTTCTGCAGCGGGCGGCCAGGTTGTTCTGGGAGCGTTCCCTGTCCCCCGCCGACTTGGAAACCTATCCCCGGTGGGTGGTTGCGCGGGTCATCCACCTTGGTGACCTGGAAGACGTACGAGGGCTCGCGGCTGTCATGGGGCGGCACCTGTTTCTGGAAACGATCGCCGGCGTCAGAATGCAATCGGCGAAGGTGGCCGCGCTGTGGGACGCCATTCTGAAAATCGAGAGTGTAGGATGCACGCGGAAGTGCTGCCGGCAACCAGCGGCGAGCTCCTGGCCTCCCTGAACGGCCGCGGGGCCGCCGAGTTCCGCGGTCGGGTGCTGGCCGGTGGCACGGGGCTGGCTGCAGCGCGCGTCGCGGCGCCTGCCGCGGACCGCATGTACATCGCCAGGGCCGGGATTCGGGCCGGCAACCGCCGGGGCTGTCGGCACGGCGCTCCGGTAGGGATGGCGCACACGGGAGGCGGAACATGGCGACCATGAAGGCGGCGATCTATACCGGGATCAGGGAGATCGAAGTGCGGGAGGTGGAGCGCAGCAAGCCGGAGCCGGGGCAGGTGCTGATCGACACCCGCTGCACCGGCATCTGCGGCAGCGACCTGCATTCCTACTTCGGCACCTGGGGGCAGTCGCATACCACGGCCGCGGGCCACGAGACCTGCGGCGTGGTGGCGGAGGTGGGCGCGGACGTCGGCGGCTTCGCCGTCGGCGACACGGTGGCGGTGGAGTGCTTCTCCCACTGCGGCGAGTGCGTGTACTGCGCCACCGGCCAGTACAATCACTGCCTGCGCCGCCAGGGCGTGTCTCCGAACACCCACGGCGGCTTCGCGGAGTTCACCGCCGCGCACGCCTCGGGCCTGTTCAAGCTGCCGGACGGGATGAGCTACGAGGACGGCGCGCTGGTAGAGCCGCTGGCGGTGTCATGGCGCGCGCTGGCGCAGGCCGGCACCGGCTCGCGCGACCGGGTGGCGGTCATCGGCGGCGGCACCATCGGCCAGTTCGCGCTGGCCGCTGCCAAGGCGGTGGGCGTTCGCGAGACGCTGATCACGGTGAAGTACGAGCAGCAGGCGCGGCTGGCGGCCGAGCTGGGCGCCGACCACGTCGTGCACGTTGGCGACCGGGACCTGGGCGAGTACGTCAGCGACCTCACCGACGGCGTCGGCATGGACGTAGTCATCGAGACGGTCGGCGCCCCCGGCAGCTTCGGCGATGCGCTGGCCGCCGTGCGCCCGCGCGGCCGCGTGGTCCTGGTTTCCGGCCACTACGACGCGGCCGGCGTCGACCTGACCCGCATCGTGTGGTCGGAGGCGCTCGTCACCGGCTCCAACTGCTACGGCATCAGCGGCATGGAAACCGACTTCGACGCCGCCATCGACCTGATCGCCACCGGCAAGGTGGAAGCGGCGAAGCTGGTCAGCCACCGGCTGCCGTTCGACGACATCGCCGAAGCGTTCCGCATCTCCGCCGACAAGACCCGCGGCGCCATCAAGGTCCACGTCGTCCAGGAGTAGCCCCGCCGTATCGGGAACCAATGGCCGATGGGAGACCAAGCGATCGCGACAGGATGCCGTTTCAGGTTCTGGTGATTCCCTATCGCCGTGTTGCGACGCGGAGCCAGTGCGCGCCGTTTCTGCGCACCGATGCCGGCGTCGGGCAGTTCATGGCGAACGGCGATGCTGTTACCGTCCGGACCGCGAGATGGCGGCGCGGAAGGCGGCCTCGTCCTCGCAGGCGAGTGCCGCGGAGATCAGCACGTCCTCGGGCGTGGCGGCGAACGCCGCGTCCGCCGGGAACGCCGGCGAGACCTCGATACCGCGCGACAGCAGTAGCTGCCGGACCATCTCCGCGCGGGCTCTGCGCACGCCTGCAATGAGCCCTTTCGCATGGCCTTCCGCTCGGCCGCGCTCGAACCCCCGGCGCCGTTGCGAACGCAGCAGCGGGTCGTCGTCCGGTCCGGTTCCTTCCCGTGCCCCCAGCGCTCCGCCCACCCGTTCCAACACCGCGCTGGTGCGCGCTGACGGCTCGGCCTCGTTCAACGCCTCGTGGATCTCCGCCGCCGTCCAGCCCGGGAACGCGCGGCTCTCCGCCGCGACCCGATAGCGACCGTCCACCAGCAGATGGATCGTCAACCCCGGTCGCCGCGCCCGCGGGCGGCTCGCTGACGGCGCGTCCGGCACGTCCACCCACAGTTCCGGGAACCCCCACGACTCGTACAACGCCAGCTTGCCACGGCGAGCGTCCGTGGAGTGGTCCACCTCCAGCACCACGTCCGGGAAGTCGTCCTCGCCCACTACCATGGCGGCGCCCGGCAGCCTGGCGTGCGCCGGATGCAGGTACAGGGACTCGTCGGCCTGCATGATGCGTTGCGGCTCGTCGTGCTCGTCGCGCAGCAACAGGTCCATCGAGCCGTAGCATTCGATATGCGAACCGCGCACGCGGGCGATCACCTCGGCCAACCGCGTCAACAGGCGTGCCGGGCGCTCGTGATAGGAAGTGGTCGGCTCGCAGATCCAGGCGGTCTCGGTGGCCGCGTCCCAGTACTCGATGCGACGTTCGCATTCGACGATCTCGGCGCGCGTGATGCGCACCGCACGGCAGCCGGGAAACTCCGGCCGCGGCGTCTCGCGGTCGACCGGGCGCGGTACGGCGGTGGCGTGGTACTCAGCCATGGTCCGAGCAGTACCATATTTCAACCGATCATTCCAGTAGACTCGAGCCCGCCGCCGGGCGGTGGGGTCCGCGCCAGCCCAACAGTGGTAGTATGCCGGTCATGACGGTGAACAATCGACAGTGGCGGCTGGCTTCCTACCCGGAGGGCATGCCGAGCGAGAACAACTGGGCGCTTTCCGAGGGTGCGGTGCCGGAGCCGGGGAACGGCGAACTGCTGGTAAGGTCGCTGTACGTGGACGTGGCGCCCTACATGCGCGGGCGGATCAGCCGGCAGCAAAACTACGCGGCCGGGGTGAGCGTCGGCGAGGTGATGACCGCCGCCTCGGTGGCCGAGGTGGTCAAATCGAAGGACGGCGCCTGGCAGCCGGGCGACCTGGTGCTGGCCACGACCGGCTGGCAGGAATACGCGGCGGTGCCGGCGGGGACGGCCCGGCGCGTCGATCCGGAGGTGGCCGACCTGCCGCATTGGCTCGATTTCCTGGGCACCAACGGCCCGACCGCGTACTTCGCGCTGATCGAGACCGGGCGCATCAAGCCGGGCGACACGGTGGTGATCTCGGCGGCCGCCGGATCGGTGGGTCAGATCGCCGGCCAGATCGCCAGGATCTGCGGCTGCCGCGCCATCGCGGTCACCAGCACCGAGGAGAAGCTGGCCTGGTGCCGACAGATCGGCTACCACGACGGCATCGCCTACCGCAACGAACCCGACCTCGCCGCCGCCCTTGCGCGCGTGTGCCCGGACGGCGTGGACGTGTACTACGACAACACCGCCGGTCCGATCCTGGACGCGGTGTTTCAGAACCTGGCCACGCACGCGCGCATCGTGGTGGTGGGGACCATCAGCCTTGCCGACCGCTTCGACCAGCCCGACATCGGGCCGCGCTTCATGCGCAAGATCCTGGTGTCGCGCGCCCGCGTCGAGGGGTTCCTGGCCGGCGACTACGGCCACCGCTTCGACGAGGCATACCGCCGGCTCGGAGCGTGGCAGAAGAGCGGCGTTCTGAAGTCGAAGTTCGACATCGTGGAGGGCTTCGAGAACCTGCCCGGCGCGTTCATGCGCCTGCTCACCAGCCGGAACCTCGGCAAGCAGGTAGTCCGCGTCGCCGAACCCTCCTGAGCCGGCTTGGCTGACTGCGACCGGTCGTGCCGCGACAGGTTAGGGCGCTGATACGAGATCTGGAGCGGGAAGGATTCGTCAATCGAGGCGGGAAGGGCAGCCACAGAAACTACGAGCATCCCAAGGGCATTCACGTTACTATCTCGGGGAAACTTGGTGATGATGCCAAGCCGTATCAGGAGAAGGAAGTCAAAAGAAGGATCGAGGAGTCTCAACGATGACCAGGAGCCGTCACGGCAGCCCTGCCACACGAAAGACGACGTCTGCTGAGGTACCGGCGTCGCCTGCCGGCGAACGTCCGCGGGCCAGTGCACAGTACGTCAAGATCGTCGAGTGGTCGGAAGAAGACCAGAGCTACATCGGGTATTGTCCCGGGGTCATTGGGCCCTGCTGCCACGGCGACGATGAAGTCGAGGTGTTCAGCAGTCTGTGCGAAATCGTTGACGAGTGGTTGGAGACCTTCCGCAAGGACAACAGGCCCCTTCCACCTCCGACCGTTGGAAGGCACGTTGGCGCATACCTGCACGACTCGAACGACTCGGTTGGCCAAGCCGAACAGAGCACGATCTGAGCATCGTACCGGAGCAGTAGCAGACGATGGCGAAGATACGGGTGGCGCAGGCGGGCTGCGGGAACCGCGGCTGGAGGCACATCGCGGGCTGGCTGGCGCAATCGGAGCGGTTCGAGATCGTGGCCCTGTGCGAGTTGGACGAGGCGCTCATGCGCTCCGTGGCCGACAGATTCGGGCTCAACGTGCCGCAGTACCGCGATGCCGACCGCATGCTCGCGGAGACCGAGCCCGACCTGTTCTGCTTCGTCACCCGGCCCGACGTACGGCTGCCGATGGTGGAGTTGGCCGCCAGACACGGCGTGAAGGGCATGGCGTTCGAGAAACCGATGGCCCTGTCGCTGGCAGAGGCGCACCGTATGGTCGAGTTGTGCCGCGGCGCCGGCATCAAGGCGACGGTGTGCCAGCAGCACGTCTATACCAGCTCGTTTCAGCAACTGAAGCGGGTGCTGGACGCCGGCGGCGTCGGGCAGGTGACCGAGATCCACGCCACCACCAGCGGCAACCTGATGGACCGCGGCACCCACTATACCCACTACCTGCTGTGGGCGAGCGGCTTCGCGCAGCCGCAATGGGTGGTGGGCCACGTGCATGGCCGCACGCAACTGCAGGACGTGCACCCGTCGCCCGACCTGTGCCTGGTGCGGCTGGAGTTGGCCGGCGGCATCTACGGCCTCGGCGAGTACGGCGGGGTGGCGCCGCGCTACGACTCCGGCGACGCCTGGCAGGTGAACCGGGTCACGGTGCGCGGCACCGAGGGCACGGCGTGGGCGGAAAACACCGGCATCTGGGCCACGCAGAGCCGTGCCACCGGAGGCGAGTGGAAGCGCGGAGCCAACCCGGCGTACTCGAAGGAGAACCCGGTCGCCGGCTGGGAATGGGAGTCGCCGCGCATTCAGCAGGGCTACGCCGGCCAGATCGCCGACTGGCTGGACGGCTCGCTGGCGGACCACCCCTGCAACGTCGAACACGCCTACACCGGGTTCGAGGTGCTGGCCGCCGCCTGCTGGTCGAGCCTGGAACAGGTGCGCGTCGACCTGCCGCTCGCCGACCCGGCCGCCCTCACCCGCAACGGCGCCGACGCATTCGCCCGCCTGCACACCGACCTGCCCGACACTCCCCTCCTGCGCCCCCTGAACTGAGGCCGCCGCCACCGTGACCCGGATTCCGCGCTCCCGGCGAGCTACCCAGACCAACGGTTCCGTGTTAGATTCGGGAGATTAGCAGGTGACCGCGCGGTAATGATGGTGAACGCACGCGCTTGAAACCGGGATTAGTCGAGCCGCCCGCACCGAACCACAGGACGAGCATCCGGATGCGGATGCGAGGAGGAGACGACATGGGTCGAGCATTGGCGGCAATCGTGACTCTGGTGCTGGCGGCGATGCCGGCGCTGGCGGCAGGTACGGAGGAGTCGGCGGCGGCGCAGGGAGCGCTGATGGCCGGCACGGCGGTGATCGGCGAGCCGTACGTGGATCACATCTTTGCGTCCCCGGCGGACTACGAGGCGGCGACCGGGAACGCCATTACCCAGTTCGGCGAGGCACCGATGCTGGCGGCGCTGGTGGCCGAGGGGCAGCTTCCGCCGGTCGAGGAGCGCATCCCGCAGGATGCCCAGGTGGTGCGCCCGCTCAACGAGATCGGCCAGTACGGCGGCGTGATCAATGCCGCGGGTCCGGAGTTCGAACCGGGCGAATTCGTCGAGGACCTGCAGCAGGCGGTGGCGAAGTGGCCGCCCGACGGATCCGTGTTCATTCCCAACCTGGTGCGCGGCTGGGAGCTGTCCGCGGACGCCACGGTGCTCACCCTGCAGCTCCGCCGCGGCATGAAGTGGTCGGACGGCGAGGATGCCGATGCCGACGACTACCTGTTCTCTACGAAGCCATCCTGGCCGACGAGGTTGTGAGCGGGTTCACGCCGGAGCCGCGCGGCCGCTATACCCCCGGTGGCGAGCTGATGCAGGCACAGAAGATCGACCAGCACACGGTCCGGTACACGTTTGCCGAGCCGTTCCTGGCGGCCACCGAGTCGTGGGCGCAGTCGCGCCCGCTGGCCCCGCAGCACTACCTGCAGCAGTGGCACATCCGCTACAACTCCGACGCCGGCGCGCTGGCCAAGGAGGAGGGCTTCGAAGAGTGGTACGAGGCATTCGCCGCCCACCACTCGGACCGCGGCCATACCGGCTCGCTGCCGGTTGCCTACAGCTACACCGACGTGCCGGTTACCGACCCCTACGTGCTCAAGGATGACAGCCCCGGCGTCCAGTACTGGGAACGCAACCCGTTCTACTGGAAGATCGACACGGCCGGAAATCAGCTTCCGTACATCAACGGCGTGCAGCGCTCCAAATTCACCAAGCCGGACGAGAACATCCCGGCGCTGGCGATGGCCGGCGAGATCGATGTGCAGTTGCTGTTTACCGAGCTGGCCGACTTCCCGGTGTACAAGCAGAACGAGGATTCCGGCGACTACCGGGTGTACCTGTGGGATGACACCGCGAGCTCGTTCGCCGGCGGCGTTGCCTTCAACTACACGCACAAGGACCCGGTGCTGCGCGAGATCTTCAACGACATCCGGTTCCGCCAGGCGATGTCGCTGGCGATCGACCGCGAGGAGGTCAGCAAGACGCTGTTCTTCGGACGCTCGAAGCCGTTCAACTCGCCGGCATCGAGCACCTGGACCGGGTTCGAAGACTGGATGGCGACCTATTACGCGGAGCACGACCCCGACCGCGCCAACGAGCTCCTGGACGAGATGGGGCTGACGCGCGGCGACGACGGCAAGCGGATGCGCCCGGACGGCAAGCCGCTGGTGATCGACGGCACCCATCCGGCGCTCGACTACCTGCCCTACTTCGACGACCTGATGACGCTGCTGGCGCGCTACTGGACCGCACTCGGTATCGGCTTCGAGCCCAAGGCGATCGCCTATGCGTTGTGGAAGGAGCTGGGCGAGGCGAACGAGCTGGACGCCGGCTTCTGGTCCTCGGACGGCGGCGGCGAGGTGCTCGGTCACTCCCGCTACCCGATTCGCCTGCGGCCGCCGTGGCACTGGTATCACTGCTGTCCGCAGTCTTCCTACCCGTGGGCGCAGTGGCACTTCACCGGCGGCAAGGAGGGGGAAGAGCCGCCGGATGAGATCAAGGCGCTGTTCGACCTGTCGGAGCAGTGGCTGAAGGAGCAGAAGGGTACGGCGCGCTACGCCGAGCTGGCCAACGAGCTGATCACCCGCAACGTGGAGGGGCTGTACTACATCGGCACGGTCACGCCGCCGCCGCGGGTGGTGATCGTCAACAACCGCATCGGCAACATGTACGCCGAGGGCGGCTTCACCGGTCTCGGCTTCTCCGATGGGTACCTGTACGACACGCTCTACATCAAGCAGTAGCTTGCGCAATTGCTTTGGCAGTAGCTCAGGCGCCAGGTGCGCGCCTCCCGGGGCGCGCGCCGACAGGTGCCCCTGATCACTCTAGCCGGAGGGCGTGATTTCAGAGGGGGCCCGGCCGCGAGGCCGGCCCTCCCCGCATCCTGAGAGCCGATGACCGGTTACCTGCTGCGCCGCGTGCTCTACATGTTGCTGCTGCTGTGGGTGCTGACGGTGGTGTCGTTCGTGATCATCCAGTTGCCGCGCGGCGACTACGTGACCACGGTAGCCCTTCGCCTGGCCAGCAGCGGGGAGGACGTGGACCAGCAACTGCTCGACAACCTGCGCCGCCGCTACGGGCTCGATCGCCCGGTCCACGTCCAGTACCTGAAGTGGTTCTTCAACCTGGTGCGCGGCGAGTTCGGCCACTCCTTCATGCTTAACAAGCCGGTCAGCGACGTGGTCGGCGAGCGCCTCGCCCTGACCGTCACCATCTCCCTGTGTACCCTGGCGTTCACCTACCTGATGGCGATCCCGATCGGCATCTACTCCGCCACCCACCAGTACCGGTTCAGCGACTACCTGTTCATGTCGATCGGCTTCATCGGGCTGGCGACCCCCAACTTCCTGCTGGCGATCATCCTGATGTTTTTCGCCCTGCAACTCGGCATCGGCGTCGGCGTCGGCGGGCTGTTCTCTCCCGAGTACCTGCGCGCGGGATGGAGTATCGGCAAGTTCCTGGACCTGATGAGCCACCTGCCGCTGCCCGTGATCATCGTGGGTACCGCCGGCACCGCGGGGCTGATTCGCGTGATGCGGGCGCAGCTCCTGGACGAACTCGGCAAGCAGTACGTGGTGACCGCGCGCGCCAAGGGCGTCGGAGAGGGCCGCGTGCTGTTCAAGTACCCGGTGCGGGTGGCGGTGAATCCGATGATCAGCACGGTCGGCTGGCTGCTGCCGGTGATCGTCTCCGGCGAGACCATCACCTCCCTGGTGCTGGGACTGCCGACGGTGGGGCCGCTGCTGTTCAGCGCCCTGATGAACGAGGACATGTTCCTGGCCGCCGCGCTGGTGTTGTTCCTGAACTTCCTGACCGTGGTCGGCACTTTCATCTCCGACATCCTGCTCACCATCGTCGACCCGCGCATACGCTTCAGCGCGCAGTCCGCATGAGGGGCGCAGTGGCAGAGACAAGGGTGCCGGAGGCAAAGGTGGCCGAGGGGAAGGTCGACGAGCGCTACTATCTCGCGTCCCAGTGGCAGTTGATCTGGCGCAGCTTCCGGCGACATCACCTGGCGGTGATCGGGGGGATGGTGCTCGCCGCGCTCTACTTCACGGCGATCTTCTGCGAGTTCTTCACGCCCTACGACGTCGAGGACGTGTTCTCGGATACCAACCATCATCCTCCGTCGCGCGTGCGCGTGGTGCACGAGGGCAGGCTCGCCCGCCCGTTCGTGTACGGGGTGACGATGACCCAGGACCCCGAGACCTTTCAGCCGCTGTACGGCGAGGACACGATGGTGCGCTATCCGATTCGCTTCTTTGCCCGCGGTGCAGTGGAGTACCGCGTGCTCGGCCTGTTCCCGAGCCGGGTGCGCCTGTTCAGCGTCGAGGCGCCCGGGCGGCTGTTCCTGTTCGGCACCGACAAGCTGGGCCGCGACATCTACACGCGCACCATCTGCGCCGCGCGGATTTCGCTGTCGATGGGCCTGGTCGGCGTGTCGCTGTCGTTCGTGATCGGCTCGATCCTCGGCGGCCTGTCGGGATACTACGGCGGGCGCGTGGACATGTTCATTCAACGCGTCATCGAGTTCCTGATCTCGATCCCCACGATCCCGTTGTGGATGGCGCTGGCGGCCGCGCTGCCGCGCGACTGGAATATCTTCCAGATCTACTTTGCCATCGTGGTCATTCTGTCGCTGGTGGGGTGGGGCGGCCTGGCGAGAGCAGTGCGCGGCAAGCTGCTGGAGCTGCGCGAGCACGACTTCACCATGGCGGCACGGATCGCCGGCGCGAAGCAGATGACCATCATTCGCCGTCACCTGCTGCCGTCGTTCGGCAGCTACCTGATCGTGCACCTCACGCTGGCGATACCGGACATGATCCTCGCCGAGACGGCGCTCAGCTTCCTCGGGCTCGGCTTGCGCCCGCCGGCGGTGAGCTGGGGCGTGCTGTTGCAGCGCGCCATGAACTTTCGCAGCGTCGCCATCTTCCCGTGGCTGCTGATTCCCGCGTTGTTCGTGATCGTGACCGTGATGGCATTCAACTTCATCGGCGACGGCCTGCGCGACGCCGCCGACCCCTACAAGCGCTGACCGCCGCCGATCTGCTATTCTGCCGGCGGGGGAAGGACGGCGCGCCTACTCCTTAGACCGACCCGGCGGCATCGGCACCGAGGCGACCACCACCGCCGCGCAACCGCGGGTCGAGCAGATCCCGCACCGCGTCGCCGAGCATGTTGAGACAGTAGACCGTAATAGTCAGAGCAAGGCCGGGCCAGAGAGCCAGCCATGGGGCCATCTCCATGTACTGACGTCCTTCGCGGCTGAGCATACCTCCCCAGCTAGGAATCTTGGCTGGCAGACCGAATCCGAGGAAGCTCAGAGAAGCCTCGGATATGATCACCCCTCCTATGTTGATGCTGAATATGACGATTATGGGAGCCGCAATATTAGGCAGGACATGGCGGATAAGTGTTCTCCATTTTGAGCTGCCAATCGACTCCGCCGCCTGAAAATAGTCATTCTCCCTGATATCAATTACGGCGCCTCGAAGTACTCTTGAGCCGCCGATGCCACCGGCGATCCCCAGGACCAGTATTATCTGTAACAGACCCCGTCCCGCTATGGACATGATGGTTAACAACAGGAGCAGGCCCGGGAAAGCCATCCAGGCATCGACAAATCTCTGCACCGTCAGGTCGAATTTACCACCCAGGAATCCTGAAGTTCCGCCTACCAGGACAGCGACCACAACATTAACAGCGGTCGCTGCCAGACCGACAGTTAATGAAAGGCGAGCCCCGTAGATGATGCGGCTCAAGAAGTCTCGCCCCACGTAGTCGGTACCCAGCAGATACTGGGCCGATGAGCCCTGCAATATGTCCGCTAAGTGTATCTCATCATATGGATAAGGGGCCAGAATATCGGCAAAGATAGCGACAAGAATCAGTATCAATACGACAATCCCGCTGGCGGCACCCAGTGGCTTCTCCGTGGCCAGCCTGACAAAGAAATAGGCCGCCCCGGTTCGTCTCTTTTTCTCACTTGATGCTGGTGGTATCCCTTTGACGTCGCTCATGTTGTCGACTTCCCGCCGTTATTTGTAACGGACCCTGGGGTCCAAATAAGGATAGATCAGGTCGATTATTAGGTTGAACCCCATAACCCCCGCAGCAAAAAACAGGTTTACTCCGGAGACCAACGGGTAGTCTCTGTCAGTGAGGGCAACCAGCATGAGACGACCGAGCCCCGGCAGGTTGAATATGTTCTCCATGATCACGGCGCCGCCCACCAGGACAGGCAACTGCAGGCCGATCAGGGAAACTACCGGGATGAGGGCATTCTTAACGGTGTGTCTGATAATAACTACCCTCTCATTGAGACCCTTGGCCCAGGCGGTCCTGATATAGTCCTGCCTGAGCACCTCCAGCATCATGGTGCGCGTCATCCGCATTGCGCCTGCAGCCATGGCCGTGCCCAGAATCAGGCTGGGAATGAGGAACACCCCGAGATTCCCCAGCGGGTCTTCGGTGAAAGGAATCACTTCCATCGGTGGCGACCAGCCCCACCAGATTGCCGGGTATATCATGACCATGATTCCCAGCCAGAAGTTGGGCGTTGCCAGGCCGATGATGGCGATGGAGCGCCCCGCGTAGTCGGCAGCCGTGTCCTGGCGAATCGCCGAGTAGATGCCGACTGGCAGGGCTATCAAGAGGCCGATTACGATTGCCAGGACACCAAGCTCAATGGTTACCGGCAGTCTATCTATTATCTTATCCCCCACCGCGCCACCGCCAACCAGTGATTTGCCAAGGGTACCGTGGAGGAAAATACCTCCTATCCAGCGTCCATACTGCACGTGGGCAGGCACGTCCAATCCCAGCATATGCTCAAGAGCTATCCCACCGGCCCCTGGGCCGGCGCAGTCATGAAAGAAACAAGGGTGAGCTATAGTGTGGGCAGAGTTCTGGGTGGAGCGCGAAAGTAGGCCGGCGCGTCACTGGCGTTACGTTCTGCGAACCCGTTCAAGAGCTTGGCCCCGGGGCGGGTGGCGTAGTCATTGGTGAGGTTGTCAGCCGGCGCGGCCGGGTGGCGATCATCCCGTTCAGGAGAATACCTGCTACACACGCCTTGGCCGCACCACTCAGTCGTAGCGGAGGTTTCATGGCACGACGCAGACACAGACGCAAGGGCAAGGGCAGTCGCACAGCGCAACCAAAGGTGATGCACCCGGACGCTGCCGGCTTGGACATAGGCGCTACCGAGGTGTACGCGGCTGTGCGCCCGGAGCGCGACCCGGACCCGATCCGGAACTTTGCTACGTTCACCGCGGACCTGCACGCCTTGGCCGACTGGCTCAAGGAATGCGAGGTCACCACGGTGGCGATGGAGTCCACCGGTGTGTACTGGATTCCGGTGTATCAGATCCTGGAGGCACACGGCTTCGACGTGGTGCTGGTGAATGCGCGTCACGTGCACTCGGTACCCGGTCGGAAGTCCGACGTGGCCGACTGCGAGTGGTTGCGCTACCTGCACTCGGTGGGATTGCTGCGCGGCTCATTCCGCCCTGCCGACGAGGTGTGTGCACTGCGCTCGGTGCTGCGCCATCGCGACACCTTGATCAAGATGGCGTCGCGCAGCGTGTTGCACATGCAGAAGGCGTACAGCCAGATGAACGTGCATCTGCACCATGCCATCTCTGACCTGACGGGGACGACCGGTCTGGCCATTACGGACGCTATCCTGGCGGGTGAGCGGGATCCGGCGCGGTTGGCCGCTCTGGCCGACCGGCGGATCAAAGCCAGCCGCGAGACCTTGATCAAGGCGCTGCAGGGCGACTGGCGCGCCGAGCACCTGTTGGCGTTGCGGCACGCGCGAGCGACCTATGCCCACTACCAACAACTCATCACGGAGTGCGATCAGGAAATCGAAGCCGGCATCCGCGCGTTCGAAGCCAGCAGCGAGCCACCCGGCGCGGTGGGCGACGACCCACCGGATGAGGGAATCGATGCGGAGCCCGAGGCGCCAACCGAGTCACCGGCCAAGCGGTTCGACCTGCGCGGCCACCTTACGCACCTGTTCGGCACTGACCTGACGCTGATTCCCGGCATCGGCGAAAGTACGGCGCTGGTTCTGTTCACCGAACTCGGCCCGGAACTGTCCCGCTTTCCGACCGCACCGCAATTCGCCTCCTGGCTGCACCTGTGCCCCCACAACCAGATCACCGGCGGCAAGATCATCAGCTCGCACACCGGTCGGGGCACCAATCGGGCCGCCCAGGCGCTGCACTGGGCGACCCAGTCGTTGTACCGCAGCCCATCGGCCCTGGGCCAGCACTTCCGCCGCATGCGGGCGCGTCTGGGTACTCCCGAAGCGACCACTGCAGTCGCGCATAAACTGGCTCGGATCATCTACCATCTGATCACGCATCGCGTGGCCTACGATGACAGCATCCTCGCCGCCGAGGAGCGCCAGGACCGGCGCCGCTTTGAACGCCGGCTCCGAAGGCAGGCACACGCACTCGGTTATGAGCTTGTCCCGGAGGCCGCCTGATTGTTGTTTCTCAGGAGCTTCACGGTCTACGTCAACCTGGAATTCCACCTTACCCAACATTGCGTCTATTGCATCGCCCGGGATGAAGCGGACCGAGAAAAAGACCAGGATGGTCAATATAAATAGCGTAGGGATTATCAGCAATAACCGTCTGATGATATAGGCTCTCATGTGACACACCTCATCATTCTTCGGATTGGAACCTCACTCTCTTCCGTCATTGCCCACCCCTCTTCCAGGAAAAAGGGAGCCGGGAAGCGCGCCTGCAGGAGACCGCCTTCCAGCTCCCTTTTTCCCGAGCTAAGCCACAGGGTCTGAAACCCTCAAAAAATAGCTAATAACCCATTTCTTTCTTCAGATCCTGGTCGATCCAGAGGCGCGCGAGCATGTCCCACCGCTCGTTTGGTCCCAGATGATTCGATTCACCGTGATAGCCTTTGATCCACGGTTGGTGGACGACAAACGTTGGAGGTTTAGGACCCCATATCTGGTAGTGCTTCTCTATAGTGTACATATCTGCCTCTGCAATCCGCCTTTGCTGCTCGTCAGTGGTGGTAGCGGCCAGGGCGGCGTCAACGAGGGCGTCCAACTCAGGCCACTGGTGTAAGGGGCGGTTCCACTGTGCGTCCGAGCGATACCAGCCTACCGACATGACAGGGTCAAAAAGGGTGCCCGAAATGGAACCCATCATGCCTTCATACATACCCGAGAATAGCCCCTCGTGATATGCGGTCCAGTCCTCAAATACATCAAGCTCAACATCGACGCAAATCTCAGCCCAGTAGGAGACAGCTATTTCTGCGTAGCCCACATCCTGTGTACCCTGGAGGATCTGCAAGCGGGTCTTGAATCTAATGCCGTCGGCGTCGCGCGGTAATCCAGCCTCATCAAGGAGCTTCTCGGCACCTTCCGGGTCGTACATATAGCCCTTCTTGACCTCTTCGGGCCACTCTTCAAATGGGATGCTATATCCTTTCACCCCTACCATCCCCTGAGGTGTCGTAACTGCGTGACCCTTCCAGTACGTAGTCGCAATGGTGTCAAGGTCCAGTCCCATCTGCATTGCCTTGCGCACCCTGATGTCGTTAAAGGGCGGTACGCGCACGTTAGCAGCAATGGCATCATTGGACCGAAAGAAAACCGGGTGCTGGACGATTTCGGGGTTGGTCCGCTGCAGGCTGATTCCGTCGTTCAGAGAAGTACCAAATGGTCTGAAATCAACCTTGCCTGAGCGTAGGGCCGCCATTACTGTTGCTTGCTCTGGTATAATCAGCACCTTTAACTCGTCAATGTAGGGTAAGCGGTTCTGCGGGTATTTTTCGTCGAAGCGCCAGTAGTCAGGATTCTTGGTAAGGGTAAAAGAGCTGCTTTCGACAGAGTCAGTCAGCATAAAGGGACCGGTGCCGACCTGGTTCCTCCAATCCGAAATCCTGCCCTGTGGCACGTCGGCAGTCCTTGATTGCTCGATTACCTCGGGGGGCAATATGTAAACAAAGTAGTCGATGAGGATAAGCCGAAGCGCAGGCAGGTAGGGCTCCTTCAGCTTCATGACAACCGTCCATTTGTCGGTGGCCGTTATCGATTCGAATGGGATGCCGGTGAGGTCGGCGGCGGCACCAAAGGGGTTCGGTTCGGCGTCGGTGAACTTGCCCACACCCAATTGACGGTGAAAGTTGTATTCGACATCAGAGGCAGTCAGCTCCCGACCGTTCATGGGTGCCTTGTTATGCCAGTGAACGCCCTTGCGTATGTGGAAGGTATAGGTGAGGCCGTCCGGGGAAATATCCCAGCTTTCCGCCAGCCTCCCGGTCATGGCAGACACAGGAAGCGGGCCATCGTTGTTGAAGTCATATACGTCTCTATCTATTCCCCAGTCGCCGATGCCTAGCTTCTCTACGACGCCCGAAAATCGAGGGTCCACCCAGCCGAAATAGGTATCAACCTCGCCAGAAAAATCCACAAACCAGGTATTCAATGTCCCGCCATATTCTGGCGCGGTCACCATCTCGCCGGTGGTGGGGTCCATCACCATTTCTTTCTCCATCGCCGCGGCCGGCTGCTCTTCCGCGGCTGGACTGGCCCAGACGCCGGTTACGGCCAGAACCAAGCCTGCCAATACGGTGAGGCCCGTTCGGAACGCTACACACACAAAATTCATTCGTACTCCTATGCTCCTATGCTTTGAGAGCACACTTCGGTGTCGACCCCCGGGCTGCTCTCAAGGCCTGTGTGCCGGTCTGTGCCGGGTGTGGGTGCGGCGCAGTTGTTTCCGACGAGGGTGACGACTTCGAGTTTCGAGTTGACCCGGGGGCGATCACCGCGGGGGCGTCGACCGCGTCCCGTGGTGTGGACTACAACTTCACGGGCACCCCCTCGTAAGCGGACCGGTTGGTCGCAGGCGCACGCCGACCGGAGGCGTGGCGGCGACTCGCCGGTGGCTTGTTCCCATGTCCGGCAACGCCGGGGGATTGGAGATGGCGGGTAGTGGTCTGCGGTGGTCGACGCGCGCGGAGGCGCCCGATAACGAGGGCCGCCAGTGGTTGGTATTACTGTTTACGCTTGAAAGATTTACGCTACTGAAGCTGCGGGGGGGGGCACCGGTCGCGTCACCGCCAGCCGGTTATTGCGCTGAATGTCGTCATGACGCGTCATCATCGATCCGTCAAACCTCTAACGGTGCACTCTCTCACGAGCGCGGCCACCTGTCAAACAGCGCGAATTGCGAGCGAGGAAATAAGGTCTGCACCACTCGTAAACGCATTCCCGGTCGTCGGTGCGAGTGTCCCATCGTTGATCAGAATATGCCAGCGAACTTCCTGGGACCACGAGACTACGGGTGCGAATAATTGGTGGAGCTTTTCCAACTCCTTGAAGACTCCCGAGGCGTGAGCCGCCACATATCCTAGAGCCATGAGCGCTGCCCGAGTGCTCCGACACTGCCCGCACCTCTGACAGAGTCAAGGACCGTCAGGGTCGCCGTTGCCCCCGACTTGTTCCAGCTTGCGGTGGCCGGCAATCCTGATGATCGGCGCTGCGCAATGGTGCGGTACGTCGCATTTGGTCCTGCGCGGCGGTACGCGAGCTTCGCTGCGCGCGAGCGATGGCGTGCTGTCGCTGATGTGCTATTCTGCCGGCGGGGGAAGGATGCAGTATCGGTTCACGGAGGGGGCGAGCGTCGACCCGGCGGCGGAGACGCGGTGCGTCGATGCGGCGGCGTTGCAGGAGTTCACGGCACGGGTGTTCGAGGGGCTCGGCATGCCGGCCGGCGATGCCGCCACGGAGGCGGAGGTGCTGGTGTGGGCCAACCTGCGCGGCATCGATTCGCACGGGGTACAGCGGGTGGCGGCCTACAGCCGGGCGGTGGACAGCGGCTCCATGAACCCGCGCCCGAACATCCGGGTGGAGCGGGAGACCGCGGCTACCGTGCTGATGGACGCGGACCGCGCGTTCGGTCCGGTGGTGACGGTGCAGGCGATGGAGCGGGTCATCGCCAAGGCGCGGGAGGCGGGGATCGGCTGGGGTCTGATCCGCAACACCACGCACCAGGGCGCGATGGCCTACTACACGCAGATGGCGGCGCGGGCCGGCCTGGCCGGTCTGGCCGTGGTGTGCAGTCCGCCCAACATGGCGCCGCCGGGGGCGAAGCAGGCTGGCACCCACAACAGCCCGATCGCGGTCGCCGTGCCCGGTTCGCGCCGGCCCGCGATCAGCCTGGACATGGCCACCAGCGTGGCGGCCGGCGGCAAGCTGGACGTGGCGCGCGACAAGGGGGTGGCGATTCCCGAGGAGTGGGCGCTGGACGCGGAGGGCCGGCCCACCACCGACCCGGCGCAGTCGGCCTTCCTGCGGCCCGCCGCCGGCTACAAGGGCTACGGTCTGGCGCTGATCTTCGAGTGCCTGTCGAGCCTGATGGCCGGCAACCCGCTGCTCGCCACCACGATCAGCGGCCGGGACGCCCCGCGCCGCGCCACCCAGAACAGCTTCGTCGCCGCCATCGACATCGCCGCGTTCACCGACGTGGAGGCGTTCAAGGGCGACGTCGACCGGCTGGCCGACGCCATGAACGGGCTGGCCACCGTGGACGGCGCGCCGCCGATCCTGGTGCCGGGCCAGCCGGAGGAGCAGGTGCTGGCCGAGCGTACCGCCGGCGGCATCCCGCTGCCCCCCGGCACGGTCGCCAAGCTGCGCGCCGCCGCCGAGCGCTTCGGCCTCGACCTGCCGCCCGCGTTACGGTAGCGCTTCCTTGTAGGGGTCCGCGGCGTCGCGCAGACGGTCGCCCATGGAGAGTTGAAGGGTTGAAGGTAACTGTGTGTTCTGGTGGAGGTGGCGAACAACAAATGGACTACCTCGATGACGAGGAACGAGAGCTCATAGAGAGTATCGAGGGAGCACCCTACTTCGGCGAGCGGCTCGATCCAGAGGAGGAGAACAGATTCCGGGAGTTGCTGAAGGTCGCCGCGCGCAGGAAGCCGAAGGACACCAAGATCACCCTGCGGATAGCGTCCGACGATCTGGTGGCTTCGCCGGCGTCCGGCGCCGCCCGCCCGTCGGTGCATGACACCGCCGCCGCACCGATCATCCGCAACCCGGGCAAGGCGATTGACGCAGCGCGCGGGCCGCAGGTTCAATGCTGGCGTGGACGTCGCCAACCCGATCTACGACGTGGTGTTCAAGTACCTGATGCAGAACGACCGCGTCGCCCGCCTGCTGATCGGCAGGATCACCGGCCTCGCGGTGCGGTCGCTCACCGTCAGCCCGCAGGAGAGCGCCGTGCGCCGCACTCCCGAAGACCCGGAGCGCGTCCAGCCGCTGACGCTGCTGCGCATGGACTTCGCCGCCCGCGTGCGCACTGCCGACGGCGGCGAGCGGCAGGTGCTGATCGAGATTCAGAAGACCAGCGCGCCGACCGTGATCGAGCGCTTCCGGCGTTACCTGGGCCAGCAGATCGGCAGCGGGGACAACATCCTTACCCATCCGTCGGGCCGCACCGAGGCGGTGCCGATCGTGACCATCTACTTCCTGGGCTACGCCCTGGATGACCTGTCGGACGAGGCGGTGATCGACGTGTGCCCGCAGGTGACCGAGCGGCGCACGGGGCGGGAGCTTGCGGCGAGCCATCCGCTGGTGGAGGGGATCCATCACCGCAGCCACATCATCCAGATACCGCGGCTGGCGAGCCGGCGGCGGGACGAGCTGGAGCGGCTGCTGGCGATCTTCGACCAGGGCTTGGTGAAAGGCAACGGGCGGAGTGACGCGCATGTGCTGACGATCGAAGAAGGGGAGTATCCGGCGGAGTGCGCCTTCGTGCTGCGGCAGTTGCGGGAGGCGATGGCGGAAGAAGAGGTGCGGCGCGACATGGAGGGAGAGGACCTGCTGTTGCGAGACTCGATGCTGATGGCGCGGCAGGTGGAGCATCGCGACCGCCTTATAGCACAGGAGCGGCAGCGGGCGCAGCAGGAGCGGGAGCGGGCGCAGCGAGCAGAACGGGCGCAACAGCAGGCGGAACGGGCACAGCAGCAGGCGGAACAGGCTCAACAGCAGGCGGAGCAGGAGCGGCAGCAGGCGGAGCAGGAGCGGCAGCAGGCGGAGCAGGAGCGGCAGCAGGCGGAGCAGGAGCGGCAGCAGGCGGAGCAGGAGCGGCGCCTGCTGCTCGCGCAGGCGATCCGCCGCCTGCATGGTCTGGGACAGGATGCCGAGGCGATCGCCGCGGCGCTGGCGGTGGACGCGGACGAGGTGCGGAGAGTCCTGTCGGGGTGATGGCCGTGCGTAGGCGGGAGACTGAGGCCCGACGAATTCGCCGTCACGAACTTGCTTGCTCACCGAGTCGGCGCTTGTCCTCCATCACGTCCGTCAGCATGGGATCACCCTGCCGGTGACCGCCGAGTCGTTGACAGGCGCGCCGCGCCCATACTAGGGTGCCTCGGATGAAGCGCCATGATGACAGTCAGCGCATTGACGGGTTGGCGGTGACACAACGCGGTGGGTCGCGCTTGACACGGATTGGGCCGTCCTCTCCACTCGTCCGCGAATGGGCACTGACAGCATCCAGCCCAGCCGCCGACTACGCCCCCCCCTGTACCCGACTACCTAACCTAACCGCGCGACAGCCAGCCGCTCGGCGCCGGCCTCGCCGTCCGCCTGCACCTGGCTCACCGCGGTCAGCCGCGCCCGGTCGTTGCGGTGCTGACCGCGGCACCATCGATCCGCGCGGCACACAGCCGTGCGTGTGGCGGCGGACCGCGTCGGCCGCAACCTCCACCAGTCTACATCAACCGGCGTTGCCGGGACTTCAGAGAGAGGGGCACATCTGCGCCCGACCGAGGGGGTGCAAATTGATACTCAAAGAGCCGCACGCGCGCGGCGTGAGCGGGGGTGAACCCGGTGAGTCACACGTCGCGCGCTTCACAAATCTGACTCTGTCTGGCCGGCCGTCTGCGTTGCGGGCGCGAGAGTAGCCAGGGAGCGGCAATCCGTTCCGCAATACTCTCAAGAACACATTTGTGGAGAAAACCATGAAATATATCGTAAGCATCAGAATGATCTTCGCGGTTGCGCTGGTCATGATGCTGACCGCGACCGGCCTGTGGGCCACCGGCGCAGACGAGGAGCCGGCAGCCGCCGCCGCAGCCGACAGAGAGACGGTGTTCGACCCCGCCACCGGCCAGACGTGGACCGCGCCAGAGTATGGCGGGACACTCACCTGGGCCACCAGGAACTTTCCTGAGAGTACTGACGTGTGGTCGGCGGGTGGCTGGGCGCCTCACTTCATCAGTAGCGTTATAGAGAGGATGACCATTGCCGACTGGGCACTACCCAGGGAAAAGCACGGTACCATGAACTGGGATTATACGGGCCCGGAGATGTACAGAGGCGGTCTGGCCGAAAGCTGGTCAATGGCCGACGACACGACGTTCATCTGGAACATCCGGCAGGGCGTTAACTGGCATGATAAGCCGCCGGTGAACGGTCGGGAGTTCGATGCTCATGACGTCGTATGGAACTTTCACCGCTATTTTGGTCTGGGTGATTTCGCCGAAGCCGGACCTAGCCCCCAGCGTTCCATAGTTTATAATCTGGAGTTCCTCTCTGTAACGGCCACCGACAAATGGACGGTTGAGCTCAAGCTGACGAGGCCTCAGGTGAATGTGGTGCAGTCGCTGTTGCACAGCATGGTTTGGATATACCCCCCCGAGGTATTCGAGGAAGAAGGTGGCTTTGAGGACTGGAGGAACCTGGTCGGCACCGGCCCCTATCGACTGACCGACCACGTCGAGGGCAGCTCGGCAACCTGGGAGAAGAATCCCAACTACTGGGGTGTTGATGAAAAATTCGGGAACCGCCTGCCCTATATTGACGAGTTACGGGCCCTGAAGATGCCGGACGAGTCAACACGTCTGGCAGCATTGCGCACGGGCAGGATTGATATGCTGAGTAACACCGGTGACGCTCACATAACGAATCTCGACAATCTAGAGAGCCTCCAGAAGAGCAATCCTGAACTCGAGGTGTGGCCCGCATATAGCTTCATACCGGGCACCTTGGTATTTAATCAATCTCGTCCGCTCACTGCCGACATCAATGTGCGCAAGGCACTGCAGATGTCAGTGGACCGCGAAGCAATTTCCGCTACCTTCTTTAAGGGTTGGGCAGATCCATCACCTTATGGGATATTCCATCAAACTGCCAAAGGGTATGCCTGGCCTTATGAAGAGTGGCCCGACGAGGTCAAGCGTGAGTATGAGTATCGACCGGATGAAGCAGAAGCGTTGCTCGATGCGGCCGGATATCCTCGCGGCGACGACGGCTATAGATTCAAGATCACGGTGAGCAATCTCGTGAGGTACGATCCGACCTATGTAGAAATCGTCATGGGTTACTTCGACGCCATTGGCGTTGATAGCGAGCTTAATATTCATAGCGAAGCTGAGGGTGGAGCTGCCTTTCGCGCGGACACGGTGGAGTGGGAGATATGGGGCGCTGGATATGGATCCTACCGCGGAAGACTACAAGAGGTAGGTCAGGCGATCCAGAACATTGATAACAGTAGCGCCACAAAAGCGGACGATCCGCGTATCGAAGCCCTGTATTATGCCGCCGTTGAAACCACGGACACGGAGGAGCATATTGGCTATCAGCGACAGGCCGATGAAATCTCTGTAAGGGAGCACTATGGCCTAGTTAAACCACGCTCCGCCCTTTTTTCCGCGAGCCAGCCGTGGGTGGAGGGTTTTGCCGGTGAAATGGGTCTTGGCTTCACTGACCGTCATGCCCACTTTTCTCGCGTCTGGATCGATAGTGCGCTGAAGAAAGAAATGACGGGAAATTAGCAGGCGTACTCCTGTGGAGCTGGGTGGCGGTCGCTTGTGAGCGCGCTTCCCAGCTCCCATACCTACGGCACTAACAACACATGAGAACCTATCTCATCAGGCGGTTATTGCTTATAATCCCCACCCTGTTCATATTGACCATCATAGTCTTTGTTACGGTCCGCCTTATCCCCGGCGATGTAATAGACACAATGGTGGCTGAGATGGGCCCTGGATTCCAGTCCGCGGGCGACATAGACCGCGAAGCTCTGGAGCGTATGCTTGGATTGGACGTGCCTGTCTACGTGCAGTATGGACGCTGGATAGGAGTGTTGCCGACCCCTGATCGGCTTACCGGTGAGTCCCGCTTTACAGGTCTCCTCCAGGGCACCTTCGGCGTATCGCTGTTTGGCGGTGGCGTGACGGTAGAGGAGGTCATGATCGGGAGATTGCCAGTCACCATTGAGCTTGGCATTCTGGCAATCGTAATTGGGCTCGTCATAGCCTTGCCGGTCGGCGTCTACTCGGCGATCCGCCAGGATACCGCCGCCGACTACGTCGGGCGCACCGCCGCCGTCATCGGCTTGGCAACACCGAACTTCTGGCTGGCAACAATGGTCATGCTTTACCCGGCTCTCTGGTGGGGCTGGTCGCCACCGGTAGAGTTGATTCCCTTCAAGGAAGACCCGCTGGGGAATCTGGGGATGTTCCTCATTCCGGCCCTGATTCTGGGGACAGCCCTTGCTGCCAGCACCATGCGGATGACGCGCACCATGATGCTGGAGGTGCTCAGGCAAGACTATATCAGGACGGCTTGGTCGAAGGGGCTCAGGGAACGGGTAGTTGTCATGCGGCACGGCATCAAGAATGCCCTCATCCCGGTAGTTACGCTCGTCGGCCTGCAGCTACCCCTCCTGGTAGGTGGCTCCGTTATCCTGGAGCAAATATTCGCTCTGCCGGGGCTAGGCAGTTTGTTTGTGGATGCCCTCGATAGCAGAGACTATCCGGTAGTCTCCGCAATAAACATGATTTTTGCTACCGCGGTTTTGGTGATCAATCTCATGATCGACGCGATTTATGCTCTCTTGGACCCCAGGATTCGGTATGAATAGAGGAAAACGGCGAGTATGAGTGATGAACCATCGCTAGTAAGTGAGCCAAAGAGGCGTAACGCAGTTACTGCTTTCTTTATCAGGCTGTGGACGGAGAAGCCACTCGGTGTGGCCAGCGGTATCATCATAGTGATATTGCTGTTCGTGGCGATCTTTGCCGATGTGCTGGCGCCTTATTCCTATAAGGAAACGCACCTGATAGACAGGCTTACCGGCCCATCATTCCAGTATCTTCTGGGTACCGACCAAGCCGGGCGAGACCTGCTCAGCCGCCTGATCATCGGGGCTCGCGTGTCCGTACTTGTCGGTCTGGCCGCGACTGCGGTGAATGTCGTCGTCGCTGTCCTGGTCGGCGGCATTTCAGGATTCCTTGGGGGTAGATTGGACCTGGCGATGCAGCGCTTTGTCGATGCCTGGATGGCGTTTCCGGGATTGCTGCTCTTGCTCACCGTCATGTCCATTGTGGGAAGGGGTCTCCCCCAGATCATCGTGGTCCTGGGGATTCTTGGCGGCATCAGCGGCTCGAGAGTCATGAGAAGCGCCGTGATCGGTATCAAGGAGAATGACTATTTTCAGGCCGCCCGGGCCGTGGGCACGCCCACGGGTCAAATCCTGACTCGCCATGTCCTGCCCAACATCATGGCGCCGGTCATCATTGTCTTCTCGATCAACATCGGCGGGGTGATCATGTCTTTGGCCGCTCTGGGCTTCCTCGGCTACGGTCTGCCACCGAGCATTCCCGACTGGGGCGGCATGCTCAGCCGGGAAGGGCGCAGGTACATGGAGCAAGCCCCCTGGCTGGCCCTCTGGCCAGGGCTGTGCCTGACGATTGTGGTGTACAGCTTCAACATGTTGGGTGACGCCCTCAGGGACCTGCTCGATCCGCGGCTGCGGGGCGCCGGCGGTCGTGCGGCAGGCAGCGGCGCCCCGTCGGTTTGAGAGAGCGCGCATGCGCTCTGCACACCCGGGGACGAATCGAATCGATAGGGAGGTCACGCGTGTCAAGCGCACTGGAGCAGCGCTCCTTCGGCCGCACTGGTGAGAAAGTCAGCGTTATCGGCCTCGGCGGCGCCGCTTTGTATAAGCACTCCTATGAACAAGGGATAGCAACCGTCAAACATGCGCTCGATTTGGGTGTCAGCTACTTCGACACAGCGCCCGCTTACGGTAGAGCCGGCGTGGATGGCCGTTGGCTAGACCGGGGTATGTCGCAGTTGATCATGGGTGAGGGGCTTGACGGGACCACGAAACCGCATCTCCTCGCAACAAAGCTGTCCAACTATAGCACCGTAGAGGACTGCCGCGCTCAAATACAAGACAACCTACGTGCCCTGCGTCGCGATAAAGTCGACGTTCTCCTGGTGCACAGCATCGAGAAGGCAAAAGCCTGGATACCAGGCTCGCGGGACGGCGAGCTTCTGGATCTCGACAGGGAGCACGACTACGCGAACGCAGCCATCATTCAGGCGCTGCGTGAAGCAAAGGCGCAAGGGCTGTGCGGCTACATTGGTCTCAGTTCAAACCGGTCTGCGGCGCTGGCTCATGTCTTACAGCGGGTAGAGTTTGACATGTGCCTGTCGGCCCACGAGTATTCGCTGCTGGCCCGCCAGTCCCCGCGGACGATGCTGCCGGTGGTTCGTGAGCAGGGAATTGCCTATGTCGTGGGAGGGATTTTCTCCAAGTTTGGTTTGGGCGTGTCAACTGAGGCCTCGCCGTTTCAGCTCGCCCGTATAGGCCCTCTGGCTCCGGTTGGAGCGGTATTCTCAGATGAGCGCCTCGCCGAATTGGCCGAGACGACCGATATTTCGATCGCCGCATTGACGGTTCGTTTCTTGATCGCCAATCGGGAACTGTCGACTATCCTTGTGGGTGCATCCACGCCCGAGGAGCTCGAGGAGAGCGTCGTAGCTGCGCAGGTAGGTCCGCTACCGCCCGATATTCATCAGACCCTCGAAAAGCTGCATGCAGAGACGGTCGGCGATGCGCTGTGATTTCATGCGGAACCTTTCGTCTGTGGATGAGAGTTTTTCATAACTATTCAGCCTCAGACTGAGGCTGGTCTTTAACCATATCTGGTCAGAATCGGATTACCCCACGGGCAACCTTGCCGTTGAGCATGTCTTCAAACGCCTCATTCACCGCTTCCAACGGATAGGTCCGGGTGATAAGTTCATCCAGCTTGAGTTTCCCGGCTCGATAGAGCGAGAGGAGCCGAGGTACGTCATAGCGCATCCGCGTCGTGCCGAGGGCACTGCCCATGATGATCCGTTCACCCCCCATGAGTAGGCGAGGCTCCAGACAAATCGGTTCGGACTGCGGTAAACCAATCAAGATCGCTTTGCCGCGCGGTCGGATGGCTCGTATCGCCTGTTCATACGTCACATTCGTGCCAATCGCTTCAATCGCATAATCGGCGCCAAGACCCTCGGTCAAGTTGTGGATTTCGGGTATCGGGTCACCGTTGCTGGCGTTGATGGTATGGGTGGCCCCAAACTGGCGGGCCAGTCCGAGCTTCTCCTCCACCAAATCAACCGCGATGATCTGGGCAGCCCCGGCCAGAGCGGCCCCTTGAATTGCATTCAACCCGATGCCGCCGGCCCCAATAACGACGACGCTGCTCCCTAGCTTCACCTCCGCTGTGTTGGCCACGCTACCCACGCCGGTGATGACGCTACAACCACACAGGGCTGCCTTTTCGAGCGGGAAATCCCGGTCAATCGGGACCGCGGCTTCTTGCGGGACCACCGTATATTCGGCAAAGGAAGCGACGGTGAATTGGTAGATGCCCTTGCCATTTTTGCTATAGCGCGGGGGGCGCTGTTTCATCTGGGCTGCCTTGCGGCAAAGGCTGGCATAGCCACGCACACAATAGATACAGTGACCGCAGGCAGGCGAGATCGAAAGCACCACCGGATCACCTGGTTTGACCAGGCTGACACCCGACCCGACCGCCTCGACAACACCGGCTCCTTCATCGCCCAACACGGCGGGAAGCGGCCACTTTTCCTTACCCGTAATGACGGCATAGCAGCTATGGCAGACACCCGTCGCGGCGATCTTGACCAGGACTTCGCCCGCTTTGGGACCGTCCACATCAACCTCTTCAACCACAATTGGCTGGTTCTCTTCGTACAAGACAGCGGCTTTCACCTTCATGGACAATTCCTTTCTATACTCAGGTTTAATGAGAAACCAGCGTTCCAAGTTCGACAGTAGTCCGGGACCGTTCGGTCATGGAACTCGTTTCCCTCCGTTGAGCGCGCTCCAGTGTACCACAGAGTCGGGTCGCTCCACAGTGGCGCGTCAGGCGGACGAATGCGGACGTGTCGTTGGCCGGACCTATTGACGTGGTTGCCACAGGTGTGCCATGGTAGGCGTAACGGGTCTGAACGCATGCTACGGACACGTGGTAACACTACTCAGCACTGCCACCGGTTAGCGCCCGAAAGACCGACGCCCGAGGCGTCGGCGCGCAGGGACGCGAAGCGGGGGGCCCATCCCACCCGTACGCTCGGACCTCGTCGGCGAAGCCGACAAGCTCCTAGCGGCAACGCAGCCGGTTCGTTCTATCCTCGCCTACCCCCCCTCCCCCGAGATTTACAGAGCAGCCTAGAAAGCCCGAACGGCGCACCTGGCCGCGCCCGCGATTCTTCCGCCGTTGCCTGCGCCGACAGCGCGGCCACTCCCGTAGACATCCACACCCAGCGCCCCTCACGCCCGTGCGGCCGCCGGCGCGCCACCACCACCACCCCGCAAGAAAGCCGGTGTTACCGGCGAAAACCAAAAACCCGGGCAACGGGTCGCAGACCCGAGGTCCCGAAACAAGGGGGAGCACTATGGCTCTTCGATTCCTTTGGTTCATGACACTGGCGGTCGCGCTGGTGGCTACCGTTACGTTCGCCAGCCCCGCTGGCGAAGACGAGGCGGCGATGGCCGTCGAGAAGGAGTACGTGACCGATCCGTCCACCGGCAAGCAGGTGCTCAAGCCGGCGTACGGCGGGACCATTACCGTTGCGCAGCGACCCTTGGGGTTTGACCACGCCGACACCTGGATCAGCCACGCCGGCGGAGTGTACGCGGGAGCGGCTCTGGACAAGTTGGGCCAAGCCGACTGGGCAGTCGACCGCAGCGTCAACAAAATGGTGACCTACTATCCCGAGAGCGTCGTCAGCGACCACCTGGCAGAGAGCTGGGAGAACCCGGATCCGTTGACCTACATCTACAAGATGCGCGACAATGTGTTCTTTCACGACAAGCCGCCGGTGAACGGTCGCCAGTTTACCGCTGACGATATGGCCGCCAACTACGAGCGCCTGTTCGGCATCGGCAGGTTTGCCGGCCAGGAGCCCGCGGTGCATACCTGGGGAACAAAAGCCCTGCCCTTCGAGTCGGTAACGGCCACCGACAAGCTGACATTGGTGATCAAGCTGTCGCGGCCGAACGCGGACACCCATCGGCAACTGTTCGACGACTGCCACGTCCGGGCATATCCGCCCGAGACCTTCGACATGCTCGGCAACGTCAACAACCTGATCGGCACCGGGCCCTTCATGGTGAACGAGTACGTCAGCGGCAGTTCGATCACGTGGGACAGGAACCCCAACTACTGGAAGGACGACGAGAAGTACCCGGGGAACCGCCTGCCCTACGCCGACAAGCTCGTGATGCTGTTCATGAGCGACGAGGCGACCATTCTTGCGGCACTGCGGTCGGGCCAGATCGATATCGCCGGGGCGACCGGTAACGTGCTGATCAAGTCGATCGCCAACGCGGTGCAGCTCCAGGAAGATGTCCCGGGCATGCAGCTCTTCCCGATCGCGCGCCGATCGGAGACGTCGTTGGGGATGAGAATGGATAAGCCTCCCCTTGACGACATCAGGGTGCGCCACGCGCTGCAGATGGCGCTCGACCTGAAGACCGTCACAGACAACTATTACTATGGCTTCGGCGATTGGCAGCCGACGGGGTCGATCGGGCCTGCGGTGATCGGTTACAACAACCCCTTCGATACCTGGCCCGAGGAACTCAAGAAGTTCTGGTCCTACGACCCGGCGGGTGCCGAGCGACTGCTCGATGAGGCCGGATACCCACGCGGCGCGGACGGCGTCCGCTTTCAGACCTCGATCCTGACCAGAGTCGACCGGAGCGACGTGGGCTACATGGAGCTGGTAGCCGGCTACTGGAAGGAGATCGGCGTGGAGGCCGAGATCGAGGCGGTGGACAGCGCCACGTACGAGGGACGGCGCGCGGCGTTGGATTTCGACGGACTGAAAGACTTCTGGGCCGTCGGCGCTGACTACGGGCAGATGGCCTCTACTCTCGGCCAGTTTCGCGACGACTCAAGCTACAGGGCCGGCACCTTTAGCGACCCGGTGTTCGAGGCCAAATATGACGAGTTGGATGCTGCCGCTGGTGACGCGGAGGAGCACCGACGGCTGGCGAAGGCGCTCGACATGTACGTCATCGAGCAGCACCCCTACATCTATGGTCCGCGGGTTCCAGCGTTCAACATTGCGCAGCCATGGATCGTCGGCTACAACGGCGAGATGGCGATCGGCAACTGCGCCTGGAATGGGCCCTACGCGCGCATGTGGATCGATAGTCAGCTCAAGGCCGAGTTGAACTAAGCTCGTTTTGGTTCTTGTGGTCTGGGGCACGCCTGCGCGGCCCCAGACCCTCCACTTCTGTGCGCACGTACGTCATCCGGCGGCTGCTGCTGTTCATCCCGACGCTGTTCATCCTGAGCGCGCTGGTATTCTTCTCGGTGCGCCTGCTCCCCGGCGACTACATCGACATCCTGCTGAGCGACTCTCAGTTCGTCGGGACCGAGGTCGACCGGGAGCGGCTGAGCGAGATGCTGGGACTGGACGTCCCAACCCACATCGCGTACGTGCGCTGGGTGTCGGGGATCCTGTTGCGCGGTACGCTCGGTCAGTCCCTGCAACGGGACCTGGCGCCCGTGGAGGCGAAGATCCTCGCCAGAGTGCCCGTCACCCTGGAGTTGGGGGCGGTGGCGCTGCTCATCGGCCTGGTGATCGCGCTGCCGGTGGGCATCTACTCGGCGGTGCGCCAGGACAGCGTAGGCGATTACGCGGGCCGCAGCGTCGCCATCTTCGGGCTGGCCACGCCCAACTTCTGGCTGGCCCTCATGGTCCTCATCTTTCCCGCCATCTGGTGGGGCTGGGCGCCGCCGCTGCGACTGTATCCTTTCAGCGAGGATCCGCTGGCCCATATCGGCGCGTTCCTCATCCCCGGCCTGATCCTGGGCACCTACCTGTCTGCCGCCACCATGCGGATGACGCGCACCATGATGCTGGAGGTGCTGCGGCAGGACTACGTGCGCACGGCGTGGGCCAAGGGCCTGCGAGAGCGGCTGGTGGTCGTCCGTCACACGATGAAGAACGCGCTCATCCCGGTGGTGACGCTCATCGGGCTGCAGCTGCCGATCCTGGTGGGTGGCTCGGTCATCATCGAGACGCTGTTCAACCTGCCCGGCCTAGGGTCGCTGTTCGTCCAGTCGCTGTCGATCCGTGACTATCCGATGGTATCGGGCATCAACCTGTTCTTTGCGACCTTCATCCTGTTCAACAACCTGCTGATCGACCTGCTGTACGGTTACCTCGACCCGAGGATTCGCTACCAGTGAGTGGGATCTCCGATCCTATCGCTGATCCGGTCGGCGCCGAAGCGCGACGCCGGCGCGGTCCTCTTGCAGACTTTTTTTACCGGCTGGTCCGGGAGAAGCCGTTGGGCCTACTCGGCGCGGCGATCATCGTGCTGTTCCTGCTGGTGAGCATCTTCGCCGACGTGGTGGCGCCCGACCCCGACCTGCGCCAGGACGTGACCCGGAGGCTGCAGGGCTCCTCCGCCGAGCATCTGCTGGGAACCGATCATATCGGGCGCGACTTCCTGAGCCGCAACATCTACGGCGCGCGCCTGTCGCTGCTGGTCGGCTTCGCGGCCACCACGGTGGCGGTGCTGGTGGCCACCGTCGTTGGCGGCCTGTCGGGGTTCATCGGCGGCCGACTCGACATGGTGACGCAGAGATTCGTCGATGCCTGGATGGCCTTTCCGGGACTGCTCCTGCTCATGACCATCATGTCGATTCTGGGTACCGGCGCACCGCAGATCGTCATCGTGCTGGGCCTGACCTACGGCGTCGGCAGCTCGCGCGTGGTCCGGGGTGCGGTGATCGGCGTAAAGGAGAACGCCTACTTCCAGGCCGCGCAGGCGGTCGGCAGCCCGCCCTGGCGCACGGTGCTGCGCCACGTGCTGCCCAACGTGCTGGCGCCCATCGTCATCATCTTCAGCATCACCATCGGCGCGGTCATCATCACCGAGGCCAGCTTGAGCTTTCTGGGCTTCGGGCTGCCGCTGAGCGTGCCGAGCTGGGGCGGCCTTCTGAGCCGCGAGGGGCGCAAGTACATGCAGCAGGCGCCGTGGCTCGCCATGTGGCCCGGCATCTTCCTGACCATCGTGGTGTACAGCTTCAACATGTTGGGCGACGCGCTGCGCGACCTGCTCGACCCGCGCCTGCGGGGTGGCGGGGGCCGCATGGGCGCCCACGGCGGCAAGGCGCTGCAGAAAGCGGTGCGGACGCGCTCTTCGCGTAGCTGACCGAACGCTGCCTGGGCGCAGAGATCGAGTTCGGCCAGGAGATCGCTGACCGGGTGTAGCCACTCACCCCGGCACGCCACGTCGGATGACGGAATGAAGCGTGAGATCACTGGCTTGGCAGTAAACGGCACCGACCTCGCGTCCGAAGCGATGTATGACGCCATCTGTGCAAGTGGGCGGTGCGATGACGCAGACCTCACGCCCCCGGCGGTGGACCAGGAACCGGCCACGGGATGACTCGACGCGGTCGAGGATCCTGGAAAAGGAGCGGCTCGCCTCTGTCGCCGACACTCGCTCTTCCCGAGTGTCGCTCGATATCACGGACTGGTCGCCCTCCTGGCGAACGGTAGCGTCGTAGTCGGAGGGCAACTCGGCGGAGGTGCGCAGAGAAGCTCGCAGCACACTCATCACCGCGCCTAGACTAGGCCCGGCGGAAATGGCTTGTTCGCTGAGAACTTTACCGAAACGGAACGCGCCATCGGCTCACCCGTGAGCCTGCCGATTCGGCGAGGAAAGGGATAATTGTGGTTCGTCGCCGCTACTTCGGGCTGAGCACCGAGGCGACCATCGGTCGGAGTTCCCCGATAACGGTGTTGTACTGCGGGAGGTTCGGAACCAGCGGTCCAAGCCACCGCTTCCAGCTCTTCTCCACCATCGCGAGCATCGCCTGCGGGAAGAAGCTTTCGGCGCCGGAGAACATGACGTTCCTGAGGCTGCATTTCTCTCGAAGGAAGGAATCGAAGCCCGAAACATCCAGATGGTCGCCGTGCGTGCTCAAGATCCGCCACAGGTCGTAGTAGTCCCGGGCTCGCGAACGCACCCAGCCCCGCCGCTCCAGCGAACGCAGGTGCTGGAGGATGGCACGCAGCTTCTCGGCCACGATCTCCTCCAGCGAATAGACCAGGATCTGGACGTCGAGTGGCTCGCCGTAGTCGTGGTGCATCGATCGCCGGACCGCGGGTTTCAGCACCAATTCGTCCATCGTGGTCTCGATCATGACTTTGGTCTGCGTGGATCGATGCCACGAGAATCGTGCCCAGATGTCGAACGCCTCCTGGCCGGAAGGGTGCGGGTCCCGCTCGACGTGTCGCTCGCACACGATTTCGACGGGTGTGTAGGCAGCGAGGAGTTCTGTGGCCGCAGCGCACGCGTCGCGGATTGAAGACTCCATCGCTGCGCCAGTCGGAGCCGAGCCGACGGCACTGAAATCCAGGTCTACGGAAAAACGGTAGTCGCCAAAGTAGCACTTCTTGAGCGCGGTCCCGCCCTTGAACGCGATGGTGTCGCGGAGCACGTCCACTTCCTCGATGCCGGCCAGAAGCCACGAGAGGAGGTAGTCCCGTTCGAGCACCTCCCAGGGAATCCCCAGCCGTTTGCGGGCTTCCTGCAGTCGAACCCGCAGCGGCTTCATGACGGCACTTTTCCCGGTAGATTAACCTGGATCATCCAGGCGGCGTCGCAGGGGCCCTGGCGCGGGCCGGTCGGGTCGAGCACGCGGTATCCCTTAGTCGCCACCTGGCGGAGCGGTACAAGCTGATCGCTCCCGACCCCTTGCTGTTCCAAGATCCAGCCGAGGCGCTTGGCCGTCGCGCCGTCCAGCTCGAGTGCGTAGCGGACGATGCGGTCCACATCGAGCTTGGGGGCCCGGACCTCGAAGGCATGGAGCACCTCGAAGAAGTCGCCGCAGTACCGGGGCCGTGTGAGGCCGTCCAGCAGCGTCCGCTCGGGGTCGGTGATCTTGATTCGGGCCTCGTGTACCCATACGTCCTCGATACCGAAAAACCGTTCGGAATTGACCTGGACGAACTGGTAGGTGGTCTCGCCCACCGGGTAGCCCTCGTCGGTGCGTTGCGCCTTCGCGTGGCGGCGCCGAGGCACCCACCCGGAGGTGGTAAGCGCGAACACACGCCGAGGCGCCTGTTCGGTGAGGCCGTGGTGGCTGAGGGCCGACCAGTGGCTGACAGCCGCAGGCTTGACCAGCGCCATCGCGATCTCGAACTCGTGGACCGGCGTCACGCCCGGAACCGACCCGGAAAGTGAGTAGAGCCCCTTCTTCAAGCGGACGACCCAACCAGACCGAGCCAGATGGTGAAGCACCTGCCGGAAGTAGCCCGGAGATATGCCGAGAGTCGGGGCAACCTTGCGGGCGTCTTCGGCCGTGAACAGGCGCTGACCGGACTCTGCGAGCTTCCTGACCAGCTCCATTCCGACCGCTGTATGGACTGGATGCTCTCTTGCCATCTTGCCATGCTTGCTGTTGACGAACTCTTACACCGTACTCACTCTGGTAGCACGTGGAACGCAATAGATAATTTACGGCAATTGTTTGTTCACGTCAAACAACTGCAACCTACCTACAACCTGCGATGCAGCATCGGGAAACTGGACCTCCTGGTGCAGAGATTCGTCGATGCCTGGATGTCGTTCCCGGGGTTGCTGCTGTTGCTGACGATCATGTCCACCTGGTCGGCCGCGTTCCGGGCGCGCCTCCGGAGTTGCCAACGGGCTCCCAGCCCACGACGGCCTGTCGCGGTCTGGGGGCTACATGCACGGGAGGAGGTCACCGTTCCTCGGGCGTGACACCGGGTGGGGAGCCGCATGATGGCTCTCCTAAACCGACCTGGCGGCATCGGCACCGAGACGCCCTCCACCACCGCGCAGCCGCGGGTCGAGCAGGTCCCTCACCGCGTCGCCGAACATGTTCAGACTGTAGACGGTCAGCGTCAGGCAGAGACCGGGCCAGAGAGCCAGCCAAGGCGCCTGCTCCATGTAGTGGCGGCCTTCCCGGCTGAGCATACCACCCCAGCTAGGAACGTTCGGCGGTAGTCCGAATCCGAGAAAGCTCAACGACGCCTCGGCGATGATGACGCCGCCGATGTTGATGCTGAAGATGATGATGATCGGCGCCATGATGTTGGGAAGGACATGGCGGACCAGTATTCCCAGCTTGAGACTGCCAATCGCCTCCGCGGCCTGAAAATACGCATTCTCTTTGACCCCAATTACGGCGCTGCGGATGACTCTGGAGCCCCCAACGCCTCCGGCGATCCCCAGCACCACGATGATCTGGAGGAGCCCCGGGCCCACGATAGACATGATGGTCAACAACAGGAGCAGTCCCGGGAAAGCCATCCAGGCATCGACAAATCTCTGCACAATCAGGTCGAATTTACCACCCAGGAACCCCGAAGTGCCGCCTATCAGGACAGCCACCACGACATTGAGCGCGGTCGCCGCCAGACCGACGGTTAACGAAATTCGAGCCCCGTAGCTAAGGCGGCTCAAGAGGTCTCGCCCCAACCCGTCGGTACCCAGCAGATACTGGGCTGATGGAGCTTTCAGTATGTCTGCCAGGTGCACTTCATCATAGGAGTAAGGAGCCAGAACATCGGCGAAGATCGTCACCAGAATCAATAGCAATACGATAATCCCGCTGATAGTACCGAGTGGCTTCTCCGTAGCCAGCCTGACAAAGAAATCAGCCATCCGGCTACGTCTCTTTGGTTGACTTACTGCTGATGGCGTCCCTATGGCGTCGCTCATGTTCCCGTTTTCCCCCCTTATGTATAGCGGACCCTGGGGTCTAAATAAGGATAGATCATGTCGATCATTAGATTGATCCCCACGACCGCGGTGGCGAAAAACAGATTTATTCCGGAGACCACCGGGTAGTCTCTGTCAACGAGTGCAGTCACCATGAGACGACCTAGCCCCGGCAGGTTGAATATGTTCTCTATGATAACGGCGCCGCCTATCAGGATAGGCAACTGCAGGCCGATCAGGGACACGACCGGGATGAGGGCATTTTTGATGGCGTGTCTCATAACAACCACCCTCTCCTTGAGACCCTTGGACCAGGCCGTCCTGATATAGTCTTGCCTGAGCACCTCCAGCATCATGGTGCGCATCATCCGCATGGTGGCTGCAGACGAGGCCGTCCCCAGAATCAGGCTGGGAATGATGAACACCCCGAGATTCCCCAGCGGGTCTTCCGTGAAAGAAATCAGCTCCACCGGCGGTGCCCAGCCCCACCAGATTGCCGGGTATATCATGACCATAAGTGCGAGCCAGAAGTTAGGCGTTGCCAGGCCGATGACGGCGATGGAGCGCCCCGCGTAGTCGGCGGCCGTATCCTGGCGAATCGCCGAGTAGATGCCGACCGGCAGGGCTATCACTAGCCCGATCACGATCGACAATATGCCAAGCTCAATGGTTACCGGCAATCTACCTAATATCTTCTCCTCTACCGTCCAGCCGGCAAGCAGTGAGTTGCCAAGGGTACCCTGGAGGAGACCGTTAAAGTGGGACTCACCGATAACCCAGTCAGGGGTCGGCAACACTCCTATCCAGCGTCCATACTGCACGTAGACAGGCACGTCTAATCCCAGCATACGGACGAGAGCTTCACGGTCTACCGCACCAAAGAATTCGGTCTTAGCCACGATTGTGTCTATTACATCGCCGGGGATGAAGCGCACCGAGAGAAAGACCAGGATACTCAAGATGAACAGGGTCGGGACGATCAGCAGTAACCGCCGGATGATGTAGGCCCGCATATCTTCGTGGTAAACGGGCGCCGGGAAGCGGTGCTCGGAAGCGGCGCTCCCGGCGCCCAAGGGTGGA
Organism: Spirochaetia bacterium; assembly: GCA_965208575.1. Lineage (GTDB taxonomy): Bacteria > Spirochaetota > Spirochaetia > SZUA-6 > Bin103 > Bin103. The sequence continues at coordinate 965,945 of CBDBOV010000006.1, read as the reverse complement.
GTCCCGCAGCGACTCCTTGAGCCGACGGCGAAGCCGTTGGCTCAGAAGCCCATTTCTCTCTTCAGCGCACTATCAATCCAGAGCCGGGCGAACAAGGCCTTACGGTCATCCCGTCCTAACATTAATTCACCGTTATAGCCTATGAGCCACGGCTGGATGGCGACAAACCTTGGATCTATAGGACCCCATACATACAAGTGGTTCTTTATAAGCCACATATCCGCCTCTTTAACCGCCCTCTGCTGCTCCTCAAGGGTGGTAGCGTCTCGGGCTGCTTCATACAGGAGGTCGTATTCGGGATCGTTGAGATTCGCGGGGTTCCTGTAGCCTCCTGAGTAATACCATTCAAGCGGGAGGAGAGGGCCATAAGGGTCGTTGCCAGCAATCGCAGTGACCATATCTCCGTAAGTATGTTCACGTTCAGCAGCAATATGAGCACTTCGGTCCCTTACGGTAGTGTCGACATGAACGCCAATGTCAGCCCAGTAGGCGGCAGCTAATTGTGTATAGTCTAAACTGAAGAACTCGTAGTGTCCCAGGGCGACCTTAAATCTCGTGCCGTCCGGGCCACGCGGATAGCCAGCCTCATCAAGCAACGCCTCTGCCCCTTCCGGGTCATACATATAGGCTTTCTTGACCTCTTCGGGCCACTCTTCAAATGGGGTGTTATACCCTTTGACGCCATCCCCTATCATGCCCCGAGGCTGCCACTTGGCAAAACCCCTAAAGAAGGTATTGTTAATCGTCTCAAGGTCCAGTGCCATCTGCATTGCCTGGCGCACCCTGACGTCGTCAAAGGGCGGTCTCGCCTCGCCTCCGCCCATGTTGAAACCAAAAGAACTTTCCGACCTATACGCCCACGGGTACCATTCGATTTCGGGGTTGGTCCGGCTGAGGCTTTCTCGGTCCTTGATATAGACGGATTCAGCGGCGCCAGCGAGACCTACGTAATCAGCCTTACCCGTGCGCAGTGTCGCCAGAATTGTTGCGGCTTCTGTCATAATCAGGCCCCTTAACTGGTCAATATAGGGTAGGCGGTTGTCCGGATATTTTTCGTCGAAGCCCCAGTAGTCAGGATTCTTTTCCCAGGTCATAGAGCTGCCGTCGAGCCAGTCAGTCAGCATATAGGGCCCGGTGCCGACCAGATTCCTCCAATCCTTAACGTGGCCGTGTTCCTTGATTACCTCAGGGGGCATCATAAAAACAGGCCAGTCGCCGATGGTAGTCTGAGTCACCGACCCCGCGACCTGTGGCCGCTTCAGCTTAACAACAACCGTCCATTTGTCGGTGGCTTCTACCGATTCGAATATTGTCATGCCTTTGAGTGAGCCAGCGTAGCCTTCAGGCGGTTCGGTGAAGCCGCTGCCCAGACCCAAATAGCGGTGATAGTTGTATTCGACGTCGTATGCATCTAGCTCCCGACCGTTCATCGGTGCCTTATCATGCCAGTGAACGCCCTGGCGGATGTGGAAGATGATGGTTGTGTCGTCGGGCATTTCCCAGCTTTCCGCCAGGTGACCTTTATAGACAGAGAAAGGGAAGGAGAAACTTGTGAAGTCCCATTCGTCCCTATCTAGTCCCCAGTTCATGATGCCTAGCTTCTCTGCAACACCATCGGCGCCCCTTGACGACCCAGCGCCGAACGCGGGGTCAGCACTCGGAGGCTCCACCTTCATGACGAAGGTCAATGTCCCGCCATACTGCGGCGCCACCACCACCTTGCCGGTGGTGGGGTCGGTCACGTACTTCTTGTCGGCAGCGGCTGCCTGCTCCTCTTCTGCGGCAGCGGCCCAGAGGCCGGTTGCGGTCAGAATCAGGACCAACGCAACCGCGAAGGTCCTTGTGAATTGTACAATCTGCATACATAGCTCCTGTGTCGATCTCTATTCGCGCCCGCAACGCGGGCGACCAGTCCGAGTCAAGTTCCTGAGAGCGCGCGGCGTGTGACTCATCCGGGTTCGCCCCGGCTCACGCCGCGCGCGCCTACGGCTCTTTGAGTACCATGTTGAACCGCCTTCGCGGTGGATCTCGTCGGTAGACAGTCGCGGGCGGCGATCCGGGACGGTTGCGGTCGGCGGGAAGGGCGCGGGCGGTCCGCATGCCGGTTCGGCGATGGACCGAGCCGGCGCCACCGATAGCGATAGCTACGGCGGTGGTGAAGGCGACGGCGTGCGCGGGGTCGCGTACGGAGCGATCAGCCGGGGCGGTTAGTTGTTGCTCGGCTCGTAAGGTAAGGGGGGGGGGGATGATTCACCGGTCGCGTCACCGCCAACCGGCCCCTGCGCTGGCTGTCATCATGGCGCTTCGTCGGCATCCGTTCAATCCCCGAACTCCCTATCGTCACAGGCTCGCCTGACCATGTCAAGCGCGGACTCCGGCCTTTCTCCCGTGGACCCCGTGGACCCCGTGGACCCGCGAGTGTGCGCGAACGAAGTTCACGGCGCCGACCCGGAGCCCCGCAATGTCACGCCGGATGCCCGGTGACCTCCACCCGCGGCAGCCTCCCTGCCGCCACGGGTGTGCATGCGCCGTTGGCAACTCCAGAGGCGCGCCCGGAACGCGTCCGACCAGGTCAACCAGCGCCGGGCTGTGTAAGGTGCAGCGGGGTCGTGACTGATCAGCACGAGGGGGCGCGCGGCGCGGCCTCCTATGATAGCGTGTCTCGCTTAGGTTCGACGGATCGGTGATGGAGGGACATGACGACAGTCAGCGCAGAGCTTATGAGTGTTGAGAAACCCCGGATTGCGATGCTGGGGATGCATCTGGAGAGCAACGCCTTCGCGCCGGTGACCACAGAAAAGGATTTTGGTTATCTGGAGGGCAAAGCAATATTGGTAGAGGCAGCCAAATCGGCACCGGCAATGCCTGCGGAAATTCCTGGCTTTATCGAAGCGATGAGCGCTGCCGGTGCCTGGGAGCCAGTGCCGATTGTGATCGCTGGTGCAGAACCTGGAGGACCGGCAGAGCAATCTTTTGTGGATGAATGCATGGCTCGGATGCGGGCAATGCTGACTGAGGCAGGGCCATTAGATGGGATTTTTGTGAGCAATCACGGGGCCATGACAGCGACCGGAGGAACGGATCCAGATGGGGAAATTTACGCGCTGGCCCGTGACGCTGTGGGCATGAACAAACCGGTGATCGCCACAGTCGATCTGCACGCCAACATCTCGGAGCGGATGGTGCATAGTGTGGATGCGATAATTTCCTACCGGACCAATCCGCATGTCGATGCAAGAGAGCGGGCTGCCGAAGCTGCTCATTTGCTGCGCCGGTTGCTCTCCGGAGAAAGACTGGAGAAAACCTGGATTCGAATGCCGATCACTCCTCCGTCAGTGACGCTGCTCACCGCTCACGGCGCTTATGCGGATATGATTGCAGAAGGCCAACGCTGGATCAGCCCGGAGTTGCCGTTGGTTTCAGTAGTCGGCGGTTTTGCTTTTGGCGATACTCCGGAGAATTGCTTGACCATCCTGACCTATGGTTCCGGCCGCAAACCGAAACAGTTAGCCCTGAAACTGGCAGAAATGGCGTGGGCGGATCGGGAACGTTTTCGTTTCCACCTGACTCCTCTTGAGGAAGCGATCCGGCGGGCAGTAGAGGCCGGACAGAGCCCTGGAGGGCCAACGGTTTGTCTGGCCGATGTGGCTGACAATCCAGGTGGGGGAGGCCGCGGCAACACCACGGATATTCTGGAAGGTTTGTTGGCGGCCAATGTGCAACATGCACTGTACGGGAATTTCGTTGACCCTGTTGTCGCCGCCCGTTGCCACGAGGCGGGGGTCGGAGCACGATTGCCGGTCGTTTTCAATGCAACCAACGCGGACACTCAGGGACGAGCCGTTCCGGCTGAAATAGAGGTGCTGGGGCTGTCCGATGGCAACATTGTTGGGAGACGAGGGATTTATCGGGGACGCACAGCGAAACTTGGCCGTGCAGCGTTGGTGCGCTGCGGAGGATTGACCATGATTGTCTGTTCTCGTCGGGTGCAGTGTGCCGATCCTGCTTTTTTCGAGAGTTTTTCTCTGGACATCGGATGTTTCCGTTCCTTGACAATCAAATCTCGTGGCCATTTTCGTGCCGGTTTTGATGAGTATTATCGCCACGAGCAGATTCTCGAAGTCGATGCGGCGGGGTTGACGTCGCCAGTGCTGGCACGCTTCTCCTGGAAAGGGCTCCCTCGACCGGTTTGGCCGTTGGATTTGGACACGCAATGGACACCACCGGAGCTAGGAATGTTGTAATTCCATTTGTCGCTCGCCAGCCGCGGCCGATGAAGCGCCGGCACGACGTGGCAGCGCTACCACTCACGCCACCACGATCCGCGCCGGCACCACCGGCCAACCGTCACTCTAGCGGTGCGCTCAGGTTGACCAGCACGTGATGAGGCGTAGCAGAGTCAGTGTAACGGTCGTCCTGTCTCGCGCTCGGGTTACGCCCGCCGCGGCTGCACGTTCGCAACCGCCAGCAGCGACTCGACGCAGTCGCGCAGCGACTCATCGAACGGCCGAAACTCGACGCCGGTGACGGCGCGAACGCGGTCGTTGCGCAGGTCGCAGCCGGCCCAGATCGCTCGCAGCTCCGCCTCCCGCGCCTTCGTTTCCTCAGACTGTTTGTCGGCGACCGAAGCTTCGGTGCGCCCCAGCTCCGGCAGCAGCTCGCCGATTCGGCGGTCGATCGCTTCCACCTTGTGCATCTCGGCTGCCCACGCCAGGTAACGCTCGCCGCTGCGCACCTGCACGCTCTCGAGCAGGCCGATGTGGCAGTCGGCGGTGTCGCGCACGTCGACCGGCATCCACGGCCGATAATCCTCGGTCTGCGGATACTCACCCAACAGCATCATCTCGATACGGTGCTGCCACGGCCCCATGTCCTTCTGGTGCGCGGACTGTATCGGGCCGACGTTGTCGGCGGGCAGGCACGCGATCGACTCCCAACTGCCGCTGCGCTCGGCGGCCTGGGCGAACGAGCGCTCGGCGATGAGCTTGCCCATCGCGTAGCCGGCGCGCTTGGCCGTCCAGTCGGGTTGCTGCTCGTTCGGGTAGCGGTCCTCGTAAAGTACCGGACGCGGCGCCAGCTCCCGCCGGTCCACCTCGGCCGACACGGCGGCCAGGCTGGAGGTGACAATCACCCGGCCAACGCTCCCGGACTTGTCGATGCTGGCGATGGTGTGATCGCACACCATCCGGACGTAGTCCATGTCGTCGTACTTGCTGACGTGCGACACGTGACACACGCCGTAGCAGCCGGCGAAGGCCTGGTCGAAACAGCCAGGCTGGTCCAAGTCGGCGCTGTGGATTGAGAGTCGGCCCGACGCGTAGCCGGGCATCTGTCGCAGGAACGTAGTGCGAGTCGAGTCATCGGCGTCGCGCACGCAGGCGCGCACGCGGTACCCCTTGTCCAGCAGCCGCCGCACCACCCAGCCGCCGATGAAGCCGGCAGCGCCGGTAACTGCGACGGTGCCGCCCTTCTGTACTGGTGCCATTCTGATCCGGACCATATCCGACCCGATCTGGTCGATCAAGTCCGCCAGGGCGTGGCGCCTCGCACAGGGCGCGCGGCCCAACCGCCCAACCCCTTGCATGCCTCGAGCAAACGGAGTAGTTGTGTGCTATCCAGTCGTGACCATCAAGACCAACGGAACTCAGCGGCGCGCCCGCGACATCAGCACAATGGTAGCCCCCGTCACCGTGCCACGGTGTTGCATGACCCGTCGCTGGTGAGCGTGATGGGTGGTGACTCCGGACGCGCCCCAAGCTGTCCAGAGCACAGCCGCTGTGCACAGGGTAGCCGAGGCGTCTCTGAGCTTACTCGGATTCGGTCTGCCAGTGGGCGTTCCCAGCTGGGGTGCCATGCTCAGCCGGGAAGGGCGCGAGTACATGCAGCAGGCGCCGTGGCTGGCGCTGTGGCCGGGCCTGTGCCAGACGATTGTCGTGTACAGTCTGAACATGTTCGGTGACGCGGTGAGGGACCTGCTCGACCCGCGGCTACGGGGTGGTGGCGGACGTCTCGGTGCCGATGCCGCCAGGGCGATTTGAGAGAGCGCGCCTGCGTCGGCCCAGGTGGCTGCGCGCCCTGGCGATCGATCACCTGGCGCCGGCCTCCTTCGGCTTCGCCATCGCCGCCGGGCTCCGCTCTGCTCGAGCTCGGTCCAAAGGGATCTGGCGGACATCCCGTCGACGCCGCCGACCAGACTCCGGGAAGGTCTCCGCCTGTTCGACAGCTTCAGTAACTGCGTCGTACAGTCGACTACCCAATCCCGGCACGCGTGGAGTTTGACGAGACCCGAATCGGTCCACCTCCGGTCGGCCAACGCAACGGCGCAGCAGACAAATCGGGAGAACGGTGAAGGAGATAACGCTCCAGAACTACAGGAAGGATCGGTACTATCCACGGATCGTCGAGGCGGTACGAGAGATCCTCACAGAACAAGATGAGGTTGCCCCAGTGGACGTGTTCGTCCGCATGGGCCTGCTGGAAGAGAAGAAGGTCCGGGCTTGGCACCTGGGTCGAGTCTCCTATCTCGAGAGAGTGATCAACTGCAATCTCGCAAAGGCCGGAAGGATTCTCCGGATTCTTCGCATGCATGGTCACGACCTCCAGCTCGGTCCCGCGGTACGACAGTATCGTCGACGCACTGCGGGACCATACACGACTCTGCGCTTCACGAAGACTCGGAACCGGCGATTGGAGGAAGACTACTCCCGGCACTACGCCATCATCGGAGATCCAAGGAAGTTCCGTATCAAGCATCGGTTGGCGCCGTTTGTGCCCACCGGCGACCACGGTTAGATTCGCGTTATCAGGCAACAGCCTCTCAGGTTCTGGTGCGGAAGATCCCTGGGCGCGCCGCTTCGGCAACGGTTTCGTGCGAAGCGACCGACGAGAGGCGTGGGCACATTGGCAGGAGCCGTGGCGATTCCCCGAGGGCCCGGCGGCCGCTGGGCTGAATCGTCGCGGACTCCGGACGCCGCGCCCCAAGTTGTGCACAGGGCAGCCGCACGCTCGCCATCCTTGGCGCGGTGCGCCTGTCGTGTACGCGCGGGGGACCGCGTCAGATGCGCAGCGGATTGCCGAGTATACCTGGTGCCCGGCTTCCCCGCCGGACTCACCCCGAGGTCAGTGGTGTTGTTCCCCGAGCGGCCTGCCGACGGTCGGTGGGGGAGCGGGTCCACGGCTCGTGTGGCGTGGACTCCCAGCCGCCGGCTACTGCCGGGTGGTGGCCTCCGACCTTCGCTACGATGATGCACAGACCCTGCGATGCCAGTCGCTACTTTCAGACTGACCGGTTCGGTCACCGGGTTCCCTGACTCGGCGCTGGTGAGCGTGATGGTGCACGTGACTCCGGACGCGCCCAATTCGCCCGCGCCTTCCATGGCGCGGGAACGCCTGTGTCTGTGCGCGCGGCGGACCGCGTCGGACGGGGCCCACGAACGGACGACGCGTCAGTCGTGTGATGAGGTACCTGTACACTCCGCCGACTCGGTCTGCGCTGCCCGATGATGCGCCGACACTACGATGCCAGGCGCTGCTTCGAGCTGACCGGCCACGTCACGCCCGTACCGAGCGCGGCGCTTGTCGACCTGGTCGGCCGCGTTCCGGGCGCGCCTCCGGAGTAGCCAACAGGCTCCCGGCCCACGACGTCCCTGTCGCGGGCCGGGAGCTACATGCCAGCTGTGGCGGCAGGGAGGCTGCCACGGGTGGGGGTCACCGTGCATCCGGTGTGATACCGCGGGTTGCCGGTCGGCCGCGCACGCAGCGGGTGGCGAAGCCGAAGGGGGCCGGCGCCAAGTGATCGATCGCCCGGGCGCGCAGCCACCTGGGCCGACGCAGGCGCGCTCTCTCAAATCGCGCTGGCGGCATCGGCACCCAGCCGCCCGCCACCGCCGCGCAGCCTCGGGTCGAGCAGGTCCCGCACCGCGTCGCCGAACATGTTGAGACAGTAAACGACAACAGTCAGGCAAAGACCGGGCCAGAGAGCCAGCCATGGCGCCATCTCCATGTACCCACGCCCTTCTCTGCTGAGCATACCTCCCCAGCTAGGAAACTCGACTGGCAGACCGAATCCGAGGAAGCTTAAGGAAGCCTCAGACATAATCACTCCCCCGATGTTGATGCTGAATATGATGATTGCTGGAGCCATGATATTTGGTAGGACATGTCGGATAAATGTTCTCCTTTTTGAAGAACCAATCGACTCCGCGGCCTGAAAATAGTCATTCTCTTTGACACCGATAACGGCGCTTCTGACTACCCTTGAACCACCGATGCCTCCTGATATCCCCAGAACCATTATCATCTGTGGCAAACCCCGCCCCACCAGGGACATTATGGTTAACAACAGGAGCAGTCCCGGGAAAGCCATCCAGGCATCGACAAATCTCTGCACAGCCAAGTCCAATTTACCACCAAGGAATCCTGAAATGCCGCCTATCAGGGTAGCGACCACAACATTGAGAGTGGTCGCGGCCAGACCGACGACTATCGAAATACGAGCCCCGAAGAGAATGCGGCTCAAGAAGTCTCGCCCCAACTGGTCGGTACCCAGCAGATACCGGGCTGATGAGCCAGTCAGCCTGTCTGCCATGTGTATTTCATCATATGGATAAGGAGCCAGAACATCGGCGAAGATAGCCGCCAGAATCAAGAGCAATACGATAATCCCGCCGGCAGTACCCATCGGCTTCTCCCTCCACAGCCTGATAAAGAAATCAGCCAGACCGGCACGTCTCTTTGGCTCACTTACTGGTGATGCTATCCCTGTGGCGTCACTCATATTCCCGTTTTTCTTCCTTTATCTATAGCGTACCCTGGGGTCTAAATAAGGATAAATCATGTCTATCATTAGATTTATTCCTACAACCGCGGTGGCGAAAAACAGGTTTATTCCGGAGACCACCGGGTAGTCTCTATCAGTGAGTGCCTTCAGCAAGAGACGACCTAGCCCCGGCAGGTTGAATATGTTCTCCATGATAACGGCGCCACCTACCAGGATAGGCAACTGCAGGCCTATCAGGGTTACGACCGGGGTGAGGGCATTCTTGATGGCGTGTCTCATAACAACTACCCTCTCGTTGAGTCCCTTGGACCAGGCGGTCCTGATATAGTCCTGCCTGAGCACCTCCAGCATCATAGTGCGCGTCATCCGCATGGTGGCTGCAGCCGTGGCCGTCCCCAGAATCAGGCTGGGAATGATGAGCACCCCGAGATTCCCCAGCGGGTCTTCCGTGAAAGGAACCCACCTCATCGGTGGCGACCAGCCCCACCAGATTGCCGGGTAGATCATGACCATAAGTGCCAGCCAGAAGTTAGGCGTGGCCAGCCCGATGATGGCGATGAAGCGTCCTGCGTAGTCGGCGGCGGTATCCTGGCGAATCGCCGAGTAGATGCCGATCGGCAGGGCTATGACGAGCCCGATTACGATGGCCATGACACCGAGCTCAATGGTTACCGGCAATCTACCTATTATCTTCTCCTCTACCGTCCAATCGCCAAGCAGTGAGTTGCCAAGGGTGCCCTGGAGGAGACCGTTAAAGTGGGACTCACCGGTAACCCAGTCAGGGGTCGGCAACACTCCTATCCAGCGTCCATACTGCACGTGGACGGGCACGTCCAAACCCAGCATACGCTCAAGCACTTCACGGTCAACATGATCCCCCCCGAAACCCCACATCATCATCCTCTCCAACATTACGTCTATTACATCCCCCGGGATGAAGCGGACCGAGAGAAAGACCAGCGTGCTCAATATAAACAGGGTGGGGATTATCAGCAATAACCGCCTGATGATATAGGCTCTCATGTCACTGTATTCCTTGTCATTGCGAGCCCCTTAACTTCGTTCAGGACAAGCCGAAGGCGTGGCAATCCCGTCGCTTCTCCACCAGATTGCTTCGTCGCTGAGGCTCCTCGCAATGACAGTACGGTAGGGCGTGGCAATCTCGTCGCCCCCTTTCCTCCGTCAATGCGAGCGCAGCGCGGCAATCTCATCGCCTCCAAGATTACTTCATCGTCCTTCTGGGAAGGACTCGCAAAGACAGTAAGAAGGGACTCCTCGCAATGGCGTCCCTATTCGTCATAATTCGTCATACAAGTCCCGCCATTCTCTGTTCAGTTGGTTAATCAAAATCGGGAGCTGGGAAGCCTGAGCCTCCCCAGCTCCCTTTTTCCCTGAGCTCAGCCATAAGGGGTGGCCGGGTAGAATCGCGGCGCGCGCAGCCGTAGGCAGAGATTCATAACCACCCAGCTCTTTCGATTGCGAGGCAGGATCCTAGTTCCACCATAGTCCACGTTTCCGCGAAGCCCCCCTCTCATCCCGGACGGTCGAATTTCTCGAGTCCGGTTGGCGGCCATGCCCACTTTCCCCGATGGACCTTCCCGACGGGGCCGAAGCTCAAGCGCTGGCACGCATACGCCCCTAACCCCGCCGGTACCCCGTAGTGTCTCTTCGCGGCATGTACCCGTTTCTTCACGAAGAGCGTCGGCCTCGCAATAGGGCTTACGTGCTCGGCACACCAAAGGGTCCCGGACAGCATCGTTCGCCGGGGGTCATATTTCGGGGCTGCAGACATTCCTTTATGTTCAGGCTCCTGTGCTCGCTCGACCCTCTGGATGCCCCCACCTTGCAGTCCTGTGCCTGACAAAGCGGCAGGGCCTTATACACCACGCAGCTATAGTGCGGTTACCCAACACGAACTGTGGCATCACTACGTACCCGAACCGGGCAATTGGTACGGCCGGTCCTTCCCCGGCTGGAATGCAGTCTTGTCGGCTGCTCAAAACCCCTAATGACCCATTGCTTCCTTCAGCTCACTATCAATCCAGAGGCGGGCAAGGAGGACCACACGGTCCATGTCTCCCAGGCCGGTTTCACCGTTGTAACCTATAACCCACGGCTGGAGCGCGTGAAACTGTGGAACTCGACTACCCCATATATACCAGTGCTGTTCATTAATGTACTTTTCTACCGGTTTAATCAGCCTCTGCCGCTCCTCAATGGTATCGGCGGCTAAGACCGGTGCAACCAGGGCGTCATAAGCCGGATCCTTTACGTTGGGAGTATTATACGGTGAAGCAGCAGGAGTGTAAAACTGCTTAATCTGCTCCAGGGGGTCCCAGTCGTTCCCCGAAATAAAAGCCTGAATCTCAAAAGTACCTTCCTTTCGCTTCGCACGGACAGTAGGGCCGTCGTTCTCCACAATCTCTACATCAACGCCAATCGCATCCCAGTAGGAGGCAGCTAATTCGTGATAGGCTGCAACCTGCCATGGTACGCTCACATCCAGAACGGTCTTGAATCTAATGCCGTCCGCGCCGCGGGGATAACCAGCCTCATCCAGGAGCTTCTCAGCCCCTTCCGGGTCATACCTGTAGTATTGCTTGATCTCTTTAGGCCAATCTTCGAACGGGGTGACATACCCGACCAAACCACTCCCCAAATACCCCATAGGTGTCGTTTCTGCAAAACCCTTCCAGTAGGTATTGTTAATTGAATCAAGGTCCAGTGCCATCTGCAGTGCGTGGCGCACCCGGTTGTCGTCAAAGGGTGGTACATTCGGGTTAACAACCCAAGACGTTTCCGACCGATATGACATCGGCTCCAGCACGATTTCGGGATTGGTCCGCTTGAGGCTATCTACCTGGTCGATAGACCCTAATTGACTGTCGCCGAAAGGCATACCCAGGGCATCAACCTTTCCCGAGCGCAGTGCCGCCAGCCGTGTTGCCGCGTCTGGCATAATCAGCTTCGTTACACTGTCAACGTAGGGCAAGCGGTTCTGTGGGTATTTTTCATCGAATCCCCAATAGTCGGGATTCTTGGTCCAGGTGACAGAGCTGCCCTCGACCCAGTCAGTCAGCTCATAGGGCCCCGTGCCAACCAAGTTCCTCCAATCCTTCATGTCGCCGTGTTGCTTGATGACCTCGGGGGGGTATATCCAATTCATGTGTTGAGTGAAAGTAAACAGCGCAGTGGGGTCTACCTTCGTCTGCTTGAAGACGACCGTATATTTGTCGGTGGCCGTTATCGATTCGACCAGGTACAAATTTGCGGTCCAAGTGGGGCTGGGTTCCGTGAAGCCGCTGCCCAGACCCGTCATACGGTGATAGTTATATACCACATCATCGGCAGTCAGCTCCCGACCGTTCATCGGTGGCTTATTATGCCAGTGAACGCCCTTGCGGATGTGGAAGATAAATGTTGTGTCGTCGGGCTTTTCCCAACTCTCCGCCAGGTGCCCTTTATAGAGAGACAGAGGCGCGGTTGAAGTATGTGTTCTAATGTTGAATACGTCCCTGGGCGCTGCCCAGTCCAGCATAGTAAGCTTCTCTACAACACTGGAGACATGTTCTCCCGGGTGGTGATGGAAATAGGCGTCAGTATGCGGAACTATATTATGCGAGGCGTAGGTCAATGTCCCGCCATACTCTGGCGCCACCACCGCCTTGCCGGTGGAGGGGTCGGTCACATACTTCTTGTCGGCAGCGGCTGCCGGCTCCTCTTCTGCGCCAGCGGCCCAGAGGCCGGTTGCGGTCATTACGAGGACCAACGCAAACGCGAAGGTCATTCTAATTTTTACAAACTTCATGCGTAACTCCGGATCTTGATTCTCGAGAGTATTGCGGAGCGACTTGCCGCTCCCTGGCTACTCTCATGCCCGCAACGCAGACGGCCAGTCTGAGTCAAATTCACTAAGAGCGCGCGGCGTGTGACTCATCCGGGTTCACCCCGGCTCACGCCGCGCGCACGTGCGGCTCTTTGAGTATCATTCGAACCTCCTGTGCGCCGGCACAAACCGGCAAGGTGTTGTGAATGGAAGAGTCATACGTCGAAGGGTTAGCGACCCACGGCGGCCCCGAGTCATGCGCCGTCGCCCGCGAGGGCGGGGGTGACGCGTTGACAGGGGTACGTGCGGGCCGGGTATCGAGCCGCGAAAGAGATTACTTTGGGGTGCCGACGCCGTAGGAGGATGCGGAAGGCCACACCCGGGACGCCGATATCGCGAGGCGCCACGGGACCCTGCGCGGTCACAGACCCCGGGCACGTACGGAAACACCTTGCGCGGGAGCCGGGAGATCCCAGCTTCGCCGGTGGCGGATGGCGCCGCAGGCCGTGTCGGGAAGTCGAAGGACGGACGCCGACGATGAACGGCGCTGGGAAGTCGGACAGGCCCCCGGCCTGCCGGCCGCCCTTCGGGGTACCTGGGAAACCCGCGAACAAGGACGGGAGCTGCCGCAGGCGGCGCGGCTATGGTGAACCCTACACGGGCACGCAGGCGGAAACGCCGGACACAGCCAAGGGAGCACCTACGGCCACGCCGGCCGGTAGCGCCCCAACCGCGGAGCGGGTGGAGGGAAGGGGCCTGGCCAAAGGGAATCCGCACCAGCAAAGCGCGCCCCGGACACCGCGCCGGCACTAGCAGCCCGTGGCGGAACCCGGCGTCGCACCGAGAGCGGCGAGGCGCCCGGCTGGCAAGGCGCGACGAACGAGCATATCGGCCATATGTGAGCGAGGAGCAACGCAGCCAGCCGGGATGCATTCGCCGCTCGAATGCAGCTGGAGTTTCGCCACCGGCTGCTAGGGCGTGCACAGTGCGCTGGAGCGGATACGTCAAGCAGCGCGACGGGATAGGACGCTGCGGTTCACCGCGCTCATGCACCACGTCGACAACCCCGCGATCCTCCGGGAGGCGTACTTCCGCCGGGGGCGGGAAGCCGCGCCGGGCGTGGACCGGGTGACGTGGCGGCAGCACGGAAGGGACCTGGAGGGCAACCTCCTGGACCTCTCCGGACGGCTCAAGCGAGGAGCGTACCGGGCGAAGCCGGTGCGGAGGGTGTTCGTCCCCAAGAGCGACGGGCGGCAACGACCGCTCGGCGTGACGGCGCTGGAAGACAAGATCGTCCAGCGTGCGACAGTCGAGGTGCTGAACACCATCTACGAGACCGACTTCCTCGGGTTCAGTTACGGGTTCCGACCGGGGCGCAGCCAGCACAATGCGTTGGACGCGCTCTATGTGGGCCTGCTGACACGGAAGGTGACCTGGGTGCTCGACATGGACATCCGTGGGTTCTTCGATGCCATCGACCACGGCTGGCTGGTGAAGACCGAGCTTCGGCGGCGCCTGCACGATCCGGTCCCGGAGGTGGGAAGCTGGCTGCGCTCGGTTGTGAGTGGGCACCTGCGTTAATACGGGGTGCCCACGAACTCCCGCGCACTCCGCCTGTTCCGCGTCCGGGTTGGTCGGCTCTGGTATCGGTCGATGCGGCGGCGCAGTCAGAAAACCCGGCTTACCTGGGAGCGGATGAGCCGCCTGCTTGACCACTGGTTGCCACCGCCCCGAGGGTGCCATCCCTATCCCTTGCACCGCCTTGGCGTCATCCCTGAGGCAGGAGCCCGGTGCGGTAGTCCCGCTCGCCGGGATCTGTGGAGGGGGTGATCAGCGATGGTCATCCCTACTCCAACTCTTCTCTAGATCTACGTCGGGATCTGCGTTACAACGCCACGCGTGGCGGTGGTCTGAGCAGCAGTGAGTCTGAATGGCCGCCAACGCAGGCGGAGGGTTTTGCGCGCAGTTAGTCGCAGGCGGGGATCCGGCACCGCCTGAGTCGACGGGATGGGTGCGGGCGGTCTGGCGATCGACCGAGCCGGCGCCACCGACAGCTACGGCGGTGGAGAAGGCGACGGCGTGCGCGGGGCCGCGTGCGCGGCGATCAGCCGGAGCGGTTAGTTGTTTCTCGGTTCGAAAAAGTGGGGGGGGGGGTAGCAGGATGCACTGGCTGCGCCACAACCAACCGGTCACTGCGCTGCCTGTCATCGTGACCCTTCATGACCATCCGTCGAAACCCCAAGTGAGGCACGATAGCATAGGCGCGGCGCGCCTGTCAACGACTCGGCGGTCACCGAACGTCACCGCCAACCGGTCACTGCGCTGACTGTCGTCATGGCGCGTCATCATCGATCCGTCGAAGCCGAGGCGAGGCAAGCTTGCTATGGACGCGGCCATCCTGTCAACGACTCGGACGTCACCGACGTCACCGACGTCACCGACGTCACCGAACATCACCGGCCACCGCGCTGGCGGTCGTCGGGGCGCATCATCTGCATTCGCCGAACCCCTAACGGTGCACTCTCTTGCGAGCGCGGCCACCCTGTCAACAGCGCCGACCGGCACCCCCCCGGTATCACGTCTTATGCAGCGTGACCTCCACCCGAGGCACCCTCCATGGCCCCACGGGTGGCATGTAGCTCCCGGCCCGCGACAGGACGTCGTGGGCTGGGAGCCGGTCGGCAACTCCGGAGGCGCGCCCGGAACGCTGAATTGCTGCTGCGAAAACTGAGCGTCCAACGCCTCCATGGCCAGGGCGTGTCACCGACGTGTCAGCCCGGGGTCAGCTGGCCTATGGCCGCGCCGAGGCGGCCGCGCAGCCGCGGGTCGAGCAAGTCGCGCACCGCGTCGCCGAACATGTTGAGGCTGTAGACGACGACGGTCAGGCACAGCCCCGGCCACAACGCCAGATGCGGCGCCATCTCCATGTACTTCCGCCCCTCGCGGCTGAGCATGCCGCCCCAGCTCGGAATGTCCGGCGGCAGTCCGAAGCCCAGAAAGCTCAGCGCCGCCTCCGCCATGATCACCCCGCCGACGTTGATGCTGAAGATGATGATGATGGGCGCCGCGATGTTGGGCAGCACGTGGCGCAGCAGACGCCGGCCGGCTCGGCGCCGGCGGGCGTCAGTTGTGATACGTCACCCACGGGCTTCCCTCACTGCCTCATTGCCTCATTCGTAGCGAATCCGCGGGTCCAGCGACGCGTACAGCAGATCGGTCAGCAGGTTGACGAACACCACCACCGTGGCGAAGAACAGATTCACCGCGGACACCACCGGGTAGTCGCGGTCATTAAGCGCGTCCAGCATCAGCCGCCCCAGCCCCGGCAGGTTGAAGATGTTCTCGATGATGACCGAGCCGCCCACCAGGATCGGCAGCTGCATACCCACCAGCGTCACCACCGGGATGATGGCGTTCCTGACGGCGTGGCGCAGGATCACCGACCGCTCCAGCAGACCCTTGGCCCAGGCGGTGCGAATGTAGTCCTGGCGCAGCACCTCCAGCATCATGGTGCGCGTCATGCGCATGGTGCTGGCTGCCAGGTAGGTGCCCAGGATCAGGCTGGGGATGAGGAACATGCCGAGGTTGCCGAGCGGGTCCTGGGCGAACGGGATCAGCTCCATCGGTGGCGCCCACGCCCACCAGATGGCCGGGTAGATCATCACCATCGTTCCCAGCCAGAAGTTGGGTGTCGCCAGTCCCATGATGGCGACCGACCGTCCCACGTAGTCGGCGGCGGTGTACTGGCGCACCGCCGAGTAGATGCCTACCGGCAGCGCGATGACCAGTCCGATGAGGATGGCCAGCAGCCCGAGCTCGGCGGTGACCGGCAGTCGTCCCAGCATGCGCTCCTCGATGCGCCAACCGCCAAGTAGCGACTCGCCGAGCGTGCCGCGCAGCAAAACATCTCCGATCCATCGTCCATACTGTACGTAGACAGGCACGTCCAATCCCAGCATGCGCTCAAGAGCTTCACGGTCAACAGCGCCGCCCACGGACAACATACGGCTTGCCATGGCGCCGATGACGTCGCCTGGGATGAAGCGCACCGACAGGAACACCAAAACGCTCAGAATGAACAACGTGGGGATGACCAGCAGCAGCCGCCGGATGATGTAGGCTCTCATTTCTTCGTGACAAAAAAGGGCGCCGGGAAGCGCGGTCGGAACCGTTCTCCCGGCGCCCTTAGTTTCACTCGCCCAAGGGCAATGGGCTTGCTCAGAATCCCATTTCTTCCTTTAGATCTTGGTCAATCCAAAGGTGGATGAGGACGCTACGTTCTCCCGCAATTTCCAGCTCCCATTCTCCGTTATAACCTTTGACCCACGGCTGCGCCACCTGATACCTTGGACGCATAGGACTATATATCTGATTGTGGTGCTTTATTATGGCCATGTCAAACTCCTTAAATGCCCTCTGCTGCTCCTCAACGGTGGTAGCGGCGAAAAAGGCTTCATAGGCGGCGGTCATCTCAGGGGTGTCGACATCGCCGCCCATGTAATGGCGGACATGTCCACCCCCACGATACCAGCCTATCAACATTGAAGGGCTGAGATTAAAGCCCATGTCGCCAAGGGTCATGTGATAAATACCGTCGTTTCTACGATTGTACCAAGTAGGCCCGTCATACATATCGATCTCTACATCAACGCCAATCGCATCCCAGTAGCCGACAGCTATTTCTGCATAGCCTAAATCATCGGCGATGACGTGGTCATAGTTGACCTTGAATCGAACGCCGTCCGCGCCGCGCGGATATCCAGCCGCATCAAGGAGCTTCTCGGCACCTTCCGGGTCATACCTGTAGTATTGCTTGACCTCTTCGGGAAAATCTTCAAATGGGGTGTAATACTCCGGGAGGGCATACCCTATCATCCCCATGGGTTCCCACTTTGCGTAACCGCCAAAGTAGGTATCGTTGATCGTCTCGAGGTCCAGCGCCATCTGCAGTGCGTGGCGAACCCTGACGTCGTCAAAGGGCGGCTTGTGTACGTTCAGACCGAAACTCCCAACCGCTCGCATGAAATAACCGGTCACCTGAACTTCGGGGTTGGTCCGCTGCAGGCTCTTTACCACGTCGAGGGTATTTACCGCCGCCGTGCCGGCATGTATCATATCAATCTGACCCGTGCGTAGTGCCGATAGACGTGTTGATTCTTCTGGCATGTACAGGAGCCTTAACTGATCAATATAGGGCAAGCGGTTCTCCGGGTATTTTGGGTCGTAGCCCCAGTAGTCAGGATTCTTGTCCCAGGTAATAGAGACGCCTTCGACATAGTCAGTCAGCATAATGGACCCGGTGCCGACCACGTTCCTCCAATCCGCATAGTCGCCGTATTGCTCAATTACCTCGGGGGGTAATATCCAACCCTGTATGTCGCTGAGGATGGCCTTCAGCGCACCGAGATATGGCTCCTTCAGCTTGAAGACAACCGTATACTTGTCGGTGGCCTCTATCGATTCCCATGGCAGGTTGATCAACTCGTAAGTCTTGAGGGGACGTTCGGTGAAGTCGCCCTGAACGGTATTACGCTGAAAGGTATACACGACATCATCGGCAGTTAGCTCCCGACCGTTCATCGGTGGCTTATCATGCCAGTGAACGCCCGGGCGGACGTGGACGACGATCGTCGTGTCGTCGGGCTGCTCCCAGCTTTCCGCCAGACCCCCTGTAGTGGCAACAGTGGGATAGCTGAAATTGGTTGTAAAGTCCCACAGGTCCCTATCTATTGACCAGTCCCCCCAGGCGAGCTTCTCATTAACGCTACCAATGAAACGGGTCGCAGGGTGGCCAGTAATAAAGGGGTCAGTAGTCTCGGCCTTTGACAGGTCGGGATAGGTTAATGTCGCGCCATACTCGGGCGCGGTCACCACCTTGCCGGTGGCGGGGTCGGTCACATAATTCTTGTCGGCAGCGGCTGCCGGCGCCTCTTCTGCGCCAGTGGCCCAGAGGCCGGTCGCGCTCAGAATCAGGACCATCGCAATCGCGAAGGTCCTTGTGAAACATATCTTCATCGTTTCTTCCTTAGAATGTTATTTCGAGAGTATTGCGGAGCGGATTTCCGCTCCCTGGCCACGAGCAACGCAGGCGGCCAGTCTGAGTCAAATTCTCGGAAAGCGCGCGGCGTGTGACTCAGCCGGGTTCACCCGGGCTCACGCCGCGCGCGCCCACGGCTCTTTGAGTATCATCTTGACCTCCTCTTTTCGTGAGTTGGACAAGACGGAAGTTGTCTGTTTCGGGTGTGGTTCAGCGATGGCCGAGCCGGCGCCACGTACAGATGCGGCGGTAGTGGAGGGGACGGGGTGCGCGGAGGCGCGTACGGGGCGATCAGCCGGAGCGGTTAGTTGTTTCTCGGTTCGTAATGAGGGGGGGTGCACTGGCTGCGTCACAACTAACCGGTCACTGCGCTGCCTGTCATCATGGCGCTTCATCGGCATCCGTCGCCCCAAGCAAGATACGCTAGCATAGGCGCGGCGCGCATGTCAACGACTCGGCGGTCACCGAACGTCACCGCCAACCGGTCACTGCGCTGACTGTCGTCATGGCGCGTCATCATCGATCCGTCGAGGCGCGCTCTCCTTAGACCGACCCGGCGGCTCCGGCGCCGAGACTACCACCGCCCCTCAGCATCGGGTCGAGGAGGTCCCGCAGGGCGTCGCCGAACATGTTCAGACTGTAAATGACAATGATGTTCTCCATTTTGAGCTGCCAATCACCTCCGCCACAGAATCACGAGTAATATGATAATCCCGCTGGCAGCACCCAGTGGCTTCTCCCGCCACAGCCTGGAAAAGAAATCAGCCAGCCCGGTACGTCTCTATGGCTCACTTACTGGTGATGGTATCCCTGTGACATTACTCATACTCGTGATTTTTCCCCTTTACCTATAACGGACCCTGGGGTCTAAATAAGGATAAAGCAGGTCTATCATTAGATTGGCCCCCATAACCGCGGCGCCGAAAAACAGGTTTATTCCGGAGACCACCGGGTAGTCTCTGTTCTTGAGTGAATCCAGTATGAGGCGACCCAACCCCGGCAGGTTGAATATGTTCTCCATGATAACGGAGCCACCTACCAGCAGAGGCAACTGCAGGCCTACCAGGGTAACTACCGGGATGAGGGCGTTCTTGATGGTGTGTCTTATGACAACGACCCTCTCCTTCAGACCCTTTGACCAGGCCGTCCTGACATAGTCCTGCCTGAGCACCTCCAGCATCACGGTGCGCGTCATCCGCATGGTGGCCGCAGACATGGCCGTCCCCAGAATCAGGCTGGGAATGATGAACACCGCGAGATTCCCGAGCGGGTCTTCGGTGAAAGGAACCCACGTCATCGGTGGCGACCAGCCCCACCAGATTGCCGGGTATATCATGACCATCATTCCCAGCCAAAAGTTAGGCGTTGCCAGGCCGAGGATGGCGAACGAGCGCCCAAGGTAGTCGGCGGCCGTATCCTGGCGAATCGCCGAGTAGATGCCGACGGGCAGGGCAATCACAAGCCCGATTACAATTGCCAGGACGCCAAGCTCAACGGTTACCGGCAATCTGTCTAATATCCTCTCCTCTACCGCAAAATCACCAAGCAGTGATTCGCCAAGGGTGCCCTGGAGGATACCGTTGAAGTGGGACTCACCGGTAACCCAGTCAGGGGTCGGCAACACTCCTGTCCAGCGTCCATACTGCACGTGGACAGGCACGTCTAATCCCAGCCTACGCTCAATAGCTTCATGGTCAACGGTGGCATAAGAAGTTTCTATCCTACCCACTATTACGTCTATTACATCGCCGGGGATGAAGCGGACCGAGAGAAAGACTATGATACTCAATAGAAACACGGTGGGGATTATCAGCAATAACCGCCTGATGATGTAGGCTCTCATGTCACACCCCCCCCCCCCCTTGTCATTGCGAGCCCCGATTTATCGGGGCGTGGCAATCATTGCCCTCTTTAGGGGTATGGGAGCCGGGAGGTTTGAACCCCCAGCTCCCTCTTTCCCTAAGCTACGCCACAGGGAGTGAACCCCGCTAATAACCCATGGATTCCTTCAGCTCACTATCAATCCAAAGGCGGACGAGGACGCTTTGCTCATGGTAGACTGAGTGCATGGTTTCACCGTTAAAACCTACGACCCACGGATGGCTGTGCTGATACAATGGAGCCAGAGGAGCCCACATCTGAAAGTGCTGCTTTATTGCTTCCATACCAAACTCTCTTGCCGCCTTCATCTGCTCATCGATGCTAGTGGCACCGAAAAAGGCAGCTTGGGCGGCGGCCAGCACAGGGTTCTCGACTCCGGCCCCCACGCTTGCCCTTCGCCAAAGGAGGTCCGCGCCATACATTCCCATGCCGAAAGTCAGGTTCCCCCAGGCCATGTAGCCATAAATCGACTCATAGTTATGTTCTGACTTAGCAGCGGCTAAAGTCGCCCAGTCCGTAACACTAATCGCTGCATCAACGCCAATATCAGCCCAGTAGCCGGCGACTATTTCTACATAGCCCAAATCTGCGATGTCACGGTGCATGTGTTCGAACTTGAATCGGACGCCGTCCGCGCCGCGCGGATATCCTGCCTCATCAAGGAGCCTCTCAGCACCTTCCGGGTCGTAGGTGTAGTATTGCTTGAGCTCTGCGGGCCACTCTTCAAATGGGGTGTAATACCCCTTGGCGCCAATGTAGCGAGGTTGTTGCCACTGGGCGAAACCGCCATAGTAGGTATCGTTAACCGTCTCCAGGTCCAGTGCCATCTGCAGTGCGCGGCGTACTCTGATGTCGTCAAAGGGCGACTTGCGAATGTTCAGTATGATGCCATCCGCCCGCAGGTAAAATGGCCATATCGCGAGTTCGGGGTTGGTCCGCTGGAGGCTCTGTACTACATCGACGGATTTTATCTCAGCACCAGAGAGGCGTGTCATATCAATCTTACCCGAGCGCAGTGCCGATAGACGGGTCGCTTCTTCTGCCATATACAGGCCCACTAACTTGTCAATATAGGGCAAGCGGTTCTCCGGGAATTTTTCGTCGTAGCCCCAGTAGTCAGGATTCTTGGTCCAGGTTTTGGAGACGCCTTCGACGTAGTCGGTCAGCATAACGGGCCCGGTGCCGACCACGTTCTTCCAGTCCGTATAGTCTCCGTATTTCTCGATTACCTCGGGAGGCAATATCCAGAAGTCAGGTGTCGTGATGATACCCTCTAGCGCATCGAGTTTTGGCTCCTTCAACTTCATAACAACCGTGTATTTGTCGGTGGCCTCTACCGATTCCCATGGCAATTCGTAAACTGGCCTGGCTAGGAAAGGAGGTTCGGTGAAATCGCCCAGACTCAACATACGCTGATGGCTATATACGACATCGTTGGCAGTGAGCTCCCGACCGTTCATCGGTGGCTTATTATGCCAGTAAACGCCCTTGCGGATGTTGAAAACGATCGTTGTGTCGTCGGGCGTTTCCCAGCTTTCCGCCAGCTGCCCTGTCCAAGTAAACAGAGGGAAGTAAGGCCCATTGAAGGCGAATTCTTTCCTATCTAGTGCCCAGTTGGGGACGGCGAGATTCTCATTGACACCGGCTATGAGCATGCCCGCATAGGGGCCAGTAACAAAGGGGTCGGTAGTTTCGCCAATTAAGACATACGGATAGGTCAATGTCCCGCCGTACTCTGGCGCGGTCACCGCCTTGCCGGTGGTGGGGTCGGTCACCATTTCCTTCTCCATCGCCGCGGCCGGCTGCTCCTCTTCGCCGCCGGCCCAGGCGCCGGTTGCGGCAATGGCCAAGCTCGCCAGCACGGCGAGGCACGTTCTGAACGTGACAAGGTTCATGAATTGATCTCCTCTGTTTTCGAGAACACGCACTTCAAGTGCCGCTCCCTCGCCTGTTCCCGTGGCGTGTGTGCCGGTCCGCGCGTGTGCGGCGCAGGCGATTCCGACGAGGGCGACAGCTTCGAGTTGACCACGGCGTCGATCGCGGGCCGCGGGATGGATTACCTCTTCACGTGCACCCCCTCGTACGCGGACCGGACGGGGGTACTGGTTGCGTCAACTGGTGGTAGCGCTGAGTGTTATGGTCACGCATCGTTTGCACGAGTCCAGGACCCCGAGTAAGCCACGATGCACCGCCCGTCGCAGTCTGTCAACCACGCGTTCTTTGGTGTTCAGATACGCCTGCACCCCGCGTTGCCGGCACTGGGCGTGCGAATTATCCGCTCCTTATCAGGCTGACTCGTAGCGCCTGACCGCGATCTCGCTTGCACGTGCGCGCATCCGGGCGGCGTCGTGCCATGCCTGCATCTTCAGGAGCACGTCCATGCTGACATCGAACGCCTTCTCGATGCGCAGCGCCATTTCCGGCGAGAGCGAGGCGTTGCCATTGAGCAGGGCCGACAGTGTCGCCCGACGGACACCGAGAATCAGGGCTGCCTTCGAAACGTTCAGTCCAAGCTCTTCGATGACCTCCGTACGGATGAAATCCCCCGGATGCGGCGGGGTCATGTTCACGTTGATACCGTCGCTAGCCATCAGTGGTAATCCTCCAGGTTCAAGCCGTCGATTGTGCCGTCCTCTGCCGTAAACGTGATCCGCCAATTGCCGGAGACCGAACGCTCCAGTCGTCCTTTCGGTCACCGGAGAGTCGGTGAACATGCCAGCCACGCGGTGCCGTGGCGACGAACTGGTTGATGTCTTCAGCCAGGATGAGCACGGCCAGGATCTTTCGCACCCGGTCGACAAGGTTCTGACCCAGAAACCTGGGGTTGTCGTCCTCGATCAGGCGACGCAACCCTCGGTGCCGGACGGAGCGAAGGATCACGCCACAAGCGTACGGCTACACCGTTCGCATGACAAGCAGCGTCTGTCAACGGCGCGTTGTCGATCGAGCTGAGCGGCCGTCTTAGACAGCAATGCGCCGCAGTTGCGCCGCAGTTGCGCCGCAAACACTGTACGTCTTGGATCTGCTTCGGTACATTGGCTCAGATGATCGACCCGGCAGGCCGTCTCGCCCTCCTCCTGGCCGATGGGGAAGGGCAGCGCCTTGAATTCAGACAGTCGCTGTCCCGGCTCGACCGTGAGATCGTCGCATTCGCGAACTCCGCGGGCGGCACGGTTCTACTCGGCGTCGACGATGACGGCGAGGTGGTTGGCGTCGACACCTCCAACCGCATTCGCAGCGAGATACAGGCCATCGCCCGCAACTGCGACCCTTCGGTTCAGGTCGAGGTAGCCAACCCTGGCCGCGGCGTGCTGGAAGTGGTGGTGGCTGAGGGGGCACAGAAACCGTATCGCTGCAAGGAAGGCTTCTACCTGAGGCAGGGTGCGACGACGCAGAAGCTCAGCACCGCCGAGATACGGCGACTGGTGCTGCAGGCCGGCGACTACCATTTCGACGAGAGCGTCAACCGGCATTTTCGCTACCCGCGGGACTTCGACCAGAACCGCTACCGTGCCTACCTGCAAGCCGCGGAAATCCGCATCCAGGCGCGTCCGGAAGACCTGCTCGCGAGTCTCGACGCGGCGGTACCAGCGGCTGAGGGCATCTCTCTCCGGCAAGGCGGCGTCCTGTTCTTCGCACGGGATCCACAACGCTACGTGAAGGAGAGCCACATTAGCTGCGTGCGCTTCGCGGGAACCGAGCGGCTCAACGTGCTGGATCGGCAGGAGATAACCGGCAGTCCGCCCGAGCTCATCGAAGGTGCGATAGCCTTTACCACCAGGAACATCCGCACCGCCTACCTCGTGGACGCTCGCCCGCAACGCCGCGAGGTGTACGAGTACCCGCCGGTCGCCATCCGGGAGGCGATCACCAACGCGGTCATGCATCGCGACTACCACTACGATGCCGCGCACGTCTTTGTCAGCATCTTCGCGGACCGGTTGGAAGTCGAGAACCCCGGCGGCCTGTTCAGTGGGCTGTCGCTGGCAGACCTGGGCAAGCGCAGTGTGCGCCGCAATCGTCTGGTGGCCGATCTCCTGTTCCGCGCCCGCTACGTGGAACGCATCGGCAGCGGCATCCCGAGGATCAGGCGGGCGCTGGAGGAGAACGGCAACCCTCCGATGGAGGTTTCGGCATCCAACTTCTTCGTGGTCACCTTTCGGCCGCGGCTGGACACCGAGTCGCCTCTGTCGGCCCGTCAGAGCAGACTGTATCAGTTCGTCGCCGAACGTCCGCGCACGACCAAGGTAGAGGCGGCGACCTTCCTGGCGGTCAGCGGCGATACGGCGCTGCGCGAACTCCGAGCGCTGCGGGATGCCGGGCTCGTGGAGCGTGGCGGCGTGGGCAGAGCGGCCTTCTACCGGGCGAACGCCAGGACAGGGCCGAACAACTGAACTGGTCGACAGACGACGGGCCGCTGCTGTTGACCTGACCTGCGTGCAGCCGGCCTACGCAACCGCGCCGCCGTGCAACCTCGGATCGAGCAGTTCCCTGAGCGCGTCGATCACGGCGCCGATGTTGATGCTGAACACCACGATGATCGGCGCCGCCACGTTGGGCAGCACGTGGCGCACCAGTGCTCCCATCCGGGTGCTGCCGGTGGCCGTGGCCGCCTGCAGGTAGTCGTGCTCCTTGACCGTGATCACCGCGCCCCAGACCAGCCGCGAGGTCACCACGCCGCCCGAGACGCCCAGCACCAGGATCAGCTCGGTGGGGTGCACGGCCCACAGCAGGCGCGTGGCTCCCAGGCCGCCGCAGGCGCGCTCTCCTTAGACCGACCCGACGGCTCCGGCGCCGAGACTACCACCGCCCCTCAGCCTCGGGTCGAGGAGGTCCCGCAGGGCGTCGCCGAACATGTTTAGACTGTAAATGACAATAGTCAGGCAAAGACCCGGCCAGAGACCCAGCCATGGCGCCATCTCCATGTAGAGACGTCCTTCCCGGCTGAGCATACCGCCCCAGCTAGGAATGTCCAATGGCAGGCCGAATCCGAGGAAGCTCAGAGAGGCCTCACTGATAATCACCCCCCCGATGTTGATGCTGAATATGATGATTGCGACAGCCATGATATTGGGCAGGACATGTCGGATGAGTGTTCTCCATTTTGAGCTGCCAATCACCTCCGCCGCCTGAAAATACACATTCTCTTTTACACCAATAACGGCGCCTCTGACTACTCTTGAGCCAACGATGCCACCGGTTATCCCCAGGACGACTATCATCTGTAACAGACCCTGCCCCACTATGGACATTACGGTTAACAACAGGAGCAGTCCCGGGAAAGCCATCCAGGCGTCGACAAATCTCTGCACAGCCAGGTCCAATTTACCACCAAGGAATCCTGAGATGCCGCCTATCAGGACAGCCACCACGACATTGAGACTGGTCGCCGCCATACCGACAACTATCGAAAGACGAGCACCGTGGATAAGGCGGCTCAAGAAGTCTCGCCCTACGTGGTCGGTACCCAGCAGATACTGGGCTGATGAGCCCTGCATCCTGTCTACCAGGTTTATTTTATCATATGGATAAGGAGCCAGAGCATCGGCAAAGATAGCCACCAGAATCAAGAGCAATATGATAATCCCGCTGGCAGTACCCAGTGGCTTCTCCGTCCACAGCCTGCTAAAGAAATCAGCCAGCCCGGTACGTCTCTTTGGCTCACTTACTGGTGATGGTATCCCTCTGACATTACTCATACTCGTGATTTTCCCCCTTTACCTATAACGGACCCTGGGGTCTAAATAAGGATAAAGCAGGTCTATCATTAGATTGGCCCCCATAACCGCGGTGCCGAAAAACAGGTTTATTCCGGAGACCACCGGGTAGTCTCGGTTTTTGAGTGAATCCAGTATGAGGCCACCCAACCCCGGCAGGTTGAATATGTTCTCCATGATAACGGAGCCACCTACCAGCAGAGGCAACTGCAGGCCCACCAGGGTAACTACCGGGATGAGGGTGTTCTTGATGGTGTGTCTCATGACAACGACCCTCTCCTTCAGACCCTTTGACCAGGCCGTCCTGACATAGTCCTGCCTGAGCACCTCCAGCATCACGGTGCGCGTCATCCGCATGGTGGCCGCAGACATGGCCGTCCCCAGAATCAGGCTGGGAATGATGAACACCCCGAGATTCCCGAGCGGGTCTTCGGTGAAAGGAACCCACGTCATCGGTGGCGACCAGCCCCACCAGATTGCCGGGTATATCATGACCATCATTCCCAGCCAGAAGTTAGGCGTTGCCAGGCCGAGGATGGCGAACGAGCGTCCCACGTAGTCGGCGGCGGTATCCTGGCGAATCGCTGAGTAGATGCCGACGGGCAGGGCTATCATAAGCCCGATTACGATTGCCAGGACGCCAAGCTCAACGGTTACCGGCAATCTATCAAATATCCTATCCTCTATGTTGTAACCACCGCCCATCAGTGATTGGCCAAGGGTGCCGTGCAGGAAGATATTTCCTATCCAGCGTCCATACTGCACGTGGACAGGCAGGTCTAATCCCAGAAAATGCTCAATAGCTGCACGGTCCATCTTGCCGCCAGCCGCCGAAGCTGTAGATGTTAACGACCTACCCGACATTACGTCTATTACATCGCCGGGAATGAAGCGGACCGAGAGAAAGACTATGATACTCAATAGAAACACGGTGGGGATCAAGAGCAATAACCGCCTGATGATGTAGGCTCTCATGGCACACTCCTCCCCGTCATTGCGAGCCCCGATCTATCGGGGCGGGGCAATCTCATTGCCCTCTCCAGGGGTAAGGGAGCCGGGCGGTTTGACCCCCCAGCTCCCTTTTTCCCCAAGCTACGCCACAGGGAGTGAACCCCTCTAATAACCCATGGATTCCTTCAGCTCACTATCAATCCAAAGGCGGACGAGGACGCTTTGCTCATGCATGACTGTGTTCAAGGTTTCACCGTTAAAACCTTTCACCCACGGATGGCTGTGCTGATACCTTGGAGCCAGAGGACCCCATATCTGAAAGTGCTGCTTTATTGCTTCCATACCAAACTCTTTTGCCGCCTTTATCTGCTCATCGACGCTAGTGGCACCGTGATAGGCAGCGTGGGCGGCGGCCAGCACAGGGTTCTCGACTCCGGCCCCCAGGTGTGCCCTTCGCCAAAGGAGATCCGCGCCATAATGTCCCATGGCCCAGCCCGGGGACTCTATGGCCATGTAGCCATAAATCGACTCATAGTCATGTTCTGTCTTGGCAGCGGCTATAGTCGCCCAGTCGGTAACCCTGATCGATGCATCAACGCCAATATCAGCCCAGTAGCCGGCGACTATTTCTACATAGCCCAAATCTCCGACGTCGCGGTGCAGATGTTCGAACTTGAATCGGACGCCGTCCGCGTCGCGCGGATATCCTGCCTCATCAAGGAGCCTCTCGGCACCTTCCGGGTCGTAGGTGTAGTATCCCTTGAGCTCTGCGGGCCACTCTTCCCATTCGTTGTAATACCCCTTGGTGCCAATGTAGCGAGGAGGGTGCCAGTCGGCGAAACCGCCAAAGTAGGTATCGTTAATCGTCTCCTGGTCCAGTGCCATCTGCAGTGCGTGGCGTACTCTGATGTCGTCAAAGGGCGGCTTGCGAATGTTCAGTATGATGGCATCCAACGAGCGCTGGTAAAATGGCCATACCTCGAGTTCGGGATTGGTCCGCTGGAGGCTCTTTACCACGTCGATGGATTGTATCTCAGCACCAGAGAGGCGTGTCATATCAATCTTGCCCGAGCGCAGTGCCGATAGACGGGTCGCTTCTTCTGCCATATACAGGCCCACTAACTTGTCAAGATACGGCAAGCGGTTCTCCGGGTATTTTTCGTCGTAGCCCCAGTAGTCAGGATTCTTGGTCCAGGTTTTGGAGACGCCTTCGACGTAGTCGGTCAGCATCATGGGCCCGGTGCCGACCACGTTCTTCCAGTCCGTATAGTCGCCGTATTTCTCGATTACCTCGGGGGGCAATATCCAGAACCCAACTTCGGTGATGATAAGCTGCAGCGCATTGAGGTTTGGCTCCGTCAACTTCATAACAACCGTGTATTTGTCGGTGGCCTCTATCGATTCCCATGGCAGAAAGGAAGCTTGTTTGGTCTCTTGAGGAGGTTCGGTGAAATCGCCCATCACCAACTGACGGTGAAAGTTAAATACGACATCATCGGCAGTTAGCTCTCGACCACCTACCAGGCGGCTGGCCTCACTGTCTGGATCAAGGGCGTAGTGAACGCCCTGGCGGACGTTGATGATATAGGTCAGCGGGTCGGGTTGCTCCCAGCTTTCCGCCAGCTCCTCTGTCCAAGTAAACAGAGGGACGTTAGGCCCATTAAAGGCGAATTCGTTCCTGTCCAGACCCCAGTTCGGGACGGCGAGATTCTGATTGACACCGCCTATGAGCATGCCCGCATAGCCGCCAGTAAAAAAGGGGTCGGTAGTTTCGCCTATCAAGGCATACGGAAAGGTCAATGTCCCGCCGTACTGTGGCGCCGTCACCATCTTGCCGGTGGTGGGGTCGGTCACGATTTCCTTCTCCATCGCCGCTGCCGGCGCCTCTTCCGTGCCAGCGCCAGCCCAGAGGCCGGTTGCGCTCAGAATCAGGACCAACGCAACCGCGAAGGTCCTTGCAATGAATACCTTCATCGTTTCTCCTTGAATGTTACTTCGAGAGTATTGCGTAGCGGATTGGCGCTCCCTGGCTACTCTCGCGCCCGCTACACGGACGGCCAGTCAGAGCCAAATACACTGACAGCGCGCGGCGTGTGAGTCGGCGGGATCACCCGGGCTCACGCCGCGCGCGCGTGCGGTTCTTTCAGTATCATCTTCACCTCCTGTGCGCCGGCACAAACCGGAAAGGTGTCGTGAGTGGAAGAGGCATACGTCGAAGGGCTAGCGACCCACGGCGGCTCCGATTCATGCGCCGTCGCCCGCTAGGGCGGGGGTGAAGCGTTGACCGGGGTACGTGCGGGCCGGGTATCGAGCCGCGAAAGGAATTACTTTGGGGTGCCGACGCCGTAGGAGGATGCGGAAGGCCACAAACCGGTCACTGCGGTGCCTGTCATCGTGACCCTTCATGACCATCCGTCGAACCCCATGTGAGGCACGCTAGCATAGGCGCGGCGCGCCTGTCAACGACTCGGCGGTCAGGTCACCGGAGGTCACCGAACGTCACCGCCAACCGGTTACTGCGCTGCCTGTCGTCGTGGCGCGTTATCATCGATCCGAACCCCAAGCGAGGCATGAGACAGTCAAACAATGCCTACCACACGGGTCAGGCCAAGTGGATACCTCAGGGGGTGGTAGGTGACGGCCTTACGGGACATTGTGCAGTGGATCGCCGCACTCGCGGCGCAGCACGAATTGTCGCTGTTCACGCGTGACAGCCACTTCGACTACCTGCCTCGGTTGCCGCGGGCAGACTGACCCGCCGCACACCGTTACCGGCTGCTATGCCGCCCGCCAGGGGAGGGTGCGGCCGGCGGCGAGGCGGCGGATCAGCAGGGCCAGCTCCAGGGCGTGGTAGTCGCCCCACTGGCATGACTCGCCGCACGGGATGCGGCGGCCTTCGGGGACGTGGTCCCAGCCGTTGGGGCGGTGGTAGATGGTGTGCAGCAGCAGGCCCTGGTGCGCCGGGTCGGTGGCCAGGTAGGGCGCCGCGAACAGGGTGCGGGCGACGGTGAGGCCGGCGGCCAGCAGGCGGCCGGCGCCGGGCGGGCGGACCGCTTCAGGCAGCCCGGCGAGGCGCAGCAGGCCCTGGGCGGCGATGGCGGCGGCGGAACTGTCGACCGGCTCGTGGTCGTTGAACGGGTCGGAGGGTGCGGCGCGCCAGTCGCCCAGGGCGGCCAGGCCGGGGGCGCCGGTGTCCCAGTAGGGGATGCCGTCGGCGGCACTGTTGGCGAGGTAGAACCCGGCGGTGGCGGCCGCCGCGGCGCCCACCCGCTGCACCGCTTCGGCGTGGGCGGCCAGTCCGGGGACGGCGGCCTCCTCGACCGCCTCCGCCGGTACCTCGGCGAGGTACTCCAGCATCTCCGCACAGCCCAGGATCGCCCACGCCAGGCCGCGGGTCCAGGTCGAGAACGGCGAGTAGCCCTGTTGCGTGCTCGGGCAGCGGTAAGAGCCGTCGTTGACGTTGAACAGCGCCTCGTGCACCACCCGGCCCGGCACGTCGTAGTGGTCGCGGCCGGCGCCGAAGAACACGTTGTAGCGCAGGGTGGTTTCCAGGTGCTGCAGCAGGCGCCGCAGCAGGGAGATGCGGCGGTCGCGTTCGCCCATCAACACCTGGCCTAGCTCGTGCGCGGCGGCCAGCACGCGCAGCGAGCGGATGGTGTCGATGAACAGCGACTGCGGGCCATTGAAGGAGCAGATGTAGCCCAGGCCGCCGGGCAGCGGGGTCCAGCGCGCGGCCTGCACGGCGCCGGATACGCGGATCGCCAACTGCAGGTGCTCGAGGTCGCCGGGGGTGGCCGGCCAGCGCCCTTCGCGGGCCAGGCGCAGCAGGTTGCCGTAGGTGCTCATGGTGTTGAAGCCGTGGTCGTGCACGCCGACGTGGGTGAGGTGGGCCGGCATCACGCGGCGCATGCCGGCGCGGCCCAACTCCAGCAGGCCCTCGTCGCCGGTGGCGTCGAAGGTGAGCAGCGCCGCCCCGTACTGGAAACCCTGCGTCCACTCGGTCCAGCCGCGCGTGGTGTACTTGCCCTCGACCGTGAACACCGGTGCGCCGCGCGCCGGATCCCAGCTCGCGTCCAGGTCGCGGATCTTGCCACTGGCCAGGGCGAACACTGACTCGACGGCGGTGCCGAGGTCGCGCGGTTGCAGTGCGGTGTCAACTTTCATCGCGCGGTACCAAGGGTGCCGGCGTCCCGAATCGGTATCCTGCCGGTGGATCTTCGGGCCGGTCTCGTCCGTCCGCGGTGGCCGAACATGCCGGCCAGGCGGCGATTCCATTGCGTCGTTGGTCGCAAGTCTTGCACAAGTGAAACCTCGGTCAGTTGGCTATCCGGACCGCGGAGTGACCACGGCTGCTCACAGGCGCAGCAGGCTGAAGCCGCCGTCCACATCCACTACCGTACCCTGGGAGAAGTCGAAGTCGCCACTGACCAGCGCCGCCACCGCGCGGCCCACGTCCTCGGGCGTGCCCCAGCGGCCCTGCGGCACCAGTCCCTCGGCGATCAGGGCGTCGTACTTTGCCTTGACGGCGCGCGTCATGTCGGTCTCCATCAGTCCGGGGCGCACCTCGTAGACACCGATGCCGGCTTCGGCCAGGCGCACCGCGAACAGCTCGCGCGCCATCGCCAGCCCCGCCTTGGACACGCAGTACTCGCCGCGGCTCACCGAGGCGTAGGCGGCGGAGATGGAATTGACGAATATCACCGCCCGCCGCCGGGCCGCCTCCGCCGGCTGGGAGAGCCAGTGGCGGGCGACCGCCTGGGTAAGGAAGTAGGGGCCGGTGAGGTTGGTGGCCAGCACCTCGGCGAACGACTCCTCGCTCGCCTCCAGCAGGTCGGCGCGCTGCCGCGGCGCGATGCCGGCGTTGTTCACCAGCACCTCCACGCTGCCGAACCTCTCCAGGGTGGCGGCGAGCAGGCGTTCGCGGTCTGCCGTCACCGCGACGTCCGCTTTTGCCGGATGGAAGCGCTGCCGGTCACACCGAGCCCGCTCGCGGCACGCCGCCGCGGTGGCGTCCGCCGCTCCGGCGTCGCTACGGTAGCCGATCGCCACCGAGTAGCCGGCCGCCGCCAGCGAGAGCGCCACCCCGGCGCCGAGGCCGCGGCTGCCGCCGGTAACCAGGGCCACCGGCGGCGAAGGTGTCGGCGCACTACCGTTCATCGAAGCCATCTACATCACACCGGGCCGGCCGGCTAGCAGGGTCATCGGGTCGGTGATCGGCACCGGGTTGCGCATCAGGTAGGCCTCCCCGAACTCGGCGCCGATCATGCGCCCGTAGTAGCGGTGGCGGCCCTCCCAGGCGGCCAGGAAGTCGGACCGGGACAGGTAGGTCTCCGGCTCTGCGTCCGCTGCCGTGGCGTCTCCGTCGGTGGTGCCATCCGTCGGCGCCGCGCGGTGCAGTTGCGAGGCGTAGCAGGCCACCGCGCGCGCCTTGGTGGCGAACTGCTCGCTGATGTCCACGATCAGCGAAGGGCGCGCGACGTAGCGTGACAGTTGGAACAGCATCGCCTCCGGGCGGTGGGCATGCGGGCCTCCGGGGTGCTTGGCCACGCCGGCGAACCACCAGGCGTCCTTCATCAGCAGGCTGGTGTTGACGTGATCGGGATGGTGATCCTCCCAGTAGGGGCCCACCAGCATGCGCGGCTGCTCGCTGCGGATCACCTCCACCAGCCGCGTGCGATACTCGACGGTGCGCTCGACGAAGCCGTCCGGCAGGTCCAGGTCCCGCCGTACGTCCAGCCCCAGGATGGCGGTGGCGCGGGAACGCTCCTCGTCCCGCAACGCCGCGTTGCCGCGCGTGCCCAGTTCGCCGCGGGTCAGGTCCACCACGCCGATGCGCGCCCCGGCCGCCTTGCAGCGCAGCAAGAGGCCGGCGCACCCCAGTTCGGCATCGTCGGGATGCGCGCACACCGCCAATACATCAACCGCCATATCGGCGCGATAGTATCAGAACGGCGCCCGCAGTTGTGTAGTCAGGAACGTGGCGTCTTCCGGGGCTCGCTGAGCATTTTTGACACCGGCGGGTTGAACGAGCGCGCCTGCTCAGCGCTCGCACGCGATCGGCCTCGCAAGGGACGGAGCAATCGATCCTGGAATGAACGGTCTGAATGTGCTACCGTCGTACCATGCCTGAGCCTCACGTCACCACCGCCCCGCCAGCGGCGGCTCACGATGAGCCGTCGCTGGAGTTTCCCGGCTGCCGGGCGGTGCGCATGTCGCGCGCCGAGATCGAACACTGTGAGCGCCGCGTCGAGTACTGGGACGCCGCCACCGAAACCGCCATGATTTGCGAGCCGGTCAGCGTCTACCACGAACATCCAGGCCAGCGCCTGCGCGAGCTGGTCACGCGCATCGCCCTGGTACGCGGCTCGCCGATCGAGACCTTCGGCGCCGCCGACCTCCTGCTGCGCGATGCCGACGGCGCTTGGCGGCGCATCCTGGAGGCCGACCAGACCGTCTACCTGCACCCGCGCACCACGCGCCCCGGGGGCGCCCGGATCGAAGTGGGCAGCGACACGCTGCCGGATGTCGTCCTGGAGGTGGACAACACCACCGACGTGCGCCGCGGCAAGCTGTCGCTGTACGAATCGTGGGGCTTCCCGGAAGTGTGGGTCGAGGTGCCCGAGCAGTCCTCCCCGAGCCGCCCGGCCGGCCTGCGCCCGGGCTTGACGATCCACCTGCTGGAGGGCGGCGCCTTCCGTGGCGCGGCGCAGAGCCGCGCCTTTGCCGGCTGGACGGCGGCGGAAATCCACCGGGCACTGAACGAGCCGGAGTTGTCGCAGGCCACGCTGGCGGCGCTGCGCCGCGTGGGGCGGACGCTGGGTGCGGCCGAGGGCACGGGACCGGATGACGACCCGCAATTGCAGGCCGAGCGCCTGGATAGCCGCGCCCAGGGCCATGCCGCGGGCCATGCAGAGGGCCATGCAGAGGGCCATGCCGCGGGCTATGCGGAGGGCCTCGTGGAAGGCGCGACGGAGGCGCTTGCGGAGACACGGCGGGATGCCGTCCTGCAGGTGTTGCGGTTGCGCGGCCTGCCGGTGTCGGCGGCTTTGCCCCGGCGTCTGGCCGAGTTGCAACCCGTGTCCACCGCGGCGCTGGTACAGGCCGCCCTGGAGTGCCGCGACGAGGCCCACTTCCTGCGCATGATTCGCGGCCCGCGACCCTGAACACGGAACCAGCACCGGTGGAATGGCGCGGCGTACACGACGTGCTCGGCGGCGACGTGCTCGCCCAGCTACTCGGAATTTCCGCTTCCAGCCTGCGCCGCTATCACTCGGGGAGCCGCACCACTCCAGACGAGATTGCCGCCCGTCTCCACTTTCTGGCGCTGGTCATCGGGGATCTTGCCGCCGCTTACAACGACTTCGGAGTCCGCCGCTGGTTCCAGCGCCCGCGCAAGCTGCTCGGCAGCCGCTCTCCGGCCCAGCTCCTGAGTGGGACATGGCGTCCGGAGGATCCCGGTCCGCGACGGGTCCGTGACCTCGCCGAGGCCCTGGTGTTCTCGCCAGCCGCGTGATCGCGTTCCGCCATGCCGCCCCCCGCTATCCGTTTCAGAACACCTCTTCCATGACGTAGAAGTAGTTTTGGTCGGTGCCGAAGATCAGGTACTTGCCGGCCACCACCGGGGCGCTGAGCACGGCGCCCTCCAGGTCCATCTCCCACAGCAGCTTGCCGTTCTGGGCGGACAGCGCCACCAGCCGCGGCGGCCGCCCGCCGGGGACGCCGTCGCCGCGCACGCCGAAGTAGACCCGGTCGCCGGCCACGGTGGGCGCGCTGCTGGTGGGGTACTGGAAGGTATAGCGCCACGTCTCCCGCCCGTTACGGGAGTTGAAGGCGCGCACCACGGCGTCGCCGCTGGTGTAGATCACGGTGTTGCGCCACAGCGCCGGCGCCAGGTAGTCCAGGAGCTGCAGGTTGTCGACAAACATCCGGTACGGCTGATAGATGCGTTCGCCGGCATCGCCGAAGAACGACTCGTCCTCTTCGCGCCACAGCTCCTCGCCGGTGAGCCGGTCGACCGCGTAGTAGACGAACAGCAGGTTGCCGGTCATCGTCCGTCCGGGACCGGCGGCCGAGTAGAACAGCTCGTCGCCGCGCAGGGCGGGGAACGAATACCAGTTGAGCCCCGGCGTGGTGCGCTTCACCCACAGGTAGCCCTGCTCGTACACGTCGTAGGCGCCGAAGCTGGCGCCGCTGCCGGGCGGTCCGGGCGCCCAGTACATCACGCCGTCGTACACCTGGAAGGTGTGGTAGGACCACACCGGGTTGGGGATGTAGTGCACCTCCTGACCGGCGTCGGCGGTCACGAAGTGGGTGTTGCCGCGGTCGCTGGTGAACATCACCAGGTCGTCGTAGCGCAGGATCAGCGACTGCACGGTGTACTCGGTCGGGAATCGCCAGCGCTCCTCGCCGGTGTCGCGCGCCACCGCGTAGACGTGGCCGTCGTTGGAGCCGAAGTAGAGGTGATCCTGATCGGCGAACGGCACCGAGTTGACCGGGGCCAGCGACTTGAAGATCCACCGCATGTAGCCGCTGTGCACGTCCAGCGCGTAGAAGTTGCCGTCGTCGGAGCCGAAGTAGATGGTGTCGTCCACCACCACCGGCGGGTTGAACGAGCGCGCCTGCTCGCCGCCGGCCTGCAACTGAAGCTGCCACTTCACCGCCAGCGGCGGCTGAATCCGGGTTTCGGTTGTGCCGCGCCCCTCCTCGCCGCGGAACATCACCCAGTCATGGCTCGCCCCCCCGAACACCGCCGCAGGCCCCAGCGTCCCCGCCACCGCGACGAGAACCGCGAACGCGATGCGGAACGCTCCCGGCGAGCCGCACCGGCGCTCCCGGCCCCTCCTGGCGTCACGACCCGTCACGCCTGCCACCTCCGTGCCGGTCTCTCACGTCCTCGTTGCGGGGCCATCCACCACACCCGACTATGGTACCCGACTTTCCGCGCTGCGATGGGAACGTCGGCGCAACCTGCCGGACGGCTTCCTGACGGCTGTGGCACTCGGGAGTTTCTCTTGCGCGAGCCCTTGCTGTGGCGCTGTGCGGATCTCCCTTGACAGTGCGTGTCACGATGTGTCACTTTTCGGGCCGTCGTGAGAGTGGTCTCGATTCGGGAACTCCATGAGAGCACCGGCAGGATCGTGCGGCAGGCGACGCAGCAGCCGGTGATCGTCACCGATCGGGGAACCCGCATCGCGTTACTCAAGCCGTATTCGGATGAGGAAGTCGTCGGCCAGCCGTTTCCCGCGCGCGATCCCGCGAGCATGCCGGCAGTCGGCGTGGACTCCACCGAGTTGATCTCCAGGGACCGGTCGCAACGCTGACACTGACCTATCTCGATACCTCATACATCGCCAAGTGCTATCTCAACGAGCCGGGCAGCCCGCGTGTGCTTGAGTGGCTGGCCGGGAAGTCGGGGTTGAGCTGCTGCTCGCATGGCCGATTGGAGCTGTTCGCGGCGTTCAAGAGGCATGAGCGGGAAGGGAACCTGGGTGCCGACGCGCTGCACACCGTATTCGAGCGCCTGCGTCGCGATGAGGAGCGGGGCCTGTGGAGATGGATTCCGGTCACCGACCGACTCGTGCGAGTTGCGTGCCGGAGAGTCAGGACCGTGTCCGGCGCTGAGTTCGTGCGGGCGGCCGATGCGCTCCATCTGACGTGCGCCGCCGACAACGGGTTTGACGCCGTCTACAGTCATGACCAACGCATGCTCGATGCTGCTGCCTGCTTCGGTCTGGAGGGACGAGACATCCTTGCCTGAGGGTAGCCGGCAGTGCCGGTGCGCGCCTTCCTCGTTGCGGGGGACGCCTCGATGCCGATGCCGCCAGGTCGGTTTGAGACCGCGCGCTTCAGTTGGGCGTGCGCGCGGTTCCCCGGGCCCCGGCTGCGCGGCCCGGGGCCGGTAGCCGCCGCCGGCAGGTGCTCGTACCTCGAGGAGCCGCGGTGGCGGAACCTGCCCGCCTCTCTCCTGGAGCGCCTCGCGAAACGAGATGCGTGTGATGCGTGTCTTGACCGGTCACCGCAGGTGTGGCATGGTCCCCTGTGGGACGCGAACGCACACCTTGCAGGGCACCTGTGCCCCAAGAGAGGAGGTCCAAATGATACTCAAAGAACCTTGCGTGGGCGCGGCGTGAGCCCGGTTGAACCCGGCTGAGTCACACTCCGCGCCCTGCACAAATTGACTCTGCCTGGCTGCGCGCGTTGCGGGCCCGAGAGTAGCCAGGGAGCGGCGATTCGCTCCGCAATACTCTCAAGATTACTCTGAAGGGAGAAACGATGAAGCTACTTTTTTCGAGGACGTTCGCGGTTGCGCTGGTCCTGGTTCTGACCGCGACCGGCCTGTGGGCCGCTGGCGCAGAAGAGGAGCCGGCAGCCGCCGCGGACAAGGAGATGGTGACCGACCCCGCCACCGGCGAGATGGTGAGCGCGCCCGAGTATGGCGGCACCATAACCTATGGCCGGGTCAGTTGGGCTGAGCATTGCGATGTCTGGTACATCAGTGGCTGGGCGAGCCACAACATCGGTTTGGTGAATGAAATGCTCGGCATCGGGAACTGGGCTTTGGACAGGGATATATGGGATTGGCGGGTGCTGACGGACCAGCCTGCCGCGGCCTGGAGAGGGGCACTGGCGGAAAGCTGGGAAACGCCCGACGATACCACCATCATCTTCAACATCCGCCAGGGCGTTCACTGGCATGACAAGGCACCGATGAACGGCCGGGAGCTGACTGCGAAGGACGTCGAGTACAACTGGCAGCGGCTATTGGGCCTGGGCAAGTTCAGTGAAGCCGGAGCCAGCCCGATGGCCGGTGGCTTCCCGCCGGAAGACTTCGAGTCGGTAACGGCCACCGACGATTGGACGGTCGTTTTCAAGCTGAACAAGCCCAACTTTCACGCCCTGAAAAATCTTCTCGGCCAATGGATTGCGGTGATATACCCTCCGGAGGTGATCGAGGAACACGGCGACTACAAGGATTGGCGGAACACGGTCGGCACCGGACCCTATGCGCTGACGGAGGTGGTCGAGGAAAGCTCCAGGACCTGGACCAAGAATCCCAACTACTGGGGCTACGACCCGAAGTACCCGGACAACCGCTTGCCCTATACCGACAAGGTAGTGACCTTGTTGATGCCGGAAGGGGCAACTCGCCTGGCGGCTCTGCGCGCCGGTCAGCTTGATATGCTGGGGACTGTCGGCGACTCTCAATTGAGGTCTATCGACGAGGTAGAGGGCCTCAACCGGACCAACCCCGAAATCGTGCTGCATGAATACAAGTTCCGGTCCGACAACGTGTTCTTTCTCGTCGGTCTGCAGAGACCGCCTTGGGATGACATCCGGGTGCGCCAAGCCATGCAGATGGCACTGGATCTCGACACCATCGTGGATACCTACTACAAGGGATATGGCGATGCGACTCCGCACGGTCGGATAGGCAATGACGTGGCCGGGATCGGCACGCCGTTCGAGGAGTGGCCCGAAGAGATCAAGGCAACCTACCGGTATGACCCGGAAGGTGCCGAAGCGTTGCTTGATGCCGCCGGGTATCCGCGCGGCGCCGACGGCATCAGGTTCAAGACGGGCATGGCCTACTTTGAACGGTACGATGTGAGCTATGCAGAACTGGCCGCCGGATACTGGCGCGAGATTGGCGTGGATGTCGAGATAGACGTTTTCGGTGTTGGGGAAACCGGAGCGGTCACCGCAGATCAGGATACCTACCGAATCAGTTGGGGGGAAGGGGCCTTCAGGTATTCTCTCCCCAATCCTTTGACATGGGCGTATTATTCGGAGAGAACGAGCCGCGACGGTTTGCAAGACCCCGAATATGACGCCATGATCGACGCCATGTTTGCCGCTTCCACTCTTGACGAGCAGAACAAGCTGGCCAAAGAGGCGAACATGTACATCATCGAGAATCAATTCAGGATATGGGGTCCTGAAACCCCACAGTTCCAGGCAACCCAACCGTGGATAATTGGTTACAACGGCGAAATGAGAATAGGCGATAGTGAGACCCAGTCGTTCCTGGCCTACCTCTGGATTGACAGCGCGCTGAAGGCAGCCATGGGTCACTAGGGGTTCACCCCTCGTGGCTGACCGTAGCGCAAAGGGAGCTGGCGGGCGGCAGCCTTCCAGCTCCCTTGATTTTTCAGGACAAGACTGCGAATGACGGGCAAAATCGCAAGGAAGAGTGTGCCATGAGAGCCTATATCATCAGGCGGTTGTTGCTCATCATCCCCACCTTGCTGATCCTGACCATCTTGGTCTTTCTCGCGGTCCGCTTCATCCCCGGCGACATAATAGACGCAATGAGGCTGGAGATGGAACGGTGGGGCGTCGACATCGACCGCGAAGCTGTCGAGCGCATGCTGGGGTTGGACGTGCCGGTCCACGTGCAGTATGGACGCTGGATGGGAGTGTTGCCGACCCCTGATTGGGAGACCGGTGAAGCCCACTTCAGGGGTCTCCTCCAGGGTACCCTTGGCGAATCACTGAGGCGCACCCACTTGACGATAGAGGAGGAGATACTGGGGAGGTTGCCGGTCACTATTGAGCTCGGTATCATGGCCATCGTAATCGGGCTGGTGATCGCACTGCCGGTCGGCATCTACTCGGCGATTCGCCAGGATACAGCCGCCGACTACGTGGGCCGCACCGCGGCCGTAATCGGCATGGCAACGCCCAACTTCTGGCTGGCACTGATGGTCATGATATTCCCCGCGATCTGGTGGGGCTGGTCGCCACCGATGCGCTGGGTTCCGTTCACCGAAGACCCGCTGGGGAATCTCGGGATTCTCATCATTCCCAGCGTGATTCTGGGGACGGCCATGTCGGCCGGCACCATGCGGATGACGCGCACCATGATGCTGGAGGTGCTCCGGCAGGACTATATCAGGACGGCCTGGTCCAAGGGTCTCAAGGAGCGGGTAGTCATTGTGAGACACGCCATCCGGAATGCCCTCATGCCGATAGTTACCCTGGTCGGCTTGTCGTTGCCCCTCCTGGTAGGCGGCTCCGTTATCATGGAGAACATCTTCAACCTGCCGGGGCTCGGTCGTCTCATGCTGACGGCCCTCAATGACAGGGACTACCCGTTGGTGTCCGGAGTAAACTTGTTTTTTGGTGCCCTGGTGCTGGTGACCAATCTGCTTATCGACATGGTTTATCCTTATATAGACCCCAGGGTCCGTTACCGGTAGACAGGAGAATCAGGAGAATGAGCGACGCCACGGGGATACCAGCACCGGTAAGTGAGCCGAAGAGACGCTCCCAGTTGGCAGATTTCTTTATCAGGATGGTGAAGGAAAAGCCGCTGGGTACGGTCAGCGGGATCGTCATCCTGATATTGATTCTGGTCAGTATCTTTGCCGATGCGCTGGCACCTTATCCGTACTGGGAAATGCACCTGGCAGACAGGCTGCAGGGCCCGTCAGCGCAATATCCGCTGGGTACGGACCAGTTGGGGCGGGACTTCTTGAGCCGCCTCATCGTAGGGGCTCGTCTTTCCATAGTTGTCGGCCTGGCGGCGAGCGCTCTCACGGTCGTGGTCGCTGCCCTGATCGGCGGCATTTCAGGATTCCTTGGTGGTAGGCTGGACCTGGCTGTGCAGAGATTCGTCGATGCCTGGATGGCTTTCCCGGGGCTGCTGATGTTGTTGACCGTGATGTCGATAGCGGGACGCGGTGTGTTGCAGATAATACTGGTCCTGGGCATAGCGGGAGGCATCGGCACCTCGAGAGTAGTCAGGGCGGCGGTCATCGGCATCAAGGAGAATGACTATTTTCTGGCGGCCCCCGCGATCGGCAGCGGCGGCGCCGCGACACTGGTGCGCCACGTGGTGCCCAATATCATGCCTGTCATGATCATCATATTCAGCATCAGCATCGGCGGGGTGATCATGAGTGAGGCCAGCTTGAGCTTCCTGGGCTTCGGCCTGCCGATCGGGGTGCCGAGCTGGGGAGGCCTGCTCAGCCGGGAGGGGCGCAAGTTCATGGAGGTGGCGCCAATGCTGGCGGTCTGGCCGGGCCTGTGCCTGACGATTGTCGTGTACTGTTCGAACATGTTCGGCGACGCGGTGCGCGACCTGCTCGACCCGCGGCTGCGGGGCGGCGGCGGACGCCTCGATGCCGATGCCGCCAGGCAGGTTTGAGAGCGAGCAGAGTTACCTGGTCTCGGGAAGTGCTTCTCCATGCGACGGTGCGGCATGGTCGAGTACGTACGCCATCAGCGAGGGAATTCCGGGCTCGTAGCGGACCGGCGGAAGCTGGCCGGGCGGGCGCCAGACGAAGCCCAGGCGCTGCAGGACGGTCAGGGCCGTATGCACCTGCTGCGGGTCCGCGTTCGCAGCGAGACCGGCGGCGACCGCGGACTTCAACTCCTCGTAGGTCAACGTCGGCATGGATTGGAAACGGTCGGCCACGCGCTCGGCAATGGCTAGCCAGCCGGATCGATCCAACTCCAGGTATCGATCCTCGTAGTAGTCGGTGACCCTGGTTGCCACGTCGGGTTGCGCTGCCGCCGCGTGGGCGGCGGACAGCCGGGTCGCGCCGGTGGCCAGACGCCGCTGCCACAGGGCGCGGCCCCAGACCTGGATGAAGTAGGGGTAGCATTGGCTGTCCTTGACTACCGCATCGAGGGTGGCGGTGTCGATGCTCACGCCGTGAGCCGCCAGCGGCACGACCAGAGCAGCGCGGGCGGCGGCGGAACTCAGCAGGCCGATGCCGAGGCGACCTTCGTCCAGCCGACTCCAGAACGTCGCATTCATGGCGCCAAGATGCGCCTCCAAGCCCGGCGTGCCGGCCAGCACCAGCAGAAACGGCGCCTCGTCGCGCACCTGTTGACTGGCGTTGAGCAGCGTTCTGCCCACCTCGAGGTCAAGCGTGTGCGCCTCGTCGACCAGCGTCGCCAGCGGCCTCCTGCGGCACCGGGCGGTCAATTCCTGCCGCAGGTTGCGCATGCCCCCGGCCGCCGGCGCCCACTCGACCGAGCCCACCGCTGCCACGCCCAGCTTCCTGGGCAGCAGCTTCGCCAACCCGTGCGGCGGCGTCAGAACCTCGGTCAGCGCGTCCCGGGTCGGGATGTCGGCAGGGGTCAGGCTCACCACGTCCACTTCCGGTTCGCGGTCGCGGCAGGCGCGCTTGAACCAATTCAGCAGCACCGTCTTGCCGGTGCCGCGCGGCCCGGTCAGAGCGACGTTGTGCGGCGGAGCCCGGCCGCCGAGCAGATCCTCCAAGCACCGCGTAAGCACCGCCTCCTCCCGCTTCCGTCCGGTAAGGGCTGGCGGCGTGGCGCCGTCGCCGGGAGTGAACAGGCGTTGCTCGATTGCCTTCATGTCGACCAACGTAACGTATACCAGACCACCGCATCAGCGCCAACCGCCGGGCCGGGATCCCGTTTCATTGACGGGTGGCCGGGCGTGTGCAACACTGTTGATGGTGGAATTAGCAGCACCTCGCAGGGCGACCCCGTGCCCCAGGAGAGGAGGTCCAAATGATACTCAAAGAACCTTACGCGCGCGCGGCGTGAGCCCGGGTGGAACCCGGCTGAGTCACACGCCGCGCGCTGCACAGATTGACTCTGCCTGGCGGCGCGCGTTGCGCGCCCGAGAGGAGCCAGGGAGCGGCGATCCGCTCCGCAATGCTCTCAAGACTACTCTGAAGGAAGCAACGATGAAGCTACTTTTCTCAAGGACCTTCGCGGTCGCGTCGGTCCTCATCCTGACCGCGACCGGCCTGTGGGCCGCCGCCGCAGAAGAGGCGCCGGCAGCCGCGGCCGACAAGAAGTACGTCACCGACCCCGCCACCGGCAAAGCGGTGACCGCGCCCGAGTATGGCGGAACGCTGACCAAGGCCAGCGTCTCATTCGGTGAGCATTCTGATCCCTTTTATGGCACCGGCGTGCATTTCTTCCTCGCTGGTGTCAGTGAGCGGTTATCCGTCGAGGACTGGGCAATAGATAGGGACGAAGCGGACTTTCAAACGTGGTACAGAGGTCTTTTTTCCATGGGACCGCAGTTGGCGGAAAGCTGGGAGACCCCCGATGACAAGACGATGATCTTCAACATCCGCCGAGGCGTTCACTGGCATGACAAGCCGCCGGTGAACGGTCGCGAGCTGACTGCCAAGGATGTCGAGTTCAGCCTGTTGCGTATTACCGGTTTGAGCGAGGAGGGACCGCCCGTAACTACCTATGAAATATCCCAACTGCCAATCGAATCGATAACGGCCACCGACGACTGGACGGTTGTGGTCAAGCTGGAACGGACAAGACCGGATGCACTGAGAGCTATCCTCATCTCAACCAACGCCTACATTCTACCCCCCGAGGTGATCCGGCAACACGGTGACATGAAGGATTGGAGGAATGTGGTCGGCACCGGACCCTTT
This sequence comes from Spirochaetia bacterium, assembly GCA_965208575.1. GTDB lineage: Bacteria > Spirochaetota > Spirochaetia > SZUA-6 > Bin103 > Bin103. The sequence continues at coordinate 922,369 of CBDBOV010000006.1, read as the reverse complement.
ATGCTGACTGACTACGTCGAGGCCAGCTCTTTCACCTTTACCAAGAATCCCAACTACTGGGGCTACGACGAAAAGTACCCGGACAACCGCCTGCCCTATATTGACCAGTTACGGGCCCTGCATATGCCAGAAGAAGCAACCCGCCTGGCCGCACTTCGGTCGGGTAAGATTGACATCATACTTGGCGCCGGCTCTATCCGGAGTATCGATACTATACGGAGCCTGCAGCGGACCAATTCCGAACTGCAGGTGGAACCTTTTTTCGGCTCGAATAGTAACGCTCCGACCATGAACCGGCGCAACCCGCCCCTTGACGACCTCAGAGTACGCCAGGCTATGCAGATGGCACTGGACCTGGAGACAATCAACGACACTTACCTGGGTGGTTTTGCAAGGTGGGTACCCATGGGGCTCGTCGGCGACGTCAAAGGGTTCTACGTGCCATTTGAAGAATGGCCCGAAGAGGTCAAGAAGACCTACAGGTATGACCCGGAAGGGGCAGAAGCATTGCTTGATGCGGCTGGCTATCCGCGCGGCGCGGACGGTGTTCGATTCAAGCTGACCTATTGCCACCGTAACATCTTTGATTTGGGCTATGTAGAAGTAACTGCCGCATATTGGGATGAAATTGGCGTCGACCTGGAGATCGATGTAGTTGACGTGGCGACCATGGTCGCCCGTCTCACAGACAAGACGTATGAGATGTGCACCGGCACGTTGGCCGTTACCTCCGTGGACCACTTGATGTCCTGGTATAACACTGCTTTCAGAGAGGACATCATGGGCGGGAACCCCGGAGCCGACGCGGAGTTGGACGCAGCGTATAATGGCTATGTCGCCGCTACCACCGTTGCGGACCAGCAGAAGTTCTCCAAAGACCTGGACATGTATTTGATACGGAATCATTTTTCGATATGGGGCCCGCAGACGCCAAGTTTCAATTTGGCTCGGGCGTGGGTGAAAGGTTGGAACGGTGAAATCTTTATCTCCAATGCCCTCGAGGCCCGCCTCTGGATTGACCAGGACCTGAAGGAAGCAATGGGATTCTAGCGGGTTTCATCCCTTGTGAGCTGGGCGGCTCGAGCCGCCCAGCTCCGACACACGATGTCATTGAGTCTGTACGGTCACTCCGTGACAGGGAAGACGATGAATACCGATGCCGAAGCATCGGCCGCCGGCCGGCTTTTTCGGACCTGAGCACATGAAAGCCTATATCATCAGGCGCTTGTTGCTGACAATTCCCACCCTGTTCATACTGACCATCCTGGTCTTTCTCTCGGTCCGCTTCATCCCCGGCGACGTCATAGATGTCATGGCGGGCAGGGCGGAATGGTGGGAGGGCGGAGTTGACCGTGAAGCGGTCGAGCGCATGCTGGGATTGGACCTGCCGGTGCACGTGCAGTACGGCCGCTGGATCGGTGGCATCCTCCGCGGCACCCTCGGGGAATCAATGATGGGCGGTTGGCGCATCGAGGAGCGCATGCTGGGACGACTGCCCGTCACGGTCGAACTCGGCGTGCTGGCCATCGTCATCGGCCTGGTCATCGCGCTGCCGGTGGGCATCTACTCGGCGGTGCGCCAGTACACCGCCGCCGACTACGTGGGGCGGTCGGTCGCCATCATGGGGCTGGCAACACCCAACTTCTGGCTGGGAACGATGGTGATGATTTATCCCGCCATCTGGTGGGCGTGGTCGCCGCCGATGGAACTGGTCCCGTTGGCCCAGGACCCGTTGGGCAACCTCGGCATGTTCCTGATCCCGAGCCTGATCCTGGGCACCTACCTGGCGGCCAGCACCATGCGCATGACGCGCACCATGATGCTGGAGGTGCTGCGCCAGGACTACATTCGCACGGCCTGGGCCAAGGGGCTGCTGGAGCGGTCGGTGATCTTGCGCCACGCGGTCAAGAACGCCATCATCCCGGTGGTGACGCTGGTGGGCATGCAGCTACCGATCCTGGTGGGCGGCTCGGTGATCATCGAGAACATCTTCAACCTGCCGGGGCTCGGAGGGCTGATGCTGGACGCGCTCAACGAGCGCGACTACCCGGTGGTGTCGGCGGTGAACCTGTTCTTCGCCACGGTGGTGGTGGCGGTCAACCTGCTGACCGACCTGCTGTACGCGTCGCTGGACCCGCGGATCCGCTACGAATGAGTCTGTACGGTCACTCCGTGACGTTGAAGACGATGAATACCGATGCCGAAGCATCGGCTGCCGGCCGGCTTCTTCGGACCAGGCGAATGCAATGAGGAGAGCCCGTGGGTGACGTATCACAGATCACTCCGGCCGGCGCCGAGCCGGCCACCGGGGCGGCTGCGCCCGGGCACGCGGGAGCGCGGCGTTTCTTCGCCCGGCTGCTCCGTGAACAGCCGCTGGGCACCGCCGGCGGCATCGTCATCCTGTTCCTGGTGCTGGTCAGCATCTTCGCCGATTCGCTGGCGCCCTACCGCTTCGAGGAGATCCACCTGCGCGACCGCCTGCAGGCCCCCTCGGCCGCGTACCTGCTGGGCACCGACCACGTCGGGCGTGACCTGCTGAGCCGCCTCATCCACGGGGCGCGGCTGTCGCTGTCGGTGGGGCTGGCCGCCACCGCCCTCACCGTCGTGGTGGCGGTGTTGATCGGCGGCACCACCGGCTTCATCGGCGGTCGTCTGGACCTGGTGACGCAGCGCTTCGTCGACGCCTGGATGGCGTTCCCGGGGCTGCTGTTGCTGCTCACCATCATGTCGATAGCCGGCCGCGGCCTGCCGCAGATCATCATCGTGCTGGGCGTGTCGGGCGGCATCCCGGCATCGCGGGTGGTGCGCGGCGCGGTGCTGGGGGTGAAGGAGAACGCCTATTTCCAGGCCGCGCAGGCGATCGGCAGCTCGCGCCGGCGCTCGCTGCTGCGCCACGTGCTGCCCAACATCGCGGCGCCGATCATCATCATCTTCAGCATCAACGTCGGCGGGGTGATCATGTCGGAGGCGGCGCTGAGCTTTCTGGGCTTCGGCCTGCCGCCGGACATCCCGAGCTGGGGCGGTATGCTGAGCCGCGAGGGGCGGCAGTACATGGAGATGGCGCCGCACCTGGCGCTGTGGCCGGGGCTGTGCCTGACCGTGGTCGTCTACAGCCTCAACATGTTCGGCGACGCGGTACGCGACCTGCTGGACCCGCGGCTGCGCGGCCGCCTCGGCCGCTACGGCGCCGACGCCGCCAAGCCGGTATAGCTGAGGCTGTACGGTCACTCCGTGACATTGAAGACGATGAATACCGATGCCGAAGCATCGGCTGCGGGCCGGCTTCTTCGGACCAGGCGACTGGGACTCAGTAGTAATGCGCTCCGCGACATCGGCTATGACCTCGCCGCGACATCCTGGGCCGCGCCGTCGATCTTCGCCTACACGCACGACGAGTGGCAGCACAGGAAGGAAAGGGGATTTCCGTTCCAGCGGGCTGTCGAGCGCGACGCGGTATCCGTGCTGTGAACCGCGACGTGGTGCTCGGAGAGTGGAGGCGGGCCGCCAGAACGCTGTCAGCGGCGGAGCTGCTGGCGCGGGCTTGTCCGCCGTCACGGGTCACGGACGAATGAGTTTGTATCGACAATTAACTCGCGCAGATCGTCGGACCCGTAGTCGCCGGCCCTATCGAAGCTCAGTACGTACCATGGGTTGTTGGAACTAGACTCCTGCAATTTTTGCAGCGCTTTAGCCCGAAGTTCCAGAGCGGGAATCTTGTTAATTCGTTATTGATCTGAAAATTGCGCTCAACAGCCGATGTCCGTTACTGGCTACACTTGGGCGCTGACCTCCAGGAGATCGAAACAGCGCTGCTGCAGCGCGGTCGGTTCGCTGTGCATGGTGAACGTGGCGCCGCTATCCACTATCCGCACGCGGTTGGCCGTCAGCGTCCCCAACTCGCTCATCAGGCTGCGAAAGCTGTGCACCGGCAGACCGTCGTCGGTACGCTTGCTCGCCGCCTTCCGGTGTGCGGCCGGTGAGCGTTCCGCCGGTTGCACCACCGACTCGCGCAGCGCCTCGCCGGCGGCGCGGTCGTGGTCGTCGAACAGCACCGGCGCCAGCTTGCTGCGCATGTGCCACTCCACGTAGTAGGCCAGCATGCACAGGAACACGTGCGCCCGCACCCGGTCAGCACTGCGGTGATAGATCGGTCGCACCTTCAGATCCACCGTTTTCATGCTGCGGAAGGCGCGCTCCACCTTGGCCAGATCCTTGTACGCCGTCACCGTCTGCTCGGCGTCGAACAGCTCCGGCTCCACGTTGGAGCGCACGATGTAGAGCCCGTCCAGTTCTTCCTCGGCCGCGATCTTGTCCAGGTCACGCACGAACGAGAACGAGTCGTCGGTGATGGTGGTGGTGAAATGCTTGCCCACCTTGTAGTGGTTGATCACCTTGCCCACCCGCAGGCCGATCGCGGCGGCGCCGCGCAGCGGCTTTTTGGCGCGCTGCGTGGCCGTCACGATCGGCGTCAGTTCCTCCTCCGTGGAGGCCAGCAACTTCTGCCTCTTGCGCTGCCGTTGCTCGGCCAGGATCGGGTTGCGGCACACGATCAGCCGCTCGCCGGGGAACTCGGGTGAGCTGATCTCCGCCAGGTCACGCTCGTCGAACATGGTCTGCGCCACTTCGCCGGCCTCGATCAGCTTGCGGATGGTGGGCGCCCGCAGGGTCGTGATCCAGCGCAGGCCGTCGATCCCCTGCAGGTCCTCGCGGATGCGCGCGCCGGTGAGCATGCCGCGGTCGCCGACCAGCACGACGCGCTGCAAGCCGAAACGGTTGCGAATCTTGTCGACCTGAGCGGCGACCGTCTTGGGGTCACTGGTGGAGCCCTCGAATACCTCGACGGCGATGGGACAGCCGTCTGCGGTACACAGCAGGCCGAACACGATCTGCAAGGTGCCGCGTTTGCCGTCGCGGCTGTGACCACGGCGCGCCAACGGGCAGGTGTGGCCATGGAAGTAACTGGAAGTCAGGTCGTACAACATGAGCGTGTTGTCATGCAGATGGCGCTTGGCCAAGCGCTGCTCGATGCCGTGCTGGCGAGCGAGCAGCCAATCCATGGCGGCATACAGCTCATTCTCGTCGACGGCTCCCAACTGCAGCAGGTGGCCGAGGGAGGAGACGGCGCTTTCGGGGTTCAGGCCGCGAGCGGTGGCGAGTTTGGAGCGAGCGTCGACGACGCGAGCGACGATCATGGCGACGACCAGGTCGCGTTCACGGGAGGCGGGACGAGCGACGAGGGAATGGAGGGAGAGCTTGCGGAGGGAACCGAGGACGGCGGCGACGTGGCCGTGGGGATAGCTGCGCAAGATGGAGAGCAGTTCGTTGGGAGAGCGCAGAGCGATACCGCCGTTGAGGAGGACGCGCAAACCCTCGACGAGGTGATCGGGCCACTTGGAGAGGTTGGCGATGGTGCGTTTTTTGACCTTGCCGTGCTGGCGGAAGGACTCGCGGAGGAGGACGGCCGGGGGAGAGTTGCGGTTGGGGACGGTGTCGATGTACATGGGCACCCTACGGAGGGAATGGTAGATCATTTAATAATTACATGTCAACCAGATGAGAGAAAATTAACGCTGAACCACAGGACTATTTACATGGACACGATTTACACCCATGAACACGCTAATTCCTGTAATAGGAAACAGTTACAAGAACGGCCTCTCAAACCTCGGTTTAGCCCAACACTGTACACTACAGTTGTTGTAGTCACTCGGCGTAAACGGAAGGAAGATGTCACCGCTCTCACCATACTCTCCAACCACAGCATTCATGTTGGCCAGGTCCCGCGCAAATCTGTTTGCGTCGAATTCGGGCGAGTTGATGTATTCGCTGCCCGGGATCTCGTATGCAGCGCGAAGATCGGAGAGTCGACTTGGTCTAGCGATCGCTGTCGCGAAGACACGGAATCTGTGCCACGCGGTATAGTGCCACGCGGTATAGTCGTCAATCATGTACGATTGTCCGGTCGGAGCGAATCCATCGAGACCAGCGAGGCCATCCTGAGAGTGCAATGTCACTCCGACAAACAAGAGAGTCACAAATACGGTCATTGTACGCACCAAGACACTCCTCTCTCGCTCATCAGCGGGAAAACAGATTCATGAGGCCAAGCAGGAACGCCGGGGCGCCCAAGCTGGACAGAACTAGCGTCAAAAAGTGGTTCGTCTATTCGTGAGCCACCATAGCAACGCTGGCGAACCAAACGATCAGCAACACGATGATGCCTGCACCAAGTTCGAGATCAAGGTTTGTAGTTCTCAGTGTGCGAATGTCCTGGACCACTTGTGGAATCAAAATCAAACCGGAAAACGGAATCGAATACCCAATCATCTTCCACTTGGAGAACACATCGCCGGAGCAATCGGCGTTTCCACAGAATCGGGTGGAACGCTCGTTTCGCATCGAGGCTACTATGCGCTCTGCGGGAGCGCTCTGTCAACATGAGTCAGTAGTAGAGGGCGCGCAGGCTGAAAGTGCGGCGCAGGAGGGGGAGGATGCCGCCTGGGCGCACTTCCTTGAGGGCGGCCTGGTATTGGGTGCGCAGCTCCTGCCAGGTGCTGGTGCGTTCGCCGGGGTCGAAGGCGGCGCGGTAGCGCAGCATGGTGTAGAGGGCGGCGAAGCGGCCAATCTGGGGATACTGCCGGGCGTACTCCTGCACGGTGTGGGCGTGCGGCTTGAGCGCGCAGCCGGCGCTGGCCATGCGCATGTACAGCAGCTTGCCGAGGGCGCGCAGGCCGCCGGCGTCGGTGTGCCGGGCACGCATCGTGAGCCAGCCCTCGCGCCCGTAGCGCAGGCCGTAGGCGCCGGCGATGCCGGCCGCGGCCAGAGTGCCCAGGACGGTCAGGGCGAAGCGCCACGGGAACACGAAATCGCGCGGCACCGGAACCTCTTCCACCTCGATGATCGGAATCACGATGTCCAGCGAGTTGGCGTCCTGGCCCGGCGGCGGCGTCTTGGCGTGGGTGGTGGTTTCGAAGTCGATCCAGCCGAAGTCGGGCAGCCAGAACTGGGTCCAGGAGTGGCGGTGCGCGGTGGTGATCAGGTAGAGGTCCTCCACCGGGTGTTCCTGCAGCGGCTCGATCGCCTGGCGCAGAATGGCGGCGCCGCGCGCGTGCTGCGGGGTCTGCAGCGACTCGGAACCGAGCCAGCCGGTCACCACCCGCGTCGGAATGCCGAGCATGCGCCCCAGGATCGCCGAGGTGTTGGAAAACTCGGTGCAGTCGCCGGCCTTGGTCTCGAACAGGAAGTTGTCGACGTGGGCGATCGAGACGTCGTCGGTGAAGCCGATCTCGTACTGGTAGTCGGCGTAGCTGCGCATAAGCTGGTCGATCTTCTCGAAGTCGGTTCCGGCATCGCTCACCGCCTCGTCGAGGTAGACCTGGAAGCGCGCCCGCTGCTCGGCGTCCAGCGGCACCTCCAGGAAGTCGCTCATGCGCGCGCGCTCGCGGTCGGACAGCGGGCGCGCCTGGTTCCAACCGGGCGGGCCGGCGGTGCTCACCTGCGAGAGCACCCGGTAGGAAAGATCGAACGGGTGATAGCGGCGCTGCTGCACGGTGGGCTCCACGGCCAGCGGGCGGTAGGGCATGACGCGCTCCGGGATGGTGGAGAAGAAGCCGTGCTCGAGCGGGCTGCGGCCCAGCTCGCGCGGCGGTGCGGGATCCTCCCAGGTCTCGAACAGGCGGCGGTACACCAGCTCGTTGAGCGGTTCGTCGCGCGAGTACGAGAACCCGAGGGTGCCGTCGAACAGGCCGAAGTAGCCGTCGGCGGCGTACACGGGATCGTGCTCGCTGGCGATGATCATCACCGCGTGCTGCTGGTTCTCGCCCTCACCGTCGCCGCTGTCCTGGTTGCCGTCGCCCTCCTCGCCGGTCTCGCCCTGGTTCTGGTCGTTGGGCTGGCCGGAGCCGCCGCCCGACTGGCCCTGCTCGCCGGTGCTGCCGCCGCCGCTGCCATCGGTCTCCCCCTGACCCTGTCCCTGGCTCGGCTGGGGTTGCGGTTGCGGCTGCGGTTGCTGTGGCTGCCTGCGCTGGTCCCACTCGCGCGCCGGGATGCCCACCAGGCCCGGCATCTGTCCGGTTTCCCCCTCGCCTTCGCCGTCCTGCTGGTTCTGCTGCTGGTCGCCCTGGCCGCCGCCGCCCTGGTTGTCGCGCGGCTCGAACTGCTGGTCGCCGCGCAGGTTGCCGCCCGGCGGCGCGGTGCTGAAGTCGTCGACCGGCACCGGCGGCGACGGCGGCAGCTCGTTGAGCTCGTTGAAGGCGATGCGGTGCTCGACGAAGTCGGGCGGCAGGATGATGGCGAGCACGATGATCAGCGGGATGATGACCGACGCGAACAGGGTTACCTCCCGGCGCCCGCGCCGGCGGTCCTCGGCACGCCCGGTGCCCGGGCGCCGGTTCGGGAACGCGGCCTGGTAGATCACGATGCCGTGCAGCAGGAAGCCGCCGATGGCGACCAGCAGGATCACCGTGGTGAGCAGCGAACTGGCTCCCGAGATCTCCGCCGACGCGCGCGAGAAGCGCAGCATCTTGACGTAGATGTAGCCGATGAAGAACAGCTCGGCGGCGGCGATGGTGTGGCCGTACTCGCGCGAGCCGAAGATCAGCAGGGTGAGCAGGAAGGCGCCGGCGCCGGCGCCGGCCACCAGCCGCGCTGCGCTGTCGAAGCCGGTGCCGAACGCGATTGCCGCCACCACGGCGAGGCCGGCAGCGGCCAGCAGGTGGGGCGGGCGCAGCCAGCCGCGCGTGCGGGCGGCGAAGCGGGCCAGCCGGCCGCGGCGGAGAATCGGCGTGCTGCCGGTGGCGGCGTGGCGTAGCGAATAGGCCAGCAGCATCTCCAGCGGCACCAGTGCGAACCACACCAGGTAGCCGGCGCGGTCGTAGGGTACCGTGACGGCCGGGTGCACCAGCGGCATCGCCACCGCCAGCGCGTACACCAGCAGCCGGGTCAGGAAGAGGAGGTGCACAGGTAACTCACTTTGAGCGGCTGCTCTTCGCGCATCCCCGGCTGCCGGCCGGCGACCGCCTGCGGTATGCGCACGCGCCGTTCGCGGGCCAGCAGCCAGCCGCCGCCGGCGCAGGTCGGCAGCGGCGTATCGCACACGCTCATCCGGTACGGGTCCGGCTCATCCTCGCCGCCGCGCCCGCCCGGCACGCTGCGGAACACGTTGACGTACGCGGCGCCGCTGCGCTCCACGAAGCGCGGCAGGTCCTCGTCGAACACGGTGGAGAAGATGAACAGCTCGCGCGCCTGAGCGTCGTCCGCGGCGGGCAGCTCGGAGGTCAGCGGCAGCTCGGCGAGCCGGCGGGCGAGCCGCTCGATGTCGTCCGCCGAATCGACCCGGTGGATTTCCCCGCCGCTGTCCACTATGAAAACATACTCGGGGTGGTGCTGCTTGACCACGCGCAGGAAAGTAAGCAGCCAACTCTTGATGAAGTCGAGGTGCAGCACCGCGGCCAGGGTCTCGCCGCCGCGGCGCCGGTAGCGGCGCAGCACCACGTGCAGCTCCTGGGTCTGTTCCTGGGTGATCGGCGAAATACGGGTGATCAGCTCGCCGAGCCGGCTGGTCGCCTTCCAGTTGATGTCCTTCAAGCGGTCGCCGGGAATGTACTCGCGCATGAAGTACTGTTCCTCGTCGGAGGTCTGCGCGCGTTGCGTGGTGTCGAAGCCGGCCGAGATCTCCACCGGAGGCGTGGCCTGCTCGGCGAGCAGCCCCGGCCGCACCACCAGCGCGCGCCGTTCCGGGGGGCGGATCTGTGCGCGCGTCAGGCCGAACACGTCGCGCACCGTTAACCGCCCGGTCATCTGCAGCACGCCGCTGCACGGAAACCAGAGCGCGATCGCCGCCTCGCCGCCGGAGGTGGCCGCCTCGCGGTAGCCGCGCAGCACCGCGCGCCGGCCCGCCTGCAGGCGCCAGGCGATGCGCAGGTGGATGCGGTAGAACAGCCAGCTCTTCGCCGCGCGCGTGCGCAGCCGGTGCTGGGCGCCATACTCGCGCGCGCCCAACGGAGCCGAACTGTCCCACTCGAACTCCACCAGCTTGAAGCGGTACGCCTGCAGCCGCCCGAGCCCGGCCAGCACCAGCAGAACCAGGAACCCGGTCACCGACAGCAGAAACTCGTGCGGCGATCCGCTCGCAAAGGCGCTGCCCAGCAGGTACACCGCCGCCGCCGCCAGGGCGGTGCCGAGCAGGGTGAGCGGGTAGTAGTGCAGCACCCGCCGCGCGGCATCCCGCACAACGTGGTCCAGGGCGCCGCCCGCGCGCGGTCCCATGCGCCGCAGGGTCGCCGCCGGCGCCGGTGCGGCGGATCGTTGCGCGCCCGGCGCATCGCGGCCACCGTCCTTCCCCGCTCCCGCTGAGCCGATCCTGCCGTAGCGCAGGCGATCGTCCCTTTGCGCCGGCGCCGCGGGCGCTGGGGCGGAACGTGCGTGCGAGCCGGACACCAGGGACGAACGTGCGTCCGCCGAGGTGGAGCGGGCCCGTGCTGAGCCGGCGGCGGTCCACCCGGCACCGGCGTGTGCGCCGGGAGCGGCCGCGCGGCGCCGGTCCACGCTGCCGTGGCGTGCCGGTATCCATCCGTCGGCTGCCCGGCGGGTATCCTGGTGTAAGCCGGAAACTGCGGTGGTGCGTGCATGCGACCCGGCCTGGGATGCCCGGGGCGAAACGGCAGCGGCCCGCCCGGTAGTGCAGGGCGCACAAGAGGCGGGCACGTGGTGCGCCCGCCGGCATGGCGGGCGTACGGCTGGCGACGCAGCGGTGCACCCGCCCGGTGGGGAACCTGCGCAGGGGGCCGTCGCGGCGCGCGCGCGACCGTCGCTGGTGTCGTGGTGCGTGCGCTGGTCGCCAGTCCGGGTTGCAACGCTCGCGGCCATGTTCCGGCTCAGGAGGTGGCGGCCACCGGCGCCGCCCGAACGCTGTCCGGCACGTCGCGCGGTGCCGGCCGCCGGCCGTCCACCGGCACCGTCTCCAGGATCTCTTCCAGCACTCCGGCGGCGGGAGTGGCCGGGTCCTGCATGATCAGCCGGTGTGCCACCGCCGGCAGGAAGATCTCCTTGATCAGGTCGACCGATACCCAGTTGTCGCCGCGCACCAGCGCCACCGCGCGCGCCAGCCGCGACACCTTGACGCCGGTGCGCGGGCTGGCGCCGGTCTCGATGGCCGGGTGGCCGCGCGTCTGGCGGATCAGGGTCACCAGGTAGGAGACCACCTCGTCGTGGATGGTGATCGAGTCCACCATGCCCTGCCACTGGTTGAGCCGCTCCTGCGCCACCACCGGCGCAAAGCCGCGCCAGGAGTCGTCGCGCCCGTGCTGGTGGACGATGCGCTCCTCGTCGTCGTCGCTCGGGTAGCCGAGCGAGAGCTGCACCATGAAGCGGTCGAGCTGCGGCACCGGCAGCGGGAACAGGTGCGCGCCCTTGAGGTTCATGGTGGCGATGATGAAGAACGGGTCGGGCAGGTGATAGGTGTTGCCCTCGATCGAGATCGCCTGCTCCTCCATCGCCTGGAAGAAGCTGCCCTGGGTCTTGGGGGTGAGCAGGTTGATTTCGTCGCACAGCACGAAGTGGGCGAATATCGGGCCGCGGTTGAAGATCAGCGAGCTGGTGCTGAGTTCGTAGCGCGAGAAGCCGAGGATGTCCTGCGGCAGCAGGTCGACCGTGCACTGGATGCGGCTGAAGCTGGAGATCGGCACGTTTTCCGCCGACACGTCCGCCACCGACTGGTCGATGCGTGCCACCTCGCCGTCCGTACCGTCGGCGCCCCCGCGGCGCGGCCCCGTCCACTGTATCGACTGCGCCAGCGCCCGCGCCAGCGAGGTCTTGCCGACCCCGTGGGAGTCCGCCAGGATCACGTGGCCGCCGGCGATCTTGGCGGCGATCAGGAACTCCAGCGTGCGCGGATCGATGTAGATCAGCGAGCGGACGTTGTCCAGCAGGCGCTGTATTTCGGCGCTGACGCCCTGCGCGTCGGCCGCGCTGAGGACCGGGTGGCCGGCGCCCGGCGCCGCCACATCCATGCTTCGCACAATGCGCCCAATGATACCCGACCGCCGACCCTGGGGAAAGGCGCCCGCCTAGCGAGCGACCGGGAGCGGTGTCTCGTGCCGGGCGGCGGCGCGGTATCGAGGCGATACCCGGTGCGCGCGACAGCGAGGTGATCAGTGCGCTGTTCGTGCCCGAGGCATCGACCAGGACCGATTCGGGTACCGGTGTCCACTTGGTGGACGCGCGCGAGGTGATGACGCCGCTCCGCTGAGCATTCGCAACAAGTCGGCTCCGCCACCAAGTGGGTGATACCATGCTATTGGCCGACCAAAGCACGCTCCGATCTCCGGGGGCGACGGGCAGCTTCGTCATTCCGTTGCCTCGGCCTGCGTGTCGGCGATGTCCGCTGGACGCCGCCGCGGCGGTCAGGCCGCCACCTGTTCCCACTGGATAACCTCGACCACGGTGTGCTTCCGGCGGGCCTCGGCGACGATGGTCTCCAGGCGCGCCGCCACGGCATCTTCGATCCAGGCCTCGCCGCACTGCGAGCAGACCCGGGCCGGAACTCCGCGGACGACGACGACTCCGGTCTTCAGATCCACGGCAAAGACCGTCGTGCCCGGTTCATGCGGCCCCCCACACAGGGCACATCTGCCCTCGTTCGACTTCATCAAGCCCTCCTTCGCGTCTTGTAGTCCGCCTCGAAATGCTCCAGATCCGGCCGGTAGGCGGTGATCACGTAGCCGATGCCCGCTTCCACATCGACGGCTGCGACAACGTGGAGGGGGTGCTCTCCCATGTGCAACAAGAGGCAGCTTGGAAGTGGCCTGTCCGTAAGGTACGGCTCGATCACCTGTCCGTTCACGATTGCGCGTACGACCTCTTCGCGGGAAATGCTCCGCTCCAGCATCCGTTCCAGGGCGTGAAGCTGCCATCGGATCGGGGTCACGGGGGTCGCCAGGGGGTCACCATAGCCCAGCTGGCCCGGCGTTCACCGGGTGTCCATCGGGTGTCCACTTGCGTCGTCACCGCTTGCGTTGGTGCCGCCGATCCGCACACCGTGATGGGGCGCGCTGCATCGATGCGACGGCCCGCTGGCCGGTCTCGGCCCCTGGGAACCGGCGTAGCGCTACTGGCACGGAAACGCCCCGGAGTTCGACATCCTCGCGCGTTCGGTAGACGGGCGGCGGATGCTGGTGGGCGAAGTGAAGTGTTCGGTGCGACCGGGAGCGGTGTCTCGTGCCGGGCGGCGGCGCGGTATCGAGGCGACACCCGGTGCGCGCGACAGCGAGGTGATCAGTGCGCTGTTCGTGCCCGAGGCATCGACCAGAACCGATCCGGCTACCGGTGTCCACCTGGTGGACGCGCGCGAGGTGATGACGGCGCTCCGCTGAGCACTCGCAACAAGTCGGCTCCGCCACCAATGGGTGATGCCATGCGATCTTTCTGCATCTATGTTGACCGGCTCGCGGCTGAAGTGGTCGCGCTGGGCGGTGGTCGATCTGGTGCCCAATCAGGTGGCCGAGGCGCTGATCCGCACCCTGGCCGACCATTTCGTGGCGTTCGGCGGAGTGCCGCTGTGCCGCTGTGCGTGGTGTTCGGCCGTCCCAAGACGGTGGCCCTGAAGTGGGCCAACAACGGCGAGGTGACCGAGTGTTCACTCCTTTTTACACCGACGTGGCGCCGCCGGCAGCCAGACGCCCCCCGCCGCGCAGCCGCGGATCGAGCAGGTCCCGCATCGCATCACCCAACATGTTGAAGCTGTACACCACGATCGTCAGGCACAGCCCGGGCCACAGCGCCAGCCACGGCGCCTGCTCCATGAACCGCCGCCCCTCCCGGCTGAGCATCCCGCCCCAGCTCGGCACCTTGATCGGCAGCCCGAAGCCGAGAAAGCTCAAGGACGCCTCGGCCAGGATCACACCGCCGACGTTGATGCTGAAGACGATGATGAGCGGCGCCACGATATTGGGCAGAACATGGCGCACCAGGACCTGTCGCGTCGGCGAGCCCACCGCCCGGGCGGCCAGAAAAAAGTCGTTGCCCTTGGTGGCCACCACCGCGCCTCTGACCACGCGCGAGCCGCCCACGCCGCCGGCGACCCCCAGCACCACGATGATCTGTAGCAGACCCTGCCCCGCGACCGACATGATCGTGAGCAACAGCAGCAGTCCCGGGAACGCCATCCAGGCATCGACGAAACGTTGCACCGCCAGGTCCAGCTTGCCCCCAATGAACCCGGAGGTGCCGCCGATCAGGGTAGCGACCACCACGTTCAGCGTGGTCGCCGCCAGACCAACGACCAGCGAGATGCGCGCCCCGAACAGCAGCCGGCTCAACAGGTCGCGGCCCAACTGGTCGGTCCCCAGCAGATGGCGGGCCGACGGGCCCTGCAGCCTTTCTGCCAGGTTCAGTTGATCGAACGGATAGGGGGCCAGAGCATCGGCGAAGATCGCCAACAAAATCAGGATCAGGATGACGATCCCGCTGGCGATGCCCAGGGGCTTCTGCCGCCACAACCTGCCGAAGAAATCGGCAAACTGGCCGCGCGCCTCATTCATAGGTAGCGCACTCCCGGGTCCAGCCAAGAAGCCTCACTCATAGACAGCACACTCGCGGGCCTAGCAAAAAGCCTCACTCATAGCGCACCCTCGGGTCCAGATAGGAATAGAGCAGGTCGATCAGGAGATTGAACAGCACCACCGCGGTGGCGAAAATCAGGTTTATTCCGGAGACCATTGGGTAATCTCTGGTATCGAGTGCAGTCAGCAGGAGACGACCCAATCCCGGCAGGCTGAAGATGTTCTCCATGATGACCGAGCCACCTATCAGGATCGGCAACTGCAGGCCGATCAGGGTCACCACCGGGATCAGGGCATTCTTGACGGCATGCCGCAGCACCACGACCCGCTCCCGGAGACCCTTGGCCCAGGCCGTCCTGATAAAATCCTGGCGCAGCACCTCCAGCATCATGGTGCGGGTCATCCGCATGGTGGCTGCAGCCGAGGCCGTCCCCAGAATCAGGCTCGGAATGAGGAACATCCCAATATTGCCCAGCGGGTCTTCCGTGAAAGGAATCGTTTCCATCGGTGGCGACCAGCCCCACCAGATTGCCGGGTAGAGCATGACCATGGTTCCCAGCCAGAAGTTGGGCGTTGCCAGGCCGATGATGGCGACCGAGCGCCCCGCGTAGTCGGCGGCGGTATCCTGGCGAATCGCCGAGTAGATGCCGACCGGCAGCGCTATCACGAGCCCGATTACGATTGCCATGACACCAAGCTGAATGGTTACTGGCAATCTGCCTATTATCTTCTCCTCCACCGAGAAATGGGCGCCCCACAGTGACTGGCCAAGGGCGCCCTGGAGGAGACCTTTGAAGTGGGACTCACCGGTAATAAAGTCAGGGGTTGGCAACACTCCTATCCAGCGTCCATACTGCACGTGCACAGGCACGTCTAATCCGAGCCTACGCTCAAGAGCTGCGCGGTCAATCTCCGCGCCCTCGGCACCTTGTTCCGTGATCCTAGCCACCATTACGTCGATCACGTCGCCAGGAATGAAGCGGACCGCTAGAAAGACCATGATGGTCAATACAGACAAGGTAGGGATTATGAGCAGCAACCGCCTGATGAGATAGGCTCTCATGTCACAGTACTCCCTGTCATTGCGAGCCAAGATTCATGGGGGCCTGGCGATCTCGTTGCCGTTCTCTCACCCTTCAATGAGTAAGGGAGCTGGGAAGCGCGCCCAGGCGACACCCCCCAGCTCCCTTTTTTCCTAAGCTCAGCCCCTAATAACCCATTGCTTCCTTCATCTCACTATCAATCCAGAGGTAGGTAAAAATGAGCCAGTCTTCCCATTTATTCAAGCCAGCTTCACCGTTATAACCTTTGACCCACGGCTGGGCCAAATAGTACACTGGACTTTTGGGACCAAATATATGCCAGTGCTTCTCGATCGCGTACATATCTGCTTCTGCAATCAGCCTCTTCTGCTCCTCAATGCTGGTAGCGCCTAGGGCGGCTTCAACCATGGCGTCGTACTCAGGATCCTGGACTCCGCCGCGGTTCACCTCTGAATCCGAGTGAAAATCGTCTATCACCGTGACAGGGTCTCCAAGTTGGCCCGCAGTGGCACCGGACATGCCTTCCAAATCACTGGGGGGGCGCATCCTCTGGGCAAATTCGGGGGCGGTCAGTACATCAATCTTAACATCGACACCAATCTCAGCCCAGTAGGCGGCAGCGATTTCGGCAAAGTCTAAGCTTGCAAAAGCCGCTGTATTCAAGACGGTCTGGAATCTAGTGCCGTCGGCGCCTCGAGGGTATCCGGCCTCATCAAGGAGCTTCTCGGCAGCTTCCGGGTCATATCGGTAGTATTGCTTGACCTCTTCGTCCCACTCCTCGAAGGGGATGTAATACCCTTTCACCCCTATCAGCCCCTGAGGTGTCGCATTTGCCTGACCCTTCCAGTACGAAGCCGCCGCAGTCTCGTTGTCCAGCGCCAGCTGCATTGCGCGGCGCACGTTGATGTCGTTAAAGGGCGGCACGCGCACGTCAGGAGCAAAAGAATCGCTCGACCGAAACCAAATCGGGGTCACCGCGATTTCGGGGTTGGTCCGCAGCAGGCTCTCTACCGAGTCCAGGGACAGAGCCCGAGCCCTGAAATCAAGCTTGCCTGAGCGTAGTGCTGCGAAAATTGATGATTCCTCTAGCATTACCACTATCCTTAACTCGTCAACGTAGGGCAAGCGGTTCTGCGGGTACTTTGGGTCATAGCCCCAGTAGTCAGGATTCCTGGTGCGGGTGGCAGAGCTCCCATCGACTACGTCAGTCAGCATAAAGGGTCCGGTGCCGACCAGGTTTCTCCAATCCTGAACGTCGCCATGTTGCTCGATTACCTCGGGGGGCATTATGTAAGTAGGGAGGTCGAGGAGAATAATATTCAGCGCGGGGAGGGATGGCTCCTTTAGCTTCATGACAACCGTCGAATCGTCGGTGGCTGTTATCGATTCGAATGGGATGCGCTTGAGGTTGCCGGCGGGCCAGTTGGGGCTAGGCCCGGCGTCGGTGAAGTTGCCCAGACCCAATTGACGGTGAAAGTTATATACGACATCCTCGGCTGTCAGCGCACGACCGTTCATCGGTGCCTTATTATGCCAGTTGACGCCCTCGCGGATGTTGAAGGTATAGGTGAGGCCGTCCGAGGAAATATCCCAGCTTTCAGCCAGCCTCCCTGTCAGGAAAGAGTCAGGGAAGAACACTGTTCTAAAGTCAAATTCGTCTCTATCTATGCCCCAGTCCGAAATACCTAGCTTCTCTACGACGCCTACGGTGGCGTCGCTGTAGCTGAAATAGGGGTCACTAGAAGACTCAGTAACCCAGGCGCCCCCCCAAACGGTCATTGTCCCGCCGTACTCCGGCGCGGTCACCATCTTGCCCGTGGTGGGGTCGAGCACCATTTCCTTGTCGGCGGCGGCTGCCGGCTCCTCTTCTCCGGCCGGACTGGCCCAGACGCCGGTGGCGGTCAGGGCGAACACGAGCACAACCACGAAGGGGTGTGCGATTCTTGGAAAAATCATACTGATCTCTCCCATATCTGAGATTCTGAGAGTGCTCTCCGAGCGAGTTGCCTTTCCCTGCCACTCTCGCGCCCGCAACGCAGGCGGCCAGACAGCGGCGGCAATCCCTGGTGGTCATGCGCGCGGCATGAGCGTCATGAACTCGGGCCGCGCGCATGGTGCGGTTCTTTGAGTATCACTTGCACCTCCGTTTTCTGTAGGTAGGCCCTGGTCCGGGTGCTTGCCGTGTTTGTCGGGTGCGCTGCGCGTGGCGGGCGGCCCGCATGCCGGTTCGGCGATGGATCGAGGCGGCGCCAGCTATAGCTACGGCGGTGGTGAAGGCGACGGCGTACGCGAGGTCGCGTACGGGACGATCAGCCGGGGCGGTTAGTGTTAATGGATTATTGTATAAAGAGTTGCGGGGGGAGGGGGAGGGGGGGGGAGGCGCACCGGCGGCAGTGAAGCTAACCGGTGGCTGCGCCGGAACCTGTGGTCATGCAGCATTCGCATCGGTCGCGATTCCAAGGGCCCTCATCATAGCCGACCCTGCAACAGCCGTCAAGCGCGCGTCATACATCGCATACATCGCATGCATCGTCCGCATCCGTCGGGCACCCAAGGCGGTCATCATAGGCGCCGCCGCAACAGGCCGTCAAGCGCACGTCGTCGAGTTCGTCGAGAAAGCGGCCTACCAGCGTGCGCTCAAATGTCCGGCTGCAGGTTGTGCCACTCGATGGAGAGCCCATCGCGGCGCGGTGCCCCTCCCCCATGCCGGCTCAGTCGACGGCGCGGTAGCGCATGCGCCCCGCCGCGTGTTCGGTGATGGTGTCGTCGTTCTCGATGCGATAGGTCCGACCGTGATGGGTGACCGTCCCCTCCTGGATCTGACGCAGCGTCACCCCGGTGCCGCGCTCCCACCGGGGAACCCCGTGGTCGCCCGCGGTCTCGATGCCCCAGACGTCCTGCAGGTTGACCAGTTGCCGAAACCGCTCGCCATTGCGGGCCAGGCTCTCGTCGGTAACCTGGCCGGGGAAGTGCTCCTGCGGGCGGCAGTAGTGGGCACTGTAGAACGCCGTGATCGTCAGCCGCAGTCCGGGATTCGCCCGTGGAAACGATCCATGCCATAGGTTGCCGTGGAACACGATCACCGAGCCGGCCGGCGCCTCCACCGGAACGGCCAGCTTCGCCGCCTCCCCCGGCCCCGGGTTGCGCCGCAGCTTGTGCGACTCCGTGTCGCTCTGTCACTCGGCCTTGGCGGCTCTCCTGACCGAACTGCTGCCGGGGGAGCCCAGCCCACCGTCGCCGCCTCTGAGCCGCGGGTCGAGCAGGTCGCGCAGCGCATCGCCGAACATGTTGACGCTGTACACGACAATCGTCAGGCAGAGACCGGGCCACAGCGCCAGCCGCGGGGCTATCTCCATGTGTTGGCGTCCTTCGCGGCTGAGCATCCCACCCCAACTGGGAACGTCGTGCGGCAGACCGAATCCCAGAAAACTCAGGGAGGCCTCGGACACGATGATGCCGCCGATGGTAATCGAGTAGATGATGATCATGGGTGCTGCGACATTGGGCAGCACGTGCCGCATCAGCGTGCGCGGGGTTTGGCTGCCGGTCGCCTGTGCCGCCGCGAAGTAGTCATTCCCCTTGATCCCGATGACGGCACTTCTCACCACCCGCGAATTGGTAATGCCGGCGGACACCCCCAACACGATGATTATCTGCGCCAGTCCCTGCCCGGCTATGGACATGATCGTCAACAACAGCAGCAGTCCCGGGAACGACATCCAGGCATCGATGATTCGTTGCACTGCCAGATCCAGTTTTCCCCCGAAGAACCCGGCCGTGCCGCCGATCAGCGCGGCCACCACCACGTGCACCGTAGTTCCGGCCAGCCCGACGAATACCGAAATCCGCGCCCCGTAGATCAGGCGGCTCAGCAGGTCGCGTCCGAGTTGGTCGGTACCCAGAAGATAGCGGGCCGACGGGCCTTGGAACCTGTCCACCAGGTGCAGGTCGTCAGGTTCATACGGAGCCAGAGCACCGGCAAAGATACTCACGACGATGAATGCAAGGACGACACACCCCCCAAGTGTGCCAAGAGGTTGCTCCTTTACCAGTCGTTGTACCAGTCGTTTCAGCGACACGCCCATGGGTCAGCCCGGGTCACTCCCAGCTACCAGCGGACTCGGGGGTCCAGGTACGCGTAGGTCAGGTCGGTGACGAGATTGATCACCATCACCGCGGTGGCGAAAAACAGGTTTACTCCGGACACCACCGGGTAGTCTCTGTTCGTCAGAGCGTCCAGCATGAGGCGGCCGAGCCCCGGCAGGTTGAAGATGTTCTCCATGATCACCGAGCCGCCTACCAGGATGGGCAACTGCAGGCCGATCAGGGTGACGACCGGGATGAGGGCATTCTTGACGGCGTGTCTCATGACGACCACCCGCTCCTTCAGACCCTTGGACCAGGCAGTCCTGACGTAGTCCTGCCTGAGCACCTCCAGCATCATGGTGCGGGTCATCCGCATGGTGGCCGCGGCCAGATAGGTCCCCAGGATGAGACCGGGAATGATGAACACGCCGAAGTTGCCGAGCGGATCTTCCGCCAGCGGCACCAGCTCCATGGGTGGCGACCAGGCCCACCAGATGGCCGGAAAGATCATCACCATCGTCCCCAACCAGAAGTTGGGAGTCGCCAGACCGACGATCGCGACCGAGCGCCCCACATAGTCGGCTGCCGTGTTGCGGCGAATCGCGGAATAGATGCCGACCGGCAGGGCTATCACCAGCCCGATTACGATAGCCATGACACCCAACTCGATGGTGACCGGCAATCTGCCCAATATCTTCTCCTCGACCGACCAGTCGCCGAATAGTGAATTGCCGAGGGTACCGCGCAGTAGGATACCTCCCATCCAGCGTCCGTACTGTACGTACACGGGCTGGTCCAGTCCCAACTTGCGCTCGAGCGCTGCGCGGTCCACATTGTCCGCGAAGTGGGCTTCCATGTCGACCATCATCCTGTCTATGACATCTCCCGGGATGAAGCGGACTGACAGGAACACCAGAATCGTCAACAGCAGAAAGGTGGGAATGAGAAGCAGAACCCGGCGGATAATGTACGCTTTCATGGGTGGCGAGGAGGTCTGACAGGCGCCGGAAGAGGTATCTCCCGGCGCCTGTCTCCATGGCGGAACAGTTCCCGGCCAGACTTAGAAGCCCATTTCTTCCTTCAAGTCCTGATCGATCCAGACGCGGGCGTAGACGGCATTCTTGTTCCATACCCCCATGTAGAACTCTCCGATGTGACCCTTGAGCCATGGCTGGGTGACGTTGTACGAAGGTTCAACGGGTCCAAAGAGTTGCCAGTGCTGGGCAACCGCGTAGAGATCGGCCTGCTTGGCGTAATTCCCCAACTCCTCCGCAGTTTGAGCGGTTCTCATCGACTCATAGAGGGCGTCATACTTCGGGTCACTCACTCCACCCTTGTTCCAGGTGAAGCCGGAGGTGAACGTGTTCAGGGTGTTCAAAGGATGATAAGGGCCAGCTGCTATCGCCCAGCTCATCCCTTCAAACTCACGCTTCTGAGCGCGAGCGGCCCACGCCGTTATTTCATGGAGCGCCATTTCTGTTCCGACGCCAATCTTGCTCCAGTAGTCTCTGACGATGTCGAAATAATCGGCATTGAAGGCGGCATAGGTGGTGCCATCCATAGGTGTCTTGAACCGAATGCCGTTTTCACCGCGCGGATACCCGGCCTCATCCAACAGCCTCTCTGCGGCGTCGGGGTCGTACCGATAGCCGGCTTTTATTTCTTCAGGCCAGTCGTCATAGTGGATGGCAAACGCGGTTTGGAAGTTGCCCAGGTTGCCTTGCGGAGTCGCCACCGCCAATCCCTTGTAGTAGGTGTCGTTG
Source organism: Spirochaetia bacterium (assembly GCA_965208575.1). Classification (GTDB taxonomy): domain Bacteria; phylum Spirochaetota; class Spirochaetia; order SZUA-6; family Bin103; genus Bin103. The sequence goes on along the minus strand of CBDBOV010000006.1, from coordinate 900,919 downwards.
ATAGTCTCGACATCCACGGCCATCTGCAGGGCTTTGCGGACCCGAATATCGTCAAAGGGCGGCTTGGTCACGTCATAGGCCATACCGGCGTTCGAGCGAAAATAGTACGGCCAGATATTGAGGTCGGGGTTGGTCCGCTCGATGCTCTCGACCGCGTCCGGGGTCTTGATCGACGAGCCGGCGTTGTGACCGATGTAGTCCACCTTCCCCGAACGCAGGGCCGCGAGGCGGGATGCCTCGTCCGGCATCACCAGTAATCTCAGGGTGTCGATATAGGGCAACTGGTTCTGCGGGTACTTCTCGTCAGTGCCCCAGTAGTTCGCATTCCTGGTCCAGGTCAGCGACGAGCCGTCGACCCAATCCGTCAGCTCGAACGGCCCGGTGCCGACCAGGTTCCGCCAATCCGAATGATCGCCGTGCTGCTCGATGACCTCGGGGGGTGCTATAAAGCCGACGTTGTCTTCGACCAGCACTCGGAACGCATCGAGGCGGGGGTTCTCCAACTTGACAACGACCGTATACTGGTCGCTCGCCGAGATCGATTCGTATTCCAGGGTCGGGAGTTGGCTGCTCAGCTCCTCGGGTTTACTGAAGCCACTGCCCATCCCCGTTGCCCGGTGATAGTTGAACACGACATCCTCAGCAGTCAATTCCCGGCCGTTCATCGGGGCCTTGTCGTGCCAGTGCACACCCTGGCGGATGTGGAAGATATACGTGTTCGGATCGGGGTTCTCCCAGCTTGCCGCCAGCGCCGGTCTCAGTTGATCGTCCGAGAGATACTCGTTGCGCAGGTTGTTCACACTCCGGTCCACGCCCCAGTCGGCGACACTGAGTTTCTCAAGCACCCCCGAAATGGCCCATCCCGCAGTCAGCGACCCAACAAACATGTCACTGTTTGGCGGCTCCTGATTGTTGGCGTAGGTCAAGGTCCCGCCGTACTCGGGGGCGAGCACCATCTCGCCGGTGGTGGGGTCGAGCACCATCTCCTTCTCCATCGCCGCGCCCGCCTCTTCGGCGTCGGCGCTGGCGAACGTAACGACAGCCACCAGCGCGAACGCCAGTGACAGTACAATGAGTTTTGGAGTCATAACGTACTCCTCCTCGTTCTCGGGATCGGGATGCATCCCGGTACCCGTGTTGTTTGATGTGTGGCCGGAAACTCCGGCCGGAAACTCCGTCTGGTTCGCAGGGTGCGGGTGGTCGCCCCGGGGCCTGGCGGCTCGTGGCTGGCTGCCAGGGCTGAGGGTGCCCCGCGGCCGCCGCCGCGGGCGGGCGTGGTGTGATGGATGTGGCTGTCTACGGGAACCGCGCCGCCGCCGGCAACGTGGAAGATACGGACGCGGCGCGGTGAGCGGTCAGGCCCTACCGAGTCCTTCGATCTCCGGGGGGGGGCGTAACCAACTGCGTCAACTGGTGACAGCGCTGAGTGCTATGGTCGAGCGTCGTCGGCATGAGGCAAGAATCCCTAAAAACTCTACTATGCACCGCCCGCCGCACACTGTCAATCTCACGGTTTTGATGCGTTCCCGGCTCTGGCGGATCTGGAACGTTCGGTTTGCATGCGCGCGCGAGATGGCCTACCATGGCGTCATGGCCAGCACCGAAGCACCGCCATCCGGGCGCCACGCGGCAGCCCAACCCCGACGCGCCCACCCGCCGGCGTTCCCCGGCTGCAAGCCGGTGCACCTGCCGCGCACCGAGATCGACCGCTTCGAGGGGCGGCTCGAGTACTGGGATGCGGCCACCGAGACCGCCTGGATCTGCGACCCCACCACTCCCTATCACGAGCGGCCGTCGCGGCTCCTGACGCGCCTGACTGAGCGGATAGCCAGGGTGCGCGGTTCGCCGATCGAATCGTACGGCTCGATGGACCTGCTGCTGCGCGACGCCGCCGGCGAGCCGCGGCGCATCATGCAGGCCGACGAGTCGGTGTACCTGCATCCGGGGCGGGCCAAGCCGGGGCCGGCGCCATGGTGGTGGGCGAGGACGACTTTCCCGACGTGGTGCTGGAGGTGGATCACACCACCGACGTCCACCGCGGCAAGCTCGCGCTGTACGAAGCGTGGGGATTCCCGGAAGTGTGGGTGGAGGTGCCGGACGCGCCGTCGCCGAGCCGGCCGCACCGGCGTCCCTCGGGACTGACGATTCATGTGCTGGAGCATGGCCGGTTCCGGGTCGCGGCCGCGAGCCGGGCCTTTCCCGGCTGGCGGGCCGAAGAGATTCACCTGGCGCTGAACGAACCGGCGCCGTCGGCGCAGACGAGCGCGGCCGTGGAGCGGGTTGCCGCGGCGCTCGGCGCGCGCGAAGGCACCGGCCCGGACGACGACCCGCTGCTGCGCTCGCAACGGCGCCAGGGGTTCGAGCGCGGCTTGGCGCAAGGTCGTGCACGGATGGTCCGCCAGATTCTGCAGTCGCGGGGCATTGCGGTGTCGGAGGGTTTCTCTGCCGATGCGGAGGCGTTCGCCACGGCGTCGGAGGCGGCGCTGCTGACAGCGGCCCTCGGCTGCGCCGATGAGGCCGATTTCCTTTCCGCGCTGCGCCGATCGTCTGGCCACGGCGGCTGACCTCGCCCGCTAAAAGCTAAATCACGTAGGCGAACGAAACGGCGAGCACCACCACGGTGGTTTTGCCGTGCGCGGTCTCTGTCTTGATGTGCACATTCGCAATCCGGCCCTCGCCTATCGGGCGCTCGGCGTACCAGGGGCCGTTCAGCGGCAACGCCGGCTCCCGGGCCATCGACCACGGGTCGGCGCGTGGAAGTCGGCGAAGAACCTTCGCGCCCTTGCTTGCTGAGCGGGAGTCAGATCACCCCAGCGCCCCAGGAGGTAGCTCTCGGCATTCTCGGTGTATTGAATCGTAGGCGTGCGAGCGCTCAATCGAGGCCGAGCTTGTTCATCACCTCGTCGCCGGGCACGCGCTTGGCAGTGTCGGCGGCGAGCTGCTGATCAAGTATGGACAGGACGTCGTCCCGACTGAACCGCCGCTTCGGATCCAGCTCGAGGTCCAGCTTCACGAACCTCTCGCCCCTTGTTTGAACCTGAGCCATCGGCGGCGTCGCGTACACGTAATCGAGCAGGGTTTGCAGTTTCATGTCGGAGAAGCGGCGCACAATGTACTTCACAACCTTCTCCACTTCGGGACCGACATGCTCGGCGAGATCAGTCGCAGCCCTATACAGCGTGTAATCATGCCCGTCTTGCGTCGTGCCCGACGTGACGGTTACGGCTCGCTCATCCTCCAGGTCCCATAGCGCAGCCTCAATCTCGTCACAGTAAGGACCGCGCAGGTACCAGATATACGGGAGATTGGTCAACGGCTTCCCGGTGAGTTGCACCCAGGCGAGATCGACGAGATACAGCAACTTCACCAGTTTGGTCGTCGGCAGCGGCCGGTACTGCAGGATGTACAGGATCAGGTCTGACGCTCGCATCCTGCTGGTAGAGGTAGCGCAGGTGCGCGCAGGCGTCAAGCCTTCTCGGGACCAACTAGCGGCGCCGCGCCGGTCTTGCGGCTCTGGGGAACGCAGGATTTGCAGGCTCGCGCCGCATGCGTGAAGCGGTAGGCAGATAGCATCCACATCGTAGCGAGGGAGACTGCGAAGGCGATGCGAGCTGGAGCGGCGGCGCGATCATGCGTGGCGTCACAGGTCTCCACGATGGCGCGATCACGTACCGGCGCGACGGCTCGCGTCATGCGACTTCACGGTGCGCCCGGGTTCTCACTCGGCACACTCGCCGGGTGGGCATGGCGCGGAGCGTGGCGCAACCTGTGGTGGGCACGGCACCGAATTCTGAGGTTCCACAGCTCGGTAGCGCCGCCGAGCGCGAACGGCACCACGTGGTCGATCTCCAGCCGATAGCGGGAACCGCAGCGCCGGCCGCTGTGCGGGTCGACATAGCTGCAACAACCGTTGTCGCGGCGCCACACCTCGCGCCGCACGGCCACCGGGATGTACCGTGAGCGGGAGCCCGGCGACGCGCCGAAGCCGTTCAACGCGGCGAGGTGCCGCGCCAGGGCCGGCGACCGCTCCACCGCGCCTTGCCCGGCTGCGTACGCCAGCCGCTCCGCCGCCGAACTCGTGAACCGGTCGTGGCCCCGTACCGGTGCCCGCGAAGCGCCGCGTTTGCCGGCATCGAACTGCGCTCCCGCCGCGCCCCGGCCATCGTCGTCGGCCCGCCCTGGCCGGTTCGCCGGCGAAGCAGCCCGGCCGCCGTTTCCGTGCATGGCCTTCGGTTGCCCGCATGCCTGCTCGGTCTCCCGACGGCGGTCCGGCGCGGGAACGGCGGCGCCACAAAGGCGCTCCGCTACCTCGATGTGCGCGTCCTCATCCTGCGCGACCTGCTTCGCCGGCGGAGTGGTGTGCCCGCCGCTGCTGCGCACCACCGCGGACTTCGTGCTGCCGGCCTCGGCTTCCGTATACGGCTTCGCCGGCGAAGCGGCCCGCCCGCTGCCGACCCCCGCCGCCGCACGGGAAGTGCGACCGAACTCGGCTTGCTCGTGGCGCTTCGCCGCCGAAATGGTGTGGTCGCCGCTGTTCGGTGCCGTCGCCGGTGACGCGCTGCCGTGCTCGGCTTCCGAGGCGCGCTTCCGCGCCGAAGTCGTGTGCCCGCCGTTGTTGGGTGCCGTCGCCGGTGACGCGCTGCCGTGCCCGGCTTCCAAGGGGCGCTTCGGCGCCGAAGCGGGCACCACATCCCGCACGGTCGCGGACGGTGCGTCACCCTGCACGACTTCGCTCTGCCGTTCGACATCGCTCCCGCGCCCGCGCACCGCGCATTGCTGCACCGTTTCCGTATCGCGCCGCGCCGGCTTGCTCACGGTTCGCGCGCCGTTGACCGAGCCGCGACCGCCGGTGCCCCGCGTGCCCCGGGGCCGCGCCGGGTCGTAGCGGTCCAGGCCGTCCCGCACCAGCCGCGCGATGAGTCCGCCCAGCGTCAGGTGCGGGTCCGTGTGCGACAGCAACATCTGCAGCTTCTCCAGGCCGTGCCGGCACTCCGTGTCGATCGTCGCCTTCAACTCCCAGCGCCCTCCTGCGAGTGCGCGCATCCGGTCGCTCGGCTGCGCCAGCTCCGGGTCCACCTCGGCCAGCATCTGCTGCACTTCGCGGGTGCTCTTGCCCGCCGCCTGCCTGACCAGTTCCTCCCGCGCCGCCGCGTCCAGCACCGGCCCGGGTACCGGCGCCGCGTCGGACTCACCGGGGCGCTTCGGTGCAGCCGGTGCCGGTTCCCCCGATGCGCCGTCGTTCCGCGGCGTCCCGCCTTGGCCGCCACCGGTCGCGTCACTGCCCTGTGGCCGGCCCCGGCTGCGGTCGCTGCGCTCGAACAGGTTCTGCAGTTGCGCCGCGTTGCTCAGGTTCAGGGAGCCGTCCTGCAGCAGTTCGCGCGCCCCGCTGGTCTGGTCGCACAGCCGCATCGCCTTGATGCGCCGCCAGGCGGCGGCCGCGGTGTAGCCCAGTTCATGCACTACGTAGTCGAACAAACTCCCGTAGCCGCGGGTCAGGTGGAGGCGGCGCGCCTCGATCTCGCGCAGGTGGTCGAGGACCAGGATCTGCAGCGCCTGCTCGTGGCGGGCGAGCTGCGCGGTCTGCGCCAGGAGGACGTGATCGGGGAGCGCGGCAACGGTGGACCAAGTGGCGGAAGGCGCTTCACTCATACTCATAAGTATACCATGGGATTGAAAATAGCTGATTCGTTCGAGTCCTCGATGGCGGTGAAACGGCGCCCGGAGCGCCGCTCAGCGGCGCGCTGCCGCGTCCACGGAGGCCGAGTCGTTTTCGGAGAGTCGGCGGGGCCGCCACGGGCCGTGGCGGGCGCTTATGGGCACCGAAAATCGCGTCAAGGGGTACGCGCAACTTTTTTCCGATTTCTCTCCGTGTTCGCGATCTGTCGGTACGGCGGGCTGCCTCGCACCGTCTCCACTCTCGGTCGGAATCTGTACAGCACTCGATGCCATGGAAGACGATGAAACCCGGCACCCAAGCACTGCCCACCGGCCGGCTCTGTCGGACCACGCTACCGCTTTCTGCGTTCGCACCCGGACACCACACCGCCGCTGAATCTCACTCCTTACGCGGCCCAGCGTGACCCGCGGGTTGCCGGTCGGCCGCACACGCACGGGTCGGCAGGGCGGGGCCGCGAAGCCGAAGAAGGCCAGCGGCGGAGCGATCGAGCGCCAAACATCTGGGCCAAGACCTACCTGCGGGACATCACGACTAGGGAGCCGCAGGGGGTGCGTCGCGCTGGCTTCTTGCTCCCCCGTGGGCGCGCCCACCGCCTTGGCTGCCAGGAAGTAGTCGTTGCCCTTGGTGGCGACCACCGCGCCTCTGACCACGCGCGAGCCGCCCACGCCGCCGGCGACCCCCAGCACCACGATGATCTGTAGCAGATCCTGCCCCGCGACCGACATGATCGTGAGCAACAACAGCAGCCCCGGGAACGCCATCCAGGCGTCGACGAAGCGCTGCACCGCCAGGTCCAGCTTGCCCCCGAGGAATCCGGAGGTGCCACCGATCAGGGTGGCGACCACCACGTTCAGCGTGGTCGCCGCCAGACCAACGACCGGCAAACGGCCCCCGCGCCTCATTCATAGGTAGCGCACTCCCGGGTCGAGCCAAGAAGCCTGGTCCGAAAAAGCCGGCCGGCGGCCGATGCTTCGGCATCGGTATTCATCGTCTTCCATGTCACGGAGTGACCGTACAGCCTCACTCATAGACAGCACACTCGCGGCCCAGCCAAAGAGCCTCACTCGTAGCGCACCCTCGGGTCCAGCCAGGAATAGAGCAGGTCGATCAGGAGATTGAACAGCACCACCGCGGTGGCGAAGAACAGGTTGACCCCGGAGACCACCGGGTAGTCTCGCTCTTCCAGCGCAACCACCATGAGACGACCCAACCCCGGCAGGTTGAATATGTTCTCCATGATAACCGAGCCACCGATCAGGATCGGCAACTGCAGGCCGATCAGGGTAACTACCGGGATGAGTGCGTTCTTGACGGCGTGCCGCATGACGACCACCCGCTCCCTGAGACCCTTGGCCCAGGCGGTCCTGATATAGTCTTGCCTGAGCACCTCCAGCATCATGGTGCGCGTCATCCGCATGGTGGCGGCAGCCGAGGCCGTCCCCAGAATCAGGCTGGGAATGAGGAACATCCCGAGATTCCCCAGCGGGTCTTCGGCAAGAGGAATCAGCTCCATCGATGGCGACCAGCCCCACCAGATGGCGGGGTAGAGCACGACCATAAGTGCCAGCCAGAAGTTGGGGGTTGCCAGGCCGAGGATGGCAAACGAGCGCCCCAGGTAGTCGGCGGCGGTATCCTGGCGAATCGCCGAGTAGATGCCGACCGGCAGCGCTATCACGAGCCCAATTACGATTGCCATGACACCAAGCTGAATGGTTACTGGCAATCTCCCTCTTATCTTCTCCTCTACCGTAAAAGAGCTCATCAGTGATTCACCAAGGGTGCCCTGGAGGAGACCGTTGAAGTGAGACTCCTTGGTAACAAAGTCAGGAGTTGGCAACACTCCTAGCCAGCGTCCATACTGCACGTAGACAGGCACGTCCAATCCCAGCATATACTCAAGAGCTTCACGGTCAATCAAGCCCCCGCTCCCCAAATCACCGCCGACCATCCTAGCCGCCATTGCGTCTATTACGTCGCCGGGGATGAAGCGTACCGAGAGAAAGACCAGGATGCTCAAGCTCAACAAGGTGGGGATTATGAGCAATAACCGCCTCATGAGATAGGCTCTCACGTCACACCAATCCCTCTCATTGCGGGCCTGGATTCATCGGGGCGCGGCAACCTCGTTGCCGTCCTCTCACTCTTCGATGAGTAAGGGAGCTGGGAAGCGCGCTTGCCGGCGACACCCCCAGCTCCCTTGTTCTCTAATAACCCATTGCCTCCTTCAGCTCGCTATCAATCCAGAGGCGGGCCATGACGGTATAATCTTCTGTTCGGCCCAAACCACTTGGAGATTCACCGCTATAGCCTATGACCCACGGCTGGGCAAAATGAAAAGATGCAGTTTTAGGACCAAATATCAGCCAGTGCTTCTTTATCGCGTACATATCTGCCTCTGCAATCAGCCTCTTCTGCTCCTCCTCAGTAGTAGCGGCTAGGGCGGCGTCAACCATGGCGTCCATCTCAGGCCACTGGGATCCGCCGCGGTTCCCTATCGGCCCCGCATCCGAGTGATACCAGCCTGCCATCAAGAGAGGGGCATACCCGGCGCCCGCAATGGCACTATGCATGCCTTCATAAGTACGAGAGGATATCTTCTCGACCCATTCGGGGGCGGAACCCGCATCAATCTTAACCTCGATGCCAATCTCAGCCCAGTAGGAGGCAGCTATTTCTGCATAGTCTAAGCCTGCCCCTGGGTGGTGATTCAGGGCGGTCTTGAGTCTAATGCCGTCCGCGCCGCGCGGATACCCAGCCTCATCAAGGAGCTTCTCGGCAGCTTCCGGGTCATACCGGTAGTATTGCTTGACCTCTTCGTCCCATTCCTCGAAGGGGATGAAATACCCTGTCAACCCTACCAGCCCGTGAGGTGTCGGATCTGCCCAACCCTTCCAGTACGTACGCGCAACAGTCTCGTTGTCCAGCGCCATCTGCATCGCGCGGCGCACGTTGAGGTCGCTAAGGGGCGGCACGCGATGATTAGGAGCAAAAGAATCACTCGACCGAAAATAAATCGGGTGCGCCGCGATTTCGGGGTTGGTCCGCTGCAGGCTCTCTATCGAGTCGATATCTGATGGGGCATGCATTCTGAAATCAAGCTTGCCTGAGCGTAGTGCCGCCATAATTGTTCCTTCCTCTGGAATAACCAGTCGCCTTAACTGGTCAACGTAGGGCAAGCGGTTCTGCGGGTACTTTTCGTCATAGCCCCAGTAGTCAGGATTCTTGGTCCAGGTGATGCTGCTCTCCTCGACTAAATCAGTCACCATAAAGGGTCCGGTGCCGACCAGGATCCTCCAATCCTGATACTCGCCATGTTGCTCGATTACCTCGGGGGGCAATATATTTGTAGCAGGGTCGTTGAGGATAATCTCCAGCGCATCGAGTTGTGGCTCCTTCAGCTTCATCACAACCGTATATTTATCGGTGGCCGTTACCGATTCGAACGGTATGGAGATGAAGCTGGCAGCGCCACTATAGGTGCTAGGTCCGGCTTCGGTGAAGTCGCCCAGACCCAGATAACGGTGAAAGTTGAATACGACATCATCCGCAGTGAATTCCCTCCCATTCATCGGTGCCTTGTTCTGCCAGTTAACGCCCTTGCGGATGTTGAAGGTATAGGTGAGGCCGTCCGGGGAAATTTCCCAGCTTTCAGCCAGCCTCCCCGTTAGGGCAGACAGAGGGACGAAGGCCAACTTAAAGTCAAATACGTCTCTATCTAATCCCCAGTTCCCGATACCAAGCCTCTCATTGACGGCCGTCCCTCCTGGGCCCCACGGATTGCCGAAATAGGGGTCATTAGGACCCCCAGAACCAATGGTCGAAGTATTACCGGCGGTTAATGTCCCGCCGTACTGGGGCGCCACCACTACCTTGCCGGTGGTGGGGTCGGTGACATACTGCTTGTCGGCAGCGGCTGCCGGTGCCTCTTCTTCTGCGCCAGCAGCCCACAGGCCGGTTGCGGTCAGGACGAGGACCAACGCAACCGCGAAGGTCCTTGTGAAAGATATCTTCATCGTTTCTTCCTTGAATGTTATTTCGAGAGTATTGCGTAGCGGAGTACCGCTCCCTGGCTACTCTCGGGCCCGCAACGCGGACGGCCAGTCTGCGTCAATTTGTGAGGCGCGCGGCGTGTGACTCATCCGGGTTCACCCGGGCTCACGCCGCGCGCGCGTGCGGTTCTTTGAGTTTCATTTGCACCTCCTCACATGGGGCACAGGGTGCCCTGCCAGATGCGTGACGGAAGCTGCCTGTCTCGGGCCGGCAATAGACGTAAGATGGGGTGCGGTGCACGCAGCGGGTGTGCTCCCGATCGTGCAGACGCCGACCGCTCGCCGGAGGTCGGGAGCTGGGTCACAACACCGCGCGCGGCGGTAGTCGGCGAAGCAGCGAGTCTGAATGGCCGGCAACGCCGGGGGTATCGCAGGTGGGGATCCGGCACGGTCGCGGTCGACGAGAACGGCGTGGGCGGCCCGGCGATCGACCGAGTCGGCGCCACGGATAGCTACGGCGGTGGTGAAGGCGACGGCGTGCGCGGGGGCACGTACGGGGCGATCAGCCGGAGCGGTTAGTTGTTTCTCTGTTCGAAAAGTTGGGGGGGGGATTCAGACGCACCGGCTGCCTCACCGCCAGCCGGTTACTGCGCGTACTGTCGTCGTGGCGCTTCATCACCATCCGTCGAATCGTGAGTTGGTAGTATGGGGCGCCGCGCAAGAAACGTCAACAGCGATTCTGGCCCAGCGTTCACCGGGCGTTCACCGGGCGCCCGACTTGGTCTGGTATCTCGGGCGGCAGATCCCCTGCAACGACCGCCATCTGCAGGCCCGCATGACGCAGACCGGTCACTGGCAGCGGGACCGCGAACTGGACATCCCGCAACTGCGCCGGCTCCTGCGGCAAAGATTCGGGCAGGTGGATTTCGATCAGGCAAAACACGACGTCCGCCCGTTCATCCGCGACGACGCGGAACTGGAACTGTGGGATACACATTCTTCCAGTCCCTCGCCGAACGTGTCGAACCACCTCCGTCCGTGTAGTCCGCACGGCCGCCGATGATCAGAACAACCGCGGCCTCTCGTGGCTGCTGGAGCGGCGAAGGAACGTCATGGAGATCCTCGACTGTTGACCGCCGGCGGGTGCGGCTTCGACATTGGTTGAAGTGGGACGCAGCGCAGGCGAGATGGCGGGCCGGGAGCGGTTGGCCGGGTCGGCGTACCGGGCTCTGGCCATCGGGACCGCCGCCAGCCTGGCGTTCACGGGGCTGATCTGGCTGCTCGCGGGACGGTTGGCCGACGTGCCGCACGCTGCCGACGCCGGTGCGTCCTGGTACTACTGGAAGCTGATCGAGCCGACTGCGGCCAGCCGCCTGACGGCGTGGGGCTTCTACCTGCTGCACCAGGTCTCGTTCTGGGCGCTGATCGCCTACGCGCAACGTACGGTCGGGCGCAGCCGGCCCCGCTACAGCAGGTCGCTGCGCACCGTGAACTACCTGGCGCTCGGCGTGAACGGGTTCTTCGTGGTGCTGCACCTGGTGCAGACCCACCTCTGGTACGACGGACTGGCGCAGGACGTGTCGATCTGGAGCGCGCTCGGGTCGGTGGTGGTGATGCTGGTCTGGGTGCTGCTGATGGAGAATCCGCGCCGCGGCCTGTTCTTCGGGAAGCGGGTCGGGTTCCCGCGCCGGCTCACCGAAGCGGCGCGGCGCTACCACGGCTACTACTTCGCCTGGGCCATCGTGTACACGTTCTGGTACCACCCGATGGAGGCCACCGGCGGGCACCTGATCGGATTCCTGTACATCTTCCTGCTGCTCCTGCAGGGCAGCCTGTTCCTGACCCGTGCGCACGTGAACCGCTGGTGGACGCTCGCCCTGGAGGTGGCGGTGCTCGCCCACGGCACCCTGGTGGCGATCAACCAGGGCGAGGGCATGTGGCCGATGTTCGCGTTCGGCTTCGGCGGCATCTTCGTGATCACGCAGATGCACGGGCTCGGCTGGTCACGGCCGGTGCGCGCCCTGGTGCTGGCCGCCTACGTGGCCGGCGTGCTGGCCGTGTACGCGCCCCTCGGCTGGGGCCGGCTCAACGAAGTGCTGCGCATCCCCCTGATCGACTACGCCGCCGTATTCGCCCTGGCCGCCATCATCGGCGCCATCCTCGGCCTGACCCGCCTGCTCGGCCGAACACCCCGAACGGTGAACGAACAGTCCACGGACTGAGCAGGACGGAGTCGACTTTGTGGATGTACTTTAGCGCCGGTGACGGCCGCAGCTACCGAGGGGCCGTGATAATGTCCACTGAATAGGTATACTTCACAGTGAGTGTGTAGTATCATTCTTGGCGAGGTATGAAGTCTGAGGTCCGCGCCAGTAGCAGTATAGCCCAACGCTTGGAAGTCGCCGTTGTGGCAGTGCTCCCGCGGTCGGTCACGGTGCGGCGTCGCCGTGCGGAGGGTCATACCGTCAGCCTCGAGATCAACGGGATGAGCGTAACGGCCAGGTGGATCGGCGAGGGCGGACTGCGGCAAGCCCGGGAGTTGATCGCCGACCGCAAGCGCCTTCCGGAAGTAGTGGTGGCCCGCCGCATGTCACCCGGCGCGCGCGAGACGCTCTCCGCGGAGGGTGTAGGCTGGGTAGATGAGACCGGCGCCGCAGAGATCGCGTTGAGATCGTTGATCGTCTCCAGGAGCGGGCGTCCGGTGCAGCCTCCGCCCAAGCCACCCCGCTGGACTCCCGCCGTGCTGGCGGTTGCCGAGGCGTTGTTGTGGGGCGGAAAGGCTACCGTCAACGCGGTTCGGCAAACGACCGGGTTGTCCGCGGGAGCCGCCGCCAACGCGCTCCGTTCGCTCGGCGACCTCGGGCTCTTGGGCGCGATGGCACGCCGTGGGCGTAACTCTGGGCGTTCCGTTTTGGACTCCGACCGATTGCTGGACGAGTACGCTTCCGCCGCCGCGGCGATGGCTCCGGTGCCGGCTCTCACGGTAGGAGTTACGTGGCGCGATCTTGAGGCAGGCTTGAGCCGCACCGGCCACCAGTGGTCGAGCACGGGGATCTTGTGGGCGGCCACCGGCTCCTTGGCGGCTATGGTCCTTGCACCCTACCTCACGACGGTGACGACTGCCGAAGTCTACGTCGACAGGGAAACTATTCCCGCACTCGAGTCGGTGGCATCTCAGGTCGGATTGCGGCCGATTGAAGGAGGCCGGCTCACTCTGCGTCCGTTTCCGACGGTCACCACCAGGCGGCTTGCGGTGATGCAAGGCGGCCTGCGCGTTGCCCCGTGGCCCAGGGTTTACGCGGATCTGCGCGTAGTTGGCGTCAGAGGCGAGGAAGCCGCCGAGCATCTACGGAGGGTGACCAGTGGCCGCTGATCTGCACCGTAGCCGACTCGCGCGGCTCAGCTCCCGGGCCGCGCGGAGTGCGGCTGAAACGGCGTTGGTATCATCTACTATCTTGTATGTACAGCTTTAATGCTGTAATATCCCAGTGTGAGCGGCCGCGATCTGCTGAGGCTCTTGCGCGCCAACGGTTGGCGGCTGGATCGGGTACGTGGTTCGCACCACATGATGGTTAAGGAAGCCGCGACCATTTCGGTACCGGTGCACGGCTCGCGAGACGTTCCCAAGGGGACGCTGAACGCTATCCTCAAGGAGGCGGGGATCCGATGATCTGTTACCCGGCGGTGATTGAATACGACCGCGCGGACGACGCATACAACGTCAGCTTCCCCGACCTTCCCGGGTGCCTGACGTTCGGCGATACCCTTGAGGAAGCGAAGGACAACGCACGAGAGGCGCTGAGTGCGTACCTGGAGTCGATCGACAGCCGCAAGCTCAAGGTGCCGGCAAGCTCCGAACTCGCCGGCGACAACGTGTTTCCGATCGAACCGGAGACGAGCGTGGGATTTGCTATCTGGCTCAAACGAAGTCGCGAGGCACGCGGGATGTCGCAGTCCGACGTGGCCAAACAGCTCGGTATCGCCTATCAGACATATCAGAGGATCGAAGATCCGGCCAAGTCGAATCCGACGCTGAAAACCATCGTCAAGCTGCAGCGGGTTTTCAATCATCGGCTGGTTCACCTCGAATAGACGAAGGAGATGAGATGAAGAATCCGCCTGACGGCTGGCCGAGGATTGCGCCGGCCGTGTTCTACGACGATGCGGCGGCCGCGATCGACTGGTTGGCCCACGCCTTTGGCTTCGCGGTGCGGGAGAGGGTCGAGAACGACGCGGGGCAGATCGTCCACTCGCAGCTTGTCCTGGACGGCGGGCTCATCATGGTGGGTCAGGTGGGCCTGCACCCGGACCGGACGTACCCGCGCTCTCCGCTGGCGGTCGGCGGCGCCAACACGCAGTCGCTGGCCGTGTACGTCGACGACGTCGATGCCCACTGCGAGCGGGCGCGCGCCGCCGGCGCGGCGATCACGGTGGAGCCGGCCACCGACGACTACGGCGACGGCTACTGGGTGGACCGCAGCTACGAGGCGCGCGACCCCGAGGGCCACCACTGGTGGTTCCTGCAACGCCTGCGCTGACCTCTGCGAAGGTGTCCCGAGCGCTGACACGGTGGCATGGCTCAACCGCCGCTCGGCGGGGTAGCGCGCCGGGTGCGCCGGGGGTCGCGGGAATTGACCACGGGGGCGGGGCGTGGTAAGGAGAGGGCACTCACACAGTGACGCAAGGAGGTAACGTGATGCGTTGTTGCAGATGGAAGAGCCCGGTGGCGGTGGTTCTGATGCTCGGGCTCGTGGCCGGTGCCGCGTGGGCGACCGGCGAGGCGGAGCAGGCGGCGCTGCCGGAACGGGAGATGATCGAAAACGTCTGGGGCGAGATGCAGGAGAAGCCCGAGTACGGTGGCACCATCACCTTTATCGGCGTTCCGGAGACGGAAGAGCATGGCTTCGACAACTACTACGGCTGGGCGGCGATGACCAACTCGCCCGGTGCGGAACGGCTGGGCGCCAACGACTGGGCGGCGGACCGCAGCATCGAGGACTACTCGGCCTGGTGGTCACCCGGCACGGCGGTCCCGGGCCTGGCGGCGAGCTGGGAGCAGCCGGACGCCAATACCACGATCTTCCACCTGCGCCAGGGGGTGCACTGGCACGACCTGCCGCCGGTCAACGGACGCGAGTTCGTGGCGGACGACGTGGTCTTTCACTTCCAGCGCATCTACGGCGTCGGCGGCGTGTACGAGAAATCGCCGTTCAACGGCCACACGTTCTTCGAGACCATGGAGTCGGTCGAGGCGATAGACAAGTACACGGTGGAGTTCAAGCACCCGGCCAACGCGTTCGTGCTGTACCTGTTTCTGGTCGCCGGCTGGGCCGACACGATCGCCCCGCCGCGCGAAGTGATCGAGGAGTTCGGCGAAGACAGCAAGGTGCTGACCAACCTCCGCGGCACCGGCCCGTTCATGATCCAGGACTACAACCCGGGCACCTCGCTGACCTGGGTGCGCAATCCCAACTACTGGGGCCATGACGAGCTGTTCCCGGATCAGCAGTTCCAGCTTCCCTATGTCGACGAGTACAAGCAGGTGTTCATCGCGGACAAGGCCACCAAGCTGGCGGCCCTGCGCTCCGCTCAGATCGACGCGCTCGGCCCGCTGAACTTCACCGACGTCGGGGTGACCTGGGAGGAGCGCGACAGCCTGGAGAAGACTCATCCCGACCTCCAGTACAAGCAGTTCGCGATGACCGGCCAGAGCATCGTGATGCGCCACGGCGCGGAGCCGTTCTATCCCGACATCCGGGTGCGCGAGGCGCTGCAGATGGCGATCAACCGCGACGAGCTGGCGGCGACCTGGGGCGGCGGGGTGCTGAACTCGCTGATGGAGGACAACTTCGTGTGCTGGTCGTGCGTGACCGGCTACTACACTCCGTTCGACGAGATGCCGGAGCGGGTCCAGCAGGCATTCCAGTACAACCCGGAGCGGGCGCGCGAACTGCTCGCCGAGGCCGGCTATCCCGACGGGTTCAAGACCACCCTGGTGATCAGCTCCGCGGACGACCTGGACCTGTTCCGGATCGCGCAGAGCTACTTTGCCGAGATCGGCGTGGAGATGGAGATCAAGACCATGGAGCCGACCGCCTACAACGAACACGTGATGGGCGGCCAGCTAGAGCAGATGGCGCCGAAGGGATTCGGGGCCGCCTATCCCGGCGTCGACGGGTCGATGAACCACTTCTTCGGGCGCGGCGGCGATCCCTTCCCGTGGAACATCGGACGCCATGACGACGAGACCTACGACGCGACCTACAGGGCCGGACTCGCCTCCGGGGACATCGACGATTACGTGGCCAACCTGACGGCCACCAACGACCGGGTCATGAAAGAACACTGGCTCATACCGCTGGCCATGAACGGCAACTACCGCGTGTGGTGGCCGTGGCTGAAGAGCTACCGCGGCGAGTTCCGCCTCGGCACCGACTACGGCTTCGGCCAGGTGTTCGCCCGCGTGTGGGTCGACCAGCCTCTCAAGGAGTCGATGGGATACTGACGGCTTCGATTCTGGTTGGATCTTCGATCCTGGTTGATCTACGATCCTGTATTCCGGGCCGTCATCCCGCATCAGACCGCGGGATGACGGCCTCGTTTTTCTGATTCCCCGAGTTCGCCGCGCGCGCCGATGTATACCTATATCCTCAGACGCGTACTCCTGCTGATCCCGACGCTGCTGATCGTCAGCGTCATCGTGTTCCTGTCGGTGCGGTTGATCCCGGGCGACGTGATCGACGTGATGTTCGCGCAGATGTCGGTGAGCGGGCGCGCCAATCTGCCCTCCCGAGAGGCGCTGGAGGCGGCGCTGGGGCTGGACCGGCCGCTGCACGTCCAGTACCTGGCGTGGCTCGGCGACATCGTGCTGCGCGGCGATTTCGGCGATCCGCTGATGGCGATCGAGCCGGTGTCGGTGCTGATCCGGCAGCGCATCGGGGTGACCCTGGAGCTGGGCGCGATGGCGATCGTGGTCAGCCTGCTGGTGTCGCTGCCGGTGGGCATCTACTCGGCGGTGCGCCAGGACAGCGTGGCGGACTACCTGGCGCGCTCCGTGGCGATCGTCCTGGTGTCGGTGCCGCCGTTCTGGACCGGCACGATGGTGATGATCTACCCGTCGGTGTGGTGGGGCTGGGCGCCGCCGATCGAGCTCAACCCGCTGGTCGAGGATCCGATCGGCCACCTGGGCCACGTGCTGCTGCCGGCGGTGGTGCTGGGCACCGCGCTGGCCGGCCTGAGCATGCGCATGACGCGCACCATGATGCTGGAGGTGCTGCGCGCCGACTACATCCGCACCGCCTGGTCGAAGGGCCTCTCCGAGCGCCTGGTGGTGATCCGGCACGCGGTCAAGAACGCCACCATTCCGGTGCTCACGCACGTGGCGGTGCAGCTTCCGGTCGTGATCGGCGGGGCGGTGATCGTGGAGGAGATCTTCCAGTTGCCCGGCATGGGCCGCCTGCTGGTGGACGCCGTGGGGCGGCGCGACTACCCGCTGGTGTCGGGCATCAACGTGGTGTTCGCCGCCGTGGTGGTGCTGGTCAACCTGCTCACCGACATCACCTACTCGTGGCTCGACCCGCGGGTGCGCCATGAGTAGCGCACGGGAACCGACTGCGCGCGGGACCGGTTTCGTCGCGTTCCTGGGCGAACTGGTGCGCCGCAAGCCGGCCGGGGCGGTGTTCGGCGGCGTGGTGGTGCTGATGCTGTTTGCCGGCATCTTCGCCGACCAGCTCGCGCCGCACGACGTGAACGCGGTGCGCATGACCGACCGCCTCAAGCCGCCGTCCGCCACCTACTGGCTCGGCACCGACCAACTCGGGCGCGACCTGTTCAGCCGCCTGATGCACGGAGCGCGCATCTCGGTGACCATCGGCCTCACCGCCACCACCCTGAGCACCGGCCTGGGAATCCTGATCGGCGTGCCGTCCGGCTTCCTGGGCGGCCGGCTCGACATCGCCGTGCAGCGCTTCGTGGATGCGTTCATGGCCATTCCGGGCATCCTGCTTCTGATCACCATCATGTCGCTGGTGGGGCCGGGCATGCTGCAGATCATCCTGATCGTCGGCACCTATTCGGGCATTCAGGCCTCGCGCGTGATCCGCGGCGCCGTGATCGGCATCAAGGAGAACGCCTACCTCACCGCCGCGGAGGCGATCGGCACCAGCCGCCTGAAGATCCTGCTGCGCCACGTGCTGCCCAACGTGGTGCCGCCGGTGATCATCCTGTTCTCGACCACCATCGGGTACGTGATCCTGGCGGAGGCGTCACTGAGCTTCCTGGGGTTCGGCCTGCCGCCGGAGATTCCCAGTTGGGGCGGGATGCTCAGCGACGAGGGGCGGCGCTACATGGAACGCGCGCCGAGCCTGGCGTTCTGGCCCGGGTTCTGCCTGGCGCTGGTGGTGTACTGCCTGAACATGTTCGGCGACACGCTGCGCGACCTGCTCGACCCCCGGCTGCGCGGCGCCAGCGGAAGGATGGGAGGCCGCGGCGTCAGCCGGGCTGCCGCGCGCGATGCACGGGGCACCGGCCGGAGGGAGCGGGCGGGAGCGAGTTGACATGCTGCCGGGGTGGTGTAGACTGCTGGCAGCCCGTGGCGAAACTCCGGCTGCATTCGAGCGGCGACCCTAGCGGCGGGAAGCGAACATGGCCGGGTACCTGATCAGACGGACGCTGCTCGTCATCCCCACCCTTTTCATAGTCACGCTCATCGTCTTTTTCACCGTTCGGCTCATTCCCGGTGACATAATAACCTTGACGTTGTCTGAATTGGGCGGCGGCATCGGCAACATCGACCGCGAGCGGCTGGAAAAGATGCTGGGACTGGATGTGCCGGCTCACGTCCAATACGTGCGCTGGATCGGCAATATCCTGATGCATGGCGACCTGGGCAACTCGCTGCGCTGGAAGACGCCGATCACCGAGGAGATACTGCGCCGCATCCCGGTCTCTTTCGAAGTTGGACTGTTGGCCCTCATCCTGTCGCAGTTGGTGGCGGTACCGATCGGCGTCTACTCCGCCTTGCGGCAGGACACGATCGGCGACTACGTGGGCCGCACCTTCGCCATATTCGGCATCGCCGTTCCCGGTTTCTGGCTGGCAACCATGGTCATGGTGTACCCGTCCATCTGGTGGAACTGGTCGCCGCCCGTGCTGTATGTCCCCTTTTCCGAGGATCCGCTGGAAAACCTGAAAACGGTCCTGGTTCCGGCAATCGTTCTGGGCATGAGCATGTCCGGCGTCACCATGAGGATGTCGCGCACCATGATGCTGGACGTGCTGCGCCAGGACTACGTCCGGACCGCCTGGTCGAAGGGTCTCCGGGAACGGCTCGTGGTGTTCAGGCACGCGCTCAAGAACGCGTTGATCCCGGTGATCACCTACATCGGGTTGATGATTCCTGTCCTGATTGGCGGCCAAGTGGTGATCGAGAAGATATTTGCACTGCCGGGCATGGGCATGCTGGCGGTGGACGCCCTGAGCTACCGGGACTACACGATTGTCTCCGGAGTGAACCTGTTCTTTGCCGGATTCGTGCTGCTGGTCAACCTGGGGGTCGACCTGACCTACGCGTGGCTCGATCCACGGATTTCATACCAGACCGGCCAGGACGCGGGCAGTGAGTAGCGCCGAGCAAAACCGCGCGGGCGCCGCGACGGAGCCGTTCAGACGGGGTCCGCTGGTTGAGTTTTGCGGCCGGTTGGTCCGGGAAAAGCCGCTCGGGGCGCTCGGCGGCGTCGTGGTCCTGGTGTTCTTCTTCACCGGTATTTTCGCGCCGATCCTGGCCCCTGACGGCGTCAATGAGCCGCATCCGGCCGACCGCTTGAGCCCACCGTCGGCGCAGTACCTTCTGGGCACCGATACGCTCGGCAGGGACATGCTCAGCCGGGTCATCTACGGTGCGAGAATCTCCATGATGGTCGGGGTATTTGCCACCCTGCTGTCGGTCGCGGTGTCTCTGCTGATCGGTATCCCGAGCGCGTTCCTCGGCGGCAAGTACGACATGCTGATGCAACGCTTCGTCGACGCCTGGATGTGTTTTCCCGACATCCTGATTCTGATCACCATCATGTCGATCGTCGGGCCCGGCATCGGACAGGTGATACTGATTGTCGGATTGCACATGGGCATCACTACTTCACGGGTAATAAGAAGCGCGGTGCTCGGCATCAAGGAACAGGTCTACGTGCAGGCGGCGGATGCCATTGGATGCCGGCTGTGGAGGATCTTCGTGCGCCACCTTTTGCCCAATATCATGCCCGCCGTGCTGATCATCGTTTCGATCAGGATGGGGAGCGTCATCCTGCTGGAAGCCACGTTGAGCTTTCTCGGCTTCGGGGTCCCGCCGCCGGAGCCGAGCTGGGGGGGTATGCTGAGTCGGACCGGGCGCAAGTACCTGTTCCTGGCGCCCGGCCTTGCGCTCTGGCCGGGCCTCGCCCTGGGCGCCGTGATCTACGGGGTCAACATGTTCGGAGACGCGGTGCGCGACCTGCTCGACCCGAGGCTGAGGGGGGGCGCCGGCAGCTACGCCGGCATGGAGACGAAGAGAGGCGCCATTCTGGCTGGCAAGGCCGACGCCCGGAAGTCGAGTTGATCCGCTGACGAGGTGGTGCCGGGGCGTATCATCCGGCGCTCACCAGAAAAGGGGTCTGCCGACGGCTGCCGGCAGACCCCTGATCGATGCTTCCACGTTTGGGCAGCTTGCGGCTGCTAGTGGCCCATCTCGTTTTTCAGTTGCTGGTCGATCCAGACGTACTTCATGACGTTCAGCTTCTGGTCGCAGCCGTGGGTCTTTTCCTCGCCGCGGAAGTGCTTGAGCCATGGCTGCCAGAACACGAACTCCTTGGCCAGGGCAAACGGAATGATCCACGTATTCTCGTACGGCATCGCGTACAATTGGTGGAACATTTCATCCTGCTTTTCCTTGTCGGTTTCCTTCAATACGGCGAGCCGCAGGTTGTCATACACCGGGTCGCTCACCTGACTGGCGTTCCACCCTATGCCGGTCTGGTACCAGCTCAGGACGTGATACGGAGGCAGCACCGACATCGGGTCGTACTGAGAGAACATCCCGTCGTATTCGGCGGCATATTCGATGTCCTTGTAGACACCGTGCTCCATCACTCTGATGTCGACGTCGATACCGACCGCCGCCAGGTAGCTGACCGCAAGCTCATACAACTCGAGGTCCATTACGGCGGAAATCGGCATATCGGTCTTGAAGCCGTCGGCGTAGCCGGCCTCCGCGAGAAGCTGTTTCGCCGCCTCCGGGTCATAGCCGAACGTGGCCTGGACTTCAGGGGTAAACCAATCGATCGCCTTGATGTATTGCTTGGGCCATGGCAACGACAGCTTGGCATAAGGATACTCTTCCGCGTTGCCGCCGTAGTAGTCCTCTGCGATCTCCGTCGTGTTCACGGCCATCGCCATGGCTTGCCGCACCCGGATATCGTCGAACGGCTCCCGGTCGACACGCATGCTGAAGCCCCAGGCGTTGCCTCCCGATCCGGCCACCTCGAGGTAGCCCAACTCGGGATTCGTCTGTTGCAGACTCTCCGCGGTCCGCCAGTCGATATTCTGTTGTGAACCGCCGGCCATCGCCACCTTGCCGGTCCGCAATGCGGCCATGCGCGTGGACTCGTCCGGTATCATGAGGACATTGAGCTCGTCTGCGTACGGTAGTTGAAGGTTTTGGTCCGGATAGCGCGGATCATTCTCCCAGTAGTCGGGATTGCGCGCATATTGCACCTTGGAGCCGGGCACGTAGTCGACCAGCATCCAGGCTCCGGTACCGACCGCATTGCGCCAATCCTCCAGGTCGCCGTATTGCTGGACGACTTCCGGCGGCTGAATGACGAAGCCGCAACCAAAGCACATGGTGGCGAACGCCAGGAACGGTCGCGGCTCGGTGGTTACGATCTTGACCGTGTAGCGGTCGGGAGCGGTTACCTCCGCGCCGGCGAACCATTCCACGTGAACGTCGCCGAGGTGCGGGCTCTTTTCGGTGTAGCCGCTGCCCAGGCCGTACTGCCGGTGCAGCGTGAAGACGACATCGTCGGCAGTCAGTTCGCGACCGTTCATCGGTTCCTTGTTCTGCCACTTTATGCCCTGTCTGACGCCGATGGTGAGGGTCAGGGGATCGACCTGCTCCCAGCTCTCGGCGATGATGCCGTACCACTGATCCCAGGTAAACATGGCACTTTGGAACTGGTTGTCCTCGATCGGCGTCCTGATGTCGATTGCTCCGAAAGCCTGGTAGATACTGGCGGTAAACGGCGTTCCGGTCTGGTGATAGCGCCACTGGTCCCAGGAGTCCACCGCCGTGAACGCGGTCGGGATGTTGAGCACGCCGCCATGTTGCGGCTTCGGCACCGTTTCACCGAGCCAGTTCTGCACCATCTCTTGTTCCATGACGGCTGTCCCCTCCGCCTCTCCGGTTGCCCACAGCACGGTTGCGGTGGACACCAGGATGCCGATGAGTACAGTTGTGTAGCGATTCATAGTCACTACCTCCCTGTGTGTGTTGTCCGGTTCGATGAATCGTCGATTCGATTCACTTCAAGTTGTGTCCGGTGTCGAGAACCAGGCGTTCACCTCCCTTCTCCTTTCGTGGAGACGGCTTGAAAACCCACTTGGGGCGTGGGTGGCCTTCCCTGTAAGGCACGCGGACGTGCGCCTTCGTTGGTGCTCAGCTTGTTGAGGTAGGGTCCATGATGCATTCGCGGTACCGGCGAGCATGTGCGCTGCCGGAGGTGCGTGATGCCCGTCCGCTGTCAGTGCAGGTGATCTTGGCGTGAAATCTGCCCCTTGAAATCCAGTAACGAACCCTATTCGATCTCCTCCCGCCCTGTCAACGGTCGCCCGCCGCGCCGAGCCACGCCGAGCCACGCCGAGCCACGCCGAGCCACGCCGAGCCACGCCGAGCCACGCCGAGCCACGCCGAGCCACGCCGACGCGCCGCGGTGCAGCGCGGCGGCCAGCCGGGGGGTGTGCGGGCGGCGGACGACGCGCTCGCCGGCGCCCGAGACCTGCGTCCTGGCGCTCCCGGTGCCGCCGGGAGGCGCGTTTCCCGCCGAACCGCGTCGCGGACTGGCGTCCGCAACCGGCCTATACTACGGGCCTGTCACACCCCGACAGGCTCGGAGAGCATCCAGAGGAGAGACGCATGGAGCAGGGAACGGATTCGTCCACCGGAACGGCCCACGAGACGATCGAGCGCGACGCCTATGCCAGGTTCGACCGGCTCGCCGAGGGCATCGAGCTGTCGGCCGTCGACCAGGCGCGCGTGGACCGAGCGGTACGGTCGGTACGCGAACACGGGTACGCCATCGTGCCCGGCTTGCTCGACGGCGAGCGTACGCGGCGGGCGCGCGAGGAACTGGCCGCCGTGTTCGAGCTGCCCGACCACCTGGTCATCAAGGGCAAGCGCTTGCCGGCCGGCGGCGGCGAGAACACGATCCACGTGTGCAATTTGTTCGCCCGTACGCGCGCGGCGGACGGCATCGCCACCGATCCGCTGCTCCTGAAGGTGATCGAGGGCGTGCTCGGGCCG
Source organism: Spirochaetia bacterium (assembly GCA_965208575.1). Lineage (GTDB taxonomy): Bacteria > Spirochaetota > Spirochaetia > SZUA-6 > Bin103 > Bin103. Next base: position 877,704 of record CBDBOV010000006.1, on the reverse strand, counting down.
GCGTTTCAGCTCTCGGTGGCGTGTGCGATGCGTCCCGGTCCCGGCGCCGTGAACCAGGTGCTGCACCGCGACGACGTGATGTACGGGGTCCCGCGCCCGCACTTCCCGGTGGTCGCCAACACGCTGATCGCGCTGGACGACTTCACCCGCGAGAACGGGGCCACGCGGGTGGTGCCCGGCAGCCACCGGTCGGTCGAGCCGGTCGACCAGGACGCGGAGGCGGTCGACGCCCAGATGCCGGCGGGTTCGCTGCTGGTGTGGGACGGCGCGGTGTGGCACGGCAGCGGCGAGAACCGGACTCCGGATCGGTATCGCACCTCCATCAACCTGAACTTCAACCTGAGCTGGCTGCGCCAGCAGGAGAACCAGTACCTCGGCATCCCCCGCGAGGTAGTAGCCGGCCTCCCGGAACTGTTGCAGCGCCTGCTCGGCTACAACCGCAGCCTGTTCGGCGGCGTCAGCCGCACCTCCTCCCTGGACTACTTCCGCAAACACTACGGGTAGCGCCTCGCGGTACCGCACGGACGCTGAGCCGGGCGAGTGCGGATCGCTGTGTCAGTTGCGCGCCAGGGATGCCTGGATTTCATAGAACTCCTGGATAACGTTGGAGACATCTATGCGCTGCGAGCGAAGCCTTCCGTGAGCAATCTGGTTACGTACGTTGTAGTGCTGCAACACCCTCTTCCAATTCCCGGAACCCTTTTCGAGGACGAGCATCAATCGGCTCTCGAAGCTCAGGCCGGACAACCTCCGATCGTCCGGGTTGTACAAGGTCCAGGCACGACGATCGCGCCAGTTGCCATGCGTCTGAGCATGCCGGATCGTGCTGCGGCATGCATCCACGATGTCGGCCTCCAATTGACCCCAGGCGAGCACGAAGTAGGCTTGGTCGTTGAGCCGCTGCTTGTGTTCGGTGCGGTCACGCAGAATGGTGTCGCCATCGGCCATGGCCTTGTCGCGCACAGCCTCCAGGGATTCGGCGACATCGGCATACAGGTCTGCGATGGCTCGCAGATCGCTCACTGAAGGACGCCGACCAGCCAGTCACGTGTGACGGGTTCGCGCTCGCCGCGCCGGTCGGCACGCGATGCCTGCCAGTCCGCCCTCTCGAAGCTATCTGCGAGATCGACAATGAGGAAACGACGGTTGTTGCGCTTGAGGTCGACACGCCCGTTACAGCCGATGACCCAGAGTGCACGCGGCTCCAACGTGGCCACGTCGCCCGTCTGGTGGACCAGTTCGAGGGTCGGTACTTGCTTCGGGTCGACGCGGAACTCTCGCATCATTTCTTCATGCATGCGGACGGGAGCACCCTCTCGGGCGGTCCATCCCTCCGGGAGCCAGCCGCCGATCATGGCATAGAGTGTACGCAAGCGGTTGACCCAGTCCTCTACTCGGCGCCGAATGTGGGGTGCGTCGATTTGGTCATTGGTAACGTCATCCAGAACAGTGCTCATTGGTACCCGTCCAGCCTGCTGATCAATCCAAGCTGCCTGATTTGTGCGGTCGTTTCAAGGTGCTGATTGTCTCTTGTCAGCGGGTGTCCGACTCAGGCAAGCGGAGACGCTATCCGGTGTTGCGGAGGCCGGCGGCGAGGCCGTTGACGGTGAGCAGGATGGCGCGCTCGACGCGCGGGTCGACGGTGGCGGAGGCGCGGTGCTGCTCCAGCAGGGCGATCTGCAGCAGGTGCAGCGGCTCCAGGTAGGCGGACCGGACTTGCAGGGTGCGGCCCAGTACCGGGTAGTCGGCCAGCAGCGCGGGCTTGCCGGTTGCGGCCAGCACCTCCCGCACCGAGCGCTCGTGCTCGGCGGCGATCAGGTCGTAGATGTGGCGGTGGGCGGCGGGCACCAGGGCGTCCACGTAGCGCCGGGCGGTGACCAGGTCGGTCTTGGCCAGCACCATCTCCACGTTGGACAGGAACATGCGGAAGAACGGCCAGCGCTCGTACATGTCGGTCAGAAAGTCGACTCCCGCCGCGCGCGCGGCCGCCAGCCCGCTGCCCACACCGAACCAGCCCGGCACCACCTGCCGCGTCTGGGTCCAGCCGAACACCCACGGGATGGCGCGCATGCCGTCGATGCCGGCGTCCTTGCCGGGTCGCCGCGACGGCCGCGAGCCGATCTTGAGCGAGGCCAGCTCCTCCACCGGGGTGGCGGACAGGAAGTAGGGCACCAGCGACGGGTGGTCCACCAGCGCGCGGTAAGCCGAATAGGCAGCCTGGGAGGCGATTTCCATGGCTGCGTTCCAGCGTTCCAGGTCGGCGGTCGGGCGCTCGGCGCTGCGGTGCAGCACGGTGGCCTCGATCGACGCCGCCAGGGTCAACTCCAGGTTGTCGCGCGCCAACCGCGGCAGCGCGTACTTGTCCGCCACCACCTCGCCCTGCTCGGTGATCTTGATGGCGCCGTCGACGGTGCCCCACGGCTGCGCCAGGATCGCCTCCGCGGTGGGGCCGCCGCCCCGCCCCACGGTGCCGCCGCGGCCGTGGAAGAAGCGCAGCGGCACGCCCGCCGCCGCGGCCACCTCGCGCAGGCGGAGCGCGCAGCGGTTCAGTCCCCACTGCGCGGTGGTGATGCCGCCGAGCTTGTTGGAGTCGGAGTAGCCGAGCATCACCTCCTGCGGGCCGCCGCGCAGCCGCAGCAGCTCGCGGTAGCTCGGCTCGCGCAGCAGCTTGCCCAGGGTGACGTCCGCGTGCCGGATCGATTCGGGGGTCTCGAACAGCGGCACGAAGCCGATCGCGGCGTGCCCCGCCGACAGGTCGACCAGGCCGGTCTCGCGCGCCAGCACCACCGCGGCGAGGACGTCATCGGCGCCGAGCGTCTCGGAGATGATGTAACTCTCGATGGCACGCTCCCCGAACCGGTCGAGGGCGGCGCGCACCGCCTGCATCGTGGCCAGCGTCACGCCCGGCTCGTCAGCCAGCCGGGTGGCCGGCGTGCCGATGGGCCGCCGGCGGGCGAGTTCGGCGGCGAGCACGTCGAACCGCTCCACCGGGGAGAGCGCCGCGTAATCGGGGGCGTCGGGCAGCCGGCGATACAGCGCGGCCAGCGCCGCGTGGTGCTTCTCGGCGTGCTCGCGCACGTCCAGCGTCGCCAGGTGGAAACCGAACGCCGTCGTCCGGCGCAGCAGGCGGCGCACCGCGCCGTCGGCGATCACCGCGCCGCGGTGAGCGCGCAACGAGCGCTGCAGCAGTTCCAGCTCTGCCACCAGTTCGTCGGCGGTCAGGTAGTCGTGGCGCGGTACGTGGCGCGCGTGCTCGGCAATGCGCCGCCGCGTGTTCTCCAGGCGCCGGCGCATGAACGCCAGCTTCAGCCGGTAGCTCTCGCCGGTGTTGCGGCGCCGCGCCTCCCGGTCGGTGGCCGGCAGCGCCGCGGCGTCACGGCGCAAACTGCCGGCCAACTCCTCCGACACGCCGTGTACGTGCTCGGAGCTGCTCAGTTCCGCCGACAGCGCGTCAACCGCGCGCAGCAGCTCGGTCAGCGCACGGTCGTGCTGCAACTCCAGCACCGCCGTGGTGACCTCTGCCGTGACCAGCGGATTACCGTCGCGGTCGCCGCCGACCCAGCTCCCGAAGTGCAGCGTGCGGGCGCGGGCCGGCAGCTCGACGCCGACCCGGCCAAGTTGGGTGTCCAACTCATCGAACAAGTCACCGCTCACCCCGCGCAACAACTCCTCCAGGTAGTAGATCGCCGCCCGCGCCTCGTCCACCGGGGTGGGGCGGTGGACGCGCAGCTCGTCGGTCTGCCAGATCAGGTCGATCGCCTCGGCGAGCCGGCGCCGGATGCGCTCCTGGTCGACCGCGGTCTGGCGCGGGTCCGCCCGTTCGTAAAGCAACTCGCCGATGCGCTGCAGCTTGGTGAGCACGGAACGGCGCGCCGCCTCGGTGGGGTGGGCGGTGAACACCGGCCGCACGTCGAGGCGAGTGGCCACCTCGCGCAGCGCGGCGCGCTGAGCCTCGTCCTCCCGGATGTGATCGAACAGCGCGCGCAGGCGTCCGCGGGCGATGCCGCTGCGCGGCCCGTGCTCGTCCACCCGGTGGGTCTGCTCAGCCACGTTGGCCAGTTGGAAGAAGGTCGAGAAGGCGCGCACCAGGTTGGTGATGTCGGCGATGTCGAGCCCGGCCAGCAGGGCGTCCAGCTCGGCGGCGGCGCGGTCATCGGCGCCGGGGTCGCGCGCCTGCTTGCTCAGGGAGCGCACCCGCTCGACCAGCTCCAGCAGCTCCGCGCCGTGCTGCCGCACCAGGGTATGGCCGAGCAGGTCGCCAAGGAAATGAATGTCCGCCCGCATCGCCGCGTCCCGCGCCCGCGCCTCGCCGAGCCGGCGGCCGTCGTCTGTCCCAGTCATAACGGCCGCATTGTGCATTGTTTGCGGGCGTTGGGGCACACGTGCTCCTTCACTTCACCGCCGCGGCGCGCCGGCGCGCGCCGTTGTGTTGGCGACTTCGGCGCCGAAGCAGGGCCCCGGCGCAGGCCAGGAAGGAGCCGTCCAGGTGGGTCAGCCGTCGTGCTGGCGACTTCAGCGCCGAAGCGGGGCCCTGCCGGCATCGGTTGCCGCAACCCTGGCGAGGTCTCCGCCGCCCCGGCAAGCGGTTCGGCGCGGGCGAACGGGGACTCCAGCGCCGGCGCTCGGTGCCGCGGCCAGACAGCAGCGGGCAGCGGTGGGCGTCTGGCCGCCATCGCAGTGGTGGGCGCTCACGGGGTACGCTGGCCGCATGCCCGTCAAGGAGCGTCCCCACTTCGTCCACCCGGTCACCGTGCGGCTGTACCACACCGACGCCGCCGGGGTGATCTTCTGCTCGCGATTGCTCGAGATGGCGCACGAGGCGTACGAGGCGCTGCTGGACGAGGCCGGGCTGGGCGTGGGCCGGATCCTGGCGGAGGGCGAGGTGCTCCTGCCGGTTGTGGCCGTGGAGGCCGAGTTCATGAAGCCGATCCGCGTGGGCGACCGGTTGCAGGTAGAGTTGACCCTCACCCGAAGCGGCGACCACTCCTACCGGGTGACCTACCGCTTCCGCGACCCGGCGGGCCAGATCAAGGCGCGCGCCGCCACCCGCCACGTCGCGCTCGACGGCTCCGGCACCGAACCGGTGCCACTGCCACCGCCCCTTTCCCGGCTCGCGGATGGCGCCGCCGGCCCGTAGCAGCCCGGGGCGCGTCACCGGCTGCCGGCTCGTTTCGGCGTGCTTCCCTGTCGCCGCGCCGGGGGGTAGGGTAGTCACGCGATGAATCGATTAGACGACAAGGTTGCGATTATCACCGGCGCGGCCGGCGGCATCGGCGTGGCGGCGGCGCAGTTGTTCACGGCGGCAGGAGCCAAGGTGTTGATGGTGGATCTGGACGCAGGCGCCCTGGAGGCGGCCGCGTCCACCGTCGATGGCGAGGTCAGCCACTTCGCCGCCGACGTAACCGAGCCGGCGCAGGCCCAGGCCTACGTGGCGGCGGCGCTCGAGCGCTACGGTGCGGTCGACGTTTTGTTGGCTAACGCCGGCATCGAAGGCGGCACCGATCCGATCGCCGACTGCGCCGTCGAGGATTTCGACCGCGTCATGGCGGTGAACGTGCGCGGCGTGTGGCTGGGTCTGAAGTACGCGATGGCGGCGATGCGCGATCGCGGCAAGGGCGGCAGCATCGTCATCACCTCGTCGACGGCCGGCGTGATGGGACTGGCCGGCATGGCCCCGTACCACACCAGCAAGCACGCCGTGATCGGCCTGATGCGCTGCGCGGCGCTGGAGGGGGGCAAGCACGGCATTCGCGTCAACACTGTCAACCCGGGGCCGATCGAGACCCGCATGATGCGCTCGATCGAGAACCAGTACCGCCCCGGCGAAGGCGAGAAATGGAAAGCCGGGGCGGTGCGCTCGATTCCGCTCGGCCACTACGGCCGGCCGGTCGATGTGGCCCGGATGATGCTGTTCCTGGCCAGCGACGACAGCGCCCACAGCAGCGGCAACACCTACATGGTCGACGGCGGGTTCCTGGCCCACTAACTGAGCCACCCTCGAACGCGGCGCAAGTGCCCGCTACCTTGATTGAGTCTGATGGTGGTGCGTGTCGCCCTAGAAATCGATGCGCCAGATGGTGGTGGCTTGGCGGGCCATCCATGCCTGGCGGGCGCGGATCTTGTCGGGGGTCCAGGTGTCGTAGTCCTCGGCGAGCTTGCGGGTGATGGCGAATTCGCTGTTCCCGTAGATTCGTCGTTTCGCACGGTAGCCGACGTTTCCGGCGGCTCGATTGTCGGTCGCGGTGAGGAGTGTGAGGTTGCCGAGGCGATAGGTGCATGCCTCGCGCTGTTGGTCGTCGAACTGTTGCCAGTCATCGCCGGGATTCTCGGGCAGTACGTGCTCCAGGTCGTATTTGGCGCTCTCGAAGTCGAAGCTGCTGCCGGAGGCATGCCGCTCGATCTGGAACAACAGGAAGCGCGCGACCTTCTTGTTGCGGGTGCCGGTGGTGCGCAGCGTCTTGTCCGTGAACGCCGCCCGGAACTCGGCGTCTTCCGGGTATACCGGACGTAGCTGCTCGATCGCGGCACCGGGGCTGGCGAGGCGCGACTGTGAAATCGCGACGGCTACCTGGTTGTAGACGGACTCCTGCTCGTTGCTCTGCCTCCCACAGATAACGTTGTACCGCAGCGAAACCACCGCTACCGCCCGCAGCAGGCGCGTAAACCCAGCCCGGTCCTCATCGGAGTAGCAATCGAACGCGGCCAGCAGCAGCGCAAGCGGTTGGCGCACGCTGAACATCTGCAACTGCGACAGGCTGGCGCGTTCCCCGGCGGTCCACGAGCCGTCATCCGGGTTGCGGAGGGCCGCGTATACCCGCGCTTGGCGATCGAGGTCACGAACCAGGGCGAACACCTTGGACCGGCCGTCGACCGCGCCACGAATGGTCTTGAACAGGTCCGCCTTGCGGACCAGGCGGTGGCGGCTGTTCCAGTACACCCGCAGGAATTCGGGCAGGCTCTCGCTGCCGAGCAGCCCGACAATCGACTCCCACCGGCTCTCCAGCGACGAGATTTCGGATTCGTGAGCACCACCGCGAGCGACCACCGAAAACAGGTAGTTCTTCAGCAGGTCAGTCGCCGAGAGGCGTACGCCGCGGGCGTTCAGCGTCTCGAAGACCTTGAATGCGTTCAACTCGTCGGTCACGGTTATGACGGTAAAGAAGAGCTTGTCCACCGCCCCGTCGACGAAGCTGGCGACTCCCGTTCCGTCAATTCCCGATCGCCGCCGGATGCGATCCTTGAACCAGGAGAACGCGCGGCGCAGGAGATGCTCTGATGCATTCAGTCCGCGCTGCGGCAGCCGCTCAAGCGGCACCAGGTAATTCTGGTAGAAGCTGTCGTTGTGGCGGTTGAGCGTGAGCTTCGAACGCGGCACGAGGCTGACCGGATCCAGGTAGCCGATGTAGCTCGCGCGAAGCTGCTCGGCACGCCGCGCTTGCGGGTCTCCGGGATCATCCGGCACCGCCAGGTCCGACAGATGGGAAACGGCGGCGAGCATCAGCAGGCTGAGCGTGGTCATGCGCTGCTGACCGTCGATGATGTCGAACGCACGGTTGTCCGCGGACTGCAACACCAGGTAGCCCATGTAGTGGGCGGGCTCCGGATCGGGTTCGAAGAGCGCGACAATGTCCTGCCACAGGTCGTCCCACTCGTCAGGCCCCCACGAGTAGTCGCGCTGGAACAACGGCACCCGGTAGCTGAGCCCGTTGCCCATCAGTTGGCGGAACGTGTTGTTGGTGGTATTGAAATTCATCCGCGGAATGCCCGAACGGCGCCCTGCCGGCCAGTGTAGCACACGGAATCGTGCCTGCCGCTGACCGGGCGGGTTGCGTGGGCAGCGTCAGCAGGGTTCCGGCAGATCGGCGACTCGGCCGGTGTAGGAGACCACGCGCCCGAGCGTGACCCCCACTCCCTCGGCGGCCGGGTTCCGGCGCCCGGTGACGCGCACCTGCAGCCGGTGCTCACCGTCGGCCAGGCCGGTCACCCACACCGCCGTGCACTGGCAGGCGTTGACCCACTGCTTGGGGTGGTACATGTCGCGCTCCTGCACCAGTTCGCCGTCGACCCGCGCCTCCAGCACGCCGCAGGTGCAGTGGATGTCGCCCTGCACGAAGATCACGTTGCCGCGAAAGCTCACCTCCAGCGCGTCGCCCGGCGTGTCGCTACGCATCAGCGGCTCCCCCTCGCCGTGCCGGGCCCACTGCCCGCGCCATACCAGCCGTGCATCGGTGGCGGCGAACGCATCGACCGGCTCCAGGCCGGGGAAGGAAACCTCGGCCGGCGCATCGTGGTGGAACGGCTGGCGGCGTACCACCAGGTCGGATCCCCGTTGCCGGCCGCCGTTGGCCACCACGTTGGCGGCGGCAAGGCGCACGCACTCGTCGGTGGCGGTGACGATCGAGTACCTGGTGTGGTGGTAGATGCGGTTCAGGTAGGGCCACATCTCCCGCTTCACGCGCTCGGGCAGCCCCTCGTAGCCGACCAGCGTGCCCATGATGCCGCCGGTGTTGGCGGTGTTGCTGTCGGTGTCCTGGCCGGCGCGGGTGGTGATCTCGATGGCGCGGTAGTAGTCGCCGCCGGAGTACAGCAGGCCGAGCGCCACGTAGGCGCCGTTGAAGCTGGCCTGGATGTTGAACTTGCCGCCCGGCTCGGTGGGGCCCCACGGGCACAGGTCGTGGTTCCACTTGCCCTCGATCGCGCGCCACGCCGCCATCCAGTCATCGGGATGGTCGCGGTGGCAGGCGAGCAGGTCGTCGATCAGGAGGCCGTACCTGCTGTCCGCCGGGATCGCCCGCCGGCCGAGCTCGACGACGCGGCGCGGGTCGGTCTCGAACCAGGCGGCCGCGTACATGGCGGTGAAGAACATGCCGCCGTAGATGCCGTCGCCGTAGTTCACCACCCGCCCCTGGCGCCGACACAGGTCCTGCGCGGCCTCCGGCAGACCCGGCGAGATCATGCCGATGTAGTCGCACTCGATCTGAAAGTCGATATCGTCGGCGTGCGGGTTGTAGGCCGGATGCCCGGCCAGCTCGGCGGGGATGCCGGCCAGCAGGTTCTGCCGCGCCTGGCCGTTGGCGTGCCACACCAGGAACTTGCCCTCCCGGTAGGGCGCGGCGAAGTCCTCGCTGGTCGCGGCCAGCCCCCTGTCGGCCACCACCGCCAGCATCGCCATGTTCATGTACAGGTCGTCTTCGTTGACCAGCCACTCGCGCAGCGCGTGCTGCTGTACGTCCACCGCGCCCAGGAAGATGCGCCCGTTGAACGCGAACTCCAGCGGTTCGCCCATCGCCGCGCCGTACGACTTGCCCACCCACGCGCCGAGGATCCGGTCCTCCAGCACGAACTTCGGAATCCGTACCAGTTGATCGTCGTAGCTCGCCCCGTGGCTTGATTTCATCATGGCGCGTGCCTCAGACGCGGCCCAGGGAGCGTCGCCCCAGCGGCTGTATGGGCCGGAAGTTGCGCGGGTAGAGGGCGCCCATCGCCGCGATCTGCGCACCCGACAGCGTAACAGGCTCGGTCATGACGATCCAGGAAACCCCCTCGGTACAGGGCGGCGTGGTGAGCGACCCGCGGTAACGCCAGGCGGTCCGTGTCGCCGGCAGCAGCGCCGCTACCTGCACCGCGTCCGGCAGCACCGCCTGCGAGCCGGTCTGACGAGGCAGGCGCGCCCAGATCGGTGCCAGCGCTTCGTTGGCCGCACCCTCCCGGATCAGCACGCCGACCACCGCGAGGGCGCCGCCGTCGCTGCGATGCACCAGGTGCATCTCCATCGGGTACCGCGTGCGGCCGACCGTGTGCTCGCTGGCGTGGTGGAAGTGGAATTGCAGCAGTTCGAACAGCGTGCCGCCGATCGTGATGCCGCTGCCCCGGTCGACGTTCACCTGGATGGTGCGGCCGGTGTTCACGACCGTGCCGGCGCGTGGTCCATAGTCGAATGCGACCGGCGGATGGCGGCCGTCCACCACGCCGTCCACGAGATCGATCGGGGACTGCTCGGCACCGTCGGCGCAGGTGGAGAATGCCTCGTCCATCGACCCCCAGCAGGCCGGCCCGTGGTCTCCTTCGTAGCTCCACTCAGGCTCGTCCGTCACGGTAACCCCCTGTTTGCCGGTATACTCGCGTGATCAACGCGCAGAGACTGATACGCCGGCCGGTGGTGGGACCACCCGATGCCGGGGCCGCATGGTACCACAACGGCATGGAGTGGGCGGCTTCGAGTGGGCGGCGTGGAGTGGCGTAGCGGCGGGCACGAACGGCGCGCGGTCGAGTGCCGTGCGTCTCAGCCCGGCTCGACCTGCCCGTCCACGCGCCGAGGATCCGGTCCTCCGGCACGAACCTGGGAAGCCGGACCTGCTCCCCGTCACAGGACGGCCCGCGGCGGTCATTCATCGCGACCGTCTGCAGTCGAACTTGACGGCGGTGACGGTCGCGGCATCGCCCGGCCGGGGCTTGCACCCGGCTGCAGGACGCCGCGCAGCGCGTCCACTACCGAGCCGATGTCGGTCAGGTCCATCGGCAGCACCACCTCGGTGGCGCTGTTCGACAGCTTGCGGAGCTGATCCAGGTAGGCCTCGGCGATCCGCAGGAGCATCGCGTCCTCGCCGCCGGCGGCGGCGATCGCGCCGGCCACCTCGCGCAGCCCGGTCGCGGTGGCGCGGGCGAGCGCGGTGATCTCCTCGGCCTGGCCCTCGGCCTCGTTGATCTGGCGCTGCTTCTCGCCCTCGCTCTTGTTGATCGCCTCCTGCATCTCCGCCATGGAACGGTTGATGCGCGACTCCATCTCTCCCACGCTGCGCGCGATCACGGCCCGTTTGTCCCGTTCCGCGCGGATCTGGTACTCCATCGACTCCAGCACGCTGGCGGGAACATTGATGTTCTGCACTTCGTAGCGGGTCACCTTCACACCCCACGGGTCGGACGCCTGGTCGACGCTGGCGACGATCTGCGCGTTGATGCGCTCGCGTTCCTCGAACGTGCGGTCCAGCTCCAACTGGCCGATCACCGAGCGCATCGTGGTCTGGGCGAGTTGCACGGTGGCGTACTGGTAGTTCTTGATGCCGTAGCTGGCGGCACGCGGATCGACCACGCGGTAGTAGAGCACGCCGTCCACCATCACCTTGACGTTGTCCAGGGTGATGCTCGGCTGCGACGGCACGTCCATCGCCTGTTCCTTCAGGCTGTGGCGATAGCGCACCCGGTCGATGAACGGAACCAGGATGTGAAACCCCGCGGCCAGGGTCTTGCTGTAACGGCCGAGCCGCTCCACGACCAATGCCGTCTGCGCGCGCACGACGCGCACGCTGCGCACCAGCGCCCACAGCACCCCCAGCGCGAACAGGCCAACGATGATCAGCAGTGCGGTCATGACCGATCCTCCCCGGAGTCGGGACGCGCGGCGGACCGTGCCGCGCCGCCGGCCGGCAGAACGCTTTGCAGCAGCGCCCGGATCTGTGCGACGTCGACCGGCATCACCGAGGTGCGGGCGCGCTCCAGGATCTCTCCGAACTGGCCCACGAACTGCTCGGCGATGCGCATCGCCAGCGCCTCCTGGCCCTTCGGGAGCCGAGTTGCGGCGGCGATCTCGCGGATGCCGTCGGCGGTGGCCGCGGCGGTGGCCTCGATGGCGTGCGCCCGGCCCTGCGCCTCGTTGATGCGGCGCTGGCGCTCGCCCTTGCTGACGTTGATCGCCTCCTCGCGTTCGCCCTTGGAGAGGTTGATGCGGGCGGTGCGGGCGCCCTCGCTTTCCAGAATGCGGGCCCGCTTCTCGCGTTCGGCGCGCATCTGCTGCTCCATCGCCTCCAGTACCCCGGGCGGCGGTGCGATGTCGCGAATCTCGTAGCGGGTCACCTTGATGCCCCACGGATCGGACGCCTCGTCCACGCTGCGCACGATGGCGTCGTTCAACGCCTCGCGTTCGGAGAAGCTGCGCTCCAGGTTGATCTTGCCGATCTCCGAGCGCATCGTCGTCTGCGCCAACTGGGTGGTGGCGAAGCGAAAGTCGTCGATGCCGTAGCTCGCCTTCTGCGGATCGACCACCCGCAGGTACAGCACGCCGTCCACCTCTACCTGGACGTTGTCCTGGGTGATGCAGACTTGCGGCGGCACGTCGATCGCTTCCTCCTTGAGGTTCTGCCGGTAGGCGACGCGTTCCAGGAGCGGAATGAGCACGTGGAAGCCGGGGCCGAGCATGCGGGTGAACTTGCCGAGTCGTTCGACGATGTAGGTCTCCTGTTCCGGCACGATGCGCACCAGGCGGGAGAACAGCCACACCGCGACACCTACCGCCAGCAGCGCCACCACGATATCGAATACCATCAGCCCTCCTCGCCGCCGCCGTCGTCCAGCATGTCGTCGCTGAACACGCGGGTCACTACCAGGGCCAAATTGTCGTTCTTGACGATCTGCACCGCGCTCCCCGGGGTGAAGCTGCCCTCGTAGCTGCGCGCCTCCCAGGTCGTCCCCTGAAACCGCACCCGCCCCGGACGCTGCGGAGAAATCGCCTCCACTACCACCGCCTGCTTGCCGGCGACATCCTCCTGTTCGCGATCGCGCTGCACGCTGCCTCCGAACACCCCTCGCAGCCAGTGGCGCAGCGAGAACAACGTGGCCGTGGAGGCCCCGAGCCATACCAGCACCTGCGGGAGCAGGTGCTCGCGCAGCCCCGGAATGAGCGCGGTCAGCGCCGCGGTGACCAGCGCCCCGGCGCCGAAGAAGAAGATCATGAAGCTCGGCAGCAGGAGCTCGGCGCCGATCAGCACCAGTCCCAACGCGGCCCAGATGTAGGGCAGATACTCCACCACCCAGCCTCACCAGCAACGGTACGGGCACGAGCCGCGGCCGTCAACCGACCGCACGGCGCGTCCCGCGCGGCATCAGTGCGCCTCGGCGACAGTCCGCGCTGCACGAGCCGCGAGCGCTCTGCGCGCGTGCTTGATGGCGCCGCTGCCCGCGTCGCCGGTGGCACTCGGTTGCGCCGGCAGGGGAAAGTAGCGTACCGGGTGCTTGAAGCGAGCGAGGCGGGGGGTGAGATGGGCTTCGATGTCGCGCGGAGGCAGCGCACCCGACGCCACGGAAAGAAAGGCCGCCGGGCGCCTGCCGAACTCGGTGTCCGGCACCGCCACGCACACCGCCGCGAGCACCGCCGGGTGTTCGAGCAGCGCCCGCTCCACTTCCTCGGGCTGGATGTTCTCGCCGCCGGAAATGAAGCGGGCGTCGCGGCGTCCGGTTACCGACAGCCGTTCGCCGTCGAGCCGGCCCAGGTCGCCGCTGGCGAACCAGCCGCCGGCGCCGGCAGCCGGCCGCACGCGTTCCCGTTCGAGGTAGCCGAGGCACAGGGTACGCCCACCGAGCAGGATCTCGCCGCCGGTGCTGACCGCGACCTCCCGGTGGGGCAGCACGGGTGCGGCGCCGGAAAAGGTCTCGCGCGGGTCGCCGGGACGGGTGGTGGCGACCTGCGAGGCCATCTCCGTGCAGCCGTAGGAGGCGCACACCGGCAAGCCGGCGTCGCGGGCCCGGCGCAGCAGCGGGGCGGACAGCGCGCTGCCGCCGATCAGCGCGGCGCGCACGCGCCGGGTCAGCCCCTGCCACCCCGGAATCTGCAGCAGGCGGCGAAGCTGGGTCTCCACCAGCGACACGTGGGTGGCGGCCGGCAGCAGGCGCGCGGCCGGATCGTCCGCGTCCTGGAACGCCCCGCGGTCGGCGAACAGGGCGCAGGCGCCGGAGCCGAGGGTACGAAACAGGATGCTGAGCCCGGCCACGTGACTGAGCGGCAACGCCACCAGCCAGGCGTCGTCCGGTCCGAGCGGGATGTTGGCCGCCGAGCCGGCGGCGTTGTACAGGTGATTGGCGGTGCTGTGCACCACCGCCTTGGCCGCACCGGAGGAGCCTGAGGTGAACACCACCGTGGCGGGACGCTGAGTGGCTATGCGTAGCGGGGCGGCCGGCGCCCCGGTCGCAGACGCCGACGGCGGACGCCACTCGAACGCCCCGGTCCGTTGCAGCAGCCGTTGCCGTTCGCGCGGCGCGGCGCGTGCGGGCAGCAGCACCGCCAGCGCGCCGGTGGCGAGCACGCCCAGCAGGGTAGCGGCCCAGGTTGGGGGGTCGAGCTCGGCGGGCAGCGCGACGCGGTGCTTCGGCTTCACACCGTCAACACACAGCGCGGCGGCGGCTTGCGCTGCGCGCCGCGCGTACGCCGCGTAGCTGACGGTGTGTCCACGCCACCGCATCGCAGGGGCCGGCCCGTAGCGCTTACCGAGAGCGGTCAGGTCGAGCGTGCCTTCCGGCGCGAGCGCGGCAAGCGGGTCGCCCGACCCGGTCATGCCCGCTCCCCGCGTGGGGTCTGCCGCGGTACCGGCGCGCCCGGGCCTGACTCGGTGCGCGCTGCGTGGCATGCGGCGGCGGGCGTCGGAGGCGCCGTTCGCGGTGTTCCTGCCGAGGCTGCGGCGCACCTCGCGGCCGCGATGCGCGCGGGGTAGTCGCGCGCGAAAGCGACGGTCGAGCCGGTCGCGTCCGTCCCGGCCACGCCGGCGCACGCGGCTCCGCGGCCGGGCAGGCGCCGCTCAACCTGTACGGTGCCCGGGACCACGGGGACGAGCCGGCCGGAACGGGTCATGAGACCGCGCGCGCCAGGCCTGCAAGCGCGGCCACGGCGGCGCCGGCGAGCAGCAGGACGGCCTGCAGCAGGAGTAGCTGGGCGGTGCGGGCGAGCAGGGGGTTCAACTCCGGGCCGGGCCGGGTCGTGCGCAGCCGGGCGTTCAACCGGACGGCCGGAATGAGCGCCAGGAGCGGCAGCGCCGCCGGCCAGCGTGCGCCGCCGGTGCCGGCGGCCAGGAGCGTCACCGGCGGCAGCAGGACGCCTGCCAGCAGGCAGGCCAGGTACTCGGCGCGCGCGAAGCGGTCGCCGAAGCGGACCGCCAGCGTGCGCTTGCCGGCCTGCTCGTCGGTGGCGCGGTCGCGCAGGTTGTTGACCACCAGGATGGCGGTAGCCAGCAGGCCGGGCCCCAGGCCGACGGCGAGCACCAGCGGCGGCAGCGCCAGCGTCTGCAGGTAGTAGGTGGCGCCGACCGCCACCGGGCCGAAGAACACCAGCACCAGCAGGTCGCCGAGGCCGAGGTAGCCGAGCGGTCGCGGACCGCCGGTATAGCTGATCGCGGCCGCGACGCAGGCGGCCAGAAGCACCGCCAGCGGCCAGCCGGCGCGCGCGACCCCCGCCACCCCCAGGGCGGCGGCGCCGGCAAACATCACCAGCGCGCCAGCCAGCACCTGCCGGGGCGGGATCAGTCCCGCCTGTGTCACCCGCGTCGGACCGACCCGGTCCGCGGTGTCGGCGCCGTGGCGGGCGTCGGCCCAGTCGTTGTGCAGGTTGCAGCCGACCTGGATCAGCAGCGCGCCGGCCAGCGCCACCAGCGCCCACGGCAGCGCCAGGGAGCCGTGCCACAGCGCCAGCGCGCTGCCGGCCAGCACCGGCGCCACCGCCGCCCACAGCGTGCGCGGGCGAACCGCCAGCCACCAGGCGCCGACGGCCACGGCCGGGTGCCGGCTCACGGGGCCGTACTCCCCGCCAAGCGCGGGCCTGACGCTCGCCGCGGCCTGCCGGGAACAGCCGCAAGGGCGCGCGAGCCGCCGCTCGTCCGCGGCTCGTCCGGGCGTACCGGGCCGGCGCCGTCAGCAACCGCGGCGGCCGCGTTCCTGGCACTCCCGGTCCACACACGGTGCTCGCTGTCGTCACCGCGCTCGCACCGCTCGCGGTTCGCCGGTCCGGCGTTGCCGCGCGGCACCGGCCAGGAGATCGCCGCGAGTTCGATTGCCGGTGCGCGCATCCGTTCCGCGCCGGCTACAGGCGGTACAGCTCGCCGAACTTGCCTTCCAGGTAGTCCAGGAAGTAGCGCGCGTTCAGCGGCTCGCCGGTGACCTGCCGGCAGATGTCGGTGGCCGAGTATACCCGTCCGTGGCGGTGGATCCGCTCCCGCAGCCAGTCCAGGATGTGCGCGAACTCGCCGCACCGCACCTGCTCCTCCCAGTCGCCGATGTCGCCCGCCATGGCGGCGTGAAACTGCGCGCTGTACAGGTTGCCCAGGCTGTAGGTGGGGAAGTAGCCGATCAGGAACATCGACCAGTGGATGTCCTGCAGCACGCCGTCGGCGTCCTGCTCCGGAACGATGCCGAGCAGTTCCCTCGACTCCTCCCGCCACGCCTCCGGCAGGTCGGCCACCTCGATCTCGCCGTCCACCAGGCGCCGTTCCAGGCCGAAGCGCAACAGGATGTGCAGGTTGTAGGTCACCTCGTCCGCCTCCACGCGGATCAGTGACGGCTGCACCGCGTTCACGGCGCGGTAGAACTGGTCCAGGCCCACGTCGGCGAGCGCCGGGAAGCGCGGCTGCAACTCGGGGTAGAAGTGCTCCCAGAAGGCGCGCCGGCGGGCAATCAGGTTCTCCCAGAAGCGCGACTGCGACTCGCAGATGCCGAGCGAGGTGCCGTCGCCCAGCTCGGTGGTGGCCAGCTCCGGCGCCACCCCGAGGCCGTGCAGGCCGTGGCCGCACTCGTGGATGGTGCCGAAGATGCTCGCGCTCAGCAGGTTGGGGTAGAAGCGCGTGGTCAGGCGGCCGTCGGCGGCGCCGAGGGTGGTGGAGAAGGGGTGCGCCGACACGTCCAGCCGTCCGGTGTCGGACGAGAAACCCAACGCCGCCAGCAGGTGGTCGCTGAACGCGCGTTGCGCGGCCACGTCGTAGTCGCGCCGCAGCACGCTGTCGTCGATCGGCACGCCGGAGCCGGTGATGCGCCCGAGCAGGTCCACCAGCGGCGCGCGCAGCGCGTCCAGGACGCCGCGCAGCTCCGCCGTCGTCATCCACGGCTCGAACTCGTCCAGCAGCGGGTCGTAGCGGGTGTCCTCGAACCCCAGGCAGTCCGCCTTTTCGCGGGTGAGCTTCAGGGTGTGCTCCAGGTCGGCGCGGAAGATCGAGAAGTCGGACTTGGCGCGCGCTTCCCCCCAACTGGCGTGGTTCACGCTGCTCTGCCGCGCCATCGCCTTCACCAGGTCTCCCGGCAGCCGGGTGGCGCGGTCGTAGCCGCGGCGCAGTTCGCGCACCAGCGCCCGGTCCGGTTCGGTCAGGTCGGAACGCGACTCGGCCGCGGCGATCAGGTCGCCCATCTCGCTGGTGGTGCGGCGCGCGTGCACCTCGCCCTCCAGCAGCGCAAGCTGGTCGGCACGTTCGTCGATCCCGGCGGGCGGCATGCAGGTCTCCTGGTCCCACTGCAGCAGGCCGGCCACGTGCTCGAGCAGGTGAATCTCGCGGTCGAGCTGCTTCAGCCGGGCGAGGGAATCGCTTCGTTCAGGGCTGTCACTCATCGCCTGCATCATAGCCGCTCGCCCGTGTTTCGTGTCGCAGCCGTACGTTGCCGCACGTTGCGCCCGGCCTATTGCCTCACGTAAAAATCTAACCTTACGGTGAGCGTGCCTCACGTAAGAATCTAACCGAAAGGGAGGCGGAGAACGAGGGGGGAGCGCGAGGGGGGAGACTCATAAATTGTGGATAAGTGGATAGGCTGCTGGGCGACCGGCCGGGTTGATTCAAGCACACCAACGCGACCGGGGGCGTATCTGGTTGGTCGGCGCGGATGAGGAGGCGTCAACGGCAGGGAGGTGGTCGGTGCCGTGTCGTGTCGCTGACCGAAGAGGGGGCGGACGGGTCTGGAGGCGACTTCGGTGCTGGTGACACGGGGATGTCCAGACACCACCTCGTGTCGCGGAGAGGCCTTACAGCGCGGCTGAGGCGACATTTCTTGACGCCGACCGTCTGGCTCACGGATATACGGGCGTCAGAGACGCTCAGAAGTCATTTGCCGAGCCGGGTGATGCCGCCCACGCCGCGAGCGGCGCGCAGGTTGCTGCGGAGCGCACGGAGCGAGGCGCCCCGGACAACTGCACCGAGGTGCGTTGCCCGGGGCAGGGTCATGACAATTCCCCACCGCCGGGACGGGGTAGGCGACGAGGTTGCGACACCGGAGCCGTCGGGATCGAACGGGGCGGAGGAGATGCTGTACCCCGCTGACGGACGGAGGGCGTAGCCCGACCGGAGTCAGCCGGCGCGGTGCCGTGGAGGCCACCGTGGACGACGCCGAGATGGCGGACCAGGCAGCCAAGCTGCTCGCTTCCGGGATGAGCGGCTCAGCCTGCGCTCGCGAACTCGGCATCCCGGTGAGCACCTTCAACGAGAACCGCCGCGCCGGCGTCATCACAGATCCCACCCGGGAGCCCGCCGCCAGCGCCGAGGTTGCGCCGGCGGCCACCACCACTGATCACCCGGTCAGCACCGCCGCCGCGGTCAGCGACCCGGCGGTCGCCACTGAGCGCGCCAGCCGCGACGCCCGCGACAAGCACGCGCCCATGGGCCGCGCGGCGCGCGACGTGGAACGCCGCACGCTCGCCAGAGCCGGCCTGCTGACCGAGGCCACACCAGCGTTCGTCGAGCCCGCCCACGCGGTCGCTGGCGGCGGCGTGCTGGCCGCACTGGCGATGCTGCTGCGCGAGGGCCTGCTCACCGCCGCCAACCGCCTGTTCCGCCTGCCGGCCGGATTCTACGGCCTGACCACCATCCTCCTGTTCGTCGCCTGCATGACCCTGGCCCGGGTGCGCAACCCCGAGAGCCTGCGCTACCAGGCACCCGGCGAGTGGGGCGCCATCCTCGGCCTCGACCGCTGTCCGGAGACCAAGACGCTGCGCCGCAAGATCAGGCTGCTGGCCAGCGCCGAGCACACCGTGCGCGATTGGCAATCGGTACTGGCGCGTACCTGGGCCAGCGAGCACGACGACGACTGGACGACGCTGGCCGTGGATGGCCACGTGAAGGTGTACACCGGGCGCAACGGGCGGTTGCCGAAACACTTCGTCGCACGCCAGAAGCTGTGTCTGCCGGCGTCGGTGAGCTACTGGATCAACGCCCTCGGCGGCGCACCGCTGCTGTGCCTGCACAAGGCGCTGGACCCGAAGCCGGTGAATGCGATCAAGCACGACGTGGTGCCGCAGTTGCAGCACCTGGGGGTGGTGACCGAAGCGGCCCCCGACCTGACCGGAGCACCGGCCGGTACCCCGCAGCTGACCCTGGTGTTCGACCGCGAGGGCTGGAGCCCGGACCTGTTCAAGCGCCTGGCCCGGCGTGGCATCGCCTGCATCACCTGGCACAAGAACTTCAACGGCGCGGACTGGCTGCCGGAAGACTTCCACACCTTCGAGGTACCGATCCATGGTCCCGCCGGCACCAGCACGACTGCGGTTGATCTGGCCGAGCAGCCGATCATGCTGCGCAACGGGCTGGTGGTGCGCCAGATCCGGCGGCGTCTGGCCAACGGTCGTCAGGTGGCGGTGATCACCACGCACCCGCAGATGCCGTTGGCGCAGGTCGCCGGCGCCATGTTCTCGCGCTGGTCGCAGGAGAACTTCTTCAAGTACCTGCGCGAGCAGTTCAACCTTGACGCGCTGCCGAGCCATGACCTTGCGCCGCCGGAGCCCGACGCACGGGTCGTGAACCGGTGCGCCGGGCCCTGGAAAAGAGCATCAGGCGGGTACGCAGCCGGCTGGCAGCGGTCCGCAATCGCCTCGCCGAGGCACTGCAGGGACGGCACCGGGACTCCGCCACCCGGCTTACGGTCGCGGATAAAGTTGCACTGAATTGCATGGTTATGCATAGACACGGGGGTATCCAGACACCACCTCGTGTCGTGGAGGGGCCTTACAGCGCGGCTGAGGCGACGTTTTCTCATCGCTGACCGCCCATTCTCCGATTATCGACCGTCAGACCCGCCTGAGAGGGTCATTTTGCCGTGCGACCGCTGCCACCACGCTCCTCGCTCGGTGTTTGCACCGTGCTTGGTGCGGCCTTGGCGGTCTTGCTGACGTTCAGCTGCAGCAGATCCTCGGTCAACCTGGTCAGCTCGCGCTTGAGGGCGACCGGATTCAACGTCGCGTACTGCTGCTTGAGGCGGTTCTTCACCTTCTCGCTCACCGACTCGGAGGCCAGCATGCGGTGATACGGCGTCTGCGGGTCGTCATAGATGCGGCGCACCTTGCTGCCGGTGCGGGTTTTCTTCACCAGCTTCACCGAGGGATAGAAGAAGTTCACCAGCAGGCACAGCGGGCGGTATATCGCGTTGAGGGCAGCCAGTTCCCGGTCGGTGTCGTAACGCAGGTGGCCGACCGCCCGTCGCACCACGTGGCCATTCTTCTGCTCGACGTAGCAGGTGTCGTTCTTGCGATGCGGGCGACCCCGAGTGAACGTGATGCCGTGCGCTTCGCAATAGCGCAGCAAATGATGATTGATGAACTCGCTGCCGTTGTCGGTGTCGATCCCCCGCATCACGATCGGCAGGCTCTGCCGGGCAGCGTCGATCGCCTCGTGGGTCCAGCGCTGCGCCTTGTTCTGCACGCCGTACAGGTCGACCCAGCCGGTGTCAACGTCGGTGATGGTGAGCGTGTGGCAGAAGTCGCCTGACGCGTTGCCGCCTTCATGGCCCACCAAGTCGATCTCGAAGAAGCCCGGCTCCTGCTCGTCCCAGTCAGCGAAGGTTCGGATCGCGATCTGATCCTTCAGGAGGGTGCCCGGCTTGGTGTGCGTGCGACCCTTCAGGCGCAGCCGTGCGCGCTCCTGCTGCAGCAGCCGGTCGATGGTCGCGGCGCTGATGGTCTGCAGCTTGCCGCGCACCGCTGCGGTCAGCTCGATCTCGCCGAACGACTCCAGCGTCGGCAGCATGGTGCGCAGCACGACCACCAGGCGCTTGCCGCACATGCAGTCGAACACGTACCAGATCAGCTTCAGAGCGACCAGCACCTCCTGGTCGTAGCGCCGCGGTCGCACGCGGCGCTGGGCAGGCCGCGGACGCCCGACCACCAGCTTCACCAGTGTGCCGTCGACTCGCACCATGCGGGTCCGTCCCCACCAGGTCAACAGATGGATCGCGTACTTGCGCTGGTACCCGGTCGACTCGACGAACTCGTCGAGTATGCGCCCCTTCTCCTTCTTGCCCGCCCGACGATACCGCTGCGCGTGCTGCTCGGTGAGCTCTCGCCTTGAACTCATCTTCAACCCCATCTCCTCCGGAACCTCCTCACGTCCCTCGGAGAGGCTCCAACCGGACCCGGAAGGTCCAGCCCGTTCGGTTAGATTTTTAGATGAGGCATGCTTTCGCTACGGTTAGATTTTCGATGAGTCAATGCGCCCGGTGGCGGGCAAGGCGGGATCCGGGCTACGATGGCGGCAGGGTGGATGTCGCATGGCGGTGCGGGAACGCTGGAGCAGAACACGTCCGATCAGGTGGTCGACGCGCCGGTGTGTCGATCTGCTGCTGCCGGTAGCAGCGGCCGACCGGCGGATCGAGGCGTTCTACCTGTTCGGTTCGCGCACGAGTGAAACTGCGACCCCCGACTCCGATCTCGACGCGGCGGTCTACACCGGCAGCGGATTCACGGGCGACGACCTGCTGGCGCTGCACGCGGAATTCGTACGTCTGCTGCGGTCCGACCGACTCGATCTCGTCTGGCTCAACCAGGCCGATCCGGTAGTCGCGTTTTCGGTCATTCGCGACGGCAGGCTGCTGCACTATCGAGACGCCGACCGCCTGAACGGCCTGGAGCGCCGCCTGACGCTGCACTACCGCGACCACATGCTCTACCTTCGGCGGCGCAGGAGCCGGCGCAGTGGTCTACCGGCCTGACAGCGTCGCGAAGCGGCTGGAGAAGCTGCGCGAGTATCAGCGCGATCTGGCGCAGTGGCGTGACCTGTCTCTGGATGAATACCTGGCGGACCGCACCACGCGCTATGCCGTGGAACGGCTGCTCCATCTCACAGCCGAAGCCGCCCTGGACATCCTGGATCACCTGCTGAGCGCCAAACAGGAGATCGTCAGCGATACGTATGAGGACGTGCTGTCCAATGCGCACCGCGGTGGATTTCTGACCGAGGAGCGCTACCGCGAGTTGCGCGGCCTGGGAGGGTTCCGAAACGTGCTTGCGCACGAATACGTCGGCCTTGATGATGCGACCGTCTACCGGCAGATGGGCAAGATGAACCAGGTGCTGCCGAAGCTGCTGGCGGACTTCGAGACCCTCCTGGCCCCGCCGCCGGATTCGCAGGGCTGACGGCTGCCGAACCGATCTTCCGGCGGAGTCTGTACGGTCACTCCGTGCCATGGAAGACGATGAATACCGATGCCGAAGCATCGGCTACCGGCTGGCTTTTTCGGACCAGGCTACCCGGTGCGTTGGCCGGCGAGGGTGGTGGCGAGGCGGCGCAGGCTGGCGGCGTTGTGGGCGGCGGCGAACACGTCCACGAACGGCAGGGCAGCCTGCATGCCGCGCGTCTGCGGGCGATAGCCGGTGTTGCCGAGCAGGGGGTTGAGCCAGATGACCAGGGCGGCGCGGCGCTGGATCTCCTCCATGCAGCGACTCAGCAGGTCGATGTCGCCGGTGTCCCAGCCGTCGCTCAGGATGGTCACCACGGTGCGCCGGTCGAGGGCGGTGCGGCCGTAATCGTCCAGGTAGCGTTCGAGCGATGCGCCGATGCGGGTGCCGCCGGACCACTCCGGCACGGTCGCGGACAGGCGGTCGAGGGCGGCGGTCAGGTTGGGGCCGCGGAGCTGGTCGGTGATGCGGTGCAGGCCGGTGCTGAACACGAATGTCTCGATGCGCCGGTAGGCGCGCTGGAAGGCGAACATGAACTGGATCAGGAAACGGCTGTACAGGTCCATCGACTTGCTGACGTCGCAGATCAGCGCCAGCTTCAGCCGCCGCTGGCGGCGGCGCAGCAGCGCCAGGTCGAGCAGCTCGCCCGACCGCAACCCGGCGCGCAGGGTGCGGCGCAGGTCGAGCCGGACGCCGCGCGTACCGGGCTGGAAGCGGCGCGACAGGGAGCGGGCCAGTTGCCGGCCGATGGCCAGCAGCAGGTGCGACATCTGCTCCAGCTCGTCCGTGCTCAGCAGCGCGAAGTCGGTGCGCGCCGGCACCTGTTGCGGGCTGTAGGCGGCGGCCGACACCTCCCG
Organism: Spirochaetia bacterium; assembly: GCA_965208575.1. Lineage (GTDB taxonomy): Bacteria > Spirochaetota > Spirochaetia > SZUA-6 > Bin103 > Bin103. The sequence continues at coordinate 854,676 of CBDBOV010000006.1, read as the reverse complement.
GTCGCCGGCCAGCGAGGAGTCTCCCTCGTACTGCACCGACTGCTTGCCGCGCCGCGGGATCCGCAACGGCGGCAGGACGCTCTCTGCCGGGTCCGGGTCGGTGAAGTCCGCCTCCACGAGGTTGTCCCAGTAGGCCGCGTAACACGCGTCGAAGATCTCCTGTTCGTCGCGGTTCTTGGCGGTGGTGGCGCGCAGCGCCATCCGAAACCGCTGCGGGTCGCGCAGGGCCACCGCGGCCGCTCGCGCCGCGTCAGCCTGTTCGCCCAGCCCCAGCGCGATTCCCGCCTCCCGCAGGTGGCGGCAAAAGCCGACCACCCGCGCCGACAGGGCGCGTTCCGCGAGCGGCGCCCGGCTCGGTGCGCTCACTGTCGCGCCGCACTCCGCACGGCGCCGCGCTCGCGACGGCCCCGGCGCCCGCCGTCCGCCGGCCAGTGCGCGGCGCAGGAGGGGCTATGCGTGCTGCCGCCGCCGGCGCCTGGCCGCCGGCGGCGAAACTCCGGCTGCGTCGAACGCGGATGCATCGCTGCCGGCCGCGCCGCTGCTTGCCCGCCCGTGCCCGACAGGCTCGATCGCCGCGCCCTGCCGGCCGGGCACGGCGCCGCTGTGGGTCCAACCGAGGGTTTCACCACCGGCCGCTAGTCTGACGCCGCCAGGGCGGCCAGCATCCCGCCGGTGCGGCGGCGCACTCCGGTGACGTCGTCCTGGCTCTTGAACAGCACGCCGAGCGTGGCCGCCACCGTCGCCTCGTCGAGGTGGTCGCGGTGCAGCGCCACCAGCGTGGATGCCCAGTCCAGCGTCTCGGCGACGCCCGGAACCTTCTCCAGCGGCTCGCGGCGCGCCGCCTCCACGAAGCGGCAGATCTGTTCGGCCAGGTGCCGGTCGATGCCCGGCACGCGGCGCCGTACGATGGCCAGTTCCTTGGCGAAGTCGGGGTAGTCGATCCACAGGTACAGGCAGCGCCGCCGCACCGCGTCCGACAGGTCGCGCGTGCGGTTGCTGGTTACCACCACGTACGGCACGTGGCGGGCGCTCACGGTGCCCAGCTCGGGAATCGAAATCTGCCAGTCGGACAGCACCTCCAGCAGGAACGCCTCGAACTCCTCGTCGGCGCGGTCCAGCTCGTCCACCAGCAGCACCGGGCTGCGGTGGTGGGTGATCGCCTGCAGCAGGGGACGCTTGAGCAGGTAGCGCTCGTCAAACAGTTGCCGTTCCCGCTCGGCCACCGAGGCGCTGTCGTGTTCGCTCAGGCGGATGTGCAGCAACTGGCGCTTGTAGTCCCACTCGTACAGCGCGGTGCTAGCGTCCAGCCCCTCGTAGCACTGCAGGCGGATCAGGTCGGTATCCAGCGCGCGCGCCATCACCTTCGCGATTTCGGTCTTGCCGACGCCGGCGGGCCCCTCCACCAGCAGCGGCTTGCGCAACAGTTCCGCGATCAGCAACGAGGTGACGATGGCGTCGTCGGCGATGTAGTTCTGCTGCTCCAGCAGGCTGGCGATGCGGGCAGCTTCGCGGTCGGTATTCATCAGCGTGACGAGCATACCGAAGATGATAGAATCGGGATATGTCAGCCATTTCAGCCACCGAAACCGCCACCGAAACCGCCGCCGCCGTCGGCGAGGACGTGCTTGCCCAGTGGCGCGAGCAGGGCTACCTGCTGCTGCGCCAGGCCATTTCCCGCGATCAGGCCGCCGCCTTCCTGGCCGCCGCCGACGACGTGATCGCCGCCTACGAGGCGGATCCGGGCTTCGCGCATCCCGGCTCCTACACCATTGTGCAGGCGATCTGGCGCACCGCCGGCCTGGACGACCTGATCGATCACCCCGGCACGTTCCCCACCATCCTGGGGCTGATGGGCCCCTACCTGCAGCTCATGGGCACGCAGATCTACGTGCGTCCCGCGGGCCGCGAGTCCGACTTCCGGTGGCACACCGACGCCGGGCGCTCGCTGCAGCAGATCCGCGTCACCGACGACAGCCTGCCGCTGAACTTCAAGGTGCAGTTCTTCCTGACCGACATCCCGGACCCGGACCGCGCCAACTTCTGCCTGGTGCCCGGCAGCCACCGCCGTGAGTTTCCCGAGGCCGGGTTTGCCGCCGGCGTAGACCCGGACGGGGCGATCCAGCTCCGCGTGCAGGCCGGCGACGTGGCGATCTTTCCGCACAGCCTGTGGCACAGCGTCGCTCCCAACCACGGCGACTCGGTGCGGCGCAGCGTGACCTTCCGCTACGGCCAGATGTGGTGCCGCCCCTACGACTACGAGAAGGCGCCCGCCGAAGTGCTCGCGCGCATGCCGGCGCGCCGCCGCCGCCTGCTCGGCGACATGGGCGACGACTACATCGCCACCGACTACTACAAGCCGCACGACCAGCTCGAGGTGATGCTCGGCACCGGATAGCGTACGAGAATCCGCGCCGGACGCAGTGTTGCGAAATTGTAACCGTCGTTTTACTGCCCAATAAAACTGGCCGGGTACGTTTCCCTGCATCACTTTCACATCGATCGCATGGAGGTACGGAATATGAGATTGATGACAAGGGCCGCCGCAGCGGCGGCCGTCCTGCTGGTGGCCGTTATGCCGCTGGCGGCGGACACGGATGCACCGCCCGGTGTCCTGGTTACGGACGTCGACCCCAACGGTCCTGCGGCGGCGGCGGGTGTGCAACGCGGCGACCTGATCGTAGGGATCGACGGTCTGCCGGTGGCGCACATCGGCGACCTGACCGGGGCGCTGGCCGACGCCGAGCACGCCGAGGTCACGCTCGCCATCACGCGCGGCGACGAGATGATCGACCAGGTCGTGGCGATCGCCTACGTGTGGGGGCGCCCCCGTCTCGGGCTGATGGTGTCCAACGCCGGGCCGCAGCCGGAGCAGCTCGGCATGGCCGAGGAGCCGCACGATAAGGACGGGGAGATGGCTCCCGATGCCGGCGAGTTCTCCTTCGAGGAGCTCGCGGCCCCCGGCGCCATCGTGATGGAGGTGGTTCCCGACAGCCCGGCCGCCGCGGCGGGTCTACAGCCCGGCGACTGGATCACCGCCGTCGACGGTACCGAGCTGAGCGAGACGGCGGGCAACCTGGCCGAGGTGATCGGCGGCTTCGAGCCCGGCGCCAGCATCAGCCTCGACTACGAGCGCGCCGGCGAGGCGATGAGCGCCGCGGTGACCCTGGGCGAGCACCCGGAGACCGGCACGGCGATGCTCGGCCTGCGCTACCGCCCCTGGCCTTTCTTCCAGATGCGCGCGTTCGGGCGCGGCGACCTGGATCCGGAGGCGATGCAGGAGTGGTGGGAGCGCAACCGCGAACGCTTCGAACAGATGCGGCGCAACTTCCGGCACATGCAGCCGGATGCGCCTCAGCCTGAGGCTGCCCCGGAGGCAAGCCCGCAAGGCGCCATGTAGCGCCGTCCCGGCCCGGCGGTGCGGCGTCGCCGCGGCGGCGTCCGCCGCCGCCCGGCACGCCGTCGCCGAGCCGGGGAGTTCCCCTCCCTCACCGCCGCGCGTCGACTCCCGGCGCGCGGCGGTACTGCGTTGCAAGGCGAGTCAGCCGGCGGCGCGCACTCCGTTGAGCCACTCCACCACGTCGTGGGCGCCCTGGTTCAGGAACGCGTAGTCGCCCACGGCGAGCACGAACAGGAAACCGTCCTTCAGGCACTGCTCGGCGCCGCGTCCGCCGGTGGCGATGCCGGGCAGCTTGCCCACCCGCACGCAGGTCTCGCGCACCTCGCGGATCACGCCGGCATGCCGGTCCCGGTCCGCCGGCTTGCTCAGGTCGACGCCCATGGTGCGGCTCAGGTCGCCTGGGCCTATCATGCAGCCGTCGACCCCGTCCACGCCGAGGATCTCCTCTGCCGCCTCCGCCGCTTGCGCGGTCTCGATCTGCACCATCAGCAGCACCTCTTCGTTGGCGCGGGCGGAATAGTCGCTGCCGTAGCTCAGGTAGCCGGTGGGGCCGCCGCCGGAGCGCTTGCCCAGCGGCGGGTAGCGCACCGCGTCGACCGCGCGCCGCGCCTCGGCGGGAGTGTTGACCATCGGCACGATGATGCTGAGCGCGCCGCGGTCGAGGAGCCGGCCGATCGCCGCGTAGTCGTTGTCCGGCACCCGCACCGACGGCGTCGCCGGTCCGATGAGTATGTGGTGCAGCGCCTGCATGGCGGTGGTGTCGTCCCACACGCCGTGCTGGCAGTCCACCTGGACGAAGTCGAACCCGGCCAGCGAGAACATCTCGCCGACCAGCGGGCAGCCGATCGCCAGCTCCGCGCCGACCACCGGCTCACCGGCGAGCATCTTGCGCTTCATGGTGTTGTGCTTCACCCGTCCCACCTTGCCGTCAAACCGCGGCGCGCGTAAAGCTACCGGATCTGCTTCCAGTACGACTCGCGCGGCACTGACGGGCGGAAGTCGCAGTGCGGGACGCCCAGGGCGTGCAGGGTGGTGCGTTCCAGGAGCGAGTAATCGCCGGCGTCGTCGCGCTGCAGGTTGAGCGGCTCGCGCAGGACCATCGGCGGATTGGACATGAAGCGCGGGCGCCCGGAGTGGTTGTTGGAGGAGGCGTGCAGCATGAACGGGTGCAGGATCACCAGCGTGCCGGGCGGGCCGGTCAACTCCACGAACTCGCGGCACTCCCGGATCAGTTCCCCGAACGCGCCGGGCGAGGCCCCCTCGGGACGCTCCGCCAGGTAGCGGGCAACCACTCCGACCGAGTCGGGCGCAATGAAGGTGCCGCCGCCGCGCGGCGCTACTTCCGACCACAGCAGCACGGTGAGCAGCGCCTGCTCGCGGCTGTCGAGGAAGTGGCGGAAGTAGCTGCCGTCCTTGTGCCAGCCGGGGACATCGGGTCCCGGCGGCTGCCACGGCTGGTCGGCTCCGCGCCGGAAGTTGACGATGAACGCGTCCGACCACTCGAATGCATCGATGGTGGTGAAGTGCCGCGACTCGATCTCGTACACCCGTGGGTCGATACGCTCCTCGCCGCCCACCACGTCGCACAGCGCGCCCCAGCCTCGAGGCGAGATGTCACTCACCGGCGCGGTGGTGTGGCGGTCCATCCACACGATCTCCTCCGCCCAGGTCGCCGCATCCGCCCGGTCGTAGCCGAGCCGGCGGCAGGCCAGGTCGGTCCAGCGCCGTGCCAGGCCGGGGTCCAGACAGTCGGGCACCACCACGTAGCCGTGCTCCACGAAGTGATCGGCCTGCTCGCCGGTCAGCGTGGCAAGGGAAGTCATCGCAACATCACCGCCTTCGGCCGGGCATCCTACACCGGATGGCCGCTCCCGAGCGGATGCGCAAGGTAAGTGCCGCGTCGACACCGGGTGAACGGCTCGCTCTACGGTAACACGGCCCGGCCATGGTTGACGTCCGATCCCGTGTACACGTCTACTGACCCCGCCCACTCATGAGCAACGTGGTCACCAGCTACCTCCTGGAAGTGGACGGCCTGTGCCTGCAGTTCGGCGGGCTGGCGGTGCTCGACGAGGTGTCGCTGCAGGTCCCGGAGGGCGGCATCACCGCCATCATCGGGCCCAATGGCGCCGGCAAGACGAGCCTGTTCAACTCGGTGTCGGGCAGCTACCGGCCGCACGCCGGCCGGATCGTGTTCGCGGGCGCGGATGTGACCCGCCTGCCGGCAGCGCGCCGTGCGGCGCTGGGCGTGGCGCGCACGTTCCAGAACATCGCGCTGTTTCCGAGCATGTCGGTGCTGGACAACGTCAAGCTCGGCCGCCACGTGCACCTGCGCAGCGGGCTGCTGGCCGGCGGGCTGTACCTGGGGCGGGCACGGCGCGAGGAGCGGCGCTTGGAGGAGTACATCAACGAGGAGGTGGCCGACCTGCTCGGCATCCGCGAGATTCTCGGGGAGTCCGCGGCGGCGCTGCCCTACGGGCTGCGCAAGCGCGTCGAACTGGCGCGGGCGATCGCCATGCAGCCGCGGCTGCTGCTGCTGGACGAACCGGCCGCCGGCTTGGCCCACGGCGACCGGGAGCAGATGATGCGCCTGATCCGTGACCTGCAGCGGCTGCGCGGTATCACGGTGCTGCTGGTGGAACACGACATGCACGTGGTGATGGACCTGGCCGACCAGGTTGTGGTGCTGGACTTCGGGCGGGTGATCGCGGCCGGCACGCCGGAGCGGGTACGCGAGGACCCGGCGGTGATCGCCGCCTATCTCGGCGCCGAGGCGGAGCAGGCGTCGTAACGGACCGCCGCTGATGGAGTTTCTGCTCGAGATAAGCCTGGTCGGGTTGGCGGCCGGGGGCGTGTACGGCCTGATCGGCCTCGGCTACGTGATCGTGTACCGCGCCACCCGCATCGTGAACTTCGCGCACGGCAACATCATGATGTTCGGGGCTTACTGCTACTTCACCGGCGCGGCGCAGCTGGACCTGCCCTGGTGGGCGGCGCTGCCGCTGGCAGTCGTCGCAACGGCGCTGCTCGGGACCGTCGTGGAGCGCCTCCTGCTGCGCCCGCTGGAGGGTCGCTCGCAGACCGTGGCGGTAATGGCGACCTTCGGCCTGGCGGCGGTCCTGCACGGCCTGGTGCAGCTCGTGTGGACGGCGCGCGACTTCTTCATGCCGGACATATTTCCGCAGCAACCGATTGTCCTCGGGGCGATGTACATCCCCGCCAACACCGGCTACGGCGCGCTGCTCGCGCTGGCCGCCGTGGCGGTGTTCCGGGTGCTGTTCAAGGTTACCAACCTCGGGCTGGCGATGCGCGCCACCGCGTCGGACCAGGTGGCCGCGAGCTCGCTGGGCATCAACGTGCCGGCGATGTTCAGCGTGACCTGGGCGTGCGCCGCGGCGACCGCTGCCCTGGCCGGCATCGTGGTGGGCTCGGTCACCACGCTCAATCCCAACATGGGACGGATCGGGCTGTCAGTGCTGGCGGTGGTGATTCTCGGCGGCCTCGACAGTCTGGCCGGCGCCATACTGGCCGGACTGATCGTCGGCTGGCTGGAAGCGGTCACCGGTTTCTACCTGGGTGCCTCCTACAAGGACGTGGTACCGTTCCTGGTGCTGCTGACCATCCTGATGGTGCGTCCGCACGGCCTGCTCGGCGCGCCGCGGGTGGAGCGGCTGTGACCGCACCGGGCCCGGCGCGTGCGGCCTCTGCAGTGCAGGGTGCGGGCGGCGCGGCGACCGGTCGCACGCATGCGCGCCCGGGCCTGACCGCGAAGAGCGCGGCCGGCACGCTGCTGGCGGCGGCGGTGCTGGCGGGGATTCCGCTGTTCGGCAACAGCTATCACCTGCACGTGGCGTGCCTGTTCGGGATCATCGTGATCAGCGCCGTGGGTCTGAACGTGCTGACCGGTTACGCGGGACTCATTTCGCTCGGCCACGCCGCTTTCATGGGGGTGGGCGCGTACGGCGTGGCGTGGTTCAGCGCCAACCTGGGGCTGCCGTCCTCCCTGTGCCTGCTGATGGCGGGTCTGCTGGCCGCCGGTGCGGGGATGGCGACCGGGCTGCCGTCGCTGCGCATCAAGGGGCTGTACCTGGCCATCGCCACGCTCGCGGCGCAGTTCATTCTGGGCTTCGTGTTCAACGCGTGGGAGCCGGTCACCGGCGGGCGCGGCGGCACCAACGTCGCGCCGGCGCAGATTGCCGGTCTGCAGATGAGCACCGAGCGCGAGATGTACTACCCGATCACGGCGGTCGCGGTGGCGGCCCTGCTGTTCACGCGCAACCTGTTCCGCACCCGCGCCGGGCGCGCCTTCATCGCCATGCGCGACCGCGACAGCGCCGCCGAGGTGCTCGGCGTCGACCCGCGCCGCTACCAGCTTGCCGCGTTCGGCGTCAGCTCCTTCTTTGCCGGCCTCGCGGGCGGCTTCATGGCCTACTTCTACAAGGTGGTGACCCCCGGCCAGTTCGGCTTCCAGCTCTCGCTGTTCTACCTGACGGCGATCGTGGTGGGCGGCATGGGAACTGTACAGGGTGTCCTGCTTGGTGCTATCTTCATGACCGCCACGCCGGCGGCGCTTGCCGCGGTCGCCGGCGTGTTCGGGCCGCTTGCGGCCGGCCTCCTGGCGCCCGTGCGCGAGGTGCTGTTCGGTCTGTTGATCGTGCTGTTCCTGATCTTTGAGCCGGGCGGCCTGGCTGGTATCATCAATCGAATCAGAAAGCGGTTGAAGCTCAAAACCGCGGCGAAGGAGTAACCGGATGAAGAGCAGAAGAGTGGGACTCGTGCGGGGCATGGCCCGCAACGTGGCGCTGGCGTTGGCCGCCGCACTGATCGGGGCGGCGGTGCCGCTGGTTGCGGACGAGCACGAGATCGTGTGGGGCGCATCGATACCGTTGACCGGCATCTACGCCCAGGCGGGCGAGCTTGGCAGTCTCGGCATGGGCGCCTACCTCGGCTACCTGAACGCCACCGGCGGCATCAACGGCCGGCCGGTGCGGCTGGCGAGTCATGACTCCGGCTCGATGCCGGAGCAGTCGCTGGCGGTGTTCAAGCAGGTCATGGCCGAGGAAGAAGAGGTGGTGGCCTTCTACGGCGACTCGACCGGCTTTGCGCTGCTGTCGGCGCCGGAGGTCAACGAGCGCTACAAGGTGCTGATGGGCGGCAGCTCGCTGGCCACCGTGCTTGCCGATCCGGACAGGTTTCCCTACCAGTTCCTGACCGGGCCCACCTACGCCGAGATGGTCGGCATGCTGCTGGAGTACATCGCCGGGCAGGGCGGCACCGGCGGCGCGGCGCCGCGCGTGGCGCTGTTCTACTCCAACCTGGAGTTCGGCCGCGACCCGATCCCGTACGCCAAGGAGCGCGCCGCGCAACTCGGCATCGAGATCGTCGCCGAGATCGAGACCCAGCCGGCCGGCATCGACGTGGCCCCCGAGGTGCTCAAGCTGCGCCGCGCACAGCCCGACTACGTGATCTTCCACGGCTACGTTGCCACGGTGTGGCCGGAAGTGATGGTGCAGGCGGCGCAGACCGGCGTCGATGCCATGTTCATGGGCACGTTCTGGGCCATGGAGCCGCTGATCATCCGGCAGCTCGGCCCGCTCGCCGACCGCTACATGGGCGTGTTTCCGTACCGCTACTACTGGGAGCAGGAGGAGTCCGCGACGCTGCGGTTGATTGCCCAGGTCGCGCAATCGCAAGGAGTAGAGTACGTGCCGACCTATGCGCTGCAGGCGTGGTTCTCCGGCATGATTCTGACCGAGGTGATCAAGCGTACCATGGACGCCGGCCTGGAGCTGACCGGCGACAACCTGAAGGCCACCCTGGACGGGATCAAGGACTGGGACACCGGCGGCCTGATCGGCGTGCCGGTGACGTTCCGGAACAACTCGATCCCGGTCGGGCGCATCTACAAGGGCAACTCCGCCACCGGGCGCATGGACCCGGTGTCCGACTGGATCGTCCTCGACGATTGAATCGTTCCGACGGCTGATCCGACCGCTTCCTCGCGGCGGCGCGGCGGCGAAGGTTGGTCAGGCCGGCGCGCGGGTGCGGCACACCGGGCGGCTCACATTGCGCCCGTCGTCGGACGCCCGCCGTCGCCGCCCGGTCGGGTGACCTTGCCCCTTGCTTGAAGTAAACGCCATCGAGGCAGTGTACGGGCAGGGGGCGCCGGTGTTGCGCGGCCTTTCGCTGCGCGTGCCGACCGGGCGCATCGTGGCGTTGCTGGGTGCCAACGGCGCCGGCAAGACCACTACCCTGCGCGCCATCGCCGGGCTGCTGCCGTACGAGCGGGGCCGCCTCACGGCCGGCTTGATCACGCTGGACGGACGGCGCGTGGATGGTGTGGCGCCGCATCGGCTGGCGCGCCGCCGCCTGGTCGCGGTGCCGGAGGGCCGCCGCCTGTTCACCGACCTCACCGTCGACGAAAACCTGCGCGCGGCAGCCTGGGCAATGGTCGGGCGCCGCGCGCGGCCCCCGGGCGGGATCGAAGCCGTCTACCAGCTCTTCCCGCTGCTGGCGGCGCGCCGCAACCACCGCGCCGGCTACCTGTCCGGGGGCGAGCAGCAGATGCTGGCCATCGGCCGCGCCCTGCTCACCGAGCCTCTGGTGATGCTGCTCGACGAGCCCTCGCTGGGCCTCGCGCCCCGCCTTCGGGAAGAGGTATTCGCCGGCATCGCGCGCATCAACCGCGACCGCGGCGTGTCTATCCTGCTGGTGGAGCAGAACGCCGTGCTGGCGCTCGACGTCGCCCGCTACGGCTACGTGATCGAGCAGGGCCGCGTGGTTCTGGAAGGCCCGGTCGCCGACCTCAAGGCCAACCGCGAGGTGCGCGACGCCTACCTCGGCACCAGGACGTCGCTGCGGTCCGGCATCGACGTCGCATCGTTCAACAAGCTGGCCGACGAGCTGGAGGACGATGCCGTGATCGAGAAGCTGCGGGCAGAGCGGTGATCGTCCCCGACGTCGACCTCCTGCTGTACGCGTACGGCGTCGAGGTCTACTCCAGCGATGCGGATTTCAGTCGCTTCGCCGGTGTCCGCTGGGTGAATCCGCTCGCATCGGCGTCGAGTTGACGTATCTGCAACAACCTGATCGATCCGCACGCGGTGTTCTACTCGATCCGCGCCCGGCGCGCCTGGGAGAGCGAGCCGGATCTGTGCCTGCACAACACGTGGCGCCCCTACGTCGGCCTGCTCAACCGCTACGCGCAGCGGCTGAGCTGGCTGCTGTGCGACGGCGAGCAGGTGTGCGACGTCGCGATCCTCGGCGACGGCAACGCCATCCCCTGGCAGGCCGCGAAGCAGCTCTACCAGAGGCAGATCGACTTCCTCTACCTGGACGAACGCGCGCTTGCGGAGGCGTCGGTGGAGGGCGCGACGCTCGCCGCCGGTACGCAGACGTACCGTGCCGTGGTGATGGAGGGAAACCCGGTGCTCGACGGGAAGGCGCGCCGCGTGCTGAACGAGTTCTCGGCCGCCGGTGGACACCTGCTCGAATTCACTGACGGAATGGACCTGCCCGACCGCCTCGCGGGGCTGATCGCTGCCGACCTGCGCCTCGATCCGCCGCACCCCGACCTGCGCTTCATCCACTACCGCAAGGCCGGCATCGATTTCTACCTGCTGGTCAACGAGGGCGGCGACACGATCGACGGCGAGGTGTGGCTGCATACGGGCGGACGCGTCGAGTGCTGGGACGCGCTGGCCGGCACGCGCCGCGCCGCGCGCGCCAGGACCACGGGGGACGGGATGGCGGTTGCGCTGCACCTGCCGCGTCGGGAGAGCGTGGTGCTGGCAGTCGACCGGGCGGCCGAAGCCGCACCTGCTGCGGTTGCGGAGGAGTACCACGAACGGCGGCTGCCGCTCGACCTGCGATGGCAGGTGTCAGGCGAGGGTGATGACCCAGTTCCCGGCCTGGAACTCGGCGACTGGTCGCGGCACCCCGGCCTTGAGCTGTTTTCCGGCACGCTGTGCTACCGGGCCGTGTTCGACCTGCCGGGCGCGGCGGACCGGCTGGATCTCGACCTCGGCGACGTGGGCGATATCGCCGAGGCGTCTCTCGATGGAGAACTCGCCGGGGTGCGCATGTGGGCTCCACACCGTATCCCGCTTACCGGGCCGGTAGCGGCGGGACCACACCGCCTGGAGGTACGGGTCACCAACAGCATGGCCAACGCTTACGAAGGCGCCCAGCTCCCCTCCGGCCTCATCGGCCCGGTGCACCTCATCCTCCGCCAGCCCCGTTGACCCGGGCGCCAGGCCGCTCAGTGCCCGGTCACCGTCGAGGGTCAGGCGAGGTCGTACGGTACGGCGACGATGTTGTCGCCGAGCAGGGTGACTTCTCGGACCGCGGCCACCACCACGCCTGTGCCGTGCCGCAACCGCGGGTGGGAGTCGCGGAAGGCACGAATGCCACGGGTGTCGGCACGTGTCACGCGCGACCTGCTCTTCGCCTCGATGGCGACCAGCACCCCGTCGCGTTCCAGGATCAGGTCCACCTCCGCACCCGAGTGCAGCCGCCAGTGGTGGGCACGCGGGGGGTGCGCCATCGCGTGCGTTTGCTTGAGGAGGTCAAGCACCACGTGCGTCTCGAATAGAGCACCGAGCATGGGATTCGTGAACAGCGCCTCCGGGCTGGAAATGCGCTGCGTCCACGCGGCCAGACCGGTGTCCGCGAAGTACCCCTTTGGCCGCTTGGAAACCCGTTTCGTGGGATTGGCGGAGAACGCCGGTACCTCCAGCCATTGGAAGGTGGCCTGCAGGATACCCAGCCAGCGTTGTGAAGTCTGGTAGGTGATGCCGAGCTCTCGCCCGAGCTGGCTGTGGTTGATTTCCTGGCCGGTGTGGGCCGCGCACAGGCCGACGAAGCGGGTGAACAAGCCGGCGTCTTCCACCGCGGCGACGCGGCGCACGTCGCGCTCAACGTACGTTCGCATGTAGGACGCCAACAGATCGGGAAGAATCTCGTCGTCGTGGTCCAGGTGCCTGGGGAACCCGCCCCGCCACAGGCGTGCTGCCAGCGTCGCCTCGATCGCTCGCGAAGGCAGACGTTCCCGCCTGCGCAGCCGTGACAGCGGATCTGATGCGAACAGGTCTTCGACCCAGACTTCTGCGGTCGCCGCGCGGCCGCAGCGTTCGGCCAACGACAGAAAGGGAAGGTCAAGCACGGCAACCCGGCCTGCCATGCTCTCGCTGACCGACCGAAGCAGCATCAGGTTCATGGAGCCGGTCAGCAGGAATTGGCCCGGTGCACCGTCCTCGTCGACGCGCCGCTTGATCACCGCCAGCAGGTCGGGCACATACTGCACCTCGTCCAGAATCAGCGGCGGGCGATACTGGTCCAGGAACAACTCGGGGTCGTCCCGCGCGTTGCCGATGTCGATCACCGGGTCGAATACCACGCGAGCCGCTCGCGGCGCCACGTGCGCCAGCAGGGTGCTCTTGCCAGACTGGCGCGCGCCGATTACCAGGACTACGGGAACCGCGCTTCGCAAGCGGGACAGCCTGCGCTCAAGGTGGCGCTCCCGGTAGTTCATCCTCGAAAAATAGCAATGGCATTCCTGTTTTTCAAGATTGCTGGCCGGGCACGCGGCGATATGCGCGGCCGTATCCGGCGCGCTATGGTGGGCACATGTCGAAACTACTCGATGCGGGGCAGCTCGCGCAGTTCGCACAGCAGGGCTACCTGGTGCTTTCCGCGGCGTTCGAGGCGGCGGAAGTGGCGCGCATGCGCGGCGAGGCGGATCGCATCCTGGAGCTGGTGATCAACTCGTCGCTTGCCCTGGACCGCACCAGTGGGCGACTCGACCTGACGCAGGACGAGGCGGGCCGCCAGATGGTGCGCAAGATCCAGCCGATCAACGACCTGTCCCTCTACCTGAGCGAGGTGGCCGCGGACGAGCGCCTGCTCGGACCGATGCGCCAGCTCATGGGCGACGAGCCGGTGCTGATGGAAGAGAAGCTCAACTACAAGCAGCCGCTCGCCGAGCCGCTGCCCGACCTGCGGCCGGCACGCGCCGACACGCGCTTCCCCGTACACAGTGACTGGGCCTACTACAAGGCGCAGGACTATCCGCAGAGCATCGTCTCGTCCGCGGTGACGATGGACGACTGCACGCCGGAGTCGGGCCCATTGCGGGTGTGGTCCGGCAGCCACCGCACTCACCTGGAGCACGAGCGGCTGCCGAACGGCGACTTGCAGGTGCGCGCCGACCTGATCGACCTGCAGGGCGGCCAGGACATCCTCGCTCCGGCGGGGTCGGTGATGCTGTTCCACGCGCTGCTGGTGCACAACTCCCGCGTCAACGACTCCGGCCGGCCGCGGCGGCTGATGATCTACAGCCACTTCCCGCAGGCGGCCGGCATCGGCTTCGACGTGCGCAACGGCCGCCGGCGCTTCCTGGAGTCGCCGTTCGAGTGGGAGTACGCGGCGCGGCTGCTGCGCGGCGAAGTCGCCCCCGCGTTTGAGGCGCCACCCTACTGAGGCGCGCCGTCTCGGCGGTCGTGCCGGCGGTGGATCCCGCAGGATCAACCAGTTGAGCGCAACACCGGACCGATTGAGAGCCGGAATCCGTGCGTCAAGTTGGGACTTGCCCCCAGCCACCCGCGTGGCGCGGGGGTAAAGCCCGACCAGTCGAATCAGGTGCTCAGCGACGGGCACATCCGTGTCGCCCTCTACCGCGTAGTACACCACTGTCATGCGGGTGCGAGACGCTTGGGAAGATCATGCACCTCCGGCGGCGCGGTTCGCGGGGCGAGAATGTCCGCCAGGCTGTTGCCGGCGTCGGCGCTCGGCGCCTGCCAGGCCCTGGTCGGCGCCGCGGCGGACGTTGACGATGAAGGCATCGGACCACGCGAAACGAGTCGATCGTGGTGAAGTGGCACTACTCGATGGCGGCGCAACTGCCTTGCGAGTCACGGCGGTCGCCGGTAAGGTGGCGCGTCACTCAATACGACCATGGCCAAGGACAGGACTGACACAACCGGGGTGGCGGGAGAACTGCACCGCCGGTCGGCGGCTGAGCGGATTCACGAGACGGTGCGCTACCTGCTGCGCTCGTGGGAGTTGTACGCATTCGTGCTGCCGGCCATCATCCACGTGCTGCTGTTCCGCTACCTGCCGATCTACGGGCTGCGCATCGCGTTCACCGACGGCTTCTCGCTGCGCACCGGGCGCTCGGCGCCGGAGTGGAACGAGTTCGCCCACTTCATCCGCTTCTTCAACTCCGCCTACTTCATCCCGGTCATCCGCAACACCATCGTCATCTCGCTGTACAGCCTCGCCACCTGGCCGATCCCGCTGGCGCTGGCGCTGATGATCAACGAGGCGCGCAGCCGCTTCTTCAAGAAGAGCGTGCAGATGGTCACCTACGCCCCGCACTTCATCTCGACGGTGGTGGTGGTCAGCATCATGTACTTCTTCCTGAGCCCGCGCATCGGCGTGGTCAACTCGATCATCCGGTTGCTCGGCGGGGAGGCGATCTTCTTCATGGCCAGCCCGGCCTGGGGGCCGTCGCTGTTCGTGCTGTCGGAGCTGTGGCAGAACGCCGGTTTCAACGCGATCATCTTCCTGGCCGCCCTGAGCGCGGTCGATCCGTCGTTGCGCGAGGCGGCATTCTGCGACGGCGCCAACAAGCCGCAGATCATCTGGCACGTCGACATCCCGTGGATCATGCCCACCATCGTGATCCTGTTCATCATGCGCCTCGGCCAGCTCCTGACCATCGGTTTCGAGAAGGTGCTGCTGATGCAGAACGACCTCAACCTCTCCACCCTGGAGGTGGTGGCCACCTACACCTACCGCTCCGGCATCCTGCAGTCGCAGTACGACTACGCCACCGCGGTGGGCCTGCTGGAAACCGTGGTCAACTTCGCGATCCTGGTGCTGGCCAACCGGCTTGCGCGCCGCGTCGGCCAGGCCTCGCTGTGGTAGCGCCGCGTTGGTAGATTTCCGCAGCCGCGCCGACCGGCTGTTCGACCGCGTCAACGTGGCCATGCTCGCGGTGATCCTGGTGGCCACCCTGTATCCGGTCTACTTCGTGGTGATCGCGTCGGTCAGCTCGCCGACCCTGGTGTCCGCCGGCCACGTCTACCTGTGGCCGGAGGGCTTCAACGTGGAAGGCTATTCCTACATCCTGCGCGACAAGCGCATCATGATCGGCTACCGCAACTCGCTCGTCTACGCGGTCGGCCAGACCGTCGTGTCGCTGGTGCTCACCATTCCCGCCGCCTACGCGCTGTCGCGCCGCGACATGCGCTGGCGCGGGCTGATCATGTTCTACTTCGTGTTCACCCTGTACTTTACCGGCGGCATCATTCCGTTCTACGTGGTCGTGCTCAAGCTCGGCCTGAAGGACTCGATCTGGTCGCTGATGCTGCCCAACGCCGTCAACGTGTTCAACCTGATCGTGGCGCGCACCTTCTTCCAGTCCAACATCCCCGACGAGCTGCTGGAGTCGGCGCAGCTCGACGGCTGCACCAACACGCGCTTCTTCATCAGCATCGTGCTGCCGGTGGGGCAGGCGATCATCGCCATCGTGGTGCTGTTCAACGTGGTGCAGAACTGGAATGCGTTCTTCCACGCCCTGCTGTTCATCAACGACCAGGCCAAGTACCCGCTGCAGCTCGTGTTGCGGCGCATGCTCATTCTCAACCAGCTCCTGTCAGGCGGCGGCGAGGGCCTGGAGGCGCTTTCGCCCGAGGAGATCCAGCGCCGCCAGGTTTTGGCGGATCTGCTGCGCTATGGTACGATAGTGGTAGCCATTGCCCCGCTGATGATCCTCTACCCCTTCATTCAACGCCATTTCGTCAAGGGCATCATGGTGGGTTCCATAAAGGGATAACCCTGTTCCGCAAGCCGTATTGAGCCGTAACGGCAACGGGTCCCGCCTGCGCGGGACATATCACCACAAGGAGGATGCAATGAGAAAAGCATTCACATTTATCTGCGCCGCGGCGCTGCTGGCAACCCCGGCGGCCCTGTTCGCGGCGGCGGCCGGCGAGGAGGCCGCCTCGGCGGACGAGCTGACCGCGCCCGGCATATTCCCGGTCGAGCCAGCCATCACCATGGTGGCCGGCCATACCTGGACGCATGATCCGGAGGACAACCCCTGGATCCAGAGCTGGGCCGCACCGACCGGCGTCAACCTGGAGTGGGTGCTGATGGACAGCACCGAGAAGATGTCGATCGTGTTCGCGTCGGACGACTACCCGGCGATGATGTTCGGCGTCACCGGCCTGCACAAGAACCTGATCGCGCAGTTGCTGCAGGAGGGCGTGGTAACCGACCTTCGCCAGCACCTCGGCAAGGGCTACACGCCGAACCTGGACCGGATCTTCGCCGAGAAGCCGGAGGCGCTGGCCTACATGATGAACCCGCAGGGTCAGATGCAGGCGTTGGCGCGGTTCCTGTTCCTGGAGTCCAACTACCTGGAGCAGAACTACATGATCAACCGGCGCTGGCTCGACGCGCTGGGCCTGGACGCGCCGACCACCACCGGCGAGCTGCGCGACGTGCTGATCGCGTTCCGCGACGGCGACCCCAACGGCAACGGCAAGGCGGACGAGATTCCGTTCGCGTTCGTGGTCAACGACGGGTTCGCCCAGCACCTGCGCTCAATGTACGGCATCTGGGGCATGCCGACCAAGAACGGCATCGCGATCCGCGACGGCCAGGCCTACTTCGCACCGATCACGCAGGGCTACCGCGACCTGATTACCTACATGGCCGACCTGTACAGCGAGGGGCTGATCGACCCGGAGAGCTTCACCATGAACTCGAACGACTTCAACGCCAAGGTGGACGATCCGTCCGGCAACATCTACGGCTTCGTGGTCGCGCGGCGCGGCTTCACGCCGGTCAACGACGCCACCGCCAACCGCGGCGAGTTCGAGTCGATTCCGCCGCTGCGCGCGCCCGGCTACGAGCCGGAGATGTGGGTGCATCCGGGCCGGCTGGCGATCAAGAACGTGTGGTTCATGACCGACGTCAACCCCTATCCCCAGCACACCATGGCGTTCGTGGACCGCTTCTACACGCTCGAGAACAGCGTGCAGGCGCAGTACGGGTTCGCACCGGAAGGCGTGGCGCAGGAGGGCGGCGTGTGGGTTCCGCAGCCGATCGATCCCGAACGCCGCGCACAGATCGCCACTCAGGGGACGTTCCCGAGCATCTTCCGCGAGGAGGATTTCGGTCCCAACATCGCCATGGATACGGCCACCCAGTTCCTGTATGACCAGTATTACGATCACTACGTGCAGTACAAGGCGAAGGAACAGTGGGTGCGCGCCGAGTTCGCCTCCGACGAGCAGACCGAGGTCAACACCCTGCGCACCGATATCGAAAAGCTCTGGAAGACCAACCAGGCGCGCTGGATCACCGGCGCCGGCGACATCGACCGGGAGTGGGACGACTACGTGAAGCAGATGAAGAACATGGGCATCGACCGCTACGTCGAGTTGCACCACGCGGCGCACAGCCGCTTCCTGAACGAGGTCGGCGACTACCGTTAGATCGTTCAGAACCGTCTTTCGAACCCCGGGATGGCCGGCGGGCTGCGTGCGCAGTCTGCCGGCCCATCCCATCCATTGATCCGGGGGCGACCCTGCTGACCGTTACCACGCAGCAAAGAGATCTCTATCGCCGCGAAGGCTACCTGCACCTGCGCGGGGTGTTGCCGCGCGACCTCCTGCGCCTTACCGGGCACGTTCTCGGGCGCTGGGCCGACGAGACGATCGAGCAGTGGCTCGGCGAAGGACGCATCGCGGATCCGCGCAAGGATCTCGACTTCGGGCACCGCCTGGTGCAGGTGTGGCACGATGCCGGCCGGCCCAAGTACAGCCGCAGCCCGCGGCGCGACCTGGTGAGCCCGGAGATGTACCGCATCCTGGTGCACCCGGCGCTCCTGGACGTGGCCGAGGGCCTGCTCGGCACGCCGGAGGTTTCCGTGCACGGCATCTTCAACGCCCGGCCCAAGCTGCCCGACCAGGCCTGGACCCGCACCCCGTGGCACCAGGACGCCCAGTACTACCCGGACGCCGCGGACGGCCACGTGCTCTCGCTGTGGTACCCGCTGCAGGCGGTCGGTGAGCTCAACAGTTGCCTGCAGGTGGCGCCGCGCATGCACCGCGGTCCGTTGTTCGCCGGCCACCACGACGAGGAGACCGGCTTCCTCGGGCTCTCGCCGCAGGACCGCCAGGCCCTGAACGGCGTGTCCGTCGAGATGCAACCGGGCGACCTGCTGTGCTTTACCGAGAAGACCCCGCATCGCGCGCTGTCCAACCACTCCGACGCGGTGCGCTGGTCGCTCGACGTCCGCTACGAGGCCACCGACCATGCCACCGAGTCGGGCCGCGACAAGGGCTTCGTCGCCCGCAGTCCGCGCGATCCGGCGGCGGTCGTCCGCTACGCCGAATGGGAGCGGCGCTGGGCCGGCGTGCCGCAGGGAAGCTACTGATGACGAATCTCCTGAACGCGGTCTGTGCCGCGGCGTTTCTGGCGGCGCCGGCGGCGCTGTTCGCTTGGGGTTCCGCCGAGCGTGGAGCCTCGGCGGACGAACCGACGGCTGCGGGCATTTTTCCGGTCGAGCCTGCCATTTCGATGCTGGCCGGCCATACCTGGAGCCACGATCCCACCGACAACCCGTGGGTGCAGAGTTGGGGCGCGCCCACCGGCGTGAACCTGGAGTGGGTGTGGATGGGCGCCGAGCAAATGCCGATCGTGTTCGCGTCCGACAACTCCCCGGACATGATGTTCGGCGTCGCCGGCGGGCACAAGAACCTGATCGCCGGGATGCTGCAGAACGGCGTGGTGGCCGACCTGCGTCCGCACCTCGGCAAGGGCTACACCCCGAACCTGGATCGCATCTTTGCCGAGAAGCCGGAGGCGCTGGCCTACATGCTCAACCCGCAGGGCCAGATGCAGGCGCTGGCGCGGTTCCACTTTCTGGAGTCCAACTACCTGGAACAGAACTACATGATCAACCGGCGCTGGCTCGATGCCCTGGGCCTGGAAGCGCCGACCACCACCGGCGAGCTGCGCGACGTGCTGATCGCGTTCCGGGACGGCGACCCCAACGGCAACGGAAAGGCGGACGAGATTCCGTTCGCGTTCGTGGTCAACGACGGCTTCGCCCAGCACCTGCGCTCGATGTACGGAATCTGGGGCATGCCGACCAAGAACGGCATCGCGATCCGCGACGGCCAGGCCTACTTCGCACCGATCACGCAGGGCTACCGCGACCTGATCACCTACATGGCCGACCTGTACAGCGAGGGGCTGATCGACCCGGAGAGCTTCACCATGAACTCCAACGACTTCAACGCCAAGGTGGATGACCCGTCCGGCAACATCTACGGCTTCGTGATCGCCCGCCGCGGGTTCACCCCGGTCAACGATGCCACCGCCAACCGCGGCGAGTTCGAGTCGATCCCGCCGCTGCGCGCACCCGGCTACGAGCCGGAGATGTGGGTGCATCCGGGCCGGCTGGCGATCAAGAACGTGTGGTTCATGACCGACGTCAACCCCTATCCCGAGCACACCATGGCGTTCGTGGACCGCTTCTACACGCTCGAGAACAGCGTGCAGGCGCAGTTCGGGTTCGCGCCCGAGGGCATCGCGCAGGAGAACGGCGTGTGGGTGCCGCAGCCGATCGATCCCGAGCGGCGCGCGCAGATTGCCACCGCCGGTACCTTCCCGAGCATCTTCCGCGAGGAGGACTTCGGGCCCAATCTGGCCATGGATACGGCCACCCAGTTCCTGTTCGACCAGTACTACGAGCACTACGTGCGCTTCAAGGCCAAGGAACAGTGGGTGCGCGCGGAGTTCGCCTCCGACGAGCAGACCGAGGTCAACACCCTGCGCACCGACATCGAGAAGCTCTGGAAGACCAACCAGGCGCGCTGGATCACCGGCGCCGGCGATATCGACAAGGAGTGGGACGGCTACGTACAGCAGATGAAGAACATGGGCATCGACCGCTACGTCGAGCTGCACCACGCGGCGCACAGCCGCTTCCTGAACGAGGTCGGCGACTACCGTTAACCTCCGCCACCGTAACGTACCCGGGACCGGCAGGGCCGCTCACGCGGTCCTTGGCACCCCCTGGCACCCGCGGCCTCTTGACTTGCACCTTGTGAACGGGTAGGCCGAACCGGATGTCCAGCACTATTGCAGCCAGCACTATTGCAGCCAGTGCCGGACGCGGTTCGCCGCCATTCTTCGCCCGGTCTCGGACGGCCTGGTCTAGGCACGTCGGGTTTGGGACCGGGCGCCTGGTGCTCCTGGCGGTGGCGGCCGTTCCGGCACTTGCGAGCCTGGCGGGCTGCTTGCAGGTGCGGTGCGCGCTCGGCCTCGGAGGCGTCTGCGCGACGACCGTGAGCGCGGTCGCGGCGGCGTCCTCGCACACCTTCGTGCTGAAGAGCGACGGCGCGCTTTGGGCCTGGGGCCGGAACTCGTCCGGCCAGCTCGGCGACGGTTCCACTACCGACCGCGCCAGTCCGGTGCAGGTGGGCGCGGGAAGCAGGTGGCGAACTGTGGCCGCCGGAGCGGTGCACACCGTCGCGGTGCGGAGCAACGGCACGCTGTGGGCGTGGGGCTCCAACGGCGCCGGCCAGCTCGGCGACGCCACCACCACCGACCGATCGAGCCCGGTGCAGGTGGCCGGCGGCGGCAGGTGGCGGGCCGCGGCCGCCGGCTTCGGGCACACCGTCGCCGTGCGCCGTGACGGCACGCTGTGGACGTGGGGGCGCAACGACCTCGGTCAGCTCGGCGACGGCGGGTGGGAGAACCGGTCGAGCCCGGTACGGGTGGGTGCGCGCGCCGACTGGCGCGTGGTGGCCGCCGGTGAGGCCCACTCCGTTGCCCTGCGTGCCGACGGCACGCTGTGGACCTGGGGCGCCAACTGGAGCGGTCAGCTCGGCGACGGCAGCACCGCCGACCGCCCCGAACCGGTGCAGGTGGGAACGCGGGCGGACTGGAGCGCGGTGGCGGCCGGCGAGGCCCACACCGTTGCCGTGCGTGCCGACGGTACGCTGTGGGCCTGGGGCGCAAACGGCACCGGCCAGCTCGGCGACGGCAGCACCACCGACCGCCCCGAGCCGGTACGGGTGCGATCCGGTTCGGACTGGCGAGCGGTGGCGGCCGGCGAGGCGCACACCGTGGGGCTGCGCAGCGACGGCACCCTGTGGGCGTGGGGGCTGAACAACCGCGGCCAGCTCGGGCAGCGGTGGACGGTCCGGCGCCGGCTCACGCCGGATCGGGTGAAGCGGTTCCGGGACCTGTGGAGCTGGACCTGGGACGACGACTGGCACGCGGTCGCCGCCGCCGGCCACGGCACCGTGGCGCTGAAGACCGACGGCACCCTGTGGGGCTGGGGCAGCAACGACCACGGCCAACTCGGCCAGTGCGCGGTGACCGATCCCTCCTGCCCGCCGGTCAACCTCACCTTTTAGCTTGGTTGGCGGTCCTCGATACCTGGAGCCGTTTCCACGCACTCGGCGCGCTGCCCGTCCGCGCACGCCCGGCCCTCGACCACGTCGATCAGCGTATCGGACGGCTGCGCGCTCCAGTTCGTGCGCGCCCCGGACGGCCACAGGATCTCCACCCGGTCGACCACCTCCGCCCGGCCGAGGCCGAAGTGCACCACCAGGCTGTTCTGGGAGTGGCCGCTGGAGCCGCCGGTGACCTGTCGCATCAGCCGGAGCGGCCCAGCCTGTACCCGCACCAGGGCGCCGATGGCGCTGCGGTTGCTGGCGGTGCCGGTCAGGCGCAGCTTGAGCCAGTTGCCCGCGGTCGCCGTGTCGTTGCGCAGCAGTTGCAGCGAGCAGGATGGGGGAGGACCCTCCGCGCAGTGCGGCTCATGCTGGTTGACGACCGCGATGTCGAGGTCGCCGTCGCCGTCGTAGTCGGCCACCGCGCTGCCGCGGCTGGCGCCGGTGTCGTAGCCGTCGTAGCCGGCCTGCGCCGCCACGTTGGTGAAGGTGCCGTTGCGATTGTTTGCGTACAGCAACTCGTCGTTGAGGTGCACCATGGTGGCGACGTAAAGGTCCTCCCAGCCGTCGTGGTCGGCGTCCAGGAAGTTGATGCCCCACGAATCGGTGCCCGCCACGCCGGCGCCGGCCGCCTTGTTGTCGGCCCAGGCCCCCGACGCGTCGCCCAGGTACAGCACGTTGCCGCCCGGGGGACGCTCCAGCGTGGTGGCGTCCAGCAGGTCGGTGATGTACAGGTCCCAGGTGCCGTTCAGGTCGACGTCGGCGGCGGCGATGCCCATGCCCGCCTGCGCGTCGTCGCCGATCCACGGCCAGTCGGCGAACACCTGCACGAAGCGGCCGCCCCGGTTGCGGTAGACCTGGTCGGTGTGCAGCGTCCGGTTGGCGCCGTTGCCGGCCACGTTCACCACGTACAGGTCGGGCCACAGGTCGTCGTCGAGGTGGGCGCCGTACACCACCAGCGCGGCGCGATAGTCGGCGGTCAGGGGCAGCGCGTGGTCGGTGGCATCGGTGAAGGTGCCGTCGCACTCGTTGTGAAACAGGCGGTCGCGGTTGGCCGGGTCCGCCTCGTTGTTGATCACGATGTGGCCGACGTACAGGTCGACGCAGCCGTCGCGGTCGTAGTCGAGCCAGTTGGCCGCCTTGGTGCGGTACGCCGGCAGCTCCCCGAACGGAGCCGGCGCCAGGTCGTCCACTCCGGCGGCCGCGGCCACCTCCGCGAACAACGGCCCGGCGGCAGGCAGGCGGCCGCCGTGCTCGGAGAAAAGATTCTTGAGCAGCAGGTTGGGCGGCCCGTCGGGCGCGTTGTATCCCTGCAGGCTCCACTCCGGGTGGTCGGTGTACACGTAGATGTCGTCGTCGCCGTCGTTGTCGTAGTCGGCGAACACCGAGCCCGACATCTCCATGGCGGGCAACTCCGGCAGCAGGTCATGGCGCGGCTCGAAGCTGCCGTCGCCGCGGTTCAGAAACAGGCGCGGTGCGAGCCCGGCATCGCCGCGCACCGCGAACAGGTCGGGCCAGCCGTCCCGGTTCACGTCGATCCAGTTCACGCCCAAACTGTGGGTCGCGATGGAGTGGTAGATGTCGCCGGACACCCCGGCGGCGACGCTGACGTCGCGGAACTCCAGCGGCACCGCGTCCGCCGGGCGCGCGTGGGTCGGCCCCGCCGGGGTCTGCTTCACGGCGGGCGGCGCCGCCGGCACCATCGCCGCCCGCAACGGCGGCAGGGCCGGGAACTGCGTGCTCACCGCCAGCACCAGCAGCCCGCCCAGCACGGCGATCGCCCAGGTGCCGGCCGCGTAGGCCGCGATGCCGCGGCGGCCGACCGTCCGCGCCAGCCCCCAGAACGTGATCGGTCCCCCGGCCGCGGCGGCGAACAGCAGCGCCGCGCTCGGCGCCGCCCCCGCCCCCAGCACCAACAGCAGCGCGACCAGCGGAATCTCGAACAGCAGCGGCACGTTGATCAGCACGCCCAGGGTGGCCGCCGCCAGCACCCCCGAGAGGCTGTCGCCGAGGTAGGCGTCGACCGTCTCCGGCTGCAGGAGCTGGATCGCCGCACCGCTGGCGAAGCCCGCTACCACCATCAGCGGCGCCATCTGCACCACCAGGCGCCCGGTGGCGCGCGCCCACTGCCGCACGCCGGCCACCGCGACCGCGGCCCACGAGTCTGCCGGCTTGCGGAACGCTCCCGGCGCAGGCCGGGTTGGGCCGAAAGCCGCGCCGCCGGCGACGGTTTGGGCACACCCGGAGGCGATGCCGCCAGCGACGATCTCGAGGCGCCCGCTCGCGAAGTTGTGCTGCCCGGCCTCCTGCCGCTCTGGTCCACCTGGGGCGCCGTGCGGCCCCCATCCCGGCAGCTCACACGCCGCATCCTTGGGCGCGGCTGCCCAGGCGTCCGGTCGCGCGCCAGCGGCCGGTGGCGAAACTCCGGCTCCATTCGCGCGGCGATGCATCCTCCCGGCTGGCTGCGTTGCGGCTCGCTCACCCATGCCCGAAATGCTCGTTTCGTCGCGCCCTGCCAGGCGGGCGCCTCGCCGCTCTCGGTGCGACGCCGGGTTCCACCACGGGCTGCGAGACCCGGATGGGGCGCCGGCGGCTTTGGTTTCGGGACGCCCGGTGGCGGAAGTCTGCTCCTCCGACCCCTGGCGCCGCGGCTCGCCCGGGACGCCGCCATCCCCCCACGCCGGCAGCGCGCACGCCGCCTCCTCGGCCGAGGCCGCCCAGGCGGCCGGTCGCGCGGCAGCCGTCCGCGCCACCCACAGCACCAGCGGGCCGAGCAGGAAGGCCGCCGTCAGCCCGAGCGCGAGCCGGCTGGCGCCGAGCAGCGGCGAGAACACCACCGCGATCATCAGCAGCGAGGGCACGTTGAGGGTCGCCGACCCGTGCACCAGCGCCAGCGACCCCTCGATGCCGAGCCCGCGCCGGTGCATGGCGCTCGACACGGGAACGATACACGCTGAGCACAGGTTCACCACCGGGCCCATGCCGAGCCCCTTCAGGATGCGGCCCCAGCGCCCCCCGAGCAGCCGCGGCGATCCGGCGCCGCCGGTGGCGGGCGCGGGCATCAGGAAGGTCTCGGCGATGCCACCCGCCAGGAACGCGAACACCATGCCGGCGGTGACCAGTTGCAGGTAGGTGAGCGAGAACCGCCACCAGCGCTGCAGGAAGGTGGACTCGGGCTCGCGCTCGATGCAGAACCCCTGAAAGCACTCCGCGGTGGGCGCCAGCGCCAGCGCCAGGTCGGCGCGCACGGTGTCCAGCTTGGGCAGCCGATTGAGCGCAAAGAACGGAATCAGCAGCGCGAGCAGCAGCACGATTCCGATGACGCGCCGCTTGCCGGTCACCGTGCTCAGGGCAAATCTCGCGCTGCGCAGCGCCAGCGCCACCATCGTGCCAGCCTGGTGGCCCGGAAGTCGCTTTGCAAACGAAACGGGCGGCTGCAGTGAAGCCACCGCCGGCGGCGCAGTGCCGCGCACGGGGCTGGCCGCAGCGGGAGCAGGCCGGCGGCGTAGTCCTGCGGTCACCTCGTCGGGGCCGTGACCGTCCCCCGGCGCGCGGCGCACACGCAAGAAGGTGCGGGACACCATGCTAGTGGCAACCCAGGGTGGAACCCGGCGTCGCACCGACAGCGGCGGATGCAGCGCCGCTCGAATGCAGCCGGTGTTCCACCACGGGCTGTTAGCGCACGTTGGCGCCGCGCAGGCGGGGGTCGAGCAGGTCGCGCAGCGCGTCGCCGAACATGTTGAAGCTGAAGATGGCGATGGTCAGCAGCAGGCCGGGCCACATCGCCAGCCACCACGCCGACTCCATGTACGCGCGGCCCTCACGGCTCAGCATGCTGCCCCAGTCCGGGGTGCCGATGTCCAGGCCGAAGCCGAGGAAGCTGAGCCCGGCAGCGGTGAGAATGTTGTAGCCGATGCCGCCGGTGAAGCCGATGATGACCAGCGGCATCAGGTTCGGGACCACGTGCCGCAACAGGGTGCGCGAGACCGGCGACCCGGCCGCCCGCGCGGACTCGAAGTAGGCGTTCTCCTTGATCGCGATGACGGCGCTGCGGATGGTACGCGAGCCGCCGATGGCGCCCCAGATACCGATCACCAGGATGAACTGCAGCAGTCCGCGCCCGAAGATCGTCAGCATGGTCAGCAACACCAACAGGTCGGGAATGGTCATCGCCGCGTCCACGAAGCGCTGAATGGTCATGTCCAGCTTGCCGCCGACGAACCCCGACAGGGTGCCCAGGAACAGCGACGTGACCACCCCCAGCAGCGTCGCGCCCAACCCGACCAGCAGCGACAGCCGCGCGCCCACGATCAGGCGGCTGAGCACGTCGCGACCGATCTGGTCGGTGCCGAGCCAGTGCTCTGCCGACGGCGCCTGCAGGCGGTTGCCGATGTTGCGTTCGTTGAAGTGGTACGGTGCGATCTGCTCCGCGAACACGGCAACCAGGATCAGCAGCAGCACGACCACGGCGCCGCCCATGCCGAGACGCTTCCGGGCCAGCTTGCGCAGAAACAGCACGCCCGGGTGCCGGCGCGCGGGCACGTTCGAGACGTTGCGGCCGGCCTGCTCTGTCGACGTCGCCATCGCAGGCCCTACCGGTACCGGATGCGGGGGTCGAGATAGGGATAGACCAGGTCCACCATCAGGTTGACCCCGGTAATCGTGAGCGCGGCAACCAGGTTCAATGCGGATATGGTCGGATAGTCGCGCAACTGCAGCGCGTCGACGGCGAGGCGCCCCAAGCCCGGAATATTGAACACGTTCTCGATGATCACCGCCCCTCCGACCAGCCTTGGCAGGTCCATCCCGATCGAAGTGGCGACCGGAATGAACGCGTTCTTGATCGCGTGCCGCACCACCACCACCCGTTCCCTGAGTCCCTTCGCCCACGCGGTGCGGATGTAATCCTGGCGCAACACCTCCAGCATCATGGTGCGGGTCAGCCGCATCAGGCCGGCCGACCCGGCCGTGCCCAGAATCAGCGCCGGAAACAGGAAGAAGTACAGGTTGCCGAGCGGGTCGGCGCCGAACGACACGTGCTCGATCGGGGGCTGCCACTGGAACCAGATCGAGGGAAAGATGATGATCAGCATCGCCAGCCAGAAATTGGGCGCGGCCAGCCCGATCACGGCGGCGGTGCGGGCGGCGTAGTCGCCGCCGGTGTCCTGGCGCACCGCCGAGTACACGCCAACCGGCAGCGCGATGGCCAACTGTATCAGCAGCGCCAGGATGCCCAGTTCGGCGGTAATCGGCAGCCGGCGCGCGATCCGTTCCTCGATCAGGTAGCTGCCGCCGGTCAACGGCATCCCGAACGTACCCTTGAAGACGATGTTCCCGATCCAGACCGCGTACTGCTCGTGCACGGGCTTGTCCAGTCCCAGCGCCTTCTCCAGTGCCTCGCGATCCACCATGAAGGATCCGCCGCCGGTGCGCATCGCCCGCTCCGCCATCATGTCGATCACGTCCCCCGGGATGAACCGCACCATCAGGAACACCAGCACGGTCACCAGGAACACCGTGGGGACCAGGAGGAGAACCCTCCGTATCAGGTATGCGGTCATGACTGGCGGCGCCTGAAGGCCGCGTCACCCGAGAAACATGCGGGCAACGCGGCCTTCGACCAGGCCTAGTTCAAGTAGTGATCCTTGAGATCCTGGTCGATCCAGAGGCGCCCGTAGAGCTCGACGTACTGGTGGCGGCCGAGCATGTTCTCGCCGTTCCAGCCCTGGATCCACGGCTGGACGATGTTCCACTGCGGCGGTTCCACCGCGGTGATGATCCACTGCTTCTCCAACAGGAACAGGTTCGCCACGCCCCAAAGCTCGGCGTACTTGTCGAGCGTGGTGGCCGCGCGCATCTCCTCGATCAGCGCGTTGTACTCGGGGTCGACGGTATTGGGTTGCCATTGGTTGGTGCCGTCGCCGTAGAACCGGCCCACCAGGTGCTCCTCGATCATCTGGCTGGTTCCTTCCGACATGCCGAGGTCGTACTGGACCGCCGCCATCCGGTCGGCGTAGATCGAGCCATCCTCGGGTTGCAGCTCCAGCTCAACGCCGATGTCCGCGTAATAGCCCTGCACCAGCTCCCAGTAGGTGGCGTCGAGCGTGCCGACGCCGCCGATAAGTGCGCCGATCGTCACCCGCGTGCCATCGGCGCCGCGCGGCAGACCCGCCTCGTCCAACAGCTCCTCCGCGTGCTCGGGGTTGTACTTGAAGTAGAACTGCAACTCTTCCGGCCACTCCTCGTACGGGGGCACCCAGACGTGCGCACTCATCGAGCGCGGCGTGGCGTTGCCCTGCCCGTCGTAAAGCGCGTCGTTGATCTCATCCAGGTTGATCGCGAGCTGCAGCGCCCGCCGCACCCGAATGTCGTCCAGGGGCGGGTTCTCGACGTTGATCATGAACAGGTAGTCGCTGCGGAAGTTGTAGATTCCGTACTGCATGTCGGGATTGGTGCGCAGCAGCCCCTCCAGGTCGCCCGGGGTACGGATCGACGCACCGTGCTGGGAGAACCCGAGGTCGATCTGGCCGGTACGGAATGCCGCCAGACGGGTGCCCGGCTCCGGTATGACGAGCGCCTTCAACGCATCCGGGTAGGGAAGCTGATTCTCCGGATACTTCTCGTCGTGGCCCCAGTAGTTCGGGTTCCGCTCCCAGGCCAGGCTGCTGCCCTCCTGGACATCGGTCAGCATGAACGGGCCGGTCCCCACCAGAGCCTCCCAATCGGTCACGTTGCCCGCCTCAATCACCTCCGGCGCGTAAATCGCAGTGACCTCGTGCCACAACAGGTCGTACAGGAACCACGCGTGCGGCTCCTGAAGCTTGAACACCACCGTGTGATCGTCGGGCGCGGTGATCGAATCCCACGACATGTTGCCGAGCCGATCGATGAACGGGCTGGCATCGCCGTCGCCGAGGCCGATGTAGCGGGTGTAGTTGTAGACCACGTCGTCGGCCACGAACTGGCGCCCGTTCACCGGCTCCTTGTCTTGCCAGTAGATGTCGGGGCGCAGCTTGACGGTTACGGTCACGGGATCGGTTTGCTCCCAGCTCTCCGCAAGCTGGCCGCGCATGTACTCGATCGGACCGCAGAAGCAGTTGAGCGCCCAGGTGTCGCGGTCCACCGCCCAGTCCATCATCGCCAGCTTCTCGACGACGCCGGCAATGTGGGTGACGGCGGGGCCGCCGCTGTAGGTGTCCACTGCCAGTGTGTGGGCAAAGTGTGCGATGGTAATCGTTCCACCGTACTGCGGCGCGGTGAACTGCTTGCCGCTGCTCGGGTCGGTGACCATCGCCTTCTCGGCCATCGCTTCGGATCCCTCTTCATCCTCGCCGGCGGCCCAGGCGCCAGTCGCGGCAACCGCGATCACCGTGACGATGACCAGAGCCTGCCTCATTACTCGCATGTACATGCGTTGACTCCCTCGGGAGTGGATCCCGATCTCGATGACGTGGAGTGCTGTGCTGCGCGCCTGCGCCCGCGTCGGGCCAAGTACGCGGCCACGGCAACGCCGAACCGCTCCCCCAAGCGCACGCCTCCCGTGTAAAGCCCCCATCCTATACCCGCCGCGGGTGACGCGCAACCGCGCGTCGACTCACCCGACTCACCCGGGCCCACCCGCCCGCCCCAGCCATTCCCGGTGTCCACCGGAGTGCGAGTGTGGCATCCTTGCTTGCGTTGTGACCCGCTGCACCGGCATTCCTGCCATCCTCGGCTGCAGGCCGCGCAACCTTGCCTCGCCGGGCGTTGTCGGCGCCGCCGTGGCGCTGGCCGGACTGCTTGCCGCGGCCGCGGCCGGCGCCGAGGTGGTGCCGGTGGAGGTTGCGCGCACCCCGTGGGCGGCCGCGCCGGCGTGCAGCGGAGGGTTCGTGCGCCACGACCTGCCCCACGCCACGCTGATGGAGGGCGACCCGCCGTTGATGTTCGACGGCAACGGCGCCGGCGTGGCGCTCGCCGACCTGGACGGCGACGGCCTGATCGACATCGCCCTCGCCGGACTGCGCGCCCCGGTCACGCTGCTGTGGAACCGCGGCGGGCTGCGCTTCGAGCGCGTCGAGATGGCTGCGGAGGCCACGCGCGCGATCAACGCGCTCGACCTGGACGGCGACGGCGCCATGGACCTGGCGGTGACCCGCTCCGGCCGGCGGCCGCAGTGGTGGCGCGGGGTGGGCGAGCGCTCCTTCGCGGCGGTGCCGGACGACGCGGACTTCATTAGCTGGTTCCCGATCTACGCCATGGCCTGGGCCGACCTGGACGGCGACCTCGACCTGGACCTGGTGGGCGCGTCGTACGACGCCGAACTGGAGAAGCTGCGCATGCGGGAGGTG
Source organism: Spirochaetia bacterium (assembly GCA_965208575.1). Lineage (GTDB taxonomy): Bacteria > Spirochaetota > Spirochaetia > SZUA-6 > Bin103 > Bin103. The sequence goes on along the minus strand of CBDBOV010000006.1, from coordinate 824,467 downwards.
TACCTCAACTTCGCCGCCGGCACCGACACCAGGACGCCGCTCGACGGCGGCGTGTTCTACTACGAGAACACCGGCGAGCGGCTGCGCTCGTTTCCGCTGGCGCGCCAGGCGGAGGCGCTGGCGATCGCACTGCTCGACCTGGACCACGACGGCCGCCGCGACATCCTGGTCGGCAACGACTACGACACCCCAGACTACGTCTACCTGAACACCGAGTTCGGCTGGCGCCTGGGGCAGCCGTTCCTACACACCACCTTCAACACCATGGGCTACGCCGAGGGCGACGTCGACAACGACGGCACCGTCGAGCTGCTGGCGGCGGACATGCAGCCCTACCGCGAGGGCGCCGACGTGGACGCAGAGTGGGCGCCGATCTGGAACGGGCAGCGCCCCGAGCAGGGCGACGAGGTGCAGATTGTGGCCAACGTGCTGCAGGTGCGCGCCGCGGACGGCAGCTACGTCAACCGGGCGCCGGAGCGCGGGCTGGCCGCCACCGGCTGGACCTGGTCGGTGCAGTTCGGCGACCTGGACCACGACGGCCTGCTCGACGTGTACGCCGTCAACGGCATGATCGGCATGGTGTTCGAACACTTGCCCGGCGCCGAGCTGATCGAAGAGAACCAGGCGCTGCGCAACACCGGCGCCGCAGGCTTCATGCCGGCCCCGGAGTGGGGGCTGGCCGCCACCGAGGGCGGGCGCGGCATGGCGATGGCCGACCTCGACCTGGACGGCGACCTCGACCTGGTGGTGAACAACGTCGCCGCCCCGGCGATCCTGTTCGAGAACCAGGTGTGCGGCGCCACCGCCGGCGCGCCAGGCACCAGCGTCGAAGTCGACCTGCGCTGGCCCGGCTCGCCCAACCCGCGCGCGATTGGCGCCCGGCTGCAGCTCGCCTCCACGTCCGCCACCTACCTGCGCGAGGTGCGTGTGGCCAGCGGCTACCTGTCGAGCGAGCCGGCCCGCGTCCACTTCGGGCTCCCCGCCGATCCAGGACCGCTGGCGCTCACCGTGACCTGGCCCGACGGCGCCACCTCCGCCGTCCCCGGCATCGAGCCCGGCCACCTGCTGACCATCGCGCGTGGATCCTGACCACGCCGCCACCCGCCGCCCGGCACACCACCACCACACCACAAGGGACTTGACAGCCGGGGCACCGGGTTGTAAACGCTGGTGGTTGTGAGCATTACGCGTCCTCCCCTGGCCGACGTGCGCCGTACGCTGCGCGTCAAGTGGTATCGGAGCCCGATCGATCCGGGGCTGCTGCGGCAGCTCATGCGGCGCAGCGACCTGCAGGGCTGGTGGCAGGCGCTGGGGGTGATCGGCTACCTGGCCGGCACCGCCCTGCTGACGTACTACTTCTTCGCCCAGCGGCAGTGGGCGCTGTTCGCCGTCTCGCTGTTCGCGTACGGCACCTACTCCTGCTTTCTGGGGGCGGCGTCGCACGAACTCGATCACGGCACCGTGTTCCGCACCAAGGCGCTGAACCGGTTCTTCCTGCGCCTGTTCTCGCTGATCACCTTCTTCAACCCGGACGATTACGCGCTCAGCCACACCTACCACCACCGCTACACGCTGCACCCCGAGGGCGACCGCGAAGTGGTGTTGCCGCAGTCGGCGGCGGTGCGCGTGCTGTTCATCATCCAGTTGTTCTGCGTCAACCTGACCGGCGGGCCGGGCTGCGACGGACTGATCCCACGGGTAAGGGACACCATCAACACCGCGCTCGGCAAGCCGCCGGCCAAGGACGCCGCCGGCGACACCGAGCCGCTGACGCCGGACGCCCACGAGTGGATGGCGGCGCTGTACGAGGCGCATCCCGAGGAACGCATCAAGTCGGTGCGCTGGGCGCGCAAGATCCTGCTGTTCCACGCCGCGGTGATCGCGGCCGCGATCGTGTTTCAGCTCTGGCTGCTGCCGGTGTTCATCACGCTGTCCCGGTTTCTGGCGAACTGGTGGCGCCTGTTCGTGTTCCTGCCGATGCACTGCGGGCTGCGCGACAACGTGGCCGACTTCCGCAAGTGCACGCGCAGCATCTGGCTCGACCCGGTGTCGTCGTTCATGTACTGGCGCATGAACTGGCACCTGGAGCACCACATGTACGCCGGCGTGCCGTGCTACAACCTGCGCAAGCTGCGCAGGGCGATCGAGTTCGACCTGCCGGTGGCGAAGAACGCGGTCGCGGCGTTCCGGGAGTTGCGCGCCACCTGGAAGCGGCAGCAGACCGAGCCCGGCTACCAGTACGACACGCCGCTGCCCCCGACCGCCAACCCGGGCCACGTCGACTCCTCCTGCCCGAACCAGGACGACGACCTCAACTCCTCGATCGGCGACCTGGCCCCGTCCGTACTCGCACGCTGACCGGCCGCGCCGGCGTCAGCCGTCGGCCACCTCGAACGCCGTCACGTTGCGCGTCTCGCGGCTGAACTCCACGGCGACCAGGTGGATCGGTTCGTTCAAGTGACGGTACTTGGCCGCGTAGTCCCGGCTCTGGAGTTGCGCCAACGCAGACCCCGGCGGCGCCATCTCCACCACCTTGAACTCGAACAGGTACACGTGCCCGCTCGTGCGCACCGCCATGTCCAGCCGCCCGTGGCTGCTCGATTCCTCCACCGCGATCTCATACCCCAGCGCGGCGAAGTAGGAGTAGAACACGCTCGCGTAGAAGCCCTCGTAGTCGGCGATGTGGTTGTTCGTGTACCACTGATACGGAATGCTCGCGAAGAAGGCGTGGAACAGTTCCTTCAGGCCGGTGCAGTCGTGCGCATCCAGCAGTCGCGCCAGGCGGATGCTGTTGGCCGTCTGCCCCTCCGCGTCCTGCACGAGATGGCGTAGCAGCACCCGGTTCAGACTCTGCCGCACCTCCCGGTTCGGATAGCCCAGCCGATACAGCGCCTCCCCGCCCAGTTCCTCTTCCCCCGTAATCGTCAGGTAGCCAGTCTGGAACAGTAACGCCTCGGTGCCGATTCGGTCTACGTCGAACGTCGACAGCAGTTCCTCCGTGCTCACCTTCTGGTCCAGTGACACCGACGCCACCCGTCGCTGAAACAGCGTGTCCACCAGAAACGCCGGCGTCCCGGTTTCGAACCAGTGGGCGGCGAACTTGCGGCGGCGAAACAGCAGCAGCACGTCGTACGGGTTGTACACCTTCTCCGTGCCCAGCCAACTATAGCCATTGTACCACTCGCGTACCCGCTCTCGATCCAGGCCGGCCAGTTCCGGGGCGAACACCGTCTCCAGGTCACCCTCCGTGTAGCCGCAGATCGAGGAGTACACCGGATCCAGCGTGATGTCGGTGAGGTTGTTCAGTTGCGAAAAGAGATTGACTTTCGAGAACTTGCTGATGCCCGTGAGAAACGCGAACCGCACGTGCGCGTCGCTGTCCTTGATCACGCCGTACAGCCCGCGCAGATAGCCGCGGTTGGCGCGCGCCACCTCCGGCGTCTCCAGCGCGTCCAGGATCGGCTTGTCATACTCGTCGACAAGCACCACCACGCGCTGCCCGGCGCGTGCGTGCACAGTCCTGAGCAGATGCGCGAACCGCTCCGGCGCAGTGGCGTAGCGCACGTTCACACCGTGCTCTTCCGCCGCCCCCTCCAACTGCGCCAGCACGTTGGCGTGCAGATGTGCGGGCTCCGTGAAGCTGCTGCCGCCGAAACTCAGCCGCACCACCGGATGGCGCTCCGACCAGTCGTGGCGGTCGTGTATGTAGAGCCCCGCGAACAGCTCCTCGCTGCCTTCGAACAGCTCCTTCAGCGTGTCCAGGAACAGGCTCTTGCCGAACCGCCGCGGGCGCGACAGGAAATAATGCTTGCCTTCGTGGCGCAGCCGATCGATGTAGCCGGTCTTGTCCACGTAGTAGCAGTCCTCTTCGCGCAACTCGCGGAAGGTCTGGATGCCGATGGGCAGCCGTCGTCGCGTCATTGGTAGATCCTGTTACCCGCTGGAGTCATGCAGCCTGACACAGCCGTCTTTCGCCCTGCCGGGCTGTCAACCGCCGTGTCGTCACGGTGCACCATCGCCTCATCTTACCGCGTCGCCGCTACTGCATAAAGTCCGCCCCGTGTCACGCTCCTGCTCCCGGTGGTTCTCCATCGTCCCCTGCAGCCATCCGGAGTTGGTGTTCTGCGATGCCGTTGCGGCGGAAGTGCGCTCTCGCTTCCAGATCGGCGCGCCCACCGTCTCGTTCACGCACGGCGCGCGGCTGCCCGCCTCACAGCCGCCCGATCAGCGGGCTACCCTACACTGACGCAGCGCGATCGGCGCCGAGACGGCCGCCGCCGCCCCGCAGCCGCGGGTCGAGCAGGTCGCGCACCGCGTCGCCGAACATGTTCAGGCAGTACACGACAATCGTCAGGCACAGCCCCGGCCACAGCGCCAGCCGCGGCGCCACCTCCATGAACTCGCGCCCTTCCCGGCTCAGCATCCCGCCCCAGCTCGGCACCGAGATCGGCAGCCCGAATCCCAGGAAGCTCAGCGCAGCCTCGCTGATGATCACGCCACCCACGTTGATGGTGAAGATGATGATCACCGGAGCCGCGATGTTGGGCAGGACGTGATGGATCAGGGTTCTCCACCGGGTGCCGCCGATCGCCTCGGCCGCCTGAAAGTAGGCATTCTCCTTGACGCCGATCACCGCGCCGCGGACCACTCGCGAGCCGCCGATGCCGCCCGTTACCCCCAGCACCACGATGATCTGCGGCAGCCCCCGCCCCACCAGCGACATGATGGTGAGCAACAGCAGCAGGCCCGGGAACGCCATCCAGGCGTCGACGAAGCGCTGCATCGCCAGGTCCAGTCTGCCGCCGAAGAATCCCGAGATGCCGCCGATCAGCACCGCCACCACGACGTTGACCGTGGTCGCCGCCAAGCCGACGGTCAGCGAAATCCGGGCGCCGAACACGAGGCGGCTGAGCAGGTCGCGCCCCAACTGGTCGGTGCCCAACAGATACCGGTTGGAGGGCGGCTGCATCCGGTCCACGATGTTGACTTCGTCATGCGGGTACGGGGCCAGAACATCGGCAAAGATCGCCACCAGGATCAACAACATGATGACCACCCCGGCGACGATGCTCAGTGGCTTCTCCTTGACCAGCCTTGTAAGGAATTCAGTCATAGCGCCCCCAGGGCATTGACGACCAGCCCGGCGATGACGCTCCACGGCTTCGCTTTGACCAGCGTGTGAAACAACTCAGTCATAGCGGACCCGGGGATCGAGGATCGCGTAGAGCACGTCGATGAGCAGATTGATCACCACCACCCCAGCGGCGAAAAACAGGTTGATTCCGGAGACCATCGGATAGTCTCGCTCATTGAGGGCACTCAGCAAGAGACGGCCGAGGCCCGGCAGGTTGAAGATGTTCTCCATGATCACGGCGCCCCCCACCAGGATCGGCAACTGCAGGCCGATCAGCGACACCACCGGGATGAGTGCGTTCTTGACCGCGTGGCGCATGACGACCACACGCTCCTTCAGACCCTTCGACCAAGCCGTCCTGACATAATCCTGCCTCAGCACCTCCAGCATCATGGTGCGCGTCATCCGCATGGTGCCGGCAGCCGCGGCGGTACCCAGAATCAGGCTGGGAATGATGAACACCGCCAGATTGCCCAGCGGGTCTTCTGGAAAAGTAACCAGCTCCAGCGGCGGCGCCCAGCCCCACCAGATGGTCGGGTAGATCATGACCATGATGCCGAGCCAGAAGTTCGGCGTGGCCAGACCGATGATGGCGACCGAGCGCCCCAGGAAGTCGGCTGCGGTATCCTGGCGCATCGCCGAGTAGATGCCCACCGGCAGCGCGATCACGAGCCCGATGAAGATTGCCATGAAACCGAGCTCAAGGGTGACCGGCAGTCTCTCCAATATCGCCTGTTCCACCGAGTCTCTGGTAAACAGGGATTCGCCAAGGCTGCCGTCCAGGATGATACCTCCTATCCAGCGTCCATACTGCACGTAGACAGGCACGTCCAATCCCAGCATTCGCTCGAGAGCTTCACGGTCTACGTCCCATTGCACATTGAACGTTGCCATCCTGCCGATCAGGACGTCGATGACATCGCCGGGGATGAAGCGTACCGAGAGAAAGACCAGGATGCTCAAAATGAACAGCGTCGGCACGATCAGCAACAACCGCCTAATGATATAGGCTCTCATGCGGACACCCTACGCAATGAAAAAGGAGCCGGGAGCGGCGCTCGGAAGCCGCTCGGAAGCGCGCGCTTTCCCAGCTCCATTCTAAGTGAAATCAGGAGGGCGAACCCCCTAATAACCCATCTCCGTCTTCAGATCCTGGTCAATCCACAGACGGGTGAACACTACCAGGACTTGACCGTTACCCATCCAGTTTTCGTTGTTGAAACCTATGATCCACGGTTGGATCGCGTTGAATTGTGGACCATTAGGAGTCCATATCATCCAGAACTTCTCAATCCCATATTGATTCAACTCTCGAACTAACCTGTGCTGCTCCTCAATAGTGGTAGCGGCTTCGGCAGCCTCAAGCATGGCCTCATAATCGGGGTCGTTGACATTGGAATGCGCCCCGTATGGGTTGCTCTCCCGATTCGAATAATGCGTCATGTGGTTTATGGGATCCCCATAGTTGGCCAACTCGTGATTGATCAGTTCGTAATCCTTGGCAGTTCTTCTGGCGCCAAATGCAGGTGATGGTTCTACCGCAATGTCTACTACATCGATGCCAATCTTGTTCCAGTATGAAGTGATCAATTGCGTATAGTTCAAATCGTACCGCTCGAGATGCAAGAACCTGGTCTTGAATCTGATACCGTCGGCGCCGCGAGGATAACCGGCCTCATCAAGCAACGCTTCGGCACCTTCCGGGTCGTAGTCAAAGACCTTCTTGACATCTTCGGGCCAATCTTCGAATTGGGTGACAGCCGCTGTATAAGACCTGCTTACCTTCCCCTGAGGCGTCGTATCTCCAAACCCTCCAAAGTAGGAATTGTTGATTTCATCGAGGTTTATTGCCATCTGCATGGCCTTGCGCACTCTGATGTCGTCAAAGGGCTCTAGCTGAACGTTCAACCCAACAGCACCATCATTCCGAAACGTATACGACGATATCAGGATTTCGGGGTTGGTGCGCTGGAGGCTCTCTACCTGGTCGAGATTCCTCAATGAAGTTAAGCCGAGCGCACCTACGTAATCAACCTGACCCGAGCGCAGTGCAGCCGTTCGTGTTGCGACTTCGGGCATAACCAGGCCCCTCAGCCGGTCAATGTAGGGCAAGCGGTTCTCGGGGTATTTCTCGTCGTAGCCCCAGTAGTCCGGATTCCTCTCATAGGTGCGAGAGCTGTCTTTGGTCCAGCCAGTCATCATCATGGGTCCGGTTCCGACGAGGTTTCTCCAATCCGAAACATCCCCGTGTTCCTTGATCACCTCGGGGGGATATATCCAGGCAGACCAGTCGTCGAGGATAGAAGCCAGCGCACTGAGGCGGGGCTTGTTCATCCTAAAAACAACCGTCGATTGGTCGGTGGCCGTTATCGAGTCGAATTCCCCAGCTCGGAAGCTATAAGCCATAGGGCTCTTCTCGGTGAAACCGCTACCTATACCCACCATACGATGAAAGTTGTACTCGACATCCTCGGCAGTCAGCTCCCGGCCGTTCATCGGTGCCTTATCATGCCAGTGAACGCCCTGGCGGACTTTGATGATATACGTCAGTGGGTCGGGTTGCGACCAGCTCTCCGCCAGCACCCCTCTCGTGTTAGCAGGAATATTGAGTTCATAGATGTTGAACGAGAACATGTCCCTGGGAGCTGCCCAGTCTGCGGCGCCCAGCTTCTCTACAACGGGACCGGCGGAGTGAGCCGCCGCTCCACCAGTGAGCACGGTGTCAGGTCCCGGAAGGTCTGTTGATAGCGCGTAGGTTATTGTCCCGCCATACTCTGGCGCGGACACCACCTTGCCGGTGGTGGGGTCGGTCACATACTGCTTGTCGGCGGCGGCTGCCGGCGCCTCTTCTGCGCCGGCGGCCCAGAGGCCGGTTGCGGTCAGCACCAGGACTACCGCAACCGCGAAAGTCCGGGTGAAGAATATCTTCATCGTGTCTTCCTTCGATGGAATGTTGAGAGTATTGGGGAGCGACTTGTCGCTCCGTGGCTACTCTCGCGCCCGCAACGCAGGCGGCCAGCCAGATAAGAGTCAACTTCCTGAAGCGCGCGGCGTGTGACTCACCGGGTTCACCCGGGCTCACGCCGCGCGCGGGAGTGGTTCTTTGAGTATGACTCGCACCTCGCGTGCGCCGGGAACGCCGGCAGGGTGTTTGCTCGCGACCCATGAGGTCCCGGAGTCAGGCAGCGTAGCCTGCGTAGAAGCGGTGAGGCGTAGATGGGGGTATGTTCGGCCACGCGTTCCTTGAGTAGCCGGGCGGTGGAGAATCCACGCCACCAGGACGCGGCTCGGACACTGCGCCCGGAGGGCGGGTCGAGTGCGTTGGAGCGCGCATTTGAGGAATTTCGAGCAGCGCGACGGGAAAAGATGCCGCGGTTCAGCGGACGGGGGTCCCTGACCGTTGCCGCGGCCGGTGAGCGAACGTGGACTGAGGCGGCACAACAGGTAGCGGGCCGCTACGCGGAAGCTGAAGACGAAGGCCGCAGAGCGCTCAGCCTGAGCGATTATTGCTTGTGATTCAAGTAGTTGTCCGCCCGACCCGGGGGGGGGGGGGGGGGGGGGATGCGCCGGCTGCGTCACTGCCGACCGGTTACTATGCAGTCGGTCGTGATGACTCATGATCCACATCCGTTCAATCCTTGACGTAGTCATCGTTTCACGCGCGCCTGGAGGTGTCAAGCGCGCGCGGACTCGGCGGACGCAACCGACCGGCCGTCGTCGTCCGTTTCGCAGAGTGACCGTGCCGCCCTTGGCGGCTCGATTGCGCGTCGCACCTTGGAGGCGATAGAGTCAGTACGGTACGGTAGTGAGCACGCCACCCACGCACCCGCGCATTCCCTACGGCGAGGCCGACTTCAGGCGTATCCGCCTGAACCGGTGGCTGTATGTCGACAAGACCCCCTTCCTGCGCCGCCTGGAGGAGGAGCGCTACGCCTTCCTGATCCGTCCACGCCGGTTCGGCAAGTCCCTCTGGGCGTCGGTCTTGGAGAACTACTACGACCGCTTCTGGGCGGACGGCTTCGACGCCACTTTCGCCGGCACAGACATCGGGCAGCATCCGACCGGGGAACAGAGCCGCTACGTCACCCTGCGCTTCGACTTTTCAAACGTCAACGACGCGCTCGACACCCTGGAGCGAGAGTTCGAAACCTACTGTCTGATAGAACTCCGCGGGACACTGCGGCGTCATCCCGACCTGTTTCCCGAAACGGCGATGCGGGACATCCTGGCGCCGCCCTCCATCGCCGGCAAGCTGGCAGAGCTGTTCCGCTACGCGGGCGACCACGACATCCCACTGTACGTGATCATCGACGAGTACGACAACTTCGCCAACACCGTGCTCGCGTACCACGGCGCGGAGGCGTTCCACTCCTTCACCCACGGCGGCGGCGGCTTCTACCGCAACTTCTTCGCCACCCTGAAGTCCGGGGCGGGGCGCACCGGCGGCGGCCTGGAGCGCCTGTTCATCACCGGCGTGTCGCCGGTCACCATGGACGACGTGACCAGCGGCTTCAACATCGGCACCAACATCAGCCTGGAACCGGACTTCAACGAGATGGTCGGCTTCACCGAGCCGGAGGTGCGACAATTGGTCGAGACCTATCGGGACTTGGGCGTGTTCAACCAGGAGGTCGCTACCGCCATGGGCATCATGGGCCAGTGGTACAATGGCTACCGGTTCGCCACGACCGCCGACACCGATCTGTACAACTCCGACATGGTGCTCTATTACCTGAAGCACTCCATGCCCAACCGTGACGTGCCGGAGTACCTGATCGACACCAACGTGCGCATCGACTACGGCAAGCTGCGCCACCTGCTGGTGACCGGCCGGCAACTGAACGGCAACTTCGACCTGCTGCGCGACGTCATCGGCGAGGAGCAGGTGGACACCCGCATCACGCCCGGCTTTCCGCTGGCGGAGCTCTCCGAGCCGGAGAACTTCCTGTCCTTGATGCACTACTTCGGGCTGCTGAGCATCCGCGACGTGCAGGGCATGATGCCGCGGCTGGCGATTCCGAACCAGACCGTGAAGCGGCTGATGTACGGCTTCCTGCGCGACGCTTACCGCGACGTGGAGGTGTTTTCGATCAACCTGTTCCGGTTCGAGCAGTTGATGTTGCGGATGGCCACCGAGGGCGAGTGGCGGCCGGTGCTGGAGTTCCTGAGCGAGGCGGTCGCGCGGCAGACCGGGATCCGCGACTACATCGGCGGCGAGAAGGTAATACAGGGGTTCCTGGCCGCCTACCTGAGCGTGGCGGACTACTACGTGTTCCGCTCCGAGGTGGAGCTGGGCAAGGGGCACGCCGACATCGCGCTGGAACCGCTGGTGGCTCGCTATCCACACCTGCAGCGCGGCTACCTGATCGAACTCAAGTATCGCGCGCGTTCCGAGTCCGCGGATCAGGCCGCGGTGACGACGGCGGCCGAGGAGGCGCGGGCGCAACTCCTGCGCTACCTGGCGGACGAGCGGTTGGCGCGGCAGTATCCGGGGGTGCGCTTCATCGGCCTGATCGTGGTGTTCCACGGCTGGGAGATGGTGTACTCCGACGCCGTGCAGCGGTGACCGTGCCACCTCCGCGGCCGGCCCCCGCCGGAGGACCGGCGGTAGGCCGGTTGGGCCGGAAGCGTCGCCGCAGGCGGCGGGTTCGGGGCGCTACTGCGTCTGCATCAGCTCGATGGTGACGTTGTCGGGGGCCTGCAGGAAGCAGATCGGGTGACCGGGGGCGAATTCCCACGGTTCGGCGGCGAAGGTGGCGCCCTTGGCGCGGATCTCCTCGCAGAATGCCAGCAGGTCGCCCTCGTACGCGTAGCCGAAGTGGTCGGTGCCCCACCCGTTGTGGCTCACGAAGCCCTCGAACTGCTGCATCGGCTGGCTGTTTCCCGTCGGCGCCTCGCCCGGCCGGCGGCCGCGGATCAGCAGCAGCATGCCGCCGAGATCCACGGTGACCTGCGGCGCCCCCATCACGTCGGCTTCGCCGGTGATGGCGCCGCCGAGGATGTTCTCGTAAAAGCGGGCCGCGGCGTGCGGATCCTCGCTGATCAGGTGAATGTGATGGAACTTGACTCCGGAACTGGACATGTTTTCTCCTCCTCTTTCGGACTGTACCCTATACCGGCATCGTGCGCCCCGAGTGGGCGCGCCCGACGCGGGCTATCTCTTCATCGGGGGCGGTGATCACCAGCGCCCCGGCGTCGATCAACGCGGGAAAGTCGGCCGGCGCGGCATACCCGGTAAACGGGTGGAAGTATACCCCGCTCGCCTCACACGCCGCCTTGACGCGCTGTTCGATCTCCACCATCTCCTGCGGCCACGGATCGGACAGCGAGCGGATTCCGAGCGTCAGCGCCATGTCGCCGGGGCCCACCTCCGCGAACCCGACGCCCGGCACCTGCATGATCTCCTCGACGTAGGGCAGCGCCGCCTTGGACTCGATCTTGATCCCCAGGAACAGCTCGCCGTCGGGATTCAGCGGCCACGGATCGGCCTTCTCGATGTAGGCGTTCGCGTCCAGGCCCCACACGTGGCCGGCGCTGTCCTCCGAGGCGATGCCGCGCATGCCGGTGCCGAGGCCGGTGCCGACGCCGAGACGGTTGATCGGGTAGCGGCACGCCTCCACGAACGCCGCCACCGCGTCCGGCGTGTTGGCCTTGCACAGGATGATGCCGTGCACGCCGCGCGCGAGGAGCTGCTGGCACTGCCACGCGTTGGCCTCCACCACCGCGCGCGAGATGCCGTTGACCGGCGCCTCCACGATGATGGTCGGCGTGCGGTGGCCGCTGCGTGTCGGCCCCGCGTCCACCATGCCGTGCAGGTAGTCGTCGAGCCCCGCCACGTTGAACGCCCCGTGCTCGAAGCCGACGTTGATGTAGTCGGCCCAGTGCGAAGCGTCGGTCCGGCCCTGTTCGTAGGTCAGGACCGGGGTGTGGCTTGCGGTAAGCGTGCCCTTCGGACGCCGGTGAAAGGTGCCGGCAAGGCCGGTGTGCCCACCCACATAGTAGATCGGCTGCCCATCCTCCAGCAGCTCGATGGTGCGATTGATCCTGGCTCCCATTGCGTACACTGTAACCCGATGCTGCGCCCGCTGTAACTACCGCTCACCTACGGTTCGCGTGCTTGCCGGGGGCCTCTGCGGCCTGCTTCACGTTCGCCGCCCCGATGCGGCCGGTGCCACCCGACAGGCGGGGATCGAGCAGGTCTCGCAACGCATCGCCGAACATGTTGATCCCGAACACGACGATGGCGAGGGACAGGCCGGGCCAGATCGCCAGCAGCGGCGCCCGCTCCATGTAGCGCCGGCCTTCGAGGCTCAGCATGCCGCCCCAGCTCGGCTGCGGCGGCGGAATCCCGAAACCGAGGAAGCTGATGGTCGACTCGCTCAGAATCACCGCACCCAGAGAAATGGTAAAGACCACGATAACCGGCGGCCACACCTGCGGCAGGACGTGGGTGAGGAGGATCCTCCAGGTGGGGCAGCCGACCGCCCGCGCCGCCTCCACGTACGGGTGCTCCTTGGTGCCCAGCACCACGCCCCGTACGGTGCGGATGTTGCCGATACCCGTGAACGCGCCGAGGACGACGATCATCGGCACCATTCCCTGTCCCAGCAGCGACATCACGGTCAGCACGATGAACAGCCACGGGAAGGTGAGCCACGCATCGACGAATCGCTGCACGACCAGGTCGAACGTACCGACCCAGTAACCGGACAACAGGCCGAAGAACAGCGCGATGACCAGGCCGATGGCGACGGCTCCCACTCCCACGATCATGGAGACGCGCGCCCCGTGAATGACGCGAGTGAGCAGGTCGCGGCCAAATTGGTCGGTGCCGAGCGGAAACTCGGCCGATGGTCCTTCGAGCGCGCGCCTGAGGTTCTGGTCTCTGAGGTCGTGGGTGGCGAGCAGGTCGGCAAACACGCCCACCAGGAAGAACACCAGTACGATGATCAACCCGACGGCGCCAAGCTTCTTCTCCCGGAACAGCCGCGGCAGCAGGTCGCGAAGCGACCCTTTTCTTGGACCAGCCTTCGGAGCTGCCGAACCGCTCACTTGTACTGGATCCGCGGGTCGAGCCAGGCGTAGCTGATGTCGACGATGACGTTCACGAGCAACACGAATCCCGCCATCATCATATTCAGTCCCGCCAGCAGGGGATAGTCGCGTTGCTCCAGCGTTCTTACCACCAGCGAGCCGATGCCGGGTATGTTGAATATGTGCTCCACCACCACCGCGCCGCCGATCAGGACCGGCAACTGCAGGCCGATCGTGGTAAGCACCGGGTTCAGCGCATTCTTCAGCGCGTGCCGTAACACGACCATCCGCTCCCTGAGCCCCTTTGCCCACGCGGTGCGGATATAGTCCTGCCGCATAACCTCCAGCATCATCGTCCGGGTCAAGCGCATGGTGACCCCGGACAGCCACATTCCCAGAACGATGGCGGGGATGATGAACATGGCGAGATTGCCGAGCGGATTGTCCCAGAAAGATACCCAGTACATCGGCGGCGACCACCGCCACCAGACCGCCGGCAGAACCAGAATCATCGTCCCCAGCCAGAAGCTGGGAATGCAGATGAAAGCAATGGCGACGCTGCGCAGTATCTGGTCACCGGCAGACTCCGGCTTCAGACCGGAGTAGATACCCACGGGCAACGCTATCACCAGCGCGAACACCAGCGATAGGGCACCCAGTTCCAGCGACCTCGGCAGCCGCTCGATGATTACCTCTTCGACCGCGAGGTTGGTGAGCAGCGTGTCACCGAAGTCGCCCTGAAGGACGCCGGAGATCCAGCGGCCGTACTGGACGTGAGCGGGCAGATTCAGGCCAAGCTGCTCGCGCAGAGCCTCCATGGCTCCCGCGGACATGTACCTGAGGGAGACCATGTAATCGAGCACGTCCCCGGGGATGAGGCGCATCGAGAGGAACACGATCAGGCTGACGATCAGCATCGTCGGCACGATCAGCAGCAGTCTCCTGAGGATGTAGGCTTGCATGCGCGAAAACGGGGGCCAGACCAGCCGGCCCAGCCCCCGCGAACGCTCAGATCAGATCAGACGGATCAGATCAGAGAGGGACGCTATTCGTCCGCGTCGCGCCCGCTGAGCTCCTTCTTCAGGGCCGCGTCGATCCAGAAGTACTTGGTGAAGTGGTACTGGTAGGTCTGCAGTCCGCTCATGCCCTCTTTTCCCTTCACCCACGGCTGCCATGCCATGTACTCGTGGACGGCGCCGAAGTCCAGGAACCAGAGCTGCTCCTGCCAGTAGAAGACCAGATCCAGAAGCGCGTCGGTCCACTCGGGAGTGTTGGCCTCGAGCAGGTTGACCTCGTTGAACAATCGCTCCACCTCGAGGGCCTCGGGAGAACCCTGGATACGGCCCATGCTGTAGAACGGCCGATACGGTGCGTTCCAGAAGTGTGTGGCCAGGACCGAGAAGCTGGTGCCGCCGGCATTGTGAAACGCCAAGCCGGTAAAGTGCTCGTCGTTCGGACCGTCCGCACCGCCGATCATGCCCCAGTGGCCGCCGTTCGGGATCGGGTCCATGTTGACCCGGATGCCGACGTCCTCGAAGTACGCAAAATACGCGGGGTAGTTCTCATCGAGCCCGGAGTCGGTAATGAAGGTGGTCTCGAAACGGATGCCGTCCTCGCCACGCGGGTATCCGGCCTCGTCGAGAAGCCGCTCGGCCTCGTCGGGATGGTATTCGTACAACCGGGCGAGGTCAGGACGCACCGCGGCCAGCTCCTCCCTGGTATGGTACTGGGGCTTCCCGGCTGACCGCTTCACGGGGAACCCCGGGTAGTGGTAGTGCTCCGGCGTGAAGAAGTCCCGGAGCGCCTCGTGGTCGATGGCGAGCATCGCCGCCTGCCGCACGCGGATGTCGTTCCACGGCGCCAGGTCGGCACGCAACGCAGCATACTGCCCGTGGGCCCACGTCTCGTTGGTTCGTATTTCCGGGTTGCTCCGCCTCAGATCGTCAATCTGCGTGGGCGTCAGGCCGTTTTGCACCTGGCGGTCGAGCTTGCCGCTGCGCAGGGCCGCGATCCGCGCCGCGCCATCGGCGAAGGAGATGATCTGCATGGTGTCCAGGTACGGCAACTGGTTACCGGGATTCAGAGGATCGGTCTGCCAGTAGTTGGGGTTCCTGGTGTAGGTAATGTGGCTGCCCTCGACGACGTCGATGGGCCAGAACGGCCCCGATCCCATGTGGCTGCGCCAGTCCTCCCGGTTGATGGAGTCATCCCGCCACCACTCGGCCGGCAGAACGCCGTTCAGGGCACTGGTGAGATAGACCCACAGACCCAGGCTGTCGGGCGCCGCCAGTTCGACGTTGATCGCCCAGGGGTCGTTCGGATCGGCGGTCATCTTGAGGAGCTCGTCGCCCTTGTACATCAGGCCGGATCTTGGCTCCGCGGTAACGTGCTCCCACGTGACGAGCACGTCTTCCACGGTCATCTCTCTGCCGTTGGCCGGCGGCCGGTCGTGGTAGTGGATGCCCCTGCGAATCTTCCACCGCAACTGGGTCGGGCTCAGTACCGTGTTGGACTCGATGACCTGGAACGTGATCACGTTGGGATTCTGCCAGTTGAAGTCGTTCAACCCCCACTCGCCGGTGCCGCGTGGCCCCTGGGTGATGTCGTACTCGAACAACTGATCGTAGATGGCCGGCACCACCTGGATGCCGTGAATGAGCACCGTCGGGTCCCAGACGCTCGACCAGGTGTTGTCGGCGGTGGTGAGATTGCCGCCATAGACCGGAACGGTGTCGATGTCCGAGGGCGACATGGCAGCGTCGGACCCTTCCTCCGCGGCGGGAGTGGCCCAGGCGCCGATTGCCGTCAGCAACACGGCCGCCGCCACGGCGAACAGTGCCTTCCATTTGCAAATAGTCACGCTATCTGCCTCCTTTTCACTCGGGTATCCTCCCGAGTTCGATTGGCAGTCTCATAGCATGGCAACGCCGTGCCGGTCAAGCAGAACTCGCCGCGCCGCCGCGCCGCCGCGCCGTTACTTGCGGTTGGTGGACGGGGCCTCGGCGCCGAAGCGGCCGATGCCGCCGCGCAGGCGGGGATCGAGCAGGTCGCGCAGCGCGTCGCCGAACATGTTGATGCCGAACACCACGATCGCCAGGCACAGGCCGGGCCAGAACGCCAACAACGGCGCCTCCAGCATGTAGGAACGGCCCTCGATGCTCAGCATGCTGCCCCAGCTCGGCTGCGGCGGCGGTATGCCGAAGCCGAGGAAGCTCACCGACGCCTCGGCGAGGATGTTGCCGCCCACCGAAACCGTGAACAGGACGATCATCGGCGCCACGAGCTGCGGCGCGATGTGGCGCGCGAGTATGCGCAGGGTGCCGGCCCCGGTCGCCCGCGCCGCCTCCACGTAGGGGGTCTCCTTCACGCTCAGCACGACGCTGCGCACGGTCCTGATGTTGACGATGCCCCAGGGTACGCCCAGGACGATGATCACCTGCGGGATGCCTGGTCCCAGCAGCGACATCACCGTGATGATCAGGAATAGCCACGGAAACGCCTGCACGGCATCCACCACCCTCTGCCCGATCAAATCCGCCACACCGCCGAAGTACCCCAGCAGGAGTCCGAACACGGTGGCGACTACCACCGCAACCAGGCTGGAGGCGAGGCCGACCAGCATCGAGACGCGGGCACCCTGCACCACCCGGCTGTACACGTCGCGCCCAAACTGATCGGTGCCCAGGGGATAGTCGGACGATGGCCCTTCCAGGCGCCGCGGGACGTTCTGCTCGAACATGTCGTGGGTGGCAAGCACGTCCGCGAAGATGCCGATCAGCAGGAACAGCACCATGATGATCAGCCCGACGGCGCCCAGCTTCTTCTCCCGGAACAACCGGGAGAGGGTCTGGCGCAGGAGTGACGTACGCGCGTGCTGAGCGGCGGCCGGCGCCTTGGGCGCCACGGGGTCAGCCATCAGTCGTAGCGGATCCGCGGGTCGAGCCAAGCGTAGCTGATGTCGATCAGGACGTTGACGACGAGCACGACCCCCGCCATGAGCAGGTTCACGGCGGTGACGATGGGGTAGTCACGCTTCTCGAGTGCTTCGATTATCAGCGATCCGAGGCCCGGTATGTTGAAGATCTTCTCCACGATCACGGCGCCGCCAATCAGCACCGGCAACTGCAGTCCGATCATCGTGATCACCGGAATCGTGGCATTCTTGAGGACGTGGCGCATCACCAGCACCCGCTCGCGCAGCCCCTTCGCCCACGCCGTGCGGACGTAGTCCTGGCGCAGCACCTCCAGCATCATGGTGCGCGTAAATCGCATTATGATTCCCGACAGCAGCATCCCCTGGATGAGTGACGGCACGAACATCTGGGCCAGGTTGCCGAGCGGATCGTCGCCGAATCGGACGAAGAACAAGGGCGGCGCCCAACTCCACCACAGCGCCGGGTAGACCACCACCATGGTGCCCAGCCAGAAGGCGGGAACGGTAACCAGCAGAATGGCGAAGCTGCGCAGAACCTGGTCGGTGCCGGAGTCGGGCCGGATCCCGGAAATAATGCCTACCGGCAGCGCAATCACCAGCGCGAAGATGATCGCCATCAGGCCGAGCTGGAGAGATATCGGCAGGCGGAACAGGATGTCCGTTCCGACCGGCTGCCTGGTCCACAGCGAATCTCCGAGCCGGCCCTGGAACAGTTCCCCGAGCCAGCGCACGTACTGAATGTGCGCCGGGACATCCAGTCCAAGCTGTTCGCGCAGGGTCTGCGCCAGTTGCTCCACAACCTCCTCGCTGCTGCCCACCAAGTCCGTGGTCGTGGTTCCAAGGGACACGTACTGCTGCATGATCGCCACCATCAGGTCGATGACGTCGCCGGGAATCCAGCGAATCAGGAAGAACGCCAGCAGCGAGACGATGAACAGCGTGGGAATGATCAGAACGACCCGTCTGATGATGTAGGCAGTCATCAAGCTATGGTTGCCGCTTCAAAGAAAGGGGCTGGCGACGCTTCCCGAAAAGGAAACTCCGCCAACCCCGTGGTCAGCTATCGCAGTGCCAATTGGGCCACTACGGCTGCATCGCCTGGTCGATCCAGATGTTCTTGGCCACCGAGTGCCAGCCCTGGATGCCGACGTTGCTCATCTCTCCGCTGTATCCCTTCACCCATGGGTTCCAGAACGTCAGCTTGTCGAACGCGACGCCGTGCGGATACGCGCTATCCTCCAGCGCCTTGGGAAAGAACTCCCGATACGCCGCGATCCGCTTCTGTTCGTCGAACTCGGTAGTCACAACCGCGGCGATCGCGTCGTACATCGGTTCGGACGTCCGTGCGCTGTTGACCGTGGCGTTGCTGGTCAGCTGATTGAAAAGCAGCTCGTAATGGTGCTGCCACATGCCCGGCGTCCAGCTCGCCAGCCCGAGGTGGTCCTCCCGGTCCTTGACCGATTGCCACACCGCGCCCTCGACCACCTTGAGGTTGGCGCGGATGCCCACCTCGTTCCAGTAACCCTGGTAGAGCTCGTTGAACTCGGCCTCACCCGGCGGCGTCCACAGGTCGAACTCGAAGCCGTCGGGGAACCCTGCCTGAGCGAGACAATCCCTCGCCTTGTCGGGATTGTAGGTGACCACGTCGCGCGCGCTGGCGCACGAACCAGGCAGCATGGGCTCGGTTGGCAGTTGGTCGTACGCGACGAAGTAATCCGGGAACGCGGGAAACGTCGGATACGAGTACGGAACTGCGAACCCGCCATAGAAGTCCTTGACCACCTCGTCGCGCGGAATGGACATCATCAGCGCCTGCCGCACCTTGATGTCACTGAACGGGCTGTCTGGCAGGTCCACGCGTGGCACCCAGACCGTAGGGGTCGGGGCGGCGGGCGCCTGGCCAATCTCGGGGTTCGTGTCCTTGAGCTGCAGCCCCCACTTGCCCGACGAGCCGAGGCCGTTGGTCAGGTCGATCTGACCAGCCCGCAACGCGGCGATGATCGACGCCTCGTCGTCGAAGTCGACGATGCGCAGGTTGTCAGCGTAGGGCAGCCGATTCTCGGGGTGAATCGGATCGTTCTCCCAGTAGTTGGGATTGCGCTTGTACGTAACGCTGCTGCCCGGCACGTAGTCCGTGGGGATGTAGGAGCCGGTACCGAGTGCGTTTTGCCAGTCCCCCCAATCGCCCTCCGGGATGTTCGCCATCCCGCCGTTGAAGATGAACAGGTACATCGACAACTTGAAAGCCTCGAGGAGTGGGTCGGGCTCAGGCCACGACACCTCCAGGGTGTGGTCGTCGAGGGCGGTATAGGTGGCTATGCCGGGCATGCCCTGCCGGTACCAGTTCGACGTGTTTTTCGAGAAGACCACGTCATGGGCAGTCAGCTCGCGCCCGTAGTCAGCCTGTAGCCCGGGATTCGCCTGCGCTACGTCTTCTTCCGCCCAGAAGTGAACGCCTTCGCGCATCTTGAACACCATCGAGGTCGGATTGGGGATTGTCCAGCTCTCCGCCAGCATGGGAACAGCCAGGGCTGGTGGGTTCGCCGCGGTATACTGCCGCACGTCGTATTCACCGGTACCGGACGGACCATGTGCCCAGTCCAACTGCGAGAGGCGCTGGTTGGTTACCTGGACATTCGCCAGCTCGTGGGGTCCGCCACCGCTCCGTGGATCCCACAGAGAGAACGAGACCAGCAGGATCTCGCGGTTCATGGTGATGGTGCCACCGTAGCGAGGCTTCTCGTAGTTCCTCGTCATGGTGCTGCCGTCGAGCTTGGTGAGCTCCAGGTCGACGAACTCTGCCTCGGCGGAGGCTTCCTCCGCGGCCGAAGCCCACAGGGCAGTCGACGTCAGCACGAGTCCGAGCCCGAGCATGACTGCCGCCGCCCTCCTGATCGAAATAAGCATCAAATTTGCTCTCCCTTTGTGTGTATCGCGCATGTTCCGCCAGTTCCCGCCCCACGCCCGCGCGTCGGCCGACTCCCGCCCCGTCGGACGGTCGCCCCGGGGACGGCAACATCGCTCTCAGGAACCAAGGTTTGCTTGTGCCTCGTTTTGCCGGCGTTTCCGGCATTACCGGCCTTGACGGCCGCCCCGGAATATAGCGATCCGGCCAAACCCCTGTCAACGTGCCGGTAGCTGCCGCGACGGGTGGGTGGGGCTGACCGAGGTCACCGACCGTGACCGCCGACCGGCCACTGCGCTGACTTGTCCAGGCTGTGCCGGCTTCGAGGATTGGATACACAAGGTTGGCGACGGTCCCCGAAGGAACCGCGCCAACCCGTGGTCAGCTTATCGCAGTGCCAAGAAAGGCCACTACGGCTGCATCGACTGGTCGATCCAGATGTTCTTGGCCACCGAGTGCCAGCCCTGGATGCCGACGTTGCTCATCTCTCCACTGTATCCCTTCACCCATGGGTTCCAGAACGTCAGCTTGTCGAACGGGACGCCGTGTGGATACACGGTATGCTCCAGCGCCTTGGGAAAGAACTCCTGCCACGCCGCGATCCTCTTCTCTTCGTCGAGCTCCGTGGTGACCAGCTCGGCGATCGCGTCGTACATCGGGTCGTCCGTCCGCGCGCTGTTGACCGTGGCGTTGCTGACCAGCTGATTGAACAGCAGCTCGTGCTGATGCGCCCACATGCCCGGGGTCCAGCTCGTCAGTCCGAGGTGGTCCTCCCGGTCCTTGACCGACTGCCACACCGCGAGCTCGACTACCTTGAGGTTGGCACGGATGCCCACCTCGTTCCAGTAACCCTGGTACAGCTCGTTGAACTCGGCCTCACCCGGCGGCGTCCACAGGTCGAACTCGAAGCCGTCCGGGTACCCCGCCGCGGCGAGGCACTCGCGCGCCTTGTCGGGAAGGTACGTCACCACATCGCGAGCACTGGCGCACGAACCGGGCAGCATCGGCTCGGTCGGCAGATCCTCGTACGCGACGAAGTAATCCGGGAAGTGAGGAAACGTCGGATAGGCAAACGGAAGCGCGAATCCGCCGTAGAAGTCCGCGACGACCTCGTCGCGCGGAATGGACATCATGAGCGCCTGCCGCACCTTGATGTCACTGAACGGGTTGTCCGGCAGATCCACGCGCGGCACCCAGACCGTAGGGGTCGGGGCGGCGGGGGCTTGGCCAATCTCGGGGTTCGTCTCCTTGAGCTGTGTCCCCCACTTGCCGGTTGAGCCGAGGCCGTTGGTCAGGTCGAGTTGGCCGGCCCGCAGCGCTGCGATGATCGCCGCCTCGTCGTCGAAGTCGACGATGCGGAGGTTGTCAGCGTAGGGCAGCCGATTCTCGGGGTGAATCGGATCGTTCTCCCAGTAGTTGGGATTGCGCTTGTAGGTGACGGTACTGCCGGGCACGTAGTCGGTCGGGATGTAGGAGCCGGTACCGAGTGCGTTTCGCCAGTCGCCCCAGTCGTCCTCGGGGATGTTCGCCATACCCCCGTTGAAGACGAACAGGAACATCGACCACTGGAAGGCCGCCAGGAGCGGGTCCGGCGTGGGCCACGACATCTCCAGGGTGTGGTCGTCGAGGGCGGTATAGGTGGGAATGCCGGGTTGGCCCACCTGGAACCAGTTCATCGTGTTCTTCGAAAAGACCACGTCATGGGCGGTCAGCTCGCGCCCGTAGTCAGCTTCAAGCCCGGGGTTCGGCTCCGCGATGTCCCCTTTCTCCCAGAAGTGCACACCTTCGCGCAACTTGAACACCATCGAGGTGGCGTTGGGACGCGTCCAGCTCTCCGCCAGCATGGGAACTGCCAGGTTCGGTGGGAACGACGCCACGTAGGACCGCACCGGGTAGTCACCGGTGCCGGACGGACCACGAGCCCAGTCGAGCTGCGTGAGGCGCTGGTTGGTTATCTGGATGTTGGCCAGCTCATGCGGTCCACCACCGCCCCTCGGATCCCAGAGCGAAAACGAGACCAGCAGGATCTCCCGGTTCATGGTGATCGTGCCGCCGTAGCGGGGTTTCTCGAACTGCCGGGTCATGGTGGTGCCGTCGAGCTTGGCGAGCTCTACCTCGACGAACTCTGCCTCGGCGGAGGATTCCTCTGCGGCCGAAGCCCACAGGGCGGTCGCCGCAAGCATGAGCCCGAGCCCGACTGCCGCCGCCCTCCTGAATGAAAGAAGCATCAAATTCGCTCCTCCTTTGATGTTTGCTGTGCATGGTCCGGCCGACCCGTCCCATGCCATTTTCCCGCCTTATACTTCTCATCGCCGTCGACGGTCAACTCCAATTCAGGCTACCTGGATGTATGCATATGACCCACGTATATTATATGGATGAAACCTATACAGGTGATGTTCGACGAGGCGCTGCTGGCGCGGCTCGACGCGTCGGAGGAGGTGCGCCGGGAGGGGCGGTCGGCGATTCTGCGGCGCGCGGCGGCGGAATTTCTGCAACGCAGACAGCGGCACCTGATCGCCGAGCAGTACCGCGCCGCCTACGCGGGCGGGCTCCGCGGCGGCGGCGGCGAGGAATTGGCCGGCTGGGGTGAGGAAGGCTCGTGGCCGGGCGGCTGAATCGAGGCGAGATCTGGCAGTACACGTTCAAGGCACCGGACAAGCGGCGGCCGGTGGTGATCATCAGCCGCCAGGAGGTGATCCCGCTGCTGCACACCGTGATGGTCGCTCCCATTACCTCGACCATCCACGGTTCCCCCGCCGAGGTGGCGGTCGGCATAGACGTGGGCCTCAAGCGGGCCTCGGCCGCCAACCTCGATCACGTGCAGACGGTAGACCAGGCACGGCTGAGCCGTTTCATCGGGCGCCTCCCGGAGGGCAAGATGCGCCAGGTCTGTCTCGCCCTCGCTCGCGCAACCGGCTGTGACTGATGGCCCGGGCACCGCGTCGGGCGTGTGGTTGACACGTTTGCCCGCGCGTGTGAGCATACGGTTCACTGGGGTTCGCCGTGTCCTCCGGCGGCCGCGCCCCAAGGGTGCAGGATGATACTGAAAGAACCGCACGCGCGCGCGGCGTGTACCCGGTGAGTCCCACGCCGCGCGCTTCACAAATTCGACTCTGTCTGGCCGGCCGCCCGCGTTGCGGGCGCGAGAGTAGCCAGGGAGCGGCACGGCGCTACGCAATACTCTCAGAAATCAGCTACGGAGTTACGTATGAATATTGTAACAGTCACCACCTTCGTGGTTGCACTGGTCCTCGTTCTGACCGCCACCGGCCTCTGGGCCGCTGGCGCAGAAGAGGCGCCGGCGGCGGCTACCGAGAAGGAAACGGTGTTCGACCCCGCCACCGGCATGACGTGGACCGCGCCACAGTATGGCGGGACACTCACGTCGGCCGTTACGGTCTTTCCTCCGAGTACTGACAACTGGTGGAATCTTGGCTGGGCGCCTCACCTCATCGGTGGCGTTGTTGAAAGGCTCGCATTCGCCGACTGGGGACTATCCAGGGACATATGGAACGGTAGAATTTACTCCGTTGTGACCCCGGAGATGACTACCGGGGCTCTGGCTGAAAGCTGGTCAATGCCCGACGACACAACGTTTATCTGGAACATCCGCCAGGGCGTTCACTGGCATGACAAGGCGCCGATGAACGGTCGGCAGTTCGATGCCGATGACGTCGAATGGAACTTTCACCGCTATTTCGGTCTGGGCGATTTCACCGAAGACGGACCGAACGCCGCGGTCGGTGCGGTCGTCGGCGGTGTAGGTATCGAATCGGTAACGGCCACCGACCAATGGACGGTTGAGATTAAGCTGACGAAGCCTCACCTCGATGTGCTCGGGAAATTTCTCAACGGCTACTTTTTTGTGCACGCCCCTGAGCAAATCGAGGAGTACGGCGATGCCAAGAACTGGAGAAACCTGGTCGGCACCGGGCCCTGGAGACTGACAGAATTCGTGGAGGGTAGCTCGGCAACCTGGCAGAAGAATCCTGACTACTGGGGCTACGACGAAAAATTCCCGGACAACCGCCTACCCTATATTGATGAGTTGAGGTCCCTCCTTATGCCGGACATGTCAGCACGTCTGGCGGCACTGCGCACGGGTAAGGTTGACATGATGGGTAACGTCGGCGACGCGTATATTACATCTATCGACGATTTGGAGAGCCTCCAGAAGACCAGCCCTGAAATCGACGTGTGGCCGGTTTACAACCCTGCATCGGGTGTTTTGTACATGAACGTGGCCTCGCCTGCCATAACTGCCGACCTCAATGTGCGCAAGGCACTGCAGATGGCAGTGGACCGAGAGACAATCTCCGCTACCTACTTCAAGGGGTTGGGAGATCCAGCACCTTATGGGTACGTACATCAAAGTTCTACCGGGTGGTCCTGGCCATATGCAGAGTGGCCCGACGAGGTCAAGCAAGAATATACCTATAATCCTGAAAAGGCCGAGGAACTCCTTGATGCGGCCGGATATCCGCGCGGCGACGACGGCTATAGATTCAAGGTCGAGATTGCCCAGTTCAGCAGGTACGAGCCGACCTATCCGGAACTCGTCATGGGGTACCTGGATGCCATTGGCGTTGACAGCGAGCTGTTTATACAGACTAGCGCTGAGTCAGGGGCTTTGTTGAATGCGGACACGCACGAGTATGAGTTTGTGGCCAGTTATTATGGCTGGTTTGGCAGCAGCGGAACCAACCTGACATGGATAAGCCAGAGCTTTGATGGGAGAAGCCACAACAAGGCGACGGACCCGCGTATCGACGCCCTGCATCTTGCCGCCATCGAGACCACCGACCTTGAGGAGTTCAAGAGTCTTATCAGGCAGGCCGATGAGATCACGGTAAGGGAGCACTGGGCCCTCGTTAAATCCAGCTCCCCCTGGTTCTCCGTGAGCCAGCCATGGGTGCAGGGATATTTCGGTGAAGCAGGGATGGGAAACGGCGAACGTAATACCCACCTGGCCCGCCTCTGGATTGATAGTGAGCTGAAGCAAGCAACGATGGGGAATTAGCAGTAACTCTTGCGGAGCTGGGTGGCGGGCGCTTGCGAGCGCGCTTCCCAGCTCCCATACTTGGGGTAAGCGTATGCTGGGACTGGACGTGCCGGTCTACGTGCAGTATGGACGCTGGCTAGGAGTGTTGCCGACCCCTGACTGGATTACCGGTGAGTCCCACTTCAGAGGTTTCCTCCAGGGCACCTTTGGCGAATCACTGTTTGGCGCTCCTTTTCCGATAGAGGAGATCATCATCGGGAGATTGCCGGTAACCATCGAGCTTGGTGCCCTGGCAATCGTAATCGGGCTGGTCATAGCCCTGCCCGTCGGCGTCTACTCGGCGATCCGCCAGGACACCGTCGCCGATTACGTAGGGCGCACCGCCGCCATCATCGGCTTGGCAACGCCGAACTTCTGGCTCGGAGTCATGGTCATGCTCTACCCCGCAATCTGGTGGGGCTGGTCGCCGCCGATAGAGCTGATTCCGTTCGCCGAAGACCCGCTGGGGAATCTCGGGATGTTTCTGATTCCGGCCCTGATTCTGGGCACCGCCCTTGCTGCCAGCACGATGCGGATGACGCGCACCATGATGCTGGAGGTGCTCCGGCAGGACTATAGACAGGCTTGCAGGTCCGTCGTCGCAGTATCTTCTGGGTACCGACCAGGCGGGACGAGACTTGCTCAGCCGGCTGATCTTCGGGGCTCGTATCTCCGTCCTCGTCGGTGTGGCCGCGACTGCGCTGAATATCGTCGTCGCTGTCCTGGTCGGCGGCACTTCCGGATTCCTTGGGGGTAGATTGGATCTGGCGGTGCAGCGCTTTGTCGATGCCTGGATGGCGTTTCCGGGATTGCTGCTCTTGCTCACCATCATGTCCATTGTGGGAAGGGGTCTCCCCCAGATCATCGTGGTCCTGGGGATCGCCGGAGGCATCAGCGGCTCGAGGGTCATGAGAAGCGCGGTGATCGGTATCAAGGAGAACGACTATTTTCTGGCGGCCCAGGCCGTGGGCACCCCCACCAGCAAGATCCTGAGCCGCCATGTCCTGCCCAACATCATGGCACCGGTCATCATTGTGTTCTCGATCAACATCGGTGGGGTGATCATGTCGTTGGCTGCTCTGGGCTTCCTCGGCTACGGTCTGCCACCGGGCATTCCTGACTGGGGCGGCATGCTCAGCCGGGAAGGGCGCAAGTACATGGAGCAGGCCCCCTGGCTGGCGCTCTGGCCGGGGCTGTGCCTGACGACCGTGGTGTACAGTTTCAACATGTTGGGTGACGCCCTCAGAGACCTGCTCGACCCGCGGCTGCGCGGTGGCGGCGGTCGTCTCGGCGCCGATGCCGCCAGATCGGTTTAAGCTCCTCGGTCAGCGGATTCTCCCCACAGCGAGTGGGACCTGCCCTCACGCTTCAGGCAGCAACCGTGGCGACGGAGGTGACGCAGCAGCGCGGTCCGCTTCACTCAAGTATGACGGTCGAACGCCGACAGGCACACCTCGTCCGCCAGCAGCTCGCTGACCGCGGCCACGATGCGCGGATGATCGACCACCAGGCGGATGTCGGCCAGCCTCACTTCGTGTCCCCGCAGGCTACGACGCGGTGCGCTCCAGGGCTTGGTGCAGGTCCCAGTCCGCCTGCAGCCGCATCCAGAACTGCGGAGAGGTTTGCAACAGGCTCGACAATCTTATCGCCGTGTCCGCGGTGATGCGCCGCCGGCCGCGCACCACTTCGTTCAGCCGATTCAACGAAATCCCAAGCTGCCGCGCCGCATCCTTCTGACGCAGACCGAGTGGCTTGATGAACTCCTCGAGCAACATCTCGCCCGGAGAAATCGCCGGCCCGAGCCAACTCGGGTCTCTAGTGATAGTCTTCGACGCAGACCTCGTAGGCATGGCCATCCTCCCATCGAAACGTCAGGCGGTACTGATCGTTGACTCTCATGCTGTACCGTTCGGGCTGTGCACCGCGCAACCGTTCCAGTCGATTGCCCGCGGGAGTCCGCAGGTCGTCGAGCCCGGCCGCCACGTCCAAGGCCTTCAGCTTCCGTTGCGCGGCGCGCCAGACATCTCGTGGAATCCGTCTCGATTGACGCGTGTTGCGCTCACGAAACAGATCCGCGGTCGTCTCATCGGCAAAGGACTGTATCATTTCTGCCTGACCGGTTACACGATACACGAGTACCATGTATTCGTCCATTCGACCTCAATGGTCTATTCAAGCATAGTGCGACCGTACCTCATAGCTCGTGAGCACAAATGATCGGGCTGCCGGTAATCGTGGCGACGCACGTCGGTAACAAGACCGAGCGCCGGATTCCGGTGTTTCGAGCCGAACCCCACTGAGCAACCTGACCGGCGACGCGGTGCGGGACCTGCTGGACCCGAGGCTCAGGGGTGGCGGGCGCCGCTGCGCCGGCGGCGCGGGCTGATCGTGCTGATCGCACCCGGTGACCCCCCGGTGACCGCCGAGTCGTTGACAGGCGCGCCGCGCCTATGCTAACGTGCTAGCGTGCCTCGCCTGGGGCGACGGATGCTGATGAAGCGTCATGATGACAGTCAGCGCAGTGACGGGTTGCCGGTGACCTTCGCTCACCCCGGTGACCCCGATGACGCGCAAGGATGGCGTAAGCGCAGTGACCGGTTAGTTGTGACGCAGCCAGTGCATCCTGCCCCCCCCCCCGGCGGGGCAACCTTTTTGAACCAAACTCACCGCTCCGGCTGACCGCCCCGTAGAGAACCACTGGCATCTATGGCTTGGTAGAGCGCTGGTATTTACTGTGACGCAGCCGTGGGTCACTGGCTTTAACGGTGAAACGATAGACGCTGGAGTCGTCGTTCCTCGCCTCTGGATCGACCAGGATCTGAAGAGAGGAATGGGTTTCTGACGCGACGCCTGCGGCGTTGCAGCCGGGACCGCGCCTAGGGGCGGGGTCCACGAGCGTTTTCGCGCTCGTTCTGGCTGCATCGAAGGGCGCCGGGAGCCTCGGGCTTCCCGGCGCCCTTTTACCACGAAGGATATGAGAGCCTACATCATCAGGCGGTTATTGCTGATAATCCCCACCTTGTTTATATTGAGCATCCTGGTCTTCCTCTCGGTGCGCTTCATCCCCGGCGATGTCATCGACGTAATGGAGTCTGAAGCGGCGGTGTACAGAGCGGGCGGCAGGGACCGTGAACCTCTCGAGCGTATGCTGGGACTGGACGTGCCCGTCCACGTGCAGTATGGACGCTGGATAGGAGTGTTGCCGACCCCTGACTGGCGTACCGGTGAGTCTCATTTCACGGGTCTCCTTCAGGGCAGCCTCGGGCGCTCGCTGGTAAGCGGCCGTTTGCCGGTAGCGAGGAAGATAGTCGGTAGATTGCCGGTAACCATCGAGCTTGGCTTCCTGGCAATCGTGATTGGGCTGGTGATCGCGCTGCCAGTCGGCATCTACGCTGCGATTCGCCAGGATACGGCGGCCGACTACGCGGGGCGCTCCGTTGCCATCATCGGCCTGGCAGCGCCTAACTTCTGGCTCGGAACCATGGTCATGGTCTACCCGGTAGTCTGGTGGGGCTGGTCACCACCGATGGAGTGGTTTCGTTTCACCGAAGGGCCGCTGGAGAATCTGGGGGTGTTCATCATTCCCAGCCTGATTCTGGGGACGGGCATGGCTGCAGCCACAATGCGGATGACGCGCACCATGATGCTGGAGGTGCTCAGGCAAGACTATATCAGGACCGCCTGGTCAAAAGGACTCAAGGAGAGGGCAGTTGTTATCAGGCACGCCGTCAAGAATGCCCTCATCCCGGTGGTTACGCTGATCGGCCTGCAGATGCCTATCCTGGTAGGCGGCTCCGTTATCATGGAGAACATCTTCAACCTGCCGGGGATAGGTCGTGTCTTCGTGCTTGCCCTCAATGCGAGGGACTACCCAGTGGTTTCCGGAATCAACCTATTGTTCGCCACCGCGGTCATCGGGATCAATCTGGCGATTGACCTGGTTTATCCATACTTGGACCCCAGGGTCCGCTATGAATAGAGACCGCAACAACTTCGCTGATTTCCTTACCAGGATGTGGCGGACGAAGCCACTGGGTACCGCGTGCGGGAGCCGTTATCGACATAAAGGAGAATGCGTATTTTGATGCGGCGGAGTCGGTCGGCTCCTCAAAATGGAGAACATTCATCCGACACGTCCTGCCCAATATCATGCCGGTCGTAATCGTCATATTCACCATCAACATCGGTGGAGTGATCATCAGCGAGGCGTCCTTGAGCTTTCTCGGATTCGGTCTGCCGCCGAGTGTTCCGAGCTGGGGTGGCATGCTCAGCGGGAAGGGCGTCAGTTCATGGAAATTGCCCCATGGCTGGCTCTGTGGCCTGGTCTCGCTCTGACTCTCACCGTTTACTGCCTGAACATGTTTGGCGATGCGGTGCGGGATACGAGAACTGGTCACCAGCGCGGCCGTACTGGATGAACTGGTTGGCGATATACCGGAGCGCAGTGCGCAGCGGCAGGTCCTCGTTCATGACCTGCCGCTGGTGCCCGTTGAGCCGGCCATCGGCGAGATCGTGCAGACGTACATCCGGCACAAGGTGATGCCCGCCGATCCGGGTGGTGATGCGCTGCACTTGGCACTGGCATCCTTTCACAGATGCGACTTCCTGGTGACCTGGAACTCGCGCCACAGGCGCCACCGGCGAAGGGGGCGAAGAGGCAGTCGTTTCGGCGCGACCTGCTGCGCCGGCTCGACCCGCGGCTGCGTGGCGGCGGTGGCTCGGTGGCCGGCGGCGTAGGTGCCCGCGCCGCCGAGCGCGCCCGGAAGGCGCTGCAGAAGCTGGAACGGTCGCACTGAGCCCGGGCGCTGAGCGCCGGCTGGTCAATACGTTCGAGATAGCTTGCGTCCGCGTGCATTCGTGCTTCCATCTGTCCCTTCGCACAAAGAGGGCCTTCCGGATTCGGATGTGTTTCCGCATCGTCCCGGACACCGCGATAGCCGCGTAGCGACTCTATTGCAGCCAGAAACCACGCCTCGTACTCCCGATGGGCGATAACGACACTGCACGGCACGTTGCCCGCTCGTGCTGCCGCCCACGTCTGTACGGACGGCCCCAATCGCGCCGGGCAGTCTCTGTCTCCGTCGAAGAGGATGAGAACAGCGCCGCACTCCGGTTGAAGAAGCGCCAGTCGGACCGCACGCTCCACTTCAGCCTGCTGCACGATCTTCCCCCGCGGCACTCGTATCGGTCGCCCGACATCGACGCTCCAGGTTTGGGCTTCCTTGATCAGACGGCGCAACAATACCGGCAGAGCCGCCACATCTCCATGCCCCTCCACGATCGGCTGGATTCGCATCTCACATGGCCTTGACGAACAACTCAAACCGTCTCTTGTCGGAATCCGACTCTTTTGCCGCCGCCATGGCGTTCGAACGAAGCAACTCACCTGCACCCATCAGGTGCTCGCGAAGGGCCGCTCTAACGGAAGGCGAGACAGTACTGACCCGGGTAATGCCTCTCTCCCAACTCGCGATGCGGAGGTGTCGATCCTCAATCCACTGGGCATCGAGAACATCGGGACTGTGCGTCGTCACCACGACCTGCATGAAGCGTCCCGCGTGCCGCAATACGTCGAGAATCGTCCCTATGGCGCCCGGATGCACGGTAGCTTCCGGTTCTTCAATTACGATAAGGGAGGGAGCCGGCCGTTGGAAGATTGCTGCGAGGATGCCCAGCACACGAAGCGTGCCGTCTGACATGTTGAATGCTTCGAACTTCACCGGAGCCGACTTTCCCCACTCTTGACTAAACGCCAAGGTCAGCTTGTTGCCGTGCCTCTTGAGCTGGACGCCGACGGTTCCGGGGACGACACATTGGAGAAGTTCGCATATTCGTTTCCAATCCGTCGCGGATTGTCGTTGGATCTCCCGGAGCACGCTGGCGGCGTTGCTACCGTCGGCTTGCAGCCGTACGCCGCCGTCCGGGTCCTGCAAAGCGCGAACGGCCGCCGGTTCGATCCGACACACCCGCATATCCGATAGAAGACGGAAAACCGGCCGAAAGCGCGCGTCGCCACCGACCAGAGGAAGCGCCAACGCATTCGGTTCCACAATGGGGTCCAGGGATTTTACACTGCTCTTCCAGCCCACGGAGCCGTTGACCGGTCTGCGGTCAAACGAGGCAATGGACCCATTCAGTCGCGTCACCACGCACTGCTCGCGTACGACCTGGAACCCACTACCGGTTGACGCGCGCAACTCTATGCCATACCGAGCCTCGCTCATGTCGGCACCCGGATCATGAAGCTCGACGGCGAGCCCCATGTTCGAGCGGCCTCTCGCCGAACCTCGATGACTGACCGCAGCAAATCCCCCGCGATGCTCAAGGACAGCTTGCAGTGGAGACGCCATCGCCTCCGCAAGGAAGGCAATTGCATCGCTGAAGTTGCTCTTGCCACAGCCGTTCTGACCGATCAGAAAGGTCGGGTTATCAAACTTCACCTCTTCCTTGGCAAGGCTGCGGAAGCGCTGGAATACCAGCCGGCTCAGGATAGTATCTGCCACGGGTCCCCTCGGCACCGTCCAGCATCATGGCGTGCGGCTCGTACGTCAAGACAGGACCCAC
Source organism: Spirochaetia bacterium (assembly GCA_965208575.1). Lineage (GTDB taxonomy): Bacteria > Spirochaetota > Spirochaetia > SZUA-6 > Bin103 > Bin103. The sequence continues at coordinate 792,852 of CBDBOV010000006.1, read as the reverse complement.
CTCTCCACAGTCGTTCCTGCGCGACCTGCTGCGGCGGCTGATCAGGGAGCTGTGCCTGGTCGCCGGCGCCGTTCCACTTCATGGACATGACCATGATCGACCGGCTGCGGGGTGGCGGCGGTCGTCTCGCCGGCAGCGGCGCCGCGTCGGTTGAGCGAGGGCGCATGCCGGGGAACATGACCCAACGAGGTGATTAATGGCGATGGCAAGTACGTCGATCACTTCTACCGGCCGGGATGCAGGTCGTGCCACTCGGTGGCGGCTTCGTAGGCGGCGCCGAGCCGGCACAGCAGCGGCTCGGCGAGCGGTTTGCCGGCCAGTTGCAGCGCCAGGGGCAACCCCTCGCTGCTCAGTCCGCACGGCAGCGTGAGCGTCGGCGCGCCGTTGTAGTCGAACGGCACCGTGAACCGCTGCAGCCGAAAGACGCCCTCGTCGACGACCGGCGGCGAGGAGCGCAGCGCTTCCGGTGTGACCGGGAAGGGGAGATCGGGCATGGCTGGGCAGGCAAGGACATCGATGTGCTCGACAGCGCCTGCTCCTCCATCACCGTGGCGTAGCTGTGCAGATCGCTGTCGAGCCGGTCGATGCGGGCCAGTACGCTCCTGGTCAGCTCCACCGGCGACAGCCGCTGCGCCCTGATGAGCGCCGCGACCCCGGCAATGGTGCGTAGTGAAGGTCTTCGCTCACGACAGTTCAGGGCACTCCGGCAGGTTGCGGGAGCCGACGGTCAACATTGTTACGCTAGTCGCTTGATGCAGAAGTTCTCGAAGCGAATCCAATGGTCTTCATCCGCCGGGCCGTTGTAGCACTGGATGCGCGAATCTCCACGCCGCCATGCCAACCACAGTAGCAGAGGCGCGGCTCACTGGTCAAAAACCTCGACAACCTCCAGCGGCAGGCCGCCGCGACGGGTGGGTGGTTGACACGTTTGCCCGCGCGTGTGAGCATTCGTTGCACTGGGGCCAATCGATAAATGGGCACATCGTGCCGAAATGACAGTCAGCGCCGTGGCCGGTTGGCACCGAGGCAGCCGGCGCGTCCCCCCGGACTGGCCGGCCGCCCGCGTTGCGGGCGCGAGAGTAGCCGGGGAGCGGCAAGCCGCTACGCAATACTCTCAGAAATCAACATACGGAGTTACGTATGAATATGGTAACAATCACCAGGACCTTCGCGGTTGCGTTGGTCATGGTCCTGACCGCCACCGGCCTCTGGGCCGCTGCCGCAGTAGAGGAGCCGGCGGCGGCTACCGAGAAGGAAACGGTGTTCGACCCCGCCACCGGCATGACGTGGACCGCGCCACAGTATGGCGGGACAATCACGCAGGGCGTTGTTGTCTTTCCTCCCGGTATTGACAACTGGTGGAAACCTGGCTGGGCGGCTCACGTGATCAGTGGCGTCAATGAGGGGCTGTCCTTCGCCGACTGGGGACTCACCAGGGATATATGGGGCGGTAGAGACTCCCGCATTGTGACCCCGGAGATGACTACAGGGGCTCTGGCTGAAAGCTGGTCAATGCCCGACGACACAACGTTCATCTGGAACATCCGCCAGGGCGTTCACTGGCATGACAAGGCGCCGGTGAACGGTCGGGAGTTCGATGCCCATGACGTCGAATGGAACTATCACCGCTATTTGGGTCTGGGCGATTTCACGGAAGACGGACCTAGCCCCAGTGCGGGTGTTATCTTCTTCGGTCTACAGTTCGAATCGGTAACGGCCACCGACCAATGGACGGTTGAGATCAAGCTGAAGCAGTCTCACCCCGATGGGCTGGGGAAAATGCTCAACAACTACTGGGTTGCGCACGCCCCTGAGCAAATCGAGAAATACGGCGACGCCAAGGATTGGCGGAACGTGGTCGGCACCGGGCCCTTTCGACTGACTGATTTCGTGGAGGGCAGCTCGGCAACCTGGGAGAAGAATCCTGACTACTGGGGTTACGACGAAAAATTCCCGGAAAACCGCCTACCCTATATTGACGAATTGAGGTCCTTGCTGATACCGGACATGTCAGCACGTCTGGCGGCAATGCGCACGGGAAAGATTGATATGCTGAGTAACACCGGCGACGCTGTCATATACAATATCGACGATTTGGAGAGCCTCCAGCGGACCAACCCTGAAATCGAGGTGTGGCCCGTTTATAGCTGGATAGCGGGCGCATACTTTTTTAACTGGGCTTTGTCACCCACTAGCGACGTCGATGTGCGCAAGGCACTGCAGATGGCAGTGGACCGCGAGACGATTTCCGCCACCTTCCTTAAGGGTTGGGGAGATCCAGCACCGTATGGGTTAGTACAGCAAGATGGCCCAGGGGAGTTTTCCTGGCCATATGAAGAGTGGCCCGACGAGGTCAAGCATGAGTATGAGTATCACCCGGATGACGCGGAAGCGTTGCTTGATGCGGCTGGATATCCGCGCGGCGCCGATGGCTATCGATTCAAGCTCAAGATCTCCCATTTCGACCGGTACGATCCGACGTATGGTGAAATCGTCATGGGGTACTTCGAAGCCATTGGAGTTGACAGCGAGCTTTTTGCCCATACTGCCGCTGAGATTTCCGCTATACATGGCGCGGACACGCACGAGTGGGCGTTAGGGGATTGGGCATATGGGATACTCGGCGGCGCCGGTTACCTGACTCAACAACACCAAAAGAACAAGGCGAAGGGGAACGACCCGGTAACTGACGCCCTGTTTGCCGCCATGCAAGCTGCCACCACCCTGGAGGAGTGGAAGAGCTTGCATCGACAGGTCGATGAGATCACGATAAGGGAGCACTGGGGTCTGGTCAAATCCAACGCCCCCAAGTTCCACGTGAGCCAGCCGTGGGTCGAGGGTTATTTCGGTGAAGCAGGTATGGGACGTGGTGAACGTAATACCTTCTTGGCCCGCCTCTGGATTGATAGTGAGCTGAAGCAAGCAACGATGGGGAATTAGCAGTAACTCTTGCGGAGCTGGGTGGCGGTCGCTTGCGAGCGCGCTTTCCAGCTCCCATACTTGGGGTACCAACACCATGAGAAGCTATCTCATCAGGCGGTTGTTGCTCATCATCCCCACCCTGTTCATATTGACCATCATCGTCTTTCTCGCGGTCCGCTTCATCCCCGGCGATGTAATAGACGTAATGGTGGCTGAGATGGAAGCATGGCATGCCGCGGGTGCCGACCTGGACCGCGACACGCTCGAGCGTATGCTGGGACTGGACGTGCCGGTCTACGTGCAGTATGGACGCTGGCTAGGAGTGCTGCCGACCCCTGACTGGATTACCGGTGAGTCCCACTTCAGAGGTCTCCTCCAGGGCACCTTTGGCGAATCACTGTTTGGCGCTCCTTTTCCGATAGAGGAGATCATCATCGGGAGATTGCCGGTAACCATCGAGCTTGGTGCTCTGTCAATTGTAATTGGGCTGGTCATAGCCCTGCCCGTCGGCGTCTACTCGGCGATCCGCCAGGACACCGTCGCCGATTACGTAGGCCGCACCGCCGCCATCATCGGCTTGGCAACGCCGAACTTCTGGCTCGGAGTCATGGTCATGCTCTACCCGGCAATCTGGTGGGGCTGGTCGCCGCCGATAGAGCTGATTCCGTTCGCCGAAGACCCGCTGGGGAATCTCGGGATGTTCCTGATTCCGGCCCTGATTCTGGGCACCGCCCTGGCTGCCAGCACGATGCGGATGACGCGCACCATGATGCTGGAGGTGCTCCGGCAGGACTATATCAGGACGGCCTGGTCGAAGGGCCTCAGGGAGCGGGTAGTGGTCATGCGGCACGCCATCAAGAATACCCTCATCCCGGTCGTTACGCTGGTCGGTCTGCAGCTCCCCCTGCTGGTAGGTGGCTCCGTTATCCTGGAGCAAATATTCGCTCTGCCGGGGATAGGCCGTATGTTTGTGGATGCGCTCGATGGCAGAGACTACCCGGTCGTCTCCGCGATAAACCTGATTTTTGCTACCGCGGTTTTGGCGATCAATCTCATGATCGACGTGATTTATGCGTTCTTGGACCCCAGGGTTCGGTATCAATAACGGATGACGGCGAGCATGGGTGATCCAAGGAGACGTTCCCGGCTGGCTGATTTCGGGATCAGGCTTGTCAAGGAGAAGCCGCTCGGTACGTTGTCCGGGATCATCATAGTGATATTTCTCTTGGTGGCGATCTTTGCCGACGTGCTGGCGCCTTATTCCCACAAGGAGATTCACCTGGTCGACAGGCTTGCAGGCCCGTCGTCGCAGTATCTTCTGGGTACCGACCAGGCCGGACGAGACCTGCTCAGCCGGCTGATCTTCGGGGCTCGTATCTCCGTCCTCGTCGGTGTGGCCGCGACTGCGCTGAATATCGTGGTCGCTGTCCTGGTCGGCGGCACTTCCGGATTTCTCGGGGGCAGATTGGATCTGGCGGTGCAGCGCTTTGTCGATGCCTGGATGGCGTTTCCGGGATTGTTGCTCTTGCTCACCATCATGTCCATTGTGGGAAGGGGTCTCCCCCAGATCATCGTGGTCCTGGGGATCGCCGGAGGCATCAGCGGCTCGAGGGTCATGAGAAGCGCGGTGATCGGCATCAAGGAGAACGACTATTTTCTGGCGGCCCAGGCCGTGGGCACCCCCACCAGCAAGATCCTGAGCCGCCATGTCCTGCCCAACATCATGGCACCGGTCATCATTGTGTTCTCGATCAACATCGGCGGGGTGATCATGTCGTTGGCTGCTCTGGGCTTCCTCGGCTACGGTCTGCCACCGGGCATTCCTGACTGGGGCGGCATGCTCAGCCGGGAAGGGCGCAAGTACATGGAGCAGGCCCCCTGGCTGGCGCTCTGGCCGGGGCTGTGCCTGACGACCGTGGTGTACAGTTTCAACATGTTGGGTGACGCCCTCAGAGACCTGCTCGACCCGCGGCTGCGCGGTGGCGGCGGTCGTCTCGGCGCCGATGCCGTGTGACTGTGCTGACCGTGGCAGCGGCACGACGCGGCGCTGATCGATCAGCTCTATCGGAGTCTACGGTCTGAACACGATTCTCTCCTGTGCCGACTCGATTGCCGCCATTGCACCTCGCTCCTTGGAGACGATAGAGTCAGTGCCCAGGCTTCGGCAGTGAGAACGCCACCCACGCACCCGCGCATTCCCTACGGCGAGGCCGACTTCAGGCGCATCCGCCTGAACCGGTGGCTGTACGTCGACAAGACCCGCTTCCTGCGCCGCCTCGAGGAGGAGCGCTACGCCTTCCTGATCCGCCCGCGCCGCTTCGGCAAGTCCCTCTGGGCGTCGATCTTGGAGAACTACTACGACCGCTTCTGGGCGGAAGGCTTCGACGCCACCTTCGCCGGCACCGACATCGGCGGAGACCCGACCGGGGAACAGAGCCGCTACGTCACCCTGCGCTTCGACTTTTCAACCGTCAACGACAAGCTGGAAACCCTGGAGCGGGAGTTCGAGATCTACTGCCACACGGAGCTGCAGGGGACGCTGGAGCGGCATCCCGACCTGTTTCCCGACGCGGCGGTGCAGCGCATCCTCACGCGGCCCTCCATTAGCGCCAAGCTCGGGGTGTTGTTCCGGTACGCCGGCGACCACGACATCCCGCTGTACGTGATCATCGACGAGTACGACAACTTCGCCAACACCGTGCTGGCGTACCACGGCGCCGAGGCGTACCACTCGTTCACCCACGGCGGCGGCTTCTATCGCAACTTCTTCGCCACCCTCAAGTCCGGGGCGGGGCGCAGCGGCGGCGGGCTGGAACGGCTGTTCATCACCGGCGTATCGCCGATCACGATGGACGACGTCACCAGCGGCTTCAACATCGGCAAGAACATCAGCCTGCACCCGGACTTCAACGAGATGGTCGGCTTCACCGAGGCGGAGGTCCGGCACCTGGTCGACACGTACCGCGGCCTGGGCGTGTTCAACCAGAAGGTCGAGACCGCCATGGGCATCATGGGCGAATGGTACAACGGCTACCGCTTCGCCAAGGCAGCCGAGACCGATCTCTACAACACCGACATGGTGCTGTATTACCTGGACAACTCGATTCCCAACCGAGAGGTGCCGGATGAACTGATCGACACCAACGTGCGCATCGACTACGGCAAGCTGCGTCACCTGCTGGTGACCGGGCGGCAGCTCAACGGCAACTTCGACCTGCTGAGGGACTTGATCGGCGAGGAGCAGGTGGACACCCGCATCCAGCCCGGCTTTCCGCTGAAGGACCTCACCAAGCAGGAGAACTTCTTCTCCCTGCTGCACTACTTCGGACTGCTGAGCATCCGCGACGTGGTGGAGCGGGTGCCCCGGCTGGCGATCCCGAACCAGACCGTGAAGCGGCTGATGTACGGGTTTCTGCGCGACGCCTACCGCGACGTGGGGGTGTTTTCAGTAAACCTGTTCCGGTTTGAGCAGTTGATGATGCGGATGGCCAACGAGGGCGGGTGGCGACCGGTACTGGAGTTCCTGAGCGAGGCGATCTCCCGGCAGACCGGAATACGCGACTACATCAGTGGCGAGAAGGTGCTTGAGCCCCGTACCGGGGCTTTAGGATTCCTCGCCGCCTATCTGAGCGTGACCGACCACTACGTGTTCCGGTCGGAGGCGGAACTGGGAAAGGGACACGCGGACATCGCGCTCGAGCCGCTGGTGGCGCGCTATCCGCACCTGCAGCGCGGCTACCTGATCGAGCTCAAGTACCTCAAGCGGCGTGGGCGCTTGCAGCGCAGCGGGCCGGCGGACGACGCCGGCGTGGCGGCGGCGGCCGGAGAGGCGACGGCGCAGCTCGAGCGCTACCTGGCGGATGAGCGGCTGGCGCGGCAGTTTCCGGGGGTGACCTTCATCGGCCTGGTCGTGGTGTTCCACGGCTGGGAGCTGGTGTTCTGCGACGAGGTGCGGCGCTGACCGCGCACCCTCCCCCCTGCTCGGGACAACGCCGAAGCCCCGGTTGAAGGGCAGTCAGGCAGCCACGGTCAGTACGTCGATCACTTCTACCGGCCGGGATGCAGGTCGTGCCACTCGGTGGCGGCTTCGTAGGCGGCGCCGAGCCGGCACAGCAGCGGCTCGGCGAGCGGTTTGCCGGCCATTTGCAGCGCCAGGGGCAACCCCTCGCTGCTCAGTCCGCACGGCAGCGTGAGGGTCGGCGCGCCGTTGTAGTCGAACGGCACCGTGAACCGCTGCAGCCGATAGAGTCCCTCGTCGACGACCGGCGGCGAGGAACGTAGCTCCTCCGGCGTGACCGGGAAGGGCAGATCGGGCATGGCGGGGCAGGCAAGGGCATCAATGTGCTCGAACGCCGTTCGCAGGTGCCCGCTCAAGGCGGCCCGCGCGTTGTTCGCCGCAGCGTACTCGGCGCCGCTCACCCGCGCCCCCAGGTCCAGCCAGCCGCGGAAAAAGGCGCCATACTCGGCCCGGCGCGAAGGGTAGGTGGCGCGGTGAGCGGCCACCGCCTCGGCTGGGCACAACACGCTCCACGCGGCGACGTACTCGTCGACGTCGGGCAGCCGCACTTCGACGATCTCGGCCCCCAGCCCCGCCAGCACATCGACCGCGGCCGCCACCGCCGCGGAAACCTGCGCATCGACGTCGCGGACCGCGTAGCGCTCGTCGAAGCCGATGCGAATGCCTTCGAGACGCTCTCCCCGCCGGTCGAGCAGAGCGGGCACTTCCGGCGCCGGAACCGGCAGCGCGGTGGGATCGTTGCGGTCCGCGCCGGCGATCGCCTGCAGCATGATGCCGGCGTCCGCGCTGCTCCGGGTCAGGGGGCCGACGTGGTCCAGCGACTCGGCCAGCGCCAGCACGCCGTAGCGGCTGACCCGGCCCCAGGTGGGCTTGAGACCCACCGTCCCGTTGCACGCCGCCGGGAACCGGATCGAGCCCCCGGTATCGCTGCCGAGGGAGCCGAAGCACAGCCCGGCCGCGGTCGCCACGCCGGAGCCGCTCGACGATGCCCCCGCCCACCGTCCGGGATCCCACGGATTGCAGGGCACCGGGAACTCCGGGTGGTACCCGCCCATGGCGCCCTCGGTGAGGTTGAGCTTGCCGAGCAGCACCGCGCCGGCCGCTGCCAGGCGGGTGACCACGGTGGCGTCGAACTCCGGCACGTGATCGGCCAGCACCCGCGCGCCGCCCATCGTGCGCACGCCCGCGGTGAAGCACAGGTCCTTCACCGCGACCGGGACTCCGTGCAGTGGCCCGCGCCAACCGCCGGCGGCGATCTCCGCCGCGGCGCGTTCCGCGGCCGCCAGCGCGTGCTCCTCCATCACCGTCGCGTAGCTGTGCAGGCGGCGGTCGAGCCGGTCGATGCGGGCCAGCACGCTCCTGGTCAACTCCACCGGCGACAGCCGCTGCGCCCTGATGAGCGCCGCGATCCCGGCAATGGTGCCGAAGTGAAGGTCTTCGCTCACGACAGTTCAGGGCACTCCGGCAGCTTGCGGGAGCCGACGGTGAACACTGTTACGATAGTCGCTTGACGCAGAAGTTCTCGAAGCGAATCCAATGCTCTTCATCCGCCGGGCCGTTGTAGCACTGGATGCTCACCTGGTCGTTGGCTGGCGGCGGAAGTTCGCCGGTCGCGGCGGTCTGGAACTCGGTGTCGCCGTGCGGGCGATACTGGGCCTCCCAGGTATCCGCGGTAACCAGCAGGCGCAGTCGGACGCTCCTGGTCGGCATCGGCTGCTTGCCGGGGATGACGTAGAGTTCGCCATCGATAAGTTCCTTGACCTCCTTGAACACCGGTGTGCCGTCGTTGTACCAGGTGATGCCCGCCTGCTCGTACTGTTGGGTGGGGAGAGCGTGGTTGGTAATCGTCACTTCGATGGCGAATGTGCCCTGGCTACGGTCCGGCGCCTGCCGCACCAGCGCATTCCTGACGGTCTCCGCCACACCGGGCTCGACGCGAATCTCCACGCCGCCATCCTTGATGCGCCAACAGTCCGGGTTCTCCCGCAGCCACGACCAGCCTTCTCCCAGTTCGCCGGCGAAGCTGTCTGCAAAGACAATCTGCTCGTTGGATGAGTTCATGCCAACCACAGTAGCAGGGACGCGGCTCACTGGTCAAAACCCCGAGGACCTCCAGCGGCGTCGTCTCACCCGACCGGAGGGTTCTTGAGCAGGAAATCGACAAGATTCTGCCATCGAATGCCGCCACGGTTGGCCGGCTGCACGGTATCGAGTGACAGGACCAGCTTGGGATGGTTATCGGGCACCCGCCTGAGTGACCGGTACTCCCGCTCGACCGTCTCCTCACTCGACAGCGAGTAGCACACCTGGACGTAGAGTCGTTCGGTCCGCCGCTCGGCGACGAAGTCGATCTCGTAGTCCCGGAACTTGCCGACGCTGACCGTGTATCCACGGGCGCGCAGTTCCAGGTAGACCACGTTCTCGAGCAACCCGGCAAGGTCGTTGTCCCGGTAGCCAACCAGGCCGTGCCGGATGCCGATGTCGGTCATGTAGAACTTGTCGTACAGTTCCAGGTGGCGCATGCCCTTCAGGTCGTACCGCCGGCAGCGGAATACCAGGAACGCCTCCTCCAGGTAGGAGAGGTAGTTCTGCACGCGCGACAGGGATACGCTCAGCCCCTGCGCCTTCATGTAGTCGGTCATGCGCTTGGCCGTGGTGATGTTGCCGCAGTTGTCGAACAGAAAGCGCGTAATGCCATCGAGCTGGGCCGGCTCTCTGACTTGGTGCCGATTGACCACGTCCTTCAGCACGATCGTATGGTAGAGCGAGTTGAGGTAGGCGAATACCGGCTCATCCTCCAGGCTCAAGTAGCGAATGCCCGGGAACCCGCCATAGCGCAGGAAGCGGTCCCAGGCCCCCCGAACATCGGGTGAGCTCGGTTCTATTCCCTGGAATCGGATGAACTCCGAGAACAGCAACGGATACACCGGAATCTCGACGTACCGCCCCGTGAGCCGGGTGGCAAGATCCGACGACAGTAGCCGCGCGTTCGACCCACTGATCGTGACGTCCGCCAACCCATCGGCGAGAACCGACGCGATCGCCCGCTCCCACCCGACGACGTTTTGCACCTCATCCACGAACAGGTAGGACTCCGTGGTGTCCGGCAGGTGGCGGCGGACATGGTCGTAGAGTTTCCGGTAGTCGCCGAGCGCCTCGAACTCCAGCGATTCCATGTTGATGCTCAGAATGTTCTCGGCCGGGACGCCGCCCGCGGTGAGGTGGTCGATCAGCAGTTGAATGAGCGCGCTCTTGCCGGCTCGCCTGACTCCCGTAATCACCTTGATGAGCGGCTTGTTCATGAACGGCAGGATGCGCTCGGTGTACAGGGGTCGCGGGATCAGATTCAGGATAACTCTCCTATACGGAAATCTCCCTCAGATTATCGCAGAAGATATTGGCATACAAGAGTCTTCTCCACGGCAGGCGGACCGCGACGGCCGGGACGGGTGGGCGGTTGACAAGTTTGCCTGCGCGTGTGAGCATACGGTTGACTGGGGCAATTGATAGATGGGCGCATCGTGCCGGAAAGATAGTCAGCGCCGTTGCCGGCTCGCAGTGAAGCATCAGCCCCCCCGTAACTCTTTATACGAGAAACAGCTACCCGCTCCGGATGACCGCGGCGTGCGCAGCCCCGCGCACGCCGTCGCGTTTACCACCGCCGCAGTCGCCGCAGCTATTGGTGGCGCCGGCCCTTTCGAGTCGCCGAGCCGGTCCCGAGACGCCTCGCGATACTGGCGCCCCCGGCGTGACCTTGCGCCGCCTCCTACGGCGGCCTCACCCCAAGGGTGCAGGATGATACTGAAAGAACCGCACGCGCGCGCGGCGTGAGCCCGGGTGAACCCGGTGAGTCACCCGCCGCGCGCTGTTAGTGAGTTGGACTCTGACTGGCCGCCTGCGTTGCCGGCGTGAGAGTAGCCAGGGAGCGACAAGTCGCTTCGTAATACTCTCAAGAAATCCATATATGGAGTTACGCATGCTTATTGTACAAGTTGCGAGGACCTTCGCGGTTGCGGTGGTCCTGGTTCTGACCGCAACCGGCCTCTGGGCCGCGGGCGCAGACGAGGAGCCGGCAGCCGCCGCCGAGAAGGAAATGGTGCTCGACCCGACCACCGGCGAGATGGTGGAGGCGCCGCGGTATGGCGGGACACTAACCTACGGCCTGGTCAGTTGGGGCACCAACGTTGATGACTGGTACGGCCACGCGAAAGACAGCACCGGCTTGGTTAACGAGCAGCTCGCCATGTGGGACTGGGGAAACGACAGGGACGTCTGGAACTGGCGGATCTTCGCAGAGACACCTGCATGGGCCATAGGAGGGGCACTGGCGGAAAGCTGGGAAACGCCCGACGATACCACCATTATCTTCAACATCCGCAGGGGCGTTCACTGGCATGACAAGGCGCCGATGAACGGCCGGGAGCTCACCGCCGAGGACGTAGAATACAACTTTCACCGCTATTTGGGGAACAAGTTGGCAGGGACCGCGTTCAGTGAAGCCGAACCTACCCCAGCGGCACGTAACCTCGTAGCTTTGCCGATCGAATCGGTAACGGCCACCGACAAGTATACGATGGTCGTCAAGCTGGAGAGGCCAAACCTCAGCGCCGTGAAACTCTTTATCGGCTACGGCTGGGGTGGATCGGCTACGGTAATGCCTCCGGAGGTCATCGAGCAACACGGCGACTATCAGGATTGGCGGAACACGGTCGGCACCGGACCCTATGAGCTGACGGAGGTGGTCGAAGGTAGCTCCAGGACCTGGACCAAGACTCCCAACTACTGGGGGTTCGACGAAAAATACCCGGAGAACCGTCTGCCCTATGCTGACGAGATAAGGGCCTTGCGGATGGCGGAGTCAGCAACCCGTCTCGCGGCTCTGCGCACGGGTAAGGTTGATATGCTAGGTCCCGGCGCCAGTACATTAAGGTCGATCGACCAGATAGAGAGCCTGCAGCGGACCGACCCGGAAATCAAGCTGTGGTCGTTCAAGTTTCGGTCCGATAACGCATTCTATATCGTCCGTATGGACATACCGCCCTTGAATGACCTCCGCGTGCGCCAGGCACTGCAGATGGCACTGGACCTCGAGACCATTGTAGCTACCTACTTCAAGGGTTATGGCGATGCGACTCCGCAGGGACATTTCGCCAATGATGTGCCGGGCATTGGCACGCCATTCGAGGAGTGGCCCGAAGCGGTCAAGAAAACCTACAGGTATGACCCGGAGGGAGCCGAAGCGTTGCTTGATGCGGCCGGTTATCCGCGCGGCGCCGACGGTATCAGGTTCACGATGAGCATGGGCTACTTCGAACGGTACGATGTGAGCTATGCGCAATTGGTCGCCGGATACTGGCGCGAGATTGGCGTGGACACGCAGACTGATGTCTTGGCTGGTGGGTCAGCCGAAGTCACCGCGATGTATAATGATCCAGATCAGGACAGGTACATAATTCGTTGGGGGGAAGCGGCCTTCAGGTATGGTATCCCCGACCGTCTGACAAATCAATTCTATAAAGGCAATCTCAGCACCGGCCACTTGAACGACCCCAAATATGACGCCATGGCTGACGCCGTCATGGCCGCTACCACCATCGAGGAGATGCATAGGCTGGCAAAAGAAATAAACATGTACATCACAGAACAGCATTTCAAGATAGTGGGGCCTGAAACCCCCCAGTACCAGGCAACGCAGCCGTGGGTCAAAGGTTATAACGGCGAACTGGGATCTTATTCCGAGGGACACAAACACTTAGCCCGCATCTGGATTGACCAGGAGATGAAGGAAGCAATGGGTTTTTAGGGCAGAAAAAGGGGGCCGGGAGGCGGTCGCTGCAGGCGCGCCTCCCGCTTCCACAAACGCTGTGTAGAAGGGCGCGACCTGCCACATGCGAGCCTATATCATCAGGCGGTTACTGCTCATAATCCCTACCTTGTGGATATTGACCACTCTGGTCTTTCTCTTGGTCCGCTTCCTGCCGGGCAACGTGGTAGACATGATGGCGCTGAATGCGGAAATCTCAGGGTTCGGAGGAATGGACACGATTGACCGTGAAGCCATGGAGCGTTTGCTGGGACTGGACGTGCCTGCCCACGTGCAGTACGGACGCTGGATGGGAGTGTTGCCGACCCCTGACTGGATTACCGGTGAGTCCCACTTCAGAGGTCTCCTCCAGGGCACCCTTGGCGAATCACTGGTCACCTCGCATGTGACGGTAGAACAGGAGATATTCGGTAGATTGCCGGTGACCATTCAGCTTGGCATCATGGCGGTGGTCATCGGGCTCGTGATAGCACTGCCCGTCGGCATCTACTCGGCGATTCGCCAGGATACCGCCGCCGACTACCTGGGGCGCACCGCGGCCGTCATCGGCCTGGCTACGCCGAACTTCTGGCTGGCCCTGATGGTCATGATCTTCCCCGTAATATGGTGGGGCTGGGCGCCCCCTCTGGAATACATTCCTTTTATCGAAGACCCACTGGGAAGTCTCGCCGGGTTATTCGTTCCCAGCCTGATTCTGGGGACTGCCTCGGCCGCAGCGACCATGCGCTTGACCCGCACCATGATGCTGGAGGTGCTCAGGCAAGACTATATCAGGACCGCCTGGTCCAAGGGGCTCAAGGAGAGGGTCGTTATTGTGCGGCACGCCATCAAGAATGCCCTCATCCCGGTGGTTACCTTGATAGGTCTGCAGTTGCCTATCCTGATAGGTGGCTCCGTCATCATGGAGACCATATTCAACCTGCCCGGGATAGGTCGCCTCATGGTGTTCGCCCTCACCGAGCGAGACTACCCGGTGGTCTCCGGAGTGAATCTGTTTTTCGCCACCGGGGTCTTGGCAGTCAACCTGGCCATCGATGTGGTCTATTTCTATTTGGACCCCAGGGTCCGCTACAGTTAGAGAGGGCATGTGAGCGACGCAGTCGGGCTACCATCAGCAGCAATCGCAGCAAAGAGACGTTCCCAACTGGCCGATTTCTCTATCAGAATGGTCAAGGAGAAGCCGCTCGGTACGGTCAGCGGGATCATCATATTGATACTGATTCTCGTCAGCATCTTTGCCGATGCTCTGGCACCCTATCCACACGCGGAAATGCACCTCGCAGACAGGCTGCAGGGCTCATCAGCCCGGTATCTGCTGGGCACCGACCAGTTGGGGAGAGACCTCTTGAGCCGCATCATCGCAGGGGCTCGTCTTTCCATATTTGTCGGTCTGGCGGCGACCGCTATCAATGTGGTGGTCGCTACCCTGATAGGCGGCATCTCAGGATTCCTTGGTGGCAAATTGGACCTGGCTGTGCAGAGATTTGTCGATGCCTGGATGGCCTTCCCCGGGCTGCTCATCTTGTTGACCGTGATGTCCATAACGGGGCGCGGTGTGTTGCAGATAATACTGGTCCTGGGGATAACAGGAGGCATCGGCAGCTCGAGAATAGTCAGGTCCGCGGTTATCGGCATCAAGGAGAACGACTATTTCCTGGCGGCCCCGGCAATTGGCAGCGGCGGCACCGCGACACTGATGCGCCACGTCCTGCCCAATATCATGCCTGTCTTGATCATCATCTTCAGCATCAGCGTCGGAGGGGTGATTATGAGTGAGGCCAGCTTGAGCTTCCTGGGATTCGGTCTGCCAGTAGAGGTTCCCAGTTGGGGAGGTCTGCTCAGCCGGGAAGGGCGTGAGTTCATGGAGGTGGCGCCGCGGCTGGCGATGTGGCCGGGGCTGTTCCTGACGGTGACGGTGTACTGCCTCAACATGTTCGGCGACGCGGTGCGGGACCTGCTCGACCCGCGGCTGCGAGGGGGTGAGGGCAGTTACGGCGCTGCGACCAGGAAACGGAAATAAACCAAAGGGACGCCCCGGCAAGAGGCACTACCACATGACATAGCCGCCGGGGGTGTTGACGTCCTGGCCGGTGAAGCTGCCGGCCTCGTCGGAGGCGATGAACACCGCCATGGCGGCGGCATCGTCGGAGGTGCCGTGGTCCTGTACGAAGCCCTCGGCCTGCAGCCAGTGGCCGGCCAGCACCTTGTTGGCCGGCTTGGGGCCGGGCCGGTAGTTGACGTAGGTATTCTCGTCGAACGGCTCGCCGACGTACTCCGCGAATGCCTTGGCAAGTTCGTGGTCGCGCGCGGAGTGGCCGCCGGGGCAGATCGCGTTGACGGTGATGTTGTAGCGGCCCACCTCGGCCGCCAGCGTGCGGGTAAGCCCGATCACCGCCATTTTGCTGGTGGCATAGGACGAGCGATGCGCCAGCGGCTGCTTGCCGGTCGGCGAACTGAACATGATGATCCGGCCGCGCCGCCGTTCGATCATCGATGGCAGCGCCGCCTTGCAGCACAGGAAGATCGAGTCGAGATTGACCGCCAGCACCTGCTTCCACTCGGCCAGCGACAGGTCCCACAGATCCTTGGTCGGCCCGGCGATGCCGACCACCGGCGCAACGATGTCGATGTGGCCGTACTCGGCGAGCGTGCGCGCCACCATCTCGTTCACCTGCTGTTCGTCCGACACGTCGGTCTGGAAGCACAGCGCGCGGCTGCCCGCCTCCCGCACCTGCGCGCCGGTGGTCGCGTCCAGTGCCTCGGGCGGGCACAGGTCGCAGATCGCCAGCAGCGCGCCCTCGGCGGCGAACCGCCTGGCCATTGCCTGCGCGTGGCCGCGCGCCGCGCCGGTTATCAGCGCCACCTTGTCTTGCAGTCGTCCCATGGTCTCTCCTCCTTGTCGTTTCCGTTGCTGTCCGCGTGCCGGTTACCCGCGCGCGGCGGGTTGCAGGTAGTCGCTCAACTCATAGCTCCTGTGCGCCGGCTCGGCGTCGCCGCGGTAGTCGGGCAGCAGCGGCTGAACCAGCGCCAGCTCGTCCGCCGGCAGCGACGCCGACGGCGGACGGATAGCCTTCTGGTAGGCGGCGCGCAACCGCTCGCTCAGCTCGTCGTAACGCGGCAGGTACCAGGTGGTGAGCACGGTGCGCCGCCGGTCGGTGGTGTTGGCATGCGCGGCGTGCAGCACGCGCGAGTCTCCGACCACCAGGTCGCCCGCCGTCACCGGCACGTCGACCTCGCCGGGCAGCGCCTGGTAGCCGGCCGTGGTGGCCGGGTCTCGGTGACGGATGCCGTCGTCGTGGCTGCCGATCAGGTCATGCGCTTCCAGCCGGCGCCGGTGCGACTGCGGCAGCACCCGCAGGCAGCCGTTCTCGGGCCGCGTGTCGGTGAGGTACCACATCAGGAACAACTGGTGCGGCACCGGGTCGGCGCTCTCCGGCTCCCGCCACCACACCCAGTCCTGGTGCCAGTACAGGGAAGTGGAGTGCGCCTCCTTGGAAATGACCGACCCGGACCAATAGCGCGCGCCGTTGAAACCCAGCTCGCGCAAAGCGGCCCAGACGGGCGGCCAGGCGATCAACTCGACGAACGCCCGATCCTGGAAGAGAATGGACACGACGCTGCCCTGGTTGCCGCGGCGCTGCCGCTCCTCGTCCGGGTAGGCGTCCAGCAGCCGGTCGCTGGCCTGCCGCAAGCGCGCCAGCAGGTCGTCGTCGAGCAGCCCCGGAAACACGCAGAATCCGTCGTCCAGCAGTTGCTGCCGCTTGCTCGTTGCGTTCATCGCACGCTCCTTCATTACCCTACTCTATTGGTACTCCAGGATGGCGCGGCCCATTACCTGGCCGGCCTTGAGTGCCGCGCACGCCTCGTTGATCTGCTCCAGCCGGTAGCGGTCGGTGACCAGCCGGTCGAGCGGGAACAGGCCGTCCCGGTACCAGCGCAGGAAGATCGGGAAGTCGCGGTCGGGGTTGGAGGCGCCGAAGCTGGTGACGTAACGGCGGTGCGCCGACAGCATGGCGCGCGGGTTCAGGGTCATCTCGTTACCGGGCACCCCGATAAGGACCGCGGTGCCGCCCTCGTTGCCGGCGCCCATCGACCCCGGCCGCGTGACCTCGTTGATCGTTTCGGTGGTCTGCCGCACGCCGATCGCGTCGAACGCGTAGTCGACGCCGCCGCCGCTCAGGTCCACCACCGCCTCCACCGGGTCGACGTCGCTCGCGTTTACGACATGCGTGGCGCCGAACTCGCGGGCCAGCTCCAGCTTGTCGGCGCGCAGGTCCACCACGATGAGCGGATCGGCGCCCCGGATCGCCGCCGCCCGGATCGCCGCCAGCCCCACGCCGCCGGCCCCGAACACCGCCACCGAGTCGCCCGGCTGCACCCGCGTGGTGTGGATCACCGCACCGGCGCCGGTCAGCACCGCGCAGCCGATGATTGAGCACAGGTCGGCCGGCTCCGAAGCGGCGATCGGCACCAGGTACTGTTCCGAGACAATGGTGTGCTCGCTCCAGGTAAAGTGCGGCCACGGAATGGGGCTGCCCCGGTAGGTGGCGCCGCACGGGCGGTCGTTCCGGCCCATCGGCAGCGGCTGGTGCCGCACCCAGGTGACGATGGCGCGGTCGCCCTCCCGCACCCGCGTCACCTCGCTGCCGGCCCGCACCACCACGCCGGTGGCCTCGTGGCCGAACGCGGTCGGCCGCGTCAGCGCATCGTGCAACTCGTGGACCTGCGAATGGCATATCCCGCTGGCGAGTAGCTTCAGGACCGCCTGGTCGGGGCGCGGATCGGGAATATCGAGCTCATCGATGATGAGCGGCTGGCCGCTGGCGGTCTGGATGGCGGCGCGCGTGGTCATCGGCACGGCCCCACATAAGCGTCAACCGCCCGATCCGTCAACCCCCACACGGCAGGCGGGGACGGCAGGGACGGCAGGATTGCCGCACCAGCGCGACCCATCCGCCACCGCCGCGTGACGATGAGCGAGTTGACGGGGCGCCCGGTGGTGTGCCAGGGTGACTCGGTAGAGTGAAGCGATGAAGGCATAGGCATGAGTCAGATTACGTTGCGCGATGTCCCGCAGGAGCTCGATGACCGATTGCGCGAGCTTGCAAGCGAGCAGAACAAGAGCCTCAACAGAACGATCATCGGCGTCTTGATGGAGTCGCTCCATCTCGGCGGCGGGAGCGGCCGGAAGCGTGACGTGTCGGACCTCGCCGGGACTTGGAGCGATGCGGAAGCAGCGGAGTTCGAAGCCAATACGCGAGTGTTCGATCAAATCGACGACGAGATGTGGGAGCGATGAGGATCTGCCTGGACACCAACGCATATTCCGCGTTCAAGCGCGGCGACGCCGATGTCATCGACCTCGTCGAAACGGCGGACGAGGTAGCCATTCCCAGCATCGTCCTGGGCGAGCTGTTCGCCGGTTTTCGCATGGGGTCGCGTGCGCGCATGAATGTCGCTGCACTGGACGAATTCCTTCGTCGGCCGGGCGTGTCCGTCGCCGCCGTGACCAGGGACGCGGCCGAGCGCTACGGCATGTTGGTCGGCAAGCTCAAGCAGCAGGGCACGCCATTGCCCACCAACGACATCTGGATCGCGGCCATCGCCCTGGAACTGGGCGCGCAACTCGTCACCATGGACGCTCATTTCGACGACATTCCCGGCGTATTCGCCACGGGCTGCTAGATGCCTAGATGCCGAGGTCGAAGTAGGTGTTGGCGATCTTGCGGAGTGCGACCACGTAGGCGGCGGTGCGGAAGTCGTCGATGCCGTCGCCGTGGCGGAAGGTGTCGCTGATCTCGTCGTAGGCCTGCCGCATGGTGTCGTCCAGGCCTGAGCGCACCAGCGTCAGCTCGTCGGCGCCGCTGACCAGTTCGGCGCGCAGCGCCGCGTCCGCCGGGCGCCCGGTCATCTGCTCCAGCGCACCGACGATGCGCGCGCCACGGCCCTCGTCCAGGCGGCGGTCCATGCGCCCGAAGCGGATGTGCGACAGGTTCTTGATCCACTCGAAGTAGGACACGGTCACCCCGCCCGCGTTCACGAACAGGTCGGGCAGCACCGGGATGCCGCGCCGGCGCAGAATCTCGTCGCCGCGGTAGGTCACCGGGCCGTTGGCCGCCTCCACCACCAGCCGGGCCTGCACGCGGGCCGCGTTGCCGGCGTGAATCTGGCCCTCGACCGCCGCCGGGATCAGCAGGTCGCAGGAGGTGGCCAGGAACGCGTCGGCATCCACGTCGGTGCGCCCCCGCGGGAACCCCGCGACGCCGCCGTACTCGTCCAGGTGGGCGCGCAGCGAGGCAACGTCGATGCCGCCGTCGTCGAGCACCGCGCCTTCGCGCGTCATCACGCCGACCACCAGCGCGCCGTCCTCCTCGGACAGGTAGCGGGCCAGGTGGTAACCGACGTTGCCGAGCCCCTGCACCAAGACCCGCTTGCCCTCCAGCCCGCCGTCCAGGCCGGCCAGCGCCAGGTCCTCCGGACGGCGGAACAACTCGCGCACCGCGAACTGCACGCCGCGCCCGGTCGCCTCGGTGCGGCCCGGTATGCCCCCGGAGGTGACCGGCTTGCCGGTCACGCACGCGAGCGCGTTGATCTCCTCCGGGTGGATGGTGCGGTACACGTCGGCGATCCAGCCCATCTCGCGTGCGCCGGTGCCCATGTCGGGGGCCGGCACGTTGCCGCCGGGGCTCAGGTAGCCGCGCGAGATCAGCTCGCGGGCGAAGCGGCGCGTGATCGCCTCCAGCTCGCGCTCCGAGTACCGGCCGGGATCCAGCCGCACGCCGCCCTTGGAGCCGCCGAACGGCACGTCCACCAGCGCGCACTTGTAGGTCATCAGCGCGGCCAGCGCCTCCACCTCGTCCTGGTCGACGCAGGTGGCGTAGCGGATGCCGCCCTTGGCCGGCAGGGAGTGCGAGCTGTGCGTGGCGCGCCAGCCGCGGAAGATGTGCAGCACGCCGTCGTCGAGCCGCACCGGGAACTGCAACTGCAGCACCGAGTCGCACGCCTTGATCTGCTCCGGCAGGCCTGGCGGCAGGTCCAGGTGGCGCAGCGCCCGGTCCACCGCCAGCGCCAGCCCCTCGTTGAAGCTGGGCTCCGCCGCAGTGGTATCCGCTGTCGTGTGAGCTGTTGCGGGAAGGGTGTCGAGGCTACTCATCCTGTTTCCAACGTACCGGCACCTACCGCCGGAGAGAAGCCTCCGTTACCCGCTTGGACGACTGGTCCGAACACCCACGGCACCCATCATCGCGGACAGCGCCTCGCGGGTGTACCGGTGGTGGCGGCGATGCTATCATTCAGGGCGACGGGAGCCACGCACGGTTATGGAAGAGATCGACGGGCCGCCCGCACTACCGGGCGGGAGAGGGCGCGACCTCCACGGGGTAAGATGAAACCGGTGGCGCGGCGCAGACTGCCGATCGGGATACAGACGTTCCGCAAGCTGCGGGAGCAGGACTGCTACTACGTGGACAAGACCGCCTTCATCGAGCGGTTGCTCCGCGGGGGCACACATTACTTCCTGTCGCGGCCCCGGCGGTTCGGCAAGAGCTTGTTTCTGGACACGCTGAAGGAGCTGTTCGAGGGCAACGAGGCGTTGTTCGCGGGGCTCTACATCCACGACCGCCACGATTGGTCGGAGCGGCATCCGGTGGTGCGGCTGAGCTTCGGCAGCGGCAGCTTCACCGAGCCCGCGACGCTGCACGAGGACGTGGCATTCCAGTTGCAGGACCTGGAGGAGGCGGCGGGCATTGCATCCCACGACGGCGGCGCGGCGCCGCGCTTGCGCCGTCTGTTGCGCACGCTGCATCGGCAGACGGGGCAGCGGGTGGTGGTGCTGGTGGACGAGTACGACAAGCCGATCCTGGACGCGTTGGAGGAACCCGAGGCGGCGCGTGCCAACCGCGACTACCTGCGCGGGCTGTACGGGGTGATCAAGGACTCGGACGCCCACGTGCGGTTCACGTTCCTCACCGGCATCAGCAAGTTCTCCAAGGTAAACCGCCCAAGACACTTCCGTGGAAGTTTCTTGGGCGGAAGGACGGGATGGGCCACCGGCGAGGCCGAAGGCGCCGCCGGTGGGGCGCTCTTCTCGCAGTTGAACAATCTCACAGATCTCACGTTGGATCGGCGCTACTCGTCAATCTGCGGCTACACGGACGCGGATCTGGACACGGTGTTCGCGCCGGAACTGGCCGGGCTGGACCGGGAACGGATCCGCGAGTGGTACAACGGCTACCGCTGGCGCGGCGAGGAGAAGGTGTACAACCCGTACGACGTGCTGCTGCTGTTCGACAGCCGCGAGTTTGCCGCGCACTGGTTCGAGACCGGGACGCCGGCGTTTCTGGTGGACCTGCTGTTCGAGCGGCGGGTGGCGTCGGTGTCGCTGGACCGAATGGTGGGAACGATGGAACTGCTGTCGAGGTTCGACGTGGGCCAGATCGGCACGCAGGCGTTGCTGTTCCAGACCGGTTACCTGACGGTAACGGGGGAAGAGGAGCTGGGCGGCAAGGTGCTGTATCGGTTGGGCTACCCGAACCGGGAGGTGCGCCAGAGCCTGAACGAGCACCTGCTGCGCCACTTGGTGCAGGACGTGGAGCAGCAGACGGCGAACAGCATGCGGCTGCAACGGCTGCTTTCCACGCACGACTGCGCGGGGCTGCAGGAGCTGTTCCACGCGTTCTTCGCGAGCATTCCCTACGAATGGCACACAAACAACGATATCGCGCAGTACGAGGGGTACTACGCGAGCGTTTTCTATTCGTACTTCGCGGCGCTGGGGTACGAGATCGCGGTGGAGGAGTCGAGCAGCCACGGGCGCCTGGACATGGCGGTGAGGACCGGCGGGCACGTGTACCTGTTCGAGTTCAAGGTAGCCGAGCTGGCGGCGGCGGGGTCGGCGCTGGCGCAGTTGCGGGAGCGGGGCTACGCGGACAAGTACCGGGGGCGGGGTGAGCCCATCCACCTGATCGGAGTGGAACTCAGCCGCCGGACGCGCAACGTGACGGCGTTCGAGCTGGCCGACGGCTGACGTCGGGGCCACATAGCGCTCGTCATGATTCTGGCCTCGTGCCGGCAGCCTCTGTCGGGTAGGCAAGGTAGGCAATGTTGATGAGTCAATGCGCGTGGTTGACCTCCACCGGGGCGGATGTCATAGTGGGGTGGATGCAGTCAATCGCGGTTACATCTGGGTATGGCTGTGCCTGGTCCGAAAGGGCGGGCGGGCAGACGATGCCTGTGCATCGGTTTTCATCGTGTTCCATTTCAAGAAGTGATCGTGCAGCTCACGTGCGTCAACGACTATGACACTCTCCTTCCCTGACAACCGCCCGCCGAGAATTGCCGAAGTCCACAGAAACGGGGGTGCAAAATGATACTAAAGGAACCCTGGACGCGCGCGGCGTGAACCCGGCCGAGTCACACGCCGCGCGCGTTACGCAGTTGACTCTCAGTGGCCGCCCGCGTTGCGGGCGTGAGGGTAGCCAGGGAGCGGTAATCCGGTAAGCCGCTACGCAATACTCTCAGAAATCAAACAAACGGAGTTACCTATGAATTTGGTAGCAAGCACCAGGACCGTCGCGCTTGCGTTGGTCCTGGTTCTGACCGCAACCGGCCTCTGGGCCACCGGCGCAGAGGAGGAGGCACCGGCAGCCGGCGCCGACAAGCGGTATGTGACCGACCCCACCACCGGCGAACCGGTGGTGGCACCAGAGTATGGCGGGACAATAACCATGCCCTGGAATGAAGAGGGTCCGAATCCTGATGTCATGCTTTCGGGATGGTACCATATGTTCACCACTGGCGTATTGGAGAAGCTCGGCACCGGGGACTGGGGAATGGACAGGAGCGAATTTGACTTCAGAGTGCGTCCTCCGGTATCTGCCCTGAAAGGGGAGTTGGTGGAGAGCTGGTCGCAGCCCGACATCAATACCGTTATCGTGAAAATCCGCCAGGGCGTTCACTGGCACGACAAGGCCCCGATGAACGGTCGGGAGCTCGATGCCTACGACGTCGAGTACAGCTTTCACCGGGTAACGGGTACGGGCAGCGGCTTCACCGAACCGAGCGCCTTTGCCTGGGTCTTGAAGAACTTCAAATGGGAATCGATAACGGCCACCGACAAATGGACGGTCGTGTTCAAGCTGCAGGAGACCAGGCTGGATGGGCTGGGGGCTATCCTGTTCGACGTCGCCGGCCAAATATACCCCTCCGACGTAATCAGAGAACACGGAGACGTTAGTGATTGGAGGAACCTGGTCGGCACCGGACCCTTCGAGCTGGCTGACTACCTCGAGGGCACCGTTGTAACCTATACCAGGAATCCTGACTACTGGGGCTACGACGAAAAGTACCCGGAAAACCGGCTACCCTACGTTGACGAAATAAGGGCCCCGATCATGCCGGAAGAGGCAACCCGGGTAGCGGCACTGCGCTCGGGCAAGGTGGACTTTCTCGGTTGGGCAAGTGTACTGAGGTCCGTCGACCAGGCAGAGAGCCTCAAGCGGACCAACCCCGAAATCGAGCTGCGGACGAACCTCGGTGCTTCGACCGGTGCTACTGGTCTCAACATCAACAAGGAGCCCTTTACCGACATCAGGGTGCGCCGGGCAATGCAGATGGCACTGGACCTGGAGACGATCAACAATGTCTTCTTCAAGGGTTATGGAGATACGACACCTCACGGACAGCAAGGGGATGCTGCCATCGGCTATTTCGTCCCGTTTGAAGAGTGGCCCGCCGAGCTGAAAAAAGCGTATGACTATGACCCGGAAGGGGCAGAAGCGCTCCTTGATGAGGCCGGAGTGCCTCGCGACGCCGATGGGATTCGATTCAAGAGCGTGTATACCGTCCTGGACCGGTATGATCCGAGCTACTATGAACTACTCGCCGGATACTGGCGTGACATTGGTGTTGAGGTCGACGTCCAGATGACGCCGATAGGCCCTTTTGCCTCCAAGAGAAGAGACTATGATTTCGAAATGCTGTCACACGAAATGGCCTATGGGAGCTTGGCTAACCCGCTTAGTGCTCCGGACCGCTTCCTGACCACCGCGGCAGCCAATAGTGTCGCCGCGAACGACCCGGACTATGACGCCCTGTTTGCAGCCGCCGCAGCCGCTACCACCATCGAGGAGCAGCAGCGGTGGGCGAAGTTGGCAGATATGTATCCGGTAGAGAGGCACTGGGCCATATGGGGTCCGGCAAATCCGTCATTTGAAGCGTTCCAGCCGTGGGTCAAGGGTTACAACGGTGAGTTGAGTGCGTTTGTTAATCCAAATTTCGTCTCGGCCCGCCTCTGGATCGATAGTGAGCTGAAGAAATCAATGGGCTATTAGGCGAGTTTCACCGCTTGTCGCGACCTCAAGGATCAGGAGAACCGGGCGCCTTGAGCCGCCCGGTTCTCCTCTCCGTCTGCCGCTCAGCGCGACGAAAATTGGCACGGGTCTGCGAACACCGGCGCGTAACCCTCAATGACGAAGACATGACGGGGAAAAAGAAGTGATGAGTGTGCCATGAAAGCCTATAGCATCAGGCGTCTATTGCTGATAATCCCCACCTTATGGTTGTTGACCCTCATAGTCTTTTTCATGGTCCGCTTCATCCCCGGGGATGTAATAGACATAATGGTGGACAAGATGGAGTTGGACGCTGGTGGGACCGTAGACCGCGAAGCTATTGAGCGCAAGCTCGGACTGGACCTTCCTGTCTACGTTCAGTATGGACGCTGGGTAGGAGATTTCTTCCTGCACGGTACGCTCGGCGAATCGCTGTGGGGCGGTTGGACGGTCGAGGAGAGGATAATAGGTAGATTGCCAGTAACCGTGGAGCTTGGTGTCATGGCAATCATAATCGGGCTCCTGATAGCCGTTCCCGTCGGCATCTATTCGGCGATTCGACAGGACACGGCCGCCGACTACCTGGGCCGCACCGCCGCCATCATCGGCTTGGCAACTCCCAACTTCTGGCTGGCACTCATGGTGATGATCTATCCGGCAATCTGGTGGGGCTGGTCGCCCCCGATGGAGTGGGTGCCCTTCACGGACGACCCGCTGGGAAATCTCGGGGTGCTGATCATTCCCAGCCTGATTCTGGGCACGGCCATGTCGGCCAGCACCATGCGGATGACGCGCACCATGATGCTTGAGGTGCTCAGGCAGGACTACATCAGGACTGCCTGGTCAAAGGGCCTCAGTGAGCGGGTAGTGGTGGTGCGGCACGCCACCAAGAATGCCCTCATCCCGGTGGTTACCCTGATCGGCTTGTCGTTGCCTATCCTGGTGGGTGGCTCCGTTATCATAGAGAACATTTTCAACCTGCCGGGGTTGGGGCGTCTCATGGTGGTGGCACTCAATAACAGAGACTACCCGGTGGTGTCCGGAATAAACTTGTTTTTCGCCGTGGCGGTCATCGGGATAAATCTGATGATAGACTTGATGTATCCCTTTCTGGATCCCAGGGTCCGCTACAAGTGAAGGAGCGAGTATGAGTAATGCCACAGGGCTGCCATCAGCACCAAATGAGCCAGACAAGAGCTCCTTGACGGCCAATTTCCTGCGCAGGATGTGGACCGAGAAGCCACTGGGTATTGTCGCCGGGATTGTCATATTGCTGTTGGCTCTTGTAGCTATCTTTGCCAATGTCCTGACACCATATCCATATTGGGAACAACACTTGATAGACAGGCTGCAGGGCTCATCAGCCAAGTATCTGCTGGGCACCGACCAGTTGGGGCGAGACTTCTTGAGCCGCCTTATCTACGGTGCTCGTATCTCGTTGGCTGTCGGTCTGTCCGCGACCGCTCTCAATGTCGTGGTGGCGGTCCTGATAGGCGGCATTTCAGGATTCCTGGGCGGTAAGTTGGACCTCGCTGTGCAGAGATTTGTCGATGCCTGGATGGCGTTCCCCGGACTGCTCATATTGTTAACCGTAATGTCCCTGGTGGGGCGCGGTGTACTACAGATAATAATGGTCCTCGGGATCGCAGGAGGCATCGGCGGCTCAAGAGTGTTGAGAGCCGCCGTTATCGACATCAAGGAAAACATCTATTTTCAGGCGGCGGAGGCGCTTGGCTCGTCAAAATGGAGAACACTCATGCGCCATGTCCTGCCCAACATCACGCCCGTCGTAATCATCATATTCAGCATCAACATCGGCGGGGTGATCATCTCTGAGGCTTCTCTGAGCTTCCTCGGGTTCGGCCTGCCACTCAAGACTCCGAGCTGGGGAGGCATGCTCAGCAGGGAGGGGCGCCAGTACATGGAAATGGCGCCATGGCTCGCCCTCTGGCCCGGTCTCTGCCTGACGCTCACCGTGTACAGCCTCAACATGTTCGGCGACGCCATGCGCGACCTGCTCGACCCGCGGCTGAGGGGTGGTGGTGGTCGCCTCGGTGCCGATGCCGCCAGGTCGGTGTAGCAGAGCCCGCATGGGAGCCACGCGCCCGAGCGCGTGGCCGTACGACCTGACACCAAGGTTCCCCGCGTTTACTCGCCGGGATCGTCGGACAGGAAGATCCCGGAGCCGACGATGAGCTTCTGGTCGGAGTTCGGTACCGGGAAGCCCTTGGCGTAGCCGATCTTCGGAGATCCCGTTTCTTCATCTCCCTCGACCGTGGGATCGTCAAAGTTGTACTCGAGAAATTTGCCTTCCTCCTGCTCGCGCGCTCCCGTGATCATTTCGTGGACGAACCTGACTCCATTCACGTCCACCCGATCCACATTGGCGAGCCTGCCCTCGAGCTCGCTGTCGGTGGCGTGAAACAGAATGATGCCTGCGCCGCTGACGAGCCACAGATAGATCGAACCTTGCTTCCAGTATCCGCCTTCTTGACGGAAAGCGTTCCTGATCTCCGTCAGGCCGCTGAAGTTCTCGGACATTACGCCAATCTGGTAGGCTTTCGCGGCCTCCTCGACAAAGGCGATCAGGGTCTCCCGGTCCACGACCTCCGCCGCGGTAACGGCGGGCCGCGGAAGGTCGGCGTACTTGATCGGAACGTGGGAGACGTCCTGCACGTAGCCACCGACCAGCACGAACGGTCTTCCGGTTATGCCCGAAGTGTACTCGACGGCATAGGCAGTCTTCGCCCCGTCAACGTGGTACTCGACGAAGCCACCACCTGCTGCCGCGGCGGCGAACAGCTCCGCGACGACCTTCAGCCCGCGCTCATCCTCGACAGCCAGCAGGTTCCTGCTCTCCGCGCTGCGGTCGTTGCCATGAATGAAGGGGTATCCATTCTTCAGGAAGACCACCAGAAACGTCTCTCCGGACTTCCAGTCGCCCTCCTGTCGAAGCCGTTCCCGCAGCTTCGCACCTTCGTTGACGTCCGTGATCCCCTCGATATATTCCTTCGCTCCCTCGACGAATGCCTGCAGGCTGTCGCGGTCCGCCACCTGCCCGGCCGTCGTGCGCGCATGTGCGGCAGTGCTCGCGAGCACCCCCAGAACCAGGACGGCAAGCACCACCGTCGTCTTCGTCACCAACCGATTCTTCCGTGCCATGGACGCTTGATAACACATTTCCG
This sequence comes from Spirochaetia bacterium, assembly GCA_965208575.1. Lineage (GTDB taxonomy): Bacteria > Spirochaetota > Spirochaetia > SZUA-6 > Bin103 > Bin103. Next base: position 765,573 of record CBDBOV010000006.1, on the reverse strand, counting down.
GACAAGGTGTCGATCTTCTTCGGGACCGGACCTGAACGAGCCCATGACCCGCGGCTCGAGCGCCGGCCGGCCTGCCTGCGAGCGGATCAGAAGCGCTTTACGGAGTGGCAACCGGCAGCGGCTCGGCGTCGTTGATCGCGGACCGGAACGAGGCCACCACGTCGTCGAGGCCGTCGGCGTCGAAGCGAAAGTCGGCCGGGATCGACCGGTAGCGTGAGTCGACGCGGGCCAGCAGCGCCTGCCTCCGGCTGTCGAAGCCATGCCCATTCGTGCCGGGATGCGAAGCGGCGTCCCGGAACAGCGTCAACTCGGCTTCCAGGAAGTCCTTGAACCCCTGAAATACCTGCTGATGGCGGGTGAACTTCTCGAAGTGATAGCCCAGCGCCGCCAGGCGGATCGCCTCCGCGAGCATGGACGGATGGTCCTTCGACACCTTCGCGATGAACTTGCTGTAGGCCGGGATCTGGCCGGGCGAGAGGCGCCCGCGCACCATCATCAGTGCCGGGTATACCTCGTGGGCGCGCAGGGACGGGGTCACGTGCGGCAGCGGCTTCAGGTGCCGGAACAAGGTCAGGCAGCGCTCGAAGTAGTTCTCGAGGGAGGGGTCGTAGACGGTGGAGTTCACCCGCAGGTATCCCTCGATCAGTTTCTGCGGGTCCATCTGCGGTACGAAGTTGAGGGCCGTCGTGCTGGTGCCGACGGGCACCTCCAGGAGCCGGCCCTCCGATTGCATCCGCTGGTAGAGATCCGTGCCCTTCAGGGCGGTCAGCAGCCCCACCAACGCCATCGGAATGCCGGCGTCCTGAATGAACTGGACCTGGGAACCGAACACCCGCTCGTCGTCTCCGTCCAGCCCCAGGATGAATCCGCCCATCACCTGCATGCCCTTGTGCTGGATCTTGCGCACCGCGTTCAGCAGGTAGTCCGGCTCGCGCGTGCTGATGTTCTGCGGTTTCTTGGTAATCGCCAGGGCTTTCGGGTTGGGCGTCTCGATGCCCAGGAACACTCCGTTGAAGCCGGCCTCGATCATCGCGTCCATCACCGTGTCCATGCGCGCCAGGTTCACGCTCGCCTCGGTGAACAGCCGGAACGGAAACTTGTGCGCGCGCTGCCACTCGGCGACCACCGGCAGCAGCTTCAGGGCCTCGCGCTTGTTGCCTATGAAGTTGTCGTCGACCAGGAACAGGTAGCCGCGCCAGCCTTGCCGGTACAGCGCTTCGAACTCCGTCACCATCTGCTCCGGACACTTGGTGCGCGGTACGCGTCCGTAGAGCTTGGTGATGTCGCAGAACTCGCAGTCGAACGGGCAGCCGCGCGAGAACTGCACGCACATGGCGTGATAGTCCTGCAGCCTGACCAGGTCGAAGCGCGGGATCGGCGTGCGCGTGACATCGGGTTTGCGCGGCTCGCGATAGATCGGCTTGGCTCGGCCTGCTTGCAGGTCCTGCAGGAACCCGGCGAAGGTCTCCTCCGCCTCGTCCAGAATGAAGTGGTCGACGCCCGTGATCTCCTCGTGGCACGCGGTCGGATAGGGGCCGCCCGCCACCACCGGCACGCCGGCGCGGTTGCAGCGCTCGATCACCGTGCGCAGCGACTCCCGCTGCACGATCATGGTCGACGTGAACACCATGTCGGCCCATTCGAGGTCGGAGTCTTCGAGCGGGGCGACGTTCATGTCGACGACCCGCAGATCGTACTGCGGAGGAAACATCGCCGCGACCGTGAGCAGTCCGAGCGGCGGGAAAGCCGCCTTCGCGCCGAGCAACTCCAGGGCGTAGTTGATGCCCCAGTAGGAGGGGGGGTAGTCGGGGTATACCAGCAGGGCATTACGCATGGCTGAGGAGAACCGCTCCGTCGGACACACCGTACTACAGAAACGGCGTTTGGTCACGCTTGGTCGCGGGGGACTTGACGGCACTCGACTGACATGGGTCGCTGTCACGAACGAGATGGAGTCGGTGCCCACCGACCACGCGTGGAGCGCGCGTGTATGGACCGGGGCGTGATTGTGGCCCACACTGCGGCGGTGGATCGGAGGTCCGGGGAAGGGGTTGCGGTGTCGGGGCCGGCGTTGCCGGCAATCGGGCGCGCGCTCGATGACGGCAGGCTGACGGCGGAACGGCTGGTGCAGCACTACCTGGATCGGATCGCGGCGTACGACCAGCGCGGGCCGTGCGTCAACGCGGTGATCAACCTGAATCCCGAGGCCCTGGGGCGGGCGCGCGAGTTGGACCGGGAGCGCGAACGACGCGCGGCGCGCGGGCCGCTGCACGGCGTTCCGGTGGTGGTCAAGGACACCATCGACGTCGCCGGCATGCCGACGACCGGCGGGTTCACGGCGCTCGCCGAGTCCTTTCCGGTACGCGACGCGGCGGCGATCCGGCGGCTGCATGATGCCGGCGCGGTGGTGCTGGCCAAGGTCAATGCCAACGACTGGTTCGGCAAGGCGCCGATGAGCGCGAGCACGCTCGGCGGCCAGACCCTGAACCCGCACCACCTGGACTACGTGCCGGGCGGATCGAGTTGCGGCACCGGCGCCGCGCTGGCGGCGAACTACGCGCCCCTGGGCCTGGGCACCGATGCCAGCGGTTCGGTGCTGATGCCGGCCGCCGACAGTGGCGTGCTGGGACTGATCCCGTCGCGCGGGCTGGTGAGCCGCGCCGGCAGCATGTGCATGGCGCCCACCATCGGCCGCCTCGGCATCATGGCGCGCTCGGCGTTCGACCTTGCCGCGCTGCTGACCTGCCTCACCGGCTGGGACCCCGAGGACATGACCACCGGCGAAGCGCTGCCGTGGTTTCCCCGGCAGCCGTACGAGGCGCAACTTGCCGGCGCCGGCCTGGGCGCGTTTCGCATCGGCGTGCTGCGCGAAATGTGGCGCGACGAGCCGCGCCACGGCGAGGGCATCGAGATCATGGACCGGCTGCTGGCGACTCTGCGGCAGGAGGGCGCCATCGTGGTCGATCCCGTGCTGACCGGCATCGACCTGCAGGACGTCGGCACCCTGGAGACGCGGCAGAGCTCGGCCACCTCCTACGAGTTGATTCCGGCCATGAACGCCTACTTCGCCCGGCTCGGACCGGGTGTCCCGTATCGGACGGTCGAGCAACTCATCGAAAGCGCTGGGGTGGATCGGCTCAAGGGGAGATTCCGGGAGGCGCTTGCGCTGCCGCCCCCGGAGCAGAGCGACTACTACTTGGCGCGGCTGCAGGCGCAGGCGATGCTCCGCGACGCCCTGGTCGACGTGCTCGCGCGCCACCGCCTCGACGCGCTGCTGCTGCCCTACAGCCTGGCCGGCGCCAGCCGGGTGGGGGAGAGCAGAGTCGACGGCACCAACAGCCTGGCCTCCCACGCCGGCTTGCCGTCGGTGGTGGTCCCGGCCGGCCACACCGCGGCCGGCCTGCCGATCGCCGCCCAGCTCATCGCCCGCCCTTACTCCGAAACCACCCTCCTGCAACTGGCGCACCTGCTCGACCAGGCCGCCGCCGCCGTCACGCTCCCGGCCACCACCCCGCCGCTCCCGGGCGATGACCCTTGAGCCGGGCAGCGGCGCGGATGCACGCCGGTCCGCGCGGTACTCCGAGTCGCTAAGCCCAGAAAGGCAGGTAGCCTGATCGCAGGTGGGCCGGATCGGACGGCTTGATCAGGCCGCGATCCCGAGCAAGGCGGATCACCTGCGACACATTGGCGCCGTCCCGACCCACAAGACCAAAGCGCTGCCGCAGACTGGAATTGGTCAGCACGCCGCGCTCCAGATACTTCAGGGCGGCATGTTGATAACAAGCCCGCATCCGTTCCTGAATCGTCATTTCGGCATACGCTACGGGCGCAAAGAGTATCGCCCGCGTCGCCTCTATCCGACCATTCCCGACGCGAAAGTCAGGCGGCGGCATGTGTTGGCGCTCCACCGCCGCTATCACCTTGTCGATTCCGGTGCCCTGCTCTTCGCAGAGCTTCATACGGCGCATGAAAGCGGCGAGTGATTCGTTGCGTGAACGCGACGGAGCGTCGATGAATCTGTTCGGGCTGATCAAGGGTGTCCCCGGATTGGTGATCTCCAGGCGGTTGCTGAACAACTCGACTGACGGTCCGGCACCGGTAATGGTCATGTCCTGGTGAATGAGTGCGTTTGCGATCAGTTCTCGAACAGCCACGGAAGGGAACCTCGGATGCTCCGTCCGAAACGCCTTGCCGATCTGTTCGCGCTTCGGTATCAGCCGGTCAACGTAGTCGACCACATTCACGAAGCCGGCGCCGTAACCACGCGGTTCATCGTACCGGTGGATCACCGCGTCCGCCCGGCTCGGCCCATCGTAGCAGGCGAAGCGCACCGCCTTGCGGGCGATGCTTGGCTCGAACTGGTCGAGCCGCTTGGCGAACAGTATTGCCCCGAGATGCGTGATGTTCCAGCGGCCGCCGACATCCGGGCCGATAACCCGGTCGTGGCCAAGGCGCTCGACGATACCGCGTCGATTATTCGGCAGCGGCTGATCAGTAAGGTCGAAGTAGCTGGGATAGTCGATGCGCGCAAGCACCTCGTCTTCCGTCAAGAAGCTCGCCGCGATACCGGTCTCCCACAGGAATGGCTGAAGCTTTCTCCAAAGTGCCCTTTGGCGTTCCGGATAGTCGGCCAGACGCGGCGTCGCTGAGCCTATCCGGAGATACGCTGTGCGATCGAAGTCCACGGGGCTTGCAGTGGCGGCAGGAACCGTCAGCAGCACCACCCGCCCGCCCGGGTGCACTACGGTCTGAAATCGAAATGCCACGTCCGGGGTGAGTCGCTGCGCAAGCCAAAACGGTAATGGCTGGCCGTTCCGTACGACCGAGTCGGGATCGAACGTGGTACCCACAATCGAATGGTCGGAGTCTCGCACACCCCACACCAGGTACCCGAAGTGCTCATCGTCGAGAGCCGCGGCGTTGGCGAGCGCGGAGATGTACTTTCCGATCAGAGGGGGTGCGGAGTTGTTCTCCTTGAACTCGACGCTGGCGGTCTCTACGGAAGCCGCCAGCAAGTCATCGATCAGCGCAACGGCGCGGTCGGAGCTTCCTGGCGCCCGCATGGCTCTCTGAACCTATGTCGGAACGGCAATGGCGTCAAGCAACCGGCAACTTTGACAGCCTTCACGGCAGCGGCGCCGCGGAGCATTGTTCGCAAATCCGCGATTCCTTCTACTCGCGCCAAGTGAGGAGGACGCCGAGGGCTTCTTGCGGGGAGTTCCACAGGAAGTCGTAGGCTTCCTTGGCGCGGGTGCAGGGGAAGCGGTGGGTGATCATGCGGTCGGCCTGGATGTTGCCGCTTGCGATCATGGCGGCGGCGCGCAGGGCGACCTGCGACAGCGGTTCGTCCACCAGGATGCCGGCCACCAGGCGGCGGTGCATGATCCTGGCGCTGTCCAGCGGCAGCGGGCGCTGCTGGTAGGCGGCGATCAGTTGCAGGGTGCCGCGGCGGCGCACCATCTCCTGCGCCTGCTCGAACGAGCGCACGCCGTCGTAGCCGCCCACGCAGTCGACCACCAGGTCGGCCCCGGCGCCGCCGGTCAGGTCAGCCACCGCCGCAACCGGGTCGTCCTGCGAAGGGTCGAGCACCAGGTCGGCGCCCAGCTCGCGGGACAACCGCCGGCGCAGCGGCAGCGGGTCGACGGTCACGATGCGCTCCGGCCGGCAGCCGCGCAGGATCTGCAGCATCAGGCTGCCCACCACCCCCTGGCCGAGGATCACGATGGTGTCTCCTTGCTTCGCGCCCGATGACGCGGCCCACGCCGTGGCCTCGGTGGCGAGCCGCAGCAGGGTGGCCTGCTCGCTGGTCACACCTTCCGGCAGCGGCACCAGGCCGGCATCGGTCGAGTCGGCGTCGCCCACCGCGTACTGGGCATGCGGCGCGGTAACGAACACCCGCTGCCCTTCGCGGTACTCGCTCACGGCCGCGCCGACCCGCTCCACGGTGCCGGCGAGCGAGTAGCCCATGATGCGCTGCGGCACCGCCTCTTCCTTGATGTAGCGCCGGAACAACTCCGAGCCGCGGCTGATCAGGGTCGCCTCGGTACGCACCAGCACTTCGCGCGTGCCGATCTCCGGGATCGGGACTTCCTGCAACTGGATGTTCCCGAACCCTTCCGGTTTCACGATGCGGATCACAACCCCCACGGTACCACATCCCCGCGTTCCCGCGTCCTGAAATCCTCCGTGGTTTGACGGCAGGCGATGGTGTGAGTACGATGATGCTCGCGCCGTACCCGGTCTGGTGAGGCGCCAAATCAAATGAGCGCAAGTGCTATTTTCCAAGGAGTGAATGTGAATCTGCAACGTAACGCGCATCTCAGGAACCTCGGCGCCGGGGTTCTCGCACTCGTTATCGGGCTCGCCGGTGTTCCGCTGTGGGCGGACTACCAGGAGGCGCCGATGCTGGCTGCGCGGGTGGCCGCGGGCGAACTGCCGCCGGTCGAGGAGCGGCTGCCCGACGATCCGCTGGTGATCACGCCGGTGGAGCGCATCGGCAAGTATGGCGGCACCTGGCGCCAGGGCATGCGCACCATCGCCGACCTGGGACTGGTCAACCGCCAGGCCACCCACCACGACGGGCTGGTGCGCTGGCAGATCGACATGACCGGCTGGGTGCTCAACGCCGCCAACAAGATCGAGGTCAACGACAACGCTACCGAGTACACTTTTCACCTGCGCCCCGGCATGAAGTGGTCGGACGGCGCGCCGTTCACGGCCGACGACATCCTGTTCTGGGCCGAGGACCTGGTGGCCAACGAGGAGTACGGGCTCAAGTACGCGCCGAGCAAGCGGTTCATGGCCGGCGGCCAGCCGTTCAGCGCCGAGAAGATCGACGACACCACCGCCAAGATTACGTTCATCAAGCCCAACGGCCTGTTCCTGCTGCACCTGTGCACGGGCGAGGCCAACGGCGAGCCGGTCCGCTACCCCAAGCACTACCTGCAGCAGTTCCACCCGAAGTACAACACGTCCAACCTGGACGACCTGGTCGCCGAGGCCGGCGTCACGAGCTGGCCCGAGCTGATGGGCATCAAGGGCGGCTTCTTCAACTCGCACGGCTCCACCGCCGACCCGCGCTACGATCCGGCGTTCCCGGTGATCGGCCCGTACGTGATCACCATCGGCCCGCAGCAAACCACCACCGCGCTGGTCTACGAGCGCAACCCTTATTACTGGAAGGTGGACACGGCGGGCAACCAGCTCCCCTACATCGACTTCCAGGAGTACACCCTGTATGAGGATCAGGACGCGGTGGCCCTGGCGGCCGCCAACGGCCAGATCGACATGGAGTGGCGCCATCTCAACGCGCCCAAGTTCCGGCCGCTGATCGTCGACAACCAGGACAAGGGCGACTACCGCATCATCCCCACCGATTTCACCTATGCCAACGAGATCGCCATCAAGCTCAACCTGACCCATCCCGACCCGGTGAAGCGCGAGGTGTTCCAGAACAAGAACTTCCGCATCGGCCTGTCGCACGCCATCGATCGTCAGGCGATCATCGACACCGTGTACAGCGGCGTCGGCGAGGTGGCCAACATCAGTCCGCTGCGCAGCTCCGGGCTGTATACCGACGAGATGGCCAAGCAGTACACCGAGTACAACGTCGACCTGGCCAACAAGTACCTGGACGACGCGGGCTACGCGGACCGCGACGGCAGCGGCATCCGGCTCGGGCCGGACGGCAAGCCGATCCGCATCGCCTTCGAGGTGATCGCGGGCTTCGTCGATCCCGGAGAGTTGATCGCCAACAACTGGCGCGCGGTCGGTATCGACGCGCAATTCAGCGAGGTGGAGCGCTCGCTGCACATGACGCAGATCTTCGCCAACGAGCACGACGTGGTGTTGTGGTCGGGCGACGGCGGCACCCGCGGCGACCTGTTCCTGAACCCGCGCATCTACCTGCCGACCAGCCCGTTCGAGTCCGAGCACGCCACCCGCTGGGCGCTGTGGTACGACAACCCCGACGCGCCGGAGGCGATGGTGCCGCCGGAGTCGGTGCAGCGCCAGTACCAGCTCTACGACGACTTCAACGCGGCCTCGACGCAGGAGGAACAGGAGCGGCTGATGCGCGAGATCCTGGCGATCACCGCGGATGACTTCCACGTCATCGGGGTCATGTTCCCGATCCCGACCATCACCATCGCCAAGAACAACTTCCGCAACCTGCCGGAGCGGTTGATTCTGAGCTGGTCCTACCCCAGCGACTCGCCGGTCGGCGTCGAGCAGTTCTTCTTCGACTAAGATCCGACGAGGAACTGAAGTTGACTGAAATCCAGGGCTCCCCGGGATCCGCAAGGACCCCTTTCGGGAGCCCTGGAACCGTCTGAGGGGCGATGGGCCGCTACTTCATTCGACGCGTCCTGTACGCGGTGCCGGCACTGCTGGTGATCTCGTTCATCTCGTTCCTGCTGATCCAGTTGCCGCCGGGCACGTTCGCCGACACGGTGGCGGCGGAGATGATGGAGTCGGCCAGCGTCAACGAGTCGGCGATCCGCGCCATCGAGGAGCGCTACGGCCTCAATCAGCCGATCATGGTGCAGTACTGGAAGTGGATCTCCGGGATCCTGCTGCGCGGCGACTTCGGCGAGTCGTTCATCTGGAACCGCCCGGTGGCGCCGCTGATGTGGGAGCGCCTCGGCCTGACCCTGGTCCTGACCTCCAGCGCGTTCATCTTCGTGTGCGTGGTGTCGGTGCCGATCGGCATCTTCTCCGCGGTGCGGCAGTACTCGGTTGGCGACTACATCGCCACCTCGCTCGGGTTTCTGGGGCTGGCGGTGCCGAGCTTCCTGTTCGCCCTGATCCTGATGTACGTCGGCTTCCGCTACTTCGATACCAGCATCGGCGGCTTCTTCTCGCCCGACTTCGCGCGCGCCGAGTGGAGCTGGGCGCGCGTTGTGGACCTGTTGTCCAACCTGTGGATGCCGATGCTGGCGGTGGGGCTGGCCGGCACCGCGTCGCTGATCCGCATCGTGCGCGCCAACCTGCTCGACGAGCTGCTCAAGCCGTACGTGGCGGCGGCGCGCGCCAAGGGGCTGTCCGAGCTGGGCCTGCTGCTCAAGTACCCGGTTCGGCTGGCGCTGATCCCGTTCGTGGCCACGGTCGGCTGGATGCTGCCGCAACTGGTGTCGGGGGCCACCATCGTGTCGGTGGTGATGAGCCTGCCGACCACCGGGCCGATGCTGCTGCGTTCGCTGCTCGGGCAGGACATGTACCTGGCGGCCAGCTTCATCATGATGCTGAGCGGGCTGACGGTGGTCGGCACGGTGATCTCCGACGTGCTGCTGGCCCTGGTCGATCCGCGCATCCGGTTCACCTGATGGCCGCCCCCGCCACGGCGGTTCCCGCCGCCGCCGAGACCTCCACCGACGCTGCCGCAACCGTGCAGCTCGCCAGCCAGTGGCGGCTGATCTGGTGGCGGTTCCGCAAGCACAAGCTGGCGCTGGCCAGCGGCGTGGTGGTGATCCTGGTCTACCTGGTGGCTGCGTTCGTCGAGTTCCTGGCGCCGTTCTCCACCGACCGGATGATCTCCAAGCTCGCCTACGCGCCGCCGCAGCGGCTCCGGTTCACCGAGCAGACCGAGCAGGGGACGCGGTTCGGGCTGCACGTCTACGGCTACACCACCGAAATCGACATGCTGTCGCTGGAGCGCACCTTCACCGTCGACGAGAGCCAGCGCATCGACGTGCGCCTGTTCGTCAGGGGCCAGCCGTACAAGCTGTGGGGGCTGATCCCGCTCGAGCGCCACCTGGTCGGCCCGGTCGACCAGAGCGCGCCGTTCTTCCCGCTCGGCGCCGACCGGCTCGGTCGCGACCTGTTCAGCCGCATCATCTACGGCACCCGCATCTCGATGACCATCGGCCTGGTGGGAGTCACCCTGAGCCTGGTGCTCGGCGTGCTGCTCGGCGGCATCTCCGGCTACTTCGGCGGCACCGCCGACCTGTTGATTCAGCGCCTCATGGAGATCCTGCGCTCGATGCCCACCATTCCGCTGTGGATGGGGCTGGCGGCGGCGATCCCGGACTTCTGGTCGCCGGTGCTGGTCTACTTCATGATCACCATCATCCTGTCGGTGATCGGCTGGACCTGGCTGGCGCAGGCGGTGCGCGGCAAGTTCTTCTCGCTCAAGACCGAGGACTTCGTGGTGGCCGCCAAGCTGGACGGCTGCAGCGAGCTGCAGGTGATCGTCAGCCACATGGTGCCCTCGTTCGTCAGCCACATCATCGCCACCCTCACCCTGGCGATTCCGCAGATGATCATCGCCGAGACCGCGCTCAGCTTCCTGGGCATCGGCTTGCGCCCGCCCGTGGTGAGCTGGGGGGTGCTGCTCAGGGAGGCGCAGAACGTGCGCGTGCTGGTCACCTCGCCGTGGCTGTTCCTGCCCGGCGCGGCGGTAATCGTGGCGGTGCTGGCGTTCAACTTCCTGGGCGACGGCATCCGCGACGCCGCGGACCCCTACAAGTGAGCACACCGATCGGCGCGGGGGGTGCCGGCGGTCGCGACCCGCTGCTGGAGATCAACGGCCTGAAGACCCACTTCTTCACCGACGAGGGGGTGGTGAAGGCGGTGGACGGCGCGGACTTCGCGATCGCGCGCGGCAAGACGGTGTGCGTGGTGGGCGAGTCGGGCTGCGGCAAGTCGATCACGGCGCGCTCCATCCTGCAGATCGTGGACCGGCCGGGGCGCATCGTGGCGGGCGAGATCCTGCTGCACCGGGAGGGGGGCGAGGTGGTGGACCTGGCCGCCCTGCCGCCCACCGGCAAGGCGATTCGCGCGGTGCGCGGCGAGGAGATCGCGATGATCTTCCAGGAGCCGATGTCGTCGCTGAGCCCGGTGCACACCATCGGCAACCAGATCGTGGAGATGATCCGCCTGCACCTGCCGGTGACCAGGGAGCAGGCGCGGGAGCGCGCCGCCGAGCTGCTGGAGCGGGTCGGCATCCCGCAGGCGGCAACGCGCCTCGACTCCTACGTGTTCCAGCTCTCCGGCGGCATGCGGCAGCGCGCCATGATCGCCATGGCGCTGTCCTGCCGCCCCAACCTGCTGATCGCCGACGAGCCCACCACCGCGCTCGACGTGACCACCGAGGCCACCATCCTCGACCTGATCAAGGAGTTGCAGCGCGACCTGAACATGACGGTGATGTTCATTACCCACGACCTCGGCGTGGTGGCGGAGATCGCCGACGACGTGGTGGTGATGTACCTCGGCAGGGTGGTTGAGTCGGCGGCGGTGGATCCGATCTTCCACGATCCCAAGCACCCCTACACGCGCGCCCTGCACCAGTCGATTCCGAAGTTCGGCGACACGCAGCGCGGCGCGCTGGAGGCGATCCGCGGCATGGTGCCGCACCCGTTCGCGCGCCCCGGCGGCTGCACCTTCCACCCGCGCTGCGAGAGCTTCGTGGCCGGCGAGTGCGACCGCACCGCGCCGCCCGCGACGGTGCTGGAATCGGGCGCCACCGTGCGCTGCCTGCTGTACGGCGGGGCGGGATAGTGGCGTCCTCCCCCGGGCCGGCGCCCGGTCCGCTGCTCGAGCTGGAGCAGCTCAAGATGCACTTTCCCATTACCCGCGGGCTGCTGCACCGGGAGGTGGGCCGGGTGAAGGCGGTGGACGGGGTCGACCTGGCCGTGCACGGCGGCGAGACCCTGGCCCTGGTCGGCGAGTCGGGTTGCGGCAAGACCACGCTCGGGCGCTGCGTGGTGCGCATCTACGAACCCACCGGCGGGGCGATCCGCTACCGCGACGAGGACGGGTCGTTCGCCGACCTGACCGTGCTGCAGGGCGCCGACCTGCGTCCCTATCGGCGCGCCATCCGGATGATCTTCCAGGACCCGTACGCGTCGCTCAACCCGCGCAAGACGGTGCTGCAGATCGTCGGCGAGTCGTTGCGCCGGCACGACAACGTGCGCGGCGCCGAACTGGAACAGCGGGTCGCCGAACTGCTGCGCCGGGTGGGACTGCGCCCGGAGTACATCCGCCGCTACCCGCACGCGTTCAGCGGCGGCGAGCGCCAGCGCATCGGGGTGGCGCGCGCGCTGGCGCTGCGGCCGCGCCTGGTGATCGCGGACGAGGCGGTGTCCGCCCTGGACGTGTCGGTGCAGGCGCAGATCCTCACCCTGCTGCAGGAGTTGCAGGGCGAGTTCGACCTGACCTACCTGTTCGTGGCGCACGACCTGAGCGTGGTGGACTACATCAGCGACCGGGTGGCGGTGATGTACGTCGGCAAGCTGGTGGAGCTGGGCAGCCGCGCGCGCGTGTTCGCGACGCCGAGGCACCCGTACACCGAGGCGCTGCTGTCGGCCGTGCCCAAGCCGGACCCGCGGCTGCGCAGCGCCGGCGCCCGCGTCCGACTGTCCGGCGACGTCGCCGACCCGGCCGATCCGCCGTCCGGCTGCTACTTCCATCCGCGCTGCCGCTACGCGCAGGACCGCTGCGCCGTGGAGGCGCCGCCGCTGCGTGACCTGGGCGACGGCCACCGCGTCGCCTGCCACTTCGCCGACGAGCTGGAGCTGGCCGGCGTCGCCGGTGCGTGACCGGGTACCCGCGCACCGCTTCCCGAGACCTCCGAACTTCGGTACAACGACACCCAGTCCCGCAAGCAGCGGGTGTACGGAGGAGATTCGTTTGACCGAGAACAAGACGGGTACGGCCTACACGATGGGCCGCAGCGCCGCCGAAACCGAGCGCCTCATCGAGCAGTCCCACCTCTACGAGCGGGTCACCCTGCGCATGCTGCGCAACGCCGGCGTCGACACCGGCATGAAGGTGCTGGACATCGGCAGCGGCGCCGGCGACGTGGCCATGGCGGCCGCGCAACTGGTGGGCCCGCAGGGTTCGGTCGTCGGCGTGGACATGAACGCCGCCATCCTGGAAACCGCCCGCGCGCGCGTGCGCCAGGCGGGACATCACAACATCACGTTCATCGCCGGCGACGCCCGCGAGGTGGAACTCGCCAACGACTTCGACGCCCTGGTCGGCCGCCTGGTACTGATGTACCTGCCCGATCCGGGCACGGCGTTGCGGCAGTTGGTCACCCACCTGCGGCCGCGCGGCATCGTGGCATTCCAGGAGGCGGAACTGGTGTTGTACCAATCGGTTCGGACGCCGGAGACGCCGTTCGTGAACCAGCTCGTCGAGTGGGGGCTGGAGGTGTTCCGGCGCTCCGGGGCCAACGTCGGCATGGGACTGGAGTTGTACCACGCCTTCGTGGAGGCGGGATTGCCCGCGCCGGTGTCGCACCTGGAGGCGCCCGCGGGCGGCGGCCCGGACTGGGTGGGCTACGAGTTTCTCAAGCAGGGTTTCGCCAGCCTGCTGCCGCTCATGGAGGCGTACGGCATCGCCACCGCGGAACAGCTCGGCATCGACACGTTTGCCGAGCGGCTGCAACAAGAAGCCGACGCCGCGGGGCGCCTGATCGTGCTGCCGCCGCACGTCACCGCGTACACGAGGCTGCCGGCGTGAACCGCGTACTCGCCGCGGCGGCCGGCACGGCGACACGGGGTGCCGGCATCAAGGCGCTGCTGTTCGACGTGTTCGGGACCGTGGTGGACTGGCGCGGCTCGGTGATCCGGGAGGCGAGTGCGTTCGGGCGGGCAAATGGCATCGACGCCGACTGGGAGGCATTCGCCGACGCCTGGCGCGGCAAGTACGGGCCGTTCATGGACAAGGTGCGCCGCGGCGAATTGCCGTGGACCAACCTGGACGGCCTGCACCGCCTCGCCCTGGAGGAACTGCTCGCCGAGTTCGGGATCGCGGGCGTGTCGGAGGCCGCCAAGGCGGATCTGAACCTGGCCTGGCACCGGCTCGACCCCTGGCCCGACGCCCCCGCCGGACTGGCCCGCCTCAAGGCGCGCTTCATCATCGCCGCCATGTCCAATGGCAACGTGGCGTTGATGACCAACCTGGCGCGCTTCGCGGGGTTGCCCTGGGACTGCATTCTGGGCGCCGAGTTGGCCCGCGCCTACAAGCCGGACCCGAAGACCTACCTGACCGGCGTGGAACTGCTCGGGTTGCAGCCGGGCGAAGTGATGATGGTGGCCGCCCACGCCGGCGACCTGCAGGCGGCCGCGTCCCTGGGCCTGAAAACCGCCGTGGTGCCGCGCCCGCTGGAACGCGGCCCGGCTGCAGTGCCGGAGCCGATCGCACCCGAGTCGTTCGACGTGGCCGCCACCGACTTCCGCGACCTGGCTGCGCAACTCGGCGGCTGACCGGGCGAGTCCGCTGCTGCTTCAACCAGCCGTGCCGCGCCCGGTGGCGACGCGCTCCACGGTGACGAGTGTGCCGGCGCGGACGCCGGTCACCGCGGTGGCCGTGCCGTCGGGCCAGGTGACTGCCAGCGCTTGCGGCACAATTCCCGGCGGCAGGCCGAAATGCGTGATCGCTGTCGGCGGTGCTACGCAGCGCCCTCGCGCGGCTTGTCCGGCGGCTGGTTGCGCCCGCTCCAGAACATTCCCTCGATGATGCCTTCGACCTTCGACAGCCGGTCGCCGACGTTGGTGACGCGGTCGCCGAGTTCCTTGAAGCCGCTGTGCATCTCGGCACGCAGGCCGGCGTCGGAGGCGCGGTTTTCTTCCCGCAGTTCCCTGATCTCGCCGCGGATGCCGCTCTCCATGGCCTTCATGTCGCCGCGGATGCCGCTCTCCATGGCCTTCATGTCGTCGCGGATGCCGCTCTCCATGGCCTTCATGTCGTCGCGGATGCCGCTCTCCATGGCCGCCAGGTCGCCGCGGATGCCGCTCTCCATGGCCTTCATGTCGCCGCGGATGCCGCTCTCCATGGCCTTCATGTCGTCGCGGATGCCGCTCTCCATGGCCTTCATGTCGTCGCGGATGCCGCTCTCCATGGCCGCCAGGTCGCCGCGGATGCCGCTCTCCATGGCCTTCATGTCGCCGCGGATGCCGCTCTCCATGACCTTCATGTCGCCGCGGATGCCGCTCTCCATGGCCTTCATGTCGTCGCGAAGTCCGCTGTCGTCATCACGAAGTTCACCTCGCATGGCCTTCATGTCGCCGCGGATCGCGCTCTCCATGGCCTTCATGTCGCCGCGGATGCCGCTCTCCATGGCCGCCAGGTCGCTGCGTTGTTCTCGCAGTTCCTGCCGAAGGCTGCGTATCGAAGCAAGCCAGGCGGTGCCGAGGGCGATGGAAGCCGCGATGATGCCGATCAACTCTACGCTCATGTACACCTCTTCCGACGCCCTCCGCTCCCGGCTGCGATTCTATCCTCTGCCGCGTCCGGTGTCACCGGCGGCGCCTGATGTTCTACCTCCTGTAACGGGGATTCTCTCGCTGCTGACGTGGACCCGATAGGTTGGACAGTGGATGGGATATTGTAGAGTGCATCTCGTTCGTTGTCAACCCACCCTCCTGGTCGAGATGATCAGGCGGCGGTAATGGGGGTGGGGTCCGGGGAGGGGGTGAGCGAGCCTGTGGATATGTGGATACTTCGTCCCCACTGCTCGCGCTCCCGTTGGTCCTCGGATGCCCTTGCACCCCATGCCAACCGCCTGCCGTTCCTGTTCGCTACGCCACCTCCTGCTGTTGTTCCGCCACCCCGTCGCGGTACGCTTCCGCGGGCGTACGCCCGCCGAGCGCCGAGTGTGGTCGGGTCTCGTTGTAGAATGCCATCCACCCGTCGATCACCCGCTGCGCCTCGAAGCCATCCTCCAAATCGTGCAGGTATACCGACTCGTACTTCAGCGAGCGCCACAACCGTTCGATGAATACGTTATCCAGACAACGACCGCGCCCGTCCATCGAGCACCGTATCCCGGTCGCCTCCAACTGGCCGGTGAACGCGATGCTGGTGAACTGGCTGCCCTGATCGGTGTTGAAGATCTCGGGAATGCCGAAGTCTTCCAGAGCGTCCGCCAACGCCTCCAGGCAGAAGGAGGTGTCCATCGTGTTGGACAGCCGCCAGGCCAACACCCGCCGGCTCGCCCAGTCCATGATCGCCACCAGGTACAGAAATCCTCCCTGCACCGGGATGTAGGTCAAGTCCGCGCACCACACCTGGTTCGGGCGCTCAATCGTAAGCCCTCGCAGCAGATACGGATACACCCGATGGTCCGGGTGCGCGACGCTGGTGCGTGGCTTGCGGTAGATCGCCTCCAGCCCCAACAGCCGCATCAGCCGCCGCACCCGGTGCCGACCGACCCGCTTTCCCTCGCGTGCCAGATGGCGCATCATCTGCCGGCTGCCGTAGAACGGACATTCCAGATAAAGTTCGTCGATGCGGCGCATCAACGCGAGCGTGTCAGCGCTCTCGCCCACCGCTCGGTAGTACAGCGTCGACCGGTTCAGCCCGATCAGGCGGCACTGCCGGCTGATGCTCAGACGGTCGTGCTCGCGGTCGATCATCTCTCGTCGCTCGGCCCGGCTCAGCGCCCGAGCCCGCGTGCTAAAAAATCGCGCTCCACGGTCAACTCCCCGATCTTGGCATGCAGGTCGTGAATGGTCTCATCGTGCTCCTTCTGCCGCCGGCTCCGGCCGTCGGCGAACAGGTCCCGCAGACCGGTCTGAGCCTGCCGCTTCCAACTGCTGATCTGGTTCGGATGTATTTCGTGCTTGGCCGCGATCGCCTGGATCGTACGGTCTCCCCGCAGCGCCTCCATCACTACCTTCGCCTTGAACTCCGCTGTGAACCGACGCCTCTTCGTCGCCATCTTGCTGGCCCTCCTCGTGGCCTTGGATACACTCTACCATACCGTCCGTTTTTCCGGGACCAGCTCACTGCCGCTTCAGCGGGCACGCGGAGATGGTGACCGCCGCCCGCTGCCCGCGCCCGATCATCTGCCACGCATCGTGCGCGAAGTCCGTTGTCGCGCCGACCACGCTATGAGGCGGGGGTTGCGCTTCTGCGGTGCTTCGACGCACGCTGCCGCGCAACGCAGGGGAGGGCTACCGGATGAGCGACATCTCGCGCGAGCGGATTTGCCGGATCGAACGCATCGAGTTGCACAGCCCGCGGCCGCGCGACATCGGCTGCAACGCCCGCAGCGGTGCGCACGGCACCGTGGTGCAGGACCCGGTGGTGCGCGTGCACACCGCGAGCGGCGCGGTCGGCGTCGGCTGGGCGCGGCTGGAGCGGGATGGCGCCGAGGCGCTGGTGGGGCGCCGCCTCGGGGAGTTGTTTCGGCTGCCGACCGGCACGCTGCCGACCGGATCGCCGGCGGGGGGCGCGGCGATCGACCTGCCACTGTGGGACCTCGCCGCGAAGCTGGAAGGGGTGCCGCTGTACCGGCTGCTCGGGGCGCGCGGCAACCGTGCGGTCGAGTTGTACGACGGTTCGGTGTATATCGACGACCTGGATGCCGACGACGAGGCGGCCCGCGAGATCTTCCGCGAAGAGGTGGCGACCGGCTACCGCTTTGGCTACCGCAACTTCAAGATCAAGATCGGCCGCGGGGCGCGCTGGATGCCTACCGCCGCCGGCCTGGAACGCGACGTGCTGGTGATCCACGCCGTGCGCGAGGCGGCCGGCGCGGACGCCAAGATCCTGGTGGACGCCAATAACGGCGGCACCCTGAACAGCACCAAGGATACCCTGGACGCGTGCGCCGATGCCGGCCTCTACTGGTTCGAGGAGCCGTTCGGGGAGGACCCGGCGCTCAACGCCGACCTGAAGCAGTTCATTCGCGAGCGCGGCTACGCGACCCTGGTGGCGGACGGAGAGTCGGGGCCGCCGCCGCCCACGTTCTTCGACATGGTGAAGGCGGGAGACATCGACGTGGTGCAGCACGACTTTCGCGCCATGGGGCTGACCTGGTGGAAGGCCACCGCGGCGCGCATCGAGACGTGGGGCGCGCGCTGCGCCCCCCACTGCTGGGGCTCGATCATCGAGCGCTACGCGCACGCCCACTTCGCGGCGTCGGTGCCCAACTTCGCCGTGCAGGAGGCGGCGCCGGCCGACACCGAGGGCGTGCTGCTGGACGGCTGGGAACTGCGCGACGGCAAGCTGCTGGTGCCGGACACCCCCGGCACCGGCTTCGACCTGGAGCCGGAACTGATCGAGCGCGGCGTGCGCGCCGGCGGCGGCTACCGCGTGGAGGCATAGAACAATGAAGATTCTGGTTACCGGTTCCAATGGGCGCATCGGCGGCAACCTGGTGCGCCGGCTGCTCGGGCAGGGGCACCAGATTCGCGGCTTCGTGTTCCCGGGCGATGCCAGCCGGGCGCACAAGCTGGACGGCTTCGCGAACGTCGAACTGGTGGAGGGCGACCTGCGCGACTACGCCGCCGTGCAGCGGGCGGTCAAGGGGGTGGACGCCGTGTACCACATCGCCGCCGCGTTCGCCTCGCCGCACGACAACGTCGAGTACCTGCAGATCAACGGGCTCGGAACCATCCACGTGCTGGAGGCGATCCGCGCCCACGCGCCGCACCTGCACCGCCTGGTGTACGCCTGCACGGAGGCGGTGTACTGGCGCACGGAGGATGACGGGCGCCTGTTCGAGCGCCCGATCCGCGAGGACGAGGTGAGCCACAGCAAGCTGATGCCCTACTTTCTGACCAAGTGGATCGGCGAGGAGCTGTGCATGAACTACCACTACCAGTACGGGGTGCCAACCGTGGTGTGCCGCTTCACCACGGTGCTCGAGCCGAGCGAGCTGCTCGACGAGGAGGGCATTCCGCTGCACTGGAGCCTGCGCGGGACGCGCGAGCGGCTGCGGGCGCAGGCCGATCCGTCGCCGGCGGCACGCGATGCCCTTCGCGAGCTCGATACGGCCTGGGATGCGGGCAAGCGCCTGCTGATCAGCCGCTGTCCCGACCGGCGCACCTTCAAGCAGGAGTGGGCCGACGTGCGCGACATCGCCAAGGGGCTGGCGCTGGCACTGGACGCCGACGCCGCCGTGGGCGAGGCGTTCACGGTGGGCGGCCTGCTCACCGTGTGGGAGGAGCTGGTGCCGGCCCTGGCCGAGCGCCTCGGGGTCGGCTACGCCGACGTGCGCATGCCGTCGCCCAACTACTTCGAGTTCGACCACACCAAGGTGCGCGAGCTGCTCGGCTACACGCCGGACCACGACTTCTGGAGCACGTTCGACGCCGCCCTCGCCATCCGCGCCGGCCGCGAAACCGACGTCGTCCCCACCGGCCTCCGCTACGGCGGCGCACCGCCCCGCTAGCAGCCGGCCAGTGCCGTTCGCGCGGTCGACGCTGTAGCGGGCGGGGGAGGGCGGCTACCAGATGCGGGAGTTGGCCCGTTTGATCATCGACATGACCTGCGGATCGGCGTTGATGGGAATGAGCGCGATTTCGGGATGGGCGCGTGCGAATACCCGGAACACCTGGTCGGCGAAGCCCTGACCCACCCGGTCGACGTTCTTGAAGTTGAGCACAACAGTGTTGAACCGGTCGAGGCGCGCCAGGACACGTCTCGCCTGTGAACGCGAAATCAACGCATCGTTGCCGTATCTCGCCAGATCGACCGGGACCACCGTCTTGGTGAACGCGTAGTCGTCGTCTCCCGTGAATGCGTCGAATACTTCTTTCGAGGTTCTGGCGGTATCATTCGACAATTTCATGCGTACCCGAGTGCCGGTGACGAATTCGTCGTTGTCGAACACCCAGTACTCTTCTGTCGGGCTCCGGTGAGACAGGTACACGCTGCCGGAGTCGATGGAGAATTCATCGAACATTCGAGACGTGAAGAATATGCCTTCGCCGGTGTGGTTGTCGGGATCGGTCGTCAACTTGCCCTTGGTCAATTCGAATACCGCGTGGCGTTCGTCTTCAAGTTCCAGGGCTTCCTTGATCTTCCTGAAGATCCCGTATCCGTCATCCAGAATCGTCATCTCCGTAGATGTAGTTGTGCGCTCGATGTCGACGGCGACGTTCGTGCCTGACGAGTGATCGATCGCGTTGTTCAGCATTTCCTGGAAGCTGTAAGCCCAGATGTCGATCGCGTTTGTGGCGAGGTCAGGAAGGAGAGGTGCGACCTGACGTCGCCACACCAGGTTTTCATTGAGCTGCTTGCCAAGGCTCAATGCCGTGGTCTGGCGATCAATGATCGACAGCGAGTAGCGGCGGCTCCGACTGGCTCCCCGCACCTCTACGTGCCCATCGTCTACCAAGCGGCGTATGTGCTTGTTGACCGCTTGACGGGAAATACCGAACTCGCGCGTTGTCTCCCGAACAACGTCTTGCGAACCGGAGTCGATCCTCTCGGCGAGGTAGCGCCGGATCAGCCTGCCTCGTTGCCGGGTGCCTGCCATGGCGCTCCGAATGGTAACGGTGGTGGAGAAGATTGTCAACCTTACGGGAGATGCGCGGCAGGCTGCGGGCTCTGGCGAAGTGGTGGCGTGGTTACTACACTTGGAGGCATGATGGAACGCAGATCGGCGCGCGAGCGGCTGGCCGAGGGGGCGCAGCGGGCGTTCGTGCTGGACAAGGACATGGGTGCGCCGATGATGACCGACGCGGCGCGTTTCGCGGCCACCGATGCGGAGGGCCGCCCGGTGGTGCCGCTGACGGCGGCGCAGAAGTACCACTTCGACACCAAGGGCTGGCTGGCGATTCCCGGCGTGCTGGACGCCGCCGAGATCGAGGAGATGCGCGAGTTCGTGCTGCGGCTGGCGGCGGCGCCGGAGTCGATCCCGGAGCACCGGCGCTCTTCGGTGGGCGGCCCGCTGCAGCGGCTGACCGACCACCCGGTGGTGATTGGGTTCGCGCAGGAGTTCATCTACCGTCCGTTCACCGACGGCGGCGGCGGGTCGCTGGAGAACGACGCCGGCTACGGCTTCCGCCAGGAGCACAGTTTCGTCACGGTACGCCGGTCCGGCGGCGGCCGGCGCGGCGCCCAGGGCGACGGTACGTTCTCGCCCCATAACGGCAACGGCATGATGCGTCTGCCCGGCGACTGCCACCACTACCAGGCGTTCCCCGGGCATGCCTACGCCGGCATGACCCGCGTCGTGTGGGAGCTGAACGAGGTGGGGCGCGACGACGGCGGCACGCTGCTGCTGTCCGGCAGCCACAAGGCCGCCTACCCGGCGCCGGAAGAGATCTTCACCGCCGACTCGTCCCTGTGGGAGACCTGTGCGTGCCCGGCCGGCTCGGTGCTGATGTTCACCGAGGCGCTGACCCACAGCGGCCAGCCGTGGCGCAACCCCGACCGCCCGCGCGTTGCCGTATTCAATTGCTACAACTCCATCCACGCCAAGTGGCACAACTGGGACCCGCCGGCCGCGGTGCTCGCCGACATGCCGCCCAAGCGCCGCTCCTTGTACCGCCCCGTCTACGTGGCCGGCAACTGGGTCCCGGAGGCGGAGGCGCCCGCGAACCCGGTGTAGCCCGAGCCCGGACCTGACGGGCAGCTCCGATTGGCGGGCCGCCGGAGCCGGCGCAACCGCTTGCCTGCTGACCTGACCTCTCGACGCGCCGGTCGCCGTCCATCCCCGGGGGACACTCACCCGACGGTATGTTCGGTAACCCACGGCGGTGGTGGGCGGTACCGATTCTTGACCGCGGTACGGCGCCTCGATAGGGTGCCGGAGTCCGTGCCGGGCGGCATGGGAATTCCCGAGAGCAAGGTGGTGCCCATCGATGGCAATCAGAGCGCGACCGGCGTTTGTGGCGGTCGTGGCTGGCGTGGCGCTCGCGGTGTGCGGCGCTTCGGCGGCCGGCGAGGGAAGCGCGGGCAGCGCGCCGGTGCCGGCCATGGTGATCGACCCGGCTACCGGCCGCGAGGTGCCGGCGCCGCGCTACGGCGGTACGCTGACCGCCGCCAGCGCCGCCGAGATGCCCAACACCGACCAGGCGATCGGCGGCGCGGCGGCCGGCGCGGCCAACTCGGGCGTGGTGGAGAAGCTGGGTATCGGCAACTGGGCCATCGACCGCGGTATCAATCCGCTGGCCACCCCCTATCTCGACGTTGCCCACTACACCGGCGCACTGGCGCAGTACTGGGAGGTGGTCGACGGCACCACCTACCGGTTCTCCATCCGTGACGGCGTGACCTGGCACGACAAGGAGCCGATGCACGGCCGTCCACTCACCGCCGAGGACGTGGTGTTCAACTTCCAGCGGCTGACCGGCACCGGTCCGTTCGACGAGCCGCCGCCCAACACCGGCCGCATCCGGCAGCTCGCGTTCACGACCCTGGAGGCGCGCGGCAACGAGGTCCACGTCGAATTGGCGGAGCCACACCCCGAAGCGCTGCCGATCCTTCTGGACGACGCATACGGCTTCATCCTGCCGCCGGAGGTGATCGCGGCGGCGGGGGACGTGGCCGACTGGCGCAACCTTGTCGGCACCGGCCCGTTCATCCTCAGCGAGTGGGTCGCGGGCGAATCGCTCAGCTACCGGCGCAATCCAGCGTACTGGGGCACCGACGAGAAGTATCCCGAACACCGGCTGCCCTACGTCGACGAGATCAGGATCGTGGTCATGCCGGAGCCGGCCACCCGGCTCGCTGCGCTGCGCGCCGGCCGCGTGGACTACGCCGGCGCCAACGTGGCGACGGCGCTGCAGTGGTTCGACGAGGCGGCGGACCTGCTGCGCACCAATCCCGAGTTGCAGGCGCACCGCCACCACGTCCGCTCCGACCAGGTGTTCGCGATGTACGTGCAGGATGAGCCGTTCGACGACGTCCGCGTGCGCCGCGCCATGCAGATGGCGCTGGACAACGAAACGATTGCCGCGACCGTCTACCAGGGACACGCGCTGACCACCCCGCAGGGGGTGATCGGACGCTCGCTGTCCGGCTACATCGTGCCCTATGAACAGTGGCCGGCCGATCTGCAGCGCGCCTACGGCTACGATCCGGCCGCGGCGGAGGCGCTGCTCGACGAGGCGGGCTACCCGCGCGGCGCCGACGGCGTGCGGTTCACGGTCCCCTTGCAGTGGCCGGCGTGGGATGAAATCGGCGAATACCAGCGGATGGCGCTGGAGCACTGGCGCGCGGTCGGAGTGCGGGTGGAGGTCAATGTCGTACCCGGCCGGCGCTGGGTCGCCCTGCTCGGCGCCGGGCGGCTGCACGGCCTGTCGCCCGCCGTGTTGGGCACGTCGTCCGACCCGCTCGGCGCGCTGCAGTGGCAGGAGCCGGGGCACCGCTGGAACCGCGGCCAGGTGGATGACCCGGTGTACAACGAGTGGCTGGCGAAGGCCCGCGCCGCCGTCACGCTCGATGAGCGCAAGGAGGCGGTCCGCCAGGCCGACTACCGGCTGATCGGGCAGCACTGGTACACCTGGGGGCCGAGTGCGCCTTCCTTCAACGTCGCTCAGCCCTGGGTGCGGGGGTTCAGCGGCGACACCTTCCTCGGCAACGGCCAGACCAACGCGGTGTTCGCCCGCCTCTGGATCGACCGCGGCTGATGCTCCGTCCGGCGTCACCCGGCCCGCCCGCGGCGCCGGTTTGACGGCCGGACGGCCGCGGATTAGGGTGTGCGAATCACACATCCACACGAGGAGGATGGAATGAAGATTCGTACACAATCCGGTCCGTGCCTGTGCGGCCGGGCGGCCATGGTGCTGCTCGGCCTGGCGCTGGCCGCTGCCGGCGCGTGGGCGGCGGCCGCGGAAGAAGAGCCGGCCGCGGCCACCATGGAGCGGGAGATGGTGATCGACCCGACCACCGGCATGGAGGTGCCGGCGCCGCAGTACGGCGGCACGCTGACCGCCGCCAACGACCGCGACATTGCCAACACCGACCAGTCGGTAGGCGGCCTGAGCGCCGGCTACGCCAATTCCGGCGTGGTCGAGAAGCTCGGCATCGCCAACTGGGGCATCGACCGCAGCATCAACCCGCTGTCGACCGAGTACCTGGACATCACCCACTACGGCGGGGCGCTGGCGCAGAGTTGGGAGCAGCCGGACCCAAGCACGTTCATCTTCACCGTGCGCGAGAACGCGCACTGGCATGACAAGGCGCCGATGAACGGGCGCAAGCTGACGGCGAGGGACATCGTATTCAACTTCCAGCGGCTCAGCGGCACCGGTCCGTTCGAGGAGCCGCCGCCGAATACCAGCCGCATGCCGCAACTCAACTTCACGAGACTGGAGGCGATCAGCGACGACACGGTGTATATCGAGATCGACACGCCGCCGCTGGACGCGTTGAAGGTGCTGATCGACGACAACTTCGGCTTCATTCTGCCGCCGGAAGTGATCGAGGCGAACGGCGACGTGGCCGACTGGCGCACGCTGGTGGGTACCGGACCGTTCATGCTGGTGGACTGGGTAGAGGCGGAGTCGCTCACCTTCCACAAGAACCCCGACTACTGGGGGCACGACGAGAAATATCCCGACAATCAGCTTCCCTACGTCGACGAGGTCAAGGTGCTGATCATGCCGGAGTCGGCGACCTACATCGCCGCGCTGCGCGCCGGCCGCATCGACTACATCGGCCACAACATGTCGACCCACCTGAGCACCATCGACGAGGCGGACAGCCTGCTGCGCACCAACCCGGAGTTGCGCGCCAACTCGTACTACTTCCGCTCCAACCAGGTGTTCGCCATGTACGTGCAGGACAAGCCGTTTGACGACATCCGCGTGCGGCAGGCGATGCAGATGGCGCTCGACAACGAGACCATCGCCGCAACCCTCTACAAGGGCAAGGCGCTGGCGACGCCGCAGGGCGTGGTCGGCCGGGCGTTGAAGGACTACGTGATCCCGTACGAGGATTGGTCGCCGGAGTTGCAGCACGCATACAGCTACGATCCGGAAGGGGCGGAGGCGCTCCTGGACGCGGCCGGCTATCCGCGCGGTGACGACGGCGTGCGGTTCACGGTACCGCTGCAGCAGTCGAGCACCGGGCCGCTGCAGGACTACCCGGCGGTTGCGGTCGAATACTGGAAGGCGATCGGCGTGGAGGTGGTGGTCGATGCGGTGGACGGCGCCGAGTTCGTCAGCCGGCTCGACAACGGCCAGTTGTTCGGGCTGTCTCCGGCGATCTCCGGCACGCCCTACTTCCCGCTCGACTCGCTGCAGTGGCAGGAGCCGGGGGCGAAGTGGAACCGCGGCCAGTACGACGACCCGGTCTACAACGACCTGGTCAAGCAGGCGCGCGAGGCAACCAGCTACGACGAGCTGAAGGCACTGGTGAAGGAGGCCGACCACTACCTGGTGCAGCAGCACTGGTACACGTGGGGCCCGATTGCGCCGAACTTCAACTTCAGCCAGCCGTGGGTCGGCGGCTTCAACGGCGACTTCTACATGGGCGTGTGGCAGAAGAATCAGGTGTTCGCCCGCCTGTGGATCGACCAGGCCCTGAAGGCCGAGATGGGCTTCTGAGCGAGGGCGACACGTATTGGCCGTGGTGCGAAGCGGCCACCGACGGAGGGCGGTCGAGCGATGGCTTGGCCGCCCTTCTTCTATTTGCTTCGCTTCGAATTGGGGGTCAGGAGTTGCGCCTGCGTTGCTGGCGCTGTTCGGCGCGCTGCAGGGCGCGGGTGGCGTCGCGGGCGGCGAGCCGGCCGTAGCTGCCGCCGCCGCTCGATGCCCCGCCGGCGCCGCGCAGCCGCGGATCGAGCAGGTCGCGCAGCGCGTCGCCGAGCATGTTCAGGCAGTACACCACGATAGTAAGCGCCAGCCCCGGCAGCATCGCCAGCCGCGGCGACACCTCCATGTACTTGCGCCCTTCCTTGCTCAGCATCGTGCCCCAGCTCGGCACCTCCTCCGGCAAGCCGAAGCCGAGGAAGCTCAGTGACGCCTCGGAAATGATCACGCCGCCGATGGTGATCGAGAAGATCACGATGATCGGCGCGGTGATGTTGGGCCACACGTGGCGCAGCAGGGTGCGCTTCAGCGGGCTGCCGATGCTGCGCGCCGCCTCGAAGTAGGGGTTGGCCTTGATCGCGATCACCGCGCTGCGCACCACCCGCGCGTTGCCGATGCCGGCCGATATCCCCAGGATGACGATGATCTGCAGCACCCCGCGCCCGAACGTCGACAGGATGGTGAGCAGCAGCAGCAGCCCCGGGAACGACAGCCAGGCATCCACGAAGCGCTGGATGACGATGTCCAGCTTGCCGCCCACGAAGCCGCCGACGCCGCCGACCAGCAGCGACACCAGGAGGCTCACCGAGGTGGCGGCGATGCCCACCCCGAGCGACAAGCGCGCGCCGTGGATCAGCCGGCTGAGCAAGTCGCGGCCCAACTGGTCGGTGCCCAGCAGGTAGGTGG
The DNA here is from genome assembly GCA_965208575.1 of Spirochaetia bacterium. Lineage (GTDB taxonomy): Bacteria > Spirochaetota > Spirochaetia > SZUA-6 > Bin103 > Bin103. The sequence goes on along the minus strand of CBDBOV010000006.1, from coordinate 739,444 downwards.
TGGTGGAGCCGGACAGCCGGTCGATCAGGTGGATCTCGCTGAACGGGAACGGCGCCAGCCGGTCGGCGAACACCGCCATCACGCACAGGACCAGCACCACCACGCCGCACCACGCGCCCAGCGGCCGCTCGCGAAACAGGCGCACCAGCAGGTCGCGGGTAAAGCTTCGCTTGACGGGGACCTCCGTGGGCCGGGGCGCCGCCGATTCCGTCGCCATGCCTGCTACCCGTGCTGCACGCGCGGGTCCAGAAACGCGTACAGGATGTCCACGACCAGGTTGAGCGCCAGGACCAGCGACGCGAAGATCAGGTTCACCCCGGACACCACCGGGTAGTCGCGGTCGATGAGGGCGTTTACCGCCAGCCGCCCGAGGCCGGGCAGCGCGAACAGGTTCTCGATGATTACCGAGCCGCCGATGATGATCGGCACCTGCAGGCCGATCACGGTGACCACCGGGATGAGCGCGTTGCGGATCACGTGGCGCAGGATGATCATGCGCTCGCGCAGGCCCTTCGACCAGGCGGTGCGGATGTAGTCCTGGCGCAGCACCTCCAGCATCATGGTGCGCATGATGCGCATGGTGCCGGCCGACATCGCCGTGCCCAGGATCAGGCCCGGAATGGTGTACAGCCAGATGTTCTTGAGCGGGTGGTCCAGAAAGTAGACCAGGTCGGTCGGCGGCGCCCACGCCCACCAGATCGCCGGGTAGATCAGCACGATGGTGGCCAGCCAGAAGTTGGGGGTGGCCAGTCCCAGCACCGCCAGCGTTCGTCCCGCGTAGTCGCCGGCAGTGTCCTGGCGCACCGCGGAGTAGATGCCGACCGGGATGGCGATGATCAGCGCGATGAAGATCGAGATCAGGCCCAGCTCGAGGGTGACCCGGAACCGCCCGGCGATTCGCTCCTCCACCTTGAACGCTCCCATGAACGAGTCGCCGAGCGTGCCCTCCAGCACGATGCCCCCGACCCAGTTGAGGTACTGCACGTAGATCGGCTTGTCCAGGCCGAGCATGCGCTCCACCTGCTCGCGGTCGATGTCCTGCACGTCGAACTCGAGTTGTGCCATGGTGGCGTCCACTACGTCGCCGGGAATCAGCCGCACCGACAGGAACACCAGCATGGTGAGAATGATGAACGTCGGGATGAGCAGCAGGATGCGGCGGATCACGTAGGCTTGCACGGCATCGGGCCTGCGACACCTTAGATGCTGCTTCTCGGGTTGGCAACCGAGCCGTTCGGTGGGCAGCCGAGGGAGCGGGTCGCGCGGCTGAGCGGCGGCGGCGATCCGACCGTGCGTGACGGCTCGAATCCGCGCGCTTCGCGACTGCCGCGCGCGTGCCGCGGGCGCCGCCTCCCGATGACCGCGAGTCGCTTGGAAGCGATTGCGCCGGTGTCTTAGGCTACGGTAGTGAGCGCGCAACCCTCCGAACCGCCCCTACCGTCGTCCGGCGAGGACGGCTTCAGCCGTCCGCATCGTCGAAGTTCGGCATGGAACCGGCGGCGTGTCCGGCTCGGAGCGACGGCGGTATGGTTGTGGGCCTGCGCAGCGATGGGCGCCGCCCAGGCAGCGGACACCGGGCCGGACCGCTCCGTTGCAGGCGCTGTCGAAGCAGTGGCCGCCGTGGTACGTGCCACGCCGCTGCGCGAACCGTCCGCGTGCTCCGGCCGATTCATCCGCCATGAACTCCCGCACCAGACCCGGGCGAACCATCCGCGGCAGCCGTTCGACAGCAACGGCGCCGGTGTGGCGCTCGCCGACATCGACGGCAACGGCGCCATCGACATCGCGCTGGCCGGTCTCGCCGCGCCGTTGACCGTGCTCTGGAACGTGGGACCGGGAATCCGGTTCGAGCGCGCGGTGCTGGACACACGGCAGACCCGCGCCGTCAACGCCGTGGACGTGGATGGCGACGGCTTCCTCGACCTGGTGGCGACGGTCCGCGACGGGCAGCCGATCTGGCTGCGCGGAGCTGGCGCCGCCCGCACCTTCGCACCGGTCGAGGAGGGCCGTTTCACCGCCCGCTTCCCGATCCACACCATGGCGTGGGCGGACCTGGACGGCGACGGCGACCTGGACCTCGTGGGCGGCACCTACGACGAGGAGCTCGACGAGATCGAGCGCCGCGCGCTGTTCCTCAGCCGGATGGACGACGCCGACCCCGACACCCGGACCCGGTTGCGCGGCGTGTACTACTACGAGAACCTGGGCGCTCGCGAACCGCGCGACGCGTTTCAGCCCGGCAACCTGCTGTTCCGGCACCTGCGCATGTCGGGCGGTGCGATGGCGCTGGCGATCGCGCTGCCCGATCTCGATGGCGACGGCCGCCGCGACATCGTGGTCGGCAACGACTACGAGGTGCCGGACTACGTCTACCTCAACCGTCCAAGGCGCTGGGTTGCGGCCGAGCCGTTCCGGCAGACCACCTACAACACGATGGCGTTCGCCGAGGGCGACATCGACAACGATGGCCGTTTCGAGCTGTTCGCCGCGGACATGAAGCCGTACGCGTCGAGCCCCGAGGTGGACGCCGCATGGGCGCCGGTGCTGCCGGCCGATGCCGCCGCCACCGATCGCGAACAGATCTACGCCAACACGCTGCAGGTGCGGGGCGCCGACGGCGAGTATGAGAACCGCGCGGCAAGCGCCGGCGTGGACGCCACCGGCTGGAGCTGGTCGGTCCAGTTCGGCGATCTCGACAACGACGGCGACCTGGACCTGTACACGGTGAACGGCATGGTGGGGGAGGCGTTCGGACACCTGCCGGGGGCGGAGCTGGTGGAGGAGAACCAGGCGCTGCGCAACGACGGCGCGGGGGTGTTCGTCCCCGTGCCGGAGTGGGGCCTGGGCGCCACCGAGAGCGGCCGCGGCATGGCGCTGGCCGACCTGGACCTGGACGGTGACCTGGATGCCGTGGTCAACAACTTCCAGGCGCCCGCCGTCCTTTTCGAGAACCAGGTGTGCGGCGGTGCGAGCCTGCAGGTGGACCTCGCCTGGCCTGGGACGGCCAACCCGTTCGCGGTCGGCGCGCGCCTGGCGCTGACCACCGACCAGCGCACCTACTGGCGCGAAACGCGCGTCAGCAGCGGTTACCTGTCAAGCGACCCGCCGCGCGCACACTTCGGCTTTCCGGCGGGCGAGCGCCCGCTGACCTTGGCCGTGGTGTGGCCGGACGGAGCCGCCAGCACGGTGCCGCTCGCGCCTGCGGACGCTCTTGTGACGGTGCAGCGCCGCGCCGATTGATCCGGCGTCTCGTGTCGCCGAGGCTGTCCACCGAAGCGGAGCCCCCTCCCTTTACGCGTCCGGGTCGTCCGGTATCTGCGCGCCATGCCACACTGCCACAACCCATACGACGGGGTCTCTCACCCGGTAGAAGAACCGGTAGGGTCGTACGATGATTTCACGATAGGGCAGGTCCGGAAACTCCGGCACGATGCGGCCCGAGTGTGGGAAGCGTTGCAGTCTGCGAAGGATCTCCTCCGCCCGGGCGCGGAACCGGTCAGCGGCCGAGGGATTCTCGCGCCGAATGTACGCAATGGCTTCCAGGAACTGGGTACGTCCGGCTGGGGTGAACCGGACTCTCACGAACCATCGCGCGCAAGTATCGCATCCGCTTCGGCGAGGACATCATCCAGATCGTGCCCGATCCCGGCGCTGATCTCCTGTTCGCCACGTACCAGGAGTCGTAGCACTTCGCGCTCCCGCTCGCTCCGTTCGTACGCGTCCAAGCTCAGCATCACCGCCGCCGACCGGCCTCGCTGGGTGATCACGACCGGCTTGCCGGAAGACTGTACCCGGTGCAAGACCGCAGCGGTTGCTTGCCTCAGATCCCGGACCGGAATGATATCCGGTAGCTGTGCCATGTGTGGTCCCTCCAAGTGTACGTTCAAGCGTACTGCAGGGAGGCTCTTTGGGGCAACAGCCGTTGGCCGCGCCCGATCGCATCCGGCCGCCGGGCGCCATCTCACGCTTGCTTCTGTCGTCCGCGCGGAGTTGCCGTTTCACGAGTGGATCATAACGTCGAATTCTGCCGAATCAAGTGGGCCGCGTATCAGCCATCGTCAATTTGGGCCGCGGCCAGACCGGGGAGGCGGCCCATGCGGTCGGCCACCTTGGCCAGGGAGGACTCGTACAGGCCGGCCACGGTGGTGCGGATCTCGTCGTTGAACGGCGCCAGCCAGCGCGCTTCCGGCGGGCGGCCGTGCAGCACGCCGAGCAGCGAGCCGCAGGTGGCGCCGTAGCTGTCGGTGTCGTTGCCCTGGCTCACCTGCATGCAGATGCCCTCCTCGACGCCGGCCGCGAAGCGCAGCGTGTTGATGAGGGTTCCGGTCTCCTGGTAGATCTGGCAGTGGCCGTAGCAGCCGTAACGGTCGTGGATGCGCCGGTAGCCGTCGTGCCAGTCGCTCGCCGCGGCCACCTGCTCCAGGCAGTCGCCGACCCGCTCCCGGAAGCGGCTGTTACGGGGCACGCAGCGCAGCGCCATGCGGCACAGCTCCAGCGGATCGTCGATCACGAAGGCGCCGGCGATGGCGGCGGCGGTGAACATGGTGGCATACACGCCGGTGGCGCGGTGGGTCCAGCCGGCGTCGCGCCACGCCAGGGTGGCGGCCAGCCGCGGGCGACCGGCGCATGCGTAGCCGTAGGCGTCGGCGCGGATCTGCGCCCCGCACAGCTCGTCGCCCGGGTTCCAGCTCGCCACCAGGTCGGCCAGCACCGGCTCCGGGTCGTCGCCGATCCCGGCCAGGCCGCGGCGGGCGTGCAGGCGTGCCGCGATGCCCACCGCCGAGGCGCGGGTCAGCAGCATCCGCTCCGGCCCGAACGTGTAGCCGAGCGGCAGGTTGGCCAGCCACATCTGCATCACGTCGGCGCGCGTGAACGCGATGCCGTGCTGCTCCAGGATCAGCATGCCGAGCACCGTGTAGTTGATGTCGTCGTCGCGCGCCACGAAGCGGATGTGTTCGCGCACCGACTCCGGCCAGCTCCGGTGGCGGTCGCCGAGCGCGTCCAGCATGGCCTCGGACAGGTAGTCGCGGATCGGCCACTCGCCGGCCGCCTCGGCGGCGGCGCGCAGCTTCGCCATGGTGGTGCGCACCTCGACCGGCTTGCCGAGCACGCAGCCGCACACCGAGCCGAGAAAACCCGCCGCGGCGCGCCGCCGCGCGTCGTCCAGGTCGACCGGCCGCACCGGGTCGGCGGGCAGGTCGGGGCACTCGGCCCAGATCGCGTCCAGCTCCTCCGGCTCCACGTAGGGCCAGTCCGCGCGCCGCGGCGCGGCGTCCAGCTCGCCGTGCAGGGCGGCCAGCGCGTCGTAGCTGTCCGGGGCCGCCGCGATCCGTTCGCGGAAGCCCTCCACCTCGTAGCCGCGCTCGTCGCGGTCCGCAACCACGTGCTCCAGCACCACTCTCAGGTCTTCGATCCTCGGCAACATGATGTCGTCTCCTCCGCGGGCGTGCCGGGTGTTCCGCCGCGCCACACCCGCTGCCGGATTATGGCATAGTTATCGGCGCCATGATCTTTACCCTGCGGAGCTTTCAGGTAGAGCGGAGGGATCACGCCGAGTTCGTCAAAATCAGCGAGGAGCGACTCTGGCCGGATCTGGAGAAGCAAGGGGCAAGACCCATTGGGATGTGGACGGTCGTCCTGGGCGGTCCGGAGCGGATCCTGGCGATGACCCGCTACGACAGCCTCGCCCATTGGCAGGCAACTCGCGGCTGGGACAGGAGTTCAGACGCTTCCACGGCACGCGCCGCGTTGGTCAGGGACACCAGCGTGATCGCCATGCGGCTTCTGACGCGGCGGCATCCGACGAAGGACGATGGGTCGGGCAGTCCGGGGATCTACACGGTGAGGACGTTCGAGGTGCGCGACAACGACGTCGACCGGTTGGTGTACCTGTCTGAGGAACGCTGGTGGCACTGGGCCGAGACGGGCCTGCGGCACATGCCGCTGGGACAGTGGATGTCGATCATCGCGCCCGAGAAACGCATCTACATGATGACGCGGTACGATGACATGGCGCATTGGGAACAGACGCGGGATGCTTCCCCGGAACCCTCCGATCCCGAACTGAAACGAATATGGGCGGACGGGTACGCGGCGGTGCGCGAGCGAAGCCGGATGTGCCTGAGCACGGATGTGCGGATCCTGAGGCCGATCAGCGGCAGGCGGCCGGTCGTCTGAATCGGGCGGCCGCGAGCGGGCTGATGCGGGCTTGGCGCTGGTGCCGCGGTAGGGCATGCTGCCGGCCATGCTTACCCCGCAGCAGTTCGAGGCCCTCAGGGAGATCGACACGCCCACCATCTGCAACGCCATCGAGCCGTTCGAGGTGCGGCGCGACTCGGAGGGGTTCATGGGCTGGAACATCCGCTGCCAGTTCCCGAACCTCGGCGTGATGCTCGGCTACGCGGTTACCGCCACGGTCGACTCGATGACCCCGTCGCGGGAGCTGAGCCGGGCGCCGATGCTGCGCCTGTGGGAGGCGGTCGCCGCGGCGCCGAAGCCGGCGGTGCTGGTGTTCAAGGACATCTCGCCGCGCAATTCGCACGCCTGCCACTGCGGCGACGTGATGGCCAACACCGCCCACGCGCTCGGCGCCATCGGCCTGGTCACCGACGGCGGCATTCGCGACCTGGACGGCGTGCGGGGGCTGGGCTTCCACTACTTCGCGCCGGGCATGACGCCCGCCCACGGCCGCTTCCAGGTAGTCGACGTGAACGTACCCGTGGCGGTGAGCGAGGTGGAGGTGGTGCCCGGCGACCTGATCCACGGCGACGCCAACGGCGTGGTGAACATTCCGCTGGAGATCGCCCCCGACCTGCCGAAGGCGGCGGCCGACGTGGTGGCGCGCGAGCAGGAGATGATCGACTTCGTGCGCGGCGAGGAGTTCTCGCTCGACGGACTGCGCGAGCGGTTCGGCCTCGCAGAGAGTTCGGTCGAGTGACCGGAGGGCGCGGTCGGTGACCGGCCCCGCGGACGCCGCCGCCGGTCGTGCCGTCACCGCGCTGCAGCCGGTCCGCGACGCTTGCTCGCCCCATGGCTGGAGCCGGTAACATGAAATCAATGACTGAGAAGGGCGCTGCGAGCCGCAGAGAGCACGGGATGCTGAGCCGCGATTCGTTGCCGGAGGTGGAGCGGTTGCAGATCGCCCTGTGGCGGCGAATGTCACCGCTGGAGAAGGCGCGTGCTGTGGATGGCCTGAGCCGTGCCGCTCAGGAATTGGCACTGGCCGGTATCCGGAAGCGTCACCCGCACGCCTCCGAGCCCGAGTGCCAGTTGCGCCTCGCCCTGCTCAAGCTCGGCCCTCGCCTCGCGGTTCGCGCATACCCCGAGGCCGCCGACTTGCTCGATTCCTGATGGCGCCGGCGGAGCCGCTTCAGGTGGCTCTTCAGGTAGCGTCCGCGTTGGAGCGGTGCGGAGTCCGGTATCTGGTTGGCGGATCCCTGGCGAGTTCGGTGAGCGGTGAGCCTCGAGCGACCATGGACGTAGACTTGGTGGTGGCCTTGACGGATGCTGACGTGGAGCCCTTTCTGGCCCATCTTGGAGAGGATTTCTACGTCAGGCCTACCGCGTGGGCGAAGAGGACCTGGAGTCATGGGGAGGGCCGGCGGCCAGCCGGTCCGACAGCCCTGACGAGCGTGATGTCGTGCGCTGCACCGTGGCACGCACGGCGTCCGCACCCGAGAGTACGGTTACCTTGCGCCGCGCCCGCGTAACCGCCGTGTAGAACAGCTCGCGGGTGCACACGCGCGACTCCGGGTCACCGGGAACGAACACCACCTCGTCGTATTCGGAGCCTTGCGCGCGGTGCACGGTGAGGGCGAAGAAGCTCTCGTGCTCGGGCAGCCGCGACGGCGCCACCAGGAATCGCCCGGCACCGCGGTCCAGGTCCGGGAACCACACCTGGCGGCGTTGCTCTGCGGCCGCCACGACGACGCCCGTGTCGCCGTTGGAGAGGCCGGTCTGGCGGTCGTTGCGGGTCACAATGATCGGCCGGCCGACGTAGAACTCCTCGCGGTCGATCACGCCGCGGGCGCGCAGGCCGCGTTCGACGAGGCGGTTGAAGCGGCCAACGCCGAATGGTCCGCGGCGGTGGGCGCACAGGACGCGGCGCGCCGGGAACGCGGGTGGCACTGTCGTTGTCGTCGGCGCTGCCGTAGCCGTGCGCAGCATGTCGATGTGTTGGTGCCACTCGACGGCGCAGACCGCGGCGAATTGCTCGAACTCGGCGGCGTCCGACAGTGGCTGCCGGTCGGTCTGAGCCTCGTCGGCGTCGTCGAGGGTGGCCAGCGCCGCTTCCGCGTCGCCGCCGACGACCGCGGCGGCCAACAGACCGATGCCGCGGTCGGCCGCGAAACGGTGGCTCCGGGTCAGGCGCACGGTGCACGCCGCCAGTGGCGAACCGCCGCCTGCGGCGCACAGGTCGCTGAACACGGAGCCGGGTTCCACGGAGGAGAGCTGATCGGTGTCGCCGAGCAGGATGAGGCGGCAGCCATCCGGCAGCGCGGCGATCAGCCGGTTCATCAGCGGCAGGTCGACCATCGAGCACTCGTCCACCACCAGCGCGTCCAGGCGCAGAGCGGGCCTCATCAGCAGCCGGTGGATGGTGCCGGCCGCGGGCGCGAAGCCGGCAAGCGCGGGCACCTTCGCTCGCAGGTCGCGCTCGTCGAGTTGGGTGGTGACCGCCTCCTGCAGCCGCGCCGCCGCCTTGCCGGTCGGCGTCACCAGTCCAATGCGGTGTGCCGCGGCGATGCCGAGATCCGCGAGCAGTGCGATCAGGCCTGCCGCCAGCGTGGTCTTGCCGGTGCCGGGCCCGCCGGTGACGATGCACAGCCGGCGTTCGACGGCGGCGGTTGCCGCGGCGATGGTTTCCCGGTCCGCGCCGGCGCCGAACACGCGGGTCAAAGAATCGCCGAGGTCGCGTCGGATCGCCTCCCCGGCCAGGGTGCGCATGCGCGCTGCAAGCCCCGACTCGGCTGCAAACAGTCGGTGCAGGTACAGGCGGTCGTGGTCCAGGACCAACGGCAATGGCGGGCAGTTGCCCAACGGAAGAATCGGGCGGTCGCGGTCCACCCCCGCCGGCAACGGCGAGCCGTCAGTGCCGCCGGTCGCTACCACCGGGCTGGCCTCGAGCGCATCGCGCCAGGGAGCTTGCGCCGGCAGGCGGATCGCTCTCGCCTGCTCCGGCACCACCTCGCCCTGTTCCGATGGCCGCTCGACGATGTCCGCGAGCGGCTTGCCGGCCTCGGCAAGCGGCAGGCAGGTGTGGCCGGCGCGGTGCATGGCGCTCACCGCCGCCGCCGCCAGCACCACCTCCGGGCCGGCGCCCAGGTGTTCCAGCGACAGGGCGAAGAAGCGGTCGATGTCGGCGAGCACGCGCGCTTCGGCGAGCACCCTGAGTTGGTCCGCGGCCGTCACGATCCGTCGCCTCGGAAACAGGCGTCAATCGTCTCGATGCAGGCGCGCGACGGACGATCCCGGAAGACGCCGCTGCCGGGCACGGCGGGTCGCATGCCGCGCAGGAAAAGATAGAGCGCGCCGCCCACGTGGCGGTCGTAGTCGTAGTCGGGCACGCGCAGCCGCAGCAGGCGGTGCAGCGCGGTGAGGTACAGCAGGTACTGGAGGTGGTAGCCGTGGCGTGCCATGGCGCGCTCGATCGCCGTGGGCGAGTAGGCGGCCAGGTCGTTGCCGAGCCAGTTGGACTTGTAGTCGATCACGTACCAGCGCCCACCGGCACGGGCGACGACGTCGATGTAGCCGTTCAGGAAACCGTTGATTTCGCCGGCTCCGTCGGCGAGCGCCGGTTCGTAACCGTGCGCCTCGAGCGCCTGGGAGAGATGCGCGCGCCGGAAGCCGCGGACCGGCAGATGGAACTGCATCTCCACGATCGGCCGGTCGACGTCGCCGAGGCGAAACGTACCGCCGCCGAAACCGAACGCGTTGCCGGCGCCGGCGCTGACGTCGCCGGCGGGCAACAGTGGGGTGTCCAGCGCATTGGTCACCAGCGTGCGGACCACCTCGATCCAGTGGCCGCCGATGTCGAACCTGGCCAGGGCGTCCCGGCAGGCGCGGTCCGGATCGACGTTCGGTTGCATCTGCATGGCCAGGATCTGGTGCAGGCAGTCGCCGGGCCGGCTGCCGGCCGGAAAGGTGAACTCGTTGCGGACGCCGTCCGCGACCTGCTCGGGGTCGATGTACGCGGCTTCGTCTTCTTCCTGTTCGCGCGCGGGCTCATGGGCGCCGGCGCCGGCCGCGAGCGCGGAGTAGCTGGTCAACTGGCGCGTGCGCGCGAGTTGGCGACCGAGTTTACGGGCGGCCAGGGATTCCGCTTCCGGGCGTGCGCACGGTAGCGGGCCGACAGTGAGCTCGGGAGTTGCCTGGTTGATGGAGATTGCGTCCGCTACGCGTGCACCAAACTGCCGCACCTCGCCCAGCCAGTCGGCCGCGCTCAAGCGCCGCACGTGGCGCTCGTTTGCTTCGCGGGTCTCCCGGCCATGCAGGAGCCAGGCGAGCGGCGAGTATTCGCCGTCCCTCACCCGCGCCCAGGTCACTTCGCAGCGGTACTGCGCCCTGGTCAGCGCCACGTACAGCAGCCGCAACTCGTCGGAGTGCTGTTCGTCGCGTTGCCGGTCGACGGCCGCCGACGAAGGGCGCACGTCCAGCACCGGCGTCCTGTCGTCGGAGTCGTAGTACTCGGCCGTGGGTTCGGTACCCGGTCGATGACCGAACCAGGCGAACGGGCAGAACACCACCGGAAACTCCAGTCCCTTGGCGCGGTGCACCGTGACGATCTTCACCAGGTCCTCGTCGCTCTCCAGGCGCAGTTGCGCGGTCTCGCCGCCGCGTTCCGGTTGCGCCTTGAAGTGGGCGAACCAGTCCATCAGGCCGCGCCGCGACAACCGGTCGCGGGTCTCGGCGTCGTGCAGCAGGTCGGTGAGGTGCAGGACGTTGGTGAGCCGGCGCGGCCCGTCCCGATGCCGCAGAAGATGCGCTGCGCACGCCGGATGGTCGGCAAACAGCAGGTGGCGCATCAGGCTGGCGATGCCGGCCGCGGCCCAGATCCGGCGCCACTCGCGGGCGTGGTCGTTCCAGTCCGCCCATGCCTGGTCGTCGCCCTGCAACCGGTCGATCGCGGACAGTTCCAGCCCGAACAGGTCGCCCGCCAGTGCGCCGCGCAGCCGCGCGGCGGCTTGGTAGTCGGTCTCGTCGGCGGCAAGCGCGTGCAGCAGTTGGTGCACGGCCGCTGCCTCGGCACTGTCGAACACGCTGTCCGTACCCAGTTCGACGGTGCGCACGCCGCCATCGCGCAGCGCGCGCGCGATGGTTCGGCCCTGCTCGCCGGTACGGACGAGCACGGCGACGTCACCGGCCACCAGGGGCTCACCGGCTGCCGGACCGGAGGCGCGGCGCACGAACGCCCGGCCCGAGGCTCCGAGTTCGAGCAGCCGCACGATCCTGCCGGCGGCGTGCGACGCGGCTGCGCGCACCAGGTTCCCCTTGTTCCACCTCTTGCCGCCGTCGCCGTCCGGGAACAGGTGCAGTTGGAACGGGTGCGGGTCGTACTCATCGTCCCGCACGCACAGCGCGCCAAGGTCGTGCGCCGCGGGGTGCGCGGCCTCGAAGCGGATGTCCGGCAGCAGGAAGGGATTGTGCCGCTCGAACACGGCGTTCGCGGCACGCACCAGGGCGGAGTCGGAGCGGTAATTGACCGTCAGGCGCAGCGCGTGCCCCGCCGCGACCCCGGACCTGGCATCGAGGTAGGCAAACACGTCGGCGCCGCGGAAGCGGAAGATCGACTGCTTGGGGTCGCCGACGACGATCAGCCCGCCGCCGCCCCGCGCGGAGGCGTAGATCTTCTCGAATATCCGTGCTTGCAGCCGGTCGGTATCCTGGAACTCGTCGATCAGGGCTACCGGGTAACGGGTGCGCATGCGCGCCGCCAGCGCGCCGCCGCCGCGGCCCTCAAGGGCCCGGTACAGTTGCGTCAACAGCGCATCGAAGCTCAAGCACCGGGCGTCCCAATTGCCGCGGTACAACGTCTCTCCGGCGTCCCGAAGCAGACCGCGCCGCCGACTGCTCAACCAGGCATCACCGAGTTCGGCCGCGGCCTTGCCCAGCCGTTCGAAGCAGGTGAACAGGGGGATCTCCGGGGGTGGGTTCTTCTTGTACAGCTTCTCGGCCAGCGATGCCGGTGCGAAGTAGCCGGCATCCTTCAACGGCAGCAGGTCGGCATCGTTGGCGTCGAGGGCGTCGATCACCGCCCTGCAGACCGCTTCGTCCTTGCGGTCCTTCTTCCACCGATAGTGCTCCGTCACGTCGTGGAACGTCCGTTGCTGGGCCGGATCGACCCAGGCGTCGTGCGCCGCTCGGAACGCCTGCAGCCACTCTGCGCGGTTGGCTTCGCCGCTGCGCTCGGAGCCTTCGCAGTCGTCCGCGGGCCGAATGACTCCCGGTCTTGCATGATGCCGGCCGGCCCAGACGGCCGCCTCGTCGATCACGAATTTCTGCTGCTTGGCGTACTCCAGCAGCGTAACGGGCTCCCGCGCCATGCGCCGCCGCCAGAAGTCGCGCGTGGCGGACTCCACCTCCAGCGCCGCGTCGCCGCTCACCCGGAAACCGAACGGCAGCGCGGCGTACAGCGCGAACTCCGTCAGCGCGCGCTGGCAGAAGCCGTGGATCGTGGTGATCGTGGCGCGGTCGAAATCCCGGATGGCGCGCGTCAGCCGGACATCGGCGTGTTCGACTCCGGCGCGCCGCCAGTGCGCCGCCAACTCTCGTGCCTGGTTGCCGGCCTCGGCCGCCGGGTCGCGGACTGCGGCGCGGGCCGCGTGCAGGGTTTGCCAGATGCGGGTACGCAGCTCGCCGGTGGCGGCGACGGTGAAGGTAACGATGAGCAGGTCCTGGATGCCGTGACCGGCTTCGACCAGGAGGCGCGCGGCGAGCGTGGTGAGCGTGTAGGTCTTGCCGGTGCCGGCGCTGGCCTCCACCAGCAGGCTGCCGTCCAGCGGTGCGGTGAGTGGTGTGGTTCCGGCTGTGCTCACGACATGGCTTCCCGCAATGGTCCAAGCAGGCGGACGGCAAGGTCTGCGAACGACTCATTGACGGGGCCGTCGGCGAACATCACTCGATGAACCGAATCGTTGCCCTCACTCCACGGCCGGCTGGTCCAGGCGGCGGTAACCGCCGTCGGCGACTGCTTACCGGTCCAGGTCCACGAAGCGTCGGCAAAGAACGGCAACGGTCTGCGCTGCCCCTCCTGCCAGACGGCCACCCAGTCGCCGAGCAGTTCGCGGGCTCGCTCCGGCGTCGGCCCTGCCAGCGTGCTGGTTTCGGCGTTCTTGCTGCCAAACAGGTGCGCCGTCATCGGGCAACCGCGGGCCACGGTGAGCGCCAGCAGGCGCAGCCACACCTCGATCCGGTCCTTCGCCCGGATCCTGCCGATTCGCCGCCTTGCCAGTTCGTTCCGGTCGCCGTGGAAACGCTCCACGAAGCCGACGATACGGGTGCCGCTCACCACGATGTCCACCTCGGCCCTGGCGGTGTGGTCCCGGTAGGGCCGCAGGGCCTCTTGTAGTGCGTCGACCTCGCCGGAGGACTCCCGGTGCTGTATCTCCGCCATGTTGCCTGGTGGCAGCAGGCCGCCGGCGGCGGCCAGCCGGGCGGCGTGTTCCTCGCCCGGCTCGTCCCAGTCGGCCAGGCCGCTCTTCAACAGCCACGCCTGCAAGGGGTCGAGTTGGAACGGTTCGTCGTCATCCAGTTCGTCGTCACGAACGTCGAGGTGCAACCCGAGCCGGTGGCGCGCGAAGTACCGGGACGGGCTGACCGCGAAGCGAATCAGATCGTCCAGTTCGATTTCGTGCTCGGCAGGCGCCGCATCGAGTTGGCCGGCGAAACGGTCGGCATCGCCGCCGCCCGCGCCGAGTGCCGTTGCCGCGGCGGCCATCGGCAAGGAGTAGCTGTACAGGGCAGGTTCGTCCGGCCGGAAGTAGCGGGGACTGAACGGCTGCAAGGGGTGGCGCGTCTGCCAGCGCTCCGGACCGTCCTTGCCGGCCGCGTCCGGGAACCGGCGGTCGAGGTACTCCGTCAACTCGCTCACCACGATGGACGGCGGTATCGGTTTGTCCTCCTGCAGGTCGCGGCCGGTGTAGGTCAGCAGCAGGCAGCGGCGCGCCGCCAGCACGGCTTCCAGGAATGCGAAGCGGTCGTCGTCGCGCACGTCGCGGTCGCCGAGCCGGCGCGCGTCCTCGCCGAACAGGCCGGTGAGGAAGTCGAAGGGCATCGCCTGCGGCCGGCGCGGGAACGCGCCGTCGTTCATGCCCACGGCGCACACCACCTTGGCGGGAACGGCCTGTCCTACCGCCAGGCCGGTGACCGTCACGCCGTCCGCAAGTCGCGGTACGCCGCGGGTGGTAGCCGACGCGTGTTCGTTCAACACGTCGCGCAGCACGCGGAAGGGTACCGGGCCATCGGCGCCGGCGTTCGCGCACTCGGCGGCGAAGTCGTCGATCAGGCCTGCCACGGTGCTCAGTTCCCGGCTCACTACGGGTGTCGCGGCGCGGTCGGCATCGACGAAGAAGCGCGCCAGCACGCCGGTGCGCAATCGCGCGGTCCACTCGCTCGGCGAGTGCGCGGCCTGCGACCAGTCGTCGAGCGCGAATGCCAGCTCACAGTAGCGCAGCAAGCGGCCGAGACGTTCGTAGTCGGCTGCGCCGGAGCGGAATCCCCAGCGGTCCAGGGCGCATGGCGTGATGTCGCCGAGCAGCACGCCGGCGCCGGCGTCGGCGTCGGCGTCAATGGCGTAGCCGAGCAGCAGACGGCGCAAGCCGTGGCGCCAGTTGTGGTGGGGCGAGGCGGGCACGTCCAGCTCCGTGCGGTGCCCGGCGTCGAGGCCCCAGCGGATGCCGGCCCGCCGCACGGCATCGCGGATACCCTCCAGGTCGGTTTCACCGATACCGAAGCAGGCGCGCACGGATGCCGCGCGCAGCGGCGCCAGCACCGCGTTGGCGGTGTAGCGGGAGCCGGGCAGTTCCAGCAGGTCGAGGAATGCGGTCAGCGCGGCGCCCTCGTTGAACCGCCGGCGGCCGACCTGGAAGCGGATCCGGCCGGCGGCGCCGAACACCGCCGCGATGATCGGTGCGTAGGTGTCGAGATCTGGCGTCAGCACCAGCACGTCCGCCGGCTCGATGTCGGGATGTTGGTCGAACACGCCGAGCAACCGGTCGTGGAGCACTTCGACCTCGCGAGCCGGGGAGTGGCAGACGTGGACCTGAATGGAGTCGTCCGGATCGCGCGGTGCCGGCGGCGCGGTGTCGCCGGAGAGGTCTGCCTGCGCCGCCTCCAGGCAGGTGCCGGCGGATGGCGGATCGTGCGCGACGGGTTGGTCCGCCTGAACGGGTGGGTGCTGGCCGTTCAGCAGTGCCTGCAGGTCGCGTGCCGGCCTGCCCCACGCCTCCAGCAGTTCGTTCTGCTCTGCGTAGTAGCCGCCTGCCGTGCGCGCCGGGATGACGGCCCAGAAGTCGCGGCGCGGGCTGAGCAGAAACAGGTGGATCTCCATCGCAGCGTTGGCAAGGCGGAGCATTTCCAGGAATGACGGCGACATCGTGGCAACGGCGAACACACTCACCCGAGGACGCGTCGCTCGGTTGACGGCCGCGGCGCGGTAGCCGTCCACGGCGTCGACCCAGTGCCGGCTCCCTGACTGCCCGGACACCCCGTCGGTGACCAACTGCGCCCACAGCCGCCCGTGCCAGTGCGGCGACTCGCCCGCCTGCCATGCCCGGATGCGGTCAGCGCGGTAGACGAGGCAGCGGTCGTACGCGGCCGCCAGCCGGTCCGCGAGCTCGAACCGCTTGCGCGCATCCCCGTCCGCCAGGTAGCGCGCAATCTCGTCGCCGCCGTTCCAGCGGGCCAGGCGCTCGAAAATGCGCCAGCGCAGGTACGCCGGTTTGAACACCTGCACCGCGGACAGCGTGGGCATCGCCTCGCGCATGGCGTCCCAGGCGAACTCGGCCGGAAGCTCGATGCGCAGGTGTGCCGCGACGCTAAGCCGGTTGGCGAGTTGCTGCCGCAGCCACTGCCCCATGATCGGGTGCGGAACGACGATGCGCTCTGCCGCCAGCGGGTCGCCGGGAGTTCGGCACATTTCGCCGGCCAGGCGTGCCGCGAGCGCTTCCAGGCGATGCGACGCATGTATGTGAAACGGCTGTCGCAAGATGAGGGAAGTCTCTACGGGTCAGTCTTCGTGTTCCAGTGAGTCGTAGAACCTGATCACGTCGCCGCGGTGGGTGGACTCGTTGAACGCGATGCCGGCGCGCGGGTGCTGGTTGAGGACGCCGGTGATCATGTAGGGGTAGTCGAAGCCCCACTTGAGTTGCTCGCGCAACGGTTCGATGTGGTGCTGTGCGCAGTGCAGGATCGGGCGCAGGCGGAACTTCGGGTTGTGCAGGAAGCTGAGCAGCAGCTCCATGGGGCAGTTGCCGGCGCCGCGGCCGAGGCCGGCCACGCTGGCATCGAGCCGATTGGCGCCGCGGATGGTCGCCTGAATGGTGTTGGCGAACGCGAGCTGCCGGTTGTTGTGGGCGTGCATGCCCACCTCCTTGCCGGCCGACCGGGCGTAACTGCTGAACTTCTGCATGTAGTCGTCGATCTGCTCGCCGTACAGGGCGCCGAAGCTGTCGACGATGCAGATCACTTCCACCTCCGAACGCGCCACCAGGTGCAGCGCCTCATTGAGCTCGCGCTCCGGCACCGTGGACAGGGCCATGAGGTTGAGCGAGGTCTCGTAGCCCTTGTCGTGGGCGTCCTTGATCATGTCGAGGGCGAGCGGAATCTGGTGGATGTAGGTAGCCACCCGGATCATGTCGAGCACGCTCTCCGAACTGGGCAGAACGTCCTCGCGGTAGTCGCTCTTTTCGGCATCCGCCATCGCGGACAGTTTCAGCGCCGAGTCGTTGTCGCCCACGATGCGCCGGATGTCGTGCTCCTGGCAGTGTTTCCACGGTCCGAACTGGCCCGGCGGGAACTGTTCGCGGGAGTTGATGTAGCCGATCTCCATGTAGTCGACGCCGGCCTGCACGCAGGCGTCGTACACGCCGCGCACGGCCTCGTCGCTGAACTGGTGGTCGTTCATCAGGCCGCCGTCCCGGATGGTGCAGTCGAGCACCTTGATCTCCGGGCGGTACGAAACCCACTGTCCCGCCGCGGTGGCCTGCGGCTGTTGCTCGCTCATCGTGCGCTCTCCCGTCTCCCGTGCGATAGCCGCGAAGTGTCGCCCACAACGGGGTCGTGATCAACCCCCGCCGGCGATTGGCGCGATTGGCCGCGACTGGCTGGCTCGACTTGTGTCGGCGAAGCGCAGTCAGGCGGTCGCGGCGTCGATCCCGGCGATGTCGCCGGCGTCGAGATCGAGGTCCGCGGCGCGTGCCGAGTCCTCGATGGTGGCGTCCCGGCTGGCGCCCACGATCACCAGCACGTGCGCTCCCTTGGCCAGCAGCCAGGCCAGCACCAGCCGCTGCGGGCTCACGCCGTGACGCTCCGCCAGGCGCGCAATCTCGGGGTGCCGGCGAGCCAGGTCGCCCGCCCCCTGCTGCCCGGTGCCGCCGAGCGGGCTCCAGGGGATGAACGCCAGGCCGCGCGTCGCGGTAGCTGCCAGGGTGCCGTCCCGCTCCGGTTGCCGGTGCGCCGGCGAGTATTGATTCTGGGTGCTGGCGATCGCGGTCACCGACTGCGCCTCGTCGAGTTGGGCAACCGAGTACTCGCTGACCCCGATGAAGCGCACCTTGCCCTCTTCGCGCAGGCGGGCATACGCGCCGATGCTGTCGGCGATCGGCACGTCGGGGTCGGGCCGGTGATGCTGCAGCAGGTCGAGCCGCTCGACACCGAGGTTGCGCAGGGACGCCTCGCACTGCTGTCGCAGGTACTCCGGGCGGCCGTTGGGAACCCAGGCGCCGCCGGGACGCGCGTGGCCGCCCTTGGTGGCCACCACCACCCGCGCGCGCACGTCCCCGGGAAGCTGCGCCAGGGCGGCGCGAAACAGGCGCTCGTTGTGCCCCATGTCCGCTTCGCCCTGGCCGTAGCTGTCTGCGGTGTCGATGAAGGTCACGCCCTGGTCGATTGCGTGGTGAATCACCTTGATCGCGGTTGCCTGGTCGGGGCGTGTTGCGGGTATGGACAGCGCCACGCCGCCGAGCCCGACGGCGCTGACCGACAGGCCGGTGTTGCCGAGTGGTCGGTATCGCATGCCGTCCAGGGTAGCGAACTCCTGCCAAACACGAAAGCCCGAACCAAACAAGCCGGCTGGTCGGGTCATGCCATGGAAGCGTCAGGCCGATTCCGGCCGTTGACATGGGCGGAGAGGCGAACGACGGTGCAATACGATCAGAATTACAAGAGGCTGTTCGCGTTCCGGCGCATGGTGGAGGATCTGCTGCGCGCGTGCGTGCCCGGCAATCTGCTGGCCGCGGCGGACCTCCGGGGTCTGCGCAAGCTGTCCGCGGAGTACGTCAGCGACGAGTTGCTGCAGCGCCACGGCGATGCCGTTTGGCGGCTGCCGCTGGCCGGGAGCGGAGTGTTCGTCCTGGTGCTGCTGGAGTCCCAGTCGGACAACGATCGCTGGATGGCGCTGCGGGTGGTGATCTACACCGGCCTGCTGTTCCAGGAGCTGATCCGCAATCGGGCGCCGGAGGTGGCGGCCGGGCGGCTGCCGACGGTGCTGCCGGTAGTGCTGTACAATGGTACCGAGCCGTGGACGGCGGTGCGCGACGTCGGCGAGTTGATCGAGCCCGCCGGGGGGTGGCTGGCGCCGTTCCAGCCGTCGCAGCGCTACTACCTGCTCGACGTGCAGCGGGCGATGGCGGACGAGCTTCCGCGCGGCAACCTGCTGCGCGCGGTGGCGGGCCTGGAACAGAGCCGGTCGTCAGCGGATCTGCTGCGCACGGTGGAAGCGTTGCAGGGCTGGTTGCGTGGTGCGCACGCGGCGGAGTTGCGGCGTGCGTTCGCCGACTGGGTGCGCCAGATGGCCGATCGGTTGGCGCCGAGGGGCACGGTGCTTCCGCGGGTGCGGACCTTGGAGGATGCCAGGATGACGTTGGTGGAACGGGTCGGTGAGTGGCCCAAGCAATGGTTGCGCGAAGGCCGCGAGGAAGGCCGCGAGGAAGGCATTGCACAGCAGCGGGCGCTGCTGTGCCGGATGGCGGCGCGCCGCTTCGGGCCGGACACGTCTGCCCGCCTGGCCGAGGTGTTGGCGCCGATCGCCGACCCGGAACGGCTGGCTGCAGTCGGTGACCTGCTGGTGAGCTGTTCCGTGTCGACCCGGTCGAACACCGCCAGCGAGACGTGCGGCCGCGCGGCTGCCGGCCGCCGGGATCGGACGCCGAGTGCCGGGAGCCGATCGACAAGCTCGCGTAGCGGTTTCTCGCCGGCCGCGTCGAAGTACAGTTCGACGGCGTATCCGGTCGGTTGCGGCCGAGTGTGCGTGGCGGTCATGCGGGTTGCTCGGTGAGCGGGTGGGGGAGGCCGTATCCGTGGTAGAGGGCGTCTTCCACGGCGCGCGACCATTGGTCGCCGGTGACGGCAAGCACTTCGGCAGCGGCGGTGAGGGCAGCGGCGGTGCCGGTGTGGCCTGCCCGTTGCTCGGCCCGAGCAGCGGCGTGGAACGTCTCAGCGCCGACTTCGACGTAGGGGAGGTCTTCCAGTTGGGTGAGCACGAAATGGGAGCCGAACGGGGTGCGGCGGCCGACGTCACGGATCAGCTCCGGGGCGGCGGTGAGGCCGGCGATACGGCGCACCATCCAGTCGAAGCCGATCGGGTCGCGGGCGTGCTCGGCGAGGTCGGCAGAGGCGGGTTCGGAGGTGTTGGTGAGGTAATACGGCACCGTGGGACCGCAGATCTGGTGCCGCGACAGGTAGTGTACGTGCCGTGAGCGGATGCCGATCTGCGTGCCACCATCAAGGAAGTTGACGGCGGCGTCGCGGGCCAACTGCTGTTCGTATTCGCGGTACGTGCGGGCGGCGGCCTCCCCCGTGCCGGCGATGAACAGGTCGGTGTAGGGCGGCGGCGCACCGAACGCCAGGCCTGGGAAGCGGCCCGTCCGGCCCGCGCCCGCCGTATCGGTGCCGCTGCCGGCTACCGCGGTATCGTAGGGCAGCGCGCGCAGCAGCGAGTCGACGCGCGTGTCGCCGGCGCTGAATCCGGCCAGTGCGACACTCGCCGCGGAGGCCAGCCCGCGGATTCGCCGTTCGGCGCCGAGGGCCTCCGGGTGAATCATTTCGGCGAGCGCGGCGCGGGAGTCGCCGGCGGTTGCGGCCGGCACTGCGGGGATGGTCATCGGCAGCACGATGTCCGGCTCGCTGGCGCCGGCAAAGTTGTTGAGGTTGCCACCCGGGCGCACCAGCTCGGCGGCCAGGTCGTAGCTCTCCTGGTTGGCGAAGAAGGTAATGACCACGTCGAATGGTGCCTCGGTGCGGAGCGCGGCCACGGACGCCCGGTCGCCGCGCTCTACCAGGTCGACGGCCACGCCGCGATTGCGCAGCGCCGCTATCGGCGGCGTTGCAGCAAGCTGGCGCAGCCGCCCGGCGCTGCCGGTGACGGCGATGCGGCGCGGGCACTGCCGTCCGCGGGCGAGGATCGCCAGGGTGATCATCGCCATCCGCCCGGTGCCGCTGAGCATGGCCACGGACGCGTCCGGCGGCACGCCGGCCACAAGTTCGCTGCCGGCGCCGCTCGGTCCGCGCGTGAACATCTGGCGCAACGCGCCGCGGCAACAGGCGAACGGCTCGGCGTGCGCCAGGGTCGCCAGGCTGGTGGTGCGGTCGGCGCCGACGGCGGCCGGGATCGGAATGAACAGTTCGCCCATGCCCTGCGTGGCGACCACCTCGGCGACCCGTTCCGGCAGGCCGCTGTAGCGGCGCATGCCGGCGGCGTAGCGGAACGAGTAGCCGAGCGCCGCCAGCACGCCGCTCTCAGGGTCGGGGGCGAACGAATCGGGGTCGACCGGCGTGCTCGACAGGCCGGGGGTGATCAGCACCACCTGGCCGGGGCGCACCGGCGTGCCGGGCGGCGCCGCCACCACCCGGTGCACGGTTTCGTGGCCGAGCGCCACCTGCGAAGCGTCGCCGGGGATGCGCGCATGGCCGGTGAATTGCCGCACCGCCTTCTGGTCGGAGGAGCATACCGAGTTGCCGAGCGACTCGGTGATCACGTAGCCGCCGGCGAACCAGCTCTCCGGCAGGCGGTCGCTGCGCAGCTCCACGCGCCCCGGCGCGGTGATGAACACGCCGTGGTGGGGCCGCCGGGCAGCCTCCACGGCGCGGTCGGCCGGACTCACGCGCGCGACTTCCCGCCTGAGACGTTGACCACCGTGCCGGTGACGTAGGAGGCGCGCGGCGAGGCCAGGAACACCACCACGTCGGCGACCTCGGCCAGGGTGCCGGGCCGGCCGAGCGGAATCGCGGAAGCGTAGCCGCGATCGATCGCCTCTGCAGTGGTATTGCGCGCCTTGGCCAGAGCGGCCATGTAGGCGGCGCCGGTCATGCCGGTGGGCTCCAGCGGCCCCGGCGCCACCCCCACCACGCGCACGCCCCGCGGGCCGAGCTCCTTTGCCCAGGAGCGGGTCAGGGAGTACACCGCCGCCTTGCTCGCCGCGTACACGCTCTGGCCCGCGGACCCCTCCAGGCCCGACTCCGAGGCCACGTTGACGATCACGCCGCCGCCGGCCGCCACCATGCCGGCCGCCGCCGCCTGCGCGCACAGGATCATGCCGGTCTGGTTCACCGCCAGGGTACGCGCGATGTCGTCGGGGCGGACATCGAGCAGCGCCGCCGGCAGGTTGACGCCGGCATTGTTGACCAGTATGTCCACGGGTTCCGGCGCCGATGCGAACAGAGCGCGGACGCTGGCCGAATCGGTCACCTCCAGCGCTGCGAAGCGGTGTCCGGCGCGCGCACCACCGGCCAGTTCCATCGCCGCGCGGGCGCCGGCATCGGCATCGCAGTCCGCCGCCACCACCCGCACCCCCGCCTCGGCCAGCGCGCGGGCCACCGCGCGTCCGATCCCGGAAGCGGCGCCGGTCACCACCGCGGTCCTGTCCTCAAGCTGAAGCCAACTGCTCATATCCGACTCGCGGCCTCAATATAGCTCCACGCAATCGTCGCCGGCCAAGCAGCCTGCGCGATCCATCCGCGGCCCGCGGCGAACCCGTGCTGCATGGATTGCATTGCCTTCTGCATCGCCTTCCGCGATGCGCCGGTTCCACGCCAGGCGGTCAGGACCGGGTGCGGGCGTTCACGAAGATCGCTCCCGCCACCAGCAGCGCGCCGAGCAGCAGGTTGGGGCTGAGTGGATCGCCGACGATCCACCAGCTCAGGAAGGTACCGGACAGCGGGGTCGCAAAGAACATCACGGTAAGCCGGCTGGCGCGGTAGCGGGCCAGAATCGCGGTCCAGGTGAGGAAGCAGAACCCGGCGATTACCACGCCCACGTAGCCGACGGCCAGGAGTCCTCCGACGTCGAAACGGAGCCGCGCCGGGTCTCCGGACAACAGGCTCAGGGCGACCGCAGCGGGCAGGCTGAGCAGCAGCATCCAGAACAGCAGCTTCTCGGCGCTGACCGCGTGCAGCATGCGCTTGGACACGGCGGTGCGCAGCCCGAGCAGGCCGGAGCTGGCCAGCACCACGGCGCTGCCCAGCGCCGATGCCGGGGCACCGCCGGCGATCAGTTCCGGGGCGAAGGTAGCCAGCACGCCGGCGAATCCCAATGCCAGCCCGGCGACGGTGCGCGGCGTGAGCCGGTCGCCGGCGATCAGCAGGTGCGCGAACAGCGAGGTGAACAGCGGGTAGGTGCTCATCATCACGGTGGAGTGGGCGGCCAGAGTGAAGTGGGTGCCGGCGTGCAAGGCGAGCACCTGCACCAGGAACAGGCCCGCCAGCGCGGCATGCGGCAGGAACTCGCCCGGCCGCAGCCGCAGCGGAATGCGGCGCACCGCCGCCCAGCCGCCGATCACGGCCAGGCCCAGAGCGAGCCGGAGCGCGGTAAGGGCGAACGGCGGCATGGCGCGCAGGCCCACCTTGATGAACACCGAGTTGCCGCCCCACAGCAGCGCCAGCAGGGTGACCAGCGCGACGATCGCCGGCGTCGGCGCCAGGATGTTGTGCGCGGGCGTCGCGGACTTCATTCGCCGGTACCCGGCACACGGCGCCGGCGCCGGCCGGCGAGGCGGCGCGCACGGCGGCGGGAAGGAGAGGCGGCACTCAAGGTGGCCCAAGCTACTGCCGGCGCCGTATGCCGATCAACGCCGCCGGCGCAAGCGGGGCGTGCCGAAGTAGGTGCGGCGATGCGGGATGCGACACCCGGCGCGCGGCCGGCGAGCCCGAGGGTCGTTGGATGATTATGGCGGAGCACGTCGGTCAATCTGCCGGTGACGCGGCGGCAGCCGCGCCGGTGTTCACGGGTGTTCACGCAGTGTTCATGGCGGCCGGCCCCGGCGTACGGTATTGTGTAGCGTGATGCAGCGCGCACTCCAGCATGGCGAACTACGGCATCACTCGTCCATCGGTCGTCGAACCGGCGGCGCGGAGCCGCGACCGTGAAGATCGTGTCCGCCGCAACCCGCCGTCCGGTCACGGTGGTGGTGTTTTTTGTCGCCGTGGTGATCTTCGGCGTGATCTCGTTCCGCGAGTTGCCGGTGGACCTGCTGCCCGACCTGTCGTTTCCCACCCTGACCATTCGCACCGAGTACCCCGGCGTCGCGCCCGCCGATGTCGAGACCTTCGTCACCACCCCGGTCGAGGACGCCGTCGGTATCGTGTCCGGCGTGGTGGACATCTCCAGCGTCTCGCGCGCCGGCCTGTCCGACGTGATCATGGAGTTCGCCTGGGGCACCGACATGGACTTCGCCGCCATCGACGTACGCGAACAGCTCGCCCAACTGGCGCTGCCCGCGGCCGCGCAGGATCCGATCCTGCTGCGCTTCGATCCGGCGCTCGACCCGATCATGCGCATCAGCGTGGCCAGCGCCGTGCCGGGGCAGGTGGCGGCAGCCGATCAGGCCGGGCTGCGCCTGCTCGCCGAGCAGTCGATCAAGCAACGGCTGGAGAGCATCGACGGCGTGGCCGCCGCCCTCGTCTCCGGCGGCGTCGAAGAGGAGATCCAGATCGACGTCGACCAGAGCCGCGCCGCGTTGCTCGGTGTCCCGCTGTCGCAGATCGCCAGCCGCCTGCAGCGCGAGAACGTGGACGTGACCGGCGGCAGCATTGCCGACGGCGCGGCCGAGTACATCGTGCGCGTGCTGGCGCGGTTCGCCGACGTGGAGGAGATAGGGCGCATCGTGGTGGGTGAGGTGGGCGACGTGCAGGTACGGCTGCAGGACCTGGCCGAGGTGCGCAGCGGCTACCAGGAACAGTCCACCATTACCCGCACCAACCGCCGTCCGAGCGTCGAGGTCGCGATCCACAAGGAGGCGGCCGCGAATACCGTTGCCGTGGCCGCCGCGGTGCGCGACCGCCTCGCCGAAGTGGAGGAGGAGCTCGCCGGCGTGGTCGACGTGGAGTTGCGCGTGGTGTCGGACCAGTCGCGCTTCATCGAGCAGTCGATCCGTGACGTGATCGGGGCCGCGGTGCTCGGCGGCTTGCTGGCCATCGCCGTGCTGTACCTGTTTCTGCGCCGCCTGCGCAGCACGCTGGTGGTGGGGCTGGCGATTCCCATCTCGGTGATCGCCAGCTTTTTTCTCATGTTTGTCGGCGGAGTGTCGCTCAACATCATGTCGCTCGGCGGCCTCGCGCTCGGCATCGGCATGCTGCTGGACAGCTCCATCGTGGTGCTGGAGAGCATCGACCGGCGCCTGAGCGCCGGTGCGGAGCGCGGCGAGGCGGCCCGCGCCGGCGGCGGCGAGGTGGGCGGGGCGGTGGTGGCCGCCACCCTGACCACCCTGTGCGTGTTCATCCCGGTGGTCTTCGTGAGCGGCATTGCCGGGCAGTTGTTCGTGGATCCGGCGCTGACGGTCACGTTTTCCCTGGTGGTGAGCCTGGCGGTGGCGCTGACGCTGATTCCAATGGCCAGTGCCGCGGGACTGCGCGCCCCGGCGGCGCACGGCACCGCGCGGGCGCCTGCGGAGAGTCCGGTTCCGGCGTTGCCGCCGCAATCGGCACCCGCCGCCGAGCGGCCGTCGCCGGTCGCGTCCGCGGCGGATCCATCCACGGACGGCGCACCGCCGGAGTCCGACCCGGCGCCGGGCGCCGGGCGCGGGCCGGGCGGCCGCGTCGCCGAGGAGGTGGCCGGCGAACTGCTGTCGGTGCGCGTGGCCGCGGCGCCGGGGCGCGGCATGCTCGCCGTCGGGCGGGCGGGCGGCGCTGTCCTGCGCATGGTGCTCACCCCGCTGTTCTGGCTGTTCGAGCGGTTCTACGGCGTGGTGAGCGCCGGCTACCCCGGCATGCTGGACTGGGCCCTGCGCCACCGCCTGCGGGTAGTGGCGCTCGCGGTGGTGCTGCTGGCCGGCGCTTTCGGCCTGTTGCCGCTGCTCGGTACCGAGCTGATTCCCGCGATCCGGCAGGGAACCATCGTCGCCGACGTGGAGCTGGCGCCCGGCACCCCGGTGGCGCGCACCGATGTGATCCTGGCGGAGATGCAGCGCCGCGCGGGTGAGCTCCCGGCGGTGGCGCAGACCTACGCGGTGGCCGGCTCGTCGCGCACCGGCGGCAACGAGGTGCGCGAGAACAGCGGCCAGATCCTGATCGACCTGCACCCCGAGTATCGAGGCGGCGGCGAGGATCGCGCCCTGGCGGATCTGCGCGCGGCGCTCGCCGGCGTGCCGGGCGCAACGGTTACCTTCGGCCGCCCGCCGCTGCTCACGTTCGACGCGGCCGTGGAGGCGCGCATCAGCGGCGCCGCACCGGCGCTCCTGGAGCGCGCGGCGCTGACGGTCGCCGAGCGGCTGGCGGCGTTGGCGGGACTTGCCGACGTCCGCGCGCGAATCGCCGGGACCAGTCCGGAGGTGGTGATCGACCTGAACCGGCCGCAGTTGGCGGAGCTGGACCTGGACGCCGAGACGGTCGGCGAGATCGTCGCCGCCAAGCTGCAGGGCGAGGTGCCGACCGAACTGGAGCGCGGCCGCCAGGACGTGTCGCTGCGCGTACGCACCCGGCCCGAAGACCGCGCCACCATCGACGACCTGGCCGGGTTGATCGTGACCACGGTGGGCGACGTGCCGGTGCCGTTGTCGGCGGTGGCGGCAGTGACCGTGGCGCAGGGCGCCAACGAGATCCGCCGTGTCGATCAGCAACGGGTGGTGCTGGTGACCGCCAACCTGGACGGGCGCGACTTGGGCAGCGTCACCGGAGAAGTGCAGGCGGTGCTGGCGGCGGTAGAGGCGGAGCACGGCGTGGTGGCCGAGCTGGCCGGCCAGTGGCAGGACATGGTCGATTCGTTCGCCAGCATGAGACTGGCTTTGATCCTGGCCGTGGTGCTGACCTACCTGGTGATGGCCGCGCAGTTCGAGTCGCTGCTGCACCCGCTCATCATTCTCGCAGCGGTGCCGTTCGGCCTGGTGGGCGTGGTGCTGACGCTGGCGATCTTCGCCGTTCCGATCAGCGCAATCGCCCTGATCGGAGTGATCATGATGGCCGGCATCGTGGTCAACAACGCCATCGTGCTGGTGGACTACATCAACCAGTTGCGCCGCGGCGGCATGGCGGCGACGGCTGCGATCCGGCAGGCGTCGGTGACCCGGCTGCGCCCGATCCTGATGACCACCGCCACCACGGTGCTGGGGCTGGTGCCGCTGGCGCTGCGTCTCGGGCAGGGCTGGGAGCTGCGCCAGCCGCTGGCCGTCACGGTGATCGGCGGGCTGCTGTTCTCGACGCTGATCACGCTGCTGCTGGTACCCACCCTCTATTCGCTGGTCGGCGGCCACGGCGCGGGGCGCGACGCCGGCGCGGCCGCCGCGGGCGCTGCGCAGGAGGTTTCTTCATGAGTACGTTTGCCGAGTTTTCCGTGCGCCGCCCGCTCGGCGTACTGCTGGTGATTGCCGCCGTGTGCGTGTTCGGCTTCTTCGCCATCGGCCGGCTGCCGCTGCTGTTCCTGCCGGAGATCGAGAGCCCGGCGCTGACGGTGGTGGCGCCGTTTCCCAACTCCTCGCCGGAAGAGGTGGAACGGCGCGTGGCATCGCCCATTGAAGGCGCGGTCGGCGGCATGAGCGGCGTCGAGTCGGTCAGTTCCACCTCCTCGGCGAACTCGGCGCGCATTCGCGCGCAGTTCGTCATCGGCACCGACATGGACCTGGCCGCGGCGGAGATTCGCGACCGCATCGACCGCATCCGCGGCGAGTTGCCCGGCGGCGTAGGCCGTATTCGCGTGTCCAACTTCTCCACCACCGACATTCCGATTCTGCAACTCAGCGTGGCCACCGAGGGCAGCCGCGCGGAGCTCGAGCGGCTTACCGAAGACCTGGTGGTGCCGAGACTGCTGCGCATCGACGGTGTGGCCGACGTGGAGGCCCGCGGCCTGCAGAACGAGCAGGTGACGATCGACCTCGATCCGGAGGCGATGGCGGCGCTCGGGGTGGACGTGGACGTCCTGACGCGCAGCCTGCGCGCCAACAACGTGGACCTGGCCGGCGGCTACCTGATCGACGGCGGACGCCGTTACTTCGTACGGTCGGTAGGGTCGTTCACCGACCTGGAGGAGATCGCGGCGCAACCGATCGCCGGAAGCGGCGGCATCAGGATCGGCGACGTCGGGGTGGTGCGCCGCGGCGTCGGCGACCAGGACAACGTGCAGCGCCTCAACATGGCGGAGGCGATCACGGTACGAGTGTCCAAGAGTTCCGACGCCAACGTGGTGAGCGTGGTACGGGACGCGCGCGCCCAGTTGGCGGCCATCGAAGCGGCGGCGCCGAGCCTGTCCACCTTCGTGTTCTTCGATCAGTCGAAAGAGATTACCACCAGCCTCAACAGTCTGCGCAACTCGGGGCTGATCGGCGCCGGTCTCGCGGTGCTGGTGCTGTTTGCCTTCCTGCTGCGGGTCCGCGCGACACTGGTCGTGGCGATCGCCATTCCGGTCTCCATCATTGCGACGTTTGCGGTCGTGTACCTGATGCGGCGCGTCGGCGGACTCAATTTCACGCTCAACGTGATCTCGCTGAGCGGCCTGATGCTGGCGGTCGGGATGCTGGTGGACAACAGCGTGGTGGTGCTGGAGAACATCTACCGGTACCGGGAGCGGGGACTGGCGCCGCGCGCGGCTGCCATCCGCGGCGCCGGGGAGGTGACCACTCCGGTGTTCGCGGCCACCCTCACCTCGATCATCGTGTTCGTGCCGGTGCTGTTCACCGCCGCCACCCCGTTCGGGCGCTTCATGGGCGACTTCGCCACCACCCTGGTGGCCGCGATGATCGCCTCCCTGGTGATATCGCTCAGCCTGATTCCGGTGGTCAGTTCACGCTTCCTGGTGGCGTCCGGCGGGCGCCGCCATCGCGTCATGGACGGGCTTGGGGCAGCCTACCGGGCGGTGCTGCGCTGGACCCTGCGCCACCGGCTCATCACCCTGGCGTGCATGCTGGCCGTGCTCGCCGGCGGCGTCTACCTGTTGACCACGATCGAGCGCGAGTTTACGCCGCGCACGCCGGCGCGGCGCATGTCGATTGCGGTGACGGCCGAGAACGGCGTAACCTTCGACGAGACGCAGGCCGTGTTCGACGCCTTCGAGCGCGACCTGCTGGCACGCACCGAGGAGCTGGAAATCGACGCGGTGGCGGCCAACTTCTCCACCCGCAGCGGCAACGTGACCGTGTACTTCCGCGACGACGCCTCCACGCAGCGCTCCACCGCCGATCTTACCAATGAGATCCGCGCCATGCTGCCGCAGCTTCCCGGCTACAGCTTCTCCGTGGGCAGGCGCTGGGGCCGCGGCGGCGGCGGCGCCCTGGGCGTTTCGGTGGACATCACCGGCCCCAACACCGAGGTATTGGCGCTGTTCGCGGAGGATATCGGCGCGCGCCTGGGAGCGCTCCCCGGCGTCGACGACGTCAGCACCAACCTTGAGTCGGGCGACGAGCAGCTCCAGGTGCGGGTCAACCGCGACCGCGCGACGGCCGCCGATCTCACGCCCACCGCGGTGGGCGATCTGCTCAGCGCCAACCTGGGCGACAGCAGCGCGGGCACCCTGGCCGCCGGCGACGACGAACTGCCGATCCGGGTACGGGTAACCGAGGCGGCGCGTGTCGACCTGAGCGGGCTGGCGCAGCTCCCGGTGGAGCCGGGCGCGGACGCCGTACCGCTCGGTTCGGTGGCCACCTTCGAACGGCAGCCGGGGCCGCGCACCATTCAGCGCGACGGCGGCAGCGAGATCGTGTCGGTGACCGCCAATACCGACCTGCGCGGCATGTTCCGCCTGAGCGGCCAGATCCGGGGCATGCTCGCGCAGCAGCAACTCCCGCCCGGCTACAGCGCCGAGGTAGGGCAGAACTTCCGCCGCTTTCAGCAGTCGGAGCAGGCGTCGCTGTTTGCCCTGCTGCTGGCCGCCGGGTTCATCTACCTGGTGATGGCGGCGCTGTTCGAGTCGTTCGTGCACCCGATCACCATCCTCACCTCGCTGCCGTTCTCGCTGCTCGGGGTCACGGTGCTGTTCTCCCTCACCGGTACCACGCTCAACACCAACTCCTGGCTCGGCATCATGGTGCTGGCCGGGGTGGTGGTGAACAACGGCATCATCCTGGTGGATCACATCAACCGGCTGCGCGCCGGTGGCATGGCGCGCACGGAAGCGATCCTCACCGGTGGGCGCGACCGGCTGCGGCCGATTCTCATTACCGCGTGCACGACCCTGCTCGGGCTGTTCCCGCTGGTGGCGCCGCTGGTGGCGCCGGGGGTGTTCGGCCCGGTGGAGGGCCGCGCCGGCACCTGGGGGCCGATCGCCCTGGCCGTGGTCGGCGGCCTTACCACCTCCACCTTCATGACGCTGGTGGTGATGCCGACCATCTACGCGTTGTTCGATGACATGGCCGAGTTCCTGAAGCGGGTGGCGTGGGCCATGCGTCCCGCGCGCGCCGGTCAGCCGCATGCGCCCGAGCCGGGTGCGGAGCAGTGAGGGTGGGGCGGCACGGCGACCGGTTCGGCGGCGGGACACGGTGCGCACCGGCCACGGCGCGGAACGAGATTGCAGGAGGGGGCTGGTGATTCACGACCGGCGGCGAAGAACGAGGATCGCAGTGGCGCTGGCCGGGGTGCTGGCCCTGGCAACGGTGCTGGCCGGCTGCGACGTGGTGAACGATATCGCGGGCCGTCTCGGCGGCCGGCAGGACAACCGGGCGGCGGCCTTCGCCGCCGCCGGCGGCTTCGGCGGCGGCTTCGGCGGCGACAGCGCCGCGCTTCCGGTGGTGACCGCCGAGGTAGGGCGGGAAACGGTGTCCAGCTTTCTGGTGGCCACCACCACCCTTACCCCGGAACGCGCCATCGACGTGGTGGCGCGCGCCGGCGGCGCGGTGGTGAGCGTCCTGGTGCAGGAGGGCGACGCGGTGCGCGAGGGCCAGCTCCTGGCGCGGCTCGATCAGGATGACGCCCGCCTCGCGCTGGCGGAAGCGGAGGCCCACTACGAGAACATCCGGCGCGAGCACGCGCGCACCACCGAGTTGGCCAAGCATGGCGGGGCGACCGACCAGGAGCTGGAGAGCCAGCGCTACCAGATCGAGCTGCGCACCATCGCCCTGGACCGCGCCCGCCGGCAACTCGACGACACCGAGGTGCGCTCGCCGCTGGCCGGGATCGTGGGCGAGCGCACGGTCGAGGAAGGGGCTACCATCTCCGCCAACAGCCGCTTGTTTCACGTGATCGACCCCGATCCGCTGCGGGCGGTGATCCACATTCCGGAGTCGGGGCGGCACAACCTTGGCTTGGGGCAGGGCGTGGAGATTCAGGCCGCCGGGGGCGTTGCCGCATCCGGATCGATTACCCGAATCAGTCCCGTGGTCGACGCGGAGTCGGGCACGGTGAAGGTCACCGTGGAACTGGACGGCTCCGGGACGTCCGGCGCACTGCTTCCGGGCACGTTCGTGACCGTACAGGTGCCGACCGAGACGCGGCCCAACGCGCTGGTGGTGCCGAAGCGCGCAATCCTGCTGGAGCGCGACCAGAACATCGTCTATCGCGTGCAGGAGGGCACCGCGGTGCGCACGCCGGTGGTCGTCGGGCTGTCGGCGCACGACCTGGTGGAGATCACCACCGGCCTGTCCGCCGGCGACGTCGTGGTGACGGTGGGGCAGGAGTCGCTGCGCGACGGCGCCGCCGTGCGGGCAGCCGGCGAGCCGCTGCCGGAAACGGCCTCCGCCGGCGCCGCGGCAGGCGGCTCGGGCGGCGGCGGCGGGTTCGACCTGTCGCAACTGCCGGCCGAGCGGCGCGAGGCACTGTTCGAGCGGATGCTCCAGAATGCGGAGTTCAAGAAGGCGTATGACGCGAAGCTGGAAGAGGACCCGGCACTGGAGCGGGACGACGACAAGAAACTGGCATTCTTGCAGGAGCAGATCGCCGCGATGGGTGGATTGCGGGCGATATTCGGCGGCGGCCAGGGTGGTGCGGGCGCCGGTGCGGGAGGCGCTCGCGCTGGAACCCGGCAGGGCGCCGCGGGCGGCGGCGGTCAGTCGGGTGCCGTGCAACCGTCTGCCGACGGTGCCGGGCAACCGGCCGCGGACGATGCAGGGCAACCGTCTGCCGACGGTGCGGGCCAACAGACCGCGCCCGCCGGCGAGGGCCAGACCGCGGCGGCCACCGAGCCGGCGGCGCCCGGTACCGGTGCGGCGGCGGGCGGCGGACAGCGCGGGGCGGCCGGCGGCGGCCCCGGCGGCGGCCCGCCGACTCTGGCGCAACTGCCGGAGGATCGCCGCGAGCGGGTCGTCCAGCGGCTGCTGCAGAACGCCGAGGTCAAGAAGGCGTACGACGCGAAGCTGAAGGAAGATCCATCGCTGGCGGACGATGAAGCACGGCGCCTCGAGTTCCTGCAGGAGCAGCTCCAGGCGATCGGCGGCTTCCGGGCACTGTTCGGCGGTGGTGGCGGCGGCGGTGGCGGTGGATTCGGCAACTGACCCGCGGCTTGCCGCCCGCATCCTGGTGGTGAAGGACGATGCCGCGATCGCCGAACTGATCGGGCTCTACCTGGAAAGCGAGCGCCTGGAGCCCACGTTCGCGACGTCGGCGGAGGAGGCCGAAGCGGCGTTGCGCCGGGCAGTGTTCCACCTGCTGATCCTCGACATAAACCTGCCGGGGCGCAATGGATTTCAGTTCCTGACCTGGTTTCGCAGCCGCCACTCCACGCCGGTGATCATTGTGTCGGCGCGCGACGCCGATGAGGACAAGGTGTTGGGGCTGGGCGTCGGGGCGGACGACTTCGTTACCAAGCCGTTCTCTCCGCGCGTGCTGCTGGCGCGGGTGCGCACCAACCTCCGCTACCTGCACCGCGGGCCGGCGCCTTCGCTGCGCACCGTGCGGCTGGCCGATTACGTCGTCCACCTGGACGACTACGCGGTAACCCGCGACGGCAACCGGATCACCCTGGCGCCGAAGGAGTTCGACCTGCTCAGCCACCTGCTCAGCAATGCCGGGCGTGCCCTTACCCCGGAGGAGCTGTACGCGGGCGTGTGGGGCAACCGCTACGGCGACCGCTCCACGGTTACCGTGCACGTGCAGCGGCTGCGCAAGAAGCTGCACCGTCCGGGCGCGGCTCCGCTGATCGAGACCGTGCCGCGCGTCGGCTATCGGGTGCGTGCCGACGAGGTGAGTTTCGAGCCGTGACCATCAGGACCCGGCTCGCCTTGCTGGTCGTCTCGGTGGTGGCCGTACCGGTCGGGGTGGTGGGGCTGCTGACCTACATCGACTCGCGTTCCCTCAGCGATCGCGAGAAGGCGCACGTCGCGGCGTTTCTCGCGGTACACTCCTGGCTGGCGGCGGAGGTCGCCCCGAACTGGGAGATGGCCTCCAGCCTCGATCCGCCGCCCGGCCACCACGCCGTGGTGGTCGATGCCGTCAGCGTCGCGCGGGTTTCGTCGATAGAGGGGATAGCACCCGGTGTGCGCGTCGACCGCGCCACGTTGAGCGCGCGGTTCCCGCCGCCGCGCCACCTGATCCTGGAGTTCCCGATCTTCGCCGATGGCGTCCTGGTGGGGGCGGCGTTCGAGGTGCGCAGTTGGCCGAGCCCGTGGTGGCTTCGCTGGCGCTGGCTGCTGGACAGCGGCCGCTACGGTCTGGCCACGCTGATCGTGATCGGCGTGCTGATGGTGTGGTGGCTGGCGCACGTGCTGCGCCGTTCGCTCGCCGATCTGCAGCGCGCCTCGCGCCGCATCGCCGCCGGCGACCTGGACTTCCGGCTGCGCACCGAGGGCCGCGACGAGGTGGCCGCCGTGGCGCGCTCCTTCGATCGGATGCGCCGGTCGCTGATCGAGGAACGGCGCAAGCTGCATGCCGAGCGCGAACGCAAGCGCAGCTTCCTGATGGCCGTGTCGCACGATCTGCGCACCCCGTTGACCAGCATCAAGGGCTACCTCGAGGCGCTGCAGGACGGCATTGCCCGTGACCGCGGCGCCGAGCAGCGCTACCTGCGCATCGCCCGCGACCGGGCTGATCTGCTGGAAACCCGCATCGCGGACCTGAACGAGCTGCTGCGCATGGAGACCGGCGAGTGGCGCATGCAGCGCGATCCGCGCAGCCTGAAGACGGTACTCGACGAACTGGCCGGCGACTACCGGGAGGACGCGGTTCTCCTCGGGCGCAGGTTCCATGCCGCTCTCGATCTGCCGGACAATCTCGTCGTGGACGCGGACTGGAGCTTGTTCTCGCGGGTAACCGACAACCTGATGGAGAACGCACTGCACTACACGAACGGTGGCGACCGCATCCGGTTTGCCGCGCTGCAGCGCAACGGCGAGGTGGAGGTCGCCGTCGAAGACTCCGGTCCCGGTATTCCGGCCGACCAGTTGCAGCACGTGTTCGATCCGTTTTTCCGGGGCGACCCGGGGCAACCGGAATCGGGCAGCGGGCTGGGGCTGGCCGTGGCCCGTTCGATAGTCGAAGCGCACGGCTGGCGGATCAGCGCCGGCGCGGTCGCTGACGGTGGAGCGTGCTTTAGAATCGTGATTCCGACCGGGCGGTCAGGGTAACGGTAACGGTGCCTGGTTGGCGATGAAGCGGCGGGTCAGCGGGCGATGGCCGCCAACTCTCGTTGCACGTCCCGCCCCAGGTCGATGGCCAGCGACAGGTAGGCGTCGCCGAGGGTGAGCATCGCGGCGCGCGCAACGCCCTCAGCCTCACGCAACTGCAGCGCAGTCTCCTGGAGTTCCCGGTCGCTGATCGCCCCGGCCACGTGGCGCCGCGTTGCCTGATCCATCCGCAGGTTGGCCCGCTGCAGCCGCAGCGCGGCCAACTCCTCATCCGCCACGGCGCTCGCCAGCGTCAGACGGGCCCGCGCGAACCGCTCCTCAAGGGTGCGGCGCGCGGTGGCCAGCGCGCGCCGCAACGTCTCCACCCGCTCCCGCGCCTGCGCGGACGCGGCTGCATTGCGTCCGCTGTCGAACAGCGTGTAGCTGCCGGTGATCGACAGGCTTACCGACCCGGGGCGCGACGCGCCGCGCGCCTTGCGGTAATCGAGACCGAGCGAAACCGCCGGCAGCGCGCCGCGCAGCGTACGCTCGGCCTGCAGTTCGGCGCCGCTCAGCGCGGCCTCCGCTGCCAGCACGTCGAGGGCACCGGCGATGGCGGCGGACGGCGTGGGCTCGGTCAACAGGGTACGCGCGCTCCGGCGCAGCGCGGCGGGATCGGCGGCGGGCACGGCCAACGGCGCTGGCGCCAAACCGAGGTCGGCAAAGAACTCGGCAGTGTCGAGGGCGAGCGCGGCGCGCTGCTCATCGATGCCATTGCGTTGCTCGGTAACGGCAATCGTGGCGTCCAGCAGCGCCAGCCGATCGGCCGCCCCTTGGGCAACGCGAAGCGTGGTCCGGGCCAGATCCCGCTCGGCGAACGCCAGGCGCTCCTCCAGCAGCGCCAATGCTTGCGTCCGCTCGGTAAGCGTCAGGAACGCGCGCGCTACCTGCAGGGCCACTTCGTTGCGTACCCGCTGCAGGCGCAGCCGGGCGAGCCGCAGTTGGTCGCGGCGATCATGCAGCGCCAGGGCCTCCTCCGACAGTCGTGCCTCGGGCAGCAGGTCCTGCACCACCGACACGCTGTGCACGTCGATCAGGTCCTCGTTGTCGCGCCCCGATCGGTCGAGGTCGACCTCGCCGGTATAGCTGCCGGCGATCTCCATACCCCACGGCAGCGCGAGGGAGGCACTGACCGTCGCGGCGGCGTCCAGATCGAACGTGTCGCCTACGTCGGCGAAGGTGCCGGTCTCCAGCGGCGCGAGATCGACGCTCGCGGCCGGCGTGGCGCGCACGGAAATGGCCAGACCGCCCTGGTCGATCTCGGCCACTCGCAGCGCCAGGGCGGCTGAACGCGCGGCCGCTTCCGCGTCCAGCACGGAGGAATGGCCCGCGAGAGCCGCGTCGACCGCGTCGCCGATGGGCAGCGCTTCCTGCGCGACCGCCGGCAACGCCGCGGCCAACGCGATCAGCGCCGCGTACCAGGGCGTGCGGCTCACTGCACCCCCGGGATCGGCGGCAGGTCGATGCCGGCGGCATCCTGGAGCCGCAGCCAGGCAAACCAGGCCGACCAGCGCGCCGCGCGCACGGCGTCGACGGCGGCAACCTGGTCCGCGCGTGAGCTGGCCAGGTCGGACTCGGTAATCACTCCGGCTTCGAACTGTTCGGCGGCACGGCGCGTCCGTTCCTGCTGCAGCGCAAGCTGCAACTCGCGCAGCGTCACCGTGTCGAACGCCTGCTGAGCGGTCGCGTAGGCGCTGGCGGTCGCGGTCTGCAGGTTGACGGCGGTCTCTTCCAGCGCCGCCTCGCTGCCCGCCACGGTGTTGGTGGCCGCCTCCAGGTCGAGGCGCGAGGTTTCCTCCTCGGACAGCAGCTTCAGGTTGATCTCGTCGATCTCCAGTTGCCGCGCGGCGTGCCGGTGCTCGGCGCGCCGGGCGGTGGCGGCCGCGTAGGTGTCGGACGCACCCAGGTCCGGCAGCTCGGGCGGCTGCGAGGTGAGCGCCGCCGCATCGAGGACCGCGGCGTCGATGCCGGTCATGTCGACCAGGTCCGGCAGGGTGTTGAAACGCCGCTGGTGGCGTGCCGCCGCCAGGTTCAGCTCGGCGCTGAGCGCCGCCACCTGGGCCTGCAACTGCTCGGTCTTGCCGGCGGCACCTACCCGCACGCGCGCATCGGTCAACTGCAGGTCGAGCGTGGCGAGGCGCAGGCGCTCTTCCAGCAGGCTGGTCTGCTCGTTCGCCTGTTGCAGGCTCACGTAGCCCTGCGCAACGGCCAGCAGCTCGCGGGTGGTGCCCTGACCGGCGGAGAGCTGCGCGCGCTCCCACTGCAGCGTGGCCATCATCTGATCGAGCCGGGCATCCGAGGATGCCGTGGCGCGGTCGAATGCGACGCGCGCGTTTTCCCGCTGCAGCGCGAGCGATGCCAGGTTGGGATTGGCCCTCTCTGCCGCGGCCAGAGTCGCGGCGATCGTCAGCCCCGACTCGGCCGTGTCCTGAGCGATGGCGGCCATCGAGAGTGCCAGCAGACAGATGGTGGCGGTTGCGGCGATGCGCATGTTCATGAGTCCCTCCAGGAAAGCTTCGCTGCATGGCTGCCGCTGGACTCCGGGAAGAGGGGCGGTTGCAGCGGCTCGGGGCGAGCTTCCTCGGTTTGTATTTGCCCCCGGTCAATATACCGGGAGGCAGCGGCCGCACCGCCGGGGCAGCCATCAATTCTCGGTAAACACGCCGCCGCGCCGGGCCGTGCCGCCGGGCCGTGACCGCCGGGCCGTGCTACCAGTAGCTCAGGGCGTCGGCGAACAGGGCGGCAAGGTCGGCCTCGGAGGCGGGGCGGGGCGACAGCTTGGTGACCCGGTGCTGCGGCAGGGTGCCCGCCACCAGCGCCGGGATGTCCTGTTCCGTAAACCCGACGGCGGCCAAGCCGGCCGGCATGTCGACGGCGCGCATCAGGTCGATGACGGCGCTCGCGAGGACCGGCCCGGCATCGCCGGAGTCGGCCCCCCGCACGTCTGCGCCCATCAACTGCGCGGCTCGCAGGTGGCGCCGCGGATCGGCCTCGGCGGTAAACCGGAACACCGCGGGGGCGTTGAGGATGACCGACATGCCGTGCGGGCACATCGGGTGGTCGTCGGGGTAGCCGGCCGGCTGGTAGCCGGCACCGGCGGTCTGGTGGGCGGCCACCATGCTGGACACCGGGTAGGACATGCCGTGCGGCAGGTGCACGCCGGCGTTGCCGAAGCCGTAGCCGGCGAACGTGGCGGCGAGCAGCATGGCGGTGCGCGCCTCGGTGTCGTCCGCGTCGCGCATGGCGCGCACCAGGTTGCCGGCTACCAGCTCGATGGCGCGTTCGGCCCACAGGTCGCTGATCGGGTTGGCGCCCTGGTAGGCAGGGCGCAGCGCCGGGTCGGCCGGCGCCTCGCGCGCGGTGTACGGCATCGCCGTGAACGACTCGGCGGCGTGGCACAGCACGTCCAGACCGGTGCTCGCGGCCACCACCGGCGGCAGGGTGCGGGTGTTGTCGGGATCGACGATGCCGAGGGTGGGCCGCAGCGCGCGGTGCGCGATGCCGGTCTTGGCGCCCATCTCCAGGTAGTCGAAGATCGCCACGCCGGTGGTCTCGCTGCCGGTGCCGGCGGTGGTGGGCACCGCCACCAGCGGCTTCAGCGGGCCCGGCACCGGTTCGCCGCGGCCGATCGGGTGGTTGACGTAGGTGAACAGGTCGGCCGGATAGGTGGTGTACAGGTTGGCCGCCTTGGCGGTGTCGATGGCCGAGCCGCCGCCCACCGCGGCGAAACCGTCGCAGCCGGCCTCGCGGGCGGCGCGGATCGCGTCCCGAAACGAGGCGTCGCTCGGCTCCACCCGCGTATCGGCGAACAGCACCGTGTCGATGGCGGCGGCGCGCAGCGACTCGCGTGCCACCGCCACCGGCTCCAGGGCCGCCATCACCGGGTCGGTCACCAGGAACGCGCGCCGCACGCCGAGGGCGCGCAATTCGAAGCCCAGCTCGCGGGTGGCGCCGGCGCCGAACTTGATGCGCGCCCCCTCCATGTTCAGGATCGTCTCAGTGGCCATGTCCGTTTTCCGTGCCGACCACGATGCCCGTTCCGGGCGCCGCGTGGGAAGTGCATGGCACGAACGAAAAGGAGCCCCGGCGGGAGGGTGCCGGGGCTCCGGGTATCGGATACGGGGATGCGAAGTCGCGCTGCCCGCTAGGCGGCGCTCTTCACGGCGATCTGCCGCGCCTGCGCCTTGGCGGTCTTGGGCACCGTCAGGGTCAGCAGGCCATCCTTGAAGGTGGCGCTGATCGCGTCGGCGTCGACATCCTCCGGCAGCGTGAACGAGCGCCGGAACGCGCCGGAGCGCCGCTCGCGGATCACGTATCCGCCCTGTTCGCGCTCCTCGTTCGTCTCCTGCCGCGACGCGATGGTCAGCAGGTTGTGCTCGACGTTGACGGTGAAGTCCTTCTCCGTCAGGCCGGGCAGCTCCGCCTCCAGGTGGTAGGCGTCCGCCTTGGTCTGCACGTCCACCCGCGGCGCGGTCACCGCGTGGCCGGTCAGTCCCGTGCCCGCGGGCAGTCCCCAGTTCTGAAACACGCTGTCGAACCAGCGGTCGAAATTCGCCACGGTCGGGCGATACGGTCGATAGGTAACCAGGCTTCTCATGTCGTTCCTCCTATGAGTTTGGTCTTCACCTGCCTGTATGCAGCAACCGTGCCAACTTCTGTGAGGCGGAATTCTGTCCGTTCTGGGCCGTTTCCCGGTGCCGTTTCGCTTGTTCCGGGCGGTGCGCTGGGTCGAAACGTCCCAGGTTGGCGAATCGGGGCTCTCGCTGGGTCATTTTCCCCCACCGCGAATCGGGCGGCGGCTCCGACTGTGGCACGTGCGGGCGGCGGTAGCGTCCCCGGTGCCGCTCGCGTACGCTACCGGGAGTCGAAGTGACTCCATGAGCGATCTACCTCCCGTCCATGTCCCCGTCCACCACCATGGGCCGCCGCGGTTCCGGTTCTGCAGCGGCTGTGCCGCGCCGCTGGAGCGTCGCAGGGTGGAAGGCAAGCTGCTGCCGGTGTGCCC
This sequence comes from Spirochaetia bacterium, assembly GCA_965208575.1. Lineage (GTDB taxonomy): Bacteria > Spirochaetota > Spirochaetia > SZUA-6 > Bin103 > Bin103. The sequence goes on along the minus strand of CBDBOV010000006.1, from coordinate 700,279 downwards.
GCGGTGCGGGCAGGTGGTGTACGCCGACCCCAAGGTGGCGGCCGGCACGATCATCGAGGACGCCGGCCGCATCCTGCTGCTGCGGCGCGCCATCTCGCCGGCGCGCGGCCTGTGGACGTTCCCCGGCGGCTACGTGGACCGCGGCGAGCCGGTGCCGGAGGCCGCGGCCCGCGAGGCGCGCGAAGAGGCGGGCGTCACGGTGGCGGTGGACGGCTTGCACGGCGTGTACTCGGCGCGCGGCGTCGCGGTGGTGCTGGTCGTGTACCGCGTGCGGATAGCCGCCGGCACGCCGCGCGCCGGTCCGGAAGCGCTGGAGCTGCGCTGGTTCGACCCGGAGAACATTCCCTGGCAGAAGCTGGCGTTCCCGAGCACCGCCGCGGCGCTGACCGATTGGCGGGAGATGCTGGCCAGGTAGGCGGATCCTCTCAGCGCCGACCGGCGCGCTGCACCTTCGCCCAGGTGTCGCGCAGGCCCACCGAGCGGTTGAACACCGGCGCACCGGGACGGGAATCGCGGTTGTCCACCACGAAGTAGCCGTGGCGCAGGAACTGGAAGATCTGCTCCGGGTGCGCCGCGGCGAGGCCCGGTTCCACCTTGCAGCCGGTCAGGACCACCTCGGAGCGGGGGTTCAGGTGGGCGGCCAGGTCGTCGTGCTCCACCTCGTTCATGTTCTCGGTGGTGAACAGGTGATCGTAGAGGCGCACCTCGGCGTTGCGGGCGTGCTCGGCGGATACCCAGTGCAGCGTGCCGCGCACCCGCCGGCCATCCGCGGTGCCGCCGCCGCGCGAGGCGGGGTCGTAGCTGCAGCGCAGCTCCGTCACGCGTCCGTCGCCATCCTTCACCGCCTCGTCGCAGGTGATGTAGTAGGCGCCCTTCAGGCGCACCTCGCGGCCCGGCGACAGGCGGAAGAACTTGCGCGGCGCCTGCTCCAGGAAGTCGCCGCGCTCGACGTACAGCTCGCGGCTGAACGGCAGCTTGCGCGTGCCGGCGTCCGGGTCTTCGGGGTTGTTCTCCACCTCCACCTGCTCGGTCTGTCCCTCGGGATAGTTGGTGATGACCACCCGCAGCGGGTCGAGCACCGCCATTACCCGGGTCGCGGTGCGGTTCAGTTCCTGGCGCAGGTAGTACTCCAGTTGCGCGTAGCTGATCAGCACCGTGGTCTTGGTCAGGCCGACGCTGCGCACGAAGGCGCGGATGGCGCTGGGGGTGTAGCCGCGCCGGCGCAGGCCGCGCAGCGTGAGCAGGCGCGGGTCGTCCCAGCCGCGCACGGTGCCGTCCGCCACCAGGCGGCGCAGGATGCGCTTGTGCAGGACGGCGAATCCGACGTTGAGGTGGTTGAACTCGATCTGCCGGGAGTGGAAGATGCCGAGCTTGTCCAGGTACCAGTCGTACAGCGGGCGGTTGTTCTCGAACTCCAGCGAACACAGCGAGTGGGTAACGCCCTCGATCGAGTCGCTCTGGCCGTGCGCCCAGTCGTACATCGGGTAGATGCACCAGGCGTCGCCGGTGCGGTAGTGGCGGGCGCGCCGGATGCGGTACATCACCGGGTCGCGCAGGTTCAGGTTGGGCGACGCCATGTCGATGCGGGCGCGCAGCACGCAGGCGCCGTCGGCGAACTCGCCGGCACGCATGCGGCGCAGCAGGTCGAGGCTGTCGGCGGGCGGGCGGGTGCGATCCGGGCTCTCCCGTCCCGGACGGGTGGGCACGCCGCGGTATTCGCTGATCTGCTGTGCCGTCAGGCTGTCCACGTAGGCGTCGCCCTGCTCGACCAGTTGCTCGGCCAGCTCGTAGAGGCGTTCGTAGTAGTCGGAGGCGTAGTACTCGTGCCCGCCCCAGTCGAAGCCGAGCCAGCGGATGTCCTCCTTGATCGACTCCACGTACTCCAGCTTCTCGCGCTCCGGGTTGGTGTCGTCGAAGCGCAGGCTGCAGAAACCGCCGAACTCGCGCGCGACGTCGAAGTTGAGGGTGATCGCCTTGGCGTGACCGATGCCGATGTAGCCGTTCGGCTCCGGTGGCCAGCGCGTCTGCACGCGGTCGAAACGGCCGGCGGCCAGGTCTTCGCGGATCGCCTTGCGAATGAAGTCGGACGCCTCTGCGGCGGGGTCCGGGTCCGGGGAGGGGCTGGCGTTGCTCACGTCGCTGCTTAAGTTAGCTACATCCGGTGCCAAAAAGAACCTTGACTGCCGATTGCTGACGAAAGTGTTCGGTAACATTAATCCGAGGTTTGAGAGGCCGTTCTTGTAACTGTTTCCTATTACAGGAATTAGCGTGTTCATGGGTGTAAATCGTGTCCATGTAAATAGTCCTGTGGTTCAGCGTTAATTTTCTCTCATCTGGTTGACATGTAATTATTAAATGATCTACCATTCCCTCCGTAGGGTGCCCATGTACATCGACACCGTCCCCAACCGCAACTCTCCCCCGGCCGTCCTCCTCCGCGAGTCCTTCCGCCAGCACGGCAAGGTCAAAAAACGCACCATCGCCAACCTCTCCAAGTGGCCCGATCACCTCGTCGAGGGTTTGCGCGTCCTCCTCAACGGCGGTATCGCTCTGCGCTCTCCCAACGAACTGCTCTCCATCTTGCGCAGCTATCCCCACGGCCACGTCGCCGCCGTCCTCGGTTCCCTCCGCAAGCTCTCCCTCCATTCCCTCGTCGCTCGTCCCGCCTCCCGTGAACGCGACCTGGTCGTCGCCATGATCGTCGCTCGCGTCGTCGACGCTCGCTCCAAACTCGCCACCGCTCGCGGCCTGAACCCCGAAAGCGCCGTCTCCTCCCTCGGCCACCTGCTGCAGTTGGGAGCCGTCGACGAGAATGAGCTGTATGCCGCCATGGATTGGCTGCTCGCTCGCCAGCACGGCATCGAGCAGCGCTTGGCCAAGCGCCATCTGCATGACAACACGCTCATGTTGTACGACCTGACTTCCAGTTACTTCCATGGCCACACCTGCCCGTTGGCGCGCCGTGGTCACAGCCGCGACGGCAAACGCGGCACCTTGCAGATCGTGTTCGGCCTGCTGTGTACCGCAGACGGCTGTCCCATCGCCGTCGAGGTATTCGAGGGCTCCACCAGTGACCCCAAGACGGTCGCCGCTCAGGTCGACAAGATTCGCAACCGTTTCGGCTTGCAGCGCGTCGTGCTGGTCGGCGACCGCGGCATGCTCACCGGCGCGCGCATCCGCGAGGACCTGCAGGGGATCGACGGCCTGCGCTGGATCACGACCCTGCGGGCGCCCACCATCCGCAAGCTGATCGAGGCCGGCGAAGTGGCGCAGACCATGTTCGACGAGCGTGACCTGGCGGAGATCAGCTCACCCGAGTTCCCCGGCGAGCGGCTGATCGTGTGCCGCAACCCGATCCTGGCCGAGCAACGGCAGCGCAAGAGGCAGAAGTTGCTGGCCTCCACGGAGGAGGAACTGACGCCGATCGTGACGGCCACGCAGCGCGCCAAAAAGCCGCTGCGCGGCGCCGCCGCGATCGGCCTGCGGGTGGGCAAGGTGATCAACCACTACAAGGTGGGCAAGCATTTCACCACCACCATCACCGACGACTCGTTCTCGTTCGTGCGTGACCTGGACAAGATCGCGGCCGAGGAAGAACTGGACGGGCTCTACATCGTGCGCTCCAACGTGGAGCCGGAGCTGTTCGACGCCGAGCAGACGGTGACGGCGTACAAGGATCTGGCCAAGGTGGAGCGCGCCTTCCGCAGCATGAAAACGGTGGATCTGAAGGTGCGACCGATCTATCACCGCAGTGCTGACCGGGTGCGGGCGCACGTGTTCCTGTGCATGCTGGCCTACTACGTGGAGTGGCACATGCGCAGCAAGCTGGCGCCGGTGCTGTTCGACGACCACGACCGCGCCGCCGGCGAGGCGCTGCGCGAGTCGGTGGTGCAACCGGCGGAACGCTCACCGGCCGCACACCGGAAGGCGGCGAGCAAGCGTACCGACGACGGTCTGCCGGTGCACAGCTTTCGCAGCCTGATGAGCGAGTTGGGGACGCTGACGGCCAACCGCGTGCGGATAGTGGATAGCGGCGCCACGTTCACCATGCACAGCGAACCGACCGCGCTGCAGCAGCGCTGTTTCGATCTCCTGGAGGTCAGCGCCCAAGTGTAGCCAGTAACGGACATCGGCTGTTGAGCGCAATTTTCAGATCAATAACGAATTAACAAGATTCCCGCTCTGGAACTTCGGATTAATTGGCTGTAGACTGGACAAAAAATGTTCGGTAACTTTAGTTTTCAGTGAGCGAACACATTTCCCCCGGACGCGGCCGACCGCGGCGTGCGGACGTGTACCGGCGGGTCGACACCCAGATACGGGAACTGCGGGAACGCATGGGGGGACTGCCGAGCCCGGCCGAGGCCGACGGTATCTGGCGTGGCATATGGTACGAGGAAGTCCACCACTCGACGGCGATCGAAGGCAACACCCTGGTTCTGAAACAGGTCGAGCGTCTTCTCGACGAGGGCCGGGCAGTCGGCAACAAGGAGCTGCGCGAGTACCTGGAGGTGCGCGGCTACGCCGATGCCGCGGACTGGGTGTACCGGCAGGCGATCAGCCGGGACGGGCTCTCCCACGCCGAGGAAATCCTGACGCTGGCCGAAGTCCGTAACGTGCACCATCAGGCCATGCAGCCGGTTTGGCAGGTGGCGCCGCATCCGGATGCAACGCAACGGGAGAGTCCCGGCAGCTTCCGAGAACATGACATCCATCCCTTCTCACGTGGCATGATTCCCGTCACATGGCCGCTCATTTCCGCGGAGATGAATACCTGGCTGGACACGGTCAACTCCCTCAATGCGACCCGGACGGCGTTTCCCGAGGCGCTGGCCCGGACCCACTGCCGATTCGAGCAGATCCATCCTTTCCTGGACGGCAACGGCCGAACCGGGCGACTCGTACTCAATCTCATCCTCGTCCGGCTCGGCTGCCCGCCCGCCGTCATCTACAAGCGCGACCGGGCGCGCTATCTCCGTGCTCTGCACCGTGCGGACGAGGGGGACCCGGGACCGCTCGGGGAGATGCTGGCGCGATCGATTCTGGCCAGCCTGCATCGGTTCGTCATACCTGCCGTAGCCGGCCCGGCCCGACTCGTCCCCCTGGCCGCACTGGAGACTCCCGATCTCAAGGGAGCGGCGCTGCGGGCGGCGGCGAAGCGCGGCCGGCTCCGCGCTACGCGCGGGTCAGACGGTCACTGGCGCAGCACGCGCCAGTGGGTCGACGAATACCGCGCCAGCCGCTACCTGCGCGGCGGCGAGTCCCGCTGAGGACCTGATCGCGGCTCCGTTCGCGCGGGCGGCAACGGACGCGGTCGAGCAAAGGATCCCCGCCTTGCGGCGCGAGCGTCGCTTTGGCACCCTCGGGGATATGGAAACACACCGCGAGCCGACCCTGCTGCTGCGCGGCGGGCACGTCATCGATCCGGCGGGGCGGATCGACGGCATCGCAGACGTGGTGGTGGCCGGCGACCGCATCGCGTCCGTGGCACCCGGCGGCGTGGCCGCGGGGGACGTCCCGCCCGCGGTGGTGGATTGCAGCGGCCGGTACGTGTGTCCCGGCCTGGTGGACCTGCACGGCCACTACTACGAGGGCAGCCTGTTCGGCATCGATCCGCGCGCGGCGCTGCGCGGCGGCGTGACCACGGCGGTCGACGCCGGCACCTGCGGCTGCGTGAACTTTGCCGAGTTTCGCCGCACCGCAATCGACGGCGGCGCGGTGCGCATCCTGCCGTTCATCCACATCGGCTGCCTGGGCATCCCCACCTCGACGCTCGGCGAGTTGCGCGATCTGCGCTACGCACGTCCGCGCGAGACCGCGGCGGCGATCCTGGAACACCGCGACATTGCCCTGGGCGTGAAGTTCCGCGCCGGCACCATGGCACTGGGCCACAACGTGGAGGCGGTGGAGTTGGCGCTGCAGGCCGCCGAGGCGGCCGGCACGCGGGCGATGGTGCACATCAGCGTGCAAGGCGCTACCGGCGAGGTGCTGTCCCGCCTGCGGCCCGGGGACATCGTCACCCATTGCTTTACCGGCCGCGGCGACGGCATCCTGGACGCGGCGAGCGGCGCGTTGCGGCCCGAGGCGCGGGCGGCGCGCGCGCGCGGCGTGCTGTTCGACGTGGGCCACGGCTCCGGCAGCTTCCGTTGGGACACCGCGCTGAAGGCGTTCGAGCACACCTTCTACCCGGACACCATCAGCACCGACCTGCACCGCTACAACGTGGAGCAGGTGGTGTTCGACCTGCCCACCACCATGTCCAAGTTCCTGCTGCTGGGCATGAGCTTGGCGGAGGTGGTGGAGAAGGCGACCCTGGCCCCGGCGCGCGCCATCGGCCGGGCGCCCGAGCTGGGTACCCTGCTGCCCGGCGCTAGCGCCGACGTGCTGGTGTTCTCGGTCCGGCAGGGCGAGTTCCGGTTCCGCGACTCCCACCTGCAGGAGCGGGTCGGCGAGCGCCGCCTGCGACCCGAGCTGGTGATTTGCCGTGGACGCCAGGTGCGGCCCTCCGAGGTACCGGTCCGCCTGCGCCGCCTGACCGCCTGGGACGAGGAAGCCCACGCCGCCATGCGCACCGCCGCCGCCGCCGCGGGAACGTATTGATTGCGCGCCCTGCCGGCGCTCCTGCAGGCGGCGGCGGGAACTGGACCGGAATTGCTCCGGGTGCCGCGCCCGCGGCGCCCGCAGGACGCCGCGGCAGCCGGTGTCTCCACGCGCCGCGATGCAAGACACCGCATCGTCGGCCGTTGGTCGGCGCACGGCGAGTGCGCGGCCAGCGCACAGGACACGCGTCCGGGAGGCTGTCCGAGGCGAGTCAGGGCAACGCCGTGGCCGCCGCAGGGTTCCCTGCCGGGAGGTGGGTGGTGAGGAAGCGGAGGGCGTTGTCGGCCAGCACGCCGGCGACCTGCTCGCCCGTGTAGCCGCGCTCGGCCAGGGTGGGGGCCAGCCGTCCGAGGTCGGCGATGGAGGTGAGTTCGCGCGGGGTCTGATCGCAGCCGAAACCGCCGTCGAGATCGCTGCCCACCGCCGCCTGACGTGCGTTGCCGGCGAGCTGACAGATGTGGTCGACGTGGTCGGCCAGCGCGGCCATCGGCACTAGGTCGGCGCTGGTTTCGCCGTGCACCCAGCCGGGATGGAGCATCCAGGCATCGCTCGCCACCGCCACGATGCCGCCTCGCTCCAGCACCAGGCGAAGCTGGTCGTCGGTGAACTGGCGCCCGCCGGGCACCAGGGCGCGGCAGTTCTGATGGCTGGCCAGCAGCGGGCCCGCGTAGCGGTCGAGGGCCTGGTAGAAGGCGCGGTCGGACAGGTGGGTGACGTCCAGGATCAGCCCGGCCTGCTCGAACGCGGCCAGCAGCGCCCGTCCCGCGGGGGTCACCCCGCCGTCGGTGCCGGTACCGCCGGCGTAACGGCCCAGCCCGTAGTGCACCAGGCTGGCCACGCGCAGGCCGGCGGCGTACCAGCGCTGCACGTGCTCGGGAGAGATGATCGGATCGCTGCCCTCCATCGCCGGCACGATGCCCACCCGGTGCTCGCAGCCGGCACGCCAGCGCTCGGCGTGAGCGCTCACGTCGCCCGCGGAGGCCAGCACGGCCACTTCGCCCGCTTCCGCCAGGGCGCGGTACCACGCGAGCTGGCCGGAGGCGGTCGCGGCCGCCGCGGCCGGGGTGGGGTAGTCGAGCAGGTTGCCGTGGATCGCGGTCTCCCCGACCGGCGTGCGCGCGATCAGCGTGGCCAGGCACAGACCCACGCCGCCGGCGCGCATCTCCGGCAGGGTCGTGGTGGCCAGGCCGCGCCCGGCGTGATCGCCGAGCCCCTGTTCGACGCGGTTCAGTTCCGCCAGCGGCAGGGTCAGGTCGCGCTTGTAGCCGAGGGCGTTCCAGGCGAGATCCAGGTGGCAGTCGACGATCAACGGGGAAGACTGCGCCACGTGGTACGGCCGCTCAGCGGTAGCGGGCGATGAGCCGGTCGACCTTGGGCTTGTCGAAGCCAACCACGATGGTGCCGTGGAAGTCGAGCACGGGCACCGCGGTCTGGCGCGACTTGTGCAGCATCTCGCCGGCCTTGCGCTCATCGCGCGACACGTCGTAGTCGACGAACTTCACCTGGCGCTGGCGCAGATATCCCTTGAGCTGATCGCAGAACGTGCAGGTGGGGGTAGAGTAGATGCGAACCGCCATTGCGCTCATCATTATAGCATGGCGGCCACCGTACCGGCTCAGCCGGAGCAGCCGGGGCAGTTCGCGGTCGGCGCCGACGAGTTGGCGGGCCTGTAGCACGCCCGGCCAAGCGCGTCGCGCCGGTATCCGGACTTGATCTGAACCTCTCGGGGTCATAAACTTCTCTTCTCATGAGTGACAGCATGAGTGATCGTATGACAAGGCTCGAAACGCTCATGGAGCACGTCGCCACTCGTGAGGACATCGAGAAAGCAAAGAACGCCATCCTGCGGTGGCTGGTCGCCACAGTGGTGGCCGCTGCCGCGGCTGTCGCAGCGGTCATTGCCTCGCTCTAAGCTCAGCGCGCCGAATCGGGTCACGGCTTCGGGGAGGGGACGAAGTTCAAACTGACCTGCTACCAGGCGGTTGCCCCGGTTGACGGCGGTGGCGGTGGGCGGCACGGTAGCGGCGTGGACGAGTCGGTGCAGCGCAGCCCGGAAGCCTCCTGGAAGGCGACGGTACGGCGGCTGGAGCGGGAAGAGGCACGGTTGGCCGCCTGCGTCGCCGATGACGAGGTGCGGTTTGCCGGCCTGAAGAACTTGGACCATGTGTTCGGGCTGTGTGCGACCCGCTTCGCCCTGGCGCTGCACATTCTCGAAGGCGTGCGCACCAGCGGCCAGCCGGCACCCCGCCTGTATCGCAGGGCGCGGCAGTGCGCGGTCAGCGGACTCGCGCTCCTGGAGGAACTGCAGGCGACCGGCATCTCCTCCGACCAGCGGGAATTGATCGGCAGCGACCCCGGCTATCGGCGCGCCCGCGACCTGTTTCAGCAACTGGTGCTGCGCGGCGGCGGCGCGTTGCTGGAGCCGGCGGACGCCTCCGTCGCGACCTCGCGTGCGCTCGCGCGCATCGTCACCGCGGCGCTGCGCAAGTACGCCGCCCGCGACGACACGTACGCGCCCCTGTTCCACTCCGAGCGCCTGCCGTTGCCGCTACGCCGGTTCATGCGCTCGATGTTCGCGACCGCCGCCCCGGAGGGCGAGCCCGACCCGCCGTACGGCATCGAGCAGGAGGAGGACCAGGAGCTGCTCGCATCCGAACGCATCCGGCTGCCGCTGTCGCAGGCGATCCTGCTGTTCGAGCAGGAAATCCTGCCGCCGCTGCGCAGCCGGTTGGCGGCCAGCCCCGGCGACCCCCGCCTGCAGCAGGAGATCGCCCGCATCGAGCATCAACTCGAGGAGCTGCGGCGCATGCGCTTCATTCCCCGCTCCACGCCGATCGTGCTGGAGAAGGGGTTCTACACCGAGTGGTTCAGCGGCTTTACCGCGGATGGCGAAGCGCTGGTGAGCGTGCCGCTGCGGGTCACCTATCGCGGCGGCACCAACCTGGACCGCATGCAGGAACTGATCACCGCCGAGATCACCCGCCGGGCAGCCGGGCGCGGCATCTGCCCGGAACTCGACGCCTCGTACGAGTACCTGCGTTCGCTGGAGAGCGGCATCTACGGCAGCAGCCGCACGCCGAGCCTGCGCCTCAACGCCCGCCGCGGGTTCCGCATCCTGAAGCAGTCGGTGCCGGCGCTGGCGCGCCTGGAAGACCGCGATGAGCTGCGCCGCCTGCTGGAACTGGTGGCCGCATCGCCGCGTTGGGGTGCCGAACGCCAGATCGAAGCGGTGTTGACCTCCGGCCGCGTGCCGCCGCGGTTGGCAGGCGGACAGTGACCGCGGGGGCCGCGGCGGCGCCGGCGGCGGGCGCGCGCGCGGCCCCGGCGGTGGAGCCCGAGCGGCGGCGCCGCCCGCTGCTGCCGTTGTCGGTCGGCCACTTCTGTGTCGACTCCTACGCCGGCATGCTGCCGCCGATGGTGCCCCTGCTGCAGGAGCGGCTTGGCCTCAGCCTGGCCGCCACCGCCACCATCGGCGCGGTGATGGCGTTCAGCAACCTGTCGCAGCCGCTGTTCGGCCTGCTCGGCGACCGCCTGCGGCGCCGCAACCTGGTACCGGCGGGCGTCCTGCTGGCAGCCGTGTGCATGCCGCTGATGGGCGTGACCGGGAGTTTCGCGCTGACCATCGCCGTGATCGCCGCCGGCGGCCTCGGCGTGGCGGCGTTTCATCCGCAGTCGTTCGTGATCGCCGCCGACCTGAGCGGTGCGCGGCGGGCGTTCGGCATCGCCCTGTTCGTGTTTGCCGGTACCGTCGGCCTGGCGATCACGCCGACCTGGCTCACGTTCACCGTGGATGCGTTCGGAACGCGCGTCCTGCCGTTGGCCGCGCTGCCCGGCGTGGCCGCGGCGCTCGCCATCTGGCGGCGGGTGCCGCTTGGCGCCGATCCGGCGCAGGACCAGCGCTGGCGTGCCGTGGCTGCCCAGCTTGCCGCCAACCTGCGTCCGCTGGCCGCGATTCTCTCCGTGGTGGTGCTGCGCAACGTCACGTTTCTCGGCTTCAACCTGTTCATCGCCATCCTGAACCGCGACCGCGGCATGGGCCTGGCGGTGGGCGGCATCGCCCTGTCGGTGTACAGCCTGGCCGGTGTGCTGGCCAGCCTCGGGGTGGGGCGGATCGCCGATCGCACCGATCCGAAGCCGCTGGTATGGGGCTCGCTGGCGGCGTCCGCTCCCTTCCTGTGCGCCTACGCGCTGGTGCCGGGGCCGGCGTCGCTGCTCCTGTTGGCGGTCGGCGGCGGCTTGCTCGGCTCCAGCACGTCGGTGATGGTAGCGCTGGCCCAGCAGGCGGCGCCGGGGCAGCGCGCGCTGGCCTCCAGCCTGCCGCTGGGGATGAGCTGGGGGCTGGCGAGCCTGACCTTGCCGCTGCTCGGCTGGATCGCCGATCTCGCCGGCGTCACCGTCATGCTGGGCGCGCTCGGCTGGCTGCCGCTGGTCGCCGCCGCCATCGCGTTCCGTTTCCTTCCCCGGACGCAATACGCCGCTGCGCGCGGGGGCCGGAGCGCCGCCAACACCTGAACGCCGACCGGGCCGGGAGCGCGGCGCGCTATGCCGGCGACGGCAGCCTTGCGTGCGAGATCAATCCACAGATGAGACAAAGAAGCCACAAATAAATACGTTTTAGACATGTTGTCAGTGTAGACATTGACGTTATTCACACATAAATTGGCGCCGTGAGACCGGCAACAGCCACTCCGGGTGATGGGGTCGACGTTCGCAGGACCGCGTCGGCGGTCACGGCGGGGCTGGGTCTGCTCCTTGTTCTCACGCTCGCGGCGTGTACCCAGGCTACGCCGCCGGAGAGTTCGCAAGGATCCGTAGCCATCGTGGTCACCATCGCCCCAGCAGCGGACTTCGTGGTTGCCGGAGATGAGTTGCGTTTCCTGGTCAGCGCCGCACCCGCGCCGCCAGCGAACCTCACCGTGGACGTCGCCATCGTGTCCGCCCCCTGCGAGCTGACCGAGCCGCCGGACTCGGTGATCATCGCCGCCGGCACGTTGCAGGGCACCCTGAAGGTGGAGACGAGCGGCGTCACGGTGGGCGCGCAGGGGTGCGTGGTCACCGCGACGATAGGTGCCGGCGACGGCTACGCGGTCGGTGCGGGCGCCGGCGCGGCGGCCAGCGCGAAGCTGACGATGCAGCCGGTGGTCACGATCGCGGCTGGCGACAGCCCGGTGCCCGAGGGTAGCGCGGTATCGTTCACGCTGACCGCGTCGCCGGCGCCCGCGGCCGACCTGACCGTCAACGTGAGTTGGTCGGATCCAGGCTCGTTCCTGGCCGCAAGCGGTTCCGGGACGGTCACGATAGTCGCCTCCACGCGGACGGCCCCGTTGACGGCGGCCACCGACGACGACGACACCAACGAGCAGGACGGCTCGGTGGAGGTCACCGTCGATCCCGGCAGCGGTTATACGGTCGGCATGCCAAGGTCGGCGACCGTCGACGTGACCGACGACGACCAGACCGCCCGATCCCCAGTGCCGGCGCCTGCAGGACCGGCGCCTGCAGGACCGGCGGATCCAGCGCCGACGCCTGAAGGACCGCGGGTTCCATTGCCGAGTCCACCAGCGCAGATCCCTCGCCCGCCCGCGCCTCCCGCGCCCGCGCCCGCGCCCGTGCCTCCCGCGCCGCCAATCTCCACGGTGACGATCTCGTCCGCCGGTTCTACGGTCCATCGCGAATTCCCACGTGCCACGTTCGTTACTGTGGACGAGGGCGGCACCATGTCGTACACGCTGGAGGCGACGCCGGCGCCATCGTCCACCCTGACGGTCGCGCTGAATTGGGTTTATTTGGGAGAGTCCCATGATCCCCCTGTGGATCTGGAATTGAAGCTCACACCCCGTCCGGCGGCGGTCACGATCCCCACCTCCGGTACGACCTCGTTGACGGTGACGGCCGGCAATAACGACAAGAGAAACCACCTCTTCGGAGGCAGCGAGCTCATCTCCATCTGGCCGGGCGACGGCTACACGCCTGGCGTTCCGAGTAGGTTGCACGTCGATCTCGAAGACGACGAGTGATCGGGTGCCTCCCGCTTGGGCGGGGTGACTCGGGCGCCGGGCCGTCGGCGTGCCGCCGAAGTTGGGGCCGCCGCGGCGAGCACAGGTGTTCGCTCCGGAAGCGGGTGACGGCCGCGGTGAGCACAGGTGTTCGCTCAGGAAGCGGTGGCCGCCGCGGTCAGTATAGATATTCGCTCAGGTAGCGGGTGACGGCCGCGGTCAGTGCCGGGACCATGGCGGGCGCCTGGATGGTGCCGGCCAACTCGTGGCGCTCCGCGCCCCGCAGGTCCAGCAGCCGTTTGTGCTTGCTGCCGAGGCGGGCGTAGGCGGCCTTGATCGCGGCCACCGAGACCACCTCGTCCTGCTCGGTGTAGACCACCAGCGTGGGGCTGCGGATCGCCTCCAGCGCGGCGCGCCGGGCGTCGCGTACCGCCTGCATCATCGGTACCAGAGACCGCGAGTGGTGGCGGGTGGTCCAGTAGCGGTCTTCCATTTCGTTGCGCCCGGACAGGTCGCGATAGGGGCCGACCAGCAGGCGGGCGAGCAACGGACCGGCCGGCGTCAGCAGCAGGCTCACGCCGCGGTTGCGCGGCCGGAAGTTGGGCACCAGCAGCACCAGGGCGGCGAGCGACGGCCGCCGCGCCGCCTCGGCCACCGCCAGGGCGGCACCGGTGGACATGCCGATCAGCACCACCCGCCGCCCGATCACCGCACCGATCCGCAGCGCCTCCGCCGTGTCCCGCCGCCAGCACTCTAGGGTGGCGTTGCCGATGGCATCGGCCCCCAGGCCGCTGCCGGTCAGGCGGGTGCAGAACAGGTTGGCCGCGAGGCGTCCCGCGACCTGCTCCGGCACCGGCGCCAGGGCTTGGCGGCTGCCGGTGTAGCCATGGATGTACACCAGCGCGAGGTCGGTCCGGCAGGGTGCGCCGCCGTGCCACACCACCAGCTTCTCGGTTCCCGGCGTGATCGCCCGCCCCGCCGCGGCCGCCGCGGACGCCTCGTGGGCGAGCAGCCATCGTTCGAGGGCGTCCGGGCGCCGCGGGAGGTTCACTCGGGCGGCGGCATGCCGAGGTCGTCGGCGTGCACCCAACCGAAGTGGCGGTAACTGCCCTGTACGCGCACGTCGTACCAGTGGCCAACGCCGCCGCGCGCATAGAGCGTATCCCCCTGGCGCAGGTGCAGGCGCACGGTGGAACCGCGATCGGGCCCGGCGTGGAGCGCGATACCGGTGCGGGGTGTGCGCAGGATCACCGCCTCGATCGGCATCGTGTCCCAGCGGTCGAACGGATCGCGCTGGTCGAGGAACGCGAGGATGCCGGCGACCAGCCCGGCGGCCGCCTCCTCGGGGTGGGCGAGAAGGTACTCGCGATCGGTGCCGTTACTGAGATAGCCCATCTCCAGGATTGCCGCCGGGGTGTTCAAGGCAATTGCATGACGGTAGCGGTAGCTGTTGAACGCGTAGTAGCCGCGCATCCGGTACGTGACGCCATTCAGGTCTCGCGGCAGGCCGGTCGCCGCTCCGTAGTGTTCGAGCAGGGCGGCCACCAACGTTCGCGATGCCGGCGATGCCCGCCACGGCGGAGAGACCTTGTAGCCGCGAACCCCGGAGTCGGTGCTGCCGTCGGCGTGGAGCGCCACGAACGCATCGGCGGCGAAGCCGGGCGGGATGGTGGCTGGCAGCACCGTGACGTCGATTCCGGCATCCTGCAGGAGTTCCGCCGCGGCCTCCGCCACGGCACGATTGACATCCACCTCATTCACACCCGCCGCGTAAGCGCCGGTTGACGCGCGCAACCGGCTCAATTCAGCCGGCAGTTGCGCGGAATCGAGGTGGCCGACCTGGAGTCCGACTCGCCATGGCGCACCGGCGCCGGGCACCGCGACCGACACGGCCGCCTCGCGTTCCGGCGCGGCGTTCGGTTCGGGCTGCGGGCGCGGCAGGCCGGTGCGGGACAGGGCCGGCGCGCGCGGGCTTGCCAACAGCATGGCGGCGACCGCCGCGGCACACACCGCGAGCAGGATGGCGAGGTTGCGGATCATGCGGCGCCCGCTGCTGCCGCGCCGCCGTTCCATTGGCCGGCTGGAAGCGCCGCCGGGGCCCGCCTCCGGTGTCGCAGGGCCACCGTGTCGTTCCACGCAGGTAGTATAGCGCCTGGAACGCCGGGCTGTGCGCCGGTATGCTGCACCGGTGCATGCGATTGTAGTGGGTGGCGGCGCCGACGCGCCGCTGGAATGGCGGGAGGTGGCGGATCCGGAACCGAAACCGCACGAGGTGCTGGTACGGATCCACGCCACGGCGGTGAACAGGGCGGACCTGGCGCAGCGGCGCGGCGGTTACGATCCGCCGCCGGGGGCGCCGCCTTACCTGGGCCTGGAGATGGCCGGCGAGGTGGCGGCGGTCGGCGCGCAGGCGCAGGGGTTCGCGGTCGGCGACCGGGTATACTCCATCCTTGGCGGCGGCGGCTACGCGGAAGCGGTGGCGACCGATGCGAGCTACCTGATGCGGCTGCCGGACGCGCTCAGCTATACCGAGGGCGGCGGGCTGCCGGAAGTATTCCTCACCGCCTACGTCAACATGTTCATGGAAGCGGGTCTGACCGCGGGCGAGACGGTGCTGATTCACGGCGGCGCGAGCGGCGTCGGCACGGCGGCCATTCAACTCGCCCGCCACGCCGGCGCCACGGTGTGCGTGACCGCCCGTTCGGAGGCCAAGCTGGCGGCGTGCCGGGAACTCGGCGCCGACGTGGCGGTCAGCCACACCACCGGCCGTTGGGAGGAGGCGATCGCCGCGGCCGCGGGCGGCGTCGACGTGATCCTGGACTGCGTCGGCGCCGGCTACCTGGCCCGCAACCTCGGGCTGCTGCGCGAGCGCGGGCGGCTGGTGTTCATCGCCACCCTCGGCGGCAACGTGGCCGAGTTCCGCATCGGCGACCTGATGCGCAAGCGGCAGCGCCTGATCGGCTCGGTGCTGCGGGCGCGCTCGGCCGCCGAGAAGGCCGCCATCAGTGCCGGCTTTCAGCGCGACTTCGGCGCCGCGGTGGCGGCACGCGAGATCCTGCCGGTCATCCACACGGCCATGCCGGTGCGGCAGGCGCAGCAGGCGCACGACCTGGTGGAGCGCTACGGCAACATCGGCAAGGTGGTGCTGACCGTCCGCTGAGGCGAACGCACGCCCAACGTCGGGTGGCAGCGCTCTCCCGGCAACCGGTCGATCCGATCCGACAGACCGGCAGACTCCGGAATCAGCGGTTCCAACCCATGGTGGGAATGCGGTCGACCACCTCGAAGGTGCTGGTGTCGCGGAAGGTGCGCCCGTAGCGGTCGGTGGTGACCACCTCGAGGGTGTGCACGCCGGCGGCGAGGTCTGCCGGCAGGTCGGCGCGCCACAGGTGGTTGGAGCGCCTGGCGAGCATCCAGCCGCGGAACGGGCCGGCCACGCCGCTCCAGCGCACGTCCTGCCAGGTGGTGAAGCCGGCCGTGTCGTCGCCGCCGCGGCCGCTGCGCACCGCCATGCGGCCGTTGGTGGACTGAATCGCCACCGCCCACGGGTCGGCGTACTGCGCACCGCTCAGCGCGCCCTCGCCCTCCCCCGGTTGGGTACGCAGCGCGGCGATCGGCGGCCCGCCATCCACCGAAATGGACACGGCGCTCTCCTTCGAGCCGTTCCAGACGTTGACCGCCACCCAGGTGCCTTCGCGCAGGTCGCGCACCGTCAGCATGTTCATGTCGCCCAGGTCGTTGATGGTGACCGGTGGCAGCACGTCGGAGGGGGCGCCGTGCTCATCGACGTAGGCGAACAGCTCCTCCGCCCAGCTCCGGAACCGCGGCGTGTTGAACGAGGCGTGGAACTGCCGGTCGGCGCTGCCGCCGAAGGTCAGGTAGGTGTCGGTGTAGCCGGCGCCGTCGAAGTCGAGCTGGTAGTAGCCGCGCGGGGCGCCGAGCCGCTGGGTGGCGTGCGGTATGCCGGCATCGTTCAGGTCTCCGGCCCACCACGAGCCGGACACCGCTCCGGTCACGATCTGGTGGAACTGCGCCGGACCGGTGCCGGTATGCTCCTGCCAGCCGGCGAAGTGCTCGCCCGGCACGATCTGCTCGGTGGTGTGCGTGTGACCCGACAGCCCGAGGGCCGGCCGGTCGCCCACGATGGCGTACAGCTCATCCAGGTTGTCCGTCTGGTGCTTCTGCTGCGTGGCGTCGGTGTAGGTCACGAACGGGATGTGCGCGTTGATCACCAGCAGCTTGTCCTCCGGCACGTGCGCCAGGTCGTTGCGCAGCCAGGCGAGTTGGCGCTCGCTGATCACCCCGTTGTAGGTGGGGCGTCGCGCCGGATCGCAGAACGGATGGTCGTCTATGCCGTTGCACGGGTAGCGCACGTTGTCGAGCACGATGAAGTGCACCTGCCCGATGTCGAACGAGTAGTATTCCGGCCCCCACTCGCGCCGGAACGTGTCGAACGAGTGCGCGTCGTGCTCGGCATCCCAGTCCAGGTCGTGGTTGCCGCCGACGTAGTACTGCGGCACGCCGCCGGCCGCGACGATCTTCTTGAAGCGCCCGAGCAGCGACAGATCATCGCCCATGATGTCGCCCTCGAACAGCAGGCACTCAACTTCGGAGGTATCGCGGGTCACCAGCATCTTGCCGACGGTGTCGCGCACGTAGGAAACCTCCCGGTTGGTGTAGGGCTGCGGATCGCCGAACGCCAGGCACCGGAACCGGTCGCCCACCGGGTCTTCGATCAGCGGGAAGTTGATCTCGCGCGGCAGCGGGCCGGTGGGCTCGATGCCGCCGTAGCGCAGCGGCGGCGAGCCGGCGATCTTGTGGATGTAGGCGAACCGCGGAACCATCTCGTCGCTGACCGGGACGGCGTAGCCGGCCGGCTTGGTGATGAACAGGTTCATGTCTTCGTAAGCGGGAATCTCGTAGCTGCCGTCGGCGCCGGTCGTCACCACCTCGCGCCCGTTGGAGACCAGCACCCCGGCGACCCCTCGCTCGCCGGGGTCCGGCATCGAGTCGCGGTCGGCATCCAGGAACACGGTGCCGCGGGCGGTGGCGCCGTCGGCGGCGGTGCCGACCGTGTGTACCGTACCGATATAGCTCGGATCCTTGGCGGCGGCGGGACCTGCCAGCGCCGCCAGCAGCAACGGCACGAGCAGCCGCATCGGTGTGCGGGCGAGTCGGTGGCGAGCTTCGATCATGATACTGGTTCCTCCCGTGGTCGTGACGCGTTCCAGGATCGCGATCTGGCGCCGATCCCCCGCCCTATGCGCCTTCACCGCGAAGCTGCCGGTAGGCGCGGATCAGGCCGCCGGTCGACGAATCGTGGCCGGCGGCGCGGCCGGCTTGCGGGGCGCCGCCGGTCAGCGCCGGCAGGATGGCCGCGGCCAGTTGCTTGCCGAGTTCCACGCCCATCTGGTCGAAGGAGTTGATGTTCCAGATCACGCCCTGGGTGAAGATCTTGTGCTCGTAGCAGGCGATGAGCGCGCCCAGGGTGGCCGGGGTGAGCTGCCGAAACAGGAACGTGTTGGTCGGCCGGTTGCCGGCGAACGTCTTGGCGGCGGCGAGCACCTCCAGGTCCGGTCCCGACACGCCCGCGTCGGCCAGCTCGGCACGCGCCTCGGTGGTGGTTCGGCCGCGCATCAGCGCCTCGGTCTGGGCCAGGAAGTTGGCGATGAGGATGTCGTGGTGGCGGCCGAGCGGGTTGTGGCTCCGCGCCGGCGCCAGGAAGTCGCACGGCACCAGGTCCGTACCCTGGTGGATGAGCTGGTAGAAGGCGTGCTGGCCGTTGGTGCCCGGCTGGCCCCAAATCACCGGCCCGGTGCCGTAGTCGACCGCGCCCCCGGCCTTGTCGACGCTCTTGCCGTTGCTCTCCATGTCGCCCTGCTGCAGGTAGTCGGCGAAGTGGCGCATATACTGGTCGTAGGGCAGGATGGCGTGCGTCCGGGCGCCGAAGAAGTCGCGGTACCAGATGCCGAGCAGCGCCATGATCACCGGGATGTTGCGCTCGGGCGGGGTGCCGCGGAAGTGCTCGTCCGCCTCGTGGGCGCCGGCGAGCAGCTCCTCAAACCGGTCCATGCCGATGGCGATGGCGATCGGCAGGCCGATTGCCGACCACAGCGAGTAGCGCCCGCCGACCCAGTCCCAGAACTCGAACATGTTGTCGGTGTCGATGCCGAACGCGGCCACCGCCTTGGTGTTGGTGGACAGGGCGGCGAAGTGGCGGGCGATCGCGCTCTCGTCCGGTGCGGCCTGCAGCAGCCACGCGCGCGCCGAGGCGGCGTTGGTCATCGTCTCTTCGGTGGTGAAGGTCTTGGAGGCGATCAGAAACAGCGTAGTGGCGGGGTCGAGCGCCTGCAGCGTCTCGCTGATGTCGGTGCCGTCGACGTTGGAGACGAAGTGTACGCGCAGGTGGGCGGCGGCGTATGGCGTGAGCGCGGCGGCGGCCATCCGCGGGCCGAGATCCGACCCGCCGATGCCGATGTTGACCACGTCGGTGATCGCATCCCCGCCGAACCCGCGCCAGGCGCCGGAACGGATCCGCTCGCTGAATGAGCGCATCTTGCCGAGTACCCGGTTCACCTCCGGCATCACGTCGGCGCCGGCCACCCGGATGGGCCGGTTGGAACGGTTGCGCAGCGCCACGTGCAGCACCGCGCGGTGCTCCGTGGTGTTGATCCTGGCGCCGCCGAACATCGCCTCGATGGCGGCGGACAGGCCGGCCTGGCGCGCGAGGGCGACGAGCAGATCCAGGGTCTCGCCGGTGATGCGGTTCTTGGAGTAGTCGAACAGGATCTCCCCCAAGCGCAGCGAAAAGCGGTCGAAGCGGCCGGCGTCGGCTTCGAACAACTCGCGCATGTGGCGGCCGCCCATGGCGCGCCGGTGCGCGGTCAGGTCACGCCACGCCGGAGACTCGGTCAGTGCCGACACGGCTCGCTCGGGGGATCGGGTCGGGGCGCCGGCGGAGTCAGCCGTCGACCTGCTGCAGCGCCTTCGGCACGGTCGCCTCCGGCCGGACGTTGTACCACACCCCCTCCAGGGTGCCCTGCTCGTCGACCAGGAACGAGGAGCGCTTGATGCCGATCGAGGTGCGCCCGTACATCTTCTTCTCGCCCCACGCGCCGTACGCCTCGGCCACCTTGTGTCCGGCGTCGGCGAGCAGCGGAAAGCCGAGATCGAACTTGTCGTCGAACTTCTTCTGATCCTCCGGCACGTCGGGGCTGACGCCGACCGCGGCCAGGTTGCGGCTGGCCAGGTCGTCGCGGGCGTCGCGCACGGCGCACGACTGGCGCGTGCAGCCGGGGGTGTCGGCGCGCGGATAGAAGTAGATCAGCAGCTTCCGGCCGCGGTAGCCGGCGAGGGTGTGGACGTTGCCGTCCTGGTCGCTCAGGGAGAAATCGGGAGCGGGATCGCCTTTCTGCAACATGGTGGCCGCAATATAACGCTTGCCGCGCGCTCCCGTGAACTCACGCAGCCCGCACAAGCCCGCACAGCCGCCACGGAACGCGTTGCCGGCGTGGCGGCTCGAACACCGCACGGGTGGTTACCCTGCGCGCCGCCATGAGCCCAAGCAGCGGCCCCGTCGTACGCGTCGCAGGCGTGGTCCGGATCAGCGCGGCCCGAGGGGCCCGGGGGGCGGCTGAAGTTGACAGCCGGACACGTGGTAGGATGACCGCCGTCATGAGTCAGGCTGGGTCGGCGGGCCATGACCGCGAATCGGGGAAGTTCGCCGCGCCGCCGCTGGCAGGAGCGTTCGCGCAGCCGTGGTCCGCCGGCAAGCTGGTCGGGCTGCTGGCCGTGTTCGGGCCGGCGGCGATCGTCGCCTCGGTCAGCATCGGCGCCGGCGAGACGATCGTGGTGGTGCGCGCCGGCGCGTGGGCGCGCTACGGGCTGTTGTGGCTGGTGCTGCTGAGCTGCGTGGTCAAGGGCGTGTTCGTCACCTACCTGCTTGGCCGCTACACCGCGGTCAGCGGCGAGCACATCGGCCACCGGCTGGTGCGGCTGCCGGGGCCGCGCGGCTGGCTGCTGGTCGCCATCGTGGTGCTGGAGATGATCGGCGCGCCGCTGGCCTGGGTGCCGATCGCCAAGCCGTGCGGCGACCTGTTCCACTACCTGCTGCAAGGCGTGCTGCCGGCCTCGATCCCGGAACCGGTCTACGAGAACCTCATCACCTGCGCGTTCATCCTCCTCGCCCTGGCGTTCTGCCTGCGCCTGTCGTACGAGAAGCTGGAGAAGCAGCAGATCGTGATCTGCAGCATCCTGGTCGCCGGCACGATCCTCGGCACGCTGCTCGTGCGTCCGGACCTGGGCGAGGCGCTGCTCGGCACGCTCAGGTTCGGGCAACTGCCGGAGTTCCCGGAGTGGGCGCCGCGCGACGCGGTGGACAATCCGCTGCTCACCATGGCGACCGCGTTCGCGTACGTGGGCGGTTCGGTGATGGGCTACGTCGTGTACGCCAACTGGGTCGGCATCCGGCGTTGGGGGATGACCGCGCACCGCGACATCGACGCGCTCCGCCGCCACGCGTTCGCGCACGAGGCGATCGATTACCTGCCCGACGAGCCGGAGCAGGTGGCGCTGGTGCGCAAGAGCGTCGCTCCGCTGCGCTGGGACGTCGGCATGGGGGCGGTGGTGCTGTTCATCGTGACGGCGGCGTTCATGCTGTCCGGCGCCGCGGTGCTGTACCCGCTGCAGAGCCGCTTCACCGGCTGGAGCCTGCTCACCGAGCAGCGCCACGTGTGGAGCAACATCCACGGTTCGCTGATCTGGATCTACTACGTGGCGATCATCGCCGCGCTGTGGGGCACGCTGCAGGCGTTCCCGGAGATCTACGCGCGCGTGATGCAGGAGTTCGGCCAGGCGATCAGCCCGCGGCGCACGTGGGACTACGACCGCATCAAGCTGGTGGTGTGCGGCTACCTGCTGGTGACCACCTTCTCGATCGTGTGGCTGGACGTTCCGTTCGACATTCTCACCCAGATCGCCGGCTTCGTGCTGGCCAACCTGTCGATCGCCCTGATGATGGCGGCGGCGCTGTACCTCAACTTCAAGCTGCCGCCCGCCTACCGCACGCGGCTGCCGATGCTGGCCGGCGCCGTGCTGTCGGCGCTGGTGCTGTTCGCGTTCGCCGGCATCAGCGGCTGGGGCCTGGCCGGCAAGCTGTTCGGCATCGGTTAGCGTGCCGCGCCCCCTGTTCTTCCTGCTCGCCCTCCTGTGGCTGCCCGCGGGAGTGGTCGTCTCGGCCCTGATCCGCGGCCTGGGCATCCCGCCCGAGCCGCAGGCGCTGCTGTCGCTGCTGCCGGTCGCCCCCGCCGGCCTGCTGCTCGCCTTCGCCTGCCGCCTGCTGCACCGCACGGGCTTCCGCATCGCCGCGTGGATCATGATGGCCGTGCTGGCGGTCGCCACCGTCGCCGCCACCCTGGTAGCCGGCCTGCTCGGCCCCGCCGCCATCGTCATCTACGCCCTCCTCCTCAGCCTCCCCGCCTGGCTCCTCGCCCTCCTCCTCCGCCGCAACCGGTAGACCTGCACCGGCCGCCGCTGGCGACCAGACCGGAAAACCTATACCCAATCTAACAATAGAAATATTGCCAAAAACTCTATTGCCAAAAAATCCATTGTCGAATATCTTGTTTGAGTGAGGAACATCATCGGTCAAGCGGTCGTAGGCGACGACCTCTTCGGGCGAGACTACGAGCTTGCCCGCCTGTGGGAGCGCTTCGACCAAGGCGAGCACGTGCTAATCCGAAGTTCCAGAGCGGGAATCTTGTTAATTCGTTATTGATCTGAAAATTGCGCTCAACAGCCGATGTCCGTTACTGGCTACACTTGGGCGCTGACCTCCAGGAGATCGAAACAGCGCTGCTGCAGCGCGGTCGGTTCGCTGTGCATGGTGAACGTGGCGCCGCTATCCACTATCCGCACGCGGTTGGCCGTCAGCGTCCCCAACTCGCTCATCAGGCTGCGAAAGCTGTGCACCGGCAGACCGTCGTCGGTACGCTTGCTCGCCGCCTTCCGGTGTGCGGCCGGTGAGCGTTCCGCCGGTTGCACCACCGACTCGCGCAGCGCCTCGCCGGCGGCGCGGTCGTGGTCGTCGAACAGCACCGGCGCCAGCTTGCTGCGCATGTGCCACTCCACGTAGTAGGCCAGCATGCACAGGAACACGTGCGCCCGCACCCGGTCAGCACTGCGGTGATAGATCGGTCGCACCTTCAGATCCACCGTTTTCATGCTGCGGAAGGCGCGCTCCACCTTGGCCAGATCCTTGTACGCCGTCACCGTCTGCTCGGCGTCGAACAGCTCCGGCTCCACGTTGGAGCGCACGATGTAGAGCCCGTCCAGTTCTTCCTCGGCCGCGATCTTGTCCAGGTCACGCACGAACGAGAACGAGTCGTCGGTGATGGTGGTGGTGAAATGCTTGCCCACCTTGTAGTGGTTGATCACCTTGCCCACCCGCAGGCCGATCGCGGCGGCGCCGCGCAGCGGCTTTTTGGCGCGCTGCGTGGCCGTCACGATCGGCGTCAGTTCCTCCTCCGTGGAGGCCAGCAACTTCTGCCTCTTGCGCTGCCGTTGCTCGGCCAGGATCGGGTTGCGGCACACGATCAGCCGCTCGCCGGGGAACTCGGGTGAGCTGATCTCCGCCAGGTCACGCTCGTCGAACATGGTCTGCGCCACTTCGCCGGCCTCGATCAGCTTGCGGATGGTGGGCGCCCGCAGGGTCGTGATCCAGCGCAGGCCGTCGATCCCCTGCAGGTCCTCGCGGATGCGCGCGCCGGTGAGCATGCCGCGGTCGCCGACCAGCACGACGCGCTGCAAGCCGAAACGGTTGCGAATCTTGTCGACCTGAGCGGCGACCGTCTTGGGGTCACTGGTGGAGCCCTCGAATACCTCGACGGCGATGGGACAGCCGTCTGCGGTACACAGCAGGCCGAACACGATCTGCAAGGTGCCGCGTTTGCCGTCGCGGCTGTGACCACGGCGCGCCAACGGGCAGGTGTGGCCATGGAAGTAACTGGAAGTCAGGTCGTACAACATGAGCGTGTTGTCATGCAGATGGCGCTTGGCCAAGCGCTGCTCGATGCCGTGCTGGCGAGCGAGCAGCCAATCCATGGCGGCATACAGCTCATTCTCGTCGACGGCTCCCAACTGCAGCAGGTGGCCGAGGGAGGAGACGGCGCTTTCGGGGTTCAGGCCGCGAGCGGTGGCGAGTTTGGAGCGAGCG
The DNA here is from genome assembly GCA_965208575.1 of Spirochaetia bacterium. GTDB lineage: Bacteria > Spirochaetota > Spirochaetia > SZUA-6 > Bin103 > Bin103. Next base: position 676,471 of record CBDBOV010000006.1, on the reverse strand, counting down.
TCGACGACGCGAGCGACGATCATGGCGACGACCAGGTCGCGTTCACGGGAGGCGGGACGAGCGACGAGGGAATGGAGGGAGAGCTTGCGGAGGGAACCGAGGACGGCGGCGACGTGGCCGTGGGGATAGCTGCGCAAGATGGAGAGCAGTTCGTTGGGAGAGCGCAGAGCGATACCGCCGTTGAGGAGGACGCGCAAACCCTCGACGAGGTGATCGGGCCACTTGGAGAGGTTGGCGATGGTGCGTTTTTTGACCTTGCCGTGCTGGCGGAAGGACTCGCGGAGGAGGACGGCTGGGGGAGAGTTGCGGTTGGGGACGGTGTCGATGTACATGGGCACCCTACGGAGGGAATGGTAGATCATTTAATAATTACATGTCAACCAGATGAGAGAAAATTAACGCTGAACCACAGGACTATTTACATGGACACGATTTACACCCATGAACACGCTAATTCCTGTAATAGTAAACAGTTACAAGAACGGCCTCTCAAACCTCGGGCTAATGCTCGCACCCCGGCGTGTTGGCAAGACCAGCCTGATGCTGGAACTCCACCGGTCACCGAGGAACAACTGGCTCGTCATCAACGTCGACGTGGAGGGTGGTGACGGCCCGGAAGATTGCGTGGCGGCCATGCTTGCCGCGTTGGCGGCCGACTCCCGGTATCGAACACGCTTCGAGGCCATCCCATTTTCGGGCGCCATCAAGAGTGTACTGGACGGCATGTCGGCCAACGTCGATGTCGGCGTGTTGCGAGTGGAACTCAAACGGGCGATCGGCCGCGAGTGGGATCGCGTCGCGACTCAGCTACAGGATCGGCTAATCAGTGTCGCTCCCGACGGCCGCAGACTACTGATCATCTTGGACGAGTTGCCGATTCTGATTTCGCGCATGCTCCGCTATGGCGACCGAAGCAGCGAAGCCGATCTCCTGCTTTCTCGGCTCCGGCAATGGCGGCAGGCGGCGGGGGTGCGCGGTACGATCCACACGTTAGTTGGCGGCTCCATTGGACTGGAGGGAATTCTGCGGCGTGCCGGGCTGTCGGCAACGATCAACGACCTCGTCCCGTTCCGCGTCGACCCGTGGGACCGCTCTACCGCTGCCCAGTTCCTCCACAAACTCGGGTACGACATCGACTTCCGGCTCGGTGACCAGTCAATCGCTCGCATCCTGGACCTGCTGGTCGACCCCGTTCCGTACCATGTGCAACTCTTCGTCTCGACGCTTTGCGACGAGTGTAGAGGGAACTCATCGCTGGTGTCGCCGGAAACGATCGATCGTTGTTTCGGCGAGAGACTCGCTGGACAGAGCGGGACCGCCCACCTGGACCACTACGAGAAGCGCCTTGAACTTGCACTAGATGAGCAGGAACACGCGATGGCGCGCTCCATTCTTGGCTTCGCCTGTCGGAACCGCGATGGTGTTCGCCTGTCAGACCTTGGACGACTGAGCAGGGGGAGTGAGCCGACATTCCAGTCGGTACTGCGCGACCTGAAGGCTGACGGATACGTGGTTGAAGGCGATCGGCGATTGGTCTTCCGCTCAAACCTGCTCCGTGTATGGTGGCGGAAACACCACGTCAGGGGCTGATGGCAGTGATCCGGCGCCGCACCCACAACCCGGCCCACCTCACTCCCTATGAATTGAAGGAGTCGTTCGTTGCGCGCACGGATACCCTTGCAGAGTTGCTTCGGGTCATTCGCGAGCAGGCGGCAGGCGGGCCCTGCCAGCACATGATGCTCATCGGTCCCCGCGGAATGGGGAAGACGACCCTCGGTCTGCGGTTCCTGTACGCGATCGAGGACGACCCGGACCTGCGCAATTGCTGGCAGCCCGTGGCGTTCCATGAGGAGAGCTATGGGATCGTGAGTTCCGCCGATTTCTGGATTCATGCGCTACGCCATCTGACACGTGCGACCGGCGAACCGCGGTGGGAAGAAAGAGCAGAGGCGATCACCAAGGACGAGGGAGATCTGGAACGCGCCGCTGCATACGCACTCGCTGAACTCATGGACTTCAGCCGAGGGAGTGGCAGGCGGCTGATCCTGTTTGTCGAGAACCTCGACTCCGTGATCGGCCAGATTCATGATGAGCGGGAGATCCACAGCCTGCGCGCCACACTGATCCAGCGTCCCGAAATCCTGCTGCTTGGTTCTGCGAACGCGTTCTTCGAAGCGATCGGTGGATACGGCGAACCGCTCTACGAGTTCTTTCGCGTGTTCAAGCTGGAGGGCATCGGACCAGAGGAAACTCGCCGGATCTTGGAAGCTGTGGCGAGTTCCGAGGGCAGACCGATGGTTTGTGGCGCACTACACATGGACCACGGTCGTCTGGAGACGATCCGACAGCTCACTGGTGGCAACCCACGGCTATTAGGTCTTGCCTGCCGCTTGCTGATAGCGTCTCCACTCGGTTCAGTCGTAGAGGACTTGGAACGCCTGATCGACGAACAGACCCCCTATTTCAAGGCGCGGATCGAGGACTTACCGGGCCAATCACGCAAAGTATTCCACTGTATTTCGGAAAGATGGAAACCGCTTCTCGCTAAGGAGGTGGCTGCCTCGGCCAAGCTGAGTTCTTCTCACGCTAGCGCGCAGCTCAAGCAGCTGGTAGAGAAGGGCTACGTACGCGAGATTAAGCTCCCGCACAGCAAGCGGACGCGGTACGAAGTAGGCGACCGGTTCTACAATATCTACTACCTCCTGCGATTCTCATCATCGGGACGTGATCGTCTCGAACGGCTAGTGGGCTTTCTTCACGACCTGTTTGGCTCCGCCGGCATGCGGATGATGTACTCTGCCGCGCTTACTTCGCTGCGTCGTCATGTGCTGGAAACAGGAGATGTTTCGGAGCTGTTGGGTGTGCTGGCGCCGCGTGTCGCCGCCGACCGAGAGTTTCCAGACCGTGACGATTGGCGGCAGCAAGCGGTGGCGATCATCATTGATCGGTTCGGACGGGACTCTGTACTTGTTGGCGAGATCGAAGAAGCATTCGCGCGTTGTCGGCCGCATGATGAAGTGGAACGCGAATGGATAGTCCGAACCGATGAGCTGATCAACCAAGGTCGTCTTGCTGATGCCGAGAGAACCTTGCGCAAGGCAGCAGAACGTATGCCCCAAGTAGAGGTGATCTGGCTCCGGCTTACAGTGGTGTCGATGTGGCAGCGCCGCTTCGAAGACGCCCTGTTATCGATAGAAGGGGCATTCAGAAACACCGGCGAACGCTCCGACACAGCATGGGGTATCCTGTTTTGTGTATTGAAAAGTGAGGCTCTCTGGGCCCTCAATAGAAAAAAGGAAGCCTTTCGCGTCGTCGAAATGGTGACGGAGAGTCCCGTGTCCGACGAGATGACGGTCTGGGTACGTGGCGCCCTCGGTCTCGCGTTTTTGACGAAGAGTGTCCTGCTCATCCGTTCGGAGCATGTTGCGGATGCGGTCCCACCTTTGATGCGCGTACTTGATTTCATTCAAAGAGATGACCATCCGGCCCATCGTCTCGTCGCCGTAAGAGCTATTCTGCAGGCCAGCGTGATTTTTTCCAAACTCAAGCACGACGAACAGGCTATCAATGTCCGGCGACGTCTCGTCAACTATGTACATGTTGAGGATTCCGAAGAACTTCGTGGATCTGTTGTTCGTGGGCTATCAGAAAACTGTGTTTGGCTAAGTGAGCGAGATAGGTTCGAGGATGTCGAGGAGTGCTGCAAATTGATATTCGACTACGTTACTAGCAACGACTCCCCGGATATTCGTAGACTTGCTATCGTGGCTCTGGGAGGAAAATGGTTGTCTCAATCATCGCAGTGGAGATACGATAGTGCGGTGACAGAGTGGCCCAAAGTCATGCGGTACGTTCACGATAATGATCCAGCTCCGTTGCTGACTACGGCATCTGATACACTGACTCTGAGTGGACGCATGTTGATTGCACAGGAGCGCTACCGTGAGGCGGATAGTGTATTCCAAACAGCCACCGAAGTCAGTCAAGAACACGCCGAATCGTGGGCATATAGAGCAAGGATCCTATTCCTGCAGGCGGACGATGGACGCGCATCAGAGGCCGCGAAGTTCGCCAAGCGTGCTGTCGATTTGGACCCAGAAAGCCGCATTGCGCTACATGCGCTGGCCGATGTGCTGAGCTGGCGAGGGAACTGGGACGAGGGCTTGGACCGATTCGAACAAGCGCTTCGATTGAATGAGGGACAGGCGAAAGGAAGAGCCGGGCAGGAGGTGGTGGACTCATTGATCCGCGCAGCGGCGGCGGGGTATGCCGCCCGAGTCAAAACGATAATGCATGAGACAGGTTTGGTTGAAACGATGGAGCCTCTTTGGCATGCCGTTCGGGCAGAGTTGGGTGAAGAGCTTGAGGCGCTGCCTGCGGAGGTGATGGACACCGTAGCGCTGCTCCGCCGGAGAATCTCCGGTGGCTCGATAGCGGTCGGCTCTGGCGAGGGATAGCCGAGGTCGCCCACCGCAAGAATCGCCCGGAATCCCTTGGTTTACGATTGCACGTCCCTGCGACCAACACGTCTTTACTCGCGACGAGCCTGGGCGTAGACCATGAACCGACAGAGTACAACGTCCGAGGACGGACCCGGCCGGCGCCATATGCTTGCCGGAGCAGCGTTGGTGGCTGCGTCGGGCCTTGTGTTCGCGCTGGCTGGGGTGGCGATCAGGCTGGCGAGTGCCGGACTGTCGAGCGTCGAGGTGCTGTTCTGGCGCAACGTGCTCAGCCTGCTGATTCTGGTGCCGTGGATCGTCTTGCGCTGGCCCGATTCCATACGACCGGCCCACACCGGGCTGATCGTGATGCGCGGCGTAGCCGTGGTGGTGTCGCTGCTGTGCTACTACTACGCGGTCTCGGTGATTCCGCTGGCCGAGGCCGTGCTGCTCAACTTCAGCGCGCCGATCTTCGTCCCGATCCTCGGATTGCTGCTGTTCCGATTCCCGCTGAGCCGGCCCGTGCTGATTGCCGTGCTGGTCGGTTTCGCGGGCGCCGCGCTCATTCTCAAGCCGGGCACGGCCCTGTTCGAGCCCGCCGCACTGGTCGGACTCGCGGCGGGTGTGCTGGGCGGACTCGCCGTGGTAGCCGTGTGGCGCATGCCGAAGGAGGAGAGCGCGGCCCGCATCGCCGTCTACTTCGCACTCATCGGCATTTTCATCACGGGCGGTCCGGTACTCGCCGCACCACGCCTGCCGCCGGCGGACACCTGGCTTGCGCTGGCGATGCTTGGCGGGTTCTCCACGGCCGCCCATGTCATCTTCGCCCGCGGCTGCCTGATTGCCCCGGCCGACCGCGTGGGCACGCTGCACTACACGTCGGTGCTGTTCGCCGCCGTACTCGCGTGGCTGATCTGGGACGAACGCCCAGACTGGTTCATGGCCGCCGGAACCCTGCTGATCATCGCCGCCAGCGTGATTGCCGTACGAGCCGGGCGCCGTAAACCACGCGAGGATCGGCACCGATCACCGGAAGGCGACGACAAGTGATGCCCCGCCCGCCGCCGGTCACCAGCGCCACCGGCGCGTACACCCAGGCCTACCCGCGCGGCGATACGTGGTGGTAAGATCCGTCGTCACGCGGAGACACGAATGACAACAGCCTCCCCGCCCGAGCAGTTCGAGAACGACGGCTACTTCATCGTGCGCGGTGCGCTGCCGGACTCGGTGCTGCAGCCGATCCGCGACCTCATCGACCGCAACGTCGATGCCCATGCGCGCGAGTTGCACGCCGAGGGAGCCATCGGGTCGATCCACGCCGGCGCCTCCTTCGAGCGGCGGCTGGCGCTGCTGTACCGCGACGCGGAGTCGCGCATGCGCTCCTGGAACACGTTCCTGTTCTCGCCGGAGTTGTACGCGCTGGTGCGGCACGAGGCGATCCTGGACGCCCTGCAGCCGCTGCTCGGCGAGGAGATTTCCTTCAACGGCGATTACCACCTGCGGCCCAAGCTGCCCGGCCGCACCAACACCGCCTTTCCGCTGCACCAGGACAGCCAATACTACGGCCCCGAAACCGGCCACATCCTGGTGATCTCGGTGTGGATCCCGCTGGTCGACGTGGACGAGCACAACGGCTGCCTGCAGCTCATTCCCGGCAGCCACCAGTGGGGCCTGCTGCCGGGCGCGCGCCGCGCCGACCACAACATGGTGAGCTTCGAAGACGTAACGCGGCGCGGCACGCCGGTCCCGGAGCCGATGCGGTGCGGCGACTTCCTGGCGTTCCACAACCTCACCTTTCACGGCAGCGACGTGAACCACGGCGACGGCGTGCGCTGGAGCGTCGACGTGCGCTTCCGGGAGACCCCCGGCTACCGCGAGCAGAGCGAGCCCGAGCGCATCGGCGACACCGCGTTGCAGGCGGCCCTCGACCGCAGCGGGCGCCCGCCGCTGGTGGTGCGCAGCCGCCATCCGCACACGCTCGGCGCCTACTCCTCCTGGGACGAGGCGCGCACGCGCCTGCGCGAGCAGTCCGCCCGCCGCCGCGCCGGCTGACCGGCGCCGGCACGACGGCAGCGACGGCAGCCCGGCCATGAGCGGAACGATGCTGTTCGGGTACGACGTGGAGATGGCGTCGCAGGATTCGGTGGGGTTCCTGGAGGGCGCCGCCGAACTGCACGAACGGTTCGGCGTACCATGGACCATCTACCTCACCGGCGAGACGGTCGAGCGGTGCACGGATGCGATCCGTACCTGCATGCACAGTCCCCTGGTCACGGTCGCGCAGCACACCTACAGCCACGTGCTGCTCAAGAGCTATCCCACCGGCCCCTGGGCCGGCGCAGTCATGAAAGAAACAAGGGTGAGCTATAGTGTGGGCAGAGTTCTGGGTGGAGCGCGAAAGTAGGCCGGCGCGTCACTGGCGTTACGTTCTGCGAACCCGTTCAAGAGCTTGGCCCCGGGGCGGGTGGCGTAGTCATTGGTGAGGTTGTCAGCCGGCGCGGCCGGGTGGCGATCATCCCGTTCAGGAGAATACCTGCTACACACGCCTTGGCCGCACCACTCAGTCGTAGCGGAGGTTTCATGGCACGACGCAGACACAGACGCAAGGGCAAGGGCAGTCGCACAGCGCAACCAAAGGTGATGCACCCGGACGCTGCCGGCTTGGACATAGGCGCTACCGAGGTGTACGCGGCTGTGCGCCCGGAGCGCGACCCGGACCCGATCCGGAACTTTGCTACGTTCACCGCGGACCTGCACGCCTTGGCCGACTGGCTCAAGGAATGCGAGGTCACCACGGTGGCGATGGAGTCCACCGGTGTGTACTGGATTCCGGTGTATCAGATCCTGGAGGCACACGGCTTCGACGTGGTGCTGGTGAATGCGCGTCACGTGCACTCGGTACCCGGTCGGAAGTCCGACGTGGCCGACTGCGAGTGGTTGCGCTACCTGCACTCGGTGGGATTGCTGCGCGGCTCATTCCGCCCTGCCGACGAGGTGTGTGCACTGCGCTCGGTGCTGCGCCATCGCGACACCTTGATCAAGATGGCGTCGCGCAGCGTGTTGCACATGCAGAAGGCGTACAGCCAGATGAACGTGCATCTGCACCATGCCATCTCTGACCTGACGGGGACGACCGGTCTGGCCATTACGGACGCTATCCTGGCGGGTGAGCGGGATCCGGCGCGGTTGGCCGCTCTGGCCGACCGGCGGATCAAAGCCAGCCGCGAGACCTTGATCAAGGCGCTGCAGGGCGACTGGCGCGCCGAGCACCTGTTGGCGTTGCGGCACGCGCGAGCGACCTATGCCCACTACCAACAACTCATCACGGAGTGCGATCAGGAAATCGAAGCCGGCATCCGCGCGTTCGAAGCCAGCAGCGAGCCACCCGGCGCGGTGGGCGACGACCCACCGGATGAGGGAATCGATGCGGAGCCCGAGGCGCCAACCGAGTCACCGGCCAAGCGGTTCGACCTGCGCGGCCACCTTACGCACCTGTTCGGCACTGACCTGACGCTGATTCCCGGCATCGGCGAAAGTACGGCGCTGGTTCTGTTCACCGAACTCGGCCCGGAACTGTCCCGCTTTCCGACCGCACCGCAATTCGCCTCCTGGCTGCACCTGTGCCCCCACAACCAGATCACCGGCGGCAAGATCATCAGCTCGCACACCGGTCGGGGCACCAATCGGGCCGCCCAGGCGCTGCACTGGGCGACCCAGTCGTTGTACCGCAGCCCATCGGCCCTGGGCCAGCACTTCCGCCGCATGCGGGCGCGTCTGGGTACTCCCGAAGCGACCACTGCAGTCGCGCATAAACTGGCTCGGATCATCTACCATCTGATCACGCATCGCGTGGCCTACGATGACAGCATCCTCGCCGCCGAGGAGCGCCAGGACCGGCGCCGCTTTGAACGCCGGCTCCGAAGGCAGGCACACGCACTCGGTTATGAGCTTGTCCCGGAGGCCGCCTGATTGTTGTTTCTCAGGAGCGTCTACATGACGCCCGGCGACGGCCGGCCGGTACACGGCGCGGCGCCCAATTTCTTCAAGGCCGGCGGCACGCTGGAGCAGATCGGCGCCGAGGTCGCGCGGGCGCAGCGCGTCATCAGGGAGCTGCTCGGGGTGGACTGTCGGGGGCTGACCGGGCCCTGGGGCTACTACCGCGGGCTGGCGGACCGCCCGGACATTCTGCAGATCCTGCGCGACAACGGCATCCGCTGGGTGCGCACCAACGCGCGCGACTACCGCGACTGCCAGCCGACGCCGTTTTCCGAGCAGCCGTTCTTCTTCAGCGACCAGGGATTTCCCGAGATCCTGGAACTCGGCATCCAGGGCTACCAGGACCGCTTCTACTGGGACCGGTTCGACGATCGCTCACACGGCGACTCCTACCAGGACTATCTGTTCGCCATGGTCGAGGAGACGGCGCGCAACGGCTGGTTCTGGAACCTGTGCAGTCACGATCACGGCACCGCGACGAAGCGGGAGTTCGCCGCGCAGTGCGGGTGGATCGCCGACCTCATCGCCCGCGCCCGCGACGCCGGGCTGCGCTTCGCCGCGCCCCCCGAAATCTACACCGAACTCAAGCCCCTCGCCGTCCGCCGTCAGGCAACCGGTTGACCGCGGGCCGGCGGACGCAAGCTGTCCCGGCCGAAGGATGATGCACTCGCGGTGATTCAGTATGATGGAAGTGAGCAAGCAACAGAGTCATGCCGGTAACCTACCTGGACCATGAAATCCATGCCCTAGTGCACGAACGGAAGTCCGCTCCTGCAGATTGGACCGACCGGATTCGGCTCCGCGCCAAACGTGGACACCGTGAACAGGATTTGGACCTGTTCGGTGACGAAGGGAATGAGTTCCGCCTAATCCTTAGGCAGAGCACAGTGAACCAATTCGACTTCTCGATCATTTTGGCTGTGCGAATACCGCTCTCAAACCAACTGTTCCGGCTTCGCCGTTACAACGGCAGGAGCCACGAACATACAAATCACCTCGAAGAAGAGACATTCTACGATTTTCACATCCATTATGCTACCGAACGTTATCAGAATTTGGGAACTCGTGAGGACGCTTACGCAGAGCCGACTGATCGATATGCCGACTATCGCAGTGCGTTGCGTTGCTTCATTGAGGACACTAGACTATCGGTTGATGCGGACCCGCAGAGCGAGTTTGTTTTTGGATCGGGGGAGTGATGACCAAGACAGCATTGGAACGGCAGTTTCACGAGAAAGTTTCAGAGAAAGTTCGTCTGGCAGCTGAGGGTGTAGATCGTTATCGTGTCTTCACGCCGTTTCTCTTTGAGGACGGCGACCATCTGGCGATCGTGTTGAAGAGAGAACGATCGCAATGGGTATTCTCGGATGATGCTCACACATACATGCATCTGACGTACGACATCAATGAAAGGGATCTCTCCAGCGGTACGCGCCAGAGCATCATCTCCAACACCTTGTCGACATTCGGTGTAGACGACCGGGATGGAGAACTTGTTCTTGAGATTCCAGATGAGCGCTATGGGGACGCGCTGTATTCCTTTATCCAGGCACTCATGAAGGTAGCTGACGTCGCCTACCTATCTCGAGAAAGAGCTCGGTCGACCTTCATGGATGATTTTCGTTCGCTCTTGAGCTACACGGTCGCCGAGGAACGGCGCAGTTTCGACTGGAACCACCCCCAACACGATCCGCAGGGAATGTACACTATCGACTGTCGAGTAAACAACATGGACCGGCCCCTGTTCGTCCACGCACTTGCCAATGACGGAAGGACACGAGACGCCACCATCACGCTCCTTCAATTCGAAAAATGGGGCGTTCGATTCCGCTCATTGGCGATCTTCGAAGACCAAGAATCGATAAGCAGAAGAGTCTTGGCGCGCTTCAGCGACGTTTGCGAGAAACAATTCTCCAGCCTAACGGCTAACCGAGACAGAATCCAAAGATTCCTGACTGAAGCCGGTACGACATCGTGACGGGACGCTGAACGACTCGCAGTCCTAGGCGGCGGCGAAGATGAGGGCGAGTTCGGCCATGCGGTGGCTGAAGCCCATTTCGTTGTCGTAGAAGCTGGTCAGCTTGACCAGGGAGCCTAAGCCGTCCACCGGCACCACCAGCGGGCTGTCCGATACCATCGACGAGAACGGTTCGCCGACGCAATCGCGGGAGCACTCGTAGTAGTCGTTGACGGTGATCACCTCGCCGAGCAGGGTGGAGCCGTTGATCTGGTCGGCGTTGGCGGTGAGCGCGGCGACCAGTTCCTCCTTGGACGGGGTGCCGTCGATCTGGTAGACCGCTTCCACCACGCTGCCGGTGTCGGTGGGCACGCGCAGCGCGGTGCCGTTGAGCTTGCCGTTCAGGTGCGGAAGCACCTTGCCGACCGCCACCGCGGCGCCGGTGCTGGCCGGGATCACGTTGTTGAGGGTGGCGCGGTTCTTGCCGCCGCCAAACGTGTCGGCCACCTTCTGGGTGGCGGTGGCGGCGTGCGTGGTGCTCATCAGGCCGCCCTTGACCGGGTAGCTCAGGTCGACGGCGCGGGTCATCGGCGCGAGGCAGTTGGTGGTGCAGCTCGCGTTGGAGACGATCTTGTGCTCGGGGGTGAGGATGTCGTGGTTGACGCCTACTACCACGGTGTCGGTGTCGTCGTTGCAGGGTGCGGAGACGATGACGCGCCCCGCGCCGCCGGCGAGGTGGGCGCCGGCCTTCTCGGTGGTCAGGTAGAAGCCGGTGCACTCGAACACGATGTCGACGCCGTGGTCCCCCCACGGCACGTTGGACGCGTCCATCTCGGCGTAGATGGTGAGCTCGTGGTCGCCGACCCGGATCTTGTCGGCGGCGGTCTGCTCCACGGCGGCGGGGAAGCGGCCGTACACCGCGTCCTTGGGCAGGCTGGCGGCGATGTCGGCCGCCGGCACCAGGTCGTTGCCGGCCACGATCTCGAAGCGGTCGTTCAGCTTGGAGACGATGACCCGCATCACGTTCTTGCCGATGCGGCCCATGCCGTTGAATCCGACGCGTACTTTGCTCATGGTTGACGAATTTCTCCTCGTTGGTTGCGGTTGGTGCGGCCCGTGCGGTGCGCGGCGCCGCGGTGTGGTGTTCCCCATATAGTCGTCAGCCGCACTGGCCGCCGTCAATGTGACGCCCCTGGGATGCGTCTGGCCGCGCCGCCGGCGGGGTGGGGTTGCCGGAGCCGGCGCGCGGGTTTAGGTTGGCTGCGCCATGGGCAGGTTCGTGTTGGCCCTCGACCAGGGCACCACCAGTTCGCGGGCGCTGCTGTTCGATGCGGCAGGCGCGGTCGTGGCAGTCGCGCAGCAGGAGTTTCGGCAGATGTTCCCGCACGCGGGTTGGGTGGAGCACGACGCCGAGGAGATCCTGGCCAGCCAGGTCGCGGTGGCGCGGCAGGCGGTGGCGGACGCCGGCGGCCGCGCCGGCGAGGTGGCCGCCGTGGGCATTACCAACCAGCGCGAAACCACCGTGGTATGGGAGCGCAGCACCGGCACGCCGATCCACCCGGCGATCGTGTGGCAGGACCGGCGCACCAGCGGGATGGTGGCGGAACTGGAGGCGGCCGGTCACGGCGAGCTGTTCCAGCGGCGCACCGGGCTGGTGCTGGACGCGTACTTCTCCGGCACCAAGCTGGCCTGGATCCTGGACCGGGTGCCGGACGCCCGCGCGCGCGCCGCGGCCGGCGAGTTGGCGTTCGGCACCATCGACAGTTGGCTGGCGTTCCGCCTCAGCGGCGGCGCCCTGCACCTCACCGACGCCACCAATGCCAGCCGCACGCTGCTGTACGACATCCACCGCGGCCGTTGGGACGAGGAGCTGCTCGGCCTGCTCGACGTTCCGGCGGCGCTGCTGCCGGAGGTACGCGATTCGTCGGCGGTGTACGGCGAGCTGACCGGGCTGCTCGACGAACCGGTGCCGCTGGCCGGCATCGCGGGCGACCAGCAGGCGGCCTCGGTCGGGCAGGCGCTGTTCGCGCCTGGGCTGGCCAAGAACACGTACGGCACCGGGTGCTTCCTGCTTGCCCACACCGGCGCCGAGGCGGCGCGCTCGGCCAACCGGCTGCTGACCACGGTGGCGTCGCAGATGGCCGGGCGGCGCGAGTATGCCCTGGAGGGCAGCGTGTTCATGGGCGGCGCGGTGGTGCAGTGGCTGCGCGACGGCCTGGGGCTGATCGCCGGCGCGCCGGAGGTGGAGGCGCTGGCCGCGTCGGTGCCCGATACCGGCGGCGTCTACCTGGTGCCGGCGTTCGCCGGGCTGGGCGCCCCCTACTGGGACCAGGATGCGCGCGGCACGGTGACCGGGCTGACCCGCGGCAGCGGCCGGGCGCACCTGGCGCGGGCGGCGCTGGAGGCGATCGCCTGCCAGGTGGTGGACGTGGTGCGCGCCATGGAACGCGACCTCGGCGCCCCGCTGAGCGAGCTGCGCGTGGACGGCGGCGCCGCGGCCAACAACCTGCTGCTGCAGTTGCAGGCCGACCTGCTCGATCTGCCGGTGGTGCGCCCGGCCAACCTGGAGACCACCGCCTGGGGCGCCGCGCTGCTGGCCGGCCTGGCGGTGGGCCTGTGGCCGGACCGCTCCGCCGCCGCCGACCTGTGGCGCGCCGAACGGCGCTTCGAGCCGCGGATGGCGGCGCGCCGGCGGGAGGCGCTGCTCTCCGGTTGGGCCGATGCGGTGGATCGCGCGCGCTCGCGCCCGCCGGCACCGAGCGCCGGCGGGTCCGGCGAGTCCGGCTAGTGCGGTCGCCTCGGGTAGTCGCGTCACACATCGGAACGGACCGCTGAAGCGCACGGAGCAGTTGCGCCGGCTGCAGGAGGAGCGCTTCGACCTGCTGGTGATCGGCGGCGGCGCCACCGGCTGCGGCAGCGCGCTCGACGCCGCCACCCGCGGGTTGCGGGTGGCGCTGGTGGAGCGCGCCGACTTCGGCAGCGGTACCAGCAGCCGCAGCACCAAGCTCGTGCATGGCGGCGTGCGCTACCTGGAGCAGGCGGTGAAGCGGATCGACCGCAGCCAGTTTCGCCTGGTGCGGGAGGCGCTGCGCGAACGGCAGGCGCTGTTGGAGCTGGCCCCGCACCTGGTGCACGAGCTGCCGATCTTCGTGCCGCTGTATCAGCTCGGCCAGCACCCCTACTACCGAATCGGCCTGCGGCTGTACGACCGCCTCGCCGGCAAGTACGCGCTGCACCGTTCCGAGTTCGTACCGCGCGAGCATGTCCTGACGCGTTTCCCCTACCTGCGCGAGGAGGTGCGCGGGCACGGACCGCCGCGCCGCCTGCGCGGCGGCGTGGTCTACCATGACGGCCAGTTCGACGACGCGCGCATGAATCTCGCCATCGCCCTGACCGCCGCCGAGCAGGGCGCCGCGGTCGCCAACTACGTGGCAGTGGAGGCATTCACCACCGACGCGGGCGGGCGCATCACCGGGGCGGCGGTGCGCGACCAGCTTACCGGCACCTCCTGGCCGGTGCGGGCGCGCGTGGTTTTGAACGCCGCCGGTCCCTACGTGGACCGCCTGCGCGAGCTCGACGACGCCGCGAGCGTACCGCTGCTGCGCGTCAGCGCCGGCACCCACCTGGTGCTGGGCCCGCGTTTCCCCGCGCCCGACACCGGGTTCCTGATTCCGCGCACGGAGGATGGCCGGGTGATATTCGTGCTGCCGTGGCAGCGCCGGCTGCTGGTCGGCACCACCGAGGTGTCGGCGCCGGTGTCCGACGATCCGATGCCCACCGCGCGCGAGGTGCACTACCTGCTCGATCACCTGAACAACTACCTCAACGTACCGGTGAGCGCCCAGGACGTGGCGGCCGCGTGGACCGGCCTGCGTCCCCTGATCGCCGCGCCGCCGCGCCGCGTCGCCGGTGGCCGCCGCCGCCGCCGCGGGACCGCGTCCCTGACCCGCGACCATCACCTCACCGAGAGCCGCGCCGGACTGGTATCGGTGGCCGGCGGCAAGTGGACCACCTACCGCGTCATGGCGGTGCACGCGGTCAACCGCGCCGTGGCCGCCGGCGGGCTGGCTGCCCGCACCGTTTCCCAGACCCGCACCACGCTGCTGGCCGGTGCCGCCGGCTATCGCCCCGATGCGGACCGATTGCAGCGCCGCCACCGGTTGCCGCCGGACATCGCCCGCCATCTCGACACCACCTACGGCGCCCGCGCCACCGCGGTCGCCCGGCTGGCCGCGGCGGGCGCCGGCGCCCGGCTGGCGACGCGCTACCCCTACCTGGAGGCGGAAGCGGTGTACGCGGCGCGCCACGAAGCGGCCTGCACGGTGGACGACGTGCTGTCGCGGCGCACCCGCCTGGCGTTCCTGGACAGCGCGGCCGCCCTGGCGAGCGTGCCGAGGGTGGCTGAGCTGTTGGCGGGGGAACTGAACTGGAGCGCCGCGCAGCGGCGCCGCGAAGAGGCTGCCGCGGCCACCAGGCTGCACGCCGCCTGGGCGGCGGTCGCGGCCGGCGGCGTGCCGCTCAGCGACTGAGCCGCGGTTCCGCCTCGCCGCGGCCTTGCAGACGGTAGCCGGCGTGCCGCTCAGCGACTGAGCCGCGGTTCCGCCTCGCCGCGACCTTGCAGACCGGTAGCCGGCGCGCCGCTCAGCGACTGAGTCGCGGTTCCGCCTCGCCGCGACCTTGCAGACGGTAGCCGGCGCGCCGCTCAGCGATTGGAGTCGCTGTTCCCGCCTCGCCGCCGCCTTGCACGCGGCAGCCGGCGCGCACGCCGTCAGCAGGGCAGTTGCTTCACACCGCCGGGTGCTTCACACCACCGGGTGCTTCACACCACCGGCTCGGGCAGCGCGCGCCGTATCTCGTCGACACGGTAGCCGAACCCGGCGCCGGTGAGCGTGGACAGATCCACACACCCGCCGCGGCGCCGGTACAGGCCGGGGTGCACCTGCGCCTCGGCGGCGGAGGCGGCGGGATAGAACTGCATGGCGTTGGTTTCCACCCCCATGATGGTGCCGGCGTGGGCCGCCAACTGCACGTGCGCTACCTGCGCCAGCATCGGATTGGTGAGATCCTGCACCATCAGCGTCATGCCGCGCTCGCGCGCCCAGCACAGGCTCAGGATCGCTCCGGTCTGCGTCTTGCAGGTCTTCAACGCCACGCCGCTCCAGCCGAGTTCACGGCCCAGGCGCACCAGGGTCCAGTCGTGCGCGCTCTCGTCCATGAACAGCGGCTTGCGCGCCGCCACCGAGCGCACGTCGATCCGGTGGCGCTCCAGGTCGTACGGAAACGGCTGCTCCACATACAGGATCGACGCGTAGGTGCGCGGCTCCTCGTCGCGCAGGCGGTCCAGTATCCGGTTCACGTACTCGGGGTCGTCCACGGTGCAGTTGAAGTCGGCCGACAGCCACAGCACCGGGTGGCGCGCCGCGATCGCGCCGACCGCAACCAGGCGTTCGTAGTCCCACGCCTCGTCGTCGCCGCGCAGCTTCACCTTCAACGCCTGCAGGCCGTCGATCCGGATCCAGTCTTCCAGCAGCGTCGGGTAGCCGTCGTCGGGCTCGTCGCCGGTGAGGTCGGCCGGAGACAGCGGATCGAGGCCGCCCACCAGGTGCCACGCGATCAGCCGGCGCGGCGGCGCGGCCAGGTAGTCGTTCGGGTAGCGGCCGGCGAACGCCGCGTCGTCGAGGAACGCGGACAGATCGCTTGTCAGGTAATTGGGACCGTAGGTCGCGTAGGTCGGGCAGCAGTGCAGCTTGCCGTAGGCGTCGTGGGTCGCCAGGTCGAAGGCGGAGGCGCACACCAGCGCGGCGAGCCAGGGGATGGCTGCGTGCGCCGGGCGGGTGCTGTTGGCCTTGGCCAGCAGTGCCGGGAGCCGCGTGGTGATGAATCGATGGCCGATCTCCATGGGGTGGCCGGGCCGATCGTCGTCCGGCCAGGCGCGGGCGATCGTCTCGGTCAGGTCGCACAACGCCGCCAGCCGCTCGGCGTAGGTGAGGCTGCCCGGCCACACCCACTGTACGTTGAGCGGCGTCTCCCCCCAGCCCACCGCGGAAGTCCGGTCCGCCGTCCCCGCGCGGCCGGCCGCGCGCAACTGGACGCGCGCGCGAGCGCACATCACCTCGGTAAGCACCTCGGGGCCGAACTTGAGCGGTACGCGGGTCGTTACCGGAAGGTAGTAGAGGCGGGTGGCGCCGAGCACTGCGGCTCGCTGCTGTGACGCGGGCATGGCGGGGCGAGTATAGCAGGGCCGCTGCCCTGCGAGGGCGGGAGAAACGGCGGTGCGTTACGGGCAAGGGCACAAAAAAAGGCCCCTGGGTAAAGGAGGTAAAACCCCAGGGGCCGGTGGATGGAAATCGATACACCCGGGGTGCGGAACACCCAACCTTGGCCAGCCGGTGTCCGGAAAGCCCCCCAGTCTGTGTATAAAAGAGAAACCACGACCCGTGGCAAAGGTTACAGGCGGTGTCGGGAAACTTCGCGGGAAGACTCGGACGCCCGGTAGCGGTCGAGGTGGCGGCGCACAGCGGCCCGGTGATCGAGGGACACCGGCACCATCTCCACCAGCTCCTCAATGTCGATCAACGCCCGCGCCCTGAAGCCGAACTCGGCCTGCAACTCGGCAAGCGCGCTCAGCCGCCCCGTGCCCCGCTCCATGCGATCCACGGCGATCAGCAGCCCCACGACGGGCGCCGCGGAGTGGGCGCGCAGCAGTTCCACCGCCTCCCGCTTGGCGCCGCCGTCGGTGACCACGTCGTCGACGATCAGCACCCGGTCTTGGCCGCGCGGCGCACGGCCCACCAGTATGCCGGACTCACCGTGCCGCTTCGCTTCCTTGCGGTTGAAGGTGTAGGTGAACTGGCGGTCGAGAACCCGGGAGGCAGCGACGGCGGCGGTCACGGCGAGGGGAATCGCCTTGTAGGCGGGGCCGAACAGGCAGTCGGGACGCTCATCGGCAAAGTGTTCGGCTATGCCTTGCGCGTAGTACTCGGCCAGCTCGGCGATCTGTGCGCCGCGGTAGATCTCGCCGAGGTTGATGAAGTAGGGCGAGATGCGCCCGCTCTTGGTGGCGAACTCGCCGAACCGAACCGCGCCGGAATCGACGAGTAGACGCGCCAGGCGCTGCTTGTCCACCTGTTGGTTTCCCGCTGCCATGATCAGGCTGCAGGGTAGCCGATCGGCGCAGCCGTTGTCGCGGCGGGGTGCGCCCGGTAGGGTTGGCCCCATGGTGGCACGCAAACGGATCTACCTGGCCAGCCCGTACGGTTTTTCGGCGCAGCAGAAGGAGCGCTTGCTGCCCGAGTTCGTGGCGCGCCTGGAGGCGCTTGGTGCCGAGGTGTGGGAGCCGTTTGCGCACAACAACTTCGACGTGACCAGTCCGGGCTGGGCGTACCGGGTCGGGCAGCGCGATCTGAACGATGTCAGCACCTGCGACGCCATCTTCGCCATCGTCAACGGCACGCCGCCCGACGAGGGGGTAATGGTGGAACTGGGCGTGGCCATCGCCCGAGGGATCCCGACCTTCCTGTTTCGCGACGACTTCCGGCGCTGCACCGACAGCGAGCACTATCCGCTCAACCTGATGCTGTTTACCGGGCTCCCGGAGCAAGGCTGGGAACGCTACTACTATACCGACCTGGAACAACTGGCGAGCCCCGACAAGGCGTTGGCGCAGTGGCTGGCCGGGGCGCCGGGCAGCGCGCCGGCGTGACCGGCTGGGAGCTGACGCGGACGCTCCTGTTCGCCGTCCTGAGCGCGGTACAGGTGGCGCCGGCGGCGCTGAGCTGGTGGCGCGGCAGCCGCTACCGGCCGCGCCTGGCGCGCAGCCCCGCCGCCGCGGTGCACCTGGTCGTGCCGTGCAAGGGGGCCGGCGCGCACCTGGAGCGCCACCTCGAGGCGTTCGCCGCCCAGCGCTACCGTCCGCTCGCGATCACCTTCGTCACCGAGAGCGAGCGCGACGCCGCGGTGCCGCTGATCGCCGCCGTGGCCGCACATCACGACCACGTCCGCCACGTGGTCGCCGGCCTGGCCCGCACCGGCTCGCAGAAGATCCACAACCTGCTCGTCGCGGTGTCGGCCGCGCCCGCGGAGGCGGAGGTGTACGCGTTCTGCGACGCCGACATCGAGCCGCCTCCCGACCTGCTGCACCACCTGGTCGGGGCGCTGCGGCGGCCGCACGTGACGGTCGCCACCGGCTACCGCTGGCTGGCACCCGTGTCGGCGAGCGTGGCCGCGCAGGTGCACACCGTGCTGTCGGCGCACATGGCGGCGCTCGCCGCCTGGCCCACCTCGCAGGCGGTGTGGGGCGGCACCTGGGCGATCCGGCGCACCGACTGGCAGCGCCTGGGGGTGGCCACCCACTGGGTCACGCGGCTGTCCGACGACCTGTCACTGCAGACCCTGCTGGCCCGCCACCGCGCCCGCCGCGTGTTCGTGCCGCGCTGCGTGTCGCCGACCGGCGACGCAATCGCCGGTTTCCCCGACCTGCTCGACTGGTTCAGCCGCCAGGTGTTCTACACGCGGCTCTACACGCCGGGGTCGTGGTGGGCGGCGGTAATCGGGATCCTGGGACTCGCGGCGGCGTTCGCCGGTGCCGCCGCGGAGCTGGTCGCGGCGATCGGGGGAAGCGGCGCCGCGGCGTGGCCGGTGGTGGCGGCGGCCGGGCTGTTCGCCGCCGTGCTGGTGTCGCCGCTGCTGTGCACGGCGCCGCGCGAGCGCCCGCTCACCTTCTCACGGCGTCGCTGGGTGGCGCTGACGCCGCTGGTCGCACTGGTAGCGCTGTGGGGAGCGCTGCGCTCCCTGTTCATGCGCCGTGTCACCTGGGCCGGCGTCACCTACACCTTCAACCGCGACGGCACCGTCCGCACCGTCCAACACCAGGCACCCGGCCCGCGGGAGTCTGACCATTGAGGCCCGGGAGGATCCTCACCCGCCCTGGCGAGACACGGCCGTCGACGCGGTGCCGGCAAACGGGTTCACCGCCTCCAGGCTGTCAACCTCGCACGCTTCGCGGTCTGCTAATCGACGGACAAGGTGAGATTCACGATTTGCGCACCATACGGGCGCGCCGATCAAGTGTCCGCTCGGGGCGGTGTCGAGACAGACTGGGCGCACCGACGCCATGGGGCGTGTGCCGGCTGCCTATCCGGCCGCCTCCTTCAGCGCGTCAACGTCCGCCCGCAGCTCCGCCAGTTCGGAGCGGTCTGCCTTCGTCTCGGCGAGGCCCCGAACGGCCGCCTCCACTCTCGCGAGTCCGACCTTGAGCACGTCGGCGACGGCTTGCTCCAGTCTGTCCATGCGGTTGCGCAGCGTGCGCAGTTGGCCTTCGATGCTGTCCAGCCGCCCTTCGATGCGGTCCAGGCGGCCACCCAGGTTGCGGATCTGCTCGCCGTGCTCATCCAGCCGTACCTCGATGCGGTCCAGGCGGTCATCCAGGTTGCGGATCTGCTCGTTGTTTTCATCCAGTCGCCGGTCGATGCGGATCAGGTGGTCCATCACGTCGCGGAGTGTTGGCTCGGGCACATCATTCATCATCGTCAATTACCATACCAGCTTGACCGAACGTTCCACAATCCGCTACTATCCCGGGAGCAACCAGCAACCGGGCGGCGTCGCCGGGGCCGGCCGCGACGGGCGGCACCACGGCAGGGGCTCCGGCGGCCTCTCTCAGCGCGTCATTCTTCACCGGCACCATCGTCATTCGGAGCGGTCGGCTTCTTCTCGATGAGATCCCGTATCATCGCCTCAAGCCTCGTGACACCCTCCAAGAACGGTTGATATACTCTGGTATGTCTGTGCGATCGCGAGGCCGCTCGCGCACCCGCTCGTGGTAATCGGCTAGCCACCTTTCGACTCTGTCCCCGGGATCATCGCGTTCTCTGGGCTCGGGTGAGTTACTCATCATTCTTCGACCACCATATCATCTTGACCGCTCGTTCCGCAACCCCCTGCTGCCGGGCGAGCAACCGGCAACGGGTCGGCGTCGCCGGGCCGGCGCCAGGACGGGGAGGTCGACAGGCGGCGGTCCCGGAACGGCCGCGACTCAGGGCTTGATCGACCTTAATCGACAAGGTGTTCTCATACATGGGGGCGAGGAATTACGATGGCGGCGTGGCGGAGAGGTTCTTCGAACAGCCGATCCTGAATTCGCCGTATGAGTACCCGGCGCGGCACTGGGAACTGGACGAGAACCGCCAGCCCACCAACCGGATCGTCGACCGCCGGCGTACCGTGTCGTTCATCACGCCGATACCCGCCGCCCGCAAGCGACGCGCGGCTCAGAGCGAGTTGGGCCTGGACGATGCCCGCACCGCGGCGGACGAGGACGGCCAGCAATACGAGCTGATGAGGATGATCGAGAGCGTGCGCAACAGCGTGAACGAGTGGCGCCGGCTGCCGCGTGCCCGGTGGCGGGTTACCCCGGAGACCGCCCGCCTGCTGCAGCATTGGCGCCACCACCAGTTCAGCGACCTGCGTCCATTCTTCTGCCAGGTGGAGGCGGTGGAGACCGTGATCTGGCTGACCGAGGTGGCCGCCGGCGCCGGCCGCGAGGGGCGCGGGTTCATCGAGCGGCTGCAGGAGGCGAACGAGTAGGCCAACCCCGGCCTCGCGCGGCTGGCGCTCAAGCTCGCCACCGGCGCCGGCAAGACCACGGTGATGGCGATGCTGATCGCGTGGCAGACGGTCAACGCGGTGCGCCATCCCGGCAGCCGGCGATTCACGCGCGGCTTCCTGGTGGTGACCCCCGGCCTGACCATCCGCGACCGCCTGCGCGTGCTGCAGCCCAACGACCCGGACAGCTACTACCAGAGCCGCGAACTGGTGCCGCGCGACATGCTCGGCGACCTGCAGCGCGCCGCCATTGTCATCACCAACTACCACGCCTTCATGGCGCGCGAGACCCAGGAGATCTCCCGCGGCGGACGCGCCCTGCTGCAGGGCCGCGGCCCGGAGCTGCACACGCTGGAGACCGAGGGGCAGGTGCTGCAGCGGGTCATGCCCGGCCTGATGGGCATGAAGAACATCATGGCGTTCAACGACGAGGCGCATCACTGCTACCGCGAAAAGCCGGCGCAGGACAGCGAGGAGGCCAGGCTGACGGCGGACGACCGCCGCGAGGCAAGCAAGAACAGCGAAGCCGCGCGGGTGTGGATTTCCGGCCTCGAAACGGTGCAGCGCAGGCTGAGTCTGAGCCGGGTGATCGACCTGTCGGCCACGCCGTTCTTCCTGCGCGGCTCCGGCTACGCGGAGGGCACGCTGTTCCCGTGGACGATGAGCGACTTCTCGCTGATGGACGCGATCGAGTGCGGCATCGTCAAGCTGCCGCGCGTGCCGGTGGCGGACAACATCCCCAGCGGCGAGATGCCCACGTTCCGCAACCTGTGGCAGCACATCGGCAAGCAGATGCCGCGCAAAGGGGCGCGCCAAGGCGGCGGCGCTCGACCCGCTGAGCATTCCCACTCGGCTCAAGACCGCCCTCGACGCGCTCTACGGCCACTACGAGAAGGTGTTCGACCAGTAGCGCGAGGCCGGCATCGAGGTGCCGCCCTGCTTCATCGTGGTGTGCAACAACACCGCCACCTCCAAGCTGGTCTACGACTACATCTCCGGGTTCCATCGCCAACGCGGGGACGGCTCCGCTTCGCTCGAGAACGGACGGCTGGAGCTGTTCCGGAACTTCGACGACCACGGAAACCCGCTCGCCCGGCCGCACACCCTGCTGATCGACAGCGAGCAGCTCGACTCCGGCGAAGGACTCGGGCGCGAGTTCCGGGGCGCCGCGAGCGACGAGATCGAGCGCTTTCGCCGCGAGATCATTGCCCGCACCGGCGACCGCCGCCAGGCCGAGAGCCTGTCCGACCAGGACCTGTTGCGCGAAGTGATGAACACCGTCGGCGTGGCGGGCCGGCTCGGCGGTTCCACCCGCTGCGTGGTGTCGGTGTCGATGCTCACCGAGGGCTGGGACGCGCGCACCGTCACCCACATCCTCGGCGTGCGCGCGTTCGGCACCCAGCTTCTGTGCGAGCAGGTGGTGGGCCGCGCGCTGCGCCGCCAGTCCTACGACCTGAACGAGAAGGGCCGGTTCAACGTCGAGTACGCCGACGTGCTCGGCATCCCGTTCGACTTCACCGCCCAGCCGGTGGCCGTCAAGCCGGCGAAGCCACGCAAAACAGTAGCGGTAAGGGCCATCACCCCGGATCGCGACGCCTGCGAGATTCGCTTCCCGCGCGTGCAGGGCTACCGCGTGGAACTGCCGGAAGAACAGGTCGACGCCAGGTTCGACCGCGACTCCACCCTGGTCCTGACCCCGGACATCGTCGGTCCATCCGTGACCCACAATGCCGGCATCATCGGCGAGGGCGTCGACCTGAACCTGATCCACCGCCGCGACCTGCGCCCCGCCACGCTGGTCTACCACCTCACCAAGACCCTGCTGGAGAAACACTGGCGCGAGCCCGGCCAGGAGCCGAAGCTGCACCTGTTCGGTCAACTCAAGCGGGTCACCCGCCGCTGGCTGGACGATCACCTGGTCTGCAAGGGCGGCACCTATCCCGCCCAGCTCATGTACCAGGAACTGGCCGACCAGGCGTGCACGCGCATCACGCGTGCGGTCGTGGCGCGCCATCTCGGGGAGCGCGCCGTTACCGCGGTGCTGGACCCCTACAATCCGACCGGCTCCACCAGCCACGTCAACTTCACCACCTCGAAGCAGACCCGCTGGCAAACCGACCCCCGCCGGTGCCACGTGAACTGGGTGGTGTGCGACAGCGAGTGGGAGGCCGAGTTCTGCCGCTTCGTCGAGTCGCAGCCGCACGTCCGCGCCTACGTCAAGAACCACGGCCTGGGGCTGGAGGTTCCCTACCGCTACGGCGCCGAGGCGCGCACCTACCTGCCCGACTTCATCGTGCTGGTGGACGATGGCCGCGGCGACCATGACCTGCTCCACCTCGTGGTCGAGATCAAGGGCTACCGCCGCGAGGACGCCAAGGAAAAGAAGGCCACCATGGACACCTACTGGATACCGGGCATCAACCACTCCGGCGCCTACGGCCGCTGGGCCTTCGCAGAGTTCACCGACGTATATAGCATTGCCGACGAGTTTGCCGCCGCCACCGGCCTCGTGAACGCCGATGCCGACCACAAGAGGATTGCTGGATAGATGGCCAAGCGCCGGACGCGCAAGAAACCGATCGAAGTAACCACCATTACCCACGACGAGGCATCGCGCCGCAACATCCCCACCGCCGAGTACCGGTCGGTGATGGAGAAGGGCGACCAGAGCCCCGTCCAGGTGGCCTACCAGCGCCGCAACCGCGACCTCGATCCGCAACTCGTGTGGCGCGGCAAGGACGAGCAGGACTGGTCCGACCTCGTGGTGCAGGCCCCGCCGCTGTTCATCCAGGAGAAGGTCCACCCCAAGGCGCTGATCGACGACCTGGTGCGCCGCAGCAAGCAAGGCGAACAAGCCGCCGACGACCAGCTCGACCTGTTCGCCGACTTCAACGGCCTGCCCGACGACAACGCCCGCACCGAGTTCTACCGCCACGACGCCAACTGGTCCAACCGCATGATCCTCGGCGACAGCCTGCAGGTAATGGCCTCCCTGGCCGAGCGCGAAGGCCTGCGCGGCAAGGTGCAGTGCATCTACCTCGACCCGCCCTACGGTATCAAGTTCAACTCCAACTTCCAGTGGTCCACCACCAGCCGCGACGTGCGCGACGGCAAAGCCGAACACATCACCCGCGAACCCGAGCAAGTCAAAGCCTTCCGCGACACCTGGCGCGACGGAATCCACTCCTACCTCACCTACCTCCGCGACCGCCTCACCGTAGCCCGCGACCTCCTCACCGAAACCGGCAGCATCTTCGTCCAAATCGGCGACGAAAACGTCCACCGTGTGAGAGCATTGATGGACGAGGTCTTTGGAGAAGAAAACTTTGTCTCTCTTATTGCGTTCAATACAACTTCCGGTTCAACTTCTGTGTACTTGTCTAACCCGAAAGACTATGCGCTCTGGTTCTCGAAGAAAAAGCAATCAATGAAATTTCGAAGGATGTTCATCTCTCGTCCACTCGATGTCGCCAACCCTGGTCCATACAGGATTGTTGACGTGGACGGGATGAAATTATCGTTGACCGAGTTTCTCGCAGAGGGAGGGCTACTATCTGATCCTGGGGTCCGTTTGCTGAGGATGGGAGACACCACATCACAGCGGCAGGGACGGTCGGCTGGCGAACACTCAGCGATGGGATTCTTGTTTTCTTTTGAAGGCAGTAGTTATCGACCATCAGGCACACGAGGTTGGACAACCACCGAAGTTGGTCTTGCCAGAGCGGCTCTTGCCGGACGGCTGCATGGAGCCAATACTTCGTTGAGTCTTGTTCGCTATTTCGACGAGTCGCCGTACTTTCCGGTGAACAGTTCTTGGGACGATACCGGAGGAACCCTCGGAGCGGAAAAAACATACGTCGTGCAGACAAATGTACGCGTTATCCAACGTGCCATCCTCATGACCACCGACCCTGGGGATCTTGTGCTCGACCCAACTTGCGGCTCCGGTACGACTGCCTACGTTGCGGAACAGTGGGGGCGGCGATGGATTACCATCGACACCTCGCGCGTAGCGCTGGCGCTGGCCCGATCCCGCGTCATGGGGGCGCGGTATCCCTACTACCTGCTCGCGGACAGCACGGCGGGACGGGAGAGGGACGCCGAACTCACCCAGACCGTGCCGGCCGGCGCCCCGATTGGTGGCGACATCCGACAGGGCTTCGTGTACCAACGCGTACCGCACATCACCCTCAAGTCAATAGCCAACAACGCGGAGATCGAAGTGATCTGGGAGCGATGGCAGGAGACCCTGGAGCCGCTTCGGGCGGAACTGAACGGCGTGCTTGGCCGCACTTGGGAGGATTGGGAGATCCCGCGAGAGGCCGGCGACCCGTGGCCCGATCGGGCCACGGCAGCGTTGAAGCGCCTGCAGTCGGCCAAGTCCGATGCGCAGAGAGCCGACGGACTGTTGGCTTTGAACAACGCCCTGCGCCGCGACTACACCCTCGAGGACGTCCCCGACCAGCCGCGCGACCCGTGGGACGCCGGGCCGACCGACCTGCACCGCCGTTGGTGGGAGGCGCGCATCGCGCGGCAGAAGGAGATCGACGCGTCCATCGCCGCCAAGGCCGACTTCGAATACCTGTACGACAAGCCCTACGAAGATCGGGGCATCGTCCGCGTGGCTGGCCCGTTCACGGTGGAGAGCCTGGCGCCCCACCGCACCCTCGGCGTCGACGAGAATGACGAACTCATCAACCATCTCGCCGAGACCAAGACTGGCTACGACGGCCAGCACGACTTCGCGACCATGATCCTGGAGCACCTGAACACGTCCGGCGTCCAACAGGCGCGCCGCGAGGACCGCATCTCCTTCACCGCGCTCACCCCGTGGCCGGGTGACCTGATCTGCGCCGAGCGGCCGATTTTTGCGCGACGGGAGGCGCCCGTCGACAGCTCAGCGACGGCGCCCGCTCAGCGCGGCACCACCGGTGGCAGGGTTGGTAGTCCCAAAACCCGGAGGGCTTGATCGTATTGCTGGATCCACTCATGAGTGAATGTCACAACGTGGCCATGACCGAAGACCTCCGGCTTGCCTTCCAGCACCTCCCATGCGTCGCGCAGCTGGCCCTTCGAGTACACCCGAACAACGACCGGACGCACAACTCCGGTTAGCCTCTTCCATAGGTCCATAAGTTCAAGCACACTCTCTTTGGTCCGAAGCCTGGATGTGTCGAACGCTTCACTACCTCTCCGAGCCCAGGCTTCCACGGAGGGGTGCTCTATGTCTGACCCCCAGGGTAGAACCTCGCTGAGTCTAAGGGGCCAGTCCAACACCAAGGACAGAAGCCGCCCGTCGGCATCTATGCGCAGCAACCCGGGCCCACCTTCAAGGACAGAGCACAGCGCTGTAGCCGCCTCGATATCGGCTTGATCGCGTCCGATGATAACTCCGCACCCATCAACCGCCGTTTGATTCAGATCATCTGAATACGCTGGCTTGCCGCTCTTAGCAAGCAGTGTGTCCGTCCAGTATACCCAAACAACGATCGACTCCGATTGGGTCAACCCTCTCCAAATCGCCATCAAATCACGCACTGTGTTTTTGAACCAAGGCTTGTTCGCCAACGCTTCGCGGGCTGTATCTTCGTCTATTTCTAGGGACAAGAACCGCCCGTCGGCAACTATACGAACCAACCTGGGTCCATCTTCAAGGACAGAGCAGAGCGTTGTGGCCGCCTCGATATCGGCTTGATCGCGCCCGATGATAACTCCGCAGCTTTCGTCCACCACTTGAATCAAATGATCAGAGTACGCAGCCACCGGAGCCAACATCGCAGCCACGACTAGAGCGAGCACGGCATAATGGATCACCAGCCCGAATCTCGTGTGCGAGCGCTCGCGAGGCCCGTTTCGGTGGCGTGCGAACGCGCTGGGGGAGCGGTGAGGCGGTAGCGGACTCCATGGTACGGAAAGGGTGTACACGAGATTGACTATAGCCCACTCTTGGCCAGCCGGTCGCGGTGCTCGCGTTGTTCTTTCGGGAGTGATGATCCTGGTGCACCTGAACACGTCCGCTGTCCAGCAGGCCCACCGCGAGGACCGCATCTCCTTCACCGCGCTCACCCCCGTGGCCCGGCGACCTCATCTGTGCCGAGGGGCGCTACGTCGAAGGTGACGCGGACACCGGCATCGAACGCCGGGCCGGCATCTTCATCGGCCCCGAGTTCGGCACCGTCTTCCGCCCCGACTTGGTGGCCGCCGCACGCGGAGCAGCCGACGCCGGCTTCGACGTGCTCATCGCGTGCGCGTTCAGCTACGAGGCGCACGCCACCGAGTTCAGCAAGTTGGGCTGCATCCCGATCCTCAAGGCGCGCATGAACGCCGACCTTCACATGGCAGCCCACCTCAAGAACACCGGCAAGGGGAACCTGTTCGTGATCTTCAGCGAACCCGACATCGAGATCATCCCGGTCCAGGACAACGGCGTTGACGTGTTCCACCCCAACTGTTGCCCGCCAGGTGAGAGTTCCTGATTTTGAGCAACCCGGCCAGCGGAGGGTAGGATAGGTTCGCCCGGGAGCGATTCCGGAGATCAGAGAAAAGAGATAGGGGCTACCGCCAGTACTTGCCCGGTACACGGTGACCCCCAACAGAGAACTGGCTCATCCTATACTCGCAGGCTTCGACGTTCAAGCGTATCTGGCGACGGGGTGTTCGAGGGGGACTTGATCCGTACAAGCGCACTCAACTCGGTGTACACTACACCGACCGGGATAAGATCATGCTGATCGTCAAGCCGGTGGTGGTCCGTCCATTGCTCATCGAGTGGCAAACGAGGAAGGCCAGGATCGGGGCCTCGCTCGAACGTTTCGAGACAGCTGCATCGAGAGCCGGTACTGCTGCCGCCGTGGAACTGGTACTGTTAGCAGGCATCGGGTGGAGCGCTATATGCTGACGACGGAGGAAACTTGAAGCCCATACAGGAAAGGAGCTGCGTGCTTTCGATACTCATAACGATGGCGTTGTTGCTGGCCCACTATGCTGCCGCCGAGGGGGATTCTCCCAACGAAGCAGGTACCGAGGGGAATGTTGCGTGCCCTATAGACCGTGGACCAGTAACGACAAACATACTCTATCGAGTCTTTCCATTGCGAGTTGCGAATCAGATCGCCACAGGTTTCACAATGGAAATCGGTCACCGGCAGTATCTCGTGACCGCAAAACATCTTGTCGCAGGAGAGTTGCCGTCTTCTGTCGAAATTCAGCTTGACGAATGGACTGCGATACCGGTGAGACTGGTAGGAGTGGGAAGGGAAAATCAAGACGTTCTGGTTTTGGCCACTAATCGACAGCTGTCGGAAGCCTATCCGGTCGATCAGGGAACAGATGGCTTGACACTCGGTCAGTCAGAAAGATTTCTTGGTTACTTTTCCAGTGTCCAGACAAGCCCTCTTCCGGGTTACAAGAACAGAGGTGCTCCGCTCGTTATGGGTGGCGTATTGAGCGGTTTCCAATTCAAGGATGACGTGGGCGTCGGGGAATCCGTATGGATAGATGGTCACAACAACATGGGATTCAGCGGGGGGCCAGTAGTCTTTCAGCCGCTGAAAGCACGTACCCGTGAAGAGTGCCGCTGGAAGATTGCAGGCGTAATCACGGGTTACGTAAACGCACCGGTTGAGGTGAAGACCGTGACAGGACGGGACACGGGTGCAGTAGCAATTAGCAACGCGGGACTACTGCACGCCGTGCCCATCAGGATTATACGAGATATTGTAGACATAAACCCTATAGGGTTTGTGATAGAATGAAGCGACATGAGGCCGGCGAGATGCACTCATGGAGGCGTGGACGTGAAACCGCTCGGCCTAAGGAGCGGCAGCCTGCTACGCCGGGTGCACCCGCTGGTTGGGCTTACCCCTCTTGTGGGTGCGTGCCTTGGCGCGCCGGCGGTAAGGCACCGACCCATGAAACGACGCCCTGAACGTGCCGTGAATATTGCCATCGTCGCGGCGCTTCTGCTGACGACTACCGCCGGCGCCGTAGCGCTCCCGGAATGCCTGCCGGCCTGCACTGGTGCGGACCTTTACGAGGTGGACCTGAGTGGGGCTGATTTGAGCGGTGTCACCCTGGCTGGTGCCGACCTGACCAACGCCAATCTGGTCGGTGCCGACCTGACCGGTGCCACTTTGGCCGGTGCGAACCTGACCAACGCCGATCTGACCAACGCCACCTTGGTCGGTGCCTCCCTGGCCGGCGCTGGTTTGGTGTTCACCAACCTGACGGGCGCGGACCTGAGCGGTGCCTCCCTGGCAGGTGCCCATCTGCTATGGGCCACCCTGCGCGACACGCGCCTAAACGGGGCGACTCTGGTAGATGTGGAGCTGGAAGAAGGCCCCCTGGCTGATCGGCACGGCACTGACTTGCGAGGGGACCTGCGCGGAGCCAACCTGAGCCACGCCGACCTGACCGATCTGGACTTGAGAGGCGCCAAACTGGCCGGAGCCAACCTGTACCCGGCAACCATGACCGGGGCCAACCTGAGCGGGGCCTCACTGTCTGGAGCGCGGATGACCCTTGCAACCTTCGAGGGGGCCGACCTGACCGAGGCCAGCATAGTCGGGGGCGACCTGAGCCACGCCTATCTTCGAGGGGCGAACCTGATCGCCGCACGCTTGGACGGTGCGAAGGTGATCGCAGCTGACCTGGGCGATTCTCTGCTGCGACTGGCCAACTTGTCTGAGGCGGACTTGACCGACGCCGACCTGATTGCCGCTTACCTGCTCTGGGCGAACCTGAGCGGCGCCGACCTCACCGGCGCCAACCTCGGCAACGCTATCGTGGGCGGTGCTGATCTAACCGGAGCGATCCTGACCGACGCCAACTTTGCCGGGGTCGGGTTGCTTCGCCATGTGGAGGGCTGCGACGCGACCCGACTCCTGCCCGGCTGCCCGGCTGCGAGGCGCCATGACCGATGATCGCGGGAGCGACCCGGCCGCGGTGCTCATCTTCTGGTGGAGGCTGACCTGGCGTATGGCGCTGGTCGGCGTTGTGCTGACCGCCCTGGCGGAAGTAGCGTTGGGCCGCATTGACGACTCGATTCCCTCGGTGAGGTTCCCGGTGGTGCTGCTGGTCAGCCTGTGGGCGGTGCGGGCGATCCTGCGCCGCGACCTGGTGCCGTGGTCGGCGGTTCTTGCTGCTTGGTGGGCGCTGGTGTGGCGCGCGACCCTAGCCCGGAAAGCTCACCAGGGGGATAGACACGGGGTGGAATTTGTGGTTATCTGTATATGGTAGCAACAAATACAAAGCCACAAGGAACCACCCCGTGGAAACACACTGTACTACAGAACAACTGCTATTTGAAGGTCTCGGACGGCGCTCGGTCGTGGGCGCGTTTGATGGCGGTCGGCTGACATCGGACAGCGGCGTGCTGTTGCTCCGCGAAGCTGACCGGTTATTTGACGTGACCGGCCGACTGGCGGCCTGTTTCACCGACTATCGCGATCCGGAGCGGGTCGAGCATCCCCTTCAGATCCTGATCGCCCAGCGGGTGCTGGGGCTGGCGGCCGGCTATGAGGACCTCAATGACCATGACCGATTGCGTGACGACAGCGCTCTGGCGTTGGCCACCGGGTGCGCCGATGTGACCGGCGCGCAGCGCCTGCGCGAACGTGACCGCGGTCACGCCCTGGCCGGGTCCAGCACCTTGAACCGCCTGGAGCTGGGCGATCCAGACACGGCCAAGTGTCATCGCTACAAGAAGATCCTCGCCGATGGCCGGATCATCGACGACCTGCTGGTGGATCTGTTTCTGGACAGCGAGCGGCGACCGCCGGCACAGGTAGTGCTGGATCTGGATGCGACCGATGACCGGTTGCACGGCAACCAGGAAGGCCGCTTCTTCCATGGCTACTACGGCCATTACTGTTATCTGCCGCTGTACATCACCTGTGGCGAGCATGTGCTGCGCTGCCGTCTGCGCCGCGCCGACTGCGACGCGAGTGACGGAGCGGTGGAGGAACTGACAGTGATAGTGGCGCAGATCCGCCAACGCTGGCCGGAGACGAAGATTCTGGTGCGCGGTGACTCGGGATTCTGTCGCGAATCGATCATGGCTTGGTGCGAGGACAACGGCGTCGATTATGTGCTCGGCTTGGCGCGCAACGCACGCCTGCAGCGGCGCATCGCCAAGGCGCTGCGCAAGTCGCGGCGCCGCAGTGCGGCGAGCGGGAAGGCGTCGCGACGGTTCCGGGAGTTCCGCTACCGAACGCTGGACTCGTGGAGCCGAAGCCGCCGGGTGGTGGCCAAGGCGGAGTGGCTGCCTGGCACCGGCGGCGGCAATCCGCGCTTCGTGGTGACCAGCCTCGACCGGCAGACGATTGCCAAGCAGGCCCTCTACGAAGAGCTGTACTGCGCCCGTGGTGACATGGAGAACCGCATCAAGGAGCAGCAACTGTGGCTGTTCGCCGACCGTACCTCGACGGCGACGATGCGTGCCAATCAGATACGGCTGTACTTCTCCGCCTTTGCCGGCATCCTGTTGACGATCCTGCGCCGCGTGGGACTGCAAGGAACCGAGCTTGCCAACGCGCGCTTCGACACCATCCGGGCGCGGCTGATCAAGCTCGCGGGACGTATCAAGGTGTCGGTGCGCAGGGTACGGATCTCGTTGTCATCGGTATATCCGTTGCAGGAGCTGTTCGCACAGGCGCTCACCGCCCTGCGCGCTGCCCCCGTGTGCGTGGCCCCTGTGCGCGACGCACCTGGGTAGCCCCGCCACAGCGCCACGAAACTCACTGCAGCAGGTCTGACCAGGGGGAGGTGCGTCCAATTCCGCAGCTTGCAGCGCCTGTGACTGACCATTACGACCTGATCAGCGGCGCGTGGCACGAAAACCACGCTCGCACCGCCGCCCCACGGCCCCTCCTTGCTCTCTGCACACTTCCGGCGCCCTCAACTCGGGACCAAATCGGCCAGCCGATCCCCTTGGTGAGCGATGCGGGCTAGTCGGCGGCACCCTGGTCTTTGTCGGAGGCAAGGTGTTCGGCACGGTTGGCACGGACGCTGACTACCTGTTGGTGTTCGCCGTGTGGCTGCCGATCAGCCTGTGGGCGGCGTGGGGGATGTTGTGCGTGGTCGAGCGGCGGACGACCCGCACGGAGGCTGACCCGTGACCGTGGGATGCCGGCACCGTCAACCGTTCCGGTCCAGGGCTTTCTCGGCGACGGCGCTGCCATGCCGTCCCGGTCACACATACTGGCGACGGCGACCTGCTCGACGGTTGCGCCGCCGCTGTAGTGGGCGACCATGCGGGTGGTTGTCCAGCCGCCGGCAAGCATCGTCTCGGTGGTACTGGCGCTACGGGCGGTGAGCTTGGATGCGAGACCGACACGCCGGGAGTGGCCGGTGCGCCGGCCCTCGATGCCGGCGGCCCTGGCGGCCGCTGCGAGGCGCCAGGCGATAGACTGGCCGTTCAACCCGCGAGCGCCTGGTCGGTCGGCTCCGGCCGCAAGCCTGACCGCTACACGGTGATCAGGTCGCGAAGCCCGCGGAGCGCCACGGCGCACCCGTCTTGAGGCAGAGCACGTCCGCGGCGGTGCCGTCCGGTACGTCGGCCCAGCGGAGCGCCGCAGCTTTCGACCTGCGCAACCCGCCCTGGAACAACAGGTTGGCAATCGCCTTGTCCACGGCGCCCCGTTCGGCGGCGGCCGTCTCACCCTCCATGCCGCGCCCGGTGTGTCTCGGGATGCGGCTGTTGCG
The DNA here is from genome assembly GCA_965208575.1 of Spirochaetia bacterium. Classification (GTDB taxonomy): domain Bacteria; phylum Spirochaetota; class Spirochaetia; order SZUA-6; family Bin103; genus Bin103. The sequence continues at coordinate 643,774 of CBDBOV010000006.1, read as the reverse complement.
AAGATGGCGGCGCACCCCTCGGCGGTGATCGCCTGCGCCTGGCCCCGGCCCCGACCCGCTGGCTAAATGAATACTCACGGCGTCCGGGATGTCGAAGGCCGATCTGGTTCCGAAAGGAAGCGCTCCATCTCTGCACTAACGTCCTCGTCCGACACGCCTATGTGGCGCCTCCACTTCTTCATTAGTTCTGCAAATATCACATCGGTTTCCTGAAGAAAATCTGCATGACATTGAAGTTCAGAGATCATAGCTTCTCGGCCCTCGTGAGAGGGAAACTCTCTTGACCTCTCATAGAAGTACTTATGTGCTAGCCAGTTTCTAACCTCGACTGCTCTTTCCAATCTGCTTTCCAACGTTGGTGAGACAAGCTTGTCCTTCTTCAGAATCCACATCATGCGGCCCAAGGTATTCGAGAACGATTTATCGAATAGTGCGCCTCTGTCTTCGTAAGGAACGGATAGGAATTGACGATTGAACATAGTAGCTAACATCAACCCGATCTGTATCTCAAGACATTGGGAAAAGTACATCGCCAAGCCAAACCTAGCGAAAACCTCTCGGCACTGCTGAGCATCTGCTGGCAGGTTTTGCCAATCAGAATTCATACTACTTCGCGCTTCCGCCGACGGTGGCCCGGTCCGCATTCGAAACGTCGTCGCCGCTCACTTGGATGGTCCGGTGCGGACTGCCGGCGGCTATGGCTGTGTGCTGCAGGACCTCGACGACCACGCGCGACGCTCGTGGAGGCAGAAACGACAGGCCGCCGGGCGCGGTTCTTCTCACCCCGCACGACGCCAGATCCTTGCCAGCGCGTCCACCTTCTCCGCCAGCCCTTGCAGACAACTCGTTCCGGTCAGCGTCCGTCATGCCGGCCAGTATAATCCCCGCACCGCTGCTATGTCTTAGCTCATTACCCCCGCACCGTTCCCCCTTCGTTATTTTGGGCACGGCCGCCGTCCAGACTGGTCTGGAGCCGCAAGCGCGGACGGATGATGGCCCGAGATCGCTTATTGACGTCCGCTATCACGCGACAGCAGAAACTGACCCCCTGGCGACATCGAAAATTGACCTTGCGCCAGGAGAAGTCCTGGCGAGGACGACGACTTGATCTGAGCCTTTCGAAGCGCCCCACCGGGTTCGACTCCCGCCCGGCAAAGGCGCAGCCCGCCAGCCGGAAGCGAGTCTTGCATGGCAAACGGCAACTTTCGTCGTGAAGCGTAAACAGCGGGCGATGATGTAGCGTCGCTCTAAGCCTCGATAGTTCTATGACGATGCCTTCAGTGTGGTGAATCTGGGGGCAGCCGGTAGCGCCGCCAGTGGCGAGGCACGATGGATCGTCCGGGGTCGTGGACCGGCGCAGAGTCGCGGGACAGGGAGCCAGGAAGGTCCTGCTCTTGCCCGTGGGCGAGATTCGCTGGAACGGGGACGGCCAGCGTGAACAACATAGATCCCGGTACCGGCGCCGAGCCTGCGAGGCGTCGGGAGCGCGAGAGCGGGGCACGAACAGGCTGGCAGCAACACGGGGCCGGCCGGCGAACTAATAAGCCGAAGGACGAGCGGAGCAGGAATTCGTAGCGCCCTGCCGCGCACGCTCACGACGACGCCTTCGCCAGCGACGAGGCGGATGCGCCCAGCACGCCGGCGCGGCGCTTCTCGCGCAGCCGGTACGACGAGAACGAGCTGTAACAGCGCCATGGACTGGCTGCTCGCTCGCCAGCGGGGCATCGAGCAGCGCTTAGCCGAGTTTGAGCATCGGTTCGAGATGCCAGCCGGCCAGCAGGCGCAGGTGGACTTCGCTCAGTTCAAGGTGGAGTTCCGGGACCAGCCGGAGACCGTGCAGGTGGTGTGGCTCTTCTCGATGGTGCTCGGCTACTGTCGGTACCTGTTCGGGCGCTATGTGCTGGGTCAGAATCTGGAGACGGTGGTGAGTTGCCACGTGGCGGCGTTCGCCCAGTTTGGCGGCGTGCCACCCGCGGTGCTGTACGACCGCATGAAGGCCGCGTTGCTCGGCGAGCACCAGGGGGGCCAGGTGCGCTACCACCCGACGCTACTTGATCTGGCTGCCCACTATGGGTTCCGCCCGCGGGCGTGCGCGCCATATCGGGCCAAGACCAAGCCAAGGTGGAGCGGCCATTCCGCTACGTGCGCGAGGATTCTTCCTGGGCAGCGACTTCGACAATCTCGGTCATCTGAACGCCGAGTTCGACCGTTGGCGACGCGAAGTGGCAAATCGGGGCCGGCACGGCACCACGCGGCGGGTGGTGGAGGAAGCGTTCACCGAGGAACGGCCACAGTTGCAGCCGCTGCCGGCGCCTCCATACACCACCGTGCTGCGCATGGAGCGGCGTCTGTCACGCGACGGGATGGTGAGCGTCGAAGGCAACCAATACTCGGTTCCGGACACGGTCACCCGACGCGTCGTGGAGGTCCATCGCCTAGCCGCGGAGCTGCACCTGTTCGACCGCGGCGTGCTGGTCGCGGTGCCCAAAGCCGAAACGTCGGCGAGGTCGCCCGCGCAAGACGGAGGCACCTGCGTCAACCGACGGCTGACCACCGACCTACCGTTACGCCAGGGTGGGAATTTTACTCCGGCAGAAGTGGGGAGAATTTCTCCGGCATTGACAGTTGTTGACGAAATCGGAGTATGCCCATGCCCGGAAGGATGACACGTCCACGTCCATCGGCTGGCCAGATGCTTGGAAGCGCTCGCGGCCAGTCTTCTTCTTCATGTCGCGCGAGCTCATCAGAGGGGTTGGCGTCAGTGCGTCAGTTGCGGCCTTGCTTGACACGCCCATTCCGTGTCTGGCAAGCAATGCGCGTGGTCGAAGGAAAGCAAATCGATCTTCTTTACCCTCTGGTTGGCACACTCGACATGCTGCGACGCAGGATTAGTGTCCACAGAGACCTGCTTCAGGAGAACGAGACCCGCACCCGCGTCGCGCTGGTAGACCCGCTACTGTCCGCGCTTGGATGGGATGTGTCCGATCCTGCGGTTGTGGTACCTGAGTACCGCGTAAGATCGGGCTCGGCAGACTATGCCCTGCTGGGAGCAGACGCTAAGCCCCGAGCAATCGTCGAGGCGAAGCGGCTTGGAGAGTCGCTCACCGACAAGCACCGTACTCAGGTGGTGGCATACGCGTCGGTAGTAGGAAGCAGCTACGTTGCCCTCACCAACGGAAGACAGTGGGAGATGTACGAGGTGTTCAAGCCGGGCGAGCTTGAAGAGCGCCGCCGCCTAAATGTAGCGCTCGATCGAGAGTCAGAGTCGTCCGCGCAACTCGCCATCCAGTTCCTTTGGCTATGGAAGGCCAATCTGGAGCAGGGAGATGCGGTAGGTAGCCCCGACTTGCCAGTTGACCCTACTCCTCCCGGTCCGCAGCCCCCGTCTGACGGGATTCCTTTATCGGAGTTCAAGTTCGTTCGAGGTGCACCCAAGCCGACCGGTATCATCTTCCCCGATAGCGAGCAGAAGCCGGTCCGAGCTTGGTGGCATGTCCTGTCTTGCACGGCAGAGTGGCTCGTTCGCGTTGGCAAGCTGAAGATCGACAACACGCCAGTGCAATCGACGAGGGAAGGCAGCTTCTTGGTTGGGCATGTCGATGACCATAGGTGGAATCCAAGGTGGCCTATTGAAATTGCAGGTACGGGAATGCAGATTGATAGACACGGCAGCGGAGCCGTTCATATGCGGCGAGCGAAGACGCTGTTGGAGCGCTTGGGCGAAGACCCAGGGCGCGTATACTTGGAGCAACCGAGAAGCTGACTGTGAGGCGACACGCTAGCTCGAAGAACTCTGTCCGAACTCGTCGTCTCACAGCCGCAGGCATTGCCGGAACCACCGTATGGCTCGCCATCATACTGTTCTTCATACTCCTTAGGAGGAGTGACATCCCGGGAATGACTCTGAATGAATGGGGAGATTTTCTTGCCGGAGTAACCGCTCCTCTGGCTCTCGGATGGATCGTGATCGGATATTTTCAATACGGACAGGAAATACGAGTCAACACGAGGGCTCTCGAGTCGCAGCAGGCGGAGCTCAGACGCCAGGCCGAGGAGACAGCTCGACTTGTAAAAGCTACCGAAAAACATGCAGATGTAGCAGAGGACGCTCTCTTGCAGGAGTCTGATAGGCATGATATGAAACTAGGCGGCGCAGGAGGCTACGTCCCGGTTTTGGGCAACCGCGGGCGTAATCGTGAGAAACGAGACGCCAGAAATGGCGCTGGATGGTGAGCTGTCTAACCCTGGAGACGCGGGGATTGTGGGTACGAATAGCGGTCTCTTTTCGTCTTCAACACATACGTCAAGCGCTTGATATAGATGACCCTAATGCCCCTGTGATGGCACGTCGACGTGTTGCCGGCCGACATGCGCGTGCGGTTTGCTCACATCGGCGAGTTGATCGCGACGGTCGGCCTGGAGCGGGTCGGCGTGCCGCATGTCAGACACCTGACCGGACCGCTGGAAAAGGCGCTTCAGCGGTCGGCACGGCATCGCGCGGGCGCTGTGTGTCACCGTGAAGCATCGGAGGGTCGTGGTGGTGCGGGTGTTCGCGAAGAAGACCGGAGGGACGCCGCGGCGAGAGATCGAGGTGGCGCTACGACGCGCCGGGGAGGTATCGTAATGAGCAAGCTTGCCGAACTGCACAAACAGTGGAGCCGAGATCCCGACTATCGCGAGGCGTACGAACAACTGGGGCCGGAATACGAGGTGGCACGTGCGCTAATCGAGGCGCGCACACGCGCGGGCCTGACCCAGGCGGAGCTGGCCGCGCGGATGAAGACGACGCAGTCGGCGGTTGCGCGGTTGGAGAGCGGTCGCACACCACCGTCCACGCGGACGCTGGAGAAGGTCGCGCGGGCAACGGAAACTCGGCTGCGGATCCAGTTTGACAGCATCCAGTAAGCTGTCCCCATTTATCAAACGGATGGCACGGGGCCTACCGGCAGCCGGATCGAATCCTGGATCCCCTCATGACTGCTCTTCCTCAAGACGAGTCACCCGCGCAGACGGTGGGGAACTGCCATGCGGCCCCGCTTCAACCTTCAAGAAGAAGCGGTTGTTTGACGACTCGCCTTGGCGCCGCCACAGCAGAGCCACCAGGAACAGCAGGAACAGAATGGCTATGGCTAGTACCAACACGGTCAGGGTCAACAGGACTCTCACGGTAGAATCTCCTCATTCGTGATGCCGAGATTTGGGTAGCACCTTGTGCGTCTCATCATCTCACCCTTGACGAAGCCCTTCTGAACAAAGGGATACAGAGTCGTGACCGGACCAGCGGTGGAATGACGGCACTCCTGAGAAACAACAATCAGGCGGCCTCCGGGACAAGCTCATAACCGAGTGCGTGTGCCTGCCTTCGGAGCCGGCGTTCAAAGCGGCGCCGGTCCTGGCGCTCCTCGGCGGCGAGGATGCTGTCATCGTAGGCCACGCGATGCGTGATCAGATGGTAGATGATCCGAGCCAGTTTATGCGCGACTGCAGTGGTCGCTTCGGGAGTACCCAGACGCGCCCGCATGCGGCGGAAGTGCTGGCCCAGGGCCGATGGGCTGCGGTACAACGACTGGGTCGCCCAGTGCAGCGCCTGGGCGGCCCGATTGGTGCCCCGACCGGTGTGCGAGCTGATGATCTTGCCGCCGGTGATCTGGTTGTGGGGGCACAGGTGCAGCCAGGAGGCGAATTGCGGTGCGGTCGGAAAGCGGGACAGTTCCGGGCCGAGTTCGGTGAACAGAACCAGCGCCGTACTTTCGCCGATGCCGGGAATCAGCGTCAGGTCAGTGCCGAACAGGTGCGTAAGGTGGCCGCGCAGGTCGAACCGCTTGGCCGGTGACTCGGTTGGCGCCTCGGGCTCCGCATCGATTCCCTCATCCGGTGGGTCGTCGCCCACCGCGCCGGGTGGCTCGCTGCTGGCTTCGAACGCGCGGATGCCGGCTTCGATTTCCTGATCGCACTCCGTGATGAGTTGTTGGTAGTGGGCATAGGTCGCTCGCGCGTGCCGCAACGCCAACAGGTGCTCGGCGCGCCAGTCGCCCTGCAGCGCCTTGATCAAGGTCTCGCGGCTGGCTTTGATCCGCCGGTCGGCCAGAGCGGCCAACCGCGCCGGATCCCGCTCACCCGCCAGGATAGCGTCCGTAATGGCCAGACCGGTCGTCCCCGTCAGGTCAGAGATGGCATGGTGCAGATGCACGTTCATCTGGCTGTACGCCTTCTGCATGTGCAACACGCTGCGCGACGCCATCTTGATCAAGGTGTCGCGATGGCGCAGCACCGAGCGCAGTGCACACACCTCGTCGGCAGGGCGGAATGAGCCGCGCAGCAATCCCACCGAGTGCAGGTAGCGCAACCACTCGCAGTCGGCCACGTCGGACTTCCGACCGGGTACCGAGTGCACGTGACGCGCATTCACCAGCACCACGTCGAAGCCGTGTGCCTCCAGGATCTGATACACCGGAATCCAGTACACACCGGTGGACTCCATCGCCACCGTGGTGACCTCGCATTCCTTGAGCCAGTCGGCCAAGGCGTGCAGGTCCGCGGTGAACGTAGCAAAGTTCCGGATCGGGTCCGGGTCGCGCTCCGGGCGCACAGCCGCGTACACCTCGGTAGCGCCTATGTCCAAGCCGGCAGCGTCCGGGTGCATCACCTTTGGTTGCGCTGTGCGACTGCCCTTGCCCTTGCGTCTGTGTCTGCGTCGTGCCATGAAACCTCCGCTACGACTGAGTGGTGCGGCCAAGGCGTGTGTAGCAGGTATTCTCCTGAACGGGATGATCGCCACCCGGCCGCGCCGGCTGACAACCTCACCAATGACTACGCCACCCGCCCCGGGGCCAAGCTCTTGAACGGGTTCGCAGAACGTAACGCCAGTGACGCGCCGGCCTACTTTCGCGCTCCACCCAGAACTCTGCCCACACTATAGCTCACCCTTGTTTCTTTCATGACTGCGCCGGCCCAGGGGCCGGTGGGATAGCTCTTGAGGATGTCGATCAAGGCGCGACATCATGATTCCAGCAGATCCAGGCTATTGCGAACCAACGTAACCCGGCGGTACCAGTCCAGGCCGGCCGCCTTGTCCGCGCCTGCCGGCACGGGTAAGGCGTGCAATTCATGGACAACGCCCGGCTCCCTCGGAGTGTCGAGGCTCGCCAGGTAGCCCGTGGTATCCGCCTGGCGCATGGCAAGCAGCGCTTCCGCTTCTGCTACAAGATTCTGCGCCGTTTCAATCCGCTGCTCCAGGTCAGGCCGTCGGTATTCCGGGTGCTCCGCCATGTTGGCCCGCGTCTGCTTGATGATGAAGCGCAACTCGTCACGATCCAGCTCCAACCGCATTTCGTGCGGCGGCTCCGGCGGCATCGGCAACTCGCCCATGAGCAACTTCTGTTGCTCGTCGGTCGGGTTGATCGCGTCGATCAGCCATTCGCGGTGACAGCGACGACGCCGGAACTCGGACTCGTCCTCAGCCTTGAACAGCATGGACAGGGCAATGCGCACCGCCTCCGATTGGCTGATTGACATTCGGCGTGCGTACCTGTCGAGCCGGTAGCGCTCGTCTGGGTCCAATGCCACCCGAACTTGTTCTGTCTTGGCCATGCTAATAGGGTAACACACGATTCACCCGGTGGGCAAGTGGGAAATAGGGTAGATTACCCAGTTACCCACGTTGGAAGGACTCTTCCACCGGCAGGCGTCCGGGCTAGCGACAGAAGTAGCGAGCCGCGCGCTAAGCGACTCGTACACCTGGCGCAGGAAAGGGCACCCGTCCCGCAGGCAGGGTCCGGCGTCCTGAGTGCCTTGTTTTCGTTCTCTGTTTATGAGTTGCGCGCGAATGCACGCGCTTGCACGAACGGCATGATCGCTCAGTCGGCCGCCGGAGCGATAAACAGACTCTCCCGGCGGGTCAGCGGGCGGGGAGGAAGGGTTCGGTGATTTGGGAGGTTTCGGTGTGGGTGGGGACGCCCTCTTCGGCGAAGATGGTGTCGATCTCCTGGCGTTCGTCGGGGGACAGGCGCCACTCGACGGCGGCGACGTTCTCTTTCAGTTCCTCGGTGCGGCGGATGCCGACCAGCGCCACCGTGACCGCGGGGTTGCCGAGCACCCAGGAGATGGCGAGTTGGGCGACGGACTTGCCGTGGCGGGCGGCGATTGGCCGCAGCCGTTCGACCACCCGCAGTTGCTTCAGGAACTGCGCGCGCTGGAACAGGGGCAGGCCGAAGGCGTAGCCCTTGGAGCGCCAGTCCCAGTCCACGAAGGTGGTGGACTCGTTGAACGCGCCGGTCAGCAGGCCGAAGCCGAGGGTGCCGTAGGCCATGAAGCCGATGCCGTGGGAGCGCGTGTAGGGCAGCACGGCGCGTTCCACTCGGCGGTCGAACAGGTGGTAGCCCACCTGGTTGGCGGCGAGGTCACCGGTGCTCTCGCACACGTCCATCATCGCGGGTGAGAAATTGGACACGCCGTAGTGGCGGATCTTGCCGTCCTGCTTGAGTTTCTCCAGGGCCGCGATCGGCTCCCCGTACGGCGTGTTGTGATCGGGCCAGTGGATCAGCAGCAGGTCGACCCAGTCGGTGCCGAGGCGCCGCAGGCAGCCTTCGGCGGCGGTGACCACGTGATCGAACGATGAGCACTGGTTCACCAGCCGGTTGCCGTCATACCTGAACCCGACCTTGGTCACCAGGACGATCTCCTTGCGCCGCGTGCCGAGGGCCTTGCCGAGCAGCTCCTCCGAGATGTACGGCCCGTATGACTCGGCGGTGTCGAACAGGGTGATGCCGTGCTCGATCGCCTCCTGGGCCGCCCGCTGCGCCTCGGCCGCGTCGATCTCGCCATAATCGGTGGTGCTCAGCTCCCAGGTGCCGAACCCGAGCGCGGAACAGGTCAGACCGCTGTCCCCAAAGCTGCGTTGTTCCATCGGTAGCCTCCGTTGCGGCGTGCAGAATACCGGAAAGAGTGCGGGCGGGTAAGCGCGCCGGAAGCCTCGTTTGCGCGATGCACACGCGGGCTATGGCGGACACCGATCCACTGGTCTGGATAGCTGTTGCCGGGCCTGCTCGGTGGAGTGGAGGCGCATGACGTCGACCGGGGTCAGGATCAGGATCGTGTCCTTGGGATGATCGCGCGTGTTTCGGGTCACGAGGATACCGATCTCGTTGTCCAGCGCGCACTCCCGCTGCAGCGCGTCCTCGAAATCTCGATGCGGGCGGGCCAGGGCACGGTCCACGGCTGATTGGTCGATCGGGGACACTCCGATCAGAGTGCGGAGTTCGCGCAGCTTGCCCACCGCATAGGCCTTGTCCTTCAGCTTGGCCAGGACGTAGGCGACGTTCGCCAGGGCCACCGGTGAGGCCGTGGCGGCGATGCCGCCGCTGTCGACTTCGAGGTAGGTGAAAAAGTGCAGCGCGATCGTGTGATGCGGCTCGCGCGCGACGAACAGATCGAGAATGACGTCGGAATCAATCAGTATCCTGCGCACGTTCCCCTCCGAGCAGCTTGTCCCGCAGGTACTGCTCCTTCAGGTTGTCGTAGGTGGCCCCGGGCGGCAGGTCGAGCGAGTCTGCCACGGTCAGGACGCGATTGCTGATCGGGGGCGTATGCTCGGACTCGGCGCTGACGAACCGCAGATACTCCTCGACCAGCCTCGAGAGGCTTTTGCTGCGCTGTCTCGCGAACGCCTTGGCCCGCCGGATGACCGCGGCATCGACACTCAACGTGAGTTTCGTGTTGACCGACATGATACGTAAGATTCTTTCCGATTCTCTACGTATTCGTCAAGTACGGCGCCTGCCGGCGGAGCCGCCGCCCACCCTCACCAGCACGCGCAGGATGGTGGCCAAGCACGATGAAGCGGTTGTTCGCGTTCGCCGCGCTACCAGGTGAAGAACCAGCCGGACGGCCAGCGGTCGTGCTAGCCGGTGGTGAAATAGCCCGCGAAGGGGCGTTCGGCGGCGGGTCCGCGCCAGGGCCGCCGCGCCCAGCGAGCAGGTCGCCGGTCTCGTCCATGTGGGCGAGCAGCAGGTCGTGCAGCTCGTTGCGCACGGCGGCGTGTTGGTGGTCGGCGATCAGGTTCACGGTCTCGCCAGGGTCGCTGCGCAGGTCGTACAGCTCGTCGCGGTCGAGCAGGTTGATCGCCAGTTTCCAGTCGGCGGTCCGCACGCAGCGGATCGGATAGCAGCCGCCGGTCGATGCCAATGCGCCGGTCCGTACGCCGACACCATGTCGCGCCCCTGCGTGTCGGTGGTGATGAACACAATCGTCCGCGCACTGCTCATGGCCGCCAGTATACGAAGTGCGGGCTGCCGACGCGTGGCGGCTGGATCACCCTCGTCAACTGCCGGGGTGTTCGTGTTCAGAATGTTCGTCAACGGGCCGGCGCTTCTGCCGTGGCCAGGAGTCGGCGAGTTGCTTGCCGGCCGTCAGTACGGCGGCCTCGCGGAGCTTGCCGTCTGCCAGCAGGTCGTCGACACGTTGCGCCGTGAAGTGGCCGGAATCGTCCACCACGTCGGGACCGGGAGGCGGTCCGAAGGCACGAGCCGTCTCGGCAACGTCCCGCTCGAAGTCGGGATCTCCGCGCAGGCGGTCAATCTCGTCATTCAGCGCGGCGTACCGGTCGGTCACGCGGAGACGTCCCCCACCAGGGCGCGCACGACGGCGAGCGTGGCGCGGGCGTCCCCCAGGGCGCTGTGTGCGCCGGACGACGACACGCCAAGGCGACGGGCGGTGTCGGACAGCTTCGCGTACGGAGCATCCGGTCCGCGCGTGGTGGTCTCCGCCTCCATGGCGCAGTGCCAAGGCCGGACCGGCAGCGTCAAGTCGTGGCGCTTGGCGGTCTGGTGCAGCAGGCGGCGGTCAAATTCGACATTCCAGGCCACGAGGACGCTGGCATCGCCGAGCAGCTTCTCCAGCTCGCGATGCACCTCCGGCCAGGGTCGCGCTCCCATGCTGCGCAGGCGGGTGCGGGTCAGACCGTGCACGTTGCTCGCGTCACTTGGAATTCGCCCCTGCGGCATGCTGACGGTGTCGAGCCGGACCCGCCCGGTGGCGTCGACCACCGCGACCGCCAGCACCTCGGCACGGTCGCCGAAGCCGGTCGTCTCCACGTCCACCACCAGCACGTCAGGGCGGTTCAGCAGCGGGCGTAGTTCCGCGATGCCTGGCTTGCGTCCACGAGGAGTTGCTCGGTGGCGAGTAGTGGTTCCACCCTGGCTCTCCCCCGAGATCTCTTTCAGATGGTCGATCAGGTCGGAGGCTTCGTCGAGCGACAGACGGTCGATGCTGACCGAACGGCCCAGCAGGGCCCTGGTGGCGGCGCTCAGGGTCGTGCCTGTCGAATCCAGCAGGCTCTCGATGTAGTCCAGCTGTCGATCGGTAGCGGACCGCTGATCGGTAGGCTGGGCACCGTGTCGCTTTTGCTCCCGGATAATTTTCTGCTTGAGGCCTTCCAGTTGGCGGAGGCACGGCCCGTTCCACGCGACGGTCGAACAGGTGCTAGCCGACCTGGTTGGCGGCCAGGTGGCCGGCGCTCTCGCACACGTCCATCATCGCCGGGGAGAAGTTGGACACGCCGTAGTGGCGGTTTTTGCTAACTCATCCTCGGGCCCAAGCCACTCAAACTCAAGCTTCTGGCCAGTGAGAGAGATAATGAAAGGCGGTGGCATGTAGTGCACGAGAGCAAGAATCGATCTGCGGTGCTTGTTGATTATGCTGGCGGTTTCTTCCTCGGTCGCGTTGCGAGCGGCGATCACGATGAGCCGTAGCCGCGCAGTCTGTATTGCCTGCCTCTCTGCACGCCTGGACCGGAGTCTCTTGTCGGAGGATACCGCAATCCACTCGCGTCTCGCGACACTGGGTATCCAGGCTACGTCGGGATCACCAGCATTGATGTCATCTGCGTCGCGGTAGGTGACTGCGTGCAGACTGATCCCCTGGAGCAAGCCGACGAGGCCGCGTCCGTATGTCTCATCCACATAGAAAGTGAGCGGCTTCACGCAGCGCGGCTCGATTCCTCGTAACTGATCGCCCTGGCTACTTCGACCACGGGCCGTTCGTACGCTGCGGCGAGCTGCTCTGCCGTTTCACCGGCGCGCTTGCGTTGGTAGATGATCGCAGTGGGGATGCCGGTGCCGGGGATTCGCGGTTGCCCGAACCTGATCTCCGGATCTACTTCCGCCGCCCTGTTGTTCGTGGAATCCAGAAGCCACAGTTTGTTGGGGAATCCGTCTATTCCTCTTTCCACCTGCTTCATGCACTTGAGCAGTTGCGCCTTCATTTCGAGTTGGCCGTCTCGGCTGAGGTTGAGATACTCGCCCGCCGTCTCAACAAACACGTCCGATCGGTCAGTAAGGAGACGATAGTCAGCGAGCGGATGAGTGGTTCCTTCGACCTTTCGGAGATAGTCGATAGCGATCCGGATTCTACTAAGGCGTACGGCGTGGAAGCTGCGCAGCGAGGAAAGCACATACAACTCGACCAGGTTCTGAAACGACAGGTACGGTGGGTCGGCAGGCACGACGGGTGGCCAGAACTGCTTTCCGGCGTTGGTCATGTAGCGTGCGCCGCGCGTCCAGGATCGCACTGTCGATACCGGGCGCCCGATGATCCGCGCGACCTCGGTTGGTGTGTATGTGGGGACTTCAGCGGGGTGCATGCCGCCGTGAATGTCCGTCATCGTGGAGATTCTAAGCAGGCGTGGTGCATCCGTCCAGCGATAGGTTGTCGAGCAATCGACTGTTGTGAACCAGCAAGCAAGCTCCGCGCTGGCCAAGGCGCAGCAGGGGTTCGGGCTGTTCGCCACCGGCCGCATACCGGAAGTGGGTGGGCGGGTAAGCGCGGCGCGGCCTCGTTGTCCGCCGATGCAGGCGGGCGGGCGCGGTTACCAGGTGAAGAACGAGCCGGAGGGCCAGCGGTCGTGGTAGCCGGTGGTGAAGTAGCCTTCGAAGGGGCGCTCGGCGGCGGGGCCGCGCCAGGGCCGCCGCGCCCAGCCGGGGCCGGCGAGCAGGTCGCCGGTCTCGTCCATGTGGGCGAGCAGCAGGTCGTGCAGCTCGTTGCGCACGGCGGCGTGTTGGTGGTCGGTGATCAGGTTCGCGGTCTCGCCGGGGTCGTGGCGCAGGTCGTAGAGCTCGTCGCGGTCGAGGAGGTTGATCGCCAGCTTCCAGTCGGCGGTGCGCACGCAGCGGATCGGGTAGCAGCCGCCGGCCCGGTGCTGGCCGATCCCGAAGCGGTGGTACTCGCTGAATGCGGTGCTGCGGTGCTCGGCGGCGGTGCGTTCGCCGCGCAGCAACGGCAGGAGCGACCGGCCGGTGTAGCCGGCGCTGCGCGGAAAGGGGCCGCCGTCGGCTCCGCCGGTACGGGGTGATCGCGTTGGCGCTGCCGGGCGGTGGCCGGTCCCGTTGCCCAGCTCGCCTTCCGGGTTTGCCGCGTCCATGATCGTGGCCCACACGTCGAGGCTGCTGGTCAGGCACTCGCTGCGCTCGCCGGCTGGCAGGCCGGGGCCGGCAACCACCAGGGGCACGGCCACGGTGTGGTCGTACATGGTTGGGCCCTTGGCGCACAGGCCGAAGGCGCCGAGGTGGTCACCGTGGTCGGCGGTGTAGATGAGCAGGGCGTCGGGGCAGTGGCGGTCGACCGCGTCGAGCAGGCGGCCGATCTCGTAGTCGGCGTAGCTGTTGCAGTCGTAGTACTTGTGGTAGTAGGCGGGGTACTGGTCGGGCGCGGCGCGGGAGGCCGCCAGCCAGGCGGCGTAGTCCCGCTGCAGGCGCGGCTTGTCGCCGGGGCAGGCCGGGAACGAAGCGGGGCGGGGCAGGCGGTCCTGCTCGTAGCGGCCCTGGAACGGCGGCGGGCAGATGTACGGGCCGTGCGGCTCGTCCAACTCCACGGCCAGGAACAGCGGTGCGGCGGGGTCGCGGGCGCGCAGTACGCCGATGGCGCGGTCCACCACGCGGTGCGCGAAGCAGAAGCGCTCGTCCTCCAGCCCGCGCAGCCAGCCGCCGAAGCGGTTGGCGCCGCCGCGGCCCACCTCGTCGTAGAACCGGCTCAGGTCGTACCAGGTGTCGTTCGCGAAGCCGCCGTCGGCGCGCCCGGCGCCGGCATAGCCGGCCGCGTCCAGGTGCCACTTGCCGACGTGGTGCGCCGCCCAGCCGTCCTCCGCCAACAGTTCGCCGAGCATCGGCACGGCGCGCGAGGGGGCGGTGTCGTTGCACACGGCGCCGTTGCGGTTGGGCGGCAGGCCGGTGTACCAGGCGGAGCGCGCCGGCGTGCACAGCGGCGAGGCGGCGACGCCGGTGTCGAACAGGGTGCCGCGTGCCGCCAGCCGGTCGATGTTGGGCGTGGCCGGAAGCTGGACCCCGGCAGCGCCGCCGCCATCCGCGGCCGCCGGCCGGTGCCAATGCGCCGGTCCGTACGCCGACACCATGTCGCGCCCCTGCGTATCGGTGGTGATGAACACGATTGGCGGTGGAGAGCCCATGCACCATAGGATAGGGCGGGCGGCCAGCCGAGTGCCACGTGAGGTGTGCCGAGACCGGCGGTCGCGGCCGCGCGATCTGATCGATGAACATCCGTCACCGGGTATACGCCTACATCACCAACGGCCGCCGGCTGCTCCTCTTTACCCACCCGGAATCTCCGGACGCCGGCGTTCAGGTTCCCGCCGGGACGATCGAACCGGGAGAGAGCCCGAAGCACGCCGTGATGCGGGAAGCGCGCGAGGAAACGGGTCTGGCAGGACTCAAGTACGAGAGGCTCCTCGCACAGGACACCCGCGACATGCGGGACTACGGGCTCGACGAACTCCAGTATCGCTGGTTCTTCCACCTGACCCTGGAGGGACGGCCGAAACAATTCTGGCGGCATGGGGAGGTGGCGGAGGACGGTACGGTCCTGATCCCGTTCGACTTCTTCTGGGCCGACCTGAACGCCCTTCCGGCGCTGCTCGACTACGGCGACAAGATCGACCTGCTGATCGAGTCGATGGCGGCTTCCGGGTAGCACGGCAATCGACACGCGGGGCGTTGCGCGGGTGCTCTGCGGCGGCAGCAGGGCTTGCCCGGGGAAACTTGGCCGCAGCGGTGCCGCCGGCGGGCGGCTATCGTCTCCGGTACGACGCTTGCCCGGCTGCGGAGGTCGGCCACGACCACGACCGTGTCCTGTTCGTCGATCGTGGAGAACAACCGGTAATCGCCCCAGTCGATACCGGTAGAAGTCGCTGAACTCGCCCCTGCAGCCGCTTGATGTTGGGCCCGAGGTACGGCTCGCGGCGAAGCAGCGGATAAACGGTGTCGCGAAACGCGGGGGTAGAGGCGGGCAAGGCCTTGTTCTTGCGCAGCGACTCGGTCTCCGCGACGGTGTAGTTACTCGATGATCCGGTACTTCTTGCCACTCACTTCGGACCGCGTGTGCTGCAGAGTCGACACCAGGTCAGGGTCCGACAGTATCTCGGCCATCTCCTGATCGGACACCGAAGCCGCGTCCGTGAGATAGGACAGGGTGGCGTACTCGATGAAGTTGGAGATGCTGCGCAACTCGCCGCCGGCGGCCTGCCGGATCAATCGATAGGTGTCGTCGTCGAGGCGAACCGTGACCGTCTTCACAGCGCATTCGATAGTATTCGTTTACCGTCTCTTTGTCCGCGTGCGCCACTGACCGGGAGCGGACCCACTTTCCGGTACGAGGCAGCCCCGCCGTCCCGACAGAGCGCGGGACATGGAGAGAATCGCAAAAAAAGTTGCAAAAAACTGCGCGCACCCCTTGACGCAATTTTCGGGGCTCATAGTGGCTCGCTACGGCGCGCGGCGGCCCCTCCGACGGTCCGGAGACGACTTGGCTTCCGCGGGTACGACAGCGCCCCGCTGAGCGGCCTTCCGGGCTGCGTTTCACCGCCGTCGAGGACTCGGACAAATCGGCTATCTTGAATCCCATATTATACTTACGACATGGATACCGTGATCTCTCCCGCCCCCTGGTCCACCGTCGCCGCGCTGCCCGACTACCTCCTGTTGGCGCAGACTCGGCAGCTCGCCCGGCACGAGCAGGCGCTGCAGATCCTGGTCCTCGACCACCTGCGCGAAATCGAGGCGCGCCGCCTGCACCTGACCCGCGGGTATGGCAGTTTGTTCGACTACGTGGTGCACGAACTGGGCTACACCGCGGCCGCCGCCTGGCGGAGGATCAAGGCGATGCGGCTGTGCAGCCAGACCAGCGGGGCGCGCGAGATGCTGCAGGACGGCTCGCTGAACCTGAGCAACGCGGCGCAACTGCAGAGCCTGTTCGAGCGCAGCGACCGCAGCGACCGCAGCCGGGGCCGCCCGCCGGTAAGTACCGGAGCAGGTGGCGCCCCGGGCGGTGCGCCACGGAGCGACGGCGCACCGGGCGAATCGGGACCGGCGGCCCCGGTGCGCGGCGGCGAGCACGATCCGGCGCCCCCGGCAGCCGGGCCGGCACCGGCAGCCGGGCCGGCACCGGCAGCCGGGCCGGTACTGGACGCGGCGGCGCGGGAGGAGCTGGTCAAGCAGGCGGCCGGCAAGAGCACGCGCGAAGTGCAGCAGATGCTGGCCGAGGTGGACCCGGAGTTGGCGCGGCCGAGCGACCGGATGCGCGCGCTCGGGGGCGGGCGCTGGGAGCTGAAGGCGGCGGTCGACGCGGAGTGTCGGCATGGACTGGAGAAGCTGCAGATGCTGCTGTCGCACCGGGACCCGCACCTGACGCTGGGCCGGCTGGTGGCGAGGCTGGTGCGGGACGGCCTGGACCGCTACGACCCGGAGCGGCCACGGAGGTCGCGGCGTCGGGGCGGGGACGCCTCGGTCGACGGCGCCCGAACGCCGAGCAAGCCGGTGCGACGCGACGCGGAGACCGTGCGGCGGAACGTGGTACGCGCGAAGGGGAGCGATGTCGAACGGCTGAACGAGGGCGAGCCGGGCGACATATCGTTGGCGGCAAACCGGGATGGCGCTCCCCGTCTTTCGGTGGCGAAGCGGCATACGCAAGCCGAGAGCGGCACCACGATGCCGGCGGCGCCGCGAGACGGTGGCGGTCACCCCGTTTCGGCGGCGAAGCGCCATACGGAAGCGGAGAGCGGCAGCGCGGAGCGGGCGGGGGTGCGGGACGGCAGCGGCCACCCCGAATCGGTGGCGAAGCGGCACACGGAAGCCGAACGCGGCAGCGCGAAGTCCGCGGCGGTGCGAAATGTTGTCCGCCGCACCGCTTCGTCGCCGAAGCGAGATGAGCACGCGCATGTCGAGGAGGCGCAACGTATTCGTGGCGCCGCCGCATGCGGACAACCGCAGGCGATGCTTGGCAGAGGCGGTCGGGCTGCTTCGCTGGCGAAGCGGCAGGGGCGAGCGGTCGGCGATGGCCGGGACGCGGGGGCGGGCGGTGTCCCGGAGCGTGCAGCGTGTGCCGCCGGAGCGCGGTTCAAAGCCGACCGGCGCAACGGGTCGTGGGCACCGCTACGGGGCGGCTACCGGTTCCCGACTTCGCCCGCGAAGCGGCTTGCGGACACCGCCGGGCGTGGTGCGATAGGGACGGGGGAGCGTTCGCCGGCACTGGAGCGGCACTTGTCCGCGTTGCGCTGCGTCGGCGCGGTGCCGGGCTCCCGGTCACGGTACATCCCGGCGGCCGTGCTGCGGGAGGTGTGGCGGCGCGACCAGGGTCGTTGCAGCTATGTCGACCGCCACAGCGGTCGGCGCTGTGGCTCCCGCTATCGGTAGAAGATCGACCACATCGTGCCGTTCGCGCTCGGCGGTGGTGCCGAGCCGCCGAATTTGAGGGTACGCTGCGGTGCGCATCACCGGTTGCGCCACGCTCAGCGCCATGTGAACGCCGGGAGTGAGCCGTCTGAAGCCCGACGCGCTCCGGTCTTCGCGGTCGATGGCAACGAGCGCGGGCAGACCGCCGGTTCGTATGCGGCAGTCAATCGGGCCGGGGCCTGATCGCACACGGTCGTGGAACCGGCGCCCCGACTATCGGCGGTCGATGCGAAGCCGCGCACCATCGCCTCGCCGATTCAGTTCGTCAGCTCCAGGATGTTCGGTTCCACGCCCTCGATCAGGCAGATCCCTGGGTAAGTGATCGCTTGCCGCTTTACGCGTTCGCCCCCCACAGGCCGGACTGACTGGCAGGCCGGGTCAATGGTATCTGTGAGAGGTGCACGGGTACGGAGAGTCTGTCACAGCCAGCGACTGCGGGGGAGGCCGCAGCGGGTACGGCTGGTGTTGACGGTCGGCCGGTTGGCAGCCGGGCTGGCGGCGCTGACGGTGCTGGCGGTCGCACCGGCGGGGACGCAGGAGCCGCCGGCAGCACAGACGCCGCCGGCAGGAGAGGCGCCGCCGGCAACACAGACGGTGCCAGCAGCACAGACGGTGCCGGCAGCACAGACGGTGCCGGCAGCACAGACGGTGCCGGCAGCACAGACGGTGCCGGCAGCACAGACGGTGCCGGCAGCACAGACGGTGCCGGCAGCACAGACGGTGTCGGCAGCACAGACCCCGCCGGCAGCACAGACCCCGCCGGCAGCACAGACGGCGCCGGCAGCACAACAGGCGGCGCCGGCAGCACAGGCGCCGGCACTGGAACAGTTGGCTGAGGTCTTTGTGGACGCGACCGTTGCGGCCGGTATCGATGCGCCGCATCGCGGCACTTGGGACGAGTTTACGGGCAAGGCGTTTGCGCGCGGCTACCTGGGCACCGGGCAGGCGTGGGGCGACTACGATAATGACGGCTGGGTGGACCTGTTCCTGGCCGGCGGCCAGGCGCCGAGCCGGCTGTACCGAAACAATGGCGACGGCACCTTCGGCATCCCGGAGCAGGCCGCGGGGGTGGCGCTGGCCGACACCTGGACCGGGGGAGCGGTGTGGGCGGACTACGACAACGACGGCTGGCGCGACCTGTACGTGGTGGCGCACGGGCGCAACGTGCTGTTCCGCAACGAGGCCGGCATGCGCTTCCGCGACGTTACCGCCGCGGCCGGGGTAGGCGACACGGGCAAGGGCGCCACCGCCGCCTGGGGCGACTACGACGGCGACGGCTTCCTGGACCTGTTCGTGGCCAACTGGCGCTGCTTCCCGGAGTGCCCGCGCGCCCGCGCGGCGGAACTGGCCGGCGACCGGCTGTACCGCAACCGCGGCGACGGCACCTTCGAGGACGTGTCGCGGCTGCTCGGCGCCAAGCGGCAGGGGGCCGCCTTCTCGGCGAGCTTTGCCGACTTCGACGACGACGGCGACCCGGACATCTACGTGGTCAACGACAAGGTGGAGCACCCGATCGGCAACGTGCTGTGGCGCAACGACGGGCCGGGGTGCGGCGGCTGGTGCTGGCGCGACGCCTCCGCCGAGACCCGGACCGGGGACGTGGGGTACGGCATGGGGCTGGCGGTGGGGGACTACGACAACGACCTGGACCTGGACTTCTACTTCTCGGACATGGGCGAGGGGATGTCGCTGCTGCAGAACGTGGGCGGGCGGTTCCGCGACGCCACCGAGGCGGCCGGCGTGGGGGCCGAGCAGCCCGGTGGCCTGGCCGGCTGGGGCGCGGCGTTCTTCGACTACGATAACGACGGCTGGCTGGACCTGTTCCTGGCGGCGAGCGGATATGCCGGCCACTTCGAGGATGCCACCGAGCTGGTCGACTTCCTGCTGCCGTATGCCAACGTGCTGTTCCGGAACCGCGGCTACGGAAACTTCGAAGACGCCACGCCGCCGAGCTGGCACCGCCACCGCCACCCGACCATGGGCGTGGCCTACGCCGACTACGACCGCGACGGCCTGGTCGACTTCGTGGTCGGCAACTTCGACTCCGGCTACGCGCTGTACCGCAACACGGGCCTGGCCGCGGCCGACAACCACTGGCTGACGCTGCGGCTGGAAGGGCGCCCGCCGGTGAACCGCGACGCGATCGGGGCGCGGGTGTTCGTGACACCCGCCGGCGGCCGGGTGCGCATGCAGGAGGTGAAGAGCGGCTCGAGCCTGGGCGCCGGCAACGACACCGCGCTGCACTTCGGCCTCGGCCAATCGCCTACTGCCGCGGTGCGCGTGGTCTGGTCCGACGGCGTGCGGGAGGATCTCGGGGAGATGGCCGGAGATCGGATGTGGCGTCTGGTCTACCGGCGGGGGCGGCAGGCTCTCCCAGCTCCGTAGGCGCGGCCGGTTCTCTCGGCGCAGCCGGCCCGGCCTGTTCGGCCGCGGCGATTTTGACGGCTGTCAGCGTGCGTGTTATAAAGGCCGCTCGGTTGCCGCGCGCGGCGCCGGCGATGGGGAGGAAACGTGCGCACGTACATGATCAGGCGGTTGCTGCTCATGATTCCCACGGTGTTCGTGGTCACGTTCATCGTGTTCGTGCTGATGCGCCTGGTGCCCGGCGACGTGGTGGACATCATGGTGAGCCAGTTCGCCATCGAGGGCGGCGGCGACGTCGAGGCGACGCGCGAAGCGCTGATGCGTGAGCTGGGCATGGACGTGTCGCTCGTTCACCAGTACGGGCGCTGGCTCGGCATCGTGGCGCAGGCGGACGGCGAGTTTCGCGGCGTGCTGCAGGGCGATCTCGGCGACAGCCTGTGGCGTCCCAACAGCGTACTGGAGGAGATCGGCCGCAGGTGGCCGGTGACCGTCGAGCTGAGCATTATCGGGCTGCTCGTGGGGCAGTGCTTTGCGTTCCCGATCGCCACCTACTCGGCGATCCGGCAGGACAGCATCGGCGACTACGTGGTGCGCAGCTTCTCGATCCTGTTCATCTCCATTCCCGCCTTCTGGCTGGCCACGCTGGTGATCGTGTTCCCGGCGGTGTGGTGGGGCTTCATGCCCCCGTTGATGTACGTGCCGCTGCACAAGGACGTGGGCCGCAACCTCGCCATGTTCATCATTCCCGGCGTCGTGCTTGGCCTGTCGATGTCCGGCGGCAGCATGCGCTTTCACCGCACCATGATGCTGGAGGTGTTGCGCCGGGACTACATCCGCACGGCATGGTCCAAGGGGCTCAAGGAGAAGGTGGTGATCATCCGCCACGCGCTCAAGAACGCGCTGATCCCGGTGGTCACCTACGTCGGCTTGTGGATGCCGATCCTGGTGGGCGGCACGGTGATTATCGAGACCATCTTCGGCCTGCCCGGCATGGGTGAACTGATCGTGGAGGCGACCCGGCTCCGGGACTATCCGGTGGTCAGCGGCACCCTGATCATCTTCGGTTGCGGCATGGTATTGATCAACCTGGTGGTCGATTTGACCTACGGATTCCTCAATCCGCAGATCCACTACCAATAGGCGGGGGCGAAGCGAGGCGGTACGTGGCGGACAGTGCTCCCGACATCATCGTCGCACGGCGGCAACTCAAAGCGGTCGACTTCTTCAAGCGCCTGATCAGGGAAAAGCCGCTCGGCGCGGTGGGCATGTTGATCAGCCTGTCGTTCCTGTTCGTCGCCGTATTTGCCGATTTCATAGCGCCGTACCCGATGAACGAGATCCATCTCGGCGAGAACCTGCTGCGGCCATCGGCCAAGTACTGGCTCGGCACCGACAACCTCGGGCGCGACATGCTCAGCCAGATCATGTTCGGGGCGCGCGTGTCGGTGATCGTGGGGTTGGCCGGCGCGTCGATCGCCACCCTGCTGACGCTGTTCCTGGGCATGCTGAGCGGCTACCTCGGCGGCCGCTTCGACATGGTGGTGCAGCGGGTCGTGGACGGCGTCATGTCGATGCCGGGCCTGGTGCTGGTGATGGCCGCCGTCTCCATGGTCGGGGCGAGCCTGTGGTCGGTGATCGTGGTGCTCGGCATCCTGGGGGGAATCGGCGGCTCGCGCATCATCCGCAGCGCCGTGATCGACATCAAGGAAAACGCCTACGTGGAGTCGTCGCGCGCCATCGGGACATCCACCATATCCATTATCTTCCGGCACATTCTGCCCAACATCATGGCGCCGGCGATCGTCAATTTCAGCCTGCAGGTGCCGTCGCTGATTCTTACCGAGGCGAGCCTGAGTTTCCTCGGCTACGGGGTGCCGCCGCCGCAACCGAGCTGGGGCGGCATGCTCGGCATCATCGGCAGATTGTACATGTTCAAGGCGCCGTGGATGGCGCTGTGGCCGGGCGTTGCCCTGGCCGCGGTAGTGTTCGGCATCAACGTGCTCGGTGACGCGCTGCGCGATCTGCTCGATCCGCGGCTGCGCGGCGGCACCGGCAACTTTCGCGTCTCGCAACGGAGGAGGTGATTTCAGGAAGATATCACATGGGATCCGCATGGCAGGCCGGAACCACCCGCCATGCCTTCGATCATTCATGGGTTCAGTTGTCAGATTCATGAAGGAGTGAAGATGACGAAGTTTTTTACCCTTATCATTCTGGGTCTCCTGGTGGCCGGAGCGCCGCTGTTTGCCGGTGGAGAGGAAGAGTCCTCCACGGCGGCGGGAGACATGGCCGCGGACTCGGGCGAACCGCAATACGGCGGCACCCTGAACGTGATGCAGCGCATCATTCAGACCGACGGCACCGGCGATCCGGTCAGCTCGGCACCTCCCGGCGAGACCAGGGTGGCTACCCTGATCGGTGAGAAACCGTGGACCGGGGGCGTCGAGGAGTACGGGCCGAGAGGCACCAACGAGTATCCGTTCGACGGTGAGTTCCCACCCAACAAGTTCTACGTGGGGCGCACGGTGGAACGCTGGGAACAGAGCCCCGATGCGCTGGTATTCCACATTCGGCCGGGTGTCATGTGGTCGGGCATGAGTCCCAACCCGGTCATGGAAGCGCGTGAGTACACCGCCCACGATTTCGAATTCAACATCAGCCGCTTCCTGGACGCACCGCGCGGCACGGCTGTGATGCAAAAGGATTGGATAAAGTCGATCGAGGTTATCGATGACAGCACGGTCAAGCTGCACACCAAGTATTTCAACCCGATCTGGTTGGAGGATCTGCTCGACCTCGCGCGCGGCTGGCACATTCCGCCGGAGATGGTGGAAGCCGGTCCGGTCGACTGGAACAACATGGTCGGAACCGGGCCGTTCGTGCTGGAGGAGTATTCGCCGGGCTCCCACTTTCGCATGGCGAAAAACCCGCTCTACTGGCGCAAAACGACCATAGACGGCAAGCAGTATCAACTGCCGTTCGTCGACAACGTGGTGATTCCGATCATTCGCGATGAAACCACGCGCATCGCCGCGCTGCGCACGGCCAAGCTGGACTACGTGTCGTTTGCCGAGAAGACGCACGCCGACTCGCTGGCCATGACCAATCCCGATATCCAGCAGGCGTACGACGTCTACGGCGGCGTGATCGGTATGCGCTTGCGCGTGGACCGGCCGCCGTTCGACAACGTGGCGGTGCGCCGCGCGCTGTCGATCGGCACCAACCGGGAAGCGATTGCGCAAACCGTGTACGAGCGCGACGCGCCGCTGGAGTGGCCGCTGATGTGGCGCGCCGAGGGCTTCGTGCCGTACGACGAGCTGCCGCCGCAGCACAAGGAGATCCTGACCTACGACCTGGAGAAGGCGCAGCAGATGCTCGCCGACGCCGGCTACCCGAACGGCTTCAAGATGAAGCTGCTGTCGAGCAACCGGCCGTTCACGCCGCCGGTAGCGGAGGCGTTCGCCGGCTTGTGGAAGCAGCAGTTCGGCATCGACGTCGAGATCGAGGTCAACGAAGCCGGCCTGCACTGGGGACAGCCGCATGACCGGGAAGACTGGGATGCCTGGATCGAGTGGTGGGGCACCGAGTTGACGCTGATGAGGTTCCGCGGCAACGCCGCAACGGACGCGCGCAACAACATCAACCGGTTCAGCGATGCGCGCTTCGACGAGTTGCTGGCCGAGGCGGAGAAGGAGTTCGACAAGGACAAGCGCGTGGAGCTGCTGACCGAGGCGAACCTGATCCTGATCGACAACGCGCTCACCATCGCCATTCCGCATCCGCTCAAGTTCACGTTCTGGTGGCCGTGGGTAAAGAACTACTACGGCGAGGCGTGCTACATGGTGCACGACGGCCTCTTCGACCTCATGTGGATCGACCAGGACATGAAGGCGTCGATGGGATACTAGTCAATCGGATAATGGCGGTAGCTGTTAGCTGAAAGTCCGTAACCGCGGCCGTGGCTGGTCCACGGCTCGCGGAAGGCGCGGCGCGTTGGCCGGGGCCGCCCCGGTCGGCGCCGCGTCGCGGTTTGGCCGCGGCAGGGTCGACGACCGCGTCTACGTCGGCTGGGGCGGTACCGCCCGGAACGCCACCGTGGGGCCGATGCTCGGCGAGCGCTGCCTGATGGGGTCCAACATGTTCACCGAGGCCGACTGCTACGAGCTGACCCGGCTCATGCACCGCACCGGCCTGCGCTTCGCCGACCTGGTCACCCACCGCTTCCCGCTGGCCGCGGCGCAGCAGGCGTTCGATCTGTTCGCCACCGGCCGCACCGGCAAGGTGCTGTTCACCTGGGACTGACGCCGGGCGCCGGGGCGTGCGCTGGGCGTGCGCCGGGCGTGGTCCCGGTCAGCGGGCCGGCAGGAACGGCTCGGTGATCTGTGAGGTTTCGGCGTGGGTCGGCACTCCCTCGTCGGCGAAGATGGTGTCGATCTCCTGGCGTTCACCGGGGGACAGGCGCCACTCCACCGCCGCCACGTTTTCTTTCAGTTCTTCGCTGCGGCGGATGCCGACCAGCGCCACGGTGACCGCGGGGTTGCCGAGCACCCACGAGATGGCGAGCTGGGCCACCGACTTGCCGTTGCGGGCGGCGATAGCGCGCAGCCGTTCGACCACCCGCAGTTGCTTCAGGAACTGCTCGCGCTGAAACAGGGGCAGGCCGAAGGCGTAACCCTTCGAGCGCCAGTCCCAGTCCACGAAGGTGGTGGACTCATTGAACGCGCCGGTCAGGAGGCCGAAACCGAGCGTGCCGTAGGCCATGAAGCCGATGCCGTGGGCCCGCGTGTAGGGCAGCACCGCCCGTTCCACGCGCCGGTCGAACAGGTGGTACCCCACTTGGTTGGCGGCCAGGTGGCCGGCGCTCTCGCACGCGTCCATCATCGCCGGGGAGAAGTTGGACACCCCGTAGTGGCGGATCTTGCCGTCCTGCTTGAGCTTCTCCAGCGCCGCGATCGGCTCCCCGTACGGGGTGTTGTGGTCGGGCCAGTGGATCAGCATTAGATCAATCCAGTCGGTGCCGAGGCGCCGCAGACAGCCCTCGGTGCTGGACACGACGTGGTCGAACGATGAGCACTGTGCGCCCTGGCGGCCGCCGCCGTACTTGAACCCCACCTTGGTCACCAGGACGACTTCCTTGCGGCGCGCGCCGAGCGCCTTGCCGAGCAGCTCCTCCGCGATGTAGGGCCCGTATGCCTCGGCGGTGTCGAACAGCGTGATGCCGTGGTCGATCGCCTCCCCGGCCGCCCGCTGCGCCTCCCCGATGTCGATCTCCCCGTACTGGGTGGTGCTCAGCTCCCAGGTCCCGAACCCGAGCGCCGAACAGGTCAGATCGCTGTCCCCGAACCTGCGTTGTTCCATTCGTAACCTCCGTTCCGGCGAGGGTACCGGATAGAGGGCGGGCGGGTAAGCGCGCCGGAGCGAATCGAGGTCCAGGCAGATGATTCACGCCGGCCTCCACGTGTAGGAACCGTGGTCGAAGCTCCAGTCGGACTTCACCGGTGCGTCGGGGGCATCGGAGCCCGGCAACCCGGCGCGGAGATCGTTTATCAGCGGCCGCATCCCGGGGCGCGCGGCGAGTCGGTGTGGTGGAAGATCTTGCCGGCGCCGGCGGCCTCGAACCCGGGCTTGCCTGACATTGGCCTGGTGATGCTATCGACACGCCGCGCCGGCGTGAGTACCTTGCGGCGATAGCGGAGCCCGGCCGCAGACGGCATAGCCGAAGCGGCCGCCGGCGGGCGTCGATGGCGCCCCCGACTACACAGGCTCCCGCAAAGGTGGACAAACGATGAAGATCGAACGACATGCGCCGGGCGCGCCCTGCTGGGTCGACCTGGCCACAACCGACCAGGCGGCGGCCAAGTCGCTCTACGGTGAGCTGTTCGACTGGAGCTACGAGGACATGCCGATGGACGAGGCGGGCCAGCAGCTTTACAGCATGGCGAGTCTCGAAGGCTCCTTCGCCGCGGCCATCTACACGCAGCAGGAAGAGCAGCGGCAGATGGGCATTCCCCCGCACTGGAGTATTCACCTCGCCGTCGACGATGTGGACGCGACCGCGGGGCGGGTCAGCGAACTCGGCGGGAAGCTGATGATGGAACCGTTCGACGTGTTCGAGTCGGGCCGCATGGCCGTGCTCAGCGACCCCACCGGTGCGGCCGTGGCGCTGTGGCAGCCGCGCAACCACGTCGGGGCCGGCGTGAAGTACGAGCCCGGCGCCATGGTGTGGTGCGAGGTGATGACCACCGATCCGGATACCGCGACGGCGTTTTACACCGATCTGCTCGGCGTGCAGAGCGCACGTCAGACCATGGAGCACGGCGTCGAATACACGGCGCTGATGGCGGAGGGTATGCCGGCATTCGGTCTCATGGCGCTGCCCGACGAGCTGCTCGAGATGCAGGTCCCGCCGCACTGGAGCGTCTACTTCCAGGTCGCCGATGTCGATGCCACGGTGGCCGCCGTGACCGCGGCCGGCGGCGCCGTGAACATGCCGCCGACCGACATCGCCACGGTGGGGCGCGTCGCCTTCGTGCGCGACCCGCAGGGCGCCGGCTTCGGCCTGATGCTCCCGGAAACCCCCGCCTGACTCCCGCCTGACGAGCCGGTCTTCCGCCGGCCGCTCCGGCGCAGCATAATGGGCGCATGGCCTGCTGCTGCTCTACTGGCGGCGGGGCCGGAGGAGCGGGGCGTTCGCAGCGTTCGCGCGGCGGCCCCTGTCCCGGCACCGACCGCTTCTTCTCGCGCGAGGCAACGCGCCTGGCGCGCCGCTACCGCCGCCGCGGGCTCGATGCGGTGCAGCGCAAGCTGCTCGACGGGCTGAAGGCGGCCGGCGTCGGCGGCGTCTCGGTGCTGGAGATCGGCTGCGGCACTGGCGAGCTGCAGCGCCGCGTGCTCGCCGCCGGTGCGGCCGGCGCCGTCGGCATCGACGTGGCCGCCGGCATGATCGCCGAAGCGCAGGCAGCGGCGGAACGCGAAGGGCTTGGCGAGCGGACCGCCTTCCTGGTCGGCGACGCCGTGCAGCGCGCCGCGGAGCTGGCTCCCGCGCATCTGGTGGTGCTGGACAAGGTGCTGTGCTGCTACCCCGACCTCCACCCCCTGCTGGCGGTATCGCTGCAACGCACCGAGCGCCTCTACGCGGTGGTCGTGCCGCGCTCCCACTGGCTGGTGGCAGCCGCCTGGCGCGTCGCCATCGCCGTGTTCAAGCTGCTGCGCAGCTCCTTCCACCCCTTCTACCACGACTGGAACCGCGCCGCCGCGGCCATCGCCGGCGGCGGATTCCGCCGCATCTTCGCCGCCCACACCCTGGCCTGGGACGCCTGGATCTACCGCCGCGCAGCATAGCCCGGCCCGACCGCCCGGATCCTGCCTGCCGAGCGTCTCGCCGCAGGTCGCCCGCGCTTCAGTTAGCGGAGCCAGCGGCATCGACGCCGGCCAACCCCACGCACGCCGCCGACTTCGCCGCCGAAGTGGTGGAGTTCGGCGGGTTACGTGGCCGACCTGGCGGCAGCACCACCGAGGCGGCCCCCCGCACCGCGCAGCCGCGGGTCGAGCAGATCCCGCACCGCGTCGCCGAACATGTGAGGCTGTACACGGTGAGCGTCAGGCAGAGACCGGGCCAGAGCGCCAGCCACGGCGCCTGCTCCATGTACTTGCGACCGTCCCGGCTCAGCAGCGAGCCCCAGCTCGGTATCTCGGGCGACAGACCGAAGCCGAGGAAGTCGCCGCTCTCAAAGGGTCGGCCTGAGCCACGCGGCGTCGCCGGCGGCATCCCCTGGCCGGTCGGATCCCTCGCTTCGCCGGGCACCCACTGAGCTGGGGCGCCCGGATCTTGCGGATCTTGCGCCGCGCAACCTCCTGGACGTGGTTATACTTGTGTATAATAGAGATGGCTATGCATACGACAAACCTGCGCAGAGTCGGCGGTTCCATCATGCTCGCGGTACCCCCGGCGCTCCTCGAACTCCTGGAGCTTGGGGTGGGGGCCAAGGTGGACATTGACGTCCAGAACGGGCGACTGGTCGTTCAGCCGAGGACACGGCCCCGGTATTCGCTCGATGAGCTGTTGGCACAGTGCGAGGACGCCGAGAGCCCGTCGGCGGAAGACCGCGCCTGGATGGATGCGAAGCCGGTCGGTAAAGAGCTGCTATAGGTGGAGCGGGGCGAAATCTGGCTGGTCAGTCTCGATCCGACTGCCGGACATGAACAACAGGGCGTCCGTCCGGTGCTGATCGTTTCGCCAGCGCCGTTCAACAAGCTTACCGCGACACCGGTAGTGGTGCCGATTACCCGGGGCGGGAGCTTTGCCCGCAGGCGTGGATTCGCCGTGTCTCTCCAGGTTGCCGGCACCCGAACCACCGGGGTGATCCGTTGCGACCAGCCCCGCGCGCTCGATGTCGGTGCCCGCAACGGGAGGCGCGTCGAGGCCGTTCCCGAGCAGATCATGGACGACGTGCTTGCTCGCCTCGTCACGATCTTCGATCACCGGGGTATGCCTACCCAGTAGGTCGCCGAGATCGCTTCGTCCAACCACTGACCCCGGCTTGGCGACCGTACCACCCAGCACTACGGCTCCCGGCCGCGAGCGGCGAGGCCGGATCGACTCCTCGTGCGGCGAGCGCTTGGCGAACTGGCCGTGGCTGCCGCCCATTGATTCCTGTTCCCAGAGGGTCGGCAGGCCCGACAGGTTGTCGGCATTGACACTTTCACTACGGTGTAGTTATTGTGCACTCGTGTGGCCGAGATACGTTTTCAGTGGGACAAGAACAAGCGTACCGAGAACAGCCGCAAGCATGGGGTCTCATTCGAGGAGGCCCAGACCGTGTTCTACGACGAGCGTGCTCTGCTCATCAGTGATCCGGATCACTCTGAGGACGAGGATCGGTTCGTGCTCGTCGGAATGAGCTTGTCGCTTCGAACCCTGGTGGTGTGCCACTGCTATCGTGAGGATGACGAGGTCATTCGGATCTTCTCGGCACGCAGGGCCAACCGCATGGAACGCGCCGAATATGAGCGCAGGTGGGCGCGATGAGAGCCAACTACGACTTCTCGAAGGCGAAACGCAATCCCTATGCGAAGCATCTCAAGAGACAGGTTACGATCCGGCTGGACCTGGATACGCTGGAGTATTTCAAGGCACTGGCAGCGGACAGCCGCATTCCCTACCAGACACTGATCAACCTCTATCTGCGGGAGTGCGCCGCCAACGGCAAGAAGCTCGTGTTCCGATAGACTGCAGCTTGAACGTTGGGCCGCCGCGGCGAGGGCAGCACGATCTGGTCGTCCATCGGCGGCGAGGATAGCGGCCGCCCGTGCGCGGCGCGAGTGCGCGGCCTCACCTCCGAAGGACCGAAGGCGTGGTCTATGGTGGTCTCTGTGCGTTGTGTGTGCCGGCTGCCCCGCGGGCAGCCTGGGCAGCTGGCTCTCCGAGCACGGCATCGACCAGTACACTGCGATGTCGGCTGACGATCATCTGAGTGCCTGATCGGCCTTCGAGGCGATTCTTCTTCGATACCGTAACGCTGGCTAACTTCGCTGGCAACCGATCGCATCGTTTCCGCAGGGCAATCGACCGAATATTTTGGGTAGGGTGACAGACAGGCGGTGATCAGTATGTACTGAAGGAGCTAGGAAATAGCTCTGGGAGGGGCATTCTGATGAACGATGACAGTGGTGGTGATGTCGAATTCTTAGGCAGTTTCGACGCTCTCGACGACCCGCGCCAGCAGGCGAAGGTGCTCTATCCGCTGCCGGAGATCCTGTTGCTGTGCCTGTGCGCAGTGCTCGGCGGTGCCGATAGCTGGGTCGAGGTGGCGCTGTATGGCCAGCAGAAGCTGAAGTTTCTGCGCCGCTTCTTGCCATTCGCCCATGGGGTCCCATCGCATGACCAACTGGGGAACGTGTTCGCGCGGCTGGACGCGCAGCAGTTCCAGAGTTGTTTCATCGCCTGGGTGGAGCGGTTTACGGCGGCGGTGCGTGGAGTGGTGGCGGTAGATGGCAAGACGCTGCGGCGCTCGCTTGATCGCGCTGCCGAGCAGGGACCGATCCATATGATCTCGGCGTGGAGTAGCCAGCAGCGGCTGGTGCTGGGCCAGTGCAAGGTGGCGGACAAGTCGAACGAGATCCCGGCGATCCCGGAGCTGTTGCGGTTGCTGGAGTTGCACGGCGCGGTGGTGACCATCGACGCGATGGGCTGCCAGCGCGAGATCGGTGCCCGGATCATCGAGCAGAAAGCAGACTATGTATTGGGTCTGAAAGGAAATCAGGGGACGCTGCATAAGGATGTGGCGTTGTTCTTCGACGAACGACAGGATGGCTTCGCCGGGCACCAAGTCACGGTACATGAGAGTAGTGACAAGGGCCACGGACGTCTGGAGACGCGGCGGGTGGTAGCGACCGAGGACATCGCGTGGCTGCAGCAGGACCACCGCTGGCCGGGGCTGCGCAGCATCGTGAAGGTGGAGAGCCGGCGTGAACTATTGGTCGAGGACAAGGTCGAAACCGAGACGCGCTACTACATCAGCTCGTTGCCGGCGGATGCCGAGCAGATCGGCCACGCGATACGCAGCCACTGGGGCGTCGAGAATGGGCTGCACTGGGTGATGGACATGGTGTTCCGCGATGACGAGTGCCGCATACGGAGCGGGCACGCGCCGGCGAACTTCGCCACCATCAAGCACATGGCCAGCAATCTCCTGCGGCGCGGCAAGGGCAAACACAGCATGCGCGCCAGTCGTCACATCGCTGCCTGGAATGAGGACTTTCTCTACTCGCTGCTCACGACCTGAGTAAATCCACTCAGTCGATTGCCCTGATCGTTTCCGCCGACGAAGCTGATGCGCTGCTCGCCCGGATGGTGGAGATCGGTTTCTATTCGCCCATCCGCAGAGTCAGCGACCTGGTCTGAAACTGCGGGCCCAGAGAGGGACCAGCCTGAACTTCGGTGGCCGGTAGGCTATACTGGGTGGGCGTGAGCGGGTCGACATCACATCCACTGCAAGGCGCGACCGCCGTGTGCGGGCTCGGCATGACCGAGATGGGGCGGGTCTATCGGAGCGCGGAGGACTTCGCGGTCGAGGCGGTTTACCTGGCGCTGGAGGATGCCGGGCTCGACAAGTCGCAGCTCGATGGCTTGCTCATCAACGCGGGAGTGACGCGTGGCATCGATGTGTCGTTGCAGCGGGCGCTCGGGCTGCGGGAGCTCGACCTGCTGACCTTCATGCAGGGCTACGGATCGAGCGCCGGTCAGATGGTCCAGTACGCGGCGATGGCGGTGCACGCCGGGCTGGCGAATGTCGTCTGCTGCGTGTTCGCCGACGACCCGTTGCAGGAAGGGCAGCGCGCCGGGGCCGCGTATGCGGGCGGGCGGCCGATGTCGGCACTCGACAGCTTGCGGCAGATGTACGGCTGGGCCGGCCCGATTCCCGCCTATGCGTCGGGCGCCCGCCGCCACATGGACCTGTACGGCACCACGCAGGATCAGCTCGGGCAGGTCGCCATCGCGCAACGCAAGTGGGCCGCGTTCAACGAACGTGCAACCAAGCGCGAGCCGTTGGATCTGGACGGCTACCACGCATCGCCGTGGGTGGTCGAACCCTTTCACGTGCTGGATTGCTGCCTGGTCTCCAACGGCGGCGTAGCGGTAATCGTGACGTCCGCCGAGCGGGCCCGGGATGGCGCCCAGCCACCGGTCTACATCCGTGGGTTCGCCCAAGCTCACCACCACGACGTGGGTTGGGCGCGCTTCGATCCGCTGACCGAGTCGCCGGCCAGGCGGTCGGGCCCGAAAGCGCTGGCGATGGCCGGCGCGCAACTCGCCGACGTGAGCCAGTGCCAGCTCTATGACTGCTACACCTATACGGTCATTACCACCCTCGAAGATTACGGCTTCTGTACCAAGGGCGAAGGCGGCCCGTTCGCCGCGTCGGGGGCCATCGGGCGCGGCGGTTCACTGCCGACCAACACCGGCGGGGGGCAGCTTTCCTCCTACTACATGTGGGGGATGACGCCGATCTCGGAGGCGATCATTCAAGGCCGCGGACAGGGTGGCCGGCGGCAAGCGGCCAACCAGCTCATTCTGGTGAGCGGCAACGGCGGCACGCTGCAGCATCATTCGACGTTGCTGCTGTCGCCGGAGGCGAAGGCATGACCGAAGCAGCCTGGTTGCCGGTGGCTGCCGCGGAGACGGCGGCCGTGTCGACGCCGGGCGCATCGGCGGCGGCGGTAGGGGCGGCACCGTTTTTCGCTGCCGCGCGCGAGGGCAAGCTCCGGCTCCAGCGCTGCCGCGCATGCGGCACGTGGGCGTTTCCGTTGCGTACGCGCTGCCAGGCGTGCGGCTCAAGCGCGATGCAGTGGCGTGACGCCTCCGGCCGCGGCACGATCTTCAGCTACGCCGTGCTGCACCGACCGTACCACCCGCGACACCAGGGACGGCTGCCGCTGGTCGTGGCGCAGATCGATCTGGCGGAAGGCGTGCGCCTGCAGTCCAACATCGTCGACCTCGACGCCGACGCCGACGCCGATCAGATCGAGGTCGGTCGCAAGGTAGAGGTGGCGTTCGAGACGCTCGCCGACGGAAGCGGCACGGTGCCGGTATTCAAGCTCGTCTAGCGCCGCGCGACCTCGGGTCCAGCAGGTCCCTCACCGCGTTACCGAACATGTTCAGACGGTCTGACGCCGCGCCGCCGGTTGGGCGGTCCGCCGCATGGTGCCGTCGGTCATCTCATCGGCAATAGCGGCGCGTCGCCTGCCTCGACCGCGTACTGCGTCACGGACGTGGTTGACACCGGCCGTTGGCCCGCGCATAGTCACTCGGGAAAGGAGGGCCAGAGCGCGACACCCACGCGTTAGGAACCAATCGAGAGTTTCGAACTCGAAACGGAGTGGATCGGTGATCCGCCGGTCCGCCAAATATCATTTTCACAGAAGGAGTAGTAGTGAAGCTTACTGGAATCTTAGGCTTGGCAGTTGTCGGCTTGCTGTTGGCAACGGGGACCATCTGGGCAAGCGGCGAGCAGGATGCGGGCGCCGCATCCGACGAACCAAAGTCGTTGTTGTATTGGCACAAGGACGCCCCGGCGTTTCACGATTGGGTCACCGGACTGGCAGAACAATACATGATCGCGAACCCGAACACGACTATCAATATCGAACGGCAAACCGGGTCGTGGGGCGATTATGGCACCAAGATCAGGTTGGTGCTCAGGTCAGGGAAGGATGTGCCCGACATCATTCAGATCCACGACATCGACAATTCGACGTTGGCGTCGGCGGGCTTTTTCAACGAGGCGCCAGAGCCCATTGCCAAGATCATGGACGAAAACTCGCTGCACCCGACGTTTCGAAAGATGGCTCACCAGGATGGCGATCTGGACAAACCGGTAATGATCATCAACCTGTTCACACACTGGCAGCAACTCTACTACAACTCCGACTACCTGCAGGAAGCCGGCCTGCCGATGCGCGGTGCAGAGACTTGGGACGAGCTTCGGGAATACGCCAGGAAACTGGTCAAGACCGATGCCTCCGGCAATATCACCAGGGCTGGGTTCACGTTCCGAATCCAGGATCCCGCCTGGGCCTTCGGTGCGTGGATGCATAGTGCCGGCGGGACCTGGTTGAACGACGACAACTCGGCGGCCGATGTTATGACGCCGGACGGCAGAGAGGCGTGGGGCAACGCGCTGCAGTTTATCTATGACGTCACCTGGACCGACAAGGCCGGAGATTTCCGAATGGGTGAACCGAGAGAGGCTTTCCACCAGGGCCTGAACGCCATTTCCGCCGAAGGCATCTACGACATCGCCCGGATATCGAATAATGCACCGGACCTGAACTGGATCATCGACAATATCCCAACCGGCGAGTATTCTTCGACCATCCTCGCGGTCCGGCCCGTGTCCGTGTACAAGGACTCCGAGAATCCGGATGAGGCATGGCGCTTCCTTGGCTATATTATCCAGGATGAGAACATATCCGAGCTGTTCGACATCGGCAGCTTTTCGCTTCTGCCGCCTTACATGAGCGCCTCCATGCTGCCCAAGTTCCAATCGGAAGAGCCGTGGAAGATCGCGACCCAACAGAAAAATCTGAGGTCCAGGATGCAAGGCACCGGAGCGACCGACTACTACACGCAGGTCGGTCGAGAGATCGAGGCCTTTCTGAGCAAGACGAAGTCGCTGGATGACGCTCTCGACGGGATGGTAGCGGCGTACGAAGAAATCACCGAGACCCGATACATTTCAGAGATCAAGGTTCCGTTCGACGATTAGTTTCGACGTGGGCTTCCCGCATACTCTGTGGGAAGTCCACGTTTGTTCCATGACAGTTCCTGCCTGACGGAGGACCGACATGATTGCAGCGAGCGCTACCAACAAGCTCCGCGGCGTGTTCAGAAAGCACCACGAGGAAGTAAGCGCCTACCTGTTCCTGGTTCCAATCTTTGCCTTCTTCCTCGCCATCCACTACTATCCCGTGTTCTTTGCTCTGTTCGTGAGCTTCAACGCCTATGACCTGTTGACGGGAGCGTTCACGTTCGTCGGGCTTGACAACTACGTCGAGATTTTCACCGACCCGATCCACTGGCGCGCCATGGTTAATACGTTTGTCTACGTGGTCGGTGTGGTCACCGGCGGCACCTTTATCGGTCTCGTGGTCGCCCTTTTTCTTGATCGTATGACCCGCGGGTCTGTCGTATATCGGACGATATTCTTTATGCCGATGGTGGTTTCACTGGTTGCCATTTCACAACTGTGGATGTGGATCTACAATCGCGATATCGGCATCTTGAACTTTGTATTCGAGAAACTCGGGGCTACCACAAAGATCGGTTGGCTCACCGATCCCAAGTATGCACTTGGATCCATCATTGTGATGACCATCTGGCGGGCGATGGGTTTTTCCATGGTCATCTTCCTGGCTGGGTTGAAAGCCATACCCGAGAACTTCTACGAAGCAGCGCGGGTCGACGGGGCCTCCGGTTTCCAGGTAACCAGGTCGATAACCATACCGCTGCTGGTGCCGATTCTATTGCTCGCCGTTGTTGTCAACACAATGGGTTCGTTCAAGGTATTCACTCAGATGTTCGTGATGAGCAGCGGGGTTATCCACAAGGGCGGGCCGATGAACAGTACGCTGACCATCGTACTACAGATATACCAGCTTTCCTTCTTGGATTTCCGTCTCGGTGTGGGGCAGGCGTTTGCCTTCATACTTGCCGCAATCGTGCTGCTGCTGACGTATTTCCAACGGAGGTTTTTTAACCGATTCGACTACAGCTACTAGCGGTCCAAGGTGCATGTGATGTTTGCTATCGGCGGCTACCGGACCAAGACTAGAATCTATCGTTCAATTGTGTACGCCGTCCTGTCAATAGCGGGTATCTTCTATATCGCGCCATTCTACTGGATGGTATCGACCTCGTTCAAGCCGATGTCGGAGATCTTCGAGTGGCCGCCGACCCTGTACCCGCAGAATTTCACTATCGAGAACTACTTCCGGGTGTTCGAGGTTGTGCCAATGGCCCTGTTCTACTGGAATACGCTGTTGGTGTCGGTGATCATCGTTGTGGCGGAGCTGCTGTTGGCCTCGTTTACCGGCTACCTGTTCGAAAAGATTCGATTCCGGTTCAAGGAGTTTATCTTTTCCTGCATCTTGTTCACCATGATCATCCCGTTCGAGTCACGGCTGGTCCCGCTGTACCTGTTGATGGATCAATTGGGGCTTGTCGATACCCATGCCGCGGTCGTCATTCCCGCTCTCATAACGGGATTTGCGATCTTTTTCTTCAGACAGAACATGAAAGCGATACCGGACGACCTTCTCGATTCGGCGAAGATCGACGGTTGCACGATCATCGGGCGCTACCGGCACATCGTCGTGCCGCTCATCAAGCCGGCAATCGGCACCATCGCCATTTTCTCATTCATGCACTCCTGGACCGACTTCCTGTGGCCGCTCATCATCCTGAACACAACCAACAAGATGCTTCTGGAGCAGGGTCTGGCGTTTTTTTCCCAGGGCGTGGAGTTTCAGGAGGAGGGTGCGCGAATGGCGGGCGCGAGCATCGCCGTGATACCGATACTCGTGGTCTTCCTGTTCGCTCAGAAGTACTTCGTCCGGGGTATCGCGTTGACCGGGCTGAAGGCGTAAGAGCCGACGCCGACACCGATCAGCACCGAGCCGACGGCGCTTCATCACCATCCGTCGAATCGTGAGCTGGTAGTATGAAGCCCGGCGCACGAAACGTGTGTCCATCACGGTGGCCCACACGGCGAGGCGGCTGCCACGGCATCCATGTCGAGCACCGGCACTCCCGAATCATGCACTGTCGTCATTACATGTTCGTCAGCTCTCTGATTCGATAACCGCCGGGGGTGATCGCGACGAATGCTTGAGCCAGCACGGTCTCGTTATTGGTTCGGAGTACCTCCGCAAGCACCTCATGAACGGCATGTTGCATTGCGGGCATCATACGGAGATAGAGAACCCTGCGCGCTTGCGCTTCAGAAAGACGATGCGACCAAAGTCGCGGTCCCGGGTGACGAACAACCGGCCCTGTTTCTGAGCCGCTTCGAGCAACTCCTCATCCGCGGCTCTCGACAGGCCGATGTCAGCGGCGCGCTGAACATCGTGGCCCAAGCCAGCCAGGTGCCGGGCAGTGGAGGCGTAGACATCCTGGTCGAGCAGAAACCTCAGACGGGCGCCGCCCGCAGACGGATATCCTCTGCGCCCACCAGGGCAATCGCATAGCGGATGCAGGCATGAATGTCAGCGGCGGTCAAGTCGGGGTAGTAGTCCTGAATGATCCGGTCAAAGGGGAGATCCTGATCGACGAGTTCCAGGACATCTTGTACCGTGATTCGCGTACCGGCGACGCACGGCTTGCCGAAGTGAACCCTTGCATCAACGATGATTCTGTCCATGTCGCCTCTCTCCCGACCCGTGCCGCGCGCTTCGGTCGAAGGCTCGCAACCGGTCCGCCGCTTGCCAGTATCAGCGGCGTGCAACGGACGGGTGAAGCACGCGTCGCGCAGCGCCGGGCACAGTTCGATTCGCCGCCTACTCACATCCCCCACACCGCTACCGGCACGGCGCCGCCGCCGCGCCGCTGGTGCGCCGAGCGGCGCCGGGTGCGGGAGATCTTCTCCTCCCAGCTCCGGTTCTCCCGCTGGTCGATCACCACCAGGTGACCCGCCTCCGCGGCGCAGCGGTCCACGTAGCGCGCCGTCTGCTCCACGCCCTCGTCCACCACGCGCTCGGGCCCGTCGTGCGCGCGCACCACCTTGCACTCCACCACGAACTCCTGCACCCGGTCGGCCAGCGGCCACACGATCAACAGGTCCACCCGCCCGCTCCCGAGCGCGTACTCCCGCTCGATGCGGCCGCCGCCGTTCACCACCCGCTGCAGGTACGCCTGCAACAGCAACAGCGGCCACGCTTCCTCGTACGCGAAGCGGTTCCGCCAGTGCTCGGAGTGGCGGCGGAAGAAGTCCTGGAACTCCGCCATCAGCAACTCCGCGTCCAGGCTGCCGTCGGCCCTCACGTAGCGCGGCGGCGACAGCTCCAGCGTCTCCTGCGCCACCCACGCGAGTTCGCGCGGCAGCACCTCGGCGTAGATCGGGTTGGCCACCCGCAGCGGCGCGTCGCGGGCCAGCAGCCCGAGGTCGCGCGCGTACCCGACATCGCGGTCCGTGAAGGCGTGCCGGTGGGTGCCGCTCAGCATCGGCTCGATCACCCGCCGCACGCGATCCTCGCGCAGCTTGTCGGCCAGGTAGTCGAGGTGCGTCACCCGGTTCACGATCAACTCCTCGCGCACCGCCGCGATGTCATCCGCCCTCACCGTGCGGGACCGGTCTTCGCGCAGCGTCTCGTTCTCGAAACAGACGCCGTACGCCAGCGCGTTCACCAGCCAGGGCTGGCCGCGGGTCTGCGTCCACACCGCCTCCAGCGCCTCGGGTGCGAAAGCCTGGCCGGTCTGCTCGGTGTGCTGGGCCAGCAGCGCCAACGTCTGCCCGCGCGTGAAGTCGCCCAGCCGCAGCGACTTCGCGGCGATGTTGAACGGGCTGCCGGCGGCGCCCATGCGGTAGTCGCGCAGGTCACGCATGCCGCACAGGACCACGCTGTGCGGGAAGCGCTCCGGGCGCGTTGGGTAGCCGGCGCGGAGCTGCTGGAGCACCGACAGCAGCGAATCGCCCACCAGCGTGTCGATCTCGTCGATCAGCAGCACCAGCGGTCCCGGTGACGCCTGCGCCCAACGGGACAGCGTTTCACCCAGTGCCTCGTCCGGACCGACGCGCGCCAGAATGTCCGGCCAGATGTCGTCCAGAAAGCCGTCATCCAGCGTCGTCCGCGCCTGCGAGGCCAGCCTGACGAGCACCGTGCGCATGCCCGCTGCACGTCGTCGCGCGCGGTGCGGGCGGTCTCGAAGGTAACGTACACGCACCGGTAGCCGCGCCCGTTCAGCACCTCGGCCAGCGCGAGCAGCGCGGATGTCTTGCCGGTCTGCCGCGGGGCATGGAGCACGAAGTGCCGCTCGTCTCGCACCAGCCCAAGGACCCCGTCCAGGTCGATGCGCTCAAGCGGCGGGATGCAATAGTGCCTGGCGGGCTTGACGGGACCGGCAGTGTTGAACGAACGCATGGTTGCGACCCTCGTTGACGACGCTTCGGGGGTTGGCCCGGCGCCTTTTCGTGGAGTGTAACATGCTACACCGGCAGGCATGGCCCCGCGACCCAGTGAGCAGTCAACATTAGGGTGGGAACGCCGAAAGCGGTAGCCGTGGACCGAAAGTGAGATGCATGAGGCAGTACGGTGACTCCGTGATATGGAAGACGATGAAAACCGATGCCCGAGCATCGCCGACCCACAGGAATTTCGGACCAGGCAGCGTGCCGTCCCGGCAGATCGTGAGCACGGAAAAAATCGCGAAAAAACTGCGCGCACCCCTTGACGCGATTTTCGGGGCTCATGGTGGCTCGCTACGGCGCGCGGCGGTCCCTCCGACTGCCCCGGAACGACTTGGCCTCCGTTGCCGCGACAGCGCCCCGTGGCGCGGCCTTCCGGGCGCCGTTTCACCGCCGTCGAGGACTCGGGAAAATCGGCTATTTTGAATCCCATGGTATACTTACGACATGGATGCCGTGCCGTCTCCCACCCCCTAGTCCACCGTCGCCGCGCTGCCCGACTACCTCCTGCTGGCGCAGACCCGGCGGCTCGCCCGCCACGAACAGGCGCTGCAGATCCTGGTGCTCGACCACCTGCGCGAGATCGAGGCGCGCAGCCTCCACCTGACCCGCGGGTATGGCAGTCTGTTCGACTACGTCGTGCACGAACTGGGCTACACCGCGGCCGCCGCCTGGCGGCGCATCAAGGCGATGCGGCTGTGCACCGGGACCGGCGCTGCGCGTGAGCTGCTGCAGGACGGCTCGCTGAACCTGAGCAACGCGGCGCAACTGCAGAACCTGTTCGAGCGCAACGACCGCAACCGGGGCCGCCCGCCGGTAAGTACCGGAGCAGGTGGCGCCGTGGGCGGTGCGCCACCGAGTGACGGCGCACCGGGCGACCCGGGACCGGCGGCGCCGGCGCGCGGCGGCGAGCACGATCCGGCGCCACCGGCAGCCGGGCCGGTGCTGGACGCGGCGGCGCGGGAGAAGCTGGTCCGGCAGGCGGCGGGCAAGAGCACGCGCGAAGTGCAGCAGATGCTGGCCGAGGTGGACCCGGAGTTGGCGCAGCCGAGCGACCGGTTGCGCGCGCTCGGAGGCGGGCGCTGGGAGTTGAAGGCGGCGGTCGACGCGGAGTGCCGGCACGGGCTGGAGAAGCTGCTGATGCTGCTGTCGCACACGGATCCGCACCTGACGCTGGGCGGGCTGGTGGCGCGGCTGGTGCGCGACGGCCTGGACCGCTACGACCCGGCTCGGCCGCCGCGTGTGCGGCGTACGGGCGGTGGCGGCTCGGTCGACGGCGCAGGATCCGCGAGCACGCCGGCGCTACCGGTCAGCGGTGAGCTCAACGGTTCGCCGGCGAATCGCCACGCCGAGGCCGAACTCGGTCGGGCGTCGCGTGCGGTGACGCAGGACGGCGACGGTGGGGCGGTGTCGGCGGCGAAACAGCGTGCGGAGGACGCGTGCGGCGGCGCGAAGTCGGCGGCTGCGAATGACCTGCCCGGTCCCTCGGCCCCGAAGCGGCCTGCGGAGGTCGAGCATGGCGAAACGAACTCCACGGCGGTGCGGGATATTGTCCGCTGCTCCGATTCGGCGCCGAACGAGTCCGCGCCGGTGGGGGACAGAGAGGGGCACACCACTTCGCCGGCGAAGCGCCACTCGGTCACCGGGTACGGCAGCGCGTCACGGGCGGCGGCGCCGAACAGCGGTGCGCACACCACTTCGCCAGCGAAGTGCCGATCCGAAGCCCAACCCGGGCGCAGGCCGCACGCGGTCGCACGGAACGGCACCGGTCCGGCGGTTTCGGCGGCGAAGCGGGACACGGAGGCCGAGCGCGGCGGCCCGAAGTCCGCGCCGGTGCGGGACACGGTCCGGCGCTCGGAGTCGGCGGCGAAGCGGCTGGCGTACGCCGCCGGGCATGGCGCGGTGGGGCCGGCGGTGCGTTCGCCGGCAGTGGAGCGGCACCTTGCCGCGTTGCGCAGCCTCGGCGCGGTGCCGGGCTCCCGGTCGCGGTACATCCCGGTAGCGGTGAAGCGGGAGGTGTGGCGCCGCGACCAGGGTTGTTGCACCTATGTCGACCGCCGCAGCGGGCGGCGCTGCGGCTCCCGCTATCGGCTGGAGATCGACCACATCGTGCCGTTCGCGCTCGGCGGCGGCGCGGTGCCGCGGAATCTGACGCTCCATTGTCGAGCGCACCACAGGTTGCGCCACGCTCAGCGCCATGCTCACGCCGAGAGTGTGCCGAATGAAGCCCGGCGCGCTCCGGTCTCCGCGGTCGATCCGAACGAACACGGGCGCACCGTCGGATCGCAGGCGGCAATCGAGCGGGCTGAGGCGTGACCGCGCCGTCGTGGAAGCCTGCGCTCCGACTGCCGGCGGTCGGTGTAAGGCCGCTCCATC
This sequence comes from Spirochaetia bacterium, assembly GCA_965208575.1. GTDB lineage: Bacteria > Spirochaetota > Spirochaetia > SZUA-6 > Bin103 > Bin103. Next base: position 602,622 of record CBDBOV010000006.1, on the reverse strand, counting down.
GCGCCGCCGATCCAGTTCGCCAGTCCCCGGATGTTCGCATCCGTGCCATCGAGCGGGTAGACCATGCTGCAATGACCTGCGTACCGCTTTCCGCGTTCGCACCCCAACATTACGGCCACTTGCGCCGCTCCGGCGAATTTGGCAAGATGACGTCCTGATGTGTAGCGAGCTACCACCGCTCACCGCTCACTAACCGCGCGCTAGTAGCCAACCGGTCCGCCGGTGCTGAGCGCGGCGTCCTCTTTCCGCGCGGCGCATACCCGCCACGCATCCGAGCTTCCAACGGCCGACCACGTCGGCCGCCATGCGTCCGGGCGTCCAACGGCCGACCGCGTCGGCTGCGTTTCCACCAGACCACAGCGTCCAGCGTTGCTGGCATTTCCAGAAACGGGGCACATCCGTGCCCGACACGTAAGGGAGAAGCACAATGAAAGGAGCTTCTACACTAATGTCGATTGCACTGGCGTTCGCGCTGGTGGCGGCCGCTGCGTTTGCCGGCCCGGCCAGCGAAGGCGAGGCGGCGGCCGCGCCGAGCGAGCAGGAAATGGTGCTCGACCCGGCCACCGGCGAGATGATCAACGCGCCACAATATGGTGGGCAACTTGTTTTGCCTTATGCGCGGGAACCGGCGCACCTTGACTCGTGGTGGGGGTCACAATACCTGGAACGCGGCGCCGTTCTCGAGAAACTCGGCATGGTGGATTGGGCAATACCCAGAGACAAATGGCCCTTTAACCATGGGTGGTATACTCCTAGAGACGTAGTTAAACCACACCTGGCGGAGAGCTACGAACACCGGATCCCCTGACCATAATATTCAAAATCCGCGCGGGCATTCACTGGCACGACAAGGCGCCGATGAACGGACGCGAGCTCACTGCCGATGACGTTGTGTTCAACTTTCACCGACTTACGGCCCTGGGCAGCGGTTTCACCGAGAAGAGCCCGAACGGCGGCCTTATCACCAGCTTGCCTATTGAATCGATAGAGGCGGCCGACGGGCATACGTTTGTTGTCAAGCTGAAGCAGATATCCTTCACCGCGTTGGATGTCTTTCTTTACGACTCCTTTGAGGGTGGCCGGATATATCCCCCCGAGGTAATCAATGAGCATGGCAGCGTTCAGGATTGGAGAAACCTGGTCGGCACCGGGCCCTATGAGCTGGTCGACTGGGTGGAGGGCAGCAGCCGCACCTATACCAAGAATCTCAACTACTGGAAAGACGATGAGAAGTTCCCGGGGAACCGTCTGCCTTACTCAGACGAGCTGAAGATCTTATACATGCCAGATGCGTCTACACGACTTGCGGCACTACGGACCGGTAAGGTCGCTCTCTTGGGGGTATTGGCGAAGCTCTCAACAGGGACGACGCAGAGAGCCTCCAGCGGACCGACCCTGAACTCGTGATCACGACCACCATATTCGGTAAATCGAATACGTCCGCTGCCATGGATGTGCGCAAGCCGCCCTTTGATGACATCCGGGTGCGTCAGGCGATGCAGTTGGCAATAGACAACGAGGCAATCAACGAGGGCCTCTATGGTGGTTTGGGCGTGACGACACCGCAGGGGACGATGGGGACGGCCACCCTCGGGTTCCACGTCCCCTATGAGGAGTGGCCGGAAGCGGTCAAGGCAAACTACGGTTATGACATACAGGGAGCGAAATACTCATGACCGATTTCAAGGCCGACTTCAAGGCAATTGCAGCCGCGCTCGACGAACGGGGCTTCTGCGTTGTCCCGGGGTTTCTGAACCGTGACGAGATCGACTTCCTGGTGGCAGAATTCGATACCAGCCCGGACTATTCGCCCCCGACGAAAACCAGGCATGCGGCGCAGCACCTTGGCGACAAGCCGGTTGCCGGTCAAAGCGGAGCTCTGCGTGCCAACGCAATGGGACGAAGGGAAACCTTCCACCGGATACGTCCGCGGATGGAAGAATTCGCCGGCGGCGTGACCGGAGCCAGGGCCGCGCTCTATCAGATCCTTTATCTCCAGACGCCGGTCACCGATCTTTCCTGGCATCAGGATCACGATCACTTCTTCCTGACCGAGTACAATCCGACTCATCTCAATTACTGGATTCCGCTGGTCAAGCCGTCCCGCACGGAGGCGGGGCTGCGCGTGATTCCCTGGGATCGGCTGCGCGAGAAGTCGCCGCGAGTGTTCAACCTCTGCCGGCGCTCGGGCGCGAGCAGGTTGTACTCGCTGCGCGACGGCGGGACGTTGTACCTGTCCGACTGGAGCGGGGTCTACCATCACGACGAGGACCTGGAGATTGAGGAGGTCATGGAGATTCCGGAGGTGGGACCCGGCGACCTGCTGCTGCTGAGCCTCAACACCATCCACGCGACGCAGACGACCGAGGATCGGCGCGTGGCGGTATCGCTGCGCACCTGCGATCCGGCGACGCCGATCGACTGGCATCGGGTGGCCGGCAGTCCCACCATGGCAAAATTGCAACGTCTCGGCGGTTTTCGAGGGAACGCGGCTCCCAACAAGCTGTCTCTCCCGGTCTTTCAAGCCACCCAGGAAAACGACTTCGGCATCACCCTGGCGGACGTCCTGCCGACCCTGACTGGCGAGCACGAGTAACGACGGCGAGCAGGAGGCGGCGGACTACGTAAGCGCGCATTCCAGGAAGCGTTCATCGTGTTCCGAGTCGCTCCCGCTGTCCAACGCCGCCGCCGCAGCCACTCAGGACTATCCCACGCTACCGAGTCGCAGGCGGCCAGTCGCGATCGGAGGAGGGGCGTGAAGCACGCCCGAGCCTTCGCCGGCATCCGGCGCCGCCCGCCCCCGGCAATAGACCAGCGAGCACGCCCGTCGGTGCATGACACCGTCGCCGCACCGACCATCCGCAACAGGGGCAAGGCGATTGACGGCGATTGACGCAGCGCGCGGGCCGCCGGTTCAATGCGGAGCGTGGACGTCGCCAACCCCATCTACGACGTGGTGTTCAAGTACCTGATGCAGAACGACCGGGTCGCCCGCCTGCTGATCGGCAGGATCACCGGCCTCGCGGTGCGGTCGCTCACCGTCAGCCCGCAGGAGAGCGCCGTGCGCCGCACTCCCGAAGACCCGGAGCGCGTCCAGCCGCTGACGCTGCTGCGCATGGACTTCGCCGCCCGCGTGCGCACTGCCGACGGCGGCGAGCGGCAGGTGCTGATCGAGATTCAGAAGACCAGCGCGCCGACCGTGATCGAGCGCTTCCGGCGCTACCTGGGCCAGCAGATCGGCAGCGGCGACAACATCCTTACCCATCCGTCGGGCCGCACCGAGGCGGTGCCGATCGTGACCATCTACTTCCTGGGCTACGCCCTGGATGACCTGTCGGACGAGGCGGTGATCGACGTGTGCCCGCAGGTAACCGAGCGGCGCACGGGGCGGGAGCTTGCGGCGAGCCATCCGCTGGTGGAGGGGATCCATCACCGCAGCCACATCATCCAGATACCGCGGCTGGCGAGCCGGCGGCGGGACGAGTTGGAGCGGCTGCTGGCGATCTTCGACCAGGGCTTGGTGAAAGGCAACGGACGGGGTGACGCGCACGTGCTGACGATCGAAGAAGGGGAGTATCCGGCGGAGTGCGCCTTCGTGCTGCGGCAGTTGCGGGAGGCGATGGCGGAAGAAGAGGTGCGGCGCGACATGGAGGGAGAGGACCTGCTGTTGCGAGACTCGATGCTGCTGGCGCGGCAGGTGGAGCATCGCGACCGCCTTATAGCACAGGAGCGGCAGCGGGCGCAGCAGGAGCGGGAGCGGGCGCAGCGAGCGGAGCGGGCGCAACAGCAGGCGGAACGGGCACAGCAGCAGGCGGAACAGCAGCGGCAGCGGGCGCAGCAGGAGCGGCAGCAGGCGCTGCGGGAGCGGCAGCAGGCGCAGCAGGAGCGGCAGCAGGCGCAGCAGGAGCGGCAGCAGGCGGAACAGGCGCAGCAACAGGCGGAGCAGGAGCGGCGCTTGCTGCTCGCGCAGGCGATCCGCCGCCTGCATGGCCTGGGACAGGATGCCGAGGCGATCGCCGCGGCGCTGGCGGTGGAAGCGGACGAGGTGCGGCGAGTCCTGTCGGGGTGACGGCCGTGCGTAGGCGGGAGACTGAGGCCCGACGAATTCGCCGTCACGAACTTGCTTGCTCACCGAGTCGGCGCTTGTCCCTCCATCACGTCCGTCAGCATGGGATCACCCTGCAGCCACTGGCCGCAGTTACGGCGTGCAGTCGACGACGACTGGTCGTGCGGTTGCCGCCATGGCCCCCTTCGATGGTCAGCTCTCTCCGGGCACCTCGGGTATGACTCAGGTCAGGTCAGAATTTGCGCCAGGAACTGCTGGGTGCGCTCATGCCGCGGGTGTTCGAGCACCTCATCCGGGGTGCCCATCTCCACCACCTTGCCCTCGTCGAACATCACCATCCGGTCCGCCACCTGGCGCGCGAAGCCCATCTCGTGGGTCACCACGATCATCGTCATGCCCGATTCGGCCAGCTCCACCATCACGTCGAGCACCTCCTTGATCATCTCCGGGTCGAGCGCCGAGGTGGGTTCGTCGAACATCATGATCTTGGGCTGCATCGCCAGCGCGCGCGCGATGGCGACGCGTTGCTGCTGGCCGCCGGAGAGCTGGCCGGGATACTTCTCGGCCTGCTCGGGGATGCCGACCCGCTCCAGGTAGCGCATGGCGAGCGCGCCCGCGTCGTCCTTGGACAGGTGGCGCACCAGGATCGGCGCGAGCGTGATGTTGTCGAGCACCGTCAGGTGCGGGAACAGGTTGAACGACTGGAACACCATGCCGATCTCGCTGCGGATGGCGTCGATATTGCGGATGTCGGCGGACAGCTCGATGCCGTCCACCACGATGTCGCCGCGCTGGTGTTCCTCGAGCCGGTTGAGGGTGCGGATGAAGGTGGACTTGCCCGATCCCGACGGACCGAAGATCACCATCTTCTCGCCCTCGTAGATCTGCATCGAGATGCCGCGCAGCACGTGGAAATCCCCGAACCACTTGTGCAGCTCGCGCACCACGATGATGCCGTTGCGCTCCTTCGCCACTATCCCACCCCCTTGCTCATTGACTTCTCGATGGCGCGGCTGACGCTGGTCATGGCGTAGGTGAACACCCAGTACACCGCCGCCACGAACACGAACATTTCGATCTCGGCGTTGAACCACATGCGGCGCCCGGACAGGATGGCGTTGGCGGTGCCGAGGAAGTCGAGCAGGCCGAGCAGCGAGATCACCGCGGTGTCCTTGAACAGGATGATGAACTGCCCGACGATCGCCGGCAGCACGTTGCGCAGCGCCTGCGGCAGCACGATGCGCGCCGTGATGTGGTGCACCTTCATGCCGAGCGCGCGCGCCGCCTCCAGTTGGCCGGCGGGCACCGACTGCAGGCCGCCGCGGATGTTCTCCGCCATGTACGCCGAGTTGTTCAGGATCAGCGCGATCAGCCCGCGGGTGAGCCGGTCCATGTCCATCCAGTCGGGCAGCAGCAGCGGCAGCAGCACCTGGGTCACGAACAACAGCGCCAGGATGGGGGTGCCGCGCAGCACCTCGATGTACGCCACGCACGCCACGCGCACGAACGCCATCGAGCTGCGCCGCCCGAGCGCGAACAGGATGCCGAGCGGGAAGGAAACCACGATGCCCGCCTGCGACAGCAGCAGCGTGACCATCAGGCCGCCCCATTGCTTGGTGCCGACGAACGGCAGCGCCTCGCTCTCGGCGAAGCCGCGCAGGAACACCAGCCCGCCCAGGAACAGCAGCAGCCAGACCCCCAGCACCCAGCGCGGGTTGCCGAGCGCCGTGTAGCGGCCCACCAGCCAGCCGGCGCCCACCAGCACGGTGTTGAGCAGCAGGAAGATGCGGAAACCGGCGCCGAGGCTGGCGAACTCGACCGGCAGCAGCGCCACCAGCGGCGCCGCGACCGCCAGGCTGACGGCGAGCCGGCGGCAGAACCCGGGCCACACCGACCAGCCCAGGCCCAGCACGAACGGCAGGGCGAGCATCACCACGCCGGCGCGCCACACCTCCTCGTCGGGATACTGGCCCACCAGCAGCACCTGCAGGTTCTGGGTCAGCACCGCCCACTCGGCGGTCTGCAGCGCCCAGCCGCCGAATCCGCGCACCACGTAGTACGCGGCGGCGAGTACGGCAACGGTCAGCAGTGCGTTGTACCAGGTGTCCAGCAGGTTGGCGCGCACCCAGCCGAGCGGGCCGGTGCTCGCTACCGGCGGTCTGACTTCGTCGGCCCCGTCCACGCTGCCGGCCACGTCCGCCATGCGCTAACGCTCCACGATCTGCACCGACCGGTTGTACAGGTTGCCGATCAGCGAGTAGACGCCGGCGATGATCAGGTAGGTGGCGATGATCAGCAGGAACATCGGCGCCGAACTGCCCGACTGCTCGATGATGTTGCGGGTAACCACGTAGATGTCCGCGTACCCCACCACGATGGCCAGCGACGAGCCCTTGGTGAGGTTGATGTACTGGCCGATGGTGGGCGGCACGATGATGCGCAGCGCCTGCGGAATCACGATGTAGCGCAGCACGTGCACTTCGCTCAGGCCCACCGCGCGCGCCGCTTCGAGCTGCCCGCGCGGGATCGACTGGATCGCGCCGCGCACGATTTCGCCGATGTAGGTGGCGATGTACACGGTCAGGCACGCCACCAGGGCGAAGTACTCCGGCGTCATGCGCAGCCCGCCGCGGAAGTTGGTGCCCTTGAGAAACGGCACGGTGGGGGTCAGCGGCGGCTCGCCGCCGCCGGCCAGCACCAGCCAGCCGAGCGCCCCCACCACCGCCAGCAGGCCGAACGCCGCCAGGTTGGGGTAGGAGGGGGTGCCGGTGCGGGTCTCGCGGCGCCGGAGCCAGCGGCGCACGAAGTAGCCGGCGATCAGGGCGATGAGCAGGATCAGCAGCCAGGTGCCGAAGCTGGCGGTCGGTTCACCCCAGATCGTGTACACGCCGCGGTTGCTCAGGAAGATCGGTCCCGGCAGGCGGATCGCCTCCTTGGTAATCGGCATGCGCAGCACCAGCCCGAAGTAGAAGAAGTAGCAGGTCACGATCAGCGGTATGTTGCGGATCGCCCCGATGTACACCGCGAAGATCTTCTGCACCAGCCAGTTGTGCGACAGCCGCGCCACCCCGACCAGCACGCCCAGGATGGTCGCCAGCACGATGCCGAGCAGGGTGGCGCGCAGGGTGTGCACCACCCCGACCAGGAACGCGTAGAAGTAGGAGTTGTCCGGGGAGTAGGGGATGGCGGCGTTGGAGATCTTGATCGACGCGCGCAGCGACAGGAAGCCGAAGCCCAGGTCGACGCCGCGCTTCTCGGCGTTGACGAACAGGTTGTTCAGCAGAAACCCGATCAGCCCGACGATCAGCAGCGCCGCGGCGATCTGCGTGGCCGCCTGCAGCACGTGGATGTTGCGCCACAGCGGCACGCTGGAGTGGGTCTCGACGCGACTGCGCAGGTCGCCCCGGACGGGTCCGGCCATGGCGTTACGGCGGCGTAGAACAAAGGAGCCGGGCCGCACCAGGCAGCCCGGCTCCAGGTCGTAGCTTCAAGCGGTCGATCAGGTGTTTTCCGGCACGTAGATCAGGCCGCCGCGCAGGTACAGGTTGTCGGGTCCGCGTTCGCGGTAGAATCCCCAGCCCTTCTCCTCCGCCTCGACGCTGTAGTAGCGGTGGATGATCTCGCCGTAGTTGCCCACTTCCTTGATGATGTTCACGGCAACGTCGTCCGCGATCTGCAGCCGGTCCTGGCCCCAGGTGCCCTCCGCGCCGAGCAGGCGCTGCACCTTGACGCTCGCGGAGTTGGCGTACATCTCCTCGACGTTGTCCTGGGTCACGCCCAGCTCCTCGGCGTTCACCAGGATCCAGCCCACCATCCGGACCAGGTCGAACCACTGGTCGTCGCCGTGCGGCACCAGCATCGCCCACGGATCCTTGCCGAACACGCTGGTCCAGATGTTGTGGTCGTCCGGGGTGGAGCGGGTCAACTGGCGCACGAAGGAGCCGGTGCCGTCGCTGCCGGTGAGCACGAAGTCGCAGCGCCCGGCGTCGTAGGCATCGCGCACGCCGCCGATCTCGTACAGCGCCAGTTCGAACTGCACGCCGTACTCCGCCTCCATGTCGGCCGCCATCTGCACGTAGTTGGTGCCGGCGCCGGTGCAGCCGGTCATGCCGTCCAGGCTCTGCCAGTCGTTGGCGACGATGCCGCTGTCCTTGGTGCTGATCACGCCCAGACCGGCATAGTGCACGATGTCGACGAAGTTGCCCCAGTGCACCTCGCGGTGCGCGGTCCAGGTGTTGGCGATGGTCATCACGTCGATCTCGCCCGACTGCATCACGGTGGGACGCTCGGCAAAGGTGATGTTGACGATCTCCCAGTTGTCGTCGGTGGCGTCGCCGAACACCGCCGCCGCGTAGGCGCGGCAGTAGTCGGGCCCGAAGCCGCGGTTCTTGCCGTCCTCGTCGATCCAGCTCCACGCCGCCAACTCGGTGTTGTCGGCGCACAGCAGCTTGCCGCGCTCGCGTACCAGCTCCAGGCGGTGGCCGTAGCCGGCGGGTTTGGTGGCGTCTTCCTGTGCGGCCAGGTAGCCGGCGCCCAGGATTGCCGTCATGGCGGCGATCGCCATCAGTTTGGCTGTATGCATACAGTCCTCCTTGACTTCGGAGGCGACGATCCTGCCGCGTCGCTCCCGATTCTTAGCGGGCAGTATACCTCCGCCGTCACGTTCCGCAAGCTGCAGCGGATAAGAGCGGTATGAGAGCGGACTCTGCGTGCTACTACGCCCTCTGACCGGCACGGTATGGAGGCACCGCCGGACCGATGGCCAGCTTGCCTGATTTCACTGTTAAGGCTATTTTCATCGTATGATGAAATACCATGGTTCAGTGAAAGACCTGGAGACTCGTGCCATGGCTGCGGTACGCGACCTGCTTGACTACCTGCCGTGTATGGAGACTGAGGCGGTCGAGTATGAACGCAAGGTCGGCGCTGCCTATGGTATCGATGGAATGATCGGTTTTCATTACCCCGGCGGAAACTGTGTGCTCGTCGTCGAGGTGAAGTCGAACGGAGACCCCCGCTCTGTCCGATCGGGGGTCTATCAGCTCGAGAGCTACGTGGCGCGAGTGCGCCAATCCGGTGCAGCGAACGGCGCCCGGCGCCTGATTCCCATGCTTGTCAGCCCCTACCTGTCTCCGGAGTCGCGTGCCATCTGCACGGCCCACGATGTGGGCTATCTCGATCTTGTCGGGAACGTGCGGCTTGCATTCGACGCCGTCTACATCGAGCGTGTTGTCGCAGACAAGCCCCCCTCGGAGACCCGTGCGCTACGTTCCATCTTTACCCCGAAGGCGGCAGCCATCTTGCGCGTCCTGCTGCGCGACCCGGATCGGGCTTGGCGCGTTGCCGAACTGGCCGCACGGGCCAATGCGAGCTACGGCCACGTGAGCAATGTCCGCAGGGCCCTGTTGGAACGGGAGTGGCTTGAGGTCGGGGATGACGGTGCCGTTCTGATCCAGCCGAAGGCCCTGCTGCAGACGTGGCGTGAGAACTATCGCCGCCCGCCCGGCCAGACAATCACCGGATACACCCATCTCCATGGTGGGCACCTTGATGAGCGGCTTCGCGGAACGCTCAATGCTGGCCCCGAGCGTCCCCGTGCGATCTACTCGCTGCACTCCGCGGCGCAGTGGCTTGCACCCTTCAGCCGGAGCGGCACCCAAACGTTCTATGTCGACGGGCCCGGCGCCCAGTTGCTGAAGGAGGAGTTGAAGCTGACGCCCGCCGCAACGGGAGCGAACGTGGTCCTGCACGTCCCAACAGATGAGAGCCTGTTCGACGACGCAAGCGAACCGGCACCGAATGTATACTGTACCAGCCCAATCGTGACTTATCTCGACCTCTGGAGCGGCAACGACCGCGAACGTGAGGCTGCGGCACACTTGGCAGGCGAGTTCCTCCCATGGCTCAAGTAGAGCCGCGGTACGCCTCCGACTACGACGATCGCACCACGGCCGCCGTCAGGTCGGTGCTGGTCGAGATCGGACAGATTCTCGGTAGCTACAGGGGCAAATTCGCCGTGATTGGTGGCGCCGTTCCCTGGCTGCTGCTCGGCGAGGCAGATATGCCCCACGTGGGAACCGTCGACGTAGATCTGAGTCTGGATGCGGAAGCGTTGAAGAGTGGCGAATACGCTCAGCTTGTCGAGTCACTCATGAGGCAGGGCTACCACCAGCGCGGAAATCTGCGCCGCTTTCAGCTTGTGCGCACGGTTCCCGCTCAGGACGACGGCGCCGACATCGATGTCCTCGTCGACTTCCTGATGCCGCGCGACGCCACGATCGCAAGGAACGCGCGCCCGCTCTTGGCCAATTTCGCCGTGCAGCGCGCCGACGGCGCCGACCTTGCCCTGAGGTTCTATCAACTCGTCGCCATCGACGGCGAAATGCCCGATGGCGGCGGTAATCGCGTTCAGATCGCCGTCGCGTCCATTCCCGCACTACTTGCCATGAAGGGTTTTGCCATCACGAATCGGCTCAAGCAAAAGGATGCCTACGATATCTACTACAGCATCTGGAACTATCCGGGAGGCGTCGATGCCCTGGCCGCGGAAACCTGGCAGCTCCTCGACTGCGACACGGCGAGGACGGGCTATCTTCGCATTTCGGAGAAATTCCGCACTCTGGAGGATTTCGGGCCGACCGGCGTACGGCAATTCGTCGACCGGCCCGAACTGCTCGGAGAGCGCACCGCCGATCAGTGGCAGCAGGACGCCTTCGGGCAGGTGAACGCTTGGCTCGCAGCGATAGGCTTGAGGTGAGTTGTGACCGCATCGTCAAGTGTCATGATTCGCTCCATGGACATGCCGATCATCGACAGGGTATTCGGGATGGAAAGCGGCTATGTGCTCGATTTCTCAAATCGGACCTTCGCAGGGTTCTTTCATGACGAACTCGACGTGGACATCGACAATCCTCGTTGGGCGGCTCAGGGCGGCAGCAAGGCGAAGCGCCTTCGCTACTACCTGCGCCAAGCAGACCGCAAGACAGCACTCGCCACGCTGAATGCCCTGTGGGAATACCGCGAGGCGAGTAGCATCACCGCCGGCTATCCGGCACTCGATGACTCGGTGCGCGTGGCCTACTTTCAAATCGTCAAGCGGATTGAAGGCAAGCCGTCAAAGCCCACCATGTCCGACGGTGTGGATCAGGAACAGCGTGTCGATACGGCCGCATCGTCTGCGCTCGCCACTCGGTTGGTCGAAGTCTCCAACATGGACCCGCAAGCGCGTGGCTACGCTTTCGAGAAGTTCCTGAAGGACGCGTTCGACGCCTATGGGGTGTCAGCCCGCGCCTCCTTCCGTCTCACCGGCGAACAGATCGACGGCAGTTTCATGCTCGGCGAACAGACCTATTTGCTTGAGGCCAGATGGAGGAATGCGAAGGTCGACGCGGAGACACTTCGTGCCTTCAACGCCAAGGTTGAGGATAAGGCGAGCTGGTCCCGCGGCCTGATCATCAGCCAGAGCGGATTCACATCGGAGGGACTACACGCGTTTGGACGCGGCAAGAGTGTCGTTTGCATGGATGGACTCGATCTTTATGAGGTCTTATCCGGTCGGCTGGATCTGGCTGAAGTCATCCGACTGAAAGTCAGGCAAGTAGCGGAAACTGGCGTGGCGTTCGTACCTGTGCGCGAACTCGACATTCGTCGTTGAGATGAGTCCGCTCACACTCGGAGCGAAGGATGCGCGACATGCTGGCCAGATCAAACAGCCACTCTTCCTTCTTTGGTGACTTGGTGAGCGCATGAACGGTGTGGTGGCCGCGGCCCGGCGCATGGCACGAACGATTCGGGGCGTCCGTCCGCCTCGGTGCAGTGGGCGCCGGCGGCGGTTCCCCGCATTCAATTCGGCCGAGGCGCGGCGAACGGCCCACGCCTCTCGCAATCGCCCGGCGGTTCAGCCGAAGAACGGTGTCGCCGCGGTCGGGGATGCGCAGGTGGCGGATCAGGAAGCGGGTGATATCTTCCAACAGTTCCTGCCGGCGGTCGCGGTAGGCGAGGTCGTCGTAGCGGTTGACCGTCTCGCCGGGGTCGGCGGCCAGGTCGTGGAGTTTGCACCGGTCGTCGGCGTAGAAATTGAGCTTCAGGTCGCGGCTGCGGGCCATCTGGCCTTCCCGCAGCATCTTGTGCGCGATGCGGCGGTGCTCGGCCTGCGGGTCGGCGATCACCAGCGCCAAGCTGCCGCCCGCCGGTGCCTGCCTGCCGCCGGCAGCGCGATGTCGTCGCCGGAACGACACCGCCTCGCTGGTCACCCTACTTCGTGACGCCGGTGGCCGCAGGTACCCGCTTCCTCACCGGCTCCCGTTCCGTCAAGGTGCTGCGCGTCCCCTACGACGGGCTGCACGGCAACGGCGGCGGCGGATGATGGGTTCCGGGGCGCGGCCGGGCCGGGGGAGGGCAGACGAACCGATTCCGGCGCGAGGTGCCGGTGGTGGGAGAGTTCGACCTGGTGGTGGCCGGCGGCGGCATGGCGGGGTTCGGCGCCGCCTGCGCCGCCGGGCGCGCCGGGCTGAGGACGCTGCTGGTCGAGCGTCAGGCGCAGCTTGGCGGCATGGGCACCGCCGGCGGCGTGGGCAACTTCTGCTACGGTTTCGGCGCTCCCATCGGCAACGGCCGCGCGTTCGACGACGTGCTGGAGGAGATGGCATCGGCGGGTGCCATCGGCGAGCGGGCCGGCTGGCAGGTAAGGCGGAGGGCCGCCCTCGAGCGGGAGAATCACGCCAACGACCACACGCTCCTGCCGCTGGTGCTGCAGCGGCTGGCGCGTGCCGCCGGCGAGGAACTGCTAATTGTGCACCGACGTGGTGGGCGCGGCCACCGATCGTGGGCGCATCACCGAGGTGGTGCTGCACAACCGTTCGCTGGTGCAGGGCCACCACCGGCCGCTGCGCGGCAACGTCAGCTACGGCGTGGGCGAAATCGTCGGCAAGACCTCTGACTACTACTGGGGCGACTTCCGCACCCTTTGCGACCACCCGGCGGTTCAGCCGAAGAATGGGTTGGCGGCGCGGTCGGGGGTGCGCGGGTGGCGGATCAGGAAGCGGGTGATCTCTTCCAGCAGTTCCTGCCGGCGGTCGCGGTAGGCGGGGTCGTCGTAGCGGTTGACGGTTTCGCCGGGGTCGGCGGCGAGGTCGTAGAGTTCGCACCGGTCGTCGGGGTAGAAGTTGAGCTTCAGGTCGCGGCTGCGGGCCATCTGGCCTTCGCACAGCATCGCGTGCACCACGCGGCGGTGCTCGGTTCGCGGGTCGGCGATCACCGGCGCCAAGCTGCGGCCCGCCGGGGCCTGCCTGCCGCCGGGGCAGGGCTCCCCCAGGAGGTCGCAGATGGTCGGCAACAGGTCCACCATCTCCGCCAACTGCGCGCGCTCCGCGCCGGCGTGCGCCGCGCCCGGCAGGCGGATCACCAGCGGCACCCGGATCGACCCCTCGTAGAGGTTGCCCATCTTGCCCGCCATGCCGTGCTCGCCGAGCTGGTCGCCGTGATCGGAAACCAGCACTACCACGGTGTCGTCGAGCGTGCCGGCGGCGCGCAGCGAGGCCAGGATGCGTCCCACGCAATCGTCGAGGAGGGTGATCAGCGCCAAGTAGGTCGCGATCACCTCGCGCCGGGTCGCGTCGGGGTAGGCGTTCCAGCGCCGCCGCGGCGCCGCCTGGATCGCGGGCCGGGCGGCGTTGTCCGGCGCGCTCGGCCGCGGCGGCAGCACGATTTCGTCGGCGGGGTAGAGGCCGGCGTACTCGCGCGGCGGGTACAGCGGCGGGTGCGGCGCATAGATGCCCACGAACGCCGCGAACGGCCCGCCGCCGGCGCGGGTGCGCAGGTAGTCGTCGAACTGCCGGCAGGCCACGAAGTCGCAGTAATCGTCAGTCGGCCCGTCGAACACGCCTGTGATCAGGCCGGCGTCCTCGAGGTAGCCGTGGTTCTCGAACCCCATGGTGGCGTCCTTGTCGTAGGTGACCGAGCGGAACCCGTGGTTGGTGTTGTGGGTCTTGCCGAACGACACGCAGTCGTAGCCGTGCGCTGACAGGTGGTGGCCGAGGTCGCGCTCGCCGGCCGGCAGGCGGTGGCTATTGTGCAGCACGCCGATCTGGTGCGGATAGCGGCCGGTGATCACCGAGGCGCGCGACGGTACGCACACCGGGTAGTTGGCGAAGCAGTGGTGAAACGACACCGCCTCGGCGCGCAGCGCGTCGATGTTCGGGGTGCGCACGAACGGGTACTTGTCGTGAAACACCACGTCCTTGCGCGCCTGGTCGGACATGATGAACACCAGGTTGGGCATGCGGACACCTCCCTGCGCCGCATCGTACCATCGTCGGCAACACCGCGAACCGTCGCCTTGGGTGACCGCGGCTTGTACAGATGGCAACTTCGATGGTATTGATCGTGGCATGAGATCCTGATCGTCGGGGCCAGCTTCGGCGGAGTGTCGGCGGCGCTGGCGGCTGCGCGTGCCGGGCGGCGGGTGGTGCTGACGGAGGAGACCGGCTGGATCGGCGGCCAGGCCACCGCCGGGGGCGTGCCGCTGGACGAGCATCCGTGGATCGAGCGCTACGGGTCGAGCGAGAGCTACCGGCAGTTCCGGCGTGCGCGGCCAACTTCCTGCCCGGCACGGTCCACCAGCCCGATTGGCACTGGGCGAGTCCGCCCGGAATCCATAGCGCAGCAAGTCGGACCGGACACGCTACGACCGTTTGAGACCGAGTGCAGTCCCAGGCGTACGCCGATGCTCCATGGCGTCCCGGTCTACCCCGCGGGCTCCACCGACACGACGATGGAGTCGAGGTAGAGGAAGCAGCGCTTGTCGCTGTTGGTTGCGATGCCGATGCCGAAGTTCAGCAGGCCGGCGCAACGGTCGGTGGAAGCGCGAAAGCCGGTCAGCGGCGGGTCGAACACGTGCCGGCGCCCGGCGACGTCGAACTCCTGGCCGTGGCAGTGCAGGTCGACGTACTCGTGGCGGGCGGTGTCGAAGGTGAAGCGCAGGTAGTGCCACTGGTACTTGGTGGGCGAGCGGTTGAAGCCCAGTTCCTGGTAGCCGTCCTCCAGGTCCGTGAACGGGCCGTCCTTGGTGCCCTTGGAGCCGCTGAAGTTGGCCTGCCAGCGCTGGATCAGCTTGCCGTCCTGGGCGTTGTGGCAGCGCACCGACGGCCACCAGCGCACCGGCGCCTGCGCAGCGCCGCGCGCGTTTCCCAGGTCCATGGCGTCCACGCTGAGGAACACGCTGCGCACGTCCAGTTCGCCAAGGCGGAAGTCGGACGGCTCCGCCTTGGTGTAGAAGTCGACCGCATCCGCGAACTGATCCGACAAGTCGGCTTGCGGGGTCAGGTGCATGGAGATCAGTGCGTCCGGGCACCCCGCGCGGATCAGCTCCAGGGCGCGCAGGTAGTAGCGCGGCTCCTCGTCCGACTCCCACAGGGTGTCGCCGGAGATGAAGAACATCGGCTCGTAGGGGCGAAACCGTTGACCTGCTGGCGGCCAGGGTGTCGGTCGCCTCCGAGTCGTTGACGGGGTGGTCGCGTCCATAGCAAGCTTGCGTCGCCTGTGCCCCAAGAAGCAGGTGAAGATGGTACTGAAAGAACCACGCGGGCGCGCGGCGTGAGCCGGGGTACACCCGGTGAGTCATACGTCGCGCGCGTCACCCATCTGACTCAGACTGGCCGTCCGCGTTGCGGGCCCGAGAGCAGCCAGGGAGGCGGCAATCCGCTACGCAATACTCTCGAAATAACATTCAAGGAAGGAACGATGAAGATACTGTTCTCAAGGACCTTCGCGATTGCGGTGGTCCTGGTTCTGACCGCAACCGGCCTGTGGGCCGGTGGGGAAGAGGAGTCGGCAGCCGCGACCGAAGAGCGCCAGATGGTGCGCGACCCCGCGACCGGTGAGATGGTCCTGGCGCCGCGCTACGGCGGGTCGATCAGCTATGCAGCGAGGGATTTCCCACCGAGCTCGGACCCGTGGTTCACCCACCACGCCAACCCGGCGATGAGCGGCGTCAACGAGAAGCTCGCCATCGGCGACTGGGCGCTCGACCGCAGCGTCACCAACTACCGCAGCGACGTGGTGCCATTGTCGGCCTACAAGGGTTGGCTGGCCGAGAGCTGGGAGATGCCCGACGAGCTGACCATGGTCTTCACGCTGCGCGACGACGTGTTCTGGCACGACAAGGCGCCGGTCAACGGCCGCAAGCTGACCGCCAGGGACGTCGAGTTCACCTACCACCGGATTCTCGGCAACGGCAGCGGCTTTACCGAGCCATCGCCGGCCCAGGCCACGGCCGGACAGTTCGGCCCGGTAACCGCCCTCGACGACCGGAGGGTGGAGTTCAAGTTCACCCGCCCGGTGCGCGAGCCGCTGCTCGAGCTCATTCAAACGCTACGCAACACCTCGATCATCGCCCCCGAGGTCGTCCAGCAACACGGTGACGTGTAGGACTATCGCAACAACGTCGGCACCGGGCCGTTCCAGCTGGTCGACTGGGTGGAGGACAGCACCATGACCTGGGAACGGGTCGACGATTACTGGGGTTTCGACGAGAAGTTCCCCGAGAACCGACTGCCCTACCTCGACAGCGTCCAGGCGGTGCGGATGTTGGAGCCGGCCGCTCACTTGGCGGCGGTGCGCACGCGCCAGATCGACTTCCTAGGCAATGTGGGCACCACGCAGATCAGCTCGATCGACGACATCGACAGCCTGCAGGCCAGCAATCCCGAGCTGCAGTATCACACGCGCCTGTTCCGCGCCGAGACGGTCGCCGGCTTCGCCGTCACCAAGGAGCCGTTCAGCGACATCCGGGTGCGCCGCGCGATGCAGATGGCCCTCGACCTCGAGACCATGAACGACGACTACTTCAAGGGGCGCGCGGAGTGGAAGCCGGAGGGAATGATCGGCCTCTACTCCGGTGTCTACCACACCCCGTTCGAGGAGTGGCCGGCCGAGCTGCAGGGCTACTACAGCTACGACCCGGCGGGCGCCGAGCGACTGCTGGACGAGGCCGGCTATCCACGCGGCGCCGACGGCACCCGCTTGACGGTCCCCTTCGACGTGTGGGAGGGCCGCGACCTCGGCTTCTTCGAGCTGCAGGCCGCCTACTGGCGCGACATCGGCGTCAACGTCGAGATCAATCCCATGGATGGCGCGACCTACGTCGCGTTCGCGCAGAGCGGCGCGGCGGAGGGGATGACCAGCCGCGAGTCCGGCGGCACTACCGGCGACCCGGCGGTCACGCTCCGCGCCGTCGGCTACCCGGGCGCGGCCTGGAACATTCCCAAGGGGGACGACCCGGAGCTGAGCGCACTGATCGACGCCGCCGCGGAGACGACCGACCAGGCCGAATACACCCGGTTGGCGAAAGAAGCGGACCTGCGCCTTACCGAGCTGCACTGGTACCTGTGGTCGCCGCGCGTTCCGCAGTATTTCGTCATGCAGCCGTGGATCGTCGGCTACAACGGCGAGCTGCGCCTCGGCTTCATGGATTGGGGGCCGGTGATCTTCGCTCGGCTCTGGATCGACGAGCAGCTCTACGACCAGTACAACTGAGACCAAGCCGTGAGTGACGGTGGGGTGGCAGATCGGCTGCCACCCCACTCCCATCAGCGGAGGAGACCGACTTGCGAGCCTATGTGATCAGGAGAATCCTGCTCATGGTGCCGACGCTGCTGATCCTGAGCGCGCTGGTTTTTCTCTCGGTCCGCTTCATTCCCGGCGACATCATCGACGCGCTGGAGAGCCGGATGGACTACCTGGCCGCGCCGCTGGACCGCGAGCAGTTGGAGCGCATTCTTGGGCTCGATGCACCGATCCACGTCCAGTACGTGCGCTGGGTCGGCGACATCCTGGTGCGCGGCACGCTGGGCGATTCGCTGCTCGGCAAGGACACCGTCGAAGCCAAGATCTGGCTGCGCGTCGGACCCACCTTTCAACTGGGGCTGATGGCGCTCGTCATCGCCATGGTCATTGCCCTGCCGGTCGGCATCTTCTCCGCCATTCGTCAGGACACGGCCGGGGACTACGTAGGCAGAACGGTCGCGGTGCTGGGGCTGGCCACGCCCAACTTCTGGCTGGCGCTGATGGTGATCATCTATCCCGCCCTCTTGTGGGACTGGTCACCGCCCATCATCATGGTGCGGTTCCTCGACGATCCGTGGGAGAGCCTGGGCGTCTTCATCATCCCCAGCATCATCCTCGGCACCGCCCTCTCGGCCGGCACGATGCGGATTACCCGCACGATGATGCTCGAGGTGCTGCGCCAGGACTACGTGCGCACGGCGTGGGCCAAGGGGCTGCGCGAGCGGATGGTCGTGCTTCGGCACGCCATCAAGAACGCGATGATCCCGGTGCTGTCGGCCATCGGCCTGGCGGTGCCGCTGCTGGTCGGCGGGTCGGTGATCATCGAGAACATCTTCAACCTGCCCGGCATGGGTCAGATGATGCTGGTGGCGCTGCAGGATCGCGACTACCCGGTCGTTTCCGGGGTGAACCTGTTCTTCGGCACCGGCGTGCTGGTGATCAACCTGCTCATCGATCTGCTCTACGTATCCCTGGACCCGCGGGTGCGGTACCAGTAGTGGGGGCGCGGCATGAGTGACGCCGGGCGCACCAGGCCGGCCAGTCTCTTTCGGCGCGCGGCGGACGCGCGGTCGCGGGGCGGGCGGGCGGCGCGCGGGTTCCTGACGCGGCTGGTCAGAGAGAAGCCGCTCGGCGCGGCGAGCGCGGCGGTGGTCGTGCTCCTCATCTTCGTCAGCATCTTCGCCGAGACCCTGGCGCCGTACGACATCCTCGAGGTCAACGCCAAGGACCGCCTGCAGGGCGCCTCGGCGGCGCACCTGCTGGGCACCGACCACCTGGGCCGCGACCTGCTGACGCGGATCATCTACGGCGCGCGGCTTTCGTTAGCTGTAGGTCTCGCGGCGACCGCCCTCAATGTCGTTGTCGCCCTGCTGATCGGCGGGGTGTCGGGGTTTGTCGGCGGCCGGCTCGACCTGGTTACCCAGCGCTTCGTCGATGCCTGGATGGCCTTCCCGGGGCTGCTGCTGCTGCTGACGATCATGTCGATCGTCGGCCGCGGCCTGCCGCAGATCATCATCACCCTCGGCGTGTCGGGCGGCATCGTCGGCTCGCGGGTGGTGCGCGGCGCGGTCATCGGCGTGCGCGAGAACATGTACTTCCAGGCGGCGCAGACGGTCGGCAGCCGAACCGGCAGGACGATTCTGCGCCACGTGATTCCGAACATCGCGCCGGTGCTGGTGGTCATCTTCAGCATCAACATCGGCGGCGTCATCATCAGCGAGGCCAGCTTGAGCTTCCTGGGCTTCGGCCTGCCGATCGAGATTCCGAGCTGGGGCGGCCTGCTGAGTCGCGAGGGGCGCCGCTACATGGAACAGGCGCCGCACCTGGCGCTGTGGCCGGGGCTGGCGCTCACCATCACGGTCTACTGCCTGAACAACTTCGGCGACGCGGTGCGGGACCTGCTCGATCCGCGGCTGCGCGGCGGCACCGGCCGCTACGACGTGGGCGACCGCAGACCACGGACGGCAGGACACGCGGCTGCCGACAAATGAGCCGCGTTCGGCGGCTCGGCGCAGTTGCCTTCATCGCCGCGCTCGCGCTGGGTTCGTCCGCGACCCCCGCCGACCCGATCGCCGCCGGTGACCCCCTGTTCCGCGACGTCACCCGCCGCTCCGGCATCGACTTCGAGAGCGGGTTCCTCGATGTCGAGGGGTTCGCCTTCGTCGGCCTGATGGCCAGGAGCAGCGCGGCAGCCGGCGACTACGACGGCGACGGCGACATCGACCTGTTCATCGTCCGCGGCGACATCGGCCCCAACCTGCTGTACCGCAACGACGGCCGGCTCCGTTTCACCGAGGTGGCGGCCGCCGCCGGCTTGGCCTACACCCGCGCGTCGGGCCTCAACTACCGGCACGCCGGGGCCACGTTCGCCGACCTGGACGGCGACGGCCACCTCGACCTGTTCCTCGGCGGGCTGCACGGCGATCCGTCGCTGCTGTTCCGCAACAACGGCGACGGCACCTTCGACGACGTCACCGCTCGTTCCGGCCTCGACACGATGAATGCCGAGCAGACCTTCTCGGCCGCGTTCGGCGACTACGACCTGGACGGCGACCTCGACATGGCCCTGGCGCACTGGGGCACCTGGCGCGGGGCTGGCGTCGCCTACGGCCCGGCCGTGCGCCGCGACCCCGACCAGCCGCCCGACACCGAGCACCTGTGGCGCAACGACAGCAGCGCGGAGCGCATTCGCTTCACTAAGGTAAGCGTCGCTGCCGGCATCTCCCCCTCCATCCTGACGCTACCCGATCCGGAGGAGCCGTTCGCCGAGGGCCACCAGTCGCGCGAACGCGACTGGACGTTCACCCCGACGTTCGCCCGCATCGACGCCGACCGCTACCCGGACCTGCTGTTCGTGGCCGACTTCAATCGCTCGCAGGCGTTCCGCAACAACGGCGACGGCACCTTTCGCAACGTCACCGATACCGGGGTGATGATCGACGATCACGGCATGGGCTCGGCGGTGGCCGACTTCGACGGCGACGGCGACCTCGACTGGTTCGTCAGCAGCGTCTACTACGGCGGGGAGGGGGAGACCCCCGACCCGTTTCGTGGCAACCGGCTCTACCGCAACGACGGCGGCACCTTCGTCGACGCCACCGACCAGGCCGGCGTGGTCGACGGCGGCTGGGGCTGGGCGGCGTGCGCCATCGACTTCGAAAACGACGGCGACCTCGACATCTACCACACCAACGGCTGGGTCGGCCTCGGCAGCACCGTCGAGGCCGACTACACCGCCGACCGATCGCGCGCCTTCGTCAACGCCGGGGACGGCACCTTCGTCGACCGCGCCGCGCTGCTGGGCCTCGACGACGCCGAGCTCGGCCGTGCCGCGGTGTGCGCCGACTTCGACAACGACGGCGACGTCGACATCCTGCTGCTGCACTCGGGTGCCACGCTCTGGGAGAACCAGACCGCCGACTCGCAGTACCTGCGCGTGCGGCTAAGGGGTCTGCCGCCGAATACCCAGGCAGTCGGCGCGCGCATTACCCTCCGCGCCTCGCACGCCGGGCGCACCTTGACCGCTATGCGCGAGCTGACGCTCGGCAGCAACTACCTCTCGCAGAATCCTCTCGAGCAGGTGTTTGGTCTGGGATCGGCCACGGTGTGCGACGTCGAGGTCGAGTGGCCGGACGGCCAGCGCACCCTGCTGGCTGACGTCGCCGCCGGGCAGACCTTACAGATCAGCCACCCGGCGCTCAGGTAGGTCAACGGTCAACGGTCAGCGGCTCTTCGCCTTTTTGGGGCTCCAACTGACGTGCGCCTGATCCGTGACCGAACGAGGCGGGTGACCCGAGGCGTCCCAACTTCGTGGTGATCCTGGCGGACGATCCCGGGTACTCGGACATCGGCTGCCTATCAATTTCACACTCGTCTCGGCGACGGCCGCGTGATGGTGACAGGCAGCACCGGCAATCAGGACTCGACCGAGCTGTTCGATCCGTCGTCGGGAACATGGTCGACGGGGATGCCAATGACCGAGTCACGCTTCCTCCACACAGCCACGACTTTGATGGACGGCAGGGTCCTGCTCACGGGAGGTCAGGGTGTGGAGCGTCTGTCCAATACCATCGAGATCTACGACCCGTAACAGGCGACCGAAGACTCGAATTCTCCTTGATATCCATCCCCCGGCGCAATTTGGAAATAGGATTCTCGGAGGAGGCTGTGTTTCCGCTCTGGCACCGGGTGAGGAGCGTCGACGCCGATGAGTCGTTCGTGATACGATTCCGCAGTCCCTGCAGAGCCGCTTCCACGTGCCGTAAGTGAGATAAGGCGTCACCAATACGAGGACACGCGGCCAACGCCGTGGGGGCCGTCATACGCGTCGACTAAGTGGTCACCGAGGAGGAGATCCTGAACAGATGAAGACTAGAGCCGCATTGGTCACCGAGCCGGGCAAGCCGTTGACTATCGACGAGATCAAGTTACCCGATCCCAAGCCAAACCAGGTCATCGTCAAGATGTCGTCCACCGGGGTTTGCCTATCCCAGGTGCACGAGATCGCCGCGGCAACCCCGGATCAGTGTCCCCATTTCCTGGGCCACGAGGGAACCGGGGTCGTATCTGACGCCGGTCGGGACGTGACCCACGTCAAGGAGGGAGACTCCGCGATCGTGACGTGGGTGCCGAGGTCAGGCTTCCCAGGACGAGGTTACATCGACGGGATAAGCCCCCTTGGCGCCACGTATCGTGAAGAGCTGATACAAGGTCCGGTCTATACATACGGCGAGGATTCGCTGGCCGATGAGCAGCTCGTAATACCTATTTCAAGCGAGGACGCTAGCCTCGAGAGCTGTATCGTAGGCTGCGCGGTGCTGACCGGTGCCGGCGCGGTCCTGCATACGGCCAAGGTCCGCCCCGAGGATTCGGTGTGCATCATAGGTGCTGGAGGAATCGGCTTGTCGGCCATCAAGATGGCCTCACTTCTACAGGCCTATCCTGTCATCGCCGTAGACATCGTCGACGAGAAGCTCGAATTTGCGAAGCAATGGGGAGCGACCCACACGGTTAATGCCTCAGAGGTGGACCCAATAGAGGCCGTTTGGGAGATCACGGGAAAGGGCGTGGACTTTTCGTTCGATGCCATAGGGAAACGGGAGGTGCACGAGCAGCTCCTACCCATGACCCGCAGCGGAGGTCCCGGAGCCGACAACGTGGGCGGCATGGCGGTCTTGATAGGATGGCCTCAGAAGGAGATGACCCTCAACGCCGAGCACTTTGTATTTAACCAGCGCCAATACCGAGGCAGCCACGGCTCGAGCATTCCTGAGCGTGACTTCCCCATGTTTCTGAGGTTGCATCGAGAGGGGCTTTTCCCGCTGGACAAGCTGGTCACCAGACAGTACACCTTGGATCAGACCAACGAGGCCATTGACGACTTGGCCAACGGAAGAATCGCCGGCCGCTCCATCATTGTGTTCTGAGCCCATGATACGTCGGAACGTGCTCAGGGAGCGTCTGAACGAGAGGCTGCCAACTATCGGGACCCACGTCCACTCGATCTGGCCAGGGATCGTGGAGGTTATCGGCCAAAGTGGGACGATGGACTACATCGAATTCTCGGCGGAGTATGCTCCGTAAGATCTCCATTCCCTGGAGAACTTCGGCAGGGCAATCGATCTGTTCGATGACATGTCATCGATGATGAAGATCGACTACGCCATTCGTGTAGATGCCGAGCAAAGCACCTGGTATCTGGCCAAAGTAGCTGGACAGTTGTCCCGGGTTATCCAGGCGAGCGCTTACCTTCTCGTAGTCGGGACTCAATTCCCGCCGACTCGGGGGAGCCGTCTGCCGCCATCTATCTGACACCTCCAACAGGGCTCGGATGATGCAACTATATCAGGTTGCCGGCAGCTACGAAAGTATCCGGGCAGGACTATCCCACGCTACCGAATCGCAGGCGGCCAGTCGCGATCTGAGGCGGGGCGTGAAGCACGCCCGGAGCCTCCGCCGGCGTCCGGCGCCGCCCGCCCCCGGCAATAGACCAGGGAGCACGCCCGTCGGTGCATGACACCGCCGCCGCACCGATCATCCGCAACACGGGCAAGGCGATTGACGCAGCGCGCGGGCCGCAGGTTCAATGCGGAGCGTGGACGTCGCCAACCCGATCTACGACGTGGTGTTCAAGTACCTGATGCAGAACGACCGCGTCGCCCGCCTGCTGATCGGCAGGATCGCCGGCCTCGCGGTGCAGTCGCTGACCGTCAGCCCGCAGGAGACCGCCGTGCGCCGCACTCCCGAAGACCCGGAGCGCGTCCAGCCGCTGACGCTGCTGCGCATGGACTTCGCCGCCCGCGTGCGCACTGCCGACGGCGGCGAGCGGCAGGTGCTGATCGAGATTCAGAAGACCAGCGCGCCGACCGTGATCGAGCGCTTCCGGCGCTACCTGGGCCAGCAGATCGGCAGCGGCGACAACATCCTTACCCATCCGTCGGGCCGCACCGAGGCGGTGCCGATCGTGACCATCTACTTCCTGGGCTACGCCCTGGATGGTCTGTCGGACGAGGCGGTGATCGACGTGTGCCCGCAGGTGACCGAGCGGCGCACGGGGCGGGAGCTTGCGGCGAGCCATCCGCTGGTGGAGGGGATCCATCACCGCAGCCACATCATCCAGATACCGCGGCTGGCGAGCCGGCGGCGGGACGAGCTGGAGCGGCTGCTGGCGATCTTCGACCAGGGCCTGGTGAAAGGCAACGGACGGGGTGACGCGCACGTGCTGACGATCGAGGAAGGGGAGTATCCGGTGGAGTGCGCCTTCGTGCTGCGGCAGTTGCGGTGAGGCGATGGCGGAAGAAGAGGTGCGGCGCGACATGGAGGGTGAAGACCTGCTGTTTCGGGACTCGATGCTGTGGGCGCGGCAGGTGGAGCATCGCGACCGCCTCATAGCACAGGAGCGGCAGCGGGCGCAGCGAGCGGAGCGGGGTCAGCAGCAGGCGGAACAGGCGCAGCAACAGGCGGAAGAGGAGCGGCGCCTGCTGCTAGCGCAGGCGATCCGCCGCCTGCATGGCCTGGGACAGGATGCCGAGGAGATCGGCGCGGCGCTGGCGGTGGATGCGGACGAAGTGCGGCGAGTCCTGTCGGGGTGACGGCCGTGCGTAGGCGGGAGACTGAGGCCCGACGAATTCGCCGTCACGAACTTGCTTGCTCACCGAGTCGGCGCTGTTGACAGGGGGGCCGCGCTCGCGAGAGAATGCACCGTTGGGAGTTCGGCGTACGCAGTACTCTCGAAACAACATTCTAAGGAAGGAACGATGAGGATATTGTTTGCAAGGATCTTCGCGATTGCGTTGGTCCTGGTTCTGACCGCAACCGGCCTGTGGGCCGGTGGTGAAGAAGAGTCGGCAGCCGCGACCGAAGAGCGCCAGATGGTGCGCGACCCGTCGACCGGTGAGATGGTCCTCGCGCCGCGCTACGGCGGCTCGCTCAGCTACGCGGCGAGATCCTTCCCGCCGAGCTCGGACCCGTGGTTCACCCACCACGCCAACCAGGCCATCGGCGGCGTCAATGAGAAGCTCGCCATCGGCGACTGGGCGATCGACCGCAGCGTCTTCGACTTTCGGAGCGACGTGATTCCGCTGTCGGTCTTCCGCGGCTGGCTGGCCGAGAGCTGGGAGATGGCGGACGAACTGACCATGGTCTTCACCATGCGCGACGACGTGTTCTGGCACGACAAGCCGCCGGTCAACGGCCGCAAGCTGACCGCCCGGGACGTCGAGTACACCTACCACCGGATTCTCGGCAACGGCAGCGGCTTCACCGAGCCATCGCCGGCCCAGGCCCTCTCCGGGCAGTTCGATTCGGTCACCGCGCTCGACGATAGCAGGGTACAGTTCAAGTTCACCCGCCCGGTGCGCGAGCCGCTGCGCGAAATCCTGCATAGGGTACGTAACGGCACCATAATCGCGCGCGAGGTCATCGAGCAGTACGGTGACACGCAGGACTATCGCAACAACGTCGGCACCGGGCCGTTCCAGTTGGTCGACTGGGTGGAAAACAGCACCATGACCTGGGAACGGGTCGACGATTACTGGGGTTTCGACGAGAAATTCCCGGAGAACCGGTTGCCCTACATCGACAGCGTCCAGGGCGTGCTGATGAAGGAGCCGGCCGCTCACCTGGCGGCGATGCGCACGCGCAAGATCGACTACCTCGGCCAACCGGGAACCGCTCAGATCTCCTCGATCGACGACATCGAGAGCCTGCAGGCCAGCAATCCCGAGCTGCAGTATTTCGAGCGTAACAACCGCGCCGAGACGGTCGCCGGCTTCGCGGTCACCATGGAACCGTTCAGCGACATCCGCGTGCGCCGGGCGATGCAAATGGCCCTCGACCTCGAGACCATGAACAACGACTACTTCAAGGGGCGCGCGGAGTGGAAGCCGGAGGGCGCCATCGGCCTCTACTCGGGCGTGTACCACACCCCGTTCGAGCAGTGGCCGGCCGAGCTGCAGGGCTACTACAGCTACGACCCGGAGGGCGCCGAGCGGCTGCTCGACGAGGCTGGCTATCCACGCGGCGACGACGGCGTCCGCTTGACGGTCCCGTTCGACGTGTGGGAGGGCCGCGACCTGGGCTTCTTCGAGCTGCAGGCCGCCTACTGGCGCGACATCGGCGTCAAGGTCGAGATCAATCCCATGGAGGGCGCGACCTACGTGGCGTTGGCGCAGAGTGGCGCCGCGGAGGGGATGACCAGCCGCGAGTCCGGCTTCACTACCGGCGACCCGGCGGGCACGCTCCGCGCGGTCAGCTACACCGAGGCCACCTGGAACATCCCCCATGGCAGCGATCCGAAGCTGGATGGGCTGATCGACGCCGCCGCCTCGACGGTGGACATCGATGAGTACACCCGGCTCTCCAAAGAGGCCGATATGTACCTGACCGAGCTGCACTGGTTCCTGTGGTCGCCGCGCGTTCCGCAGTACTTCGTGGTGCAGCCGTGGATCGTCGGCTTCAATGGCGAACTGCGCCTGGGCTTCCACACCCGTGGGAAGGTCATCTTCGCCCGCCTGTGGATCGACGAGCAGATGCGCGGCGAGTACGTCAAATAGTTGCTAACCGTGGGGTGGTAGATCGGCTGCCACCCCACTCCCATCAGCGGAGGAGACCGGATTGCGAGCCTATGTGATCAGGAGAATCCTGCTCATGGTGCCCACGCTGCTGATCCTCAGCGCGCTGGTGTTCCTCTCGGTCCGCTTCATTCCCGGCGACATCATCGACGCGCTGGAGAGCCGGATGGACTACCTGGCCGCGCCGCTGGACCGCGAGCAGCTGGAGCGCATTCTCGGGCTCGATGTGCCAATCCACGTCCAGTACGTGCGCTGGGTCGGCGACATCCTGGTGCGCGGCACGCTGGGCGATTCGCTGCTCGGCAAGGACACCGTCGAAGCCAAGATCTGGCTGCGCGTCGGACCCACCTTTCAACTGGGGCTGATGGCGCTCGTCATCGCCATGGTCATTGCCCTGCCGGTCGGCATCTTCTCCGCCATTCGTCAGGACACGGCCGGGGACTACGTAGGCAGAACGGTCGCGGTGCTGGGGCTGGCCACGCCCAACTTCTGGCTGGCGCTGATGGTGATCATCTATCCCGCCCTCTTGTGGGACTGGTCACCACCCATCATCATGGTGCGGTTCCTCGACGATCCGTGGGAGAGCCTGGGCGTCTTCATCATCCCCAGCATCATCCTCGGCACCGCCCTCTCGGCCGGCACGATGCGGATTACCCGCACGATGATGCTCGAGGTGCTGCGCCAGGACTACGTGCGCACGGCGTGGGCCAAGGGGCTGCGCGAGCGGATGGTCGTGCTTCGGCACGCCATCAAGAACGCGATGATCCCGGTGCTGTCGGCCATCGGCCTGGCGGTGCCGCTGCTGGTCGGCGGGTCGGTGATCATCGAGAACATCTTCAACCTGCCCGGCATGGGTCAGATGATGCTGGTGGCGCTGCAGGACCGCGACTACCCGGTCGTGTCCGGGGTGAACCTGTTCTTCGGCACCGGCGTGCTGGTCATCAACCTCCTCATCGATCTGCTCTACGTATCCCTGGACCCGCGGGTGCGGTACCAGTAGTGGGGGCGCGGCATGAGTGACGCCGGGCGCACCAGGCCGGCCAGTCTCTTTCGGCGCGCGGCGGACGCGCGGTCGCGGGGCGGGCGGGCGGCGCGCGGGTTCCTGACGCGGCTGGTCAGAGAGAAGCCGCTCGGCGCGGCGAGCGCCGCGGTGGTCGTGCTCCTCATCTTCGTCAGCATCTTCGCCGAGACCCTGGCGCCGTACGACATCCTCGAGGTCAACGCCAAGGACCGCCTGCAGGGCGCCTCGGCGGCGCACCTGCTGGGCACCGACCACCTGGGCCGCGACCTGCTGACGCGGATCATCTACGGCGCGCGGCTTTCGTTGGCGGTAGGTCTCGCGGCGACCGCCCTCAACGTCCTGGTAGCCCTGCTGATCGGCGGGGTGTCGGGGTTTGTCGGCGGCCGGCTCGACCTGGTTACCCAGCGTTTCGTCGATGCCTGGATGGCATTCCCGGGGCTGCTGCTGCTGCTGACGATCATGTCGATCGTCGGCCGCGGCCTGCCGCAGATCATCATCACCCTCGGGGTGTCGGGCGGCATCGTCGGCTCGCGGGTGGTGCGCGGCGCGGTCATCGGCGTGCGCGAGAACATGTACTTCCAGGCGGCGCAGACGGTCGGCAGCCGAACCGGCAGGACGATTCTGCGCCACGTGATTCCGAACATCGCGCCGGTGCTGGTGGTCATCTTCAGCATCAACATCGGCGGCGTCATCATCAGCGAGGCCAGCTTGAGCTTCCTGGGCTTCGGCCTGCCGATCGAGATTCCGAGCTGGGGCGGCCTCCTGAGTCGCGAGGGGCGCCGCTACATGGAACAGGCGCCGCACCTGGCGCTGTGGCCGGGGCTGGCGCTCACCGTCACCGTCTACTGCCTGAACAACTTCGGCGACGCGGTACGCGACCTGCTCGATCCACGGCTGCGCGGCGGCACCGGCCGCTACGACGTGGGCGACCGCAAACCACGGACGGCAGGACACGCCGCTGCCGACAAATGAGCCGCCCCCGGCGGCTCGGCGCAGTTGCCTTCATCGCCGCGCTCGCGCTGCGTTCGTCCGCGAGCCCCCGCCGACCCGCCGGGCAGACCCTGCACGTCAGCCACCCGGCACTACCCGGCACTACCCGGCACTACCCGGCACTACCCGGCACTACCCGGCACTGGAGGGGCGTCGACACTCTCACTACACTGTAGTTACGCCGTCGCGCGCGGTCATGCCGCAGTCGCGGGCGTTGACGACTCCGTACGGGGGTGGTTCGACTGGCATGGTTGAGTGCTTGAGCGCGAGCCCGCGGCGCGGTACGGTCCGTTGACGATTCTCTGATCGGAGGGAGCTGGTGTCAACGAAGACGAGCGATTTGGACCTGCAAACCTACTGGATGCCATTCACGGCGAACCGGCAGTTCAAGAGTACCCCGCGGCTGGTGGAGTCCGCCGAGGGCGTCTACTACCGCTCCCGCGACGGCCGCCGGCTCATCGACGGGATCGCCGGCATGTGGTGCGTGAACGCCGGCCACGGCAGGCCGGAGATCGTGGAGGCCGTGCAGCGCCAGGTCGCGGAGCTCGACTACGCGACCTCCTTCCAGATGGGCCATCCGGCGGCGTTCGAGCTGGCCGGCGAGCTGCAGGCGATCCTGCCGGGCGACCTCGGACACCCGTTCTTCGTCAACTCCGGGTCCGAGGCGGTGGACACCGCGCTGAAGATCGCGCTCGCCTTCCACCGGCGGCGCGGTGAGGGCGCCCGCACCCGCCTGATCGGCCGCGAGCGCGCCTACCACGGGGCGGGCTTCGGCGGGATCTCCGTGGGCGGCATGGGCCCCAACCGCACGCCCTACGGGGCGCTGCTTCCCGGCGTCGACCACCTGCCGCACACCCACGACCCGGAGCGCAACGCCTTCAGCCGTGGGCAGCCCGAGCACGGGGCAGAGCGCGCCGACGCGCTGCTGGACCTGATCGCCCTGCACGGCGCGGAGACCATCGCCGCGGTGATCGTCGAGCCCATGTCCGGCTCGGCGGGCGTGCTGGTGCCCCCGGTCGGCTATCTGGAGCGGCTGCGGGAAATCACCGCCGCGCACGGCATCCTGCTGATTTTCGACGAGGTGATCACCGGCTTCGGGCGGCTGGGCTCGCCGTTCGCGGCCACGTACTTCGACCTGCTGCCGGACCTGGTCACGCTGGCGAAGGGGCTGACCAACGCCACCGTGCCGATGGGGGCGGTGGCGGTCCGCGAGGAGATCTACGACACGTTCATGGCGGGGCCGGAGGGCGCGATCGAGTTGACCCACGGCTACACCTTCTCCGGCCACCCGCTGGCCTGCGCGGCGGCACGCGCCACGCTCGCGGTCTACGAGCGCGACAACCTGCTGACCCGCGCGGCCGAGCTCGACGGACATTGGGAGAACGCCGCGCACGCCCTGCGCGGGCTGTCGCACGTGATCGACATCCGCAACATCGGCCTGACCGCGGCGATCGAGCTGGCGCCGGTGCCGGGCAAGCCGACGGTGCGCGGCATGACCGCGCTGCACAAGGCGTTCGGGAAGGGGGCGTTCATCCGCGTCACCGGCGACACCATCGCCCTGGCGCCGCCGCTGCCCATCACGCCGTCCCAGATCGACGACCTGTTCGCCCTGGTCGCCGAGACCATCGAGGAGGTCGCCGACCTGTAGCCGGGTCAGCGGAGGTGTTCCTCCGTGTAGAGGGATAGTTCGATCATTCGCTCCAGCATCTGGTCGGGGTCGTAGCCGGCGAAGTTGCTCAGCACCAGTTCCTTGGCGTAGAGACGCAGCATGGAGAAGCTGGCGCGGTCGTTCTGCTCGGCGTAGCGCTCGTATTGACATTAGCACTTCCAATTGACATTTTTGTTGTCATGAAGAAAGTGCTGACCGTCGACGCGGCCGGGCGCGTGGTGCTGCCGCAACCGGTGCGCAGGCGATTCCATCTCCAGCGGGGCTCGCAGTTGGCGATCGAGATCGAGCCGGACGGCATCCGGTTGCGCCCGCAAACCCTCTCCCCGAGCATGAGCGACGAGGACGGGCTGCTGGTCCATGAGGGAGAACCTACGGGAGACCTCCTGGAGGCGGTCGAGGAGTCGAGAATTCGTCGTGATCACGAGGTTGGCTCGGCGCTGGGATGACGGTCTTCTGCGACACCTCGGTCCTGGCGGCTTCGTGCGTGCGCCGCCATCCACACTACGCTCGCGCGCGGCCGGTCCTCGTCGACGTCCGCGCGCGTCGAATAACCGGCATCATAGGTGCTCACAGCGTCGCCGAGGTGTACTCTGCGCTGACGACGATGCCGGTCGAGCCGCGCATACTTCCCTCGGAGGCCGCCGTCATCTTGAACAGGAACGTCATTCCATTCTTCCACGTGCAAGCGGCGACCACGGACCTGTATCGGCGCGCGGTCGCCAACTGTGCTCGTCACGCCCTGCCCGGCGGGAAGGTGTACGACGCGCTGCTCATCGAGTGCGCCCGCGACGCCAACTGCGACCGCGTCTACACGTTCAACCAGCGCGACTTCGAACGCTTGGCGCCTGACTATCCGGGACTCGTGATGGCGCCGTAGCGGTTCCACGCCGACGAAAACGCCGCGTGTCGAGCGCGGCAACAAGGACCTTCCGCATGCTGGTTCGATTCACCGCACGTTTTCCGCTTGCGCCTGATCGGGCACCACGACGGTCTTGATGTGGTGGGCGGAGGGGGAGGCGACCACTTCGGCGTAGCGCTGCAGGTTCACGGTGCGGGTGACCAGGGGGGCGACCCGGATGCGGCGCGAGTCGATCAGGTCGACGGCGGCGCCGAACGTGTTGTTGAAGGAGCGCCCGCCGATGAGCTGGATCTCCTTGCGCCAGATGAGGTGCGGTTCGATGGCGACCGTCTTGCCCGCGCCGGCGACGCCGTAGCACAACAGGCGCGCGCCGACGGCACAGAGCCGGAACGCCAGCGCAGTGAACTCCATCGATCCGCGCGTGTTGATCACGACGTCGGCGCCGCGCGGGAACCGGCGCTCGGTTTCCTCGAACGAGGTGGCGGAAGTATCGATCACCTCGTCCGCCCCCAGGGTCTGCGCCATCTGCAATCGCTCGGCAATGCTGTCGATCAGGACCACCCGCCGGGCGCCCTGCATGCGGGTCAACTGCACGAACAACTGCGCGTTCAGTCCGCCGCCGAGGATCGCCACGCAGTCTCCCTGCCGGACACGGATGCGGCTGGTGGAATGCAGGCAGCAGGCGAGCGGTTCGGCGACGGCGGCTTCGATCATCCCGGTCGCGTCGTCGATGGGGTAGCACTGCGCCGCAAGGACGGCGGTGTACGATGCGAATCCGCCTCCCTTGCGGCGCGGGTGGGGTACGCGGTTCTCGCACAGGTGGCACATGCCCCGGCGGCAGGGCGGACATTGGCCGCAGGGCCGGTTCGGGCTCACCGCCACCCGGGTGCCGGACGGCAAGCCCTGCACCCCGGCGCCGCATGCCGCCACCGTGCCCGCCACTTCATGTCCCGCGATCGTAGCCTGCGCGCGGGTTGCCCGCTTCCGGGCGCCCGATTTGTGCGCGCTGTAATCGCCGCCGCAGATGCCGCAGCCGCCTACCTCGACCAGCACCTCGCCGGCATCCGGCACCGGCTCGGCCATCGATTGCACGCGAATGTCGCCGGGTCCAAACGTGAGCGCCGCTCTCATGTCGCGGGCGCAGGGTAGCAGTTGCCCCGGCTGACTGTCAGGTCGCGGACCGTTGCCCAGCGCGCGGGCGGCAGCGGCGAACGCCGGCGGCTACGGCGGATGCTGGCGTTGGCGGCGAGTGCCGGCCCCATGGGCGGTTGCCGGAGGCGCATACTTGACGCCGCGGCGCGATCAAGGGACAAAGAGCGGTACATGAAGTTCACCAGACTTGCAGACGAGCAGCGCGAGTTCTTCGACCGCAACGGGTACCTGCTGGTGCGCGATGCGCTCGACGGCGACATGCTGCGGCGCGTTACGGCGGCATGCGACCGGATCGCCGATGAGCACGCCGCAAAACACCCGGGCAGCGGCTCCCGGCGCACCAGCCTGGACAACGTGCTGCCGCGGGACGACGTGTTCCTGTCCCTGCTCACCTGGGAGACCACCGTGCCGCTGGTGGTGCAGCTCCTGAGCTACGACATCCACCTCGCCAAGAGCCACCTCATCTACAACTACCCGGATCCGCCGGAGCTCGATCCGCCGCCCAACTGGCACCGCGACTTCTGGGAGAGCCCGTTCGACCTCGGCCCGCACCGCTACCCGCGGATGATGATCAAGGTCTGCTATCAGCTCACCGACACCAGCCCGCTCAGCGGCAATACCATCCTGGTGCCGGGCAGCAACAACTACACGCGCCACCTCGAGATCCCGGAGGGACAAAAGGATCCCGACGGCGCCGTCGAGCTGGAGATGCAGGCGGGCGATGCCTTCCTGTTCGAGAGCCGCACGTTCCACCGCATCGGCGTCAACCGCACCGACCAGCCGCGAAAGTGCCTGATGATGGGCTACTGCTATGCCTGGATCAGTCCGCTCGACTACGACGTGCAGTCGGACGCGCTGCTGGCCAGGGTCACCGAACCGATTGCGCGCCAGCTCGTCGGCGGCCACAAGCACCCGAGCACGATCGTCGACGCGTGGGCGCTCCAGGAGTGGGCCGAGCAGCACGGCGTCAAACGCTCTTCCGAAATCGAGTACGAACGACTGACCGCCGCCACCACCGCGAGATGAATTGAGCACCTAACGGGGCGTCTCGGCGGCGAAGCCCACGGCGGCACGCAGATCCTCCCGCGTGATGCGAGGATAGGCGTCGAGCAGGTCGTCCTCCGACGCACCCTCGCTCAGTTTGCGCAGGAGGAGTTCAACGGTAACACGCGTGCCCCGGACAACCGGTTTCCCCAACATCACCTCAGGGTTCGTCTCGATTCTGGCATCGCTCATCTGCGGACTCCTGTGAGCAGTATGGCACTCCACGCCGCCAATCGCCAACACCTCGGACGTATCCTGACGATGCTCGGCACTCCACACCGCCTGAGCTGACTGGTCCGCACCGGTCGGGCTGGCCCGGCTCATGGGCATGCGGCAGCGGACTTACGCTCCGTTCCCGCGGTGTGATACGCTTGCCTCCGGAGCAGCGATTCGGTGGGCGGCATCCAATCGGCAACCGGTACCGGAGACCTCGCCAGGCGCGGGCTGTGGCGTTCCATGCTGCTGTACCGCGGCCTGCTCATCATGCTGCTGCCGGCCATCGCCTGGTTCCTGATCTTCGAGTACTACCCCATGTACGGGGTGATCATCGCGTTCAAGAAGTACCGCATCCTGGAAGGCATCATGGGCAGCCCGTGGGTGGGGCTGGACAACTTCGAGCGCCTGTTCCGCAGCCCGCAGTTCCTGAACGTGTTCCGCAACACGATCCTGATCTCGTTCTACAAGATCATCTTCGGCTTCCCGGCGCCGATCATCCTGGCGCTGCTGCTCAACGAGGTGCGCGCGCGCCACTTCAAGAAGGTGGTGCAGACCATCTCCTACCTGCCGCACTTCATAAGCTGGGTGGTGATCGCCGCCCTGATCCGCCAGCTCCTGTCGCCCACCAGCGGCGTGGTCAACTACTTCCTGATGATGGTCGGCATGGAGCCGGTCAACTTCATGATCGAGCCCGGCTTCTTCCGCCCGATGATCGTGGTGGCCAACATCTGGAAGGACGTGGGCTGGGGCTCGATCATCTACCTGGCCGCCATCTCCTCCATCGATCCGGAGCTGTACGAGGCGGCCACGGTGGACGGCGCCGGGCGCTTCCGGCAGGCGATCTCCATCACGCTGCCGTCGCTGGCGCCGGTGATCGTGATCCTGTTCATCCTGCGCGTCGGGTTCCTGATGAACGCCGGCTTCGAGGAGATCTTCAACCTGTACAACCCGATCACCTACGAGGTGGGCGACATCATCGACACCTACGTCTACCGCATCGGCCTGGTGGAGTTCGACTACAGCTACTCCACCGCCATCGGCCTGTTCAAGAACGTGCTCGGCCTGTTGATGCTGCTGTTCACCAACGCCATCGTGAACCGCTTCTCGGAATACGGCATCTGGTAGGAGGGCGGCGTGGTAGTGGGGGCGCGCGGGCGCTGGAGCGCCGACCGGCTGTTCGACTTTGCCAACTACCTGTTCCTGATCGTGGTCTCTCTGTTGATGATCTACCCGTTCTGGGAGACCGCGGTGGTGTCGCTGCTGCCGGGCCTGCTGGCGTCGAGCTGGGGCATCAAGCTGTGGCCGGAGGAGGTGACCCTGGAGGCGTACCGGGTCGCGTTCTCGTCGCGGCTGATCTACTACGGCTATATCAACACCGTGTTCCGCACCGTGGTGGGCACCGTGCTGGCGGTGTTCTTCTCGTTCTGCACCGCCTACCCCCTGGCCAAGCGCAAGCTGCCGCTGCGCAACTATCTCACCATCTTCTTCCTGATCCCGATGTTCTTTTCCGGCGGGTTGATTCCGCGCTACCTGCTGGTGCGCAGCCTGGGCATGCTGGACACCCGCGCGGCGCTGATCTTCCCGATCCTGCTCGGCACCTACAACCTGCTGATCATGCGCAACTTCATCATGACCATCCCCGACTCGCTGGAGGAGTCGGCGATGATCGACGGCGCATCGTTCTTCCGCATCCTGATCCAGATCATCATCCCGCTGTCGGTGCCGATCATGGCCACCATCGGCCTGTGGGTGGCGGTGCAGCACTGGAACTCCTGGTTCGACGCGCTGATCTTCATCCGCGACGAGACCAAGACGGTGCTGCAACTGGTGCTGCGGCGGGTGATCATCGAGCAGGACGACACCGCGTTCCTGGGCGAGAACAACGACTCGGTGGCGGGCGCGGAGTCGGTGGTGCCGGAGTCGATCAAGGCGGCCACGGTGCTGATCTCGATCGGCCCGATCCTGCTCGCCTACCCGTTCGTGCAACGCTACTTCGTCAAGGGTATCATGATCGGGTCACTGAAAGGATGACGAGAGCCCCGCGGTGCGGGGCAGCGGCGGCGGGGCCGCCCGAACATTTTCTATCCACACAAGGAGGTACGACGTGAAGAGACTCACCGTACTTGCAATCGCAGTTCTCGTGGCGGCGACGCCGGGGGTGTTCGCCGCGTCCGAGGCGGAGACCGCGACCGGAGACGAGGGACCGGTCGTGATCAACTGGGTGGGGCTGCGCCTGAAGACGCCCGGCGGGGCGCTCTACCCGCAGCCGGACAGCCCGATCATCGCGGAGTTCAACAAGGCGCTGGACATCGACCTGCGGGTCGTCAAGTCGGACGCCTTCAGCGCCGAGGAGATGAACCTGCTGTTCGCCGCCGGCGAGATTCCGGACCACATGCTGGCCAACCAGACCAACATGCTGCGCTACCAGGACGAGGGGCTGCTGCGCTCGGTGCCGCTCGACATGGTCAAGGAGCACGCGCCCACCTACTGGCGCGACTACGCCAACGGCGAAGCGGACGGCATCTGGTTCGACTTCCCGTCCTGGAACCAGGACACCGAGACGCTGTGGGCGGTGCCCAACGGCGGCGCCGAGATCAAGCACCAGGTCGTGGTGCGCGGCGACTGGCTGGAGGCGCTCGGCGCTTCGGTCCCCACCACGGTGGAGGAGTTCGCCGAGGTGGCGCGCCGGTTCACCTACGACGATCCCGACGGCAACGGCCAGA
The DNA here is from genome assembly GCA_965208575.1 of Spirochaetia bacterium. GTDB lineage: Bacteria > Spirochaetota > Spirochaetia > SZUA-6 > Bin103 > Bin103. The sequence continues at coordinate 566,248 of CBDBOV010000006.1, read as the reverse complement.
AGGACACCTGGGGCATGGCCACGTCGGCGACCTCCGCCGGCAACTGGGGCAACAACCTGCGCACCTTCGTGGCGGCGTTCGGCTACGAGCACATCGAGCGGCCCTACCTCAATCCCGCCACCGGCGAGATCACCTTCTTCGAGGTCACCGACGGGTGGCGCGACTTCCTGCGCTGGATGAACGGGCTGTGGGAGGCGGGCGTGATCCATCCCGACATCACGCTGCCGGACAAGCTGGCGGTCGGATCGCTGTTCCAGGACGGCAAGGTGGGCTTCGCCGGCGACACCTGGACCTACGTGCTGCCCAAGTACCGGCCCGGCACCTGGTTCCCGAACCTGTTCGAGAAGGATCCGGGTGCGACGGTGGAGTACGTGGGCGAGCTGACCGCCGCCGGCTACGAGCCGACCTGGGAGCTGCGTGCTCCGTTGTGGACCTACCACGTCATCGGCAAGGACGCCAGCGACCTGGTGCTGGAGAAGATCCTCGGGGTGATCGACCTGCAGATCGCCGAGCCGTTCTACCACAACCTGATCTGGTCCGGCATCGAGGGCGAGCACTTCGAGTTCGACGAGGAGGGCATGCGCCAGTTCCTGCCGGCCGCGCAAAGCATGGAGGCGCAGGGCGATCTGGGCGTGAAGTACTTCCTGACCAACATCCGCTACGGCTGGATGTTCACCGCCTCGTTCGGCAGCGACGCCCTGGCGATGGCGGAACGCCAGAAGGGCTACAATATCATCAGCCCGGCGCTCGGCCACGGCTGGGTGCTGGACTCCCAGAACCAGTACCGCGCCGACATGTCGCGCATCCGCGAAGAGTACATGTGGAAGGCGATCACCGGCGACGCCGACACCGACGGCGACTGGAACACCTACGTGAAGCAGTGGATGCGCGCCGGCGGCGAGGAAGTGCTCGCCGAGGCGCGCGCCAAGCACGCCGGCATGTAGCCCGCATTCCCGCGCCCGCCCGGAGACCGTGCCGCCAAACGGCGGGCGGCTTCCGGGCGGTCAGTGGCCAACGCCGCCCGTTGCCGCGTGCGCCCGCGGCATGCGGGTGCTGCCGTCCGCGGCGGAAGGGGCGCGCTCCCCCGCACTCCCCGCCGTGCTGTTCAGCCGGCACTTGCCCGGTCCAGGTAGGCCGGTTGGGCCGGAAGCGTCGCCGCCGGCGGCGATTTCGGGGCGCTATCGCGGCGCCGTCGACGAAGCAGATTCCTGCATCCCGAACCGTTCGGCGGCCTCCAGGGTCTCCCGAACGTCGGCCCAGGTCGTGGTGTGGTTGATGATGCAGAGCCTGAGCGCGAACGTCCCGTGCACCAGCGTCGACGACAGGAACGCCCGGTCTTCCCAGAAGATGCGGGCGAGCACCTTGCGGTTGATCTGCTCCACGACCTCCTCGTCCAGGCCGGCGCCCGACGGGTTGATCCGGAAGCATACGATGCCCAGGGAGACCGGCGTCGAGAGTTCCAGAGTCTGGCTCTCCCGGACGTACTCCTCGGCACGCGCGGCCAGTTCCATCCCGCCGGACACGGCGCGCCGGAACGCCGCCATGCCGAAGGTCTGGATCGACATCCACACCTTCAGGGCGCGGAACGAGCGGCTCAGTTGCAGGTTGCGATCGGAGATGTTCGGGTGGTTCGCGCCCCATACCGTGTCCTGGAGGATGTCGTGGTGCACCTCGAACGCGTGTTCGAGGGTGCGCACGTCCTTTACCAGCAGCGCGCCCGCCTCGTACGGCTGAAACAACCACTTGTGCGGGTCCAGCCCGACGGAGTCGGCGCGCCCGATCCCGCGCAGGAGCCGCCTGCCGCGCTCGGTCACCGCCGCGAAGCCGCCGTAGGCGGCGTCGACGTGCAGCCAGATCCCTTCCGCCTCGCAGAAGTCCGCCAGCGCCGGCAACGGATCGATTGCTCCCGTGCTGGCGGTCCCGGCATTGGCGCATATCGCAATCGGATTGAACCCCGCGGCGCGGTCGTCGGCCACGGCGCGCGCCAGCAGTCCCAGGTCCAGGCGGAACTGCTCATCGCTCGGCAGCAGGCGGATGCGGTCGGGCCGGACGCCGACGATCCTGGCCGCCTTGACCTGCGAGCTGTGGCTCTGGTCGCTCATGTACACGGTTGCGCGCTCGGGGTGGCCGGCCGCGTCGCGTGCCGCCACGAAGGCGTCGACGCTGGCCGCCGAGCCCCCGCTCGTCAACAGACCGCCCGCTCCCTCCGGATAGCCGAGCCAGCGGCGAAACCAGTCGACTACCACCAGCTCGACCTGGCTCGGCCCGCTCGCGACCAGCCAGGTGCAGGCATTGATGTTGAATGCGGAGGCCATGAAGTCGGCCAGCACACCGGGCCAGGTGGGCGACGACGGGACGAACCCGAAGCATCGCGGGTGGTCCAACCGCGTCGCGAACGGAAGAATCTCCCGTGCCGCCTGCTCGATCACCTCGACCGGCGCCCGACCCTCCTCGGGGGGGCCGGCCATCAACTGGTGGTCGAGCGCCTGCTTGAACTCTCCGTCCCAGGCAGGCTCGCCGGGCAGGCCCTTGATACGTTCCACCAGCAGCTCCGCCGTTCTGCGGGCCAGATCGAGCATCACCTCGGGCGCCATGGTCAGGTCGTGGCCCGTTTGTTCGCCGGTGCCGGTGCCCGGCGCCTCTTCTGCTCTGCTATCGTGATTCATCGACTCCTCGGCAAGGGGGCGTCAGGCGGGCTTTCCCGCCCGCTGACACTAAGCATGGATTGGCGAGTATCTGTCAACTCCGGATAATTTCTTTGCGACTCCGTCAGTTCTTGAATGTCCATCCGGTATCGGCCGCGACCATTCGTCGACCGCGTCCGCCGGGCTGTGTTGTGCCGGCTGCTTGCGTATGTGCGTCGCCGGAGTTCAGGACGAGCGTACGTCTCCGGAGGCGAGCGTGTGGCGCTTGCCCATGCGCATCGCGACCGTCCAGTATGCAATGGCTGCCGGACAAGGGCTCCGGCGGCAGGAGGTTCAGTGATGTTCAGAACACTGGTGGCCGCGGCGGGCTTGCTCGCGGTGCTGGCGGTGGGCGTGGGTGCCGCCGACCTGGAGGGCAGGGTGCTCAAGGTGGGGACGGACGCCACCTACCCGCCGATGGAGACCGTCGACGAGGCGACCGGCGAGATCGTCGGTTTCGACATCGACATGTTGACCGCGGTGTGTGAGCGCATCAACTGCGTCTTGCAGTTCGTGAACACCGCCTGGGACGGGATCTTCGCCGCCCTGCAGCAGGGCGAATTCGACCTGGTGGTGTCGGGCGTGTCGATTACCGCCGAGCGCGATGAATCGATGGACTTCTCCGACCCGTACCTGGTCGTGAGCCAGGCGATCCTGGTCCGGGTGGAGGATGCCGAACTGACCGCGGAAGACTTCACGGCGGGAGGCCGCAAGCTGGCCGCACAGACCGCCACCACCAACGCCCAGTTGGCGGAGGAGCTGGTCGGGCGCGAGAACGTGAGCCTGTACGACGCGTTCGCCGGGGCGATCCTGGCGTTGCAGAACGGCGACGTGGACGGCGTGGTGATCGACGGCACCTCGGGGGCCGCTTACGAGCAGGAATTCGCAGGCGAGCTCACCATGGGGGTCACCGGCCTGCAGGCCGATCCGCTCGGCATCGTGTTCCAGGAGGGCGATCCGATGGTCGACGCCTTCAACGAGGGCCTCGCGGCGATCAAGGCAGACGGCACCCTCGACGAACTGATCGCCAAGTACTGGAGCGACTGACCCGGGCTGTCCCGGCGGATCCGCCGGCTCTGCCGGATCGGCCGGCCCTACCGGACGCGCCGCCGTGCTTGGTGGACGAGGTTCCGGACTCGATGGACGCGCTATCGGGCTTGGCGGGCGCACGAGCGGCCCTGTTGGGGGCCCCAGGGCGTGGTAGGTGCGCCGCCGGCGTGCTGGATGGGCCGGATCCGGTGCCGGCTCTGCCGGACCAGGCGGGCCCGCCTGGCGCGTGCAGATGACGGGCTTGCTTTCGGAACTGTCCGGTACGGTCGCCGGCGCGCCGGCGGGTGAGGGGAACGCGTGATCCTGAAGCGAATCCGCCCGAGCAACCTGGTGCTGCTGGCGGCGGCGCCGATCCTGGTGTTCCTGTTCGCCTCGTCGAGCAAGTACCTGCGCTCGCTGAAGGCGATCGTCGGCATCGAGCCGGGGGCACCCGCGCTGCTGCTCGGCTTCCTGCTGCTGCTCGCCCTGTTCGCGTCGGGTTTCCTGGCCGCGCGCCGCTGGGCGATGGGCGATGCGGCGCCGCCCTGGCTTGCGGCGGCCGCGCGCCTCGCGCTGCCGATCCATGCGCTGGTGATCGTGCCGATCCTGGCGTGGCCGCAACTCACCGACCCGTTCGTGCAGTCGGTGCTGTTCCACTCGCTCGACCCCGCCGCCTCCGCGTTGGTCGACCGCTCCGCGCGCCCATGGACGCTGAAGGCGGAGGTGCTGCCGCTGGTGACGCAGCGGTTCCGGGTCGGCGTGGCGGTCTACGGACTCCTGTTCCTGGCCTTCACGCTGGCCGCGGCATGGACGGCCGGCACGCTGCGCCGCTTCTGCATCCGGGGATTCGAGGCGGTCTCCGGCCTCGCACTGTTTCACCTCGTGTTCGTCAGCCACTGGGGTTTCGCCACCGGGATCGCCGTGACCTTCCGGGCCGCGGTGTTCGCCTACCTGCTGGCGGCGGTGCTCGGCCTGACCTGGACCGGGCTGCAGCGGCTGCGCAGTGCCCGCCACACGATTCCGGTGCACGGTGCGATCAGCCTGCTGCTGCTGGCGGCGGCGGCGTTGTTCTGGGCCCAGCCGCGGGTCGAGTACGTAATGGTCGGCTCCACCGAGGCGCGCATCGCGATCGTCAAGGGCACGCCGCAGGCGGTCGCCGACGTGATCCGCTTCGGCGAATACGACGGCGGGAACGGCGAGTCGTTGCGCATTCGCAGTGCGCCCGACGTGGCGACCGCGCTGGAGCAGATCGAGACCGTGGACAGCGTGTCGGGGGCGTTCGTGCCGGTCGCCGCGCACGACGGACGCTATCCGGTGATCTGGGGAACCCGCTTCCTGCCGGAGCGCGTACGCAACGCCGCGTTGGCGTTCTCGGTGATCGGCCTGCTGCTGCTCATCCTGACCGTCGGCGGCGCCCTGCACGGGCTGCACCCGCTGGCGGTGGGCGCCGAGTTCTTCGTCGACACCATTCGCGGCATCCCGATGCTGGTGATCATCCTGTACATCGGCCTGCCGCTCGCCGGCGCCGTCAAGGATGCCACCGGCGGCGGCATCGACCTGCCCAACTTCACGCGCGGCGTGATCGCGATTGCCCTCGGCTACTCCGCCTACATGGCCGAGATCTTCCGCTCCGGAATAGAGGCGGTCCCCAGGGGGCAGGTGGAGGCGGCACAGACCCTGGGGCTGTCGCGGTGGCAGACCGCCCGGCTGATCATCCTGCCGCAGGCGCTGCGCATCGTGCTGCCGCCGCTCGGCAACGAGTTCGTCGCCATGATCAAGGACACCTCGCTGCTGTCGATCCTGTCGGTGCGCGACGTGACCCAGCGCATGCGCGAGTTCCAGTCCGCCAGCTTCCTGCCGTTCGCGCCGTTCAACACGGCGGCGGTGCTGTACGTGGTGATCACCCTCGCCTGCGCCAGCCTGTTGCGCTGGATCGAGCGCCGCTACGAGCAGCGCCACGCTTGACCTTGACTGTCGCATGGATGACCATGATCGAGAGGTGACCTGATGAGAGCCACCATCGAGCCGGTCGAGGGGACGACCCTGGGCGCGGTGATCACCGGCGTCGACCTGAACCGCCTCGGCGGCGAGGAGTGGCGCGCGGTGGAGGAGGCGTTCCTGGAGTACGCGGTGCTGGTGTTCCCGGGGCAGCATCTGCGCGCCTCCGCGCAGGTCGCGTTCGGCAAGCGGTTCGGCGACATCGAGATGCTGCGCGAGGACAATATCGAAGCGCCGCTGTTCAGCAACAAGAACCTGGACGGCTCGCTGCTGCAGCCGGACGACTTCCGCTTCAAGACGCTGCGCGGCAACGAGGGCTGGCACATGGACAGCACCTACATGCCGCTCTCCGCCAAGGCGGGGCTGCTGTCCGCCCTCGAGGTGCCGGCCAGCGGCGGCGAAACCGAGTTCGCCGACATGCGCGCCGCCTGGGACGACCTGGACGCCGCGACCAGGGACCGGCTCGCCGGCCTGTCGGCGTATCACTCCCTGTACGCGTCGCAGGCCAGGATCGGCCACCAGGTGGAAACCGGCGCCGGCTACGGCTACCACGACAAGGGCGCGCCGATCCGCCCGCTGGTCAAGCCCCATCCCGTCACCGGGCGCAAGGCGCTGCAGATCGCGCGCCACATCTACCGCATCCCCGGCATGGACGATGCCGACGCGCAGGCGCTGGTCGAAGACCTGCTGCGGCGCGCGTGCCGGCCGCCGCGGGTGTATACCCACCGCTGGCAGCCCGGCGACCTCTTGGTGTGGGACAACCGCTGCGTGCTACACCGGGCGCGGCCCTACGACCGGTCGCAGCCGCGCGTGCTGCAGGCCACCCGCATCGCCGGCGACCCCGCCACCGAGCTCGCCCCCACCACCCGCGACGAACGCGCCGCCGCCTTCCAGCCCTCAACCTCCAACCGCTAGTGGGATAGGTAATGACCAGGCGCGACCAACTGATCGAGAAAGGCTATGCGCGCAGCCTCGGGCACGCTCGACACCGAGACCAGGGGGCCGAATCGCCGGCCTGTCGGGTGTACGCCGGGCAAACGTGCCGGTGCTGCCTGGTGAGCGATCTGGGCGGCTATCGGTAGCGGCGGAGGTAGGCGGCGAGCAGGGGATCGGCGACCCGGTAGCTGCCCGCGACCTGCTCGATCACGCCGCGGTCACACAGCCGCCTGACCGCCAGCGCCACCGTGCGGTTGGACAGCCCGACGCTCGCGAGAAAGCCCTTGGATTGCGGATGCGCAACCGTCTCGCGGCGGGCGATCTCGGTCAGGACGCTCTCGTCGTTAGCGGAGAACGCCGACAGGTAGGCCGCGAACCGTCCCTCCCGGTTCTCCAGCAGCTTCACCAGCGCGGCCCGCACCATGGCTTGGTCAATCTCGGTGGCATGGTGCAACTCCAGCAACTGGGCGCACAGTCGGTTGATCGCCTCCGGTACGCGCTGCATTTCGTCCTGCAGGGCGGCCGCCACCTTGCGCGAGATCGTCAGGCGGCGCGGGCTGAACCGTTCTTCCATGTACCGGTGGTACTCGTCGTGGGGGATCGGGCGGAACTCCAGGTCGGACCCCCAAGCACCCAGCGGGGCGCCCGGCGCGGCGAACAGGTCGGCGAGCATGTGGCGCTTGGAGCCGAGCAGCAGAATGGGCGTCGCGCCCAGCCCTTCCAGGCAGGAGCGCAACTGCGCGGGCGCTTCGTCGATGAACGCCACGTCCTGAAACTCGTCGAGCACGATGAGCGAGTCGAGCTCCTCGGTGATGCCGGCGATGTGTTCCCAGAGTGTCTGCAGGTCGCGGGCCGACTCCCGCTGGCGGGTCTGAAACGACAGGCTCGGGCTCCCGGTCTGCGGGTCGAGCGCAATTTCCGGCCGCAGTGCCCCGAGGAACCGCGACGCGTTCTCCAGCAGACTCCTGACCGGGAACGAGGCGGCGAACGAGCGCTGCAGGCTGGTGGTGAGCCGCCGGGTCAGGGATTGCATGGAACGCACCCCGAGCAGATCGGCAAACAGCACGAAGCGGCGCCCCCGGTTGCGGCGGAACTCCTCGATGGTGATGTTGCGCACCACCGAGGTCTTGCCGTAGTTGCGCGGGCCGTACACGACCAAGCGGTATCCGCGCGCGACCGCATCGCCGAGCACCTGCCGCTCACGCTGCAGGTTGCAGATGTTCTCAGGGTCGACCAACCGATCGAACACGAACTGCTTCATGGGTCGAATTGTATCATACAAAAAGTATCATGCAAAAGGTAATATTCTGGTTCGGCGCGCCGCTCCGGGATCGTGACACGCTTGACGGCATACGCCGCCGCCCCACGCGTGGGGCGAGGGGTAGATGCGCTTCGGTACGTTGAGGCAGGTCCTGGGTCAGTCGTATTCGATGATGGCGCGGCCCATGATGTCGCCGGCGCGCAGGGCCGCGCAGGCTTCGTTGATATGGTCGAGGCGGTAGCGGTCGGTCACCAGTTCGTCCAGGGGAAACTTGCCCTCCGCGTGCAGGCGCAGATACATCGGGAAGTCGCGCTCCGGGATCGACGCGCCGTGGCTGCCCATGTAGCGACGCTGGTGCATCATGAACTTGCGCGGGTCGAGGGTCATCTCGGCCGGCGGCACGCCGACCAGGACGGCCATGCCGCCGTGGCTGTGCGCGCCGATCCAGCCGGGACGGGTCGCGTCGAGAATCTGCTCGGTGGTCGCCCGCACCCCGATCGTGTCGAAGGCGTAGTCGACCCCGCCGCCGGTGAGGTCCTTTATCGCCTCGACCGGATCCGCCTGGCCGGCGTTCACGGTGTGGGTCGCTCCAAAGCGGCGGGCGAACTGCAGCTTGTCGTCGCGCAGGTCCACGGCGATCACCGGATGCGCTTCCAGGAGCGCCGCCATGCGCAGCGCCGACAGCCCCACGCCGCCGACTCCGAACACCGCCACCGAGTCGCCGGGCCGCACCCCGGCCGTATACAGCACGGCGCCCGCCCCGGTGAGCACCGCGCAGCCGACGATGCAGCTCACGTCGGTGGGAACGTCCGGCGCGATACCGACCACGCGCTCGGCCACGGCGACGACGTGCTCACTCCAGGTATGCACGTGGTTGTAGAACACCGGCTGCCCGCGGTACTCGAAGGCGACCGGCGGCACCGCGGCCTGCGGCACCGTCAGCGGGGTTCGGGTTACCCAGGTCACGATCACGTGATCGCCCTCGCGCACGTGGCTCACCTCCGTTCCCGCCTGCACGACGACGCCGGTGCCCTCGTGGCCGAGCAGCATCGGCCGCGGACGGGTGGCGTTGGCCATGCCGTGGAGCTGCGAGTGGCAGATGCCGCTGGACAACAGCTTGACCGCCACCTGGTCGGCGCCCGGGTCGGGCAGCGCCAACTCGTCGATGATCAGCGGTCCGCCGGGCTCGGCCTGAATCGCCGCGCGCGTGGTCATGTGCAGCCTCCTGTGCGCTCCCGTTCGGAAGCGGCCCGAGCAGGGTAGCCGACCCGCTCCGGGGCGATCAACGTCCGCGCGGAGACCTCCACTTGTGACCGGGAGGGGCGAGACAGATATGATGGCGAGGACGCCAGACACTTTCCCCCAAGGAGGGACCGCCATGCCAGAATTCTGCCGGGTCGACCTGTCCGGGCACGTCATGACCGTGACGATCACGCGACCGGAGCGCCTCAACGCGCTGCATCCGCCCGCCAACGCCGAGCTCGGCCGTGTGTTCGACGACTTCGCCGCCAACGACGACGCCAGGGTAGCGATCATCACCGGGGAGGGCCGCGGCTTCTGCGCCGGCAACGACCTGCGCTACCAGGCTGAAGGCGGACGGCGCGTGCCCACGCCGCGAGGATTCGGCGGCCTGACCTCCCGCTTCGACCTGACCAAGCCGATTATCGCCGCCGTCAACGGCGTGTGCATGGGCGGTGGTTTCGAGATCGCGCTCGCCTGCGACCTGATCATCGCCGCGCGCAGCGCCCTGTTCGCGCTGCCGGAGGCGACGGTGGGCCTGGCCGCCGTCGCCGGCGGCATGCAGCGTCTGCCTCGCGAGATCGGCACCAAGCGCGCCCTCGGCATGATTCTCACCGGCCGCCACGTACCCGCGGAGGAGGGCTACGATCTCGGCTTCGTCACCGCGGTGGTTCCCGACGCCGAGATCCTGAGCGAGGCGAACCGCTGGGCGCAGATGATCTGCGCCTGCGCGCCGCTGTCGATCCGCGCATCCAAGGACGTGGTGTACCGGAGCCTCGACACGCCCTCGCTCGAGGAGGCGATGCGGCGCCGGTACGACTCGGTCGAGGCGATGCGGGGCAGCGAGGACTACATCGAGGGACCGCGGGCGTTCGCCGAGAAGCGGCCGCCCCGTTGGCAGGGCAGGTAGTGGCGCTGCGCAAGCTCCTGATCGCGAACCGCGGCGAGGTCGCGGTGCGCGTGGCGCGCGCCGCCGCCGACCTCGGCATCGCCACCGTCGCCATCCACTCGCAGGACGACGCGGCGTCGCTGCACGTCCAGGCGGCCGACGAGGCGCTGCCGCTGTCCGGGCGCGGCGTACCCGCCTACCTGGACGGCACCGCGATCGTGCGGCTCGCGCGCGCGGCCGGCTGCGACGCGATCCACCCCGGCTACGGGTTCCTGGCCGAGAGCGCCGCCTTCGCGCGCGCCTGCGAGGAGGGCGGGCTGCGCTTCGTGGGGCCGGCGGTCGACACGCTGGAGCTGTTCGGCGACAAGCTGCGGGCGCGGGCCGCGGCGGCCGCGCACGACGTTCCGGTGCTGCCCGGCACCAGCGCAGCGACCAGCGCCGGCCAGGCGGCCGCCTTTTTCGAGGCACTTCCCGCCGGCTCCGCGATGATGATCAAGGCGGTGGCCGGCGGCGGCGGGCGCGGCACCCGCGCCGTGTCGAGCGCGGACCAGGTTGCAGCCGCCTTCGAACGGTGCCGCTCCGAGGCGCAGGCGGCGTTCGGCGACGGGACGCTGTACGTGGAGCGGATGGTCACCAGGGCGCGCCACGTGGAGGTGCAGATCGTCGGTGACGGCACCGAGGTGGTGCAGGTCGGCGAGCGCGAATGCAGCGCGCAGCGGCGCCACCAGAAGCTGGTCGAGATCGCCCCGGCGCCCGGCCTGCCCGGCGCGTTGCGCGCGCGCATCATCGACGCGGCCAAGCGCGTGGCGTCCGCGGCCGGTTACCGCGGCCTCGGGACATTCGAGTTCCTGGTGGACGCAAACGACTCGGGCGATGACTCCGGCGACGCTGCCGCGTTCTACTTTGTCGAGGCCAACCCGCGGCTGCAGGTGGAGCACACGGTTACCGAGGCGGTCACCGGCCTCGACCTGGTGCAGGCGCAGCTCGGCATCGCCGGCGGCCGGTCGCTGGCGGAGCTCGGGCTCGCGCAGGAGCAGATCCCCGCCCCGCGCGGCTTCGCGATCCAGGCACGCGTGAACCTGGAGACCCTTGGCGCCGACGGCCGGGTGCGGCCCGCGGCGGGAACCATCACCGCGTTCGAACCGCCGACCGGGCCCGGGGTGCGCACCGACACCTACGGCTACGCCGGCTATACCACCAACCCCGCGTTCGACTCGCTGCTGGCCAAGGTGGTCGGCCACTCGCCGTCGCCGAACTTCGAGGACGCGGTGCGGCGCACGTCACGGGCACTGGGCGAGTTCCGCCTGGCGGGCGTGGCGACCAACATCCCGTTCCTGCGGAACCTCATCGACCACCCGGACTTCCGCGCCGGCCGTCTGTACACGAGGTTCGTCGACGACCACCTGTCCGACCTCGCGGCGCCCCGAGCCGACCCGCGCCGGCCGCCGTTCGCCGGCACCGCCCCCGCCGCCGGCGAACACACCGTGAGCACCGATCCGCTGGCAGTATTCTCCCACGCCGGCGCGGCCGGGGCGGCCCCCGCGGGCGGCGCGCAGGCCGGCGGCACCGATCCGCCGGCAGGGTTCGCGCACGCCGGCGCAGCCGGGGCGGCCCCCGTCGGCGGTGCGAACCCGGTCAGCACCGATCCGCTGGCGGTGTTCGCCCACGCCCGCGCGGCCGGGGACGGCGATCCCGCGGTCCAGGCCGGTAGGGACGACACGGCCAAGCCCCTGACCGCCCCGGACGGCTCGGTCGCGCTGCCGGCTCCCATCCAGGGCACCGTCGTCAGCGTGCTGGTGGCGGTGGGCGATGCCGTGCACGCCGGCCGGGAACTGGTCGTCGTGGAAGCGATGAAGATGCAGCACTTCGTCGAGGCCGAGGCCGCGGGCCACGTGCGCGGCATCGCGGTGCGCGTTGGTGACGTCGTGGCCGAGGGACACCCGCTGGTGTACGTCGAACCGGCCGACCTGGGGCAACGCAGCGCCGCCGCCGCATCGTCGATCGACCTCGACCACATCCGTCCCGACCTGCAGGAAGCGATCGACCGGCACGCCTACACGCTGGACGAGAACCGGCCGCAAGCGGTTGCCAAGCGGCGGCAGCGCGGGTTCCGCATGGCGCGCCGCAACATCGCCCAGCTCGTCGACCCTGGCTCGTTCCAGGAGTACTGGCCGCTGGTGGTCGCGCAGCAGCACCAGCGCAACGACGACCAGGGGCTGCGCGAGAAGACGCCGGGCGACGGCCTGGTCGTCGGTACGGCGTCGATCAACGGCGACCAGTTCGCCGACCGCCACTCCCGCGCGATCGTGGTCGCCTACGACTACACCGTGCTGGCCGGCACCCAGGGCCGCCGCAACCACTACAAGCAGGACCGGATGTACGAACTGGCGACGCGCTACCGGCTGCCGGTGGTGGTGTTCACCGAGGGCGGCGGCGGCCGCCCCGGCGACGACTACGTGGGGCCGCGGGTGGCCATGGACACTTCCACCTTCATGCAGTTCTCGCAACTCAGCGGCCTGGTGCCGCTGGTCGGCATCAACAACGGGCGCTGCTTTGCCGGCAACACCGCGCTGCTGGCCTGCTGCGACGTCATCATCGCGACCCGGAATTCGACCATCGGGATGGGCGGGCCGGCGATGATCGAGGGCGGCGGCCTGGGGGTCTATACGCCGGAGGAGGTGGGGCCGATGTCGTTCCAGGTCGCCAACGGCGTGGTCGACATCCTGGTCGAGGACGAGGCGAGCGCCGTCGACGTGGCCAAGCGCTACCTCTCCTATTTCCAGGGCGCGCTCGATGACTGGGACAGCCACGACCAGCGCCGCCTGCGCCACGTGGTGCCGGACAACCGGCTGCGCCTGTACGACATGCGCGCGGTGATCGACACCATCGCCGACCGCGGCTCGGTCCTGGAGCTGCGCGAGCGGTTCGGCGTCGGCATCATCACCGCACTGATCCGGGTCGAGGGCCGCCCCATGGGGGTGCTCGCCAACAACCCGCATCACCTGGCCGGGGCGATCGATTCCGACGGCGCCGACAAGGGCGCGCGCTTCCTGCAACTGTGCGACGCGTTCGACCTCCCGGTGCTGAGCCTGATGGACTGCCCCGGCATCATGGTCGGGCCGGAGCACGAGCGCACGGCGCTGGTCAGGCACAGCGCGCGCATGTTCAACACCGGCGCCAACCTGAGCACGCCGCTGTTCGGCGTGATCGTGCGCAAGGCGTACGGGCTCGGCGTGCAGGCGATGTGCGGCGCCTGCTCGCTGCTCGGGTTCTTTACCGTCGCCTGGCCGACCGCCGAATTCTCCGGCATGAACCTGGAAGGCGCGGTCAAGCTCGGCTACCGCCGGGAGCTGGCGGCGATCGCGGATCCCGAGCAGCGGCGCGTGGAGTTCGAGCGCCGGGTCGCGGACGCCTACGAACGGGCCAAGGCCGTCAACGCCGTAGCCGGCGGCGGCATCGACGACGTCATCGACCCCGCCGACACCCGCCGCTGGATCGCCGCCAGCCTGCGGCGGCTGCCGCCGCCGGCGCCGCGGTCGGGCAAGAAGCGCCCCTACATCGACACTTGGTAGGCGGAAGCCGCCGCGCCGTCCGCCGCCGCCTCCGCCAACTGCCGGCGCAGCATGACCTTGCTCACCTTGCCGACCTCCGTCAGCGGGAACTCATCCACGATACAGATCTCGGGCACCTTGTAGGTCGCCATGTTGTCGCGGCACCAGGTGCCGATCTCCTCGCCCGTGGTCGCCTCGCAGCCGGGCGCGAGCTTCACGAACGCCACCGGCACCTCGCCGCGCTCGCGGTCGGCGCGGCCCACCACCGCACTGCCGGCGATCGCCGGGTGATGACCAAGCAGGCTCTCGAGCTCGAACGGGTACACGTTCATGCCCTTGACCTTGAGCATTTCCTTGTCGCGGCCGAGGTAGTGCAGGTAGCCGCGCTCGTCGATCATGCCGACGTCGCCGGTGCGAAACCACCCGTCCCGGATATGCTCGGCACTCTTCTCGGGATCCCGCCAGTAGCCCTTCATGAGCGACGGCGAGGACACCACGATTTCCCCCTCCTGCCCGAGCGGCACCAGCCGGCCACGGTCGCGGTCGACGATCTTGTAGCGGGTGCCGGCGGTGGGCAGCCCCACGAAGATGGGCGTGGACTTCAGGTCCAGGTCGCCGGCCTGCATTCCCATCGTGAACGTGTCCCAGGTATGGGTCTCGGTCATCCCGAACGACGACTCGTGCAGGGTGATCCCGGTCAGTTCGCGCCAGCGGCGCCGGTAGCCGAGGTTGAGCTTCTTGACGAACGACGTGCAGGTGGTGACTTCGAGCGAGCTCAGGTCGCGGCGCTCGATGTCCGGGCGTTCCATCAGTTCCACGATGGTGTCCAGCGGTCCACCGAGGTGGGTAGCCCGGTACCGCTCGATCGCCTGCAGCACGGCTTCGGCGTCCCAGCGGGCGAAGTAGATGAGCGTCGATCCGGTCAGCACCGTGTCGACCAGCCGGAGCTGGCCGGAGATCCAGAAGCTCGCCACGTAGGACACGGTACGGATGTCGCGCGGCGAGGCGCCGGGGCGCAGGTACGTTACCCTGCCCGCGGTGCAGGAATGCAGCATGTTGCGCTGCGTGTGCATGCACCCTTTCGGCATCCCGGTGGTGCCGCCGGTGTAGTTGATGCTGGCCAGGTCGTCGAGGCTCGGGGCCGGATAGGTAGAGTCGGGCCCGTGGCTGGCCAGCAGCTCCGGCAGGTCGACGGCGCCGGGACAGGCGCGCGGCGGCTCCTGCAGCAGCTTCGGCAGCGGCAGGCTGGGCTCGCTCGGGAGGTAGTCGGCGAAGCGGGTGACGACCACCGCCTCCAGGTTGGTTGCGTCCCGCACCGCCTCGACCAGCGGATGCAGCCGGTCCATCGCCACCACGACCCTGGGGTCGGCGTCGGCGAGCTGGTGGCGCAACTCGTGCAGCTTGAACATCGGGTTCACCGGTACGTGCGCGCAGCCGAGCTTGAGGATGCCGTAGAACACGATGAAATACTGCGGGCAGTTGTAGAGGAGCACCGCCACGCGGTCTCCGCGTACCAGCCCGCGCGCCTGCAGGAAGGCGGCGAACCGGTCGCTGGCCTCGTCGAGTTCGGCGTAGGTGAGCCGATAGCCGTAGTAGGCGACGCAGGTCTTGTCGGGTGTCGCGCGCGCCGCGTGGCGCAGGTGCTCGGTCACCGGGATCTCGCCGAGCGGGTAGCGGACCTCGCGCGGCACACCGGCGGGCCAGGCGTGCTCGACCAGCTTCGCTACCGCGGCAAGGTACTCGCGTTCGTCCAGGGCTGCCGCCGCCCCGCGCGCCTGGCTCACTCCGCCGCCTCCGGCGCCGGCAGGTGCCTGGCCACGCACTCGGGTACGGGAACGATCACCCGCGAGTCCAGGTCCATGATCACGCTCGTGGCCGCTCCCTGGAGCGCAATCGAGCCGTCCGGCTTGATGATCTCGTGGCCGAGGGTGAAGCTCTTGCGCCCCAGCCGCTGGCCCCGCGTCATGACGCGCAGGCGCTCGCCGAGAAAGCACTCGCGGCGATAGTCGTAGTTGATGTTGACCACCACCGGGACGTAGTTCCGGCCGGCATCGCGCAGGCCGTTGGCGCTGTACCAGTGGCCGCGCGCACGCTCCAGCATCCTGACCGCCTGCACGTGGTTCAGATGCCCGAGCCGATCGCAATCCGACTCCAGCACCTCGATGATCGTCTCCAGTTCAGCAGGCACGCGGTGAACCCCCTTCGTTGGCAACCCGGCTGCCGGTGCGGCCGCCTCGAAGAACACCGACATTATACGACACCGCCCTGGTGGCGTCCCCGTACGAGGGCGACCTGGCCCTGATGGGCCGCTCGCTCGGCGAACCGATCGCCGAACCGGTGCGCGCGGTACTGATCCCCGGCCCTAACCGAGGCACTGCTGGGTGACGAACTGGCTGTCGGCGTCGCCGCAAGCTCATGGATCGCCCGCCACCCGCTGCGCTGCGGGGCCGTCGCCGTCCGGCACGCCACGGACGGTAAACCCCACTGCGCGGGCGGCCGTTGCCAACTGGCCGTCGTGGGTGAGGAACTGGTCGATCCGGCGGTTGCGCCTCCCGTGGACGGCGAGTGCACTTGTCAGGTGAATGGCGTCCAACGTGCCGGCCACCGTCGGGAAGGGCTGACTGGTCCGGGTGAGGAGTGCACGGGACACACGGACCCGGTACACCGATCTCCAGAGCGTTGCGAACCGCTCATGCACAAAGACACGCTCGGTATCGTCCAGGTCGCCGCCCAGACGAAGACGGTCGATGGTGCGGTGAAACTCGACCCGACATATCTCGCTGGTGTATGCGGACTGCCAGTTGCCCCACCCCTCGATCGACGGATCCTGGTTGAGCAGCCAACTCAGCACCACCGACGTGTCCAGGTAGACGGTCATCGCCGGCGGCGGTCCGCGAGCAGGGTGGCTACTCCCGGTATTGACCGTCCGGATGGCAGGCGGCCGAGGCCGGCCAGCGCCTCGGGCGGTTCGGTCGGCTCTTCGATGAGCAACTCCTCATCGATGGACGGCACGAGCCTGGCAACACTCTGACGGTAGGAAGTGATGTCGATTGTCTCTCCTGCGCGCACCATACCAAGGTACGTGCCGAGCCGAGCTTTCAACTCCGCAGTGGTGACCTGTATCATGTCCGTATCTTGGCCACCATATGCCCAACAATTCAAGCCCTCCCCACGATAATTGCCGACCACAAACAGCAAGGCCAGCGGACGGCGGTGTTCAGGCGCGCAAGGCCGGAACACCGTAGTTGGAGATAGTTGCGTCGCCGGTAACCGCCAACACCGCCCCGAGGTTGCGCTCCACCCTCTCCCGCGTCGGCCGCGGACCGCTCTCAGCTTCATCACCGAGGGCGTGTTCGAGCGCTACCCCCGCTTCATGGTGGTGCTGGCGGTGGCCGCGGTGTCGTAGGTGACCGACCGGAAGCCGCGGTTGGTGGCGTGCGTCTTGCCGAAACTCACGCAGTCGAAGCCGTGCGCGGCGAGGTGGTGGCCCAGGTCCTGCTCGCCGGCGGGCAGGCGGTGGGTGTTGTGCAGCACGCCCAACTGGTGCGGGTAGCGCCCGGTGATCAGCGCGGCACGCGACGGCACGCACACCGGGTAGTTGGCGAAGCAGTTGCCGAACGACACCGCCTCGGCGCGCAGCGCGTCGATGTGCGGGGTGCGCGCGAACGGGTACCGCTCGTGGAACAGCACGTCCTTGCGCGCCTGGTCGGACATGATCAACACCAGGTTGGGCATCCGCGTCTCCGCGCCTATCATACCCGGGGCAGCGAATGCGGGGAGATGGCCACAGGCAAGCAGATAGCCGAGAAAGTCTATCACTCGATTGGACGAACTTCCCGCGACTGACGAACGGTCAAGCAGCCACTCACGAGCGGGTCAGGTCGGAAGGTCGGGCTTCATCGCCTTAGCCTGCCGCTTCGGCTATGATGCGTCGTGATGGCCACCCAGGACTGGTCATCGAGCACCCCGCCATGAAACTCGAAACGATAACCGTGCGGAACTTTCGTTGCTTTCGCGAGCGCCAGACCGCGCGTCTTGCCCCGCTCACCCTGCTCGTCGGCGACAATAGCACCGGCAAGACATCCTTCCTGGCCTTGATTCGAGCGTTGTGGGACGTGGCGGTCGGCAACCGGGTGCCGGATTTCAAGGAAGCTCCCTATGACCTGGGCAGTTTTGAGGAGATCGCCCACCAGAGGGGCAGGAGCGGTGGCGGCGCCGAAACATTCGAGGCCGAGTTCGACCTCGGCGACTTCCACTTCGCGGCAACCTTCGGACGGCATGGGACGGCGCCGGTTCCGGTGCGCAAGGTGCTCAGGAGCGGTGACCTGTGGATTGAAGAGTGTTGGGGACAAGATCGACTGGTCTCCTTGCGGGTTGGCAATTCGCGCGGTGCCTGGGATCTCGGCGTGCCGGATGAGCGCAGAACGTCGATTTCGCTGGAAGACAGATTTGCGGCTTCGCTCATTGCTTTCGCAATCTCTGGCGAGCGCCCGGCAGCGACACCTCTCGCCAAACCGTCCCCACCGAACGGTTCCCCGTCGTTCACCGAGGCGGACGAAAAAAAGCCTGAACGAGCTCGTCGGATCCTGGCATATCAGGCCGCCCAGCTACCGGGAGTCGCGGCCGTTCGCCAGCGCCCCGGTCCATTCCAAGCCTCGCCGGACGTACGATCCGGCGCGTCCCAGCGTTGATGCGGAGGGGGACTACATCCCCATGTACCTTGCCGACGCCTACTTCCGGGACCGAAAGGAGTGGGAGCGGCTCAAGGCCATGCTGGAGAGCTTCGGACAGTCGTCCGGGCTGTTCGACGAGGTCTCCATCAAGCAGCTTGGCCGGAGGGAGAGCGAGCCGTTTCAAGTACACGTACGTAAGTACAGCGGCAAGCTGAAGGGACCATGGCGGAACCTGATCGATGTCGGCTACGGTGTCAGCCAAGCGCTACCGGTCATATTCGAGATCCTTCGCAACTGGGGCATGAAGACCGCTCCAACGCTGCTATTGCAGCAACCGGAGGTCCATCTCCATCCGAGCGCCCAAGCGGCACTCGGCAGCTCTTTCTGCCAGAGCGCGAAGCAATATCGCCAGTTGGTGGTGGAGACCCACAGCGACCATCTGCTCGATCGCGTGCGGATGGATGTCCGCGACCGGAAGACGACGCTACAACCGGACGACGTGTCCATTCTGTTCTTCGAACGCAACCGGCTGGACGTGCGGATCCATACCCTGCGAATCGACGGCGAGGGCAACGTCCTGGATGCGCCCAACAGCTATCGCCGGTTCTTCATGGAAGAAACTCGCAGGTCCTTGGGATTGTAGCGCCGGTGTGCGCGATTCTCGATGCCGACCTTTCCCTACGCCAGGACTTCGGAGACCGACAACTCATAGGCAATCCGCACGGCAGGATCTACTCCACGCATCGTAGCGGACAGCTTCAGGACAGCCACCGGCGGCTGTTGCGGCGCAACGACCTGTGCCGTGCCGGGTCATGACGGCTGCCAAAGGACAGATCTGCAGCATCCGGCGCGTCGCCTGACTCTTTCGTCTCGGGTTCGGCATGCTGCCTCTCGGCCTCCCGTTCAGGCGGTAGAAGCGGGGAGGGGGAGGCGGTAGAGGCGGGCGGCGTTGGCGTGGAATACGGCGTCGTGCATGTCGGCGGGGAGGTGGCGGGCGATCACGGTGGGCGAGTCGAAGTCGAAGTGGGGGTAGTCGCTGGAGTACATCAGCACCTGGTCCGCGTCGATGCTGCGCAGCAGGGCGGCCAGGTGGGCCGGGTCGTCGGGATTCTCCATCGGCTGGGTGGTGAGGCGCACGTTGCGGTGCAGGTAGTGCAGCGGCGGCTTGTCCATCCACGGCACCTCGGCGCGCATCGAGCGCCAGTGGTCGGTGAGGCGCCAGATCAGCGGCGCCAGCCACGCCACGCCGCCCTCCGCGAGCACCACCATGAAGCGGGGGTAGCGCTCGAACACGCCCTCGGTGATGAAGCTGACCAGGTGCGCCTGGAAGCCGAGCGACAGCAGGGTATGCCACTCCACCAGGTGGGTGGGGTAGCCGGGCGTGGGCGCCGCGTTGATGCCGGCGCCGTCGGTGCCGGGGTGGATGGCGAACGGCAGGCCCTGCTTCTCGCACTGCTCGTAGATCGGGTGATACTGGCGCTGGCCGAGCGGGGCGCGTGCCCCGGAGTCGACCATCACCTGCACCATGTGCTCGTGGCCGCCGATGCGCTCGATCTCCGCGGCCGCCGCCTGCGGGTCCTGCTGCGCCACGTTGATGGAGCCGCGGAAGCAGCCGTCGGCGTTGTAGGCGGACAGCCAGGTGTCGGCCAGCCAGTCGTTGAATGCGCGCGACAGCGCGGTGGCGTAGTCGGGGTCGGGGTACATGTTGGCGAACACGCGCGGCAGCAGGATGGCGTGCCGGATGCCGTATTCGTCGATCAACTGGCGGCGCAGGGTGTCGGGGTCGGTGCCGGGGCGCCCGCCGCCGGGCGGAAACGCGTCCTGCCGCGAGCCGTGCAGCGGCGGCATGGACTGGTAGAAGGGCCGCGACTCGCCGCGGTACCAGTGCTTCCACGGCAGCGGGAGGTACTTGCGCAACTCGTCGGGGTCGCGCGGGTAAACGTGCACGTCGCAGTCGATGATCGGGTGATTCACATGATGAGCCACTTGCCGTCCTCCGGGTCGTCGGCCAAGTCGTCCGGTCGCGCCGGCGTGGGCCGCGCCCGGCAGGCGGATCATGCGCGCCCGGTCGGCCACGATCAACACCAGGTTGGGCATCGGCGTCTCCGTGCCTATCATACCGGCGCCGCCCCGGTATAGCTCGGGGTGGCGCAAGCAGGAGGTGGCCGCATGCATCGAGACGGCGCGGACGCCGACCGGCGAAACGACGGATTCGTGGTGTGCGCGGTGGACGAGCTGCCGCCCGGCGTGCGGCGCATCGTCACGGTCGGGTCGCGCTCGATCGGCGTGTTCAACGTCGGCGGGCGTTACTACGCGCTACGCAACGTGTGTCCGCACCAGGGCGCCCCGCTGTGCGAGGGGCCGCTGACCGGCACCACGCTGCCGGCGCCGCCGGGCACCTTCCGCTACGGCCGGGAGGGCGAGATCCTGCGCTGCCCGTGGCACGGCTGGGAGTTCGACGTGACCACGGGGCGCAGCATCTTCAACCCGCACGCCGTGCGCGTGCGCTCCTACCCGGTGGCCGTGGAGCCCGCCGATTGCGGGCCGGACGTGGCCGTGGAAACCTACCCGGTCAGCGTGGAGCGCAAGATGGTCGTGCTGCGCGGCGTCACCGGCGCAAAGCCGGCGGCGCCCGGCGGAGCCGGCAAGGGTTGACCGTCCGTCCCGTCCGTGAAACGGTGAGGCGGGCAGCCGGCCCGACGAGGAGTACCACATGAAGTTCGGAATCCAGGTCAACGTTTACGGGGTCACCTGGGACGAGATTGCGCGCTCGATCAACGCCATGGAGGCGGGGCCGTGGCACAGCCTCTGGTTCGCCGACCACTTCTTCCCGCCGTGGGGCGGGCCAAAGGGCCAGCGCTCAAGCGAGCATCGGCCGGCGTTCGAGGGCTACACGATGGCCGCGGTCGCCGCCGGCATGACCAGCAAGCTGCGGCTCGGACACCTGGTGCTGGGCAATACCTATCGCAACCCGGCGCTGCTGGCCAAGATGGCCACCTCGCTCGACCAGGCATCCAAGGGGCGGTTCACCCTCTCCCTGGGTGCCGCCTGGTGCGAGCGCGAGCACTACGGCTTCGGCTGGAAGTTTCCGACCATGCGCGAGCGCTCGGACCGCTTCGAGGAGGCGTGCAAGCTGATCCGCACGCTGTTCACCACCGAGGGTCCGATCGACTTCCGCGGCCGCTACTACTGGGCCGACCAGTTGCAGATGTCACCGGGCTGCTATCAGAAGCCGCACATTCCGATCCTGGTGGGCGGCACCGGTGAGCGGCGCACCCTGCGCACCCTGGCCAAGTACGGTGACATGCTCAATCTGGACGGCTGGGCCGGGCAGGGCGTGTCGCTGGATATGTTCCGCCACAAGGTGTCGGTGCTGGAGCGCCATTGCGAGCGCGTCGGGCGCGACCCGGCCGAGATCCGGCGCACCATCCTGATGCCGATCGTGGTAGGCGACGACGCGGCGGCGCAGGAGGCCGGCGCTGCGCTGACCAGGTCACTGGGCGAGGGCACCATGGTCGGCAGCCGCCAGCAGGTGGTGGACCGGATCGGCGTGCTGATCGACGAAGGGGTCGACGAGATCATGTTCGGCAACATCCCGACCGGCAACGTCGAGGAGATCCAGCGCATCGAACAGGAGATCGTCGCCGCCTTCGACTGACACGCGGCTCCCGCACGGGTGCGGCGTTCTGAACGAGCGCCCACCCGCTGTCGTCTGGCTGGTCGCGCCCGACGGCGCAGTCCCACGGCCCCCTCGTCGGGTGGCGGGACTGCGCCACGGCGCGCCGCGCGTCGGAGAGGACTTGCGCGACACCGACGGACGGGATGGGCCAAGAGCGGTGCCGCCAGACGGCGGTTTCGGGGCGCTGGAGCCGCGGGCGCGTCAGCCGGGCAGGTAGTCGCGGTGGAAGCGCTGTTTGACCGCGCCGCCAGCCAACAGCTCGTCGATGCGCGTCTCCGGGTAGCCGGCGTCGCGCAGAATGGCGCGGCTGTCGCTGCCCATGTACGGCATCGGGCGGCCCAGCCGCAGCGACGTGTTGCGAAAGCGGGCGTAGGCGGGCGCCACCACGTCCACCGGGCTGCCGGCGGGGTGGTCGGCGATCCTGACCGCCGAGATGGAGCGCCCGTCGTCCCAGTGGCGCGTCAGGTTGCCGGCGGTCATCTCGTGCACGTACTCGCGGCGGATGTCCTCGATCGCGTCGACGCGGTGGCAGCCGAGGCCGGCCTGGTTGAACGCCACGGTCCAGAACGCCACCTTCCGCCGCCGGATCGCCCGTTCCAGGAACCGGACGCGCACAGCGTCGCCCGCTTCGCCGTGCGGGAAACCGGCCAGCTCGTCGATGGCGGCCACCCGAGCCAGGTCCGACGGCAGCCCCTGCACGAACAGCCAGCCGTCGCGCGCCCGGTACAGGCGCGCCAGCGCGTGCTCGCCGCGGGCGCGCTGGCCGTGCGGCTCGCCGCCCGGGCGGTGCGACTCGCTGGCCACCATGAACGGCGCCTGCACCAGTTGCGCCGCCTGCGCCAGGGAGGCTGACACCCGCTCGCCGCCGCGACCGGTCCTGCGCTTGTACAGGGCCAGCGCCAGCCCGTAGGCGGCGGAATAGCCGGCCATGTAGTCGATGCACGAGCCCCAGCCGTGCAGCACCGGCTTGCCGTCGCCGCCGTAGCGGCGCATGATCCCGGTCGCCCCCTGCACCGCCGGATCGAACGAGGTCCACGCCGACCACGGGCCCGGGCGCGGTCCGTTGTAGGCGGTGAAACTCAGGTAGACAATGTCCGGCTTGCGCCGCTTGACGCTCTCGTAGTCGATGCCGAGCCGCTCCGCCACCCCGAGCCGGAAGTTGTGCACCACCACGTCGGCGGTCTTCAGCAGATCCCAGAACACCGACCGCCCCTCCTCGGTCTTGAGGTCCAGCACCATCGAACGCTTGCCCTGGCTCACTTCGATCGGGAACCAGGAGAAGCGTAGCGGGCCGAGGTAGGTGGTGGGCGGGTCGATCTTGATCACGTCGGCGCCGTACTCGGCCAGCGTGCGCGCGCTGCACGGGCCGGCCAGCACGTTGGACAGGTCCAGCACCCGCACGCCTTGCAGGATTTGCGGCGCCGAGCCCGGCGGCAGGGGACCGTGCGGTGCGCCGGCCCCGGCGACCGGATTCGCGGTAGCCGCCGCGCGCTCCGCGTGCCCGCCGCTTTCCGTGTCCGCCGCCACGACGGACGGCTCGCCGGCCGCCGCCGCCGCGCGCCCCGCGTCCCCGGCGCCTTCCGCGTCCGCGGCAACAACCGCGCCCGGCACCTCCACGGACGGCTCCCCGGCCCCCGCGGCGGCGTCAGGCGGCGGCTGCGCCCACTCGCCCAGCACCGCCTCCGGGTCGCCGTCGGCGGCGGCGCGAGGGTCGAACCACCGGTCCGCCGTCCCGGCCAGCGAAACCTGCACCCCCAACTGCCGCATCGTGCCGTGGCGCGGATCGTCGACGTCGACCGTGAGGCCGCCGGCCAACGTCTCCGGGGCGTGCAGCCACTCGTCGGCGGTGAGCTGCGGCGAAAACGGTACCTTGCCGTCCAGCAGCTCCGCCCAGTGCGCGACCGGCTGCTCGGCGAACAGCCTGGCCAGCCGCTTGCGGATGCGCCGCTTCCACGACTTGCTCAGCATCGTCCACTCCTGGACGTTGTTGGTCAGTTCCAGGTTGTCGTACGGGTAGCGATCCACCATGCCGGCCTCGATCAGCTCGTCATAGAGGCCCACTGCCTTCAGGAAGAACTGGCTGTGGTTGGAGTTGCCGCCGGCGAGCAGGTACA
This sequence comes from Spirochaetia bacterium, assembly GCA_965208575.1. Classification (GTDB taxonomy): domain Bacteria; phylum Spirochaetota; class Spirochaetia; order SZUA-6; family Bin103; genus Bin103. The sequence continues at coordinate 542,195 of CBDBOV010000006.1, read as the reverse complement.
CCCAGCCGCCGTCGCTGGTGCGGTAGCTGTCGTTCGGGCCGGGGTGCATGCGCCCCAGCCGGCGCAGGATGGCGCGCCAGCCGGGGCCGCCGGTCAGGCGCACGTAGGCGCGCAGCAGCGGCACCAGGAAGCGCTCCGTGAAGCGCGGCATGATCGGCATGCCGTAGCGGACCGGCTGCTTCGCCACCCGGTACAGCAGGATGCCGGTGGCGGCCAGCGCCGCGCTCAAGAGCGGCACCTCGATCACTTCTCCGCGTCCGCTCTCCGCGCGTGCGAACAGGGCGAGGGTGACCGCCAGCGCGCCGTGAATGGCCCCGTAGGTGGAGGCCAGCGGGATCGGCGTGTACACCGGTGGCGCGCCAACCAGACGGCCGGTCGAGTCGAGGTCGGTGAACAGCCCGCAGGCCGCGTTCAAGACCCCTTCGAATGCGCGGATGTTGGCCTTGCCCTGGTCGGTCGACGCGAATCCCGGCAGCGACAGGTAGATCAGCCGCGGGTGCCGCTCGGTAACCACGTGCGCGCCGAGCCCGAGCCGGTCCATCACCCCGGGACGGAAGTTCTCGATCACCACGTCGGCGGCGGCGACCAGGCGCCGGGCGGCGTCCAGGCCGGCCTCGCTCTTCAGGTCCAGCTCCAGCCGCGTCTTGCCGCGGTTGTACATCGCATCCGCGGGGTCGCCGGTGCCGGCGCTCCGGGTGCCGGGGCGGTCGACCTTGATGACCTCGGCGCCCTGGTCGGCGAGCAGCATGCCGGCCAGCGGCCCCGCGATGTAGTGGCCGAAATCGACCACCCGCACCCCCGCCAGCGGCGGTGCGCCGTCAGCCGGCATGGCTTCTGCCCCACGGCCACGGAAAGAGTGCGTCTCTGGCGACGTTAGCGACCATGCGCAGACTGTACCCGACAATCACGGTCGCCGCCACTGCTTGGGAGTTGACTGAACCGGTCAACTCATGAGTATCGCTTCCGGCAGATCCCGGATCTTGCGTCGTGCGCTATGGACGTCGACCGCTTGCTGAGCGTTCAGCCAGAACTCCGGCGACGTATTGAGTGCGCTCGCCAATCTGATGGCCAGTTCCGCCCTGATTGCCGTACGTCCATTGACGATCCGATTGATCACCTTCACGTCGCAACCCATGTGTTCGGCGAGTTGCCTCTGCGTAATGTTCATCGGTTTGAGAAACTCCTCCGAGAGGATCTCTCCCGGACCCGTCGGTTCTCGATCGAGTGTGAACATGTTCCCTCCGTCACCGCTAGTGGTAATCGACAATGCGGACATCTGTCGGACCCGCCTTACCCCACTGAAAGACAACTCGCCAGCGATCATTGATGCGCAAGCTGTGATAGCCGGCGTAGTCGCCCTTCAGGGCCTCAAGCCGGTTACCCGGCGGCGATCGCAAGTCACCTATGGCGGCTGCATAGTGGAGCATGTCCAACTTTCGCCGAGCCACACCGGCAACGACTCTCCATCCGACGGCCTTGCCTAACTGCCCGCCGATGAAGAACTGTTCTGTCGCTGAATCAGAGAAGCTCTGGATCGCCAACGAGCGTTGTATACCGAACCCAGGTATACCTTGTCAAGGTACAAGAGCCATGCCGGGGTCGCGGTCGACCGTTCGCCAAGTACCGTATTCGGGTGGGGCGCCCCGAATCCGACCGCGTTGAGCGGGTCGAGTGAAAGTGGCATGATTCCGGCGCGCCGGTGAGGATTCCGCACAGTGACCGACCTGCTCACGGAACTACGCTCCATTACCGATGCCCTCGATCTTGCGCGCGTGGACTATGCGCTGTGCGGCGGGGTGGCATTGGCGATTTACGGCATCCCACGTGCGACTATCGACATCGACATGCTGATCGCGCCCGATCAGGTGCCGACCGCGGAGGGCGTGCTCGGGCAGCTTGGCTATCGCCTTGCGGCGGCGCCCATGAGGCTCTCCGGGGGGACGGTGACCATCTCCCGGTTGGTGAAGCCGGAGCCGGATTCGGAGGATGTCTTGATGGTCGACCTGCTGCACGTTACGCCGGCCCTGGAACGCGTGTGGCGGTCCCGCCGGCGCGTCGCATGGGACCACGGCGCCATCGCAACGGTGTCGCGGGACGGGCTCGTCGCGCTGAAGCGGTTGCGCGGCAGCGGGCAGGACCAGGACGACATCGAGCGGCTGACGGGAGATACGGAGTGAAGGTCGACATGTCCGCCCACGCGGTGACGGTTCGCTTGCACCGCGTGAGCCAACTGCGCGCGCTCTGCCTGTCGCTGGCCGCCGCCGGGCGACGCGCCGGGCTTGCGCCGCATCCCGCCGGTTCCACCCCGGAGCCGGTGGCGGGTCAACATGTCATGGACGCTGCCCGGTCCGCATCGACCGAGTCTCGCGACGAATAGCGTCGGCGGTAGGTAGCGCCAGACTCCGGAGGTGGAGGCCTTGCTGCGCCGGGAGCGGAGCAAAGATTGATCGCTGGGGAGCGGAAATCCTGGAGCAGGGTATCGGACCAGGCAGTGGCTCAACGGCGTATCCTCACGATGCGAGCTCGTCCCGCCACAGTGCCGCCAGGAAGTATTCGAGCGGCCAGATCTCGATGTCGCGCGTGGTACCGGGCTCGATGCGCGGACGCTCCTCGCGGCACACCACGATGCAGCGCTCGACCAGCCCCTCCTCCGCCAGTGCGCGCAGGCCGCGCAGGTGTTTGGCGTGGATCCTGCGGGCGGCGTTGGCCTCGATGGCGACCCGCCCGTCGAGGATGAAATCCACCTCGTAACCGGATCGGGAGCGCCAGAAGGCGAGCGGCGTGCGCGGGCGGCGGTAGTCGATCCAGGTGCGCAGCTCGTGCAGGACGTAGTGCTCGAAGAACTCGCCGAAGTCGGCGGACGCCTCGTGGACCGGCGGCAGTCGGCGCAGCGCGCGCACCACGCCGGTGTCGAAGAAGTAGAGCTTCGCGGTCTCGATCGCCTTGCGCTTGACGGTGCGCGTGAACGGCGGCAGTTCGACCGCGATCAGGGTGTCGGCCAGGATCCGGTACCACTGCACCACGGTCTGCCGCGGGAGCTGCGCGTCGCGGGCGACGTTGGAGTAGTTGAGAAGCTGCGCATTGGTGGCGGCAGCGGTCTGCAGAAAGCGGGCGAAGCCGGGCAGGTTGCGCGTCAGGCCCTCCGCCGCGACTTCCTCGGTAAGGTATCGGTCCACGTAGGAGGCCAGCTCCTCGTCCGGGTCGTCAGACAGGTAGTGCGGAGGCAACAGGCCGTGGTTGATGGCGCGGTCCAGCGAGAATCGTCCTGCCTCGCGCAACTCGCACCACGAGAACGGGTGCATGACGCGGTCACTGCCGCGCCCTCCGAGCAGGTTGACCCCCTTGCGGCGCAGGGCGCGCGCGCTCGATCCGGTAAGCAGAAACCGTATGCCGCGCGTCTCGATCATCAGTTGCACCTCGTCGATCAGCGCCGGGCATTTCTGGATTTCGTCGATGCACACCACGGTGTCGCGCAGTCCGCGCGCCTCCACCTCGCGCCGGATGCGCGTCGGGTCGGCCAGCACCGAGGTGAACAGCCCCTGGTCGAGCAGCGTGAAGGTCAACCCCACCGTGTCCCCGAGCTGCCGGCGCACGTAGGTGGTCTTGCCGGTCTGGCGCGGCCCGAACAGGAACACCGACCGGCGCGTGAGCAGTCGCTCCAGCTCAAGCCGGCGCCCGATCCAGTGATCCGAGCTGATCGTATTGCCATCAGACATGGCAATTATCATGATAATCGCTTATGCCAATGGCGAATAGCCCCAGGCGCCCCGCATGCGCCGCGCCAAGTCCGTCGCGATGACCAAGCAACTGCGAGCTACGGGCGCTATACGTCCAGCGCGATCTTGCTGCCAGGCTCGACTTCCATCAACTCGAACACATTGCCATCCGGGTCCCGCCCGTACACGGCCCGAAAATCCTCCCGCGGCGGAGCGTGAAACGGTACCCCGAGCGCCTTCAGGCGGTCGTACTCGGCTTGGACATCGTCGACTATCAGGGCGATGTGGGTAACGCCATGGTCACAAACGGGGCGGTCCGGCTGCGCCGGTGCCGGGGTGGGCGCTGAATACTCGAATATCTCGATGAAGGCGTTGCCAAGCAACAGAAACACCGCCCGGGCTGCCGAACCCTTGAGCCCGGTGATCTCGTCGAGCTGTTTCGCGCCGACCTTCCACTCCCCGCCGTCCCACCTGGCCGAGCCATCGGCAGCATTCCACTCAAAGTGATTGACCACCTTGAAGCCAAGCAATCCCGAGTAGAACTCGATCGCGCGCTCGAGGTCGGGGGTGGAAAAACCTGTGTGATGGATGCCTCGAATCATGATGGCCGTTACCATAGCATGTGCGTGCCGCGGTCAGCCTGGGTTGACCACGGCGGGCGCAAGCCGTTCAATCACATCATGGGCGCGGCGCACCGCTATTCCGATTCCGAACTCGAGTCCATGTTGCAGGATGTCGAGTCCGACTTGGTAGAGCGCAAGGAGTCGCTGCGCGGAGACGCCCCGACCGGCATCAGGGAGGCGGTCTGCGCGTTTGCCAACGACCTCCCCGACCACCAGCGGTCCGGCGTCGTGTTGGTGGGGGCGGATGACGCCGGCCGGCCCACCGGGCTGCCGATCACCGACGCACTCCTGCGCCAGCTTGCCGACATCAAGGCCGACGGCAACATCGTGCCACCGCCCACGCTGACGGTCGGCAAACACCTTCTGGCAGGTCGCGAGGTCGCAGTCGTTACGGTGCGACCCGCCGACTCGCCGCCCGTTCGCTATCGGGGGCGCACCTGGATTCGCGTGGGGCCGCGGCGAGCGGTGGCGAGCTTGCAGGACGAGCGCATCCTGAATGAGAAGCGCCGCCACCGCGAGAGCTCATTCGACGCTCATCCGGCCCCCGGAGCGCGGCTCGCTGACCTGGACCTGCGCTACTTCGAGGAGCAATACCTGCCGCGGGCGATCGACGCGGCCACGTTGGAGCAGAACGACCGCAGCACTATCGAGCGGCTTGCGGCCATGAAGATGCTGGCCTCGGCCGACGATCCACGGCCCACGATCTGCGGAATACTGATCCTGGGCAAGCACCCGCGCGACTACCTGCCGGGTGCCTACGTTCAGTTCCTGCGCATTTCCGGTACCGCGCTCGACTGCCCGATCGTGGATGAACGCCTGTTCGACGGCCCAATCGGATCCCTGATCGGAGGCCTCGAAGACAAGCTCGATTCGCACAACCGTACGGCGGTCGACGTCACCTCCGGCGCCCTGGAGACCCGGTCATCCACCCATGCCATCGGGGCACTGCGGCAGCTCGTTCGCAACGCGGTGATGCACCGCAGCTACGAGGGTGCGGCCAGTCCGATTCACGTGTACTGGTACGACGACCGGATAGAAATCAACAGTCCGGGCGGTCCCTATGGAGAGGTGTCGGCGGAGAACTTCGGACAGCCGGGCTTCGTTGCCTACCGCAACCCGCTGCTGGCGGAGGCGATGAGAGTCCTCAACCTCGTGCAGAGGTGGGGAGCGGGACTGCCCATCGCCCGCCGCGAGTTGCGCGCCAACGAGCAGCCGGACCCGCTGTTCAACGTTACGCCGCAACGCGTCTTCTGCACCGTGCAGGCGCGCGCTGCCGACAAGAGATGACCGCTCCGGGGGCTTGTCGTAGTTCAAGCCGAGGTGTTCGGCCGGCGGGAGAGTATCGTGCGCAAAACGCGTACTTGACGGATGCCGGCGGTGTGGTAGAGTGATGGCTCTGGGAGGAGGACAAGCGAGGATGATGCGCGATCGCACGGCCCGCCGCAGCCGTTCCGTTCGCTGCAGACGCCAGCGCTCCGTCCTGCTCCGTCCTGCTCCGCAACAAACCAAGCACCCGGTAACTGACCGCTCTTTCCGCTCACCAAGCCGCATCCACCGCTCTGCCGCCATCTGCGCCGCTGGTGAGGTAGCGGCTCGCACTATCCCGCGGCGCGACTACAAGAACCACTTGAAAAGGCCGGCGTTCCCGGCCCGAAACCACGGGTTCCGGGAAGCACTCCCGTCCCGAAACGAGGAGGAGTTCCGTTATGACTCCAAGACTCATGTTGCTGCCGCTGGCGTTCGCGCTGGTGGCTGCCGTTACGTTCGCCGCCGGAGAAGGCGAGGAGGCGGCCGCGGCCGAGAAGGAGATGGTGCTCGACCCGAGCACCGGCGAGATGGTGACCGCGCCCGAGTATGGCGGCACCATCACCTTCGGCACGCGCTCCGAGCCGCCCAACTCCGATCCCGGGCAGGGACACCCGGGTCAGGCGTCCTGGTGGTTCACGAACGAGAAACTGGCAATCGGGGACTGGGCGATAGACCGGCAGAAACTCAGTTTCGACAGCATGTGGGTCCCCGACTTCGCCATCGTCGGTCAGTTGGCCGAGAGTTGGGAACAGACCGACCCGGTGACCTACACGGTGCGCATCCGCTCCGGCGTGCACTGGCACGACAAGGCACCGATGAACGGTCGGGAGCTCACCGCCAAGGACGTGGAATACAACTGGCACCGCTACCTGGGCCTGGGCAGCGGCTACACCGAAGTCAACCCGTTCGTGGCGCAGTGGTCGCAGCTCGACGACGTCGGCATCGAGTCGGTAACGGCCACCGACGACCGCACGGTGGTGTTCAAGTTGAAGGAGCCCAATCTCGCCGCGGAGCGGACGATCGTCTATCAATACACCAGTCACATCATGCCGCCGGAGGTGATCGAAGAGCACGGCGACCTGCTGGATTGGCGCAACTCGGTCGGCACCGGCCCCTACGAGCTGGTCGACTGGGTCGAGGGCAGCTCCCTGACGTTCACCAAGAACCCCAACTACTGGGCGTTCGACGAGAAGTTCCCGGACAACCGCCTGCCCTATATCGACGAGATCGTCTGGCTGGTGATGCCGGAGGAGTCGACGCGGGTGGCAGCATTCCGGTCGGGCCAGATCGACTACCTGGGTTCGCTTAGCGGCTCGAAGATAGCCAGCCTCGACGTACTCGACGATCTGCTGCGGACCAATCCCGATACCCAAGTCTCCCAGTATTACGAGAGCGGGATAGGTCTTGCCATGAACCTCGCCATGGAGCCGACCAGCGACCTTAGAGTGCGCCAGGCGATCCAGATGGCGCTTGACGTGGAAGCGATCAACGACAGCTACTGGCAGGGCAGGGGAAGGGCGACGCCGGAGGCCTACACCTCCATCGACATCGTCGGCTATTCGCCCCCGTTCGACGAGTGGCCCGAGGAGGTCAAGCGATTCTTCCGGCACGACCCGGCAGAGGCGGAGCGCTTGCTCGACGAGGCCGGCTACCCGCGCGGCGCCGACGGCATCAGGTTCAAGACCAACGTCGAGGTCCGGGATCTGTACGACGTGAGCAAGTTCGAGATCCTGGCGGAACAGCTCCTGGAGATTGGCGTCGACATCGATCTGCAGGTGATGCCGACCGCAGATTGGGCGGATGGGATCCGCAATAATGATCACGAAACCATGACCGCCGCTCCGCTGGGAAATCCGTGGGGCATCCTGACTCCGCTGGCGCACAACGTCTCGACCTCGGGATGGAACCCCGCCGGCGTGTCCAACCCGGAGTACGATGCCCTGGTGGCGGCCGCGCAGAGTGCGTCTACCGTAGAGGAGCAGCAGGCGGCTTCGCAGGAAGCACTCATGGTCATTTTGCGCAACCACTATTACATCTGGGCCGGCAAGGCACCGAACTTCAACGTCAGCCAGCCGTGGGTCAAGGGCTACAACGGCGAGTTTACGCTGGCACACACGCACCGCGGCACGGTCGTGGCGCGTCTGTGGCTCGACCTCGACCTGAAGAAGTCGATGGGATTCTGAGCACGTCGTGGACCGCGACCTGCGATGATCGTCGCGTTGGGATGGCGGTGCAACATCCGCCGTCCCAACGGCCGCCCCGCCGGTACCGCACTTCATGAGAGCCTACATCATTCGGCGCCTGCTGCTGCTGATCCCGACGCTGTTCTTTCTCACCATCCTGGTGTTCCTGGCCCTCCGGTTCATACCCGGCGACGTCATAGATGCCATGATCGGGATCGGCGGCGGCTACTTCGGGGGCGACCACGACACGCGTGAGGCCCTCATGCGCGCGCTCGGATTGGACGTTCCCCTGCACGTGCAGTACGTGCGCTGGGTGGGCGGCATGGTGCTGCACGGCACGCTCGGCTCGTCGCTGTACGGCGACGCACTGACCATCGAGGAGCAGATTCTGCGCAGGCTGCCGGTCACGCTCGAGCTGGGCCTGCTGGCAATCGCCATCGGGCTGGTGATCGCGCTGCCGGTGGGCATCTACTCCGCGATCCGCCGGAACACCGCCGCCGACTACGCCGGGCGCACCGTGGCGATCGTCGGATTGGCCACTCCCAACTTCTGGCTGGGCGTGATGGTTACCGTGTTTCCGGCGATCTGGTGGAACTGGACTCCGCCGGTGCGGATGATCGCCCTGTCCGATGACCTGCTGGGCAATCTCGGCGTGTTCATCATCCCGTCTCTGATTCTGGGCACCTACTTCGCCGCCGCCACCATGCGCATGACCCGTACCATGATGCTGGAGGTGCTCCGGCAGGACTACGTGCGCACCGCCTGGTCCAAGGGGCTGAGGGAACGCGTCGTGGTGCTCAGGCACGCCATCAAGAATGCCCTGATTCCGGTAATCACCCTGACCGGTCTGCAGCTCCCGATCCTGGTCGGCGGCTCGGTAATCATGGAGAATATCTTCAACCTGCCGGGCATCGGCCGGCTGCTGCTGGACGCCCTCCTGGAGCGGGACTATCCCATGGTGTCCGGCATCAACCTGGTGTTCGCCACCGGCGTGCTGGTGATCAACTTGGTGGTGGATCTGCTCTACGGGTTCCTCGACCCGCGGGTGCGCTACGCCTAGCGTGATGGGTGAGCCATGCGGCCCATGAGACTGGTCAGAGAGCACCCGCTGGGTACCTTCGGCGCCCTCATCCTGCTGGTGTTGATCCTGGTGAGCATCTTTGCCGACTCGCTGGCGCCGTTTCGCTTCGCCGAGATCAACCTGGACAACCGCCTCGCCGAGCCGTCGGGCCAGCATCCGCTCGGCACCGACCAGCTCGGCCGCGACTTCCTGAGCCGCCTGATCCACGGGGCGCGCATCTCGCTGTTCGTCGGGCTGACGGCGACTACCTTTCACGTGGTGGTGGCGGCGGTGATCGGCGGCACCGCCGGGTTCGTCGGCGGCAAGTTCGACCTCGTGGTGCAGCGCTTCGTCGACGCGTGGATGTCGATTCCCGGGCTCCTGCTGCTGCTGACCATCATGTCGTTGGCCGGCCGCGGTCTGCTGCAGGTCATTCTCGTGCTCGGCATCTCCTCCGGCGTCACCAACTCCCGGGTGGTGCGCGGTGCGGTGATCGCCATCAAGGAGAACGACTACTTCCGGGCGGCGCAGGCGGTGGGCAGCCCGCTCGCGCACACCATGATCCGGCACGTGCTGCCCAACGTCATGCCGCCGATCATCATCATCTTCTCTATCACCATCGGCGCCATCATCGTGGCCGAGGCGAGCTTGAGCTTCCTGGGGTTCGGGCTGCCGCCGGAAGTGCCGAGCTGGGGCGGCATGCTGAGCCGGGAGGGACGCCAGTACATGACGATCGCGCCGCGGCTGGCGATCTGGCCGGGCCTGTGCCTGACCATCGTCGTGTACGGCATCAACATGTTCGGCGACGCCGTGCGCGACCTGCTCGACCCCCGCCTGCGCGGCGGCGGCGGCCGCTACGGAACCTCCAAGCGGGGAGCGCGCAGCCAACGAGGTGCTTGATCCGATGGCCGCCGGCAGGGATGATCTACCGTCGCCGAACAGGCTGACGTGGCCGGCGTGAGCCTGCCGGAGCGGAGGAGGTTACCGTGAGACTGGAAGGGAAAGTTGCGATCGTTACCGGCGCGGGACGGGGCATCGGGAGAGCCACCGCCCTTGCCCTTGCTCGCGAGGGGGCGGATGTGGTGCTCGCGGCGCGCACCGGCGCGGAGATCGATGCGCTGGCCGGGGAGATTGGCAGTGCCGGCCGGGAAGCGCTCCCGGTACGGACCGACGTGACCAGCAAGTCCGACGTGGACGCCATGGTTCGGCAGGCCCTGGAGCGGTTTGGCCGCGTGGACATTCTCGTCAACAACGCCGGATTCGCCGATCACAAGGCGATTCCCGACATCAGCGAGGCGGACTGGGACGTCCATATCAACGTCAACCTCAAGGCGGTGTTCCTGTGCACGCAGGCGGTGTTCATGCACCTGTGCGCGCAGGGCAGCGGCCACATCGTCAACGTCTCCTCCCTTGCCGGCAAGTACCATCCGTACAAGATGGCGGCGTACGGCTCGGCGAAGTGGGGCGTGGCGGGTCTCACCGGGATCACGCAGGAGGAGGGGCGTCCGCACGGCGTGCGCGCGGTGCTGATTCGTCCGGGCAACGTCGACACGCAGATGCAGCATGACAATCACGATGTCTATCCCGAGAAACTGATGCAGCCGGAAGATATCGCGGAAGCGATTGTGCATGCGGTCACCCAGAACCCGCGCGCCTACACACCGGTCGTCGACGTGTATCCGTTCGAGGACGTGCACAAGCCGGACTCCTGGGAAGCAAGGTGGAACGGCGGCGGCAAGGAACACAAGCGCAAAGTCTACCGAACGTAGGGGACGCTGCGATGTCCGCGCACTATGACCTGGTCGTGCGCGGCGGGACCGTGGTGGACGGCACCGGGGCCGAGCCGTTCGCCGCCGACGTCGCGGTGCATGACGGGAGGATTGCGGCGGTGGGCAGCGGCCTGGGCGCGGCCGCGGAGGAGGTCGACGCCGGCGGCATGCTGGTGACGCCCGGGTTCGTCGACATCCACACCCACTACGACGCCCAGGCGTGCTGGGACAGCCACCTGGCGCCCTCTGCCCTGCACGGCGTCACCACCGTGGTCATGGGCAACTGCGGCGTGGGCTTCGCGCCGTGCCGGCCCGCCGACCGGGACAAGCTGGTGGAGCTGATGGAGGGCGTCGAGGACATTCCCGGCGCGGTGATGCACGAAGGGCTGGAGTGGCAATGGGAGAGCTTCCCCGGCTACCTGGACGCGCTCGAGCGCAAGGCGCGCGACGTCGACGTGTGCGCGCTGCTGCCGCACGCGGCGGTGCGCGTGTACGTGATGGGCGCGCGCGCCCTGGCGCTGGAACCGGCCACCGACGACGACATCGCCCGGATGCGGGAGATCACCGCCGCCGCCGTGCGCGCCGGCGCGTTCGGAGTGTCGACCAGCCGCACCACCAGCCACCGCAGCCTGAACGGCGAGTTCATACCCACCCTGCGCGCCTACGAGGATGAGCTTCAGGGGTTGGCCGAGGGGGTGCGGGACGGCGGCCGCGGGCTGCTGGAAGTGGTCACCGAGTGGATCCAGCCCAACCCGGCCGAGGAGTTCGCGATGCTGAGCCGGATCGCCGAACGCAGCAGCCGGCCGGTGCTCTACTCGCTCACCCAGTACCATGAACAGCCGGACGACTACCGCACAATCCTCGCCCTCAACCGGCAGGCGGCGGCGCGTGGAGTGCCGATTCGCCCGGTGGTGGCGCCGCGCGCGATCGGCGTGCTGCTCGGCCTGCAGGCCAGCCAGACGCCGTTTTCCGGTTGCCCCACGGTCCGGGCGCTGGCCGGCCTGCCGCTGCCCGCCCGGGTGGCCAGACTGCGCGACCCCGCGGTGCGCGCCGCGATCCTGGCGGAGGACCCGGCCAGGGACAGCACCTTCCCGCTGCTGCGGCTGCTCTCCTACGACCGCATGTACCGGTTCGGCACGCCGCCCAACTACACCCCCGAGGCGCACGATTCGGTGGCGGCCATTGCCGCGCGCACGTCCCGGCCGGCGCCGGAGGTGGCCTACGACCTGTTGCTGGCGAACGAGGGCAGGGACTTCCTGTACACGCCGATCAGGAACTACGCGGCGCCCGGGCTGGCCGCGTGCGAAGAGTTGCTGGCCGATCGGCTCAGCATCATGGGGCTGGGCGACGGCGGCGCGCACGTCGGCTTCATCCTGGACGCCGGCTACCCGACCTGGCTGCTCACCTACTGGGGCCGGCAGCGCGGGCGCTGGCCGCCGGCGGAGCTGATCCGCCGCCTGACGTCGGACCCCGCCGATGCCGCCGGGTTGCACGACCGCGGCCGCATCGGGGTCGGGCTGAAGGGCGACCTGAACGTGATCGACTGGCGGCAGCTCGATTTCGAGCCGCCCCGTGTCGAGCACGACCTGCCGGCCGGCGGCGCGCGCCTGATGCAGGGCGCGCGCGGCTACCGCTGCACGGTGGTGGCAGGCCGGGTGACCTGGCGCGACGGCCACCCCACCGGCGCCCTGCCCGGCAAGCTGGTGCGCGGCATGCGCGCGTAGCCCCGACCTGCAGCGCCGTTCACCGGCTACGTCGGCTGCCTTTCTGCACAGATCTTCCGGCCGCGATACGGCCGTCTTCTCGCCGGCGAGGAGAATTTGTCAAGACTTGACCGCCGTCGGGTCGAACGCCGTTGACCGAGCATGCTCCCCGCCACGCTCGTTGGGTGGGGGTCAGGCAACGGCGGGTCGCCGGGCGGTGCCTGAGAGGGCGGCGCGCCGTACCAGGACGGTGATCGCTACCGCGGCCAGCAGCGGCAGCGCAGCGAGGTTGAGGGCGTCCCACCCCACCAGGACCAGCGCGGTCCCGGCCGACAGGGAGGCCAGCGCCTGCGCGCCGAACACGCCGAAGTCGTTTATGGCCTGCAGGCGAAAGCGTTCGGCCCCGGCGGCCCTCCGCGCCAGGAGCACGGTGCCGCCGAGAAACAGCATGTTCCACCCGAGACCGAGCAGGACCAGTGCGGCCCAGAACGCCGGGAGGCTCGCCGCATACACCCCCACCACGACCGATGCGGTCATACCGGCCACCCCCACCAGGAGCACGCGAGCGACGCCCAGGCGGTCCATGATGTAGCCGCTGGCGAGCGACGGCAGGTACATCGCAATGACGTGGCTCTGGATGATGATGGCGGTTCGATCGAGGGACAAGCCGGTAGCGTTCAGGTGCAGCGGCGTGGCGGTCATGATCGACGACATGACCGCGTAGGCGGCCGCCGCCGCCAGCACCGCCACGCCGAAGCCGGGCGCGGACAGGCGGGAGGCGGCTGCGGACCGCACCTCGGGTGGCGCGCCTGCGACCGGCGTGCGATGGGGCGGTGGCGCGGCGGAGCGAGCGCCGTTGTCCCGCAGGCGGCTGACCACCAGCGCCAACAGCGTCAGCAGTGCGGCAAGCACCAGAAAGCCGCCGGCATATTCGGTCTCCAGCAGATGGCGGCTCCGCCTGGCCACCTCGGGCCCGAGTACGCCGCCCACCATGCCGCCGACCAGCACATAGGCAACGGCGCGCCCGGCATATTCGGGCGTTGCGCTCTCGGCGGCGGCGAAGCGGTACTGCTGCACGAACGCGCCGTTCATCCCGAGCACCACGGCCGCTCCGCAGAACAGCGCGAAGCTGCCGCGGCTGACCGCGAGCGCGAGCACCAGTGCCGCCGCGGTTGCCAGCAGCGCCCCGATAACGAACGCGCGCCGCCGACCGAGCCGGCGCGCCAACAGCGCCGCCGGGACAGTGTTGGCGGCCAGACCGATGATGGCAAGCGCCAGGGGCAGCGTCGCCAGCGCCGGCCGCGGGGCCAGCCCGCGCCCGACTATGCCGCCGATGAAGATCATCATCGACATGGCCGACAGCCCCAGCGCCTGCGCGACGCCGAGCACGCCGAGGTTGAACACGTCGGCTGGCGGTGTGGCTCGACTCTGCATGAGCCGCCAGTCTATCGGAGTTTGCGCGCGCCCGTCGCGCGGCCGACGCGCCGGGGTCGCACCGCACGTCACCGCCGCATGCCGTCGGCTCACTGGCCGACGGCGTAGGCACACGCACGCCGCCGGGCGCGCAACCAGGGCCCTGCAGAAGTGGAACGCAGGGAATGCCGGTAGTCCGTCATCGGACGGTGTCCTCCTGTCAGGCTTGTCAGGCTTGTTAGGCTTGTCAGGCTTGTTAGGCTTGTTAGGCTTGTTAGGCTTGTTAGGCTTGTTAGGCTTGTTAGGCTTGTTAGGCTTGTTAGGCTTGTTAGGCTTGTTAGGCTTGTTAGGCTTGTTAGGCTTGTTAGGCTTGTTAGGCTTCCAAGGTGCTATACTCATAACGTGGGCCCGACAACGCAGCAGCGCCTGTTCACTCCCGGCACCGGAGCCACGCCACCGGCCCTGACCGGGCGCGAGCGGGAGCAGGGTGTGTTGACGCAGTGCTTGGCCGACCTGCTCGGCGGCACGTCACCGCCGCATGACGTCGTGCTGACCGGTCCGCGCGGCACGGGCAAGACGGTGCTCATCAACTGGTTCGAGCGCGCCTGCCGCGACCATGAAGCGGACGTGGACGTGGTTAAACTGACCCCAGCCGACATCCCGACGCGGGACGCCCTGATCGAGGCTCTGGCGCCGCCGCCCGGGATAGCGAAGCTGCTGCCGCGGAAGATAGGCGTTGCAGCAGTCGGCTCGGTCGAGTGGGCGCCGCCGACCGGAGGGGTGCGGAACCTGCGGGCGGAGTTGACTGCCCGATGCCGCAGAAAGCCGCTGGCGGCACTACTCGACGAGGCGCACACGCTCGACATGGAGGTGGGTAGAGCGCTGCTCAACGCCAGTCAACAGGTGCGTGCCGACGCGCCGTTCCTGCTGGTGCTCGCCGGCACGCCGGGCTTGGCGGCGCATCTCGGCGCCATGGACGTCTCCTTCTGGAGCCGCTTGGGAGAGGGGCGTCTTGGAATCGGCCTGCTGAGCGACGCGGCCGCCCGTGCCGCCCTGGTTGAACCGCTGGCAGCCCACGCCGAGGGCATCGACGCCGACGCCCTCGCCACGGTCGTCGAAAACAGTCAGCGCTATCCGTACTTCATCCAACTCTGGGGCGAGGCCTTGTGGAAGCGGCTTCTGGCCACCGGCGCGACCCGGCTGACCGCGGCCCACGCCGCAGCGGCGCGGCCCGACGTGGTTGCCAGGGTCACCGACTACTACGAGGATCGGTATCTGGAGTTGGATCAATCGGGATGGCTGGCGGTTGCCGAGCGCGTGGCCGCGCGTTTTCGATCGATCCCGACGCTGACCTACGAGGAGTTGAAGGCAGCGGTCGCTGCCGGCCTCGCCGCGCACGCGGAGCCGGGGCAGGTGCACGCGGCCCTGAACGCCCTGCAGCGGCTGGGTTTCGTGTGGCGCCCACCCGGACAGCTTCCGCCGGTCCGCTACGAGCCTGGTATCCCCTCACTGATGGCCCACGTGCTCGACCACGCCGCACCGGCGCACGCAGGGCTCCGGCACGGCCGAGACGAAGGCGAGAACCACGGCACCGGGCGTCCGTAGGGCAGCCGCCATGGACTACCTCCGGCAGATCGGCATCGACGTCGAGGCGCGGGCTGCCGCCGCAGAGTAGACACTTCACTCTTGGAGGTGTACCTTTTGCGGATGGGAGTGATCACGGCAAGGGCGTTGAAGCAGCACACCGGAGACTTCATCAAGCGATTGCGCGCCGGGGAGCCCTTTGTGCTTACCTACCGCGGCAAGAGAATCGGCGTGGTGACACCGTGCACCGACGACCAGGGGGAGGGTTCATCGGAGTCGGCCGACGAACGCTGGGCGGAGGTCGAAGCGGCGCTCGCACAGTCCGAGCCGGCGTTTCCGGACTGGTCGCAGGCCACGGCATGGATCAGGGACCGTACCTGATCGACACCAACGTGTTCGTGATCGACCTGCGCTACCCGCGGGATCGGCACTTCGGCGTCAACCGCCGCTTCCTCGACGCGATCAAGCGGGAACGATCGGGGATCACGACCACGATCAACCTGCTTGAGTTGTGCGGCATTCTTTCGTTCAACCTCAATCAGCGACAACTGAGCACGCTGTGGGAGCAGTTTGCCGACCGCTTTGGTGTCGATGTGCTGCCGACCGCGGAGGTCGACGCGCCGGTCCCGAAGATGGGCGTCGGAGAGCTGTTCGCGCTTCTTGAGCGGCGAATGTCTCTCGGTGACGGCCAGTTCCTGGTGACCGCCCGCAACCACGCGGCATTCGCGAAGACGCTCGTAACCTGGGACCGCGCCCACTTCGCCGACCGATTCGCGGGCCGGGTCGCAACTCCCGCAGAGATCCTCGCCTGACGGGCGGCAGCGCTGCCTGCACACGCCTGCGCGACCTGCTGGACTCCATAGTCCGATTGACCACCATCTGAAGCGGTGGGCGCTAGACGTCCAGCGCGATCTTGCTGCCAGGCTCGACTTCCATTAACTCGAACACATTGCCATCCGGGTCCCGCCCGTACACGGCACGAAAATCCTCGCGCGGCGGAGCGTGAAACGGTACCCCGAGCGCCTTCAGGCGGTCGTACTCGGCCTGGACATCGTCGACTATCAGGGCGATGTGGGTAACGCCATGGTCACAAACGGGGCGGTCCGGCTGCGCCGGTGCCGGGGTGGGCGCTGAATACTCGAATATCTCGATGAAGGCGTTGCCAAGCAACAGAAACACCGCCCGGGCTGCCGAACCCTTGAGCCCGGTGATCTCGTCGAGCTGTTTCGCGCCGACCTTCCACTCCCCGCCGTCCCACCTGGCCGAGCCATCGGCAGCATTCCACTCAAAGTGATTGACCACCTTGAAGCCAAGCAATCCCGAGTAGAACTCGATCGCGCGCTCGAGGTCGGGGGTGGAAAAACCTGTGTGATGGATGCCTCGAATCATGATGGCCGTTACCATAGCATGTGCGTGCCGAGGTGGCCCCAGCCTGTCGCCACCGCTTTATTCCGGACGCACGGCGTCGCAAAATACCATCTCCCAGCCGTGGAAAACCACGATCAGGCCGATGAAGCGCACGCCCGGGAACTGCCGCGCCAGCCGTTCGTCCGCCAGATACCGCTCGAGCTGCGCCGTTGCGTCTCCGACCGCCGCCGCCACGTCGTCCTCGATCGCCGACCCGCTGCGCGGTGAGCGCTCAGAGCGCTGAAAGCGCCCACGGCGCTTGAGGTACTTCAGTTCGATCAGATAGCCGCATTGCAGGTGGGGATAGCTGGCGAGCAGCGGCTCCAAGGCGATATCGGCGTGCCCCTTTCCGAACTCTGCCTCTGACCGGAACACGTAGTAGTCGGTCACGCTCAGGTAGGCGGCCAGGAAGCCTAAAGCCCCGGTACGGGGCTCAAGCACCTTCTCGCCGCTGATGTAGTCGCGAATCCCGGTCTGCCGCGTGATCGCCTCGCCCAGGAACTCGAACACCGGCCGCCACTCGTTTCGGTTGGCCATGCCCATCAGCAACTGCTCGACCCGGAACAGGTTGACCGAAAACACCCCCACGTCGCGGTAGGCGTCGCGCAGATAGCCGTACATCAACCGCTTCACGGTCTGGTTCGGGATCGCCAGCCGAGGCACCCGCTGCACCACGGCGCGGATGCTCAGCAGTCCGAAGTAGTGCAGCAGCGAGAAGAAATTCTCTGGATCGGTGAGGCGCTCCAGCGGGAAGCCGGGCTGGATGCGGGTGTCGACCTGCCCCTCGCCGATGACGTTGCGCAGCAGGTCGAAGTTGCCGTTCAACCGGCGGCCAACCACCAGCAGGTGGCGCAACTTGCCGTAGTCGATGCGCACGTTGGTATCGATCAGGTGGGTCGGCACGCGCCGATTCGGAATCGAGTGGTCCAGGTAGTAGAGCACCATGTCGGTGTTGTACAGATCGGCCACCGCTTCCTCGGCGAACCGGTAGCCGTTGTACCACTCGCCCATGATGCCCATGGCGGTTTCCGTATCCTGGTTGAACACACCCAGGTCCCGGTAGGTCTCGACCAGGTGACGCACCTCCGGCTCGGTGAAGCCGACCATCTCGTTGAAGTCCGGGTGCAGGCTGAGGTTCTTGCCGATGTTGAAGCCGCTGGTCACGTCGTCCATGGTGACCGGTGACACCCCGGTGATGAACAGCCGCTCCAGGCCGCCGCCGCTACGGTCCGCACCGCCCTTCAAGGCGGCGAAGAAGTTGCGGTAGAAGCCGCCGCCGTGGGTGAACGAGTGGTACGCCTCCGCGCCGTGGTACGCGAGCACCGTGTTGGCGAAGTTGTCGTACTCGTCGATCAGCACGTACAGCGGGATGTCATGGTCGCCGGCGTACTGGAACAGCTCGGTCAGCTTGCTGGCGATGGAGGGCGGTGCCAGGATGTCCCGCACCGCCGCTTCGGGAAACAGGTCGGGATGGCGCCGCAGCCTGCCCCGGAGCTCGATCATGCAGTAGGTCTCGAATTCCCGCTCCAGCGTTTCCAGCTTGTCGTTGACCATCGAGAAGTTGAAGCGCAGGGTGACGTAGCGGCTCTGTTCCCCGGTCGGCTCCCGCCCGATGTCGGTGCCGGCGAAGGTGCCGGCAAAGTCGTCCGCCCACCAGCGGTCGTAGTAGTTCTCCAGCAGGGAGATCCACAGCGACTTGCCGAACCGGCGCGGGCGGATGAGGAAGGCGTAGCGCTCCTGCTCCAGGCGGCGCAGGAAGCGGGTCTTGTCGACGTACAGCCACCGGTTCCGGCGGATGCGCCGGAAGTCGGCCTCGCCGTAGGGAATGCGCGGGTGCGTGGGAGGCGTGCTCACTGCCGTAGCCTGAGGCGACCCCGAGGCAGCCTTAGGCATTGACTATAGCGTCTCCGCTGATCGAAGAGCAAATGGCGGCAACGGGCTGAACGGGCTGACCGGGGTGCGGCTCCCGGCGGGCCTTGACCGCGCACGATGTCGCCGATGGCTGGCGGCGGCTTCTGTTCGGGGTGGACGGCGGTGGACGCGGCGAAACCCATCCTATTGGTTCTCAGTTGTCTCACTGGTGGTATGAAGGGTTCTGCCATGTCGGATCAGTTCACCGTTCGGCTTCACGTTGAGCGGGTCGAGAACGGCAACTACCTGGCTACCTCCCGGGAGCTTCCGGGTCTGGTCGCCCGGGGCAGGACCGTTCAAGAAACCGTCGAGATCGCCCAGGATGTTGCGTGGAGGCTGTTGGAGTCGTATCGAGAACACGATGATCCTATTCCCGATGGGTTGCGCAGGATGGGCAGTTCGGTCGACCTCGACGTTGCCGTGTCGGCCTGAGTGGGGAGGCTCGCCGGGTACTCGTACCGAGACATCGCCAAGCGGTTGGGCGCGCGCAAGGGGAGGCGGGGTGTCTAACGATCCCATCGCCCACTGGTTGCAACGGTGGTAACCACCAACCCGCAAACGCGTACTTGACGGATGCCGGACGTGTGGTAGAGTGATCGCTTCGGGAGGAAGACAAGCGCAGATGAAGCGCGATTACACAGCCCGCCGTAGACGCGCCGTTCGCTGCAAGCGCCAGCGCTCCGTCCTGCTCCGTCCTGCTCCGCAACAAACCAAGCACCCGGTAACTGACCGCTCCCGCCGCTCTCCGAGCCTCATATACCCCTCGGCCGCCATCTGCGCCGCTAACGGCGTAGCGGCACCCGTTCGTATCCACAGCGATCGCACCACGCTTATCCGAGGTGGCGCTCGGGGCGCCTTTGGGTGCGATGACTACCAGGACCATTCGAGAGGGCTGGAGTGTCCGGCCCAAGACCACGGGTACCGGACCCAGTCCCGCTCCCGAATACGAGGAGGAGTACGCTATGACTCCAAGACTCCTATTGCTGCCGCTGGCGTTCGCGCTGGTGGCTACCGTTACGTTTGCCGCCGCCGAGGGCGAGGAAGCATCCGCGGCCGAGAAGGAGATGGTGCTCGACCCGAGCACCGGCGAGATGGTCACCGCGCCAGAGTATGGCGGCACGATCAGACCGGTGGTGAACTTCAAGGTCGAGGGGATCGATCCCTATTTTGTCTACACCGCCGGGATCTGGGTCGGGCTGGTCAACGAGAACCTGGGCATCGGCGACTGGGCGATCGACAGAAGCGTGTTCGCCTATGACACGCTCTACATGCCCGAAGAGGTGATCACCGGACAACTGGCAGAGAGCTGGGAGAGCCCGGATCCGCTCACCTACGTGTTCAAGATCCGCGACGGCGTGTTCTGGCACGACAAGGCGCCGGTGAACGGAAGGCAACTGACCGCGCACGATGTCGCCTACAGTTTCGACCGGCTCCTTGGCTTGAGCGGCGACGAGCCGGGCCTGGATGTCGTACGGTCGTGGGGAGGCAAGATTCCGGTCGATTCGGTTACCGCTACCGACGATTCTACGCTGGTAGTCGAACTGAACGAGCCCTCGCTCCAAGCCCTGAAGAACACCCTCATCGGAGCACACATGTTGGTGATCGCCCGCGAGGTGGTCGAGCAATTCGGGGACATCCAAGACTGGCGCAACGTGACCGGAACGGGGCCCTATCAACTTACCGACGTGGTGGAGGGAAGCTCGTGGACCTTCGAGAAGGTCGATGACTACTGGGGCTTCGACCCGAAATATCCCGACAACCGTTTGCCCTACGCGGACACCGTCGAGTACGCGATCGTCAACGACCCGGCGGCCATCACCGCACTGATGCGCTCGGGGCAGGCGGATTATATAGGGTTCGCTCTCAACTCACATCTGACCAGTGTCGACTCGGCGGTGAATCTGCAGAAGACCAATCCCGACCTGATGTTGCACCCGTTTGCCTATCGGTCGGAAACGGCGATGTTCTGGAACGTTCAGCAACCGCCCTTCGATGATATTCGGGTACGCCGGGCCATCGCGATGGCCATAGACTTCGACGCCATCGCCGAGAACTACATGCAGGGGTGGGGTGATGCCAGCCCTTCCGGCCCGATCGGCCCAGCCGTGCTGGGGTATGCGCTCCCGTTCGAAGAGTGGCCCGATGAGGTCAAGAGGTACTATCGCTATGATCCCGAGGCGGCCGAGAAGCTGCTGGATGAGGCTGGCTATCCGCGCGGCGCGGACGGCGTTCGCTTCAGGACCCGGTACGGTCACTACGAGTTCTTCGACCTCGGCTATTACCAGATCGCCATGGACTACCTCAGGCAGATCGGCATCGAGGTCGAGATCGAGGTCCACACGCGCGCAGAACGCGGCGCACTGATCCCAAAGCACAGCTATGAGGGGTTGATGTCAGACACATGGGCCAGAGAGTATGACTCTCCTTTGGCCCCGCTTGGGCAATACTACTCAAAGCAAAAGGTGGTTCGTTCGAACCACCTCGACCCCGAGTTCGACGAGTACTACGAAAACGCGCAGGTCGCTACCACGATAGAGGAGCAGAAGGCGTGGGCGCAGAAGGCCGACCTGCGCGCCGCCGAGCAGCTGTGGACCATCAGGGGGCCAGTTGCTCCCTTGTTCGGCGCCACCCAGCCATGGATCAAGGGCTACAACGGGGAAGGCGATCTCGGTTCGATGAACCGGCCTAACGCCTTTGCCTATCTGTGGGTTGACCAAGACCTGAAGCGGGAGCTCGGATTCTGAGGCAACGCCTCCGGCGCCCGGCGCGCCAGGCCTCGCGCCGGGCGCCCGGTAACCGAGTGAGCAAGAGCTGGGGGTTGTGCGCGTTCCATGCGCGCGCCTTCCAACTCTCTCATTCTGACTAGCAGCCGGTGGTGGGACCCGGCGTCGCACCGAGAGCGGCGAGGCAGCCGGGATGCATTCGCCGCTTGAATGCAGGCGGAGTTTCGCCACGGGCTGCCGGAGAGCAACCTCGAGACATGGCATCTGAGTCGACATGAGAGCGTACGTCATCCGTCGCGTACTGCTGCTGATCCCCACCTTCTTCCTGCTGACGATTCTGGTGTTCCTCTCGGTGCGATTCATACCGGGCGATGCGGTCGACGTCCTCGTGTGGAGGATGGAGGCGACGATGGGCGGCGGCATCGACATCGACCGCGCGGAGCTGGAGCGCCGGCTGGGGCTGGACGTGCCGGCGCACGTGCAGTATGGCCGCTGGATGGGAGGGATACTGCTGCGCGGCGATCTCGGCAAGCCGCTGTTGCGGCCGGAGCCGGTCGGCGAGCTGATCGCCGGCCGGCTGCCGACGACCGTCGAGCTGGGCCTGGTGGCGCTGATCGTAGGCGTGCTGATCGGGGTGCCGATCGGCATCTACTCGGCAGTACGGCAGAACACCGTGGGCGACTACGTGGGTCGCTCCTTCGCCATATTCGGGCTGGCCACGCCCAACTTCTGGCTGGCCACCATCATCCTCGTTTTCCCCGCGATCTGGTGGGGATGGTCGCCGCCGCTACGCCTGGTGCGCCTGGCCGACGACCCCATGCGCCACCTCGCCATGTTCATCGTGCCGGGTCTGATCCTTGGTACCTACCTGGCGGCCAGCACCATGCGCATGACCCGCACCATGATGCTGGAGGTGCTCAGACAGGACTACATTCGCACGGCGTGGGCAAAGGGCCTGCGCGAGCGCCTGGTCATCCTCCGCCACGTTATCAAGAACGCCCTCATCCCGGTGGTGACGCTGGTGGGACTGCAGATACCGATCATCGTCGGCGGCTCGGTCATCATGGAGCAGATGTTCGCCATACCGGGCCTGGGACGGCTGATGATCGACGCCCTGTTCGATCGCGACTACCCGTTGATATCGGGCATCAATCTGTTCTTTGCCGGCGCGGTCATGGTCATCAACCTGCTAGTCGACATCCTCTACGCCTACCTGGACCCGCGCGTCCAGTACGGCTGACGGGGTGCCGCCATGGGTGAGGTGACCGCGCCACAGGCGCTACCGGCGCCGGGAGCGAAGCGGGCGAAGGGGCAGTCGTTTCTGCGCGACCTGCTGCGCCGGCTGATCAGGGAGCGGCCGGTGGGAGCGGTCAGCGGCGCGGTCGTGCTGCTGCTGTGCCTGGTGGCGATCTTCGCCGACCTGCTGGCGCCGTATCACTTCATGGACATGACCATGATCGACCGCCTCAAGGGGCCGTCGGGCACCTACCCGCTGGGCACCGACCACATCGGCCGCGACCTGTTCAGCCGCCTGCTGTACGGGGCGCGGGTGTCGCTGGGGGTGGGGTTCGCCGCCACCACCCTGAGCGTGGTGGTGTCGCTGCTGATCGGCGGGGTGGCGGGGTTCGTGGGCGGCAAGGTGGACCTGGCGGTGCAGCGCTTGGGACGTGCCGAGTCGGGGCACGATGCTGAGCCGCGAGGGGCGGCGGTACATGGAGATGGCGCCGCGGCTGGCGATGTGGCCGGGGGTGGCGCCGACCCTGTGGTGTACTGCCTGAACATGGTCGGCGACGCGCTGCGCGACCTGCTCGACCCGCGCCTGCGCGGCGGCGGCTCGCTGGCCGGCGGGGTAGGCGCCCGCGCCGCCAAGTGGCCGTACTGCAAGATTGGCATAGTGGAGCGGGAACTCGGATGCGGCCGCCTCACGGCCCGACGCTACCTTGAAAAAATGACTCAACTCGGGTCCTTGGAGCGCATCCGGCGGGGCCGCGAGAACTACTACATCAACCGGCGCTTCGTCGATCTGCTCAGCGAGTAGCGGTTCGCCGACCGTTCTGAGACGGCTACACGTCTGACCGAACCGCCGTTGTCTTGTGAACCCGGTGTCGAGCGGTTACGCGTTTGTTCCGCTCCTGGGCTGGTCGTAGTTCAAGCCGGGGTGTTCGGCCGGCGGGAGAGTATCGTGCGCAAAACGCGTACTTGACGGATACCGGCGGTGTGGTACGGTGATGGCTCCGGGAGGAGGACAAGCGCGGATGAAGCGCGATCACACAGCCCGCCGCGGCCGCCCGTTCGCTGCAAGCGTTAGCGCTCCGTCCTGCTCCGTCCTGCTCCGTCCTGCTCCGCAACACGCCAAGCAACCGGTAACTGACCGCTCTCTCCGCTCACCGCACCACCGCGCCGCTGACGGGCTAGTAGCGGCTCCCGTCCGTATTCATACCCATCGATCCACTATCCCGCGCCGCGAATACTACGACCATTCGAAAAGGCCGGAGTTGCCGGCCCAAGACCACGGGTACCGGGACGCAGTCCCGCTCCCGAATAAGAGGAGGAGTACATCATGACTCCAAGATTCCTATTTCTGCCGCTGGTGTTCGCGCTAGTGGCTACCGTTACGTTTGCCGCCGGAGAAGGCGAGGAGGCGGCCGCGGCCGAGAAGGAGATGGTGCTCGACCCGAGCACCGGCGAGATGGTCACCGCGCCCGAGTATGGCGGCACGATCAGGGCGGTCATCAACTTCAAGCCGGAGGGGATCGACCCCTATTTCCGCTACTCCGCGGGAGCCTTCATCGGGCTGGTCAACGAGAAGCTCGGCGTGGGCGACTGGGCGATCGACCGGAGCAAGGTCGGCTACACTACGCTGTTCCTGCCCGACGAGGCCCTCGTCGGACAACTGGCCGAGAGCTGGGAGAGGCCGGATCCGCTCACCGCCGTGTTCAAGATCCGCGACGGCGTGTTCTGGCACGACAAGGCGCCGGTGAACGGCCGGCAGCTCACCGCGCACGATGTCGCCTACAGTTGGCAGCGGCTCCTGTTCGGGGTGGACGGCGGCGAGCCGAGCCCGGACTGCCCGGGGGGCTTCGATATCTGCAACATAAAGTGGGAATCGGTTGCCGCTACCGACGATTCGACGGTGGTATTCAAGCTGCAGGAGCCCAGTGTCACCGCGTTCAGCCGCATGCTCGTGGCAGAGCATGGCTACATCGTCGCCCGCGAGGTGGTCGATGAGTTCGGAGACATTCAGGACTGGCGCAACGTGACCGGAACGGGCCCCTTTCAACTGACCGACGTGGTGGAGGGCAGCTCCTGGACCTACACCAAGATCGACGATTATTGGGGTTTCGACCCGAAATTCCCGGACAATCGTTTGCCCTACGCGGACACCATCGAGTTCCTGGTCGTCAACGACATGACAGCCATCACCTCACTGATGCGCTCCGGACAGGCGGACTGGATTGGGTTCGGACTCAACTCCCATCTCACCAGTGTCGACTCGGCGGTCAATCTGCAGAAGACCAAACCCGACCTGGTGCTGCACCCGTATTCCTACCGGTCGGAGACCGCGTTCGGTTTCAACCTCCAGAAGGAGCCCTGGAGCGACATCCGCGTGCGCCAGGCCCTCAGCCTGGCCATCGACCACGAGTCCATCGCCGAGAATTACCAGCAGGGTTGGGGCGATGCAAGCCCGCAAGGGGCCACCGGCGCCAGGGTGCTCGGGTATGCCGTCCCGTTCGAGGAGTGGCCCGAGGAGACCCAGCAATACTATCGGTACGACCCCGAGGAAGCCGAGAGGCTGCTCGACGATGCCGGCTATCCGCGCGGTGAAGACGGCATCCGGTTCAGCACCATCTATTCGCACTACGAGTTCTTCGACCTCGGCTATTACCAGATCGCCATGGATTACCTCCGGCAGATCGGCATCGACGTCGAGATCGAGGAAATAACTCGCGCGCAGAATAGCGAGTGGGGCATGAGCCACGGATATCCAGGCTTGCGCACCGACGTATGGGCTGCCGAGTATCCCAGTGGCCTTGCCCCGATAAACTCTTACTGGTCGAAAGCCGGCTGGAACCCCAACAACAACAACGACCCGGTATTCGACGAAATCTACGAGAAAGCGCTGGCCGCTACCACGGTAGAGGAGCAGCAGGAGTGGGCGCGGCAGGCCAACCTGCGCATCGCCGAGCAGCTGTGGATGATCAGGGGGCCGGTTGCTCCCCTGTTCGGCGCCACCCAGCCGTGGATCAAGGGCTACAACGGGGAAGGCGATGTCGGCGGGATGCAACGGTCCACCGTTCTCATGTACCTGTGGGTGGACCAGGATCTGAAGCGGGAGCTGGGCTCTTAGCGATCCGCGGGCTGCGAGGTAGCGAGGACCCCGCTCGAGGGCGGGGTTCTCGCGCTTGACCGCCGAGACGCGACCGCGTCTGCACCGACATGAGAGCGTACGTCATCCGCCGCGTCCTGCTGCTGATCCCGACCTTCTTCCTGCTGACGATTCTGGTGTTCCTGTCGGTGCGGTTCATACCGGGGGACGCCGTCGACCTCCTGATGTTCAGAATGGCGGAGGCGGCCGGCGGCGGCACCGCCATCGACCGGGCGGCGCTGGAGCGGCGGCTGGGGCTGGACGTGCCGGTGCACGTGCAGTACGCGCGCTGGATGGGGGCGATTCTGCTGCGCGGCGACCTGGGCACCCCGCTGCTGCGGCCGGAACCGGTCGGCGAGCTGATCGGCGGCCGGCTGCCGACCACCATCGAATTGGGCTTGGTGGCGGTGATCGTGGGGGTGCTGATCGGGGTGCCGATCGGCATCTACTCGGCGGTGCGGCAGGACACCGTCGGCGACTACGTGGGGCGCTCCTTCGCCATCTTCGGACTGGCCACGCCCAACTTCTGGCTGGCCACCATCATCCTGGTGTTTCCGGCGATCTGGTGGGGGTGGTCGCCGCCGTTGCGCCTGATGCGGCTGAGCGACGACCCGGTGCGCCACTTGAGCATGTTCATCGTGCCGGGCCTGATCCTGGGCACCTACCTGGCGGCCAGCACCATGCGCATGACCCGCACCATGATGCTGGAGGTGCTGCGCCAGGACTACATTCGCACCGCCTGGGCCAAGGGGCTGCGGGAGCGGCTGGTGATCCTGCGCCACGTGATCAAGAACGCGCTGATCCCGGTGGTGACGCTGGTAGGACTGCAGGTACCGATCATCGTCGGCGGCTCGGTGATCATGGAGCAGATGTTCGCCATCCCCGGCTTGGGGCGGCTGATGATCGACGCCCTGTTCGATCGTGACTACCCGCTGATCTCGGGGATCAACCTGTTCTTCGCCGTCGCGGTGATGGTGATCAACCTGCTCGTCGACGTGCTGTACGCGTACCTGGACCCGCGCGTCCACTACGGGTGACGGGGTGCGTGGTCCGAAAATGCTGACCAGCGGTCGTCCTCGAAATCGCGGGGTGACGGAGGCGACACCATGGGTGAGGTGACCGCGCCGAAGGCGCTGCCGGAGCGGGGGGCGAAGGGGCAGTCGTTCCTGCGCGACCTGCTGCGCCGGCTGATCAGGGAGCGGCCGGTGGGAGCGGTCAGCGGTGCGGTCGTGCTGCTGCTGTGCCTGGTGGCGATCTTCGCCGACCTGCTGGCGCCGTATCACTTCATGGAAATGACCATGATCGACCGCCTCAAGGGGCCGTCGGGCACCTACCCGCTGGGCACCGACCACATCGGCCGCGACCTGTTCAGCCGCCTGCTGTACGGGGCGCGGGTGTCGCTGGGGGTGGGGTTCGCCGCCACCACCCTGAGCGTGGTGGTGTCGCTGCTGATCGGCGGGGTGGCGGGGTTTGTGGGCGGCAAGGTGGATCTGGCGGTGCAGCGCCTGGTGGACGCCTGGATGTCGTTTCCCGGCCTGCTGCTGCTGCTGACCATCATGACCATCGTCGGCCAGGGCATCCCGCAGATCATCGGCATGCTGGCGCTGGCCTCCGGGGTGGCCAACTCGCGGGTGGTGCGGGGGGCGGTGATCGGCATCAAGGGCAACGCCTACTTCGAGGCGGCGCACGCCATCGGCAGCCCGTCGTGGCGGACGCTGCTGCGCCACGTGTGGCCGAACATCACGGCGCCGATCATCATCATCTACTCGATCACGATCGGGTGGGCGATCATCGCGGAGGCGAGCCTGAGCTTCCTGGGCTTCGGGCTGCCGCCGGACGTGCCGAGCTGGGGCACGATGCTGAGCCGTGAGG
This sequence comes from Spirochaetia bacterium, assembly GCA_965208575.1. Classification (GTDB taxonomy): domain Bacteria; phylum Spirochaetota; class Spirochaetia; order SZUA-6; family Bin103; genus Bin103. The sequence goes on along the minus strand of CBDBOV010000006.1, from coordinate 514,557 downwards.
GGCGGCAGTACATGGAGATGGCGCCGCGGCTGGCGATGTGGCCTGGGGTGGCGCTGACCCTGGTGGTGTACTGCCTGAACATGGTGGGCGACGCGCTGCGCGACCTGCTGGACCCGCGCCTGCGCGGCGGCGGCGGGGTGGCCGGCGGGGTAGGCGCCCGCGCCGCCGAGCGCGCCACCCGGGCCCTGCAGAAGCTCGAACGATCCCGCTGAGCTGACGCGTCACTTGATCGGTTGCCTGATCGGGTGCTTGATCGCTCAAGACGTGAGGCAATTCGGATTGTTGTCGGACCTGATCGGAAACGCGTACACTGCCTCTCATGGCGGGCGATCTTGACGGCGAATTGCGCGGGTTCGTCGAACGGTGGCGTATTGCCGGCGCCAGGCTGGCGGCGCTGCGACGCTCCGAACTCCGCGACGTCGAGGTGGCCGACCACATCGATGCACTAAATGGTGCGTTCGAAGCGACGCTCGCGGGTCCGGTGCGCACCACCTCCGGGCTGGTGCAGCAGCAGGCGATGTTTGCCAGAATCCGGGATGCGCGACCTCTTTCGGCTGGCGAATGACATCCAGTCGTTCTGCCGGGAGCGCGGCTGGAAATTCTGCTTCATCGGCGGCCCTTGCTGATCGCTCGCGTGACTGGGCGGATATTGAAGGCATAGTGCTGCGCATAGGCCGCCGGCTCGACTGGGCCTTGGTTGAAGCCGAGTTGCAACCGCTGTGCGAGTTGAAGGAAGCGCCGGACATTCTCACGCGATTGAGAGCGTTGCAAGCATCGCACGGAGACGGACCAGCATCGTGAGCCGGCGTTCTCGCCCTGGACACTGGCGCTACGGGAACCATGATCAATGTCGGACCGCTTGCAGCCGCAGGGTTTGCCCGGTCGTTGCAGACTGAACGGATCCAGGTCACGACTGGAAGCGGAATATGCTCCGAGGCAACTGTGGCAACCACCAGTCCGCCAACCCGCCAAACGCGTACTTGACCGTGGCCGGGCGTGTGGTAGAGTGATGGCTCCGGGAGGAGGACAAGCGCGGATGAAGCGCGATCACACAGCCCGCCGCATCCGTCAGTTCGCTACCGCTCCGTCCTGCTCCGTCCTGCTCCGTCCTGCTCCGTCCTGCTCCGTCCTGCTCCGTCCTGCTCCGTCCTGCTCCGCAACAAACCAAGCACCCGGTAACTGACCGCTCTTTCCGCTTACCGAGCCGCATCCACCACTCTGCCGTCATCCGCGCCGCTGACGACTATCCGCTCCCGTTCATATCCACACCCATCGCACCACGCCCATCCCGGGCGGCGCTCGCGGCGCCCTTGGGTGCGACATCTACGAGGACCATTCCAGAAGGGTCGGAGTTTCCGGCCCAAGACCACGGGTACAGGGACGCAGTACCGCTCCCGAAAACGAGGAGGAGTACGCTATGACTCCAAGACTCCTATTGCTGCCGCTGGCGTTCGCGCTGGTGGCTACCGTTACGTTCGCCGCCGCCGAGGGCGAGGAAGCATCCGCGGCCGAGAAGGAAATGGTGCGCGACCCAGCCACCGGCAAGATGGTGACCGCGCCCGAGTACGGCGGCACCATCACCTTCGGGTCGGTCGCCGAGCCTGCGAATTCCGACCCCTGGCAAGGGCACGTGGGTCAGGTTGCCTGGATGTTCACGAACGAGAAGCTGGGCATCGCGGACTGGGCGATAGACAGGCAGCGATTCGGTTTTCAATCGGGGTATCTGCCTCTCTTCGCGATAGCCGGTGAGTTGGCCGAGAGCTGGGAATGGACCGACCCGGTGACGCTTGCGGTCCGGATCCGAAGCGGCGTCCACTGGCACGACAAGGCGCCGATGAATGGTCGGGAGCTCACTGCCAAGGATGTGGAATACAACTGGCACCGCTATTTGGGGCTGGGCAGTGGCTACACCGAAGGCAGCCCCATCGTGGCGCAGCAGTCGCAGCTCGACGACATCGGCATCGAATCGGTAACGGCCACCGACGACCATACGGTCGTCTTTCGGCTAAAGGAGCCCAATTTCGCCGCGGAGCGGACGATCCTCTACCATTACACCAGTAACATCATGCCGCCAGAGGTCATCGAAGAGCACGGCGACCTCTTGGATTGGCGCAACCTGGTTGGCACCGGCCCCTATGAGCTGGTCGACTGGGTCGAGGGCAGCTCCCTGAGCTACACCAAGAACCCCAACTACTGGGCGTTCGACGAGAAGTACCCGGACAATCGCCTGCCCTATATCGACGAGATCGTGTGGTTGGTGATGCCCGAGGAGTCGACGCGTTTGGCAGCATTCCGGTCGGGCCAGATCGACTACTTGGGTGGGCTCTCCTATTCGCATATATACAGTGTCGACGTTGTTGAGGATCTCACGCGGACCAATCCCGAAACCCAGGTCACGGAGTATTATGAGAGCGGAATGGGTCTTGCGATGAATCTCGCCGTGGAGCCGACCAACGACCTCAGAGTTCGCCACGCGGTCCAGATGGCACTCGATGTGGAAGCGATCAACGACTCCTACTGGAAGGGCAGGGGGAGAGCGACGCCTGAGGCCCACACGGCGATCGACATCGTAGGGTATTCACCGCCATTCGACGAGTGGCCCGAGGAGATCAAGAAGTTCTACCGGTACAACCCGGCCGAGGCAGAGAAGCTCCTCGACGATGCCGGCTACCCGCGCGGCGCCGATGGTATCAGGTTCAAAACCAACATCGAGGCAAGAGATGTCTACGATGTGAACATATTCGAGATCATGGCGGAGCAGCTTCTCGAGGTTGGTATCGACGTCGAGGTACAGGTCACGTCCACCGCTGATTGGGCGGCTGGGATCAATAATCATGATTACCAAAGCATGACCTCCTATCCGGTGGGGAATACGTGGGGTGAGCTGTCTCCGTTGGCGCAGAGCCTCTCAACCGCGGGATGGAACCCCGCCGGTGTGTCGAACCCGGAGTTCGATGCCCTGTTTCAGGCCGCGCAAAGCGCGTCTACTCTCGAGGAGCAGCAGAGGGCTTCGCAGGAAGCGCTCCTACTCATGTTGCGAAACCACTATTACGTGTGGGGCGGCAAGGCACCGAATCTCAATGTGAACCAGCCCTGGGTCAAGGGCTACGACGGCGAGTTCATAAATTGGAGTCGCGCCCCTGTCTTGGCGCGCCTCTGGCTCGACCTCGATCTGAAGAAATCGATGGGGTTCTGATGAATCGGCTGCGCCGATTCATTGAGGACCCGCCTGAGGCGGGGTCCACGAGCGGCTTCGCCGTTGGCTTTAGGAGTCGCTGCGCGACTCCATGATCGCGGCGTTGGGATGGCGGTGAGAGAGCCGCCGTTCCAACGCCTACCCCAACAGCACCACGCTTCATGAGAGCCTACATCATTAGACGGCTGCTGCTGATGATCCCGACGTTGTTGTTGGTCAGCATCCTGGTGTTCCTGCTCATCCGTTTCATCCCCGGTGATGTTATCGACGCGATGCTTTTGACCAGCAGTATTTCTGGAGGAACTGTTGAAACTCGCGCAGAGCTCGAGCGCTTTCTCGGCCTTGATGTGCCTGCGCACGTGCAGTACGCGCGCTGGATCGGCGGCATCGTGCTGGACGGCACGCTCGGGAAGTCGCTGCTTGGCAGCGCCATTACGATAGAGGAGCAGATTCTCCGCAGGTTGCCGGTCACCCTCGAGCTTGGCCTTCTGTCAATCGCCATCGGGCTCATCATCGCGCTGCCGGTGGGCATCTACTCGGCGATCCGCCGTAACACGCTCGCCGACTACGCTGGGCGTTCCCTAGCGGTAGTCGGATTGGCGACGCCCAACTTCTGGCTGGGTCTGCTGGTCATTGTCTTTCCGGCGATCTGGTGGAACTGGACCCCGCCGATTCGGATGATTGCCCTCTCCGATGACCTGCTCGGCAATCTCGGCGTGTTCATCGTCCCCAGTCTGATTCTGGGCACCTACTTCGCCGCCGCGACCATGCGCATGACCCGCACCATGATGCTGGAGGTGCTCAGGCAAGACTACGTACGAACGGCCTGGTCCAAGGGCCTGCGGGAACGAGTGGTCGTCGTCAGGCACGCCATCAAGAATGCCCTCATTCCGGTGATCACCCTCACCGGTCTGCAGCTCCCCATCCTGATCGGCGGATCGGTAATAATGGAGAACATCTTCAACCTGCCGGGGATCGGGCGTCTCTTGGTGAATGCCCTCGTCGACCGAGATTACCCGATGGTCTCCGGCGTAAACCTGGTCTTTGCCGCCGGCGTGGTGGTCATCAACCTGGTGGTCGATCTGCTCTACGGGTTGCTCGACCCGCGCGTGCGCTACCGGTAGCGGGTATGCTGCTGAAGAGACTGCTCAGGGAGCATCCGTTGGGTACCGTCGGGGCCGCCATCCTGCTGGTGTTGATCCTGGTGAGTGTCTTTGCCGATGTTCTGGCGCCATTTCGTTTCGGCGAGATGAACCTGGATAATCGCCTGGCGGAGCCATCGAGCGTGCATCCGCTCGGCACCGACCAGCTGGGACGCGACTTCCTGAGCCGGCTGATCCACGGGGCGCGCCTGTCGCTGTTTGTCGGGCTGGCGGCGACCACCTTGCACGTGGTGGTCGCGGCGCTGGTCGGTGGCGTCGCCGGGTTTCTCGGCGGAAAATACGATCTGATAGTGCAACGCTTCGTCGACGCGTGGATGTCGATGCCGGGGCTGCTGCTGTTGCTGACGATCATGTCGCTGGCCGGCCGTGGTGTGCTACAGATCATTGTCGTGCTCGGCATCTCCTCGGGCATCAGCAATTCCCGGGTGATGCGCAGTGCCGTCATCGCCATCAAGGAGAACGACTACTTCCAGGCCGCCCGAGCAGTTGGCAGCCCCGCCGCACAGATCCTGTGGCGACACGTGCTGCCGAATGTCATGCCGCCCATCATCATCATCTTCTCGATCACCATCGGCGCCATCATCGTGGCCGAGGCGTCGCTGAGCTTCCTCGGCTTCGGACTGCCGACCACGGTGCCGAGCTGGGGCGGCATGCTCAGCCGCGAGGGACGCCAGTACATGACCATCGCGCCGCGGCTGGCGATCTGGCCGGGCCTGTGCCTGACCGTTGTCGTGTACGGCATCAACATGTTCGGCGACGCGATCCGCGACCTGCTCGACCCCCGGCTGCGCGGCGGTAGCGGTCGCTACGGAGCGCCCAAGAAGTGACCGGCATCGAGACCTTCAACTATCGCTGTACCGCGAGGACGTACGAGGTGCGCGGCACCGCGTTCTCGGTCCAGAACCCGTTGTGTTTTTCCCGGTTCTTCGACACACTCCGGCAAACCACTTCGCCACCACGTTGCGGGGCCGGCGGACCCCCTGGCGGGTCGAGATTTCAAAGGAGATGCAATGTCATTCAGCGGCGCCATCCAGCTCGCGGAGAACGATAACGTCGCCACCGCGGTCGAGACCGTGGAGCCGCACGCGAGCGTTGCGGTTCGCCTGGCGGGACACGCCAGCAGCGTGGAAGTGCGTGAACGGATACCCTTCGGCTTCAAGCTTGCAATCCGCGCCATTCCCAAGGGCGCGCACGTCACCAAGTATGGGCAGTCGATCGGCCTCGAGTCCCGGGATATTGCGGTCGGCGATCTTGTCCACGTGCACAATCTCGAGGGAAATAGGGGCAGAGGAGATCTGAGCTCGCGATGAACTTCCTGGGCTACGAACGATCGGATGGCTCGGTGGGTATCCGCAACCACGTGCTGGTAATTCCCGGCGGACTCGAGGGCACCAAGATCTGCGACTTCGTGGCGGGCACGAGGACGATCGACGTGGCCCCCGACACGTACAGCGACCACACCGGCCGGGACAGGGAGATGACTGCCTGAGTGCTCGTCGGTGGCCGGGGGTGGCGCTGACCCTGGTGGTGTACTGCCTGAACATGGTCGGCGACGCGCTACGCGAACTGCTGGACCCGCGCGTGCGCGGCGGCGGCTCGCTGGCCGGCGGGGTAGGCGCCCGCGCCGCCGACCGCGCCACCAGTGCCCTGCAGAAGCTGGAACGATCGCACTGAATCCGGCCCGCCGCACACTTGGCTCACGAACGTCTTTCCGACAATCGGCTGCCCTGTCTGCGCGGATACGGTCGCGTACCCCATCGTCAGCGCCCCGACAACCATCACCTCACGCACCTCACGCACCTCACGCGAGGCGCTACCGCCCCGCAAGTCGTCAGGTTAGAATCCCCCGCCGAATGGCGCGGCGTCGTTGCGATGGCGCGGCCACCGGCAGAGAACCATGGACGACCCCGCGTACAAACGCCTGCTCACGCACCAACGCATCGTCAAGGACTTGCTCCTCGGGTTCATCGCCCCGCGGCGGCCGTCGGGATGGGCCGCCGCTCTCGACTTCGACAGCCTGCGCGAAGGCCCCACCGAGAACGTCACCGACGAGTTGCGGCGGCGGCTTGGTGACGTGGTGTGGTCGATCGACCGGCGCGACGGGCGCGGCGGCGTGCACACGCTGCACGTGGTGATCGAGCATCAGTCGAGCGTGGACTACTCGATGCCGCTACGGTTCCTGAACTACACGAGCCTGCTGTACCAGCGGCTGTACCATGACCGCACCAAGTGGAGGAAGAGCGACACGGCCGACGCGGTGTTGCACGTGGTCGTGTACAATGGAGACAACCGGTGGGACGCGCCGATGACGCTCGCCGGGCTGGTGGAGCGGACGGAGCAGGACGGTGCCGCGCATCTGGCGCTGAGCTACGAGGTGATTGATCTGGTGGCGGTGAGGGGTGATGGTCTGCCACGGTCGAACCTGCTACGGTGGGTGGCGGAAGTGGAGCAGAGTGTGCAGGCCGGGACTCTGCCGGAACGGGTGAGGGAGTTGGGTGAGTGGCTCGCCGAGGCTGGCGAGCCGGGGCTGACGAGGACCTTTGACATGTGGCTCGGCGCCCTGGGGCGGAAGTGGGGCGTGGAGCTGCCATCGATCCGCGAGTACGAGGAGGCAAGTGCAGTGTTGGCGGAAAAGATTGATCGCTGGGGAGCGGAAATCCTGGAGCAGGGGATCGAGCAGGGCATCGAGCAGGGGATCGAGCAGGGCATCGAGCAGGGCATCGAGCAGGGCATCGAGCGGCAGAAGGCGTTGTTGCGCCGCTTGGCGGAGCGGCGGTTCGGCCCTGCGGCGGCGGAGCGGCTGGCGACGGTGCTTGCCGAGATGACGGACGCGGATCGTCTCGCCGAGACCGGGGAGTGGATCGTGGACTGCGCCACGACTGCCGACTTCCTTGCGCGCATCGATCGCTCCGGCTCGTAGCCCGGCCACGCCAGGCCACTTCTCCGACACATATCCATCGTCCTTAGCGGCGTTCGTATCGGTCGCCCGACATCCACACAGGGCAAGCGCGGAGCGGCGAGGCCTAAGTACTTGCTCCGCGTCCGCGCGGGGTGCGGCGGGAGGCTCCTCTCTTGCCGGCAACTACCACTCGAACAAGATGGCGGCGTATGGCTTGGCGAAGTAACTGCGCGTGGTCCCCAGCGCTCGGACGCTGGTGCGCCACGTGTGGCCCAACATCACGGCGCCGATCATCATCATCATCTACTCGATCACGATCGGGTGGGCGATCATCGCGGAGGCGTCCTTGAGCTTCCTGGGCTTCGGGCTGCCGCCGGACGTGCCGAGCTGGGGCACGATGCTGAGCCGCGAGGGGCGGCAGTACATGGAGATGGCGCCGCGGATGGCGATGTGGCCGGGGGTGGCGCTGACGCTGGTGGTGTACTGCCTGAACATGGTCGGCGACGCGCTGCGCGACCTGCTGGACCCGCGCCTGCGCGGCGGCGGCGGGGTGGCCGGCGGCGTAGGCGCCCGCGCCGCCGAGCGCGCCACCCGTGCCCTGCAGAAGCTGGAACGCAAGGATAGCCGGTAGTCCGTCATCAGACCGTGCCCTACTGTCAGGCTTCCAGGGACGCTATACTCACTCACGGGAGCCCGACTGTGTTCAGGGAGGGTCCGTATCGGTTCTTCTTCTCACGGGAAGAAGCGCGAATCCACGTGCACGTGATCTGCGCAAGCGGCGAGGCGAAATTCTCGCTCGACCCGGACGTCGAATTGGCAATGTCAATGGCATCAGGGCCCACGAATCGAGAGAGATCCAGCGAATCATCGAGCGACGAAAGGAGGAGATTGTAAATGCCTGGAACCAGCACTTCGCGACCTGAGGTTGTGCAGCTCACTCCGGCCGGCCTATGGCTGGCATGGTGCGACACCGAGTTGTACCTGGACCACGATCGATTTCCGTGGTTTCGGTGGGCTTCGGTGGATCAGGTGTTCAATGTCATCGAAGAGCGGGACGGGCACTTCCACTGGCCTGACCTGGACGTAGACCTTGACGTTGATCGCATCCAGCATCCGGAGAGGTACCCGCTGGTTGCCAAGGTGGACAAGTAGCGACAAGCGCGTCACCACGCACCGACCACGCTGAGGGTTCGTCTCACGGTCCCGCTTGTCGTAACAATCGTCTCCATTGCCGTGAGAGCGTACGCCATCCGCTGCGTCCTCCTGCTGATCCCTTTCGGAACGGCCGTTGTCTTGTGAACCCGGTGTCGAGCGGTTACGCGTCTTGCAGCCGTAGGGTATGACCCGTCGTTGCAACTGAACGGATCCAGGTCACGACTGGAAGCGGCGTAGAATATGCTCCGAGGAACTGTGGCAACCACCAACCCGCCAACCCTCCAAACGCGTGCTTGACGGTGGTCGGGGCGTGTGCTAGCGTGGTGGCCTCCCGGAGGAGGACAAGCGCGGATGAAACGCGATTACACAGCCCGCCGCGGGCGCGGTTCGCTGCAAACGCTAACGCTCCGTCCTGCTCCGCAACAAACCAAGCACTCGGTAACTGACCGCTCTCTCCGCTCACCGAGCCACGTCCACCACTCTGTCGCCATCCGCGCCGCTGACGACCGAGCAGCCCGTGGCGGAACTCCGGCTGCATTCGAGCGGCGATCCATCCCGGCTGGCTGCGTTGCTCCTCGCTCACGTATCGCCCCGAAACCGTCGTCCAATGGACGCCGTTTTCGGCCCATCCTCACCTGCGCGCAGGAGCCTGTCGTCACCCGACAGACTCCTGCGCCCGGATATGCTCGTTCTTCGCGCCTTGCCAACCGGGCGCCTCGCCGCTCTCGGTGCTACGCCGGGTTCCACCACGGGCTGCTAGCGGCTCTCGTCCATATCCACACCCGCCGCTCTACCATTCCACGGCGCGACCACCAGGACCACTCGAGATGGCCGGAGTTTCCGGTCCAAGATCACGGGCACGGGACGCGGTCCCGTGCCCGACAACGAGGAGGAGTTACGTTATGACTCCAAGACTCATACTGCCGGCGCTGGTGTTCGCGTTGGTGGCTACCGTTACGTTCGCCGCCGGCGAGGGCGAGGAGGCGGCCGCCACCGAGAAGGAGATGGTGCTCGACCCGACGACCGGCGAGATGGTCACCGCGCCCGAGTATGGCGGCACGATCAGAGCGGTCGTGAACTTCAAGAACGAGGGAATCGACCCCTACTACCGCTACACCGCAGGGGCCTGGATCGGGCTGGTCAACGAGAAGCTCGGCATCGCCGACTGGGCGATCGACCGGAGCGTGGTCGGCTACACCACGCTGTTCCTGCCCGATGAGGCCATCACCGGACAACTGGCCGAGAGCTGGGAGAATCCGGATCCGCTTACCTACGTGTTCAAGATCCGCGACGGCGTGTTCTGGCACGACAAGGCACCGGTGAGCGGCCGGCAGCTCACCGCGCACGACGTCGAGTACAGCTGGCAGCGGCTCGTCTGGGGTGTGGACGGCGGCGAGCCGAGCCCGGATATCGGGGGGTCTGAAGTCGGCACGATCCCGTTCGAGTCGGTAACCGCCACCGACGATTTTACCGTGGTATTCAAGTTGAGCGAGCCCAGTCTCCTTGCCCTGAGGACCATGCTCTACGGGTTACATACGTTCGTGGTCGCCCGCGAGGTGGTCGACCAATTCGGGGACATGCAAGACTGGCGCAACGTGACCGGAACGGGGCCCTACCAGCTCACCGACGTGGTGGAGGGCAGCTCCTGGACCTACACCAGGATCGATGACTACTGGGGCTTCGACCCCAAGTATCCCGACTATCGCCTGCCCTACGCGGACACGGTCGAGTACCTCATCGTCAACGACCCGACCGCCATCACCTCACTGATGCGCTCCGGACAGGCGGACTTCATCGGGTTCGGGCTCAACTCCCATCTGACCAGTGTCGACTCGGCGGTCAATCTGCAGAAGACCAATCCCGACCTGGTGCTGCACCCGTATGCCTACCGTTCGGAAACGGCGATCGGTTTCAACGTCCAGAAGGAGCCCTGGAGCGACATCCGCGTGCGCCAGGCCCTGAGCCTGGCCATCGACCAAGAGTCCATCGCCGAGAACTACCAGCAGGGTTGGGGCGATGCAAGCCCGGTCGGCCCTGTTGGAAAAGCGGTCCTCGGGTATACGGTCCCGTTCGAGGAATGGCCCGATGAGGTCAAGCAGTACTATCGGTACGACCCCGAGGAGGCGGAGAGGCTACTCGACGAGGCCGGCTATCCGCGCGGTGACGACGGCGTTCGCTTCAGTACCGTCTATCAGCATTACGAGTTCTTCGACCTCGGCTACTACCAGATCGCCATGGATTACATCAGGCAGATCGGCATCGACGTCGAGATCCAGGGCGTTACCCGCGCGGAACACATCGAGATGTCCCTGGAGCAGACCTACCTCGGTCTGCGCACCGACGTATGGGCCGCCGAGTATCAAAGTGCCACGGCCCCGCTCGGGGGTTACTGGTCGCAAAGCGCTTGGAATCCCGCGAACAACAACGACCCCGTGTTCGACGAGTACTACGAGAACGCGCTGGCCGCCACCACGATAGAGGAGCAGAAGGAGTGGGTGCGGAAGGCCGACCTGCGGGTCGCCGAGCAGCTGTGGATGATCAGGGGGCCGATCGCTCCCCTGTTCGGCGCCACCCAGCCGTGGATCAAGGGCTACAACGGGGAAGGCGAACTCGGCGCGATGCAACGGTCCACTGTCCTCATGTACCTGTGGGTGGACCAGGAGCTGAAGCGGGAGCTGGGCTACTAGCGATATCCGCGTCGCGATCTCTTTTGAGGACCCCGCTCAAGGGCGGGGTCCTCGCTCTGGCGCCGAGACCCGAAGTCGTCTCCACCGACATGCTGGCGCTGGCCTCGAAGTCCTGCGAGACCCATTGGTTCAGATGTCTCACTGGCGGTATGATGGGTTCTGCCATGTCGGATCAGTTCACCGTTCGGCTTCACGTTGAGCGGGTCGAGAACGGCAACTACCTGGCTACCTCCCAGGAGCTTCCGGGTCTGGTCGCCCAGGGAAGGACCGTTCAAGAAACAGTCGAGATCGCCCAGGATGTTGCGCGGAGGCTGTTGGAGTCGTATCGAGAACACGATGATCCTATTCCCGATGGGTTGCGCAGGATGGGCAGTTCGGTCGACCTCGACGTTGCCGTGTCTGCCTGAGTGGGAGGCTCGCCGGGTACTCGTACCGAGACATCACCAAGCGATTGGGGGAACGCGGGTTTGTGTTCGATCGCACTGCAAAGGAAGCCATGAGATCTGGTGGAACCCCGTGTCGAGAGCCCGGACAACCATTCCCAATCACCCCGGCGATGTACCGGAAGGAACTTTGAGAGCGATTCTCAGGCAAGCGGGCATCCGGCCGGACGAGTTTCTTGAGACATGACCTTGGAGGCGCTGCCGGCAACTACCACTGGTACAAAGATGGCGGCGTATGGCTTGGCGAAGTAACGGCGCGTGGTCCCCAGCGCTCGGACGCTGCTGCGCGACGTGTGGCCCAACATCACGGTGCCGATCATCATCGTCTACTCGATCACCATCGGCTGGGCGATCATCGCGGAGAGTCTTTGAATCCCGGATAGACTTCGGTCCCGGCTACCGGGTCTATTTTGGTAAGGATGGAAATGCCGTGATCATCTTGTTGGGTGGTGGAACCAAGAAGCGTCAGCAGCAGGCAATCGAAACCGCCAAGGATATCTGGCGGGACTACAAGCGGCGCAAGCAGCGGGAGAGGTGAGACTCATGTCCCTGACACGAGACTTCAAGGAAACAATTCAGGCACGCATGGAGAGCGATCCGGCTTTCCGGGAGGAGCTGCTCAAAGAGGGGGTCGATTGCCTGCTTTCCGGCGATGTGGATACGGGCAAGGTCGTGCTCCGCGACTACATCAATGCAACGATCGGCTTTCAGGAACTTGGCGGGTTGACCGACAAATCGCCGAAGAGCCTGATGCGGATGTTCGGACCCAACGGCAATCCGCAGGCCCGCAACCTGTTCGAGGTCATCGGCTGCCTTCAGAAACGCGAAGGGCTTCACCTCAGAGTCCATGCGGTCCGCTAGCCTTTGGACCGGATCAATCGACTACCAGATACAGATTCCCGGCTCGATCCCGGCACATGCCCTGCGGAAGCTGGAACGATCGCACTGAATCCGGCCCGCCGGACACTTGGCTCACCGAATGTGTTTTCCGACAATCGGCTACCCTGTCTGCGCGAATACGGTCGCGGCTGTACCATGACCGCACCAAGTGGAGCAAGAGCGACACGGCGGACCCGGTGTTGCACGTGGTCGTGTACAATGGTGACAGACGGTGGGACGCGCCGGTGACGTTCGCCGGGCTGCTGGCGAGGGCGGAGGAGGACGGCGCCGCGCATCTGGCGCTGAGATACGAGGTGCTTGATCTGTGGCGGTGAGAGGGGATGATCTGCCACGGACGAACCTGCTACGGTGGGTGGCGGAAGTGGAGCAGAGCGTGCAGGCCGGGGCTCTGCCAGAGCGCGTGAGGGAGTTGGGTGAGTGGCTCGCCGAGGCTGGCGAGCCGGGGCTGACGAGGACGTTTGACCTGTGGCTCGGCGCCCTGGGACGGAAGTGGGGCGTGGAGTTGCCATCGATCCGCGAGTACAAGGAGGCAAGCGCAGTGTTGGCGGAAAAGATTGATCGCTGGGGAGCGGAAATCCTGGAGCAGGGCATCGAGCGGCAGAGGGCGTTGTTGCGCCGCTTGGCGGAGCGGCGGTTCGGCCCAGCGGCGGCGGAGCGGCTGGCGACGGTGCTTGCTGAAGTGACGGACGCGGATCGTCTCGCCGAAACCGGAGAGTGGATCGTGGACTGCGCCACGATTGCCGAGTTCCTTGCGCGCATCGATCGCTCCGGCTCTTGGCCCGGCCACGCCAAAGCAGTTCTCCTGCGCGTATCCGCTCGCGACCGCTCTCTCCACTCACCGAGCCACGTCCACCACTCTGTCGCCATCCGCGCCGCTAACGACGTAGCGGCTCCCGCTCATATCCACACCCATCGCACCACTCCCATCCGAGGCGGCGCTCGCGGCGCCCTTGGGTGCGACAACGACTACCAGGACCATTCGACGAGGCCGGAGTTTCCGGTCCAGGAACACGGGCACGGGACGCCGTCCCGCTCCCGAAAACGAGGAGGAGTTACGCTATGACTCCACGACTCCTATTGCTGCCGCTGGTGTTCGCGCTGGTGGCTACCGTTACGTTCGCCGCCGCCGAGGGCGAGGAAGCATCCGCCGCGGAGAAGGAGATGGTGCTTGACCCGAGCACCGGCGAGATGGTCACCGCGCCCGAGTATGGCGGCACGATCAGAGCGGTCGCGAACTTCAAGAACGAGGGGCTCGACCCCTATTACCGCTACACGGCGGGATTCTGGATCGGGCTGGTCAACGAGAAATTGGGCCGCGGCGACTGGGCAATCGACCGGAGCGTGGTCGGCTATACCACGACATTCCTGCCCCTCGAAGCCCTCACCGGACTACTGGCCGAGAGCTGGGAGAATCCGGATCCTCTCACCTACGTATTCAAGATCCGCGACGGCGTGTTCTGGCACGACAAGGCGCCGGTGAACGGCCGGCAGCTTACGGCGCACGATGTCGCCTACAGTTTCGACCGGATCCTTGGCTTGGATGGCCACGAGCCGACCCCGGATGTCGCGGGGGGCGCAGATCTTTTAAAGATCTCTTTTGATGCGGTTACCGCTACCGACGATTTCACCGTGGAGTTCAAGCTGAAAGAGCCCAGTCTCCTCGCCCTCGGCAGCATACTCAGGGATGCGCCAACGATCATCGTCGCCCGCGAGGTGGTCGACCAATTCGGGGACATCCAAGACTGGCGCAACGTGACCGGAACGGGGCCCTACCAGCTGACCGACGTGCTGGAGGGCAGCTCCTGGACCTACACCAAGGTCGACGATTACTGGGGTTTCGACCCGAAGTATCCCTCCAATCGCCTGCCCTACGCGGACAGGGTCGAGTTCCTCATCGTCAACGACCCGGCGGCCATCACCTCACTGATGCGCTCCGGACAGGCGGATTTCACTGGGTTCGGGCTCGGCTCACATCTGAGCAGTGTAGATGCGGCGGTGAGTCTGCAGGAGACCAACCCCAACCTGGTGCTCCACCCCTTTGCCTATCGGTCGGAAACGGCGTTCAATTTCGACAACCAGAAGGAGCCCTGGAGCGACATCCGCGTGCGCCAGGCCCTCAGCATGGCCATCGACCAGGAGTCCATCGCCGAGAACTACATGCAGGGTTGGGGCGACCCGAGCCCGGTGGGCGGGGTTGGCAAAGCGGTGCTCGGGTATTTCATGCCGTATGAGGAGTGGCCCGAGGACGTCAAGCAGTACTATCGGTATGACCCCGAAGCGGCCGAGAATTTGCTCGACGAGGCCGGCTATCCGCGCGGCGCGGACGGTGTTCGCTTCAAGACCATCTATGAGCACTACGAGTTCACCGACTTAGGCTACTACCAGATCGCCATGGATTACCTCAGGCAGATCGGCATCGACGTCGAGATCCAGCAGGTTACTCGCGCAGAATTTGTCGACAAGGCCCTGAATCATACCTACCTTGGCCTGCGAAATGAGGTATGGGCAGCCGAGTATCCCAGTGCCCCGGGCGCGATCGCGGCATACTGGACGAAGAACGGCTGGCGTCCCTCGAACGTCAGCGACCCCGAATTCGACGAGTACTACGAGAACGCGCTGGCCGCTACCACCATAGAGGAGCAGAAGGAGTGGGTGCGGAAGGCCGACATGCGGGTGATTGAGCAGCTGTGGACTATCAGGGGGCCGATTGCTCCCCTGTTCGGTGCGACCCAGCCGTGGATCAAGGGCTACAACGGAGAAGGCGATCTCGGCTCAATGAACCGCACTGACGTCTTCCAGTATCTGTGGATCGACCAGGATCTGAAGCGGGAGCTTGGCGGCTGATTCAATCGCCCCGCGGGCAATTGACCCGTAGAAGCGAGCTGGGGGGTCGTGCGCGTTCCATGCGCGCGACCCCTCAGCTCGCTCATTCTGAGTAGAACTACAGAGCAACACCGAGACATGGCATCTGAGTCGACATGAGAGCGTACGTCGTCCGCCGCGTCCTGCTGCTGATTCCCACCTTCTTCTTGCTGACGATTCTGGTGTTCCTGTCCGTGCGGTTCATACCCGGCGATGCTATCGACATCCTCCTGTCGAGGATGGTGATGACATCAGGTGGCGGTAGCGGAATCGACCGCCCGGAGCTGGAGCGGCGGCTGGGGCTGGATGTGCCCGTACACGTGCAGTACGGCCGCTGGATGGGCGGCATCCTGCTGCTGCGCGGCGATCTGGGCACGCCGATGCTGCGGCCGGAGCCGGTCGGCGAGCTGATCGCCGGCCGGCTCCGGCCACCATCGAATTGGGCTTGGTGGCGGTGATCTTGGGGCTCCTGATCGGGGTGCCGATCGGCATCTACTCGGCGGTGCGGCAGGACACGGTGGGAGACTACGTGGGGCGCTCCTTCGCCATCTTTGGACTGGCCACGCCCAACTTCTGGCTGGCCACCATCATCCTGGTGTTTCCGGCCATCTGGTGGGCGTGGTCGCCGCCGTTGCGGCTGAGCGACGACCCGGTGCGCCACTTGAGCATGTTCATCGTGCCGGGCCTGATCCTGGGCACCTACCTGGCAGCCAGCACCATGCGCATGACCCGCACCATGATGCTGGAGGTGCTGCGGCAGGACTACATTCGCACCGCCTGGGCCAAGGGCCTGCGCGAGCGGCTGGTGATCCTGCGCCACGTGATCAAGAACGCGCTGATCCCAGTGGTGACGCTGGTAGGACTGCAGAAGCTGGAACGATCGCACTGAATCCGGCCCGCCGGACACTTGGCTCACGAATGTGTTTTCCGACAATCGGCTGCCCTGTCTGCGCGGATACGGTCGCGTTCGCCATCGTCAACGCCCCGACAACCATCACCTCACGCACCTCACGCGACGCGCTACCGCCCCGCAGGTCGTCAGGTTAGAATCCCCCGCCGAATGGCGCGGCGTCGTTGCGATGGTGCGGCCACCGGCAGAGAATCATGGACGACCCCGCGTACAAACGCCTGCTCACACACCAACGCATCGTCAAGGACTTGCTCATCGGGTTCATCGCCCCGCAGCGGCCGTCGGGATGGGCCGGCGCGTTCGACTTCGACACCCTGCGCGAAGGCCCCACCGAGAACGTCACCGACGAGTTGCGGCGGCGGCTCGGTGACGTGGTGTGGTCGATCGACCGGCGCGACGGGCGCGGCGGCGTGCACACGTGTTGGGTCTCACGTAATTCTGCTGTTTTTTCGCACGGTAATCTGGACACCATATTATTCTGCACCGGGTTGCCGGTGGCCGCGGGCGAGATCTCCTGTCGGTGGTGCTGAGGGGTCCTCAGGAGATTGTCTCAGGAAGCCGAGAACGGCAGGATGTTTGAGAGAGAGTTCCTGTTCGACGAGAGTCAGCTTGACGGGTGAGTTCTGGAACACGGCGCGCAGCATGTCGGTGAAGTTGTGCAGCACCATGGCGCCCCAGATGTCATCACGGAAATACACGAAGTAGGTGGCGCGACCGGCGAACGTCCTGGCGTAGGCGAAGTATTCGCGGTCGCTGCCGGCGATTTTTCTGATAGCGACGTTGATCACGGAACCGACCTACAGAATCTCGGTGGCAGCGAGCCGGACATGCTCGGCGGCGACCACCGAGCAATGCTCGCGAGCGGCCGCCATGAGGGCGCCGCGGGCGAGATGATTGGCGCGCCGCAGGAGCCCGCCGGAGCCCTGATGGATGGCGACGGCGGCTTCGTCGCTGAGCAGGTCGGCGCTGCGCCGCGCTGTGGCGGACTGGGTGTCCCGCCCGGCGGCGAGCTGCAGATGGTGGTCGAGGTAGCCGCGCATGTCATCAAGGGAGAGAGCATCGAGGTGGCTGCGGCCCACGACCCGTGAGGCGAGCGGGCGCGAGGTATGGAACAACAGGCGGTCAAGCAGGCTGCTCTGGCCGGCCAGCACCATCGGCATCAAGGTCTGCGAATCGAAGGCGAACTGAGTGAGAGTGTGGAGCTGTGCGAACACCTCGAAGCGGAGCAGATGTGCCTCGTCGACGACCAGCAACGGGGTCTGCTTCTTGCGCCTGATGTCGGTCAGCAGGTCGCGCACGGTGCGGCTGAGGACGGCCAGTGAGGAGCGCGGGGGGGTGCCCATCTCCAGGCAGATCTGGCGCAGCAGGTCGAGCAGCGTGCCGGTGGTGGCGATGACCGCCAGGAGACGGTATTCGGCGGGGTGCAGGGTGCTCGTGACATGGCGCAGGGAAGTGGATTTTCCCGCTCCCACCTCGCCGGTGATGACGGTGATGAGGCCGAGCCCGAGGGCATACTGAAAGCGCTCGGTGAGCGCTTTCAGGCCCGGGATCGGGTACAGACCGTTGATCGGGACGTCCTGGGGGAACGGATCGCGTTGGAAACCGAAGGCATGTCTGAGGTCGATCATCGGTCGGACTCCTCGAACAGCTGGCCGCCGCGGGGGCCGGGCTGGGGGTCATCAGCGGGCGGCTCCGGCGCCGGCTCGAGCTCGGTCTCATGGCCGCTGATGCGGCGCACGCGGCTGTTGACGTGGGGGTTCAACTCACTGAGGAAGCCGTAAGAGCGATCTTCGAAGAACACCTCGATGCGGGACGGATCAGCCTCATGATAGAGCAGGTTGACGGTGTTCCCGATGAGCCCCACCGGCGCTTCGTAGAGCTTGCCGTAGAGGGCGACGGCACGATCCTTGTCGACCTTGCGGCGCACCATGGTGCGGAAGTGGTCACGCACATTCTGGGGCGCAGGCCGCAGCAGTTCCAGGTGGCGCAGATAGCGCTGCAGGGGCTGCTCCCCGGTGCTGGAGTGAAGCCGCTGATGGTAGCTGTGGTCGAGCCACTCGGCAAGCTGGGCGTTGAGCTGCTCGAGGGTATCGTGATCGCTGACCAGAGGCAGCATCTGGGTGCGTATGGTGCGGAAATAGCGCTCGATTTTACCCTTTCCCTGGGGCGTGTATGGGGTCGCGAAGAGGAGCGCTATGCCCAGCGATGCACAGGCGTAACTGAGTCGTTGGGAGCGAAAGCTGGGGCCGTTATCGACATACAGTTTGCGTGGCAGACCGCGCGTTTCGAGCGCCCGCAGCAGGCAGTCCTGGAAACAGTCGATGTTTTCACGCAGATAGAAGCGGGCGCCGGTGATGAGCCGCGAGTGATCATCGATGCAGGCGAACAGAAACGTCTTGCGCAGCTTGCCGTCGCTTTTCACGCGCGGGCCGTGCATGCAATCCGCTTGCCACAAGTCGTTCGGCAGTTCCGCTTCGAAGCGCCGCCGGTCCTGCGTCGCGGGCCGCTGCCGGTGCAGACCATGGCGCCGGAACAATCGGTAGATGCTTTGCCGTGAGGCTGCGAAGTCGGGCGGCAGGAGATTGCGGCGGCGCGCCACCTGCAGCACCACTGACAACGACGCCTGTGCCAGTTCACGCCGGAGATTGACCAGTGCCAACTCGGTCTCGGGATCGATGCTGCGCCCCACGCCGGCGTCCGCGCGGTCCTTCGGGAACAGGCTCTCCAGTTTCTTGCCGCTGTGCTCGTAACGCCGCAGCCAGTCGCGGATCGTCGACCGGCTGATCGAACTGCGCAGCGAGAATGGGATCTTCCATTCCTGCTCCGCCAGGTCCTTGATGCGCGCCTCGCGCTTGCCCTGGTCGAGCTTCGCATACCCGATCAGGCCGGCGATCACACCGAACCGGAACAACGCGATCCGCTTTTTCTTCTCTTCCTCCATGATCGAGGAACCTCCTGGGGTGTTGGTGGCATCAATTTGCTCCCCATTGGTTCGCCGATCACCGCAAAGATCCGGTAGGCTTGGGGTCACCCAGGCGCCAGTTCGCGTTATTTTCTCCGCTCCGATCATGATCAGCCGCGCCACCAGCGCCCTGCCCGCAGCGTCGCCCGGACAGCCACCCAAGCGCCAAAGGCGCTCGCCAGCACCGCGGCGGCGTCCTCCTGCACTGCTCACCAGCCACTTGCCCGGTCTGAGCCGGCACCCCGCGACCAGCACCGTGCTCATCGTGCCCCGTGACTGGGTGTCGGCTCATTCCCTGGCTCCTTCAGGGCGCTGTCTGCTGTGCTCCCGACGCCATCAAGGTGTCCCGCAAAGCCCACCACCGGCACCGCCAGCACCAACTCGGGGGCGGCATCCACTCGCCGTATCTGGCGGTAGCTCACCGAATGCGTACTGACGATGATCAACCGCACCACCAGCGCCTTCAGCGCACTGGCCGCAACCTGGCCCGGCCGGCTCACCGCGGTCACCCCCTCCAGCAACAACTGCCGGCGCAACCCCTGGCGCCAGTACTGCTGCCGCTGTCGGCTCACCCGCGCGATCCAGCGACCACCCTTCAGCTTGCCCAGCAGGGCTACCAGAATCACTCGCCACGGCGCCCAGAACCCGCGGTAGTGGCTGTCCGGTCGCAGCGTGTACACGGTCCCGCAGTCCGGACACCGGTAGCGCTTCATCCACAGCGGCTCGCCGCAGCCATCGAAGCACCGTCCGACATAGCCATGGCCCCACGGCCGCCTCCGACCGCACTCCAGGCAGCGCTCCGGCCGCGGCCACCGATACTCCTTGCCCTGTTCCTGAAGTCTCTTGAAATCAACCGCCAGATGGAGTACCAATCGGCTGTCCTTAGTTCAGGGTAGCTGTCCGGTTCTCATCACCTGGGGCAGCTACCCTGTTTTTCTGGTCAGTTTACCTCGACTCTCCCGTCCTCCACTCCAGTCGATCGTGAGACGTCCGCCCCCATTCCGCTCAGATCAATCTGAGAGCCGACAACACGCTGCACGTGGTGATCGAGCATCAGTCGAGCGTGGACTACTCGATGCCGTTGCGGTTCCTGAACTACACGAGCCTGCTGTACCAGCGGCTGTACCATGACCGCACCAAGTGGAGCAAGAGCGACACGGCGGACCCGGTGTTGCACGTGGTCGTGTACAATGGTGATAGACGGTGGGACGCGCCGGTAACGCTCGCCGGGCTGGTGGAGCGGACGGAGCAGGACGGTGCCGCGCATCTGGCGCTGAGCTACGAGGTGCTTGATCTGGCGGCGGTGAGAGGGGATGATCTGCCACGGACGAACCTGCTACGGTGGGTGGCGGAAGTGGAGCAGAGCGTGCAGGTCGGGGCTCTGCCGGAGCGGGTGCGGGAGTTGGGTGAATGGCTCGCCGAGGCAGGCGAGCCGGGGCTGACGAGGACCTTTGACCTGTGGCTCGGCGCCCTGGGGCGGAAGTGGGGCGTGGAGTTGCCATCGATCCGCGAGTACGAGGAGGCAAGTGCAGTGTTGGCGGAAAAGATTGATCGCTGGGGAGCGGAAATCCTGGAGCAGGGCATCGAGCAGGGCATCGAGCAGGGCATCGAGCGGGGCATCGAGCGGGGCATCGAGCGGGGTATCGAGCAGGGTATCGAGCAGGGTATCGAGCAGGGTATCGAGCAGGGTATCGAGCAGGGTATCGAGCGGGAGAAGGCGTTGTTGCGCCGCTTGGCGGAGCGGCGGTTCGGCCCGGCGGCGGCGGAGCGGCTGGCGACGGTGCTTGCTGAAGTGACGGACGCGGATCGTCTCGCCGAAACCGGAGAGTGGATCGTGGACTGCGCCACGATTGCCGAGTTCCTTGCGCGCATGGATCGCTCCGGCTCGTAGCCCGGCCACGCCAAAGCAGTTCTCCAGCGCATATCCGCTCGCGACCGCACGCTCCACTTCCGCGGCCCTATTGCCTCACGTAAAAATCTAACCTTACGGTGAGCGTGCCTCACGTAAGAATCTAACCGAAAGGGAGGCGGAGAACGAGGGGGGAGCGCGAGGGGGGAGACTCATAAATTGTGGATAAGTGGATAGGCTGCTGGGCGACCGGCCGGGTTGATTCAAGCACACCAACGCGACCGGGGGCGTATCTGGTTGGTCGGCGCGGATGAGGAGGCGTCAACGGCAGGGAGGTGGTCGGTGCCGTGTCGTGTCGCTGACCGAAGAGGGGGCGGACGGGTCTGGAGGCGACTTCGGTGCTGGTGACACGGGGATGTCCAGACACCACCTCGTGTCGCGGAGAGGCCTTACAGCGCGGCTGAGGCGACATTTCTTGACGCCGACCGTCTGGCTCACGGATATACGGGCGTCAGAGACGCTCAGAAGTCATTTGCCGAGCCGGGTGATGCCGCCCACGCCGCGATCGGCGCGCAGGTTGCTGCGGAGCGCACGGAGCGAGGCGCCCCGGACAACTGCACCGAGGTGCGTTGCCCGGGGCAGGGTCATGACAATTCCCCACCGCCGGGACGGGGTAGGCGACGAGGTTGCGACACCGGAGCCGTCGGGATCGAACGGGGCGGAGGAGATGCTGTACCCCGCTGACGGACGGAGGGCGTAGCCCGACCGGAGTCAGCCGGCGCGGTGCCGTGGAGGCCACCGTGGACGACGCCGAGATGGCGGACCAGGCAGCCAAGCTGCTCGCTTCCGGGATGAGCGGCTCAGCCTGCGCTCGCGAACTCGGCATCCCGGTGAGCACCTTCAACGAGAACCGCCGCGCCGGCGTCATCACAGATCCCACCCGGGAGCCCGCCGCCAGCGCCGAGGTTGCGCCGGCGGCCACCACCACTGATCACCCGGTCAGCACCGCCGCCGCGGTCAGCGACCCGGCGGTCGCCACTGAGCGCGCCAGCCGCGACGCCCGCGACAAGCACGCGCCCATGGGCCGCGCGGCGCGCGACGTGGAACGCCGCACGCTCGCCAGAGCCGGCCTGCTGACCGAGGCCACACCAGCGTTCGTCGAGCCCGCCCACGCGGTCGCTGGCGGCGGCGTGCTGGCCGCACTGGCGATGCTGCTGCGCGAGGGCCTGCTCACCGCCGCCAACCGCCTGTTCCGCCTGCCGGCCGGATTCTACGGCCTGACCACCATCCTCCTGTTCGTCGCCTGCATGACCCTGGCCCGGGTGCGCAACCCCGAGAGCCTGCGCTACCAGGCACCCGGCGAGTGGGGCGCCATCCTCGGCCTCGACCGCTGTCCGGAGACCAAGACGCTGCGCCGCAAGATCAGGCTGCTGGCCAGCGCCGAGCACACCGTGCGCGATTGGCAATCGGTACTGGCGCGTACCTGGGCCAGCGAGCACGACGACGACTGGACGACGCTGGCCGTGGATGGCCACGTGAAGGTGTACACCGGGCGCAACGGGCGGTTGCCGAAACACTTCGTCGCACGCCAGAAGCTGTGTCTGCCGGCGTCGGTGAGCTACTGGATCAACGCCCTCGGCGGCGCACCGCTGCTGTGCCTGCACAAGGCGCTGGACCCGAAGCCGGTGAATGCGATCAAGCACGACGTGGTGCCGCAGTTGCAGCACCTGGGGGTGGTGACCGAAGCGGCCCCCGACCTGACCGGAGCACCGGCCGGTACCCCGCAGCTGACCCTGGTGTTCGACCGCGAGGGCTGGAGCCCGGACCTGTTCAAGCGCCTGGCCCGGCGTGGCATCGCCTGCATCACCTGGCACAAGAACTTCAACGGCGCGGACTGGCTGCCGGAAGACTTCCACACCTTCGAGGTACCGATCCATGGTCCCGCCGGCACCAGCACGACTGCGGTTGATCTGGCCGAGCAGCCGATCATGCTGCGCAACGGGCTGGTGGTGCGCCAGATCCGGCGGCGTCTGGCCAACGGTCGTCAGGTGGCGGTGATCACCACGCACCCGCAGATGCCGTTGGCGCAGGTCGCCGGCGCCATGTTCTCGCGCTGGTCGCAGGAGAACTTCTTCAAGTACCTGCGCGAGCAGTTCAACCTTGACGCGCTGCCGAGCCATGACCTTGCGCCGCCGGAGCCCGACGCACGGGTCGTGAACCGGTGCGCCGGGCCCTGGAAAAGAGCATCAGGCGGGTACGCAGCCGGCTGGCAGCGGTCCGCAATCGCCTCGCCGAGGCACTGCAGGGACGGCACCGGGACTCCGCCACCCGGCTTACGGTCGCGGATAAAGTTGCACTGAATTGCATGGTTATGCATAGACACGGGGGTATCCAGACACCACCTCGTGTCGTGGAGGGGCCTTACAGCGCGGCTGAGGCGACGTTTTCTCATCGCTGACCGCCCATTCTCCGATTATCGACCGTCAGACCCGCCTGAGAGGGTCATTTTGCCGTGCGACCGCTGCCACCACGCTCCTCGCTCGGTGTTTGCACCGTGCTTGGTGCGGCCTTGGCGGTCTTGCTGACGTTCAGCTGCAGCAGATCCTCGGTCAACCTGGTCAGCTCGCGCTTGAGGGCGACCGGATTCAACGTCGCGTACTGCTGCTTGAGGCGGTTCTTCACCTTCTCGCTCACCGACTCGGAGGCCAGCATGCGGTGATACGGCGTCTGCGGGTCGTCATAGATGCGGCGCACCTTGCTGCCGGTGCGGGTTTTCTTCACCAGCTTCACCGAGGGATAGAAGAAGTTCACCAGCAGGCACAGCGGGCGGTATATCGCGTTGAGGGCAGCCAGTTCCCGGTCGGTGTCGTAACGCAGGTGGCCGACCGCCCGTCGCACCACGTGGCCATTCTTCTGCTCGACGTAGCAGGTGTCGTTCTTGCGATGCGGGCGACCCCGAGTGAACGTGATGCCGTGCGCTTCGCAATAGCGCAGCAAATGATGATTGATGAACTCGCTGCCGTTGTCGGTGTCGATCCCCCGCATCACGATCGGCAGGCTCTGCCGGGCAGCGTCGATCGCCTCGTGGGTCCAGCGCTGCGCCTTGTTCTGCACGCCGTACAGGTCGACCCAGCCGGTGTCAACGTCGGTGATGGTGAGCGTGTGGCAGAAGTCGCCTGACGCGTTGCCGCCTTCATGGCCCACCAAGTCGATCTCGAAGAAGCCCGGCTCCTGCTCGTCCCAGTCAGCGAAGGTTCGGATCGCGATCTGATCCTTCAGGAGGGTGCCCGGCTTGGTGTGCGTGCGACCCTTCAGGCGCAGCCGTGCGCGCTCCTGCTGCAGCAGCCGGTCGATGGTCGCGGCGCTGATGGTCTGCAGCTTGCCGCGCACCGCTGCGGTCAGCTCGATCTCGCCGAACGACTCCAGCGTCGGCAGCATGGTGCGCAGCACGACCACCAGGCGCTTGCCGCACATGCAGTCGAACACGTACCAGATCAGCTTCAGAGCGACCAGCACCTCCTGGTCGTAGCGCCGCGGTCGCACGCGGCGCTGGGCAGGCCGCGGACGCCCGACCACCAGCTTCACCAGTGTGCCGTCGACTCGCACCATGCGGGTCCGTCCCCACCAGGTCAACAGATGGATCGCGTACTTGCGCTGGTACCCGGTCGACTCGACGAACTCGTCGAGTATGCGCCCCTTCTCCTTCTTGCCCGCCCGACGATACCGCTGCGCGTGCTGCTCGGTGAGCTCTCGCCTTGAACTCATCTTCAACCCCATCTCCTCCGGAACCTCCTCACGTCCCTCGGAGAGGCTCCAACCGGACCCGGAAGGTCCAGCCCGTTCGGTTAGATTTTTAGATGAGGCATGCTTTCGCTACGGTTAGATTTTCGATGAGTCAATGCGGCGGCTTGACGGTGGCCGGGCGTGTGGTAGAGTGATGGCTCCGGGAGGAGGACAAGCGCGGATGAAGCGCGATTGCACAGCCCGCCGCAGCCGCCGGTTCGCTGCAAGCGCCAGCGCTCCGTCCTGCTCCGTCCAACAAACCAAGCACCCGGTAACTGACCGTTCGCTACGCCCACCGAGCCACGTCCACCGCTCTGCCACCATCCGCGCCGCTGACGACCGAGCAGCCCGTGGTGGAGCTCCGGCTGCATTCGAGCGGCGATCCATCCCGGCTGGCTGCGTTTGCTCCTCGCTCACATATCGCCCCGAAAGCGCCGTCCAACGGACGCCGCTTTCGGCCCATCCCAACCTGCGCGCAGGAGCCTGTCGTCACCCGACAGACTCCTGCGCCCGGATATGCTCGTTCGTCGTCGCGCCAGGCCAAGCCTGGGGAAGGAGGAAGATGAAATAGACATCAGAAACCTTTCTTAGCCACCCCGTGGGTAGCCAATCCCATCCGGTAAAGCATAGCAAGCAGCCGGAAGCGAGTCTTGCGTCGGCAGGGGCGACCCTGAGGGCGAAGCGTAGACAGCGACCGCAGAAGCCGTGTGATTGAGCCTCGAAAGGAGAAAGCTCGCTGGGGCCTTCGTAGTCGACAATGCGGGGGCAGCACCGTACGTGCCGAAATGGCGAGGCACGGCGGCCCGGTCGGGGTCGGAGAGCAGGGCAGATGCGGAGCGGGTGGCCCAGGAACCTGGGAGAGCTCGATGTCTCCATGACGGGAGAGCCGGAGGGACGCCGGCACACCAACGTCCGGGCCTGCACGGGAGAGCGCCCGTGAACGTGCAGGAGCGAAGCAGCGGGTGCGGTCGTGGTACCGCCAAGCGAAGGCAACGAAGCGCGGCGGGAAGGGCAACGAGCAGTCTTAGCGCCCCCATAGTACCGAGGAAGCGGGGGAACGGTCGCCGCACCGGACCCGGCGGAGGGAAGGAGGGCGTCAAGTCGTAGAACTGGTGCGGGGAAACATGGAGGATGCGATGGAATCCGGGAACGTGTTAACGAAACAGCAGCAGATAGCAGAGAACGCGAGAATCCACGCCGGCGTGGCATTCACGTCGCTGGCGTATCACATGGATCTGGAGTGGCTGTACGAAGCCTACCGGCGTACCCGGAAGGATGGTGCAGTTGGAGTTGACGAACAGACTGCCGAGCAGTACGGGGAGAACCTGGAGCAGAATTTGAAATCACTGCTGGAGCGGGCGAAGGCGGGAACGTACCGCGCGCCGCCGGTAAGGCGGGCGCACATTCCGAAAGGGAAGGGCGGAGAAACCCGCCCGATCGGGATACCGACCTTCGAGGACAAGGTACTTCAGCGGGCGGTACAGATGCTGCTTGAGCCCCTGTACGAGCGAGACTTTCTAAGCTGTGCACACGGCTTTCGCCCGAAGCGATCGCCGCACACGGCGCTGCAAGCACTCTGGGACCAGATGATGGGTCAAGGGGGCGGTTGGGTGATAGACCTGGACATACGAAAGTATTTCGACACGCTGTCACACGCTACCATGCGCACGATTCTGGCACAGCGGATGCGAGATGGAGTGATCACACGATTGATCGGAAAATGGCTAAAGGCAGGGGTCATGGAAGATGGCTCAGTGACCTACCCGGAGCAGGGGACACCGCAAGGTGGCGTACTATCGCCGTTGCTCAGCAATGTTTATCTGCACGAGGTACTCGACCGATGGTTCTATGAGGTGGTCCGACCGCGCCTGCGGGGGCGGGCGTTCCTGGTGCGTTTTGCGGACGATGCGGTACTGACGTTCAGCGACCGGCGCGATGCCGAGAACGTGCTGCGCGTGTTACCAAAGCGCTTCGCGAAGTACGGGTTGACCGTGCACGAGGAAAAGACACGGATGCTTCAGTTTCGACCGCCGGGAGGGAACGCGACAGCCCACCACGGGGCGAGTTTTCCATTCTTGGGATTCACGCACTATTGGGGGCGCTCGCGCAACGGGAAGTGGATCGTGAAGCGGAAAACCGCCTCCGACCGGCTGACCCGTGCGTTACGAGCACTCGCCGTGTGGTGTAAGCGCCATCGGCACGAGCCTCTGCGGGCGCAGCAAGCGGCCCTCCGGCGCAAGCTGCTGGGCCACTATGGGTATTACGGCATTACCGGCAATGGGCGCTCGTTGGGGTACTTCCACGACGCCGCCAAGCGCCTCTGGTTGAAGTGGCTGAACCGGCGCGGTGGACGACGCCTCACGTGGGCCTGCTTTGCGCGGTTGCTGGCCCGATATCCGCTGCCGGCCGTTCGTGTCGTCCAGTCCATCTATGCAGCGAACTCTACGACCTGAGGAACCGTGTGCGTCAATCGCGCTCGCACGGGACTGTGGGGGCCTGGGGCGGGCAACCGCCCTGGGCTACCCGGACGCCTTGCCAGCCGGGCGCCTCGCCGCTCTCGGTGCTACGCCGGGTTCCACCACGGGCTGCTAGCGGCTCCCGTCCATATCCACACCTACCGCTCCAATACCCCGCGCCGTGAATACAAGGACCATTCGAGAAGGCCGGAGTCTCCGGTCCAAGACCACGGGCGACGGAACCCGGTCCCGTCTCCCGAAAACGAGGAGGAGTTACGTTATGACTCCAAGACTCCTATTGCTGCCGCTGGTGTTCGCGCTGGTGGCTACCGTTACGTTCGCCAGCGGCGAGAGCGACCAGCCGGCGGCCGCGGCCGAGAAGGAGATGGTGCTCGACCCGGCCACCGGCGAGATGGTGACCGCGCCCGAATATGGCGGCACGATCAGATTGCTTGTCGCCGGCAAGCCGGAGGGCATCGACCCCTACTTCGTTTACTCCGCGGGGGGCTGGATCGGGCTGGTCAACGAGAAGCTGGGCATTGGCGACTGGTCATTCGACCGGAGTGTGTTCGGTTATAACACGCTCTACCTGCCCGTCGAGGTCCTCATCGGACAGCTGGCTGAGAGCTGGGAGAACCCGGATCCGCTCACCTACGTGTTCAAGATTCGTGACGACGTGTTCTGGCACGACAAGGCGCCGGTGAACGGCCGGCAGCTGACCGCCCACGATGTCGCATACAGCTACAACCGGCTCCTGGGCTTTGACGGCGGCGAGCCGGGGCAGGATTTAGGGATCGGACAGCTGCCTAAGATGGACTGGGATTCGATCACCGCTCCCGACGATTCCACGGTCGTGGTCAAGTTGAAAGCGCCCTTTCTCGAGGCCTTGAAGACACTATCCGTTTCTCATCATGCCTACATCGTCGCCCGCGAGGTCGTCGAGCAGTTCGGGGACATTCAAGACTGGCGCAACGTGACCGGAACGGGGCCCTACCAGCTTACTGACGTGGTGGAGGGAAGTTCGTGGACCTACACCAGGATCGATGACTACTGGGGCTTCGACGAGAAGTTCCCCGACAACCGTTTGCCCTACGCCGATCAGATCGAGCTCCTGATCGTCTCTGACCCGGCTACCAGGCTGTCCCTGATGCGCTCTGGGCAGGCGGATTGGATGGGGTGGGGAACGAACTCGCACCTCTCCAGCGTCGACCAGGCCCTGAGTCTGCAGGAGACCAATCCCGAGTTGCAGTTTTCCACGTTTTCGTTTCGTGCGGAGACGGCGTTCACGTTTGACAACCAGAGCGCACCTTGGAACGACATCCGCGTGCGCCGTGCCCTCAACATGGCCATAGACTTCGACGCCATCTCGGAATCCTACCATCAGGGGTGGTCCGATACGACGCCCGTCGGCGGTTTTGGCAGGGCTGTGCTCGGGTATGCGGTGCCGTTCGAAGAGTGGCCCGAGGAGATCGCGCAGTGGTATCGGTTCGACCCCGAGGCGGCCGAGAAGCTGCTGGACGAGGCCGGCCTTCCGCGCGGCGCGGACGGCGTGCGTTTCAAGACCGTCTACGAACACTACGAGTTCTTCGACCTCGGCTACTATCAGATCGCCATGGATTACCTCAGGAAGATCGGCATCGACGTCGAGATCCAGGAGGTTACCCGCGCGACACACCAGCAGAAGGGCATCGAGTGCAGTTCGAACCCGTTTGACTGTCCCTATCTCGGGTTGAGGACGGATGTGCATGGCGCCGAGTATCCCGGTGTGATCTCTGACATCTCCGATGCGTCGTCGACAAGCGGGTGGCGGGACCAGAACGTCATCGACGCTGAGTTTGACGAGTACTTCCAGAACATGCTGACCGCCACCACGCTGGAGGAGCAGCAGGAGTGGGCGCGCAAGGCCGACCTGCGCATCGCCGAGGGGATATGGGTGATACGGGGGCCGAGAGCTCCCCTGTTCAATGTCGGCCAGCCATGGCTCAAGGGCTACAACGGGGAAGGTGATCTCGGCCATATTCAGAAAATGCCGATCTTCGCCCGCCTCTGGATCGATCAGGATCTGAAGCGCGAGATGGGATCCTGAGAGCGAAATGCCGTAGCCAGCAAGGGCCGCCTTTGGGCCGGCTCCCTGAATGAAATTGACCCGTAGACGCGAGCTGGGGGTCGGGCGCCTTCCCGGCGCGCGCCCTCCAGTTCATTTGCGCCAGGGGGAGTAACAGCAAGAAATGACAGTTCTTCCGTCGACATGAGGGCGTACGTCATCCGCCGCGTCCTGCTGCTGATCCCCACCTTCTTCCTGCTGACGATTCTGGTGTTCCTGTCGGTGCGGTTCATACCAGGGGATGCCATAGACACGCTTCTGTACCGGATGGAGGCTGGGGCCGGCGGCGGGGACCACATCGACCGGGCGGAGCTTGAGCGGCGGCTGGGGCTCGACGTGCCGGTGCCGGTGCAGTATGGCCGCTGGATGGGCGGCATAATCTTGCGCGGCGATCTGGGCAAGCCTCTGTTGAAGGCGGAACCGGTCGGTCAACTGATCGCCGGGCGGCTGCCGACCACCATCGAGCTGGGCGTGGTGGCACTGGTCGTAGGGATGCTGATCGGGGTGCCGATCGGCATCTACTCGGCGGTGCGGCAGGATACGGTGGGCGACTACGTCGGTCGCTCCTTCGCCATCTTCGGTCTGGCGACGCCCAACTTCTGGCTGGCCACCATCATCCTCATCTTCCCGGCGATCTGGTGGGCGTGGTCGCCGCCGCTGCGCCTGGTGCGCCTGACCGACGACTTCGTCGGCCACTTTGGCATCTTCATCGTGCCGGGTCTGATCCTCGGCACCTACCTGGCGGCCAGCACCATGCGCATGACCCGTACCATGATGCTCGAGGTGCTCCGCCAGGACTACATTCGCACCGCCTGGGCCAAGGGCCTGCGCGAGCGCCTGGTCATCCTCCGTCACGTCATCAAGAACGCGCTCATTCCGGTGGTGACGCTGGCAGGGCTGCAGATACCGATCATCGTCGGCGGCTCGGTCATCATGGAGCAGATGTTCGCCATCCCCGGCCTGGGACGCCTGATGATCAATGCCCTGTCCGATCGCGACTACCCGTTGATATCGGGGATCAACCTGTTCTTCGCCGTCGCGGTGATGGTCATCAACCTGCTGGTCGACGTGCTGTACGCCTACCTGGACCCGCGCGTCCAATACGGCTGACGGGGTGTCGCTATGGGTGAGGTGACCGTGCCGCAAGCGCTACCGGCCAAAGGAGTGAAGGGGCAGTCGTTCCTGCGCGACCTGCTGCGCCGGCTGATCAGGGAGCGGCCGGTGGGCGCGGTCAGCGGTGCGGTCGTGCTGCTGCTGTGCCTGGTGGCGATCTTCGCCGACCTGCTGGCGCCGTATCACTTCATGGAAATGACCATGATCGACCGGCTCAAGGGGCCGTCCGGCACCTACCCGCTGGGCACCGACCACATCGGCCGCGACCTGTTCAGCCGCCTGTTGTACGGGGCGCGGGTGTCGCTGGGGGTGGGGTTCGCCGCCACCACCCTGAGCGTGGTGGTGTCGCTGCTGATCGGCGGGGTGGCGGGGTTCGTGGGCGGCAAGGTCGACCTGGCGGTGCAGCGGCTGGTGGACGCCTGGATGTCGTTTCCGGGCCTGCTGCTGCTGCTGACCATCATGACCATCGTCGGCCAGGGCATCCCGCAGATCATCGGCATGCTGGCGCTGGCGTCCGGGGTGGCCAACTCGCGGGTGGTGCGGGGTGCGGTGATCGGGATCAAGGGCAACGCCTACTTCGAGGCGGCGCATGCGATCGGCAGCCCGTCGTGGCGGACGCTGCTGCGCCACGTGTGGCCCAACATCACGGCGCCGATCATCATCATCTACTCGATCACCATCGGCTGGGCGATCATCGCGGAGGCGTCCTTGAGCTTTCTGGGCTTCGGGCTGCCGCCGGACGTGCCGAGCTGGGGCACGATGCTGAGCCGTGAGGGGCGCCAGTACATGGAGATGGCGCCGCGGCTGGCGATGTGGCCGGGGGTGGCGCTGACGCTGGTGGTGTACTGCCTGAACATGGTGGGCGACGCGCTGCGCGACCTGCTCGACCCGCGCCTGCGCGGCGGCCGCGGGGTGGCCGGCGGCGTAGGCGCCCGCGCCGCCGAGCGCGCCACCCGTGCCCTGCAGAAGCTGGAACGCAAGGATAGCCCGTAGTCCATCATCAGACCGTGTCCTACCATCCTTCCTTTCGGTGACCGCCGAGTCGTTGACAGGGGCGCCGCGCCTATTCTATCGTGTCTCGCCTGGGGTTCGACGGATGCCGATGAAGCGCCATGATGACAGGTAGCGCAGAGACCGGTTTAGTTGTGACGCAGCCAGTGCATCCTGCTACGCCCGCGCCCCCACTTTTTCGAACCGAGAAACAACTGACCGCTCCGGCTGACCGCCGCGCACGCGCCCCCGCGCACGCCGTCGCCTTCACCGCCGCCGTAGCTGTCGGTGGCGCCGGCTCGGTCGATCGCCAGACCGCCCGCACCCATCCCGTCGACTCAGGCGGTGCCGGATCCCCGCCTGCGACTAACTGCGCGCAAAACCCTCCGCCTGCGTTGGCGGCCACTCAGACTCACTGCTGCTCCGACCACCGCCACGCGTGGCGTTGTAACGCAGATCCCGACGCAGATCTAGAGAAGAAGAAGGTTCGAATGATACTCAAAGAACCGCACGCGCGCGCGGCGTGAGCCGGGGTGCACCCGGATGAGTCACACGCCGCGCGCTTAGTGAATCTGACTCAGACTGGCCGTCCGCGTTGCGTGCCCGAGAGTAGCCAGGGAGCGGTAATCCGCTACGCAATACTCTCAAAAATCACTTTGAATGGAGAAACAATGAAGATGTTCATTGCAAAGACCTTCTCGGTTGCGCTGGTCCTGGTTTTGACCGCATCCGGCCTCTGGGCCACTGGCGCGGAGGAGGAGCCGGGAGCCGCCGCCGAGAAGCGGTATGTGACCGACCCCACCACCGGCGAGGTGGTGTTGGCACCGCGGTACGGCGGGACAATCACCACCAGCCAGCCCTGGACGTCTGGTACTGAATGGTCTACTGACACCTATTTCAACTGGGGGAACAACGTCATCTCAGGCGTTGTGGAGAAGCTCGGCATCGGGGACTGGGGGATAGATAGGGACGTATTTGACTTCAAAAGCCAATTCCTCCCTGAAGAATTCATAATCGGGAGGCTGGCGGAAAGCTGGGATATTTCCGCGGACGGGCGCACCTATACCTTCCACATCCGCCCGGGCGTTCACTGGCATAATAAGGCACCGATGAACGGTCGGGAGCTAACTGCCGCTGATGTCGCATACAACTACAACCGGGTGTTGGGTCTGGGCGAGTTCAGCGAGGCCGGACCGACCGAAATGCCTTTCCCAGCCAAAAACGTCCCATGGGAATCGATAACGGCCACCGACGATGCGACGGTCGTGATAAAGCTGAAGGAGCCGTGGCTCCCTGCGCTGACGAGTATGCTCGTCGATCCCGCTTTTTTCATATTGCCCCCCGAGGTAATCGAGCAACACGGCGACGTCAAGGACTGGAGGAACCTGGTCGGCACGGGGCCCTTTATGATGGTTGACCGGGTCGCGGGCACCTCTATCACCTGGGTCAAGAACCCTGACTACTGGGGCCATGACGAAAAATTCCCAAAAAACCGCTTGCCCTACGTTGACGAGTTAAAGGTTTTGGTCATTCCAGAGTTAGCATCAATTTTTGCAGCACTACGCGCCGGCAAGCTTGATTACCAGCGGCAGGAAACTGACTTGGACGCGGTACTGAGCCTACAGCGGACCAACCCGGAAATCAAGACGTACTTTTTCTACTTCAGGTCGAATGATTCTTTTGAACTTGACATTCGTAAGCCGCCCTTTGACGACATCAACGTGCGCCACGCAATGCAGTTGGCACTCGACAACGAGACTTCGGCGGCTACGCTCTGGTCGGGTCGAGCCGATCCGACACCGTTCGGGTTGATAGGGAATAAGGGGTATTACATCCCATTTGATGAGTGGCCCGCCGAGGTCAAGCAATGGTACCGGTATGACCCGGAAGCTGCCGAGAAGCTCCTTGATGAGGCGGGATATCCGCGCGACGCAGACGGTATTAGATTCAAGACCATCCTGAATTACGGGCCTTTTGGGGCAAGTTTGGACCATGCACAAATAGCTGCCGCCTACTGGGCTGAGATTGGCGTCGAGGTCGAGGTTGATAATCTGGCTTGGAGCGCATTTAACGAGAGGATAGCCTCGGGTGAGTTTGAAGGCATCACCGCCGCCATTGCGGGCGCCAGGTTCGACCCCAAGGATATGGTAGACTGGTTGCGCACGGATCATCCGACCCTTAACAAGAGCGGACACCAGTTTCATGAGCTCGATGCCATGGTCGACGCCGCCCTGGCCGCTAAGACCATCGAGGAGCAGAAGAGGCTGATTGCAGAAGCAGATATGTACGCGGTAGAGAAGCACTACCGCATATGGGGTCCTAGAGGTCCACAATTCTATTTTGCTCAGCCGTGGCTCATAGGCTATAACGGCGAAATGGACTCAGGCGCCTTTGGGGGCGGGGAGTTCTATGTCCAGTACGCCCGCTTCTGGCTTGACCACGAGCTGAAGGAGGCAATGGGTAACTAAGGGGTTGACCCCTTGTGACTGACTTTGTGAAATCGGGAGTTGGGAGGCGCGCCTGCAGGCGACAGCCTCCCGGCTCCCATAACCATCCCATTGCGAGGAGCGGCCTCGATTTGTCACACCCCACGCCTCGCGCCGCGCGCCCCATGTCCCGATAAATCGCGGCTCGCGGCGACGGGGTAACTGGCAATGGGGTGTATCGGATGAGAGCCTATATCATCAGAAGGCTACTGCTCATAATCCCCACCCTGTTTCTATTGACGATCATGGTCTTTCTCTCAGTCCGCTTCATCCCGGGCGATATAATAGACGCAATGATGGGCAAGCAGGAGTTCGTGTCTAACAGGATAGACCGTGCAGCTCTTGAGCGTATGCTGGGATTGGACGTGCCGGTGCATGTGCAGTATGGACGCTGGCTAGGCGTGTTGCCGATCCCCGACGCTAGTACCGGTGAGTCCCACTTTAGAGGTATCCTGCAGGGCGCCCTTGGTGAGTCACTGTTGGGCGCTTTGCCGGTAGAGGAACAGATATTGGCTAGACTGCCGGTAACCATTGAGCTGGGTGTCATGGCAATCCTCATCGGGCTGGTGATCGCGCTGCCGGTCGGCATCTACTCGGCGATTCGCCAGGATACGGCCGCCGACTACGTGGGGCGCTCCGCCGCCATCCTCGGCCTGGCAACGCCCAACTTCTGGCTCGCAATCATGGTCGTGCTCTACCCGTCCCTCTGGTGGCGCTGGACGCCACCGATCGAGTGGGTTCCTTTCACCGGAGACCCGTGGGCCCACCTGGGGATCCTGGTCATTCCCAGCCTGATTCTGGCGACGGCGCTGTCTGCCAGCACCATGCGGATGACACGCACCATGATGCTGGAGGTGCTGCGGCAGGACTACGTCCGGACCGCCTGGGCGAAGGGTCTCAGAGAGCGGGTGGTCGTCATGCGGCACGCCGTCAAGAACGCACTCATCCCGGTGGTGTCCCTGATCGGTCTGCAGTTGCCGATCCTGATAGGTGGCTCCGTCATCATGGAGAACATCTTCAACCTGCCGGGATTGGGTCGTCTCATGCTGACTGCACTGGAAGACAGAGACTACCCGGTGGTGTCCGGGGTCAACCTGTTCTTCGCCACCGCGGTGGTGCTGTTCAATCTCCTGGTCGACCTGCTCTATTCCTATCTGGACCCGAGAGTGCGCTATGAGTGAGGCTCTTTGGCTGCACCCCGGAGTGCGCTACCTATGAATGACACGCGGCGCCTGTTTGCCGATTTCTTTGGCAGGTTGTGGCGGGAGAAGCCGCTGGGCATCGCCAGCGGAATCGTCATCTTGATCCTGATTCTGCTGGCAATCTTTGCCGATGTTTTGGCCCCTTATCCCTTCGATCAACTGAGCCTGGCAGAAAGGCTGCAGGGCTCATCGACGCGACATCTGCTGGGGACCGACCAGTTGGGGCGAGACCTGTTGAGCCGTCTGCTGTTCGGGGCGCGCATCTCGTTGGTCGTTGGTCTGGCGGCGACCACGCTGAACGTGGTGGTCGCTACCCTGATCGGCGGCACGTCCGGATTCCTCGGCGGTAAGCTGGACCTGGCGGTGCAACGATTGGTCGATGCCTGGATGGCGTTCCCGGGACTGCTGCTATTGCTCACGATCATGTCGGTCGTGGGGCAGGGTCTGCCACAGATCATCGTGGTCCTGGGGATCACCGGCGGCGTGGGCGGCTCGCGCGTCGTCAGAGGCGCCGTGGTGGCCACCAAGGGCAACGACTACTTCCTGGCAGCCAAGGCCGTGGGCGCGCCCACCACGCAGATTCTGGTGCGCCATGTCCTGCCCAATATCGTGGCGCCCCTCATCATCGTCTTCAGCATCAACGTCGGCGGCGTCATCCTGGCCGAGGCGGCGTTGAGCTTCCTCGGATTCGGGTTGCCCATCGATGTCCCCAGTTGGGGAGGGATGCTCAGCAATGAAGGGAGCAGGTACATGGAGCAGGCCCCCTGGCTGGCGCTATGGCCCGGGGTGTGCCTGACGATCGTGGTGTACAGTTTCAACATGCTGGGTGATGCCATGCGGGACCTGCTCGACCCGCGGCTGCGAGGCGGCGGCGGTCGTCTCGCTGGCAGCGGCGCCACGTCGGTTTGAGCGAGCGTGCGGCGGGGTGGCCGGCGGCGTAGGCGCCCGCGCCGAGCGCGCCACCCGGGCCCTGCAGAAGCTGGAACGATCGCACTGAATCCGGCCCGCCGGACACTTGGCTCACGAATGTGTTTTCCGACAATCAGGCTGCCCTGTCTGCGCGGATACGGTCGCGTTCGCCATCGTCAACGCCCCGACAACCATCACCTCACGCACCTCACGCGAGGCGCTACCGCCCCGCAAGTGGTCAGGTTAGAATCCCCCGCCGAATGGCGCCGCGTCGTTGCGATGGCGCGGCCACCGGCAGAGAATCATGGACGACCCCGCGTACAAACCCCTGCTCACACACCAACGCATCGTCAAGGACTTGCTCATCGGGTTCATCGCCCCGCAGCGGCCGTCGGGATGGGCCGGCGCGTTCGACTTCGACACCCTGCGCGAAGGCCCCACCGAGAACGTCACCGACGAGTTGCGACGGCGGCTTGGTGACGTGGTGTGGTCGATCGACCGGCGCGACGGACGCGGCGGCGTGCAGACGCTGCACGTGGTGATCGAGCATCAGTCGAGCGTGGACTACTCGATGCCGCTGCGGTTCCTGAACTACACGAGCCTGCTGTACCAGCGGCTGTACCACGACCGCCCCAGGTGGAGCAAGAGCGACACGGCCGACCCGGTGTTGCACGTGGTCGTGTACAATGGTGATAGACGGTGGGACGCGCCGGTGACGTTCGCCGGGCTGGTGGCAAGGACGGAGGAAGACGGTGCCGCGCATCTGGCGCTGAGCTACGAGGTGCTTGATCTGGCGGCGGTGAGAGGGGATGATCTGCCACGGACGAACCTGCTACGGTGGGTGGCGGAAGTGGAGCAGAGCGTGCAGGTCGGGGCTCTGCCGGAGCGGGTGCGGGAGTTGGGTGAATGGCTCGCCGAGGTAGGCGAGCCGGGGCTGACGAGGACCTTTGACCTGTGGCTCGGCGCCCTGGGGCGGAAGTGGGGCGTGGAGTTGCCATCGATCCGCGAGTACGAGGAGGCAAGTGCAGTGTTGGCGGAAAAGATTGATCGCTGGGGAGCGGAAATCCTGGAGCAGGGCATCGAGCAGGGCATCGAGCAGGGCATCGAGCGGGGCATTGAGCGGGAGAAGGCGTTGTTGCGCCGCTTGGCGGAGCGGCGCTTCGGCCCGGCGGCGGCGGAGCGGCTGGCGACGGTGCTTGCTGAAGTGACGGACGCGGATCGTCTCGCCGAGACCGGGGAGTGGATCGTGGACTGCGCCACGACTGCCGAGTTCCTTGCGCGCATGGATCGCTGCGGCTCGTAGCCCGGCCACGCCAGGGCAGTTCTCCGGCGCATATCCAATCGTCCTCAGCGGCGTTCGTATCGGTCGCCCGCGCATCCCCGACCAACCCATCCCACGGACGGAACGAACTTCGTGTGCATCGTCGAAAGAGCGTGCCAGACCGCAGTCGAGGTGTTCATCGAGCAAAATGCGGAGCAGTGCGCGTGCTCTCGGGGTGTGGACTCGAGCGACGGGACCTCGGTCTGCGCACCGACGCGCGCGTCGCCGAGCAGGTGTAGGCCGCCCACCTCGGCAGATCTTTAGAGCGCGAGCACGAGCCGGAGCCCAGCCTCCACGTCGGCGAAGTTCTGTGGCCCCAGTGTTCCCGCCCGTTCCACCAGTCGCGCGCGATGGATGCAGGTCAATTGGGACACGACGACCACGGAGTCTCTGGGCAACAGCGACTCGGCCGCATCCAGATACACGTTGCCGGGCGCGTCAGCCAGCCTCGGATTGGTGGTGAACGGCACGCACAGCACGGAACCGATTCGGCTGCGATTGAAACTGTCGGCCTGAACGATCAGGACCGGACGCCGAAAGCCCGGTTCGCTGCCGAAAGGGACGCCGAGATCCGCCCACCAGATCTCACCACGAGTCATCGCGAGTCAGGTTCCGAAGACTCTCCAGCCCCGCATCCATGGCGTCCTGCGACTGCCGGTCTGGTAGATCGCTGTACACGGCGTCGAGGCGTTCGGTCACTGCCTGCTGGCGGTGGTTGACGAGGAACTGCTCAAGCGCGATGGCGAACAGCCGACTGCGCGGAATCCCCAATTCCCCGGCTACCTCATCTGCCTTTCTG
Organism: Spirochaetia bacterium; assembly: GCA_965208575.1. Taxonomy (GTDB): domain Bacteria; phylum Spirochaetota; class Spirochaetia; order SZUA-6; family Bin103; genus Bin103. The sequence goes on along the minus strand of CBDBOV010000006.1, from coordinate 476,368 downwards.
AACAGGTGTTCCGGCAGCGATACGGCCGTTTTCATGAAGCCGAGTATAACCAAGGTATAACTCCTGGTCAACAGGCAGGCAGCGGCGGGGGATGGTCCTTGGAGGATGGGTGGGCATGGCCGCGTGTTGTGGTGCATCGTAGGGGCAATGAAGCTTTCCCTTGATCACATCCACATCCAGAGCAGCGACCCGGACGCGACCAAGGCGTTCCTGGCCAAGACGTTCGACGCCACCGACGAGTGGGTCATCGACTTCGGGGCGGTGGTCATCACCCGCATGCACCTGGCCGGAAGCCACATCAACATCTTTCACCGCGCGCCGACCACGGACGGACCGAACCCGAACGATGCGGCGATCCATCACTTCGCGATGGCCACCGACGACTTCGAAGGGACCGTGGCGCAACTGCGGGAACGCGGCGCCAACATCGTGGATGGCCCGCGCAAGATGAAGAACATGGATGTCGTGTTCGTCTCCGGTCCGGACAACCTGCTGATCGAAGTGCTGCACGGCACGCCGTAGCGGCGAGCGCTGCTACTCGCTATACGCTGGAGGCAACCGAACCGTCGCTGCGCAGTAGCGGTTGTTGAGAGAGGCGCACCGCTCCGACGGACTCCTGCTGTGCCTGCGCCAACGCTGCATCGTCCAGTTCGATTCCCAGGCCGGGCATCTCGGGCACCGGGAGAAAGCCGCCGTCCCGCTTGAGAGCGGTCCGGTACACGGCACTCTCCGGCGATTCGTCATACCTGGAGTACTCCTGGGTAACGAAGTTGGGAATGCACGTATCCAGGTGGACCGAGGCTGCGGTCAGCACCGGTCCGAGGAAGTTGTGAGTCACCACGGCGCAGTGGTACGACTCCGCGATGGCGGCGATCTTCTTGCAATGGGTCAAGCCGCCCGCCAGGCCCACGTCCGGGCGCACGTACTGCGGGCCGCCGCACGCAAGAAGCTCCCGAAACTCCCAGATCGAGTGCAGTCGTTCGCCGTTCGCCACCGGAATGGAGATGCGGCGCGCGACCTCCGCCTGCGATACGATGCTGTCGATCTGGATCGGATCCTCGTAGAACAGCGGGCGGAATTCCGCCAGGGCGTCGGCCAATGGCACCGCGACCAGCGGCGTGAGCTTGCGGTGTATTTCGACGATCAGGTCGACATCGTCACCCACCGCCTCCCGGGCCGCGGCCACCAGGTCGCACACCGATGAGATCTGCCGCGCGTGGGACATGTTCTGATACCCGGCGGGGAGTGGATCGAACTTCAGCGCCGTGAATCCCTCCTCGGCGGCGGCCCGCGCCTGGGTGGCGATCTGGTCCGGGGTCTCGGCCCCTTCCATCAGCAGAAACAGCCGGATTCGTTCCCGGCACTTGCCTCCCATCAATTCCCAGACCGGTGCCCCGAAGTGCTTGCCCTTGATATCCCAGAGGGCGATATCCACCGCGCTGACCGCCCCCGACAGCGCGGAGCCCCGGAACGGCCCGGTACGGTAGTTCGCCTGCCAATGGTGCTCGATACGGAACGGATCCTGCCCCACCAGGTATGATCCGAACCGCTCCACGATCTGCTGCACCGCCTCCGGATAGCCCCAGCACGCGGTCTGCCCCAGCCCGGTCAACCCGGATTCGGTCCGGATTCGCACCAGGTATGTGCCACCAATCCGAATCGATTCGACCTGCTCGATCTTCGTTGCCATTGGTCCGCCGGCTCCTTGCGCTTGCTATTGTCCGAACTTCTGACCGATCCGTCGCACGTTGTACCCTACCGCAAACACGGCGGGCGAGCGAACCCGAGCCCTGGCGGTCCCGCCGGTCGGCGTGGAGGGCGCCGCCGGCGGGTGCCTTCCGGTTGCACGGGCCGCCGATTCGGTGGGTCGCAGGAAAGCATCCGCGCGGCTTCGATGATGGCGGCATCCCAGTAGGACACGCGCCGGCGCTCAGTGCCGCAGCTTCAGGTCGAGCGTGAGCACCTGCTCGGGCCCGGCCGCGCCGCCCTCGCGGTGCTCGCCGGCGAGTTCGACGCCGAGATTCATGTGCTCCGCCTCGAACCGGGTTCCGAGCCGGAGCCGCCGGTCATCGCCGGCGAGCCTGGTCTCGGCGAACGGCGTCAGCAGCCCGTGCGGCGCCACCCCGACCCCGTAGCCGATGCGCGCGTCGAGCGCGCCGGCATCGCCGTGCGGCGCCCCGGCCGCCGTCGGCAGCTCGTCGCGCCACAGCGCCTCCGCCCCGCCCGTGCCCGCGCCCCAGCGCGGGCTCAGCATCAGCGACAGCCCGCGCCCGTGCGCGGACCCCATCCGCGCGGTCATGCTCAACCCCCGCTCCTCGGCGCCCTCCTGGGTGTGCGCCGCCAGCACGCGCCCGCGCACCTCGACGTCGACGCCGGGCGCCGCGAAGCGCAGCCCGCCCGCCAGCTCCAGGCCGGTGCCGGTCACGCCGTCGCCGTCGTCCTGCCGCGCCGCCAGTTCCAGGAACGGCACGAGCGCCCGCTCGCCGCCCAGCGCCAGGCGCCGCGACGCCTCCACGCCGGCGCGCACGCGCAAGCTGTCGGCGCGCAGCCCGTCGAGCGTCTCCCCGCCGCCTTCGGACGCGATATGCGCGAAGCTCGCGTCGGCCCGCGCCGCCAGGTGGATGCTGGCCACGGGCGGCAGGTTCCGCTTGACGCCGACCGAGCCCGCCCACATCGTCAACCCGCTCTCCTCGGCCGGCGCGCCGCCGCCCGGGGCGTGGCGCAAGGTGCCGGTCCCCGCGCCGGCCATGGCGCGCAGCTCCAGCACGTTCCCGAAGGTCCAGCGCCCGTAGGGCCAGAGCGCGCTCACCGTCGTCTCAAGCCGGCCCCGCTCCGCCGGATGGTCGCCGCCCTCGAAGCCGTAGTCCGACTCGCCGGTCCCGTGCGAGACTGCGAGGCCCGCGACCCAACGCCCGGAGCGGGCGTCCACCCCGAGCCAGCCGGTCCGCGTCTCGCCCTCGTAGCGCATCCCCGGCTCCGGGCGACCCGCGAACGCGCCCAGGTCGCCGCGGCCCCACAGCGACCACACCGGCTCGCCCGCGTCGCGGATCCGGGCGGCAGCCGGCGCGGCATCCTCCGCATCCAGCCGCCGCGCGTCCCGCCCGGCCGACCCGGAAGGGGCCGCGCCCAGCGTCAGCGAGAACCCGCTCGCGCCCAGAAGCTCCGCCGTCCCGAAGGTCCGGCTCGGCCCTGCCGGCGCGCAGCCACCGCGCGCCGCGCCGAAGCCGGCGTGCGCAAAGCCGTTGCCGAACCCGTCGACCGGGCAGGCCCCAAGGCTCGGGCCGGCGCGCCACCCCGCGGCCGCCCCGGACCCCCCGAACGTAGAGAATATCGGCACCGACTCGCCGGCCAGCGTCAGGTTCGCGCCGGGCAGGGCGCCGCTCAGCCGCGCGCCGATCGTGTCGAGCGCCGACGCCAGCGTGCGCGTCGCCAGCGCCGCCACGGTGCGCTTCACCGCCCGCCGCTGCGCCTCCGGCGCCACCGCCCCCACCGTCACCCGGAAGGTCACCCGAGCGGCGTCGGAAGGCGCGGTGTTGGAGTCCCCGTCATGGGCCGTCCAGGTGAAGGTCCAGTCCCCCTCCGCCGCCGGCGTGCCCGAGAGCGTCCGCGTCCCCGCATCGAAGGAAAGCCCCGCCAGGCCCGCCGGCGCCGAGGTCAGCGCATAGGTATGGGGCCGCCGTTGCCGCCGGTGGCCGCCGGCAGCACCACCGGCTCCATCTCCCGGTCCAGCAACAGCGTCAGCGCCGACACCGGCGCCGCGAAGCGCGGCCCCACGTCGCGCACCGTCACCGTGACGTCGTCGTAGGCCGGGAGCCCGCCGGGGTCCGTCACCGTAAGCCGGAACGCCAGCGCGCCCGTATCCGCCGGCGCCGTGAACGTCGCCCGCGCCGTGTCCGCGCCCTCCAGCGCCACCGCCGCCCCCGAGGTCTGCGTCCACGCATAGCTCAGCACGTCCCCGTCCGGGTCCGCGCTCGCCGAGCCGTCCAGCGTCACCGAAGCCCCGGGACCCACCGCCAGGTCGGCCCCGGCGTCGGCCACCGGCGTTCCCGGCGGGGGCGCCGGCGTCTCGTTGGTCACCGTCCGCGTGAAGTTCGCCACCGCGTTGCCCGCGACGTCGCGCAGCCGCTCGCCGCCCGCCGCGGGCCGGGTGTAGCGCACCTCGACCGTCTCGCCGTGGGCCACCGCCGCCGGCAGCGTCAGCGTCAACGTCCGGCCCGTTCCCCGGTGGTCCACCTCGACGGAAGACGGGGTGACGCCCTCGGCGCCGCCCACCACTACCTCGAACGCCGCCGGCGGCACCGCGCCGCGGGCCAGCCGCTCGTCGAAGACGATCGTGAGCGTCGCGCCATCCACCGTCGGCGCGGCCGAAACCTGCGGCGGCGCCGTGTCCCGAGGCGCGGCAGGCGGCCGCGGTTGCGCGGGCGGAGACTGCGGCGTCCCCGTGACGCGGTGGTCCACCTTGTGGCCGGCGTCGTGGGCCAGCCCCGAATGCCCCAGCAGCGCGTTCGCGCTCCCCGCCCGGATCGTGCCGCCGTTCAGTTCCAGCGTGTTCTCGAGCACCGCGATGCCCACCGACGAGATGTTGGGGTCCACCACGGTGTGGGCGAAGATCAGATTCGTCGAGCCGCTGCCGGTCTCGTAGTTCGCCGGGAACTCGCCGTAGTTCGGGTCCATCTTGATCGTCAGCCGCGGCGCGCCGGTCACCGTCACCGCCTCGCTGAAGGTCACCTGCACCCGGATCTTCTCGGACAGCCCGTAGGTCTCCGGCGTGCCGCTGTCGTCCCTATCGAGCGAGGGCGTCGACCAGATGGCGACCCCTGTGACCGACGGCGCCGCCTTCACCACGATGTCGAAGGTGTCGCTCACCGAAGCCGTGCCGTCGCTCGCGGTCACCTTCACCGACAGCGTGCCGACGTTGGCCGTCTGCGGCGTGCCCGAGAAGGCGCGGGTGCTGGCGGTGAAGGTCAGCCAGGACGGCAACGCGCTGTCGTCGGACTTGGTCGCGGTGTAGGTCAGGGTGTCGCCGGTGTCCGCGTCGGCGAAGGTGTTGACCGGAAAGGCGTAGCTGAACGCCCCGCCCGCCCTTGCCGTCTGGTCCGGAATGGCGTTCGCTACCGTGGGCGCGCTGTTGGCGTAGCCGTGGACCGCCATCTTGATGGACGCGTTGGGGCTAGTGTTGCCCTGAATCCGGCCGGTGTCCGCAATGCTCCAGCCCGCCGCGGCGCCACTGTCCTCGGAGTCGCTCTGGGTTATGTCAATAATGGTCGCGCTGCCGGCGAGCACCACGACATACGTCGTGCTGGGCTTCAGAGAGAAGCCGCTGCCGGGCGCGGTGAACTGTGCGGTCGTGAAAGAACTGGACAGGGTCGGGATCGTCAGCGTGCCCAGGCTGGTGCCGGTGCGGGTCCCGGGTGCATTCCGTCAGTGTGGTAGCGGTCAGGCAGCCTCAAGCTGGATCTGGTTGGATTCTGGGGTGGGCGATGAGGGCAACAGGCTCTCGAAATCGTCCCAGAAGCGACGGCTCTTCGCCGAAGCGCGGAGCTGAAGCATCTCCTTGGCTCCGTCCAGCGACCAAGTCATCCCACTCTGCTTCATGCGCTTGGCGACGACGTTCTTGCAGGCTCCCTCGACTACACCGCTGCCGATCGGCAGACCGCACGATCGATACAGCGGGTAGTCCATGCGGTGCTGGTTGGCCGTGAAGTAGTTGATCTCGCCCTGGAGGTCGTAGCACTGCTTCTCGCTGTAGCGGCCACTGACGTGCAGTTCCTGCAGTTCCTTGATTACGGCGGCGACGCAGCCCTTGCGCAGCAGGCTGCGCCAGCGCTTGAAGGATCTCTTGAACTGCTCGCTGCCCTCGCCGTACAACACCTTGCCGATCTTCCCCAAGTGGTCGCAGGCATGCCAGAAATCGAGGATGTGCCAGACCTTCTGCCCGGGTTCGGACAGCTGGGAGACCCGGTCCCATATCCAATGCGCTCCATCGCCCAGAATCACCAGCACCAGCGCTGCCAGGTGAGCGCTGCGCCGGCTCATTTCCACCTCGATCCGGGGAAAGAACTCATCAGCATGCTCGATCCCGGTGACACAGGAGGTCTTGGTGCAGTGCGCTGCACCCTCCCGGTCCACCTTCACCGCTGATACCGTCGCTACCTTGGAGTCCCGAAACACGCGATCGTAACTCTTTTTCCCATCTTCAGTTACCCGCTCGTTCGCGCGTGTCGCCACCTTCCCCGCGTCGATGCCCACGACCATCGTCCCGGTGATCTCTTCGCGCACCGCCACCGGCTCGTCGGCACGCTCGACAATCTCCCGCTGGCGTTGCTCCGCCAACCCGTCAGTAACCGCCCGCACCATCTCGAACGCCTTGTTCATCGACACCAGCTCCCGCCCGTCAGGCCGCAACACCTCGTGGAATTGCGCCAGACCCTGCTCGTAGGACTGCTCGGCGCACCACCGCGCCATGAAGTACTGGCACCCAGGCGTGTACCCGCCCGCGATACCCAGTTGCTCTGTCAGCGGCACCCACCCCTTGCCACCGCCACCGAGCGGCGCGTAGTAGGCGCGCACCAAGGTGATCACGCCGAACAGCCCATGCAGCGTCTTCCGCCGTCTCCCGACAAAGCGGTACCGAACCTCGCCGCGGGTTGCGCGCGCACCGACATACCCATCACCGACTTGCTCACACCAGCGTTGCATCGCTGCACGTCCCGCAGCCACCAGGCACTTCAGCATACCGAGCTCCGCGGCGAGCAGATCCCGTGGTCCGCTGCACGGGTTCAGGTCAATCCCGCACCGGGTCTTGCAAAACCGGAGCAACTCCGTTACCAAGGTCTCACTCATTTTGGTCCCCTCCCAGAGACAGGTCGATGTTTACCACATCACCGAATCTCTGGTCTCTGGGAGGGTTCCTATTCCGCTACCACAGAGAAAGAATGCACCCGCGGGTCCCCTCGCGGATCGTCACGGAGGGAGTTTCACTACCGGTACCCGTCTTGGCGACGAGGTCCACGCGCTTCAGCACATAGCCCGCGGTGTGGCTGCCGGTCGTGAACCCCGTGGATGTGGCATGGAAGGCGATGTCGCTGCTAAACGACGTCTGGCCGGTGTTGGAGACCAGCTTCACCGTGGTCTGCGCCTCGGCGGTCTCCGCGCCCGGCAGCAGGAACAGCACCGCCGCCAGCAGGCACACCACCAGGCGGGCGAGGTGGAGCGGCCGGAATCGGGAAGAAGCGGGTGGGGACGGCGCCCGGCCCCGCCGGGGCTCGGCCTGCGCGATGCGGAACGCGCGGAGGGCGCGAGGGACGGGGCGGTCACGACGGAGCACCCGCGCGGAGCGGGCGCGCTGTGGCGCTGTGGCGCTGTGGCGCTGTGGCGCTGTGGCGCTGTGGCGCTGTGGCGCTTAATTATACTAGTGGGGAGATTCCCCGCTGTCAAGCTGTTTCCTTGCTCCAATATCATGCGCCTCCTCCCCACCGACGAGCCAAACACTCTTCTCACGCGGCATCGGCGCGGCGCTGCAACACGCAAGTCCGCATCGACCGCTCTTTACCGGTTTGTACCCCGATTCCGTGTAAAATGTGCGTGTTAATTTCGTGATTTACGATGTGGATTCGATATCGATTCGCCCCCGAATCGACCCCGCGGGCCGCCGCTGCGGCGGCACAGACCGCCGCTTCGCCAGCCCGCGCGAGCCCGATTCGCACCGACTTGCGGGGAGGCCGGAATCCGCCGCCCGCCCCAGGCCGCGGCCGCCGCAGCGCCCGCCGCAGCGCCCGCCGCGGGGCGGCGTCGCCGCGGCCGCGGTGTCTCCTGCCGCGTCGCGCCGAAGGCGCCCACGATGCCGGACTGCTCGAACACGCCCGCCGCCTCGGCGTGGCCCGCAGCGAAGAAGGCGCCTTGGATGCGCGCGCGTCTGGCCGCTCGCGAAGGTCCCGTCCGCGCCGGCCGTGCCGCGGCGACTGGTTCCCGCCGCGGGGTAGGCGATATGCTGTGACATGTGCGTGTGAAGACTGGACAGTTCGATGTGGTTTCCGTAAGCACCGGACCGCGATTCCCGTCATCCGAACGACGGAGGCCCGATTGACGGAAGCCGACGGCCTGCGCCGCGAACTCGACGCGGCCCGCGCACGCAACGCCGCGCTGAGCGCGGCCATCCTGCGCGCCAGCGCGAGCCTCGACCTCGACACCGTGCTCGGGGAGGTGGTGGAGAACGCCCGGGCGCTCACCGGCGCGCGCTGGGGCGTCATCGTCACCGTCGACGAGGCGGCCGCGCCCGGGGACTTCGTGTTCTCGGGCTTCACGCCGCAGGAACAGCGCGAGCTGTACACCTGGCCCGAAAGCGCGCGGCTGTTCGCCCACTTCCGCGAGCTGGACGGGCCGCTGCGGGTCGGCGACCTCGCGGGCTACGTGCGCGCGCTCGGCATCGAGCCGCCGCCGGCGTTCTCGCGCACCTTCCAGGGCACGCCGATGCGCCACCGCGATGCCGGCGTGGGCAGCTTCTTCCTCGCCGACAAGACCGACGGGGAGGCGTTCACCGACGCGGACGAGGAGGTGCTGGCGCTGTTTTCCTCGCAGGCGGCCTCGGCGATCGCCAACGCGCGCGCCCACCGCGCCGAGCGGCGCGCCCGGGCCGATCTCGAGGCGCTGGTCGACACCTCCCCCGTCGGCGTCGTGGTGCTCGACGCCCGGACCGGCCTTCCGGTCTCGCTCAACCGCGAGGCGCGGCGGATCGGGGAGAGCCTGCGCACGCCCGGACAGCCGGCCGAGCAGCTCCTGGAGGTGATGACCTTCCGCCGCGCCGACGGCAGCGAGGTGAGCCTGGGCGAATTCTCCATCGAGCAGTTGCTCCAAAGCGGCGAGACGATGCGCTCTGAGGAGGTGGTGCTCTCGGTGCCGGACGGGCGCAGCGTGCGGGCGCTGGTCAACGCCACGCCGATCCGCGCCGGGGAGGGGGATGCCATCGGCTCGGTGGTGGTGACCGTGCAGGACCTGGCGCCGCTCGACGAGATCGAGCGGCTGCGCACCGAGTTCCTCGGCCTGGTGAGCCACGAGCTGCGCGAGCCGCTGGCCGCCATCCGGGGCTCGGCGTCGACGCTGCTGGACGACGCCGCCGCGCTCGACCCGGCCGAGATGCGCGAGTACCACCGCATCATCTTCCAGCAGTCCGGCCGCATGCGGGGCCTGATCGGCGACCTGCTCGACGCCGGCCGCATCGATACCGGCACGCTTTCGGTCGCGCCCGAGCCCACGGAGCTGGCCGAGCTGGTGGAGCGGGCGCGCGACATCTTTGTTGGCGGCGGCGGGCGGCACGCCATCGTCGTCGATCTTCCGGTCGGCCTGCCGCGCGCCATGGCCGACCGCCGGCGCATCGTGCAGGTGCTGGGCAACCTCTTCGCCAACGCCGCCCGGGGCGCGCCCGAGTCCTCGCCCATCCGGGTCTCGGCGGTGCGCGAGGACGCCCACGTCGCGGTCTCGGTCGCCGACGAGGGCCGCGGCATCGCGCCGGAGCAGCTTGCCCGGCTCTTCGACAGGCACGGCCGGGACGGGTCGAAGGCCGGCCATGGGCTGGGGCTCGCGATCTGCAAGGGGCTGGTGCAGGCGCATGGCGGGCGCATCCGGGCCGAGAGCCCCGGCCCCGGGCGCGGCGCCACCGTCACCTTCACCCTGCCGGTGGCCGGGGAGCCCGGCGCCGAAGCGCCCGCGCCGCTGCCGCCGGGCCGGCCGGCGGGAGAGAAGGCGCGCATCCTCGTCGTGGACGACGACCCCGGCACGCTGCGCTCGGTGCGCGACGCGCTGTCCGCGGCCGGCTACGCCCCGCTGGTGACCGGCGAGCCGGGGGAACTCGCGCAGATCCTCCGCAGCGAGAAGCCGCGCCTGGTGCTGCTCGACCTGGTGCTGCCCGGCAAGGACGGCATCGAGCTGATGAACGAGATCCCCGAGCTCTCCGACCTGCCGGTGATCTTCATCTCCGGCTACGGCCGCGACGAGACGGTCGCCGCGGCGCTCGAAGCGGGTGCGGCCGACTACATCGTCAAGCCATTCTCGCGAACCGAGCTGGTGGCGCGGATCCGCGCCGCGCTGCGCCGCACCGAGGCGCCCGAGCCGTTCGTGCTCGGCGCGCTCGCCATCGACTTCGACCGCCGCCGGGTGACCGTGGGCGGCGAGCCGGTCGCGCTGACCACCACCGAGTACGAGCTGCTGCGCGTGCTCGCGCTCGACGCCGGACGGGTGGTGACCTACGACACGCTGCTGCGCCGGGTGTGGGGCCAGCGCAACGCCGGCGACGCCAACCTGGTGCGCATCTTCGTCAAGACCATCCGCAGGAAGCTCGGCGAGGATGCGGCGAAGCCCACGTGGATCTTCAACGAGCGCGGCGTTGGATACCGCGTGGCCGAGCCGGGCGAACTCTGAGCGGCACGCGATGCGGGCGCCTGCCTCATCGCGCGCCCAGCCGGTCCGCTCCGCCGACGACCGCCCTCGGCGTGGTCGGCATGCCCGGCGTCACCTCCTACTTCGGCCTGCTGGAGGTGGGCCGGCCGGTGGCCGGCGAGACCGTGGTGGTGTCCGCCGCCTCCGGCGCGGTGGGCGCGGTGGTCGGCCAGCTCGCCAGCATGAAGGGCTGCCGCGCGGTCGGCATCGCCGGCAGCGCCGAGAAATGCGCCTACGGCAAGCTGCTGGTGCAGGTGAGCGACGACCCCACGAAGTAGCCGGCCACCGGGAACCGTCCGGCCTGCTTGCGAATTGCGAGCCAATTGGCTATAAGTGGCCCGTGGCGATTACCCAACTGATTCGCGAAGCGCGCAAGCGCGCCGGGCTCAGCCAGGCCGAGTTGGCGCGGCGCGCCGGGGTGGCCCAGTCCACGGTGGGGCGGGTCGAGAGTGGCCTGCGCGTGCCGTCCACCGACCTCGCGGAGCAGTTGGTGCGCGCAGCCGGCTTCGAGATTCGCGTCGCCCTTGGCGAGCCCGATCCGGACACCGATGTGCTGTTCGAGCGCGCACTGCGGCGCACGCCCGCTCAGCGGCTGGCCGACGCCACCAATGCTGCTCGTTTCGTGCTGCGCGCGCGCCGCTCCATGGCACGCATGGGCCGATGACGGGCGCCGAATTCGACCCGGCGAGAATGCTCTCGGCGCTGCGCGACGCCGGCGTACGATTCGTGCTGGTCGGCGGCATGGCGGCCATCCTGCACGGCGACGTCGGGGTAACGGTCGATCTCGACGTGGTGCCCGACCGCGCCGCCCACAACCTGGAACGGTTGGCCGCGGCCCTGCGCACGCTCGGAGCGCGCATCCGTGCTGCGGACGCACCGGCGGGGTTGCCGTTCGACTGCTCCGCCCGGTTCTTCAGGAATCTCCCGGAAGACGCAATCCTGAACCTCGCCACGCTCGCCGGCGACCTCGACCTCATGTTCCGCCCAAGCGGCACGCAGGGCTACCCCGATCTGAGACGCGACGCGGTGACCGTGGAAGTGGGCGAGGGCGTGACCATCCTCGTCGCCTCGCTGCCCGACATCGTGCGTTCCAAGGAAGCCGCCGACCGGGAAAAGGATCGCCGCGCGTTGCCGCGGCTTCGCCGGCTGCGCGACCGGTTGCGATAGTTCCGGGTCAGTTGACCACCGGCACCACCGCCTCGCCGCGGGTCTGGGTGCGCCACATGAAGCGGGTGGCGTCGTCTGCCATCGGATGGCGCATGTGCAGCAGCATGCGGTTGTCCCACACCACCACCTGTCCGACCCGCCACCGGTGCCGATAGCAGAAGTGCGGTTGGGTGGCGTGGCGCCACAGCTCGTTCAGCAGTTGCTCGCTGTCGTCGAACTCCAGGCCGACCACGTACGCGTTGGTGCGACGGCCGAGAAACAGCGCTTCCTGTCCGGTCTCCGGCACCACGCGGATCACCGGGTGGGGGTGGCCGATCGCTTCGATGGGGGATGCCGGCACCGTCATGCCGGGCCGCAGCACCCCGGAGCTGCCGTAGGTGGAATCGTGCTTGATCTCGCGTCCGATTACCCGCTCGCGGAGCGCCGGCGGCAGTTCCCGGGCCGCCATCGTCTGGCTGCAGAAGCCGGTATCCCCGCCCTCGTCCGGCACCACGCGGGCGTGCAACAGGCTGAACGTGGGCGGCACTTCGATGTACGACATGTCGGTGTGCCACTCCCACTCGCCGTAGAACTTGCCGTCGACCGCTTTCTCCTCCAGGCTGGCGGGATCGAGGTTGCCGATGTACGCCATGTAGGGATCGACGCCGCGGGCGCGCAGCGCTGCCGCCTGCTGTTCCACGCTGCGCTGTTCCTGTCCCGCCGCCGTACCCTTGCCGATCCCGACGATCCTGCCGGGGGCGAACTCGTTGTCGCCGAACACGGCGGTGAGGGCATGCAGTTCGTCCGCTTCGAGCAGCCGTTCGAACGAGAAGCAGAGCAGCCCCTGACCCGCGCGATGGGCATCCCGTATCTGCTCCCGCTGCGGCGCCGTCAGGCTGCCCGGATCGGCGCCGGTGATCTCGACTCCGAATGGCGCTCCCGGCAGCGGGCGCGTTGTGAGCAACTCGGTCATCCGCCGATTCTACTCCCGCACGGTTCAGTTGTCACGGGGCTCCGTCCGCGCGGCTCCGCGCGGCAAGGGCGCAGGCAGTTGCTGCGGGAGGTCGGTGGTGGTCGGTGGCTCCGCTCGGTGCCACGATGGCTGTCGCGGTGTAGACTGCAATCCGACGCCGAAGGGCAGCAGGAGGAAAGATGGAAGCGACGCGGGTGGCATGCGGGCAGTTCGAGGCGCGCGCCGCCGACAAGGATTACAACCTGGATCGGATGAGCGCCCAGGTCGGCGAGGCCGCGGCCGCCGGCTGCGCGGCGATCGTGCTCCCGGAGCTGGTCGTCAGCGGCTACCTCGTCGCCGAGCGGATCCCTGCGCAGGCGGAGCCGGTCACCGGCCCGTCCGTGCGCCGCATGCGGGAGGCGGCCGCCTCGTCCGGCATCGCGGTGGTGTTCGGCATGGCGGAGGCGGCGGACGACGGGCGGCTGTACGACAGCCTGGTGGTGGTGGACGGCGACGGCGCGGTGGCGGCCGTGTACCGCAAGCTGCACCTGTTCGGAGCCGAGACCTCGTGGGCGTCGGCGGGGGGCGAGGTGCCGGTGTTCGACCTGGGCGGCGTGGCCGCCACCGGCTGGATCTGTTTCGATACGCGCTTTCCGGAGCAGGCGCGCTGCGCCGCGGCGTGCGGCGCCGAATTGGCGCTGGTGCCGACCGCCTGGCTCGGCCCGCCGGCGGAGTGGGAGCTGGCGCTGCGCGCGCGCGCCATGGACAACAGCATGTTCGCCGCCGGCGCCGACATCGTCAGCTTCGCCGACGGGCTACGCTGCCGCGGCAACAGCATGATCGTGGGGCCGCACGGCGACGTGTTGGCGCGCGCCGAGCCGGACAGCGACTGCGTGATCTGGGCCGATCTCGATCCGGCGGCGATCGCCCACCAGCATCAGCGGCTGGCGCTGCTCGCCAACCGCCGCGACGACCTGTTCGGCGCGTGCACGTGCGCGCCGGCCGCGGAGTCGTGCTGCGCGCCCGCCGCGCACGCGGCCGCTGCCGACAGCCCCGCCGGCACTGCCGGCGCCCCTGTGCAGGTGCCGGCCGCCGCTCATCTCTGATAGGATGCGGCCCATGAGTCGCAAGATAAGAATGGGCATGGTCGGCGGCGGCCGCGACGCCTTCATCGGCGCCGTGCACCGCATGGCGGCGGCGCTCGACGGCCACATCGAGTTGGTGTGCGGGGCGTTCAGCAGCGATCCGCAGCGCTCGCGCGCGTCCGGCGCCGACCTCTACCTGCCGGCGGACCGCGTGTACGGCGATTTCCACGAAATGATGGCGGCGGAGGCGAAGCTGCCGGCGGACGAACGCATGGACTTCGTGTCGATCGTCACGCCCAACAACGTCCACTTCCCGGTCGCCAAGGCGGCCCTGGAGGCGGGCTTCCACGTGATGAGCGACAAGCCGATGACGTTCGACCTGGCGCAGGCCAAGGAGCTGGCAGCTCTGGTGGAGCGCACCGGGCTGCAGTTCGGCCTGACCCACAACTACACCGGCTACCCGATGGTCAAGGAGGCGCGCCACCTGGTGCGCAGCGGCGCCGTCGGCGCGGTGCGCAAGGTGGTGGTGGAGTATCCGCAGGGCTGGCTGGCGTCCCTGATCGAGTCGGAGGGGCAGAAGCAGGCGAGCTGGCGCACCGATCCGGCGCGCGCCGGCGCCAGTTCCTGCATCGGCGACATCGGCACCCACGCCGAGAACCTGATGGAGTACATCACCGGGCTCAAGATCGCCGAGCTGTGCGCCGACCTCACCACCATGGTGGAGGGCCGCCAGCTCGAGGACGACGGCAACGTGCTGGTGCGCCTCGACAACGGCGCCCGCGGCGTGCTCTACGCCAGCCAGGTCTCCGCCGGCGAGGAGAATCCGCTCACCATCCGCATCTACGGCGAGTTGGCCGGGCTGGAGTGGCGCCAGGAAGAGCCCAACACGCTGACCGTGAAGTGGGCGGACCGCCACCGCGAGGTGCGCCGTACCGGCGTCGGCGAACTGTGCGAGGCGAGCGCGGCGCACACCCGCCTGCCGCCGGGGCACCCGGAGGGGTTCGTGGAGGCGTTCGCCAACCTGTACCGCAACTACGCGCTGGCGCTGCAGGCGCGCCTGGCCGGCGAGCATCCGGCCGCGGATCTGGACTTCCCGACCGTGCATGACGGAGTGCGCGGCATGGCCTTCATTGCGGCCTGCGTCGCCAGCTCCGCCAGCGACCAGAAATGGACCAACCTGGAGGCATAGCAGAATGGCACGAGACGTAACGTTGTTCACCGGCCAGTGGGCCGACCTGCCGCTGGAGGAGTTGGCCGCCAAGGCGTCCGCCTGGGGCTTCGACGGCCTGGAGCTGGCCTGCTGGGGCGATCACTTCGAGGTCGACAAGGCGCTCGCCGACGACGGCTACCTGGCCGCCAAGCGCGAGCTGCTCGACCGCCACGGACTGAAGTGCTACGTGGTCAGCAACCACCTGGTGGGGCAGTGCGTGTGCGACTCCCCGATCGACGCCCGCCACCAGGGCATCCTGCCGCCCGAGATCTGGGGCGACGGCGACCCCGAGGGCGTACGGCAACGCGCCGCCGAGCGGATGCAGGACACCGCCCGCGCGGCGGCCAAGTTCGGCGTCACCACCGTGGCCGGCTTCACCGGGTCGAAGATCTGGTACGCGCTGGCCGGGTTTCCACCCGCGGTCGAGGGCATGATCGATGCCGGCTACCAGGACTTCGCCGACCGCTGGAACCCGATTCTGGACGTGTTCGACCAGGAGGGGGTGAAGTTCGGTCTCGAAGTGCACCCGTCGGAGATCGCCTACGACTACTGGACCACCAGGCGCACCCTGGAGGCGGTCGACCACCGGCCGGCGTTCGGCATCAACTTCGATCCCAGCCACCTGGTGTGGCAGGCGGTCGACCCGGAGCAGTTCGTGCTCGATTTCGCCGACCGCATCTACCACGCCCACGTCAAGGAGTCGCAGCGCAACCACAACGGGCGCAACGGCGCGCTCGCCTCCCACCTGGAGTTCGGCAACATGCGGCGCGGCTGGGACTTCGTGTCGCCGGGGCGCGGCGAGGTGCCGTTCGAGCGCGTGTTCCGCGCCCTGAACGCGATCGGCTACCAGGGTCCGCTGTCGATCGAGTGGGAGGACAGCGGCATGGACCGCGAGCAGGGCGCCCCCGAGGCGCTGGCCTTCGTGCGCCGCACCGACCTGTCCGCCTCCGAGATCGCCTTCGACGCCGCCTTCACGCAGGGCGAGTAGCGGCGCCGAGCAAACGCCCGGCAGGCCTGCCGGCGCCTCCGGGCTCGGCGCCGCGGCGGCAACCGGCGGGGATCGCGTTGCGTGTCGGACACGGTCCGCGCGCGGCGCGCACCTTCGTACACACTTTCTACTCCGGGAGCATGACCACGCGAACGTAGCGGTCCGGCGTCAGGAAGCGGCGCGCGGCGCCTACCAGGTGATCGGCGTCCAGGGCGTCCAGGCGTTCCGGGAAGCGGGCGATTTCGGCCAGCGGCTCGTTGTTGCGCACGGCGCCGAGCATCTGCTCGAGCCAGAAGCGGTTGTGGGTGATCCGCTCGTCCCGAGCCGCGCGCAGCGTCTCCTTGACGTCCGTGAGCGCTTCCTCCAGGTAACGCGGCTCGCCGCCGCGGCGCAGCCACGCGATCTCCGCGAGCACCGCGTCGCGGGCATCGTCGGCGCGCGCGGGGTCGCTGTCGAAACCGACGATCACCCGATACTCGGGGTCGGGAATGAGCTGTGAGTCGCTGCCGACCCCGATGGCGGTGGCGCCCTCCACCTCTCGTGGCAGCCGCTCGCGCAGACGCCGTTCCAGCACCTCGCCCAGGGCGGCCAGCGCCAGGGCTTCGTCGCGGGTCCACCGCGTGCCGCCGGCGAACACCAGGCGCGTGGTGGCCAGTCCCTCAGGGCCGCCTCGAATGGTGCGGTCCACGATGCCCGGCGGCGGATCGATGCCGACGTCCTGCCACTGCTCTTCGCGCGTGCCGGCAGGCAGGGCGGCGAGATAGATCTCGGCAAGGTTGCGCAGCACCTGCCAGTCGAACGCACCGACGAACAGGAACGTGAAGTCGCCGAAGTCGGCGAACCGGTCGGCGTACACGCGTACGGAGCGCTCCAGGTCGAGTTCCTCCAGGAGCTGCAGCGTCGCCGGCCGCGCCCGGAAGTGGCCCTGGCTGAGCGCGATGCGCAACGTGTCGGAAAACCGTGCGTCGGCGCGTGCTTCACGCTGCCCGGCCAGCGCGCGCAACTGTGACTCGTATTGCGCGTAGACGCGGTCGTCCACGCGCGGGCGCGTGGCGTACAGGTAGATGAGCTGGAACAGGGTCTCCAGGTCCTGCGCCGCCGCGCCGCCGCTGAAACCCTCGAACAGCTCGGCGATGTAGGGCGTCACGGTGACCCGCTTGCCGGCGAGCAGTTCCTGCAGCGCGGTACCGTCGTGCGGTCCCGCGCCGCTGCCGGCAACCACGGTGGCCGCGGTGAGCGCCGGCACGAAGTCGGCATCCGGCACCAGCGAGGTGCCGCCGGGGCTGGTGGCTTGGAACAGCACTTCGTCGCCCGCGCCGGCGGTCGCCTTGGCAATCACGACGATCCCGTTGGACAGGGTCCAGTGGCGGGCGCCTATCTCCAGCACCTGCCGTTCCGCCACGATGCTGCCGCGCGGCGGCTCGACGGCGAGCAAACTACCCGCGCCACCCCCATCCGCGCTGCCGCCATCCGCGCTGCCGCCATCCGCGCCGCCGCCATCCGCGCCGCCGCCGACCGTGTCCCCACTGACCGTGCCGCCATCCGCGCCGCCGTCGTAGGGCTCGACCTGCAGTGCGGCAGCGGCGGTGAGTTGATCCCGCAGGGATCTCTCCCGGGTTGCGGTGTCCACCTGCCCGCCGTCCGCCGCTTGCTCCGCGCCGGCCGGCGGCTCGGTCACCAGCAGCACGGTGTTGGCGGCGCTCCCCGAAGGCAGGCTGCTCGCCGCCCACCCGTGCAGATCCGCAGGCGTGATCTCGGGCAGGAGGAGCCGGTGAAGCTCCCGCTCCCGCTCGATGCCGGGGTACGATCCGCCTTCCAGGAAGTGGCGCATGTAGTCTTCAGCCAGCAGGTGTGACGGATGCCGGTCGCGCGCCTCGTACGCGTCCAGGACCGAGCGCGTGAGCGCGGTCTTGGTGCGCTCTACCTCGGCTTCGGTGAAGCCGTGCACCTGCACGCGGCGCAACTCTTCGAGCAGCGCCTGCAATCCGCGCGCGACGCCGCCTCGTTCCACCTGCACGGTCGCAATCGAGAGGTCCACGTCCGGGGTAAGCCGAGTGCGCCCGACGCCCGCTGACAGGTAGGCCCGGCCGGCCTGTTGCCGTTCTGCCAGCCGGGCATTGATCATGGCGTCGACCAGCCGTTGCATCAGCCCGTTGCGGTACGCGGTGACGTCCGCCCGTGTGTCGGCGCGCAGCTTGCGCGACAGCGTGAGATGGGCCGCCCCCGCTTCCGGATCGATACTCACGCTCACGCGTGGCTCATCATGATCGGGTATCGCGAATGCGCTCCGCCCGGTGCTTCCGCGCCGGTGCGCCTGGGTGTCTTCGCCGGCCCCTTGCGCTGGCCGCGAGAGATGGCCGCGCACCGTCGACTCGACGGCCTCGGGATCGAAGTCGCCCACTGCGATGAGCGCCATCAGGTCGGGGCGATACCAGTGCTCGTAGAATGCCGCCAGCTGCTCGGGGCCGGCGCTCTCGATCACCTCCCGCCGGCCGCCCGGCCGGCGCTCCGCGTAGCGCGAGTCGCCGAACAAGGCGGTGAGCTGGCGGTCGACATTCGCCGCGCTGTCCCAGTCGGCCAGAATCAGCTCCCGCTCCTGCTGCGTCCCGTCGGGGGAAAACACGATCGCAAACGCCCACTCGCTGAGCATTTCGATGCCGGTCTGCAGCGCTTCCGGTGAGTCCGCCGGTATGTCGAGATGGAATACCGTGGCGTCGAAGCCGGTCTGCACGTGCTCGTCCGGGACCGCGGAGCTTCCGATCGACGCCAGGTATTCCGCGATATCGCGCGCAGAGTATCGCTCGGTGCCCCGGAACGCCATGCGCGCCACGAAGCGCGCCAGGCCACGCTGTGCTTCCTCCTCCAGCACCGCACCGGCGCGCACCGCAAGCCACAGTTGGGCGCGCGCCGCCGGTTCGGCGTTGCGCCTGATGTAGTACTGCACTCCGTTGTCAAGCGTGCCGCGCCGGACGGTGGGATCGAACGGTAACGGCGCGCCCGGAATCCGCGGCTGCGCTTGTGTTGGCGCCACGATCAAGGAGCAAAGCGCCAGCGCGGCCAACAGAGCGCCCCGGAGCCCGGGGCGGGTGAAAATCATCGCTGCACATGATACCGGCTCATTCGTGTTATCGTCACCATGTGGAATCGCAGCTGAGGGTTGGCGTCGCCGGGCTCGGGCGCAGCGGGTGGGGCATCCATGCGCGGTTGATGGAGGGGCTGCCCGGGCACGCCCGGGTTGCCGCGGTGTACGATCCGCTGCCGGAGCGGCGGAACGAGGCCGTGCAGCGGTTCGGCTGTTCCGCGCACGCCGATTTCGCGGCGCTGATTGCCGATTCCGGCGTCGAGGTGGTGGTGGTGGCGGTGCCGAGCCATCTGCACGCCGAGTACAGCGTTGCCGCCCTGCGCGCCGGCAAGCACGTGGTGTGCGAAAAACCGATGGCCACCAGCGTGGCGGACGCCGAGCGGATGACCGCGGCGGCGGCCGCGAGCGGCAAGCGGCTTACCGTGTTCCAGAACTACCGCTACCGCGGCGATGTCGTCAAGGTGCGCGAAGTTGCCGCGTCCGGGGTGCTCGGCAGGATCGTGATGGTGCGCATCGCCCACCACGGCTTCGCGCGCCGCTGGGACTGGCAGACCCTGCAGCGCTTCGGCGGCGGTTCGATGAACAACACCGGTCCGCACGTGATCGACATGGGACTGCTGCTGTTCGGCGATGCCGAGCCGGAGGTGACCTGCGTGCGCGACCGCGTGCGCACCCTCGGCGATGCCGACGACCACGTGTTGATCCTGCTGCGCGCGCCGGGCGCGCCGACCGTGCAGATCGAGATTACCGCGGCGTGCGCCTTCCCGCAGGAGCAGTGGCTGGTGATGGGCACGGAGGGCGGTCTGACCGGCTCCGGCTCGGCGCTGCGCTGGCGCTACGTGAAGCCGGCGTCGCTGCCGGAACGCAAGCTCAGCACCGAGCCGACCCCGGATCGCAGCTACAACCGGGAGACGGTGGAGTGGGTGGAGCATTGCTGGGCGAGCGGGGAAGCGGATGGCGGGCCGGGCGAAGCCGGATTCTACCTCGATCTGCACGCCTGCATCCGTGGCGGGGGGCCGCTGCCGGTGCCGCCGGAGCAGGTGTTGGCCCAGATGCGGGTGATGGAGGAGTGCCGGCGGCAGGCCCCGCTGGCGCCCGCCGAGTGATGCGCGCCCGGCGCGCGGCCGGCGGGGACCGCCTCGGTCACCCGGCGCGGCAGGTGGGGCAGGCGGCGTGAAGCAGGCGACGGACGCAACCGTGGCCGGGACCGGGCAGGGGGCGCCGCCGCTGGTGGCGATCACGATGGGCGATCCGGCCGGCGTCGGGCCCGAGATCGCGGTCACGGCACTGGCGGACGAACGGGTACGGCGGGCTTGCCGGCCGTTGCTGGTGGGCTCGGCCGAGGTATTCTCCGACGCGGCCCGCATCGTCGGCAGTGCCGCGCGCGTCGTGCCGTTCACCGATCCCGGCGCCGCCCGGTGGGGAGCGCGCTTCCTGAACGTGGCCGAGAGCGAAGCGGCGCCGTTGGCGGAGCTGCCCCGCGGCGAGGTGTCCGCGGCGTCGGGCGCGGCCGGCTACCAGGCGATCGCGCGCGCCGTGCAGCTTGCGCTCGCCGGTACCGCCGCGGCCACGGTAACCGGGCCGATTCACAAGGAGGCGCTCAACCTCGCCGGTTACCGCTTCGCCGGCCAGACCGAGATCTACGCCCACCTCACCGGCACCCGCGACTACGCCATGCTGTTGATGGCCGGCGCCCTGCGCGTGGTGCACGTGTCCACCCACGTGTCGCTGCGCGAGGCGTGCGAGCGCGTTACCCGGCAGCGCGTCGAGACGGTGATCCGCCTGGCGCACGAGGCCGGCCGCCGGCTCGGTATCGCTGCGCCGCGTATCGGGGTGGCGGGCCTCAACCCGCACGCCGGCGACGGCGGCCTGTTCGGCAGCGAGGAGCGCACCCAGATCGTGCCGGCCGTCGAAGCGGCGCGCGCCGCCGGGTTGATCGTGGAGGGGCCGTTGCCGGCTGACACGCTGTTTCCGAAGGCCAACGGCGGCTACTACGACCTGGTGGTGGCGATGTACCACGACCAGGGGCACATTCCGCTGAAGGTGGTGGGCTTCACCTGGGACAACGCCGCCGGCGCCTGGAGCGCGGTGGACGGCGTCAACGTGACGCTCGGCATTCCGGTAATCCGCGTCTCGGTCGACCACGGCACCGCCTTCGACGTCGCCGGCACCGGGCTGGCGTCGGAGGCCAGCATGATCCAGGCGATCCTGTGCGCGGCGCAGATGGCCCGCGCGGCGCGCGTGGCCGCCCCTGCCGTCGGCGAGTAGTCTCTCGCCCCGCCCCGCCCCGCCCCGCCCCGCCCCGCCCGGACGCCGGAGCGGCGCCGCGCGCGCCCGCCGGGTCTCGCTGCTCCGCAGCGGCGCACCCGGCCCGTACGGCGCGATGCCAGGCCGCCGGCCTCGGGAGGCGTCCTCGCGCGTGGGCCGCCGGCCAGCGCGCGGCGCCGGCGCGCGGCAGGCGGCCGGCATGCTTTCCGGCGCTTGCCGCGCCCTTCAGGTGCCTTCAGGTGAGCGCCAGAATGCCTGCCACCAGGCGCTCGATCCCCTCCCCTGCGTCGCGTGGCGTGAGCGCGCCGTAGCCGATGCGCAGCGAGCAGCCGGCCAGGCCGAACGCCGTGCCGGGCAGGACCGCCACCCGGTGCTCGGTCACCAGGCGCCGTACCATCTCCATCGGGTCGCCGGGATGGCGCAGGCGCAGCAGCACGTAGAACGCTCCGTCCGCGCACACCGGTGCGCACCGGTCGCCCAGCCGGGCCAGCGTCCGCAACGCCGTCGCACGCACCTGCTCGATCTGTGCGCGCCGTGCCAGGCAGTACGCACGCCCTGCCTGCAGCGCCCCCAGCGCCGCCACCTGGCTCACCAGCGGCGGACAGATCAGCACGGTGTCCTGGAT
Source organism: Spirochaetia bacterium (assembly GCA_965208575.1). Lineage (GTDB taxonomy): Bacteria > Spirochaetota > Spirochaetia > SZUA-6 > Bin103 > Bin103. The sequence goes on along the minus strand of CBDBOV010000006.1, from coordinate 454,581 downwards.
CTTCGCGACCGCGTCGTACAGTGCCGCCGGAATGGTCATGTAGCCGATGCGCCAGCTCGCGAAGCCGTAGCTCTTGGACAGCGAGAACAGCGAGATGGTGTGCTCTTCCGCCCGCGGCAGGGAGCCGGGCGAGAAGTGCGCGTGTCCGCCGTAGGTGAAGTACTCGTACGCCTCGTCGTGGACGTGGTAGATGCCGCGCCCGGCGCACAATTCGTTGACGGCGTGCAGGTCTTCGCGAGGGTACACCGCCCCGGTGGGATTGTTGGGCGAGATGGTCACCACCGCGCGCGTGCGGTCGGTGATCGCTTCCTCGATGGCGCGCACGTCGAGTTGGTAGCCGTCGTCGGACGCCACCGCCACCGGCGTGCAGTTGGCCATCGCCACCGCCATCTCGTGGTTGAAGTAGTAGGGGCTGATCAGGATGACCTCGTCGCCGGCGTCGGCGATGGCGAGCAGCGCGTTGACGAACGCCATGTTGCCGCCGGCCGTTACCACCAGTTGCCGGTCGTCGCCGATCCGGATGCCGTTTTCGGCCTGCAGCTTGGCGGCCAGCGCCTCGCGCAGGGGCGGAATGCCCCACACCGCGCCGTAGCGGTGGTTGGCCGGCGCGCCCCAGAAGTCGCGCAGCGCCGCCTCGGTCTCCGCAGGCGGACCGTAGTACACCACTCCCTGTCCCAGGGTGATGGTGTCCGGATGCTCGCGAATCAGGCCATGAATGATCGGGATCACCGGCGGTTGAACCTGGGCCAGCCGCGCCGACTGGCCGAACCGTTGCCGAGCAGGGGTAGGGGGCATGCGCTATGGTGCGCGGCCCGCGGCACCTGGGCAAGCACCGCCACGGTAGAGCGCTGCCGCCTGTCCGAATCCGCGCCGCGCAATGGCCTGGGCAAGCCTTCCGGCAGATCAACCACGCCATTGACGGCCGGGTTGCCGCGCGCTTGACCGGGATAGTGGGCGTCGGGATACTCCGGGCAGCGGAATCGGCGTGGCGGCGACAGCCGGCCACCCACGCAAGAACGTGCAAATGACGAGGTAGTAGAGGATGGCGGATCGCAGGATCGGATGGGTCGGCACCGGGGTGATGGGACGCTCCATGTGCCTGCATGTTCTCAAGGCAGGCTACGAGGTGGCGGTGTACACGCGCACCCGTGCGCGGGCCGCCGACCTGGAGGCCGCGGGTGCCGCCTGGTGCGACAGTCCGGGCGAAGTGGCCGCGCGCTCCGACGTGGTGTTCGCCATCGTCGGCTACCCCAGCGACGTGGAACAGGTGTTCCTCGGCGACGGCGCGATCCTGGACAGCGCGGCGCCGGGAACGCTGCTGATCGACATGACGACTTCGGAACCGTCGCTTGCCAAGCGCATCGCCGCGGCGGCGGCCGACCGCGGGTGCGCCGCCCTGGACGCGCCGGTTTCGGGCGGTGACGTGGGCGCGCGCGGCGGCACGCTGGCGATCATGGCCGGCGGCGCGCAGGCCGACTTCGATCGCGCCAGGCCGTTGTTCGACGTGATGGGCGAGAACATCGCCTTGATGGGTCCCGCCGGAGCAGGCCAGCACACCAAGATGAGCAACCAGATCCTGATCGCCTCCACCATGATCGGGGTAGTGGAGTCGCTGCTGTACGGCCAGCAGGCGGGGCTCGACCAGGACGAGATCATCGACGTGATCGGCAAGGGCGCGGCGGCGTGCTGGTCGATCAACAACCTCGGCCGCCGCATCGTGCAGGGCAACTTCGACCCCGGCTTCTTCATCAAGCACTTCGTCAAGGACATGGGCATCGCGCTCGCCGAGGCGCGCGCCATGAACCTGGCGTTGCCGGGACTGGCGCTGGCGCACCAGTTCTACGTCGCCGCCATCGCCGACGGCCTGGAGGACCTGGGCACCCACGGCCTGTACAAGGTGCTGGCGCGCATGAACGGCGCTCCGGAGTAGCGGGGCGGCGCGCCCCGAGAGCCGTGCGGGTCGAGGCCAACGCCTCCCTGGCCGCCTGCAACACGCTGCGGGTAGCGGCAACGGCGCGCTACCTGGTGCGCATCGGCAGCGCCGCCTCCGAGCAGGTGGCGCGCGAGCTGGCTGACCTGCTGGCAGACCCGCGTTTCCACGGCCTGCCGCGCATGGTGCTCGGCGGCGGCAGCAACGTCCTGTTCGCCGGCCACTACCCCGGTGTCGTGATCACGCCGCAGGCGGCCGGCCTCGCCGTGCGGGCGGACGGCGAATCGGTCACCGTCACGGCGTGCGCCGGTCAGGACTGGCACCGGCTGGTTGAGTTCGCCGTGGCGCGCGGCTGGGGCGGCATCGAGAACCTCAGCCTGATTCCCGGCTCCGTGGGTGCGGCGCCGATCCAGAACATCGGCGCGTACGGCGCCCAACTCTCCGACGTGTTCGTCGACCTGGAGGCGGTGCCGCTGGCCGGCGGCGAGCCGCGCACCATGGACGCCGCCGCGTGCGCGTTCGGTTACCGCGACAGCGTGTTCAAGCACGCTCTGCACGACCGCATGCTGATCACCCGCGTGCGGCTGCGCCTGACCAGGCAACCGCGGGTGAACCTGGAGTATGCTGGCGTGCGCGAGGAACTCGCGCAGATGAAGGTCACCGAACCCGCCGTAGCCGACGTGAGCCGGGCGATCGTCCGCCTGCGCCGCCGCAAGCTGCCCGATCCCGACACGCTGCCCAACGCCGGTTCCTTCTTCAAGAACCCGGTACTGGCTCCCGACCGTTACGCCCTGGTCAGGGAGCGCTGGCCGCGCATTTCCGGCGTGACGGTGGCGGGCGGCGTCAAGGTGCCGGCGGCGCAGTTGATCGAGGCGTGCGGCCTGCGCGGCCGCCGCTTCGGGCACGCAGGAGTGGCCGAACGCCACGCCCTGGTGCTGGTCAACCACGGCGGCGCCACCGGCGCCGACCTGCTGTCCGCCGCCACCGCCGTCGAGCAGGCGGTGATGGACCGCTTCGCCGTCCGGCTCGAGCGCGAAGTACGCGTAATCGGCGCCGAATCGTAGGACTGGTGGAATTCAGTGCGATTGTGCCAGAAGCATCCCTTGGAGCCGAAGGGAGGAGATCATGCGTATTACTTGGTCCGGCACACCATGCACGGCCCCATCGGTGTGCCCACAGCGCTACCGACGCGTCCCCACAGCCGTCGAAGTTGACGGATGCGATCCTCGGCTGTATGACCTTATGGCGATGGCAAGTCGCTCTTTGGGGCACTCGGGCGGTAACACGCACCGACGCGCCGGAGTTGGGCTGCTTGTCGGGACTCGGGTCGGGCGCTCTTCTTCGCAGTGCCAAGCAGAGCGTCCCCGCAGTATTCGCCAAGCCACCGACCTGTTGCGCACCGCACATGGGATTCGAGTCATTTCTGGGCTAAGGAGTCAGTGGATGAGGACCTGCAACTATCAGTTTCGCGTCAGCGGGCCGCGAGAGGATCACGGCCAAATCAGGGCAAAGAGTCTCGTACGCGTCATTGATGGGCTCCTGAGATCGGCAGAACGAGTCACGAATCTACTCGCGACTGGTAGCGGTTCCAGACGAGGAAGTATCCCCGCATGGCTTGATGCAACCGTGGACTTCGTGGTGACCGGCCAGAGACCCGGATCCACGATACTTGACATAGAAGCACCACAAATCGGCGATACGGCTGGCGTTCTGCTTGCTCAACAGGAGCTGTGGTCGCGGCGGCCAGCCGTACAACCTACGGATACGGCACTGGATCTAGTTTCTCGGGCAATTGCGGAGGTTCTTGCTAGCAATCCAGTAGGTGACTACTTTGACAGCGCGGTACTCGAAGCGTTTCTCAGATTCTCAAGGGCAGATAATTCCAATGGCACGGTATACGAGATGGAGCCTCGGGATTCCGCACGACAGGGATTCGTGATAGATGGCGACGTATGCACACACATAGCTCGGAGGCTTCAGACCATACCCTCACCGAAGATGTCGGTAGTGAGTGGTCGACTTGAAGAGATCCGCCACAGCAACGGGCGCTTTCTTCTTTGTGTTGACCCGGGCTCGCGGATTCTGGGAAAGCTGGACACTGGTTCGCTTAGCGTAGAGGCGTTGCGGAGACTGTGGGGCCGGCAGACCACTGTTCAGGGATTGGTGCATTTCAAAGCTAGTGGTCATCCGCGACTGATTGAGGCCTACAAGATCAGCAGCTACCAGGAAGGCGATCGAATCTTCGAAGAGTTGCCATTCGCGAGGGATTCTGGTACTCACACCCTGTCCTCGGGCACTGAGCGTATCGACCGTGCGGCCAAACCGATGGACCTCTCGGACACATGGCCAGGAGATGAACCAATGGAAGAGCTCCTGGCCCAGCTTGATTGAACCGATTGTGGATGAAGCGCTTTCTTTTGGATACCAATATGCTACTCGGATTCAGCCGACAGGCGAAGTGGGCCGGGTGGGCAAATGCAGAGTTCGGGTTTGATGACTCGGAAACGGTGGTCTTTACCTCTGTGATCTGCCGGGGTGAGATTCTCGCACTTGCAGAGAAGCGAGGATGGGGGGCAGAGTCGAGAAGTCGACTTGAAGATGTCCTCGATAGATTTCCAACCATCGACATCAACCGGGATCCTATTATAGACGCTTATGCACGAATCGATGCGTGGACGCACGGTAAGGTCGTTGCTTCACCTCACGATACACCTCCTCCGAAACCCGCTGTTTCAATGAGTCAGAACGATCTATGGATTGCTGCAACTTCGCATGTGACCCAGACCACACTGGTTTCCACGGACGGCGATTTCGACCATTTGAACGGGATATGGATCAATCGGATCTACGTGGATCAGCGGATGTATGGATAGCGTGTTGAACTCGTTTGCCGCCAGCCTGACTCACGCAATGATTCGATACGAGTGGTTACATGACGGCTAAGATGGAGTTTCGATGAAATCTGAGTTGCCACACCTGGCGCGGTTCCGCCGCGAGGTGCCGAGCGCCGCCCTTGCGGACGTGGGCGCGGCGGTGCAGGGGGCGCTGACCGATACCTTTGGTTCCGGCGAGGTGGCGGGGCGCAGGATCGCGGTGGGCCTGGGCAGCCGCGGGGTGGCCAACTATGCCCTGGTGGCGCGCCGCATCGTCGACTGGCTGCGCCGGCACGGGGCACAGCCGTTCATCGTGCCGGCGATGGGCAGCCACGGCGGCGCCACCGCCGAGGGGCAGCGCGAAGTGCTGGCCGGCTGGGGAATTACGTCCGACTCGATGGGGGTGCCGGTGCGCGCTACCATGGAGGCGGTGGAACTGGGCGCCGCCGGCGATCCGCCGGTGCGCGTGTTCATGGACCGCAACGCCTGTGAGGCGGACGCCGTGCTGGTGGTGAACCGGGTCAAGCCGCACACCGACTTCCACGGGCCGGTGGAGAGCGGCCTGATCAAGATGGCGGTGATCGGGCTCGGCAAGCGCCTCGGCGCCGAGGCGATCCACTTTCACGGCGTGTACGGGCTGGCGCACCTGATCCGGCCGGCGTTCGACGTGGTGCGTGCGTCCGGCAAGCTGCTCGGCGGCGTGGCGCTGGTGGAGGACGGCCGCGAGCAGACCGCCGCGGTGCGCGCCGCGCGCGCCGCCGACATTCCGGCGTGCGAGGCGCAGTGCCTGGCGCTGGCGCGCGGCAACATGGCCACCCTGCCGCTGGACGAGATCGACGTGCTGGTGCTGGACGAGATCGGCAAGGAGATCAGCGGCACCGGCATGGACACCAACGTGGTGGGCCGCATCGGCATCGCCGGCGTCGCCGAGCCGGCGTCGCCGCGGGTGCGCCGCATCGTCGTGCTCGGCCTGACCGAGGCATCGCACGGCAACGCGCTCGGCATCGGCCTCGCCGACGTCACCACCCGCCGCTTCGAACGGCAGGTGGACCACGAGGTGACCAACGCCAACGTGCTCACCAGCACCTTCCTGGAACGCGGCCGCATGCCGCTGGTGGCCGCCGACGACGCCGAGGCGCTGCGCTGGGCCATCCACACCTGCGGCGCCACCGCGCACGCCGCGGCCGTGGTCCGCATCCGCAACACCCTGGCTCTGGAATCGCTGCTACTCAGCCGGCCCGCGTCGGATCGGGCCCGCGCCGCCGGCATCGCTGTTTGTCAGGAAAGCGAGTACGAGCCGGTCTGCGCGGCTGATGGGCAGATCGTGCCCTGGCGAGAGTAGGAAGCGGACTGTCCGGCGACGGCGCTCGCGGGCCCCGTACCGGCCTTGGCCACATGCGCGCGGCAGGCAGGATGATCAGGCGCTTGGCGGTGCCGGCGACAGGACGGCCACGTCAACGGGCGCCTGGCACATTGGCGGGATTCCGGTGGACCGCCGCCGCGTAGGTGAGTAGACTGGGCCGCGTCGCGGTGGACCGTTGTACCGGCGCGGCCACACACGAGGAAGGATCATGAGAAATTCTTACACGCGACTCACCGAACCGTTGGTGCGCAGCGGCGGCGCGCTTCGCCCGGCCACCTGGGACGAGGCGCTGCAGCGCGCGGCGCACGGCATCGACGCCGCCAGGAAGCGCGGCCCGACCCGGTCGTTCGGGCTGTTCAGTTGCTCGAAGGCGACCAACGAGATGAACTTCCTGGCCCAGAAGTTCGCCCGCGTGGCGGTCGGCAGCAACAACATCGATAGCTGTAACCGCACCTGACACGCACCGAGCGTCGTCGGTCTGGCGACGGTATTCGGTGCCGGGGGCGGCACCAGTTCCTACCGCGAGGTGGAGGACACCGACCTCATCATCCTGTGGGGCTCCAACGCGCGCGAGACCCATCCGATCTTCTTCCACCACGTGTTGAAGGGGATCAACAACGGCGCGCGCATGATCACCGTGGACCCGCGCCGCACCAGCTCCGCGCAGTGGGCGGACCTGTGGCTCGGGCTCGACGTGGGCTCCGACGTGGCACTGTCCAACACGGTGGCGCGCGAGATCATCGCCGCCGGCCTGGAGAACCGTGCCTTCATCGAGCACGCCACCGCCGGGTTCGACGACTACCGCCGCTCGGTCGAGCCCTTTACCCTGCAACGCGGCGAACAGCTGACCGGTGTGCCGGCGGCGGCGATCCGCAGCCTGGCACACGCCTACGCCAGCGCCGACCGCGCCCAGCTCTGCTGGACGCTCGGCATCACCGAGCATCACAACGCGGTGGACAACGTGCTCGCCCTGATCAACCTCGCGCTGCTCACCGGCCACGTGGGCCGCTACGGCTCCGGTCTCAACCCATTGCGCGGCCAGAACAACGTGCAGGGCGGCGGCGACATGGGCGCTCTGCCCAACAAGCTGCCCGGCTTCCAGGACGTCGAGAACGACACGCTGCGCGCCCGGTTCGAGGCCGCCTGGGGCGTACCGGTGCCGTCCGCCAACGGCTGGCACCTGTCGCAGATGTTCGAGGCGATGGAGCACGGCGACCTGACCACGCTGTACGTGATCGGCGAGAACCCGGCGCAGTCGGAGGCGGACGGCGAGCGCGCGCGCAGCCTGCTCGGCGGCCTCGACCACCTCATCGTGCAGGACATTTTCCTTACCCGCACCGCCCGGATGGCGGACGTGGTGCTGCCGGCGGCGGCCTCGTGGGCGGAGTCGGAAGGCACCGTCACCAGCAGCGAGCGGCGCGTGCAGCGGGTGCGCAAGGCGCTGCCGCCGCCCGGCGGGGCGCGCGATGACATGGCGATCCTGTGCGCGCTCGCGCGCCTGCTCGGTCACGACTGGGGTGCGCCGACCGCCGAGCAGGTGTGGGACGAGCTGCGCTCCCTGTCGCCGATGCACACCGGCATGAGCTACGCGCGCCTCGAGGCGATGGGCGGCATTCAGTGGCCGTGCCCGCACGACCGCCACCCCGGCAGCCCGATCCTGCACGACCGCCTGTGGCGGGTTCCGCTGGAAGGACCCGCCGCGCCGTTTCACGCGCTTGAGCACCAGCCTCCGGTGGACGTGCTCGACGAGCAGTTCCCGTTGCGCCTGACTACCGGCCGCACCCTCGACTCCTACAACACGGGAGTACAGACCGGCGGGTACCGGTCGCCGATTCGCACCGGTGACACGGTCGACATCTGTTCCGAAGATGGCCGCCGGCTCGGCGTCGAAGACGGCGAGCGGGTACGGGTGAGCTCGCGCCGCGGCGCGCTCGAGGTCACCGCCCGGTACGTCGACGGGCTGCGCCCCGGCCTGGTGTTCATGACCCTGCATTTCCCGGATCGCGTGGATACCAACCGGCTCACCATCGACGCCTGGGACCGCAAGTCCGGTACCGCCGAATTCAAGGCCACCGCCATCCGCATCGACAAGCTGGCCGCGTCGGCAGGCGCCGCCCGCTGATGGATCTGCACCTCTCCGCCGCACCGCCCACCGACGCCGAACGGGCCGCGGTCGACGCGGTGCTGGCCGGCGTCCGTTCGCCCGCCGAGGGCGCCCTGCTCCCTGACGCCGGCGGCGCGCCCGGGCAGGCCGGCGCGGGCGGCCGGGCAGGGATCGGCGGAACACGCGCCCGGCACCGCGTCCGCCACCTGCTGCTGCCGGCGCTGAACGGCGTCCAGGACGCGGTCGGCTGGATCAGCCCGACGGCGCTGAACTACGTCAGCGAACGCCTCGGCGTGCCGCCGGCCGAGGCCTACGGAGTGGCCACCTTCTACTCCCTGCTAGCCACTACCGAGCAACCGCCGCGCGTGGCTCACGTGTGCGACGACATCGCCTGCCGTGGCGCCGGCGCGCTGGAGCTGTGCCGCCGGCTCGCGCAGCGGCTCGGCCCCGCGCACCACGACGGCGTGCCGGCGAAGGCCGCGCACTACGGCGCTCCCGGCCACGGCAGCGGCGCGGGCGGCAACGGCGTCGACCGGCCGGGCGCGGGCGGTACCGCTGCCGAAGCCGGCGCGGGTCACTCTGCCGACGCGCATGCGACATGGGTAACCAGCCCCTGCCTGGGGCTGTGCGAGGCGGCCCCCGCGGTACTGCTGCAACTGGCCGGCGAACCCGGCGCCACCCTGGCTCCGGCCACCGCCGATGCGGTCTGCACCGCGCTCGAACGGACCGCCGGTGCGGCGCCCGACCGTGCCGCCCCCCATGCCGCACCGGTGGCTGCACCAGCCGCCGCGGGGCCGCACGGCGACGATCCCGATGCCGGCAACGCGGCCGGCCGCCGGCCCGCCGGCGCTGCCCCCGGTACGCCCGCCGCGCGCCCGGCCGCCGGTCGGGCGCGCGCTGCCGGACCGTCCGCGCTGCACTCCGTACCGCAGGCGGCCGACCCGGCCGCCGCCGCGGAGTTGATCCTGCTGCGGCGGGTAGGGCGGGCCGATCCCGAGAGCCTCAGCGACTACCGCCGCCACGGCGGCTGCGCCGCGCTGCGCCGCGCCGTTGAGCTCGGACCCGCCGGCGTGCTGCGCGAGCTGCGCGACTCCCGGCTGCAGGGCCGCGGCGGCGCCGCCTTCCCGACCGCCGCCAAGTGGGAGGCGGTAGCGGGCGCCGCGGCGCGCCCGCACTACGTGGTGTGCAACGCCGACGAGTCGGAGCCGGGTACGTTCAAGGATCGGGTGGTGATGGAGCAGGATCCCTTCGCCGTGATCGAGGCGCTGGTGATCGCCGGCTTCACCACCGGCGCCGCCACCGGCTACCTGTATATCCGCGGCGAGTACCCGCTGGCCACGCGCCGCCTGCTGCATGCCATCGCGCAGGCGCGCGCCTGGGGCCTGCTCGGGCGCGACATCATGGGTCTCGGGGTCGACTTCGACGTCGAAGTGCGGCGCGGTGCGGGAGCCTATATCTGCGGCGAAGAGACGGCGCTGTTCAACTCGCTGGAGGGATTCCGCGGCGAGCCGCGCAGCAAGCCGCCCTATCCGACCGAGGCGGGGCTGTTCGGCAAGCCGACCGCGGTCAACAACGTGGAGACGCTGATCAACCTGCTGCCGATCGTGCGCGACGGCGGCCGTGCCTACGCGGCCGTCGGCACCGGGCAGTCCTCCGGCCCCAAGTTGTTCTGCCTGTCCGGCGCCGTCGCCGCGCCGGGCGTCTACGAGGTGGAGTTCGGCACCACCCTGCGCGACCTGCTGGCGCTGGCCGGCGGCACCACCGGCGGTCAGCCGCGCGCCATCCTGCTCGGCGGCGCCGCCGGCAGCTTTGTCGGCCCGGAGCACTTCGATCTGCCGCTCACCTTCGAGGACACGCGCGCCGCCGGCACCACGCTCGGCTCCGGCGTCGTGATGCCATTCGCACCCGGCACCGACTTCCTCGACATCGTCCGCCGCATCGCGCAGTTCTTCCGCGACGAGTCGTGCGGCCAGTGCGTGCCGTGCCGGGTGGGCACGGTGCGCCAGGAAGAAGCGCTGCAGCGGTGGGCCGCCGGCGGCGGCGCGGAGCACGCGCTGCTCGCCGACCTGGCACAGGTCATGAACGACGCATCGATCTGCGGCCTCGGCCACACGGCGGCCTCGGCATTGCAGTCGGCGTTGCGTCTCGGGCTGCTCGATCGCAACGGAGAAGGATAAATGAACGAGTCGCAGCGCGGCGTGACCCTCACGGTGGATGGGCGCACGGTCCAGGTGGCGGAGGGCGCCACCATTCTCGATGCCTGCCGGCAGTTGGCGATCGACACCCCCACCATGTGCTTCGCCGACAACCTGACCCCGGTCAACGCCTGCCGCGTGTGCGTGGTCGAACTGGAGGGTTCACGTACCCTGGTGCCGGCGTGCGCGCGCACCGCCGCCGATGGCATGCAGGTGCGTACCGACTCCGAGCGCGTGCGCCACAGCCGCCGCCTGGTGCTGGAGCTGCTCGCCTCCTCGGTGGACCTCAGTTGCGCCGGTGAGGCTGTGCAGCGCTGGCAGGCGGCCTACGGCGCCGAGCCGGAGCGGTTCGGCCAGCCGGCGCCGGACGCCGCGCCGGGCGAGCGGGAACGGCAGCACGCCGGCCACCACGCCGTCCCCGACGGGACCGCCGCGGCCACCGTCGGCCAGCCCGCCAAGGTGCAGGACGACCTGTACGTGCGCGACTACAAGCGCTGCATCCTGTGCTACAAGTGCGTCGAGGCGTGCGGCGAGGACGCCCAGAACACGTTCGCCATCGCGGTGGCGGGGCGCGGCTTCGATGCCCGCATCGCCACCGAATACGAGCAGCCGCTGCCCGATTCGGCGTGCGTCTACTGCGGCAACTGCATCGGCGTGTGTCCGACCGGGGCGCTCATGTTCAAGAGCGAGTTCGATCACCGCGCTGCCGGCACCTGGGACGAGTCGCGCCAGGAGGTGACCCGCACGGTGTGCTCCTACTGCGGCGTGGGCTGCAACCTGGAACTGCATGTACAGGACGAGGAGATCGTCAAGGTCACCTCGCCGGCGGACCACTCGGTGACCCACGGTCACCTGTGCATCAAGGGGCGCTTCGGCTTCCAGTTCGTGCAAAACCGCCCCGAGCAGCCGGAGCGAAGCTGAGCTGCGGGCCGGCCGGACGCGGCGCCGAAGGCGGCGATTTCGAGCCGCTATGCGATCCCTGTGACCCGGCCGGCGCCGGTGTAAATGTTGCACCGCCCGTCGCGCAGGAAGCCGACCAGGGTGATGCGCAACTCGTGCGCCAGCTCGCACGCCAGGCTGGAGGGGGCGCCGACCGCCGCCAGGAAGCGGATGCCGGCACATGCTGCCTTCTGCACCAGCTCGAAACCGGTACGCCCGCTGAACAGCACCACCGCATCGCGCAGCGGCAGCGCGCCGGCGAGCAGTGCGTGGCCGATCAGCTTGTCGAGCGCGTTGTGGCGTCCGATGTCCTCGCGCAGCAGCCGCAGCCCGCCGGCGGCGCCGAACCACGCCGCCGCATGCAGTCCGCCGGTCTGCGCGAACGTGCGCTGGTGGCGGCGCAACTCCTCCGGCAGGCCGTGCAGCACCGCCACGTCCACGTGCGGGCCGCATTCGGCATCGTCCGCGGCCACGGGCTCCGGAACGGTGGCCAGCACCGCGGCAATGGAGTCCTTGCCGCACACGCCGCAACTCGCGGTCGCCGGCAGGCGCTCGCCGCGGGCATCGGCTCCGCGGTCCGCGATGTGGCTGGCATCGCCGGCCAGCGAAGCGCGCACCACGTTGTCCTCGCGCGGGCAGTAGCGGACGTCGACCAGGTCGCCGGGGCGGCGGACAAAGCCCTCGTTGAACAGGAACCCGGCCGCGAGCTCGAAGTCGTGGCCGGGCGTGCGCATGGTCACGGCCACGTTGCGCTCTCCCTCGTTCGCCGGGGCGCCGGCACGCCCGACGCGAATCTCCAGCGGTTCCTCGACCGCCAGCAGGTCGGGCGTCCGGTGGCTGTCCGTGCCCCGTACCCGCAGCACCGCCACCTGCTGCGCGCGGTCGCGGCGCCCCCCGGCCACGGTCAGCCCCGGCCTTGCGCGAGGCGCCCGCCGAGCGGCGACGGCTGCTCCAGGATCTCCTCCACCGTGGCGTACTGCGCTCCCAGCTCGGCGGCGCGGGTCATGACACGCCCTGCTTCATGCGCCGCAACTCGCCCGCCTCGTCGCGGTTCCGGTAGAACGGATCGAGCGGGAAGCAGCCCGAGATCAGCCCCTTGCGCGGCGCGGTGGTGCAGTCGCTGAACGTACGGCAGATGCGCTTGCGTTGCAGCGGCCGTCCGGCCAGCAGGTCATCCGGCAGGGTGGGGTAGGACAGCGTCATGCGCCCGAGGCCGACCGCATCCGCCCAGCCGCCGGCCACCACCGCGCCGGCGACCCGCGGCAGCCACTCCTGCAGGTAGCTGTAGCCGCTGCCCACCATGATCAAGCCGGGGAAGCGTGCCTTGAGCTGCCGCACCACGTCGATCTGTCGCGCCACGCCGACCAGCGGATCTTCCGGCGGCAGGTAGCCGTCCGACGGCGGGAACAGCGCCGGCCGCTGGATGTGCGGGTTGTAGTACGGGCTGCCGGCGGTCAGGTTGACCAGGAACACGCCCAGTTCCTCGAGCAGGGCGAGGAAGCGGACCGGCTCCGCCAGGTCGTACGCGGTCGGATCGTCCGCCGCGGAGCCGAATCCCCAGCGGTACGGCGCCGCGGCGCCGGCCGGAACGCCGACACGGTCATCGCCGCCGGGTTCGAACGGGACCAGGTCGAAGGCGCTGAGCCGCACCGCGACCAGCAGGTCGGGCGCCCGGCGCCGCAAGCCTGTTACTACCTCACGCAGAAAGCGGGTGCGGTTCTCGAAGCTGCCGCCGTAACGCCCCGGGCGGTCCACCGCGCTGAGAAACTCGTGGCCCAGGTAGCCGTGGCAGTGTTTCACGTCGACGAACGCGTAGCCCGCCTGCCAGGCCAATTCGCCGGCGGCGATGAAGCGCTCCACGATGGCGGCCACCTGCTCGTCGGAGGCGGTGCAGCGCCCGGCGTCGACCGCGAACTTGCGGTCCAGGAGCGGATGTGCGTACAGCGTGACCGGCTCCGCGCGTTGCTTGTCATTGGGCCGGCAGAAGCGCCCCGAGTGGGTAAGCTGCAGGCCCACCAACAGGTCGTCGATGCGCCCGAACCGCGCCTCGTGCACCGCCACCAGCTCGTCGCGCAAGGCGGCCAGCGCGGCGGCGGTGTCCTCCTCCAGGCGCAACTGGTTGGGGTTGGCGCGGCCCCGGTGCTCGACCGCGGTGGCCTCACCGCCCCAGATCAGCTTCGCCCCGCTGGCGCCGAACCCGCGCCAGCGCCGCCGTACCAACTCGGTGGGCGTGCCGTCGGGCGCTCCGTCCCAGCCCTCCATCGGCTGAATGCAGAACCGGTTGCCCACGGTGCGACCGCCCGGCAGATGCAGCGGCTCCGCCAGCGGCGCGACGCCGGCATCCGCGTCCGCGCCGGCAAACGGCAGTTGGCCGGCGATGCCGAGGCTGTGCAGGTAGTCCTGGAACGAGTCGGCGGTCTTGAGCGCGGCGACGCGCCGGTAGGCTGCCGCCACCCGCTACCAGCGCACGAGATTGCCGCCGAACGTCAGACCGGCGCCGAAGCCCGCCGTCACGATCAGGTCTCCCTCATCGAGCAACTCCCGCTCCACCAGGTCGTTGAGGGCGATCGGTATGGTGGCCGCCGACGTGTTCGCATATTCGGCGATGTTCACGAAGAACTTGTCCCGCGGTATGCGGCTGCGCTTGGCCGCGGCTTCGATGATCCGTTCGTTGGCTTGATGGGGAACGATGTACTTGATGTCGGCTATGGTCAGCCCGTTGCGCTTGAGGATGGTCGTCACGGTATCGACAATTACTTGTACGGCGAAGTTATATACCATGCGCCCCTCCATCTTGAGGAGCAGCTCGCGATGATCGGTCTCACCCGGCTTGAACGGGCTGCGGGTGCCGCCCGCCTCGCGTGCCAGCGCCCGTGCACCGGAGCCGTCGGAGCGCAGAAACGAGTCCAGGATGCCGCATCCGTTGTTGGAGTGGGAGATCACCGCGGCGCCTGCGCCGTCGCCGAACAGTACGGCGGTGTTGCGATCCTCCCAGTCCATGATGCGGGTGAGCACTTCGCTGCCGACCAGCAGGATGTGCTCCGCCGCACCCGAGGCGATCAACCCCTTGGCCGTCTCCAACCCGTACACGAACCCGGTGCAACCCACCAGCAGGTCCATGGCGGCCGAGTTGCGGGCGCCCAGCTTGTCCTGAATGATGCACGCGGTGGATGGAAACCCGAGGTGGTCGCCGGAGGCGGTGGCGACCAGGACCATGCCCAGTTGATCGGGCGACAGGCCGGCGCGGTCGAGCGCTTGTTCGGCGGCCCGGAATCCCAGGTCGGACGGCGCTTCATCCGCGCTCGCAACGTGGCGGAACTTGATTCCGGTGTGGGACTGAATCCATTCGTCGGAGGTGTCGAGAAACTGCTCGAACTCGTGATTCGACATTCGCCGTTGGGGCACGTAGGCGCCAAGCGCACGAATTGCTGCTCCCATCAGCTACCTCCGGCATCCGTCATGCATGAATACCTCACAGCCGGGCTGCCGCGTGGAACGGGCCCGCCGCGTGGAGTGGACACGGTCGCCCCCGTGACACGGGAGGCGGGGAGAATCGATGTGCGCGCATCGCCGATCAGCCAGCATCCTCGGAATAGCCTTGCCATAGTATTCAGGCGGCGCCCGGCGGTCAACCTTGCGCGCGTCCCGGCGTCGTCCCGGCGTCCCCGCGTTCCCTTCGCGCCTCCCAATGGCCCCCAGGGCAACCATGCTCGATTGTGCCGACTCGTTACTCGATTGTGCGGATTCGTTACTCGCGGTACACTTTGGGCAGCAGACGGTCGAGGTCGCCATGGTGGCCGGCTTCGGGCGCAGTCGAACAGGACAGGGAGCACAGGAGGTGTTCGAATGAGACGTGTTGCGGCTTTCGGGTTGATGGTGCTGTTGCCACTCGGTGCAGCGTTCGCTGACGATGTCAAGCTCGGCGTGCTGCTCGGCTTCACCGGCCCGATCGAGTCGTTGGTGGGGCCGATGGGAGATGGCGCTGATTTCGCGATCAAGGAGGTCAACGACAGCGGCGCGCTGCTCGGCGGCCTGCGGGTGACCTCGGTCCGGGGCGATACGACCTGCATCGACTCCGCCGCGGCGGTTGCGGCCGCTGAACGGCTGGTCACCGCCGACCGGGTCGATGCCATCGTCGGCGGCGACTGCTCGGGCGTGACCATCGCCATGCTGCAGCAGGTGGCCAAGCCCAACGGCATCGTGATGATCTCCCCGTCGGCCACCTCGCCGGCGCTGTCCACCATCGAGGACGACGGGCTGTTCTTCCGCACCGCGCCGTCCGACGCCCGGCAGGGCGAGGTGATCGCCGACATCCTGCAGGAGATGGGCATCGAGGAAGCCGCGATGACCTACACCAACAACGACTACGGCAAGGGCCTCGCCGACAGCATAGAGGCCAACGTCACGGGGCGCGGCGGAACCATCACCATTTCCGCGCCGCACGAAGACGGCAAGGGCGACTACAGCGCCGAGGTTGCCGCGCTCGCGGCGGTCGGCGGCGACATCCTGATCGTGGCCGGCTACCTCGACCAGGGCGGCAAGGGCATCATCCAGGGGGCGCTCGATTCGGGCGCGTTCGACCGCTTCTTTCTCCCCGACGGCATGATCGGCGACAGCCTGGTCGAGGCGATCGGACCCGACCTGGACGGGTCGATCGGCACCGTGCCCGGCACCGACAGTCCCGGCGCCACCAAGCTCGGCGACATGTTGGAGTCGGCCAGCCAGCCGTTCGTGAAGGAGTCGTACGACGCGGCGGCCCTGATCCTGCTGGCCATGCAGGCGGCGGGGTCGACCGACAGCGGGGAGTTCAAGGACCACGTGATGGCGGTGGCCAACGCGCCCGGCGAGCAGATCTTCCCCGGTGAGCTGGCCAAGGCGCTCGGCATCCTCGCGGACGGGGGCGACGTCGACTACGTCGGCGCGTCGGCGGTGGAACTGGTGGGCGCGGGCGAAAGCGCGGGCAACTACCAGCAGATGGCGGTCGAGGACGGCAAGCTCGTGGTCGTCCGCTACCGTTAGCAGCTCCACGGCCCAGTTCCACGGGCCGCCGGCCGTCCTCGGCATCGCGCGCGAGCGGGCCGGTGCGGGCGGCCCGACCCGGTTCGCGTGCCGGCGCTGAGCGGGCGCCGGCGCGGCCGGTGCGGGAACGGATGATTTCCGTACAGGATCTGCACATGCGCTTCGGCGGCATCCGTGCCGTCGACGGCGCGTCGCTCACCATCGAGCGCGGCGCCATCACCGGCCTGATCGGCCCCAACGGCGCCGGCAAGACGACGCTGTTCAACGTCATCGCCGGCGTGCACCGGCCCACCGCCGGACACGTGTACCTGGACGGCGAAGAGATCACCGGGCTGCAGCCGCACGAGCTGTTCGCCAAGGGAGTGCTGCGCACCTTCCAGATCGCGCACGAGTTCTCGACGCTGACGGTACGAGAGAACCTGATGACCGTGCCCGGCGGCCAGTCCGGCGAGCGCCTGCCCAACGTGTGGCTTCGGCCCGGCAGGGTCCGCGCCGAGGAGGCCGCGCTGCGCGCGAGGGCCGCGGAGGTGATCGAGTTCCTGAAGCTCGACGCCGTGGCGGACGAGCTTGCCGGCAACCTGTCGGGCGGGCAAAAGAAGCTGGTCGAACTTGGACGCACCATGATGGCGGAGCCGCGCGTGGTGCTGCTCGACGAGGTTGGCGCCGGGGTCAACCGCACCCTGCTGAAGGAGATTTCCGGCGCCATTCTGCGCCTCAATCTGCATCGCGGCTACACGTTCTGCATCATCGAGCACGACATGGAGCTGATCTCCCTGCTCTGCGACCCGGTCATCGTCATGGTGGAAGGCAAGGTGCTGACCCAGGGCTCGGCTCCCGAGGTGCAGTCCGACGAGCGGGTGGTGGAGGCGTACCTCGGCTCCGGGCCGGTGACCCGCGACGGGCGCAGCGCCGGAGTTCGGGCATGAGCCTGTTGGAGGGCGAGGCGCTGACCGGCGGCTACGGCGGTCCCGACATTCTGCGCGGCTGTTCCCTGGCCGTGGACGAGGGCGAGATCGCGGTGGTGGTGGGGCCCAACGGCGCCGGCAAGTCGACCGCCATGAAGGCGCTGTTCGGGCTGCTGAACCTGCGCGCCGGCAGCGTGCATCTCGGTGGCGAGGAGATCACCGCGCTGGCGCCGCAGGCGCGGGCGCGCAGGGGCATGGGCTTCGTGCCGCAGACCGACAACGTGTTCCGGTCGATGACCGTGCAGGAGAACCTGGAGATGGGCGCGTTCATCCGCGACGACGACATCTCCGGCACCCTGAACGAGGTGTATCGCCTGTTTCCGGTGCTGCGCGAGAAGCGCCGCCAGGCGGCGGGCGAGCTGTCCGGCGGCCAGCGCCAGCAGGTGGCGATCGGGCGCGCACTGATGAACCGGCCGCGCGTGCTGATGCTCGACGAGCCCACCGCCGGCGTGTCGCCGATCGTCACCAAGGAGCTGTTCGAACGCATCGTCGACATCGCCGCCGCCGGCGTCGCGGTCCTCATCGTCGAGCAGAATGCCCGCCAGGCGCTGGCACTGGCCGATACCGGGTTCGTGCTGGTGCAGGGCCGCAACCGCCACACCGGCCCGGGCGGCGAATTGCTGGCGGACGCCGAGATTCGCCGTTCCTTTCTGGGGGGCTGACCGATGACCGACCTCGTCAACGCGGTGGTGCTCCTGGCCAACTTCGTGCTCGTGCCCGCCACCGTCTACGGGTGCCAGCTCGCCCTCGGCGCCCTCGGCGTCACGCTGGTGTACGGCGTGCTGCGCTTCTCGAACTTCGCCCACGGCGAGACCATGGCGTTCGGTGCCATGGCCACCATTCTCGTGACCTGGCTGCTGCAATCGTGGCAGGTCGGCATCGCGCCCCTGCCCACCGCGCTGCTGGCCCTCCCGGCAGGGATGGCGGCCGGCGGCGTCCTGTGCCTGGTGACCGATCGCTGGGTGTACCGCTTCTACCGTCGCCGGAAGGCCGCGCCGGTCATCCTGATGGTGGCATCGGTGGGCGTCATGTTCGTCCTGAACGGGCTGATCCGGTTCGTGATCGGCCCCGACGACCAGGTGTTCACCGACGGCACGCGGTTCGTGGTCAGCGTGCGCCAGTTCAAGGAAGCCACCGGGCTGCGCGAGGGACTGGCCATCAAGACCACGCAGACGATCACGGTCGCGGCGACCGCGATCCTGGTGCTGTGGCTGTTCTGGTTCCTCGGCGCAACCCGCACCGGCAAGTCGATGCGCGCCTACTCGGACAACGAGGACCTGGCGCTGCTGTCCGGTATCAACCCGGAACGGGTGGTGGCGGTCACCTGGATCATCGTCGGCGCCCTCGCCGCGGTGGCCGGGACCCTGTACGGCCTGGACAAGAGCTTCAAGCCGTTCGTCTACCTGTCGCTGCTGCTGCCGATCTTCGCGGCCGCCATCGTCGGCGGCCTGGGCAGTCCGCTCGGCGCCATCGCGGGCGGTTTCGTGGTGGCGTTCTCGGAGGTGCTGCTCACCTATCCCTACAAGAAGTTCCTCGGCTACCTGGGACCGGAGGGCTGGCGGCCGGAGGGCCTGGTGCAACTGCTGTCCACCGACTACAAGTTCGCGGTGTCGTTCTGCATCCTGGTCGTGGTGCTGCTGGTACGGCCCACCGGCATCTTCGGGGGCAAGTCCACGTGAGCGCGCGGGTCGGTTCGTGGCTGGCGCGGGCCCCCCGCAAGCCGGTCCTGTTCGCGGCCATGGCGGCACTCGTCTGCCTGGTGGGCCTGGTGCAGAGCTGGTCGCTGGCGCTGGCGATCCTCAACCTGTGCCTGATCTCGGCGATCATGACGCTCGGGGTCAACATCCAGTGGGGCTACGCGGGCCTGTTCAACGCCGGCGTGATGGGCTTCGCCGCGCTCGGCGGGCTGGCCGGCGTCCTGGTCTCCATGCCGCCGGTGGCCGACGCGTGGCGTGCCGGCGGCGGCGGCGTGCTGGTCGGGCTGGCGCTGGCCGCGGTCACCGTGCTCGCGGTGCTGTTCGCGCGCCGCCGTCTCGGCCGGCCGGGGTATCGGCGGCTGGCGGTCGCGCTGATCGTGATCGGCGGCGCCCTGGCCGCTCGTGCCGTGTTCGCGCCCGCCGTGGAGGCGGTTGAAGCGATCGATCCTACCGTCACCGGCTACCTTGGCGGCCTCGGCCTGCCGATCGTCGCAGCCTGGCTGGTCGGTGGCGCGTTCGCCGCCGCGGCGGCCTGGGTGTGCAAGATCAGCCTCAGCCTCCGGTCCGACTACCTCGCCATCGCCACCCTGGGCATCGCGGAGATCATCGTCGCCATCCTCAAGTACGAGGAGTGGCTGACGCGCGGGGTCAAGAACGTTACCGGCCTGCCGCGGCCGGTTCCCTACGAGATCGACCTGCAGAACGCGGCGTGGTTCGGCGAGTGGGCCGCGGCGCTCGGCGTGTCCGAGGTGGACCTGTCCTCGATCGTCGTGAAGCTGTGCTACGCCGGCCTGTTCCTGCTCGTGCTGGTGATTCTCACCTGGCTGTCGGAGACCGCGCTGCGCTCGCCGTGGGGCCGCATGATGCGCGCCGTTCGCGACAACGAGACCGCCGCCCGCGCCATGGGCAAGGATGTCACCGCCCGCCACCTGCAGGTGTTCGTGCTCGGCTCGGCGGTCATCGGCATCGCCGGCGCCATGCTGACCACGCTCGACGGCCAGTTCACGCCCGCCTCCTACCAGCCGATGCGCTTTACCTTTCTGATCTGGGTGATGGTGATCGTGGGCGGCTCGGGCAACAACTGGGGCGCCGTGCTCGGCGGCTTCCTGATCTGGTACGTATGGATTCAGGCGGAGCCGGTCGGCCTCCAGATGATGGAGCTGGTCACCGCCCCGATGGCGCCCGAGAGCCCGCTCAAGGGGCACCTGCTTGCCAGCGCGGCCCACATGCGTCCGGTCGTGATGGGGGTGGTCCTGCTGCTCGTGCTGCGCTTCGCACCGCGCGGCCTGATCCCGGAGGAGCGCCGCTGAATCGATCTCGCGGTGCTCGCCCGAGAGTTGACGCGGCGCTGACGATTGCGGCTACTATGGAGCATGCCGGCCGGAGTCGACCGAAGGCCGCGCTATACTGGCAGCTTGCCATTCTGGAGACGCAATGACTACGAATCAAACCTGGTGGCCGAATCAGCTCAGCCTGAAGTCCCTGCGCCGGAACTCGCCCGCCTCCGATCCGATGGGCGGAGGCTTCAACTACGCCGAGGCATTCAAGAATGTCGACGTTGCGGAGTTGCGGCAGGAGATCGAGCGGGTGATGACCACCTCGCAGGACTGGTGGCCGGCGGACTACGGCCACTATGGACCGCTGTTCATCCGCATGACCTGGCACGCCGCGGGTACCTACCGCATCACCGACGGGCGTGGCGGCGGCGGTTCCGGCGACCAGCGCTTCGCACCGCTGAACAGTTGGCCGGACAACGGCAACCTGGACAAGGCGCGCCGCCTGTTGTGGCCGGTAAAGCAGAAGTACGGCCGCAACCTGTCGTGGGCCGACCTGATCATCTTCGCCGGCAACTGCGCGCTGGAGTCGATGGGGTTCAAGACCTTCGGGTTCGCCTTCGGCCGTCCCGACGTGTGGGAGGCCGACGAGACCGACTGGGGTTCGGAGACCGAGTGGCTCGGTGACGAGCGCCACGACGGCGCCGGCGAGATCCAGGGGCCGCTCGGCGCCGACCACATGGGCCTGATCTACGTGAACCCGGAGGGGCCGGGCGGCAATCCGGACCCGGCGGCAGCCGCGCAGTACATCCGCAACACCTTCGCCCGCATGGCGATGAACGACGAGGAGACGGTCGCGCTGATCGCCGGCGGACACACCTTCGGCAAGGCGCACGGCGCCGCCCCCGACGACAAGGTCGGGGCCGAGCCCGAGGGCGCCGGCCTGGAGGAGCAGGGCCTGGGCTGGAAGAACGGTCACGGTACCGGCAAGGCTGGCGACACCATCACCAGCGGCCTGGAAGGCGCGTGGACCAATGAGCCCACCAGGTGGGACAACAACTTCATGGAGAACCTGCACGGGCACGAGTGGGAGCTGACCAGGAGCCCCGCCGGCAAGGCGCAGTACACGCCGGTGAACGCGGCCGCGGCGGCTACCGTGCCGGATGCGCACGATCCCGCCAGGAAGCACGCGCCGATGATGCTCACCACCGACCTGTCGCTACGCGCCGACCCGGTCTACGCGCCGATCTCGCAGCGCTTCCTGGACAATCCCGCGGATCTCGAAGACGCGTTCGCCAAGGCGTGGTTCAAGCTGCTGCACCGCGACATGGGGCCGCGCAGCCGCTACCTCGGGCCGCTGGTACCGGGCGAGCCGCAGTTGTGGCAGGACCCGGTGCCGGACGTCGACCACGAGCTGATCGACGAGCAGGATGTCGCCCACCTGAAGGCGGAGGTGCTTGCCTCCGGCCTGTCGGTGTCCCGGCTGGTCGCGACCGCGTGGGCGGCGGCGGCATCGTTTCGCGGCACCGACAAGCGCGGCGGCGCGAACGGCGCACGCGTGCGCCTGGCGCCGCAGAGGGACTGGGAGGTGAACGACCCGGCCGAGTTGGCGAAGGTGCTGCAGGCGCTGGAGGGCATCCAGGAAGAGTTCAACAGCGCGCAGAGCGCCGGCAAGCGGGTCTCTCTCGCCGACCTGATCGTGCTCTCCGGATGCGCGGGCGTCGAGCAGGCCGCGAGCAGTGCCGGGCACCACGTGCAGGTTCCCTTCGCGCCCGGTCGCACCGACGCGACGCAGGAGTGGACCGATGCCGAGTCGTTCGCCGTGCTCGAGCCCACCGCCGACGGCTTCCGCAACTACGTCAAGGCGGGCAACGGAGGCTCGGCGGCGGAGCAGCTCGTGGAGCGGGCATGCCTGCTCACCCTGACCGCGCCCGAGATGACCGCGCTGGTGGGCGGCATGCGCGTCCTGAACGCCAATGCCGGGCAGTCCGCGCACGGTGTGTTCACCGACCGGCCGGGCGTGCTCACCAACGACTTCTTCGTGAACCTGCTCGACATGAGCACCGAGTGGCAGGCGTCCTCCGCCCCCGGCGTGTTCGAAGGCCGCGATGCGGGCACCGGCGCCGTCAAGTGGACCGCCACCGAGGCGGACCTGGTGTTCGGTTCCAACTCGGAGCTGCGCGCGCTCGCGGAAGTGTACGGGTGCGACGACGGGCAGGCGGCGTTCGTGGGCGACTTCGTGGCCGCCTGGAACAAGGTAATGGGTCTCGACCGCTACGACCTCGCCTGAGCGAAGCACGGCGGTCTGTCCCGAACTTGCTCCGAGGAGTCGAGCATGACCGTTCGCGCAGCCCCAGGGGGCGGCCGTCCCGTTCGCGGTTTGACGCGGCGGGGCGGCCGTGGTACTTTGCGCGCGACGTACGGGTAGTCCCGAAACCGAAAGCCGGCTCTGCCCCGCGGCGCTGGCCGGCGGCTTGCCGGGCCCGCGCCGGAGGCCGTCCCCCTGAACCATGAAGACCTGTTTTTTGTTTCCCGGACAGGGCGCTCAGTATCCCGGCATGGGCAAGGACCTGTTCGAGGCCAGCGCGGGCGTCCGGGAGTTGTTTGCCCAGGCGTCCGACGCCACCGGCCTGGACCTGGAGGCGTTGCTGTTTCGCGGCAGCGCGGAGGATCTGCAGGCCACCAACCGGACGCAGATCGCCGTAACCCTGGTCAACCTGGCGGTTGCCAGGGTGCTCGCGGAGCGCGGCATCGAGGCGCACGGCTACGCCGGCTTTTCGGTCGGTGAGTATGCCGCCCTGGCCGCCGCCGGGGTGATCGCCGACGGCGACCTGTTTCGCATCGTGCAGGCGCGCGGCGAGGCGATGGAAGCCGCCAGCCGCGGCGCCGATACGGCTGCCGGGCCGGCCGGCATGGCCGCGGTGATCGGCCTGGCCCCGGAACGCGTGACCGCGGCGCTCGCCGGCGTGGACGGCGCCTGGGCCGCCAACTTCTCCAGCCCGGCACAGGTGGTGCTGGCCGGCACCGCCGAGGGGCTGGCGGCAGCCGAGCAGGCGTGCACGGCCGCCGGCGCGCGCCGCTTCGTGGCGCTGAAGGTGTCCGGTCCGTTTCATTCGCCATTGATCGAGTCCGCGCGCGTGCGGTTCGCCGAGGTGGTGGCCGCCTTCACGTTCCACGATCCGGCCCGCCCGGTTTACGCGAACGTCACCGGTAGGCGCATCGCCGGCGGCGCCGAGGCGAAGCGGCTGTGCGTGCAGCAGATCGTCTCCAGCGTGCAGTGGGTAACGGAGATCAACAGCCTGGTCGAGGACGGCTTCGGACGCTTCCTGGAGACCGGACCCGGCAGGGTGTTGACCGGGCTGATGCGCGGCTTCGACGCCGACGCTTCATGCACGCCGGTGGGCACCATGGAACAGGTCGACGCGCTGGCGGCGGGGGAGTAGACGATGGGAGGGGAACTGAGCGGGAGGATCGCCCTGGTTACCGGCGGCTCGCGCGGTATCGGCGCGGCGGTGGTGGCGACGCTGCTGCGCGAGGCGGCGACCGTCTATTACCTGTCCCGTTCGCCCGCCGAGAAGCAGGCGGAATGGGAGCGGTGCGCCGCCGAGCGCGGAACAGCGGTACACTGGCGGCAGATCGACGTCACCGACGAGGAGGCCACGGCCGGCGCGGTCGACGCGGTGCTGGAGGAACAGGGGCGCGTCGACGTGCTGGTCAACAACGCCGGCATCACCCGCGACGGGCTGGTGATGCGCATGAAACGCGCCGACTGGGACGCCGTGCTGGTGGCCAACCTGACCGCCACCTTCGTGACCTGCCGCCAGGTGGTGCGCAGCATGGTGCGGGCGCGCGCCGGATCGATCGTCAACATTTCCTCGGTTACCGGTCTGCACGGCAACCCGGGACAGACCAACTACGCGGCGTCCAAGGCGGGCATCATCGGGTTCTCCAAGAGCCTCGCCAAGGAGGTGGCCGGCCGCGGCGTGCGCGTCAACGTGGTGGCCCCGGGGTATATCGACACCGACATGACCCGCTCCATGAACGAGGCGGTACGTCAGGCCGTGCTCGACCTGATTCCCTTGAAACGCACCGGAACCGCGGGGGACGTAGCGGAACTGGTCGGCTTTCTCGCCGGCGACCGCGCGTCGTACATTACCGGTCAGGTGTTGCAGGTAGACGGCGGACTGGCGATCTGAAAAGCAGTTGCATGAGGAGGGGAAGATGAGCAGGCGCGTGGTAGTCACCGGTCTCGGAACGGTCAATCCCCTGGCCACCGATGCGGACGCCTTCTGGCGGCGGGCCAAGGCGGGCGAGTCGGGCATCGGTCCGATCACCCGGTTCGACGCCAGCGACTTCGGCGCCCGGATCGCGGGCGAGATTCCCGATTTCAGTGATCGCGGCATATTGGAGTCGCGCGAGGCGCGGCGCATGGACATCTTCTCGCGCTACGCCATCGTGTCGGCGGTGCAGGCGCTCGAAGACGCCGGCCTGGCCCCCGAGGCGCTCGATCCGGACCGCACCGGCGTCCTGCTCGGGGTCGGCTTCGGCGGGCTGGACACCCTGGAGTCGGAATTCGCGCACCTGTTCAAGCGCGGTCCCAAGGGAGTGCACCCGCTGCTGGTGCCGAAGATGATCAGCAACATCGCCGCCGGCCACATCGCCATTCGCATCAACGCGCGCGGTCCCTCCTATACCGTGGTGTCGGCGTGCGCCTCCGCCAACGACGCCATCGGGGAGGCATACCGGTGGATCAAGGACGGCGCCACCGACGTGATCCTGGGCGGCGGCACCGAGGCGCCGGTCACCCCGCTGTCGGTGGCCGGTTTCTGTGCGCTGAAGGCGGTCAGCACCCGCTACAACGATGCGCCCGAGCAGGCGAGCCGTCCGTTCGACGGCCGCCGCGACGGCTTCGTGATCGGCGAGGGCGCCGGGGTGCTGATATTGGAAGAGCTGGAGCACGCCCGGCGGCGCGGTGCCCGCATCTACGCGGAACTCGCGGGCTACGGCGCCACCTGCGACGCCAACCACCTCACCGCGCCCCATCCGCAGGGGCGCGGCGCCGTCAACGCGATGCGCATGGCGCTCACCACCGGCGGCCTGCAGGCCGCGGAGGTGGACTACGTCAACGCGCACGGCACCTCCACGCAACTCAACGACGTCACCGAGACGGCGGCGATCAAGGAGGTGTTCGGCGACCACGCCGCCGCACTGAAGGTGTCATCCACCAAGTCGATGGTCGGCCACCTGCTCGGCGCGGCCGGCGCCATCGAGGCGATCACCACCGCCCTCGCCGTGCACGAGCAGTTCTTCCCGCCCACCATCAACCAGGAGGAGCCCGACCCCGGCTGCGACCTGGACTACGTGGCCAACACCGGCCGGCCCGGCTCGATCCGCGCCGCCATCTCCAACTCGTTCGGCTTTGGCGGCCACAACGCCGTGCTCGCCTTCCGCCGCTACGCCGACGGCGCCGCCTGAACGGACCGCCGAGTCATCCGGCGCGCGAGGGCGTGGCGCGCCTCGCGGGTCATGCGCCGGCGATGACGCGCTCGCGTTCGGTTTTCATGGCCTGGAGTTCCTCGAACGCTCCTCTGGTGACGGTGGAGCCGACGTCGACCATCAGGTTGTGGCCGCTGATATGCAGGCTCTCGTCGCTGCCGAGGAACACCGCGGCGTGCGCGATGTCGTCGGGATGGCCGGGCCGGTTCTGCGGGCGGTTCTCGATCCACCAGCGGTCCAGCCGCTCCATCCGGGCGCGGTTCTCCTCTTCGGTCTGGGTACCGGCGCCGCCCCAGAAGATCGGCGTGGTGATCGCCCCGGGCGAGATGCAGTTCACGCGCACGCCGTGCGAAATCAGCTCGGTGGCCCACACCTTGGTCACCTGGATCATGCCCGCCTTGCAGGCCGAGTAGTCGGCCGACGAGCCGTCGGTGGTCACCCCCGCCGTGCTGCCGTTGTTGATGATGCTGCCGGCGCCCTGCCGCTTCATGATCGGCGCCGCGTACTTGACGGCCAGGAAGCAGGAGCCGACCAGCGTCCACACCTGGTTCAGGAACTCGTCGGCGTCGAACTCCTCCACCAGCCGGTAGGCGTGGCCCGAGCCGGCGTTGTTGAACAGGATGTCCACACGCCCCCAGCGTTCCACGGTGGCCGCCACCAGCCGCTCCACCTCCGCCTCCCGGGTCACGTCGGTGCGGGTGAACGCGGCATTCGCGCCGAGCCGCGCCACGATCGCGTTGCCGGCGTCTTCGCGCCGCCCGGCGATCATCACCCGCGCCCCCTCAGCCACGTACTTGTCGACCGTCGCTTCGCCCATGCC
Organism: Spirochaetia bacterium; assembly: GCA_965208575.1. GTDB lineage: Bacteria > Spirochaetota > Spirochaetia > SZUA-6 > Bin103 > Bin103. Next base: position 427,906 of record CBDBOV010000006.1, on the reverse strand, counting down.
GCTGGTGCCGCCGGTCACGATCGCCACCTTCCCTGCCAGTCTGCCGTTGCCTTGTGCCATGGCCCGCATCATGACCCCTCGCACACCGCCGCGCAAGCCGGCGCCATGCGCCGTTAACTACCGCCCGCTCTCCGTTGACTGCCGTTGGCGGGCGGCGCCGCACGCAAGCGTGGCCTGCGCCACCAGCCGGTGGCCGATCGGGTCGACGGTCACCGAAAAGCCCTCCAGCGTGCGGACGCCGAGCAACACCTGGTCGCCTTTCTCGCCGAATACCACCTCGTCGGTGGTCTCGTGTCCCTCCGCGCGCACGATGGCGTACCCGACCTCGCGCTGCAGGCGTTCTCGTGACGCGGTGATGAAGGTGCGCGTGCGCCGCGGGGCGATGCCGATGGCGGTTAACTCGCCGCCCGGCAGCCAGGTCAGCTCGGATCCCGTATCGACCAATGCATTGATCGGCGAGGTGACGACGTCCTCGTTCTTCGGATTCACCGCCACCACGTTTACCCTGTACGCGCTCATCGTGCTCCTGCTCCGTCGGCATGCATTATACCACCATGCGAGGCAGCCGGTTGTTGTGCCGGCGGCGGCGCTTCGGGTAAGGTGCGCGCCACCGTGGCGGAAGTGACCGATACCATAGCCGGCCTCGTCTGCGAGGCGCTGGAGAAAGAGGTCGAGGTGCCGCTGTCCACCCCACCGGACAGCGCCATGGGCGACTACTCGGTACCCTGCTTCCGGTTGGCGAAGGACGCCGGCATCGCCCCGGTGCCGCTGGCAGAGCGGCTCCGCGACGCGCTTCGGGCGCGCGACTTGGCCGAATTCGGCATCAATCGCGTGGAGAATCACGGCCCGTACCTCAATTTCCACCTCGTCAGGGGCGACGTGGCTGCCCGCGTGATCGACCGCGTGCTGCGCGAGGGAGCCGGCTACGGTTCCGGTGGATCAGGCGCCGGCAAGTGTGCGCTGGTGGAGCACACCAGCATCAACCCGAATGCATCGCCGCACCTTGGGCGTGCGCGCAACGCCTGGATCGGCGACACCCTGGTGCGCCTGCTGCGTTTCGAAGGCTACCGCCTGGAGGTGCGTTTCTTCGTGAACGACGTCGGGCGCCAGATCGCGTTGCTGGTGCTCGGCGTCGGCGACCGTAACCCGGGGTTTCACGAACTGCTGGCGATCTACGTCGACATCAACCGGCGGCTGCAGGCGGACCCGGACCTGGCCGCGCAGGTGACGCAGCTCCTGGAGCGCCTGGAGAACGGCGACGCCGGGGCACGCGCGGCATTCCGGCGCGTGGTGGAGATTTCGGTGCGCGGCATGCGCGCAGTATTTGCCGACGCCGGCGTCCGCTACGACTCCTTCGACTACGAGTCGGACTACCTCACGCCACAGCGCTCGCAGCAGATCGTGGAACAGTTGCGCACCACCGGGCGCCTGTTCGAGGACGAACATGGCCGCCTGGCGCTCAACCTGGAGGGATTCGATCTGCCGTCGCGCAACCCGGTGCTGGTGATCACCCGCGGCAACAAGACCTCGCTGTACGTGTTGCGCGACATGGCGTACACGCTCGACAAGGTAGCTGCCGCCGCCGATCTCAACCTGGTGGTGCTCGGCGAGGACCAGAAACTGTACCATCGCCAGTTGCAGGCGGCGCTGTCGGTGCTTGGGGCCGGCGCGCCGGCGGCCGTGCACTACAGTTTCGTGCTGCTCGGCGAAGGCTCGATGTCGAGCCGGCAGGGCAACCTGGTGCTGTTGGAGGACTTCGCCGCCGAGGCCAAGAGCAAGGCGGCGGCGGAACTGCGCAAGCGCGGGCATGACGCCGATCCGGCGGTCGCCAAGGCGGTGGCGTACAGCGCACTCAAGTACTCGTTCCTGCGCGTGGCCAACGACAAGCAGGTGGTGTTCAAATGGGACTCCGCGATGTCGTTCGAGGGCGAGAGCGGCCCCTACCTGCTGTACAGCCACGCACGCATCTGCTCCATCCTGCGCAAGTACGGCAGGGAACTGCCGGCCGGCGCCGACTTCAGTGTGCTCGAAGCGGAGCCGGAGACGGCGCTGGTCAAGCTGCTCGACGAGATGCCGGACCAGGTGGCGCGCGCGTTACGGGTGCGCAGCCCGCACGTGATTGCCGGCTACGCCTTTGCCGTGGCGCGGCAGTTCTCCTCCTTCTACCACGCCTGCCCGATCCTGCAGGAGGCTTCGCCGTTGCGCGAGGCACGGCTGCTGCTGGCGGCGGCAACCCGCCAGGTACTGGCGAACTGTCTCGGAATCCTGGGAATCGAACCACTCGAGCGGATGTAGCACCGTAGCGCACGGAGCATGCAGCGGAGCTGGCACGGGACTGCGATGCCGGCGCTCGGACTCGAACCGAGACGGTGTTGCCACCACCAGATTTTGAGTCTGGCATGTCTACCAATTTCATCACGCCGGCGTGCGAGCAGTGGGCGCAAACCTATGGCCTTTCGGCGGCGCCTGTCAATTCTGCGCGGCATGCGGCGCTCGCCGCGCAGCGGACGCCGGAACCGGCTAATCGGGACCAACCGTGGTGCCGGCGAACGGCTCGCCGTCGATCACGCGCCGCAGGTTGGCGAGGTCGCCGCCGGCCACCACGAGGGTGATGCCGAGCGCGGCACAGTGTGCGGTGGCGATCGGATCGAACGGGGCATGGTGGCCGGGACTCCAGCGGTCGCCGGCCAGGCGCCGCAGCGCCGCCCACGACATGCGCTCGTACGCGTGCGCGTCCCGGTCGGTGCGCGGGTCGGCGCTGTAGATCCGCCCTACGCTCGACAGCTTGACGATGTGCGCGGCCGACAGGCGCTCGGCGATGACCGCCGCGTCGTAGTCGTGCGAAAAGCCGGGCTTCCAGCCGGCGGCGACCAGCACCGGCGCCGCCATGCCGGTGACCGTGGTGGGATTTGTCACCACCTCCGCGGGCGCCAGCTCGCCGAGCAACTGCTTGATCAACTCGGCGTTGAGCCGGGTAGCGGCGATGCCGACCCAGTCCTCGGCCGCCTCGGTGGGCCGCGCCGCTACCGCGCGATACGCCGCCTGGTAGCGCCGCGCCGGATCGCCGCCGCCGCATACCACCACGAACTTCCGTTCCGGGTGCGCGGCCACCTGCTCCGTCACCAAGGCGCAGAAGCGCTTTACGAATCGCGTGTCGACCTCGCCGGGTGCGACCAGCGACCCGCCGAGAGAAACGATCCACACGTCAGCAAGCACTGTCTCAATCACCATACCGGGAACTACCACACCAACGCACAGGTTTCCCCCGGCGGACCGTGCTGTCCGGACAATAAGTCACGGGCTCACCATATCCGCCGCCCGGCCGCCCGACAACCGCGTGGCGCAGCCGCCAGCAGCCGACCGACGCTTGATTATTCGCGCCAATCGCGATACTTGCATGGGGCATGCAACGCGTGCTGATGACCGAGCCGATCGCCGCTCAGGGCGTGCAGGAGTTGCGCAGCTACCCGGCCATCGAAGTCGTGCAACGCCATGGCCTCGCCGCCGACGAGTTGCGCCGCGCCGTCGCCTCCTGCGCCGGCCTGCTGGTGCGTTCGCAAACCCAGGTGAATCGCGCCCTGATCGACGCCGGCACCGAGCTGCGCGTGATCGGCCGCGCCGGCGCCGGCGTGGACAACATCGACGTGGCGGCGGCCACCGAGCGGGGCGTGCTGGTAATGAACACGCCGGGCGCGAACGCCCAGGCCGCGGCCGAGTTGACCGTGGGGCTGCTGTTCGCCGTGGCGCGCCACATCGCCGCGGCCGACGCATCGGTCAAGGCAGGCCACTGGGAGCGCACCCGGTTCCGCGGCACCCAGTTGCTCGGCAAGACCCTCGGCATCGTCGGCATCGGCAACGTCGGCCGGCTGGTGGCGCGCTCCGCCGCCGCCCTCGGCATGCACGTCGTCGCCCACGACCCCTACGTCGCCCCCGACCTGGCGGTCGAGCACCGCGTGTCGCTGGTTGCCCTCGACGCCGTGCTCGCGCACTCCGACTTCATCACCGTGCATACGCCGTTGACATCCACCTCGCGCGGGCTGATCGGCGCCCCCGAAATAGCGCGCATGAAGCGCGGCGTCTACCTGCTCAACTGTTCGCGCGGCGGCGTAATCGACGAGCTGGCACTGCTCGCCGCGCTCGACAGCGGCCAGGTCGCCGGTGCGGCGCTCGACGTGTTCACCGCCGAACCGCCGTCCGGCCTGGCGATCGCGCGCCACCCGCGGGTAGTGGCCACGCCGCATATCGGCGCCCTGTCCTGGGAGGCGCAACTCAACGTTGCGATCATGATCGCCAACCAGATCGGGCGCTTCCTGACTACCGGCGAGGTGGGCGCCGCGGTGAATCCGTCGGCCGTCCTGCGCCGCCCCAACCCGTGATGCCGCGCCGCCCGCATCGCCCCGCCGGGCCGCCCGCGTGCTGCCGCGCAACCTTGTTCGGCGCCCGCCAAGCAGCTATATTTGGACCCAGCCCACCGGCCTGGTGAGCAGATGAGTATCGATATCACAGACATCCTCCACGAGTGGGAGTTCGACCCCGACGACCAGTACCGGGTGGTGGCGGCGCGCGACGGGCGCGAAGTGTTGCAGGTGCGCCAGCCGCTCGGCATCGAGCAGTACGAGTTGGAAGGCCGGCCCGACGGCGGCAATCCGTTCGGCAAGGAGAGCGTGCTGCAGGAGATGCGCGACCGCGCTTCCGCGTTTCGCGAGCGCCACGGCGACGACTCGGGTTTCCGGATCGGACGCGACGACTTCTCCCTGCTGCACAACGAGGGCGTGCTCTACTACTACCGCTATTACATCCTGTTTCAGATCGGCGATTACGAGCGTACCGCCATGGACACCAACCACAATCTGAAGATCTGCGAAATGGTCGAGCGGTTCGCCCACAAGGACGACAAGAACGACATCCTCCAGTATCGTCCCTATATCCTGCGCATGAACGCCACCGCGCGCGCCATGGTGTTGCTCGGAGAGGAGCAACAGCCACAGGCGTGCGCGGTCATCGAGCGCGCCATCGAGCAGGTGCAGGGCCTCAGGGAAGTCGACACGCCCACGTTCCATTTCGAGCGGGTGCGCTCGCTGCAGTACCTGCGCGCCGCCCTGCGCGAGATCAAGGCGAACAAGGTACACGCGCCGGTCGACCGGTTGCGCCGCGAGTTGCGCGACGCGGTCAACAACGAGGATTACGAGCGCGCCGCACAACTTCGCGATCGCATCCAGGAGTTGAGCCGGGTGGACGATGACTAGGTGGGGGTGTTAGCCGCGCATCCGCGCTTCCGGGGCGGTAGCCGTCGCCGGTCCGCATGCCGACACCGGCCGGTCCCCGGCGGCCGGGTCTGGCCTGCGCTGCTGGCCGGGATGCTGGCCGCGGGATCGGCCGGCGCCCAACCGGTAATCACCGCCGAGAGTTTCTTTTCCCAGGTTGCCGCCACCTACCGCGGCATCGACGACTACGAGGCGGACATCCGCATAACCCAGCGCACCGGGACCATGACGGGCCGGCTCTCCTACAAGCGTCCCAACCTGTTGCGCATCGACTTCAGCGATCCGGCCGGGCAGGTGATCGTCAGCGACGGCTCCGTGCTCACCATCTACTACCCGGCGCTGGACGTGATCTTCGAGCAGAAGCTGAGTGACCGCGGCGACGACGCAGCGGTCGGACTGGCCAGCCGCCAGGGACTGGACTACTTGCAGAACAATTATGCCATCGCCTACCTCGAGGGTCCCGACCCGGTGCCGCTGGACCAGGGATCGAGCGAGCTGGTGGTGAAGCTGAACCTGACCAGCAGGTCCGCGGTCGAGGGATTCCGACAGCTCGAAATAGCGATTTCCGCCGGCAATCTGATCCGCCGCATCTCCGGCATCACCGTCGGCCTCGAAGAGCATCGGTTCGACTTTCTCGGCGTGCGCACCAACCAGGAAATACCCGCGCAGCGTTTCGTGTACGTGTCGCCGGCTTCGGCCAACGTGTACCGCGATTTTCTGTTCGATTCGGAGGACTAGCAGTCGTGTCGGATCGCGGCCTGGCGGCATTGAACGAGCGCCAGCGCGAGGCGGTGCTGCACCGCGGCGCGCCGTTGCTGATCCTGGCCGGGGCCGGTTCGGGAAAGACACGCGTCATCACCACCAAGGTGGCGCACCTGGTCACCACCGGCGCGGTGTCGGCCACCCACATCCTGGCGGTCACCTTTACCAACAAGGCGGCGGACGAGATGCGTACGCGGGTGCGGCGGCTGGTCGCCGAGCACGGGCGCGGCGACGCGGGCAACCGGGTCATGGTGCGCACCTTCCACGCGTTCGGGTCGTGGCTGCTGCGCGTGCACGGCGAACGCCTCGGTTTCGATCCCGCCCGGCTGTCGATCTTCGATGACGCCGACGTGCGCCAGATCCTGTCGCAGGTGGCGGCCGACGACGCCGACGAGTACCTCGCCGGGGACATCCGCGAGATGGCGGCGTGGATCGCGACGGCCAAGAACCGCGGCATCGCGCCGGATGGCGACCTGTCGGCGATGCGCCGCTCGCCGTTCCCGATGGCGCGCCTGTACGCCCGCTACCAGCGTCGCCTCGCCGACCTCAACGGCGTCGACTTCGGCGACCTCATCCTGCTGCCGGCGGCCCTGCTGCGCCGCGATGCCGAGGTGCGCAAGACGGTGCAGGAACGGTTCCGCGTGATCCTGGTCGACGAATTCCAGGACGCCAACCAGGCCCAGTTCGAACTGTTGCGCGTCCTGCACCGGCCGCGCGGCTACCTGTGCGTGGTGGGCGACGACGACCAGTCGATCTACCGCTTCCGCGGCGCCGACGTGGACGGCTTTCTCACCTTCCCCGAGCGGTTCGCCGGCACCGAGGTGGTGCGCCTGGAGCAGAACTACCGCTCTACGGGCGCGATCCTCGATCTCGCCTCCGCGGTGGTGAGCCACAATCGGCGCCGCATGGGCAAGACGTTGTGGACCGACCAGGATCAGGGCGAGCTGCCTACCGTAGCGCACCTCTTCGACGCCGAGGAGGAGGCGCGCTACTGCGCCGAGCTGGTGCGCCGGGGGCGCGGGTCGAGCGCCATTCTGTATCGCATGAACTTCCAGTCACGCACCTTCGAGACGCTGTTCCAGGCACAGCGCATCCCGTACCGCGTGGTGGGCACGGTGCGTTTCTACGAGCGCGAGGAGATCAAGGACACCCTGGCCTACCTGGCACTGCTGTACAATCCGCGCGACGAGGTTGCCTTCCGGCGCGCGGCGGGCAAGCCGCGGCGCGGTATCGGGCCGAAGACCGCGGCCCGCGTGGCAGAGCAGGCCCGGGCCGCGGGCGGCGACCTGATTGCCGCCGCGGCCGCGCTGGCCGCGGCGCGGCGCGGGTCATCGCGCGCGGCGCTGGCCGGGTTCGCCGGGTTGCTGACCGAGCTGCGCCAGGTGCAGGAGAGCGGCACCGTGGCCGACCTGGTGCGGGCGGTGCTGGAGCGCTCCGGCCTGTACGAGCGCGTGGTGGCGCAGGACCAGGCGGAGCGCACCGCGCGCGCCTTCAACCTGGACGAGCTGGTCAACGCCAGCGCCAACTACGGCAGCGGCCCCGCCGGGCTGGCCGAGTTCCTGGAAACCGCCCGCCTGGCCGGCGTCGGGGAGGAGCAGGACGAGCAGGAGCCGGAGGCGTCCGGCGCGGCCCCGCCGGTGACGCTGATCACCGCGCACAACACCAAGGGCCTGGAATTCGACCAGGTGATCGTGACCGGGCTGGAGGAGGGCATCTTTCCCGCCGGCGAGCCGGCCGCGCCGCGCCTGGCGGGTCCGCGCGAGGAAGAGGAAGAGGAGCGCCGCCTGTTCTACGTCGCCGTGACGCGGGCACGCTTCGCCCTGCATCTCACCGCTTGCCGGCGGCGCATGGCGTTCGGGTACGCCCGCGAGCGCGAGCCGAGCCGCTTCCTCACCGAGATCCCGCCGGAGCTGATCCGGGTTGCCGGCGACGACGGCGCCGAGGAGCCGGGCGCGCTGCGCGAGGGACAGGGCGTCTCCCACGTCGACTACGGCATCGGCGTGGTGGAACGGCGCTGGATGAACGAAGGTGAGACCATGCTGCGCGTGCGCTTCCAGTCGGGACGCAACGCCACCTTCATCGCTGCCTACGTCGACCTCGACCCGATCGCCGGCGACGAGTGAGGGGCGCACCGTGAGTGACGTGGCGCTGCCGGCGGTGCGCCGCGCGCGCGACTTCCACCTCTACACCGCCGACGGCCGGCGCATCCTGGATCTCTACCTGGACGGCGGCGCCGCCCTGCTCGGCCACCGTCCGGCGCGGCTGGGGCGCGAACTGAAGAACCTGCTGGAGCGCGGCTTGGCCGGCAACCTGCCGAGCGTGCATGGCGCGCGCCTGGTTCGCACACTGCGCGGCCTGCTGCCGGGGCATCGGTGGTTCGGCATCGCCGCCAGCGTCGACGCCGCCTGGCGCCTGCTGTGCGGGCGGATCGACCGGCTGCCGGCGACCCTGGCCGAGGCGGCCGATCCGTTGCGTGACCCCGGCTGGCGGGAGGCCCCGGTGGCGTGGTGGCGGCCGCTGTGCGAGCAGCAGCCGCTCGGCGGCGCGTGGCTGGAGCAGGGTCCGGCGGCGCTGCTGCACCGGCTGCCGTTCCGGATCGGAGCGGGGCCGGTCACCGTCAGCACGCGCGAGCCGGTCGCCGCCGGCGCCGGGCAGCACGAGGCCGGGAGCGTCTCCCCGCTGTTGCTGAGCGGCGCCGCGGCGGCACTGCGACACCTGGCGCGCGCTGCGCCGCAGCGCCTGGCGGCGGCGGCGCACTGGCCGGTAGACCTGGGTGCGTGGCGGCGCACCGGCATCTACGTGCTGCCAAACTACCCGCGTTGCCAGCACGCCGGCGTGTTCGCGGCGTTCCTTCACGCCGGCGTGCTGTTGAATCCCCATCATCCGGCGCCGAACATTCTGCCGGCCAGTGCCAGCCCGGGCGAGTGGCGGCTGTTACGGCGCCTGTTCGCGGCTCACCCCGGCGCCTGACCGGCGCCGGCGTCCGTGACGACTACTCGCGTGAGCCGGGCAGCCGCACCAGCGAGCACTATTCGCGTGAGCCCAGCAGCCGCACCAGCGAGCACTATTCGCGTGAGCCCAACAGCCGCACCAGGAACAGGAAGATGTTGATGAAGTCGATGTACAGCTTCAAGGCGCCGAGGATTGACAGTCGGACGAAATCGTCTTCGCCCATATCGGCACCGGCATCCTCGTTCCAGCGCTTGATGGTCTGCGTGTCGTAGGCGGTGAGGGCCACGAACACGCCCACGCCGATGAGCGACACCAGGTAGTCCAGCGCCGGACTGCGCAGGAAGATGTTCACGATCAGCGCCAGCAGGATGCCCCACACCGCCATGCCGGCGTAGTGGCCCACCGTGGTCAGGTCGCGCCTGGTGGCGAACCCCCACACGCTGGCGCCGGCAAAAGTGCCGGCGGCCACCAGGAACGCCGTGGCAATGCTCTGCTGCGTGAACAGCAGGAACAGCACCGAGAGGGTCACGCCGTTCAGTCCCGCGTACAGCACGAAGCTGCCGGTGGCCGCCGTCGGAGACAGGCGCGTGATGCGGGCGGCGATGAACATCACCAGCAGCAGCTCGCCCACCACCAGGCCGTAGAACAGGATCGGGTTGCGCATCAGGCCGCCCACCAGCGCCGGATTGCCGGCAACGCCGAGCGCGATCACCGCAGTGAACGCCAGGCCGCCGGTCATCCAGAGGTACACGTTGCGCAGGATCCGGTTTTCGCGGATCGCCAGGATCGGGTTCAGGCTGATATCTCGATTCGACATGCAGACTCCTCTCGCCGCCGGCCGCGGTCGGGGGCGCTATTGCCAAGCTATTACGATCAATGTGCTGCCGCGCACCGATCCGCGTCAACCGCGCTCCAGCCGCCGCACAAGCTCAGCGCACGTTGATGATCTCTGGCGGGGCGGGTATGGTGTTGCGGCGCAGTCACTCCCGGGTCGGGGAGGGCGGTCGGAGGAACAATCGTGGTAGCACTGTTGATCGGGCTGATTCTCGTCGTGTTCGCGGTCTACTCCCTGTTGCCGGTGTCCTGGTCACCGGGATGGTGGGATGAGATGCTGGAGTTCCTCAAGGGCGGCATTCCGATCGTGGCGGTGCTGATCGGGCTGGTGTCGTTCTTCGTCGGCATCGCCGACATCAAGGACAAGATCGAAGCCAAGCGCGAAGAAGAGGAAGAGCGGCGCGAGGCCGAACGGTCATCCGGCGGCGACGCCGGCGGCGATGGCGCTTGACGGCTGGCTGGGGGAGGAGAAGGTGTACTGACCGCTACACGCCAGCGGTGCGCGACGAGTCGCGTCCCCGGATAGATAGATCGATCGATCCGCTACGCATCACGTCGATTCGTGGGGCGGGGCGAGCATTGATGCGGGGTCGGCCAGCGCGTCTTCCACCGGCAGCAGCTCGATGCTATCGCGGTATTCGCGGCGGTCGCCCCCGAACAGCAGCAGGCAGCGCGCCATCGGGTAGTCATTCTTGAACTGCCGCAGGCCGCGCAGGTCGGCGGGGCGGACGGTGCGGCTGCGCTTGACCTCGATGGCGTACAGCCCGTCGCCGCCGTAGGCGACGAAGTCCACCTCCGCCCCGGCGGCGGTACGCCAGAAGAACAACTCCAGCTTGAGCGAGCGGTAGGCGATAGCGGCGCGCAACTCGTGGAAGACCAGCGTCTCCAACGCGGCGCCATCGATCTCCTCGGGGCGGTCGACCGGACCGGAGGGACGGATCGCACGGTACACGCCGGCGTCGAACAGGTAGAACTTGGGGTGCACGGTCATGCGCCGCCTGGCTCGCCGGGCAAATACCGGAATCCGGCTCGCTATCAGCAGATCTTCGAGCAGGTCGAAGTAGGCGGCCGCCGTCTTGCGGTCCACCCCGACGTCGCGCGCCACCTCGGCCACGTTGAGGGGCGCTGCCTGCGAGAAGCTGGCACTCTCCAGGAAGCGGCTGAATGCCGCCAGGTTGCGGGTGCGCCCCTCCTCGATTACCTCCTGGCGCAGATAGTTCTCGACATAGGACGCGAGGTAGCGTTCCGGATCCGCTTGGGTATACGCCGAGGGCAGTTGGCCGTGGATCAGCGCCCGCGGCAGCGAGAAGTCGGCGCCGGCTTCGAGCGCCGTCAGCGGGTAGAGCCGATGGGTGTGCGCGCGTCCGCCGAGCAGATTGACGCCGCGCCGGCGCAGACTGCGCGCGCTCGATCCGGTGAGGATGAAACGGCTTGCCGTCTCCTCGATCAGCCGGTGTACTTCGTTGAGTACGAGAGGCGTCCGTTGCACCTCATCGAGCACCACCCACCCGTCATGACCGGGGGGGATCAGATTGCGCAGTCGCTGGGGCTGTGCCAACAACTCCAGGTAGAGCGCGTGATCGAGCAGATCGAGGTAGACCGCATCGGGGAACCGCTGCTTCAACCACGTGGTCTTGCCGGTGCCGCGGGGCCCGAACAGGAAGAAGCTCTGGCGGCTCTCGTGAGGGATGTCCAGGATTCTGGGATACATGCTCCCATTTTATCATCTGGAAAAGGGAATCACACTCCCGAAATGCGGACGCGGGACGACCGGCAGCGCAGTCAAGCGGCAACGGCCCTGCCGGCCTGGTTGTCTACTGGCCGTCAAGTTACGCGGCTTGGTGCCGCGCTGAGCAGACCCTCAAGGGCGATAGGCGGGATCGTTGTGTGGCGAATGTGGTACGGTTGGTTATGCCAGAAACCTGGAAATTCCATCACTTGGGAATCCCCGTCCCCGATCTCGATCAGGCCATCGATAACTTCCAGACCCTGGGGAACGCGACCTTTCAACCGGAGTTCCTCATCGACAGCGCGCAGATGCAGGAATACCTGGTGTACGGCAAGGTGCCCGATCCGATCGTCAGAACCAGGGGCGCGATGGGTGCGCTTGGCCCGCTGGGGATCGAGCTCCTTCAACCGCTTCAGGGCCACACAGTGCACAAGGAGCTGCTGGAGAGCGTCGGTACCGGCGGCCTCGGCGCCGGCATCGGTCATATCGCGTACACCGTCGACGACCTGGAAGCAGAGACGGCCAGCATGGTCGAGAAGGGGTTCCCGGTCATCCTCAGCATCACGCCCAAGGGGCAGGCCAAACGTAGCGCCGTCTACTTCGACACCCGAAGCAAGCTCAACAACCTCATCGTCGAGCTCATGCAGGCCCGCACCTGCTGATCCGACAACACCGAATCGACTGGCATCGGGTGGCTGGCACCGGGCAGCGAGCGGCGCGAGCGGCGCTTCTAGTTGACAGCGCACCATTGGTTGCACTAACTTTGGCCGGCTCCGCGCTCTAGCGGGCCGCCCCAATCGAGTATTGCCCATGGAATCCACACAAACGCAGTTTCTCAATCCGCGCGACATTGCGCGCAAGTGGTACGTCATCGATGCCGGCGGCCACCCCCTCGGGCGGGTGGCTACCCGCGTCGCCACCCTGTTGCGCGGCAAGCATCGGCCCTACTACACCCCGCACCAGGAGGTGGGCGACCACGTCATTGTGATCAACGCACGGCACGCGGTGGTCACCGGCAGAAAGATGGAGCAGAAGCAGTACTACCGCCACTCCGGCTACCCCGGCGGGCTCAAGACGGAAAACTATCGCAAGGTGATCGCGCGCAAGCCGGTGTTTCCGATGCAGGAGGCGGTGCGCGGGATGCTCCCGAAGGGCCGTCTCGGGCGCAAGCTGCTGCGCAATGTCAAGATCTACGCGGATGGCGCGCACCCGCACGCGGCCCAGAAGCCGGAGGAACTCGCGCTGTGACGACGACAAGGGAGTATCGATAAACGTGGCAAGCAACCTGGCGATTGGAACCGGACGCCGCAAGACCGCGGTCGCGCGGGTCTACCTGCGCAATGGCAACGGCAACATCGACGTGAACGGGAGGTCGCTGAGCGACTACTTCCACGCCGCCGACATGGAGCGGGAAGTGGTCGAGCCGCTCGACGTGACCGACAACCTCACCAACTACGACGTGCTGATCCGCGTGGTCGGCGGCGGCACGCACGGCCAGGCCGGCGCTTGCCGGCACGGACTGGCGCGCGCGCTGGTCGGCCACGACGAAGCCAACCGGCGCGCCCTGCGCGCGAACGGCATGCTGACCCGCGACCGGCGCATGGTCGAACGCAAGAAGTACGGGCAGCCCAAGGCACGCCGCCGGTTCCAGTTCTCCAAGCGTTAGCTGCCCACCCTGGCCGCCGCCGCCGATTCCATCCCTGCCATCGAGCAGCTTCGAGGCGCCCGCCGCGGGGCTGCTGTCCCGTGGGCGCGGCCAGGCGACACGGTGGCGGTGCTGACCCGGGACGGCAGTTCTGCGCGTACCTTCTACGTGGCGCGTGAGCTGCTCGCGGAAGCCGCGCTTCGGCCCGGCGACCGTGTGCCGGCCGCCGCGCTGGAGGAACTGCAGTGCCGTTCGGAGGCGCTGCTGGCGCGTCGGCGAGCGCTGGCGCTGCTGGCGCGGGCGATGCACAGCCGCCGTGCCCTGGCGCGCAAGCTGACGCAGGGCGGATTCGGCAACGCCGCGGTGGAGCGGGCCCTGGCGCGGCTGGATGAGCTCGGCTACCTGGACGATGCGGGTTACGCGCGGTTGTGGGTGCGCAGCCGGGTAGCGCGTGGCGGCGACGGGCGCGGCAAGGTGCTCGCCGGCCTCCTGCAGCACGGCATCTCCCGGCGCGACGCGGCCGACGCGCTGGACGCCGAGTATCCCCCGGATCTGGAGGCGGCGCTGTGCCGCAAGCTGGCACAGCGCCTGCTGGATCGCCACGGGCGGGACCGGCGCGCCCGCGAGCGCGTCGCACGCCAACTCGCCGGGCGCGGGTTTTCCGCCCGGTTGGTGGTCGATGCGCTGCCGGACGCCGCGCATCGCGGCAGCGGCGACTACGACGAAATGGAGTAGAACGCCTCGCGGCCGGCGAATGACGCGGAGCTGTCGAGCTGGTCCTCGATGCGCATGAGCTGGTTGTACTTGGCCAGCCGGTCGGAGCGCGACAGCGACCCGGTCTTGATCTGGCCGGTCTCCAGCGCCACCGCGAGGTCGGCGATGAACGCATCCTCGGTTTCGCCGCTGCGGTGCGAAATGACCGCGGTGTAGCCGGCGCGCTTGGCCATCTCCACCGCCTCGAAGGTCTCGGTCAGGGTACCGATCTGGTTCACCTTGATCAGGATCGAATTGCCGACCCGCTGCTCGATGCCGCGCCGCAGCCGCGCCGTGTTGGTCACGAACAGATCGTCGCCCACGAGTTGCACGCGGCTGCCGATTGCGGCGGTCAGCGCACGCCAGCCGTCCCAGTCGTCCTCGCCCATGCCGTCTTCGATCGAGATGATCGGGTAGCGGTCCGCCCAATCGGTCCAGAACGCTACCATCTGTTCGGCGGTCAACTCGCGGCCATCCGACTTCTTGAACACGTAGCGCTGTCGGGCGGCGTCGTAGAATTCGCTGCTGGCCGGGTCGAGCGCGATCATGAAATCGGTGCGCGGCTCGTATCCCGCCTGGGCGATGCTGGCAAGGATCAGCTCGATCGCGTCTTCGTTCGATTTCAGGTTGGGGGCGAAGCCGCCCTCGTCGCCGACGCCGGTGGCGTGGCCCTGGCCGCCGAGCACCTGCTTCAGGGTGTGGAACACCTCCGCCATCATGCGTACCGCGTCGCGGATCGAGGCCGCACCCACCGGCATGATCATGAACTCCTGGAAGTCGACCGAGTTGTCGGCGTGCGCGCCGCCGTTGATGACGTTGGCCATCGGCACCGGCAGCAGCGACGCGTGATAGCTGCCGAGGTAGCGGTACAGCGGTACTTCGAGCGTGGCCGCCGCGGCACGGGCGGTGGCCAGCGAGACGCCGAGAATCGCGTTGGCGCCCAGGGACGACTTGTTGTCACTGCCGTCGAGCGCGATCATGGTGCGGTCCACGTCGACCTGATCGAGGGCGTCCAGGCCGACAATCTCGGTGGCGATGCGGTTGTTTACGTGCTCCACCGCCTGCAGCACCCCCTTGCCGAGGAAGCGCTCCGCATCGCCGTCGCGCAGCTCCACCGCCTCGTGCTCGCCGGTCGATGCGCCGGACGGGACGGCGGCGCGGCCGAGCGATCCGTCCTCCAGGATCACGTCCACCTCCACGGTGGGGTTGCCGCGCGAGTCGATGATCTCGCGTGCCTCCACGAATTCGATATCTCTCACTCGTTGCCTCGCGGCGGAACGTAAGGCCCTCCCGTCGCCGTGTCAACCGCGCAGTCTTGCCGTATTCGAGGGTGCCCCGTACCTTCGTAATATGGAGTTCGAGCTTTCACCGGAAGTCTTCGACCAGGTCATTTTCGCCATGGAAGATCAAGGCTCGAACGCATACATCCATCGCCGCGACGGCACCCTCGTGGCGCAACTGCCGGACGACCCGTCCGAGTTCGTGCCGCTGCCGGCATGGAAACCGGTCGATGGCTTCTACCTCATGGAACGGTTCGTGGCATCGGTGTCCAATCACCACGTGCGCCACCAGTTGCGCTCCGCCCTGTCCACCGGCAAGGGGGTGTTCCGCAGCTTCAAGAACGTGCTCAAGCAGAGCCGCGACCTGGAGCGACGCTGGTACCGGTTCAAGGAACAGGAGATGCGGCGCGTGGTGCGGGACTGGTACAACCAGGAACGGGAGGCCGCCGGCCTGGAGCGCCTGGGGCCGGAACCGGAGGAGACCGACGACCTGACGGTATCCGACTTCGTGGTGGTCCCGGCGCAGGCGACCCATCTCGACGGCGCGCACCTGGTGGATGTCGAGGCGCTGATGGAGTTGCGCCAGGTGCCGGCGCGCGAATTGGGCAGCCACCTGGAACGGCGCCGCTGCGAGCTCGCCGCGCCCGGATCGCACCTGGTGATAGCGTGCGCGCCGCAGGACGAGGTCGTGGGCATGGCCTGGGCGCGGGCATGCAGCGCTGACCAATGGGATATGATCCAGCTTGCCGTAATGCCCTACTACCGTGGACTCGGGCTCGCCGCGCGACTGCTGCAGGCGCTCGCCGACGTGGCGGCCGAACACGGCGTGACGTCGCTGCGCGCCCAACTCGGCGCTGCCGCCCTCGGCGTGTCCGGGCTGTTCGAGAAGGTGGGATTCAGCGTCGATTCGTTGCACCTCAAACTGCCGCTCGCCGGCGCCGCGCCGGTCCCGCGGGCAGAAGCGCACGGCAGCACCAGGGGGTGACGCGCCGGCGGCGTCCGCGGGCGCTGCCGGCCGGCGGTGATGCTCTCCTTCCGTACGTGGCGCATATCGTAGTGGCGGCGGTCCCCCGGGAAAGCGGTGCGACGCGCGGATTGCGCCGCCTGAGCGGCGCGGCACGGCGGTGCGGAGCTATCCGTTCTCGCCGGCGTCCGCGAGCGGCAGCACCGCCTGCACCGCGGGCGTTCGCGGCAACGTGGACGGTCCGCGGTCCGGATCGCCCCGGACGGTAACGATGTGGGCGCGGCCGGCGGCCAGTGCAGCGGCCGCCGCGGCGCCGCCGCGCACGCTCCACGCCGCCGCGCCGCCGTCGGCAGACGCCGCCCCGGCAACCGGCTGCAGCGCCCATACCGGGCCCGGCGGGACCGCCTGCTCCGCCTCCTCCAGGTGCGCGGCTACTTTCCGCTGCAATTCCGGCGCAAGGCGCGGCGCCGCCGGATCGACCGCTTCGCCGCGGTGCTCGAACCATGCCAACACCAGGACCGGCGCGGCCTCGCTCAGCAGCAGCGCCGCGGGTGTGCCACGCTGGTGCAGCACCCCGGCTACCGCCACGGCCCAGTCGGTCGCGCTGCCGGACAGCGCCGCGAGCGTGTGGTCTGCCGGCTGCAGGCAGCGCGTGCCGGCCGCCACGTCGGCGAGCCGGGCCAGGCGGTCGAGCAGGCGATAGGAGGGCAGGCCGACCGGCGCCGCCGGTGCGGGGGCGGTCGCCGCCGCGGCCAGGTGCCAGCGCAGAAACGCGGCGTGAGCCGGGCCGGCGGGCGTGGCCACCGCCTGCTGTGGCCGGCAGCGCCGCGGCTCCACCGCGAACGGGATGGCGCTGAGCACCGGCGCCCCGTCGGCGTGCGCGGCGGCGGCGAGCCACAGCGTGGTGTCGTACGGCACCGCGGCGCCGCCGGCGCTCGGCGCGGCGTGGAGCTGAACCGGCAGGTCGACCTGTTCGCCCGCGGCCAGGGCGGGCGCGGCGACCGTGATGGCGGATGTCACTCCCGCGATGCCGAGCGCGACCTCCGTGGGCGCGCGGTCCCGCGCGGCGTTGCGCACGGTCAGCGTGAAAGGATGCGTCTCGTAGAACGCGGCGAGCGCGGGGTGGAAGCGGCCGGGTGCGATGCGAGCGGTCAACGGCGGTGCTCCGTACAGCGCATGTTCCACGGCTTTGCCGAGTTGCTCGATGGCGGCCGACCTTCGCTCGACGCCTTCGGCGAGCGGGTCGGCCGCGTGCCACTGCTTCAGGTGGCCGGAGGCGGCGGCGAGCAGCAGCGCGGCGGACCGCGGGCGGCGCTGCTGCCAGGCGCGCTCGGCGGCGTGCATGGCGCTGTCGGCGAGGGCGGCTGCCAGCGCACCGGGCTTCCGGTCGGTGCCGGAGGCAGGGTGCCGGTCGGCCGCCGGCTCCGGCTGCTCGGCGAACCGGTGCACGCTGCCGGTGGTGCGGTCGAGCAGCAGAAACGCGCCAGGTTCGGCGCCGGCGGCCAGACTGAAGGCCTGCGGCAGCCGCTGCCGCGGTTGCGTCTGCAACAGGGGCAGTACCCAGCGCGGCACACCGCGGCGGTCCACGTTCCACACCGCGCGCTGCGAGCCGATCAGCAACCGGCCGGCCGCGGTGACCGCGATCGCCTGCACGCCGCCCAGCTCCTGCGCCGGCAGCATGGGGGTGACCGCCAGCACCTGGCGCAGGCCGCCGCCGGTGGCGGCGAATGCCCGTATGCGGCGCTCGCGCGGGTCGAACATCCACAGCAAGCCGCCGCCGTCGGCGGCGACCGCGGTCGGGGCCACGCTGCCGAGCGGCAGGCGCACGCGGTCGGGCCGGGCGGCGCCGTAGCCGAGCATGGTCAGCGTGTCCCCCTCGTGCCACGCAGCGGTGCCGTCCGGGGCAACGGCGAGCAGGGCCGCGGGGGACGCGGCGCCCTCCCCGGGTCCTGCGAACAGAGCAGGTGGGCCGGTCGCGCGCACCGCCGCCTGCCACGCGGCCGTGACCACCGGGTTCCCGCTCCACGGTTCCAGTACCACCCGCCCGTCGTGCAGCGGGTACAGGTTCCGCCACGGCGCGCCGGCGGCCGGCGGCTCCTCGCGCCAGGTGAGCCACGCCGCCGTGTCCGGGACAATCTCGAACCGCGGGCCGAGGGCGAGCGGGCCATCCGCGAGCAACACCAGCACGCCGCCGGGGTAGGCCGCCGCCGCCTGCACGTCGCGTCCGGTAACGGGGCGCTGCACGATCCGGGCCAGACCGGCCGCCGGCAGCCATGCGCTGCGGTCGGGCGGGGTACCGAGGCCGCGCAGGTGGGGAAATCGGCGCGCCTCGGACCACAGCAGGAACCCGTCGCCGGCGGCGGTGGCGGTGACCGCGCCGACAGATCCGGCCGGCAGCCATGCGCTGCGCACGCCTGCCGAGCGCCCCCGCTCGATGAGCTCGCTGCGCAGATGCAACCCCCGGTCGCCCTCGGTCAGCGCCAACTGCAACCGTATCGCTTCCGGCGGCGGGGCGTCGGTCTCACCGCCGGGCGCGGCGCGGCCGGCGACCGCGGGTCCGTACCACTCGCCGAGCAGCCATGCCACCGCGGCGGCGAGCCGGTCGCCGGGCAGTCGGTCCACCGCGCTGGTGGCGACCACGGTCACGGTAGTGGTCCGCCGCTCCGCCGGGTGCTGCTGCGCGGCCAACTCCGCCGCCGCCAATGCCGCCAGCAGCAGTGCCGCCGCCACCAGCCGCCGGCGCAACGGGCGCCGCAGCGCCGCCATGCACCCGGCCACCCCGCACCACGGGCGCCGCCACGCCCCCGTGCATCCGGCCACGCCGCACCGCGCGGGCCGGCGCGCTCCGCTGCCCGCGGCCGCCGCGCACCGCCGCGTGCGCCGGGCTTCCTCGTTGCGGCGCCGGCACCAACGGCGCCGCCGCGCCTCGGTGCAACCGGCACCCGCGTAGCGCGGGCGGCGGTGTGCTTCGCTGCGCACGGCCGCCGCTGACCGCGGCATGCGACGCGCTCGCTCGGGGCGTCGGCTGCTGCCGCACATCGCCGCCGTCAACCCCAGCCGGCGGCGCGCAGCGCGTCCTCGGCGGCGCCGCGCTCGCTCCACGGATGGGCGCCGTCGGGACCGATCATCGAGGCCTCGTGGCCCTTGCCAAGCAGCGCCACCACGTCGCCGCCGCCAGCCGCCGCGATGGCGCGGGCGATGGCGGTGCGCCGGTCCACCTCCAGGATCAGGTCGTCTCCATCCCGGCGCCGCGGGCAGCCGGCCGCTATATCCCGCAGGATCGCGTCCGGATCTTCACCGCGGCAGTCCTCATCGGTGAGCACCACCAGGTCGGCGAACCGGTCCGCGACCCGGCCCTGCATCGCCCGCTTGTCGATGTCCCGCTCGCCCGCCGAGCCGAACACCGCGATCAACCGCCCGCCGCCGGCGCGGGCCTCCTCGGCGAGCAGCGACAGGGTGGCGCGGAACGCCTCCGGCGTGTGCGCGTAGTCGACGATCAACCGGAACGGCTGGCCCAGGTCCACCGCCTCAAGGTGTCCCGGCGGCAGCCGCAGCGCGCCGATCGGATCCCTCAACCGGGCGGCCGGCACGGCGTACTGGCGCGCCACCACGGAGGCCGCGGCGAGGCAATTGTCGAGGTTGAACCGCCCGCGCGCCGCCAGTGACGCCGGCACCGCCGCGCCGTCGAGATGCAAGGCGAATCGCAGCGGCCCGCGGTGGTCGCCATCGCCGCGGTCGTCGCCGTCGATCTCCGCCCGGCACGCCCACGGCACCTCGTCTCGGCCGCCGCCTCCCGCGATCCCGAACGCGTACACCGGCGCGGCGGTGACGGCGCGCACCTGCCCGACCAGGTGCGGCGGCGCGACCGCGCAGCCGCCTGCCGGGCGCAGGGCGCGGAACAGGTTGAGCTTGGCGGCCAGGTAGGCCGCCGCCGTACCGTGCAACTCGAGGTGGTCGTGGCTGAAGCTGGTCAGCACGCCGCTGTCGAAGCGCAGGTCGGCCAACCGCTTGCTGCCGCCGGACAGCGCCCACGACGACGCCTCGACCACCGCGGTGCGCAGCCCGGCGTCCACCATGGCGCGCAGCGCGGCGTGCATCTCCACCGCCAGCGGGGTGGTGACGTGTTCGGGGTTGGCGACCAGGCCCGCGCCGTAATCCACCCCTACCGTCGAAATCAGCCCGGCCGGCACCTGCAGTGCGCGCAGCAGGTCGTAGATCATCCAGGCGGTGGTGCTCTTGCCGTTGGTCCCCGTCACCCCCACCATGGTCAGTTCCTGGCACGGATGGCCGAAGAAGCACGCCGCGCCGGCGGACAGGGCCGCCGTCGGGTCGGCGACGCGAATCCAGGTAACGTCGGGCGCGCGCTCGCGCAACCGCTCGCCGCCGAAGTCGCGGCTGTGTATCACGGCAACCGCGCCGGCTGCTACGGCAGCGTCGATGAAGCGGTGGCCGTCGACGTGCGCGCCGGGCTGCGCGAAGAACGCCGCGCCCGGCCGCACCGTCCGGCTGTCGTAGCAGATCGCCGTGACCGCCCGGTCCACGCGCCCGCGGATCGCGCCGGGCCGCAGGGCTGCGACCAGGCGCGAGAGCGGAAGCGGGTTCATCTGCCCGCGTGCAAGGCTGCCGCCCCGCCGAATGGCTGCTACGGCCGCTCCCCGTCCTGGTTGTACAGGTACTTGAAGAACTCGGCGTCGGTGGTCAGCGTCTTGCGGAACCGTGGCATCAGCGTCCGGTACGCCTCGATCGCCTTCCAGAACTCGTAGAACTCCGGATCCTGGTTGTACGCGTCGGCGTAGATGTTGGCCGCCTGCGCATCCGCTTCACCCTTGATCTCCTCCGCCTGGCGCTGCGCCGCCGACAGGATCACGTTCAACTCGCGCGAGCGCTGGCCGAGCCAGTCCGCCTTCTGGCCTTCGCCGTCGGAGCGGAACGCCTGCGCGATCTGCTGCCGGTCGGCGATCATGCGGTTGTAGACGCTCTCGGTGAGGTCGTCGGAGTACTTGATCTGGCGGATGACCACGTCGATCAGCTCGATGCCGAACTGCGGGATCAGCCTTTGCGCCTCGCTGAGCACCTCGTCGGACAGGTTCGTGCGCCCCGTCTGGATCGCCGGGTAGGTGATCTGGGTGAAGGTGTCCACGATCACGCTGTCGTCGAGATCGTCCTGGGCGCCCGCCGTGGCGAACACGTTGCGCCGCTCGATCTCGTTGATCACGTCGGAGTCGCGCACCGCCTCGGTGAGCGGGTTGCGGGAGATGATCTTGCGCACCTCCGAGTCGATGATGTCATCGAGACGCGAGGCGGCCTGGTCGATCGTGGTGACCGACTCGTAGAACAGCCCCGGGTCGGCGATCCGCCAGCGCGCGGTGGTATCCACCCAGATGAACTGGTTCTCCTCGGTGGGAATGCGCTGCGCGGCCCCGTCCCAAGACAGGATCTTCTTCGGGAACTTCACCACGCGGTCGATGACCGGGGTCTTCAGCTTCAACCCGGCGTCCTGGCTCGACTTCACGATGCGCCCGAACTGCAGCAGCACGGCCTGCTCGCCTTCCTGCAAGACCCACAGCGGGCCGAGCATCAGGAACACGATGATGAAGAATATGACGACGACGCCTACGGTAACGCCCTTTTTCACTGGGTGGCTCCTTGGAAGGTGGGAACGAGGTTCTTCAAAGGAATGAAGTTGTCGAGGTTGCGGTCGATCAGGTCGGTGCCGTCCGCGGTCAGGAACACGTTCTCGAACATCTCGAAGTACAGGCGCGCGCGGGTCACGTCCGGGTTGCGCGCGTACTCCTCGTACACGGCGCGGAACCGGGCGGTGTCACCGAGGGCGCGGTTGATGCGTTCCTCCTTGTAGCCCTCCGCCTCCTGGATGATCTGCAGTGCCTGGCCGCGGGCGCGCGGAATGGCCTGGTTGTAGGCTTCCTTGCCCTCTTCGATGAACCGGCTGCGGTCCTGAATCGCCTTGTTCACGTCCTCGAACGCGTTCTGCACGGCGCCCTTGGGCGGCACGATGTTCTGCAGCTTGAGGGCGGTCACGCGGATGCCGAGTTCGTACGACGCGAAGATCTCGTTCATGCGCTCCTGGCCGATGAACTCGATGCTCTCGCGCTCGGCGCCGATCACGTCGAGGATGGCGCGGTCGCCGACAAGCTGGTTGATCACCGACTGCGAGATGTCGCGCAGCGTCTTCTCCTGGTCGAGCACATTGAACAGGTAGGCGCGCGGGTCGACGATGCGGTACTGGATCGACCACTCGACGTCGACGATGTTGAGGTCGCCGGTCAGCATGACCGACTCCTCCGGAAAGTCCTGCGCCGAGAACACGGTCTGCACGCCGGCCCGTTCCGTGCGGTAGCCGAACTCCAGCTTCTTGATCTGCTGGGTTTCGACGTTGATGTTGCGGTCGATGCCGAACGGCAGCTTGAAGTGCAGGCCCTCGTCGGCGGTGCGCTGGAATCTTCCGAAGCGCAGCACCACCGCGGTTTCCCGCTGATCCACCACGAATACGCTCGACACTACTATTGCGAATAATACGACGACGCCGATTACCACCCCGACGGCACGCGGACTGAAGTTGCCCGCCATGCGCGCCGGAGTCACGTCACGTTCTGCCATGACTCCCCCTGGGATACCTGTCCACCTGGCGCGTCGATTCGCATCGTGGCAGACGGCTGTACGGTCAGAGTGAACGTAGCGCGCGCGGGCGGGCGAGTCAAGAAACGACGAGCCTCATGGAAACGAGTTTCAAGGATGTACCCTTTAATAATTCAAGGTCGCTATTGACTTATTGAAGGGTTGCCGCGACATTGGTCCGCACATGATCGGCAACGAAGGCGTCCGTGACGAGTTGGCGGCGTGTCCGGTGTGCAGCGACGAACTCCTGGTCCAGGAGTATCGTTGCCGGGGTTGCGGTGTAGTCCTGAGGGGTCTGTTCCGGCGCTGCGAACTGTGCGCCCTGCCGGAGGAGCTGCTGCACTTCGTGGGCGTGTTCCTCGAGGTGGAGGGCAACTTTCGCAGCGTTGAGCGCCGCCTCGGGATCTCCTATCCCACCGTGAAGGCGCGGCTGGCAAGCGTCAACGCCCGGCTGGCGGAGGCGCGCCTGCGCGCCGACGCCGGCATCGCGCCCGGCGCGCCCGACGATGCGGACGCCCGCCCGTGGAGCGCCGCCGCCGGGGGCGGCGCCGAGCGGCGCGGCGCCCGCGGGCATGGTACCCGGGGGCGCAACGCCGAGGCGTCCGACGCAAGAGAACGTAGTGAGCGGCTGGCGCTGCTGCGCGACCTGCGCGCCGGCCGCATCACCGTCGACGAAGCCCTGCGAGGCCTGCGCGATGGCTGATGCACGGCGCGACGTAGTCCGCAGCCCCCGGTGGAGAGCTGCCAACCGGGGAGCCGCCCCGAGGAGGATCCGATGACCATTACCCTGCCACTGCCGGAACACGACCCGGCCCTGGAGATTTCGCTGCGCAACACCAGCCTGGAGGTGGAGCCGAGCGGCGGCGGCGCGACGGCCCGCTTCATCCCCGCCGGCGAGGAGGTCCCGCGCGATACCGGCGAACGGTTCGTGGTGCGCACGCGCGAGTCGGACGACGGCGGACCGCCGATCGTCTGCCTGGAGGAGCAGCGGCTTGAAGACCCCGATGCCGCCGCCAAGGGCCGCCTGCTGGTGCAGGTTCCGGAGCCGACGCGCCTGCGCCTGCGCAGCCGCAACGGCGGCATCGAGACGCGCGACCTGGCGGGGCAGTTGCACCTGCGCACCCGCAATGGCGCGATCAACGTGCGCAACAACCGCGGTCCGGTGAGCGCCGGCGCCGCCAACGGCTCGGTGCACCTGTCGGCCGTGCACGGTCCGGGCGTGGACGTTTCCGCCGCCAATGGCTCGGTCTCGCTGCACGATATCGAGACGCCCCGGTTGCGCGTTTCCACCTCCAACGGCCGCGTGCGCGCGGCGGACGCCCGCATCGGCGGCGGCACCGTGCGCAGCGCCAACGGACGCATCGCGCTGCAGATTGCCCCGCTGGCCGCGGCGTCCGACCCGGTTCCCGAAACCGCGGCCGCTGAGGAAGCCGACGGCGGCGACGGCCGGCTGTCGGTGTATTCCGCCAACGGACCGGTCACGGTGGCGCTGCCGGAGCGCATCAACGCGACCGTCAAGGCACACACCGGCGGCGTGCTGCGCAACCACCTCGGCAGCGCCCGCAGCCGCACCGACCGCTCCGTGACCACGCTGCAGTTCGGCGACGGCGAGCCGCAACTGCTCATTCTGATCAAGAACCTGAGAGGAGGTATCGAGGTGACCAAACATGCCGATTTCGAGTCGCGCCGCACCGCGGACGACGGTTTCTCCGACGACGATGCACGCAACTACGGCGTCTGGTTCGACGTGGACTTCAGCGAGGAGTTTCCCCGCTTCATGCGCGACATGAAGGAGTTCGGAATGAAGTTCGGGCGCCTCGGCGAGGAAGTCTCGCGCGAGATGCGCCGCGCGTTCCGGTTCGGCGGCGGCGACGGCGAGCGTCGCGGGCCGCGCCCGTGGCACGAGGAGGGCGCCGAGGCCTCCGCCGGCGCGGCGCCCGACGATGGCGGCGGCGCCGAGGTGAAGACGGTCCTCGATCTGCTGAAGGAGGGCAAGATTTCGGTCGAGGAAGCGGAGAGGCTCATCGCCGCGTTGCGCCCGTAGCCCCGGGACGGCACGCGGGCCGCCGTGGCGGGAGCACCCGCCGTGGCGGTAAGATACGCCATGGCGGACGTCCGACCGATCGCCCTGGAAGAGTTGCAGCCGGGCGACGAACTGCTGCAGAGCGCCCTGTGGGGACGCTTCAAGGAGCGCTTCGGCTGGCGGACGCACGCGCTGCGTTGGCTGGCAGCCGGCGGCGGCGGCACCCTGCTGACGCTGGCTCGCGCGACGCCGTTCGGCGCCCTGGTGTACGCGCCGGGCGGGGTGCCGCCCCCCGGCGACGGATCGGGTGCCGCGCTGCTCGGCCAGCTCGCGCCGCACATTGCCGAGCGCCACCGCGCCGCCGGCAACCGAGGCGCCGCAGCGGGGGGCGCGCGGCCCACCCTGGTGCGCTACGACCTTGCATGGCCGTCGCCGGACGGCGACCGACCGCCGCTGGGCGCCGCCGGACGCCTGCGCCGCGCGCCGGTGGACGTACAGCCCACCAGCACCGTGATCGTCGACCTCGCCGCTCCCGAGGAGCAATTGCTGGCGCGAATGAAAGCCAAGACGCGCTACAACGTTCGGCTCGCGGGGCGCCGCGGCGTCGCCGTTGCCGTCCTGATGGCCGCGGACGCGCTCGGCGCGCCGCTCGCGGAGTGGTACCGGCTGTACCGGGGCACCGCGGCACGTCATCACATCACCGCGCACGACGAGCGCTACTTCGCCACCCTGTTCGCCCTCGCGGCGGAGAGCGTGAACCCGGAGCCGGAGTTGTACCTGCTGTCGGCGAGCCACCGTGGCGAGCCGGTCGGCGGCGTCATTGTCAGCGTGTGCGGGCGCATGGCGCGCTACCTGTACGGCGCGTCGACGCCGCGCCACCGCTCCCTGATGGCCAACTACGCCCTGCAATGGGCGGCAATGCGGCTGGCCCGCGACCGCGGCTGTCGCTCCTACGACCTGTACGGCATCTCGCCGTCAGCCGATGCCGACCATCCGTGGGCCGGCCTGTACCGGTTCAAGACCGGTTTCGGCGGATCGATCGTGCATCGCCCGGGCTGCTGGGACTACGCGCTGCGGCCGCTCTCCTACCTGTTGTTCCGCCGCGCCGAGGTGTTGCGCCGCGACTACTATGCCCGCCTGCGGCCCCGGCTCGCCCGGCTGCGCAGCCGCCCGCGCGCGGCACGTGCGGCGGAGACCTGCTGACCGTCAGTCCGCGCCGCCGGCAGTGTACTCGCGCACCGCCTGCTTGAACTCGGCGCCGCGTGCGAATTCGTGCGCGAACATGCCGAACGAGGTGGCGCCCGGCGAGAACAGCAGCGTGCCCCCGGCCCGTGTCGCCGCGAACGCCTCCCGAACCGCATCGCGCAGGTCGCCGAACGGCCCGCGAATCGCGACGCCGCTGCCGGAGAGTGCCGCGGCCAGCTTGCCGGTCGCGGTGCCGGCGAGCAGCACGACGGTCTCCACCGGGCCGAGGGCGGCGCGCAGGCCGCCGAACTCGAGCTGTTTGTCGTTGCCCCCGGCTATCAGGGTCACCGGCGCCGGGAACGCCGCCAGGGCGGCCGCGGTGGCGTGCGGCATGGTGGCCGCCGAGTCGTTGACGACGTGGATGCCCTGCCACACGGCAACGCTCTCCAGGCGGTGTTCCAGGCCGCCGAAGTCGGCCAGCGCGGCAACCGCCGCCGGCAGCTCGTGGATGCCGGCCAGGGCGGTCGTGGCAAGTGCCGCCGCGGCCAGGTTGAGCAGGTTGTGCCGGCCGGGCAGCCGCCCGGCCGGCAGGGCCGGCGCTGCCACCTCGCCGACCTCCGGGTCACGCAGCCGCAGCAGGCCGCCGTCCACTTCCGCCCCCGCGTACCCGCTCGGCAACCTGCCGTCCGCCAGGTGCCACACCGAGGCGGCCGGCGGCGTCTCGACCCATTGCCAGGTGTCCGGGCCGAACAGCGCCCGGTCGGCCGCGCCCTGCCCGGCGAACACCCGCAGCTTGTCCGCCGCGTAGGCGTGCATCGAACGGTAGCGGTCCTGGTGGTCGGGCAGGATGTTGGTCAACACCGCCACCCGCGCGCGCAGCAGCGCCGGATCCGGCAGGTCGCCGAGTTGCCAGGAGGAGAGTTCCAGCACCACCGGCGTGCCGGGGGCGAGACGGTCGGCGAACGCGAGCGGCGACACGGTAATGTTGCCGCCGAGGCACGCGTCGGGGTGCCAGCGGCGCAGTGCGTGGTGCAGCGCGGACGCCGTCGTCGACTTGCCCTTGCTGCCGGTCACGGCAGCCACCGGGGCGTCCGGGTGCAGGCGGCGGAACAGGGAGATGTCGTTTTCCACCGCCGTACCGGCCTGCCGGGCGGCGTTCAGGAAGCGTGAACCGGCCGGCACCCCGGGATTCTTGATCACCAGGTCGGCCGCGGCGAAGTCGTGCACCTCGTGGCGGCCGAGCACCAGGCGTACCGGGCCGGCCAGCCGGTCGAGCGACGGCGCCAGCACCGTCTCGTCGCGCAGGTCGGTCACCGTGACCCGCGCGCCGTGCCGGACCAGGAACTGCGCCGCGGTCAGTCCGCCGCCGTGCAGGCCGAGCCCCATCACCGTGGCGCGCATGCCGCGCAGATCGCCCACCGAGGTGATCGCGGCGCCAGGTTCGCTGCGCCGCCGCATGGCGCCGGTCAATTGCGGTTCGGCGGGTCCAGCGGCTGCATCTCGAAGATCACCCAGTCGCCCTTGTCCTGGCGCAGGAACACCCGCTCGCTGGTCGGTATGCCCTGTTGCGGCGTGCCCGGGGGGTCGTCCCCGTCGGCGCCGCCGAGGCGCCACATCAGGTAGGAGACGCGAAACACCGGCTGCGGCGCACCCTGCTCGGCCACGATGTCCAGATTGCTCGGTCCGTACAGTGAGCGGTCGGCCGGCAATTCCGGCTCCCCGGCGGCCGCCCACTCGGCGGCGTCGACGATGTGGCTGCGTCCCTCGTAGCCCTGCGCCACGCGCGAGATCACGAACAGGTTCACCACCTCGTTGATCAGCCCCTTGCCGGCGTCGCCGACCACCGCGTCTTCCATGGTCGCGTGGTCGAGTGCGCCGATGCTGCCGTAAAACGCTTCCACCACCTGGCGCGGCGAGTAGCCGCGCGTGGAGCGCGGCTTGAACTGATTGGCGACGATCGATCCGAGCACGCCTCCCACCGCGGCCACGATAACGGCCGTCACCACCATGGTGCGCAGGTTGCGCTGCAGGAACACGCGCCTTCGGAACGACTGCGCATGGCGCTCGCGCAGCACCGCCGCGTCCGCCTGCAGGCGCTCCGCATCCGCCGCCGCCACCGGCGCCGCCTGCTCGCGCGCCCGCGCCAGCATCGCCGGCCAGTCCGCCAGCGGCGGGCGCACCTCGTGGCGCTGCGGGCGCAGCGCGCGCACGATGTGCGCGGAAAGGTGTTCGTCGCAGCCGGGTGCGAGCAGCCGCGGCGGCACCACGTCGAGGCGGCGCATCTGGTTGCGCAGCTCCTCCTCGCCTGGCGCCGGGAACGGATACTCGCCGGTCATGGCGCGGTAGCTCAGGATGGCGAGCATCGTGCTCCAGCGCTGCTCGCCGCCCTGATCGGGATGGTTGATGCGTGCCGAAGCCGCCACCATGGCCGCCGGCGAATGCGTCTCGGTAAGTTGCCGGACCACGGCCGGCGGCAGAACGAGCACCCCGCCGGTCGCCAGCAGCATGATGCCGTTGAGTTGCAGCGGCTGTGCCGCCAGCCCGTCGCGCGCCAGGCGCGCCAGCGCGCCGGCGACCCTTGCTACCGCGGCGAGCGCCTCGTCCGGGGCGCGCCGGAGCGCCGCCACCAGCAGTTCGCCGTCGACCCGGGGACCGGTCACCAGCAGCGTTTCGCCGCGCCGCACGTAGCCGCTGAACCGCCACGGACGCACTTGGCCGCCATGCACGATCCAGCCGTCGGATTGCTGCAGCGCGCTGCGCTTGGCCAGCGAGCTGAGCTTGTCCGAGGCCACGAACGCAAGCAGCGGCTGTCCGCGGTCGGTGATCTGCTGCGGAGCGAGTGGGTCGAGCGAGGTATCCTGCATGCGGGTGCCGCCTACGCTACAGAGTATCGCAGTCCGCCGCGGCGATGACAACGAATGGCGCCGCCGTCGCCCGGCCGTACCCGGCCCCGGTGCGTTCGTCACGGGCCTCCCGACAGCAGCCGCTCGATGCGCTCGGGCTGCAGCTTGATGAACAGGTTTCGCTCCCGCGTCGGGATCACGCGGCCGGGCGCCGGCTGCGGGCCGCGGCCGCGTGCGCGCGGTCGCCGCAGGTACTTCACCTGGGTGTAGTACACGTCCGCCTGTCCGGACGAGCGCGCCTTGCTGAAGAACAGCGCCAGGCTGGCGGCGTCGAGCATCGTTTCCAACGGAATCGACCCCGAGCCGCGCTCGCGCACGAACACGTGCGCGCCGGGGAAGTCGCGGCAGTGAAACCACCAGTCGTTGCCGCGCGCGGCCCGGAGTGCAGCGTCGTTCTGCGCCGCGCCGCGCCCCACCAGCAGGGTGAATCCGCGGCTCACGAACTGCCGCACGCCGGCCGGGCGCGCCGCCGGTGGACTGCCCGCCGCGCGCCGGTCCGCCGGCCCCGCAGCACCGCCGGCGGACACCACCGGCGCCTGCACCGGATCGGCTGCTTGCGCCGCGGCCAGTTCCCGCTCCGCCTGCGTGAGCCGGGAGCGGGCGGTCTGCAGCCGGCGGCGTGCGTTGCGGGCGCGTTCGAAGTAGCGCTGCGCGTTGTCCGCCGCCGACCGGTCCGGAGCCAGATCGATCGCGGTCGTGCCGCCGGTGTGATAGTCGTCCACCACGACCTGGCGCGCGCCCGGCTGCACCCGCGCCAGGTTGACCAGCAGCAGGCTGCCCAACTGCTGCAACCGTTCGTGATCGCCGGCCGCTTCGCACTCGCGGCGCAGACGCGCGATCAGGCGCCGCGTGCGCCGTTCGCCGGCGGCGCGTGCCGCGGCCGCCATCCGGGCCGCGCGCCGCGCGTCGGCGTCTGCCTCGAGAGCGGCGAAGTGGCGCTCCACCCGCAGGTTGTAAGGTTCGCCCGGATCGCCGAACGCCCGCACCGGGCGAGCCCGGTGGCGGTCGCCGCGCGCCGCCGGCGCAACGAGGTCGCGCTCGGGGTGAAACTCGCCGCCGCTGACCTCGCCCCGCCGCGGGCGGCGGAACAGGGCGTCCAGGATGGCGCCGCCGGTGTCGGTGACGATGCAGTTGGCGGCATTCGCCCACAGGCGGATCCAGATCGTCAGCTCGCGGTCGCCGCGCGCCACCTGCAGCTTGACGATCCGCTCACCGGCCACCTGGGACGCGGCCAGGATCCGGGCCGACCGCACGTGCGCGCGCATGAACGCGACGAAGCGCTGTGGATCGCCGAGCTGGTGCGGCCGGTGCGCCAGCCGGTGCAGGCGGACATACGGTCCGCCCAATGCGGCCAGCATCCAGATGCGCCCCTGCCGCGGCGCGTACAGTTCGAACACCAGCCGCTGATGTGCCGGCTGGCGCACGTCGCGGATGAAGCAGCCGGCGAGGTCGAGTTCGGCCAGCACGGCGTCGATCTCGCGCCAGTTCAGGATCGCGCCGGCGGCGCGGTCGCCATCCGGGCCTCCGCCTCCGGCGCCGTCCGGCGCAGTCACGCGGTCCGGACGGCGTCCAGGAAGGTGGCTTGATCCGCCGCGCTGAAGAACAGCAAGTGCACGCGCTCCGGCAGCGGGCGGCCCGCCAGCGCGTGCCCGACGGCGGCGAGCACTTCGCGCGCGGCGAGCGCGGGTGGATAGCCGTACACGCCGGTGGAAATGGCCGGAAACGCCATCTCGCGCACATCATGTTGCGCCGCCAGCAGCAAGCTGTTGCGGTACGCGGCGCGCAGCAGCTCCGGCTCGCCGCGGCCGCCGCCGTTCCACACCGGCCCGACGGTGTGCACCACGTAATCGACCGCCAGCCGGCCGGCGCCGGTGATCACCGCCGCGCCGGTGGGCAGCCCGTCGGGGTAGCGCGACCGGCGAATCTCCCTGCACTCGTCGAGAATCCGCGTGCCGCCGCGGCGATGAATGGCGCCGTCA
This sequence comes from Spirochaetia bacterium, assembly GCA_965208575.1. Taxonomy (GTDB): domain Bacteria; phylum Spirochaetota; class Spirochaetia; order SZUA-6; family Bin103; genus Bin103. The sequence goes on along the minus strand of CBDBOV010000006.1, from coordinate 396,997 downwards.
ACGCCGCCGCCGCCGAGCAGGGAGCTGTTGGCGGCGTTGACGATGGCGCTCGGGGAGGCGCCGCTGAACCTGGTGATGTCGCCTTGCGACACCAGCAGGCGACCGTCGAGCAGGGATGCCATGACCGCCAGTGTGCCACACTCTCGCGGCGCATGGCGCGTACCCGCGCGCCGGCACAGCGGCATGCGTAAACGAACGTAAAACGTGGTCGCTGCGGAGCCTTCCCGGCCCCGCCTGCGGGCCGCGCATGGCACCGATGTTGCTCTATCCCGGCCGCTATGACAGTTCGCGGCACTTCTCGCCCGCCGCGCCGGCGCGGCGCCGGCGCCTTGATCCTGATGCTGACCGCCGGCGCGCACCTCGCGGCCGAATCGGCGGAGCGCGGCGTGTCGGTGACGTCGCGCGTCGAAGTCGCAGCCACCGGCGCCGCCGCGCGCACCCGCCTCGTGTACGAGGGAAGCTGGGGGCGCGCGCGCCTGGTTGCCGCCGTCGCACCGGGCGACGGCCGTCCGCTGCTGATCGCTTCCGGATTGGAACTGGGCGGTGCGCTGGTCGGTCCGGTACGTCTGGCCGGCGCGTGGAGAGAGCTGGCGCGTCCACTCGGCCACGACGCCGGGACAAAAGTGTACGGCGAGCGTACCGGGCTGCTCCCGGACACCGGCATCAGCCCCGGCCGGTTGCGCGGCGTCCAGCTTGCGCCGCTGCCCGGCGTGGCGGTGGCCGGCTACGTGGAGCCGGCACCGGCGTCCGCCGGGCGCGCGCGCCCGGCGACCGTGCTTGCCGCGGCGGCGGCCGCCGAGCCGCTGCCGGCACTCGGCCTGGAGGCATACGCCGCCGTCCGCAGCGGGCCGCCGCCGCCGACGTCGACACGCTGGCTGCTGGCGGCGCCGCCATTCCCGGGCGGCGAATTGGCGCTCGCCGGCATCCGTGCCCGCGTCACGGACGGCGCCGGCGAGTTGGCCGGCAGCGTCAACGCGTCGCTCGGGCCGCGTCTGCCGCCTGCCTTCCACGTCCGCCTGTCCGGGCGCGCGCCGTCGCCGTACGGCGAGTTGGCCGCGGGTGTGGCGGCCGCCGGCCGCGAATTTCGCGCGCTCGGCGGCGGCGCCCCGGACGCGTCGCTCGCCTGGGCGGCCCGGCTGAGCGGCGCCGCCGGGCCGCGTCCCTGGCGGGTAGGGTACCGGTTCGCCGTGCGCGGCGCGGTGCCCCGGCCGACAGTGCACGCGGCGCGCCCCGTCGCCGCGGCGCAGCACACCGTGGAGCTGGCGGTGACCCCCTCGGTACGGCTCGGCGCCGTGACGCTGGGCGGCGAAGGCGCGGTGCAGGCCGGTTCGGCGGGTGCCGTACCCACGCTCGCCGTCCAGGCGCGCGCGCGCGCAGGGACGATCTCGATGCGCTGGCGCGGCGCGCAGTCCGGGGACACGCTGCAGGTACGCGCCGCCACGGCCGCATCTCCAGTTGCCGTCGAAGCGGGATGGCGCGTCGCGTCCGAGAAGATCACCACGCAGTTCGCGGTCGAGGTCCGGCTGCCGCGTGGCCGGCTGCGGGTCGGCGCCGCCGGTCTCGGCGATCCGTCTCCGCAGGGGCCGCGGCTGACCGTGACGGTGTCGGTCGAACGCTGAAGCCGCCGGCGCCCGGCGCCGCCCGAGCGCCGCGCCCGAGCCGCCGGCGGCGCGAGTTCGGTTTGAACCGGGCCGGCGCGTCGGTGTACGTTCACCCCCGACGAGCCGATGACCGATTCTGCCAAGGCACCGCAACCACTCCAGATCTACAACACCCTGGGCCGCACCGTGCAGCCGTTCGTGCCCCGCACCGAGGGCTGCGCCCAGCTCTACGCCTGCGGACCCACCGTGTACGACTATGCCACCATCGGCAACTTCCGCACGTTCATCTTCGTTGACGTGCTGCGCCGCACCCTCGCTGCGCTCGGCTACCGGGTGCGCCACGTCATGAACGTCACCGACGTCGGCCACCTGGCCAGCGATGCCGACGAGGGCGAGGACAAGATGCTCGCCGGCGCGCGCCGCGAAGGGCGTACCGTGTGGGACATCGCGGCGTTCTATACCGACCGGTTCTTTACCGACGCGGACGCGCTGAACATCCTCCGGCCCGACGTAGTCGCCAAGGCAACCGATCACATCGACGACATGATCGCGCTCATCCAGCGTCTCGAAGCGCGCGGGTTCACCTACGTAGCCGGCGGCAACGTGTTCTTCGACGTGGCGCGGTTCGCCCGCTACGGCGAGTTGGCGCTGCTCGACCGGCAGCGGTTGCAGGCCGGCGCCCGCATCAGCGTCGACCGCAGCAAGCGCAATCCGGAAGACTTCGGCCTGTGGTTCACCCGCTCCAAGTTCGAGGACCAGGCGATGATCTGGGACTCGCCGTGGGGACGGGGCTACCCGGGATGGCACATCGAGTGCAGTGCCATGTCGATGCGCTACCTTGCCGAGCAATTCGACATTCATTGCGGAGGCATCGATCTGATTCCGGTTCACCACACCAACGAAATCGCCCAGGCGGAGGCGGCGCTCGGTATCGGGCACGATGATCCGGGGCGCTGGGTGAACTACTGGTGCCACGGCGAGTTCCTGCTGGTGAACGGGGCCAAGATGTCCAAGTCGAAGGGCAACTGGGTCACCATCGGCCAGCTCCAGGAAAAGGGCTACGACGCGCTCGACTACCGTTACTTCGTGCTCGGGGCGCATTACCGGGCGCATCAGAACTTCACCATGCGTGCCCTGGATGCGGCGCGCGCCGCCCGGGCCGGACTGGTGCACCGGGTGGCGGCGCTGGCGCGGGCGGCCGCGGTCGACGATCCCCGCACCATGGCGGGCGCCGACTGCGCCCACCCGGCCGCGCGCGAGGCGCTCGCCCATGCGGCAAGCGACCTGGCGATGCCGCGCGTACTCGCCCGCCTCTGGCAACTGGTCAAGAGCGATGCCGGCGATCCGGAGTGCGCCTTGCGGGCGGTCGGTGCGATCGATGGAGTGTTGGGCTTGCGGCTCTTGCAATCGGCCGCAACCGTCTTGGCGAACGAGACGCGGGTGGATCCCGAGGTGGACGCGTTGGTACGGGAGCGGGACGAGGCGCGCCGCCGGCGTGACTTCGCACGCGCCGACGCGATTCGTACGCAGCTCGCCGCGCAGGGCATCGAGTTGCGCGACGCCGCTACCGGCACGGTGTGGCAGCGCGCCGGCGCGCTGCCCGAGCAGGCAGGGTAGGGCGGAGGTGTAACCTCCAGGCATTCCGGTGGTTTTACATGGTGCGGTCAAAAACTGAACGGTGGTGGCGAGACAGCGATTTCGGCGGTGTCTACCGCGAATTGTTTCCGTTGATATTTCGGGTGGCCTTCCGGATCGCCGGCGAACGGGTAGTCGCGGAGGATCTGGCTCATGAGGCATTCCTGCGCCTGCTGAACCGCGATACGCCCCTGCCGAGCGTGGATGAGACGAAGTACTGGTTGTTGCGGGTGGTGCGCAACCTGTCGTTGAACTACGAGAAGCGCCGGGCGCGCGAACGGCGCGCCGTCGGACGCCTTGAGCAGGAAGGCCCCACGCTCGGGTTGCCGGCCGACGCCCCGTTGCTCGCGGCAGCCGATCGCGACGCGGTGCAGGAGGCGCTGAACGAGTTGCCGCACAACATGCGCACCGCCATCGTGCTGCGCGAATACGCCGGCATGAACTATCGCGACATCGCTTCGGTGCTCGGCATCAGCGAAGGCAACGTGAAGGTGCGTTTGCACCGGGCGCGCCGGCAACTGGCGCGGCTGCTCGCCGACGGGGTGCGCCATGTGTCCTGAAAGCACCCTGCTGTGCTCCTACGTCGACAACGAGATCGGGCCCGCCGACGCGCGCCGCGTGGAGCGTCATGTCGGTGAGTGCCACGCCTGCCGTGAGCTGCTGCGCGCGTACCAGGCGGTGAGTCACACCCTGCTGGAGAGCCGCGAGCCGGACGTCAGCGCGGCCGGCGACCGGATCTGGCGGCGACTCGACGCGGTGCGCAGCGCGTTGCGCCGGCAGGCGTCGTTCTGGACCCGCGGCGTCCGGGTGCCGGCACCGGTGGCGGTCGCGTTGATGGCGGGCGTGACGCTGATCATCACCAGCGTGGCGATGTGGACGCGGGTCGCCGACGCGCGTCTGGAACTGCCGGCCTTCGGAGCCGCCGCGGTCAGCGCGGTCGCGAGCGGCGCTCAGCCGGTGCAATGGCTGGAGCAGGGGGCGATCGTCATCCAGTTGCCGGACGAACCGCAATTCATACAGCACGGCAAGCCGACCATCCTGCGGGAAGCGGAACTCCTGGCGGCGACCGCACAATCGGCGGTGCTTCCCTGACCGCGGCAGCGCGGCCATGACGGCAGGCCTCGTGCGTGCATCCGAGCGGATTCGCAGGCCGGTGACGGCCCTGCTGATCGTGTCGGCGGCGGGGCTCGCCGGTGCCCAGGCGCCTCCGCAGAGCATGATCGAGAGCGCGTTGCGGTCGGCCCGCGACGACCAGCTCGAGATCAAGGTCGGCCTCTCGCTCACGCAGACCGAGCCGTTCACCAACTGGAATACGCAACAGTCGGAACTGACCATCCCGGGCCGGGCGGTAAACGTCGAGGTGAACGGCAGCAATCTGCGCATTCGCGCGGTGTTCACCCCCTACGTGGGCGAGGATGGCGAGTTGGAGCTGGTGGCGCAGGGCCAGGTATGGCTGGACGACGGCCCCGAGGCGCCGACCCGCTACGTGGCGACCTACCGCAGCGTGCCGCTGTCGCTCGGCGAGAAGCTGCTGTTCTTCCCGCTCGGGGTCGCCGAGGGCGTGGCCGATGAAGTCACCCTGAAGCTGGAGGTGGAGATTGTCCGCTACGAGCCGGAGCGGGCGAGGATGGCCACGACTGAACGCTAGCGGCCCTGTCCGGCTCGGACGGCGCTGAGCGATCCGGTTCGGTGGATGTTCGCTTCGCTGCCGCCGCGCGGCCGCGCCCTGGTCCCGGCCGCGGCGCTCATCGTACTGCTCGCCGTATTGCTGCTCGGTTCGCACAGCCGCGCGCCGGTGATCGAGGCAGCCGACCCGCCCATCGGGCATGGTGGCGACGTCCTGATCGTCACCGGCCGCGGATTCGGCCCGGCGCGTGACGGCGGGCAGGTGCTGATCGCCGGCGTGGCTCCGACCAGCAGTGCGTACCTGGAGTGGAGCGCCGCACGGATCAGCGTACGCGTGCCGGAGGAGGTGCGCTCGGGGTTCGTCTACGTGGTAGTCGGTGGCCGGCGCAGCAACGGCGTCCTGTTCGCCAATCGCGACTATCTGCCGCGCGTGGGCGCCGCGTTCGCCGACCCGGGCCAGCCGCTGGTGGCCGACGTAAGCAAGCGGCGCGCCGCGGTGGGCGATGCCGTGGTCATCACCGGGCGCAACTTCGGCCCGCGGCGCGGCTCATCGGCGGTGCTGTTCACCTGGCTGTCGGCGGGTCCGCTGGCGGCTGGTGAGGGCACGGCGGAGTTCGTCGCCGCCGACGCGCACGACTTCGACTACGAGAACTGGTCCGACACGGAGATCCGGGTGCGGGTTCCGGACGGCGCGGCCACCGGCAACCTGCTGGTGCGCACCGAACGGGGGTTCAGCAACCAGGTGTTCTTCGAAGTCGGCTCCACGGTGGGCAGCAAGCGCTACACGGGCCGGCGAACCTACTCGGTGAGCATGCTGCTGTCGATCACCGGCGTCCGCGCTTCCGGACCCAACGACCTGTACCTGTGGATGCCGAAGGTGTGGCAGGCGCCGGCGCAGCGCAATGTGCGGTTGGTGGCCCGCGAACCCGAACCGCTGTACGAGGACGTCGCGGGAGTGGCCGTCTTTCAGCTCCGCAACCTGGTACCCGGCGGCGTGTACAACGTAACGCAGCAGTTCATCTTCGAGCGCTACGCCGTGCAGACGGACGTCGACGAAGGGCGGGTGGAGCCGTACGACCGGGCGACGCGGGCATACCGCATGTTCACCAGCCCCGAGCCGCTCATCGCCGCGGACGACGAGCGTATCGTCGCGCTGGCCGAGCGCCTGACTCGCGGCGAGCTCAACCCGTGGCGGCGCGCCCGGCAACTGTACGACGGGCTGCTGCGCCGGCTCGTGCACGACGGCCGGCGCGCCGCCGATCCGTTGGCCGCGCTGGCCGCCGGCGCCGGCGACGCCTACGACTTCGCCATGCTGTATACCGCCCTGCTGCGGGCTGCCACGGTTCCGGCGCGTCCGGTGGCGGGCTACCTGGTGCAGTCGCCGGACCGCCTGCATGCCCACTACTGGACCGAACTCTACCTGCACCGGTTCGGATGGGTGCCGGTAGACCCGGCGCTCGGTTCGGGGGCCGGCCTGTTGCCGGTCGATCCCGGCCAGGATCCTGCCGCGTATTACTTCGGCAACCTGGACAACCGCCACCTGACCCTCTCCAAGGGGGTGGTGGCGACCGGCAAGCTGACTGCGCACGGCAGAACCGTGCAGCGGGCCGATCTGGGCACCCTGCAGGTGCACCACGAGGAGGCGGTCGGCGACCTGGCGTCCTACACCGCCCGCTGGAGCGGGCTGACCATCCTCGGAGTGTATTGAAGCTGTCCGGGCCGCCGGGGCCGCCGGCCCGCAGACTCGACACGCCGGGAGCCGGCATGACAACATCGGCGCCGCATGGCGAGTTGCGAGATCACCGCCCTGGCTCTGGACATGGACGGCACCCTGTTGACCAGCGACAAGCGCGTCACCGACGATACGCTGGCCACGTTGCGCGCGCTGTTGGAGAGCGGGTTGAGCATCTTCGCCGTCACCGGCAAGGCGCCGCGCATCACCGCCCGCTGCCTGGCGCCGCTGCGCCTCCCGATGGTGTGCCTGGACGGTGCCGTGCACGTCGCCGGCGGCGTGCAGCGGTGGGTGGACGGCGCCACGATCGACGATCGGCTCGCCGCGCGCCTGCTGCACGATTGCCGCGGGCCGTGTTACGTGCTCGCCGGCGGCGCCACGCAGGTGCGCGGGCCGGTGGACGAAATTCAGTACGTCGACTGGTCGGACCAGGTCGGGCGCCTCGGCGACGCTCCGCTGCGGCGGGTGACCCACCTGGTGTTTACCGCCCGCGGGCGTGCCGAGCTGGCGGCCACCGCGCGGCGCGTCATTCGCCTCGCGCGGGGGGCGCAGGAAGCGGACGGCGGCGCGCTCAGCGTCTACCTCACCGAGGCGCCGTTCCACGGCTGCCACGGCCTGTTCGTCCGCAGCGCCGGCTGCACGAAGCTGCGCGGCGCCCGCGCCATGGCCCGACGCCTCCACTTTCCGCTCGATGCCGCGATGTTCATTGGCGACTGGGTGAACGACATACCGCTGCTGCGGGCGGTGCGATTCCCGGTCGCGATGCGCCACGCGCCGCGCGCGGTGAGCGAGTGCGCGCGCGCGGTAACGCTGTTCGGGAATGACGACGAGGGCGTGAGCCGGTTTCTCCGTGCCTACTTCGCAGGCGCCGCGCAACCGGCGGCTCGGGCGGCGGGATGAGCAGGGCGGGATGAGCAGGGCGGGCACGATGAGGGCGGGCGGAGGAGCGGAACGGGCGGGAGGAGCAAGGCGCCGACCGGAATCGAACCGGTGCATAAAGGTTTTGCAGACCTCTCCCTTACCTCTTGGGTACGGCGCCACGGTTGCCGTAATGGTACGAAATGACATACCCTCTGTAAAGGTGCAATATCCACAGGAGCGTCGGTTGCCGTCCAATGCCGACCTGCAGGATCTGCTGGCAAAGGCGACGACGCGGCTCGAAAACTGGCGCCTCGAGTTGGAGACCAACCCCAACCCCAGGATGGTGCACTCGCTGCGCAACCTCCTGGGCCACATGGAGTCGATTTCCCGCATCGTGGATACCAAGGCCGCGTTCTCCTACAAGCACCTGTCGCGCCAGATGTCGCTGCTCATCGGCGCGGTGGCGGACCTCAACCTGGCAATCACCGAGTCACTCGATGGCGATGACGTCATCGATGCCGGCGAGGAGGAAAGGATCAACAACAGTCTGAAACGGGTAGTGGAGTCGGCCGTGGAGCTGATCCGGATCGTCCAGACCGGATTCGTCCTCAGCCGCCGCGCGCGGTCCACCTTGCCCGCCGGCGGCAACGGTCCGAGCAATGCGACCGAGCGTGCGCCGGCCGGCCAGGCGCCCGCTCGGGAGCGGCAGTGAGAGAAATGGTCCAGATGCTGGCGCCGGACGGCACCTACACTGCCGATCCGGCCTACTGTTCCCACACCATGACCGACGCGCAACTGCGCACCGCCTATCGCCACATGGTGCAGGCACGCGCCGCCGACGAGTGGGCGTTCAGCCTCAACCGCCAGGGGCGGCTCGGCACCTACCCGCCGGCCACCGGCCAGGAGGCGAACAGCGTCGGCGCGGTGATGGCGTTGCGCGAGGACGACTGGATCGTGCCCACCTACCGCGAACTCGGCGGCCTGTTGACGCGCGGGGTGCCACTGAAGCAGTTCTTCCTGTACTGGCTCGGCAACGAGCATGGCAGCGCGTTCGAGCGCGAGCTGTACCACGTCACGCCGATCGTGCTGCCGATCGGCTCGCAGTTGCCGCACGCGGTCGGCCTGGCGTTCGCGGAGCGCTACCAGGGCAGCGACCGCATCGCCATCGGCTTCGTCGGCGACGGCGGCACCTCCGAGGGCGACTTCCATGAAGCCCTGAACTTCGCCGGGCTGTGGCAGGCGGGTACCATATTCTTCGTGCAGAACAACCAGTTCGCGATCTCCGTGCATCGCGATCAGCAGACGGCCAGCGGCACGCTGGCGCAGAAGGCGGTGGCGTACGGCTTCGAGGGCGTGCAGGTGGACGGCAACGACGTGACCGCCGTGTACGCCGTCACGGCCGCGGCCGCGGCCAAGGCGCGCGCCGGCGGGGGTCCAACCTTGATCGAAGGCGTGACCTACCGGATCGGGCCGCACACCACCTCCGACGATCCGAAGCGCTACCGCTGCGACGACGAGGTGGCCGAGTGGAAGAGCCGCGATCCGATCGTGCGCCTGCAGAAGCTGCTGCGCGCGCGCGGGCTGATGGATGACGCCGGGCTCACCCGGATGATCAGCGAGGCACGCGAGCGGGCGCGCCGCGAGTTCGACGCCGTCGAGCCGTTCGAGAAGCCATCCCTCGAGGACACCTTCCGCTACGTGTACGCCGAGGTGCCGCCGGTGATGCAGCGCCAGTTGGCGGAGCGGCGGCGGCGGCTGGAACGGACCGGAACGTGAACTCCGCGACGCTGCTCGGCGCCGTCAACGCGGCGCTGGCGGAAGGCCTGGAAGAAGACGACGCGGTAGTCGTCTACGGCGAGGACATCGGCGTCAACGGCGGCGTGTTCCAGGCCACCGCCGGCCTGCAGCGCCGGTTCGGCAAGCGCCGCTGCTTCGACTCCCCGATTGCCGAGTGCGGCCTGGTCGGCACCGCCGTGGGCATGGCGATGGCGGGCCTCAAGCCGGTGGTGGAGGTTCAGTTCAGCGGGTTCGCGTGGCCGGCGTTCAACCAGATCGTGTGCCACGCCGCGCGCACCCGCAACCGCAGCCGCGCGGCGCTCACCCTGCCGATGGTGGTGCGCATGCCGTACGGCGGCAACCTGAAGGCGCTTGAGCATCACTCCGAGAGCATGGAGGCCACGTTCGGGCACGTGCCCGGCCTCAAGGTGGTGATTCCGTCCACTCCGCACGATGCCAAGGGATTGCTGCTCGCCGCGATCCGCGATCCTGATCCGGTCATCTACATGGAGCCCAAGCGATCCTACCACTCGCCGCAGCAGGCCATTCCGGATGCGCCCTACGTCCTGCCGCTCGGGCGGGCGCGGGTGGAGCGCGCGGGCGACGCCGTCACGCTGATTGCATACGGGGCGATGATGCGCGAGGCGCGCACCGCGGCCGACTGGTTTCACGGCCAGGGCATCGGCGTCGAGTTGATCGACCTGCGCACCATCTACCCGTACGATTGCGACACGGTGCTCGACTCGGTGCGCAAGACCGGCCGCCTGGTGGTGGTGCACGAGGGTCCGCGCTCGTTCGGCGTGGCGGCGGAGCTGATGGCGCTGGTGACCGAGGAGCTGTTCATGCACCTGGAGGCACCGCCGCGCCGGGTCACCGGCAGCGATGCCGTGATCCCCCTGCCGGCTGCCGAGCACTTCTACTTCCTCACCGCCGAACACATCGTTGACGCGGTGCGCGAGACGGTCGAGTTTTAGAGGGCTCGCCGCGCCGCGACCTTTCATACAAGCATGAGTCAGACAAGCATGAGGAACGATCGATGAGTTACGAATTCAAGTTTCCCGACATCGGTGAGGGTCTTACCGAGGGCAAGATTCTCGAATTCAAGGTAGAACCCGGCGCCGAGGTGGATGCCGGCGACATCCTGGCGATCGTCGAGACCGACAAGGTCGTGGCGGAGATCGCTTCGCCGCGCAGCGGGGTCGTGGTCAGGTTCGGCTCCGCGGTGGGCGATCGGATCGGCGTCGGGGAGACACTGGCGTTCATCGACCCTGCCGACGGCGAGGCCGAGGCCGCTGGCGGCGGCGCGGCGACCGGCGCCGCCGCCAGCAACGGCGGGCACGAGTTCCAGGCGTTGGTAGGCACCCTCGACGCCGCGCCGAACTCGCTGCCGGCGAGCGACGAACTCGACGCGCCGGCCGCTGCGGCCGAGCCGGCCGAAGCCGAGGTGGATGGCGCACCCGAGGACGCCGCCGGCGAAGCGCACGACGGCTCCCGGTCGCGGGACGACGCCGGCGCCGCCGAACCGCTGGTCACCCCGGCCGCGCGCCGCCTGGCGCGTGACCTCGGCGTCGACCTGGCGCGGATGGCCCCCGCTGCGGCCGGCGGCAGGATTCAGCGCCAAGACGTGGAGCGGGCGGCGGCCGCCGCGCCCGCCGCGGCCCCGCCGCGCGCCGGGCGCTCCGACTTCGCCTTTCCGCTGATCGACGATCCGCTCGTTACCCCTTCCCACCTGCCGCTCGGGCAGACGGTCGAGCTGACCATCCTGCGCAAGACCATCGCGCACACCATGGAGAGCAGCCGCAAGATCCCCACGGCCACCATCTTCGACACGGGAGTGGTGGACGACCTGGTGGAACTGCGCGCCAAGGTCAACCACGGGCGCGACGTCCGGGTGAGCTTCCAGCCGTTCTTCATGAAGGCGCTCGCCACGGCGCTGCGCCGCTATCCGGTGCTCAACGCCCACTTCAACCCGATGTCGGAAGAGCTGACGGTATTCAAGGACATCAACATCGGGGTGGCGGTGAACACCGAGGCGGGGTTGATGCTGCCGGTCATTCACAATGTCGAGAACAAGACCATCCGCCAGATAGACACCGAGATGAAGGACATGGTCGAGCGCGCCAAGGGTCGGCAGATCAGCATCAAGGATCTGCGCGGCGGCACGTTCAGCCTGACCAACTTCGGCCCGTTCGGCGGCATGTTCGCCTCGCCGATGATCTATCCGCCGCAGGTGGCGATCATCGGCGCCGGCCGCATACACCAGGCGCCGGCGGTGGTGGACGGCGCCGTGCGCGCGGCCTGGGTGCTGCCGGTGTCGCTGGCATTCGACCATCGCGTGGTTGATGGCGTGCCGGCGGCCGAGTTCGCTTCCTACTTCCTGGAGCTGTTGCGCGGCCCGCAGGAACTGTTCGTTTCGATGTAAGCGTGGCCGTGGATTCCCGCCCGCGGCGACCGCGGGCGGCCGCGGCAGCGGCCGGCTGGCCGCTGCGCCGCCCGCCGCTGGAGTCGCCGTGGCCGTCGGCGCCGCAATACCACCTGCCCCGCACCCGCTCCACCGTCGAGGATGCGCGCCGGTTGGTGCGCCTGGCGCCGTGCGACGGCGCGCTGATCACCGCGGACTACCAGACCCGCGGCCGCGGCCGTACCGTCACCCGGCGCTGGGTCAGCGAGCCGCGCCGCAACCTGCTGTTCAACCTGCTGCTGTCGGCGCACAGCGTCGGCGCGCAGCCGCAACGGCTGCCGCTGCTGGCCGGCCTGGCGGTGGCGCGGGCGGTTGAGGCGGCGACCGGCCTGGCATGCCGGGTCAAGTGGCCCAACGACGTGGTGGCGGGCGGCGGCAAGATCGCCGGCTGCCTGTGCGAACGGACCGGCGGCTGGTACAGCGTGGGAGTCGGGGTGACCTGCAACCAGCGCCGCGGCCTGCCGCCCGGCGCGCTCGGCGAGCTGCCCGCCTCGTCGATCCGGTTGCAGAGCGGGCGGCCGGTGCGGCGCTGGGTGCTGCTGGCGGCGATCCTGACCGCCCTGCACCGGCTGCTTGCGGAGCCGGAATGGGCGCCGGCGGTGGATCGGAGGCTGCTGCTGCGCGGCGAGTGGGTGCAGCTCGACGGCACCGCACGCGGCCTGCCGCGGAGGGCCAGGGTGATCGGCATCGCCGCCGCCGGCGGCCTGACGGTGGAGGACGCCGGCGGCCTCCGCCACACCTGCTTTGCCGGCAGCATGCGCGTCCCGGCCGATTCCCGCCGCGCTTCCGTGCGCGGCGCCGGACAGCCACAAAATGTTGCTTCACGGCCGGGCTGTTAGTATCTTCTCGCCGATTCCTACATCATCAATCTCACATCGTCAGGAGCAATGTCATGGCGAAGCAGTTGCAATTCGACGAGTCGGCTCGCAAGTCGCTACTGAAGGGCGTCGAAAAGCTTTCGACGGCCGTCAAGGTAACGCTGGGACCAAAGGGCCGCAACGTCGTACTGGACAAGAAGTTTGGGGCCCCGACCGTCACCAACGACGGCGTGACCATCGCGAAGGAAATCGAGCTGGAAGAGCCGTTCGAGAACATGGGCGCGCAGCTTCTCAAGGAAGTAGCCACCAAGACCAACGACGTGGCGGGCGACGGTACCACGACCGCCACCGTGCTGGCCTACTCCATGGTGCGTGAGGGCTTGCGCTCGGTGGCCGCCGACATCAACCCCATGGAGATCAAGCGCGGCATGAGCCGTGCCGTGGAGATCGCCGTCGCGGACATCCAGGACACCGCCAAGGAGATCAAGGAGAAGGGCGAGATCGCCCAGGTGGCCGCGATCTCGGCCAACAACGACAACGACATCGGCGAGTTGATCGCCGACGCCATGGAGAAGGTCGGCAAGGACGGGGTGATCACCGTCGAAGAGTCCAAGTCGATGGACACCAACCTGGAAGTGGTCGAGGGCATGCAGTTCGACCGCGGCTTCCTGTCGCCCTACTTCGTGACCAACCGCGACACCCAGGTCGCCGTGTTCGAAAACCCGCTGGTGCTGATCCACGACAAGAAGATCTCCAACATGAAGGATCTGCTGCCGGTGCTGGAGAAGATCGCGCAGGCGGGCAAGCCGCTGCTGCTGATCGCCGAGGATGTCGAGGGCGAGGCGCTGGCCACCCTGGTGGTCAACAACCTGCGCGGCACCCTGAACGTGTGCGCCGTCAAGGCACCCGGTTTCGGCGACCGCCGCAAGGCGATGCTGGAGGATATCTCGATCCTGACCGGCGGCCAGGTAATCTCCGAAGAGTTGGGCCTGAAGCTGGAGAACACCGACGTGACCCAGCTCGGATCTGCCAAGCGCGTCAACATCGACAAGGAAAACACCACCATTATCGAGGGCGCGGGCAAGGAGAACGACATCAAGGACCGGATCGCGCAGATCAAGGTGCAGATCGACGAGACCACCTCCGACTACGACCGCGAGAAGCTGCAGGAGCGGCTGGCCAAGCTGGCCGGCGGCGTGGCGGTGATCAACGTCGGCGCCGCTACCGAGGTGGAGCTCAAGGAGAAGAAGCACCGCGTCGAGGATGCGCTGTCCGCGACCCGCGCGGCGATCGAGGAAGGCATCATCCCGGGCGGCGGCGTGACCCTGGTGCAGGCGGTGGGAGCGCTCGACGACAACGACACCGACAACCTCACCGAGGCGGAGAAGGTCGGCTACCGGATCGTGCGCCGCGCGCTGGAGGAACCGATCCGGCAGATCGCGACCAACGCGGGGCTGGACGGATCGATCGTCGTGGAGCGCGCCAAGAACGAGGAGCGCGGTACCGGCTTCGACGCTTCCAGGATGGAGTGGACCGATCTGATGGGCGCCGGGATCATCGATCCGGCCAAGGTGACCCGGTCGGCATTGCAGAACGCTTCGTCGATCGCCGGGCTGCTGCTTACCACCGAGGCGACCATCACCGACCTTCCCGAGAAGGAAAAGCCGCCCGCCCCCGGCGGCGGAGGTGACATGGGAGGAATGCCGCCCTATTAGCCGTCCTGTCGGCAGGGTGGATACACCTCCACGGGAAAGGGGCGCGCCCGTCTTCACCGAAGGGCAGCGCCCCTTTTGCTTGCCCGGCCCCTCGTGCTTGGCTGGAGGGGATGCGCGGTGCGTGGTCCGGGCTCGAGGGGCGGCACACCGTTGAATCGCGCAGACTTTCTGTTTGTCATAGGCTACGATGGAGACAAGGCCGTGGTGCACGGCCAGCAACGCCGCCGTTACGGCAAGCTCGGCACCGCCGGGCTCCTGGAGCAGGGGCTCTACAAGGCCGCGTTCTGTTCGGCCGAGTTTTCCGGCAAGGCGGATGAATTGGAACTGGTGCGGGCGGCGATGGAACAGATCTCCGGCCAGCCCTGCTCGGTGGAGGATCTGCGCAAATTGTTCGGCGTGTATGGCGTACCGGACAACATCAAGCGGGTGGTCGTGGCCTGACGACGCCCCGGCGTGCCGGCGCAGCAGCGGCCCGGGGCCGGCGACGCGGGAGGGCGGCTTCGGTTTGACCGGAACGCCGCCCGCGTAGTAGGTTCGGCCTCCCCGGCTGCCGATACACGCGCCGGCCGTCCGCGCGCAAAACGAGATTGGCAAAGGACACACCCGATGAACGAAACCGCGACTAACATGCTCGCTCTTCTGCAGTTTGACGGCGGCGGGGCCGCCGGCGGCCAGCTCGCCACGATGCTGGTGACCTTCGGCCTGATCATCATGATCTTCTACTTCCTGGTGATCCGTCCGCAGAACCGGCGTCAGAAGGAAACCAAGGCGATGCTGGCGCAGCTCAAGAAGGGCGACCGGGTACAGACCTCGGGCGGCATTCGCGGCGTGGTGACCGCGGTCAAGGAGGACGCGGTGACCGTCAAGGTGGACGACGCCACCAAGATCGAATTCGCCAAGCCGTCGATCACCAGCATCCTCGAGCAGCGTCAGGGCGAGTCGCGGCCTGCGTCGCAGGACAAGGAGCAGTCGTAAGACGCGCTCCCGGCGCGCTTCGTGTAACGAACCATGACCAAACGCCTCAGACTGATCCTCATTCTCGCGTTCGTTGCGGTAGCGGTGTGGTTCCTGACCCCGACCGTGCGCTGGTACCTGGTGCTGACCGGCGATCAGCGCCGCGAGGCCAACGCTTCCCGCGAGCAGATCCGCGTGCTGGCGCGGCAGCGCGCCGACGAGGATCTGAACCGGCTGATCGAGCTGGCACGCAGCGCTCCCGGCGATCCGGTGCCCGACGATCTCGGCTACCTGGTGCCGGCGGCGCGCGAGCGGCTGCGCGTGGAACGGCGCGACGTGCCGCGCAACTGGGACGTCGCGACCGTGGTCAAGGTATTCCCGAGCGAGGGCGAGACGTTCGTCGCCATGGAGGATCATCACCGTTCCGAGCTGCTGGCGCTGAAGGACCTGCGCTCGCGCAGCATTCAGCTCGGCCTCGATCTGAGCGGCGGCATGTACGTGGTGATCGAACCCGACCTGGAGAGCCTCAGCGCGCAGACCGGCGCAACGCTCAGCGCGGTGGAGGAGGATCGTGCGTTGCGGCGCGCCCTGGAGGTGCTCAACAACCGCATCGATCAGTTCGGCGTTACCGAGCCGCAGATTCGTCAGCGCGGCGACAACCAGATCGTCGTGGAGATGCCGGGCGCGCCGGACCCGGAACGGATGCGCAGTTTCATTCTCGGCAAGGGGCGGCTCAACTTCCACATCGTGGACACCGACGGACTGGCGCGGTTTCGGCGCTACCAGGCGGAAAACCCGGGCAGCTTCCTCGGTCCCGACGGGCAGCCGCGCGACGACACCATCCTCACCGCCGGCACCGTGCTGCGCGGACGCTACGAGAAGGACGCCTACGGCGTTGACCAGTTGCTCGGGTACACGGTGATCAACGACCAGATCGGCCTGGAGGGTTCCTACATCCAGCAGGCGCAGGTGAGCCGCGATCCCATTACCCAGCAACCGACCGTGATCTTCAACCTCACCGGCGAGGGCGGCGACATCTTCTTCAAGCTGACCAGCGAGAACGTCGGCAACGTGATGGCAGTGGTGCTCGATGACCGGGTCAAGGCGGCGGCAACGATCTCGGAGCCGATCCGCAACCAGGTGCAGGTGACCGGGTTCACCCAGAGCGAGGCGGAGGATCTGGCGCTGGTGCTGGAGACCGGCGCCCTGCCGGTGCCGCTCGATATTCTCAGCCAGCAGGCGATCGGCGCATCGCTGGGAGAGGACGCCATTCGCACCGGGCTCAACTCGATCGCCCTCGGCATGGCGGCGGTGCTGATCTTCATGCTCGTGTACTACAAGGGCGCCGGCCTGGTGGCCGACCTGGCGCTGGTCCTCAACCTGTTCTTCCTGGTGTCGGTGCTGAGCGTGTTCAACTTCACCCTGACGCTGCCGAGCATCGCCGGCGTCATTCTGACCGTCGGCATGGCGGTCGATGCCAATGTCATCATCTTCGAGCGCATCAAGGAAGAGTACCGCCTCGGCAAGTCGGCCGCCGCCGCCGTCACCGCCGGATTCGGCAAGGCGTTCTGGACCGTGATGGACGCAAACATCACCACCTTCATCGCCGCCATCGCGCTGTCGCAGCTCGGCAGCGGGCCGATCCAGGGGTTTGCCGTGACGCTGTCGGTCGGCGTGGTGTCGTCGATGTTCACCGCCCTGGTGGTGTCGCGGCTGATCTTCGACTTCTTCACCGAGACGCTGCACGTGGAGCGGCTCAGCATCGACTGGAGACGCCGCGCAGGGCTCGGACCCGCGGGGGAGGCGGCCTGATGAAGCGCGTCATCCCATTCACCAACCTGCGTGCGCAGATGGCGGTGCTTTCGGTGGCGCTGATCGCGGCCGGTATCGTCGTGACGATGCTGCGCGGCGGCGTGAATCTGAGCGTGGACCTGAGCGGCGGCGTGGCCCAGCAGTTTCAGGTCGCTCCCGTAGCGCTGGCGATCAGCGATGGCGGCGCCGGCCTGGAGCCGGAGTTGACGCCACCCGATCCGCTGCTCGGACGCGCCGGGTTTCTGACCCTGCAGTGGACGCAGGACGGCACCGCGCGGCGGCGCGTGCTCGATTTCGACGAGTTCTCGACCATCGGCGCCATTGCCGACGAGTTGCGCGCCATTCGCGGCATCGAGGTCGAGCTTGCCGCACCCCCGGCGACGCCCGCGGAGCAGTTGCAGGCGCCGGGATTTCGCGAGGCGGGACAGACCCTGGTGCTTGGCTACCTCGATCCCGGCGCACCGGGGGAAGCGCCGATCGAAGCGGTACGCGCGGCGTTCGAGCCGATCCGTACTTCGCTGCAAGCCACCGGCGCGCCGGGCGAACAGCGCTACATCGTGCGTACCGACCTGATCGTGGACGAAGCCGGCGAGCCGGATCAGCAGGCCACCGAGGCGCGCATCTTCGAGTTGCTCGCGGCGGCGTTCGGCGCCGACCGCATCACCATCCAGCAGACCGACTTCGTCGGCCCCAGTTTCTCACGCCTGCTCGGCGAGCAGGCGGTGTGGCTGATCACGGTGGCGTTCGCGCTGATCTTCGTGTACATCCTGTTCCGGTTCCGCGCCGCCTTCGCGGTCGGCGCGCTGCTGGCCCTGATCCACGACATCGCGATCATGCTCGGCGTGCTCGGTACGCTGCAGCTCGAAATCAGCACCGCCACGATTGCCGCGGTGCTGACCATCGTCGGCTACTCGCTCAACGACACCATCGTCATCTTCGACCGCATCCGGGAGAACGACACCTTGATGCGCGACGCCGACGCCGAGCTGGTAATCAACACCAGCATCACGCAGTCGCTGAGCCGTACGCTCATTACCTCGGTCACCACCCTGGTAGCGGTGCTGGCGATCTACATCTTCTCCACCTCGTCGATCAAGACGTTCGCGCTGAGCCTGATGATCGGCGTGGTGGTCGGCACCTACTCTTCGATGTTCGTGGCCGCGCCCACGGTGCTGATCTGGCGCCGCATCCAGGCGCGGCGCAGTCGTCCGGTTGCGCAGCCGAGCGCGCCGGCGGCGGCCGGAGCCGTGGTGCCGGCGCCGGCCGCGGCTTCCGCGTCGGGCGATTCCTCCGACGCAGCCGCAGCGGTGCCCCCAGGCAGCGTTTCGGTGGTTCGCACGCAGCGCCGCAAGCAGACCCGCCGCCGGCGGCGCGGCTAGCGGGACGAGCCGCCATGACCGCACCGGAGGGCAACGGCGCCGACCACCTGTACCGGGTTCGCCACTCGTTTGCCCATGTCATGGCGGAGGCGGTTCTGGAGTTGTTCCCGGATGCGAAGCTGGCCATCGGCCCGCCGATCGCCGACGGGTTCTACTACGACTTCGATCTTTCCCGGCCGCTGACGCCGGGTGATCTCGAGGAGATCGAGGGCCGCATGCGGCGCATCGCGGCCGGCGACCACGAATTCGTGCGCAGCGTGATCGACCGCGAGACCGCGGTGCAGCGATTTGCCGACCAGCCCTACAAGCTGGAGTTGATCGGTGACCTGGCGGAGGACGAGGAGATCTCCCTGTTCACCCAGGACACGTTCACCGATCTGTGCCGCGGACCGCACGTCGGCAGTACCCGGCAGCTCAACCCCGCGGCGTTCAAGCTCACCGGCAGCGCCGGCGCGTACTGGCGCGGCGATGAACGGCGTCCGATGCTGCAGCGCATCTACGGCACCGCGTGGGACAGCGAGGACGAGCTGGCCGCCCACCTGGAACGGCTGGCGGAAATCGAGCGGCGCGACCACCGCAGGGTAGGGCGCGAGCTGGACCTGTTCTCGATTCAGGAGCAGGTGGGGCCGGGGCTGATCTTCTGGCACCCGAAGGGTGCGCGGCTGCGTTCGATCATCGAGGACTTCTGGAAGCAGCAGCACTACGCCGGCGGATACGAGCTGGTCAATACCCCGCACGTCGGACGCGAGTGGCTGTGGCAGACGTCGGGGCATCTCGATTTCTACGCGGAAAACATGTTCCCGCCGATGGAGCTGGACAACAGCCGGTACTACATGAAGCCGATGAACTGTCCGTTCCACATCATGATCTACAAGAGTGCCATACGCTCCTATCGCGACCTGCCGCTGCGCTGGGCCGAGCTCGGCACGGTGTACCGGTTCGAGCGCTCCGGCACGCTGCACGGAACGTTGCGCGTGCGCGGTCTGACCCAGGATGACGCGCACCTGTTCTGCACCCCGGACCAGATTGAGGACGAGATCAGCGAGGCACTGCGCTTCTCGCTGTCGCTGTGGCACACGTACGGCTTCTCCGACCTGGTCGCACACCTGTCCACGCGTCCGGAGAAGTCGGTCGGCGACGATGCCAGTTGGGAACGGGCAACCGAGTCGCTGCGCCGCGCAATCGAGGCGCACCGGCTGCCCTACGAGGTGGACGAGGGCGGCGGCGCGTTCTACGGGCCCAAGATCGACCTGCACGTGCGCGACCCGCTCGGCCGGCTGTGGCAGATGACCACCATCCAGTTCGACTTCAACCTGCCGGAACGGTTCGACATGTGGTTCGCGGATCGCGACGGCACTCAGCAGCGTCCGATCATGGTGCACCGCGCGCTGCACGGTGCCCTGGAGCGCTTCCTCGGCGTGCTGATCGAGCACTACGGAGGGGCGTTCCCGATGTGGCTGGCGCCGGTGCAGGCGGTGGTGATCCCGGTCAATCCGAAGGCGTTCCCCTATGCCCAGAAGCTCACGGCGCGGCTGGAGGAACACGGCTTTCGGGTCGAGGCGGACCTGAGCGACAACCGCATGGGCGCCAAGATCCGCACCGCCCAGGGCCAGAAGGTGCCGTACATGATCGTGGTCGGCGCCCGGGAGGAGGAGTCGGACACGCTCTCCCTGCGCGCCCGCGACGGCACCCAGACCCAGGGGCTGGAGTTCGCCGCCTGTGTCGAGCTGTTCCGCCGCCAGGTCGACGAGCGGTCGGGCTGACCGGCAGCCGCCAACCCGCCGCTACACGAGCACGCCGCTCGCTTCCATCGCCATCGAGATGCGGGCACTGCGCCGCCCCGGTTCGGGAACGTGGTAGAAGCGCAGCGCGCTACGGAACGTCTCGGTTCCGACAACCAGGTCGACCTCCACCTCGGCGACGTCGCCGGGCCGGAACGGACGCCGGAAGTAGGCGGTGGCGGCGCGAAAACGGAGCCGGCCGGCGTCGCCGCCGGCGCGATGGTAGCTGAGCGCCAGGTAGTCGAGGGCCTGCTGCGGGTACACGTGCATGTTGATGTGCAGGTTGGAGTCTGAACGATCCATGTGATAGACCAGTGGCAGGGTATCGCGAAACAACTCCTCGCCGGCGCCTGCCGTGCAGCGAAACGAATCGATCGGGCGATGTCCGAGGTCGGCCGCCCGCAACGGGTGCTCGGCCAGGAAACGCAGCCCCTCCGGCACCTCGGTGATGCGGTGCTCGCCGGCCGCGGCGTAGGGGCGGGTCAGCGCCATCCAGATCTCCGAACTGCCGAGCGTGGTCCCGGCCGCGCGCCCGGGAGCGACCAGGGTACATTGCATGACCAGGTGGGCGCGGCGCAGCGCGCCGCCGGCACGGCGCGTGGTCACCAGCCGGATTCGATAGTGCTGCTGCATCGGCGCGCCCAGCGCGATCGGTCCGGAACGCGCCGCGAGGCTCATCATGTGCGGAATCGGCGCCACGCCGTCGCCGTGGTTGGGCGCGTAGCTCCAGTGCGGCCTGAGGACCTGGCGGAGCCCCGGGCCGATGGTGTCGGCGAGCCGGATGGTGACCATCTCGCCGGCCATGTTCAGCAGGTGCCACTCGACGACCCCCTTGACCACGCCATCCAGGCTGGAGCGTGGTTCAGATGGCAAGGATTTCGCGCGCGTCGTCCGGTGTCGCCACCTCGTGCTGCAACTGGCCGATCAGGCTCGCCGCGAGGTCGACCATCTCCGCGTTGCTGTTGAGCGGCCGGCCGCGGCGCAGGTAGATGTTGTCCTCGAACCCGACCCGTACGTGGCCGCCGGCGATGATCGCCATGGTGATCATCGGGATTTGGTGGCGGCCGACGCCGAGCACCGACCAGGGAACGTCCGCGGGCAGCAGGCTCTTCATGAACAGCAGGTTTTCGGGACTCGCCTCGATACCCCAACCCGCGCCCATGCAGACCTGCACGAACGGCGGCGGCGCGAACAGTCCCTCGTCGATCAGCACCCGCGCCTGCCGCACGTGGCCGGCGTCGAACACCTCGATCTCCGGCTTGACGCCGGCTTCGCGCATGCGCACCGCCGCGGCGCGCCCCCAGTCAGGGGGATTCAGGAACACGCGCTTGCCGAAGTTCATCGAGCCGACGTCCAGGGAACAGATGTCCGGCTTCAGCGTGACCGGTTCCAGGCGCTCTTCGATGATGTCCTTTCCCGGTATGTTCAAGCCGCTGGTGGTCAGGTTGATCAGCATGTCGCACTTGTCGCGGATGCGCTCGACCACCTCCGCGAACAGCTCCAAGCGTGAATTCGGGACGCCGGTTTCCGGGTCGCGCACGTGCACGTGCACGATGGCCGCCCCCGCACGGTGGCTTTCGGCCGCCGCCTCCGCGATTTCCTTGGGCGAATAGGGAACCGCCGGATTCATCTCCTTGGTAGGATGCGACCCGCACACGGCAACCGATATGATTTTCTTGGCCATGAGTAGTGTCGGGTGTACCACAAGCGCGCGGCTGTCGGCAACCTCCCCCGGTGATGACGGATGATACCTCAGCGCGAATCGTCCAGGGTGCGCAGGAAGTAGCGCGCCTTGTCGGCGAGCGAGATCGCCAGGATCGCCGCGGTCACCAGTTCGGCGACCTGC
>CBDBOV010000006.1:0-370000 GCA_965208575.1 Spirochaetia bacterium | reverse complement strand
AGTCAGACTACGGGCGATAAGGTCCGTGGTCGAGAGGGAAACAGCCCAGACCGTCGACTAAGGTCCCCAAGTCAGGCTAAGTGGAAAAGGAAGTGTAATTGCAGAGACAGCCAGGAGGTTGGCTTAGAAGCAGCCATTCCTTGAAAGAGTGCGTAACAGCTCACTGGTCAAGTAGTTATGCGCCGACGATGTAACGGGGCTAAGTCTGACACCGAAGTCACGGGATTCAAGAGTCCGGTGGCCTAATGCCGCCGGAACTCATGGATCGGTAGGGGAGCGTTCTGTGTGCTGACGAAGGTGAGTCGCGAGGCTCGCTGGAGGTAGCAGAAGTGAGAATGCCGGTATGAGTAACGAAAAGACGGGTGAAAAACCCGTCCGCCGAAAACCTGAGGTTTCCTGGGTAAAGTTAATCTGCCCAGGGTTAGTCGGCCCCTAAGGCGAGGCCGAAAGGCGTAGTCGATGGGAAACTGGTTCATATTCCAGTACCTCTTTCAGGAGTTGCCGATGGGATGACGCGTGAGGCAACGCCCGGCCGGAGAATGGTAGTTCCGGTCTAAGCAGCGAGGTGTCGAGGTGCGGAGGCAAATCCCCGCGCTGAGCTGAGCTGTTAAGGCGAGTTGATTCCTTCGGGATGACGCGAAGCGGGTCGAGTCAAGGCGCCAAGAAATAATCCCTAAGGGGTGCCTGAGAGGGACCGTACCGTAAACCGACACAGGTAGGTGGGAAGAGAATTCCAAGGCGCTCGAGAGAACCCGCGTTAAGGAACTCGGCAAAATGCACACGTAACTTCGGGAGAAGTGTGGCCCCTGCGGGAGAATGGTGGGCTTCGGCCTGCCGCTATTTGGCGGGGGTTGCAGAGAAACGGCCCAGGCGACTGTTTATCAAAAACACAGGTCTCTGCGAATCTGTAAAGAGATGTATAGGGACTGACACCTGCCCGGTGCTGGAAGGTTAAGAGGAGGTGTTAGCACTTCGGTGCGAAGCTCCGAATCGAAGCCCCAGTAAACGGCGGCCCTAACTATAAGGGTCCTAAGGTAGCGAAATTCCTTGTCGGGTAAGTTCCGACCTGCACGAATGGTGTAACGATCTGGGCGCTGTCTCAACGCGGGACTCGGTGAAATTGAAGTATCGGTGAAGATGCCGATTATCCATGGCTAGACGGAAAGACCCCGTGAACCTTTACTGTAGCCTGGCATAGGCACTTGGCCTGTGATGTGTAGGATAGGTGGGAGGCTGCGAACTCTGGTCGTTAGGCGGGAGGGAGCCGTTGGTGAAATACCACCCTTTACAGGTTAGGTTTCTAACGCTCGCCGTGAAGCCGGCGAGTGGACAGTGTCAGGTGGGCGGTTTGACTGGGGCGGTCGCCTCCTAAAGAGTAACGGAGGCGCGCAAAGGTCACCTCGCGCTGGTTGGAAATCAGCGTACGAGTGCAAAGGCAAAAGGTGGCTTGACTGCGAGACCTACAAGTCGAGCAGGTGCGAAAGCAGGTCTTAGTGATCTGGTGGTTGCGAGTGGAAGCGCCATCACTAAACGGACAAAAGGTACTCCGGGGATAACAGGCTAATAGTGCCCAAGCGTCCATAGCGACGGCACTGTTTGGCACCTCGATGTCGGCTCATCGCATCCTGGGGCTGGAGCAGGTCCCAAGGGTTTGGCTGTTCGCCAATTAAAGCGGTACGTGAGCTGGGTTCAGAACGTCGTGAGACAGTTCGGTCCCTATCTGCCATGGGCGTTGGTTGCTTGAGAGGAGCTGCTTCTAGTACGAGAGGACCGAAGTGGACGAACCGCTGGTGTACCAGTTATGCCGCCAGGTGTAACCGCTGGGTAGCCATGTTCGGAAGGGATAACCGCTGAAAGCATCTAAGTGGGAAGCCCCCCTCAAGATTAGGCAACCCTGGCCCGTCAAGGGCCCTGAAGGTACCAGAGAGACTATCTGGTTGATAGGCTGGAGGTGGAAGCGCAGTAATGCGTTGAGCCGACCAGTACTAATTTACCGTGAGGCTTGACCATATTACTCCGCACTCTCGGCCCCGCGCGGGGCCGAGAGTGCCAACCGGGGCGGCGCCCGCCGCCCGTCGACTCTTGTCGTTTGGCTGTGCCAAACGGCGGCTGTTGGCTGTCGGCCGACGCCGCTCCCTCGAAATCTGAAATTTTGTCTGGTGACCATAGCGGAGGGGTCCCACCCGTTCCCATCCCGAACACGGAAGTTAAGCCCTCCTGCGCCGATGGTACTGCCCTGTAGTGGGGTGGGAGAGTAGGTCGTTGCCAGGCATTTTTTTTTTGGCTGTTGCGTCGACAGCGCGGTCGGCATTGCATAGATTCGGATGCGATGACCGACGTCGTAGGCAGATTCCCCGTGACAAGCACTGTGACTGGCATTGGCAGCTCCGCTGCGCACCGGCGATGGCGGTAACGCGGCGTGAGGGCGGCCGCGAGGCGGGCGCGCCGGCAGGCCGCTGGCTGCCGCTGGTTACCGGGCTGTTCGTCACGGTATTGATCATATCGAACATCGTCGCGGTGAAGCTGGTCAGCATTGGCCCGCTGGTGGTCACCGCTGCCATCGTCCTGTTTCCGATTTCCTACATCGTCGCCGACGTGCTCACCGAGGTGTATGGTTACGCGGTTGCGCGGCGCACCATCTGGATCGGGTTCCTGTGCAACCTGGTGGCCGTGCTGGCAATCATGCTTGGCGGAGCGATCCCGCCGGCATCGTTCTGGGACCAGCAGGAGGCGTACCAGGCCATTCTCGGTTATTCAGGACGCCTGCTGGTGGCGTCGTTCGTGGCGTACCTCGGCGGCGAGTTTCTGAACGCGTTCGTGCTCGCGAAGCTGAAGATTCGCACCGCGGGCCGCCATCTGTGGCTGCGCACCATCGGTTCCACGGTGGTGGGGCAGGCGGTGGACTCCGCGCTGTTCGTAACCGTCGCGTTTGTGGGGGTGCTGCCGCCGGATGCGCTGTTGGTGGCAATCGGGTCGCAGTGGGCGGCCAAGGTGTTGTACGAAACGGCGGCGACGCCGCTGACCTATGCCGTCGTCCGCTTTCTCAAGCGCAGCGAGGGTGTCGACCACTACGATCGCGATACCCGATTCCATCCGCTGGCATTGAGCGACCAGTAGGAGCGACCGGCAACCCGTGACCGCTACCGGGGACGGTACCTGACCAGCCGGGCGCGTTCGCGGATCAGGGCGCGGCCGGACTCGATGGAACTCAGCTCGCCGGCGGCAACGGCCTGCACGAGGAGGTTGCCGAGGGCGGTGGCCTCGACCGGTCCGGCGTGTACCTCGCAGCCGCTGGCATCGGCGGTGAGTTGACACAGCAGGCGGTTCCGGCTGCCGCCGCCGATCACGTGGATGTGCCGGTAGCGGGCGCCGGTGATCTCGGTGAGGTGCCGCACGGCGGCGGCGTAGGTGCGGGCGAGGCTCTCGAGCACGCCGCGCACCACGGCCCCCGGCGTGTCCGGCACCGGCTGATCGGTCTCCCGGCACCAGGCGGCGATGCGGTCCGCCATGCCGTCGTCGATCAACCCAGGCTTGTAGAACCGCTCGTCGTCGGGTGCGATGCTGAACTGCGCCGGGCCGGCCGCCTCCGCCATGCCGGCAAGTTCGCCGTACTCGTATGAGTTGCCCTGCGCGGCCCACTGCCGCCGGCACTCCTGCACGATCCACAGCCCCATGATGTTCTTCAGGAACCGGATGCCGCCGTCGGCGCCGCCCTCGTTGGTGAAGTTGTGTGCGAAGCTCGGGTCGCCCATGATCGGCTGCGCACACTCGATGCCGAGCAGCGACCAGGTGCCGGAGCTGATGTAGACCGACTCGTCGGGAGCGGCCATCGGCGTCGCCACCACCGCCGCGGCCGTGTCGTGACAGGGTGGCAGCACCACGCGCAGGTGAGCGGCGCCGAGTTCGGCCGCGACGCCGGGCTGCAGCCCGCCTATCTCGGTGCCGGGCATGACCGGCTCGCTGAACAGCGATCGCGGAAGGCCGAGGAGGTCGAGCACGCGCTGCGACCAGGTTGCCGCGCGCGGGTTGCGCAGCCCGGTGGTGCTGGCGTTGGTGAATTCGTTGACCGCCACGCCGCTGAGCCAGTAGTGCAGCAGATCCGGCAGCGTGAGGAAGCGCCGCGCGCCGTTCACCAGCTCGGGCTGCCGCTGCCGTTGCGCGTAGAGTTGATACAGGGTATTGAACGGCATGGTCTGGATGCCGGTCTCCTCGTACAGGGCACGCCGCTCGATCAGGCGATCCACCTCGTCGGCGGCGTGGTCCGTGCGCGCGTCGCGGTAGTGGTAGGGTACCCCGAGCAGCGCTCCCGACCGGTCGAGCAGGCCGTAGTCCACGCCCCAGGTGTCGATGCCGACGCTGACCGGGTCATGCCCAAGGCCGATCCGTACCCCCGCCTTGATCTCTTCGTACAGGCCGAGGATGTTCCAGTGCAGGCTGTCTCCGATGCGGACCGGGGTGTTGTCGAAGCGGTGTACCACCTCGAACCGTTCCAGGTTGCCGGCGATGACGCGCCCGCTCTCGGCGCCGAGGTCGACGGCGAGGAAGGTGTCAGCCATCGCGCCGCTCCGCGCGCCGCACCGCATCGTGCAGGTGGCGGAGGGCGGCTTCCGGGCCGATGTCGGTCAACTCGGCGGCGGCGGCGGGATCGGGCGGCGGCAGGCGTCCCACCGCGGCGAAGAACTCGTTGCGCCGCACACGGAGTGGATACTGCGCGGCGGCGCGCGCTCCACAGTAGGGAAAGGCCGCGAAGCGCGCCAGGATGGTGTGCCCCACGAACACCTCGGCGCCGGTCACGAACTCCTCGCGGTAGGGAGCCAGGAGCGGGCTGTCGAGGTCGTCGTAGTCGGCCAGCCCGTCCGCGTTCATCTCGGTGCCCACGCCCACCGGCAGGTGGCGGCGCGCAACCTCGGCCATGAGCCGCTCCAGGCGATGCGGGTCGGTCACCAGGCCGGGCACCACGTTCACGGACGCCACGCCGCGCGCTTCCAGGGCGTCGAGCCACGCCGCGGGATCCGACTCGCCACGGCTGGTGCCGTCGCGCCAGGCGGCCATCGGGATGGCGCCGCTGTCCCGCACCCAGTCGCAGAAGACGCCGATCTCCGGGAACGAGGCGGGTCCCGGCTGCTGGTAGGCGACGCCGCCGTGCTTGATCAGGCGGCGCCGCGCCAGGTCCTGCAGGGCGCCGTGCGGCAGGTCGGCCACGCTGTCTGCCGGCCGACCCAGGACACCGCCCCAGAACGAAGCTCGCTCCTGGGTATCGGGAAACGCCTGCGCCGCACGCGCCAGGTAGGCGCGCACGATGTGGCGCTCGGTAGGGCTGTATCCCGGCGTCGCGCCGGCGACATCCTGTTCGTAGGAGACGGCGATGTCCGGCAGCAGCGCGTTGATCCGGTCGACGACGTCCGCGTTGCGCGCCGCCGCCCGCGCGCACAACTCCCGCGCCATCGCAAAGGTGGGCATGTCCGGGTGCGGCGTGCGGGGGAAGGCGGCACCCATCACGTAACAGATGCCGGGCTCACCGGGGGAGTTGGTTTCCGCGGCGGCGAATTCCGGCGCGTACACGCGCGTCTCGATGTGCGCGGCGGCGCGCAGACCGAGCACCGAGGCGGCATCGAGAAACTCGTCCGCGGCGTCGAGCACGTCGAAGTCGGTGGTAGCGGCCGCGTACAGGCCCCACTCGCGCGCCCGCACGGCCACGTGGCTCGGCGAGAAGCCGGCAATGTTGAACGAGAAAAAGGTGTGCAGGTGCATGTTGACCGGCGCGCTGCTGTTCGGCGCCACCGGCGGCGGCATGGTGGCGGCGCGGCGGAGCACGGCCGCACGCCGCTCGGCGCGGTCGAACGAATCGAGCGGATGGGTCGATAGGACGGCCGATTGCAGACTCACGGGCACGAGTATACGGGCGAATGAGGTGCGGGTCAGCGCGGAGGGCGAGCCGGCAAGCCGGCGGCGCTGCGGCCGAGCGGCTCGCCCGGTGCGCTCCGCCTGTCCTGCCTGGCCCTGGTTGGCCCTGGCAACGCCCGTTGCGCTTCCGGCGGCGCACGCTTATCATGGTCGGCGCAGCAGCCAGATAATGGCTGTTCAGGTACAGGTTGGCACATCCGCAAACGGCGACGTTTTCCGAGGGCGACCTTGATTACATCATGGACTCGCTTGCCACCGACACCCGCGACCGGGCCTCTTTGGCCCGAGCGGTGCGCGAAGACCGCGACATTCGCGAGGCGGTGCTCGCCGACGACCGCGTGTTCCACGCCCTGCTCGACTCCGAGGAGGCGTTCATCAATGTCTCCGGCAACCTGTTCTTTACCGTGCTGCTCCTGCGTGCCCTGAAGGACCTGCGGGACCAGGGCTATACCCTCGAGCGGGACGGCGACATCACCATGCCGGTGTTCGACAGCGCCGAGGTGTGCGCGTTCCTGCAGCCGGAGCAGATCCGCGACTACCTCGTTGCCGTGCTTGCCGGCTTCGTGAAGAGCGAGCAGCGCATGGTGGTGGCGCGCCGTCCCGACGGCAAGCCGCGCGCCATGCGGGTCAATGACCTCGACCTGCGCAGCCTGATCCGCTTCTGCAGGGCAATCGACGAGGAGCATCGCTTCGACCTGTACTGCCACATCGCCGACCTTTGCCTGTTCGCTTGCGGAGTGTTCTCGGCCGATCGGGTGTGGGGTTACAGCGCCGCGACCTGGAGGGAGCAGGGCACCCTGTTCTACTCCCTTGCCGCCGGCCACCGGCACGCGACCCATCACGAGCTGGGCGATACCCTGAACGCGCTGAGTGAGAACTTCTCCCTGGCGGTGAAGCCGTTGCGGCTGATCGCCGACCGCTACCTGAGCGCCATGCGCGACGAGGTGTTCGGAGGCTAGCCCCGAGTACCATGCTGTTGCTCATTCTGCTCCTGGCAGGGACCCTCGGGTTCTCCTTCCTGTGCTCCATCCTGGAGGCGGTGATTCTCTCCGTGACGCCCAGTTACGTGGTCGCCATCAGCAAGAAGCGGCGCGCGGTCGGCAACCTGCTGGCCAGCTACAAGCGCGACGCCCAGCGGCCGCTGGCGGCGATTCTGGCGCTCAACACCATTGCCAACACCGCCGGCGCCACCGGCGTGGGCGCGCAGGCGGCGGTCCTGTTCGGCAGCGGCTCGGTGGGCTTGATCTCGGCGGGTTTGACCCTGCTGGTGCTGTTTTTTTCCGAGATCATTCCCAAGACCATCGGCGCGACCTATTGGCGCGGACTGGCGCCGGCGGCGACGCGGACCACGCAATTCCTGATCTACGTGATGTATCCGTTCGTGTGGGCGGGCGGGGGATTGCGCCGCATGGTGCAGCGCGGGCGCCGGCCGGCACGGGTCAGTCCGGAGGAACTCCGGGCCCTTCCGGAACTCGGCAAGCAGGAGGGCGTGGTGCAGGACAGCGAGTCCCGCGTGCTGCAGAATGTCATCCGGTTCGGCTCAATGCGCGTGCGGGAGATCATGACGCCGCGCACCGTGGTGGTGGCGTTCCCGGAGCAGGCGACGGTTCAGGAGTTGCTTGACGACCGCAACGGGCTGACGTTCTCGCGTATTCCCACCTACGCGGACAGCATCGAGACGGTAACCGGGTACGTCCTGAAGAGCGACCTGCTGCTCAGCGCTGCGCAGGGGCACACGGAACGGCGGTTGGCGGAGTTGCAACGCAGCATCACCCTGGTGCCGGAGACGCAGCCCCTGCGCGAGGTGTTCGCGCAGTTTCTCGACGAGCGCCAGCACATCGCCGTGCTGGTGGACCAGTACGGCGGCATGGCCGGCATCGTTACCATGGAGGACGTGGTGGAGTCGCTGCTCGGCAGCGAGATCGTCGACGAGTCGGACGTCGAGATCGACATGCAGAAGCTGGCGAGGCGACGATGGGAGCGGCGCGCGCGCCAGATGGGGGCGACCGACGTGCTCGCCCCCGTGCCGCCGCCGAACCCGCCGGCGGACGGCGAATCGTCGTAAGCGGCGTTGGCGTTGGCCTGACGGCCAACAACCGCAGTTTGGCGTTCGCCAAACTGCACGGCTGCGGGTGCGTGTTACCGGTACAGGGGGCCGAAGTTGGAGCAGGCGCGGTAGTCGGTGCCGTAGTCGGCGGCTGGGCCGAACATGGCGTTGGCCTGCGGCCAACAACCGCAGTTTGGCTATCGCCAAACAGCACTGTCGAGCCCGGTGTGCCCGGTCTAACGGTAGAGGGGGCCGAAGTTGGAGCAGGCGCGGTAGTCGGTGCCGTAGTCGGTGGCCGGGCCGAACAGGCTCCAGGCGCGGGGGCGGAACACCTGGGCGTCGGCGACGTTGTGCATGCACACCGGGATGCGCAGGATGGAAGCGAGGGTAATGAGGTCGCTGCCGACGTGGCCGTACGAGATCACGCAGTGGTTGGCTCCCCAGTTGTCCATCACGGTGTAGGTGTCCGCGAACGGTCCGGAGCCGGTCAGGTTGGGCGCGAACCAGGTCGTAGGCCAAGTCGGATTGGTGCGCTCGATGAGCGGTGCGCCGATCTGCGGCGGCAACGATACCGTGTGTCCCTCCGCGATCTGCAGCGCCGGGCCGAGGCCGGCGACCAGGTTGATGCGTGAAATCGTGACCGGCATGCCGCCGGCCGTTTCGAACTCGGTGGAGTAGCCGCCGCCGCGGAAGTACTCCAGGACCGCGGGACAGAAGCGGGTGGCGGCCAGACACGACTCGGCTTCGTCGCCGCTGATCTCCCAGTAGGCCTTCATGGCCGGCCGGCCGTCGCACTGCTGGCGGCCGGTGCCGTCGAGCGCCGCGGAACCGGAGTTGATCAGGTGCAGCACGCCCTGTTCCGCGAGCCCCTCGGGACGAGTGCCGGTGACGCGCTGCATCGCCGCGGCACTCCAGTAGGTGCGCACATCGGCGAAGACCTGCGCGGTGCCGGTCAGCAGATGGCCGAACAGCATGGTCACGCCGTTCAGGTAGTCGTTCTCGGTCGCCATCATGTAGGGCTGGCGGATGCCGTTCCAGTCGAACGAGGTGTTCAGCAGCGTTTCCAGCAGGTCGCCGTTGGGCAAGTGATCGGTCCACTGCCGCTGGCCCTGAAACCCGGCCGCGAGCGCGTTGTGTCCGAGCGCCTCCTCCCCGTAGCCCAACTCGGCGAGGCGCGGGTTGCCGACCATCAGGTCGCGGCCGATCAGGGCCATCTTCAGGCAATAGTCCCAGTCCTGTTCGTGGCGCGCCGCGGGCAGCCGCTGCTGTTCCGGATTGGTGTCGGGACCGCGGCGGCAGAACTCGGCCGCCCACGTGCGGGCGCGCGCCAATTCGTCGGCGTCGAATATGTTCTCGTCGATGCGGCGCACGAATTCGGTCATGTCCACCATCTCGTAGCGCATTCCGAGGTAGCTCTCCAGGAAGCCGGGGTCGACGATCGAGCCGCCGATACCCATCGACACGCCGCCCATCGCCAGGTAGGAGGTGTCCTTCATGGTCGCCGCGGCGACCGCTGCGCGCACGAAGGCCAGGATCTTGTGGCGTACGTCAGCGGGAATGGTGGTGTCGTCTGCGTCCTGTACGTCGCGCCCGTAGATGCCGAATGCCGGCACTCCCTTCTGGGCGTGCGCGGCGAGCACCGCGGCCAGGTACACCGCGCCGGGCCGCTCGGTGCCGTTGAAGCCCCACACCGCCTTGGGCAGCGACCGGTCCATGTCCATGGTCTCTGCTCCGTAGCACCAGCACGGCGTGACGGTGAGCGACACGCCGACGCCGGCGCGGCGAAACTGCTCGGCGCAGGCGGCCGCCTCGGCCGCTCCGCCGATGCAGGTGTCCGCCACCACGCACTCGACCGGCAGGCCGCAGGAATGACGGAGGTTGTCGCTGATCAGGGCGGCAACGTTGCGCGCCTGCCGCAT
Source organism: Spirochaetia bacterium (assembly GCA_965208575.1). Taxonomy (GTDB): domain Bacteria; phylum Spirochaetota; class Spirochaetia; order SZUA-6; family Bin103; genus Bin103. The sequence goes on along the minus strand of CBDBOV010000006.1, from coordinate 360,130 downwards.
CGTGACCTGTTCGAGCGACTCGCGCACCCCCTTGCGGCGGCCGTCGATTGCCGGCCGGATGCCGACGCGGGGCAGCGCCGTGCGCATGCGGTTGGTCGGCTCGGTGGTGTTCCATTGGAAGGGCATCGTGCTGTTCTCCTTGGCGTGACTCGTCGCCAGTCTAATGGAGTCCGTTGCGTTGCGTCAGCCTCATCGGTGGCTGGTACTCTGTACTGCAAAGTACTTGACTCAGTGGGAGCTGGCCGGCTACTATCGATGCACATGCTGAGTATGCTGTCGCAGCGGCCACACCGCGCCGCGGACGAGCACCGTGCCGCGGACGATCTGCAGTTCATTCGCCACGCCATGGAGCGAGCCAACCGCTTTCACGCGGTGCCGGGGGTAGGACTGGTGATCATGGGCGCCACCGCGATTGCCGCCGCGGGTCTGGCAACGCTGGCGCCCGCTCGCCTGTGGCTGCCGATCTGGGTGGGCGACGCGGTGCTCGCCGTCTGTGTAGGCCTCGTTACCATGTACCGCAAGGCACGTTCGGTCAATGTGCCGGTCGCGTCACCGTCGGGACAGGCGTTCCTGTTCAGCTTCTCGCCGCCGATCGCTGCCGGCATCGTCATTACGCTTGCCTTCGCGGCGCACGGGGTAACGCACCTGCTGCCGGGCATGTGGCTGATCCTGTACGGACTGGCCGCGCTTACCGGAGGGGCGTTTTCGGTGCGGGCGGTGTCGCTGATGGGCGGTTGTTTCCTGCTGCTCGGCGGCGTGGCGCTGCTGGCGCCGTCGCAGTTGGCGAACCTGTTCATGGCCGTCGGTTTCGGCGCGCTGCACGTCGGTTTCGGCGCCTACCTGGCGCATCGTCATGGCGGCTGACCGGATGGTAGGCGCGCCGTTGCCGCAGGGTCAGTTGCGCGAGGCGATTCAGGGCCTCACCATGCCGTCGGAGCCTGCGCTGGACCGGCTCATCCACGAGCGTACGAGGCTGGCGATCATGAGCACGCTGGCCGTGGTGGACACGGTCAGCTTCAGTCAGTTGAAGCGCTTGCTGAGCGCAACCGACGGCAACCTGAGCGTGCACGCGCGCAAGCTGGAGGATGCCCGCTACGTGCGGACGACCAAGTCGTTCGACGGACGCGTACCACACACCACCTATCGGCTCACCGCGGCCGGGCGGCGCGCGCTGCAGGGCTACCTGGCGTACATGGAGAGCTTGATTGCGGCGATGAAAGGGGGTGTCCGATGAAGGCGCCGGACGGGCTGCACGTCGGCATCATCATGGATGGCAACGGACGCTGGGCGGCGCGCCAGGGGAGGGGCCGCTATGCCGGTCATCGCGTCGGTGCGCGGGCGGTGCGGGCCTGCGTGCGCGCCGCGCCCGATCTCGGTGTGCGCGTGCTGACCCTGTACGCGTTCTCCACCGACAACTGGAAGCGGCCGGAACGCGAGGTGCGCCTGCTGCTGCGTCTGTTCGAGCGTCATTTGCACAGCGAGATCGACGAGTGCGTTGCCAATGGGGTGCGCATCCAGGTGATCGGCCGGCGCGACCGGCTCGGCGACAACCTGCGTACCGCAATCGACGCGGCCGAACGCGCTACCGGGGGCGGCGAGCGTCTGCTGCTGCGCCTGGCGATCGACTACTCGGCGCGCGACGCGATTCTCGCCGCCGCCGAACGGGTCGGCGAACTCACCGCGTCCGGCGAGGAACGCCGGAGGGCGTTCGGCCAACTGGTGTCGAACCAGCCATGCGAGTGTCTGCCGGCAGGCGACGTGGACCTGATCATTCGCACCGGCGGCGAGTGCCGGCTGAGCGACTTCCTGCTGTGGGAGGGCGCCTACGCGGAGCTGTACTTCACCGAGGTGATGTGGCCCGACTTCGGGAGGCGCGAGCTGCACGCGGCGATTGCCGCGTTCCGCGGCCGCGAGCGCCGCTTCGGAAGCGTGCCGGCGGAGGATGCCTCGCACGGTACCCCGGCGCGGGAGGCGGCATCGGCGGCCACGGTCGACACCGGGTTGATTCCGGTGGCCGCGGCATCCGCCGCGGTCGGCATCTAGCGCCGGCAGCCGTGGCGAAACACCGGCTGCCGAAATGCGGCGATCCACCCCGCCGCGCCGCTCCAGGCGCGCCGCCGGGTTCCACCACCGGCTGCCGGCAGGCGAGGTAGGGGATGGACACGCGCAATCGCGTGCCACCCTGGTTGCAACCGCTCGATCGCAACCTGACCGCCTGGATGGACCGCCGTGGCGTCCTGCTTCTGCGCGTGGCGGTCGGCGTGGTGTTCGTATGGTTCGGCGCGCTCAAGCTGGTTCCGGAGGCCAGTCCGGCCGCCGGCCTGATCGTCTCGACCTATCCGTTCCTGCCGGCGGCGCTGTTCGTGCCGTTCGTCGGATGCTGGGAGATCGTGATCGGTCTCGGCTTCGTGACCGGCCGTTTCGTGCGCGTAACGGTGGCGCTGATGTATCTCCAGATGCTCGGAGCGATGTCGCCGATCGTGCTGAACCCTGCCGCCGTGTTCGCGCGCCCGCCGTTCGTCCTGACGCTCGAAGGGCAGTACGTCATCAAGAACCTGGTGCTGCTGGCGGCCGCCATCGTTATCGGCGCGCGGGCGCGGCGCTAGCACGAATCACATCTGCACGCGGCGTAACCGCAGTGCGTTGCCGATCACCGATACCGAGCTCAGGCTCATGGCGGCGGCGGCCATCATCGGGCTCAGCAGTATCCCGAACAGCGGAAACAGGACGCCGGCCGCCACCGGGATGGCGAGGCTGTTGTAGAGGAATGCCAGGAGCAGGTTCTGGCGGATGTTTCGGCGGGTGGCGGCGCTCAGCCTCCCGGCGTCGGCGATGGCGCGCAGGTCGCCGCGGACCAGGGTGATGTCGGCGCTCTCCATCGCGACGTCGGTACCGGTACCCATGGCGATGCCCACATCCGCCTGCGCCAGCGCCGGTGCGTCATTGATGCCGTCGCCGGCCATCGCTACGACGTGGCCGGCATGCTGCAGGCGCTGCACTTCGGCCATCTTCCGTTCCGGCAACGCCTCGGCGATCACGGTCCCGATGTTCAGGCCGCGGGCCACGGCGTGCGCGGTGGTGCGGTTGTCGCCGGTGGCCATCACCAGGTCGACGCCGGCTGCCTGCAACCGGGCGATTGCATCTGCGGTGGTGCTCCGCACCGGGTCGGCGATCGCGAACGCTCCCGCCACGCGGCCCGCGACGGCGGCGAAGACCACGGTCTGGCCGCCGCCGCGCAGGATGTCGGCCTGCGCGGCGAGCATGCCGGCGTCTATTCCGTGCCGTTCCAGAAGCGATGCCTTGCCGAGCAGCGTGTCGCAGCCGGCGACGGTACCGGAGACGCCGAGGCCCACGAAGGAGACGAAGTCGGTGGCGGCAGGGACCTGAATGCCGCGTTCCCGCGCCAGCGATACGACGGCCGCGGAGAGCGGGTGTTCGCTCGCAAGCGCCACCGCCGAGGCCGCGGCGATCAGGTCGTGCTCGGTAGTGCCGGGCGCAGGGATCACGGTCCGCACGCGCGGTCGGCCCTCGGTGAGGGTGCCGGTCTTGTCCACCAGCAGGGTGTCCACCGTGCTCAGCGACTCGATGGCGGCGGCGTCCCGGAACAGGACGCCAAGCGTGGCGCCGCGGCCGGTAGCCACCATGATCGACATGGGGGTGGCGAGTCCGAGCGCACACGGGCAGGCGATGATGAGTACGGACACGGCGTTGAGCAGCGCCAGGGTGAGGCCGGGGGCGGGGCCGAGCGCCAGCCAGGCGACGAAGGTGACCGCGGCAATGGCGATAACGGCGGGTACGAACACGGCCGAGACGGCGTCGGCGATGCGCTGACTTGGCGCGCGGCTGCGCTGGGCGTCCGCGACCATCTGCACGATGCGCGCGAGCAGCGTGTCGGCGCCCACCTTCTCGGCGCGGATGACCAGCGCTCCGGCGCCGTTCACCGTGCCCCCGATCACCGCGTCACCAGGCTGCTTGACGACCGGCGTGGCTTCGCCGGTAACCATTCCCTCGTCGACCGCGCTGCTTCCGGTCGCCACCGTTCCGTCCACGGGCACCTTCTCGCCGGGCCGCACGCGCAGCCGGTTGCCGACCACGACCGCCTCCAGCGGCACGTCGCGTTCGGCGTCGTGCTCGTCGACCAGATGCGCGCTCGGTGGAGTCAGTTCCAGCAACAGCCGCAGCGCCGCCCCGGTGCGCCGCCTGGCGCGCAGCTCCATCACCTGCCCGAGCAGCACGAGCGTGGTGATGACGGCGGCGCTCTCGAAGTAGTACAGGGCGATGGTTGCCCCGGCGCCGGTGGCCGCGGTCCGGAACACGCCGGGCGCGATGGTCGCCGCCACGCTGTACAGGTAGGCAACTCCAACCCCCAGGCCGATCAGGGTGAACATGTTCAGGCTGCGGTGGGCCACCGAATCCCAGCCGCGCCGGAAGAAGGGTGCGGCGCCCCAGAGTACCACCGGGCTGGCGATCGCCAGTTGCAGCCAGCCGAACGCCGGCACGGCGGCAAGCGAGGTGAACGGCAGAATCACCAGCGGAGCCGTGAGCAGCGCGCTCACCGCCAGGCGGCGCGTCATGGTGCGCAGTTCGCCATCGTCTTCGGGTGCCGCGGAGACGGTGCGCGGTTCCAGCGCCATGCCGCACGCGGGGCAGGCGCCGGGCCGCGGTTCGTCCACCTCCGGGTGCATTGGGCAGGTGTACCGCGCCTGGCCGTCGCCGCCCGCGCCCGCACCGGCGGCGTGCGCACCTGAGCGGGAGTGCGGCCCGTGGCGGTGGCCGGCGTGCGCGTGCGCGGCGCCGTGCTCATGGGCGCCGTGGTCGTGGTCATGGTGGTGCCGGCCATGCCCGTGGTGCTCGTGGTGCCGCGCGTCAGCGTCACGGTCGCCGTGGTCGTGGCGGTCGTGGTGGTCGTGGTGGTCGTGGTGATCGTGGTGGTCGTGGTGGTCGTGTGCGCCGTGTGCGCCGTGTGCGCCGTCCGGTGCGGCCAGGAACCGCTCCGGGTCGTCGTTGAACCGGGCCCGGCAGCCCGCCGAGCAGAACCGGTACGTGGTACCGCCGTAATGCACGCGATGCGGGCCGTCCGGGGCCACCGTCATACCGCAGACGGGGTCGATGTTCGCCATGTTCAGATGCTGCTGCGGGCCAACACCGTTTTCAGTTCCTCGACCACTCGCGGCAGTTCCTGCCCGTCATCGCGCGCCGCATCGGCAACGCAATGGTCGAGGTGACGCTTCAGCACGTGCAGGCCGAGGCCGTTGAGCGCCGCCCGCACGGCCGAGATCTGAGTCAGAATGTCGATGCAGTAGCGTTCCTCCGCGACCATGCGGCGAATGCCGGTGACCTGTCCCTCGATGCTGCGCAGGCGGCGCAGCGCGGTTTCGTCCGCCGGGTGTGGGCCGCGACGTACCGTGCCGAGGCTCGTTCGGCCATTTGGTTGGGTCACTTCTCCCTCCTGACAAGTCTTCGCGATGCCGGTATAATACCCCACGGGGGTCAGGTATCTCAAGCAGTCATGAATGGGCGCATCCTTACTACGGTCGCGATCGCCGCGCTCGCCGCGGCTGCCGTGCTCGCCGCTGGCGGGTATTTCCTGCGCCAGGACCGCGAACCTGACCGGGCGGACGCCGGCGACCCGGAACTGGTTGCGCGAGGCCGGATCGTGTACCAGCAGAACTGCGCGGCGTGCCACGGCACGCGCCTGGAAGGGCAGCCGAACTGGCGGCAGCCGAAGGAGGACGGCACCCTGCCGGCGCCGCCGCACGACGTGACCGGCCACACGTGGCACCACTCCGACCAGATGCTGTTCGACGTCACCAAGTACGGCAGCGCGTTCGTGGCCGGCGCCGGGTTCAAGAGCGGCATGCCGGTGTACGCCGACATTCTGAGCGACGGCGACATCTGGGCGGTCCTGGCGTACATCAAGAGTCACTGGCCGCGCGACATCCAGGCGGCGCAGAGCGCACGCTCGGGAGACACTCGCCGATGAGCCTTGACGGGACTTCTTCGCGGCAACTATGTTAGCCGCATGCCTTACGACCCTGTGCTCGTGCAACCGATGCGCGATGAACTCACCGCGGCGGGTATCGAAGAGTTGGAAACCGCCGCCGACGTGGACCGGTTCATGACCGACCAGAGCGGGTCCGCGATGCTCGTGATCAACTCCGTCTGCGGCTGTGCGGCCGGCAGCGCGCGCCCCGGCATCAGGATGGCCCTGCGCCACCAGGTGACCCCGGATCGCGTCGCCACCGTGTTCGCCGGCCAGGACCTCGAGGCGACCGCCAAGGCGCGCGGCTACTTCGCCCACATTCCGCCGAGCAGTCCGTCGGTCGCGCTGTTCCGCGACGGCGAACTGGTGTTCATGTACCCGCGCCATCAGATCGAGGGGCGTCCGCCGCAGGTGATCGCGGCCGACCTGACCGAGGCGTTCGACGAACACTTCGCCAACTGACCCGACCCGCTGCCGGTGGATTGCCGCAGGTGTCGCGGATGACACGGCAATGCCCGGTGTGAGGGGAGCACCATGACAGGCGGCGCACCCCGGCCCGCCCGGCACGCGGACAAGGGCGACTTGCACGGCATCACGGTGGTGGTGGATACCGCCGGCGCCGACCTCTATATCGGCCGCTTCTTCGAGCAGCGCGGCGACGGCATCGTGTTGCTCGACGTCGCGCGTCACCGTGACGGGGCAAACGGCGTATCGAAGGAACAGTACGTGCAGACCGCCGCCCGCTTCGGCCAGTGGAAGGAACTCGATCAGGTGCTGGTGCCGTTGCCGGAGGTACGTTCGGTAACCCGCCTGGTCGACGTCACACCGTAACCTCGCCGGCGCGCGGTAGCCAGCGTGTTTCGCCGACGACAACCACCTGTCTGCGCGTTCGGGATTCTCGCCATCGCTGTCCTGGCCGCGTGCTCGCGCGAGCCCGAGGTGCGCGAGTATGACGAGGTGGTGATCAAGCCGTCGCCGGTGGAGGCGGCCTTCGACGGCAGCGGCGCCGCCGGCGGCCCACCCGCCCCACTGGTGTGGCAGACACCGCCGGCATGGCAGGAGTTGCCCCGTGACGGCATCCGGCTGGCCGCGTTCCGTCTCGTGCAGGGCGACCGGAGCGTCGAAACCACCGTGGTGATGCTCGGCGGACCGGCCGGCGGCGTGGAGGCGAACGTCATTCGCTGGCTCGATCAACTCGGGCTGCAGCTCACCGGGGAGGAGCTGGCGCAGTTTCTCGCGGAGGGCGAACCGGTTGCCGCCCGTGACGGGATGCGTCTGACCGTGTACGACTTTACGCGCCTGGAGGCGCCGAGCGGAGATTCGATGCTGGCCGCGGTCGGACCGGTGCTCGACCAGACGCTGTTCGTGAAGATGTCGGGAGACGGAGCGTTGGTCGCCACCGCGCGTGCCGACTTCATGAGCCTGGTTGCCAGTCTCGGCCTCGCCGCCGGCGGTACGTCGTGATTCCTTCGTCCCCGGCGCAGGGCGGGAGGGTCCGCTGATGTTGGCCGCCGCCATCAAGCGCTACCCGGTGGTGCGCCTGCTGATCGACCTGCGGGTGACGGTGGTGTGTCTCCTGTTGCTGTTCGTGCTCACCTTCCTGGGCACCATCCACCAGATCGACAACGGCATCTACTCGGCGCAGAAGAAGTACTTCGAGTCGTTCTTCACGCTCGCGGCCGGGTTCGTGCCGCTGCCGGGAGCGCAACTCGTGCTCTGGGTGCTGTTCGTGAACCTGGTGGCGGCCACCATCTACCGGTTCGCCTACACGGTGAAGCGGGTCGGCATCCTGATCATCCACGGCGGCCTGTTCGCGCTGTTCTTCGGCATGTTCTTCACGCAGTACTTCGCGCAGGAGTCGTTCCTGTCGCTGCTCGAAGGCGAGGGCGGCAACGTGACCACCGACTACTTCGACTGGGAAGTGGCGGTGTGGGATCCGGCCGCCGAAACGCGCCGCGTGACCGCCGTGGACGCCGCCGAATTGGCCGCCGGCCGCACGGTCAGTCTTGCGCGCTACGGCCTGGAACTGCGCCCGCAGCGCTACTTTGCCAACGCGCAGGCATTCAGCCGCGCCGGCGGCGCCCGCGCGCGCTGGATCAACGGTTCCGGTATCGAGAGCCTGGAGGAGGCGCGGGTGTCGCCCGACCCGCAGGAGAACTTTCCCGGCGTGCTGCTGACCGCGGAGCACCGCGGCGGCAGCGCCGACGTGCTGCTGTACGGCGCCGACGTGGCGCCGGCGTCGCTGCCGGTGGCGGGCGGCCGGTTGGCTCTGTCGCTGCGGCGCAAGCACTACGTGATGCCGCTGATCGTCAGGCTCGACGACTTCCGCGCCGAATTCCATCCCAACTCGGACACGCCGCGCAGCTTCGAGAGCGACGTTACCGTGAGCACTGCGCAGTTCACCCGCAGCGCGCGCATCGCCATGAATCATCCGTTGCGCCATGCCGGGTATACCTTCTACCAGGCGTCGTACGCGATCGACGCCACCGGTCGCGAGACGTCGACGCTGGCGGTGGTGCACAACCGCAGCCGCGTGGTGCCGTACGTCGGCACCCTGGTGGTAGGACTCGGGCTTGTCGTTCACTTCATCCAGACCCTGGCGTTGCGCCGGCGCGTGCGCACCGGACCGCGGGGAGGAGGAAACGGTGTCTGAGGGTCCGTCCGCCACCCGCCGGCGGCAGCGTGCCGTATGCCCGCCGTGCTGCACGGCGACGGTGAGCGCGTTCCTGCTGCTGGCGGCGGCGGTGGCCGGCGCTCAGGAACAGGGCGGCGCCGCGCCCGGAGCGTTCGCGCCCGGCGAGCTGCGCGTCGCCGACCTCGGTCCGCTGCAGCGCATCGTCGTGGTGGAGGGGGGGCGGACGATGCCGCTCGACAGCTATGCGCGCTTCACGCTGTTGCGGCTGTCCGGCCGGCGCAGCTACGACCGGCGCCCGGCGATCGAGTGGCTGGCGCGCGTGCTGTTCACTCCCAACGAGACGCACGACGACGACATATTCGTGGTGGACAACCCGGAGGTGATCGACGCGATGGGGCTGCCGTCGCGCGGTCGCGACCGCTACAGCCTGTCGTTTCTGCTCCCGGGGCTGGACGAGCTGGAGCGGTTGGCCGAAGACGCCGGCGCCATCAGCGAGGACAACCGCACCATCGTGGAGCGCGAGATCCTCAGGCTGTGGAACAACGTCGGCCTGTACGCGAACCTGCTCTCGTCGTTCGCGTTCACCTATCCGCACCGCGATTTTCAGGTCGACGATGCGGGGGTCGCGGAACTGCTTGGGCTGCCCGGCACCGGCACCTACAGTTACCTGGACATTGCCCTGCGCCGCGCCGAATTGCGCGAGGCGGCCACGGCCGCCGGGCTGGCGCACGCGGCCGGCGGTGCGTTCAGCCGCGGCGACGGGCTGCTGCTGCGGCTCGGCCAGAGCCTGGCGGCGTGGCAGGGCAACTTCGTCGGCCTGCCGCTGGCGGTCGTGCCGGTGGGCGGCGTCGGCCGCGGCGTGCGGTGGCTCACGCCGTGGCAGGCGCTCGACGGGCAGTGGACGGCGGGCCTGGGCACGGAGCGGCGGCGCGCGCTGGAAACCGAGTTGCTGGCGCTGCGCGACCTGCAGGTCGCCTACATCGAAGGGCGCGACCTGCGCTTCGGCCTGGCGGCGCGCCAGTTCAACGACTCGGTGCAGCGCCGTACGGCGGCCGAACTGGATATCAAGAACCCGGAGCTGGAGATCCTGTACAACCGCAGCAACCCCTACCTGGCGGCGCGGGTGGCGTACGGGGCCGGGCTGCTGCTGCTCGGGCTGTCGTTCCTGGGCTTTCGGAAGTGGCTGTACCGGGCGAGCGTCGTCCTGCTGCTGGTCGGCCTGCTCCCGCACACCTTCGGGCTGGTGCTGCGCATCCTGATCACCGACCGGCCGCCGGTCACCAACCTGTTCGAGACGTTCGTGTTCGTGGGCTGGGGCGCGGTGGTGTGCGGCCTGGTGATGGAATACCTGCGCAAGCGCTACCTCGGCGTGTTCAGCGGGCTGGCCGGCGGCTTCGTGTTCTTCCTGCTGTCGGGCAAGTTCGCGGCCGAGGACACCATGCCGGTGCTGCAGGCGGTGCTGGACACCAACTTCTGGCTGTCCACCCACGTCACGGTGATCACCACCGGCTACATGGCGTGCTGCGTGGCCGGGCTGATCGGCCACGTGTACATGGTGCAGGCGATCCTGCAGGGCCGCCGTGGTGAGCGCGGCGGCCGCGACGGCAAGCGGCTCGCGCACACCTATCGCACCATGTTCGGGACGCTGGCGCTGGGCCTGACCTTCTCGTTCGTGGGCACCATGCTCGGTGGCATCTGGGCGGACCAGTCGTGGGGCAGGTTCTGGGGCTGGGATCCGAAGGAGAACGGCGCCCTGTTGATCGTGCTGTGGTGCGCGATCCTGTTCCACGCCCGGATGGGCAAGATGATTGGCCCGTTCGGCATGGCGGCGGGGAGTGCGCTCCTGATCATCGTGGTGATGATGGCGTGGTTCGGCATCAACCTGCTTGGCGTCGGGTTGCACTCGTACGGCTTCATCGACGGCGTGCTGCTCGGTTTGCTCGCCTACGGCGCGCTCCAGGTGGGCGCGGTGGCCGCGCTGGCCGCCTGCTACCGCTACCAGCAGCGGCGCGGCACGCCGCTGCCGGAACCGCCCTCGCCGGGTGCCGGCAGCGCTGCCGCCGGCACGGCCAATGGTACCGCTCACGCTGCCGAGCATGCGTCCGGCGGTGCCACCGGCGCGGCCGCGGCGGCCGCGGAACGGTGATCGGCCACGGCGCGCTCGCCGGGCGCAGCCCGCCGCCCTGCTCGCCGGCACGCCCACATTGCGGTACCTTGAGACCCAGGGTGGTGTCCCGCAACTTTGTACGCATGCGCCGCGCGCCGACCTCCGGCCACGGTTGCCGGCGCGACAGCCGCCGGCCTGCATCGCCGAACGCTTGCCGCCGCGGTTGGTTCCGTGCGCGGCTCCCGGCCGCCGGCTCCCGGTCCGTGGGCGCCCGTTTGCCCGGCACGGGGATGTCCGGAACCCGGCACCGGCGATGACGCGGTCGCCGGGCACCATGCCCTTCCTGCAGCATGCCGCCGAGTTGCGGCGGCGGTTGCTCATCTCGCTGCTGGCCGCGCTGGCGGCGGCGATCGTCTGTTACGCCTTCTACGAGCCGGTGCTGGCCATTCTCCTGCGGCCGCTGGATGCAGTGCCCGACCTGACCGCGACGGAGGGTGACGGCGCGGCGTACCTGTTCATCAACACCATTTTCGAAGGGTTCCTGGTGCGCGTGAAGGTGGCGCTGATCGCCGGCGTGGTGCTCTCGCTGCCGGTGCACTTGTACAACGTGGTGCGCTTCATCTTTCCCGGCCTGACGCTGCGCGAACGGCGCGCGATCTCCGCGGCGCTGGTGGCATCGTTCGCGCTCCTGCTGATCGGGTTCTTCTACAGCTACTACAGCGTGATTCCGCTGTCGGTGCGCTTCCTGGTCAGTTCCGGCTTCACACCGCCCGGCGTGGGGCTGCTGCTGAACTTCGGGCGCAACGTGTTCTTCGTGTTCCAGTTCCTGCTGGTGTTCCTGCTGGTGTTCCAGGTGCCGATCCTGCTGGTGGTGCTGATGATGACCGGAGCGGTGACGCGGCGCGCCCTGCTGCGCGCGAGCCGCTACGCGGTGGTATTGATCTTCGCCTTGTCGGCCGTGGTCACGCCTCCGGACGTGGTGTCGCAGGTGAGCCTGGCGGTGCCGATGGTGGCGATGTTCTTCCTGTCGATCCTGGTGGCCAAGCTGTTCGGCTTCGGGGCAGAGTAGTGTTTGGCCTCGGCATCTGGGAGATCGCCCTGCTGTGCATCGCGCTCCTGGTGTTCGTCCGGCCCGAGGAGCTGCCGAAGGTGATGGGCAAGCTGGGGCAGTGGTATGGCAGGGTATCGGGGTCGTCGCGCTACATCATGCGCCGGCTCCAGGAGCCGTTCGAGCTGGACGACGAGCACGCCGTCGACGGCATGCCGGACGGCAGCGAGAATTCCATTGCCGACAACGGCGCACGTCCGGGACAGCAACCGGAAGTTACCGGTGCGCCGCGCGGCGGCGAAACCGAAAGGAAGGGAGGCGAACAGCAATGATACCAGGCGGCGCAGAGTGGATCATTATCGGCGGGGTGGTGCTGGTGTTGTTCGGCGCCTCCGCGATCCCGCGCTTCGCGCGTTCGGTGGGACGCGCCAAGAAGGAATTCGAGAAGGGCCAGCGCGACGGCGCCCGCCAGGCGGAGGAAGAGCGCAAGGACGAGGAAGCGCATCCCGCGGACGACGCCGAGGAGCGCCCGAAAGCCTGATCGCCGCAATGCAGCCGGTGTTTCGCCACCGGCTGCCAAGGGCGTCCGGGCTACCCTGCGAGCAGCTTCCGCGCAGCGTCGAGGATGTGGTGGGCAACCTGCTCCTTGGCCATGGGCGGCAGTTCCACGGTGGGCTGCTCCGGCGTCACCAGCAGCACCTCGTTGTGGTCCGACCCGAACACGCTGCTGCCGGCGTCGCCGGTGACCAGGTTGCCGACCACCATGTCCACGGCTTTGGCGGACAGCTTGTCGCGGGAGCGCTCCTCCAACCGTTCGGTTTCCGCGGCGAAGGCGACGATCACCGGCGCGGCGGCGCCCGCGGAGCGTCGCCGTGCGGAAGCGGCGGCAATGATGTCGTCGGTGCGCTCCAGGTCGAGCGTCAGACGCCTGCCGCCGGCGCTCTTCTTGATCTTTCGCTGCGCCGGCGCCGCCGGACGGTAGTCGGCGACCGCGGCGGCCATCAGCAGCAGGTCGTGGCCGGGCAGGTCGGCCATCACGGTGGCGTGCATCTCGGCCGCGGTCGCCACGCGCCGGATGTCGAAGCCGGCGTCGTCGACCGGCGGCGCGGCGGTGGTGACCAGGGTTACCGCGGCGCCGCGGTCGCGTGCCGCACGCGCCAGGGCGGCGCCCATCTTGCCACTCGAGCGGTTGCCCAGGACGCGCACCGGATCGAGCGGCTCGCGGGTGCCGCCGGCGGTCACCAGGCAGCGCTTGCCGGCCAGGTCGCCGCCGGCGCCGAGGAGCCGGCGAATGTGCCCGATCAGGGCATCCGGCTCCAGCATGCGGCCGGCGCCGCCCTCCCCGGACGCATGGCGGCCGCTGACCGGGCCGGCCACCGCCACGCCGTCGGCCTGCAACTGTGCGACGTTGCGCCGGGTCGCGGGGTGGGTCCACATTTCCGCTTCCATCGCCGGCGCCACCAGGAGCGGTGCGCGGGTGCCGAGTGCGGTGAGCGCGAGCAGGTCGTCGGCGGTACCGTGCGCAAGTCGGGCGAGGGTCCTGGCGGTGGCAGGGGCCACCACCAGGAGGTCGGCGTTGTTCGCCAGCGCGACGTGCGGTATGCCGCGCGGCGCGAACATGCCGGTGTGCACCTCGCCGGGCGTCAGCGCGGCGAAGGTGGCGGCGGTCACGAAGCGCGCGCCGGCTTCGGAGAGGATCACGTCGACCCGAGCGCGGTGCTGCACCAGCGCGCTGACCAGTGCGGCCGCCTTGTAGGCGGCGATGCTGCCGGTAACGCCGACCACGACGCGGGCGCCGGCCAGCACGCCGCCGCGGGTGTGCGATGAGTCGTTCATGCCATGGCTCCCGTTCCTGGTGCCGAGTTTCCGCGCCAGCCTGGCGATGGTGCGTCCGGGGGCTGGTCGCGGTTGAGGTCGTACACGATGCGCAGCCCCTTCAGCGTAAGCCAGGGATCGATCCGTTCGATTACCGTGGTCTCGCCGGCGATCACGTCGGCCAGTCCACCGGTGCCGATGACGCGCATGCCCGGCCCCAGCTCGGAGCGGAACCGCTCCACCATCCCTTCCACCAGGGCGACGTAGCCGAACACCAGTCCGGACTGCATGGCATGCACGGTGTTGCGCCCGATCGACGCCGGCGGCGGCCTCAGTTCCACGTTCGGCAACCGCGCGGTGCGCCCGGCCAGCGCCTGCAGGGAGATCTCCAGTCCGGGCGCGATCGCCCCGCCCAGGTACTCGCCGGCCGCGTTGATGGCGTCGAAGGTGGTGCCGGTGCCGAAGTCGATGATGCACGCCGGCGTGCCGTAGTGGCTGCACACGGCCGCCGCGTTGACCACGCGGTCGGCGCCGACGTCGCGCGGGCTGTCGTAGCGCACCTTCACCCCGGTCTTGACGCCGGCGTCCACCACCAGCGGCGGCCGGTGGAACATCCGCTGCGCCAGGTCGGCGAACGCGGCGGTGAGCGGGGGGACCACGCTGGCCAGGGCCACCCCGTCGATCGTCGACGGGTCGAGGTGGGCGGCTGCGAGCAACCCGCCGACCAGCACCTCGTACTCCTCGCAGGTGGCCAGGATGCGCGTCTGGATACGCCAGCTCGCGCGCAACTCGGCGCCGTCGAACACGCCGAGGACGATGTTGCTGTTGCCTACGTCGATACCGAGCAGCATGCGGCAGGTTCCCAATCGGCGCCGGAAGGGCGAACGGCGCCGGTACGAAGGTGACCGGGGCATTCGGCGCCGCCCTGTGCCGGGTGCGGCGCCACGTCGTCCGGCAACATGACATTGTCGATGAGCCGCACACCTTCCACGCGGGCGGCCAGCGACAGCAAGGCGCGCGGTGCGTGGACGTCGTCCGGCAGCTCCTGCAGGCTGTCGGCATCGGCGAGGCTCAGGTATTCCAGGTCCACGCCGGCGGCGACGATCGCTTCGCGCGCCCGGCCGAGCAGCGACTCGCGGCGCCGTTCGCCGCCCAGCCAGGCACCGCCGGCGGCCAACAGGCCGCGGTACAACGCCGTGGCGCGCCGGCGGCCGCGGTCGCTCAGCAGTTCGTTGCGGGAACTCAGGGCGAGGCCGTCCGTGGTGCGCACGGTGGGGCAGCCGACGATGGTGACCGGCAGCCCGAGATCGTCGGCCAGTCGGCGCACCACGGCAAGCTGCTGCGCGTCCTTGCGGCCGAAGTAGGCGCGCCGTGGTGCGAACAACAGCAGCAGCTTGGTGACCACCGTGGCGACGCCGGTGAAGTGATCGTGGCGCGCGGCCCCCTCCAGTGGCCGTGACAGGTCGCGCACGTGCACGTAGGTCTGAAAGCCGGCGGGATACACCTCTTGCGGCGGCGGAGTCCACACCAGGTCGACGCCTTCCCGTGCGAGCAGTTCGAGGTCGCGATCGAGGTCGCGCGGGTACGCGTCCAGGTCGTCGCGGTCGTCGAACTGCGCCGGGTTCACGAATATGCTGACCGCCGTGTGGTCGCACTCGGCGCGGCTGGCGCGCACCAGCGCGATGTGGCCGGCGTGCAGGGCACCCATCGTGGGCACCAGGCCGGCGACACCGGTGACGGCGCGCCGTGCCGCGCGCACGTCGTCGGCGCGGGATACGACGCGCATCTAGCGCTCCGCTCCGGTGGAGCGCGGGGCCGGAAGCGGCTCACCCGGCGGTGACCCCGGCTCGGCGGAGCGCTCGCGAAAACGGTTCAGCTCCGACTGCTCCATGAGGTAGCTGTGCTCGCGGTCCGGGAACTTCCCGCCGCGCACCTCGCTGCAATAGCGGGTCACGGCGGCGCTGATCTGCTCGCCGACCGCCGCGTACTGCTTGACGTAGCGCGGCGCCTGACCGGTGTGCATGCCGATCACCTCATGGTAGATCAGCACCTGGCCGTCGCACGCGGGGCCGGCGCCGATGCCGATGGTGGCTACCGGCACACGGCTGGTCACCGCTTCCGCCACCCTGCGCGGCACCGCCTCGATCACGATGGCGAAGCAGCCCGCCTCGGCAACCGCGATGCCGTCGCGCAGCACCCGCCCGGCGACTTCCGCCGTGCGGCCCTGCACCCGGTAGCCGCCGTGCCGGTGTTCCGACTGCGGCCCGAGCCCGACGTGGCCCATCACCGGGATACCGGCGGCGACGATGGCGGCGATCGCCTCGGTGCGCTCCACGCCGCCCTCCAGCTTGACCGCCTCGCAGCCGCCCTCCTTGACCAGGCGCACGGCGTTGGCCACCGCATCGCGCGTGCAAGTCTGGTAGGAGCCGAACGGGAGATCGCCCACCACGAAGGCGGCGGGAACGGCGCGGGTCACGGCACGGCAGTGGTGGATCATCTCTTCCATGGTGACCGGCACCGTGCCGGGATAACCGAGCATGAACGAACCGAGGCTGTCTCCGACCAGGATCAGGTCCACCCCGGCACGGTCGGCGAAGCGGGCGCTGTAGAAGTCGTAGGCGGTAATCATCGCCAGGCGCGGCGCGCTGCCGGTGCGCTTGGTGATGTGACGGACGGTGACCTTGTCGCGTTCCACGGCGGTTCCTCTGCCACCAGTCGTACTCTCGCTCCGTTGCAGACGGTGCGCCGGGAAGGCGTTCAGAATGACAACGTCGTCCCGGTCGACGCGCGATCCAGGCAACGGTGACACGCCGCCAGCGCGGCGTGGTGAGTTCGGACTGTTCGTTCGCTGCCGCAACCGCGGTCAGCGACGCAGCTAACGTAGCGAGCGGCCCTCCGGAACGTCAACCGCGTGCGCGGCGACGGGTGCCAATGCCAAAAGCGGTAACAGGGGTTGACACGATCAGGCCGCTTTGATCTCGCAGTCGTCAGGAGGACTGAAATAGCGCTTGAGGTCGCCGTTGAGCAGAGCCAGACGGGTGCGTAGCACGCAGCGGTTGTCGTGCGGTCGCCATCTCATCCCGTTGCCCTTGAAGCGTCGACCGACAACCAATTTGCACTGCCCTTCGACCAAGCCACTGCCGATCGGCCACCCGAGATCGCGGTAACGGGCATAGTCCATACGGTCCTGGTTGTTCGTGAAGTAGTTGATCTGCTTCCACGCTTCGTCAGTATCGGTGACCTTCGACAGTGAACGCTTCATCTCGTGGATCATCTGCAGCACCTCGCCTTCCCACATCATCGTGGACAAGCTGCGCTCGACGGCATCGCGTAGCGTAGCAGACAGCAGCTTGCAGTAATCGGCGAGGTGCTCAGCCGCGTGGTAGTAGTCCAGGATCGGTATCGCGCCGGGGAAGTGGGTCTGCTGCAGTTCCCAGTTGTGGTGTGCACCATCACCGAGGAACAGCGTTCGTGGAGCGTCCAGGAAGCCCATTCGCAGTCCAGCCTGCTCGGCGTAGCCGGCAAACTCACCGCGTGGTCCATAGCGTCCTCCGGTCCAGCGGTCGATCACCTTGCCATCATCGTGCTTCTCGATGACTATCAGGTTGCACTCCTTGTAACAGGTCGGCGCCCGGAGGCTGGCAAGACCAGTAATCCCTTCCTGCTCCGTGATCTGCGGGCTCGTCGTTCCGTCTACCTCGACCACCATCAGGGAACATGGCTGCCGCTGACGCTGCTCATCAATTAGATCGTCGGGGGTATCGGGTATCCGCTCTCCCGTCTTCTCGGTAGTGCGCTGCACCGCCGTCGAGCTCACCTTGAACCCGAGCATCGCCTCCAGTTTTGCCGCTGCACCGGCATACGACTCATCCGCGCCCAGCATGCAGATCAGGTACGTCATCAGCGGTGAGAATCCGAAGCACCCGTCGATCCCCAGCTTCACATCCAGCGGCGCCACGCCTCCGCTCCGGTGCCGGTACCGGTAGCAGCGCCGCGGGTGCACCACTTCTTCGCCGAAGCGGTTGATGAACCGCAGGTTACGCACCCGCTCGAACACTGCCACCTCACCGCCAACCGTGATCTGGTTGGCGGATGTCGGCTCCGCGAGTCCGGCTACCACTTCCTGCACCATCTCGTCGCCGATCCAGTTCACCATCTCAAGGATCTTGGCTTCCGCCTCCTGGAGATCCATCCGGCCGCCGTTGATGCGCCCTTGCAACTCCTTGACAAGGCCCTCGGCGGCCGTTATAAGTCCTTCCGTATTCATGGTCTACCTCCCCATGGTGTGGTGTCGTGGGGTAGGTAGACCTTTTTTCCGCCTCAGAGTCAATGATTTGCTACCGCTTTCGGCGTTCGCACCCGCGGCGACCGGCCGGTTGACCGACCGCTTGGGCGAGGGTATCGTTTCGCAAACGACCGACATGGCACGGACCAGACCGATCACAGCCGCCATTCGTTGCATTCCGGGGCTCCGCTGCCCGCGGCCTCCGTGCCACGGCGCTTTGCGCCGGCAGCGGGCCGTGGGTTGCACGCCCACGGCCCATTTTGTTTGGGTTGATGGGGCTGTGGCGGTTGCCACGGAGGCCGCCCGTTGAGATCCGATGCCATGGTCGAGGCCGGTCTGCTGCCCGCCATCGAGGTTCTGGACACCACCCTGCGCGACGGCGAGCAGATGCAGGACGTGAGCTACACGCCCGGCGAGAAGCTGGCCATCGCCAAGGTGCTGCTCGAGGACGTGCGCGTGGACCACGTCGAGTTGACCAGTGCACTGGTCAGCGAAGGCGAACGCGGCGCGGTGCGCGAGGTGATCGCCTGGGCGCAGGAGCAGGGCCGAACCGACTCCATCGAAGTACTTGGCTTCACCGACGTGCACCGCTCGGTGGACTGGATACGGGATCTGGGCTGTACGGTGATGAACCTGCTGGCCAAGGGCTCGTTGCGCCACGTCACCACCCAGCTCGGCAAGCAGCCATCCGAACACTTCGCCGACATCGGCGCCACGGTGGAGTATGCCGGCGACCACGGCGTGCGCTGCAACATCTACCTGGAGGACTGGTCGGGGGGCATGCTCGACTCGCCCGACTACGTGCTGGCGATGCTCGACGAACTCGCCGGCATGGGGCTGTGGCGCATCATGCTGCCCGACACGCTGGGCCTGCTGTCGCCCCCGCAGGTCAGGGGCTTCGTCGGCAGCCTGGTGAGCCGCTACCCCGGGCTGCGCTTCGACTTTCACGGCCACGACGACTACGGCGTGGCGACCGCGAATACCCTGGCCGCCGTGGAGGCCGGCGCTTCCTGCGTGCATTGCACCATCAACGGCATGGGCGAGCGCGCCGGCAACACGCCGCTCGACGAGGTGGTGGTCGGCATCCACGATTTTCTCGGGCGCCGCACGCACATCGACGAGACCAAGCTGATCACCGCCAGCGAGCGGGTGGAGGTGTTCTCCGGGCGGCGGGTGTCCTTCAACAAGCCGATCGTCGGCCCCAACGTGTTCACGCAGACCGCGGGCATCCACGCCGACGGCGACCACAAGGGGGATCTGTACGCCAGCCGGTTGTCGCCGGAGCGGTTCGCCCGCCGGCGCCGCTACGCGCTCGGCAAGCTGAGCGGCAAGCGCAGCCTGGAGTTCAACCTGGCGGACCTCGGCATCGTGCTCGACGACGAGCAATCGCGGCTGGTGCTGGAGCGCATCAAGGAGTTGGCGGACCGCAAGCAGACCATCACCCAGGACGACCTGCCGTTCATCATCTCCGACGTGCTGGAGACGCCGCACGACCGCGAGTTCATCCTGCGCCGTTGCATCGTCGTGTCGAGCATCGGCCTCAAGCCGGTCGCCACCATCAAGCTGGCGCGCCGCAACGGCACGGGCGAGTTCGACGAATACGAGGCGAGCGACCAGGGCGACGGCGGCTACGACGCGTTCATGAACGCCGTGCGCAGCATCGCGCGCAAGCTGAACCTGAGGCTGCCGCGGCTGGCCGACTACAACGTGTCCATTCCGCCCGGCGGCAAGTCGGATGCGCTGGTTCAGTGTTCCATCACCTGGAACTATCCCGACCGCCCGGGCGAGGTGTTCAACACCAAGGGCGTGCACAGCGACCAGGTGCTGGCCGCGGCGCAGGCCACCGAGAAAATGCTCAACCTGGTGGCCGCGGGAGCGCTGGCCGCGGTGCATGGCTAGCGTGCATGACTAGCTCGTCCGGCGGCAAGCTCTGGGACAAGAGCGAACCGCTGGATGCGCTGATCGAGCGGTTCACGGTCGGCGACGACTACCTGCTCGACGGCGCCCTGGTGGCGGCGGATTGCGTCGCCTCGCTGGCGCACGCGACCATGCTGGCGGCCATCGACGTGATCGGGCCCGGTGACCTGGAGGAGTTGCGCGGCGGCCTGCTGGCGGCGCTGGAACAGGCGGAGCAGGGCGCGTTCGTCATTGAGCGCGCCGACGAGGATGGCCACACCGCCCTGGAGCGCTTCCTGACCCGGCACACCGCGGCCGGCGCGCGCATCCACACCGGCCGGTCGCGCAACGACCAGGTGATGGCCGCCCTGCGCCTGTACGGGCGCGACGCGCTGGCGGCGCTGCAGGGCCTGGTGCTCGACCTGGCCGATTCGCTGCTGGCGTTCGCCGCCGATCATGAGCGGCGCAGTATGCCGGGGCGCACCCACACGCAGGTTGCGATGCCGTCGACCCTGGGGTTGTGGGCGGCGGCGTTCGCCGAGGAGCTGCTCGACGACCTGGCCCTGTTGGAGATCTGCTACCGGCTGACCAACCGGTCGCCGCTCGGGTCGGCGGCCGGCTACGGCGCGCCGCTGCCGCTCGACCGCGATCAGGTGGCGGACCTGCTTGGCTGCGACGGCCCGGTGCACAACGTGCTGGCGGCGGCCAACAGCCGCGGCAAGCTGGAGTCGGCCACTCTGGACGCCCTCGACCAGGTGGCGATGACACTGAGCCGCCTGGCCCAGGACCTGATCCTGTTCTCCCTGCCGGAGCTGGGCTACGTGACGTTGCCGGTGGAGCTGTGTACCGGCAGCAGCATCATGCCGCACAAGCACAACCCGGACGGCCTGGAGCTGGTGCGGGCGCGGTCGGCTACCGTGGCGGGGTTCGCCGGCGCCGTGAAGGGCATCGTCCGCAACCTGCCGAGCGGCTACCACCGCGACCTGCAGGAAACCAAGCGCCCCTACCTGCACGCGCTGGAGATGGTGGCTGGCCAGCTCAGCGTGATGCGCCTGACCGTGGACCGGCTGCAGGTGGACGAGGACGCCCTGGCACGCGCGCTGACGCCGGAGTTGTTCGCGACCGACCACGCATTCGCGCTGGTGCGCGGCGGCATGGCGTTTCGCGACGCCTACCGGGCCGCCGCCGGTGCGGCCGCGGGTGACGGTGGCGATCTGCCCGGCGACGCCCAGGCCGCGTTGGCGAGGCGCACCGCCACCGGTATGAAGGGCGGTGCGGCTGAACGAGATGATCTGAGTGTCGAGGCGGAGATGGCGTTGGCGAGGCGCACTGCCACCGGTACCGCCGGTAATCTCGACCTGGCCGCATGCCGGCGCCGGAGCGCGGCACAGCGGCGCCGGGTCGATGCGGACGCGGCGCGCACCGGTGCGGCGCTGGCGCGCCTGGTGGGGCGCCGCGTGCAGGTATGCGGCAGCGCGTGGCTGCGCCCGGAGGGCGCCGGCGCATGAGCGGGGCGCGCGGAGTACGGCGCCAGCGCGCGTACCTGGTCGGCCTGCAGGTGAGCGCGGGCGGCGCCCCGGCGGACGAGCGCAGCGGCGGCACCGCCCCGGCCAGCCTGGTGGCGCGGGCGCCGGAGTGGGACGTGCAGCAGTGTCTCGACGAACTGGCGCGGCTGGCGGACAGTGCCGGATTGCACGTGGCCGGGCGCGCCTGGCAGCGCCGCCGGCAGCCCGATCCGCGCACCTACATCGGCGCCGGAAAGATCGCGGCCGTCGCGGGCGCGGCGCGCGCGGCCGGCGCCGACGTGGTGCTGTTCGATGACGAACTGTCGCCGTCACAGCTCCGCAACGTGGAGCGGATCCTCGGCGACGACCTGTTGGCGATCGACCGCACGGCGCTGATCCTGGACGTGTTCGCCCGCCACGCCCGCAGCCGTGAAGGCAAGCTGCAGGTCGAGCTGGCGCAGTTGGAGTACCGGTTGCCGCGCCTGACCCGGTTGTGGACGCACCTGGCCAGGCAGGCGGGCGGGCGGGCGGGCGGCGGCGTCGGCCTGCGCGGCCCGGGCGAGACGCAGATCGAGGTGGACCGGCGCCAGATCCGCCGCCGGCTCGGCGCACTGCGCGCGCGCATCGATCAGCTGTCGCGGCAGCGGCGCCACGGCCGGGTGCAGCGCCACCGCGCCGCCGGCACCATGGTGGCGCTGGTCGGCTACACGAACGCGGGCAAGAGCAGCCTGATGAACCGGCTCACCGGGGCCGACGTGTACGCCGCGGACCGGCTGTTCGCCACCCTTGACCCCACCACGCGGCGCATCGACCTGGGCTCCGGGCGGCAGGCGCTGCTGACCGACACGGTCGGTTTCATCCAGAAGCTGCCGCACCAGTTGGTGGCCGCGTTCCGCGCCACGCTGGAGGAGGTGACCGAGGCCGACCTGTTGCTGATGGTGGCGGATGCGAGCGATCCGAGCCACCTGCAGCAGCAGGAGGCGGTGACGGACGTGCTGGCGCAGATCGGCGCCGGTGACATCCCCAGGATGCCGATCCTGAACAAGATCGACCTGGTCGAACCGGGTTCGCCGTTGCGGCTTGGCCTGGAGGGAGCGGTTGCGGTGAGCGCGGTGACCGGGGAGGGGGTCGAGCAGTTGTGCGCGACGCTGCGGCGGCGCCTGGCGGAGGGCCACGTACGGGTCGCGTTCGACGTGCCGTACAGCAAGTCGGCGCTGCTCGGCGTGGTGCGGGCGGCCGGGCACATCGAGCGCCAGGAGGCGGGTGCGGAAGGCTACCGGGTACGTGCCGTGGTGCCGCGCCACCTGGCCGCGGCGCTGCGTGTCGGCAACGCGGCGGCGCTGGGCTTGCGCGGGGGACCGGTATGAGCGAGGAACGAATCGTCCTGATCGAAGATGACTCCGCGGTTGCCAAGGGGCTCAGCTTCGCCCTGGAGCAGGAAGGTTACGGCGTGCTGTGGGGAGAGGACGGCGCCGCCGGATACCAACTGGTCGCCAGGCAGGCTCCGCATCTGATCATTCTCGACATCCGGCTGCCCGATACCAGCGGGTTCGACCTGTGCCGCAAGCTTCGCCAGGAGGGATTCCGGCAACCGATTCTGATGCTGACGGCGCGCGACGAAGAGGTGGACAAGGTGCTCGGCTTCGAGTTGGGCGCGGACGACTACGTGGTGAAGCCGTACCAGTTGCGCGAACTCCTGTCGCGCATCCGCGCCTTGCTGCGCCGCGCCTACGGCGAGCTGGCGCAGCGCAGCAGCAACGAGAAGATCGTGTACGACGACATCACCATCGACCTGGAGCTGCTGCAGGTGTTCCGCGCCGGCGAGATCGTCTACCTGACACCGACCGAGTTTCGGCTGTTGCGCTACCTGATTTCCCACCCCGATCGCCCGGTGACCCGCGACCAGATCCTGGAAGCGGTGTGGGGCTACCACGCCGAGGTGGGCTACGATCGTACCGTCGACGTCCACATGCGCCACCTGCGCGAGAAGCTGGAGCGCGACCCGACCCACCCGCGGCGGCTCGTAACCGTGCGCGGGCACGGCTACAAGTTCTCCAGCCGGCCGCCGCAGTAACGGCCGGCGCGCGACCGATTCGTGACGGCGCACTCTGGCCGGCGCCGCGTCCGGCCCGGTATCTTGTTTTGCAGCCTATGGTGAAGGGAACCTGATGGCTGCCGCCGGCGGCTTGCCATTCCTGTCGATTCGCGCGCGCCTGGTGCTGAGCTTCATCCTCATCGCCATGGTGGCGATCGGCATCGTAGGCGGGTTCTCGGGCGCCCTGCTGACCCACTTCGTGGAACGGCGCGAGACCGCCTACTTGCAATCCAACGCCTCCACCGTGGCCAGGCAGGCGCATTCCCTGATGGTGCCGGTGGTACGCCCGCTGTCCCTGCTGGAGCTGGCGCAGACATCGGCGTTCATGAGCGACTCGCGGATCCGGATCCTGGACCGCGCGCACCGCGTGCTCGCCGACTCCGGGCCGCAGGACGGATCCGATCACGAGTGGGTGCGCGTCGTGGCGACGTTCCCCTCCGGCAACTCGATGGTGCGCCAGATGTTCTGGATCCGGGTGTCGGCCGACCCGGCACGGCGCGCCAGCCAACTGCGCTCGCTGCCGGCGCTGCAGGGACTCGCCGAAACCCAGATCATGGTGGTGCGGCGGCGCAGCGGGTTGTGGGGCAGCCTGATCGAGTTCCGGGAGTACGACGGGCCGGTGGCGCATCCGGTTGCCACGGCCGGCAGCGCCGCGCCCGACGACCCGATGCGCATCACCCACCTCGAGCCGATCGGCGATCCCGGCAGTCCGATTGGCTACGTGGAGATTGCCCGCAGCCCGGACGCCCACAACGAGGCGCTGGAAACGATTATCGGGCCGTTCATCATCGCCGCCCTGGCCGCCACCGTGCTCGCCGCCCTGCTCGGGCTGGTGTTCGGGCGCCGCTTGACCGCCCCGATCGAGGGTCTCACCGCGTCCGCGATGCGCATGGGGAGGGGCGACCTGGCGGCGCGCGCGCCCACCACCGGGAGCGGCGAGATCGGCGAGCTGGGCCGCCAGTTCAATGCCATGGCGGGCAAGCTGGAATCGACGGTGGGCGACCTGCGCCAGGAGCGCGACGTGTTGCGCCGGTTCGTGGCCGACGCGTCACACGAACTGCGCACGCCGGTGACGGCGCTGAAGACCTTCAACGAGCTGCTGCTGCGCGGTGCGCGGCAGGAGGCGGAAGCCAACGGACAGGCAGCCGCCGCGGCCGGCGCCGGCGGCGGTGAGCCCGCGTCGGCTGCCGGTGGCCGGCGGAGCGTCGAGCACAGCCCGGCGGCGGCGCAGGCGCTGGCCGGCGGCGTTGTGGACGGACACCGGACGGGACGCGGCCGCAGCGGGCGCGGCGTCGACGTCGAGATGCGCCTCGAGTTTCTGCGCGACAGCCGCCACCAGATCGAGCGCATGGAGTGGATCGTGGAGAATCTGCTCAACCTGTCGCGGCTGGAGGCGGGCGCGTTCAGCAACCACGCCATGAGGATTACGCTCGGCGACCTGGTGCGCGGCGCCGAGCGGCGCTTCGCGAGCCAGGCGGCGCGCGCCGGGGTGGCGGTGTCGGTCGAGATGAACGCCGCCGACGCGGACCTGGAGCTGCACCTGGCCGGCATGGAGATCGCGGTGGACAACGTGATGCAGAATGCCCTGTTCTACGGCGGTGCAGGGGGCGAGATAGTGATCAGCGGGGCAGACGATCACGGCTGGGCGATTATCCACATCCGCGATCGCGGACCGGGTATCGCTGCCGAGGACCTGCCGCACATCTTTGATCGTTTCTACCGTGGCAAGCCGATGGGCGATGGCGCGGTTTCCAAGGGCAGCGGTCTCGGGCTGGCGATTGCGCGTGCCGTGCTGGTAGGGAACGGCGGCACCATCGCCGCGGCCAACAACAGCGACGGTTCCGGGACCACCTTCTCGCTGCGCCTGCCGCTGCGCCGCATCAACGGCGCCGGCGGCGGCTGAGCGGGCGCGCTACGGCAGCAGGGTAGAGCCCATCAGGTAGCGGTCGCACTCGCGTGCCGCGCCGCGCCCCTCCATGATCGCCCACACCACCAGGCTGGCGCCGCGCCGGACGTCGCCGGCGGCGAACACGCCGGGCAGGCTGGTGGTGAACTTGCCATATTCGGCCTTGGCGTTGCTGCGCTCGTCGCGCTCCACGCGGAGCTGGTCGATCAGGCGGTCCTCCGGGCCCAGGAAACCCATCGACAGAAGCACGAGTTGCGTGGCAACGTCGCGTCCGCTGCCGCTCACCGGCTGCGGGCGTCCGCGGCTCCAGTCGACGTCGACCAGGCGGGTGTGCGTCACGCGGTTGCCGGCATCGGAGGAAAAGCGCTCCGCGGTCACGCTGTATCCGCGCGGGTCGCTGCCATGCACGGCGGCTACTTCTTCCTGGCCGTAGTCGGGCAGCGAGGTGCGCCCGAACTCGGGCCACGGCAGACTGGCCGGGAACTCGGGGACGATTTCGATCTGGGTCAGGGAGCGGCAGCCCTGGCGCATGGCGGTGCCGACGCAGTCGGTACCGGTGTCGCCGCCGCCGATCACCAGGACATCCTTGCCGGCGGCGTCGATCGGCGCCCGCCCGGAGGCGCCGTCGAGCAGCCAGCGCGTGTTGGCGGTGAGATACTCCATCGCCTGGTGGATGCCGTCCAGCTCGCGCCCCGGTATCGGCAGGTCGCGCGGCTTGGTGGCACCGCAGCACAGCACGACCGCGTCGAACTGCTCGCGCAGGTCGGGCCCGGGCAGATCGCGACCGACCTCGACACCGGTATGAAACTCGACGCCGGCGCGCCGCATCAGGTCGACGCGCCGGTCCACCAGGGGCTTTTCCAGCTTCATGTTGGGGATGCCGTACATCAGCAGTCCGCCGATGCGGTCGGCGCGTTCGTACACGGTGACCAGGTGGCCGGCGCCGTTGAGCTGATCGGCGCACGCCAGCCCCGCGGGGCCGGAGCCGACCACCGCCACCCGTTTGCCGGTGCGCACGGCCGGCGGCGCCGCCTCCACCCAGCCGGAGTCGAAGCCGCGCTCGATGATCGCCCACTCGGTGTTCTTGATGGTCACGGCCGGCTCGATGATGGCCAGGACGCACGCCGACTCGCACGGCGCCGGACATACCTTGCCGGTGAACTCGGGGAAGTTGTTGGTCTTGTGCAGCCGGTCGAGCGCGTCGCGCCACAGACCGCGGTACACCAGGTCGTTCCACTCCGGGATCAGGTTGTTGAGCGGGCAGCCGACCGTCTGGCGGGTGTCGGCGCGGCCGTCGCCGGTGTGGCAGAACGGGGTGCCGCAATCCATGCACCGCGAGGCCTGCGCCCGCAGGTGTTCGTCGCCGGCGTGGCCGTGGAAGTCGCCCCAGTCACGGACGCGCGCGGCCGGATCCCGGTCGGGCGGCAGGCTGCGTTCGATTTCCTTGAATCCGGTTGGCTTACCCATGATCTGTCCGTGCTGAGAGCGGCTAGTTGCCCGAAATACGTGCCAGGCTGTGCACGTTTTCTTCGAACGCCGCCATCACCGCTTCGTCGCCGGTGAGACCCTCGCTGCGGACCCGCTCCAGGGCTTCGAGGACGTGGCGGTAGTCGCGCGGATACACCTTGACGAACCGGCTCACCATCTCGTCCCAGTGGCCGAGCACCTGCTGTGCCCGCGGACTGCCGGTGTACACCAGGTGACGCTCGATCATGTGCCGCACCTCGGCGATTTCATCGGGCTCCTCAAGTGCCACCAGGTCGGTCATCTCGGTGTTGCAGTGCTCCCGAAAGTCGCCGTCGAGGTCGAGCACGTAGGCGATGCCGCCGCTCATGCCGGCCGCGAAGTTGCGCCCGGTGCCGCCGATCACCACCACGCGCCCGCCGGTCATGTACTCGCAGCCGTGGTCGCCGACGCCTTCCACCACCAGGTGGGCGCCGCTGTTGCGCACGCCGAACCGTTCCCCGGCGACGCCGCTGACGTAGGCGGACCCGCCCGTGGCGCCGTAGAAGGCGACGTTGCCGATGATGACGTTTTCCTCCGGCGCGAACGTGCTGCCGGCGGGCGGCTTGACGATGACCTTGCCGCCCGACAATCCCTTGCCGATGTAGTCGTTGGAGTCGCCGACCAGGATCAGCGTCAGGCCGGGCGGGATGAACGCTCCGAAGCTCTGCCCCGCCGATCCGGAAAAGGTGAGTTGCACCCGGTCTTCCGGCAGCCCCTCGGCGCCGTAGCGGCGCGTGATCTCGCTGCCGAGAATGGTGCCCACCACGCGGTTGGGGTTGCCGATGCGCAGGGTCTCGCGGACCGTCTCGCCGCGCTCCAGTTGCGGCAGCACCAGGTCGATCAGCTTGGTGTTGTCGAGCGCCAGGTCGAGGCCGTGGTCCTGCTGCACCTGGCAGTAGGTGCCCACCGACGGGTCCACCGCGGGCCGGTGCAGCAGCGGCGTCAGGTCGATGCCGCGCGCCTTCCAGTGATCGATGGCGAGGCGCGGCTCGAGGCAGTCGACGCGGCCGATCATCTCGTTCACGGTGCGGAAGCCGAGGCCGGCCATCAGCTCGCGCACCTCCTCGGCGACGAACTCCATGAAGTGTACGACGTGCGCCGGATCGCCGGTAAACTTGTCCCGCAACTCGGGATCCTGGGTGGCCACGCCCACCGGGCAGGTGTTGAGGTGGCACACGCGCATCATGATGCAGCCCATGACGATGATCGGCGCGGTCGCGAAGCCGAATTCCTCGGCGCCGAGCAGCGCGGCGATTACCACGTCGCGTCCGGTCTTCAACTGGCCGTCCGCCTCCACCACGATGCGGCTGCGCAGGTCGTTCAACAGCAGCGTCTGGTGGGTCTCGGAGATGCCGAGCTCCCACGGCAGGCCGGCGTGCTTGATGCTGGACACCGGCGACGCGCCGGTGCCGCCCTCGGCGCCGCTGATCAGCACCACGTCGGCGTGCGCCTTGGCGACGCCCGCCGCCACCGTGCCCACGCCCACCTCGGACACCAGCTTGACGTTGATGCGGGCAGCGCTGTTGGCGTTCTTGAGATCGTGGATCAGCTCGGCCAGATCCTCGATCGAGTAGATGTCGTGGTGCGGCGGGGGCGAGATCAGGCCGACCCCCGGTGTGGAGTGGCGCACCTCGGCGATCCACGGATACACCTTGGAGCCGGGCAACTGGCCGCCTTCGCCCGGCTTGGCGCCCTGCGCCATCTTGATCTGCAACTCCTGGGAATTGACCAGGTACTCGCTGGTCACTCCGAACCGCGCCGATGCCACCTGCTTGATGGCGCTGTTGCGCGAGTCGCCGTTGGCGTCGGGGACGTAGCGCGCCGGATCCTCGCCTCCCTCGCCGGTGTTGCTCTTGCCGCCGATGCGGTTCATGGCGATGGCCAGGGTCTCGTGCGCCTCCTTGCTGATGGAGCCGTACGACATGGCGCCGGTCTTGAAGCGCTTCACGATGGCGGCCACCGGCTCCACCTCGTCGAGCGGCACCGGGCCGCCGTGAGCGCGCAGTTCAAGCAACCCGCGCAGGGTGGCGAGCTTCTGTTGCTGCGAGTCCACCTGCGCGCTGTATTCCTTGAACTTGCCGTAATCGCCGTCCCGGCACGCCTGTTGCAGCTTGTGGATGGTGGCGGGGTTGTTGAGGTGGTGCTCGCCGTCGTTGCGCCACTGGTATTCGCCGCCGACGTCGAGGGCGCCGTTCACCTCCGCCCGCGCGGCGTATCCGCGCATGTGCCGGGCGGCGGTCTCGTCCGCGATCTCCTCGAGCCCGATACCGGACAGGCGCGCCGCGGTGCCGGTGAAGTAGCGTTCCACCACTGCACGGGATATGCCCACGGACTCGAAGATCTGCGCACCGCGGTAGGCCTGAATGGTGGAGATGCCCATCTTGGAGAGCACCTTCACGATGCCCTTGAGCAACGCCTTGCGGTAGTTGTACTTGGCGGTGTGGCCGCGCGGGTCGTCGATGCCCTCGCCGTCGGTGTAGTAGTCGCCGTTGGCCGCGGCGGCGTCGGAGCCGGGGAACAGCCCCTCCTCGAGGGCGGCGTCGATGGTTTCGTAGGCGAGGTAGGGGCAGATCGCGCCCGCTCCGTAGCCGATCAGCGTGGCGAGGTGGTGCACTTCGCGCGGCTCGCCGGACTCCACCACGAGACCGACGCGGGTGCGCGTGCCGTTGCGGATCAGGTGATGGTGCAGCGCCGAGGTGGCGAGCAATGCGGGAATCGGCGCCTGCTCGGGGTCGATGCCGCGGTCGGACAGAATCAGGACGTCCGCCCCGCCGGCGATCGCCGAATCGGCCGCCGCGAACAGGCGGTCGAGGGCACCGCGCAGCGCGCCGCCGCCGCCGGCTGCCGGGTAGCGTATCGCCAGGGTAGCGGAGCGATGGGGGCCGGCGGAGCCGTCGAGCGCGCGCAACTGCTCAAGTTCCTCCAGCGACAGCACCGGGCTGTCCAGCCGTATCTGGCGGCAGCTCCGCGGCGCGGCGTGCAGAAGGTCTCCCTCGGCGCCGATGGTCGTGATGGTGGAGGTAACGAGTTCCTCGCGGTTGGCGTCGATCGGGGGATTGGTGACCTGCGCGAACAGTTGCTTGAAGTAGTTGTACAGCAGCTTGGGTTCGTCCGACAGCACCGCCGGGGGAGCGTCGTTGCCCATCGACCCGACCGGCTCGATCGCGTTGCGCGTCATCGGCTCCAGGATCATGCGCAGATCCTCGAACGTGTAGCCGAAGGCGCGCTGCTGCCGTGCGAGGTCCGCGGCGCCGATGCGAAGCGGCTGCGCACCGGCCGGCAGGTCGGCCAGGTGCACGAGATTGTCGCGCAGCCAGCCGGCGTAGTCGTGCGCGCCGGCGATTTCGTCCTTCAGCTCGGCGTCGTCGATGATGCGCCCTTCGCTGGTATCGACCAGCAGCATCCGTCCCGGACGCAACCGGTCCTTGCGCAGAATCTCGTCCGCCGGCAGGTCGAGCACGCCGACTTCCGAGGCCAGGATCACCAGCCCGCTCTTGGTCACGCAGTAGCGCGACGGGCGCAGGCCGTTGCGGTCGAGCACCGCTCCCACCTGAATGCCGTCGGTGAACGCCACCGAGGCGGGACCGTCCCAGGTCTCCATCAGGGAGGCGTGGTACTCGTAGAACGCTGTCTTGCGGGCGCTCATGGTCTCGTGATTGGCCCACGGCTCCGGGATCAGCATCATGAACGAGTGCGCCAGCGAGCGCCCGCCGAGCGCCAACAGCTCGAACGTGTTGTCCAGCTTGGCGGAATCGCTGCCGTCGGGGTCGATCACCGGGAGCGTGGCGGCCAGGTCGTCGCCGAACAACTCCGAACGAAACAGCTCCTGCCGCGCGCGCATCCAGTTCTCGTTGCCCTGCACGGTGTTGATCTCGCCGTTGTGCATCAGGTAGCGATAGGGATGCGCGCGGTCCCAGCTCGGGAAGGTGTTGGTGGAGAACCGCGAGTGCACCAGGGCGATCGCCGTCTCCATGGCGGGGTGATCGAGCTCCGGGTAGAACTTGCGCAACTGCGGGGTGGTCAGCATGCCCTTGTAGACTACGGTGCGGTGCGAGAGGCTGGCGACGTAGAACTGGCCGCGGGCACCCGGCAGCGCGGCGTGGACCCGGTTCTCCAGCACCTTGCGGATGACGTACAGGCGGCGCTCGAAGGCCTGGTCGTCGTCCACGCCGGCGCCGCGCCCGATGTAGAGCTGGCTGACGTGGGGCCGCACGGCGAGTGCGCTGCGTCCAAGGCTGCTCCCGTCGGTCGGTACGTCGCGCCAGCCGAGCAGTTTCTGGCCGAACTCGGCGACCACCTCGGCGGCAAGACTCATGATCCGGCGGCGGACCGCCGCGTCCACCGGCAGGAAGCACATGCCCACCCCGTAGGCGCCCGCTTCCGGCAGCGCGCATCCCGCCGCACCGGCCAGGAGTTGCAGCGCGGCGTGCGGGATCTGCAGCAGTACGCCGGCGCCGTCGCCGGTGTTGGGCTCCGAACCGCGTGCGCCGCGATGGTTCAGGTGCGAGAGCACGTCGAGCGCCTGGTCGAGCAGCGTGCGCGATCGGCGGCCCTCGATGTCGACGACGAAGCCGATGCCGCACGATTCGTGCTCGTATGCGGGATGGTACAGTCCCTGCGGTGGGGGAACGGAAGAGAATCTCATTTTCAGCGCTCCGGCCGGGCGGTACGGAAAACCTCCAAACGGGTAAGCAAATATACTAAGACCGCGAGCGACGGGAACGACGCTTTACGTGGCTTCCGGCAAGCGCTGCGCGTATTGCACGGCAAACGCGCGAGCCGAACAAGCTGCGCCGCCGAGCGCGTACCTTAGTGGAATACGGCAATATGGTCAATCCCAGACGCCAGCGTCCAGCAGTGCGGCGGCAGCCGCCTGCGCCCAGCCGCGGTTGGCCGCCGGGTTGGCCGGCGAGGGGTGCAGAATCTGAGCGGTGCGGGGGCGCTCATGGTGCGGCAGCGGACGCACCGCGCGCTGTGCGGCGCGCATCGCGAATGCGCCGACCCCGATCAGCCAGCGCGGGCACAGGTGCTCGACCACGGCCAGCAGGTGGCGGTCGCAGAGCGTCAGGACGGGCGTGCGTTCGGCAGCCGGCAGCTTGTCCGGCGTGCGGTTGCGGCCGGATGCTTCGACGAACATCAGCGGACAGTAGTTGACCACGAAATGGTCGTGGAAGAACGCCGCCGGCGTGCCGAAGCGGTCCCGGAACAGTCCCCACAGGCGGGCGCCGCTGATTTCGCTGCGCGGGCACGCGAAGCCCTCGATGGGGCGCTTGGGGTGTTCGCCGGCCGGAGCGCGCACCGCGCAGTCGATGCCGAGCCAGTCGCGCGCCGCCCGCACCTCGCCGAACGGCACCCCGGTCTGGGCCATGCCGAACGGGCCCGGGTTCATGCCCAGGAACAGGACGCGGGCGCGGCGCGGCGCATGGGTCTCGACGTAGGCGCGGAATCCGCACCAGGCGTAGTCGAGCGGCTCGTACACGGTGTGTACCGGCGCGGCGAACCGCAGCACGGCCAGGTCGCGGTGCAACTCGCGCGCCGCCGCGAGCAGTGGTTCCGTATGGCGGTCCATGCGACGTGGCCGCCAGGGTAGCGCATTGTGGGCGTGATGGGCAGCCGCCGGTATCGGGCGGTATCGAGCAGTGCAGGCGGCTTGCCGGTGCGGCGCGGTCCACGGCACGATGCGGCATGGCCACCACCGTCAACGAGGTGCTGCCGCTGCGCGCGCTGCACTACGACGTGAGCCGGGTCGAGCAGATCGGAGATTGCCTGGCGCAACCGTACGACGTGATCACGCCGGCGATGCAGGATGCGTACCACGACCGTCACCCTTACAACGTGGTGCGGCTGACGCTCGGCAGGCAGCATGCCGGCGATACGGACGCCGACAACCGCTACACGCGTGCGGCCGCGACGCTCGACCGCTGGCTGGCGCGCGGCGTGCTGCGCGCCGCCGTACAGCCGGCGTTCTGGGTGTACGAGCAAAGCTTCGCGGTGCCGGAGGCGGGCGTCCGTCGCGTTACCGGGGTGATCGGCCGCGTGCGGCTGCACGACTATGCCGCCGGCGCGATCCTGCCGCACGAGCAGGTGATAGGCGGTGTGGTCGAGGACCGGTTGAGGCTGACGCGCGCCTGCAACGTGCAGATGGAGTACATCTGGTCGGTCTACCGCGAGCGGATCGGGGCAGTGGAGCGGCTGCTGGAGCAGGCCAAGGCGGCGCCCCCGATGATCGACCACGCCGAACGGCCGCGGGATGAGCATCCGCAGGGCGACGACTCTCAGGACCACTCGGCGAATGTCCGGCACCGCCTGTGGCGGCTCAGCGACCCGTCGGCGATGACCGCGACGTCGGACACGCTCGGCCGGGGGCCGATCTATATCGCTGACGGCCACCACCGCTACCAGACCATGCTGCGCTACCGCGACGAGATGCGCCGCCGCCACCCGGACGCCGGACCAGGTGCGCCGTGGGAGTTCATCCTGATGTTCCTGGTCAACAGCGAGCACCAGGAGCTGACCATACTGCCGATCCACCGCCTGCTGCACGGCGCCGCCATCGCCGGCCCGCAGGCGTTGGAGCGGAGCCTGGAGGAGCACTTCACGGTGCGCCGGTACCGTCACGCGGAGGCGGGGCGGCGGGCGGCAGAGGGGAGCTGGTTGCACGACCTGGCGGCGGCGCGCCCGGGCGAGCGCAGGCTGGGGGTATACCTGCGCGGCAGCGGCGCGTTCCTGGCGGCCACCCTGCGGGACGGGGCGGCGGCAGGCTCGGGCGGCGCCGCGGCCTCACCGCGCTGGCGGAGGCTGGGCGTGAACGTGCTCAATGAACTGGTGCTGCGGCGCATCTTCGCGGTTACCGAGGCGGAACTCGACGGCAGCGAGCGGGTGAGCTATACCAACAGCGCCGCGGATGCGCTGGCGGCGGTGGACGGCGGCCGCGCCGACGTGGCGCTGTTGACGAACCCGACGCCGCTCGATGACGTGCTGGCGGTCGCCGACGGCGGCGAGCGGTTGCCGCGCAAGTCCACCTTCTTCTCCCCGAAGCCGCTGTCCGGCCTGCTGTTCTACCCGATGGCGGAGCGCGCCGCGGGCGCGTAGGACGGCATGGCCGCGGCACCGTTCGCCGCTGGTGCATCCCGGCTACCTGTTCGACGCCGCCTGGCCGAGCGTGGCGCCGTTGCTGATCGTGGCGCCCGCGGTGTTCGCACGGGGAGTGGCGAACCTGGCGGCGGCGCTCGATGAGCGTGGCTGACAGGCCTCGAATCGCATACATTAATGGGCACACCGAGGAACCGAATCGAAGAACATGAGAGCGCAACGAACGGTCGCGGCCGCCGGCTTGGCGGTGCTGGCGGCGCTGGCGATGCTGAGCGGGTGCGTCGGCGTCTCCGACGTAGTCCAGACGGCCGAATTCATGGAGCACTACGGCGCCGGCGAGTTCGCACAAGCGAGCATTCTGCTCGGTGGCCCGACCGGGCTCGAATACCAGGCGGACAACCTGCTCATCTCGCTGCACGCAGGGAGTGCGTTGCGCAACGAGCAGCGCCACGCCGACGCGCAGGTGGCGTTCGACCGCGCCGAGGGACAGTTGCTGTGGAAGGCGGACGAGGTAGCCTCCGTGGAGGACGTGCTCGGCGTCGGGCTGAGCCTCATCGCCAGCGACCTGGCGCTGTCCTACCACGGCACCATCTACGAGGGGGTGCTGGTCAACACTTACAAGGCGCTCGGCGCGCTTGCGGACGGCGACGCGGACCGGGCGCGGGTGGAGTTCAATCGTGCCGCGCAACGCCAGGACAACGCGGTCGATCAGCTCGGGGTCAAGGTGAGCGCACTGACCGCCGACGAGGACGACGACGGGCGCCGGCAGCACGAGGAGGAGGTGGACGAGGCCTACGCCGAGGTGATGGATCCCGACGGTCCGGTCGCCAGGCGGCTGGCCGCGGTGGAGTCGCTCGGCGAGTACCGGGGCCTGCGCAACCCGTTCACGGACTGGCTGCACGGAGTGTTTCGGCTCGCCACCGGCGAGGCCAACCGCGCCTCCAACCTGCTGCGCGACGCGGTGGCGGTGGACGGGCGCCGCAACCGCCACGCGCTCGCCGACTTCGCGGCGGCGGAGCGCATCGCGCAGGGCGGCCGGGCGGAGAGCGACCGGGTGTGGGTGATCCACGAGGATGGTCTTGGGCCGCGCCTGGAGGAGTTCCGGTTCGATATTTTCGTGCCCACCGAGCACGGCCTGATCGCCGTGGGGACGGCGCTGCCCACCCTGTATGCGGGTACGCCCGCGTATGGCAGCCTGACCATCCGTGCCAACGGGCGCACCACCGAAACCGAGCCGCTGCTGCACCTGGACCGCTACGTGGCGACCGAGTTCCGCGCCGGCTATGACGGGGTGGTGTTCAAGGCGGTGGTGGCGGCCGTGATCCGGGTGCTGGTACAGGCGGAGCTGCAGAAGGGCTCCGACAGCGGCGGCATCTTCGGTGCGCTGGCGCAGGTCGTGGTGCCGGCGGCGGCCACCATCGTCACGCAGGCCGATACGCGCATGTGGCGCGCGCTGCCGCACACCGTCGGAATTGCGAGTCTGCCGCAGCCTGCCGATGGTATATTACGGGTAGGAGCGGCGAATGCGTCCGCCATCGGCGAGGTGAGCCTGCCGCCGGGGCGATTCGTCATCGTAACGGTAACGACCACGCGTCCGGGGGCGCCGCCGGCTCTGAACACCTTTGCCCTGCCGGGAGGTTGAATGTCATGAAGATCCATCTGTTCGCGCTCGCCGTCGCCGCCGCCGTATTGGCCGGCTGCGCCACCGGCCCGCAATACCTGACCGGACCGGGCACCGACCGCCCCGACCCGCGCGGTGAAACCGTGCTCGGCCTCGACTACCGCGACTTCGAGTATACCGCCGAGCAGGCGGTGGACTCGTTCCTGTCGAGCCCGCTGTCGCGCAAGCCGGGCAGCACTGCACCGTGGGTGATGGCGATCAGCCGCATGGTCAACGACACCGCGCTCAACATCGACACCGATCAGCTCGTCAAGAAGATCCGCGTCGACCTGCTCGACAGCGGCCGGGTGATCGTGACCACCGCGGTGGGGCTCGAAGGGCCGGAGGATCCGCTCGCCGCCAAGACGCGCGAGTTGCAGGACTCCAAGTTGTTCGACCAGGAGACGGTGGCCAAGGACGGTACCATGGTGGCGCCCGAGTTGAGCCTGTCCGGCAAGATCATCGGGCGCACCAACCGGGTGGGCGACAAGCAGCAGGTGGACTACTACTTCCAACTCACCATCACCAACATCGACACCGGACTCGCCTACTGGGAGTTCGAAGAGGTGATCGCCAAGATCGGCGACAACCAGCGGTTCTCGTGGGAGTGACGTGATGCGGACGCAAAAAGTGAGCCGCGCGCTGCGCATCGCCGCGGTTGCGTTGTGTTGGTCCGTGGTGGCGGGTCTCGTGCATGCCCAGGACACGGGCGCGGCGGGCGAGCGGACCCGGCTGGCGGTGCTCGACTTCGCGCTCGACGAGGTGCACCTGTACGGTACCGGCGGCGGCAGGGAGCAGAGAAGCGGCGGGCGCGTGGTGAAGCGCGGCGTGGACGTGGACTACGACCTGATCCGCAACCTGCAGGAGCGGTTTCGCGCCCGCATCGAGGAGCTGCTGATCCACGGGCGGCGCTTCGCGGTGCTCGATCGGCGCGCCGGAGAGATCTACGAGCAGGAGAAGAACCTGCTCGCTTCGGACGATGTCGATCCGAACGAGGCGGCGCGCCTCGGCAAGGTGCTCGGCGCCGACTACCTGCTGTACGGCACGGTGGACCGCATCGAGGTGACCGAGGAGCGCAAGACGATCGTCCTGACCGGCGAGACCAGAGTCGAGGTCACGGCCACGGCGCGGCTGCGCTACTCGCTGCTCACCGTGGCGACGCGCGAGATCGGGTGGGCGTCGTCACTGGAGCTGCAGTACGCCGTGGACGAGGATCTGCGCACCGAGCAGGCGGCCGAGATGCTGCTCGACCGGCTCGCGCTGCACGTCGCGGACGAGGTGGCGGACAGCATCTTCCCGGCGAAGGTGGCGCAGGTGACCGGCTGGGGCAGCTTCGTGGTGAACCGCGGCGGCAACACGGTGCGCGAGGACGACCTGTTCGAGGTGTTCGCGCTCGGCGCGGCGGTTGTGGATCCCGACACCGGCGAGGACCTGGGCCGCCTGGAGACCACCGCCGGCGTCGCCCGCATCACCTCGGTGAAGCCGAAGTTCTCGCTCGCCGAGATGATCACCGACCACGGCGAGATCGTGCGCGGCATGGTCCTGCGCCGCTTTCACGGCCTGCTCGGCGAGCCCGCCGGCTCGGACACCCGAGCCGATCAGCCGCGAGCCGAGGGCGAGCGCAACTACCGGCGCATCGACACCGACGGCGACGGCGACGGCTTGCCCGACTACCTGAACCGCGACGCCACCACCGGCGACAGTGACGGCGACGGGCTGCCCGACTACCTGAACCGCGACAACCTCCGCCGCCGATAATAGGCGGCGGGTCAGCGGTCGGCGGTGGGGTCGCCGGCGTCGCGCAGGCCGTCGCCGACGAAGTTGAAGCACAGCACGGTCACGATCACGAACAGCGCCGGGATCAGCAGCCACGGGGTCAGCGACACGCTGCGGATGTTCTGCGCCTGCTGCAGCAGCACGCCCCAGCTCACCACCGGAGCGCGCAGGCCGATGCCGAGGAAGCTGAGCGCGGTCTCGCCGAGGATCATGCCCGGTATGGCCAGGGTGAGGTGCACGATCAGGAAGCTCATGAAACCGGGCAGCAGGTGGCGCACGATGGTGTTCATCTCGGTGGCGCCGGCGATCCTGGCGGCCAGCACGTAGTCTTCCACGCGCAGTTGCAGCAGCTTGCCGCGCACCACGCGCGCCAGGCCGGTCCAGCCGACGATCGACAGGATGATGGTGATCATGAAGTAGGTGGCGATCGGGTCCCACTCGGCGGGCACCGCCGTGGCCAGCGCCATCCACACCGGCAGCGTGGGCAGCGCGCTGAGAAACTCGATCAACCGCTGGATCAGCGTGTCGAGCGGGCCGCCGAAGTAGCCGGACAGGCCGCCGAGCAGGCAGCCGATCACGAAGCTGATCGCCACCCCCAGCAGGCCGATGGTCAGTGACACGCGCGCCCCGGCCAAGGTGCGCGAGAACATGTCGCGGCCGAGCCGGTCGGTGCCGAACAGGAACAGCGTGCCGGGGGCCTCCACGCCGACGAAACGCAGGTCGGCCCGAAACAGCCCGAGCAGCCGGTACGGGTCGCCGCGCACCAGGAAGCGGATCGGATAGGTGGTGCGGCCATCCTCCACGTAGGTCTTGCGGTAGGTCTCCGGGTCGCGCGAGGTCTCCAGCCCGTAGACGAACGGGCGCTGCAGCCGGCCGTCGTGCAACAGCCGGATGCGTTGCGGGGAGGCCAGTGCGAAGTCCGGGAACCGGGTCAGCGTGTCGTGGGTGGCGAAGAAGCCGGCGAACAGCGAGCCGACCACGTAGAACAACAGCAGCACGCTGCCGCCGATCATCGCGAGCTTGTGGCGGAAGAACCTGCGCCGCATCAACGTCCAGCTCGAGGCGGCCCAGTAGCGCTCCTGGTCGCGCGCGCGTCGGTCGCGTTGCCGCGCGGCACGGAAACGCGTGGACTGGGAACTCATGCCACCGCCTCGCGCTCGAACCGGATGCGCGGGTCGACCACCACCAGCAGCAGGTCGGAGATCAGGACCCCGATCACGCCGAGCGCGCTGACCACCATTATCAGGCTGCCGGCCAGGTACATGTCCTCCGCTTGCAACGCCTCCAGCAGCAGCGGCCCGACCGTGGGCAGCCCCACGACGATGGCGGTCAGCGCTTCGCCCGACACGAGGGTGGGCAGCACCCCGCCGATGGTGCTGACCATCGGGTTGATGGCGATGCGCAACGGGTACTTGAACAGCAGCCGACCTTCTTCCAGCCCCTTGGCGCGGCCGGTCAGCACGTACTGCTTGCGCAGTTCGTCGAGCAGCGCCGCGCGCATCACCCGGATCAGGCCGGCGGTGCCGGCGGTACCGATCACCACCAGCGGAATCGGCAGGTGCTTGAGGAAGTCGACAACCTTGGCGATGTTCCACGGCTGGAACTCGAACTCCGGCGAGAACAGGCCGCCGACGCTCCAGCCGAAGTACTTGAAGAACACGAACATCAGGATCAGTGCGAGCAGGAAGTTGGGCGTCGCCAGGCCGATGAAGCCGAACACGGTGAAGGCATAGTCGGTAAACGAGTATTGATGGGTGGCGGAGTAGATGCCGATCGGGATCGCGATCGCGTAGGTGAGCACCAGCGTGAGCATCGTGATCAGCACCGTGAGCAACAGCCGCTGGCCGATCAGTTGCGTTACCGGCTGGTTGTAGGCCAGCGAGTCGCCCATGTCACCGCGCAGCAGGTTGCTCATCCACAGGCCGTACCGGCCGAGAAACGGCAGGTTGAGCCCGTAGCGTTCCTCCAGGCTCCTGATCTCCTCCAGGTCGACCTGCACGCCGAGGTTGCGCAGTTGCTGAATCAGGTTGTCGACGAAGTTGCCGGGCGGCAATTCGATCAGCACGAAGCTGAAGAAGGAGAGCGCCGCCAGGAGGATCACCATGTACAGGATCCTCCTGGCGATGTAGCTCAGCATGGCGCCGTGGGCTGCGTTACGTGCCGGCGCCGGGCGACGCGGGGCTCCTGCCTACTGACGGATGAACAGCTTGTCGGCGGAGGTAAGCAGGTCGCCCGGCCACACCGCCTCCGGCTTGTAGAAGGTCGGGTAGTTGGCGACTCGGTTCTTGTAGATGCCGAGGTTGGGCGTGATGCCTACCGAACCGATCAGGAACAGCTGCTCGGCGTGCAGGTCGAACACCCTCTGGAACGCTTCGACGTACTCCGGCGACCCGTAGTCGCTGCTGCCCCAGGCGAGCACCGCCTCGTCCAGCTCCTTGACCAGGTCGGGCGGTTCCTCGCCAGGCACCTTGCCGTCAGCGAAGTCGTCCAGGGTCTTGGCACCGCTCTCCAGGTCGCGCATGGCGCGAATCCAGATGCCCCACTTGACGGCGTAGAAGCGGGAGTCGTACTCGGTGGCCTTGGCCGCGTCGGTGTATTCCCGGAACTCGGCCGAACTGATGGTGCCGGTATGGATGTTGTCGGTGCCGGCATTGTGGCGATCCCACAGGTCGCCACGGAACCGCACCTCGGTCTTCAGGCCGACCTCCTCGAAGTGCTCCTTGTACAGCTCCAGAACCGGCACGTTGGCCTCGTTGTTGTGCTCGAGGATCTGCAGGAACGCCTCGCCGTCGGGCCTGGTGCGGAACCCGTCGGCGTCGCGCTCGGTCAGGCCGAGCTCGTCGAGCAGGGCGGACGCCTGATCGGGGTCGTGCTGGGCCCAGGCCTGCTCCCACTCCGGCTTGACCCACGGGCTGGTGGATACGATGGTGGCCGAGCGCGGCACGCCGACGCCGAAGAACACCAGTTCGTTGATCTCGTCGCGGTTGATGGCCAGCGACAGGGCGCGCCGGAAACGCACGTCGCGGTACATGCCGCGGGTGAACTCGTCCTCGTGGAACTGGTTGGGAATCAGCACGCTGTGTCCCACCACCGGGGCCGCAATCTGCACCACCCGGTACTCGCCGGAGACCTCGTTCTCCTTGTACAGGGTGAAGTTGTCGAAGCGGGTGCCGAGCACGGCGAAGTCTGCCTCGCCGGCGATGATCTTGAGGTGGTAGGTCTCGCTGTCGACGATCTGCGCCTGGATGCGGTCCACGTAGGGAAGCTGGTTGCCGTCCGGATCCACCTTCCAGTAGTAGGGGTTGCGTTCGTAGCGCTTGCCGGTGTTGGTGCGTTCGACGAGGATCCAGGGGTG
This sequence comes from Spirochaetia bacterium, assembly GCA_965208575.1. Taxonomy (GTDB): domain Bacteria; phylum Spirochaetota; class Spirochaetia; order SZUA-6; family Bin103; genus Bin103. Next base: position 319,466 of record CBDBOV010000006.1, on the reverse strand, counting down.
GTGGGTGGGCTGCTCCAGGTCCTGCTGCGGGGCCCAGAAGAAGTGGTGGTTGAATGCCTCGTCCCAGGTGTCGAAGCCCTCTTCCTTGGCCAGCGCGCCGGCGTCCGGGTTGTGATTGATGTGCCACTTCTTGAGGTAGTGGAACGGGTGGAACGCCTGCCAGCCGCCGCCCGGCGGGCTCGCGTGCTTGGCGAGCAGCGCATGGTACGGCTCGTCGGTCTCGAACCGTACGGTGAGATCGTCCACCTTGATCGCCCGCTTGATCTGCGGGATCCAGTTCCAGGTGGTGACCTTGTCGTTCCAGTGCGCGTCCTCGTACATGAACACGTAGTCGTCCGCGGTCATCGGGTGGCCGTCCGACCAGCGCGTGCCCTCGCGCAGGTAGAGGGTAAGACTCATGGCGTCGTCGGACATCTCCGCGCTCTTGACCAGCAGCGGCTCCAGCTCGTTGGTGTCGGGATTGGCGCGGATCACGTAGCCGCCGATCTCGGTCTCGTAGCCGAGGTCGGCCCACGGGTTGATGCTGGTGTGGAACACGGTAAGCGTGCCGCCGTAGGTGCCGATCTCGTCGCCGGCGGCGAAGTACACCACCGGCGGTTCCAGCGGCAGGCGTTCGTCGACCGGCGGCAATTCGCCGTCCGCCACCATGGCGGCCAGCATCGGCGCCTCGTTGTACGCCCCCATGGACATGTCGGCGGCCGGCTCGGCCGCACCGGCATCGTCGTCGGCCGCGCCGGCGGCCATGACGGTCAGTGCGGGCGCCAGCAACAGCACACCCATGGACAGCAACGCACGGATCAAGAGCATGATGATCTCCTTTTCGGACTGGGCTGAATCGACAGCCGGCCACGCACCTCGCGGCATTATGCGTGCGGCGCTCAGGTTCGCGGGCTTGGCTGCCTTTGGACAGGGAGAGTGTAGCACCCGCCTCGACTGTCCGCAACGTCGGCGGCGGGCGGCCAAGCGGGCGCACGGCGGCGCAGTCGACGGTGAGGGTTCCCCGGCACCGGTGACGACGATCTCTGTGCCGCGCCGTATCCGCAGTGGTGCCGTATCCAGTGTGGTGACGCGTCCGGTGTGGTGCCTGGCGGCGAGCGCCGGAATCCGCGGCGCGGCCTACGCGGTAGCTGGTGAGGCTCCCACAGAGGGCAGTGCAGGCACGTCGCCGGGAAGGGCGGCGAGGCGGCCATCGGGAAGGGGTCCGCTGACGGTGACCGGGTACCACTCGCCTGGCTCGGGCCGCGGGCCGGTCGATATCGCTGCCTCGATGCGCAGGTAGGACTCGCCGTAGCCGGTGGCGAGGGCGCCGTCTACCTGTTCGACGAGGAGGCGCTGGCGGTGGCCGGCGAGGCGCTGCGCCAGCCGGCGCCGTCCGGCGGCGGCCAGCGCGCGGACCGCGGCGCTGCGTTCGGCCTTGACCGGTTCCGGCACCGCGCCGGGCAGGCGCGCGGCGCGGGTGCCCGCGCGCGGCGAGTAGCGGAAGGTGTGAATGTGACCGAAGGCGACGGCGTCGCACACCTCCAGGGTGCCGGCGAAGTCGTCATCGGTTTCGCCGGGGAAGCCGACCATGACGTCGGTGGTGAAGTGGGCCGGTACGCCGCGCCGACGCCAGGCGGCACGGATGCGGTCGACCAGGGCGAGGTAGGCGTCCACGTCGTACTCGCGGCGCATGCGCAGCAGGATGCGGTCGGAGCCGCTCTGCAGGCACAGGTGCAGGTGCGGGCACAGGCGCTCATGGCCGGCCAGGTCGACGAAGCGGTCGTCGAGCGGGTCGGGTTCCAGCGAGGACACGCGCACCCGGTAGTCGCCGGGGAGGTCGAGCATCTGCTCGAGCAGGCGGCTGAAACTCCACCCGTCCCACCGGTAGCGGCCGATGTTGACGCCGGTGAGCACCAACTCGCGGTGGCCCTCGTCGAGCAGCCGGCGCGCCTCGTCGAGAATGTCGGGAGCGGGCCGGCTGCGCGCGCGCCCGCGCACCGCGGGGATGATGCAGAAGGTGCAGAAGTTGTCGCAGCCGTCCTGGATCTTGATGGTGGCGCGGGTGTGCAGCGGCTGCGCGCCGGGCCGGTAGCCGAACGGGTCCGCCGGCAGCGCCGCCGGGTCGACTACCTCGCCCGCCAGGTGCGCGGCCACCAGGTCGAAGATCCCGCTCTTGCGGTCGTTGTCCACGGCGTAGTCGACGCCGGGCAGGTCGCATGCCACGCCGCCCTGCGCGGTCACGTAGCATCCGGTCGCAACCACCAGGGGCCGCGTGTCGTGCCGGTCGGCGGCGACGGGCGATCCGGCGGCGGCGGCGTGCGGCTGCGTTCCCGTGGGCGCGCCCGTGCGCCCGGCCGCGCGCACGCCTGGGCGCACGCCTGAGCGTACGCCTGAGCGTACGCCTGAGCGTACGGCTCGGTACATGGCATTGCGCGACTTGCGGTCGGCCTGGCCGGTAACGGTGCAGGTGTTGACCACCACCACGTCGGCGGCGCCGGCGTCCTCGACCACGCGGTACCCGGCCGCGACGAAGCGCGCCGCGAGCGCGTCGCTCTCGGCGATGTTGAGCCGGCAGCCGAGGTTGGTGAAGGCGATGGCGGGCGCCATGGCGCAGGGCCGCGCGGATGGGGCGGCGCGGGTCAGGCGCTGCGGCCGGCCAATGCCGGCACGCCGCCCTCCTGCACGTAGTGGCCGAAGAAATGGCCGATTCTGGCCGTCACGTCGGCGAGCTGGTCGGCGTGCGGCAGAAACACCATGCGGAAGTGGTCGGGCCGGACCCAGTTGAACGCGGTACCCTGCACGATCAGCACCTTCTCCTGCTCCAGCAGGTCCAGGACCATGCGTTCGTCGTCCACCACCCCGAAGCGGCGGGTATCGATCTTCGGAAACAGGTAGAACGCACCCTGCGGCCTGGTGCAGGAGATGCCGGGAATGGCGTTGATCGCCTCGTACAGCGTGTCGCGCTGCACCGCCAGGCGTCCGCCGGGGGCGGTAAGCTGGTTGATGCTCTGAAAGCCGCCGAGCGAAGTCTGGATGGCGAGTTGCGCCGGCATGTTGGCGCACAGCCGCATCGCCGACAGGATGCCGAGGCCCTCGATGTAGTCGCGCGCCTGGTGCCTGGCGCCGCTGAGCAGCAGCCAGCCGGAGCGGAAGCCGGGAATGCGGTAGGTCTTGGAGAGCCCGTTGAAGGTGCCGATGAGAATGTCGTCGGCGAGCGTGGCCAGCGGCGTGTGCCGTACTCCGTCGTAGACGATCTTGTCGTAGATCTCGTCGGCGAAGAGGACCAGTTCGTGCTCGCGGGCGAGCGCCACGATCCGCTCCAGGCAGTCGCGCGGGTACACCGCGCCGGTTGGGTTGTTGGGATTGATCACCACGATCGCCCTGGTGCGGGAGGTGATCTTGGCGGCGATGTCTTCGATGTCGGGAGTCCAGTCGGCTTCCTCGTCGCACAGGTAGTGCACCGGGCGGCCGCCGGCCAGATTCGCCGCCGCCGTCCACAGCGGATAGTCGGGTGCCGGAATCAGCACCTCGTCGCCGTCGTTGAGCAGCCCCTGCAGGGACATGGTGATCAGTTCGCTGACGCCGTTGCCGAGGTAGACGTCTTCGATCTGCACGCGCGGCACGCCGAGGGACTGGTAGTGCTGCATGATCGCCTTGCGCGCGCAGAACAGCCCCTGCGAGTCGCCGTAGCCCTGCCCTTCGGCGATGTTCATTACCACGTCGCGCAGGATCTCCTCGGGCGCTTCGAAGCCCCACTTGGCCGGATCGCCGATGTTCAGCTTCGCGACCCGGAACCCTTCATCTTCCAGGCGCCGCGCGGCGGCCAGAACGGGTCCGCGAATGTCGTAGCATACGTGTTCGAGCTTGTCGGACTTCCTGATCTGCATAGTTCGGATCCTTCTCCCGGTGCGAGAAGGGCAAATGATACGGCTTTGCGCCCCGTCGGGGCTACCATCCGGGATCAGGCGCCGCCGGCTTCGGTCAGGAAGGAGCGCTCCTCGGGGGATAGGGGAAAGGCGAGATACTGCTCCTCTGTGTACTGGCGGGCGCCCTTGAAGCCGGGGCGTTCCAGGTCGCGGCTCAGGCTGCAGTCGAAGCGCAGCAGCCGCGAGCGGTAGCGCTCCTCGTAGCTCGACCGCACGAAGCACAGGCCCCACAGGATGCCGCGTCCGTCGCCGCTGTCGGCGAGCAGGTCGGGGATGTAGGGGCCGCCGGCGTGCGGAGGAACGTCGACGATCGCCTTGAGCTGGAAGTTGAGGCCGTCGGGCGCGTACTGCACGGTGTTGCCCTCGTTGCCGTTGCGGATCTGCAGCGACGCGATCCCCTCCCGGTAGGGCCACAGCATGGTCTCGTGACCGGAGTTGAGCACCGGGTTGCCCTCGTACTTGGTGAACGGCCCCTCCGGCGTGTCGGCGGTCGCCACCCCCTGCGCCAGGTACATGGTGTCCGGCGACTTGAACCGGACCGGGTGGCCCTTGTAGTAGAGGTGGATCCGGTTGCGGTAGATCAGCGGATAGGGGTCGTGGATCGAGTTGCCGTCCCAACTGTCGGGCGGCCCGAGCGGTATCAGCTCCCGGTCGAGCAGCTCGAACGGCCCTTCCGGGTGGTCTGCCACCCCGACGCTGACCGGGCAGGAGTCGTTGCGGATCAGGTCGCTGTACACCTGAACGAACAGGTAGTAGCGGCCGTTCCACGGCAGGACGTCGGGCGTCGACAGCGACCGGCAGCCGAAGCGTCCCGGCTTGGAGCGCCGCAGCGCCGGCCCCTTCTCCTCCCAGGCGAACCCGTCGTGCGATGTCGCCACGTAGATGTCGGCCAGGTCCCAGTCGGTGGACGCATGGGTGTCGTCGTCCTCGCCCGCGGCGACGATGTCGTTGCCGGTGCGGCGGCAGGTGTAATACACGTAGTACCGGTCGCCGACCTTGATCACCTTGGAGGGGTCGCGGCGCGACACGAAACCGTCGTCGGGGAAGCCGGCCAGTTCGCTGTACCTGAACCGGGAGTAGAACTCGTTGTCGTACTCGGCGGTGCTGTCCCACAGGTCGTACTGACGGTGCATGGCGGCACTGAGTTCGACTCCGGGGGGCTTGGTCGCCGGTATGCGGGCGGGAAAGTAGTCCATCGGTTGTTTCTCCGTGGGGATGTGATTACTCCAGCGTCCACTCGGCGAGGGTGGGGCGCGGAAACACGCGGCCCATGTACCGGATGGTCAGTCCCCCGGCGTCCTGCGGGACCACGTACATGATCTCGCCGCGCACCGTCTCACCCTTGTCCAGGTGGGGCGCCAGGACGAGCGCCTTCTCGCCGAAGTAGGGGGCGTAGGAGTACTGGTTGTCGGCACCGTCGGTTACCGTGAACTGGCCGCGCAGGGCAAGCTGGTTGCCGTTGGTTCCCAGCGACCAGGCGCCGAGCGACTCGAATTCGATGTCGACGATCAGGAACGCGTCCTCGGGGTCCGCCTCCTTGGTGGCGGTCGCCTCGGTGCCCTTGTCGAAGTAGTCGTAGCTGGTGATCATGGTGGAACCGAGCACGGTGACCATGAAGGCATCGGTGGAGTAGGGTTCCCCGACCGCCAGCCGCGGATGGTCGGGCGACCCGGCGGCGGCGTCGGCCGCCGTGGACGGGGCCGCTTCGGTGGTGCCAGCAGCGGGCGCGGGCTCGCCGGAGGCGCCAGCGCCGCCGTCTGACTCCCGGTCGCCGCACGCCGCCAGGCACATAACCGCCGACATCGCGCCCGCGAACAGCCGCAGTCGAACGATCATGGCCCAGCCTCGTTGCATCGCGCTTCACTCCATGCGGCGGCGGCCGGAAGCTCGCCTCCGCCACCGCCGCGATTGATGCTGAATTATCCGGATCGGCCCGTTACGCAGTGTCGCTAGCGCCCCAAAACCGCCGCCCGTGGCGCCGCTTTTGGCCCATCCCGTCCGATCACCAGGAGCCTGTCGTAATCCGCACAGCCTCCTAGTAGCCCATCTCCTGCTTGAGGTTCTGGTCGATCCAGATGCCGGCCTCTACCATACTGCTTGACCGGAACGTCGTCGACGACTCGCCGAAGTAGTTCTTGACCCACGGCCACCAGTAGGTGAGCTCGTATTGAATGCCGATCGGCACGTAGGCGGTTGCCTCGACCACGATCTGCGCCAGTTGCGCCCACATCTTGTTACGCTCCTCCAGGTCCAGGGTGGCGCTGGTTTCCACGAACAGCGGGTCGTAGTAGGTCGGGTCGGTCCAGATGGCGTCGTTCCAGCCCCCCGCGAAGTTGATCGAGTGCTTGTTGAACGCGCCGACCTCGCGCTGGTTCTGCAGGTGGGAGCGGATCACGTGGTAGTTCCTCTCGCGGCGCTCGGTCTGGTAGGCGAGCTGCTCCAGCGCGTTGATCTCCAGGTCGACCCCGATCGCCTCCCAGTAGCTCTTGGCCAGTTCCAGTATGGCGACGCTGGTGGAGTCAGCGGCGCGCACGATGGTGTTCAGCTTGAACCCGTCCGGGTAGCCCTCTTCGGCCAGAATCTCCTTGGCGCGATCGGGGTGGTACTCGTAGACGGCGCGGATCTCCGGATCGAGCTGGTCGGGCGGAATGTGGCCCGGATAGCCTTCGATCATGGGGAAGATGCCCTCGGTCTGCGCTTCCAGCAGCACGGTGTCGGCGATCTGCCTGGAATCCAGTGCCATCGACAGCGCGTGCCGCAGGCGCTGGTTGCTGAGCGGCTCGACGTCGCTGCGCAAGCCGAGCGCGTGGGTGCCGGAGCTGAGGTAGCGGAACTTCTCCAGGTCGGGCGCGGTTTGCGCGAGCGACTCCTCTTCCCGCACCGGCATCCAGTAGTAGACATCCAGCTTGGCGGTACGCAGCGCGGCGACGCGGGTGGAATGATCCTTGATGATCACGTAGATCAGCTCGTCGACGAACGGCGTGTCGTACTCCACGCCGTCGATGACCGTCGGACTGGCCCAGTAGTTGTCGTGCGGCTGGTAGCGCATGAACGACCCTTCCACGTACTCCGCGAACCGGAACGGGCCGGTGCCCGCCTGGTTCTCCCACTCGCCGGCGCCGGCCTCTACCACCTCCGGGGCGTAGATGGCGTTGGGGTTGGCGGCGGTCCACACCACCCACTCCAGGTCGAAGCGGCTGAGTTCGACCACCACGGTGTACTTGTCCTGGGCGACGATGTTGTCGATGGCGCCGCCGTCCCAGGTCCAGGCCGTGGGGCGCGAGTTCCAGGCGCGCGCGAGTGCGAACGCCACGTCCTCGGCGACCAGTTCGCGCGGTTCGAAGCCGATGTTGTCGTTGCCCTGCCACATCACGCCCTGGCGCAGGTGGAACACGATCTTGTCCTCGTGCACCTCCCAACTCTCCGCCAGCGCACCGGTCCAGCACTGCTCGGGCGTCAGGTAGATGCCCGGATAGGTGCTCGGAAAGACGCCCGACCCGCGCGGCCCGCAGGTCTGGTAGTCGGTCATCAACAGGTAGTCCATGATCGGACCGCTGTAGACCAGTGCCGGCGCCCTGCCTACGGTCGACGTCTGGTCCGCCTGCACCGGCTCCAGGTCGGACCGGAAGGCGGTCAGGGTGCCGCCGTGCTGCGGTCCGTCGCCCGCTGCCGAGGCAGCTTCTTCCTCGCCGGTGGCGAACGCCGGCACGCTCGCCAGCGCCACGATGACGTACAGCAGCCACTTCCTGGCAGCCGCCGGTACGAAACTCTGCATGTTGTCCTCCTTCGTCGAGCCTCTCGCTCGCGATTGGGTTGTTCGGGTGGTCCACCCCTCGTGGACCTCTCGCATCATTCTCATGTCAGTCGCCCGCCGCCGATGCCGCGACAGTACGCGCTCGCGTTCCATCAGTCTTGTTCGTGAGGTGCCGCGTCCGTCGCGCGCGCACGCCGTACCGGCCGCTGCCGCCGCGCAGGCGCGGGTCGAGGATGTCGCGCACGGCATCGCCGAGCATGTTCACGCCGTACACGACGACGCTCAGCGCGACGCCCGGCCAGATCGCGATCCATGGAGCGGTGAGCATGTGTTCCCGGCCCGGACCGCTCAGCATGCCGCCCCAGCTCGGTGCCGGCGGCGGCACGCCGTAGCCGAGGAAGCTCAGGCTCGCCTCGGTAAGGATGATGCCCGGCACCCGCGTGCTGAAGTTGATGATCAAGGGAGCCACGATGTGCGGCAGTATGTGGCGCACCAGCACCTGCGTGGTGCGGCATCCAGTGGCGATGGCAGCGTCGACGTAGGCGTTGCTTTTGATCGACAGCACGGCGCCGCGGATGATGCGCGATCCGTTGATGCCCCAGCGCAGCCCCAGCACGATGATGATCGTGGCCATGCCGGGGCCGACCAGGGACATCACCACCACCAGCAGGACGATGCCGGGAAAGCCCATGACGGCGTCCACGAAGCGCTGCAGGATCATGTCGAACTTGCGCCCGAGGTAACCGCTCGACATCCCCAGCACCAGTTCCACGATCGACGACACTACCGAAGCGGCCAGTCCGACGATCATGGAGATGCGGGCGCCGTAGATCACCCGGCTGAGCATGTCGCGGCCGATATGGTCGGTGCCGAGCCAGAACCGCGCCGACGGCGGCGACTTGGCGAGCTGCGGGAACACTTCGTTGTAGCCGTAGGGGGCGATCAGGTCGGCGAACAGCCCGGTGAACAGGAGTGCGACCGTCACCACGGCGCCCACCGCACCCAGCGGCTTCTCGGTGAACAGGCGCCGCGCAGCGTCGACCCACAGCGACCGCGTCCGCGGCACCTCCAGGTTGGCGACGTTGAGCCGATCGCGCGTGCCGCTCATCGGTAGTGGATCCTCGGGTCCAGCCAGGCGTACACCAGGTCTACGCCGAGGTTGATCGCCATGATGCCGGCCGCTACCAGCAGCATCAGCCCGCTCACGGTCGCGTAGTCGCGCTTGGCGATGGCGTCGAGAGTGAGCTGTCCCATGCCAGGCAGACCGAATATGTTCTCGATGATCACCGTGCCGCCGATCAGCAGCGGCAACAACAGGCCAATCTGGGTTATGACCGGAATGAACGCGTTCTTGAGCGCGTGGCGCACCACGATGAGCCGCTCGCGCAGGCCCTTGGACCACGCCGTCCTGATGTAGTCCTGGCGCAGCACCTCCAGCATCATGGTGCGTGTCATGCGCATCGTCATGCCGGACATGCCCATGCCCAGGACGATGGCGGGCAGGATGAACATCTGCAGGTTGCCGAGCGGATCTTCACTGAAGCGGATCAGCATGATCGGCGGCGTGTAGCCCCACCAGATCGACGGCAGTACCACCACCAGGGTGGCGATCCAGAAGTTGGGCACCGCGATCAGGGCGAACGCGAAGCTGCGCGCGAGGTAGTCGCCGATGGTGTCCTGGCGCAAGGCCGAGTAGACACCGATCGGCAGCGAAATGAGCTGGCTGACCACCAGCGCCATCAGGCCCAGTTCCAGGGTGACCGGCCAGCGCGGCGCAATGCGCGACAGAACCGGCTTCTTGGACCACAGCGAGAGGCCGAAGTCGCCCTGCAGGATGCCGCTGATCCTGCCGTCGGGTTGCGGCAGGATGCCGAGCCAGCGGCCGTACTGGATCGGGCCGGGAACATCGAGACCCAGTTCCTCCGCGATGAATGCCCGGGTGGCGGCGATGGCGGCCTCGCTGGTGCCTCGGTTCTGCAGATCCTCGATGATGGTGTCGATCACGTCTCCCGGCATCAGGCGGATCAGGAGAAACACCACGACCGTGGTAATGAGCAGCGTCGGGATCATGGACCAGAGCCGGCGGATGATGTAGGCACTCAACGCGAATGAGCCTCAAGGACGAGACGACTATAGCCGGGCCCGCGCTGGATTGTCAACAATCGGCTGTAGACATTGTCAACAATCGGTTGTGAACAGGGGATCGTCCGCCGTCTCCGGCAGGTAGGCAACGGCGGGAAAGCGGAAATTCCACGCCCGGAAGAAGCCGGGGCGGCGCACGCGGCGGCTCAGGTTGCACTCGAAGCGAACCAGGTAGCTGTTGGGCAGCGTGCCGTGAGGGCCGTGGTGGAGGTGTGCCAGCCCCCAGGTGATGCCTTCGCCGTCGCGGGTGTCGGTGAAGGCATCGGGTACGTGGGGACCGGCCGCAACCGGCGGCGCCGACACCTTGCCGACCACCTCGAAGTTGAGCCCGTCCGGGGCGTACTGCACCGTGTTCTTTTCGGGGCCCTCCAGGCTGGTGATGGCGACCACTCCCTCGCGGTAGGGGTAGAGGAACGTCTCGTGACCGCTGTTGGTCACCGGATTGAGCGGGCTGCGCTCGAACGGCCCCTCGGGGCGGTCGGCGATCGCCACACCCCACTGGCAGCCGAGGTCGTGGCGGTAGTGGCGGCCGAACGGAACGCCCTTGTAGTAGAGCCAGATGCGCCCGCCGCGCACCAGCAGGTAGGGATCGTGCAGCTTGTGGCTGTCCCAGGCGCCGAACCGGTTTACGGCGTCGGGGTCATCGCTGCCGGCGGCCAGCACGGGCGCCGGCTCGCCGGGGCGCAGCACCGGCTCCGGCCAGCGCTGCCACGGCCCGTCGGGAGAGTCGGCGTGCGCCATCCCGACCTGGTAGATGGAGCGCTCGCGGTAGGGGCCCTGCAGCACCTGGAAGTAGAGGTAGTAGCGGCCCTCCCAGACCGGGATGTCCGGGGTGAGCACCGAGCGGTCGTCGAACGCGCCGCGCGGGCCGCGCGCCACCGCCCGGCCGCGCTCCTCCCAGGCGTGACCGTCGGCGCTGGTGGCGTACCACAGCTCGCCCAAGTCCCAGTCCCACACCGGTACCGTATCGGTGGCGCCGGCGAAGCCCGCCGGCGGCGCCGACTGGCGGCGGGTGTACCACACGTAGTAGGTGCCGCCGACCCGGATCACCTTGCTCGGATCGCGCCGGCTCACGCCGTGCTGTTTGCCGACGCCGGTTACCGGCGCGTACTTGAAGGCGGAGAAGAACTCGCTGCCCTGGTCCTTGGCGGCGCCGTACACCTCGCGCACCCGGCGGGTCGCGGCGCTCACCGGGACGCCCCGCGTGGCCGCGTCCGGATCATCGGCAGCCGCGGGCGGCAGTGGGTCCGGGCGCGGGTCATGCCCCACCGCGGGCCGTGGTGTGCCCGGCGGCGAGCGGTCCGTGCCGCCGGCAACCTCGGCGGTGCCGGCGGCAACGCCCGCGGCCGCTGCCGCAGCCGGCACTGCGGACGCTGCCGCAGCCGGTACTGCGGCCGCTGCCGCAGCCGGCACTGCGGACGATCCGGAGCGGTGCGCACCCGCGGTGACCGGGGCGGTGGGCGGGTTCAGGCCGGTTCCGGCGCGGTCGGGCTCGCAACGGCCGGGTTTGGCGCCGGCCCCGGCATCCGATCCCCGGTGGCCGGGCCGCGCCGTATGCGCTCGGCGCGCTTCGGGCGCAGTCGCGCCGGAGAACAGCAGGTCGGGCGAGAAGTAGACCGACTCCGGGAAGCGGTGGTTGGAGCGGCGGAAGCCGGGGCGCTCCACGTCACGCGACAGGTTGCAGTCGAAGCGCACCAGGTAGGAGTTGCCGCGCTTCAACTCCTCCCGCGCCAGGTGCGCGAGGCCCCAGGTGATGCCGCGCCCGTCGCGGTTGTCCGCGAACAGATCGGGCGCGTACGGCGCGCCGGCGGGCGGCGGCAGCACCACGTGCGCCTTCACCTCGAAGTCGAGGCCGTCGGGCGCGTACTGCACGGTGTCCTTCTCCGGCCCGTCGTGGTTGCAGATCGCGGCAACGCCCTCGCGGTAGGGGAACAGCAGCGTCTCGTGGCCGCTGTTGGTTACCGGGTTGAGCGGCGACTTCACGAACGGCCCCTCGGGACGGTCGGCGGTCGCCACGCCCCAGCCGATGCCGCCGTCGCCGCCGGTGCCCCAGCCCATCGGCTGGCCCTTGTAGTAGAGCCATACCTTGCCGCCGCGCACGAGCGGTTGCGGGTCATGCACCTTGTGGCTGTCCCAGGCGCCGTAGCGGGTCACCGCGTTGCCGTCGTCATCGCCGCGCCACTCGCCGGGCGTGCCGGGCGTCAGCACGGGCTCGCCGTGGCGGTGCCAGGGACCTTCCGGCGCGTCCGCCCACGCCATGCCGACCACGTTGCGGGTACGCGTGCCGTAGGGATGTCCCACCGCCTGGTAGTACAGGAAGTAGCGGCCGCGCCACACCAGGATGCCGGGCGTGAACACGCTGCGCCCGTCGAACGCGTCGCGCGGTCCGCGCGCCACCGCCCGGCCCTGCTCGCACCAGGTGATCCCGTCCGGCGAGGTGGCGTGCCAGATTTCCGCCAGATCCCAGTCGTAGGCGGCAACGTCCCAGCGCTGCGTGCGCCCCTTGCGCACCTGGTTGCCGGCGTCCCGGTCGCCGCCGGCACGCCGCGTGTACCACGCGTGGAAGTACCCGCCGGCGTGCACCACCGCGGTCGGGTCGCGGCGCGTTACGCCCGGCTCCGGACCGAGGCCGGGCAGCAGCGAATAGCGGAACGTGGTATAGAATTCGCTCGCGGAATCTCCGTACCGGCCCCACTGGTCGTAGAGCCGGTGGGTGGCGGCGCTCAACCGCTGTCCAGCGGGCTTGCGGCGCGGCGGTTCCTCCGGCAGCGGCGGGCGGTCGTCGACGAGGCGCATGGAATTACGTAGCGTGGCGCTACCAGTCGCGGCGGGCGCCGGTGTGGCTGATGGCGGAAGGCTCGTCCGGGCCGTGCTCGGCGACCGGTTTGACGATCTTGGCGGTCGACTCCTCCACCGTGAGTCCCGGTCCGATACCGCGCGATGCACCCGTGATGATCACTGTACCCACGTGCAACTCCTCGCCGGGCAGGATAGGGTCCGAACGTCCAGGGGTCAACGCGTTGATTGTTGACAGTTGACACCTTGACGAACGTGACGGAGTCCGTACACTTGCCGCAGTCCACTCAAGGAGGGCGTGGTGGCAGCGTTCCCTGCGATTCCCCCGCACGAAAAACCGACCGACCGGCCGCTGTCCGCGGCGATGCACCGGCTGTACGACCAGTGGAGCCCGCTGCAGGATCCCGGCAACGAGTTCTTCACCAGCTTCCGCTACGCGCGCATCACCGGGATCGGCCGCGACGCCAAGGTGTCGCGCCGCGACCCCTCGTCGGTGATCAAGGTGGGCGACCTGTTCTACGTGTGGTACACGCGGCGCGAGACCGAGTCGGAGCCGCTGGGCATCGAAAACGGGCCCGACCACCTGCCGGCAGTGGACTGGGACTTGGCCGACCTGTGGTACGCCACCAGCACGGACGGCTTCGACTGGCAGGAGCGCGGCGTCGCGGTGGCGCGCACGGCTCCGGGCGAGTACGGCGACCGCTCGGCGACCACCTGCGACATCGTGGCCGCGAACGGCAGGTACTACCTCTACTTCCAGACGTTCACCGGCCCGTTCCGGCGCGCACGCGGCGACTACTGCGACGTGAGCATGGCGTGGGCCGATTCGCCCGACGGTCCATGGCAGCGCGTGGACCGGCCGGTGGTGGAGCTTGGCGCGCCGGACGAATGGGACAGCCGCTCCATCCACGACCCGTTCGTGATCGTGTACCGTGGCAAGTACTGGCTGTACTACAAGGGCGCGCCGCTGGACCAGGAACCGGGCAGGACCATCCTGCGCGCCGGCGGGGTGGCGATCGCCGACCGGCCGGAGGGTCCGTTCGTGAAGTCGCCCCTGAACCCGGTGGTCAACTCCGGCCACGAGACCATGTACTGGCCTTACCGCGGCGGCGTGGCGGGGCTGGTGGCGATGGACGGCCCGGAGAAGGACACCGTCCAGTACGCGCCGGACGGGCTCAACTTCGAGGTGAAGGCGCACGTGCAGATGCCGCCCATCGCGGGCGGCCCGTTCTGTCCCGACGCGTTCGCGGACGACGGCGACGGCCGCGGCATCTCCTGGGGACTGTCGCACCTGACCGACATCCCGGACGCCGAGCAGCTCTACCCGCGGCGGCACTCGTTCCTGGTGCGCTTCGACTGCGATCTGCATCGCGACCTGAACCGGCGCGGCTTCACGGTCAACAACCTGCGCTGCGACGAGCATACCTTCATGCAGAGCTCGTTCGCGTTGCGCGACAGCCAGCGCGAGGAGGCGTTCGCCCTGGCCCGGTCGGCGCCGGCCACCGTCAACCGTACCGTGGGATGAGCCCCCTGACGGCACCGGTGTACCGTTCCATCTCCGAGCAGATCGTGGAGCAGCTCCGCCTGGAGATCATGACCGGGGAGCTGGACGAAGGCATCCCACTGCGCGAGCAGGAGTTGTCCGCACGCTTCGGGGTGAGCCGCGGCCCGGTGCGCGACGCGCTGCTCAAGCTCGGCCAGGACGGGCTGGTCAACACCCGCCCCAACGCCGGCGCCACGGTGGCGGCGCGCCCCAATGAGGCGATCCGTGCGCTGATCACCGACATCCGGCGCCGCATCGAGGGGTTCGCCTTGAGCAATACCTTTGCCGACGGCGAGCGGCTTGGCCTACTGGAGGGGCGGCTCGGCGAGGTGCTGGAGCAGATCCGCAGCGCCTGTGAGGCGGGCAACGCGCGCGACCTGGTGGCTGGCGACGTCCGCTTTCACGAGGCGATCATGGCCAGCCACGGCGACCCCGATCTGCTGGCGCTGTGGCGGCGGGTGATCATCCGCATGTTGATGCGCTACGACCGGTTCAGCGACCTGATGGACAGCTTCGCCGAGCACCGGCTGATCTACGAGGCGGTGGCGGCTCACGACGAGCCGGGGGCGTTGGCCGCGCTGCAAGCCAACATTGTCTGAGGCAAGGGTGAAGATTACCGATATCAGCGCCGCCTGCTACCGGATTCCGCTGGCCGCGCCGCTCACCGACGCCACGCACGGCCGCCACGATCACTACGACCTGGTGACAGTGGAGGTGGCGGCCACCGGCGGGCATACCGGGCTGGGCTACACCTACACCGTGCACGCCGGCGGGGGCGCGATCCTGGCGCTGATCGAGCGCGACCTTGCACCGCTGCTGATCGGCGCTGACGCCGGCGACATCGAGGCGCTGTGGCGCCGTATGTGGCAGTGGACCCACTACGTGGGCCGTGGCGGGATCGCGGCGTTCGCCATTTCCGCGGTAGACATCGCGCTGTGGGATTTGCGCGGCAGGGTGCGGCAGGAACCGCTGTGGCGGACACTGGGCGGGCAGGCGGCGAAGCCGGTGCCGGCATACGTGGGCGGCATCGACCTGCTGTTGCCGCTCGATGAACTGCTGGAGCAGACCCGCGGCGCGCTTGGCCGCGGCTTCCGCGCCGTCAAGATGAAGGTGGGGCGCGACGTCCTCGGCGAGGACCTGGAGCGCGTGGCGGCGGTGCGCGACCTCGTGGGAGCGGAAACGGCGCTGATGGTCGATGCCAACATGCGCTGGACCGTCGACGAGGCGGTCTCCGCGGCGCGCGAGTTGGCGCGCTTCGGGGTGTACTGGCTGGAGGAGCCGATCGAGCCTGACGACTACGACGGCCACCGCCGGGTGGCCGAGGGTGGCGGGCTACCGCTGGCCGCCGGCGAAAACCTGCGCACGGTGAGTGAATTCGCCCACCTGATCGGCGCTGGCGGCGTGGCGTTCCCGGAGCCGGACGTGTCCAACATCGGCGGCATCAGCGCCTGGATGAAGGTGGCCGAGCTCGCCGCCGCGCACCGCCTGCCGGTGACTTCCCACGGCGTCCACGAACTGCACGTTCATCTGCTGGCCGCGGTGCCCAACGCCTCCTTCCTGGAAGTGCACGGCTTCGCCACCGAGCGCTTCGTGCGCAAGCCCCCGCGCCTGGAGTGCGGCGCCGCGCTGCCCCCCGACCGCCCCGGCCACTGCGTGGAACTGGACCGCGCCGCGCTACAGCCCTTCCTCCTCCCGTGACCCTTACTTGACGCCGACCTCGGCCGAGGTGTCGCGCAGGTAGGTGGGGCGGATGGTCAGCTCCGGGATCAGGGTGCGCTGCGGCAGATCGGCGACCAGGAGGATCGCCCGCGCCACGTCCTCGGAGGTGGCCATGGTGGCGCGCGCCTCGGGGCTGGGGTGTACCGGGCGCTGCTCGACGATCGGGGTGTCGACCTCGCCGGGGATGATGACGCTGGCGCGCAGTCCGCTGTTCCTGAACTCGGTATTCAGATACTGGGTGAAGTTGATCACCCCCGCCTTGGCCGCGGAGTAGGACGGGCCGCCGAGCAGGCTGCCGCCGACGCCGGCCAACGAGGCAACATTGATGATGGTGCCCCTACCGGCGGCCTGCATGGCAGGCACCACCGCCTGCGAGCAGTAGATCGTGCCGGCCAGGTTGGAGTCGATGGTGCCGCGGATATCCTCGGGCGTGGTGGTGAGCAGCATGCGGTGGGTCGACGAATGACCGGCGTTGTTCACCAGCACGTCGATACGCGCCCATGTGGCCAGCACCTCGGCGGCCATGCGCTGCACCGCCGCGTGGTCGGCCACGTCCAGGCTCAGAGCCAGCGCGCTGCCGCCCTGGCGTTCGATCTCGCCACGCACCGCCGTGAGCTTGCTCTCGGTGCGGCCCACCACCGCCACCCGCGCCCCCTGCGCCGCCATCAGCAGCGCCGCAGCCCGGCCAATCCCACTGCCCCCGCCGGTAACGATGCACACCTTGTCTTTCAGTCCCATGCCCGCAACCTACCACATAGCCGTCACTTCAAGCACTCTGAGGACGCCACCGTGGAGATGTGCTCGAAGGTGAGGTTCGTCGCGTAATCAAGAGGGAGGCCGGTTCGGACCCGTCCCGAGGAGCGCGACGATTCTATTGGTGAGGCTTACTCGTAGGTCGTCAGGACGTTCCCACACAGTGTGAAAATACTGCCGAGTGTCAAAGTGGATCTTGTCCACCATGTCGGACCGGCAAGTGTGGATCACTGGTAGACCGAGACCAAATGCAAACCCAGCCTCAAAGTAGACGCCTCCCCGTGCCCCTTCGTCGCCATGGGTGAAGTCGGCTACCAAGAAACGAGACTTCCTGATTTCTGCGATTATTTCATCATCAATCTTGACGACGTCTCCTTTCTTGTCTATGCGCATGGGCTTGAATCCAGCCTGCTCGATTGCTGGTGCAATTCCGTTTTCGTAGACCGTAGCCATTTCACCATCGAACCACATTGCAACAAACGCTTGCGTAGAGTCAGGGTGCCCCTTGAGGTCGGCAATCCGTCCATAGCCCTCTATCGAGACAGAGTAGTGAGGACCTACTGACTTAAGTAACCAGCCGTTGCGCACCAGATAGTCTCGGAAGTATCGTACTTCATCTAGAGTTGTCGACTCCGTCCATGCCATGGCAAGATTGAGTGTGTCCGAGTCCTGATTCTGGATTCTGAGAAATACTGTGTCCCCCGGGTGTTTCGAGCGGTGCGCGACGAACCTGAGAAGTCTGTCCGCGCGCTCCGCCACGTCAAGCGACTCCATCCTGAGGGCCTTGTCAATCAAAGAAGGTGTGACTAGGGTTCGTTTTCTCCCTGGATTCTCCGATCCACCAACAAGGTTGTGAGCCGGGCGCTTTCGACTTCACTGAGATTCCCGAGTTGCATCCAAGCCGAGTCAGTGAACCTGTATGTACCGCCGGCTCGTGAGGATTCGATGCGAATGACATCTGAAGCGTTGCTGGGCAAGTAAACAGCGCGTTTGGATGTCCATATTTGACACTTTGCATTGTCGTCAGTAATCAAATCCATGTCTCCGTCGAGGGTAAGTCCTGTCCCAGTTACTCATCCCGTGGTGCAGCTACATACAATGGGGCTTCCAACGAGATCGCGGTAATTGGAAGATACCAAGGTGTTCATGGTGCAGTCACCGAGCCTATCGGTGCTTCCACGAGGGATCGACAACCAGCGATGGGCTGGTCATGGTGGTGCGCGTCGCGTCGCTGTCGGAACTTCTCGGGCTACAAGACACCATCGTGTCCGTGTGGAGTAGAATGGGCCCATCCGGCAAGGGCCGTGGAGGATGTTGCCGGAGAAGGTGTTGGATGGAATCTATCTCGGTATTCGCCCAGGACGCCTGAAGCATGATGGGCGATAGGGATTTCCTTGTCGACCTAATGGCGCGGCCTTGGGCTCTGGGCAGGGGTAGCGGGTTAGAGCCGGCGGGGCTGTACCTGGGGAAGGGGGCGCACGGCATTGAGGTGGCGGTGGCCCAGTGCGATGCCGCGCCGGCTCGGACAGCGCTCTTGGAGACGTGGGAATATCGGCGTGGAGGGCGGGCGGCTCCGGTGCTGCTGGTGGTGCTGCACCGAGAGGGTGCTGCGTTGTGCGGGGCGTCCGGTGAAGAGCCGCCGGTGTATCCGCGAGCGGATGTGGGTCAGGTGGAGCGGTTGTGCCGCGAGGTGTTGGCACAGCCCGACCGGCACTCGGCGCTACGATTCCTGGCGCAGGTGCTGCCGTCGTTGGAGACGGCGCTGCCGGGGCTCAACAACGAGGGCTTGCTGGCCATGCACGAGTTGGAGCATGGCGCGCCGGGCCGGCGCGACTGGAGTGATGCGGGGCGCAAGGCGGCCAGGGCGGTAGGCACGCGCGAGGAGGGGCTGCTCACGGCGCTTGGGTTCCAGGTGGAGCGTCTCGACAACCTCACCAGCCTGTTGCGAGGTGGCGACCGGCGGGTCGCGCTGGCAGTGATGCTGCGCGAGACCGAGTCGCCGGAGGCGGGCACCGAACGGTTCAACAGCCTGTCGCCGGTGAGCTATGCCCTTGCCAAGGCCGACTCCGAGAACCTGTCCTGGGTCGTTCTGGTGCAGGCGAACCGGCTTCGGCTGTACTCGACGGATGTCGATGCCGGGGTGGGACGGCGGGGGCGGACCGAGTCCTTCATCGAGTGCCAGCCCTCGCTCCTGTCCGACCAGCACCTTCCCTACCTCTGGCTGCTCTACTCCGCCGAGGCGCTTGCACCGGACGGCAGCCTGCGTCAGATCCTGACAGAGTCGCACCGTTTCGCCGGCAGCCTTGCCGAACGCCTGCGCGAGCGCATCTACGACAGGGTAGTGCCGGCGTTGGCACGTGGCATCGCGGCGGCACGCAACCTGAAGAGCCCGTCGCCGGCACAGCTCGATCACACGTATGAGATGGCGCTCACGGTCCTGTTCCGGCTGTTGTTCATCGCCTACGCTGAAGACCGGGATCTGCTGCCCTACCGATTCAACGAGTCGTACCGGCGGCGCTCGCTGAAACAGAAAGCGCAGGAACTGGCCGCCTGCGTGGCGCGAGCCGTGCCGATCGCCGGCGGGAACTCCCACTGGCGGGAGACGGCCCTGCTATGGGAGGCGGTGGCAGGCGGCAACCGCGAGTGGTCGGTGCCGGCGTACGACGGCGGTTTGTTCACCAGCGACCCGCGGGTCTCTGCCGTCGGCGCTGAGCTTGCAGGCATCGTGGTACCGAACGAGGATTTCGAAGCGGCGCTGCCTCGTAGCGCCCTGGCCGCGAAGGGCTCCCGGGAGTTTCGGCCCATGTTCGACGAGTCTGCTCAGGTCGATGTCGACATGTCCCTGAACCGCGGCGGATGGGTGTTCGACGAGGCCTTCCGGGACGTGTCCAGAGCAACAGATTCCCGCACCGTCCGCGTCGCGCTCGTTCCTGCTGAGATCTTTATCGCCAATACCGGCCCCATTTCCTCTGGCCGCGGGGTGACGAACAGGATCATGCGTACCTGCTCGGGATTCTGTCGTCGATCCCGCTCGACTGGTACGCGAGACGCTATGTGGAGACGCACGTCAATTTCTTCGTCATCAATCCGTTTCCGGTGCCCCGTCCCAGCCGTGACAACCGGTTGTGGCGGCAACTCGTCCACATCTTCCAGACCTTTCATGAAGGCTGGGACTACGAGGAGCGGTTGGCTGGCGGGTTACCGCACTTTCGCAACTGGAGGCCACGATGATACGTGCACGAGTCAAACCTGAACTGTTGCGCTGGGCGCGCCAGCGTGCGGGCATGGACGCGGACGCACTGGCGCGGCGGTTTCCGAAGTACCGCGAGTGGGAGAGCGGCGTTGCTGTGCCGACGCTGAAGCAGGTGGAGAAGCTCGCCAATGTAACTCACGCCCCCGTCGGCTATTTCTTTCTCACGCGGCCGCCCCGCGAGGCGCTGCCGATTCCCGACCTGCGGACGGTCGGCAGCCTCCCGGTCAGAGAGCCGAGTACCAACCTGCTGAGCACGATCTACCTGTGCCAGCAGCGCCAGGAGTGGTATCGCGAGTTTGCCCGTACCGAGGGAGAAGCCTCGCTGACGTTCATCGGTTCGGAAACCATGGCAAGCGGTGTCGAACGAACAGCGTCCCGTATACGCGACGTGCTTGCGCTTGACCCTGCGGCGCAAGCGGCGGTTCCTACGTGGACCGAGGCGTTGCGCCGCTTGATCGACGCGGCGGATTCGCTCGGTGTGCTCGTGATGGTGAACGGCGTCGTCGGCAACAACACCCATCGCAGTCTCGACCCCGACGAATTTCGTGGATTCGCACTGGTGGACGACCTGGCTCCACTCGTATTCATCAACGGAGCCGACACGAAGGCTGCCCAGATGTTCACCCTGGCACACGAATTAGCGCACTTGTGGCTGGGAGAGTCGGCGCTCTCGGACTCGGCGCCGAACACGGTCCCGACGCACAGCGTCGAAGCATGGTGCAACCAGGTGGCAGCCGAGTTCCTGGTTCCACTGTCGCTATTGCGGAACGAGTACCGCGCTTCCGAGGACTTGGCCGTGGCGCTGGCTCGTCTGGCGCGCCGGTTCAAGGTGAGCACGCTGGTGATTCTGCGAAGGATACACGACATGGGAGCGCTCGGTGATGGCCCTTTCCGTTCCGCCTACCAAGCCGAGCTGGGACGCTTGCAAGCACTGGCCGGAACCGGTGGCGGGAGTTTCTTCCCGACGCTGAGAACGCGCGTAGGGAGGCGCTTCGGGCACGCGCTCGTGACCAGCACCCTGGGTGGCCGTACCTCCTTCACGGTCTCGTACCGGCTGCTCGGAATCAAGACCACCGCCGCGTTACACGACTTTGCCGCCAATCTCGGGATCGAGGCGTAGATGCGGTACCTGCTCGACGCGAACGTGTTCATCAGCGCGAAGAACTTGCACTACGCGTTCGACTTCTGTCCGGCATTCTGGGACTGGCTCCTTCGCGCGAATTCACAAGAACGCGTGTTCAGCATCGAGCGGGTCGGCGACGAACTCAAGGCCGGCAACGACCAACTCGCGGAATGGGCCGGGAACCGTGGCGATGGCTTCTTTCTCAAGCCCACCGCTGAGATGCTGGAGTCGCTTGCTGCCGTCAGCGACTGGGTAGTCGGCAGCCGGTACGAACCGTCAGCGGTGGACGAGTTCCTGCAAGTCGCCGACTACTACCTTGCAGCCCAGGCGCTTGCCGGCAAGTACGCCGTCGTTACGCACGAAGTCCGCTCTTCATCGAAGAGGAGAATCAAGCTGCCGGATGTCTGCGCCGGTCTCAACGTCCAGTGTCGGACTCCGTTTCAAATGCTGAGCCGGGAGCGGGCGCGGTTCGTGCTCGGGGACAGGCGGTGAACGCTTATCCGGTCTTTGTCGACAACCGGGACGGCAATACGCTGGCGGATGCCTTGGGTGAGGCGCTACGGGCCGCCGCCGAAGGGTTGGGTGAATCTACGGCTGCGCCGGATCAGGTGAGGATAGCGCAGCCGAAGGTACGCCCACTCAACCTGCGGGTCGCGGAGTTTATCCGTGCCCACCCAGCCGTGGACGTTCCCGAGGACGAGGTGAACCGGGCGCTGGACGTTCTCGAGTCACCCTGGCCGCGGCGTGAAGAGATCATGCTTCGGCATTGGTTCGAGGACGAAAATCTCCCGGGCGTAAAGCTCTCGAAGTTCCTCATCGAGCAAATCGCAGGCACCGGTCTGGAGCCGGTCGAACCCCCAGAGCCCCTGCCACCCATTTCAGCACATGACATCCAACTCCTGTGCTGGCTTGGTATCGACACGGAATAGCAAGTTCCGGACCTACAGGCAGTTGAAACGAACCGGAGCGGGATTGGCGGTCGCTGGAGCGCGGGTTGGGTAGATGCTCTATCCGGTCGCCCGACAGTCGCGGCGAACGAGAGGTTTGGGCGGTGAGCAGAAGGCCGGCGCGCGCGCAGGAGGCGACAGCATTTATTGATATTGCTTTCGCATTCGCATTATGTTCACGGGACTCACGCCCATGCTGTCAACGTTCAGGGCAACACCGTGCAGGAGAGCCACGGGAGGGGGGCGGCGCCGGGGATGATGGTCCATCCGAAGATGCTGGCGCTGACGGAGGGCGTGCGTGCTCGCATCGCCCTCACCGTGGCGCTGGGTTTGGCGGTCTCCGGGACGTTCGTCGCGCAGGGCGTGGCCGTGGCCCTCGTGGTCAGCCGCGTCCTGGCCGGCGAACCGTGGACGGAGGCGCTCGCCCTCATGGGCGTCGTCGCGCTGCTGGCGGCGCTTCGCGCGCTGCTGCTCCGGTGGCGTGAGATGAGTTTCATGCGCACCGCCGCGGAGGTGAAGGTGGCGCTGCGCCAGCGGCTCTACCGCGTGCTGCTTGCCCTCGGCCCCGGGTACCTGGAACGGACGCGGACGGGAACGGTGCAATCCACCCTCGTGGACGGCGTGGAGGCCCTGGAGGCCTACCTGGGCTACTACCTGCCGCAGTCCATCGTCGCGGTGGCCGTGCCCCTGGCCGTGGTGGCGTACATCTGCGTCCTCAGCCCCCTGGTGGGAGTGATCGTGCTGGCGTGCGTGCTGGCCGTTCCCCTGGTGCCGCGCCTGTGGGACGGCCTGCTGGGCGAGTACGGCCAGCGGCACTGGCGGGCGTACACGGACCTCAACGCCCAGTTCGTGGACAGCATGCAGGGAATGGTAACGCTGAAGGCGCTGGGCGCCAGCGGGCGCCGGGGGCGGGTCCTCCGGAACGCCGCGTTCGCGCTCTACCGGGCGACCATGGCGCAGCTCGCCGTCTCCATGATCCGCAACGGCGTCGTGGGGCTGGCGATGAGCGCGGGCGTGGCGATGGCCGTCGCCGTGGGCGCGTTCCAGGTGGCGGACGGAGCGCTCGACCTGGCGGGACTCCTCGTGGTGCTGTTCCTCACGGGGGAGTGCTTCCGTCCGTTGGTGGAGCTGGACTCCTACTGGCACAAGGGCTACCTGGGCGTATCCGCCTCCACCGGCATCTTCGCACTCCTGGAGGCAAAGCCCGAGGTGGCTGACCGCGAGGCCGCGCCGCCGCACCCCGAGCGCGCGAGCACGCCGAAGTCCCTCGCCTTCGTGAACGTCACCTTTGCCTACCACCCGGACAACGCGCCGGCGCTCGACGGCCTGTCGTTCGCCGTGGACGCAGGCCAGAGCATTGGCCTGGTCGGTCAGTCGGGGGCGGGGAAGAGCACCGTGGCCGCGCTGCTGCTGCGGTTCTTCGACCCCCGGCAGGGGCGCGTGGAGATCGGCGGCGTGGACATCCGCGACTACCCTCTGGAGACGCTGCGCGGTCTGATCGCCGTGGTGTCCCAGGACACCTACCTCTTTCATGGAACGGCCGAGGACAACCTCCGGCTCGGGAAGCCGGGAGCCTCCCCGGGCGAGCTCGAAGCGGCGGCGCGGGCGGCCAACGCGCACGGGTTCATCGCCGCCCTCCCCCAGGGCTATCGGACCGTGGTCGGAGAACGGGGAGCGAAGCTCTCCGGGGGTGAGCGCCAGCGCATCGCCATCGCGCGGGCGTTGCTGAAGGATGCCCCAGTCCTCATCCTGGACGAGGCGACCTCCAGCCTGGACGGCGTGAACGAGAGCGCGATCCGTGACGCGCTGCAGCGGCTGGCCCGGGGACGGACGACCATCACCATCGCCCACCGCTTCTCCTCCGTCCTCCACGCCGACCGCATCGTCGTACTGGACGAGGGGCGGGTGGTCGAGGCCGGCCGCCACCGGGAGCTGATGGAGCGGCGCGGCGCCTATGCCGGCCTCGTCCTGGCGCAGCAGGAGGCCATGTGGGCACCCTAGGAGTCTGTCGGCGTGCGACAGGCTCCTAGGGCGATGGACGGGATGGGCCGAAAGCGACGCCGGCAGGCGACGGTTCTTGGGGCGCTAGCGAGCAATCGCACCAGCGAATGGGCGTTCGCTCCACGCGGCGGCAGATGGGGATCCGGGTTCTGGCAGCTCCTCCGCATCCTGCGCCCGTACTACTGGCTCATGGGAATCACCGTGCTCACGGGCATCCTGAACCACGGCTTCATGATCGCCGCCGCCGGGATCGGTGCGTTCATGGTGGGAAGCGTAGCCGCGGGGGCGGCGGCTGAAGCGCTCTACGTCAGCGCCTTCGTGCTCGGCGGCGTCGTGGCCGGCAGGGCGGTGGCGGCCTGGGTGGAGATGTGGCTGGCGCACGACCTCGCCTACCGCATCCTGGCGGAGCTCCGCACCTGGCTGTACCAGGCGCTGGACCGGCTGGCGCCGGGCTATCTTCTCGACCGGCGCTCCGGCGACCTCTCCGCCGCGGCGATGGCCGACGTGGACACCATCGAGTGGTTCTACGCGCACACGGTGGGGACGTTCATCGTGGCGGTCATGGTGCCGCTGGGGGCGCTCGCAGCCCTCGCGGCGATGCACTGGCTGCTTCCCCTGGCGCTGCTCCCCGCGGCCCTGGCGGTGGCGAGCGTTCCCTTCTGGTTGCGCAAGCGGGCGGCAGCCCAGGGCCGGAGACTGCGCGAGACCCTGGGTTCGCTGAACGCCGAGGTGGTGGACGGCGTTCAGGGACTGCGCGAAGTCGTGGCCTTCGGGCAGGGACAGCGCTTCCTGGAACGGCTGCTCCGGAGCAGCCGGAGCCTGGTGGGCGCACAGGTTGCCCATGGGCGCAGAGCCGGTGGAGAGCAGGCGGTCACGTCCGTGCTCATCACGTTCGGGATGGTGAGCATCGTCGTCGGCGCAGCCTTCCTGGTGTCCTCCGGCTCCCTGCCGCCGGCGCTCTATCCGGTCGCCATCATCCTCGCCATCTTCATCTTCGGGCCGGTGACCAGCATAACCGGCATCGCGGAGAGCCTCGGCGTGGTCTTCGCGGCGGCTGACCGGGTGTTCGCCGTGCTGAACGCGCCCGCTCCCGTGCCGGACACGGCGGCGGCGCCGCCCCCGGGCCCGGTGCAGCCCCGCATCGAGTTCAGGGCTGTGAGCTTCCACTACGCCGCGGATCTGCCCGCGGCTCTGGAAGCGGCGAGCTTCTCCGTGGGGCCGGGCGAGAACGTGGCCCTCGTGGGGCACTCCGGCGCGGGCAAGTCCACCTGCATCCATCTGCTCATGCGGTTCTGGGATGTCACGGAGGGCGCCGTCACCATCGGCGGGCATGATGTCCGGACGTTCCCACAGCGCGCCCTGCGCGAGCTGATCGCCTGGGTGCCGCAGGACGTCTACCTGTTCAACATGACCATCCGCGAGAACATCCGCCTGGCGCGCCCGGATGCCCTGGACGCGGAGGTGGAAGAGGCCGCGAGGGCCGCGCTGGCGCATGACTTCATCATGCGGATGCCGCAGGGGTATGAGACCAGCGCCGGCGAGCGCGGGGTCCGGATGTCCGGGGGCCAGCGGCAGCGCATCGCAATCGCGCGGGCGATCCTCAAGGATGCCCCCATCCTGGTGATGGACGAGGCCGTCTCCAACCTGGATGCCGAGAACGAGCGTCTTCTCCGGGAGGCGATGGCCCGCGTCCGCGCCGGCCGTACCTCGCTCGTCATCGCGCACCGGCTGTCCACCATCCGCAGCGCCGACCGCATCGTCGTCCTGGAGAAGGGGCGCACCGTGGAGGCCGGCCCCCACGACTCCCTGCTTGCCGCGGGGGGTGTGTACGCGGACCTGGTCGCCTTCCAGCAGCGGGCCATACCCTTGTAGGCACGTTGCGGGCGCACGTGGCGGGGACCGACGGGAGAGGAGGGTGCCGGCTCCCTCTGACCGGTCGGGCTGGGTCTCGGTACGGTGACGGCGCAGCACACCCTTCGACACGGGCACGCCCCGCAGCGGCTGCGCGTGGTGCGCGGTCTGTCCTCTGCCGGCACGCGCAGGCTACCATGGTGGCGCGAAGGGGAGGGTCGCGCCGACTCAGGATCACGTAATGCTCAGCACATTGACCGTTCGTAATTTCAAGTCTCTCCGTGAGGTAACCGTCGAGTTGCCTCGGCTCGCTGTCTTGTTCGGTCCCAATGCCGCGGGCAAGAGCAACTTGCTGGATGCCATCCAGGCGCTCTCATGGATGGGTACCGCGCGTACGCTGTTTGACGCCCTTGGCGGTCCCCTTCCGGTGCGGGGGTACGCATTCGAGGCGTTCTCCTTTGCTTCGGGTGGGTTGCCCGAGATGGTACGGCGAGGGTCCGCCAGCTTCACATTGGAAGCAGATTTGTCAGTCGAGAAGGGAAGATACCGCTATCGGATCGAACCGAAGTTCGATTTCAGGTCAGGCCAACTCACCGTTGCCGATGAGTACCTGGCCCAGCTTGGCGCTTCCGGACAACCGAAGGGTGCCGCCGCGATCGAGCGGGTTGGTTCCAACTTCCGCATTCGGCGAAAGGGAAAGCCGTCCCATCCACGAGAGGAGCAGGTTGGATTGAATCACTCGGTGTTGTCCGATCGGAGTCTGAGCGGTGCCGGCTATCCGTGGCTGGAGTATGTTCGCGCGGAGCTGCTGAACTGGCGCACCTACTACTTCGAACCACGGAGGGAGATGCGGGAGGAGGAGTCTCCGGCGGACGTGTTCGACATCGGGTTCCACGGGGAATATATCGCCGCACTGCTCTACAAACTCCGGGCTGAGAGCCCAAAGCACTTCGACGCGATCCGCCGCACGGTGCGCTCGATCGTGCCAAGCATCGAAACGCTGGGTGTCGAACTCGATGAACGGCGGGGTACGTTGAACCTGACGATCCGCCAGGCGGGCATCAACTACTCCTCGCGGGTCCTGTCCGAGGGAACGCTACGCGTGCTGGCGCTCTGCACCATCGCCGTGAACCCGTGGGGCGGCTCTCTGCTCGCTTTCGAGGAACCTGAGAATGGCGTACACCCGCGGCGTCTGGAGTTGATCGCCCAGCTCCTGTTCTCGCTGGTCGCACAACAGCGCAGGCAGATTGTCGTCACGACACACTCTCCGCTGTTGGCCGACGCGATGCTGAAGCTGCAGCGGGAGGCCCCCGAGCCGAGAAATATCGGTCTGTTCAACGTCCGCCTCGGGCCGCAGGGAACGGTGGTCGAGCCATTCGAGGCAACCGGCCCACTCTACAAGGACGCCGAGATTACCGACGCGCTCGCAAGCAGGTCCGAAGATGGCATGATCGAGAGTCTGCTGCTCCGTGGGCTCATTGATGAGTGATCCATTGGCGGTGGACCTCTTCGTTGAAGACCGCGCACACGAGGAATTTCTGAAGCCGCTGTTGACGCGGATCGCACAAGACGAGGACATCGCCATGTGGGTCCGCGTGCGGTCCGCCACTGGAGGCCACGCCCGCGCCGTTGCCGAATTCAAGCTCTACCAGCGCGTCGTCTCACGCAGTCCGCTGAGCAGTGTCACCGCCGGTCTGGTCGTCGTCGCTATCGACGGCAACTGCTCGACGTTCGCTGCGGCACGGCAACAACTGCAGAACGCGGCCGAGCCGACGTTGCAGGATCGGCTCGTTGTCGCATGCCCCGATCCGCACGTCGAGCGCTGGTACCTTGCAGACCCCCAGTCTTTCGAAAGAGTCGTCGGCAGCCGCCCGGACGTTGGCGCCGGGAAATGCGCCCGCGGGCATTACAAGCAGGCTCTGGCGACTGCGATTACCCAAGGTGGACACCCGACCACCTTGGGCGGAGTGGAATTCGCCCCGGATTTGGTGGAGGCGATGGATCTATACCGCGCCGGGAGGAACGATGCCTCACTGAAGGCGTTGATCGACGACTTCCGCGCCAAGCTGAAACGATGGGCAGCACTGTAACGACCACCGTGTACGGCCCATGGGTGGCCAGGGGTGAGGGCGTACTTCCCACCGCGAGAAGCGACTGACTCGCACTTGACCGGCCGGGCGGCACTTGCTCGGTGCTACATCCCCCAGACCGTGACCGGTGTGCCGTCGTCAGACAGCGGGCGGCGGAAGATCTTGTCTGCCCAGGGGCGGTCGGGTGCGCGGTCGAACACGATCAGGTGGCCGGCTTCCGCCCTGCAGCGATCCATGTAGCCGCGCGTCTGTTCCACGCCCTCGGCGATGGTCCGCTCCAGGTCCTTGCGTAGCACCTTGCACTCCACCACGAAGCGCCGCTCACGTCCGCCCTGCGGCCACACGATCAGCAGGTCGGTGCGCCCGCCGCCGTTGACGATGCGCCGCAGGTGCGCTTGCAGCAGCAACTGCGGGCCGGCCTCGTGGTACTTCTCGAAGCGCTGCGTCCAGTGCTCGGAGTGTTCTCGGAAGAACTCCTGGATCTCGGCGGTCGAGTGGATGCGGTAGTCGCCCGCCTGTCCTCCATTCAGCAGGTCACGGAGCGCAAGCAGCGCCGAGGTCTTGCCGGTCTGCCGCGGCGCGGGCAGGACGAAGTAATTCTTGTCCCGGACCAGACCGAGCACCACGCCGAGATCGATCCGCTCCAGCGGCGGAATGTGGTAGTGGTCCGCGGCGACAACGGGCCCCTCGGTATTGAACGTGCGCACTGCCGTCATCGTCGCAGAGAGCGGCGCGGCTGTCATCCTTGCCGGGCGGTCTCGTCGCTCCAAGAGACTGGGACAGCGTATAGTGGCAGTTGCTCGCTCTTGTTCTGACCACAACCCCGCAACCACTCCCGCGTTGACATCGGCTCACAGGGGGGGCAAGTTTGGCGGGCGAGAGTGCAGGATTCAAGGCGGGGCCGGCTCTCTCGGGAGGTAGGCGATGGGTGCGCTCGGACAGGTCGAGAAGCTTCTGACAACCATGACGAGAGCGGAGAAGGCACAGGTCTTGCAGTGGGTTGCGCGCGACGTGGGAGACGCTCTTCCCGGAATCGAGAGCAGCCCAAGGGTCTGCGGAGGAGACCCTTGCATCGTCAGAACCAGAATACCGGTCTGGATGCTGGAGCATGCCCGACGGCTTGGCACGAGCGAGGCTGAGTTGCTAGGCGCCTACCCG
Source organism: Spirochaetia bacterium (assembly GCA_965208575.1). Classification (GTDB taxonomy): domain Bacteria; phylum Spirochaetota; class Spirochaetia; order SZUA-6; family Bin103; genus Bin103. The sequence continues at coordinate 290,431 of CBDBOV010000006.1, read as the reverse complement.
ACGCTCCGGGCGGAAGATCTGACCAACGCGTGGGCATATGTCCGTTCCCACCAACAGGAGATCAATGCCAACATCCGTGAGAACGAGAACGCCTGATTGGCGCGACTCTACGGGAACGAGAACTTCCCGCTCCCGGTCGTTGAGGAACTTCGCCGGTTGGGTCACGACGTGTTGACCATCCAAGACACTGGCACGGCGGCTGTCATTCTTGCCGGGCGGTCTCGGCGGTCTCGCTGCCGGCGGGCGATCTACGCGAGGCTGCCGGCGGAGTAGATGGGGAACGCGCGGCAGAGATCGGCCACCGCCCGTCGTGCTTCATCGATGGTGCCGGCGCCGTGCGGTCTCAGCAGAGACAGAATCACTTCTCCGACGCGTAGCATCTCGGGCTCCCGGAAGCCGCGGGTCGTCGTGGAGGCGACGCCCAGCCGCAGCCCGCTCCACTTGGCCGGGCTGCGGACGTCGAATGGGATCGGGTTCTTGTTGGAAGTGATGCCGGCCTGTTCGAGGGCGCGCTCCGCGGTCTGGCCGGTCACGCCCGTTGCGGACAGGTCGAGCAGCACCAGGTGGGTATCGGTTCCGCCGGTCACGATGGACACGCCGCCGGCAGCCAGAACCGCGGCCAGCTTCGCGGCGTTGCGCTTGACCTGGTGGGCGTAGCGCCCGAATTCCGGCTGCAGCGCCTCGCCCAGGCAGACCGCCTTCGCGGCTACCACTTGCGGGTGCAGGCTGCCCTGGACGCCCGGAAAGAGGGCGGACTGCAGCTTCCCCTTCCAGCTCTCCTCGCGCGCCAGGATCACGCCGCCGCGCGGTCCCCGGAGGGTCTTGGTCGTGGTCGTGGTGACGATGTCGGCATGCGGTATCGGCGACGGGTGTGCGCCGCCCGCCACGAGGCCGGCGAAGTGCGCCATGTCCACCACGAAGTGGGCGCCAGCCTTCCGTGCCGTATGGGCCAGCCGCTCGAATTCCAGTTCTCGCGGGTAGGAGGATCCGCCGGCGATCAGAACCCGCGGCCGTACCGCCAGGGCCTTCGCTTCCACCTCGTCGTAGTCGATCATGCCGGTTTCGCGTGAGACTCCATAGTGGTGGGCCTCGAACCAGCGGCCCGACAGGTTGGAGCGCAGCCCGTGGCTCAGGTGGCCGCCGGCCGCGAGGTCGAGACTGAGCACGCGGTCGCCGGGACGGACCAGCGCAAAGAACACGGCAAGATTGGCCTGGCTGCCGGAGTGCGGCTGCACGTTTGCGTATGCACAGCCGAACAGCTCGCACGCGCGGTCGATCGCCGCCTGCTCCATCACGTCGACGTAGCGCCCGCCGGCGTGATAGCGCGCGCCGGGGTAGCCCTCCAGCGCCTTGTTGGTCACCTCGTGACCGAGTGCGTCGAGCACGGCACGGCTGACGATGTTCTCGGCGGCGATCAGCTCGATCTGCTCCCGCTGGCGCCGCCGTTCGCCGGCCAGCGCATCGGCGATCAACGGGTCGCGCTGATCGAGGCCCTGGTTCATGTGCCGGCTCTCGTGGTCCAGCGCAGTATGAGGCTTCGTCTTGTCGGCAGCCGGCGCCGGCGCCGGCGGGGCGCTCCGCAGGCGACTCAGTCCCAGGAGAGCTTCGCTGGGTGCGGCCGGGCCGGGCCGGGGAGCGCCGGCTCCACGTCACGCACCAGGTCCCAGTCCTCCCGTACCGGGACCGCGGGTTGGCCGAAGTCGAGCTCAAGCTGCTCGTCCCTGCCACTGTCGACGCGAAGCCGCGCGCGCCACGCGTCAGCGGCGGAGATGCGTGCGGCTCCGGCAGGCAGGTCCGGCCTGGCTGAAGAATCCATACTTTCAGTATCGTAAAGAAGTTGCCGATGTGCAAGTTGCAACGGGCGCCGGTTGGCGCGGGTAGGCGCCGGCGGCCTGCGGCGGAGTCCCCACTTCGCGACGTTCGGCGCTCAACTCCGCATGAGGCGCTTGACGTACTCTTTGACGTCGCCTTCCACCACGCCGAGGTCGTCCCTCATTTCCTGCAGGACGGCGCGGAACGAGCCCTGCTCCTTCTCTCGCGCGATGCTGCGGCTGCGCTCCACGCCGGCGACGAAGTCGGCGAGCGCGCGCACGAGGTCGGCATTGCCGACCAGCGCGGTGATGCGTGCGTAGTTGCGCATCTCCTCGATCTCGTGGTCGTGAATGACACCGTCGTCGTCGGCCCGGGTGATGCAGGCGATCGTGTCCTTGTACAACTCGAGCTTTTGGCGAAACAGCTCGACGCGGTATTCGCGCTCGGTCTCGGAGCGCACCTGGAAGTGAATGGTCACGCCGACCGAGGCGACCACGAGCACGACCGCAATGATGGCGGCGAGCAGCTCGACCGTGAGGTCGGTGACTTCGCTCGCGAACATGACGTGGACGAGGATGGACGCGGTCACGACGAGCGCCACCGCGAGAACGACGACGGTGAACGTCGACGAGGATTTCTTGCCTGCTGCCAATTTCCCGGAAGACTATCGGAAGACCAGTAGTCGCACCACGCCGGCGGCGCGCGGAATCAGTCGGAGTCGGCGGCGGCGTCCTTGTCCTTGCCCGGCCAGGTCGGCCAGCGCCCGAACGCGGTCGCCTTGCGGCCCGAGTAGGCGACGGTGAACATGCCCCTCGCTTCCTCGCCGATGCCGAGGATGAGGCCGGAGGCCCGGCCGCCGGCGCTGATGGCGATGATGCCGGCCGCGTCGTCCCCGGCGATCGCGACGATGCCGCGCGCGGACCCGGCGCCGATGGCAATGATGCCGATTGCATTGAACAGGCTGACGGCCACGATGCCGACGGCAACGAGCGGACTCAGCGAGAAAGACCCGACCGCGACCACGTAGGCGAGCGCGCCGCTCTGCACGCGGATCGCCTCCATGTCGACCGCGCCGAATACGCCGAGCAGCGTGAAGATCACGGTGGCGAGCACGGTGAGCGCCGTCAGGACCCCGGCTACCCCCTGAAAGACCTGTCCAACGTGCTTTTCGTTCTGAAACAAGGGCGAAGCCTCCTTCGGGTGCGCAGCCTACTCATAGACACACTGTTCATCAACCGCGGGAGTGTCCTGGGTTTGTCCTGGGTGCAGCGTGTGCCGTGGCCAACTGGCCTTGAGTTCGTGGACGCGGAGGCAGGTTGCGGTGGTGGCGCCGCCGATGCAGGCGATGCTGAGGGAGCGGTTGTCGTCTTCCGGGAACACGACGCGGGGGATGTAGACCCGGCCGTCGTTGGCGTAGACCTCGATGGAGGTGCGGTCGAGCAGGACGCGCAGCCGCACGACGCCGTCGATCGGGGGCAGGCGGGCGGCGGTGCCGCAGGAGGACAGCGCCTCGGTGTCCGCGTCGTAGGTGACGTCGAATCCGCGCAGTTGCAGGCAGGTCACGGTACCCTTCGCAACCCGGATCTCCGTTTCCAGGTCGAGCAGGTCGGCGGTGATGGCGGCAAGCGGGTTGTCCTGCCCGTTGAGTTGTAGGTCGGACCACTCGTGGGTGCGGGTGCGCAGCGCCGCGAGCTCCGTCACCGGCAGCATGCGCAGCCGCGGGCCGTCGTCCGTGGTGTGCAGGGACAGCTCCGACGGCACGGTCATCTGCTGGTTGAACGGCATGCCGGGATAGAAACCCGGCTTCCTCATCCAGGCAATCTGGACGCGGCGCAGGTCGGGCAGGTTGTGCCAGGTCATCGTGGCGTAGTACTCGCCCTGGATCACCAGCGACCTGATGCGGTCATCGGTCGCCGCCGGCTTGCCCTCCAGCGTATGGAAGGTGGAGCCGTCGAAATCGCCCACGATGTAGCTGCCGTCAATCAGGATCATCACCCACATGAGGCGCTCGGGATCGCCGTCCAGCGGCAGTTGGAAGAAGTCGACGCAGCCGCACAGTTCATCGCCCCAGCCGTCCTGTTCGACTCGGCTCTCGAGGCGCCAGTCGGTGAGGTTGGCGGAGCTGTAGAAGCCGACGCAGCGGCGCATTTCGCCGTGGGCGTTGGTGAAGAAATCGTAGGTGGGGGCGACCCATCTGCCGGTCGGCCCGTGCCAGAACGGGCGCGGCGTGTCGATGCGCGCGCCCTCGTGGTTGAGCACCGGGTTGCCCTCGTAGTCGGTGAAGGTGCGGCCGCGGTCGTTGGAGTACGCCAGGCACAGGCCGATCCCGGTGCGCAGGTAGAACGCGACGATCACCTCCTCGTCGCCGGTCTTGCGGCCGAGCTGGTTGCGGTGGTCGATGAACGCCGCGCCCGAAAAGCAGGTGCCGGTGGCGGCGTCGGGGAACAGCACCTTGGGCAGCTCGGTCCAGTGCACGAGGTCGCGGCTGACCGCGTGCCCCCAGGTCATGTTGCCCCACGGCAGGGCGGTCGGGTTGTGCTGGTAGAACAGGTGGTACTCGCCGCGGTACCAGATCAGGCCGTTGGGGTCGTTCAGCCAGCCGGTGCGCGAGGTGAAGTGGAACCGCGGGCGCAGGGGCTCGGTGTAGAAGGACTCGGCGCCGGGGATGGCGTCGGCCTGCCGTACGAGGGCGAAGCCCTGTTCGGTGACGTTGGAGGCGGACACGTGCGCCTCGCGGCCCCGGAAGCGGGCGAGCGAGAAGAACGCGTACCAGCCCACGTCATGGGGGCCGGTCGCGAAGCGGATGCCGTAGTCGAGAACGATGCGGCCGTCGACCGCGAGCGTCAGCCGGCCCTCATCGCCGTCGCACCCGTCGTTGCGCACGGGCAGAACCAGGTACTGGGATGACACGGTGAAGCTCCTGTCCACTGTTCGACCTCCGTTGCCTGGTGTGGTGCTCCGCAAGTTTCCTGCCACGAGCCGCGCGCCGGCCTGCTGGCGCTTCGCCCCAGCTTCGTGCGCGGCTTTCCCCGTCGGGGTAGCGTGCCAGCCTCTCGTGTCCTTCTGATAGGGACTTCCGGGCCACCACACCAGGTTCGACGAACTTACCACAGGGCGGCGGGCGTTGTAGGATGAGTGGCGTGAGTGACAACAGGGGCGTGAACTACAACGGAATCGAGCAGCCGGGAGCGTGGCCGCCGCGCGGGCTGTCGCGCACGTCACGGGAGCCGGGGCCGGTGCCCTGGCTGGAGCGGCCGCCGGCGGTGATTCCGATCGACGTGGGGCGGCAACTGCTGGTGGACGAATTCCTGATCGCCGACAGTACGCTGCAGCGGGTGTTCCACACGCCGGAGTTGCACGAGGCGAACCCGGTGCTGGCGCCCGAGACGCCGCTGGAGATGAACTTCGGCATGTGCCCGGTAGCGTGCCCGTTCAAGGACGGCGCCTTCTACGACCCCGCCGACGGCCTGTTCAAGCTGTGGTACCACGCCGGCTGGTTCGACGGCACGGCGCTGGCCACCAGCCGCGACGGGATCAACTGGGAGCGCCCGGACCTGGACGTGGAGCCCGGCACCAACCGCGTGCTGCCGCTGCGGGAGCGGTTTCAGCGCGACGGGGTGGGGGTATGGCTCGACCTGGAGGCTGAGCGCGCCGACGAGCGGTTCAAGATGTTCGCCTATCACCGCCAGCGCGGCGGCGGGTTCCGCTACGGCGAGCTGGGCGGGCCGCACACCACCACCGGGTGGACCGGCGGCCACGTGTACTCGTCGCCGGACGGCATCCACTGGACCGAGCGCGCCGCCACCGGCCGCTGCGGCGACAACACCACCATCTTCTACAACCCGTTCCGAAAGCGCTGGGCGTACAGCGTGCGCACCAGCGACCCCGCCGTGGGGCGGCTGCGCGGCTACCGGGAGCACGCCGACCTGTTCGCCGGCGCCGCCTGGGAGCGGGAAGAGATCGCCCACTGGTCCGGCGCCGACAACCTGGACCCGCCGTCCCCCGAGCACGGCCACCCGACGCAGCTCTACAACATCGACGCGGTCGGCTACGAGAGCCTGATGCTGGGCTTCTTCATGATCCACCGCGGGCCGCCCAACGAGGTCTGTGACGAGGGCGGCTTCCCGAAGATCACCGAGCTGCTGGTGGGCTACAGCCGCGACGGCTTTCACTTCGACCGCCGCGACCGCACGCCGATCGTGGCCGGCACCCACCGGCTGCGCGACTGGAATTGCGACTACATCCATTCCTGCGGCGGCTGCTGCCTGATCGTGGGCGACCAACTGTATATCTACTTCGGCGCCTTCTCCGGGGTGTCGCCCAAGTTCGGGACCCACATGTACGCCGGCGGCAGCACCGGGCTGGCGACCCTGCGCCGCGACGGCTTCGTGTCGCACGACGCCGACGCGGAGGGCGGCACGCTGACCACCCGCCCGCTGCGCTTCAGCGGCAGCCACCTGTTCGTGAACGCCGCCGCTGCGGGCGGCGAGTTGCGCGCCGAGGTGCTGGACGAGGCCGGCAACCCGGTGCGGCGCCTTGGCCGCGAGCACTGCGTGCCGGTGACCGGCGACGCCACCGCGCAGGCGGTGAAGTGGGGCAACGGCGGCAACGGCGGTAGCCTGGAAGAGGTGGCCGGCCGCCCGGTACGGCTGCGCTTCCACCTGCGCGATGCGGCGCTGTACTCGTTCTGGGTCAGCCCGGAGAGCTCCGGCGCCAGCCACGGCTACGTGGCGGCGGGGGGCCCCGGCTTCACGGCCGCCACCGACACCGTGGGCCAGGGGTAGCAGCCGGTGGCGAAACGGCGGCTGCATTCGAGCGGCGCTCCATGGCCGGCTGCGTTGATCCTCGCTCACATGTGCCCCGCCAGACTTGTTCGTCGCGTCTTGGCAGCCGGGCGCGGTGCCGCTCTCTGTGCGACGCCGGGCTCCACGGCGGGCTGCAAGGGCTGATCGCGATGGCTTCCGAGCGCCCGGCGGACACCACGGCAGTCACCGCACCGGTACGTGCACACGGGCAGCCGCCGCATCCGGCATTTCGCCACGGCGGCCGATGGCGCACCGCATCGGCTGTCCCGCCGCCGCCAGCCGGCAGCGTGCCGCACCCGCCGTTCCGCAACGGCTGCCAGTGGCGCCGCGCGCCGGCGCGCGTGAGCTGCGGCGCGCCATCACCAAGGAGCCCCGCCGCGGCCTGCCGCCGCTCGCGTTTGCGCTACACCGGATGGCCAACTCCATGAGAGTGCGACGCGCCGACGCGGTTGCCGGCGCCCCGGCACCGTCTCCCACGGCGCCGGTCCCGGCCCGACCCACCACCCCGGAGAGCGTGCCGGGAGCCGACCGGCTGCTCGAGATCCACGATCTGAAGACTTGGTTCCACACCGACCGCGGCACGGTGCGCGCGGTGGACGGCGTCGACCTGGCGGTGGGGCGCAATCGCACCCTGGGGCTGGTCGGCGAGAGCGGCTGCGGCAAGACCGTCACCGCGCTCAGCATCATGGGGCTGGTGCCGCCCGCCACCACTGCCATCAGCGGCAGCCTGCGGTTCCGCCGCAAGGACGGCAGCGAGGTCGACCTGGTGCAGTTGGATTCGCAGAGCCGCACCTACCGGCGCATCCGCGGCGGCGAGATCGCGATGATCTTCCAGGAGCCGATGACCAGCCTCAACCCGGTGTACACCATCGGCAACCAGATCATGGAGGCGATCCAGCTCCACCAGGACAAGCCGGCGGGCGAGGCGCGCGAGCGGGCGGTGGAGATGCTGCGCCAGGTGGGCATCGCGGATCCGGAGCGGCGTGCGGTGGAGTATCCGCACCAGCTCTCCGGCGGCATGCGGCAGCGGGCGATGATCGCGATGGCGCTGTCGTGCAACCCGTCGCTGCTGATCGCGGACGAGCCGACCACCGCGCTCGACGTCACCATCCAGGCGCAGATCCTGGAGCTGATGCAGCGCCTGCAGGGCGAGTTCGGTATCTCGATCATCATGATCACCCACGACCTGGGCGTGGTGGTGGGCATGGCGGACGAGGTGGCGGTGATGTACCTGGGGCGGGTGGTGGAGTACGGGCCGATGCGGCCGGTGTTCAAGCAGCCGCGGCACCCCTACACGCAGGGCTTGCTGCGTTCGATTCCCGTGCTCGGGGCGCGGGTGCGCCAGCGCCTGCAGCCGATCCAGGGGCTGGTGCCCGACCCGCGCGCCACGCCGCCGGGGTGCCGCTTCGCCGACCGCTGTCCGCAGCGCATGGAACAGTGTGCCGAGGAACCGCCGATCTTCGAGCCGGCGCCGAGCCACCTGTCGCGTTGCTGGTTGAGCGAGGCGGTTGGATGACGGCTCCACGCCTCAAGGACCGTTCCGGGGCGATGCAGCCGAACCACGTTTCGCGTTGCCGGTTGAGCGAGGCGGTTGGATGACGGCTCCACGCCTCAAGGACCGTTCCGGGGCGGTGCAGCCGAACCACCTTTCGCGTTGCTGGCTGAGCGAGACCGCCGCATGATGGGCGCCGCCGTTGCGGACAGTCCGGCGCGCGGCGTCGGCGCCCCGCTGCTGGAGGTCAGGAACCTCAAGAAGTACTTTCCGGTGGAGGGCGGCATCCTGCGCCGCAAGGTGGGCGAGGTGAAGGCGGTGGACGACGTTTCCTTCACGGTGCGCGAGGGCGAGACGCTGGGCCTGGTGGGGGAGAGCGGCTGCGGCAAGACCACGGTGGGGCGCACCATCCTGCGCCTGGAGGAGCCCACCGCGGGGCAGGCGCTGTTCCGTAGCGAGCGGCTGGCGGCGGAGGGCCTGGCGGCCGAACAGTCGATGGTCGACCTGGCCACGCTGGACCGGCAGCGCCTGAAGCGGGTGCGCCGCGAGGTGCAGATGATCTTCCAGGACCCCAACTCGTCGCTCAACCCGCGCATGACGGTGCAGCAGATCCTGACCGAGCCGTTCCTGATCCACAACATCGGCGGCTCGAAAGAGGAGATCGAGGAGCGCGTGGTCACCCTGATGGGGCAAGTGGGGCTGCGTCCCGAGCAGCGCGCCCGCTACCCGCACCAGTTCTCGGCCGGCCAGCGGCAGCGCATCGGCATCGCGCGCGCCCTGGCCCTGAACCCGAAGCTGGTGATCGCCGACGAGCCGGTGTCGGCGCTGGACGTGTCGATCCAGGGCCAGGTGCTCAACCTGCTGGAGGACCTGCAGGCGGAGCTTGGTCTGACCTACGTGTTCATTGCCCACGACCTGTCGGTGGTGGAGCACATCAGCGACTGGGTGGCGGTGATGTACCTGGGCCGGCTGGTGGAGCTGGCGCGTGGCGAGGACCTGTACCGCAACCCGCGGCACCCATACACGGAGGCGCTGCTGTCGGCGGTGCAGGTACCTGATCCCGACGTGCAGCGCGAGCGCATCATCCTGGAGGGCGGCGTGCCGTCGCCGGCCAACCCGCCGAACGGCTGCCGGTTCCACACCCGCTGCTCCTACGCCCCGCAGGCGGACCGCATGCCGCGCTGCAGCACCGAAGTGCCGGAACTCCGGCCGTCCAGCGGCGAGCAGTGGACCGCCTGCCACTTCGCCGCCGACCTCGACCTGCGCGGCGTCGACGTGCCTGTTCCCGACTGAGGGGCGACAAACGTCGGCATGCGCGGGCATACAGGACTTGGCTGATCCGGCGGGTCAGCTGGTGGTTCAGGAGGAGTGCTCGCCTGAGGCTCGGGTGCCGAGGGGCCCTGCTGAGAGTCGGGCGGCGAGGCGTTCAAGAGACTCCGACGGGGACATGACCTTCGGGTGCTGACGACTGCTCCCGTTTGTTTACTATTACGCCGCTGACGGGTGCGGAGAACAGGTCTTCGGGGAGTCCTGGTAGCTCGGGGTCTGCCCCGGCGGCTCCTTGCATCGCCTCAGCGATGAAGTTCCCAACGGAACCCCAAACCTCCCCGATCTCGGCGTCTTGAGAGCGGGGTTCGTAAACCACATCATCACCGAACGAGAACACCATGCGGCAGCCAGACAGGAAGTTGTCGAATCGGGACTCGCTTAGTCCAATCTTGACCAGAGAGCGCTTTGCACTGAACCTGACCACGTTGCTCTTATCGCGAGCCGCCATAGTCCGTTACCTCCACCGGCACGTTTCAATACTATCGGTAGGTGGCGCTGTCAACAAGACAATCGCGGTATCGATGTTGGAGTGTCGCGAGTTCGTTCACGCTTCCTGCAGAGTCGTGGGAGCCTCTCCGGTTTCCGTCCAGGAGCGCAGTCCGGCCGGTGAGGTGGGACGTAGGTCGCCGCGGAGGGCGTATAGCCGGCCGTTGAACAGCTCCGCCTCGAGGCGGATCACCTGGCCGGACAGGGCGCCGATGGTGCGGCCGCCGCGCCATACCGGCTGCCAGGCGTGCGCGTCGCCGGTGAAGGCGGCGCAGTCGTCGTAGGCGTAGCCGTCCAGCGGGCGGCAGTCGGGGCCGGTGACCTGCATCCGCAGCCGGCCCTGCGGCGCCTGCACGTTGACGGTGAGGCGGTCGCCGCGCAGGTGCAGCGGGCGGGTGGTCAGCGAGCCGGGGCCGCCGGGCGGCTCCAGGTAGACGAAACCGTCCAGGCGCAGCTCGTGCAGCAGCAGGCGGCCTTCGCCCCGCTCCGGTTCCGACAGCCGCTGCGCGTGCTCGCCCTCCGAGGAGCTGGAGTAGATGCGGATCACATTGTCGTCGGTCACCACCAGGCTGGAGGGGTAGATGCAGCCGTAGCCGGGCTCGCCCGGGGCGGCATTGGGCAGGATGGCCGCCCGCTGGCAGCGCTGGAAGTGCCAGCCGTTGTAGCTGTAGGCGAGCTGGCAGTCCACCTTGCCCTCGATGAACTTGCCGCCGCCGACTACCGGCGTGGTGTGGTAGATCCACAGGAAGCCGATAAACAGGTGGGCGTAGGGGAACACCGGCATGCCGTACACCTGCGCCGCCGGCGTGTCCTCGCCGTCCGGGCGCATCGCCACCTCGGGCGCCGAGAAGGTGCGCCAGTCGCGCGTTTCGTACACGGCGATGCGGCGGTCGCCCCAGCTCGGGCGGGCGGCGATCACGTAGCTGCCGCGCACCGGGTTCCAGAACCCCGACACCGCCGGATCGATGCCGGTCGGGTGCCAGCTCCGGCCCGGCAGCAGGCGCCACGAGAGGCCGTCGCCGGACACGTACAGCGGCGCACTGGTGCCGTCCGGGTCGCGGTAGCTGACGAACGCCTTCAGGCGCTCGGCCGGGTCCTCCGCCTGCGCGTCGTGGAAGCACGGCCCCCACTCCCCGAAGCCGGCCAGCGGCAGCACCTGGTGCGGGCGCACGCGGCCTTCCATCGGCACCGCCTTGGTCAGGTCGGGCGCGCGCCAGTGCACGCCCTCCTCGCTCTCCACCACCAGCGCCAGGTGGCGCAACCGGCCGCCCTCCGGCACGAAGCTGCGCGGGAGCTGGGCCTGGTACAGGCAGCGCCACAGCCCCGAATCGGGGTCGCGGAACACGCTCGGATAGCCCCACGACGGGTCCAGGTCGGGGTCGCGCCAGGTGCCCGCCGGCACCGGAACCGGCTGCCCGAGGCGGCGGGCCAGGTTGTCGCGCCGGTCCAGGTACTGGTCGTCGAAGAACAGCAGCGCACGCTCTACGTTCATCGCCCCACCATAGCAGAGCACCCGCGCCGCTGCATCGACCTCATCCAAGGCATCGACGGCATCGACGGCATCGGGCACGAGCTTGACCGGAGCGCGCGGACGGCTTGTAATGACGACAACAGCCGCCCGGCAGGTGATACGCAACGGTGGGACCGACATGCAGGCTGCCGCCCGGCAAAAACGACAGGAGGTTACAATGCGAAAGACAGCATTGACCTGGATTCTGACGCTGCTGCTGCTCCCGGCACTGGCCACCGTCGGCTTCGCCGGCAGTACCGCAGAGGAGTCGACCACCGCGTCCGCGGCCGCCGCCACCGACATGGGCGGCTACAACGAGTCGCCCATGCTCGCCGCCATGGTGGCCAGCGGCGACCTGCCACCGGTCGAGGAACGGCTGCCGGCCGAACCGCTGGTGCAGGAGGTGGTGGACCGCATCGGCACCTACGGCGGCACCTTCCGCGGCTTCCAGCTCGGCGACGCCGACAAGTGGGTGCTGTACAAGACCGGCCTCTACGGCGGCCTGATCTCGCGCAGCTATCTCGACCTGGGCACCATCACGCCCAACGGCCTGGAAGGCTGGGGACCCGGCATCGCCAAGAGCTGGGAGTGGGACGACGACGCGGCCGGCATCACGGTGGTGCTGCGCGAAGGCGTCAAGTGGTCCGACGGCGAGCCGCTGGGCGTCCACGACATCATGTTCATGTGGAACGAGGTGCAGATGAACGAGGGCTTCCAGCCCACGGTGCCGGCCCGTTACAAGGTGAACGGCGAGACGATGGAGGTGATCCAGATCGACGACCACACCATCCGCTTCGAGTTCGCCGGCCCCAACCCGTGGTTCCTGAACGTCCTGTACGGCGCCACCCGCTCGGAGTACGGCGCGCTGCTCGCCCCGTCGCACTATTTCAAGCAGTTCCACCCGGATCACACCAGCGGCAAGACCTGGGAGGACTTCCAAAGCGAGTACGGCCCGGTCAACACCAGCATCCCGACCCACACCGCCTTCAAACTGACCAAGTACAACCCGGCCGAAGAGGCGGTCATGGAGCGCAACCCGTACTACTGGAAGGTGGATACGGCCGGCAACCAGTTGCCCTACATCGACAAGATGCGGTTCCAGATGCTCGCCGACCAGGAGGCGGCGATCCTGCGCGGCATCGCCGGCGAGGTGGACCTGGCGGAGCGCAACTTCCAGGTGCTCGAGAACCTGCCGATGCTGAAGGCCAGCGAGGCCGACGGCAACTACGAGCTGCGCGTCGGTATCGGCGACAACTTCACCACCGGCAACGAGATCTGGCTGAACTACGACCTCAAGGACGAGGACTATGCGCAACTGCGCGTGCTGCTGCGCACGGTCGAGTTCCGCAACGCGCTGAGCGTGGCGCTGAACCGCGAGGCGATCAATGACCTGCTGTTCCTTGGGCTCGCCAAGGAGGCCAACCTCGGTATCAGCACCGCCTCTCCCTACTGGGACGGCGAGATGGCGACCATCGCTCAGATCAACGCCGAATACGACCCCGACAAGGCGCGCCAACTGCTCGGCGAGCTGGGCCTGAAGGACCAGAACGGCGACGGCATGCTGCAGTACGAAGACGGCGGCAACGTGACCTTCCTGCTCGGCGCGGCTTCCGAGATCACCGCGCACGTCAACCTGGCGGAGATGGTGGTGGCAGACTGGAAGGCGGTGGGCATCGACGCGCGGCTGCACCTGCAGACCCGCAGCCTGATGTTCAGCGGTATCCGCGACCTGCAGTTCCACGCGGTGACGTTCGGCACCACCGACCTGCTGTTCCCGCAGTTCCGGCTCAACGAGGGGCCGATCATGCCCGGCTACCAGAGCCCGCTGTTCGTCGAGGATCCGCCCGACGACCTGCAGCGGATCTGGGACCTGACCGACGAGATCATCACCACGGTGGACGCCGACAAGGTGGGCATGCTGATGAAGGAGCACCAGCGCCTGCGCGCCGAGAACAACCTCGGCATCTGGGCGGCGCACGACGTGCCGCTGATGGTGATCGTGCACAACCGGCTGCAGAACGTGCCGACGGCGGAGGAGATCGTGATCGACAACGCCGACCACATTCCGCTGATGCCGGATCAGTGGTTCATCCAGGAGTAGTCGTACTCTGAAGGTCCGGCGGCCGTGCGCCTGCCACGCGCGCGGCCGCCGGTCGTTTCTGCCCCCATACCAGCATGGCCACTTACCTGATTCGGCGGTTGCTGAACTTCATCCCCACGTTCGTGCTGATGAGTTTCGTGGTGTTTCTCATCCTGGAGATCGCGCCGGGCGATCCGCTCACCCGCTACGAACAGGCGCTGGTGGTCACCTACAACTACTCGGTCGACGCCGCCGAGGCGCGCACCGACCAGTTGCGCACGCTGTACGGCCTGGACCGCAACTTCTTCCTGCGCTTCTTCGTCTGGCTGGCGAACTTCCTGCGCGGCGAGTTCGGCGTGTCGTTCAACAACTTCCGCCCGGTGTCCGACCTGATCGGGCAGCGGCTGCTGTACTCGATCGCCATCTCGTCGTCGGCGCTGATCTTCATGTACGTGGTGGGGGTGCCGATCGGGCTGTGGACCGCGTACCGGCAATACGGCGTGTCCGACTACGCAGTGAGCGTGGTGGCGTTCATCGGGCTGTCGATTCCCAACTTCTTCCTGGCGCTGCTGGTGCTGGTGGGGCTGCTGTTCTTCTTCGACATTCCGCCGCCGCAGGGGCTGTTCTCGCCCGAGTACGTGGACGCGCCGTGGAGCCTGGGCAAGCTGCTGGACGCCGGGCGCGGGCTGATCCTGCCGGTGCTGGTGATCGGCACCGAGGGGCTGGCCAAGATCGTGCGCATCACGCGCGCCAACATGCTCGACGGGCTGCAGGACGAGTACGTGCGCACGGCGCGCGCCAAGGGGCTGGCGGAGCCGGCGGTGGTGCTCAAGCACGCCTTCCGGGTGGCGGTGAACCCGCTGATCAGCCTGTTCGGGATGCAGTTCCCGCTCATCCTGTCGGGCGAGGTGGTCGGTTCCATCGTGCTCGGGCTGCCGACGCTGGGGCCGCTGCTGCTGGACTCACTGCGCAGCCTGGACCTGTACGTGAGCACCACCATCCTGATGGTGCTGGGCATCCTGCTGCTGATCGGCAACCTGCTCGCCGACGTGCTGCTGGCGCTGGCCGATCCCCGAATCAGGTTCGATTGATGCGGCGGCTGTTGATGCGAGGGAGTCGGGATGGCTGAAGGGGTTCGGGCGGCTGCGCCGCCGCAGGGCGCGCTGGACGCTCCGGAGTCGCCGGCGCTGGAGACGTGGCGCCGCTTCACGCGCCACCGGGTGGGCGTGGTGGCGCTCGGCGTGGTGCTGGTGCTGTTCGCGCTCTCCTTCCTGGGCCGCTTCCTGGTAGCGAGCGACCCGTTCGTCCAGCACCGCGACGCCGCCTACTGGCCGCCGCAGCGGGTCCGCGTCATCGACGCGGAGGGCCGGTTGACGCGCCCGTTCGTGTACGGCTTCGAGCGCGCCCTGCACCCGGAGACGTTCCAGTGGGAGTACGCCGTCGACGAGTCGAACGTGACCGAGCTGGCGCTGTTCGCGCGCGGCCCGGTGTACCGCGTGCTGTGGCTGTTCGACTGGGACGTGCACCTGGTGGGGACGGTGGACGGCTCGCCGGTGTTCTTCCTGGGCACCGACCGCTTCGGACGCGACCTGCTGGCGCGGCTGCTGTGGGGCGGCATGGTGTCGCTGTCGGTGCCGGTGCTGGCGGTGGCGATCACGGTCTTGCTGGGCACCCTGATCGGGGCCGTGTCGGGCTACTTCGGCGGCTGGGTGGACAACCTGATTCAGCGCGTCATCGAGGTGCTGGCGTCGTTCCCGCGCCTGCCGCTGTGGATGGCGCTGGCGGCGGTCATTCCGCCCGAGTTCCAGGGCGTGGCGCTGTACGCCGGCATGGCGGTGATCCTGGCGATCATCGGCTGGGGCCGGCTGGCCCGGCAGGTGCGCGGCAAGGTGCTGCAGCTTCGCCAGATGGAGTACGTGGTGGGCGCGCGGGCGCTCGGCGCCTCGCCGTGGCGGGTCATCGGCAAGTACATCGTGCCCAACGCCTCCAGCCACATCATCGTCATGGCCACCCTGTACGTGCCCGAGTACCTGCTGGTGGAGAGCAGCCTGAGCTTCCTCGGCATCGGCCTGACGCCGCCGCTGACCAGTTGGGGCGTGCTGCTGTCCGACGCCCAGAAGGTGCGCGTGGTGCTGCAGTACCCGTGGCTGCTGATCCCCGGCCTGTTCATCTGCGTCGCCATGCTGGCCTTCAACTTCGTCGGCGACGCCGTCCGCGACGCCTTCGAAACCCGCCACCTGTAATTACGTCGGACATGCCGCCGTGAGGCCTCTTCTCAGTTTCGATTGATGGTCGCTTCGGCGTACTCGATCTGTTCCATGATCCAGTCGAAGTTCGGCACATTGCCGAGAATCATGTCCCGCATGGCGCCGTAGTCTGGTTCAATAGCGGCTCTCAATTCAGGCTGTGGGACCAGTTGCACCGAGCCGGGAGTCGCTTCTTCGAAACGTTTCCAGGCTTGCCGGAATGCGATGAGATTGTGGTTCCTGACGGCTTCCAGCAGTTCGAAATTGGACAACGCAAACTTGCCGCGGTCGGTTGGGGTGATCATCGCGACATCGTAGTAGTGGCGGGAGATCCGGTGCCTGTCGTGTGGCAGTCGTCCCGCATCTCGGTATCCGCAGTGCAACCCGTGCAGGATCAGCAGCTTCTCCCAGTAGGTGCGTTCAGGTGCGATCACGTTGATGCTGCCGACATCGAGCGACCAATCAGGCAGTTCGTCGGCGACGAGGGGGCGAACCGCACAGGTCAAGTTTGGTACGACCGCCGATCTTGCCCCCGCCTCGATCCGCACCCGTGGCGCCACGTAGTCGACTTCGCGACTCGGGTACAGGGTCGGATACTCGACAAGAATCGTCTGTCCGTCCGCGTCTCCAAGGTCCGGCAGCACTCTGCACTCACCGGCGATCGCTGCGAGCTGGTTCGCAAGAGCTGTTTGTAGTTCGCCGTTCATGTATGCGCTGCATCTATTCCTGAGTTCCTCGAACAGGGCCGCTCGTTTCTTGTTCGACATTGCGTTGGCGGTCGCGGCGGGGTCGCGAACTCCTGAGAAGCCGAGGCCATCACGGGAGACGACGATGTCGATGTCTTCGGAGAACCGGTCGATCAGCCCAAACGCCTTTGACAATGACGTGCCGCCCTTGAAGAGGAGGTTCGGGTGTCCGGCAGGCAACCGGTTGTAGAGCAAGTCCAGGACGATGCACACCCAGAGATCCTTCTCCACGTAGCCCGGCAACGTGTCGAGGCGACTTGCCGTCGCTTCCAAGATATCCCTTCTGTCCTGCTCCGGGGCGGAGAGAAGCTTCCTTATACCTCCAGCCATGGGTAGCGGGTGTTAATCACTCTCCAGGCGCCGTGCTAGCGGAAGAGCCCATCCGGGTAGATCGCGGAGGTGATTCAAAAGGTCCACTTTCACATGGCCTGGGAGATTGCGATTCAGAGTCGACACGACATGGGCGTCCGAGGCGGCGTCAGGGCCGAGCCACCGAAGCGCCTGAACGACCGCACCGGCAGGTTTCCCCGCCCACCGCATGACGCTCGGTCCCGCATGACGAAACCGAACCGTGCGTCCGTCGATCTTGAGAAATCTCGAGTGGCCATCGGTCATGAAGCTGAATCTTGCGGGAACCGCGTTCGTCAGCCCCAACTGGTTCGCGGCCGCCAATCCGTCAGGCATGATTCGGATACCGTCGCGCCGGGCGACCGCTGCTATGGCCGAGTCCATATCGACAGGTGCCGGACGCTTCAGTACCTTGCTGATCCGGGGCCGGTCGTACAGCCCGTGGCCGACGCGGCGTAGCCGTCCCGCCTTCACGAGGCGCGACAGTGCCTGGTCGATAGCCTCCCGGCTCCCGAGATCCAGGAAATCCTTCGGCGTGCACACCCACTGTCCAACGGGCCGTGCCGTTACCTTCTTCATGATCCTGTCGGCAGTGTTCATCGCGGTCTTCTTCTTGTCAGAAATATACCCTATATTACTCCCAAGGGTGAAGCATCATCAAGTGTTGCGGCTGCGTGGTGGAAGCCCGTAGCTGGAGGAGGGGCGGAAGCGTGCGGAGATTGAGGATCGCTTACAACGAGCGGCAGGAGTTGCTGGAAGTGCTGCTGCGCACCATCGACCGGCCCGGAGATTACTGCATGCAGGGCCGGCTGCTGGCGCCGATGCCGCGTATCGAGGTGGAAGGGTCGCGTTCGCTGTCCTTTCCGATCACCGAGGAGCAGGCGCGTTCGCTGGCCGCGGCGGCAGAGCCGGCGCCGTACGGCAGGGGTGAGGAGACGCTGGTGGACAGCTCCGTGCGTGCGTGCCGGCAAGTCGATGCGGCGCAGGTGCGCATTACCGGCGGCGCATGGCACGACACGCTGGCGACGGTGGTGGGGCAGGCGGCCACAGGACTCGGCTGCCCTCCCGAGCGCACGTCGGCGGAGCTGTACAAGCTGCTGGTGTACGAAACGGGCGGCTTCTTCGCTCCGCACCGGGACACCGAGAAGGTGGACGGCATGGTGGCAACGCTGGTGGTGTCGCTGCCGGTGGCGGGTACCGGCGGCGAACTGGTCATTCGTCACCGCGAGCGAGAGGCCGTCGTCGACCTGCGCACCGACGAGCCCTCCGAACTCGCCTTCGCCGCCTTCTACGCGGATTGC
Source organism: Spirochaetia bacterium (assembly GCA_965208575.1). Taxonomy (GTDB): domain Bacteria; phylum Spirochaetota; class Spirochaetia; order SZUA-6; family Bin103; genus Bin103. Next base: position 272,276 of record CBDBOV010000006.1, on the reverse strand, counting down.
GTCCACGAAATCCGCCCGGTCACCGCGGGTCACCGTGTCGTCCTCGTCTTCCACCTGGTGGTGCGCGGCGCTGCCGCCGCCGTGCTCCGCGCCGCGCCCGACTACGGCGCCCAGGAGGAACAGCTCGCGGCCCAACTGAGGAACTGGGAAGCCATGTCGGCGGCCGGCGACAAGCTGGTCTGGCTGCTGGAGCACCAATACAGCGAAGAGGGCCTGTCGTTCGACGTGCTCAAGAACGCCGACGCGGCGCTCGGCCGCGTGCTCGCCCGAGCAGCACAACGGGCCAGTCACATGCTATACGCGGCAATCCTGAGCATCTACGAGTGGGGTACCGTAGACGATTCGGGCGACTTCCCGGATTGGGACAACCCCGACGACTACGACTGGGACGATGACGAAGATTGGGACGACGAGCAGATCGTCTCCACCCGCGAGCTGTACGGACTGGTCGCTCCCGACGGCTCGCGGCCCGACTATGGCGCGCTGCCCCTGCTGTCCGGGGAGCTGCTTCCGGCCGGGGCGCTGGATGGCGTGGAACCGGACCACGAGGACACCAAGGTGACGGGCAACGAGGGTGTGCAGAGATCGCGCAGCTATCGGCGCGCGGCGCTGGTGCTGTGGCCGCGGGGGAGGACCTTGGGGACGCTGGCCCGCGGCGGAATCGAGGGCGCCGTCGCCTGGTTCGCGGACGACCTGGCGCGGTTGGAGAACGATCCGAGCGCACGTCGCTACCTGTGCGGCCTCGCGGCTCAGCTTATCGACACCTGGCCGGAGCCGGACTCGATGCGGTTCTATCGCCGCCGTGACACCGACGGAGCGCAGCAGGGACTCCGGGACGCGTTGCGCCTGCTGCGCCGCCTTGGTGACGAGGCTACGACGCGGCGCTTCCTGCGCGAAGTTGCCATCCCGCACTACAGCAGCGGCGAGAATGACGAGTTGCTGGCGACGACGGCGGTGGTCGCCCCGGCAACCCTGCAAGCTTGGCTGCCGGATTTCGCAGCGAAGAACTTCGCGCACTTCACGGAGGGCGTTCTCGATTTGCTGTGGCGCCTGTGCCCGCACGCCGACTCCCCCACCGAAGCGAGCGAGCACCGGCGGCCCGCGCTGGCCGCCGCGGCACGCGCCGTCCGCCGGAGGTTGCCGGTGGTGGTCGGCGCGGCGCCGGAGGTGGAGCCTTCTCCGGGTTTCCGGCGCGGGGCGTCGCACGTCCGACCGCTGACCGCGCAGACGATCCGTGCCCTGCTGGGGCTCACCTGGAATTGTGCGCCGGCCGCCGCGGCCGACGAAGTGGCCGCCATGCTGGTGCAGCAACCGGCAGCGGCGCCGCCGGACCGCGCGCTTCCGCAGGCCCTGGCGGAGTTGGCGGCGCACGGCGGGATGACCGGCGCCGTGGCGGGGCGCGCCGGGTTCGCGACCCTGTGGCGGCACTCGGCAAGCTTCCTGCTGGCGCGTAGCGCGGCGCCGCCTGAGCAACCGCGGGACTGGATCATCGCGGCCCGGATCAAGTGTGACTGCGAGCACTGCGCGCGGCTGCAGGCGTTCTGCGCCGACCCGGCGGACACCACGATACGGTTCAGGATGCGGCAGGATCTGCGCTTGCACGTCGAGTCGGCCATCACGAGTGGGCGATTGGACATCGACTGCCAGACCGAGCGCCGGGGTAGTCCGCACACCTTGATCTGCACCAAGAACCGCGCTACCTACGACCGCCGCCGCGCACAGTACGCCGAGGACATCGCCCACATGCGGCTGCTGGCAGCCGCCCCTCGCAGTGAAGCCGACTCCGTCGGAGCGGCGGATCTGCAGCGGCTGCACACGGCAATTGCACGCGCGGGCGACGACGCCCCGGGCGACTAACGGTTTCGGGAGCGGTTGCACGGGCCATGAGGCTCTTGCGGCACCGGCGGCGGTCCGCGGCCGCGGTGCCGCCACGGTCGGAAGCCCCAACGCACGGCGCGGGCACGGAGCGGGGGCGGGAATGGCGCCACGTGAAGATGGGTGTACACGCGCGGCGCGGGTGGCGCTTGATGGGGATGCGCGGGCAACGGCAGGCTGCCGGCGGCGTTGCGTCGGAGGCGCGGCTCATGCCGCCGCCCGACGGGTGGTTCGCGTGGCGGGGCGCCGCCGGGGCGGGTCAGGAACGCGGCATGCCGTAGCCGAGGGCGTGGATCGCGTTGCGGAATGCGTTCTCTGAGTCGGCCGGCACCACCAGATTGCGCTCGCCGGCGCGCAGGCAGAGCTTGGCGGTGCGCCGGTCCGCGGCGATCAGCGCGGCGGTGTCGGCGTCGGCGCACTCGATCAGGAGCGCGTTGCCCTGGTGCTTCAAGGCACGCGCCCGGCGCTCGGTGGTGAGCAGGAATCCCTGCACGGTTTCCGGCAGGTCCTGGTCGTCGCGGGAGGTGAGGAACGCGCGCAGTTCCGCTACCTCGTGACCGGCTTCGATGGCCCGGACGGTCAGCTTGTGGTCCAGGCGCCACAGGCCATCCGACTCGTCCGTCGCGTAGGTCTCCAGCAGCAGCGCCTCCGCCGCGGTCAGCGGCGCGCCGGCAACCTGCACCCGCAGGTCGGGAAACACCGTGAGCGAGGCGCCGGCCGCCGGCGTGCTCGGCGTGTAGCTCTCGGTCAGGCCGAGGCAGTATGCCCCCAGCGGGGTCAGTCGAACGTAGCGCAGGCCGTCGTAACGACTGAGAAACTCCAGGTCGTAGGTGCCCGGCAATTGCGTGAAGTCGGGACGCGCACCATGTGGGTCGGTGTAGGCCACGTCGATCAGGCCCAGGGTGGCGGCATACTCGAACAGCACGCACAGCAGGTAGCGGCCTTCCAGGAACTCCCACTCATGATAGCCGTCGTACCCGAGGCTGCCGTACTCCGCATCGAACAGGTAGAGGTTCCAGGGGTCGCGGGTCACGCTGAAGTCGTCGCCGGCGGCCCGGATGAAGCGACCCAACTCTTCACAGCTCACCCAGCGCCCCACCGGGCACGCGCGGAGCGCTGCGTCGATCGCGGGGCGGCGCCCCGCCGGCGACGTCATGGACCGGCGGCCGCGACCGCCCTGACCCTTGATGACGTCGACGCGGTTGAACTCGTCGAGCAGCGTGGAGGTGAGCCAGCGTTGCCACAGCCGGCGCAGTGTTTGCTCCGGTGGTGCGCCCAACGCGGCGAGCCCGGCTCGGGTCAGCGCGAGCTTCGTACCGTGCGGCTCGGCGAGCTTGGCGGCCTGCATCAGCCACGGCCACGCGTGCGCCCGGATCGGGCCGGCCAGGGGTGACCGGGAAGCGCTCTCGCCGTCCGCCGCGGGGAAGAAGTCGCCGCCGGCAAGCACCTCTCCGATACGCCGTACCGCGGCCGCGGATGGACGCAGCGTCTTGGCGCTTACGGCCACCTTGCCGGCATCGATCAGGCGCAGTACGGCCGGCAGTTCGTGGCGCGCGGGGTGCTCGGTGTCGCGCAGGACCAGCGGCGCCTGCTCGATGGCCTCCTGGTAACGCCGCCGGCGGCACAGCGTAACGGTGGTGGGAAGATCGTCGCAGACGCTCAGCGTCGGCGGCTCGGCTTCCGCCACGAACTCCCGCAGGCGACTCACCAGATCGGTCGGGATGACAGATTTCGTGCTGCGCAGGTTGGGAGCGTAGAGGAACAGGCTCAGCCGGGTCACCTTGGTTTTGTCGTACCGGCGGATGCCGGCGCCGGCGGGCAGATGGCCGTACTTGGCGCGGAACTGGCGCGGGCTGAATTCGCCCGGCGAGCCATGCAGGGCTTCCCGCACGGCGAGTTGCTCGGTTTCGCCGAGCCGCGCCCACAGCGCGCGCAGCAGGTCACCGGCGAGGTGGCGCTCGATTTCGGCTATCACCTCGGCCTTGCGGCCCGTCCTGCGTGCCTTCGGCAGTAGCCGGACCAGTGCCCTGAGCTGATCCATCGAGAGCTGCGCGAGCCCTTCCGCCGCCGTGGCGACATATGAGCGGTTGTAGTCATACCGGCGCGCCATGGTCACTCCACGACGGGAACGCGACGAAACGACGGACGGGAATCTCTCGCGGGTACGGGTAGGGGTAGGGGTCAGGCATCGGGCTGTATCTCTCCAGGCGAGCACGGGCGAACTGCTGCGAGGGAACCATCAAGACCCCACCGCGTCGTTGCGGGTTCCGGTCGCCAAGGAGCCGTCCGGCTCCCGTCAGGCCTGGATGTTACCAGCCCGGCGCTCGATGGTCAGCCACTACACCACTACCCCGTCGTCGCCGTCGTCGCACCCCAAGGCCGCCCGTTGCGCATGACCCGCGGATGGAAGATAGTGGCGACCAAGGTGAAACGTCCCAACATCCTGGTGTTTCTGAGCGACGATCATGGGCAATGGGCGTCGTCGCCCTACGGCAACGGCGAACTGGTGACGCCGACCCTGGACCACTTGGCCCGCAGCGGGGCGCGCATGGCGAACGCGTTTACCCCGTGCCCGGTGTGCTCGCCGGCGCGCGCGTCGTTCCACACCGGCCGGATTCCGTCGGCGCACGGGATTCACGATCATATCGGCGAGCAGAACCTGGGCGTCGGGCATCCCGGCATCGCGGGGCAGGTGTCGCTGGCCGAGGTGCTGCAGGGGCAGGGCTACCAGACCGGGCTGGTCGGCAAGTGGCACCTGAACCACTTCCAGCAGGCGCCGCCGGGGTGGGAGACGTGGTTCTCCAACGCGACCGGCACCAACGCGCGCTTCGGCGCGCAGCCGTTCTACGAGTCTGGACGGTCACTCCGCGACATGGAAGACGACGAACACCGACGCGCAAGCATCGCCCGCCGGCCGTCCCTTTCGGACCAGGGCAGCCGGCGGGTGGAGCTGTTCGGCAACCAGGCGCACCACCTCGCCGACCGCGCGGTGCGTTTTCTGCGCGACCGCGACCGCGACCGGCCCTTCTACCTGTTCGCCGGCTTCACCAACACCCACACGCCGCACACCGGCGAACCGGAGCGCTGGGTGGCTCGCTACCGCGAGTGCAGCTTCGCCGACCTGCCCGCGATGGCGCCGAGCCGCGCCCACGGGCGCCTCCGTTTTCACTACCCGACCGATGCCGGCGAGCGGCGCGAGGCGAACGCGCAGTACTACGCCGCGGTCAGCGTGATCGACGAGATGGCGGGGCGGGTGCTCGATGAGCTGGCAAACCAGCAGGCCGAGCGGGACACGCTGGTGGTATACACCTCCGATCACGGCCACATGAACGGCCATCACGGCCTGCACACCAAGGGCAACGCCACCACGCCGCAGAACTTCCTGGAGGAGTCGATCCGCATCCCCTGCCTGCTGTCCTGGCCCGGCCGCATCCGCGCCGCGTCGGTCCATTCGCAGCCGGTCGACCACTGCGACCTGTTCATGACGCTCGCCGACGCCGCCGGCTGCGACTGCGCCGAGCTGGCGCAAACGCTCGGCCGCGCAGGCCGCTCCTGCCTGCCGCTGCTGAGCGAATCCGCCGCGGTCGCCGACGCCGCCGCCCGCGCGTGGCGCGACGCCCAGGTATGCGAGTACGGCAACGCGCGCATGATCCGCACCGCCCGCCACAAGCTGATCAAGCGCTACCTCGGCCCCAACGGCCACTTTCCCGACGAGCTCTACGACCTCGCCGAGGATCCGGACGAGGAACACAACCGCCACGGCGACCCCGCCTGCGCCGCCGCCGTGGCCGAACTCACCGCCCGCCTGGAAGCCCATTTCTCCCGTCACGAAGACCCCGCCCGCAGCGGCCTGCGCGTCGCCGACCTGCCCATCCACAACACCATCGAGCCGTGGCGGGAGAACTGCAGCGGGTGAGTCGCGGCATGTCGCGTATCGTCGGCTTCTGTCATCGAATGATGGGAAAAGTTTGGACATGCTCCGATTTATGCCGTATTCTTGCAAAGCGATGTACGCCGTACGAGAATTGGAGACCAGCGAATGTCTGCGCACGCGAAGCGAAAGCGGTCACTGGTAGGAGTCGAGTTGGTGCGGCTCCTTGTCCGTGAGGGAGATCGTGTCTTCACGACGGATCGGGCCCGGGAACTCGCGCCCCTCGTCGGCCTCAATGACGCCTACGTGTGCGAGGCCCTGCACCACCTCCGGAGGAATGGCTGGATCGTCTCTCTGCGGCGCGGACTCTACGCCTTGGCATCCACGGTTCCCGGTGGCATATCCGTCCACGAGTTTGAAGTCGCGATGGCCCTTACAACCCCGGCTGCGATCTCGCACTGGTCGGCCATGCACTATCATGGAGTGACCGAACAAGTACCGCGGACCGTGTTCGTGCTCACGACTACGGAGAGATCTGTGCCTCGCATGCGGGCGGGAGGGATGACCCTCCGGCGAGGCGAATACTTGGCAGGAGACACGATGTACCGATTCGTCCGGGTGAAACCGGACCGCCTCTTCGGTACCGAGTACATGTGGGCTCACGACGCGAGGGTGGTCATCACCGATCTGGAGCGCACCCTGTTGGACGGGCTTTCCAGGCCGCGGCTTTGCGGTGATTTCGCCGAAGTTCTTCATGCTTTTGAGGCGGCGGTGGACCGAGTGGACGTCAAGCGGATCACCGAGTACGCGATTCGACTGGGGACTTCGACGGCCAAGCGGCTGGGATGGGTGCTCGCATACTGTGGTTGTACGTCGCCGGAAGTCGGCCTCCTTGAGGAGCTTCCCACCCAGGGCTACCGAACGCTCGATCCAACCGGACCCAGAGCGGGGAGGTGTAACGCCCGCTGGATGGTTCAAGAGAATCTACCTGGATCCGGTGGGTGAGTGAGGCCACTTCGCATTCGCCTCCAAGAAGCTCGCCGGCGGCTCGGCGTCCCGTGGGAGGTGCTGGAGCGCGACTACCTCCTGTCCTGGATTCTGGCCGGGATTGACCGGGTGCCGGCTCTCGGCGGAAAGCTGGTGTTCAAGGGTGGTACCGCGCTCCGGAAGTGTTACTTCGGCGATTACCGCTTCTCCGAAGACCTGGATTTCTCTGGGCGGAACGGCACTCCTGCCGGCGACGCCATGGAGGTCCTTGTCCACGCGGCGTGTGCCGCCGGAGAACGGATGCTGGCCGAATATGCGCCGGTCGCTATCAACTGCGAGCGCTATGTCGAGCGGAACCCGCATCCCCGCGGTCAGGAGGCTTTTTCGATACGAGCGCAGCTGCCTTGGCAGAATCGGCCGCACACTCGCGTCATGATCGAGGTGACGGTGGACGAACCAATCTTCCGACCGGTCGAGAGTCGGAGGGTCATTCACGAGTATGGGGAACCGTTTGACATGCACATCCCCGTGTATGCCCTTGAGGAGGTCGTTGCCGAAAAGCTGCGGGCGATCCTCCAGCAGGCGGCGTTGGTCAAGGTGCGTGGTTGGGCCCGGTCACGGGCGCGCGACTACTACGACCTTTGGCGCATTCTTGGCGAGTACGGGCAGCAGATGGACCTTACCGAATTCGATGTCCTGCTACGGGAGAAGTGCAGCGTGCGGCAGGTCAGTTTTGACGGTCCGGACGACTTCTTTCATGAATCCATCCTCGCCGATGTCGACCGAACCTGGGAGCAGTGGCTTGGACCGCTGGTCTCAGGGCTGCCCTCCTTCGAGACCGTTCTCCGGTCGCTCAAACCACGGGTAATGGACTTGATCGAATAGTCCCGGCGCGCGCATGGCGAACGCGTTCACTCCGTGCCCGGTGTGCTCGCCGGCGCGCGCGTCATTCCATACCGGCAGGATTCCGTCGGCGCACGGCATCCACGATCACATCGGCGAGCAGAACGTAGGCGCCGGCCACCCCGGCATCGCCGGACAGACGTCGCTGGCCGACGTGTTGCAGGGGCAGGGCTACCAGACCGGGCTGGTCGGCAAGTGGCACCTGAACCACTTCCAGCAGGCGCCGCCGGGGTGGGAGACGTGGTTCTCCAACGCGACCGGCACCAACGCCCGCTTCGGCGCGCAGCCGTTCTACGAGTCTGGACGGTCACTCCGTGAGGTGGAAGACGATGAAGGCCTATGCCCAAGCATCGCCCGCCGTCCGGCTCTTTCGGACCAGGGCAGCCACCTGGTGGAGCGGTTCGGCAACCAGGCGCACCACCTCGCCGACCGCGCCGTGCGCTTCCTGCGCGAGCGCGACCGCGGACACCCGTTCTACCTGTTCGTCGGCTTCACCAACACCCACACGCCTCATGAAGGCGAGCCGGAGCGCTGGGTGCAGCGCTACAGGGAGTGCACCTTCGCCGACCTCCCTCACATGCCGCCGAGCCGCGCCCACGGGAGCCTCCGCTTCCACTACCCGACCGACCGCGCCGAGCGGCGCGATGCCAACGCCCAGTACTACGCCGCGGTGAGCGTGATCGACGAGATGGCGGGCCGGGTGCTCCACGAGCTGGCTGACCAACAGGCCGAGCGGGACACGCTGGTGGTGTATACCTCGGATCACGGCCACATGAACGGCCACCACGGCCTGCACACCAAGGGCAACGTGACCACGCCGCAGAACTTCCTGGAGGAGTCGATCCGCATCCCCTGCCTGCTGTCCTGGCCCGGCCGCATCCGCGCCGCTTCGGTCCATCCGCAGCCGGTCGATCACTGCGACCTGTTCATGACGCTCGCCGACGCCGCCGGCTGCGACCGCGCCGAGCTGGCGCAAACGCTCGGCCGCACCGGCCGCTCCTGCCTGCCGCTGCTGAGTGAGTCGCCCGGCGAAGCTGCCGCGGCCCGCTCGCGAGTGGCGCGACGCCCAGGTCTGCGAATACGGCAACGCGCGCATGATCCGCACCGATCGCTACAAGCTCATCAAGCGCTACCCCGGCCCCAACGGCCACTTCCCCGACGAGCTCTACGACCTCGCCGAAGACCCCGACGAGGAACACAACCGCCACGGCGACCCCGCCTGCGCCGCCGCCGTGGCCGAACTCACCGCCCGCCTGGAGGCCTACTTCGCCCGCAACGAAGACCCCGCCCGCAGCGGCCTGCGCATCGCCGACCTGCCCATCCACAACACCATTGAGCCGTGGTGCGGGGATCCCGCCGCCGGCTGAAAGAGTAGCAGCCGCGCCGGTGCCGCCCGGTTACAGGTGTTCGACGTGGTACTTCGGTTCGTCGCGACTTCGCTTCCGCTGGCGAAGCTTCGCATGCACCGGTCTCACCCCACCGCTCCGGTCGGCACGGCAGCAGATTGGGACCGGGCGGGCTGCCGCGGGCGCCGGTGGTCGTGAGGGCCCACGTAGCGGGCGGGTCGGACCATCTGTGCGGCATGGGGTGGGTTCCTGTCGTCCTGCACCAAAATAACTTCAGAAAATCGGGCGCAGGGGTTGACGCACTTTTCCGCTGCCGCTGAAGGCCCCTGGCGGGCCGTGAAGCCCGGCAATGGTGTGCGACCGTCAAGTGGCCGACCGCGTGCCCCTGGAGCCGCCAATTCGCGCCCCAGTGGCGCTGCCGGTGCCGGGTCGAGGACCTGCACGAAAGTGCTATCTACCGGCCAGTGTTATATTTAAGGCATGACGAACATGACCGGCGGGACCGGCAGACGACCCTTCAGTTCACTCGGTGATCAGCAGCTCCTGGAGCAGACCAGGCGCCTGGCGGCCAACCAGCGCGGCCTCGAAGTGCACATCCTGGACCATCTCGACGAGATCGACCGTCGCGGGCTGGCGCTGCGGCGCGGGTTCTCGAGCCTGTTCGACTACGCGGTGCGGGAGTTGCGGTTCACCGATGCGGCCGCGCAACGGCGTATTCAGACCATGAGGTTGTGCCGGCGGCATGGCTGGGTGCGGGCCATGCTGCACAGCGGCGAGCTGAGTGTGACGTCGGCGGCGCAGTTGGAGACCGCGTTTGGCGCCGCCGAGCGCCAGTGCCGGAGAGCGAGCGCGCCCGTCGACCAGGAGCGCTGCCAAGCTCTGCATGGGCTGCCTGCCGCGCCGAGCGCAGCGGGCGACCGGGATGCCGAAGCGTCGGGAGCGGGAGCGGGGATGGCCGGTGCCGCGGCGGTGGCGGCATCGACGCCGCCCGGCGTGGCCGCCGTCGCCCAGGAGCTCGGTGACGCCGGAGGCCGCGGGGCCCGGCATACCGTGAGCGACCGTTGCAGGCCATCGTCGGCCGGGCCGGAGGCGCGGTCGCTCGGTGACGCCGGAAGCCGCGAGGAGCGGCATGCGGAGCGCGACCGTTGCAGGCGATCGTCGGACGGCTCGGCGGCGGTCGGTGCCCGCCCGGCAGCGGCGGGTGCGCAGCCGGTGGGCCGATGGGACTCGAGTGCCGCCACCTCGGGCGCTGCACCGGCTTCGACGGCCGCCACGCTGCACGCGCCGCCGCCCGCGGCGCCGGGGCGTGTACCGCGGCCCGGGCTCACGGGTAGCGAGCCGGCGACCACGCCGGTGGTGCCGGTGGCGAGCCACGCCGCTGCGCGGCACCGCGGCGCCCGGCATGCCGATGCGCTGCCGGGGCGGCGGGAGTCGAGCGGAGCCGCCTGGCACTCTCCGGCACCGTTGCGCGCTCCCGGTGCCGCCGTGGCCTCCTCGGACCAGGGCCCGGCCGCGCCACTTCCGCCGCCGGCGAGTGGCGCCGAGCCGGAACCGTTGCCGGTCGTGGCCCCATCGGAGCCGCGGCTCACCGCTGCGCCCGCACCGGCGCCGTCGCGGGGTGACCGGAACCCGGAACGTTGTTCGAACCCGGAACCGTGTTCTGACCCGGAACTGCGGTCCGGCCCGGAGCCGCGGTGCGCCGGGCCGGTGTCGGCCGCAGCGCTGCTGCATCCGCGGCGCCAGCGCGAGCTGATCGAGCAGGCCGCCGGCATGACCACGCGCCAGGTCGCCGGCTTGTTGGCCAGCGCCGCTCCGCAGGTGGTGCCGCCGCGCGACACGCTGCGCGCGGTGGCGCCGGACCGCTACACCTTGAAGGTGAGCATCGACCAGGAGTGCGAGCAGGGACTGCGCCAACTGAAGGACCTGTGGTCGCACGTCGACCCGCGCATGTCGTGGGGCGACCTGGTGGCGCGCCTGGTGCGTGAGGCGGTGGCGCGGCACGACCCGCGCCGCGGCGGTGGCAGGCGGGGGCGTACGGGCGGCACGGCAGCATCGTCGCGGCGGGAGCGGACCGGCACACCCTCGGTCGTGGCGGCGGCCGCGGCCGGCGGGGAGCAGCCGCGGGCCGCGACGATCCGCACCGCTGCCGGGGTGCGCGGCGTAGCGCCCGCCGCACCGACGGGCGGTGCAAGGTCAGTTGGCGCCCGCGCAGGTGCCGCTGCTTCGGCCCCGCCCGCCGTCGCTGCGGCGCCGGAGGATCGGAGCGCCGGCGGCGGCCCCGCCGACAGCGCTGTTGCGGCGCCGAAGTTGGTCGGCGGCGGCCCCGCCGATGGCGCTGATGCCACGCCGGTCCGGCGGGTTACGGCTGCGGCGCCGGAGTTGGCCAGCGGCGGCTCTGCCGACGGCGCAGATGCGACGCGGATCCCGCGGGCTACGACTGCGGCGCGGAAGTTGGCCAGTGGCGACCCCGCCGACGGCGCTGGTGCTACGCGGATCCGGTCGGCCACGGCTGCGGCACCGGAGTTGGCCAGCGGCGGCCCCGCCGACGGCACTGGTGCCACGCGGATCCGGCCGCCCACGACTGCGGCGCCGAAGTTGGCCAGCGGCGTGCCGCCGGCGCGTGGTGCGGGCGGCACGCCGGGGGGAGCATCGCCGCAGTGCACCCGCGACGTTCCACTCGGCGCGCGCCGGTCGCCGCCGCGGCGCTCCATTCCGGCGGCTGTCCGGCGTCATGTCTGGCTGCGCGACGGGGGGCGCTGCTGCTATCGCGATCCGCTCACCGGTCGCCGCTGCAATTCTTCCCACCTGCTACAGATCCACCACCTGTTGCCGGTTGCCGACGAGGGCGGCCCGGAGGCGGAGAACTTGGCTCTTGCGTGCCTGGCACACCACCGCATGTGCCACGGCAACGGACCAGCTCCGCCGTCGGAGCCGCCGCGGTAGCGCCACCTCCACGCCGTGGCCGCGTTCTGATTTGGCCGACCGTCGTGCGCTCCTGCAAGCTGTCTGCCGTCGATCCCGGCCATGCGAATTCTGCCGTCTCCGGCGTTCAGGACCCCCCGCGCCTGTCGCGCGCCGGCGCGGAGCCCAGCGGCGATTGATCTTCGCCGTCTCGACGTGCAAGGTGACGACGATGATCAGGAGGGTGAGCAATCGCTCGCTCCGGGCGGGTGCGCGAGCACCGGGAAACGGCACGCCATTCGGATTGTGTGCCGTCTTGGCGGTGCTGGTGGCCGCTCTGGTGATCGCCGGGTGCGGTACAACGCCGCCGGTGCAAGAGGTGGGCGCTCCCGGCACGGCCATCGCGCAACCGGGAACCGTGGTGGTGCGCGCGGATGGCAGCGTGCAAGCCGTACCCGATGTCGCTGTCCTCGGCATCAGCGTCGAGATCACGCAGCCGTGGGTGGCCGCAGCCAGGGAGCGGGCCGCTGGGGTGACCGAGGCGGTAATCGACGAACTTCGACGGCTCGGCGTGGAGGATCGGGACATGCAGACCAGCCGGTTCAGCATCCAGCCCGATTACCAGTACACCGACGAAGGCCGGCGCCGCCTGGCCGGCTACCGGGTCGTCCACTCCCTGACGGTCACCTACCGGGACCTGGACACTCTGGGTACCGCCATCGACGTCGTGTCCGACGCCGCCGGCGATGAGCTGGTGTTTCGCGACATCGCATTCGCACACGCCGACCCGGAACGGCATCGTGAGGTCGCCCGCCGGCAAGCGGTGAATGAGCTGCACCGCACCGCCCGGCAACTGGCGGAAGCCGCGAACCGCGAATTGGGACCGTTGCTCGAAATCAGCGAGGGAGTGGCGCCGCCCGACGGCCCCTACCCGCGACCGGCCACCGGCGCGTTGCTGAAAGCCGAAGCGGTCGATACGCCGATCAGCATCGGCAGCGACACCATCACCGTAACCGTGCGCGGCGTGTTCGCCCTGCACTGAAGGATTTCGCAGGTGGGCCGGTGTCGATGGGCCGCCCAAGTGCGGTATTCCGGGATCTGCCGATGAACTGGGCTACGCATTGACTACCGTTACGTTGACGCTCGACGCACAGACGCGCCGGAGCGGAACTTCAGGCTGCGAATGCACGATCGGGCCGAGCCGGAGCGTATCGAGGAAGGGCGTCGCTTCATCATCCGGCTCAAGCGTGAGATACTGAAGGAATCCAATGAATCTTCGACTCGCCGCCATTGAGGTCCTCCGCGACCTGGGACCCATGCATTATCAGGCCCTGACCGCACGAATCCTCGAACGCAGTCCCGCAAGCTCGACGTCGAAGACACCAGATGCCTCGGTACGCGCCACAATCAACGGTGACATAAAGAAATACGGGGAAGGCAGCGAGTTCTGCCGAGTCGGTCCCGGTGTGTATGGATTGAGCTCTCTTCACGCCGAAGCTACGGTATCCGAATCTATCGAACCAGGAGGCTTCTCGTCCGGTACGGATGATACCGCCGAGGTAGAGGAAGAGGAGTCAGAGGAGCTCCGCGTAAGGACACCGATTTTTCCGACATATCGCGAGGTTCGTGAGCTTCTTCGGGTGTGGCCAGGTCGGCCGCGGAAGCAGGTCACCGCCCTACGTACAACCATCAACGAACTGCGAGGGACTCCGCAGAATACCGTAGATTGGACTGATCCCGACGGATGGATACCTGAACGCCTCTCGGGTGACGATCGCGACCTTGCGAGTGCGATCTGGCAGAGTAGCGGCAAGAGCGTCAACCCGCGGCACACCTATGGCCATTGGCTGCTGTGCCGGAGATATCAACTCATTAACGAGAACCGTGACGGCAAGCTGAGCTTGACCGATGCTGGGAAGAAGTTCCTGCATCAGAAGAGCGGAGACATCGAGGCGTTCCTCGACGAACGCGAAGGCGTGATCAAGTTGCTGGGGATCGTTGCCGACATAGGGCCGACTCGGGCCGGCGGATTGCTCGCAGAGTGGTCCGAGTATTTGAGTCGGTATTCGCGTTTTGGCACACAATCCACAATCCGAGACACACTGCGGCGTCGGCTGAACAACCTGCTGGACCGCGATTTGATTGCTCGTGAAGGTACGATGTACTCGATTACCGATAGCGGCATCGACTACCTGCAACGACTCCGGCGCAAAGTGCGAAGCGACGATGATGAGCATGGACAGCTGTGGGCACTGGTGAAACGCCAGGCACTATCGGTTCGCGAGGACTTGCGTGAGTTCTTATCTTCGTTGGACCCCTTCGCGTTCGAGCACTTGGTGAAGCGGCTACTCGTCGAGATGGATTATCAGGACGTGGAGGTGACCGCGAGATCTGGAGACGGTGGTGTGGATGTAGTCGCCAACATCGAGCTTGGGATAACTCGTATTCGTGAGGTCATTCAAGCGAAGCGCCACAAGAGAACGATTCAGCGAAAGGATCTCGACGCACTTCGAGGATCACTGTACCGATTCAACGCCGTCCGGGGCACGATTATTGCAACCTCCAAATACTCGAGAGGAACCGAGGAGGCAGCCTTTGCAACGGGTGTCGCCCCGATAACCCTTATCGATGGCGAGAAGCTCGTTGATCTACTCGTCCAGTACGGCATCGGCGTTCGTAAGCGCCCCGTAGAGATATTGGAATTTGACCGTGACGCGTTCTCCGATCTTGAAGTGGACGGATGAACGCCCCGGCCATCTCGACTTGGAGGCCCATTTTCTTGTGACCAGTAACCCCTTGTACCCGTCGGCTCGTGAACTGGCCGCAAGCTGCCGACCGGGGCGGCGCTTTGCTCGAAATCAGCGAAGGAGTGTCACCGTCTGACCGCTTCTATCCTTGATCGTCTCGACAGGATGCTGTGCGCGGTGTTCAAAGCGCAGCCGGTCGAAGACGGCGTCGCACATCCCGCCGAGCAGATTCTCGAACGCGCGTTGAGGATCGGCGAACAGGCGGCCGTACTCGACGTCATCGGCGCGCTGTGCGTGGATACGACGCGGCCCGGTTTCTCGGCAGCCACGTTGCGCTGCCTGGGCCGTCTGACGAACCCCGGATCGTCGGCGTGGCGGGCGGCACTAGTTGGGGGCGCGCTCGCGCACTCCGACGTGGGAGTCCGCGATGCCGCGGTGCAGGCGGTCGAGTCGTGGGATGGCACAGATCTGATCGACCTGCTGGAAGCTCATCGCGAGGGCGAGGCGTGGCTTGCCAGTTACATCGGGGAGGTCACCCAAGATCTGCAGGCTTGAGCGAGCTTGAGCGTTGGGTGGACAGGTGGAAGCGGGCGTGAGAGAGTAGCCCTTGGGCTGGCCTGAGAGGGCAGCGATGAGCACGAGTCCTAAGGAGGAGGGAGCGATGCGAACTGTGAGGTTATGTGCGCTGGCGCTGGCGGCGTCGGTGTTGGGGGCCGGGGCGGCGTTTGCCGCCGGGCAGGAGGCGGACACGGAAGATACCACGGTGGCCGCGGCTTCCACCGGAGGCACCGAGCTGGTGCTGATCGGCGGCGTCTACACGTGGCCGAAGAGCTGGCTGGAGGCACCGACCGCTGCCGATTTGAACATCACCAGTTTCAACGAGGCGCCGATGCTGGCGCAGATGGTGGAGGCGGGCGAGTTGCCGCCGCTGGCCGAGCGCCTGCCGGACGATCCGCTGGTATTCGAGCCGTATGAAGAGGTGGGCACCTACGGCGGCACGCTGCGGGTGGCGCGGCTCAGTCCCGGCGACTGGGGCGACATGCACCGCGGCCACAAGGTGTTCCCGTACCGCGCGGATCCGTCGACCAGCGAGGCGATCCCGATGCTGTTCAAGGACTTCGACGCTTCCGCCGACGGCTCGCAGTGGACCTTCCACTTGCGTCCGGGCGTGAAGTGGTCGGACGGCATGCCGTTCACGACCGCCGACATCATGTTCGCCTACGAGTACATCTTCAAGGATTCGGAAATCCCGCACGGCACCCGCAACCGCTTCACCATCGCGGGCCAGCTCGCCGACTTCCAAGCGGTCGACGACTACACGCTGAACGTCTCGTTCGCCGGGCCGGTGTCCAAGCTGATCACCATGCAGATGCTCAACTGGACGCGCATCAAGCAGGGCGACATGTTCGTGCCGGCGCACTACATGAAGGAGTTCAGCCTGCGCACCAACGACAACGCCGAGGCGCTGGCCAAGGAGCACGGCTACGAGAACTGGATCGGCCACTTCATGGCGCGCCGCGACATGTCGCCCAAGCAGCCGTTCGTGATGCCGGAGCTGTCGGCGTGGACCCTGGACAGCCGTGACGCGATCGGCATCTACATGGTGCGCAACCCCTACTTCTGGGCGGTGGACACGGTCGGCAACCAGCTTCCCTACATCGACCGCATCGAGGCGCGCTACTTCTCCGACAAGCAGGTGGCGATCCTGTCGATGATGCAGGGCAAGATCGACATCGGCGGGCGCATGATGAACCCGGACGAATTCCCGCTGTACGTGCAGAACCAGGAGGAGGGCGACTACCGGGTGCTGCAGTGGCAGGACACCAAGATGACCCGCGTCGGTTACCAGTTCAACCTGATGCACCCCGAGCCGGTGAAGCGGCAGGTGTTCTCTGACATCCGCTTCCGGCGCGCCATGTCGGTGGCGATCGACCGCAACGCGGTCAACGAGTTCGCCTTCCAGGGGCTGGCCACGCCGACCCAGATGACCATCGATCCGGGCGCATCGTTCGCCGACCCCGCCTGGGGCAAGAAGTACGCCGAGTACGATCCCGACCAGGCCATGGCGTGGCTCGACGAGGTGGGCCTCAAGGACTCCGACGGTGACGGCACGCGCGAAGGTCCCGACGGCAAGCCGTTCGTGATCGACCTGCTGATCTCTTCGGAGTCGGTGCTCGGCACCATGGGCTTCACGGTCAGCGAGATCGTGGCCGAGAACTGGCGTGACGTCGGCCTGCAGGTCAACCTGCGCCAGATCTCGCAGGAGCTGTTCGAGGCGCGCAGCCTGGCGGGCGAGGTGGACGTGGCGGTGTTCCCGTCCGACAGCGACCTGGAGACGCGGGTGACGTTCCGGGTGATGTTCGACAACGAGCGCTACCACGGCTATGCCATTCCGTGGGAGCAGTGGATCCGCCACCAGGAGTGGCAGCGCGGCGGCAAGCAGGGGCCGGAGCCGCCGGCCGGCGAGCGGCCGCCCGACGACGTGGTGCAACTGGTCGAGAACTGGTGGGACTGGGTCGGTTCCACCGACGAGGAGACCTACCAGCGCCTCGGCGTCGAGGTGTGGGAGTTCCTGTCCGAGTACCTGGGCATGATCGGCACGGTCGGCAAGGCGGTGCGGCCCATCCTGATCAACAACCGCATCCGCAACGTGCCGGAGACGCTGCCGTTCTCGTTCGAGACCTACCTGTGGGTGCCGACCACGCCTTCGCAGTGGTTCATCCGCGAGTAGCGGACCTGTCGCCCCGGCCCGCGGACTGACGGCGGGGGCGCAGCGGGGGCGGGGCGATGTGCGTCCCGCTCCCGCGTCGAGACGAGCAGAGGGGGTCTGATGGGCACGGACGTACGCGGGACGCTGCTGTACAGGAAGACGCTCGGCTGCCTGATGGCCGGGCTGATCGGCGATGCGATCGGCACCGACACCGAGGGCATGGAGTACATGCGGATCGAGAGTCGATTCGGCTGGATCGACGACTTCGAGACCGACGGTACCGACGACACGATCATGAAGGATCTGCTCTCCGAGGCGCTGATCGAGACCGACGGATTCGCCCGGCTCGACGACTGGGCGCGCGTGTGGGTGCGGCACCGCGACGTGTTCGTGGGCGAGAAGGCCGCCAAGTTCTTCATCGGCGTGCCGCACGTCATGGTCAAGATGGCGGACCTGGGCGTGACGCCGCGCATGGCCGCGCTCGGTACGCCGCAGAGCACCAGCTCCGGCATGTGCATCTCGCCGGTCGGCATCGTGAACGCCTGCAACCCGGAGCAGGCGGCGCGGCAGGCCTACCACATCGCCAGCCTCATTCACATGCAGGAAGCGGGCGTGGTGCACGACGGCGCCGCGTCGATGGCGGCGGCGGTGGCCGAGGCGATGAAGCCGGACGCCACCGTCGACTCGGTGGTGGAGGCGTCGCTCGACGCGATCATGCCGATGAGCGGCCGCGAGACGTTGGACCGCATGCGCGCCATTCTGGAGGTGGCGCGCGCCACCGGCGAGTTTCATCGCTTCCGGGACGAGGTCTACGGGCGTCGTGCCGAGTTCTTCCATCCCAACACCGACGGCTTGTCCACCGAGATCATCCCCGAGTGCATCGGGCTGTTCCAACTGGCCGGCGGCGATACCGAGAAGACGATCGTGTACGCGGCCAACTTCGGGCGCAACACCGACACCATTGCGTCGGTCGCCGGGGCGGTTGCCGGCGCCCTGCAGGGCGTGGACGCCATCCGGCAGGACTGGGTGGACAAGGTGCGCAGGGTAGCGGCGGTGGATCAGGACGAGCAGGCCGCGCAGCTTGCCGCCTGCGCGCTGCGCCGGCTGGAGCGCGAGGAACAGGCGGCGCGGGCGCTGAGCGAGGTGCTGGCATGAGCGCGGGCGATCTGCGTTCGACCGCCCTGTTCGACAAGGCGCTCGGCTGCCTGGCCGGCGCCGCGCTCGGCGATGCCGCCGGTATGGCGGCCGCCGAAACCGCACTCGGTGATGCCGGGCCCGCTGCCGCCGGGATCACCGACGCCGACGCCGGCTCCCGCGGCGGTGAACACGGCGGCGGCCGGCGCAACCGCGACGGCTTGCCGTTCGGCGTCCCCGGCGACGAGACCGCCATGGTCGAGATCGTGGCGCGCATGCTGATCGACACCGGCGGCGGCGCGATGCTGGACGACTGGGCGCGCGCCATGTGCGACCACTCGCCGCAGTTCGCCAAGGACGGCGCGTTCTTCATCTCCGTGCAGCAGGTGTTCAGCGCGGTAGGGAGGAGACGCTATTCGCCGCGCTACACGGGACTCGGCACCATGCCACACTCGACCGGCGTGGTGGCGATGGGACCGGTGGGCATCGTCAACGCCTGCAACCCGTGGCAGGCGGCGCTGCAGGCCTACGACCTGGCCGCCCTGATGCACGTGTACGACGTGGGCTTCTGCCAGGACGGCGCGGCGGCGGTGGCGGCCGCGGTCGCCGCTGCGTGCCGCACGGACGCCACCGTGGCATCGGTGCTGGACGCCGCCGTGGACGTGATCCTGCCGGTCAGCGGCGCCGAAATGGCGGACCTGATCCGGCAAGCCCGGCAACTCGCCGCCGACACCGGCGACTTCGACCGCTTCCGCGCCGAGGTGTGCGGAACCGGCGACCGGTGGCTGCGCACGCTGCCGGGCGACCCGCGCGAAACCGTCCCGGTGGCGCTGGCGATCTTCGCGCTGGCCGAGGGCGACCCGCAGCAGGCGATCACCTGCGCCGCCCGTTTCGGCCGCGCCGCCGACGCCATCGGCTGCATCGCCGGCACCGTGAGCGGCGCATTCTCCGGCGCCGGCAGCATCAGCCCCGACTGGCTGACCAAGCTGGACGACCGCCGCGGAAAGCACGAGACCCTCGCCACCGGCCTCACCGGCGCCGCCCGCGCCAACCTGCAAGCGCTCCGTGCCTCCGCTGCCGCCCTGCGGGCAATCGGACCAAAGAGAGCGACACATGACTGACTGAGCTTCGACCCGAATGACCAATTAGATGCCGGATAGCCCCGCATTCCATATGATCGCATGTATCG
This sequence comes from Spirochaetia bacterium, assembly GCA_965208575.1. Lineage (GTDB taxonomy): Bacteria > Spirochaetota > Spirochaetia > SZUA-6 > Bin103 > Bin103. Next base: position 252,613 of record CBDBOV010000006.1, on the reverse strand, counting down.
GACCGGTTGGGAGAGTTAGAGGCTCGCCACCGGGACGTAGCCACTATAGAATTCCTGTTTGTCAGGTGGAGTATCGCGCCCTGATGAGAACACTTTCAATAGTCTGTATCTGCAGATTCCGCACTTACGTTTTGAAGAGTACATGCTGTATTCGCTCGCGCCAATTCCTAGTGGGAACGCTCTTAGTCTTCCTTAATGCTACGATTGCCCACGCAACGCCGGGACTAGCTACAGCGTACGACGAACAGGTCGTGCCAGAATCATACCGGATCGAAGTTGATGGTGACCCGGATGTCTACCAGTATCATCCGGAGTTGGCGCTGACTTTCGGGCGCGGATTTAGCCCGAATGATCTTACGGAAAGGAAACTTCCGTGCTTGAAGTACGAAACTCAAAAAATCGATGCGGGACCAGTCAACGCAGAAATTTTTTTCCAATTGCATTACAATCGGGACAGCTTGAACCTATCGGCTGAGTTAGATTACAAAGTTGATGTATCGATATTGAAGAACACCGCAACCGCTGGGTTCGATACGGAATTGGGCTTCCAACACGAACATGGCATGCAACGAGTGATCGCTGTGCTTCGGGCTGAGATAGACTATGGGAGATGGGGTTTAACGCCAGACATTCGACTCACAGATTATGCTCAAGGATTGATTGATTCTGGTAAACATGCTGAATTTGCAAGGACTTGTGGAACGCGGTATGTCAGTGAAGAGCGTCGTGCAGTTGCGATAGAGGTTACCGTTATTTTGTCATCAATGGACACAAGAACGGTCGCTGACCTTGCTGGAGAGTTCAAAGCTGGGGTACCGTTTAAGGCGCCGCTCAAAGTATCGCAGAAACAGAAGTTGGCCGGAGCACTTGATGTTGTATCCAAACTCGACCACTTGACCGTAAACGTTAGAGCAGTTGGTGGCGGAGACCCGGAAGCCTATTCTGATACTATCGAGGCGACAATCGAAGAAAAACTCCGCTCATCCGATCCAATCGACGGAATTTGGAAGCTGATTCGTGGATCGCTAAAGCAACTCGACAAGGGCGGAGCTGCGACAGTTGCGTATGGCGTTGCTTCGATGGAGCATTTCGGATGGAAACCTGACGGGATTGACCCGTGGACGGATTGGCACGAAGAAGAGTTGCGCCGGATTACAATGCAATATCGGGATACGTTGGACGACCTTGTCATCGCTCGGCAGATCGAATCGGGCGAACATGCGTTGAACGAGATGGCAGGCTTGCCGGGGATTCCCAGGTGGTGGGTACGTGAAATCGTAAATAGCATCGTACCTATGGAACGACAGCTCGAGGCGCTTGCTAGGGGTCATAGAGCCTGTAAAGAGTCTCGTGATTGCGACACTTCGGGGACCGATTATGTGCCGGAGCACGTGCTCAAGAAGGTCGCTGATCTGCGTGCGACGTGCATCTTGAAGAGCGATGTTGCACAGATCGTTAATGCTTCCTCTGGGTACTTTCCCGATGGCGAAGCATCGAACAGTTTGTTTGCCACAGGCAAGAGGATGGTCGCGATTGACGATCAGTTGGTGTTCAACTGGTTTGTCGTACCCAAGAGCGGATTCTCCATCTACGTGAGCCGTGACGAGCTCGGTGATGGGGGTGTTCTTGAACTTGTGGCGAGGAGGTCGATTATTCTCGGTCCACTGGAGATCGTGGCTGACGGTGGTGCAGGGAACCGAGGGGATTTTGGAAGGGATGGGGAGTCCTTTCAGCGACGTAAGAACCTACGGTTTTTTGTCGGTGGAGAAGAGGACCGAGTGAGTGGGGAGGGCGGCGGCATCGGTGGTGACGGCGGATCGGGAGGCAGCGGTGGGAAAATAACGCTGAATATGGGTTTTGTGTCGTGCTCAGGCAACAACGAAATTCCGTCAATCTCACAACAGATCGCTAATGTTCGAGTCGATGTTTCTGGGGGGCGTGGTGGAATCGGAGGTAGGGGAGGCCGTGGTGGCGACGGAAAGTTCGCGGTGTGCGGTGCGGTAGGGGCTGGAAGGCCGGCAGGCCACGGCGGCGATGGAGGCGATGGCGGGGCCGGAGGGATTGGCGGCGCTGGCGGGAGGGTTACGTTGGAGTTCCATGGGGCGATTGAGACGGTAGGTGTCTTATCCGTCATGCGGAATAGAGTAGACACCTCGGGAGGAATGCCGGGGCGGGGGGGTGTCCGCGGGGAGTACGGTAGTGGAGGTGATGGAACGTGGTGTCCGCTTGGCGGAAAATATGGAGACGGTGAGCGCGGTCGTTTTGGACAGCGCGGCGCTTGGGGTATCGAGGGATCTAGAGGCGACGCATTCTTCTATGATGGGACGGTCTATCGGCCGATCTTCCGAGACGGCTGAGATAGTGGGTTCCTATTGCGAAATACAGTTGGAAGAATCACACGATTGGTGGGAAATTGGGGGGGGCTGGCGCTAGTGTCTACGGACCCTCGGTGATGCTTTTGCCGTAACAAGTGGAGTACATGCGCTTCCGCAGAGCGCTGACTCGACTGAGCCGCATATTCGTTGCGCGCGCTGCACTAGCAAATGGCGATGTGGTGCGAGGCCGAGGGCGCGGTGAGGGGTCGGCCCTGGATCGTTGGCCGTGATGACAGCGAAGCTTGTAGGAGTCAGTGATTGGCGTGGTCACTGATCGAGAGAACCCGCGATCTTCCCGTGTTCGTGTTGTCAGGTCAGGTCGGGCGGGTAGGGGTCGGCGGCGGCGATGAGGTTGGACGCCGGTACGGTCGCGACATGTACAGTACCGGGTCATCAACCAGCGGGTCAGATTGAGGATATGCTTCTGCGCTCTGCCGCTCTGCCGCTCTGCATCAGCAGGCCGCAACTGATCCTGTGCGTCTTCTTGCCCGGACGCAGGGACGGCAGTGAGGTGTTGCCAATGTCATCACCGGGATGCTGAGCGTGAGCGACGCCGCGATGTGGCTCACGAACGAGGCCGCCATGCGGCGCAGGATCATCTGGGCGCACGCATCCCGGCCACCTGCCCCGCCACCACGGAATCTCCTGGCGCAGCGGACAGGAACTTGGCGGGTGTCGCTCGCCAGCCGCGTCCAGCGGACCAGCGACAGGATCGCGGTGGTGGCGAAGTACATGTTGGCTACTGGTCACGCCCGGCGGCAGCGCGGCGCACCGCCCTGTCCACAGCGGTAACTGCGCGATCGGCGGTAACATCTCCACCACGCGCGCCCGTCAACGCCCCGAGGTAGCCGAATGTAGCCGAGGCGCGTGGCTTGGCAACGCTGCCGAGCCGGACAATCTGGGATCCGGCCGCCGTGACTGTCACGTGCGCCTGAATCCGGCGACACGTTGAGGCACTCCGACGAAACAGTTGTAGAACGAGTGTCGGTCGAGTTGCATGTTCGACCGCCATCCGTGATAGAATTGAGTAGCTTGAGCGAGCGACCGGCGGGCATGAGGGATGCCCACGAGTTGACCGGTTCAATTGATGATGGCCGATACTGCGACACACCGCGATGCGACACTTGGGAGAACACCCATGGTGGGCGCGTCGCAAGCCGACGCCGAAGGCGAATACCAGACCGCGAAGTTCCAGGCCGACTCCGCGTTGTTGCGTGAACTTGGCGAGCGGCTGGTGGGCCAGCCTCATATCGCTTTGGCCGAGTTGATAAAGAACGCCTACGATGCCGACGCTACACGATGCACGATTTCTATCGACAAGAACAGAATCACGGTGACCGACGACGGTCACGGTATGACTGAGAGAGAGTTCCTCGACTATTGGATGACGATCGGGACGCGAAACAAGCAGGATCGTGCTATCAGTCGTGACCTTCGACGAACCGTGACGGGATCCAAGGGGGTGGGAAGACTTTCGGCGCAGTTTCTCGCTCATAGACTCGAAATCATGACTGCGTCCAAGTCAGATCCCGCTCGATCGTTACGAGCGACCGTCGACTGGGACGTCGCGATAGAAGCGGGTACACTCACCGAGGCCGAAGCGCACTACAGGACCGAGCGGGGCCAAAGATCATTCGCGAAGCGAAAGCCACACGGCACCACGGTCATGATGACCAACTTGAAGCAACGGTGGGATGCGGTAGCGATTCGCGATCTCGGCCGCCAGTTGTGGATGATGCAGTCGCCGTTGCCACGGTATGGCTCACTCGCCACTCGCAAGCTCGACGCCGACGACTTTCGCATCAAGCTGAGCTCTACGATAGGCGAAGTCGAAGCTTCCTTCGAGGACCAAATGATGCTCGCACTACGGAACTACATGGCGATGATCACCGGTGAGCTGACGCGGGCCGGGGACCGAACCCACGTCCATGTGACAGTCGCCTTTCGCAGTGGAGAGCAGTATTCAGAGACGTTTGACATCGACCCGGTGATTGAGTCCGCAAAGTGGCAGGTCAGAGTCTTCAAGCTGTCCGGCAGACAGCCAGGAGGAATCGACGTCCAGACCGCTCGCGACTACTTCGCCAAGTTCGGCGGCGTTATGGTATATGATGGCGGGTTTCGACTTCCGTACTATGGGGTTCAACAGGACTGGTTGGGTATTGAGTTCGATCACTCCCACAGAAGGAACAAATCGAGTCTACTTCCCGAACGGCTTCACGTGCGCCGCGCACTGAACGACCTGCCAACGCAGGGACGCCTGTTAGGCGTGGTTCTCATCGATACGGGTCAGGAGGCGGAGCGCGCCGATCATGTCCAGAGAGAGCGTGGTGACTTTCTCAAGATCCAGATCACCAGAGACCGTTTGGTTTCGAATCGTTCGTATGAGCAGCTCCGCGATGCCGTACGCTGGTCGCTGGACTATTATGCGACACGGCAGCGGCTGCGGGAGCAGCGCAAGGCAGAGATAGCGCAACCGAGAAAGACGGCGGGACGAAGACTCGACAGCGTGCGATCCTTGCTTTTTGATGCCAGCGCATCCTATCCGGACGACGATACGATCGCGGCTCTGCGGGACGAGTTCGACGGGCTCTCTGAGACCATTGACAAGGAGCGAAAAGCCGACGAGGTCGCTCGGACATTGCTCGGCCCGCTTGCTTCGGCCGGAATGGCGGCTCTTGCTTTGGAACACGAGAGCCGAAAGGAGATTCGGCGCGCACGCCACCTTGTGCGGACGTTGAACCGTTTAGGGAAGGATTTGAAGGAGCCTCGTGTCGGTGAGATCGTCGCTAGGTTTGGTGTCTGGCTCGATAGACTCGAGGATACTCGGAGGGTGTTCGGACCTCTTTTGGACGCAGATGACAGAGACGAAGTCGAAGCGTTGTCGGCGGCGTCCGTGTTGAAACAAGTCATTGAGAATGTTCGTCCGCTCGTACCTGGCGTTCGATTCACGGGATCGATCCCCGGCGACATCTACTTGCCCGCAGCGAGCTTCGCGGAGTGGAACTCGTTGTTTCAGAATGTCATCGTCAACGCCGCCAACGCGACTCTGGATCTGGACAGACGGCGCATCCGATTTGCCGCAGGTAGGAGCCGGCGCGGGGCATGGATAACCATTGAGGACAATGGATCTGGTGTCGATCCAGCTCGATCGGGTGAATTGTTCGAGCCTTTCACCAGACGTGTCAGCATCTCGGAGGAACGGCGCGCGCTTGGCTTGGGCGGTATGGGGCTCGGTTTGACCATCGTGCGCATGATAGCGAATCTGAGGCATGCAAGGGTAATGTTCGTTAAGCCGTCCCCTGGATGGACGACGGCGTTTCGCATATCATGGAGTTGACCGAAATGAGCTATTCCGTACTCGTCTGTGACGACGATCCCGAACTGGCGCAAGAGTGCGTGGAGCACATCAAGAACGTGGCACCGAAGGAGTACGACATACGTACCGAGCCGAACGAGTTTGTGCATGACGCCACCCGTGAATTACTACGTCGACGGGGAGCAGCTCGCGAACGGTACGAAGTCAACATGCGGTGCATCGCTGAGGGCGGCGACAAACGTCAGATCGAGACAGTGAGCGCGCTAGGGGAAGCGCCCGCAGCAACCTCACCGAAGCAGAAGGACGAACCTTGCCTGTTCGACGGAGTCGATATCCTGATCATCGACTACGATCTCATACACATTTCCGACGACAATACCGAGTACACCGGCGAGAGTCTGGCGCGACTTGCACGTATGTTCTCTGATTGCTCGGTAGTCGTTGTCCTCAATCAGTTTCGGCACATCGACTTCGATCTGAGCATGCGAGCTGATCTTGCAAGCCATGCAGACCTGAACATCGACGCGCGGCGACTTTGGGCTCCAGGCTTGTGGCGGAGACACGCTTGGAAGGGATTCCGCCCCTGGACGTGGCAGGTTCTCTCTGGGGCTGTCGAGGCTCAACGCGCCCGGGAGAGTGCCATGAGCGAAGCTCTGGACCGACCGATAATCGAGATATTCGGTATGCAACTCGACGATGTCGCCCGACTCTCCGATTCGGCGTTCGGCTTCATTGCGCCGGATGCGGAGGACTTCGAGACTCTCGAAAAACAAACACTGAGATCGTTCCTTTCGACGACGGCGAATGGTCTCGATTCGAGATCCCTGTTGGAGACGGACTTGGTGGCCGCTGTTCGCTTTGGCGCCGCAAGAATAGGCAAGTGGCTCGAGAGGGAAGTGCTTGGCCCACAGGACGTTCTGATCGACGTTCCACATATGTTAAGTCGATTTCCGTTCCTGTTGGGAGACGATGTGTCGAATGCGGGGGCGTGGAACGAGGCCATACACCGGCCGGAGCGTCTGAAGGTCATGATCGACGAGAGCCATTGGTTTCAACCCGCGGAGTGCTTGTCTAGACCTGCCGTGTGGTGTCAGAGACTGGAAGCGAACGAGAGTATCAAACAACTGAGAGCGAGCTTCGACTATTCGTCGGTTCCGAGTATTGCATTCATGGAGGACTGTTCTATCTTCACCGACGTCGCGGAGGGACAGGAGTTCCGTGCCGGGTTCCACAACGCGTTCGACCGGAGGTTCGTCAAGCGTCTTGAAGGAGTGCACTACGGACCACAGCGACGCTTTGCATTCGGGAAGTGAACATTGCCCGCGACCGACGAGCAAAAAGCCATCCTGTCCGTGCTACGCTTGCTGCTGAACGAAGGCATACAGATGCAACGTCGCGGGCCGCACAGGTCATATTCCGTCGAAAATGCCACACGAGCGTTCAGTCCTCTGACCGAGATGCAACTTGAGACTTACCTACTACATCGTAGGCGCGGCCAGTTCAGCGAAGCAGAAGCGATCTACATCCAACCACCGCCCAGGGAGAAACATGCAATAGCCGCGATCTGGTGTCGCTGGAATTTCGAATTGCCGCTTCCAAAGTGCGCCTTCTACTTGGGCCTTTGGTCAGCGAACCCGTCGACACCAAGGGCAGACAGCAGCGCCACGCGTCCGGTGTTCCTGGGGCTCAGATATGAAACACCGGAAGACGGCGACAATCATAATTACTATCACGCGCAGCCATGCCAATCGATGGGTGCCACAGAGAGTCAGATCGCCAATGCACTTCCAGTGCCCGAGCGAAACCCGACCTTCCCGTTGGCCGCAGAGTCGTCATTCGAGCTCTTGTTGTGCCTCGTCACGTCGATGTATGGAATGCGAGGACTGACCACACTGAAGTCGAGCTTGTCAATGCAAGCAGCCACACAACGGAACCGTACGCTTTGGCAATCTTTGGACCGAATCCTTAAACTGCAACGAAAAGCGTAGGCCGATGCGTACTGAGACCATCATGATTCTTGGAGCCTGTCGACAAACGGAGTCGCGGCACCTCGGGTCCATGGACTCGCCGATAGACGGTCGTCGCCGGGAGCGCTCTGCATGAGTGAAAGGGCTCGGGACTCACGACGTTCGAGCGCTCCGGGTTCCGTCGTGGACGTGTTCTGCGGGGCCGGTGGGCTAGCACACGGAATGCTCAGAGAAGGATTCCACATAGCGGCCGGGATAGACGTCGACATGCATTGCCGGTATCCGTTCGAGCACAACAACAACGCAAGATTCGTCCTGCGTGACGTCGACCATCTAAGGTCGGAGGAGATCGAGCCGTTATTCGAGCCCGATGGTCCACGAATTCTGGTCGGCTGTGCGCCGTGCCAGCCGTTCTCACGTTACAATCAAAAGAATGATGATCCGAACTGGAGACTGGTGGGGCGTTTCGGTGAGCTTGTCGCCGACACGAGGCCGGATGTCGTGTCGATGGAGAATGTTCCCCGTCTGATGGATTATCGTGACGGCCACGTCTTCGGCAACTTGTTGGATGCGCTGGGCGAAGCAGGATACACCATGGATCATCGGGTAGTGTTTCTACCCGAATACGGTCTTCCGCAACGGCGATATCGGTTGGTTGTGGTGGCATCGTTGCACGGGGCCGTGGAATTGGAAGGGCCGACTCACGCACTCGGCTGCTATCGGACCGTGGAGCAGGCAATCGGGGACCTTCCGCCGTTGGCTGCCGGTGAGACGCATCCTGGAGATTCATTGCATACAGCAAGCCGCCTGTCGCCGATCAATCTGAGACGTATTAAAGCGTCTAAGCCGGGGGGCAGTTGGAAGGATTGGGAAGAGGAGTTGGTGGCGCCGTGTCATCGCCTAGAATCGGGACGCGGTTACAAATCCGTTTATGGCCGAATGCGATTCGACGAGCCCTCGCCGACGATCACGACGCAGTTCTATGGATTTGGAAACGGCCGATTCGGCCATCCGGAACAGGACCGAGCTTTGTCTTTGCGCGAGGGTGCGATCCTGCAGTCGTTCCCCTACGACTATCGATTCGTCGCGCCGGGTGAGACGATACAGTTCAAGAGAATCGGACGGATGATCGGTAACGCCGTTCCCGTACTGCTCGGTCAGGTTATTGGCCGTGCGATAGCTTCGCACCTTTCCGACCGCGGTCTCGCATGACACGATCGACAGCAGTGCCGACACTCGTTCTACGGTTGCGGTCGCAAGCTCGGCCCACACGTTGTCCGACACGGTAGATAGGGCGACGCGATCGCGCATCATGGCGAGCGTCCCCACGAAGGACACGAAACCGGAGTTCGCCTTACGTCGCTCGCTTCACGCACGCGGGCTGAGATACCGCCTCCATGTTCGTAGGCTTCCCGGAACGCCGGACCTTGCCTTCCCTCGCTTCCGGGCAGCTTGCTTCGTCCACGGCTGTTTCTGGCATCGGCATCCAGGCTGTCCCCAGACGACCGATCCCGCTACGCGTCGCGCCTTCTGGCAGGCTAAGTTCAGAGCGAATGTCGAACGAGATCGACGCAACCGGCAGCAGTTGCTGGACCACGGTTGGCGAGTGGCTGTTGTTTGGCAGTGCGCATTGCGCCGCGAGCTGGTGGATAAGACCTCGCGAACGATCGACCTATGGCTCCGTGGAAACGAGCGCGAGTTCGAGACACCGTTGTCACCAAGTAGTGATGGAGCAGTCACGACCCGTTCAGGATACCCACCGTGAGTCCGACGGTATCGGAGAGCGGCTGCGCTTGGGCTCCGGCCGGGATTTGGCATCCAACTCCACTGCGCTGGTCACCTACTAACCCGAAGTTCCAGAGCGGGAATCTTGTTAATTCGTTATTGATCTGAAAATTGCGCTCAACAGCCGATGTCCGTTACTGGCTACACTTGGGCGCTGACCTCCAGGAGATCGAAACAGCGCTGCTGCAGCGCGGTCGGTTCGCTGTGCATGGTGAACGTGGCGCCGCTATCCACTATCCGCACGCGGTTGGCCGTCAGCGTCCCCAACTCGCTCATCAGGCTGCGAAAGCTGTGCACCGGCAGACCGTCGTCGGTACGCTTGCTCGCCGCCTTCCGGTGTGCGGCCGGTGAGCGTTCCGCCGGTTGCACCACCGACTCGCGCAGCGCCTCGCCGGCGGCGCGGTCGTGGTCGTCGAACAGCACCGGCGCCAGCTTGCTGCGCATGTGCCACTCCACGTAGTAGGCCAGCATGCACAGGAACACGTGCGCCCGCACCCGGTCTGCGCTGCGGTGATAGATCGGTCGCACCTTCAGATCCACCGTCTTCATGCTGCGGAACGCACGTTCCACCTTGGCCAAGTCCTTGTACGCCGTCACCGTCTGCTCGGCGTCGAACAGCTCCGGCTCCACGTTGGAGCGCACGATGTAGAGCCCGTCCAGTTCTTCCTCGGCCGCGATCTTGTCCAGGTCACGCACGAACGAGAACGAGTCGTCGGTGATGGTGGTGGTGAAATGCTTGCCCACCTTGTAGTGGTTGATCACCTTGCCCACCCGCAGGCCGATCGCGGCGGCGCCGCGCAGCGGCTTTTTGGCGCGCTGCGTGGCCGTCACGATCGGCGTCAGTTCCTCCTCCGTGGAGGCCAGCAACTTCTGCCTCTTGCGCTGCCGTTGCTCGGCCAGGATCGGGTTGCGGCACACGATCAGCCGCTCGCCGGGGAACTCGGGTGAGCTGATCTCCGCCAGGTCACGCTCGTCGAACATGGTCTGCGCCACTTCGCCGGCCTCGATCAGCTTGCGGATGGTGGGCGCCCGCAGGGTCGTGATCCAGCGCAGGCCGTCGATCCCCTGCAGGTCCTCGCGGATGCGCGCGCCGGTGAGCATGCCGCGGTCGCCGACCAGCACGACGCGCTGCAAGCCGAAACGGTTGCGAATCTTGTCGACCTGAGCGGCGACCGTCTTGGGGTCACTGGTGGAGCCCTCGAATACCTCGACGGCGATGGGACAGCCGTCTGCGGTACACAGCAGGCCGAACACGATCTGCAAGGTGCCGCGTTTGCCGTCGCGGCTGTGACCACGGCGCGCCAACGGGCAGGTGTGGCCATGGAAGTAACTGGAAGTCAGGTCGTACAACATGAGCGTGTTGTCATGCAGATGGCGCTTGGCCAAGCGCTGCTCGATGCCGTGCTGGCGAGCGAGCAGCCAATCCATGGCGGCATACAGCTCATTCTCGTCGACGGCTCCCAACTGCAGCAGGTGGCCGAGGGAGGAGACGGCGCTTTCGGGGTTCAGGCCGCGAGCGGTGGCGAGTTTGGAGCGAGCGTCGACGACGCGAGCGACGATCATGGCGACGACCAGGTCGCGTTCACGGGAGGCGGGACGAGCGACGAGGGAATGGAGGGAGAGCTTGCGGAGGGAACCGAGGACGGCGGCGACGTGGCCGTGGGGATAGCTGCGCAAGATGGAGAGCAGTTCGTTGGGAGAGCGCAGAGCGATACCGCCGTTGAGGAGGACGCGCAAACCCTCGACGAGGTGATCGGGCCACTTGGAGAGGTTGGCGATGGTGCGTTTTTTGACCTTGCCGTGCTGGCGGAAGGACTCGCGGAGGAGGACGGCTGGGGGAGAGTTGCGGTTGGGGACGGTGTCGATGTACATGGGCACCCTACGGAGGGAATGGTAGATCATTTAATAATTACATGTCAACCAGATGAGAGAAAATTAACGCTGAACCACAGGACTATTTACATGGACACGATTTACACCCATGAACACGCTAATTCCTGTAATAGGAAACAGTTACAAGAACGGCCTCTCAAACCTCGGACTAACGGGGGTTCGCGACTTTTCTCCCCATAGCACGGGGTAGCTTACCCGACCGGGCGTGGGTATGTGGGGGTTGCCGGCTTACGACGGGGCCGGTGTGTCCGAATTCGTGAAGATAGGCGAAGTGAGTCCCTCGTCGGCCTCCAGAAACACGAAAGCCCGCGCCAGAGCACGGGCTTCGGAAAGAGGGCAATACAAGATCGCGTCTCACAAACGAAGATACGTCGCCCTCTCAGGGTCGTCAAGAACGTGCACGGGAGAAGCACACGGGAGCACGGTCGGCGGTTGGGGAGGTGCATGCGGCCACGTCGGATCAGGTTTGGCCGTAGGGGTCGGCGGCGTCGCGGAGGCCGTCGCCGAGGAAGTTGAAGGCGAGCACGGTCACGATCACGTACAGGGCCGGGATCATCAGCCACGGCGCCAGCTCCAGGGTCTGCACCTTCTGCGCGCTCTGCAGCAGCACGCCCCAACTGATCGCCGGCGCCTGCATGCCGAGGCCCAGGAACGACAGCGAGGTTTCGCCGATGATCATCAGCGGGATGCTGAGCGTGAGCGATGCCACGATGTGGCTCAGGAACGAGGGCACCATGTGGCGCAGGATGATCGGCAGGTCGCGCATGCCGGCCACCTGGGCGGCTACCACGTAGTCCTCCTGGCGCAGCGACAGGAACTTGCCGCGCACCTCGCGCGCCAGCCGGGTCCAGCCCACCAGTGACAGGATCACGGTGATGGCGAAGTACATCCTGACCACCGGCCACGACAGCGGCAGCGCGGCCGACAGCCCCATCCACAGCGGCAACTGCGGGATCGACAGCAGCACCTCCACCACGCGCTGCACCGCCTCGTCCACGAAGCCGCCGAAGTAGCCGGCCAGCCCGCCGATCAGGATGCCGAGGATGAAGCTGATCGCCACCCCGACCAGGCCCACGGAGAGCGAGATCTGGGCGCCGTACATGATCCGCGCCAGCATGTCGCGGCCCAGGTGGTCGGTGCCGAGCAGGTGCACCGGCACCTCCGGCACGCCGGTGCCGAACAGGTGGATGTCGGACTCGAACACGAACAGCAGTTGGTAGCGGTAGCCGCGCACGAACAGCCGCAGCGGGTAGGGCTGCGTGCGGTCCTCGTGGTAGTCGCGCTTGAAGCTGACCCGGTTGGTGGTGGCGGTGAACGGGTACACCGCCGGGGGCAGGTGGAATCCCCGGTCGCTGAAGAAGTGCAGCCGCTGCGGCGGCGCCTCGCGGTATTCCAGGCTCTTCTCGGTGGGGTCGTGCGGGCTCAGGAACGGCGCGAACGCGGCCATCAGGTAGAGCGCGGCCAGCACGATGCCGGAGGCGACCGCCAGGCGGTGGCGGCGCAGGCGGATCAACACCAGCCGCCACTGCGAGGCGTAGGCGATGTCGCGGGCGTCCTCGCGCTCCGCCGCCTCCACCGTGAGAGCGGGATCGGCCACGTTACTCATTGGCCATGCCGATGCGGATGCGCGGATCGGCGAGCACCAGCATCACGTCCGAGATCAGCATGCCGATCACGGTGAGGGTGGACAGCATCATGATGAAGCTGCCGGCCAGGAACATGTCCTGCTGCAGCAGGGCGTCGACCAGCATCGGCCCGGTGGTCGGCAGGTTGAGCACGATGGCGGTGATGGTGGCGCCGGAGATCAGGGTGGGCAGGATCCAGCCCACCGACGAGATGAACGGGTTGAGGGCGATGCGCACCGGGTACTTGATGATCAGGCGCCGCTCGGCGACGCCCTTGGCGCGCGCGGTGATTACGTACAGCTTGCGCAGCTCGTCGAGCAGGTTGGCGCGCATGATGCGCACCAGCGCCGCGGTGCCGGCGGTGCCGAGCACCACGGTCGGCACCCACAGGTGCTCCAGCAGGTCCACGAACTTGGCGATCGACCACGGCGCGCTCTCGTACTCGACCGAGAACAGGCCGCCCACGTCCAGGCCCAGCCACTTGAAGCCGGCGAACATCAGCGCCAGTGCGAGCATGAAGTTGGGCACCGCCAGGCCGATGAAGCTCAGGAACGTGAACAGGTAGTCGCCGAACGAATACTGCCGCACCGCGGAGTAGATGCCGATCGGCAGCGCCAGCAGCCAGGTGAACACCAGCGAGGCGGTGGCGATCACGAAGGTCAACCCGAGCCGCTCCCAGATCAGGTCGTTCACCGGGCGGTCGTAGATGAACGACTGGCCCATGTTGCCCCGCACGAAGTTCCACACCCACTTGAAATACTGCTGCACCGGCGTCTTGCCGAGCCCGTACTGCATGCGCAGGCTCTCGATCAGTTCCTCGTTCACCTCCTCGCCGGCCGCGCGCAACTGCGCGATGTAGCTGGTGAGGTAGTCTCCCGGCGGCAACTGGATGATGGCGAACGAAATGACCGAGATAAGGGCCAGCGTGATCACCATGTTGAGCAGCCGGCGGCTGATGTACTGAGCCATCTTAGCCGGCCTTGCACACGATCAGCACCGGCTCCGCCGCCACTCGCCGATGGAGCGTCTTCACGTGGGGATCGATGACCTTGGCTCCGTCCACTATGCAGATCGTGCCACGGATATTGACAAAGCGCAAGGAAACAACGGAGCTGCGAATCTCCTCCTCCAGAAGGCCGGAACGTACGATGCACAGCGGCGATGGTACGACGCTCATGAGCGTTCGGCTTGATCGTCGCACGGAGGCAGCTCTTGATTCTGCTCCGATCGCGCGCCTTTCCCAGCTCCCGCCAGACACGCAGATGGTCAAGTGCTCTGCGACCGGCCGACGTGCGTCAGTCGAGAAGCAGAGCCACCTTAACAGCATCGCATTGGATGCTATTTCGAGAACAGCCCCTTCTCTGCCCATTGAAATCGGCTGTGAACGACTTCTTCGTCGGTCGTTCCAACATTGACGTATTGGAGGAACTCTTGGTTCTCTACGAGATTCTCAAAATACTTGCTATCTTCGCTCAATCCGCTTAGTTTGAATACAGTTCGCTTGCCTCGCTGTTCTGTCCCGAAAAAGCCATCGAAGTAATAGAATATACTTTGGAGGCGTTGTTGTCCATCTATCACCAGGAACCGCTGGGACGCGCGCTGTGTGTAAAGAAATATAGCAGGAACCGGAAGGCCTATGAGAAACGATTCTATGAGCTTGCTTGATTGCACTTGTTTCCAGACAAACTGCCGTTGGAAGGGTGGTATCTCGATTTCTCCGGAAGTCCATTTGCTGTGTAGGACTTCAAGAGTAAAATCTGCCGGATAGGTGTTAATATGGTACACTGGAGGTGCACTCTCGTAGTCAGTTTCTTCCGCGGCAATACGCTGAAAATCAATGTCTTCGGGTTTAACGGAGACAGCATGTCCGTATTCGGTCCCATTTGTGGGGCTCGGATGATAAGCAGGTCGCGTCATTACGCTTGTAATGGGCCAGGAGCTATGACAGGCGGCGGTTGTTGGCGTAGGCTGAATGGTATGAACGTGTGCGTGGTGGGATACGGGATGATGGGGGTGTGGCACTCGGAGGCGCTGGCCGCGGAGGAGCGCTACTTCCTGGTGGGGCGGCGGCCGGAGCCGACGGCCGAGTTCGCTGCGCGCTACGGGTACCGGCGCTGGAGCGTCGACCTGCAGGAGGCACTGGCCGACCCGGCGGTGGAGGCAGTGATCGTGGCCAGCCCGAGCGAGTTGCACGCCGACATGGCGCTGCAGTGCCTGGCGCATGGCAAGCCGACCCTGGTGGAAATTCCGATCGCGATGAGCTACGCGGCCGCCGAGCGGGTGGTGGCGGAGGCGGCGGGCCGCGGACTCACGCTCGGCGTGGTGCACCCGATGCGGTTCCGGAAGGAACGCGCGCCGCTGCGCGCGCGGCTGGCAAACGGCGACGAGCACATCCGCCACATCCATGGGCGGTTCTTCATCCACCGCCTCAAGAACGTGGGCGCCACCGGCTACCACCGGAGCTGGATCGACAACCTGCTGTGGCACCACACCACCCACCTGCTTGACCTGGGGCTGTGGATGCTGGCGGTCGAAGGCGCGCCGATCCGTTCCGTGAGCCACTTCATGCCCGCGCCCGATCCGCACACCGGCATCCCGATGGAGGTGGTGCTGCTGGTCGAGACCGAGACCGACCAGAGCCTGTTGTGCTCCGGCTCCTACTACTCGCGCGAACGCATCTACGACACCATGATCGTCACCGACCGCGACTCCTACCGGCTGAACATCCTGGAGGGCACGCTGACCACCGGCGCCGGCACCGAGCGCATCGACAGCGAGCAGGACAACTGCACGCGCTGCACGCGCGACTTCGTGGCCGCGCTGGAGCAGGGCCGCAAGCCGGTCGTCACGGGGCGGGCGGTGCTGCCCACCATGCGCCTGCTGCAGGACGTGCAGGAACGCTGGGACGCCGTGCACGGGCGCCGCTCGCTGCCCGGCCGCCCGCTCGACAAGGATGGGGGACACGGAGCGTGAGCGAGATACTGGATCCGGGCCGACAGATCGTCGACCCACACCACCACCTGTGGCCGAACGGCCGGCGCGCCGCCTACGCGCTGGCGGAGTTGTACGAGGACCTGCGCTCCGGGCACGACGTCGTGCAGACCGTGTTCGTGGAGTGCGGCGCTGCCTACCGGGGCGGCGGCCCCGACCACCTGCGCCCGGTCGGCGAGACGGAGTGGGTGGCCGAAGAGGCGCGCGCATCCGTTGCCGCCGGCGGGCCGGAGATCGCCGGCATCGTGTCCTTTGCCGACCTGTCGGCGGGCGACCTGGTGCCGGAGGTGCTGGACGCCCACGAGGCAGCCGGCGACGGCCGCTTTCGCGGCATCCGGCACGCGCTCGCTCGCGGCGACCACCGCCCCGGCACCGAGAACTCCCCCGGCCCGGCGCGCGCCGGCCTGGCGCACGAGGAGCCGTTCCAGGCCGGCGTGCGGCTGCTCGGCCGGCGCGGCCTCACCTGGGAGAGCTGGCACTATCACTACCAGATGGCCGACTTCATCGCCGTGGCGAAGAGTGCGCCCGATACCGTATGCATCCTCGATCACTTCGGCACCCCGGTCGGCGTCGGCCGCTACCGGGAGCGGCGCGCCGAGATCCTCGCGCAATCCAAGCGCGACATGGCCGCCGCCGCCGCCCTTCCCAACGTGTTCGCCAAGCTCGGCGGCATGGCGATGGCCGACAACGGCTTCGGCTGGGATCGCCGCGACGAGCCGGTCACGGCGCAGGAGTTCGCCGCCGCCCAGCGCGAGTACTACCTCCACGCCATCGACTGCTTCGGCACCGAACGCTGCATGCTGGAGAGCAACTTCCCGGTGGAGAAGGTGTCGGTCTCCTACCCGGTGCTGTACAACGCCTTCAAGCTGATCACCGCCGGCTTCTCGGAGGCCGACAAGGAGGCCCTGTTCAGCGGCACCGCCCGCCGCGTCTACCGGCTGCCGGCGCCTGCCCGAAGCACGGAATGACTGCAGCCGCTACGACGCCGGCCAAGTGAGGTTGACCGCGAACTGCGCCAGCGGCACCAGCGGCAGGGCGCGCGCCTCGGCTTCGGTGAACCACTCGCACCGATCGGTCGAGCCGTCCTGTTCGCCACGAAGGTCGAACCGCCCCGGAGTAACGTCGTAGACGATGCCGACGTAGTGGACACGAGGGTAGGGCCGCTGCCCCGTCCGTTCGTAAACGTGGGAATAGATCGCGGCGACCTGCACGCCGCGGACGTCCGATATGCCCGTCTCTTCCTCCAGCTCGCGCACCACGGCCGCGTCGGGGTGCTCGCCCCACTCGACCCCGCCGCCGGGCAGTGTCCAGCGTCCTCCGTCCAGCCCGCGCGCCATGCGCACCAGGAGCAGGCGGCCGGAGGGATCGCGGCACAACGCATAGGCACCGACATAGGTGCCGGGAGAGTCCGATGGCAAGCAGGTGGCCTCCTATCCGTCGAGCCATTGCAGGAAGGCGAAGATCAGCACGCCTGTTACCGAAACGTACAGCCAGATCGGGAACGTGACCCGGGCGACGGCGCGGTGCTTCGGATGGAAGGTCCAGCCGAGGCGCAGGGTCACCAGCGCCAAGGGCACGATGGTGACCGCCAGGATGATGTGGCTGATCAGGATGGCGTAGTAGAGCCAGGGGACGGGGCCGCCGTAGCGTTCCGGCCCGTCGCTGAACGAGTGGTAGAGCAGGTAGCCGGCCAGAAACAGCGCCGACGCTGCGAACGCGCACAGCACCAGCGCGCGGTGCACCGGCACCGCCCGGCGGCGAATGGCGACCAGCGCGGCCACGAGCAGCACGGCGGCGGCGGCGTTCCACGCGGTGTTCACCGCCGGCAGGGCCGACACGTCCGGCCCTGACACCAGCCGCGGTCCGGTCAGCACGAACACGACCGCGGCAACGCCCACGGCGCTCATGATGCCGATGACCAGGAACCAGAACCGATCCCGGACCGCCGTGGCGCTCATACCGCGAATATACTTGGTTTCGCGGTCTTCGATGGGCGTGTTCCGGCGGGGTGCCGGGCTGTCGTCGCACGCCGGCTACGCGCCGCTCAAGGGCGCCGCCGCTTGAGCGACTCCTTCGCCGGCGAAGCCGCTGAGCCACGCGCTGAGTCGGCGCCGAGTTGAGGGCCGGCGAGGCCGGCGAAGGGCGGGACGATCGTCATAAGGTCCGACTGTCGACAGATCCGGTAGTTGCGAATTGGCACTTCTTGAGCGCCGCCACGAGCGCCCGCCGCGAGCCCGCCGCGCGCACGCCGTTGAGCGCCCGTCCCGGAAAACGATAGAGTGACGGCCGCAAGGTTCCGGCTGTGCACGAAGCTCCTGTATACCCGCGCATTCCGTACGGCGAGGGCGACTTCAGGCGTATCCGCCTGAACCGGTGGCTGTACGTCGACAAGACCCGCTTCCTGCGGCGCCTGGAGCAGGAGCGCTACGCCTTCCTGATCCGTCCGCGGCGGTTCGGCAAGACGCTGTGGATCTCGCTGCTGGAGAACTACTACGACCGCTTCTGGGCACGCGACTTCGACGCGACCTTCGCCGGCACCGACATCGGGCGCGAGCCGACCGGGGAACAGAGCCGCTACGTCACCCTGCGCTTCAACTTCTCGATGGTCAACGACAAGCTGGAAACGCTGGAGCGGGAGTTCGAGACCTACTGCATGATAGAGCTCCGCGGCACGCTGCGGCGCCATCCCGACCTGTTTCCCGCGGCGGCGGTGCGGGACATCCTGGCGCCGCCCTCGATCGCCGGCAAGCTGTCCGAGCTGTTCCGGTACGCGGGCGACCATGACGTGCCGCTGTACGTGCTGATCGACGAGTACGACAACTTCGCCAACACGGTGCTGGCGCACCACGGCACGGAGGCGTACCATGACGTCACCCACGGCGGCGGCTTCTTTCGCAACTTCTTCGCCACGCTCAAGGGTGGCACCGACCGCAGCGGCGGCGGCATCGCGCGTCTGTTCATTACCGGCGTGTCGCCCGTCACCATGGACGACGTCACCAGCGGCTTCAACATCGGCAGGAACATCAGCCTGCACCCCGACTTCAACGAGATGGTCGGCTTCACCGACGCGGAGGTGCGCCGCCTGGTCGAGACCTACCGGGAGCACGGCGTGTTCGATCAGGACGTGGACGAGGCCATGGCGCTCATGGGCGAGTGGTACAATGGCTACCGATTCGCCAAGGCAGCCGAAACCGATCTCTACAACTCCGACATGGTGCTCTACTACCTGGCCGAGTCGATGCCGAACCGAGATGTGCCGGACTACCTGATCGACACCAACGTGCGCATCGACTACGACAAGCTGCGCCACCTGCTGGTGGTGGGGCGGCGGCTCAACGGCAACTTCGACCTGCTGCGGGAGGTGATCGGCGAGGGACAGAAGGACGTGCTGCGCATTCAGCCGAGCTTCCCGGTGAAGCGGCTCAGCGACCGGCCAAACTTCATGTCGCTGCTCCACTACTTCGGGCTGTTGAGCATTCGCGAAGTGGTGGACGGCGCGCTGCGGCTGGCGATTCCCAATCAGACCGTGAAGCAGCTCATGTACGGCTATCTGCGCGACGGCTACCGGGACGTGGAAGTGTTCAGTGTCGACCTGTACCGATTCGAACAGTTGATGATGCGGATGGCGAACAAGGGCGAGTGGCGGCCGGCGTTGGAGTTCCTGGGCGAGGCGATTGCGCGGCAGACGGGGATTCGCGACTACATCGCCGGGGAGAAGGTGGTGCAGGGGTTCCTGGCGGCGTACCTGAGCGTGACCGACTACTACGTGTTCCGCTCCGAGGCGGAGCTCGGCCAAGCCACGTCGGTGCCAACCGACTGGCCAGGTCACGCGGACATCTGCCTGGAGCCGCTGCTGGCGCGCTTTCCGCACCTGCGGGTCGGCTACCTGATCGAGTTGAAGTACATGGCGCGCAGCGAGCCCGCGGACGGGGCGGCCGTGGCAGCGGCGGTAGACGCAGCGACGACGCAGTTGCGGCGCTACCTGGCGGACGAGCGTCTGGAGCGGCAGTTTCCGGGGGTTCGGTTCGTGGGCCTGGCGGTCGTGTTCCACGGCTGGGAGTTGGCATACTGCGACGCGGTGGAGTAGCCGTGCAGCGGTCACGCCCTGATTCGGACGACGAACATCGACGCACGGGGATGGTCCGGGGCCGGCATCTTCGAGCCACCAAATGAGGGCCGCACCGGTTTCATCGCCACTGCTGCACGGGCTGCCGCCCATCCTTCCCGACGGGCCGATCCGGGCTCTCGTGCTCGGTTCGTTTCCGAGCGTGGCTTCGCTAGCGACGCAGCAGTATTACGGGAATCCGCACAACTGGTTCTGGCGCGTGCTCGCCGCCTGCGGGGTGGTTGCCGATGCCGCGGCGCCGTACGCGGAGCGGACCGAGGCGGTGCGGGCGCGTGGACTGGCGGTCTGGGATCTGTATGCGCGTGTGCGGCGGCCCGGGTCGGGGGACGACGCCATCCGCGATGCGCAGCCGAATCCGGTTGGTGCGCTGTTCGGTGAGCGCGGACCGTTTCCGATCCTGCTCAACGGGCGGCGCGGGAGCGAGTGGCGCCGCCACTTTGCGGCGCTCGGGGTGGAGCCGGCGGCGCTGCCGTCGACCAGTCCGCGTCCGCTGCACTGGAACAAGCCCGGTGCCCGCGCCGCGGCGGTCGCCGAGTGGTGCGCGGCACTGCGCGCCGCCGGGGTTGCCACGCCGCCCGATCCGGTGCCATGAAGGCCCCCATGAGCACTCCGAACATCATCGTCGTGTTGTGCGACGATCTGGGCTACGGCGACCTGGGTTGCTACGGCAACGACGTGATCGCCACCCCGCATCTGGATGCGCTGGCCGCCGGCGGGCTGCGCTGCACCGATTTCTACGCGTCGGCGGCGTGGTGCATGCCGAGCCGCAAGGGGCTGATGACCGGGGTGCACCCGTGCCGCGGCGGCGTGAGCAACCCCGACCTGCTGCGTTCGCGCACGATGCTTCCGGAGATGCTTGGCCGGCGCGGCTATGCCTCGGCGCTGATCGGCAAGTGGCACCTCGGCATGGCGGCGGGGCTGCATCCGCTCGACCAGGGCTTCGATTATTTCTACGGCACCCAGGGCAGCAACGATCCGATCACCGTGCACGGCCAGCATCAGAACTACGAGACGTTTCGCACCGCGCGCGAAGAAAGCGACTGGCCGGTGGCGCTGCTGCGCAACCGCGACGAGATCGAACACCCTGCGCGGCAGTCGCTGTTTACCCGCCGCTACACCGAGGAGGCGATCCGATTCATCACCGAGTCACGGAGCGAGGGCACACCGTTTTTCCTGTACCTCGCGCACAACATGCCGCACGTGCCGCTGTTCTCGGCGCCGCCGTTCGCCGGCAGGAGCAGGGCGGGGCTGTACGGAGACGTGGTGGAGGAGCTGGACTGGTCGATGGGCGAGATCGTGCGCTGCCTGGACGAGCAGGGACTG
Organism: Spirochaetia bacterium; assembly: GCA_965208575.1. GTDB lineage: Bacteria > Spirochaetota > Spirochaetia > SZUA-6 > Bin103 > Bin103. Next base: position 231,212 of record CBDBOV010000006.1, on the reverse strand, counting down.
CGCGAGGACACGTTGATCCTGTTCACCAGCGACAACGGGCCGTGGTGCATGTTCCGGGAGTTCGGCGGCTCGGCGGGGCCGCTGCGCGGTGAGAAGGGCACCGGCTGGGAGGGCGGGCCGCGGGTGCCGGCGATCTTCTCCTGGCCGGGGCGAATCGCGCCGGGCGTGAGCGATGCGTTCATGGTCAACGTGGACCTGTACGCGACGCTGGCGGCGATCACGGGCGTCGAGGCGCCTTCCGCGGAGCCGCCTACCGGCTACCCGCTCGACTCGCTCGACCTGTCGGAGACGCTGCTCGCCGGCGCCGCCAGCCCGCGTACCAGCTACCTGTTCTTCTCCAGCGGCCACTACCTGGAGCCGTTCTCCTACCGCTCCGGCGACTACAAGATCCACGTGCGCAGCAACGACATGCTGCGCGACCCGATCACCGGCGCGGATGCGCCGGTCACCGAGTACGACCCGCCGCTGCTGTACAATCTGCGGCAGGAGGTGGGCGAGCGCCGCGAACTGTCCGACGCGCACCCCGACCTCGTGCGGCGCCTGAAGAACGAATTCGACGCGGCCGCCGCCGAACTGAACTACGAGTTGACGGCCCCGTATCGGAAGCCTGCAGTGGCGGGCGGGGCCGGTTGAGAGGCCGCGGACGGTGCGCGTAGACTGGGCGGCGTGAGTGTGCAAGCGATGACCGAGGAACAGCGCTACCTGTTCGACGCCTTCGGCTACCTGGTGCTGCGCGACGTCGTCAGCCAGGCGCAGATCGAAGAACTGCGATCCACGCTGCAGACGCCTACCGAGCAGCGCGACCCCGTTGACCCGAGCCGCGGCCCCCTGCATTGGTCGCGCGCGTGGCGCGACCTGCTCGACCTGCCGGCGCTCAGCCCGCTGCTGGAGGAACTGATCGGCAACCACGAGCGCAGTGTCGACGGCGACGCCGCGCGGCCGTCGTTCCGGATCGACCACGTCAACGTGCATACCCACGTCGGCAAGGGATTCGAAGGCGGACGGCTGCACGGCGGCTGGAAGGGAACGGGCGGCAGCCAATTCTTTCGCTACCACGACGGCCGGTTCTACAACGGCCTGGTGGCGGTGGCGTTCGAGCTGTTCGACACGCACCCCAACGACGGCGGCTTTTGCTGCATACCCGGTACCCACAAGGCGAACCTGCCGCTACCGGAGCCGTGGCGCGATCTGGGCCAGGGCATCCACCCGACCGTGAAGCGCATTGCGGCCCGCCCCGGCGACGCCATCGTGTTCACCGAGGCGCTGACCCACGGTACCCTGCCGTGGACTGCGGATACGCGGCGCAGCACGCTGTTCTACAAGTTCTCGCCGCACGGCACCTCCTGGTCGGGGGCCTATCTCGACCCCGAGGAGTTCCGCCGCTACGACGACATGGACGACCGCAAGATGGCGATCCTGGAGCCGCCGAACAGCCGCTACCGCGGGCGCCCGACGCGCCCCGAGCCGCTCGCGGTGTGACGGGCCGGGCGCGGCGTATGGAGGTGCCGCACGGCACGCGCCCGGCGCCGGGTCCGTGCGGTCACCCCGTGACGGGGAGGACGATGAAACCGCTGCCCAAGCATCGTCCGCCGGCCGGCTCTTCCGGCCCAGTGCAGGGAGGATAGCAGTGCCAGGTACGGGAGACACCGCGAACATTGCCGAACTGCGCGCCCGGGCGGCGCGCCTGGAGCGGGAGCTGTGCGAGGCCCGCCGGCTCATCGGAGAGGCCGCCGGCGACGTCCAGGCCGCCGGCGCGGAGCTGGCGCGCACCCGCGGCTACGCCTTCGACGCCGCCTCGCTGCCGGCGGACCAGGTTGTGAGCGGGTGCGTCGAGTCGATCCGCCGCTATGGATTCACCGTCATCGACCACGTCATCCCGGCCGGCCAGGTGGCCGCGGTGCGCGACGAAGTGGTCGCGGCGCAGAGCATCATCGACCGCAACCTCGCCGCCATCCGGAACCTGCAGTCCGGCACCACCGGGGCAGAAACCTCACCGGTCGAGTTGCGCCCGGTGCGTCGAGTCGGCCACCCGCCCAAGCCGCCCAACGACATAGTGTGGCTGCCCCGCTACGCGCGCCACCTCGCCAACCCGGTGGTTACCGCGCTGGCCAGGAGCGTCCTCGACGACCATCTGCGCATCGCCCAACTGCACCTGCGCATCATCGAAGCCGACCGGCCGGACGGTACGCCCGGCGGGTTCGGCCCGGTGCAGTCTCGCGGGCGGGAGTTCCGCGGCTGGCATACCGACTGGCCGCACGACCTGAGCGCTTACGGCGCCGGCGACGCACTCCAGAACGTCGGCTGCGTACGGCAGCCATTCCCTGACGTAACCATGTGCCTGGTGATGATCTGGTACTTGACCGACGTGGACGCGGAATCGGGCGGCACGTGGGTGGTGCCCGGATCGCACCGCGACACGCGCAACCCGCGCGGGCCGACTGATGGCATTTCGATCGTGGCGCCGATTCCCGGCGAACTGCAGGTCTCGGCGCCGGCCGGGTCGGTGTACATCCAGGACTCGCGTTCGTGGCATGCCTCGGCGATGCACAACACCCGCCACGCCCGCGTTGCGGTGGTGAACCGGTGGGCGCCGTGGTGGCTGTCGGTCGACGACTTCGCGCCCGGCGACACCTACAACGTCAACATGGTGTGCCGCCCGCTGTCGCACGCCGAGTACCGCGCCCTGCCGCCCGCCCTGCAGCCGCTGATGCGTCACCTCTGCCCCGACGAGCACGATACCCTGCAGCAGCCGGTGCTGGGCCGCGCCGCCGCGGCCGCGCGCTGCGCGCGGGAGGCGCGCGAACGCGCCCGCGAGGATCCAGCTTCGGTGGAGCGGGCCAACTCCCACATACGTGTCAGGATCGAGCCATCCGGCCCGTAGGGGGCGGGCGCCGGCAGCTTGGATGAGCCGGCCCGGCCGTCCGCGGAGAGCGCGTCCAGGCGCGGGCGCCGAGCCGCGGCCGCGGCGCGCCGTGCGGAGGCAGTCGCCGGACCACGCCCGCGGGACTGGTCCAGCGTCGCGGAACCCGTCTGGGCCGGTACGGCCACGCCGTACGCACGGCCCTTCGCCGGCACCGGATGAGCGACCACGGGCGAGGTGGGTGCCGGCAGGCGGGCGGCGACTTCTCCTGACCACCCAGCCGGGGTGGGAGATCGCGGTCATCGCCGAGTTGCGTGCTTCCGGGGTGGCGGGGCACTTTCCGGTCTGGCATCGCGGCTCGTCGGTGGTGGTGCCGGAAGCGGACGAGAACAGCGCGCAGGCCGTGCGCGACCTCGCAACCCCAGCGACGGTGTACCGCGTCCTGCTGGAGGTGCGTACGGACGGCGGCGGCGACGTGCTGACCGCCGTGCTCGGCGCATTGCGATCGACGCAGCGTTCCGGGGCGTTCAAGGAGTCGTTCATCGCCGCCTTGCACGGAGGCGCCGGACGCGGCCTGCGCCGTTACTCCGTCGCCACCGAGATCTATGGGCGGCTGCGGGTCAACCGCGGCCAGGTCGCGGCCGCGGTCGATGCCGCGGTGAAGGCCGCCTTGCCGCGCTGGCGGCGGTCGCCCGCGGCCGGGGCGCGCCTGTTGTGCAAGGCCGATCCCGAATACGCCGTCCTGGCCCTGCAGACCGGCACCAATCTGTCCGCCGACCAGGGGCTGCGCGCCGGCTCGTTGCGCGGACACCTCGCCGCCTCGCTGCTCACCCTGGCCGGCGCCGCTCCGGGAACCAGCGTATTCGACCCGTTCATGGGCACCGGCACCATCCTGCGCGCCGCGGCCCGACGGTTCGGCGCCACATCGTGTTACGGCCTGGAGGTGGCGCCGGAGGCCTACCAGCTCGCCGGCCAACGGCTAGCGGGCGCCAGCTACAGGCTTCTCAATATCCGTTTCGAAGAGTTCGACCCCGCCCTGCTGCCCGCCGGGGCGCGGCTGGTCTCCAACATCCCGTTCGGTCACCGTTTCGACCGGACGGCCACGCCGCCCCTCGTCAGGCTGATCCAGGGTGCCCCGTTCTGCGGCCGCCACGTTGCGCTGCTGATGTCGCGCGAGCAGGCCGGGGAGGTGGCCGCCGCAACCGGTCTGCGCGCCCGCAACGTCCTGGTGCTCGGCCAGCCGGCCGCCATCGTCTACGGGTAGCCGGCTTTCCAACCAAGCCGGTCGAGTACCCGCGTCCATTGCGCTTGGCTGTTCGGGCCGTCCATCCAGGGCTCGAATCCCAGATTCAGGTAGGTCTTGATCGCTGCCAGCCTGAACTCCTCGGTGTGCAGGTGAATCAGGCGGTAGCCGGCGGCCACGAACCGGCGTACTACGCACGCCGAGAGGGCCAGGCCCAGTCCCTGGCGGGAGTGGTCCGGGTGGGCGGCGAGCCAGCCGAGCTCGCCCCAGAACGGATACGTGCCCTTGTAGTTGTGCAGCGCCATCGCCGACGCCACGACCGTCCCACTGGCCGTGTGCTCGGCCAGATACCAGCCGCCGGGAAGAATCCGGTTCAGGGAATATGACAGCCGTTTGCCGTCCCACCCCGGCCAGCCGGCCAGCGCCATCAGCTCGTAGAACCGCGGCTCATCTCCGGGGCGGTAGGCGCGTACCGCGTAACCCTCCGGTAGCGCAGGCGGCGGTACCGCATGGAGCCGCGCCGCCGGCCACAGCATCCGCAGTTGCGGCCTCTCGCCCATCGGCAGGACTGCAACTATGAGGCCGGGAGTTGGCCAAGCATCCAGGCGAGGAATGCCTCGACCTGTTCACGGAATGCGGCCAGCGTGGCGGGTATCTCTTCGCGAGTCACAGTTTCGTCCCGTGCTCGGTTGCCACGCGCAGCAGCGCCGGGGTGGCGGTTTCCGCGGGGGGCAGGTCCAGGTGGAACCGAGTCATTGCGGCTGCTTGCGCGGATAACGAGAAGAAGCGTCGCGCGGGCAACCCGTCCACGACCAGGTCGATGTCCGATCGGTCGCTGAACGGCCGCTCGGGATCGAAAGCGGATCCGATACCGATCACGCCGCGGGCGCCGCTCCGCTCCAGGAAGCGCGCGATGCGGCGCGCGTCGGCCACGGCGCGACCCCGGTCCCCCGACTCGAAGTGGGTAGCCCGGATGTGAGCGAGCAGGCCCTCCCGGTCCATGTCCCGGCCAGTCTACCGCGAGGATGGGCGGGAAGGCGAGCCTCAGGGCCGCCGGAAGCGGTCAGCGCGCGGTGCCGTGACGGACAAGGAGGCAGGCTCGCCGCTCTGAGCGCGCGCCGAGGCCGTCCGGCCCAGTGCTAGCGGCCAACTCGGCATCGATCACGGCCGGAGGGCTTGCGCCTCACCTGCGCGCCGGCGGCTCCGCCGGGACCCCATCCAGCGGAGCACCGATCGATTGGTTTAGCCGGTGAGTATCACTCCCACGGAGGACGTGGTGCCGACACGGTAGCCCGAGGAGACGCCTTTAATTGTAAGGTCTACCCTCCCGAAGGAATTATCGGGGACGGTGGTTGTTACGGTCAGGGTGGCCGAAGCGGTGGACAAATTGAACGTCGTGGGCCTTGGGGCCACGGAGCCACCACTTTGCCCCCATTCCAAGTCGACCGTCAGCGCGGACGGCGGGGTCGGCGAGGCCGTGAACGTGTAGATTATCGATTGACCGTTGTGCGCCCGCGTGCGATTTACCGCCACGTTCACGACAGGCTTGGGATCGTTTTCAACGACTCTGACCCTTGCTCGACGGTTTGGGTGGGCTGCGATTTCGTAGGTGTCGGATTCGACGATCGACACGTCCACGTAGCGTGTCCCCGGATCGTAGTAGGTGCTGTCGTCGCGGGTGCTCACCCGCACCTCGAGTACTCCGGAGGTCGAGATGGTTAAGGACTGCCTGCTCCGAGTAAGTCCGATCGCGACGTCCCCCGTCGCGACCCATCTCGTTTCGACGCTCAGATCGGACGTCGGAGTCGGCGTCGCTTTCAGAAAGAACTTTGCGGTTCCGCCTTCGAAGATGTCACCGCCTGGCGCCACGCCCACCTTCGTTTCAGGCTCGTCCGGTGGAGAAGGCTCGTCCGGTGGAGAAGGGACGCTCGGTGGAGAAGGGACGCTCGGTGGAGAAGGACGCTCGGTGGGCGTCGCCGTGTCGTCGTTGTCGGTGATGTCGGCGGTCGCCGCACTCGGCGTGCCGACCGTATAGCCGCTGCCCGCAAGGACGGCGCCAGTCACCGAGCCGTCGTCCTCTTCGGTGGTATCGTCGTCGGTGTTCACCGTCACCTTGGCCTGCCCGGAGGTCGGGATGTCGACCGTCTGCGAACGGCTTCCGGTCAGGAATGAGCCCTCCTGCGACCAGCGCACGTTGACCGTCAGCGTGGACGCCGGCGCCGGCTTCGCGGTCAGCGTGAACAACACCGGATTTCCCTCCGTCACGGTTGCGGAAGCCACCATGATGGTCACCACCGGCACATTGGAGTCCGGCGTGTCTGCCCCGGGCGTCGCGGGCGTCGCGGGCTGCGGGTCAACTACCGGCGTTTGCGACTCCCCCACCCCGGACGTGGACGGGGGGGGGGGGGGTGGCCTGGTTACACGCCGCAAGCGCGACGAGAAGGAACAGGCCGCACGCGGCGGGGACCTGCAGAATGGCGGCGCGAGTGGCTCGCAACGGTGATCTGCGACGCCGGTCCAGCCGGAGTCCAGCCTGCGGGAACAAGTGGAGTACGCGGAATCCTGGTGGGCGCATCCTTCCTTTATATGCTAGTCGGCACTGTGTGTAAATAAATAAAGAATAAAAATATTTTAGATAATCACATCTATTGCATAATCTGTCCCAGGCCACGGTCATGCTCGGAGTCATTCGGTTACCCTGCGGATCGCGGCAAGGGCGGGCCGGGCCGGTCAGGGACTGGCGCCGTTACGGATGGTAAGGGTCTGGTTGGCGGGGGTTGACGGGAGCGCGGTCACGGTGCCGTCCGGCCAGGTCACGGTCAGCACATCGATCGCCGTTGCTTCACCGACGCCGAAGTGGGCGGAGAGCTCGCCCGATCCCAGGTAGACGCCCTCACCGCCGATGTACCGGTGCTGCTCGGTGCCGCCGGACCGGATCGATACCAGTGCGCCGATCCCGTCCGGGGCCACCGCGCGACTGTCGCCGCGGTCCAGGAACACGCGCAGGTAGTTGGTTCCGGGGCCGGTGAGTTCGTTGCGGAACAGGCTCACCGGGCCGCTCAAGTTGACGATCAGGATGTCGCGGTCGCCGTCGTTGTCGTAGTCGAAGGCGATCAGGCCGCGGCCCTGGTCGCGGTGGCGCAAGCCCACCTGTTCCTGGGCGAAGTCGAACACCGGCGCCGGGGCGTCCGCTTCGCCGGCGGACTCGCCGCCGGCCGGTACGCCGCGTCCGAGGTAGACCCGCGTCGGTTCGCTCAGCCACTCCAGGTCGCCCTGGTGGTTGGCGCGCGTCCAGCCGTTGGTGGTGACCAGGTCGAGCACCCCGTCGTGATTCAGATCGGCTGCTACCGCGCCCCAGCCCCAGCCGCCGTGGTTGACGCCGGCCGCCACCGACGCCTCGCGGAAGCGGTGGCGGCCCTCGTTCAGGTAGAGCTGGTTGCCGTTGCGCACCGACTCGGTGCCGGTGCGCGCGTACACCGAGGTCAGGTACCAGTCGAAGCGGCCGTCGCCGTCGAAGTCGCCGAACGCGCTGCCCATGCCCATGGCGCCGGCGCCGGTGCCGGACGCCGCGGTCAGGTCGCGGAAGCGAAGCCCGCCGTCGTTCAGGAAGTAGCGCGAGGTGCCGTAGTCGCCGGCGATCAGCAGCTCCGGGTAGCGGTCGCCGTCCATGTCCACGAAGGCGGGCGCGAAGCTCCAGGTCTCCAGCACGTCGATCGCCAACGCCGGCCCGAACATGGCCACGGTCACGTCCGCAAACCGCCCGCCGTCGTTGCGGAACAGCTTGTTGCCGTCATGGTACTGGTAGCCGCTCACGAACAGGTCGAGGTCGCCGTCCAGGTCGTAGTCGCCGAACGCGGCGCCCATCCCGTCGGGCCGCGGCGATGCGGTGGTTGCCACGGTCGCCGCAACCGCCACCTCCTCGAAGTGGGGAATACCACCGGGCACCGAACCGCCCGCCAACCCGGCGCCGGCGGCCGCCTCGCCTTCGCGAGCCACGCCCAGGTTGCGGTACAGGCGGTGGGCGCCGGGGCGTCGCTCGCCGCTCGACGCCCCGAGGCTGGTCACGAACAGGTCCTGCCAGCCGTCGCCGTCGAAGTCGCCCACCGCCGCCGCCAGGCCGCGGTGCGACCACGCCACCCCGGCCGCGGCCGCTTGGTCGGTAAAGGTGCCGTCGCCGTTGTTCAGGTACAGCGCATCCACCGCCCCGCCGCCGCCGAGCAGGAAGATGTCCTGCCAGCCGTCGCGATTGAAATCGCCCACCGCGGCGCCCCCGGTCATGTCCGCCACCGAGTAGTCCAGCGGCCGCCGCTCGGCGGTCAGTCCGGCCCCCAACCCGGCTGCCCGAAAGCGCAACTCCGCCGTGGCCGGCACCGCGCCGAGGGTGGCCAGCGCAACGAGCCCGGCCACTAGGTGGTGTATCAATTTGAAATAGAGTGCAAAGCTGCCCGGTCAGATCTTCCGGATGATTTTCGCGCTCTTAATTATGGCGTTAGCAGTGTGACGGCTTAGTATCTTGGCAGGCACTGACACTTTCTGGCCGGAACTATCGTCCACCCACATTTCATGCGACCCCTTCGCCTGTCGCAGGAAACGGAAGCCGTTACGTTCTAGCACTTCAGTGACTTGGTTGTAGAAGTTGCTCGCCATATTCATAGTTCCAAACTGGATAGGTGTCTTTTTTCTTTGGCGTATGAATATTGCGGCCGTAATTCGCTGCGAGTAGTTCGGGAACCAAGTCCTTGAGTATCTCTTGGAATTCGTCCAAAGATGGAGCTTCTATATGTAAGCCCGTGATGTTGCTCTCCGACCTGAAGACTTCCGCCTCATCGTCCCATCGGGCTTCCACCCAAAAGGTCATTGATTGGCTTCCTGACATTCGTATCGTACCCGTTGGGTAGTATAATGGCGCGCTACAGGGCGTGCAAACGCCTTCACGAGCGCCTGGTCGGTGCCGTCACCGCTGGCGGTAGGGGTCGGCGGCGTCGCGCAGGCCGTCGCCCACGAACATGAACGCCATTACCGTCACGATCACGAACAGCGCCGGGATCAGCATCCACGGGTAGGCGGCCACGCTGCGCACGTTCTGCGCCGCCTTCAGCAGCACGCCCCAGCTCACCGCCGGCGAGCGCAGCCCCAGGCCCAGGAAGCTGAGCGCGGTCTCGCCGAGGATGATGTCCGGGATCGCGAGGGTCAGGTGCACGATCAGGTAGCTGGCGAACGACGGCAGCAGGTGGCGGGCGATTACCGCCCGTTCGCGCAGGCCCGCCAGCCGCGCCGCCATGGTGAAGTCGTGCTCGCGCAGCTCCAGCAGCTTGCCGCGCACCACCCGCGCCAGGCTGCCCCAGCGCACCAGCGACAGGATCACCACGATGCCGAAGTAGAGCTGCAGCACCGACCAGTCCTTGGGCAGCGCCGCCGCCAGCCCCATCCACAGCGGGATGGTCGGAATCGAGATGATGAACTCGATCATGCGCTGGATCAGCATGTCCGCGCGCCCGCCGAAGTAGCCGGAGATGCCGCCGAACACCACCCCCAGCAGGAACGAGATCGCCACTCCCACCAGGCCGATCGACAGCGAGATGCGCGCCCCGCACAGGGTGCGCGACAACAGGTCGCGCCCGAGCGCGTCGGTGCCGAACAGGAAGATGCCCGCCGGGCGCTCCACCCCGTACAGCCGGATCCGGGTCGGGAACAGGCCCAGCAGCCGGTATTCCTCGCCGCGGGTGAAGAAGCGGATCGGGTAGCGGGTCTCGGTGAGCTCGGTGAAGGTGGCCTCGAAGGTTTCCGGGTTGAGCGTCTGCTCGGTGGGATAGACGTAGGGTCCGACCAGCCGTCCGTCGGCGATCCAGTGGATGCGCGACGGCGGGTGGTTCTGCAGGCCCTGGAACCGCTCCTTGATGGTGTAGGGCGAGAAGAAGTCGCAGAAGATGCCGAGCAGGTAGAACACGATCAGCACCGCGCCGCCGACCAGCGCCAGGTGGTGGCGGCGGAACTTGCGCCACATCAACTGCCACTGCGAGGCCATCCAGTACGCCTCCTGGGCGGCGGTCTCGCGGGCGGTGAGGGCGGCGGCTTCCGGGATGGCGCCGCCGGCGGCGGCGGGGCGGGCGGTGTCGCGGTCGGGGTCGGGCGGTGGACGCATCAGCCGGCGCGCGCCTCGAAGCGGATGCGCGGGTCGCTTGCCACCAGCAGCAGGTCGGACAGCAGGGTGCCGACCACGGTGAGCATGTTGATCATCAGCAAGAGCGACGAAGCCAGGAACATGTCCTGGAACTGCAGCGCCCGGAACAGCAGCGGCCCCACGGTTGGAATGCCGATCACCAGCGCGGTGATGATCTCACCCGACACGATCACCGGCAGCAGCCAGCCGATCGTGCTGATGATCGGGTTGAGCGCCACCCGCACCGGGTAGCGGAACAAGAGCCGCGTCTCCGCCACGCCCTTGGAACGCGCGGTGATCACGTACTGCTTCTCCAGCTCGTCGAGCAGCGTGGCGCGCATGATGCGGATCACGCCGGCGGTGCCCGCGGTGCCCACCACCACGATCGGCAGCGGCAGGTGGGCGAGCAGGTCGATCACCTTGCCCAGGCTCCACGGCTGCTTGAGGTACTCCGGCGAGAACAGCCCGCCCGGACTCATCCCCACGGCCAGCAGCCCCATCATCAAGATCAGCGCCAGCAGGAAGTTGGGCGTGGCCAGGCCGATGAAGCCGATGAACGAGAACACGTAGTCGCCGGCCTGGTACTGGTGGGTGGCGGAGTAGATGCCGATCGGAATCGCCATCACGAAGGTAAAGATCAGGGTGGTGCCGGAGATCAGCGCGGTGAGCGCGATGCGCTCGCCCACCACCTCCGCCACCGCCCGGTTGAGCAGGAACGAGAAGCCCATGTTGCCGCGCAGCAGGTTGCGGAACCAGCGCCAGTACTGCACGTGGATCGGCTTGTCGAGCCCCCACTGCTCGCGCATCGCATCCATCATCGCCTGGTCGGCCGCCTCGCCGGTCTCTGCCATGCGGCGCGCGATCGACGACACGATGTCGCCCGGCGGCAACTGGATGATGATGAACGACACCAGGGTCAGCAACCACAGCAGCAGGATCATGTACAGAAAGCGTTTGACGAGGTATTGCGGCATCAGGTCAGGGGAGAGCGTATGGAAAACAACGGCGCCCGGCAGGTTGCTCTGAACCCCTGGCCGGGCGCCGACATGACAGCGTGTCCGGTCGCGACCGGTTCGCTACATATCCTTCAGGTAATACACCTCGTTATCGTAGGTCCACGCCAGCACCAGTATACCGTCGCGCACGAAGTTGCCGAGGTTGTTGCCCACCGCCAGCATCAGCGGCTCCGGCGTCACCGTGGCCGTGTGCCACAGGTTGCGCGCGTTCAGGGCCAACAACTCGTTGGTAATCGCCTCGTACTCGGGCGTGCCGGCCTCCGTCAGCTTCATGGCGTCGGCGAGTTCGAACAGGCGCAGGATATCGGGGTCATCAGGCTTCTCGCCTTCGGCTCCCTGGGAGTGATACCAGATGCCCCACGGCGCCGTGGTCGCGGTGCAGCAGTGGATCCAGTGCCACGGCGGCAGCAGCTTCATCGGGTAGCGCTGGCGCGCGATCAGCTCGCTGGCGCCGCCGCCGGGCCAGAACGACGAGTCGATGTCATTGGCCATGGCGCGCTCGAAGCCCAGCTCCTCGGGCACGAACTTGGGCGTCATCTTGATGCCTACCGCCTCCCAGTAGCCGCTGATCAGGTCCATCATGTTCTCGAAGTAGGCGCTCCACTCGGCGGGCCAGGAGCCCTCGAACGCCACCGGCTCGCCGTTGTCGGGACGCACCCGCCACGTCTTGTCGCTGTCCCACGCCAGTCCCATTTCGTCCAGGAGCTGGTTGGCCAGGTCCGGGTCGTACTGGGCGAAGTCTTCCTTCATCCAGGTCTCGAACCCGGTCCACGCCTCGGGCGCGGGAATCAGCACCGGCTTGGCCTGGCCGAAGAACAGGGTGTCGCTGATGTCCTGGCGGTCGACCGCAACCGACAGCGCCTGCCGGAAGCGCACGTCGTTGAAGATGGCGTTCAGCCCGGGGTCGGTGTGGGTGTAGTTGAACACCCAGCCGGCCGCGGTGGCGGTGGTCATGTTCTGGTACTGGGTCAGTTCGTAATTGCCATCGTCCTCGTTGCGCTTCAGCACCGGGGCGTCGGCCAGCGACAGGCCGGTGGCCAGGTCCAGCTCGCCCGCCATCACCTTGACCGGCAGTTGCTCGGCGGCGTTGGACAGGAAGGTGACCAGGATCTCGTCGAGATAGGGAAGCTGATTGCCGGCGGTGTCGATGCGCCAGTAGAACGGGTTGCGCGCCCACAACTCGGAGTCGAGCCCGTCCTCGGCGATGATCCACGGGTCGAGGGTGGGCATGCCGATGTCGTTGGCGGACATCACCGTGGGGCGGGAGCCGGGGCCGTCACGCTCGGCGGAGCGCTCGCGGAACGCCTGCGTCCAGCTCTCGAAGCCGGCTTCCTTGGCCAGCTCGTCGGCCTTGTCGTTGTAGTCGATGTGGAACTGCGCCAGGTAATGCTCGGGGTAGAAGGGCCGGTCGCGCATCAGCACCAGCTTGGCGATCGGGAACGGATCCTCCCACGTGAAGGCCACGTTGTACTGGCCGGTCACCTCGATCTGCGGCAGCTTGCCCTGCCAGGTTACGCGCGGGCGGGCGCGCGAGAACACGCGGTCGTCGTTGCCCACCGCGTCCAGCCAGAACACGAAGTCGTCGGCGTCGAAGTCCTCGCCGTCGGACCACTTCTGGCCGGGGCGCAATGCGATGTTGAGCGTGTGCTTGTCGGCCGACACGGAGTAGTCGGCGACCACGTTGGAGTGGATCCTGGTGCCGTCCGGGGTGAGCTTGCCGAGCGGCTGGGAGGCGCCCTCGATCATCATGCCCGGCTCGTTCTGCACCGCGACGCCGTGCCAGCGGAAGCGTCCGCCGTACTGGCCGATTTCGTTCGGCGGGCGGATTACCGCCGGGTCGGCGGGCAGGCGGTCGACCACCGCGGGCAACTCGCCGGCCGCCACGCGCGCCGCCAGCACGGGCGACTCGCCGAGGGCGGTGATTTCATTGCCGGTTTCGGCCATGTAGGCACTGGCCGTGGGCCAGTAGTAGTCCACGTAGGGCGTGCCGCCGGCCGCTTCCAGCGCCATCATGGCGCCCCCGGAGCCGTCGCCGGCCGCCTCGCCTTCGCCGGAGGCGAACAGCGGTGCCGCAGCAAGGGCCGCGGCCAGCGCGGCGACCACAAGAACAGAGTATCTCTTCACAATCGATTCCTCCTGTTGGGATTGAACGAGCCGATCCTACCACTCCGGCCGCGGCGAAGCAACGCCGGGATGGGCGCCCGAGGGTGCCCGGTGCGGCAGCGTGGTCGACTCTCGCAGCCGGTGGCGAACAACCGGCTGCATGGCATGCGGTGCGGCCCGGCAGGCTGCGTGGCTCCCGATCACACGTGGCCGGTGTGCTCGGTCGCCTTGCCGGCCGGGTGCCTTGCCGCTCCCGGTGCGGCGCCGGGTTCCGGCACGGGCTGCTACGGGCCGAGCAGCCAGCGGCGCACCCGCGGGACGGTCACGCCGGCGAGCGAGTCGATGACGCGGTCGGCGTGATCGAACGGCCAGCCGCGGGTGACGTCGTTCGGCACCGCCACGGTGTAGATCCCGGCAGCCCTGGCCGCCTGGGTACCGTTGGGCGAGTCCTCGAACACGACGGCCTCCGACGCGGACACGCCGAGATCCTTCAACACGGCCAGGTAGAGGTCCGGCGCCGGCTTGCTGCGCAAGTTCTCTCCGCGGCACCGCACGGCGTCGAACGCGTCCCGCAGTTCCAGGCGCCGCAGCTCCGAATCTACCCGGTCGAGGGACGAGGACGACGCCACGCCCAGCCTCAGTCCTGCCTCACGCGCAGCCGCGACGAGTTCCCCCACGCCGGCGCATGGGGGAAGCGTGTCGCGGGTGTCCCCGGCGACCAGCGCCGCGCGCTCGGCGGCCATGTCGAACGCGGGACCGACGACCTGCTGCAGGTGCTCGAGCGGGTGGCGGTGAGTACCGACGAACTGCCGCCACACCTCGGCGGGAAGCTCTCGGCCGTGGCACCGGTACGCATCGCGCACCAGTTCGAGCCAGGGCGTCTCGGTATCGACGATCAGCCCGTCGAAGTCGAATATCAGTGCACGCAGAGCCATCGTAGCCATCGTAGAGTGCCGATCTTACCGGCCGCGCGCGACCGGGACGACAGGACCGATCCGGTTCCGATCAACGGTTGATCGTGTCCTGCATTCCTCCATAGATTAATGCATGGAGGAACCCGCCCATGCCGTTGAACATCAAGGACGACGACACCCACGCACTGGCCAAACGGCTCGCCCGCCTGACCGGCGAGTCTCTCACCAAGGCGGTCAAGCGGGCCATCCAGGAACGGCTGGAGCAGGTAGAAAGAAGCCGAGCCGGGAGCCGTGTCGCCGACGAACTGGACCACATCGCCCTGCATTGTGCCAGCCTTCCGCGCCGCGACCGGCGGAGCGCCGAACAGATCATCGGTTACGATGAGGACGGTCTCCCGTCCTGATGGTGGTCGACACTTCGGCGCTCGTAGCGATCATGGGCAATGAACCTGAACGGCACCGGTTCAACCGAATGATCGAGGCGGCGGCCGCCGCGTATGTAAGCGCCGCGAGTCTGCTGGAGACCCGCATCGTGCTGTTCGCGCGATCCGGTGACAGCGCCGTCCTGGCGCTCGATGCCTTTCTCCTGAAGAGCGGAATGATCGTCACGGAAGTAACGCCGCGAATCGCCGACATCGCCTTCGACGCATACCGCAGGTACGGCAAGGGAACGGGTCACGGCGCGGCGCTGAACTACGGCGACTGCTTTGCCTACGCCCTCGCCAAGCACTTGGGGGCGCCACTCCTGTTCAAGGGCGGCGACTTCTCGCAGACC
This sequence comes from Spirochaetia bacterium, assembly GCA_965208575.1. Lineage (GTDB taxonomy): Bacteria > Spirochaetota > Spirochaetia > SZUA-6 > Bin103 > Bin103. The sequence continues at coordinate 216,141 of CBDBOV010000006.1, read as the reverse complement.
GACATTCAGGCCGCGGCGAGCGAGCCGGCGGACGAACCTCGACCCCCGGCTGCCGCCGCCGACGGCGCCGCTGCCTCGCCGTCTTCCGACCCGCCGGAATAGGGCGGGAGCGGGACTGGCCAGGCGTCCACCAGGATTCGCTCCATCCTCGCTACCATTCGGGCGGGTTGATGCGGTCGCTGGACTCCGAGGGTACCCTGACGTACCAACTTTTCACGGGACAGGAAAGCAGCAGGTCTACCAGTCCGTCGTTCTTCGGCGGTTTGCGCAGGGTCAGGCGGTAGACGCCGGCACCGTGGCGTTCGACTTCGAACTCGTGGCCCGGCTCGATGCCATCCAGACGGCGGAGATCGGCCGGCAACACGATCCGACCCTTCGAAGACACGGTCGTTGTCATGCCGGTACGATACCGTCTTACATCGTGCTCCGACAGTGGTGAGCGTCTCGCGCCGCCGTGTCATTTCAACGCATCCCACAGCAGGGGGAACTCGCTGTCGTCGGCGAGCAACTCCGGGAGTGTGCCGGTTGCGGCTAGCCTGCCGTCGCGCAGCACCACGATGCGGTCGGCGGCCTGGAGCACGGCCTTGCCGGTGCCGCTGACCACGCACAGAGCGCCTGCGCGGGCCAGGTGGCGGACGTGACGGAGGTATTCCTGCTCGGTGGCGGGGTCGAGGGCACTGCACGGGTCGTCCAGCACGATCAGCGGGGCACTGCGAAAGATCGCACGCGCCGAGGCCAGCCGCTGGCGCTGGCCGCCGGACAGCTTCGATCCCGCGGTGCCGACCACCGTGGCGAGGCCGTGCTGCAGGTTCGCCACGTCGTGCGCCATGGCGGCGGCCCGTAACGCGGCATCGACCGCTTCCGCTCTCTCGTCAGTGTCGAGGCCGGCTTCCAGCGCGACGTTCTCGTGGATGGAGACACTGAACAGGTGCGGCTCCTGCGGGACGTAGGTGCAGACCGGGTGCCGGAACCAGGTGGCGGGGTCGCGCACCGCTGCGCCGTTCCACAGGATCGCACCGCCGTCCGGCGGCGTCAGTCCCACGAGGGCCTTGAGCAGCGTCGTCTTGCCGGAGCCCACGCGTCCGGTCACCGCTACCATCTCGCCGGCGCGCAGGGCCAGGTTGATGGCGTTCCCGGCCGGCGGGGCGGGTGTGTGCCGAGCGGTCGCGGCGCCGGCTGCTCTGTCCCGCACGCGCAGGTCCGTGAGCTGCAGCACTCGTAGCGGTTCCAGGCCGGCTACCGGGCCGCCGTGTTCCGAGGTCGTCGCCGACCCGCGGCTGCGGGTGCCGTCGGTTGGACTGCCTTCGCCGCTCACACTCACCGGGGCCGGCTCGTCGGCGCGTGAGGGACGTGCGGTCTGTCGCCAGTGCCCGCGTCCCGTCACGCCGCTGAGCGTGCCGATCCGGCGCCACGAGACTCGTGCCTGGCGGTACTGCAGCAGCAGGCCGCCGAACTCGGCCGAGAACTCCCCCAGGAAGGTGAGGTAGTAGGCGAACAGCGCGAAGTCGCCGACCGAGAAGTCGCCAGTGCGCATGGCGCCGCCGGCGACGGCGAGCACCAGCCCGCTGCCGATGGTCGAGGTAGCGGCGAACGCGGCCCGGATCGAACGGTCGAGCAGTTGGTCCCGTACCGCCCTACTGCCGCGCTCCGCGTCGAGCCGGGCCAGCCTCCCGGCAGCGGCGTCCGCTGCGCCGCCGAGTTGAATCGTCTGCCATGCGGTCAATGCGTCGACCATGAATCCCGTGGCGTCGGCGGCTGCTTCACGGGCCCTGGTACGCATCAGGTGCACGCGGCGGCGGGTGAGCTGGCTCACCACCAGCACGACCGCGACCGGAGCGACGGCGACCGCCGTGACCAGGAGATCAATCCGCGCCATCACCGCCAGCGCGACGACGGTGAAGATCACGATGCTGAGCTGGTCCACCGCGGTGGCCACGACCGCCGCCAGCGCGGGCGGGTCGTCGCGCGCGGTAGCGAGCGCGGCGCCGACCGACGGCTGTGCCGCGCCCGGCCGCCGGGTCAGCAGCGCCGCCAGGATTCCGCGCCTCAGCGCACTGCCGACGTGGAATCGGAGGCGCGCGCTCGCCACCGCCGTCGCCATCACGATGCCGGCGAACCCGGCGGCGAACACCAGGAGCAGCAGCACCGATTGCGTCGCGGTGTCGAACGCCTGCTCCTGCAGGGCATCGAAGAAACGCCTGACGATCAGTCCGGGAGCAAGCTCGGCCAGGGATTGCGCCAGCCACAGCGCCAGGCTCAGCACCACGACGCCGGGACGGGCGCGGACGAAGGTCTGCAGGTAGCCGAGGACGTTCACGCCGTTTCCCCTTGCGCCAGGAACGTCCGGATGCGGCTCGGCACGCCGGCCTCAAGGTCGGCTCGCGGGATGCGCTCCGCGATGGCGCCGCGTTCCAGCAGCGCAATTTCATCCACCAGGTCGAGCGTGGTGCGGCGGTGGGCGATGACCAGCCCGGTGCGCCCGCGCAGGAGCTGCGCCAGGGCGCCGCGGACCAGCGCCTCCGTGGCAGGGTCGATGCGCGCCGCCGGCTCGTCCAGGATCACGACGCTCGGCTCGCGCAGGAGGATGCGGGAGATCGCGACGAGTTGCCGTTCGCCGGAGGACAGCTCCCGGTAGCCGGGGCCGACCGCCGTCTCCACTCCGCCCGCGAGCTGCTGCAACCAGGCGCCGGCGCCGAGACGCCGGAAGGCGTCCGCCACCGCCTCCGCGGGCACGGAGTCGTCGAACAGGGTGGCGTTGTCGCGCACGCTGCCCGGTATGATCTCGGCCTCCTGCGGCAGCACGGCGACCCGGTGGCGAAGGTGCCCGGCGGCCAGGTCGCGCACCGAGACCCCGCCGAGGCGAATGTCTCCCTCCTGCAATTCGATCATCCGCGACAGGAGCCGGGTGATGGTCGACTTGCCGCTGCCGGTGCTGCCGATCAGCCCGAGCACGGTTCCCTCGGACACGGCGAAGCTGGCGTCGCGGAGCACCGGGGCGCCGTCGACGTAGCGGAAGCGGACGCGGTCGAACGCCAGCGAGCAGGCTCCGGCGGGCAGGCGGGCCGTGCCGGCGTGCGCCGCGCCCGTCTCCGCCAGCAGATCGTCGATGCGGATCAGGGCCGCCTGCGCCTGTTGAAGCTGCTGCATCTCGGCCCGCAACGCGGTAAGCGGCCCGCGGATCAGCTCGCTGTAGCGGTACACCAGCCACACCGTGCCGAGGGTCAGCAACCCGGCCCGGTAGAGACCTGCCGACACGCTCAGCCCCACCGCCATGCCGCCGATGAACACCAGCGTGTTGGCCAGGGACAGCGCGTGGCCGGCGATCTCGGCGGCCACTTCGCGCGGCAGCCAGTGCGCGAGCACGCGCTCGAAGCTGGCCCGGAGGTAGCGCTGCCCGCCGAGCGGCCGCAGCTCCTCCGCGGCGGCGAGCCACTCGCTCAGGCGTCCGAAGAACGCGGCGGACGCCGCCCGGCTGCGCACGAAGCGCGGCACGCCGAGAGCGCGGACGCGGTCCACGACCACCAGGCCCACCACCGCGAACGCCGCTACCGCGGCGCCGACGCGCCAGTCCTCGAACAGCAGGACGACCACGATGCCGGCGGTCATCAGCAGGTTGGCGGCCAGCTCCGGCAGCAGATCCGACAGCAGGCGGCCGAGCTTCGCGACGTCGCCGTCGACGCGTTCCAGCAAGGTGCCGGGAGCCGTACGCGCAAAGAACGAATGGCCGAGATCGATGACGTGGCGGAACAGGCGATGCCGCAGGGCGTTCATCGCGTGCCAGGCCAGCGCCGCGCCGGCGTGGGAGCGCACGACCTCCAGCGCCGAGCCGGCCACGGCCACCGCGACGAACAGCGCCGCCACCCCCACCAGTTGCTCGACCGCGGCACCGGTGCGCGCCAGGTCCAGGAACGCCCGCACCACCAGCGGACTTGCCACCTGCATCCCCGCCCCGGCCACCAGCGCGGCAACCACCACGGCAAACATCCCCCGCCGCCCCCGCGTGTGGATGCGGAGGAGGGTTGCGTAACGGGCCAAGCCGGTGCCGGACTTTGGTGCCATGCTCGGTTACTCAGGAAGGTCCGGCGGCAACCGCCGTCGAATGAAATGGCATCCTGTCTCGATCGCCGAGGTGTTCGTCAGTCACTGGTCGCGGCGAAGGGGTTGATTACCCGCACGCCGTCGTAGTCCTGGTCGGGGTTGAGGTCTTCGGAATAGATCGCGTCGCAGCCGCAGGTGCGCGCGGCCGCGAGAATGGCGCTGTCCCAATAGGAGAGCCGGAACCGCTCGCGGATGGCGAATGCCGAACGCAGCACCCGCATGGAGACTGCCTGCACGCGAAAGCGCTGCAGGGACTCGACGAAGCTGATCGCTTCCTGGTGTGACAGCGCACCGGGCCGCGACTCGCGGGTCGACTGTACGTAGAATTCCTGCAGCACTTGCACGGACAAAGCGAGGTCGCGCGCGGACAACACGTTCAGGGCCTGGCCCCGCTTCGCTGCCTCCTCGTCCGCGGTGCTGACCGCGTAGATCAGGACGTTGGTGTCAACGAAGCGCATCGCGCTGGTGCAGCGCATCGCGCGGCAGGTTGTCGGCGGCGCGCAGTCCGCCGCCGCGGGATCGGATAGCCTCCAGGGTCTCGTCCTGAAGACGGCGCAACCGGTCGAATCTGCTCTCGGGAGCCCCATGTTCGACCAGATCCGTCAGGTAGGCACGGACCAGGGCCGAAACCGACGTACCGATCTCTGCCGCCTTGATGCGGGAGCGGCGATAGGTCTCCTCGTCGACCGATACGGTAATGTTCTTCATTCTCACAGTCACACAACCTCTGTGTGCCACATCATACTGTGCCGTTCAGAGCCGGTGCAATCGGAACCGTGCCCCTGTTGACAGAGCGTCTATACGTACGGTATACAATGGCAACCGATGGCTCAGGTAAATTTCAGGATGAGAGATGAGCGCTTGGCGCTGATCGATCGGGCGGCGGCGATCCGCGGGGTCACGCGGACCGAGTTCGTGCTGCGTTCGAGCGAGGCGGCGGCGATCGAGGCGCTGAATGAGCGACCGGTTATCGCGCTCGGCGATGAAGCGTACGCCGCGTTCGTCGGTGCGCTCAATGCGCCGGTGGAGCCGAACGACCGCCTGCAGGAACTGTTTGGGCGCCGCCCGCAGTGGGAGCGCTGACCGCTCCCCAGCCGCTGAGTCCTGGTCACGACGCATCGCATTTCGACTGCGGAGTCGCCAGCCTCAATACCTGGCTGCAGCGAAAGGCTCGGCTCAACGAGGCCAAGGGCGGCGCCAGGACGTACGTCGTGTGTGAAGGAGACCGCGTGGTGGCCTTCTACAGTCTGGCGGCCAGTTCCGTGGAACGACGCAGGGTGTCGTCCCGAGTCGGTCGGAGCATGCCTGAGCCGATCCCCGTGATCCTGTTGGGACAGCTTGCCGTAGACGAGGCGTATCAGGGAGTGGGGCTGGGATCCGATCTGCTGGTCGATGCCGCGAAGAGATCGGTGGCCGCCGCCGGGGTGATCGGAGCACGTGCCATCATCGTCCAGGCGCTGGGCGATCGAGCGGCGGAATTCTACCAGCGTTGGGGGTTCCGTCCGTTCTCGGAACACGAGCCGCTCATGTTGATCCTGCGCATCTCTGAATTGCACGCTGCTGTGCAGGGTGGCTCGTGAGGCGTGGGAGCCGCGGTAGCCGAATTGCAGTGCGCGTCGGGCTGTTGTAGGCTCGTGAACTACCACCAATGAATACTCTGAACACTCGCTCGGAACATCTGACCACTCCTGTGACGCTCGCGCTACGTACGCCGGTCTGCGAGCGGATCGGGATCGAGTATCCGGTGTTTCAGGCCGGGATGGGGTGGGTGGCCCGCGCCGAGCTGGCGGCGGCGGTGTCGGAGGCGGGCGGGCTCGGCGTGATCGGCGCCGGCACCGACATGGCGGCAGACGAGTTGCGGCGCCAGATCGCGGCGACCCGGGAGCTGACCGACAAGCCGTTCGGGGTGGACATCCTGTTCGCGACCGTGCGCGCCACCGGTAGCGAGGCGGCGCGCTACACCGACGCGGTGCAGGAGATGGTGCAGGTGGTGCTGGAGGAGCGGGTGCCGGTGCTGATTTCCGGGCTCGGCAGCCCGGCGGCGGCGGTTCCGGAGGCGCATGCGCGCGGCATCTTCGTGATGTCGGTGGTGGGCGCGGTACGCCACGCGGTCAAGGCGGTGGCGGGAGGGGTAGACGCCGTGATCGCCTCCGGCTGCGACGGCGGCGGCCACGTGGGCACCATCGGCACCGCGGTGCTGATTCCGGCGGTCGCCGACGCGGTCGACGTGCCGGTGCTGGCCGGCGGCGGGCTGGCCGACGGGCGTGCGCTGGTGGCGGCGCTGGCGCTGGGCGCGCAGGGCGTGTGGATGGGCACCCGCTTCGTCGCGTCCGCGGAGGCGCACGCGCACGGCAACTACAAGGGCAAGATCGTGGCCACCTCGGAGGCGGGCACCGTGGTGACGCGCGCGCACAGCGGCAAGCCGTGCCGGATGATCCGCAACGAGTTCACCGAATCGTGGGAGGCGCGCGAGGACGAGATCGAGCCCTACCCGCTGCAGGCGCTGCACGTCGGCCACGCCGCCTCCGAGCTCGGCCGCCACCGCGGCGACACCGACCGCGGCGTGCTGCCCGCCGGGCAGAGTTCCGGCCTGATTCGCGAGGTCAAGCCCGCCGGACAGGTGGTGCGCGACGTGATCGCCGAGGCCGGCGCCGCCCTGCAGCGCCTCGCTCAGGTCGGTGGGCAAGGAGGCCCGTCGCGCTGACGGCCATCGGAACCGGCGCACCGGGCTCGCACGCCGGACGCTGTTTCAGGTAAGTTCGAACCCTTCGTAGCCGTTCGCCGCCACTTCCTCGCACTTGTCCGCGTACGCGGGAAACCCCGGCAGGGGCATGAACACGCGCGGCTTGCCGGGGATGTTTGCGCCGAGGTACCAGGAGTTGCAGGTCGGGTAGAGCGTACGCCCGGCCACCTCGTTGACGTGCTCCACCCACCCGTCCGCTGCTGCCGGCTTCGCCTCGATGCAATCGATCCCCCGCTCGCGCAGGCGGCCGATGCACTCCGCCACCCACTCCACGTGCTGCTCGATCGCCACCATCATGTTGGTCAGCACCGACGGGCTGCCGGGGCCGGTGATGGTGAACAGGTTGGGGAATCCCGGCACGGCCAGGCCGAGGTAGTTGCGCGGCCCGGCCTCCCACTCGTCGCGCAGCCTCACCCCGCCGCGCCCGCGCAGGTCGATCGCCGTCAGCGCGCCGGTCATGCCGTCAAACCCGGTGGCGAAGATGATGCAGTCCAGTTCGTAGTGCGCGTTCGCGGTGCGCACGCCGGTCGGCGTGATCTCCCGGATCGGGGCCGCGTGGACGTCGACCAGCAGCACGTTGCGGCGGTTGAACGCCTCGAAGTAGCCGCTGTCCAGCACCGGGCGTTTGCAGGCGATGGTGTGGGTCGGGCACAGCAACTCGGCGACCGCCGGGTCGCGCACGGTGGCACGGATCTTGCGGCGCACGAACTCCGCCGCCGCGGCGTTGGCTTCCTCGTTGACCATGAGGTCGTTGAAGCTGCCGAAGAACAGGAACCCGCCCTCCTGCCAGCGCTGCTCGAAGATGCGTTCACGCTCCGCGGCATCCACGGAGAGTGCCGAGATGTCGTTGAAGGGCCGGTGCGAGAGCTGGCCGCTGTGCATGCGCCGGTTGCGGGCGCGGAAGCCGGCGTAGTCGGACTTGATCTCGGCCACCAGCTCGGGGTCGACCGGCTGGTTGCGCGCCGGCACCGAGTACTGGGCGGTGCGCTGGAACACCACCAGCCTGCGCGCCTGCTCGGCGATCACGGGGATCGACTGCACCGCCGACGAGCCGGTGCCGATGATACCGACCCGCTGTCCGGTGAAGTCCACGCCCGCGTGCGGCCAGCGCCCGGTGTGGTAGGTGGGGCCGGCGAACGAGTCGGTCCCGGCGATCGGCGCGGTGATCGGCACCGACAGGCAGCCGGTGGCCATGACCAGGAACTGCGCCGACAGCGTGTGCCCCCGCTCGGTCCGTACCCGCCAGCGGCACTCCGCTTCGTCCCACGCGGCCGCCGCCACCCGCGTGTTGAAGGAGATGTCGGAGCGCAGCCGGAAGCGGTCGGCGACGTGCTCCAGGTAGCGCAGGATCTCGGGCTGGGTGGGGTAGCGCTCCGGCCACTCCCACTCCTGCTGCAACTCCTCGCAGAAGCTGTACGAGTACTCCAGCGTGTCGGTGTCGCAGCGGGCGCCCGGGTAGCGGTTCCAGTACCAGGTGCCGCCCACGCCGCCGCCCGCCTCCAGCACCCGCACCGACAGCCCGAGCCGCCGCATCCGGTACAGCATGTACAAGCCCGACGCCCCCGCCCCGACGATGAGTACGTCGAACGTTTCGTCGAACGCCGCGGCTTTGCCGCGTTCGCTAGCGACCGGTCGCGTCACCACAGCAGCGCTCATCCCGGCTACGCCGTGCGGGGAGGGTCGACGCGGACGGTGACGATTTCGGTGTCGTGGTACTGCTCGTGGCGCACCGACGAGGCGAGGTGGCGCAACAGCCGCAGCGAGATTTCGCGCTCGTCCGGGACCTCGGCGGAGTGGGCGTCGACCAGGGCGAGCCGGTCCTGCAGGTTGTCCTGGCCGGTGGAGGCGATGAACTCCAGCAGGGCGCCGCCGTCTTCCTTGCGGGCGACGAGCAGCAGGCGCCGGCGTGCCGGGGCATCGCCCTTGGTTCCTTCCTGTTCGACCAATGAAGTCAGCGTCTCTTCTCCGGCCGCATTGAGGCGCTGCGCCATCGCCTGATCCCAGCCATTGCGTTTCGCGAACGTGTCGAGGAACTCGGTGATCTGCGGCAGGTTGGCGAGGTCGGCCTCCACTTCCAGGCGGCGCCGGCGCGGCTTGGTCAGCTCCATGAACAGGGTCATCAGGATCGCCACCAGGCCGCCCGCGGTCATGCCGTTCTGCAACAGGCCGCCGGCGAACTCCGCGAAGTACTCGGGAAAGATCACGCCGCCCTGGAAGCCGACGCCGGCCCAGAACGAAACGCCGACGACCAGCCCCTTGCGGTAATCGATGCCATCCTGGATCACCATCTTCATGCCGGTGACGAACAGCATCGCCAACAGCACGGTTATGTACGCGGACGCCACGGGCGGGGGGATCGCCAGGACCGCGCCGAGCGCCTTGGGCAGGAACGCCAGCGCCACGAAGATCACCCCGATGGCGACGCCGACCCCGCGCGCGCCGACGCCGGTCAGTTCGGTTACCGCGATGCTCGTCGAATAGGTGGTGTTGGGTACCGTGCCGGCCAGGCCGGAGAGCAGGTTGCCGGCGCCGTCGGCGGCCACCGCGCCCTGCACGGCGCGGAAGTCCACGGCGCGCGGGCGGCGCCACGACACGCGCTGGATGGCCACGCCGTCGCCGATCGTCTCGATGGCGCCGACCAGGGTGACGAACACGAACGCCGGCAGCAGGGCCCAGAATACCGGCCCGAAGCTCAGGTCGAAGCCGGGCCACGCGGTGTTGGGAATGCCGACCCACGCTGCCCGCCCGACGGCGGCGGCGTCGTACAGGCCGAACGCAGCGGCGACCAGCGAGCCGGCGACGACGCCGACCACCGGCGCCCACAGGCGCAGCGGGCCGGTGGCCTTCAGTGCCAGCCCGGAGATCACCAGCACGGTGACCAGGGCGCTGACCGGAGCGGCCAGCGGCGCGGCGCCTTCCGGCACCTGGCTCAGCATGTCGAACACGATCGGCATCACCGTGACCGCGATCAGCATGATCACCGTTCCCGCCACCGTCGGCGTGAGCACCCTGCGCAGCAGCGAGAGCCGCGCCGCGAGCGCGAACTGGAACAGCGAGGAGATGACTACCAGGGTGGCCAGCATCGCCGGGCCGCCCTGGGCCAGGGCCCCCACGCACACCGCGATGAATGCTCCGGAGGTGCCCATCAGCAGCACGTAGCCGGCGCCGATGCGGCCGAACCGGACCGCCTGCAGCACGGTGGTGGTGCCGCTGACCGCGACGGCCGCGAACACCGCCCACGACAGGTAGGTCTCGCTGCCGCCGGCGGCGCGCACCACGATCGCCGGCGTCAGCACCACCCCCGCGATGCACAGAATGGTGAACTGCAGGCCGAGCCCGACCGTCAACGCGCGCGGCGGCTTTTCGTTCGGTTCGTAGCGTACGCCGGTGCGGCTCGCGGACTGTCCGGTCTGCATGTCGTCAATCCCCCGTAGTGCACGCAGTGGACACGATAGTAGCCGGTAAGTGCCCGGCTATACCAGATGTCGCATTGACTCATCGAAAATCTAACCGTAGCGAAAGCATGCCTCATCTAAAAATCTAACCGAACGGGCTGGACCTTCCGGGTCCGGTTGGAGCCTCTCCGAGGGACGTGAGGAGGTTCCGGAGGAGATGGGGTTGAAGATGAGTTCAAGGCGAGAGCTCACCGAGCAGCACGCGCAGCGGTATCGTCGGGCGGGCAAGAAGGAGAAGGGGCGCATACTCGACGAGTTCGTCGAGTCGACCGGGTACCAGCGCAAGTACGCGATCCATCTGTTGACCTGGTGGGGACGGACCCGCATGGTGCGAGTCGACGGCACACTGGTGAAGCTGGTGGTCGGGCGTCCGCGGCCTGCCCAGCGCCGCGTGCGACCGCGGCGCTACGACCAGGAGGTGCTGGTCGCTCTGAAGCTGATCTGGTACGTGTTCGACTGCATGTGCGGCAAGCGCCTGGTGGTCGTGCTGCGCACCATGCTGCCGACGCTGGAGTCGTTCGGCGAGATCGAGCTGACCGCAGCGGTGCGCGGCAAGCTGCAGACCATCAGCGCCGCGACCATCGACCGGCTGCTGCAGCAGGAGCGCGCACGGCTGCGCCTGAAGGGTCGCACGCACACCAAGCCGGGCACCCTCCTGAAGGATCAGATCGCGATCCGAACCTTCGCTGACTGGGACGAGCAGGAGCCGGGCTTCTTCGAGATCGACTTGGTGGGCCATGAAGGCGGCAACGCGTCAGGCGACTTCTGCCACACGCTCACCATCACCGACGTTGACACCGGCTGGGTCGACCTGTACGGCGTGCAGAACAAGGCGCAGCGCTGGACCCACGAGGCGATCGACGCTGCCCGGCAGAGCCTGCCGATCGTGATGCGGGGGATCGACACCGACAACGGCAGCGAGTTCATCAATCATCATTTGCTGCGCTATTGCGAAGCGCACGGCATCACGTTCACTCGGGGTCGCCCGCATCGCAAGAACGACACCTGCTACGTCGAGCAGAAGAATGGCCACGTGGTGCGACGGGCGGTCGGCCACCTGCGTTACGACACCGACCGGGAACTGGCTGCCCTCAACGCGATATACCGCCCGCTGTGCCTGCTGGTGAACTTCTTCTATCCCTCGGTGAAGCTGGTGAAGAAAACCCGCACCGGCAGCAAGGTGCGCCGCATCTATGACGACCCGCAGACGCCGTATCACCGCATGCTGGCCTCCGAGTCGGTGAGCGAGAAGGTGAAGAACCGCCTCAAGCAGCAGTACGCGACGTTGAATCCGGTCGCCCTCAAGCGCGAGCTGACCAGGTTGACCGAGGATCTGCTGCAGCTGAACGTCAGCAAGACCGCCAAGGCCGCACCAAGCACGGTGCAAACACCGAGCGAGGAGCGTGGTGGCAGCGGTCGCACGGCAAAATGACCCTCTCAGGCGGGTCTGACGGTCGATAATCGGAGAATGGGCGGTCAGCGATGAGAAAACGTCGCCTCAGCCGCGCTGTAAGGCCCCTCCACGACACGAGGTGGTGTCTGGATACCCCCGTGTCTATGCATAACCATGCAATTCAGTGCAACTTTATCCGCGACCGTAAGCCGGGTGGCGGAGTCCCGGTGCCGTCCCTGCAGTGCCTCGGCGAGGCGATTGCGGACCGCTGCCAGCCGGCTGCGTACCCGCCTGATGCTCTTTTCCAGGGCCCGGCGCACCGGTTCACGACCCGTGCGTCGGGCTCCGGCGGCGCAAGGTCATGGCTCGGCAGCGCGTCAAGGTTGAACTGCTCGCGCAGGTACTTGAAGAAGTTCTCCTGCGACCAGCGCGAGAACATGGCGCCGGCGACCTGCGCCAACGGCATCTGCGGGTGCGTGGTGATCACCGCCACCTGACGACCGTTGGCCAGACGCCGCCGGATCTGGCGCACCACCAGCCCGTTGCGCAGCATGATCGGCTGCTCGGCCAGATCAACCGCAGTCGTGCTGGTGCCGGCGGGACCATGGATCGGTACCTCGAAGGTGTGGAAGTCTTCCGGCAGCCAGTCCGCGCCGTTGAAGTTCTTGTGCCAGGTGATGCAGGCGATGCCACGCCGGGCCAGGCGCTTGAACAGGTCCGGGCTCCAGCCCTCGCGGTCGAACACCAGGGTCAGCTGCGGGGTACCGGCCGGTGCTCCGGTCAGGTCGGGGGCCGCTTCGGTCACCACCCCCAGGTGCTGCAACTGCGGCACCACGTCGTGCTTGATCGCATTCACCGGCTTCGGGTCCAGCGCCTTGTGCAGGCACAGCAGCGGTGCGCCGCCGAGGGCGTTGATCCAGTAGCTCACCGACGCCGGCAGACACAGCTTCTGGCGTGCGACGAAGTGTTTCGGCAACCGCCCGTTGCGCCCGGTGTACACCTTCACGTGGCCATCCACGGCCAGCGTCGTCCAGTCGTCGTCGTGCTCGCTGGCCCAGGTACGCGCCAGTACCGATTGCCAATCGCGCACGGTGTGCTCGGCGCTGGCCAGCAGCCTGATCTTGCGGCGCAGCGTCTTGGTCTCCGGACAGCGGTCGAGGCCGAGGATGGCGCCCCACTCGCCGGGTGCCTGGTAGCGCAGGCTCTCGGGGTTGCGCACCCGGGCCAGGGTCATGCAGGCGACGAACAGGAGGATGGTGGTCAGGCCGTAGAATCCGGCCGGCAGGCGGAACAGGCGGTTGGCGGCGGTGAGCAGGCCCTCGCGCAGCAGCATCGCCAGTGCGGCCAGCACGCCGCCGCCAGCGACCGCGTGGGCGGGCTCGACGAACGCTGGTGTGGCCTCGGTCAGCAGGCCGGCTCTGGCGAGCGTGCGGCGTTCCACGTCGCGCGCCGCGCGGCCCATGGGCGCGTGCTTGTCGCGGGCGTCGCGGCTGGCGCGCTCAGTGGCGACCGCCGGGTCGCTGACCGCGGCGGCGGTGCTGACCGGGTGATCAGTGGTGGTGGCCGCCGGCGCAACCTCGGCGCTGGCGGCGGGCTCCCGGGTGGGATCTGTGATGACGCCGGCGCGGCGGTTCTCGTTGAAGGTGCTCACCGGGATGCCGAGTTCGCGAGCGCAGGCTGAGCCGCTCATCCCGGAAGCGAGCAGCTTGGCTGCCTGGTCCGCCATCTCGGCGTCGTCCACGGTGGCCTCCACGGCACCGCGCCGGCTGACTCCGGTCGGGCTACGCCCTCCGTCCGTCAGCGGGGTACAGCATCTCCTCCGCCCCGTTCGATCCCGACGGCTCCGGTGTCGCAACCTCGTCGCCTACCCCGTCCCGGCGGTGGGGAATTGTCATGACCCTGCCCCGGGCAACGCACCTCGGTGCAGTTGTCCGGGGCGCCTCGCTCCGTGCGCTCCGCAGCAACCTGCGCGCCGATCGCGGCGTGGGCGGCATCACCCGGCTCGGCAAATGACTTCTGAGCGTCTCTGACGCCCGTATATCCGTGAGCCAGACGGTCGGCGTCAAGAAATGTCGCCTCAGCCGCGCTGTAAGGCCTCTCCGCGACACGAGGTGGTGTCTGGACATCCCCGTGTCACCAGCACCGAAGTCGCCTCCAGACCCGTCCGCCCCCTCTTCGGTCAGCGACACGACACGGCACCGACCACCTCCCTGCCGTTGACGCCTCCTCATCCGCGCCGACCAACCAGATACGCCCCCGGTCGCGTTGGTGTGCTTGAATCAACCCGGCCGGTCGCCCAGCAGCCTATCCACTTATCCACAATTTATGAGTCTCCCCCCTCGCGCTCCCCCCTCGTTCTCCGCCTCCCTTTCGGTTAGATTCTTACGTGAGGCACGCTCACCGTAAGGTTAGATTTTTACGTGAGGCAATAGGGATGTACCGAATGTACGGAGATGTACGGATGTACGGGAGTTGTTGCCCGGTTCGTGGTATACTGCTGGCAGGCGGCATGGGTGTCCTGACGCAAAGAACTCTGCAGAAAGAACTTGCCGACGTACTCGGAGTGCGCCGCCTTACCTATCGTGAACTGCGCACGATGGAGCGTGCCGGCATCATCGACGGAGATCAGCATGTCGAATTGCTCGACGGTCAGCTCGTCGCCATGACCATCGATCCACCTCATGCCGCGGCGGTCTCCCACCTGGCGAGGCGCTTCCAGCGCACTCTCGGCGACCTTGCGCAGATCGTGAGCCAGGGGCCGCTTCGCCTCTCTGACGATCTGGACGACGTGAATCTTCCCCAGCCTGACCTGATGCTGGTCGCGGATCCCGAGAAGGTATATCCGGACCACCCGCGCCCCGCGGATGTCTTTCTTCTGGTCGAGGTGTCGGACACCACGCTGGACAAGGATCGGAACGTGAAGTTGCCGCTATATGCCGCGCACGCCATTCCGGAGGTGTGGATCGTCAATCTCGTGGAGCGCCAGATCGAGATCTATACGGGTCCGCGCGGGGACCAGTTCCTGACGCGGACCACCGAGCCGCTTACCGAACTCGTCGCCCCGCGGCGGTTTCCTGACGCACGGCAACAGTGGCTGCCGGATGCGATTCTCGACGTGCTGCGATAGAGCGACGCCGGCAACCGGCGCGCCGGGGCCGGCGGGGTTCAACGTCCGGCCCCGGTGTCCAGCCAGCGCGTGCCGAACGCCGGCGCAAGCGCAATAGACGCTCGCACGATGGCAGGTATCCGCGGGCGTGGTAGTCGGCGTGTGTCGCGCTCATCCGGTCGAATCCCTCCGTCGGGCCTACTATAATCTATAATGCGTCCGGCATGAGAATTGCGCACGTCCGCCCTGCCATTGTCAGCGTCGACCTGCCGGACGGCGAGGTGTTCGCCTACTCGCAGGCGTGGTATCGCCGGCGCCGCTCGCTGGTGCTGGAGATCGAGACCGCCGACGGCACCATCGGGTTCGGGGAAGCGTTCGGGCCGCCCGCCACCAACGCCGCGCTGATCGACGAGGTGTACGCGCCGCTGCTGCTCGGACGCGACGCCCGCGACCGCGAGACGCTGTGGCTGGAGCTGTACAACGCGATGCGCGATCACGGCCGCAAGGGCACCGCGCTGGAGGCGCTGAGCGCCGTGGATATCGCCCTGTGGGACCTGGCCGGCAAGCACTTCGGCGTGCCGTGCCACCGCCTCGCGGGGCGCACCTACCGCCGGCAGGTGGCCGCATACGCCACCGGGTTCTACCGCAAGCAGGCCGCCGGCGGCCTCACCGGGCAGGCGCCGCTGCTGGTGGAGGAGGCGCTGCGCTACGTCGCGGCCGGGTTCACGGCGCTCAAGGTCAAGATCGGGTTCGGCATCGAGGACGACGTGGCGGTGGTGGCCGCCGTACGCGACGCGGTGGGGCCGGAGGTGCGCCTGATGGTGGACGCCAACCACGCCTACGACCGGGCCGCGGCGCGCGAGGTGGCGCGGCGCATCGACCGCTACGGCATCGACTGGTTCGAGGAGCCGCTGATCCCGGAGGACCAGCGCGGCCTGGGCCGCTTTCGGCGGGAGTCGCCGATACCGGTCGCCACCGGCGAGGCGGAGTTCGGGCGCTGGGGGTTCGCGGAGCTGCTGCGCCACGAGGCCGCGGACATCGTGCAGCCCGACTGCTGCGCCGCCGGCGGGCTTACCGAGGTGCTGAAGGTCGCCGACCTTGCCGACGCCGGGCACGTGCGCTGCATCCCGCACGTGTGGGGCACGGGCATCGCCGTCGCCGCCGCGTTGCAGGCGCTGGCGATGATCGCGCCGTGCCCGCCCGGCCTGGCGCCGCGCGAGCCCCTGCTGGAGCTGGACCGCACCTACAACCCGCTGCGCGAGGAACTCAACCTGAACCCGCCCGCGGCCGGTCCCGGCATGGTGTTCACCGTCCCCACCGCGCCCGGCATCGGCTTCGAGCCCGACCGGCGCGTGCTCGACCGCTACCAGGTGGACGCGTAGCGTCGCGAACGGGAAACCGGAGAGCGATGCGACCCCATGCCGGCTTTGCCTGGAACGCAATCGCCTGACCGGACGCACTCGTCTGAACGACGCCGTCAAGCGGCTGCCGGGCCGCCGGTGGACTCCGCGACCTGCGGAGGATCGCCGATCTGACCGCCGCCGCGGGATCGCCGCTACTCACACGATGGCAAGCAGACTGTTCTTCAGGGCCTCCGGGATGGACGCGGAGATCGACGGGTTGCCGGAAGTCCGCAGTACCCGCAGCTCGGTCAAAGCCTCAAGTCCGCTCGGGAACGGCCCGTCGAAGTGGTTGTCGCCCAGGTCCAGCGACACCAGTCTCCGCAGCCGGCCGAGTTGGTATGGAACGGGTCCGTTCAACCGGTTGCCGCCCAGGTCCAGCCTGCGCAGGTTGGCGAGCTCGCCGAGCTCCAGCGGAATCGGACCGGTCAGCCGGTTGCCGTCCACCTGCAGCGAGGCGAGACCGGTCAGATCGCCGATTTGCGGCGGAATCGGTCCGCTCAATCGGTTGCCCGCGAGGTCGAGGACCTTGAGGTTGCGCAGCCCGGCGAGCTCGGCGGGGATAGGACCGCTCAACCCATTGTCGGACAGCAGGAGCCTGGTCAGCGGTGCCAGTTTGCCCAGTTGGCAAGGGATCGGCCCGGTCAGCCGGTTCTCCGACAGCGCCAACTCGGTGAGGCGGGAAAGCTCCCCCAGTTGCGCCGGGATCGCGCCCGTCAGGCGGTTCCCCCACAGGAACAGGAATCGCAGATCCGCCAGCCCGCACAACTCGCGGGGAATGGCGCCGCACAGCCGGTTCCTGGCCAGGGATAGCGTCGTCAGGCTTGTCAGCGCGCCGAGTTCGGGCGGAATGGGGCCCGACAGCTCGTTGCCCCAGAGCGCCAGCGAGGTGAGGTCGGCGAGTCGGCCGAGGGCGCCCGGAATCGGCCCGGACAAGCGGTTGTCGGCGAGCCACAGCCGGGTCAGGCGGGCAAGGTTGCCGAGTTCGGGGGCGATGGGGCCGCGCAGGCCGCGGGCGCTGACATCGAGCCGGGTCACGCGCGGCGGCGTGCCGCCGAGGGTCACCCCGACCCACCCGCGCAGGCCGCGCTCCTGCGACCAATTCAGCGCGGCGCCGTCGACCAGTCCGTTCTTGAACGACAGCAGCGCCTCCCGGTCGGCCGCCAGCCCCGAGTCCGCCGGCCCTGCCGGCGCCCTCGCCGCGCGCCCCGGTCGCGGCGTATCCGGCGGCCACTCCAGGTCCTCCGGCCAGTGGTCGGCGAACCACTGCAGCACGCGGGTGTAGGTGTTCGTCTGGCAGTGCCGCCGCCCATCCCGGAGGTCCACGAAGAACGACCCGCGACTGGCCGCGAGGTGTCCGACTCGCCACAGGCTCACCCGCCGCCAGTGCGCATACCGGGCGGCGAGTTCCACGAGCGACCGGTTCAGGGCATTCATGCCGTATGTTATGGCACAAAAACCTCGCCGGTCAAGGCGGTGGATGCGTTACAGTTCAGGGCACGTATGACCTACATGGACGTCATACTGGCCGCGCTGAGCCGTAGCGGTCGCTCCGGACGGGAGGTATCGATGTCCGCGGTCGGCCACGAGAGCGCTATTCGCAGCATCAAGCGAGGGATGGACGTACGCGCCTCCACCCTGCAGCGAGTGTGCGAAGAGCTTGGGCTGGAGTTCTACGTCGGTCCGCCGCGCACCGGCGCCGGCGGCTACCATGCGGAAATCCGGGAGCGCGAGCCGGCGCCCGCGTGGGTGGCGGAACTGCGGCAGGAGCTGCGCAACGACCTTCGCCGTTTCGCCGGGACCGGGCGGTGGCCGCCGCCTTCCGATGCGCAACCGAGGATTCCCGACGACGGCCTCGCCGCCGATCTGGCCTGGTGGAAGGAGCCGCGTGAGGTACCGGGGGTGCGCTTCGTCGACTGCTACGAGGTGCCGCCCGCGCCGGCGCGCGGCGCCCGCCTCGACGACTCCACCCGCGCCGGCTGCATGGCGTTCCGGCAGGGATGGCTCGACCGCCACCGGCTCGACGCTGCCCGGTGCGCCGTGGTGCACGTGCACGGCGAGTCGATGGCGCCGACTCTCTGCGACGGCTCCACGATCCTGATCAACCGCGCGCAACGCCGCCGCCGTCCGGGGGCCATCTTCCTGGTGTACGGCGGCGGCCGCCTGGTGGTCGCGCGCGCCGGCAAGGACGCGGACGGACGCTGGCTCCTGGTCGGCGATGGCCGGTCCGGCGAGCCGCGGCCGTGGCCGGAGGGCGCCGAGATCCTCGGCCAGGTGCGCTGGGGCACCCGTACCTGGAGTTGACCGGTAGATCCGGGAGGACACGCTTCGCAGCGCCGGCTACGGCAACCGACGGCCGGGCTCGCTACCAGACCGGGCGCCGGGCCGCTCACGGTCGGTCGGCGTGCGGCACGGCCGGCGCTTGCTCATGACGCGGGCGCGCTCGCGGCGACCGCTTCGGCGCGGCGCACGCTGGCGACGATCGCGGCCCAGAGCCGGTCGCGCTCCGCGGGCGGTTTGTGCGCCGGCGAGGTGAGCACGACGGCGTAGCCGATGCGGTGCAGCTCCCGGAACACGCCGACGCCGACCACCGCGTACTCCCAACTGCCATCCTCGTTGCGCGCCTTCATCCGCACGGCATGCCTTCCGAACAGCTCGGTCAGCTCCGCCTCTTCCGGCTCCGGCCAGCCGTAGAACAACGTGTAGAACTCCAACAGCGACTGGTATTGCTGATCGGGGCGGATCGCGTGGGCGAAGCGGCCCACCTGCAGGTGGTCGACCACCAGGCGGTAGCCGCGCGGCGTCCGCTCCAGGTCCTGGTCCTCCGGCAGCTCGGTGATTACCGTCAGCACGTTGATCAGCCGCCGTTCGTGGTACGTCGTCTCGCGGGTCGCCGTCCAGCCGGCGGGATGGTCCAGGACGTGCCCGGTACCCTTCAACTCGTAGCTGACCAGCTCGACCCCGGCCTCCGCCTCGCCCTCCGCCAGGCACACGGCAGCCGCCGCGGCGGCGAGCACGCAGCAACCGATGAAGCGTCGCATCGCCACAGTATAAGCGCTCGGCGCCTCACCGGCACGGGCCGCGGCGGATCGGTATACTGGTCACCGGAGATTCGGGGTGATGAGAGTCGATCCGGCGGACACGGTCGCCTTCCTGCAGCGGCGCGAGGCATGCCGGCAGCGTGAGTTGGACGAGCGCTTCGACGCCGCGTGGGCGGACTTCGACCGGATCGTGAAGATGATCGTGCGCGAGTTCGCTCCCCTGCGCGTCTGGCAATGGGGCTCGCTGCTGGACCGGCGCCGCTTCTCCGCACGCTCCGATATCGACATCGCCGTGGAGGGCCTGGGCCGCGCCGAGCGGTTGTTCGAACTCTACGCGCGCGCCGAGGTGCTGACCGCGTTTCCGCTCCACGTCGTGGAGCTGGAACGCATCGAGACGGAGTACGCGCGCCTGATCTGCGACACGGGCCGGTTGGTGCATGGCGCCCGCTGACCGCATTGCGGCACTGGCCGCCGAACTCGATGCCGCACTGCCCGTGCTCGACCGCATCAACGGGTTCTACGATCGGTTCCACCGGCAGCCGGATGGCGCCGCCCGCACCGTAGAGAACGCGATCATCATCAGCGACGTGCTGGTGTCGTTCTACACCTGCCTGGAGACCGCGTTTCAGCGCATCAGCCAGTTCTTTGAGAACGCGCTCGATGATGCCCGCTGGCACGAGCAACTGCTGCGGGCGATGACCTGGACCGTTCCGGAAGTCCGCGAGCGGGTGATTTCCGACACAACCTTCGCGGCACTCTCGGAGTTGCGCCGGTTCCGTCACTTCAAGCGCTACTACTTCTCATTCGACTACGACTGGGATCGGCTGGAGCTCGTGCGTTCCAAGTACCTCGCGTGCCGCGTCCCGGTACGTGACGAGCTGGCGGCGTATTCCACCTATCTGCAGCGCCTGGCAAGGCACGCGCGCGAGTCGCAGTCGCAGTAGGGCCGGCCCCGCAAACGCGTGCGCGGTGCAGCACCCTCGCGGTCGCAGACCGGGAGCGGTCGGGGACCGGGCGTTCGTGGCGGTGCGCGCTACGCTGCCGCGTCGGACCGAGATAGTGGGAACCGGCGGCGGTCAGGTGCCGGCGAGAATCTGGGCGAACAGCTCGCGGTCCACGTTGCCGCCGGACAGCACCAGGGCGACCCGGCGCCCGCGCATCGCCTCGCGCTCGCGCAGCAGGGCGGCCAGCGGGGCGGCCCCGGCGCCCTCGGCCACGTTGTGGGTGTCGGTGTAGCAGGCGCGCATCGCCGCGCGCAACTCGGCCTCGGTGACCGCCACCACCCGCTCCACGGCGGCCAGCACCAGCCCCAGCGACACCGGGTGGGTCTTGCGCACCGCCATGCCGTCGGCGACCGTGTCGCCGGGGCCGGTCTCGCGCGCCTCGCCGGCGGCGAAGGAGCGCTCGAAGGCGGGCAGCGCCGCCGACACCACGCCGATCACCCTGGTGGCGGGCGACAGGGCGTCGCGCGCCGCCAGTACGCCGCAGATGCCGGAGCCGAGCCCGATCGGGACGTACACCGCATCCAGGCCGGGGACGGCGCGGAACAGCTCGGCGCCGTAGGTGGCCGTGCCCGGCACCAGGTCGGGGTGGAACGACGGCATCATGTGCAGCCCTTCCCGTTCCGCCAGCCGCTGTGCGTGCGGGAGCGCCTCGTCGAAGTCGCGCCCGTGCTCCACCAGGCGGGCGCCGAACGCGCGCATCGCGGCGTTCTTCTCGCGCGCGTTGCCGAACGGCACCACCACGGTGGCGGGCAGCCCCGCCGCCCGCGCCGCGTACGCCACGCTCTGCCCGTAGTTGCCGCGCGTGGCGGCGATCACGCCGGTCACCTCGGGCCGCGCCCGCCGCAGCCGTTCCACCGCCACCAGCGCCCCGCGCAGCTTGAACGAGCCGATTGGGGTGTGGTTCTCGTGCTTGACCCACACCGTACAGCCGGCGCGCTCCTCCAGCAGCGGCCAGCGGTACTGCGGCGTGGCCGGCATGGTGCGGTACACGACCCGTGCCGCCGCGTCGATCTCGTCAATCCCCGGAAGGTGATGTTCAGACACGCCTGCACCCTACGCTATCCATCAGCGGTGGTCTTCCCCCGGCAGCCTGAGCAATCGCTCGCTGCGCCACACGCCGATTCAGAAGCCCAAAGTGACGTTCACAAGTGTGTCCTTCTCGACAACGGCGCGAAGGGCGTGCAGTGTAGCCGACAGAGCGTGAGCGGGTTTTGTCTTCTTGTTCCGAAAAAGAAGAATCTGTTTCGATTTGAAATCCGTGGCCGAAATCGGCCGGTAACCGGCCCCTCGGGTGCAGGACGGCGCGCCTGCTTTCTGGCCGTGCTGGCGGCATTGGCGGGTGGTCTGGCCATAGCGGAACCCGCTTCGAGCGCTCCGCTCGAACGCGAATTGACGCTTGCCGAATGCATCATGCTGGCCATACGGAGTAGTCGTGACCTGGCCGCCGGCCGGCTGGACCGGCTCGCGGGGCGGCTATCCTTGGCGGACGCCGAGGACGAGTTTGGCCTCGCTGCCGCGTTCGCCGTCTCCGCGGACCGCGACTTGACCACCACCAGGCTCGGCGTGTCTCCCAACGTGACGTTGCGTGTTCCCACCGGCGGGATGTTCCGCCTCAGTGCCAACAGTACGGTCACCGATCAGGACAGCGCGTCTCAATTCGTGGAGCTCGAATTCGTGCAGCCGTTGCTGAAAGGGGCCGGCCTTGCGGTCGGCACCGCCGGTGTGGGGAGGGCCCGGCGCGCGGACCAGATCGGCGTCCTCGCCTTCAAGTCGGCCGTCATGGAACTCGTCACCCGCACCATCTACGCGTACCGGACGCTGATGCGGTCGATGCGCGCGGTGGAGATCGCGAAACGTTCTCTGCAGAGCGCCCGCGACCTGCGGGCGGCGAACCGGGTCCAGATCGAGGCCGGCAGGATGGCCGAAGTGGAAATCGTACACACCGAAGCGAGCATTGCGGAGCGGGAGTTGGACCTGACCGAAGCCCGCGCAGCGCTGGATGACGCCGGGCTTGCCCTGATTGCGATCCTGGACATCGACAGCCGGACCCGGATCCGGCCCACGGAGACGTTGCGGCTCGACCCGAATCGGTACGACGCCGATCGTGCCGTGGAACTGGCGCTGCAAAACCGTCCTGACTATCTCCGGGCCGTGCTGGCCATCGAAGACGCGAACACCGCCTTGGTGGAAGCCGACAACGCGCGCCAGTGGGAGATTGACCTCACCGCCTCCGCGCGCTTCGGGCACAGTGGCCGTTCGCTGGCAGAGGCGTACAGCCGGTTCGACGGCGATTTCCGGGCCGGACTCGGTATGCGGATCCCGCTGGGCACCAACAGTGCCGTCCAACGGAGGAACTGGCAAAGGGCCGGGATCTCAGCGCAGAGATCCCGCCTGCAGCTCCAGGAGTTGCGCCAGGCGATCGAGTTCGAGGTGCTCCGCGCCGTGCGCGACGTCGAGCTTCAGTTCCGCCGCATCGAGTTGGCGCGGCAGTCGCGGAGGCTCGCCGAACGGAAGTTGGAGATCGAACGGTTGAAACTGGATTCCGGCCTGTCCAGCAACTTCCACGTGGTCGCGTCCGAAGACGACCTGGTGCGCAGCCAGACCGGCGAAATCGATGCGATCATTACGTATTTGAACGCTGTGACGGCGCTCGACCTGAAGCTCGGGACCACGCTGGAAACCTGGCACATCGACATCGACCTGGCGGCTCGCGGCGAGGCGGAAGAATGACGCACGGCGCCACGAGTCCTTCGGTACAGAACGATGCGGTGGTGGGCGGCGACTATGTGCTTCACCGCAATGTACTGGAGAGCATGACCGAAGGGGTCATGACCGTCACCGCCGACGGCCGCATCGGCATCCTGAACCCGGCCGCTTCGCGGTTTCTGGGGCTGGACGGCGACGAGGTCCGGGGCAAGCCGTTCGGCGAGACGTTCCTGATCCACGACGGTCTGGAAGAATTCAACGACACGATTCTGGCGTCCGTCTACGACAAGAAGGTCGGCTCCCGGACGACGGTCAGCCTGCGGCTCAGGGACGACACCGAGCGGTCCGTCGACGTAACGACGTCGTACCTCGTCGGTCACACGGACGGGGAGATTGAAAGACTCGGCATCGTCGCCGTGCTGGATGACGTCACCGAAGTGGAGGCATTGCGCCAGGCCGAACGGGAGCTGGCGGAGTCGACCCAGGCGCAGAACGCCGAACTCCGGGACGCCTATCGCGAGATCGAGGAGAAGAACAGAGCGCTGGGCTCGGCCCTGAGGAAAGTGCAGGCGGTGCGCGTGCTGGCGATGCTGCTCGTCGTCGTGCTGTTCCTGGGCGCCGCGTGGTACGTCTGGCACGAGATTGGAGCGGCGTTCCCGGCAGCAGCTTCGGCGCCGTCCGGCGCGCCCGAGGAGGTGCTCACGGTGACCGTTGCGCCGCGCCGGCTGGTCAGCACGCTCGCTTACGTCGGGAGACTCGCGCCGCGCGAGGAACTGCCGGTGACCAGCCCGATCGCGGGCAAGGTGGCGGGCGTGTTCTTCGAGTATGGCGACCGGGTCGCGCAAGGCCAGCCGCTGGTGCAGTTGGACACCGCCGAGATCAATCGCCGCTACCTGGAGGCCTCGGCCGGATTCCTGGAGGCCCGCGCCAAGCTCCGCGAGCTCGAGAACTGGGAGACCGGCCCGCAGGTGAGGCGCGCCCGGCAGGGCGTCGTGCTGGCCGGGATGGAGCTGGAGGCGCGCATGAGCAGACTCACCGCATCCACCCTGCTGCTGGAGCAGGGGATCATCCCGGCATCCGAGCACGATGCGGCCGTTCAGCAGTACGAGATCCAGCGCATGCAACACGATACGGCACTGCTGGAACTGGACCAGGAGCTCGCCAAGGCCGGCGCGAACCTGGTGCAGATCGCCCGGCTCCGGCTGGAGACCGCGACTACCACCATGCGGGAGCTGGAGAGTGCGTTGCAGAACGCGACGATCGTCGCGCCGGTCTCTGGAGTCGTCCTCCACCTCGGAGACGGCCAGCGCTCCGGGGACGAAGCCGATGGGCCGCTTGCCGCGGGGCGGTTCATGAGTGAAGGCGGCTACCTGCTGAGCATCGGTGATCTGCGCGGTCTTTCCGTCACCGGCAGTGTCGACGAAGTGGACGTCGTCAAGGTGCACGCGGGGCAGCCGGTCAGGATCAGCGGCGACGCGTTTTCGGATCTCGTTTTCGAGGGCAGGATCGTGCGGATCTCATCGCAGTCCCAGACCGGGGGCGGCGGCGGCGTGCCCACGTTCGACATTACCGCGGCCATCGACCGCATCAGCGACGAGCATCTTGCGCGGCTGCGGCTGGGCATGTCGGCCACTGTCACGGTCGTGGTACGGGATCAGCCCGCCGTCCTGCTGGTGCCGGTGGCCGCCGTGCAGGGCAGCTCGGGAAATTATCGGGTCCGGGTGCGGAGCAAGGACGGCGGCGCACCTCGGGAAGTGCCGGTAGAGGTCGGCGAGACGACGTTGTACGAGGTGGAGATCCTGAGCGGCCTCAATGCCGGCGACGAAGTGATCGTGCCCGCACCCTGAACGTCGGTCGGAGAGCAGGTACCTGCGAATCCGTTCGCAACGGTTCCTGGTCAATGGCCGGGGACCGGTGCAGCGTCCTCGCGCAACACGCCGCCGGCGATGCGGGTGCGCCGGACGCACCTGCGGGCGACTTCCGGATCGTGGGTGATGACAATGAAGGTGACCCCCTCCCCGTTCAACTCCACGAACAGGTCCATGATGTCGTTCCCGGTGGCCGGGTCGAGGGCGCCGGTCGGTTCATCCGCGAGGACGATGGCCGGTTCCCCGACCAGCGCGCGGGCGATCGCCACGCGCTGCTGCTGCCCGCCGGACAATTCGTTCGGCCTGTGGTCGGTGCGGTCCCCCATGCCGACCCGGTCGAGAGCGCCGCGCGCGCGGCGGTCCAACTCGGCGCTGCCGGTACCGCGGTACATCAGCGGCAGACGCACGTTATCCAGCGCCGTCAGCCGGGGCAGCAGGTTGAATGCCTGGAACACGAAGCCGATGCTGGCGTTGCGGATGGCGGACCTCCGGTTGTCGGTCATGGCCGAGACCTCGCGTCGGTCCAGAAAGTACGATCCGCTGGTAGGCGTATCGAGAAGGCCGATGATGTTCATCAAGGTCGACTTGCCAGAGCCGGAAGCGCCCATGATCGACACCAGGTCACCTCGCTCCACTTCGAGGTCGACGCCGCACAGAACCTCCACGGCTGCAGGGCCGATCACATAGGTCTTGCGAATGTCCTGCAGGCAAAGCATCTCACCTCCAGCTAGTCCGAAAACCATGTCCAGCGGACCAATCACGTGTACCCGTTTTCATGGTCTCTGTCGCCACGGAGCGGCCCTGCGTACTACTCCGATCTCAGGGCGGTGATCGGATCGAGCCGGGCCGCATGGTGAGCGGGCTGCAGCCCGAAGAACACGCCGACTCCACAGGCCACGACGACCCCCAGCGCCGCGGCGGTCGGATCGACCAGGAACGTCCAACCCGAGAACTGGCAGAAGATCCAGGTGCCCCCCACGCCGACCAGTATGCCGAACACCCCGCCGATCAGCGAGAGGACGATGGACTCGGTCAGGAACTGGCTCTGGACGTCGAAGCGGCGGGCACCGAGCGCGCGCCTGATCCCGATTTCCTTGCGCCGCTCGGTCACCGAGACCAGCATGACGTTCATGACGCCGACGCCACCGACGATCAGCGATATGCTGCCGATCGCGGCCAGCAGCAGCGCGAATGTCTGCGTCTGGCGCTGCATCTGTTCGATCAGCTTCTGGGCGCTCTGCACGTTGACCGTCATGCGCGGCGCCCGGCGACGAAAGTAGCCCTGCACTTCCGCGGTCGCCGCCCTGTGGTGCGCCTCCGGCCTCATGCGGGCGACGATCTGGTTCAACCCCTGCTGCGGGAACATGCGCTGCGCGGTGGAGAGGGGAAGCATGATCGCCCGGTCGGCGTCGAAGGCCTGCAGCCCCCACCTCGGGGCGGCGTGCAGCACGCCCACGATAGTGAAGATGCGCTCCTGCAGCCTGATCGGCTCGCCGACCAGCGATTCTTCCGCGCCGGCACTGCGGAGGGCGGAGGCCACGCGCGCTCCGACCACGCAGTGGTCGCGGCGAAAGTCCAGATCCGAGATCGCACGGCCCTCGGCCAGCCGCAGCCTGTTCAACTCCAGGAATGAACCGGTCACCCCCAGGGTGGGAGCATGCACGACCCTCTTCCCGGCATGCACGACATCCCCGTGGCCCTGGCTCCAGGGAGCAACTCCCGCGATCGACGACGTCCCTTCCGGCAATCCTACCGCATCCGCCAGTGGGATCCCCGGCAAGCCGCCGGTCCCCTGGCCGTGCACCTGAATGGAGAGGTAGTCGGTGCCGAGTTCCTGGAACTGTGCCAGGGCCTGACGCTTGGCGATCGTCCCCACCGAGAGCATGGCGATGACCGAGCCGATGCCGATCACGATGCCGATCAAGGCCAGGAGGCTGCGCTGCTTCGCCGCGTGGAGGCTGACCACCGCCGCCTTGACATTGGCCTTCAGTGCCACGGTGCCACCATTGCGATCAGGGCCCGGAGCTGGTGGCGCTGGGTCCGTACCTCGTTATGAATGTCAACGTGCGGGGTGGCCGGATGGCTCTCGTCGTTGGTCATCGTCTCCGTCGGGTCAGCTTCGTCTGAACAATAGTAATATATAGGTAAACGGAAACGCTAATAAGTATCCAGCATCAAACCCCCGTACCTTCGCCATCGGATCGGATCTGGGCGCTCTGGGGGTCGGTGAGACTGAGGCGAGATCTGTTGCCGGGGCGGACGCGGCCACTTGATGCAGACGAGGTAGCCTGCCGCGGTTTGGCTACGGTATGAGTGCCGCCATTACGCGCTGCAGGATCGGAATCAACACCGCCGCGCCTCCCAGTACGGCGAGAATCCACCGCGTCTGGGTAGTTATCTCCTTGCGGACATCGGCGATCTCCTTGCGGACGTCGGTGATCTCCTTGCCAAGATCCACCCGAACCGCGGCGATCTCCTTGCCAAGATCCACCCGCACCGCGGTGATCTCCTTGCCGAGATCCACCCGCACCGCGGCGATCTCCGCGTTCGTCCGCTGTTCCGACTCCGCTACGTGACGCAGAAACCGCTCCTCCAGGACCTGGAGCAGTTGCTCCTTCTGCACTTCGCGCCGCTCTTCCTGATCCGATTCGATCTGGCGCAGCATCTCGACCAACGACTCGGTCGCTGCTTCACCCAGGCGCTCCTGCAACGGACGTGGCACCGACAGCACTGCCATGACTCAGGCTACTCGCCTTCTACCGTACCTGGAATCGGCGGCGCCGTCCATCACTCGCTTTGCCAGCATTGCCAGCCACGTGCATGGTGACCCAGGGGGCCCGTACTCGATGGCAGTCGCGCGCGCGTGCCCGATATCGCGGTCCGTGAAGGCGTCCCGGTGAGTGCCGCTCGGCATCGGTTCGATCACCCGCCGCACGCGCTCCTACTCTTTGAAAGGAGCGGAACCGATTCTGCATGGCTTTTCCCTTCAGCAACCAGGGCGGCAACCCGACCGGCCACGCCTGGCTCAGACGTGAGCTGAACTTGGCGACCCCGGCGCCGGCGGTCGAGAGCTACGTCGTGGCAGGGGCGCGGCGCGCCGTCCACTATCTGTTTACGAAAGAGACCCGTTCCTCGTTCGCCCTCGAGGGTGAGATCCCGAGTACCGCCCACACCGAGCGATTCGTCGCGGCGCTCAGGCAGGGGGGCGATTTCGATCCGAGCGACAAGGGCGCCCTACGCTATCCATCAGCGGTAATCTTCCTCCGGCAGCTTGAGCAACCGCTCGCTACGCCATACGCGAACCACCTGGACGTGGGCCGCGCCCCGGCGATAGACAATGCGAAATGGTGGGTGGATGAGTTCCCGTATGGCGGGCTGATTGAACTCCGGCACGATCCGTCCACTGTCGGGAAGATCGCCAAGCGATTCGATCCGAGCCACTATCTCCGCTGCGATCCGGCTCCCGACGTCCGGGACACCCTGGCTCTCGTACCAGCCCACGAGCTCCTCCAGGTCCGAGACGGCGGATTCGGAAAAGAGAATGGAGAGCACTCGTCTATCGGAGCCGGAGTCGCTCCTTCACCTCGGCCAGCGACAGCTCTCGCCCGGCCTCCAGGTCCGCAAGTCCGGCGACCACCGCCCGCATGAACTCCCGCTCATCCTCGGCTGCCTCGAAGTCGCTCACCGACTGGACAACCGCGACGCCGCGGCCCCGGCTGGTCAGCAACACCGGCCGGTGAGCTTCCGACGCATGCCTGACAACCCGCCCCGGATTCACCTTCAAGTCGGTAAGGGGTACGACATCCTCCGAGAACTTGACGCCCATGTCTGCGACTCCTTGTGGCACTTCTCAACAGACCCAAAAGTAGCACCTGAAGAAAGGTCCTGTCTACACCGTCCACATCGTACCGGTTCATACTGGTCAAGTCCTCTACCGGTGACTACGGCACCGTTCTCGATGGCAGTCGCGCGCCCGTGACGCCATACGCCATGAGCCCCGGTCGACTCCCGGTCAGCGTCGGGACCGGCCACGTGTGCTCACCGACGCGAGCGGCGGCGGCCGGACCGGGTTTGCGGCGCGCGGCCGCGGTGGGTGCCGAGACGGCCGCCGCCGCCCCGCAGGCGCGGGTCGAGCAGGTCGCGGACGGCGTCGCCGAACATGTTGAGGCTGTAGACGGTCAGGGTCAGGCACAGGCCGGGCCACAGCGCCAGCCACGGCGCCTGCTCCATGTACTTGCGCCCGTCCCGGATAGGTCATGACCATGATGCCGAGCCAGAAGTTGGGCGTGGCCAGGCCGAGGATGGCGACCGGACGGCCCGCGTAGTCGACGGTGGTATCCTGGCGAATCGCCGACCAGATGCCGATCGGCACGCCCAGCACCAGCCCGATCACCAGCGCCAGGAAGCCGAGCTCGAGCGTGACCGGGAACCTGCCGACGATCTTTTCCTCGACCGACCATTTCCCCAGCAGGGAGTCGCCGAGGGTGCCGCGCAGGACAATGCCCTCCAACCAGCGGCCATACTGCACGTGGACCGGCACGTCCAACCCCAGCTCGTGCAGCAGCGCCTCGCGGTCCAGGCCGAACAGGGAATTGTCGGTCGCCACCATCTGGTCTATTACGTCGCCCGGGATGAAGCGGGCCGAGAGGAAGACCAGAATGCTCAATATGACGAGCGTAGGGATGATGAGCAGCAACCGCCGGACAACATAGGCTCGCATAGGCAGTCGAAGGCGCAGCGATTCCATCGCAAAGGACGGGAGAGCCGAGCGGCGACGCACAACGGCGAAGCCTCTCCGCTCTCCCTGCGGCAACCTGCGAAGAAAAAGCCCCTACTGACCCATTTCTTGCATCAGATCGTGGTCGAACCAGAGGTGGCGGTCTCTCGGGTCGGGGAGATCAAGACCTGGTATGAGGCTTTCGTAGCATACGGGTGGGTCCCTGCCGTCGAAGAATCCCGACGTACCTGCTCAAGCGTGCGATGGCACGATGGGCGATCGGTTGACCGTGAATCGACGTATTGTAATCGCATTTGAATGAAGATAGCCTTTTCTAAACTCTTTGGAAGGAGCGGAACCGATTCTGCATGACTATTCCCGTCAGCAACGAGGGCAGCAACCGTATCGGCCACACTTGGCTCAGGCGTGAACTGAAGTTGGCGGTCCCGCCGCCGGCAGTGGAGAGCTACGTCGCGGCCGGCTGTCCGCGACCAAGCGGCGCCTGTTCGCCGAGTTGGAAGACGTTGAAGTCGCCGCGATGCAGGCAGCGATCGAGGCCGCGCTCGCCGCCGCGCCTTCAGGCCCATCAGCATGACAGGATCAGTCGGGTGGCGGCAGATCTTCCATCGCCGCCGACACCGCGCTGCGCCTCGGGCTGAGCGGACACCGGGGCGCCGGCGAGGCGCCGGTGGCTCGCGTCGTCACACCGCCGCGGCACGCTCGGCGCCGAGACCACCGCCGCGGCCCCGGAGCGTGGTGGCGCCGCGCAACCTCGGATCGAGCAGGTCCCTGAGCGCGTCGCCGAGCATGTTCAGGCTGTACACCACGACCGTCAGGCAGAGGCCGGGCCAGAGCGCCAGCCAGGGCGCCACCTCCATGTACTTGCGCCCCTCCCAGCTCAGCATGGCGCCCCAGTCGGGAGTGCCGGGCGGCAGACCGTAGCCGAGGAAGCTCAGCGCGGCCGCCGACAGGATGTTGGCGCCGACGTTTACCGAGAACACGACGATCATGGGCGCCATGATGTTGGGCAGCACGTGCCGCAGCACCGTTCTGGGGGTGGACGTGCCGACCGCCTGCGCCGCCCGAAAGTAGTCGTTCTCCTTGATGCCGATCACGGCGCCCCTGGCTATTCTCGAGCCGCTGACGCCGCCCGCTATCCCCAGGACCAGGATGATCTGTGGCATACCGCGCCCCACCAGGGACATTACGGTCAACAACAGCAGCAGTCCGGGAAACGCCATCCAGGCATCCACGAATCTTTGCGTAGCCAGGTCCACCCTGCCGCCGAAGAATCCCGACGTACCGCCGATCAGGACGGCGACCACGACGTTGACCGTGGTCGCGGCCAAACCCACGGTCAACGAGACCCGAGCGCCATGGATAAGGCGGCTCAGGGAGTCTCGCCCCAGGTGGTCGGTACCCAGGAGATACGTGACCGACGGACCTTGCAGCCGGTCCACCAGGTGCATTGCGTCGGGCTCGTAGGGAGCGAAGACACCGGCGAAGACGCTGACTACGACCAACAGCAGGATGACGATGGCACCGCACGCGCCGAGTGGCTGCTCGCGGAACAATCTCCTAGCCATGTCGCACCCTGGGATCCAGGTAGGCGTAGAGCAGGTCGATCACCAGATTGATCAGCACGACCCCGGTGGCGAACAGGAGGTTGATTCCCGAGACCAGCGGATAGTCTCTGATTTCCAGCGCATCCAGCATCAGACCGCCCAGCCCCGGCAGGTTGAAGATGTTCTCCATGATGACGGAGCCGCCTACCAGGATCGGCAATTGCAGCCCGATCAGGCTGACCACCGGGATGAGCGCGTTCCTGGTGGCATGTCGCACCACGACCACTCTCTCCCGCAGCCCCTTGGACCAGGCCGTCCGGATATAGTCCTGACGCAGCACCTCCAGCATCATGGTGCGCGTCATCCGCATCGTCGCGGCCGAAGAGGCCGTTCCCAGAATCAGGCTGGGAATGAGGAACATCCCCAGATTCCCGAGCGGGTCTTCGCGGAACCGGATGAGTTGCATCGGTGGCGACCACGCCCACCAGATTGCGGGAAAGACCACCACCATGAGTCCGAGCCAGAAGTTGGGCGTTGCCAGGCCGATGATGGCGAAGGAGCGTCCCACGTAGTCGGTGGCCGTTTGCTGGCGAATCGCCGAGTAGATGCCGACCGGCAGTGCGATCAGGAACCCGATTCCGAGTGCCAGGGCGCCAAGCTCAAGGGTGACGGGCAATCTGGCGAGTATCTTCTCCTCTATGGTGATACCGCCGAGCAGCGAGTCACCCAGCGTGCCGCGCACAACGATGCCGCCCACCCAGCGGCCATACTGCACGTAGACCGGCACGTCCAATCCCAGCCTGCGTTCGAGCGCTTCACGGTCGATGGGCGGACCCGCATATTCCAGATCTCCAATCATGGTGTCGATGATGTCGCCCGGGATGAAGCGTACGGAGAGAAAGACGAGGATCGTCACGATGAACAATGTGGGGATCATGAGCAGTATCCTCCTGGTGATATACGCGCTCATGTCCCACACCTCATCGTTTCTTGGTCTTGGCTGGGACGGCAGCCCTCCGCCACCGTCCCACCGTCATGTCGTGGAGCCCGGTTTCCTCAGAATCCCATCTCCTGCTTCAGGGCTTGATCAATCCAGATCCGGGCAAAGATCGGATGCCGGTTCTGGGGCCCGAAGTGGACTTCTCCGTTATACCCTTTGACCCACGGCTGGGCCGCCATGTACTTGCCAGGTTTCGGACCCCATACATAATTTTGCTGCTCTATCAGGCGCATGTCTACCTCCCTCACCAGCCTCTGCTGCTCTGCGATCGAGGGAGTGGATTCAGCCGCTTCAATCATGGCGTCCAACTCAGGGTCGTTCACCCTGGCCATGTTGCAGCACGCCGGCGTCATTGACGCCGAGTGAGTGCGCCAGCGGACAACTGCTACAGGACCCTGAGCCATGTTGAAGCCTTGAAGTGTCATGGGGATGCCTTCTGCGGTACCCTCCGTTATTACCTCAGGGACATACTGAGGCCGGTCCAAGTTCCGAATCTCAGCGTCTACGCCAATTTCCTTCCAGTATGCAGCGGCTATTTCCGTGTAGCCTAGATCGAACTCACCGAAGTGGATCACCGTCGTCTCGAAGCCATCAGGATAGCCGGCTTCCGCCAGGAGCTGCCGCGCCTGGTCCGGATCATAGGCATAGCCTGCTTTGACCTCGGCGGGCCACTCGTCGAACGGCGTGTAGTACCCGGTGAACGCTTCTCCCACGATTCCCTGAGGTTTCCACAGCGCAGTTCCCTTGTAGTGGGTATCGTTGATGGTCTTCAGGTCCAACGCCAGCTGCATCGCCCTGCGCACCCTGATGTCGTCAAATGGCGGCTGGTCAAGCGGCAGGGCGTAAGCGGTTTCCGCACGACCCTACCACGGAAAGAGCTGGATGTCGGGATCGGTGCGTCTCAAGTTGTCCACTATATCGACCGACGTGATGTCCGAGATACCAGCGGTGAATCCCAGGAAATCGATCTTGCCGGCGCGCAGCCCCGCGATGTAGGTGGCTTCCTCGTTGATGAAAAGGCCTACTAACTTGTCGATGTAAGGTAAGCGGTTTTGCGGGTACTTTTCGTCGGTAGCAGTGCTGAGTGCTATGGTTACGCATCGTCCGCACGAGTCCGAACCCTGAATGATCACGGTACACCGCCCGCCGCAGCCTGTCAACCGAGCGTTCGAGCAACGCCCCGATGGATCTGGTCATCCATGTTGGCAACTCCGGGCTGTGGCTGGCGGGCTATTTCCCATGCTCCGCCAAGCGTTGCCTCCAATATCCGGGGCGACGGCGGGCGTGAGCCACAGCCACGATTACCAGTCGAGTAAGCTCGACACGATAGATGAGGCTATAGGGATAGCGACGGAGCAGGAAGCGCCGGGTGCCATGATCGTAGGCGGGCCAAGTGTTCGGTGTATCCGTGATCGCCTGTGCCGCGGCTTCAAGCTCGAATGCGAAGCCAGTCGCCGCGGTAGGACTGCGCTGGGCATACCAGCGGGCAGCTTCCTCGGCCTCGACCAGAGCGTCGTCGAGATACTCAAGTTCCCGTGTCACGATCAGCGGCGGCAAGAATCCGGCGACGCGCCTCCGCCCAGGGGACGGTCTTGGCTGTCCCGTCATCCAGCCGGTGCAGGCGCCGCTGAATCTCGACCGACCACGCCGCTTCGACGTCTTCGTCGATCGGTTGGTCGAGGCTCTCGATCAACTGCCCGGCAAGCGCGCCACGTTCCTCGGCGGAGAGCTGGAGTGCCTCGGCGAGCAACTGCCTGGGGTTCATGAATAGAAGAGTAGCATTCAAGCCCGCTTGCACCAACACCGAGATGTGCCGGGACCGGCCACGTGTGCTCACCGGCGCGAGCGGCTGCGACTGGGCTTGGGCCGTGCCCGCCGGCCGTGGTGGGTTCCGAGGCGTCCGCCGCCGCCGCCCCGCAGGCGCGGGTCGAGCAGGTCGCGGACGGCGTCGCCGAACATGTTGAGGCTGTAGACGGTGAGGGTCAGGCACAGACCGGGCCACAGCGCCAGCCACGGCGCCTGCTCCATGTACTTGCGCCCGTCCCGGCTCAGCAGCGTTCCCCAGCTCGGAATCTCAACCGGCAGACCGAATCCGAGGAAGCTCAAGCTGGCCTCGCTGATGATCACCGCGCCGATGTTGATGCTGAACACGACGATGATCGGCGCCGCCACGTTGGGCAGCACGTGGCGTACCAGCGCTCCCATCCGGGTGCTGCCGGTGGCGGTGGCCGCCTGCAGGTAGTCGTTCTCCTTGACCGCGATCACCGCACCTCGGACCAGCCGCGAGGCCACCACGCCGCCCGAGACGCCCAGCACCAGGATCAGTTGCAGCAGGCCCTGTCCGACCAGCGACATGATCGTCAGCAACAGCAGCAGCCCCGGAAAGGCCATCCAGGCGTCGACGACCCGCTGCACCACCAAGTCCAGCTTGCCGCCGAAGAACCCGGCCGTTCCGCCGATCAAGACGGCAACGACGACGTTGAGGCTGGTCGCCAGCAGACCAACGAACATGGAGATACGAGCCCCGTGGATGTTGCGGCTCAAGTAGTCGCGCCCCAACTGGTCGGTACCCATCAGGTGTTCGGCCGACGGCGGCTTGAGCAGGTCCCTCAGGTTCACTTCATCGAACGGATAGGGGGCCAGCACGTCGGCGAAGATCGCCACCAGGATCA
Source organism: Spirochaetia bacterium (assembly GCA_965208575.1). Lineage (GTDB taxonomy): Bacteria > Spirochaetota > Spirochaetia > SZUA-6 > Bin103 > Bin103. The sequence continues at coordinate 181,373 of CBDBOV010000006.1, read as the reverse complement.
GGGCCAGCACGACTACGCCGCCGACGGCTCCAAGCGGCTTCTCGCGCCCCAGCCGGACCAGGAAGTGAGCCAGTCCGGAACCTCCGCCCCGCTCGCGCGGTCCGCCGGCCGCTGCTGGTGTTTGGGCGGCGTCCCCGACATGCCGGTCGCCCATTCGCTCGGTCGCCATACCTGGCTAGGTGTAGCGGACCCGCGGGTCCAGGTAGCCGTAGATCAAGTCGATCATCAGATTGATCGCGACCACCACCGTGGCGAAGAACAGGTTGATGCCCGACACCACCGGGTAGTCGCGGTCGGAGAGTGCCGTCAGCATCAGGCGCCCCAGGCCCGGCAGGTTGAAGATGTTCTCCATTATCACGGCGCCACCTACCACGATGGGCAACTGCAGGCCAATCAGGGTCACTACCGGAATCAGGGCATTCTTGATGGCGTGCCGTACGACGACGACCCGCTCCCTCAGTCCCTTGGACCAAGCGGTCCGGATATAGTCCTGGCGGAGCACCTCCAGCATCATGGTGCGCGTCATGCGCATGGTGGCTGCCGAAAGGCCCGTCCCCAGGATCAGGCTGGGAATAATGAAAATCTCGAGATTTCCCAGCAGGTCTTCGGTGACAGGAACCAGCCGCATCGGCGGCGCCCAGCCCCACCAGATGGCCGGGTAGATCATCACCATAATGCCCAGCCAGAAGTTCGGTGTTGCCAGGCCGAAGATGGCGACCGTGCGCCCCACGTAGTCGGCGGCTGTATCCTGGCGAACCGCCGAGTAGATGCCGATCGGCACCCCTATCACTAGCCCGATGACGATCGCCAAGACGCCGATCTCGAGCGTGACCGGCAGTCTCCCCAGGATCCTCTCCTCGACCGTCCACGCGCCCAGCAGGGAATTGCCCAGGGTGCCATGCAGGAGAATACCCCGCAACCAGCGGCCATACTGCACGTGGACCGGCACATCCAATCCCAGCGCACGCAGAACAACCTCCCGGTCCACGCCGTACATTAGGTTCATATTGGACGCCACCATCATGTCCACTATGTCGCCCGGGATGAAGCGGACCGAGAGAAAGACCAGGACGCTCAGTATGAACAGGGTAGGGATTATGAGCAGCAGCCGCCGGATAACATAGGCTCTCATGTGATGCACCCCATCGAGGAGAGCCGGGAAGTTCGCTCAGAAGCGGCGGCGCTCAAGCGTGAGCCTCCCAGCTCTCCCTGCGGTCAGCTGTGCAGGGGCGAGGCCCCTACCGCCCCATTTCCTCCTTCAACTCGTTGTCAAACCAGAGGCGGGATAAGACGGCCATGCGGTCATCCATCCCCAGCGATTGTTCACCCGCATAACCTCTGACCCAGGGCTGGACCGCGTTAAACTTTGGAGCATCAGGACCCCATACATAGATGTGGTTCTTTGTGAAGTACATATCTGCCGCTTTAACCGCCCTCTGCCGCTCCTCAAAGGTGGCAGCGTCTCGGGCGGCTTCATACAGGCGGTCATATTCCGGATCGTTGTAGCCTGATGGGTTAAATCCGCCCTCCGAGTAAGCCAAACCAAGCGCTGCGACAGGGTCAAGAAAGTCCATGCCAGATATCCAACCGATCATATCTCCGTAGGTATGTTCGCGTTGACGAGCTCCATGAGTAGCAGCTTCCGATTTGATGATCTCCACATCAACACCAATGGCCTTCCAGTAGGAGGCAGCCAATTGTGCATAGTCGAAATCTGCATGTTCGAAGTGGTGCTCGGTAGCCTTGATTCGAATACCGTCGGCGCCGCGCGGATATCCGGCCTCATCCAGGAGCTTCTCGGCCCCTTCCGGGTCGTACGTATAGCCCTTCCGGACCTCTTCAGGCCACTCTTCAAATGGGGTGTTATACCCTATGATGGCATCCCCGAGCACGCCCCGAGGTGTCCACTCGGCGGTACCCCTGAAGTAGGTGTCGTTCATCGCCTCGAGGTCGAGTGCCATCTGCATCGCTCGGCGCACCCTGACGTCTTTCGAGAACGGAGTGTCCTTGCTCATGTTGAAAGCGAACGAATTTTCCGACCGAACCGACCACGGGTAGAAGACGATTTCGGGGTTGGTTCGCTCGATACTCTCTTTGTCGGCGGTATAGAGCATCTCAGCGACGCCAATAAAGCCCACGTAGTCCACCTGAGCCGAGCGCAGGGCCGCCAGAATGGTGGCGGGTTCTTTCATGATCAGGGCTCTTACCCCGTCAAAATAGGGCAGGCGATTTTCCGGGAATTTCTCGTCGAAGCCCCAGTAGTCCGGATTCCTGGTCCAGGTAGTCGAGCTGCCGTCGACCCAGTCCGTCAGCATAAAGGGCCCGGTGCCCACCAGGTTCCTCCAATCCTTGAGGTCGCCGTGTTGCTGGATGACCTCGGGTGGTAGAATAAAAGCACCATGGTCGACGAGGATAGTCCCCAACGCTACGAGCTGTGGCTGCTTCAGCTTAATTGCAACCGTGTTGCTATCGGTAGCCGTTACCGATTCCACGGGTATCCTGTTGAGTGAGCCGGAATAGCTCTCATGAGGTGCGGTGAAGCCGCTGCCCAAACCCCATACACGGTGAAAGTTGTATTCGATATCCTGGGCCGTTAGCTCGCGACCATTCATTGGTGCCTTATCGTGCCAGTGAACGCCCGGGCGGATGTGGAAGACGAAGGTCGTTGGGTCCGGCGTTTCCCAGCTTTCCGCCAGTCGACCGGTAAGGACAGAATCAGGGAAGTAAAAGAAAGCACCGGTGAGGTCATACACGCCCCTGTCGACTCCCCAGTTGACCATGCCCAGCTTCTCGGCAACGCCATCGACGCCCCGTGACGACCCGCCGCCGAACAGGGGATCCGTCGACGGAGGTTCGCGCTGGACGGCAAAGGTCATGGTGCCGCCATACTGAGGTGCGAGCACCATTTCGCCGGTGGTGGGGTCAAGCACCATCTCCTTTTCCATCGCGGCGGCCGGTGCCTCTTCCGCGGCTGGACTGGCCCAGGCGCCGGTGGCGGCAAGGGCCAAGCTCGCCAGCACGGCGAGGCACGTCCTGAATGTGACAAGATTCATGAATTGGTCTCCTGTGTTTTTCGAGAACACGCACTTCAGTGCCGCTCCCTCGCCTGTTCCCGTGGCGTGTGTGCCGGTCTGCGCCGTGCGCGGCGCAGGCGATTCCGATGAGGGCGACAGCTTCGAGTTGACCACGGCGTCGATCGCGGGCCGCGGCGTGGATTACATCACGTGCACCCCCTCGTACGCGGACCGGACGGTCGCAGACGCGCCGACCTCAGGCGTAGCGGCGGCTCGCCGGTGGCTTGTTCCCATGTCCGGCGACGCCGGGGGATTGGAGATGGCGGGAAGGGGTCTGCGGTGTTCGACGCGCGCGGAGGCGCCCGACAACGGGGCCCGGTGGTTGGTGTTACCGTTTACGCTTGAAAGATTTACGCGACCGATGCCGGGGGGGGGGGGCGTACCGGTTGCGTCAACTGGTAGCAGCGCTGAGTGCTATGGTTACGCATCGTCCGCACGAGTCCGAACCTTGAATGATCACCATGCACCGCCCGCCGCAGCCTGTCAACCGCGCGTTTCGAGCATTTTAGCGGCGGCCTTGTCCACCGGACGCCCCTGTGTCACCCTCGTGTCATACTGCCGGAAGCGGGGCTTGGTTCAGTTGGAGGGGGTGCCGCCGCCGTCAGCGGTGTCGAGTCGGTGCTTGAGCCGGTTGAAGGTGGCCTTGTCGATTCCGGTGGCCGCTTCGATGATGGACCAGGGGACATCGCGTGCCACGAATCCCTCGATGGTCTGCACCTTGCCGCGCAATTCACCTTCCTGGCGGCCCTCCTGACGGCCTTCGCGCTCCCTTCTGTCGCCGTAGATCTCGATCATCTCCTCGGTCTTGTTCATCAGTTCTCCACCTCCCGGCACCCCTCGCCGTACTGCCTCCGCGAATCTGTGCCAGCGCTCCGCTTCCCGCGTCGTGGTTGCAATGTACACCACGATCCGCTGCAGGTCTTCGCTGTCGCCCACCTGCGCCAACTCCGCCAGCATCGGCACCAGCCGCTGCAACACCGGCCAACTCGCCCGGTATGCCGCCATCATCGCCAGTTGCGCGATGCGACCGAGCAACTGCCCGCGCAACTCCTCCGGTCCAGCCTGTGTCTGGTCGATCAGCAGGTGCGCGTAGCGCGGCACTCCCGGCCAATCCCGCACCGCCTCGGAAAACAGCTCCGCAAACTCGCGCGCTTCTCGCCACACGCGCCCGCCCTGGTACAGAACCAGCGGCACGATCGGGCGCAACCGGTCCTCCGTCGGATGCCGTCGCCGGTCACGTTCCCAGATCCGGATGCTGTACTTCAGCAGCCGCAGCCGCAACCACGGGTCCGGGGTCGACTGGTGCTCCAGCAGCACATACAGCCACGCCGCGGCACCGCCGGCCTTGCGCCGGATCGCGTACAGCAGGTCCGATTCGCTGTCGCGCAGGCGGTCGTCGATGAAGCTCGCTGGCTGCCACTCCAGGCTCGACCACAGCAACTCGCGGCTCACCGCCGGCGGCAGGTAGGCTTGCAGCAGGCTGGCTGCCTCGGATTCCTTGTCCTCTCCGAACACGGAACGGAACAAGTGATCGTGGGGCTTGGAGACCTCGCCGGCCATGGCTTGGCGGCCACGGTAGGTGTCACGTGAGTCGATGTCAACGGCGTCAACGTGGCGCAGACTGGCGCGGACCGGTGCGATTGGCGCTGGCCGGTCAGCGTCGTCGGGATCGGCCATGTGCGCTCACCGGTGCGACCGGCGGCGACCGGACCCGGGCTGCGGCGCCCGGCCGCGGTGGGTGCCGAGGCGCCCGCCGCCGCCGCGGAGGCGCGGGTCGAGCAGGTCGCGGACGGCGTCGCCGAACATGTTGAGGCTGTAGACGGTGAGGGTCAGGCACAGGCCGGGCCACAGCGCCAGCCACGGCGCCTGCTCCATGTACTTGCGGCCGTCCCGGCTCAGCAGCGTCCCCCAGCTCGGAATCTCGGGCGACAGGCCGAAGCCCAGGAAGCTCAAGCTGGCCTCGCTGATGATAACGGCGCCGATGTTGATGCTGAACACGACGATGATCGGCGCCGCCACGTTGGGCAGCACGTGGCGCACCAGCGCTGCCATCCGGGTGCTGCCGGTGGCGGTGGCCGCCTGCAGGTAGTCGTTCTCCTTGACCGCGATCACAGCGGCTCGGACCAGCCGCGAGGCCACCACGCCGCCCGAGACGCCCAGCACCAGGATCAGTTGCAGCAGGCCCTGCCCCACCAGCGACATGATCGTAAGCAACAGCAGCAGCCCCGGAAACGCCATCCAGGCATCGACGAAGCGCTGCACCATCAGGTCCAGCTTGCCGCCGAAGAACCCGGCCGTGCCGCCGATCAGCACGGCGACGAGGACGTTGAGGCTGGTCGCCAGCAGCCCCACGAACATGGAGATACGAGCCCCGTGGATGTTGCGGCTCAAGTAGTCGCGCCCCAACTGGTCGGTTCCCATCAGGTGTTCGGCTGACGGCGGGGTGAGCAGGGCTTTCAGGTTCACTGCATCGAACGGGTAGGGGGCCAGCAGGTCGGCGAAGATCGCGACCAGGATCAAGGCCAGTACGACCACGCCGCCGGCGGCGCCGAGCGGCTTCTCGCGCCACAGCCGGGCCAGGAAGCGGGCCAGTCCGTCACCCATGCGCTGTTCCTCTGCCCGGCTACGTGTACCGGACCCGGGGATCCAGGTAGCCGTAGACCAGGTCGATGACGAGATTGATCGCCACCACCACCGTTGCGAAGAACATGTTTATGCCAGAGATGACCGGGTAGTCGCGGTCGGTGAGCGCGGTCAGCATCAGGCGGCCGAGGCCCGGCAGGTTGAAGATGTTCTCCATGATGACGGCGCCACCTACCAGGATCGGCAACTGCAGGCCAATCAGGGTCACTACCGGGATGAGGGCGTTCTTGATGGCGTGCCGTACGACGACGACCCGCTCCCTCAGTCCCTTGGACCAGGCCGTCCGGATATAGTCCTGGCGGAGCACCTCGAGCATCATGGTGCGCGTCATCCGCATGGTGGCTGCCGAAAGGGCCGTCCCCAGGATCAGGCTGGGAATGAGGAACATCTCGAGATTCCCGAGCGGGTCATCGGCGAACGCTATCAGTTGCATCGGCGGCGACCAGCCCCACCAGATCACCGGATAGGTCATAACCATGATGCCGAGCCAGAAGTTGGGCGTGGCCAAGCCGAGGATGGCGACCGAACGGCCCGCGTAGTCAACGGTGGTATCCTGGCGAATCGCCGACCAGATGCCGATCGGCACGCCCAGCACCAGCCCGATCAAGAGCGCCAGGAAGCCGAGCTCCAGCGTGACCGGGAGCCTGCCCACGATCTTTTCCTCGACCGACCATTTCCCGAGCAGTGAGTCGCCGAGGGTGCCGCGCAGGATAATGCCCTGCAACCAGCGGCCATACTGCACGTGGACCGGCACGTCCAATCCCAACGCACGCAGAAGCGCCTCACGGTCTACCCCAGCCGCCGGGTTCTGGTCTGACGCCACCATGGTGTCGACTATGTCGCCAGGGATGAAGCGGGCCGAGAGGAAGACCAGAACGCTCAATATGAAGAGCGTAGGGATGACGAGCAGCAAACGCCGAATAACATAGGCTCTCATGGGCAGTCGGAGGCCGAAATGGGTGGGAGAGCCGAGAAGCGGCGCTCGGAAGCGGCTTGAGCGTGAGCCTCTCCGCTCTCCCTGGGGCAGCTACAAGGGCGAGGCCCCTACTGACCCATTTCTTTCATCAGATCGTTGTCAAACCAGAGGCGGGAGAACAGGGCCACCCGGTCATCGCCTCCCAACATCGATTCACCGTTATACCCCTTGAGCCAGGGCTGGACCGCGTTGAACTTGGGGTCTGTGGGACCCCACACATACACGTGGTTCTCTATCATGTACATGTCCGCCAGATTGGCCCACCGCAGCTGCTCCTCCTCGGTTGCAGCGTCGCGGGCGGCTTCATACAGGCGGTCGTATTCCGGGTCGTTGAGGTTCGGAGGGTTCCATGCTGACTCCGAGTAACCCCAGGCTACCGGGATGGCGGGAGAAAGATACTCGACGCCAGCAATCCAGGAGGCCATGTCTCCGTACGAATGTTCGCGTATGTGAGCCATGTGTGCACTTCGTTCCGCTACAGTAATCTGCACGTCAACGCCGATCTCCTTCCAGTAGGCGGCAGCCAATTGCGTATAGTCGACGTCGAACATCTCGTAGTGTTCCAGCGCGACCTCGAATCTCATGCCGTCGCCGCCGCGCGGATATCCAGCCGCGTCGAGCAACGCTTCGGCCCCTTCCGGGTCATACATAAAGGTTTTCCTGACCTCTTCGGGCCACTCTTCAAAGGGCGTCCCGCCGACGGCAGGGCCCACCAAGCCCATGGGCACCCACTTGGATACTCCCTTGAAGTAGGTATCGTTCATCGTCTCGAGGTCGAGTGCCATCTGCATCGCCTGGCGCACCCTCACGTCTTTGGTGAGCGGGTTGTCCGCGCCCATGTTGAAAGCGAAAGCATTTTCCGAGCGAGCCCCATACGGGTAGAATGCCATGTCGGGATTGGTCCCCTCGAGATTCTCTTTCTGGGCGGTATAGATCATTTCGGCGGCGCCAGTCAGACCGACGTAATCCAACTGACCGGAGCGCAGCGCCGCCAGAATAGTGGCGTCTTCTTTCATGATCAGACCATTCAAGCCGTCGAAATAGGGGAGCCGATTCTGTGGGTATTTTTCGTCGAAGCCCCAGTAGTCCGGATTCCTGATCCAGGTCTGCGAGCTGCCGTCCACCCAGTCCGTCATCATAAAGGGCCCGGTGCCGACCAGGTTCCTCCAGTCCTTCACGTCGCCGTGTTGCCTGATTACCTCGGGGGGCATGATAAAGACCGCATAGTTGGTGAGGATCGTCGATAGCGCCCCGACGGTTGGTCGTTCCAGCTTCATCACAACAGTGTGCTTGTCGGTGGCCGTGATCGATTCGAATGGAATGGCAGTGGCGATCTCGCCAGCGAAGCCTCCAGGGGGTTCGCTGAAGCCGCTGCCACTTCCTGTCATACGGTGGAAGTTATACTCGACATCTTGGGCAGTGAACTCGCGACCGTTCATCGGTTCCTTATCGTGCCAACGAACACCCTGGCGGATGTTGAAGACCATCGTGGTGGCGTCCGGCGTTTCCCAGCTTTCCGCCAGGCGTCCTGTCAGGATAGACAGAGGCAAGTAGAAGAACGCACTGGTGAGGTCATTCACGCTCCTGTCGATTCCCCAGTTGACCATGCCCAGCTTCTCGGTAACGCCATCGGGCCCCCGCGCCGCCCCACTGCCGAACATGGGGTCAGCGCTCGGCGGCTCCAGCTTGACGGCGAAGGTCAGTGTCCCGCCGTACTCCGGCGCGGACACCATCTTGCCGGTCGTCGGATCGAGCACCATCTCCTTCTCCATCGCCGCGGCCGGCTGCTCCTCTTCGCCGCCGGCCCAGGCGCCGGTTGCGGCAATGGCCAGGCTCGCCAGCACGGCGAGGCACGTTCTGAACGTGACAAGGTTCATGAATTGATCTCCTCTGTTTTCGAGAACACGCACTTCAGTGCCGCTCCCTCGCCTGCTCTCGTGGCGTGCGTGCCGGTCCGCGCCGTGTGCGGCGCGGGCGATTCCGACGAGGGCGACAGCTTCGAGTTGGCCACGGCGTCGACCGCGACCCGCGGTGTGGATTACTTCTTCACGTGCACCCCCTCGTACGCGGACCGGACGGTCGCAGGCGCACGCCAATTGGAGGCGTAGCGGCGGCTCGCCGGTGGCTTGTTCCCATGTCCGGCAACGCCGGGGGATTGGAGATGGCGGGAAGGGGTCTGCGGTGTTCGACGCGCGCGCAGGCGCTCGATAACGCGGCCCGGTGGTTGGTGTTACTGTTTACGCTTGAAAGATTTACGCGACCGATGCTGGGGGGGGGCGTACCGGTTGCGTCAACTGGTAGCAGCGCTGAGTGCTATGGTTACGCATCGTCCGCACGAGTCCGAACCTTGAATGATCACCATGCACCGCCCGCCGCAGCCTGTCAACCGCGCGTTTCGAGCAACGGCCTTCCACCGCGGTGGGCGTCGTACCGAGAGCGGCGAGGCGCCCGGCGGCAGGGTCGCGCGCGTACCCGATATCGCGGTCCGTGAAGGCGTGCCGGTGCGTGCCGCCGGATTCGCGGGCTATATTGTGTCCATGTAATCGCGCAGCATGGAGACGGACCGCGCCAAGCCGAGGCTCTCAAGCGCCGCCAAATGCTCCTCAGGCGATCGCGGTGGATTTCTCAACGCGGTACGATGGTCGCGAACCGCAGCGAGCACCTCTTCATGCCGTGCATCGAGGAGGCCCATGATGAACTCGTCGGGATGCTGCGCCAGCAGCCCGTGCGGGGTCAATCTGTCCGCCGGAAAGTCACGCAGATTCCGGGTTACAATCACGTCGGCTCGGGCGCGGATCGCAGCCGCCAGGACGTGGCGGTCTCTCGGGTCGGGGAGATCAAGCCCTGGTATGAGGCTTTCGTAGCCGGTGAACAGGGCCTCGGGGAAGTACTCGTCCATCTTCGACCTTGTTCGCTGCAGCTTGGCGGCGGTCAGATCCGGGCGGTCCGAGATAAGGTTTCTGATCCACTCGTCATGGATCTGTGCCGTCCACAGCGGTGTGAACAGGCCCCGATCCGCCAAGCGCAGCAAGATGTCCCGGACGCCCGCCTGGTACAAGACATTGGCGTCGAGCAGCGCCGTCCAGTGCTGCATTCGCTACTGCAGACCGAGCTCTTGATCATGTGCAGTCAACTCGTTCAGCGCGTCCCGCCGGTGAGACTGGGTGTCACGACGATAGGCGATGATATCCTGGGTTCGCACGCGCCGGTGCGAACCCACTTTCCGACAGGGGATTTTTCCTTCATCGAGCAGTTGCACCAGATGAGTCCGCGACACTTGCAGGAGATTCGCAGCCTGCCGTGTGGTCAACTCGGCATGGACGGGTGCCAGCGCCACCCCATGGCCGCGCGCCATCTGGTCCAGGATTTCGCGGAGAAGCCGCATCGCCGGAGCGGGAAGGTGTACGGTCTCCGTCTCGACTATCCCGAACCGTACCGGTACCGGCTCGGAGCTGTCGTTCAGCGCCGCAAGCTTCCGGCTCGTGCGCGCGGCGAGCGTCACGTCCCGATCATCTGGCATCGGCGTTTCCGTGAAACTGACCGGCCCGTGATCATCCATCACAGATCCTCCCCGTATCTGTACCCAAGGGTAACCGATAAACGTCGCAAACGCAACAACTGCCGTAAATGCCGTGAATTGACAATCCTCACCCGAGTGACCGGCGGCGACCGGACCCTGGTTGAGGCGTGCGGCCGCGGTGGGTGCCGAGGCGTCCGCCGCCGCCGCGGAGGCGCGGGTCGAGCAGGTCGCGGACGGCGTCGCCGAACATGTTGAGGCTGTAGACGGTCAGGGTCAGGCACAGGCCGGGCCACAGCGCCAGCCACGGCGCCTGCTCCATGTACTTGCGCCCGTCCCGGCTCAGCAGCGTCCCCAGCTCGGAATCTCAACCGGCAGACCGAATCCGAGGAAGCTCAAGCTGGCCTCGCTGATGATCACCGCGCCGATGTTGATGCTGAACACCACGATGATCGGCGCCGCCACGTTGGGCAGCACGTGGCGCACCAGCGCTGCCAACCGGGTGCTGCCGGTGGCCGTGGCCGCCTGCAGGTAGTCGTTCTCCTTGACCGCGATCACCGCGCCCCTGACCAGCCGCGAGGCCACCACGCCGCCGGCGGTGCCGAGCGGCTTCTCGCCGCCACAGCCGTGCCAGGAAGTGGGCCAGCCCGTGACGTCTTCCGGCTGCGCCTGCTGCTGCTCGTACCGATCCTGGCTTCCGCCTCCTGGAGATCCATCCCGCCGCCGTTGATGCGCCCTTGCAACTCCTTGACGAGCCCCCCGGCGGCTGCTATAAGTCCTTCCGTATTCATGGTCTACCTCCCCATGGAGTGGTGTCGTGGGGTAGGTAGACCTTTTTTCGGCCCCGGGGTCAACGATTTGCTACTGCTTTTGGCGTTCGCACCCGTGGGGGGTTCCAGCTTGACCCCGAGTAGTAGTAGCCAATCGGCTCGACCGGGGCAAGATACTGGACCGCAGCAGCCCAGGAGACCATGTCTCCGTATTGCGCCTCACGAACCATGCCCCCGTAAGCACCCGCCGGCGGAATGGACACATCCACGTCAACGCCGATTTCCTTCCAGTAGCCGGCCACGAGTTCGAAGTAATCAATGGCAAACTCGAAAGCGGTCATGGTGGGCGTCAATCGAATGCCGTCCGCGCCGCGTGGATATCCCGCCTCATCGAGGAGCTTCTCGGCTCCTTCCGGGTCATACGTATAAGCCTTCTTGACCTCTTCGGGCCACTCTTCGAACGGCGTGTTGTACCCTACGAGGGCCTCTCCTATCAAACCCTGAGGTTGCATTTTCGAGCAGCGCCCTACTCCACGGGCTGCTGGATGCTCCTGGAGTCGATCGATGCTGCGGATCAGGGCCGACCGCTAACTCACATCCCCCACACCGCTACCGGCACGGCGCCGCCGCCGCGCCGCAGATGCGCCGAGCGGCGCCGGGTGCGGTAGATCTTCTCCTCCCAGCTCCGGTTCTCCCGCTTGTCGATCACGATCAGGTGCCCGGCCTCCGCCGCGCAGCGGTCCACGTAGCGAGCCGTCTGCTCCACGCCCTCGTCCACCACGGTGTCCAGCCCGTCGTGCTCGCGCACCACCTTGCACTCCACCACGAACTCCTGCACCCGGTCGGCCAGCGGCCACACGATCAGCAGGTCCACCCTGCCACTCCCGAGCGCGTACTCCCGCTCGATGCGGCCGCCGCCGTTCACCACGCGCTGCAGGTACGCCTGCAGCAGCAACTGCGGCCACGCCTCCTCGTACGCGAAGCGGTTGCGCCAATGCTCGCAGTGGCGGCGGAAGAAGCCCTGGAACTCCGTCATCAGCAACTCCGCGTCCAGGCTGCCGTCCGCCCTCACGTACCGCGGCGGCGACAGCTCCAGCGTCTCCTGCGCCACCCACGCGAGTTCGCGCGGCAGCACTTCGGCGTAGATCGGGTTGGCCACCCGCAGCGGCGCGTCGCGGGCCAGCAGCCCGAGGTCGCGCGCGTACCCGACATCGCGGTCCGTGAAGGTGTGCCGGTGCGTGCCGCTCAGCATCGGCTCGATCACCCGCCGCACGCGGTCCTCGCGCAGCTTGTCGGCCAGATAGTCGAGGTGCGTCACCCGGTTCGCGATCAGCTCCTCGCGCACCGCGGCGATGTCGTCCGCGGTCACCGTGCGGGAGCGGTCTTCGCGCAGCGTCTTGTTCTCGAAACAGACACCGTACGCCAGCGCGTTCACCAGCCAGGGCTGGCCGCGGGTCTGCGTCCACACCGCCTCCAGCGCCTCGGGCGTAAACGCCTGCCGGTCTGCTCGGTGTGCTGGGCCAGCAGCGCCAGCGTCTCCTGGCGCGAGAGGTCGCCCAGTCGTAGCGACTTCGCGGCGATGTTGAACGGGCTGCCGGCAGCGCCCATGCGGTAGTCGCGTGGGTCGCGCATGCCGCACAGGACCACGCTGTGCGGCATGCGCGCCGGGCGGCGGGGGTAGCCGGCACGGATCTGCTGCAGTACCGACAGGAGCGAATCGCCCGTCAGCGTGTCGATCTCGTCGATCAGCAGCACCAGCGGTTGCGGGGCCGCCTGCGCCCACCGCGACAGCGCCGCGCCCAACGCCGATCCGGCCCGAACATGGCGAGAATCTCCGCCCACTTGTCCTCCAGAAACGCGTCGTCTACCCCCTGCGCCGCCTCCGCCAGGGTGGCGAGCACCACGCGCATCGCTCGCTCCACGTCATCACGTGCGGTGCGGGCGGTCTCCACCGTGGCGTACACGCACCGGTAGCCGCGCTCGTTCAGCACGTCGGCCAGCGCCAGCAACGCCGACGTCTTGCCGGTCTGCCGCGGCGCGTGCAGCACGAAGTACCGCTCGTCTCGCACCAGCCCAAGGACTTCGTCAAGGTCGATCCGCTCAAGCGGCGGGATGCAATAGTGCTTGTCGGGCTTGACGGGACCGGCAGTATTGAACGAACGCATGGTTGCGACCCTCGTTGACGACGCCGGGCGGTTTGGGGTTGGCCGGGCGTCTTTGGTCGAGTGTAGCATGCTACGCCGTCGAACGACGCGATCAGCCGCCAAGATGCCCCGCCACCGATGGACCGCTGCGGGGCGGCGGCGGGCCGCCTGGTCGTGTTCGACCGCACGCCGGAGCGAACCTGGGCGGAAAAGATCTTCCGCCGCGCGCCGGCGGAAGCCGACGCACCTGTCACGGTCTGGGGGATGTAGCGCCAGCAGCCCGTGGCGAAACACCGGCTGCATTGAATGCGGGCGTCGTAGACTAGAAATGCGCCGCATTTGCGAAGCATTTGCGCCGCAAACACTGTACATCGGGGGTCTGGCTTGGTACACTGGCTCAGATGATCGACCCGGCAGGCCGCCTCGCCCTGCTCCTGGCCGAAGGGGAAGGGCAGCGCCTCGAATTCAGACAGTCACTGTCCCGGCTCGACCGTGAGATCGTTGCATTCGCGAACTCCTCGGGCGGCACGGTTCTGCTCGGCGTCGACGATGCCGGCGAGGTGGTCGGCGTTGACACCTCCAACCGCGTGCGCAGCGAGATACAGGCCATCGCCCGCAACTGCGATCCCTCGGTTCAGGTCGAGGTAGCCAACCTGGGCCCCGGCGTGCTGGAGGTGGTGGTGGCCGAGGGGGTACAGAAACCGTATCGCTGCAAGGAAGGCTTCTACCTGAGGCAGGGCGCGACGACGCAGAAGCTCAGCACCGCCGAGATACGGCGACTGGTGCTGCAGGCCGGCGACTACCACTTCGACGAAAGCGTCAACCGGCACTTTCGCTACCCGCGGGACTTCGACCGGAACCGCTATCGCGCCTACCTGCAGGCCGCGGGAATCCGCATCGAGGCGCGTCCGGAAGACCTGCTCGCAAGTCTCGACGCGGCGGTACCGGCCGCGGAGGGCATCTCTTTCCGGCAAGGCGGCGTCCTGTTCTTCGCTCGCGACCCACAACGCTACGTGAAGGAGAGCCACGTAAGCTGCGTGCGCTTCGCGGGAACGGAGCGGCTCGACGTGCTCGATCGGCAGGAGATCACCGGCAGCCCTCCCGAGCTCATTGAGGGCGCAATTGCCTTCACCTCCAGGAACATCCGCACCGCGTACCTCGTGGACGCTCGCCCGCAACGCCGCGACGTGTACGAGTACCCGCCGGTCGCCATCCGGGAGGCGATCACCAACGCGGTCATGCATCGCGACTACCACTACGATGCCGCGCACGTCTTTGTCAGCATCTTCGCGGACCGGCTGGAAGTCGAGAACCCCGGCGGCCTGTTCAGCGGACTGTCGCTGGCAGACTTGGGCAAGCGCAGTGTGCGTCGCAACCGCCTGGTGGCCGATCTCCTGTTCCGCGCCCGCTACGTGGAACGCGTCGGCAGTGGCATCCCGCGGATCAGGCAGGCGCTGGAGGAGAACGGCAACCCCCCGATGGAGATCTCGGCATCCAACTTTTTCGTGGTCACCTTCCGGCCGCGGCTGGACACCGAGTCGCTTCTATCGGGCCGTCAGAGCCGGCTATATCAGTTCGTCGCCGGACGCACGCGCACCACCAAGGACGAGGCGGCGACCTTCCTGGCCGTCAGCGGCGATACGGCGCTGCGCGAACTCCGGGTGCTGCGGGATGCCGGGCTCGTGGAGCGCGGCGGCGTTGGCAGAGCGGCCTTCTACCACGCCAACGCCAGGAAGACACTGAACAACTGAACTGGTCAACACAGGCGACGTGGCGCAACTCGGCTGCGCGGCCTTCAGGTCGCCAGACCGTCGCGGATCGTACGATCCCACGCCGATTCGTCGCCGGCAGCGTCCCGCTCCGCCCACGCGGCGGCGTAGTCGTCTGCCAAGTCCACCGCCCGCAGCAGGTCGACGGCCCGCTGCACCGCGGCCGAACGCGACTTCACGCGTCGCGTTCGCACGTACTCGTCGAGCAACTCCACGTCCCGCTGCGGCAGGCTGATACTCAGTTTCATACCAGCATGCTACCTCCGTAGCTACTTTGGATTCCAGGCGGACCCGCGGCTGTTCCGGCGCCTGTTCCGGGTGAGCGGATGCGGGGTACAAAGGACGGCATGTCTGGCAGGAAGCAGGAGCTTGAGGCGGGGTCGATCGATCTTTCCGGCAGGGTAGCATTGGTTACCGGCGGTGGGCGAAGCATTGGCGCCACCATCTGCCAGGTACTGGCGCGGGCCGGGGCCGACGTGGCGGTCAACTACCACACGAGCGGGGAAGAAGCCCGCAACATCTGCGCCAGGATCGAGGCCATGGGCAGGCGCTCGGTTGCCATCCGGGTGGACGTGGCGGATGTCGCGCAGTGCGAGGAGCTGGTGCGGGAGGCGGAGGAGGCGTTCGGCGCGGTGGACATCCTGGTGAGCAACAGCGGCACCGGCCAGGCGCACAGGATCGTCGACACGCCCTGCGCGGAGTGGGACCGGGTGATGAACGTCAACGCGCGCGCCACCTTCCTACGCCGCCTCCAAGGCGGCCCTGATCGCCATGACCAAGGGGATCGCCCATGAGGGCGCGCCCTACGTCACGGCCAACGCGATCCTGCCCTGCATGATACGCAAGTACCGCGACGTGGAAGAGGAGCGCAGCGAGCCGATCCGGATCGACGAAGCGCAGGACCTGCGCTGGCTCGGCATCCCGATCCTCGCCAAGCGCCGGGGAGAACCGGAAGACGTCGCCCACGCGGTAGCCTTTTTCGCCTCGGATGCCGCCGAGTACGTCACCGGGCAGTCGCTGCACGTCAGCGGCGGGCTGTTCATGCCGTGACAGGAATGAGGTTGTCGGGCGCCCGGCAACCTCATATGGTGGTGCCGGGTGACCTGCCGGGTGCGGAGCCGATCATGAATTCGTTCCGGGACAACCGATTGCGCGACTACGAGATGCCGATGGGCACGACGTGGCTGCTCACCGACATCGCCGAGTACAAGGGCAAGCAGGAGCTGTATTCCCGCCAGTCGCCGCAGGTTCTCAAGGCGCTCCGAGACTCCGCCACGATTCAGAGCGTGGAGTCGTCCAATCGGATCGAAGGTGTGACGGTCGCTCACGACCGCCTGCACGCGCTCGTGCTCGGCAGGGCTACTCCTCGCGACCGGCCCGAAAAGGAGGTCCACGGCTACCGTCGCGCAATGGACCAGATTCACGCCGGCACAGCTTCTCTCGGCGTGACACCGGATACGCTGCTGCATCTGCATGCTCTGTGCCAGTCGGCGAGCGGCGACGCCGGGCGGTTCAAGCGCGTCGACAACGACATCGTCGAACTGCGCCCCGGGCAGGCACCGGTGGTCCGGTTCCGGTGCGTGGCGGCGGCGGAAACGCCAGCAGCGGTCGAGGAACTCTGCGAGCGGTACCGATTCGCGCTCGACCAGGAAAACATCCTGCCGCTGATCGCCATTGCCGCGCTGGTCCTGGACTTCCTCTGCATCCACCCGTTTCGGGACGGCAACGGGCGCGTGTCGCGGCTGCTCACCCTGCTTGCGCTCAGGCAGCACGGCTACGAGGTGGGCCGCTACCTCAGCCTCGAACGCCTGATCGAGGAATCGCGGGAAGCGTACTACGAATCTCTCTACCGCAGTTCGCAGCGCTGGCACGACGGCAAGCACGAACTGACTCCCTGGTTCAACTTCCTGTTTGCGGTCATTCGCCGCGGTTACGTCGAGTTGGAAGAGCGCGTGCAGCAGGTCAAAACCGCGCGTGGCGGCAAGTCGGCGCTCGTGCTCGCCGCGATACGCGCTCAGCCGGGCGAATTCCGCCTGAGCGACCTGGAACGCGAATGTCCCGGTGTCGGACGCGACTGGATCCGCAGGCTTCTGGCCGACCTGAAAAAGACCGGCGATGTCACGTGCCGCGGTCGCGGGCCGGGTGCCCGTTGGCGGGCGGTCACGAAGAATGAGGGTAGCAGCGCCTGAGAGAGGGTAGTAAATAGGGTATTAACTGACGAGGTTGCGGATCTGCTCCCAGGGTACTACCTGGTCGGGGTCGCGGCTGGCCACGGTGATCGGGCGCATGCGGTAGTGATCGTAGATGGTGGCGTAGCCGTGCCGCTCGTCGTCGCTGCGCGCGACGGCGGCCTCGGGAACGATATAGCGGAGGTCGACGCTCCAGCGCACCTCGTTGGTGGTGTTCAGCATGCTGGCGTGGCAGGTGAGGTTGCTGAACGCCAGCAGGTCGCCGCGCCGCATCGGCAGCACGACCGGCTTGGCGCGCTGTTCCACGTCCTCGAACATGCGCACGACACGCTGGGCGTCCCGCGCGCCGCCGAGCAGACCCCATTGGTGGCTGCCGGCCAGCAGGTGCATGCAGCCGTTGCGCTCGTCCACGTCGACCAGCGGAATCCACACCGAGATCACGTGCAGGTGCCGGGTCGGGTTGCCGTAATACTGGGTATCCTGGTGCCAGGGGAACGCGGTCTCCTCGGTTTCGGGCAGCTTCAGGCGCACCGCGAAGCTTCCCGTCCAGGCGACTTCCGGCCCCAGGAGCGCGGTCATCAGGTCCAGCAGCGCGGGATGGCGTACGAATTCGTACAGCGCCGGCGTGACCGCTGCCCGCGTTCGCAGCTCCCATATCTTCACCTGCTCCCCGGCTTCCTCGCACAGCAGCACCAGGCGCCGGTTGAACGGCTCGTCCGCATAGCGCGAGCTGACCTTGCCCTCCCGGTGGAACCGGTCGGCGAGCTGGTCCACCTCGGCCTTGATGGCGTCGTGCACCGGCTGCAGGGCCGCGTCTTCCAACACGTCCCGCAGCAGCACGTAGCCGTCGTTGCGATACCCTTCGGCGTGCGCTTGGTCGATTACGGTCGCAGGCATCGCTCGAATCTGCCACGCGCCCGTCACCATGTCAATGAGCGCACTCAGGCTGCGTGCCGCCGGCCCGCGGGCGCGACCGCATGGCCGGGCGGTCGGAAGCCCGCCAAGCTGTCTCGGAGGTAAGCCGCGGCACGACGGACCAGCTCGACGCGGTCATGGTGCTGGGTGCGAACGCGGAAGGCGGCAATGGCGGTTGACAGAATCAGCACGCGCCGATCTCCCAGCATTGCACGCGGGCGACACGGCAACAGATTGCGGATCGAGTGGGCTGCCGCGCGCCGGTGTCCTTGCGTGCCCACGTACCGGTGGGACAGTCCCGAGGCGGCGGCGTGGTTCCTGCCTGCCGCGGTGCTCGGCAAGCCGCCTGCGCCGAAAATCCTGCACAAAATCGGCCGCAGGGGTTGACGCAGTTTTCGCTGCCGCTGAAGGCCCCTGGCGCGCCTGGAAGCCCGACAATGGCCTGCAACCGCCAAGTGCCCGAGCGCGTGCCCCCGGAGGCGCCATTTCGCGCCCCACAGGCGCTGCCGGCACCGGGTCTGAGACCCGAAGAAACGGGCTATCTACAGGTCAGTAGTATACTTACCGTATGACAAGCGGAACCGGCACACGACCCTTCAGCACGCTCGGCGATCAGCAGCTCCTCGACCAGACCAGGCGCCTCGCGGCCAATCAGCGGGGCCTCGAAGTGCACATTCTGGACCACCTCGACGAAATCGACCGTCGCGGCCTGGCGCCGCGGCGCGGGTTCTCGAGCCTGTTCGACTACGCGGTGCGGGAGTTGCGCTTCACCGATGCCGCCGCGCAGCGCCGCATCCAGACCATGCGGCTGTGCCGGCGCCATGGCTGGGTGCGGGCCAAGCTGCACAGCGGCGAGCTGACGCTGACCGCGGCGGCGCAGTTGGAGACCGCCTTTGCCGCCGCCGAGCGCCAATCCCGGAGAGCGAGCCCGAACGCCGGTCAGGAGTGCTGCCACGACCTGCCTGGGCTGCCTGCGTCGCCAGGTGCAGCGGGTGACCGGGAAGCCGATCCGTGCCGAGCGCGAGCGGGGGTGGCCACTGCCGCGGCGATGACTGCATCCGCCGCGCACGGCGTGGCCGCCGTCGACCAGGAGGCGCGGTGGCACCGTGACACCGAAGGCCGCGCAGACCGGCACACCGGAAGCGACCGCGGCACCCGATCGTCCGTCGAATCGGCGGCGCAGTCGCCGCCTGACCTCCGAGAGCGTGAAAACCGGCATACCGGGAGCGACCGCGGCAGACGACGTTCCGACGAATCGGCGGCAGTCGATGCCCGTCCGGGAGCGGCGGGTTCGCAGCCGGTGGGCCGATCGGACTCGGGCGTCGCCACCTCGGGCGCCGCTCCGACTTCGACGCCGGTGGGTGTCCCGGACAGGTGGAACCCGAATACCGCCACCGTGTACGCGCCACCGCCGGCGGCGGCGGGGCATGCGCTGCGCACCGGACTTGCGTGCGACGGGCCGGCAGACGCGCCGGTAGTGCCAGGCGCGAGCCACGCCGCCGCGCAGCACCGCGGCGCCGGGCCTGCCGATGCGCTGCCGGCGCGGCTGGAGTCGGGCGGTGCCGCCTCGCACTCTCCCGCACCCCCGCGCGCTCCCGGTCCTGCCGCACCTTCCTCGGACCAGCTCCCTGCTGCCCCGCTTCGGCCGCCGGCGAGTTGCGCAGCGCCGGTACCGTTGCCGGTCGTGGCCCCATCGGCGCCGCGGCCCACCGCGGCGCTCGCACCGGAGCCGTCCCGCGGTGATCCGATGACGCAACGGTCTGCCGGGCCGATGTCCGCCGCCCCGCTGCTGCACCCGCGGCGCCAACGCGAGTTGATCGAGCAGGCCGCCGGCATGACCACCCGCCAGGTCGCCGGTCTGCTGGCGGACGCCGCCCCCGAGGTGGTGCCGCCGCGCGACACGCTGCGCGCCGTGGCGCCCGACCGCTTCACCTTGAAGGTGAGCATCGACCAGGAGTGCGAGCAGGGACTGCGCCAACTGAAGAACCTGCTGTCGCACGTGGACCCGCGCATGTCTTGGGGTGACTTGGTGGCGCGCCTGGTGCGCGAGGCGCTGGCGCGGCACGACCCCGGCGGCGGCGGGCGCCGGCGGAAGCGCGCGGGCAGCACGGCAGCGCCGTCGCGGCCGGAGCGGACCACGACAGGCGACGCTCCGGCGGCCGCTTCGGCTGGGCGTGGGAGCGACGATACTCCGGCGCCGCAGGGAGAGACCGCCGCCGCCCGGATGCAGTCCGACGCCGCAACGTCGCCTGGCGCAGCACCGGTGCGCAGCGTCGCACCGGCTGCGCAGACAACCGGTCCATTGGCACCCGGCACCCGCGCAGGTGTCGCCGCTTCGGTCACGCCCGACCCTCCTGCGGCGCCGGAGGGTCAGAACGCCGGTGCCCACGTGCCCGCTGCGCCGGCGGGCGACGCCCGCGCGGTCGGGCCATCGGCCTCGCCGGAAGCGCCTGCGGCGCCGCAGTTCACCAGTGGCGGCGCAACGGGTGGCACCGCCGCCGCCCCGGTCCCGCCGAGCGCTACTCCGGCGCCGAAGTTCGCCACGGGCGGCCCAGCCGACGGCACCGTCACCGCTCCGCTCTCACCCGCCTCTCCTTCGCCGCCGATGTTCGCCGGCGGTCGCCCAGCCGACGGCACTGGCGCCGCTCCGCTCTCACCAGCCACTCCTCCGGCGCCGATGTTCGCCGGCGGTGGCCCAGCCGACGGCACCGTCACCGCTCCGCTCTCACCGGCCTCTCCTCCGCCGCCGGAGTTGGCATGCGGCGTGTCGCCTGCACGTGGAGCCGGCGGTGCGCCGGGGCGAGCATCGCCGCAGTTCAGCCGCGATGCTCTGCGCGGCCCACGCCGGTCGCCGGTGCGGCGCCCCATTCCGGCGGCGGTCCGGCGTCACGTCTGGCTGCGCGACGGGGGACGCTGCCGCTTTCGGGATCCGCTCACCGGGCGCCGCTGCAATTCCTCCCACCTGCTACAGATCCACCACGTGCTGCCGGTTGCCGAGGGGGGTGGCCCGGAGCCGGAGAACCTCGTTTTGTCGTGCTTTGCCCACCACCGCATATGCCACGGCCCGGCGCCGGCCGCGGAGCCGGGGAGGTAGCGCGACCTCCTCTGCGTGGCCGCGTTTGGGTCGGGCCGCCCGACGTGCGCTCCTGCAAGCCGTCGTCGATTCCGGCCGTGCGACATCTGCCGCTTCTGGCGGTCGCACCCATGGTGCTCGCCCTCGTAGACGATGGAGATGCAGCCGTTGTAGCCGTGGCCTTGATGATCGCGGCGATGCGCTTGTAGTCGAGCCACTTCTCGGTGCCGCTGTCGACGCGGTAGAACTTGGTGCGGATGTAGGAGGCATGCGGAATGGTCTGCGCCATGTAGCCGTAGAAGTCGTGCCGCGGGTCGGTCTCGCCCGCGGCGCCCGCCCCGGAGGCCCGTGACCCCCGCTTGCTCCGGCGTGGTATGGTCATCGCAGGAGGCGAAGATGAGCCGTGGCGCACGGGCCGGGAGGCGCCGTTTGAATTCCGCTCAACTCAGCCGATTCGAGCGTGACGGCTACCTGCGCGTCGAGGGCGTGCTGGACCCGGCGGCGGTGGTCGAGCCGTTGTTTGCGGAGTATGGCGGGGTGCTCGACCGGCTGGCGGGCGAGTTGCATGACCGTGGCGAGATCGCCTCCGCCTACACCGATCTCGCGTTCGCCGAGCGGCTGATCCGTATCTACCGCGAGTCCGGGCGCGACCACTCCCGCTACTTCGACCCCAGCCTGCTGACCCGCGGCGTGACCCCGGACACCCCGTTCTGGGCGGGGCCGGCGGTGTTCCGGATCATCACCCACGAGCGGGTTCTGGACCTGGTCGAGTGCCTCATCGGCCCGGAAATCTACTCCAACCCGGTGCAGCACATCCGCATCAAGCCGCCAGAGCGCCTGCTCCCCGACGGCTCCACCGACGTGCTGGCGTGCGCCAACCCGTGGCACCAGGACAACGGCGTGGTGGACCCGGTCGCCGACGGCACCGACATGCTCACGGTATGGATCGCGCTGTCCGACGCTCCCGTGGAGCGCGGCTGCCTGCAGGTGATTCCCGGCAGCCACCGGCAGGCGCTGCGCACCCACTGCCCGAACATACCGGGGCGCCCGCTGGCCATCCCCGACACGCTCATGGACCTGGACCGCGCCACCCCCGTTCCGGTGCGTTCCGGCGACGTGATCCTGATGCACAAGCACACCATCCACGGCTCCCTCCCCAACGTCAGCGACGAGATCCGCTGGAGCCTCGACCTTCGCTACAACCCCACCGGCCAGCCCACCGGCCGCCCCGAGTTCCCCGGCTTCGTGGCCCGCAGCCGGCGCGATCCGGGCAGCGAGCTGCGCGACCCGGATGCGTGGGCCCGGCTCTGGTACGCCGCCCGCGACCGGTTGGCCGCCCATCCGCCGGCGAATCCGGCCCACCGCTGGCGCGGCACCGAACCCGTGTGCGCGTAGAGAGGCGTTGAACCCTTCGGCGCAACGTAGGGCGTCAAGTCAATTTGCGCATGCAGATGATCACCAAGTATAGTTCGTAGAGTTGGCCACTGGAGGAACGAACCACCATGATTGACCTTCAACACATAGGCGACCCGCAGAGGGTTTGGGAGGACTTGCAGGCATATGCCGAGTCGGTCCAGGTACTGTCCCAAGCTGACACGCAACTATTGAACGACTACCCACAGCAGTGGGTCGCGGTACATGACGGCAGAGTCGCGTCTCACGGCGCCAGCCTTGAAGAAGTTATCGGTGAGTTGGAAGCGAGCGGCGTCCCACGCGACCGCGTGATCATTCGCTATATGGAACGCGAACCTCGCACACTGATCCTGTAGACAATAGTGATAACGGGACGTTTCGGAGCTTCGTCAGGGCGACCATACGTTGAGGCTCGTTTATGGCTGCCCAGGATGGGTATCGTTCGAGGTCAGGACCGCCGACTCATCTGTTCGTACCCGGGACTAAGGTGAGGCGGGTTCTTCGTGGGGGAGGGGGAAGTGGCAGGCTACGGGGTGGGCGCCGTCGCGGTGCTCGAGAGCCGGCTTCTCGGTTGAGCACCGGTCGGTGGCGTAGCGGCAGCGGGGGTGAAAGGGGCAGCCGGGCGGCCGGTGCGCGGCGTCGGGGATGTCGCCCTCGACGATGATGCGGCGGCTGGGCTGGCGTGGGTCGGGCTTGGGGATGGCCGCGAACAGCGCCTCGGTGTAGGGGTGGCGGGGGCGCCGGAACACCTCGTCGGTGTCGCCCAGCTCCACGATCTCGCCCAGGTACATGATCGCGATGCGGTCGCTGACGTGGCGCACCACGCTCAGGTCGTGGGTCACGAACAGCATCGACAGGCTCATCTCTTCCTGCAGGCGCAGCAGCAGGTTGATGATCTGCGCCTGCACGCTGGCGTCCAGGGCAGAGGTGGGCTCGTCGGCCAGGATCAGGCGCGGGCTCGTGGTCAGGGCGCGGGCGATGCCGACCCGCTGGCGCTGGCCGCCGCTGAGCGAGTAGGGGTAGTGGTTGACGTAGGCGCGGTCGAGCCCGACCCGCTCCATGGTGTCCACGACAATGTCGTCGAGCTCGCCGCGGCTGGCGGTCACGCCGTAGGCCTTGAGCGGCTCGGCGATGATGTCCCGGATTTTGAAGCGCGGATTGAGCGACGACTGAGGATCCTGAAAGATCACCCGTATCTGCTGCCGCACCTCCCGCAACGCGTCGGATTCGAGAGCGGTGATCGACTGCATCTCGCCATTGGTCCGGAACAGAATCTCGCCGGCGGTCGGCTCGACGGCGCGCACGATGGTGCGCAGGGCGGTGGTCTTGCCGCAGCCGCTCTCGCCGACCAGGCCCACGGTCTCGCCGGTGTTCACCTCCAGGTCGATGTCGTCCACCGCGCGGATCCAGCCCACGGTGCGCCGCAACACCCCGCGCTGGATCGGAAAGTGCTTGCGCAGGCGCCGCAACTCCAGCAGCGCCCCGTTCGCGTTGTGGCTCACCCGCCGGCCTCGTCGTCGCCCGTGCGCCGGCGCCCGTGGCGCCGCCGCCCGCCCAGCCTGACCTGCTCTACGAGCCCGCCGCTCACGCGTCAGCCTCGTAGAGGAAGCAGCGGGCGTGGTGGTCTTCTTCCACCTCGTACAATGGGGGCACCGCCGCGTCGCAGGTGCCCTGCACGAAGCTGGGGCAGCGGTCGCTGAACGGGCAGCCGGGGGGGCGCGAGAACGGATCGGGCACCACGCCCTTGATCTGCGCCAGCGGCGTCTTGCGCGGCACGTGCTCGTTGGGGATCGACCGGAACAGGAGCTGGGTGTAGGGGTGCAGGGGGCGCTCGTAGATCTCCTCCACCCGGCCGACCTCGACCACGCGGCCGAGGTACATCACCACCACCACGCGGCTGATCTCGGCGATCACGCCCAGGTCGTGGGTGATGAACAGGATCGACATGTGGCGCTCGTGCTGCAGGCGCTGAATCAGGTCCAGGAACTTGGCCTGGATGGTGACGTCGATGGCGGTGGTGGGCTCGTCCGCGATCAGCAGCTCCGGCTCCGCGGCCAGCGCCACCGCCATCAGCGCGCGCTGCCGCATGCCGCCGCTGAGCTCGAAGGAGTAGGAGTCCAGGCGTCCCGCCGGGTTGGGGATGCCCACCTCGGACAGCAGCGCCACCGCCCGCTCGCGCGCCTCGCGCGCAGATACGTCGCGGTCGTGGATGCGGATAGACTCGGCGATCTGGTTGCCCACCGTGTGCACCGGGCTCAGGCAGGTCATCGGATCCTGGAAGATCATGGCGATGCGCTTGCCGCGGAAGTGGCGGATGGCCGCGCCCTTGGGCGCCATCGACAGCAGGTCGACCGGCTCGCCCGCGTCGTCGTCGCCGTGGAACAGCACCTGGCCTCCGTCGATGCGCCCCGGCGGCTGCACGATGTTGAGCAGCGCGCGTGCGGTGACCGACTTGCCGCAGCCGCTCTCGCCCACCACGCCGACGGTGGTGCGCCGCGGCACCTCGAACGACACCTCGTTGACCGCCCGGATCACCCCCGCCTCGGTCGGGAACGAAATGGACAGGTCTTTCACTTCCAGCAGCTTGTCGTCCACCGCGCGCTCCAATTCAATTCTGCACGCGGGCTATACGGTGTCAACTCGCTGCGCGGCCGAGAGCGGCCGAGCGGCGGAGGTGCTACTTGTAGGGATCGGCGGCATCGCGAAGCCCATCGCCGAGGAAGTTGAAGCCGAGTACGGCGACCACCACGAACGCGCCGGGAATGAACAGCCACGGCGCCGAGGCCACCGTTTCCGTGTTCTGAGCCGCCTGCAGCAGCACGCCCCAGCTTATCGCGGGTGTTCTGAGCCCGATGCCCAGGAAGCTGAGGCTGGTCTCGGCCAGGATCATGCCCGGAATCGCCAACGTCGCCGCCGCAATGATGTGGCTGAGGAACAGCGGCAGCATGTGACGAAACATGAGACCGCTGGTGCGGACCCCGTCCAGGCGCGCGGAAACGATGAAGTCCTCCGACCGCAGCGCCAGGAACTTGCCTCGCACCACGCGCGCCATCTCCGGCCAACCCAGCAACGACAGGATCACCGAAATGGCGAAGAACACCTCGATTACGGACCAGCGCAGGGGCAGGGAGGCGCTCAGCCCCATCCATAACGGAAGCGTCGGAATGGAGCTCAGAATCTCGATGAATCGCTGAATGACCATGTCCACGACTCCCCCGAAGTAGCCGGATATCGATCCCAGCACAATGCCGATCGAGAAGCTTATCGCGACGCCGACGAACCCTATCGACAGCGACAGCCGCGCCCCGTGGATGATCCGTGACAGCAGGTCGCGTCCGTCCTTGTCGGTGCCAAACAGGTAGACTCGGGTGTCATGCGGCGTTCCGAACAGGTGCAGGTCGCTGTTCACCACGCCCCACATCCGGTATCTGTCTCCGCGCACGAACAAGGCAAGCGGATACTTCCTGGTCTTGTCCACGACGTACCTGCGCGCGTACGTGCCCGTGTCCTTCTTCAGGCCATACACGAACGGCATCTGCAAGCGCCCATCGCCGACAATGCGCACCATCATGGGCGGGGCTGACGGATGATTCATGTCACGCGCGCCGGGATCGTAGGGCGTCACGAACTCGGCAAAGGCGGCCATCAGGTAGAACAGGACGATGACAATCGCCGAACCCACCGCGACGCGGCTCTTCTTGAACTTGCGCCAGATCAGCCGCGATTGAGAGGCGCTGTGGAGACCCTCTCTCATTTCGTCAGGTATACCGGATTCTCGGGTCGACAATGACCAGCAGAATATCGGACAGAAACACCCCGACGATCGTGAATACCGAAATGAGCATGATATAGGCACCGGCGAGCTGCATGTCCTGCATGCGCAGCGCGCGCAGGAATATCGGACCGGCGGTCGGCAGGCCGAGCACCACGGACACGATCACCTCGCCGGAGATCATTCCCGGCAACACCCAGCCGATCGACGAAATGAACGGACTGATGGCGATCCGTACCGGGTATTTGAAAATGAGCCGCGGTTCCGACAGGCCCTTGGACCTGGCCATTTCCACGTACGACTTGCCTATTTCGTCAAGCAGGTTGGCGCGAATGATGCGGATCAAACCAGCCGTTCCGGCGGTGCCGACGACGATGATCGGAATCCACAGGTGCTTGATGAAGTCGAGTGCCTTTCCCAGGCTCCACGAAGCTCTGAGATATTCCTTGGAAAACAGACCGCCGACCGAAATGCCGAAATAGGTGTTGCCGAGATAGATCAGAACGAGGGCCAGCAGGAAGTTGGGGATGGACAGGCCGAGAAAGCCGAGCAGGGTCAGTGTTGTATCGGAAGCCGAGTACTGGTGGGTGGCCGAGTAGATGCCGATGGGAAATGCCACGACCCAGACGAATCCGGTGGCCACGGCCGGTATCACCATGCTGAGGATAAACCGGGAAGCGATGATTTCCTTGACCGGTGCCTGCCAGAACAGCGAGTAGCCGAGCTCGCCCCTGAGCAGGTTGCCGATCCACCTGAGGTAGCGAATGTGCAGCGGTTTGTCGAGGCCCCAGATCTCCCGCAACTGCTCTTCGACTTCGATGCCGCCGACCTGTACGCCCAAGGTGGCTTGGCCCGCGATGTAGGTGGTAACGAAGTCGCCGGGCGGCGCTTCCATCACCAGGAACGCAAGAATGGATACGACGAGGAGAGTTGGCAGGACGAGCAGAATGCGTCGAATCAGGTAATCTACCATGCGTCAAATTGGTGCGAATAAGCGTGCTGGCTCGCGGTAGCGCAGAGAATTCGGGAGGGGAGCATATGGCGCTCCCCTCCCGCCGGTTCCAGAGCCGATACTACTTGAAGAAGTAGATGTCGGGGCGTCCCTTGTCGCCGCCACGGTCGAACGGCAGTTCGTCCGTGGGCCAGTTGTCCAGGCGTGAACTGTATATCTTGAAGTAACCCGGCGACGTGACGGTGCCGACCGCCCACAGGTTGTCGGCGCCGATATCGGCCACCCGTGCCCACAGTTCCTGGCGCTCCGCCAGGTCGATGGTCTCGAAACCCGCTCTATAGGCCGCCATGGCCTCCTGCATGGCGGGAAGCGGTTCCTCGCCCGTGCTCGGATCCACCCCCCAACGTTGCCACCCCGGCGAGAAGGGGCAGGTCGGATGCGCCGGCACCAGGTGGCCTTCGAAGTAGCCGCTGAACGTCATGCCGGCTGCTCCGCCGTCGTCGACCTTCATCTCGATTTCATTGGCACGGCACGTCTCGACCATCAGGCTGCGCTCGACAATCCGCAGGTTGACGTCCAGCCCGACCGCCTTCAGGTCGTCGGCTATCAGCTCCGCGATGCGCTCCCCGGGCCCCCGGTTGGTGCGGCTGATCATGGTGATCTGAAGCTTGCTGCCATCGGGACGTGTGCGGAACCCGTCCGAGCCCTTCTCCAGGCCCATTTCGTCCAGCAGGGCGTTTGCCTTGTCCGGATCGTACTCGGTCGCCGTGGTTGCCAGCCGCTCGTGGTAGTAAGGATCGCCCTCCGGCGTCCCGTCCTGCCACGGCCGCGACAAGCCATTGAACACCAGCTCGTTCATCTGCTCGCGATTGAGGGCATGGGAGGTGGCGAATCGAAACCGCTTGTCCCGGAAGATCTCTCTCAGGACCGGATCCTTGTGCGTCAAGTTGAATCCGAACGCGGTGTGCACGCGGTCCGAAGCCGCGTACCGTGCCGCGACAATCTTGCCCTGGTCCTCGCGGTCCTTGGCGATATTGTAGGTCTCCATGCTGACTCGCGCCACGTCCAGCTCGCCGGCGAGCGCCTTCAGGTTGATGGTCTCCAACTCCAGCTCCATGAAGCGGTACAGTTCGTCGATATAGGGGAGCTGATTGCCGGCCGGGTCCACCACCCAGTAGTACGGGTTCCTGGTCATGATGATGTCGCCGGGAGTGCCCTTGGACAGGGTCCAGGGAAGCAGCACCGGCCGTTCCGTGTTGTGCAGGCCGCGCTGATCGAACTTGTTGGCGAACAGCGTCTGCCAGGAATCGAACCCGCCTTCCTTCACAAGCGCATCCAGGTCCCCTGCGTCCGCATAGGTGGGATGGAACTGCTTGAAGTAGTGCTTGGCGAATCCGGCGATCGCCTTGCCCGCCTGGACGCTGAAGAATACGTCGCGCGTGGGGCCGTTGAAGGTGAACCTGAGGGTGTAGTCGTCGATCTTTTCGACGCCCTTGTAGACGTGCGTCTCCATCTGGTGCTTGGTGAACACGTCGGGATGCGGTTGCATCGTGGTGATGTCTTCCCACCAGAATACCACGTCATCGGCGGTGAACGGCGCTCCATCGGACCACTTCAGGCCCTCGCGGAGGTGTATCACCCAGCCCCGGCCCGCATCCTCCATGTCGTAGCTCTTCGCCAGGTTCGGGTAGATGTGGTAGGTCCAGGTGTGTTCCGCTATGCCGAACCCGTACAGGCTGTAAGGCTCCGCCCCGTAGGACCAGGCCTTCCACGGGTTGGCCATGTACATGGTGCCGCCGTACTTGCCGATCTTCTTGCCTATCACCAGTGGTTCGTTCGGCAGCCTGTCTTCTACGGGTGGCAGGTCTCCCGCGGCAACCATGGCGGCCAGCATGGGAGCTTCGTTGTACTCGCCCACCTGTTGGCCCGTGGCTTGTTCGAACTCGGCAGGCGTCGCCCAGTGGTAGGTGTCATAGACCACCATGTCCTGCTCGGGAGCGGCCTCGGCGGCGGTCTCGTCGGCGGCGGCAGCGAACACAAATGGTGTGGACATGCTCAGCGCGATAATGCCAATGACAAGTGCCGTTCCGTGTCTCCTGTTCATGTTTGTTCCTCCAGAAACAGTTGATCCGGTATGTACTGCAAACGGCTAAATCCTGAGGTTTCTTTCGATGGATGTAATGAGAGTCAGGCAGCGTCCGGCTCGTGATGCGTCTCGATCCTCAGCGCTTCTCGGTATTCCCTTCCGTCGTCACCTCCCGTATCTGTTATGACCTTTGTTGGTAGCACGGTTGTGAGTGCCCGTCAAGGAAGCGAAGCGTTGGCCACAGCGGCCATCGTCGCAGCGGCGGCCGCAGCCTGCGGCTGTCGAGGACGCCCCTGCCGTCGGCCGCCGGCGTCAACTCGCTGCTTCCCCGAGTCCCCGACAGAGCCGGCGCGCATAGGGTAGGATGAGCCGGTGACCCGCCGCAGACTGCCGATCGGCATACAGACATTCCGCACGCTGCGGGAGCGGGACTGCTACTATGTCGACAAGACGTACTTCATCGAACGTCTGTTGGACGAAGGCACCCACTACTTCCTGTCACGTCCGAGGCGGTTCGGGAAGAGCCTGTTACTGGACACGCTGGGGGAGCTGTTCGAGGGCAGCGAGGAGCTGTTCGCGGGGCTGTACATCCACGAGCGGTGGGACTGGTCGGCTCGCCACCCGGTGGTGCGGTTGAGCTTTGGCGGCCGCCATTTCGGAGAACCGGACACGGTTGAAGGTAACGTGATGGCGCAGTTGGATGCCGTGCAGCGGCGGACCGGTGCGAGGTCTGATTACGCCACGGCGCCGGAGCGGTTCGCTCACCTGCTCGAAGTACTGCATCTGAGGGCGGAGCAGCGCGTGGCAGTGCTGGTGGACGAGTACGACAAGCCGATCCTGGACGCGCTGGAAAAGCCCGAAGTGGCGCGCGCCAACCGTGACTTCCTGCGCGGCCTGTACGGCGTGATCAAGGACAGCGACGCACACGTGCGGTTCGCGTTCCTTACCGGCATCAGCAAGTTCTCCAAGGTGAACCTCTTTTCCCAACTGAACAACCTCACGGACATCACGCTCGATCCGGTCTACTCGTCGATCTGCGGCTACACCGAGCGTGACCTGGACACGGTGTTCGGCCCCGAGATGGCCGGCCTGGACCGGGAGCGGGTGCGCGAGTGGTACAACGGCTACGGCTGGCTGGGCGACGAGAAGGTGTACAACCCCTACGACGTGCTGCTGCTGCTCAGGCGGCGGCGGTTCGCCGCGCACTGGTTCGAGACCGGGACGCCGGCGTTCCTGGTGGAGACGCTGTTCAAGCGTCGGGTGTCGACGGTGGCACTGGACGAGATGGTGAGCACGGAGAGACTGCTGTCGGCGTTCGACGTCGGCGGCCGCTCCGCCGCTGAGCACATCGGCACCGAGGCGCTGCTGTTCCAGACCGGCTACCTGACGATAACGGGAGAAGAGCGGCTGGGAGGCAGGACGCTCTATCGGCTCGGCTATCCGAACCGGGAGGTGCGTGAGAGCCTGAACGAACAACTGCTGCTGCACCTGGTGCAGGATGCCGACCGGCAGACGGCGAACAGCATGCGGCTGGCGCGGCTGCTTGAAGCGCACGACTGCGCGGGGCTGAAGGAGCTGTTTCAGGCGTTCTACGCGAGCATTCCCTACCAATGGTACACCAACAACGACATTGCCGAGTACGAGGGCTTCTACGCGAGCGTGTTCTACTCCTACTTCGCCGCGCTGGGGTACGAGATCGCGGTGGAAGAGTCGAGCAGCCACGGGCGGCTGGACATGGCGGTGCGCGCGTACGGGCACGTGTACCTGTTCGAGTTCAAGGTGGCGGAGATGGCGCCGCCGGGATCGGCGCTGGCGCAGTTGCAGGCGCGCGACTACGCGGCGAAGTACCGGGGACGAGGCGAGCCGATCCACCTGGTCGGAGTAGAATTCAGCCGCGCAACGCGTAACCTCACGGCGTTCGAAGTAGCCGACGCCTGACTTCGCCGGCGCCCGGCGACGGAATGTGGTGGAACGGCCCCCCTACTTGTAGGGGTCGGCGGCGTCGCGGAGGCCGTCGCCGAAGAAGTTGAAGGCGAGCACGCTGACCACCACGAACAGGCCGGGCGTGAACAGCCACGGCATCGCCACCACCGAGTCGACGCTCTGCGCGTCCTGCAGCAGCACGCCCCAACTCACCGCCGGCGGGCGCAGGCCGATGCCGAGAAAGCTGAGCGCGGTCTCCGCCAGGATCATGCTCGGCACCGCCAGGGTCGCCGCGGCGATGATGTGGCTCATGAACGACGGCAGCATGTGGCGGAAGATCACGCCGCGGGTGCCCACCCCGTCCAGCACCGCCGAGGTGATGAAGTCCTCCTCGCGCAGCGACAGGTACTTGCCGCGCACCACCCGCGCCAGCTCCGGCCAGCCGAGCAGCGACAGGATCAGGGAGATGAAGAAGAACACCTTCACCACCGGCCAGCGCAGCGGCAGGGCGGCGCTCAGGCCCATCCACAGCGGCAGGGTGGGGATGGAGGTGAGCACCTCGATGAAGCGCTGGATCACCATGTCCACCGCGCCGCCGAAATAGCCGGAGACCGAACCGAGCACGATGCCGAAGCAGAAGCTCAGCGCCACCCCCACCAGGCCGATCGACAGCGACAGCCGGGAGCCGAGGATGATGCGCGACAGGAGGTCGCGGCCGTCGCGGTCGGTGCCGAGCAGGTACGCCCGGCCGCCGTCGGCGGTGCCGAACAAGTGAATCTCTCCGTCCCACAGGTCCCACAGGCGGTAGCCGTCGCCGCGCACGAACAGGGCCAGCGGGTGGCGCCGGTCGGGGTCGATCTCGTAGCTCCGGGTAAGGGTCTCCATGTTCACCGTTTGCACAACGCCGTACACGAACGGCCGGTGCAGCGTTCCGTCGGCGAACAGGCGCACCCGCATCGGCGGCGCGGCCGGGTGGTCCACGTCGCGGAAGCGCGGATCGTAGGGCGCGCAGAACTCGGCGAAGGCGGCCATGAGGTAGCACATGACGATGACCACGGCGCCGGCCACCGCCAGCCGGCTCTTGCGGAACTTGCGCCACACCAGCCGCCACTGCGGGATGCTCGCGCGCGGCGCGGCCAGCGCTTCGTGGGCCGCCAGATCGGTTGCCACGTCAGTGCCCCGCAACCGCCGCCGACCGGCGCGCGGTGCGGCGCCACCGGCTGGCACGGTGAGCCGGCGCGGTCGATCCAGGACGCCAACCGCGGCGCACCGTGCCGCACGTGCATCGGTCGCCGGCCACTTGTTTCGGATTGGCCTGCCGCATCCCGACGCGCCTCTAATGGTACCTGATGCGCGGATCGACCACGGCCAGCAGGATGTCCGACAGCAGGATTCCGACCACCGTGCACACCGAGATCAGCATGATGTAGGCGCCGGCCAGCATCATGTCCTGCTGCCGCAGCGCCTGCAGGAACAGCGGCCCGGCGGTGGGCAGGCCGAGCACCACCGACACGATCACGTCGCCGGAGATCATGCCGGGAAGCACCCAGCCGATCGACGAGATGAACGGGTTGATGGCGATGCGCACCGGGTACTTCATGATCAGCACGGTCTCGCGCAGCCCCTTGGCGCGCGCCATCTCCACGTACGACTTGCTGATCTCGTCCAGCAGGTTGGCGCGCAGAATCCGGATCAGCCCGGCGGTGCCGGCCACCCCGATCACGATGATCGGCACCCACAGGTGTCCGAGGAAGTCGAGCAGCTTTCCCCAGCTCCACTCGGCGGTGACGTACTTCTGCGAGAACAGGCCGCCGATCGAAATGTTCAGGAAGCGGTTGGCGAGATACATCATGATCAGCGCCAGCAGGAAATTGGGGATGGAGAGCCCGAGGAAGCCGACGAAGGTGACGGCGTTGTCGGACAGGGAGTATTGCCGGGTGGCCGAGTAGATGCCGATCGGGAACGCGATCACCCACACCAGCACGGTTGCGGCGAGCGCCACCGTCATGCTGAGGATGAAGCGCGAGGCGATGATCTCGTCCACCGGCGCCTGCCAGAACAGCGAGTAGCCCAGGTCGCCGCGGGCCAGGTTGCCGAGCCAGCGCAGGTAGCGCACGTACCACGGCTTGTCCAGCCCCCACATCGCGCGCAGCCCCTCCTCGACGCCGGCGCCGTCGAACAGGGCGCCCGCCTCCGCCTGCCGCATCATGTAGGAGGTGACGAAGTCGCCCGGCGGCGCCTCCATCACGATGAAGGCGAGCACCGAGATGAGCAGCAGGACCGGGACGATCAGCAGCAGGCGGCGAATCAGGTATTCGGTCATGATCGGCGCTCAGGCCAGTGGCGGCCGGCGGGCGGCGGCTGGCAGCACGCCCACCGTCCGCCGGCCGGCCTCAGGCTTCTCCGCAGCCCGTGGCGAAGCTCCGGCTGCATTGCATGCGGCGCTCTCGGTGCGACGCCGGGTTCCGCCGCGGGCTGCCGACCGCGCCCGGGCTCTCGCCGCGGACGCGTCAGCCCTTCCACTCGCTACTCGCGGTAGAACCAGATCTCGGGGCGCCCCTTGTCGCCGCCCCGGTCCCACGGCAGGGTGTCCTCCGGGTAGTTGGCGAGCTTGGTGTTGATCACCTTGAAGTAGCCCGGGTGCTGCACCGTGCCGATGACCCACAGGTTGTCGGCGGCCACGTCGACCATCCGGAACCAGATATCCTTGCGCTCGGCGGCGTCGATGGTGCCCAGGCCCTCGCGGTACCACTCCATCACCTGCTCCATTTCCGGCGGCGGTCGCTCGCCCTTCTCGCCGAACGACTCGTACCACTCGTACCAGAGTTGGGCGTGCATGCTGCCGTTGGTGTGCACCGGCACGAACGCGGTGGCCGAGTTGCCCAGCCAGAAGCCGCCCTCGATGGTGGTCCAGGCGCCCGGCACCATCACCGCGTCCTGGTCGTTCGCGGTGGTGGTCTGCCGCACCACGCTGCTCTCCATGACCTTCAGGTTGACGTCCAGGCCGACCGCCTGCAGATCCTCGGCCATCATCTCCGCGATCCTGGCCGACTGCAGCCGCGCGTTGTCCCAGGTGAGCAGGTTGATCTGCAGCTTCTCGCCGTCGAGCCGCCTGCGGAAGCCGTCATCGCCGACCGGCAGGCCGATCTCGTCGAACATCGCCCTCGTCTTGTCCGGATCGTACTCGATGTAGGAGTGCGCCATGCGCTCGTGGTAGTAGTCGCTGCCCGCGTGCGAGGCGACCTGCCACGGCGGCACCAGTCCCAGGAACACCAGCTCGCTGATGCGCTCGCGGTTGAGCGCGTGCGAGGCGGCGATCCGGAACCGCTTGTCCATGAAGATCTCCCGCACCGCCGGATCCCTATGGTTCAGGTTGAAGCTGAGCTGCGCCGAGTTCAGGCCCACGCCGGCCATGCGCTGGCCGCGGATCTTGCCCTCCGACTCCTTCTCCTTGATCAGCCGGTAGGTGTCCATCGGCACGTCGGCGAAGTCCAGCTCGCCCGCCTGCGCCTTCAGGTTGCGCACCTCCGGTTCCAGCCCGGCGAAGTAGTAGATGCGGTCGAGATAGGGGAGCTGCTGGCCGGCCGGGTCAACCGCCCAGAAGTAGGGGTTGCGCTCCAGGATGTAGTCGCCGGGCGGCACCTGCTTCAGCGCCCACGCCAGCAGGATGGGGCGTTCGGGGTTGGCGTTGCCGCGGATGTCCAGCTTGTGCTCGTAGAGCTCGATCCAGTTGCTGAACCCCGCCTCCTTCACCAGTGCGTCCAGCTCGTCCTTGTCCCGGAACTCGGGGTGGAACTGGCTGAAGTACTTCTTCTGGTGGGCGGGTACCGCCTTGCCGAAGTGCACCCAGAACAGGTTGTCGGACGGCTTGCTGTACTCGACGCGCACCGTGTGGTCGTCGATCTTGACCACGTTGTCGTACAGGCCGGTGGAGATGATGATGCGCGTGAACAGGTCGGGGAAGGTGGGATTGGTCGGTACGATGTGCTCCCACCAGAACATGATGTCGTCCGCCGTGAATGGCTCGCCGTCCGAGTAGCGCAGGCCTTCGCGCAGGTGCAGGGTGTACTTCCTGCCGCCGTCTTCCACGTCCCAGCCCTTCACCAGGTTCGGATAGGTGCCGGCGGTCCAGGTGTGCTCGGCGAGTCCCACGCCGTAGTTGCTGTACGGGGTGCCCGCGTACTGGAATGCGGCGAAGTGGCCGCCGCCCACGTGCAGGGTGCCGCCGTAGGTGCCGATCTCGCGCCCCAGCACCAGCGGCTCCAGCGGCAGCCGCTCGTCGACCGGCGGCAGCTTGCCCTCGCTCACCAACTGCGCCAGTTGCGGCGCCTCCGTGTAGTCCCCCACGGTCTGGCCGGTCGCCTGCGTGAACGCCCCCGGAGTGACCCAGTGGTAGGTGCCGAACTCATGTTCGTAGTTGTATGCGCCCTCCGCTGCCGCCTCGGGCGCCGCCGCGGTGTCCTCCGCGCCCGCGGCAAACACCGCTCCCGGCAGGATGGCCGCTGCCATGAAGAGCGCACACCACGCGGCTCCTCTCATTGATCGAGTCATTGATCGAGTCATACTGACCTCCTGTTCTTGAAGGGACGCCGGAACCTGCCCGGCGCCAACGATACCCGTGACCGATACTTACACTGCCTCGGCATGCCGTCAAGCTCGTTCAGCCGCGTCCACGGCGCCGTCATGACAGGTGTGCGGCGGCGCTCTTCGAGAGGCTCCGGGTCGAGGCCGTCGAGGCTTCCGGAGTTTGACGATGCCGGCGGCACTCCTGTAGCATGTTGGCGCGCCGCTCTCACGGGTGCTCTATTGGGAGGTACTGCCATGCGCCGTATGACCCTGGAACTGTCGCACAGCTTCGATGAGGTGTTGACGAGTTTCGCGACGAGGAACCGGGTCAGCAAGCCGGAGGCGGTGCGCCGTGCGCTCGCAGTGCTCGTGTTGGTCGAGCGGGAAACGACCAAGGGCAGGTCGTTGGGGATAGTGGAAGAAGACAACGACACCCAGGAATTGCACGCGGTCGCACTCATCCGCGGGATGTAGAGTGGCTGATCGCGGCACGAACATCGAAATCACCGATCTCGTACCGCCGAAAGACCTGCGGGTCATCAATGAAGGGGACCGTCTACGGTCGGTCGGACGGCCGAGATGTGCAGGCGCGCGTGGCCACCTCGGCCGCCGCAGGCGCGCATCCGTACTGGGAGACCCATGATGGCTCTCTTAAACCGACCCGGCGGCTCCGGCACCGAGACCACCGCCACCGCCCCTCAGCCTCGGGTCAAGCAGGTCCCGGACGGCATCGCCGAACATGTTTAGACTCCAAACGGTAATCGTCAGGGCAAGACCCGGCCAGAGAGCCAGGTGTGGCGCTATAT
Source organism: Spirochaetia bacterium (assembly GCA_965208575.1). Lineage (GTDB taxonomy): Bacteria > Spirochaetota > Spirochaetia > SZUA-6 > Bin103 > Bin103. Next base: position 144,785 of record CBDBOV010000006.1, on the reverse strand, counting down.
CCATGAACCTACGTCCTTCCTGGCTGAGCAGACCACCCCAATCAGGAATCCCGGGAGGCAGACCGAATCCGAGGAAGCCCAGAGAAGCCAAAGTCAGGATTACGTCTCCTATACGCATGCTGAATGAAATGATTATGATAGGCATAAGATTGGGCACGACATGTCGCAGAAATGGTCTCAATCTTGAGCTGCCAATCGCCTCAGCCGCCTCAAAATACACATTCTCTTTAATGCCAATGACGGCGCTTCGGATTACTCTACTGCCGGCGATGCCTCCTGATATCCCCAGAACCAGTATTATCTGTGGCAAACCCCTTCCCACTATGGACATTACGGTTAACAACAGGAGCAGTCCCGGGAAACTAATCCAGGTATCAACAAATCTCTGCACACCCAGGTCCAATTTACCACCAAAGAATCCTGAGATGCCGCCTATCAGGGTACTGAGCACAACATTAAGAGTGGTCACTGTCAGACCGATAAGTACGGAAATACGAGCCCCAAAGATAATGCGGCTCAAGAAGTCTCGCCCCACTTGGTCAGTACCCAGGAAATACTTGGCTGATGAACCCTGAAGCCTGTCTACCAGGTGTAATTCATCATATGAATAAGGGGTCAAAACATCGGCAAAGATAGCGACAAGAATCAATATCAATAAGATAATCCCGCTGACAGTACCCAGTGGCTTCTCCTTGACCAGCCTGATGAAGAAAGCAGCCAGCCCGGCACGTCTCTTTGGCTCACTTACTGCTGAAGGTATCCCTATGGCGTCGCTCATGTTTCCGGTTTTCCCCCTCTATCTGTAGCGGACCCTGGGGTCTAAATAAGGATAAATCATGTCGGTAAGTAGAATGGCCAACATAGTTATGCCGGCGAAAAACAGGTTTGCTCCGGAAATCACCGGGTAGTCTCTAAGACGGAGTGCCTCCAGAAAGAAACGACCTAACCCCGGCAGGTTGAATATGCTCTCTATGATAACTGAGCCACCTACCAGCAGGGGCAAAGACCCACCTACCAGGGTAACTACCGGGATGAGTGCATTCTTCATGGCATGTCTGATAATGACTACCCGCTCCTTGAGACCCTTGGACCAGGCCGTCCTGATATAGTCCTGCCTGAGCACCTCCAGCATCATGGTGCGCGTCAACCGCATTGTGCCGGCAGCCATGCCGGTCCCCAGAATTAGGCTGGGAATGATGAGCACCCCGAGATTCCCCAGCGGGTCTTCCACGAAAGGAATCCACGTCATCGGTGGCGACCAGTTCCACCAGATTGCCGGGTATATCATGACCATAAGTGCCAGCCAGAAGTTGGGCGCTGCCATGCCGATGATACCGATGGTGCGCCCCATGTAGTCGGCGGCGGTATCCTGGCGAATCGCCGAGTAGATGCCGACTGGCAGGGCTATCACTAGCCCGATTACGATTGCCATGACGCCAAGCTGAATGGTTACCGGGAGTTTACGTAATATCCTCTCCTCTATCGAAAGAGCTGAAGCCGGCGAGGTTATGAAGTATTCGCCACGCTCAAACAGTGATTCTCCTAAGGTGCCCTGAAGGAGACCTTTGAAGTGGGACTCACCGGTAAACCAGTCAGGGGTCGGCAACACTCCTATCCAGCGTCCATACTGCACATGAATAGGCACGTCTAATCCCAGTATATGCTCAAGAGCTTCACGGTCAATATCGTATCCAAAATCCATCCGAGCCGCCATTGCGTCTATTACATCGCCCGGGATGAAGCGGACCGAGAGAAAGACCAGGATGCTCAATATAAACAAGGTGGGGATTATGAGCAATAACCGCCTGATGAGATAGGCTCTCATGTCACACTACTCCTTGTCATTGCGAGCCCCCCATCATTCCCGCGAAGGCGGGAATCCAGAGTAATTTCAAATGGTTGCGTTTCTGGACAAAGCGCCCCTCTCATTATTTGAGGAGTATCGGGAGCTGGGAAGCCTACGCTTCCCAGCTCCCCTTTTCCCTGAGCTAAGCCACTTAATAACCCATTGCTTCCTTCATCTCGGAATCAATCCATACGCGGGCCCATAACTGACCATAACGCTGCCCCCAACCCAGCTGGAATTCACCATTGTAACCTACGAGCCACGGCTGGTTCACGTTAAACATTGGGACTTTGAAGTACCATACGTAGTAATGGTTCTTAATAGTGTACGCATCCGCCTCTTTCAGTTGCCTCTGCTGCTCCTCCAAGGTGGTAGCGGCTGCGGCGGCTTCAATCAAGCTGTCAAGATGCGCGTCCTGTACTCCCGGTATGTTAATCGTTCCTTCCGAGTGACCAAAAGCGCGCATCATCCACATGGGGTCTCCATGATCGAACCCCAACATCGCCGATGACATACCTTCGTAGCTATGGTCACGTGTCATAGCTTGCCAATGAGCAGAGGTGTCGGGGGCTATTGTTACCTCTACATCAACGCCAATAGCAGCCCAGTAGTCGGCAGCTATTTCTGAAAGGCTTGTGTCCCCTAACGCCGCCCCAAACTGCGTCTGGGTGGTCTTGAATCTAATGCCATCCGCACCGCGCGCGTAGCCAGCCTCATCAAGCAGCTTCTCGGCCCCTTCCGGGTCATACCTATAGCCGCTCTTGACCTCTTCGGGCCACTCATCAAATGGCACGAAATGATCCACAGCGCCGTCACCTATCACCCCCTGAGGTATCCACTTGGCCCGACCCTTGTAGTAGGCATTGTTGACTGTCTCGAGGTCCTGTGCCATCTGCATTGCCTTGCGCACCCTGATGTCGTCAAAGGGCGGCTGACGTACGTTCATGGCAAAAGATGTCCAGTCCGACCGAAATTGGTACGGGTGAAACTTGAGTTCGGGGTTGGTCTTCTGGAGGCCATCTACTTGGTCGGGTCTTATTTCAGAGCCGCCACTGAAACCCATGTAATCAATCTTACCCGTGCGCATTGCCGAAATACGTGTTGCTTCATCTTCCATCATCAGGAGCCTGATCTCGTCAAAATAAGGCAAGCGGTTCTCCGGGAACTTCTCGTCATAGCCCCAGTAGTCAGGATTCTTGGTCCAGCTGACAGAGGTCGCCTCGACAACATCAGTGATCATATAGGGACCGGTGCCGATCACGTTCCTCCAATCGTTAGCGTCCCCGTGTTCCTCGATTATCTCGGGGGGATATATATAAGGATCATAGTTGTTGAAGATAACCGACAGCACCCCGAGGTATGGCTTCGTCAGCTCAAAAACAACCGTCCAATCGTCGGTAGCCGTTACCGATTCAATTGGCAGGCTCTCATATTTTTGGACAGGTCCAAATTCACTCCACTTGCCCAGACCAAAATAGCGGTGCCAGTTGTATTCCACATCCTTGGCAGTTAGCTCCCGACCGTTCATCGGCTCCGTATCGTGCCAGTGAACGCCCTTGCGGATGTAGAAGATTATCGTTGTGTCGTCGGGCGTCTCCCAGCTTTCCGCCAGCTGCCCTTTCATGACCCAGAGAGGTACAGCCAGACTAATGTGGTGATGTACGTCCCTATCTATTCCCCAGTCCGCGATGGATAGCCTCTCGACGACACCACCCACCGCAGCTAGGCCGCCGGTGGGTGTGGGATAACTGTCAGTGTTTTGACCTGTTTGGTATCGGCTGACCCAGGTGAATGTCCCGCCATACTCTGGCGCGGGCACCTCCTTACCGGTGGTGGGGTCGGTCACATACTTCTTGTCGGCGGCCGCTGCCGCCCCCTCTTCATCTGCGCCGGCGGCCCAGAGGCCGGTCGCGCTCATTACGAGGACCAACGCAACCGCGAAGGTCCTTGTGAATTGTACAATCTGCATACATAACTCCTGTGTCGATCTCTTTTCGCGCCCGCAACGCGGGCGACCAGACTGAGTCAAGTCACCAAAAAACGCGCAGCGTGTGACTCATCCGGGTGCACCCCGGCTCACGCCGCGCGCGCGTGCGGTTCTTTGAGTATCATTCGAGCCTCCATTTTCTCTCTGTCTACGTCGGGATCTGCGTTACCACGCCACGCGTGCTGGTGGTCTGAGCAGCAGCCAGTCTGAATGGCCGGCAACACTGCGGGTGTCGTCGGCGGGGATCCGGGACGGCCTGAGTCGCCGGGAAGGGCGTCGGCGGCCTGCATGCCGGTTCGGCGATGGACCGAGCCGGCGCCACCGATAGCTACGGCGGCGGTGAAGGCGACGGCGTGCGCGGGGGCACGTCCGGGGCGATCAGCCGGAGCGGTTAGTTGTTTCTTGGTTCGACACGAGTTGGGGGGGGTATGATGCACCGGTGGCGCGAACCGGCTACTGCACTGGCGGTGGTTGTGACGCTTCATCGTCATTCCTCGATACCAGCCGGGGCACGCTAGCATAGGCGCGGCGCGCCTGTCAACGACTCGGCGGTCACCGAACGTCGCCGCCAACCGGCCACTGCGCTGACTGTCATCATGGCGCGTCATCATCGATCCGTCGAATTCCAGGCTAGCGTGAGTTTCCTAGTTATTTCGGGTGGCTGGTAGTTTGAGTGGATAAGTCATTTTAGGATAGCAAGTTACTCGCTATCCTGTCGGACGGGGCTTGTATACACTGACCGTGGTGCTGTCAGGGATGGGCGTGTCGGTATACGTCAAGTAGGCGGCACAGTTTGTCTTGCAGGGACGACCGTTCAGAGAGCACGTATTGAGCCCGGTAGCGCCCTCTGGTGGCCGGCTCAGGCGCGGCGTAGAGGTTGACCACTTCGGTCACGCCGCTGAGTTCCGTCAGTAGTTGCTCGATGGTAAGGAGTTGTCCGCCGTCGGCCGCCTTGCGTTGCAGCAGCGAACTCAGCAGCAGTGCCAACACACAATAGAACACGTGTACGCGCAGCTTCTGATCGGTCCAGTGGAAGGTCGGCGAGAAGCTCACCCAGTGGGGATTCTTCATCTGCTTGAACGCCCGCTCCACGTGATGTTGAGCGCGGCTGGCCAAGATGATCTCCTGGTCGCTCCACGACTCGTTGTCGGTGCACAGGATGCGTTTGCCCAAGCGCCGGCGTTGCAAGCGCTGGTACGCTGCCCAATCGGTGCGAAATCGAAAACTGAGCACGCCGTCGGATTCGCTGATCTGAACCTTGAGAATCTGCTTTACGTACTGACCCGAGGTGATCGTGTCGAAATGCTTCTGCAAGGATGCTCTGCTGTAGCCTTTGCCCTTTGCTCCCGGTAGCTGGCTGCGCGCCAGCTTGCTGCGCAAGGCGCGCAACGCAGCGCGCTTCTTGCGCAACGCGTGGTTGATCCCAGCCAGCTGCCCGTCCAGCAACCGGCGACTGTTGGTGACCACCACGGTGCGGCGCTCACCCCAGATCACCTTGTCGCTGCGGTAAGCGGTCACCCCGGCCAGCCGTGGGTCAGTGAAGGAGTGAAACCTGCCGGCGGGAACCGCCAGCAGATCCTCGTGCTGAGTCACGGTCAAGGAGGTGACGAAATGGTATGGGCCGGCTTGCAGCGCCTCGATATTCGCTCTCGAGGTGTTGCCGCCATCGAACACCAGCGTGACATCTTCGCAGTCCTGGGCCAACTGCTTGCAGCGGCTGATCAGCGTCTCGATCAAGCTCGAGAACATCGCGGCGTCATTCTGATTTCCCGGATACGGGTGTGAGAGCAGCGGAATGTGGTAGTCGCAGCTTACCAGGAGTGCCAAGCCCAGGATCCGCAGATCGGCGCGTTTGCTTTTCGCGTGGCCACGTTGTGCCAGTGCACTGACGGTGCGACTGTCGATGAACGTATCGAAGTTGGTCGCATCGAAGATGAGCGGTCGCAGATCGATCCGGTAGTGGTCGATCACCCGCTGCGCCAGTTGTTGCTCAATCGCGCCGATGGCAGCGCTGTCGAGCATGTTCATGTGATCCCAGAATCGCTGACTGGCGAGCGAGCGCTGTGCAGCGGGGAGCAGCCGATTCAACACCGTGCGTCGATACCACTGGTACAGAGAAGCCTTGCTGGAGGCGGCCACACAACGGTTCAGCGCCGCCACCAGCAGATACTGTCCGCAGGACAGTCCTTGGTCTCGCTTGGGGACCTGGGTATCGATAAGGCCCACCACATCCAACTCTTGGGCGATCTGCCAGAGCGCGGCCAACGCACCGAACTGAATGACCTTCGCCTTTGCCGGTCGGGTGGGAGCCTCACGGAGGCGCTGGAGCAACTTCTCTGCGCTGCCGAGATGTTCGAGGACGATGGGACGTGGTTTGCCGTTGACGCGTCTGGACTCGACGATCTGCCAGTAGGTGTGCCCGCGGGAGACCTTTTTCTGGAGGGTGGCCACTGCAATCAGTGTATACACTTAGTACGGAGACAGTCAAGGAGAACCGGCGTGAGTGGGTCGGAAGGATCGAAGAGGGGATACTTCGAGTAGTATTGAGGAAGCTGTCCGGCACGGCGCTCGATATATTCAGTGTATACACTGATCCTCTCAAGAGGAGAGTCCACTTCCGTGAACCTATCTTGTTTCATGGTAACAACTTATCTGGATGAACCAGAGAATCCCGCGGTCAAATCAACGGGATAAGTAGGAAGGTCAGGCTAGGCGAGCTTGCTATGGACGCGCCTGAGCACGGGCACGGATTGCGAGGTGGTTGAGCGGGGAATCTGGGCACGGTAGGAGCTGGGAAAAGAAAAGCCCCTCCGGATGCTTGCAAAGGTGAGCAGGTTACCAGTGCTTCCAGCTCGTCCTTGTCCCGGAACTCGGGGTGGAACTGGCTGGAGTACTTCTTCTGGTGAGCGGGTACCGCCTTGCCGAAGTGCACCCAGAACAGGTTGTCGGACGGCTTGCTGTATTCGATGCGCACGGTGTGGTCGTCGATCTTGACCACGTTCTCGTACAGCCCGGTGGAGATGATGATGCGCGGGGAGGCGCGGGGAGCCGTGCGGTTACCGGATCGAGTCGAGTGCGGCGGCGATGTCGAGCAGGTAGAGCTGGCGGCCGCCGGCGTGGGCGGAGTCGATGGTGTGACCAGGCGGCCGCTCGGGTCGGAGCGCGGGTGCAGGTCGCAGCGCGACTCGTGCCGGTACGCCTCCGGGGCGTGGAAGCCGCCGAGCTCGACGCGGGTGCCGGTGGGCACGTGGTACAGGTACAGCTCCTGGGTGCGCGTCCCTTCGCGCGGGTAGGTGTCGTTGAGAATCCAGTCCGGGTCGCTCAGGTAGGTGCAGTGGCCGTTCAGGGTCATGGCGTGCGTGCCGATCACCTCCACCCGGTCGGTGCGGTCGCGGTACACGTAGAACGCGCCCTCGTGGGAGGGCTGCCACGACCACGCCAGGATGGTCTCGGGGTCGCGCCAGATGAAGTGCGACATGCCGCCGTAGTCGTCCACCACGTGCAGATCGGAGCCGTCGGCGTTGGCCGTGAACATGCGCGTGCGCATGCCCGGCACGCCGGGCGTGCGCCAGCGGTGCAGGAAGATGAAGCGCGAACCGTCGGGGTTGAACAGCAGGTGGTTGAAGTAGTGCTTGGCCTGCGACAGGTCGGCGTGCGGGTAGGCGACCGCCGCGGCGTCGGCCACCGAGACGATCTGGCGGATTTCGCCCACCCTCACCGTGATAGCGTCGCTCTTCGCCGCCAGCGTCGACCCGTTCGCGCCGCCTACCAGCAGCGTCCCGCGCGCAGCCCCGCCGCCGCTAGGGGGCGGGAGCCGCTACGTGGTACCTTCGCTAGCTATCCGCTGGTGATCCTGTTGGTCACCTCCGAGCGGTAGTTGCGTAGAGAATTCGAGAATACGGTTGCACAATGCCTGAAATCGGGCGAGTATTCGACGTATCGGTTGCCGCCTGCTTGGTGGGGTGGTAGAGTTGTGAGTGCGGGTGAGGCAGGTCAAACATGGCGCGCAGCGATCTGATCGTTGAATTGGTGAGGGCTGGGGTCACTGGTGACCAGGCGTCCGTGCGCGAGACCGCCGAGGCGATTGCGGCAGATGAACGCGCCAAGAAGCACTCGGGCGTCGCTGACCGAATCGCTAGGGCTCTCACCAGCGCGGATCGGTCCCGGATGGCAGGACAGCCCCGCCGTGGCGGCGTACGCCTGCGCGACGGCTCGGGCGGGATCCAAAGGCGGGAACCGCATCGGCCCTTGGCGGAGCTGTTCCTGGACCGGAGTACCCGCGACGCGTGTCTGGAACTTATCACGGAACAGCATCGAGCGGATGTGCTGCGAGCGCACGGTATGGAACCACGCCACCGACTGCTGCTGGTGGGTCCGCCGGGGAACGGGAAGACATCACTTGCAGAGTGCCTCGCGTATGAGCTGGCGTTGCCGCTGTTCGTTGTGCGCTACGACGCAGTGGTTACGAGCTATCTGGGAGAAACGGCCCAGCGCTTACGCCGACTGTTCGATTTCGTGCGCACGGAGCCTTGCGTTCTGTTTTTCGACGAGTTCGATGCGATCGGCAAGGAACGAGGCGACCTGCACGAAACGGGCGAAATCAAACGAGTGGTGACCACGCTGCTCCTGCAGTTCGACGACCTTCCGTCGTATTGCGTACTGGTCGGCGCAACCAACCATCCGGAGCTACTTGATCGTGCAACTTGGCGGCGGTTTGAGATGCGCTTGAATCTCAATCGACCAAGCGACGACAGGATGACGGAGTTCTTCGCGCAGAAGCTGAAGGAGCTTCCAGACAAAACGGGCTACACCGCGAAACGGTTACGCGCGGCGGTTTCGCCGCGGAGCTTTTCGGAAGCCGATGATTTCTTTCTCGATGTCCACCGCCATATTGCGCTGGAGCAGGGCCGAATCACCCTTCGTACTCTGGTGACGGAACGGGTAAACGCTTGGGTTGTGCAACACGGGAGATATAGCAACGATGACCGACCGTCCGATTCTGCGTCTGGCTGACGGGCGAGTTTCTCGGCGCACGGCTGGGCAGCAGGACCGGCGTCCGAGGCCACGTTCGCCGGGAGCTGCGGTGCAGGGGCGCCGATTGGGCGAGCAATTCGACCGCCTGGAGGCGGCGCTTGCCGGGGAGGATCCGGATGTCGTGCTGCGACGGGATCCGGGCGGGATCGCGCCCGAACGTGCTTTGGTCTTCGTCACGGCGGTCCCGATCTCCAACTTCGTCCGTGCCGCCCGGCTTGTGGGATTGGAGGTGCTGGCAGAGCTTGATCTCGACGACGACTACCCACTTGACGAGGAGTTGATCGCGGAACACCGCGACATGGTGTCGCCGACACTGTATGCGACCATGCCGACGGTCGCGTCGTTCGAACGGATGCGTCGGCTCTGGCGAGCCTATCGACGGGGCGAGCAGCCCGAGGAAGGACATGCACCTTGGCGCCAGTTGTTCGACATGCTGAACGACTTGCGGGCTTGGGGTCCGGAGGATCGGTTCTCAGTCGAGGCCAGAGAGGAATTGGCGGCACGTCTTGCGGGTGACGACGCTGCGGAGATCCGGCTGGAGTTGGAGGTCTGGCCGACACGGAGCCGAGAGCGTCGGGATCGGTGGCGACGGGAAACGGAACGGCGAGTGGCGACCCTCGGCGGACGGGTGGTCAGCCGGAGTTCGATCGAGGAAGAGGGCTTTATCTACGAAGCGTTGTTGGCGGCGCTGAGTGCCGACGCTGTCCGTGAGATGATGGCGAGTCCGTCCGCTCCGGGAGGGCTGGCGACACTGGACGGACTCCAGTTTGTGCTGCCGCAGGTCGTCGCACAGTCGCAACCAAATCAGTCGGATCCTCTCGACTCGCCGGGTGTTGATCGGCCAGCCGCGTTCGATGCGGAGGCTCCCATGCGGGCGGTTCTTCTCGACGGGACGCCCGTTGCGGGGCATCGGAGTCTCGATGGCGGGGTGATAATCGAGGACGTTCATGATCTCGTAGCCCGTTCGGTGGTTGCACAGCGGCGGCACGCGACCTCGATGGCGTCCTTGATCCTGAGAGGGGATCTGGTGGCGGACGGCGTTCCTGTACCGGCCAGCCGGCTTTTGTGCATCCCGATCTTGGTGGATGCGGAAGGCGATGCAGCTTCACCCGAAGACCGACTGTTTGTCGATGTTGTGCATGTTGCGCTCAGCCGCGCGTTTGCCGGGCGGGAACCGCTGGCGCCATACGCATTCGTGGTCAACCTGTCAGTGGGTCTCAAACGCTCGCATTTTGCCGGCCGCATCAGTTCATTGGCGCGTTTGCTGGACTGGTGGGCGAGCTCCGAGGGGGTGTTGTTCGTTGTGTCATCGGGAAATGTGCTCCAGGACCTGGACCTACCCGGCATCACGTCGATCGCCTTCGAAGATGCGACGCTGGAGGAGCGCAAGAAGCTTGTCGCGTTGGCGCAGAAGGATAGTCGCCACCAACGTACTCTTCTGGCTCCGTCTGAGGCGCTGAACGCCTTGACGGTTGGCGCGGCGTCGGTAGATCTGGCACCACCGGGCTGGGCACCTGGTGCAGGTGAGGTGGTGATTCAGGACGAGGACGAAGCGTGCCCAGCGATCTCGACGGCACACGGACCGGGCCCGTTCGGGGCGATCAAGCCGGACTTGCTGGCAAGCGGAGGCCGGCATGACGTGCGAGCGGTTGCAGCGGGTGACAACTTGCGATTGCGGGTTATAAGAGAGTCGAGGCGGTCGGGGGTCTTCGTGGCGGCGGCGAGTGGCGGATTGGGTGCTTGCGAACGCGCACGCGGAACGAGTTGCGCTGCTGCGTTGACCACTCGCTCGGTCTTGAGTGCGGCGGCTGAGTTGACGGGAGAGGACGGCCCGTACGAAGGCCAGGAGCTGTCCCGTAGAGACTTGGCGTTGCTGACGAGGGCCTTGGCCGTGAATGCGGCACGCTGGCCCGAGGTGGCGCATGCGCGGTACAGGGAGGAGCGCCACAGACTCGGCAGGTACCGACACTTTCAAGCGAAAGAGGAAGTGACCCGGCAATTCGGCCATGGGGTTCTGGACTCCGGCTTGATGCGTGAGGCTCCTCAGTTCGGCACTGCACCAGGAGGTCCGCGATGCGCTACGTGTTCGAGTAAGGGACGCTGGGTAGATTCCGAGGCTGTGTTGTAGCTCACTCCGTCGGGCGCCGGGTCGAAGTGCAGTCCGAATTCGAACGGCGTCGAGCCGTCATGGCTCTCCGGCTCGCCCGCGATTCGCTCCTCGGGACCGGACCGGGATTCGCGCGGCTCCTACCCGTCAAATTCCGGATTTTGCCCTCTGAGAATTAACGTCAACCCGGCTCGGCGATGGACGCGGTGACCGCGGCGATGTCGAGCAGGTAGAGCTGGCGGCCGCCGGCGTGGGCGGAGTCGATGGTGACCAGGCGGCCGCTCGGGTCGGAGCGCGGGTGCAGGTCGCAGCGCGACTCGTGCCGGTACGCCTCCGGGGCGTGGAAGCCGCCGAGCTCGACGCGGGTGCCGGTGGGCACGTGGTACAGGTACAGCTCCTGGGTGCGCGTCCCTTCGCGCGGGTAGGTGTCGTTGAGAATCCAGTCCGGGTCGCTCAGGTAGGTGCAGTGGCCGTTCAGGGTCATGGCGTGAGTGCCGATCACCTCCACCCGGTCGGTGCGGTCGCGGTACACGTAGAACGCGCCCTCGTGGGAGGGCTGCCACGACCACGCCAGGATGGTCTCGGGGTCGCGCCAGATGAAGTGCGACATGCCGCCGTAGTCGTCCACCACGTGCAGATCGGAGCCGTCGGCGTTGGCCGTGAACATGCGCGTGCGCATGCCCGGCACGCCGGGCGTGCGCCAGCGGTGCAGGAAGATGAAGCGCGAACCGTCGGGGTTGAACAGCAGGTGGTTGAAGTAGTGCTTGGCCTGCGACAGGTCGGCGTGCGGGTAGGGGACGGAGGCGGCGTCGGCCACCGAGATGATCTGGCGGGTCTCGCCGGTGTCCAGGTCGACGGTGTGGATGCCCGACTGCTCGGGGGCGCGCTGGTCCGCGCACGGGTCGGGGATGCCCTCGTAGCCGTAGCCGGGGCGCATGTCGTTGAGGCGGCGGAAGTCGGGGCCGACGGCGCTGCGGCCATCCGGTGAGAGCGCGTACACGGGCGCCGGCACCGTGCGGCTGGCGCCGGTGGCGGTGTCGGTGATGCGCGCCACGTAGCGGTCGCCGGCGCGTTCGTTCCAGATCACCTCGCTCGCCGACCCGGGCAGCCATTGCAGCATGCAGCCCTGCTGCCAGCACCACGCCGTGGTAGTGCCGAGCGGCAACCACGCGTCACCGTCCGCAAGGTCGATCATGCCGATCCGTATTTCGTCACCGGGCCGCGGCGCGCGATGCTCGAAGTCGACCGCCATGGCCAGCACGTAGCGCGAGCCGGGGTCGAACTGCAGCTTGTCGTAGTACCCGAACCAGTGGTAACCGGGCCCCTTCGTGATGGCCCGAATCGGCACCTGCGCCTGCGAATCAATCACTCACTCAACTCCCTTGTGCGCGGTGTCTCGGTATGGCGGCGCCGTGGCGGGCGCACAGCCAGCCAGCGATGAAGGCGGCCTGCCGCGCCTGAATATGCCGATGAGAGTGTACATGATCGGCGTACAGATCCGGACCCCTGAGAACACGTAAATCCGTACAGGTCGATCAGCGGTAAAGCGTGGCGGCTCATCACCGAGTTCTGCCTGCAGGCGTTGACCGAGGCGCTGGAGTGCTTCGGCGGCGCGGAGATGTTCAACACTGATCAGAGCAGCCAGTTCACCAGCATCGCGTTCACGGCCACGCTGCAGGACGCCGGCATGCGGTGCTCGATGGACGGTCGCGGTCGGTGCTTGGACAACGCCTTCATCGAACGCCTGTGGCGGTCGCTGAAGTATGAGGCGGTGTACTTGCACGAGCTGGCCGACGGCTTCGAGGCGCACTGGGTGATCGCGGAATGGATCGACTACTATAACGACCGCCGCCTGTTATTCAGACACGGCCGGGCAGGCTGACAACGGACTGATTCTACCTTAACCTGCCCCTTGACCTGTCCAAGGAACCAAGACCGCCTCACGCGGCAACCGTACGAACAATGGAGTCAGTATGTCAATCGCTCTGAAGCGCATCTGTTACCGCAAGCTCAATGCTCGGCAGAAGGAGACCTTCAACTTCCAGAGGTCAGCAGCTATTCTAGCCTGACCTTCCTACTTATCCCGTTGATTTGACCGCGGGATTCTCTGGTTCATCCAGATAAGTTGTTACCATGAAACAAGATAGGTTCACGGAAGTGGACTCTCCTCTTGAGAGGATCAGTGTATACACTGAATATATCGAGCGCCGTGCCGGACAGCTTCCTCAATACTACTCGAAGTATCCCCTCTTCGATCCTTCCGACCCACTCATGCCGGTTCTCCTTGACTGTCTCCGTACTAAGTGTATACACTGATTGCAGTGGCCACCCTCCAGAAAAAGGTCTCCCGCGGGCACACCTACTGGCAGATCGTCGAGTCCAGACGCGTCAACGGCAAACCACGTCCCATCGTCCTCGAACATCTCGGCAGCGCAGAGAAGTTGCTCCAGCGCCTCCGTGAGGCTCCCACCCGACCGGCAAAGGCGAAGGTCATTCAGTTCGGTGCGTTGGCCGCGCTCTGGCAGATCGCCCAAGAGTTGGATGTGGTGGGCCTTATCGATACCCAGGTCCCCAAGCGAGACCAAGGACTGTCCTGCGGACAGTATCTGCTGGTGGCGGCGCTGAACCGTTGTGTGGCCGCCTCCAGCAAGGCTTCTCTGTACCAGTGGTATCGACGCACGGTGTTGAATCGGCTGCTCCCCGCTGCACAGCGCTCGCTCGCCAGTCAGCGATTCTGGGATCACATGAACATGCTCGACAGCGCTGCCATCGGCGCGATTGAGCAACAACTGGCGCAGCGGGTGATCGACCACTACCGGATCGATCTGCGACCGCTCATCTTCGATGCGACCAACTTCGATACGTTCATCGACAGTCGCACCGTCAGTGCACTGGCACAACGTGGCCACGCGAAAAGCAAACGCGCCGATCTGCGGATCCTGGGCTTGGCACTCCTGGTAAGCTGCGACTACCACATTCCGCTGCTCTCACACCCGTATCCGGGAAATCAGAATGACGCCGCGATGTTCTCGAGCTTGATCGAGACGCTGATCAGCCGCTGCAAGCAGTTGGCCCAGGACTGCGAAGATGTCACGCTGGTGTTCGATGGCGGCAACACCTCGAGAGCGAATATCGAGGCGCTGCAAGCCGGCCCATACCATTTCGTCACCTCCTTGACCGTGACTCAGCACGAGGATCTGCTGGCGGTTCCCGCCGGCAGGTTTCACTCCTTCACTGACCCACGGCTGGCCGGGGTGACCGCTTACCGCAGCGACAAGGTGATCTGGGGTGAGCGCCGCACCGTGGTGGTCACCAACAGTCGCCGGTTGCTGGACGGGCAGCTGGCTGGGATCAACCACGCGTTGCGCAAGAAGCGCGCTGCGTTGCGCGCCTTGCGCAGCAAGCTGGCGCGCAGCCAGCTACCGGGAGCAAAGGGCAAAGGCTACAGCAGAGCATCCTTGCAGAAGCATTTCGACACGATCACCTCGGGTCAGTACGTAAAGCAGATTCTCAAGGTTCAGATCAGCGAATCCGACGGCGTGCTCAGTTTTCGATTTCGCACCGATTGGGCAGCGTACCAGCGCTTGCAACGCCGGCGCTTGGGCAAACGCATCCTGTGCACCGACAACGAGTCGTGGAGCGACCAGGAGATCATCTTGGCCAGCCGCGCTCAACATCACGTGGAGCGGGCGTTCAAGCAGATGAAGAATCCCCACTGGGTGAGCTTCTCGCCGACCTTCCACTGGACCGATCAGAAGCTGCGCGTACACGTGTTCTATTGTGTGTTGGCACTGCTGCTGAGTTCGCTGCTGCAACGCAAGGCGGCCGACGGCGGACAACTCCTGAGGGTGCCCCGTTTCGGTGGACAGGTAACTACTGAGGTGGCGGGGTAGTGCATGGTAGGTTGAGGTGTATTCGGTTGGTTGTCAACCCGCGCCTCCACGACCCCCACGACACGACGCCTCCCGAGATTCCACGGCAAATAAACGGTGGCGGTAAAGGGGGTGGGGGTCCGGGGGAGGGGTGGGATTTGCCTGTGGATATGTGGACAAGTCCGCATCAAGCTGGGGGTGGTGGCGGTGTGGATGGCCGTGAGCGGCGCCGGTGTGCGCGGTCAGGAGATCGCACGACCGTGATCAGTGCTGGCGGCATGGACAGCGGGTGCCGGGAGTCGAAACGGAGCGCCTGAGGGAGGATTCGGGGTTCAGCAAGGGTATCCGGGACCACCTGCTCGCGAGGAGCGGCCTTACAGGGCCGCTGAGAGCGCCAGTTCGCGCCGCACCGGCAAGATGTCGGCCCGGGTGGGGCTGCAGCCGCCGGGAGCGGCGCGGTCGAGCCGGTCCGGGGCGCCCGTGTGGGGACGGACCCGCGAGCGGTGCGCCGCTTGGAAACTATGCAGCCGTCGCAACGGGTCGGCAGCAGGTTGCCTCAGTCGCGCCCATACCCGCGTGGCGGCTCGACGCTCTCCAGAGCACCAAGATCAAGCGCGCAAATCGCCTCCAGCTTGTCGCCGAGCGCGGTCTCCTGGAGCGCCTCGGGCAGGTTGTCGAGCCACGCTTGATACTCTCCCTGGAGGTCGAGCAGGGTGCGCACCGCATCCTGCCAGCGCTGCGGTCGGGAGCGCCGGTCGTGCGGTCGGCGGTACTGCGCTCGCGGCTGCTGCGCCTTGCGCCGCGCTCGATAGCGCCGTTGGCGTTGCGCATTGGTCAACGCCATGGGCACTGATCACCGTTACGTAACGGCTCCTGGTCCAGCACCTCAGACGCTGCATCCCCGCTGCGCTGCGTGCTCACCGCGACGCCGGTCGGCGCGTGCAGCCGACTCGGACGCCAAGCGGTCCGGAGAGGGCCAATTGCCGACGAATATTGTCCCTGGAGGGGGCCGAGCGCCAGCATCGGCACCACGACGATGCTCATGCTGCCGCTCCTGTCCGAGTGGCCTCGAACGCGACCGGCGACTGGTAGCCCAGCGCCGAGTGACGCCGGCGACGGTTGTAGAACCCCTCGATGAACTCGAATATTGCCAAGCGCGCCTCGGCACGGCTGCGAAATCGGCTCCGATCCAGCAACTCGCACTCCAGGGTCGCGAAGAAACTTTCGCACATCGCATTGTCGTATGCATCGCCCACCGAGCCCATCGACGGACGCACGCCGGCCTCTTTGCAGCGTACCCCGAACGCAATCGAGGTGTACTGCGAGCCCTGGTCGCTGTGGTGGATCACCTGCTCGGGTCGCCGCTGCCAGAGCGCCATGTCCAGCGCCTCCAGCACCAGTTCCGTGCGCAGATGACCGGCCATCGACCAGCCCACTACCCGGCGGCTCCAGGTATCCAGCACCACCGCCAAGTACAGAAACCCCGCCCACGTCGGCACGTACGTAATGTCGGCCACCCACAATTGGTCGGCCCCGGCCGCGGTGAAGTTCCGATCCACCAAGTCTGGCGCCGGTCGGGTCGCCGCGCCACGCGTTGTGGTCCTGGGCCCGCGGCGGCGACTGGCCCCTTCGATGCCGGCCTGCTTCATCAGCCGCGCCACCCGCTTGTGCCCGACTCGCTCGTTCTCAGCCTGCAACTCGGCGTGGATGCGCGGCCGACCATACACCTCGCGGTTGGCTCTCCATATCGTCGTGATACGTTCCCGCAACTGTTTGTCGCGCCGCTCTCGCGCCGACGGCTCGCGGTGCACCCACGCATAGTAGCCGCTGGCGGAGAGACCCAGCACTCGACATATCGTGCGTACCGGCCAGCGCGCCTGGTTGGCTTTCACGAACTCGAACCCCGCTCGGGGATCGAGTCGCTCTCCCGTGCGAACCAGGCCGCTGCTTTTTTTAGGATGTCACGCTCGATCCGCAGTTGCTTGTTCTCTCGCCGCAGTCGGCGCAGCTCCTGGCGTTCATCGCTGCTCAACCCGTCCTCGCGGCGTCCAGCGTCCCGCTCCTGCTGCGCCACCCAGTTGCGGATCGCGCCCGCAGACGGCTCGTACTCCAGCGCCAACTCCTCGGGCGTGCGCCCAGACTGCACCAGCTCGACCATCTGCTGGCGAAACTCAGGCGCGTATGGTCGATGTGTCTTCGGCATCGTTGCCTCCTCATTCCGCCTCACTCCTAATGTGTCCACGAAAGTGGGGCAACTCCACTCCTTACCATCGAGCAACTACTGACGGAACTCAGCGGCGTGACCGAAGTGGTCAACCTCTACGCCGCGCCTGAGCCGGCCACCAGAGGGCGCTACCGGGCTCAATACGTGCTCTCTGAACGGTCGTCCCTGCAAGACAAACTGTGCCGCCTACTTGACGTATACCGACACGCCCATCCCTGACAGCACCACGGTCAGTGTATACAAGCCCCGTCCGACAGGATAGCGAGTAACTTGCTATCCTAAAATGACTTATCTACTCAGACTGCAAGCCACCCGCAATAACTAGGAAACTCACGCTAGCTGAATATGGTTTCAACTGCATCAAGTTGAACGATGATTGGCAGGGTGCTGACTTTCTCGCCTATCACATAGATGGAGATCAGACATTGCGGGTCCAGCTAAACCGAGGTTTGAGAGGCCGTTCTTGTAACTGTTTCCTATTACAGGAATTAGCGTGTTCATGGGTGTAAATCGTGTCCATGTAAATAGTCCTGTGGTTCAGCGTTAATTTTCTCTCATCTGGTTGACATGTAATTATTAAATGATCTACCATTCCCTCCGTAGGGTGCCCATGTACATCGACACCGTCCCCAACCGCAACTCTCCCCCGGCCGTCCTCCTCCGCGAGTCCTTCCGCCAGCACGGCAAGGTCAAAAAACGCACCATCGCCAACCTCTCCAAGTGGCCCGATCACCTCGTCGAGGGTTTGCGCGTCCTCCTCAACGGCGGTATCGCTCTGCGCTCTCCCAACGAACTGCTCTCCATCTTGCGCAGCTATCCCCACGGCCACGTCGCCGCCGTCCTCGGTTCCCTCCGCAAGCTCTCCCTCCATTCCCTCGTCGCTCGTCCCGCCTCCCGTGAACGCGACCTGGTCGTCGCCATGATCGTCGCTCGCGTCGTCGACGCTCGCTCCAAACTCGCCACCGCTCGCGGCCTCAACCCCGAAAGCGCCGTCTCCTCCCTCGGCCACCTGCTGCAGTTGGGAGCCGTCGACGAGAATGAGCTGTATGCCGCCATGGATTGGCTGCTCGCTCGCCAGCACGGCATCGAGCAGCGCTTGGCCAAGCGCCATCTGCATGACAACACGCTCATGTTGTACGACCTGACTTCCAGTTACTTCCATGGCCACACCTGCCCGTTGGCGCGCCGTGGTCACAGCCGCGACGGCAAACGCGGCACCTTGCAGATCGTGTTCGGCCTGCTGTGTACCGCAGACGGCTGTCCCATCGCCGTCGAGGTATTCGAGGGCTCCACCAGTGACCCCAAGACGGTCGCCGCTCAGGTCGACAAGATTCGCAACCGTTTCGGCTTGCAGCGCGTCGTGCTGGTCGGCGACCGCGGCATGCTCACCGGCGCGCGCATCCGCGAGGACCTGCAGGGGATCGACGGCCTGCGCTGGATCACGACCCTGCGGGCGCCCACCATCCGCAAGCTGATCGAGGCCGGCGAAGTGGCGCAGACCATGTTCGACGAGCGTGACCTGGCGGAGATCAGCTCACCCGAGTTCCCCGGCGAGCGGCTGATCGTGTGCCGCAACCCGATCCTGGCCGAGCAACGGCAGCGCAAGAGGCAGAAGTTGCTGGCCTCCACGGAGGAGGAACTGACGCCGATCGTGACGGCCACGCAGCGCGCCAAAAAGCCGCTGCGCGGCGCCGCCGCGATCGGCCTGCGGGTGGGCAAGGTGATCAACCACTACAAGGTGGGCAAGCATTTCACCACCACCATCACCGACGACTCGTTCTCGTTCGTGCGTGACCTGGACAAGATCGCGGCCGAGGAAGAACTGGACGGGCTCTACATCGTGCGCTCCAACGTGGAGCCGGAGCTGTTCGACGCCGAGCAGACGGTGACGGCGTACAAGGATCTGGCCAAGGTGGAGCGCGCCTTCCGCAGCATGAAAACGGTGGATCTGAAGGTGCGACCGATCTATCACCGCAGTGCTGACCGGGTGCGGGCGCACGTGTTCCTGTGCATGCTGGCCTACTACGTGGAGTGGCACATGCGCAGCAAGCTGGCGCCGGTGCTGTTCGACGACCACGACCGCGCCGCCGGCGAGGCGCTGCGCGAGTCGGTGGTGCAACCGGCGGAACGCTCACCGGCCGCACACCGGAAGGCGGCGAGCAAGCGTACCGACGACGGTCTGCCGGTGCACAGCTTTCGCAGCCTGATGAGCGAGTTGGGGACGCTGACGGCCAACCGCGTGCGGATAGTGGATAGCGGCGCCACGTTCACCATGCACAGCGAACCGACCGCGCTGCAGCAGCGCTGTTTCGATCTCCTGGAGGTCAGCGCCCAAGTGTAGCCAGTAACGGACATCGGCTGTTGAGCGCAATTTTCAGATCAATAACGAATTAACAAGATTCCCGCTCTGGAACTTCGGGCTAAAGGGGCGTGTCACCATCGATAAGAAGTATGTTGGTCGTGGCTTGTTCATGAACTTCCCGGTGGATGAAACTTGGTATCTGGTCCCTCATGATGATCTTGTTGATCTCGTAGAACACAACACGAACTGGTTGAAGACGAAATCATGGAGGGAGAACGGCAGGTATTCGTCAGCACGTCCATCGTCGAGGTTGCTCCGCAAGTTGAGTCCCTTCGTCACCGGGAGATTGTCTACGACGCTGTAGGGAGTGGCTTGATGTACCTGGGGTAGCAGCCCAAAACCACCCGGCGATGAGAGCCGCCTGAGATGCCTAAATGTGGGGATGAAAGTGCACATGGTCTGCGTACAGATCCGGCCCCATGGTGCACGTGAAGCTGGACAGATCGAGTTTCGGAACGCGCACCGACGCATAACCGAATCGGCTATGGCGTTGTAGGCGCGGCAGTCGGCCGCGAACCGATGAAGATCCGCAGGGCACGTGTTGTGCACCGCTTCATCGCACGGTGTGGTACGGATCCAGCAGAAGGTGTCGCATAGCCCCCGTGCCGCGTCCGCGATCTGTTCGAGGTTGGAGCTCTGACGCACGCCGAGTATGACAGAGGGTCCTGGAAGGAGTAGAAGGCATGATTCGCGAACTCCAAAACCTGTCCGAGGCATGGCCGAAGATCGGTGAGACGCTCGCCGTGCCGCATACGGAGGAAGCGTACCGTGAGCTTCGCTCGCTTCTGGACAGCGTCACCGACGAGTTCGGCGAGAATGAGGACCACCTGTGGGCTTCGCTGATGGAGACGCTTGGCAGCCTAGCCTGACCTTCCTACTTATCCCGTTGATTTGACCGCGGGATTCTCTGGTTCATCCAGATAAGTTGTTACCATGAAACAAGATAGGTTCACGGAAGTGGACTCTCCTCTTGAGAGGATCAGTGTATACACTGAATATATCGAGCGCCGTGCCGGACAGCTTCCTCAATACTACTCGAAGTATCCCCTCTTCGATCCTTCCGACCCACTCATGCCGGTTCTCCTTGACTGTCTCCGTACTAAGTGTATACACTGATTGCAGTGGCCACCCTCCAGAAAAAGGTCTCCCGCGGGCACACCTACTGGCAGATCGTCGAGTCCAGACGCGTCAACGGCAAACCACGTCCCATCGTCCTCGAACATCTCGGCAGCGCAGAGAAGTTGCTCCAGCGCCTCCGTGAGGCTCCCACCCGACCGGCAAAGGCGAAGGTCATTCAGTTCGGTGCGTTGGCCGCGCTCTGGCAGATCGCCCAAGAGTTGGATGTGGTGGGCCTTATCGATACCCAGGTCCCCAAGCGAGACCAAGGACTGTCCTGCGGACAGTATCTGCTGGTGGCGGCGCTGAACCGTTGTGTGGCCGCCTCCAGCAAGGCTTCTCTGTACCAGTGGTATCGACGCACGGTGTTGAATCGGCTGCTCCCCGCTGCACAGCGCTCGCTCGCCAGTCAGCGATTCTGGGATCACATGAACATGCTCGACAGCGCTGCCATCGGCGCGATTGAGCAACAACTGGCGCAGCGGGTGATCGACCACTACCGGATCGATCTGCGACCGCTCATCTTCGATGCGACCAACTTCGATACGTTCATCGACAGTCGCACCGTCAGTGCACTGGCACAACGTGGCCACGCGAAAAGCAAACGCGCCGATCTGCGGATCCTGGGCTTGGCACTCCTGGTAAGCTGCGACTACCACATTCCGCTGCTCTCACACCCGTATCCGGGAAATCAGAATGACGCCGCGATGTTCTCGAGCTTGATCGAGACGCTGATCAGCCGCTGCAAGCAGTTGGCCCAGGACTGCGAAGATGTCACGCTGGTGTTCGATGGCGGCAACACCTCGAGAGCGAATATCGAGGCGCTGCAAGCCGGCCCATACCATTTCGTCACCTCCTTGACCGTGACTCAGCACGAGGATCTGCTGGCGGTTCCCGCCGGCAGGTTTCACTCCTTCACTGACCCACGGCTGGCCGGGGTGACCGCTTACCGCAGCGACAAGGTGATCTGGGGTGAGCGCCGCACCGTGGTGGTCACCAACAGTCGCCGGTTGCTGGACGGGCAGCTGGCTGGGATCAACCACGCGTTGCGCAAGAAGCGCGCTGCGTTGCGCGCCTTGCGCAGCAAGCTGGCGCGCAGCCAGCTACCGGGAGCAAAGGGCAAAGGCTACAGCAGAGCATCCTTGCAGAAGCATTTCGACACGATCACCTCGGGTCAGTACGTAAAGCAGATTCTCAAGGTTCAGATCAGCGAATCCGACGGCGTGCTCAGTTTTCGATTTCGCACCGATTGGGCAGCGTACCAGCGCTTGCAACGCCGGCGCTTGGGCAAACGCATCCTGTGCACCGACAACGAGTCGTGGAGCGACCAGGAGATCATCTTGGCCAGCCGCGCTCAACATCACGTGGAGCGGGCGTTCAAGCAGATGAAGAATCCCCACTGGGTGAGCTTCTCGCCGACCTTCCACTGGACCGATCAGAAGCTGCGCGTACACGTGTTCTATTGTGTGTTGGCACTGCTGCTGAGTTCGCTGCTGCAACGCAAGGCGGCCGACGGCGGACAACTCCTTACCATCGAGCAACTACTGACGGAACTCAGCGGCGTGACCGAAGTGGTCAACCTCTACGCCGCGCCTGAGCCGGCCACCAGAGGGCGCTACCGGGCTCAATACGTGCTCTCTGAACGGTCGTCCCTGCAAGACAAACTGTGCCGCCTACTTGACGTATACCGACACGCCCATCCCTGACAGCACCACGGTCAGTGTATACAAGCCCCGTCCGACAGGATAGCGAGTAACTTGCTATCCTAAAATGACTTATCCACTCAAACTACCAGCCACCCGAAATAACTAGGAAACTCACGCTAGTAGACAGCTACGAGCGCGAGCATGATCCCGAGCCATCCGGAAATCCCGTTGCCGTGCTTGAGTACCTGATGGGCGAGCACGGGCTCACGCAGTCCAACGTGCCGTAAATCGGCAGTCAGGGTGTGGTGTCTGAGGTGCTTCGCGGCCGCCGGCAATTGAACATTCGGCAGGTTAGGGCGCTCAGCCGGAGGTTCGGGGTATCGCCCGCGGTGTTTATCTGAACGCGAGACCCCGATCGCGCTGTGATCGCCATTGCCGCGTGCGGCGAAAGTGTCCCGGTTGAGGCGGTTCAGGACAGGTGCAGGCGCCGGGAGATGAAGGTGTGCAGGATACGGTAGTACTGCAGCATCGAGCCGATGTCGATCCACTCGTCGACGCGGTGCACGTTGCCCACCACCGGCCGGCTGAGGATGGCCGGGATGCCTTGCGCGGAGAAAAAGCGCGCATCGCTGGCTCCGGCGGTGCGCATTTCCTGCAGCGGAGTGCCGAGCACCTGCTCGGTGATGGCGCGGAAGTCGGCGTCCACGGTCATGCGGGTGCACTCGGTCACGTTGGGCAGCGACAGCTCCGCGCCCGGGCTGAGGCAGGCCTGCACTTCGCGCAGCATGGTCGCCACCGTCCACGGCGGCGTGAAGCGTACGTCGACGCCGGCGCGCGCGAACTCGGGTACGCGGTTGACCGACTTGCTCTCCGACTCCAGCGTGGTGACGGTAGAGGTGGGGTGCCAGTGGTCGGGCCGGTCGGTGGCGAGCGCGGCGAACCGCTCGCGCATCCTGGCCAAGTCGTGCAGCATGCCGTCCACCGGGTTGTTGCCGGTCCACGGGTAGGCGCCGTGGGTGGAGGCGCCGCGCCACACCACCTCCACGTGCAAGAGGCCCTTCTCCGCCACCACCACGGTGTCGATCGAGCCGCCGTCGGGCAGGATCGCCAGGTCGCAGGACAGTCCCTGGTCCAGGAGGTAGCGGGTGCCGTGCTGGCTGCCGCGCTCCTCGTCGGCGGTGACCGCCAGGCCGAGCGGCACCTCCGGATGGCGGCTTACCAGCTCCCCGAACAGCGACACCATGATCGCCAACGACCCTTTCATGTCGCCGGCGCCCGGGCCGTAGATGCGCCCGTCGCGCACCCGCGCCCGGTAATGGCGCCGCGAGCCGTGGTCGACCACGTCGACGTGCCCCACCAGCAGGATCGACGGCGTCTCGACCGCCGCCGGCAGCACCACCAGCGACGGCACGCCTTCGCACAGATGCTCGTCGATGCGCACGCCGGCCAGCGGCCGCAGGCGGCCGCGCAGCAACTCCAGGCCGCGCTCGATCGCCGACGGATGCGCCGCCGAGCTCGGCACGTGCACCAGCGCGCGGGTCAGGTCGATCAGCTCCGTGCGCAGGTGCGTGCGGAGATCCGTGCGGGAGTCCGTACGGACTCCCGTGCGGGCTTCCGTGCGGACTCCCGCGCGCAGTGCGCCGTTCTCCGTGCTGCGGTTGGAGGCCATGGCCCGCGCCGGTTCAGCCGCGTCCCGCGGTCGCGGCGCCTTCGCCGGAGACGGCGCCGGCACCGGTTCAGGCACCACCCGCGCCGGCGGCGCCCGCCGCCCCGGTTCCGGTACCGCGTCCGCCGCCGCCGGTCGCCTCGGTACCGGCCGCCGGCCCGGCTCCGGTGGAGCGTCCGCCGGCGCCGTCCCAGCGCGCCAGCACCGGTTCCAGGTCGGCGAGCGAACGCAAGTCCGGCTGCGCGCCATGTGCACCGGCACCGGTGCGGTCGATCAGCAGCGGCGTGATGCCCGCCCGCCGCGCGCCGTACACGTCCCAGCGCGGGTCGTCGCCGACGAACACGCAGTCCTCGGGGCGGCAGGCGAAGTGGTTCAGTGCCGCGCGGAACAGCGGGAGGGCGGGCTTGCGCCACCCCACCTCGCCGCAGAACAGGGCCAGGTCGCAGCGCTCGGCCAGTCCGTGCCGCGCCAGCTCCTCGTGCCACGCCCACGGCGGCGTGCCCCACGGCGCGTTGGACAGGATGCCGATCCGGTAGCCGCGCCGCCGCCACGAGGACAGCGCATCGAGCGTATCGTCGTAGCAGCGCGCGGTGGCAAAGATGGGTTCCATGAACGCGCGGCTCATGGCGCGCATGATGTCACTGTCGGCCCCGCCGTGCAGCCGAAAGATGCGCGCCAGGCGCCGGTGCAGCGGGCGCACCCGGTAGTTGCGCGCGGTGTGATCCTCCTCCGCCACCCGGCGCTCCACTTCGGCGCCGGGAGGAACCGGGTGGCCGGCCTCGGCCAGCGCTTTCCCGGCCAGGCGGATCGATTCCCGCAGGACCGGCGTGAACCCGCCGGGCCGAAAGTACTCGACCAGGGTATTGCCAAGATCGAACAGCAGAACCGGTTCGCGCATCGGAGTGCCCGACTGTACGCGAAGTTGCCGAGATCGAGCAACGCATCCGACCGAAGCACGTTCAGGCTGTAGACGGTGATGGTCAGGAACAGCATCGGCGGCTCCCGGATAACGCGCGGCGCCGTCACCGAACCACCGAAGCACCCCAAGCCCCACCACCGGCGCTGCTGCGCGCCATCGGCCGGCGTGATTGCCCTGGCCGCGCCGGACCGTGCAGGAACGCGGCAGCCGCGGCGGCCCGCGGCGGCCGATGTCGGTTGCCGGCGTGGACGAGTCTCGCTACATTCCCGCGATGCGGCCGCGGCTCTACGGGCACATAGTCAAGACGCGATTCCTGTCGAGCCTCGAGTATCGAACGGAGGTGGCGTTCCTCGTTCTGACCAGCTTCGTCGTGGTGGTCGGCATGTCGTTCCTGTGGAAGGCCCTGTACGGCGACCAGGAGACCGCGCGCGCCGTAACCCTGGGCCAGATGCTGGTGTACCTGATCGCCGCCCAGACGATGAATCAACTGCTGTTTTCCGACCTGCCCGAGCAGATCAACGAGCGCATCTACAACGGCAGCATCAGCATCGACCTGATCCGCCCGATGCACCTCTGGGCGGCGTGGGTGGCCGACGACCTGGGCGCCGCGGTGAGCCGGCTGCTCATTCGGGGCGTGCCGCTGGTCGTGGTTGCGTCGCTGCTGATTGCCGTCCCGCTGCCGGCGAGCGGGCCGCTGTTCCTGTGGTTCCTGGTCAGTCTCGGTTTCAGCTACGTGCTGATGACCTCGATCAGCTACATGGTCGGACTCACCTCGATCTGGTACATGGACTTCGGCAACTTCGGCCTGGTCGTGCGCGCGACGGTCGTGTTCCTGTCCGGCAGCGTGGTGCCGATCTGGTTCTTTCCGGAGTGGTTCCAGCGCATCTCGTCGTTCCTGCCGTTCATCTATATCTACCAGTTCCCGCTCGGCATCTACATCGGCAAGTTCTCGCGCGCAGAGATTTTCGAAGGGCTCGCGACCCAGCTCCTGTGGATTGCCGTGGGCGTGCTCTGTGCCGCCATGATGTGGAACCTGGTCAAGAAGAAGATCGTGGTGCAGGGGGGATGATGAGCACCCTCGCCCGGCACCTCCGCGTCAGCCTGTTCTATACCAAGCTGTCGTTGATCCGCCTCATCGAGTACCCGGTCTACCTGCAGAACATCTTCCTGATGAATCTGACCACCGCCGTAACCGGCTTCTTCGTGATCCGGGTGATGTTCACGGAATTTCAGGCGATCGGCGACTGGGACGTCGCCGGGGTGTCGTTCCTGTACAGCTTCAATCTCATGACCCACGGCATCGTGCTGGTGGTGGCGCAACCGATCTGGTACATGGGCCGCGTTATCTTGCGCGGCGATTTCGACCTGCTGCTGGTACGCCCCCTGGACACGCTGTGGCTGCACGTCTCGCGTGGGGTCAACTACATGGACCTGGCCAACCCGATCCTGGCGCTGGTGATGATTGTCTACAGCCTGGCCGAGATGGGCTTCACTGCCACGGCCGGCAACGTGACCGGCCTGGTGCTGCTCCTGTTGCTGTGCAGCATCATCCGCGGCGCGCTCTACCTGGTCGGCTCGACGACCTGCTTCTGGTGGCGCAACCGCGAGTCCCTCAAGGAGTTCTCGGCGTCGCTGATGAACGACATCGGGCGCTACCCGCTGACCGTCTACCCGTGGCTGATGCAGTTCATCCTCACGTTCCTGATACCAACCGGCTTCGTCGCCTTCTACCCGGCGTCGGCGGTGCTGGGTATCGAGGACGGCCTGGTGGCCGGCGCCGGGGTGTTCGTCGCCATGGCGGTCATGGCCGTGGTACTTACCGTGGGGTCCTACCTGTTCTTCCGTCTCGGGCTCAGGTACTACGAGAGCGCCGGACACTAAAGGATCAGCCAAGATGAGCATCATTGAGACCAGGCGCATCTCCAAGACCTTCAAGGTCAATCAGAAGAAGAAGGGCCTGGCCGGCGCGGTGAAGGGGATGCTGTTCCCTGACATTCGCTCCATCGAGGCGGTCAAGGACGTATCGTTCAGCGTCGAGCAGGGCGAGATCATCGGCTACATCGGTCCGAACGGCTCCGGCAAGAGCACCACCATCAAGATGCTGTGCGGCATCCTGCATCCGTCGGCGGGCACCGTCGCGGTGAACGGCCTGGAGCTGCCGAGGAAGCGGCGCGAGCTGGCGGAGGACATCGGGGTTGTTTTCGGGCAGCGCAGCCAACTGTACTGGGACATCCGGCTAGGAGAGACGTTCGAGTTGCTCAAGCGCATGTACGACATCAGCGACGCCGACTACACCGAGCGCATGGGCATCTTCGCCGAGTTGCTCGACATCGACGAGATTGTCGACCAGCCGGTGCGCCAGCTTTCGCTCGGCCAGAGCATGCGCGGCAACCTGGTGGGCGCGTTCCTGCACGCCCCCAAGCTGCTGTTCCTGGACGAACCGACCATCGGTCTCGACATCGTCGGCAAGAAGAAGATTCAGACCTTCATCCGGGAGATGAACCGCGCCTACCACACGACCGTCGTCCTGACCACCCACGACCTGTCCGACATCGAGAAGCTGTGCGAGCGCATCATCGTCATCAACCACGGCCGCATCGTGGAGGACGACCGGCTCGCGAACATCACCCGCAAGCTCGCTCCCTACAAGCTGGTGTACGTGCTGACCGACGACGCCGTTCCCGCCATCGACATACCGGGCTGCCGGCTGCGGTCGGCGGAAGACAGCAGGATCTGTCTCGAGTTCGACCACCATCGGCACGACTCGGTGGAGCTCATCTCGCGGCTTTCGCGCCTCATGCGGATCAATGACTTCAGCATCGTCGCCCCGGACATCGAGGAGGTGATCGAGACCTACTACGGAGCACCGCCGACGGAAAGGGACGGCGACGCGCGCTCGTAGAGGGTCGGGGCTGCGCGCCGCGGGAGCTACAGGGCCGCCGTAAGCCGGGCGCCGAAGTCGGAGGGTTCGCTGTGCTCGACGGCGAGGTCGCCGGCGGCGTGGAAACGCATGAAGTCGCGCATGGCGCGCGCCACCGAGGTGGCCAGCCGGGCGCTCGGCCTGACCCCCGGCTCCAGGTAGAGCTTCTTGAGCCGCAGCAGGCCGGTGGCGCGCTCCAGTTTCGGGTCGAAGCGGCCCACCCGACGCCATGAGGGCAGCGCGTCGAGCGTATCGTCGTAGCGGCGCGCCGTGGCAAAGATGGGTCCCATGAACGCGCGGCTCATGGCGCGCATGGTGTCACTGTAGGCACCGCCGTGCACGCGAAAGATGCGCACCAGGCGCCGGTGCAGCGGGCGCACCCGATAGTTGTGCGCGGTGCGAGTTTCCTCCGCCACCCGGCGCTCCACTTCGGCGCCGGGAGGAAACCAGGTGGCCGGCCGCGCCGAGCGCCTCCCCGGCCAAGCGGATCGACTCCTGCAGGACTGGCATGGACCCCCCGGCCGAAAGTCTCGACCAGGGTATTGCCAAGATCGAAAAGCAGAACCGGCTCGCGCATTAGGAAGACTCCCTGGCTGTTGTCGATGACCAGGCGGCGCGCTGGTCATCCGACCAACTCACATGGACTTCAAGCCTCATTTCTGTTTGCAATATCCATGGCTCGTTTTTGGATAAACGCATAGAAATCTCTGTGTCCGACTAGGTCTCGATAGCGGTTACGGTCACTTAGTCTTTGCACGCAGGAAGAGACTATTTCGCTCACACAGTGCTTGTTTTTGCACCGATTGTTTGCGGATCCTACAACACCACTGATTGACATCTTCATCCTCGCGATCTCTTGCGTACCGAGACCGATGTCTTGAAGAATGTGATCGAGGATATTTCTCCAAGTTCGATCATCGGAAACATCTATATGGATGTGTTCCGGCAATCTCCACCAATGAAGTCGTCGTTGATGCATCGATGACACATAATGTTGATCGCTATAGGCAAATGGATTCATAGGGAATGCAGAACCCTTTCCGAGTGGACTTGCAATCGTGCCCTCAGTCGTACCCGAGAACTCAACTAGTCCATCACGCTCGGCTGCATAGACGATTCTCTTGGGAAGGAATTGCGATAGTCGAATGGCTGCCGATAGTGCCGACGTTCTGCAGGATACTGATATGTCTCGGTGGATCCTTGAGAGGTCACCCGTGGTTGAGAGCTGTCTGTTTATCCACGAGTATGGCATTAACAATTCCGCGGCAAATGCATTCGCCTCAGTCTCCATGGTCCAACTGTCGGGAGTAAAGTAGCTTGACCTCTGAGGAGATTCAGGAGCAACTTGGTCAATCAAGACTGATCCCACATGCCACGGAATCAGTATATGACCTAGCTCATGAGCCATCGTGAATCGTTGCCTTGCAGAAGCGATCATGCTATTCACAATGACATGCGTTGACCTTCCTATAGTCTTCAAGTTCAGGGAAATGCCGTCTATACCGTCAAACGGTATTGGCACAAAGGTAAGTCGCGCATGCGACTCAACCATGGACTTGATGTCGACCGGAGGAGAAAGAGAGTATTTGTCGACGATTCTTCGTGCTATGTTGGTCTCCGGAGTAAATTCTATTCCCATAATCCTTCGTCCTTCAACCATGCGATCAATTTCTTCGGAATACCGCGAAGACGATCTGATCTCGCCGCGAATGCTAGTTCATCCTGCCGTTCGGAGGATTCGGTCAATTCATGCCCTCGTACACGTGCACTCACGATGTACGGAAGACAGTTCGGATCCTTCACCCACAAACGGTACTCGCTGGGAGTCATGCCCAAGAACTCGTGCAAGGACTGATCACTGTCACCTTGATGCCAGTCATCTATGTAATCATCTATGTCTTCAACGAGAGCGTCACCTGATAGGCACCTGTCGAGAAAGTTAGACATCTATCCGACGTCCTTTAACGGCATCTTTCCTAAGATTCCCAGAGATAGCGTCAAGAGCCCCCAAGTGCTTGCCTCGTCTATTGAAGACCTCGATTTCTCCATGTAAAGAATCCCATGTGTACAACCGCTTTCGATCATGAGAACGCCAACGTTTTTCGCCGGAGAACGTACCCAGGTACTCGCACGTATCGAGAAAGGACGGATCCGGTATAGGTATTGGTGGCATCTTGTGGGTCCTACGGGGGTGAGCGCGTTAGCGGTGTGGATTACCGGATCAAGGAGAGAGTTTCCATGCCTGAGCTTGATCGTCGAGCACTGGATTGATGCGTTCGAGAGGCCATAAGATGACGCACGTGATCTGGCGCCGTCTGTCCGAATCGCCGGTCTTTGGCTTCTGTACACTACCTGATTCGCACCGGTACTGACCGGTGACGGCAGTCCTGATCTAGTTCGGGTCATCCGGCGCATCATCCTACGGAACTGAATATAAGCAAATGGCAGCCATCATTCTAATGGCGTCGCAAGTGCCGCAGTACGGTCGATGTCCCGGCGGAATCGGAGGATTTCGGTGCAGTCCGTCGCGTCCGTTGTAGGCGCGGACGCTTACCATCGGCCCTCATCGGTGCAGTGCGGAAGTGGCCCGTGTGGCAGCGAATCAAAGTGCTGATGTCAGCTTCGCGCGGAAACACGGCGGATCGCAGTGCTCGACGGCGAGGTCGTCGGCGGCGTGGAAACGCATGAAGTCGCGCATGGCGCGCGCCACGGAGGTGGCGAGGCGGGCGCTTGGCCGGACCCCCGGCTCCAGGTAGAGCCTCTTGAGCCGCAGCAGGCCGGTGGCGCGCTCCAGCTTCGGGTCGAAGCGGCCCACCAGGCGGTCGCGGTCCAGGATCGGCAGGCAGAAGTAGCCCCACTCGCGCTGCGGCCCGGGCTTGTAGCACTCCAGCACCTGCCGGAACCGCCACACCTGCAGGTCGCGCCCGTTGGCCCAGAACAGGCTGTCGAACGGACTCAGGAAGGTGGTGCGGCGCGGACGCAGGTCGCCGTCCGCGGCGCGCTGCAGCAGCTCCAGGTTGTCGCGGCGCACCACCAGTTCGTGATCGGCGCCGTCGGCCAGCCGCGCCGTTACGGTGACGAGCCGGCCCTCGGCCCGCAGCCGGTCGACCAGCGGCCGGGCGTCGGCCTGCTTGGCATGGAAGTAGTGTGCCACCTGGGCGGCGCTGCAGGCGCCGAGCGCCCGGCTCGAAATCTCCAACAGTGCGCCCAGTGCATCCTCGCGGGACGGCTCGTGGCGGTCGACCCACGCCGGCAGCACGCGGTCGCGCAGGTCGTACACGCGCTGGAAGTTGACCCGGTTGCAGATGGCCAGCGCGCCGGTGTCGTACAGGTGTTCCAGGGCGATCTTGGCGTCGTCCCAGTTCCACCAGGTGCCGGGCTGCTTCTTCTCGGTGCGGATGTCCGCCGGACGGAGCGGCCCTTCGGCCTCGATGCGCGCCATCACCTGCCGCAGCAGCCGGGCACGGGCGGGGTCGCGCACCCACCTGCGGTGCCAGCCGCTGCGGCCCTCCGCGCGCCGGCGCATCATCGGCATCGCCAGGCGGTAGTGGGTCAGCGGAATGATGCAGGCCGCGTGCATCCAGTTCTCGAACAGCCGCCGCCCGTTGTCCGGTCCGCCGCTGCCGCCGTCGAACAGCAGCCGGTCGAGGTGGGCCGGATCGTAGGTGCCGAGCCGGCTCCACAGGGTCAGGTACTGCGCCCGCCGCACTACCTGCAGGGTGTCGATCTGCACCCACCCAACCCGCTCGATGGCGTCATACACGTCCTCCACCGATGGCCGCCCGCCCCGCCGCAGCGGTTCGCCTAACCCCTGTGCATGCAGCGCCAGGGCCCGCACCGCCGACAACGGATATACGGTTGTAGATTGGGTCATGCTTGCTCCTGTACGGGTTCCGTTGCTGCTCTGCCGTCGCACAACGCCGGTGGGCTGATAGAGTGGGTTGCGCCGCCGTCAGAGTGCTTGAGCCGGTCGAAGGTGGCCTGGTCGATTCCGGTGGCCGCTGTGCCAGCGCTCCGCTCCCCGTCGTGGTCGCAATCTCGCTCTACAGGCTCTCGACGGTGAGCGTTGCCCTCTGGGCGAGTTGAGCCTGCCGTGGGTCGTTGGTGAAGAACCCACCGCAGGAGGCCGCCCCGGCGGCGGCGACGTGCAGGACATCCAACGAGCGCGCGCCGACCTGGGCCGTGTAGCGGTTGGCGAGGCGAGTTGCTACCGTGAAAATCTCCGCCCAGTCCAACACAGGTCGAAACAGAGCACCAGACTCCAGATCTGCCTCCACGGCAGCCTGGCATTGGCGAACCTGAGCAGCATCGATCTCGCCTCGAAACTGCTTGAGCGCCAAGGCGTTGTTCAGTTCGAGCTGGTGAAGCGAAGTATAGGGAAGAGCTCTTCGGTAGCGCCCCACCCAGGCTTGAACGCGTTGGGATTCGGGTTCCGGGTAGTAGAGTTTTACCAGAACACTCGTATCCAGATAGAAATCGGTCACCTCTCCTCGCGATCGGCATCGATGACGCGACTGAGTAGCGGCCCGGCGGGATGAGCGAAGATGGTTCTGGCTCGAGCCAGGTAGTCGGGGTGTTCGACCGGTACCACAGCGGGTTCGGCCCGCACCAGTTTCGCAACTACTCGACCACGTCGCGTGATGCTCACCTCCTCATCGTGCTCGAGGTAGCGGAGCACCCGATTCAGATTGTGTTGCACGTCGCGAACGCTGGCAGTCTTCATGGTGCGTCAATTTAGCGCACCAGCCGGGCCCGGTCAATGTTGTCTCCGATCACGAACACGAGAGGGCGCTCCTGCGGCGTCTCGTTCACGAGTTATCCTCTGATCGGCAGCGTCCGCGTCAGGCCAACCCCTTTGACTCGGCGGGCGTGGCGCGTTGGCACCACGGTAGCAGATCTCGCCGCGTCGTTCAGGGACGCGGTTGAGGACTACGTGGTGCTCCGCCGGAGCGCTCGCTCGACCACGAGCTGACCGTGCAGGAAACCCTGCTGCGCGCCATCGGCCTCGCCTGAAGCGCGTCTTCCCGCCGCCCGCGGACCGCCTCCGGCTGGTGGACAAGTGCGGCGGGCATGGCCCACTATCTGCGCTGATGACGCAGTACATCGTCCGCCGGGTGCTCTACATGGTGCTTTCGCTGGCGGTGCTGTCGCTGGTGGCGTTCATGATCATCCAGCTCCCGCCGGGAGACTACGTCACCACCTTCGTGCACATGATGCAGCAGCGCGGCATCGCGGTGGACGAGGCGATGATGCGCGCCCTGTACGAGCGCTACGCGTTCGACCGCCCGGTGCACGAGCAGTACCTGAAGTGGATCGGCAACATCGTGCTGCGCGGCGACCTGGGCGAGTCGATGGCGTTCAACGACTCGGTGGCGGACCTGATCGCCGAACGGCTCACCCTGTCGGTGATCCTGTCGCTGGGCACGCTGATCATCACCTACATCATCGCCGTTCCGATCGGCATCTACTCCGCCACCCATCCCTACTCGGTCGGCGACTACGCCGGCACCGTGTTCGGGTTCATCGGCCTGGCGACCCCCAATTTCCTGCTGGCGCTGATCCTGATGTTCGTTACCCTGCGCCTGTTCGGGTGGAGTCCCGGCGGCTTGTTCTCGCCCGAGTTCCTGGCGGCGCCGTGGAGCCTGGCGCGCGTCTGGGACCTGATGAAGCACCTGCCGGTGCCGCTGATCGTGATCGGCACGGCCGGCACCGCCGGGCTGATCCGCATCCTGCGCAGCTCCCTGTCCGACGAACTCTCCCGCCAATACGTGATCACGGCGCGCGCCAAGGGCGTCGATGAACGGCACATCCTGTTCAAGTACCCGGTGCGCATCGCCATCAACCCGATCATCAGTGCGATCGGCTACCTGCTGCCGGGCATTGTGTCGGGCGAGGCGTTGGTGTCGATCGTGCTGAGTCTGCCTACCATCGGCCCCATGCTGTTGGACGGGCTGCGCCAGCAGGACATGTACCTGGCCAGCAGCGTGATCCTGATGCTCGGCATGCTGACCATGGTGGGCACGCTGATATCGGACATGCTGCTGGTCGTGGTCGACCCGCGCATCCGCTTCGAGCAGAAGAACTGACATGGCCGATCAGGTAACCACCGCCGAGCAGCTCGCGGACGCCGCCGAACAGTATTACGTCGCCTCGAGCTGGACGCTGATGCGGCGCAAGTTCGTCAAGCACCGCCTGGCCGTGGTCGCCTGGTTCGTGTTGGCGATCCTCTACGTTGCCGCGGCGTTCGCCGGCTTCGCAGCGCCGTACGACAGGATAGCCAGCCGTACCGACTTTTCCATGGCGCCGCCGACGCGCGTGCGCATCCTGCACGAGGGCAGATTGCAGGCGCCGTTCATCTACGGCCTGACCCGGCAGCGCAACCCCGAGACGCTGCTGATGGAATACCAGATCGACCCGGGGCAGCGGCACCGGATCAGGTTGTTCGTGCGCGGCGACGAGTACAAGGTGCTGGGCCTGTTCACGGCCAGCAGGCACCTGTTCGG
This sequence comes from Spirochaetia bacterium, assembly GCA_965208575.1. Taxonomy (GTDB): domain Bacteria; phylum Spirochaetota; class Spirochaetia; order SZUA-6; family Bin103; genus Bin103. Next base: position 110,583 of record CBDBOV010000006.1, on the reverse strand, counting down.
GGTCGAGGAACCGGGCGTGATGTTCCTGTTCGGCACCGACCAGCTCGGCCGCGACATCCTGTCGCGCATCATCCACGGCGCCCGCATCTCGCTCTCCATCGGCCTGCTCGGCGTCGCCATGAGCTTCGTGCTCGGCTGTCTGCTCGGCGGGCTGTCCGGGTTCATCGGCGGATCGGTGGACATGGCGATCCAGCGCGCCATCGAATTCCTGCAGTCGCTGCCCACCATCCCGCTGTGGATGTCGCTGGCGGCCGCGATCCCGATCGACTGGTCGCCGCTGCGGCGCTACTTCCTGATCACCGTGATCCTGTCGATCATCGGCTGGACCGGGCTGGCGCGCATCGTGCGCGGCAAGATCCTGCAGCTTCGCGAGGAGGACTACGTGACCGCCGCCGGCGTGAGCGGAGCCACCCGCCTGAACGTGATCGTGCGGCACATGCTGCCCAACTTTCTCGGCTACCTGATCGTCCACCTGACCCTGGAGGTGCCGGGCATGATTCTCGGCGAGACCGCGCTCAGCTTCCTCGGCATCGGCCTGCAGCCGCCGGTGGTGAGCTGGGGGGTGGCGCTGCAGCAGGCCTCCAACATCCGTACCGTGGCGCTGCACCCGTGGCTGCTGATTCCGGCGCTGGCGGTGGTGCTCACGGTGCTGTGCTTCAACTTCGTGGGCGACGGCATGCGCGACGCGGCCGATCCCTACAAGTAGCCCTCCCGGAACAGGTCGATCTTGCACCGAGCCGCCGGCATGGCATAGGGTGGCAGGGAATTCTGTATCAAAAGGAGCAGCTATGCAGACTGCGAAATGGATGCCCGTCCTGGTAGGCGCGGCACTTCTGATGGCACCATCCGCCTGGGCGGGTGGCGAAGGCGAAGACACCGCCAGCAGCGAAGCCGCCATGGCGATGGGTGGCCAGTACAAGGAAGCACCGATGCTGGCGGCGATGGTCGCGGCGGGCGAGTTGCCGCCGGTGGACGAGCGCCTGCCGATCGAGCCGAAGGTGCTGGAGGCGCTCGAGGAGATCGGCACCTACGGCGGCACCATAGAGGTGTTCGCCAACGCCAACCACCCGTGGAATGACCTGGCCGACTCGCCGGAGCGGAGCCAGTATCCCCTGCGCATGAACTTCGACGGGTCGATCGAGGCGGACCAGGCCAAGGCGTACGAGCTGAGCGACGATTTCATGACCTTCACGCTCTACCTGCGCGAGGGGATGAAGTGGTCCAACGGCGACGACCTCACGTCCGAGGATTTCGTGTTCGTGAAGTACAAGATGGATGACCACGAGTCGATCGACACCTGGGGCTACCCGGGCCAGGTGGACACCGTGACCGCGATCGACGACTACACGGTGCAGATCGACTTCAAGGTTCCCTATCCGCGCATCGTGTTGAACATGCTGCACTGGCGCGGCAGCGACTGGACCGTGGTTGCGCCGAGCACCTGGCTCAAGCAGTGGCACATCGAGTACAACCCGAACGCCGACGCCAAGGCCAAGGAGGAGGGCTTCGACAACTGGGCGGAGGCGTTCAACAATCACCACACCTTCTGCTGCCCGGCCAAGGACGTGAACAAGCCGACGCTGCACCCGTGGAAGTGGAAGGAGCACACCACCACCGTGCGCATCTGGGAACGCAACCCGTTCTACTACGCGGTCGACACGGCCGGTCAGCAGCTCCCCTACATCGACCGCATCGTCAGCCAGACCGTCAACGCCGAGACCTACAAGCTGAAGGTGATCGCCGGCGAGGCGGACTACGCGGGCGCCATGACCATCGGCGACTTCCCCCTGCTGAAGCAGAACGAGGGCACCGGCAACTACACGGTCAAGCTCGTTCCGCACGTCAACGGCGGCGACGTTACCTACACCTTCGTGCTCGACAATCTCGATCCGGTGAAGCGCGAGTTGTTCAACAACGTCGACTTCCGCCGCGCCATGTCGCTGGCGATCGACCGCGTGGAGATCAACGAGACCGTGTGGCTCGGCCAGGCCGTGCCGCGCCAGGCGACCCTGAATGCCGACGTGAGCTTCTACAAGTCGGAGTGGGGCGAGGATCACCCCTACAACCGCTACGCTCCCGATGAAGCCAACAGCATGCTCGACGCCCTCGGGCTGGACAAGCGCAACCGCGACGGCCTGCGGCTGATGTCCAACGGCGAGCCGATGAGCTTCACGCTCACCTACGACGCCGGCGCGGAGGGTGCGAGCGAGCAGGAGATCCTGACCCACGAGCTGGTCAAGGAGGACTGGGCCGCGGTCGGCGTGGAGATCAAGCTCAACCCCCTCGACAGCGACCTGATCCGCCAGGTGGAGACCGAGGGCACCATGGACGTGCGCGCCACCCGCACCTCGGGCATGGAGATGTACGACTTCCTGTCCGGCAACGGCGGCATGCTGGGTGTCGGCCACCGCGGCGCCGGCCGGTTCTACTCCTGGTGGGGCGGCGAACGCGGCAACGTGCCGGAGGCCGACCGCATCGGCGAGCCGCCGCCGGAGGACCTCGCCATGCTGTACCAGTTGGGCCGCGCCGACATGCAGTCCACGCTGTTCGGCAGCCAGGAGTACCGCGACGTGCGTACCAAGATCTTCGATCTGCACGCCGACAAGCTGTGGACCATCGGCGTCGTCGGCATGGCGCCCTATCCGCTGGTAGTGCGCAACAACCTGGGCAACGTGCCGCGCGTGCTGCCGCCGTGGGCGGAAGCGTGGCTGACCATGAACTACTACTCCAACATGTGGTTCTTTAAGAACTGACGTTCTTGAGAACTGAGTCGCCCTACGGAGCGACTGGTGAAGGCGCCCCGCTTCGGCGGGGCGCTTTTCGTTTGGGCGCGCGGGTCAGGCGGGCCAGAGCTGGGCGCCGCCGTCGACGCGCAGCACCTGGCCGGAGATGTAGGACGAGTCGTCGGTGACCAGGAACTCCACGGTGCGCGCGATCTCGGCCGGCCAGCCGTAGCGGGTCAGGTTGCCGCTCTCCACCTGCCGCTCCGCCTGCGGCGTGCGGCTGGCCAGGAAGCGCGGCGTGACGATCTCGCCCGGCGCGATGGCGTTCACGTTCACGTTGACCGGGCGCAACTGGGCGGCGAGGGCACGCGTGTAGTGGTGCACGGCTGCCTTGGCGCAGCCGTAGATCACCTCCGAGGCGCGCCCGAGCAGGCCGGCGACGCTGCCTACGTTGACGATCCAGCCGCGCCCGCGCTCCGCCATCTCCGGCGCCACCTGCCGGCACGGCAGGATGCAGGTGAGCAGGTTGCGGTCCAGGACGGTGCGGATGTCGGCCAGCGAGATGCCGAGCGCGTCGTTGGACGCCGGCTTGCCGGCGCGCTCGCCGGTGGTGCCCTGGGAGCCGATGTCGCCGCCGGCGTTGTTGACCAGGATGTGGATGGCGCCGAAGCGGTCGCGAATCTGCCCGCACAGTGCCTTGACGGTGTCCTCGCTGGTCAGGTCGCCGTGCACGGCCAGCACCTCGGCGCCGGTCTGCTCGGCGACCTCCGCGGCCACCGCGTCCAGCGAGTCGGCCTCGCCGAAGGCGCGCGTGGAGGTCGGGCTGGTGCCGTGGATCGCCACCCGTGCGCCGAGGGCCGCCAGGTGGCCGGCCACCACCCGGCCGATGCCGCGCGAGGAACCGGTCACCCACGCCACCTTGCCGGCCAGCCGCCCGGCGCCTGATTCGCTGTTCGTCGTTGCTGCCATGTTCTCTCCCAAGGGTCAATGTCGAGTCGGTGCGCATACTCTGCCACGGCTGCGGCGCGTTGCGGTAGAGCGGTGTTCCCGCACGCGCTCGTCGGACCGTATTATGGCTTACCCTTATTATGGTACCATCCACCACAGGAGCGATCAGAATGAACATTACATTGAGCGTTGCCGATGAAATCGTGCGGCAGGTGCGCAAGATCGCCGTCGACCGGAATACCACGCTGACCGCGATGGTGCGCGAGTACCTCGAATCGGTGGCGGCGCGAGACGCGGCAGCGCGGGAGCAGGCGGTCCGCGCGCTCGATGACTCGTTCGCCCGGCTCAGCCGTCCGATGGGGCCTCACCGCTGGACTCGACAGGATCTGCATGAGCGTCGCTAGGCAGTTCCTCGATACGAACGTCGCCGTGTACGCATACGACGCCTCGGAGCCGGCCAAGCAGGCCGTGGCGCAAAGGATTCTGAGGCACGGCATCCTGGCGGAAAGCAGCTTCATCTCCGTCCAGGTACTCGGCGAATTCTTCAACGCGGTGACGCGCCGCATTCGACATCCGATGACCGCTGCGGAGGCGAGCAGCGCGGTCAACTCGATCAGGGCGTTATCCGTCGTCGACATCGACGCGCAACTCGTCGAACGGGCCATCGAGACGCTCAGGCGCTACGGCATCAGCTATTGGGACGCACTGATCGTGGCCGCCGCGGAACGTTCCGGATGCCGGAAGCTGCTCTCCGAGGACCTCAATCCCGATCAGCGCTATAACGGAATTGTCGTGGAGAACCCTTTCGTGACGGTGAGCGAGGTTGCCCCGTCCGCCGAGGCGGGCCAGAGTTTCAAGCCGTCTTCCGCGGGCAGTAACGGCTCGGAATCGGAGCGGACATGACCGGCGGCAATTTGAGTTCGTACCGTGCCGCGCTCCGGCGGCTGGCGTCAGTTGGCGTGCGTTCGCGGACTCTGGCCGGGGTGAACGGGCTCACGGTACACCTGCTGGAGGCAGGCAAGCAGAGCGAGGGGCGCCCGCTGCTGGTGCTGCTGCACGGGTTTCCGGAGCTGGGCTACAGTTGGCGCAAGGTGATGCCGGTTCTGGCGGACGCCGGCTACTACGTGGTGGCGCCCGATCAGCGCGGCTACGGCGCCACCCGGGGCTGGGATGCCTCATTCGACGGCGACCTGGCGCCGTTTCGCATGTTCAACCTGGTGCGCGACGTGCTCGGCGTCGTCACCGCGCTCGGCTACGAGCGGGTGCACGCGGTGATCGGCCACGACGCCGGCGCCGGGGTTGCCGGCTGGTGCAGCCTGCTGCGCCCCGATATTTTCTCTGCGGTGGCGATGATGAGCGCGCCGTTCGGCGGCCCGCCGGCGCGCCGCCCGGTGCCGGATGGGCGCCCCCCGATGGCGGAGTTCGACGCCCACCTGGCGGCCCTGCAGCCGCCGCGCAAGCACTACCAGTGGTACTACTCGTCGCGCCCCGCCAACGCCGACATGATGGAGTGCACCCAGGGGCTGCACGCGTTCCTGCGCGGCTACTACCACTACAAGAGCGCCGACTGGCGGGGCAACACCCCGTACCGGTTGCGAGGCTGGACCGCCACCGAGCTGGCCAGGCTGCCCACCTACTACGTGATGAACCGCGGCGACACCATGCCGGAAGCGGTGGCGCCGTTCACTCCGTCACCGGGGGCTGCCGCCGCGTGCCGCTGGCTGCCGGACGAGGAGCTGGCGGTGTACTGCTCCGCCTATGGCGCCACCGGCTTCCAGGGCGGGCTGCAGTGGTACCGCTGCGGCACCGGCGGCGTCGGGGTGGGGGAGCAGCAGATCTTCGCCGGTCGCACCATCGACGTGCCCTCCTGCTTCATCTCCGGCGCCGCCGACTGGGGCGTGTTCCAGAGCCCCGGCGCCTACGAACGGATGCGCGAGACGGTATGCACGCGCATGCTCGGCTGCCACCTGCTGCCGGGTGCCGGCCACTGGGTGCAGCAGGAGCAGCCCGAGCGGGTCAGCGAGTTGCTGCTGCAGTTCCTGCACACCGCCGGCGCCGGGTAGCGTCGCTCGGGACCGCCGGTGTGATGGCCGCGCGCGGACATCGCTCACGGATCCGGCACGAGAACCGAAGCGGCGGGCGAACCCGTGCACCGGTTTTCGGTGCTCTCCACCACCACCAAGCGAGCGTGCGAGCCGGTCCTTGACGGCGTCCGAGGTCCTGGCGGCGTAGGCGACGGCGTAAGCCCCGGGGCGCCGGCGCGTCGCGCCGACCCGAATCCCGCGCGCTTCACCGCGGGATGCCGTGGCCGGCGCACTCATCCCGGCGCCGCCAGCGGCACGAGGGTGGCGTAAGCGGCGGTGATCTCCTGGCAGCGCGACAGCCCGTTCGGATTCACGTCCGGGTGGTAGCGTTTCATCAGTTGCTTGTAGCGCGCCTTGAGGCCGCGGGCGGTGAGCGGCCCCGGCCCCAGTCCCATGGCTCGCCGCGCCCGGGCGGCGGCGGAGCGCGCGGGAGGCTGCGGCGCCTCCGTGCGTGCCCGGCGTCCGCGTGATGTCCGTTGTTCTCCCGCGAAGCCGGCGTCGACCGCGGCGCGGTGGAAGGCGTCACTCAGGGCCGCGAAGATGCTCCGGCGGCGCAGAACGTGCCTGGCGAAGAACGCGCGCAGCACCTCGCGGGCGTTGGCGAGCGCAAGTTCGGGCAGGGTGAACGTGCGCCCGGCGCAGTAGCGCCGCGCGGCGCGCTCCTGCAGGTCGTCGAGGTCGAAGAAGTGATCGAGATAAACGCGGCGCGCCTCCGGGAACCTGCCGAACGTGCGCAGCATGGCGGCGAACTCCTCGTCCTGGAACCGATGCTCCCGCACCGCACCGGCGGCGCCGGAGAGAAACTCGGCCATGATCTCGGCTTGCTGCTCGTGGGAGAAGAACACGCCGGCCCGTTCCAGGGCGCCCTCCGCGCCGGCGCCGCACAAGTGCTCCAGCACCGCCACCAGCGCCGGCGCCGAGGTCTGCGAGAACGGTTCCAGGGCGAGCGACAGGCCGATCAGGGGATGGCCGGCAACCTGCGCGCCGTAGATCTCCTGGTAGTATCGCTCGGGGCTCAAGCCCAGGATGCGCTGCAAGTGCGTGGGGGTGAGCCGCCAGGAACGGCCCGCCCGCTCCTGGCGCTCGATTTCGTCGATCAGGCCCCCCAGCGCCGCGCGAGTCGACTGCACGGCCGGAAGTATAGCAAACCAGCGTCGACAAGAGCCCGTTTACCGACTACGGTAGCCCGCGTTGTGAGCGAAGGAATGCAGCTTGGACGCTAGAACATTCCTCGGTGCCCTGATGTTCGTGTACGGCGTGGCCATGTTGTACATCACGCTGTTCGCACCGCACCGGTCCACCAAGCTGGAGCTGATGAAGAAGAGACTGGGCGACAAGCGGGGCTTCGCGTTCTACGCCTTTTCGTACGGGGTGTTCCCCACCGGGCTCGGCGCGTACCTGCTGATCCGCAGTTTCGTGTGAGCGAGCGAGAGCCAGCGCCGCCGACCGGCCAGGGCGAGATCATCGCGGCCGCGATCCGAGACGGCGTTCTGCGCCGGCCGTCGGACGCGGCGCCGTCGTTCGTGGACTTGGTGTGCGCGGTGCAGCGTGCCGCCGGCGCCTCCACGCCGGCGACCCCGCATTGCGAAACGATCGCCGCCCACCTGTTCGACCGCTCCCACCTGGTCCTGGTGCTGGTCGACGGCATGGGCATGAGCGCGCTCGGCCATCCGACCGTGGCGGACCTGCGTGCGCGCGTCCGCATGGAGATCGATTCGGTGTTTCCGGCCACCACCGCCTGCGCCATGACCACGGTGGCGACCGGGCAGTGGCCGGGCCGGCACGGCGTTCCCGGCTGGTGGGCCTACCTCGCGGAACATGACTTGCCGGTGACGGTGCTGCCGTTCGAGGAACGCCGGAGCGGGCGCCGGTTGCGGCGTCACGGCGTGCACGTTCCGGACATCTGGCCGCAGCCGTCGCGGTTCGCCGAGGCGGCCGGCGGCATGGAAATGCACATGCCCTGGAAGTACCTGTTGAGCACCTTCAACCGCTACCTCAGCGGGCGCAGCCGGACGCGCGGCTACCGGTCGTCGCGGCACGCGCAGCGGCGGATCCTGCGCCGCATGCGCGCCGTGCACGGCGGGCGAACCGAGTCCACGGTCACCTTCTGGTACATCCCCGACTACGACTCCGCCTGCCATACCTACGGGGTGGCCAGCAGCGAGGCGCGCACGACGCTGGAGGAAATCCGCGACTTGCTGATGGAGTTGGCCGCCGGCGCGCCCGACGACGTGCGCGTGGCGGTGACCGCCGACCACGGCCTGATCGACCTGGGCGAGGGCGACCGGGCGCCGCTGTTCGACGGCGATCCGCTGCTCGACTGCCTGCTGAGCATGCCGAGCGGCGAGGGGCGCACGCCGCACTTCCACGTGCGCCGGGGCAGGGAGCGGGAGCTGACCGAGCGCGTCGGGGAGCGCTCCGGCGGGCGCATGGCGGTGCTCAGCCAGGGCGAGGCCGAGGAGCTGCGCCTGTTCGGCCCGGAGCCGCTGAGCGACTTCGCGCGGCGGCGTTTCGGCGACTACGTGGGCATCGCGCTCGCCCCGTTTATCCTCGCCCACTACGCATCCGCCGAATCGACCGCGCTGCGCCACGTCGGCGTGCACGGCGGCATGTGCCCCGACGAGGTGCGCGTGCCGCTCGTGGTGCTGTAGTCCTTCGCGGCTGGTTCGCCCCGCCTCGAACGGCGATCCGCGCCGCCAGCGCTTCGGCGCACGCCCCAACGAGCCGAACGGACATCATACCCAACACGTTGAGGTGGCGGCGGTTCTGCGCGTGCCTGGAAGCACCCGCGCGAGTCGGCGTCTGCCGCCAATCCGAGTCGGTTCGAGCACCGCGCCCGTGGTTGTGCCGCGGTGCCGCCGTCCGATTTGCCGCCGGCGATGGCTGGCAAGCGGATCGGTGCCGACCCGATGGTTGCTCCCAGCGCACCGCGGCCCGGCTGCCGCGTTGATCGACCGGCAACGCTGCGCCGGCTACTTCGGCCTCGGTCGGTCTGCAACCGCGCGTGCCGCGGGCGGTTGCAGGCAAGCGAGCCTGTCGCGACGCGGCGGTTGCGCTCAGCGCACCGCGGCCCGGTTGCGGGGCGGCGGTACGACCGGCAGCGCGGCCCGCTACTCCGGGATCGCCCGATCCGCCGCGGAGCGCGCCGCCGCGGCGGCCTGCTCGGCGAAGCGGGCGGAGAGGCCCGTGTAGCGGCCGGCGTCGAGCAACTCGGCGATCTGCTCGGCGGTGAGGTGGGCGGCGACCTCCGGTTCGGCCAGCAACTCCTCGGCGAACGTGGAGCCGGTCGCGTGGGCGCCCTGCGCTGCCTCGTACACCGCGTCGTGGGCGAGCTGGCGGCCAATCCGCTCGCCGAGCACCATCATCACCCGCTCGGAGACGATGAGGCCGCCGCTCATGTCGAGATTGCGCCGCATCCGCTCGCGGTCGGTGTGCAGCCCGGCGGCCAGCGCGACCGTCGCCTGCAGCGCGTCGCCGGTGGCGATCACCGCCTCGGTGATGGCGTGCTCCATCACGTGGCACTGGCTGCCGTCCTCTTCGTGATCCGACTCGAGCGACTCCAGCGCCGGCGCCACCTGCGCGCGGGCGCGCGGGGTGAGCTGCAGGATCAACATGCACAGCTTGGGGTTGCGCTTCTGCGGCATCGTGCTGCTGCCGACCGCACCGTGCGGCACCGCTTCCTCCACCTCGCCGTACTCCGGCTTCATCAGCGTGTACACCTCGCGCGCGATGCGCGCCAGCGTGCCGCACAGTATCGCCAGCGCGGCCACGTACTCGGCCAGGTGGTCGCGCGCGGTGCGCGCGGGCAGTTCCATTACCGCCATGTCCAGTTGCGAAGCGAAGCCGCGCTGCACCGCCGGGCCGCGCTCGCCGAGGGAGGCCAGGGTTCCCGCCCCGCCGCCGTACATGGCGCGGAAGGTGCGCGGTTCGAGCTGGCGCAGGCGCTCCTCGTGGCGCAGCAGTTCGTCGATCCAGGTCGCCACCTTGAAGCCGAACGTGATCGGCAGGGCGTGCTGGCCATGGGTGCGGCCGGCCATGGCGTAGTCGCGGGCGGTGTCGGCGTGGCCGGCGAGGTGGCGCAACAGCGCCGCCAGGTCGCGCCCGATCATGCGGTGGGCGCGGCGCACCAGCAGCAGCAGCGCGGTCTGCGTGATGTTGACGGTGGTGGCGCCCCAGTGCAGGTAGCCGCCGGCGCCGCCCTCGCACAGCTTGTCGACCTGCCACACCAGCGAAACCAGCGCGTGACTGGTTACCGCCAGGTGCTCGGCAAACGCGGCGCGGTCCACCAGCTCCAGCTTCGCCTTGGCGGCGATTTCGGCGGCCGCCGCCGCCGGGATGATGCCGAGTTCCGCCTGCGCGGCGGCCAGGGCGACCTCGACATCGAGCCAGGTCTGGTAGATCGAGTCCTCGGTAAACAGCGCCGCGAACGGCGAAGGCGAAGTGGCACTCATGCCGCTATTGTGGCGCGCGCGGCCACCGGCGGGCAACGCGACCGCGCCGCTCGATCCGGCTGTCCGTGCGCACGATCCGTTGCACCTCCGATCCCGTCCGGCGAACGGCTGTCGCCCAGCGCGGCACTCTCCGTGCTGCCGCGTGGCAGCCGGTGCCGCGGCGCTGGACAACAGCGGGCTTTGCGTAGCACAACGAGGCATGCGTTTGCAGGACAAGGTGGCCATCGTGACCGGCGGTGGCGGTGGCATGGGGCGCGGCATCTGCGCCTGCCTGACCCGCGAGGGCGCCGACGTGGTGGTGTCCGACCTCGACGTCGCACGCGCCGCGGAGACGGTTGCAGCGGCCGAGCAGGCGGGCCGGCGCGGCCTGGCGGTGGCCGGCGACGTGACCAGCGAGGACGACTGCGCGGCGGTGGTGCGGCAGGCACTGGCGGCATTCGGCGGGGTGGACATCCTGGTCAACAACGCCGGCCACTTCGGCAGCCACCTGTCGGCGCCGTTCACGACGCTTACCGGCGACGACTGGGACGAGAACTACGCCGTCAACGTGAAGGGCCCGTTCTTCATGTGCAAGGCGGTGGCCGCACACATGATGGAGCGCCGCTCCGGCAAGATCGTCAACATCTCCTCGATCTCCGCCAAGCGCGACCCGGTGTTCCTGCCGACCTACGCGGCGGCCAAGAACGCGCTGCTCAACCTGACCCGCGTGGTGGCCAAGGACCTCGGCCCTTACAACGTCAACGTCAACGCGGTGTTGCCGGGGCTGGTGTGGACGCCGTTCTGGGAGCGGCTGGCGCCGATGCTGGCGGCGCAGGATCCCGGCGGCACGCAGCGCGAGCCGCGCGCCGTGTTCGACGAAATCGCCGGCAGCGCCGTGCTCGGGCGCCCGCAGACGCCGGAGGACGTGGGCAACCTGGTCGCCTTCCTGTCCTCCGAGGAAGCCTGCAACATCACCGGCCAGGCGATCCACGTCGACGGCGGAATCGCCATGGGCTGATCCCGGCCGCCAATCGACGCAGCCTTGAGCACGGTCGGCACGATCCCCGGGCCGCGAACCCCGCGTGGTCGCCCGCGGATGACTGCGACGCCCGTCGTCAGAGAGGGTTGCGCCAGCGGAGGCCCGGGAAGCGGCTGAAGTCGGTATCGCTGGAGTGGACCTCCGCCTGGTACTCCATGGCGAGCGTGGCGATGTGAGCGTCGGTAACCAGGTCGGCTCCTACGCCGGCGGCGGCGAGGTTGCGCGCAAACCACGTGAGGTGGCCGGGGCCGGGGTTGACCGGCGTTACGTGCGGAAAGCGGAACCACGCCTGCACGTGGCCGGTCGCCTCATCCGTCGACACCGGATGGAGGAGCACCCTGGGATTGGTCATCAACCTGACAAATCCGGTCGATACCGCCCACGGGACGCCTACTCGTTCCGTCCCGTTCACCAGTCCCTCCCACCAGCGTCTGGCGGGCTCATGATGGGGCGCGTCCTCGTTGTGTGCGTAGATCAGCAGGTTGAGATCGGGGACGATCACCCTCGTTGCGTCCTGGAGAACGTCTCGGCTTCGAGCTGATCGTACACCTGGTTCAGCTTGAGCGGGTCGACGCCGGGTACCAACCCGCTGGCGTTGGGGACGACGCGGTAAGGGGCCGGAGCCGCATCACTTGAGGACGGCGACAGCCCGCGGCGCAGCGTGTCGTTCACGACCTGTTTGAATGGCAAGTCGAGGAGCCGTGCCCGTTCTTTCAAGGACTGAGCGAGGTCATCGTCCAGCGTCAGGGTAGTTCGCATCGTAGACATCATGATGCCTCATGGAGATGATGTCAAGATGCAATGCGGCATTCATTCTCAGTTTACGACATGGTCTGGAACGTTCGGTTTGCATGGGTGCACGCGATGGGATACGCTGGCGCCCATGGCCAGCACGAAAGCACCGTCAACCAGACGGTACGAAGCGTACGAAGTAGCGCAACCCCGGTACGGCCAGCCGCCGGCGTTCCCCGGCTGCACGCCCGTTCGCCTGACGCGGACCGAGATCGAGCGCTTCGAGGGACGGCTCGAGTATTGGGACGCGGCCACCGAGACCGCCTGGATCTGCGATCCGGCCACCCCCTACCACGAGCGGCCCACTCGTCGCCTGACGCGCCTCGCCGAGCGGATCGCCGCAGTGCGCGGGTCGCCGATCGAATCGTACGGCTCGATGGACCTGCTGTGGCGCGACGCAAGCGGCGAGCCGCGGCGCATCATGCAGGCCGACGAGTCGGTGTACCTGCTTCCGGGGCGTGCCGGGCCCGGGCCCGCGGCCATGGTGGTGGGCGAGGATGACTTTCCCGACGTGGTGCTGGAGGTGGATCACACCACCGACGTCCACCGCGGCAAGCTCGCGATGTACGAATCGTGGGGATTCCCGGAAGTGTGGGTGGAGGTGCCGGACACGCCTTCACCGAGCCGGCCGCACCGACGCCGCCCGGGGCTGACTATTCACCTGCTGGAGCATGGCCGGTTCCGAGTTGCGGCGGAGAGCCGGGCGTTTCCCGGCTGGCGGGCGGACGAGATTCACTTGGCGTTGACCGAGCCGGAGCCGTCCGCGCGCACCAGCGCGGTGGTGGAGCGGGTCGGAGCGGCGCTCGGCGCGCGCGAAGGCACCGGCCCGGACGACGACCCGCTGCTCCGCTCGCAACGGCGCCAGGGGTTCGACCAGGGCCATGCAGCAGGTCTTGCGGCAGGCCGGGCTGAAGGTCACGCGGCAGGTCGGACGGAAGCCCGGACGCAGATGGTCCGTCAGATTCTGCAGTCACGCGGCATTGCAGTGTCGGCGCGGTTCTCCGCCGCTACGGCAGCTTTCGCCACGGCGTCCGATGAGGCGCTGCTGGCGGCGGCAATTGGCTGCGCGGATGAGACGGAGTTCCTTGCCGCGCTCCGTCGCCCGCGCGACCAGGGCGGCTGACCTCGCAGCGCGGCTGGTCCGATTCGACCTGGCGCAGCATCTCGACCAACGACTCGGGTCGCTGCTACTCCCAGGTGCTCCTGCCACGGACGTGGCACCGACAACACTGCCATGACACGCCATGACTCTGGCTACTCGCCTCCTATCTGTATCGGAATCGGCGTCGCCGTCCATCTTTCAGACCGACGTGACACCATCCAACGGCATACCAACGTCACTACGGTCGGCCGCCGGCGACGCGTATGTTGGCGCCCGCCACGAAGCGGGCCTGCGGCGACAAGAGCCACACGATCGCCTCGGCCACCTCCTCCGGCTGGGCGACGCGGCCGGCCGGGATCGCGGCCGCGGCGCTGGCCATGTCGGTGTGGCGCACCATCGCGGTATCGGTGAGTCCCGGACTGACGGCGTTCACCCGGACGCCGTCGGCCATCACCTCCTGCGACACGCCAATGGTGAAGCTGTTCACGGCGCCCTTGGTGACCGCGTAGTGCACGCTGGCGCCCGGACCGCCGAGGTAGGCCGCACCCGACGACACGTTGACGATGGCGCCGCCGCCCCCGCCGCCGGCCGTCGACATGCGCCGCAGCGCCTGCTGCGTGCACAGCACCACGCCCACCACGTTCACTGCCAGCACGCGCTGCAGGTCGTGCAACGCGAGATCGGCGACGTGCGTGGTCGGGCCGAGGGAACCGGCGTTGTTGACCAGCGCGGTGACCGGGCCGAGATCGCGGTCCACGGCGGCGAACATGCGCTCCACCTGTTCTGCATCGCTCACGTCGGCGGCCACGGCGATCGCGCGCCCTCCGTCCGCCTCGATCTGTGCGCACACCCGTTGCGCGGCCTCCGGCTCGGTGCGGTAGTTGACGCACACCCGGTAGCCGCGCTGCCCCAGCAGGCGCGCCGTCGCGGCGCCGATGCCGCGGCTGGCGCCGGTCACGATCGCTACCTCGCTCATCGCTACTGCTCGCGGTAGGGGGCGAGCGTTTCGTAGCGCGGCTCCAGGCCGATGCCGGGCACCTCGGGCGGGCTCACCGTGCCGTCGTCGTTGAGCGTGAGGGTCTCGGTGTAGATCTTGCCCCACATCGGATCCATGTATTCGGGATAGAACTCCAGGATCAGGCCGTTGGCGATAGCGGCCACCAGGTGGACGTGCACCTCCTGGGCGCCGTGCGGGGCGATGTCCAGGTCGTGCGCCTGCGCCAGCGCGGCCACCTTCATGAACTCGGTGATGCCGCCGAGAATGACCGCGTCGGGATTCAGGATCGGCACGGCGCCGGTGGCGATCAGGTCGCGGAAGCCGTAGCGGGTGTACTCGTTCTCGCCGGTAGCGACCGGGATGGTGGTCTTCTCGGCGATCCGCCGGTGGCCCTCGTAGTCGTCCGGGGCGATCGGCTCCTCGAACCAGAACGGGTCGTACTCGGCCACCCGCTCGGCGAGTTGCACCGCCTGGTACCAGCGGTAGGCGCAGTTGGCGTCGATCATCAGCTTGACGTCCGGCCCGACCGCCGCGCGCGCCGCCTTCACGCGCTCCGCGTCCTCCCGGATCGGCACCGCGCCGATCTTCATCTTCACCGCCTTCGCGCCCGCCTCGACGTGGCCGGCGAGCTCCTCCTGCAGCTCCTTCAGGCCCTTGCCGTCCTCGTAGTAGCCGCCGGCGATGTAGGTGGGCACGCGCGACCGGTAGCCGCCGAGCATCCGGTACAGCGGCATGCCGGCCACCTTGGCGCGCAGGTCCCACAGCGCGATGTCGATGGCGCTGATGGCGCGCGTGGTCAGGCCGCGCCGGCCGACCAGCTTCGGCACCCACAGCTTGTGCCAGATGCGTTCCACGTTGATCGGATCCTCGCCGATGAGCTGCGGCGTGAAGTGCGCGATGGCGTCTCCCACCACGCCGCGCTTGGTGGCGCCGAGGCCGATGCCGGTGACGCCCTCGTCGGTGTCGATGAAAACGAATCCCACGCCGCTGTGGGTGTAGGTGTGCAAGCCGTTGGAGATCGGCCGCCTGCGCGGCCATTTGTAGCTCTCGACGCGAACGCCGGTAATCTTCATGTAGTGCTCCCGCATGGCGCTCGCACGAGCGGTCGAGCCGCGCGGACGACGCCTCCCGTTTGCCGTTACGGAATCACAGGGGAGGCCGACTGGTAAACCACCGTCGTGCGGTGCCGTGCGTCGCCGTGGGGCGCCGTGCGGCGTCGCTTGACGTTCGCGGGCAACCGGGGGAGCCTGCGAGACACGCGGACATGACCAGCCGCGGAGGGGGAGACGAGCACATGAAGGCGAGGATCACGGGGGAGCGGCAGTCGGACGTGGTGCCGGCGTCGGTGCCGGAGGCGAAGGACGACTGGGTGCTGGTCAAGGTGCACGCGTCGGCGATGTGCACCGAGTACAAGGCGTGGATGGCGGGGCATCGGATGGAAACCATCGGCCACGAGGGCGCCGGCGAGGTGGTGGAGGTCGCCCAGCCGGGGCGCGTGCAGGTGGGCGACCGGGTGGTGATCATGCCGCAGCTCCCGTGCGGCACCTGTGCCCTGTGCCGCGCCGGCGACTACACCTACTGCGAGGACACCATCGACCACGAGGCCGTGCACGGCACCAACGACGGGCGCGGGACGTTCTCGCAGTATATCGTCAAGCCATCCTGGCTGCTGATGCCGATCCCGGACAAGGTCACCTACGAGCAGGCCACCATGGCGATCGACGGCATCGGAGCCTCGTTCGCCGGCCTGCAGGCGATCGGCGTGGACGCCTTCGACACGGTGCTGATCACCGGCCTCGGACCGGTGGGCCTGGGCGGCGTCATCAACGCGCAGTTCCGCGGCGCGCGTGTGCTGGCGGTGGAGCCGGCGCCGTGGCGCGCCGCGCTCGGCCGCGAGCTAGGCGCGGAAGTGGTGCTCGACCCGGCGGAAGGCGACCTGGAGGCGCGCATCCGCGACCTGACCGGCGGACGCGGCGTGGACGCCGCGGTGGACTGCTCCGGCGCCGTGGCCGGCGAGCGGCTGTGCATCGACGCCGTGCGGCGCCGCGGGCGCGTGGTATTCGTGGGCGAAAACTCCAAGGCGATGCCCCTCACCATCAGTCCAGACATGATCCGCAAGGGCCTGCACATCGCCGGTGTCTGGCTGTACAACCTGCGCGACTACGACGGCGTGATGCGCGTGATCGCCGAGTCGCCGCTGATCGACAAGTTGATCAGCCACACCATGCCGATGAGCCAGATCCAGGACGCCTTCGGCCTGCTCGCCGCCGGCGAATCCGCCAAGATCGTCCTCAACCCCTGGGAGTAACCGCCCGGCCTGTCAATCCCGTAGCGCGGGGTCATGGGGCTGGCCTCTGAACTCCTCCAGGTCGAACGGGCCCGGGTCGCGCCGGATCTTGTCGCGCAACGGCGCCGGATGGACAGAAGCGGCCCGTTGCGGACGGAGCAGGAAGTCGCCAGGGTCTTCGTGCAACTCAAGCCGATCGCCGGCGCCGACGCCGAGTGCCTCCAGTACCGCCGCCGGTAGTGTTACTTGGCGCTTGGCCGTGACTTTGACTACGACAATCAACTCGCCCGTCCTGCCGTAACGCTATCGAGGCAGGGTTGTGTCCGGCAAGACGATTGTCCGCATCAACCCGCATCAACCGCAATGGTCGTGACATAAGGTGCACGCACGCCTACGCTCGGCCCCTATGAAGCGGGGTGTGCTCAAGGGAACGGACATCAGTCCGGGGCAGCCGCTGCCGGTGAGCGGCGGCGAGCGGTGCGAGTTGGGAGACGGGCTGTCGGGGACGGCGTTCCTGGTCGACTGGCGGGGCGACGGCGGGCGCGACATCCTGTACTCGCTGCTGCCAAACATGCACCGCGGCGGGGTCTACCTGTACCGCGAACGCCGCGGCGGGCGGGCGGCGGTGCCGGTGTACGAGCCTCCCGAACCGGTCACCGGGGTAACCGGCTACCATGCCATGCCGCTGGTCACTCCCGAGGGCGACCTGAACCTGCTCACTTTCGGCAACCGGACGCGCGACCCGGCACGAGAGACCGACCCCGGCTGGCTCAAGCTGTACCGCAACCGGGGGCCGCGCTCGTCTCCCCGCTTCGCCGCTCCGGTGGAGCGCGTCCCGGTCGCGGGCCGACCACTGGCCGACGTGTTCGCCGCCGCCGACCTGTGGAACCTGAACCCGTACCATGACGCGGCCGGTGTCACCCACGTCGTCATTTCCTGCCTGTACCAGTACGTGCTGGAGTACTGGCCGGACGCACGCGGCACCGACCTGCGCGACTACCCGAACATGGGCGCCGGGCGCGGCTACCGCGCCGACGGCACCTGGATGGGCCGCAAGCCGACCACGCGCGTGTTCCTGCTGCGCAACACCGGCAGCAACGCGCAGCCGCTGTTCGGCCCGCCGGAGCAACTGGCCGAGTACCGCTCCTGGGACGGCCGCACCGACGCCGCCCTGGTCGACATCGACCGCGACGGCGCCCTGGAACTGCTGGTGCGCCGCGACGTGGACCGCCTGTTCGCCCTGCGCCTGGCGGTTACGGCGAGCGGTGCCGATGAAGAGCTACCCCGCTTGGGAGCAACCGGGGAGGAGTGGGAGTTGCCGTGCAGCCCGCTGCGGCGCGGCTACTTCGAGACCTCGCTCGGCTGCTGCGACCTGGACGGCGACGGCGAACAGGAGATCCTGATCACCGGCAACCCGGGCGTGGTGATCTGGCTGGACTTCGAGGATGGAGCGTGGCATGAGCGACCGCCCCTGCAGCGGGTCGGCGGCGCTGCCCGCGTCGAGACGCTGGCGGTGCCGTGCCTGGCGGACCTGGACGGCAGCGGCGCGCCCGACCTGGTGGTGGGCGATTCCTCCGGCTACCTGTGGCGGTTCGCCAACCGCGCCGCCGAGCCGGGTGCGTTCCACTTCGCCGCCGGAGCGCGCCTGCACGCGGGCGGCAGCGAGATCCACCACCTCGCCGGCCCCACCGGCTCCATACAGGGGCCGAACGAGTCGCGCTGGGGCTACCTCAACCCGCTGCTGACCGACTGGGACGGCGACGGCCTGCTCGACGTGATCACCAACGACATATACGGGCGCTACCTGTGGTACCGCAACATCGGCAGCCGGCAGGAGCCGCGCTTCGCCGCCGCCGAGCCGCTGCGCTGTGCCGGCGAGCCGCTCACCGGCGCGTGGCGCTCGCGTCCCGCGGCGTGGGGAGACGGCTGCCTGCTGCTGCTCAACGGCGACGGCTTCCTGCAACTCTACCGGCGCGCGGGCGCCGATCCGGCACGTCTCGAGGCCGGGCCGCTGGTGCGCTACCGGGACGGCAACCTGGTGCGCGGCTGCGGCCCCGGCGGCCTGTGGGGCCGCAGCGTGTTCTGCGCCTGCGACTGGGACCTGGACGGCACGCGCGACCTGGTGGCCGGCACCAACTGGCACATCTCCCGCCTCGTCAACGGCCACTTCCCCGGCTGCGCCACCCCGTTCTGGCTGCGCAACACCGGCACCGGCGACGAGCCGTTGTTCGAGCGCCCCCGCCTCATCACCGAGGCCGACGGCACCCCGATCGACCTGGGCCACCACAAGTGCTCGGTGTGGTGCCACGACCTGGACGGCGACGGCGCCCCCGACCTGATCTGCGGCGCCGAGGACGGCAAGACCTACGCCTGGCTGCGCTCCCACCTGCGCTGGGACTGGGGCCCCGCCACCCGCTTCGCCGCCGGCCCCATCACCACCACCTCCGGCTCCGGCCTGGTAATCAACGTCGACCCTCGGGTGCGCGAGCGGAAGTCCACGTAGCCGCGAGTTCGGCGAGCCGCGGTCCGCAGTCAGGCCAGTGATACAGGGTGGCCGGATCGAAGTCTGCCCCGTTGGGCCAAACGAGCGTTCGGGCCTCTTGGTCGAGCGCGACCTGGTCGAACAGTTCGCGATCCCGGAGCGGTCCGAATAGCTCTCCCTTCAACACCGGCCGAAAGTCGATAACCTGGGAGTGGCCGTCGTCGAACCGAACCCGCAGAGTGAACGGAGCTACTCTCCAGAATGAGTCAACGTGATGAGTCTCGTGTTCCATTACCTCGGTTGGCGCCGGCTGCGGGCGGGCGGAGGGGCGGGGCGCGGTCGACGACGTAGGTCATCAGCGATGGGATGCCGGCGACCCAGACGACCGGCGGCACTTGGCCCGGCGGGCTCCAGAGGTAACCGAGCCGATTCAATTCCTCGCGCGCCGCCAGCCGGCCCGCGGCGTCGTCGCCAGTTGCGCCGAGCGCGGCATCGAGGTCGCGGTCGGTTGCGGTAGAGGCTGCGCTTCCGAACTGTGCCGCCACCGCGACTGCTGCCGGCAGCACACTGTGCGCTTCCAGTTCCCGATAGCGGTCCTGGTAGTAGTCGGTGACCCGGGCGATCACCTGAGGCCGCGCCGCGTCCGCGTGCGCGGCGGTCAACCGGGTGGCTTCGATGGCCAGGCGCTGCTGCCACAGCGCGCTTCCCCAGACCTGTATGAAGTACGGGTAGCGCTGGCTGTGCTCCACGACCGCGTCGAGGGCGTCGGCGTCGATGCCCACGCCGTGGGCCGCCAGTGGGTTGATCAGAGCGGCGCGAGCAGCGGCCTCGCTCAGCAAACCGATGCCGAGGCGCCCTTCATCCAGCCGGCTCCAGAAGGAGGCGTTCATGGTAGCGAGGTGGGCGGGCAGGCCCGGAGTGCCGGCCAGCACCAGCAGAAATGGCGCGTTTGCGCGCACCTCCTGACTCAGATTGAGCAGCAGTTGGCCGACGTCACGCGTGAGCGTGTGCGCTTCGTCGACCAGCGCGACCACTGGTTTCTTCCGGCACCGGGCGATCAGCCGCTCCATGAGCTCTTGCGCGGACACGTCCGGCGCCGCCCACTCCGCTTGACCGACGCCCGCCACGCCAAGCTTCCTGGGCAGGATCTTCCTGATGACGGACACGGGCAACAAGGCCTCCGCCACGGCCTCCCGGCTGCGTACCAGGCTTGGCGACAGCCGCACGACGTCTATCCGGGCAGCGTCATGACAGGCGCGCGTGAACCAGTTGAGCAGCACGGTCTTGCCGTTGCCGCGCGGCCCCATCAGCGCCACGTCGTGTGGCGGGGCGTTGCCGCCGGCCAAGTCCGCCAGGCACCGCGTCAGAACGCCCTGCTCCCGCTCGCGCCCGGTGAGCGCCGGCGGAGCCGCCCCCGCGCCGGGAGTGAACAGCCGCTGCGGGGCTCTCATGACGGCGGCCGTACGGGGCGGTCCGTCGGCACGATCACGATCGGCAGGACCGACTCGCCCCACTCGATCGCCGTCCGAAGCCGCCGCCCCAGCACGGGTGCAGTGCTCGCCACCGTGGCAGCGTCGGCGAGCTGCTGATCAACGACCGCCATCGTTGCAGGCTACTCAATACGGTCCTTCGAATCAAATGACGACGCATTGGGCGTTGATCGCGATCGCGAGTCGCTACGCTCAACCCAGTCGTTCGGCAGGCAGCTCCGCGGACCCGCTGGGGGAGTTACGGGCGGTTATCCGCTGTTTGTTGACGACCGCTGCGGTGGGTACACTGGCGGCAGTGCACAAGGTCAGGGTTACCGGGATTCTGCTGCAGGACGATCGTGTTCTGCTGGTGAAGCAGCGCATGTCGGCGCGCAGGGGTTGGTCGCTTCCGGGGGGTACGGTGGAGGTCGGCGAGACGCTGGTGGAGGCATGCAGGCGGGAAGTATGGGAGGAGACCGGCCTCGACACCAACGCAAAGTCGTTGGTTTTTCTGGCCCATCGAACCGACCCGCCGTTGTTCGACGCCGGGTTTCGGCTGAGCCGTGTCGGGGGAACGATCAGGGTCCCTCCTCCGGAGTTCGAAGATAACCCGATATCGGAGGTTGCTTTCTTTTTCGTCAACCAACTCGAATCGATGGGATTCGGCGGCGCTTTCGTCGACTTCCTCCGCTCTTTGGACGATCTCCCGGCGCGCGGTGTGCCGTTTGTCGGCGCCAAGGAAGCCATAGGACTGTAGGCCGCGTTACCAGAGCCGGTCGGAGTGCAGGGCTTCGAGGAGGTCGGGCAGGGGCCAGATGTCGATGCCGTCCGGGGTCCGCATGCGGCGTGAACCGGTGTAGGTGAGGATTCGCCGCTGCAGGCCGGGCAGCGGGGCGACGGCGCGGAGCCCGGCGAGGTGACGGTCATGGACCCGCACGGATGCCTTGGCTTCGATGGCGACCGACTTGCCGTCGCGCAGCAACAGGAAGTCGACTTCGGTATCGCGTGCTTGCGCCGGCGCCCAGTAGTACATCTCGTCGAACACGTCGTGGTAGTCGCGATAGCTGGCGAGCACGGTGGCGATCCAGCCCTCGAACAGGGGGCCGCGTTCACGGGGATCGAGGTCTCGGAATCGTCCGGCCGCCGCCCGCGCCATTCCGGGATCGACCCAATACAGCTTGGGATGCTTTCGTTCCCGGACGCGCAGCTTCGGATCGTACGCCGGCAGGCGAAACGCCACGAGCGTGTCCTCCAGGATCTCCACGTAGCCGGCCAACGTGGTCCGGCTGACCTCGGCATCACGTGCGGCGGAAGCTATGTTCAGGGTCTGGCCGTGAAACAGGGCGGCGACCGGCAGGAAGCGCGCGAAGCCGGCGAGGTTGCGCACCAGCGCCTCGCCCTTGATCTCTTCCTTCAGGTAGAGCTGCACGTAGGATCGCAACGCGGCTGCCCGGTCGTCGGCATTCCACACCAAGGGCAGGCTGCCGTGCCGGAGCACCGTGTCGAGATCGAAGTCGGTGCCCAGTTCGTGTGGCAGGAACGGATACATGCGCGTGTGCACCGCGCGCCCACCCAGGAGGTTGACGCCGGCCCGCTTCAGCTTGCGCGCCGACGACCCGGTCAGGATGAAGCGGAGACCGCTGCCTTCGATGTGGCGATGCACTTCATTGAGCAGCCCGGGCAGGCGCTGGATCTCGTCCACGAATACCCAGGCGCCCGGAGCGACTGCCTGCAGTTCGCCGGCGAATCGTCCGATGTCGGCCAGATAGCTCTGGTACAGCGCCTCGTCGAGCAAGTCGATGCGATACGCATCCGGATACTCGTGGCGCACCCAGGTCGTCTTGCCGGTGCCGCGCGGACCGAACAGGAAGAAGGACGAGCGGGGCGCGGTCAGTATGCGGGACCGGTAGGGCGTCATGGCTCGCCGCCAGCCTCGCGAAGGCAGTAAAATGTAATAGTTGTCGTCATTTTACGCTGCATTGTGACGACATGGTAGCACAACTCAGCGAAGCAGGACAGAGTTGCGCCCCGGCACGCCCGTGCACCGATGCAGCGCCTATGCCGATGGAGCTTGAAACAATCGCTGTCCCTTGACAATGATGCATACTTGACGATGATGAATCCATGATTACTACCGTCACGGGGAAGAACCAGGTCACGGTACCGGCGGCGATTGCGGCTGCCGAGGAGATCGAGCCGGGGACCCGCCTGCAGTGGAGCGCCACCGAGCGCGAGCACGTGCTCGAGGTGCGGGTCCTGCCGACCGTCGCCGCGGTGGCTGCCAGGCTGCGCGGGCGCGGGTTGCAGCACCGGAAGCGGACCGGCAGTGCCGTCGACGCGCTCGTGCAGGAACGCGAACGAGAAGACACGATGCCGTGAGGGCGGTCACTCACGTTCTCGACACCTCGGCGATACTTGCACACTACTTCGATGAGCCGGGAGCCGAGATGATAGAGCGGCTGTGGCACGACTCCGTCAACCGCATCGCGCTGTGCGTGTTGTCCTTGCCCGAGCTGAAGGGCCGGCTGACGGTGGAGGTGGACGACCCGCAAGAGGTGGAGCGGGCTTTCCGTGAGTACGTCGACGAACTCACCACGACCCTGATCGTCGATCGTCGGACCGCCGACAGCGCGATGCTGTTGCGCGAATCGGCGGACACCCGGCTGCCCCTGGTCGATGCGGTGATCGCCGGGTGCGCCCACGTCCACTCCGCCGTCCTGGTCCACCGAGACCCACACTTGGCGTCAATATCGCGCCAACTCGTAGCGCAAATGGAACTCCCGGAGAAGGACCCATCGACGAAGTCACCTCCATGAGCCGCCCACGGTCGGAACGGATTGACTACTCCTGTCGCCGCAGGAGGGAGATGCCGAGGGAGGCGAGGAGGAGGGGGAGGAGGGCGTCGATGATGATCCAGACCGTCGCCGTGGTAGCGTCCGGGGCCGCGGTGTAGCGGGGGCTGAGCAGGTTGAACCAGCTCCACAGCAGCAGGGTGGCGACGAACAACAGGCCGTAGAACCAGGTGTTGGCGGCCAGCCACGCGCGGGTGACCGTGGTGCCGTCCCGCTTGCCCCCCTCGGCGCGTTTGCGGAGCCAGGCGAAGATCGCCCCGACGGCGACCGCGGCGACCATCAGCGGATCCAGGACGCTCCACAGCGGGCTGTACGGCTGGCCCTCGGCCGAGGCGTGGTAGAGCGGCTCGACCACGGTATGGACGGCCACCGCGACCGCCACCAGGACCAGGAACACGCCGCCGATTCGTCGCACCACGTCGATACCTGGACAGTGTGTCTCAGAGCTGGATGCCGGTCAAGGCGCACTCCGGGGCGGGAAGGGGCGGGCCGCGGTCCAAGCAACCCGCGTGGCCGCCGCAAGCCGCACGCAGCACACGCCGGGCTACGGTGGCCGGAGGCACCGGGCTGTGTTAATCTCGGCGCCGGAGGGCGGCCCTGTATACCTACCACCAGAAGCGCATGATCGCCGGGTACGTGTTCATCTCGCCGTGGGTGATCGGCTTTCTGGTGTTCGTGGTGGGATCGCTGCTGGCGTCGCTGTTCCTGAGCTTCACCAACTGGAACGCGCTCTCCACGCCGCAGTTCATCGGCCTCAAGAACTACGCCAAGCTGTTCTTCGACGATCCCCTGTTCTGGAAGTCGGTCAAGGTCACCGCGCTGTACTCGCTGAGCATCCCGCTCAACCTGGTGTTCGGGCTGCTGATCGCCGTGCTGCTCAACCAGAAGATCAAGGGGCTCGGCATCTTCCGCACCATCTACTACCTGCCGAGCGTGATCGTGGGGGTGGCGGTGTCGCTGCTGTGGGTGTGGATCTTCAACCCGCGCTTCGGCATCTTCAACCTGTTCCTGGCGCAGGTATTCGGGATCCAGGGGCCGGCCTGGCTGGCGGACGAGACCTGGGTGATCCCGGCGTTGATCATCATGAGCCTGTGGGGGGTCGGCGGGCCGATGCTGATCTACCTGGCGGCGCTGCAGAACGTGCCCACCTCCTACTACGAGGCGGCGATCGTGGACGGCGCCAACGCCTGGCAGCGGTTCCTGAAGATCACGGTGCCGATGATCTCGCCGGTGATCCTGTTCAACCTGATCATGGGCATCATCCAGTCGTTCCAGGTGTTCACGCCCGCCTACGTGATGACCGACGGCGGCCCCAACCACGGCAGCCTGATGTACGTGCTGTACCTGTACCGGCACGCGTTCCAGTGGTACCGCATGGGTTACGCCGCCGCCCAGGCGTGGCTCCTGTTCGTGCTGATCCTCGCCATGACCCTGGTGGTGCTGCGCTCGTCGGCGGCCTGGGTGTACTACGAGTCGCGGAAGTAGGCGGAACGAGCGCATCATGTCGAGCACCACCCTGGTTCGCTACTACGAGCGGCAGTCGTTCAAGCGCCGCATCACGCTGGCGTTCGTGTACGCGGCCCTGGCCGCCGGCGGCGTGGTGATCCTGGCGCCGTTCATCTGGATGCTGTCCACTGCGGTCAAGGTGCCGGGCACCGAGTTCATCTATCCGCCGCAACTGTTCACCCGGCCGCTGCGCTGGAACAACTTCAGCGACGGCTGGACGGCGCTGCCGTTCACGCGCTGGTTCTTCAACACCTCGGTCATCACCCTGCTGTCGGTGGCGGGCGCGGTCATCTCCTCCTCGCTGGTGGCGTACGGCTTCGCCCGCCTGGAGTTCCCGGGCCGCACCATCCTGTTCGTGATCCTGCTGAGCACCATGATGCTGCCGTTCCACGTGCGGCTGATCCCGATGTTCATCACCTTCCGGTTTCTCGGCTGGATCGACACCTACCTGCCGCTGATCGTGCCGTTCTTCTTCGGCGGGGTGCCGTTTTTCATATTCCTGGTGCGCCAGTTCTTCCTCACCATCCCGCTGGAGATGGAGGACGCCGCCGCCATCGACGGCGCCGGGGTGTTCGCCAGCTTCCTGCTGATCATCCTGCCGCTGTCGCGCCCGGTGCTCGGCGTGGTGGGGGTGTTCGCCTTCATCCGGGTGTGGAACGACTTCCTGGAGCCGCTGATCTACATCCACTCGATGGACAAGATGACGCTGTCGCTGGGGCTGCGCTTCTTCCAGGACCAGGACTTTACCGATTGGACGAGCCTGATGGCGGTGTCGATCATCGTGCTGGTGCCGAGCGTGGCGCTGTTCTTCGTGGCGCAGAAGTACTACATCCACGGCGTGGTGACCACCGGCATCAAGGGATGATATTCGGCACTCACTACGAGTACCCGTTCGGGGGCATGGCGGCGCGCCCCGAGTGGCTGCCGCGCGGCGAGCAGGACTGGCGGCGCGACCTGGCGGTGATCAGGGACACCGGGTTCGACGCCATCCGCATCCGCATCGGTTTCGACAGCGACATCGACGAGGTGGGGAGGCTGCTCGACCTGTGCGCGGAGCTGGAGGTGGGCGTGCTGTTCGGGTTCGCCACCTTCTACGTAGGCTTTCCGTTCTTCGAGGAGCACCCGGACGCCAAGGTGGTGGATCGCGGCGGCGCCGCCTATCCGGAGGGCCCGCACCACTACCTGTGGCCGCGCGCCTGCATCGACCACCCCGCCTACCGGCGGCGCCGCGACGAACTGGTGCGGGAGAGCGCACGCCGCTTTTGCGGCCACCGGGCGATCGTGGACTGGGACATCCACAACGAGCCCAACCTGGGCGTGGGTGACCATCCGTGCTACTGCGTGCACTCGGTGGCCGGCTACCGGGCCGACCTGGAGCGCCGCTTCGGCAGCATCGAGGCGGTCAACGCGCGTTTTGACGCCGCCTTCGCGGGATTCGCGGAGGTGGAGCCGCCGCGCGAGGCCGACCCCGATCCCGGCGGCCTGTGGCGCGACTGGCGCGAGTTCTCGGCGCGGCGGCTGTCCGCCTTCCTGCTGGAGGGCGCCGCCATCATCCGCGCCGAGTGCCCCGGCGTGCGGGTGAGCTTCAACTACACCCACTTCGAGGGGCTGCAGGCAAAGGGGCAGGACTGGTGGCTGCTGCCGCGGCTCGACTACACCTCATCGAGCCTGTACCACGGCTCCGGCGCGCAGACGGCGGCGATCTCCGGCGCCCACCTGGCGCTGCTGAAGGCACTGGCGCCGGAGCAGGAGCTGTGGATCACCGAGTTCCAGGGCGGGCCCTTTCCGTACGCCGGCGCCGGGCGCGACGCCGGTGCCTCGATTCTGTGGCGCGGCATCCAGATCGAGGCCGAGGTGAACCAGGTGGCCAGCCACGGCGCCGACGCGCTGTTCTTCTACCGCTGGGAGCCGCTCCTGAGCGGGCCGGAGCCGTGGATCAACCACATGGTGGACGCCGACGAGTACGACACCGAGCGGCGGCTGGCGACCAAGCGGGTGATCTCCGAGCTGCGCGGTGATGCGGAACTGCTGGCCGGTGCGCGCACGGTGCCGGCGCGGGTAGCGATCTACCTGAGCCGCGAGACGGTGTGGCAGGCCAACGCCCGCGGGGCGCCGCTGGCGGACACGGTGTATGGGCTCTACGGGCTGTTCCTGGACCTGGGCTACGAGGTCACGTTCGTGACCGGCGGCAGCTTTCCGCCGGCGGACGGCGGCATCGAGCTGCTGGCGGTGCCGTTTCCCCTGGGGCTGTCGGCGGACGAGCTGGAAGGCATGACCGCCTACGTGGCCGGCGGCGGGCGCGTGGTTGCCGAGCTGCCGATGACCGGCCTGGACGATTGCCGGCGGGCGGCGGCGTCGTTCGGCATGGAGTGCCGGGAGTGGATCCGGCCCGACCACTGGATGGCTGGCTGGAGCCTGAACGACGCGCACGGCGGGTTCGGCGGCTTTGCCTTCTTCGACCGCGTGCTTGCGGGCCGGTTCGCCGGCACGGAACTGGCGCGCTACCGCGACGTGGACGCGCCCGGCCTGGTCGCCGCGGGACCGGAGGGCCGCATCCTGGTGGCCACCTTCGCGCTGGGCCGCTCCTACCTGTGGTCCCTGCACCGCGGCCTGCGCCGCCTGCTGGCGGGCTGGCTGCCGGCCTCCGTGCCGCCCGACATCGAGCTGTCCGGCGAGGTGCCGGAGGAGTACCGCTCGCTGGTCGAAGCGCGGGTGCTGGAGGGCGCCGCCGGCAGCCTGCTGTTCCTGATCAACCGCTCCGGCTACCCCTGGACGGTAACCGCCGCGGCACGCGGCTACCGCCCCGAGCAGGTCCACCTGCCCGCCTACGGCGCCCGCCGAGTCCCCCTGCACCGGCTGAAGTGAGGGCACACGGGGACGGTCCTCTCCACAGTTGCCTGCCGGCCACTCGGCGAGGTAATCTGGAGTTGCAGGGTCTTCTCCGCACGCGATTGCCTCTTGGCCGGCTCTTCGCCCGGTTGGAAGTATGGTATTGTCGAAGCTACACGAGCGGTAGGTGTACTGTGAAGGTATTTATCAGCCACACACATTCTGATCAGCGGCTCGCCCACAAGATTGCTGCAATTCTTGAGCAAGCGGGTCTAGAGGTATGGGATGCGTCGCGCGAGATCCTGCCTGGCGATAATTGGGCACAGGAAGTGAGTAACGCGTTGCGTGAGTCCGAGGCCATGGTCATACTCCTGACACCGGATGCGGTCCGATCCGAGTGGGTGCGTCGGGAGATGCGTTGGAATATAGCGTATGCACTTGGCGAAGTGCGTTTTCGCAGCCGTCTGATACCGGTCGTTGCGGGAGATCCGAACATCCTGAATACCGAGAGCGTTCCCTGGATTCTTCGCCATCAGAAGATGGTCGATCTGACTCAACACGAGAACGAAGAAGAGGGAATCAGGGAAGTCGCCCGGACTCTTCTGCAAGTCGCCTGACAGGCACGAGCTGCTCTCAACCCAATCAAGCATTGCCGCACGAGATATTTCTCTCCCACTCGGATCGAGACCGGACATTCGTCGTGCGGCTGGCGGAGACCCTACGGCGTCACGGACTCCCAGTATGGTATAGCCGCACCGACATCGTTGGAGCGCAGCTGTGGCATGATGAGATCGGGTCAGCGTTGCGCCGGTGCGACTGGTTCGTGCTTGTGCTGTCGCCGGGAGCGGTCAACTCGGCCTGGGTCAAGCGGGAACTTATCTTCGCTCTGCAGCAGGACCATCTCGGTGACAGAATCGTGCCGCTGATGTTTGAGTCCTGCAACTATGGGGCTCTCTCTTGGACGTTGGCGAGCTATCAGATTATCGACTTCACCCATGATTTCGAACAAGGTGCCCGCGACCTTCTGCGAGTCTGGGGATTGGGTTACCGCCCCGAGTAAAAGCGGTTGCGACTCCGTAGCGGCGCTGCCCCGGCTGAACGCCGGGGCAGCGCGTTTGGGGAGCTGAGCCGGATTAGAAGCCGGCCAGGATGTCGTTGGCCTGCTTGACGGTGGCGTCGATCGCTTCTTCGACCGTTATGTCGCCGCGCACCGCGTTCTCTACCTCGGTGTCCATCACGTTGTAGGCGATCCGGAACGCGTCCGCCTGGCGCGGTACCAGCGGGGTGAGCGCCTTCTCGCCGAGCATCACGTCCATGATCATGTCGACGTCCACGTAGCTCCACAGGTCGCGGAAGGTGGACGAGTTGATCACCTTGATGTTGGGCGGCAACCGGAACGGCAGGCCCAGGTCGAAGCGCACCTGCCACGACTCTTCGTCCACCATCGAGGTGACGAAGTCCCACGCCAGCAGCTTGTCGGGCACGCCGACCGAGATGCCGAGGCTGTTGCCGTCCGCCCACGCGGCGAAGCCATTGGGGCCGGCCGGGAATGGCACGATGTCCCACTCCCACGGCTCTTCCCAGCGGATGTGGCGCAGCATGATGGTGGCGGCACTCTGCCGACCGATCGCCACCTTGCCGGAGTTGAAGGAGATGCCGATCTCGCTCGCCTGCATCTCCGGCGGCGGCGCCACCTCGTGCACGCGCACCAGATCGACCAGCAACTGCAGGGCATCGTGCACCTGGGGGGTGTCGAAGGTGATCTCGTTGAAGTCCTCGTTGAACAGCCGTCCGCCGTGGGCCCACACGGCGGTCATGATCGGCACCGGGTTGTCGCCCATGTTCACCATGCCGTACTGGTCGGGCACGCCGTCGCCGTCCTCGTCGACGGTCAGCGCCTTGGCCGCCTCGATGGCGTTGGACCAGGTCCAGGCGCCGCGGTTGTACATCTCGATCGGTGTCTCCAGCCCCGCCTCCTCGAACATGGTCTTGTTGTAGACCAGGATGTGGGCGGTGGCGTTGTAGGGGATGCCGGTGAGCTGGCCGTCGAAGATGAATTGCTTGTGCTGCGGGTAGTCCTCGATGTTGAAGTCGACGTCGCCCTGCACCAACTCGTTCAGGGAGATGATGCGCTCGTTGGCCCACAGGTTGGCGAACGGCGTCGGCCAGCCGAAGATGATGTCGGGCGACTGCCCGCCCGCGACCATCGTGTCCAGCTTCTCCTTCCACTGCGGGAACGGCGCGATCAGCGGTTCGATGGTGTCGCCGGGGTTGCGCTCCTCCCAGCGCGCGATCAGCGCTTCGTCCTGGGTGATGTCGTCGGGACCGCCGAAGCGCAGGTAGGTCATCTCGATCGGTCCGCGCTCCTCGTCGGCGGCGCCCTCACCGTCGGCGGCGGCGAACACGCTGCCCGCGACCATTGCGGACAACAACACGGCGATGATCGGTACGATGCGTAGTCGATTCATCTGATCCTCCTTGGGAATCTGTGGATGATTCAGTATTGGCGCGCCTCGAACACGCGTCAACAGCGTCCGGCGGCCCCGGCGTTCGCGCGACCGGCGGATCGGGGCACGAAAAGGTGGATAACGGCGCTGCCCGGCGCCGGGTGGCGCCATCGGCGCCATCGGTATACAGTGGCAGGGTAATGAAGTACGAGAGGGAACATCTCGCCGACGGGTTCTCGGTGCCGTGCGCCCGCATTTGCCTGACCGCAAACGGAAGTCCGTCGCCCGCAGGCCGAATGGCCGCGGAGATCTTCCGGCTGGTGGACACCGAGGGCGCGCTGCTCGTTCGGGACACCGGCCTCGGCACGCCGCACGAGTTTGCCGCGTTCCTGCAGGCGATCGACTTCCGCCCGCACTCCTACGTCGGCGGCACCACGCCGCGCACCGAGTACGCCGCCGGGGTGTACTCGGCCACCGACCTGCCTCCGCAGCGCGGCATCCTGCTGCACCAGGAGATGGCGTATCTCGACGACGTGCCGGACTACGTCGCGTTCTTCTGCCAGCAGCCGGCCGGGCACGGCCAGAAGACCAACCTGATCGGCGACATGCGGGCGTTCACGGAGGAGTTGCCCGAGCACTTCGAGCGGCGGTTCCGCGGCAAGCGTGCCCGCCTGCGCCGCAGGCTGCCGCCGGAGGGCAACAGCGCCGGGGCGTACAAGGATCGCAAGAGCTGGCAGGAGTCGCTCGGCACCGCAGACCGCCGGGAGGCGAGGAATGTCGCGCGGCAGCGCGGCTGGGAGCTGGCCTGGACCGACGACGACTACCTGGAGATCACCCAGGAGCCGGCGCGCTTCTTCCGGCCGCACCCGGTCCACGGCGAATTGTGGTGTACGCAGGCCATGGGCTTTCAGCCCGAGTCGTGGCGCCTGATGGCGGAGCGGGATGGCAGAACCGAGGAAGCCGAGCGATTGGCCAGGACGATGGCTACCGATCCGGAGAGCCT
This sequence comes from Spirochaetia bacterium, assembly GCA_965208575.1. GTDB lineage: Bacteria > Spirochaetota > Spirochaetia > SZUA-6 > Bin103 > Bin103. The sequence continues at coordinate 79,593 of CBDBOV010000006.1, read as the reverse complement.
CAACCGCATGATCATGGAAGACGGCACCACCATCTCCGCGGAGGAGTGCCGGACGTGGTTCAAGCTGGTATGCGACCTGGAGGTGCCCTACGCGCTCGGGCGCGGCGAGGTGATCATCCTCGACAATATGCTCATCGCGCACGGACGGGCCACGTTCACCGGCTCGCGGCGGATGTTCGCCGCGCTCGGCGACCGGGCTGCTGCGCACCCGGCGACCGAGGCCTGACGGCCGGCTTTCGACCCGCCTCCCATGAGCGAACCGCGTACCGCCGGCGTGCCCAACATCCTGTGGGTGTCGGTGGAGGACATCAATCCGCTGCTCGGCTGCTACGGCGACCGCTACGCCCGGACCCCCAACCTCGACGCGCTCGCCGCCGGGAGCATCCGCTACACCAACGCGCACTCCATGGCCCCGGTGTGCTCGGTGTCCCGTGCCGCCATCATCACCGGGGTGGCGTCGTTCGCGCTCGGCACCCATCACCACCGCTCCCGGGTAGCCGCACCCGCGCACCTGCGCCTGCTGCCGGCGTACCTGCGCGACGCCGGCTACTTTACCTCCAACTGCGTCAAGACCGACTACAACCTGGCCGGCACCGGCAACCCACGGACCGAAGCGGAAACCCCGATCATGGCGGAGGCGTGGAACGCCTGGAGCGGCAGCGCGCACTGGCGGCAGCGCAGCCCCGATCAGCCGTTCTTCTCGGTGTTCAATTACACCGAGTGCCATTCGTCCGTGACCTGGGACCGGAAGGAGCCGATCGAGACGATCCGCGCCGAGCGCCTGACGCTGCTGCAGCCGGAGGACTTCCACGATCCCGACCAGGCGCCGCTGCCGCCCTTCCACCCCGACATCCCCGAGATCCGGAAGGCGTGGGCGGACTACTACGACGCGATAACCCAGATCGACTACCACGTCGGGCGTCATGTCGCGGAGTTGAAAGAGGACGGCGTGTGGGACGACACCATCGTGGTGTTCTGGGCGGACCACGGCACCGGCATGCTGCGCGCCAAGCACTGGGGTTGGGAGCAGGGCGACCACGTGCCGCTGATGGTGCGCTTCCCGCCGCGCTGGCAGCACCTGGCCCCGGCTGCCCCGGGAAGCGTGGTGGATGAGCCGGTCACCACCATGGACCTGGCCGCCTCCACGCTGACCATGACCGGCCTGCCGGTGCCGGACTACATGCACAGCCGGCCCGTCCTGTGCGCCGGCGCCGCCCACCGCCCGCACGTGGTGACCGGCCGCGACCGCCTCGACACCCGCTTCGAGCTGATCCGCTCGCTACGCGGCCGCCGCTTTCGCTACCAGCGCAACTTCTTCCCGCACCTGCCCTACTTCCCGTACGAGACCTCGATCTACTGGTCCGGCTACGTCCACGCCTGGGACCGCCTGGCGCGCGCCGGCAAGCTGGTCGGCCCGCAGCGCCAGATCGCGGCGCAGCGCAAGCCGTGCGAGGAACTCTACGACGGCGCCTCCGACCCGTGGTTCGTGGACGACCTGGTGCCCGCCGGCGAGCACGCCGCGGTGGCCGACGAGATGCGCGGCCAGCTCTACGACTGGATGATCGAGCACCGCGACCTGGGCCTGATCGACGAGCCGGAGCTGCACGAGCGCGCCGCCGGCGGCCCGCTGTGGCGGGTCGGCCGGCAGTGCGGCAACTACGAGCAGATCCTGGACACCGCCGACCTGAGCCGGCGCGGGGTAGGGCAGCGCGCCGAGCTGCTGCGCCGGCTGGCCGACCCCGACTCGGCGATCCGTTTCTGGGCGGTAACCGGCCTGGTCATCCTGCGCTGCGCCGACCAGGCGGTCGTGGACGCGTTCACGGCCGCGCTCGAAGACCCCGCGGTGAGCGTGCGGATCGCCGCCGCCGACGGCCTGTTCCGCCTGCGCCGCTACGGCGCCGCCCTGCCCACCCTGATCGCCGCGCTCGAACACCCGCTGCCGGTCACGAGGGGCCGCGCCGCCAACGTGCTCGACTCGCAGCCCCCGTCCGCGGCCCCGCACCTCAGGCCGGCCCTGGAGCCGTTGCGCCGCGCCATCGACGCGCTGAGCGGCAGCCTGCACGACGTCCAGTACCGCTTCCCGATGGAGCGCGCCGTCGACGCCATAAACGGCTCCACCGCCTACTACCGCTGGCCCGACGAACCATAGCCTCTTCGGACCAGGCGAGTGAGCGGCGCGCGCGGTCTGCCACGTTGCTCTCGCAAACAGCGTTGCGGTGGGCCGGAGCGGCAGGTAGGGTTAGGGCAATGACACAGGGAGGCGTCTCCGCATCTCTTCCACGCGCTCCGCTCTCCGGGTTCCTTACGGCGGATGACGTGGACTACTTCAAGTTCGTGGTAGACCGGGACTACACGCGGGTGACCGTGTACTCGACCGGCGGCACCGACACGGTGGGGCTTCTGGAAAACCGCTTGGGCAGGGCGCTGGACGTCGACGACGACAGCGGGCCGGGCCGGAATTTCGGCTTCTCGGCGCGGTTGCCGGCCGGCACCTATTACGTGCGCATCGAAGGATTCCTGCTGACGACGGTCGGACGCTACCGCCTGCTCATCGAGTGATGTCCGTGCTGGAGACGACCGCGTACCCGCGTATTCCCTACGGCGAGTCAGACTTCAGGCGCATCCGCCTGAACCGATGGCTGTACGTCGACAAGACCCGCTACCTGCGCCGGCTGGAGCGGGAGCGTTACGCCTTCCTGATCCGCCCGCGCCGTTTCGGCAAGTCGCTGTGGGTCTCGCTGCTGGAGAACTACTACGACCGCTGGTGGGGTCACGAGTTCGACGCCGTGTTCGCCGGCACCGACATCGGGCGCAACCCGACCGCGGAGCATCACCGCTACGTGGTCCTGCGCTTCGACTTCTCGGCGGTCAACGACAAGCTCGAGACGCTGGAGCGGGAGTTCGAGGCCTATTGTCACATAGAGTTGCGCCACGCGCTGGAGCGACATCCCGACCTGTTTCCCGAGGCGGCGCTGCAGCGCCTGCTCGCGCCTCCCTCCATCTCCACCAAGTTAGCCGAGCTGTTCCTGTACGCCGGCGACCACGACATCCCGCTGTACGTGCTGATCGACGAGTACGACAACTTCGCCAACACCGTACTGGCACATCACGGCGCGCAGGCGTACGAATCTCTCACCCACGGCGGAGGCTTCTACCGCAACTTCTTCGCCACCCTGAAGGCTGGTACCGCACGCAGCGGCGGCGGCATCGATCGCCTGTTCATCACCGGCGTGTCGCCGGTCACCATGGACGACGTGACCAGCGGATTCAACATCGGCAAGAACATCAGCCTGCACGCCGACTTCCACGAGATGGTCGGATTCACCGCGGCGGAGGTGCGGCGTCTGGTCGAAGCCTACCGGGACCATGGCGCGTTCGATCAGGACGTGGACACCGCCATGGCGCTGATGGCGGAGTGGTACAACGGCTACCGGTTCGCCGTCAGCGCCGGCGTCGATCTCTACAACAGCGACATGGTGCTGTATTTCCTTGACGAATCGATCCCCAACCGGCCGGTGCCGGACGATCTGATCGACACCAACGTGCGCATAGACTACGGCAAGCTGCGCCATCTGTTGGTCGTGGGCCGGCAACTCAACGGCAACTTCGACCTGCTGCGGAGCATCATCGGCACGGGAAAGATCGACGTCCTCCGCATTCGGTCGGGCTTTCCGCAGGAGCGGCTCACCGACGCGGAGAACTTCCTGTCCCTGCTGCACTACTTCGGACTGCTGAGCATCCGCGAGGTGGTGCAGGGAGCACCGCGGCTGGCGATTCCCAACCAGACCGTGAAGCGGCTGCTGTACGGGTACCTGCGCGACGGCTACCGGGATGTCGAGGTGTTTTCGCTCAACCTGTTCCGGCTGGAGCAGTTGCTGATGCGGATGGCGAACGAGGGCGAGTGGCGGCCGGTGTTCGAGTTCCTGGGCGAGGCGATCGCGCAGCAGACCGGAGTTCGCGACTACATCGCGGGGGAGAAGGTGTTGCAGGGGTTCCTGGCGGCGTATCTGAGCTTGGCCGACTACTTCGTGTTCCGGTCCGAGGCGGAGTTGGGAAAGGGATACGCCGACATCAGCCTGGAGCCGCTGCTGGCGCGCTATCCACACCTGCGACGCGGCTACCTGATCGAGTTGAAGTACCTTAGTCGCCGTGGGCGACTTCAGCGCTCCGAGAGCCTTCAGCGCGGCGAGCCGGCGGAGCCGGTCGTGGCGGCGGCGGTGGGCGAGGCTACGGCACAGCTCAAGCGGTACCTGGCGGACGAGCGGCTGCCGCGCCAGTTTCCGGGCGTGCGGTTCACGGGGCTGGCGGTCGTGTTCCACGGCTGGGAGCTGGCATACTGCGACGCCGTGACGTCCGAGTGAAGCCCGCGTAAGCGCTGGGGGTGCGGCGGGTACCCGTCCTGACGACCAAGGCGGGGGCGCCGCTGTCGTCCCGTGATGTCCAGTGATCCCCTTGTAGCGTGAGGGGACGGCTTCGACGACTCGTCGACGCCATGGGCGGCACCACCGCCTACTACCGCTGGCCCGACGAACCGTAGCGTCTTCGGATCAGGCGAGTGCGCGGGTCGCGCCTGAGCAGTTCATGTCGGGCGCAGCACCTCCCAGTCCGATGGATCCGATGCCGGTGAGACTATGTCGCCGACGACTTTCGTGCGGTCACGCATACTGCCCAAGACCCGTTCGTCCCTCCGCCGGATGATCCCCGGTTCGCGCATGGTGGCTTCGACATCGTCCATCTCCAGCGGTGCGGCCGCGGTGAGGTTCTCGCAGCCGTCGTCGGTGACCACTACCGTGTCCTCCACCCGCAGGTAGAGCCGCTCCTCCGGAATGCGCATCTGCGGGTCCACCGAGAACACGATGCCGGGCCGCAGCGGCTGGCCGCGGTAGTGGCTGACGTCGTGCACCGCCATGCCGACCGGGTGAGACAGGTGGTGCGGGAACTCCAGGGCGCTGCGCGCCGCCCGCTCGTGCACGGGGTCGGCGAACGGCGTCCGCTCCAGGTAGGCGGCCATCACCTGAGCCGCCTCGCGGTGAATGTCGTCGTCGGTGCGGCCCGGACGGATGCCCGCCAGCAGTGCCTTGTGGTAGGCGATCATGAAGCCGTACAGGGCGCGCTGGGTGTCGCTGTAGACGCCGTTCACCGGCCACATGCGGGTGATGTCGGAGGTGTAGTAGTGATGGTCGGGCGCACAGTCCACCAGCACCAGGTCGCCGTCGGCGAGGGGCGCGTCATTGGCATCGTAGTGCCCGTACCAGGCGTTGGTGCCGCCGGCGATGATCGGGTGATAGGAGGCGCCGCGCGAACCGCTGACCCGGTAGTGGTACTCCAGCACACCGGCGAGCTGATACTCCATCACTCCCGGCGCCATGGCGCGCATGCAGGCGGTCAACGCATCCGCGCAGATTGCCCCCGCCTCCCGCAGCACCGCCACCTCCTGTTCGTCCTTGACCAGCCGCATCTCGTCCAGCACCGGCGACAGGTCCTCGATGCGCGCCGCCGGGCAACGCCGCCGCAGCAGGCCGGCAAACGCCGCCTCCCGCGCCGGGGTGCCATCGAACGGGTCGGCCTCCGCCTCCTCCTGCGCCCGCCGCAGCGTGTCCCAACTGGAGCGCGCCCCCTCCGCCGGCGACAGCGGCGTCCATATCGCCTTCGCCCCGCGCAGCGCCGCCGGCAGCGCCGCGAGCGCCGCCACCCGATCCACGCCGGTAAGCTCCCGCGCCCGCTCCGCGTTGTCCGCCGACAGGTGCTCGCCCTCCGCCTCCACGCTGTGCCGATCCTGGTGCGGCAGAAACAGCGCCGCCGTGCCGTCGCCGCCTTCGATCAAGAGGTAGGCATGCGGCACCTCCACCCCGCACAGGTAGAACAACTCGTTGCTCTGCCGAAACTGGTCATGCGACCCCGAACCGCGCGCTCCCTGAACGACCGCCACGGCCCCAGCCCCAATCTGTTCCGCCACCCGCCGCCGCCGCCCGGCAAACGTCTCCGCTGAAAAGGTCTGTTGATACATCTTCCGCTACTCCGTCCGAATCACGTTATACCTCTGCATGTCCAACGCTGGCGCCGCATCCCGTAGCCGCTGCTCACTCACGGTCCTCCGACACGTACAGGCCGGAGTAACCCGATACGGACGGCAGGGCATCGAACACGCGTAACGTCAGGCGCTGGCGGAACGGCGCGCTCAGGTCGCCCGGCCGAACCGGCAGCAGAGACGCCACCGGCCGCCCGCGGTCGGTAGTTGCCACGCCCTCGCCGAGAGCCGCGCTGCGTACCCACTCGCCGGTCTTCAAGTGCAGTTTCCGAATCCCGATCCGCTTCATGTGCACAATGTGTGTCTTCTCCCAGCGGGACGTCAAATGCGGTGTCGCTTTGACAAGCGACGAGCGCATGACTCGACAATTGTAGAATAGTGGGAAGTTGCGGGCGTGATCGGAAGTGATCAAGCCAACCGGCGACGTGTCCTCCGATTCGGCCTTTGGTACTCGTCGAGGTTCCGACGGACACTTGGCACCAGGGCACCGCTCCTAACACTCCGGAGAGCGACGAACTGGATGCCCTATAGACGCTTGTAAGGTGCACGAAACATAGACAATGGCGGTGTCGGCAGCCACCAGCCAAGCCATCCGCGCCGCTAACGGTACGAACGTCAATTCGGTATAATCTAGCCGATGGATGCTCGGACTCAAACCCGGAGATTCTCACATTGAAGGAGCGCTTGGCATACCGCCAGAAGGAATCCGCCAACCGCACCGATCGCACCGAGCACGTCCAAGGTGCTAAACCACGCTTGTCCACTATCCATTCCCAGTCGGAAAACTGTCACGTCCCGCCAAAGTTGAGTGGCGAGCATGGGCTTGCTACTCTGGCGCAAGGATGTTACCAGTTTTCCTTCGTAGCCAACGCCGTCGCGCCCATCCACACGTGGTATCAAGAGGGAGCCAAGTAGGGTGCGCCCCACGCTCCACATAAGACGCAGCTGTGAGATTCCGACGGCGTGACGGCGAGCGCGCGTATTTTACTATCCGCCATAGTGCTCCTTAGCAAGACTACAGATCGTACGTCGCCTCTTTCTCCGAAAAGCACTGAATATAGTGCGCCACACTCGGCGCAAGGGTTCCCAATCAGCCTCACTCGCTGCACCACTTTCAGCGAGTTTTCTCCGAAATCGCTTGTGTAGCGTATCCTTGTCCAAGATCTCGCCTTGGTACTGTCTAAGCCCCTTCTCGTATCCCATCCATTGGATTGGCATGAACTGACCTCCTTCTAATCCCAATACATCTTTCCCCAAGTAAAGTTCAATGCTTGCTGCGAGTCCGTTTATGTCACACTCAACCTGCCCGTTTGGACCTAGCGTCGGATAGTACTTCAGAAACTCCATTTCGGGAAGCCTTACTATCTCAATATTCGAAGGTAAGGCTTCGTCTGTCATCTTCTTGCATGCTGCACTTGATGCAGTGTCATTGTCGAATACAGCAACGAAATTGTTCGCTAGATCGGCACCCGATAGTGCTTTCACTACATTCGCAAGGTTGCCGACACCGCCGCCATAAGCGGCAGTACTAAAGTCGAGAATAGAATAGTAGTCGATGAGATGAGGAAATAGGACGCGGAGAGACTCCTCTAGTATCCATGCATCCGTCCGGCCTTCGGTAAGAACTACTGTTTTTGCTCTGTTTCTATATTCTTCTGCGGAGACATTTTGTCCGTACTCTACATAGTTAATGGAGTAGTCGTCGACGCCGTCTCCCCATACAAGATCGCTAAGGTCATAGATCATCGCCTTGGTGTGGTCCGCACATTCGATCGCCATCCTGAGTGCCACGAGAACGTCTTCACCTGGTGCACCGTGCCATTCTCGTGACTGCATCTGTCCGATCACATCACTTTTCTCGAAACACTCACTTGTCCGGATAAGCTGAGATCTAGACTCATTAGAACGTATCGATCTGAGCGCGTTGACCCATATATCCGGAGTGAGTCGTTCTAAGAAATCGATGTGACGATTGCAGAATTCGATCATTATAGGTACATAATCTGCTTCGTCAGATCGCAATTCTCGAATGCGGTCGGTGTATCCTTCAAGCTCGGCTCTACGCCAGTCGCAAAACGCGCTCTTGCTGGTTTCTAGGTCGTAACCGAGAATCTCGAGCCGGTCTCGTACTATGCCTATGTTGGTCTCGTAGTAGATTAACCTAGATTCGGGATCTTCCACTAACCACTCTTTATGATGAAGTACGTGAGGTGGGGAGATCTCAATCGGTGGTGAAAGGACAATCTTGTCAGTCGGGTTGAAAAGGGATATAAGGTCTGGATGGACGAAGTTCCTGGTTGACCCGATCAGCAATCCGTCGAGCCAGCAGTGTGCGTAACTGGCCATATTGTGACGATACTGGGATAAACGCGATCGTGCAAGGCACGCATGTTGCGAAGCGCGAGAAGCGTTGCGTCGAGTTGGCACGAGCGTACGATGCGTGATATTCCGGGAAGACGGTTGTCGATGCTCGGACTGTGGGATCTGAGCGGAGGGTTGAGTTCGGTCAACGGATGCTCTTACGAACCATGCGGCGGCCTCCTACTGTTGGCGCACTTTGGTAGGTACGCGGTATCGGCTCTCCGCCCGGGCGTCCGTAGCCGGCAATAGCTCGGGTGGGTGGGGTGCCGGGAACTTGCGTTCGGCGACCGGCAACATCTTCCGTGCCGCGGGGTCGTGACGTTAGTCAGCTTGCAAGTAGGCGGCCAGCCGGCACAAGGTGTAGCCGCTGTTGTTTTTCATGCGGTGACGCGGACTGCGCCGCCAGTCGAGACAGGTCTCATCGCGCACGCATCGCTCGCCTTGTGCTTCGGCGTCCCGGGCGAAGCTGGCCAGAAGCCGCTCCTTGTTCCGGGAAGCCCAGGCCGGTGACGCGCTTGACCGCGGCATGGGTCAGAACATGGTCGGCCAGCGTCGTCGGGGTTCCCCGGCCAATGCTGTGGCACAGCGAGCAGCATGGGAGCATCCACGCGGAGGGTGCGGTCGTCTCCACCCGCTGGTGACGCAGGAGGGCGCCAACGGCCTCCGGTGCAGGTCCGCCGTGCAGCAGATGAGTGGCTCTCGAGTGACGGAACACGTAGGCGGCCGGGAGGCCCTGGCCGTCGATCCCAGCCCGCTTCATGGCTCGGCGCACGACAATTGCGCTGACCGCGGAGGCGGACAGGCAGCCGTGCGGAGCACGGAATCGCGGAAACACCATCGAGCAGGCGGTGCGCGGTCGCGCTCGCAGGATGTATAGTCGTCCTTGAGGTTGTCTCCCCGGTCTCCTGCGGCAACGGCAGCGCCGCGCTGCGGCGTGACTTCCCGCTGAGCTGCACTCCCTGGCCAAGGGTGGGAGCAACTATCCGCTGCCCAAGGATAGAACCACCGAAGATACCGACGGGCGCGGCGACCGGGATTCCGATTGGGGCGTCAATGGCTTCGGCGAGAAGAAGCGCTACTGGTTCGGCTACCTGTCGCATCTGGTCGTGGACGCCACCTACGAGTTGCGGCTGTCATTCGAGGTCACCAGGGCGTCGACCGGTGAGTAACAACGGGCACAGTGGCCCCCCTGTACCCTTTAGAAAGTAGATAGTTCGATAGTTCGTGAGGGACTGCTAGAATCCCTGACGGGCAAGGCAACCTGCCCGGAGCACCTTGGCCCCCCGAGCGCCAGAGAGCACCTGGGGGGGGGACGTGTGCCCCGGCAGGAGAGCCGCGATGGATACCCAGTGAGGAGTCGTGCCAAGGAGCGAAGGCGCCAGGAGCGGCGGAGCCCGGGAGCACCAGTACAGCGGCGGAAACGACATCGTGGCAGCCGAGCTACACAAACTCGGGGGTGACGGGATGTCAACCGAACAGTGGTTCGTGGGAGTGGATTGGGCGACCGAACAGCACCAGGTGTGTGTGCTGGCAGGAGACGGCAAGGTAGTCGGGGAGCGCGAGGTGGCGCACAGCGGCGCCGGCATCGCCGACCTGTGCAGGTGGTTGGACGAGTTGTCCGGCGGGCACCTGGCGAGCGTGCACGCGGCGATCGAAATGCCGCATGGAGCGGTGGTGGAGATGCTGCTGGAGCGCGAGGTGCAGGTGTACGCGATCAATCCCAAGCAGCTGGATCGATTTCGGGACCGGTTTACGGCGGCCGGGGCCAAGGACGACCGGCGCGACGCGCGGGTGTTGGCGGACTCGCTACGCACCGACCGGCGCAGTTTTCGCCATCTGCAGGTGGAGGAGCCGGAGGTGATCGAGTTGCGGGAATGGTCGCGCATGAGGGAGGAGTTGAAGCAGGACCGCAACCGGCTGATCAATCGCCGGCGCGAGCAACTGCGGCGCTACTACCCGCAGATGCTGGAGTTGGGCGGAGATCTCGGAGCCGCCTGGTTCCTGGAGCTGTGGGAGAAGGCGCCGACGCCGGCGGAGGCGGCGCGCATCCGCAAGGCGTCGATCGCGGCGATCCTGAAGAGAAACCGCATCCGGCGCCTCGATGCCGCCGGGGTGCTGCACATCCTGCGGCAGCAGCCGCTGCAGGTGAGCCGCGGGACGACGGTCGCGGCGAAGGCGCACATCGAGAGTCTCATCACCCGGCTGAGGCCGGTGAACCAGTTGATCGACCAGGCGCACGCTCGACTGGACGAACTGATCGCCGAGATGGTGGGCAACGACGACTCGGCAGAAACAGAAGAGCAGCGTGACGCCTCCATCCTCCTGTCCATGCCCGGAATCGGTCGGATCGTGCTCGCCACGCTGCTCGCAGAGGCCACACAGGCCCTGGCAGCCCGAGACTATCACACGTTGCGCATCCTGACCGGAGTGGCGCCGGTGACCCGGCGGTCGGGGAAGACCCGCGTGGTGATAATGCGACGTGCGTGCAACAAGCGGTTGCGCGACGCGATGTATCATTGGGCGCGGGTGGCGATCCAGCACGATGCGGCGAGTCGGGAGCGGTATGGCGAGCTGCGCGGGCGGGGCAAACGCCATGGCCACGCCCTGCGAACGGTCTCGGAGCGGCTGCTGAGGGTGGCGTGCGCGATGCTGCGAGATCGAACGCCGTACGATCCCGAGCACCGGGTTGGACGCACGCCGGCCGCCTGATCGAGGCGCGTGGGGCGGACGTAACAGGGGTGGCGTGGAGGCCAGCGTGAGCCGGCCGGCGGTCGGGAGACGGCGTCGGCGGTGGTTCCGGAGGGTTGCCTGGGGTACCCGGACGGTCCTGAGGGCGTCAGAGGCCGGCTTGGACGGCGACCGGCGCGCAGACGGCCAATTTTGCGGTCGATGACGACTCCGGTGGACGGTGAACGCCGGGCGCCGGCGCCGTGGGACGACGAGCACGCGGCTGCGCTGCAGCCTGAGCAGCCACGAAGACGACCGGCGACGGGAGACACCCGGAGCGTCGGGCTTCGAAAGCGGAAGCCTGCCACCGGTCACCGCATGGCGGCCTGACTGAGAGGTCTCGCAGGATCGCATCGGTTTGGTCTGCTGGCGAGTTACGCGAAACTGGCCGTGGGACAGCGCGCGGGCGGTTCGTTGCGCAATCTATGTTATTAATGTTAGCAAAGCTACTATGGCAACTCTCTACGTACGCGATCTCCCCGACTCGCTTCATCGCCGCTTCAAGCTGCTGTGTGCCACCCGCGGAGTGACGATCCGCGCGGAGGTGATTCGCCTGATCGAGGAAGAAATCACCAAGGTCGCCGATATCGAGGCCGCTCTGCCCGCGGTTCTCGGCCCCGCACCCAAGCGTCGGCGCCGTCCATCTGGCTACTGACCTCCCCGCGACGCCGCCGACTTATCCACTTATCCACAGCGTCACGACACCCCGTCGGGTAGAGCGCTGGCGCGCGCACCCGTAGGCGGAGGGTTTCCAGCCCCGCCCTTTCGATAAGCGAGGTGGGTTCACAGTTCCACCATAGGCCACGTTTCCAGCGCGCCCCTAGGATTCCGGACATCGGGTTTTCCCACGGTCCGGCTCGAAGCTCAGGCGCCCGCAAGCTCGCGGCGGCCCTTCCCGATGCGACAGCATCCACGCTCAGCCTGATCCCCGGCTACGCGGGTGCTGCCCCCGGTTTGACCGTCGCTTCGAGTCAGCGGTCACCGTGTCGCCGTTTCCCCGGCTCAGTGTCCGGGCGACGCACTACCACTGGCTCCTCCTGAGCCCTGAGGCCCTCGCTCCAGCCGCGTTATGTTGTCGCGGCCATCCTCGCTTGGCGGCCTCATCCGCCAGTGTGCTGCTCTCCGCTCCACTTCCCGCCATCCGACGGTTATAGGTCCGGTCCTTGGCATTCCAGGATCATCCTGCCTGAACAGCACACCTTCCGGGCTTTCTCTGCTGAACTATTCAGAATTGCCGCCTTCAACTTCCGCCGGGAGCCTGATGCGTGCACTTCCCAGTCCTTCCGCACCAGGCACCTGCCCTCATGCTCCAGCGACCGAAATTCGCCCTTGACAAATGGTGAGGAGTCCCCTTGCTCAGATGCAGTAGCGTCATCCCGAACTGCTGCAGCGGTGCGATCGCATGAGCGCCGACAAGGGCTACGACGCCCACAAGCTGATCAATCGGTTGTGGCAACAGCATCAGATCAAGCCGATCATCGCGATTCGCAACTGCTGGAAGGACGGAGAGGCGGAACGGGATGGCGTCCTCACCAAGCTGGTGAACGGTCAGGAGAACGTGATCTATACCCACGACGGCCAAGTATCTGTATGTGCCCGCAGACCGGTGAGCTGCACAGCATGGCCTACGGCGGCTTCGAGCAGGATCGCGAGATGCCGGGGTATCGCTGTCCGGGCGCGCTACTTGGGGATCACCTGCAAAGGCATGGATCGGTGCCCGGTGAGCGACGCGGTACGCATCCCGCTGGCCGAGGATCGGCGCGTGTTCACGCCGGTGGCGCGGTCCAGCTACCGGTGGCAGGACTTCTACGCCCAGCGCGGAGCCGTGTGTCGGCTCTCAGATTGATCTGAGCGGAATGGGGGCGGACGTCTCACGATCGACTGGAGTGGAGGACGGGAGAGTCGAGGTAAACTGACCAGAAAAACAGGGTAGCTGCCCCAGGTGATGAGAACCGGACAGCTACCCTGAACTAAGGACAGCCGATTGGTACTCCATCTGGCGGTTGATTTCAAGAGACTTCAGGAACAGGGCAAGGAGTATCGGTGGCCGCGGCCGGAGCGCTGCCTGGAGTGCGGTCGGAGGCGGCCGTGGGGCCATGGCTATGTCGGACGGTGCTTCGATGGCTGCGGCGAGCCGCTGTGGATGAAGCGCTACCGGTGTCCGGACTGCGGGACCGTGTACACGCTGCGACCGGACAGCCACTACCGCGGGTTCTGGGCGCCGTGGCGAGTGATTCTGGTAGCCCTGCTGGGCAAGCTGAAGGGTGGTCGCTGGATCGCGCGGGTGAGCCGACAGCGGCAGCAGTACTGGCGCCAGGGGTTGCGCCGGCAGTTGTTGCTGGAGGGGGTGACCGCGGTGAGCCGGCCGGGCCAGGTTGCGGCCAGTGCGCTGAAGGCGCTGGTGGTGCGGTTGATCATCGTCAGTACGCATTCGGTGAGCTACCGCCAGATACGGCGAGTGGATGCCGCCCCCGAGTTGGTGCTGGCGGTGCCGGTGGTGGGCTTTGCGGGACACCTTGATGGCGTCGGGAGCACAGCAGACAGCGCCCTGAAGGAGCCAGGGAATGAGCCGACACCCAGTCACGGGGCACGATGAGCACGGTGCTGGTCGCGGGGTGCCGGCTCAGACCGGGCAAGTGGCTGGTGAGCAGTGCAGGAGGACGCCGCCGCGGTGCTGGCGAGCGCCTTTGGCGCTTGGGTGGCTGTCCGGGCGACGCTGCGGGCAGGGCGCTGGTGGCGCGGCTGATCATGATCGGAGCGGAGAAAATAACGCGAACTGGCGCCTGGGTGACCCCAAGCCTACCGGATCTTTGCGGTGATCGGCGAACCAATGGGGAGCAAATTGATGCCACCAACACCCCAGGAGGTTCCTCGATCATGGAGGAAGAGAAGAAAAAGCGGATCGCGTTGTTCCGGTTCGGTGTGATCGCCGGCCTGATCGGGTATGCGAAGCTCGACCAGGGCAAGCGCGAGGCGCGCATCAAGGACCTGGCGGAGCAGGAATGGAAGATCCCATTCTCGCTGCGCAGTTCGATCAGCCGGTCGACGATCCGCGACTGGCTGCGGCGTTACGAGCACAGCGGCAAGAAACTGGAGAGCCTGTTCCCGAAGGACCGCGCGGACGCCGGCGTGGGGCGCAGCATCGATCCCGAGACCGAGTTGGCACTGGTCAATCTCCGGCGTGAACTGGCACAGGCGTCGTTGTCAGTGGTGCTGCAGGTGGCGCGCCGCCGCAATCTCCTGCCGCCCGACTTCGCAGCCTCACGGCAAAGCATCTACCGATTGTTCCGGCGCCATGGTCTGCACCGGCAGCGGCCCGCGACGCAGGACCGGCGGCGCTTCGAAGCGGAACTGCCGAACGACTTGTGGCAAGCGGATTGCATGCACGGCCCGCGCGTGAAAAGCGACGGCAAGCTGCGCAAGACGTTTCTGTTCGCCTGCATCGATGATCACTCGCGGCTCATCACCGGCGCCCGCTTCTATCTGCGTGAAAACATCGACTGTTTCCAGGACTGCCTGCTGCGGGCGCTCGAAACGCGCGGTCTGCCACGCAAACTGTATGTCGATAACGGCCCCAGCTTTCGCTCCCAACGACTCAGTTACGCCTGTGCATCGCTGGGCATAGCGCTCCTCTTCGCGACCCCATACACGCCCCAGGGAAAGGGTAAAATCGAGCGCTATTTCCGCACCATACGCACCCAGATGCTGCCTCTGGTCAGCGATCACGATACCCTCGAGCAGCTCAACGCCCAGCTTGCCGAGTGGCTCGACCACAGCTACCATCAGCGGCTTCACTCCAGCACCGGGGAGCAGCCCCTGCAGCGCTATCTGCGCCACCTGGAACTGCTGCGGCCTGCGCCCCAGAATGTGCGTGACCACTTCCGCACCATGGTGCGCCGCAAGGTCGACAAGGATCGTGCCGTCGCCCTCTACGGCAAGCTCTACGAAGCGCCGGTGGGGCTCATCGGGAACACCGTCAACCTGCTCTATCATGAGGCTGATCCGTCCCGCATCGAGGTGTTCTTCGAAGATCGCTCTTACGGCTTCCTCAGTGAGTTGAACCCCCACGTCAACAGCCGCGTGCGCCGCATCAGCGGCCATGAGACCGAGCTCGAGCCGGCGCCGGAGCCGCCCGCTGATGACCCCCAGCCCGGCCCCCGCGGCGGCCAGCTGTTCGAGGAGTCCGACCGATGATCGACCTCAGACATGCCTTCGGTTTCCAACGCGATCCGTTCCCCCAGGACGTCCCGATCAACGGTCTGTACCCGATCCCGGGCCTGAAAGCGCTCACCGAGCGCTTTCAGTATGCCCTCGGGCTCGGCCTCATCACCGTCATCACCGGCGAGGTGGGAGCGGGAAAATCCACTTCCCTGCGCCATGTCACGAGCACCCTGCACCCCGCCGAATACCGTCTCCTGGCGGTCATCGCCACCACCGGCACGCTGCTCGACCTGCTGCGCCAGATCTGCCTGGAGATGGGCACCCCCCCGCGCTCCTCACTGGCCGTCCTCAGCCGCACCGTGCGCGACCTGCTGACCGACATCAGGCGCAAGAAGCAGACCCCGTTGCTGGTCGTCGACGAGGCACATCTGCTCCGCTTCGAGGTGTTCGCACAGCTCCACACTCTCACTCAGTTCGCCTTCGATTCGCAGACCTTGATGCCGATGGTGCTGGCCGGCCAGAGCAGCCTGCTTGACCGCCTGTTGTTCCATACCTCGCGCCCGCTCGCCTCACGGGTCGTGGGCCGCAGCCACCTCGATGCTCTCTCCCTTGATGACATGCGCGGCTACCTCGACCACCATCTGCAGCTCGCCGCCGGGCGGGACACCCAGTCCGCCACAGCGCGGCGCAGCGCCGACCTGCTCAGCGACGAAGCCGCCGTCGCCATCCATCAGGGCTCCGGCGGGCTCCTGCGGCGCGCCAATCATCTCGCCCGCGGCGCCCTCATGGCGGCCGCTCGCGAGCATTGCTCGGTGGTCGCCGCCGAGCATGTCCGGCTCGCTGCCACCGAGATTCTGTAGGTCGGTTCCGTGATCAACGTCGCTATCAGAAAAATCGCCGGCAGCGACCGCGAATACTTCGCCTACGCCAGGACGTTCGCCGGTCGCGCCACCTACTTCGTGTATTTCCGTGATGACATCTGGGGCGCCATGGTGCTGCACAACTTCACCGACATGCTGCGCGCCGTGTTCCAGAACTCACCCGTCAAGCTGACTCTCGTCGAACAGGAACTCTCTCTCAAACATCCTGCCGTTCTCGGCTTCCTGAGACAATCTCCTGAGGACCCCTCAGCACCACCGACAGGAGATCTCGCCCGCGGCCACCGGCAACCCGGTGCAGAATAATATGGTGTCCAGATTACCGTGCGAAAAAACAGCAGAATTACGTGAGACCCAACACCGTGGAACGGGTCAACAGCCGGTTGGCTGGCGGCTTCGGGTTCGAGCGACCCGGCATCGGCGGGCTGGCGAAGATGCAACTGCGCGTCACCATGGCGCTGACGATCATGCTGGCGAAGGCCCTGGGCGCATCAGAGCCCACCAACCCTGAGAACCTGCGGAGTCTGGTCAGACCCACCAGACCGGCGACCGCTCGCTGGTCGCCAAGAGAAACCCAATCCCCATCGGCTACTCAGGGAGACCGCTCTGTCCCGATCTGCGCGTCGAGCGGCTATCGAGCCGCGGACGAGGCTTGATGCCACCTCGCGGCCTCCATTCAGCACACTCGATACAGTCGTCATTCACGCCCGGCGAGTGTCGAGCGACGCCGTCAAACGTCCAAGACACGCGCTTTCTGGCATGACCGTCCGCTCATCGGCCCACAGACCGCTTCAGCGAAATTGCCTCAAGACTGGTACGACTGGTGAGGGGAGGATATTATGACCTGCATGTCTAGTCACAGACACAGTTCATCCGATCGAGCCTTTATTCTCACCCGTTCGTCAAGGTACCCTAAGGCGGTGTACAAGATCGAGCTGCACGTGTTACCAACGGCCGAGGATTGTTGTGCATAGATCACTTGTGTCGCTCGCGGTCGCTACTGCGTTATGGGACCAACGTAAACAGGATTATATCGACACGTTTGTACCGTTCTTAGCGACGTTGCTAGGAGCGCGGAATATATGTCGATTCGAGCGGGATGATATACAATGGATATGCGGGCAGTTTGAAGAGGAATTCGGACTCACATTGCCTTATTTCCCGATGTTGTACATCCTGAATCGGTGCGTCCGACGGGGACTTCTTACCCGTTCCGATCACGGCTTCACTGTTAGTGCTGAGAAAGCCAGTGGCCTTTCCATTTCCCAGAAGCGAGATTCCTACATTAGGAAGGAACGAGCGCTTATGCAAGGTTTCATAGAATACGCTCAGACAACGTACCAAGAAACGATCGACGCTGATATTGCGGAGATGGCAATGTTGGACTTCCTTCATCGATTTGACATCGAGATCTTGATTTCACACGATGGACCGCGATCAGCACTACCAGAGCGACCAAAAGGACGTAGGAACAGGCCGGTCGTCTATATGTTCAGCCGATTTGTGATGAGTGCTTATGAGGCGAATCCGGCAGACTTTCGAACTCTGTGCGATATGGCATTGGGGAATATGATAACGTCCGCTATTCTCCACGATGGATACGACTATAGAAGCGACACAGTTCGGAACGTGAATGTCTATATCGACACGCCCATCATCTTACGGCTGATAGGAACATCGGGAAAAGAGCAGGCTGCTACATTCGTACAGCTAATTTCCGAAATGCGTGAAAGAGGAGCGAAGCTGTGGATCTTCGAGCACACAAGACAAGAATCACTTCAGATTCTTGAGTGGGCGCGGTCCTGGGTTGGAAGAGTGGACTTCGACCCCCAACTGGCGAGCCGTACCTCGCTCTATTTTAGGCAACAGGGATTTAGCGATTCTCGGATAGAGATGTTTATTTTGCGACTAGATGACACGCTTAGTGCACATGGAATTGAGGTGTACCGAGATCACCCTTATGTCGAGAGTCGAGAGCATCAGATTGATGAGGGCCGGATTGAGCGGGTCATCGAGAATCTCTATCACGAATCGGATTTGGGATTCGATAGAGACATGCATCGCGACCGGGTGCTTAGGGACGTTGCTTCACTTGCTGCTGTTGCTCGGCTGCGTGGCGGAGTCCAACCGGTGTTGATGAAAGATGCGGAGCATGTCTTCTTGAGCAATAACTGGACGCTCTCACGCGCCAGTCGGGACCTCCTTGGCAGCCGAGCGGGGTCGCGTTTCGTTCCCGTATGCGTTACTGACGTCTTTCTTGGCACACTATTGTGGGTTGACTCACCACAAAAGGCGAGGGCTTCTTATCGCAGTAGGCTTGTTGCAGAGTGCTATGCAGCGATGGCTCCTGATGCAGCCCTAGAGAGTAAGATCGTGCGCGTCGCGCGTCGACTTCGAGACGAGGGACGAATCGGTGGAGATGACTATATCCTACTGACGATGTCTTCTGTGACGAAGGATCTCTTGTCGGAGAAGACTCTCAGCGATCCAGAAGCCGTCACCAGCGATACCGCATTTGAGGTGCTGGAGGGATTGAAGGACGGCATCCGCGGCGAGATGAGGAGGAGATTGAGGGAAGTCGAGTTGAGAAGCGATGAAATCGACGCAAGGCGTAAGAAGGCTGAACAGGAGCGTGACGCTGCCGCGAACGCGATCACGGAAGCCGCTTACGACTATGGGTCTCGGTGGGCTACGGTGCTGAATTCGATAATCGCAGTCGGGATGGCCGTTCTATTGGTTGTTTCAGGTGCCGCGGGGATTATGGTCGAGCCAATGGCCTGGATTATTTCGGCAGCGGTGGCTTTGTTGATTGGATTTCTAAGTTTCGGGAAGGGTTTCACATTCCGGAAGAGCTTTTGCCAGTTGCGTGCGAAGTATGTTGAAAAATATCTATCGAGGTATAGTCGAAAACCTAAGGATGTAAGATAGATTCGGTCACTCAAGTACGTTCGTAGGTGGGCTCGGACCGGAACCCGAGCCGTTCGAGATAACAGAGCGGCCGCGTGGGGACTAGGTACCGTGCCAGTGGGGTGCAATGCCGTCATAGAGGACACTGCCCCTGGAACGCATTTCGGACGGGAAGCCGAGCCGAAGTAGCTTAGCTGCCAGACTAGGCGGAACTGAGGATTTCGTGCAGACTGTGGGTGTGACTGGGGTTCTTGGCACGGGACTATTCAGATCCGGAAACGTCGACGCGTGTGCTGGCGAGCCGCTGGCGACGAACGATTCGCGTGGTCTGTATTCGCCTCGCGATTCCGTTCACACCTGCGACGAGAGCAAAGAAACCCGCCTCGCGTGGCGCAGCGCGCCGCGGTTCTTGGAACAGCATAGGGTGAAGCGCGTCGGCCCGGAACGCTCATTAACCCGAAGTTCCAGGGTAGGATTCTTCTTAAGTCGTTTTATAGTCATCAGTTGCGAAAAAAGTAGATGTGCCTTCCGTGGCTACATCCGAGGCGATACCTCCAGTAACTCGAAGCAGCGCTTCTGAACCGGCGTCGGCTGCGTCGGCAACGAGAAGGTGCCCCCGCCCTCGGCAAGTTGCATTTCGTTGACCGTCAGCGTCCCCAACTCGCTCATCAGGCTGCGAAAGCTGTGCACCGGCAGACCGTCGTCGGTGCGCTTGCTGGCCGCCTTCCGGTGTGCGGCCGGTGAGCGTTCCGCCGGTTGCACCACCGACTCGCGCAACTGCTCGCCAGCGGCGGGATCGTGGTCGTCGAACAGCACCGGCGCCAGCTTGCTGCGCATGTGCCACTCCACGTAGTAGGCCAGCATGCACAGGAACACGTGCGACCGCACCCGGTCTGCGCTGCGGTGGTAGATCGGTCGCACCTTCAGATCCACCGTCTTCATGCTGCGGAAGGCACGCTCCACCTTGGCCAGGTCCTTGTACGCCGTCACCGTCTGCTCGGCGTCGAACAGTTCCGGCTCCACGTTGGAGCGCACGATGTAGAGCCCGTCCAGTTCTTCCTCGGCCGCGATCTTGTCCAGGTCACGCGCGAATGAGAACGAGTCGTCGGTGATGGAGGTGGTGAAGTGCTTGCCCACCTTGTAGTGGTTGATCACCTTGCCCACGCGCAGGCCGATCGCGGCGGCGCCGCGCAGCGGCTCTTTGGTGCGCTGCGTGGCCGTCACGATCGGCAGCAACTCCTTCTCCGTGGCGGCCAGCAACTTCTGCCTTTTGCGCTGTCGTTGCTCGGCCAGTATCGGGTTGCGGCACACGATCAGCCGCTCGCCGGGGAAGTCGGGTGAGCTGATCTCCGCCAGATCACGCTCGTCGAACATGGTCTGCGCCAATTCACCGGCCTTGATCAGCTTGCGGATGGTGGGCGCCCGCAGGGTCGTGATCCAGCGCAGGCCGTCGATCCCCTGCAGGTCCTCGCGGATGCGCGCGCCGGTGAGCATGCCGCGGTCGCCGACCAGCACGACGCGCTGCAAGCCGAAACGGTTGCGAATCTTGTCGACCTGAGCGGCGACCGTCTTGGGGTCACTGGTGGAGCCCTCGAATACCTCGACGGCGATGGGACAGCCGTCGGCGGTACACAGCAGGCCGAACACGATCTGCAAGGTGCCGCGTTTGCCGTCGCGGCTGTGACCACGGCGCACCAACGGGCAGGTGTGGCCATGGAAGTAGCTGGAAGTGAGGTCGTACAACATGAGCGTGTTGTCATGCAGATGGCGCTTGGCCAAGCGCTTTTCGATGCCGTGCTGGCGAGCGAGCAGCCAGTCCATGGCGGCGTACAACTCATTCTCGTCGACGGCTCCCAACTGCAGCAGGTGGCCGAGGGAGGAGACGGCGCTTTCGGGGTTGAGGCCGCGGGCGGTGGCGAGTTTGGAGCGAGCGTCGACGACGCGAGCGACGATCATGGCGACGACCAGGTCGCGCTGGCGGGAGGCGGGACGAGCGATGAGAGTGTGCAGGGCGAGATCCTTGAGGGAACCGAGGACGGCGGCGACGTGACCATGGGGGAGGCTGCGCAGGCAACGGAAGGCGGCCTCGGGATTGACGAGGGACTCGCCTTTGAGGGCTCTGCGGACGAGATCGATGACGTGGTCTGGGAGGTGGGAGATGTTGCCGAGGGTTTCGTGGCAGACCTTGCCGTCCTGGCGGAAGGTTCTGCGGAGCAGATGGGTGCGGTAGGTTTTGTCTTTGTAGCGGCGGGAGGTGGTGGCTACGTGGACAGGGCCGTTTCTGGTTGGCATTGCGGATAGAATAACTCAATGAGGGATGATTGTCAACCATTATCACATTATTTAGTGGCTACACTTTGCACATTTTGACCCTCCCGAAATGACCATAATTATCTCCGTAGCAAAGAATTAAGTGCGCTCATCCCCCTCTGGAACTTCGGATTAACAGGTCGGCGACGCACAATTCGCATGCCGACTAGGCGTCGGAAGAAGTCGGGGAGTACGCCGTCACCGTTCTTACCGTCAGCGACAGATGCACGGCAGCTAGTAGGGCTGATTCGATGAGGGGTGGAACATCCCGACTATTGGGATGTTCTTTAGGAATGCACTGACGAAGGTGGAGAACCTGAACATGGAAGGAGTTCAGGAGATAGTTTCCAAGATTCCGAGTTCCTGGATGACTGGCTTGGCGCGAGAGTTCGTCGTCCGCCTTGTCAACTACAATCTCGACGAGTTACAATTATTGGTATGAACGATCAAAAAACGTTGTTTTTGGGTTGGAAAGACCCTCACGAGCACCGCTGGTACCCTGTTGGGAGGCTAGATGTAGATGATTCCCCTCCTAAGTATTCCTTTGGTTACACGCAAGGAGCAGCGGAGGCCGCGGAACGGAGTGGACTCGCACCGCTATACGACTTCCCACAGTTTCATCACCGCTATACGTCCTCTTGGCTCTTCCCACTGTTCAAGAATCGCGTGATGAACTATCAGCGCAGGAGCTTCTACGAGTACCTTTCTTTCCTTGATATTGACGGCGAGTCTCCCGACCCACTGGAGATTTTGGCCGTCGATGGTGGCTACCGTGCCACCGACAATTTTCAAGTATTCCCGAAGATCAATACGCAGGCTGACGGTTCATTTCGTTGCCGGTTTTTCCTGCACGGTTGGCGTCACACAAATGGTGACGCTCAGAAAGAGATCGAGCGCTTGCGATCAGGCGAGACACTATATGTGACCATCGAGCTTACCAATCCACAGACTCAGCTTGCGGTTCAGATTCAGACAACTCAGTATCACATGATCGGCTGGGCTCCCCGGTATTTGGTCCGCGACCTGGTTACAGCGATGGCTCATGCGCCGGGCGACTACTCGGCTCGAGTGGTGAAGGTGAATCCCGTTCCGGCACCATCAACGCAGCGCGTCCTGATTGAGTTGAGTGGGCATTAGCCGCGCGGATACGAGCCAATGGAGGCAGACGAATTCAAGCTATTGGGTGGCGAGGACGCAACGTCCGTGTCGTTTGGTCGGTAAAACTATGAGGTGGAGGGAGGCGTGGCAACGCTCCGTCGGATCCGACGATTCACATGTATGGCGTGGGGGTCGAGGGCGTCGCGGAGGCCGTCGCCGAGGAAGTTGACGCTGAGCACGGTGAGGGAGATGGCGAGGCCGGGCCAGATGACGCGGTCCGGGGTGAGGGTCAGAAACGGCACGCCGTCGTAGAGCAGGCGGCCCCAGGTGGGGAAGTCGGAGGGGAAGCCGAGGCCCAGGAAGCTGAGCGCGCTCTCGGTGATGATCGCGGTGGCGATGTCCAGGGTGGCGGCGACCACGATGGGGCTCAGGGCGTTGGGGAACACGTGGCGGCCGATGATGCGCCACGGGCGGGCGCCGATGCTGCGGGCGGCGGTGACGTACTCGCGGGCGCGGATGGCGAGCACCTGGCCGCGCACGATGCGGGCGGTCTGCATCCAGCTCGTGATGCCGATCACGCCCACCACCAGGATGAAGATGCCCGCCTCCAGGCCGAGCGCGGCGCGCAACGGTTCGCGGAACAGCATGGTGGTGACCATCAGCAGGGGCAGCACGGGCAGGGCCAGGAACAGGTCGGTGAACCGCATCAGCGGTCCGTCGAGGCGGCGGAAGAAGCCGGACAGCACGCCGATCACCGTGCCCACGGTGAGCGACAGGGCCATCGCTGCCACGCCCACGGCCAGCGACAGGCGGCCGCCGGCGAGCAGGCGGGCGAAGGTGTCGCGGCCCAGGTTGTCGGTGCCGAGCGGGTGGGCGAGCGACATGCCCTGGTTCTTGGCCCGGTAGTCGAGGTAGTGCGGATCGACGCCGTGCACGAACGAGCCGAACAGCACCGCCAGCGCGACCGCGGCGAACACGGCGGCGCCGGCGATGGCGCCCGGATGGCGCCGCAGCCGGTGCCAGACGGCGTGCTTGGCGCGGTCCGCGTGGGTGCCCGGCACTCCGTGTCCGCCGGCGCGGGCGGACCCCGCGGGTGCGGCGGGTGCGGCGACCGGATCAGCAGCCACGGCCACTCCGCGCCGCCCAAGGCGGTGGCAGCCGATGCACGCGGGTCGGCGAACGACCGCCGGTGGTCGCGCTTGCAGCGCGTTGGGGAACCCCGCGTCGCACCGAGAGCGGCGAGGCGTCCGGCTGGAGAGGCGCGACCACCGAGCACGTCAGGACGGAATGCACCGCCGCTCGAATGGAGCCGGAGTTTCGCCGCGGGCTGTCAGTCATAGCGGATGCGGGGGTCGAGGATGCCGTACAGCAGGTCGGCGACCAGGTTGAAGAACACGATCAGGCCCGCGAAGATGAAGGTCACGGTCTGCACGGTGGGGATGTCGGCGCCCTCGATCGCCCCGATCAGCAGCGCGCCGACGCCATTGATGCGGAAGATCTGCTCGGTAATGATCGCGCCGGCGAAGGTGGTGGGGATGCCGAGTGCGATGACGGTAACCACCGGGATCATGCTGTTGCGCAGCACGTGCACCAGGAGCACCAGCGGCTCCGACAGCCCCTTGGCGCGCGCGGTGCGCACGTACTCCTGGTGCAGGGTGTCGAGCACCGCGGAGCGGGTGAAGCGGCTGATCTGGGCGGCGCTGAACAGCGCCAGCACCATCACCGGCATCGCCATCTGCCGGAGCTGGTATCCGAGGCTGGCCAGGTCGGTGACCCGGTGGGTGGTGTCGTAGATCGACGGCAGCCAGCCGAGGGCGCCGCTGAAGATCACGATCAGCACGGTGCCGGTGAAGAAGGTGGGCACCGAGAACCCCACCATGGTGATGAAGGTGCCGACCTGGTCGAACACCGAGTACTGGCGGTAAGCCGAGAACACGCCCACCGGCACCGCGATCAGAATCGCCACCAGGTAGGACACCCCCACCACGGTCATGGTCTGCGGCAGCCGCTGGGCGATCAGGTCCACCACCGGCGAGCGGGTGGCCCAGGAACTGACCCGCAGGCGGCCCTCCGAATCGCCGATCTCGATGCCGAACAGCACCTCGACCAGGTTCAAGGGCTCGTTGGCCAGGAACTGCTCCAGCCAGCGCACGTAGCGCACCGGGAACGGCTGCCCGAGCCCGAGGCTCTGCCGGATCAGCTCGCGCGTCTCCGGCGGGATGGTCAGCGGGAGCTGGGCGGTGGGATCACCGGGGGCCAGGTCCAGCAGCGCGAACACGACAAAACTGATCGCCAGCAGGGTGGGGATGGCGAACAGCAGGCGCCGGATCGCGTAGCGCACCATGGCGGTGCCCGCGGGTCCGGTCTACCTCACTTGATGCGGTGCCACTCGTGCACGTTCCACAGCGTCGCGTCCCAGGCGTTGTGCCGCATGCCGCCGAGGGACAGCGAGCGGGCGGCGACCTCACCGCGATGGATCAACGGGATCATGGCGCCGTCCGCGACCAGCAGGTCGTTCATGCGCTTGGCGATCGCGGCACGCTGCCCGATGCCGCCGGTCTCGGCGAGCTCGGCGGCCAGCGCGTCGTACGCCGGGTTGCAGTAGCGCGAGATGTTGCTGCCGTTCCACTGGTTCTCGGGGCCGGGGATCTTGTCGCACACCCAGCCGGCCATGTAGGCCTGCGGGTCGGTGCCGTCGAAGTTGTTGGTGTACATCTGGATGTCGGCGTAGAACTTCTGGTAGGTGTCCGGGCTGGCCGGGTCGCTGCCGAAGAACACCGAGGCGTTGATGTTGCGCAGCTCGGTGTCCACGCCGATCTCCCGCCACATCTGCTTGATCAGCGCCTGCGTGCCCTGGCGCACCGAGTTGGTGGAGGTCTGGTAGAGGATCGACAGGCGCACCCCGTCCTTCTCGCGGATGCCGCCGCGGGCTCGCTCCCATCCGGCGTCGTCCAGGATCCGGTTGGCGTACTCGATGTCCTGCGTCGTGCACCAGTCGTTGGCGGTGGAGGCGTACACCGCCGGGGCGGGCAGGACGTTGCAGGTAACCTGGCCGGCGGGTCCATAGCCGGCTTCCACCAGGATGTCACGGTCGATCGCCAGCGACAGTGCGCGCGTCACCGCCGGATCGGACAGGAACGGGTGCGGATTGGCGCTGTCCTGGTGGGTGGACCGCATATCGCCTAGCTTCGGGTCGGGATTGGTCTTGTTGATCACCAGGCGCTCGACCAGCGTGCCGAACGCGGTGACCACCTCGCCCATGCCCGCCCGCTCCATGTCCTGCAGGATCTCCGGCTCCACCTGCAGGTTCCAGCCGTAGTCGAACTCGCCGGTCACCAGCACCGCGCGCGCGGCCGAGACCGCGTCGCCGCCGCCCTTCAGCAGCACCGACGAGAAGGCGGGCCGGTCGGGGTCGCGGAAGTGCTCGTTCACCACGTAGCGCACCACGTCGTTGGGCCGGAACTCGTCCACCCGGTACGGCCCGGTGCCGACGGGGGCGAAGTTCTCGGCCGTGCACTCCGGCGCCCGCGCGCCCATGCAGTTCTCGAACTGACGTTTCTGCAGGATCGGCCGAATCGAGCCGACGAACGGCGCGTACGGGAACGGCATCGGCACGTCGAAGTCGATCCGCACCGTGTGGTCGTCGACCGCCTCCACCGAGCCGACGCCCTGGAACGAAGCCAGCGACGCGCAGCCGCCGCTCGGGTCCAGGCAGTAGGCGGCCGTGAACGCCACGTCCTCGGCCGTGAACGGCGTGCCGTCCGACCACACCACGTCGTCGCGCAGCTTCCAGGTGATCGACTTCAGGTCGCTCGCCACGCCGCCGTTGTCCAGGGTCGGGATCTCGGCCGCCAGCCAGGCCACCATGTCGCCGTTCTCGTCGTAGCGCGCAAGCGGTTCAATGACCAGGGACGCGGCGTGGATGTCCTTGGTGCCGCCCGACAGGTAGGGGTTGAGGATCGACGGCGCCTGCCAGTACAGCATCCTGAGCTCGCCGTCGCTGCCGCGCTCGGCCGCGGCCGCCACCGCCAGCGTAACGACCGCCAGCGCCGTGAGAATCGGTATTCGTAGTCGGATCATGGGGTGTCGGGCTCCTTCGCGAGAAGACTCGCGTCGCTTGTAGTGTACCTGCTGTGCGGTTTCGCGGTCATCCGCGGGACTGACGGCTGGTGCAACGGATCAGCCGGCGGGCATGCGCCGGATAAGGGGATGGCGGCGGTCGGCGAGGGGCAGGGTGGCGCGGGCGCCGGTGAAGTGCGACTCGTAGACCGCGCTGACGCACTCCAGCGATTGGGCGGCTGCGGAACCTCCCAGTTCCGGTGGGCGGCCCTCCGTGATCGCCTGCACCATGTCGCGTACGCTCCAGATGGAGGGATGGCCGGGCCAGGTCCTGCCTTCGATGGTGAGCGCGGAGTCGGGGATGTCCACCTGCCGCCAGGGCGGGGTATGGGATGCGAACGAGATGTCGGTAGGACAGTGCCACAGCTCGAACAGCCCGTTGTCGGGGTTGGACTTGACCATCAGTTGGCCGGCGTCGCCGACCAGGTGCGGACCGGCGACCCAGTTCTGGCGCTCCGGGCGCGGGTAGAGTTCGATGACGCCGGAGACGCCGCCCGGTCCGCCGGCGTGGACCAGCATCACGTCGCCGGCCACCATGCCGTTGTCGCGCGCGTCGGTGGTGCACAGCTTGCTGCTGTGCATGATGTCGCCCACCTCCGCCTCGCGCCCGCGGTAGGTGACGCGGCCGTGAATCCACTCGACGCCGCCCATGAAAAAGGCGAGTTCGTCGAAGAAGTGCACGCCCATCTCCATCAGCTCGAAGCCGGCGGGGCGGCCCTTGCCGACTTCGCGCACGCTGATCAGGTTGCCGATGCGTCCCGCCTGCACCCACTCCCTGGCCATGCGCAGCGCCGGCACGAAGCGGAACTGGTGGCTCACCGCGAGTTGCACGCCGGCGGCGGCGCACGCGCGCATCATGCGGTCGGCGCTGTCCAGGTCGAGGGCGAGCGGCTTCTCGCACAGCACGTGGGTGCCGGCCGCCGCTGCCGCGCACGCCACGTCCGCGTGCAGCGGCGCGTGCGTGCACACGCTGACCACGTCGAGCGACTCGCGGGCGAGCATCTCCCGGTAGTCCCGATAGCGCGCCGGCACGCCGAACTGGTCGGCCCGCTCCCGCAACCGGTCCGCGTCGACGTCGCACGCCGCCACCAAATCGGTAGCGCTCAGATGGCTGTAGGCCGTGGCATGACTGCGGCTGATGCCGCCGCAGCCGACGATTCCCGCTCGTAGTGGCATCGAACTCCTCCCCATCGCCGACCGGAGCCGGCGAATCGCGTAGATCGGTCCTGGCAAGGGTTAGTGTTTCCGCCTTGGATTGCAACCCCGCACAGCCGGGTGCGCCCGGTGCTGCCGACTTGCCGTGCAGGCAAGATGGGGCATACGGTGCACGTACGGTGTCGCATATTCAGTACACGATAAGACGGGTGCCGCCGAGGATTGACCGGGAACTGCGCAGGAAGGCGCGCGAAGAGCAGCGGAGCTTGAACGAGACGGCCCTGCGTGCGCTGGAGCGGGGATTGGGCTTGGCTGAGGAACAGCCTCGTTACCACGACCTGGATGACCTTGCCGGCACCTGGGTGGACGATCCGGAATTCGATCGGGCCATCGAGGCGATGGACCAGGTAGACCCGGGGCGGCGGACTGGCCGGCATGGCTGAGCGTCACTACCGCGCGGGCGCCATCGGCCACACCGGGCGCGGCGGGTTCGGGCACGGGCTGCACCGCGCCTTCCGCGGGGTGGCCGGCGTGGAGATGGTGGCGGTGGCCGATCCCGATTCCGAAGGGCGGGCACGTGCGCAGGCGGAGGCGGCGGCACAGCGCGGCTATGCCGACTACCGCAAGATGCTGGCGCGCGAGGAGCTGGACCTGGTCAGCGTGGGGCCGCGCTGGCTGGACCAGCGCCTGGAGATGGTGCTGGCCTGCATCGACGCCGGCTGCCACGTGTACTGCGAGAAGCCGTTCGCGATCAGCCTGCAGGATGGCGACCGCATGGTCGCGGCGGCACGCGCGGCGGGCGTCAAGATCGCCGTCGGGCACTTTCACGGCGCCTACCTGCCGGGCGTCGACCGCCTGAAGGCGCTGGTCGCCGGCGGGCGCATCGGGCGGCTGCAGGAGCTGCACGCGCACGGCAAGCACGACCACCGCGGCGGCGGCGAGGACATGATGGACCTGGGCATCCACCTGTTCAACCTGATGCAGTACCTGGCCGGCGACGCCCTGTGGGTATCCGCGCGCGTCACGGTGGGGGGACGCGACATCGAGCCGGCGCACGTGCACGAGGCCACCGAGCCGCTCGGGCCGGTGGCCGGCGACCGCATCGACAGCTATATCGCATTCGCCGGCGGGGTGGCGGGGTTCTTCGACTCCAAGCGCCACAGCGCCGGCGTGAACGAGCGCTACGGCATGGAAATCGTGGGCAGCGAGGGCATCATCTCGCTGCGCGGCGGCAGCACCGCCGACGGGCTGATGATCTACCCCTACCCGCTGTGGGCGCCGGCGCGCGTGGCGCAGCGCTGGCAGCAGCTCGACCTGGGCCCGCCGCCCGAGCACGGCAGCCACTACCTGGCGGTCACCGACCTGATCGACGCCATCGAGCACGGCCGCGAGCCGCTCTGCAGCGGGCGCGACGGCGTCAAAGCGCTGGAGCTGGTGCTCGCCCCCTACGCCGCTCAGATCTCGGGCGCCCGCGTCGCGCTGCCGATGGCCGACCGCCGCCACCCGCTCGACGTGTGGCGGGCCGTTGGGTAGCGCGGTGTTCTGCCGCTTGCACGGCGGCGGCGTCGGGAGCCTCGGCACGGCGGCGACCGCTTGGGCCGATCCTCGATTGTCGCGGGCGGTCTCGAACGGGGTGCGGCGGGTAGCCGTATGCCCGCTCGGGCTTGCGGACGTGCACGGTCGCGGCAACCGGCGCCATGCGGCGCTCATCGCCGGTAGCCTGCCGCCGTCGATCAACCTGCGCGGCCCCGTCTGCGGCCCTCCTGCGACTCGGCGTTTCGCCCGCTGCCGTGGGTGGCGCCGCGCCGCCGCCGGCAGGCGTCCTCCGGAGAGGGTTGCGCATTGGCGGAAGCTCGGGGCATAGCCTGACGTGAAGGTCACCGTCACCGAGATCGGTAACATACTGACCCGCAGCAGCGGTTTCCTGCGCACGGTGTCGTCGCACTCGGCGCAGCCGTACCGCGGCTGTCCGTTCGGCAACGCCCTGTGCGGCGCCGGCTGTTACGTGCGCCACAACGGCCACGTGACCCGCGGGCGGCCCTGGGGGTCGTTTCTGGAGGTGCGTGACAACGCGGCGGCGTCGTACCGCGCCGCCGTGGTCCGGGAACGGCGCTGGGCGCGGCGTGCCCGCGGCGCGTTCAGCATCTTCCTGTCCAGTTCGACCGAGCCGTTCCCGCCGCAGGAGGCGCGCTACGGCGTCACCGGCCGGCTGCTGGAGGCGATGGCACAGGAGCCGCCCGACCTGCTGATCGTGCAGACCCACTCCCACCAGGTCACCCGCTACCACGACCGGCTGCTCGAACTGCGGCGCCGCTGCCGGCTGCGCGTGCACCTGTCGATCGAGACCGACCGCGACCGGCTGCCCGGGCTGCCGCCGCACGCCAGCCCCGTCGAGCAGCGCTTCCGGGCCGCCGCGGAGCTGAAGGCCGCCGGCATCGAGACGGTGATCACGGTAGCGCCGCTGCTGCCGATCGCCGACCCGGAAGGCTTCTTCTCCCGCATCGCAGCGAGCGCGGACGCCGTGGTGATCGACCACTATATCGGCGGCGACGGCTCGGCCAACGGCAGCCGCACCGAGCGCACGTCGCTGCCGGCCGCGATGGCCGCCGTCGACCGCGACTCAGTCGGCCTGGCCTACCGCGACCGCATGGTACGGGTCGCCGAGCGCCACCTGCCGGGCCGCGTCGGCATCAACATCGACGGCTTCGCCGGCCGCTACCGGTAGCCTGGTCCGAAAGAGTGGGCCGGCGGGCGATGCTTGGGCATCGGTTCTATCGTCTTCCATGTCACGGAGTGACCGTACAGACTCACTGCTAACCATGAAAAAAGCATTGTCGCCTGTGTAATTTCATGGTACATAGGAGGAATGATTGACCGAGCAGCGCTGCAGACCGTCAGGCATGCGCTGGCCCGGACTCCGGTGGTCGCCGTCGTGGGACCCCGGCAGTGCGGCAAGACGACCCTGGCCCGGCAGATCGTGCCTGCCGGCTCGCCCGGCTATTTCGACCTCGAAGATCCGCTCGATCTGGCACGTCTGGACCAGCCGATGACCGCGCTGCAGACCGTCGTCGGAGTTGCCGTCATCGACGAAGTGCAGCGCCGGCCCGACCTGTTCCCGATCCTGCGGGTGCTGGTCGACGCGGACCCGGGAAGCCGGTTCCTGATCCTGGGCAGCGCCGGGCCCGATTTGCTCCGCCAGGCGTCCGAGTCGCTGGCCGGACGGATCGAGTACCTGGAGCTTACCGGATTCCAGCCGGTCGAGATCGACGAGGACGGGTTCTCCGACCTGTGGTGCCGAGGTGGGTTCCCGCGCTCGTTCCTGGCCGCGAACGATGCCGACAGCATGACGTGGCGGCGCGCATTCCTGCGCTCGTTCGTGGAGCGGGATCTGCCGCAGTTCGGTGCCGAGCTGCCGGCGCCGACGACTCACCGCCTGTTGTTCATGCTTGCCCACTACCACGGTCAGATCGTCAACGTCGCGGAGCTCGCGAACGCGCTGCAGATCGGTCAGGGAACCGTGCGCCGCTACCTGGACCTGCTGGAGCAACTGTTCCTGATCCGGCAGCTCCGTCCGTGGTACGAGAATCTGGGCAAGCGCCAAGTCAAGCGGCCGAAGCTCTATTTCCGCGATGCCGGTCTGTACCATCACCTGCTCGGCATCCGCACCATGGACGAGCTGCAGCGCCATCCCAAGATCGGCGCCTCGTGGGAAGGCTTCGTGATCGAGAAAACCGTGTTCGAGACCGAGCCGGATCAACTCCACTTCTGGGCGACCCACAACGGCGCCGAACTCGACCTGCTGATGCTGGTCCGCGGCCGAAGGATCGGCGTCGAGATCAAGCGGGTCGACGCGCCGCGGCGTACCCACTCGATGACGACCGCCTTCCGGGACCTGTCGCTGGATGCGCTCGACGTGGTGTACCCGGGGCGCCTGCGTTACGCGCTCGGCGACGGCATGACCGCCGTGCCGGCGCTCGAACGGTACCGTGCGCCGGCCTGACCGGTTCGGGCGGCTACCTGGCGCGATCGGTGCGGACCCGGGCGCCGCCGCCGCGGAGCGTGCTTCCGCCGCCCCGGAGGCGCGGGTCGAGCAGGTCGCGGACCGCGTCGCCGAACATGTTCAGGCTGTAGACGGTGACGGTCAGGAACAGGCCGGGCCACAGAGCCAGCCACGGCGCGGTCTCCATGAACACCCGCCCTTCCCGGCTGAGCATTCCTCCCCAGCTCGGAATCTGTGCCGGCAGGCCGAATCCAAGGAAGCTCAATGAAGACTCGGCAATGATCACGCCACCGATGTTGATGCTGAACAGGATGATTACCGGCGGCGCGATGTTGGGCAGGACATGGCGCACCAGCACGGTCCACTGCGAAGCGCCGATCGCGCGTGCCGCCTGAAAGTAGAGATTCTCCTTGACCGCAATGACGGCGCCGCGCGTTATCCGGGAGCCGCCGATGCCGCCCGATATCCCCAGGACCAGTATGATCTGCAGCAAACCCTTTCCCGCGATCGACATTACCGAAAGCAGCAGGAGCAGTCCCGGGAACGCCATCCAGGCATCGACAAACCGCTGTACCGCCAAGTCCAGCTTGCCGCCGATGAATCCCGAGGTGCCACCGATCAGAACCGCTACCACCACGTTGATCGCCGTCGCCGAAAGGCCGACAAACAACGACAGGCGGGCGCCAAACATGATGCGGCTCAGAAAGTCCCGGCCGAGTTGATCGGTGCCCAGCAAGTAGCGGGCCGATGAGCCAAGCAGCATGTCCGCCGGATGAACCTCCCAGTAAGGATAGGGCGCCAGGACATCGGCAAAGATCGCCACCAGGATCAACAGCAGAATGATGATCCCGCAGACGGTGCCCAGCGGCTTCTCCTTCCACAATCTGACGAAGAAGTCGGCCACGGGGCCACGTCGCTTGCGCTCGCTGCCGGTGACCGGTGTCAGCGTCGCGTCACTCATCACCGGTAACGTACCCTGGGGTCCAGGTACGGATAGATCAGGTCGATGAACAGGTTGTTCAACAGGACGACGGCGGCGAAGAACATGTTTACTCCGGACACGATCGGGTAGTTGCGCTGGTTCAGGGCATCCAGCAGGAACCGACCCAGCCCCGGCAGATTGAATATGCTCTCCATGATGACGGAGCCGCCGACCACGAGCGGCACCTGCATGCCAACCACGGTGACGATGGGGATAAGTGCATTCTTGACGGCGTGTCTGACAACAACCACCCGCTCCTTGAGGCCCTTGGACCAGGCCGTCCTGATGTAGTCCTGCCTGAGCACCTCCAGCATCATCGTGCGGGTCATCCGCATAGTGCCCGCGGCCAGGGCCGTGCCCAGAATCGCGCTGGGAATGAGAAACATGCCGAGATTACCGAGCGGGTCTTCGGCGAAGGGAATCATCTTCATCGAAGGTGACCAGCCCCACCAGATTGCCGGGAACACCATGACCATGATCCCGAGCCAGAAGTTGGGCGTCGCCAGACCGATGACGGCGACGGTGCGGCCGGCGTAGTCGACGGCCGTGTCCTGACGGATCGCCGAGTAGATGCCGACCGGCAGCGCTATTATCAGCCCGATGACGATGGCCATGACGCCGAGCTCGATGGTGAGCGGCAGCCGCCGCATTACTTCAGCCTCTATCGGAAAGTGGCCGAACAGGGATCGGCCCAGGCTACCCTGGAGAAGGCCTCTGAACTCGGACTCGCCGGTGAGCGGGTCGGGCGTCGGCAATACGCCTATCCAGCGTCCATACTGCACGTAGACCGGGACGTCCAGGCCCATCAGGCGCTCGACGACCGCACGGTCTATCTCGGTGCCGGGACTGAAGGATTCCAGTTGTGCCTCGATCGCGTCGACGACATCCCCGGGGATGAAACGGACCAGCAGAAAGACCAGGATGGTCAGCAGCAGGAGGGTCGGAATCATCAGCAACAGTCGCCTGATGATGTACGTTCTCATTGTGGTTCCCGAAAACGAAGCCCCGCAAAACCGAAAGATCTTGCGGGGCTTCGATTCAGAGGCAGAACCCTCTAGTGACCCATCGCCTCCTTCATCTGACTATCGATCCAGAGTTTCGAGAAGACAAGATGGGTGGTGTTGCCGCCGATAATGCCCTCGCCGTTGTAACCCATGATCCATGGCTGGGCCACGTTGTACTGCGGCGCCCAGGGACCCCAGATCATCCAGTGCTGTTCGATGTACCTCATGTCCATCTGCTTGATGATGCTCTGCTGTTCCTCGATTGTCGAGGCGTTTACCGCGGTTTCGAACCAAGCGTCGTATTGCGCGTCGTGGACTCCCGAGCCAGCAACTGTCGAGCGAAAACCAGGTGCAATGATCATGGGATCTGCGTCGACGCCGCATGCGCCCGACGTCAGCGCCCAATCGCCGGCGTTACGCCGGGCCGTATGTTCCGCCTGAGTCGGGGTCAGGATGTCGGTCTCGACGCCAATCTCCCGCCAGTACGAAACCATGAACTCCGACCAGCTTACCGGAAATCGGTCGAAGTGCATGTACTCGGTCTTGAATCTGATGCCGTCGGCGCCGCGCGGATACCCCGCCTCGTCGAGGAGCGCCTCGGCTCCGGCCGGATCGTAACTGTAGGATCCCTTCAGCTCTTCGGACCAATCTTCGTACAGGGTCGTGTAGGCCGGAAACTTGCGGCCGACGAATCCGCGAGGAGTCGTTCCGCCCAGCCCCTTGTAGTAGGAGTCGTTCATGGTGTCGAGGTCCAGTGCCATCTGCATCGCGCGGCGCACTCGAACGTCATCGAAGGGCGGCACGGTGGTGTTGATGCCGGCACAGTTATCCGATCGTTGTGACCAGGGGTACTGATTGATTTCGGGGTGGGTCCGCTGCAGACTCAGGGACTGGTTGATGTCGAAGATCTGGGTGGATCCCGGATGACCGATGTAGTCGATGGTACCGGCGCGCAGGCCCGCGATGCGGGTGGCATGCTCCACGATGACCAGGCCGTATATCTTCTCGATGTAGGGCAGGCGGTTCTCCGGCCACTTCTCGTCGAAGCCCCAGTAGTTGGGATTGCGGGTGTACTCGAACGAGCTGCCCAGGACCCAGTCCGTCATCTCGTAGGGCCCGGTGCCCACTCCCTGCCGCCAGTCGGTGATGCCGCCATGTTCGTCGACCACCTCCGGGGCCTGCATCAGCATCTGGTACCAGTCCAGGATGAGGTTGAGGGCACGGAGTCTCGGCTCCTGCAGCTTGAACACGACCGTATACCGGTCGGTCGCCTCGACCGATTCCCACGGCACCGATGTCAGCTCACCTCCGCCTGGGGAAGGGTCTTGTCCGGCGAACTTGCCCAGACCCAGATAGCGCTGGAAGGAGTGCTCGACGTCCGTGGCAACGAACTCGCGACCGTTCACCGGCGCCTTGTCGTGCCAGTGCACGCCCTGCCGCACGTTGATGACGATGGTGGTGTCGTCGGGCTGCTCCCAGCTCTCCGCCAGCGCCCCTCGCAGTGCGTAGAGCGGCGTCATGTAGCCGCCGGTAAACGGATACGCATCGCGATCCAGCGCCCAGTCCAGCTTGCCCAGTTTCTCGTTTACCAGGGCCCACATGGACACCGCGTTCTCCTTGTAAGCGTCGATCCAGCCGCCGTCGTTGCCCTTCACGAAGGTCAGTGACCCGCCGTACTCGTGCGCGGTGTACACCTTGCCGGTGACCGGGTCGGTGACGTACCGTTTGTCGGCGTCCGCCGCCGACCCCTCCTCTGCTTCGGCGCCCGCCCACAGGCCGGTTGCGGCCAGCACGAGGACCAGCGCAACCGCGAAGGTCTTGGTGACTTGTGCAATATGCATGAGTGCTCCTTATTGCATCCTTTGGAGTCGTGAGAGCATTGCGGACCGGCGTGCCGCTCCCTGGCTGCTCTCGCACCCGCACCGCGGGCAGCCAGTCACAGCCACCATAGCGCATTCTGGAGACTTGTCAAGGAGACGGAAACGGGTTGTCGGAGTGGCTGTCGGCGACCGCCTGTGCCTGCAGAGTCAGCTCGGCCACCGCGAAGGCGTGCGCCTGGGTCATCGCCTGCTCGGTGCGGTGCAGGCAGTCGAGGATCATGCGCCCGAAGAACGGGAACGGCTCGCTGCCGTCGAAGGTGATGGTGCGCTCCTCGTCGTGGTTGACCAGGATCACGCACGGTCCGCCGGCCGGGTTGCCGGCATCGACGTTCTTGCGTACCTCGACGTAGCCGTCGCTGCCCAGGATGAAGGCGCGCCCGTCGCCCCACGCGCGCGCCGCCCGCGGGTTGAACCAGTCCACCCGGCAGTACGCCGAGGCGCCGGTGTCGAGCGTGACCGACGCCTCGCCGAAGTCCTCCAGCCCGGGATGCTCGGGGTGCCCCATGTTGGCGGCGCGGGCGTAGTTGACGCTCCCGCCCGCGGCGCCGGCGACGTACAGGAACTGCTCGAACTGGTGGCTGCCGATGTCGGTAAGGATGCCGCCCATGCGGCGCTTGTCGTAGAACCACGGCGGGCGGGAGTCTTGGGGCAGGTTGTGCGGAGCCAGGATCAGCACCTGCAGCACGCGCCCGATGGCGCCGCCACGCACCAGCTCGCACGCCTCCCAGGTGGGGGCGTTGTGCAGCCGCTCGCCGTAGTAGACCAGGTACTTGCGCCCGGTCTGCGCCACCGCGGCGCGGGTGGCGGCGAGCTGCCCGAGGGTCGTGAACGGCCCCTTGTCGGTGAAGTAGTCCTTGCCCGCCGCCAGCACCCGCCCGCCGATCGCGGCACGTGTGTCGGGGATGGCGGCGGACGCCACCAGGCGGATGGCCGGGTCGGCGAGAACCTCCTCGAACGACTCGGCGGGCTGCGCCTGCGGGAAGCGCTCGCGGAAGGCCGCCACCTTGCCGGGATCGGGATCGAACACCCGGGTCAGGGTGGCGCCGGCGTCCACCAGTCCCCTGGTCTGGCCGAAGATATGGCTGTGGCTGAGGAAGGCGACGGCAAACGGGTACTCGCCGGGCGCCACCACCGGGCCGTCCGCGTGCGTTTCCGTCATGTCAGCTCCTCCTCCCGGACGCGGCGTCAGCCGGCGCCAGCCGGATCGTCAGCGCGGCGAACGACAGCGGCGGCAGCTCGCAGCGCACCTCGCCGTCCTTGGCGGCCACCGCGCTGTACGCCCGCGCCTTGATCAGCTCCGGCTCGGCGAACGAGTTGGCCGCCTTCGGATCCGGTCCGGCGGCCTTCCGGTTCGGCCCGGTGAGGATCTCGGCGGTCTCACACGCCGCCACCGGTCGGTCGGCGATTGCCAGGGCCACCGGCGCCGGTTCGGTCAGGCTGCGGTTGGTCAGGAACAGGTGCAGCCGGTCGCCGTCGAGGATGGCGCTGGCATCGACGTAGTCGACGGTGCCGTGTTGCGCGCCGTCGTAGCGCGGGCCGTCAACGGCCAGGCGCAGAGCCGTGCCGGTGCGCCGATTTGCGAACATCGCCAGCGGGTAGAAGATGCTCTGCACCAGCAGCTCGTCGCCGCGCGTGAGCAGCGGTGCGATCACGTTCACGATCTGCGCCAGGTTGGCGATCTTGAGCACGTCGGCGTGGCGTACGAAGCTGTGCAGGAAGCCGGCCACCACCAGGGCGTCCTCCAGGTTGTACACCTCCTCGATCAGGTGCGGGGCGACCTTGCCGGCGCCGTCCATCTCGCGGTTCTTGTACCAGACGTTCCACTCGTCGAAGCACAGGTAGGCGCGCTTGTTGCTGCGCCGGCGCGCCTGTACGTAGCGGCACACCGCGTCCATCTCCTCGATCTGGCGGTCGATCGCCGCCGTCACCGCCAGGTAGTCGGCGGTATCGCCGGACGGGTTGCCGACGTAGCGGTGCAGGCTGACGTAGTCGGCCAGGTCGCCGAGGTGCTCCAGCACGGTGCGGTCCCACTCCATGTAGGTGGGCAGTTCCACGGAGCAGGTGCCGCACGCCACCAGCTCGATCGAGGAGTCGGCATCTTTCATCATCTTGGCCGCCTGCTGGGCGCGGATGGCGTACTGGTCGGCGGGCACGTGGCCGAGCTGCCAGGTGCCGTCCATCTCGTTGCCCAGGCACCACAGCCCCACGCCGTGGGGTTCGGCGGCGCCGGATGCCGCGCGCAGGTCGGCGTAGCGCGTGCCGGCGGGGCAGTTGCAGTACTCGACCCAGTCGCGCGCCTCCTCCGGCGTGCCGGTGCCCAGGTTGACGGTGAGCATCGGCGTCCAGTCCAGCTTCCGGCACAGCCGGATGAACTCCTCGGTGCCGAAGCGGTTGGTCTCGATGCTTTGCCAGGCCAGCTCGCGCACCCGCGGGCGCTGCTCGCGCGCGCCGACGCCATCCTGCCAGTGGTAGCCGGAGGCGAAGTTGCCGCCGGGGTAGCGCATGGCGGTCATGCGCAAGCGGGCCAGGGCGTCGAGCACGTCGCTGCGGCAGCCGTCGGCATCCGCGAGCGCGCTGTCCGGGTCGTACACCCCTTCGTACACGGCGCGGCCCATATGTTCAAGGAATCCCCCGAACACGCGCGGGTCGACGCGGCCGATGCGAAAGTCGGTGTGAGCAGTGATTCGCGTTCTCTGCATGTCCCTATCATCGGAACCTCGCGCTGCCCTCGGCACTGCCGGCGTGGCGGATGTCGCCTGGACCCGTACATGCGCGGTGGCAGGACTCGGGCCGTCAACACCCACCTTCCCGCGTCGGTTTCGTGTCGCCGTGCGGCGCGGTAAGATGAGCCATGATCAGGCGCAGGCTGCCGATCGGTATACAAACGTTTCGCGAGTTGCGTGAGCAGGACTGCTATTATGTCGACAAGACTGGCTACATTGAGCGACTACTCCTTGAAGGCAAGCACTATTTCCTGTCGCGCCCCCGTCGCTTCGGCAAGAGCCTGTTCCTGGATACCCTCAAGGAGCTGTTTGAAGGCAGCGAGGAGCTGTTCGCCGGCCTGCACATCCACGCCCGCCACGACTGGTCGCAGCGCCATCCGGTGGTGCGGTTGAGCTTCGGCGGTGGCAGCTTCATCGAGCCGGCGAATGTGAACACGAGTGTCCTGGCGCAATTGGAAGCGGTGGCGGAACGAGAGGGCGTGAGCGCACGTTACGCCACCGCGCCGGAACGGTTCGCCCATCTGCTACGGACTTTGCATGCGCACGCCGGGCAGCGGGTGGCGGTGCTGGTGGACGAGTACGACAAGCCGATCCTGGACGTGCTGGAGGAGCGCGAGACGGCGCGCGCCAACCGCGACTACCTGCGCGGGCTGTACGGCGTGATCAAGGACAACGACGCCCACGTGCGGTTCACGTTCCTCACCGGCATCACCAAGTTCTCGAAGGTCAACCTCTTTTCGCAACTGAACAACCTCACCGACATCACGCTCGATCCCCCGTACTCGTCGATCTGCGGCTACACGGAACAAGACCTGGACACGGTGTTCGCCCCAGAGATGGCGGCGCTGGACCGGGAGCAGGTGCGGGATTGGTACAACGGCTATAGCTGGCGCGGCGCCGAGAAAGTGTACAACCCCTACGACGTGCTCCTGCTGCTGCGCCGCGGCGAATACGCTGCGCACTGGTTCGAGACCGGGACGCCCGCGTTCCTGGTGGACAAGCTGTTCGAACGCCGCGTGTCGTCGGTTTCGCTGGACGACACGGTGAGCACGGCGGAGTTGCTGTCGGCGTTCGACGTGCACCACATCGGCACCGAGGCGCTACTGTTCCAGACCGGCTACTTGACCATCGCCGCGGAAGAGCGGCTGGGCGGCGAGGCGTTGTATCGGCTCGGCTATCCCAACCGGGAGGTGCGGCAGAGCCTGAACCGGGTGCTGCTGCGCCACCTGGTGCAGGACACGGCGCAGCAGACCGCCAACAGCATCCGCCTGGCGCGCCTGCTGGAGGCGCACGATTGCGCCGGCCTCCGGGAGCTGTTCAGCGCGTTCTTCGCCAGCATCCCGTACCAATGGTACACCAACAACGACATCGCCGATTACGAGGGCTTCTACGCCAGCGTGTTCTACTCCTACTTCGCCGCGCTCGGCTACGACATCACGGTGGAGGAGTCGAGCAGTCACGGGCGGCTGGACATGGCGGTGCGCGCCGCCGGCCACGTCTACCTGTTCGAGTTCAAGGTGGCGGAGATGGCGCCGCCCGGGTCGGCGCTCGCCCAGTTGCAGGGGCGCCGCTACGCCGACAAGTACCGCGCCGCAGGCGAACCGATCCACCTGGTGGGCGTCGAGTTCAGCCGCGCCACTCGCAACATCACCGCCTTCGAGACCGCCGACGCCTGACGCGTGGGCTACGGTCCGAGCGCTCCGATTGGGATCACGTGGACCCCGTCCGGACGCACATAGCCGTAGCCACGAGCCACGATCACGGCGAGCGCGGTTGGGGATCTGCTCCTGCTCGTGTCCACGCGCTTGGCGAAGCGCAGCAGGTTGGTCGCTGCGTGGTCGATCATCCCCGTCCCCAACTTGACTTCGAACGCCGCCCACCGCCCGTCCGAGCGCTGCACGATGGCATCGACCTCGAGACCGGTATTGTCACGATACTGGAGTACCTCGGCGTCACTGTGTTGGGCGTAGATGCGCAGGTCGCGAATAACCAGCGACTCGAACAAAGGGTCTTGACCCCTCGATGACGACGGCGCCGTTGGCGTCGAGGCGGCGCCGCAACTCGCGGTCTGCAATTCGTGCTCGGTAGGTCATCTACAGTCGGCCATCAGCACCTGGGGAATGCTCCTATTAACAAAATAGCAACGCTCGTAGAAGCAATATAGCAATCTTGGTAGTAACAGAAAAGCAAGTCCAGACAGAGGGTGGGATGGCGGCCGAGTCTCCAGGCGGGGCGCACTGCGGTGGTGACCGGAGCAGCAGCCGGCATCGGTCGTGGCCTGGCGGAGCGTTTTGCGCGTGAGGGCATGCGCGTGGTGCTCGCCGACGTCGAGCAAGCCGCGCTCGACGCCACGGTGGGTGAGCTGCAGCAGGCCGGCTGACGGACGAGCTGGCACAGGAACGCCGGCGCGCCGACCGCCTGGCGGTTCAGCCGTCGCCACCGATCAGGGCTTCCAGGTACTCGTGATATGCGTACACGCGGCCGCGCTGCCGGCCGGTGACCTCGCGCAGCACGCCAAGGTCTTCGAGCAGCGCGACTGCCTTCCGGACTGCCGGCGCCGTCAGAGCGAGCAGCTCGGATGCCCTGGGTACGGTTACCACCGGATTGGCGGGCAGGCGCTCCACCAAGCGAAGCGCCGCAACGGTCGAGCGGCCGTGCGACAGGATGCGGCTGCGGTGGCGCCCGACCAGGGCATGGATGTCGCGGGCAACGCGCACGCCGTCGTCGGCAGCGACGTGCACACACTCCAGGAAGAACGCGGTCCAGCCTTCCCAGTCGCCGGCGGAGCGCACGGCCGACAGCCGTTCGTAGTACTCGGCCTGAGCCCGCCGGAACGCCACGCTGAGGTAGAGCAATGGCTGATCGAGCAGGCCCCAGTGCTCGATCAGCAGGGCGATCAGCAGCCGGCCGATGCGGCCGTTGCCGTCCAGGAACGGGTGGATCGTCTCGAACTGCACGTGTGCGAGCCCGGCCCGAACCAGCGGCGGCAGGTCGCTGTCGGCATGCCACCACCGCTCCAGCGCCGCCAGCGCGGCCGGGACATCCTCGGGCGGAGGCGGAACGAAGCGGGCGGTGCCCGGCCGTCTGCCGCCGATCCAGTTTTGCGACCGGCGTATCTCCCCCGGTAGCTTGTCACTGCCGCGGACGCCGCTCATCAGGATGCGATGGGTATCGCGCAGCAGGCGGATGCTGAGCGGCAGCCCACGCGGATCGGCGATCTGGGCGCGAGCGTATGCGAGGGCGTCGACGTAGTGGCAGACCTCCTGGACATCTTCGAATCGCTCGGTGCGGGCGGTCGCATCATAGGTCACCACGTCCGGGAGCGTGGCCTGCACCCCTTCGATCTGCGAGGTGAGTACCGCCTCCTTGCGGACGAAACCGTACAGGAACCAATCGGTGCTCGGCACCATCGTTCCGGCCAGAGTGAGGCGGGAAAGAGCGGCCAGAGCACCGGCGTGCAGCTCTGTCGCCGGCCCATGCAGGGCCAGCGGCGGATTCGCCGGCGGCAACGGGTCGGGGACGAACGCGCGCACCTGCTCTCCCATGGTGCTGGTGATGCGGTACCGGCCGGTAGTGCGTGCCATCGTTGAGAAGCCTTCCCTTCCTTATGGCGATCTTAAGAAATGATCGTTTCTTTTGCAACACGGCAACGAATCGGTCGTTGCTGACCACCGCTACCGGCAGGCCACGGCCACCCAGGTCGTCGGCAGCGACCGGTAGGGCCGGCAGCGCGGGCTGCCGGGAGCTGCCGGAAGTCGCTTCGCCTCCTTGCGCGAAGAGCTGTTTTGTGCCAGAAAGGAGGGCGGGCGGGCAACCCGGCGCTTGCCAGGGTGGCGGGCCGCACACCAACCGGGAGGGTGACGGCAGTGGCGGAAGCGGATCTTGGAGCGCGCGATGCACGCGGCGAGTGGCAGCCCGCGGAGTTGATACAGACGCCGGCGGTGTTCGTGTGGCCGCCGCGGCCGAAGGCGTTTCTGAAGTGGCTGTTCGGATTCCCCGGCTACCTGTATCCGTTCAACGCCATCTTCATCGCGGTGAGCGTGGTCGCCTGGCTGTTCCTGACCCCGGAGTTGGAGCGCATGGCGCGCTTCGAGCCGGGCTGGATGATCGGTATCTACCTGCGCAACGTCGGGATCGTCCTGCTGTGGTTCGGCGCCTGGCACCTGCGCCTGTACATCAAGCGGGCGCAGGGCACGCACTACAAGTACAACGAGCGCTGGCTCAGCACCGGCAACCGCCGGTTCCTGTTCGGCAATCAGACGCGTGACAATATGTTCTGGACCCTGGTCAGCGGGGTCGGCGTCTGGTCGCTGTTCGAGGCCCTGACGATGTGGATGTACGCCAACGGCCACCTGCCGTACGTCGACTTCCGCACCAACCCGGTCTACTTCGTCCTGCTGCTCGTGGCCGTCGGCCTGATGCGCGAGGTGCACTTCTACTGGGCGCACCGGCTCACCCATTGGAAGCCGCTCTACAAGGCGGCCCACTACCTGCATCACAAGAACGTCAACATCGGACCCTGGTCGGGGCTGTCGATGCATCCGATCGAGCACCTGATCTACTTCACCGGGGTGTTCCTGCACTGGATCATACCGTCGCACCCGCTGCACGCGATGATGCACCTGATGCACGCCGGGCTGTCGCCGGCGCCGGGCCACTCCGGTTTCGACGAGCTGGAGTTCGGCAACAAGGGCAAAACGGTCCGCAACGCCAACTACTTCCACTACCTGCACCACCGCTACTTCGAGTGCAACTACGGCGGTGACGGCACGGTGCCGATCGACCGCTGGTTCGGCAGCTTCCACGACGGCTCCAAGGAGGCCCACCGCCGCATGCGCGAACGCGCCCACGCCCGCATGCGCGGCCGGCCCGGCGACCAGGCCGCCTAGCCCGGAAAGCTCACCAGGGGGATAGACACGGGGTGGAATTTGTGGTTATCTGTATATGGTAGCAACAAATACAAAGCCACAAGGAACCACCCCGTGGAAACACACTGTACTACAGAACAACTGCTATTTGAAGGTCTCGGACGGCGCTCGGTCGTGGGCGCGTTTGATGGCGGTCGGCTGACATCGGACAGCGGCGTGCTGTTGCTCCGCGAAGCTGACCGGTTATTTGACGTGACCGGCCGACTGGCGGCCTGTTTCACCGACTATCGCGATCCGGAGCGGGTCGAGCATCCCCTTCAGATCCTGATCGCCCAGCGGGTGCTGGGGCTGGCGGCCGGCTATGAGGACCTCAATGACCATGACCGATTGCGTGACGACAGCGCTCTGGCGTTGGCCACCGGGTGCGCCGATGTGACCGGCGCGCAGCGCCTGCGCGAACGTGACCGCGGTCACGCCCTGGCCGGGTCCAGCACCTTGAACCGCCTGGAGCTGGGCGATCCAGACACGGCCAAGTGTCATCGCTACAAGAAGATCCTCGCCGATGGCCGGATCATCGACGACCTGCTGGTGGATCTGTTTCTGGACAGCGAGCGGCGACCGCCGGCACAGGTAGTGCTGGATCTGGATGCGACCGATGACCGGTTGCACGGCAACCAGGAAGGCCGCTTCTTCCATGGCTACTACGGCCATTACTGTTATCTGCCGCTGTACATCACCTGTGGCGAGCATGTGCTGCGCTGCCGTCTGCGCCGCGCCGACTGCGACGCGAGTGACGGAGCGGTGGAGGAACTGACAGTGATAGTGGCGCAGATCCGCCAACGCTGGCCGGAGACGAAGATTCTGGTGCGCGGTGACTCGGGATTCTGTCGCGAATCGATCATGGCTTGGTGCGAGGACAACGGCGTCGATTATGTGCTCGGCTTGGCGCGCAACGCACGCCTGCAGCGGCGCATCGCCAAGGCGCTGCGCAAGTCGCGGCGCCGCAGTGCGGCGAGCGGGAAGGCGTCGCGACGGTTCCGGGAGTTCCGCTACCGAACGCTGGACTCGTGGAGCCGAAGCCGCCGGGTGGTGGCCAAGGCGGAGTGGCTGCCTGGCACCGGCGGCGGCAATCCGCGCTTCGTGGTGACCAGCCTCGACCGGCAGACGATTGCCAAGCAGGCCCTCTACGAAGAGCTGTACTGCGCCCGTGGTGACATGGAGAACCGCAT
This sequence comes from Spirochaetia bacterium, assembly GCA_965208575.1. Lineage (GTDB taxonomy): Bacteria > Spirochaetota > Spirochaetia > SZUA-6 > Bin103 > Bin103. The sequence continues at coordinate 35,163 of CBDBOV010000006.1, read as the reverse complement.
CAAGGAGCAGCAACTGTGGCTGTTCGCCGACCGTACCTCGACGGCGACGATGCGTGCCAATCAGATACGGCTGTACTTCTCCGCCTTTGCCGGCATCCTGTTGACGATCCTGCGCCGCGTGGGACTGCAAGGAACCGAGCTTGCCAACGCGCGCTTCGACACCATCCGGGCGCGGCTGATCAAGCTCGCGGGACGTATCAAGGTGTCGGTGCGCAGGGTACGGATCTCGTTGTCATCGGTATATCCGTTGCAGGAGCTGTTCGCACAGGCGCTCACCGCCCTGCGCGCTGCCCCCGTGTGCGTGGCCCCTGTGCGCGACGCACCTGGGTAGCCCCGCCACAGCGCCACGAAACTCACTGCAGCAGGTCTGACCAGGGGGAGGTGCGTCCAATTCCGCAGCTTGCAGCGCCTGTGACTGACCATTACGACCTGATCAGCGGCGCGTGGCACGAAAACCACGCTCGCACCGCCGCCCCACGGCCCCTCCTTGCTCTCTGCACACTTCCGGCGCCCTCAACTCGGGACCAAATCGGCCAGCCGATCCCCTTGGTGAGCGATGCGGGCTAGCGCGGTTGACTGCTCACTCGGCGGTGGCTTCCGGGGGCGTCTTGGATGCCGCCGCAGGCGAGCCGTTGGTGGGGCGCCAGGGACCGGTGAGCGCACCCTCGATGCGCGCCACGCGTTCCGCCAGGGCGTGGAGGTCGCGGCGCACCTCCGCCACGTCGGCGCGCAACTCGGTACGGGTAGTTGTCAGAGCGACGGCGACGGCGTCTATGCGTTGTTCCAGGCGGCGGCTCTGCAGGACCACCACCGGCACCAGTACGGCCAGCAGGGCCACGCCAACACCAGCTATGGCAATTGCCTCGGCATTCACGGGTTTCACCATCCCCGAACTGGCGTAGCGGCGTCAAGCCGGAGTGGAATCTGCGGAAACTGCTACAGCGGTTGGGCGGTGAGCAGCACCTCCATCACGTCGAGTGCCTCGGTCAGCGTGGGGTGCGCGGGGGCGTCGCGCCCGGCGAGGCGCTGCAGGAAGCAGTGCGAGACCTCGGTGTAGCCCTCCAGCCAGCCGGTGCCGTGGTAGGGCGGCTGCTGCGAGCCGTAGCGCCCGGCGGTGCGGTGCATGCAGGTGACCTGGTTGCCGCGCCCCACACGCAGTTCGTCGGGATTGTTGAACGACCAGTGCACCGCCCGCTCGCTGCCGAGCACCGATACGTCCAGGTGGCTGGCGCCGTGCACGCCCTTGGAGGCCGACCCGAGCGACCGGCAGGCCGGGAATTGCAGGTAGACCTGCACGTGGGTGTCCCGGTTCGGCGCCGGGGCGTTGACGTGCGACAGCCAGGTGCGCGCCGACACGGGCCGTTCGCCGGCCAGAAACATCATCAGGTCCACCCAGTGCGTACCGAGATCGACGCAGGTGTCCGTCGGGCCGCCGAGGGAGACGTCGCTCTTCCACGCCTTGTCGGGGCGCGGCTCGGTGGCCACCGCCAGCTCGGCCGCCGACGACTGCCAATAGGCGCCCTCGATGGCGAACAGGTCGCCCAGCTCGCCGGCGGCGATCATCTTCCGCATCTGCTGCGGCCCCCACATCTGCCGGTAGCCGTGCAGCACCGCCACTGCCAACTCGTCGCCGCACGCGGCGGTCAGGCGGCGCAGGGCGGCCAGTTCGTCCAGGTTCACGCACGGCGGCTTGTCCAGAATGATGGCGCGGAAGCCGGCGCGCTGCGCCTCGATCACGTAGCGGGCGTGCAGGCCGTGCGGGTTGCAGATGCACAGCACCGGCTGCTCGTGACCCTCCGCCAGGCCGGCGAGGGGCTGCCCGCGGCGCAGTTGGGTGGGCGCCTCCACGGTGAGGTCGGGGTCGACGATGTCGATCACGGCCAGGGCCTTGGCGATCGCCTTGCCCGACATGCCGCTGCCGACGATGAACGGTTTCACTCGCATCGGTGTCTCGGGTGACAGCCTATCCGAATCGCCCGGCGCCGATCAGCCCGGCTCGCGCCGTGTGGGTGCGGTTGCCCCCAGGCCCCACTTGGCGCGCGCCTGGTCCATGGTCAGCGCGGCCACCTCGCCGTCGGCGACGCGGTAGCGGTGGCGCAGCGCGCTGCGCATGTGCTGCTCGGCCATGAAGCGCGGGTCGGTGGCGTCGGCGGCCGGCTGGAAGCGGGTGTCGGAGCTGATGCGGAAGCGGTCGGTGGTGTTGTCGAGCGCGCAGTGCATGGTGAACGGCGGGAACACCAGCACGTCGCCGGCGCGAAAGTTGGCGGTCAGCCAGCGCCCGCCGAACCGCTCGGTGACCTCGTGCAGTTGGAACGAGAAGTGGCCGGCGGCGTTGTCGGCGCCCTTGATGTAGTCGCGGTCGGGGTTGTGGCGCCCGTAGGTGTCGCGCAGGCGGGCAAAGCTGGCCAGATCGTGCGATCCGGAGCAGATCGCCAGCGTCCCCTGATCGGCAGTGACGTCGCCCCACGGCATCCAGCAGCTCAGCAAGCGCGGCGAGCCATCTCCGATGTAGACGTTGTCGAAGTGGATGCCGGTGCGCCCGCCAGTGTTCTTTACGCGGGTGAGGATCTTGGGGTAGATCATCGCCGGCTCGCCGAAGTAGCGCTCGAAGAACGGCAGAAACGGCTGCTCCCGGTAGAATCCGGCGATGGCGGGCTGCTCGGAGTCGACGGTGGGGGCGCCCCGGCGCCCGGGATTGCTGCGCCCGGCCAACGGCTCGTCATCCGGCGCCAGCCAGCCGTCGGCGGCCATCCGGTCCAGCAGCGTGCGGCGCGTTGCCAGCACCGCCTCGCGGTCGGCAAACCCGCGCAGCAGCAGGTAACCGTCCCGCCGCATGCCCGCCCGCAGCGCCGGCACGGCGCCCGGGTCGTGCGGATCGGCGGCGCAGTCGGCCAGCCCGCCCACATAGCCGCCCGGAAACGCGAAGCTGCGCCCGCTCATCCGCACTTGTAGCACGCCGTTACCGTAACCGATTCGGCGAGTGCCTCGCCAGGGCCGCGTTCTCAGGGAGCGGTAGGACGGAGCGACGCTTTACGTACACCGTAGGATCGGCTACCGTATCCCCGTTGATCAGGGGTTTCAGAGATCGGAACACGCGACTATTCTTCGAGGGCAATCGCGTTGCTGCGTTTCAGGGGTTCGCCGATCAGGCGACGCGGCGTCTCACCTATCTCGACAACGCCGAGTCCCTCGTGGACTTGGCAGCGTTGCAGGGCAATCGCCTGGAACTTCTGAAGGGCGACCGTGCAGGCCAGCACAGCATACGGATCAACAAGCGGTGGCGGCTGTGCTTCCGATGGGAGCAAGACGGACCGCATGACGTGGAGATCGTGGACTACCATTAGGAGGATGGAATGAGTGTAAGGAACGGCATGAGACCGGTCCATCCGGGAGAGATACTGCGGGATGAAATGGAAGTGCTTGGTATCTCTGCGAATTCTTTGGCGAAGGCGTTGCACGTGCCGGGGAACAGGATCACGGCGATTCTGCACGGTCAGCGCGGTGTAACTGCCGACACCGCGCTGCGGCTGGCCCGCTACTTCGGAACCACTCCACAGGTGTGGATGAACCTGCAGAAGACTTGGGAGCTGCGGCGTGCGGAATTGGAGGTGGGCCGCGAGATCGAAGCACACGTTGAGCCTCGGAAGGCTACCGCGTAATACTCTCTCGACGACAGGAGGTGACGATGGCATTCTACGAACTGCGCCACTACCGGGTGCTGCCGGGCAAGATGGACGCGTGGGTGCGCTGCATGGAGGAGACGATCATCCCGTTCCAGGTGGCGCGCGGCATGGTGATAGCGGGCAGCTTCCGCGGTGAGAGCGATGACCAGACATACGTCTGGATGCGCCGCTTCGACTCGGAGGAGGAGCGCGAGAGGCTGTACGCGGCGGTGTACGAGTCGGACGAGTGGAAGAACGAGATCGCACCGCAGGTGGAGCAGTTGATCGAGCGCTCCACGATCGAGGTTACCCGGCTCGTGGCCACGCCCAAGTCGGTGCTGCAGTAGCGCGTGACGGCGACGGCGGAGCCGGGTGAGCCGCCGGCGGCCATGGCGCGCCCACCCGCCACGGAACGTGCCGCCCCGGTGCGCCTCGGCGAACTGGAGTTGCGGGCGTGTTCGGACGTCACATTCGGTCTCGACGGCGGCCTGATGTTCGGCACCGTGCCGCGCACGATCTGGGGCCGCTCCTACGTAGCGGATGAGCGCAACCGGGTGGCGACGGCCACCCGTTGCCTGGTGGTGCGCGGTCGCGCCGCCGACGGGCGCGAGGCGGTGGTGCTGGTGGACACCGGACTCGGCGACCTGGCCGCGGGCGACAGGTTTCGCCACCTGTACGGGGTTACCGATCCGGCGTGGCGCCTGTTGGCGGAACTGGCAGCGGCCGGAATCGAGCCGGGCGCGGTGACGCACGTGCTGCTGACCCACCTGCACTTCGACCACGTCGGCGGCGCGGTGCGCTCCACGGCTGCCGGACCGCGGCCCACCTTCCCGGCGGCGCGCTACCTGGTGCACGAGCGGGAGCTGGCCTACGCTCGCTCCCCCGACCGGCGCAGCCGGGCCAGCTACCTGCCGGAGACCTGGGAACCTCTGGCCGCGGCGGGCGTCCTCGACACGGTGGCGGGGGAGGCGGAGGTGATCCCTGGGGTGGGCCTGCGCGACGCGCCCGGCCACACCGACCACCACCAGGTGGTGACGGTATCCGGCGGCGGCCGCACCGTGCTGTTCACCGCCGACCTGTTCCCGTACGCCCTGCACCTCAAACCGCACTACGTGCCGGCGATCGACCTCGACCCGCGCCGCACCATGGCCACCCGCAGCCGCTACCTGGAACGGATCGCCGCGGAGGGGTGGTGGCTCCTGTTCGAGCACGACGCGCACCACGCCCTGGTCCAGGTCGAGGAGGACCTGTCAGTCACGCCGGCAACGTTGTCGTAGGTGTTCGAAGTCGATCTACTGCGTGGACCGGGAGGTCACGGATCCGCATCGCGTAGTCGGTTGACCAGTTCCAGATCGGCTGTCGCCGACGCATGGGCCGGATACAGTGGAACGCCGTTTCGCACCGATGGCGGGTCCTCCGGCTGAAGCGCCTTGAGCAACAGCTCGGAAACCACGGCACCGAGCGTTGCGCCGCGTTGCTCGGCAAGCTGGCGCACCTTCGCCATTGCCTCGGCGGAGATGTTCAACGTGGTTCTCACAGCGCCGCCAATATGGCGCAGGATGACGCGTGACTTCCAGCATCACGCATCACGGGTGTTCGAGGAGGAGGGCGATGCCCATGCCGCCGCCGATGCACAGCGCGGCGACGGCGCGGCGTACTTGGCGACGGCGCATCTCGTACAGGGCGGTGACGGCGATGCGGGTGCCGCTGGCGCCGAGCGGGTGGCCCATCGCGATAGCGCCGCCGTTGACGTTGACCCGTGACTCGTCCCACTCCAGCTCGCGCCCCACGGCCAGCACCTGGCCGGCGAACGCCTCGTTCACCTCTACCAGGTCGATGTCGGACAGGGCAAGACCGGTCCTGGCCAGCAGCTTGCGGATGGCGAACGCCGGGCCGATGCCCATGATCGCCGGATCGACGCCGGCGCTGGCGTAGCCGCTCACCCAGGCCAACGGTTCGGCGCCGTGCTCGGCGGCACGCTGCTCGCTCATCATCACCACGGCGGCGCCGCCGTCGCTGAGGGTGGACGCATTGCCGGCGGTCACCGTGCCCTCCTTCTCGAACACCGGGCGCAAGCCGGCCAGTGCCTCGCCGCTGGTGTCGGGCCGCGGCGCCTCGTCGGCGCCGAATTCGGCCGGCGGCCCCTTGCGCTGCGCCACCTCCACCGGCACGATCTCGTCCGCGAACCGGCCGCCGCCGAGGGCCGCCTGGTAGCGCTGCTGGCTCTGCAGTGCGTAGCGGTCCTGCTCGTCGCGCGGCACCCGGTACCGGCGCGCCAGGTTCTCGGCGGTGTTGCCCATGTGGCAGTCCACGAAGCAGTCCCACAGGCCGTCCTGCAGCATCACGTCCACCAGCTTGCCGTGCCCCATGCGCGCGCCCCAGCGGGCGCCGGGGACCAGGTAGGGGGCGTGGCTCATCGACTCCATGCCGCCGGCGACGATGCAGTCGGCGTCGCCGAGCATGATCGCCTGCGCGGCCAGGCTGATCGCCTTGAGCCCGGACCCGCACACCTTGTTGACGGTCATGGCCGGCACCGGGTAGGGGAGGTCCGCCTTGATCGCGGCGACGCGCGCCGGATTGGGGCCGTTGCCGGCCTGGTAGACGTGGCCCATGATCACCTCGTCCACCTGGTCGCCGGCCAGCGATGCACGCTGCAGCGCCGCGCGAATCGCCACCGAGCCGAGAAACGGCGCCGAGCAGTCGCGCAGGGCGCCGCCGAACGCGCCGATCGGGGTCCGAACCGCGCTCACCAGCGCCACTCTCGGTCGTGTCATGGGGTTCCTCCTGGCGCCGCGTAGCTGGCGCGCAGCACGCGGCGCATGGTCTTGTTGGACGCGGTACGCGGCAGCGCCGCCACCTGCACCACCTCGTGGATCCTGAACAGCGGGTTGAGGCGGCGGCGGATCGCGTCCTGCAGCGTGCTCTGCAGCTCGCCCTCGGCGAACTGCTGGCCCGCGAACGGGGCGGCGAAGATCACCAGCCGGGCCGGCCCGCCCGCCTCCGGCTGCACCGCCACGGCGGCCGTTTCGGCCACCCCCGGCACGGTGTTGAGCAGCCGTTCGATCTCCACCGAGCTCACCTTGATGCCGCCGAGGTTCATGGTGTCGTCGACCCGTCCGTGGATCCGGTACCCGCCGCCGGCAAGCTGTTCGATCTGGTCGCCGTGGCGGCGCAGCGGCACGGCCTCGTCCGCGGCCGGCGCGCCGTCGAAGTAGACGGCATGGTGGTCCTGGTTGAGCAGCGAGGTGGACAGCCCGATCGACGGCGGGCGCAGGAACACCTCGCCGTTGGCGGCGGGCCGGCCGTCGTCGTCCAGGATCAGGAAGTCGAGCCCCAGCGTCGGCGTGGTGCACACGGTGGGCGCGGCCGGCTGGATCACGGTGCCGGTGAGGTAGCCGCCGCCGATCTCGGTGCCGCCGCAATACTCGATCACCGGGCGGTAGCCCGCCAGCGCCATCAGGAAGTGGTAGTCCTCCGCGTTGGAGGGCTCGCCGGTGGAACTGAACGCGCGAATCGCGCTCCAGTCCAGCCCCGCCATGCAGCCGGAGCGCCGCCACGCCCGCACCAGGCTCGGCACCACGCCGAGCATGGTGACGCCGGCGCGCTGCACGAACTCGCCGAACTCGCGGCCGGTCGGCGCGCCGTCGAACAGCGCCATGGCGGCGCCGTTGACCAGGCTGGCGTAGATCAGCCACGGGCCCATCATCCAGCCCAGGCTGGTGGGCCACGCGGCCACGTCGCCGGGGCGGATGTCCTGGTGCAGCCAGCCGTCGGCGGCGCACTTCAGCGGCGTCGTGTGGGTCCAGGGAATCGCCTTCGGCTCGCCGGTGGTCCCGGACGAGAACAGGACGTTGGTGGACGCCTCCGGCGCGCAGCCAACCGGCGTGAACGCGGTCTCGTCGCTGAGAAACGCCTCCCAGCCCAGGTCGTCGTCGCGGCTGACCGGCGCCGGTCGCCCGCCGCAACCGAGCACGATGGCCGCCGGCGCGTCCGCCTCGATCACCTTGGCGTACAGGGGCAGCGCCTTGCCGCCGCGCAGCATCTCGTCCTGGGTGAAGATCGCCTTGGCGCCGGTGATGCGCAGCCGGACGCGGATCTCCTCGGCGGCGAAGCTGTCGGCAATGCCCACCGCCGTGCAGCCGGCGAACACGATGCCCAGGTAGATCGCCACCGACTCGGCCGTCATCGGCAGGTAGATGGCGATGGCGTCGCCGGCGCGGTAGCCGGCCGCGTTCAGCCCGTTGGCCACGCGCCCTGACAGCGCGCGCAGTTCGGACCCGGTCATGGTCGACAGGACGCCGCCCTCCGCCTGGTGGATAATCGCGGGTGCGTCCGGCGGAGCGCCGAAGCAGCTCTCGGCGATGTTGAGGCGAGCTCCGGGGAACCAGCGCGGGGCGCGCAGGTCGTCCAGGTCGGCGATTTCGGCGTAACGCTGCCGGAACCGGATCTCCAGCCGCTCCACCATCGTGCGCCAGAACTCCATGCGGTTGGCGACCGACCAGTCGAACAGCTCACGATAGGTGGCGCAGCCGCGCGCCCGCATCAGCGCGTACAGGTTGCTGGCGTGCACCTCCGCGACCGCCGGCAGCCAGACCGGCGCCGGCCCGGCTTCCGGGTCACGGCCGGCGAAGATGCGTTCGTGCAGCAGGCGGTGGGCGTCGAAGGGAACCTCGGGCGTCAGCAGCGAGCGCGACAGCTCGCTCCAGCAGTGCTCCGCCGCGCTGCGGTCAGCGGACGGGGAGCCGCCCGCCAGCAGGTCGTCGGCGCGCTCCACGATCAGCGCCGCCCGGTCCGCCTCCACCCCCGCGGCGAGCAGCTCCTGCCGGGATGCCGGGAGCCCCGGTGCTGACAACGTGTCCCTCTTCAGGATCGCACCGGCCTCGCAGCTAGACCAGCATGCGCTGGTCGCTCAGGTCCTTGCCGCCCACCGACTGGCTGATGGTGGCGCCGCGGTACTCCTTGATCTCCAGCGCGTGGAACGTGTTGACGATCATGAACTGGGTCGGCATGTCCTCCCAGCGCGCCTGCTGAAACTGCACGGTGCCCTCGCCGCGCCACATTCCGGTCACCCGGGCGTTGGATCCCTCCGAGGGAGTGAGGGTTGCGTAGGCGACGTCGGCCTTGTCCCACTCCCCGGTGCGGGGAACGTACTTGTAGTGCAGTTGACCGGTCAGCACGCCGTCGGTGCGCGGGGCCGCGGGCCCCGGGTAGTTCTCCGGCGCCACCGCCTGCAGGTTGCGCAGCTTCATGTCCAGGAAGCGGTAGCCCTCCCAACTCCCGGTCACGTGGAACTCGCCGCGGCACACCACCGGATCGGGCATCTCGCAGTAGATCTTCGCAAACCCCAGTTGCTCGCGCCCGGTCAGGATCGGGTCGGTCATGTTCTCCCACAGCACGGTCAGCAGCGGCCCCACGGCGCGGTCGCGGGTGCCGGCATACGCTACCGGGAAGGTAACCCCCATGATGTTGTAGCCGCGCCCGGCGAGCCACTCGATCTCCTTCATGTGGGTCTGACTGACGGTCACCACGGGCTCGCCGTGCAGGGAGAATCCGGGCGGCAGCAGCGGTTCGAGTTGCTCGGCGTTGGTCAGGAAGCTCACCGAGTAGCTGGTGGAACGGGGGCTGTCGATGCAGGCGAATCCCTTGCCGTCGGCGCCCTGGCGCGGACCTGCCATCGGTCCGAAGTGGGTGGGCATCATGTACATCATGCCCGGCTGGAACGTATAGGCCATGCCCCTGATCCTGCGCCGTCTCGCCCCAATATGCAACCACTCGCCCGTAACCGGCTATTACCCGGTGCCGGGCATGGTGCGCGAGGCGTGCGGGACACAGGGACTTGACTTCATATGGCTGCAACTACATGTTGGGTCGTCGATGAGTTGGTCGGTCGACTTCCACGACGACTTCGTGCGGAGTTTCGCAGTCTGCACCGACAAGTCCAGGACGAAGTCTTTGCCGTCGCTCACCTAGCTGAAGCAGTTCGGACCCCTGCTGGGGCGGCCTCGCGTGGATACGCTGAACGGATCGCGACATGCGAACATGAAAGAAATGCGCTTCGGCGCGGCGGATGGAGAATGGCGGCTCGCCTTCGCCTTCGACCCTACACGCAGTGCGGTCTTGCTCGTTGCCGGCGATAAGTCGGGCTCAAGCTCCAAGCGCTTCTACCGGGCGCTCATCCGCAAGGCAGACGAGCGATTCGATCGGCACCTCGCCCGACTCGCCCATGAAGGAGGATCGTAATGACCGTAAGCCTCGACGACATGATGGCGGGCCTCGATCCCGCGCGGCGGCGCAAGATCGAAGACCGCGCCGCCGACCTCATCGCCGAAGAGATGACGCTGCGCGAGCTTCGCAAGGCCCGGCGACTCACCCAGGTCAGCATCGCGCGAGAACTCGGCATCGGCCAGGACGGCGTCTCTCGGCTGGAGCAGCGTAGCGACCTGTTGCTCTCGACGCTACGCAAGACGGTTGAGGCGATGGGCGGTAGCCTGTCGCTCATCGCGAGGTTCCCGGACCGGCCCCCGGTCGAACTGTCCGGGATCGCCGAGCGGCAGACCCGTGACCGACGGTGATTGCTACTCTCCTTCCGTGCGTTCGTTCTCGGTGAGCAGGGCGGCGGCGCGGGCGAGGGCTTCGTCGCCGGTGCGGCGCACTTCGCCGGGGTCGCGGCCGTGCCAGTCGAGCAGGCCGCGGCCGGTGTCGAGGCCGAGGTGGCCGGCGGCGGCGGTGTCGAGCAGGTGGCGGCGGCCGGCGTCGAGCCGTTCGCGGTCGTCGGGGTTGGTCTGGATGCGGCTGGCCAGGCCGAGGCCGGCCACGTCGCGCTGCGCCAGCGGGCCGCGCACCATGAAGCGCAGCCCGAAGCCGAAGCGGACGGCGCGGTCGATATCCTCGGCGCTGGCCGAGCCCTCCGCCAACTGGGCCAGGGCCTCGCGCATCAGGGCGCGCTGCAGGCGGTTGGCCACGTAGCCGGATACGTCGCGCCGCACCCGTATCGGGGTCTTGCCGCAGCGCTCCCACAGCGCGTAGGCGGCCTCGAACGCCTCGTCGGCGGTGGCGGCGCCGCGCGACACCTCCACCAACGGCACGATCTGGGCGGGCAGGAAGAAGTGCGAGCCCACCACCAGCCGGCGGCGCGGCTCGCTGACCCGCTCGCTCACCTCGGCCAGCGTGAAGCTGGAGGAGTTGGTGGCGAGCACGGCATCGGGCGGGGCCAGCCGGTCCAGATCGGCGAACAGGGCCTGCTTGGTGGGCAGGTCCTCGGGCGCCGCCTCGATCACGAAGCCCGCGCCGGCGGCGGCGCGCTCCAGGTCGGTGGTGGTGCGCACGCGGGCCGGCGTGCCGCGCGCCACCTCGGCGGCGATCAGGCCGTGCCGCCGCAGCCGCTCCACCGACTCCCGGATCAGCGCCACCGCCCGCTCCAGGGTGGCCGCGTCGGGATCGTACAGCCACACCTCCGGGCAGGCGCGCGCCAGCACCTCGCCAATGCCGTGGCCCATCGCCCCGGCGCCGATCACCGCACTCTTCGCCGCCACGCCGCTACTATCCCCGCCCAGCCCGTCTGCCGCAATGCTCGCGAAACGGGTCTGGACGGATCGACCTTAGCGGGCAGGCGCGTTACCCTGTGCCGCGTGAACGGATACGACTACATCGCCCAGATACTCAAGACCGAGGGAGTGGAGTGGCTGGCCTGCTTCCCCCAGCACCCGATCATCGAGGCCGTCGCCGCCGTCGGCATCCGCCCGATCGCGTTTCGCCACGAGCGCGGCGCGGTGATGGCCGCGGACGGCTACAGCCGCACCAGCGACGGCCGGCGCTTCGGCGTGGTCGCCGTGCAGGCGCAGGCGGGCGCCGAGAACGCGCTCGGCGGCCTCGCGCAGGCCGGCGCCGACAACATACCGATCCTGATGCTGCCCGCCGGCAACTCCCTGAACACCCTGACCCGGCCCAACTTCCAGGCCGCGCGCACCTACCAGGGCGTAGCCAAGAGCGTGGAGCCGATCCTGCGCCCCGACCAGGTGGCGCCGGTGATGCGGCGCGCCTTCCATGCCCTGCGCAGCGGCGCGCCCGGCCCGGCGGTGGTGGAGATGACCGGCGACGTGTGTGCCCAGGAGGTGCCGGAGGCGGCGCGGACCTACCGCCCGCCGCGCCCGGCGCGGCAGACCCCGGCGGCGGACGATGTCGCCGCCGCCGCCGCCGTGCTGCGCGCCGCCCGCAGGCCGCTGATCTGGGCCGGCGCCGGCGTGCTCGCCGCGGGCGCCAGCGCGGAACTGGCCCGCCTCGCCGAGTTGCTGGCGGCGCCGGTGTTCTGCACCATGCCCGGCAAGTCGGCGCTGCCCGAAACCCACCGCCTCGCGCTCGGCGCCGGGACCGGCACCACCACCCTGGCCGCGCACCGCTGGCTGTCCGAGTGCGACGTGCTGCTCGCCCTCGGTACCAGCCTCACCCGCAGCCCCTACGCCCAGGCGGTGCCCTCGGCGGCGCGGCTGATCCACAACACAGTCAGCGTCGACGACCTGAACAAGGACGAGGCGCCCGAGGTGGCGCTGCTCGGCGACGCCGGGCTCACCATCGCGGCCCTGATCGAGGAACTCGGCGGCGGCGCGGCGGACCAGGCCGCGGTCGACCGGGTGGCGGGCGAGGTGGCCGCGGTGCGCGCCGAGTGGCTGGCCGAGTGGCAGCCGGCGCTCACCGACGACGGCGAGCCGCTGAACTACTACCGGGTGGTGCACGCCCTGAACGAGGTACTCGACCCCGACGCCAGCATCGTGACCCACGACGCCGGCGCCCCGCGCGACTGCATGGTGCCGTTCTACCGCGCCACCGTGCCGCACAGCTACGTGGGCTGGGGCAAGACCACCCACCTCGGTTTCGGCCTGCCGCTGGCGATCGGCGCCAAGCTCGCCCACCCGGACCGGTTCTGCCTCAACGTGATGGGCGACGGCGCGTTCGGCATGTCGGGCCTGGACCTGGAGACGGCGGTGCGCGCCGAAGTGCCGATCACCACCGTGCTGCTCAACAACGGCGCCATGGCCACCTACAGCGGCGCCCGCGACATGATCGGACCCGCGGCGCGCGCCTTCGGGGTGTCCAGGATGGGCGGCGACTACGCCGCGCTCGCCGACGCGCTCGGCGCCCGCGGCATCGCCGTGCGCACCGCCGCGGAACTGGAGCAGGCGCTGGCCGACGCGCAACGCCTGAACGCGGACGGGGTCACCGTCCTGATCGACGTGCAGGCCAACGTGGAGTCACGCCGCTCGCGGTTCTGACGCCGACACCCCTGCGCGAGGCCGGCCGCGGTCTCAGCCGCGGCCTCAGAAGCGCTGCGACTGCGGGTAGTCTTCGTAGGTGGGGCAGCTCTCCTCGGCGAAGATGCGGTCGATGGCCGCACGGTCGTCGTCGCCCAGCCGCCACTCGGTGGAGGCGACGTTCTCGGCCAACTCGCGGTCGTTGCGCATGCCCACCAGCGCCACCGACACCGCCGGATGGCCGAGCACCCAGGCGATGGCGAGTTGCGCCAGCGACCGGCCGTGGCTCGCCGCCAGCTCCGCCAGCCGCGCGGCCACGCGCAGTTCGCGCGCGAAGTGGTCGCGCTGGAACAGCGGCAACCCGAACGCGGTGTAGTTTCTGCGCCGCCAGTCGCCCTCCTCGAAGGTGTGGTCCGGCTGGAATGCGCCGGTCAGCAGCCCGAAGCCGAGGGTGCCGTACGCCATGAAACCGATGCCGTGCTCGAGGCAATAGGGCAGGATCGCCTTCTGCATGCGCTGGTCGAACAGGTGATAGCCCACCTGGTTGACCGCGACCTCGGTGAACTGCCGGCAGTAGTCCATGGTCTCGATGTTGTAGTTGGACACGCCCGCGTGGCGGATCTTGCCATCCTGCTTCAGCTTCTGCAGCGCGCGCATCGGCTCGTCGAACGGGGTCTCGAAGTCGGGCCAGTGGATCAGCATCAGGTCGATCACGTCGGTGTTCAGGCGGCGCAGGCAGCCCTCCGTACGCGCGATGATGTGCTCGTAGCGCGAGTTGCGCCCGGTCACCCGGTACTTCTCGTCGTCGTATGAGAAGCCGGTCTTGGTGACCAGGATCACCTCCCGGCGGCGCGCGCCGAGCGCCTTGGCGAGCAGCTCCTCCGAGTGAAAGGGGCCGTACACCTCGGCGGTGTCGAACAGGTTGATGCCGTGGTCGATCGCCGCGTGCACCGCCCGCGACGCCTCGCCGACGTCGATCGAGCCGTACATGGTGGTGCTCATCTCCCAGGTGCCGAAGCCGATGGGGGAAGTCATGAGGTCGGTTTTGCCTAGTGGCCGTCGTTCCATGGCCCCGACCCTACACCATCCGGGCGCGCGCGTCAGGGGTGCGGGGCAGGTCGGTTGCAGGTCCGCCGTCAGGTCTTGAGGCCGCCGGTGAACCCGCTCATCACCTTGCGCTGGGCGATGATGAACACGATGATCGGCGGCAGCGTCGCCACCACCGCCACCCCGATCCGCTCGTGCGCGGTGGACCACAACTGCACGTTCTGGAAGTACAGCAGCGATACCGGCAGCGTGTAGAGATCGGTCGAGGTCGCCAGCATGAACGGAAAGATGAACGCGTTCCACGACATGATGATGCCGAGCAGCCCGGCCGCCACGATGGCCGGCATCGCCAGCGGGATCAGAATGCTCCACAGGATGCGCAGGTCGGCGGCCCCGTCGACGCGCCCCGCGTACTCGTACTCGACCGGGATGTCGCGGAAGAACCGGTACAGCAGCACGAACGGCAGCGGCTCCGCCGCCAGCACCAGGATGATGCCGAGATAGGTATTGATCAGCCCCAGCCGGTAGACCACGAAGAAGGTCGGTATGAGCAGGGTGATGCCCGGGAACATGAACGTCGCGAACAGCAGCCAGACGATCACGCCCTTGAACGGCACCGGCTTTCTGGCCAGAGCATAGCCGGCGAGTATCCCCGTCACGAGATAGATCAGCACCGCGCCGGCGGTCGTGATCAGGCTGTTCATCGTGTACCGGGCGATCGGGAACACGTCACGTATCTCGACGAACAGGTACTTCCAGACGTAGATGGAGAATGGATTCGGCAGCAGGTAGTTGCTGTCGCCGCGATAGAACGCCTCGTTGGTCATCAAGGTGCCGGACACCATCCACAGGTACGGGTACATGAAGATCACCAGTCCAAGCGCAAGCAGGCCGTACACGACCGCCCGCCACGGCTCCCTGCGCCGGCGCACTGTTGTCACCGCGGTCGACACCGGATCGTCCTACAGTTTCAGCAGCTTGCCGGGCACCGCGGCGATCGCCGCCAGCACCAGGAACACGATCACCGAGCCGGCCGCCGCCCACTCCCACTTGGACAGCACATAGGCCAGGTTGAACACGTAGTACATGATCGTCTCCGTGCTCGTTCCAGGTCCCCCGGCCGTGATGATGAAGATCGGCGTGAATGCCTGGAACGCGTCCACCAGGCCGATCAGGATGGAGACCGTGAACGCGGCGTGCAGAAACGGCACCGTGACGTACCGGAACTGCTGCCAGGCGTTGGCCCCGTCACAGCGCGCCGCCTCGTGATAGGCGGGATCGATCATCTCCAGGTTGGCCGAGAACACGATCACGTAGAAGCCCATGTTCTTCCACACCGAGATCCCGACGATGGTCGGCAACGCCCAGGTGATGCTGCCGAGCAGAAAGAACTTCTCGAATCCCAGCGCCGTCAACAGGGCGCCGAACGGCCCGAAGTCGGGGTTGAGCAGCGACTCCCAGACGTACGCCATGGCGGCGAACGTGCTGATGACCGGAACGAAGAAGGACACCTTGAAGAACAGCGTTCCCCGTATGCCGCGCGCGTTGATCAGCAGTGCAACCAGCAGCGAGGACGCGATCGACAAGGGCAGGTACAGCACCAGGAAGTAGCCGGTGCGCACGAACGACTCGAACAGCCGGGGCCGCTGCAGCACGCGAATGTAGTGCTCGAAGCCGACGAACTCCGACGGTCCGCGGGGATTGAAGTCGATGAGGCTCATTCTGAGCCCTTCGATGATGGCGTAATGCCTGAACAGCAGGAAGACTGCCAGCGCCGGAACGATGTACAGGAGGTAGGAGGAGCGCCGCAGCAGCAAGCGCATCCTCCTGTTCTCCAGGGCGATTTTCATGGCCGTCGCACGGCCGTCGCCGCCTGCTTGCCTACTTGATGTACCCTTCGGCCTTCAGTTCGGTCATGATTTCATCGACGGCGGCGCTGAACTCCTGCTCGATATCGAGGTTCGGATCGGCAAAGACCTTGTCCAGCGACGTCTGCAACACCGCGCGGTAGATGGAAGCCCACGGGTGCGGTGGCCAATACGGCGTGGTGGACATTGGCGTGTCCAGGAAGAACTTGCGCCTCGGGTTGTCCTCCAGCGCGTCGAAATCGAGGTCGGTCCTCGCCACGGCGCCGCTGAACTCGTAGCGCAACTCCTGCGCTTCCTTGCTGATGAACACCTTCATGTACTCCAGCGCCTCGGCCTTGTGATCGGAGTCTCGGACCAGCGAGATGGCGTGCTGGAAGTAGGGTGCGTAGTTGGGGGCGGCCTGGTCCTGCGTCTGCGGCGGGAACAGGAACGGCACATAGTCGGCGTCGACGTTGCCGTCGAAGCGATTCACGTTCCAGTTGCCGAGGCGCCCGATGCCGACCCGGCCGGCGTTCATGGCGTCGTACAGGTGGCCGGCGTTGACCGCCAGGGCGTCGGCGTTGACGATCTTGTACTTGTGCACCCAGTCCCGCATCTCGGCGATCACCGCCCGCTGCCCCGGGTTGTTGAAGGTCGGTTCCGGGGAGTCGCCGTAGCGGTTCTCGTTGTACCCCGCCGCCGACCACCAGGTGATTGCGGTCAGCAGGTTGGACACGCCGGGCCACAGCATCATGTAGTAGCCGACGGTGTCATCCTTGCCGTTGCCGTCCGGATCCTGGTTCTGGAACGCCGTGGCCATGTCGCGCATCTCGACCCAATCGCGCGGCAGTTCGAGCCCCAGATTGTCCATCCAACTCTCGCGCGCGAACAGCACGAGAGCCGCGTAGTGGGTGGGCAGTCCGTACAGCCTGTCGCCGGTGTGCACGCCGGCGATCACGCCGGGCAGCATCGTCGACAGGGCGTCCTGCAGCTCGGGATCCTTGTCCACCCACGGCTGCAGGTTCTCGAACACCTGGTAGCGGTGTTCGGGGGGCAGAAGCCGTTCGGTGTCGTCCACGAACAGGTCCGGTGACTGGCCGGTGACGTAGAGCGAAATGAACTTCTCCTCAATGCCCTCCGCCGCTTGCGGCTGCCACTCGATCATGACGTTCGGGAACTTCTCGTTGAACATCGCGTCGATCTCGTTGTAGTGCTGAATGGTGCTCGCATCGGCGGCCGCGAAGGCGGTGATGGTAACCTTTTCGGCACCCGCCTCCTGTTCACCCGCAGCGTGCGAAAGTGCCGCGACTGCGCTGACAATAATCGCGCACGCAAAAAGCCTCTTCATGATTTGATCCTCCTCAAACTCGCCTCCAGGGTGGCACAGACCCCGCTTCGCGTCAACGGGGTGGGGGTTGACCGAGGTTGACTCGGGTCGACCGCTCCACGCCTTCTCGGAGGGCAGCCAGTACTCGATCTCCTCCGGCGGCGGGCACCTCCGGCGGCGGGCACCGCCCGCGGGGCCGGCTCAGCCCGGACGCGGAACTGCAGCGGCGCGCCCCGGGCGACGGAGTCCGCCGGCGCGGGTCGGCGGCCGGCTCCGCGCCGCCCCCTCCGGATACCGACAAGTTGATGATAAGAATATTAAAACAACCCGTATTGGTACGCACATTTTATACACGACCCGGTATAATCCGGCAGCATGCGGACGGAATCTGGACGGCGCCTCGCCGGCGGCCGAGGCTATCGCGAACGAAGCTGCACGCCCGGTGATGGGCGGCGGCGCGCACTGCAGGCCGCGATGACGCGACGCAAGCCCGGCAAGGGCCGGCAAGGGAGAGTGCCATGAAACTCGTCCGTACGTTCGCGCTCCTGGCCGCCGTCGCTACCGCGCTGGCGCCGTTCGCCGCCGCGCAGGCCCCGGACACCACTCCGCCGACGCTGGTGAGGGGTGAAATCGACGGCACGACGATGACCCTCTACTTCAGCGAGACGCTGGACACGACCTCGGTGCCGGCGGCGCGCGCCTTCTGGGCGCAGGTGAACTTCCCGTGCTCCTCGTGCCGTCCCGGGTGGATATGCCGATGCGGCAGCACTTGTTGGTCAAAGGGACCGGTGGTGATCAGCGGCACCAAGGTGATGGTCGGTGGCGTCAGACGGGCGACACCGGGCCATCGTGCCTGGTTTTATAGGTACAGAAGCAGCCGAGCCGTCAACAAGCTCCGGGACGTTGCCGGCAACGAGGTGAGGGACATACCACCAATGATCGAGTTGAGCAATGTCTCCACGCCGGCGGTCAGGCTTGTGGAGGTGAGCGGCACGGTGGTGACCATGACCTTCTACACCCAACTGGACACGAGCTCCAAGCCGGCGGCGAGCGCGTTTGCCGTGACGGTGGGCGGTAGTGCGGCCACACTGGCGACTACCGATCCGGTGGAGATTTCCGGGGACACGCTCAAGCTGAACCTGGCCTCGGCGGCGGCGTCCGGCGCGCAGGTGACGGTGAGCTACACGAAGCCGACCAGCAACCCGCTCCAGGACCCCTCCGGCAACCAGGTGGCAGCTACGCAGTGGGACGGCATTGCTGGTCGGACGGTGGTCCCTGACTGTGGGACGTGGGCCAGCCCTTTCGGGGCGTCCAGCTTTCAGGCGGCGGGCAGCCGGGCGGCCGGCTTTCAGGCGGCCGGCATTCAGGCGTCCGGCGTTCAAGCGGCCGGCGTTCAAGCGGCCGGCTTTCAGACGGCCGGCATTCAGGCGGCCGCCATTCAGACGGCCGGCGCTTATCGCCGGGCGGCGGCTCGTCTCTGTCTGCCCAAGGCCACGAACGTCGAGGTGTCGTCGGAGCCGGTCGGCGACGACACCTACGCGCAGGGCGAGACCATCGGGGTGCGGCTGACCTTCAGCGAGGCGGTGACGGTCACCGGCACGCCGCGGGTGAAGCTCGACTTCAGTTCGTCGGACGGAGACGAGCAGTGGGCGGAGTACACGGGCGGCAGCGGCACGACGAGGCTGGAGTTCGCCTACGCGGTGGCGCAGGACGACTCGTCGAGCGCGGGCGTGGCGGTGCTCGCGAACACGCTGGCGCTGAACGGCGGCACGATCGAGTCCACGTCGGATGCCGGGGAGGACGCGACGCTTGCGCATGGGGGCCTCGCCCACAACCGGAACCACAAGGTGGACGGCGGGCGCCTCCCAACCGCGTCCGGGGCAGGGGGGCAGGGGGGCAGCCGGCCGCTGACGGCGCGGTTCGTCGATGTGCCGGCCTCGCACGGGGGCAGGGACAGCGCGTTCAGCTTCGGTCTCGAGTTCAGCGAGGCGCTGGTGCGGGAGTTTTCCTCGGCGACGCTGCGCACCGAGGCGCTCGAGGCGACGAACGCGACGGTGACCCGCACGAAGCGGGTGGTGAAAGGCGAGAACCGGCGCTGGACGGTCACGGTGCAGCCGACCTCGGGGGCGGAGGTCACGGTGTCGCTGCCGGCGACGACCGACTGCACGGCGACGGGCGCGTTGTGCACGCCGGACGGGCGGGGGCTGTCGAACGCGGTGACGGCGACGGTAACGGCGCCGCCGCCGCCGTCGGTGACCGGCGTGTCCGTGGTCTCGGGCACGGGCGCGGACCAGACCTACGGGCTGGGCGACACCATCCAGGTCCGGGTGACCTTCGACGGGCCGGTGGACGTGACGGGCACGCCGCGGCTGAAGATCGACATGGACCCGGCGGAGTGGGGCGAGAAGTGGGCGGCCTACGCGAGCGGCGGCGGCACGGACAGCCTGACCTTCGTCCACACGGTGGTGGAGCCGAACATCTCGACGCAGGGCATCGCGGTGCTGGAGGACACGCTGGAGCTCGCCGGCGGGACGATCGGCGCGGACGGCGCGGACGCGAACCTCGCGCATGACGGCCTTGGCCACGACGCGAACCACAAGGTGGACTGGCGGACGGCGGGGGGGCAGCCGCCGCTGACGGCGCGGTTCGTCGATGTGCCGGCCTCGCACGAGGGCAGGGACAGCGCGTTCAGCTTCGGTCTCGAGTTCAGCGAGGCGCTGGTGCGGAAGTTTTCCTCGGCGACGCTGCGCACCGAGGCGCTTCAGGCGACGAACGCGACGGTGACCCGCACGAAGCGGGTGGTGAAGGGCGACAACCGGCGCTGGACGGTCACGGTGCAGCC
This sequence comes from Spirochaetia bacterium, assembly GCA_965208575.1. Lineage (GTDB taxonomy): Bacteria > Spirochaetota > Spirochaetia > SZUA-6 > Bin103 > Bin103. The sequence goes on along the minus strand of CBDBOV010000006.1, from coordinate 15,193 downwards.
GACCTCGGGGGCGGAGGTCACGGTGTCGCTGCCGGCGACGACGGACTGCACGGCGACGGGCGCGTTGTGCACGCCGGACGGGCGGAGGCTGTCGAGCGCGGTGTCGGCGACGGTGAAGGCGCCGGCGCCGCCGTCGGTGAGCGGCGTGTCGGTGGTGTCGAGCCCGGCCTCGGGCGACACTTATCTGCTGGGCGAGACGATCCGGATCCGGGCGACGTTCAGCGAGGCGGTGACGGTGACCGGGACGCCGACGCTGTCCATCGACATGGACCCGGCGGAGTGGGGCGAGAAGCAGGCGGCCTACGCGAGCGGCAGCGGCACGAGCAGCCTCATTTTCGCGCACACGGTGGTGGAGCCGAACCTGTCGAGGCAGGGGATCGCGGTGCTCGCGGACACGCTGACCCTGAGCGGCGGGACGATCCGCACGGCGGGCGGGACGGACGCGGCGCTCGGCCACACCGGCCTCGGCCATGCTTCCGGCCACAAGGTGGACTGGCGCCCGGCGCTCTCGGTGGCGGACGCACGGGCGCGCGAGGGTGAGGACGAGGCGGTGGAGTTCGAGGTGTCGCTGAGCCGCGCCTTCACGGGTGCGGGGCACTCCGTGACGGTGGACTACGCCACATCCGACGGCACGGCGACGGCGGGCGAGGACTACACGGCGGCGAGCGGCACGCTGACCTTCGCCGCGGGCGAGACGACGAAGACGGTGAGCGTGCCCGTGCTCGACGACAGCCACGACGAGGGGCACGAGACGTTCAGCTTGCGGCTGTCGAACCTCGTGGGCGCGCGCGCGGGCGACCTGGAGGCGACCGGCACGATCGAGAACACGGACCCGATGCCGCGGGCGTGGCTGGCGCGGTTCGGACGCACGCTGGCCGAACAGGTGGTGGATGCGGTCGGGGCGCGGCTGGCGGCGCGGGGCGGCGGCGGTGCACAGGCGCGGCTTGCCGGGCAGGAGCTCGCCGCCGGCGGCCTCGACGCGGACGAATCGGCGCGGCTTGCCGACGCGGAGCTGGCGCGCTGGCTGGCGGGCAGGCCGGAGCAGCCGCGCACGATGAGCGGCGGCGAGCTGCTGGCCGGCAGCGCGTTCTCGGTGACCTCCGCCGCTGCGGAGGATCGGCCGGCGGCGGCGCTGTGGGGCCGCGGCGGGTGGTCGCGGTTCGAGGGGCGCGAGGGGAGCCTGAGCGTGGAGGGCGAGGTGACCACGGCGCTGCTCGGCGCGGAGGTGGACTCCCGAGCGTGGCTCGGCGGGGTGATGCTCTCGCACGCACGCGGCGACGGCAGCTACCGGGCCGACGCCGGCGCGGGGACGGTGGCGAGCACGCTGACCGCGGTGCACCCCTACGTGGGGGTGGACCTGAGCGAGCGGCTGACCGCGTGGGCGGCCGGCGGCCTGGGGCTGGGCGGGCTCACGCTCACGCCCGACGGGGCGGCCGCGCTGGAGACCGACCTGTCGCTGGTGCTGGCGGCGCTGGGCGCGCGCGGGCGGCTGGTGGAGCCGACCGCCGGGAGCGGCTTCTCGCTGGCCATCGAGACCGACGCCTACTGGGTGCGCACCGGTTCCGCGGAGGCATCCGGGCTGGCGGAAGCGCAGGCGGACGCCACGCGGATCAGGCTCGGACTCGACGGCGGCTACCGGATCGGGCTGGCGGGCGGCGGCGCGCTGGAGCCGACGGTCGCGGTCGGGGTGCGCCACGACGGCGGTGACGCGGAGACCGGCTACGGGATGGACGTGGGCGGCGGGCTGGCCTGGTCGGCCCCGGCGCTCGGGCTGTCGGCGCAGGTGGCGGCGCGCGGGTTGCTGACCGCCGAGTTCGACGGCTTCCGCGACCTCGGCCTGTCCGGGTCGCTCGCCTGGGACTCGGACCCGGCATCCGACCGGGGAGCGTCGTTGACCCTCACCCAGACCGTGGGCGGCGCGGCCACCGGCGGCAGCCGGGCGCTGCTCGGGCGGCCGACCCTGGCCGGTCTGGCTGCTACCGGCGACGGCGTGGACAGCCGTCGGCTGGAACTGAAGTTCGGCTACGGCTTCCCCGCCTTCGGCGAGCGCCTCACCGCGACGCCGGAGGTGGGCGTCGCGCTGTCCGACACCGCGCGCGAGCTCCGCCTCGGCTGGAAGCTCGGGCTCGCCCGGAGCGGAACGTCGTCGTTCGACCTCGGCGTCGAGGCGATCCGGACCGAGCCGGTCAACGACTCCGGGCCGGAGCACGGCATCCGGCTGAAGCTGGACGCCCGGTACTGATGCGCGGGCGGCGCGCACTGCAGGCCGCGATGACGCGACGGAAGCCCGGCCTGCAAGAGAGAGCGCCATGAAGTTCGTCCGTACGTTCGTGCTGCTGGCCGCCGTCGCGACCGCGCTGGCGCCGTTCGCCGCCGCGCAAGGCTGGGACACCACGCCGCCGACGCTGGTGCGGGGCGAGATCGACGGCCGGACGGTGACCCTCTTCTTCAGCGAGGCGCTGGATCCGGACTCGAAGGGGGGACAGTTCCGGGTGGGAATTTACGGCTGGCACGGCTCGCTGGAGTCTAAGGGCTTTTCCGCCCAGGGCGAGGTGACGATCAGCGGCAACGTGGTGACGGTCGGACTGGGCGAACGCACTGTACAGGCGCAACCGGGCTGGCCGCCAAGCTCCTCCCGGTTGTCAAACAGTTTTTTATACAGACCGCCCACAGACCGCGCCGAGGGGCTCCAGGACCTCGCGGGCAACGCGGTTCAGCGGGCACGACTGATTGCACTGAAAAACGTCACCGGGATGGTGCCGACGGCGACGGGGGTCGAGGTGTCGTCGGAGCCGGTCGCCGACGACACCTACGAGCGGGGCGAGACCATCGACGTGCGGCTGACCTTCAACAGGGCGGTGACGGTGACCGGCACGCCGCGGGTGAAGATCGACTTCAGCACCGGGGCCGGGGACGAGAAGTGGGCGGACTACGCGAGCGGCAGCGGCACGAGGACGCTGGAGTTCGCCTACACGGTGGTGCAGGCGGACCGCTCCACCGGCGGCATCGCGGTGCTCGCGAACACGCTGGAGCTGAACGGCGGCACGATACGCCGTGTGGCAAGTACCCAGGACGCGGTGCTCTCGCATGTGGGCCTCGCCCATGACGCGAACCACAAGGTGGACGGGCGGCAGTCGCGGGCGGCGACGGTGAGCGGCGTGGCGATGTCGTCGCACGGGGGCGCTACCTATGGGCAGGGCGCGCCCATCGGGGTGCGGCTGACCTTCAGCAAGGCGGTGACGGTCACCGGCACGCCGCGGGTGAAGATCGACTTCAGCACCGGGACCGGAGACGAGAAGTGGGCGACGTACACGGGCGGCAGCGGCACGAAGACGCTGGAGTTCGCCTACACGGTGGCTGCGGGCGACGCCATGAGCGCGGGCGTGGCGGTGCTCGCGAACACGCTGGAGCTGAACGGCGGCACCATCGTGTCCGTGTCGACCGCCGGGGAGAACGCGAATCTCGCGCATGCGGGGCTGGCCCACGACCCGAGCCACAGGGTGGAGCTCACGCCGCCGACACTGTCCGCGGCGAGGGTGGACGGGGCGACGCTCGCGCTCAGCTTCAACGAACTCCTCGGCACGGCCGCATCGCTGGCGAACGGCGCCTTCACGGTGAAGAAGACCCCGTCGGGGAGCGGCGAGCAGACCGTGAGCCTGAGCGGGTCGCCCGCCATCAGCGGGGCCACGGTGACCCTGACCCTGACGAACGCGGTGCTGAGCACCGACACGGACGTGAAGGTGAGCTACACCAAGCCGACTACGGGTACCGGCAATCGGCTGAGGGACCGAGCCGGCAACGAGGTGGCGAGCTTCCCCGCTCAGACAGCGACGAACGGGAGCAGGTCGCCGCGCGTGGAGCGCGCGCAGGTGGACGGTACGGTGCTGACCATCACCTTCGACGAGACCCTCGGCGTGGCCGCGTCGCTGGCGAACGGCGCCTTCACGGTGACGAAGACGCCGTCGGGGAGCAGCGAGCAGACCGTGAGCCTGAGCGGGTCGCCCGTCATCGACGGCGCCACGGTGACGCTGACGCTGGCAACCGCGGTGCTGAAGACCGACACGGACGTGAAGGTGAGCTACACCCGGCCCACCGGGGGCACCGGCAACCGGCTGAGAGACGAAGCCGGCAACGAGGTGGCGAGCTTTCCCGGCGAGTCGGTGACGAACATTACCGGGGACACCACGCCGCCGACGCTGGTACGGGGCGAGATCGACAGCGGAACGGTGGCCCTCTTCTTCAGCGAGGCGCTGGACCCGAACTCGATGGGGGGCACATTCCGGGTGACCGTGAGGTCGTACAAGACGACCGTCACTTATTCCGCCTTTGGTGAGGTGGCGATCAGCGGCAACGTGGTGACGGTCGGATTGGGCGGAGGCGATGAACAGGTGAAACTGAGACTGTCGGGAAACTACGTTTTCTACAGACCGCCCACAGACCGCACCGCGGGGCTCCAGGACCTCGCGGGCAACGCGGTTCAGCGGACACGACTGATTGCACTGAAAAACGTCACCGGGGTGCCGACGGTGACGGGGGTCGAGGTGTCGTCGGAGCCGGTCGCCGACGACACCTACGGGCGGGGCGAGACCATCGGGGTGCGGCTGACCTTCAGCAAGGCGGTGACGGTCACCGGAACGCCGCGGGTGAAGATCGACTTCAGCTCCGGAGCCGGGGACGAGAAGTGGGCGGACTACGCGAGCGGCAGCGGCACGACGACGCTGGAGTTCGCCTACACGGTGGCGCAGGCGGACCGCTCCACCGGCGGCATCGCGGTGCTCGCGAACACGCTGGCGCTGAACGGCGGCACGATACGCGGTGTGGCAAGTACCCAGGACGCGAGCCTCACGCATGCGGGCCTCGCCCACGACGCGAGCCACAAGGTGGACGGGCGGCAGTCGCGGCCGCCGACGGTGACGGCGGTCGCGGTGTCGTCGCAGCCGGTTGACGACGATACCTACGCACGGGGTGCGACCATCGGGGTGCGGCTGACCTTCAGCGAGGCGGTGACGGTGACCGGCGTGCCGCGGGTGAAGATCGACCTCAGCACCGAGGCCGGGGACGAGAAGTGGGCGGCGTACACGGGCGGCAGTGGCACGACGAAGCTGGTGTTCGCCTACACGGTGGCTGCGGGCGACGCCTCGAGCGCGGGCGTGGCGGTGCTCGCGAACTCGCTGGCGCTGAACAGCGGCACGATCGTGTCCGTGTCCACCGCCGGGGAGAACGCGACGCTCGCCCATGCGGGCCTCGCCCACGATGCGAACCACAAGGTGGACGGCTCCCCGCCAACCCTGTCCGCGGCGGCGGTGGACGGGGCGACGCTGACGCTCACCTTCAACGAGACCCTCGGCACGGCCGCGTCGCTGGCGAACGGTGCGTTCGCGGTGAAGAAGACGCCGTCGGGGAGCGGCGAGCAGACCGTGAGCCTGAGCGGGTCGCCCACCATCAGCGGGGCGGTGGTGACCCTGACCCTGGCGAACGCGGTGCTGGACACCGACACGGACGTGAAGGTGAGCTACACCAAGCCGACCATGGGCACCGGCAACCGGCTGAGGGACGAGGCCGGCAACGAGGTGGCGAGCTTTCCCGCTCAGACGGTGACCAACAACACCGACCCGGCGCAGCACCCGAGCGCGGCGGTGGACGACGCGACGGGGACGATCGTGACGCTGACCTTCGACGAGCCCCTGGCGACGCCCTCGGCGCGGCAGCTCCTGAGTCTGCGCGAAACGTTCCTCATCCAGGGCGCCCGCTTCCAGGGGGCGCCGGTCACCGACCAGTCCCCCAACACGGTCGCGGTGAACGGGGCGACGGTGACGCTCACGCTCGGCACGGGGGTGCTTGCGGGGCACCAGGCCATGGTGAGCTACCGCCCCTCGCCCAGCCTGGGCGCCGCGCTCGAGGATACCCACGGCAACGAGGTCGCGGCGTTCCAGCGCACGGTGACGCGCTCGGCCGGGGAGCGGGCGGTGCGGCCGACGCTGACCCGGGCGGTGGCGAGCGGGACGAAGCTCACGCTGTACTACGACGAGACGCTGGACACCGGCTCGGTGCCGGCGGCGGGCGCCTACACGGTGAGAGCGGGGACTGCCGCGCAGACGGTGAGCGGCGTTGCGGTGAGCGCGAGCGCGGTCACGCTCACGCTGTCCGCGTCGGTCGCGGCCTCGGCGGCGGTGACGGTGGACTACACGGCGGGGACGAACCCGGTCCAGGACACGGCGGGCAACGACGCGGCGAACCTGTCGGGCGAGTCGGTGACCAACCTGGGGCCGACGAGCCCGGGCAAGCCGGGGCTTGCGGCGGCGGACCCGGCGTCGGTGGCGCACCGGACGCTGACGCTCGCCTGGACGCAGCCGCTCGACCCGGCGCACGTGCCGGACCGCTCGGCGTTCTCCATGAGCTGGGGGTACCTCCCGGTGGAGTCCGTGGCGGTGCGCGGCAACGAGGTGGAGCTGGGCCTGAAGTGGCCGGTCTTTCCGTGCAACAGAACCGGCACGGTGAGCTACGCGAAGCCGACGACGAACGCCTTGCGCAACGTGTGGGGTGTGCAGGCGGACGGGTTCAGCGAGCAGGCGGTGAGGAACGCGCACGCGCAGTGGTGCGTGGACCGGTTCTCGGGGGTGTCGGTGAGCCGGTCGCAGATGCGGCTTCGCTTCGAGGGGGCGCTGACCCGGGAGGCGCCGCCGCGCGCGGAGGACTTCCGGGCGAGCGGCGCCGGGGACGGGGGCGGCGGTGCGAGCGCCCGGTCGGTGCGCACGCCGGGGGGCGCGCCCGCGCTTGCGGTGGAGGACGCGGCGCTCTCGGCCGACGGGCGGGAGGTAGTGCTGAGCTTGAGCCGGGCGCCGGCCGAGGGTGAGCGGCTGACGGTGCGCTACGTCCCGCCGCACTCGGGCGGCACAGGGCTGTGGGACGTGGAGGGCCACCAGGTGGCGCCGTTCACCGGGCAGGCGGTGGCGGGCGGGGGGCCGGCGGTGATTGGGGTGGCGGTGGTCTCGGAGGCGGGAAGCGACGCCACCTACGCGGCGGGCGAGGCGGTGCGGGTGGCGCTGACCTTCGGCGAGGCGGTGGAGGTGGACACCACCAACGGGACGCCGCGGCTCAAGCTCGACCTCGGCGGCGAGGGGGGTGCGGGCGAGCGGTGGGCGGCGTACGAGGGCGGCTCGGGGACGGAGACGCTGACCTTCGCCTGGACCGCGGCGGCGCCGGACGAGGCGCCCACGGGCATCGCGGTGCTCGCGGACACGCTGGAGCTGAATGGCGGGACGATCCGCTCGGCGGCGACGCAAGAGGACGCGGCGCTCGGGCACTCGGGAGTCGCCCACGACCCGGCGCACCGGGTGGACGCGGCGCCGCCCGAGCTGGTGCGGGGCGAGATTGACGGCGCGACGATGACGCTCACCTTCAGCGAGGCGCTGGACCCGGAGGCGACGGGGGGCGAGTTCCGCATGGAACTGGAGGACCCGGAGCTCGGCGTGGTGGGCTTCGTTGCCGCGGGCGAGGTGGCGGTCGAGGGCGCGACGGTGACGGTCGGCATGGGCGAGCGCTACCCGCGGGCCGAGCCGGGCCTGGAGGACAACAGCGTGCTCTACGCCCGGCCCGTCGACGGCGGCGGCGGGGCGCTGCGCGACCTCGCCGGCAACCCGGTGCTGGCGCCGGGTCCGATGTTTCGCGGCGACGGCAGCGAGTGGCGCTACGTGCGCATCGGCCTCGAGAACGTCACCGGAGGTGCGCCCGCGGTGACGGGCGTGGCGGTGGTCTCGGACGCAGGCGACGACGCCACCTACGCGCTCGGCGAGCGGGTCCGGGTGGCGGTGACGTTCAGCGCGGCGGTGGAGGTCGATACCGCCGGCGGGACGCCGGCGCTGACCGTCGACATGGACCCGGCCGAGTGGGGCGAGAAGCGGGCGGTGTATGCGGGCGGCTCGGGCACCGACACGCTCGTCTTCGTCCACGAGGTGGTGGAGCCCAACCTCTCGACGCAAGGGATCGCGGTGCTCGCCGACACGCTGGCGCTCGATGGCGGGACCATCAGGGCGGCGGCGACGCAGGCGGACGCGGCGCTCGGGCACCCGGGAATCGACCACGATCCGTCGCACAAGGTGGACTGGCGGCTCGCGCCGGTCCCGGTCGCGGTGACCGGGGTCGAGGTGGTCTCGGACGCGGGAAGCGACGGCGCCTGGGCCGAGGGCGAGACGGTCGAGGCGGCGGTGACGTTCGACGCGCCGGTGCGGGTCGACACCGAGGGCGGCGCGCCGACGCTCGCGCTGATCGCGGACACTCGTGCCGCGAACGGCGGGATCCGGCGGGCGGCGTACGTCTCGGGCACGGGTACGGCGCGGCTCGTGTTTGCGTACCGCGTGGTCGAGGCGGACGGGAGCGTGCGCGCGCCGGTGCGGGTGGCGGCGTCGGGGCTCAAATCCAACGGCGGGGCCATTGTGGCGGCGGCGGGCGGCGCGCCGGCGTCGCTCGGCTTCGGCGAGGCGCCGGGGGTGACGGAAGTGTCGGTCGCCGCTCAAGCCGACGGGCGCTTCGAGGCGGGCGAGACGGTGGAGGTGACGCTCACCTTCGCCGAGCCGGTCGCGGTCGAGGGCGCGCCGACGGTTGCGGTGACGTTCGGGGAGGTCGAGCGGCGCGCGGCCTATGTGCGGGGCTCGGGCGGTGATCGGCTGACCTTCGCCTACACGCTGGCCGAGGGCGAGGTCTGGCAGGGCACGGTCGGGCTGGCCGGGGACAGCCTGCGGCTCGACGGCGGGTCTGTCTCAAGCGCGGGCGGCGGTCTCGCCGCGGCGCTCGCGCATCCGGAGGTCGAAGGCGCGGCGGCGGCCCCGCCGCCCTCGGTGGCCGCGGTGGCGGTGATGTCGGACGCAGGGAGCGACGCGACCTACGGGCTCGGCGAGCGGATCCGGGTGCGGGTGAGCTTCACCGGGGCGGTGACGGTGACGGGCGCGCCGGAGATCGCGATCGACATGGACCCGGCGAAGTGGGGCACCAAGCGCGCGGTCTACGAGCGCGGCTCGGGCTCGCCGACGCTCATTTTCGTGCACGAGGTGGTGGAGCCGAACATCTCGACGCAGGGGATCGCGGTGCTGGCGGACACGCTGGACGCGAACGGCGGCGCGATCGTCTCGACGCCGACGGGCGCGGACGCGCTGCTCGGGCATGTGGGGCTCGCCCACGATCCGGCACACAAGGTGGACTGGCGGATGTCGCCGCCGGCTTCTTCGTCGGGGCCGCCCGCGGTGACCGGGGTGTCGGTGGTGTCGAGCCCGGCCTCGGGCGACACCTATCTGCTGGGCGAGACGATCCGGATCCGGGCGACGTTCAGCGAGGCGGTGACAGTGACCGGCACGCCGACGCTGTCCATCGACATGGACCCGGCGGAGTGGGGCGAGAAGCAGGCGGCCTACGCGAGCGGCAGCGGCACGAGCAGCCTCATTTTCGCGCACACGGTGGTGGAGCCGAACCTGTCGAGGCAGGGGATCGCGGTGCTCGCGGACACGCTGACCCTGAGCGGCGGGACGATCCGCACGGCGGGCGGGACGGACGCGGCGCTCGGCCACACCGGCCTGGGCCATGCTTCCGGCCACAAGGTGGACTGGCGCCCGGCGCTCTCGGTGGCGGACGCACGGGCGCGCGAGGGTGTGGACGAGGCGGTGGAGTTCGAGGTGTCGCTGAGCCGCGCCTTCACGGGCGCGGGGCACTCCGTGACGGTGGACTACGCCACATCCGACGGCACGGCGACGGCGGGCGAGGACTACACGGCGGCGAGCGGCACGCTGACCTTCGCCGCGGGCGAGACGACGAAGACGGTGAGCGTGCCCGTGCTCGACGACAGCCACGACGAGGGGCACGAGACGTTCAGCTTGCGGCTGTCGAACCTCGTGGGCGCGCGCGCGGGCGACCTGGAGGCGACCGGCACGATCGAGAACACGGACCCGATGCCGCGGGCGTGGCTGGCGCGGTTCGGACGCACGCTGGCCGAACAGGTGGTGGATGCGGTCGGGGCGCGGCTGGCGGCGCGGGGCGGCGGCGGTGCACAGGCGCGGATCGCCGGGCAGGAGCTTTCCGCCGCGGGCGGCCTCGACGCGGACGAATCGGCGCGGCTTGCCGACCAGGAGCTGGCGCGCTGGCTGGCAGGCAGGCCGGAGCAGCCGCGCACGATGAGCGGCGGCGAGCTGCTGGCCGGCAGCGCGTTCGCGGTGACCTCCGCGGCGGCGGAGGATCGGCCGGCGGCGGCGCTGTGGGGCCGCGGCGGGTGGTCGCGGTTCGAGGGGCGCGAGGGGAGCCTGAGCGTCGAGGGCGAGGTGACCACGGCACTGCTGGGCGCGGAGGTGGACTCCGGGGCGTGGCTCGGCGGGGTGATGCTGTCGCACGCACGCGGGGACGGCAGCTACCGGGCCGACGCCGGCGCCGGGACGGTGGCGAGCACGCTGACCGCGGTGCACCCCTACGTGGGGGTGGACCTGAGCGAGCGGCTGACCGCGTGGGCGGCCGGCGGCCTGGGGCTGGGCGGGCTCACGCTCACGCCCGAGGGGTCGGCCGCGCTGGAGACCGACCTGTCGCTGGTGCTGGCCGCGCTCGGCGCGCGCGGGCGGCTGGTGGAGCCGACCGCCGGGAGCGGCTTCTCGCTGGCCATCGAGACCGACGCCTACTGGGTGCGCACCGGTTCCGCGGCGGCAACCGGGCTGGCGGAAGCGCAGGCGGACGCCACGCGGATCAGGCTGGGGCTCGACGGCGGCTACCGGATCGGGCTCGGGCGCGGCGGCGCGCTGGAGCCCACGGTCGCGGTCGGGGTGCGCCACGACGGCGGTGACGCGGAGACCGGCTACGGGATGGACGTGGGCGGCGGGCTGGCCTGGTCGGCCCCGGCGCTCGGGCTGGCGGCGCAGGTGGCGGCGCGCGGGTTGCTGACCGCCGAGTTCGACGGCTTCCGCGACCTCGGCCTGTCCGGGTCGCTCGCCTGGGACTCGGACCCGGCGTCCGACCGGGGAGCGTCGCTGACCGTCACCCAGACCGTGGGCGCCGCGGCCACCGGCGGCAGCCGGGCGCTGCTCGGGCGGCCGACCCTGGCCGGCCTGGCGGCTACCGGCGACGGCCTGGACCGCCGTCGGCTGGAACTGAAGTTCGGCTACGGCTTCCCTGCCTTCGGCGAGCGCCTCACCGCAACGCCGGAGTTGGGCGTCGCGCTGTCCGACACCGCGCGCGAGTTCCGCCTCGGCTGGAAGATCGGGCTCGCCCGGAGCGGGACGTCGTCGTTCGACCTCGGCGTCGAGGCGATCCGGACCGAGCCGGTCAACGACTCCGGGCCGCAGCACGGCATCCGGCTGAGCCTGGACGCCCGGTACTGATGCGCGGCGTCGCGCACTGCAGGCCGCGATGACGCGACGGAAGCCCGGCCTGCAAGGGAGAGCGCCATGAAGTTCGTCCGTACGTTCGTGCTAGCGGTGATGACCCTATTGCCTCACGTAAAAATCTAACCTTACGGTGAGCGTGCCTCACGTAAGAATCTAACCGAAAGGGAGGCGGAGAACGAGGGGGGAGCGCGAGGGGGGAGACTCATAAATTGTGGATAAGTGGATAGGCTGCTGGGCGACCGGCCGGGTTGATTCAAGCACACCAACGCGACCGGGGGCGTATCTGGTTGGTCGGCGCGGATGAGGAGGCGTCAACGGCAGGGAGGTGGTCGGTGCCGTGTCGTGTCGCTGACCGAAGAGGGGGCGGACGGGTCTGGAGGCGACTTCGGTGCTGGTGACACGGGGATGTCCAGACACCACCTCGTGTCGCGGAGAGGCCTTACAGCGCGGCTGAGGCGACATTTCTTGACGCCGACCGTCTGGCTCACGGATATACGGGCGTCAGAGACGCTCAGAAGTCATTTGCCGAGCCGGGTGATGCCGCCCACGCCGCGAGCGGCGCGCAGGTTGCTGCGGAGCGCACGGAGCGAGGCGCCCCGGACAACTGCACCGAGGTGCGTTGCCCGGGGCAGGGTCATGACAATTCCCCACCGCCGGGACGGGGTAGGCGACGAGGTTGCGACACCGGAGCCGTCGGGATCGAACGGGGCGGAGGAGATGCTGTACCCCGCTGACGGACGGAGGGCGTAGCCCGACCGGAGTCAGCCGGCGCGGTGCCGTGGAGGCCACCGTGGACGACGCCGAGATGGCGGACCAGGCAGCCAAGCTGCTCGCTTCCGGGATGAGCGGCTCAGCCTGCGCTCGCGAACTCGGCATCCCGGTGAGCACCTTCAACGAGAACCGCCGCGCCGGCGTCATCACAGATCCCACCCGGGAGCCCGCCGCCAGCGCCGAGGTTGCGCCGGCGGCCACCACCACTGATCACCCGGTCAGCACCGCCGCCGCGGTCAGCGACCCGGCGGTCGCCACTGAGCGCGCCAGCCGCGACGCCCGCGACAAGCACGCGCCCATGGGCCGCGCGGCGCGCGACGTGGAACGCCGCACGCTCGCCAGAGCCGGCCTGCTGACCGAGGCCACACCAGCGTTCGTCGAGCCCGCCCACGCGGTCGCTGGCGGCGGCGTGCTGGCCGCACTGGCGATGCTGCTGCGCGAGGGCCTGCTCACCGCCGCCAACCGCCTGTTCCGCCTGCCGGCCGGATTCTACGGCCTGACCACCATCCTCCTGTTCGTCGCCTGCATGACCCTGGCCCGGGTGCGCAACCCCGAGAGCCTGCGCTACCAGGCACCCGGCGAGTGGGGCGCCATCCTCGGCCTCGACCGCTGTCCGGAGACCAAGACGCTGCGCCGCAAGATCAGGCTGCTGGCCAGCGCCGAGCACACCGTGCGCGATTGGCAATCGGTACTGGCGCGTACCTGGGCCAGCGAGCACGACGACGACTGGACGACGCTGGCCGTGGATGGCCACGTGAAGGTGTACACCGGGCGCAACGGGCGGTTGCCGAAACACTTCGTCGCACGCCAGAAGCTGTGTCTGCCGGCGTCGGTGAGCTACTGGATCAACGCCCTCGGCGGCGCACCGCTGCTGTGCCTGCACAAGGCGCTGGACCCGAAGCCGGTGAATGCGATCAAGCACGACGTGGTGCCGCAGTTGCAGCACCTGGGGGTGGTGACCGAAGCGGCCCCCGACCTGACCGGAGCACCGGCCGGTACCCCGCAGCTGACCCTGGTGTTCGACCGCGAGGGCTGGAGCCCGGACCTGTTCAAGCGCCTGGCCCGGCGTGGCATCGCCTGCATCACCTGGCACAAGAACTTCAACGGCGCGGACTGGCTGCCGGAAGACTTCCACACCTTCGAGGTACCGATCCATGGTCCCGCCGGCACCAGCACGACTGCGGTTGATCTGGCCGAGCAGCCGATCATGCTGCGCAACGGGCTGGTGGTGCGCCAGATCCGGCGGCGTCTGGCCAACGGTCGTCAGGTGGCGGTGATCACCACGCACCCGCAGATGCCGTTGGCGCAGGTCGCCGGCGCCATGTTCTCGCGCTGGTCGCAGGAGAACTTCTTCAAGTACCTGCGCGAGCAGTTCAACCTTGACGCGCTGCCGAGCCATGACCTTGCGCCGCCGGAGCCCGACGCACGGGTCGTGAACCGGTGCGCCGGGCCCTGGAAAAGAGCATCAGGCGGGTACGCAGCCGGCTGGCAGCGGTCCGCAATCGCCTCGCCGAGGCACTGCAGGGACGGCACCGGGACTCCGCCACCCGGCTTACGGTCGCGGATAAAGTTGCACTGAATTGCATGGTTATGCATAGACACGGGGGTATCCAGACACCACCTCGTGTCGTGGAGGGGCCTTACAGCGCGGCTGAGGCGACGTTTTCTCATCGCTGACCGCCCATTCTCCGATTATCGACCGTCAGACCCGCCTGAGAGGGTCATTTTGCCGTGCGACCGCTGCCACCACGCTCCTCGCTCGGTGTTTGCACCGTGCTTGGTGCGGCCTTGGCGGTCTTGCTGACGTTCAGCTGCAGCAGATCCTCGGTCAACCTGGTCAGCTCGCGCTTGAGGGCGACCGGATTCAACGTCGCGTACTGCTGCTTGAGGCGGTTCTTCACCTTCTCGCTCACCGACTCGGAGGCCAGCATGCGGTGATACGGCGTCTGCGGGTCGTCATAGATGCGGCGCACCTTGCTGCCGGTGCGGGTTTTCTTCACCAGCTTCACCGAGGGATAGAAGAAGTTCACCAGCAGGCACAGCGGGCGGTATATCGCGTTGAGGGCAGCCAGTTCCCGGTCGGTGTCGTAACGCAGGTGGCCGACCGCCCGTCGCACCACGTGGCCATTCTTCTGCTCGACGTAGCAGGTGTCGTTCTTGCGATGCGGGCGACCCCGAGTGAACGTGATGCCGTGCGCTTCGCAATAGCGCAGCAAATGATGATTGATGAACTCGCTGCCGTTGTCGGTGTCGATCCCCCGCATCACGATCGGCAGGCTCTGCCGGGCAGCGTCGATCGCCTCGTGGGTCCAGCGCTGCGCCTTGTTCTGCACGCCGTACAGGTCGACCCAGCCGGTGTCAACGTCGGTGATGGTGAGCGTGTGGCAGAAGTCGCCTGACGCGTTGCCGCCTTCATGGCCCACCAAGTCGATCTCGAAGAAGCCCGGCTCCTGCTCGTCCCAGTCAGCGAAGGTTCGGATCGCGATCTGATCCTTCAGGAGGGTGCCCGGCTTGGTGTGCGTGCGACCCTTCAGGCGCAGCCGTGCGCGCTCCTGCTGCAGCAGCCGGTCGATGGTCGCGGCGCTGATGGTCTGCAGCTTGCCGCGCACCGCTGCGGTCAGCTCGATCTCGCCGAACGACTCCAGCGTCGGCAGCATGGTGCGCAGCACGACCACCAGGCGCTTGCCGCACATGCAGTCGAACACGTACCAGATCAGCTTCAGAGCGACCAGCACCTCCTGGTCGTAGCGCCGCGGTCGCACGCGGCGCTGGGCAGGCCGCGGACGCCCGACCACCAGCTTCACCAGTGTGCCGTCGACTCGCACCATGCGGGTCCGTCCCCACCAGGTCAACAGATGGATCGCGTACTTGCGCTGGTACCCGGTCGACTCGACGAACTCGTCGAGTATGCGCCCCTTCTCCTTCTTGCCCGCCCGACGATACCGCTGCGCGTGCTGCTCGGTGAGCTCTCGCCTTGAACTCATCTTCAACCCCATCTCCTCCGGAACCTCCTCACGTCCCTCGGAGAGGCTCCAACCGGACCCGGAAGGTCCAGCCCGTTCGGTTAGATT
>CBDBOV010000005.1:0-1261091 GCA_965208575.1 Spirochaetia bacterium | reverse complement strand
CGTGGCGGCGGCCCCCGCTTCTGCCGCCTCGGCCGGGCGAGCCGCGGCACCGGAGCCCGCGGTCCGGCTCCCGCCACCCGTAGCGGCGGCAGGCGCCGGACGCGGCACCGCGGGCGAGTCCGCGTCAGGTTGCCGCTGCGCGGGGGCCGGCTCCGCCACGCGCGCGGGTACCAGCACGACCCGGTCCGGTGGCTGTTCGCCACGCGGTTCGCTTGGCGGCGAGGCGGGCGGCGGCGCGGTCGCCGCCACGCGGGCAACCTCGGTCTGCCGCGGCCCGGCGGCCGCTACCGCCGACGACGGCCGCGCTTTCGGCGCGGCCGGCTGCGGCAGTGCGACCGCGGGTATCGTACAGGGAGCCGGACACGCCAACATGGCACGGGCGAGCAACATTGCCGGCGACGGCAGCGCCACCACCGGCGGCAACGCGACACCGGGGTTGGCCTGGCCGACGCCCAGCTCGGCCGCCGCCAACGCGTATTCGGGACTGCGCGGATAGCGGCGTCCCAGTTCGGCGAGCACGGCGGACGCCTCCCGGGAACGTTCCGAGGCGTTCAGCAGGGCCACCAGACCGTAACCGGCTACCGCTCCGTCCGCGCCGCCGCCGGCTTGTCCGGCGTCGGCGAACGCCGTGCGCAGAGATCGCTCCAGGGTAGACTGTTCCAGGCCCTGGCCGGCACGTGCCAGGCCCGCGTGCATCGCCACCGGTGCGTCCCGAGGTGGCGCTCCATCGCCGATCTGCCCGAGCTCCAGGAGCAGCAACGCCCGGCGCCCGGCCGCATCGGGAAGTCGCGACCGGCGGAGTTCGGCGAGGGCTCGCTCGACGCCACCGCGCAACTCGGCCAAGTCAGCCGGAACCGCCCGCAACACGCCCACGTTGTCCACCGCCAGCGCGTGTTCGAAGCGCCCCAGCACCGCATCCACCGTGCTCTGTTCCGGGGCGGCGGTGACCACCTGCAACACCACCCGGAACAGGCGTGCGTCGCCTGGATGCTCGGCGAGCCATCCATCCAGCAACGCCAGTGCGGCGTCCAGCCGCCCGCTGGCCGCGAGGTCGGCTGCCGCATCGCCGGGCGGCTGCGCCGAGTGTGCGGTCGGCACCGCCACCGTGGCCGCAAGGGCAATCAGGCAGGCTGCGAGCGGGTTCCGCAGCCGCGACCGGACGCAGACTGCGGGCGGCGCGGTGATCGACGCTCCCGAGTTAGCCGCCACCGCCAGCATCGCGGTCGCCGCCGGTGCCGCGGTCGCCCATCGGGACGCCGGCCGGATCCCGGTCCCGATGCCGGGCACCGAACGGCCAACGCACGCGCCGGCGAGGCGCATCCTCCGTGTGCCGCGCTTCGCCCGGGCCGTCATGCTGCGGCGGTTCGTCGCGCACCGCGGGCTCGGGTTCGTCGGGTACCGGTTCGACGGCCACCGCCACATCGGCGTCGGCGGCGTCGGCGTCGGCGGCGGCATACCGCCGCACGCGCTTGCGCAGGGTCATGGGCACGACCAGAACGGCGCCCAGAATAAGCGCGATCAGGCTGGTGAGAAACACCGGCACGCCACGGAAGGTGTACACACCCAGCGACACGTCCGAACGGTTCTCCAGATTCAACGCCGAATAGGCGGTCACCACGATCAACAACCCGATGACGCCGAACACTCTCCAGGGAAGCGGTGGGCGGTCCTTCACGGATTGATTATCGGCAGGTTTCATCCGCTGCCCGCGTGCAACGTGGGTTGCCGGGCCTACATGCGGCGGCGCAGGTTGCGGATGAACTGGAACAGGTTGTATCCGCCGAAACCAAGCAGGCCAATGCCGCCGATACTCATCAACGCCTTCAGCACGCCGCCCAACACCGGCAGCATGCCTACCAACGGTCCGAGCAACAGCAGGGCGAGCGCCCCTGCCACACCTCCCGCGGCGCGCACGCCCTGTTGCGATACCTTCTCTCGCGGCACGATATCCGACATGATCGGCCCCCTCGCATCCAAAGGTAGCGATCCGTCGCACCCGGCGTCCACCGGCTTGGCCGTGGATCGGCCCGACAGGGCCGACAGGTATTTGCCTTGCAGCCTCGATGGCTATTCGGTATGGTGCTGGAGACTCGTTGAGTCTGAACGGTCACTCCGTGACATGGAAGACGATGAAACCGATGCCGAAGCATCGCCCGCCGGCCGGCTTTTCGGACCAGCGCAGGCGACACGGTCGTTCCACGACCTGGAAGGGGAGATGACAACCGATATTCACGCATCGACCGCGCGGCGGAGATAGGACGGCGAACATGGCGGCGAGGCACGTGGCCGCGAACTGCACCATCGGCGCCGGGTCGATCTTCCACGGCAAGCTTCACATAAGCGGGACGATTCGAATCGAGGGCAAGTTCCAGGGCGACATTCACACCGAGGGGGACGTGATCATCGGCCCCACCGGTCAGGCCAAGACCGACATCGCGACCGGCAAGGTGGTAGTGGCCGGCACCTTCATCGGCAATATCAAGGCCAATGAAGAAGTGTACGTGGCACAGACCGGCAAGGTACTCGGCAGCATCACCACCCCCAAGCTCACCCTCGAGCCGGGGGTCGTTCACAGCGGTAACGTCACCATCACGCAGGATCAACCGGATACCGTCGTCGATGCGGTCCGCAGCGCATACGGAGCGGATGCCGAGGAAGCGTTCTCGGACACCCAAGGCAAGCCGCTCCGGCTCGAAGGACCGCGGTGAGACGGCTGAAGAGCGACGCCGACATCGCGCGCATTCGGCAGTCGGCAGCCCTGGTCAAGGAGAGCCTCTGCCTGTTGCGCCGCAGCGTGCGCCCCGGCATTACCACCGCCGAGCTGAACGAAATCGCATCGCGGTTTCTCACCTCGCGCGGCGCGCGCCCGGCGTTCCTTGGATACATGGACTATCCGGCGGCCATCTGCGCGTCCATCAACGACGAGGTGATTCACGGCATTCCCGGCAAGCGGAGGCTGCGCGCCGGTGACATCGTCGGCCTGGATCTGGGAGTCGAGATCGACGGATACTTCGCCGACGCGGCGCTCACGGTCCCCGTAGGCGGGGTATCGGAGGAGCTGCAGCGACTCCTGGAGGTCACCGAGGAGTGCCTGCGCGTGGGAATCGGGCAGGCGGTGGCGGGGAATCGCATCCGCGACATCTCCAACGCCATCTACGAACGTGCTCGCGCAGCCGGCTACGGCGTTGTGCGTCAATATTGCGGCCACGGCGTAGGTTTCGCCGTGCACGAAGATCCGCAGGTCCCGAACTATCCGGCCGGCGGCGAAAATCCGCGGCTCAAGCCCGGCATGGTGCTCGCGATCGAGCCGATGCTCAACCTCGGAACTTCCGAGATTTCGGTGCTCGACGATGGCTGGACCGTGGTAACCGGTGATCGGCGGGCGTCAGCCCACTTCGAGCACACCGTCGCGATCTTCAAGGACCGCACCGAAGTCCTCACGGGCTAGCGTCGGCGCCCGCTCACCGTCGTGGGCGGACTACTCCCAATCCCAGGTTCCGGTGTCCCTCGCGGCCGTGCCGATGTCGATGCTGGACAGCCCGTCGCCGGCGGTACCGGCGAACAGCAGTGTCCCGTGCCGGGCGAACACGGTCACGTGCGCGCGGTACAGTTGGCTGGTGCTGCGCGGGCCGCGCCTGACGTCGTCGAGGTCCAGGGCCTGCTCGGCAAACTGGTAGAATCCGTAACCGCGCGTGCCGACCAGAACCTGGCCGCCGATCTGGGTGAACAGCGTCAGGGGCAACGTTGGTTCCTCGTCGCCGGGCGGCTCGATCTGTCCGAGAAGCTCCCACCCGTTGCCGTCGTGTTCCCAGACCTCGCCGACGTCGTTGGCGAACAGGCATCGCCCGCCACCCGTGAAGCACCAGATGCCGCGAAACTGCGCCTCGGCCGCCTGCGGCGTGTCTTCCGGTGCAAGGCTGCGCAGATCGGCCCCCGAGTACACCGTATTCCCGACGGTCAACCAGTACCGGTTTCCGTCGTGGAACGCGTCGAACGGGCGCCCGTCCGCGCCGACCGGCGTCACTTCGATGAAGTCCTCGCAAGCGTTCGTGCTCAGGTAAACCTCGTGATCAGCGGTAATCGCCAGAATCTCCTGCTCGCCGCCGAGGATCGCGAACACGCGCACGATCTGCCCCGGGACCCCGTCGGCCCGGAGCCAGCGCGGCGACTTCGGATCGGCGGCAGCACGGTACACGCCATTCTCGGTGCCCACGCACAGCGTACCGCCGCTCTGCGTCATGGCGAGCACGGGCATCTCGGAGGAACCCGACCGCGGACGCGCTACCGCCTGCCAACTGTCCCGCGCGGCCGGCCGGCTCCACATCCCGTGCGCGGCCACGTAGTAGATTCCGTCCACCGCCGCCACCGCGCTGACGGTCAGGTCGTCGGGCAGGTTGCGATTGTCCCGCTCGTTCTCGGTGGCCAGCGTGTGGAATATTCCGGGCACGCTGCTCTCACACGCCACTACCAGCAACAGTGTCGACGACAACAGTGTCAACAACAAGCCCGGCAGGTACCGACCGGCGTGCGCGCCGCCCCGCCCGCCCGGCATCGTGTCGCGTGCAGCCATCAGAAGTGGTACACCGCGGTAGCGGTGGCGCTTGCGAAGTTGCCGAAGAAGTGCGGATCGTTCGCGTCCGCCCACGGCGGTTCCCAGGAGAACCAGTACTCGAGCGTGACGCCGAATGACCAATCGGGGGTGGCGCGCCACAGAAATCCCGCGCCGGGTTGCAGCGCGAATGCCACGCGGGTGTTGTCCACCAGGCGCATCACCACGGCGCCGATTCCGGCACTGATCGGAATCTCCATCTGCGGCAGGCTGATCACGTATCCGGTACGGACCAGGATCGGCACCATGTACCAGAGGGCGTCGTTTATGTCGACGCCCAGACCGCCGCCCAGCTCCGCACCGATCGTGAACGACTCGTCCAAGTAGACATTCCAATTGACGGCGGCCGTGCCTACCACGGACAGGTTGGCCGGAAGCACGTGATCCTTCTTGCCGTCCGGGGTTTCCACCTCGTCGGTCGCGAGCAGGAACAGCGGCAAGGCAATTCCCAGCCGCATGGCCAGCGTGCTGTCTCCCAATCCGTAGCGCGGCGCGACCAACGGTTCGGCTACCTCCCCGCTGCCTTCTTCATCCTGATCCTGTGCATGCGCGACGGCTGGCAGGGCCAGCATCGCGACCAGCAGCAGGACCCCAAGCGCAGTGGTCCGGGACCACCGGTACAAGCAAATCACCGCGGCCACCCTACCATTGGGGAAACGGTGCGCCAAGACCAACCGCACGGAACTGCACCAAAGGACCACGGTATCCATCAACAGCCCGTGGCGACCGTGCCCCGTGCGGCGCCAAACCGCCGGTAAATGCCGTCGAGCACGCCATTCACGAACCGGTAGGAGTGCTCTCCGCCGAACTGCCGGGCCGCGGCGACGCTCTCGTCGATCGTTACCTCGGCGGGAATGTCGCGCTGATGCAGCAGGCAGTAGGTGCCGACGCGCAGCACCGACAGGTCGATCCGCGAAACGCGCTCGATGTCCCAGTGTTCCAGGTGGCGGTCGATCTCGCGGTCGATCGCATCCAGATTGTCGATGCATCCGGCGATCAGCAGGGAGGCGAATTCGAGCGTGGCCGGCGCCATGCTGCGCCGCCGCTGCGCGCCGATCCACGAGTAGTCGAGCAACTCCTCGAGCGGTGCGCGTGATATTTCGAACCGGTACATCGACTGCACGGCGATCGTCCGCGCGTCGCGCCGCTTGCGCATCACCGACCGCAGGTGCCGGCAGGACGACGCCCTACCACCGGAGATTCTCCTCGAAGATGCGCACTTCCGCCTGCCGCCGCAGATCGTCCAGGGTTGCCAGCAAGGCGCTCTGGTACGCCTGGGTCTGCACGCTGTTCGCCAGCAGCACGCGGATCTGGTCGCGTACCGTGCTCTCCGACATCGGGTTGACCGGATCGTCGAGGCCGAGGATACGCGCCGACACCTTGTCGACCACGCGCACGATGTGAAATCCGACGTTGGAGCGCAGCACGCCGCTGGTCTCGCCCTCGTCCATGGCGAACGGCGCGTCGAAGAATTCCCGCCCCAGGAGCTGGCTGGTCGCCTGGTCATCGCGCCGCAGGTAAGTACCGAACAGCCCGCCCGAGTCGTGCGACTCCGCGTCCTCGGAATAGGTGCGCACCAGGTTGTCGAACCGGGCGCCGTTCACCAGTTCGCGATGCACCCGCTCGGCGCGCTCGCGCACCGCGAGGCGTGCCGATGCCTCGTTGACAGTGCGGGTGTCGAAGAAGATGTGCTTGAACTGCACCATGTCGGGCTGGACGAACACGGTGGTCTTGTTTGCCTCGTAAAACGCCTCGACGTCCTCCGCGGTGGGCAACTCGACGGCGCGCAGCTCGTCGCCGCGGACGCGCGCCACGTAGCGCTGTTGAATGAGCGCCTTGCGAAGCTGCTCGCGGTACTCATCCCAGGACAGACCCGTCTCGCTGACCAGCGACCGGTACTCGGCATCGGTCAACGCGCGGCCCAGGTTCAGGCGGTGCCCTTCCTGATCGCGAAGCTGCCCGATGCGCGTGTCCACGTCGGCGTCGCTCACCGTCACGCGTTCGCGCTCCGCCGCTTGATCGAACAGTCTCTCCCCGACCAGGAGATCCAGGATGGCAGGGCGCTGTTCCGCCGGAACCGGCTGACCGGTACGCAACTCGAGCAACTCGATCTGCGTGCGCAGTTCGCGTATTCCGATCACATCGGTCTTGTGCAGCCGTACCGTGGCGGCCGGGCGGTCGATTGCCTGCGAGGCGACCGCGGCCGGAAGCAAGCTGGCGAGAATGAGCGCAAGACAGGTTGTGCGGGCGACCACTGCTCCTCCGGGACGCAATATACCACGCGCCACGGTCGCAGGACGAACGCTGCGGTCACAAACGGTGGCTACCGCCGTGCCGGCGGCATGAATCGCCCACCGGTCCGCGGTCGCGGCCAGGTCTCGGCCAGCGCCCCAGAACCGCCGCCGCGGGCGGCGCTGTGGCCCAACCGGCCCGCCTGGGGGCGTGGCGGAACCCGACCGGCTCCTAGGTGGCGGCCAGTTCGGGAAAGCCGATCTTCTCCTTGAGCTTCTTGACGCCGGCGAGCTTGGTGTCCAGGGCCAGCCCCCGGCGCAGGTGCTCGGCGGCGCGGCCGTTGTCGCCGTTGCTGGAGTAGATTTCGGCAATCTTCTTGTGAAAGAACGCCGAGTCCTTGCGCGAGATGTCCATGTCGATCAGGTTCTCGATGTGCGCGACAACCAAGTCCGCCGGCAACTGCGGCACCATCTTGAAGCAGATCAGGGTGCGCAGCCGGTCCACAACCTCGTCGACGAAGTGGTGGAAGTAGGGGCGTTCACGCTCATACAGGTAGAGCCGCCGGTACAGGTCCGCCGACCGCACCAGGTCGCCGCGCCGCTCGAACGCTTCCGCGAGGAGGAACGAGCAGTCCATGAAGTCCTCGTGAGACATGTACTTGCGCAGGTCGATATGGGCCATGAGGAGTTGTTCGTAGGTCTCCAACGCCTCCTCGTCGTGGGAGTTCAGCAGATCATAGAAGATGAGCTTGGACTGACTTACGTAGTCGTGGCGGCGCTGCCTGAGAAACTCGCGGTAGTCGAACGTGACGGTGCGGAACAGGCTCGCGTGGGTGCGATCGTAGTTGATGCGCCGCTGTGGATCGCTGAGCACCTCGTAGGCATCGATCAACGAACGCATGCGCTCGTCGGAGCCGACGAGTGCGGTGTCGGGATGGAGCTCTTTAGCGCGTCTGCGAAACGAGCGTTTGATCTCGACGGCGCTGGCCCGCGGCGAAATACCGAGGGTCTTGTAGTGGTTGGGAGACAAGGCACAACCCCATGTGGCCGTGACGGGGGCTGCCCCTCCCTGAACTGCCCGCCCGATAATCTGGCGGCCCGTCCGCCAGCTATCGTCGCCGATTGTAGGACGTGGATTTCTTGACTGTCAAGTGCACTCTGCCGGGGCCCTGCCGCGGCCCGGTGCGGGCGGCCTGGCGGGGGGCGCCCGAGGGAGCCGCCGGGAGCCGCCGGGCGGTTGTTGTATACCGCCCGGTACCGTGATACAAGGAAGCACACGACTGCCCAAGATGCTCGGATTTCTGGTCAAGAAGGCGTTTTTCGATACGTGGGACAACCTGTTCCGGGTGTTGCTCCTGAACATCGGGTTCTACGCCCCGGTCGCTCTGCTCGTGTACGCGCCGGTGATTTCCCCGGTGCTTTCCCTGACCCTGGCGCTGCAGGTCGTTGCCCTCGCCTGTTTCTGTGTCTATACCGGCGGGGCGAGCGCGGTGGCGAGCGCGATCGCCGATTACCAGTCGCCCGGCTTTGCGCTGTTCTGGGATGCGATCCGGGATACCTACCGAACGACGCTGCTGTTCGCGCTGGTCAACGGCGTCTACTTCGTGATCCTGCAGGTGGCGATCCGCGTGTACGCCCAGGTGGACCAACCGGTGCTCGGCATGATGGGCCAGATCATCCTGCTGTGGGTCACTGTCGGCTGGGTCCTTGCGGCGCAGTTCTTCTTTCCGATCCAGTCGCGGCTGGAACGCAATCCCCGCAAGATGGTGCGCAAGATGCTGCTCCTGTTCTTCGACAACACCGGCCTGATGCTGATGCTCGCGGTCGGGGCCTTGGCAATCCTGCTGGTGTCGCTGTTCACGGGCGGCATATTGCCGGGGCTTGCGGCGATTCTCGTTTGGCACAACGTCGCGCTGAAGCTGCGTCTGTACAAGTACGACTACCTGGAGGAGCATCCGGACGCCGACCGCAAGGAGATTCCGTGGGACGCCCTGCTGGTGGATGACCGCGACCGGGTGGGGAAACGCACGCTGCGCGGCATGATATTCCCGTGGAAGGAGTAGCCGCGTTCCGAACGCTCAGGCTCAGGAGACGTGCAGGCGGCGCCCCACCTCTTGCGCTTCCACCTCGGAGTTGAGGACGCCGGAATTCTTCAGGAACATGCCCTCTCCCTCCATCGCCTTCATGATCCGCTGCAGGGCGCGGTTGGCGCTGATCGGGCTCTTGCCGACGAATGCGTAGCAGCGCTTGCCGGAGATCATCCCCGCGTTCTTCAGGTAGCGGGTGACCACCTCCGGAATCTTGCCGGTAAACGTCGTGATCGACTCCCCTCCTATGGCAACGTACCCGTAGATGGTAAGCTTGCTGTTGATGTCGTGAGCGCCGTCGATCACATCGACCTGGTGGCCCTGCGTCTCGA
Organism: Spirochaetia bacterium; assembly: GCA_965208575.1. Taxonomy (GTDB): domain Bacteria; phylum Spirochaetota; class Spirochaetia; order SZUA-6; family Bin103; genus Bin103. The sequence goes on along the minus strand of CBDBOV010000005.1, from coordinate 1,251,832 downwards.
TTCCTTTCGCCAGCGCCTGCGCCAGAGACAGGAGCCGTTTGCGATTCTTGCCCTCGAAGAATACTACCGCGATACGCATATGCAAGGAGTTGTCGGCACTTGAGGCAGTATAGGGAGCGGCGAATCGCGCGGTCAACGGCCGGTGAGCGGCACGCGGGCCGCCTCTTCGTCCCGGTCTGGCGGCGCATGGCGGTGCGCACGGCTATGCTGTTCGGCGTGCTGGCCGCGCTGTCGACCTGCGCGAAGCCGGAGGCGCCCGCCTCGCCCTCGCCGATCCTGGCGCTGCCCGAGAGCGTGTTGCTCGCCGAACACGCACCGCCGTTCTACTCGCTGCAGGAGTCGGCTGCCGGAGGCCAGTGGATTGCGGTATACGCCGACGCGGCCGACCTGACCCTGCGCCTGGCGCGCGGCTCGCTGGCCGCTCCGCGGGCACACGCGGACGAAGTGGTGACCATCGACCGCGTCGATCTCGTGCCGGGTATCAATCCCTACTTCGGACGCCATGCGTTCCTGCAGCACGACGGGATCGAACACCTGTTATACACCGACCAGGAACTTGCCGATGCACGCGTCACCAAGTGGATCCACCGCCCGGTGGACAGTGCCGAGCCGTGGACTGTCGACCTGCTGCCGGAACCGGTCGTGCCGGTAGGGGTGCTGCCCGGTCCCGCTTCGGACTTCGAACCGGCCGGGTTCACGCTGTTCGGCCTGCTCGGTGAACAGGACGAGGAGGCGATACGATCATTCGACGTCCGTCCCGCGCTGCTGGAGGACCAGTCGACCCCGATCCATGCCGGCGACCGGTCGCTGCCCGCGGACGCGGCGCCCACCGGCGCGCCCGAAGCGCCCGGCCCTGCGCTCAGCCCCTACCACTGCGCCGGCCGGCACGGCTTCTCGATGTTCGACCACGGCGGACTGCTGGTGGTGGAAGATGGCCGCGACGATCTGCGCGTCGACCTTCCCGGACGCGAACCGGAATTGCCGCCGCCGCCGTTGTCGGTGGCATGTGGCTCCCAGGAGCTACTCGTGGTGACCTACGTGCGTGACGACCGCACGGCGCTGGAGTCCAGCGACGGCGCCGCGCGGGGCGCACACGAAATCGTTGCCGTCACGGTGGACCACGGCGGCGCCATCGTATCGGAGCGCAAGATCACCCTGGCGCGCGAGGTGCATGCGCTCGCGGCGTTCCCGGACCGCGGCGAAACCGATGCTGTCGTGCCGGCGCTTACGGTCCTGTTCTCGGAACTTGCGCTTGGTGACGCCGGCGAGCCGGAGTACCACCTCTCGCTGGTGACGCCGGGCGCCGGGGGGGCATACCGGAAGCTGATCCTGGCACGCGGCAGCGAACCGGTGCAGGACGCGCGTGCGCTGCGCGCGGGAGGCACGCTGGCGGTGTTGTTTCGGCGCGCGAACCAACTGTGGCTGTTGCTGTTGGAACTGGAGCCGCCGACCGCTGGCGGAGCGTCGCAGAGCGCGGGCGGCTGGTAGCAATTCCGTGAAGCTCGGCGCCGAGTTCGGTGAACGCGGGCCGAACCGTCAGCGCGGCATGCGGCCGTGGTGGCGCCGCGCGACGGCGAGGCGCACCGCGGAGTGGCGCAGAGCCTCACGCGCATGCCCGAGTTCAAGGTCGCCTGCGCCGCGCTCCATCGACTCCAGCGCCCGCTGGTGAGCCTCCTCGGCACGCGCCAGATCGATCTCGTCAGCATGTTCGGCATGATCGGCGAGGACCACCACGTGGTCGGGCAGAACCTGCATCACGCCGCCGCCGATCGCCATGTACCGGTCGTTCTGTCCGTCGATCCGAATCACCAGCTCGCCATGCTGCAACACGGTAAGCATCGCCTGATGGTGCGGCAGTATGCCGAGCATACCGTCCGCGCCGGGAGCGATCACCATGCTCACCTGCTCGTCGAACAACAGGCGCTCAATGGTCAGAATCTCCAGGCGCAGACGCCCGCCGCCCGCCGCCCGCGCACCCGCGCCGGTGGCCTCCGCTGGCTCCGAATCGGAGTGACCTGGCGCGCTCACGTCAGCTCGTTGCCGCGTCCGCGCGCTGCTCGCCGGCGCGCTCGAGCACCTCGTCCAGTGAGCCGGCCATGTAGAACATCGGCTCCGGCACGTCGTCCACCTCGCCGTCGAGCAGGCGGCGGAAGCTGGACACTGTATCCGCCACGGTCACGTAGCGTCCTTCGCGGCCGGTGAACTGCTGCGCGACGAACATCGGCTGTGACAGGAATTGCTGGATCTTGCGCGCGCGCGACGCCACCAGCCGGTCGTCCTCGGACAGTTCATCCACGCCGAGGATGGCGATGATGTCCTGCAGATCACGGTACCGCTGCAGCACCTCCTGAACACCGCGCGCCACGTCGTAGTGTTCCTGTCCCACCACGCGCGGCTCCAGGGCGCGGCTGGTGGACGCCAGCGGATCGACCGCGGGGTAGATGCCCAACTCGGCGATCGACCGCTCCAGGGCCAGGGTGGCGTCGAGGTGCGCGAACGTGGCGACCGGCGCCGGGTCGGTGTAGTCGTCGGCCGGCACGTACACGGCCTGCATGCTGGTGATCGAGCCGCGCTGCGTGGAGGTGATGCGCTCCTGCAACTCGCCCATCTCGGTGCCGAGCGTGGGCTGGTAGCCGACCGCACTCGGCATGCGCCCGAGCAGCGCCGACACCTCGGAACCGCTCATCACGAAGCGGAACACGTTGTCGATGAACAGCAGCACGTCGAGCCCCCTGTCACGGAAGTACTCCGCCATGGTGAGCCCCGTCAGGGCCGCCCGCAGGCGTACGCCGGGCGACTCGTTCATCTGTCCGAACACCATGCACAGCTTGTCGATGACGCCCGCCTCCTGCATCTCGCCGTACAGCTGGGTGCCCTCGCGGGTGCGCTCCCCCACCCCGGCAAACACGGAGTAGCCGCCGTGCTCGCGCGCCAGCGAGGAGATCAGCTCCTGGATGATGATCGTCTTGCCGACGCCGGCGCCGCCGAACACGCCGGTCTTGCCGCCCTTGGTGAACGGCGCGATCAGGTCGACTACCTTGAGGCCGGTCTCGAACACCTCGGTCCGGGTTACCTGGTCGGTGAACGCCGGCGCCGGACGGTGGATCGGGTAGTGTTCGTCGGCCACCACCGGTCCGCGATCGTCGACAGGCCTCCCGACCACGTTGAAGATCCGGCCCAGGGTGGACTCGCCCACCGGCACGGTAATCGGCGCGCCGGTGTTGATCACCCGCTGGCCGCGGCGCAGCCCATCGGTGGTGTCCATGGCCACGGTCCGCACCACCGCCCCCGACAGGTGCTGCTGCACCTCCAGGATGAGCCGCGCGGCCGCCTCGTCCCGGTCTGTGCCGGCGACCTCCAAGGCGTAGCGGATCTCGGGCAGGTGCTCGGCGGGGAACTCCACGTCCACCACCGCTCCCACTACCTGAACGATACGCCCGTCAGCAAGACTCGAACCGTTTCCGTTTGCCATTCCTTCCCCTCTCGCGCACTCAGCCCGCGGCGGCTCTCAGCGCCTCCGCGCCGCCGGCAATGTCGAGCATCTCCTCGGTGATCGACTGTTGGCGCACCTTGTTGTAGGTCATGGTCAGGTCCTTCAACAGGTCGTTGGCGTTCTCGGTGGCGTTGCGCATCGCCACCATGCGTGCCGCGTGTTCGCTGGCCAGCGACTCCACCACCGCCTGGTAGATCTGCAACTCAACGAAGCGGCGCACCACCTGCTCCAGCAGTGTCTCCATGGGCGGCTCGGAGCTGTAGCCGCCCGCCAGCGGCGGCGGCGTGTCGCGCAGGTAGTCGGCCATGACCGGACGCCGCTCCTCGCTGCCGTGCGCATCGGTCAACGCATCCGGGTGCAGCGGCAGGAGCTGGCGCACCCAGGGCTGCTGCCGCAGTACGCTGATGAAGTCAGTGTAACCGATATACACCGCGTCGCTGGCGCCGCTGAGAAAGCCGTCGCTGGCAAGCCGCGCGATCGGCGTCACGTCGCGCTCCCGCGGCCGCTCGGGCAGGTCGCCGAACTCCGCCTCGATCGTGTAGCCGGCGCGCAACATGGCGTCGCGGCCCTTGCGCCCGACCGTGATCAGGCGCTGCCGGGCACCGTCCCTGCTGTTCAGGAACTGAGTGGCGGCGCGCACCATCGCCGAATTGTAGCTGCCCGCCAACCCGCGGTCGCCGGTAATCAGGATCAGTGCCACCGCGCGCACCGGGTCGCGGTCGGTGAGCAGCGGCGCCTGCACGTCCACCACCGCCCCCTGGGCGACGAGTTGGGTGAGCAACTCCCATGCCTTGGCGGCGTAGGGACGGGAAGCGGTGACCTGTTCCTGCGCCCGGCGCATGCGCGACGCCGCCACCATCTCCATGGCGCGGGTGACCTGCGACAGGTTGCGGATGCTGCGAATGCGCTTGCGCAGTTCGCGAATCGATGCCACGGCTGCGGTCTGCCAGGCGCTAGGCCTGGCCCTCCGTCACCTCGTAGCCGGCCTGCCGCGTGTATTGCCGCACGGCGGCGGACAGGCTCGCCTCGATTTCTTCGGTAAGCTGCAGCTCGGCATCGATGCCGCGAATGATCGCCGGTTGCGTGCCCGCGATGTGCGCAACCAGGCCGTCCGCGTAGCCGGAGATAGCGCTTGCCGGCACGCCGTTGGCAAAGCCCCGGGTCAGGGCGAAGATGCCGATCACCTGGTGGGCCAGCTCCTGCGGCCGGTACTGCGGCTGCTTGAGCAGCTCGGTAAGGCGCTGACCGCGTTCCAGTTGGCCGCGCGTGGTCTGGTCCAGGTCGGAGCCGAACTGTGCGAACGCCGCCAACGCGTAGTACTGCGCAAGGTCGAGCCGCAACTGCCCGGCCACCTGCTTCATCGCCCTGGTCTGGGCGTCGCCGCCGACCCGGGACACCGACAGGCCCACGTTCACGGCCGGGCGTTGGCCGGCGTAAAACAGGTCCGACTCCAGGTAGATCTGCCCATCGGTGATCGAGATGACGTTGGTGGGGATGTACGCGCTCACGTCGCCGGCCAGGGTCTCGATGATCGGCAGCGCGGTGAGCGATCCGCCGCCGCGCTCGGGCGACAGCCGCGCGGCCCGTTCCAGCAGGCGCGAGTGCAGGTAGAACACGTCGCCCGGATACGCCTCGCGGCCGGGCGGCCGGCGCAGCAGCAGCGAGATCTGCCGGTATGCCCAGGCGTGCTTGCTCAGGTCGTCGTACACCACCAGCACGTCCCTGCCCTGCTCCATGAAGTACTCGCCGATGGCGCAGCCGGCGTACGGGGCGACGTACTGCTGCGGCGCCGAATCGGCTGCCCCGGCCACCACCACGATGGTGTGCTCCATGGCGTCATGTTCGCGCAGCGTGGCCACCACCTGCGCGATCTGACCCTGGCGCTGGCCAATGGCCACGTACACGCAGATCAGATCCTTGCCCTTCTGGTTGATGATGGTGTCGACCGCGAGCGCGGTCTTGCCGGTCTGGCGGTCGCCGATCACGAGTTGGCGCTGGCCGCGGCCGATCGGGGTCATCGAGTCGATCGCCTTGATGCCGGTCTGCACCGGCGTGTCCACGTTGACGCGCTCCACCACGCCCGGCGCAACCCGCTCGATCGCCATGGTCGCGGTGGCGCGGATCGGGCCTTGCCCATCCACCGGGACGCCGTTGGCGTTTACCACGCGCCCGATCAGGTCGTCGCTGACCGGAATCGACGCGATACGCCCGGTGCCCTTGACCAGCGCTCCCTCTTCGATGTGGGCGTACTCGCCGACGATTACCGCTCCCACCACGTCCGGCTCCAGGTTGAGGGCAATACCCTGCACGCCGCCGGGGAACTCCAGGAGCTCGGTGGCCATCACTCCCGACAGCCCGCTGATGCGGGCGATGCCGTCGCCTACCGACAGCACCGTGCCGACTTCACTGGCCTCCAGCGGCGCCTCGAAGCGCTCGATTCGCCGGCGAATCTCGCTGGTGATCCGGTCGAGCTTGAAACTCGCTCCGCCACGCTCGTCAGGCACGGCGGTCCGCCCGGCGCTGCCGTCGGGCCCGCCGGCGGCAGGACCGTACATCGTCTGTCATCGTTCTCCTCGTCACGGTTGTCCCGGGCTACTCGCCGCGGGCCAGGGCGCCGTCGATCGCCTCCAGCCTGGTTCGGACGCTGCCGTCGACAATCTGGTCGCCGATGCGCACCACCACGCCGCCCACGATCGCGGAGTCCACGGCGAATGACACGCCGAGGTCGGCTCCGTGGGTCTGTTTCAGGGTGGCGACGAAGCGACGCCGCTGGTCGCCGTCCAGGGGGTAGGCGGTGGTAACGATCGCCATGCGCGCCTGCGGGCCGTTGCTGGCCATGGAGCCCATCCAGTCGACGATAGCCGCCAATTGCCCCAGGTCGCCGCGCTCCATCAGGGTGAGGAGGAAATTGCCGCACTCGGCGCTCGCCGACTCGGGCAGCAGCTCCCGGAGCTGCCGACGGCGGTGATCGAAGGCGGCGCCCTTGTCGGACAGCCGCGCCAGCATCTCGGCGTCTCCGTGCAGCTTGCCGTGCACGCTGCGCAGGGCGTCGATCCACGGCTCCACCGCGGTCGCGAATGCCGCCAGGGCGTAGCTGCGGGCGTCGGTCACCGGCGCTCCCCGCTGCCCAGATCACTCACGAACTGATCTACCAGGCGCCGCTGCGCCGCCTGGTCGAGCGCCGCGCCCACCACCTTGCGGGAGATCGCCATCGCCAGGTCCGCGGCCTGCCGCTCCAGCTCGGCCTCCGCCTGCCGGCGCTCCTGCTCGATTTCCTCGCGGGCGCGCTCCTTGATCTCGGCGGCTTCCTGTTCTGCGGCCTGCAGCACCTCGTGGCGCACCTGCTCGGCCTGCTGGGCGAGCTTGGCGGCTTCCGCCTGCGCGCTGCCGCGCGCTTCCTCCAGTTCCCGCTCGAACCTGCCGCGCTGCTCGGCGGCGTCGGCGGCGGCGCGCTCGGCCGCGTCAAGCCCCTCGGCGATGCGCTGCTTGCGGTTCTCCAGAAGCTGCTTGACCGGCTTGTAGAGCAATACGCGCAGCAGCACCACCAGGATCGCGAAGTTGACCGCATACGCGATCAACCCGGGCAGAGAGATGCCGAGAGCTTCCACGGTAGCCTCTTGGACCTAAATCACGAACAACAGAATGAGCGAGACCACCAGCGCGAGGATGGCGAGCGCCTCGGCGAACGCGATCGCCACGAACATGTTGGTCACGATCAGGCCGCGCGCGTCCGGGTTGCGGCCGAGCGCCTGCAGCGCCCCGCTGGCAACCAGACCGATGCCCAGGCCCGGTCCGATAGCCCCCAGGCCGATTGCGAGACCCGCCGCGAGCAGCTTTACTGCATCAGGTTCCATGCGTTTGTACTCCTTGTCCGAATCTGTGTTGTCCCGAACTCTTGGCTGTGAGGATTGCCTTCATTTGCTGCGCGCCTGGTCGTCAGTGGTCCTCATGGTGCTCGGTCGCCAGGTGGAAGAACGCCAGCGAAAGGATGAAGAACACGAACGCCTGGATCAGGCCGACGAACATCTCCAGCCCGAAGAACACGACCACCAGGACCAGCGATACCAGGCTGGTAATCACGATCAGGATCACCTCGCCGGCGAAGATGTTGCCGAACAGGCGGAACGAGAACGAGATCACCTTGGCGAACTCGCTCAAGCCTTCGAACAGGCCGACGAAGACATCCACCAAGCCCATCCCGAAGCCCTTGGTCTTGAGACTCTTGAAGCGCAGGAACTGCCCGACATAGCCCACTCCGCGGCTCCAGAACCCGAAGACCTGCACCAGGAACATGGTGATCAGGGCCAGCGTCAGGGTCAGGTTGAGGTCGCTGCTCGGGGCGCGCAGCAGCGGCACGATGACGAATCTGGCCTCGTCCGCTCCGTGGTGGGCATCACCGCCGGACTTGGCGGCGTAGTCGGCCAGCACCTGTTCTGCGCTGCCGCGCAGAAAGGTGATGTCTCCGGCGCTCAGCGTGCCGTGATCACTGGCATGAATGATGCCGACGCTGCCGAGAGCCGGGCCCAGAATCCCGAACCAGTTCGATATCAGCAGGAAGATGAAGATGGTACTGCAGATCGGGAAGAAGCGCGGCGCCCAGGTACGCGTGGCGGTCTGGCTGACCAGGTTGTCGAGCGCCTCGATCAGCGCCTCGACCACGTTCTGCAGGCCGCCGGGACGCAACTTCAGCTTGCGCCCGACCACCCACGCCACCATGAGGATGACGGCGCTGAGGATGAACGAGGTGAGCATCGCATTGGTGACCAGTCCGAGACCGATCGGTTCGGCGGCCACCTCGATGGCCGCGCGTGGGACCGGCACCAGCAGGTTGCCGAGCACCAGAACGGCAACGGCCGCCACGATCAGCAGAACGACCTTCATCGCTGCCGGGCAGCCCGTCGCGGAAGCGGGGATGGATCGCCGCTCGATTGCAACCGGAGTCTTACCACGGGCTGCCTAACCACCACCCTCGGCGGCGGCCTCCTCCTTCGCGGGTTCGCCCTCCGCATCGGCGGGCGCGGCCGCCTCCACCGGCTCCGCAGTCGACTCGCCCTCGACGGCGGGCGGACTCGCGTCGACCGCCGCCGGGGCTTCTTCGGTGAGCACTTCGGGCGCCGGCGCCGCTACCCACCAGTCGGTGCGGTCCATGCTGCGCATGCGTTCCGCACGCGCGCGGCCGATCACGTTGCCGGCGTCGGGGGTGCGATTCATCCACGCCAGGGTGAACGCCGCGGCCAGAAAAATCACCGCCAGAATGGAGGTGAGTCGGGTCATTACGTTGCCGGTTCGCGCACCGAACGGGGTGCCGGCTCCACCGCCGAACATCGCGCCGATGCCGCCGCCCTGATCGTCCTGAATGAGCACGACCGCCATCAGCAGCAGCGCGCTCACGACGAACACGACGAGGATGAGAATCGAGACTATTGCCATGACATTCGAAGGATCAGCGGCGCGCGAGAGCGGCGCAGTCCGCGCCAACTATACTCACTAGGCAGGGCGCGAATCAACGGCCCGCGGGCGCACGACCCGTGGCGCCGGTTCAACTCGAGCCGGCGGCGGCAATGCGGGCAAAGCTGTCCACTTCCAGCGACGCACCGCCCACCAGCAGGCCGTCCACCTGCGCACTGGCCAGCAGCTCGCCGGCGTTGTCCGGCTTAACCGAGCCGCCGTACTGCACCACCAGGGCGTCGGCCGCCGGCGCCCCGGCCACTTCGGCGACCGTGGCGCGCACTTCGCGGTGCATGGCGTCGGCGTCCGCCACCGACGCGGTACGGCCCGTGCCGATCGCCCACACCGGCTCGTAGGCTACGACAACGCGGTCCAGGTCGGCGGCGGAGCAGTTGCCGAGGGCGGCGCGCAACTGGCGCGCCACCACCGCAGCGGCCGCGTCCGCCTCGCGCTCGGCGAGCGTCTCGCCGACGCACAGTATCGCCTCCAAGCCGGCGTCCAGCACCGCGCGCAGCTTGCGCGCGATCAGCGCATCGTCCTCGCCATACACGTGGCGGCGCTCCGAGTGGCCGACGATCACGACGCCGACGCCCAGCGCCGCCAGCATTTCGCACGCCACCTCTCCGGTGTGGGCGCCGGCGGCGGCCGGACTCACGTTCTGCGCCCCCAGCTCGATGGCGGAGCCGCGCAGCGCTTCCGCCGCCGCCTGCAGGGCGGTGAACGGCGGCGCCACCATCACGCGGATGCCGGGGCAGGCGCCGAGTCGGGTGGCGAGCCCGGCGGCGAGTGCCGCCGCCTCCGTATGGGTGAAGTGCATCTTCCAGTTGCCGGCGATGAACGGTGCGCGATTGCTCGTTGCGGATGTCATGTTCCCGTTGTTACTCCCGAAGGGCGGCGACGCCGGGCAGCTCCCGGCCCTCCAGCAGCTCCAGGGAGGCGCCGCCGCCGGTCGATACGTGCGAAATCCGGTCGGCGACGCCGGCGGCGTTGATCGCCGCCACCGAGTCGCCGCCGCCCACCACGGTGGTGCCGCCGCACGCGGCCACCGCCTCGGCCACGGCAAACGTGCCGGCGGCGAACGGCGCCACCTCGAACACGCCCATCGGCCCGTTCCACATCACGGTGCCGGCGTCCGCGATCGCCGCGCCGAACGCCGCCACGGTGCGCGGGCCGATATCGACACCGATGGCGCCGGCGGGAATATCGGCGCCTTCGGTCTCCCCGCGCTCGGCGTCGTCCGCCAGCGCGGCGGCCGTGACGTGGTCGCAGGGCAGCAGCAGCCGCACGCCGAGCTCGCCGGCGCGCTCCAACAGCGCTCCGGCGGCGGCGACCAGTTCCTGCTCGACCAGCGAGTTGCCGACCGCGGTACCGCGCGCGGCGAGGAACGTGTAGGCCATGGCGCCGCCGATCAGCAGCGTGTCCACCTTCGGCAGCAGGTTGTCCAGCACCGCCACCTTGGACGACACCTTGGCACCGCCGACGATCGCCACGAACGGCCGCCGGGGCGCCGCCAGAAGGTTGCCGAGCGCGGCCACCTCCCGCTCCATCAGCAGGCCGGCGCCGGATGGCAGGTACCGGGCGACCGTGGCGGTGGAGGCATGCGCGCGGTGCGCGGCGCCGAACGCGTCGTTCACGTACGCATCGCCAAGGGCGGCGAGCTGGCGGGCGAATGCCTCGTCGCCGACTTCCTCGCCGGCGTGAAAGCGCAGATTCTCCAGCAGCAGGATGGCGCCGGGAGCCAGGGACGCCGCGCGGCGCTCCACCTCCGGCCCGACGCAGTCGGGCGCCATCTGCACCGGCCGTTCCAGCAGCGCGGCCAGGCGTTCAGCCGCCGGCGCCAGGCCGAGTTCGGGCCGGCGCACGCCATTGGGGCGGCCAAGGTGGCTCATCAGCACCACGCTCGCGTCCGGCGCTGCGAGAATGGCCCGGATGGTGGGCAGCGCGGCGCGGATGCGCGTATCGTCGGCTACCGCACCACCGGCAAGAGGTACGTTGAAGTCGACGCGGGTCAGCACCCGGCGCCCGGCCAGGTCGAGCGCCCCCATGCTGCGAATGCCGTGCAACCCGTCCTCCCTAGTCCGCTGTGTGTTCGCCGCCGCCCGCGGCCGGAGACTCGCGGCGGCTCACGATCTTGACGCTGGAGATGCGGTTTCCCTCCATCTGCTGAATGACGAAATCGGCCCTGCCGTAGCGCTCTTTTTCGTACTTCACCGGTATCTTTCCGAACAGGTCGAACACGAATCCGCCGAGGGTCTCGAAGCTGTTCGCCGGCAGATCGAACCCGCCATACTCGTTCAACTCGTCGAGGCGAACGCGGGCATCGCACAGGTAGACGCCCTCGCCGATCTTGAGGATCTCCTCCGCCTCGTCGTCGAACTCATCCTGAATGTCGCCGACGATCTCTTCGATCACGTCTTCGAGGCACACGATTCCCGACGTGCCGCCATATTCGTCCACCACCACCGCAATGTGCACGCGGCGCAGTTGGAACTCGCGCAGGAGCTGGTCGACCTTCTTGGTCTCGGGGACGAAGTAGGGCCGCCGCATGATGCGGTCGAGCACCGCTTCCCCGGCCGGCTCGCCGGCCGCCGAGACCTGGGCGCGCAGCAGATCCTTGGCATACACCACGCCGACGATGTTGTCCATGTTCTGGTGATACACCGGCAGCCTCGAGTGGCCGCTCTGCGCTACCCGTTCCAGAAGCGTGTCGGCGGGCACATCGAGCGGCACCGAAATCACGTCCGGGCGCGGCACCATGATCTCCTTCACCGTACTGTGCGAAAGCTCGACGACGCCCTGGATCATCTCCTTGGCGGCGCCGTCGAGGTTGGCTAGGTCATCGTCGTCCTGATCTGCCCTGCCGAGCAGCTTTTCCAGGAAACCCATCGCGATCTCCTTAATCCTGTCGTGTGGTTGGCGCCACGTCTCCGAGCAGGCCGTGCAGCGTCCGCTCCTGCAATTGCAGCATCGGCTCGCATTCGCGCGGAGGGTCGGCGTGGTCCATGCCCACGAGGTGCAACATGCCATGCAACAGCAAGCGGCACAATTCCCGCTCGGCCGGCTCGCCGCGGGCGGCTGCCTGGCCGGCGGCCACGTCGGTGGCGATCACCACGTCTCCCACCGCCGGCACGGTAGCCTGACCCGCGCATCCCGGCCAGCGCGCCGCGGCGATGCGTGAGTCTGCACCGTAACTGCGCGGGCCCGCTCTCTTGGACCGGGCACCGCGGGGCTGCTCCTCCGCGGGCGGCGGCGGCGCCTCCATCTGCGCGAAGGACAGCACGTCGGTCGGCGCGGCGACGCCGCGGTAGCGCGTGTTGAGCGCCTGCATCAAGCGCGCGTCGCATAGCAGCACCGACACTTCCAGGCGGTAGTTCAGGTGCAGCAGCGCGCGGCGACCGAACCGTTCGAGCAGGTCGGCGAGCGCGGCTCCCGCACCGGCGGCGCCATCGGTCGCACCGGGCTCGGCCCAACGCACTTCCACCACCGGGTCGGCGACCGTCATGGAGCCGCTTGGGGCCGACGTCCGGCATGCTCGCGAGGCTGGTCCGCATCCTCGTACGCCTGCACGATCTTGCGCACCAACTCGCTACGGACTACGTCCTCCTGGCCGAGGCGGACGAAGCAGATGTCGCGCACCGGAGACAACACCGACATGATGTGCACCAGACCCGAATCGTGCCGGCGTGGCAGGTCGATCTGGGTAATGTCGCCGGTGATCACCGCCCGTGTACCCTCGCCGAGCCGGGTCAGAAACATCTTCATCTGCTCGCGGGTCGTGTTCTGCGCCTCGTCGAGAATGACGTAGCTGTCGGAGAGCGTGCGCCCTCGCATGTAGGCAAGGGGCGCGATTTCGATCGCCCTCGTCTCTTCGAGGCGGCGCAGCGTGTCGCCGGGAACCAGGGCGTCCATGGCATCGTACAGTGGGCGCAGATAGGGGTCGATTTTCTGGGCCAGGTCGCCCGGCAGGAACCCGAGGCTCTCGCCCGCCTCCACCACCGGGCGGGTCAGGACCAGTCGCCGCTTCTCGCGCCCGATCACCGCCCGCAACGCGGCCGCGACGGCAAGAAAGGTCTTGCCGGTACCGGCCGGCCCCACCGCGACCACCATCTCATAGCGATCGATGGCCGCCAGGTAGCGCGCCTGCGTGGCGCCGCGTGCGTAGATACGGCTGCCTCCGCCGGGAATCAGCAACCGAGCCGCCGCGGCCGCGGCGGGCGGCGCCGCGCTCACCGCGTCGTGGGCGGCGGCAACGGCGAAGCGGTCGATCACGCGCCCGCCCGCCGCCTGTTCGCGCAACCACTCCAGCATGGCGGCGAACCGGCGCTGTTGCAGCGGGTCATCGCAGTCAAGCAGCACCTCGTTGCCGCGACTGCGCACGGGAAAACCGAGCAGACCCTCGAAAGCGCGCAGATTGCGGTCGTTGGGACCGCACAGTTCACGCAGAAAATTGAGGTTGTCGAGGGCGACCGCAGCCGGAGGCGGCATTACTCAACCAAGCCGCCCGCCGACACGGGCAGTCCGAACCCGCTTGCGAGGGCACGTCCGGGGGCTGCACGCCCGGGGTTTTCGGTCACGACCCGGTCACGGGCCGGAGATTGCATTGTGCACTTGAACGCCGATACCAGTTCGGCCAGCGTGCGGCATCTGCGCGCACCTGTCAAGACTCGTCCGCGGATTCGCCGAGAAAAATGGCATCGTCGTCGCCGCCCACGCGGCCGCGGATCTCGGGCACCGGAATCCACTGCACGAAGATGGAGAATTCGGAAGAGAACTCCCGAAAGCCTCCCTCCCTCGCCACCGGACGGGCGGAGTATTCGAGGCTCAGATCCCAGTCCTCCAGGTGATGGACGGCGCTCAGGCTGATGCGGTCGACCTTGAAGCTGGATTGGCGGCGCTTGTCCTCGTCCCAGAACGCCAGCGACCACCACAAGTCCTCGACCGGATCGCGCGTGGTGCAGGCATCGTCCGCCCACGCCGCCACGTAACAATAGGTGCGGTCGTTGCTCGACGAGGTCCGGAACGAGAGGTCGAGGAACTCGTGAACCGCCACGGTGAGAGCGGTGGTGAACGTGAAGCGGCTGCGCCGTGGCTCCACGAAATCGACTGTCCAGCTCGTGGATGGGGAAAAACCGACCCGGATGCGGTTGCGCCACTCGTAGTGAGGACCGAACGACTCGGAATAACCGAGGCGCAACTGGCGCGCCTGCAGCGGTTCGTCCGGCTGCGGACGCACGGCGATGAGCGATGCGCTCAAGCCGGCGAGACTGACGGTCGTCTCCGACCGTTCGAACTGCGACCGGACCAGGTCTATGGCTACCCGCTCGGCGATGGACAGCGGCGGGAACGGGGATACCCCGACGCTCACCGACAGGGGATCGGGGACCAGCTTGGGGCACTCGCCGAGCGTCCGGTGGGCGTCCTGGCAGCGTGCCCGCAGCACGGCGCCGGCGGTAGCCACACCCGCTTGCAGATCGAGTTGTGCGCTGAGCAGGAGCGGGCGCGGCGGCAGGTCGCCGGCCAGCGTGAGCCGTTGCGGATGATCACCGACCTTCCAGACGGCAGCCGTCTGCAGCCGATGGCGGGAGACGCCATCGGCGTCCCACCCGCCGGGCCGGGTACGGTACGCCCTGCTCGGCGCGTGATAGACCACGTTGAGAAGCCGCAGGTCGATGTCGTAAGTGATGCTGGAGTCCTGCCAGGCGGCGATATGGCGCACCGGGCGCCACGTGAACCGGTTGGTGAGGTGCAGGTTGGCACGCGAGCGCTGGCGACTCTGCTCCACCAGCTCTTGCCAGGCGGCGGCGTCGGCGAGGGCGCTGCGCCGGTGCGGCAGCAGCACGGTCAGACTGTGCCGCAACCCGTGGTCGAAGCTGAACAGCCCGCCGTACAGATCGAGGCTCTGCTCGAGGCGGCTGGTGTGTTCACCGCGCACGACAATCGATTCGAGCGCGAAGTCGACATCGTCCGCGGCCCGCCAGGCATCGCTGCCGTAGGTCGCCTCCACGGTGACGCCGGGAGTCAGCTGATAGCCGATGCGAGCCGTCGCGGGCGGCGCCACGGCCGCGACCGGCGGCGCCGCCGGCGCGCGATACTGGTCGTGGCGCGCCGGCGGCGCCCGGCCCGCGCCGGCCGCGGCGCGCGGCGGCGAATCGTCCGCGTCCGGCTCGCCTGCGTCCGCCCGCGCCGGCGGCGCGTCGGCGCGGCGCAGGCCGCGGCCCGCCACCGCTGCCGGCGCGGGCGTCTCCCCGGACGGCTCGGACGCCGGCGGCGCCGGCCACTGCCAGAACGTCCCGCTCACTTGCGCGGCCGCCGGCACGCGCAGGGTCGCGGGGTAGAAGAACCAGCGGGTCGGATCCGGATCGTTGAGCGGCACCGCCGGATCGGCGCGGCTCTGCCACAGCCAGCGCACGCCGGCGTTGGTGATCCTCGCCCGTTGCAGCAGCGGCGGGCGCGCGCCGCCGGCCAGCAGTTCGTTCAGGTCGGCGCTGCCCACCACCTCCCAGGTCAGGCTGGACCGTCGGCCCGGAGCGCCGTCGTCGCCGCCCTCGAAACCGAGCAACCCCGGCCAGTCGATCCGCTCCTCGCGGTTGCCGAAGTCGCGCAGGAAGTCGGGATCCGAGAACACTTCCATGCGCGCGCGTAGCGAGCTGCCTCGAATGCGCGCGTTGCCGGCAAGCTCGATCCCGTAGCGCAGCGGGAACGACGTGCCGAACAGCGTGGCATCGTTCCAATGTGAGCGCCCGCTCTCGTCGAGCACCGTGTATCCGCCTTGCGCCGGACGATAGAATATGCTGCGCGAGCGCGCCGCGCCGAGCTGGAAACTCGCCTCTCCCACGCCGGCCACCGGCAGCGTGGCGGCGACGCCGGTAAACACGCCCAGGCGGGAATACAGGTCCAGCATCAGCTTCAGGTAGTGCTCCTCGCTGCGTGGATCCTGGCCGCGAATCTTGCGCAGGAACATGCCGCGCAGCTCCTCGCGGTAGTTGCCCGGATCGGTCAGGCTGAGGACCGAAAACGGATCCGCGTCGCGCTTGCGGCGGCCGATCAGATACAGCGTGGTGTTGAGAAACAGCCCCTCGCGGTCGCGCACGCCGAGCGCGGGATGGAACACCAGTTCATCGCCCGGCCACACGAAGTACGGCAGGTAGAACAGCGGCACGCGGCCGACGCGCAGGGTGGCGGACTGCATCGCCCACTCGCCGGGCGCGAGCAGCCACATGCGCTGCGCGCGCACCTCGTAGTTGGGCCGAATCGGATCGGGGCTCGACGAGAAGCTGACGTCGTCGAGGACAATGGTGCCGTCGGTCAGCCGGGTGATGGCGGCGGCGTTGAACGTGAAGGTGAGCGGTCCGGACTCGCCGCGGCGCCGTTGCCGGGTGGTCGCGTCCACGAATACCGCCTTGGAACTGTGCAAGTCGAACGACATGGACGCGGCGCTCACCGACTGCGCCTCTTCATCCTCCTGCACTACCTCGTAGGAGACGTCGCCGCGTGCCGTGAGCAGGCGCGCCGCGCGGTCGTGAATCACCTCGTCGGCGCGGATCACGTGCACGGTGTCCGGATCGGTCTTGCGCACCACCACCTCGACGGCGCCGCGCAGGGCGACCGAGTCGGCCCCGGTGTCCGGCGAGGTGACATATTCCGCGTACCCGGCCTGCCGCACCTGCACCACCTCGGACGGCTCGCCGGCGGCGGCCCGCGGAGCGGGCAGGCCGTAGTGGCCGCGCAGGCGCGCGGCCAGCTCCGCCCGCGTGCCGCGGTCGTCCAGGCCGAGCACGCGCAACTCGTCGAGCAACTCGAAGTAGCCGGCCCCCGCGATGCGCTCGGACAGCGTCGCGCGTACCAGCGCCTGGCCGGACGGCGACAGCAGGCGCTCCTGCCCGCCGGCCGGCGGCGCGCCGGCGGCCGGCGGCTCGGACTGGGCGCCGAGCAGGTACGGCATGGCGGTCAGCAGCACCGCGCACGCGGCGCCGGCGGCGCGCCGGCCGGCACCACAAGGCCGCCCGCGGCGGCGCCCGGTGGTACGCTCCGTGACCGCCGGACCGCTCAGTCGGCCACCGCTCCGAGCACTTCGCGGAGAAACCGCCCGGTATGGGACGCCGGCGTCCCGGCAACCTGTTCCGGGGTGCCGGCGGCGATCACCCGGCCGCCGCGGTCACCGCCCTCGGGGCCGAGGTCCACGATCCAGTCGGCCTGCTTGACCACGTCGAGATTGTGCTCGATCAACACCACGGTGTTGCCCTGCTCGACGAGCAGGTGCAGCACCTCGAGCAACTGGCGTACGTCGTCGAAGTGCAGGCCGGTGGTGGGTTCGTCGAGCAGGTACACGGTCTTGCCCGTACTTCGCTTGGACAGTTCCAATGCCAGCTTGACTCGCTGCGCCTCGCCGCCGGACAGGGTCAGGGCCGACTGCCCCAGCTTCACGTAGGTCAGACCGACCGCGATCAGGGTGTTCAGACGGCGCGCAATCGCCGGTATGACGCGGAAGAACTCGCCCGCCTCTTCGACGGTCATTTCCAGCACGTCGTGGATGTTGCGCCCCTTGTAACGGATGTCCAGCGTCTCGCGGTTGTAGCGGCGGCCCTTGCACACGTCGCAGGCAACGTACACGTCGGGCAGAAAGTGCATCTCGATCTTGATCTGCCCGCCGCCCTGACAGTTCTCGCAGCGTCCGCCCTTGACGTTGAACGAGAACCGGCCCGGCTTGTAGCCGCGCGCCTTCGACTCGGGAAGCGCCGCAAACAGGTCGCGTATCGGCGCGAACAACCCGACGTAGGTGGCCGGGTTGGAACGCGGCGTGCGCCCGATCGGCGACTGATCGATGTTGATCACCTTGTCGACGTGTTCGACGCCACAGAGCGCGCGGTGCGCGCCGGCCACCGCGCGCGTGCGTCCCACCCGGTTGGCCAGCGCCGGGTACAGCACCTCGCTGAGCAGCGTGGACTTGCCGGAACCCGAGACCCCGGTGATGACGCTGAACGTGCCGAGCGGCAGCTCGACGTCGATGTTCTTCAGATTGTGCTCGGTGGCGCCGACCACCCGCAGCCGGTTGCCATTGCCGCGGCGCCGCGTGGCCGGAACCTCGATGGTGCGCGTGCCGGCCAGGTAGTGCGCGGTCAGCGAAGCCCGGCTGGCCAGCACTTCCTGCAGCGATCCGGCCGCGGTGACCCGCCCGCCGTGCACTCCCGCCCCCGGCCCGAGATCGACGATGTAGTCCGCGAGGCGCAGGGTCTGCTCGTCGTGCTCCACCACGATCAGGGTGTTGCCGAGGTCGCGCAGGTGGGTCAGCGTGTTCAGCAGGCGCTCATTGTCGCGCTGGTGCAACCCGATGGTCGGCTCGTCGAGGATGTACAGCACGCCGACCAGCGCGGAGCCGATCTGGGTAGCCAGCCTGATGCGCTGCGCTTCGCCGCCCGACAGGGATGCCGCCCGCCGGTCGAGAGTAAGGTATTCCAACCCCACGCTGGCCATGAACGACAGCCGGTCGCGCACTTCCTTGAGGATCTGCGCGGCGATTTGGCGCTCGGTGTCGGTGAGCCGGACCCCGGCGAAGAAGACGCCCGCATCCTGCACGCTCATGCGCGACACCTGGTCGATGTTGCGCGGCCCGCGGTCCGAATCGAGCGTTACCGCCAGCGCTTCCGGGCGCAGCCGGGTACCGCCGCAACTGCTGCAGTCATGGTGCCGCATGTACTGCTCCAGCCAATCCTTCACGCCCTGCGACGAGCTGTCCCGGTGGCGTCGGCGCAGGTCATGCAGGATGCCCCGATAGCGTGTGGTGTAGCGGTAGCTGCTGCTGCGCCGGGAGTTCCGGTAGTGCACCTCCACCTGCTCGCCGGAGCCGTGCAGCAGCACGTTCACGACGTCCGGCGGCAGGTCGCTGAACGGCGTGTCCAGGTCGAAGCCGAAGTGGTCGGCAAGCGACTGGAACATGCTGCGATGCCAGGCGGCGTCGGGGTTGTACGGGGCCACCGCACCCTCGTTGAAGCTGAGCCGCGGGTTGGGAATGACCAGCGCGGGGTCGAACTCCATCTTCACGCCCAGCCCCGAACACTCGGTACACGCCCCGAACGGATTGTTGAAGCTGAACAGGCGCGGCTCCAGCTCCGGGAACGCCGCCCCGCACGCGCTGCACGCGCTGCTCTGCGAGAACTGACGCAGCACCGGCTCGCCGGGTCTGGGCTCGCCGGCCGCCGTGGTGCCGTTACCTGCCTCCCCGGCGCCGCGCCGCGCCGGCGCCGGCCCGCCGTCCGATATCGCGATTCCATGCGGTCCCGCCGGCACCGCCATCCCATGCGGTCCCGCCGGTACCGCCACCCGCGCGCCGCGCGGCGCTTCGACGATCGCGGCCACCCGCCCGGACGCCAACTCCAGCGCGGTCTCCACCGATTCGGCCAGCCGCTTCTGCACCTGCGGGCGGATCACCACCCGATCGACCACCAGTTCCAGCGAGTGCTTGCGATTCTTGTCGAGCTCGATCGCATCGTCGAGCGAACGGATCTCGCCGTTCACCCGCACCCGCACGAATCCCGCGCGCTTGGCGTCATCCAGGACTCTGCGGTGCTCCCCCTTGCGCCCGCTCACCACCGGGGCCAGCAGAATCACCCTGCTGCCGGCTTCGAGGTCCATCAACGCGTCGACTATCTCGTCTACCGACTGCTCCTCGATGGCGGCGCCGCACACGTGGCAATGGGGATGTCCGACGCGGGCATACAGCAGGCGCAGGTAGTCGTAGATCTCGGTGACCGTCCCGACCGTGGAGCGCGGATTGCGGTGCACCGTCTTCTGCTCGATCGAGATGGCCGGCGACAGCCCGTCGATGTAGTCGACGTCGGGCTTGTCCAGACGGCCGAGAAACTGGCGGGCGTACGACGACAGCGACTCCACGTAGCGCCGCTGGCCCTCCGCGAAGATGGTGTCGAATGCCAACGACGACTTGCCCGACCCGCTGAGACCAGACACCACGATGAGCTTGTCGCGCGGGAGATCGAGGTCGATCCCGCGCAGGTTGTGCTCGCGGGCTCCCCTGATGCGGATGAATTTCACGCCGGGTTCACCATCTCGGGTCAGTGCATCCACGCAAGTCTCGGTCACGCAAGTTTCACCGTCACCCAAGCTTCACGATGGTCTTGCCGTCGCCGCCGTCGCGGTGCTCCGCGGGCTCGAACTCGACCACCTCGCGTCGGCGCTCAAGATACTGGTGGATGCCATGACGGAGAACACCTTCTCCCCGGCCGTGCACGATCGCGCAGTGCCGCAGCCCGGCCAGCAGGGCGCCGTCCACCTGCCGTTCCACGGCCGCCAATGCTTCGTCGAGCCGCAACCCGCGCACGTTGAGCTCAGCCAGCGGGCGGGTGCCGGACGTGTTCACCTCGACGTGCGGCCGGTCCGGCGCCGCCGCCGGCGCTGCGGCGGCGTCCGCCACCAGCTCCTCGGAGCGGAAGGTACCGCGCACGCTGCCGGTCTGCACCACCCAGGAGCCGCGCCGCCCGGCGCGCACCACTTCGCCGGGCCGCCCGCTTGCCGCAATGCGCACCCGCGCGCCGACCGCGAGCGGTGCCGGCGCCGAGCGCGCGCCAGCGCCGGCGCCGGCGGCGGCCGGTTCGGGGACGCCCCCGGACGGCGCTGCCGGTGCCGCTGCCGAGCCCGGCTGCGCAGGCGCGGCTTGCACGGCTACCTGCTCGACCACCTCGCGCGCGGCCGCGGCGGCGGCGCGCCAATCCCCGCCCGACCGGCCGCGTTCGCGCAGCTCGCGGATGGCGCCCTCCAGTGTGCGCCGGCTCTCGCGCAGGAATACGCGCAGGTCGCGGTTCTCGGCGGCGCGCAACTCGCGCTCGCGGGCGGCAAGCCGCTGTTCCCGGGCTGCCACCTCGCGGGCGCGCTGCCGCAACTCCGCGTGCGACCTCTCGTGCCGCTCGGCAACGTCGCGCAACTCATGCTCCCGCGCCGTCAGCGAACGGATCATCTCGCCGCTGTCGGTGCGCCCCTCGGCCAGGTAGGTGCGGGCGGCCGCGACGATGCGGTCGCCGATGCCCTGGCGACGCGCAATCTCCAGCGCGTGGCTCTCGCCCGGAATACCCGACAGCAGCCGGTACGTGGGCCGCAGCGATTGCAGATCGAACTCCATCGCCGCGTTCTCGACCGCCGGGTTCACGTAGCCGTAGTTCTTGAGTGCACCGTGGTGCGTTGTGACGGCGACCAGGGCGCCTCTGGTAATCAAGCTGTCCAGAACCGCCATGGCCAGCGTCACGCCTTCTTCCGGATCGGTTCCGGCACCCAACTCGTCAAGCAGCACCAGCGAGTTGCCGGAAGCGCTGCCGAGAATGCGCGCGACCTGGCGCACGTGGCCGGAGAACGTCGACAGCGACTGCGCGATCGACTGTTCGTCGCCGACGTCGCACAGCACCTGATCCAGCCACGGCAGGACGCTTGGCGCCGCCGCCGGTACCTCCATCGCGAAGTGGTTCATGAGAGCGAGCAGACCGACCGTCTTCAACGCCACCGTCTTGCCGCCGGTGTTGGGGCCGGTCACGATCAGCACGCGCCGCGCGCCGCCCCAGCGGATGTCGATCGGCACCGCGGCGGCGCCGAGCAGCGGGTGGCGCGCCGCGCGCAGATCGACCTCGCCGCTGCCGGTGTGCGCGGGAGCGCAGCGGTGCAGGCGCGCGTACCTGGCCCGCGCATAGCGCACGTCGTAGGCAACCAGGGCCGCGACCGTGGCGCCTATCTCGACGCCGTGCACGGCGACCTGCGCGGTCAGCTCGCGCATGATGCGGCGCAGCTCGCGGCGGTAGGCAAGTTGCTCCTCGGCAATGCGGTGGCCGGCGCGGATGCTCTCCTCCGGCTCGATGAACACCGTCGCTCCGCTCGCGGACACCTCATGGATGACGCCGGGCACGCGGCGCTGGTGGTTCACCTTGACCGGTATCACGGTGCGTCCGCCGCGCTCGGTGGCGCGATCGCCGTTCACGACGCCGCGAAACTCGGGCGCCGCGAAGTAGCGGCGCGCGGCGCGCTGCACGTCGCCGGCCAGGCGCCGGATGCGCGCCCGAATCGAGGCCAGCGTGGGCAGTTGGCGCTCCCGAACGGTGCCGTCCGGGTCCACGACGCGGAAGATCGCGGCCGGCAACTGCTCGACTTCGCGCGCCGCGTCGAGCAGCGGCGCGATGCGCGCGATCGCCGCCGTGCCGCGCTCCCCGGCGCGCGGCCGCAGGGCCCGGCGCAACCTGCACGCCGCGCGCAGGAAGCGGCCCAGGCGGGCGGCGGCGTCCGGCTCCAGCACGGTGCCGTCCTTGTCCAGCAGCCGTACCGCGTCGTCGACCTCCGGCAGGTCGACGTCAGCCGGCAGCCGGTCCGCCTCGAGCAACGCGCGCAGCGCGCCCACGTCGGCGAGCAACTCCCGGTGTACGGCACGGTCGCGGATGAACGGCTCGCGCATGACCGCGTCCGCACCGGCCGGCGACAGGCAGTATTCCGCCAGCTCGGCACGCAGGCGGTCGAACTCCAGAATGGCGACGGCGTGCGGATCCATGCTCAGCGGCGCGCCGCTACCGCGTCCTTGAGCTCCGCCAGAACGCGCAGGTAGCCTCGGTGCCGGTCACGGTGGATCTCCCCGCGCGCCAGCGCGGCGCGCACCGCGCAGCCCGGTTCATGCTCGCACAGACAGCCGGGAAACTCGCACTGCTCCACGTAGGGCAGAAAGTCGCGATACCAGAGGCGCAGTTCGTGCGGCTCGATGTCGGTTATCTCCAGTTCGCGGATGCCGGGCGTGTCGATCACCAGCACTCCCGCCGCCGTGCTGACCACCTCGCCGTAGCGGGTGGTGTGCGCGCCGCGGTCGTACTTGCGCGACAGTTCGCCCTCCAGGCGCCGCTGCGCCGGTTCGAGCCGGTTGAGCAACGCCGATTTGCCCACCCCCGATTGACCGACAACGGCCACCAGCGAGTCGCCGGCCAGCAGGTCGCGCAGCGCCGGGATGCCGCCGCCGGTAACCGCCGAGCAGGTGATCACCTCATAGCCCATCGCCCGATAGCTGGCCAGCCGGCGGTCGATCGCCGGCGTGCTGCCGAGATCTTCCTTGTTGACGATCAGCACCGGGTCGGCGTCGCCGAGCTCGCCGCACAGCAGCAGCCGGTCGAGGAACCGGGGCCGGAACGGCGGCGCGGCGAACGAGCCGACCGCCGCCAGCCGGTCGACGTTGGCGGCGAGCGTCTGCGGAGCCTGCCGCTTGCGGTTCCAGCGCCGGATAGCGGAGGTACGGGGGCGGCGTTCCAGGATCCAGCCCTGCCGCGGCACGTGCGCGTCCACGGCGATGGTAACCCAATCGCCGGGCGCAAGCGGATTGTAGGCGTAGTCGGCCACCGGCTGCCTGCCACCGAGCACCTTGCCCATGATCCGGCACTCTATGGTGGCTCCCGCCGCGACCGCCGCATCGGTCGGCGCCGCCTGCTCCGCCACCACGCGCACGTGAAAGATGTTGTTGATGCCGCTGGCAACCTGGCCAAGCACGCGACCATGATAGCCATGAACGGCGGCATGCCCAACCGCCCGCCTGCGCGCGCCGGTTGTGCAGCGTGCGCAGTTGGCGTAGCTTGGCGGCATGGTGGCCCGCTTCCCGCCCTGCCGGCACCCGGGATGTGACGCGTACGCGGTATACCGGCGTGACCGGTGCGCCGCCCATTGCCCGGACCGCACCGCCTTTGAAGCCGAAGCCGCGGCACTGCTCGCACAGTCGCGGCGCCTGCGGGACGTCAACCTCAGCGGCGTGCGGTGCCGCGACCTCGACTTGCGCGGGCGCGAGATGATCGGCTGCCGCCTGTCGGGCTCGGCGTGGACCAACGTGCGCCTCGACGGAGCACGGCTCCGACACGTGCACCTGGACTTCTCCTGCCTGCGATCCTGCTCGCTGCGCGGCGCAGCGATTACGCTGTCGCTGTTCGCCGGCGCGGAAATCAGCGACAGCCGGTTCGACGAGTCGGACCTGCCGCGCAACAACTTCGTTGGGGTGCGCTGCACCGATTGCAGCTTTCGCGGCAGCGATCTCAGCTTGTGCCGCTTCATAGGCGCACGGCTGCAGCGGGTCGACTTGCAGGATTGCGACCTGTATCACGCGCACTTCACGGCGAGTGTCATGACCGGCGTGGACCTGCGCTTCAGCAACACCGGCGAAGCACACCTGTAGATGCACCTGATTGCCTGCTGCGCCAGGACCGGGTTCGCCACCACCTACGTCGTCGGTCCCGATACCGGCTCCGAGGCGGCGATGATCGATCCCGGACACTTTCCGGCGAGTTTGTTGGCGCGCATCGAGAACGCCGGACTGGAGATCGCCGCGGTGCTGCTCACGCACGCACATCGCGCGCACCGGGGCGGGCTGGAGACGGTACTGAGCGTATACCGCGCGCACGTGTACGCGCATGCCGCGGCCAGGATCGGCGTCCCCTGCCGCCGCGTGCGCCACGGTGACGAGGTCGTGGTGGGAGCACGTGCATTCGAAGTGATCGAGCTGCCGGGGCATGCCGGCGACTGCGTGGCGTTCCGCACCGGTGACCTGTTGTTCAGCGGCGACGCGCTGCTCGCGGGAGCGGCCGGCAACACGCCCACCGCTGCCGCTCACGCCACGCTGGTGGCAGCGCTTCGCGAACGGGTCCTGTGCCTTCCCGACCGCGTGACGATTCTTCCCGGCCACGGCCCGCCGACGACGGTCGGCACCGAGCGCACGTTCAATCCCGCCCTGCACCGCCCCGCGGCGGACGCGGAACAGGCACTGCGGCCCGCCAGCCCGCCGCGAGACACCGGGCGCTTTGCAAGCCGCGCTCTCGGTGCGACACCGGACTCCGCCACGGACGGCTAAGGACGACCGAAGCCGGGCGGCGGCGGCGCCTCGAACACCGTGCGCGCGGTACCGCCGGGCAGCACGATGGCGAGGCGGTGGGCGTGCAACAGCAGGCGCGGCGCGGTGCCCTTGGCGCGACCGGCATACAGCGGGTCGCCGAGAATCGGGTGGCCGAGCCATCGCATGTGGGCGCGCAGTTGATGGGTGCGCCCGGTGAGCGGACGCAGCGCCATCAGCGAAGCGTCGCCGCTGCTCTCGCATACGCGGTAGCGGGTAACCGCCAGCTTGCCGATCTCGCGGCTGACCCGCACTCGCAGCGGGTTTTTCGCATCACGACGCAGCCGCGTCGCGATGCGGCCGGCGGCCGGCACGGGCCGGCCGGCGACCCAGGCCAGGTACCGCTTGCCCACGGTACGCGCGCTGAACTGGCGGGCGAGCCAGGCATGCGCCGCGCCGTGCCGGGCCACCACCATCACCCCGGAGGTGTCCTTGTCCAGGCGGTGCACGATGCCGGGGCGCGGGGTGTCGGGGAATCGCGCGGCCAACTCGCGATACCGGTACAGCAGGCCGTTCACCAGCGTGCCGCCGCGATTGCCGCTGCCCGGATGCACCACCATGCCGCTCGGCTTGTCGATGACCACGACGTCGTCGTCTTCGTACAGCACGTCCAGCGACAGCGGCTCCGGCAGCGCCACCATCACCGGCGCCGAGCGCAACACCACTACCACCTGGTCCCCGCAATTCAAACGAGTGCTCGGTTTTGCCGCACGATCGTTGACGCGCAAATCGGCGAGGCGCAACTGCAACTGGCTGCGCGAAGTGACGCCCACGCGTTCGCCCAGGTAGCGGTCGGCGCGCTCGCCCGCTCCGCTGCCGTCTACCACGAGGTGCACGGTGGTCAGGGTCGCGTCGGCACCGCTCATGGCCGCACGGCGGGGGGAATCATCACGGTCGCGAGCGAAACCGGCAGCACGCCGGCGTGCGACAGCGGCTGGTCGGCGGGGGAGCCGGCGCGCGCGTGCGCCGCCGCGGGCGCCCCGACCGCCGGCGGCTGCGCGGCCTCGGCGCGTCCGAGCAGGTAGTCGGCAGCGGCCACCGCCATCGCCACGCCGGCCGCACTGATGGCGATGGCGACCTTCTCGTCGTTGCTGAACGGGTCCTCGCCGGCGGGCCGCCGGAACGGTGCCTCCTCCACGGCAAACCCTTGCCCGGCCCAGCGCGCATAGTCGTAAACGAGAATGGTGAACAAGAGCGTGAACGGAAATGCTCCCACGGCGATGATCTCGGCCCGGCGCAGCGCCTGCACCGACGCGCTGAACTCTCCCCTGGTATAGGGCTCCGGGGTCGGCGCCTGCTCCTGCGCGGGCGTCTGCACGGCGGCGCCCGCCGTCAGTACGGCCAGCAGCAGCGCCATCCGGCGCGCACGTTTCATGGCGCGGGACGGGGTCCGAACAGGACGCTGCCGAGGCGCACCAACGTGGCACCCTCCTCGACGGCGATCTCGTAGTCGCCGCTCATGCCCATCGACAGCGTGTCGAAACCGGGGCGGCCCGGCGCCAATTCGTCGAACAGCCGCCGCAGGGAACGGAAGCTGCGGCGCACGGCTTCCGGATCGGCGCGCCACGCCGCCATGGTCATCAGTCCCCGGATGCGCAGCCGGCCGCACACGGCCATCGCGTCGAGGGCGCGCCGCAACTCGGCGGCGGTGCGAAATCCGTGCTTGCCGGGTTCGCCGCTGGTGTTCAGTTCCAGCAGCACGTCCATGGTCCGATTGTCCACGTCCAGCGCCCGCTGCAGCGCCGCGGCGGTGGCGAACTTGTCGATCGACTGCACGGCATGGAACAGGCGCGCCGCAGCGCGTGCCTTGTTGCGCTGCAGGTGTCCGATCAGGTGCAGCTCGAAATCGGGAAGCGGTGCGAACTTCGCCGCCGCCTCCTGCACGCGATTCTCGCCGACCAGGTCGGCGCCGGCTGCCAGAGCCGCCGCGGCCTCCGCACGCGACCGGGTCTTGGTGACCGCCATCACCCGCACCTGCTGCGCCGGCCGGCCGCCGCGGCGCGCCGCGGCCGCCACCCGGACGCGAACGTCCGCCAGCCGCCGGCGCACCGCCTGCTCGTTGGAAGCCGTTACCTCCATGCCATCTACGGTAACGGAATTGCAGCCGCCGTGACGAGTCCGCGGCGCGTCCGCAGCGCGCCCGCGGCCGCGCGCCGGGCCACGGCCAATCTCACCGCAGCCGTACCGTTCCGGTCGCTCCGCGGTCGCTCGGCGGGTGCCCGGCGGCGTTGTCAACGGCGCGAATCGCGACCTATATTGTCCCCCACGGACCCGCCCGAGAGTGCCCGAAGCGGCACTGCGGCGCGCCCCGGACGGCGGTCCGGGCGGCCGCGACGGCGGGCAGCCTGAAAGCGGGAGAACAAAGAGCGTGGTAAACGGCGACAAGAAGACCGGCACCTGGACGGTAAAGGTGGGCCTGGCGCAGATGCTCAAGGGCGGCGTCATCATGGACGTGGTGACCGCCGATCAGGCCAGGATCGCCGAGGATGCCGGCGCCTGCGCGGTGATGGCGCTGGAGCGGGTGCCGGCGGAGATTCGCGCCGCCGGCGGCGTGGCGCGCATGGCAGACCCGACCAAGGTCGCCGAGATCCAGGCGGCGGTGTCGATCCCGGTCATGGCCAAGTGCCGCATCGGCCACTTCGTGGAGGCCCAGGTGCTCCAAGCGCTCGGCGTCGACTACATCGACGAGTCGGAAGTGCTCACACCGGCCGACGAAACGAACCACGTGTGGAAGCATGGCTTCACCGTGCCATTCGTGTGCGGCTGCCGCGACCTGGGGGAGGCGCTGCGGCGCATCGGCGAGGGTGCTGCGATGATCCGCACCAAGGGCGAGGCGGGCACCGGCAACGTCGTGGAGGCGGTGCGCCACGCGCGCGCCGTGCTCGGCGCGCTGCGCCGCGTCGGCGGTCTGGACGACGCCGAACTGATGGCCGAGGCAAAGCGGCTCGCAGCACCCCTGCAGCTCCTGCAGGACGTGCGCCGCGACGGCCGCCTGCCGGTGGTGAACTTCGCGGCCGGCGGCATCGCCACCCCGGCCGACGCCGCGCTGATGATGCAACTCGGTGTCGACGGCGTGTTCGTCGGTTCCGGCATTTTCAAGAGCGAGCAGCCGGCACGCATGGCCGGCGCGATCGTCAAGGCCACCACCCACTTCCGGGACGCGGCGATCGTGGCGGAGGCGTCGCGCGGGCTCGGCGCCGCCATGCCGGGTCTCGACATGCGCGAAATACCGGACACCGAACAGCTCGCCGTACGCGGCTGGTAGCGGCGGCTGGCGTCCGTCGCCGTGCTGATCGGCATATTGGCGCTGCAGGGCGACTTCGCCGAACATCGCGCCGCCCTGCGCGCCTTGGGCGTCGACACCCGCCTGGTGCGCCTGCCGGACGAGTTGTCCGCGGTGGACGGCCTGATCATTCCGGGCGGGGAAAGCACCACCATGGCGCTGCTGCTGGAGCGCTACGCGCTGCGCGAACCGTTGCGCGCCCGGTTGGCCGACGGTCTTCCCTCCTGGGGCACCTGTGCCGGCATGGTGCTGCTGGCGCGGCGCCTTACCGATCCACGCCCGCGACCGCTGGGCATCGTCGACATGGTCGTGAGCCGAAACGCGTTCGGCCGCCAGGTGGACAGTTTTGAAACCGAGCTGTCGGTGGACGGCATCGGCGGGCCGGCGCTGCACGCCGTGTTCATCCGCGCCCCGGTGGTGCGGGAAACGGGCGCCGCGGTACGGGTGCTCGCCCGGCTGCCGGACGGCAGGCCGGTAGCCGTGCAGCAGGGCCCCCACCTCGCCACCGCATTCCATCCCGAACTGACCGCCGACCGCCGCCTGCACCGCCACTTTCTCGCAACGGTCGCAGCGCGCGAGCGCTAGCGTCGACCGATTCCGCCGGGTCGTCCGGGTCGTCCGGGACGGTTGACCTGCGCCGCGCCGCTCGCCTAAGTTTGCCCTGCGTGACGAACGTTACTCGCTTGAATGCGGCCCATCGGAGCCGCAACAGCAACGCCGGGGGACGCGCCGCGTGAGCCTGGAGGCGTTGATTGCCATCGGCTTCCTGGCGCTGATCGCGGTCGAGACCGCGGTCAGTTGGGTGCACAACCTGCGCACCTACGAGATCAGGGACACCGCCGCGAACTTCGCGCTGGCGTTCGGCGACCTGCTGATGGCGGCTGCCATCAAGGGAGTGTTCCTGCTCATGTTCGCGTTTCTGCACCGCGTCGCGGTGGTGGACATGGGCCTGTCCTGGTATTCCTGGGCGCTGCTGTTCGTGGTCAACGATTTCATCTACTACGTGTTCCATCGCCTCGGTCATCGCTGCCGCTTCATGTGGGCATTCCACGTCACCCATCATTCGTCGCAGAAGTACAACTTCACGGTTGCGGTGCGCCTGAATCTGTTCATACTGCCGCTGCACTTCGTGTTCATGCTGCCGCTGGCGTTGCTGGGATTTCGCCCCGAGGCGATCCTGGCGATCAATTCGATCACCACGCTCTACCAGCTCTGGGTGCACACCGAACTGGTCGGCAAGCTCGGCTTCCTGGACCGTATTTTCAATACTCCCTCCAACCATCGCGTGCATCACGGCTCCAATCCGCATTACCTGGACCGCAACTACGGAGCCATTTTCATTTTCTGGGATCACCTGTTCGGCACCTACGAGCCGGAGGTGGAACCGGTCGTCTACGGCCTGACCAGGAACGTCGGCTCGCACAACCCGGTGACGCTGACCTTTCACGAGGTGAGTTCCATGGTGCGCGACGTGATGCGACGCGGCCCGTTGCGGCAGCGGCTGATGTACCTGTTCGGCCCGCCCGGGTGGCGGCCGGCGCCGGCCCCCAAGGCGTTGCGCACGCAGTCGCCGGGCGGCCGCGCACGCCACCGCGCGAGGGCACGACGCCGGGCGCCGCACGCGTACCCGCTGGTGCTGCCGCTCGCGGTACGGCAGGCGGCGGCCGCGCTGCATACGGTAGCGCGGCGCGCGCGCCCCCGCCCCGGCGAGCCGATCCACCAGACCACCCCCGACAGCCGGGCGATTGCTCCGCATGCCGCGCACCGTCCGCTGCACTCCCACCGCCGCCGCTGAGCGCGGCGGACACGACGACGGCGACGTGCCGGTGTACCGCCTGCCCACCGGAGGCGCCGACCGATGGCCCGCTCGGTACTGGTAACCGGCGCCACCGGCCAGATCGGAGCCGCGCTGGCGCACGCCCTGCTGCGGCGCGGCGACCGCGTGCGCTGCCTGGTCCGCGACCCGGAACGGGCGCGCGCCATCCTCGGCGCCGACCTGGATCTGGCGGCCGGCGACCTCGGCGACGCCGCCACGCTGCCGGCAGCACTGCGCGGCGTGGAGGCGGTGTGCCACCTCGCCGGGCGCGCGTCCTACTGGCCGGCCCGGGCCGCGGAAATGCGCGAGGTCAACGTGCACGGCACCGCACGCCTGCTGGATGCCTGCGCCGGCGCCGGCGTTGCCACCTTGCTGCACACCAGCTCCATCGCCACCCTCGGTTCGGTGCCCGGCGAGGAGCTGGGCGACGAGAACACCGCGTACAACTGGCACGGCCGCGGCATCGCCTACTTCGACACCAAGTACGAGGCGGAACGAATGGTGCTTGGCGATCCGCGCGTGGCGGCGGTGGTAGTCAACCCCGCACTGGTGTTCGGCGCCGGAGACCGCAACGGCAATGGCTTGCGGCTGCTGCGCGAGGTTGCCGCCGGCGTACCAGGCTATCCGCCCGGCGGCACCACGGCCGCGGTGCTCGACGACGTGGTAGCCGGGCACCTGGCGGCCCTCGATCACGGGCGCCCCGGCCGGCGCTACGTGCTCGGCGGCCATCCGCTGTCGTTCCGGGAGCTGTTCGCAGCCATTGCCGCCGCGGTGGGCGCTGCCGCGCCGCGGCGCCGGTTGGCACCGTGGATGCTGCACGCGATGGCGCTGCTGCACACCGGCGCCAGTTGCCTGAGCGGGCGCGAGCCGCGGGTTTCCATGCCCACCTGCCGTATTCTTGCCCGCAACCGCCGTTACCGCTCCACCAGGGCGGTCCGCGAGCTCGGCTACGCGGTGGCGCCGCTCGCGGAGGGCCTGCGCGCCTGCTGGAACTGGCACCTGGAGCGCGGTCGCCGCGCCGGGGACGGATAGTAGGGTCAGCTCGCGGCGACCACCTCCGCCAGCGCGGCGTCGGCGATGTCGACGGTGCGGGCGATATCGTCGCGGCTGTGGGCAGTGCTCAGGAACCAGTTGTGGTAGGGATGGAAGTACGCGCCGCGGCGCGTGGCGGCGGCGCAGAAACGCTGGAAGCGCAGAAAATCGGTCTCGCCGGCAAAGCGCACCTTGGGCATGCTCGGCAGGCCGGACACGTGCAGCCGTTCGCCGTGCCGCGTCGCCACCTGGCGCAGCCCCTCGATCAGCTCGGTGCCGCGCTGCCGCATCAGCGCCACGCCGTCGATCTGTTCGAGCCGCCGTATGCAGGCCATTGCCGCGGCCATCGGCCCCTGCTGCATCCAGAAGGTGCCGGTGGCGAACACCGCCCCGGCGGCCGCGAACTGCGGCCGGCGGCCGAGGCAGGCGGCGATTGGGTGGCCATTGGCGATCGCTTTCGAGTAGCAGCTCAGATCGGGGTCGAATTCGAATACCCGGTGCGAGCCGTCCAGGCAGGCGCGAAACCCCACGCGTACGTCGTCGCTGATCACCAGTGCGCCATGCCGATGGGCGAGCTCGCACAACCGCTGCAGAAACTGCCGGCGCGAAAACTCGGAGTCGTCGAACAGCGGATGATGGTAGGGAGTGACGAGGATCGCGGCGAGATCGTCCCGGTGGTGCGTGACCAGCGTCTCCAGGTCGGCGTGATCGTTCCAGGTGAAATCGTGCACGTGCGCGCGCTCTTCCGCGGTAAGGCCGGCCGCGCCGGGAGTCGCCCAGGGATGCGACCCGTGGTACGCGCCGGCGGCCTTCAGCACCGTGCGGCGCCCGGTGTGCGCGCGCGCCACCTGGATGGCGAAGCTGGTCGCGTCGGAGCCGTTCTTGCCGAACAGCGCCCAATCCATGCCGGCGATGCGGGCGGTCAGGAACTCGGCCAGCTCAACCATCGCGGCGGTCGGGTGATTGAAGCCGAACCCGGCCACCTCGGCGGCGTGCGCGGCGGCGTCGACGGCGGGGTCGGCGTATCCGAGAATGCTGGCCCCGAAGCCGCACAGGTAGTCGATGTATTCGTTGCCGTCGACGTCCCAGTAGCGGGCGCCGCGGCCGCGCGCCGCGAACAGCGGGTATGACCCCGGCACCACCAGCCACGGGCCGCGCGTGCCGTAGATGCCGCGCGGAATCACCTGCGCCGCGCGCCGGAACAGCGCATCGCCGCGCGTGAACTGCGTTGCGCCATCGCGGAACCGCTTGCTCACAGGAAGCTCCCCACCCGCGCCATCAGTTGCAGAACCGGATCGAGCAGCAGCAGGTGGCCCCGCAAGCGCACGTCACCGATGCCGATCGCGGTCCACAGGTCCGCGCTCCCCGACAGGATTCCGTAGGCCGCCGGCGCATGGGCGAATTCCACCGCCACGTTGGCCGGCCGGGACGCCGTGCGCGATGCGGTAAGCCGCCCACCCGCGCTGCGCAGGTGCACGGGAGCGGCGCCGGCCACGCCAATGGCGACCGTGCCGTCCGCCGCTGTGCCGGCCGCGATGCTGCGTCCTTCCTCCCAGCACTCGCCGAGCACGGCGATGGCGTACGCCAGCACGGCCAGCCGGATCGATACGGCGGCTTCGAATGCGCCATCGCCCTCCAGCCGCGCCCGGTCCGCCTTCAGGTAGTACTGCAGCCGCCCACTGAGCGCGCGCAGGCCGCGGATCAGGCGCAGCCGCCAGCCGCCGATCCACGGCAGCGGCGTGGCGCCGCCCGCCTCGAACATCCGTACCGCGGCTGCCGGACCGGCGAGCAGCAGCCCCAGCGACGGCAGGCCGCGCCCGCGGCGCACCGCGCTCAGGCGGCCGTCGGCCACCTCCAGCCGCACGCCCGGTCCACCGGCCACCTGCAGCGCTATGCTGCTGCGCCAACCGGCCACCACCGCCTGCGCGGCCGCGTCCACGCGCACCACCTCCTCCAGTTGCGGCAGGACGGCGTGCAGGTAGAGGTGCGCTTTGATGAGATGGTCAGTCACCGGCGGGACGGAAGAGAGGGTAGCCCACCCGCCCGGCACTGACAACGGCGTCGGGTTCGCAGGTTTCGCAGCTCGGCGCCGGCGCACGCGGCTGCGCGGCCGGCGGCTTGGACGACGATGGCCGTACCGGTCGCAATGATCCACGATTGTCGCGCGGCCCGCGGGCATGCAACGATGAACGGCGCACCGTCATGGCAAACTCGCTCCCGACCTGCGCTCCCGCGCCGGTCACCTTACCGGCGCGGCCGCTCGCGCGCGCGGACGTTCGCGTCGCGGCCGCCGCCCACTGATGCCCGCCCGCCAGTTGCCCGCGCTGCCGCCGAGCGCCCGCAACCTCGACCTCGTACGCCGCCGTGTGCGGCTGTGGCGCCCGCCGTTCGTGGCGGTGATGTCGCGCTGGGTGCAGTTGACGGTGACGGGGCGCGAGCGGATGCCGAGGCGCCAGCCGGTCCTGTTTCTGGCCAATCACTCCGGCTTCTTCGATCCGCCGATCATGGTGCGCGCGGCGGGTGACCACGTAACCATGCTGGCCACCGCTTCCAACTTCCGCGAAGGGCCGCTCGGCCGCTTTTTCGTCCACTTCGGCGCCGTCCCGAAGATGAAGTACACCGCCGACGCGCGCGCCATTATCAGTCTCAAGCGTTGGGCGGACGCCGGCGCCTACGTCGGTCTGTTCCCGGAAGGAGAGCGAACCTGGGACGGGCGCCCGCTGCCGCTGGCGCCGGGAATCGAGAAACTGGTGCGCCTGCTCGACGTGCCGCTGGTGACGATGCGCATCTACAACGGCTTTCGGCAGTCGCCGCGCTGGTCGCCGCGCTTCCGCCGCGGCGCGGTGCACGTGGAGCTGGACGAGCCGCGGCACTTTGCACGCGGCACGCCGCTGGCGGACATCCGCGGCTACATCGAGCGGCGCATCGCCGTCGACGCCCTCGGCGCGCCGCGCTACCCGGTAGCCGGCAGCGGTTTCGCGCGCGGCATCGCCAACGTGGCGTGGGCGTGCCCGGACTGTTTCCTGATCGACGGCTTGCGGGAGGCAGGCAACCGGCTCGAGTGCCGGCGCTGTCGCGCGGCCTGGCGCGTCGATGCCGATGGCCGCTTGAACGGGCGCGGCGGCGCACCAACACACACGCTGCCGGAAGTCGTGGACCGCATCCGCCGCTTCCACGCGGCCGGCCTCGACAGCGAGGAGCGCCTGCCGGCGCCGAGCGAGCCGATGACCCTGCTCGACATCACCTCCGGGCAGCCGCGCCAGGTGGCGGCCGGCGCCATGCGCATCACCAGAGGCGAGTTGCTGATCGAGGGCGCCGACCCGTGGCGCACGCCGATCGAGCGCGTGCAGTCGATCACCGTGGACATGCGCCGCCGGCTCACCTTTCGCGTCGGCAGGCGCTACCTGGAAGCGGTCGTGCCCTCCGAGTCGGTCCTCAAGTGGGAGTGGTTCGTCAAACGGTTGCGATCGGCCGGCCAGCGGTCTACACGTTGAACTTGACTTCGATCACGTCGCCGTACGCAATGCGGTAGGAACGGTCGACGACCTTCAGCAGGCCCTTGGCCCTGGCCTCCTGCGGCGTGCGAAACTGGCTGAGTTGCGCCTCGTTGAACACGTCGGCCCGGATGAATCCGCGCTCCAGGTCGCCGTGAATCCGCCCCGCCGCGGCGGCGATGCCGACACCCGCCTCCACCTCCCAGACACGCGCCTCCGACTTGCTCGCGGTATAGAAGAAAATCCGGCCGAGCGCTCGATGCATGGCGCGGATGTGGGTCTGCAGGGCCGCGTCGTCGGGTGTGGCGTCGACGATGATTCCCGGCTTCATGGTGGATACGTTCAGACCGCGCAGGAAGCGGGCGTCATCGGGGTCGAACGGCTCGCCGTTGAGCGGCACCTCCCGCTCCAGCACACCGAGGGCGCGCTGCACCGCTCCGGTTCGCGCCGGATCGGTGTACAGGTTGCGCTCCAGAATCTCGGTGTCCTCCAGCATCCAGTCGAGCGCGGTGTCGGCGGAGATGAGGAAACAGTCGGCGCGGCGGCGCTGTTCGCGATCGAAGTCGACGGTGTAGTACGTGCGCTTGGCGGAACGGTTGCGCTCCGCCAGGGTGTCGACCACCAGGTCCGGCAGCCGGTAGCTGCCGCGCAACTCGGGGCCGTGGACGAAAACCTTCATCGGCGGCGCTACCCTACCCGATCATGGGAGTGCAGCGAAACGAGTACGCTGCGCCTGCACGGCCATCCCATGCTCTGCTGAGTCTTGATGGGGCCCGATGCGAACATTGCCCAAGAGAGGTCGCTTGGTCGGTCACTGAGGCTGGGGAGACGGAAGTGACGGATGCAGTCGTCACTTCGGGACGTGCGGAGGCAGCGTTGGCGGCAGGACCTGTTGCCAGTAGCGGCAGAGGTGATCAGATTACGCGTGTCGGAACCTGCCGGCTTCAGGGAGTGGCACGGTGCGGTATCTGGAAGTTTGGGAGCAGCCGAGATCGCTGAGCGGAGTGCTGGGGTAAAGGCGCGCTGGGGTCGCTTCAGCCGCGCGCCAGCAGCGCCTTGAAGGCTTCGCTCCGGCGTAAGGTGAAGTAGCGCAGGGCCTGCGCGGCGTTGTCCCACCGGCGGTGGTGCAGGATCAGCGCCAGCACGATGTTGTTGCAGGTCGCACGGTTGGCCGGCGAGAAGCCGCTGCGAGCTGTGCAGGCGTCTTCGCACAGCGTGTTGTCGCGGCGATGATGATTCTTCGACTCGATTGCCCAGTGGCCGCGATTCCAGGCCAGCAGTTGCTGCGGCGTCGCGCAGGTGGCGGCCAGTGAGGTGATGCCGTAGGCGTACTCGATGCTATGTTCGCCGCTTTTCAGGTCGGTGCGCTCGCGCCGTACCCGGAACACCTGCGCGACATGGGCAAAGTTGAGCGTCTTGTTGAGCGGGGTGAGGACTTCAATATGGCGCCGGTCGATACGTCCATGGCCCTTCTGCGGGTCCTCGGAGAAGCGCCCGTCAGCGTCCTCCCACGGCATGGTAGCGAGTGCCTCGAAGGTCTCCGAACAGTTCCCCTTGACGGTCAGGAGATAGTCGGCGGCATGCTGCTCGACGATACTGACGGTGGTGTCGCGTGTCGTGTGCAGCGCATCCAGGGTGATCACCGCACCACTGATCGGAACTACCTCCAGCAGTGCCCCAACCGCTGCCAGTTCGCCGTTCTGGTCGTGAAAGTTGAGGCTCGCGACCGGTACGCCGGTGCGGTGCTCGACCAGCGTCGCAGTCTCGTAGCGCATCGTGCCGTTGCGATTGGCGCCCCGTATCCGCTTGCCGTCGGCCGCCAGTGCCTGCCGGTGCTGCTGCGCTTCGGGTGCCGGCACGCGCGCCGTCGCATAGCGCTGATGCATCGCCTCCAGCGCCTCGGCATCGGTTGCCATCACCACCCGGTGAATGGTCGATTTGGGGGGCGGCTCGTAGCGTCCCGTGCGGCGGTTGCGCCACGCCCCCAGCAGCTTCAGTTCCTCCTGGTCGAGCGCTTGCGCGTACTCGGCGGCCGCCACCGGGCCACGCATGTTGGACAACATCGCCAGCAGGTACACCGCCAGCACGGTCGCCAGCGAATGCTTGCGGCCCTGCCCACGGCGGTGATCCGGGATCTGCTGCAATTCCTCGTACAGACTGCGCTTGTCAACCTGGTCGCCGCCCGCGGTCGGCACCCGCGCCTGCCAGCAGGCGGCCAACTCTGCGCGCTGGCGCAGGATCTCGCGAGCGTCGTCGCGCAACGCGCGCACGTACAGCCGCTTCGGCTGCCCGTGCGGGTCGGTGTAGTGACCGTTGCAGCGCGCATAGCCCTTGCTGTTGCCCACGTAGCTCCAGTTCGCCGCCGCGTACATGGTGCCGGTGAACCGTGTCGGGTCGACGAAGCTCTCCACCACCAGCAATGGATGGCCATACTGCCCGAGCCAGTCGTCGCTCAGCCGGCGCAGCATCGCGCTCATCATGCAGGAGCCGAGATTCGCAAATACGCCGCGCTCGCCCAGCACCAGGAACCGGGTGTTGTTCGCAATCAGGTGCAGGCGCCTGAACATCTTCTTGCCGCGCCATCCAATCCAGCGATCGCGCGCGGCACACTTGAGCGCTGCCGCCTGCCAGCCGGCCAGCGCTATCCAGCGGCCACGCCACTCCGCCACATAGCGCAACCCGCGCCCGGCAAACCGCTTGAACCCCAGGTAGTGATGCTGATCCATCAGCACGTCCCATTTGACCCGTTCGTCCGGTCGCACCAACCGCACCACCACCTCGGCCAGCGCAAAACCTGCCGGCGTTGCCGCCGCCAGCGGCTCCTCGCGCAACTCCTGAAGCTCCATGACCACAGCCTAACGACTCGATCACAGGATTACCAGCCCCTTCAGCATGGGATCGCCCTGTGCGCCTGGCCCTGCCGGTGATCTTCATCGCGGGCCAGTTGTTGCCCGGCTCAAGTATTTGTCATTATAGTTGTTGCAGTTACAAACAACGCGATGGATGATCGATTCGACACTTCCGGTGATCCGTCGGTCGCCGCATTCCGGCGGCTGATGCGCACGTCGTTACGCATCAAGCGGGTGGTCGGCACGGTGTTCCACAAAGCAGGCATGACCGGGGCGCAATTCTTTACCCTCATTCGCATTCCGGACGATGGCATCCCGCTCACCAAGCTCGCCGCACGGTCATGGACCGATCCCGGCAACGCGTCCGGCGTCGTCGACCGCCTGGAGCGTGAGGGGCTGGTGGAACGGCGGCCCGCGCCCGGCGACCGGCGCGTGGTGCTGGTCCACGCCACCACGGCGGGACGGCGGCGGATCGGTGAGTTGTGGCCGGAGTACGAGCGACGCGTCCGGTGCGTGATGGATGCGCTGACCGCCGCGGAGTTGAACGATTTGAATACGCTGCTTGAGAAACTTTCGGATAGCGAGGAGCCCAACCGTGTCTGAGCACTCTTCGCCGCGCGCAGACGGCAACAGGGCGCGCCGTGGCCGCGCACCGAACCGAGGTGGACCGCCGGCGCGCGCGAACGGGTCCGTCCCGGGCGCGGACGCAGCCGCGCGCGCGGACGGAGCCGGACGCACGGGCGCAGGCGTCGGCACGGGCGGGATGGCGCCCGGCGGCGCCGCCGGCGGCGGCTGGTCGAACGGGAGTGGGAGCCGGCGCGGCCGGCGCCTGGTGCGCCGGCCGGCGCTGCGGGCGCTGCTGCGCACCCTGATGTTCATGCGCCACTACAAGGCGGCTACCCTGGCCAGCCTGATTTGTCTGCTGGCCAGTTCGGCAGGCAACCTCGCGGTACCGCGCATCACCCAGTTGGTGGTCGACAGCGGCATCCTCGACGACCGGCTGCAGGCTATCGTGATCGGCTCGGTGGTGATATTTGCGGTGACCGTGCTGCGCTCGTTGTTCACCTACCTGCAGGGAGTACTGGCCGCCAAGGTTTCGCAGGGCGTGGCCTACGACCTGCGCAACGCGCTGTACGATCACATACAGAGCCTGTCGTTCAGCTATCACGACCGCTCCCAGACCGGCCAGCTCCTGACGCGCGCAACCAGCGACGTCGACAT
Source organism: Spirochaetia bacterium (assembly GCA_965208575.1). Classification (GTDB taxonomy): domain Bacteria; phylum Spirochaetota; class Spirochaetia; order SZUA-6; family Bin103; genus Bin103. Next base: position 1,213,304 of record CBDBOV010000005.1, on the reverse strand, counting down.
GGTGCGCACCTTCATCAGCACCGGCGTCATCCAGATCGTCACCACCGCGGTGCTGATGATCGGAAGCCTGTACCTGCTGTTCGTCACCAACTGGCGGCTGGCCCTGCACGTGGTGCCGGTGATGATGGCCGTGTTCGCCCTGTTCTCGTTCATGGCGCGCAAGGGCCGGCCGATATTCCGCGGGATCCAGGAAAAGATCGCCGCCCTCAACACCAGGCTGGAGGAGAACCTGGTCGGTGTGCGGGTGGTGAAGGCGTACACCGGAGCCGCACGCGAACAGAGACGGTTCGAGCATTCCAACCAGGAACTCTACGACCAGTCGATGCTCGCCGCGGCCGTTTTCTCCCTCGCCATTCCGCTGGTGTTCGCCATGTCCAACTTCGGGACCCTGGTGGTGACCTGGGGCGGCGGCATCCAGGTCCTGGCGCAACGCCTCACCATCGGCGAGCTGGTCGCGTTCCAGGGCTACCTGATCGTGGCCATGTTCCCGATCACCATGCTCGGCATGATCATGATGTCGATCTCGCAGGCCTCCGCCAGCGCCGAACGGATCTTCGAGATCCTGGATGCCGAATCCGACGTCAAGGAAGTATCCGGCGCCGCGGAACTGGCCCCGCTCACGCGCGGCGTGCGCTTCGAGGGCGTCGGCTTCCGCTACTTCGGCCTCGGCGCGGCGGTCCTCCAGGACGTGACGTTCGCCACCCGCGCCACCGAAACCATTGCCATCGTCGGCGGCACCGGTTCGGGCAAGAGCACCATCATCAACCTGATACCGCGCTTCTACGACGTCACCGAGGGCCGCATCACCTTCGATGGAGTCGACATTCGCGACGTCACCCTGGAGTCCTTGCGCCGGCAGATCGGCATCGTGCTGGAGGAAACCACGCTGTTCGGCGGAACCATACGCGAGAACATCGCCTACGGGCGCCCCGACGCCACCGACGAACAGATCGCCGCAGCGGCGCAGGCGGCGGCCGCGCACGATTTCATCGAGTCGTTCCCGAATGGCTATCACTCCGAGGTCGGCGAACGCGGCGTCACACTCTCGGGCGGCCAGAAACAACGCATCGCCATCGCGCGCGCGCTGTTGATCGAACCGCGCATCCTGATCTTCGACGACAGCACCAGCAACGTCGACTACGAGACCGAGGTGCGGATCCGCGCCGCCATCGACCGGCTGAAGCGCGATCGCCTGTCGTTCGTCATCGCCAGCCGCATGAACACGGTGCTCGCCGCCGACCGCGTGGTGCTGCTCCACCAGGGCCGCATCGCCGGGCTCGGCACCCACCGGGAGCTGCTCGACAACAACGCCCTGTACGCCGAGACCTTCTACGCGCAGCTCTCCGAGCAGGAGGATCCGGTTCGGCGGCCCAAGACCGAGGAGGTGACACGGTGAGCGACGCCCGCCGGCAGACGCAGGCGCCCATGGGACCGGGACGTGGGCGCATGGGCATGCAACCGTTCGGATTCCACGGCGACGACCAGGGCGCCGCGCGGGTCACCGAGACCTTGCTGCGCATGTTCCGCTACATGAGCGACATGCGCTGGACCCTGTTCCTGGTGGTGGCCCTGGCAGCCGTGTCCGCGCTGGCGCAGGCGGCTGCGCCGGTGTACATCGCGGTGGCGGTCGATCACCTGGAGCAGTACCTGACCGGGGCCGCGGCACGCGACGCGGCCTGGTCGCAGTTGACCATCGCGATGGTCCTGGTGCTGGTGCTGTTCCTGATCGGGTGGCTGACCAACGCCGGCAGCCGCTACGCCCTGGCCGCGGTGGGCCAGCGCATGCTGTTGCGCATGCGTGCGCAAATCATGAGCAAGGTCCACCAACTGTCACTCAGCTATTTCGACAGGAACGAGGCCGGCGACCTGCTGTCGCGGCTGGTCAACGATACCGACGTCATCAACCGGGTGGTCGGCATGGGGCTGTCGCGGCTGGTGTCCAGCTTCCTGCTGCTGATAGCCATCCTGATCGGAATGCTGTGGCTCAACTGGCGGCTGGCGCTGGCCACGTTCGCCCTGCTGCCGCTGATGTACGTGAGTACGGCGCTGTTCTCGCGGCGCGCGCGTTCCGCCTTCCGCGAGACCCGCAAGACGATCAGCGGCGTCAGCACCGAGCTGGAGCAGAACATCTCCGGCGCGAAGGTCGCGCAGGCGTTCAACCGCCAGTCGTGGAACTCGCAGAGCTTCCGGCAACTGAACCGCGCCAACCGCGACGCCAACGTGGGTGCGGAGTCGCTGACTGCCGCGTTCGCCCCCACCATGGACATCATCAGCGGCATCGGCATCGCCGTGGTGCTTGCCTACGGCGGGTACCTGGCCAATCTCGAACTGGTGACGATCGGCGTGATCGTGGCGTTTCTGCAGTACGAACGGCGCTTCTTCGAGCCGGTGCGTTCCATTTCGATGCTCTGGGCAATGCTGCAATCGTCCATCGCGGGCGCCGAGCGCGTCTTCGAGCTGCTCGACGTGGAACCGGCGGTGCGCGACCGGCGGGGCGCGAAGCCGCTTGCGATCGGCGCGGGCAGGGTCGAATTCAAGGACGTACACTTTGCCTACGAACCGGACACGCCGGTGCTCAAGGGCATGAACCTGGTCGCCGAACCGGGCCGCACGGTCGCCCTGGTCGGTACCACCGGTGCCGGCAAGACCACCATCATCAGTCTGCTCGAACGGTTCTACGACGTGCAGGCCGGGTCGGTGAACATCGACGGACAGGACATACGCACGGTAACGCAGGACAGCCTGCGCGGCGCCATCAGCATCGTCCTGCAGGACACGTTCCTGTTTGCCGACACCATCCGGCACAACATCAGCTACGGCCGGCCGGACGCCGGCGACGGGGAGATCGAGGCGGCGGCGCGGCGGGCCCGCGCCCACGGGTTCATTGCCGCCCTGCCCGACGGCTACGACACCATGCTGCAGGAGGGGGCGAGCAACCTGAGCCGCGGCCAGCGCCAACTGTTGTCAATTGCGCGCGCGCTGCTCAAGGATCCTCGCATCCTGGTGCTCGACGAGGCGACCTCCAACGTGGACACGCGCACCGAGCTGCTCATCCAGGCGGCGCTCGGCGAGCTGTTGCAGGGACGCACCAGCTTCGTGATCGCGCACCGGCTGAGCACCGTGCAGCGCGCCGATCTGATCTACGTGATCGATGCCGGCAGGGTGGTGGAGCGCGGCTCGCACGACGAACTGCTGCGTCTCGACGGCACCTACGCGCGCATCTACCACAGCCAGTTCGAGCTCACCAACGCCGGCCAACCCGCGCCGGCCGGCCGATAGCGCCCTTTTTTTCATTGACAAGCTTGTCGGGGCCGGAAATGATACGCGACATGGCATCCGGGGACCTAGGTATGAAGATGAGTTTCGGCGCGCTGATTCGCAGGGCGCATCCAGCGGTGCTGCTTGCCGTTGCAGGCTTGCTCGCAACGCTCGCCGGCTGTGTCAGTCCGGCCGGAGTTGCGGTGGAACCGGAATCTGATGCGGTGGAACCGGAATCTGAACAGATGACCACCGAGGAACAGATCGCGGCCCTGCAGGCCGACGTCGCGGCCCTGGAGGCGGAAGTGGCCGACGCGCAGGCCGCCACCGGCAAGGCGCAGACGATGGCCGCGCAGGCACAGGAGGAAGCGGGCACCGCTCAGGCCGCCGCCGCCGCGGCGCAGTCCGCGGCCGATGCCGCACGGGAACGGGCCGCCGACGTCGAAGCGGAGTCGCAGGCTGCCATCGCCAGCGCCCGCGCCAGCGCGGCGAGGGCGCAGGACAAGACCGACATGATGTCGGCGGAGGCGTACCGGCCGAGCGCGGTGACGATTGCCGCCGAACACCTCGATCCCGGTCTGCTGAACTTCGACAACGCCCAAGTTTACCTGGCCGGGCCCGAATCGATCTACATCGCCTCGATCGGCTATGGAGACGACACGTTCTCGGCGCTGTTGCGGTATCGCGGGGGAACCACCGCCACGGTGGAGCGCATTTTCGGGAGTGCCGGAAAACTGATACCCGACTCGGTCGACTTGACGCGGACCGAGCTTGCGCTCGTGTCGCCGGACACCCTGCAAGTGGCTTTCGTCGGCATCGGCGGCAGCGGCTACACCGGCGAGTTGCGCTACGCGGGCGACAACCGCCTGCAGGCCGTCGGCATCCGGCGGGTGACATTGCCGCCGACCGCCGAGGAACTGGTGGCCGCCGCCAGAGCGCGCGCCGACGCCGCCATCGCCGAAGCGCGCGCCGACGCTGAAACTGCAGTCGCCGACGCTGAAGCCGCCATCGCCGTCGCCGAGGCGGCAGCCGCCGACGCCGAGGCCGCGGTCGCCGTGGCCGAGGCGCGGCTGGCCGCCGTGCAGGCGGAGTCGGCCGCCGACATCGCCGAGGCACAAGCCGCCGTGGACGCCGCGCGCGACAGGGTGGACCTGATGATGGCGGAGTTGCACCGGCCGAGCGCCGTAGTGATCGATGTCGACCGGATCGATCCCACCTTGTTGAATCTCGACCATGCGACGGTCTCCCTGGGCGGTCCCGAGTCGATCTACGTTGCCGGAATCCGGTATGGAAACGCTACCTACTCGGCGTTGATGCGCTACCGGGGCGGCACCACGGCCACCGTCGACAAGGTGTTCGGATCGGCCGGGAAGCTGATCCCCGACGCGATCGACCTGTCGCACACCGAGCTGTCGCTGATCGCTCCTGACGTGCTGGACGTAGCCAACGTCGGCGTCGGCGGCAATGGATACTCCGGCCAGCTCCGGTACGCCGGCGACAATCGCTTCGAACTGGTCGGCCTCAAACAGGTCAAGCTGCCACCCACGCCGCGCGAGCTGATGGCGCAGACCGAGGCGCGGGCCGCTGCCCGGGTGGCCGCTGCCCGCGCCGCCGTTGCCGAGGCTGAGGCCGATACGGACGCCGCGCGCGCCGCCGTTGCCGAGGCCGAGGCCGATACCGATGCCGCGCGCGCCGCGGTGACGGCGGCCGAGGAGCGGCTGGCTGCCGTCGAAGCCGAGTCGGCGGCTGCCATCGCAGAGGCGCGCGCCGACCTGGAGAGCGCCCGGCAGGCGATGGACATGATGATGGCCGAGGCGTACCGCCCGAGCGTGGTCATGATATCGGCGGCCGGAATCGATCCCGGCCTGCTGAATCTCGATGCCGCGGAGGCATCGCTCGCCGGTCCGGAGTCGGTGTACATCTCGTCGATCCGATACGCGGGCGACACCTACTCGGCGCTGCTGCGCTACCGGGGCGGCACCACGGCGACCGTGGAGAGCATCTTCGGACCGACCGGCAAGCTGATCCCCGACTCCGTCGACCTGTCGCAGACCGAGTTGACCCTTGTCGAACCTGACGTACTCGATGTCGCCTACGTGGGCGTCGGCGGGACCGGCTACTCCGGGCAACTCCGGTATGCCGGCGACAATCGCCTCGAGGTGGTCGGCATCCGTCCGGTGGCGCTACCGCCCACCGCCGACGAGCTGGTGGCGTCCGCGAGGGCGCAGGCCGCCGCCGACATGGCCGAGGCACGCGCCACGGCGGATGCGGAGGTTGCCGAAGCACGCGCTGTGGCGGACATGGAGGTTGCCGAAGCACGCGCCATGGCGGACGCGGAGGTTGCCGACGCGAACGCCGGCGCTGCGGCAGCCAGGGCCGACGCCGAAGCAGCCAACGCGGACGCCGCCGCGGCGAGGACCGATGCGGCGGCGGCCACCGCCGATGCCGTCGCGGCCAGGACCGACGCCGCGGCAGCCAGGGCCGATGCCGCCGCGGCACGCGCCGAGATCGAAGCCCTGAAGCTGGAACTGGCGCCGATGGGCGGAGTGACGATCTCCGGCGACCTGGACATGCGGCAGTTGAACCTGGACGCGGCGACCGTGTCGATCGCGGGGCCCGACTCGATCTACGTCTCCGGCATCGGCTACGGCGCGAAGGACTACGCCGTGCGGTTGCGCCACGAGAGCGGGTTCACCGGCGTGGCGGAGAGGCTGTACGATACCGCGGACGGCATCATGCCGGCCCTCGACCTGTCCGCGCCCGCCATCTCGGCGACCGCGCGCGATACGCTGGTAATTTCCAACGTCGGCATCGGCGGCGAAGCCTACGCGGTGTCGTTCCAGGCGCGGCCAGACGGCATGGTGGTGATCACACCGCGCGGCCAGGGACACCGTGTCCGAACCGTTGCGGAGCTGGTGCGCGACAAACTGGCGGCCGCTCCGGCGGGCAGCAGAGCGGTACATGGATTCGCGGCAGGCGCCGCGCAGCCCGGTGAGGGTGCCTGGACCGTCGCCGGCGGGCGGGTCAGCCAGACCGACGCCGGCGCCACGCACGCGAAATTCGCCGTACGCGACGTGCCGCAGGCGGGCGGTGCGACGCTGTACGGGGTCACCGCATACGCCGACGCGGCGGCCCGGAGCGGCCTGGGAGTGCACTTCCTCGCCTCCGCCACGCCGCGAACGGCGAACACGTGGAACTACGGCAACTCCTACCTGGTCTGGATCACGCAGGAGGTGGGTTTCTACGACACCGATCATGCCCACGTGCAGCTCTACCAGTCGCTCGACGGCAATCGGCTGATGTGGCTGAACAGCACCAAGGTCGCGCGTGCGCTCGACAGCGAGGTGACGATCGAGGCGCTCTATCAGCCGGGCGATTGCCCGCCGATGGCGGCGGCCGGGGCCTGCGCCGGTTCGATCTCGGTGTTCGTCGACGGAACCGAGCAGTTCAAGGTGATGGCTACCGGAGCGGTGTCGGCGCGGGCTGCCGACACGGTCGCCCTGCGGGCGCTTGGTGGGCCGGTGCACTTCGTCGACCTCTACGTTGCAGGCGCCGAGTGAGCGCGCCAGTGCGTACCGGCTCCATGTTGCAGGCGCCGAGTAAGCGCACCCGGCGTACCGTCTCTACGTTGCAGGCGCCGAGTAAGCCCCCAGGCGTACCGCGTACCGGCGCTACCTAGCAGGCGCCGAGTAGCACGACCGCGTCGTGCGATGTAGTCGCGGGGCGCTACACGCCCGGTGCCGGCCGCGTGCGTGCCCTCCCCTGCGCCGGATGCCGCGGTGACGGTGCCGCGGTCGGGCCTCCTCCCGCCGGTCGCGGACGGGATCGTTCATCGCTTCGCGCCCGGCATCGCGGCCGGCGAATCGGCACCCGTGGTGGCGCGCGGGCTGCGTGTGCTGGCCGAGCGGCGCGCGGCGATGCGCCCGGTGCCGGACCGGGTGTGCTGGAGCCGGATCTCCTACCGGCAGCACTTCCGCCGGGCGGTTGCGCTGCGCGAGATCCACCACGCGGACGGCACCCGCGCGCGGGAACTGACGGTCGACTTGGGCCAGACAGGATCGCCGGCGGAATTCGCATGCCACGTCGCCGAGGCACTCGACGGCCCGTTGCAGGCGCCGGGCATCGACATTGGCGGCTACGGGAACGCGGGAGAGAGCCCGATATGGGATTTCAACGCCGCGTTCTGGCACCACTTGCCCGCCTACATGGCCGCCGTCGGCCGGAACGCGCATGACTCGATCGGCGGCTCGCCGGACAGCGACCCGGTCCGCACCGCCGAACACGCCCGCCGATTCTGCGCCCGGGTGCGCCGCGCACGCGGCAGCGGCGGCGCGGCGCGGGCACTGCCGCTCGCCTACCTCGATGTCGGCGCCGCGGACACCGGGTATGCAGAGACGATGATTCGCCACCTCGCACGGCTGGAGGCCGTGGACTACCTCGTCGCCGACCGCTCTCCCGGCGCCCTGCGCCGTGCCCGCACGCGCCTCGGACAGCGGCGCGGCTCGGTCTCGGTCCACTACCTCGCGTTCGACCTGACGCGGCCGGGACACGCGCTGGAGGCTTATCGAGGGCGGATACTCGGCGCGCACCTGACCAACCTGCTCGACAACCTGCCGGGCGAAGAACTGGTGCAGATCGGCGGCCGTCACTACCAGTTGCACACCTGCCTGTACCTGCCGGCAGCCGCGCTCGAGTGGCTCGCCGCGCGGCACGGGTTGAACCCCGGTCGCCTGGCAACCGATCTTCGCGGCATGGCAGGCACTGCCACCGGCGCCGTCGGCCGCTTCCTGGAGCACCGCCGGGACAGGTTCGCGGCGCACGGCGCCACCGACGGCGAACGCGGATGGTACCTGTTCTGGCAGGACCTGTTCGGCAACCCCGCATTTCGCGGCAGCGGCCTCAGGCTGCGCGAGCGGCTGGTGGAGGTAGCCGATCCCGACAGCGTCGCAACCTGGCAGGCACCGGCGGGGGCGCTGCCGCCGGAGGTGGCGGCACCGGGACCGGACCGGCGCATCCCGCTGTCGGACCGTGCCATCGGCGCGTGTCTGCGACTGATCGGCCTGCTCCACCCGCACGGGGTGCTGGAGATAACCGACATCATGATCCGCGACCGTGACGGCGCAGCCCCGTATGCGTCCTACCACGGACCGGCGAAGTATGACGGCTCGGTGGTCAACTGGTTCAACGGCGGCCTGCTCCGGCTCGTCGCCGGCCGCGCCTATCCGGAGTGCAGCTTCACCTGGCGCTCGCTCGGCGCTGCCAAGTCGCACATGACCTGCCTGGAAGTACACCGCGGCGGACGCTGACGCGGCAGAATGCCGAGCGCGTCATTGCAGCGTAATCTGCGCCTTGACGCTGGCTTCCGGCATGGCCGCGGCAAACTCGAATGCCGCCACGCTGTCGGCGAACGGGAACGTGTCGGTGATCAGGGGCCGCACGTCGATGGCGCCGCTCTCCATCAGCGCCAGTGCGCGCGGATAGACGTGGGCGTAGCGAACCAACGCCTGCATTGCCAGCCTCCGTGCCGCCGCTGCGTGCGCGTTCAGGAACCTTCGCGTGCCGCCGCGGTGTACCCGGCGGCGCCCGCCTGCAGCCAGCCCTTGGTTGCCGTGAGGACGAAGCGCACCCCCATGGCGACGTAGTCCGCCACGTCCTCGTTGCTGGTCAGCGAACCGGCAACCTTGCCGGCCGCCGCGATGCGCCGGATCGAGTCTTCGATCTTCTCCCTTACCGCCGGGTGGCCGGTTTCGCCGATGTGGCCCATGGAGGCGGCATAGTCGGACGGCGCTACGAAGAACACGTCGATGTGATCGACCGCAAGGATCTCGTCCAGGTTGGCGTGCGCGGCGATGTCCTCGATCAGCACGATCAGGCAGGTCTCGTCATTGCCGCTGTGCACGTAGCCGTCCACGCCGTAATACTGGCGGCTGGTGTACATGCCACGCTTGCCTTCCGGCGCGAACTTGCCGCCCGCCACGACGTTTTCCGCTTCCGCGCGCGTGTTGACATGCGGCACTACCACCGCCTGTGCGCCACGGTCGAGCGTACGGTAGATCAGCCCCTGGTGGTTGTCGTTGACACGCACCACCGAGGTCAGGCCCCAGATGTCGCAGGCGCGGGTAAGGTTGCCCAGCTCGGCGGCGTCCACCGCCCCGTGCTCGCCCTCCAGCCACACGCCGTCGACACCGGTGGCCTCGGCGATCGGACCGAACGCGTCGATGTCGTCGGGATGGGTGATGCCGCTGACCACGGTGGCCACCCCGCCGGCCGCCAACTTCTGCTTGATGCGATTCTTGCGCAGTTCCATGTGCCGAAACCGTACTCCGACGCCGCCGGACAGGTAAAGCGCGGGCGAACAGAGGCGAAAACCGTGCTGCCGGTAGCCGCGAGACCGAAGCCGGAAGTAGCTTTGGTCATGGACCCGCGTCTGGCCGTGAACCGGCAGAACTGGAACGAACGCGTGCCGGTGCACGCCGCCTCCGACTTCTACGGCGTGGACCGGTTCAGGGCGGGCGCCATCTCGCTCAACGACATCGAGCGCGAGGAGGTCGGTCCGGTACCCGGCAAGAGCCTGCTGCACCTGCAATGCCACTTCGGCATGGACACCATGTCGTGGTCGCGGCTCGGCGCACGGGCGACGGGAGTGGACTTCTCCGACGCGGCGATCGAGCTGGCCCGCGGCCTGAGCGCCGAACTGGGGCTGGACACGCGATTCATTTGCAGCAACGTGTACGACCTGCCGGAGGCGCTCGACGAACAGTTCGACGTGGTGTACACTGCTTCGGGCGTGCTGGTGTGGCTGCCCGACCTCACCGCCTGGGCCGAGGTGGCCGCCCGATTCCTGAAGCCGGGCGGCACCTTCTACCTGTTCGAGGGCCACCCGCTGTGCCACATCTTCGCCGATGACGACAACCTCGACGATTCCGAGCTGCGCGTCCGCAATCCCTACTTCCCCGATCCGGCGGGCACGCGGTACGGCGGCAACGGCTACAGCTACGCGGGCGATGAGACGATCCCGTCGCCGAGCTACGAATGGCGCCACAGCATGGCCGAGATTCTGAACGCCGTGCTCGATGCCGGGCTGCGCCTGCAGTACGTGCACGAGTTTCCATTCAGCAACTACCGTGCGCTGCCCGGCATGGTGCGTTGCCGCGACGGCTGGTGGCGGCTGCCTGCGCACAACGCTTCGATCCCTCAGATATTTTCCCTGAAGGCAACCAGATAGGTGATTCGTCCGAAGCCTTTGGAGAAGTGGTTGGGGCGCACCGCGGGCCGCGACGGCGAATGCTGCCCGGCTGCCCCGGAAACGGTAAGCGTGCGCGTGCCATGCACCCGCACGCCGTCCGCGCGACTGGCAACCCGATGAACAGCGCCCGCGAGGCACGAACTCCCGCCCCGCGAACCACGCCGGGGTCCCGCACGCTGCGCGCGCTGCTGGAGCGGACGGATACCTTTCTGCACTTGGTGGAGTTGGTCACCTCGCGCGGCATGCTCACCGATCGAGCGGGGAAGCGAGTGCTCAATTTGGCTCGCAACCTTGTTGAACACAAGGACATACATGCGTTGTCGATCACCGATAACCCGGGCGGCAACGCGATGTTCGGCGCCGACGCGCTCGGCACCGACCTGATCTCGCGCGGTCAGGAGGTGGTGATTCACCTGTCCTGCAAGGATTGGAACCGCAATGCCCTGGAGAGCCGCGGCTGGCAGCTCGCGAGTCTCGGGTTCGACAATATCCTGGCCCTGTCGGGCGACTATCCGGTGGGCGGCTACCAGGGTCAGGCGAGCCCGGTGTTCGATACCGATTCGGTGGGCCTGCTGCGCATGTTCTCGGACATGAACGCCGGCATCCGCGCCGGCCGGCGCACCCTGACGCCGACGCGCTTCTTCCTGGGCGCGGTGATCAACAACCACAAGCGGCACGAGCGCGAGGTGATGCCGCAGTACTTCAAGCTGGCCAAGAAAATCGCCAACGGCGCGCGGTTCATCATCAGCCAGATCGGCTGGGACGCCCGCAAACAGGACGAGCTGCTGCGCTACATGGCCGCGCACCGGCTCGACGTGCCGGTGGTGGCCAACGTGTATGTCCTGAGCGGCGCGGCGGCGCGCTTCTTCGCCTCCGGCAGGATTCCCGGCGTGGTGGTGCTGCCGGAGTTGCTGGAGCTGGCCGAGAAGCACGCCGCATCACCGGACAAGGGCAAGGCGTTCTTCCTGGAACTGGCCGCCAAGCAGGTGGCGATCGCGCGCGGTCTCGGCTACCGCGGCGCCTATCTCGGCGGCCTGACCCGGCACGCGGACATCGAATGCGTGCTGCAGATGGCCGCCGGCTTCGGCGCCGACGACTGGCGCCAGTTCACCGGCGACGTGCACTTCCACTTCCCGGACGAATTCTACTACTTCGAGCCGGGCGAGCTGGCCGGCACCAGCGGCAGCGAGGTAAGCCGCAACTACCTGGCGTCACGGCAGCCGGACGCGCTCGGGCGGCTGCGACAGCGGGTACCGCTCGGATACAAGCTGAGCCGCACGGTACACGACGCGGTCTTCACGCCCGACACGCCGGGCTTCGAGGCCGGGCGCAAGCTGGCGCGCGCCGTCGAGCAGAGCGGGAGGCGCGGCCGCCGGCTGTTCCACAAGCTCGAGCACGCCGCCAAGTCCACGGTGTACGACTGCCGCGACTGCGGCGACTGCTCGCTGCCCGACATCGCCTACCTGTGCCCGGAGTCGCAGTGCGTCAAGAACCAGCGCAACGGCCCCTGCGGGGGCACTCGCGAGGGTACGTGCGAGATCGGCGACAAGGAGTGCATCTGGGCGCGCGCCTACGACCGGCTCAAGGCGTACGGCGAGGAACGCACCATGCTCGACGGGCCGGCGATCATCAAGAACGCCGCCCTTGCCGGTACCAGCGCCTGGACCAACACGTACCTGGGACGCGACCACTTCGCCCACCGCCCCGACCCTGGTTCGGGCGCGGCACCCGAGGAACAGACCAAGCAATGAACGACACTTTCATCGTGATCGGCGAGAACATCCACACGACCCGCGTGCTGCGCCGCAAGGGCAGCCGGATCAGCGACCTGCCCGGCGGTGCGCAGGCGGTGAACTACCGCACCAGGTCGGGCGAGGTGCGCCATCTGCCGATCCCGGATGCGTTTCGCACCACCCAGGACTTCGAGGAGGGCCGCGTAAAGCACGTGCAGATCGCCGTCCGCGAAGCGATGGCGGGCGGCGCGGGGGCGGCCGAGGGGCTCCGTTACCTGCAGCGGCTGGCGCAACGCCAGGAGGATGCCGGCGCCCACTTTCTCGACCTCAACGTGGACGAGATTTCGCTTCGCCTGGAGGATCAGCAGGCGGCGATGGCCTGGCTGGTGCGCACGATACGGCGTGCGAGCCGCCTGCCGCTGTCGATCGACTCATCCAACATCGACATCATCCGGGCCGGGCTGGAGGCATGGAGCGACGGCGCGGACGGCGCCCGCGGGCTGCTCAACTCCGCCTCCCTGGAGCGGCTCGACGCGCTCGATCTGGCGCGCGAATTCGACGTGCAGGTGATCGTGACCGCCGCCGGCGAGTCGGGCATGCCGAACGACACCGCCGAACGGGTGGCGAACGCGTCCCGGATGGTGGACGCGGCGCTGCAGCGCGGCATCCCGGCGGCGGACATCTACGTGGACCCGCTGGTGTTCCCGATCGCGGTGGACCAGGAATTCGGCAACCACTGCCTGGACGCCATCCGCGAGCTGCGCCGGCACTACGGCGCCGAACTGCACATTACCGGCGGCTTCAGCAACGTGTCGTTCGGCATGCCCCAGCGGCGCCTGATCAATGACGTGTTCCTGCGCCTGGCGATCGACGCCGGCGCCGACAGCGGCATCCTCGACCCGGTCACCAGCCACATCGACAGCGTGCTCGGCATCGACCGCGGCTCGCGCCGCTACCGGATGGCTGCCGACCTGCTGCTCGGCCGCGACCGGTACTGCGCGTCGTTCATCCGCGCGCACCGCAAGGGAGAGCTGGTGACCGATGGCTGAGTACCGCGTCCTCAGGTGGCAGCAGATCCCCGCCCAGGTGCGCGCCTCCGGCGGCGGAGTGCGCATTTCAGGCCAGCTCCCGCCGCGCTACCAGGAAGAGATCGACCGCGTGGCCATGGAGGAGGGCCTGTACGGCTCGGACGAGTACCTGGAGCAGTGGAAGTGGGGCCCGCGCGAGCAGCGCGACGGCGCCCCCCGCGAGGTGCTCGACGCCGTCATCGCCGAACTGGTCGCCGACTGGGACCGCAAGCTATTCGGCGAGCCCGGCGCCGATTGACTGCACCCGCTGCCGAATGATCTCGGCCTCCTTGGCTGCGTCTGCGGCTCCGGCGGAGTCGCCTGCGTCCCTGCGCGCGGCGGCAACGCCGTCTAGTCTGGCGGCGATCTCCCCCATCGTCTGGGGCGTCTTGCCCAACACTTCTTCCCAGCGCCGGAACAAGGAGAGAGACTCTCCCAACGCGGCTGCGGCTTGCTCGCGATTGGTGTCGCGCATGACGCGGCCGAGGTCGGCAAGACTCGTCGCCAGGTCGGCCAACGCCTCAGGCGTCTCTCCATAGTCCGCAATCCGGCGACGCCGCAGCACAATCGCTTCCTCATATGCTGCAATGCTTGCCGACAGACTCCCGGCCTCCCTTTGGCTCGTCCCGACGTTCACCAGGCTGACCGACAGGTCACGGAGCGTTTCCGGTGATGGGCCCAACTCCCCCAGCAGCCGGCGAGCAAGCGCTACGGACTCTCGGTGTGCGTCCACACTCCCCGTCAAGTCGCCTGTCTCTCGCCGGAGCCGCCCCACGCTGTCCAGGCTGCCGGAGAGACCGCGCAGGGCCCGCGGTGTCTCGCCGTGCGAACCCAGCAATCGTCGGAACAGCGTAAGCGACTCCTCAAGGGTAGCCAGGGCCGCCGCCGGCTCCCCCGCCATCTGTTGCACGAACCCGACGTGGTCCAGAGATAACGCAACCTCGCGCAGGGTCTCCGGCGTCTCCTCCATCGCCACTGCCCGCCTGCGGAGACCGAGCGCTTCCCGATATGCCGTCGCGGCGCCCGTTACGTCGTGTCCCTCCAGGTGCGCGTTCCCCAGACCGTTGAGGCTTATGGACAAATCCCGTAACGCGTCGAGCGCTTCGCCATTGGCTTCCAGCAATCGTCGATTGAGCGCCACGGCCTCCTCGAATGCCTCCCGCGCCAGCGCGTAATCTCCGTGCTCGACCAGCCCGTTGCCGGCATTGTTGAGGAGCGCCGCTAACCGACGCAGCGCCGCCGGCGATGGCTCCGTCTTGGCCAACAGCAGACGATACCGGGCGAGCGCCTCTTCGTGCGCCGCCCTGCTGCGCGCCAGATCACCGCTGCGCCGGGTAACCCGCCCAAGGCCGTCCAAAGCGGCGACGAGGTCCGAGAGCGCCTGCGGAGCCTCGCCGACCAACTCGATCAGTTTGCGAACCAACGCGACGGCCTCTGCGTAGGCCGCTGCCGCACCCGCCAGATCGCCGCGCGCGCCTCGCACCTCGGCCACGCGACACAGCGCTGCTTCCGTATCGCCGAGCGTCTGCGGCGTCTTGCCTTCCGTCTGCAGCAACTGCCTGCGTATGGACAGTGACTCCCGGTGAGCGGAGTCACTGTTGTCCAAGTCCCCGGTCTCGTGATGCAGGTTCCCGGCGAGTGCCAAGCTGGAGGCCAGCTCGCGTTGCACTGGCGGAAGCGCGTCCCCGTTGCCAACCTGCGAACGCCTCAGTTGAATCGCTTCCGATACGTGATCGAGCGCGCCAGCGATGTCCCCGGCCGCTCGCCGCGCCCTGCCAAGCCACTCCAATGCCTCGGCGGAGAGGCGGACCGAGACGGGTCGCAGACCGGATACGGCTTCCCGCGCCAGCTCGGTCGCCTGCCCCGCCTCGCCCCTGGCGAGCAACGCTTCAATTTGCCGAAACTGCATCCTCGCCGCCGACGCCGGCTCATCGGCTACCGTGCGCAAGTCACTCGCCGGCCCCGCCCCGTTTCGGTTACCGGCAAGGGACATCTGGGGGTGCGCCGGCAGTTCCATGACCACCGAACGAATCGACCACACGTCGGGGGCGGCAATGCGCGCCCTCGGTTTGATGTCGATGGGCGCGACCATCATCAAGCCACCCTGAAGGTGGCGCCCCAGGGCATCGCGCCGCTCGTTGAGCAGCAACAGGAGCTTGTCCCACGCCGCCGTCCACGGGCCCGGCGGGTCTGCAGGGACTTCCGGAGAGTCGGCACGAATCGCTTCGACCCAGACCAGTCCATGCGCCGCCATCGCAGGGTCGAACAGCACCGGCAACAGCGAGCCCAACTCGTCCGGGCTGGTCGGCACCACCGCTTGGATGGTGCGCGCCCTGACTCTCAGGAGGCGCTCAACACGCTCGCGAATGGTCGCGGCAACCTGCGGCGACTGGCAGAACAGAAAGCCGAGCCAGAATTCGTTCGCCCACTCAACCTGCCGGCGCAGCCGCTGCCAGTGCACCTCGTCACTTGGCGCTAATCGCAAGACTTCCTCAATCCGGCATCCGCTGCCCATCAAGTCTTGGACCGCGCACGGGATTCCTCAACCTGCCGATCCACTTGGTCGGCGATGAGTGGATGTATATCGAACCACTCATCTCCATTGCGATAGCAGAGTGCCAAGTGGGTGTCCAAAAAGCGCGCCAGGACCGGAAGCTGGTTGGCACTGTCCAGCGCGGCCTGATGGCTATTTGCAATCGCAGCCAGCCACCTGGCATCATCATCGGCAATCGGCAGAAATTCGATTACCTTCTGGAAGAAATTCTTCAGAAACAGGGTATCGTCTGGGGTCATGCTCGGCCTACGTCACACACTTCCCGCCAGGAACGCCACCAGCTTCGGCTTGCCCTTGGCGCGAGCCAGGTCCAGGGCGGTCTGGCCGGCGGCGTCGCGCTGATCGACGTTCACGCCCCGGTCTACCAGGAGGCGCACCAGGGGCACGCCGGCGCCGGAGTTGACCGCCACGTGCAGGGCGGTTTCGCCGCTCGTGCTCTGCACCTCGTTGGGGTCGCAGCCATGGTCCAGGAACCAGGTGACCCCCTTGAGGCTGCGCATGTTGACGGCACAGCCGAGGGGGTTGTAGCCGCCGTGGTGGGCGGTGCCGCGGGTACCGTTCATGTCGACGGCGCCGTGGCGCAACAGCAGGTCGAGGACGGCGAACTGGCCGTCGCAGGCGAGGTGGTTGACGGTGTCGTCGTCGCCGAGGCGGCCGCCGCGTTGCAGGAGCAGATCGACGATCCCGGCGTTGTCGGACCAGCAGGCGTAGTCCAACCCGGTGGACGGTTCGGCGCCGCGGTCAAGCAGCAGCGCCGCGGTGGCGACCCGCTCCTCCTCGGTGCCGGCCACCGAACGGGCGCAGTACTGCAGCGGCAGCCAGCTCCCGTCGCGCGAGTCGGCGTCGGGGCGCGTGGCGGCGTCCGGTGCCTCGGCCAGGAGAGCGGCCAGCTCATCGTGGCGTGCCAGCGCCGCCGCGGTATACAGCTCGGGCTCGCGCAGGGAGTATTCCAGCAGCAGGGGCAGGAACTCGGTACAGCCGAACGCCGCCACCGCCACGGCGCTGTGCAGGTTCCAGGTGCCGCGCAGCATCGGGTCGGCGCCGTGCTCCAGCAGCAGGCGCACGGTGGCGGTGTGGCCCGGCGTCTTGGGCATGGTTTTCTTGTACTCCACGGCGCGATGCAGCGGCCGGTAGCGGTGTGCGTTGGGCGACAGCACGTTGACATCGGCCCCTGCCGCGATCAGAAACGCCGCCACGTCACGGTGGCCGCCGAAGCAGGCGTTCATCAGCACCGACCAGTGGCCCGCCACGGCACCATCCTGAGCCACGGCTGCCCGCACCGCGTCCAGGTCTCCCGACTGCGCTGCGACAGCCGCGCGCCTGGCCAGCTTCTTGTCCATGCCAGGGTAACTCCACCGTCCGGACGTTGCCATCCTCCGCACCTCCTTTCAGTGCAGGCCCTGGACGCGGCCGGTGCGGGGGTCGACGTCGATGCGGCGGAAGGCGGGGTCGGAGGCGGTGCCCGGCAGCAGCTTGATGTCGCCGGCCACCGGCACCACCAGCCCGGCGCCGCGGTACAGCAGCAGGTCGCGTACCGGCAGCGTCCAGCCGGTGGGCCGGCCCTTCAGCGCCGGGTCGTGGCTCAGGCTGAGCTGGGTCTTCACCATGCAGGTGCCCAGCTTCGCCAGTTCGGGATCCTGTTCCACCGCCTCCAGCTTCGCCAGCGCCTGCGGCTGATAGCTGACACCGGCGCCGCCGTAGACCTCGCGGGTGATGCGCTCGATCCGCTCGCGCTGCGGCACCGCGTCCTCGTACAGGAACCGGAACGCGGACGGCTGCTCACACGCCGCCACCACCGCCTCCGCCAGCTCGCGCGCGCCGGCGCCGCCGTACCGCCAATGCCGGCTCACCACGCACGGCGCACCGGTGGCCGCCACCGCCTCTCGAATCACCGCCACCTCCTCCTCGGTGTCGGTGTGGAAGTGGTTGATGCACACCACCGGAGCCACCCCGCTCTTGCGCACCGTCTCCAGGTGCGCCAACAGATTCGCCACCCCGCGCTCCACCAGGCCGGTGTCGCGCTCGGTGTAGGCGCGGTCCAGCGGCCTGCCCGGTGCCACTCGCGGGCCGCCGCCGTGCATCTTCAGGGCGCGGATGGTGCACACCACCACCGAGCAGTCGGGCACCAGTCCGCTCATCCGGCACTTCAGGTTCCAGAACTTCTCGAAGCCGATGTCGGCGCCGAAACCGCTCTCGGTGACGTGGTAATCGGCCAGCTTGAGGCCTACCCGGTCGGCGATCACCGAGGACTGGCCGATGGCGATGTTGGCGAACGGGCCGGCATGCACCAACACCGGCTGCCCCTCGATGGTCTGCATCAGGTTGGGGTTGATCGCCTTCGCCATGATCGCCGTCATGGCGCCGTCCACCTCCAGGTCGGCGGTGGTGACCGGGCTGCCGTTCCTGGCGTACGCGACCACCATGCGGCCGAGGCGGGCTCGCAGATCGGCCAGGTCGGCGGCCACCGCCAGGATCGCCATCACCTCCGACGACACCGAGATCTGGAAGCCGCTCTGCATCATCAGGCCGTCCATCCTGCCGCCGAGGCCGATGACGATCTCGCGCAGCGCCTGGGCGCTGAAGTCGATCGCCCATCCCACCGCCACCTTGCGCGGGTCGATGTTGAGGCGGCGCAGTTGCTTGCGCGCGAGGGTCTTGTCGCCGTAGTTGGCCTCGTGCTGGAGACGGCTGGTAAGCGCCACCATGGCCAGGTTGTGGGCGTTGGTGATGGCGTCGATGTCGCCGGTCAGACCCAGGCTGAGGTCAGTGAGCGGAATGCATTGCGCCAGCCCGCCGCCGGCGGCAGAGCCCTTGATGTTGAAGGTTGGGCCGCCGGATGGCTGCCGGATGGCGCCGATCACCCGCTTGCCGATCGCCGCCAGGCCCTCGACCAGCCCCATGGTGGTGGTGGTCTTGCCCTCGCCGAGCGGGGTCGGCGTGATGGCGGTGACGTTCACGTACCTTCCGTTCGGGCGGGCATCGAGCCGTTCGAGCACGCGCGCGTAGTCCAGCTTGCCGACGTAGTGGCCGAACGGAAGCACCTCGTCGGGCTGTAACCCCAACTCCGCGCCGAGCTGCTGCACCCGCTTCATGTGCGGTTCGGCGGCCGCGCTGATCTGCCAGTCGGCCATGGCGGTCGGATCCAGGGACGCCAGGAAGGAGTCGTTCGAATCGCCCATTTCTCAGGCTGCACCATAGCAGATAGCGCGCCTCCGGACAGGCCCCGTTGGGATGGCTTTGACCCCGGAGGCGCTCACCGGGCACAATCGGCGCGTGCAACTGCACCTGGTCGGCGGGTTTCTGGGCAGCGGTAAGACCACGGCAATCGGCAGCGCCTGCGAACTGCTGCGCGACCGCGGCCGGCGGGCGGCGGTAGTGACCAACGACCAGGGCGAGATGCTGGTCGACACCGGCGCGCTGGCCGGCACCGCGGCGGCGGTCGCGGAGGTCACCGGCGGCTGCTTCTGCTGCCGCTACCCGGAGTTGGTGGAGCGCGTCGCAGCGCTGGCGGAGGACGGCGCCGAGCACGTGTTCGCCGAGGCGGTGGGCTCCTGCGTGGACATCGCGCGCACGGTGGTAAACCCGCTGCTGCGGCGTCGCGAGGTGGCGTTGCAGGCGGTGACGCTGACCGTGCTGGCCGACGCGCGCCTGCTGGCCGGTTACCTGGCGGGCCGCCCGCTGCCGTGGACCAACCCGGCGCTGGACTACCTGTTCGAGCGCCAGTTGGCGGAGGCGCCGCTGCTGGTCGCCTCCCGCGCGGACCTGGTTGCCGCCGAGTGGGGAGGAGCGGAAGGGCTGCGGGACGTGTTGCAGGCCGGCTTGCCGGGACGGCGGCTGCTGGTGCAGGACTCGCGCAGCGCGGCGGGCGTCGCCGCCTGGATGCGGCACATCGACGCCTCGGACGCCTCGGACGCGGCGGTTCCGTCCGGCGCCGCGGCGCCGGGCGCGCCGCGGCCCGCGGACGCGCTGCTGGCCGGCGTGGAGGTGGACTACGACCGCTACGGCGCCGCCGAGGCGGCGCTGGCCTGGAGTGACCGCGAGGTGGAGCTGGCCGGCGTCGAGGGGCGCACCACGGACGCGGCACGTGCGGTGATCGAACGGGTGGTCGCCGCGCTGCGCGACCGCGGCGGCGCCGTCGGCCATCTCAAGTTCCTGGTGCGCGACCACTACCGCGACGCGAAGGTGAGCGTTACGGGCGCCGACCTGGAGGACGGCGGCGAGGTGTCGAGCAGCGCATGGCGTTCGCAGTTGCCGAACCTCGCCGGCGGCCGGGTCACGCTGATCGTGAACGCACGCGTGGAGATGGACGCCGGCGCGCTGGAGGGGCTCATCGACCGGGCGGTGGCGGAAGCGGCCGCGGCGCTGAGCCGGGAACACGCGGCCACCCCGGTACGCGCGCGCTCGCGAAGCCAATCGGCGTTCCACCCGGCCTACCCGGAGCCGGTGCACCGCATCCCGTCGCACGGCGCCGCGCAACCGCCGCACGCATAGCCGACCCGCCAACGAAACCACACCGGGACGGCGCGCGATGGGCGACGCACGGCGCTGCGCGACAGCCGCACGCATAGGCGGACGCGCGGCCCGCGGGACGCCGCGCGGCTCGTCCCAAGCGCGGAGCGTTGTGCGCTATGATGGCGGGCATGGCAGATTCCAACGACGGCAAGTACCGCGACATACGCCAGGCGTTCTGGCGCACCAGCTTCGAGAGCGCGCTGCCCTACGACGAGTATCTCGCTTCCGGCCCGGACAACCATCGCAAGCGGTGGCGGACCATGGACGCTCGCGTGCAGGTGGACGGTGCGCAGCGGCAGCGCCTCGGCCAGTTCACTCGGCGCACCAACCTGTTGTGCTACAGCGGCATCTGGTGCGGCGACTGCGTGCGCCAGGGCCCGATTCTGCGCCACCTGGCCGACGCCGCGAACGAGGCTGCCGGCGCACGGGTGGTCGACCTCCGGTTCGCGGAGCGGGTCGACGACAGCGAGCTGGCCGACGAACTGCGCATCCTGGGAGCGCTGCGGGTGCCGGTGACGGTGTGCCTGTCGGAGGACTTCTTCGAGGTAGGCCGCACCGGCGACCGCATGCTGGTGACCTACCGCCGCAAGGCGCAGCGCGAACTCGGCGCGGCCTGCGATGTCGGCCTGGTGCCGCCGCCGGAGGCGGAAGTCGGCGCCGAGGTGGAGCAGTGGCTCGACCACCTGGAACGCATGCAGTGGATGCTGCGGCTGTCGCCGCCGCTGCGCGCCCGCTACGGCGACTGAGTCGCCGGCAGCGGCGCCCTACCAGCCCAGGGCGCCGCTCACCGACACGCCGTGCGTTGCGTCGCCGGCAGTCGCCTCGCGCCGTTCGCCCTGCACGCTCAGGCTGAATGAGGGGCCGATGCTGAGGCGGCTGCCGAGACGGAACGCGCGGGCTCCCTTCTCCGACACCGCCATGCCGACGTAGGGGGTAAGCATCCCGCCGCCGTCGGCCACGGCCAGCCCGTAGCCCATCTCGGCGTCGATGTTCGCTCCCGGCGCGGTTGCCGCCGACGGCGCCGGGCGCAACACCACCCCGCTCGTCCACAGGCGCTGCGCTCCGCTCGCGGGCACGCCCAGCGAAGTGTTGACCGCCACCGTCGGGCCGCGTCCGGCTGCTCCCGGCGTAACGCGCAGCGACCCGCCGCCGCCCCACTCCTCGAAGCCGCTGTCCTCGTGGGTCAGCAGCACGCGCACATTGGCCGCCGCGGTCAGCCCCCAGTCCGGATAGGTGTAGGTCACGCCGCCGCCCATCTCGGCGCCGAAGCCGGTCTCCACGTCGCCGAAGTCGTAGCGCACGCCGGTCACCAGCCTGGGCACCAGCAAGCCGCCCGCGCCGACGTCGATCCGGTAGGTGCCTTCCGCCAACAGCCGGGCGCGATGCGCGCCGGTCTGTACCGCCGCGTCTTCGCCTGCCGTCAGGCTGGTCATGAACGCATCCGACTTCACCGACAGGCCGAGCCGGTTGGTCTCCGGCGACAGCACGCCGCGCAGCCCCATGGCGCCCATGATCAACGAGATGCCGCTGTCCTCGTCCTGCGCGTCCTCGGCCAGGGTCATCCGGCCGAGTCCGTAGCCGAGCAGGCCCCACGCGGTCAGCCGGTCGCCAACAATCTGCGCGCGGGCGTACGGGTGCGCGCTGATCAGCCAGCTCGCCGCGCGGTCGGACCGGGCAGCGCCGCCGGTGAGTCGATAGTCCGCGCCACCGCCGCTGTAGGCTACCGCCAGGCCGGCCAGGATGCCGCCCCAGTCGTAGTCCACGCCGACGGTGCCGGTGCCGACCTGGCCGTCCGTCAGGGAGACCGTCTCGTCCTCGCCCTGCAGGCCGGTGGCCGCGCCGCGACCCCACATGGTCAGCCCGGTTCCCACTGCCCCGTCGAGGCCGGCGCCGGCAGCCAGCACCTGGAACGAGCTGCCGGCCAGAAATGCCCCGGCGTCCATGCTGGTGTGCGGCATCGCCGCCACCGCATCCGGTTGCAGAGGCTGCACAGGCTGCACCGGCGGCGGGTCGGAAGGCAGCATCGTGCCGCCGAGCGTTACCTGCGTCACCGGCCCCAGCTCGCCGGTGAGCCGGGCGTCCACCGCCTCCACCACGTGGCTTGCCACGGTGCGTCCGAAGCGCGACAGCCACGCCTTCGCCACCGCCGAGTCGTCATCCACGATGGTACCGGTAGCGGTGTCGTCGACATCTGCATCGCGCGGGTGATACACCCGCAGCCGGAACGACTCGTCGTCCTCCACCAGGGCGTCGTCGGTGACCGGAATGGTCAGGGTAACCCGCTCCTGGTGCGGCAGGATCGTCACCCTGGCACCCTCGGCCGGCTGTTCATAGTCCTTGCCGGCCGCGGCGGTGCCGTCAACGGTCTCGTACAGCAGCTCCATCGCCACGCCGAGCGCGCTTGCCTTGCGCACCGTGAACGAGATCTGGCCCGCGCTCTCCACGGCCTCGGCGTCGGCGACGGCGAACTCCGCGTCGTTGTTCAATACATTCACCTTCATGGTGCCGTCAACCACGGTGCAGTCGCAGGCGATCGTCACGCTGATCGAGCCGTCAGGCTCGGGGATTGCGTCGTCTTCCAGGTGGATGTCGATGTACTTCCTGTTCTCCCCGGGCATCAACCTGACCATGGCCGGCACGGGGCCCGCGAGGTAGTCGCCCTCCTGAGTCACCGTGACGCCGATGGCCAGCTCCGGGGCCGAGGTGGTGGTGCGCTGCACGAAGAATCTCGCAGTCTCGCCCTCGATGCGCGTCTTGTCGGCCGCCGTCGCGCCGCCGCCCTGGGTACCGGTGTTGCTCCGGGGCTCCAGGCCGAGGGTCACGCCCGCCTCCTCCTGGATGGTGACCGTCACCGGGCTTGCCGGCAAGCCATCGTAGTTGGCGCCGCTCACCGTGTGGGTGATACTGACCGTCGTACCCTCGCGGGCATTTTCCGTCGCACTGACCGCCACCGTCTGTGGCGAGCTCCAGGTCTGCGGCGTGAAGATCACCCGGGTGCGCGACACCTGAACGCCGGCGCCCGGACCGTCGATGTCGATGGTCACCTCACCTTCCGGCTCGCTCTGCAGGCTCAGGGTGTAGGACTTGCTGCTGCCGCCCTTCCTGAGCTCGAGCGCGACCGGGGACACCGTCACGCCGGGCGGCGCGTCCGGCGCGGCGGCCGGCGGGGCGGCGGCGGTGGTCCCGGAACCCGGGCGCACGTTGGCTGTCGCGTCGGTAACCGTGGCCGTCTTCTTGGCCGTGTCGTCCACCGTCACCGGGCGCGCCGCCGTCGTCGCGGAGGTCAGCTTGAGCACCACCGTCTCGTCGGGCTCCACCACATGGTCCCGCCTGGTAGTGATGGTGATCGTTCCGCTGCTCTCTCCCGCCGCGATCGTCAGCTTCCAGCTCGGCGCCGTGTAGTCGGTCCCGAGGATCGCCGTCGAGCTCGTGTCCACCGCGTAGTTCACCTCCACGTCCGCGGTGCTCGTACCTCCGGTCAGGTCCACCTCGAAGGTCGCGGCATCGCCCTCCGCGACGTGCTCGGTGTGCGTTCCGAGCGCCGCCGTCAACTGGTCGTCATCCTCGATCGTTCCGGTCGCGGTCGTCTTTCCCAGGCTCACTCCGGTCGGTGCGCTCAACCCCGACAGCGTCACCGTGAACGTCTCGTCCGGCTCGTTCAGACTGTCATCGAGGGTCGTCACCTCGATCGTCTTGCTGAGGTCACCGGTAGAGAACTGCAGCGTTGCACTCGCGGTGGTGTAGTCCTTGCCGGTCCCGGATTCCGCCGTTCCGTCCGCCGTCGTGTAGTCCACGCTCACGGTGCCCGACACCGTGCGGCTCAACGTCACCACGAAGCTCGCCGTCTCGCTCTCTGCCACCCGTGACTTGTCGTCCGACTCGTCCACGTGCGGCGTCTGGTCGTCGTCTTCCACCAGCACGGCGTCCACCGACACCGTCGCCGTGCCCTGCTCCGCGATCGTGGCCGTCTTCTTGACCGTGCCATCCACCGTTACCGTGCGCGCCGCCGTGGTCGCGGAACTCAGCACCACCACTACCGTCTCGCCTGGGTCGAGCACCTCGTCCGGCTTGGTCTCGATGGTGATCGCTCCGCTGCTCTCTCCCGCCGCGATCGTCAGCGTTCCGCTTGGCGCCGTGTAGTCGGTCCCGGAGGTCGCCGTCGAGTCGCCGTGCACCGCGTAGCGCACCTCCACGTCCGCGGTGCTCGTGCCTCCGCTCAGATCCACCTCGAAGGTCGCGGCACTGCCCTCCGCCACGTTCTCGGTGTGCGTTCCCAGCGCCGCCGTCAGCGGGTCATCGTCCTCGATCGTTCCCGTGCCGGTGGCCGTTCCCATGTTCACTCCGTCGGGCCCGGTCAATCCGGTCAGCGTCACCGTGAACGTCTCGTCCGGCTCGTTCAGGAGGTCCTCCAGGGTCGCGACCTCGATCGTCTTGATGGTATCGCCCGCGCCGAATTTCAGCGTTCCGTTCGCCGCCGTGTAGTCCGGGTCGGATCCGGTGGAATCCGCGGTCCCGTCGGTCGTCCCATAGGTGACGGTCACCATGCTTGCCACCAGGCCGGACAGCTCGACGATGAACCGCGCCGTCTCGCCTTCCTCGACCGAGGTCGTGGACTGTTCTTGCTCCGACTCCGACGACTTGCGCAGTCCACCCGATCGCACCAGAGCGCGGCCCTGCGCGTTCTCCACCCCGTCCAAATTCGGCGTCAGGGAGTTCTGCTTTGGGGGCGTGAATCCCTTCAGTGACACGGTCACCGAATTGGAGTCCTTGATCGTGGCCGTCTTCTCGACCGAGTCGTCCACCGTCACCGGGCGCGCCGCCGTCGTCGCCGAGGTCAGCTTCAGCACCACCGTCTCGCCGGGATCCACCACCGCGTCCGTCCTGGTCTCGATGGTGATCGTGCCGCTGCTCGCTCCGGCCGTGATCGTCAGTATCCCGCTCGGCGCCGTGTAGTCGGTCCCGGAGGTGGCCGTCGAGTCCTCGTCCACCGCGTAGTTCACCTCCACCTCCGCCGTGCTTGTGCCGCCGCTCAGATCGACCGCGAAAGTCGCGGCAGCGCCTTCGGTGGGCTCCTCCGTGTGCGTGCCCAGTGCCGCCGTCAACGCGTCGTCATCCTCGATCGTTCCCGTGGCGCTCGCCGTGCCCAGGCTCACTCCGCTCACCCCGGTCACGTTCGTCAGCGTCAACGTGTAGGTCTCGTCCGCCTCGTTCAGCGTGTCCTCCAGCGTCGTCACCTCTACCGTCTTGCCGGTCTCGCCCGTCGTGAACTGCAGCGTCCCGCTCGCCGTCGTGTAGTCCTTGCCGGCCCCGGCCTCCGCCGTCCCGTCCGCCGTCGTGTAGGTCACGTTCACCGTGCCCGACACCTCGCCGCTCAGCGTCACCACGAAGCTCGCCGTCTCGCCCTCCTCCACGCTCGACCGGTCGTCGGTCTCGTCCTCCGGCGTCTGGTCGTTGTCCTCCACCAGCACCGGCCCCACCGACACCGTTTCCATGCCCGAGTCGCCGATCGTGGTGGTCTTCGTCGCGGTGGCGTCCACCGTCACCGTGCGCGCGTCGGTCGTCGCCGAGGTCAGCTTCAGCACCAGCGTCTCGCCTGGATCGAGCACCTGGTCGGTCAGCGTCTCGATTGTGATCGTCCCGCTGCTGTCTCCCGCCGCGATCGTCAGCGTGCCGCTCGGCGCCGTGTAGTCGTCCTCCGGCGTCGCGGTCGAGCTCGCGTCCACCGCGTAGCTCACTTCCACCGCTGCGGTGCTCGTGCCGCCGCTCAGGTCCACCTCGAACGTCGCATCGGACCCTTCCGCCACGTTCGCCGTGTGCGTGCCCAGCGCCGCCGTCAGTGGGTCGTCATCCTCGATCGTTCCCGTGGCGCTCGCCGTGCCCAGGCTCACTCCGCTCACCCCGGTCACGTTCGTCAGCGTCAACGTGTAGGTCTCGTCCGCCTCGTTGCGCGTGTCCTCCAGCGTCGTCACCTCGACCGTCTTGCTGGTCTGTCCCGTCGTGAACTGCAGCGTCCCGCTTGCCGTCGTATAGTCCTTGCCGGCGCCGGCCTCCGCCGTGCCGTCCGCCGTCGTGTAGGTCACGATCACCGTGCCCGATACTTCGCCGCTCAGCGTCACCACGAAGCTCGCCGTCTCGCCCTCCTCCACG
Organism: Spirochaetia bacterium; assembly: GCA_965208575.1. Taxonomy (GTDB): domain Bacteria; phylum Spirochaetota; class Spirochaetia; order SZUA-6; family Bin103; genus Bin103. Next base: position 1,186,787 of record CBDBOV010000005.1, on the reverse strand, counting down.
CTCGACCGGTCGTCGGTCTCGTCCTCCGGCGTCTGGTCGTTGTCCTCCACCAGCACCGGCCCCACCGACACCGTTTCCATGCCCGAGTCGCCGATCGTGGTCGTCTTCGTCGCCGTTTGGTCCACCGTCACCGTGCGCGTGTCGGTCGTCGCCGAGGTCAGCTTCACCACCAGCGTCTCGCCGGGATCGAGCACCTGGTCGGTCAGCGTCTCGATCGTGATCGTCCCGCTGCTGTCTCCCGCCGCGATCGTCAGCGTGCCGCTTGGCGCCGTGTAGTCGTCCTCCGGCGTCGCGGTCGAGCTCGCGTCCACCGCGTAGCTCACTTCCACCGCTGCGGTGCTCGTGCCGCCGCTCAGGTCCACCTCGAACGTCGCATCGGACCCTTCCGCCACGTTCGCCGTGTGCGTGCCCAGCGCCGCCGTCAGTGGGTCGTCGTCCTCGATCGTTCCCGTGGCGCTCGCCGTGCCCAGGCTCACTCCGCTCACCCCGGTCACGTTCGTCAGCGTCAACGTGTAGGTCTCGTCCGCCTCGTTGCGCGTGTCCTCCAGCGTCGTCACCTCGACCGTCTTGCCGGTCTGTCCCGTCGTGAACTGCAGCGTCCCGCTCGCCGTCGTGTAGTCCTTGCCGGCCCCGGCCTCCGCCGTCCCGTTCGCCGTCGTGTAGGTCACGTTCACCGTGCCCGACACCGCGCCGCTCAACGTCACCACGAAGCTCGCCGTCTCGCCCTCCTCCACGCTCGACCTGTCGTCGGTCTCGTCCTCCGGCGTCTGGTCGTTGTCCGCCACCAGCACCGGACCCACCGACACCGTTTCCATGCCCGAGTCGCCGATCGTGGTCGTCTTCGTCGCGGTGGCGTCCACCGTCACCGTGCGCGTGCCGGTCGTCGCCGAGGTCAGCTTCACCACCAGCGTCTCGCCCGGATCGAGCACCTGGTCGGTCAGCGTCTCGATCGTGATCGTCCCGCTGCTGTCTCCCGCCGCGATCGTCAGCGTGCCGCTCGGTGCCGTGTAGTCCGCGCCGGACGCCGCCGTCGAGCTCGCGTCCACCGCGTAGCTCACTTCCACCGCTGCGGTGCTCGTGCCGCCGCTCAGGTCCACCTCGAACGTCGCATCGGACCCTTCCGCCACGTTCGCCGTGTGCGTGCCCAGCGCCGCCGTCAGTGGGTCGTCGTCCTCGATCGTTCCCGTGGCGCTCGCCGTGCCCAGGCTCACTCCGCTCACCCCGGTCACGCCGGTCAGCGTCAACGTGTAGGTCTCGTCCGCCTCGTTGCGCGTGTCCTCCAGCGTCGTCACCTCGACCGTCTTGCCGGTCTGTCCCGTCGTGAACTGCAGCGTCCCGCTCGCCGTCGTGTAGTCCTTGCCGGCGCCGGCCTCCGCCGTCCCGTTCGCCGTCGTGTAGGTCACGTTCACCGTGCCCGACACCTCGCCGCTCAGCGTCACCACGAAGCTCGCCGTCTCGCCCTCCGCCACGCTCGACTTGTCGTCGGTCTCATCCTCCGGCGTCTGGTCGTCGTCCGCCACCAGCACCGGACCCACCGACACCGTCTCCATGCCCTGTTCCACGATCGTGGCCGACACCTTGGCCGTGCCGTCCACGTTCACCGTGCGCGTGGTTGTCGTAGCGGAACTCAGCACCACCACCACCGTCTCGCCCGGATCGAGCACCTGGTCCGTCCTGGTCTCGATCGTGATTGTTCCGCTGCTCGCTCCCGCCGTGATCGTCAGCTTACCGCTCGGCGCCGTGTAGTCCGCGCCCGACGTCGCCGTCGAGTCCCCGTCCACCGAGTAGTTCACCTCCACGTCCGCGGTGCTCGTGCCGCCGGCGAGGGTGACCGTGAACTCCGCGTCGTCGCCTTCGTTCACACCGTCCGAGGGCCCGCTCACGGTAGCGCTCAACGTGTCGGCGATGGTGATCCGCTGCTCGCTGCCGACCGTGCCGCCGTCATGGGCCGCCGTGACCAGGATCGCCTCGTCGCTCTCGTCGGCGGCGTCATCGATGGCGGTGATCGTCGTCGAAACCGAGCGCTCACCCATGGCCAGTGTCAGCGTCTCCGCCGCTACGCTGTAGTCAGTTCCCTTCGTCGCGGTCCCCGCGAGAGTGAGCGTGATGACCTGTTGCGCGGCAAAGGTGGAGCCGGCGGTGCTGACCGTGACGGTGGCCTCGCCGCCGTCTTCGGCGATCGTCGCCGGACTCACCGACAGGGTGAGTTCCGGGGCAGCATCGTCGTCGGTGATCGTGAGGGCGACATCGCCGGGGGCGCGCAGGTCCGTTCCGCTCGACAGCTCGCCCTTGACCTGGAGGGTCTTGTCGGGCGTATCGACGCTGTTGTTCACGGCGGTGATGGTCACGGTGCCGGTGCTCTCGGTGGCGTTGGCGGCGAAACTCAGGATCCTGTTGGTGCTCAGGGAGAAGTCGGCATCGACGGCCGGCGAATCGGGCGCCGCCGATACGGTGACCGTGAACGGCGTATCCGAAGCAGTTGGCACGGTTGCGGTGACGGTGCTGCTCGCGCCGTCCTCGGAAATCGAGTCCGGCGTCAGAGTCAGCGTCACTTGGGGGCGATCATCGACCAGGCACACCTTGACCCAGTCATCGAGTTCGTAATCGAACGTGCCGGAGTATTGACTGCCCTTCCATGCGTACGCGCGATACTGACTGTGGACAGTGCTCTGTTGCCGGGTGGCCGCGTACGCATCGGCGAGCGGGAGCGCCACGCCGCCGATGTGGAACGTCAACCCGTCCCAGCCGTCCTCTTCGTCCGGACCGTGCGCGAAGCCAACGTTGTAACCCGGCCTGTCCTTGATGAAGTACGCCTGCACCAAGACATGCGTGGCTCCGCGGAACGCGAAGTCGGCGTCGTTGACTGAGCCGAAGTTCGAGGACGTGCCGGCATCCTTGGTGAATCCCTCGGAGCCGTTCTGGTGCGTTCCCACGCTGATTTCCGTGGACCAGACGGCGCCCGCACATGCAGGAACGGCCACCATCTGCTTCGTCGTTATGCTCAACTCGTTCGACGTCCTGACCCCGCCGCTGTTGCGCGCCGTGACGCGATAGGAGCGGCTGGTTCCGGGCGCGATGCCGGTGTCTTCGTACTGCCTGCCCTCGGAAGCAGGACGGTAGACGTCGTTGTCCTGGTCATCGTAGCCAAGCAGATTCACCCACGTCGTACCCGCATCGTCGGAGTATTCGATCAGATAGTCGTCAGGATCCCCGCCTTGGCCGATGCCGTACCAGAAGAGGGTGACTCTCGTTTGCGTCAAGCCATAGGAACTCAGCCTGAGCGCCCTGGGGGCGTTGGCTGCGGCGCGGCGTCCAACGCCGTTGCCAAGACCCACGGCCACCTCTGCAAGTGAACTGTCGCGGCCCGCACCGGAAGTCGAATCGCTGGTGCGCTCCAGCTCCCCTCGCCCGTCGGCCAGCTCCACTTGGCGCGCGGTCTCGTCTCGGGCGGCCAGCTCCAACTGGCGCGAGAGCTCGGTTCGGGCGACCAGCGCGCCGGCGGCGGTGAGCATGGCCGCGACCCCCGAGCTGCCGCTCGAGTCGTACCTCGCAATCTCGGCAATCCGCAGGTCCGGATCGGGACTCGCCGGAGCCGGAGTCGGCGGGTGCGTGCCCATCACCAGGACAGTGTCGGACCGAGGATCTACTTGGTCGAGTTCCCGGAGCGTCGCCGGGCCGTGCGCCAGGCTCGCGCCGTGGCTGGCGTGGACGTTGGTGATGCGGGCACCGCTCCGGTGCAGGGCGTCGGGGCCGATCTCGACGTCGCGCAGGTCCTGACTCCAGTCTGCCGGGTAGCGGAAGGTCAGCCGATCGGTACCCGAACCGCCCGAGTAATCACTCGCGTATCCCGACTGGCGGTGCGGCGGGCGCCCCAACGTGAGGATCACCCGCGGAGTGCCAAGCTCGGTGTGCACGGACACCGCCTGGTCGAACCGCACCGTCACGACGATGTTGCGCCGCGGCGGATACCAGCGGGTGGTACCTTCGTCGGTGGTGACCTTCACGTCGACAATCCGCGGCATCGCCAGGGCCGGCGTGGCGGCGCTCACGACCGCTGCCGGACCCGCCCCCTCCTCGCTGATGGAGAAGACGCGATAGAGAAGCGAGGCATTCGGGCGCAGCCCCACGGTGTGGACGAACGAGGTGATGCGCCGGTCAACCGAGGGCAGCATGGCCCAGTGGGCGCCGCCGTCATCGGAAAACTGGATGCCATAGCCGGTAATCGCCGCTGCGTCGGCAGCCGCGGGAGCCAGCCACGACAGGACGACACGTGTGGGTCCCTCGGCGACGGCAGAAGGGTGGCGCGGCATCTCATCGGTCCGTTCGACGGCGCGCAAGACAGCCGCCTCACCGGTGGCTTCGACCGGCTCGGCAACGGCTGGCGCAACCGCAGCGAGGAACGCGGCCAGGACGACCAGCGCTGCGCACACGCGCCGGGCGGCCTCGAACGTGGTGGCCGCAGACCTGGCGAGGGTGCCGGTCGAGGCTGTGACCGGCGAATCCGGGGCATGTGCGCCGTGCGCACGACGTTCAGCAACTGCGCGCGCAACAATCGCGCGAGCAACAGGTGCGCGCGCACTAGTTGCGCCGCGCACGAGAGGCGGCAATCGCCGTTTTCCCGCGTCTACGGTCCCCCGGGAGTGGTGTCGGCTCATCATTGCAGATCGGAATCCACCGGTTATCGTCGTTGTCTATTTCGACCCGCTTCACGTCATTCTTGACCCTCTGTGCAGGTTTTGCCGCCGAAATCCGCCCCTGAGGCGCCCAAGACGAGGATTTCTCGGCCCTGATCTCGCTGTGAGTGTATACTCTGATTGCCGAGTGCCCGCTCATACGCTGGTGTTCACGGCCATGACGACGGCGCCGCCCGCCGGTCGGGACAGAGAAGGCGCAGGGCCGCGAAAGTCGCCCCGCAGACCCGGCCGCAAGGACACCGCGAGCGCAGCGGCCGCCGGTCTGACCCTTGCCCGAGCGAATGCTCGGGACGTGGCTTCGCGGTATGCCGCCCACGGTCTGCCGTTGCAGGTTATGATGCGGCGATGAAATCTCACCCGATCGGCGGTGCCGGCGCTTCCGGCGGCGGTCGCACGGCGTGTCCTCGGGCGGCCGCGAGCCCGCGCTGAGGTACCATGGAGAAGCGATCCCTGCCGGGCGACACGCCTGCGATTCGACTCCGTGCGCACCGCCGCGATCAGCTCTACCAGTTCCTGCTCGATTCCGGCCAGATCCGTGGCGCCGTGTTGCACGCCACCCGGATGGTGGGGGAGATGCGCGCCAACCATGACCTCGGTCCGCTGGAGACGCTGGTGCTCGGACAAGCGTACGTGGCGGCCGGCATGATGTGCGTCAACCTGAAGTCGCCCGAGAGTCTCACCGTCAGAATCGAATGTTCGGGGCCGATCGGCGGGCTTGCCGTCGAGGGGAGCGCTCACGGCGAGGTGCGCGGCTACCTGAGCCGGAACCCGATCCCCGTGCAGGCCGACGCCGGCGTGCCGCGGCTGCGCGATCTGTTCGGCGCCGGCCCCGGCACCCTGGCGGTGACCAAGCGCCTGCGCGGCGGGGCGAGCCCCTTCACCGGCGTCGTGGACATGCGTTACGGCAGCCTCGCCGAAGACCTGGCATACTACTACGCCACCTCCGAGCAGACACCGAGCGCGCTGAACCTGAGCGTATCCTTCGACGACGCCGGCCACCCGACCGGCGCCGGGGGAGTCTTCATCCAGGCGCTGCCGGGCGCCCGCGACGCGAGCGTGCGCGAAGTGGAACGGCGCCTGCGCGACGAGTCGGCGATCGGCGCGGCATTCGCCGGCGGCGAGGAACCGCCGGACTTGCTCGAGCGGGTGTTCGGCGCGCATCAGCCCGTGATCCTCGCCCGCCGCCGCGTGCTGTTCATGTGCCACTGCAGTGCCGATCGCTTTCGCCGCCACTTGGCCGCACTGCCACGCGGCGAACTGGAAGACATCCTCGAACGCGGCCCGCTGCCGGTGGTAACCACGTGCCTGTTCTGCAACACCACGTACCGCTTCGGGCGCGAGATCATTGCGCAGCTTCTCGAACAGTCACGCTGATGCGCACCCCGGCACCAGCATGAGCGCACCGGTCGAGCATCCACTCGGTTACCACCGCCACCAGCCCCTGCTGGTCGACTCGGCAACGTTGCAACGGGCGCTCCGGCGCACTCGCGCGACGCCGTTGCAGGCTGCCTGGCGGCGGCTGGCCAAGGAAACCGATGCATTCCTGGCCCTGGATCTGCAACCCCCGGACCAGCCGGCCGGGTACTATCACGACTATTTCTGCCCGCACCACGCAATCGAGTTGCACTTCGATCCGGGGCAGCCGCGGCTCCATCGCTGCCCCGTGGACGGGCAACTGCTGTCCGGCCGCCGCTTCGACGCCGCGTGGCGATTCGGGGCCAACCTGCTGCTCGGACGCGCGGCGGTGCTGCTCGCCCTGCGCTGGCGCCTGTCGGGAGACGCGCGCTGCCTACGGCGCGCTGTGGCGATTCTGACCGGTTATGCCCGGCGCTACCCGCACTACCCTGTCGGCTCCGTCCGTTCCGCCGCGGGTGACGGGCGCGGCAAGGCGACCTACCAGTCCCTCGACGAAGCGAACCTGGTCGTCCGGCTCGCACGCTGCTACGATCTCGTGGCCGCTGATCTCGACGACGCGCACCGCACCATGGCGGAGCGCGACCTGTTCGGAAAAGCGATTGCTCACCTCGACGAGAATCGATTCCGGCGTGTACACAACATCGAGTGCTGGCATATCGCGGCGTTGGCAGCGGCGGCAACGGTAACCGGCAACGACGCGATCCGCGACCAGGCCATACATGGCGAATTCGGCTTCCACCACCAGATCGAGGCCGGCACCTGCCGTGACGGGATGTGGTGGGAGGGCTCGTCGAGCTATCACTACTACACCGTGGCGGCGCTGCTGACCACCGCCGCCTTCCTGCGCGCCCGCGATGCCGCGTGGCAGGCGCCGCCGCGGCTCGCCGCCATGTTGACGGCGCCGCTCACCCTGGTGCTTCCGGACGGCCGGCTACCGGCAAGCAACGACTGCTGGGTGTCGTCATCGCTGTGGGGCGAGGTGTGCCACGGCGTGCCGCCGGCCGCCGCACTGTACGAGATGGCGGCCGGGTGGTGGCCGCAGCCGGCGTTCCGGGACCTGCTGGCAGCCATCTACCGCCATGGTGCGCGGGACAGCGAGGAGGCGCTGCTGCACGGCCCCGACCGCGTCGCCGCGGACGGCGCCGGCGCTGCGCGCAGCCTGTCCCGCCCGCGGTCGAACGTGCTGCCCCACTCCGGCTTCGCCGTGGTGCGCAGCGGGGACCCGCTCGACCGGCAGTCGCTGGTGCTGCTCAAGTATGGTCCGCACGGTGGCTCGCACGGCCACCCCGACAAGCTCGCCATTACCCTGTATGCGCGCGGCGCGCCGGCGGCAACCGATCTCGGCAGCCAGGGCTATGGCATCCACCTGCATCGGCAGTGGTACCGGCAGACGGTCAGCCACAACACCGTTCTGTTCAGCGGCCGGTCGCAACCCCCGGCAACGGGAACGCTGCTCCACTTCGGCGCACCCCAAACCGGCGGCGCGGCGGACCGGCGTTCACGACCGTCCTCACGAGCCAGAGGCGTACCCGCCGCAGCGGGCACGGTTGCCGATGCGCACGTCCGATGGTCCGGGGCCTCCAGCGGCGTGTATGACGGCGTCGCCATGCGGCGGGCGATTACCTGGCGCGATCCCTACTTCGTCGACTGGTTCCACGTACGCTGCCCCGCCCGGCGGCGCATCGACTGGCTGCTGCACGTGCATGGCACGCTGCGCGAGTTGCACGGGGCTGCGCTGAACGACCAGGCACCGGTCATCTTGCCGCGCGCCCCGGGGTGGAGGCACATCGCACGGCGCCGAGCGGTGAGCAGCGATGGCGGCGGCGGCTCGGTCGAGGTGCACTGGTCGTTGCGCGGCGGGGTCTTGCAGGTGTTGTTCCCGGACGAGCGGGGAACGGGCCATACCATTGGATCGGCGCCGTCGAATCCCGCCAGCGAGCGCCTGCACTCGCTGATACGCACCCGGTACGCACGCGCCACCACGTTCGTGGCGGTGATTCACCCGTGCACGCGTCCCGGCCGGTTGGCGGCCACCGTGCACCGTGGCGCGCGCGACTCCGTCACATTGGAGGTTGTGGTGGACGGACGCAAAGACCGGTGGCGCCTCGCCGCCGCCGACCCCGGGCGCGCCCCCGCCACGATGCCGCTGCCGTGACCGCGATGCGCTGCATGTTCTTCTGGGAGGGAAGCGGTCTGGAGCTCGGGCGGGCCAATCCCTACGGCGCCCTGCTGGCGTCCGCCCTGCGCCGTCACGGCGTGGAGCTGACCGAGGGCGACTACCGGTTCACCCGCTCCTGGCTGGACCGGTCGCGCGCCGGCTGTGATGTGCTGCACCTCAACTGGCTGGACCGCTTCTATGCCCGCTTCGACGAGCCGCGCGACCCGGATGCGGCGTGCGAACGCTTCGCCGAGTTTACCGAGAACGTGATTCATGCCCGCCGGCTCGGCTACCGGCTGATCTGGACGGTGCACAACCTGTTCCCGCACGAGCGCCGCTATCCGCACCTGGACCGGCTGGTGAACGCCCTGGTCGCCCGCGAGGCGGACCACGTCATCGCCCATTGCCGGTTCGCCGCGGACCGCATCGAGGCGCTGTACGATCCGCCGCGCCCGGTCACGGTAATCCCGCACGGCAACTACGTGCGGATCTTTCCCGACACCGTAACCCGACAGCAGGCGCGGGCACGGCTGGCGATCGGCGGTGCGCAATTCGTCTACCTGTTCTTTGGCAACGCGCGCGGCTACAAGGGAGTGGCCGACCTGATCGCGGCGTTTCGGCACGCCGCCGACGCTGACGGCGTGCTGGTGCTGGTGCTGCGCGAGAACGCGCGCAGCCCCGGCCTGATCCCCGAGCTGCGCTCGCTGGCGGCGCACGACGAGCGCATACGCATTCACTCGTCGCGCTACTTTCCCGCGGAGGAGTTCCAGTACTTCCTCAACGCCGCGGACGTGGCGGTGCTGCCGTTCACGGCGGTGCTCACCTCCGGGTCCGCGATCCAGGCGCTCGGCTTCGGCAAGCCGCTCATCGTGCCGCGGCTCGGGTGCCTGCCGGAGCTGGTGGCCGGCGGCGCGGGACTGCTCTACGACCCCGCCGACGACGGGGCTCTTGCCGGCGCGCTCGCCGCGGCGCGCTCGTTGGACCTCGATGGCGCGCGCCGCGCGGCGCTGCAACGCACGCGAGAGCTCGACTGGGATCCGATCGCCGCACGCATCGCCGCGCTCTACCGAGGCGAGGGCGACACGGGGGCGGCGTGACGGGTTGCGGCGACCCTGGGCCTGGTCCGAAACAGCCGGCCGGCGGGCGGTCGTTGGGCATCGGTGTTGAGCGTTTTCCTTGTCACGGAGCGGCCCTGCCGACTCATATCGGTCGGACCGCCGCAGCGCCGGTGGCGGGCTCCCGCCGCACCAGGGCCGCACACCCGCGCACGGCGCGGTCCAGGACCGTTTCGGTTTCTACGCCACCGGCGCCGGACGCCTGGTTGGGCGCACCGTCGAGCAGCACGTCCTCGATGTGCCGCACCAGACCGAGGTGGGGCACCGGGAACGGAGTGCACCGGATCTCCTCGTTCGCCGCCGCCGTGGCGAGCGTTACGACATGTCCGTCCAGCGGGTCGGCGGTGAGCGTGCCGCACGCACCGGAGATCGCGAACCGGTCCGCGTCGCGCCCGGAGTGAAAGTCGGCGCTCACGCTGCACAGCGCCCCGGAACGCATGCGTATCGCGGCGACCGCGGACTGTTCCACCGCCAAGTCCGGCTGGTAGCGCGCGGCCACCCCGGCGGCGTCGTCGACCGCACCGAGCAGCCACACCAGCAGGTCGATGCGATGGCTGGCCATGTCGACGAACCAGCCGCCGCCCGCGAGCGCCGGATCCGCGCGCCACGGGCGCGCCCCCGCGGCAACCGCGCGCGCGACACTCCCCACCGCGATATCCGCGCAGCCGTGCGCCGGCCGGCCGATCGCCCCCGCCGCGAGCAGTTCCCGCATGCGCAGCACGTGCGGCTGAAAGCGCCGGTAGTAGGCCACGAACAACTGCACGCCGGCACCTGCGCACGCGTCCACCATGAGGCGCGCCTCGGCGGCGTTCAGTGCCATCGGCTTCTCCACCAGCACGTGCTTGCCGGCCGCCGCCGCGGCACGCACGTATTGCAGGTGGGAGGAGGGCGGGGTTGCCACGTAGACCACGTCGACGTGCGCGTTGCCCACCACTGCCGCGGCGTCGTCGGTCCACTCGGCGACCGCGTGCCGGTGTGCGAAGTCGCGCGCCGCCGGCGCGTTGCGGCGCATCACGATCGCCATGCGGCTGCGCTCGGCGGCCGTGATCGACGGCCCGCTCTTGTGCTCCACCACGTCGCCGCAGCCAATCACGCCCCAGCCGAGCGGAGCCGTGCACGCCTTGGGCCCGGCGCGCGGCACGGTCCCGCCTAGCCCGCATCGCTCACCAAGGGGATCGGCTGGCCGATTTGGTCCCGAGTTGAGGGCGCCGGAAGTGTGCAGAGAGCAAGGAGGGGCCGTGGGGCGGCGGTGCGAGCGTGGTTTTCGTGCCACGCGCCGCTGATCAGGTCGTAATGGTCAGTCACAGGCGCTGCAAGCTGCGGAATTGGACGCACCTCCCCCTGGTCAGACCTGCTGCAGTGAGTTTCGTGGCGCTGTGGCGGGGCTACCCAGGTGCGTCGCGCACAGGGGCCACGCACACGGGGGCAGCGCGCAGGGCGGTGAGCGCCTGTGCGAACAGCTCCTGCAACGGATATACCGATGACAACGAGATCCGTACCCTGCGCACCGACACCTTGATACGTCCCGCGAGCTTGATCAGCCGCGCCCGGATGGTGTCGAAGCGCGCGTTGGCAAGCTCGGTTCCTTGCAGTCCCACGCGGCGCAGGATCGTCAACAGGATGCCGGCAAAGGCGGAGAAGTACAGCCGTATCTGATTGGCACGCATCGTCGCCGTCGAGGTACGGTCGGCGAACAGCCACAGTTGCTGCTCCTTGATGCGGTTCTCCATGTCACCACGGGCGCAGTACAGCTCTTCGTAGAGGGCCTGCTTGGCAATCGTCTGCCGGTCGAGGCTGGTCACCACGAAGCGCGGATTGCCGCCGCCGGTGCCAGGCAGCCACTCCGCCTTGGCCACCACCCGGCGGCTTCGGCTCCACGAGTCCAGCGTTCGGTAGCGGAACTCCCGGAACCGTCGCGACGCCTTCCCGCTCGCCGCACTGCGGCGCCGCGACTTGCGCAGCGCCTTGGCGATGCGCCGCTGCAGGCGTGCGTTGCGCGCCAAGCCGAGCACATAATCGACGCCGTTGTCCTCGCACCAAGCCATGATCGATTCGCGACAGAATCCCGAGTCACCGCGCACCAGAATCTTCGTCTCCGGCCAGCGTTGGCGGATCTGCGCCACTATCACTGTCAGTTCCTCCACCGCTCCGTCACTCGCGTCGCAGTCGGCGCGGCGCAGACGGCAGCGCAGCACATGCTCGCCACAGGTGATGTACAGCGGCAGATAACAGTAATGGCCGTAGTAGCCATGGAAGAAGCGGCCTTCCTGGTTGCCGTGCAACCGGTCATCGGTCGCATCCAGATCCAGCACTACCTGTGCCGGCGGTCGCCGCTCGCTGTCCAGAAACAGATCCACCAGCAGGTCGTCGATGATCCGGCCATCGGCGAGGATCTTCTTGTAGCGATGACACTTGGCCGTGTCTGGATCGCCCAGCTCCAGGCGGTTCAAGGTGCTGGACCCGGCCAGGGCGTGACCGCGGTCACGTTCGCGCAGGCGCTGCGCGCCGGTCACATCGGCGCACCCGGTGGCCAACGCCAGAGCGCTGTCGTCACGCAATCGGTCATGGTCATTGAGGTCCTCATAGCCGGCCGCCAGCCCCAGCACCCGCTGGGCGATCAGGATCTGAAGGGGATGCTCGACCCGCTCCGGATCGCGATAGTCGGTGAAACAGGCCGCCAGTCGGCCGGTCACGTCAAATAACCGGTCAGCTTCGCGGAGCAACAGCACGCCGCTGTCCGATGTCAGCCGACCGCCATCAAACGCGCCCACGACCGAGCGCCGTCCGAGACCTTCAAATAGCAGTTGTTCTGTAGTACAGTGTGTTTCCACGGGGTGGTTCCTTGTGGCTTTGTATTTGTTGCTACCATATACAGATAACCACAAATTCCACCCCGTGTCTATCCCCCTGGTGAGCTTTCCGGGCTAGCCTTCCCGATCGCCGCCCGCGTCGCACGCCGCGAACGCCGTGCGCAGCGCCTCGCCCGGGTCGCCGAGCGGGTTGAACTCGTGGCCGACGTACAGCTCGTAGTCGGTGGCCGCGATGGCGCCGCAGATGCCGCGGTAGTTGAGCTCCTGCGTGTCGTCGAGCTCGTTGCGGCCCGGGTTGCCGGCGGTGTGAAAGTGCCCGATGAGCGGCAGCAGCCGCCGGATGGAGCGGATTACGTCGCCCTCCATGATCTGCATGTGATAGATGTCGAACAACAGCTTGACGCGCGGGCTGCGTACCATCTCGCACAGCGCCAGTCCCCAATCGCTGCGATCCGCCAGGTAGCCCGGATGGTTCACCTTGCTGTTGAGCAGTTCCATGTTGAGGTTGACGCCGTGCCGCTCGGCATGCGGCGCCACGCGGCGCATCAACCGCGCGCACTCCACCAGCCCCTCGTAGTCGCTCTGCCCGTCCAACCGGTTGCCGGAGAAGCAGATCAACCCCGGCACGCCGTGCGCCGCGGCGAGCTCGATCGAAGCGCGCAGTTCCGACTCGATGCGGTCGTGGTTGCCGGGGTCGTTGAAGCCGTCGGGCAGTGAAGCGTGCCCGGAGAAGCTCGCCACGGCCAAGCCGTGGCGGGATGCCAGCGACGCCACCTCGGCGACCGCGAACTCCTCATCGGCGGACAGGCCGCGATGGGCCCAGAACTCCACCGCACGGTAGCCGTTGGCCGCAACCGCGGCGAACAGCTCCTCCAGGGATGGAAACGCCGACCGAAAGATCGGAAAACACACTGATTGTTTGATTCTCACGCCGCGCACTATACCCTATTCCTGTGCCGGCGTTGCTGCCGCGAACGGGGAATCGGGGGTTTGACCTGCGCGGCCTCCGGCGCGACAATCGGTGCTCGGAGCAGAACCATTCGCATCGGCGTCATCTGCGGCGGGCAGTCCGCCGAACACGACATATCGCTGCGCTCGGCGCACGCCGTGACAAGCGCCCTCGCGGGCGACCACGACATCAAGCTGATCTACATCGGTCGCGACGGGGTGTGGCGGATCGGCGACGCTCGAATGTTCATTGCCGCCGGCCCCGGTGCTCCTCCCGCCCTGCCGGCGCCGCCGACGACCGCGGCGCGACCCGCGATCCCGCGCGGTGAACAACTGGCCGACGCCGTCCGGATGACCGACCTGGACGTGGTCTTTCCCGTATTGCACGGTCCGTTCGGCGAGGACGGCACCATGCAGGGGCTCCTGGAGCTGGCCGGGTTGCCCTACGTGGGCGCCGGCGTACTGGGCTCCGCCGTGGCGATGGACAAGGACATGACCAAGCGCGTCCTGCGCGACGCCGGGATAGCGAGCGCTCGCTTCAGAGTTGTGTGGGACACTCCGTCCGCCGCCGACACCGAGCGCATCTGTGCCGGCCTCGGCTTGCCGCTGTTCGTGAAGCCCGCCAATCTCGGCTCCTCGGTGGGGGTGCAACGGGTGACTCGCACCGATCAGTTGCCCGGCGCGGTGGCGGACGCGTTGCGCCACGACCGCAAGGCACTGATCGAGGAGGCGGTCGAGGGACGCGAGCTTGAGGTCTCGGTGCTCGGCAACGAGCGGCGCACCGCGTCGGTGGCGGGCGAGATCGTCACCGGCGGCGGCCACGCGTTCTACGATTACGCGGCCAAGTACCTGGACTCCGATGGCGCGCGGCTGCTGATTCCCGCGCCGCTCACCGACGAACAGCACGCGCGCGCCGGCGAGATCGCGTGCCGGGCATGCGCCGCCCTGGAGATACACGGCATGGCGCGCGTGGACTTCTTCCTGCGCAGTTCGGGGAGTGGCGGCGGCTGCGGCGACCATGAAGATGGCGAGCTGCTGGTCAGCGAAATCAACACCATTCCCGGCTTCACGGAGATCAGCATGTACGCCAAGCTGTGGGAGGCGAGCGGCCTGCCGTTCCCGGAGTTGCTGCGCCGCCTCATCGACCTCGCCGTGGAGCGCCACCGCTCGCGTCCGCGCGGAGTCTGACTCACCCCCCAGGCATGGCCTCGGCTCCCATTCTCGTGTGGCTGCGGAATGACCTGAGGTTGCACGACAATCCGGCTCTGCGCGCTGCCGCCGAGACCGGGAGGCCCATCCTGCCGGTCTACACGCTCGACGACACCACGCCCGGCGCCTGGCGGCCTGGCGGCGCGAGCCGCTGGTGGCTGCACCACAGCCTCGACTCGCTCGCCCACCGGCTGAGAGGCCGCGGCGTTCCGCTTGTCCTGCGCCGCGGGGAAGCGACGGCGGTGCTGGCCGAGCTGATCGGGGAAACCGGCGCCGCGGCCGTGTACTGCAACCGAGCCTGCGAGCCGTGGGCGCGGCGCGACGAACAACGCCTGGCCGGACTGGGCATCGAGGTGCGCCGGTTCACCGGCGGCCTGCTGTTCGATCCCGAGCACGTGCGCACCGCATCGGGCACCCCCTATCGGGTGTTCACGCCGTTCTTGAAGGCGGCTCTGGCCGCGCCCTCTCCCGGTCCGCCGCTGCCCGCCCCGGCGAGCATGGTTGCCCCCACGCGCGTGCCACCGGGCGATGCCCTCGCCGACTGGCACCTGTTGCCGATGCGGCCCGACTGGTCCGGCGGGCTGCGCGCCGCCTGGCAGCCGGGCGAACCACCGGCACAAGCGCGGCTGGCAGCGGCGGTCGACTCCATGGTGAGCGATTACTCGGAGGCGCGCGACCGGCCCGACCGCGCCGGTACCTCCCGCCTCTCCCCTCATCTGCACGCGGGAGAACTCTCCCCCCGGCAGTGCTGGCACGCGGTGCATGCCGGGATCGCTGCCGACCCGGCGGCGTCCGCCGGCGGGCAGGCGTTTCTGCGCCAACTGCTGTGGCGGGAGTTCTCCCACCACCTGCTGGTGCACTTCCCCACCCTGCCGGAGCACCCGTTTCAGCCGAAGTTCGCGGCGATGCGCTATCCGGGCGCCGGCGCCGACCTGCGCCGGTGGCAGCGCGGACGCACCGGCATCCCGATCGTCGACGCCGGCATGCGCGAGCTCTGGCACACCGGGTGGATGCACAACCGCGCACGCATGATCGCCGCCTCGCTGCTGGTCAAGAACATGCGGGTCCACTGGCGCTTCGGTGCGGCCTGGTTCTGGGACACGCTGGTCGATGCCGACCTGGCCAACAACTCCGCGTCGTGGCAGTGGGTGGCGGGATCGGGCGCCGATGCCGCACCCTACTTCCGCATCTTCAACCCGGTGCTGCAGGGCCGCAGGTACGACCCCGACGGCAACTACGTCCGCCGCTGGGTGCCGGAGCTCGCCAAGCTCCCCGGCGGGCACATCCACGCCCCCTGGCAGGCACCGGCTCCGGTGCTGGCGGCCGCACGGGTCACGCTCGGCGCCACCTACCCTCTCCCGTGCGTCGACCTCGCCCGGACTCGGCGCCGCGCACTCGCCGACTACCGCGCGCTCTCCGGCTCCGGGCCGTCCGCCGTCTGACCGACCGAGCGTATGGCATGGCACCACGCCGACGTGGTATGAATCACGCTTCCCGCTGACGACCACGCGCATGGACGAGTACGGATCCGCTACCTACGGCGATCGCATCGCCGGCATCTACGACCGGTTGCACCCCGGCACCGGCAGCGCCACGCCCGAGGTGCGCGCGCTGGCTCGGCTGGCGGGCGACGGCAGGGCGCTGGAGCTGGGCATCGGCACCGGCAGGGTGGCGCTGCCGCTCGCCGAACTGGGGGTGGCCGTGCACGGCATCGACGCCTCCGAGGCGATGGCCGCGGCGTTGCGCACCAAGCCGGGCGGCGCGGAGATTCCGCTCACCGTCGGCGACTTCGCCGATGTACCGGTCGACGGCACCTTCACGCTGATCTTCGCCGTGTTCAACACGTTCTTCGCGCTCACCACCCAGGACGCACAGGTGCGCTGCTTCCGGCGAGCGGCGGCACGCCTGGCTGACGGCGGCACGTTTCTGATCGACGCATTCGTACCCGATCCGGCGCGTTTTTCCGGCGGGCAGCGCGTCGGCGTTACCGGCGTCGACACCGACAGCGCTACCCTGGAGGTGGCCCGTCACGACGCGCTGCACCAGCGGGTGTACTCGCAGAACGTGGTACTGTCCGAGTCCGGTACCCGCCTGTACCCGGTGCAGATCCGCTACGCGTGGCCGTCGGAACTGGACCTGATGGCGCGCCTCGCCGGCATGCGCCTGCGCGAACGCTGGCGCGACTGGACCGGCGCCCCGTTCACCGCCGCCAGCACCCGCCACATCTCCCTCTACGACCGCGGCCCGCCATCGTAGTGCGAACAAAGCAAAGCCGCTCCGTGGACATGCACGAATGGCACATGGTATCCGTACAAGTGTGGTGACCCGCGAGACAGCCGCCCGCGTGCGGGACGCGGTGGTGGCGGCGATCGATCCGCTGGAAATCATCCTGTTCGGCTCCGTCGCCGGGGCAACGACCGGGAACGACCTCGATCTCCTGGTGGTGACCGACGACGACGGCCACCTCGGCGCACAGGGTCGCCGCGCCGCGCTCCGCTCGGCTTTGCGACCGTTCCGCCGGACGTACGACATCGATGACTACGTCGTCAGCCGTTCGCTCTTTGCCGAGCATGTGCGTCGCGGCAGCCCATTCGTGAGCAAAGTCGTCAGTGAGGGGGTCTGCATCTACATGCGAGACGGTACGGAAGCGTGGCGCCGGCAGGCCGAGGAGGAGCGAAGTACGGCCGACTACCTTCATATCGGTGGATTTCATCGCGGCGCGTGCTACCACGCACAGCAGTGCGTCGAAAAATCAATCAAGACGATGCTCCTGGTTGTCGGCTGGGAACTGGAAAAAATACACAGCATTCATCGACTCACGGCGATTGCGGCTGACTATCGCGTACCGCTCGTGCTGTCTGGGGACGACATCGACTTCCTCGACGAGATATACCGCGGCAGATACCCTGCGGAGTCAGGTCTGTTGCCGCTCGGCGACCCTACCGCCGCCGACGCGAAACAAGCGACCACCCTCGCGAACAAGAGCCTCGCCACGCTGCACCGTTTCCTCGCGGGTCACGCTGAGCGGGAGGTGGCGGAGCCCTCCCAGGATACCCCCATTGCCGACCACGGGCAGGCGAGGACGGCCAACCCCGCCGACGGGCAGGATGGAGCACGGATTCCAGACGAGCGACCGGGACCCGGCTGATCCCGAAACGCGCGGACGGATTGTCGCTCCGCATGTGGGCGGCTGCGGCGCCCGGGGAGTTGCGGTCCAGCGCCCCGGCTCGGCCGCATGCTCAAGCGGAATCGCCTTGGTCGAAGTCGGCGCGCAGCAGGTACATGTGGACGGTGCCGTGCAGCTTGCCGTCGTGGTACCAGGAGTCGGGCCAGTAGCCGTAGCGCTTGAAGCCGCACTTCTCGTAGCAGCGGATCGCGCGTTCGTTGAACGAGTGCACGGTGAGGCAGATGTTGTTGAGGTTGAGCGTCAGGAACGCGAAGCGCAACAGCAACCGCACCGCCTCGGTGCCGTAGCCTCGGTTCCAGAACTCCTTGTTGCCGATCATGATGCCCAACTCGCCGGTGCGGTCGACCGCGCTTACGCCGCCGATCCCGCAACTGCCCAGCAGCTCATCGCCGTCGAGCGCCACAATGGCGAAGTTGTACGGCTTGGCCGCCAACCTCGCGAGTCCGTCGCGCTCCTGCTCGACGTTGATCACCCGGCGCGTGAACGTCACGCCGGCCGCCACCTCACCATCGTTCAGCCAGGCCGTGAACGTCGGCGCATCGGCCGGGTCTATCGGCGACAGGTAGCACCGCTCCCCCACCACCTTCCTGAAATACGGCATCGTGCATTCTACCGAATCCGACCGGCATCCGTCCGGCGGGCATGGAGTCCCTGCCATCGCCCGTGCGCACCCTCATTCAATTCGACCGTGCGTGGCAACGTTTGTGGGGAGCGGCGGCGCCGTGCTACCGTGCTGCGAGCGTCGACCGTCGTCGGAAATCGTTCCCGACCGAGCGGACGCCCCGGACCGTCGACGTCGGAGCGGCAAGAGGTGAAGAAGAAGAGCTGCGACGTTTGCGGTAGAGCTACGGCCTCCCGGATACTGGTTTCGAGAGATCCAACGCAAGACACGTGGGTCCGAGGCCGGTCGACTGCCAAGGATGGCAATCAGACCACGCTGTACTGCTGCGAATTCTGCGTCACCCATCTCATGGGGAACGCTGCGGCCGCGGTCCCGATCCCGGAGCAGTGCCCTCTCACCGGGCGGCCCGGGTGCTGGGGCAGGGACTGCCACCGGTGGCGGCCCGGCGACCTCTGCAGCCACCCCGACGCCGGCAAGCCCGACGCGGGATTGCGTGGACAAAAGCGCCGCTGGTGGGACCGGTTGGTGGACCTGTGGGAGTCGTTGTGATCACTGAGCAGGGCGATCAACTTGTCCCTGAGCGTCCAGAGGGAGTCTGCATGGTCCCCGCCAGCCATTGCGCGCGCTCGGACGTGCGCGCGGCGGCTCGTGGACCGGCGGTGCTTCTCCTTCCGGCCACAGCGTCAGCGCACCGGCAACGTCGCCGCCAAGCCTCTCCAGCAGCCCGAATTCATTCTCCGGCGACACACCCAGCACCCGAGCAACCGCGTCGCGCTGTGCGCCTTCCGGCAGAAGGCCCTCGAAGAAGGGCCGGCACAGCCGGCGCCGGAACGGCTCGGGGCGTTCGGCAGCGAGCATGAAAGCGCGGGCGTGCGACCCCCGTGCAGCCACTCCGACGCGTAGGAAAATTGCATCTGACCATCGCGGTCGAGAGCAAGCGATCCGACCACCGCCCCCTCCCACCACACCGTCAGAACACGCGTCACTGCCCCGCCTGCAGGTCATCGACACTCGGAGGCGGCTCGATCAGGAGCGTGCATCCGAGCGCCTCCAGCACGGCGAGCACCTTGCCGAGCTGCGCCGTCGGCTTGCCGTGCTCCACCTCGACGAGAAAGCGAACGCCGACACCTGCGGCCGCCGCCAACTGATCCTGACGGAGGCCCTGCCCACGCCGCACATTGCGAACAAGCTGTCCAATTTGCTTCGGACTCATGCATCACTTTCCCGCTCGGGAAAAATACGACCGGCCGGCCTCATCGACAACCAAATTGTCCTGCTCGGGACAATTCGGCAATCGTCTCGACTCAGAGCGCCAGCTACATGGCGAGGAGTTGCTTGATGCGCATGAGGCGGGTGATGTTGCCGCGCTCCAGCTCTTCCAGCTTGGAGGAGATCATGCGGATGGTTTCGGCTTGCTGCGGGATGAGGACGTACTCCAGGGCGTTGACCCGGCGCCGCGTCTTCTCGATTTCGTCGGCAACCAACTCGATGGTCTTCTCCGCCTCGGCGAGCTTCACCAGGCGCTCCAGCACTTCCTTGAGCTTGACGATGGCCTGATCCAACTCGACGACGGTGCCGTCGGTGCCGTAGGAGAGCAGGTTGCCCTCGATGGCGAACGAGAACTCCGGTACGCGCACGTTCATGATCAGCTTCTCGGTCATGGTGAGCTCCGCCTCGCACTCCGGGAACGCCAGGGCGCTGCGGTACACCTCCGCCGGCATCGACGCCGACGCCACGATGAACTGTTGGAACAGCTCGCCGAGTTCGCTGTCCACCTGGTCGCGCAGCACCGCGTACTCCTGCACGATGCCGGTGAAGTCCTTGAGCAGACCCTCGAGCTTGTCCTTCAGCAGCTTGTGGCCACGCTGCGCGAATTGCTGCTTCTTCTTCATGCGCAGCAGCTCCATGCGGTTGGGACTGACGGCGACGGTTGCCATCCTGTTGCCCTACCCCGTCCCCCGCACTACGCCGGCGCGGCGACCGCGGCCTGTTCGGCGGGTCCGAGGTACTTGTCGATCAGCTCGGCGTCGATACGCGTCAACTCGGAGCGCGGCAGCAGCTCCAGGAGTTGCCAGCCGATGGTCAGGGTGTCCTCGATGCTGCGGTTCTCCTGGAAGCCCTGGTTCACGAAGCGCTGCTCGAACTGCTCGGCAAACGTCGCGTACTGGCGGTCGATCGGGGTCAGCGCCGCCTCGCCGAGCACCACCGCCAGCTCGCGCGCGTCGCCGCCGCGCGCGTAGGCCGCGAACAACTGGTTGGCGACGCCGGAATGGTCTTCGCGCGTGCTGCCTTCGCCGATGCCCTTCTGCATCAGCCGCGACAACGACGGCAGCACGTCGATCGGCGGCTCGATGCCCTTGCGGTGCAGCGAACGGCTCAGGATCACCTGCCCCTCGGTGATGTAGCCGGTCAGGTCCGGGATCGGGTGCGTCTTGTCGTCTTCCGGCATGCTGAGAATCGGCACCTGGGTAATCGACCCGCGCTTGCCCTTGATGCGCCCGGCGCGCTCGTAGATCAGCGACAGGTCGGTGTACATGTAGCCGGGGTAGGCGCGCCGCCCCGGCACCTCCTTGCGCGCCGACGAGATCTCGCGCAGGGCGTCGCAGTAGTTGGTCATGTCGGTGAGGATCACCAGCACGTGCATGTCGCAGTCGAACGCCAGGTACTCCGCGGTGGTCAGCGCCACGCGCGGAATCGAGATGCGCTCGATCACCGGGTCGTCGGCCAGGTTGATGAACAGCGCCGCGCGCTCGATGGCGCCGGTACGGCGGAAGTCCTCCATGAAGAAGTTGGCTTCCTCGAAGGTAATGCCCATCGCCGCGAACACCACCGCGAACGGCTCCTCGCCGTGCAGGGTGCGCGCCTGGCGCGCGATCTGCGCCGCCAGCTCGGAGTGCGGCAGGCCGGAGCCGGAGAAGATCGGCAGCTTCTGGCCGCGCACCAGGGTCAGGTTGCCGTCGATGGCGGAGATGCCGGTCTGGATGAACTCCTCCGGAAAGTCGCGCGCGTAGGGGTTGATCGGCGAACCGTTGATGTCGCGCAACTGTTCCGGGATCACCGCGCCGGCATCGTCGAGCGGCTCGCCGACGCCGTTCAGGATGCGCCCGAGCATGTCGCGCGACACGCGCGCCATCATCCGCTGGCCGGTGAAGCGTACCGTGGCCAGACTGGTGGAGATGCCCTGCGGCGCCTCGAACAACTGCACCAGGGCGCGCCCGGCGGCCGCCTCCAGCACCTGGCCGCGCCGCACCGAGCCGTCCGGCAGCTCCACGTCGGCCAGCTCGCCGTAGGTGACGTCGTCCACCTCTTCCACGATCATCAGCGGCCCGTCCAGGCCGCGTGCGCTGCGATACTCCTTGATCATCAGCTCGCTCTCCTCGCGGGCTCGCCCGCAACCTGCTCAAGTGCCTGCGCTATCTCGCCGCCGACCGCGCGCAGGTCGTCCTCGTCCTCCTGCGGGGTAAACTTCATGCGCGCGATCCGCTCGCGCACCGGCAGCGCCAGCAGGTCGTCCAGCGCCACCCCCTGCTCCAGCCTGGCCAGCGCGCCGTGGTGGAACTGCAGAATGGCATCCAGCATGAGGTACTGCTTGACCAGCGGCGTGAAGGTGTCCACGTCGTGGAATGCGTTCTGCTGCAGAAACGCCTCGCGGATGGCGCGCGTGGTCTCCAGCAGCAGACGGTCGGCGGCGCTGATGGCGTCCAGGCCCACCAGGCGCACGATCTCCTGCAAGTCGGCCTCCTCCTGCAGCATGCGCAGCGACTCGGCGCGGTTGCTCAGCCAGCGCTCCGACACGTTGTCGCGGTAGAACGCGGCCAACGCGTCGGAGTCGCCGTACAGCGAATAGGAGGTAAGCCAGTCCACCGCCGGGAAGTGGCGGGCATAGGCCAACTCGGCGCGCAGGCTCCAGAATACACGCACCTCGCGCAGGGTACCCTGCACCACCGGGTCGGACAGGTCACCGCCCGGCGGCGACACCGCGCCGATCACCGACAGGCTCGCCTCTTCGTCGTCGTCCGGCTGATCGGTGGCACCGAGCGGGTACACCCGGCCGGCGCGCTCGTAGAACTGCGCGATGCGCGACGCCAGGTAGGCGGGATAGCCTTCCTCGCCCGGCATCTCCTCCAGCCGCCCGGAGATCTCGCGCATCGCCTCGGCCCAGCGCGAGGTGGAGTCCGCCATCAGCGCCACGTCGTAGCCCATGTCGCGGTAGTACTCGGCGATGGTGATGCCGGTGAACACCGACGCCTCGCGCGCCGCCACCGGCATGTTGGAGGTGTTGGCGATCAGCGTGGTGCGCTCCATCAACGGGCGCCCGCTCTTCGGGTCGGTCAGCTCCGGAAACTCGATCAGCACGTCGGTCATCTCGTTGCCGCGCTCGCCGCAGCCCACGTACACGATGATGTCGGCGTCCGCCCACTTGGAGAGCTGCTGCTGCACCACCGTCTTGCCCGATCCGAACGGCCCCGGCACGCAGCCGGTACCACCCTTGGCCAACGGGAAGAAGGTGTCGAGCACGCGCTGCCCGGTTACCAGCGGCACGCCGGGGTTCAGCTTGCGGCGGTAGGGGCGCCCCTGGCGCACCGGCCAGCGCTGCGCCAGCTTCAACTCGTGCTTCTGGCCGAACGGGTCTTCCAGCTCGCCGATGCGCTCGGTGACCGTATAGGTGCCGGAGGCCAGGCTGGTGATGGTTCCGCGCAAGCCCGGCGGCACCATGACCCAGTGCTTGACGATCTCGGTCTCCTGCACGAAGCCGAGCCGGGCGCCGCCCACCACTTCGCTGCCGCTCTGCGCCACCGCGGTGAATTCCCAGCGGCGCTCGTAGTCGATCGCCGGCTCCTCGATACCGCGCGCGATGAAGCTGCCGTGGCCCTCCGAGATCACGTCGAGCGGGCGCTGGATGCCGTCGTAGATCTGAGACATCAGGCCGGGGCCCAACTCCACCGAGAGCTGGTCGCCGGTAGCCTCCACCGGCTCGCCGGGTCCGACGCCCTCGGTCTGCTCGTAGACCTGGATCGAGACGGTGTCGCGCCCGAGGCTGATGATCTCGCCGAACAGCCCCAGCGTGCCGACCTTGACCACCCCATACATGATCGGATTGTCGAGACCCTCGGCCACCACCAGCGGCCCCGACACCCGTACGATCTTCCCTGCCATGATGCTTTACCTCTTCCTTGTCACTGCTCGTTGCCGGTGCCCGTGTTGCGCGCGTCCGCATTGCGTGCCCGGGTCTGGCCGAGCAGGTCGATGCCGATGGCGCGTTCCACCGCCAGACGGGTCTTCTCGAAGCCGATGCCGCGCGCGCCGGACTGGTCGGGCACCACGATCACCGCCGGCACCGCGCCGGTGCGCAACCGGCTGATGGTGTCGAGGATCGGCTCCGCCAGCGCCTCGGTGATGAAAATAATCGCGTAGCGCCCGCCGGCCACCAGTTCGCGCAGCGTGGCCAGCGCGGCCTCGCTCGCCGCGGCCGGATAGGCGTGCACGCCGCCGGCGGCAAACCCGCGTACCGTCGAGCTGTCGCCGATCATCGCAATGTGAAAGGTGCGCACCGCGGATCGACCGTCAGACATCGCTCATCCCCTCCGCCTCACGCCGCCGGCGACTGGCCCATGAGCGCGCCGCCGACACGGGCGCCGATGGTGGCCTCAGCGACCCCCTTCAACTTGGCCAGGCAGATCATGCGCAGCGCCGCCAGATCGGCCTGTTTCTTGCACAGGTAGTAGACCGCGAACGCAAATGAGGGCGGCGCGTAGCGCCACGCCGCGATGCGTTTCGCTACCGCCTCCTGCTCGGCGCGCACGGCGGCGCCAACCTCCGTCCCGGCACCGATACGGGCGAGCAGCGCACGCAAGACGCCGCTGAACGCTGCCAGCCGGGAACCCCAGTCGGACGCGGGCGTTTCGTACAGCGCCTGCAGGTCGGCCTGCGACGGCAGATCCAGCAGGCCCCAGCGCGCCACCTCCCAGGGCAGCCCGGCGGCACTGCCGCGCGCCAGCAGTTCGCCGGCGGCGATGGCGGCGGCGTCGCGGTACACGGCACCCACGTCCGGATCCACCGCGTCGGCGGTGGCGACACGGAACAGGTGCGCGAGGCGGTCGATCGCCAGCTCCAGCACCTGGCCATTGCGCCCCGCGGCGTAGAACGCGCCCAGTGCGCGCTCCAGGCAGCCGGCCAGAGCGCGACTCGCGCGGTCGATGTCGCCGGCGGAGGTCAGGCCCGGTCCTTCGTCCGCCACCGCTGCACGAATCGCCGCCACGGCGCGGGTACCGGGAGGACCGTAGAGCGCGTCCTGACCTGCGTCATCTGCGTCATCGTTCGCGACCGCAGGGTCGCCGCCGCCGCCGGCATCGGCTGAGTTGGCGTGCAGGCGCAGGGCGACCTTGATGTTGTACAGGTCGCGCGGCACCAGCAGCAGCTCGCGCAGCGCCGGCTCGGGAGCGTAGCGGTCGATCAGCCAGCGCAGGTCGGCCTGCTCGCTGGCGATGGCGCGCTCCAGGGCGGCTTCGTCCAGGTCAGGCGCAAACGCGTCCATGAACGGCGACTCCGGACAGATCTGCACGATCTCGTCGATGCGGGCCATGCCGACCAGCGCCCGCAGCCGCGCGCCGTCGATCAATTCCCGTTCGCGGCTGCGTATCAGCCCGTACAGGTAGTTGTAGTCCGCCTCACCGCGACCGGATCCGCCGTTACCGAGATTTACCACGCCGGGCACGCCGAACAGCCCCGGTCAGCGCCGTTCGCCGGCGAACAGCGCCGCACTGATCTCGATTTCCGACTCCGCGGCCAGGGCGCGAAACTCCTCGTCGAGGGTGCAGTTCAACCGCGTCTCGCCGCGGTCGATCACGAATCCGGCGCGGAAACGCCCCGCCTGTTCCGAGAGCGTGACCGCGTGCTCGTCCAGCAGGGCGCGCAGACTGCCCTGAAACCGCTCACGCTCGCGCGCCGCCACCACCACCGTGTCGCCGCGCTGCGCGTGTGCGCTCAACTGCCGCCGCAGCCAGGCGCGGTAGGCGGATTCCTCGGTGATCTGCCGCCACGCCTCATCGTACACCTGGTCGAGCAGCCGCCGTTTTTCGTTGGCCAGCTTGCGGCGCTGCTCCAGGCGCGCCGTGGACAGCTCCTGCTGCATCGCTTCCTCCGCCTGCCGGCGGCCGCGGCGGCGCAGTTCATCCAGTTCCCGCTCCAGGGCAGCGTGCCCCGCTTGCAACTCGGTGTCGTAGTGCTTCTGTGCGGCGGCGAGCGTCTCCTCGCCGGCACTGCGCGCGGCGTCCAGTATCTGGTCGACGATGTTCTCGGCCATGGCAATGCGGCCGCGCTACAACTGGATGACCACCATCAGGATGATGATCGTCGCAATCAGGGCGAACAGCCCGAAGGTCTCCACCAGTACCGGCATGATCACGGCACGTCCGAAGGCGTCCGGCTTCTTGGCCACCACGCCCATCGACGAAACCGCGACCTTGCCCTGCCAGATGGCGGAGATCAGCTCACCGAACATCGCCGGCACACAGGCGGCGAAGATCGCCAACCCCGGGGCCAGCTCCAAGTCCAGCATCGCACCGGCACCGAACCCGTCCAGCTTCACCAGCACCAGGATCGCCACCACCAGGCCGTAGATCGACTGGGTGGCGGGCAGCGCCTGCAGAATCAGCATCGATCCGAACTTGTCCGGATCTTCCGAGATCACCCCACCGGCCATCTCTCCCGCCTTGCCGACGCCGACCGACGAACCGTATGCCCCCAGGCCGGCAGCCAGTCCGCCGCCGAGGATCGCAAGGGCAAATCCAATCGAAAACATCTACTTCTCCTCCAATACGGACAATACAAGGGTCATAGCACCAACACCTTACGCACCGGACCGCCGGAAGAACCGGCCCGTGCGCTGGAGGGGCGCAAAAGCCCTCCCCCCTTCCGGGTAATAGCGCTGAAACGATTCCAGATAATTGAGTCGCAACGAATGTACGAACGCGCCAAGCATCGACAACACCAGGTTGAGCAGGTGGAAGAACACGAAGATCGCCGCGCCGATTATCGCCGCGATCACCACCATGACGGCCGAGCCGCTGCCGCCGAGAAACAGCTCGGCGATTACCTGCGCGACGAAGGCGATGAATGCCGAGGTCATGTTCAGGATCGCCAGACGCATGTAGGACAGACCGTCGGAAAAGAACCCGACCAGCCCGTAGTAGCCGACGATGCCGTACAACGACACCACGCCGGCCAGAATGCGGGCCACGAAGTTCTTGCTTCCACGCCCGGCCCACCCGACGACCACCAGCGCCCCGACGGCCGCGAGCGCGGCGCCCGCGAAGGTGAGCGCAGGTTGCGACAGGAACATGCCGCCGAGGGCGAGCAGGCCGCCTACCAGGAGCGCCAGCCAGGCCAGGTTGTCGCAGATGGCGCTGGTGCGGTCGCCGCGCTTGAGCAGGTTGACGAAACCGGCGGCGATCGAGGCGAACTGGAACACGATACCGACGCCGACCGAGATCCCGATCAGCAGGATGATGTCCTTGGTCGGATTGACCAACGGCAGAAAGCCCAGGAACTTGGACTCCTCGGACGCGCCGGGCGAGATACCGAAAAAACTCCAGGTCAACACGCCGACCACCAGGGTGGCGACACCCATATATACGAACATGGTGAGAAACAAACGCGTCTCGCCGACCGACCGAAAGCGCTTGCGCAGCCAGGCCGCCAGCAGAATCTGCAGCACGCCGTAGCCGAAGTCGCCGAGTGCGATGGCGTAGAACACGGTCATGGCGACTGCCACGAACGGCGTTGGGTCGATGCCGAAGTAGTTGGGCATGCCGTACATGGAGATCAGCGTCTGAAACGGCCGCGCCAACCTGCCGTTTTCGAGCTTGACCGGCGGCCGGTCTTCGGTGCCGGGCTCGGACAGGCGGTAGCGGACCTGCGGATGGTGGACGGCAAGCAACTCCTCCAGCGCCGGGCGCCGGGTCTCCTCCACCCAGCCGACGACCACGGCGGCGTGGCGCGAGTAGAAGATGCGGCTGCGCGCATCGAGACCGGCGCGCCGGTTCTCGTACTCGTCGGCGATCGCCTGCAGTGCCCGGCGCCGCTCGTGCGCCTCCGCGGCCAGCGCGGCGGCCAGCCGGTCGCGGCGCTGCTCCAGTTCGGCGCTCTGCTGCTGCGCCGCCTGCAAGGCGTCGGCGGCGGAAGCGGGCAGTTTCGGCAGCTCGATCTCTTCCCCGCGCACTTGCCGCAACGCCACCCCGACCGCATCCAGGTCGGCCGGCAGCGACACCACGATGGCATAGGCGCTCTTGGCGGCCTCGCTGACCGGAGCGAGCCGCAGATGCCCGCCGCGCTCGGCCAGCAGCCGCTCCAGTTCCGCGACCGCGGCCGCCGGCACGCGAATCGCCGTGAGTGCCGAGTAGCCGCTGCGCGCCACGTCGGCCAGGTCGACGCCCAACCGCTGCCACGGGGTGACCCGTGCAATCCGTTCGCGCAGCGCCGCAAGGTCGGACTCCACCGCCTCGTATTCAGCGAGGCGCCGCTCCAGTTCGGCCCGGTACGCCGGCACGTCGACCGATGCCAGGAGCTGTTCGAATTCGGCATCGCCCACCGCCGGCGGCGAACCGAAGAAATCCTCCAGCATCCCGGTCTTGTGCGGCGCGAAGCGTTGAAACAGGTCGAGAATCCAGCGTACGGAGGCCAGCATGCCGTCTACCGACGAGGTATCGACCGGCTCGCGCTGCTCCCATTGCGCCAGTTCGTCGGAAATGCCTTCGTGGACGTCGTCGACGTGCAGCAGAGCAGCCTGCTCCAGCGACTGCAACAGGCCGGGAACCGCCTCGCGCGGGGCGACCAGTTCGGCCTTGGTGAGGGTGGCGATTGCCATCTACGATCAGCGGCGGTGACGCGGCGGCGGGATACGCTAGCGCTTGTTCAGATCATCGAGCAGCGCGGCGACCGCGCCTTCCCGGTTGGCGCTCGCGCGGCGTTCAAGCTGCGCCAGTTCACGCGCACCCTGTTCGTGCACCCGGGTGCGCCCGGCGGCGAGGTCGCGGCGTAGTTCGTCGCGGTAGTGCCGCAACTCCTCTTCTATCGCACCGACGCGCCGCTTGCGTTCGCTGCCCAGATCGGTGGCACAGCGGGCCACCAGATCGGCGGCGCGGGAGCGGTACTGCTCCTCGATACGCTCGGCCTCGGCTTCGGCGTTCTTCACATCCTTGAGGACATCCATGAGCGGTGTCACTCCCTCCCCGTTCGGTGCCCGCGCGGCGGCATGCTCCGTTTACTGACCCGGTGAAGCCCCTTCGCATGCCGGGTGAGATCGGGCACCGCCCGCGAGCGGCCACCAGTCCCTTGCAAGCCGGGCACGGAAGACCGGCGAGGGTCGGTGGTGCACCGCTGCGAAGAATCTCGTGGGATTGCCGTAACTATGCCAATTGCGCTCTTTCGTGTCAACGAAAATCGCACGCCCGAGCCGGCCTGCGCGGCCGTCCGCAACGCGGCGCGGGGCGCGCGTTTACCAGCTTACGCGGAGCATCCTCGGCTCGACGGCCGCGGCGTAGTCGGCCAGCGGGATCGACAGCGTTGCGCTGCTGCCGTCCTCCGCCAGCGTGCCCGCGCCGGCGTCCCGGACCGGCCGCGGCGCCACTACCACGAAGCTGACCGTGTGACTGCCGAGCAACGTGCCCAGAAAGCGCACGGTCGCCTCATCGAGAGGCTGGTCGCCGCCGGGGCTGACCGCCAACTCGAACACCGCGGGGTCGTCGCCTTGCAGGCGCGGATGCAGCGGGGCGAAGCTTGCCAACTCGGCCACGCGTTCCACCCGGTCGAACCGCAGCACCGCTACCACCTCCGCCTGGTCGCTCTGATCGGCGCGCCGATAGCTGACCAGGTCCAGACCTTCGATCGCCGCGGCCGCCGCCCGAAACTCCTGCTCGCTCAGCGGCAGCGCCAGCGCCTCGGAATCGGCCGCGACGCCAAGCCGCGCGAGCGCGTCGTCCAGCAGGTAGCGAAGCTGCAGTTCGCCGCTGCCGTCGGCATCGAACGTGAATCGCGACTCGATACTGATGCAAGACGCGAGCCCGAGCATGCAGACCGCCGCGGCGAGTGCCTTCGCGCGGCGCCGCGGCGCTGTTGCGCGCCCCGCCTGCCGCGCCCGCGGGCGCCGTGCGCTGCCCGCGGTCTCCGAAAATGGCACCATCGTTACACCCCCTTTGTACGCGCCGCGGGGGCGCGCCCCGAACCGGATCGTGCGGCGTCCCGGCGCTCCGCTCCCGGCCGCGATACCGAACGCCGCCGGGAGCGACGCCGTCGTGCGCCCTGGTCGGCCGGCGTTGCGGCGTCCAGGCGCAACTCGGCAGCCGGCGGCGAACCCATGGCAATGAATATCTCCCGGCACGCCCACGCATCGGTGGCGGCATAACGGCGCTGCCGCTCGCTGAGCCGCGGCGCCGCCCAGTTGGAGGTCTGCGCGCCCTTGGCGATGCGAATCGAGAGGTAGGCGGCGGCCAGGGCGCGCAGGCTCAGCGGGCTGCAACCGGCCGCACGCGCGATCGGGACCAGGTCCACCACCCGGCGCGCCTCCACCTGCCAGCGGTCGCGCAGTTCGCGCACCTCGTCCGCGGGCCCCTGCGCCACCTTGACCACGTCGCGGCTGGCCAGCAACTCGTGCAACGCCGGCGGCGGACCGAGCCGGGGATCGATGCGGAACAGGCACGCCAGGTCGGCGTTGGCAAGCTGTACCAGTGCGATGGGATGGCGTTCGCCGCGCCGGAACGCGGGCCGCGACTCGGTGTCGAAACCGAGCACTGCCGTGTCGCCGTGCGCTGCACCGGTGCGCAAGGCGTCGCAGGCGGCGGACGCCGCCCCTGTTCCCTCGACCACCTCGATACGGCCCGGAAAGCTGCCGGCGGGAAGCTCGTTGATGGCTTCCTTGGACAGCTTGGGCGGGGCTCCGCGATGACGCGGACGACTGCCGGGGTGTTGCGATTCCGTCATGTGTCTGCTCGATCACTCCGTGACGTGAAAAGGTTGAACACCGATACCCCGGTATCGACTGCCCCGGTATCGACCCGCCGGACCGCCGCGGACCGCGCACCGTTCCTTACCCTCGTCCGGCGCAGGGTCACGTGCAACGCGTGGGCACAGGGCATGGGCGGTACTGGACTCGAACCAGTGACCCCTAGCGTGTCGAGCTAGTGCTCTAGCCAACTGAGCTAACCGCCCGTTCGCCGCGTCAGGCGCACGCGACTCTCGTTGCGTCGCACAGATTGCATCGTAACGCCGTGAACAGTCAATACCGGCATGCAGCTTCGCCTCGATTGCCGATTCGTATGCCGCGCTCGTGACACGTTTGACCCGCGCGCACCGATAGCTATACACTTCGGGACGCAAGACTACTTCACTTCCCTCCCACCGCACTAATCGCGCGCCCGCTGCGGGCACGGACGCAGTTTCCCTGTTTGGTCGACTTTCGTTGTATCGCCGCCGTTCAAGACTGACTGCCCCCGTAGTCGCGGCTGACCGGTGGAGGAGAACGAGGTTCTGCAGGAGATAGAACATGAACAAGAAGCTGTTCGTCGGAGGCCTTCCCTACAAAGTCACGGATGAGCGCCTGGAGGAAGTGTTCGCCGTACATGGGACGGTGGACTCGGCACGCGTCGTCACGGACAAGTACACCGGCGAGTCGCGCGGGTTCGGTTTCGTGGAGATGAGCACCCCGGCGGAAGCTCAGACCGCCTCCGAGGCCCTCAACGAGACCGAGCTCGACGGCCGCCGGATTACCGTCGAAGTGGCGCGTCCGCGGGAGGAACGCTCGCGCTGGTAGAGCGCCTCTGACCGCCGTTGCCGACGCGCACCCGGCGCGTCCCGATGCGGCGGCGGTTGCCGGTGCACGCCGCAAAGTAATACGCTGCGCTCCGTCGCCGGCCGTTCCGTACGACGCCGGCGACGGGAGGGCCAGCGCGCAATGAGGGCGGCGGGAGCCGGCGAACCTCCGGACGCCGCGCCCGGGGATCACCTTACCGGGCAGCAAAAGGCCGCGGTGATTCTGGTGCTGCTCGGCACCGATCTGGCTGCGCGGATCTTCGCGCATCTGGACGACCACGAGATTGAACAGCTCTCCCTGGCGATCGCGCAGTTGGGACAGGTAGCCCCCGCTCAGCAGGACGCCGCGCTCGCCGAGTTTCAGGAACTGATGCTGACCCGTGGCGGCGGCCTCGACTACGCGCGCGACGTGCTCGAAAAAACGCTCGGCGCGGAACGGGCGGTAGCCATGGTGGGGCGCGTGACGCGGGCGCTGCACGCCCGGCCGTTCGGCTTCGTGCGCCGTTCCGACCGTGGACAGGTGCTGGCGTCCATTCGCGGCGAACACCCGCAGACCATCGCGCTGGTCCTTGCCTACCTGAAGCCGGATGACGCGGCAACGCTGCTGGCCAGCCTGCCCTACACGGTGCAGGCGGACGTGGCGCGCCGTGTTGCCACCTTGGAGCAGACCATTCCGGAGGTTGTCGTCGAGGTGGAGCGAGTGCTGCAGCGGCGTCTCGCCAGAGTCTCGCGCAAGCGTACCGACAACGCGTACGTCGTGGCGGGCGGCAACCGACGCGTGCTGAAGATCCTGCATCACCTCGACCGCGCCACCGAGCGCACCATTATCGACGCCATTGGGGACGAGGACCCTGCGCTCAGCGACGCGCTGAAGCAGCAGATGTTCGCGTTCGAGGATCTGTGGCTGCTCGACGACGGCTCGCTGCGGCGCGTGTTGCGCGAAGTGAGCCGCAACGATCTCGCCACGGCGCTGAAGGCGGTCGACCAGGACATGGTGGAGCGCGTCACCGGCGCCATGTCGAAGCGCGGCGCGGCATTGCTGCAGGACGCCATGCGGGCGCTCGGCAACATTCGCCTCGGCGCCGTCGAAGCGGCCCAGCAGCGGGTGGCGACGGCGATCCGCGAACTCGAACAGGGCGGCGAGATTACGCTGAGCGCGCACTCGGCGCACGGCGACCCGCATCGCTGATCGCGGTGCCGCACCATTCGCCTGTAACCGGCCGCGCGAAGTTGACCGGGGCAATGCCGGTCCAATACGCTCTCGTACATGTACGTGCGCACTCTGGTACTTCTCGGGACGGCCTTCGCCGCGGCCGCGGCGGCGGTCGCCGGCCCGTCTTCCGAGTCGTCCGCCCCGGTTGCGGACGCGGCCGCGAATGCAACGTCGTCGTTCGCGGTGGTGGAGCTGTTTACGTCGCAGGGCTGCAACAGTTGCCCGCGCGCCGAGCAGGCGCTGGCGCGGCTGGTCGAGGACACCGAAGGACTGGCGGTGTTTCCGATCGAGTGGCACGTCCACTACTGGGACTACCTCGGCTGGCCCGACCCGTATGCCATTCCCGAGGCTGCACAGCGGCAGCGGCGTTATGGACAGGTGCTCGGCAGCGGCGTCTATACGCCGCAGATGGTGCTCAACGGGCGCAGCATCGTGCGTCCGGCCCAGGACTACCACCTGGTACGCTCGTCGGCGCTGACCGCCCTCGGTCCCGAGACCGCCGCCGGATCGCTGCCGCGGGTAGCGCTCGCGGAGGTCGACCGCGGTGCGCAGGCCATCCGCGTGAACTATGAGGTCGCCGGCGTGCCGGCCGGTTGTACGCTCCTGGTCGCCGCCCTGGAGTCCTACCTGGAGAACCACGTGCCGCGCGGCGAAAACGCCGGGCGCACGCTGCGCCACCGCAACGTGGTACGCGGATTCAGCACGGTGAACCTGGGACCGGGAGACAGCGCCGGCGTGGTCAGCATTGCCGTGCCGGAGGAACTGGCGGCCGGCGCGGGGTCACTGGTGGCGTACGTGCAGCGCCGGGAGACGCTCGGCATCGTTGCCGCCACCGCGCTCCCGTGACCGGGCGCCGCGGTTCCGTTTGCGGCACGTGCGGACCGCGCCGTCGCCGCGCGGGCGGCGCGGTTGCCGCCGTGATCTGCATGCTGGCCACCGGCCTCCTCGTGCCCCCCGACACTGCTCACGGCAGAGGTCGGAGCGAGCCGGCGGGCGGACTCGATGCAGCGTTTGCCAACGGCGCGGCGTCCGGGAACGCCGCGGCCGGCCACGCGCCGTTCAGTGGAGTGGTGACCGACGCCGGCGGCGCTCCGCTGCCGGAAGTGTCGGTCGCGATGTGCGCGAGCGCCTGCTGGCCCACTACTACGGACGACTCGGGCCGGTTCTTCTACCCGTCGCTGCCGGTGGAGCACTACGTCCTGGACGTGCGCGGCGGATCGGTGGCGGGGCGCACCCTCACCTCCGTGGTGCTGCCGGTGGAGCTGACCGCGGCCGGCCGGGACCTGCCGCCGGTGCAGTTGCACGACGCCACGGCGATCGGCTGGGCGGGCACGGCGCCGGTCGAGTTCGCCGGGCTGAGCCTGGTTCCCTCCGGTCCGGTCGACCTGGACGCGCTGCAACGGGCAACCGGCCCGGGCGGCAGCGGTGCGACCTCCGCGGTGATCGGCGGCGCCCGGATTCCGCCCGACGCATGGCCGGAGTACGAGTTGGCGGCGCACGACGCGCGCTACCGGCCCCTGGCGATGTGGGCGCTGCACCCGTTCGGAGCCCGGCTTGCGGAACCGCTGGCGCTGCACGCGGTGCCGCCGCCCGAGTTCACCGGCGACGGCGAGGAGCTGGCGTTCTTCAGCGTCGACGACGTCACCGGCACGGCCGAATGGCTCGGGGCAGCGCTTCCGGAGGGCGGCGGCCTGCGCACCGGCCCGCACGGCGGGATTTCCACCCTTACGTGGGTAATTCTTGCCGCTCGCTACCGTTAGACCGAAGTTCCAGAGCGGGGATTTTGTTAATTCGTTATTGATCTGAGAATTGCGCTCAACAGCCGATGTCCGTTACTGGCTACACTTGGGCGCTGACCTCCAGGAGATCGAAACAGCGCTGCTGCAGCGCGGTCGGTTCGCTGTGCATGGTGAACGTGGCGCCGCTGTCCACCATCCGCACGCGGTTGGCCGTCAGCGTCCCCAACTCGCTCATCAGGCCGCGAAAGCTGTGCACCGGCAGACCGTCGTCGGTGCGCTTGCTCGCCGCCTTCCGGTGTGCCGCCGGTGACCGTTGCGCCGGTTGCACCACCGACTCGCGCAACTGCTCGCCAGCTGCGGGATCGTGGTCGTCGAACAGCACCGGCGCCAGCTTCCTGCGCATGTGCCACTCCACGTAGTAGGCCAGCATGCACAGGAACACGTGCGCCCGCACCCGGTCTGCGCTGCGGTGATAGATCGGTCGCACCTTCAGATCCACCGTCTTCATGCTGCGGAACGCACGTTCCACCTTGGCCAGGTCCTTGTACGCCGTCACCGTCTGCTCGGCGTCGAACAGCTCCGGCTCCACGTTGGAGCGCACGATGTAGAGCCCGTCCAGTTCTTCCTCGGCCGCGATCTTGTCCAGATCACGCGCGAACGAGAACGAGTCGTCGGTGATGGTGGTGGTGAAATGCTTGCCCACCTTGTAGTGGTTGATCACCTTGCCCACCCGCAGGCCGATCGCGCCGGCGCCGCGCAGCGGCTCCTTGGCGCGCTGCGTGGCCGTCACGATCGGCGTCAGTTCCTCCTCCGTGGAGGCCAGCAACGCCTGCCTCTTGCGCTGCCGTTGCTCGGCCAGGATCGGGTTGCGGCACACGATCAGCCGCTCGCCCGGGAACTCGGGTGAGCTGATCTCCGCCAGGTCACGCTCGTCGAACATGGTCTGCGCCACTTCACCGGCCTTGATCAGCTTGCGGATGGTGGGCGCCCGCAGGGTCGTGATCCAGCGCAGACCGTCGATCCCCTGCAGGTCCTCGCGGATGCGCGCGCCGGTGAGCATGCCGCGGTCGCCGACCAGCACGACGCGCTGCAAGCCGAAACGGTTGCGAATCTTGTCGACCTGAGCGGCGACCGTCTTGGGATCGCCGGTGGAGCCTTCGAAGACCTCGACGGCGATGGGGCAGCCGGCGGCGGTACACAGCAGGCCGAACACGATCTGCAAGGTGCCGCGCTTGCCGTCGCGGCTGTGACCGCGGCGCGCCAACGGGCAGGTGTGTCCCTCGAAGTAACTGGAAGTCAGGTCGTACAACATGAGCGTGTTGTCCTGCAGATGGCGCTTGGCCAAGCGCTTTTCGATGCCGTGCTGGCGAGCGAGTAGCCAGTCCATGGCGTTGTACAGCTCATTCTCGTCGACGGCTCCCAACTGCAGCAGGTGGCCGAGGGAGGAGACGGCGCTTTCGGGGTTGAGGCCGCGAGCGGTGGCGAGCTTGGAGCGTGCGTCGACGACGCGAGCGACGATCATGGCGACGACCAGGTCGCGCTCCCGGGAGGCGGGACGAGCGACGAGGGAATGGAGGGAGAGCTTGCGGAGGGAACCGAGGACGGCGGCGACGTGGCCGTGGGGATAGCTGCGCAAGATGGAGAGCAGTTCGTTGGGAGAGCGGAGAGCGATACCGCCGTTGAGGAGGACGCGCAAACCATCGACGAGGTGATCGGGCCACTTGGAGAGGTTGGCGATGGTGCGTTTTCGGACCTTGCCGTGCTGGCGGAAGGATTCGCGGAGGAGGACGGCTGGGGGAGAGTTGCGGTTGGGGACGGTGTCGATGTACATGGGCACCCTTCGGGAAGGAAGAGTAAATCATTTAATGATTGACTGTCAATTAGATGAGAGAAAAAGACCGCTGAAAACAAGGACGATTTACATGGACACGATTTACACCCACAAACACGCTAATTCTTGTGATATAAAGTACTTACAAGAACGGGCCCCCAAACTTGGGGTTAGATCCTGTTGCCGGGGCCTCGCAAGCTGCAATACACTGCGCCGACATGATCAATCGACACCCGCTCCACGGACTCCTGCCGCGTGGCCGTCCGCTCGCCGCGTTGCCGGTTCTGCTGCCCGTGCTTGCCGTCACCCTGACGTCGTGCGCATCGGGCGAACAGCAGCCGAAGCTCGACGACGGCCTGTACGCCGCCCTCAAGACGACCCACGGCACCATCTACCTGCTGCTCGAACATGAACGCACGCCCCTGACCGTGGCCAACTTCGTCGGCCTCGCGGAGGGCACCATAGCGTTCCAGAACCGGAACGCCGGGCCGTATTACGACGGCCTCGCATTCCACCGGGTCATTCCCGACTTCATGATTCAGGGCGGCGACCCGCACGGCACCGGCAGCGGCGGACCGGGGTACTCGTTTCCCGACGAAATCGTTCCCGAACTGACCCACGACGGCCCCGGCGTGCTGTCGATGGCCAACGCCGGCCCCAACACCAACGGCAGCCAGTTCTTCATTACCCACGTCGCGACGCCGTGGCTCGACGGGCGCCACACGGTATTCGGGCGGGTCGTTCAAGGACAGGATGTCGTGAATGCGGTGAAGCAGGGCGACACCATCGAAGAAGTGAAGATCCTCCGCATCGGCGACGACGCGGAGGCGTACCGCGTCGACCAGGAACGGTTCGACGCCCTGCTCGAGCAGGTCGGGGGGCGGTCGCAACGGGCCGCGGCCGAAGAGCGCGCCGAGGCGGAACGGATCATCGCCGCCACCTGGCCCGACGCGGTGACCACGGAGTCGGGCCTGTGGTACCAGGTCACCGCCGGCGGCGCCGGCACCGAGAAGCCGAAGCAGGGCCAGACAGTCACGGTGCACTATACGGGCAAGCTGCTCGACGGTACCAAGTTCGACAGTTCGCACGACCGGGGCAGCCCGGCGCAGTTCACCATCGGCCAGCTCATCGCCGGCGTCAACGAGGCGCTCCTGGACATGGTGCAGGGCGAACAGCGCACCGTGATCATTCCGCCGGAACTCGGCTACGGCAGTCGCGGCGTGCCCGGAGTGATACCTCCCGATTCGTTCCTGGTATTCGAGTTGGAGCTCGTGTCCCTGTAACGGTCCGGGTGGGACAGAAACGGCACAACACCGGCTTTCGCTGCCTCCGCTGCGGCTGCGAGGTGGAGCCGGTGGCGGACGGCAGCTATCGCAACCACTGTCCCCGGTGCCTGTACTCGCGGCACCTCGACGTGCTGCCCGGAGACCGCGCGAGCGACTGCGGCGGACTGATGGCGCCGGTGGATTTGCAGTGGGCCGGAGGCAAGGGCTGGCAACTGGTGCATCGCTGCGAGGCGTGCGGCGCGGTGCGGGTCAACCGGGTCGCCGGCGGCCGCCGACAGCCCGATGACGCGGTGGCGCTGACCAGCGTGGCGATGACCGGGGCACCCTTCGGCGCGGTGTGAGAACGGGGGTTTCGGCACCCGAGTGACGGCTCGACGGAGCCGATCCGGGGCCGCGCCGACCCGTGTCTCGATTCGTGTTTGACAGACGCCCGCGCGTTTGGGATTATAGCGCAGGATAGATCGCACGCTTGTGCGATAGTGCCGGTGTCGTGCCCGTTCGAAAGTAGTGGACACGCCCGCCGCTATCGTTCAAGCTAGACAACAATATATTCTCCGGCACGGCGTGGGCGCGGGTTACGGCGGTGCGCGGCGCCAAACTACGGAGGAGGAGCAAATGCGCAAGATAAGCTTTGGTACCGTTTCCCTCACTACGGACTCATTCGGTTCAGTTGACGAGATGGACGACAATCCCTCACGTCCGAAGTCGACCCGCCCGCGCCTCAAGCTCAAGCATCTGCGCCTACTACTGTTATCGGCGTGTGCGGTCGCGGCTACAGCGTGTGCGTCGTTGCGAGCAGCCGACCACGCCGACCCGGCGCTGGCCGCGGCGCAGGCCGAGGCCGAGCAGGCCATGGCCCAGGCCAAGGAGTCGATGGCTGCCGCCGAGGCGGCGGCAGCGGCGCAGGCCGCGGCCGAGGCGGCGGCAGCAGCGGCGATGAAAGAGGCGGACATGGCGCGCGCGGAAGCGGAAGGCGCCATGATGGATGCCGAAATGGCACGCTCGGACGCCGAGAGCGCCATGAAGGACGCCGAAATGGCGCGTTCGGAAGCCGATGCGGCCTCCGACAAGCTGATGATGGCGATGGCTCCCCATCCCGCCGAGGTGATGGTGTCGGCGGATCAGTTCGACCCTGCCCTGCTCGACATCAGCGCCGCGCAAGCCTCGCTGGCCGGTCCGGATTCGATTTACTTGTCGTCGATCATGTACGACGGGCAGACCTATTCGGCCCTGCTCGAGTACTCCGGCGGCACCACCGCCACGGTGGCGGCCATCTTCGGCGCCCGCGGCAAGATGATTCCCGACTCCGTCGACCTGAGCCGAACCAGGCTGGTGTTCCGGGGTCCTGACAAGCTGATGGTGGCGGACGTCGCCGTCGGCTCGGCGGGGTACTCCGGCGAGTTGACGTACGTGGGCGGCAACAAGCTGCAGGTCACCGGCCTGCGCAGCGTCGTGCTCCCGCCCACCGCGGACGAACAGATCGCCGCGCTGCGCGCCGAGTTGGCCGCTGCCGAAGCGCTGGTGCTGCAGGCGGACGTTGCCGCCGGCGATGCCCGCGCCGAGGCCGAGGCTGCCATGGCCGACGCGGAAGCGGCGCGCGCGGAGCGGAACGCCGCCCAGTTGGCCAGATCGGAAGCGGAAATCATGGCCGAGGACGCCGGCGTCGCGCAGTGGGTGGCGGAGACCGACGCCGCGGCGGCCCGAGCCGCTCTTGAGGCCATGATGGCCGACGCATTCCAGCCTTCGGCGGTCATGGTTGCGGAGGATCAGCTCGATCCGAGCCTCGGCAGCCTGGCCGACGCCCGCGTCGCCGTTGCCGGTCCCGACTCCGTGTACATCACTTCGATCAAGTATGGCGGGCAGAGCTTTTCCGCCCTGCTCAAGTACACCGGCGGCACCACCGCCGAGGTCAGGCAGGTGTACGGCAGCGCCGGGAAGCTGATTCCCGACTCCGTCGATCTTTCGCAGACCGAGTTGACGTTCGTGGCGCCCAACAGCCTGCAGGTGTCCAACGTGTCCGTTGGCGGCGTCGGTTACTCCGGTACGCTGGCGTACGCCGGCGACGGCAAGCTGCAGGTGACCGGCATCCGCCAGGTCGAACTGCCGGCCGACGCCCTGGGCGAGGCGCAGGCCGCGCTGGCCCGGGTGGAAGCCGCGCTGGCGGCGTCGCAGGCGGACAACGCCGCGATGAGCGACCAGGTAGCGTCGCTCGAAGGTGACGTGGCCTCTCTTGAGGCAGATTTGCAGGCCGCTCAGTTCAGCGCCGACGAGGGGCACTCCATGGCGGCCGAGGCCAAGGCCACCATCGACGCGATGATGGCCGACGCGTATCAACCGTCCGCGGTGATGATCTCGGACGGCCAGATCGACCCGAGCAAGGCGAGCTTCGCCGACGCCCGGGTGGCGGTAGCCGGCCCCGACTCCGTGTACGTGTCTTCGATCCTGTACGACGGCCAGCGCTACTCGGCGCTGCTCAAGTACACCGGCGGCACCACCGCCGAGGTGCAGCAGATCTACGGCTCGGCAGGGAAGCTCATTCCCGACTCCGTGGACCTGTCGCAGACCGAGCTGGTGTTCGTATCTCCCAACGCATGGGAGGTGTCCAACGTCTCGGTAGGCGGGTCCGGCTACTCCGGCACGCTCGCCTACACCGGCGACGGCACGCTGCAGGTCACCGGCATTCGCATGGTTGAGCTGCCGCCTACCGCGCTGGAGGAGGCGCAGGCCGCTCTGGCCGAGGTCGAGGCGGCGCTGGCCGCCGCGCAGGCCGCCAACGACGCTCTTGAGGCGGATCTTGCCGACGCGCAGGCGATGGCCGACGACGCGCAGGCGAGCGCGGCGATGTCGATGGCGGACGCCGACATGGCCCAGGCCGAGCTCGAAGCGATGATGGCGGACGCCTTCCAACCGTCCGCGGTGATGATCTCGGACGGCCAGATCGACCCGAGCAAGGCGAGCTTCGCCGACGCCCGGGTGGCGGTCGCAGGCCCCGACTCCGTGTACGTGTCTTCGATCATGTACGACGGGCAGCGCTACTCGGCACTGCTGCGCTACACCGGCGGCACCACCGCCGAGGTGAAGCAGATCTACGGCTCCGCAGGGAAACTGATTCCCGACTCCGTGGACCTGTCGCAGACCGAGCTGGTGTTCGTATCTCCCAACGCATGGGAGGTGTCCAACGTCTCGGTAGGCGGGTCCGGCTACTCCGGCACGCTCGCCTACACCGGCGACGGCACGCTGCAGGTCACCGGCATCCGCATGGTGGAGTTGCCGCCTACCGCGCTGGAAGAGGCGCAGGCCGCTCTGGCCGAGGTCGAGGCGGCGCTGGCCGCCGCGCAGGCCGCCAACGACGCTCTTGAGGCGGATCTTGCCGACGCGCAGGCGATGGCCGACGACGCGCAGGCGAGCGCGGCGATGTCGATGGCGGACGCCGACATGGCCCAGGCCGAGCTCGAAGCGATGATGGCGGACGCCTTCCAACCGTCCGCGGTGATGATCTCGGACGGCCAGATCGACCCGAGCAAGGCGAGCTTCGCCGACGCCCGGGTGGCGGTCGCAGGCCCCGACTCCGTGTACGTGTCTTCGATCATGTACGACGGGCAGCGCTACTCGGCACTGCTGCGCTACACCGGCGGCACCACCGCCGAGGTGAAGCAGATCTACGGCTCCGCAGGGAAACTGATTCCCGACTCCGTGGA
Organism: Spirochaetia bacterium; assembly: GCA_965208575.1. GTDB lineage: Bacteria > Spirochaetota > Spirochaetia > SZUA-6 > Bin103 > Bin103. The sequence continues at coordinate 1,146,057 of CBDBOV010000005.1, read as the reverse complement.
CCTGTCGCAGACCGAGCTGGTGTTCGTATCTCCCAACGCATGGGAGGTGTCCAACGTCTCGGTAGGCGGGTCCGGCTACTCCGGCACGCTCGCCTACACCGGCGACGGCACGCTGCAGGTCACCGGCATCCGCATGGTGGAGTTGCCGCCTACCGCGCTGGAAGAGGCGCAGGCCGCTCTGGCCGAGGTCGAGGCGGCGCTGGCCGCCGCGCAGGCGGACAACGACGCCCTTGCGGCGGACAACGCCGCGCTGGAGGCGGATCTCGCCGACGCGCAGGCGATGGCCGACGACGCGCAGGCGAGCGCCGCCATGTCGATGGCGGACGCCGACATGGCCCAGGCCGAGCTTGAAGCGATGATGGCGGACGCCTTCCAACCATCCGCGGTGATGATCTCGGACGGCCAGATCGACCCGAGCAAGGCGAGCTTCGCCGACGCCCGGGTGGCGGTCGCTGGTCCCGATTCGGTGTACGTATCGTCGATCCTGTATGACGGGCAGCGCTACTCGGCACTGCTGCGCTACACCGGCGGCACCACCGCCGAAGTCCGGCAGGTGTTCGGCAGCAGCGGCAAGCTGATCCCGGACTCCGTCGACCTGTCGCAAACCGAGATGGTGTTCATGGCGCCGAACGCCTGGGAGGTGTCCAACGTCTCCGTGGGCGGGGTCGGCTACTCCGGCACGCTGGAGTACGCCGGCGACGGCACGCTGCAGGTCACCGGCATCCGCATGGTGGAGTTGCCGCCTACCGCACTGGAGGAGGCGCAGGCCGCGCTCGCTGAAGTACAGGCGGCGTTGGCAGCCGCGCAAGCGGAGAACAGCGCGCAGGGCGAGGAGATCGCTTCCCTGGCAGCGGATCTGGAGGCCGCCAACAACATGGCGTCCGCCGCGCAAGCCGCTGCCGATGAGGCGCAGGCGGAAGCGGACATGGCCGGCGATGAACTCGCCGCCATGATCGCCGCCGCGTTCCAGCCGTCCGCGATCATGATCTCGGACAGCCAGATCGATCCGAGCCGCGCCAGCTTCGCCGGCGCCCGGGTTTCCCTTGCGGGGCCCGATTCCGTGTACGTGTCGTCGATCATGTATGACGGCCAAAACTACTCGGCGCTGCTGCGCTACACCGGCGGCACCACCGCCGAGGTCAGCCACGTATTCGGCAGCAGCGGCAAGGTGATCCCTGACTCCGTGGATCTGTCGCAGACGGAGCTGGTCTTCGTGGCGCCGAACGCCTGGGAGGTGTCCAACGTCTCCGTGGGCGGAGCCGGCTATTCCGGTACCCTGGAGTACGCCGGCAACGGCAAGCTGCAGGTCACCGGCATTCGCCAGGTGCAACTGCCGCCGACCACGATGGACATGCTGGCCGACGCCAAGGCGGAACTCGAAGCCGCCCTTGCCGACGCCAGCGCAAAGGGCGAGCAGATTGCGTCTCTGGAATCCGAACTGCAGGCCGCGCAGACCGCCCTTGAAGCGGCACAGGCCGAGGCCAACGCGGCGCAGGCCGCTGCCGACGCCGCGCAGGATGCCGCGGACATGGCCAACGCGGAACTCGACGCGATGAAGATGGCGATGCATCAGGCGTCCGAGGTGATGGTCTCGTTTGCCGACCTGGACGCCAGCCTGGTGGACTTCGGCAACGCCGTCGCGTCGCTGGCCGGACCCGACGCCATCTACGTCTCCAACATCATGTACGCCGGACGGCCCTACTCGGCCCTGCTCGCATACGCCGGCGGCACCACCGCCGTCGTGAAGCAGGTGTTCGGACCGGACGGCAAGCTGATTCCCGATTCGGTGAGTCTGGCACAGACCGAAATCTCCTTCCGCTCTCCTGACACGTTCGCGGTGTCGAACGTGTCGGTCGGCGGCAACGGGTACTCGGGCACGCTGCAGTACACCGGCAACGGACAACTGCAGGTGACCGGCATCCGCCGCGTCACGCTCCCGCCGACCGAGGCGGAGATGGCCGACGCCGCCATCGAGGCGGCCAAGGCCGACGCCGCTCGGATGGTGAGCGACGCCAAGGCCGAAGCCGAGGAAATGGTGAGCGCGGCGATGGCCGACGCCGCCGCGGAAGTGGCCGCCGCGATGGCGGACGCCGATGCCAGGGTGGCCGACGCCAGGGCGGAAGCGGATGCGGCGCGCGCCGAACTGGAAGCCATGAAGATGGCCATGCGCCAGGCATCCGACGTGATGATCTCGTTCGGCAGCCTGGACGCCGCGCTGGCGAACTTCGACAACGCACAGGCGTCGCTCGCCGGCCCGGACAGGATCTACATCTCGTCGATCATGTACGACGGGCAGCCCTATTCGGCGCTGGTCAAGTACGAGGGCGGCACCACCGCTACCGTGCTCGGCGTGTACGGGGCAGCCGGCAAGCTGATTCCCGATGCGGTCGGACTGTCGCAGACCACGGTCGCCTTCGTATCGCCCGATTCCTTCGCGGTCTCCAACGTCAACGTGGGCGGCGTCGGCTACTCCGGCACGCTGCAATACACCGGCAACGGGCAGTTGCAGGTGACCGGCATTCGCCGCGTCACCCTGCCGCCGACCGAGGCCGAGAAGGCCGCCGCGGCGATCGATGCGGCGATGGCCGATGCGGACCGGATGGTCAGCGCCGCCATGGCCGACGCCGATGCCGCGGTGAGCGCGGCCATGGCCGAAGCGGACCAGATGGTCAGCGATGTCAAGGCCGCCGCGGACGAAATGGTGAGCGCGGCCATGGCCGACGCCGATGCCAAGGTAGACGCCGCGATGGCGCGCGCCGCGGCGGCGGAAGCCGAGATGGACGCGATGAAGATGGCGATGCATCAGCCTTCGGCGGTGCAGGTCGCCTTCTCTCAGCTCGATGCCGGTCTTGCCGACTTCGGCAGCGCGCAGGTTTCGCTGGCCGGACCCGACGCCATCTACGTCTCGAACATCATGTACGATGGTCAGCCCTACTCCGCCCTGCTCAAGTACGCGGGCGGCACGAGCGCCACCGTGCAGTACGTGTTCGGGCCGGTCGGCAAGTTGATTCCCGACTCGGTCGACCTCTCACAGACCACGGTAGCGTTCGAGGCGCCGGACTCGTTCCGGGTCTCCAACGTCGGTGTTGGCGGCGCCGGGTACTCCGGAACGCTGCAGTACACCGGGGACGGGCAGTTGCAGGTATCCGGCCTGAGCCGCGTGAACCTGCCGACGAAGCCTGAAGCCCTGTTGGCCGATGCGCGCGCGGACCTGGCCGATGCCCGAGCGGAGCTGTCCGCGGCACTGACCGAGCTCGCCGCGCAGAAGCAGGAACTCGATGCGGCGAATGCCGACGCCGAAGCAGCGCGCCTGGCGCTGGCGGCGGCGAACAACGCGCTGGCCGCGGCAAACAGCGAGCTGGACGCGGCAAACGATGCGCTGGGCATGGCCGAGAGCCGTGCGATGGCGCTGGAGACGGAAATCGCCGCTCTCATGGAAGGGTCGACCCTGCCTGGCCTGAACGTCGGTCTGCTTGATCTTGAAGCGGCGTCCCTGTCGGCCGCCGGGCCAAACGAGGTCTACATTTCCGGAATCCAGTATGCCGGCGCCCCGGTGTCGGCGCGAATTCGCTACGACGCCGGCACGGCAACGGCAACGGCGCTGTTCGAGGGGGCCAACCTGGTTGCCGACTCGTTGCAGCTCGATGCGGCGCAACCGACTCTCCAGGATGACAAGCTGGTCATCTCCAACGTCGGGATCGAGGGCCGTGCCCATACCCTGACGCTGACACGCGGCGCCGACGGCCAGGTGATGGTGGCGGCGAGCGACGACGGTTGGGACGTGCGCACGCGCGGCGAACTTGCCCGCGACAACCTGATCCGAACCGGCAACTTCGTGGTGAACGGTTTTGCCGGCGGTGAGGCGCTTCCGGGCGAAGGAACGTGGGATTCTCGGGGTGGATCGATCGTTCAGACCGACGCCGACTCGACCCACGCCAAGTTCTCTATTCCGGCGGGCCAGTCGGCGGACACGTTGCTGTTCGGGTTCTCGGCCAACGCCGACGGCGGAAGCAAGGTTGGATTCGGACTGCACATTCTGGCCTCGGCTACCCCGGATTCAGGGAATACCTGGAACTACGGCACGTCCTATCTGCTGTGGGTGACCCAGGATCCGTTCTACGACTCCGAGGATCTGCACCTGCAGTTCTACGAGTCGGCGGACGACAACACGCTGATGTGGCTCGCGAGCAGCAGGATCCCGCATGGCCTCTCCTCGATGATCAACGTGGAGGCACTCTACCGCGACACCGGCATGACGACCCTCCTGGTCAACGGCGAGGAACATCTCACCGTCAGCGTCGGCACGGGAGTGCGCGGCGGCGACACGATCGCACTGCGCACCCTCCACGGTCCGGTGGAGTTCACGCAGGTGTACGTAGCCGCGCCGTAAGCGGCACAGCCGGCGCGGCTACGCCGCCGGCCCGTTCTCTCGACTCACGAGAGCGAGAGAGCGCGCCGGCGGTTTTTTTTGCCTTCAGGGGGATGGGCGCTGTCGTACGTGCCGCCCGCTGGATCGGGCGGTATCGCGGCGGGGTTCAGGCTGCGGGCGCGAGTTGCACCTTGAAGGTGAAGGCGTGCTCTCCCCGCAGGCGGCGCGGCACCTCGATGGTCATTCCCGCGTCGGTGCGGCGCCACTTCAGCGCTCCGGGGACGCCAAGCGCGGTCACGGCGGCCACCTCGTCATCGTAGAACAGGCGCAGCGCCTTGATGGTGATGGCGTCGCCGGGGCGGCCGAGGCAGATCGCGTACACCGCGTCGCCCCTGGTCGTGAAGCGGATGTCCTCGGCCGTGAAGCGCGGCTCGCTCTTCTCGGTGAAGTGGCCGCTCCCCTCCCGCTGGGTAGGCCCTTCGCCGAACGACACCCAGGGAGTGGTGCCGTAGATCGCTTCGCCGTTGATCTCCAGCCAGCGTCCCATGCCGCGCAGGCAGTCGGCAGCCTGTTCGGGAATGGTGCCGTCGGGGCGCGGCCCTACGTTCAACAGCAGATGCCCGTTCTTGCTGACCCGGTCCACGAGGTTGTGGATGAGACGCTCGACCGACTTGTAGCCGGCGTCCTTGACGTATGACCACACGCCGTGCGCGTCCACGGTCGTGTCGGTCAGCCAGACGTGGTTGGTCAGCTCCCACATTCGGCCCAGCTCCAGGTCTGCCACCCCGGTCATCGGCGGCAGGTTGAACCAGCCCTTGGGAATCTCCTTGAAGGTCACCACAACGCCGCTGCCCCACTCCCGTTCCTTGTTGTAGTAGTAGGCCAGGAACCGCTTGCGGCGCTGTTCGCGAATGAAGCCGAGCCCGAAGTCGAACCAGATCAGGTCAGGCCGATAGCCGTCCACCACCTCGTACAGCTTGCCCTCCCAGCGGTCGAGGAACCAATCGTCAGGACGCGCGTCGGCGGCGTGCGGGCCGGTGTACAGGTCACGGTAGCGGGAGTCGGAGCAGTCGTAACGCTGGTCGTCGGTAGGAAACATGTACCAGTTCTGGGCGTGGTGGAAGGTGGCGGCGAACTTCATTCCCCGGCTCCTGATTGCCGCCGCCAGTTCGCCGGTCACATCCCGCTTCGGCCCCATGCGGGCGGCATTCCAACCGTTGATCCCGGAATCCCACATCGAGAAGCCGTCGTGGTGCTCGGCCACCGGACCGGCAAAGCGCGCTCCGGAGGCGGCAAACAGTTCCGCCCACTCGTCGGCATCGAACTTGTCGGCGGTGAAGCGGGCGATCAGTTCCTTGTAGCCGACCTGCTCCGGGGGCCCGAAGGTCTCGCAGTGGTAGCGATACTCGGGCCGTTCGGGATTGTACATCTGCTTGGGGTACCAGGTGCCGTTGGCGCCGTAGGCGGCGACCGAGTAGGGGCCCCAGTGCGTGTAGATGCCGAACTTGGCGTCCAGGAACCACCGCGGCGTGGGGTGGGTGGCCAGAGACGACCACGTGGGTTGGTAGCTGTTCATCGATCTGCTCCTTTGCGATCAGTCGCTCGTCGGGGGTGGCGATCGGTGCCATCCTGCATTTCGATCGTGACGCGGCCGGCGACGACGCGCACCGGATAGCTGCGCACGCGCGCCGTGGCCGTTGCCGCGGAGGTGCCCGTGGCATGTATGCCGCCCTTGGCATGTATGCCGCCCGTGGCATGCATGCCGTCGGCAAGCAGGAACGACCAGCCGTGCCAGGGGCACTGCAGGGCAGGCACCGCGGCTCCGAATACCGGACGCCCTTGTTCGAGGTGCGCGCACGCCTGTTCGACGATGCGTCCGCGGGACAGCGGTGCGCCCTGGTGCGGGCAGCGGTCGCGCAGCGCGTGCCAGCACCCGGCGTGGTGCACCACCACCAAGGAGCGCCTCCCGACCACCACGGGCCGAATGCTGCCGTCGGGGAACGCCGCCACCGGCCCCACGTCGACGGGCCGCCCCGCGGACGGCTCAGGCACGCTCGAAGTCGTAGAATCGACGCGCGTTCCCGCTGGCCACGCCGGCATGCAGCCCGGTGCGTTCGAGCGGACGAATGGCCCGGTCGGGCGCATCGAAGTCCCAGTGCGGATAGTCGGTGGCGAACATCAGGAACTCGTCGTTGCCGATCATGTCGATGACCTGCAGGAGGTGGCGCGGATCGTCCGGCTCCTCCATCGGCTGGGTGGTGGCGCGAAACTGCTCGCGAATGTACTCGCTCGGCAGCCGGGTGAGCCACGGCACCTCCTGGCGCAACCCGCGGTAATTCTTGTCGAGGCGCCACATCAGCGGCGGCAGCCAGGCAAAGCCGCCCTCGATCAGGGCGATGCGGCAGCCAGGCAATTCCTCCAGCACCCCCTCACACACCAGGCTGATCACCTGCGACTGGAACGCCTGCGCCATGCCGGTGTGGTCCTCGATGTAGTAGGAGGGCCAGCCAACGCCGGTGATCGGGCCGCCGCCGCCACCGAAGTGGATGCCTACCGGAAGCCCCGCCTCGGTCGCAGCGCGGAAGATGGGCCGGAACCGCTGCCGCCCGTAGGGCTCCGGCGAACGCACCAGCAGCAGCACCTGCACGAATCGGCCATCGCGCGCCACCGTGAGGATCTCCTGGGCCGCGGCATCGGGGTCTTCGATGTTCACCACGATCGACCCGCGCCAGCGGGGATCGGCGTCCAGCCACTCGGCCGCCACCCAGCGGTTCACCGCCCGCATGAACTCGCTGCCGAGATGCAGGTTGCGCACCAGCGAGTGGGCGTACAAGGGATTGATGATTGCGTAGGCAAGGTCGCAGGTGTCGAGGAGCTGCCCGGCCGCGAACCGCTCGTCGGTTCCCGGCTTGCCGCCGCCCGGCGGGTAGGCGTCGCGGCGCGCGGCGTTGGCGTACACCTTCGGGTAGTGGATCGCCGTCGGCTCCGCGTAGCCGGTGTCCTGCACGAACGCGCGCCAGCGCGGCGCCAGGTAGGGATACAGAGCCTCGATCGACGTGGGGGCGGCGTGGCAGTCCGCGTCGATGAAGCCGGTGGTGGCCGGGGGCGCCGCAGGCGTCTGCGAAGTCTGCACCAGGGTATCCGCCATGATGGGCGGCATCATAGCGCACGCGCGCCGGCAGTGGAACCTGAGCGTGAGTTCCGCTACCCTGCGCGCCATGGCAGAGTTCACGACCTGGCGGGCACGCATGGGCGGCCGCAATGCCGCGCCCGTGGTGGATCATCCCGGCCTGGACTGGTGGCGCGAGGCGCGCTTCGGCATGTTCATTCACTGGGGCCTGTACGCCATTCCGGCGGGCGTCTGGAAGGGTGAGCCGGTGGACGGCATCGGCGAGTGGATCATGTTCCGAAAGCGCATTCCGCGCGCCGAGTACGAGCCGTTGGCGAAGCAGTTCAATCCGGTCAGGTTCAATGCGCGCGAGTGGGTGGACCTCGCCGTGCAGGCGGGCATGCGCTACCTGGTGATTACCGCCAAGCACCACGACGGTTTCGCCCTGTTCCGCTCGCCGTGCTGTCCCTACAACATTGTGGACGCCACCCCGTACGGGCGCGACCCGCTGGCCGAGCTGGCCGATGCGTGCCGAGAAGCGGGCATTATGCTCGGCTTCTACTACTCGCAGGACCAGGACTGGCACGACCCCGGCGGCTCCCGCAACGACTGGGACTTCGCTCCGGAGGAGAAGGACTTCGGCGCCTACCTGGAACGCAAGGTCAAGCCGCAGTTGCGCGAGCTGCTGACCGGGTACGGGCCGGTGGGGCTGATCTGGTTCGATACCCCCTACTCGATCAGCCGCGAGCACAGCATCGAGCTGCGCGACTTCGTGCACCGGCTGCAACCGGACTGCCTGGTGAGCGGGCGTATCGGCAACGACGTGGGCGACTACGGCAGCCTGGGCGACAACCAGATTCCCGCCGGGCGCGTGCAGGCCGATTACGAGACCCCGGCCACGCTGAACGACACCTGGGGATTCAAGACGCACGACCACAACTGGAAGTCGGTGCAGACCCTGCTGCTGCTGCTGATCGACCTGGCGAGCAAGGGGGTAAACTACCTGCTCAACGTCGGTCCCACGGCGGAAGGGGTGATACCGCAGCCGAGCGCCGAGCGGCTGCGCGCCATCGGCGCCTGGTTGCAGGTGAACGGCGAGGCGATCTACGGCACGCAGGGCAGCCCGTTTCCCTACGAGCACGACCGGCTGCGCATGACGGCCAAGCCGGGCCGCCTCTACCTGCACCTGCTGCGGCCGGCGGAACAGCTCGTCGTGCACGGACTGCGGTCGCGGGTCACCGGCGCACGGCTGCTGGGGTCGGCGGCGGAGGTGCGTTTCGAGCAGGGTCGCTCCGCCGCCGGCGAAGTTGATCGGCTGCGCATCGCGCTGCCCGACCTGAGCGGCAGCGGGCCGGTTCCGGTGATTGCGCTCGACCTCGCAGGCGACGCGCAAGCCGACCCCCTCACCGTGCAGCAGCCGGACGGCGCCATCCACCTGCACGCCCACCTGGCGAGCGTGGCCAAGGGGCCTGACTCGACCCTCGAGGTGCTGTCCAACGGCATGACCGCCGGCTGGATGGACACCGAGGGCGAGCTGTCGTGGCAGGTAAAGGTGTGCGAGCCCGGCAGCTACGAGGTGACGGTGACCGCCGCCCCGCAGTACGACACCACCGAGGTGAACGAGCACCACCTGGAAGTGGCCGCCGCCGGCAGCGCGGCAGGCGGGCCGTTGCGCGCCGCAACCGCGATCGACACGCCGCGTTCGCAGTACTTCCCCGAGTACGCGGTAACCCTCGGCCGTATCGAGATCGGCGAGCCCGGCACCCACCGCTTTACGCTGCGTGCCATCCGCGTGGTGGACGGGACGCCGGACGGGGTAACCGTGTTCGGCGCCACCCTGCGGCCGGCGTGAGGCTGCACGGTTGCCCCGGTTGCCCCTCACGGTGTTTGGCAGCCGTATCGCTATGAGATAGAGTAACCGAATAACTTCCTGAAGGAGGGCCAAATGGGTCTTTCACGTGTGTTTCGGTTGGCGGTGGCGCTGCTGATGGCCGGCAGCGCACCGCTGGCACTGGCGCAGGAGCTTTCGCTCCTGCAGTGGAGCCACTTCGTACCGCGCTACGACAAGTGGTTCGACGCCTGGGCCGAGGATTGGGGCAAGGCGAACGGGCTCAAGGTACGCGTCGACCACGTCAACGTGGCGGAGTTGCCGGCGGCGCTGACCGCCGCCATCGAGGCGGGTGAAGGGCACAGCATCATCGAGATGGTATTCCCGCCCACCGCATTCATCGAAGGGCTGCATCCGCTCAACGACGTCAACGAGGCGGCGGCCGCCGCGCACGGCGAGCGCACGGCCAACTGTCAGGCGACCAGCTACCTGCCGATCAACGACACCTACGTCGGCTTTACCCACGGCTACATCCCCGATCCGGGCGACTACCAGATCAGCCTGTGGGCGGACGTGGGCATGCCGGACGGGCCTTCCACCTGGGACGAGTTGTACGAGGGCGGCCTCGCCGTCTACGAGAAGCATGGCGTCCCGGTCGGCATCGGCTTGAGCCCCGAGTTGGACAGCCGCATGGCCACGCGCGCCGTGATCTGGTCGCACGGCGGCAGCGTGCAGGACGCGGACGAGAACGTGGTGCTGAACTCCCCGGAGACCATCGCCGCGGTCAAGTACTACGCCAGGCTGCAGAACGACACCATGACCGACGAAGTGTTCGGCTGGACCGCCTCCTCCAACAACCAGGGGCTGATCGCCGGCGAGCTGAGCTACATTCTCAACTCGATCTCCGCCTACCGTTCGCTGCAGAAGATCGACGAGGAAGCCGCCGCCGACATCGGCTTCGTACCGGCCCTCGCGGGCCCGGCCGGCGCCTTCGCATCCAGTCACGTGTGGCAGATCTACGTCATTCCCACGTACGTGCAGGGCGCCGAGCTGGAGGCGGCCAAGAAGTTCATCCTCGACCACACTGCGGCGTACAGCGATGCGGTGTACCACTCCGAGTTGTACAACTTCCCGTGCTACCCGAGCACGGTGCCGGAGTTGTCCGGCTGGGTGGCGAACGACCCGTTCGGCTCGCAGCCGGCGGACAAGCTCAAGGTGCTGGAAACGGTGAACGAGTGGTCGGTGTACATCGGCTACCCCGGCACCGCCAACCCGGCCGTGATGCAGGCGTTCGGCGAGAACCTGGTGGTCAACATGGTGGCCCGCGTGGCCAAGGGCGAGCAGAGCGCCGAAGAGTCGGTGGCCGAGGCGCACGCGCGCGCCGAGGAGATCTTCGCCGACTGGCGCGCCCGCGGCTACCTGCGCTGACCAGTCCTCCCGTAGAGAGGAGTTCCCGCGCGGCATGTTGATACATCGGCTTAGGGTAGCCGGCCTGTTGTCGTTCGGGCCGGGTGGGATCGACCTGCCGCTGCAGCCGCTGAACGTCCTGATTGGTCCGAACGGTTCGGGGAAGTCGAATCTGCTCGAGGTGCTGGCGCTATTGCGCGCGTCGCCGCATGATCTTCCGGCACCGATCAAGGCGATGGGCGGCGTGCAGGAGTGGCTCTGGAAAGCGCCGACGGTTCCCACCCTGACCAATGCGGTGAGCGTAGCGACCGTCGACGCGGTCATCGAGTCTCCGTCGCACGCCCGGATGCCGCTACGCCACGTCCTGGAGATTACTCGGCATGGCGAACGTTTTGAGATCGCAGACGAACGAATCGAACACGAACGTCCGCGGCCAGGCTCTCAGGACACGTTCTTCTTCTATCGCTATCAGCGCGGAGAGCCGGTCATCGTTGACTCGGGAGTTCGAGGGCTTCGACGGGAGAGCGTGAAGCCGGAGAAGTCGATTCTGTCCCAGGTGAAGGATCCGGAGCGGTATCCGGTTCTCGGCTGGCTCCAGGAACAATACGAACGAATCCGCCTGTACCGAGACTGGACATTCGGTCCGTCTACGCCACTGCGGCGCATGCAGAGCAGTCACGGCAGAAACGACATCCTCGACGACGGCGCCAACAACCTGATTCTTGTGCTGTCCAACATTCTGCCGCGCATCGAGAATCGCTTCGTCGATGCGCTGCGCCAATTGTACGAAGACGTAGATGGTATCTACGCAACGATTCGGGACGGCAACCTCCTGCTCTTTCTGAAGGAGAGCGGCGGGCGTCTGATCACCATGGCCCGTCTTTCCGACGGTACTCTGCGCTATCTGACGCTCCTGTCCATCCTGTTGCATCCCGATCCTCCGCCGCTGGTTGCGATCGAGGAACCGGAGCTTGGGCTTCATCCGGACCTGATCCCGGAGATTGCCGAACTCTTGATCGAGGCGTCCGGACGCATGCAGCTCGTGGTGACGACCCATTCTCGGATGCTGGTGGACGCGCTCACCGAGCACCCTTCGACCGTGGTGGTATGCGCCAGGGAGAATGGCGAATCGCAGTTTACGCGTTTGGACGAAGCGCACCTGAAGCAGTGGTTGGAGCAATTCGGCGCGTCGGCAACGCTGGGAGATCTCTGGAGTAGCGGGGACATCGGAGGTAACCGATGGTGAGCGCACAGATCTTCATCGAGGGTGGCGGCGACGGGCAGCTGCACGAGCAGAGATTCCGCAAAGCCTGGAGCGAATTCTTCAGATCGGCAGGTCTGTCCGGCCGCATGCCTGCCATTGTGCGTGGCGGTGGCCGCGACCAGACGTACGAGAAGTTCGCCCATGCAGTTCGCAACCCGCATGCTCGGAAGCTTCCAGTCCTGCTCGTAGACAGCGAAGACAGGGTAAGGGAAGGGGCGACCGTATGGCAGCATCTGCAGAGCCGTGATTGCTGGACACGACCGGACGGCGCAGGCGACGATCAAGCGTTTCTCATGGTGGTGGCAATGGAGACGTGGTTTCTCGCGGATCGCGAACTGTTGAGGGGATACTTCGGTCGCGAGTTCGTTGAGAGCCACTTCAAAGCATGGCCCGTGCTTGAGGAGGTGCCGAAAACGACTGTTCTCTCTGCGCTTCAAGCGGCGACCGCTCGGTGTTCGCCTCCTTACGACAAAGGGAAAGTGTCGTTCGACCTCTTGGCGAAGCTCAACTCCAGTTGCGTGGAGGCTGCATGTCCACACGCCAAGGAACTCCTGAGTCGGTTGCGAAGCCTGTCATGATCCGTGCTGGCGCCTGACCAGGTCGCAAAGCCGCCGATGACTCTGGCGAGTGCCGGACGATGTACTGAGGAACACGTATGAGCGCGGTTCGCTTGGCCGGGGTCGTGAAGCGGTTCGGCGACGTCGTGGCCGTGGCCGGGGTGGACCTGGAGGTCGAGTCGGGAGAATTCCTGGTGGTGCTCGGGCCGTCCGGGTGCGGCAAGACCACCCTGATGCGCACCGTGGCGGGCCTGGAGACGCCGTCCGCGGGGCGGGTGCACATCGGTGAGCGCGACGTCACCGCCCTGCCGCCGCGCAAGCGCGGCATCGCGATGGTGTTCCAGTCCTACGCGCTGTACCCGCACATGACGGTGGCAGGCAACATCGCCTTTCCGCTCAAGGCGCAGGGGCGCTGCCCGGACCGCAACGAGCGCGCCGAGCGGGTGCTGCAGGCGGCGCGCAAGGTGAGCATCGACCACCTCCTCGACCGGCGCCCGCGCCAGCTCTCCGGCGGCGAACGGCAGCGCGTGGCGATCGCGCGCGCCATCGTCACCGAGCCGGAGGTGCTGCTGCTCGACGAGCCGCTCAGCAACCTGGATGCCAAGCTGCGCGCCTACGCCCGCGACGAGTTGAAATTCTTTCAGCGCGAGCTCGGCATCACCACCATCTTCGTGACCCACGACCAGATCGAGGCGATGGGCCTCGGCGACCGCATCGTGGTGATGGAGCACGGCCTGGTGCAGCAGGTGGGACCGCCGCAGGCAATCTACGACCAGCCGGCCAATACCTTCGTCGCCACCTTCCTGGGCTCACCGGGCATGAACCTGCTGCCGGTGGCCGAGGACGAGCTGCTCGGCTTCCGTCCCGAGCACCTGCAGCCGGCGGAGGACGGCGCGGCCCCCGCCGGCTCGACGTGGCGCTTCGACTACCAGGTCACGCGCCAGGAGTACCTGGGCGCCGACCGGCTGCTGTACGGCCACGTCGACGACTCTCAGGGCAACCCGCACCTGACCCTCGCGCGGCTGCCAAGCAATGTCACCATCGCGCTGGAGGTCGGCCGCACCTACCCGTTCGCGGTTACCCGTGCGCACCGCTTCGACCGCCGTAGCGGCACTCGGCTCGCGGAGGACGGCGCAGGCCGCGTCCGCCGCGGGAGGGCGCACCGATGATCGGTCCGCTCGGAACCGAGATCCGGAACGGCCGCCGACCAGTGCCCTCCATCCAAGCGGTGCCCCCAGCCGCCGCGGCACGAACCGCCCCGTTCGGCTCGGCGTCGACAGCGGCCCGAGAGCCGCCTGACCGAGGCGGGCAGCGACACAGTCGTTCCAGCGCCGTCCCCCCAACCGACTGCTGCGAATTTTGCGGCGACCCGACGACTGGCGTGCCCCGGTCGGGCAATGACAGCGGCGCCGAACAGGGCGCGCCCAGGACCGCCGCGCCGTGACCGGCAACACAACGGACAGACACGGGGAGCGGCGACCGCACGGCTCCCCCGCATCGGGCAACGCGGCGGTGGCGGCGGCGACCGGCGGGCTGCTGGACAACCGGCGCCTGATGGGGTTCGCGTTCCTGGCGCCGGCGGTGGTGTACATCGTGCTGCTGATCGGGGTGCCGTTCGTCACCGCGTTCGCCTACAGCCTGAGCGACGCCACGGTCGGCAACACAGACTTCCGATTCGCCGGCCTGCGCAACTTCGAGACCGTGCTGAGCGCACCCGACTTCCACGCCGCGCTGCGCAACACCTTCGTGTTCACGATCGTCGCCCAGGTGTTCGTGCTGATCCTGGCCAACATGCTGGCGCTGATTCTCACCGCGCCGCTGCCGCAGAACCGCCTGGTGCGCGGCGGCATGTGGGGCGCGCGCCTGCTGCTGATCATGCCGTGGGCCACGCCGCTGGCGCTGTCCGTGATCGGCTGGCTGTGGATGTTCGACTCCAAGTACAGCCCGATCGACTACCTGCTGGAGCAGATCGGCCTGCTCGGCCCGGGCACCGTCTGGGGGCCCTCCCGCAACCTCACCTGGCTGGGCAAGACCTACCTGGCCAAGGCGTCGATCATCTTCGTGCACGTGTGGCGCATGACGCCGCTGGCGACGGTGATCCTGATGGCCGGCCTGTCGAGCATCCCCACCGACCTGTCCGACCAGGCCAAGGCGGACGGCGCGCGCTACTTCCGCGCCCTGTTCCAGGTCAAGCTTCCGCTGATCCTGCCGATCATGCTCAACTCGCTGCTGTTCTCGTTCATCTTCACGTTCGGCGACCTGACCGTGGTGTACGTACTGACCCGCGGCGGGCCGATCAACCACACGCTGACGTTGCCGATGTACAGCTTCCTGGTCGGCATCGACGGCGGCAACCTGTCGCAGGGGGCGGCGATCGCGCTGTTCATCTTTCCGGTGCTGCTGGCGGTGGCGATCGTGATGCTGCGCGGCGCCAGCCGGGCGCAGGTGCGCTGATGGCGGCCTCCGTGACGCCGGGTGCGCACGCGGACCGGGCGGCGGCGCCGCCGGCGCGTGCCCCCGGTTCGTTCGCACGCGTCAGTCCGCGGCGCGTCGTCAAGGGCACGCTGTACACCGTGGCCGTGCTGCTGTTCTGCCTCGTTGCCGCGGCGCCGTTCCTGGTGATGGGCATCACCACCTTCCAGACCGACAAGGACCTGTACCGGCGCGACGCGAGTCCGTTCGACTACGCCGAGGCGCCCACCCTGGAGCACCTGGACAACCTGTTCAACGACACCAACTACGTGGTCTTCGTGCGCAACTCGATGGTGGTGGGCGCGTCGGTGGTGGTCATCACGCTGCTGCTGGCGCTGCCGGCGGCGTACTCGCTGGCGCGCCTCACCGGACGCTGGGGCGAACGCGCAGGCATCCTGATGTTCATCGTCTACCTGGTGCCGCCGACGCTGCTGTTCATCCCCCTGTTCCGGATCATCGTCGCGCTCGGCCTGAGCAACTCGCTGCTGTCGCTGATCGTGGTCTACCCCACCATCACGGTGCCGTTCAGCGCCTGGCTGCTGATGGGCTTCTTCAAGTCGATCCCGCCGGAGACCGAGGAGGCGGCGCTGTGCGACGGCTACCACCCCTACGGCGCGTTCCTGCGCGTGGCGCTGCCACTCGCCCGCCCCGGCATCATCTCCGTGGTCGTGTTCAGCTTCACCCTCACCCTGCACGAGTTCATCTACGCCCTCGTGTTCATCACCCGCTCCGAGTGGCGCACGCTGAGCGTCGGCGTGCCCTCCGAGCTGATCCTCGGCGACGTGTTCTTCTGGCAGCCGCTGCTCGCCTCCGCCCTGATCATCGCCATCCCGGTCGGCCTGGTATACAACCTGTTCCTCGACCGCCTCATCCAGGGCTTCACCGTCGGCGCCGTCAAGGGTTAGGCTGGGTGAGATCGTGATAGGCGGCGTGTGATGGTGATCGCGTTTCCGACCCGGGGCCTGTACACTCAGACAACAGCGTCAGGTGCTCCGTCCAGTAGTTCTACACGGCACGATCGCCAAGAACCTGTCTTTCGCCCTGTCATCAACTACCCTTGGGCACTGGCGGGCAGCCATGGGTGAGACCGGGTCGCGACTGCCGGCGGATTATGTGAGCCTTCTGGCGGAAGTGAAGGAACGGGTCCGTGCGGCCCGGTATGCCGCGCTGAACGCGGTGAACAAGGAACTGGTCGGTCTGTACTGGGACATCGGCCGCACGATCGTGGAGCGGCAAAGGGCTCAAGCCTGGGGAAAGTCGGTGGTCGAGCAGCTCGCCAAGGACCTGCAGGCTGAGTTTCCCGGCGTACCGGGGTATTCCGCTCAGAATCTCTGGTACATGCGGCAGTTCTTCCTGGAGTATCACGAGGACCCGAAACTCCAACTGCTGGTTGGAGAAATCAGTTGGAGCAAGAACCTGGTGATCATGGGGCGCTGCAAGGAGCCGCTGGAGCGCGAGTTTTACATCCGCATGACGCGCAAGTTCGGCTGGACCAAAAACGTTCTCATGCACCAGATCGAGAACCAGAGCTACCGGAAGTACCTGCTGGGCCAGACCAACTTCGATCGGACGGTCACACCGGAACTGCGCGCCCAGGCGCACCTGGCGGTCCGCGACGAGTACACCTTCGACTTTCTCGAACTGGGCGACGAGCATAGCGAACAGGCCGGCTGAATATTTGCTATGACGCCAGGATCGTTGCCGAATACACCGAGGTGCTCAACCGGGAGGCTTTCCCGTTCAGCCGGGACGAGATCAGTGCGCTGACGGCCCAGATCGAAGCGGGAGGCGTGCTGGCCTCACCGGTCCCATTGACGGTGCGCCTTCCGGATCCCGATGACGAGCCGTTTCTCGAAGTGGCGGTCGCGGCGCGGGCGGAGTACCTGGTATCCGGGAACGGCGATCACTTCCCACCTGACCGCCGAGCCGGCGTGCGTGTCGTGTCGCCGCGTGAATTCATCGACGCCGAGCGCTCCCGCATCGGCACATGAAGGCATTGCAGCTCCGCCTTGAGCGATGGTAGATTGAGGATGGCGCGGGTGGGCGGCCGATGGTTGCCCAGATTCGTCGTCAGTATACGCCTTATCAGGAGCGCACCATGTCAGATCTACCCGCCGGCGGGGTTGGCGATGTCCAATCCACGTCTGTGAGCACGCCTCCGGTTCCGTGGCAGAACGAGGAACTGGGGGTCGCCTTTTTCGGCCTCGGCCGGCTTCGCGAGTGGCACTCGGCCAGCGAGGACCGGCGCGTCGCCCGGTTTCTGCAGTCCTACTACGAATTGGCCGGCAGCACGATTGCCGGAGCCGGCGCGCGGCTGGTGAAGCTGAACGGCGCCGAGGGCCTGTGCGTGATCCCTGCGGCCGGGATGGCCGACGGGGTGCAGGCGCTGTGCGAGTTCGCCGGAGCGGTGCGCCGGCTGGCCCGCGAGCACCGATTCGACGCCCATTTGAGCGCGCAGGTGCACTTCGGCGCCGTGGTGAGCGGCGAGTTCGGGCCGCCGGGGCTGCGCCGCTACGACGTGATCGGCAAGGCGGTGAACGTGGCCGCACGGCTCGGCGGACGCGGCGTGGTGCTGACCGCGCAGGCATACCGGAAGCTGGACCACGCCGGGCGGCAGTGGTTCGACAAGCACACGCCGCCGGTTTCGTACCACTACCGCTGGGAGCGCGGCGGGTAGCCGCATGCTGCTGTACCACGGCACCACGCGGCGCAGCGCCGAGCAGATCGCCCTGGAGGGGTTCGCGCCGCGCAAGCCGTCGCGGCGCGTGTGGTTCGCGCAGAGCAAGGGCTACGCGCTGCGCCGCGCCAAGGTGAAGGCGCGGCGCAGCGGCAGCCGCCCGGTGGTGCTGCAGTGCGAGCTCGACTTGGCGGCGCTGCGCCGCAAGCTTGGCACCGGACGGGTGGTGTACCGCGCGGGCATCGTCTCGATCAACGGCAGCCTGCCGGTCACTGTGCTGCGCAACGCACCCGGGGTGTGGGACCCGCCCTCCTCGGAGCCGGAGCTGGCGGCATGGCTGAACAACGTGCTTGGGCTCAAGCCGTATCGCGGCATCGGCCGCGGCGACCCGGGCCTGGTACGGCTGGCGCGCTGGATCCGGAACCGGCGCATGTCACAGCCGCGCTCGCGCCTGCGCGACGCCGAAATCCTGGAGCGCGCCGCCGGCTGGCTGCCGGAGTGGTTCCGGAACCTGTCGATAGATCCTGCGACCCTGCGGGTCCACCGGCACGCCGCCGAACTGACCGTGCTCCCCGACCTGGAGCAATCGGCGGGCAGCGAGGAGGTCACCGACGAGGTGGAGGAGGCACTCGCATCGGGCAGCGCCCGGCGCCGGCTGCGCGGCCTGCGCCGCCTGAACCGCGCCGGCGACCCCGACCTGGTCGACTGGTGCGCGCTGATGCTCGGCGACGACGACCACAACGTGCGCCGCACTGCCCTGGAGCTGATCGCGCGCACCGACGATGGCGATGCGCACCTGCTCGTGCCGTATGCGCGGTGTAGTCACAAGGGGCTACGTGCCGCCGCCGTCGCCGGACTGTCGCATCTCGGCGGCGGGGATGGCGCGGAGTGGTGCATGCGCGGCCTGCGAGATCCCGACGACGTGGTTCGGCTCGCCGCGGCGCGCGAGCTGGCCCGGTTCGACCCGCGGCAGCACCGCCGACTGTTCGAGCTGGCGCTGTACGACCCCAATGCGCAGGTCGCCGAGATCGCGCGCAAGCTCAGTGCGCACCAGGGCTACCACGTGCTCAAACCGCGCTGGAGTTGAACGCTCGCCTTGGCCCGTTGGGCGTTGGGCGTTGGGCGTTGGGCGGTCAGCCATGCGCACGGACCCGCGCAGCGGGTATCATGGGCGCCGAGGAGGCAGCATGACGATCGACTACGGCGGCAGGGTGGTGCTGGTGACCGGCGCCGCGCAGGGCATCGGGCGCGGCATCGCGCTGGAGTTCGCGGCCAGTGGGGCGCGCGTGGCGGTGGTGGACGTGGACGCGCAGCACGGCGCGGCGACCGCCCGGGAGGCGGCGGCGCGCGGCCCGGGAGCGGTGTTCATCGGCGCCGATCTCGGCATCACGGCGGAGTGCCGGCGGGCGGCGGCCGAGACGGCGGCACACTTCGGCGCGATCGACGTGCTGATCAACAACGTCGGCATCCAGAGCACCGACTCCTACCGCACCGTCGAGGATACCACCGAGGAGCTGTGGGACCGCATCCTGGCGGTGAACCTCAAGAGCCACTTCCTGATGGCCAAGTACTGTATCCCGGAAATACGCAAGCGCGGCGGCGGCGCGGTGATCAACGTGGCCAGCGTGCAGGGCCTGCAGTCGATGCCCGAGGTTCCGGCGTACGCGGCCAGCAAGGGCGGCATCATGTCACTGACCCGCCAGATGGCGATCGACTACGCCAAGGAAGGCATCCGCGTGCTGGCGGTCAACCCCGGCACCATCGACACGCCGCTGGTGCAGGAGGCGGCGGCCGCCACCGACGATCCGGCCGCGGCGCTGGCGATGTTCGCGCGCAACCAGCCGCTCGGCCGCCTCGGGCGTCCGGAGGAGATCGGCAAGGCGATGGTGTTCCTGGCCAGCGAGCACGCCGGTTTCATGACCGGCGAGTACGTGAACGTGGACGGCGGCGTGATGGCGATCGGCGCATGGGCACCGCCGGTGCCGGAGTGGTAGGATGGCGGCGATGAGTTCCCCTGCCCTGCAACTCGGCGTCAGCCACCAGACGCCGGAGACACTGACCCCGTCGCGCCTGCGTTTCCTGCGCCAGATGGGAGTGGAGAAGGTCGAGGTGCGCATCCCGAGCAGCGAGTGCGGCTACGACGACATCTGCCGGGTGCGCGACACGGTAGAGAGCGCCGGCCTGGGGCTGCACGAGATCATGCTCGCCGACCGCTACAGTTGCCGCCCCATCGCCCTCGGCCTGCCCGAGAGCGGTGCCGAGATCGGCCTGTTCAAGCGCTTCATCCGCGACATCGGGCGCGCCGGCGTCGGCGTCATGACCTACGCCTGGCACACCGGCGGCGCCTACGCCACCGGCCGCACCGAGACGCGCGGCTGCAGCACGCGCCTGTTCCAGCTCGCCGAGGCGCAGGCGCTGCCCGACGCCTACGGGCGGCGCTACTCGCACGACGAACTGTGGGACAACTACGCCGCGTTCATCCGCGAGATCCTGCCGGTGGCGGAGGACAGCGGCGTGCGCCTGCAACTGCATCCCAACGACCCGCCGGTGGACCACCAGGGCGTACCGCGGCTGTTCAGCAGCCGGCTGGCGTTCCGCCGCGCCATGGAGATTGCCGGCCACAGCCCGCACTCCGGCATCCTGTTCTGCGTCGGCTGCTTTGCCGAGATGTTCGGCCCCGAGGGCAGCGGCGAAGACGTGGCCGGAGCGATCTACGAGTTCGGCAGCCGCGGCCACATCTTCCAGGTGCACTTCCGCAACATCAGTTCGCCGATGCCCGACTTCCACGAAACCTTCCCCGACAACGGCTACCTGGACATGTACCGGATCATGACCGCGCTTGCGGAGGTCGGCTACGACGGCATGGTGGTGCCCGACCACGTGCCGCAACTCGGCGACGGGACCGGCGACGCGGGCGAAGCGTATATCCTCGGCTACATTCGCGCGCTGATTCAGGCGGTCAGCGCGGACCGGGGCCGCGCGGCCGCGTCATGAAGCGCGCCGGCCGCCCCCTCGGCGCGCGCTCCCTCGACGCACGTTTCCTCAGCGCACGTACCGCCACTCGAGCGCGCGGTCGTTTTCGTAGGGCATGTAGCCGTGGAAGGGGCGCGGATCCTCGTCGAACACCATCGCCAGGAAGTGGCGGTCGCCGTCCCACAGCGGCAGCGACAGGAGGCCGGCAATCGGATGCCACTCCAGCACACCCTCCGGGTTGCTGGCGTACGGCTCACCGTCGAAGCGGTCGATGCGGAAGATGAATCCGAGCCAGTCCTCGCCGCGCGGTCCGAAGCCGGTCCAGTTGATGGTGCCGCGCAACGACATCTCACGACACTCGATGCCCGCTTCCTCCCGTATCTCGCGCCGCATGCAGGTGGCAATGTCTTCCCGCGGCTCCATCTTGCCGCCGAGGCCGTTGTACTTGCCGAGGTGGTCATCGTCGGGGCGGGCGTTGCGGTACACCAGCAGCGTGCGCTGGCGGTCGGGAGAGACCACGTAGCCGAGCGTGCCGACGATGGGGGTGTATACGCTCACACGGCATGCATACGTCCTGCGCCGACGCCCGTCAACAACCGGGCCGCTGGGTGCGCGAGCAACCTGACTCCGTCCGCGGCGGCCGGCCGGCCGATCCCGGCCGGCGCCGCTTCCTTCGCTGGCTGCCGCTGCGCCTGCTGGACGTCGCCGCACTGCTGTGCTCGCTGGGGGTTGCGGGCGCCATAACGCGCTGGGTGCTCGGCTCGCGCGGCGGGAGAGCGATGATCCGCGTGACCGCTCCCAACGCCACCTGGCTGCTGCGCCCCGAGGAGGACCAGGTGCTGGAGGCGACCGGCCCCCTCGGCAGCAGTCGCATCGTGGTGCGCGGCGGCGAGGTATTCGTGGAGTCCGCCCCGTGCGCCAACCAGATCTGCGTCAAGAGCGGCACCGTGTCGCGGCCCGGCCAGTGGATCGCGTGCCTGCCCAATCGCGTGTTCGTGGCCGTGGAGGGCGCCGGCGACGAACGGATCGACGCCCGCAGCTATTGAGTGCCGCCCGGCTGCGCACGCCGGAAGCTCGCGGTCAGTTCGCCATGGTTCGCGGCCGGTGCTCTTGACCGTTCCGCCGCAGTGCTTACGATGGCGGGGTGAGCAACGACGAACTGCGCGCCGCGTTCCGGCGCGACGGATACGTGATCGTCGAGCGCTACCTGCCGGCAGCGCGGGTCGCGGCGCTGGTCGACGCGGTCGAACACCTGTACGCGCGCGAGGGCGCGCGCGCCGGCTGGGAGCAGCCCGCGGTGGCACCGTTCGTGCGCCGGCTGTGCAACCTGTTCAGCAAGGGCGAGGTGTTCGTCGAGCTGGCCACCGATCCCCTGGTGCTGGAATTCGCCGAGTTGATGATTGGCCGCCCGGTAACCTGGCACGCCATGAACGCCCACGATCCGTGGCCCGGCCACCACCATCCGCACCAGGCGATACACGCCGACCGGCAAAGCTGGCGCGACACTCCCGCCTACTTCAACGTGCTGTTGGCCCTGGACGACATCACCCCGAGAATGGCACCACGCGCCTCGTGCCCGGTTCTCACCGGCGCCCGTTTCCGGCCACCGAGGTGGACGATCCATTCGCAGCGGTGCCGGGAGAGGTGCTGGCCACCTGCCCGGCCGGGTCGGCGATCCTGCTGCACGGCGACACCTGGCACGGTGCGCGCGCCAACTACAGCTCCGGCCCGCGGCGCATGCTGCACCTCGGGTACACCCGCGCGGGAGGCGCCACCCAATACGAAATCGCCGCTACCTTGTCGCCGGAGCTGCGCCGGCGGCTGGCGCCGCTCGCCGACCGCCTGGTACTGCCCTGAATGAGCTGTCGCGCCAATACCCATCTGCCCGCCTCGCGCACCTGCCCGGCGCCGCGATGAGCCTGATCACTTTGGCGCCGGCGCCATGGCCGCGGCCGGCGCCCCTCTCCGGCCGCCTGGTGCCCCCCTGAACGCCACCATGAGCCTGATTACCCTGATTCTGGCCGGCGGCAGCGGCACGCGCCTGTGGCCCGCCTCTCGTGCCGCCGCGCCCAAGCAGTACCTGAGCTTCGACGGCGGGCCGAGCTACCTGCAGCAGGCGCTGCTGCGCGCGCGGACGGTGTCGTCCGAGGCGGTAATGGTGGTGACTGCCGAGGACCAGGTGGACATGGTGGCGGCACAGACCGCCGCCCTGGACGCTGCGCCGGCGGCGGCGCCCTGCTACGTCGTCGGCGAGCCGGCGGCGCGCAACACCGCACCGGCGGTCGCCCTCGGTGCCGCTCTGGCGGGCCGGATCGGCGCCGGCGGCCCGGGCGAGGCAGCGCTGCTGGTGCTGTCCTCGGACCACGCCATCGAGCCGCAGGCCGCCTTCGCCGCCGACGTGCGCACGGCGCGGGATCTGGCGCGGCACGGCTGGCTGACCACGTTCGGCATCCGGCCGACGCGGCCGGAGACCGGCTACGGCTACCTGGAACTGGGCGGACGGCTCGGCGGCGGCTATCGGGTGGCCGCGTTCCGGGAGAAGCCGGACCGCGCCAGCGCCGAGCGCTTCCTCGCGGCCGGCGGATTCCTGTGGAACGCCGGCATGTTCCTGTTCCCCCTCACGCTGTTCGCCTCCGAGATGCGCCGGCACGCCCCGGAGGTTGCGGCGCTGCTCGACGTCGAGGCATTCCACGCGGCGCCATCCGCCGCCGACGGCGGCGGTCCGCTGGTCGCACCACCCACGCCGGAGTTGCGCGCCGCCTACGACGGGGTCCCTGCCATCTCCATAGACTATGCCCTGATGGAACGCAGCGACCGGGTGGCGGCGGTGCCGGCCTCGTTTCGCTGGAGCGACGTCGGAAGCTGGGACGAATTGGCGCGCATCGCGGACGGCGACGAGCCGGTGGCGGCCGCCGAGGCGCGCGGCAACGCCGTGTACAGCGATCTTCCGGTGGCATTGGCCGGCGTCGACGATCTCATCGTGGTGGTGAAGAACGGCGCCGTACTGGTGACCCGCAAGGGCCGCACCCAACTGGTGCGCGACGCGGTGCAGGAGATCGGCAAGCGGCGCCCCGACCTGTTGTAGGTTCTGTACCGTCACTCCGGAACATGGAAGACGGTAAACCGATGCCCAGGCATCGCCTGCGGGCCTGCCCCTTCGGACCAGGAAACCGGCAGCCGCCGGCGGCGGGCCGGGCGGGTTATTCGACCCAGGACACCTGCTCGATCTCGCCTGCCAGCGCGATATCCTTGGCGGTCACCCGGTTGCCGGCGTCATGCGTCGCCAGCGTGACGCGCACCCGGTTGTAGACGTTCCACAACTCGGGGTGATGATTCGCCGCCTCCGCGGAAAACGCGATTCTCACCATGAACGAGACCGCTTCGCGGAAATGGGCGAACGTGTAAGTCTTGGTGATCGCATCGCCGGCATGCGCCCAGCCGGGCAACTCCGCGAGCGCGTCGCGTACCTGTCGTTCGTTCAGGGGTTCAGCCATCGTCTGCTCCTTCCGTCGGCGCCGGAGCGAGGCGGGGTTCCTGGCCGTCCACCAGGATACGAACCGCCTGCAGGCGCGGAAAATTGTAAAGAATGATCTCGGTCAGCGTGCCGATCCGCTCGGCGCCCGTACTCGGCACCGCCGTGGCGCCGAGCAAGGCGTGATGGGTCAGATTGACGTACGCCACGCCGTCGGCGACGTGGGTGGAAATGACGCGTACGCCGGCGGGCAGGAGATGGTACGTGCGATGATCCGCCGGTCCGAGAATGGTCTCCTCCACCAGCAAACGCAGCGCGGGTTCCGCGTGCGACCGGTAGGGGACGTAGCGCACTTCCCGGTGCAGCACGCGAGCCTCGCGCTGCTCGCCGTGCGCCGCACCGTGGTACGGCAGCTCGGGGAAGAACAGCACCCGCCGCACGCGCCCGCTGGCCGCGTCCTGCTGCATCAGCGCGCTGTATCCGAGCACGAGCAGCCATGCCACCGCGGCGACCGCGGTCACCAGGTTCCAGTGTTCCCCGCCCCCTCGCCGACGCGCCGCGCGGGTACCGTCCGGCTGCGGCGCCTCGGCCTCCGCTCGGGCGCGCAGCGACCGGGCCGGTTCATCTGGATTCGCTCTCCTCATAGGTGGCAACGAACGCCGCCACCGCACTGTAGATGGCTTCCGCCAGGGTCCGCAAGTATCCCGGGTCCGCCAGCAGCGCGGCCTCCCGCTTGTTGGTCGCGAAACCCAGTTCGACCAGCACGGCCGGCATCTTGGCGTTGCGCACCACGAACCACGACTCCTCGTGGACGCCGCGGTTGATGCTGCGATCGCCGACGCGGTGCTGGAAGTGGTCGATGATGGTGTGCGCGAGGAGCTGCGAATCGCGGGTGAACTCTTCCTCCTGGACCGAGTTGAGAATCGGAGCGAGTTCCCGCGACTTGGCGGCCGAGCTGTCGGGCAGGACGTCGCGGCGGTGATCCTCCGGCAGGTGCCACACCTCGAAGCCGCGCGCCACCTTGCTCAGCGAAGCGTTGGCGTGTATGGAGATGAAGATCACCGGCGCGCCGGTCTCGTCGAGCAGGTTGTTGGCCAGCAGGGTACGCTGTTCCAGGGTCAGATAGCGATCGTCGGCGCGGCTGAGCACCACCTTCTTGTCGGGAAAGCCTTCACTGAGCAACCGGTGCAGCACGATGCTGGTTTCCAGCACAATGTCCTTTTCCAGCATCGTCACCTCGCGCCCGTCCATGACGTGGTTGGCGACGGCGCCCGGATCCTTGCCGCCGTGGCCCGGGTCGATCAGGATGGCGCCGATCCGGTGCACCGGCGCTCCGGTGCCCTCCCGCAACACCCGGCGCAGCTCGTCGGCACCCATGGAAGGAACTTCGATCGCCCCCGCCCGGCGCACCACGTCGCCGACGAACAGCGGGTCGGTGCCGTCCACCAGTACCCATGGCGTGCCTACCCGAAGCGCCACCCTGCGGTTGCCGGCGGCCAATACGCCCAACTGGCGCACCGGGTTCCACTCCAGCACCGCGCCCAACTCTTCTGCAAGCTGCAGCAGGTCGACCCCATCGGCCACCGCCAGGGCCGGCCCCCACCCCACCATGGCGGTCTGCACCAGGACGACCGCGAGCAGGCGGCGAGCCCGCCCGAGCGGATTGGCGAACGCTCGGCCCCGGGCCGAACAAGCCGGCCGGCCGGCGATGCCCCGGCATCGGTTGTCGTCGCCTTCCCTGTCACGGAGCGACCGTACAGACTCACACTGGCCCATCATGAGAGATTATCGTCCTGCCGCCGCGGTCGCGTGAATCGGCCGCCGGGGGGCGTCGCCGCGGAGCCGGGTTCTTGTGTGCCGGTGCGGGTGGGCCGTATGCTCTGCGGCGATGAGGAGATGGCCGCAAGGACCGCACGACGGGCGTCCTGCTTCCGCGCAGCGAATCGCTGCCGAGCAGCCGCTGCGCACCGCGCCCGGCCCCGCGTCGGTCAGCAGCGACCGGCGCCCGCTTACGGTCGGCGAGCTGACCCGTTACGTGAAGCGCCTGCTGGAGGACCGCTTCTTCGATGTCCTGGTCGAGGGCGAGGTGAGCGGCTTCCGGCCTTCGAGCACCGGCCACTACTACTTCAACCTGGTCGATCGCGAGGCAACCCTGGGCGTCGCCCTGTTCAAGAACCGCCACCACTTGCTGAGCTTCCGGCCGGCGGACGGCATGCTGGTGCGGATACGCGGCGCCATCTCGGTGTACGGCAAGCGCGGCAGCTACCAGCTCATCGCCGAGACGATCGAGCAGGCGGGAGAAGGCAACCTGCTGGCCATTCTGGAACGGCGCAAGCGCGCGCTCGCGGCGCAGGGCCTGTTTGCCGCGGAGCGCAAGCAGCGGCTGCCCCTGCTGCCGCGCCGCGTGGCCTTGGTGACCTCGCCCACCGGCGCCGCCGTGCGCGACGTGCTGCGCGTGCTCGGCCGCCGCAATGCCGGCGTCGACGTGATCATCGTGCCGACGCCGGTACAGGGACCGGACGCCGCCGCCCGCATTGCGAAGCGCATTCGCGCCGCCGACCGCTGGCAGCTCGGCGACGTGATCATCGTAACCCGCGGCGGCGGCTCGCTGGAGGACCTCCTGCCGTTCTCCGACGCGGCGGTGGTGCACGCCATCGCCGAGGCCGGCACGCCGGTCATCTCCGCCGTCGGCCACGAGGTGGACGTGGCGCTGAGCGATCTCGCCGCCGACCACCGTGCCCCCACCCCGTCCGCGGCCGCCGAGGTGGTGGCTGCCTCGCGCGGCGAACTGCAACGCCGGGTCGCGGGCCTGCGCAACACGACCGGCATGGCGATGGAACGGCGCGCACGGCGGCATCGGGCAACCGTGGACCGCTGTTCGCCGGAGCAACTGGCGCGCAGCATGCGCCTGCTTACCCACCCGGTACGGCAGCGCCTCGACGAAGCGCGCGGCGAAATGCTCCAGGCAACCAACGCCGCCGCGGGCACGTTGCGCCACCGGCTGGAACTGGCCGGCCGGAGCGTGGCCGTGGCCTCGCCGCGGGCGGTGTTGGAGCGCGGCTTCGCGCTGGTCACCACGGCGGCGGACGGCAGCTACGTGACCGCCGCGCGACAGGTGCGCCGCGGCGACCGGGTGCGCGTGCAATTCCACCGCGGCGCCCTGCACGCCTCGGTAACCGAGACGGAAGAGGAGACGGCACAGGCAACGAATGGCAACCTTTGAAGACCGCCTGCTACGGCTGGAACAGATCGGCGAAGCGCTGCGTCACGGCAACCAGCCGATCGAAGAGGCGATGGAACTGTTCGAAGAGGGCGTGAAGCTCGCCAAGACGCTCGAGCGCGAACTGGCCAAGATCGACCGCCGCATCGAGATCGTGGTGAGCGAACCGGGCCGGGGAGACTCAGCCCCGGTGCTCGAGCCGTTCGCCGACCACGGCCCCCATCCCGGCGACAGTTCGTAGCGAGCGCTCACTCACCACAAGGAAGGGCGTTCACCGCAGCCGGTCGGGCAGCTCGACCAGGTCGCCGACCTCGACTCCGGCGCGCTCCAGCGCTCCCTTGTTCACTTCCAGGGCATAGCGAACCGGATATCGTGACGGGACCGGGGCCTCCGAGTAGGGCACCATGTCGGCCACGTGCACGATCACGCCGCGTGCGTCGATGAACGCGATCGACAGCGGCAGCGGCGTGTCGCGCATCCAGAACGACACGGTCTGTTCCTCGTCGAACACGAACAGCATCCCCTCGCGCTCACCGAGCTGCTCGCGAAACATCAGTCCCTGGCGGCGCTGCTCCGGAGTGACGGCCAGTTCGACATCGAACGCCTCTCCGCCCACCGACAGCCGGACGCGGCCGTCGTCGGACCCGCACCCCGCTGCCGAAAGGCCCAGAACACATACCGCGACGAGCGCTGCGGGAACAGATACGCGGACCGAACGCGCCACCTGGGCGGAAAGAGCTGCGGCAGGGACCGTGGCCGCGGGCGCTACACCCGCTCCACGGTGCGCTTGAAGCGCTTGTAGATGGCGTACAGCGGCAGGTCGAGCTTCTTGGTGTCCGACCAGCGGCGCAACGAGTCGCCACGATCGGAAGCGGCGCGCGAGGCGTAGCTGCGCAGCACCTTCTCCTCGCGGCGCAACCGCTTGAAGCGGTACTTCTCCTCAAGCAGCAGCACGAACTGGGCCACCTCGGCGCGCTCTTCGTCCGACAACGCGGTGATCGCACCACCCGGTTCCCCGTCGCCGTCGGCGCTCTTCTCCGGGTCCAGGATGGCGCGTACCGCCTCCTCGAAGTTGCCGCTTTCCGTGCGGTGCAACTCCCGTTCCACGCGGGCGAGGAACGCGCTCGGCACGAACTTGATTCGATCCACCGAGTTGCGCAGCGCGATGCGCTTCTTCATCGCCGCGTCCGAACCGAGATCGCGCCGCCCCATGAACAGGTAGGTGCCGATCCCGGCGGCGGCGGCAACCAGCAACTCATCGACGATCAGGATCGGATCCGGCACCGCGTATGACAGGATCATGAACGAGGCGAAGAACGCGCCGGCGGACAACAGAAACCGTGGCACGAAGCGCGCATCGGACAGGAAGCGGCGCACGGCGGCCTCCACGGCGCGGTACAGGTCGTTGCGAAACGTGGTGAGCAGCGCGACCGGCGGCTCGGCCCCGTAGCGCCCCTCGATCTCCTGCGTCTCAAGCGCCGTGCGCAGTTTGTCGGGCGCCTCGAACGGATTGAGGATGAGCGACTGACCGTCGGTTCGGTAGAGGTGAAAGATGTACTTCGGCTCTTTCTTCCCCATCACACCCATAGTAAAGCGCCGCATCGCACGCCGGTCAATGCAAATCTCCCCCGAGCCCCGCGGACTGCCGCCGCGCCCGTGCCCTTAAAGCCGTGCCGCGGAGCGCAGCGCCCGGCCGGCGAACAACGTGGCCAGGTGACGGCGATAGTCGGCGCCGGCAAACGCGTCGCTGAGCACCTCCGCCCCCTGTGCCGCCACGGCCGCCGCCGCGTCGATGCGGCCGCCGTTCAGCGGCTGACCGGCGAGCGCGCCCTCGACTCCCGCATCGCGAAACGCCGCATTGGCAACGCCGGTAAACGCCACCCGCACATCGGTGCACACGCCGGCGTTGGCGGCGACTACCGCCGCACATCCCACTACCGCGAACCGCGACGCCGGATGCGGGAACTTGGCGTAGCATGCGCCGGCACCCGGCGGCTGCGCCGGAATACGTACCTCGGTTATGATCTCGCCCGGCTGCAGGCTGGTCAAAAACAGGTCGACGAAGAAGCTGCCGGCCCCGATCACCCGCTCGCCATCGGGGCCGCGCACCACGATGTGTGCGCCGCTCGCCAGCACCGCGGCCGGGTAGTCCGCGGCCGGATCGGCGTGCGCCAGCGAACCGCCGATCGTGCCCATGTTGCGCACCTGCGGGTCGCCGATCACCGCCGCGGCCTGCGCCAGCAGCGGCGCCTGCCCGGAAACGACGGTGGATGTCGCCACGTCGTGATGGGTGGTGGCGGCGCCGATAGCCACCCCGCTGCCCTGCTGGCGGATGTAGTTCAACTCTTCCAGGTGGCCGATATCGACCAGCGTACCGGGCGCCGCGAGGCGCAGCTTCAGCGACGGTATCAGGCTGTGGCCGCCGGCCAACAGCGCCGCGTCGTCATGCTGCCCAAGCACTGCCAGCGCGTCGTCCACGGAAGCTGCACGGTGGTAATTGAATGCACTGCTCATCAGTTTCTCCTTGCCTTGCCCCGAATCCCTACGACCCGGCCTGCCGGATCGCCTGCCACACGTTCTGCGGCGTCAACGGCATCGGCAGGTCGCGCACGCCAAGGTGCCAGAGCGCATCGACCGCGGCGTTCACCACCGCCGGCGTCGCGCCGATGGTGCCCGCCTCGCCGGCGCCCTTGGCGCCGAGCGGGTTGTGCGGACACGGCGTCACCGTCCTGCCCAGCTCGAGCGCCGGCAGATCGTCGGCGCGCGGCATCGCGTAATCCATGTAGGAACCATTGACCAACTGGCCGTCGCCGTCGTAGATCGCGCCCTCCAGGAGCGCCTGGCCGATGCCGTGGCATACGCCGCCGTGCACCTGGCCCTCGACGATCTGCGGATTGATCACGTTGCCGACGTCGTCCACCGCAACGAACCGCTGCAGCGTGACCTTGCCGGTGTCGGCGCACACCTCCACGATGCACAGGTGCGCCCCGAACGGAAAGGTGAAGTTCGCCGGATCGTAGAAGCTGGTGAAGTCGAGGCCCGGCTCCAGCCCCTCCGGGTAGTTGTGCGGAACGTAGGCCGTGAGCGCCACGTCGCCGAAGCCGACCGACTGATCGGTGCCACGCACCGTCCACTGGCCGCCGGCGTACTCCAGGTCGTCCTCGGACGCTTCCAGCAGGTGCGCCGCGATCTTGGCGCCCTTCTCCTTGACCTTGTCGAGGCTGCGCACGATGGCGCTGCCGCCGACCGCCAGGCTGCGCGACCCGTAGGTACCCATCCCGAACGGCACCTGGTCGGTGTCGCCGTGGATGATGTCGACATCCTCCATCGGGATGCCGAGCTGGTCCGCGACCACCTGCGAAAAGGTGGTTTCGTGGCCCTGGCCATGGCTGTGGCTGCCGACGAACACGCTCACCTTGCCGGTCGGCTGCACGCGCACCACGGCGCTCTCGAACAGGCCGGCGCGGGCGCCGAGCGAGCCGACCACCGCCGACGGCGCGATGCCGCACGCCTCGATGTAGGTGGAGAACCCGATGCCGAGGTAGCGGCCCTCGGCGCGCGCGGCCGCCTGCTCCTTGCGGAACTCGTCGTAGCCGACCATCTGCAGCGCCTTCTCCAGCACGCCGGCGTAGTTGCCGCTGTCGTACTGCAGCGCCACCTGGGTCTGGTAGCCGGGCTGTGCGTCGCTGCCGTCGAACGGCGGGATGAAGTTGCGCCGCCTGAGCTCGCCCGGATCGATGCCCTGCTCATGGGCGGCGGTGTCGACCAGCCGCTCCAGCAGATAGGTCGCCTCGGGGCGCCCGGCGCCGCGCAGCGCGTCCACCGGCACGGTGTTGGTGAACACCGCGGTCACGTCCACGTAGATTGCCGGCGTGGTGTACAGCCCCTGCAGCAGGGTGCCGTACAGGTAGGTCGGCACGCAGGTCGAGAAGGTGGACAGGTAGGCCCCCATGTTGGCGTGGGTGGTGACCCGCAGGCCGGTAAACGTGCCGTCGGCGTCGAGCCCCAACTCCGCCTTGGTCAGGTGGTCGCGGCCCTGCGCGTCGGAGACGAAACTCTCGCTGCGCTGCGCCGTCCACTTGACCGGCCGGCCGATCTGGTGCGAGCACCAGATCGCCAGCACCTCTTCCGCGTAGTGGAAGATCTTGCTGCCGAACCCGCCGCCGACGTCGGGCGAAACCACCCGCACCTTGTGCTCGGGCAGACCGAGCACGAACGCGGTCAGCAGCAGCCGGATCACGTGCGGATTCTGGCTCGACGTGTACAGCGTGTAGTGGTCGCGTGCGCCGTCGTAGTCGCCGATCGCGCAACGCGGCTCGATGGCGTTCGGCACCAGGCGCTGGTTGGTGATCTCCAGCGTGGTGACGTGCGCCGCCGAATCGAGCGCGGCCGCGACCGCGTCGGCGTCGCCGAGCCCCCAGTCGAACGGCACGTTGCGCGGCACGTCGTCGTGCACCAGCGGCGCGCCCTCGCCGGCAGCCGCCAGCATGTCCACCGCCGCCGGCAGGACCCCGTAGTCCACCTCGACCAGCTCGGCGGCATCCTGTGCCTGCTCCCTGGTCTCGGCGATCACGATCGCCACCGGGTCGCCCACGTGGCGCACCTTGCCCACCGCCAGCACCGGATGCGGCGGTTCCTTCATGGTGTCGCCGTTCTTGAAGTCGACCTGCCAGCCGCACGGCAGGCCGCCTACCCCCGCGTCGGCCAGATCCTGGCCCACGTACGCCGCCACCACTCCGTCCGCGGCCAGCGCCGCCGAGGTGTCGATGCCGTTGATCGCGGCATGCGCGTGCGGGCTGCGCACGATCGCCGCGTAGGTCATGCCCGGCAGCTTGATGTCGTCGGTGTAGCGCCCCTTGCCGGTGACGAAGCGCCGGTCCTCTACCCGCTTGACCGATTGGCCGATGTAGTTTGCCATGGCCGGACCTCCTAGGCCGCCGAGCCGGCCGCCGCGCGTACCGACTTGACGATGTTTTCATACCCGGTGCAGCGGCAGAAATTGCCCTCCAGGGCGTGCCGGATCTCCGCGTCGCTGGGATCGGGGTTGCGTTCCAGAAGCTGCCGCGCCGCCATGATCATGCCGGGCGTGCAGAACCCGCACTGCAGACCATGCTGCTCGTTGAAGCTCTGTTGCAGGCGATGCAGCTCGCCGCCCGTGGCGAGCCCCTCGATGGTGGTGATCTCTGCTCCGTCGGCCTGCACCGCCAGCAGGGTGCAGCACTTCACGGCGCGGCCGTTGAAGGCGATCGTACACGCCCCGCAGCCGCTGGTGTCGCAGCCGACGTGGGTACCGGTGAGTCCCAGCACGTCGCGCAGGTAGTCCACCAGCAGCAGCCGCGGCTCGACCTCATGCCGATGACTGTGGCCGTTGACAGTAACGCTGATCGTTACGCTCATCTCTCTCGCTCCTCCTCGTATCCGTGTGGTTGACATGGCCGCCTCACGCAGACTCCCGCGCCGGCGACCGCTCGATCTCCTGTTCCAATGCCTGAAAAAACTGCTTGGTGAGCAGGCGCCCGACGCCGCTGAGGACGCGCTGGCCCATGCGCACCAGCAGTCCGGTGAGCCTGGCGTCCGCGCTGAAGGTGACCCGGGTGTGCTCCGCACCGGCGCCCGCCGTCGATTGCGCGGCAACGGTGGCCTCGGCGGCTACCGTGCCCGCCTTGCCCGCTATCTCGACCAGCAGCCGGAAGCGCTCCGGCGCCACCCGGTCCACCACCCGCAACGTGCCGTTGAATGTACTGTTGATCGGCCCCATCTTGATGGCGAATCGGGCGCGGTAGGAGTCGTCGCCGTCGGCCTCCAGCTCGCTCAGACCCGGCGTGATGCGGGCCAACACGCCGGAGTCGTTCAACAACTCCCATACGTGCCGCTGACGTGCGGTAAAGGTGTGTTCGCCTTGCAGATGCATCTCGCTGACCTCGCGCCGGACGCCCACTATAGCCGGTGACACCGCTTCCCGTCAAAGCCGTCGTGCGCGGAACTTCTTGCCCGGAACATAATTAATCTTTATTAACTTATCTAACTTCGATTAACTCGAATGCCGCGGGGACCGACGCGCCGGCTTCGCGATCCGCGACCGTGCTACAGGCCCAGGGCCTGGTTGGCGGGGCGCTGGTAGGTGTCCAGGGTGCCGTCGATCACCTCGTTCAGCGTGACCGGGCGGCCGGCGGTGGAGGACTCGTGGCAGGCGAACACCAGCGCAGCGGCGGACAGGCCCACCTCCGCGTCCACCTCCACCGGCGGGCCGCCGTCGGCGGCGTCCAGCAGTTCGGCCATCTCCAGCGCCAGCAGCTTCAGGTCCGCACCGCCGCCCATGCCGCCGCCGCTGTTCTCGTAGCGCGCCAGCCGCTCGCCGCCGAACAGGCGCGCGGTGCGCTCGTCGAGCGCGAAGTCGGGCACCAGCGCCAGCACGGCGGCGTCCGGCAGCGCGCCGTCATGGCCGTCGCGGAACACCTGCAGCGGACGGCCGCTGCGCACGCCGGGCAGGTCGATCTGCCCCTCGCTGCCGAACAGCGTGAAGCGGCGCAGCCGCGGGCCATGCAGCGCGTCGTCGTACAGCCATTGGCCGAGGGCGCCGCCGGCATGCTCCACCGTTGCCATCAGCAGGTCGGGCGCGTCGGCCGGCGCCACCTCCGGGTTGGTGTGGGCGTAGTGGTCGTGGAACACCTTCAGGGGCGTGTCGCGGTACATGCGCCGCGGCTCGTTGAGGCGCACCTGACCGCTCACCCGCGTCGCCGCGCCGGCCAGGTATTGCTGCATGTCCGCGTTGTGCACGCCCGCCTCCAGGATCGGGCCGCCCTCGGTGCGCCGGTAGCGCCACGGCCCGGCGCTGCCCCGGCTGCCGCCGCTGCCGGACAGGTCAATCAGCGAACGCACCTCCCCGATGGCGCCGGCGCCGACCAGGGCACGCGCCAGCCGGCTGATCGGGTCGCGGCGGTAGTTCTCGGCCACCGACAGCACGCGGCCCGCCTGCTCGGCGGCGCGCCCCATGGCGCGGCAGGCCGCCACCGTGGGCGCCATCGGCTTCTCGCACAGCACGTGCATGCCGGCCGCACAGGCCACTTGCGCGATACGATGATGCGCCGACGCGGCGGCGACGATGTCCACCACGTCCAGCTCCGGCACCACAGCGGCAGCCGCCTCCAGGGAAGTGAACGCCGGCGGCCGGCGCCCCAGGAACTGCTCCGCTTCGGCGGCGACGAACTCGGCGCGCTCGGGCTCCCGGTCGACCACCGCGGCGAGCTCGGCGCGCCCCGGCTCCGCCTCGCCGAGCACCCGGTAGCTGCGCAGGTGGCGTCGCCCCATGCCTCCACAGCCGGCAAGGACCATCCGGTGTAGCCGCGCCATCATCCCTCCCTGGTGCGACCGCCGGCCGAGACCGGAGAGCGCCGCACCCGGGTCGATCCTACCGCGAATGCCGGTTGCGGCGAACCCCGGCGGTCCGTCGCCGCCCGCGGCTGCCCGTCAGGCGTCGGGCAGCGACACGCAACGCGCCGGTTGTGGTATCTTCGGCACATGGCCGCTACCGGCACCATGACCGCGACGCCAGCCAAGCCGCGTTCCGCCCCGGACGTTCGGCGCCGGAGGTTCACCCGCGCGGACTACCACGCCATGGGGCGAGCGGGCATTCTCGACCATCGGGAGCGCCTGGAACTGATCGATGGAGAGATATTCGTCATGTCACCGATCGGCAGGCGACACGCCGCCTGCGTGGACTGGATCAATGCCGCGTTTTTCGAGTCGGGCGCACTCGCGGGGCGCGCGCTGGTACGCGTACAGAACCCGCTGGCGGAATCGGAACACTCGGAGCCACAGCCCGATCTGATGCTGCTGGCGGACCGCTCCGACCGCTACGCCGACGGCCACCCCGACCCCGGAGAAGTGCTGTTGCTGGTGGAGGTGGCCGATTCCACGCTGGCCTTCGACCGGCGCACCAAGATCCCGCTGTACGCCGCCGACGGCGTCCGCGAGGTGTGGCTGGTGGACCTGGTGCACGACCGCATCGAGGTGTACACCGACCCCGCGCCGGGAGGCTACCGTGCGACGCGGCGCGTCGAACGGGGTGCGACCATCGCGCCGGCCGCGCTGCCCGACCTGCGCCTGGCGGTGGACCGTATCCTTCCCGGGCGTCCGGACAGCGGACCGCCGTCGGTGCGCCGGTAGCGCCACGGTCCGGCGTGACCGCGGTGGCCGCTGCCGCCGGCATCGGTGAGAACGGCCATCCGGCGCTCGGCGCAGCGTAGTCGAAGAAGCGTGCCGGCGGCGGCGCTGCTCGCGGCCGCGCCCCGAAGTCGGCGAAGTCGGTGCGCGGCGCCAGCTTGTGTGCCGGTTATCGATGGCATACCATGAGCTATCCCACTTCAAGGAGGGGACAATGGTAGAACGTGTTCTGGTCGCGGCGTTGATCGCGACCACGGCGGCTTTCGGCGCCTACGCCGGCGCTGAGGGCGAGGGCGCCGCGGGGGCGGGTGCCGGTATGATGGATGTCGGCCCCGGCCCGCTCGCCGCCGGGGGCCGCTGGGTAACGCTGGCCGACTACGAGTCGGCGACCGGCAACCGGATCATGAGCTTCGGCGAGTCACCCATGCTGGCGGCGATGGTGAGCGGCGGCGACCTGCCACCGGTGAAAGAGCGCATATCGGAGGAGCCGCTGGTGGTCCAGCCCCTGGAGCGGATCGGCAAGTACACCGATCAGCTCAACGTGACCGCTCGCGCCGACGTGTGGGGCCCGCAGTCGTACATGCACCTGGAGGAGCTGTTCATCAGAGCCCGTCCCGACCTGGTGCAGGTGCTTCCGAACGCGGCCAAGGAGCTGGAGCAGAGTGCGGACGCCAAGACCTTCACCCTGCACCTGCGCAAGGGCATGCACTGGTCTGACGGGGCGCCGTTCACCGCCGACGACTTCGTGTTCTGGTACGAGGACATGCTGCAGAATGACGACATCATGCCGCGGAAACCGAGCCCCTGGAATTCGGGTGGTGAGCTGGTGCGCTTTCGGAAGATCGACGACACCACGGTGCAATTCACGTTCGCGGTCGCGCTGCCGGCCATGCAGTATACGCTGTCCAGCCGCTGGGGAGCGGCGTCGCAGACGTTCCGCGGTCCCTTTCATCCGGCGCACTACCTCAAGCAGTTCCACATCGACTACAACGACAAGGCCGGCGACCTGGCCAAGGAGGCCGGATTCGACGAGTGGTACCAGCTCTTCGCCAGCAAGCGCCAGTACAGCGATGACACCTACGCCCAGGACCTGCCGGTGCTCGATGCGTGGTGGGTGGAGTCGGTGACCCTGGAGCGCGTGCTGATGACCCGCAACCCCTACTACTGGAAGATCGACACCGCCGGCAATCAGCTCCCCTACATCGACCATGTCATCGGTCAAGTCGTGGAGGGCAACGAGCTGGTCGCGGCCAAGGCGATCAGCGGCGAGCAGGATATCGGCGCCGGCATCTACGGCGGCAGCATGACCATCGACAAGTTCCCGGTGTTCATGAAGAACGCTCAGCGCAACAACTATCGCGTCTCCCTGGAGCCCACCGGGCATGACGCATTCGCCACCGAAGTGACGCTGTTGTTCAATCACACCATAGACGATCCGGGGCTGCGTGAGTTGTTCGCGACGGCAAAGTTCAAGCAGGCGCTGTCCCATGCCATCGACCGGGACGAGGTGAATGACCTGGTGTTTGCCGGCGTCGGCACGCCGCGCGGCGCCTCCATTCAGGCGCAGGCCGCGTACGGCGCGCTGGAGTACCAGGACAAGTACACCGAGTACAACCCCGAGCTGGCCATGCAGTTGCTCGATGAGGTAGGGGTGACGGCGAACGCCGAGGGTGTGCGCACGCGGCCCGACGGATCGCCGCTGGAATTGATCATCACCATCGCCGGGGCCCGGCGCGCAGCCATCCCGCCGACGGTCGAGTTGATCGTCGATCATTGGGGCCAGGTAGGTGTCGCCGCGATCATCGACGACGTCGGTCCGCGCGGAACGATGTGGCAGAAGTTCGGGGCCAACGAGTCGATGATCTCGGCCTGGGGCATCGACGGCAGCGACTTCGCCGCCACGCAGAGCAGGGCCGGCTGGTGGAGCGGCGGCCAGTTCTGGGCGCGGCGCTGGCAGCAGTGGTACCAGACCGGTGGCGCCGAGGGCGAGGAGCCGATCCCGGCGGCCAAGGAATACATCGAAACGTGGCGCGCGATCCCGACCACGCTGGACGAGTCCGAACGCCTGCGGCTCGGCAACATGGCGCTGCAGAACCTGGCCGAGAACCAGTGGCACATGGGCATCGTGGCCCCGGCGCCGGACGTGCGCTTTGCGCGCAACAACCTGAGGAATGTCGACCTGGATCGGCTGCCTCCGCTGGTGTTCGCGTTCAGCGGCGCCTTTCAGTGGTACAAGGAGTAGATCGGAGTCGCTCCAGGATGCCCGTGACCGGGGCTCTCTTTGCGGAGAATCCCGGTCGCGGGTAGAGTCCCGGTCGCGGCGTTACTTGTAGGGATCCGCCGCGTCCCGCAGCCCGTCGCCGAGGAAGTTGAACATCAGCACCGCAGCCACGACGAACAGCGCGGGGAACATCAGCCAGGGGTAGAGCACCACGGTCTGGATGTTCTGCGCGTCCTGCAGCAGGGTTCCCCAGCTCACCGCGGGTGGCCTGATCCCGAGTCCCAGGAAGCTCAGCGCCGTCTCGCCGAGTATCATCCGCGGAATGGCCAGCGTAAGGTGGACGATGAGGTAGCTCAGGAACGAGGGTATCAGGTGGCCGGCGATGATACGCCGCTGCCTGGCGCCGGCAATGCGGGCCGCCATCACGAAATCGGCCTCGCGCAACTCCAGCAGCTTGCCGCGAACCACGCGCGCCAGACCGGTCCAGCCCACGATGGAGAGGATGATCGTCACGCCGAAGTAGATCTGGATCGACCCCCACTCCGGCGGCAGGGCCGCGGCCAGTCCCATCCACACCGGTATCGTCGGCAGCGAAATGAGAAACTCGATGATGCGCTGGATGACGTTGTCGACCATGCCCCCGTAGTAGCCGGAGATTCCGCCGAGCACGAGACCGAGCACGAAGCTCAGCACCACGCCCACCAGCCCAACCGACAGCGACACCCGCGCGGCGTAGAGGTTGCGGGTAAACAGGTCACGCCCGAAGCTGTCCGCGCCGAGCAGCATGACCGGGCCGCGGTCGGATCCGAACAGGTGCAGGTTGCCGGGGAAGAGACCCCACAGCCTGTACTCGGCAGCGCGCACGAACAGACGGATGGGGCGCAGGTCGGTGGTGTCGGCGGTGTACAGCTTTTGCAGCGTCAGCGGGTCAATCGACTGCACGTAACCGTACACGAACGGCCCGCGAATCCTGCCCTCGTGCACGAACCGGACACGCTGCGGCGGAGAATACGCGAGTTCCCTGACCCGCTCCGAGGGAACGCTCGGTGACAGGAACTCCGGAAACAGACCCCAGAAGTAGAACACGGCGAGCACCACGCCGCCGATCACCGCCAGCCGATGGCGCGTGAACTTGCGCCACATCAACTGCCATTGCGTGGCTACGAAATACTGTTCGGCGCGCTCGTTCCGAACCGTCTCGGTGGCGGTGCGGGCCTCCCGCCGACTCACGATTGCACCGCCTCGAAGCGGATGCGGGGATCCACCAGTACCAGCAGCAGGTCGGAGATCAGGGTGCCGACCACGGTCAGGAAGCTGAGCAGCATGATGGTGCTCCCGGCGAGCAGCATGTCCTGAGACAGCAGCGAGTTGAACACGAGCGGGCCGATGGTGGGCAGCCCCAGCACGATGGCGACGATGGTTTCCCCCGATACGATCTCCGGCAGCAACCAGCCCACGGTGCTGAGGATCGGGTTCACGGCCACCCGGACCGGGTACTTGAACAGCAGGCGCTGCTCGTCCAGGCCCTTGGCGCGGGCGGTGATGACGTACTGCTTGGCCAGCTCGTCGAGCAGCGACCCGCGCAGCACGCGAATGAGCCCGGCGGTGCCGGCGGTGCCGAGGACGACGATCGGCACGGGCAGGTGCGCGAGCAGGTCGAGCACCTTCCCGAAGCTCCACGGAGCACCGACGTACTCCATGGAGAACAGCCCGCCGATGTTGAGCCCGAACAGGTAGAAGAACAGCATCATCAGCACCAGCGCCAGCAGGAAGTTGGGCGTCGCAAGTCCCACGAAGCCGAACACGGTAAAGCCGTAGTCCGCGAACGAGTACTGGTGGGTAGCCGAGTAGATGCCGATCGGCACGGCGACGGCGTAGACGAACAGCAGCGTCAACACGGAGATTGTCACGGTCAACGGCAGGCGTTCCTTCAGCAACACCTCCACCGGCTTGGCGTAGATGAACGAGTACCCCATGTCGCCGCGCACGATCTTGCCGATCCAGCGCAGGTATTGCAGGTAGATCGGCCGGTCCAGGCCATACTGATGCCGCAACGCCTCGATCTCCGCCTGGTCCACCTCGGTGCCGCGCGCCTGCAGCCCGGCGATGTAGTCGTCGAGATAGTCGCCGGGCGGCAACTGGATGATCACGAACGCGCACACCGAAACCGCGGCGAGCACGATGACCATCACGCCGATGCGTCGGAGGATGAACGGCAACATATGCGATCTCAGCCTATTCCGGTTACCCGATCCCCGCAATCGCGCTCAGAACGAACATGCGAGACAGACATGCCCGCAACGACACGCATCGCGCCGGTTGTGGTATCTTTCGGCACATGGCCGCTACCGGGATCATGACTGCGACGCCAGCCGAACCGCGTTCCGTCCCGGACGTTCGGCGCCGGCGCTTTGCGCGTGCGGACCGCACCACGCGGCGCGTCGAGCGGGGCGAGACGATCGCGCCCGCCGCGCTGCCCGACCTGCGCCTGGCGGTGGACCGGATCCTGCCCGGGCGTGCGGGCGGCGACGACGCAAGGAGAACCACACGGTGACACGGACCGACCTGGGCCGGCGCATCGAACTGGTGGCGATGGATGCCCACTTTCACGACATCACGGTGGCGCTGCACCGGGCGGTGGACGCGGACGGCGGCCCGGCGTACGACATCCACAGCTACAGCACCCGCAACGGCGCAGGCGCACGGCTGCAGGCCATCGCCGCGGCGATGCAGGAGGTGGCCGGCATGGAAGCGGCACCGGGCGCGCCGTTGCGGGTACGGTTCGCCTGCGGCGATGCGCACGAGCAGGCCACCCGGCGGGCGTTCATCGAGGCGTGCAAGCTGGACCCCGGCGAGCCGCCGGCAGCGCGCCCGTTGGAGGTGTACGACAAGAAGACCGACGCCACCATTCGCGTCATCCCGGAGGGCGGCGGGCTGTACCGGGCAGCCGCCGACGCCGACGGCGCCAAGGTGGTGCGGCGGGTGGCCACGGTAGCCGGCGGGCTGGTGAAGCTGGCCGGCATGGAGCCGGTACCCGCCTCCATCGACCGGGTGCGCTTCGCCTGCGGTTACGACCACCACAAGCTGGTCGCGATGCTGCTGAAGCTGGCGCTGAACGCGCGCGGCGTGCTGCGCGAACAGGAACTGACCGCGGCGCGCGGCGTGCTGGCCGCGCCGAGCCAGCAGCGCTGAGCCGGCGACAAGCAAGGAGAGGTTGCCGATGACACAGATGAACGGACGCCAACGCGTGCTCGCCGCGCTCGCCGGGGAGCCGGTGGATCGCACCCCGCTCTGCAATCCCACCTCGGTGGCCACCGTGGAGCTGATGGACCTGGTGGACGCACCGTTCCCGGACGCCAACCGCGACGGCGAGCTGATGGCGCGGCTCGCCGCCACCGGCTACACCGAGCTCGGCTTCGACACCATCATGCCGGTGTTCAGCATCATCCAGGACTCTTCGGCCCTGGGCTGCAAGATCCAGTGGGAGCAGAAGGACAACTGGCCGACGGTAAAGATGAGCGAGCCGATCTGGCAGGACGCCGACGACATCCACATTCCGCCCGACTTCCTCACCCACCCCGACACCGCGTGCGTGATGGAGTCGATTCGGATCCTGAAGCGCGACTACGGCGACGAGGTGGCGATTGTCGGCAAGACCATGGGGCCGTGGTCGCTCGCCTACCACTGCTTCGGCGTGGAGATGTTCCTGCTGCTGTCGCTCGACGACCCCGGCAAGACCAAGCTGATCCTGGACCGCCTCAAGAAGGCTACGGTGGACTTCGGGATTGCGCAGATCGAAGCCGGCGCCGACGCCCTGACGCTGCCCGACCACGCCACCGGCGACCTGGTGAGCGGCGAGTGGTACAGCCGCTACCTGCGCGACCTGCACAAGGAGTTCGCCGAGCAACTGCCGGTGCCGCTGATCATGCACATCTGCGGCAAGACCCTGGACCGCATGCCGGCGATCGCACAGACCGGCTTCGCGGCCTTTCACTACGACTCCAAGAACAACCCGGCGCAGGCGATGGAACTGGTGCGCGACCGCATCGCCCTGGTCGGCAACATCAACAACCCGGAGACCCTGTTCGCGCGCGGCCCGGAAGAAGTGCGCGCCGAGGTGTTCGAGAACCTCGATGCGGGAGTACCTTTGATCGGACCCGAGTGCGCCATTCCGCTGCAGACCC
This sequence comes from Spirochaetia bacterium, assembly GCA_965208575.1. Classification (GTDB taxonomy): domain Bacteria; phylum Spirochaetota; class Spirochaetia; order SZUA-6; family Bin103; genus Bin103. The sequence goes on along the minus strand of CBDBOV010000005.1, from coordinate 1,104,141 downwards.
CGCTGGACAACCTGCGCGCGATTCCCGCGGCGGTGCGCGAGTGGCACGATGCGCACTCGGGCGGCAACGGCCACGGCCGCGGCTGACAGGACGGATAACCGACAGATGGCAGAGTTGAGCGACGTAGACAACGAGTTCATCCGCGAGGAGATCGAGCAGTTCATCGAGCGCCCCGACGAGCGGCAGCGCATGATCGACATCTTCGCGGCGGTGCGCCCCGAGCTGCAGGAGATGGCGGCCGGGCTGATCGAAGGCGACGACGACGTGGTGGACGAGATTACCCGGCAGCAACTCGACGGCGGCGTCGAGGCCACCGAGATCATGGACGACGGTCTGATCGCCGGCATGGGCATCGTCGGCATCAAGTTCCGGGAGAACATCATCTTCGTACCCGAGGTGCTGTCCTGCGCGCGGGCCATGAAGGCGGGCATGGCGCACATCGAGCCGATCCTGTCGGCGTCCGGCATCGAGTCGATCGCCAAGGTGATCATGGGCACGGTGAAGGGCGACCTGCACGACATCGGCAAGAACCTGTGCATCATGATGCTGCGCGGCGCCGGTTTCGAGGTGATCGACCTCGGCGTGGACACCGCGCCGGACGAGTTCCTGGACGCGGTAGAGGAGAACGAGGCGGAGCTGATGGGCATGTCGGCCCTGCTCACCACCACCATGCCCAACATGGGGCGTACCATCGAGGCGTTCATCGACGCCGGCATGCGCGACGACGTGCAGATCATGGTGGGCGGCGCGCCGGTAACCCAGGAGTTCGCCGACGACATGGGCGCCGACGGTTACGGCAAGGACGCGGTCGCGTGCGTGGAACTGGCCAAGCGATTGTTGGCGGAGAGCGAGGATGATTGACGGAAAACCGGTCCTTCTGTCGGGCGGCAACCCGCAGATCGCCAAGGCCGACGGCGACGCGCCGGTGCAGGCCTACATCGCGGCCATGCCGGGCTGGAAGAGCGCCGTCGGGCGCCGGCTCGACGACCTCATCGTGCGAATCGTGCCGGACGTGTGCAAGGCGGTGCGGTGGAACTCGCCGTTCTACGGCGTCGCGGGCCAGGGATGGTTCGCGAGCTACCACGTCCTGACCCGCTACGTGAAGGTGACCTTTTTCAACGGTGCGGCGCTGCATCCTGAGCCACCCGGTTCCGGCAAGGACCCGGACGGACGCTGGGTCGACATCTACGAAGGCAAGCTCGACGAGCGCCAGATGGCGGAGTGGATCCGGCAGGCGGCGGCGGTGCCAGGCTGGCATGGGTTCCGCAGCAGTGAGTGAGCGCTCGCACGGTGCCCGTGAAGTGGACGCGGCGGCATGGGAGCGGCGGCGCGAACGGCTCAGCACCATCCTGTCCGCAATGGCCGATCACGCCATGGTGCAGGCCAGCTTCCGCTGCCCGTACAAGAACCGCCACGACGAGTGCACGGCCAAGTTCGGCTGCCGCAACCAGCGCCGGCCGCGCCCCGGCGGCGAGCTCCTGATGTGCGGCGGCGACGACAAGCTCGACTACCGCGGCGCGTGGGAAACCGACCCGTCCTGCGACGCCGACGCAAGCTGAATCGCCGGCCCGCGGCATGGGTACCATCACTCACGACAACGACGTACGCGAACTGAAGCGCGGCCGGACCGTGTTCGACTACGCCGACGAGTTGGCCGTGCGCGTCGCCACCTCGTGCGGGCGTGCCGGCACCTGCCACGAGTGCGTGGTACAGGTCGAGGCCGGCATGGCGGCGCTGTGCGAGCGCACCGAGGCGGAGCAATTCCTGCGCGACCCGTTTCGCCTCGCCTGCCAGGCGGTGGTGGAGAACGCCGGTACCGACATCGAATTCGCGCCGCTGCGCCGCCAGCCGCGCGTGCTCACGGCCGGCGTCTCCGCCGCGCCCGGGTACACTGGCGCGGCGGCGATCGACCCGGCGGTGACGCGCCGCGGCGACGGCGTCTACCTGGACGGCGAACCCATCGACCGCTACCACGGGCGCATGCTCGGCCTGGCCGTGGACGTGGGCACCACCACCGTTGCCATGGAGCTGGTCGACCTGGAGAACGGCGACACGCTGCAGGTGAGCTCGTTCGGGAACCCGCAACTGTTCGCCGGCAGCGACATCATGAACCGCGTCTCCTACGACGGCGGCGCGTTCCGCGGCGAGCTGCAGGCGGCCATCGTCAGCGGCATCAACAGCGCCATCGTGGACATCGGGCGGGAGCTCGGCACCAGGCGGCGGCAGATCTACGAAATCGCCATCGCCGGCAACTCCACCATGCGCGACCTGGTGTTCGGCATCGACGTGCAAACGCTCGGTCAGAAACCGTACAAGTCGCACGTCGAGCACCAGTTCCGGGACGGCGAGCGCACCACCACCGCGCTGTCCAGCCTGCCGCGCCCGCTCGGCCTGATCGTCCATCCGCAGGCGCGCGTGTACGGCCTGCCGCTGATCGCCAGCCACGTCGGCGCCGACACCGCGGCCGACCTGGTGGCGATGGACATGGCGGGACAGAGCGGCCTGACGATGCTGGTCGACGTGGGCACCAACACCGAGGTGGTGGCCAACCTGGACGGACGCATGATCGCCGCCTCCTGCCCCGCCGGGCCGGCGTTCGAGGGCGGCCTGGTGGGCTACGGCATGCCCGCCTACGAGGGCGCCATCGAGCGGCTGCGCTGGTGCGGCGACCGGTTCCGCTACCACACCATCGGCGAGGCCGCCCCGGAAGGCATCTGCGGATCCGGCCTGATCGACCTGCTCGCCGAGTTGCGCCGCCACGGCAAGATGACCGCCAAGGGCGTGTTCACCCACGACCGCCGCGCCAGGGAAGTCGCGGTGGTGCCGGAGTACGGCATCACCTTCTCACGCCTGGACGCCAGCAACCTGGCGCAGGCCAAGGCGGCCAACTACTGCGGACAGCTCATCGTCACGCGAGCCCTCGGCGTGGCGCCGCACGAGGTGGACCGCCTGTACCTGGCCGGCGGCTTCGCCAACTACGTGGACGTGCACAGCGCCATCGACATCGGGTTCCTGGCGCCGGTAGCCGAACATCGGATCGTCAAGATCGGCAACGCCGCCCTGCGCGGCACCCGCGAGGTGCTGCTGTCGGTGTCCAGGCGGCGCGCCCTGGAAGAGCTGGTCGCCGGAATCGAGCACGTAGAGTTGGAGACCGCCTCCGACTTCTTCGAAGTATTCGTCGACGGCTGCCGCCTCGAACCGATGGGCACCCGCCAGCCGCGTCGTTGAACTCGGTCGCGTCGGAAGCGATCCTCACTCCTGCACGAGGCGAGCCTTCGCGGCAGCGGGTGCGAGAATCGGAACTGCGAAACGACTGGCCAGATCCTGCAGGTCGCCGTCGCCGGTTACGAGCACGTCAGCGTTGCCGGCCAGCGCCAGCTCCAGGAACGGACGATCCTTCGGATCACGGCACGGCGGGACGGCGGGTGGCGTCGACACCACCACCGACTCGACCCAGGGCAGGTAGTCCGCCAGCAGGTCCTCCCGTTCAGCGGCGGTCAAGCGGAACTTCGGGTAGTGCAGGACCCGCAACAACTCCGAGATCGTGACGCGGCTTGCCAACGGGACGATGAGATTGGACTGCCAAGCCTCACGCAGCCACGACAGCGACGCGGACGGGAACAGGAGCGCCGAGAGGAGGACATTGGTGTCCATTACCACCCGCACCGGGATCAGTCAGCCGTTCGCGCCCACTCCACGGCATCGGCGAGGTCACCTTCCGAAACACCGAGTTCAGCCAGCTTGGCACGCACGGCGGCGGCGCGGTTGAGCCGCACCGGGGTCAGCAGAATGCGTCCATGTTCTTGGCCGACTTCGAAATACTCGTATCCGCGAAAGTTAGCGACGACCGCCCTCGGCAGCGTAAGCTGATTCTTTGACGTGAGCTTGGCGACCACGAAGCACCTCCCTGAGCCACACGGCTACAGCAAGGATATCTTACTTCCTTTCTTTCCTCTTGGCAATGGCCGCGTTCACGGCCGACCTGCGGCGCGGCCGCCCCTACGGCGGCGGAGGTGTCATTCAGCGCTTGCCACACGTCAGCGGGCAGGGTGATGCCGTCACGGGAGCGGGCCGTGCGGGCGCGCCGCTCCGGGTCGCCGGGCGCCAGCACTTCGGCGAAAAACCTCACTACCCGATCAGCCATGGTGCCCGCACGATCCCCACTGGTGGCCATGTTCGTCAACCGCTGCGCCATCACCACGGTCGACCGCCACCCACACCGCGGCGCACAACACGGCAGGTACTTCTGTCGCAACGGCGAAGATGGTTCAATGCCGGGTCATGAGACTGCAGGACAAAGTCGCGCTGGTAACCGGCGCGGGACGCGGCATCGGACGCGCCGTCGCGCTGGCGTTCGCCCGCGAGGGGGCGGACGTGGCGGTGACGGCGCGCACCGCCGCGGAGATCGAACAGGTGGCGGCGGAAGTTACCGCCCTGGGCCGCTCCGCGGCGGCCCTGGAGGTCGACCTGAGCGACCGCGCCGCGGCGATCGCGCTACCGGAACGGGTGGCAAGCCACTTTCCGGCGGTCGACATCCTGGTGAACAACGCCGGCATCGGCAGCAACGCTTCCCCGCACCGCATCGTCGACTATGACGACGCCTTCTGGGACCTGAGCCTGGCAATCAACCTGACGGCGCCCTACCTGCTCGCCAAGGCGCTGGTGCCGGCGATGATCGAGCGGGGCTGGGGCCGGGTGATCAACATGGCCTCGGTGGCGGGCAAGCGCGGCCTGCTGGCCGGCGGCGCCTATACCGCTACCAAGCACGGCCTGATCGGCCTGACCCGCACCGCCGCCCTGGAAACGGCCGGCACCGGCGTGACGGTCAACGCCATCTGCCCCGGCGCCACCCGCACCGTCATGATGCTGCGGCGCCTCAAGGTGGACGCGGAGTTGCGCGGCGCGCCGGTGGCCGAAGTCGAGGCCAACATCAACCCGATGGGCCGCCTGCTGGAGCCGGAGGAGATCGCCGAGTTGGCGGTCTATCTCGCCTCCGACGCCGCCCGCGGCATGACCGGCCAGGCCCTCAACCTGTCCGGCGGCTCCACCATGCACTAGCGCGAGCTGGACGAGCCGCGGCGAACCCGGCCCGGTCCTGCACGGTCACCGCCACCGAGCCGATGGCATTCCCCTCCCCGGCGCGGATCGGCGTGGCGTTGACCAGCGCCCGCACGCTGCGCCCGTCGGGCACCGACAGCACCACCTCCTCCGGCGCGTATCGTCTCGCCGCTTTGGAGCAACTGCTCGATGGAGAATCCGCCCACGCTCACCTCGCTGCCGGCGGCTGCCGTCTCGGTCGCGGCCTGAGATATATCGAATACCCCTCCTAAATCCCTAAATTGACACGCAAAATCGCAAAATATTCACGTATCTTTCACACAATATCGACGTGCAAAGTGGTAAGATTCAATCGGGTTGCCCTGCGTGTTGCAGCGCCGCGCCGATGCCGCGTGAGCAGAGTGTTGGCGTTGCCGGCCGGGGAGCAGGCGAATGATGGTGAGCGAAGCGCGGAAACAGCTTGACATGGCAGGCCTTACCGACGGCATAATCCCCCCCCCCCCCCCCCCCGAGCCCACCGGTGCGCCCGCTCGGCACCTGCCGGACGCGCCGTCGTGACGGCCCCGTCCATTCTTTCCGCATCGCCTCCCCGCTTTCTTTCCCGACTCCGGCCTCCCGGCCTCGCCCGCCTCGCGCCGCTGGGCGTGTGCCTGCTCGCGGCGGCGCTGTTCCTGCTGCCGGGCGCGCACACCGCCGAGGCGCAGACCACGGCCAAGCTGGTCTCCAACCTCGGCCAGACGTCGTGGGGCGACGGCAACATCACTTTCGCTAGCACGGACACGTCGTTCACGACCGGCAGCAACGCCTTGGGCTATGTATTGCGGGGCGTGAAGCTCGTAGCCAAGCGGGCAACTAGTTCCCCCGGCTCTTACGATATGACGATACGCCAGGGGGGCCGCGCCGGCACCCTCATTACCACGCCGCGGAGTCCGGCCCTGTCCGGTTCCTTTCAGAACGCACTGTTCGTCGGGAGCGGCTCACTGAGTCCCAACACGACGTACTGGGTGCAGCTCTTCGGCGCCAAGGTCCGTGTTGACGCAACCCAGAGCGACAACGAGGACAGCGGCGGCGCCGCGGGCTGGAGCATTGGGAATACTGGCAAAATGGCAGGCAGCGAAAGCGGCGGCGCGTCCATCAAGATGGAGGTCCTCGGCTACGCCAGAGTCAGGCCCACGTTGGCGAACGCCATCCCGGACCGGGCGGCGCTGGCGGGCACGGCGTTCAGCTACGCCTTCCCGGCCAGCACGTTCGCGGTCGCGGCCTCCGGCCAAACGCTGAAATACAAAGCCACCAAGCCCAACAACACGGCGCTGCCGTCGTGGCTGACCTTCACGCCGGGCACCCGCACCTTCTCGGGTACGCCGGGGCCGGGGAACGTCGGCAGGCTGTCGGTGAAGGTGACCGCGTTGTACGGCGTCGATGTGAAGAGCGACACCTTCGACATCGTGGTGAAGTCGTCCAACAACGCGCCCACGGTGGCGAACGCCATCCCGGACCAGGATGCGGACACGGGCACGGCCTTCAGCTTCGCCTTCCCTGCCAACACCTTCGCGGACACCGACTCCGGCGACACCCTGGGCTACACCGCGACCAAGTCCGACGGCACGGCGCTGCCGTCGTGGCTGACCTTCACGCCGAGCACCCGCACCTTCTCGGGTACGCCGCAGACGGCGAACGTCGGCACGGTATCGGTGAAGGTGACCGCGAGCGACGGCATCGCGTCGGTGAGCGACACCTTCGACATCTTCGTCGAGCCGACCCCGCCCTGCACGGCCAAGAACAACCCCGATGTCCAGAGGGAGCACTTCTCGGCGACCTCGACGGCTACGACCATCACGGTGACGTACATCTCTCAGGGGCCCACCGCTTTCCGGTTTGAGCTTTGCACGTCGGGCTCGAGTACGGTCACGTCGACGACACTCGGCCGCAATCCGACGCACACATTCACCGGCCTGACCGTCGACACGGACCACTGGGTGCGAATCTTTCATGGCGGCACGTCGCTCTGGCAGCACATCCGCACCGCCAACGCCGCACCCACGGTGGCGAACGCCATCCCGGACCGGGTCGCGGTGGCGGGCACGGCGTTCAGCTACGCCTTCCCGGCCGACACCTTCGCGGACACCGACTCCGGCGACACCCTGACCTACACCACGACCAAGTCCGACGGCACGGCGCTGCCGTCGTGGCTGACCTTCACCGCGGGCACCCGCACCTTCTCGGGCACGCCGCAGTCGGCGAACATCGGCACGCTGTCGGTGAAGGTGACCGCGAGCGACGGCACGGCTTCGGTAAGCGACACCTTCGACATCGTGGTGAAGGCGTCCAACAACGCGCCGACGGTGGCGAACGCCATCCCGGACCAGGCGGCGGAGGCGGGCACGGCGTTCAGCTACGCCTTCCCGGCCAACACCTTCGCGGACGCGGACTCCGGCGACACCCTGGGCTACACCGCGACCAAGTCCGACGGCAACGCGCTGCCGTCGTGGCTGACCTTCACCGCGGGCACCCGCACCTTCTCGGGCACGCCGCAGACGGCGAACGTCGGCACGCTGTCGGTGAAGGTGACCGCGAGCGACGGCACGGCGTCGGTGAGCGACACCTTCGACATCGTGGTGAGGACGTCCGTGCCCTGCGCGGCCTCGAGCTCCCCCCATGTCCGGGCGGAGCATTTCTCTTTGATCTCGACGGCTACGACCATCGCGGTGTCGTACATCCGTCAGGGGTTATCATCTTTCCGGTTTGAGCTTTGCACGTCGGGCTCGAGTACGGTCACGGAGACGGGCTGGACCAATAATGTGAAGCACACATTCACCGGCCTGACCGTCAACACGGACTACTGGGTGCGAATCAAGCATACCACCGGTGTCGCACCGTCGGTCTGGAAGCACATCCGCACCGTCAACGTCGCGCCCACGGTGGCGAACGCCATCCCGGACCGGGTCGCGGTGGCGGGCACGGCGTTCAGCTACGCCTTCCCGGCCGACACCTTCGCGGACGCGGACTCCGGCGACACGCTGACCTACACCGCGACCAAGTCCGACGGCACGGCGCTGCCGTCGTGGCTGACCTTCACCGCGGGCACCCGCACCTTCTCGGGCACGCCGCAGTCGGCGAACATCGGCACGCTGTCGGTGAAGGTGACCGCGAGCGACGGCAAGGCTTCGGTAAGCGACACCTTCGACATCGTGGTGAAGACGTCCAACAACGCGCCGACGGTGGCGAACGCCGTCCCGGACCAGGCGGCGGTGGCGGGCACGGCGTTCAGCTACGCCTTCCCGGCCAACACCTTCGCGGACAAGGACACCGGCGACACCCTGGTCTACAGCGCGACCAAGTCCGACGGCACGGCGCTGCCGTCGTGGCTGACCTTCACCGCGAGCACCCGCACCTTCTCGGGCACGCCGCAGACGGCCAACGCCGGCACGCTGCCGGTGAAGGTGACCGCGAGCGACGGCACGGCGTCGGTGAGCGACACCTTCGACATCGTGGTGAAGGCGTCCAACACCGCGCCGACAGTGGCGAACGCCATCCCGGACCGGAAGGCGGTGGCGGGCACGGCGTTCAGCTACGCCTTCCCGGCCAACACCTTCGCGGACACCGACACCGGCGACACGCTGACCTACACCCCGACCAAGTTCGACGGCAGCGCGCTGCCGGTGTGGCTGACCTTCACGCCGGGCACCCGCACCTTCTCGGGCACGCCGCAGTCGGCCAACGCCGGCACGCTGTCGGTGAAGGTGACCGCGAGCGACGGCTTCGCTTCGGTGAGCGACACCTTCGACATCGTGGTGAAGGCGTCCAACACCGCGCCGACGGTGGCGAACGCCATCCCGGACCGGGGCGCGGTGGCGGGCACGGCCTTCAGCTACGCCTTCCCGGCCAACACCTTCGCGGACACCGACACCGGCGACACGCTGACCTACACCCCGACCACGCCCGACGGCGGCGCGCTGCCGTCGTGGCTGACCTTCACGGCGGGCACCCGCACCTTCTCGGGCACGCCGCAGTCGGCAGACGCCGGCACGCTGTCGGTGAAGGTGACCGCGAGCGACGGCTTCGCTTCGGTGAGCGACACCTTCAACATTGTGGTGAAGGCGTCCAACAGCGCGCCCACGGTGGCGAACGCCATCCCGGACCAGACGGCGGCGGCGGGCACGGCCTTCAGCTACGCCTTCCCGGCCAACACCTTCGCGGACGCGGACTCCGGCGACACCCTGACCTACACCGCGACCAAGTCCGACAACAGCGCGCTGCCGTCGTGGCTGAGCTTCACCGCGGGCACCCGCGCCTTCTCGGGCACGCCGGCGGCGGGCGACGCCGGCACGCTGTCGGTGAAGGTGACCGCGAGCGACGGCTTCGGCGGCACGGTGAGCGACACCTTCGACATCGTGGTGGCGGCGTCCAACAACGCACCGACGGTCACCGGGGTCGCCATCTGGTCGACGCCCTCGCTCGATACGGACGACAGCGGTACGCCGGAGACCTACGGGCAGACCGAGAAGATTCGGGTGCAGGTGACCTTCAGCGAGGCGGTGACGGTGACCGGCACGCCGCGCCTGACGATCAAGATGGACCCGAACTACGGCGAGATCCGGGCGAACTACGAGTCCGGCAGCGGCTCGACCGTGCTGACCTTCGCCCACACGGTGGTGGACCCCAACAGGTCGTCCGTGGGCATCGCGGTGCTCGAGAACACGCTGGCGCTGAACGGCGGCACGATCAGGGCCGGGACCGTGAACGCGGTTCTGGGGCATGCGGGACTGGCCCACGACGCCGGCCACAAGGTGGACTGGCGCATTGCGGGGACGCCGCAGCAGCCTCCCCAACCTCCCCAGCCTCGTGACACGACGCCGCCGCGGGTTTCGGCCGCGCCGACGGTGGACGGCGCGACGCTCACGATCGTCTTCGACGAGCGGCTGGCCGGCGGCGCGGTGCCGCCGGCGGCGTTCGAGGTGATGGTGGGCGGCGGCGACCGCGTCACCCCGTCGGCGGTCGAGGGTGATCGAGTGCAAGGTCCTGCACAAGGGCATGGAGCGCGCGGCGGCGACCGCGTCACCCCGTCGGCGGTCGAGGTGGATAACCGGGTCACGCCCGGGAAGGTGACGCTGACGCTACCGGCGGCGGTGGCCCACGGCGAGACGGTCGAGGTGCGCTACACCCGGCCCGCGGCTCACGACACCCGGCTGCGCGACGTCGCGGGCAACGCGGTGGCGGACTTCACGCGGACGGTGACCAACGAGACGCCGGCGCCCCCGCCGGGATCGCCGGTGGCCGACGCCGGGGCCGACCTCGCGGTGGATCCCGGGGCTTCGGTGACGCTGGACGGCACGGGGAGCACGGACCCGGACGGGGAGGTGCTGACGTATGCCTGGAGCCGGGTCTCGGGTGCGGCGGTGACCCTTTTCGCCACTGCGGCGCGGACCACGTTCAGGGCGCCGGAGCGGCCGGGCGCGCTGGAGTTCCAGCTCACGGTGACGGACCCGGGGGGCCTTTCGGACAGCGACCGGGTGACGGTGACGGTGCGTGACCTGGCGCCGTCCTTCGGCGCGGCGCGGGTGCCGTCGCTGGTTCTGGTACCGGGCGAGGCGATGGCGCCGGTGGTGCTGCCGGAGGCGACGGGCGGCAACGGGGCGCTCTCCTACGCCCTGACCTCCGATCCGGCGGGGCTTGCGGGCCTGTCCGTCGACGCGGCGACGCGGACGCTGTCGGGCACGCCGGCGGCGGAGGCGGCGGGGCGCTACGTCTTCACCTGGCGGGCCGACGATGCGGACGACAACCGGGCGGATGCGGACGCGGCGGTGCTGACGTTCGCGGTTGCCGTGATCGACCCGCGCACGGCGCAGGTGAAGCGGGCGGTGCGGCACACGCTGGCGGCGGTGGCGCACCAGGTGCTGACGAGCGCGCTTGGCAACATCGGGGCGCGGTTCGCGGCCTCGGTGCCGGCGAGCGGGCTGACGCTGGCGGGCGAGACGGTGCCGTTCGAGGTGTCCGGCGCGGGCGCCGGGCTCGCGGCCAGGGAGCAGGCCTGCGCGCCGGGTTCCGCCGGCGGCCACCGGCTCGGGCCGGTCGGCGGCGGCGCGGCGCGCGACGGCTGCGCGCCGGTGGCGGAGCGCAGCCGGACCGGCGAGGTGTCGGAGCTGCTGCCCGCGAGCGCGTTCTCGCTGACGCTGGGCGCGGCGGAGGGGTCGGGGATCTCCTCCCCTTCACCGCTGTGGTCGGTGTGGGGCCGGGGCGACCTGGGCGCGTTCGCGGGCCGCCCGGAGGCGGGGATGCGCTACGAGGGCGAGCTGCGCACGGGCTGGCTCGGCATCGACGTGCGGGTCGGGCCGTGGGTAGCGGGGCTTGCGGTGAGCCACGGCACCGGCGAGACGGACTACCGCTTCGACGGCGCCGCGGGTTCCGGAGACGGCCGTCTTGAGACCGAGCTGACGGCGCTCTACCCCTACGGGCGCTGGACCCTTGCAGACGGCCTTGAACTGCGCGGCGTGCTTGGCGCCGGGCGCGGCGTGGCGCGGCATCGCCTGGACGGCGGCGAGTGGGAGACCGGCGGCCTCACGATGGGGATGGCGTCGGCGGGCGTGCGCTACGGGCTGCCCACGCTGGCCACGGTCGACCTCGCGGTGCGGGCGGATGCGAGCATCGCGCGGATGGTGACCGAGGACGGCCCGGACTACGTCGACGGGCTGACCGCCGACAGTTGGCGGGCGCGCCTGGGTCTGGAGGCGTCGCGGCGCATCGCGCTGCACGGCGACACCGCGCTCACCCCCTTCGTCGAGGCGGCGGGGCGCCAGGACGGCGGCGACGGTCTCGAGGGGACCGGCCTCGAGGTGGCCGGGGGCCTGCGCCTCGAGGCGCCCCGGCTGCACATCGAGGCGCGCGGGCGGTGGCTCGCCGCGCACTCGGAGGAGGGCGCGGAGGAGCGGGGCTTGAGCATGACCGCGCGGATGGGGCCCGGGGCGCACGGGCGCGGGCTGTCGCTGATGCTGAGCCCGCGCTGGGGCGCGGGCACGGGCGGCGCGGAGGCGCTGTGGCGCGACGAGCTGCCGACGGCGGCCGGGGCGCCGCCCGGGGATGCGGGCGCGCTCGACGCGCGGATCGGCTACGGGGTCGGGGCGGCTTCGCACGGGCTGCTGACGCCGTTCGCCGAGGCCGGGCTCGCCGACGATGACTGGCGGCTCCGGCTCGGGACCCGGTTCGAGGCGGAGCACATGAATCTCGGCGTCGAGCTCGCGGGCGAGCACCGCGAGGGCGGCGCGGCCGGGCCCGAGCAGATGCTCAAGCTCGACCTGAAGCTGCGGCACTGACCGCCGGCGCGGCGGACGGCACGGTGCCCGGGATCCGCATCTCGTTTCGATCCCGCACCAGAAAAAAACTGTTCCGCCGCCTTGCATTGCACGAGCGGGGTCTGATAACGTGTCGGTAGTAGGGAGCTTCGCCGGACCTCTCTCCGATCGGAGAAGCTACCTTGCAGAACAGTACGTCACCTGAGGGGGAACTTGGGCCGATGGACAGTATGAGGGCCGCTCACTGAGGCGGCCACAGAAGTTCACACTGAGAACCACCGACTCGCCCTTCCCGAAGGCCGGGGAGAGCGGCGAGTTTGAGCTCTGTAGGTCCGGCGAGCTCCCTACCCCTTAGCCTCCGTTCAGCTCCACACCTTTTGCCAGCGTCCTGACGCCGCCGAGCGGTAGATCGCCAGCGCCGTGCGCAGTTCGCCGAGCGATGCCTCGGGCGGCGCCTCCGGCGGCTTGCCATCCAGGACCGCCGCTTCGAAATCCGCCAGCTCGGGGGCGAACGACGCCGCGTAGCCGTGCTCGCCGGCAATCGGGCGGCCGCGCGGGTGCTGCCGGTCGACCAGCGTCATGCCGCCGTCGAAGCCGCCATGGATCACGATCTCGCCCGCGGTGCCGGTGAGCCGCCACCACGGCCCCGCCCACAACGGCGCGTCGTGGGTAATCGCCTGGAAGCTCGCCACCACGCCGGAGCGGAAGCGCAGCAGCGCGTGAGCGAGCGACTCGCCCTGCATCACCGGCAGGACCCGCGCCGTGGTGGCCACCACCTCGTCCAGTTCGCCGAGCCACATGCGCAGCGGGCGGATCCAGTGCGCGCCGCCGTCCACCACCACGCCGCCGCCGGTGCGGGACAACTCATAGCGCCAGGAGTCCTCCGGATACCAGAACGGATCGTGCAGCGCTTCGAACGAAGCGCGTGCGGTGACCGCCTCGCCGATCGCGCCGCCGGCCAGCAGTTCGCGGGCGCGTACCACGTCGGGCCAGTACTGCGAGTTCTCCGCCACCATGAACACGGTGCCGGCGCGGCGGGCGGCCTGCTGGATGCGCTCGCAGGCGTCCAGGGTCAGCGCCATCGGCTTCTCCAGCAGCACGTGCTTGCCGGCGGCGAATGCCTCGACCGCAAGCGCCTCGTGCAGGTCGTGCGGCACCATGATGTCCACCGCGTCGAAGCCGCCGGCGCCGAGGGCTTGCTGCAACGAAGCGAACGTGCGCGCCCCGGTGCGCGCCGCGATCGCGGCGGCCGCGTCCGGATCGGGATCGACGGCCGCGGTGACGCGGGTGCGCGGCGCAGCCTGCTCGATGCCGTCGAGATGAAAGCCGGCGATGCGCCCGCAGCCGACGAAGGCGAGCCGCAGCAGGGCCGGGTCGGTGCTCATGGAACGCGATTCTATGCGGCCACGACGGCCGCTGTCAGCCGGGCAGCGGGGTCACGCCAGGACTATCCCACGCTACGAAACCGCGGTCTGTCACGCACCGCCTCGTCGCCGCCCCATCGATTCTGGCGACCTGCACCTGAACCGCGGTTCTCATGCCACGATTCACGTGAGCCTGTACGGTCACTCCGTGACAGGGAAGACGATGAAAACCGATGCCCGAGCATCGCCCACCAGCCGGCTTTTTCGGACCAGCCTACGGTCAGCGAATGGTTCGCCGTGGGCCGAGTGCCTGAAAAAAAGTCGAGAAAATCGCTCGCTGCGGGCCTGAGGGGGTTGACATGGTTTCGGGCGCGCGATTGCGCCACGTCCTCGACCCCGCCTGTTCCGCTCCCCTTGGCGCCCTCAGCGCGCGCTCTCGGCCCGCCGCGTCCGGGTCTGGCGCGCAAAGCCCAAATCGGACGGGCGGCTCGTCCACGGGCCGGCACGGGGCCACCGAATACCGGGTGTACCATGGCGGCATGACACCTGACACCTATACGCTGCCGCGCCCGCCGACGCCGTCAGCGCGGCCTGAACCGGCAGCCACCGGCCCAGCCGCGACCGCGGCCACCACCGCTGCGAGGGCGCCCGGCGCGAGCGAGACTGCGCCGCTCGCCGTTGCCGACAGCGCAGCGCCTCCGGCCCCGGAGGAAGCCCCCGACCTGGATCAGCTCGGCAACCGCATCGCCGAGCTGTCGGCGCGCATCCAGGCCGCCACCTACGAGTTGCTGTGCTACGTGCGCGAGTTCGACCGCCACCACGGCTGGGAGGGCTTCCGTTCCTGCGCCCACTGGCTCAACTGGCGCACCGGCCTCGACCTCGGCGCTGCCCGCGAGAAGCTGCGCGTGGCCGCTGCGCTGGCCGATCTCAACCACCTCTCCGCGGCCATGGCCTGCGGTCGGCTGTCCTACTCCATCGTACGCGCGCTGACGCGAGTGGCCACCGCCGACAACGAGGCACGGCTGATTGCCGTGGCCTGCTGTGCCACCGCGGCGCAGGTGGAGCGGCTGGTGCGGGGGTGGCGGCAGGCGGACCGGGAGGCGCAGCCGGACGCGGAGCAGGTGCGGCTCGCGCGGCGCACGCTGAGCACGCGGGTGGACGAGGACGGCATGGTGGTGCTGCGGGCGCGGCTTACGCCCGAGGTAGGCGCGGTAGTGCTGCGGGCCCTGGAGGCGGCCCTGGAGCAGGTGCCGGCGGCGGAGGAGGAGGATGCCGCCGGCGGCGACGAGGCGAACATCGCGCAGCGGCGTGCGGATGCGCTGGGGCTGGTGGCCGAGAGCGCGCTGGCCGGCGGGCTTGATCCGGGCAGCAGCGGCGACCGCTTCCAGGTGACGGTACACGTGGAGGCTGACGGGCTTTCCTGCCGCGAGGCCGCCGCGGTCCCGCGGCACGTTTCCGCGGAAATTGCGCCGGGCAGCGAGGCAGCCTTCGCACCGGCGGCAGCGTTACTGGACGGGGTGGCGGAGCAAGTATCGATCGAGCACGCGGAGCAACTACCGGCCACCGAGGCGACGCCCGACCGCGACCTGGCGGTCGCGATGCCTGGCCCCGACGCCGGGCAGGCGGTGATCGAACAAGCAGGAGGCATATACGTCGGCAAGGAGGCAGCGCGTCGCGTCGCCTGCGATGCCGGCCTCGTGGAGCTGCGCCACGGCGCCGACGGCGAGGTGCTCGACGTACGCCGCAGGACCCGCACCATCCCGACCGCGCTGCGCCGTGCCCTGCAGAGCAGGGATCGCAACCAGTGCCAGTACCCCGGCTGCGAGTCCCGCCATTGCGACGCCCATCACGTCATGCACTGGGCCGACGGCGGGGAGACGCAGCTCTCCAACCTGGTTCTTGTGTGTAAATTCCACCACCGCGCGGTCCACGAGGAGGGGTTTCAGGTGGTCGCTGACGGCGCCGGGGGGTTCCAGTTCCTACGGCCGAATGGCGAGCCGCTGCCGGCGGTGCCACCGGCGCCGCGCTGGGAGGGTGTCGGGCCGCCGCTGGCGCCGACCGTGGAGCGCCTGGCGGCGGCCGGCATCAGCATCGGTCCGCACACCGCTACTCCCGAGTGGTTCGGCGAATCGCTGCACGTGGCGGCGGCGCTCGACGTGCTGTGGCAGCCGCCCGTGGCGGCGGCGCGCGGCGGCGCTCCCTGAGGGACCCGCGAACTGGCGGTGCAGTGCAGCGAGGATGAGCAGCGCGCCCGCGATGGAGACTGCCTCCAGGGATTTTCAGTCCTCATCAGCATGGGATCGCCCTGCCGCCGTACCGCCGCACGACGCGTTCGCGTGGCTTACGGAGGAGGAGCTCCGTCGACGCCATCCAGGGGAGCAACAACAGTTCGCAGCAGCATTCAGAATAAATTGATACATCTATATTGATTGGTAAGTACTGATATGATCCTATAATTATCAAATTAGGTGTATTAAGAGCGCCCCTCGGCTTGATCCAACCCGATGCGCTCAGCTAACATATAAGGAATGAGAAATGGTTGCTAACGAAAGCGAAAGGCGTGCAACCTATCAGAATTGCTATACTATGAGGATCACCCACCATACCAACGACACCGCCGCGATGCAGGAACTGGGCGCCCGCATTGCGCGCCATCGGCTGAACCGGAATCTCACCCAGGCGGCGCTGGCTGTCGAGGCGGGGGTCTCGGCGCCGACGGTACAGCGCCTGGAGCAGGGCAGGTCGTGTCAGGCTTCCAGCCTGATCCGAATCCTGCGCGCCCTCAAGTTGCTGGAGCACCTCGACGGCCTCGTCCCCGAGCCGCCGGCGAGCCCGATGCAGCAGCTCAGAATGAGCGGCAAGCTGCGCCGCCGCGCGTCCTCACCGGGCGGCACCCACATCCGTGAGCGCCCCGCGGCATGGACCTGGGGCGATGAGCCATGACGGTGGCCGAAGCGCTCATGTGGGGTACCACGATCGGCGCCGTGACCTGGGATGACGAACGTGGCTACGCCGCCTTCGAGTACGCTCCGGATTTTCTGCCAAGCGGCCGGCAGGTTGCCCCGCTCACGATGCCGCTGGCCGCCGGCATCTACTCGTTCCCCGCCCTGGCGCGGGAGACGTTCCACGGACTTCCGGGACTGCTTGCCGACTCGCTCCCCGACCGCTTCGGCCACGCACTCATCGACGCCTGGCTGGCCGCACAGGGTCGCGCTCCGGGCGACTTCAATCCGGTGGAACGGCTCTGTTACGTCGGCGAACGCGGCATGGGAGCCCTGGAGTTCGTGCCGGCCACCGGCCCCGCCCATCGACAGTCCGCGGTAGAGGTGGCGGCTCTCGTCGAACTGGCGGGTGAGATACTCACGAACCGGAGGAGTCTCGCCGGCTCCTTCACGGCGCACCGGCGGCAGCAGGCGCTGCAAAGCATCCTCCGCGTGGGTACCTCGGCCGGCGGCGCCCGCGCCAAGGCGATCATCGCCTGGAATCCTACCACCGGCGAGGTGCGTTCCGGGCAGGTCTCCGCCGGCGACCGGTTCTCCTCCTGGCTGCTGAAGTTCGACGGGGTAGCCGGGAACCGTGACCGCGAGCTCGAGGATCCACGTGGATACGGACTGATCGAATACGCTTATCACCTGATGGCTCGAGCCGCGGGCATCACCATGGCCGCGTGCCGAATCCTGCGCGAGGGCGGACGCGATCACTTCATGACCAGGCGCTTCGACCGATCCGCGGCAGGCGACAAGATTCACCTGCTGTCGCTCGGCGCGATGGCGCACTTCGACTTCAACCAGGCCGGCGCCCACTCCTACGAGCAAGCGCTCCGCGTGATCGAACAACTGGAGCTTGGCAAGGATGCAGTGGAGGAGCAGTTCCGCCGCATGGCGTTCAACGTGGTCGCTCGCAACCAGGACGACCACGTCAAGAACATCGCGTTCCTGATGGATCGGTCGGGGCGCTGGTCGCTCGCACCCGCATTCGACGTCACCTATAGCTACAACCCATCAGGATCCTGGACCGGCGTTCACCAGATGTCCCTGAACGGCAAACGCGACCGCTTCGCGGCAGACGACTTCGTCGCTTGCGCGCGCAACGCCGCCATGCAGCGTGGCCGTGCCTCCGACATTCTGGGCCAGGTCGGAGAGGCCGTGCGGCGCTGGCCGGAGTTCGCCGGGCAGGCAGGAGTGCCGGGTGCCGTGGCCGCCCGCATCGACGCGGCGCATCGGCTCGATATCGCGGGATGAGGTGACGGCCACGGAACGGAAGGGTTCCGGGTGTCCGGCTGGTCGTCTACGGCTCGTTGGCGGCGCTGATTTCCTGGCACATGCGGGCCAGCTCGGCCACCCGTTCGTCCGGGGTGCCGGACTCGATGTCGGCGAACACCAGGTCGCAGGGGCCGTACTCGGCGGCGATCATTTCCAGGTCGGCGCGCAACTGCTCGCTGCTCTTGTCGCGCACCTCCATCGGCGTGTACATGAGCGCGCGGCGGCCGGCGGGAAACAGGGCGCGCGCCTTGGGCAGGTCGGAGTCGAGCCCCATGTCGACGTACGCCACGTCGGGCACGGATGCGTAGTGGTCCAGGTAGGGGTTGGCGTTCCAGGCGCAGTTGTGGATGCCGATCAGGCCGAAGGTCTCGGCGATGCGACGGTCGTGCGCCAGCAGGAACTGCTCGTAGTGCTTCGGTGACACCATGTTCACCAGGCAGTTGCTGACCGTGAAGTGGCGGTTGTCCACGCCCGCCTCGCGCTGCCGGGCGTACAGCCGTTGCGCGCCCTCGATCATGGTGGCGGCAACGCACGACAACAGGTGGTGCACGCGGTCCGGCTCGCGCACCATCTCCAGGAACAGGTCCTCGCCGCGGATGCGGTAGGCGCTGTTCAGCACGCCCTGCCAGTTGAGGTAGCCGCGCACGGTGCCGGTCTCGCGCTCGATCCAGTCCACCTGCTCCATCAGTTCCGCGAACGCCGCGCTGCGCTCCAGGTCGGGAGGCTGCAGCCGGTCCACCGCCTCGCCATCGAGATGCTCGCGCGCGCTCCACGGCCAGTTGTCCTCCTGGTACTCGATCGGGATGCCGTACAGCAGCGCCACGAACGACGCGCCGTAGACGCCGGTCAGCAGGTCGGTCGGCGCCTCCGGATCTTCCACCCGGCCGATCGGCAGCCCCGGAAAGCGGCGCCGCACTTCGCGCGCCATCCGTACCAGCGCGGAGCGGCGGTACTCGGGATCGGTGTGCCAGCGCGCGCCGAAGTCGATACCCACGGCGTCGCGGTACCACTTGGGCGTGAAGCCGAACTCTGGGCGCAGAAACGGCTCGTCGCCGGTGCCGGGGCGCCGCGTCGCGGGGGCCGACAGCGCGATGTAGCTGACCAGCTCGTCGTACGGGCGCGCGGCGTCCAGCGAATCGCTCCCGGCTCAGCCGCGGCCGATGTAGGGCATGGTGTTCGCCATCACGGTCAGGAACGGGACGTTGGTGTCGAGCGGCAGGTTGGCGATGTACAGCACGGCGTCGGCCACGTGCTGCACGTCCATGGTGGGCTCCACCCTGGTGGTGCCGCTCGGCTGCGCGACTCCCTCCGCCATGCGCGCGGTCATGGGCGTGCCGGCGTTGCCGATGTCGATCTGGCCGCAGGCAATGTCGAACGCCCGCCCGTCGAGCGACGTCGACTTGGTCAATCCGGTGATCGCGTGCTTGGTGGCGGTGTAGGGGGTGGAGTTGGGCCGCGGCACATGCGCGGAAATGGAGCCGTTGTTGATGATGCGTCCGCCGCGCGGATCCTGCGCCTTCATGATCCGCACCGCCTCCTGGGTACACAGGAACGAACCGGTGAGGTTGGTGTCCACCACGCGCTGCCACGCCGCCAGCTCAAGCTCTTCGAGCGGGACGCCCGGGGCGCCGATGCCGGCGTTGTTGAACAGCACGTCGACGCGCCCGTAGCCATCCGTTGCGGCTGCGAACAGTGCCCGTACCGAGTCCTGCGAGGTCACGTCGGTGGGCACGGCCAGCGTTCCCGGGGCGTCGCCGGGCGGGCCACTCCAGGCCGCGCACATCTGCGCGACGGTGTCCTGCAGCGCCGCCTCACGGCGCCCAGCCACCACTACCGCGAAGCCGTTCCGGTACAGGGTGACCGCGGCCGCCTGCCCCACTCCGCTGCCGGCACCGGTAATGACCGCCACCTTGGTTGGTTCCATGCTGTTGTCCTCTACTCCGGCCCATCGACGCGCACGAAACGCGCGAGATCCTGCGAAATGGTCACCATCTCCGCGCCGCCGGCTGTGCCGGAACGCTCCAGGACCAACTCCTCGTCGGTTGCCTGCGTCAGCTTGACGGAGGTGCCCGGCAGCAGCCGGTTGGTGTACAGGAGCCGCATCAGGTCGGAGTTCTCCTCCGCCTCCTCGGTAATGCGCAGGATGGTGATGACTGCGCCCTCCTCCACTTCCGACAGGCGGCGCGCATCGAGCAGCCGGCGCTCGTCGCGCGATCCGGGAAACGGGTTGCCGTGCGGGCAGGTGGTAGGCCGCCCGAGACGTTCGAACAGGTGCGCCTCCAGGCGCGGCGACAGCGAATGCTCCAGCCGGTCCGCCTCCTCGTCCACTTCGACCCAGTCGAATCCCAGTTCGTCGACCAGCAGGCGCTCCAGCAGGTAGTGGCGGCGGATCGTGCGCTCCGCCTGGTCGCGCCCGCGCGGCGTCAGGCGCACGCCGTCGTCGGGATCGAGCACCGCCAGCCCGTGCTGCGCCAGGCGCTTCATTGCCTGCGTCACCGCGGGGGGAGAAACCCCCATGCGCTCCGCGATGCGCGCGCCGATCACCGGCCGGCCCTCGCGGAGCAGCATGTAGAGCTGAATCAGGTATTCGTTTTCGGTCGATGATGAACTTGGGCGTGTCACTCAGCAGTCCCGCGGAGTCTGCAAGGTAGCCTGCGCCCGGCGAATCGTCAAGGAAGCGCGGGTAACCGCTGCGCCGCGACGGCCGCTCGGCAGCCGCGTTGCTTCGGCGTTGCGGAGCGGGGAACGCGCGCCCTATACTGCCGGCGCTCGCGTTGCGAGCACCTTGCTGCATGCGCATCTGCGTCGTCGCTCTCGGCACCCACGGGGACGTTCGTCCGTTGCTCGCCCTCGCCGAGGGTCTGAGCCGCGCCGGCGAACAGGTCATCTTCGCCACGCACCGCTATTTCGAGAGGATGGTGACCGACCGCGGGCTCGGCTTCCGCGCCGTCGAGGTCAATCCACGCGACATCATCGACAGCCGCCTCGGCCGCGGCTGGGTGCGCAGCGGCACCAACCCGCTGTTGTTCATCCGCCACTTCCGCGAACTCGCGCTCTCCTTCGGCCAGGAGCTGATGAACGATTGCTTCCGGGCATGCCGCGACGCCGAGGCAATCGTGACCGGACTGCTCGGTTACTTCGCCGCCTGGAACCTCGCGGAGCGGCTCGAGGTGCCGCTGGCCGCGGCGTTCCTGCAGCCTGCCACCCCGAGCGGGTACCTGCCGTCGGTGTTCTTCCACGAGTTGCCGGGACCGGCGCCGGTGCGCCGCACGTACAATTACGCCAGTCACCGGCTGGTCGAGTTTCTGCTCTGGCACGTGCTGCGTGCGCCCACCAACGCGGTACGAGCCGACCTCCTGGAGCTGCCTCCGGCGCCGCGCCGGCACACGTTCGCGTCCAACCTGCGCGGCAGTCTCCTGCTGTACGGGTTCAGCCCGGCGGTGCTGCCGCGCCCGGCCGACTGGGACGACCACGTCCAGGTGACCGGCTACTGGTTCCTGGACGAGGACGGCGACGGCTGGCGCCCGGATGCACAGTTGCAGCGCTTCCTCGCCGGCGGCGCACCGCCGGTGTATGTCGGATTCGGCAGCATGAGCAGCGACGGCGAGGAGGATCTCACCGGTATCGTGTTCAGCGCGCTGCGCCGCTGCGGGCTGCGCGGCGTGCTGGCCACCGGCTGGGGCGGCCTCACCCCGGCGCAACTTCCACCCGACATGCTGATGCTCGACTGGGTACCGCACGACTGGCTGTTCCCGCGCACGGCCGCGGTGATCCATCACGGCGGCGCCGGCACCACCGCCACCGGCCTGCGCCACGGCGTGCCGCAGGTGGTGGTGCCGTTCTTCGGCGATCAGCACTTCTGGGGCAGCCGGGTGCACGAACTGGCAGTGGGGCCGCGGCCGGTGCCGCGGCGGCGCCTCACCGCCGACCGGCTGGCTGACGCGTTGTGCAGCGCCGCCTCCGATCCCTCGGTGCGTGCCCGCGCCGCCGAGATAGGGGCCCGGATCAGGAGCGAGGATGGCGTGGCGACCGCGGTACGCGCACTCCGGCGCCGCCTGCACGGGCGGTCGTCGTGACGGCGAGGCGGCGCAGCGAACCGGACCGTCCGCCGGCGCTGGTCACCGGCGCCTCCGGCATGATCGGCGGCGAAGTGGCCGCCCAACTGGCCGCCGCCGGCCATCCCGTGCGCTGCCTGCTGCGCCCGTCGAGCGGGCCGCCGGCCGTCCGCCACCCCAACATCGACGTGCTGCGCGCCGACCTGTCCGACCGCGCCGCCGTCGCCGCCGCGCTGCGCGGCGTGGTCTCGGTGTTCCACGTTGCCGGCTATCTGCACGCCGGCGCGCCGTTCAGCGCCGGCGAGGACTATGCGCCCTATCGCGCCGCCAACGTGGATCTGACCGAGCGGATGCTCGCCGCGAGCACCGATGCCGGCGTACGGCGCTTCGTGTTCGCCAGTACCACCGGCGTCTATCGCCCCGGCGCGGCGTCCCCGATCGGGGAGCACAGCCCGCTGGCGCCGCTGTCCGCCTACGGACGCTCCAAGGTGGAAGCGGAAGGCGTGGTGCGCGAGTACGGCGCGCGCGGGCTGGGTTACACGATCGTGCGGCCGAGCGCCACCTATGGGCCGGGCGACCGCCACTTCCTGCCCGCCGCGCTGGCCATGGCGCGCATGCGGCGCGTTCCGCTGGTGGACGGCGGCCGCCACCTGGTCGACTTCGGATACGTGAGCGATGTCGCACGCCTCATGGTGCAGGCGGCGGCCGCTCCGGCGGCGGATGGCGCCACCTACAACGCCGCTACCGGCAATCCGCAGCCGCTGCGCGCCCTGTTCGACGTGCATGCGGAACTCACCGGCCGGTCTTCCCCGGCCATAGTGCCGGTGCCCGCCGGCTTGTGCCGGCTGCTCGGGCCGCTGCTGCCGGCGGCGGTGCGGTTGCTCGCCCCCGGCATGAGCGCCATGGTAACGCGCGACGCGCTGGCCTACCTCTCGCGCGACGTGTTCTACGACATGAGCCGCTCGTACCGCGACTTCGGGTTTCGACCGGAAATCGACTTCCGCGCCGGGCTGGCGCTGGTGCTGGCCGCCGGAGGCTTGCGCACGGCCGCGATTCGCGAATAGAAGATTCCCGGATCAGAATTCGTAGGTGGCGCAGGCGACTTCGATGCCGGCGCCGGCCGCAAGAAACAGGCCCAGGCTGCCCGGGACCGCGCGCGCGCCGGCCGCTTCCCACCCCGCCGCCGGGGCGGCCGTAAACAGGTTTCCGCCGCCGCACGACACGAACCTGCTGCGCTCCACGCCGAGGCAGTCCGCCAGCCGGTCCAGGAACTCCGGCCCAAGCTGCGGCGGAAAGATCACCGCGAAGTCGTCGAGAGAAACACGCTCCCGGCGCAGCAGCTCGGTCACGCTCCCCGCCACCGCCTCCGGCAGCCGCTCGGCCAGACGGTCGTCGCGTTCCACGCGCAGCCGCGGCGGCCCCGAGTCGTCCGTATAGGCGTACGCGCGGTACCAGTCCAGGTACTCGGCATGCGTGTCGACGAAGAAACTGCGGAAGCCGGCCCGGCCGGTACTGCGCTCCAGCACCAGGGCGGAGCCGGCACTGGCCAGTCCCAGCGGCGGCTGACCGTCGACCGGGGTTTCGTTGAACTCCGAGGCGGCGATCACCGCCACGCCGTCGCGCGACAGCAGCATGCGACCCGCTACCTGGCACGCCATCAACACGCCGGGCGGTCCATTCATCAGGTCGAACGCCAGAAACGGCGGCCCGTTGTGGTCGAGGCGAGACCCCTTGATGCCCAGCTCCTTGGCCACCATGGTGGCCAGCGCCGGCTCGGAGATGAACGCCTCCCGGTACACCCCCGAATACACCAGCAGCCCCGGCTGGCCGGCCGGCGCGTGCGCGGCGTCCAGGGCACGCCGCACCGCATGCGCGGCGAGCTTGACGTTGCCGCGTTCGGCATCCGTTTCCGGTGTAGCAGTGGCCGCCGCGCTCACCCGCACGCGCTCACCCGGGGGAACGGCGCGGTAGTAACCGCGCGCGGCGTTGTCCGACGCGGCTGCCGGTGGCGGCTGCGGCGCCGGCTCGCCGTTCGCCATGCGGGCGGCGAACTGCTCGACGCGATACTGAGCGAGGCCCACGGTGATCCCGGACGCCGTGATGCTGAACAACACGCGATCGCCCGGTTGCAACGCAGACCTCTCGACCAGGTCCTTGACCGCTACCCAGTGCGAAGTGGTTGCCGTGTTGCCGCGGTGCCGCAGGTTGTCCACCATGTTGTCCGAGTGGCAGACGCGGCGTCCGAGACGGCGATTGGTGGCGCGCGTGGCTTCCTTGATCGAGTTGGAGGAAGTCTGGTGCGGAATGAAGTAGCGCGGTTCGGTGGTGACCCTGCCCGACTCCGCGACATTTTCGTACTGGGTGACAACCTCGGCGATGCCGGCGCGAGCGAGGCGCACCGAGTCGGTAAACATGATCGCCCCGTGCGACTCGGCAGAGTGGGCAATGCACAGCTCGGCGTGCTCCGGTACGGTGTAGATTTCGATGAAGTCGAAGCCCGCGCCGTGCTCGAGCAGCAGGCACACGCCGGCATCCCCGAGGGTCAGGCACGCCAACCGTTCGTCGTGCAGCCCGTGCAGCTCGCGCTGCGCGGTGGCGGTGAGATGGGTGATGTACTCGCCGCTGACCACCAGCGCGCGGCGCACGTCACCGCGCCGAATAAGCTCGTCCACCGCCATGATCGCCGTGAATACGCCGGCGCACGCATTGCTCAGATCGAAGGCAAGGGCGCGGTGCAGGCCGAACTGGCGGCGCAGCACCGCGGCGGTGGTCGGCTCGACGTTGTAGGTAAGCGGCGAATCCTGCTTGGAGATATTGGCAGCGACGATCAGGTCGATATCCGCCGCGCCATGACGCGACCCGGCGAGGCACCTCGCTACCGCGTTGTGGGCCAGGTCGACGGAGAACTCGGTGTCGCCGGCCATGCGCCGGCTGCGAATGCCGGTCAGGCGTTCCAGGGGAATCAACACGCGCCGCCGGCAGCCCTTTACCACTTCGGTGGTGGTCACTTCCCGTTCGGGAAGATAGACGCCGAGGCTCTCGACGCTGGTGTTCGCGGTCACGCTGCGCCTCCGGGTCGGCGCGTGGTCATGTTCAACTGCTACATCCTTAGCGGGCACAGGGCACGATCCGCCGCTGCGCCACGTGCGAGCGGCCCGTTGACCGGGAAGGGCCAACCTGTGTAGTTTGGCGCGCCGGCATCGCGGCCCATGTCTGACCACCACGCCGAAATACGCGCGCTCCACCTGCAACTCACGGCCCTCGCAATGCGCTGGGCGATGAGCGGTACGGTGGATGAGGATTATGCGCGTAAACTGCGCTTCGCGGCAATCCGCACGAATCACCGGCACTACTACGACCGTGTTCCGATCTATCGCCGGCTCGCCGACCAGGCAGAGGTGCAGCGCGACGCCGACACGGCGCAGATCGCCGCCGAGATGATGTCCACCGACCACATCTTCAAGTCGTATCCCCAGGAACACATTGACAACCACGACTACGGCGCCATGAATGGCTGGCTGCGGCAGGTGTTCGACCGTCCCGTGGAAACCGACGTCGACGGCGTGACCTCGATCGACCAATGGCTCGCCTGCCTGGCGGAGCACGGCATCCACACGGTATTCAGTTCCGGTACCAGCGGGCACATTTCGTTCGTCCCGCGCGATGCCTACACCTGGTCGCAGCTTACCGGGCTCGGGGTGTCCTACATTCCCCTGTTTCAGATGCGCCAGGGCGCCGCGCGCGCCTGGGAACGCACCGCCGCCCGCACCGCGGCGCGCATGCTCGGCCCGGACGGCTTTGGCGAGTTCTTCCGGCGCCGCGGCCTGCGCGGCTTCGACGGCGTCTTTCTGTCGTTCTCCGGCGGTACCCAGGGCACGCAGGTGGTGGGGCAGACGCTCGCCCGGATGGTCGGGCGCGCCACCTTTCTGTTCGATCTGGAGCTGTCGGCGACGGTGGTGCGCGCGCTGGTGCGCGGTCCGGCCGACGAGCGCGAACGGCAGCTCTCCGATGCGTTCCTGGACGCCACCGTGCGGCGCCGGGCCGACAACTTCCGGCGCGTGCTGGCCGCACTGCGCGACTCGATCGCCGCGCGCCGCCGAACGCTGCTGTTCGGCGCCCCGTTCATGATCAAGGAGTTCTGCGAGTGGCTGGTGGCGGAGGGCGAGGAAGTCGTACTGCGGCCCGGCAGCATGCTGTCTCACGGCGGCGGCTGGAAGAGCTTCGAAGGCGACCGGATCGACGAGCCGGCGTTCCTGGCGCTGATCGAGCAGAGCCTGGGCGTCCGCCCGGAGCGCGTCAACGAGGGTTACTCGATGACCGAGGCGCAGGTGGTGTTCCCGCGCTGCCGCGAAGGCCGCTTCCACGTGCCGCCGATCACCGAGACGGTGATCTTCGACGAGGCCCTGGAGCCGGTGACCGGAGACGACATCCATGGCGGCTTCGGGTTTCTCGATCCCTATGCGGCCTGCTATCCGGGATTCATCATCACCGGCGACAACGTGCGGCGCCGCACCGGCGGTTGCCCGTGCGGGGTGGGCGGCGTGACGATTTCCGACATCGGGCGCGCTACCGGACGGGAGGTAAAGGGCTGCGGCGGCATCATGGCCGCCATGCAGGGCTGACGGCGACCCATGGACGAGCCGACCATTGCGGCCGATGACGACGGCGTAATCTCGGTGCCGGCGCTGGTGCGCGGCACGCTGGTTGCGCCGCCGGCGGTCGGCAGGCGGGAAATCGAGGCCGCCTTCGCGACCGAAGAGCGGCAGCGCGGCGGCGGCGATCCCCCGACCCTGGTCAGGTTGAACGGGGCGTGGGTGCTGCGTGAGCCGGTACTGGACCGCGCCTCGATGCGTGCCTCCGGCGCCTGGCAGTACCAGGTGCTGCCGGAGGTGACGCCGCTCGACCTGGTGGAGGACGATCTCGATACGCTCGCCGCGGGGCTGTACGACCTCGAATTCGGCGACGTGGTGCGCTACGTGGACGGCCTGCAGCAGGCGTACGGCGCCGACGCGGAGTTGCTGCGCCAGGTCAAGGCATGGGTGCGCGCCACGTCGGAGGCACCGGATCCCTACGTGGAAGCGGGTTTTGCGATGTTCCCGGTGATGCTTGCGGGCGCCGTCGCCGAGACCATGGTGGACACCGACCTGGCTACCTGGGAGATACCGGGGCGGCGCTTCCTGGATGGCTGGGTGGAGGTGCCGGGCACCGTGTATCCCGCTCCCGTGCACCTGATCCACGCCCAGCATCTGCCGCCGATCGCCGGCTACGACCCCGCCGCCGCGGTGCCGCGCCTGCGCGCCCTGCCCACCCGCCAACTCCACATTACCGCCGGCAACTCGCCGCTGGTGCCGCTGGCCTCGCTCCTGCGCGCCCTGTGGACCAAGTCGGCCGCGACCATCAAGCTGCCGTACGGCGCCACCCTGGCGGGCGCCTACCTGGCCCTGCTGGCCGCGCGCACCTTTCCCGATCATCCGCTTACCCGCCACCTGTCGGTGCTGTACTGGCCGGGCGGCGACGAGCAGTTCGAGGCGCCGCTGTTCCTGCCGGGCCGCTACGACCGCATCGTGGTGTGGGGCGCCCCCGGCGCGGTGCTGTCGGTGCGCGAGCGCGCCGCCTTCACCAAGACCGTGACCTTCAACCCGCGCTACGGCGTAAGCCTGATCGGACGCGAGGCGTTCGACGACCTGCCGCAGGTGGTGGGCCGCGCGGTGTGCGACACGCTGATCCAAAGCCAGAAGGCGTGCATCGCCTCGCAGATCCACTACCTGGAGGCGGACCAGGCGGGCGCCGAGCGCTACGCCGCCGCGCTGCGCGACGAGCTCGGGCGCTGGGACCGCTTCGCGCCGGCCGCGCTGAGCCGGAGCCAGCAGGGCCAGATCCGGCGCATGAAGCGCGGCAGCTTCCTGGGCGCCACCTGGTTCGAGAACCGTGCCGACGGCGAGTTCCACTCCGCGGTGGCGGTGATGCCGCAGGAGTTCAACATCACCGAGCACCCGCTGTGCCGGCTCATCGTGGTCCGCCCGGTAGCCAGCCTGGAGCGCGCGCTGCGCTTCCTGCATCCCGGCGTGGCAACCGCCGGGGTGTATCCCGAGCCGCGCCGACGCGAGCTTGCGGTGCGGATCGCGGCGCGCGGCGTAAGCAACGTGCCGCCGCTCGGCCAGGCCGGCTACACCTACCCCGGCATGCCGCACGACGGCATGCTGGTGCTCAGCGAGCTGGTCGACTGGAAGACCGGCTAGCCGCGGTAACCGCCGACTGCTGCGCCGCCGGCCTGCCACCACCGCGCGAGCCGGACGAGGCCCTCGTCGATCGAAACCGGCGGCCGGTAGCCGAGGTCGCGGCGCGCGGCGCCTGTGTCGAACCAGTGCGAGGAAGAGATCTCGCGCACCAGGAAGCGGGTCAGCGGCGGCGCCGCCGTGCGCCCGGAGACTCGGAACGCGCCCTCCACGGCGCCGGCCGCGGCCAGTGCCAGCCAGCGCGGTACCTGGCGGCGCACCGGCGCTACGCCGGCCATGTTCAGCAGCCGGCCGACGAACTGCCACAGGTCCACCGGCTCGCCCTGCGAGATGAAGTAGGCGCGGCCGGCCGCGGCGCTGCCGGGCGACAGGGCGTCGAGCGCCAGCAGGTGCGCCTCGGCGGCGCAGTCGATGTAGGTCACGTCGACCCGGAACGGGCCGCGCCCCACGCGCACCAGCCGGCCCGCGCGCGCCCGGGCGATCAGCTCCGGCACCAGGTGCGCGTCGCCCGGCCCCCACACCAGGTGGGGCCGCAGCGCCGTGGTGGCCAGGCTGCCGTCGTTGGCGGCCAGCACCACGCGCTCGGCCTCCGCCTTGGTACGCGCGTAGGGGGAGTCGTAGCGCCGCGGGTAGGGAACCGACTCGTCGACCCCGCACAGGTCATGGCCGCCGAACACCACGCTCGGCGAACTGGTGAATACCAGCCGCGGCACGCCATGGGCGCGGCAGCCGGCGACGATCGCCTCCGTGCCGCCCACGTTCACGGCGCGGTAGCGGTGTGCCGGCTCGGCGACGCCGGGGATCAGCGCCGCCGCGTGCACCACCGCATCGCAGCCGGCGCAGGCAGTCGCGGCAGCGCGCCGGTCGGCCAGGTCGCCACGCATCACTTCCACCCCGCGGCCCGCCAGTTCCGGGTAGGCCGATCGGGCGAAGCAGCGCACCTGGTAGCCGCGGGCAAGCAGCCGCTCGACGACGGCGCGGCCGACGAATCCGCCGCCTCCCGTTACCAGGACTCGCATCGCACCCGCGAGCGGCGACCGCCGCCAACTCGAACGCCGCTCGCGGGCCGCGCCGGGCCCGGCCCGCAGGTGGATCGCATCCCCGGCTACTCCGAGCGCTCCCGCACCGCGTGCCGGTAGGTGGCGAACAGAAACCAGCAGATCAGCAGGTTGGCAGGCAGGGTGAACAGCAGCGCGGCGGTGCCGAACGGCGTCACCTGCTCGGCGAACACCAGCCAGGTCCAGTCGGCGAACAGCTCGCTGAGCCGGATGCCGCACACCAGGACCAGCCAGTGGGGAGCGGTACGCCAGCGCGGCAGCGCGAGCACCTGCACGACCGTGAACGCCACCCAGATTGCTCCGGTGCGCCTCAGCAGACCCGCCGGATCCACGTGCTCGGCGCCGTGCAGGATCCGGTACCAGAGCTGCGGAAACAGGAATGCGCCGACCGCCACGACGAGGTCGAACACGACCAGGGCGATCAGGAGCGTATCGACGATTCGGGCACGGCGGACGCTGACCGGTGTGCGCCGGGCCGGAGATGCGGTCATGACCGGTGCAGTATAGGCGTTATGCGATCACTTGCGGTCGCTCGGTCGCTCGGCGCACGGTCGCACGCCGGTCGCCGCGGTCGCGCCGCGCACGCGGCTGGTATAGAGTGGGCGGCGATGGACGCCTGGGTATTGCACGGCACGCACGATCTGCGCCGCGAACTGCGCCCCGACCCGCGGCCGGACGACCACGAGGTGCTGGTACGCGTGGAGCGGGTGGGCATCTGCGGCAGCGACATCCACTACTATCGGCACGGGCGGGTCGGCGCGTTCGTGCCGTCGCGTCCGTTCATACTCGGCCACGAGTTCGCCGGCGAGGTGGTCGCGGTCGGGCGCGCGGCCGGCGGCATCGCGGTCGGCGACCGGGTGGCGGTGGACCCGTCGCGGGCGTGCCTGCGCTGTTCGTGGTGCCGGCGCGGGCGCTCCAACCTGTGCCCGCAGATGCGCTACTTCGGCAGCGCCGCCACCGACCCGCCCACCGACGGCGTGTTGTGCGGCCTGAAGGCGGTCCCGGCGGCCAACTGCTACCGGCTCGATGACCACCTGAGCTACGCGGTGGGCGCGCTGCTGGAGCCGCTGGCGGTCGCATGCCATGCCGTGCTGCGCGCGGACGGCGTCGCCGGCAAGGTGGTGGCGGTGAGCGGCGCCGGCACCATCGGCCTGCTGGTGGCCACCGTGGCGCGCGCGCTCGGCGCCGTGCGGGTGGTGGTGAGCGACCCGCGCGGCGCGGCGCGGGAGGCGGCGGCCGCACGTGCCGACGCGGTGCTCGATCCCGGCGACGAACAGGCCTCAGCCCGCGCGATGGCGAACGGCGGCGCCCCGGAGGTGACCTTCGAGGCCGCCGGCGCCGAGGCATCGTTCCGGTGGGCGCTGCAGCACACCGCCGCGGGCGGAACCGTGGTGCAGATCGGCACCCTGCAACAACCGTTCGCGGCGCCGCTCAACACCATCATGGCGCGCGAGCTGCGCGTGGTCGGATCGTTCCGCTTTGCCGGCGCCTTTCGGGTCGGCGCGGCGCTGCTGGCCGCGCGCCGCATCGAAGTCGAGTCGCTGATCACCGGCGTCATGCCGATGGCCGAAACGGCCGCCGCGGTGCAACGGGCGAGCAGCGATGCGGCAACGATCAAGCTGCACGTCAGCCGCGTCGAGCAGGCGTCGAAACGTGTGCAACCGGTCCCGATTTCGGCGCCGTGACCGCGCACTCTTCGATTTTCCCTTCGATTGCCGTACATGGAAAAATCCTGTACTTTCCCGCTTATCCGACTCCAAGTGAGGCACCAATACATGCGCACATTCGCTACGCTCCTGTCCGTCGCGCTGCTGTCGATACCGGGCGCGAGCCTGTTCGCCCAGGACATGATGATGGCCGGCACCGGCTTCTACGTGGCCGCCGGCGGCGGGATCACGCTGATAACCGATATCGAGGAAGTGCCCGAGAAGGGAATCGACGGCAACCAGAAGGAGGCCAACTGGGACCTCGACTTCGGCTTCGGCGCCGGCGGTTCCGCGGGCTACGACTTCGGCGACTTTCGCGCCGAGGCGGAGTTCTCCTTCCAGTCCGCAAATTTCCTGCACGACGACGAGATCGATGACGACAACAAGGCCGACGACAATCTCACCGTGATGTCGATGCTGGCCAACGGCTTCTTCGACCTGGACACCGGCACCCCGTTCGTGCCGTTCATCGGCATCGGCGCCGGCGCCGTCAACCTGGCGGTCAAGCTCGATGACGGAAACGACGACACCGATCCCAGCTTCGAGGGCAGCGGCTGGGGCTTTGCCTACCAGGCCAACCTCGGCGTGGCGTACGAGATCATCGACGCGGTGGCGCTTACCCTCGGCTACAAGTTCTTCGGCACCCTGGAGACTCAGGTTACCGACCCCGACGACGAAGACAGGTACGTCAAGCCGACCCTGATGGCGCACCGCGCCGAACTCGGCGTGCGCTTCAGCTTCTAAGTTCCCACCGACTACGCGGTCATGAACAGCAGGCCGGCTTCCCGCGCGGGGAGCCGGCCTGCTGCATTGCAGGTCAGGCCGTGCAGCCCACCACGGGCATGTCGTTCATGCTGTACAGGCCGGGGGCGGCGGCGGCCACCGCGGGCGCGCTGTTGACCACGATGGCGGCGGTGGCGGTGTCGCCGGGGGTGCCGCCCTCGATGGTCACTTCCAACGGCGGCGTACCGGCCAGCGACACGGTCTCGTAGGAGCGCGGCGCGCCCAGGTAGGCCTCGAACTCCAATTCCACCGCCGCTTCGCCGGCGCGTGTGCCGACCGCCGCCTGCTTCAGTCCGGCGACCGTGCCGGCCGGGACCGTCACGTGTGCGCTGCGCACCTCGCGGTCGAGCACGACCGGCTCGATCGATTCGCTGATCCGGTCCAGGCGCCAGCCCAGGCCGGCCGCCAGCATCGCGGCCGATTCCTGCAGCCCCACGTGGCCGAACGCGCCGCCGGCCACCGCGGTCTCGAACTCGGCCACCGACAGGCCGGCGC
This sequence comes from Spirochaetia bacterium, assembly GCA_965208575.1. Classification (GTDB taxonomy): domain Bacteria; phylum Spirochaetota; class Spirochaetia; order SZUA-6; family Bin103; genus Bin103. The sequence continues at coordinate 1,071,838 of CBDBOV010000005.1, read as the reverse complement.
CGATCTTGCGCTGAAACGGAACCCGGCGCCCGGAGGCGTCCTGTACGCGCACCACGCGCACCCGCCGCACGTCCGCACACAGCGTCGACATGAACAGCGGCCACGTGTCCATGAGGAAGCCGGGATTGACCCCGGTGCCCAGGATCGCCACGCCGTGGCGCACCGCCAGCGCGTGCAGCCGATCGGCCAGCTCGGGATCACGGTACGCCGGGAACGCCAGCTCCTCGCAGGTGGAAACGACGTTGGCGCCCGCCGCAACGATCACGGCGAGCTGTTCGTACACCTCGGCCACCTTCGAGCCGGTGGAGTGGAACACCAGGTCGGGACGCAACTCGGCGAGCGCCGCGCGCGCGTCGCCATGGACCAGCGCTCCCCGCGTACCGCCCGCGGCCGCCACCTGTCCGAGGTCGCGCCCGGCCAGTGCCGGGTCGATGTCGACTGCTCCGCACACCGACAGCGACGCGCGCCGTGCGGCCAGCCGCACGATGCTGCACCCGATCGGGCCGCAGCCGAACTGCATTACGCTGATGGTCCCACTCATTGCCGCCCGAGCATAGCAGCCGCGGTCCACGCATTGAACAGGCGGCGGCGCACGCCGTACCATGCGCGCCACCAACCGGGATCCCCGGCAGGAGGAGACGAGCAGTGATGATGCAGGAACGCATCGGGACGGAGCCGGCGTGAGCATCGGCTTCGGCGTCGTGGGCCTCGGGATGATCGCCGACTTTCACGCCCGCGCGCTGCACGCGGCCGGCGGCGCCGAACTGGTGGCGTGCGCCTCGCGCAGCGCCGCGCGCGCCGCGCAGTTCGGCGCCCGGCACCGGTGTGCGGCCTACGGCGACATGACGGCGTTCCTGCGCCACCCCGGCCTGCAGGCGGTGTCGATCTGCTCCCCGTCGGGCGCTCACCTGGAGCCGGCCCTGGCGGCGATCGACGCCGGCAAGCACCTGATTGTCGAGAAGCCCCTGGAGGTGACGCGGGAGCGCTGCACGCGGCTCCTGGAGGCGGCCGACCGGCGCGGCGTCACGGTGGCGGGTATCTTCCCGTCGCGCTTCCTGCCGGTGTCGCGCCTCATCAAGGAGGCGGTCGACGCCGGTCGCCTCGGCCGCGTCGTGCTCGGCGACGCCTCTGTCAAGTGGTATCGCACGCAGCAGTACTACGACGACGGCGGCTGGCACGGCACCCGGCGCCTGGACGGCGGCGGCGCACTGATGAATCAATCGATCCATGCCATCGACCTGCTGCAGTGGTTCATGGGGCCGGCCGCGCGCGTGATCAGCGCGACGGCCACGCTCGGCCACCACGGCATCGAGGTGGAGGACACCGGCGCCGCGGTGGTGCAGTTCGCGGACGGCGCCCTGGGCACCATCGAAGGTTGCACCGCCGCCTGGCCCGGATTCCCGCAGCGCGTCGAGATATACGGCACCGCCGGCAGCGTCGCATCGGTGCAGGACCGCCTGGAGCACTGGACGTTCGCCGACGAGCATCCGGGCGACGCCGCCATTCGCGCCCGCCACGGCCAGGGCGAGGCCGGCGCGGGCGGTGCCTCGAACCCGGCCGACATCGGCATCGAGGGGCACCAGGCTCAGTTCGAGGACTTCGCGCGGGCGCTGCAGGGGGGCCTGGTGCCGGCCGTCGACGGAGCCGAGGCGTGCAAGGCGGTCAATATCGTTCTGGCCATGTATGAGAGCGCCCGCACCGGGCAGCCGGTCGACCCGCGCACCGGCACGGCGGCCTGAGGCGGACGCGGGCGCCGCGGACCTCCGGCAGCCTGGCCGGCGACATGGGTATTGACCGACGGCGGCGGGCGGGGCAACGTGAACGGCATGGTAGCCACGACAGGTACGAAGCCGGTCCCGCTGACCGCCGAGCAGGTGCACCGGTTCATCGCCGACGGGTTCCTGGTGCTGAAGCCTTCGGTGCCGGCAGAACTGCATCGGACCATTTACCGCAAGCTGGCCGAGGCGATTCCCGGCACCGACAACCCCGGCAACAACGTCCTGCCGCTGGTGCCGGAGATGCGCCACGTGCTGGAGTCGCCCGAGGTGTGCGGCGCCCTGCTCACCCTGCTCGGTCCCGGCTACCTGGAGCACCCGCACCGCTTCTGCCACATCGAGGCGCTGCAGGATCTGGGCGGCGTCGACCATGCGGCCAAGCTGGCCGCCAACAGCCACCAGGACTCCTACACGCCGCTGGGGCGACCGAGGCATCACCATCTCCGCTTCGTGCGCGTCATGTATTACCCGCAGGATACGCCGCCCGAGCTGGGCCCGACGCACGTGATCCCCGGCACCCACCTGAACCGGGGGCTGTCGGACGCCGACAAGGCGCACCAGTTCCCGGTCAGCGGTCCGGCCGGTCTCGTGAGCCTGACCCACTTCGACGTCGGGCACGCCGCCGGCGTCAACGTGACCGCGCAGCGCCGCTTCATGGTGAAGTTCATCTACATGCGCTCGGCGGCCCCGATGGCGAACGGCTGGTCCGGTCCGGAGTGGACCTGGCGCGGTCCGCGGGAGTTGTCCACCCATGACCGCCTGGACATGGCCTGGTCCCACCTGTGGGACTGGCTGCGCGGCGCGCCGCACCGCTATGCCAGCTTCGCCGCGGGCGGCGCGGCACGGGCCAACGGCGAGACACGCGCCGCCGGCTCGGCGGAGGACGGCCTGCAGCGGCGGCTGGCCGCCGGTCCGGCAGCGGACCGGGTGGCGGCTGCCGAGACGCTGGCGCACGGCGGCGCGGAGGCGGTGGCGGCGATTCCGGCGCTGATCGCCTGCCTCAACCGGGAGCCCGATTCGGTGCGCGTTGCCGCCACCTATGCCCTCGGCGCCATCGGCTCGCCCGCCATACCCGCACTGACCGATGCACTGCGCGGGTCCGGGGCCGCCCTGCCCCACCTGCTGCGCGGCGTCGGAGGCGGCAATCACGGCGGTACGTGGCGCGAGCAGGCGCTGGTGATGGACGACGCCTCCCACGCGCTGGCAGCCATCGGCAGCGACGCGATTCCGGCGCTGATCGACCTGCTCGCGGACGACCACGACGAGTGGTCGCGGGTAAACGCCGCCTTTGCGCTCGGCGAGATGGATCACGCGGCGGGCGCCGCCGTACCAGCCCTGACACGCGCGCTCGCGGACGATTCGCACTTCGTGGTGCGCACCGCGGCGGATTCCCTCGGCACCATCGCGGCTGCCGAGGCAGCCGGCCCCCTCGGCAGGCTGCTGCACCAGGAGCGACCCGGCTGGGACACGCCGCTGGTGCGCGGCTGGTGCGTCCGCGACCAGGTCCGCTTCAACGCCGCCACCTCCCTGGCACGCCTCGGCCGCCGCGCCGCGGACGCGGAGTCGGACCTGATCGCCGCCCTCGACGATCCGTGTGGACAAGTGACCACGGTGGTGCTCGCCGCCCTGCGCCGACTCGGCACGCCGTCCGCCCTCGATGCCGCCTTCAGCATGCTGACCGCCGAGCGTTGGGATCCGAGCCTTACCGGCTCGCACCGCTTCTGACCTGCGTTCATTTCGACCGCTCGGTACGCCACGCCGTCACTCGTTCACATGTTATCCACATTCCGACCAAACGGTATTTTTGACAGTCTGTCGTATTGAACTGGCGCCCGACGACCAGGACTGCATGACCTGCCGTCGCCGACTGCCCCGTTGGCCGCCGCCGTTGCCCGCTTCATCCACATGTTATCCACACGCGGCGAGCGTTCTTTTTGCGGATTGAACCACAAACATCCGCCGGACGGGTAGAAACAAGCGCCCGCCGGCCGGTATGTTTCCTGCGTCCACTGGGAGGGGGACAATCATGCAGGAGACGCGGAGCACTCGCTCCCCCGTTTCCCGTCTTCTGGTCGCGGCGTGCATGCTCACGGTCGCGACGGCGGGATTCGCACAAACCCACGCCAGTACCGAGGAAGGCCGGTCCGCGACCGGCGTCTTCGGGCTGAACCTGTTCGGACCGCTGGTCGGTATCTACAGCGGGTCGCTGGAAATCGCGCTCGACGAGGAGTGGAGCGTGTTCGTGGTGCCCACCTACTTCAATGCCAAGGGCAGTCTGCTCGGCGCACTGTTCGAGATCGCGGGGGTGGAGCCGGACGATTACGAGCTCTGGTCCATTTCCGGCGCCCTGGGAGCGAACTACTTCCTGACCGACCGGGCGCCCGTCGGCCTGTTCGTCGGCGGATCGGTGGAACCCGGCTACCTGTACGCGACCTTCAAGGGCAGTGCGCTTGCAGACAAGGACGCGGAGGACCTGGAGGTGGACACCTTCAAGATCGGCGGCGGAGTGCACGTCGGCTACCGCGTGCTGCTGGGGCTGATCGCGATCACGCCGCGCGCGGGCCTGGCCTATCACTACCTGACCACCGAGGCCGAGGGCATCTCGGCCGATCTCGAGCGAACCGCGAGCGCCGCCTTCTCCGGTTTCTCCTTCGGCTGGGGACTGGACCTGGGCATCGCGTTCTGACAGCGCATGACACCGCGTATCACCCGCGTCGCCGCGCTCGACGGCAGCGGCCGGCGCGTTGCGGCGTGGTTGCGATGACCGGCGGCCGCGCCTACACTCGCGGCCAATCGCTATGGCAACCAACAAGGGTTTCGACGACAGTACCGTGACCGACGAACTGGCACTCAACTTCCACCTGATGCACCCGGGCGAGGACAGCGCCCCGGGCGACCCCAACGTCGCCTTTTGCCTGGACGGCGTCTATCACCTGCACTACATTCTGCGCCACCCCTGGAAGGGCGGCACGGCGCGGTTGCGCGACGGCAACTCATCGTTCAGCTTCATTCACGTGACCAGCCCGGACATGCTGCACTGGACCTGGCACACCACCAAGCTGCAACCGAGCTTCGCCGGTCACGGCATATTCAGCGGCACCGGTTTCATCACCAAGGAGGGCAAGCCGGCGGCGATCTACCCGGGGCTGTCCGATCCGGGCCGCAGCTACATCACGGTGGCGGACGACAACCAGCTCAGCGGCTGGAGCAAGCCCTACCCGGTGCTGCCCACCGGCGTGCCGGAGGGCAAACGGGTGGTGCTGGCCGGCGACCCCGACCTGTTCCAGGTGGGCGACACCTACTACGCCTACTCCGCCGGCGACAACCTGGAGCTGGTCAGTTCCACCGACCTGGTCAACTGGCGCTACGTGGGACCGCTGCTGCAGCGCTACCTGCCCGACGTCGCCATCGGCGAGGACACCTCGTGCGCCAACCTGTTCCCGTTCGGCGGCACGTGGATGCTGCTGTGCATCAGCCATCAGATCGGCTGCCGCTACTACCTGGGCGACTGGGACGCCGAGGCGGAACAATTCGTGCCGCACGTGCACGGGCGCATGAACTGGCGGCGCCCCGGCCAGTCGCTCACCGAGCCGGTGTACCGCGACTTCTTCGCGCCCGAGAGCGTACTGACCCCTGACGGGCGGCGCGTGATGTGGGCGTGGCTGTGCACGGCCGACCCGACGATCGACCTGAAGAGCGTGCAGTCGCTGCCGCGCGAACTGAGCCTGCATGACGACGGCACGCTGCGCATCGAACCCCTGCGCGAACTGGAGTCGCTGCGCCACGACCCGGTGACACGGCGCGACATCGTGGTCGACGGCACCACCACCATCGCTTCGCTCGACGGCGACGCGTTCGAGGTGCGGGTCACGGTGGATCGGGCCGAGGCGGAGCGCCGCCGCTTCGGTGTGTTGCTGTTCGCCGACGACGACCACGAAGGGTTGCCGGTGCTGATCCGGCCCGAGGCCGGCACCATCTGTGCCGGCGACACCGAGGCGCCGTTCGCCGTCGCCGACCTGCCGCCGGGCGAACCCCTGGAACTGCGCATCTTCGTCGACAAGTACCTGGTGGAAGTGTTCGTCAACGGCCGCCAGGCGTTGCTGACGGTGTTCACGGCGTATCGCGACGGCGGAGGCGAGTTGCGCGGCTACCTGTTCGGACGCCGGCCATTCACGCCGCCTCTGACGCTGCGCGCGGTCGAGACCTGGAAGCTCAAACCCACCAACGAGGGCTTCTTCGACGCGCGCGAGAGCCGCATATGGGAGCCGGACACCGAGTAGTGCGAGCCGGCCCGCAACGACTCCGTCACACGCCCAGCCAGGCGTGGGCTACGGCGGGGGTGGCGGCCAGTTCGTCCGCCGTGCCGCGCCAGCGCACGCGCCCCTTGCCGAGCACGGAGATCCGTTCCGCCAACGACAGGGCGAACGGGTAATTCTGTTCCACCAGCAGCATGCTCATGCCGTCCCGCTTGAGCGTGTGCAGCGCGGCCGCTATGCGCTCCACGATCACCGGGGCCAGGCCCTCGGTGGGTTCGTCCAGGATCAGCAGGCGCGGCTCCTGCCGCAACGCCCGCGCGATGGCGAGCATCTGCTGCTCGCCGCCGCTGAGCTCGTTGCCGCGGTGGCGGCGCCGCTCGGCGAGAGCGGGGAAGGTTTCGTACAGCTTCTCGGCCGGGAACCGGCGCTCGCCGCCGCCGCGCGGGCGGCTCACGGCCAGGTGCTCGTCCACGGTCAGCGATGCGAAGATGCCGCGCTCCTCCGGCACGTAGGCGATGCCGCGGCGCGCGATCCGGTGCAGCGGCAGGCGGTGGATCGCCTCGCCGGCGAATCGAATCGTACCGCGCGCGACCGGCACCACGCCCATGATCGCCTTCAAGGTGGTCGACTTGCCGGCGCCGTTGCGGCCGAGCAGGGCCACCACGCTGCCGCGCGGCACGTCGAGACTGACCCCTTGCAGGGTGTGGCTCGCGCCGTAGTAGGCGTCGATCTCCGCTACCCGGAGCATGGCGCCCTCACGCGCCGGCGGCGCCGAGGTAGCGACGCCGCACCTCGAGCGAGCCGCGCACCTCCGCCGGCGTGCCTTCGACCAGTATGCGCCCGTAGTCGAGCACGGTGATGCGGTCGGCCAGGCCGAACACCACGTCCATGTCGTGCTCGATCACCACCAGCGCCAGCTCGGACGGCAGGCCGGCGAGCAGGTCGACCATGGCAGCGGTCTCCCGTGGGCTCATGCCGGCGGTGGGTTCGTCGAGCAGCAGCACCAGCGGCTCCTGCAACAGCGCCAGGCCGATTTCAAGCTGGCGCTGGGTGCCGTAGCCGAGCGAGCTCACCCGCTCGCCGCGGCGGTCCGCCAGGCCGAGCCGGGCGGCGTGCTCCGCGGCCTCCTCGCGCAGCGCCGGGTAGCCTGCCGCGCGGCGCCAGAATACGTGGCCGATGCGCCGCTTCAGCGCGCACGCGAGCGCCAGGTTGTCTGCCACGGTAAGTTCCGAGAACAGGTTGTTGCGCTGGAAGCTGCGCGCCAGCCCGGCGCGTGCCCGGCGGTCGGGCGGGGTGCCGCTCAGGTCGCGACCGCCCACGTACACCCGGCCCGCGTCGGCCTTCACGTCGCCGGTGATCAGGTTGAACAGCGTCGTCTTGCCGGCGCCGTTGGGTCCGATCAGGCCGTGGCGGCCGCCGGCGGGGAGACGTATCGACACGCCGTCGGCCACGCGCAGCGACCCGAACGACTTGTACAGGCCCTCGGCCCGCAATGCGTCTGCGCTCATCACGGCGTGCGGCGGCGCGCGCGCAGCGCGTCGATCAGCCACACCAGCCGGCCGTACAGACCGTCGCGGGCCGCGAGCACCACCGCGATGAACAGCACTCCCATGACCAGTTGCCAGTGCGCGGCGAATTCCGGCGGCAGGGACAGGCCGCTCCAGAACGAGCCCGTGCTGAACAGGTCGCGCAGCAGCACGAACAGCGCGGCGCCGGCGGCGGCGCCGGCCAGCGACCCGCTGCCGCCGAGAATGACGATGATCAGCGCCTCACCTGAGAAGGTCCAGAACGCCAGGTCGGGCGAGATGAATCCGGTGTGCTGGGCGGTCAGCCCGCCCGCCACTCCCGCCACCGCGCCGGCCGCCGCGAACGCCGCCAGCTTGTAGCGCCGCACCGGGCAGCCGAGCGAGGCGAGCCGGCTTTCATTCTGGTGGATCGCGGTGAGCATCATGCCGAACGGCGAGCGGGTGAGCCGCAGCAACAGCAGGTAGACCAGCGCCGCGCACAGCAGCGCGAGTGCCGCGAAGGTGCCGGAGTCGCCCGCGTCGAGACCCAACGGCGCCAGGTCGAACCGCGGCGTGCCGGCCAGCCCGTTGTCGCCGCCGAACAGCTTCGCGCGGAACAACAGGGCGTGGAACATCTGGCCCACGGCGAGCGTGATCATGATGAAGAACACGCCGGAAAGGCGGATCACGAACACGCCTACGACAGCGGCCAGCAACGCGGCTGCCGCCACCGACAGCAGCAGGGCGGCGGCCGGCGGCCAGCCCATGAACAGCGTCGCGGCCGCAGTCGAATATGCGCCCACGGCGAGGAATCCCGCGTGACCGAGCGACACCATGCCGGTCGTTCCGACCAGGAGCTGCAGGCTCATGGTGAAGATGGCGAGGATCGCGATCTCGGCCAGCAGCTCCATGGTGAAGAAGTCCGCGCGCCACCACACCACCGCCGCCACCGCGGCCAGCAGGGCGGCGGCGGGAAGCTGCAATCGATCGCGGCTGTGCATGGCCCCGCCGCCGTCAGCTTCCGCTGCGCACGGGAATCAGGCCCGCGGGCTTGCACAGCAGGATCGCGGCCATCAGGCCGTACACGGTCAACCGCGCCAGGCCCGGCGCCACCACCTGGCCATAGGTGTCGACGACGCCGATGATCAGCGAACCGGCGGCCACGCCCTTCAGACTGCCGGGGCCGCCGAGCACCACCACGATCAGGGCGAGTATCAGCACCGACATGTCCATGCCGGGAAAAATCGAGAACACCGGCGCCGCCACCGCACCCGCGAGTCCGGCGAGCAGGCAGCCCAGGCAGAACACCAGGAAGAACACCGAGCCGATGTTGATCCCGAGCGCCGCGACCATGGTCCGGTTGTCGACCCCGGCGCGCACCACCGCACCGAGGCGCGTGCGCTCGAGCGCGGCGTACAGCAGCACGAACAGCACCGCGCCGAGGGCGATGATGAACAGCCGGTAGGTGGGATACACCTGGCCGAGAATGGTGCTGCTGCCGGCGAGCATGGGCGGTACCGCTATGGTGTGCGGCAGCGAGCCCCACACCAGGTCGACCAGTTCGACGCCGACGAAGATCAGGCCGAAGGTAGCCAGCACCTGGCGCATCGGGTCGGCGCGCTCCAGGTGGCGCAGCAGCACCAGGTAGAGCAGTGCCCCGAGCACGGCCACGCCGAGCGGCGCGAGCAGCAGAGCGAGCCAGAACGAGTCGAACGCGCGCATGGCGCTCAGCGCCAGGTAGGCGCCGGCCATGAACAGCGTGCCATGCGCGAGGTTGATGAAATTCATCAGCCCGAATACCACCGACAGACCGATCGACAGCAGGAACAGCAGTGCCGCAAGCTGCAGCCCGTTGAGGGTCTGGACGATCAGGAAACCGGGATCAAGCAGCACTGGTCCGAACCGGCCGGCCAGCGGGCGATGCGCGTACATCGGTGTTCATCGTCTTCCGTGTCACGGGGTGACCGTACCGACTCAGCCTGTTCGCGCGCGCCGCGCCGCGCCGCCCCGACCGGCGCGGCGGCGCCCGCCCGGCCTACAGCGAGCAGCCGTTGGGGGCATCCTGGACGTGCGGAATCACCTCCTGCACCACCGCCGCGACACCGTCGCCCTGCTTCTGCACCTCGAAGATGTACAGGTTCTGGATCACGTTGTTGGTGGCCGGGTCGATCCGGAACGGCCCGCGCGGCCCGTCGAACGTGGTCGCCCGCATGGCGGCCGCCAGCGCCGCCTTGTCGTCGGTGTTGCCGCCGGTCGCCTGCAGTGCTGCCACGATCATCCGCGCCGTGTCGTAGGCCGCGACGCCGAACTCCGATCCGGAACGGCCGTGCGCCGCCTGAAAGCGCTCCTGAAACGTGCGGTTCTCCACCGTGTCGATGGACGGCACGTAGTTGAGAATACCCAGCGTGCCTTCCGCGTCGGCACCCTGGGCGTCGATGTACAGGGCGGAGTTGAGCCAGCCCGCGCCCGCCAGTTGCACCTCGCCATGCAGCCCGAACGCGGCCCACTCCTTGACGAACTTGATCGCCGGACCGCCGGCAAAGAACACGTAGGCGGCGTCGGGCCCGGCGGCCCTGATCTTGGCCAAGTAGGGTCCGAAGTCCTCGGTTTCGCCGAGCGGCGGGTACTCCTCGCCGGCGATGGTGCCGCCGGCGGCGAGGAAGCCGCCCCGGAACGCGTCCATGGCCTGGTGTCCGGCGGCGTAGTCGAACGCCATCAGAAACACGTTCCGGTAGCCCGCGGCCGCCATCCACGGGCCCATCTCCCGGCTGATCTGTGCATTGGAGAACGAGCTGCGCATGATCCACGGGCTGCACTGCTCGCCGGTCAGGTGGTCGTTGCCGGCGTTGGTGATCACCAGCGGAACCTGCGCGTTATGGATGAAGTCGCGCACCGCTCCGGCTACCGCCGATGAGATGATGCCGACCACCACGTCGACGCGGTCGCGCAATACCAGCTTCTTGATCTGGGCGAGTCCGGTGCTCGGCTTCGCCTCGCTGTCGGCGTATACCAGCTCGATTTCGCGGCCGGCCACCGCGCGCCCGAACTCGTCGAAGCCCAGTTCCAGCGCCAGCGTCTGGTCGTTGCCCAGCCCGGCGTACACGCCCGAGGAGGGCAGCAGCACGCCCACCTTGATCGGCGTCGCAACGGCAAGCGCCGCGCAACAGGACAGCGCCGCGCAGGCGATCCCGAGCGCCCTTGCAATCTTGCTCATGAAATCCACCTCCATCAGTGGTCTAAGGATGGCGGGCACGGCGGCGCACTGGCAAGCCTGCGCGCGACATCCGCGCCGGCGGCAGGCCCACCGCGTTTGCCTGGCTCAGCGGACGGCGGCGTACCCTACCGAGCGCTTGTCGCGCGCGACCATGGCGCGCAGCCAGGTGTACAGCAGCCGCAGGCTGCCCCAGCGCCGCAGCCGGCGCGTGTCCGAGATTGCCGGCGGACGCGGGATGAACCGGTAGCGGGTGCCCGGCACCCGGCGCGCGCGGCGCATGAACAGGTTGTCCTCACCGACCTGGATTCCCTCCGGGAACCCGCCGGCCGCCGCGAACAGCGGCGCCGAGCAGAAGATCAGCCCGTTGCAGGCGGCGCGCAACGAGCGGATCATCAACGCCGCCACCGCGTAGTGCAACAGGTAGCGCCGGCAGTCGGGCACCACGCGCACCGTGCCGACCGTGGCCCGGCGAACCGACGCCGCGGCGCGTATGGCGCCGGTCAGCCCCGGCGCGAGGCGCACGTCCGCGTCCACGAACAGCAGCGTGTCGCCGGTCGCGTGCGCGGCGCCCAGGTTGCGCGCCAGGCTCACCCCGCTGTGCTCGGTCACCACCACGCGGGCGCCCCCGGCCCGCGCGCGCGCCGCGGTCGCGTCTCGGCAACCATTGCACACCACGATCACTTCGTGCGCCGGGGGGCATTGCGTCCGGATTGCGCTCAGCGCGGCGCCGATCACGCGCTCCTCGTTGTGCGCCGGAATCACGATGCTCAGCTTCATGAGCCCGCCGCCTGGCGCTGCGCGGCGCGGCCCGGCAGACGGCGGCGCCCCCGGCCGCCGAGCAGCGGCGGCACCAGGACCAGGGTGCCGAACGTGGCGGCGATCAGCGTGACCGAGATCAGCATGCCCAGGTAGACCACCGGCAGGAAGCGGGAGACCGCGAGCGCCAGCAGGCCGGCCACGATTGCCGCCGTGGTGATCAGGATCGCGCGCCCGGCGTGTTGCATCGCTACCTCGACGGCGGTGTGCGGGTCGCGCCGCGCCGCCCGCCGGTAGTGCAACAGGAAGTGGATGGAGTCATCCACTCCTACCCCGATCGCCACGCCCGCGAAACTGACGGTGAGTACGTCGAACGGAATCCCGGCAACCGCCATCACCACAAACGTAACCATGATCGCCGTGACCAGCGGAAGCAGTGTCAGCAATCCGAAGCGCAGCGAACGAAACGCCGCGGAGGTGATGAGCAGCACGAGCAGCGCAGACAACACCGTGGAGGTGAACTGCTCGCGAGTGAGCAGCTCCGCCACGCGCAGGGTGACCATGCTCCAGCCCCACACCGCGGGCTCCGCCTCGGCGGCGAAGATGCGCCGCCCGGTGTCCTCCACGGAGGCGACCAGAGCGCTCAGCGCCGACTCCGACAGCAACCACCCGGTGGCGCCGTCGCGCACCCAGATGCGCGTGGTCACGCGCCGGCGCTCCAGGTCGAGCAGCCCGCCGAGGTCTGTGCCATCCGCGGCCGCGAGCGCGAGCAGCCGCTGAAAGAGCTGCTCGACCGCGCGGTTGTCCGGGTACTCCCGCGACCCGGTAAGAACCTGGTTCAGAGACCGCGCGTAGGCGGTGATCGAGGTCACGTGGCTCACGTCGGGATGCTCGCTCATCACGCTCGCGAATCGGTCGAGCCGGCGCAGGATTTCGGCGCTCGGCAAGCCCGACGATGCCGGCACGGAGACGGTCAGGTTCAGGTCGACGTAGCTTCCAAAACGCCGCACCAGGAGGCGGTTGTCCTCCACCGCCGCCACCGATCCGCGAAAGAAGCCGGCTACGTCGGTCTGATAGCTCAGATTGGCGGCGGAGACGGCCAGCGCGCCCGCCAGCACCGCCAGGAACGCGTACACCCAGCGCGGCCGGCGCGGGACCAGGCGGCGCAGGCGCATCACCTGCGCCGCCAGCCAGCCGCTCTCCAGGCGGTCCCGCAGGCGCGGCGCCGGCAGCGGCAAACGTGCCAGTACCGCCGGGTAGACCAGCATCGTGACCAGTGCGCACATCACGATGCCGAGTGCCGCGAACAGCCCGAACTCGCGCACGCGCTGCATGCCGCTGAGCAGCAGGCTCGCGAAGCCGGCGGCCGTGGTGAGAGCGGCGAGCATGATGGTCTGGCTGACGCCGGCGGTGGCGCGCGCCACCTCCACGCCGCGCAGCGCGCGGGTGGCCCGCGGCGCCGGCCCGCCGCCCGGCCCGGCCTCCGCGGCGCGCGCCCGCGCGGTACTGAAGTAGCGGTGCAGCAGGTGGATGCTGTAGGAACTGCCGAGCGCGAAGATCAGTGGCGGCAGCATGAGGCTGGCCATGCTCAGCGGCACGCCGGCCAGCGACATCAGGCCGAAGGTCCACAGCAGTGCGGTGCAGATGGTCAGCAGCGGCAGGATGACCGCGCGCAGCGATGCGAAGCTCACGAGGTACATCAGCAGGGTGATGAGTGCGGCCAGTCCGGACAGCAGCGGGACCTCGCCGGTGATGTAGCGCCTGGTAGCCTCGTAGAGCGGAAGCCACCCGCCGAGCGCCGTCGACAGCCCGGCCGCGTGTTGCGCGAGAATGTCGTGCACCCGGGCCAGGAAGTCCGCGTAGTCGCCCTGCACCGCGACCGAGTAGATCATGCTCGCCGCGGCGATATCGGGATCGAGCAGCGCCGACAGCACGTCCGGAGCCGCCTCCCGCCGGCCATCGAACTCCGCCAGGGCGGCCGCGCTGGCCGGCGCCGTGCCGCCGGCTGCCAGCGGCCCGAGCACCAGGCCGCCGCGCCGCCGCTGGAAGGTCACCACGTTGAACGGCGTCACGCTGCCGACCACTTCCGGCAGTGCGGCTATGCGCCGGTCGATCTCGCCCACCCGGGCAAGCTGCGGCAGGCTCAGCAGTTCAGGATGACTCACCCCGACGACCAGCAGTTCGCTGGCCGCGGTAGTGTCGCCGTACTCGTCAATCAGCCGGCGCGTCTGCGAATCCTGCGGCAGGAGGCCGGCGATGTTGGCATCCACGCCGATGCGCGCGGCCTGCCAGGCGGCGGCCGCGGTAACCAGGGCCACGCCCGCCAGCACCGCCGTGCCGTGGCGGGCCACGGAGCGGGCGACCACCTCGAACGCCCGCTGCGCGGCGGTGCGCGGCGGACGGGTGCCGGCGCCGGTCATTGCGGCACCGCGCGCGCTGCGCCCGCGCATGGGCGGACGGCAACGCGGTGATGAGTGGTATGCTGGCGGCGGCCATGAGCAAACGATCGGCGAGCCGGGTCTGGGAACAGGACCGCAGGGCGTCCGCGGCGCCGTCGGCGCGCCGCCTTCGCATCCGTGCCTACCGGGCCGGCGACCGGCGCCGCATCGCGGCGATCATCGCCGCCACCGCGCTGCGCGGGCGGCCTCTCGCCGCGTTCTTCGAGGACCAGCCGGTGCTGCTCAAGCTGTTCATGGACTACTACCTGCGCTACGAGCCGGAGTCCTGCTTCGTCGCCGAGCGCGCCGGGCGCGTGGTCGGCTACATCATGGGCTGCAAGGACACCCGCCGCTACCAGCGCATGGTGCTGCTGCGCTACGGCCCGCAACTCGCGGTGCGGGTGATGGCGCGGCTGCTCACCGGCCGCTATCGGCGGATCGCCACCTACCGCACCCTGTGGTGGGCGCTGTCGCGCGGCTGGCGTGAGGTTCCGGAGGCGGACCTGAGGCAGTTCCCGGCGCACGCCCACCTCGGCGTGGACGCCGAGTTGCAGCGCGACGGGTTCCTGATCTACCTGTGCATGGTACGCCTCGGCGACGCCCTGATCCGGCACCTGTGCGAGCGGGGAATACGCGGCCTGCACGGGCAGATCGCGGAGCCGCACAATCAAGACTTCATCACCGGACGCACCCAGACCCTGTACGGGTGCCGGGTTGCGGCGCAACGCCGCTTTACGCTGTGGTCCGCGCTCACCGGTGAGCGATGGTACCTCAAGTTGCTGACGCTGAACCTCGAGGGCGACCGGACTCACCTGCGCGCCTGACGGCGCCCGCCCGGCACGCCGCTCGAATGCAGCGGGAGTGTGGCCACGCGCGGCTAGGCCGCTTCCAAGTAGTGCTGAATGGTGGAGACGGCCCGTCCGACGCCGTCCTCGGCACGCAGTCGGCGGCGCGCGGCCTGGGCCGCCTGCCGGATTGCCGTGTCGGTGGCGGCACGCTCGATGGCATGGCCGAGCACGGCGGCATCGAGATTGCGCCAGCGCAGCGGCGGCGGCGCCACGCCGAGGGCGACCAGGCGCTGGGCCCAGAAGAACTGGTCGGAGAAGCCGGGCACCACCACCGACGGTATGCCGGCGCGCAGGGACGCCGCGCTGGTACCGGCGCCGCCCGGATGCACCACCGCGGCAACGTGCTCGAACAGGTAGTCGTGGGGCGCCGAGTCGATCACCAGCATGTCGGGGCCGTGCTGCCCCGGCTGCAGCGCACCCCACCCGCGCAGCAGCACGCCGCGCCGCCCGGCGCGGCGCAACGCCGCCATGACGGTCCGCGTCAGCGCCTCCGGATCGTCCACCTTGAGACTGCTGAAGCCGACGCACACCGGCGCCGGACCGGCGTCCAGGAACCGCTGCAACTCCTCCGGCACACCCCACAGGTCGCGCGTGGCCGGAAACCAATAGCCGGTGACGTGCGCCCATCCGGGCCAGTCGTCCGGCGGCGGCACGACCAGCGGGCTGAACCCGTACAGGTGCGGCGTACCCTGGCGGCGCAGTTGCCGGGCGACGCCGCCGAAGCGCATCGGCGGCAGGTCGAACTGTTCGCGGCGCACGCGATTGAACTGGCGGCGCCACGGCAGCCAGAACGCCTGCTCGGTGGCGAGATGGCTCAACAGGTTGTAACCGCGGCCGAGACGCAACCCGGCCGGCGCCACCACGCTCGGGAACCGGGTGGTCGGCGTGATCGGTTGCAGGGCTGCCAGGAACGCGGGAATGCCGCGCTGTTCGGCGATGTGATGGGCCACCATCCCCAACGGGGTGAACACCACCGCGTCCGCGCCGGCGCACGCCGCGCGGGCATCGCGCGTCATGTGGGGAATGACCGCGCGCCCCACCCTTGCCAACCCGCTCATGAAACGCAGCGGGTTGTTGCGCGAAGCGAGCCAATCACTGCCCCACACGCCGCTGAACAACTCCACGGGATCCAGCGGCATGGATGCATGCTCGAGCCCGTGGTCGAGCACGAAGCGCCGGTAGTGATCGTGCGTGGCCACGCGCACGGTGTGGCCCGCGCGGGTAAGTCCGGCACCCAACGCGCATAGGGGCAGTACGTCCCCAAGGGTGCCAAGCGTTACTATGCAGACCGTCACGACAGGGAGACTATACCCTTTCGGTGCATCTTGACGAGTCGGTAGCGGTCGCTGCGTGACAGGGAAGACGATGAATTCCATACCCGGGCATCGCCCGCCGTCCGGCAATTCGAAACCGGAATACGGGCATATCTACTTTTCTCCGCACCTCGACGACGCAGTGCTGTCGTGCGCGGGCCGCATCGCCGGCCAGACCGGTGCCGGACTCCCGGTGCTGGTGGTCACCGTGTTCGCCGGCTGCGGCGCCGGCGCCACGCGCCCGCCACCGGCGTTCGCACCGTTTCAGGACATACCCTCCCGGCGCCGCGAGGACCGTCGCGCGCTCGACGTGGTGGGCGCGGACCACCGCTGGCTCGATTTCCCCGATGCCATCCAACGCCACCGGCGCTACGCCTCGCTGGCCGGCATCACCGCTCCGGTCGGGCAACGCGAGGGACCGCTGCGCGCCGAGGTCGCGCACGAGGTGGCGCGCATCGTCCGCCGCTGGCCGACCGCCCGGCTCTACTTTCCACTGGCAGTAGGCAACCACGTCGACCACCAGATCGTGGCGGCGGCCGGGTTCGACCTGCACCGGTCCGGCGTCCGCGCCGGAGGCGAGATCACGTATTTCGAAGATGCCCCCTACGTGTGCGTCCCTCACCTCTTGCGGCAGAGGTTCGAGCAGGCAGGCATCGCATCCGCGCCTGGCGCGCCGCCCTCCGTCGCGGTGTGCGCCCGCGAGGCGTACGGCGCACTCATGTCGTCTGCGCAACTGTCCCGCCACGCCGGGCCGGTCGCCCGGCGGCTGCTGTTCATCCTGCTGCTGGCGCGGTTCGCCCGCGCCCGTTTCGGGGCCCGTCGCAGGAGCCGCCTGGTGCTGCGTCCCGAGTTGACCGACATCGGCGGTCAGTTCGACACCAAGATCGCCGCCGTCGCATGCTACGAATCGCAGGTTGCGGCGATATACGGCGACAACGCGACGATGCGCCGCGATCTCGCCGCCTGCGGCGCACACCAGCGAATCGGGACGCATGAACGCTACTGGCGGCCCGAGGAGTCGGCCCCGCCCCATCATGCCAACGAAGCGACCAATATGTAGCATCCACCGTATACACCTACGCAAACGTAGGCACCTGTGGGTCTACGCACGATCGATCATCAGCCATGCCGGGGCCGAATTGGTTGGCACCGTTCTTGCACTACCGTGGACGAGAGATCGCGTCGAGCGTCTCTCGACCACATCAATTTCCATGGAGGAACCCATGCGTTTCCCAAGAGCGATGCTCAGAGCTCTGCTCTTCACCGGTTTCGCCCTTCTTCTACCGTTTGCCGCGTTCGCCGGCGGCGAAGGAGAAGACGGCGATGTCATCAAGGTCGGGGTCCTGCACTCCCTGAGCGGCACCATGTCGATCAGCGAAGTAGCCGTAAAGGACGCTACCATTCTGGCGATCAACGAGATCAACGCCGCCGGCGGACTGCTCGGCAAGCAGATCGTGCCGATCATCGAGGACGGCGCGTCCGACTGGCCCACGTTCGCCGAGAAGGCGCGCAAGCTGATCGAGCGTGACGAGGTCGAGGTGGTATTCGGCTGCTGGACGTCGGCGAGCCGCAAGGCCGTGCTGCCGGTATTCGAGGGTCTCGACCACCTGCTGTTCTACCCGGTCCAGTACGAGGGCCTGGAGGCATCCAAGAACATCATCTACACCGGCGCCGCCCCGAACCAGCAGATCATGCCGGCGGTCTCCTGGCTGCTGCAGGAGAAGGGCAAGGATTTCTTCCTGCTCGGTTCCGACTACGTGTTTCCGCGCACCGCCAACAAGATCATCAAGATTCAGCTCGAGGCCGAAGGCGGCAACACGGTGGCGGAGGAGTACACCCCGCTCGGCCACACCGAGTACGCCACCGTGATCACCAAGATCAAGGCAGCCGAGCCGGACGTGATCTTCAATACCCTCAACGGCGACAGCAACGTCGCGTTCTTCAAGCAGCTCAAGGCGGCCGGCATCGGCCCGGATGACATTCCCGTCATGTCGGTGAGCGTCGCCGAGGAGGAGATCAAGGGCATCGGCGCCGAGAACATCGCCGGCCACCTGGCGGCCTGGAACTACTTCCAGAGCATGGACAGCCCCAAGAACGCCGGCTTCGTGGAGCGCTACAAGGCGGCCTACGGCGAGAACCGGGTGACCGACGATCCGATCGAGGCTGGCTACTTCGGTGTCTACCTGTGGGCGGAAGCGGTCAGAAAGGCGGGCACCGCGGACACCGCCGAGGTGCGGATGGCGCTGCGCGGCGTCGAGTACGAGGCACCCGAGGGCATGGTCAAGATCGACCCGGTCAACAACCACACCTGGAAGATCGTCCAGATCGGCGCCGCCAACGCGGAAGGCCAATTCGACATTCTGTGGTCCACCGGCGAGCCGGTGCGCCCCGACCCGTTTCCCGAGTTGATCTCGCCGGACGAAGACGTAATCGAACCCGGCGTCATGGGACCGCGCTCGTAGCGGGCACGAACCGGAACCAGGGCGTCGAGCGTCCGTGGCCGGAGGTTCCCACTGCGGGGCCTCCGGCCGCGGCGTCTCACCAACCTGCCAATACAACCTGCCAACCTGGAGCGACATGAGTCTCACCACCACCGCAATGCAGATCTTCAACAGCCTCTCGATCAGCAGCGTATTGCTGATGGTAGCGCTGGGATTGAGCATCACCTTCGGCATCATGCGCGTGATCAACTTCGCGCACGGCGAGTTCGTGATGATCGGCGCCTACGTCACCTTCCTCACCGACCGCCTGCTGTACGACGCGCTCGGCGGCGGAAGCTGGTTCCTGGTGGCGCTGCTGGCCGCGTTCGTGGTCACGGCGGCGATCGGGTATCTGACCGAGCGCTCACTCATAAGGTTCCTGTATGGACGGCCGTTCGAAAGCATTCTGGCCACCTGGGGCCTGAGCCTGATCCTGCAGCAGCTTGCGCGCAACATCTTCGGCGCCTCCAACGTGGAGGTACGTACGCCCGGCTGGCTGCAGGGCGGGCTCGCGCTCGCCGACGGCATCCAACTGCCCACCAACAGGTTGTTCATCATCGCGGTGGCCGTGCTGTGCGTGTGGGGAACCTACCTGTTCCTGAACCGCACCGGCGCCGGGCGCAGCATGCGCGCGGTGATGCAGAATCGGTCGATGGCCGGAGCATTGGGAATCAATACCGCGGCCGTCGATGCCCGCACCTTCGCGCTTGGCAGCGGCCTCGCCGGCATCGCCGGCTGCGTGGTGAGCCTGCTCGGCTCGGTGGGACCGGCCACCGGGCAGAACTGGATCATCGACTCGTTCATGGTGGTGGTGCTCGGCGGGGTCGGTTCGATCGCCGGTGCGGTGGCCGGCGCCGTGCTGATCGGGGCGGCCAGCCCACTGTTCGAGTTCATCACCACCTCGTCGATGGGCAAGGTGATCATCTTCGCCCTCATCGTGGTGTTTCTGCAGTTCCGGCCGTCCGGTTTCCTGGTGCAGCGCACCCGCGCCCTGGAGGGGCAGCATTGATGCTCGACAAGCTGATCGCCGGACCGCCGTCGCGCCGGCAGTACCTCGCGTACGGACTGATGGTGGGTGTGTTGCTGGTGCTGCCGCTGTTCCTGTCCGACTTCCGCCTCGCGCTGGTCGGCAAGTACCTGGCGTTCGCGGTGGCCGCGGTCGGGCTCGATTTGCTGTGGGGCTACGCCGGCGTGCTCAGCCTGGGCCACGCCGTGTTCTTCAGCCTCGGCGCCTACAGCATGGCGATGCACATGAAGCTGCAGTCGGAGGCGCTGCCGGACTTCATGGTGTGGAGCGGCCTGGAGCAGTTGCCCTGGTTCTGGGAGCCGTTCCGGCACTTCGCGTTTGCCCTGCCGATGGCGGTGGTCATTCCCGCCGTGTTCGCGCTCATCATCGGCTACCCCACCTTCCGGTCGGGCATCCGCGGAGTCTACTTCTCCATCCTCACGCAGGCGATGGCGCTGGCGATGAGCATCCTGTTCATCGGCCAGCAGCCCTACACCGGCGGCACCAACGGCATGACCAACTTCCAGTCGCTGGCCGGCATCTCCCTGTACAAGTCGGGGATGCGCCTGGGCCTGTACCTGGCCACGGTTATCACGCTGGTGGGGGTGGCGGCGCTGGCGCTGTGGCTGGTGAACACCAGGACCGGCACCGTGCTGATGGCCATTCGCGACGGTGAGAACCGCCTGCGCTTCCTGGGCTACAACCCGGTGCGCTACAAGCTGGCGACGTTCGCGTTGTCGGCGGGCATCGCCGGCTTCGCCGGGGCACTGTTCGTGCCGCAGGTGGGCATTATCAGTCCGTCTTCGATGAGCATTCTGCCGTCGGTGGAGATGGCGATCTGGGTGGCGGTCGGCGGGCGCGGCACGATTGTGGGCGCGGCTGCCGGAGCGGTGGTGGTGAACTGGGCCAAGACGGTGTTCAGCGAGTCGCTGCCGGAGGCGTGGCTGTACGTGTTCGGGGCGCTGTTCATCGGCGTGGTGCTGCTGTTCCCGCGCGGGCTGGCCGGAATTGCGGCGCAATTCCGTGAGCTGCTGGGCAAGGCGCGGGCCGCCAAGCGGTCGGCAGCACCCCCGCGCGCCGCCGTGGCGGACACCGCGCACCGGAACGGCACGCTGGCGCCGCCGGTGGCCGAGCCCGTGGCAGCCGCCGCGGAGCGGAAGTCCTGATGTTTTACGACATCCTGTACATGGAATCGGTGACCGTCGAGTTCGACGGATTCAGGGCGCTGGAGCATGTCAACCTGATCGTGCGCAAGGGGGAACTGCGCTTCCTGATCGGCCCCAACGGCGCCGGCAAGACGACGCTGCTGGACGTGATCTGCGGCAAGGTGAAGCCGGTGGAGGGCCGCGTGCAGTTCGCCAACGAGATCGACCTGCTGGCGCACGACGAGCACTCCGTTGCACGCATGGGCATCAGCCGCAAGTTCCAGGCGCCGTCGGTGTTCGACAGCCTCACCGTGCAGCAGAACATGGCGCTGGCGGCGGAGGTGCCGCGCGGCTTTCTGGCGGCGGCGTTCCACCGCGAGGGGCGTGCCGCGCGGCGGCGCATCGACGAAGTGCTGGACATGGTGGGGCTGGCCGACCGGCGCGGCGGCGTGGCCGGCACCCTGGCGCACGGCGAGAAGCAGTGGCTGGAACTGGGCATGGCGATCGTGCAGGATCCGGAACTGCTGCTGGTGGACGAGCCGGTGGCCGGCATGACCGCCGGCGAGCGGGAACGCACCGGCGAGATCCTGGAGGCGATCGCCCGCGAGCGCTCGGTAGTGGTGGTGGAGCATGACATGCAGTTCGTGAGCCGCTTCGCCAGCCTGGTGACCGTCCTGCATGCCGGGCGGGTGATCTGCGAGGGCGATTTTGCCACGGTAAAGCAGGACCCCACCGTGATCGACGTATACCTGGGCCGCGAACCGGGAGGCGCCGATGCGCCGGGAGGCGGAAATGCTGCTTGAGACCAGCGCTCTGCGTTCCGGGTACGGCAGTTCGGTGATCGTGCACGATCTCGATCTGCAGGTGAGCGCCGGCGAAGTGGTGGCGGTGATGGGACGCAACGGCGTCGGCAAGAGCACGCTGCTGAAAACGCTGATGGGCGTGCTCGGCACCAGCGGCGGGACGATCACCTTTGGCGGGGACGACGTGACGCGCTGGCACGCGGACCGGCGCGCGCGCGCCGGCATCGGCTACGTGCCGCAGGGGCGCGAGATCTTTCCGTTTCTGACCGTATCCGAGAACCTCTACATCGGCCTGGAGGCGCGCAACCGGTCGCGCGACCAGGCGCCGCCCTGGCTGTTCGAGCTGTTTCCCGACCTCGCCGGCATCCTGGACCGGCGCGGCGGCGACCTCAGCGGCGGCCAGCAGCAGCAACTTGCGATAGCCCGCGTGCTGATCACCGGCCCGCGCCTGCTGCTGCTGGACGAACCGACCGAGGGCATTCAACCATCCATCGTCCAGGAGATAGAACGGGCGATCCGCGAAATCCGCGATCAGGGCGAGCTGGCGATCCTGCTGGTTGAGCAATCGCTCGATTTCGCGCTGCGCCTCGCCGACCGCGTGTACGTGATGGACCACGGCAACTTCGTCCACGAAGGGCGCGCCGGGGCCGAGAACCGCGCGGTCGTCGAGAGCCACCTGATGTTGTAGGAGCTGGGACAGTGTTTACGACTGCGAGTCGCAGTGCTCACGGCAGAATACCACGTTGTTCACGGCGGAGAATCGCGCCGTTCATGGAGAGGCAAGATGTTTACGCCGCATGAACGAGAGAAGCTGCTGTTGTCGGTCGCCGCGATGGTGGCGCGCGACCGGCTCGGGCGCGGGATCAAGCTCAACTACCCGGAAGCGACCGCGATGATCGCGACGCAGATCATGGAATGGGCGCGGGAGGGCCGTTCGCTGCCCGACATCGTCGAACTCGGCCCGACGATTCTGTCGGCAGACGAAGTGATGAGCGGCGTTCCGGAGATGATCCCCAGCGTGCAGGTGGAGGCCACGTTTCCGGACGGCACCAAGCTGGTGACGCTGCACCACCCGATCCAGTGAGCACGAACCGAGTAGGGAAGGGAGGACCATGAAGGACAGGGAAACGAGTCCGGCGGCGGGACACGGCCGCGCGGCGGCCGCCGCGGAGGGCGAGCATGGCGCCGGGGCCGGCAACGGCTGGGCGCCGGGACAGGTGTGGACGGCGCGCAACTCGTGGCGCAGCCTGGCGGAGCGGACGGCCGTGCAACTGGCGGTGGCCAACACCGGCGACCGGCCGATCCAGGTGGGCAGCCACTTCCACTTCTTCGAGGTCAATCGCGCGCTGGTGTTCGACCGCTCGCGCGCGTACGGCATGAGGCTGGCCATTGCCGCCGGCACCGCGGTGCGCTTCGAGCCCGGCCAGCGCCACCTGGTGCGCCTGGTGGCGCTGGGCGGTGAGCGCGTATGCCACGGGCTGAACGGCCTGGTGGGCGGCGCGCTCGACGACCCCGCGGTGCGCGCGGCGGCGATGGCGAAGATGCGGAAACAGGAGTTCGGCAATGAGTGACGGGCGCGACGGGGGTCCCGGCCGTCACAAGGGTGACGGTCGCAACGGACGCGGCGGATTCGCCAGCACCGGACCCGGCCATGCGGGCATGTTCGGCCCGACCACCGGCGACCGCATGCGCCTCGCCGACACCGAGTTGATTCTGCAGGTGGAGGCGGACCGCACCATCTCCGGCGAAGAGGTGAAATTCGGCGGCGGCAAGGTGATCCGCGACGGCATGGGACAGGATCCGCGTGCGAGCCGCGCGGCGGGCGCCCCCGACCTGGTCATTACCAACGCGCTCGTGGTCGACTATACCGGCATCTACAAGGCGGACATCGCGGTCCGCGACGGGGTGATTTCCGGCATCGGCAAGGCCGGCAATCCCGGGGTGCAGGACGGCGTCGATACCGCCCTGGTGATCGGGCCGGGCACCGAGGTGGTGGCCGGCGAGGGGATGATCTGCACCGCCGGCGCCATCGACAGCCACATCCACTTCATCTGCCCGCAGCTCATCGAGACCGCGCTGACCAGCGGCGTGACCACGCTGCTCGGCGGCGGCACCGGCCCGGCGCACGGCACCCTGGCAACCACCTGCACGCCGGGGGCGTGGAACATCGCCCGCATGCTCGAAGCGGCCGAGGCGTACCCGGTCAACCTGGGCTTCTTCGGCAAGGGCAACAGCTCGCTGCCGGCGCCGCTGCGCGAGCAGGTGGCGGCCGGCGCCTGCGGCCTCAAGCTGCACGAGGACTGGGGCACCACGCCGGCGGCGATCGACTGCTGTCTCGGCGTGGCCGACGAGAGCGACGTGCAGGTGGCGATTCACACCGACACCCTGAACGAGGCCGGCTTCGTGGAGGACACCATCCGGGCATTTCGCGGGCGCACCATCCACACCTTCCACTCCGAGGGGGCGGGCGGCGGCCACGCGCCCGACATCCTGCGCGTGTGCGGCGAGGCCAACGTGCTGCCCAGTTCCACCAACCCCACCCGCCCGTTCACCGTCAACACGGTAGCCGAGCACCGCGACATGCTGATGGTGTGCCACCACCTCGACCCGGCGATTCCGGAAGATGTCGCGTTCGCCGACAGCAGGATCCGGCCGCAGACCATCGCGGCCGAGGACATCCTGCACGACCTCGGCGCCATCAGCATCATGGCCAGCGACAGCCAGGCGATGGGACGCGTCGGCGAGGTGATCACCCGTACCTGGCAGACGGCGCACAAGATGAAGGTGCAGCGCGGCGCGCTCGCCGGCGACCCGGCCGCGCACGACAACGAACGCATCAAGCGCTACGTGGCCAAGTACACGATCTGCCCGGCGGTCGCGCACGGGGTGAGCTCGCTGATCGGCTCGGTGGAGGTGGGCAAGCTCGCCGACCTCACCCTGTGGAAGCCGGCGTTCTTCGGCGTGCATCCCGAACTGGTGATCAAGGGCGGCTTCATCGCGTTCGCCGCCATGGGCGACGCCAACGCCTCCATCCCCACCCCGCAGCCGGTATGGGGCCGGCCGATGTTCGGCGCCCATGGGGCGGCCCGCGCATCCACCAATGTGACCTTCCTCAGCGGGGCGGCGGCCGCGCGCGCCGGCTCCGGCGGCCTGGCGCGGCTGCAGCGCCGGTTGGAGG
Organism: Spirochaetia bacterium; assembly: GCA_965208575.1. Classification (GTDB taxonomy): domain Bacteria; phylum Spirochaetota; class Spirochaetia; order SZUA-6; family Bin103; genus Bin103. The sequence continues at coordinate 1,047,121 of CBDBOV010000005.1, read as the reverse complement.
CGGTGCGCGACACCCGCGCGCTGCGCAAGACCGATCTGCCGCGCAACGACGCGCTGCCGGTGATGGAAGTGGATCCCGACTCCTACAACGTTCGCGCCGACGGCGAGCTGCTGGTGTGCGAACCGCTGGCGGCGGCGCCGCTCGCGCAGCGCTACTTCATGTTCTGAAGGTTAGACGGCCCAAGGTCGAGAGCCGTGCTGCGGGCCATGGTAGCGGTACTGTGTGTCCGTAACCGCACCAGTGGAGACATCGCCCTACGGGTACGCTACTTGTGTGCACAGGAGCCGTTGTGCGCCCGTGTCGTTCCCCGCGCGGCACCCCGCCTTACCTTGACGAATGCAACAATGTCGAGGATACATTATCTTGAGAATGGCTCCGGTCAGTGGCTCTCTCTGGCAGAGTGTCCACGAATCCGCCGCTCGCCATAGCAGGTGATATGAGGCAAGCGATGCGACGCAAGATCGACTCAATCGAAGTCTTTCAGGATCTGTTCCTGACAACCCACGATGGAGGCCGTCAGGAACTTCGTGACAAGCTTCGTCAGCATGCCAAGGCACCTTGGCGTTATTCGGAAGAACACAAGCTGGCACTAGGCGAAGACATGATGAATTTCGAACGTGAGGGAGTAAACGACATTGAAGCTTCCGTTCTGACGCTGTGGGAAAGAACCGACGGCTTTACGGTTGCCAACATAGTACCGAAAGAGATCAGTGAACTCGGTGTGAGAGGGTACAATGACGTGCTCAACGACTTTGTCAGTCGAGTTGTAGTACCTGCTTCCGACGAGTCCATGTTCTCCTTCGAACTCGGCAAGCGTGAGCGGTGCATCACCGACTGGACATCTCATGAGGCTGCCCGCGCACTACGCCGTTTTTCGGTCGCGGCCAACAAGTCCACTGGATCCTCCCATCCGTCGGATCAGCAAAGGTGGTTCGAGTTTCTGTTTGCCGTGCATAGAGCAAATGGAGAGTTAGACACTCACACCTTAGGTCGCTGGTTGGTAGAAGTCGATCAGTGGCCACCAGAGGTGGCGCGCGATCTCACGCTTGAATTTGAGTTCGGAATGGCCCTGTTAAAAGAATACGATCGGAACTAAGCAAGAATTCGTAACCCTTGTCAACAAGAGTAGATCCCATATCAAGTCATGCCCCCATTCTATGCCTTGATACGTGTGCCATTCTCGATGTTATACGTGATCCTGCTCGAAACGACGTCTATGCGGATCACCAAGAGGCTTCGTTGGCACTTCTGTTAGAGGCCGAGTCCGGCGTAAACCTCGTGGCCGTTGTCACGGACTTGGTCCGCTCGGAGTTTTCCGAAAGTGTCGACCATGTACAAGAAGAAGCAGCGAGGAGCATTCGCAGGATGCGAGAGGATATTGACAAACTTGACCGATTGGCGGCACTTCACGGATCCCCGGGAAAGGCGAATACTGAGCATTGGGAAGGTCATTTGACTCGTTGCCGTGGCGTTGCGGAACGCTGGTTGAGTGTCAGCGCAGTCGCGTTGCAAACCGAGCAAACAGAATTAGCTGCTTATCGGCGCGCAAAGGAATTACGGGCTCCGGCGCGCAAAGGAAAAGAGTCGCTCGCAGATTGTACGATTATCGAAACCTATCTTGACCATATTCGTAAACTTCGCAACTCGGGAGTGATGGTTGCCGCAGTCTTCGTATCTTCCAACACTAGAGACTATCAATTACACGGAGAGCTACGTCCCGACATCCAGAGCGAATTCGCGGTAATAAGCTTGGAATATGCACCCAATATGGGTGCTGCCAAGCACAAGTTGGGGCTATGAATCGTCATTCCTTCGTCACCTGTGACGGGGCTCACTCTGCGGCGAGGTTTGTTGCAGCGCCAACGTGTGGGTGACGGATTCGCGTAGAGTGGAGCAGCTTCGGCTGCTGGTGCTGGCGGATAGTGCCTTCCCTACTGGTGCATACGCGCACTCGTGGGGGCTGGAGTGGGCGATACGGAGCGGGTGGGTCACGGGCGCCGTCGACCTGCATCCCTGGATCCGCGATGCGTTGCGCTTCGGGGTTGCGCCGTTGGAGGGACGCGCCGTCGCGCGGGGCGCGCGGTTAGCAGGCTCCTGCGCCGACGGGAAGCGAGCCGATGCGACGCGCGCTGCAGACCGCGTCGTAAGGCTTAGCGACGAGTTGGCAAGCTTTCTGCCATCTCACGAGGCGCGCAGCGCCAGCGGCCAATTGGGGCGCTCACTGCTGACTACTGCCGGCGCCGCATTCCCGTTGTTGCGGCGCACAGCCGGCCATGTCGAGGTGGTGCGGGTTAGCCACCGCCACCGGGAGCGCGTCCAATTCGCGGTGGCGTGGGGATTCGTAGGCGGCCTGCTGGCGATTGGCGCCGAGGTGCTGGTGCGGGCGCACCTGCTGAACACTGCGCGGCAGTGGTCGCAGGTGGCGATTCGCACCATTCCCATCGGTCAGTCCGCGGCTCTCGACGTAGTCGGCTCACTGCTCGACGAGATCTCAGACCTTGCCGCAGAGACGGTTTGCTGCCGCCGTCCACCGGCTTCGGTTACGCCCGGCTGGGACTTGGCGGTGGCCGGGCACAGCGAACTCGATGCGCGCTACTTTCGCAGTTGATCCGGCACGGCCGCGTCGTGCGCATCGTGGCCGGCTCGCTCCGTTATATTTGTTTTCAAGGAGTTTCCCGTGACTGACGCTCCACACGCACACCATCGCGGCGCTACGCGCTTCGGCATCGGCGGGCCGGTGGGTTCGGGCAAGAGCCACCTGCTGCTGCGCCTGTGCCAGCGGCTCGGCGGCAAGCACTCGATCGTGGCCATTACCAACGACATCTACTCGCGCGAGGACGCCGACTTCCTGATCCGGGCGGGCGCCCTGGACGATGGCCGCATCGTCGGCGTGGAAACGGGCGGCTGCCCCCATGCCGCGGTGCGCGACGACATCTCCGTGAACGCGGATGCGCTGCTCGGCCTCCACGACCGGTTCCCGGATGCGCACGTGGCGTTCATCGAGAGCGGCGGCGACAACCTGGCGGCCAGCTTCAGCCCCGACCTGGTCGATTACCAGATCTACGTGATCGACGTTGCGCAGGGGGGCGACATCCCGCGCAAGGGAGGCCTGGGCATCACGCGCAGCGACCTGCTGGTGGTCAACAAGATCGACCTGGCGCCGTACGTCGAGGTGGACCTGGAGCGGATGACCGCCGACGTGCGCGCCGCCCGTGGCGGGCGCCCGTTCGTGATGACCAACCTGAAGGACGGCGTGGGGGTGGAGCAGGTGGCGGCCTGGGTGCACGACGCCTGCACCGCGGAGGCGCCGCGCGACGGCCTCCCCGAGTGGGGCGCGGGCGGCCACCACCACCATCACCACCATCACCACCACGACCACCCACACGTGCACGCCCACCGGTAGCAGGCCATGGCGGAAGCCGGCGTCGCACCGAGACCGGCGAGGCGCCCGGTTGGCAAGGCGAGACGAACGAGCGTATCGGTCGTCGGTGAGCGCGGCGCAACGCTGCCGAACGGGATGCGTCGCCGCTCGGATGACACCGATGTTTCGACAGGGACTACCACGGCGAGCGCCACTCCTCCGCACGCCGTTACCGGGCAGTCACTCGGGCCGGTGCGCAGGCCGGCGGCGCGGCACCCCAACCGACGGGACTACGAGTGCTACCGCCGTCCGGGCAGCACGCGCCGCCCGGCTGGTCCGGAGCGGGCGGCGTGCGCAGCGGGCGGCGTGCGCAGCGGGCGGCGCCGCCGGCTGCGCGCCGCGAAGCGCTCGCGTCCCCGGCGGGCCGCGGCTCGCCGGGGAGCCGGCTCGGTCGCCCGGTGAGCGATGCGGCGAGTGCCGACATCGGGGCATCGACACCTGCGCGGCACGCCGGGACCGGACGCCGTGACTGACGCGGTGCGCCGCGGCGAGGTGCGGCTTACTGCCGAGGGGCGGCGCTGGCGGACGCGCTACCGGGCGCCGCTATTCGTCAACGTGCTGCCCTGCCCCGGCGGCGGCCTGCTGGCGGCGCCGGTGGACCAGGGCGGCGGCCTGCGCAACGGCGAACGCCACCTGCAGCGCGTCGCGCTCGCGGACGGCGCCGAGGTGACCTGGGCCCCGCCGGCAAGCACCCTGTGCCTTCCCGGTGACCCGGGTTCGCCCGGAGGACCGGGTGCTCCCGGCGGACCGGGTTCGCCCGGAGGACCGGATTCGCCTGGAGGAACTGGTTCGCCTGGAGCAACGCGTTCGCCTGGAGCAACGCGTTCGCCTGAAGGACCGGGGTCGCACGGAGGTCCCGGTTCGCACGGCGGTTCCGGTGCGCCGGAAGAGTCCGAAGCCGGTGGCGGTGTTTCCCACCTGCAACTGGCAGCGCGGGTGGGCGGCGGCAGCTACCTGCGCATTGCCGGTCCGCCGCTGATTCCGTTTGCCGGCGCCGCCGTGGCGCAGACCACCGTCGTGTGCGTTGCCGCCGGCGGCGAGTGCCTGCTGGTGGAGAGCGGCTGCCCCGGACGCACGCAGATGGGGGAACGCTGGGCGTTCAACCGGCTTGCCTATCGGCTCACCGTGCTCCACGATGACCGCGTGGTGTATCGCGAGCGCTGGGACCTGCGCCCACCGGCCGTGCCGCTGGCGGCCAGCGGCTTCGGAGACTACCTGGGTTGGGGCACCTGCGTGGCATGCGGCCCACGCGCCGTGGCCGAGCTGGCCGCCATTCGCCGCCGGCTGGCGGCCGACGGCGCCGCCGTCAGCCAGGGCGCCCTCACCGACGACGTGACCGTGGCCCGCATCCTCGACCCGCACGGCTACCTGGTCACGCGCCTGGCCGCCGACGTGGCGCGCGCAACGCGGAGCGATACGGCGTGAAGGCCGCAACCGAGCCGCCCTACCTGCTGGGCATCGACATCGGCACCACCAACCTGAAGGCCAACCTGTATGACGTGGCGGGACGGCGCGTCGCGGCCGCGTCGCGGCCTACCGTGGCCGAACACGCGCATCCTCACAATCCCGACTGGGCGGAGTATTCGCCGGAGGCGCTGTGGCAGGCCACGGTCGCCAACATCCGCGAGGTGGTCGGCCAGGTACCCGACGCCGGGCAGATCAAGGCGCTGGCGGTGGTCGGCATGGGCGAGCCGATCATTCCGGTCGACGGGCGCGGCAACTGGCTGTACCCGGCCATCTGCTGGTTCGACCGGCGCACCGAGCCGCAGGCGCAGTGGTGGCGCGACCAGGTCGGCGCGCGCCGGGTGTACGGGATCACCGGCCAGCTGGTCAGCTTTTTCCTTTCGCTGAACGCCATGCTGTGGCTGCGCGAGCACGAGCCGGAAGTGTTCCGGCGCGCCCGGCGCTGGCTGGTGGTGGAAGACTACGTGATGTTCAAGCTGACCGGCGTGTACGCCACCGACTACTCGATTGCCAGCCGCACCATGGGCTTCGACGTGCAGCGCAAGTGCTGGTCGGAAGAGTTGTTCGCCGCGGCGGGCCTCGACCCCGGCTTGATGGCGGTGCCCTATCCCAGCGGCACCGCGGTGGGCGGCGTGACCGGGATCGCCTCCGCCGTCACCGGCCTCGCGCCGGGAACCGTGGTGGCCACCGGCGGCCATGACCACGGCTGTACGTCGCTGCCGGCAAACGTGCTCGGGCCCGATTCGGTGCTCAACTCCACCGGCACGGCGGACGTGATGCTCGGCGTGCTGCCGGAAGCGCGCCTGTCCGACGCGGCGCACGATGCCGCCATCCCGGTCTATCCGCATCCCCTGGCCGACCATTACCAGGTGATGGACTGCATCCTGTTCGGGGCCACCGCGCTGGACTGGTACCTGGAACGGTTCGGCGGCGACGTGCGGGAGCAGGCCGCACGGACCGGAAACAACGTTTACGACCTGCTGCTGGCGGGCGCCGAACAGGCGGCGGCACGGGCGCGCGGGCTGATCTGGCTGCCCAACGTGCGCGGCACGCCGACCGACCCCGCGGTGCGCGGCGCCTTCCTCGGCATCCGCGACTCGCACACCGGCGGCGACTTCGTGCGCGCCATGCTGGAGGGGATCTGCTACGAGGTCAGGGCGCGCATCGACGAATTCGAACGCCTGTTCGGCGCCGACGTGCAACGCGTGGTGGCGGTGGGCGGAGCCGCCCGCTCGCCGTTCTGGAGCCAGTTGCGCGCCGACGTCACCGGTCGCACGGTCGAGGTGCTCGACACCGAGGAGGCGGCCTCGCTCGGCGGCGCCATGCTGGCCGGCATCGCCGCCGGCATCTACCCCGACTACGAGACCGCCGTGCGCCGCGTATACCGCGTGCAGCGGCGGTTCACCCCCGATCCCGCCCGCCGCGAGCAGTACGACGACTGCTTCCGCCGCGTGTACCAACGGTGCACGGCAGTCCTGCGCAGCGTCGACGCCGAACTTGCCGACATCTTCCCACCCGCACTGACCTCTCTGCACGAGGGGCAGTGATCGCCGACCCGCTTCATCGTCACGATCGCTGGCTGCCACGCAGGAGCAGCGGAACCGCTGCTACGCGTAAGTGACGCCGAGCTTGATGCTTGCGGCCGGATTCTCGTCGATCTCGCGGTAGGCGGCGGCGCTGTCTTCGAACGGCACCACCGGGTCGAGCAGGCCGTCCACCCGCAGCCGGCCCTGCTGCAGGAGCGCGAAGGCGGCGTCATGGAGCCGGGCGGCGTCCCAGCGCGGGAACAGGCGGTGCGGCGCGCTGACGTCGCGGCTGGAGATCAGGTTGATGCGGTTGCGATGCCATTCGCCTTCCAGGCTGAGGCCGCGGCCCTCGCCCGGGTAGTAGGCCACCGACACCACGGTCGCCCCGTAGGCGGCGGCGCGCAGGGCGTCGTTGAGGCCGGCGTAGTTGCCGCTGGTCTCGATCACGGCGTCGGCGCCCCGCTTGCCGGTAGCGGTCTTGACCACCAGACCGGTGTCCTCGGCGAGCGGGTCGATCACCAGGTCGGCGCCGAGGCGTTCGGCAAGGGCGCGCCGGCGCGGTATCGGATCGGCGCCCGCCACCCAGGCGGCGCCCTGCAGGCGCGCCGTCTGCACCGCCAGCTGCCCGATCGCGCCGAGCCCGGTCACCAGCACCCGGTCGCCGACGCCCAGGGTCGAATCGCGCACCCCGGACAGGGCGACGCACGCCGGATCGCCGCACACCACCGCGTGCGGGTGCATGGCCGGCGGCACCAAGTGCAGGCGTTCCGCCGCGACCGTGTGTGTCTCGCGGATCGACAGGTTTCCGTACACCCGGTCGCCCACGGCGAACGACTCGACGGCGCCGCCCACGGCGATCACCTCGCCCACCGCCACGGTACCGAGCGCCATCGGGAAGCGCGGCTTCATGCCGTGGGCGGCCCGCGTCCCAGTGCGACGGTGCAGTTTCAGCTCCGCGTCGAACGGCTGGGTGGCATCCATGGTGTCGGCGCGGTAGGCGCGCAACTGCGTGCCATGCTTGACGGTGGAAAAGACGCTCCGCAGGCGCACCTCGTCCGGCCCCAGCGGCGGCTCTTCGTAGGCGCGCAACTCCGGTGTGCGCGGCGCGGTAGCGATCAACTCTCGCGGCATGTGCTCTCCCGGACTCTGCGTACACGCTTTGACCGGCGCACGTCCACCGGCAGCAGAAGAAACCCACAATTTGATAAAATGTGGGTATTGGTGCGATACTGGAAGCACCACAGTAGGGAGACCGCCATGAGCCGCATTTCCATCGACGTCACCGAGGCCGAGCACCGGAAACTGAAGGCGCTGGCCGCGCTGAACGGCCAGTCCGTCAAGCACTTCGTACTCGCGCGGACGATCGGCGACCAGGCACAGGACGCCGATCTGTCCGAGCTCGAGAAACTGCTCGACAAGCGTATCGACCGCGCGACGGCACAGGGCACGAGCAAGCGAACGGTCGGAGGCATCTTCAGACAGGCTCGCCAAACGGCCGGCCCGAGCCCGGATGCCTGATTACGAACTCACTCCGGACGCCGAAGCCGACCTGCACGACATCGCACTCTACACGTTGAAGACCTGGGGCCTCGCCCAGATGGGCCGGTACGAAGCCGTGCTGGAGAACAACCTCAAGGGGATCGGCGCTGGTGAGACCCTGACCAGACCCGTCTTCGAGCACCGGTCCGACATTTGCGTCTCGCGCTGTGAACACCACTACGTGTTTGCGCAGATGCGGGAAGACGAAGTTCCGCTTATCGTGGCAGTGCTGCATGAGAAGATGGACCTACTGGTGCGCTTGCGCGCACGGCTGGAACGGCAGCCCCACCCAGAGGAGTAGCGGACCGCCGGAAGGTGACTCATACTTATCTTCAAGGAGTCAAGTGCGGTCGTTGCTGGGCAACTGGCTTCCCGAACTTCCTCCGGATACCGGCCCGCTCCGTTGCGGTGTGGGCGCGCGACCGCGCCCGGTGCAGGAGGCGGGCGTAGATGAGAGCGTTTATGGCGAGCACGCCGATGCCGATGGCGATCTGCATGCCGCGGGTCAGGCTGCCGGGGTAGATGAGCCGCAGCAGGTAGTGTTCCAGGAAGCGCACCTCGTAGCCGCCGGCGCCGGCCAGGGCGCGCAGGTGCAGTTCCAGCGGCGTGAGCGGGCAGATCCAGCCGGCCAGCTCCATCACCCCGCCCCACAGGAACGACGGCACGTGCAGCCACGCCACCCAGCGCCAGCGTAGCACCAGCGCCCCGCCCGCCACCACGAACACGATGAACGCGAAGTGGAAGAGCAGGACGCCGTCGGCGAGTGCGCCGTAGATCATGGCACTACCGGAAGCCTAGGCGAAGTCGAGGTTCTCGGTGATGCGGGTGCCGTCGCGGTGGAACGCCTGCACGTAGCTCGCGATGCGCCGCTTGGCCTCGGCCAGGTCGTGGTTGTTGAGGTTGATGTTCAGGAGGTCGATATACCACGGCGTCTTTACCCCGTCGAGCACGTACACGTCGGCGATCTCACGCGCCACCGGCAGCGTGGTGCGCTTGGAGTCGTCGTGCACGTCGCGGTTGTCGGCGGCCTGCAGCTTGCCGTACTCCTCGGACAGCAGGCGCTCGAAGATCTCCGCCGTGAAGCGGGTGCCGGCGGCCAGGCCGGTGTCGGGGTCGTCCGCGGTGAGCGCGGCGCCCTTGTGCAGCCACTCCCACAGGATGCTGAGGCGGATCTCGCCGGTGGCCATGTCCTCCATCAGGTACAGCACGTCGTCGTCGCCGAACGAGTCGGCCGGCTTCAGGGCGGCGGCCTGCATGCCCTGCCCGAACGCGTTGCCGTACTGCAGCGCCACGCTCAGCAGGTCGCGCGCCCCGCGCACCGTGCGCGGCGCCTCCTCCAGCTCGGTCAGACCGGCGGCGTCCGCGTCGGTGTAGGTGAGCGCCGGGAACGCGCGCCCGAGCTGGTTGGCCGCCCCCGCCCGCTCCCACACCGGGCGCACGATGTGCACCATCTTCCAGTGCGCCACCCACTTGCCGCTCGCGCCCGCCTGCTGCTCGCGCTCGCCGCCGGCCACCGCCTTGTTCATCGACGCCTCCACGCCAGCCTCCGAACCGACCGGGATGTTGGGCTCCATGCCGCCCTGCCACAGCGCGTAGTTGCCGTTCTGATCCGCGGTGTTTACGGCGCGCCGCACGCGGTCCTCGTAGTTGCGCATGTAGCCGTAGGTCATCAGGATGGCGTCGATGTTGGGGTTGATGAACGAGCCGTCCCACGCCATGGCGTCGGCGACGCTGTTGATGTAGTCCCAGCGCCCGGTGTTGAAGCCGACGAAGTGCTGCCCGAGGGCGGCGCGGATCTCCATGAGCTGGAACGACGCCTCCAGTTGCTCGACCAGCACGTAAGCCTTGATCGACCCCGCGGCGATGCCGAGGTGGCCCTCCAGGGCGTCGAGCATGGCGCCCCACAGCGCCGCCTCCTCGGCGGTCTGGATCTTGGGCAGGTAGAGCACGATCGACGATCCCTGCTCCGCAAGGCGGCGGTGGTTGTTGGTCACGTACATCACGGCGTCCACGATGGAGGCCGAGAACCCGCTACCGCCCGCTTCGCGCACGTGGCGGTCGTCGAGGTGCAGGCCGCGGGCGCGGAAGATCTTGGTGGTAAACGCCAACTGCGCCCGCCAGTCGTCGACGATGGCGCGCCCGAAGAAGCTCTGTCCCCAGGTGTTCATGCCGACCGCCACTTGCTCGGCGGCGTTCAGGAACACGTCGTCGCCGGCGATCGCCAGGCGCAGGTTGCGCTGGTTGTCAAGCGACATGGTGGTGATCTGGCCGAGCGCATCCTCGCCGTCGAACATCCAGCCGTCCGCCCCCGACAGCAGCGCGTAGGCGACGTTGCGGATGCTGCGAGCTACCGGCGTATTGGGCTTGGCGCCGGGGCCGGTGCCCTGGATCCACTGCCGCTGCAGGTCGTGCGGTATCTCGCTGCCGGCGAAGCGGCCGACGCGCGCCGCCTGCACACCGATGCCGGTGCCGGCGATGGTGGCGCCGGGTAAGAGGAAGCCGATGCGCTCCCCTTCCCGCGCCCGCCGGCTCCGCCGCTCGATGCGCTCGCGCATCAGCCGCCTGCGCTGCTCGTTGAACCCGGCGAGGGCGTGCAGTGCGTCGAGCACCTCCGAGGTGTACACGTCTTCATACTCGCGCTCCAGGTGCGCGCGAATCTCCAGGGTCGGGGTCGCCTTGCTCATACCGCGTGAGAGTCTGCACGAACACTCCGTGACAGGGAAGCCCGGACATCACTCCCGCCTGTCGACCGAACCTCGCTATCCCGGCCCGGCCGGCCTGCAGCGGCACTACACAAGGGCGTCATGGTGGTTGGTTGAAGGGCCGGTTCGACAGCCTACCTGCGCGCGGCGAATCCGCGGCGCTGGCTCAGCTCCGTTGGCGCCATGCCGGGCGCCGGCGTCGTGCGGCCAGTCGCCGGGGACGAAGCCCCGCAGGAGATCCTCGATTACGCGCGGGGAGGCGAAGATCCGCTTGTAGTTCTCGTCGTGCATTGGACGCTTTCAGCATACGCGAAGCCGGCTGGTCCGTGTGCCCTCCACCTGACAGTTCTGGCAGTTGGTGCAAACAGGGCAAACCGAACCGGTCGTGCCGGCGTTCTCGCCGCTGTTCGATCCGGAGTATGCTGAAGTATCCGACCCGGCGTGGGATCTACGAGGCGGTGAGGCACAATGGCACACAGACCGGATGGGGCACACAGACTGGATGGCAGGGTCGCCATCGTTACCGGCGGCAACAGCGGGATCGGTGAAGCCACCGGCAAGGTACTGGCGCGCGCGGGCGCCAAGGTCGCGTTGCTGGCCAGAGGGCAGGACAAGGGTCGAGCCGTGCAGGACGAGATTCGCGCGGCCGGCGGCGACGCCACCTTCGTGACCTGCGACGTAAGCGACCATGCTTCGGTCGAGGCCGCGGTGGCGCAGACGGTCGAAGCCTACGGCGGCGTGCAGATACTGGTGAACAACGCCGGCGGCGGCGCGCTCGGCGGCAGAGCCGGGGAACCGATGCGGCTGGAAGACAACGAGACCTGGGATCGCGTTGTCGGTACCAACCTGACCGGTCCCTTCTACATGACCCGGGCGGTGTGGCCGCACCTGGTGGAAGCCGGAGGCGGGGTCATCACCAACATATCGTCGGGGGCCGCCGGCGGCGGCTTTACGACCAGGCTCCTGGAAGTTGGTGGGGGCTTCGACGTGTCTAGCTACTATGCGTCCAAGGCCGGACTCGAAGGCCTGACCCGCGTCACCGCCAGCATGGGCGGGCCGCACCACATCAGGGTCAATGCGATCCGTCCGCAGCTCATCGTAGACAAGCAGGGCCATCACTGGCTCGAGGGACTGCGCGACCTGCTGCAGGTCCTGGACGGCCAGCTCCAGGCCGATGACATCGCCAACATGATCCTGTTCCTCAGTTCCGCGGACGCCCGCTTCATCACGGGCGAGACCATCGAGGTCGGCGGCGGGTTCATGTACAAGTTGTAGGGACGCACCCGGACCACCCAGACGCGCAGAGACGCGCAGAACGAGCAGTTGACGGACGGGATCGGATGGTGCATGGTCACTGACTGAGGGGTTTCGGACCCATGCCGACCATGCGCGACCATAGCACTCAGAACTGCTACCAGTTGACGCAACCGGTACGCCCCTCGCCCCCCCCCCCCCCCCCCCCGGGGGGCAACTCTTTATACGAGAAACCTTTAACCTCCACGGCTGATCGCCGCTCGGGCGCCTTCGCCGGCAGCGCCGGGGCCGCGGCCGGCTCCGCGCGGCACCGGCTCAGTCCACCTTCGTTCGCTTACCATCGCAAACCTCCTGGGTCCCGCTCCCCGACTCACCGTCGCAGAACCGACCGCCGGCCGCCGTTGCCAGTCAATCACATTCGCCACACCCCGCCGATTTCCGGCGCTCAGGAGGTGCACTTGATACGCAAAGAACCTCAACGCGCGCGCGGCGTGCACCCGTGAGTCACACGCCGCGCGCGGCACAGTTCCCCATCGGCTCCACGTTGTCGTCTCTGCTTGCCGCCCGCGTTGCGGGCGCTGAGAGCGCAGGGAGCGGCAATTCGCCACGCACTGCTCTCGGAATCACACATCTGGAGTGAGTTATGCACACTGCAACAAAGACCTTCGCGGTTGCGTTGGTCCTCGTTCTGACCGCGACCGGCCTCTGGGCCGCTGCCAGCGAAGAGGCACCGGCGGCCGCCGCCGAGAAGGAAATGGTGACCGACCCCACCACCGGCAAGATGGTGACCGCGCCACAATACGGCGGGACAATCACCTATTCCCAGCCGGGATATGCAGAGAACTCGATAGACGCAGCCTATTGCTGCGGGGCGGCGTATTTCATCGGCGGCGTCAACGAGACGCTCGCCATCGCGGACTGGGGAATAAGCCGGGACACGTTCGACTTTGCCCCGGTGTATCTGCCGACCTCGGTCCTGACCGGTCAGCTCGCGGAAAGCTGGGACGTTTCCGACCCGCTGACGTACGTATTCCGCATCCGCGAGGGCGTTCACTGGCACGACAAGGAACCGATGAACGGCCGGGAGTTGACTGCCGATGACATCGTATTCAACTATCACCGTTTTCTCGGTCTGGGCAGTGGCTTTACCGAACCGAGCCCCAGCTATGCGGGCGGTCGCAGCGCGGCCTTGCCGCTCGAATCGGTAACGGCCCCCGACGAACGAACGGTGGTGTTCAAGTTGAAGCATCCCATCCTCGATGGGCCGTTGAAGATCGCCAACAATGCGCACATGATGCCCCCCGAGGTAATCAAGCGAGACGGCAACATCAACAGAGCGGACTGGCAGAACCTGGTGGGCACCGGGCCCTATGAGATAACGGACTGGGTCGAAGAGAGCTCGATTACCTATACCAGGAATCCCAACTACTGGGGCTTCGACGAGAAATACCCCGAGAACCGCTTGCCCTATACCGACGAGTTGACGAACCTGATCATTCGGGAACCGGCAACCGTCGCCGCGGCACTGCGCTCGGGCAAGCTTGACATGCTCATCACGGCGGCTTCCTTTGCCAATGTCGAAATGGCGGAAAGCCTGCAGGAGACCAACCCCGAGATCAGGCTCTACCCGTGGGATTATCGGTCCAACTACAGTTACCGGGCTTACAATCCTTTCGTGCCCTCGCCCACCGACGACATCCGCGTGCGCCACGCCATACAGATGGCGTTGGACCTTGAGACCATCAACGATACCTACTTCCAGGGTTATGGCAAGTGGGAGCCCCAAGGGCGAGTCGGGGACAATATCCTCGGCGGGTACAACAACCCGTTCGAAGAGTGGCCGGAGGAGATCAAGCAATACTGGCGCTATGACCCGGAGGGTGCCGAACGGCTGCTCGACGAGGCCGGGTATCCGCGCGGCGAGGACGGCACGAGATTCGAACTGCCCATGGTATTCGTCGGTTCCTACCACGATACGGGCTATTACGACATCGTCATAGCCTACTTGGCGGAGGTTGGCATTGCTGCGGAGAAGGACCCGATGGACCATCCTTCCTGGATGGTCCAGGCCAGGGACGCGTCCTGGCCCGGGCTGGCCATGGGGTTCCTGGGGTTGGACTATCCTCCTGCCGGCATGTGCTATACGGATGCGACGCATTACATGAAGGTTCCGGATGATCCGGCGCAAACGGCCTTGCATGAAGCGATCATGGCCGCCACCAGCTATGAGGAGGAGGCGCGGCTGGTCAAAGAGTGCGACATGCTCATGATACAGAAGCACGAGATCATATGGGGTCCCAAGATCCCGCAGTTCACCGCGGCGCAGCCATGGGTCATCGGTTACAACGGTGAAGGCGAGTTGTGCAACCAGTGCAACAGCGCTCCCATCTACGCCCGGCTCTGGATTGACCAGGAAGTGAAGGCCATGAGCCAGTAGCAGGCCGACGGGAAGTACGCGAAGTGGACCGGGCAGCAAGGCAGAAGAACTGCCTGCCCGGTCCACTTCGGATTACGCCGCGATGAGGTGTGCGAGATGAGAGCCTATATCATCAGGCGGATATTACTGATCATCCCCACCCTGTTCCTGGTGAGCATCATCGTGTTTCTCTCGGTGCGCTTCATCCCCGGCGACGTGATCGACGTCATGGAGTCAATGACGGTGGTGGCCGGCGGTACCGGGGAGGGGTTCGACCGGGAAGCGCTGGAGCGCATGCTGGGACTGGACGTGCCGGTCTGGGTGCAGTATGGACGCTGGATGGGAGGTATTTTCCTGCACGGCAGCCTTGGCACTTCGCTGATGGGGGATTGGCCGGTGGAGAAGGGGATCATCGAGAGACTGCCGGTCACCCTGGAACTGGGTATCCTGGCCATCGTCATCGGGTTGGTGATCGCGTTGCCGGTCGGCATCTATTCGGCGGTGCGCCAGGACAGCGTCGCCGACTACGCCGGGCGCTCGCTCGCCATCCTCGGTTTGGCCGCGCCCAACTTCTGGCTGGCCCTGATGGTGATGATCTTCCCGGCCATCTGGTGGGGCTGGTCGCCCCCGATGCGGTGGGTTCCGCTCAGCGAAGACCCGCTGGGCAATCTCGGCGTGCTCCTCATCCCCAGCCTGATTCTGGGGACCGCCGCTTCTGCCAGCACCATGCGGATGATGCGCACCACGATGCTGGAAGTGCTCCGGCTGGATTACGTGCGCACCGCCTGGTCAAAGGGGCTCACCGAGCGGGTGGTGGTTGTGAGACACGCCATCAAGAATGCGCTGATCCCGGTCGTGACCCTGATCGGCATGCAGTTGCCGCTTCTGATCGGAGGCTCGGTGATCATGGAGCACATCTTCAACCTGCCGGGGATCGGCCGTCTCCTGCTGAACGCCCTGCAACTCCGCGACTACACGGTGGTCTCCGGAGTCAACCTGTTCTACGCCTCCATAGTGATGTTGAGCATTCTCCTGACCGACCTGGTCTATCCCTACCTGGACCCCAGGGTCCGGTATCGATAGTCGCCGGTGAGGAAAGCATAACCATGAGCCACGCCACAGCGGCGCCAGCCGCCGTCGGTGAGCCCCAACGACGGGGCCGACTGACCGAGTTCCTCGTCCGGCTGGTAAAGGAGAAGCCCCTGGGGGCGTTCGGCGCGTTGATCATCCTGGTCTGGATCCTGGTGGCGATCTTTGCCGATGCGCTGACCCCGTATCCCCCTGCCGAAATCCACTTGCGAGACCGGCTTCAGCCCTCATCCGCCCAGTATCTCCTGGGCACCGACCACGTCGGGCGCGACTTCCTGAGCCGCCTGATCCTGGGGGGTCGTCTGTCGATCCTGATCGGCCTGTCCATCACCGCTCTGAGTACGGTGATCAGTACCCTGATCGGCGGCACTTCCGGATTCCTCGGCGGCAAGTTCGACATCATGGTGCAGAGGTTTGTCGATGCCTGGATAGTCTTTCCGGGCCTGCTGCTGCTGTTGACCATCATGTCGATAGTGGGGCCGGGCATACTACAGATCATACTGGTCATGGGGATAAGCGGCGGCATCGGCGGCTCCAGAGTAATCAGAAGCGCCGTGATCGCGATCAAGGAGAATGACTACTTTCTGGCGGCGGGCGCGATCGGCAAGCGCAGAGCGGGGACCCTGATCCGACATGTCGTGCCCAATATCATGCCGGTAGTGATCATCGTGTTCAGCATCAGCATCGGCGGCCACATCCTGAGCCTGGCTTCGCTGAGTTTCCTCGGCTTCGGGCTGCCCCCCGGGAGTCCCGACTGGGGCAGCCTGCTCAGCACGGAAGGGCGACAGTACATGGAGCAGGCGCCCTGGCTGGCGCTGTGGCCGGGGTTGTTCCTGACGATTGTCGTGTACAGTCTCAACATGTTCGGCGATGCCCTCCGGGATCTGCTCGACCCACGGCTGCGGGGCGGCGGGCGTCTCGGCGCCGATGCCGGTGGCGCCGGGTCCGTATAACGCTCCTATACGGGAATCAGCCCGAGCCCGTAGTATGAATCGATGGTCGCGCGGATGGTGTCGTCGGCGTCGTGGGGCACCAGGCCGAGTTCCTGCATCGCCAGCAGGCAATACGAGCGCGGCGCATCGTGGGTGTCCTTGGCGGGCCGATCGCCATCCATCTCCTCGCCGCCTATCTCTTGCACCCCCGGGAACAGCTGGTGGAGGCGCTGCCGCAACTGCCAGGTGAAGAGTTCCCCGGAGCGGTCCCTGGCCGCCAGGATGTAGCGCGACCCATTCGTCGCCGTGGTGCTCTCGGCCGTGAGGCGGTGCGCCTTGCCCGCGTCGCGCACGTCGACGATGTTCCACAGCATGCGGCCGCCGGGCGTCTTCTTGTAGGGCTGCCCCGCCATCATGAACTTCATGCAGTTCTGCCAGCTCCAGCCCTGGTCATGGTTGGCGCTCATCAGCGGGCCGATCACGTGCACCGGCAGGATGGCCATCGCGTCGAAGCTGCCGTCCTGTTCGGCCGCCTGGTAGATCATGCGCTCGGTGTTGGCCTTGGCCATGGCGTAGGCGAGATCGCGGTTTTCCGGAATACGATCCTCGGTCCAGCTACCGCGATAGGCCTCGAGGTTGTCGCCACACCAGTCCTTCTCGGTGAACACGTACCCTGCCGGTCGCGGATGGCTGACGGCGGCGAACGAGCTGGTGAAGACGAAGCGTTTGAGATTGCCGGACTTTCGCGCCGCGGCGAGCACGTGGTCGTTCTCGGTGAAGCAGCCGTCGTACACCTCTTGCGGCGTTTCACGGTTGTATCCGACTGTCGCGCCGGCGTGCAGCACCGCGCTGCAACCTGCGAACGCCTCGTCGTAGCTGCCGCGCTCGAACAGCTCGCCACGAAACAGCTCGACCTCCCCACGAAGGTCGCGATTGTTGTTGAGCGCGGTCAGATGCTCGACCTTCGCAGGATTATTCAAGTCGCGCACGCAGGCGTGGACGCGGTAGCCTTGCGCCATCAGATCGTAGACGATCCAGGAGCCGATATACCCGCTTGCGCCGGTGACGCCGATCGGACCGTCGGCGGGTGAGACCGCGGTCATGCCCGTGCGGTGTGCTTCAGTGTTCATTGGCGTTATCCTATCGTGGTCCGCCCGGTTCCGGGAAGGTAGCGCCCCCGAAGAGATCCGGGCGCCGAGGTGATGCCGCAGCATGGCGCCGTGACCTGTTGGAGCGCATCTGGCGTGCCTCCCGGCATGACGACCTCGACGACCCTCGCCCAAGCTTGCGGGGTGCGGCGCGTGGGTCTATGCTTATGGGTTCCATGGACCGGCCGGCAACCGTAGCAACCGATGTTCCTCAGTTGTTCGTGGACGACGGCATCGTGGCCGCGGTGCGCGGCTTGGTGCGCACGCTGCATCCCGGCCGGAGACTGGAGCGGCCGGTGCTGGTGCCGGACCGGCCGTGGGAAGGGGACCGGGTGTACGTCTACGGTTCGGTGCACCACGACCCGGACGGCGGGGGCTTTCGGATGTGGTACCTGTCGCGGATCGGGCGCGGCAACGAGCACCGCGCGCCGGGCATGCAGGAGCGGCAGGGCGACGTGGTGCTGTACGCCACCTCCGAGGACGGCGTGCACTGGGAGAAACCCAACCTCGGACGCCACCGGTTCGACGGCTCCACCGACAACAACATCGTCATGTTCGACAAGCACAGCCCGACGGTGATCGTCGATCCCGCGGCGCCGGCTGAGGAACGCTACCGCATGATGGCGTGGGAGTGGCGGCAGGCGAAGCGCGGCTACTGGGTGGCGCACTCGCCGGACGGCATCGACTGGACCGAGTACCCGGCCAACCCGGTGCTGGACTCCGGCGACGAGATCCTGGAGACGGTCACGCTGGCGCGCGAACCCGAGGGCGGCGAGTACTTCGCCTTCCACCGCCGCTGGGACACGGACCGGTTCGCACGCCGCCTGATCGCGGTAGCCACCAGCAGCGACTTCCAGCACTGGTCGGCGCCGACCACCATCCTGGCGCCCGACGCACGCGACGACGAGTGGGTGCAGGACGACGAGCAGCGCAGCGAGTTCTACGGCATGGCCGGATTCTGCTACGGCGGCCAGTTCCTGGGCTTCCTGCCGGTGTTCGACGTAATGATCCACTCCACGCTGGAGCGCGACGTCGACCCGGAGCTGCGCACCGAGCAGAGCCCCTGGGAGGGCCCGATCGCCGCGCAACTGGTGCACAGCCGCGACGGGCTCACTTGGCACCGGTTCGCGGACCGGTCGCCGGTGATCGCGCGCGGGCCGCGCGGCAGCTACGACGCCGGCTGCATCCTGTGCTCGGCGGACCGCCCGGTAGTGCACGGCGACGAGGTGTGGCACTACTACACCGGCATCAACACCATGCACGGCGGCCCCTTGCCGCCCAAGCAATGCGTGATCGGACGCGTCTCCTGGCGCCTGGACGGCTTCGTGTCGCTGGACGCCGGCGCCTTCGAGGGCTGGGTGCGGACGGTGCCGCTCGACGCCGGCGGGCGGCGCCTGGAGGTGAACGCAGACGCCGGTGCGGGCAGCCTGACAGTGGCCGTGCTGGCGGCGGACGGCACGCCGCTGGACGGCTTCGGCGCCGGCGACTGCACTGCCCTGCGCGCCGACCGGGTACGCCACGGCGTGCGCTGGAGCGGCGGCGACCGCCTGCCCGCCGGGCGCCCGGTGCGGTTGCAGTTCCACCTGCGGGGCGCGGACCTGTACAGCTTCCGCCTGCGGACGTGATGGAGTTCGCCTCGGACAGAACACGCGCGCTGCTGCGCGAGATGTACCGTCATCGCGCCTACTACCTGATCATCCTGCCGGCCATCGTCTGCTTCATCGTCGTCAAGTACATCCCGATCGGCGGCATCGTGCTGGCGTTCAAGAACTACACCATCACCGGCGGCATCTGGGGCAGCGAGTGGGCCGGCTTCAAGTACTTCGAACGCATGCTCGGCAGCGCCGACTTCCTGCGCGTGTTCCGCAACACCATCGTCATCAGCCTGCTCAAGATGGCCACCGTGTTCCCGGCCCCGATCGTGTTCGCGCTGATGCTCAACGAGGTGTTCAACCTGCGCCTCAAGAAGACCTTCCAGACCATCAGCTACCTGCCCCACTTCATCTCCTGGGTGGTGGCGGCCGGCCTGTTCCGCTCCTTCCTGTCGTTCGAGGGACCGGTCAACTACCTGCTGGAGCTGTTTACCGATCAGCGCGTGGTGTTCATGAAGGACCCGTTCTTCTTCATGATGGTGGTGGTCACCTCCGGCGTGTGGAAGACCGTCGGCTGGGGCTCGATCATCTACCTGGCCGCCATCGCCGGCATCGACCCGGAACTGTACGACGCCGCCGAGATCGACGGCGCCGGGCGCATGCAGCGCATCGTGCACATCACCCTGCCCGCCATCCTGCCGGTGATCGTGGTGCTGTTCCTGCTGCGCATCGGCGAGATCTTCGACGCTGGCTTCGACCAGATCTTCAACCTGTACAGTCCCATCGTGTACTCGGTGGGCGACATCATCGACACCTACGTCTACCGGCAGGGGCTGGTGAACCTGCAGTTCAGCTACACCACGGCGGTGGGGCTGAGCAAGAACATCCTCGGCCTGATCATGCTGCTGATCATGAACTGGGTGGTGAAGCGGCTCGGCGCCCGCGGGACGGTGCTGTGAGGGCGGTGCGGTGAGGACGGAGAGGATCGCGTGAGACGGCAGCGGACCGGCGAGGACCTGGCCATCGACACGACGGTGCTGATCGTGATGGTGCTGGTGTCGCTGTCGATCGTGTACCCGTTCTGGAAGATGCTGGTGGACTCGTTCAGCACCCCGGCGGCGGCGATCAAGATGGGCCTGAAGCTGTTTCCGGAGGAGGCGAGCCTGCAGTCGTACCGGGAGGTGTTCTCCAAGAACAGCGTGGCGATCGGCTACATGAACACCCTGATCCGGGCCATCTCCGGCACCGTCCTGACCCTGGTGGTGTGCATGCTCGCCGCCTACGGGATCGCGAAGATGACGCTGCCGTTCCGGAAGACCATCACCGTGTTCATTCTGTTCACGATGTTCTTCGGCGGCGGGCTGATTCCCACCTACCTGTGGTTCAAGAGCATGGGCCTGCTCAACACCCGCTTCGTGCTGATCCTGCCCAACATCGCATCGGCGTTCTACATCATCATCATGCGCAACTTCTTCCAGGAGCTGCCGCCGGAGATGGAGGAGTCGGCGGTGCTCGACGGCGCCGGCATCTTTACCCTGCTGGCCCGGATCATCGCGCCGCTGTCGCTGCCGGTGATCGCCACCGTCGGGCTGTGGTCGGTGGTGTACCACTGGAACGAGTGGTTCGACGCCATGATCTACGCCGCCCGCCGCGACCTGATCGTGCTGCAGCTCCTGCTGCGCCGCATCCTGATCGAGAACCAGGCCGCCGAGTGGCTGGAGCTGGCCTCCGAGGAGACCGCGGTGACGGCGCTGACCGAGGACACCGTGAAGGCGGCCACCATGTTCGTCAGCATCGGGCCGATCATCATCGCCTACCCGTTCATTCAACGCTATTTCGTCAAGGGAATCATGGTGGGGTCCCTGAAGGGATGACCGCCGCCACCCGCCCGGAGCGCGGGTGAGAACCTCATTTGGAGGAGGTATGCCATGAAAACGTCATGTCATTTCGCGAAGGAATCGCCACCGAGGATCCGCAGGCTGCTGTGGATGCTGCCGTTGCTGGCACTGCTCGCCGCGCCGGGCGCGTGGGCGGCCGGCACCGAGGAAGCGACAGGCTCGGACGAGCGGATGACCATCACCTGGCTCGGCACCAACGCCGGCGGCGAGTTGCTGGAGCGCGACACGCCGGTGGAGCTGCACCTGGAAGAGCTGTTCGACGTCAACCTGGAGCCGTGGGGCTACGAGGTCACGCACGGCCAGGAGGAGCAGTGGCGGGTGCGCATCGCGTCCGGCGACCTCCCCGACTTCAACGTGCGCTGGCGCGAGGACCTGGTGCACATCGGCGCGGTGCGAGAAGTGCCGGAGGCGATGCTGCTGGAGCACATGCCGCGCTACATGAAGGTGGCGTTCAAGCTCGGCGGCGACATCCTGTACCACCGCACCACCGTGAACGGCAAGAACATGGGCATTCCCGCCGTGCTGTCGATCGCCGCCGCGGGGCCGGGCATGGTGATCCGCAAGGACTGGCTGGACGCCATCGGCTACGCGACCACGCCGGTGCCGGGCACCTACATCTACGAGGGGCCCGACAGTCTCGCGGAGCTGGAGGACATCTTCCTCAAGTTCCGGAACGAGGATCCGGACGGCAACGGCCAGCGCGACACCTTCGGGCTGATGCCCTACCAGGGCGGCGGCTCGATCGGCGACCGCGCCATGTTCTTCCCCAACATCCTGGGCGCGTTCGGCGTGCGGCTGAACACCTGGGAGATGATGGGCGACGACATCGGCTTCTCGCAGATCCGCACCGAGTACCGGGACGCGCTGATGTACCTCAACGACTGGTATGAGCGCGAGCTGATCCACCCGGAGTTCGTGGTCACCGACAGCGCCGAGATGCGCCAGAAGTTCGGCAACGGGCTGATCGGCGCATTCGAGTCGTGGTCGGCGCAGCTCACCAACCCGTCCACCAACCAGGCGTGGGGGATGCTGAAGGCCAACAACGAGGAGGTGGAGCCGGTGATCGTGGTGTCGCCGGAAGGCCCGGGCGGCATGCGCGGCACCTACTCGCGCAGCGCCGTGTGGAGCCCGTCGTCAGTCGGCGCCAACGTGTCGGACGACAAGCTGGCCAAGATCCTGCAGATCCTGGATGAGATGTACAACAACACCGAGGTGTTCGCGACGGCGTTCTACGGCATCAAGGGCACCCACTGGGACTACAACGACGCCGGCGACCCGATCCGGGCCGAGGGCTGGACCGCACCCGCAACGTTCATGCAGTCGGGCGCCACCTACTTCCGGCTGACCGCGGTGCCTACGCCGGTGGAGTTTCTGTACATGGGCGGCAACACCTGGCGCTACCCGGTGAACAGCTACATCATCGACAACCAGGTGTCGCTGGACTTCGGGTTCCTGCCGACGCTCGACGAGGAGTTCCTGGTCCTGGCCGCCGAGGTAAAGACGGTGGAGGACGAGTTCTTCTTCAAGGCGATCGCCGGCGAGGTCGACATCGCTGCCGCCTGGGACGACTACGTGGCCGCCTGGCACAACGCCGGCGGCGACCAGTTGCTGGAGGAAATCACCCGCCAGCACCGCGCCGGCATGTAGCTGCCGCGCTCGGCGACGAGGAGGAGGCCGGCGCGGGCGAATCCAGCCCGCGCCGGCCCGCCCGGCCTGGTGAAACGATGAATACCAAGTTCCTGTTCCTGGACAATCGCCTGAACGAGTACGTGCGCGGCTTCCGGCGCCGGCTCAACCGGCCGGTCGAGCATGCGGGCAACCCGATCGTGGCGCCGGAGCTGCCGCACGAGTTCAACCGCGTGCTGCTGTACGGCTCGGTGGTGCACGATCCGGATCGCCGCCTGTTCCAGATGTGGTATAGCTCGTCGACGCAGGAGCCGAAGCCGGTGAGCCACCTCCTGTACGCCGAGTCGGACGACGGCTACGCGTGGCGCAAGCCCCGCTTGGACGTGGTCCCCGGCACCAACATCGTGATGGACGACGACTGGAAGATCCACGGGCCCAGCGTCATCCTGGACCGCGACGAGGCGGACGAGGCGAAGCGCTACAAGATGATCGCGCGCCGCGGGCGCGGCGTCCTGGCCGGGTACGTGTCGCGCGACGGCATCCACTGGGAGCTGGTACGCGACGAGCCGCTGATCCACGCCGACAGCGACAGCCACATCGGCCTGTTCCGCGATCCGGCGTCGGGCCGGTACCACGCTTCGTTCCGGGACGCGTGCCCGGACCGGCGCGTGTGGCGCAGCGAGAGCGAGGACTTTCTCTCCTGGCGGCGGCCGGTGCTGGCCCTGGAGCCGGACCTCCGCGATCCGATCCAGACCCAGTTCTACAGCATGCAGATGACCCCCTACGGCGCTTACGTGCTCGGCTGGCTGCACCGCTACACCACCTGGGAGACCGACCTGGGCCCCACCAAGATGAACGGCAACTGGGACATCGAGCTGGCGTTCAGCCGCGGCGGCTACTGCTGGCACCGGCCCGCCCAGGGCGAGAACTTCCTGCCGCGCGATCCGGATGGCTGGACCGCCGGCCTGATCTCGCCCGCCTCCTCTCCGCTGTTCTTCGCCGACGAGATCCGCTTCTACTTCGCCGGCTGCGAGCGGCAGCACGGCGACGAGTACGCCTCCAAGCGGTTCCGCATCGGCGCCGCGTCGCTACGGCCCGACCGCTTCCTGAGCCTCGATGCCGGCGCCGAGCCGGCCGAGATCCTGACGCGCGCGTTCGCCACCCGCTCCCCCACCCTGTTCCTGAACGCCGCGCCCGCCGGCGGCAGCGTCCGCGCAGAGCTGCGCAACGTCGACGGGACACCGATTCCCGGCTTCGAACTGCACAACTGCGTACCGCTGGAAGCCGACGCAACCGCCGCCCCGGTTCGCTGGCGCGGCAATCCGAGCCCGGCCGCCTTCATGGAGCGACCGATCCGCCTCTATCTCACGGCCACGCGGGCCTCCCTGTACGCGGCCACCTTCGCCGACGGCGCCACCATCCGCGACTACCGAACCTTCAAGGAGATCCGCTGCCTGCGCCCCGAGCACGACCTCGAATAACTCCAACATCCTTCTCTCTGTCTGCATGCCCGCGTAGGCGCCATTGACGCCGACGCCAGTGGCGCCTATCTTCTGCACCGTGCGGGCTCGCCTTCAGACCGTCGTGGAGACCCCGGCATACCTCGCGGCGGCAAAGAGGGTGCTGTCACAGGCAGAGGACTATCGGAGCCGAAAATGAGCAACGCATTCGAGAAGATCATGGCCGGTCTTGAGGACGCAGAGGCGTACCTGCACGGTGCGCGAGCCGGGTACAACGTGCGTGACGTCAACGTGCCCGAACCGGATGTCGCCTCGATCCGCAGCCGAACCGGGCTCTCCCAGCCGGCGTTTGCCAGAAGCATCGGCGTTCCACTCGGAACACTCAAGAACTGGGAGCAAGGTCGCAGGCGCCCGGAGGGATCCGCCCGCGTGCTGCTCGCCCTGATCGACAAACGCCCTTCGATCGTTCAAGAAGAACTCGGCGCATAGACTGCACACGGGGCATCGCCGCGCAAACACGGCTGACGATAGCACCCGTCAGCATGCCGCCGGGAATGGCGTGCGCCCGGCGCGGTCGCCGCTCCGCTCACCGTGCAGGGGCGCCATGGCCCCGCAGGCTCGCCTCCAGTTCCGCGACCCGTGCTTCCGCTGCCGCCCGCGCCGCTTCCGCTTCCGCGTGCGACATGACGTACTGCCCCATGTCCGGATCATGGAACCGGAGCCCATCGTCCGTGACGTGCAGTTCCAGTCCCAGCACCTCGCTCGCCACCGCCAGCCGTCCGGACGGCGTCTCACCTCCGGCAATCGGCCCGTACTCGCCCGCCGCCAACACCAGCCCCTGCAGCACCGGCTTCAGATAGTCACCGGTCGGATCGTACTGCCAGTACTCCTTCACGCCCAACCGGCGATACAGTTCCCGCTTGTGCCCCTGGTCCTCTTCCCGCGTACTGTGCGACGTGATCTCAAGCACGAAGTCCGGCGCCTTGGCCCCCTCATCCCAGAGCCGGTAGGACCTCCGGTCGTGGTTCGCCACTCCAATCACCACGAATACGTCCGGCGCAACCGAGGCTCGGGGGTTACCCTGCTCATAGTAGATCAGCAGATTGCCGGCCACGTACACGTCGTCGCGACCGCGCCGGTCGCGGTAGTAGATACGCAACCCTTCCCGCGCGTAGATCAGCTCATTGAGTTGGAAATCGCTCTCCGCCACCGGCTTGCCGTCCGAGTCGGGGTACTCGACCGCGACCGGAGCCGCTGCCGCGCTACTCATCGCGCCACCTCCTCACGGGCCGCATCCAGTGTAGCCGCTCGCCGTGGCGGTCGTCCACACAACTTTGCCGCAGAACCACTGGGCCCGCGGCTGGACGGGAGGTCGACGCCGGCACGCGAGCCACGGCGCAGAGCGACGGGCCAACGCCGGCAGGGTATAGTGGAGCGGCGATGAGCAACTTTGCGCTTGGCGCCGGACTGTCCGGTCTGCCGCTGCTCTCCGGCGCGCGTACGCGGTCGGTCTGCCCGGAGAATCCCACCGGGGAGAAGGGCAAGGGAGCGATGGCGGTTCCCGATCCGGAGACGCTGCCGTTCAGCGATGCGGCGGGCGACCTGGGGCAGGGCTGGAAGGTAAGCCCGTTCGTCAAGGTGCCGGCGGGCGCGACCCACACCGTGATAGAGGTGGAAGGGCCGGGCGTGATTCAGCACATCTGGCTGGTGGCCGACCCGGCCAAGGGACGCTCGCACATCATCCGCTTCTACTGGGACGGCGAGGAGACGCCGTCGATCGAGACGCCGGTGTCCGACTTCTTCGCGGTGGGGCACAACAGCTTCGCGCCGGTCAATTCGCTGGCGGTGATCTGCAACCCCAAGTCGGCGTTCAACTGCTACTGGCCGATGCCGTTCCGGCAGTGCTGCAGGGCTGGTTCGGCGAGGGCGAGATCAAGTTCTACCTGGACGGCGACACCCGGTTCCCGACCATCTGCGGCACCGGCACCGAGGACTACCTGTGCGGCAGCTACGGCTTCCCCGAGAACTACCACACCGCCTACGTCGGCGTGCACAAGTGCGCGGAGGAGGACGGCCCGTCCAAGTGGAGCCTGTACCGCTGGCACCTCGTGGACCCGATCCACTTCGCCAGCGACCTGCGCGTGACCATCCAGGCGCTCGGCTGGTGGCCCAACCGCAAGTACCAGCCCCTGGCCGACGACATCGCCTCCGTCGCCTACTGGTACCAGATTGAACCGCACGCCCCGTTTCCGGACCTCCCTGCCCTGGACCGCCGCTGGCCGCGGTGAGCAGCCGCACGAAGCCCGAACAGCCGTCGCCTCTGTGGGCTGTTTGGCTTTTGTTCAAATTGTTGGTGATTGGCCATGCAACTTGTAAGATGGTAAAATCAAGGAACCATCATGCATCATGGTCCCACCATACTGACACAACGATAGTAGGAGATGATTGTGCTTGGAGACCTTGCAGGCAGGGTAGCATTTGTTACGGGGGCAAGCCAGGGGATAGGCCGGAGCATCTGTCTGATCATGGCGGAACAAGGGGCTGACATAGTTGCAGCCGATATAGACACGGAAGGGGCACGTGAGGTAGCCAAGGAGATAGAGATGCTGGGGCGCAAGCCTCTGGTGGTACAACTGGACGTTGCCAGGCGGGACTCGGCGGTCGCCGCTGTCAAGATGGCTCTGGATACCTTCGGCAACATTGACATCCTGGTCAACAACGCCTCGGTTGTATCTGCCCCCAAGAGCACGTCTCATGAAGACGGGATGGATACGGATGAGGATTGGCAGGTCGTCCTTGCCGTGAACGTGTTGGGCCCTGTGCATTGCTGTGAGGCCGTCATACCGCATATGAAGGAAAGGCGGTACGGAAAGATAATCAACATCGGTTCCGTTGCAGGACACGCCGGCCGCCCCCCACGGGTAGCAGGGTTGGGATACCCGAATGCCTACCCGGTGAGCAAAGCGGCATTGCTCAGATATACCAAGGCGCTCGTTCACCAGGTCTCTGCCTTCAACATCAACGTGAACGCAATCTGCCCGTCAATGGTATGGACGCCAACCGTTCGCCGGCCGATCGAGGAGATGATCCGCGTCAGCCCCGAACTGGCCGACAAGGACCCGCACGATGTGTACCTGGATATGCGTGCCGCAGAGGTACCGCTGGGCCGCGAGCAGACACCGGAAGAGATCGCCAAGATGGCGGCGTTTCTTGCTTCGGAAGACGCCCGTAACGTGACGGGACAATGCATACACGTGGACGGAGGGATGATATTGCGCGACTGAAGTGGAGAAATTGACAATATCCTATTTAAGTGCCAATATCAAAACGGAGGTGATGACCTGGCCAACCGAATTGCAGTACTAGGAGCCGGGGCTGTTGGCAGTTGCATCGCGGCCTACCTCGCACTGAAGGGCCATGATGTGACGTTGATGGACCAGTGGCCGGAGCATGTGGACAGGATGAAGCGCGACGGTCTTACGGTGAGGGATCCGGAGAAAGAGTTCACCGTGCCGGTCAAGGCCTTGCACTTGTGCGAGGTAAGCGGCCTTCAGGACCAGTTCGATATGGTTTTCCTGGCGGTCAAGTCGTACGACACCGTTTGGGCGACACACTTCATAGCACCATACCTGAAGCCCACGGGGCTCATGCTTTCAGCGCAGAACGGTTTGAACGACGAGGTGGTGGCGAGTGTCGTCGGTTTCGACCGCACCGCGGGATGCGTGGTGCAGTTGGGGGCGGCAACGTACGAGCCGGGGTGCGTCGTGCGCACCGAGCCTATCACTGTTCACACCTTCGCCGTTGGCGAACTTTCCGGCGCAGCGACGCCGCGGGTTCGCAACGTAGCCGACGTCTTGAGGGCTGTGGGCCCGAGCGAGGTGACGAGCAACATTGGCGGGGCACGGTGGTCCAAGATGGTAGTCAATTGCATGGGCAATGCTCTTGCCGGGCTGCTCGGACCGGCGGCATCCTCACTGAGCCAGGAGCAGCAGGAGCGTGCCGCCCTTGTCAGGATGGTGCTCGGCCGGGAGGTAGTGTTGGTAGCGCAGGAGCTCGGGGTTGAGGTCGAGCCGATATATGGCGTTTCCGTTCAGGAGTTTGCCGAAGCGACCACACCTGACGCGCTGACCGCCTTGGCGGCCAAGGTGGAATCGGGCTCGCGTGACAGAAGCGTGACCCCCGACCAAGCGCGTTTTCTGGGCGTGCCGCCACGGGCATCCCTTCTTCAGGACGTGATCAAGGGGAGGCGGACGGAAATAGACTATCTCAACGGTTACGTTGTGCACAAGGGCCGAGACGTGGGGGTGTCCATACCGCTAAACCAGACTGTGGTCGAGCTGGTGAAGAAGGTGGAGAGTGGAGAGGCGAAGCCCGGACCACCAAACCTGAATCAACTTGAGCGCCACTTGGCAATCCAGGCCCAATAAGCGAAGGAGGAACGAGATGCACACCAACAAGATATTAGCCAAGGTCAAGGCAGGTGAGAAGGCGGTGGGGCTGCAAATACCGTTTTGCAGTCCTGACCTGGTGGAAGTCATGGGGATAGCCGGGATCGATTACGTGTTCGTGGATTGCGAACACGGTTCCTTCTCCTTGAGTGACGTAGAGACGATGTGCCGGGCGGCGGAGCTGGCCGGGATAACTCCTATCGTGCGAGTGGTTGATGTCGAGCCCAGCACGATTTTGCGCTTCATTGTCAGGGGTGCCATGGGGATTATCGGTCCCCATATAAGAACCAGGGCGCAGGCCGAGCAACTGGTGGGAGCATGTCTTTTCGCACCCCGGGGAATGCGCAGTTACGGCAATGCCCGTGGCGATTACTACGGTGTCCCCGACTCAGCCAGTGAGCACATGCGCCGCGCTAACGAAGAGATGTTTATCTGTGGAATGATCGAGGAGCAGGAAGGGTTCGACAACTTGGCGGAGATTCTGACCGTAGACGGGCTGGACTTTTTCAAGTTCGGTGTACATGACATCTCGCTGGACATGGGGCTGCCTGGTCAGTTCGACCATCCGAAAGTCGAACAAGCGATCGCGGCGGGAACGCAGCAGATACGCGCTGCAGGCAAAATGGTGACCGACGACGTGATGTGGGAAAATCCCGTATCGGACCTGTTCCTGGGTGCCGCGCGGGCATTCGCTGTCAAGGGCAGGACCTGAAGCCAACAGCCTACCTCCGCCGCCCCTGGATTCTCAGCCCTAGTTTGCATCGTAGTGCACGAAAGTTGCCAATTTTGTGCATCATGATTGGTGCAGTGCACAGATTCCGTGAAATCGGACGGCAGGGACTGCCGGACCGGACTACCCAAGTTGTGGCAGCGACTCGGCGTGGGGACCGTTGGAGTGCTTGTCCATAACAAGGTCAGGTCGCTCGCCGGGCGTTGGAGGTTCGCCACCGACCCGGAGGGCAGCGGTGACTTCGGGGAACCGGACGGCAGCTGCGCTGGCAGATCCGCGACGCCGACGGCGCCCCGCTCCTGGAGCAGGAATCCCCCTGCAGCATCGCCGCCAACTCGCTCGCCAAGGTCGCCGAGGGTGCCAATGCCAAAAGCGGTAACAGGGGTTGACACGATCAGGCCGCTTTGATCTCGCAGTCGTCAGGAGGACTGAAATAGCGCTTGAGGTCGCCGTTGAGCAGAGCCAGACGGGTGCGTAGCACGCAGCGGTTGTCGTGCGGTCGCCATCTCATCCCGTTGCCCTTGAAGCGTCGACCGACAACCAATTTGCACTGCCCTTCGACCAAGCCACTGCCGATCGGCCACCCGAGATCGCGGTAACGGGCATAGTCCATACGGTCCTGGTTGTTCGTGAAGTAGTTGATCTGCTTCCACGCTTCGTCAGTATCGGTGACCTTCGACAGTGAACGCTTCATCTCGTGGATCATCTGCAGCACCTCGCCTTCCCACATCATCGTGGACAAGCTGCGCTCGACGGCATCGCGTAGCGTAGCAGACAGCAGCTTGCAGTAATCGGCGAGGTGCTCAGCCGCGTGGTAGTAGTCCAGGATCGGTATCGCGCCGGGGAAGTGGGTCTGCTGCAGTTCCCAGTTGTGGTGTGCACCATCACCGAGGAACAGCGTTCGTGGAGCGTCCAGGAAGCCCATTCGCAGTCCAGCCTGCTCGGCGTAGCCGGCAAACTCACCGCGTGGTCCATAGCGTCCTCCGGTCCAGCGGTCGATCACCTTGCCATCATCGTGCTTCTCGATGACTATCAGGTTGCACTCCTTGTAACAGGTCGGCGCCCGGAGGCTGGCAAGACCAGTAATCCCTTCCTGCTCCGTGATCTGCGGGCTCGTCGTTCCGTCTACCTCGACCACCATCAGGGAACATGGCTGCCGCTGACGCTGCTCATCAATTAGATCGTCGGGGGTATCGGGTATCCGCTCTCCCGTCTTCTCGGTAGTGCGCTGCACCGCCGTCGAGCTCACCTTGAACCCGAGCATCGCCTCCAGTTTTGCCGCTGCACCGGCATACGACTCATCCGCGCCCAGCATGCAGATCAGGTACGTCATCAGCGGTGAGAATCCGAAGCACCCGTCGATCCCCAGCTTCACATCCAGCGGCGCCACGCCTCCGCTCCGGTGCCGGTACCGGTAGCAGCGCCGCGGGTGCACCACTTCTTCGCCGAAGCGGTTGATGAACCGCAGGTTACGCACCCGCTCGAACACTGCCACCTCACCGCCAACCGTGATCTGGTTGGCGGATGTCGGCTCCGCGAGTCCGGCTACCACTTCCTGCACCATCTCGTCGCCGATCCAGTTCACCATCTCAAGGATCTTGGCTTCCGCCTCCTGGAGATCCATCCGGCCGCCGTTGATGCGCCCTTGCAACTCCTTGACAAGGCCCTCGGCGGCCGTTATAAGTCCTTCCGTATTCATGGTCTACCTCCCCATGGTGTGGTGTCGTGGGGTAGGTAGACCTTTTTTCCGCCTCAGAGTCAATGATTTGCTACCGCTTTCGGCGTTCGCACCCGTCGCCGAGGTAGCCTGGACCATCCCGCCGACCCCCGGCGCCCGCTACCGCATCACCGTCGAACTGTCCGCCCCGACCGGCACCCTGTCCACCAACGAATACCGCCTCGCCGTCCAGGGGCCCGCCCCCATCACCCCCTGGCGCGGCTGGCTCCCAGCCTCCAACTCATCGGCCCATAGTGCCGACGCTATCCGGTTTATTACTTGATTTATTGTCTTTAATGAGGTACGCATTAAACTAATTAAATTGAGTAATCTACCCGCGACCGACCGAGGTCATTGATGGACCGTCGCAATAACCCGTACGCTCCAGGCGCCGGATTGCAGCCACCGGTACTGGCAGGCCGCGACCGGCTGATCGAAGACGTAACCATTGACATGGACCGCGTCCTCCGGCGCCGCCCTACCAGGGGCCTCATCCTGCTGGGCTTGCGCGGCGTTGGCAAGACCGTCCTGCTCAATCGACTGCGCGCGTTCGCGGATGACAAGGGATTCCAGACAGCCAAGGTCGAGGCACCTGAAGGGAGCGTGCTGCCCGACCTGCTGGCGCCCGAGTTGCGGCGCATCCTCTACGCCCTCGATGTTCGCCAGTCCGGTGGAAGGCATCTGCGAAGGGCGGTGAACGTACTGCGCGGGTTCGCCAACGCGTTCAAGGTCAAGATCGGGGACATCGAATTCAGCGTCGAGCCGGCGCCCGGCGAGGGTGACAGCGGGAACCTCGAGCAGGACCTGCCGCCCCTGTTGATAGCCGTGGCGGAGGCCGCCGCCGAGCGGCGTTCGGCGGTAGGCTTGTTCCTGGATGAGATTCAATATCTCTCGTCCGTCGAACTCGCCGCCGTTGTGGTGGCCTGTCATGAGATTGCTCAACGCAACCTCCCGCTTCTGTTCGTCGGTGCCGGACTACCGCAAGTCGCCGCACTTGCCGGCAAGGCCAAGTCCTACGCAGAGCGGCTGTTCGATTATCCGGAAGTCGGGCCGCTGGATTCCGATGCGGCGCGCGCAGCCATCGCGATACCAGCAAAGAACGAAGGAGTCTCGTTCGATGACGACGCCGTCGATGCAATCCTGCAGGCGACCCAGAACTACCCTTACTTCATCCAGGAGTGGGGATTCCAGGTGTGGAATCGCGCGCCGTCAAGTCCGATCTCGCCAGAAGTAGTAGCGGATGCGACGCCCGATGTGATCGCCCACCTCGATGCCAACTTCTTTCGCGTGCGCTTCGACCGACTGACCGTACTGCAGCAGAAGTACCTGCGCGCCATGGCCGAACTCGGGCCCGGACCACACAAGACCGGACAGATCGCCGCCACTCTGGGCGTGGGCGCAGCGTCAGTTGCAACGGTGCGGCAACAACTGGTGAACAAGGGCATGGTCTGGAGCCAACGCCGCGGCGAGACGGCGTTCACCGTGCCTTGGTTCGACAGCTTCATGAAACGACAGATGCCGATGCTCGAAAAGCACGTCCCAGCGCGCCGCAAGCGGAATATGAGCCGCACGGTTCACTCATGAACGCGTGCGTCCCTACAGAAGCCGGGAGCCTGCGCGGAGCCGTCGCTGTCGGATATGCTGGCGGCCATGCATACGTACCTTGAGTTCGAGGTCTCCCTGCTGGATATCGATCCACGCATCTGGCGGCGCTTCCAACTCGGCGCGAACGACACCTTTGACGATCTGCACGAGGCGATTCAGGACAGTTTCGACTGGGACCGTGACCACATGTGGTTGTTCCGCACGAGCGGTCGGGATCGACGAACCCTCGCCGGCCCCAGCGCATTCATGCTGGGTTACGACAGCGACGACATTCCCGATGCATCGTCGGTGAAGCTCACGCAGCACTTCCGGCGCGTGTCGATGACGTGCCGCTATACTTACGACTTCGGGGACAACTGGGTTCATGCCGTGAAGCTGCGGCGGCGAGTGGCGACCGAGGATAGATTCCGGCGCCGCCTTGTCGATGGCAGCCGCGCCGCGCCGCCGGAAGACTGTGGCGGAGTCTACGGATACTGGCGGCTGGTAGAGAGGCTCGATACCGGCAACGATCCCTGGGGATTGAAACCGGACGAACAGCCGGGCTGGATCGACTCCTGGAGACCGGATCAGTTCGATCTCGCTGCCGCCAAGGCCACATTTGACGGGTAAGCCAAGCTGCTTCGGGCGAGAACGTCACTGGTTCACTCCCGTCCGACGGAGTCGAGGAATGCGGTCACGGCGTCGAGCACCGCGTGGCGTGAGAGTGCGGGATACCTGGCAAAGGCCGACTCCGGAATAGCGTCCGCGAGTTTCTGGAAGCGGGCCACGTCGACGAGGCCGGCGGCGATGAAGTGGCGGGCGTCTTCCAGGTCACGCCGGAAGCCGCGCGCGACCTTGGAGAGCAGTTGCGAGTAAGGGTCGTAGTGGAAGAAGCTGACCCCGCCGAACGTGGCGATGAAGAGGTGGCGGCCGGCGGCACCGGCGAGTGGCGGGACGAAGTGCTCGGGCCGCGCAAACTCCACGTTTATCTGCTGCGACTCCTTGATGCGCTGAATGTCGAGGAACACCGCCTCGTCGTCGGCGTACAGGTCCACGTCGATGGTCGATGCTCGCCATCCCTGCGCCACCGCCGTGCCGCCGCCCACGAGGAATACCCGAAAGCGCCTGCCGCGCGGTGCGGACTCGGCGAGGCGTTTCATGAACGCCAGCAGGCGTTCGCGGGTAACGTTCTCCCGCATCGTGCTACGAACGCGGCTCCCCGGCTGTCGCCAATCTCGCGATGGAACACGCATCGGCGAATGACACGATCAAGCGCAGATGGGCATTGTAGCGGGCGTATCCCAGTTCGCCCGCGGTGGATGAGAGCAGCCGGTACAGCCGCAACTCCGGGTCGGGCTGCGTGTTGGTTACCGGAACGCCCTCCCTGCGAAGCCGTGGCGCCGCCAGCGACACCAATAGGCTCGCCGCGCTCGTGCGGCCGGACGCCAGGTCGGCCAGCCCCTCGTCGACCACGTCGCCGCCCGGCAGCCCAAGATCGACGAATCGCGTCGCTCCGAATCGCGTACGTACCCAGCGCGCCGTTGCAGCGCGGCGCGCAATCTCCGTTCGGCGGCAGGGGTCGAGGTTGCGGGCACGCGCACCGCCACCGGCGCGCCCGAACGCGCGGTAGCGCTCGCGAATGTCCTTCGGCAACTCCACGCGAACAGTATATCATCGAGCCCTGGCGATGCTTAGGGGGTAAGCATTGTCCTTCGGATGGCAGAGTCACCGCCGCCGGCGGGCCAGAGGGCGTTGTTCCTTGCCCATGGGCGGCGCCGGGGCGTAGACTCCCGAAACTCATGTCGCTTACCACGCGGGAGAAGCAGTTCTACGACGACAATGGCTACCTGCTCAGGAAGGGGTTGGTGCCGCTGTCCTGGATCGGTGAGGTCGAGCGGGAGGTCGACCGGATTCACGAGCGGATGGCGCAGCAGCCGGCAGCCGGTGTCGGCATCGCCTGGGAGGAGTTCGACGACCCGGACCATCCGCCGCGGATCAAGCAGTTGATGCACAGCGAGGTGGTCAGTGCCACCCTGAATCGGATCCTGCGCTGCGATGCCATGCTCGACATCGTCGAGGACCTGATCGGGCCGGACATATCGCTGTATCACAGCAAGCTGCTGCCGAAGGCGGGCGGCGACGGCACCGCGATCCCGTGGCACCAGGACTATGCGTACTGGAAAACGGACGACAACCGCCCGGCGATGGTGAACTGCCAACTGGCGATCCGGCGATGCGGCCTGGAGAACGGATGCATCTGCTTCGTTCCCGGCAGCCACCGCACGGGGTTGCAGGAGCACGAGCGCAGCCGGCAGACGTTCGGCGTGTATCTGCCGGGACACTATCGCGAACGCGACGACGCCGTGGCGGTCGAGATGGACCCCGGTGACGGCGTGTTCTTCAACGCCCTGATCGTGCACGGATCGGCGCCCAACCGCTCCGTCGAGGACCGCCTCATGAACACGTTCGCCTACAACGTCACCGGCAACGGCGTCACGCAGTGCCGCGAGGAGTTGCGCAGCAGGCCGCAGTAGTCCTCCTTTCAGCCTGTCGCACGATCATGCTTCGGGCACGGAGGCGAGGATTTTCGGGAGTGAGCGCGTCGGGGTGAGGGTGCGGAGAAACGGTTCGCACGGCAGACAGAGTACGCCGCGCTCCTGGATGCGGCGCGGGCCGCGGTAGAGCAGCACGGGGGTGGCGATCGGATAGTCCTCGGCGAACGCGCGGAGCCCGCTGAAGTCTCGTGGGTGGAGGGTGGTGCTGCTCTTGACCTCGATGGCGAACAGGCCGCTCTCGCCGTAGAGGACGAAATCCACCTCGTTACCGGCCCGGGTACGCCAGAAGCTCAGGGTGTCGTCGCGGTTCGAGTAGGCGATCCAGGCGCGCAGGTGCTGCGCGACCAGCCCCTCCAGTGCCGCGCCGGCAAGCTCTTCGGGCCGGTCGAACGGTCCCGTCTGCCGCAGTGAACGGAACAGGCCGGCGTCGACCAGGTAGAGCTTGGGATGGGTCGTCATGCGGCGCCGGGCCCGCCGCGTGAACACCGGCAGCGTGAACGCCAGCAGCAGGTCGCGCAGCACGTCCACGTAACCCTCCGCAACCTTGCGTTCCACCTGGCACTCGCGAGCCAGGTTGGACACGTTCAGGACCGCGGCATGACTGAAGCTCACCGCCTCCAGGAAGCGGGAGAAAGCGCCCACGTTCCGAACCAGACCCTCCGCCTGTACCTCCTCGCGCACGTAGAGAGCAGCGTATGACCGCAACACGACATCCGGCTCGGCGGCATCGACGACCAACGGTATCAACCCCTGCAGGAGCGCGCGGTCCAGGCTGAAGCCGGCGCCCAACTCGGCCCCCATGAACGGATGCATGGTGGTGAGCGCCGCCCGCCCCGCGAGCAGGTCCACGCCGGTGCGGCGCAGCTTGCGGGCACTGGAGCCGGTGAGCACGAAGCGCAGGCGCTTGTCGAGTTCGATGAGCTGGTGCACCACCTGCAGCAGTTCCGGCACTCGCTGTACCTCGTCGATCACGACGAGCCGCTTGTCGGGGCTTGCCGCGATGGTGTCGCGCAACCGTTCCGGCCGGGCATCATAGAAACGCGTGTTCTCCGGGTCTATGAGATCGACGAACAGCGCATCGGGATAGCGTTCGCGCAACCACGTGGACTTCCCCGTACCGCGCGGACCGAATAGGAAGTAGCTCCCGGATGGAGGCCGGTAGAACCGCTTAAACACGTTCAGACACTAACAAGCGTCCGGCATTTTGTCCATGATGATTCCTTTTTGCGTCAAAAAACGGAATCATACTACCCAAAATGTGAACAACGTGGTGGCCGGGTTGAAAGACACGTGCGCGCGCAATAGCCTTGGGCAGGCATGGGAGCAGACGAGTACCCGCCGCTGGCCGAGGTTCGCGACCAACTGCGCGTGAAGTGGTACCGGTCGCCGATCGAGCCGGCCACGCTGCGGCGGCTGATGCAGCGCAGCGACCTGCAGGGGTGGCTGCAGGCGGGCGGGCACCTGGCGCTGGCGGTGGCCACCGGAGCGCTGGTGTGGTGGTGCTGGACGCGCGGCCTGTGGCTGGGGTTCGCGCTGGCACTGTTTGCGCACGGCACGGTGGCGAGCTTCTTTACCGGCGTCGCGCCGCACGGTACCGTATTCCGCACCAGGCGTCTCAACCAAGTGTTCCTGTACCTCTACAGCCTGCTGAGCTGGTGGGATCCGTTCGACTACGGCACCAGCCACACCTACCACCACCGCTACACCCTTTACCCTGAGGGTGACCGGGAGAACCTGCTGCCGCTGCACCCGTCGGTGGGGCGCACGTTCCTGCTGCAGATGTTCACGCTCAACCTGCTCAGCAAGCCGGGGCGCAACTTCACCAAGGGCGGACTGCTGTCGACGCTGGCGATTACCGCGCTCGGCGCGTTCGGGCTGATCGGCTCGACCAGGGCGCCGATCCGGCAGTGGATCGAGGCGCTGCACCTCGACCAGCCGGCGCAGGCGTGGAAGTCGATGTGGTGGTCGCGGGCGCAGCTCCTGTTCCACGGAACCGTGCTGGTGGTCGGGATCGCCAGCGGGCTGTGGGTGC
Organism: Spirochaetia bacterium; assembly: GCA_965208575.1. GTDB lineage: Bacteria > Spirochaetota > Spirochaetia > SZUA-6 > Bin103 > Bin103. The sequence goes on along the minus strand of CBDBOV010000005.1, from coordinate 1,009,988 downwards.
TGCCGCTGGTGATCTCGGCGGCACCGTTCATCGCCAACTGGCTTACCTACTTCGTCGGCCTGCCGCAGCACTGCGGCCTGCGCGACAACGTGCCCGACTTCCGCAAGTCGACCCGCTCGATGAAGCTCGACCCGGTCTCGACCTTCCTGTACTGGCGCATGAACTGGCACACCGAGCACCACATGTACGCCGGCGTGCCGTGCTACCACCTCCGCAAGCTGGCGCGCGCCATCGCCGCCGACATGCCGGAGCCGCGCACCCTGATCGGCGCCTGGCGCGAGATGCTCGCCACCTGGAAGCGGCAGCAGCAGGAACCCGGCTACCAGTACGACACGCCGCTGCCGCCGACCGCGGGCCGCGCCGCCCACGAAGAGCAGGGCAAGCTGGAAGGCTCGATCGGCGAACTGGCGCCTTCCGGCCTGCGTTGACGTTAACGGACTGTGCGTTCCGGGCGCAGCATCCGCGCCAGCTTCGCATCGCCGCTGCGCGCCCCTCACCCGAGCGCCCGCTCCCCCACTCGCAAACATTGACGAATCGCCGGTCCTGACATAGGGTTTCGGCTACGAAATTGCCGGCGCTTGCTCCGGCTGGTGATGCAACCACCGGGGACGGACAGCGCCGAGGAGGAATACTGTGACAAGGATATTCGCTTTCGTTTCGGGGCTCTTATTGGTCGCGTCGCTGGCCGCGTGGGCGAGCCCGTCCACGGAGGAATCGAGCGACGCGGAACAGATGGCGGTGCCGATGGGCCAATACCGGGAGGCGCCCATGCTGACCGAGCTGGTGGCCCAGGGTGAGTTGCCGCCGGTGGATGAGCGGCTGCCCGTGGAGCCGGCCCTGCTGGAGCCGATCGAGTCGGTGGGCCGGTACGGCGGTACGCTGTACGTGCACGCCACCAACAATGCTCCGTGGGGCGACCTGCAGGAGGAGACCGAGCGCGGCAGCTACCTGGGGCGCTTCCGATTCGACCGCCTGGAGGTCGAGGGAAATCTCGCCAAGGGGTTCGAGCAGGCCGCGGACGACAAGAGCATCACCATCTTCCTGCGCGAAGGGGCCAGGTGGTCGGACGGTGCACCGTTCACGGCCGACGACGTCATCTTCATGTATGAGGACATGCACTGGCACGAGGAGATCGAGACCTGGATGTGGTTGCCGCAGGCGCGGCGGGCGATCAAGGTCGACGACTACACCGTGCGATTGGAGACCGACGTACCCTACCCGGTCCTCACCCTGAAGATGGCGGAGCCGGCCGGCGGCGACTGGCACTCCTACTATCCCAAGCACTACCTGCAGAAGTGGCACATCCGCTACAACGAGGATGCCAACGCGCTGGCCAAGGAGGAGGGCTTCGACACCTGGGTCGACGCGTTCCGCCACCACTTCTGGTGGAATCCGCGCCAGGACATGAACTTTCCCACCATGCAGCCGTGGGTGCTGACCCACTCCGACACCACCAACAAGGTGCACGACCGCAACCCGTACTACTGGAAGGTGGATGCCGAGGGCCAACAGCTCCCCTACGTCGACCGGATCGTGACCGACATCGTCGATTCGGAGACCTACCACCTGAAGATCATTGCCGGTGAATCGGACGTGGCATTCGTCAATACGGCGTTCGAGAACTTCTCGCTCTACAAGCAGGGCGAGGATGCCGGCGGCTACAACGTGGTGCTGCTGCCCGGCAACAAGGGCGCGGACGTGGGCTTCCGCGTCAACCAGAACCATCCCGACCCGGTGAAGGGAGGCATCTACCGGGACGTGCGGTTTCGCCAGGCCATTTCGCTGGCGATCGACCGGGACGACCTGAACAACGTCCTGTTCTTCGGCCTCGCCGTGCCGAGGCAGTTCACGATCCTGCCGAGTGCCACCTACTACAAGCCGGAGTGGGGCGAGGCATACGCCGACTTCGATCCCGACCGCGCCAACGAGTTGCTCGATGCGGTGGGCCTGAGCGAGCGGGACAACCAGGGCTTTCGCGTCGGCGCCGACGGCAAGACCTTCGAGTTGGCGGTGGAATATGGCGTCGGCGGCGAGGCCGGGGATCCGACCGCACCGCTGGAGCTGGTCAAGGAGTACTGGGAGAACGTCGGGATCAAGGTGCTGCTGAAGTCGTGGGAATCGGGCTACTTCTGGGAGCGCATGCAGGATCCCGAGCACGAGATCGCGTTCCACGCCGAACAGTCGAAAGAGGTGCGCTCGTTCATGGTTGAGCGCGAGTCGTGGACCGCGGCCCGCGGGTGGGGCCCGTTGTGGCAGGCGTGGCTGATAGCCGACGTCAAGATCAAGGATGGTTCGAGTACCCTGGCCGACTACGGCGGCGAACTTCCCGGCGAGGAGCCGCCCGAATTCGTGAAAGAACTGTTCGAGTACGGGGAAGCCAGGATCAGAACCAAGCTCGGTTCGCCGGAGTATCGGGAACTGTCGCAGAAGATCTACGACTGGCACGCAGAGCACCTGATGCATATCGGCGCCGTTGGCATGGCCCCGGGGGTCTACATCGCCAACAAGCGACTCGGCAACGTACCGCGAGAGTTCTACACGGGAATCGGCGGCTCGATCGGCCTCAATATCCCGGGCGAGCAGCTTTTCTTCAAGGAGTAGTGCCCGCCGCGCTCGTCGCGGCAAGTGGGTGGCCCAACCGGGCCACCCACTCCACTACTCCCAATGCCGGATCATTTCGAGTTCAGGGTTGGTGGTGGTGTACAACGGCAGTTCCGGGATGTGCACCTGGGGTGACTGGGTGACGGCGAGCAGGATCAGGTCCGCCACGTCCTCCGGCTGCCCGAGCCGCGCCGCGTCGTCGCGATGGTGGTCGCGGCGCATCTTCGTGTCCACCGGCCCCGGCTCCACCAGCGTGGCCTTGACCCCGTGCCGGCCCCCCTCCTGTCCGGTGATGCCGGTAAACCCGCGCACGCCGAACTTGGCGGCCCCGTAGGCGCCGTAGTTGGCTCCCGGATGCCGCCCGGCGAGCGACGACACGTTGAGGATGTGGCCGCGCCCGCGCTCGCACATGTGGCTGAACACCGCCTGCGTGCACAGGAACACCGCCTTCAGGTTGACCGCAATGTTGCGGTCCCACAGCTCTTCGGTGATCTCCGGTATCGGCGAGGTGCCGGGCACCCCGGCGTTGTTCACCAGGATGTCGACCGCGCCGAAGCGGTCGATGGTCTGCGCCACCATCGCCTGCACCGCCGCCTTGTCCGCAACGTCGGTCGGGATCGCCAGCGCCTCGCGCCCGAGCGCCCGAATCTCCGCCGCCACCGCCTCTATCTCGGCCCCGGTCCGCGCCGCCAGCGTCACGTTGGCCCCCTCCCGCGCCAGCGCCAGCGCGGTCGCCCTGCCGATGCCGCGCCCGGCCCCGGTAACAATAGCGGTCCGATCCTGCAATTTCATCTCGTATCTCCTCGTGGTTCGGATGCGCTACAATACCACGGCCACACGAATCGTGCCGCCCGCCCTGAGTTGGGGGGTGCATTCCGTCAGTGTGGTAGCGGTCAGGCAGCCTCAAGCTGGATCTGGTTGGATTCTGGGGTGGGCGATGAGGGCAACAGGCTCTCGAAATCGTCCCAGAAGCGACGGCTCTTCGCCGAAGCGCGGAGCTGAAGCATCTCCTTGGCTCCGTCCAGCGACCAAGTCATCCCACTCTGCTTCATGCGCTTGGCGACGACGTTCTTGCAGGCTCCCTCGACTACACCGCTGCCGATCGGCAGACCGCACGATCGATACAGCGGGTAGTCCATGCGGTGCTGGTTGGCCGTGAAGTAGTTGATCTCGCCCTGGAGGTCGTAGCACTGCTTCTCGCTGTAGCGGCCACTGACGTGCAGTTCCTGCAGTTCCTTGATTACGGCGGCGACGCAGCCCTTGCGCAGCAGGCTGCGCCAGCGCTTGAAGGATCTCTTGAACTGCTCGCTGCCCTCGCCGTACAACACCTTGCCGATCTTCCCCAAGTGGTCGCAGGCATGCCAGAAATCGAGGATGTGCCAGACCTTCTGCCCGGGTTCGGACAGCTGGGAGACCCGGTCCCATATCCAATGCGCTCCATCGCCCAGAATCACCAGCACCAGCGCTGCCAGGTGAGCGCTGCGCCGGCTCATTTCCACCTCGATCCGGGGAAAGAACTCATCAGCATGCTCGATCCCGGTGACACAGGAGGTCTTGGTGCAGTGCGCTGCACCCTCCCGGTCCACCTTCACCGCTGATACCGTCGCTACCTTGGAGTCCCGAAACACGCGATCGTAACTCTTTTTCCCATCTTCAGTTACCCGCTCGTTCGCGCGTGTCGCCACCTTCCCCGCGTCGATGCCCACGACCATCGTCCCGGTGATCTCTTCGCGCACCGCCACCGGCTCGTCGGCACGCTCGACAATCTCCCGCTGGCGTTGCTCCGCCAACCCGTCAGTAACCGCCCGCACCATCTCGAACGCCTTGTTCATCGACACCAGCTCCCGCCCGTCAGGCCGCAACACCTCGTGGAATTGCGCCAGACCCTGCTCGTAGGACTGCTCGGCGCACCACCGCGCCATGAAGTACTGGCACCCAGGCGTGTACCCGCCCGCGATACCCAGTTGCTCTGTCAGCGGCACCCACCCCTTGCCACCGCCACCGAGCGGCGCGTAGTAGGCGCGCACCAAGGTGATCACGCCGAACAGCCCATGCAGCGTCTTCCGCCGTCTCCCGACAAAGCGGTACCGAACCTCGCCGCGGGTTGCGCGCGCACCGACATACCCATCACCGACTTGCTCACACCAGCGTTGCATCGCTGCACGTCCCGCAGCCACCAGGCACTTCAGCATACCGAGCTCCGCGGCGAGCAGATCCCGTGGTCCGCTGCACGGGTTCAGGTCAATCCCGCACCGGGTCTTGCAAAACCGGAGCAACTCCGTTACCAAGGTCTCACTCATTTTGGTCCCCTCCCAGAGACAGGTCGATGTTTACCACATCACCGAATCTCTGGTCTCTGGGAGGGTTCCTATTCCGCTACCACAGAGAAAGAATGCACCCTGAGTTGGGGCGCCCTGCTGCAGAGCGCTCAGAACGTGCGCAGCGTGGCGCGGGCGCAGTGGCTGTTCATCCCCGGCCTGTTCATCGTGGCCACGGTGCTGGGCGGGATGGCGGACGCCAACGTCGAGTATCGTCCGTGCCTACAACTTCGTCGGCGACGGCCTCCGCGACGCCGCCGACCCCTACACCTGTTCGTATTGCGTTGTTGCACGATTGGTAATACCATTACGCGGTATGAAAACGCTCACCGTCAAGCTGCCGGAGCGTTTGGCCGCGTGCTTGGAGCGTGAGGCCGAACGGGCGCAGGTCTCGAAGTCGGAGATGGTCCGGGACATTCTTGATCGGCATCTATCCGGCACTGCCGTCTCGGCGGTCGATCTCGCGGGCGACCTCGCCGGCTGTGTCGACAGCGGAGTCGGAGACCTCTCCTCCAACCGGGCCCGGCTCGATGGGTTCGGTCGCTGATGGCGTGGCTGCTGGATACCGGACCGTTGGTGGCATTTTTCGACCGGCGGGACCACCACCATGAGTGGGCACTGGAACAGTGGGCGCGCGCACCGATACCGCTCCTCACCTGCGAGGCGGTGCTTGCGGAGGCCACCTACCTGCTCCAGGAGCACGCGGGCCTGAACCCCGCGCGCGTGCTGGAACTGATCGAACGCGGCGTCGTGACCGTGCCATTTCAGGTCACGGAACACTCAGCGGCGGTGTCGCGCCTGCTCGACAAGTACGCCGACCAGAACATGCAGTTGGCCGACGCCTGCCTGGTCCGTATGTCCGAGATCTCACGCAGCAGCTACGTGTTCACAATCGACCAGAAGGACTTCAGCGTGTACCGCCGCTTCGAACGCCGAGTGATTCCACTTGTGGCTCCGTCCCGGCGCTGACGGTGCCCGCGATCCATCGCCGGGCTCTCACCGGGTTGGTGTTCGCAGGTTGACGCCCAATTCATACGTGCATATCGTATGAGATAATACGTATATTGCGAATGGAATGCGAAAGAGCAAGCTGACCCTTACCGCGGATGCGTCGGTCATCACGATGGCCAAGCGTTTGGCGGCGGAGAGAAACACGAGCGTGTCGGCCCTGTTCTCCCGCTTGGTCGTGTCGATGCAAGCGGAGCAGATCGCGGATAGCAACGACCTCGGGCTGCTGACTCGGAGGGCATCCGGTCTCGTCACCTTGCCGGAGGGGCGCTCCGACCGTGATCTACTCGCAGATGCCCTCGCCGACAAGCACGGATTATCCGGATGACCGCCTTGATCGACACCAACGTCCTGCTCGACGTGCTCGCCCGCCGGGAACCGTTCTACGCGGCGGCGAGCCGGGTCTGGACGCTGGCTGAACGAGGCGCGACGCGTGCCCTCGTCTCCGCCATCAGTTTCAACGACGTGTACTACATCGTCCGCAAGGCGTCCGGCAAGGGGCAGGCCGACTTGGCGTTGCGATTGATGCGTGACATATTCGAAGTAGTGGCCGTTGATACGCGGATTGTAGATCTGGCGATGGAAGACCGCGGCGTCGACGACTTTGAAGACGCGATACAGCTGCATTCGGCGATTCAGGCGCATGCTCCGCACCTGGTGACGCGGAACACATCCGACTTCCCCAAGGAAAGGGTCTCGGTCCTGTCTCCGGACGAATTCCTCGCTCTCTCCGACGTGGACTCCGATGACAGCGCCGAATGACGGGCACCTCCCCATGCCCCGCGGCGGCGGCTCCGGGCGCCGCGCCCTGGGCGCCACGGGGGTCTTGCCCTGGCCGTTCCTGCGCTTCTGCTTGATCGGGATGGTCGGCGCCGCGCTGATGATGGGCTGCTTTCCGCGCCTGCCGACCGGTCCCTCCGGGGCGCAGCAGTCCGCCGCTACCGACGCCTCGTTCTCGCCGGACGGGTCGGAGATCCTGTACGCCGCCAACCACGACGGCGACCTGGAGATCTACGTGGTAGGTGCCGACGGCAGCGACCAGCGGCAGCTCACCGACAACGGCGGGCAGGACTTCTTCCCGAGCTGGTCGCCGGACGGCAAGACCATCGTGTTCAGCTCCGATCGCAGCGGTGCGGTGGAGCTGTTCCTGATGGACGCCGACGGCGGCAACCAGCGCCCGCTCATGGCGGAGGAGGGCTGAGGTGTACCTGGGAACCCAGTTCGGTCGCAGGCACGACACCGACATCCGGGTGCTCGCCCAACTGGGCGTGCTGCACGGCGACCAGACCCCGTCGGAGCCGTGGTCGGAGTGGACTGCCGACCCCCTGAAGTCGTTGCGCGGCTTCGCCTACACCTACGGCTATATCCACGCCCTCCAGCAAGCCATCGAGGCCTGACCACCCGGTGACGCACCATCTCCGATTCGGGTTCCGGCGGGAGGATGAAGCGCCCGACGCGCAATTCTATGCGCAGCCACGGCTGGTCACCCACATCGACGAGGCAGCCACTGCGGCCGTCACGCAGCTCTACCGCGAGTATCTCCCGGCGGGGGGAGCGGTGCTCGACCTGATGAGCAGTTGGGTGAGCCACCTGCCGGCCGAGGTGGCCTATTCGCGCGTGGTTGGGCTGGGCATGAATCGCGTCGAGCTGGCCGCCAATCCCCGGCTGGACGGCTCCGTGGTGCACGACCTGAACCGGAACCCGCGCCTGCCCTTCGCCGACGCCGAGTTCGACGCCGCCGCCATCTGCGTGTCGGTCCAGTACCTCACCCGGCCGGCGGCGGTGCTGCGCGACCTGGGCCGCGTGCTGGCCGCCGGCGCTCCGCTGGTCATCACGTTCTCCAACCGCTGCTTCCCCACCAAGGCGGTGCGCGCCTGGCTGCTGCGCGACGACCTCGGCCACGCCGCGCTGGTCGCCCGCTACCTGGAGGCGGCGCGCACCTGGACCGCCATCCAACACCTCGACCGCAGCCCGCCAATCGGCGACCCGCTGCACGCCCTCATCGCGCGCCGCGCTCGGTAGCGCTTGGCACACTTCGGATGCCCCGCACCGGCGGGCCGCAGCAAGTCGGCTGTCGCTTTCACGTCCGCCCACTTCAGTCGGCGGGCGTGCGCGCAGGTACCGGCACGCTCGCGCCCGTTCGCCGTTGAGGTCTCGAACGCCGCACTCGGGACGTGATCGCCACGATGTCGATACTCGAAACACGCACCCGGCGCGCCACACACGATCCACACGGATCAGGAGTCGTTCATGAACCCTCGCGGCGAGCTCGCCTGCCATCGCCGGTCTCAGCCATGACGGGACGCAACACGCCGAGGCGGAATCGGCTGAGCTACTTCGCCGCCGTCCTCGCCGCGCTGGCTGCAGTGCTGCAGCCGGGGCCGATCGCGGCTGTCAGCTACGAGTTCGACCTGACCTACGACCCGGCCACGGCGGTCGTCGCCGGTACGCAGGTGATCTCCTTCAGCCGCTCCGAATTCGGCGACGAGGCGGTGCTGCTCCTGCTCAACAACGCCGGCGCCGTCCCCAACCCGCATGTGAACCCGTTGCTCGAGGATCTTCGCTACCAGTCCGGGTTCGAGGCGGGCTACACGCGGATCACGAGCATCGTCGACTCTCTCGGCGCCGTGGTGCCGTTCGAGGAGTTCACGCCGCCTGCGCACGGCCGCATGTTCACCTATCCCATTCCCGGCCTGGCGGTGCGGCTGCGGCTGCCGCCGCGCGACCGCTACCGGCTCACCGTCGCGTTCCGGACTCGCCTGCCTGCCCTGCGCGCGGGAGACCTCACCAGTCGCGACGGCGTGTTCGTGCAGCGCTTCGCCTGGTATCCGCGCCTCTACCCCCGCCCGGACCGGTTCACGCTGCCGCCGATCGCTGGGTACCGGGTGCGCATCGTCGTCCCGCCGGGTTACCGGGTGATTTCGCACGACGAGCGCGCCGTGCCCGCGTTGAACGGCTCCGCGTACGTGATCGAACGGCAGGCGCCGTCGGTCACCATTCCGCTGACCATCTTCCGCGAGGACCGCTTCCGGCTCGTCGAAGACGCATCCGCGCACGCGGTGGTGCGCCTGCTCCACCGTCCCGGCCGCGAGCGCCAGGCGCGCAAGCTCGCCCGCTACGCCGCCGAGGCGCTGGACCACTACGCCGGCACGCTCGGGCCGCTGGACTATCGCCGCATCACCATCGTGGAGGGGGTGCGGCCAGGCGCGTGGGGCATGGCCGCGGACGCCTTCGTGATGCTGGGTAGCGGCGCGTTCAACGCCGACGTGCCGTCGCCGGAGCTCTGGAACCGCGTGCTGGAGTTCCTGGTGGCGCACGAGATCGGGCACTTCTACTTCGGCATCGGCACGGCCGTGGACTTCATCAGCGACAACTGGCTCAGCGAGTCGCTTACCCAGTACGTGACGCTGGACTACCTGGAGCGGAAGTACGGCGCGGACGACAACCTGTTCCCCGCCGACGCCGGCCCGGCCGGTGCCCTCGCCCGCCGTCTGCTGGCCTACGGCAGCTTTCGCGAGCGGCTGGTGGCCCGGTTCCACGCGCTGCGCAAGGCGGGCTACGACTTCCCGGTGGCAAGCGACGTGGACGACCAGAACCAGAACGGGCTGACGGCGGTGATCTACGACAAGGGCGCCCTCGCCGTGCGCCAGCTCGCCACCGAGATGGGCAAGGGCGCCTTCGACGCAGCCTTGCGCGAGTATGCCCGCCGCTACCGGCACCGGTTCACGGACACCGGGCAGTTCCTCGCCCACCTCGAGGAGCGCCGGCCCGGCATGCGCAGCGCCGGCGAGCAGGTGCTGACCACCGGCCGCTATCCCGACTACGCGGTGGCCGGGGTGGCCCACGACGGGAACGTGGCCCGGATCATGATCCGCGACTACCGCGACAGCGGCCTGACCACCTTGGTGAGGGTCGTCGTCGAGGAAAACGGCGAAGGCGAGCGGACCCTCGACTTCACCGTGCGCGGCGCGGAAGTTCTGGAAGTGGCCGGCCGCGTGCGCAGCGTGGAGATCGACCCGGCGTGGTACACGCTCGATGTCGACCGCAAGAACAACCACCACCCGCGCAAGGTCAATTGGGTGTTCCGGCCGCACAGCCGCCACGAGGCCGACCTGGTCGCCATCGACCTGCGCCTGTTCGAGCTGTCGCCGGAGACGCTGCGCCTGGGGGGCGGCGTCGGCTACCGGTCTACCGGGATGGTGTCGTACGAACTGAGCGCCGGGGCTGCCGCCCGGGTCGAGCCGGGCGCGCCCGCCGAGTGGCTCGCGACCCCTCCCGTGGTCGTGCCGGGGGCCTATGCCGCGGCGGAGTTGTCGCTGCCGCGCGGCGCGCACGCCGGGGTCCTGTTCACCTGGTACGGCGCGGAAGACTGGAGCGGCTCATTCGCACTACGGCGGCCGCTGCGCACGCCGCTGGAGCTGGGTACCCGGCCGACCTACTACGACCGCGGCCTGTCGCTGGCGGCCGGGCTGGACGTGGATCAACGCCCGGCGCTGGAGCCGTGGATCGGGCTGGATTCGGTGCGGCTGCCCGGCGCCGTTCCCCACTGGGCATCGCTGCGGCAGCGGTTCACGGTGCTGCCGCGCGACGGCGCCTGGTCGCTGCAATCGAGTCTGGCGGCGGCGGTGCCGCTGCGCATCGTGCCGCGCGTGTACCTGGTGCCGAGCGTCGACCTGGGCGCCGACTGGCGCCTGTTCGGCATCGGCAGCGCGCCACCGGCAGGCGTGGACAGCCGGTTGCGCGCCGGCGACCGAAGCGAGACCGGCGGTCAGCCGGCGACCGGGCGCGCCCTTGGCGGTGTGGATCTGCTGGTGCCACTGGTCGGTGGGCGCGAGGACCGGCTCCTGGACCTGGTGGTGTTCCGCAGCCTCACGGCGGCGCTCTACTTCGAAGCCGAGAACCGCTTCACCGCGTTCCCGGCGCTCGGCGACGGACGGGAATGGAGTCCGCATGCGGGGCTCGAGCTGAGCGCGGGCATTACGTCGCTGATCGACCTGCCCATGGCGGTCGCCGGCGGGCTCGACGTTCCGCTGCGCACCGCCGGCGACCCGTCAACGTGGCGCTTCTTCCTGTCGGCCAACCTGCCGCTCCGCCTCTACACCCAACTGCTGGCCGACTGAACGGCCGCAAAACACTACGCGAGTGGTAACCAGACGGTCATGGGGTGGTTGCCGCGGTTGTGCCAGGCGAAATAGGGGATCATCCGGATCGGCGCCGGCTCGCGGTCGCCAGCGGCGCCGCGGCGGTAGAGCTCGCCGTCCCAGGGGCGGCTCCCGGCACGGGTGGCCGTCCCCTCCAGCACGGTTACGCCGCCCAGGAGGCCGGCGTCGTGGCGTGCCGCCGGGGCGAAGTCGCGCGGCAGGTGGATCGCGTCGAGCGGCGTGTCGTCGCTCAGGTCGACCGCTTCCAGGCAGTAGACCACCGGGCCGCGCACCACGGCGGCCTGGTTGCGGTTCTGCTCCAGGCGCGGGTGGGCGGTGACCAGCTCGGCGCGCAGCGGCAGGGTCAGAATCACATCGTCGCCAGCCTTCCACTGCCGGTGGACGGCGGCGTAGGTGCCCGGTTCGGCGGCCACCTGCTCGCCGGCAACCGTCAGTTCGGCGCCGCGTGCCCAGCCCGGTACGCGCAGGTGCAGCGTGAACGGCTTGGCCGGCGCCTCCTCCACCGTGATGGCGATGGCGCCGTCCCAAGGGTAGCCGGTCTCCTGCTCCAGCACCAGGGTGCCGCCGGCGACCTGCGCTTGCAGGCGGCTGCCGCCGTAAAGGTGAACCCACACGGCGTCGTCCGCCAGGCCGTACGCCCAACGGTGCAGGCGGGCGATGGTGCGGGCGACCTGCGGCGGGCAGCAGTAGCAGGTGTGGGTGAACCAGCGCTCCGGGGTGTCGTTGCTCATGCCGCGGTGCCCGGTGCCGTACCAGCGCAGCGGGTTGGTGTAGCAGAAGCGGGTGCCGTCGGAGCTCATGCCGGACAGCCCACTGTTGTACAGTACCTGCTCCAGCACGTCGCCGTAGCGGGCGTCGCCGGTGAGCACCGCCATCCGCCACGCCCACATGCCCTGGCCGATGTTGGCGCAGGTCTCGGTGTAGGCGGTGGCGTTGGGCAGGTCGTGCGGCAGGCCGAACGCCTCGTGCACCGGGTCGTTCCGGATGGAGGCGCTGAAGTGGTCCGCGCCGACCGCCCCGGTCAGGTAGAGCTTGGTAGCTACCACGTCGTTCCAGATCCGTTTCAGCGCCTCCAGCACGGCCGTTTCGCCGGTTTCGGCGTACACGTCCGCCGCGCCGGCCCACAGGTAGGTCGCAGTCACCGCGTGCCCGACCGCCACGGTCTCCTCCCGCAGCGGCACCCGATCCTGGTTCAGGTCGCCGTTGAAACCGGGGTCGGGCTCCGACCCGCGGTTGCTCACGAACACGCCGGCCAACTCCAGGTAGCGGCGCTCGCCGGTCACCCGGTACAGGTCCACCAGGCCGACAATCTGCGACGGGTTGAACCCGAAGTTGGCCAGCGCGGGCGGCGTCGGCAGAAACACCGCGCACAGGTAGTTGGCCAGTCTGACCGCCACCTCCAGCAAGTTGCGCTTGCCGGTCGCCTCATGATGCACGGCGGCGGCGGTGAAGCAGTGCCCGGCGTTGTACAGCTCGTGGTGGTGCACGTTCTGCCAGCGCTCCTTGGCCGGATTGAGCGTGATCTGGGTGTTGAGGTAGCCGTCCGCCTCCTGCGCGGCGGCGACCCAGCCGATCACCTCGTCCATCTGCCGGTCCAGGTCCGCATCGCCGGTCGCGCCGTACACGTGCGCCATCGCCTCCAGCCACTTGTAGCAGTCGCCGTCGCTCCAGTCGGTGCCCTCGTGGGCGCCCTCCTCCAGCCCCGCGGCGATGCGGAAGTAGGCCAGCCGCCCCTTGTTGGAGGGATCCTCCAATGCGCGGCGCATGCTCGGCAGAATCGTGCCGTGGCAGAGTTCGAAGCGGTCGGCCCAGAAGCCGCCGGTCCAGCGGCTCCGGCCGAGGGCCGGCGCGGTCATCTTCGCATGGGGGCTCGGATAGTGGTACGCGGAACCCTTCATGTGCGGAAGTGTATCAGTACCTGTCCGAAAAGCCGGCCGGCGGGCGACACGTGGGCATCGGTTTCATCCGAGCGGTTTCGTGTTTCCGTACTGCATCACAGGCGGAAATGAGTGAGGCATTTCTGCCACGCCCGGATCACCCGGTCTTCGTAGATCTCCTCGCCGGGGTCAGCAAACAGGCCGTGGCGGTCGTACCAGTCCACGTACTGCCGTACGCCCTCCTCCAGGCTCATGCGCCACGCGAAGTCGGGGAAGTCGCGCTTGAACGCCTCCACCGAGAAGCACATGTTGTAGCGCGTCAGTGACGGCACGAAGCTTCCCCTGACCTCGTCGCTGTCGGTTGCCAGCAGCACCTCCACCGGCACGTGCACCAGCTCCGGCTCGACGCCCAGCACACCGGCGACCAACTCCAGGTACCCGTCGAAGGTCAGGGCGCCGTCGTGCCCGCAGGTGTAGCTCCGGCCGGCCGCGGCGTCCCGCCCCTGCACCGCGCGCGCGATCATCCGCCCCGTGTCGTACGCGCAACTCGCGTGCAGGATGGTGTTGCCGTCGCCCGGCACCAGCACCGGCATGCCGGCCCGCATGCGCGGCACCTGCTCCTTCATGCCGCCCCAGGCGAACAGCGACATCATGCCGCTCGCCGTCCCGAACGAGTAGGTGGGACGCACGACCGTGGCCGGGCGCCCCGCGCCGGTGAGCAGCCGCGCCACCCGCTCCTCGCAGGCGCGCTTGGCCGCGCCGTACGGGTTGCGGGTCGGCGCGCGCGGATCCGTCTCCCGCATGGGGATGCGCGACAGCGGGTAGCCGTAGGTGTCCACCGTGCTCACCAGCACGTAGTGCGCCGCCTCCGGCAGCAGCGGCGCCAGTTCCTCCACCCGCTCCGGTTCGAAGCACACGAAGTCGACCACCGCGTCCGGCCTGAAGTCGTCTAGCGCCGCCTTCAGGTCGGACGGGCGGCCGCGGTCGCCACGGTAGAACCGCACCGCCCCGGCGAACCGCGGATCGGCGTTCTCGCCGCGCTTGAGGATCGCCAGCGGATGCCCGCCGGCGATCAGTTCCTCGGCGCAGCCGCCGGAGATGTTCCCCGGCCCGCCGATCAACAGCACCCGGCTCATGCGGGCTCTTGTTCCGTGCTCGCCACTCCTATTGCATCTGCGCCTTCAGTGCCTGGTCGAGCCACAGGTGCTCCATGTAGGGGCCGACGCTGGTGCCGCCGCTCATCGCCTCGCCGTAGTAGTTCTTGACCCACGGCCACCAGTACACGAACCGGCCGCTCGCGCCGATCGGAATGTAGGCCACCTCGTCCATCACCAGCAGCGCCATCTCCTTGAGGATGGCGTCGCGCTCGCCGGCGTCCACGGTCATCCGCGCCTTGTCGGTCAGCTCGGCGAGCTTGGGGTTGTCGTAGTTGGGCGTGTTCCAGGGGTTGGACTCGTCGGTCGACGCCAGCGACCCGATGATTCCCAGCGGGTTGTTGGACGCCGAGTTGGTGGCGAACAGGTCATAGCCGGTGCGCGACGACATCAGCGCGGACAGCGCCGTGTGCTCATGCGACTTCAACTCCAGCTCGACGCCCACGTCCTCGAAGAACCCGGCCATCATGGTCGCGATGTCGCCATGGGTGCCCGCCGTCGCCGCCGGCGTAAACGCGATCTCCAGCTTGAAGCCGTCCGGGTAGCCGGCGTCCACGATCATCTGCCGCGCCTTGTCCGGGCTGTAGGCGTACAGCTCGGTGATGTGGTCCGGCAGCTCGTCGAAGTCGCCCAGGATGCTCGAACCGTCGCGCCAGTCGACCGGGTAGTTGTACAGCGCGCCGTAACCCCACACCGCGTCGATGATTGCCTCCTGGTCGACCGCCATCATCAGCGCCCGCCGCACCTGCTTGTTGGACAGGTGCTCGTTGTCGTGGTTCAGCGCCACCACCACCGGCCAGATCTCCACCCAGCCCTGGCTCTGCAGGTCGGGCGAGGTGTCGGCGAGGGTTTCGCGGAACTTCACGCTCACGGTGCCCATGATGTCCAGCTTGCCGGTGCGCAGGGAGGCAATCTGGGTCGACTCGTCCGGCAGGTTGGGCATGATCATCTCGTCGATGAACGGCAACTGGTACTCGGCGCCGTCGATGGTCGTGGTGCGCCAGTACTGCGGGTTGCGCGCGAACGAAATGTGCGAGCCGACCACCGCCTCCTGCAGCAGGAACGGCCCGGTACCGACCAGGTTGTCCCAGTTGCCGGGATCGGCCTCCACCACCTCGCGCGGATAGTGCACCGACCCGGAATGTTGCGCGATGTTGGCGAAGCCGCCCGGGTTGAAGCTGCTGGTCTCGACGATGCAGTCGTTGCCCTGCGCGTGGATCTTGTCGATGAAGCCGCCGTTCTCGGTGCGCCAGCCGGCGTTGCCGCGGTCGGCGACCCGGTTCAGGGCGTACGCGCAGTCCTCGGCGGTATAGGTGCGCGACTGCATGACGTGTTCCTTGCCGTCCGCCGCCCACATGATGCCGTCGCGTATGGTGAACACCATGCGGTCGGCGGTCACTTCCCAGCTCTCCGCCAGCGCGCCGCGCGAGTAGGCCGGCGAGATGTTGTCGCTGGTGAAGTTGGTGAACTCGCCGGTGCCGCGCGGGCCGTATTGGACGAAGTCCGCCTCCACCAGGCGCTGCATCACCGGGCTGATGTACATGCGCGTGACCCACTGGTTGAGGTTGGTGTCCGCGCTCGGCACGTCCTGACCCCAGAAATAGAGCGCCGCCGTGCCTCCGTACATCGAGTCCTCGGCGGCCGCGCCCTCCTCGCCCGCGGGCGAGCCCCATGCGGACACGCCGACCAATACCAGGGCCCCGGTCAACAGGGCCATCCATCTGTTCTGCATCGCTCTCTCCTCCTGTTTGGTAGCGTTGCGTTATGTACTCGCGACTGTCACCAGTCACGGGTCTGCTGTCGTCATTTCCCCTTTCGCACCCTTCGCCGACGCTGTCGGACACCGTAGCGCCCCGCCCCGCCGCGCAGGCGCGGGTCCAGGATGTCGCGCAGCGCGTCGCCGAACATGTGCGTGCCGTACACTACCACACTCAGCGCGAGTCCGGGCCACAGTACCATCCAGGGTGCCAGGAACATGTAGCTGCGGTTGGCGCCGCTGAGCATCGCCCCCCAGCTCGGCGCCGGCGGCGGGATGCCGTAGCCCAGGAAACTCAGCGACGCCTCCGTGAGGATGATCCCCGGCAGCAGCATCGAGAAGCCGACGATGATCAGCGGTGCGATGTTGGGCAGGATGTGGTGCAGCAGGATGCGGCTGGTGGGGGCGCCGATCGCGGCCGCCGCCTGCACGTAGGCGTTGCCGACCACGCTGATGGTGAAGCCGCGCGAGTGGCGCGAGCCGCTGATGCCGCCGCCCACCCCCATGACGATGATCAGCGGCAGCACGCCCTGGCCCACCATCGACATGATCACCGCCACGATGATGATAAGCGGCAGCGACATCACCGCGTCCACGAAGCGCTGCACGATCAGGTCGAACTTGCCGCCGACGTAGCCGCTCAGCATGCCGATGCCGACCGAGATCACGGTGGCCACGGTGCTGCTCGCCAGGCCGACCACCATCGACACGCGGGCGCCGAAGATCACCCGGCTCAGCAGGTCGCGGCCCAGGTTGTCGGTGCCCAGCAGGTAGCGCGCCGACGGCGGCGCCAGCCGGTCGTCATGCATGTCGTTCACCCCGTAGGGCGCCAGGAAGTCGGCGAAGATGCCGGCGAACAGCAGCAGCAGGGTGATCAGCAGCCCCACCGCGCCGAGCGGCTTCTCCTTGACCAGCCGCAGCAGGAAGCCGGTCAGCCTTGAGCGCCTCTTGTCCCCGGTCACCGCCGGCCCCTGATCCTGGTCCGAAAAGGCTTTCCGGCGGACGATGCTTGAGAATCGGTTTTCGTCGTCTTCCCTGTCACGGAGTGACCGTGCAGGCTCACCAGGAACCCGGTCAGCCGGGAGCACTGCCCGTCCGTCGCCACCGCCGTCACTTCCGTTCGTGCCGGATGCGGGGGTCCAGGTAGCCGTAGCTCAGGTCGATCAGCAGGTTGATCAGCACGATCGCCACCGAGAAGATCAGCAGCACCCCGCTCACCACCGGGTAGTCGCGCGCCTGGATCGCCTGCAGCGTCAGCCGCCCCATGCCCGGCAAGTTGAATATCTGCTCCACGATCACCGAGCCGCCCACCATCAGCAGGAGCTGCGGGCCGATCGAGGTCACCACCGGGATCATCGCGTTCTTGAGCGCGTGGCGGACCAGGATGACCCGCTCGCGGAGCCCCTTCGCCCAGGAGGTGCGGATGTAGTCCTGGCGCAGCACCTCCAGCATCATGGTGCGGGCGATGCGCATCGTCCCGCCCGCCATTCCCATGCCCAGCACCAGCGCCGGAATGACCAGGATCTTCAGGTTCTCGACCGGATCCTCGAACAACCCGACGTACCGGAACGGCGGCGCGTAGCCCCACCAGATCGACGGGTAGACGATCACCATCGTAGCGATCCAGAAGCCCGGCACCGCGACCCAGAAGATGGCGAAGCTGCGCCCGGCGTAGTCGCCGAGCGAGTCCTGGCGCACCGCCGAGTAGATGCCTATCGGCAGCGCAATGATCTGGCTGAAAATGAATCCGAGCAGGCCCAGTTCGACGGTGACCGGCCAGCGCGCGGCGATCTCCTCCAGCACCGGCGTGCGCCGCCACAGCGACGCGCCGAGGTCGCCGCGCAGCACGATGCCGCCCAACCAGCTCGCGTACTGCTCGAACAGCGGCCGCTCCAGCCCCAGCGCCCGCTCGATCTCGGCGCGCGCCGCGGCTATGTCGATCTCGTCCGGGTTCATCCCCATGTACTGACCCACCATCGCATCGACGATGGTGCCCGGGGTCAAGCGCTGCAGCATGAACACCAGGAAGCTGGCCACCAGGATGGTGAGCAGCGACAGCGCCAGCCTCCTGACCACGTACCCCTTGAATGTGCTGCCCCCGGACTGCTGCTCCGCCACGCTGGATGCTATTCTACCTCGCCGTCAACAGGGATGCCCTATCAGCGCCGATGCAATCGGTTAGCGTTTCTATTGGCAAAGTCGTTGCTTCGCTGGCGGCGGTACAACCCGACGCGAATAGGGCCAGATACTGCCCGCGCGTCAGGGCTAACGGGATTCCCATTAGCGCCAGCGCCTCCTCCGGTAGTCCGAACTCCAGCCGGTTCAGAAGCCGGTCCAGTCTGGATAGGAATGTCGGCTGGTTCGGGAAGAGGGTCGAAAGAATCTGATGCGCGGAGCGCAAATGAAAACGAGCTCCGTCCGCGATTCGGATGATGTCACCGTAGCTGATCGCACCCGCGTAGGGCGTGGTTGAATAGCGCCGTTCGAGTTCGTCGACCGCCGTTCCTTCAATCCAGTCGCTCAGCAGTGAGGCACGCTTGGACAGAACTTGGAGGATTCCAAGCACCTGGAGCGGATCGGTCTGCGCTGCGGGCAGTGGCCGCATGAGTTCGATTAAGCGAAGACCGGACTCGAAGGATAGAGATGACGACCCGCAGGCCCGGCCAAGCAGTGTTAAGTGGATGAGATCCCCCTCCCGCTCAGCGAGGCCCGCCTGCAACAACCGTGCGACCAGTGCCGACACTTCCGCCTCTACGCGCTTGATCCACTGGGGATTGGACCGCGAAGCAGTGTAGCCGCCAAACGTGTTTATCAGTAGGCTCGGAATCTGGTCCTGGAGAACACCGCTCACTTGGCTCAGCAGTCGCAGCGTCCTCGACCGCCTCTCGTTCGGCTCTCAGCAGATTAGTGAACAACGCCCAGAGCGCCATCGCGTCTCGTCGTGCGCCGCACAGCTCGGGAATCGCGGGATCCAGATATCTGTTGACTCCCACAAAACCGCCTTCAGCGGCATGCCGCCTCCAGACCGATCCGAGCCAGGAGTCGCTCGATCACACTACTAACCTCCCGCTGCCGGAGCACCCGAGCTTCGCGCTGAGCAGCCTCCTCACCTTCGCCCAGTTCGAAGCGGGCAACCGCTACTGGACCGTCCTTCCGATACCCCTCGACCCCTCCTTCCCCTGCGAAACGATTGCGAAGAATCGACAAGCATTCCCGGATCACTGCGCCGTGCACGCCCTTCAAGGCCTCACGGAACATTCGCGCAGCGCTGTCGAGACCCTCCTCCGCGTGCTCAATGCAATAGATCGGGTCATGGGCGTCCTTCCGCTCGAAGCGTTGATCGAAGGCGAACGCCTTCAAGCAAGTGAAGCTCACCAGATCGGCGTGTTTCACGTCTTCGATGGCGATTCCCCCGTCGCCAAGAAGCTCTGCGCGAATCTCCGCGACGTTATGCAGATCGAACACGATGGACGAGTGCGGGACATTGAGCGCAGAGATGTTCCCTTCCGTGGGCAGCGGCTCAACCCTGCCACCAGCAATCTCCGGTGCGTCGGCGAGTAGCTCGACCACCATCAGCGCGCCGTTTTCGGTGCGGGTCTGCCACCGCCATGAAAGCCGTTGGCCCCGTTCGTTCGTCGACCGCTCAAACCTCATCGCTCGCAGGTTCTGCTCGAGCGTGTGGTAGCCCGAGGTGTCGGCCAGGATCTGTAGGTCTATGACGATGTCCACGTCGAGCGTGCCGGCGTGCGCCGGCACTTCCGGCGGCCGAGCCACTACGAGGTATCTCGGAGTCAGCCCCCCTACCAGACACACCGACTCCTTCCACGGGCCAAGTCCGCGCAACAGGGTCACAAGAACACGTTCGCAGTCAACCGTGTACTGATCGCTGTAGCCGTCGAACGTCGCGGGCTTCGCCATCAGAAACCGATTCTTTCGTGGCGTAGGTGATTCGCCATGTCCTTCGCGCGACCCTCGCTACGCATCAGGTCGAGGTAGACCTGTACCGCGCTTGCGAGCCAGATCCCGTTCACGAACTCGCGAAACAGCAGCTCGTCCGACGACTTGACCTTAATGACCGATAGGTTCGCGCCTTGGTCGACGAGTCGAGCATCCAGCGCGCCAAGCGCCCGATCAGCTGCCGGGCCGTCCAGCAGGCGACAACGCACCTGCGAGACAGTCGACAGAAACGGCGCGTACCGTTGCCCGGCCGCCTCGTGGGTGATCGCGTACTCCGCCTTGCTCGCTACGCAGACCTCGGCGAACTTCTCCACCAACCCCTCCGCACGCGCCGACGGTACAAAGTACCGCCGCATGGACAAGGGTCGCATCACCGTCAGCTGGTTCACCCATGCATCCAGCAGCGCACCGGGCTCTTGCAGGTGGCGTTCCTTGCCTGGGCCGTGCCCACGCGACACCACCCAGTCGAGTCTCTCCAGTTCTGTCAACACTTGCGATGCGGTCGCGGGCGATACTCGGGCCCGGTTGGCGATCTCCTTCACTCCGAACCACTCTCGATCCCGCACCAGGACCGCGTGCAGCACTTGCGCACGACGGCCCGAAAACAAGGAGCGGATGTACCTCGACAAGCTCTTCGGTGGTGGCTTGTCCACGTAGACGTAGATGCTGGCGACAGGAAGAAACAGGCTGCCGCCGCTGTCGTAGTAGCCAACTCGTTCGTTCCTCAGTAACTCCTTGGCGCCAGGTGAAATCGATTGGGCGACCAGGACGAACGACGGCCGCCGTCCTTCCACCAGCTCAAGCCGTTTACGTGCGGATTCCCGATTCTGCCAGAGCGCCTGCCGGACGTCACGGGGATATACGGCCTTCTTCACCTGTATCAGTAGGGTGGCCGCCTTCCCACCCGCATGGAGCTCAACCTGTGCGTCATGTCCTAGATCGGTTCCACCCGGGTGTTCGACGCCACCGAACTCCGCCTGCACGTCGGGCAGCTCGCGCAGGGCCTCCAGGAACGCTTCGAGCAGCTGTTTCTCCATGACCTCCGAGCCAAGCATCAGCATTCTCGCCCACTTTGCTGTTCAGCAAATATGCTTACTATAGCGTATGTTCAAGAGAAGGGCAATATTCACTGTATAGTGAACATCGCCCTTCGCACGTCCGTCTGCCACATCGAACGCGTTCAGACTCGCGGGACTCGCGGTCGGTACACGAGAAGTCGTTGTAAAGGGTCAACGATCGGACCTGTTCGATCACTCACCAGCAGCTCACCGATCGTTGACGGCCCTGGGAACCCCATAGGGTCATAGCAGGCCGGTCAAACGGGAATGCATATCCAATGCACAGATCATTCAAGCGCGTCCGGCTCATGCCACCGTGAACTCCGCCGTGACTCCCTCGCCGGCGTCATCCGGGCAGGCCGTCGCTACGGTGGCCGTGACCGGGTCCGGCGGCTTTCTGGGCAGCCACGTGTGCCGCGAACTGTTGGAGCGCGGCTGCCGGGTGCGCGCCGTTACTCATACCGGCGGCGACGACAGGTCGCAGGAATCTGTCGGCACGCGGATCGAGGAGTAACCGGCGAAAATCGAGATCCCGGTTCGGTGAAGGCGGCGCGGCGCGGCGCCGTGTGCGGTGATTCACACAGCCGCCGCGGTGCGCGTCGACTGCGACGCTGAAGGAGAGGCGCACGCCGTAAACCTAGTTGGCACCCGCAACGTGATTGCCGCCTGCATCGCCGGCGGGCTCGGCAAGCTGGTGCACGTAAGTTCCATCCATGCCTTCGGGCCGTTGCGAGGCACGTCGCTCGGCGCGGATTCGCCGCTCGCCTTGGCGTGGCGCGTACCTTGCGGCGCGACCAAGGCGCAAGCCCACGCCGCTGTGCTGGAGGCGGCTCGCGACGGGAAGCTCGACGCATCTCTGGTCTGCCCGTCCGGGCTCCTGGGGCCCGGTGACCGGCGCCCCACACCGGTGGGCGGCATGCTGCTCGGGATCGCCGGCGGCCGGTTGCCCTGCCTGGTAAGGGGCGGCTACTGGTGGTGCGACGTGCGCGATGTCGCGGCGGCGGTCGCCGACGCGGTCGCGGGCGGGGAAGCAGGCGCTGTCTACTATCCTTCCGGCTGGCTGGCGCGGCCACTAGTCATCGCCGGCCTGGTACTTGCGGTCGGTGGCGCAGCGCTCAATGTGTGGAGCGACTACCGGCTCAGCCGTTTGCGCAAGGCGGCAAACGATGCCTACGTGATGCCGTCGCGCGGACCCTTCGACCTGGTTTCGTGCCCCAACCTGCTCGGCGAGATCGTCGAGTGGGTCGGGGTCGCGCTGCTCACCTGGTCGCTGTCCGGGTTGGCGTTCGCCATGTGGACCATCGCCAACTTGGTGCCGAGGGCGCTGTGGCGCCACTCCTGGTATCGGAAAACCTTTGCCGACTACCCGCGGCGACGCCGCGCCCTGCTTCCGGCATTGCTCTGAGTTCCGCGTCACGTCTTCATGCCCGTCAGCGTCACGCAGCCGATGAAGTACGTTCCTTGCCAGGATTTGCCGGACCGTCGGGCCGCCCCGGCGGGCCTGGCAAGAGGCCGGCTCCGGCCGGGTTGGCACGGCGCGGCCCGTTGGTATAGGCTTGGCATATGCCGAACGGCAAACCGTCAACTCAGCCGCAGGGCCTGCGCCGCGCCAGGCTGTTCCGAAACGGCCGCAATCAAGCGTTGCGGATACCGCGCGAGCTGGAGTTTCCGGGTGACGAGGTCATTCTGCGCAAAGAAGAAGACCGTCTGATCGTCGAGCCCGTCGCGCGTCGACGTCCCCTGGCCGAGATCCTCCCCGGACTCAGGCCGCTCGGCGAGGATGTGCCGGAGGCAGCCGATCCTCCTGCACTGCCGGAGGATGTGTTCTGACGGTGCCGGCGGTGCGCTTTCTGCTGGACACCAACATCGTTTCCGCGGTCGTCCGAGACCCGGGCGGCACACTCGCAGAGCGGCTGTCGGCGATGCCTCGGAGCGAGTTCGGGATCAGCATCATCGTAGCCTGCGAGCTACGCTACGGCGCCTCCCGCAAGCGCTCCGCACGCCTGTCGTCGCAACTGGAAGCCGTACTGGAGGGAATCGACATCCTGCCGCTCGAGGAGCAGGCCGACCGGCACTACGGCGAGATACGCACCGAGTTGGAGCGCGTCGGTCGTCCCATCGGGCACAACGACCTACTGATCGCCGCTCACGCCAGGGCCTTGGGGGCGACGCTCGTTACCCACAACACCGACGAGTTTACCCGCGTGCCGGGACTCGCCATCGAGAACTGGCTGGCAGACACCTGACCCGGACGCTCCCACCTACCGCGTAACCCGGCTGCCATTGCTCAAACACCCGCAACACGGCGTCGCCGCCGTGCCCGGCATGACGCTCAAGCTCGCTCAGCGCCTGAAGGAGTACCGGTAGCGCTGCATAGACACCGCGACTCTGCAATACTGGAGACAGTCATCGATCATGAGTCTGCACGGTCATTCCGTGCCATGGAAGACCATGAAAACGGCGCATGGGGCAGTGCACGGTGGCCGCCATTTTCGGACCAGTGCACGGAAGGGGGAGTAATGGGACAGGAACCGAACCGGCGACTCGACATGGATGGCGCTTGGAACGTCCGGGACCTAGGCGGTTACGCCACGGCAGATGGGCGTCACGTCAGGTGGCGCACCTTCTTCCGCGCCGACAGCCTCCATCGGCTGACGAAGAGAGACCAACAAGTGCTGCAAAGGCATCGGCTACGCTCTGTCATCGACCTCCGCCAGTCCCGCGAGCTTGCGCTCTTCCCCAACGTCTTTGCCGGTTCGACCGAGGTGAGCTATCACCACCACAACGTGGTCGGTGACGAGCCGCTTCCCGATCCTCCTGTGGTGGGCACGCCTTCAGACCAGATATTCGCCTCCTACACCCCCTGGCTCAGGCACCGCCAGGCGCAGATCGGCAGGGTACTGGCGACGATGGCCGAGCCGGGGGCCCTGCCGGCCCTATACCACTGTGCCGGCGGCAAGGACCGGACCGGTGTGACAAGCGCGCTGCTCCTGGCGATCGCCGGGGTGCCTGCTGAGACCATCGCTCAAGACTACGGTCTCACGGCCAGGTTCCTGTGGGAGCGCTGCCAGGTCGAGCCGCTGGAGGTCGAGATTGAAGCCCAAGTCGAGAGCTGGCGCGACTACCAGCGCGAGTTCTGCCCGCCCGACGGCATGCTCAAGGTGTTGGGGTACCTCAAGACGGAGTATGGAGGAGCGGAGGGCTATGCCCGCTCCGCTGGACTCACCGACCGGCAGATCGAAAGCCTTCGTAAGGCCCTCGTCGAGTAGGCAGGCCGCGTACCGGTGGTGGCAGTGGGCCGTGGCAGGGCCGGGCCTCAGGCCAGCAGCGCCTGCTCGAATGGGAACGTGCTCAACAGCTCGGTGCCCGTCTCGGTGACCAGTATTTGCTGTTCCAGTAGCTGGCGGTCAGCGCCGGTCGTACTTCGTCGATGGTGTCGAGCCCGTCCGCGAGGTGCTCGCACCCGGTGAACTCGAACAGGATCGAACGGTCCCCGGTGAGTACGAGATAGCGGGACGGGGCGTTGCGGGACGTGAAGACCTGCATGTTCCGGCTGCCGCTGGCATATCGAATGTTGACCGAATCGCTGAGGATGACGGCGCCGATGCCCCTGGAGGCCATCTCGGCGCGCACGCGCTCCTGCCGGTAGCGGCGCACCGCAGCGAGAGACATCGTTGACGTCCACGAGGGAAGCGAATAGCGTCACCGCCAGCCGGTCTTTCTGGAACGCCGATCCAATGCTCAGACCAACCAAGCACGTCTGGTTCATTCCACGTTGAATCCCGCCGCAACTCCACCGCGACTACCCTCCGGGCAAGCTGCCGCCACGGTGGCCGTGACCGGGGCCGGCGGCTTCCTCGGCGGCCACGTGTGCCGGGTACTGCTGGAGCGCGGCTGCCGGGTGCGCGCCGTTACTCACGCCGGCGGAGACGACAGGTCGGCGCAGTTTGTCGGCACGCGGATCGAGGACTACCCGGCGGAGATGCGCGATCCCAACTCGGTGGAGGCGGCGCTGCGGGGCGTCGATGCGGTGGTCCACACCGCTGCCGCGGTACGTATCGACCGCGACCCGGAGGGAACCGCAAGTGCCGTAAACCTGCGCGGCACGCGCAACGTGGTTGCCGCCTGCATTGCCGCAGGCCTGCGCAAACTGGTGCACGTCAGTTCCATTCATGCCTTTGGGCCGTTGCGCGGCACGTCGCTCGGTGCCGATTCGCCGCTCGCGTCGGCGTCGCGCATACCCTACGGCGCGACCAAGGCGCAAGCTCACGCGGCGGTGCTGCAGGCCGCCCGCGACGGGCAGCTCGATGCATCTCTGGTGTGCCCGTCCGGGCTCCTGGGGCCCGGCGACCGGCGTCCCACCCCGGTGGGCGGCATGCTGCTCGGCATCGCCTGCGGCCGGTTGCCCTGCCTGGTGAGGGGCGGCTACTGGTGGTGCGACGTACGCGACGTCGCGGCGGCGGTCGCCGGCGCGGTCGCGCGCGGGGAAGCCGGCGCTGTCTACTTCACCACCGGGCGCTACGCTTCGGTGCGCGAACTGGCGGACTTGTGCTCGCACGCGCTGGACCGTAACGTCCGGCGTCCCGTTCTGCCGCGTGCGCTCGCCGTGGCGGCGCTGCCTCTCATCCGGGCGCACTCGGCGCTTGGCCGCCGCCCGCCAATCTACTCCCGCAACGCGCTCGACATGCTGCACGACTGCCCGGCGTCGGTCGACGACGCTTCAGCCAGGCAGCACCTCGAATACGCGCCGCGCCCGTTCGGCGACACCGTGGCTGACGCGCTGGCGTGGTTCCGTGCCCGCGGTATGCTGGCGTGACCGGCGACGCCTCGTTCACCTGGCTGGCGGCGATCTGGGCCGCGCTCGCCGTGCCGACCCTGGCGGGCTGCCTGGCGCGGTGGGATCCGGTGGCGCGCACCGGCGGCCGCGGCGTCGGCCCGCGCATGGACAGTCGCTGGGGCTGGTTTCTGATGGAGATTCCGGCGCTGGCCACCTTCCCCGCCATCTACCTGGCGAGTTCGCACCAGCATCCGGTCGGCAACATCGTGGTCGTCATGTGGATCGCCCACTACGGCCACCGCGCCCTCCTGTGGCCGTGGCTGGTGCAGCGGCGCGGCCGCACGATTCCGGTGATCTTCTGCTGCTCCGGCGTCCTGTTCAACCTCTTCAATGGCGTGCTGTGGGGTTGGTTCATGGGCCACCTCGCCCACTACCCTCCCGGCTGGCTGGTGCGGCCACCGGTCATCGCCGGCGTGGTAGTTGCGGTCGGCGGCGCAGCGCTCAACGTGTGGTGCGACTACCGGCTCAGCCGCTTGCGCCGAGCCGGTGGCGGCGCCTACGTGGTGCCGTCAGGCGGACCGTTCGACCTGGTGTCGTGCCCCAACCTGCTCGGCGAGATCGTCGAGTGGGTCGGGGTCGCGCTGCTCACCTGGTCGCTTCCCGGCCTGGCGTTCGCGATGTGGACCATCGCCAACCTGGTGCCGCGCGCCCTGTGGCGCCATGCCTGGTATCACAATACCTTTGCCGACTACCCGCAGAGGCGCCGCGCCCTGCTGCCGGCGCTGCTCTGAGTTCCCACGCACGCAGCCTGACGAGCCGGTAGCCACGGCGCGGTCCGTTGTCCTGGATACTCGGTCACGCGGGGGCCAGGTCATAAGCACCAACTTGTTGGGTGGCATGGTCCAGCGTCGGTTCGTCATTCAGTCCGGTTGCCGTCTACCTTGCGCGTGGGATCGGCGGGCACCGCGTCGTGCGTCAGGTCGGCATCGGTGGTGCCGTCGCCGGCGTGCTTGATGGTTCCGCCGTTGAGGGCCAGCGCGTTGGCCGGGATGCCGACCCCGTCCTCATCGCGGTCCGTTGCCTGTACCAGGTAGTCGAAGGACAGCACGTCCTTGTCGACAATCGTGCCGCCATCCGGCGTGACCGCAACACTGAAGCCCGAGTAGTGCGCCTGCCTGGTCTCGCCCCCGATGGTAAGCGCCACCCGCGGGCTGCCGCGCACGATGACCTCCTTGTCAAACTCCACCCACACCCGAATTCTCTCACCGATGACGTAGGTGTCGCCGGTCGGAGGCGGAACGTGGTTGTCGAGGTAGATGGCAGTCACCGCGGGGGCGGTGACCACGCCGCCGCTTACCTTGAAGACCGGGGCGCCGGTCACCGCCGGGTGCGTCAGATCGGCATCGGCAATGCCGCCGACGGCCGTGATGGTTCCGCCGCCCGTCTCCAGCGCGTTGGCCGGGATGCGGATCCCGCGCTCATCACGATCGCTCTCCTGCACGGCGTAGCTGAAGTGCAGGTACCGGTCCTCCCCCGACCACGCGGAGTAGGCCGCGTATCGGGTCTGCGCCCCGATGGCCAACGCAACCCGCGGACTGCCGGTCACCATGACCACCCGGTCGAACTCGACAGTCAGCTCGATCGTCTCTCCCAGTTCGTAGGTGTCACCCCGCGCCGGCGAGGAGACGAAGTAGATGTCGCTCAGCCGCGGTGGGGTGATCCGGCTGCCGTCCACCATGCGGCCGCGCCCGCCGGCCAGCGCGTCGTGACTCAGGTCGGCGGCGGTGGCGCCGTCCACCGCCGTGATCGTCCCGCCGTTCAACACCAGCCCGTTGGCCTCGATGCCGATGCCGTCCTCGTCTCGGTCACCCGCCTGCACGGTGTACTCGAAGTACAGCGTATCGCTTCCATATCCCGAGAAGGCCGCGTAGCGCGTTTGCGTCCCGACAGTCAGCGTAACCTGGGGATCGCCCGTCGACTCCACCGCCCGGTCGAATTCGACCTCCACCTCCACGGTCTCGCCCAGTTCGTAGGTACCGTCCCGCGCCGGAGAGTAGGCGAACCGGATCTCCCGCACCCGCGGCGGCGTGACATCGCTGGTGTTGACCTTGGCGACGCCGGCGGGGACCACGGCCGCGTGCATCAGGACCGCTGCCGTGACACCGTCCGCGGCCGTGATGGTTCCGCCGCTGAGCTCCAGCGCGTTGGCAGCGATGCCGATCCCGTCGTCATCGCGGTCACCCGCCTGCACGGTGTAGCTGAAGTACAGCGCATCGCTGCCCCAGCCGGAGAAGGTCGCGTACCGCTTCCGCGTCCCGATGGTGAGCGCCAACCGGGGATCGCCGGTCGCTCTCACCGCGCCGTCGAACTCGACCATCACCTCAACCGTCTCGCCGAGCTGATACGTGTCACCCCGCTCCGGAGCGGACACCAGGGAGACTCCCCGCACCCGCGGCGGCGTGACGGCGCGGCTGCCGTTCACCTTGCCGCCGGCCACGGGGGTAACCGCCGCGTGGGTCAGATCGGCGCCGGTCGTGCCGTCGGTGGCCGTGATCGCCCCGCCGTCGACCACCAGTGCATTCGCCGCGATGCTGATCCCGTCCTCGTCACGGTCACCCGCCTGCACCGCGTACACGAATAGCAGGTACCGGTCCTCTTGCCACGCGCCGAAGTAGGCCGCATACGGCGTCTCGGACCCGATGGTCAACGCCAACCGAGGATCGCCGGTCACCGTCACCGCCCGGTCGAACTCGACTTGCACCTCCACCTCTTCGCCGAGCTCGTACGTGTCCCCCCTCGCCGGAGCGGAGATGAGGGAGACGGCCGTCACCCGCGGCGGCGTAACCATGCTGCTGTCCACCTTGCCGCCGTCGTCGGCGCCTACCTCCGGGTGCGTCAGGTCGGCAGCGGTCGTACCGTCCGTCGCCGTGATGGTTGCGCCGCTGAGCTCCAGCGCGTTGGCCGCGATGCTGATCCCGTCCTCGTCCCGGTCACCCGGCTGCACCGTATAGTTGAAGTACAACGAGGCAGGACCCCAGCCGTTGTAGGTCGCGTACCGCGTGCGTGTTCCGACGGTCAGCGCCACCTGGGGATTGCCGGTTACCCTTATCGCACCGTCGAACTCGACTCTCACCTGCACCGTCTCCCCGAGTTCGTAGGTGTCGCCCCTCGCCGGGGAGGAAACGAGAGAAATACGCTCTACCGCCGGGACCGTGATCCGGCTGCCGTCCACCTTGCCGCTGAACCGGCGGCTCTGCGCGGCATGGCCCAGAACAGCGTCGGCAGTACCGTCCGCGGATGTGATCGTTCCACCGTTCAGCGACAGTGCATTGTTCCGGATGCCGATCCCGTCCTCATCGCGATCTTCTTCCTGCACCGCGTAGCTGAATAGCAGCACGCTCCCGCCCCACCAAGACCTGGTGTACGCGGCATGCCGCGTCTGCGTCCCGATGGTCAACGCCAACTGAGGACTGCCGGTCACGGTCACCGCGCGGTGAAAGTCCACGCGCACGTTGATCGTCTCCCCCAGTTCGTAGGTGTCGCCCTTCGCTGGCGACCACAACGAGATGCCGATCACTACCGGCGGCGACGCCAGGCCGCCGTCCACCTTGTGACCGCCCCAGGATGGAACCGCGTCGTGGTTCAAGTCGGCGTCGGCGGTTCCGTCCGCGGACCTGATGGTGCCGCCGTTCAGGCTGAGCGCGTTGGCGGCGAAGCTGATCCCGTCTTCATCGCGGTCACCCGCCTGCACGACGTAGTCGAAGTACAGCGTATCGAAGGAGCCCGGAAACGAGCCGCCCGGTCCCGAAAAGGTTGCGTACCGCGTGTGCGTCCCGATAGTCAGTGCCAGCCGCGGACTGCCGGTTGCCTTCACCGCCCGGTCGAACCGAACCTCCACCTGCACCCGCTCGCCACGTTCGTACGTGCCGCCCCTCACCGGGGAGCCGTGGCCGTGGAACCTGATGGAAGAGATCGCGGGCGCGGTGTCTTCGGCATGAACGGCGGTTGCCGCCGCTGCGAGTGCCAACAGGCAGGAGATTCCGATCAGGTTGCGTCGCATATCCTGAGCGTAACGGATAGCCGCGCCGCGTCAACTGGTGCGGTCAGTGCGATACAGACGCATCAATGCGAGGCGTAGGGGTCGGCGGCGTCGCGCAGGCCGTCGCCGAGCAGGTTGAAGGCCAGCACCGACACGATCACGAACACCGCCGGGATCAGCATCCACGGGCGAGGCCACCGTATCGACGTTTGCGGCTCGTCAGCAACCCTTGTTCACCACGGGCGGCCGCAGCGCCAGGCCCGGGAAGCTGAGCGACTGGGCATTCAAGTCATTCGGCACTCGGCAGCCTTAGGAGATCTGCGGTCAGACACTCTGTCAGCGATATGGCGGCGAGTACGGCGGCAGTTGCGAATCCGACGTTGACCGTGACGTCCGGGAAGTCGTCACGATGTTGCCCGAAGTCGCCAACTGACTGTAGGTAGTCGATAAGCAGGCAGGTCGTCTTGGTGACGTACTTGGTGCAGCGCGCCGTCCGCTCTGTGCCAGTCGCCAGGCGCAGTATGTTGCACTGCGCCCCGGGTGAGCGGGGCAGCTTCCCATGGGCAACCGGATAGTTCACGCCCACCCCGTCCCAATCATCGCACCACTCCACCGGCAGCGTCCTATCAGGCGGAAGCTCGGCCTCCCAGACGAGCTTCAGCGCCCGGTTCGCGATACTCCTGATCCACACGAGTGCGCGTCCGGGCACCGGGGAGAGGTCGCGGATGGCGTTCATGACGAATGCACGCAGGTCCTCATCCGCGCCGTCGACCGATACCTGTGCAAGGCGCAGATCCAACAGCGATCGAACGTGAGTCGCGAAACCAACGGAGGTGCCCAGTAGACGTGTCAGGTCGGCGATAGCGGGCGCCTGCGCCCGAGCATAGCGCTGCATGAGACGGCAGGAACTGCGCAGCCGGCTTCCCGATACGCGACCAAAGCCTCGCTCCTCCACCGCGCGTCGTCGCCGGTCGGAAAGATCGGTCAACCATATGTCCTGATCGCCCAGCACGCCCAAGTCGGCCCGCAATTCGCCGTTGCAATCATCCCAGAGCGCGTCTAGGAGTTGACGCCGCTCGGCCAGCAACTTATCCGCGGCTCGGTCGATCTCCGACTTGGCAAGACGCGCGCCTCGGTGTTCCGTCCACAGCCACTGCAGAAGTGCACACAGCAAGAGCGGCACACCCCCTGTCCAGTTCGAGATTTCCTTAAGGGCCGGCCCGTCGAACTCACAACCCGATTCACGGAGCGGCCTCAGGAACTCCGTTACGTCAGCGTCTTTGAGAGCCGTGACGCGCAGTGGCGTGTCGTAGAAGATTTCCCAGAAGTCGGAGGTACGAGATTCCTCGGTCCGGCACAGCTCGCGCAGAGGACGCCGACTCCCGGTAACCAGTCGTAGACTTGGTATCTGCGCGAGCACGCGGAGCTGATCCCACAGGTTGCGTGTCAGTCCGGTACCCGCGAGCGCGTAATCGAAGCCGTCGAGTACGACGAGGATGCGTGTACCGTGCTTCTCGATATCCTCGAACACCAGCCCCAGCATCTCGTGTATGTTCTCATCGTCGACATCGATCAGCTCGTCAAGCTCCGGACGGGCCGACTGTAACGTCGTCTTGATCTCGTCCGCGAACCGGCTCATGAAATCTTGGTCCGACGAGGGAGTCCCGTGCCGAAGGTCTACGTACGCAGCTGCAAGATAGCCGCCCCGTCCGCCGCCGTAGACGCTAGCGAGGTGTTTCAGCAGCACCGACTTACCGTAATGGCCAGGGCCGACAACCGAAACGTGATCGGGCGTCGGCTTCAACAAGTGGTTGTCGAACCTGCGCATGAGTTCAGCGCGCCCAATCATGGCCGGGACCGAAGGTCCAAGGACCTGATAGGGATTGGGCGTCACGCGGACTTACCCTCCCAGACGGCACGTGCCAACAAATCTTGGAAGTCGACGTTCATTTCGATCCAAGTGGCCATCAGAGGTACGGATAGCCGATAGGTGCCGCCATTCGATGACTCATCGAATTCGATCATCTCAAGCTCGCGGAGTTCGGAGACATCTTCTGTCAACTCATCGTCGCTATGAATCGAAACTCCACTCTCATCGAGTTTGGTGCTTAGCTGCGCAAGGCCTACGGCTTGGGTCCCGTTCCCCAACGCGGAGCAGATCGCCAGGATCAGTCTCCGGCGCTCGCTGCCGGCGTAGCCCCATAAGGTGTGGAAGTGCTCGTTGTCCCGCACCATTTCACTTGACGCACGTTCGACCATGTCGACCGTGATCGTTCGTTTTCCTTCGGTCGCTGCCCGGTCGAAGATCCGGCTACAAAGCGACTGGACCAAGAACGGATGACAAGCACACACGTCCACCACCCGACCACATGCTCGCGGATCGTAGTCGAGAAGACCTGCAACCGGCTCAGTCACTAGCCGCTCCGCTTCGTCGCGCGGCAGCGCGCTCACCCCGATGCGATAGCCGAACCCGAACAACGCCGACCAGTATTCCTTTCGCAGCCTCTTTAGACGACGGGATCCGGTGATGATCGCACCGAGACCTGATTGGTGCTGCAGCAGGTGACGGATGTTCTCAGGAACTTGGGCGCTGGTTATACCGCGGTCGATACCCTCCTGGAGCTTGTCGAATTCGTCCAGCATGAGCAGGATCCGGAGTGGCTTGGCTGCCTCGATCGCTGCGGAAAGATAGAGCTCGAGTGTCTCGAATGGATGCCCCTCGGCAAGAGCGCGACCAAGCGCCGAGCGGAATGATAGTTTGTGGGGCTGTTGGGAGTCAGGACGCGTCACACCGGGTATCCAAGTATCAATGCCGGCGTCGGCGAGCGTCCAACCAGTTTTTAGCATCAACAACCTGAAAATGTCAGCAGTGGCGATACTATCTACGTCCTGAAGCGAACAGTACACTGGCACCCAACCGGAGAGAAGTTCCGTTTTGTCCAGTTGCCGCAGGATCGACGTCTTGCCGGTTCGGCGGTTGCCCTCAAGCAAGATCACATTGGCGTGGTTGCCGCCGCCGAGTTGCCTTTTGATCTGGTCCATGACAACCGCGCGGCCGAAGAACATGTCTTCCTGGTCCACGGGATTCCCAACGATGTAGGGACTAGTGCCCAAGTCGTCTCGGATGGTCGGCGCCGGAGTCTCGTCGAATGACTCACGGCACTCGTTGGTCTTCGGATTCCAATACACCATGTCCCAGTTCTCGCCAACGGCTTCGACTCGATCAGCCGGGATCGAGGCAGTAAAGCCGTCCCCTTGATAGGTGTACACCAAGTGTAATCCGTCACCCATTTGCATCAACTGTCGACCGGTAATCGTGATGTCACGAAGTACTTGCTTCGAATCTCGGTATGCGACCAGGCTTCCGGCGTCAAACACATGCAACCAGCCTTCCGGAACCGCCTCATCCGGTGTTCCGAGGCCGGCGATATCCGAGGACCCGCTCCTTTCGAGTCGACTGAACCACTCGCGTAGACGCTGGATAGTATTCGACGAAAGAAGGTGCTCGTTTGGCGCAGTCATCTCAACCGAACGGCTGAGCCGTTGCAACAGATGATCCAAATCAGTATACGCTGGCTCGGTCAATCGCAGACTGCCGTGGGTCGAGTCAAAGAGGACGACAGTGTCGGTCAGCCGTTGGCGCCTCCCGTTACGTACCTCGGAGACATTGGTGGCCGCAGAGCCGACATCATTGGGCGATATGCTGTACTCACTTAGAATGAGTTCACGGAGAGCCTCCGCGACGGCTTCCTTGACGCCCTTTTCCGCAAACCACGGGTCTTGAATTCGCAACACGATGCCAGTGGTGCGGAAGTCACGTGTCTTCGGAGTCATTCCACGTTTCGTTTGGCGGAGTTCCTTGTAAAAGAATCGCTCGTCACCCTGCCGGTAGCCTTCGACCCGCTCGGTGATCTGCAGTTGACACTCCGCAAGGACTCCTTGGCTGCTCGATCGCAGGTGTCCCTCCACCACGCTCTCTACGTCCAGACTCAAGTTCACGTAGGTCCTTATAAGTGGCTTCGGTGAGCGGAGAGAAGACGACGGAGCCACGCGGATCGTCCGCTCAAACGCCGTGTTTCTCCACTCCTGCACCCTCCACCCACGAGCCCGACTAAGATAGATCGCCCCCGGAAAAGCTTCGCGAACAGCTTGTTGCAGGCTCAGCTGCTCAAAACGAACGATGCTTCCAGCCGGTCCGCCTCTACCGACGGTGAACGTCTCCTCCGCTATCCCTCGCAACGGATAGTTGAGATGAGGCTGATCGCCTCCGATGTTGAATATCTGATCGTACTCGCGGGGCCGCGCGGCAGGGCTTCCGGCATATGCAAAATCGAGTTTCTCGCTGAATCCATCCGGCCAAGACACCCTACCCGGAACCCTCTTGCGCCCGCCCATACCGAGCATCTCCAGTTCTTCGGCGAGGCAGCGAGCATGTGCATACTGCATGAAGCGGTTATTCAGGTACAGGTAAGACGGCTCCACCGACTCGCGATAATAGTCCATCAGTGTCATCCCGAAGCGATTGAACGCAAAGGATGGGGCGACGATGCCGAACACGCCGGGACCAAGTCGTCCGACACGCCCGAGACGCTGACGGAACGACTTGCGCGAGTGCGGTACACCGATGTTCAGGCCAACGGAAAAGTGAGGAATGTCGATCCCTAGTTCGAGCGCAGACGTGGAGACGACTCCCCTGAGGGAGCCCTTCCGGAGAGCATCTTCAATTGCGGTACGGTCTTTAGGCTCGTAACCGCTTCTGTATGGATTGATGCGCTTGGGACGGTCCACCTGCGCGGCAATGCGCTCAGCTCCCATCCTTGAGTCCCTGAACACTATGAAACTACCGTCATCAGATTCATCCACCAATCGTCGAAGAATAGCGCCGATCTCCTTATCGGATGGCTTCTCCTGGATGTGTATGATAGCCTGCGCACTTCGTGGTGACCCATTGTCGGATTCAGCAACCGTTACGTACTGCATTCCCGTGAGACTACCGAGATGATTATCGGGAGCATCTATCGTTGCACTGGCGGCAACTACCTGCAACTTGGTTTGCCTCTTATTGGATTGGAGAACACGATATCTGACTGCACATACTCGGCGGAACAAATATGCAAAATTACTCCCGAATACCCCCTCGAGTGTATGCGCCTCATCGATGATTATCAACGCCAACCGAGAAATAAATTCGGCGTGGTAAGGATTCGATATCTCCTGCATCAACCAAGCATGACAAACGTCTGGAGTCATCAGTACTATTCGGGCATCACGAAGTTTCTGGGCCCGCTCATGGCGCGGTACTGATCCATCTATTCGGTCGACTAATGCTCTGCTGAAACCTGCCGCTTCAGCACTGTCTCGCCATGACTCCCACTGATCATTCGCCAGCGCTTTGAGTGGGTAGAAAACCATGACGACGGCCTCGTCATCGACCTCCATGGTTCGGTACGCAATAGATTGAAAGACTAACGATTTTCCGGATGCTGTTCCGGTCGAAACGATAACATTCTTGCCTTGTGCAGCAGCTCTCATTGCCTTGGCTTGGTGGAGCCACAGTCTCCCTTCGAGCTTGGGATCGTTCATCAACCACCGGCCCGGCGCGCCGGTGCGGAATCCCTCTGGTATCGTAGCGAGCCGCTGGGCACGAGCAGGCAAGTCGACTCGATCCATGCAGTGCAGATCACCGGAGTCTATCAGTCGCTCAAAAACCGCTTGCATAGTCGCCATGGGGTGTTCGTCCTCTAACCGGGATATTGGGACCTCAGAATAGGAGATGCACACGAGAGTACTTGTTTGGCGTGGATCAGGTCAAAAGGGTTGCGCACCGGGTGAAGCTCGGGTAGCCGATGGTCGTCATGGCGGAGGCATGTCCCTGTGGCCGCGGAACAAGTGGATGCGCAACCCGGACCGGCGCCACTTTGGGCTTCGGTAGTGTTCTGTCGAGAGGGAAGTGAGCGGTCATGCATACGCAACGCATCAATGCGAGGCGTAGGGGTCGGCGGCGTCGCGCAGGCCGTCGCCGAGCAGGTTGAAGGCCAGCACCGACACGATCACGAACACCGCCGGGATCAGCATCCACGGGTGCAGGGCCACCGCCTTGACGTTCTGCGCCTGGTTCAGCAGCACTCCCCAGCTCACCACCGGCGGGCGTAGCCCCAGGCCCAGGAAGCTGAGCGCCGTCTCGCCCAGGATCATGCGCGGGATCGACAGCGTCAGGTCGACGATCAGGTAGCTCAGGAACGACGGCAGCAGGTGGCGTACGATGATCTTGCGCTCGGTCGAGCCGGCGATCTGTGCCGCCACCACGAAGTCCTCCTCGCGGGTGCTGATCAGCTTGCCGCGCACCACCCGCGCCAGCGCCGTCCAGCCGATGATCGACAGGATGATGGTGATGCCGAAGTACACCCGCAGCGGCGGCCAGTCGACCGGCACCGCCGCCGCCAGCGCCATCCACAGCGGGATGGTGGGTATCGACAGCAGGAACTCGATGACGCGCTGTATGGCATTGTCGATGCCGCCGCCGTAGAACCCCGACAGCCCGCCCAGGATGCAGCCGAGCACGAAGCTCACCGCCACCCCGACCAGGCCGATCGACAGCGAGATGCGGCCCCCGTACAGGGTGCGCGAAAACAGGTCGCGGCCCAGCTCGTCGCTGCCGAACAGCAGCAGCAGGCCCGGCTCGTCCACGCCGATCAGGTGGCGGTCGGCCGGGAATCGCCCCCACAGCAGGTACGGCTCGCCGCGCGCGAACAGGCGCAGCGGGTAACGGACGCTCACGTCCTCGGTGTACACCTTGCGGAACGAAACCGGATCGCGTCCCGACTCCAGGCCGTAGACGAACGGCAGCCGCAGGCGCCCGTCGGCGTCTACCACGCGAATCCGCGCCGGCGGGGCGAACGAGAATGCCTTGAAGCGGGTGTCCTTGGTGTAGGGGGCGACGAACTCCGCCCCCAGGCACATGGTGAGGTAGAACAGCAGCAGTACCACGCCGCCGGCCAGCGCCACCCGGTGGCGGCCCAGGCGACGCCACATGAGGCGCCACTGCGAAGCGAGAAAGAGACGCTCTTCCGCCTGCTCGGCGGCGGTCGCGACAGCACTCGACACCTGCGGCTCCGCCACCGTTCAACGGCTCCGTTCGTAACGGATGCGCGGGTCGATCCACATCAGCAGCATGTCGGAGACGAAGGTCCCGATCACGGTCAGGAAGCCGAGCAGCATGACGATGGTGCCGCCCAGGAACATGTCCTGGTTGCGCAGGGCGCGCAGCAGCATCGGGCCCACCGTGGGCAGGCTGAGCACCACCGCCGTGATGGTGCCGCCCGAGATGGTGGCCGGCAGCATCCAGCCGACCGTGCTGATGATCGGGTTGATCGCCACCCGCACCGGGTACTTGAACAGCAGGGCGCGTTCGGTGGCGCCCTTGGCGCGGGCGGTCACCACGTACTGCTTCTTCAACTCGTCGAGCACCCCGCTGCGCATCACCCGGATCAGCGCCGCGGTCCCGGACAGGCCGATGATGACCACCGGCACCGGCAGGTGCGCCAGCAGGTCGATCACCCGGCCCACGCTCCAGGCGGCGTCGACGTACTCGGGCGAGAACAGGCCGCCGACGCTGGCGCCGAAGTTGCGCACCATGAACACCATCAGCACCAGCGCCAGCAGGAACTGCGGCGTCGCCAGCCCGGTCAGGCTGACCACCGTCAGCGCGTGGTCGCCGACCGAGTATTGGTGGGTGGCGGCGAAAATCCCGATCGGAATCGCCACCACGTAGATGAACACCATCGCCGCGGCGTTCATGATCACCGTCAGCAGCATGCGGTCGGCGATCAGCTCCGAGACCGGCTTGCGCCAGTCCATGGAGCGACCGAAATCACCGGCCAGCGCGCGCCCGGCCCACTTCAGGTATTGGCGGTGCAGCGGCAGGTCGAGGCCGTACTGGCGCTTGAGCGCGGCCAGCTCCGCTTCGTCCGGGGCGGCGCCGCGCATCGCCAGCGCCTGGATATAGCTGTTCAGGTAGTCGCCGGGCGGGAGCTGGATGATGGCGAAGCCCGCCATCGACAGCACCACCAGCAACAGCAGCATGTAGAGCGAGCGGCGCAGGAGGTAGTACAGCACAGGATCAGAGCCCGCCGGCAGCCGTTGTCACGGCGCCGACGGGCATCTCACGTTCTGCGGTACGAATCAACCGTCTCGGCGACTCAGTTCTAAAGAACCATCAGTTCTTGAAGAACCATCAGTTCTTAAAGAACCATTGCTCGCCGCCGTCGAGCACGGTGATGTTGTAGAAGTCCTTGGCGATGCCGATGTTGCCGATCCGCCGGGAGTGCACCAGCGGCGAAGGAACGTCCACCGCCACGCCGATCACCCACAGGTGCTCGGCCTGAATCTCGAACACCTCGCGGCTTGCGGCCAGGCGCTCCTCCGCGGACGGGGTGGACTGGATGATGTCGCGCAATTCGTACGCCCGCTTGCCCGCTGCGGTCGGCTCGACACCCTCGGCGCCGCCGGTCTGGTACCAGCGCCACCAGGTGGGTGTGGTGGTGCTGAAGCCCTGGAAGAACCAGGACGGCACGACACTGGCGCTGCCCAGGCCCCAGGTAGTGAGCACGTGCTCATTGGCCTGGAACGCCGTCCACCAGGCGCCGCCGTCCATCGCCTTGGTAGGCACGTGGATACCGA
Source organism: Spirochaetia bacterium (assembly GCA_965208575.1). Lineage (GTDB taxonomy): Bacteria > Spirochaetota > Spirochaetia > SZUA-6 > Bin103 > Bin103. The sequence goes on along the minus strand of CBDBOV010000005.1, from coordinate 971,602 downwards.
TATCCTTCCAGTACTGCGACGCCAGCTCGGAACCCGGCGTGACCGACGGGAACACCTCGTAGTAGGTCAGCGGAATGGTAAACCGCTCGCCGTCGGGACGCAGGCGGAACTCGTTGTTGGCATCCCACTCCAGGCCCATCGCATCGAGCAGGGCATTGGCCTGGTCGGGATCGTAGGCGGCGTAGGAATCTTCCAGCTCCTGTCTGAACATCGGGTTGCCGCGCACCGGCGACACCTGCGCGGGACGGCCGAAGCCCAGGAACAGAGACTCGATGAAGTCCTGCCGGTCGAGCGCCAGCGACATCGCCTGGCCGAGACGCGGGTCCTGCACCAGCTCCCTGAGCACCGGGTCCGCCGGCGCGTTGTTGAAGAAGAAGATCAACGGGTGGTCGAGCCAGTCCTTGGTCAGCAGAATGTCGAAGTTGCCCTTGTCCTGGTTTTCCACGTACAGCGGATAGTCGCTCAGCTTGACGAAGTAACCTCCCTCGACGTCCAGCTCACCGGTCAGAATCTTCAGCGACAGCACCTCCGGATCCTCGGCGGTGGACTTGCGGATGTAGTCGATGTAGGGAAGCTGATTGCCGGCGGTGTCGATCTTGAAGTAGTAGGGATTGCGCACGAACAGGTATTCGCCGGGGCCGATCACCTCCTGCACCTGCCAGGGGTTCACTACCGGGAACTCCAGGGGCTCCATCACGGCCATCATGTAGGTGCCGTCCCAGCTCAGCAGGCCGGCCCCGGTTTCCAGCATGAAGCGCGGCCACTCGTCTTCGCCGAAGCCCTTCTCCTTCATGACCGGAAGAATCCTGTCCATGTCGTTGTAGTCGCGATGGAACTGCTTCAGGTAGTGGGCCGGCTTCATGGTCCGTGCCACGCCGCCGCTGCCGTGGGTATGAAGAATAACCTCCAGCAGGCCGTAGGGCTCCGCGAAGTCGAGGCGGAACGTTTGCTCGTCCACCGCCACGAACTCGGGGGGCTGCCCCCCGCGCACCAGCCACACCGGGTAGTTGGGGTAGAGGTCCTCGTTCTCCATGATGTCCTCGAAGAAGAAGCGTACGTCCTCGGTGGTGACCCGTTCCCCATCCGACCACTTCAAGCCGCGCCGCAGCGTGAAGGTCCAACTGGTGCCGTCGTCGCTGATCGACCAGTCCTCGTACACCCCCGGACGCACCTCAACGCCCACCAGGTTGGCATGGTGAGCGGTGGGACTGGCCAGCATCTCCACCAGGTCGGCGTTGGCCACGTGGCGGATGATCGGGTCCCAGTTGGGATCCAGGCTGGTTGTGCGCAGCGTGCCGCCGTATCTGCCGACCTCTTCCCACGGCTCCATGACCTGCGGGTTGTCGGGCAGCCGCTCCTCGACCGGCGGCAGGCATCGATGCGATGCGAGGCCTGTCAGTGGGAGGTGAGACGTATCAATGTGATGCGTAGGGGTCGGCGGCGTCGCGCAGGCCGTCGCCGACGAAGTTGAAGGCGAGCACGGTGATGATCACGAACAGGCCGGGGATCATCAGCCACGGGGCGAGCGCGATGGAGTGCACGTTCTGGGCCGCCTTGAGCAGCACGCCCCAACTGATCGCCGGCGGCTGCATGCCCAGGCCCAGGAAGCTGAGCGCGGTCTCGGCCAGGATCATGGTCGGGATCGCCAGGGTCAGTGAGGCAATGATGTGGCTCAGGAACGACGGCACCATGTGCAGGAAGATGGTGGGCACGTCGCGCCGGCCGGCCAGCTTGGCGGCCACCACGAAGTCCTCCTCGCGCAGCGACAGGAACTTGCCGCGCACTACGCGCGCCAGGCTGGTCCAGCCGATCAGCGACACGATCACGGTGATGGCGAAGTACATCTTGAGCACCGGCCAGCCGGTGGGAAGCGCCGCGCTCAGCCCCATCCACAGCGGCAGGCTGGGAATGCCGATGATGATCTCGATCATGCGCTGGATCACCTCGTCCACGGTGCCGCCGAAGAAGCCGGCCACGCCGCCGATCAGGATGCCCAGGAAGAAGCTGATCGCGACCCCGACCAGGCCCACCGACAGCGAGATCTGGGCGCCGTACAACGTGCGCGAGAACACGTCGCGGCCGAGCGCGTCGGTGCCGAACAGGTGCACCGGCACGCCCTCCACGCCGGTACCGAACAGGTGCATATCGGACGGGAACAGCCCGAACAGCTTGTACTCGAAGCCACGCACGAACAGCTTTACCGGGTAGCGCTGCGCGCGATCCTCCTGGTAGACGTTCTCGTAGGTCTCCCGGTCCAGCTCGCTCACCAGCGGGTACACGAACGGCCCGCGCAGGCGCCCCTCCTCGAACAAGCGCACCACCATGGGCGGCGCCTCCTTGTAGGCCAGGCTGCGCAGCACCGGGTCGTGCGGGCTCAGGAACGGCGAGAACAACGCCGCCAGGTACAGCACGGCGAGCGCGATGGTCGCCCCCACCGCCACCTTGTGGCGAAAGAAGCGGCGGCGCATGAGCTGCCACTGCGACGCGTAGAACTCGCGGTCGTCGCGGTCGTCGAGCTCGGCGGCACGCTCGGCGTCCGTAACGCGCGGCACCACCAGTTCGCGCGTCTCGACCTGGGGGCCGTGCCCGCGATCCGCCTCCGCCATCGCCCGCTCCCGCCTAACCCGCTTTCTTCTCGAACCGGATGCGCGGATCGATCACGATCAGCAGCAGGTCCGAGATCAGGGTGCCGATCACGGTGAGAATGCTCAGCAGCATGATGAAGCTGCCGGCCAGGAACATGTCCTGCGCCAGCAGCGCGTCGATCAGCAGCGGTCCGGTGGTCGGCAGGTTGAGCACCACCGCGGTGATGGTGGCGCCCGAGATGAGCTGCGGCAGGGTCCACCCCACCGTACTGATGAACGGGTTGAGCGCCACCCGCACCGGGTACTTCATCACGATGCGGTTCTCGGTCAGTCCCTTGGCGCGCGCCGTGATCACGTACAGCTTGCGCAACTCGTCGAGCAGGTTGGCGCGCATGATGCGCACCAGCCCCGCGGTGCCGGCCGAGCCGAGCACGATGGTGGGAATCCACAGGTGGCCGATCAGGTCGATCACCTTGCCGAACGACCAGGGAGCGTCCTGGTACTCCAGCGAGAACAGGCCGCCCACGTCGATCCGCAAGTAGCGGAAGCTGACGTACATCAGCACCAGCGCCAGCATGAAGTTGGGAATCGCCAGCCCGATGAAGCTGAAGAACGTCGCCACGTAGTCGCCCGGCGAATACTGCCGCACCGCCACGTAGATGCCCACCGGGAAGGCCACGACCCAGATGAACATCAGGGAGGAAGTGGAGATCACCAGCGTCAGCCCGATCCGCTCCCACACCAGGTCGTTAACCGGGGTCTGGTAGCGGAACGACTGCCCCATGTCGCCCTGCACGAAGTTGGTGATCCACTTCCAGTACTGGCCCATGAACGACTTGTCGAGCCCGTACTGCATGGTCAGGCTGGCCACCATCTCCTCGCTCACCAACTCCCCCTGCGCGCGCAGGCGGGTGATGTAGCTGGTCAGGTAGTCGCCCGGCGGCAACTGGATGATCACGAACGACAGGAACGAGATCACGATCAGTGCCAGCAGCATGTTCATGAACCGGCGAATCAGATAGTCGACCATCGCGGCCCCCTACCGGCCGCACCCCCCGCGCGGGGAGGTGCGGCCCGAGGTTGCGTCAGCGTCAGCGCGCCGTCGCTACTCGTCGATATACCACTGGGCCGGCAGAGTCTGCACCCAGAGGAAGCTCTCGAACGAGAACGGCAGCACGTCCGGCACGTTGTTGATGCGGCTGTTGATGATGATCGGCCGCACCGCCTTGGCCACCGTGCCGATGACCGGCAGTTGCTCGGCCTGGAACGCCCACACCTTGGCGCCGATGCGGTTGAATTCCTCGGCGTCGGCAGCGTCGACCCAGGCGTGCCAGTCGTCGATCCACTGCTTCCACTCCGGCGGCGGCTCGGTGCCCATCGGCGGCTCGTCGCCCTGCTTGCCGCCGTCCAGCCAGCGCTGGTGGCGGTAGAAGTTGCGCCACTCGAGCGAGTGGATGATCACGTCACCCCCGAACGGCGGCGGCGACGACAGCCGGCTCGGCATGTAGTGCTCGGAGACGAAGATCACGATGTCCAGCTCGTTGGCGTTCAGCAACTGCGACTGCAGCTCCTGGGCGATCTGCTTGTAGTTGATCTTGATGCCGATTTCCTCCCAGTAGGTGCGGGCCAGCTCGCTGATGTTGTCGCCCATGGTGCCGAGCACCGAGCTGGTATGGGGACGCAGGTCGAGGATGAACTCCTCGCCGCCCGGCGCCTCGCGCCAGCCGTCGCCGTCGCGGTCGGTCATGCCCATCTCGTCGAGCTTGGCCTTGGCCGCCTCCGGATCGTAATCGGCGTACGAGCGGGCCCAGGCCTCGTCGTAGAACGCGGCGCCCGGATCGACCGAGTACTGCGCCGGGGTGGCCAGGCCCAGGAACACGAACTCGTTGATCTCCTGGCGGTTGATGGCCAGCGACAGCGCCTGACGGAACCGCTTGTCGAACAGGACCGGCCCCTTGACCGGGTGCATGCTGTTCATGTTGGGCATGAAGATGACGCGGCTGGTCTTGGTGTCCTGCCACTCGCGCACGTTGTAGCCGCCCACCTCTTCGTTCTGCTTGTACAGGGCGAAACTGGCCGGGTCCATCATGCGCCCGCCGATGTCCACCTTGCCCTGCATCATGTTCAGGATCGCCACCTGCTTGTCGGCGAAGAAGATCGCCCGCAGGGTGTCGATGTAGGGAAGCTGGTTGCCGGCCGAGTCGACCGCGAAGAAGTACGGGTTGCGCACGCTGAACTTGCCGGTCGAGTCACGGCTCTCCAGCACCCACGCGGCCAGCTTCGGCTGCGGGTACGCCTCCCGCGGCGCAGTCTCCATGCGGGCGCGCAGGTGAGCGATCCAGTTTTCGTGTCCCTCCGCCTGGGCCATCTCCTCCGCCTTGTCGTTGAAGTCGGCGTGGAACTGCTCGATGTAGTGCACCGGCGAGTAGATGTTGCCCTGCCGGGTGCGGTGGAAGTTCAGCAGCGGAATCAGGTAGGTCGGCGTCAGCGGCGCCGCGTAGGTCATGCGCAGCGTGTAGTCGTCGATCGCCTCCCACTTGGACAACTCGCCGGCGTTCGACCAGCGGATCGCCTGACTCGGAATGTCCGGGTTCAGGAACACGTTGTCGTATACCCACATGAAGTCGGCGGTGGTGAACGGCATGCCGTCCGACCACTTCATCCCCTCGCGCAGGTGGAAAGTGAGCACGGTGCGGTCGTCGGACAAGGTGTAGCCCTTGGCGCCGTGCGGGATGATCTCGTTCAGGGTCGGGTCGGCGCGGAACAGGAAGGTCTTGGCGCCGCGGTGCATGTCGCCGTAGTCGGTGGGTCCGGTGCGCGCCACGCGCAGCTCGCCGCCGTACTGGCCCACCTCCGAATAGGGCTCCATCACCATCGGGTCGTCGGGCAGCCGGTCCTCCACCGGCGGCAACTCGCCCGCCTGCACCATGGCGGCCAGCATCGGCGCCTCCTGGAAGGTGGTGATGCCCACCTGCGAGGCCGTCGGCGGCGTCAGCCAGCTCTCCCGGACCGTGTAGCGGCCCACGATCTTGATGATGTCGCTGCCCTCCGCGGCCATGGCGGCGGCGCCGCCGCCGGCGGCCCCCTCTTCCTCGCCGCTGGCAAACAGCGGCACCGCGGCCAGCATGATGCCGGCCACCAGGCCGGCACACGACAATAGTCTGTGTTTCACTCGATTCCTCCTCACGGAATTGTGGCGGCAGGTTAGCGCACGCACGCAAGGAACACAAGTAAGCAATCACCACCATCCGCGGGACCGGAACTCGACATGGCGTGCGCGGCGCCACAGCCGTGGCGAGCCGTGACGGTGCGGGGCTCGCGGCGGCGGCGGAACTCGCCTACAATGCGCCCCGTCATGTGCCGCAACATTCGTCCTCTGCACAATTTCGCGCCGCCCGCCACGCGCGAGGAGGTGCGCGCCGCCGCGCTGCAGTACGTGCGCAAGGTGTCCGGCGCCAGCAGGCCGTCGCGCGCCAATGAAGCCGCGTTCCTGCGCGCCGTGGACGACGTGGCCGCCGCCACCGGCCGCCTGCTCGACACGCTGGTCACCAGCGCCCCGCCGCGCGACCGCGAGGCTGAGGCCGCCAAGGCGCGGGCACGCGCCGCGCTGCGCTTCGGACGCACCTCGGCGGCGCAACCGGCCCGGACCGGGGGGTAGGCCCGCGACGAGCCGGCGCGCGCGCGCCGGCGCATACCCCTCGCCCGTCCCAGGCAGGCGACTCCTGGCCGCACGCTTGCCGCGCACCGGTTCGACGCCTCCGACGCCTCCGGCGCAGCGGCCGGCCGGCGGCCGCCCGGGGCGAGCGCCCCGGGCCGCTACCGCGGCGGGATCGGGGCCGGGAAGTTCCAGCGCACCCAGTTCCATTGCAACTGGTCGCCGGTGGCGTCGTTCCAGCCGAGCAGGCGGCCCTTCATCTCCTGCTGCGCCGCGCGTACCGCAGGGTCGTCGATGCGGTTGCGCATCTCGAAGGGGTCGTTGCGCACGTCGTACAGCTCGTCGAGGTCGTGAGCGTTGTACACGTACTTCCAGTCCTGCGTTCGGACCATGCGCTGCGTCTGGTAGCCCCACACCTCGCCGTGCTGTTCGCAGTACACGCTGTCCGGCCACGTTGACGGCTCCTCGCCCTGCAACAGCGGCAGCAGACTCAGCGCGTCGATACCGTCCAGCGCGGCGATGCCGGCGAGCTCGACGATGGTGGGCATCAGGTCCATGAGGCGAACGAAGTGGCCTGTGCGCTGTGCGGGAGCACCGGGCAACTTGACGATCAGGGGAATCCGGAACACCTCCTCGTACATCGTGCCGGCCTTCTCGAAGTGCCGGTGGCTGCCCATCGAGTCGCCGTGGTCGGTGGCGAATATGATCACCGTGTCGTCGGCGATGCCGTTCTCCTCGACTGCCGCCACCACCCGGCCCAGGCAGGCATCGAGCAGCGCCACGTCGCCGTAGTACCTGGCCACCGCCGGCCGCCACCACGCCCAGTCCTTGTCCTCCAGGTGCCACTCGCGGTGCTTGCGCAGGTGGGCGGCGGGCTTGCCGGCGAACGACTCGTGGAAGTTGGGCCACGGCGGAATGGCGGCCGGGTCGTGCAGCGACGCGAACGGCTCCGGCACGATGTTGGCGAAGTGGGGAGCGGTGCAGTCGATGCGCAGGAAGAACGGCTGCTCGCCGGCCGCGCGCTCATGGATGAAGGCGATGCCTTCGTCGGTGCAGCGCCACGAGAAGGACTGCTCCTTGGGCGCGTCGAGCACGCCGCACACCGCCTGCCGGCCGCCCGGGAAGTCGATGTACACCATCGTCTCCGGCTTGCCGCGGCGCACCGCCTCCGGCGTGACGTGGCGGTGAAAGCCGTACTCCTCCGGCCCCCGGTCCTGGTGCACGTGCCACTTGCCCACGTAGTCGAGCGCGTAGCCGCCGGCGCGCAGCAATGCCGAGAAGGTGGGGAATTCCGGCGACAGCCCACGGCACCAAGCCGGCCCGATGTGGGTGTTGATCATGACGCCGTGGTTGTGCGGGTACAGCCCGGTGAGCAGGGAGGCGCGCGCCGGCGAGCACACCGGCGAGGTGGTGTAGGCGTAGTCGAAGACGGTCCCCTGCGCCGCCAGGCGATCCAGGTTCGGCGTCCGGCAGATCGCATTGCCGTAGCACCCCAGGGCGTCCTGGCGGAGCTGATCGGTCAGGAACAGGATGATGTTGGGTCGACTCATGGCCCGCAGTGTGCGCAAACCCGGGGCTTGCCGCCAGCCGCACGGCGGTCGTGGAGTCTTGCCGATCGCCCGGGCCTTGCTCCGTCGCTTCGGCGAACCGCGCGGCCTGCTCCAGCAGCCTGCGGCGCCCGGCATCGCGCCGGGGTGCGGCGCGGCGCCCGGCCGGCCGCGCGCCGAACGAGCGGGTCGCCACGGGTGTGCGAGGAGCAGCGCGGTCGGCCGGGAAGCACCCCCACTCGTTGCAGCGGGTGGATGCGCCACCGGTTGACGGCGGACCGCTCAGCGGCTGCCGATGCTTGCACCCGCGTGATCGGCGCTCGCGGAGCGCAGGTCCGCGAGCGCAGTGTAAGCGCCGCCCAGGCGGCGCAGTGCGTTTCCGTAGGCGTCGACGCAAGCGCCGTACCGTTGGTGCGCGGTGTCACCCGGCAGATACCGCGTGCCCGGCCGCGCGGCGCTGCCGGCCACGACCGCCATGTCCGGCATCAACCCGACGCCGTGCCCGGCCAGAATCGCGCTGCCCAGCGTCGAGGCATCCGGCACCGCGAGCCGCACGTAGGGCAGCCCGAGGACGTCGGCCTTGATCCGGTTCCACAGGCCGCTCGCCGAACCGCCGCCGGTCACCCGTACCTCCTCCAGCGCGAGGTCGGGCGCCGCCGCGCGCAGCGCCCGGCACGCCAGGGCATACTCGTAGGCGACCGACTCCAGCAGGGCGCGGTAGAAGTGCGCCCGCCCATGCGTCCAGGTAAACCCGACCCAGGCGCCGCGCACGTCGGGCTCGTTCGGACATGCCCGGCCCATCAGGTGCGGCACGCACAGCAGGCCGTCCGAACCCGCCGCCACCTGCTCCGCCGCGGCGTCCAGCGCCGCGAACGGCGCGCCGCCCGCGGCAGCGGCGGCCTCGCCTGCCGCCGCCGCGAACTGCTCGGCGAACCAGCGGTGGGTCAGGCCGCCGCCGTTGATATACATCATCGAGTACCAGGCGCCGCCGCCGAGCGGACTGGCGATCGGCTTGAGCATGCGCGTGTCCAGGTCGGCGAAGTAGCGCCGCGAGCAGATCCCGAACACCGGGAACGTGCCGGCCACGTCGATCAGTTGGCCCGGCTCGACCAGGCCGGCGCCCACGAACCCGGCCGCCTGGTCGCCGGCGCCGGCCACCACCGGCACCCCTTCCGCAACACCGCAGGCGGCCGCCGCCTCGCGCGACAGGTGTCCCACCACCTCGGTCGCCGGCACGATGCGCGGCATCCTGGCCAGACCGCCGCCGCCGAGACCGTTGATCTCCGCCAGTTCCGCCGACCAGCGGTGGCCCGCCGTGTCGCCCAGCCCCACCCAGGTCAGGTAGGAGGCGTCCACGAATGCCCGGTCGGCGTGCAGCCCGGCCATGCGCCCGGCGACGAAGCCGGCCAGCGTCACTACCTTGGCGATGCCGCGGTACCGTTCCGGCGACTGCTCGCGCCACCACAGCATGCGCGGCGCCATGATCGGCAGGTCGCCGCAGCGCTCGATCAGATGGGTTCCGGCACGCTCGGCAAGCTCCTGCTGGTGCGGCAGGTAGCGTCCATCGAGCCCGGACGGGTACCAGGGCGTCAGGGCCCGAAACCGCGCGTCCACCGCCATGGCGCCGCCCATCTGCCCGTCGAACGCGATCCCCGCAACCTGCGCCGGCGCGGCCCCCGCCCCGCTCACCACCTCCTGCACGCACGCCGCGGCGGCGGCCAGGAATTCGTCGCCGTCCTGTTCCGCCACCCCCGGGGCCGGCTGCCGTAGCGGCGCCGGGCGGGCCGCCTGCGCCACCAGCCGGCCTGCCGCGTCGTACAGCCCCGCCTTCACCAGGCTGGTCCCGAGGTCGACACCGATCAGGTATTGCGCGCTCATGACGTGCCCCGAAACCGTGGCCGGGACGGGAGCGCGCGCAGGTGGATTGTCTTCGCCTTCTGCATCCCCAAGTTGCCCCTCGGCACTCTTGTAACCCGTGCATGGTCAGCCCGCAAGAGGCGCGCAACACATTCAGGAATCACCAAAAAAAGAGCGCGAAAGTGCAAGAAAATTCGCCCGTACCGTAGACAGATGTGCCTACATTGCTACAAATTGTAGCCACCGTGACTTCTGTTGGTATCCGTGAGTTGAAAAACCGGCTCAGCGAGTTCGTCCGCCGAGTCCGCCGCGGCGAAGAGTTTCTGGTCACCGACCGCGGCCGGGTGGTCGCCGAATTGCGCCAGCCCACCGGCGTTCCGCGCGGGGCCGAATACGCCGGTCTGATTCGTCATGCGCGCGCCGGCCGAGCCCGTCTCGGTGCGCCCAACGTGGCCGTTTCCTACCCGCGTGTGCAGCGTTCGCTTACCCCCGACAGCACGCAGCGTCTGCTCGACGACGAACGAGGACTGCTATGAGCAGACCCGCGAACATTTACGCCGAGTCGAGCGCAATCCTGGCGTGGCTCATGGGAGAGGACGGCGGCGATGAGATACGCTTCCGGCTGCAGGCGGCGGAGCTGGTACTGACCTCCGACCTGGCACTGGTCGAGTGCGAACGCGTACTGCATCGCGGCCAGGAGCGCGGCGTGTTCAGCCTGGCGCGGGTGGCCCAGACGCGCGACGCGCTCAACCAGGTCGCCGAGCACTGGACGATCTTCACCATCGACCCCCAGGTGGTCGACCGGGCGCGACGCCCGTTCCCGCGCGAGCCGCTGCGCACCCCCGACGCGATCCACCTGTCCACGGCGCTGATCGCACGCAGCCTGGTAACCGAGCTGGCCATGGTGGCGCTCGCCAAGCCGATACGCCGCAACGCCGTGTCCCTCGGCATCGACCTGTACCCGGTCCCGACCGAGGAGGAACTCCGCCTCCAGTAGGCAGGCTGGGCCGGAAGCGGCGCCCTGGGCGGCGGTCTCGGGGCGCTGGCAGCCCGCCTTCACGTTGCGCGAAATTAAGAATCCGCGCGTGCCCTTAACACGAGGCACCCGGTATCTTTCTGTTCATGCATTCCCATACGGTCCGTTCAGCAGGCGCGGGGAGCCGAGCGTGCGCAGTCCCGGTTGCCGCCGTTCTGTTCCTCTTCCTGTTCACGTCGTCGTCCTGGGCTCAGGCGGCAGATGGTGACCTTCCGTTCGATCCGGAGGCGCACCACGGCACGCTCAGCAACGGCCTCACCTGGTACGTCAAGGAAAACCGCGAACCGCTCAACCGCGCGCAGCTCCGGCTGGCGATACGCGCCGGCTCTGTCCTGGAGGAAGAGCACGAACGCGGTCTCGCGCACTACGTCGAGCACATGGCGTTCGACGGCACCGAGCGCTTTTCGGGTCACGAGATCATCGAATACCTGGAGTCGATCGGCGCCAAGTTCGGCCCCGACCTGAACGCCCACACCTCGTTCGATGAAACCGTCTACAAGATCGAGATACCAACCGACGACCCGGAGGTAATCGAGACCGCGTTCGAGATTCTCAGCGACTGGGCTTTCGCCATCACCTTCGATCCGGAGGAGGTGGAACAGGAGCGCGGCGTGGTGCTCGAAGAGTGGCGCACCCGGCGCGGTGCGGCCGCGCGCATCCGGGACCTGGAGTATCCCGTGCTGTTCGGTGATTCGCGCTACTCGGTGCGGCTCCCGATCGGCGTGCCGGAGGTAATCGAGACGGCCACCCGCGACGACCTGGTCGGCTTCTACGAGCGCTGGTACCGGCCCGACCTGATGGCGGTGGCCGTGGTGGGCGACTTCGATGCGGAGCCGATGGTGGACCTGGTCCGCCGCCACTTCGCGCCGCCGCCGGAAGGCGAGGCGTACCAGGAACGTGCTGCACGGCCCGCGGCGCCCACGGTGCGTCCCGAGTATCCCGTTCCGGCGCACGACGAACCGCGCGTGACAGTCAATACCGACCCGGAGCTGAGTTCCACCATACTGCGCATCTACGCCAAGCTGCCGCCGACGACCGGTCAGAGCCTGGCCACCTACCGGCACCTGCTGACCCAGTCGCTGTTCGCGATGATGGCCAACTCCCGGTTGTTCGAGCGTACCCAGGTGGCCGACCCGCCGTTCATCGGGGCGTGGATGGGCCAGACGCTGTTTGTGCCGAACACCGCGCTGTTGTACGCCATCGCGCGGGTCGACGAGGACGGCGTCGAGCGCGGGCTGGACACGGTGCTGGAAGAGATGCAGCGCATTCTGCGCCACGGGTTTACCGCGACCGAGCTGGAGCGCGAGAAGGCCAACCTGCTGCGCAGCATGGAGAGCGCGTGGCTGGAGCGCGACCAGCGGCCGTCGGTGCGGCTGGTGGAGGAGTACGTCCGTCACTACCTGGAAGACGAGCCGGTGCCGGGCATCGACGCGGAGTACGAGTTGCACCAGCAGCTCCTGCCGGAGATCACGCTGCAGGAGGTGAACCGGCTGGCGGAGCCGTGGCGCGCGCTGGAGAGCACCGTGGCGATGATCAGCGGTCCCGAGGCGGTCGCCTCCGGCCCCGAGGTCGAGCAGGCGCTGCTCGCCACGCTGAAGGGAGCCGGCGCCCTGCAGGTGGCACCGTACGACGACGTGGCCAGCGACGTACCGCTGATGGCCGATCCCCCGCAGCCGGGCAGCATCACCGCCGAGGAGTCGATCGAGGCGATCGATGCCGTGCGCTGGACCCTGTCCAACGGAGTCACCGTGATCGCCAAGCAGACCGACTTCCGCAACGACGAGGTGCTGGTCAAGGCGACCAGCCCCGGCGGCACCTCGCTGGTGGCGGACGCCGACTACCTCGCCGCCATCACCGCCACCGCCATCGCCGAGGGCAGCGGCGTCGGCGCGCACGACCGGGTTGCGCTGGACAAGCTGCTCGCCGGCAACACGGCCGAGGCGGAGCCGTTCATCGGCGCGCTGTTCGAGGGCTTTTCCGGCAGCTCGTCTCCGGACGACCTGGAAACGCTCTTTCAACTCATCACGCTCTACGGCACCGCCCCGCGGCTCGATCCCACCTACTACGCCTCCTACTCGTCTCGGCTGCGCAGCCACTACGAGAACCGGCGCGCGCAGCCGGACGCGGTATGGGCCGACACGCTGCGCAGCGCACTCAGCCAGGACCACTTCCGCTCCCGCCCGTACACGGTCGAGGTGCTGGAAGAGATGGACCTGCAGCGCTCGATTGCGGTGTACGAGGAGCGGTTCGCGGACTTCGGCGACTTCACGTTCATCATCGTCGGCGCGTTCGAATGGGACTCGCTGCGCACCCTGGCGAGCAACTATCTGGCCGCCCTGCCGGCGGCCGGGCGCGATGAGCAGTGGCGGGATCTGAATATCGACCCGCCCGCGGAGGTGGTGGACCTGGCGGTGCACATGGGGATCGAACCGCGCAGCCGCACGCGGCTGGTATTCGCCGGGGAGATGGATTGGAGCCGGCCGGAGGCGATGGCCATCGCGGCGCTCAAGGAGATGCTGCAGGCGAAGGTGCGCGAGCGCATCGAGATGGAGCTGGGCAGCACCTACTCGATCCACGTGGGCGCGTCGGCGTCGCTGCTGCCCGATCCCGAGTACCGGGTGTTCGTGGACTTCGGCAGCGATCCGGCGCGCGCCGACGAGCTGCTTGAAGAGGTGTTCGAGAGCGTCGACTGGCTGGTCGCCGGCGGCGAGCAGGAGTACCTGGACACGGCCAAGGAGCTGATCAGCGGCGCCCGCGAGGAGCAGTTGCGCCGCAACGGATTCTGGCTCGGCCAGATCGAGGCGGTGGTCGAACGCGGCGAGGACTTCGCCGTGATCCCCGGGTTCGACGAGCGGCTCGATGCCCTGACGCTGGACCAGGTGGTCGACGCGGCAGCGCGCTACCTCAACCGCGACCGCTACGTGCGCGTGGTGCTGCTGCCCGAGGACACCGCCGAGGCGGAGTGACCGCCGACCGGCCAGCCGCGGCGCTCGTTCCCGCGCCGCGCGCGTGGTGTCTCCCGCACCGCGCGTATGCGGTACCGCGGGCGCGGGCGGGCCGCCGCCGGTTCGTCGTCGGTTCGAGTCCCGGCCGACGATGCCGCGACGGCCGGGCGGGGCCGGCGTCCTTTGCCCTGCACCGCGCCACGCGCGGCCGACACGGCGCGCGGCGGCAGCGCTGATACCGCGAGACTCGCCCACGCCGCGGCGCCCGTAGCATCGCCGCCCGCGCGGCACCGGATTGCGGCCGGACGCGTGCGCACGGCGACCCGGCACGCCGCGAGCATCGCCGGCGACGGCGAGAGCGGCGCTGTGCGCGGCACCGGGCATTCGCCACCCGTGCCCTGCCTGCCGTCAGGCGGCCCGACAGCGTCGGAACGGAGCACACCTGCGGCAACCTGGTCGGTGGCAGCCGGCGGCTCGACGAACCGGCGCCCGCCGTGGTTGGGTGTGCCCGGGAGCGACGAATGGACCTGACTGACGCACGAATCGAACTGGATGCGGACGAATCCCCGCGCTGCCGGCAGGCGCGCGCCGTGCTGGCCGAGGAGGTGGCGCGCCGCGCGCAGCGGGTGTGGCCGGCGGCGGACGCGGAAGGCCCGGTGATCACGCTGCGCGCCGCCGGCACGGCGGTGCGCCGCGGCACGCGCTGGTCGACCGAGGAGGCGAAATCGTTGCGCGCCGCCGAGTTCGCGGCGCGTCCGGACGGGTTCCGCGTCGAGCGCGACGGCGACGGCCTCACCGTTACCGGGAACGATGCCCGCGGCGTGCTGTACGGGGTGGGCTGGCTGCTGCGCCACCTGGAGGTACGCCGCAACGCGGTCGTGCTGCCCGAAGCGCTGCTGGCCGCCGGACCGGTGCGGTCGGCACCGCACTACCCGCTGCGCGGCCACCAGGTCGGCTACCGCGCCAAGACCAACTCCTACGTCGGCTGGACGGTGGCCGAGTGGGAACAGTACATCCGCGAACTGACGATGTTCGGCGCCAACGCCGTCGAGGTGATTCCGCCGGTGTCCGACGACGAGGCCGACTCCGACCACTTCCCGCTGCCGCCGATCGACATGCTGTGCGAGGTGTCCGCCATCGCCGACCGCTACGACATCGACCTGTGGGTCTGGTTCCCGGCCCTGGAGACCGACTACGGCGACGAAGCGACCGTGCGGCGCGCGCTCGCGGACTGGCGCGCGGTGTTCGAGGCGATGGCGCGCATCGACGCCGTGTTCATCCCGGGCGGCGATCCGGGCTCGACGCCGGCGCACCTGCTGCTGGCGCTGGCCGAACGGCAGAAGGAGTCGCTGCGCGAGGTCCATCCGGACGCGCAGATGTGGATCGCCCCGCAGGGGTTTCACGGCGCCGACGAGGCGCACTTCTACGCGGCGCTGGCGAGCGGGGTCGACTGGCTGGACGGGGTGATCTTCGGGCCGTGGATTCACCTCACGGCGGAGGCGTTCCGCGCCCGCGTGCCGGCGCGCTACCCGATCCGCCTGTACCCCGACATCACCCACTGCTGGTCATGCCAGTACCCGGTGCCGGACTGGGACCCGGCGCTGGCCGCCTGCCAGGGCCGCGAGCCGATCAACCCGCGCCCCGCCGACCAGGCGCGCATCTTCGCGCTCACCGCGCCGCACTCCATCGGCGCCCTCACCTACTGCGAGGGCAACAACGACGACCTCAACAAGGTGGTGTGGAGCGCCCTCCTGTGGGACCCCGCGGCCGACCTGGACGCGGTGTTGCGGCAGTACGGCCGCCTGTTCGTCCATCCCGACCTCGCCGATGGCGTGGCGGCGGCGATCGTCGGGCTGGAGCAGAACTGGCGCGGCCCGCTGCTCGCCAACGGGTCGGTGAACACGACCCTGCTGCGCATGCAGGCGCTGGAGCGCGCGGCGCCACCGCGCGTGCTGAAGAGCTGGCGCCTTCAGCAGTTGCTGTACCGCGCCTATTCCGACGCCTACATCCGCGAGCGGCTGCTTGTCGAGACCGCCGCCGGCAGCCGCGCCCTCGGCGAGCTGCGCCGCGCGCCCGACATCGGCGCGCGGGAGGCGTGCCGGCGCGCGCTGGCCATCGTCGACCAGGCGGCGGCCGAGGCGCGCCAGGGAGAACTCCGCGCCCGCGCCTACGCCCTCGCCGAGGCGCTGTTTCAGAGCATTCACGTGCAGCTCTCGGTGCCGCGCTACGGGGCCCAGGCGGTGCGCCGCGGCGCCAGCCTGGACGGACTGGAGTACCCGCTCGGCGACCGCCTGTGGCTGCACGAACGCTGCTCCGAAATCGCGCGCCTCGCTACCGAGCGGGAGCGGCTGGATGCTGTCGAATGCGTACTGCGCCGCACCGACCCCGGTCCGGGCGGGCGCTACGACAACCTCGGCGACGCGGCGCAGCAACCGCACCTGGTGCCTGGCGCCGGCTTCCCGGGAGACCCGTCCTTCCTGGATTCTCCGTTGCGCGGGTTGTCGATCCCCTACCCCGCCGAGGCGGTCCCGTACGCCTGGCTCAGCCAGGCCGAGTCGATCGGCCACGGCCCCCTGCAACTGCGCTACGAGGGTCTCGATCCTGCAGCCCGCTGGCGCGTCGTGGTGGTGTACGGCGGCGAGCGGCGCTGGGGCGGCGCGCATCCCCGCGTCCGCATGGATGCGGTCGCCACCGGCGGCGCCGTGCACGAGGTGCATGGCTGGATCGGCAAGCCGCACCCGCGCGGGCCGCTGAGCTTCGATCTGCCGGCCGGCGCCGCCGCGGACGGTTCGGTGACGCTGCAGGTGTACCACGAACAGAGCGGCGGCCCCGGCCGCGGCGCCCAGGTCAGCGAAATCTGGCTGCAGCGCGCCGACCGCGCGGCGCTCGAGCAACCTCCCCCGGAACGCCGCGGATAATCGTGGCGCAACAAGGCCCGCGCTCCCTGAGCAGACGCCGCGCAGTCGCCGAACGCCCGCGAACGCGACGAGCGCGGTCCTCGGCACCCGGCACGCCCGCGTGGCGGCGGCGGCAGCGAGGTGGGACCGCCGCCCAACGGCGCGCCGCCGTGGC
The DNA here is from genome assembly GCA_965208575.1 of Spirochaetia bacterium. Lineage (GTDB taxonomy): Bacteria > Spirochaetota > Spirochaetia > SZUA-6 > Bin103 > Bin103. The sequence goes on along the minus strand of CBDBOV010000005.1, from coordinate 954,905 downwards.
GTTGCCACCCGCCGACAGACTCCTCGGCCAGTCTCGCGCCCGCGCTGCCGTCCCGGGAGATCGCATTTCCGGGCATGCGTGAGCGAAGAGCAACGCAGGCACCCGGGGTGGATCGCTGCTCGAATGCAGCCGGAGCTTCGCCACGGGCTGCTATAGCGCCATCCGTCCGCCGGCGTCGACCAGGGACGGCGCCGGGGTGCGCCAGCCGTAACCGGGGCGGCGGAACAGGCTGGCGGCGGCGGCCGGCCCCCAGCTCCCCGCCGGGTAGCCGTGCAGCGGGATGCCCGGCTGTTCGCGCCACGCCTGCAGCACCGGCTGCACGAACTCCCAGCACGACTCGATGGCGTCGGCGCGCGCGTACAAGGTGGCGTCGCCGGTGATGCCATCCAGGAGCAGCCGTTCGTAGGCGTCCGGCAGGTAGGTGTCGGCCAAGTCGGCGTAGCGGAAGTCCATGCCCACCTGCTGCACCTCGAAGCCGGCACCCGGCAGCTTCACGTTGCAGCGAAGCTGGATCGCCTCGTCCGGCTGGATGCGGATGATCAGCTTGCTCGCCTCCGCCGCCGCCGCCGACACCGCGTGCCCGGCGGCGCCGAAGTGGGGAGCGCCGGAGGTCAGGTCCGCCGGCGGCGTGCCGAACAGGTGGTGCGGCACCTGCTTGAAGTGGATCACCACCTCGGTGACGCGCGCCGGCAGGCGCTTGCCGGTGCGCACCAGGAACGGCACCCCCGCCCAGCGGCGGTTGTCGATGTGGAAGCGCAGGGCGACGTAGGTCTCGGTGCGCGATCCGACCGGCACCCCCGGCTCCTCGCGGTATCCGGCCATGGCGCCCTCGGCGGTCAGCGAGCCGGTGTACTGGGCACGCACCACGTCCTCGGCGACCCGCGCCGGCGCGATGGGACGCAGCGAGTCGAACACCTTTACGGTCTCGTTGCGCACCGCGCTCGGCCGGAAATGCGCCGGCGGTTCCATGGCGATCATGCCCACCACCTGCAGCAGGTGGTTCTGGAACATGTCGCGCAGCGCGCCCGAGTCATCGTAGTAGCCGCCGCGGCCCTCTACCCCCACCTGCTCGGCGGCGGTGATCTCCACCCGGTCGATGGTGGCGCGCGTCCACAGCGGCTCCCACACCTCGTTGGCGAAGCGCAGCACCAGCACGTTCTGCACCGTCTCCTTGCCCAGGTAGTGGTCGATGCGGTAGATCTGCCGCTCGCCGAACCAGGCGTGCAGCCGCTCGTTGAGCTTCCGCGCCGACTGCAAATCGTAGCCGAACGGCTTCTCGACGATCAGCCGGCGCCATGCGCCGCCGCGCTCCTCCGCCAGGCCCGCCGCCGCCAGCCCCCCGGCGATCGGTTCGAAGCTGCTTGGCGGCGTCGCCAGGTAGTAGAGCACGTTGTCCCCGGTCCCGGCGCCTGCCGCAACCGCGCTCAGCCGCTCAGCCAGCTTCCCGTATTCCGCCGCAACCGCGGGATCGAGCTGCTGGTAGTACAGCGCGCCGAGAAAGCGGTCGCGGTCCTGCCGTGACCGGTCGCCCGTGTCATCCGCCAGCGCCGCCGCCATCACGGTCCGGAATTGTTCGTCGCTCATCCCCGTGCGCCCGGCACCCAATACCGCAAACCGGTCGGGCAGCAGCCCTCGGCCGTACAGCTCGTACAGTCCCGGAATCAGCTTGCGCGCCGTGAGGTCTCCCGACGCCCCGAAAATCACCATCGTGCACGGCGCCACCCTTTCCGCTCCCGCATGCGCCGCCCCGGATGCGCCGGCACTATGTGGACCGGTCATCGAACCTCTCCCCCAGTTGGGATCCGTCAACCATGGAAACAACCCCGCCGCCAGCGAGCCGGATCACCGCGACGTCCGGGAGGCGCTCGACGTTCGCAATCGCGGACGCAATTGCCGTCGCCGGATTCGGCGCCTCCCGGTCGAAGTCAAGGTACTGCATCCCGTCGGTGCGACCGACGAGAGCATCGTTGCAACCCGCTTCATACAGAGCGTCAATCCCATGGTCGGTCTGCAGATCCGGGCCCTCTACAAGCAAAATAAACTGATAAGCAGACATGTATATTCTCCCAAGTACTTCTACCGGACCCGGAGGGCGGCGGGGTCGGTGGTCAGCGCGTCCGTGGCGGCGGTGATCCGGGCGATGAGGTGGGCTACCTCGTCGTCCGAGTAGTCCGGATGGGTGCGGATGAGCACGGTCCTGGCGAGGATGTCCAGCGAGCGGCGGCACATCTCCTTCGAGTAGTGCATGCGGCAGCCGCGGTTCTGCTCCAGCTCGAAGGGGTTCAGCGCCTGGTGGTGGGCGCCGCGGTGCTGCAGCACCGGGTCCCATTCGGTGTACACGTGACGCCCGGTGTTCAGCGCCACGAAACCGTCGGCCGCTGCCGCCAGCGCATCGGCCGCCGCCGCCGTCGGCAGCAGGACGGCGGCGTGGCTGCCGCACTCCCAGGCGGGGCTGTTGCCCGGGTTCGCCGACAGGCCGCGGGCCGCGGTCTCCCGGACAATCCTCCGCTTCTGGGCGCGCATGGCGGCGATCATGCCGTCCAGGCGGTCGAGCTGGCAGTTCATGATTGCCCCCTCGATCTCCGACGCCCGCGCGCCGTTTGCCACGTAGCCGGCGAAGCTGCCGCTGCGTCCGTCCCAGTAGAACCGGCACGGATCGACCGCGCAGCCGATGCGCTCGGCCAACGAGTCGTCGCCGGTTACCACCGCGCCGCCTTCGCCGCAACTCATGTTCTTGTAGTAGTTGAAGCTGAACGCGCCGGCGTGGCCGATGGAGCCGAGCATTCTGCCCTCGTAGGCGCCGCCGACCGCCTGGCAGGCGTCTTCGATTACCAGCAGGCCGCGCTCGGCGGCGACCGCCATGATAGCATCCATATCGCACGGCAGGCCCCACATGTGCACCGGGATCACCGCCCGGGTGCGCGCTCCGATGCCGTCCCGCAGCGCCTCCGGGCTCATGCCGAGGCTCTCGTCTATGTCGACGATCACCGGGATCGCACCGGCGGCCAGGACCGCTATCGGCGTGGCCATGTAGGTGCACGCCGGCACGATCACTTCGTCGCCCGGGCCGACGCCGGCCCCCATCAGCGCCGCGGTCAGCGCACTGGTGCCGCTGGCCGTCATCACGCAATGCCGCACGCCAAGCCGGCGCGCATAGCGCGTCTCGAACCGTGCACACTCGCCGCCGCCCTCCGCCAGGTAGCGGAACAGGTTCCCGCCGGCGAACACGGCTGCAATGCGGTCCAGCTCAGGTTTCCCGATCCTATACATCAGACGTAGCCTCCTCGCTTGCGATGACCCGCGCGTCGTCTACGCGGGCAGTGCGGTCCAACTCAGGTTGCCCGATCCTGCACATGGGATTTGACCTCCGCGTTGTTCGACAGCGTGCCGTGGCGGTGCAAGGATGGTCAAATACTCGAACATACGGAGGTTATGTTTGACGAGGGTTCTCCAGCGGTGCCGCCGTACGCGACCTGCTCGACCCGCGGTTGCGCGGCAGCGGACGTCTCGGCGCCCATCGCGCTGCATCGGTATGGAGCAGCCCGCTGACCGCCGGTTGTGAGGCGGACAGCCGCGCGCGGCGCGTGAACAAACGGTGGGGAGTGGCCGGAGTCCGAGCAGGGCGAGGCGGCGCGGTCACCGCCGCACGGCGTCGCAGTGCACCAGCTCCCAGCCGTGGAACACCACGATCAAACCGGTGAAGCGCACCCCCGGGAACTGCCGCGCCAGCCGCTCGTCCGCCAAGTACCGCAGGAGCTGCGCCTGCGCCTCCTCGACCACCGTCGTGACCGCGGCCTGATCCGCCAACTCGGAACGCGCACGATACTTCAGCTCGATCAGGTAGCCGCGTTGCAGTTGCGGGTAGCGGGCCACCAGCGGCTCCAGCGCAATGTCCGCATGGCCCTTGCCCAGTTCCGCCTCCGAGCGGAACACGTAGTAGTCGGCCACGCTCAGGTAGGCCGCCAGAAAGCCCTGTATTACCTTCTCGCCGGCGATGTAGTCGCGGATTCCCGTCTGCCGCGCGATCGCCTCGCTCAGGAACTCCAACACGGGCCGCCATTCGCCCTCGGTCGCCATCCGAAGCATCAACTGCTCGAACCGGAACAGGTCGACCGAAAACACCTCCACGTCGCGGTAGGCGTCGCGCAGGTAGCCATACATCAGCCGCTTCACGGTCTGATTCGGGATCGCCAGCCGCGGCATCACCCCCTGCACGACACGGATGCTCAGCAGCCCGAAGTAGTGCATCAGGGACAGGAAGTTCTCCCGCTTGGTGAGGTCCTTGAGCGGAAAGCCGGGCTGGATTCGGGTGTCCACCTGCTCCTCGCCGATCACGTCGCGCAGCAGGTCGAAGTTGCCGTTGAGTTGCCGCCCGGTCACCAGCAGGTGGCGCAGCTTGCCGTAGTCGATGCGCACGTTGGTGTCGATCAGGTACTCCGGCACGTCACGGTTGGGCATCGAGTGCTTCAGGTAATAGAGCACCATGTCGGAGTTGTACAGATCTGTGTCGGCGGTTGTGGCGAAGCGGTAGCCATTGTACCACTCGCCCATGATGCCCATGGCGGTCGCGGGGTCCTGGTTGAACACGCCCAGGTTCCGGTAGGTCTCCACCAGGCGCCGCACCTCCGCCTCGGTGAAGCCGACCATCTCGTTGAAGTCGGGCTCCAGGCTGATGTTGGTGCCGATGTTGAAGCCGCTGGTGACGTCGTCCATGGTGATCGGCGACACGCCGGTGATGAACAGCCGCTCCAGGCCGCCGCCGCTGCGGTCGGCGCCGGACTTCAGGGTGGCGAAGAAGTTGCGGTAGAAGCCGCCGCCGTGGGTGAACGAGTGGTACGCCTCCGCGCCGTGGTACGCGAGCACGGTGTTGGCGAAGTTGTCGTACTCGTCGATCAGCACGTACAGCGAGATGTCATGGTCGCCCGCGTATTGGAACAGCTCGGTCAGCTTGGTGGAGATCGAGGCCGGCGCGAGGATGTCCCGCACCGCCGCTTCCGGAAACAGGTCGGGATGGCGCCGCAGCCTGCCTCTGAGCTCGATCATGCAGTAGGTCTCGAACTCCCGCTCCAGCGTTTCCAGCTTGTCGTTGACCGCCGAGAAGTTGAAGCGCAGGGTGACGTAGCGGCTCTGTTCCCCGGTCGGCTCCCGCCCGATGTCGGTGCCGGCGAAGGTGGCCTCGAAGTCGTCCGCCCAGAAGCGGTCGTAGTAGTTCTCCAGCAGCGACACCCAAAGCGACTTGCCGAACCGGCGCGGGCGGATCAGGAAGGCGTAGCGCTCCTCCTCCAGGCGCCGCAGGAAGCGGGTCTTGTCGACGTACAGCCACCGGTTCAGGCGGATGCGCCTGAAGTCGGCCTCGCCGTAGGGAATGCGCTGGTGCGTGGGTGGCGTGCTCACTCTTATGGCCCGAGGCAGGCTCCGGCACCAACTCTATCGTCTCCAGGGTGCGACGCGCAACGGAGCCGGCACGGTCGCACGGTCGGCACAGTCACTCCGCGGCACGGAAGACGACGGTCGGTTGGTCGCGTCCAATCGAGTCTGCGCGCGCTTGACACCTCGGGGCGGGCGTGAAACGATACGCAAGTCACGGACTAAACGGATGCTGATCATGCGCCATCACGACCGACTGTCCAACCAACGGCGCGGCAATGACGCCGCCCCGCCTCGCCGCTACGAGCATGAATCTTTATATGATAAACTATTAGGCGCTCCGTATGAGCGCCCTGGCGGTGCGGCATTCGCCTTCAGCATCCGGGGTGCGGCACGCTACCTGTGGTGCCGCCTCAGTCCCCGTTCGTTCACCAGTCGCTGCAACGGTCCTGAATCCCGGGCCTCAAAACCGCGGCATCTTGTCCCGTCGCGCCGCTTGAAATTCCTTCAATGCGCGCTCCAACGCACTGCATGCGCCCTCCCGCCGCTGCGCCGCATTTACCCCGGTTTCCTCTCTCCCACGTCTCCGCAGGCTACGCTGCATGACTGCGCGACATTGTGGGTCGCCAACGAACACACTGCCGGTTGTCCCGGCGCCCGCGACGCGCGAGAGATACTCAAAGAACCACACCCGCGCGCGGCGCGAATCCGCTGAGTCACACGCCGCGCGCTTCAGGAATCTGTCTCGGCCTGGCAGCCCACGTCGCGGCTTCGATAGTAGCCCGGGAGCGGCGATCCGCTCCGCAATACTGTCAAAAAAACTCGACACAAGGAGATACGTATGAATGTTGCAATAATCCGACTGACCTTCGCGCTCGCGCTGGTACTCGTCTTGACCGCAACCGGCCTGTGGGCCACCGGCGAAGGGGAGCAGGCGGCAGCAGCCGAGAAGGAGTAGGTGATCGACCCCACCACCGGCACGCAGCTATCCGCGCCGGAGTACGGCGGCACGTTCACTTACGTCTGGCAGAACCTGCAGACCAAGATCGACAATTATCCCACTCGCCACGGCGACCCGATACAGGGCGGCGTCACGGAGATGCTGTCGATTGCGGACTGGGGGATCGAGCGGAGCGTCTACAACCACAAGAGCCGCCCGACACCGGTGTGGGCGATGCGAGGGCAACTGGCCGAGGGCTGGGAACAGCCCGACGAGACCACGATCATCTTCCCCATCCGCAGGGGCGTGCACTGGCACGACAAGGAGCCGATGAACGGTCGCGAGCTGACCCCCGATGACATCGTCTACAACTTCCACCGCTACCTGGGACTGGGCAAGTGGGCCGAAGCCGGACCCATCAGCCAGTACAAGACACTGCCGATCGAATCGGTCACGGCAACCGACGACTGGACGGTCGTCTTCAAGCTGCACAAACCGCAGCTTACCGCGCTGGCGGCGCTTCTGGACGACTACCCCAATCACATCATGCCGCCGGAGGTAATCGAAGAACACGGTGGCATCGACGATTGGAAGCTGCTGGTCGGCACCGGTCCCTTCGAGCTCACCGGCTACGTCGAGGACACCTCCGCCACCTGGACCAAGAATGCGAACTACTGGGGCTTCGACGAGAAGTTCCCGGACAACCGCCTGCCCTACGTCGATGAGATCAGGGCGCTGATCATGCCAGATGCGGCAACGCGCATTTCGGCGCTGCGCACCGGCAAGGTCGATTACCTCGGTTGGAGCGGCGACACGGCAATAACGATCGACCAGATGAGGGCCCTGTCGCAGACCAACTCGGAAATGGCCTTCCTGCCGTATTCGTATCGCTCGAATGCAACGAGCTTCGCCATGGACATCGACAAGGAGCCATTCGACGACATCCGCGTGCGCAGGGCGATGCAGATGGCGCTCGACCTGGAGACGATCAATGGCTCCTACTTCGATGGTTGGGCGAAGTGGAAACCACAGGGCCTGATCGGGGATGGCGCCGTGGACTATTTCATTCCATTCGACGAGTGGCCCGAGGAGGTGAAGGAGGGCTACAGGTACAATCCCGAGGGTGCCGAGCAGCTTCTCGAGGAGGCTGGGCTTCCACGCGGTGAGGACGGGGTGAGATTCCGGACCACGCTGGCGAGTGAAAACTACTTCAGCGATCCCGCCCTCAGCGACATCGCCGCCTCCTATTGGGAGGCGATCGGCGTCGACGTTGAGATACAGACACCCAGTGACCGGGCTGCGCACGGCGCCAGCATACGCGAGCATACCTACGAATCGGGCATGATCTCGGCCTACATGGGCTACGACAGAAGCCCCACCCTTGTCATGCGCTCCTGGGCTCACTCGGAAGGAGGCTACAACCAACCGGGGATTCGGGATCCGCACCTGGACAGTTTGATCGAAGCCGCCGAGCAGGCAACGACCTGGGAGGAGCAGCAACGGCTGATCAAGGAGGCCGACCAGAATGTGATTGCGAACCAGTATCACATCTGGTTCTTCAAAGTGCCGGCATTCAATGCGGTACATCCATGGGTGGTGGGCTACAACGGTGAGTACTTCCTCGGCTTTCAGCAGCGTTACGCGCAGCTCTTCGCCCGCATCTGGATCGACTCCGCTCTGAAGCAGGAGATGGGACACTAGGAAATAGGCGGTCAGAAGGGGCATCGCCCCTGCACTGGCCCCATGGATGCGAGGGGGCTGGGAGGCGCGAGCTTGCCAGCCCCCGTTTGTTGAGAGGAGTGGCATGAAGGCGTACATGATCAGGCGACTGCTGCTGATGATCCCAACCTTGCTCATCCTGACGATGATCGTGTTTCTCACGGTGCGCTTCATTCCCGGCGATGCCATCGATGCGATGGTGATCAGGCTGGAGTTGTTCGACATCGACCGTGAAGAGCTGCTGCGCAGTCTCGGACTCGACGTACCGCTGCACGTACAGTACGGCCGCTGGATCAGCGGGATTCTCCTGCGCGGCACCTTTGGCGAGTCACTGTTTGGGGGAGCTGCTCCGATAGAAGAGCGGATCCTGGCCAAGTTGCCGGTAACCGCGGAGCTCGGCCTTCTGTCGATTGCGATTGCGCTGGTGATTGCGCTGCCGGTCGGCGTCTACTCGGCGATTCGCCAGGACCAGTTGGGTGACTTCGTGGGACGCAGCGTTGCCGTGATCGGCCTGGCCACGCCCAACTTCTGGCTGGGCACCATGGTGATGATCTACCCGGCGATCTGGTGGGGCTGGACTCCGCCGCTGGAGTACGTTCCGCTGGCCGAAGATCCGTCGGCGAACCTCGGCATTCTGCTCGTCCCCGCCCTGATCCTGGGCACCGCGATGTCGGCGCACACGATGCGGCTGACGCGCACCATGATGCTGGAGGTGCTGCGGCAGGACTACATCAGGACCGCCTGGGCCAAGGGGCTCAAGGAGCGGCTCGTGGTGGTCAGGCACGCGGTCAAGAACGCCATGATCCCGGTGGTGACCGGCATCGGCTTGTCGCTGCCGCTGCTGGTGGGCGGGTCGGTGATCATGGAGAACATCTTCAACCTGCCGGGGCTCGGCCGGCTGATGGTGACCGCCCTCCAGGAACGCGACTACCCGGTGATCTCGGCGGTGAACCTGTTCTTTGCGGTCGCGGTGGCGGTGTTCAACCTGCTGATCGACCTGATCTATCCGTACCTGGATCCGCGGGTCCGCCATGGCTGAGCCGGGGGCGCGGCCGGCGGCGGCCCGGCTTGGACGGCGCAGCCGGCCCGTCCAGTTCGTGGTCCGGCTGGTGCGCGAGAAGCCGCTCGGCGTGGTCGGCGGCGCCATCGTGCTGCTGCTGATCGCCGTCGCCCTGTTTGCCGACGTCATCTCCCCCTACCCGTTCGATGAAGTGCACCTGGCGGACCGGCTGCAGGGGCCGTCGGCGCAGTATCTGCTCGGTACCGACCAGGTGGGCCGCGACCTGTTGAGCCGCCTCATCTTCGGCGCCCGCCTGTCGCTGGCGGTGGGTCTGTCCGCCACCGCGATCAACATTGCGGTGGCGTTCCTGATCGGCGGCACCTCCGGGTTCCTGGGCGGCAAGGTGGACCTGATGGTGCAGCGCTTCGTGGATGCGTGGATCGCGTTCCCGGGCCTGCTCCTGCTGCTCACCATCATGTCCGTGGTCGGTCAGGGCCTGGCGCAGACCATCGTGGTGCTGGGGGTAGCCGGCGGCATCCCCGGCTCCCGGATCATCAGGGGCGCGGTCATCGGCATCAAGGAGAGCGCCTACTTTCAGGCGGCGGAGTCGGTCGGCTCCTCGAAGGCGCGCACGCTGTTCCGCCATGTCCTGCCCAACACCACCCCGCTCATCATCATCATCTTCAGCATCAACATCGGCGGGGTGATCATCAGCGAGGCGTCGCTGAGCTTCCTCGGCTTCGGCCTGCCGCGCGAGATTCCGAGCTGGGGCGACATGCTCAGCCGCGAGGGGCGCAGCTACATGGAGCTGGCGCCGCACCTGGCGCTGCTGCCGGGCCTGTGCCTGACCGTAACGGTGTACGGCCTCAACATGCTCGGCGACGCGGTGCGCGACCTGCTCGATCCCCGCCTCCGGGGCGGTACCGGCCGCCTCGGCGCCGCCGCCAAGCCGGGATAGAAGGGCGGTGAAGAGGGATCGGCTGGCGGTGAATCTGGAGACTCGGACGGTCAGCGGGTTTGCGTGCTAATCTTGTTGCGATGAACCACAGGCAGTTGCTCGCCCAAGCACTCCAGCTCTCTGCCGAGGAACGCGGCGCGCTCGCTGGGCAGTTGATCGAGAGCCTCGACCCACAAATCGACGAAGATGTCGAAGCGGCGTGGTCCGTCGAGATTCAGCGGCGCCTGCACCGGCTGGATAACGGGATCGCCAAGACGGTCCCGTGGGCGGAGGCGCGCCGTCGGATTCTCGCCGCCGCTGATCGTGACGCGGGGCCTGCGCAGGGACGTCAGTCGACCGGGACGTAGCGCGGTCTGCCGGCCGCGTGCTCGGTAATGGTGTCGTCGTCTTCGACGCGGTAGGTCCGCCCGTGATGGGTGACGGTGCCCTCCTGCACCTGGCGTAGGGTGACGCCGGTGCCGCGCTCCCAGCGGGGCACGCCGTGGTCGCCCTCGGTCTCGATGCCCCAGATGTCCTGCAGGTTGACCAGTTGCCGGAACCGCTCGCCGTTGCGGGCCACGCTCTCGTCGGTTACCTGGCCCGGGAAATGTTCCTGGGGACGGCAATAGTGGGCGCTGTAGAACGCCGTGACCGTGAGCCGCAATCCCGGAGTGAGCCGCGGGAATGAGCCGTGCCACAGGTTGCCGTGGAATACGATTACCGAGCCGGCCGGCGCCTCGACCGGCACCGCCAGCTTCTCGGCCTCGCCGGGCTGCGCGTTGCGGCGCAGCTTGTGCGACTCCGGCACCACCGCCAGGCAGCCGTCGTCGCGCGTGTATTCGGTCAGGCACCAGTTGGTGTTGAACACCATGGGAGGGTCGGGCAGCGGCTCGAACGGGTACAGGTGCACATCGGTATGGAAGCCGCCGCCGACCGTGCCGCCGGCCGGTGAAATCGCCGGGTCGCGCCGCTTGATCAGGGCGTTGAACGCCGACAGCAGGATCCCCGGGCCGAGGAAGTACTCGATCAACGGCAGGGTCTTGGGGTGCTGGATGATCTGTTCGAACGCCGGATCCTTGCTGAGCAGGCCGCCCTGCAGCCAGCTCTGGTGTTGGTGCGAGCCCGCGTGCCGGGTGGGGCCGAATTCGCCGCTGGCGGCGTCGGGCCGCACCCCGGTGCGTTCCTCGGCAACCCGCAGGAGCGCCTCGACGGCGCGCTCGGTCAGATCCGGGTCGCCGAGCTGAGCGGGGGCCAGCACCGTGTAGCCCCGTTCCTCCAGCTCGCGCAGGTTGTCCGTGAGCCCAAGCCCATCGATTTCCGCGCCGCACAACCGCTTCCAGTTCTCCCAGGTCTTCCACTCCGTCCAAGGCACGCTCGGCATCGCCAACTCCTCTCCTCGGAAACTGTTGCACCAGTCCGAAATCCGCGTCAAGCGGACTCCGGCGTGTCGCCGCGAAGCAGGCGCAGCATGCGGTCGCCGCCGCGCTGGAACTCGTACGGCACCGGTTCCACCGTGGCGCTGACGCCCCGCGCCGTGAATGCCTCCTGCACGCCGGCCACGTGCGGCGAGGGCGCACCCCCGATCTGCAGTAGTGGAAACACGCGCACCTCGCCCGCCACGCGCAGCATCTCGCGCAGCGCGGCGACGTGGAAGTCGAGGTCGAACTGCGCGCTGTAGAGAAACAGGAAGTGCGACGACAGTGCGAGATCGAACACATCGTCCGCGAACGGCAGCACCGGCAGCGCGGCGTCGACGTAGCGGCCGGAGCGCCTGCCGGCGTCGAAGTCGGCCAGAAACCCGCGCAGCGCGGCCATCCGCCGCCGGCCCAGATCCGCCAGCGACCGCACGTGGGTCCACACGAAGTCGCCGCGATTGGCACCGGTTTGCGCCATCATGGTGGGGAACGTCTGCCGCACGCGCCGCTCGATGGCGGCGGCGGAAAACCGGTACAGCGGATCGACCGACACCACGCTGCCGCCGCGCGCCGACAACTCGGCGTTGAAGCTCGCCGGGCCGTCCCCGCAACCCAGGATGCGCCCCGCCAGGTCATTCTTGGAAAGGGAGAACATCGCGCGATACTCCTCCAGGGAACGCCCCCACGGGACCACGTGGTCGATCGAGAACGGCATGCAACTACTCGTGCGGCGCAGCATAGCAGGAACGGTGGTGGTCGCTTGGCGCGACTTCCGCCGCCCGGTGTCCCCCGGCGGGCCGGCGGCCCCGGCGGCCCGATTTCCGTTGCATGTTGTCCCGTTCTCACGTAGGCTCGCCCGCGGAGGCCGGAGTGATCAGCAGGATACGGTAACCAGAGCGCCACGGGCAGGCGCTCCTCGTTCGTTCACTACGCGGAGGATTCCGTGCTTACCGTATCCAATGTCTCCATATCCCGCGGGTCGCAGGACTTGCTGCGGGACGTCTCGTTCACCGTCAATGCCGGCCGCCGCGCGGCGCTGATCGGCCCCAACGGCAGCGGCAAGTCCACCCTCCTGGAGGCGGTTCAGGGGCGCCATCCGGTGCGGGCCGGCAGCGTGCGTTGGACGCCCGCCGGCCTCACCCTCGGCTACCTCGACCAGGGCGGCAACGATTCGTCCGACTCCTCGGTAGGAGCATTGCTCGGCGCCGCCGACACCCTGGAGCGGCTGGTGGCGGATGCCGCGGCGCGACTTGCGGAGGCGCCCGGCGACGCGGCGGCGGAAGCGGCCTACGGCGCCGCGCTGGACCGGCTGGTGGCGGCCGACTCGTGGTCACCCGACGCGCTGCGCCGCTGGGGCCTGGACGGCCTCGACCCGGAAACGCCGATCGAACGGCTCAGCGGCGGGCAGCGGCTCAAGCTGGGCTTGTGCCGGGAGCTCGCCCGCGCACCCGACTTCCTGATCCTCGACGAGCCGACCAATCACCTCGACGACGAAGCCCTCGGCCTGCTCGCGGACGCTCTGATCGAGTTTCCCGGCGGCGTGCTCTTCGTCTCTCATGATCGTGCGTTCCTCGACCGGGTCGCCACCGAGATCCTGGCGGTGGACGCGCGCCGGGGCACCGTTACCCGCTACCCCGGCAACTACTCGGCCTACGCCGCACAGCTCGCCGCGGCTCTGGAGCGGCAGCGCAGCCGCTATGTGCACGAGCAGGCGGAGATTCGCAGGATGCGTCACGACATCGCGCGCACCAGGGAGCAGGCGCGCCGCGTCGAGCGCAGCACCACCCCCAGCCAGCCAAACGTGCGCCGGCTGGCCAAGAAGGTGGCCCGCAAGGCGAGCGCCCGCGAAACCAGGCTGCGACGGTTCGAGGCCGCTCCGGAGCGCGCCGAACGGCCCGCCGCGAGCTGGCGCCTGAAGGTGGAGTTCGGCGGTGCCGCGGGCAGCGACCGGGTGCTGGAGCTGACCGACGCGGCCCTGGGCTACGCGCCCGGAGCGCCCCTGCTGGAGGGTGTCAGCGTCGAACTCGGCGGGCGGGAGCGCGTCGCCCTGCTCGGCGCCAACGGCAGCGGCAAGACCACCCTGCTGCGCACGCTGGCCGGCGCGCTGCCGCCGCTTCAGGGCGCGGTACGGAGCTCGCCGTCTGCGCAGGTCGGTTACCTGGCGCAGGAGCAGGAGTTGCTCGACCCGACTGCCACCGCGGTAGCCACGATCGGCGCCGCCGGGCCGGCGGCGGAGACTGAGGTGCGCTCGTTCCTGCACCTGTTCCTGTTCTCCGGCGACGATGCGCTGCGGCCCATCGCCGAACTCAGCTACGGCGAACGCGCGCGCCTGTCGCTGGCGCTGCTGGTGGCGCGCGGAGCGACGGTACTGCTGCTCGACGAGCCTCTGAACCACCTCGACATCGACTCCCGCGAGCGGTTCGAGACCGCGCTCGACCAGTTCGCCGGCGCGGTGGTGGTGGTGTCCCACGACCGCTACTTCGTGGACCGCTACGCCGCCACCCGCTGGGAGATCCGCGAGCAGCCACCGGGCCGGCGCCGCCTGCTGGTCGACCGCGGCGCAGGTGCGTGACTCGCGAGCCGGCGGCCCTCCCTCATCGCGGCGCGGGGTGCTCGAAGGAGATGCTCTTGACGAGGGCGTAAACGCGCGTGCCCGCGCGCAGGCGGAGGTCGGCGGCCGCCTCGCGGGTGATACGGGCGCGCAGCCGGGCGCCGCCGATGTCCACCAGCGCCTCCGCGTAGGCGGTGCCCGGCTGACCGTGCAGTTCCGCCACGTGGCCCGGCAGCACGTTGCGGATGCTGATTGCCCGCGGCCGGCGGGTGGCCAGCGCAACGTCGCGGGCGCGGATACGCAGGCGCACCGCCTCGCCCACCGCCGCCTCGACCAGCGGCACCGTGATGACCTGGCGATGATGGCGCAGGCGGCTCAGGTGGTAACGCGGGTCGTGCGCCACCACGCGCGCGTCCAGCACTACGCCCGCCTCGAAGCGCTCGGCGGTGGGATGCAGGTCGAGGCGCTCCAGGATCTCGCCGACCGGTCCATCGGCGAGCCTGGTGCCTCCCGAGATCACCACCAGGTGATCGGCCAGCCGCGCCACCTCGGCCAAGTCGTGGCTCACGTACAGCATCGGTATCGACAGCTCGCGGTGCAGCACCTCGAAGTAGGAGATGATCTCCTCGCGCGCCCCGTGGTCCAGGGCGGAAAGCGGTTCGTCCATCAACAGCAGGCGGGGCTGCGACAACAGCGCCCGGCCCACCGCCACCCGCTGCCGCTCGCCGCCCGACAGCGCCGCCGGCGCCCGCTCCAGCAGCGAGTCCAGGCCCAGCATCTCCACCACCGCGTCGAACCCCAGCACCGGCGTCACCGCGGCGCGGCGCGAAGCGTAGCGCAGGTTGCCGCGAACGGTCAGGTGCGGGAACAGGCTCGCCTCCTGGAACACGTAGCCGATGCGCCGCTCGTGCGGCGCGCGGAACACGCCGCGGCCGTCGTCCTGCCAGGTCTCGCCACCGATCAGGAACCGCCCGGCGAGCCGCTGCAGGCCGGCGATGCCGCGCAGGATCGTGGTCTTGCCGCTCCCCGACGGCCCGAACACCGCGGTCACCCCGGAGCCGGGGATCCGGAACGCGACGTCCAGCCGAAAGCTGCCCAGGGTGCCGGCAAACGCCGCCTCGATGCGGCTCGCGGCCGCGCCGGACGCGGAGGGGCCGGGCACGGCCGCGCCGGACACGGAGGGGCCGCTCACGGGCGCCACCGCACAGCGCGCCGTTCCAGCAGCCGCATCGCCAGGATCACCAGGAACGAGAACAGCAGCATGCCGCCGGCGAGCAGGTGCGCCTCCCGCCATTGCAGCGTCTCCACGAACTCGTACACCGCCACCGACAGCACGCGGGTGCGGCCCGGGATGTTGCCGCCGATCATCAGCACCACCCCGAACTCGCCGACCGTGTGTGCGAATCCGAGCACCGCACCGCTCACGAAGCCGGGCCGGGCCAGCGGCACCGCCACGCTCCAGAACGCGTCCCACGGCGAGGCGCGCAGGGTGGCGGCGACGTCCAGCGGGCGCTCGCCCACCGCCTCGAACGCGTCGCGGATCGGTTGCACCACGAACGGCATCGAGTAGCACACCGACCCGACCACCAGGCCGGTGAAGGTGAACGCCAGCGACCGCCCGCCGAACAGGCCCGCCAGCCAGCCGCCCGGCCCGTTCGGGCCCAGCGCGATCAGCAGGTAGAAGCCGAGCACGGTCGGCGGCAGCACCAGCGGCAGCGCCACCACCGCGGCCACCGCCTCCTTCCAGCGGTGCGGCGAGCGCGCCAGCCACCAGGCGATCGGCGTGCCCACCGCCAGCAGAATCACGGTGGTGACCGACGCAAGTTGCAGCGTCAGCACGATCGGCGGCCACAGGGCGGCGCTCATTCGTACCCGTACCGCGCCAGTACCGCGGCCGCTTCCGGCCCGCGCAGAAACGCCAGGAACGCCGCCGCCGCTTCGCTGGCCGAGGCACGCGCCAGCAGCACCGCGTCCTGGGCGATCGGGGAGTGCAATTCCCGCGGCACGACCCAGCGCGAGCCATGCTTGTGGCCGATCACCTGCGCCAGGGCCACGAAACCCAGCTCGGCGTTGCCGGTAACCACGAACTGGTAGGCCTGCGCCACGTTGTTGCCGCGCACCAGCGTGGGCTGCAACCGGTCGGCGAGGCCAAGCGCCTCCAGCACCTCGACGGCGGCCGCGCCATACGGGGCCAGCTCCGGGTTGGCGATCGCCAGCCGCGTGAACTCGCCCTCCGCCAAGCTGGCGCGCCCGGTGACCCGGCCGGGATCGGCGCTGAACAACACCAGCCGTCCCGTGGCGTAGGCAAAGACGCTGCCGGTCACCGCGTGGCCGTCCTGCACCGCGCGCCGCGGATAGCTCCCGTCAGCGGCGAGAAACACGTCGAACGGCGCCCCCTGCGTGATCTGCGCATACAGTTGTCCGCTCGATCCGAAGCTCAGCAGCACCTCATGACCGGTGGCGTCCGCGAACAACTCCCCTATCTCGCGCGCCGCGGAGGAGAAATTCGCCGCCGCCGCGACCCGTACCTCGTCGCCGTACAAGGCACCGGCCGCGACCGATACCGACAACAGCCACCACCACGCGGCCGCGACCAGCGGCACACGCACCCGCTTGGTGCACGCCTGCCCGTCGGGTGCGTGCACGGCGCGCAGGTGCCGGTCGGCGGGCGCTCCCTGAACATCGATGGTCATCGTCTTCCGTATCTCGGGTCGGTGCCGTACGCCGGCATCGTGGAACGCCTGCGCCACAGCCGAGCCTGTCGCGGGCGAACCACTACCTGCACTCCGGCTCCGGATTCCGCCCCCCGCAGCACGGTACCCGGTTGGACTCTCCGCGGTAGCACGGCTACCCTGCAGCCGGTCACCGCCATGCTACCCGCCAACCAGATTTGCGTCAGGCTACCGGAGGCGCCCCCGTGAGCGACACGCTCGCCCACGATCTGCACCGGATCGATGGCCGCCCCTACGGCCACTATCGCGACCTGCGCGGGCGCCGCTACGCGCTCGATTCAGGCGACCTGACCTTCGAACACATCCAGGGCGATCCGTTTGCCGCGCCGAGCCGGCTGCGTGTCGACCTGCCGGCCGCGCTGCTGCGGTTGCCGGCCTGGGCGCGGCAGGGCGCGGACGCACGGCGCGCCGCGGCCGACTTCCTGCAACGGGCGCTGCGGCCGGCCCTGGCCGGGGCAGCCGGCGGCGCCGGCAGCGGGCGCAGCGGGCTGCTGGAGATCGCCGCCGCCGGCCAGGAGGTGCTGGAGCGGACCGGGGTCGCGGTGGGCGCGGACGGGAACGCACGGGTGCGCCTGAGCGCCGGACTGCCGGCCGCGGGCCGGCGGATCCTGGGCCGGGCCGCGGCCGAACTGCTGACCCGGCGCCTGGATGGGACGCTGCGGAGCGTAGCGGAACGCCTCGACCTCGGCGCGCTGCGCACCCACGTGCAGTCGGTGGAGGACCAGGTCGCCCTGCGCGCCCAGCTCGGCGAACGCGGCCTGGTTGCGTTCCTGGCCGACGGCAGCATCCTGCCGCGCCGCAGCGGCGCCGACCCGCGTCCGCTCGGCGGGGCACTGCCGCTGCAAGCGCCGGCCACGCTGGCGGTGGAGCTGCCGGCGCCGCACGCCGGCACGGTGCGCGGGCTGGCGGTGCGCGCCGGGGTAACGCTGATCGCCGGCGGCGGCTACCACGGCAAGTCGACGCTGCTGCAGGCGCTGGCGCTCGGCGTGTACGATCACCTGCCCGGCGACGGGCGCGAGCTGTGCGTATCGGCGCCGGAACTGGTCAGCGTACGTGCCGAGGACGGCCGCGCGGTGCGCGGGGCATGCCTGACGCCGTTCATCGGCGCGCTGCCGCTCGGCCGCGACACCGGCTTCTTCGACACCGACGACGCCTCCGGGAGCACCTCCCAGGCGGCGGCCATCGTGGAGGCGCTGGAAGCCGGCGCCACCGGGCTGCTGATCGACGAGGACACCGCGGCGACCAACTTCATGATCCGCGACGCCCGCATGCGACGCCTGGTACCCGGCGCGGACGAGCCGATCACGCCGTTCATCGACCGCGTACGCCAGCTCTGGCAGGAGCGAAGCGTGTCCTCAGTGCTGGTAGTGGGCGGCGCCGGCGACTACCTCGACGTGGCCGACTGCGTAATCCGGATGGACTCTTACCAGCCGCTGGACGTGACCGCGCAGGCGCGGGAGATCGCCGCCGCGCAACCGCTCGGCGACGCGGCCCCGCGCGCGCCCGGAGTGTGGCCGCCGGCCACGCCGCGCATCCCCCTGCCGGACAGCCTGGACCCGCGCCGCGGGCGGCGGCCCGAGCGGGTGCGGGCGGTCAGGACACGGGCGATCGAGTTCGGACAAGAGGAGATCGACGTGAGTTTGCTCTACCAGCTCGTCGACGCCGCGCAGTGCCGGATGATCGGCGACCTGCTGCTGCGGGCCGCACGCGGCCTGTGCGACGGCCGCCGCGACCTGCCGGCTATCCTGGCCGCCCTGGAGACCGACCTGGAGGCGCAGGGACTCGACGCGCTGGTGCACGGCGCCTTCGGCGACCGGGCGCGCCCGCGCCGCTTCGAGGTAGCCGCGGCACTGAACCGCCTGCGCAGCCTGCGCGTGGCTCCCCCCGGCGCCGCACCGCCGCGCACTCCTGCCCCGTCCCGCCCGAGTCCCGTCAGCGCTGCCAACCGACGCGGAAGCCGCGACCGTGGACGGCGCAAGCACTGACCCACCACCGGAGCCGCTTCATGGCCAACGACGATGCACGAATTCGCGAGCAGATGGAGTACTACCGGGAACGCGCACCGGAGTACGACGACTGGTACTACCAGCGCGGCCGCTACGCCGCCGGTGAACAGCGGCGCCGCGAGTGGCAGGAGGAGATCGCGCGGGCGCACGCGGTCCTGCGCTCGCTGGGCCCGGTCGAGCAGGCGCTGGAGCTGGCCTGCGGCACCGGCATCTGGACCGAGCCGCTGCTGCCGGTGGCGGACCGGATCACCGCCGTCGATGCGTCTCCGGAGGCGATCGAGCTGGCACGCCGGCGGGTGCGCTCCGACCCCCGGGTCTGCTTCGAAGCGGCCGATCTGTTCGCCTACCAACCGGCGCGCCGCTTCGACCTGGTCTCGTTCACCTTCTGGCTATCGCACGTACCGCCGTCCCGGCTGTCCGGCTTCTTCGCCCTGCTGCGGCGCAGCCTGCGTCCCGGCGGCGTGCTGTTCGCGCTCGACCAGCGCGCCACGCCCGACAAGCGCACCGCTCCGGACAACCGGCAGCAGCGCGACCTGGCCGACGGGCGCACCTACGAAATCGTCAAGATCTACTACACCAAGCCGGAATTGGAAGCACTGTTCGCGCAGTACGGTTTCCGGGTCGAGGTCACCACGACGGCTACCCTCTGGATTGCCGTGGCACGCCGCCACCCATCGGACGCCAGCGTCCACCGTACACCGGTTTGACTGCCGCACCATGCGGCTCGATGCTCCCACACCAGCGGAGCGCGGCACGCGCCACGCTCCGCTGTCGCGCCTCCGCGACGGGAGCTGGGAAGCCCCGGACCGCCGTTACAACTGGGCCCAGTCGAACAGCACGCCGAGCGAGGCGCCGCGGTCGTTGAGCAGCCGGGCGTACACCCGCGGCGCTTCAGCCGGGGCGTGGCGGGCGGTGATCAGGTCATCCACCCGCATCTGGCCGCGCGTCAGGTAGGTGTAGAACAACTCCACCTGGCGGGACGGCGACCACTGCGCCTGGTCGCCGGGCAGGTTCTCGTTGTGGGTGCCGCGGATCGAGATCTGACGCGTAATGACGTCGCTGGTGAGCACCTGCTGGCTGGGGTTGGGGGCATCGCCGATCAGCATCAGGACGCCGAACTGCTTGACCAGGGGCAGCGCCAGCGGCAGCACCGGGGGATGCCCGGTAGCTTCGAACACCACGTCCGCGCGCAGGCCGCCGGTGAGCTCTTGCACGAACGGCAGGGCATCGGCGGCGCTGCCGGCGAACCGGTGGGTGGCGCCGTGGTCGATCGCCACCGGCAGGCGGCTGGCCAGCGGGTCGATCGCGATCACCCGCTCGGCGCCCATCACGCGCGCGTACTGGCTCAAGAGCTGACCGAGCGGGCCGAGGCCGACGACCGCCACGGAGGCGCCCATGGCAAGCCCGGCGCGGCGCACCCCGGTCTGCGCGATGGTGGCGAGCTTGGACCACGCCGCCGATTCGTCCGATACCGTGTCGGGAATCGCTACCGGGGCGCCGCGCGCCACGGCGACCTGGTGGTGGCTGGAGGTGGTGAACACCCGCTCGCCGGCGGCGAAGCCGGTCACCGCGGCTCCCGTCTGTTCGATCACGCCGACGTTGCTGTATCCGGGATGGAACGGATACCGCACCCAGCCGTGCCAGTGCGATCCCGGATCGGACTCGCCGCGGTAGCAGATGGACTCGGTACCGGAACTGATCAGGCTGACGCGCGTACGCACCATCAAGCCGTCCGGCGCCAGGTCCGGCACCGGTTCTTCGCGCAGTTCCGCCTGCCGCTTGCCGGTGAACACGATGTTGGTCGACGTCACGCTCGAATCCTCCCCACGGTCACTCCGCTCGAACGGCGGGCGCGGTCGCGGAACAGGTTAGCAGGCCCACCCATGTTCCTCATACCCCACAATTGCCGGTGATCCCTATTGCCTGACGGTGGTTGACCCACTCGCCGCGTTACGGGTCTGGACGAGTAGGCGTCGCTATCTGAGCAGCGGTACAACCGGCAAACGCGCGGTCCAGCGCCGCTGCCTCAAGCTGGTCTATGGTCAGGTCATACTCCAACCTGACGGCCAGCACGCGCCCGGCAAACCAGCACCTGTTGTGCTCGGGCAGCCAGTTGGCCGCATCGTACGCACGCTTCTCGAAGCGGTTGAGCTGCGGCGTGGCGAGCGTCAGGTTGTCGAGGTCCCGCGCGAACGCCCTCCGGCGCCCCGAATCCCACCGACATGCACCGCTATCGTGAGCCTCGCTCACTGCTATGATGTGTTCGATGTCTGACTCACTACGGTCGTCGAATACCGTGCCGTCATAGGGCGACCACCAGCCGCCAAGCCGCGCTGCGATCAGCGGCTCCACGCTTTGTGGGTACGGGTAATCGTCTCGGTCGTACGCCGAGCAGCGGTGCTCGGGGGCCACCTCCAGACCACGCCATGTCTCGCGGTGGTCGGTGTCCAACTCGCAACCGGCCGTGGCAAGCGCAACCACGGCCAATACCGTGCCCGCTCGGAGCAAATGCGCGTTCACGACCGGCCCGCGCGTCAGGCGGCCATGACGCCGGCGCATATTGTACGGCTGGTCCAGTTCATTCCGCGGACGCTACCACGGTAAGTGACGTTGCGTACAGTATCTATGCGGGCATCAGGTGTTATTTCAAATGATCGGGCTGTGTGACCGAGCGGGGAGTATGGTTGCCACTGAGATGACCGCGGTGGAGCCCTGCACGGGCGGCGGAAGGGAGCGGCCGCGGCATCACGCCGCCGCCGCCGAAACGCCTCTACCCGCCCTCACCAAGCGCACCGGCAGCCGGCTGACGTAGCGCCAGATTGCCGGCGCCACCGCCCGCTCCGGCGCGGTGGGCGGTTGCCTTACCGCGCCGCGGGGGTGCGGCGGGCGGTGGGCAGCGGCTGCGAGCGCACCAGTTCGCCGCCGGATTCGAACGACTCGATGGCGGCGAAGGTGTATTCCAGGGTGGCCAGGGCGTCACGGCCGGAGGCGCGCAGCTCGCTGGCCGGCACGCCGTTGGCGACATCTTCCAGGAACGCGTGGATGCGCCTCGGAAAGGTGGCGCCGAAGTCGGTGATGCCGGTATTCAGCACCGTCGGCTCGGGGGCGCTGCCCAGGCTGATTGCGGCAGGATCGGCGGCTCCCTCGGCGCCCGGCGCCGGGAAATGGATCAGCTTTTCCACGCAATTCTCGATCGCGAACGTGCCGCGTGTACCGCCGAGTTCGAAGCTCCACCAGCCGCCGTAGCCCATGCGCGCGTCGCCGCGCTGACTGAACAGGTAGCCCACCGCGTCGGAGGCGAAGCGCACGTGGATGCTGTTCAGCGACACCATCGGGTCGCCGGCGGCGCGCCGAAACGACGGCCGGTTCATGAACGCCTGCACGTGCGTGATGTCACCGCAGAAGTGGCGCATGATCGCGAACGGGTGCGACAGGAACGCCTTCACATGAAAGTAGGGAAAGCCGCGCCCATTGGCGCCCGCCTCGGGCCCGGAGTAGGTGTACTCGCCGCCCTGGAACCCCATCCGCATCAGGCAGTAAAGCTGCTCGCCGATCTTGCCGTCGCGGATCAGCTCCATCGCCCGGTCGGCCGGCTCGCTGAAGTAGTGGTTAAGGTTGCAGCCCAGGTACCGGCCGCGCTGGGCCGCGAACTCCACCATCTGGCGCGCCTCGTTCAGATCGTTGGACAGCGGCTTCTCCACCAGCACGTGCTTGCCGGCATCCAGCGCCTGCATGACCGGCTCGAAGTGCCAGCCGCCGTTCTCGTCGCCGCCGGTGCAGACGTCCACCACGTCCAGTTCCGGGTGCGCGGCCAGCATGTCGGGCACGCTGCCATGTACCGTTGCGCCATACTGCTCGTTGGCGGGCTCCGCGCGCCCGGCCACCGCGTCACACACCGCCACCAAGGTGGCGAGATCATCCTCGTGATGACACCCGGCGTGCCGCTGTCCGATGCCGTTGTACCCTACTACACCCACGTTGAGAGGCATGACCGCAAGGTACTATGGCGACGCCCCGGAGTCGACCCATGATTTTATCGCTCCTGCCGTCAGTCCCTTGATGAAATACTTCTGAAGAATCACATAGACCAGCACCACGGGTAACGTGATTCCCACGAAACTCGCAAAGAACACATGATAATTGCGGGCAAATTGGCCAAGAAAAAATGTTGGCAGCTTTGTTACCGGAAACAGGTCATTCTTCCGTAACGCGACCAACGGCAGCAAGAACTCATTCCATGCATTGAGGAACGAAAAAATCGTTACTGCCGCCAGCTCCGGCAAGGCATCGTCAACGAAACCACCGGCAGTATCACCGTTGGCACGGCAATGATGGTGCTGTTGAGAAAACCCCTGGCGAAGAAAGGATGACTAAAGGGAGTTATGTAATTTGAATTCCTCCGTTGCGAAAAGAAGCATACGACATTATAACAATCGGTATCGCGACGAACCCGGCCAATACTACCAGGATGATATGAATCTTTATGTTCTTGGGAGCCGGGTTCATTCGCGCCGGCCGCTGTATCTCGCTGTATCTCGCCTTGGCGCACTCCCCTGTACGGGACGCGGGTGCGCCCCCGGTGGCCGCGGCGAAGCGCCGGCGTCGGGATGCAAGCGCCAGCGACGGGAGCCCATTGCAATTGCCAGAGCCAGCACGGTCGCTTGCGGTACCCGCCGCCGCGCCGTGCGGAACGACAGGTGGTATAGTGATGTTCAACGCGCGGACGAAGATGCAAGGCGAGCTGTTCGCAACCGATTCGAGAGACGCGGCGCCGGATCCGACCGCAGATGCAGCGGGGCCTGCCGAGCCCCGCTCCGGCCGCGGGCAGGCTACCGCCGCAGGCGCGCCGTACCTGCACGGCTTCGCCGCCGAAGCGGTCGTCGCCGGCGACGGCAGCGGTGCGCGGCCGAACGACCATGGCGAAGCCGGGCATCCCGGTTCCCAGGGGCACCGGCGCTCCGGGTTGGACCTGGATGAAGGACTGCGCCGGCTCGGGCTGCAGCGCTTCCGCGCCGGGCAGCGCGAGGCTGTCGAAACCCTGCTGGAGGCGCGGCGGCTGCTGCTGGTAGCCCCCACCGGCGGCGGCAAGAGCCTGACCTACCAGCTCCCGGCGGCGCTGCTGCCGGGCACCACCGTGGTGGTCTCGCCGCTGATCGCCCTGATGCACGACCAGGTGGCGGCGCTCGAGCAACGCGGCGTCACCGCCACCTACCTGGCCGGCACCCTGCCCTTCGACGAGGTACGACGGCGCGTCGCCGCACTCGCGCGCGGCGCCTTCAAGCTGGTCTACGTGGCCCCCGAGCGCCTGGCCAACACCTGGCTGCGGTCCGCCCTCGAGCGCATCGAGTGCCCGCTGGTGGCCGTCGACGAGGCGCACTGCATCAGCGCCTGGGGGCACGACTTCCGTCCCGACTACCTGCAGATCGAGGAGCTGCTGCAGCTTCTGCCGCGGGCCCGCGTGCTGGCCTGTACCGCAACTGCCACCCCGGTGGTGCGGGACGAGATCCTGGAACGCCTCGGCCTGCCCGCCGACACGCCGCAGATGATCCACGGCTTCGCGCGGCCCAACCTGGCGCTGCGCGCCGCGGAGGTGCTGGGCAAGCGGGAGCGCGACCGGTTCGTGGACGGCGTGCTGGTCGAGACCCTGAGCACGCCGGGGGCCGCCTCCGGCACCGCCATAGTGTACGCGCCGACGCGGCGCGGCACCGAGGAGGAGGCGGCGCGGCTGGCGCGGCGCGGCTGGGTGGTGGAGGCGTACCACGCCGGCATGTCCGGCGAGCAGCGCGACCGGGTACAGACCGCCTTCATGGCGGGCGAACTGGAGGTGGTGGTCGCGACCAACGCGTTCGGCATGGGCATCGACCGCGCCGACGTGCGCTGCGTCGCCCACCTGGCGCCGCCCGGATCGCTGGAGGCCTACTACCAGGAGGCGGGGCGCGCCGGGCGCGACGGTGAGCCGGCGGTGTGCCTGCTGCTGGTGTCGCCGGGTGACATGGCCCTGCGCCGCCACCTGATCGAGAGCGATGCCGCCGGCGGCGCCGCGGACGCCGAACTGGTGCGCCACAAGTGGAACCTGTTCCTGGAACTGATGCGCTGGGCCGAGGGCGGCAGTTGCCGCCACGACGCCATCCTGCGCTACTTCGGCGACGAGGCGGAGACGCTGGCCGGCTGCGGGCGCTGCGACGCGTGCCTGCGGCTGGCCGATGAGCCGGAGCAGGATGAGCAGCAGATCACCATGCTGGTGCGCAAGGCGCTGTCCGCGGTGGCCCGCGTGCACACCCGCTTCGGCCTGGCGGCGGCGGTCAAGCTGCTCAAGGGCGCCGCCGACGCGCGGCTGCAGCGCGCCGGGCTGCACCACACGCCCACCTTCGGCATCCTCGGCGACCATCCCGAGGAGTGGCTGCTGCGCCTGCTGCGGCGCTGCGTCACCGCCGGCTGGGTGGACTTCTCCGGCGGCGACCGCCCGGTGGTCGCGATCACGCCCGAGGGCCGCGCGGTGATGCAGGGACAGCGCCCGGCGCGGCTGCTGCTGCCGCCGCGGCTGCGGTACGCGCGCGTGGAGGCCGCGGGCCGCGCCGCACAGGGCATGGCCGCCGCGAACGCCGCGTTTCAGGGCGGGCTGCGCCTGGCACCGGACGGGGCACGCCCGGCACCGGCGGTCGAAGACGCCGAGCTGGATGCCCGCGGGCGCGACCTGTTCGAGGCGCTGCGCGCGTTCCGGCTCGCCGAGGCGCGGAGCCAGAAGGTGCCCCCCTACGTGATTGCCAGCGACCGCTCGCTGCGCGACAT
The DNA here is from genome assembly GCA_965208575.1 of Spirochaetia bacterium. Classification (GTDB taxonomy): domain Bacteria; phylum Spirochaetota; class Spirochaetia; order SZUA-6; family Bin103; genus Bin103. Next base: position 929,449 of record CBDBOV010000005.1, on the reverse strand, counting down.
TGCCCGGCTGCGCCCCGCCACCGCCGGCGCGCTGGAGCTGGCGTACGGCATCGGCCCCGCCAAGGTGGAGCGTTACGGCGCCGCGATCCTGGAGATCGTCAGAAAATCCGAGTAGCAGCCCCCGGCGACCGCGGCGACCCCGGCGGCCCGGTGGCGCACCGGGAGCAGTCAGGCGCCCGGCGGGCAAGGTGCGCGGCAGGCGATCGGATGCATCGCCTTCAAGGCAGCCGGGTCGCGCCACCGGCTGCCCGCCTCCTGACGGCTCCGTGCCGCCTCACCTCCACCACTTCCGCACTTCCGCACCACGTATTGACACGCGGTGCGGCGCGGAGCGTATTTTCTTGCCGTGCCAGCGGCCCTCGTCATTGTCGAATCGCCCGCCAAGGCGAACACCATCGCCCGCCACCTGGGCTCCGATTACGTGGTCGAGTCCTCCATCGGCCATGTCCGCGATCTGCCGCAGAACGCCGCCGACGTCCCGAAGGCGCACAAGGACAAGCCGTGGGCGCGCCTCGGGATCGACGTCGAACACGGTTTCAAGCCGCTGTACGTGGTGTCGCCGGACAAGCGCAAGCAGATCACCAAGCTCAAGAAGCTGCTCGCCGGGGCGGACGTGCTCTACCTGGCCACTGACGAAGACCGCGAAGGCGAGGCGATCGCCTGGCACCTGCAGCAGGTGCTGAAGCCGCCCAAGCGGATGGAAGTGAAGCGGATGGTGTTCCACGAGATCACCGCGCCGGCGATTCGCGCCGCCATCGAGAATCCTCGAGACGTGGACCGCCGGCTGGTCGACTCGCAGGAGGCGCGGCGCATCCTGGACCGCCTGTACGGCTACGAAGTCTCGCCGGTGCTGTGGAAGAAGGTGCAGCCGCGGCTGTCCGCCGGCCGCGTGCAGAGCGTCGCCACGCGCATCGTCGTGGAGCGGGAGCGCGCCCGGATGGCGTTCGTTGCGGCCGAGTACTGGAGCCTCACCGCGACCTTCGCCGTGGCCGGTGACGCGGCGGCCGGCGACCCGAGCGAGTTCGACGCCGCCCTGGTCGCCGTCGACGGGCGGCCGGTCGCCACCGGCGCCAGCTTCGACCGCGGCGGGAAGCTCAAGAACGATGCTACCGTACGCCTCGACGAGGCCGCCGCACGCGGCCTCATCGCCGCGCTCGCCGACACGTCGTTCACGGTGCGGTCGGTGGAGAAAAAACCCTACCGGCGGCGGCCCGCCGCCCCGTTCATGACCTCCACCCTGCAGCAGGAAGCGAGCCGCAAGCTGCGCATGTCGGCGACCGTCGCGATGCGCACCGCGCAATCGCTGTACGAGAAAGGCTTCATCACCTACATGCGCACCGACAGCACCACGCTGTCGAGCGCCGCCCACGGCGCCGCTCGCGACACCATCCGGGAGCGCTACGGCGACCAGTACCTGCCGCCGTCGCCGCGCCGCTACGCCAGCCGGGTCAAGAACGCGCAGGAAGCGCACGAGGCGATCAGGCCCGCCGGCAACCGCTTCCGCCCGCCGGAGGAAGTGAGCCGCACGCTGCCGCGCCAGGAGGCGGCGCTGTACGACCTGATCTGGAAGCGCACGGTGGCGTCGCAGATGACCGATACCGTGGGTAGCACCGTGCACGTCCGGGTCGGCGGCACGGCGGGCGACGGGCGCGAGGCGGAGTTCGCCGCCGCCGGCACCACCATCACCCACTACGGCTTCCGCCGCGTCTACTCGGAGGGCGCCGACGACGACCGTGGCGCCAACGACCGGCGGCCCGACAGTGACAGCGAGCGGCAGTTGCCCGCCGTGGCCGAAGGGGACGCGGTCGACGCCCGCGCGATCGAGCCCGCCGGCCACGCCACCCAGCCGCCGGCGCGGTTCACCGAGGCGTCGCTGGTCCGCCAACTGGAGACGCTCGGCGTCGGCCGCCCCTCCACCTACGCCACCATCATGACCACCATTCAGGACCGCGGTTACGTGTGGAAGAAGGGCACCGCGCTGGTTCCCACCTTCACCGCGTTCTCGGTGGTGAACCTGCTGGAGCGACACTTCTCCGACCTCGTGGATTACGCGTTCACCGCGCGCATGGAGGATGACCTCGACAACATAGCGACCGGCGACGAGGAGGTGCTGCCGTGGCTGCGCCGCTTTTACTTCGGCGTCGACGGCAACGGCGATCCCGGCCTGAAGGCGATGGTGTCGGACCGGCTCGGCGAGATCGATGCCCGCGCCGTCAACTCGGTGGTGATCGGCGGCAGTGAAGGCGATGACGCCGGCGACGGCATCGTGGTCCGCGTCGGCCGTTACGGGACCTACCTGCAGCGCGGCGAGGCGCGCGCCAATGTCCCGGCGGAGATCGCGCCCGACGAGTTGACGCTGGAGCGGGCGCTGGAGCTGATCCAGGCGCCCAGCGACGACCGGGTGCTCGGCGCCGACCCGGACAGCGGTCTGCCGGTGATCGCCCGCGCCGGCAGGTTCGGCCCCTACGTCCAGGTTGGCGAAGCGGACGGCACGGCCAAGGAGAAACCGAAGACCGCGTCGCTGCTGGCCAGCATGAGCCTGGACACCGTGACCCTGGACGAGGCCCTGAAAGTGTTGTCGCTGCCGCGCGTGGTCGGCACCGCCGCCGACGGCACCCCGGTGACCGCCCAAAACGGCCGCTACGGCCCCTACATCAAGAAGGGCAACGACAACCGCACCCTGGAGTCGGAGGAACTGCTGTTCACGATCACGCTGGAGCAGTGCGAGCGAATCCTGGCGCAACCCAAGCGCCGACGCTCCCAGGCAGCCAAGGCGCCGCTGAAGGAACTGGGCAACGACCCCGCAACCGACCGCCCAATGGTGATCAAGGAGGGCCGCTTCGGCCCCTACGTCACCGACGGCGAAACCAACGCCTCGCTGCGCACCGGCGACTCAGTCGAAACCATCACCCCCGAGCGCGCCGCCGAACTCCTGCTCCTCCGCCGCGAGCGCGGCCCCGCCCCAAAACGCCGCACCGCCGCCAGGCGCTCCGGCCCCGCCAAGCGCACCACCCCCGCGCGGCGCCGCCCGCCGCGCAAGTGAAAGCGCGAGAGCCGACACCGACGTTGCCACGGCGGCCCGGCGAGCACGGGCGGCGGCAGCGACCGACACACTCAGGTCTACTGGAATGATCGGTCGCACTCTGATATCCTGGTGCCATGGCTGAGTACCGCGCCGCCGCCGTGCCGCGCCCGGTCAGGCGCGAGACGCCGCCCTTGGAGTTTCCCGGCTGCCGGGCGGTGCGCATTGCGCGCGCCGACATCGAGCGCTGCGAACGCCGCATCGAGTACTGGGACGCCGCCACCGAGACCGCCATGATTTGTGATCCGGTCAGCGTCTACCACGAACACCCGGGCCAGCGCCTGCGCGAGCTGGCCACGCGCATCGCCCAGTTGCGCGGCTCGCCGATCGAGACGTTCGGCGCCGCCGACCTCCTGCTGCGCGATGCCGACGGCGCCTGGCGGCGCATCCTGGAGGCGGACCAGACCGTCTACCTGCACCCGCGCACCACGCGGCCCCCGGGTGCCCGGATCGAAGTGGGCACCGACACGCTGCCGGACGTGGTGCTGGAGGTGGACAACACCACCGACGTGCGCCGCGGCAAGCTGTCGCTGTACGAGTCGTGGGGCTTCCCGGAGGTGTGGGTCGAGGTGCCCGAACAGTCATCCCCGAGCCGCCCGGCGAGCCTGCGTCCCGGCGTGACGATCTACCTGCTGGAGGGCGGCGCCTTTCGCACCGCCGCGCACAGCCGCGCCTTTGCCGGCTGGACGGCGGCGGAAATCCACCGGGCGTTGAATGAGCCGGAGTTGTCGCAGGCCACCCTGTCCGCGCTGCGCCGCGTGGGGCGGGCGCTGGGCGCGGCCGCGGGCACCGGGCCGGACGACGATCTACAGATGCGCACTGAGCGCCGGGAGAGCCGCGCCGAAGGCCGGCTGGAAGGCAGGACGGAGATGCTGCGGGAAGCCGTGCTGCAGGTGCTGCGGTCGCGCGGCCTGCCGGTCTCGGCCGAACTCCCACCCCACTTCGCGCGGTTGCAGGGCGTCTCCACCGCGGCACTGGTAGAGGCGGCGCTGGCGTGCCGCGACGAGGAAGACTTCCTCCGCCGGGCTCGCCGGATACAACGACCGACACATCCGGGTCTAGTGGAATGATCGGTCGAATCCTGATATCCTGGTGCCATGGCTGAGTACCGCGCCGCCGCCGTGCCGCGCCCGGTCAGGCGCGAGACGCCGCCCTTGGAGTTTCCCGGCTGCCGGGCGGTGCACATTGCGCGCGACGACATCGAGCGCTGTGAGCGCCGTATCGAGTACTGGGACGCCGCCACCGAGACCGCCATGATTTGCGATCCGGTCAGCGTCTACCACGAGCACCCGGGCCAGCGCCTGCGCGAACTGGCCACCCGCATCGCCCTGGTGCGCGGCTCGCCGATCGAGACGTTCGGCGCCGCCGACCTCCTGCTGCGCGATGCCCAAGGCGCCTGGCTGCGCATCCTGGAGGCCGATCAGACCGTCTACCTGCACCCGCGCACCACGCGGCCACCGGGCGCGAGGATCGAAGTGTGCACCGACACGCTGCCGGACGTGGTGCTGGAGGTGGACAACACCACCGACGTGCGCCGTGGCAAGCTGTCGCTGTACGAGTCGTGGGGCTTCCCGGAGGTGTGGGTCGAGGTGCCCGAGCAGTCCTCCCCGAGCCGCCCGGCGGGCCTGCGCCCCGGCGTGACGATCTACCTGCTGGAGGACGGAGCGTTTCGCTCCGCGAAGCACAGCCGCGCCTTCGCCGGCTGGACTTCGCAGGAGATCCACCGGGCGCTGAATGAGCCGGAGTTGTCGCAGGCCACCCTGGCCGCGCTCCGGCGCGTGGGGCGCGCGCTGGGCTCTACAGCGGGCACGGGGCCGGACGACGACCCGCAGATGCGCGCTGAGCGCCAGGAGAGTCGCGCCGCCGGTCGCACCGAAGGCTGGCTGGAGGGCAGGACCGCGATGCTGCAGGAAGCCGTGCTGCAGGTGCTGCGGTCGCGCGGCCTGCCGGTCTCGGCGGCGCTTCCCCGCCACCTGGCGCAGTTGCAGGGCGTCTCCACCGCGGCACTGGTAGAGGCCGCGCTGGAGTGCCGCGACGAGGACGACTTCCTCCGCCGGGCTCGCAGGAAACAACGCTGAAGCGCTGCTCTTCGTCGCCACCACGCACCGGAGCGGCCGGTTTGCGGAAACCCGCGCCGAGCCCCAGTTCCATCCCGGCATGGAGCAGTTCAGAGAGCGTCCATGCGTTCCTTGTCGCCACGCAGTTCGAGTACGATCCTCTGCAACTGTTCGACGGTCCCCGGAGAGAAGTGACTCTCGCCGGTTTCAACACTCACCCGTGCAGGGGCATTTGCGATGGCATGGATGCGCCCTTCGAGTTCGACGCAGTAGGTGACCCTCTTGTCCACCAGGGTCTCGTTCCATCCTCGGTGATCAGCCATGGTCAGCGGGGCGGGTCGCCGGCGAGCTTGTAGAGTGCGATGTTGGCTCCCTCGCCGGCGCCGTGCTGGTCGGAGTCGGCGAACACCGCGTAGCCGCCGTCCCGCGTGGGCAGCACGAATTCGGCGGCGTTGTTGGTGTGCGGGGAGCCGTAGCTCGCCTGCCACTGGATCGCTCCGTCCTCCATAACCCGCACCACGTAGGCGCGCCAGGTGTTGAGGGGGTCGGCGGGGCGCGCCTCGTTGCCCGGCTCCACGCCGCTGCCGCACGCGGTCACGTAACCGCCGCCGGGAACGCGGCGGACGCCGTAGCACTCCTCGAACATGCGCTCCGGGGTGCCGCCGTTGGGCTCGCCGAACGACACGCTCCACAGCTCGCGGCCGGTGGCGTCGACCCGCACCAGGAACCCGTCCCAACAGCCGTCCGGGCAGCCCGACACGTGCCCGGTGAGGATGAAGCCGCCGCCGTGCGCGGCATCGAAGTCGTAGGGGTGCGAGGTGCGCGTGCCATAGATGATCGGCGGCGCGGCATCGCCGTCCTCGTCGGTGAAGCTGAGGCAGAACCGGGTCTGCTCCCCACTGCCGCGGCAGGCGCCGAATACCGCGTATCCCGGCGCGTCGGTGCGCGGCTGCACGCCGAACGCCTGGAACATCGCGCCGCGAATGGCGCGCTCCCAGACCACGCCGAGATCGCGGTCGAGCTTCATGACGAAGGCCCGTCCGGTGTCCACGATGAACGAGTTCAGTTCTTCCTGGTCCGCGTCGCGGTAGCCGACCGCGACCATGGTCCCATCGGCGTTCAACGCCAGGCCCTCGATCGCGTCGCGCCGCGGCGCCGGGTAGGTCCGCGTGTCCAGCACTTCGCCGTCGGGGGCGAGGCGCAGCAGCACGCGGTCCTCCTGTATCGACGTGGACCCCACGTCCCAGGAGCCGGCGACCATGAAGCCGTCGTCCGGCAGCTCCAGCACGGAGTTGCCCAAGTTGTACCGCCCCGCTCCGTACGAGCGCGCAAACAACTCACGGCCGTGTTCGTCGGTCCGCACCACGAATATGCGGCTGGTGTCGCCGCCGGTGGTCTCGCCGACGATCACGAAGCCGCCGTCGCCGGCCTCGACCGCCGTGTGCGGGTGCTCTTCGGTGTACCATCCGCCGTAGCCGCGCACCCACTCGACCCGCGGGCCGGGCCAAGGCGCGCCGGCGGGCTGCGCGGCCGCCGTGCCGGAAGATGCCGCCAGCAGACACAGGCCGAACATGGCCACAGGCGCGTGGCCGCGCATGCGGCCCACCACGCCGGCAGGCCGTGGTGGAACAGGACGCCGCACGGGGGGCGACGATGCGCCCGGCCGGACAGGCGAATCGAACGAGCAAATCGGCCGCAGGAGAGCTATGAGCAACACGGCCAGCCGGGGTCCCTGGTCCGAAAAAGTGGGCCGGCGGGCGATGCTTGGGCATCGGTTTTCATCGTCTTCCAAGGCACGGAGTGACCGTACAGACTCACTGCTCGAAGTGCAGCCGGTGTTTAGTTGCGCCAACGGTTGCCTGGGTGACGGAACACGATGTCGGGGTCGGCGGGCTGCATCTCGCGCGGCGGCAGCCCCTGCAGCAGCGCCTCCAGGTCGTTCACGGCGATGCGGCCCAACTCCCACATGTCCTCGCGCACGGTGCCGGCGCGGTGGGCGGCCAGTACCGTCCCCGGCGCGTGGCGGATCGGATGGTCCGCCGGCACCGGCTCCTTCGGGAACACGTCGATGGCGGCTTTGAAGCGGCCCGCGTACAGCAGCTCGGTCAGGGCGTCGAAGTCGACCACGTGCGCCCGGCTCATCAGCGCCAGCACGGCGCCGGGCTGAATCCGCTCCAGGAGCGAGCGGTCGAGCAGCGCCCGGTTCTCGCTGGAGGGAATGGCCAGCACGAAGATCACCCTCGCCTGCTCCAGGAGGGCCTCCAACGTCGTCGGCTGCACGCCCATCCGCGCCAGGTAGCGGTCTGACAGCCACGGGTCGTAGCCCAGCAGCTTGCAGCGGAACGGCGCCAGCAGCGGCATCAGGTTGCGCGCCAGGCTGCCGCAGCCGATCAGCCCCACCGTCTTGTCGTACAGGGTGAAGCAGCCCTCGTTGCCGCGGTGCTGATACTGCTCGCTACCGGTCTGAAACGCCGTCGACCCCGACACCACGTCGCGCGCCGCGGCCAGCGCCATGGCCAGCGCCGCCTCCGCGACCATCGGCCCGAACGCCGGCGCCACGCTGAGCACGCGGATGTTGCGCGCGAAGCAGGCCCGGTAATCGAGCAGCGCCGGGCTCGGATGACGCCCGGCCATCTCCAGGATCGCCCGCAGTTTCGGCATCTCCGCCACGTCGCCATGACGCCACCGGCCGGTGACGATGGCGAACGCGTCGCCCTTGGCGGCTTCGAACTCCGCCTCCGGCATCGGCTCGTCGCGCCCCCATACCACGTCGGCAATCTCGTGCAGGTGGTTCAGATCGTCGGGATGAAACACCTCGTCGAGGCGCCGGAACGCGATGTCGAGGATCACCTTCTGTTTTTGGCTCACGCCGGCAGTATAGGTGAGCCCCGCTGAAAAGGACCACAGCAGATTTTTCCCAGACGGGATATTCGTACGACATTTCGCCGCGATTCTTCTCTGCAACGAGACGGCATGTGCTCGGAATTGATTCGGGGAACTCCCCGAGGAGGAGAACGATGGCAAACAGGTCATTGATGCACAAGTTGAGGTTCACGAGGTTCACGAGGCTCACGCTGCCGACTGCCTTCCTGGCCGCGGCCGCGATCGCCGGCTGCACCGGTATGGGCGAGAGTCGTGAACGCGAACATGGCGGCGAATCCGGCGAAGAGGAATCGGGTACCTTCCTTGGGCTGGACGAGGAATTCGATCAGGTACGCAGGGGCGCACGGCTCATCCTGCGCTACGACGCCGACGCGGACACCTTCGTCGGGACCGTGCAGAACACCACCGGCGGCACCCTGCCGAGGGTCCGCGTGGAGGTGCACCTGTCGACCGGCACGGAGCTCGGCCCCACGACGCCGGTCGACCTCGCCGCGGGACAGACGATAGCAGTGACGCTGCCGGCGAATGGCGAGCAGTTCGACGGCTGGATCGCGCACGCCGAAGTCGGCGGCGGCGGCACCGGGGGCGAACACGGCGGTGGCGGCGAGAGCGGCGGCGAACATGGTGAGCGCGGCGAGAGAAGCGGCGAACACGGCGGAGGTTAGCAGCCCGTGGCGGAACCCGGCGCCGCACCGAGAGCGGCGCGGCGCCGTGATCTGCCTGCCACCGCATCCGCCGGGCAACTGGCCGGCGACAGACCCGAGCCCTATGTTTCGGGAGGCGCAATGACAGGCGGCACGATTCTGATCGTCGAGGACGAACCGCGCATCGCCCACTGGCTGAAGATCCACTTCGAGCGGGCGGGCTTCGAGGCCGAGGTGGCGGGCGACGGACGCTCCGGGCTGGCGCTCGCCCGCGCCGGCCGCCCCCGGCTGATCGTGCTCGACCTGATGCTGCCGCGCCTCGACGGCATGCAGGTGTGCCGCATCCTGCGCCGTGAGTCGGCCGTGCCGATCATCATGCTCACGGCGCGCGAAGCCCACGGCGACCGCATCGACGGGCTCGACAGCGGCGCCGACGACTACATCGTCAAGCCGTTCGACCCGGATGAGGTGGTGGCGCGCGCCAAGGCGGTGCTGCGCCGTGTCGAGGACAAGGTGCAGCGCGTCCTGACGTGCGGCGCCATCACGATGGACGAGGCGACCCGGGCGGCATCGGTCGGCGGGCGGCCCGTCACACTGAGCCGCGCACAGTTCGCGTTGCTCGGCGCGTTCATGCGCCATCCCGGTCAGGTACTGACCCGCGACCAGCTCATCACCCTGGCATTCGACGACGACTTCGGCGGCTATGACCGCGCGATCGACAACCACGTGCTTCGGCTTCGCAAACAGATCGGAGTTGGGGGCAAGCAGCCGATTCAGACGGTGTACGGCGCCGGCTACCGCTTCGTTCCGGAGCAATCGTGAACGCGCGCGCGGCATCCTTGCACGGGCGCATCGTACAGGCGTTCGTCGTGATAGTGCTCCTTGCCGTGGCGCTCGGCGTGGGTGTCGGGTACTACGCCACCAGCAGTCAGGTGGACGGGTTCGTGAAACAGCTCACCGCGGTCGAAGCGGGCAACGTCGCGCGCAACCTGAGCCGCGCATACCGCACCTCCGGCGGCTGGGCGGGGGTCGAGCGGGTGCTCGCCGACGCGGGCTTCCGGAAGGGCGGCGAGACGGGCGGGCACGACCGCCGCGGCGACCACGAAGAGCGCGGTTCCGAGACCTTCCACGTCGAACGCGTCAGAGTCGTGGTCGTCGACGGCGCCGGTGTGGTGATCCACGACAACCTGTCGCGGCTGGCGCCGGGGACGCCGGCTCCGGACCTGGGAGGGGAGCGGGCAACCGTGACGGACGGGGCAGAGGGCGGGCCGGTCGGTGCTGTCTACGTGGACGTGGATGGCGCGTTTCTGGCGACCGAGTCGCACGGCCTCCTGCGCCGCGTGCTGACCACCACCGCGCTCGGCGCAGTGCTGATCGCCGGCGTGGCACTGGCCATGGCGGCGTGGCTCTCGCGCCGCATTACGGCACCGGTGACGCGTCTCACCGAGGCCGCCAGGAACGTGGCGCGGCAGGGTGCCAGCTCACTCCTGCCGGTTACCTCGGGCGACGAACTGGGCCAGATGAGCACGGCCTTCAACCGCATGACGGCCGCGCTGGAGACCCAGCGCAACCTGCGCCGCCGGCTGGTCGACGATGTGTCCCACGAGTTGAACACCCCGCTCAGCGTCATCCAACTGGAGGCGAGGGGACTGCGCGACGGATTGCAGGAACCGGCCCAGGGGGCGGACCGGATCGTCCGGGAAGTAACCATGCTGCGCAACCTGGTGAGCGATCTGAGCTGGCTGGCGGAAACCGACTCCGGCGGACTGCGGCTCGAACGGGAACCGTGTGCGGTGTCCGAGTTGGTGGACGCCGAGTTACAGCGATGGCAGCCGCGGGCGCGCATGCGCGGAATCGTGCTGTCGCACCGACAGGCAGGCGCGTTGCCGGCGCTCGATCTCGACCGCATGCGCATGAGCCAGGCGCTCGGCAACGTGGTACACAACGCGCTGCAGCACACCGACGCGGGCGGCCTGGTCGAGGTGACGGTGGCGGTGGAGCCGGACGAACGGGTGGCGATAACCGTTTCGGACGATGGCGAGGGAGTCGACGCGGCCGATCTGCCGCACCTGTTCGACCGCCTCTACCGGGCCGATGCATCGCGCAGCCGCGACACCGGCGGCTCCGGCCTGGGACTGGCGATCGCTCGCGCCATCGTTGCCGCCCACGCCGGAACGATCGTCGTGACGAGCCCTGGGCTGGGACAGGGGACGACCGTGCGCATTTCGCTCCCCGGCGCGGCCTGACGCTCACTGTGAAGCGCGCCAAGCTCAGCACCGCTCACCTGGAACAGAGGGACAACGACATCCGCTGCGAGTGGGGTTTGCACGGGGTCGAGCTCCTGGCGCCGGCCAGCGACGTCGTGGTGATCGTGGACGTGCTATCGTTCACTACCTGCGTCGACATCGCCACGGCCAACGGCGCGCTCATATTCCCCTACCGTTTCCGGGACGATACCGCGGGCGAGTTCACCCGCGCCCGGAGTGCGCTGCTCGCCGGGCACCGCGGTGCTGCCCGCGGAGCCTGGTCGCTGTCGCCCGCCAGCCTGCTCGACATTCCCGCCGGCACCCGCCTCGTGCTGCCCTCCCCCAACGGCTCCGCGCTGTCGCTCGCCACCGGCGCGACGCCGACCTTGGCCGGCTGCCTGCGCAACAGCAGAGCGGTAGCCGCTCACGCCGCCGGTCTCGGGCGCACGGTGGCCGTGATTGCGTGCGGCGAGCGCTGGCCGGACGGCAGCCTGAGACCCGCCGTCGAGGATCTGATCGGCGCCGGCGCGATCATCAGCCGCCTCGCCGGCAGCAAGTCCCCTGAGGCGCGCGCCGCCGAGGCGGCGTTTGCTGCCAGCCGCAACGATCTCGGCGATGTCATCGAGGCGAGCGCCTCCGGTCAGGAACTGATTCGGCGCGGCTTTCGCGACGACGTGAAACTGGCAAGCCGGCTGGACTGCAGCCACTCGGTGCCACTGCTCCGCGGAGAGTCCTACGTCGACATGAACGCGACATGTTGAGTTCGTCACCCGTGAAGTGCGAAGCGAGGTCGCGGCTGACCCGCCTGCCCGCTTCCCGTGACCATTCGCCACGCTCGCCTGGTCCGCGTGCTCCTTGTCGAGCGGATCCGCCTTCATGCGTACCGTACCGTACCGTACCGCGCGGCCACGCGCGCATTTGCACGCCGACCCGTGCCGGCTAAAGTGGAGGCGTGGCGTACGACCGTCTTCAGCGACTCGAACAACTCTGCGCAAGGCATGGGGTCGCAGTGCTTTACGCCTACGGCAGCCGGGCGCTTCAGGCGCTGCGCTGGTTGCATCGGGGCGGCGCGCTGGCTGCGGGGACGAGCGACTTCGATGTTGCGGTCTCCGGCGGCATCGGCCGGCGCTTTTCGCTCGCCGAGAAGGTCGCCATCGCATCCGCGCTCTCCGACCTGTTCGAATTCGAGGCGATCGACCTGGCGGACATGGCGGAGGTGGACCCGTTCGTCGCCGCCAACATCGTCCGCGGGGAACGCCTGTACTGCGCGGACCGTTTGTACGCGGACGAGCTCGATCTGTACGTACTGCGGCGGGCCGGCGATCTCGCGCCCTTCGAGCGAGAGCGCCTAGCCCAGATCGAGTCGACCATTCTGGCTGGAGGCGACCACGAGTCCTGAGAAAGTCACCCGCAGACTGGTCCTGGACCGCCTCGGACGGGTAGAGGCATCCCTCGCCGAGATTCGCCGGCTGCCGCTCGACAGCCTCGCGTCCTTCGGGTCCGACTCCCGCAACGTGTGGACCGCCGAGTCGTGCCTGCGCCGCTCGCTGGAGGCGTTGCTCGACGTCGGGCGTCACCTGGTTGCCAAACTGGCCGGCGCCGGGGTCGCCGAGTACAAGGCGGTGGGCCGCAGCCTCGGCGAGCACGGCGTATTCGACACGGAGACGGCCGACCTCCTGGTGAAGCTTGCCGGCTATCGCAACCGCATGGTCCACTTCTACCACGAGGTGACCGCCGCCGAGCTGTTCGGCATCTGCGCCAATGAACTGAATGACGTAGACCGAATCCGCACAGCGTTTGCGCAGTGGATGCGCCGGCACCCCGAACTGATCGACGACAACCTCTGACCCCGCCGGCGGCAACCAAGGCCGCCACGCCATTCGACCTGCGTCGTGCTCAGGCGTAGCGCCACCTCGAAATTCGAAGAAATTGCGCACCGGGGGTTGACACGGTATTTGTCGGTCGCCGAACGGCCCTGGTGCGCCTCGGCAGCGCCGTTTGGTCGTGAGCGTCCGGTTCCGTCCAAGCGGGCGTTTGAACGCCCGCAGCGCCCCCTGTGGGCCAAGGCGGAACTTGGTCGAGCGCTTGATCGAAGCTGCTATCTCTAAATCCATGTTATAATTAGGTATGATGAACGCAACTGCAAAGCGGCCGTTCGGACTGCTTGCCGACCAGCAGCTCCTTGACCAGACCCGGCGCCTGGTGGCCAACAAGCGCACCCTCGAAGTGCACATCCTGGACCATCTGGCGGAGATCGACCGGCGCAGCGGGGCGTGACCACGTACCCGCCGACGGACCCCTCTGTCGGCAGCGGCCACGATCGAGTTACCGTGCTGCCCTCGGTGTCGGCTCCCGCCGATTCCACGTCGCGCGGGGTGTCGGCGAGCGACGTGGTCGCCAAGGGTGGGCCGGGCGCGGTCGACTGCGTAGCGGCGGCGCCGCTGCTTGATCCGCGGCGCCAGCGAGAGCTGATCAGGCAGGCGGCCGGCCTGAGCACTCGCCAGGTCGCCGGCCTGATCGCCGCCGCCGCAGGCCCCGGCACGGCGCAGCCGCGGGACACCTTGCGCACGGTTGGCAACGGCCGGTACACGCTGAAGGTGAGCATCGACGAGGAGTGCGAACGCGGGCTGCGGCAGTTGAAGGGTCTGCTGTCGCACCTCGACCCGCGCATGTCGTGGGGCGACCTGGTGGCACGCCTGGTACGCGAGGCGGTCGAGCGCCACGACCCGCGCTGCGGCGGGCGCGGTCGACGCCGGCGCGTGGATTCCGCAAACGAGACACCGAGGAGAAAGCAGGAAGAGGTGCATACACCCGGACGAACTGCAGACTCCGGCGTAGACGGCCCGACTCCGGCGCCGAAGTGTACCGGGGTCAACCCCGCGCGCCCCGAACCTGCGACTTCCGCCGCCGGTGCATCGGGTCGGCCGCCGGCCCTACGCCCGCCGTCTGCCAGCCTCGCCGGCGATGCCCCAGCGGCCGCGACCGACACTCCGGCGCCGGAGTCAAGTTACGGTTCGACGACTGGCGAGCGCCCCGTCAAAGTCACCGCGCAGAGCGCGACGGCCGCTGCTGCGGCGCCGAAGAACGAGATCGGCACGCGCCGCCAGCACCGAAATTCTACGTTGGTCCCTCGGACGGCCACTCCGGCGGCGCACTCAACTGCGTGATGAGTTGGGCGATGATGTGGAGAGCCGGACCAGTTCGGCAGGAAGTCCACGAATCGGATTCTGGCGCGAGACAGTACTCCCGCTGCCAGATGACCCCCAAAGCGGCGAGTTCCGGGCGGCGGTGGAGTGGATGCGGGAGCGGCTGGATCGGTTGGTCAGTACGTTGCATCCGCGGTTGCGGCGGATGATCGACGCAGGGAACTGACGTGGCGCAGGCGCGGATTGAGTGGGACAGGATTCCGAATCCGGTGATTGTGCGGGGGACGGCGGAGGTGGCGCATCGGGATCCGGCGATTCATTACCACGACGGGGTGTTTCGCGTGTTCTACGGGCTGGTGCGGCTGATGGATCCGCCGGAGCTGGGGCGGGCGGTGTTTCAACTTGCGGTGATCCGGAGCAGCGACCTTATTCACTGGAGCGAGCCGCGTACCCTCACCGCGCTTGACGATGACCTCAACTTCACCGATCCGGGCAACATCGTGCGCATTCGCGGCCAGTGGATCATGACGGTCGAGAACTACCGCACGCCGTTCAGCCCGGCGGGCGGCCAGGAGACGACGCGCTGCTGGCTGATGCGCAGCACCGACCTGGAGCGCTGGAGCGAGCCGGAGTTGATGCTGCTCAAGGGGCCGGAGGTGCCGGACGCGCAGATCGGGCGCTGCATCTGTCCCTGCCTGTTCCCGGACCGGCACGACCCGGACAAGTGGTGGTGCACGTTCAAGCAGGGCGGCTTCGTGGTCTCCCCGGCGCGCGGGTTGGCGTTCGGCGGCACCGACATGCCGCGCCGCTCGCTGCTGCTGCAGAGCCTGAACCTGTCGTGGAGCTACGACCTGGAGCACTGGACCTGGTTCACGCGCCTCGACAGCGAGGAGAGTTACTGCGTACTGACCGAGGACGACGGCTACGTGCTGATCGACTCGCCCGACAACGGCGTCGGCGTGAAGCGGTCGCCGGACCTGCTGCACTGGCACCAGGCCGGCCTCTACACGCTGGGGCAGCGGCGCTGGCCGTGGGCGCAGGGACGGCTCAGCGGCGCGCAGGTGATCGACCTGCGCCACGTGCCGGAGGTGGGCAAGTACGTGATGGTGTTCCACGGCTGCACGCCGGCGGGCAAGGTCGCGAGCAACGTGCACGGCGCCGCCAGCCTCGGCCTGGCGTGGAGCGACGACCTGGCCAACTGGTACTGGCCGGAATGAGTGCCCGGCGCGTGGACCTGGAGGCGATCCCGAGCCCGGTCATCCTGGCCGGCGGCCCGCACGCCGCCTACCGCGATCCGCTGCTGCACTACCACGAGGGCATCTTCCGGCTGTTCTGCTCGGTGGTGGAGGCGCAGCCGGACGGCAACGACCGCTTCCACGTCGGCGTGGCCGAGAGCCGCGACCTGTGCTCCTGGACGCCGCCGCGCCCGGTCACCGATCCAGGCGATCCGCGATGCTTCTGCGGGCCGGGAGGCATCGTTCGCCACCGCGGCCGCTGGCTGATGTGCCTGAGCAGCTATCCGCGGCCGAACACTCACGACGCACGCTGCTGGACCATGGCCAGCGCCGACCTGCACCACTGGCAGGAGCCGCGCGCCCTGCAATTGAAGGGCCCGGCGGTGCCGGTGCGCGACACCGGGCGCGCCCTCGATCCCCACCTGTTCCGCGACAAGGACGACCCGGCTCTGTGGTGGTGTTGCTACAAGCACGGCGGCGTGCTGCTCGGCCGCGCCCACGGCCTGGGCTTCGGCGGCACCCCCATCCCGCCCGACAACTTGTTGCTGCAGAGCATGCAGCTCGCCTTCAGCCGCGACCTGGAGCACTGGACCCCGTACGCGCAGACCGACGGCGAAGAGAACTACTGCGTGCTGGTCGACCGCGCCGAGGACGAGTACATGCTGGTCCACTCCCCGGCCAACGGCATCGGCATCGCGCGCTCCACCGACCTGGTGCACTGGTACGACAACTGCCTGTATACACTCGGCCAGCGCCAGTGGCCATGGGCGCAGGGCCGCATCACCGCCGGCCACCTCCTGGACCTGCGCCACGATCCGGCCGTCGGCACGTACCTGCTGACGTTCCACGGCGCCACCCGCCGCGGACGCCGCGAGCGCGCCCACCATGGGGAGGCCAGCGTCGCCCTCGCCTGGAGCGATGACCTGATGCGCTGGCACTGGCCCGGCAACCCCGGCCGCTGGCGCAGCGACGCCGACGCCCCAACGACCGGGCCCTCGTAGGCACGCTTGTGTCCTACCTGCTGCCGCCGATCGACACCTGGGAGCGATGGTCGGCCACGTTCAACGACGTGCGCCTGTGGCGTCCGGTGGTCGATGCAATCTGCGCGCGAGAGGGGATCGCCTACGGCCGGATCGAAACTCCGGAGTCGAACACCAACGCGGTGTTCATCCTCGACCGGAGCGTCGCCATCAAGATCTACAGCCCGTTCTGGACCGAGTTCCCGTTCGAGCGCGGGCTGATGGAGTTGCTGGCGCGCGACGCGGAAGTGCCGGTGCCGGCGATCCGGGCGGCGGGCGTGTTTCGCGACCGGACCGATTGGAGCTATCTCGCGATGCAGTTCTGCGCCGGACGTCCGCTCGACGCGCTGCAGCCGGAGCTGGCCCGGCAGGCCCTGCTGGATATGGCCTCCGAGACCGGGCGCATCGTCAAGCGGCTGCACGCCGTCGACACCGCGTCGCTGGCCGCCGTCGACAAGGGCGAGTCCTGGGACGCCCTGGTGAACCGCCGGCGGCGGCGGGCCCTGCCCGAGCTGGTCGACCGGGATTTGATCGCGCCGGCTGTCGTGCCCGAGTTGGAGACGTTGCTGGACGACGCGATGGCCGCGGCGCGAACCGCTCCCCGCGTCGTCGTCCACGGCGACCTGAACGCGGAGCACCTGCTGCTCGACGAGCGCGGCGGGAAGTGGACCGTATCGGGGCTGATCGACTTCGGCGACGCCCGCATCGGCGTGCCCGACTACGAGTGGATGCCGCTGTGGCTCGGCCTGTGCAAACGCGACGCCGGCATGATGCGTGCCATCCTGCAGGCCTACGACCCCGCCCTCCTGGAAGATGGCCGGCTGGGTCGGCGCATCGCCGCCTGGACGCTGCTGCACGACTTCGGCACCGACGCCATCGCCGAGCTGTTCGACAACACCGGTGCCACCCGTCCGGCAGCATCGTTGGCAGACTTGCAAGCAACAGTGTGGCCTGCACTCTGACCGGCGTGGCAGATCCGACGAGTTTCGGCGGCGGCGACTCATCGCCATGTGTGGCCGCGGAGGATCCCTACGAGCAGGCCAACCACGTCTACAACGCGCCGTTCAGCCGCAGAAGGAGCGCTGTCACCGCGCAATCTGCGCCGCCTCTCGCAGCACGGTGCATCCTCGACACTCAGCGTGCCCTCGGATAAGTTGAGACACTGCCGCCGTTGCAATGACCTCGTATCTGATTCGCCGCTTCTGCTACATGTTGGTCCTGCTGTGGGTCATCACCATCGTCTCGTTCCTGATCATCCAACTCCCCGCGGGCGACTTCGTGAGCTCGCTTGCGTCGCAGCTCGCCCAGCGTGGTGAGCAGGTAAGCCAGGAAGAGTTGGACAACCTGCGCCGCCGCTACGGTCTCGACCTGCCGGTCTGGGCACAGTACTTCAAGTGGCTGTTCAACGTGCTGCAGGGGAACTTTGGCCAGTCGTTCCAGCTCAACCGCCCGGTCAAGGAGATCATCGGTGAGCGGCTCGGGCTCACGGTGGCGATCTCTCTCAGCACCCTGGTGTTTACCTACGTGATCGCGATTCCCATCGGCATATACTCCGCCACCCACCAATACTCCACCGGCGACTACTTCTTCATGTCGGTAGGCTTCGTCGGGCTGGCCACCCCCAACTTTCTACTCGCGCTCATCGTAATGTTCGCTCTGTTCAAGCTCGGTGTCAGCGTCGGCGGTTTGTTCTCTCCCGAGTACGTCGGCGCTGCGTGGTCGCTCGGCAAGGTGTTCGACTTGCTGAAGCATCTGCCGCTGCCGGTGATCATCGTCGGCACCGCGGGGACCGCCAGTCTGATCCGCGTCATGCGGGCGACCCTGTTGGACGAATTGGGGAAGCAGTACGTGATTACCGCCCGCGCCAAAGGAGTCAGCGAGCGCGCGCTGTTGTTCAAGTACCCGGTACGGGTGGCCATCAACCCCATCGTGAGTACCATCGGCTGGCTGCTGCCGGTCATCGTGTCCGGCTCCACCATCACCGCCCTGGTGCTCGGATTGCCCACCACGGGACCACTTCTGTTCCGCGCCCTGCGCTTCGAGGACATGTTCGTGGCCTCCACGTTGTTGCTGTTTCTCAACACCCTGACCATCATCGGCACCTTCGTGTCCGACATCCTCCTGGTGGTGGTGGATCCGCGCATCCGCATCGACGCGGGGGAGGTGTCGTAGCATGGCCGAACCACCTGGTAGCGCTGTCTCCGACGCTGAAGAGCGCCTCTATCTCGCCTCCCAGTGGCAGCTTATCTGGCTCAAGTTCCGCCGTCACCGCCTGGCCATCGTCGGCGGCAGCATTCTGGCCCTGCTCTACCTGCTGGCGTTGCTCGCGGATTTCGTGGCGCCCTACTCCAGCGAGAAGCGGTTTCAGGAAGCGGTGCTCCATCCGCCCTCGCGGCTCCGCGTGGTCGACGAACGCGGACGCCTCACTCGGCCGTTCGTCTACGGCATCAGCACCAGCCGCGACTCCTACACCCTGGAGATGATCTATACCGAGGACAAGAGCGTCCGCTACCCGGTGCGCTTCTTCGTGCGCGCCGAAGAGTATCGGTTTCTCGGCATCGTCCGGAGCGACATTCACCTGTTCGGCGTGGACGAGCCGGCGGGGCTGTTCCTGTTCGGGACCGAGAGCGTCGGACGGGATCTTTTCTCCCGCACCATCCTGGCGGCGCGCATCTCGCTCTCCATCGGCCTGGTGGGCGTGGCGATGACCTTCATCATCGGCGTGCTGCTGGGGGGTGTTTCCGGCTACTTCGGGGGTCGTATCGACATGGCGGTGCAGCGGGTGATCGAGTTTCTCATCTCGATTCCGACCATTCCGCTGTGGATGGCGTTGGGCGCCGCCATGCCCCGCGACTGGTCCGTGGTGCAGGTCTACTTCGCTATCGTGGCGATTCTCTCGCTGGTCGGCTGGGGCGGCCTGGCGCGGGTGGTGCGCGGCAAACTGCTGGAGCTGCGGGAACTCGACTTTACCATGGCGGCACGCGTCGCGGGCATGCCACAACTCACCATCATCGTGCGCCACCTGCTGCCCAACTTCGCCAGTTACCTGATCGTGAGCCTGACCCTGGCGATCCCGGAGATGATTCTCGCCGAAACCGGCCTGAGCTTTCTCGGCCTGGGGCTGCGCTCGCCGGCGGTGAGTTGGGGAGTCCTGCTGCAGAAGGCACAAAACCTGCGCAGCGTGGCGATCTACCCGTGGCTGCTGATACCCGCTCTGTTCGTGGTGGTGACGGTAATGGCCTTCAACTTCCTCGGCGACGGGCTGCGGGACGCCGCCGACCCCTACAAGTCGTAGAGGCCGGCTGGCTGGCAGCCCGCGGGACTGGAATCTACTCCTTGATGTACCACTGCTCGGGGAGATAGGGGTACAGCATGCGGTAGTTCACGTAGGCGTTTTCGCGCTGGACGTTGCCCATCCGGTCGCTGATCAGCACCACCAGCGGCGGTGAACTGACCGTCCCGAACAGGTACAGGTTTTCGACGTTGATCCGAATCAACTCGCCGATCAGTTCGTGGTAGCGGTCGCTACCGGTGGGCTCCTGCATCCACTCCTGTGACAGTGCCCACATCCGCTTGATGGTCTCGGGCGGCTCTTCACCCGCCTCGCCGTTGGTGTCGAGCCAGCGGCGCCACGGCACCGAGGACATGGCGCAGCAGTCGGCCATCCAATGCCAGGGCGGCAGCAACCGCATCGGGTAGGCGGAGCGGGCGTGGAACACCGTCCCGCCGTCGGTATTCCAGATGCCGATGTCCTGATCGTTGGCCATGTAACGCTGGCCGAGCAGACCCTCCGGCACGAACTTCGGTTCCATGCGCACGCCGATCTGCTGCCAGTAGCCCCTGATCAGGTCCATCAAGTCCTCGGTGTAGCCCAGCCATTCGGTGGCATATTCGCCGTTGATGTGCAATACCTTGCCATCCGGTCGCAGGCGCCACTCCTGATTGTCATCCCATGCCAACCCCATCTCGTCGAGGAGGGAATTGGCTCGGGCGCCATCGTACTCGCCGTAGTATGTCTTCATCCATTCCTCGAACCCGGGCCAGGCCTCCGACACCGGGGCCGTAAACGGTGTAGTGGAGCCGAGGAACACCGTGCTGTTGATGTCATCACGATCGATTGCCAGCGACAGGGCCTGGCGAAAGCGAATGTCGTTGAAGATCTCGCGCAGCACCGGATCCTTGTGGGTGTAGTTGAGGGCAAAGGAAAGCGCGCTCGACTGGTCCTTGCGGGCGTACAGGATCGCCTTGTAGCCGCCGGAAGGCTCGTTGCGGCGGTACACGGGCAGATCGGACAGCTTGGTGTTGTAGACCTGGAAGTCCAGTTCGCCGCTCATTCCCTTGGCCGGCACGATCTCGCCCGGGTTCTCGAAGTGCAGCGTCAGGCTGGCATCGATGTAGGGAAGCTGGTTGCCGGCAGTATCTACCTTGAAGTAGTACGGGTTGCGCTCCATGAGCAGGGAGTCGACCCGAAGCTCCTTGAGCACCCACGGGTTGAGCTGGGGTGCGTCCACGACGCTCAAATAGCCGTACAAACGGAACTGAAACGCCTGCCACCAGGAGTCGTAGCCGTCCTCCTTGGCCAGGGCCTCGGCCTCGGCGTTATGCTCGATGTGCCACTTCTTCAGCGCATGGGAGGCGGCCCATAGGCCGCTGTTGGCCCACGCTTCCAGGAGCGTGTGGAACGGTGCAGCGAAGGAGAACCGTACCGTATACTGGTCGATCTTGTTCATCCCCATCAACTCGCCGCCGGGCTTCCAGCGAGCCCGAATGCTGGGGGTGAGTTGTTCGTTCTGGAGGATGTCCCGATACCAGAACTCGACATCGTCGGCATCGAAATCGTCGCCGTCCGACCACTTCATCCCTTCGCGGAGATAGAACGTGACCGAGCGGGCATCGCCGGCGACCTCGAATGCCCTGATGACGTTGGGATACAGCACGCTCGAATCAGGCGGCCAGATGAGCAGACCCTGACCGGCGCTCTCCAGGTGCTCGCCACCCCAGGGGGCACCCGCGGCACCGTTGAAGGTTCCTCCGTAGACCCCGATCGCCTCGATCGGCCGAATCACCTGCGGCGACTCGGGCAGCCGCTCCTCTACCGGCGGCAACTCGCCCTGCGCGACCCGCGCCGCCAGCAGCGGCGACTCGCGAAACGCGGCGATCGTGTTGCCGGTCGCCTTTTCGTATGCGGCCGGGGAGGCCCAGATGTGATCCACGAACGGCGTCCCCGCGACCGCCGTACTCTCCGCCGCGGCGGTAGCCCCGGCGGCAGCCGCAGCTCCGGACTCTTCATCACCTCCGGCAACCAGCGGCAGTGCCGCCAGCAGCAACGGAAGCGATAGCAACGCGAGCGCCATGCGGTCTCTCGGTTTCATGACAACCTCCTGGGAATGGTCTTGCAACTCAGCAGAATAACTTGCATGAACCGAACGCGCAACTCCGGGTCCCATGCACTTGCACCATGAGGATGGGGTGCTCCGCACGCAGCGCTTCCCGCGTGCCGGATTCGGCGCTCCGGAGATCGCTGGCCACACAGCGACCGGAGTGCGGGCGAGCGACACTGCCTCAGCGACTATGCCCGCAGCGCCTTTTCGACGGCTTCGGGAGCCTCGGCGGCGACCTTCAGCAAGGCTCGGGCCGGCCCCTCGGGTCGACGCCGCCCTTGTTCCCAGTTCCGAAGCGTGGCCACGCTGACTCCGATCATGAGAGCGAACTCGGATTGCGACCTCTGCAATCTCTCCCGCACTGCCTTGATGTCAACGGGCCCGAACTCGAAGAAGCGTGAGGGCGGCCGGCTGCCACGCTTGATGTCGCCTGCTTCCTTGATGCTTGTGACCAGTTCGCTGAAATCGTTTTCCTTCATGTCAACTCCTCTCGGATCAACCTTGACAGCGGTCTCAGTTGCTGAGGACTCAGATCGTCCCGGTCACCCTTGGTGTAGAGGAACAGCAAATAGATTGTGCCCTCAGGTTTGTCCCAAAATACAGCAGCCTCAGACCCCCACGCTTGCCCGTCCCTGCCAGGTTCCAGCGCAGTTTCCGTAGCCCTCCTGTTCCACGAATCACCGGCCCCTGATCGGGACGAAGCAAAAGAGCCAACTGCAGGGATCGGTAGGCGTCATCAGACAATAACCTGATCACCCGGCGCGTGAAGACGGAAGTCTCGATAAACCGCACAGCCGAGGATACGCCATTGGCGCACGGCCATCAAGGGTTTCGGCAAGGGCCGAACATGCTGAACTGTGTGCGCTTCCCGCTGCATCGGCAGTCTGGCAGACTCGAAAGCTCGGATGAGGTGGGGAATGAGCGCGCGTATGGCAGGATGGGGCGCATGAGTGAGCGGTTGAACCTGCGGGCGGCGCGGCGGCCCAACGTGGTGTGGATCTTCGGCGATCAGCATCGCGCGCAGGCGGCCAGCTACCGCGGTGACGGCAACGTGTTCACGCCCAACATCGACAACCTGGCGCGCGAGGGGATGCGCTTCGACGGCGGGGTGGCCGGGGCGCCGTGGTGCACGCCCTTCCGCGGCGCCCTGCTGACCGGCCGCTACCCGCACCAGAGCGGCGTAGTGGCCAACGGCTGCCCGCTGCCTCCGGAGATGCCCACCGTGGCGCACGCCTTCGCCGCGGCGGGCTACCACACCGCCTACGTCGGCAAGTGGCACCTGGACGGCACCAATGACCGCGACCACTACGTGCCGCCGGAACGGCGTGGCGGCTTCCACTACTGGATGGGCAACGACGCCGCCAACAACCAGCACGAGTGCTACGCGTTCGGCACCGACAGCGAGACCCCGGTTCGGCTGCCCGGCTACGAGACCGACGCCTGGAGCGACCTGCTGGTCGAGCACCTGCGCACCCACGTCGGCGGCACCGGGCGGGGCGGTCCGCCCGCCGGCGATACGGAGCACGGCGCCGGCGCGGACTATCGCCCGTTCTTCGCGGTGCTGTCGGTGCAGCCGCCGCACGGCCCCAACATCACGCCTACCAATCCTGCGTACGGCACTTCCCGCCTGCACCCCGAGACGCTGCAACTCCGGCGCAACGTGCCGGACGTGCCGTGGATCCGCGAGAAGGCGCGGCTCGGATTGGCCGGCTACTACGCCATGGTCGAGAACCTGGACTACAACATCGGCCGCATCCGCTCCGCGCTCACGGACATGGGGGTGGATCGCGAGACCTACATGGTCTTCTTTTCCGATCACGGCGACATGATGGGCAGCCACGGCCAGTTCGGGAAATCCAGCCCGTGGGAGGAGTCGATCCGCATCCCGTTCCTGGTGCACCGCACCGGCGGCGCCTCCCACATGCGCACCGGCATCTGCGACGCCCCGATCAATCACGTCGACATCGCCCCGACAACGCTGGGCCTGTGCGGCCTCACCATCCCCGCCGGCATGGTGGGCTACGACTACTCGGCCCACTGCAAGCGCGCCGATGCGCCGGAGTCCAGCGGTCCGCCGCGGCCGGAACGCGAGCCGCACAGCGCCTACCTGCAGCAGATTCCGGCCAAGCTGATGCGCCACACCGTGAACCGCCCCTGGCGCGCCGTGGTGACCCGCGACGGCTGGAAGTACGCCTGCACCCCCGGCCACGACTGGCTCCTGTTCAACACCGCCGAGGATCCCTGCGAGCAGGCCAACCACGTCTACGACGCGGCGTTTCAGGAGCAGAAGGAACGCTGCCACCGCCTCCTGGCCGACTGGATCGCGACCACCGGCGACCGCTTCCCGTTGCCGGATATCGCGCTGCACCGGCGCGAAGCGTAGCCGTCAGCAGCTATGCGCCGCACCAATCTCACCCTCAGTCGCTTCCGCTACCGGAAATCGCCCTGGATCGCCTTGAAGCGTAACCGCCAGCAGCGAGGCGCCGCACCAATCCCACCCTCAGTCGCTTCCGTTGCCGCAAATTGCCCTGGACCGCCTCGAAGCTTGACCTTCAAGCGCCCAGTACGTCGCGGTGGGCTTCGGTGATCTTGCCGGGGAATGTGGCGCCGCGGACCCACATTACGGGGGAGCCGGTCTTGGCGGCGCCGGGGGCCGCCCACTCGGCTTGCGCGCTCAGGTAGTGGGCGACGTAGCTGCGGCGGAAGCGGCCGCTGTGGTTGTCGGTGCTCTTGTGCAGCAGGTGGCTGTGGAACCAGACAACCGAGCCGGGCGCCAGCTCCAAGGCGACGCCGTCCTGGTCGCGGACGCCGCGGGCGAGCTTGAACTCGGCCTGCTGCGATCCCTCCAGGTCGTCGTGCTCGGCGACCGGCAGGCGGTGGCTGCCGGGAACGACGTACAGGCAACCGTTGCCGCGGTCGGCGGCGTCGACGGCGGTCCAGGTGCCCACCGTGGTGTCGGTGACCCAGCGCCGGCGGAAGTAGAACATGTCCTGGTGCCAGGGGAAGCCGAGCCCGATCCGCGGGGCTTTCCAGAGGTAGAGGCTGTTGATGCCCAGGATGTCCGGCCCGAGCAGGTCGACGATGGGATCGGTCAGCCGGGGATCGCGCACGCGCTGCAGGAACTCGGCGAGGTAGCAGCTCGGGAAGTGGATCTTGTGCATGCCATGGATGCCGGAGCGCTGCTGCACGCCGTCGCGCACCAGCGCGTTGCGGTCGACGTGCACTTCCGGGAACGCGCGCTCACCCGCCACCACCTGCTCGGCGACCCGGTTCAGCAGCGCGTTCTCCTCGCCGCTGAAGACCTCCTCGCGCACCACGTACCCGTCGCGCTGCCACGCCGCCCGCTCGTCGTCGGTGAGCCGCGAGCGCGCGCAGCACGCCCGGAACCGTCGCTCTGCCATCATCCCCTCGAAGTTACCCCGGCCGTTACGTCGAGCGGTAGGGGTCGGTGGCGTCGCGCAACCCGTCGCCGAGGAAGTTGAAGCACAGCACGGTGACCACCACGAACGCGGCCGGGATCAGCAGCCACGGGCTCACCGCCAGGGTGCGCACGTTCTGCGCCTGCTGCAGCAGCACGCCCCAGCTCACCACCGGGGGGCGCAGGCCGAAGCCGATGAAGCTCAGCGCGGTCTCACCCAGGATCATCGCGGGCACCGCCAGGGTCAGATGCACCACCAGGTAGCTCATGAAGCCGGGCAGCAGGTGGCGCACGATGGTGGTCATCTCCGTGGCGCCCGCGATCTTGGCGGCCAGCACGTAGTCTTCCACCCGCAGCTGCAGCAGCTTGCCGCGCACCACGCGCGCCAGCCCGGTCCAGCCCACCACCGAGAGGATGATGGTGATCATGAAGTAGGTGCGCACCGGCGGCCAGTCGGTGGGCACCGCGGCGGCCAGCGCCATCCACAGCGGCAGCGTGGGTATGGAGATCAGAAAGTCGATCGTGCGCTGGATCACCATGTCCGGGGCGCCGCCGAAGTAGCCGGACAGGCCGCCGAGCAGCGAGCCGAGGGCGAAGCTCAACCCCACCCCCACCAGGCCGATGGTGAGCGAGATGCGCGCGCCGGCCAGCGTCCGCGAGTAGATGTCCCGGCCCAGGTTGTCGGTCCCGAACAGGAACAGCGTGCCCGGCTCCGCCACCCCCATGAACCGGGTGGTGGCGTCAAACAGCCCCAGCAGTTGGTACTCGTCCCCCTGCGTGAAGAAGCGGATCGGATAGATCGTACTGCGCTCCTCCACGTAGGTGCGCCGGAAGGTGTCCGGGTTGATCCTGACCTCGGTGCCGTACACGAACGGCGCCCGCAGCCTGCCGTCGTGAAACAGGTGGATCCGCTGCGGCGGCGCGAGCGCGTGGTCGGGGTTGCGGCGGGCGATGTCGGCGGTCGAGAAGAAGCCGGAGAACGCCGCTCCCACCACGTACAACAGCAGCAGCACGCAGCCGCCCAGAATGGCCATCTTGTGACGCAGGAACTTGCGCCTCATCAGCACCCAGCTCGATGCCATGTAGTACGCTTCGGTGTCCTGCTGCCGCCGCCTCCGGCGCAGCCCCAGCCGCCTGCCGAGCGGCGCGATGCCGCTCATCCGGTGGCCTGCCGCTCGAACCGGATGCGCGGATCCACCACCACCAGCAGCAGGTCCGAGATCAGCGTGCCCAGGATGCCGAGCGCGCTCAGCAGCATCACCATGCTGCCCGCCAGGTACATGTCCTGCGCCTCCAGCGCGCGCAGCAGCAACGGTCCGATGGTGGGCAAGCTGAGCACGATCGCGGTCAGCGTCGCCCCGGAGATGGTCTCCGGCAGCAGCCAGCCGATGGTGCTCACCACCGGGTTGACCGCCACCCGCACCGGGTACCGGAACAGCAGCCTGCGCTCGGAGACGCCCTTGGCACGCGCGGTGATCACGTACAGCTTGCCCAGCTCGTCCAGCAGCGTGGCGCGCATGATGCGGATCAGGCTGGCGGCGCCAGCGGTGCCGATCACCAGCAGCGGAATCGGAAAGTGCTTGATCAGGTCGATCACCTTGCCGAGGCTCCACGGCGCCAACTGGTACTCCGGCGAGAACAGTCCCCCGACGCTCCAGCCGAAGTACTTGTAGAACAGGAACATCAGGATCAGCGCCAGCAGGAAGTTGGGCATAGCCAGGCCGATGAATCCGAGCGTGGTGAAGCTGTAGTCGGCAACCGAGTACTGGTGGGTGGCGGAGTAGATACCGATCGGAATCGCGATCAGGTAGGTCACGATCAGCGTCGAGATCGACAACGTCACGGTGAGCGCGAGCCGCTCGCCCACGATCTCGGTAACCGGCGCCTCCCAGATGAACGACTCGCCCATGTCGCCCTTCAACAGGTTGCCGAACCAGGTCAGGTACTGAATGTGCAGCGGGCGCCCCAGCCCGTACCGCTCGGTGAGGACGGCCACCGCCTCTTCGCTCAGCACCACGTTCGCGCGGCGCATGTTGGCGACCAGGGTGGTGAGGTAGTCGCCCGGCGGGAGCTGGATGATGATGAAGGTGGCCACCGAGAGCAACACCAGCAGAACTACCAAGTACACCAGGCGCCGGATGATGTAGCTGAGCATGTCCGCCCCTTTATACCACATCCGCAATGCCCGGTCGCGCCGCGCTTCCGGCGCTTTCCGTCGCGGCGGCGGCGCCTCCCGAGTTGACGTTTACCCGCGCTCGGGGCTACGGTGGCGCACCAATCTGCGGAGCGGTCCGGTGCACGCGGCGTCGGCCGGCTCCGCGACAAGGAGAATCCACATGAAAAGGATGTTGGCGATCGCCGCCTCGGCGGTCATGACACTGGCGCTTTGCACCGCCGTGTGGGCGGGCGGCACGGAGGACGCGGACGAAGGAACGGACACCGTCGTCGCTGCGAGCGGCGGCAAGTACAACGAGGCGCCTATGCTGGCCGCCCGGGTCGCCGCCGGCGAGCTGCCGCCGGTCGACGAGCGGCTGCCGGTGGAGCCGAAGGTGATCGTCCCGTTCGAGATGGTGGGGCGCTACGGCGGTACGATCACCACGTTCAACCCCGACAGCAGTCCATGGGGAGACCTGAGCGACGGACCGGAGAACGGTTCGGCGTTCCTCCTGGAGCTGTCCTACGACGGCGAGATCGTGGCCGACATCGCTACCGATTACGAGATGTCCGAGGACAACAGCAGCATGCTGCTCACCCTCCGGGAAGGGCTCAGGTGGTCCAACGGCGACCCGTTCACCGCCGACGACATCCTGTTCCGGTGGGAGGCGATCAACTGGATCGAGGAGGTCAGTTTCTGGGGCGGCGGGGCGCCGGCCACCATCGTGGACCGCGTCGTGAAGATCGACGACCGCACGGTACGCTACGAGAGCGACGGGTCGCTGGCGGCGCTGCCGGTGTTCTTTACCCACTGGCCGGGAAGTCACTGGGTTTCGTTCTCCCCGAGCAAGTACCTCTCGAAGTACCACATCAATTACAACGAGGACGCCAACTCGCTCGCCAAGGAGGAGGGCCACGACACCTGGGTGGACGCGTTCAACGCTCACATGCAGGTAAACCCGCTCGGCGACCTCGACAAGCCGGTGGTGCTGCCGTGGTTCATGAAGGAGTTCACCACCACCCACCGGGTGTACGAGAGGAATCCCTACTTTTACGAGGTCGACACGGCGGGCAACCAACTTCCCTACATCGACACCATCGTCAACAACCTCGCCGGCAAGGAGACGATCGATCTCAAGATCGTGTCCGGGGAGGCGGACGTGCAGGCGTACAACACGTCGTTCGCCAACTACACGCTGTACAAGGAGAGCGAGGCTTCCGCCGGTTACACCGTCTATCCCATCCCCGGCATCCTCGGCAGCCAGCTTGCGTTCGGCTTCAACTTGAACCACGAGGATCCGGTGCTGCGCGCCCTGTTCAATGATGTCCAGTTCCGCCGCGGGATGTCGCTGGCGATCGACCGCGACGAGATGAACGACGCCATCTTCTTCGGACTCGCCACGCCACGCCAGGCCACGGTCGATCCCACCGCCAGTTTCTACAAGAAAGAGTGGGGAGAGGCGTACGCCCAGTTCGACCCGGCGGAGGCCAATCGGCTGCTCGACGAAGCCGGCATGAGCGCGCGCGACGGCGACGGCTTCCGCCTGCGTCCCGACGGCGAGCGGTTCGAGTTGATTCTCGAGTATTTCTTCCAGGCCGACATACCGCAGGAGATGTACGACCTGGTCAAGGAATACTGGGAAAACGTGGGCATACGCGTGCAGCTCAACGAGATGCAGCGCGAGCTGTACTTCGAGCGCTCGGACATGACCGACCGCATGGTGGGCGGCATGATCTACGGCAACACCCTCGAAGTCGTGCACTACCTGACGCCCAATCACTGGGCGCCACCGTCGGGCGATTTCGGCGTGTGGCCGACGTGGGGTATATGGTTGCGGGCGGACCAGCAGGTGCGCAACGGCCAGGCGACCCTGGCCGACTTCACCGACGGCGTCCTGCCCGGTGAGGAACCGCCGGATGATTTCAAGAACCTGTTCAACTGGCTGGAGCGGCGGCTGCAGACCGTCATGGGATCGCCCGAGTACATGGAGATCTCGGAGCGGGTGCTGGACTGGCATGCCGAGAACGTCCTGGTGATCGGCACGGTCGGACTGGCGCCGACGCTGTACGTCGCCAATTCGAAGCTCGGCAACATCCCGCCGGTGTACAACGGGTCGGCGGAGTGGCAGGCGTGCCTGTTCTACGACTCGCAGCAACTGTTCTACAAGGAGTAGATGCTCGGGGCCGGGGGGCGCGGCCGGCGCCCTCCGGTGCCGTGACCCTGCGGCCCCGGCGACGATAGAATCGGCGCCATGCCACGAGAATTGATCGCGCCTGCGCGAGAGCAGGTAGCGTTTCGGGAATACGAGCGCGAGCCTTTGGCGATGGACCAAGTCCGGGTGCGCAGCGAGTTCGGTGCGGCCAAGCACGGCACCGAGATGGCCTTCTTCAAAGGCTACGGCCTGGACCGCGGCGGCTACGACGACGAGTCGGGCATTTTCCCCGGACCGGACGACACCCGCGAGGTCGGCGGCCAGAACCCGTTCCCCACCCGGCTAGGGAACATGTGCACCGGCGAGGTGATCGAGACCGGCGGCGCCGTAACCGGGCTGCGGCCGGGCGACCGGGTGTTCGCGCACAGCGGGTTCCGCGAAGAACACGTGTGGCCGGCTGACCGGGTACGCGTGCTTCCCGACGGCGTGCCCTGGCAGGCGGCCGTCTGCCTGGACCCCACCGACTTCGCGCTCGGCGCGGTGCGCGACGGCCACGTCCGCATCGGCGACGCCGTGGCGGTGTTCGGGATGGGCGGGATCGGCCTGATGGTGCTGCAACTCGCGCGGCTGGCCGGTGCGCACCCGGTGATCGCCGTCGACCCGATCGCGCTGCGCCGCGCGGCGGCGGACGAGCTGGGCGCCGACCTGGTCCTCGACCCGACCGCCTGCGACGCCGGCAAGGAGATTCGCCTGGCCACCGCGGGCCGCGGCGCCGACGTGTGCATAGAATACAGCGGCCATTACTCCGCCCTGCAGGCCGCGCTGCGCGGGGTCCGCTACCTGGGCACGGTGGTGGCCGGCGCAATGCCCGGCGCCTACCCCGCCGGCCTCGACCTGGGTGCCGAGGCGCACTTCAACCGTCCCACCATCGTGTTCTCGCGCGCCTGCTCGGAGCCCAACCCCGAGTACCCGGGCTGGGACGAGCCGCGGCTGTTCGAGGTGAGCTGGCGGCTGCTGACCGACGGCAGCCTGCGCAGCGAGCCGGTGGTGCAGCCGGTGGTCGCCTTCGACGACCTGCTCACCGAGTACCCGAAGATCGCCACCGGCCCCGAGCACAACATCAAGCTCGGCGTGCGGTTCTGACCGCGCCGGTCCGACGCCGGCCATGCGTTACGATCGGTCGGTCGTCCCCGCGGCCCTCAACCCGCCGCTCAGCCCGGAGCTGGAGCAGGAGGTACGGTTCTTCCTCAAGTGGGGCTACCTGGTGGTGGACGACGCGGCGACGGCGGACCAGGTGGAGACGCTGCGGGACGCGCTGGACGCCACCTTCACCCGCCGCGGCGAGCAGTTCACCCACCGGTTGCTGGAGGAAGACGACCGCTTCGCGTTCCTGCTCGACAACCCGCCGGTCCTGCGCCGCATCGCCGCCATTCTCGGCACCTGCGTACAACTGCACAGCGCCACCGCCCGCGTCACCACGCCCGGGCAGCCCGACCAGGACTGGCACCGTGACGGCCCGTGGCCGGTGGATCCCGACGGCACGCCGATCGGCAGCACGCCGGCGCAGATCAACTGCGGTTACTACCTCGACGATCTGACCGCAGACAACGGACCGATCGCCATCGTGCCCGGCAGCCAGCGCGCCCCGTTCCGGCCGCCGAAGGGACACCCGGAGTTCCCGGATCAACTGCTGGTGCTGGCCAAACCCGGTCAGGCCGTGCTGTTCAACGGCTGGATCTACCACCGCGGGGTGGCCAACCGCTCCGACAAGGCTCGCCGCGTGTGCCTGATGTGCTACCAGAACGCCTGGATGAAGTCGCGCGAGCCGTTCGACGGCCCCCGCGTCACCAGGCTGCGCGAGCACGGCACCGCGCTGCAGAAGCTGTTGCTGGGAGCCATCCCGAGCTGGTAGCCGGCGCCGGGCGCGAGGGCCGGCACCGGCGACGACGCCGGCATCGACCGTCCCGATGCCGGGCCGACCAGCCTCATTACCAACGCCCGAACGGATGCCCGGAGCGCGCGGATCCCGGCCCGCTCGCGAGGCCGGACGGAGGGCGGATGGTGCGCCGCCGGCGGCGGTTTCCGCTCGTCAGCCCTCGACCGTCTCGTAGTCGCCGCGGTCGCCGATCCACCACCGCCAGGGGCCGTCGACCTGCTTGCCGAGCGCCTTCAGGTAGACGTGGGTCTTGGCGTAGAAGATCAGCAGCGCCTCGCGGTAGATGTGGAACTGCACCGGCACCGGCGGCGCGAACCCGTGGCCGCGGTCCACGGTACGGGCCAGGTCGGCCTCTTCCAACCCCTCCAGAACCTCTCCGAGTTCAGCGTCCAACTGCGCATACCACTCGGCGAGGCGCGCCACGCTGCCGGCCGTCTCCGGGTCGTGGCGGTAGCTGAAGTCGTGCCGGAAGGTGCGAAACGATTCGACGTAGGTGTGCTGGATCTCGCCCATTTCGCGGCACAGCTCGCCGAGCGAAAGACACCCGGGCGCCGGCCGACAGGCGAGGTCGGCGTCGCCGAGCACGGCCAGGAGCTGGCGGCGCAACTCCTGGGTAGCGTGCAACACTGCGCGCTGTTCCTGAAAGAAACTCGTCATGCCTGGTCCTCCTGGTCGAATCGCTCCACGGCGCCACCCGCACACCGTCGATCGCGTCGCGCGCCGGTCGCTCCACGGCGCATGGATAATCTTATCGTATTCTCGGGCGCATGTTATGGTTGCTTCACGGAGAAAATGGGAGAGGAACTATCCGGCGATGCGGGCCGCGGAGTGTCGGTGGTGGTGCCGACGTTCCGGGAGGCGGCGAATATCGCCCCGCTCGTGCGGCGCGTGCAGGCGGCGCTCGCGCGCGAGGGAGTCGACTGGGAACTGATATTCGTCGACGACGACTCGCGGGACGGCAGCACGGCGATTGTCGCCGACCTGGCTCGGCACGCGCCGGTGCGCATGGAGGTGCGCCGCGACCCGCCGCGCGACCTGTCGTTGTCCGTAATCCACGGCATGCGCATGGCACGCTACGACCGGCTGGTGGTGATGGACGCGGACCTGTCGCACCCGCCCGAACGGATCGCCGCCCTGCTCGCGGCCCTGGGCGGCGATTGCGATTTCGTGGTCGGCAGCAGGTACGTGCCGGGCGGTACCGTCGACGCCGATTGGGGCCTGTTGCGCAGGCTCAACTCGCGCGGCGCCACCTTGCTGGCGCTGCCGCTGGTGCGCTGTTCAGATCCCATGTCCGGCTTCTTCGCCACCGACCGCCGCCGGCTGCCCGACCTGGATGAACTGCGCCCCATAGGCTACAAGATCGGCCTTGAACTGATGGTGCGCGGGCGATTGCGCGTCAACGAGGTGCCGATCGGCTTCACCGACCGCGACCGCGGCGACAGCAAGATGAACTGGCGCCAGCAACTCAACTACCTGCACCACCTGCACCGCCTGTACCGGCATCGGTACGGAGACGCGGCGCGGCTGGTCAGTTTCGCCCTGGTGGGGGCGAGCGGGTTCCTGATCGACGTGGCGTTCTACCTGGCGCTGCAGGGCCTGGGCGTCGAACACCGCGTGGCCCGGTTCGTGTCGTTCTGGCCAGCCGTGACCTGGAACTGGCTGGTCAACCGCGCCCTCACCTTCGACGAACGTCCCCGGCAGCCGCATGGGCGGCAGTGGACCCGGTTCGCTGCCAGCAGCGTGCTCGGGCTGGGCGTCAACGTGGGCAGCTACACCCTCCTGACCAGCTTCGTGCAGCAGTTCGCCCGCTACCGCCTGCTGGCGCTGGTGATCGGGGTATGCCTCGGCGGCGCAGTCAACTTCCTGATTTCGAACCGCTACGTGTACCGCCGCGACGCAACCCGGGACGGTGGCTGAGTTGCCGACACCGCCGTAAATGGGGAAACGGAAGCAGCCGGCAGTGCGGCTTCGTGAGTGGCCGCGTACCGTGCTCGACGGCCTGCTCCACACCGCGGTGCCGAGCGCTCCCCCCTGGAAGCTCCTGCCGTTGGTGCTGGCGCTGGCGTTTGCCGTGCGCGCCGCGGTGGCCCTGGCCGGCGACTTCGTGCTGCACCCCGACGAGATCATGCAGTACCTGGAGCCGGCCCACCGGCTGGCGTTCGGCAACGGCGTGGTTTACTGGGAGTACTTCTACGGGGCGCGCTCCTGGCTGGTGCCGGGCGTCGTGGCCGGCGCGCTCACGCTGTTCGACCTGGGCGGCCACGGCGAGCCTGCCTGGTACGTGGGCGGCGTCAAGCTGTTGTTCTGCGCCATCTCGGTGGCGATCCCGGCCGGCATGTACCGCTTCGCGCGGCGCCACTTCAGCGAGACCTCGGCGCGCCTGGCCCTGGTTGCCGGCGCCTTCTGGTACGAACTGGCCGGCTTCGCACACAAGCCGCTCACCGAGTTCGTGGCAACGGCGCCGCTGCTCGGACTGCTGGCCCTGTGCGCGAACCCCTCGCCCGACCGCCCGCGCGTGGTCTGGCCGGCCGCCGTGCTCGCCGTGCTGGTGGCGGCGATCCGGGTCCAATACGCTCCCGTGGCCGTGGTGTTGCTCGGGGTCGTGTTCCTGCGCACGCGGCAGAAGGTGTCGCTTGCGCTCACCGCCACGGCGGCGCTTTGTGTGGTGGGGATCTTCGACGCCCTGGCGTGGAACGGCGGCCTGTTCCACTCCTACCTCACCAACGTGCGCTTCAACCTGATCCTTGGCGAGATGCGCACCGCCGAGAGCCCGGCGTGGCAGTTCCTGTGGTGGTTCGCACTCGCCGGCGGCGGGTTGAGCGTACTGTGTCTGGCGGCCTCACTGCGCTGGCCGGCACGTTACGGGCTGCTTCTGGGCCTGATCGCCCTGGTGTTGCTGACCCACTCGGTGCAGGCGCACAAGGAATACCGCTTCATCTTCGCGGTCACTCCGCTGTGGCTGCTGATCGGCGCCGACCTCACCGTGCGCCTCGCCGCCTGGGCAGCGAGCCGGCGGCCGGCGCGCCCGGCGGCGGAGCGCTGGACGACAATCGCGGCCGGCGCCCTGTTTGCCGCCGTGTCGCTGGCCGGGGTGCTGAACGCTCTGCCGGCGCAGAGCCGCGTGTCCCAGGCGTGGTCGCGCGAGACCGGGGTCACCGGCTTCCTGCGCGGCCAGGATCCGATCTTCGCCGCGTACCGCTACCTGGCCCGCGCACCGGGCGTCGAGGCGGTGTGGCAGGTGGATCGGCCCTACTACAACACGCCGGGCTACTACTACCTGCACCGCGCCATCCCGTTTTACGACGCCCACACGGGCGAGGGAATCGCCCGCAACCTGGCCACCGTCGCCGCCTCGGTCAGCCACCTGGTGTCGGAGGTCCCCGACCTGACGGTTCCGGGATACTCGCTGGAACGCACGTTCGGCAGCGTGCGCATCCTGCGCCGTGACGCCGACGAGCCGCCGGTGCGACGGTGGCGGGAATACACCCCGGTTATCGCCGACGAATTCGTGCACGGCATCATGCGTCAGGTAGACCGTGATGCGGCGGCGCCGCCCGCCAACGCGGCCATTCGCTTCGCACCGCCCGGCCGGCCGGCGGCTCGCGACACGCAGCTTGTCCAACCTCGCCGGCGGTAGCCGCCGTGTGGCGGCGACGACCCGCGAAGTGCGCAACGGATCCAACGGATCTGGTGCGGTCGACGGCGGGCGGCGGGCTCGCTACACTCGGCACCCGATATGACGCAACCGAAGGTGCGGGCGTTGAGCCCGGACGTAGTGGCCGAGTTTCAACTCAACGGATTTCTCAGGGTAGAGAACGTGCTGAGCGCCGGCGAGGTGACCGCCCTGGGCGATCACGCGGATCTGATCGCGGCCGGCGAGGCGGAGCACATCCCCGACAGCAGCCTGCAGTTGGAGCCGGTGTTTCGCGACGGCACCACGGCGGTGGCCGACCGCGTGCTGGCCACCCGCAAGCTGTTCAACATGGCGGTGTACGACGACCTGCTGTGGCGCCACGCCACCAATCCCGCGGTGGTGGACATCGTTGCCGACCTGCTCGGCACCGACGACATCAAGATGTACGGCGACCAGTTGTTCATGAAGTCGCCGGTGACCGGCTCCGCGCAGCCGTGGCACCAGGACTCCGCCTCCTGGCGCGACATCTTTCCGATGGACCTGGTGACCGCCTGGACGGCGATCGACGACGCCACTCTGGACAACGGCTGCCTGCGCTTCGTACCCGGCACTCACCGCTGGGGCATGCTGTCGCGCGAACGCCTGGACCACTTGATCGATGA
Source organism: Spirochaetia bacterium (assembly GCA_965208575.1). Classification (GTDB taxonomy): domain Bacteria; phylum Spirochaetota; class Spirochaetia; order SZUA-6; family Bin103; genus Bin103. The sequence continues at coordinate 893,799 of CBDBOV010000005.1, read as the reverse complement.
CCTGGAGTCGGAACGGTGGCCGGCGGTGCCGGTGCCGGTGCCCGCCGGCGGCATCAGCTTTCACCACAGCCTGACCCTGCACACCAGCAGCAGGAACACGTCGCCGACTCGCCGGCGCGCCTACGCCATCCACTACATGCGCGCCAGCTCCTGGCAGGACATCAAGGTCACCGACGCCCCCAAGATGCCTCCGTTCAAACAGGTGCGCGGGTGCTCGTTCCCAGGCCGCGTCTGACGGCCCGCCAGCGGGCAAGACCTGGCTCATGAGCGACCGGCTGACGCTACGCAACCCTCGCCCGCCCAACGTGCTGTGGGTGTTCGGCGACCAGCACCGCGCGCACGCCACCAGCTACCGCGGCGACCCGAACGTATTCACCCCCAACATCGACAACTTGGCACGCGAGGGAATGCGCTTCGATGGAGCGGTGGCCGGCGCGCCGTGGTGCACGCCGTTCCGGGCCGCGCTGCTGACCGGGCGCTACCCGCATCAGACCGGCGCAGTGCGCACTCCCTCACCGCTGCCGCCGGAGATCCCCACCGTGGCGCACGCCTTCGAGGCCGCCGGTTACCACACCGCTTACGTCGGAAAGTGGCACCTGGACGGCGGCAATTTCCCCACCCACCACGTGCCGGCGGAGCGGCGCGGCGGCTTCCGCTACTGGATGGGCTACGAGAACAACAACAACCAGCACGAGTGCTACGTGTACGGCACTGGCAGCGAGACGCCGCAACGGCTGCCCGGCTACGAGACCGACGCCTTGAGCGATCTGCTGATCGCCCACCTGCGCCGCCACGTCGGTGCCGCAGGCAGCGGCGAGGGCGCCGGCGGACTTACCCCTGCCACCGCCGGACCCGAGTACCGGCCGTTCTTTGCCGTGCTCTCGGTGCAGCCGCCGCACGGCCCCAACGTGACGCCCACCAATCCGCCCCACGGCGCTTCCCGCATTCATCCCGCCTCCATCGAGCTGCGCCGCAACGTGCCCGTCACCGCCCGCGTCGAACGGCGAGCGCGGTTCGATCTGGCCGGGTACTACGCCATGATCGAGAACCTGGACTACAACATCGGCCGCATCCGCACCGCCCTCACCGAGATGGGCGTCGACCGCGACACCTACGTGGTGTTCTTCTCCGACCACGGCGACATGATGGGCAGCCACGGACAGTTCGGGAAATCCACCCCGTGGGAGGAGGCGATCCGGGTACCGTTCATCGTGCACCGCGCCGGCGGCGACTACAACATGCGGACCGGCGTCAGCGACGCGCCGCTCAACCACGTCGACATTGCCCCCACCAGCCTCGGACTGTGCGGCATCGCCGCGCCGGAGGGCATGGCCGGCTACGACTACTCCGCCCAATGCATCCGCCCCGACGCCCCGGAGTACCGCGGAAACCCACAACCCGAGGCGGAACCGCGGAGCGCCTACCTGCAGCAGATCCCGCCCAAGCTGCACGCGCGCACCACCAGCCAGCCGTGGCGCGGCGTGGTCACCCGCGACGGCTGGAAGTACGCCTGCGCCCCCGGCAGCGACTGGATGCTGTTCGACACCGCCAACGACCCCTACGAGCAGGCCAACTACGTGTTCGACGCCGCCTGCCAGGAGCAGAAGGAACGCTGCCACCGCCTGCTCTCCGACTGGATCGCATCGACCGGCGACCGCTTCCCGCTCCCCGACGTCGCCCTCCCGCCTGACCCAGGCGATTCCGCTCCCGGACGTCGGCGGGCGTGTGGAATCTGACGCGCACCATGGCGCTCGCCGACGTCTTTCCTGTCTGCCGCGGCGCGTGCAGCACGAAGTACTTCTTGTCCCGGATCAGGCCGAGCACCGCGTCCAGATCGATCCGCTCCAGCGGCGGGATGTGGTAGTGATCGGCGGCCACGACGGGACCCTCGGTATTGAACTTGCGCACGGTCAACATGGGCGCATTGTCCATGGGCGCATTGTCGCAGAGCAGAGCGCGGCTGTCATCCGCGCCGTGTGGTCCCGTTGCATCCCGCCGCCGCGGCCTCACGTCGACCGGCAGGCGCCGCTCGCCCGCGCAGGTTGTCGCGGTTGTCCCGCGCGATCTCCGGCGTCTCCATGCGCTGGTCGTGGCTGTTGAACCGCGGCACCTGGGGCGGGTAGAGTAGCAGACTCGGAGCGCGTTGCGATGTCCTTCACGGTGGCAGATATCGAGGATCTGACCCGTGTGCTCGAAGAGCACCCTGAGTCGTGTGCGCGGATACGCCGGCTGTTGCTCAGCGGCGAGCCACCGGAGTCGGAAGATCCGGTGGCGCAGCGCCGCGAGACCGACCGCCGTCTCGACCGATTTGCGGCGGCCCTGGAACGGTCCGGCCAAGAGTTCGACCGCCGCATGGCGGAGTCGTCAGTCCGCATGGACCAGCGGTTCGCCGAGTCCTCCGCTCGCATGGACCGCCACGCCGAAGAACGCGTGGAAGCCGAGCGTCGCCTCGACCAGCGGTTTGCCGAGCCGCGCGCGTACTCCCCTTCGATACGCCTGCCTTCGTTCTCGATGTGCTGCAGGTTCGTCATCAGGATCCGGCCCCGAGACGACCCCCGCCGCCGCGCAGCCGCGGGTCGAGCAGGTCCCGCACCGCGTCGCCGAACATGTTCAGGCTGTAGACGACGATGGTCAGGCAGAGGCCGGGCCACAGCGCCAGCCGCGGCGCCATCTCCATGTACTGGCGCCCCTCCCGGCTCAGCATGCCGCCCCAACTGGGAACCTGGAGTGGCAGACCGAAGCCGAGGAAGCTCAGAGACGCCTCGGTGATGATCACCGCCCCGATGTTGATGCTGAAGATGACGATTATCGGAGCCGCGATATTGGGCAGCACGTGGCGCACCAGCGTCTTCCACGTCGCCGAACCGATCACCTCCGCGGCCTGAAAGTAGGCATTCTCCTTGACCCCGATAACAGCCCCGCGCACCACGCGTGAGGCGGGGATGCCGCCTACGACGCCCAGCACCACGATGAGCTGCACGATCCCCCGCCCCGTTATCGACATCACCGTCAACAGCAGCAGCAGTCCCGGGAACGACATCCAGGCATCGACGAACCGCTGCACCACCAGATCCAACTTGCCGCCCAGGAAGCCCGACGTGCCGCCGATCAGCCCGGCCACGACAACGTTGAGGGTGGTCGCGGCGAACCCGACGAACATCGAGATCCGCGCCCCGTGAATGAGGCGGCTCAGCACGTCGCGCCCCAGGTGGTCGGCGCCCAGGAGATGAGCGGCTGACGGGCCCTGCAAGATGTCCGGCAGGTTTATCTCCCGTGGGCGATACGGCGCCAGAACATCGGCAAAGATGCTCACCAGAATCAATATCACTACGATAATCCCGCCGACAGCTCCCACCGGCCGTTCCCGCCACAGCCGGACGAAGAACCTGCGTCGCCTATCATTCATAGCGGATCAGTCATAACGGAGTCGGGGGTCCAGATAGGGATACATCAGGTCGGTAGCCAGATTGATCGCCATGACCCCGGTGGCGAACATCAGGTTCACGCCCGAGACCACCGGGTAGTCTCTGCGTCCCAGCGCATCTACCATAAGCCGGCCTACGCCCGGCAGGTTGAATATGTTCTCGATGATCACCGACCCGCCAACCAGGATCGGCAACTGCAGGCCGATCAGCGAAACCACCGGGATCAGGGCATTCTTGACCGCATGGCGCAGCACGACGATCCGCTCCCGCAACCCTTTCGACCAGGCCGTCCGCACGTAATCCTGCCGCAGCACCTCCAGCATCGTGGTGCGGATCATCCGCATGGTGCTGGCCGACAGGTAGGTCCCCAGAATCAGACTGGGAATGATCAGCACCCCGAGGTTTCCCAGCGGGTCTTCGGTAAACGGAACCCACTGTAACGGCGGCGACCAGCCCCACCAGATTGCCGGATAGAGCAAGACCATGACCGCAATCCAGAAGTTGGGCGTTGCCAGGCCGATGATGGCGACCGAGCGCCCGGCGTAGTCGGTGACGGTACCCTGGCGAATCGCCGAGAAGATACCGACCGGCAGCGCGATCGCGAGCCCGATGACGATCGTCAGGAAGCCAAGCCCCAGGGTTACCGGCAGTCCGCCTCTCAGCAACTCCTCTACCGGGCTATCGCTCCACAGCGATTCGCCGAGGGTGCCGCGCAGGAAAACACCCCCTATCCAGCGGCCATACTGCACGGGCACCGGCACATCCAATCCCAGCCTACGCTCGAGAGCAGCACGGTCGAAGCCGATGTAGTGCTGCAAGTCGCCCGCCATGGCGTCTATGACATCGCCCGGGAGGAAGCGGACCGAGAGAAAGACGACGATGGTCAATATGAACAGGGTGGGGATGACCAGCAATACGCGCCTGATGACATAGGCTCTCATATCTTGGTGGTACATGGGCGCCGGGAAGCGCGAGGCTCCCGGCGCCCTAGCTCAGAGCAGCCGCGCGCAGCGCTGCCGCCATTTCAACCGCCCAAGGGGCGACTGATTCAGAATCCCATTTCGCTCTGAGCTGGTCCCGGAAAAACGGACGGTATGGTAGAGTGTATCCAAGGCCACGAGGAGGGCCAGCAAGATGGCGACGAAGAGGCGTCGGTTCACAGCGGAGTTCAAGGCGAAGGTAGTGATGGAGGCGCTGCGGGGAGACCGTACGATCCAGGCGATCGCGGCCAAGCACGAAATACATCCGAACCAGATCAGCAGTTGGAAGCGGCAGGCTCAGACCGGTCTGCGGGACCTGTTCGCCGACGGCCGGAGCCGGCGGCAGAAGGAGCACGATGAGACCATTCACGACCTGCATGCCAAGATCGGGGAGTTGACCGTGGAGCGCGATTTTTTAGCACGCGGGCTCGGGCGCTGAGCCGGGCCGAGCGACGAGAGATGATCGACCGCGAGCACGACCGTCTGAGCATCAGCCGGCAGTGCCGCCTGATCGGGCTGAACCGGTCGACGCTGTACTACCGAGCGGTGGGCGAGAGCGCTGACACGCTCGCGTTGATGCGCCGCATCGACGAACTTTATCTGGAATGTCCGTTCTACGGCAGCCGGCAGATGATGCGCCATCTGGCACGCGAGGGAAAGCGGGTCGGTCGGCACCGGGTGCGGCGGCTGATGCGGCTGTTGGGGCTGGAGGCGATCTACCGCAAGCCACGCACCAGCGTCGCGCACCCGGACCATCGGGTGTATCCGTATCTGCTGCGAGGGCTTACGATTGAGCGCCCGAACCAGGTGTGGTGCGCGGACTTGACCTACATCCCGGTGCAGGGAGGATTTCTGTACCTGGTGGCGATCATGGACTGGGCGAGCCGGCGGGTGTTGGCCTGGCGGCTGTCCAACACGATGGACACCTCCTTCTGCCTGGAGGCGTTGGCGGACGCTCTGGAAGACTTCGGCATTCCCGAGATCTTCAACACCGATCAGGGCAGCCAGTTCACCAGCATCGCGTTCACCGGCCAGTTGGAGGCGACCGGGATACGGTGCTCGATGGACGGGCGCGGTCGTTGTCTGGATAACGTATTCATCGAACGGTTGTGGCGCTCGCTGAAGTACGAGTCGGTATACCTGCACGATTTGGAGGATGGCTTCGAGGCGCAGCGGGTGATCGACGGGTGGATGGCATTCTACAACGAGACCCGACCACACTCGGCGCTCGGCGGGCGTACGCCCGCGGAAGCGTACCGCGACGGGGTGGCGGAACAACAGCAGGAGGTGGCGTAGCGAACAGGAACGGCAGGCGGTTGGCATGGGGTGCAAGGGCATCCGAGGACCAACGGGAGCGCGAGCAGTGGGGACGAAGTATCCACATATCCACAGGCTCGCTCACCCCCTCCCCGGACCCCACCCCCATTACCGCCGCCTGATCATCTCGACCAGGAGGGTGGGTTGACAACGAACGAGATGCACTCTACAATATCCCATCCACTGTCCAACCTATCGGGTCCACGTCACTCTTCAGCGCACTATCGATCCACAGGCGCTCGAAAGGCGCATGTGTGGTATACCAGATTTCACCGTTAAAACCTATCACCCACGGCTGCGCCGCCTCAAACTGGGGAACTTTAGGACCCCATATGAACCAATGCTGCTGGATCGAGTACATATCTGCCTCCGCCACCAGCCGTTGCTGCTCCTCGAGCGTGATAGCGGCCATCGCGGCTTTCGCCATGGCGTCCATCACGGGGTCCTGGTGTCCGGTACGGCCCCATTGCGCTCCGATTTCAAGCACGCTCATTAGCCATTGAATCGAGCCGTCGTTGCCGATATCCATATAGGCCATTCCTTCATAAGTACCTTCGGTTACCAGCGCCATCAGTCGAGGGATCTCGGTTGTTATCCTGACCTCTACATCAACGCCAATCGCACCCCAGTATTCAGCGGCTATTTCTTGATAGCCCACATCCCATGAGGGCACGGGGTTGACGACGGTCTTGAATCGAATGCCATCCGCACCGCGCGGATACCCAGCCTCGTCGAGCAACGCTTCGGCCCCTTCCGGGTCATAGGCAAAGACTTTCCTGGTCTCTTCGGGCCACTCTTCGAATGGGATGTAGAACCCCTTCAGACCGTCTCCTATGATCCCTTGGGGTTTCGTCATAGCAAAGCCACGAAAGTACGTATTGTTGATGGTCTCGAGGTCAATGGCCATCTGCATCGCCTTGCGCACCCTGATGTCTTGAAAGGGAGACGGCTGGCGCAGGTTGAATGCAACAGAGGTCTCCGACCGAAAAGCCCACGGATATACCACGATTTCGGGGTTGGTACGCTGCAGGGTCTCTACCTGGGCCGGCTGCAACTGACCCCCGCCAGACTGACCGATGTAATCGAGCCTACCCGAGCGTAGCGCCGCCAGCTGTGTTTCCTTTTCCGGCATGATCAGCCGGTTTATCTGGTCGATGTAGGGCAAGCGGTTCTCCGGGTATTTTTCGTCAAAGCCCCAGTAGTCAGGAATCTTGGAATAGGTCATGGAGCTGTTCTCGACCCATTCAGTCAGCATATAGGGCCCGGTACCAACCATGTTATCGCAGTCCGTGAGGTCGCCGTGCTGCTCGATTACCTCTGGGGGTAACATAGCGGCATGCCAGTTGATGGCGAGAACTTCCCGCAAGTCTACCTTTGGCTCCGTCAGCTTGAAGACTACCGTCGAATCGTCGCTGGCCGTTATCGATTCGAACGGTATCGCAGCGAGTGCGCCAGCCGCCCCGGGTTCGGTGAAGCCGCTCCCCGAACCCGTATAACGGTGAAGGTTGTATACGACATCCTGGGCAGTGAACTCCCGACCATTCATCGGCGCCTTGTCGTGCCAGCGAACGCCCCCGCGGATGTGGTAGACATACGTCAGTGGGTCGGCCATCTCCCAGCTTTCCGCCAGCGCCCCTCTGATGAAACGGAGAGGAGTATAGGAGTCTGTAAAACTGATTTCGTTCCTATCTGCTGCCCAGTCCCTGATGCCTAGCCTCTCTGCAACGCCGTCGATGGCCCGTGGCCCCCAGCCATGGATGTGGGGGTCACAGTGCGGAGCCCCGTTCGCATCGCCCCAGGTGAGTGTCCCGCCATACTCCGGCGCCGACACCATCTTGCCGGTGGTGGGGTCGAGCACCATCTCCTTCTCCATCGCCGCGGCCGGCGCCTCTTCCGCGGCCGGGCTTGCCCCGAGGCCGGTTGCAGTCAGTGCGAGACCACAAAGCACGGCCAGACATGTTCGCATTACGTCATGCATTTGTTTGACTCCTGGTATTCGAGAGTACCGAGTTCACAGCCGGGCCCCTCGCCTACTCTCGAGGTGTACCTGCAGTCGCAGGTGACCAGAAAGCGAGGCGACTGCTCCGGATCAGTTCCGCATCCTACAAACGGCACCTCCTTGAACGCGTGCGCGCACCCGATCCCGGAACGCCGCGTGCGGCGGTGGTCGTCAACGCAGCGAATGTGATTGACGGGAAAGGCCGGCGGCGGACACCGGCGACAGGAGTTGATGAGTGGATTGACGCAGGTCGGAAAGCAGGTGCGCCGATCCCGGGTATGGGCCGGACGAGGCGCACAACGTGGGGTCGGTCGGTGTTTCTGGGTTCTACGCTAGAGCTATCGTGATTGGACGGGTGGACGGGTGGAAACATAATGTTCACCGTGCTCTCTTCTCCATCACCGCACAAAACGGAAATCATGTCAACACGCTTGAATCCGTCGGGCGACGCGGTAAGATGGGGCGTGACCCGGCGCAGACTGCCCATCGGCATGCAGACCTTCCGCGAGGTGCGCGAGGAGGACTGTTACTACGTGGACAAGACGCCCTACATCGCGCGGCTGCTGGACGAGTACGACAAGCCGATCCTGGATGCGCTGGAGACGCCGGAGATTGCGCGGGCCAACCGCGACTACCTGCGCGGCCTGTACGGGGTGATCAAGGCGCGTGACGCGCACGTGAGGTTCACGTTCGTGACGGGGGTAAGCAAGTTCTCCAAGGTGAGTCTGTTTTCCGACTTGAACAACCTCAAGGACATTACGCTGGATCGGCGCTATTCAGGGATCTGCGGGTACACGGAGGACGACCTGGACACCGTGTTTGCGCCGGAGCTTGCCGGGCTGGATCGCGGGCAGATTCGCGAGTGGTATAACGGCTACCGGTGGCGCGGCGCGGAGAAGGTGTACAACCCGTACGACGTGCTGTTGCTGTTCGACAGCCGCGAGTTCAAGGCGCACTGGTTCGAAACCGGGACGCCGGCGTTTCTGGTGGACACGCTGTTCGAACGCCGGATCGCGTCGGTGTCCCTGGACCAGGTGATGGGCACGGAGTAGCTGCTGTCGGCGTTCGACGTGGGCAATATCGGCACCGGAGCGCTGCTGTTCCAGACCGGCTACCTGACCATCGCGGCGGAGGAAGAGTTGGGCGGCAAGGCGCTGTACCGGCTGGGCTATCCGAACCGAGAGGTACGCCAGCGCCTGAACGAGCATCTGCTGCGCCATCTGGTGCAGGACGCGGAGCGGCAGACGGCCAACAGCATGCGTCTCGCGCGGCTGTTGGAGGCGCACGACTGCGCGGCGCTGAAGGGTCTGTTCCACGCCTTCTTCGCGAGCATTCCGTACCAGTGGTACACAAATAACGCCATCGCGGAGTACGAGGGCTTCTACGCGAGCGTGGTCTACTCCTACTTCGCGGCGCTGGGGTACGAGATCGTGGTGGAGGAGTCGAGCAGCCACGGGCGGCTGGACATGGCGGTGCGCACCGGCGGCCACGTGTACCTGTTCGAGTTCAAGGTCGTGGAGATGGCGCCGCCGGGGTCGGCGCTGGCGCAGTTGCGGGAACGCGGGTACGCGGACAAGTACCGGGGCCGGGGCGAGCCGATTCACCTGATCGGGGTGGAGTTCAGCCGCGAGACGCGCAACGTGACGGCGTTCGAGGTGGCGGACGGCTGAGGGCGGACGCGCCGGCCGGAGCCGTCCAAGCGGGGCCGGCGTCGTCAGCAGGGTCACGCGCCCAGACGCCCGCCGCTGAACCGATCTTGTCGAGCCGGCATGGTTGCTACATTGCGCTACAATTGCTACCTTAGCTCATGCGTAGCATCACGCAGCGCCAGCTCCGCAACGAGTCCGCCGCCGTCCTGCGCGACGTGCAGGCCGGTCAGAGCCTGATCATTACCAGGAACGGCTCGCCAGTCGCCGAATTGAGGCCCGTGGCGCAGCGCAGATTCGTACCCCGCGCAGTCATTGTCGAGGCTGCGCGCGGCGCGCCGCGCATCGACGCCGCGCGCTTCCGGGCCGACCTCGATGCTTCCGTCGATGCGTACATCGATACGGACGGCGATGACTGAGTCGACCGTCGCGCGCGGCCTGTTGGATACGTCCGTCGTGATCGATCATGACGTGATCGATGGTGTGCGTCTGCCCGACGAAACCGCGATCTCCGCCGTCACTCTCGCGGAACTGGCTGCTGGTCCCCACGCCACGAGCGACGAAGCGGAGCGCGCCCGGCGCCAAGACCGCCTGCACTGGGCCGCCACGCACTGGGATCCGCTGCCGTTCGACGCAAGATCCGCGCGTGCGTACGGGCGCATATACGCGGCACTACGGGCGAGCGGTCGTTCGGGACGTCGCCGCACCGCCGATCTGTTGATCGCCGCTACCGCCCTCGCAAATGCCCTTCCGTTGTACACGCGCAACCCATCCGACGCCGGCCTGCACCATCTCGTCAACATCAAGATCCTGTAGAGAGCGGCGCCCTAACTGCTAGTCTCGCTATCCGCGCACCGCGCCGCCGGTGAGGCCGCTGACCACGTAGCGCTGCAGCAGCATGTACAGCAGGATCACCGGCAGCGTGACGATCACGGCGGCGGCCATGATGTTCTCCCAGCGCATCGACATGATGCCGAAGTAGTAGACGTGGATGCCGGGGCCGATCGGCCGCGGTAGTGATACACCGACACCCGCGTGCCGACCAGCGCCGGGGACACGCCCTCCCCCACCACGCAACCACGCCACTCGCCTCGTGGCCGATCACCAGGTTCTGCCGCTCGCCGATCTCCTCCCAACTGTTGTGCGCCGTGTGCAGGTCACTGCCGCAAATGCCGGCGTTGCGCAGCGCCACCACCGCTTCGCCCGGCCCCGGCCGCGGGTCCGGCAGCTCGCACACCTCGACCCGTTCCCCGCCCAGCGGCACCACTCCTCGCATCGGCTCATCCTCCATCCGGTCCAACCGGTGTCCGGCTCCGCCATCATGCCAGACAAGCGGCCCGCTCAGAAGCGCACGGCGCGGGGACGGGTCAGGCGAGTTCGGATTCGATGACGGACAGTTGGGTGCGCAGGTCCTCGACTTCCTGGGCCCAGAACGCCGCTCCGCCCCACCGTGGAAACGCCTGCCGGAAGCCCGGGTCGCGGCGCTGCAGGGCGGACCAGGCCAGGTAGTAGATCATCCGCATCACGCGCAGAGGCTCGATCAGACGCACACTGCGGCGGTCGAACGGACGGAACTGCTCGTAGCCTTCCAGCAGCAGTTCCAGCTCGCGCCGGCTGTCCGCCACCCTCCCCGGCAGCAGCAGCCACAGGTCCTGCACCGCCGGGGCCACCATCAGGTCGTCGAAGTCGATCAGCAGCAGGCCGCCGGCGGCACGGTCCAGGATGTTGCCGCGGTGGCAGTCGCCGTGCACCGGCTGCAGAGCCGCGCCCTCGAACAACGGCGCGATCCGGTCGACGGCGCGGCCCGCCACCTCAAAGAACTCGTCGGCGGCATCGGGCGCCACGACATGCGCGCGCGACAGCTCTTCGATGAAGCGCGCGGTTGCGGCCCGCGGCGTGCAGGTCAGCCGGTGGCGGGCCGCGCTCCCTGCCATGACGGCGTGCAGCCGCCCCACCAGCGCGCCGATCCGCAGCCAGTCCTGGTCGCGGTCGGCGTCGAAGTTGCGCCCGCCGCGCTTGGGGTAGACGGCAAACAGGAACTCCTGCTCGGCCTCACCGTCCGCCGCGGTCACCGTGTGCAGGGTCTCGCCGTCGTCATCCGCCAGCGGCGCCACCACCGGCAGCTCCTCGGCCGCGCAGGCGGCCACCAGGCGGTGCTCCTCCTCGATCGCCCGCCACGACCAGCGCTCGGGCCGGTAGAACTTCGCCACGTACTGGCGGCCATCCTCGGCGCCGAATCCGTACACGCGGTTGACGTAGCTGGGATAGCCGGTCAGCGCGCCGTCCACCGGCGTGGCGATGACCGATTCGACCGCCTGCGCGGTCACGTAGGGGGTGAGCAGGTCGAAACTCACGACCCTCGTGGCATTGCCAAACGAGCCGGGCGTGCCGGCGCCGAAGCGGCGTACATCGGGCTCGAGTCGCGGCACGCGGCCTGCCCCGCGCGGGGGCGGAGGCCGCAGCTATGGCTCGATCCTCGAATGAACAGGGTGTGGACCATGTGCGGCCCGAAGTTGGGCAGCGTCTGCACGCGCCGCTACGGGCTCTTGACCCGCTGCGGGCTACGCTCCCACAGCGCCAGCACGTCGTCCCAGCTCGGTATCCGGCCCGGATCGCGGGCGCTGCGCACCACGTGCGTCATGCCGTGGAACCACAGGTGGTCGCCCACCGGCGTGCCGGCCGGGCTGAACCGGAAGTCGATCGACCAGCGCACCGACCGATCGCGGCCGGCCGTCGAGCGGTGGAACACGTAGTTGCTGAAGATCACGAAGTCGCCGGGGGCCAGCTCCGGTGTCACCACTTCGCGCCCCGCGGCCGGGTCGCGCTCCGGCGTCGCGTACACCTCGCCGTCGCCCTTGCGGTGCTGCTGGATCGGCTGGCGGTGCGAGCCGGGGATGAACTGCATGGCGCCGTTGCCGGCGTGCACCGGTACGAACGGCACCCACACCGTCGGCCACGGATATTGCTCGGTGGCCGGCATGTACCCGGAGTCCTGGTGCCACGGCAGCAGGTTCAGCGACGGCAGCTTGGGGCGCAGGATGTAGTCGCCGCTGGCCTGGATCTCCGGGCCCACCACCAGCGCCACCACGTCGAGGACCGACTCATGGATCCACAGCGCGTACAGCTCCGGGCCGAACACGCAGGCATGCCAGGTGGGCGGCTTCGGCTCACCGCCGCGCTCCTCCCAGATGCGGTACCAGCGGGTGTCGAAAGGCTCGCCGGCGTAGGGTTCGGAGATCTCGCCGCGCTCGAACATCGCCGCGGCGCGCCGGTCCACCTCCGCCTCCAGCACCCCGATGAAGGCGTCCAGCACCGCGCCCGGTATGGCATCGCGGACGACGAGAAATCCGTCCCGGTTGAAGGAATCGATCAGCCGGTTCATGAGTGGCGTCATCCTACCGATCCTCCCCACGCGCGCATAGCGCGGCGGCCCCCGTCCCGCGTGCGATCCGGAACGACAGCCCTGAGCGACTCTATGCCGAAGTTACCGGATTTATCAGGTGCCGTTAACAACGCTAAATACGGTATAATCATGCCGTGAATCCGTTGGAGAACCCGTTCGCGCACGGCGCGGGAGTGCCGCCGCCGGAGCTGGCCGGCCGGGACGAACTGTTGGAGACCATCCACATCGCTGCCGAGCGGACCCGTCGGCGGATGGCGGCGCGAAGCCTGCTGCTGCTCGGCCTGCGCGGCGTCGGCAAGACGGGACGCCCTGGCCATGATCGTCGCGGAGACGAAGGGCTATCCCTACTTTCTGCAGGAGTGGGGCAAGCACGTGTGGGACATCGCGGATCGCTCGCCGATCGCTGCCAGGGACGTCACGCGCGCGTCGGATGAGGTCACCGCCGCGCTCGACGCGGGGTTCTTTCGCGCCCGCTTCGACCGCCTCTCGGAGGCCGGTGCAGGGCAACCGGCATGATCACTCCTTGTACGGGTCGGCGGCGTCGCGCAGGCCGTCGCCGACGAAGTTGAAGCCGAGCACGGAGAGGATCACGAACAGCCCCGGGATCAGCAGCCAGGGCGACTGCGCCACCGTCCTGATGTTCTGGCCCTCCTTGAGCAGCGCGCCCCAGCTCACCGCGGGCGCCCGGATGCCCAGGCCCAGGAAGCTCAGCGCCGTCTCGCCGAGCATCATGTAAGGAACGGCCAGGGTCAGGTTGACGATCAGGTAGCTGAAGAACGACGGCAGCAGGTGCAGGCCGATCACGCGCGACTCGGAGGCGCCGGCGATCTGCGCCGCCATCACGAAGTCCGCCTCCCTCAGCTCCAGCAGCTTGCCGCGCACCACCCGCGCCAGCCCGGTCCAGCCGATCACCGACAGCACGATGGTCACTCCGAAGTACACCTCGATCGGCGACCAGGTGACCGGCAGGGCGGCCGCCAGCGCCATCCACAGGGGAATGGTGGGAATCGAGATCAGGATCTCCACCACCCGCTGGATCGCGGTGTCGATCGCGCCGCCGTAGTAGCCCGAGATGCCGCCCAAAATGCAGCCGAGCACGAAGCTGATCGCGACCCCCACCAGCCCCACCGACAGCGACACCCGCGAAGCGTACAGGTTGCGCGAGAACAGGTCGCGGCCGAGCTTGTCGGTGCCGAACAGGAACGCCACCTGGCCGTCCGCCACCCCGAACAGGTGGACGTCGGTGCGCACCACGTTCCAGAACTTGTACTCGTCGCCGCGCACCAGGAAACGGATCGGGTAGCGGGCGCCGCGGTCCACGGTGTACACCGGGCGCAGCGTCACGGGGTCGCGCTCGCGCTGCCAGCCGTACACGAACGGACGCAGGTGCAGGCCGTCGTTGCTGATGAAGCGGATGCGCTGCGGCGGCGCGAAGGTGAAGTCGGCGTTGCGCTGGTACGGGTCGTAGGGGGCGAAGAACTCGCAAAAGATGCCGAACAGGTAGAGCAGCGACAGCACGCTCATGCCCACGAAAGCGAGCTTGTGACGCTTGTACTTGCGCCACATGAGCTGCCACTGCGAGGCTACGTAGTAACCTTCCTCGATGTTCGCCCGCGTGCTCATCTAGGCGGAAGCGGCCCGTTCGTAGCGGATGCGGGGATCGATCCAGGCCAGCATGATGTCGGACAGGAAGGTGCCGATCACGGTCAGGACCACCAGCACCATCACGATGCTGCCGGCCAGGTACATGTCCTGGCTCAGCAGGGCATTGAACAGCAGCGGACCGACCGTCGGCAGGCTGAGCACGATGGCGGTGATGGTCTCGCCCGACACGATCACCGGCAGCGTCCATCCGACGGTGCTGATGATCGGATTCACCGCCATCCTGACCGGGTACTTGAACAGCAGCCTGCTCTCCGCCACCCCCTTGGAACGGGCCGTGATCACGTACTGCCGCGCCAGCTCGTCCAGCAGGGAGCCGCGCATCACCCGGATGATACTCGCGGTGCCGGCGGTGCCGATCACGATGATCGGAATCGGCAGGTGCTTGAGCAGGTCCCATACCTTGCCCAGGCTCCAGGGAGCGACGATGTACTCGGGTGAGAACAGCCCGCCGGCGCTCAGGCCGAAGAACTTGAAGAACACGAACATCAGCACCAGGGCGAGCAGGAAGTTGGGCGTGGCCAGCCCCGCGAACCCAAGCACGGTAACGGTGTAGTCGCCGGCGGAGTACTGGTGCGTGGCCGAGTAGACGCCGATCGGGATCGCCACCACGTACACGAAGATCAGCGTCAGCGTGGAGATGGCGACGGTGAGCGGGACCCGTTCGGCGAGCAGCGTGGTGACCTGCTTGTTGAACTTGAACGACCTGCCCAGGTCGCCCTGCAGCATCTTCCACAGCCACTTCAGGTACTGGGCGTGGAACGGCAGGTCGAGCCCGTACTCGGTTTCCAGCGAGCGGATCTGCTCCTCGGTCACGTCGAGGCCCTGCCGGCTGAGCATCTCCATGTAGGTGGTCAGGTAGTCGCCCGGCGGCAACTGGATGATCGTGAACGAAATCAGCGAGGTCACCAGCAGCGTGATGACCATGTAGAACAGCCGGCGGACGATGTAGGTGCCCATGTGCCGTTAGCCCGAGGTTTGAGAGGCCGTTCTTGTAACTGTTTCCTATTACAGGAATTAGCGTGTTCATGGGTGTAAATCGTGTCCATGTAAATAGTCCTGTGGTTCAGCGTTAATTTTCTCTCATCTGGTTGACATGTAATTATTAAATGATCTACCATTCCCTCCGTAGGGTGCCCATGTACATCGACACCGTCCCCAACCGCAACTCTCCCCCAGCCGTCCTCCTCCGCGAGTCCTTCCGCCAGCACGGCAAGGTCAAAAAACGCACCATCGCCAACCTCTCCAAGTGGCCCGATCACCTCGTCGAGGGTTTGCGCGTCCTCCTCAACGGCGGTATCGCTCTGCGCTCTCCCAACGAACTGCTCTCCATCTTGCGCAGCTATCCCCACGGCCACGTCGCCGCCGTCCTCGGTTCCCTCCGCAAGCTCTCCCTCCATTCCCTCGTCGCTCGTCCCGCCTCCCGTGAACGCGACCTGGTCGTCGCCATGATCGTCGCTCGCGTCGTCGACGCTCGCTCCAAACTCGCCACCGCTCGCGGCCTGAACCCCGAAAGCGCCGTCTCCTCCCTCGGCCACCTGCTGCAGTTGGGAGCCGTCGACGAGAATGAGCTGTATGCCGCCATGGATTGGCTGCTCGCTCGCCAGCACGGCATCGAGCAGCGCTTGGCCAAGCGCCATCTGCATGACAACACGCTCATGTTGTACGACCTGACTTCCAGTTACTTCCATGGCCACACCTGCCCGTTGGCGCGCCGTGGTCACAGCCGCGACGGCAAACGCGGCACCTTGCAGATCGTGTTCGGCCTGCTGTGTACCGCAGACGGCTGTCCCATCGCCGTCGAGGTATTCGAGGGCTCCACCAGTGACCCCAAGACGGTCGCCGCTCAGGTCGACAAGATTCGCAACCGTTTCGGCTTGCAGCGCGTCGTGCTGGTCGGCGACCGCGGCATGCTCACCGGCGCGCGCATCCGCGAGGACCTGCAGGGGATCGACGGCCTGCGCTGGATCACGACCCTGCGGGCGCCCACCATCCGCAAGCTGATCGAGGCCGGCGAAGTGGCGCAGACCATGTTCGACGAGCGTGACCTGGCGGAGATCAGCTCACCCGAGTTCCCCGGCGAGCGGCTGATCGTGTGCCGCAACCCGATCCTGGCCGAGCAACGGCAGCGCAAGAGGCAGAAGTTGCTGGCCTCCACGGAGGAGGAACTGACGCCGATCGTGACGGCCACGCAGCGCGCCAAAAAGCCGCTGCGCGGCGCCGCCGCGATCGGCCTGCGGGTGGGCAAGGTGATCAACCACTACAAGGTGGGCAAGCATTTCACCACCACCATCACCGACGACTCGTTCTCGTTCGTGCGTGACCTGGACAAGATCGCGGCCGAGGAAGAACTGGACGGGCTCTACATCGTGCGCTCCAACGTGGAGCCGGAGCTGTTCGACGCCGAGCAGACGGTGACGGCGTACAAGGACTTGGCCAAGGTGGAACGTGCGTTCCGCAGCATGAAGACGGTGGATCTGAAGGTGCGACCGATCTATCACCGCAGCGCAGACCGGGTGCGGGCGCACGTGTTCCTGTGCATGCTGGCCTACTACGTGGAGTGGCACATGCGCAGCAAGCTGGCGCCGGTGCTGTTCGACGACCACGACCGCGCCGCCGGCGAGGCGCTGCGCGAGTCGGTGGTGCAACCGGCGGAACGCTCACCGGCCGCACACCGGAAGGCGGCGAGCAAGCGTACCGACGACGGTCTGCCGGTGCACAGCTTTCGCAGCCTGATGAGCGAGTTGGGGACGCTGACGGCCAACCGCGTGCGGATAGTGGATAGCGGCGCCACGTTCACCATGCACAGCGAACCGACCGCGCTGCAGCAGCGCTGTTTCGATCTCCTGGAGGTCAGCGCCCAAGTGTAGCCAGTAACGGACATCGGCTGTTGAGCGCAATTTTCAGATCAATAACGAATTAACAAGATTCCCGCTCTGGAACTTCGGGTTAGCCGGAGACTGCCGTGTCGTGGCCTTCGTAAACGGCGGGGCAGTCGATGCAACTACCCCGCCGCGTCCGGCACAACTCCTAGTTCTTGAAGAACAACTGGTGGGAGAAGAAGTTCAGGTCGCCGGCGTAGTCGGTAAGGCCGGGCAGATACTTCGTGGGTACGTTGCCGATGTTCTTCTTGGCGATGTACGGCGTCGGCAGCAGCCCCACGGTGCCGATCACGAACAGGTTTTCGGCGTAGAAATCGAAGATCTTCTCGGCCAGGTCGTCGTATTCCGCGGAACGGAACACGGTCTTGGTCCAGTCCTGCCGCCATTGCCAGTGCTGCTTGATCTCGTCCGGCGGCTCCTCGCCAGGGACATCGCCTGCCGGAAGCGCAGGTCGCGGAACAACCCGCGCAGCACCGGATCGTCGATGGTCTGGTGGATGGCGAACGCGGCCTCGTTGCCGAACACGCCGGGGATCAGGTGCACGTTGCAGAAATCTGGCGCAAGCAGGCCCGGGCGCGGCGCCGACGCAATGAACAGACCCTAGGTCCAACCCCGCCACCTGTCAAGCTTTCCTACCCGGCCGACCCCGGCCGACCCGGCCGACGCCAGCCGACCGTCTCTGTAGTATCGTGTTCAAGTCCCAATCTGCGGAGGAGCAACCATGCAACGACCCAACATTCTGCTGATCCTGGCCGACGACCTGGGCTACGGCGACGTGGCGTGCTACAACCCGGAGTCGAAGGTGCCGACGCCGAACCTCGACCGGCTCGCGGCCGAGGGCTTGAGCTTCACCGACGCGCACAGCCCGGCCACCGTGTGCACGCCGAGCCGCTACAGTATGCTGACCGGGCGCATGGAGTTCCGGACCGGCGTACCGGGCGTATTCACCGGCGCCGGCGGGCCGTGCCTGATCGAGGAGTCGCGCCTCACGCTGCCCGGCATGCTGCGCGACCTGGGGTATGCAACGGCGCTGTACGGCAAGTGGCACGTGGGCCTGAGCTTCCCGGACCGGGACGGCAACCCGATCAACGAGAACGGCTTCGACCCGGTGGAGCGGATCGACTACTCGCGCGCCATCCCGGACGCGCCGATCCACCGCGGCTTCGACCACTTCTACGGCACCGCGTGCTGCCCGACCACCGACTTCCTGTACGCGTTCATCGACGGCGACCGCATCCCGGTGCCGCCCACCAGGCTGCACGACCGCGCCGGCCTGCCCGACCATCCTTACGCCAGGGACAACCGCATCGGCTGGCTGGCGCCCGGCTTCGACTTCGAAGAGATCGACATGGTGTTCCTGGAGCGCAGCGTGCAGTTCCTGGAACGCCACGCCGCCGAGTCTCCGGAACAGCCGTTCTTCCTGTTTCACTCCACCCAGGGTGTGCACCTGCCGTCGTTCCCCGGCAAGGCGTTCCAGGGCAAGACCGGCGCCGGCCCGCACGGCGACTTCATCTACGAGTTCGACCACGTGGTGGGCGAGTTGCTCGCCACCCTCGACCGGCTCGGACTGGCGGACGACACCCTGGTGATGGTGACCAGCGACAACGGACCGGAAGTGACCAGCGTCGTCAACATGCGTAGCGACTACGATCACGACGGCGCGCGCCCGTGGCGCGGCATGAAGCGCGACCAGTGGGAAGGCGGCCACCGGGTGCCGTTCGTGGCGCGCTGGCCCGGGCGCATCGCCGCAGGCAGCGAGAGCTCCCAGACCGTCTGCCTGTGCGACCTGATGGCCACCTGCGCCGCGATCACCGGCGTCGAACTGCCCGACGACGCGGGTGAGGACAGCTTCGACATCCTGCCGGCCATGCTCGGCGAAACGCCGGCCGGCGAAGCGGTGCGCGCGCACACGCTGCACCAGAGCTTCCTGAGCAACGCCGCCACCGGCGGCGAGCCCGCCCTCTACCTGGCGCTCCGGCGCGGCAAATGGAAGTACCTCGATCACCGCGGCTCCGGCGGCAACGACTACACCAGGGGAGCACTCAGGCAATACGCCCTGCCGGAAAAGGCACCCGACGCACCCGGCCAACTCTACGACCTGGACGTGGACCCCGGCGAGACCACCAATCTCTACTTCGAGCACCCCCGGATCGTCGCTGAGCTGAAGGCGGTGATCGACCGCTTCGTCCACTCCGGCCGCAGCGCGCCGCCGCGGCATCCCTGACCGCCGCCCGCCGCCACGTCAGACGACGGCGGCGACGATCTCAGCTTCGACGCGCTGCAGGTAGGCGGCGTCGGGGAGCGGCTGGAAGATGATCTCGTCCACCCCGGCGCGCCCGAATTCGCCGATGCGGTCGACGATGAAGCTGGCCGGCGCCGGGGTCAGTCCCGGACCGAGCTTCCACTCCGCGCCGCCGCCGGGAGGCCGGTCGCCCGCCTCCGCAAGCTGCAGCGGCATGTGGACGGTGTGCCGGATCTCGCCCGGGTCGCGCCCGACCGCCGCGCAGTGGCGCTCGATCACTTCCGCCTTGCGCCGGTACTCCGGCAGCGACATCTCGAGGGTCCAGCCGTTCAGGTTGAACACGTCGCCGTAGCGCGCCAGCGTGCGCAAAGTGCGGCGCTCGCCGACGCCGCCGACCATGATCGGAATGTGCGGCGTGCGGAAGCATCCGGGCGCCAGGGGCGCCTGCTTGAGGCGGTAGTAGCGGCCCTGAAAGTCGACCGGCCCGTCCGCCGTGAACAGCGTGCGGATCAGGCGGCACGCTTCCTCCAGCCGGTCCGACCGTTCCCGCATGGCGGGAAAGTCCCAGCCGTAGGCGGCGTGCTCGCGCTCGAACCAGGCGGCGCCGATGCCCAGCACAACCCGCCCCCGCGACGCCTGGTCGAGCGTGGCCGCCATCTTCGCCACCAGCGCCGGGTTGCGGTAGGTGTTGCCCAGCACCAGAGTGCCGAGCTCGACCCGGCGGGTCATGCCGGCGGCCACCGACAGCAGGGTGAACGCCTCGAAGGCGTTGTTGTGCTCGCCCCGGTCGCCGACCGGCGGCAGGAAGTGGTCGGCGATATACAGGCTGTTCCAGCGCCCGCCCTCCAGCGCGGCGATGTACGCGCTGATCGCCTCCCAGTCCGCTCCGAAACTGTTGATCTGCGCCCCGAACTTCATCCTATCTCCCCCGCGTCAGCCGCCGCGCAGAAACTCCGCCCGTTCCTTGCCGCCCTTCTCCAGGGCCGATTGCGGGGCCATACGCACCGTGATGCCGCCATCGATCATCAAGTTGTGGCCGGTGGTGTGGCGGCTCTCGTCGCCGGCCAGGTACAGGGCGGCGTACGCGATGTCTTCCGAGGTGCCGGCACGCCGCAGCGGCAACTGCGCCGCAAACAGCTCCGTCAGCCGCTGCGACCGCCGTTCGTTTTCCTCATCCGACTCGGTGTGGTGACCGCCCCAGAAGATCGGCGTGACGATGGCGCCGGGCGAGATGCAGTTGACGCGGATCCCGAACTCCGCCAACTGCGTGGCCCAGATCCTGGTCATGTGGATGACGCCCGCCTTGCTCGCGGCATACACCGGCCCCGAGCCATCGGTGGTAATGCCGGCGGTGCTGCCGTTGTTGATGATGCTGCCGCCGCCCTGCTGCTTCATGATCGGCACCACGTACTTGATGCCGAGAAAACAGGAGCCGAGATTGGTCATCATCACGCGATTGAAGGCGTCGAGCGTGAACTCTTCCGGAGGCACGATGCCCTGCCCGATGCCGGCGTTGTTGAACAGCACGTCCACCCG
Source organism: Spirochaetia bacterium (assembly GCA_965208575.1). Classification (GTDB taxonomy): domain Bacteria; phylum Spirochaetota; class Spirochaetia; order SZUA-6; family Bin103; genus Bin103. Next base: position 872,707 of record CBDBOV010000005.1, on the reverse strand, counting down.
CCCCCAGCGCGCCACGGCGGCATCGACCAGCGCCTGCACGTCGGCTTCCACCGCAACGTCGGCGCGGACGAAGGCCGCATTCTCACCGAGCCGGTCGGCGAGAGCCTGCCCCGCTTCCTCGCCGCGCGCGGCAATCACCACCCGCGCCCCTTCGGCCACGAACAGCTCCACCGTGCCGGCCCCCATGCCGCTGTTGCCGCCGGTGACGATCGCCACCTTGCCTGCCAGTCTTCCCGCCATCGTCGTCTCCTCGTCTCATGATCGGGCCGCCACTCGTCACCGGCAGAAGCGCCGCCGCGGTCACGGCCCCGGACCGCCCCACCGTATGGGAATCGGGACAGGCCGGCAAGGGCCGCCGCCCGCGTATCACGCCCGCACGGCAAGCCGCTCGTCGATCACGCCACGGAGCATGGAATGATCCATGCAATTCCTTCGCGTGACGAGCGTTTTCCCAGGAAGATGGATACCGGGCCAACGGCGCCCGTCAACTTCCACTCCAATTCCGATGTATCTGGAACATTCGGTTTGCATTCCCGCGCGAGATCGGCTACGCTGGCGCCATGGCCAGCACCAAAGCACCGCCCACCGGGCGCTACCAGGCAGCGCAACCCCGGCCCGCCCAGCCCGCCGGGCCGCCGGCGTTCCCGGGCTGCACGCCGGTGCACCTGCCGCGCACCGAGATCGACCGCTTCGAGGGGCGGCTCGAGTATTGGGATTCGGCCACCGAGACCGCCTGGATCAGCGAGTCCGCCACTGCCTACCACGAGCGGCCGTCGCGCCTCCTGACGCGCTTGGCCGAGCGCATCGCCGAAGTGCGCGGCTCGCCGATCGAGTCGTACGGCTCGACCGACCTGCTGCTCCGCGACCACGGCGGCGAACCGCGGCGCATCATGCAGGCCGACGAGTCGGTGTACCTGCATCCGGCGCACGCCAGGCTGCCGGGGGCCGCCATGGTGGTGGGCGAGGACGACTTTCCCGACGTGGTGCTGGAGGTAGATCACACCACCGACGTACACCGCGGCAAGCTCGATCTGTACGAATCGTGGGGCTTCCCGGAAGTGTGGGTGGAGGTGCCGGAGGCACCGTCGCCAAGCCGCCCGCACCGGCGGCGGCCAGGGCTGACGATTCACCTGCTGGAGCACGGACGGTTCCGGGTTGCGTCCGAGAGCCGGGCGTTTCCCGGCTGGCGGGCGGATGAGATTCACGTGGCGTTGAACGAGCCGGAGCCGTCCGCGCAGACGAGCGCCGTGGTGGAGCGGGTCGGAGCGGCGCTCGGCGCGCGCGCAGGCACCGGCCCGGACGACGACCCGCTGCTTCGTTCGCAGCGGCGCCAGGGGTTCGAGCGCGGCCGTGCGGAAGGTCGCGCCGAAGGTCGCGCGGCAGGCCGAACTGAAGGCCACGCGGCAGGTCGTGCCGCAGGCCGGGATGAAGGCCACGCCGCGGGTCGCGCGGCAGGCCGGACGCAGATGGTCCGTCAGATTCTGCAGTCACGCGGCATTACAGTTTCGGCGCGGTTTTCCGCCGCTGCGGAAGCGTTGGCCGCGGCATCCGATGAGGCGCTGCTGACGGCGGCAACCGGCTGCGCGGATGAGACGGAGTTCCTCGCCACGCTCGGGCACTAGCGCGGCCCCGCGCCGCTGACCTCGCCCGCGCAGCCGGACAAGCGTCACTCCGTACCCCCGTGACCCGGCATTCTCGCCGCGGCGGCGAACCTGGGGGCACTCGTCAACGGTAGACGGCGCCGCCGGCAGCCAGACGCCCCCCGCCGCGCAGCCGCGGATCGAGCAGGTCGCGCATCGCATCACCCAACATGTTGAAACTGTAGACGACCCGCAATGGCGCTGTAAATGCCTTCCCCGGTACGCGACCACAGCCTCTCGTGATATTCGGCACTGGTAAGTGCATCAATCTCAACATCGACGCCAATCGCAGCCCAGTAGGCGGCAGCTATCTCTGCATAGTCCAAGGTTGCCCAAGCCCCGTAATTCAGGGTGGTCTTGAATCTCGTGCCATCGGCGCCGCGCGGATACCCAGCCTCATCCAGGTCGCGCCGCCTGGACGCGGATTCGGACGCCCGGCGCCCGATGGACTCAGCGGCGGGCGGCTGACCGCACCGATGGACTCAGCCGCTGCCGCGCGTTGTGGTAGACTCGCTGACATGGGTGAAAATGTTGAGACCAACAAACGCATCGTGTTGCGCCGCGTCGCACAGGGCATGCCGGCACCGGACGACTTCGAGCTGGTAGAGAGTCCGCTCCCCCAACCCGGTGACGGCGAGGTCATGGTGCGTACCATTTACCTGTCCTTGGACCCCTATATGAGGGGAGGGATGGGCAATCCCAAGTCGGTCGGCAAGGTTCCGTCTGGCGGCGTGGTCGGTGAGGTAGTGGCCTCGCGCCACCCGGCCTTCGCTGCCGGCCAATTGGTGTGCCAGTACGTGGGCGGTTACGGCTGGCAGAGTTACGGCGTGGCTCCGGGAGCCGAGCTGCGCGTCCTGGATCCCGACTTGGTGCCGATATCGACGTCGCTGGGCGTGGTCGGGATGCCGGGCGTGACCGCCTATTTCGGGCTGCTGGCAGTAGGCCAACCGGTCGCCGGCGAGACGGTTGTGGTTTCGGCGGCAGCGGGCGCGGTCGGCGCGGTGGTCGGACAAATCGCCAAGATCAAGAACTGCCGCGCGGTGGGTATCGCCGGCAGCGACGAGAAGTGCGACTACGTCGTCGAGGAACTGGGCTTTGACGCAGCCGTCAACTACCGTGCCGGCGATCTGGACGGGGCGCTGGCCAAGGCCTGCCCCGACGGTGTCGACGTCTACTTCGACAACGTCGGTGGGCCGGTCCTGGACGCGGTGCTGGCGCAGATCAACCGCGGCGCGCGAATTCCCCTGTGCGGTTCCATTGCCGAGTACAACGACCCGCCCGGCTCGCTGCAGGGCACCCGCATCAACCGCTACGTGCAGGGCGGCCTGGCCCACATGGTGGGAATGAACCAAGGTCAGTATCAGGATCGCCACGAGGAGGCACTGGCCCTGCTGGCCTGGTGGGTTCGCGGTGGCCAAGTCAAGTACCGCGAAGACCTCGTGGAGGGGCTGGAGAAGGCGCCCGATGCGTTCATCGGCATGATGCAGGGCAGGAATTTCGGTAAGCTGCTGGTTCGAGTCAGCCCTGATCCGACCCGCGACCGGTAGCAGCCGCTAGCGCCCCGGAACCGCCGCCTCCGGCGCCGCTTCCGGCCCAACCGGCCTGCCGGCGGTTGGTGTGCCACGCCTTGCTTACCTGAAGGGGATATGGGGATAGCCGGCTGGTTGGTACATAATCATCGCATCGTGGCCACGTCTGCATCTGCGCTCTCCGACCGACTCACTGACCGGCTCGCCGCCGGCCCGGTGCTGGCCGACGGTGCCATCGGCTCGCTGCTGTTTGCCCTGACCGGTCGGCTGTCCGAGACCAATCATGTCTACGAAGCACTCACCGTCGAGAATCCCGACCTGGTGCGCAGCGTACATGCCGCCTACCTGCGCGGCGGTTCGTCGGCGCTCGCCACCAACACGTTCGGCGCCAACCAGCCAAGCCTGGCCCGATTCGGACTTGCCGACCGCACTCAGGAATTGAACCGCCGCGCCGTGCAACTGGTGCGCGAGGCAATCGCCGCCGGGGGTGCGGATGCCCTGGTGCTGGGGTCGATCGGTCCGGTGAACCAGGACGACCAGGACGACCAGGACGTTGACGTTCCGGCAGCCTACGGCGTGCAGGTGGAGGCGCTGCTGGCCGAGGGTGTGGATGCCGTGCTGCTGGAGACCTTCTCCAGCCCTGGCGCGCTCGAAAATCTCACAAGGTTCATACGCGCGCACGACCAGGCGCCGCCAGTAATCGCCCACCTGGCGATTCGCCAGAACCAGGGCAGCAACGGCTGGAACCACGACCCGGTCGCCTACGTCGAGCGGCTTACCGCCGCGGGTGCGGCCGTGGTGGGCGTCAACTGCTGTGCACCGTGGGAGGCGCTGGCCTTCGTCGCAACCCTGCAGGCCGCACGCGCATCAGGTGAGGCAGGCATCCCCCTTTCAGCGATGCCGAATGCCGGTGGCTTCGAGCGCATCGGTCAGCGTTTCATGTCGCAGGTAAACCCTGAGTACATGGGCCGAACCGCCCGCGAGTTGGTGCAGCGGGGGGCGGCGCTGGTGGGCGGATGTTGCGAGGTGCACCCGCCGCACGTCCGGGAGATGTATTCCTACCTGCGCGCCGGCGGGGCGGTGGCCGCGAGCTCGATTGCCGGCTCGGCCGGTACGCCGGCGCCAGACTCGACGTTGGCCGACGGGCTTACCGGGCTCGCCAAGCTCGCGCGCCAACCAGCCGACGATGCCCAAAAACTCGCCAACGGTGGATTTACGCGCAAGATCAAGGGCGGCGCCTTCGCGGTTAGCGTCGAGCTCATGCCGCCGCGCGGGGTCGGCAGCGTGACGCTGCAGCGCAAGGTGGATTTCGTACGCGACCTGGCTGCCTCGGGCCTGGCCGACGCGGTAGACATCACCGACGGCTCGCGCGGCCTGCCACTTATGCCACCCGGCGACCTGGTGGACCTTATTCGTCGCGGTCTGGGTTGGTCGGAGTCCGACGAGGACCCGCTGGAGTTCATCCCCCACTTCACGACCCGTGACCTCAACGCGATGGGGGTTCAGAGTCGGCTCATTGGCTATCACCAACGGCGCATTCGCAACGTCTTGTTGATAACCGGCGACCCGCCCAAGATGTCGCCGACCTACCCCACCTCGACGGCCGTGTTCGACATGGACTCGGTCGAGCTGATCAGCCGCGTGCATAGCCAACTGAACGCCGGGGTCGACTTCGGTGGCCAGCCCCTGGCGCGCAGCAACGCCCCGCACACCCACTTCACCATCGGCGCCGGCTTCGAGCCCGAGGCGATTGACGGTCAACGGGAGTTGCGCCGGTTGCGCGACAAAGTCGCCAACGGCGTCGACTACATCATGACGCAGCCGGTGTTTCGGGTGCAGGCCCTTGCCGCACTGGAGGCGTTTCGTGCCGAGATCCCTATTCTCGTGGGCGTGATGGTGTTGACCAGCCTGGCCCATGCCCAGCGCTTCGGTGCCGTGCCGGGGGTGGAGGTGCCGGACCAGGTGATGCAGCGATTGGCGGCGTTCGAACAGCCCGCCGATCAGGCCCGCGCCGGCTTGGAGTTGGCGGTCAGCCAGATAGAGTGGGTGGCGCGCGACGAGTGGGCCGGCTTGTACCTGATGTCGCCGGCCAGCCTCGATGCCGCCGTCCAGGTATTGCGCACTCGGATCGCAACTCAGTAGGTGGCGGAATCGTCGCCGAGACGCGCACCACTACCTCTGAGCCGCGGGTCGAGCAGGTCGCGCATGGCATCGCCGAACATGTTCAGGACGTACACGACTACCGTCAGGCAGAGACCGGGCCAGAGCGCCAGCCAGGGGGCTACCTCCATGTGGGTGCGCCCATCTCTGCTGAGCATCCCTCCCCAGCTCGGAATCTGGGCAGGCAGACCGAATCCCAGGAAGCTCAGGGAAGCCTCGGCCATGATCACCCCGCCGACGTTGATGCTGAAGATGACGATCACCGGAGCGGCGATATTGGGCAGGACATGCCGGATGAGTGTGCTCCACCTGGTGCTGCCGGCCGCCTCTGCCGCCTGAAAGTAGACCCCCTCCTTCACGCCGATGACTGCGCTGCGCAGCACCCGCGAGCCGGCGATGCCTCCCGAGATCCCCAGGACCAGGATGATCTGCGGCAAACCCGGCCCGGTTATGGACATCACGGTGAGCAGTATGAGCAGTCCCGGGAACGCCATCCAGGCATCGACGAACCGCTGCACCACCAGGTCGAACTTGCCACCGAGGAATCCCGAGGTGCCGCCGACCAGGAACGCGACCACGACGTTGACCGTGGTCGCCGCCAGACCGACCCCCAGCGAAAGACGAGCGGCGTAGATGAGGCGACTCAGGAAGTCCCGCCCCAACTGGTCGGTTCCCAGCAGATAGCGCGCCGATGGCGGCTGCAGCCGGTCTACCAGGTGTTGTTCGTCCATCGGATAAGGGGCCAGCAGATCGGCAAAGACACTTACCAGAATCAACAGCAATACCACGATCCCGCTGGCAGCACCCAGCGGCTTCTCCCTGACCAGCCTGATAAGGAAATCGGCCAGCCCGCCATGCCGGGTGGTGTCACGCACCGGAGAGCGCCTCATCGATACCGCACCCTCGGGTCCAGATAGGGGTAGAGCAGGTCGATAAACAGGTTGTTCAACAGAACGACACCGGCGAACACCAGGTTGACTCCGGACACCATCGGGTAGTCTCGCTCGGTGAGTGCACGCACCAGGAGACCACCCAACCCCGGCAGGTTGAATATGCTCTCCATGATAACCGAGCCACCGACCAGGATCGGCAACTGCATGCCTACCAGGGTAACGATCGGGATGAGGGCATTCTTGACGGCGTGTCGCATGATAACTACCCGGTCCTTGAGGCCCTTCGACCGGGCAGTCCTGATATAGTCCTGCCTGAGTACCTCCAGCATCATGGTACGCGTCATCCGCATCATGCCGGCGGACAGGGCGGTGCCGAGAATGACGCCCGGAATGATGAGAATCCCGAGATTCCCCAGTGGGTCTTCCAGGAGAGAAATGAATTGCAGCGGCGGCGCCCAGCCCCACCAGATTGCCGGGAAGATCATGACCATGATGCCGAGCCAGAAGTTGGGCGTTGCCATGCCGATGACGGCGATGGTGCGACCGGCGTAGTCGGCGGGCGTATCCTGGCGAATCGCCGAGTAGATGCCGACCGGCAGCGCTATCAACTGCCCGAGCACGATTGCTATGAGGCCGAGCTCGATCGTTACCGGCAGGCTGGCGATGATTCTCTGCCGCACGGTGAGACCGCCGAACAGGGAGTCGCCGAGGGAGCCCTGCAACAGACCGTTGAAGCGAGGCTCACCGGTCATCCAGTGAGGGGTCGGCAACACTCCCATCCAGCGTCCGTACTGCACGTACACCGGCACGTCCAATCCCAGCATACGCTCCACCGCTTCACGGTCCAGGTCGATGTCGTCGGTCTGGCCGCCCTCGTAGAACATGCGACCTTCTATGATGTCTATGACATCGCCGGGGATGAAGCGGACCAGGAGAAAGACCAGGATGGTCAGGATGAACAGAGTGGGGATGATGAGCAGTAACCGCCTGACAATATAGGCTCTCACCTCCAACTCCTCATGACGATTTCCCCGTCAATGCACAGGCGGCAAGGGTCACTCCGTGACACGAATACGATGAAAATCGAAGCTCAACCATCGGCGGCTGGCCAGCACTTTCGGATCGGGAGCTGGAAGCGCGGCGCCTCCCAGCTCCCTCATCCCAAAGTTCCGCCGGACTCGGCGAAACCTGGCAGCTATCGATTCATTTCTGCCTTGAGCTGGCTGTCGACCCAGAGACGGGCCCATACATTCAAGTACTGTTGCGATCCGAAGGCGCCTTCGCCGCCATAGCCCATCAGCCACGGCTGATGCACGGCAAACTGCGGAGCCTCGGGCCCCCAGATCATCCAGTGCTGCTCCAGGTGGCGCATGTCCATCTCTCTGATCGGCCTGGTCTGCGCCGCCACGGTGGCAGCGGCTACCATTTCGTCATACAGGGCGTCATATTGCGCGTCGTGCTGTGGTATCTGGTGCCACCCGGTAGAACCGCCGTAAGACATGGACATCTGCTGCCACGGCTCACCCTTGGCGCCGGTAGAACCTACCCACATGTCCCAGTCACCAATACCCCCGCCAGCGCGGACCGGGCGTGCCGCTGTCAATCGGGGGATCAGTTCACCAATGGGGATTGGCTGAATATTGAGCTTGATGCCAACGGCGCCCCAGTATCCGCCCAATAATTCCGGCCAGCTCACATCGTGACTCGAGATGGTCAGATAGGTGGTTTCGAATCTGGTGCCGTCCGTGCCACGGGGAAGCCCAGCCTCATCGAGCAGCTTCTCGGCCCCTTCCGGGTCATACCGGTAGTATTGCTTGATCTCTTCGGGCCAGTCTTCGAACGGGACGCAGTACCCCGTGGCACAGAAATCTCTGTTCACCAGCCCCATGGGTGTCGTATCCGCAAAACCCTTGAAGTAGGTAGCGTTGATGGTCTCAAGGTCGAGTGCCATCTGCATCGCCCGGCGCACCCGGATGTCGTCAAAGGGTGGCTTGGCCGTGTTGATCTTGGTGCCATGATTCGCCCGCTGGAAAAACGGGATCACCACCAGCTCCGGGTTGGTCCGCATGAGGCTCTCTGCCTGGTCTACGGTCGCTATTTGGGAGTTGCCCTGCCAACATGCGCAGTCGGCCTGACCCGAGCGCAGTGCCGCCATGATGGTTGCATATTCCTCCATATACAGCGCCTTCAGCTCGTCAACGTAGGGCAAGCGGTTGTCCGGGTACTTCTCGTCGAAGCCCCAGTAGTTGGGATTCTTGGTGAAGGTCAGGGAGCTGTCCGGGACAAAGTCGGTCAGCATGAAGGGCCCGGTACCGACGATATTCCTCCAATCCTGCATGTCCCCGTGTTGCTCGATTACCTCGGGTGGCTGTATGAACACATATCTCTGGTCCAACATATGCTGTTCGGCACGCAGTCTTGGCTCCGTGAGCTTCATGACTACCGTCCCATCGTCGGTGGCCGTTACCGATTCCCAGGGCAAGGTTCCGAGGGCTCCTGCCGCCGGGGAAGGTTCGGCTTCGCTGAACCGGGTCCCGGTCAGTTTGTTGCCCAACATGCGGTGAAAGTTGAACTCGACATCTTCGGCAGTGAGTTCCCGCCCGTTCATTGGCGGCTTGTCATGCCAGTGGACGCCCTGGCGGATGTGGAAGACATAGGTGGTGGCGTCGGGCTGTTCCCAGCTCTCCGCCAGCGCCCCGGTAAGGGCGGACAGCGGCGGCGCATAGCCGCCGACGAAATGAAACATGTCCCTGTCTATGGCCCAGTCCACCGTGCCCAGTTTCTCCAGCGGGGCACTCATGATTTGACCGGCTCCACTACCAAACCAGGGGTCACGAGGCTCAACCGTGCTTCTGAATACGTAGATGAGTGTGCCGCCATACTCCGGCGCGGAGTACACCGTGCCGGTGACCGGGTCGGTCACGTACTTCTTGTCGGCGGCGGCTGCCGGCTGCTCTTCTTCGCCGGCGGCCCACAGGCCGGTTGCGGCCAGGCCGACGACCAGCACAAGTGCGAATGCCTTTCCTGAAAATCTCATCAAGATTCCTCCATTGTTGATTGGTTCGAGAGCACCGATTCCACTTGCCGGCCCCTCGCCGCGCTCGCGTCACGAGCGCCTCTCGGTCGGTGAGGGCGGCACACCAAGTTCCGGATCCCTGAGCGCTCCACCTTACGCCGCCCGCCGCACGCTGTCAAATTCACGCTTTTCGATGCGTTCGACTCCGGCGGGTCTGGAGCAGCCGGTCTGCTTGCCCACTCCAGATGGTGGCACGATGCACCTATACCGGCCCGGCGGCGTCGGCACCGAGGCGGCCGCCCCCGCATAAGGTCAAGTTGATTCCTTGAATGAGCCGCGTATCACGCCTGCCCGGCAAGCCGCTCGGCGAGCGCGCGCAGGCCGATCACGGTCACTCTGCCCGGCGCCGGCCAAGTGTCCCCGTCCGCGTCGGCGCCGTCGGCGCCGTGTACGAGGTACTTGCGCGCGGCTGCAGCACCGCGCAGCCGGCGTGAAAACCGCGCGACACGCTGGCCGCCGCCGATCGCTTGATCTCGATCGCCGCCTCCACCCGGCCACCGCGTTCGAACAGCAGGTCGATCCCGGCGCCGGAGTGGGTCCGGTAGTAGTAGGGGATGCACCGCCAGCCGGCGGGCGCGATCAGATGCTCGATCACGAATCCCTCCCAACTGGACCCTACCACCGGGTGCCCCAACAGATCGTGGTATTCGGCGACATCCAGGAGCGCGTGCACCAGGCCGCTGTCGCGGATGTAGATCTTGGGTGCGCGCACCAGGCGCTTGCCGACGTTGCCGCTTGGACAGCCGGGAGTTGCTGCGCCTCAATCGAGCGCTTGCTCTTTGCATGGGCTTGTCCGACTGATGGAGTGATCTCCACTCGTACCGCGCGCACGATGACAGGTGGATCGAGGAGCAGCTCTGAACCGGGGCACCACATGGCGGACGAACGCCGATCGAGCAGCTACGGGTAAGCTGCATATCTGGAACGTTCGGTTTACATGCCTGCGCGAGATCGGTTACGCTGGCGTCATGGCCAGCACCAAAGCACCGCCCACCGGGCGCTACCAGGCAGCGCAACCCCGGCCCGCCGAGCCCGCCGGGCCGCCGGCGTTCCCGGGCTGCACGCCGGTGCACCTGCCGCGCACCGAGATCGAACGCTTCGAGGGACGGCTCGAGTACTGGGATTCTGCCACCGAGACCGCCTGGATCTGCGAGCCCGCCACCTCCTACCACGAGCGACCGTCGCGCCTCCTGACGCGCTTGGCCGAGCGCATCGCCGAAGTGCGCGGCTCGCCGATCGAGTCGTACGGCTCGACCGACCTGCTGCTGCGCGACCCCGGCGGCGAACCGCGGCGCATCATGCAGGCCGACGAGTCGGTGTACCTGCATCCCGCGCAGGCCAGGCTGCCGGGGGCCGCCATGGTGGTGGGCGAGGACGACTTTCCCGACGTCGTGCTGGAGGTGGATCACACCACCGACGTGCACCGCGGCAAGCTGGCGCTGTACGAGTCGTGGGGCTTCCCGGAAGTGTGGGTAGAGGTGCCGGACACGCCGTCGCCGAGCCGGCCGCACCGGCGCCGCCCGGGACTGACCATTCACCTGCTCAAGCACGGCCGGTTCCGGGTTGCAACCGAGAGCCGGGCGTTTCCCGGCTGGCGGGCCGAGGAGATTCACCTGGCGCTGAACGAGCCGGTGCCGTCGGCGCAGACGAGCGCGGCGGTGGAACGGGTTGCCGCGGCGCTCGGTGCGCGGGAAGGCACCGGCCCGGACGATGACCCGCTGCTGCGCTCGCAACGGCGCCAAGGGTTCGAGCATGGCCGGGCGCGGATGGTCCGTCAGATATTGCTGTCACGGGGCATCGCGGTGTCGCCGAGGTTCCCGGCCGCCGCCGACGCATTCGCCGCGGCATCCGAGGAGGTGCTGCTGGAGGCGGCGCTCGGCTGCACGGATGAGACCGACTTCCTGGCCGCGCTCCGCCGATTGCGCGACCAGCGCGGCTGACCTCACCCGGTCAGCCGACAGTCACCGGAGCGTACGTCGTCAGCTGGAGCGGTTGGCCTTTTGCAGGGCGCGGCGGGCGCATTCGATGGCGCGGGCGCTCATGCGGCCGGTGCCGAGGTCGGCGGCGCCGGAGCCGCTGCCGCGCAGCCACGGGTCGTGCAGGTCGCGCGCTCCTGCGTATCTGGAACGTTTGGTTTGCACGCCCGTGCGAGATGGGCTACGCTGCGCCATGTCCAGCACCAAAGCACCGCCCACCGGGCGCTACCAGGCAGCGCAACCCCGGCCCGCCGAGCCCGTCCAGTCGCCGGAGTTTCCGGGCTGCAAGCCGGTCCACCTGCCGCGCACCGAGATCGAACGCTTCGAGGGGCGGCTCGAGTATTGGGACGCGGCCTCCGAGACCGCCTGGATCAGCGAGCCCACCACTTCCTATCACGAGCGCCGGTCGCGCCTGGTGACGCGCCTGGCCGAGATGGTCGGCCGGGTGCGCGGGTCGCCGATCGAATCGTACGGCTCGATGGACCTGCTGCTGCGCGACCCCGGCGGCGAACCGCGGCGCATCATGCAGGCCGACGAGTCGGTGTACCTGCATCCGGCGCGCGCCAAGCTGCCGGGAGCCGCCATGGTGGTGGGCGAGGACGACTTTCCCGACGTGGTGCTGGAGGTGGATCACACCACCGACGTGCACCGCGGCAAGCTCGCGCTGTACGAATCGTGGGGCTTCCCGGAGGTGTGGGTGGAGGTGCCGGACACGCCGTCGCCGAGCCGCCCGCACCGGCGCCGCCCGGGACTGACCATTCACCTGCTGGAGCGTGGCCGGTTCCAGATCGCGTCCGATAGCCGGGCGTTTCCCGGCTGGCGGGCCGAGGAGATTCACCTGGCGCTGAACGAGCCGGTGCCGTCGGCGCAGACGAGCGCGGCGGTGGAACGGGTTGCAACGGTGCTCGGTGAGCGCGAAGGCACCGGCCCGGACGATGACCCGCTGCTGCGCTCGCAACGGCGCCAGGGTTTCGAGCATGGCCACGAGGCGGGGCGTGCGGCAGGCCACGAAGAAGGTCGCGCGGAAGGCCGTGCTGAGGGTCGCGCGGAAGGTCGCGCGGAGGGTCGCGCGGAGGGTCGCGCGCTGATGGTCCGTCAGATCCTGCGGTCACGGGGCATCGAATTGTCGGCGAGGTTCTCCGCCGCTACGGGAGCGATTGCCGCGGCGACCGAGGAGGCGCTGCTGGCGGCGGCGCTGGGCTGTGCCGATGAGGCGGAGTTCCTTACCGCGCTCCGGAACTCGCGCGACCCGGGCGTCTGACCCCGCCGCGCGGTCGAAGTGCTCCATCCCGCCTTCGCGCATCGACAGCCGGTGCCGGAGAGGATAATGGCATCGACATCACTCTGATCCCAACGACTTTACTCGGAGGAATCTGCATGGCCCAGGTAACTGCTCGAATGCCCGACCCCGTCGTCGAAGCGCTCGACTCGGCAGCGCGCATCCTGAACCGTAGTCGTGCCGAGGTCGTCCGCCAGGCCGTGGAGCGCTATCTCGAGGATTTCGACGATCTGGGCGTTGCTCTGACAAGATTGCAGGATCCGACCGACGAGGTTTTGGACTGGGATCAGGTCAAGCGTGAGCTACTCGATTCGGATCAAGCGCCAAGCTGAGAGGGAGGTGCGCCGTGTGCCAAAGCCCGAGCGCCTGCGCATCATTCATGCCGTCGACGGCCTGCGCGAAAACCCGCTGCAGGAGATGTCCTGAAGGGCGATCTGCGCGGTCTGCGCCGCCTGCGCGTGGGACAATATCGCGTGGTGTACGAGGTGCAGCACACGGCGCTGATCGTGCTGGTTGTGCGTGTTGCCCACCGGCGTTCGGCGTACGACCGCCGGTGAGCCGGTCGGTTGACCGCCTGCCGTTCCGGTCGGGGCCGGAATGACCGTGGCGGCGTGTCAGGTGGAGCGGTTGGCCTTTTGCAGGGCGCGGCGGGCGCCTTCGATGGCGCGGGCGCTCATGCCGCCGGTGCCGAGGCCGGCGGCGCCGGAGCCGCTGCCGCGCAGCCGCGGGTCGAGCAGGTCGCGCACCGCGTCGCCGAACATGTTCAGGCAGTATACCACCAGCGTCAGCGCCACCCCCGGCCACATCGCCAGCCGCGGCGCCATCTCCATGAACTGGCGCCCCTCCCGGCTCAGCATGCCGCCCCAGCTCGGCACCGTGGTCGGCAGCCCGAACCCCAGGAAGCTCAGGCTGGCCTCCGCGATGATGATGCCGCCAATGGTGATCGAGAACACCACGATCACCGGCGCCGTGATGTTGGGCCACACGTGCCGCCGCAGCGTGTGCCACACGCTGCCGCCGATGGCGCGCGCGCTCTCGAAGTAGGCGTTCTCCTTGATGCCGATCACGGCGCTGCGGATCACCCGCGAGTTGCCGATGCCGGAGGTAACCCCGAGCACCACGATGATCTGCAGGATGCCCTGGCCGACGATGGTAATGATCGTCAATAGCAGTAGCAGGCCGGGGAACGACATCCACGCGTCCACGAAGCGCTGCACCAGGATGTCCAGCTTGCCGCCCACGAAGCCGGCCACGCCGCCCACCAGCAGCGCCGCCAGCGTGCTCAGCACGGTAGCGGCGAAGCCCACCCCGAGCGAGGTGCGGGCGCCGTACACCAGCCGGCTCAACACGTCGCGGCCGAGCTGGTCGGTGCCCAGCAGGTAGGTGGCCGAAGGGTCGCCCAGCCGGTCGACCAGGTGCATCTCGGCGAACGGAAAGGGCGCCAGGACGTCGGCCAGGATGGCGACCACCGCCAGCAGCAGGATCACCGCCGCGCTCGCCGCTCCCAGCGGCCGCTCCCCCACCAGCCGCCGCAGCAGGTCGAGCAGAAAAGCCCGCGGCTTGGGCTGCACGCTCACCGGTACTGCACCCGCGGGTCCAGGTAGCCGTACAGGATGTCAATCAACAGGTTGATCGTCATCACCGCCGTGGCGAAGAACAGGTTGATGCCCGACACCAGCGGGTAGTCGCGCACACTCAGCGCCTCCAGCATCAGCCGCCCCAGCCCCGGCAGCGCGAACATGTTCTCCATGATCACCGAGCCGCCGACCAGGATCGGGAGCTGCAGGCCGATCAGCGTCGCCACCGGGATCAGCGCGTTCTTGATCACGTGGCGCAGGATGATCAAACGCTCCCGCAGTCCCTTCGCCCAGGCGGTGCGGATGAAGTCCTGGCGCAGCACCTCCAGCATCATGGTGCGCGTCATGCGCATCACGGTGGCCGACAGGAAGGTGCCCAGAATCAGGCTCGGAGCAAGCATGTGGCCGAGGTTGCGCAGCGGGTCGTCGGCGAACGCCACCATGCGCAGCGGCGGCGCCCACGCCCACCAGATGGCGGGGAAGGTCAGCACCAGGGTGGCGAGCCAGAAGTTGGGCGTCGCCAGGCCGATGATGGCGATGGAGCGGCCGGCGTAGTCGGCCGCCGTGTCCTGCCGCACCGCCGAGTAGATGCCCACCGGCACGGCGATCACCAGCCCGATGAGGATAGACAGCACACCCAGCTCGACGGTAATCGCCAGCCGGCCGATGATCTTCGCCTCGACGGTGGCGCCGCCGAACAGCGAGTCGCCCAGCGTGCCGCGCAGGACGATGCCGCCCAGCCAGCGCACGTACTGCACCGGCGCCGGCACGTCCAGCCCGAGCATGCGCTCGACGGCCTCGCGGTCGAAGTGCGCCGTCCCGCCCTGGTCCTGCGCCACCCGCGCCATCATGGCGTCGACGACATCGCCGGGCAGGAAGCGCACCGAGAGAAACACCAGGACCGTCAGCAGCAGGAACGTCGGGATCAGCAGCAGGACGCGGCGGATGATGTACGTTCGCATTGCAGGAACGCTCAACAGTGGGACGGCGGCATGCACCGCCATCCCACTTGGTCAAGTGCCAACAGTGAAGCTGCTACGTCAGCGTCAGAAACCCATCTCCCGCTTCAGATCCTGGTCGATCCACAGACGGGTCAGGATCGTGGTGAATTGCCCAACGCCGATCGACACCTCGCCGTTGTAGCTCTTGATCCATGGCTGGGCGACGTTGAACTGCGGGACCGGACCGGGACCGTCGATGTGCCAGTGCTGGCCCAGCGCGTACAGATTCGCCTCCTTGGTGAGCCGAACGATGTCCTCCATCGTGTTAGCCGCCTTGGCGGCGTCGATCAGCTCGTCCATGTGCGGATCGTTGACGCCCAATCCATCGTTGTTCAAGCCGTAGGGGGAATTGGAGCGGTAGAACGACTCCAGGTTTGAAACATCCGAGGTCGGGTTGGAGTTTTCGCCGTGTGCAATTCCGTCCGAGGTGTGCTCGCGGGCGATCGCCAGAACCTCCGCGGCGCCATGGATGCTCATCTCGACGTCGACGCCGATCTCAGCCCAGTAGCCGATGACCAGCTCCGCGTAGTTCGCGTCATAGCGTTCGAAGTACTTCAGTTCGGTCTTGAAACCGTCGGGATAGCCCGCCTCGGCCAGGAGCTGCCGGGCGCGCTCCGGATCGTAGCGGTAGTACTGCGCGATCTCCTCCGGCCACTCGTCGAACGGCGTCCCGTAGGGGCCGTCGTTGTGCAAAAGTCCGTGCGGCGTGGGGTCCGCAAACCCCTTGAAGTAGGTGTTGGCGATCGTCTCCCGATCTATCGCCATCTGCAGGGCCTGGCGCACCCGGATGTCGTTGAACGGCGGCCGGCCCACGGTAATGAACCGGAATGCGTTGTCGGATCGACCGGGGCGCTCCCACATCCGGATGTGGGGATCGGTCTTCTGCAGGCTGTCGACCTGGTCGATCGACCGCAACTGGCTGTCGCCGCAGTTGCACAACATGTCGACTTGCCCCGAGCGCAGGGCCGCGATTCGCGCCGCCGGATCCGGCATGATCAGGGTGACGATCTCGTCGGCGTAGGGCAGGCGGTTGTCCGGGAACTTCTCGTCGAACCCCCAGTAGTTGGGGTTCCTGGTCCAGGTCACGGAGCTGCCTTCCACCAGGTCGGTCAGTTCCATCGGCCCGGTGCCGACCAGGTTCGTGCAGTCCTGGATGTCGCCGTGCTCCTGGATCACCTCCGGCGGGTAGATCCAGGCAATCCACATGTTGAACAGCCCGAATCCGCCGCCGTATTGCGGAACCGGCTTCAGGGGCGAGACGTGGTCCGGCTCCGCCAGCTTGAACACCACCGTCGATGCGTCGGTGGCCGTCACCGATTCCATCTTGGGGTATTGGCCGGCGTGCGGCGAGGCTTCGGTGAAGCCACTGCCGAGCCCCAGGATGCGGTGATAGTTGAACTCGACGTCGCCGGCGGTCAGTTCGCGACCGTTCATCGGCGCCTTGTCGTGCCAGTGAACGCCGGAGCGGATGTGAAAGATGAAGGTGGTCGCATCCGGCGCTTCCCAACGCTCGGCCAACTGCCCCTTCATGACGGATAACGGATAGGAAAAGAGCCGCAGGTCGTTCACGCTGCGGTCGATCCCCCAGTCCGCGATGGTGAGCTGCTCGGTGACCACGCCGACGAAGTGATGCGACCAGCCGCTGTTGGCCCAGGCATCGCAGTGCTCGCCGGTGCCGGTGCGCCCGTAGGTGATGGTGCCGCCATACTCGGGCGCGGTGATCATCTCCCCGGTGGTGGGGTCGAGCACCATCTCCTTCTCGGTAGCGGCCGCCTCCTCGCTGTCGGCGGCGGCGAACGCAACGGTAGCCGCCAGCGCGAACGCCAGCGTCAGCAACATGAGTCTCGGAGTCATAACGTACTCCTCCTTGTTCTCGGGTTCGGGACTGGATCCCGCTGCCCGTGCTCGTTGGAAGAAGTCACCTTATCACACGCCCGCCAACCGTCAAGCGCGTGAGCGGTCAGCCGACCACGCCGCCGTTCACGGCGATCAACTGGCCGTTGATGAAGCCGCCCCGGTCGGAGCACAGCAAGCCGACCACGGCGGCGATGTCCTCGGGCACACCGAGGCGGCCGACCGGAATCTGCCGCAGCAGGGCCTGGTAGCGTTCGGAGCCCGCGGCATCCTCGTCCTCGTCGGGGAAGGTGCCGGGAGAGATCATGTTCGCGGTCACGCCCAGCGGCCCGAACTCGCGCGACAGGGCCTTGGTCAGCCCCCAGGCGGCATGCTTGGCCATGGCAACGTGCGGCCGACCGGCGGTGCCGAGCAGCGAGTTGGTGCCGGCATTGTTGACGATGCGGCCCCACTTGTTCTCGACCATGCCGGGCAGAAACGCGCGCGCGAGCCAGACGGCGGCGTGGAAGTTCACGTTCATGACCCGCGCCAGGTCGTCGTCGCTCATGTCGAGGAAGGTGGAGCCCGGCCGGATCGCCGCGTTGTTGTACAGCGCGTCGATGCGCCCGAACGCCTGCAGCGCCCGGTCGGCCATGTCGTTGACCGCCGCCCGGTCGCCGACATCCGTCATGACGATCAGCGCGTCGGTGCCGATCGCCCGCACCTCGTCCGCGACCCGCTCGCAGTCGTCCCTGTTGCGAGAACCGTTGACCACGATGTTGAATCCCATCGACGCCAGCTCCTTAGCACACGCGCGCCCCATGTTGCGGCCCGACCCCGTTATCAGCGCAGCCCTGTCACCGCTTGCCATTCCTGTTCCCCCGTTCCCTGGTAGTACAGCTCTGCCCGCCCTTCAAGGCGCAACCCGAGACATCCGGAGGTTACACGGCGACAGACCACTGACGCACTCGTGCGTGTAACGGACCCTGACTATTCACCCGGAGCCGAAGGAGCTACCCCTGCCTCGCCGTTGGGCTGTTCTATTCGACCACGCGACCCGGCATTCGGGTCAGTGGCCATCGCTGTGTGGGAGGCAGTGTCGGGCAATGGCTAAGATATTGCAACGGCTGGTGAGGGAGTGGTACATTCGGTGCATGACGGACGCGGAGCGGGACCAATTGCTGCTTGAGCTACGGGACCGACTGGTGCGCGTGGAGGCGACGCAGGCCGACCACGGCACGATTCTGGCCGACCACGGGGCAAAGCTGGATGCGCTTAGCGACCACGTGCAGGACGTGGCGCAGGCTGTGCGCGAGTTGGGCGGGGACGTGATCGACCACCCCAGCGAAGCGACCGGATAACAGGGGCATGGCAGAGTTCAGACGACGCCCGAAGGTAGTCAACCATCTCCCCGAAGTAAACTGACGCACTACCCGTTCCCTGGTGCGCCTTACCCAAGTTCATCACTCCTTGAGTGTATTCGCAGCAAGAGGTCCGAACTCTGCCGCGGCGTCTTCCACGAACAATCCGAATTGCCCATCCCGGTAATCGTACACGGCGCGGCTCAGGACGTGGCGGTCATCCAGGTATACGTCGAGCACGTGCCGGTGCAGGATTACCTTCACCTCTCTCGTTTGCCCGTAGTCCAGATCGGGCACTACCCGGAACGCCAGTGGCCGGGAAAAGAACCAGGGCCGCGGATACCTCCACAAGGAGACGTTCTTCAGTGCCGGTTCCAGGCGCAGGTAGTAGCCGGCCTCTCCCCCTTCACCGGCGCGCAGGATCAGTCCCGCGGCCACGCCGCGGCTCACCTTGATACCGCACGAGAGCAGGAAGTCCTGTCCGCGCGCGGCCACCAGTCCGCGCGCCATTCCCTCCTCGCACGACGCCAGTACGGTCTCTCCATGCCGCTGCCACTCGCCCCGCTCGGCCTGCAGATGGTCGAGGCTGCCTGCACCTACCGTCTGCGCACCTGACAGTCCTGCCACGATGTCCGGGTAGAACAGCGCAAGCCTGCCGTCCGGGAGGCAGCGCATCTCCTGCGGGGTTCCCAGCGCGCCGCCCCAGGTAACGCCTTCGGCGCCGAACTCCGACCGGTTGTCGTCGCTGCCGTTCAGGCGGTCCGCCACCCAGGGGATCAGGTAGCGCTTCCCGTGCCGTTCAATCGTCCGCGGCGCGTACATGTAATTCGGCAGCAGCACGTCATCCACCGGACACCGGTACGGACCCTCCACGCGATCCGCCACCCGGTAGCGCGTCGTGTTGGTCTCGCCATGACAGAAAATCAGGTAGTAGCGGCCATCCATCTCGAACAGCTCGGTAACCTCCAGGTTCATCCCCAGCGAAGGAGCGTAGAGAGGCGGCTGCACCTCCCAGCCGGTGAGGTCCGCGCTGACCACCCAGGCAACGCAGCCCCGCTCCCGCCACGGTCCCCGGTTGCGCCGTGCCGTCACCGTCATCACGTAGCGCCCGCGCTTGTCGTCGACAAACAGAAACGGATCCCGCCAGCCGCGCTCGTTGTACGGATCCTCTACCGCCGCGTCGTGCGCCATGTACCAGCGCGGATCGGGCACGATCACCGGTTCCAGCGGGGCATCCTTGCGCCACTCGATCAGGTCACGGCTCTCCGCGTGATAGGTGACCTGGGGGTTGGTTCCGGCGTAGAACATGTGATACCTGCCGTCCCGATGGACGATGGTGCAGCCGCCGATGCCGTCGTCGTCGGGCTCCCCCGGCTTGCCCGGAAACAGCGCCGTGGGCAGCCGCTCCCAGTGCAGCAGGTCCTTGCTGACCGCGTGATCGAGCTGGCAGGTCGGCAGCCGCGGCGGATCGTCGCTGCGCTTGCTCAGGTAGAAGATGTGACACTCGTCGCCGTCCCGGAAGAACGACGCATCCCCCACCAGCGCCCCTTCCGGGCGGAAATGCAGCGTCGAACACGGCGCCATGTCTCGCCGATCGTAGTACCGGGGTGCTTCCATTGCATTGCTCTCCCGATGCCGCGCCTACCAGGGGTTGGCCGCGGCCATGTCCCAGGCCTCGATGGACCGTACCGAAACACGCCCCTTCTCGCTGAACAGCCGCACTCCCATGCTGTCGCCTCGCGTCGGGTAGATCCGCTGCGTCACGCATTGCCGGCTGTTGGCGAACACCTCCAGGATGGAGCGATCCAGGAAAATCCGCAGTCTGAGCGGCTCGCCCGGCGCCAACTCGAAGGGCGCCTTCTGGATCCGGACGTCTTCCCTCCCGTCCAGCGGATTGGGCGAGAACGAGGTGCCGTGCTGCGGCCACGGCTGCACGATCTCCGGGCTCAGGCTGGAACGCGACGTGTCCACCTGCAGGGTCCGTGTCTCGTCGTCGAACAAAATCCGGGTCTGCTCTTCGCCATCCGGAGCACAACGCACCATCACGCCGAACTTCCGACCGGACGGATCATCCACGTCGAGGGCGAGCTCCAGGCAGTCCCCGTCGATCCCCTCCAATCTCACTTCCAATCCCTCTGCCAGGCCCAGACCCTCCCGCCGGCGGTAATTCCGCCGGAGCATCTGCAATTCCTCGGCAGGTTCGATGAGCAGCGTGTCATCCCGGCCCAGAGACAGCACCCGGGGGAGGCTCATCACCCCGGCCCAGCCGGAGGCCAGTTGCGCGTTCCGCGACCGGGACTCGAACACCCATGCCCAGACGATGCGCCTGCCGTCGCCATCGAGCAGGCTTTCCTGCGCGAACAACGGCCCGCCCGCCCAGCTCATCCGGGCATGGCGCTCGGGCACGAAGCGCTCGCCGTCGTAGCTGCCGAGGTAGTACTGGGTGCCGTGGGTATGGCTGATGAACATGAGCATGTACTTGTCGCCGATCGGAAAGAAGTCGGGGCAGGAGCAGTCTTCGTACTCCTCCGTCCAGCGCCGGTCGGACCGGTAGAATGGGTGCACGTACTCCCAGTTGACCAGGTCGTCGGAGCGAAACAGGTAGGCTGCGTCGCCGTCCGACTTGGGCGGCTCGAACGGGTGGTTCCCGCAGATGGAGTAGTAGGTATCCCCGTGCAGCCAGCCGCAGGTGTCCCACACGTGGTACGTGCCGTGGCCCACTTCACCCTCCTTCGGCTTGGGGATGACCGGATTTGCGGGGTGCTTTGTCCAATGGATCAAGCCATCGTCGGTGCTCGTGGCAATGCAGGTGCCGGCGTTCACCCCGTGGTAGATCATGGTGGGCACGCCATCCTTGTCGATCAGCGAGCCGCCGGCGTACACCTGTTCCTCCGGGTCTCCCGGCGACACCCCCAACGGTATCGGATGATGGATCCAGTGCACCAGGTCGGCACTGGAGGCGTGCGCCCACACGCCCACCTCCTCCACCTGGTAGGCGTAGAACATGTGGTACCTGCCCTTCCAGTAGATGCACCCCTGCGGATCGAACGGGTGGCAGATGCCTTCCGGGGCGACGAAATGGTACGCCGGCCGGTGCGGATCCTCCTGGTACTGCTCGCGCAGCTCTCTCGCCTTCGGAATCAGGCGCGCCAATCTCTCGATCTGCCTGGACGTGCCGTCATTTTCCACCGTCAAGTTGTTCCTCCGAATTATCGTCATCGATCCTATCGATAGGGATCAGCCGCATCGCGCAGTCCGTCGCCGAGGAAATTGTACATCAATACGGTCACGATCACGAAGATGCACGGTATCAGCAGCCACGGTTGATGGGCCAGCACCTGCAGCTTCTGGGCGTCCTGCAGCAGCGTGCCCCAGCTCACCGACGGCGGCCGGATCCCCAGGCCGAGGAAACTCAGCGCGGTTTCGCCCAGGATCATCGACGGTACCGCGATGGTGAGGTTCACGATCAGATAGCTGGCGAACGACGGCAGCAGGTGCCGGGCAATGATGCTGGCGTTGGAGGCGCCGGCGATCTTCGCCGCCATCACGAAGTCCTCCTCCCGCAACGCCAGCAGCTTGCCCCGTATCACGCGCGCCAGGCCGGCCCACCCGATCACCGAGAAGATGAGCGTGATGGCGAAGTAGATCTGGATCGAGCTCCAGCTCTCCGGGAGCGCCGCGGCCAGCGCCATCCACAGGGGGATGGTGGGCAACGAGATCACGAAGTCGATCGCCCTCATCACCACGGTGTCGACCACACCGCCGAAATAACCGGACATGCCGCCCAGAACCATCCCGAACACGAACGTCATGACCACGCCGACCAGCCCCACGGTCAGCGAGATGCGCGACGCGTAGATTACCCTGGTCAGGAGATCCCGTCCCAACCGGTCGGAACCGAACAGCAGCACGGCTTCGCCCTCGGCGCCGTACAGGTGCAGATCGGCATGGAACAGGTTCCACATCTTGTACGGTTCACCGGCCACGAAAAACCGCAGCGGAACGATGCTTGTCTCATCGCGCCGGTAGACCTGCCGGAACGTGTCGGGATCCATCTCCTTGGTCAACCCGTAGATGAACGGGCGCAACTGAAAGGAACCGTCGGGGCGAACGAAGTGGATCCCCTGCGGCGGCACGTTCTCCCGGTCCCGGAAGTAGGTCACCGGCGTGTAGGCGCTGATGAACTCGCCGAACACCGCCAGAAAGTACAGGCAGCCAAGTACCGGCAGCGCCGCCAACCCGAGCCGGTGCTTCTTGAAGTTCCTCCAGATCAGGCTCCACTGAGAGGCGACGTAGTAACGCTCCTCGCGCTCGGTCGGAGCGGCGGTCGACCTCACCGGGAAACACCCTCGTACCTGATTCTCGGATCCAGCCAGGCCAGCATAAGGTCCGAGATCAAGGTACCGATGATGGTCAGGAATGCCAGGATCAGCACGAAGCTCGCCGCCAGGTAGGTGTCCTGCGCCAGCAGCGCCTGGAACAGCATCGGCCCGGAGGTCGGGAGATTCAGGACGATCGCGGTGATCGTCTCGCCGGAGATGATCGCCGGCAACAGCCAGCCGATGGTGCTGATCAGCGGATTGACCGCGACCCGCACCGGGTACTTGAACAGCAGCCTGGCCTCTGCCAACCCCTTCGCTCGCGACGTGATAACGTACTGCTTGCGCAGTTCATCCAGCAGGCAGCCCCGCATGACCCGGATGATCCCCGCCGTCCCGGCGGTGCCTATGACCAGAATCGGCACCCAGATGTGGCTGAGCATGTTGCCGACCTTGGCCAGGCTCCAGTCGGAATCCGCGTACTCGGGCGAGAACAGTCCCGTGACCGCCACGTCGAGATAATTGAACGCCAGCCACATCAGGATCAGCGCCAGCAGGAAGTTCGGGATCGACAGCCCGATGAAGCCGAAGAACGTGGCAGCGTAGTCGAACGGAGAGTACTGCCGCACCGCCGAGTAGATGCCCGCCGGCACCGCCACCACCCAGGTGAACAGCAGGGTGGCTATCGATATCACCATGGTCAGCACGATGCGCTCGGTGATCACCTCGGCCACCGGTCTTTGCCACGTAAAGGAACGGCCAAAATCCCCCTCGCTGAGGATGTTCCACATCCACATCGAGTAGCGGACGGCGGCAGACCGGTCCAGGCCGTACTGTTTCTTCAGGCGCAGCACCTCTTCGTCGTTGAGTTGCTTGCCGGACTGCTCCAGGCGCAGGATGAGGGAGGTCAGGTAGTCGCCGGGCGGCAGCTCGATGATCAGAAAGCTGACGATGGACAGGGCAATCAACAGCGGTACGACCTGAAGGATACGGCCGAATATATACCCTACCACGCTCCGTTACCGTGTTGCCGCGGTGGTGGCGCCGAGGCTCCCGGCCCCGGCGCCACGCGTTCACGAGTAGCCGAACTCCGGCTACTTGAAGAAGAGTTGCTCGCCGCTGTTCACGCCCACCAGGACCATGCCGCTGGTCGGCACGTTGCCCAGGTTGACGGAAGTCAGGAGCGGCTTCCTGAGCTTCTGCACGGTCGGGATGTAGAGGATGTTGTCGTACATGATCTGTTGCGCGCCCTTCACCAGCCGCTGCGCGTCCTCGTAGGAAGACGACCGCACCTCGGCGATCTGGTCGAAGAACTCGTACACCCAGTCGGGGCCCTGCTCCCCCGATTCGCCGCCGCTCGTGTACCACAGGTGCCACGAATGGGTGGCGAATCTCGGCGAGCCCCAGATGGTGGCGAACAGCCACCACTTCTCCAGGTCGTCCCAGTTCAGGCTGATCTTGATCTCGTTCGACCGCTCCCGCTCATGGAGCAGGTCCTGCTGCAGCTCTTTCGGCGTCACGTCGAGGTCCAGTTCCGTCCAGTCCCGGGTCAGCAACTCGACCACCGGCTGGAAGTCCGGCGACTCCGGCGCCCACTCGATCGGTATCATGAGCGGGTTGCCGTCCGGACCCAACCGGTTGCCGTCCGAGTCGCGCGCCGTCAAGCCGATTTCATCGAGGAGCGCATTCGCGCGCGCCGGGTCGTATGCGCTCGGCACCACCTCGGGCAGTGAGGCGAACCCGTAGAACACCTTGTCGATGATGTCCTGGCGGTTGATCGCCATGTTCAACGCCTGCCGAAAACGCAGGTCCTGCGCGAGCCCGCGCCACACCGGGTCCGCGTGGGTCATGTTCAGGTAGATGTCGACCGGGGCGAAGTGCTGCTGCAGCAGGGTCACGTTGTAGCCGCCGCGCTCCTCGTTCTCCTTGAAGAACGGCAGGTTGGGTCCGCCCGCCTCGCGTTCGACTATGTCCAGTTCGCCGGCCACGATCTTCAGGTTGATGGTCTCCCGGTCGGTGACGTACTCCGACCGCACCCGGTCGATGTAGGGGAGCTGTTGCCCATCCGAGTCGACCTTGAAGTAGTACGGGTTGCGTTCCCACAGCGTTACCGTCGGCGTCACGTCGGCAATGATCCACGGACACAGGCTCGGGAAACCGTCGGCGGTGGTGTTGGTCTTCTCCCAGGTATTGTGGTCCTCCTGGAGAAACAGCTTGTACCATTCGCCTTCTTCCAACCCGGCCTCGGCGAGCGCGTCCTCCAGCTTGTCCGCGGAGGCATACTCGGCGTGGAAGTTCATCAGGTGATGCTTCGGCTTCAGGAAGTCGCGGTAGGTGCCCCAGAACACCGCCAGGCTGTTGATGAAGCCGGGATAGGACTCCGGAAAGCTCACCTGGAAGGTGTAGTCGTCGATCACCTCAACCAGCATCGGCTCGCCGTCGGGTTGGTTCCTGGTCCTCATCCACTGTTGCAGGATGTCCCAGCCGAATTCCCCCAACTCGTCGTTCATGTGCACGTCTTCGTAGGTGAAGCGCACGTCCTCGGTGGTAACGGGAACACCGTCCGACCACTTCAGCCCTTCCCGCATGGTGAAGGTGAAGGTGGTGCCATCCGCGGAAACCTCGTAGTCCAGGATCACGTTGCCGCGCAGGTCCTTCGGATTGGCGTCCATCCAGCCGGGTGACGCAACCAGGGTCTCCTTCAACATGGCCCACACGTCCGCATCCCAGTTCGGGTGGGTGCGCACGGCTCGCAGGGTGCCGCCGTACTTGCCCACCTGGAAGTCCAGGTCTTCCGTCGGCACGTCGTTCCAGGAAGCGTCGAACACCACGGGTTGAGCCGGGAGCCGGTCTTCCACCGGAGGCAGGTCACCGGAGCTCACTCTCGCCGTCAGCGATGGCGACTCCATGTAATTGTCCGCGCTCGCGGCTGCCGCCGAGAACAGCAGCAACAGCACAAATAGTATTGACACTCGTTTCATCAGGTATCTCGTAACCTCGCTTTCGTTGTCGAGAGTATCGCGAAGTGAATTGCCGTTCCCTGCCTACTCTCTTGCCCTAATGCAGGCGGCCAAACAGAGTCGGCGAATCTGCAATCGAGACGCGCGGCGCGTGACTCACCGGCCCACGCCGCGCTCGCGACGGTTCCTTGAGTATCTTCTTGCGGCCCGTATCGCGGCGCTTCATCCGTATTCCTTGAACCTCAAAGGACCACTGTCGCACGCGCCCGACCAGCCGTCAACCGCGCGGCCGCGGTGGATCGCTGACTCGCCTCAGTCCTGGAGCAGCCGGGCCATCATGTGGCGGACATGATCCTGGCCGCCGAAGAACACGGCCAGGACGCGCACCGCCGCGCGCGACTCGTCGACGTCGAACCAGTAGATCGCACGTCCGATGGCGAGGTGCCGCAACCCGGGCAGGATGTCGCCGCCATTGCGTTCGCCCCGCTGGGGAGCGTCCAGGATGCGTTCGGCAGCCGCGCGGATATCGAGTGTCCGCGCCCCGGCATGATCGAGCGCGCTCTCGGGGCGCTCGCCGAAGCCGAGGTAGCTGCGCAGCAGATGATCGAATATCAGCCCGAAGTCGCGTTCGGCGTCGGCCGCGAACTCAAGACGGAAGGCCATGCGCGCGGCGCTTGCCGGCAATCATGGTGCCGAGCAGGGTGTCCATCCGCTCCGCGCTGACCACCTCGCCGCCACGGCGGCGGGACAGCAGCTCGCGCAGCGCCGCGGTCTCCAACTCCTCGGCGTCCATTCGCCGCCGCAGCAGTTCGACGCCCTGCTGCAGGACGGCGCTGACGCTGGAATAGCGCCCCGCCTCGACCAGTGCTCGCGCAAACGCGTGCTGCTCGTCGGTAAGTGAAATCGAGGACTTCACCGCCACAAGTGCAGGGTACTACCGGGTAGCACCACGGTCAACCTGCTCAACTCGTCTCCGACCGGGCGTAGTATGATCGTCACTTCCCGAGGGAGGAGGGGCGATGGCGAGGAAGCCCAATATCCTGTTCGTGTTCAGCGATCAGCACCGCCACGACGTGCTCGGCTGTGGCGGGCATCCGCTGGTGCGCACGCCGAACCTGGACCGGCTGGCGGATCGGGGCATGCGCTTCGAGCGGACCTGGTCGCAGTGTCCGGTGTGCATGCCGTGCCGGGCCACCATGGTCACCGGGCGCTACGCGCATGAACTCGGCTTCACCGACAATGTCACCGCTCGCCGCGGAGACACGGTGCACGACAGTCCGTTCAAACCCGCCTGGCCGACGATCATGAAGCAACTGCGGGGCGGCGGCTACGAGACCGCGTCGATCGGCAAGACGCACTATCACGGTCGGCCCGGTTCCGTGGAGGCGAGAGAACGCGGCGAGCGTTTCGATACGCGGCAGTTCGAGGACTTCCTGAAGCGTTTCGGGTGGGATTACGTGATGGAGGAGTACGACCGGTACAGCCATGTTGCGAGCCACCTGAACAGCCCGTACATGGACTTCCTGGAAGCGCGCGGGCTACTGGAGGCGCACCAGGAACAGATCCGGGGGATCTTCCGGCTCACGCCCACCCACTGGCGCGGCGAGACCAGCGTGCTGCCGCAGGAGTGCGAGCTGTCCAGCTTCATTGCCGATCACGCGATCGGCTGGCTGAGGTCGCGCGATTCCGGCAAGCCGTTCTATCTCCACCTGGGCTTCGTGCAACCGCACGTTCCGCTGCTCGATGACCCGACCTGGGCCGCGTACTATGCCGACGCCGACATCGCACTGCCGAACATGACGATGCCGCGGGCCACCAACCCGGTCTGGGCGCAGAGGGTGGCATGGCTCAAGGCCCACTCCCAGGTGCAGACCATGACGGACGACTTCGTGCGCGAGGGCATCCGGCACTACCTGGGCGCCGTCTCCCTCGTCGACCAGAAGATCGGCGAGGTGATCGAGACGCTCGACGCGCAGGGAGAGCTGGCAAATACGTGGATCATCTACAGCTCCGACCACGGCGAGATGCTCGGCGAACACCACCTGTGGGCAAAGCACTCCTTCTACGAGGGTTCCGTGCAGGTTCCGCTGATCGTCAGTCCGCCGGACCGCGGGAGCCGCGGGGTGTGCCGCGATCTCACCCAGTTGATCGACGTGGTCTCGACCATCGCGGACATCGGGCAGGTGGCGCCTCCCGAGGGCGCCCGCGGACAGTCATTGCTGCCGGTGCTGGAACGCGGCACCGGCGGGCACGAGTACGTGTTCTCGACGATCGGCGATTTCACCGGGGTGCGCGATGAAGCCTTCCGCTTCACCCTGCACGTGCCTTCGGAAACGCCCTGCGAGTTGTACGACCTTACGAGCGATCCGGGGGAATCGAACAACTGCGTTGAAGATCCCGCCTATCGGGAGATCGCGGCTGATCTCAAGGAGGTGGTCCTGGACCATCGCACCGGCTGAGGGCTGGCCTGCCTCAGCCGGGAAAGGGAGGCTCGGCGAGGGTGAAGTTGTGGTGGCGGTCCTCGCCGGCGAGCAGGATCGGACGCCAGTCGGAGCCGAGCGAGTTTCCGGTGGCCTGGCGCACGTCGGGACGGATGAAGCGCACCGTCATGCCGCAGCGGCGCCGGTGGGAGCGGTTGGGCTGGCTGGCGTGGAACAGGTGGCCGTCGTGGATCGAGATCTGGCCGGCGCGCAGCTCCACGTCGACGGCGGCGGAGGTGTCGACCAGCTCGTCGGGGATCTCCTGGTTGATGCTGAGCACGTTGCCGGCGCGCTCGGAGGTGCCGTGGGTCACGATGCCGCGCCGGTGCGAGCCGGGGATGACGCGCATGCTGCCGTTGTCGACATCGCTGTCGTCGATCGCGATCCAGGCGGTGTGCGCGTCGGGCGGCTCCAGCCCCCAGTAGGTCACGTCCTGGTGCCAGGCCACGAACGCGTCGGCATCCGGACTGCCGTATTTGACGAAGAAATCGGTGGCCATCAGCAGCAGATCCGGCCCCATCAGTTCCTGCATGATCACAATCAGCGTGGGATGCGACGCCATCCGCCACACGAACTCCAGGTCGAAGTGGCGCTGGCGGTTGCGCTCCTGCGGGCGGTCGATGCCCTCGGTCTCGTCGAGGCGGTCGAACGCGCGCCGGTAGCCGGCGATCTCGCCGCCGCTGAACAGGTCGATCGGGTACAGGATGCCGTCCTGCCGGTAGCGCCGGGCGCGATCGGTCGCTGCAGTCATCGTGATCCATCATAGTGGGGCGGCCGAACGGCGACAACGACCCGCATTGACTCATCGAAAATCTAACCGTAGCGAAAGCATGCCTCATCTAAAAATCTAACCGAACGGGCTGGACCTTCCGGGTCCGGTTGGAGCCTCTCCGAGGGACGTGAGGAGGTTCCGGAGGAGATGGGGTTGAAGATGAGTTCAAGGCGAGAGCTCACCGAGCAGCACGCGCAGCGGTATCGTCGGGCGGGCAAGAAGGAGAAGGGGCGCATACTCGACGAGTTCGTCGAGTCGACCGGGTACCAGCGCAAGTACGCGATCCATCTGTTGACCTGGTGGGGACGGACCCGCATGGTGCGAGTCGACGGCACACTGGTGAAGCTGGTGGTCGGGCGTCCGCGGCCTGCCCAGCGCCGCGTGCGACCGCGGCGCTACGACCAGGAGGTGCTGGTCGCTCTGAAGCTGATCTGGTACGTGTTCGACTGCATGTGCGGCAAGCGCCTGGTGGTCGTGCTGCGCACCATGCTGCCGACGCTGGAGTCGTTCGGCGAGATCGAGCTGACCGCAGCGGTGCGCGGCAAGCTGCAGACCATCAGCGCCGCGACCATCGACCGGCTGCTGCAGCAGGAGCGCGCACGGCTGCGCCTGAAGGGTCGCACGCACACCAAGCCGGGCACCCTCCTGAAGGATCAGATCGCGATCCGAACCTTCGCTGACTGGGACGAGCAGGAGCCGGGCTTCTTCGAGATCGACTTGGTGGGCCATGAAGGCGGCAACGCGTCAGGCGACTTCTGCCACACGCTCACCATCACCGACGTTGACACCGGCTGGGTCGACCTGTACGGCGTGCAGAACAAGGCGCAGCGCTGGACCCACGAGGCGATCGACGCTGCCCGGCAGAGCCTGCCGATCGTGATGCGGGGGATCGACACCGACAACGGCAGCGAGTTCATCAATCATCATTTGCTGCGCTATTGCGAAGCGCACGGCATCACGTTCACTCGGGGTCGCCCGCATCGCAAGAACGACACCTGCTACGTCGAGCAGAAGAATGGCCACGTGGTGCGACGGGCGGTCGGCCACCTGCGTTACGACACCGACCGGGAACTGGCTGCCCTCAACGCGATATACCGCCCGCTGTGCCTGCTGGTGAACTTCTTCTATCCCTCGGTGAAGCTGGTGAAGAAAACCCGCACCGGCAGCAAGGTGCGCCGCATCTATGACGACCCGCAGACGCCGTATCACCGCATGCTGGCCTCCGAGTCGGTGAGCGAGAAGGTGAAGAACCGCCTCAAGCAGCAGTACGCGACGTTGAATCCGGTCGCCCTCAAGCGCGAGCTGACCAGGTTGACCGAGGATCTGCTGCAGCTGAACGTCAGCAAGACCGCCAAGGCCGCACCAAGCACGGTGCAAACACCGAGCGAGGAGCGTGGTGGCAGCGGTCGCACGGCAAAATGACCCTCTCAGGCGGGTCTGACGGTCGATAATCGGAGAATGGGCGGTCAGCGATGAGAAAACGTCGCCTCAGCCGCGCTGTAAGGCCCCTCCACGACACGAGGTGGTGTCTGGATACCCCCGTGTCTATGCATAACCATGCAATTCAGTGCAACTTTATCCGCGACCGTAAGCCGGGTGGCGGAGTCCCGGTGCCGTCCCTGCAGTGCCTCGGCGAGGCGATTGCGGACCGCTGCCAGCCGGCTGCGTACCCGCCTGATGCTCTTTTCCAGGGCCCGGCGCACCGGTTCACGACCCGTGCGTCGGGCTCCGGCGGCGCAAGGTCATGGCTCGGCAGCGCGTCAAGGTTGAACTGCTCGCGCAGGTACTTGAAGAAGTTCTCCTGCGACCAGCGCGAGAACATGGCGCCGGCGACCTGCGCCAACGGCATCTGCGGGTGCGTGGTGATCACCGCCACCTGACGACCGTTGGCCAGACGCCGCCGGATCTGGCGCACCACCAGCCCGTTGCGCAGCATGATCGGCTGCTCGGCCAGATCAACCGCAGTCGTGCTGGTGCCGGCGGGACCATGGATCGGTACCTCGAAGGTGTGGAAGTCTTCCGGCAGCCAGTCCGCGCCGTTGAAGTTCTTGTGCCAGGTGATGCAGGCGATGCCACGCCGGGCCAGGCGCTTGAACAGGTCCGGGCTCCAGCCCTCGCGGTCGAACACCAGGGTCAGCTGCGGGGTACCGGCCGGTGCTCCGGTCAGGTCGGGGGCCGCTTCGGTCACCACCCCCAGGTGCTGCAACTGCGGCACCACGTCGTGCTTGATCGCATTCACCGGCTTCGGGTCCAGCGCCTTGTGCAGGCACAGCAGCGGTGCGCCGCCGAGGGCGTTGATCCAGTAGCTCACCGACGCCGGCAGACACAGCTTCTGGCGTGCGACGAAGTGTTTCGGCAACCGCCCGTTGCGCCCGGTGTACACCTTCACGTGGCCATCCACGGCCAGCGTCGTCCAGTCGTCGTCGTGCTCGCTGGCCCAGGTACGCGCCAGTACCGATTGCCAATCGCGCACGGTGTGCTCGGCGCTGGCCAGCAGCCTGATCTTGCGGCGCAGCGTCTTGGTCTCCGGACAGCGGTCGAGGCCGAGGATGGCGCCCCACTCGCCGGGTGCCTGGTAGCGCAGGCTCTCGGGGTTGCGCACCCGGGCCAGGGTCATGCAGGCGACGAACAGGAGGATGGTGGTCAGGCCGTAGAATCCGGCCGGCAGGCGGAACAGGCGGTTGGCGGCGGTGAGCAGGCCCTCGCGCAGCAGCATCGCCAGTGCGGCCAGCACGCCGCCGCCAGCGACCGCGTGGGCGGGCTCGACGAACGCTGGTGTGGCCTCGGTCAGCAGGCCGGCTCTGGCGAGCGTGCGGCGTTCCACGTCGCGCGCCGCGCGGCCCATGGGCGCGTGCTTGTCGCGGGCGTCGCGGCTGGCGCGCTCAGTGGCGACCGCCGGGTCGCTGACCGCGGCGGCGGTGCTGACCGGGTGATCAGTGGTGGTGGCCGCCGGCGCAACCTCGGCGCTGGCGGCGGGCTCCCGGGTGGGATCTGTGATGACGCCGGCGCGGCGGTTCTCGTTGAAGGTGCTCACCGGGATGCCGAGTTCGCGAGCGCAGGCTGAGCCGCTCATCCCGGAAGCGAGCAGCTTGGCTGCCTGGTCCGCCATCTCGGCGTCGTCCACGGTGGCCTCCACGGCACCGCGCCGGCTGACTCCGGTCGGGCTACGCCCTCCGTCCGTCAGCGGGGTACAGCATCTCCTCCGCCCCGTTCGATCCCGACGGCTCCGGTGTCGCAACCTCGTCGCCTACCCCGTCCCGGCGGTGGGGAATTGTCATGACCCTGCCCCGGGCAACGCACCTCGGTGCAGTTGTCCGGGGCGCCTCGCTCCGTGCGCTCCGCAGCAACCTGCGCGCCGCTCGCGGCGTGGGCGGCATCACCCGGCTCGGCAAATGACTTCTGAGCGTCTCTGACGCCCGTATATCCGTGAGCCAGACGGTCGGCGTCAAGAAATGTCGCCTCAGCCGCGCTGTAAGGCCTCTCCGCGACACGAGGTGGTGTCTGGACATCCCCGTGTCACCAGCACCGAAGTCGCCTCCAGACCCGTCCGCCCCCTCTTCGGTCAGCGACACGACACGGCACCGACCACCTCCCTGCCGTTGACGCCTCCTCATCCGCGCCGACCAACCAGATACGCCCCCGGTCGCGTTGGTGTGCTTGAATCAACCCGGCCGGTCGCCCAGCAGCCTATCCACTTATCCACAATTTATGAGTCTCCCCCCTCGCGCTCCCCCCTCGTTCTCCGCCTCCCTTTCGGTTAGATTCTTACGTGAGGCACGCTCACCGTAAGGTTAGATTTTTACGTGAGGCAATAGGCGACCGCCGCCGGTTGGTCGACGCCGCCCAACCGCCGCGCGAACACGCTGCTGCTATCGAAACGCCGCGAGACCGATGCGGTGCAGCGCCGCGGCGGCCCCATCCGGCGGCGGGGTGTGCGAGGGCTTGTCGTAGGAGAACACCGCGACGCCGCCGACGCCGATCGTGCGCGCCTCGTCGATCTGTGCCACGGTCAGGTCCACCGGATTGCGGTACGCCCCCACCCCGGCCCACACGCGCTCGGGCGACCCGGCGGCGGCCAGGGCCGCTTCGACCCAACGGTGGAACTCCTCGGTGTCGGTCGTATACGCCATCGGCACCGCCACGTCGAGGGTGCCCTCGGCCAGCCACGAGGTCCACGCCTGCAGATTCCAGCGCGCCGCCCCGCGCCACTCGGGCAGCACCGCCGCCGACACTACCAGGCCGGGGCGGCGTTCCTTGGCGCCGAGATGGACGCGGCGCACCAGGTCGGAGACGCTGTCGCGCCGGAACCGGTCCCAGTGGCCGGGCAGCGCCTCGGCGAACGCGTAGGGATCGTCCCGCGCCGCCGCCAGCAGCCCGGCGTGGCGGTGGGCGGCGATGCGCGGCTTCACCCACGCCTGAAATCGCTCCAGCGTGGTACGCGAATAGTCGAACGCCGAGGTGGGGAAGCGGATGTAGTCATGGTGGATGCCATCCAGCTCGTAGGCGGCCGCCAGTTCCATCCAGACGGCGTGCAGGCGCTCCTGCACGCCGGGGTGGGAGGGGCTGGTATACAACCCCTCCACCACCTCGATGTTGGCGGCGGAGTATTCGATCAGGCGCCGGACGTAGGACGGATCGCGCGGATCGACGTGGTACAGGTCGCGGCCCAACGCATACGGGACCGCGAGCCACTCGGGATGCGCGTTCACCAGGTGTCCGGGGTGGCGCGGAGGGTCGACCGGTCCCCACACCAGGTAGGCGTTCACCCACGCGTGCACCGCCATGCCGCGCGCGCGCGCTTCGTCCAGCACCAGTTGCAGCGGATCGAAGTCCCCCTGGCCGTCCAGGAACTCGGGACGCGGTTCCAGTGCCGAGCGGTACAGCGCATCGCCGCGCCCGCGCACCTGCACCAGCAGCGTGTTGAATCCGCCGGCCGCGGCCTGCTCCACCACCTCGCGCGCGGCGGCCGGGCTGGACAGCGATTGCCGGACCACCCACACGGCGCGTACCTCTTCGGCGGCGACGGGATGCTCGGCGCGCGAGGCCATGGCGCCGGGGGCAGGCACCACGTCCGTAGACGCGCACGACAGGGGCAGCATCGCCGCCGCGCCCGCGAGCGCAACGGCAGCCGCCCGCAGCACGACCGCCGCCGCCCGCGCCGCGGCGCGCGTGACGCCGGCCTGCCGGCCGGGCGAACCGATCTGCGGAACTCTGGTTGACAGGACCGCTCCAGGTCCCGGAAATGTCGGTCTATTCATGGTGTCTCACTACTGGTATCGGGGAGAGCGGCACCGCAAGTTAACACCATTCGCCGTCGATCAGGCACGCCCGGCGGCTGCCGCACAGGCCGGCTGCGGCAGCGCGGCTGCCGTGGTGGTCAACGGCTCGCCGGACGCGGCCTCGATTCCGGCGCGCCACCCGCTTGACGCAAGCCTCTGCCGCCTGGAGGTCAGCGTGCGCCGAGATAGACGCCGGAGCCGATGACGGCCTTTTGGCCGGTTGCGAATACCGGGATGCTCACCGCATAGCCGAGCTTCGGGGAGCCGGTGTCCTCGTCCCCCTCGATGGTCGGGTCGTCATAGTTGTACTGAAGAAACCTCTGGCCCTCGCGCCGTGCGCCTCCGATCAGTTCCTCGGCGAACTTCACCCCGTTGACGTCCGTCCTCGTCAGGTCGGTCGGCTTGCCTTCGCGAAACGGCTCGGTTGCGTGAAAAAAGATGATGTCCCCGGCCGCCACGATCCACAAATAGACGGAACCCGACTTCCAATGCCCTCCTTCTTGCCGGAAGGCGTTTCTGACCGCGGCAAAGTCTCGGTAGCCTGTTGTATTGAGGGCGCGCTCGCTGTATACCCTGGCCGCTTCCTCGACGAAGGCAACCAGGGTCTCGCGGTCTACGACCTCCGATGCGGTGACGGCGGGTCTCGGCAGATCCGCGACACGCAGCGGCGCATGGGAGGTGTCCTGCGAGTAGCCGCCGACCAGCACGAACTGTCTTCCGCTGATTCCGGAGGTGTATTCGACGGCGTATGCGGTCTTCGGCTCGCCGTCGTGATACCGGACGAAGTCGCCGCCCCGGGCGCCGGCCGCGAGGAGTGCCTCGACCACCCGGAAGCCGTTGTCGTCCTCGATTGCGAACAAGTCCCTGTTTTCAGCCGCGCGATCGTCCCCGTGGATGAACGGGTTCCCGCCCTGGGTGAACAGGATGAGGAACATCGATCCGGCGTGCCAGGCGGGGTCGGTTCTAAACCTGTCTCGCAACCGCCCGCCTGCGGCGACGTCCGTGATCGCCGCGATTTCCGCCGCGGCCCCTTCGACGAACGCCTTGAGGGTTTCATCGTCCACGACCTGACCGGCAGTCGTCCGGTCCTCGGCCGCCACGCTCGCCACCACGGCCGATGCCAGAACGGCGAATACGAACACTGCCTTGACGTTCAAGTGCATCTCATTCTCCCCATAAGCGTGAACAACAGTCCTGTCCTTCGTGCGACCCGGCCCGCAAGGAGCGCTCGCACGGTCCGACGGCGGGCTATCGCATCGCCGCAGACGACGCGAAGCATGCTAAGTGCGTGGACACGGTGGGTCAACCGCATCGAGCGATGCGGGGGCGATACGGGTGGCGGCACGGGTCAACGCCACTCGCCGTCGATCCACAGGTAGATCCCGTTGCGGCACACGGCCGCGGTGCCGCACCGCTTGGTGTCCGCATTCGCCGGTATCTTGCACGGTACCCGCCGCAGCCGAGTGGCCGGCATACGTGACGGTCGCTATGATGACCGCGTGGCAGTTCTGATTACCGGCGGCGCCGGATTCATCGGCCGGGCGCTGGCCTGCCGGTTCGTCGCCGAAGGCCGCGAAGTGGTGGGGTTCGACCTGGCCGAGCCGGGCGCGGCGGGCGGCGCCCGGTGGCCGGAGGGGATGCGCTTCATGGCCGGCGACATCCGCGATGCCGCTGCGGTGCGGGCGGCGGTGGCGGCCAGTGGCGGCGACGATCCGATCGTCCACCTGGCCGGGCTGCTCACCGCCGGCTGCGACCACGACCCCGTCCTCGGCATGGCGGTCAACGTGAGCGGCACGTACCACGTGCTCGATGCGGCGCGCGAACATGGCAAGCGGCGGGTGGTGCTGGCGAGTACCATCGGCGTCTACGGGCGCGGCCTGCCGCAGCCGATCCGCGAGGGCATGGCCACCGAGCCCGACGGCTGGTACGGGTACACCAAGCGCTGCGCCGAGGAGATGGGGCTGCTGCACGTGCGCCGCCACGGCATGGACGTGCGCGCGGTGCGCATGGCCGCGGTCACCGGCCCGTTCCGGCAGGCGGCGGGCTCGGCGAGCATGTTCACCTCGCTGATCCCCGAGAAAGCCGCACGCGGCGAACCGTACGCGATCGAGGTGACCGAAGACACCGCGTACCCCGTGGTCTACCTCGATGACGCGGTCAGCGCGCTCGCCCGCCTGGCTACCGCACCGCAGGCGCCGGGGCGCATCTACAACGTGGCCTCGGGGCGGGTGGTGGTGCGCGAGATGATCGCGCACGTGCGCCGCACCCTGCCCGGCGCGCAGTTCAGCTTCGCGCCCGACCCCGTGATCATGCAGGTGGTAAGCGGCTACCGTGAATGGCGGCTCGACTGCAGCCTGATCGCGGACGAGCTGGGCTGGCGCCCCCACTTCGGCGTCCGCGAGATGGTAGACGACATCATCCGCCAGACCACGCCGCGCCGCGGCGCCTGACGCCAACCGCGGGCTGCGGTCGCCGGCACGGGTGGCGCCGCGCCGCTGGCGGGCTGGTGATGGCGGCGCCCGGCGCCGGTCAGGTGCTGGGCGGCGGCAGCTCGCGGGCCGCTTCCTGGGCGCATCGGTACACTTCCTGCAACGGGGCGCCGCTGGCCGCGGCGGCGCGGCGGCAGTCGTCGTATTCCGGCGTCCAGCGGCGCTCCACGCCGGCGCCGTGCACCATCTTGACGCGAATCGATCCGAACCTGGTGTCGGCGGTGGCAGCCGCGCGCTCCAGTGCATAGCGCTGTACGGGATACTCGCGCACACCGATGGTGGTGGTTTCGCGGAACAGGATGCGGCGCAGCGCGGCGCGGTCTTCGGGCTCGCACAGCACGCTCAACAGGGTGGCGGGCCGATTCTTTTTCATCGCCGCCGGCTGCGTGAACACCTCCCGGGCGCCGGCGCGGAACAGCGCCTCGCTCACGTATTCGTACCACTCCGGGTTCATGTCGTCGATGTTGGTCTCGATCATGAACAGCCCCTCGACGGGAACTCCGTCCTCCTCTTGCACCCCGCTGCTCTCAGTCGCACGGCCCACCAGCAGCCGCACCACGTTGGGGATGGAGCGGTCCGCGTTGCCCGCTCCGTAACCGGTGGCAGCCAGCTCCATGGCGGGCAACGGCCCGAACTCCGTGGCCAGGGCGGTCACCAGCGCGGCGCCGGTGGGCGTGACCAGTTCGCCGGTCACCTCGGCGCCGGTTACCGGCACCCCTGCCAGGAGCGCCGCGGTGGCGGGAGCGGGCAGCGGCATGCGCCCGTGCGCGGCGTCGACGAACCCGCGCGCCAGCGGCAGCGGCGAGCACACCACCCGGTCCACGCCCAGCAGCTCGAACCCGATCAGCACGCCCACCACGTCGACAATGGTGTCGATGCCGCCCAGCTCGTGCAGGTGCACGCGCTCGGGCGTGGTGCCGTGGATCGCGGCCTCCACCTCTCCCAGGCGGCGGAAGATGGCGCCCGCGCGCCGCTTGATGCCGTCCGCCACCGCGCTGCGCTCGACCAGCTCGACGATCGCCGGCACGTGCCGCTCGGTGGCATGGTCGGTCACCTGCACGTCGACCTTCACCGCGCCGATGCCCACCTTCTGCACCCGGCGCGCCGACAGGGCGAACCCGGGCAGGGCAAGGTCGTCGAGCCGTGCGCGCAACTCCGCCTCTTGCACACCGGCGTCGAGCAGCGCGCCGAGCAGCATGTCGCCACTCACCCCGGCGATGCAGTCGATGTAGGCGACCGTCATGGCGAGCCGGCGGCGGCTTCGATCTGGCGGATGATGGCGTGCGCCATCAGCGCGGCGCCGAACCCGTTGTCGATATTCACCACCGCCACCCCGGCGGCGCAGGAGTTGAGCATCGCCAGCAGCGGCGCCGCGCCGCCGAGGTGGGCGCCGTAGCCGACGCTGGTGGGAACGCCGATCACCGGCGCCGCCAGCAGGCCGCCCACCACGCTGGTCAGCGCGCCCTCCATGCCGGCCACGCAGATCACCACCGCGGCACGATCCAGTTGCGCCCGCACGGCCAGCAGGCGGTGCAGCCCGGCCACCCCCACGTCGTAGCAACGCTGCACGCGGCCGCCCAGGAACTCCAGCGTCTGCGCCGCCTCCTCCGCCACCGGCACGTCCGACGTGCCCGCGGACACCACCGCGGCATGCGCACCCGTTGCCCGGTCCGCCCCTTCCCGCGCCGCTTCGCTCTCCGGCCGCCACCCGACCGACAGCAGGCGGGAAACCGAATCGTAGGCCGCGTCGGAGATGCGCTCGCGCACCTGCCGGGCCAACTCGGGAGTGGCGCGGGTGGCGAGCGCGCGGCCGTGGTGGGCGCGCAGCCGGATCAGGATCTCGGCCACCTGCTCCGGCGTCTTGCCGGGACAGAACACCACTTCCGCGGCGCCCGTGCGCAGCTTGCGATGGGTGTCGACGCGCGCTCCAGCCACCGATTCGTCAATCGGGAAGCCGCGCAGACGCTCCAGGGCGGCCTCCACGTCGAGTCCGCCGTCGCGCACCGCGGCCAGCAGTTCGGCGAGCAGCTCTTCGGTCACGGCGCCGCGGTCACTCGGAACGCGGTGCCGACAGCACTTCGTTCAGGCTGCCGGACCGGAACCCGGCGAGGTCCAGGGTCACGTATATGAACCCGAGCCGCTGCAGCCGTTCGGTTATCTCGCCGCGATGCCGCATGACCGTGGTCAGGTCGTCGGGCTCCACTTCCAGGCGGGCCACCTGGTCGTGGTGGCGTACCCGCAACTGGCGGATCCCCAACTCGCGCAGCACCGCCTCGGCGCGCTCCACCTGGCTGAGCTTCCGGTCGGTGACCCGCGAGCCGTACGGGATGCGCGAGGCCAGGCACGCCGCGGCCGGCTTGTCCCAGATCGGCAGCTCCAGCTCGCGTGCCATGGCGCGTACCTCAGCCTTGCTGATTGCCGCCTCCTGCAGCGGGCTGCGTACGCCCTGCTCATGGGCGGCGCGCCGCCCCGGGCGGTGATCGCCCACGTCGTCGGCGTTGGTGCCGTCGATCAGGTAGCGAAAGCCCTCCCCCTCGGCGTAGCCGGTCAGCACGTCGTACACGTTGGTCTTGCAGAAGTAACAGCGGCTCGGAGCGTTCTCCTGGTAGCGCGGGTCCTCGGTCTCGTGGCTGTCCAGGAACACGTGGCGGATGCCGATCCGCTCCACCAGCGATGCCACCGCGTCACGCTCCTCGGCCGCCAGGCTTGGCGACACCGCGGTCACCGCGATCGCCGCCTCGCCCAGGCAGTCGTGCGCCAACTTGGCCAGCAGGCCGCTGTCCACCCCGCCCGACAGCGCCACGGCAACGCTGCCCATGCCGGACAGAATCCCCTCCAGTCGGTGTCGTTTCTCCTGCATGCGTCGTCTCCGTTATACCACGTCGTGCGGCAGGCGCGCTTCAGCCCGCCGCCGCGCCTGCCGCGCCGGGCTCGTCCGCCGCACCGAACCGCTCGCGCAGCCGGACGCTGCGATAAGCGAAGATGCGGCGCAGGTCCCCGGCCACCAGCAGGCGGTTCACCAGCCGCCCGCCCGGCGCCGCGTAGCGTACCTTGTCACTCGCGACCACCACCTCGGTGCCGTCGGTGTGCCGCTCAACCGCGAACCGGTGCTCGTGGATCCATACCCGGTAGGGACCGCGGCGTTGCTCGTCCACGAACCGGAACGGCGGCTCCCAGGCGGTGATCTCGCTCTGCCAGCGCACCGGCACGCCGCGCAGGCGCAGGCGGTAGTCGATGCGGGTACCCGCCGCCATCGCCGGCGGCGGCTGTGAAACCACCCGGAAGTGCAGCCAGCCCGGGGTCAGCACCTCCAGGTTTCGGGCATCGGCAAAGAACGCGAACACCTCGGCCAGCGGCGCCGCCAGCCGAATCGTGCTGCACAACTCATGCATCCGCGGAATCGGCGCGCCCGGCGATCACCGCCAACCGAGGGCGCTCGATCGCCTGCCAGTCGGCGTACGCGATCTGCACCGAGTGGCGGTGGCTGCCGGCGTTGAAGTTGATCTGCCCGTTGTCGGCCAGCTTCGGGTCGCAGACGGTCTCCATGCCGAACAGACTGCCGAACGGCGGCACCGCCCCGGGCGTGAGTCCGGTCAGCTCCAGCAATTCCTCTCGGTTGGCGAAGCGGATGCGGCGGGTGCCGGCGACGCCGCGCAGCGCCCTGCTGTCGAGGGAGCAGTCCGCCGGCAGCACCGCCAGCAGAAACCGGTCCGCCGCCTTCAACACCAGCGCCTTGGCGCCGCTGTGCAGCGGGGCGCCGCGCACGGCCGCCGCCTCCTCGCTGGTGCGCACGGCTTCGTGCTCGCGTTCGGTGAACGCCGCTCCGGCCTGCCGCAGCAGCGCCAGCACGCGCGCGTGAACCGATTTCCCCGCGTGCAGTCACGGTCGCGACGCCGCGCCGTTCAGGCGCGCTGCCGGTACAGCGTACCGGCGGCGAACGCCTGCTCGAACTCCTCGTTGGAGCCGAACCGCCAGCCGAACGCGCGCTCCCAGATCGCCGGCTTCTCCATGCACAGGTACATGAACACCCGATCCCGCCACGGCGCCAGCGCGCGGTACATGGTGCTGAACATCGCCACCTTGAGGTCGTCGGGATAGGTCAGCTTGCCATGCGGATCCTTGACCAGGTCAGTCTGCAGGATGCGCGTCGGCTCGCGGCGGCGGCGGATCGCCTTGATCACCGGCTTGATGAACGTGACCGACCCGAACGACACGAACGACACCTCCGCGGGCGAGAACCCGGCGATGAGGCGCTGTGCCAGAGCCGGATAGTCGTGCTCCCAGCCGGCGTAGTGCACCATCGGATGGAAGTGGAACGCCACCCTGATGCCGCGGTCCGCGACCCGCCGTGCCGCACGCAGACGCTGTTCCAGCGGCGCCGTGAAGTGCTCCTCGTGCTCGATCACCGGAGGCGTGTTGAGCGACCAACTGCACACCACGTTGGCCGGGATGGTGCGCGCCGGATCCAGGAAGTAGGTGACGTTGGCCGACTTGGTCTTGAACTCCAGCAGCACGTCGGGATGCGCGCGGGCGAAGTCGCACATATCGTCGAGAATGCCGCCGCGGTTGCCCCACACCAGCGAGTCGGAGGACTGCCCCGAGCCGATGTGGTAGAAGCGCCCCGGCTCCAGGTCGAGGCCGCGCAACTTGGCGCCGAGGTCGGCGTCGATCGCCACCCGGTCGCCGTAGAAGGTCTGGATGGTGCAATAGCTGCACCCGAAAGCGCAGTTCTTGACCGCGTCGATGGTCTTCAGGTTGCAGCACAGGGTGCGCTCGGAACGCACCGGGCAGTCGCCGAACACCGCATCGCCCGAGGTCTCCGAAACCACGTGCAGCGGCGGGCGCCCGGGCGACGGCGAAGGTTCCGCGCCGTATCGGGTAGCAGCCTCCCGCAGGCCTTCGAGATGCTCCCGCAAATCCTTGATGAGCCGTTGTTTGAGCGCTCTCACCGGCACCGTTTCGGCGGCCGCCGCCAGGCGCCGTTCGGCGGCGCGCCACCACGCATCCAGGCGCGGCTCTCCCCACATCTGCAGGTCGCGCGCCGCCTCGCACAGCAGGCGCATCTCCTGCACCGTGAGCCGATAGCGCTCGTGCAGCGTGCGCAGCAGGCCCTGTTCCTCCGCGGGCAGCACCGCGAACAGGGTGCCGCGAGTCAGCAGCTCCCAGCGCTCGGCCGCGTGGGCGGACGTGTCGGCAGTGGTCGTGACAGCCATCGAATCAACACCGGGGAAGGTAGCGAACCACGCCCCGCGGGTCCACACATCGCAACCCGTCGCACAGTTGCCCCGCACGCAAGTAAAACGTAGTTTTACTCAAAGACATGACGAAGACCATCCGCAAGATCGGCAACTCGCAGGGGATCATTTTCGACGTGGCGCTCATGGACCTGGCGCACCTCAAGGTGGGAGAC
Organism: Spirochaetia bacterium; assembly: GCA_965208575.1. Taxonomy (GTDB): domain Bacteria; phylum Spirochaetota; class Spirochaetia; order SZUA-6; family Bin103; genus Bin103. Next base: position 830,673 of record CBDBOV010000005.1, on the reverse strand, counting down.
CAGCTTGCCGTCGCGGTGCACGAGGGCGGTACCATCACGCTGACCCCGGTTCGTCCGGTCATCGATGCCGGGCGCGCCCGCGCCACGGCGAAGCGTCTCATCGGCAAGAACGAGGAGCTGTTCCGGCGGCTGTCGTGAGCAAGCGGCTCGCCCATCCGACGGTCGCGGCGGTGAGGGCGATTCACTCGGAGGTGCTGGCCGCGCACGGCGGTATGGAGGGTCTGCGTGACGCGGCGCTGCTGGAGTCGGCGTTGGCGGCACCACAGGCAACCATGTTCGGCCAGCCCCTGATTGAAGACCCGATCGACGTTGCAGCGGCGTACCTGTTCTACCTGTGCAGCAACCACCCCTTCATGGACGGCAACAAGCGGGTTGCGCTGGCCACCTGTCTCGTGTTTCTGAGCGAGAACGGGCTGCTTCCTGCCGAGCAGCTCGACACCGACCCCTGGGAGCGCCTTACGATCGACGTTGCCGCCGGCCAGATCGACCGTGCCGCAACGGCCGCCCGGTTGCACCACCTTCTCGACCGGTGACCCACGGCGCCGATCCTCGCGCTCAGGTCATCAGAAGCGGAACGTCGTAGTGTTCAAGTGCCGGATCGGTCGTTGCGAGCGTGAGCGATTCCAGTTGCGCCACGGCAACGAGCAGCCGGTCGAACGGGTCGCGGTGGTGCTCGGGCAGCTCCGCCACCCTGCAGGCATGACGGTGCTCGATCGGCAGCGACTCGATACCGTCGCGGACCAACCGCGGCTCAATGAACATCGCGGGAGGCTCTGGAAGGTCCAGCCTGCCGAGACGGTACACCACGCTCCAGAGCCACACATGCGTGTCCAGCAGTACCTTCACGACTCGAAGCCGGCGAGCACGTCGGGCGGCAGCGGCGCGTCGAAGTCATCGGGTACCTCGAACAGACCCTCGTCGCGGCCCAGGATGCGGCGCGGCTTGGCCCCCGTATAGCGGGTGAGCCGGGCAACGGGTGTTCCGGCACGGGCAATGACTACTTCCTCGCCCTCGGCAACCCTGACCAGAAGCCGGGAGAGGTGGGTCTTCGCCTGGTGGATGTTGACGGTGGTCACGGTCGCCTCCTCGCTGGATGCCTACGATAACGATTAGACTAAACTAAGTCAATTACGCGCATTGACTCATCGAAAATCTAACCGTAGCGAAAGCATGCCTCATCTAAAAATCTAACCGAACGGGCTGGACCTTCCGGGTCCGGTTGGAGCCTCTCCGAGGGACGTGAGGAGGTTCCGGAGGAGATGGGGTTGAAGATGAGTTCAAGGCGAGAGCTCACCGAGCAGCACGCGCAGCGGTATCGTCGGGCGGGCAAGAAGGAGAAGGGGCGCATACTCGACGAGTTCGTCGAGTCGACCGGGTACCAGCGCAAGTACGCGATCCATCTGTTGACCTGGTGGGGACGGACCCGCATGGTGCGAGTCGACGGCACACTGGTGAAGCTGGTGGTCGGGCGTCCGCGGCCTGCCCAGCGCCGCGTGCGACCGCGGCGCTACGACCAGGAGGTGCTGGTCGCTCTGAAGCTGATCTGGTACGTGTTCGACTGCATGTGCGGCAAGCGCCTGGTGGTCGTGCTGCGCACCATGCTGCCGACGCTGGAGTCGTTCGGCGAGATCGAGCTGACCGCAGCGGTGCGCGGCAAGCTGCAGACCATCAGCGCCGCGACCATCGACCGGCTGCTGCAGCAGGAGCGCGCACGGCTGCGCCTGAAGGGTCGCACGCACACCAAGCCGGGCACCCTCCTGAAGGATCAGATCGCGATCCGAACCTTCGCTGACTGGGACGAGCAGGAGCCGGGCTTCTTCGAGATCGACTTGGTGGGCCATGAAGGCGGCAACGCGTCAGGCGACTTCTGCCACACGCTCACCATCACCGACGTTGACACCGGCTGGGTCGACCTGTACGGCGTGCAGAACAAGGCGCAGCGCTGGACCCACGAGGCGATCGACGCTGCCCGGCAGAGCCTGCCGATCGTGATGCGGGGGATCGACACCGACAACGGCAGCGAGTTCATCAATCATCATTTGCTGCGCTATTGCGAAGCGCACGGCATCACGTTCACTCGGGGTCGCCCGCATCGCAAGAACGACACCTGCTACGTCGAGCAGAAGAATGGCCACGTGGTGCGACGGGCGGTCGGCCACCTGCGTTACGACACCGACCGGGAACTGGCTGCCCTCAACGCGATATACCGCCCGCTGTGCCTGCTGGTGAACTTCTTCTATCCCTCGGTGAAGCTGGTGAAGAAAACCCGCACCGGCAGCAAGGTGCGCCGCATCTATGACGACCCGCAGACGCCGTATCACCGCATGCTGGCCTCCGAGTCGGTGAGCGAGAAGGTGAAGAACCGCCTCAAGCAGCAGTACGCGACGTTGAATCCGGTCGCCCTCAAGCGCGAGCTGACCAGGTTGACCGAGGATCTGCTGCAGCTGAACGTCAGCAAGACCGCCAAGGCCGCACCAAGCACGGTGCAAACACCGAGCGAGGAGCGTGGTGGCAGCGGTCGCACGGCAAAATGACCCTCTCAGGCGGGTCTGACGGTCGATAATCGGAGAATGGGCGGTCAGCGATGAGAAAACGTCGCCTCAGCCGCGCTGTAAGGCCCCTCCACGACACGAGGTGGTGTCTGGATACTCCCGTGTCTATGCATAACCATGCAATTCAGTGCAACTTTATCCGCGACCGTAAGCCGGGTGGCGGAGTCCCGGTGCCGTCCCTGCAGTGCCTCGGCGAGGCGATTGCGGACCGCTGCCAGCCGGCTGCGTACCCGCCTGATGCTCTTTTCCAGGGCCCGGCGCACCGGTTCACGACCCGTGCGTCGGGCTCCGGCGGCGCAAGGTCATGGCTCGGCAGCGCGTCAAGGTTGAACTGCTCGCGCAGGTACTTGAAGAAGTTCTCCTGCGACCAGCGCGAGAACATGGCGCCGGCGACCTGCGCCAACGGCATCTGCGGGTGCGTGGTGATCACCGCCACCTGACGACCGTTGGCCAGACGCCGCCGGATCTGGCGCACCACCAGCCCGTTGCGCAGCATGATCGGCTGCTCGGCCAGATCAACCGCAGTCGTGCTGGTGCCGGCGGGACCATGGATCGGTACCTCGAAGGTGTGGAAGTCTTCCGGCAGCCAGTCCGCGCCGTTGAAGTTCTTGTGCCAGGTGATGCAGGCGATGCCACGCCGGGCCAGGCGCTTGAACAGGTCCGGGCTCCAGCCCTCGCGGTCGAACACCAGGGTCAGCTGCGGGGTACCGGCCGGTGCTCCGGTCAGGTCGGGGGCCGCTTCGGTCACCACCCCCAGGTGCTGCAACTGCGGCACCACGTCGTGCTTGATCGCATTCACCGGCTTCGGGTCCAGCGCCTTGTGCAGGCACAGCAGCGGTGCGCCGCCGAGGGCGTTGATCCAGTAGCTCACCGACGCCGGCAGACACAGCTTCTGGCGTGCGACGAAGTGTTTCGGCAACCGCCCGTTGCGCCCGGTGTACACCTTCACGTGGCCATCCACGGCCAGCGTCGTCCAGTCGTCGTCGTGCTCGCTGGCCCAGGTACGCGCCAGTACCGATTGCCAATCGCGCACGGTGTGCTCGGCGCTGGCCAGCAGCCTGATCTTGCGGCGCAGCGTCTTGGTCTCCGGACAGCGGTCGAGGCCGAGGATGGCGCCCCACTCGCCGGGTGCCTGGTAGCGCAGGCTCTCGGGGTTGCGCACCCGGGCCAGGGTCATGCAGGCGACGAACAGGAGGATGGTGGTCAGGCCGTAGAATCCGGCCGGCAGGCGGAACAGGCGGTTGGCGGCGGTGAGCAGGCCCTCGCGCAGCAGCATCGCCAGTGCGGCCAGCACGCCGCCGCCAGCGACCGCGTGGGCGGGCTCGACGAACGCTGGTGTGGCCTCGGTCAGCAGGCCGGCTCTGGCGAGCGTGCGGCGTTCCACGTCGCGCGCCGCGCGGCCCATGGGCGCGTGCTTGTCGCGGGCGTCGCGGCTGGCGCGCTCAGTGGCGACCGCCGGGTCGCTGACCGCGGCGGCGGTGCTGACCGGGTGATCAGTGGTGGTGGCCGCCGGCGCAACCTCGGCGCTGGCGGCGGGCTCCCGGGTGGGATCTGTGATGACGCCGGCGCGGCGGTTCTCGTTGAAGGTGCTCACCGGGATGCCGAGTTCGCGAGCGCAGGCTGAGCCGCTCATCCCGGAAGCGAGCAGCTTGGCTGCCTGGTCCGCCATCTCGGCGTCGTCCACGGTGGCCTCCACGGCACCGCGCCGGCTGACTCCGGTCGGGCTACGCCCTCCGTCCGTCAGCGGGGTACAGCATCTCCTCCGCCCCGTTCGATCCCGACGGCTCCGGTGTCGCAACCTCGTCGCCTACCCCGTCCCGGCGGTGGGGAATTGTCATGACCCTGCCCCGGGCAACGCACCTCGGTGCAGTTGTCCGGGGCGCCTCGCTCCGTGCGCTCCGCAGCAACCTGCGCGCCGCTCGCGGCGTGGGCGGCATCACCCGGCTCGGCAAATGACTTCTGAGCGTCTCTGACGCCCGTATATCCGTGAGCCAGACGGTCGGCGTCAAGAAATGTCGCCTCAGCCGCGCTGTAAGGCCTCTCCGCGACACGAGGTGGTGTCTGGACATCCCCGTGTCACCAGCACCGAAGTCGCCTCCAGACCCGTCCGCCCCCTCTTCGGTCAGCGACACGACACGGCACCGACCACCTCCCTGCCGTTGACGCCTCCTCATCCGCGCCGACCAACCAGATACGCCCCCGGTCGCGTTGGTGTGCTTGAATCAACCCGGCCGGTCGCCCAGCAGCCTATCCACTTATCCACAATTTATGAGTCTCCCCCCTCGCGCTCCCCCCTCGTTCTCCGCCTCCCTTTCGGTTAGATTCTTACGTGAGGCACGCTCACCGTAAGGTTAGATTTTTACGTGAGGCAATAGGTTACGGGGCGGCGTGCGCGTGCTGCGCGGTATCTCACGGCCGGCTGCTTGCCACCAGGCCGCACCACGCCCACAGTAGCAGCATGAGCCAGCGAACCGAATTCGACCCGCTCCGGCTGTTGGATGCGCTGCATGCCGGTGCACCGCGCGACTGCGCCTTCACCGCCGCCACCGCCGACGCGGCCCGCGCGTGGCAGCAGCACGCCGCGCCCATACTCGCCCGAGGGCTGGGTTTTCTGGACGGGCCGGCGCCGCCGGTAGAGGCCGAGCTGGAGCACACGGTGGACCGCGGGTCCTACCTGCGGGAGCGCGTCGTGCTGCGCACCTGGCCGGATGCGACGATGCCGGTATGGGTGCTGGTGCCGAAGGGCCTGGACGGGCCGGCGCCGTGCGTGCTGGCCCTGCACGGCCACGGCTACGGCGTGCGCGACATCGTCGGGCTGTGGGAGGACGGCTCCGAGCGGTGGCAGCCCGACGGCTACCACAAGGACTTCGGCTGCGCCCTCGCCGAGCGCGGCTTCGTGGTCGTCGCGCCCGAGATAAGCTGCTTCGGCGAGCGGCGTGCCAATTACTCGGCGCTTGCCGGCGAACTCACCGGCCGCGCGCCCGCCACCTGCCACAACGCCACCACTTACGCGATCATGCTCGGCGGCTCGGCGATGGGCCTGCGCGTGTGGGACGGCATGCGCGCGGTCGACTACCTGGCCACGCGCCCGGAGGCGGACATCGCCCGGCTGGGCGCCATGGGCATCTCCGGCGGCGGTGCGCACACCTACTTCTCCACCGCCTGCGACCCCCGCATCCGTGCCTGCGTGATCTCGGGCTACTTCTGCGACTGGCGGCACAGCATCCTCACGTTCCACCACTGCACCTGCAACTACGTACCCGGCCTGCTCGCGCACGGCGAGCTCAGCGACTTCGCCGGTCTGCTCGCCCCGCGCCCCTGCCTGGTCGAGGCGGGCCGGCGCGACACCGACTTTCCGATCGAAGGGGTGCGCGCGACGGTGCATCGGGCCAGGGCCGCGTGGCGCGCCTTCGGAGCCGAGGAGGCATTCGCCATCGACGAGTTCGACGGCCGCCACCAGATCAGCGGGCGCCTGGCCTACGACTTTCTCGCCCGCCACCTCTGACCGCGCAGTCCGCGACGCCGGCGCCGATCTCGGTGTACCCTGCGTTGAGTGCGGCGAATCTACTGGTGCTCGCCGGTAAGGGTCGGTAGGATGTCCCTCAGGATGATGCCGAAGTCGTTTTCGGCGCGCGAGACAAAGCGGCCTGGATGTTCAGATCCAAGCTTGACAAAGAGGGTGATCTGCTCCCATTGAGTACGTCAGTCGCCGGAGCCGGCAGAAAGGAGAAAGGATGAGCAAACCTCAAGATCGAGGCAGTCCGGCCCGCAGGCACGCGAGGGTACCATGAACAGAACTGCCACCGACCAGAACATGGGTCACATCAAGGATACCATTGAGATCATGGTCCGGGAGGCGTTCGCTCAGGTCGCCTTCACGGACATATGGGTACAAGCTCGTGAGTCAGCGTACGGTGATGACGTCCTGGAGATATGGGCCATTTACGACAGCGACGTGGAACAACTCCAAACTCAGGAGATACCGAGGTTCCGCGTTCGTGTCGCCGATGCCCTTTGGGACATGGGCATGGATGCTGCGCCCAAGATGCACTTCATTACGAAGTCCGACGCAGGGGACTGGCGACCTGAAGGCGTCTGACTTCCTGACGTCGGCTGAGAAGCAGTTGGCCGGCGGGCGCGGACGGCCCCTCGAATCCGATCTTCGCCGCGCGACGAGCACCGTCTACTACTCGCTCTTTCATTGCTTGGCGAAGTGTTGTGCGGATGCAATCGTCGGTAGCAGCACTGCAGTGAGGAGCACGGCCCCATGGCGGCGCGCGTACCGTGCGCTCGACCACCGCAGGACGAGAGAAGCGTGCAGGCAGAGACGAGAGATGAGCTCATTCCCGACGGCGATACGTGCCTTCGCGCAGTTGTTCGTCAATCTCCAAGATGAGCGTCACGAGGCAGACTATGACCCGCATTGGGCAGGTTTCAAATCCGACGTCGTTGCGCGCATCGCTGAGGCTCGGGTTGCCATCCAGGGGTTTGAAGTCGCACCCATTCAATACCGGCGCGCATTTGCTGCTCACGTCCTGTTCAAGAGCCGGCGTTGATAACCCTGCCCATACCAGATACGCCACTTGTGAACGCTGCCCGCGGAGAAGCCTCGCACACCACTCGCGCAAATTGGGGTCCGGCAGCCAGCGGTCGTCCTCGGCGATCGACTACTGGCTGACCATGCCGGGGGCGCTCATGCATCGGCAAGGGCGCGAGCGTCGGAGAGCATGCGCTGGGCTTCCACCAGCCGGCGGTAGATGCCGCCCGCCGCCATCAGTTCGCGGTGGGTGCCCGATTCGGCGACGCTGCCGTTTTCCAGCACGATCAGCCGGTCGGCGCGGCGCAGGGTGGCGAGCCGGTGCGCGATGGCGATGGTGGTGCGGCCGCCGATCAGGTTCATCAGCGCCCGGTGCACCTGCTCCTCGGTCTCGATGTCGAGCGCCGAGGTGGCCTCGTCGAGTACCAGGATGCGCGGATCGCGCAGGATCGCGCGGGCGATGGCGATGCGCTGGCGCTGCCCCATCGACAGCCGGCTGCCGCGCTGGGCGAGCAGCGTGTCGTAGCCGTCCGGCAGCTCCATGACAAAGTCGTGCGCGTTGGCGGTGGCGGCCGCCTCGATCACCGCCTCCGGCGTGGCATCGGGCCGCCCGTAGCGGATGTTGTCCAGCACCGAACCGGCGAACAGGAACGGGTCCTGCAGCACCACGCCCATCTGGCCGCGCAGCGAGCGCACCGCGATGCCGCGCACGTCCACGCCGTCGATCGACAACACGCCCTCGTCCACGTCGTACAGCCTCAGCAGCAGGTTGACGATGGTCGACTTGCCGGCTCCGGAGTGCCCGACCAGCCCCACCATCTCGCCCGGCGCGATGGCCAGCGACAGGTCGCGCACCGCCGGCGTGTAGCCATCGTAACTGAACGTGACCCCGTCCAGGCGGACGGCGCCCGCGAAGCGGAAGCTGCGCGCGTCCGGCGCGTCGCGGATGTCGGGCTCCTGCTCCAGGATCTCCACCAATCGCTCGGCGCCGCTTACCGCCTGCGTCATGTCGCGCAGCAGCCGGCCCATGAACAGCAGCGGCGCGTGCAGCATCGCCGCGTAGATGGCGAACTGCACCAGCTCGCCCACCGGCATGCGGTCGCCGAGCACGAACCAGCCGCCCACCAGCAGCACCAGCATCTCGCCCGCCTTCAGCAGCAGCTCGACGCCGCCCTGGAATACCCGCATGAGCCGGTAGTTGGACACGTCCAGCTCCATCAGCCGGCCGGCGCGGCGCCGGTAGCGCGCCACCTCGGAGCGTTCGCGCCCGAACGCCTTCACCACCCGGATGCCGCTCAGCACGTCCTGCACCACCGACTGGGCGCGCGCCCGCAGCGCCAGGTGCGCGCGCAGGTTGGCCCGCCCCATGCGCCAGATCCTGATCGACGCCAGCACGATCACCGGCGCCGGCGCCAGCAGCAGCAGGCCGAGCTGCCAGTCCTGCACCAGCACCACGATCGTGAGCCCTGCCAGCAGCACCACCTGGAACACGCCCTGCGCGCCCGAGTCCTGCACGAATACGCGGATGTCGCGGGTGTCGTCACTCACCGCGGTGGCCAGATCGCCCGCCGTCCGGGAGGTAAGGAACGACAGCGGAAGGCTCTGGATCTTGTCGAACACCGCGGCGCGCAGGTTGGCGGCGATGCCCGCTCCGAAGCGCGCGGTGGCGCGGTTGCGCACCACCGTGCTGCCGCTGCGCACCGCGTAGCTGGCGCCGATCAGCGCCAGCAGGCCCAGGATGGCACCGGCGTGCAGCCGTCCCGGCACGATGTACCCGTCGATCAGGATGCGCGTGAGTTGCGGCGCCGCCAGGGCGGCGGCCGCGCCCACCAGGTACAGGAGCAGCACCAGCGCCACGGTGGCCCGGTACGGCCTGGTCAGGGCAAGGAGCCAAGCCAGCACGCGGCGCCCGCTGCCCGTGACAGCCCTAGCAGCCCGTGGCGAAACTCCGGCTGCATTCGAGCGGCGGTGCATCCCGTCTGGCTGCGTTGCTCCTCGCTCACATATGCCCTGATATGCTCGTTCGTCGCGCCTTGCCAGCCGGGCGCCTCGCCGCTCTCGGTGCGACGCCGGGTTCCACCACGGGCTGCTGGAGCCGGTGCGCGGCGCCGCGCTCACCCGGCGCGCCGCCGGGCCGCGCCGGTGCAGGAAGCTGCCGAGCGAGCGCGTCACCTCCCGGTAGAGCGGAGCCAGCCGTGCGCTGTACTGCACCACCACGGCGACACCGCGGTCGGTACGCGCCAGCACCCGGCCGCCGTAGGTGAGCGCATCCACCTCGAGCGCGGCGACCCCGTCCAGCCGGGTCACCTCGGCACGGCCGCCGGCGACCGCGACCAGCGCCTGGTCGGTGACCAGCAGCGTGCCCTCGGTGAGCCGGCCGGCGGCATCGATATCGAACGGCAGCTCGAAGCGGACCGGGCCGGTGACGCCGGCGGCGCGCAGATCGGCGTTCAAATCTGCTCCTCGATCCGCTTCAGGATCTGGCGTGGCAGGCGCTCGCGATGCTCCAGCAGGTAGCGATTGCCGTCCACGTCGCTGATCAGCAGCACGCCGCCGGCTATCTCGCGGATCTGCGTGTGGTCGCTGCGCACCCGAAACCGGACCGGCCCGGCGCTGGTCACGACGCGCCAATGCGACTCGCCGAACTTCTCCACCAGCGACTCGATGGTCAGGATCCGCGGCGCGAAGTAGCGCCGCTCCAACTCCTCTTCCAGTAGCCGCCGCTGCTCCTCGGGGAGCTGGTCCGGGCGGCGCACGACGCCAATCTCGGCGCCGCCGTGCACGCGCAGCGAGATCCAGCGTGCGCCGTCGCTGAGCGGGAACACGCGGTAGGCGTCGACGTGCTCGTAGTGCTCGTCGTGCCGGTGGTGCTCGTCGTGCGTGCCGCCGGCTACGGCGAGGCTGAGCACGCCGCCCGCGGTGCGCGTGAGCCGCAGTTGGTCAGGTTCCAGAAACCGCATTGCGTACCCCCTACTCGCCGATGGCGATGGCGTGCAGGGCGCGCAACTGGGTCTGCACCAGCCGGTGGTACGTGCCGCCCGCTGCCATGAGTTCGTCGTGGCTGCCCTGCTCCACGATGCGTCCGTGATCCACTACGTACAGCCGGTCTGCCTGCCGCAGCGTCGACAGCCGGTGGGCGATGGCGATCGTCGTGCGGCCGCTGACCAGGCGCGCGAGCGCCCGCTGAATGTGCAGCTCGGTCTCCGTGTCCACCGACGAGGTGGCCTCGTCCAGGATCAGCACCGGCGGATCCAGCAGCACGGCGCGGGCGATCGCCAGCCGCTGCTGCTCGCCGCCCGACAGGCCGTGGCCGCCCTGTCCGATGATGGTGTCGTAGCCCTCCGGCAGCCGCACGATGAAGTCGTGCGCATGCGCTGCCTCGGCCGCGGCGATCACCGCGGCGCCGTCCGCGTCGGGTACCGCGTAGCGGATGTTGTCGGCCACCGAAGCGGCGAACAGGTAGGGATCCTGCAGCACGATCCCGATCTGGCGGCGCAGGTCGGCGGTCGCGATGCGGCGCACGTCGGTGCCGTCGAGCAGTACCGCACCTTCGTCGACGTCGTACAGCCGGGTGATCAGGTTGACGATGGTCGACTTGCCGGCCCCGGTGTGACCCACCAGCCCCACCATCTCGCCGGCCGCGGCGTGCAGATCGACGGCGTGCAGCACCGGCTTGTTGGGCTCGTAGCTGAACGTCACCCGCTGCAGGCGCACGTGTCCGCGCAGCGTGCGGGCGGGGGCGGCGGGCGGTTCCACCACCGTCGGGCGGGCGCCGAGGATGCGGACCATGCGGTGCATGCCGCTGGTGGCGTAGATCCAGTCGCCGATCACGGCGCCGGCGCTGCCGAGCTGCTCCCACATCAGCGTGAGGTATCCCACGAAGCTCATCAGGACGCCGAACGGTACCGTGCCGCCGATCACCCACCACGCCCCCGCCGCCCACACCAGCAGCAGGCCGACCTGGAGCAGCAGCTCGCCGAGCGGGAACACCGTGCCGGTCAGGGCCATGCGCTGGTACTCCTCGCTCGCCGCCCACTCGTTGGTGCGCCGGAACCGCTCCCGCTCCTGCGCCTCGCCGCCGAACGCGCGCACCACGCGGGCACCCATGAACGAGTCGTCCGCCGCCGCCGCCACCTCCCACTCGGCGCGGTAGCCGCGGCTGACTCCGGGACCCAGGGCGGGTTCGACCCGGTGCACGATCCACACGTACAGCGGCAGCGCGGCGAACGCCAGACCGGCCAGCCGCAGGTCGAGTACCGCCATCACGGTCAGACTGCCGGCGATCATCACCGCCTGCACGAAGCCGTCCGGCGCGCTGGTACCGAGCAGCGAGCCCACCCCGTTCATGTCCCTGTTCATGCGGTTGAGCAGCGCCCCGGTGAGGTTGTTGGAAAAGAAGCCCAGCGACAGCCGGTGCACACCGGCGAACACGGCCGAGCGCAGCCCCAGTCCGGTGCGATGATGGTACAAGCCCCAGATCCACGCCCACACGATGCGGAACCACAGCTCGACCAGCCGCACCAGGGCGATCATCGCCACCAGCAGCCCGACCTGACCGAACAGCGTGTCGGTGGGGTGCAGGACGCGATCGAAGAACACGGTGCCGGCGAGATAGGGCGCGGCGACGTTGGCGGCGGTATGCAGCAGCAGCGCGACCACCACAAGCATCACCTTGAACGGCGCGCGCGGCGCGAACCGCATCGTGCGCCGGAACACTGACCAGCGCGTAAACTCGTGCCCCGTGTCGCCGGCCTCCGGCGCCCCACCCTCCGCGGCCGCCTCCGATGGCGGCGCAGCGCCGTCGCGCAGAGCGCGGACGAACACCGCGGCCGCCGGTATCCGTCCGTTGGTGAAGCGGACCAGCTCGCGGGCCGCGCCGTCCACGCGCGCAAACAACGCGCCGCTCGACACGTACGACTCCACCTCGAAGCCGGTCACGCGGGCGCGCGGCAGCGTTACCCGCGCCCGCCCACCGCTATCCAGGACGCGCACCTCGCCCGGGCTCACCACCACCGTGTCGCGCGCGTAGCGGCCATCCGGATCCAGATCCGCGTCAAAGCGCAACGCCGGCATGCCGTGCCCGGTGCCTCCCCGCATGCACCAAGATACACACGCACGAGCCACAAGTGACGCCCGGCCCGGCCACGCCGCAGTCACGTGTCCCGCATGTTCGCCGACAAGCCGCTACCCATGCCAGTCATCCGGTGCCAGTTGAACACGATATCCTTGGCAACGAGGTCGCGCCCGTTCATCGCTGCCTTGTCGTGCCAGCTAATGCCCTCGCGGATTCTGAAGATTAGGTCAGGGGGCTGGCATTTTTCTTGCGCTCCGCTACTGCCCCGCACTTGCCAGTGTGTCCGGCGCAATGGAACATTCCAATGTGCGAGCCGCGCGCAGCGGCCCGCGCGACCTGACATGAGCGAAGCACCACCCTACCGGATTACGCCCGAGATCCTGTCGTTGGTGGAGCAGGTCGGCGAAGGCCTTGGCCGGGCGGAGGCTCTGGGGATAGCTCGGGACTTGCGGCTGCGGCGCATCAGCCGCATCCGCTCGATCCGCGGCTCCTTGGCAATCGAGGGCAATACCCTGAGCGAAGAACAGGTCGCTGCGCTGCTTGACGGCAAACCGGTCGTCGGATCGCCGCGCGAGATTCAGGAAGCGCGGAATGCAATCAAGGCATACGACCGCTACGAGTCGTGGGCGCCGGAGAGCGAGGGCGACCTGCTCAGCGCGCACGGCGTACTGATGGCGGGACTGCTGGACGACCCCGGCCGCTATCGTTGCGGCGGAGTAGCGGTAGGAGGAGCGGGAGTCGTCCACCACGTTGCGCCGCCTGCTGGACGCGTACCCGAGTTGATGGCGGCGCTGCTGCATTGGATGCGGAGCACCGCGGACCACCCGCTGATCGTCAGCTCCGTGTTCCACTACGAGTTCGAGTTCATTCACCCGTTCGAAGATGGCAACGGTCGCCTGGGGCGGCTGTGGCAAACCTTGATCCTGACCCGCTGGCAGCCGCTGTTCGCGCACCTGCCGGTGGAGAGCCTGGTCCACGCTCATCAGAGCGCCTACTACGGCGCAATCCGAGCCAGTTCGGCCGCCGGCGAAAGCACGCCATTCATCACTTTCATGTTGCAGATGATTCGCGCCGCGCTTGCGCCGGCCGTCTTGGGCGATCAAGTAGACCTCCAGGTAACCGATCAAGTAGAGCGGCTGCTCAACCTGCTGCGAGACGGTCCGCACACCGCCGCCCAATTGCTGGCCAGACTGGGACTGTCCCACCGCCCCACGCTCCGCGCCAACTACCTGCGCCCGGCGCTGGCCCTGGGACTGGTGGAGATGACCCGTCCCGAGTCGCCTACTGCGAAGAACCAGGCTTACCGCCTGACCGCGCGCGGACGCAGAGCAGCCGTTTAGGACGCCGCCCGCTTTCTGGCGCCTCTCCCGTCAACGCTAGTGCCGGGGGATTGCCGGGTTTTACCCGCTTGACTACGCTTCCGGGCCGCCGTATATCTCGGCCTTGAGTACCCTTACCCTACCGTTCTGCATCGGCATCGTCGCCGCTGAAGTCAGGTAGCCGCGTGCTCTCCGAGTTTACGGCGGCTGCCGGCGCCGCGCCGCGCGCCGCCGCATTCGATACCCGTTCCCCGGGACGCTGGATCGTCTCCCATCTGCGCTGCTACCCGGTGGTACTCGTGCTCGCGGTGTTGCTCCAGCTCACCTCCTGGTCGTTGTTCGCCTTGATGCCGGTGATGATCGGCCGCGCCGCGCAGGTGGTGATCGACGGTCTCGGCAGCCGCGAGCTGCTGCTGGCGGCTCTCCGGCTGCTGGGCGTCATGGCCGGCAACTCCGCGGCGCTGATCGGCGTGATGGCGTGCGCCGGCAGCCTCGGGCACCGCCTGCAGCGCGACGCTCGCGACGAGCTGTACCGCGGCCTGCTCGGCAAGAGCCAGACCTTTCACAACCGCCAGCGCATCGGTGACCTGGTGGCGCGCGCCACCGACGACACGCGCCTGGTCAACGAGATGATCAACCCCGCCTTCGTCTACCTCACCGACCTGCCGATCGGCTTCGTGGTGACGCTGACCTACGTGGCCCTGATCGATCCCATTCTGGTGATCGCGCCGGCGCTGTACGGCCTGGCGTTCGCCGCCGCGGTGCGCGACCACATGCGCCGCGTGGGTCCGGCGCTCGCCGAGCAGCGCGCCCAGTACGGGCGTTTGGCCGCGGTGACCGAGGAAGTGATCACCGGCATCGAGGTGGTCAAGGCCGCCGTGCGCGAAGCCTGGGAGCGGCGGCGCTTCCACCGTGCCGCCGGGGTGTTCCGGGACCTGGTGGCGCGGCAGGGCCGGATCGAGGCGATCAACCTGGCGCTGCTGTCGTTCGGCGTCGCGACGGCACTGGCGCTGCTGCACGGAATCGTGGTGCTGCACGCCGGCCGCATCGAGTTGAGCGAACTGATCGCATTCGTCGGGCTGATGGCGTTGTTCCGCAACCCCAGCAACAAGGCGACCAGGGTGTTTTCACAGCTCCGCAACGGCACCGCGGGAGCGCGCCGAATCCTTGCCATGCTTACCGCGTCCACGGAGCTGGACCAGAACACCGGCGGCCACGAGGCGCCGATGAGCGGCGAGATCTCCTTCCAGCGGGTCTCGTTCGGCTACCACCGCGGGCAGAGCGTGCTGACCGATGTCGACGTGCGCATCGGCGCCGGAGAAACGGTGGCCCTGGTAGGCCAGACCGGATCCGCCAAGTCCACCCTCACCCACCTGGTGAATCGCACCTACGATCCGGACGCCGGGCGCATCGCCATCGACGGGGTGGACCTGCGCGACTGGAACCTGACCAGCCTGCGCTCGCAGATCGCCACCATCGAGCAGGACGTGTTCCTGTTCTCGCTGTCGATCGCCGACAACATCGCGTTCGCCCGCCCCGGCGCCGGGCGCCGCGACCTGGAAGCCGCGGCGCGCGCCGCCGCCGCCCACCAGTTCATCGCAGCGTTCACCGACGGCTACGACACCATCATCGGTGAGCGCGGCATCACCCTGTCCGGCGGCCAGCGGCAGCGCGTCGCCCTGGCGCGCGCCTACCTGAAGGATCCGCGCATCCTGATCCTGGACGACTCCACCAGCGCCATCGACAGCGCTACCGAGGACCAGATCCAGCGCGCGCTGTTCAACGTGCAGCAGGGCCGCACCACGCTGATCATCACTCACCGGCTGTCGCAGATCCGCTGGGCCGACCGGGTGGTGGTGCTCGATCGCGGCCGGGTGGTGGCCAACGGCTCGCACGACGAGCTGCTGGCCACCTCGGAGGTATACCGCCGCATCTTCAGCCACTACGAAATCGACCTTCCGCCGTTGCGAAGGCCGCGGCCCGGCGCGGCAGCGGCCCCGGAAGGCACACGCGCCGGCAGCGCCGCCGGGGAGGTGCCGTAATGCGCTCCCCCTATGACGGCCTGTCCGCCGAGGGATACGACCGCCGCTACCGCGACCGCGAGCTGGTGCGCCGCATCCTCGGCTACTTCCGCGCCGAGCGGCGCGCCATGCTCGTGGTGTCGGCGGCGATCGTGGCCACATCGCTGGTCGGTGCGGCACTGCCGATCGTGTTGTCGCGCACCATCGACCACGTGGCGACCGCCGGGTTCTCCCTCGTGGCGGTGGCCGTGGCCGTTGCGGGTATCCTGCTGCTGAGCCTGTCGGACTGGGGATTCAGCGCCTTGGACCGGACAGTGGCCGCGCGCGCCGTGAGCAACGTGGTTCTGCGCCTGCGCCGCGCCGCCTTCGACGCGGTGCTCGGCCACGACCTGTCGTTCTTCGACCGCTACCCGACCGGCGGCATCGTGAGCCGGGTGCTGTCCGACACCCAGGCGTTCTCCGAGGTCGTGACCATGACCATCGGCGTGCTGAGCGAGATCGTCCTGACCGTACTGATCTTCGCCTACCTGTTCACCATAGACGTGCCGCTGACGCTGATCGCACTCCTCCTGGTACCCGCGATGTTCGCCGTGTCGCTCGGTTTCAGGCGTCTCTCCCGCCGCGTGGTCACCGGGTCGCGCCGTTCGGTGGCCGACGTCAGCGGTCACGTGCACGAGACGATGAGCGGGATCGCGGTCGCCAAGTCGTTCCGCAAGGAACAACTTCTCTACGACCAGTTCGCGCCGGTGAATCAGCGCTCGTTCCGCCTCGGCTGGCGCCACGACGTGGTGTTTGCCAGCTTCACGCCGGTGCTGGGCACCGTCGCCGGGCTCGGCTCCGCGGCGCTGGTGTACGCCGGCGGGATGCGCGCCGAGTTCGGCGGCGTGACCATCGGCGAGTGGTACCTGTACCTGCTGACCGTCCGCCTGTTGTGGTTCCGGCTCGCCATGATCGCCGCGTTCTGGAGCCAGTTCCAGCTCGGCCTGGCCGCCGGGGAGCGGGTGTTCGCCCTCATCGACACCGAGCCGCAGGTGGTGCAGACCGGCTCCGAGCCGGTACCCGCCGTGGCCGGGCACATCAAGCTGCGCAACGTGCGCTTCCACTACAAGGAAGGTGAAGAGGTGTTCGACGACTTCTCGCTCACCGTCCACCCCGGCGAAACCCTCGCGCTGGTGGGGCACACCGGCTCCGGCAAGTCGAGCATCACCAAGCTGGTGGCCCGCTTCTACGAGTTTCAGGGCGGCCAGATCCTGGTCGACGGGCGCGACATCCGCGGCCTGGACCTGGCCGCCTACCGCACCCACCTCGGCTTCGTGACCCAGGTGCCGTTTCTGTTCAACGGCAGCGTGCTCGACAACATCCGCTACGGCCGCGCCGACGCCGACGACGCCACCGTGGCGACCACCGCGGCGCGGGTGGGCGGCGGCGACTGGATCGGCACCCTGCCGGACGGCCTCGCCACCGAGGTGACCGAGCGCGGACGCAACCTGTCGCTCGGGCAGCGCCAGCTCATCGCCCTGAGCCGCGTCCTGCTGCAGAACCCGTCCGTGCTGATACTCGACGAGGCCACCGCCAGCATCGATCCCCTCACCGAGGCGCTGGTGCAGGAGGGCATGGACGAACTGCTGCGCGAGCGCACCGCCATCGTCATCGCCCACCGCCTGTCCACCATCAAGCGCGCCGACCGCATCGTCGTGCTGCGCTCGGGCGAGATCATCGAACAGGGCACCCACGACCGGCTGCTGCAGGCCGGCGGCCACTACGCCGAGCTGTACAACGCCTACTTCCGCCACCAGAGCCTGGACTACATCCAGGCCGCCCCCGGCGGAAGGCCGCAGCGAAGCCAGAGCAGTGTCTTCTGACCTTCATTCGGTTCCGCGCCTTTACTCCGACCCGGAAACCATGTTGGAATGAGGCCATGATCGCGACCCGGCCGGCCAGACAAACCACGCCGCGTGCGGCGTCGGCAGCAACACGGAGACTGTTTACCCGGGAGGAGTACCAGGCGATGGGCCGCGCCGGCATCCTCGGCGAGGATGAGCGCGTCGAGTTGATCGGGGGGGAAATCATCGTCATGGCCGCCATCGGGAACCGGCACGCCGCGTGCGTCCTCCGCCTCAACGCCACTTTCAACACGGAACGTCTCGCCGGGCGGGCAATGGTGCAGGTGCAGAACCCGGTTGCCGCGGACACCTACTCCGAACCGCAGCCCGACCTGATGCTGCTGGCACACCGGGACGACTACTACGACTTCGACCATCCGAGCCCATCCGATGTGCTGTTGCTGGTGGAGGTGGCGGCGTCCTCGCTCGACTACGACCGCCACACCAAGGTGCCGTTCTACGCCCTCAGCGGCATCCGTGAAGTGTGGATAGTCGACCTGGAAGCGGACCGGATCGAGGCGTACTCGAACCTGGAGGCCGGCAGCTATCGAACCATGCGGCGCCATGTCGCGGGCGAGACGGTAGCCCCCTCCGCCCTTCCCGACCTGGAGTTGGCGGTAGCCGCGCTCATTCCCGGCCGCCGCCCCGAGGACGCCGCGCGCTGAACGAGCCGGGGAACCTGTCGGATTCCGGCAGGTCCGTGGGCAGGCCGGTTGGGCCGGAAGCACCGCCGCTGGCGGCGCTTCCGGGGCGCTATATGATGGTGCGCATGGCGCCGGAGATGGCCATGTCGATTTCCGCCACGGTTTGAATGACCGCCTGCCCGATCAGGTCGAGCTTGCGCACCTGCTCGATGCGATCCGCCACCCGTTGCAGCTCGCGTCGCGACAGCAGCACGCCGAACAGGCCGCAGGAGTCCGCGAGACCGATGATCACCACGTCGCGCGGGGCGGGAATCACGTCGCTGAACAGCACCTCCATGATGCGCAGCTTGACCTCGCGTTCCGCCTCGCCATCGATCACCGGGTAGCGCCGCGCGCGGAACACCCACAGGAAGCGGTCCTCCTCGCGCTGCAGAATGCCGCGCTCGACGAGGCGCCGCAGTGCGGCTTCCCGGATGCGGTCGGCATCGCCGGCGATCCGGTTCACCCAGTAGCGCGCGTCGCGGGTCTCCGGCGCCCGCACGATGTCGGCCAGCGTCGGATCGAGCAGGTCGTCCCCGACCGGCGCCGCGTCGACCAGGACGAGCTGCTTCGGATCGGTGTCGATGCGGTTCTCCAGCGCCAGGTCCATCAGCACCGCCCCCGCGATGGCGCAGCGCAGCGACGACTCGATGACGTGAGCGAAGCGCCCGCTCCGGTCGTCGAGCAGCAGCAGGAGTATCTCTTCGGCGAATCTCAGTGTGGGCATGTTGCGGCCCCACGGTAGGGAGCCGCCCGCCGCCTTGTCAATCGCGGCCGCTCGCCCACTACTCCGGCAGCCGTCCCGCCCGCCGCGGAGCCGGGCCCGCGCGGCCCACTCAGTGTCGCGCTACCCCTGGTCCCACAATTCGGGCTCGATCACCGGGAATCCGCGACCGGCCAGAGGGTGCCCATCCTCGACCTCGAATCCTGGGATCAAGGGATGGTCGGGCGCTTGCGCGAGCTTTACGCGCACGCCGTCGGCCATGTAGATCATGACGTGGGCGCGCCGTTGGCGGGGCGTGGTGTTGGGGGGCGTGGCGTGAAAGTTGAGACAGTGGTGAAACATGCACTCCCCCGCCTTGAGCTCGACCGGGGTGCCAACCGTGATCGGTTCGTGGGCCATCGCCTGCCGCGGCGTCTCGGGCAGCGCATAAGGATCTTCCGCCGCTGCATGGGCCGCTCGCTCGGCGGCGTACGCATCCAGACCGAAGCGGGGATCACGGTGGCTCGCCGGAACCACGTGCATGCAGCCATTCACCGTCGTAACGTCATCGAGCGCCAGCCAACAACTGACCAGGCGAGGCTCGCCGAGCGGCCACAGGTAGAAGTCCTGATGAAACTCGAAGTGTCCGTTGTCGCCAGGCGGCTTGGAGATGATCTGATCGTGCCACAGCCGCACCCGGGGAGTGTCGAGCAGCGCACCCACAATGCCCGATATCACCGGGTGGTGCATGACGCGCGCGTACATCGCCTCACGCTTCCACATGTTGACGAACTGCGTAATGGCCCGGCCCGCGGGATAATCCTCGCCGCCGCGGCGGTGGCCGAATCCAAACTCGTGATGGCTGTCGTCGCCGCCGGCAGCCTCCAGCGCGATGACGCTCTCCAGCCCGGCGCGCATCTCTTCGACCTGGTGCAAGTCGAGAATGCGGCCACACTGCAGATAGCCGTTTTCATGAAAGAACCGAATCTGTTCAGGGCTGATCACAACCGCTCCTTTGACAGGTGACATCATCCATCGAGTAAGGAGCGGCGCTGCCGCCACCTGCGCCCCCCCTTATCTTGACCAGATCAAGTACGCCTGGCACGCAAAGTAGACCGACAGCCATTCCACGATCAACGGTCACGTGCGGCAAGCGACTTGAATGTCCTGACAGACGGCTGGGAGTCGTCCCAACTGACCGAATCGACCGGACACTCCGGGCACGGGAAAGCGCTTGAGTTGTCCCCATCACTGCCAACCACAGTTCCTGCGTGTTCCCTCCGTTCGATACGGTCCCGTCGCATGCTCCGGCAGAGTCATGGTACCATTGTCCGGGAAAAAAACAGTCTGTATGAAGCGACTCGTTGTTGTGCTGGCCGCCCTCTTGTCCGCAGCGGATCGGACGCCGCGCTGGTCGCCTTCGCACGACCGTAGGACATCACGGGAGGCCCGGTTTGAGAGATGCGGATCTGTGCCTGCGGCCCGCTACCGAGTTGGCGGCGCTGGTGCGTTCGCGCGAGGTGAGCGCCGCCGAGCTGCTGGCGGCGCACCTGGAGCAGATCGAGCGGCTCAACCCGCGGATCAACGCCATCTGTACCCTGGACAGCGAGCGCGCCACGGTGGCGGCGGCGCAGCTCGACGCGGCGCTGGCCGCGGGCAGCGAACCGGGGCCGCTGGCCGGGCTGCCGGTCGCGGTCAAGGACCTGGTCGATGTCGCCGGCCTGCCCACCACCCTCGGCTCGCCGATCTACCGCGATGCCATCGCCGAACGCGACGACCTGATGGTGGCCCGCATGCGCGCCGCCGGCGCCGTCATCGTGGGCAAGAGCAACGTGCCCGAGTTCGGCGCCGGCTCGCACACGTTCAACACCGTATTCGGGGTCACCCGCAACCCGTACGACCTGACGCGGTCGGCCGGCGGCAGCAGCGGCGGCGGCGCCGCGGCGCTGACCAGCGGCATGGTCGCCGTCGCCGACGGCAGCGACTATGGCGGCTCCATCCGCAACCCGCCCAACTTCAACTCCGTGGTGGGGCTGCGCACCACGCCGGGGCGCGTACCCCGGGTACCCGCGGGTGACCCGTGGGAGACGCTGAGCGTGACCGGACCGATGGGACGCACCGTGGCCGATGCCGTCCTGCTGTTGAGCGTGATCGCCGGCCCCGATCGGCGCGATCCCACCTCCATTTGCGAACCTGGCGCTCCGTTCGCCAACGTAGCTCCACGTGACCTCAAGGGCTGCCGGGTGGCCTACAGCCGCGACCTGGGCATGCTGCCGGTGGAACCCGCCGTGACCGAGGTGATCGAGCGCGCCCTGCCCCTGCTCGCCGACCTCGGCTGCCGGGTGGAACCGGCGCACCCCGACCTGTCCGGCGGCGCGGAGGCGTTCGACACCATCCGCGCGCTTCGCTTCGCCGCCGACCTCGGCGCCGCCCTGCGCGACCACCGCGACCTGCTCAAGGACACCGTGATCTGGAACATCGAGCGCGGCCTGGCTTTGACCACGGCCCAGGTGGTCCGTGCGCACCAGTTGCGCGCCGAGCAGTTCCTGCGCATGAGCGCGTTCCTGGAGCGGTTCGACGTGCTGATCCTGCCGGTGTCCCAGGTGCTGCCGTTCCCGGTCGAGGTGGACTGGCCGCGCTCCGTGAACGGCGTGCCGATGGCCACCTACATCGACTGGATGCAGAGCTGTTCGCTGATCACCATGACCTCCCACCCGGCGCTGTCGCTGCCGTGCGGCTTCACACCGGCGGGCCTGCCGGTAGGCGCGCAGATCGTCGGCCGTTACCGCGGCGAGGCCGACCTGCTGGCCTTTGCCGCCGCCTGGGAGGCCGCCCTCGGAGTCTCTTCCCGCCGCCCCACCCTCGCGGCCGCCGACGCTTCGGCGTGAGCGTGACGGCGCTTGCATCCCTGCTGCAAGCTGCGTCGCTCATCTTGACCATGGACATGACCATGGTGATATTGATCTGTATTGGAGGTTACGGGGAATGACTGCAGGCACCGACCAGGCGGACGGGACACCGGCTGTCATCAAGGCGTCCGAATTCAAGGCCAAGTGCCTTCAGCTCATGGATCGGGTCGCGGACACCGGCGAACAGATCGTGATCACCAAGAACGGGCGTCCCGTATCGCGGTTGGTTCCGTACCGAACCAAGCCGCGAACCCTGTTCGGCATCGACCGCGGCAGGATCAGGATAGTGGGCGACATCGTCGGGCCAGTCGACGTGGAGTGGGACGCCGAACGCGGCGACGCGGGGAACACCGGCAGGTGATCCTGCTCGACACCCACGTGATGCTCTGGTTGAGATCGGGAGAACCGGAGCTCGGAAGCGGGGCGCGTGCCGAGATCGACCGCGCGTGGCAATCGGACGAGGTGGCGGTGTCAGCGATCTCATTCTGGGAAGTTGCCATGCTGAAGGCCAGGGGCAGAATTGACTTTGCCGAGGATGTGGCGCTGTGGCGGAGAGAGCAGCTCGCTCAGGGCGTGGTCGAGATCCCCGTCGATGGCGAAATCGGAATCCGGGCCGCTGGTCTCGCCGACTTTCATGCCGACCCGGCGGACCGCATCATCGTTGCGACGGCGTTGCGCGGACACCTCTTGGCAACGGCGGACGGCGACATTCTCGATTGGACCGGTAGCGTCAGCCGCCTCGATGCACGCCGCTGATGGCCCGGCGGTCGCCGGGCGCGCGCAGGCCGGATATATTGTTTGGCTATGACGGATTCACGCACCAATAGCCCGCCGGCGCCGGCCGCGCTGCGGCAGCCGTTGCTCGAAGCGCTCGCCGAACGCGTGCTGCTCGCCGACGGGGCGATGGGCACGCAGTTGCAGCAGGCCGGCCTGGAGCCGGGCGGCTGTGGCGAGATATGGAACGTGGACAACCCCGACCCCGTCCTGGCCATCCAGCGCGCCTACGTGGAGGCGGGCTCGGACTGTTTGCTCACCAACACCTTCGGAGCGTGCCGCATCATGCTGGAGCGGCACTCGTTCGATCACCGGGTGGCCGAGATCAACGCCCGCGGGGTGGCCGTGGCACGCGAGGCGTTCGCCGGCAGGCCGGGGTACGTGATCGGTGACATCGGGCCGTTCGGAGGGCTGATGGAGCCGTACGGCGACATTCCGCAGGGCGCGGTGCGCGACGCGTTCGGCGAGCAGGCGGCGGCGCTGGTCGACGCGGGGGCGGACGCGATCATCGTCGAAACGCAGACCTCGCTGGAAGAGATCGGCCTCGGCATCGCGGCGGCCCGGGAGGCGGGCGCGCCGTGCGTGATCGGGTCGATGGCGTTCGACCTGAACCGCAACGGCAAGGACGTGCGCACCATGATGGGCGTCAGGGTGGAGCAGGCCGCGGAAGTGCTGCAGGAGGCGGGCGCCGACATCCTGGCGATCAATTGCGGCGCCGGCATCGACATCACCTGGGCCGCGCGCATCCTGGCGCGCTACCGCTCCGCATCCGATCTGCCGCTGATGGCCAAGCCCAACAACGGCCTGCCGGAACTGGTCGACATGGAAGTGGTGTACCGGCAGACGCCGGAGCAGATGCTGGTCGGCCTCAACGACGTGCTCGCCGCCGGCGCCCGCATCGTCGGCGGCTGCTGCGGCACCACCGCCGAGCACATCCGTCGCTTCCGCACCGCTCTCGACAGCCGTCCGGCATAGCAACCCGTCGAGGAACCCGGCTCAGCGCCACACAACGCCCCGGAGCTCGGCACGGGGGTGGAACCGCACCCGGCGTAGCCGGCTCCGAGGTCGGAACACGGGAACCTGGTCGCTGACGATAGCCGGTACTCCGAGCGCGCATCCGGGTTGGTGGTACACATCGCGCGCACCGGCCACCCACCGGCCACCGGTTGCGCCATCCCCGCGAGCGCCTGAACCGTTTACCCTTCCGTTGACGGAACCTCCACATTTGCCGTACTTGGTACCACTCTTTTCTCGCCAATCTCTTCGCGAATAAATCCTTTCATTCGATTGACCTACATGGATACGAAAAGATTATGGCCACGGCATCCCGTCCATGTGTAGTTTCGAGCCATGGACGAGTCACTCACCATCGCAGGCTGGAAGTTGAAAGGATGGCGTCGCGGGTCCCGGAAGCGACGCATGTCGTCGAGGCTGTTCACGGCCGCGTTGTGTCTGCTCCTCTCTCTCCTGACGCTCGCGGCGTGCAATCAGGGTGTGACGCCAACCGCCTCCGGCAGTCGCTCTCCCACTTCCGGCTCGCAAGATTCCGTCGTGGTGACCATCGAGTCCGTGGCGGACTCCGTAACCGGGGGCAATCCGCTCCAGTTCCGGGTCAGTGCGAACCCCGCCCCGCGCACGCACCTGACCGTCAAGGTCACGATCGCGTCCACCGGCTGCGATCTGGCGAAGTCGTCGGAGTCGGTGAAGATCGGCGCCGGCAAGACGTCTGCTCCGCTGACCGTGCCGACCGACGGCGTTGCGGTAGCCGCGAGCGATTGCGCGGTCACTGCCACGGTCGAGCCCGGCGACGGCTACCAGGTCGGTGCGGCGGACGGCGCGTCGGCCAGCGTCACCCTGACCCCGGCGCAGCCGGTGGTGACCGTCGCGGCAGACGCGGCTTCGGTGACCGAGGGCACCCCGGTGTCGTTCACGCTGACCGCGTCACCGCCGCCGGCGTCCGACTTGGTGGTCAGCGTGAGCTGGTCGGATCCGAGTTCGTTCCTGGCCTCAACCCCGTCGCGCGCGGTCACGATCCGCGCCTCCACGCCCACCGCCCCGCTCACGGCCGCCACCGTCGACCGCCGCACCGGCGAGCAGGACGGCTCGGTCACGGTCACCGTCGAAGCGGGCAGCGGCTACACGGTGGGCTCGTCAGCCTCGGCCACCGTCAACGTCGCCCGGACGGCCTCTCCCGGAGGCGTGGGGCCGGCGCCGCCGCCATCAAGTTCGGTGCCGCTGGCAACCATCAGGGCAATTGGGTCCCCCGTGCCCGAAGGTGAGAAAGCGACGTTCCGATTGAACGTGACCCCGAATCCCGGGGCCAGCATTACGGTCAACTTGACTTGGAACCCGACAGCCCCCCTCTCAAGCCCTCCTACCATGGTGGTGGTTCCCGAGTTTCCCTCTTCACATACCGTCGCGTACAAAGAGTTTTCAGTGACAACCGCCGAAGTAGCTGAAAGCGTCAGGGTGACGGTCACAATCGATGACGGCAGCGGCTATGAACCCAACCCCGACACTGATTTCTCCTCGACGTCGTTCCTCATCCGGGACGACGAGTAAGTGCCATAGATTGGATTTCGGTGGGTGACAGACCGGACCTAATTCTCATGCACTGAGCCGGCGGGCCCGCGGCGGTGATCAGGGCAGCTCGTTCAGGATCCGGTGCAGTTCCGCCGCCACGATGGCGCGTTCGGCCTCGGTGCCCACGGTGATGCGGATGCAGCGGTCGAGCGGCGGCGCCGGCGGCTTGCGTACGAATACGCCGCGCGCGATCAGGGCGGCCATCACCGCGTCCGCGCGCCGCCGGCTGCCGAGGTCGAAACACACGAAGTTGGTCGCTGACGGCACGGTCGGCACGCCGAGCGCGCGTCCGAGGTCGTGGTACGCATCGCGGCCGGCAGCGACCCGCCGCGCCACCCCCGCCACGAACGCCTGGTCGGCGAGCGCGGCGCGCGCCGCCTCCTGCGCGACACGGCTCACGCCGAATTGCAGGCGCAGGCGGTCGAGGCCGGCGCACACCTGGGCGTCGGCAACCGCATAGGCAACCCGCGCCCCCGCCATGCCGTGCGCCTTGGAAAACGTGCGCATGGTGACCACGCGCGCATCGCCGGTGAGCAGTTGGCGGGCGGGAGCGGTCGGCGCGTAGTCCACGTAGGCCTCGTCGAGCACCACGATGCAGGTGGCCGGCAGTTCCGCAAGAAACCCGCGCACGGCGGCTTCCGGCTGCCACGTGCCGGAGGGGTTGTCAGGATTTGCCAGGTACACCACGGTCGCACCGCCGCCGCCCGTACCCCGGGCGGTGCGCCGGCGGTCGGCCTCGCTCGCCCGCGCCTGCGCCGCGAGCGCGGCCAGGTCCACGTGGTCGTCGGCGCGGTAGGGCACGGTAGCGAGCGCCACTCCGAACGTGGCGGCGTGGTATGCGAACGTGGCGTAGGAACCGCGCGGCATCGCCGCCTGTCCACCATCGGCGGCGAACGCGCGCACCACCAGTGCGAGCAGGTCGTCGATGCCGGCGCCCACCAGCACCTGGTCGGCTGCCACCCCGTGGTGGGCGGCGAGATCGGCACGCAGATCGTGGTTCTCGGGATCGCCGTACCAGGACAGCCGCTCCAGGGCGCCGGCCGCCGCCGCCCGGGCGCGCGGCGACATGCCGAAGGCGCTCTCGTTGGCGCCGACGCGGGCCCGGAACCGATGGCCGGTGGTGCGCTCCAGCGCCTCGGGACCGGTAAACGGATTGGCCGCGTCCAGGCCCGCGACCAGGCGGGTAAACGGCGGCGCTCCACCCGCCACGCTCCACTCCTCCACGGCGGCCATCATCGTACCATGCCCCGACGGCAAGACCACAACCCGGCCGCCGCGGGGGTGCGAACGCGGAAAGCGGTACGCAGATCATTGCAGCATGGTCTACCCGCTCGATGGCGCGGATGCGAACATCCGGGGACTGGCGAACTGGATCGGCGACGCGATGGAGCGGCCTTACACCGACCGCCGGCAGTCGGAGCGCAGGCTTCCACGACGGCGCGGTCACGCCTCAGCCCGCTCGATTGCCGCCTGCGATCCGACGGTCCGCCCGCGTACCTTGGCCGAGTCGTCGGTCGTCGCGACGCCGGCCTCAATGCCCGAGACCGGCTTGCTCGACTGCAGGCTGAAGCACCCTATATCGCCTGTCGAGCCCACCTGCCTGCCGTCCCAGGTCGCGCCGCTCGGATCGACCGCGAACACCGGGGCGCGCCGGGCTTCAGTCGGCTCACCTCGCGGGGTGGCCGTGGCGCTGAGCATGGCGCAACCTGTGGTGCGCTTCACAACGGAGCCTGAGATTTGCCGGTTCCGCGCCGCCGCCGAGCGCGAACGGCACGATGTGGTCGATCTCCAGCCGATAGCGGGAGCCGCAGCGCCGCCCGCTGCGGCGGTCGACATAGCTGCAACAACCCTGGTCGCGGCGCCACACCTCCCGCTTCACCGCTACCGGGATGTACCGCGACCCGGAGCCCGGCACCGCGCCCAAGCAGCGCAACGCGGCAAGGTGCCGCTCCACTGCCGGCGAACGCTCCGCCGGCCCCACCGCGCCATGCCCGGCGGCGTACACCAGCCGCTTCGCCGCCGACTCCGAGCGCCGGACCGTGTCCCGCACCGGCGCGGACTTCGGGCCGCCGCGCTCGGCCTCCGTGTCCCGCTTCGCCGCCGAAACCGCCGGACCGGTGCCGTTCCGTGCCACCGCGTGCGACCTGCGCCCGGGCTGGGCTTCGGATCGGCACTTCGCTGGCGAAGTGGTGTGCGCACCGCTGTTCGGTGGCGCCGCCCGTGACGCGTTGCCGCGCCCGGTGACCGAGTGGCGCTTCGCCGGCGAAGTGGTGTGCCCCTCTCTGCCCCCCACCGGCGCGGACTCCTTCGGCGCCGAATCGGAGCAGCGGACAATATCCCGCACCGCCGTGGAGTTCGTTTCGCCATGCTCGACTTCCGCAGGCCGCGCTGGCGTGCTCGCGGATCCTGCGCCGTCGACCGAGCCGCCACCGCCTGTACGCCGCACACGCGGTGGCCGAGCCGGGTCGTAGCGGTCCAGGCCGTCGCGCACCAGCCGCGCCACCAGCCCGCCCAGCGTCAGGTGCGGATCCGTGTGCGACAGCAGCATCAGCAGCTTCTCCAGCCCATGCCGGCACTCCGCGTCGACCGCCGCCTTCAACTCCCAGCGCCCGCCTCCGAGCGCGCGCAACCGGTCGCTCGGCTGCGCCAACTCCGGGTCCACCTCGGCCAGCATCTGCTGCACTTCGCGCGTGCTCTTGCCCGCCGCCTGCCGGACCAGCTTCTCCCGCGCCGCCGCGTCCAGCACCGGCCCGGCTGCCGGTGGCGCCGGATCGTGCTCGCCGCCGCGCGCCGGCGCCGCCGGTCCCGGCTCGCCCGGTGCGCCGTCACTCGGTGGCGCACCGCCCACGGCGCCACCTGCTCCGGTACTTACCGGCGGGCGGCCCCGGCTGCGGTCGTTGCGCTCGAACAGGTTCTGCAGTTGCGCCGCGTTGCTCAGGTTCAGCGAGCCGTCCTGCAGCAGCTCACGCGCAGCGCCGGTCCCGGTGCACAGCCGCATCGCCTTGATGCGCCGCCAAGCGGCGGCCGCGGTGTAGCCCAGTTCGTGCACGACGTAGTCGAACAGACTGCCATACCCGCGGGTCAGGTGGAGGCTGCGCGCCTCGATCTCGCGCAGGTGGTCGAGCACCAGGATCTGCAGCGCCTGTTCGTGGCGGGCGAGCCGCCGGGTCTGCGCCAGCAGGAGGTAGTCGGGCAGCGCGGCGACAGTGGACCAGAGGGCGGGAGACGGCACGGCATCCATGTCGTAAGTATACCATGGGATTCAAAATAGCCGATTTTTCCGAGTCCTCGACAGCGGCGAAACGGCGTCCGGAAGGCCGCGCAACGGGGCGCTGTCGCGGCAACGGAGGCCAAGTCGTTCCGGGGCAATCGGAGGGACCGCCGCGCGCCGTAGCGAGCCACCATGAGCCCCGAAAATCGCGTCAAGGGGTGCGCGCAGTTTTTTCGCGATTTTTTCCATGCTCACGATCTGCCGGGACGGCACGCCGCCTCATCACTCTCGGTCCACGGCTACCGCTTTCGGCGTTCCCACCCCGCCGCGACTGCGGTCAGGCGTCCGTTTCGGCGTCCTGCCCGCTTTCCCCGCGCACCTTCTTGATCAGGGTGACGACGTTGCATCCCTCCTCGCGGCGGTAGTCGACGCTGTCCATCATCTGGTGCACCAGGTACAGGCCGAGACCGCCGAGCGCCGTGTCCTCGAGCGAAAGGTCCAGGTCGCGTTCCGGCGCCAGTCCCAGGTCGAACGGCATGCTGTCGTCCACGATCACCACCGTCAGCGCATCTTCCTCCAGGCTCACGATCACCTCGATCCGGTGCGGCCCGTCATCTTCGTATCCGTAACTGATCGTGTTGGTGAGGATCTCGTCAATCGACAGATTCAGCGCATAGGACACCCCCGCCGTCAACTCGTGGGCGGCGCAGAACCGGTCGATCTGCGCCGCCACGCCCGCGATCTCACGCAGCTCGTTGGCGAGCGATACTTCCAGTGTCTCTTCTGTCATGGTTCACGTCGGTCATTCTTCCCGCAGCGAGCGGAGAAAGTAGTCGGTCAGCGGCTTGGCGAGATAGCTGACCGGCGACCGGTCTCCGGTCTGAACGTGGATCTCCACCGGCATGCCCGGGGTAAGCGCCAGGTCGGCCGTCTCCGCGGCGCCTGCCCCGCCCGCCCCGCCCGCCCAGCCGGCACCGGTGGGCTGGCCGAGCGAAACCTCCACTTGGTACCACGACCGGCCACTCTCGGCATCGCGCAGCGCGTCCGCCGACACTCGCTCCACGCGGCCGTCGAACTCCGGTGTCGTCCGCGCCGGAAATGCGCTGAAGCGCAGCGTGGCCGCCTGCCCCGGATACACCTGGTCCACGTGGATCGGAGCGAGCCGCGCCACCGCCACCAGTTCGGCGCCCGCCGGGACGATGCTCAGAATCCGCTCGCCCGGACGCACCACCTCGCCCGCCGCGAACACCGTCATGCCGAGCACCTCGCCGGCCACCGGGGCGCGCACCTCCAGTCGGCCCAGACGCGCACGCACCGACGCGAGCTGCTCCCGGACCTCGTTCTCCTTCGCCTGCACCTCGCGCGCCCGCTCCTCCGCCTCCTCGATGCGCGCGGCGTCGATCTGCAGAATCTGGATTTCGTGCTCCGCGATTCGTCCCCGCGTGCGCGCAATCGCCGCCGCGTTCGCACCCACCAGTCCGCGCAGGTTCTCGGCCGTGCGTTCCAGCGCAAGCAGTGCGCCGCGGTCCAGCGCCCCCCGTTCGAACAGCCGGCGCCTGGCCGTCAGTTCCTCGCCGACCAACGCGCTCTGTTGCTCCAATGACACGACCCGGGCGCGCAGCCCCGCGATCTCCTGCCGCGCCTGCCCGATCCGCTCGCGCAGTTGCGCCACCTCGCCGGTGCGCGCATCGATACGCGCCCGGAACAACCGCTCCTGTCCGGACAGGATCTCCGCCACCTCCGGGGCGGAACTGCTCAGGGCGGCCAGCTCCTCGTCCCAGACGACCGCATCGGCGCCGCGGAACTCCGCCTCCAGCCGGTTGCGCTGCGCGACCAGTTCCGCGTACTGCGCCTGCAGGATCGCCTCCTCGGCGCGCGGCAGCACGTCGTCGAGACGCAGCAGCACCGCCCCCGCCGCCACCGCGTCGCCGTCGCGCACCAGGACGTCGCGCACCGTGCCGCCGTCGATGTGCTCCACCCGCTGGTTGCGGCTCTCGCTCGCCACCCAGCCGGACACGATGACCGCACCGGAAATCGTGGTGAACACGCTCCCTCCGATCACTCCCACGACCAGCACCGCCAGCGCGCCGAAGCCGAGCGCAAGGGGGCCCCGGGTCGAAGACCACTGAGAAGGCGGTCGATCGGTCGCCACGGACGGCTAGCGCCCCGATCCCGGCGCGGGCGCCGCGGCGGCCTCGCCGGCCGCGGATGCGGCGACCGCTTCGGCGCCGTCGTCCCCGTCCGCCGGCGCGCGCGCGCCGACCACCCGCTCGATGGCGCGCGCGATCTGTCCGGTCCTCACTCCCGAACGCACCGCGGCAGGGCGGCGAGCCGCCGGTTGCGCCGGCGCGCCGGCACCCCCCGCCGCCGGTCGTTGCCGCGGCGGCGCGGCGCGGCGGCGCACTCTGGCCGGCACCGGGCGTCCGTTCTCCATCAGGTACACCCGGTCGCACTGGGCAAAGGCGCCTCGCCGGTGCGCCACGATCAGCGCCGCGCCGCCGCGCGCCTTCAGGTCGCGCACCGCGCGCGCCAGCGCCAGCGTTCCCTCCGCGTCCAGGTTGGAATCGGGTTCGTCCATGATCACCACCACCGGCGCGCCGTAGAACGCGCGCGCGAGCGCGATGCGCTGGCGCTGCCCGCCGGACAGCGCGGCGCCGCCCGCCGCCACCTCGAAGTCGTAACCGCCGGGCAGCTTCAGAATCATCTCGTGCGCGCCGGTCTGCCGAGCCGCCTCCACCACCGCCGCAGCGTCCGGCGTGGGCGCCATGCGCGCGATGTTCTCCGCCACGGTGCCCTCGAACAGCACCACCTCCTGCGGCAGGTAGCCGATGTAACGCCCCGCCTCCGCCGCGCCGTAGTGGTCCAGCTCGGCGCCGTCCAGGCGCACCGAGCCGCCGAGCGGCCGCCACACGCCGGCGAGCGCGCGCGCGAACGTCGACTTGCCGGACGCCGACACGCCGGCGATGCCCGCCGCCTGCCCCGGGTTGAGCCGCAGCGACGCCTGCCGCACCACCGCGAAGCGCGCCCCCGGCGGCGCCACCATGACGCTCTGCGCCTCCAGGATCGCGCGCGGCGCCGGCAACGAAGTGCGCACCGCCTCCGGCGGCGTTTCGTCGAGGAGCTGCCCCAGCGAGCGCCAGCCCACCACCGCGAGCTGCAGCCGCGGCCAGTAGCCGACCGCCTGGTCGATCGGCGCCAGCGCCCGCCCGAGCAGGATCGACCCGGCGATCACGACGCCGGGCGTCACCTCGCCGCGCAACGCCAACCAGGCGCCGAGCCCGAGCATCATCGACTGCAGGAACAGGCGCAGCGTCCTGGTGAGCACGCCGTAGAACCCGTTGCGGTCCGATACGGCCAGCGTCCGGTCCAGGAAGCGATGACGCAGCGTATGCGAGCGGGCCAGCACCGCGCCCAGCATGCCCAGGCCCTGCACGGTCTCGCCGCCCGCACGCGCCTGCTCGATGAAGTGGGCAGACTCGGCGGTTGCGGCGCTGGCCTCCCGCTGCAGCGCCCCGGTACGCGCCTGGTTGACCAGCGCGATCAGCAGCAGCAGGCATCCCGAGAACACCGCCACCACGCCGAGCAGCCAGTGAAACAGGAACAGCACGATCACGAATACCGGTGTCCACGGCGCGTCGAAGAAGGTGAATGCACCGGAACTCGATGCGAATCGCAGAATCGCCTCCAGGTCGGCCAGCGCGGTCGCCGGCCGGGAGCGCTCGGCCGGCGCCACCGAGCGTACCAGGATCGCACGCAGCACGCGTGGATCGAGCCGCTCCTGCAGGCGCGCCCCGACGCGGGCCAGCACCCGCCCGCGGGCGTGGTCGAGCACTCCCATCAGCAGGAACAGGAACGCCACCAGGCACGCGAGCGTCACCAGCGTCGCCTCCGAGCGCGAACTCAGCACCCGGTCGTAGATCTGCAGCATGAACAGCGGCCCGGTCAGCATCAGCAGGTTCACGGCAAAGCTGAACAGGCCGCACGCCACGAACAGCCGCCGGCTCTCGGCGAGCGCCGCCCGGATTTCTCGGTCGCCGTTGCGGCTTTCGGTCATCGGCTTGATTGTCAGCCGCCGGTGAGGTACGCCGGCGGCGACCGGTCACATACCGCCGTCGGCCGCGGCGGCGGGCGGGGCGAACACGAAGTCGTCGGCGTCCAGGGCCGACACGGTGAGGTTCTCGAGCCGCACCGAGCCGGCGCCCTTGCCGGCGAGGTTTATCACCACGTCGTCTCCGTCCGCGGTGATGGTCAGGTCGGCGAACCCGGTGATGCCGGAGATGCTGCTGAGGTCGATCTGATCGTCCCCGTCGGTGAAATCGACGATGGTGGTGAGGGTCTGCCCCGGCTGGATGACGAACGTATCGTCGCCCTCGCCGCCGTGCAGGATGTTGGTGCCGGCACCGCCGTCGAGGGTGTCGTCGCCCTCGCCGCCGACCAGGATGTCGAGCCCGACCGCGCCGCCGGTGATCTGGTCATCTCCCTCGCCGCCGTGCGCCTGGTTGATCCGAGGTTTGAGAGGCCGTTCTTGTAACTGTTTCCTATTACAGGAATTAGCGTGTTCATGGGTGTAAATCGTGTCCATGTAAATAGTCCTGTGGTTCAGCGTTAATTTTCTCTCATCTGGTTGACATGTAATTATTAAATGATCTACCATTCCCTCCGTAGGGTGCCCATGTACATCGACACCGTCCCCAACCGCAACTCTCCCCCGGCCGTCCTCCTCCGCGAGTCCTTCCGCCAGCACGGCAAGGTCAAAAAACGCACCATCGCCAACCTCTCCAAGTGGCCCGATCACCTCGTCGAGGGTTTGCGCGTCCTCCTCAACGGCGGTATCGCTCTGCGCTCTCCCAACGAACTGCTCTCCATCTTGCGCAGCTATCCCCACGGCCACGTCGCCGCCGTCCTCGGTTCCCTCCGCAAGCTCTCCCTCCATTCCCTCGTCGCTCGTCCCGCCTCCCGTGAACGCGACCTGGTCGTCGCCATGATCGTCGCTCGCGTCGTCGACGCTCGCTCCAAACTCGCCACCGCTCGCGGCCTGAACCCCGAAAGCGCCGTCTCCTCCCTCGGCCACCTGCTGCAGTTGGGAGCCGTCGACGAGAATGAGCTGTATGCCGCCATGGATTGGCTGCTCGCTCGCCAGCACGGCATCGAGCAGCGCTTGGCCAAGCGCCATCTGCATGACAACACGCTCATGTTGTACGACCTGACTTCCAGTTACTTCGAGGGACACACCTGCCCGTTGGCGCGCCGCGGTCACAGCCGCGACGGCAAACGCGGCACCTTGCAGATCGTGTTCGGCCTGCTGTGTACCGCAGACGGCTGTCCCATCGCCGTCGAGGTATTCGAGGGCTCCACCAGTGACCCCAAGACGGTCGCCGCTCAGGTCGACAAGATTCGCAACCGTTTCGGCTTGCAGCGCGTCGTGCTGGTCGGCGACCGCGGCATGCTCACCGGCGCGCGCATCCGCGAGGACCTGCAGGGGATCGACGGCCTGCGCTGGATCACGACCCTGCGGGCGCCCACCATCCGCAAGCTGATCGAGGCCGGCGAAGTGGCGCAGACCATGTTCGACGAGCGTGACCTGGCGGAGATCAGCTCACCCGAGTTCCCCGGCGAGCGGCTGATCGTGTGCCGCAACCCGATCCTGGCCGAGCAACGGCAGCGCAAGAGGCAGAAGTTGCTGGCCTCCACGGAGGAGGAACTGACGCCGATCGTGACGGCCACGCAGCGCGCCAAAAAGCCGCTGCGCGGCGCCGCCGCGATCGGCCTGCGGGTGGGCAAGGTGATCAACCACTACAAGGTGGGCAAGCATTTCACCACCACCATCACCGACGACTCGTTCTCGTTCGTGCGTGACCTGGACAAGATCGCGGCCGAGGAAGAACTGGACGGGCTCTACATCGTGCGCTCCAACGTGGAGCCGGAGCTGTTCGACGCCGAGCAGACGGTGACGGCGTACAAGGATCTGGCCAAGGTGGAGCGCGCCTTCCGCAGCATGAAAACGGTGGATCTGAAGGTGCGACCGATCTATCACCGCAGTGCTGACCGGGTGCGGGCGCACGTGTTCCTGTGCATGCTGGCCTACTACGTGGAGTGGCACATGCGCAGCAAGCTGGCGCCGGTGCTGTTCGACGACCACGACCGCGCCGCCGGCGAGGCGCTGCGCGAGTCGGTGGTGCAACCGGCGGAACGCTCACCGGCCGCACACCGGAAGGCGGCGAGCAAGCGTACCGACGACGGTCTGCCGGTGCACAGCTTTCGCAGCCTGATGAGCGAGTTGGGGACGCTGACGGCCAACCGCGTGCGGATAGTGGATAGCGGCGCCACGTTCACCATGCACAGCGAACCGACCGCGCTGCAGCAGCGCTGTTTCGATCTCCTGGAGGTCAGCGCCCAAGTGTAGCCAGTAACGGACATCGGCTGTTGAGCGCAATTTTCAGATCAATAACGAATTAACAAGATTCCCGCTCTGGAACTTCGGGTTGATGAGGGCGCCCGTTACCGTGATCGTGTCGTCGCCTTCGCCGCCCGCCACCTCGCTCCCCTGCAGGTCGTCGTCCCCCTCGGTGCCGAGGATCCTGCCGCCGAGGTCGGGCGCGTCTTCGAACTCGAACAGGCTGGCGGTCACGGCGCTGGTGGCCACCCCCTGCAACGTGATCGTGACGGTAGCGCCGTTGTCGCCGCCGGGCACCGAGATGATCGATCCGGTGCCGCCGGCGGTTGCGGTTATGGTCAGGTCGGCGAACGAGATGTCGCCGAACATCGACAGGTTGATCTTGTCCTCGGACGTGTTGAAGTCGGTGATGGTGTCGTGGCCGTCGCCGGGTGCGAACACGAAGGTATCGGCGCCCGCGCCGCCGGTCAGCGTATCGTCGCCGCTGCCGCCGAAGATGATGTCGGCGCCCGCGCCGCCGTCGATGGTGTCCGCCCCGCTGCCACCGAACAGGAAGTCGTCGCCGGCGCCGCCGTCGATGGTATCCGCCCCGCTGCCGCCGAGGATGAGGTCCGCCCCGGCACCGCCGGTCAGCGTGTCGGCTCCGCTGCCGCCGAGGATGACGTCGTCGCCCGCGCCGCCGTCGATGGTGTCCGCCCCGCCGTCACCGAACAGGTAGTCGTCGCCGGCGCCGCCATCGATGGAGTCGTCGCCCGCTCCGCCCGCCACCACGTCGCTGCCGCCGAGCGTGGAGATGGCATCGTCGTGCTCGGTGCCGCTGACGATGTCCATCCCGGTGGTGCCGGTATAATCGAGGCCCGTCTCCTCGTCCTCGGCTCCGGCGGCCCGGCCCGGGGTCTGGTCGGAATCCGGCATGTTACTCCTCCCGTTGTCTGGTCATGCGGCCATTAGCCGTCTTCGGCCTGGCCGGCCGCCACGGCAAACACGAAGTCGGCGGCGTCGAGGTCCGCGATCGCGACGCCGGTCAGCCGGATCGTGCCGGCGCCCTTCGAGGACAGGTCGATCACGGCGGTGCCGTTGTCGTTGGTAATCGTCAGGTCGCTGAACGCGCTGATACCCGCGATGTTGCTCAGGTCGATCCGGTCTTCGCCGTCGGTGAAGTCGCCGATGGTGGTCATCGTCTGCCCGGCCGCCACCACGAACGTGTCCGCCCCGGCGCCGCCGAGCACGATGTTGGTGCCGGTGCCGGCGTCGATGGTGTCGTTGCCAACGCCGCCGTCGATGGTGTCGTCGCCCGCGCCCCCGTAGATGGTGTCGTTGCCAGTGCCGCCGTCGATGGTATCGTCGCCATCGCCGCCGTAGATGATGTCGTTGCCAGAGCCGCCGTAGATGGTGTCGTTGCCAACGCCGCCGTAGATGGTGTCGTTGTCAGCGCCGCCGTAGATGGTGTCGTTGCCCGCGTCGCCGTAGAGTTGGTCGCTACCGGAGCCGCCGTAGATGGAGTCGTCGCCCTCGCCGCCGTAAATGGTGTCGGCACCCGCGCTGCCGACGAGGGTGTCGGTGCCCGCACCGCCGTAGACTTGGTCGTTACCGGTGCCGGCACTGACGAAATCGTCGCCCTCGCCGCCGGTGATGGTGTCGTCGCCAGAGCCGCCGTAGATGGAGTCGTCGCCCTCGCCGCCGGTGATGGTGTCGTTGCCGGCGCGTCCGTGGATGGTGTCGTCGCCGACGCCGCCGTAGATGGTGTCGTTGCCGGCGCCGGCATCGATGTAATCGTTGCCCTCGCCGCCGGTGATGGTGTCGTCGCCAGCGCCTCCGTAGAGGTAGTCGTGGCCCGGCCCGCCGGTGATGGTGTCGTCGCCCTCGTCGCCGTAGACTCTGTCGTCGCCCTCGCCGCCGGTGATGATGTCGTCGCCCTCGCCGCCGAAGATCAAGTCGTTGCCGCCGAGGCCGGTGATGGTGTCGTCACCCTCGGCGCCGGCGAGGGAGTCGTGGGCATCGGTCCCGGTGACCTCCTCTCCCGCCTCGCTGCCGGCGTACAACCTGCCCG
Organism: Spirochaetia bacterium; assembly: GCA_965208575.1. GTDB lineage: Bacteria > Spirochaetota > Spirochaetia > SZUA-6 > Bin103 > Bin103. The sequence continues at coordinate 793,980 of CBDBOV010000005.1, read as the reverse complement.
CCGCAAACACGAACAGGCCCGCCGTTACGGTGTTCGAGACCACGCCCTGCAGCGTGATGGTGCCTCCGTCGTCCCCCGGCAGGGTGATCACGGTGCCGCTGCCGTCCGAGGTCGCGGCGATGGTCAGGTCGGAGAAGGTCACGCCGGCGCCGAACGCCCTCAGATCGATCCTGTCGTCGGACGTGCTGAAGTCGGTGATGGTGTCGTGGCCGTCGCCGGGCGCGAACACGAACGTGTCGCTGCCGCCGCCGCCGGTCAGCGTGTCGTCGCCGGCGCCGCCGGTGATGGTGTCGGCCGCCGTGGTGCCGGTTATGGTGTCGTCGCTGGCGACCTCGAACTCGAACAGGCTCGCGGTGACGTCGGTCGAGGTCACCCCTTGCAACGTGATGGTGATACCGGCGTTGTCTCCGCTGCCGGGCACGGTGATGATCGTGCCGGTGCCGTCCGAGGTCGCGGCTATGGTCAGGTCGGAGAACGACAGGTCGACGCCGAACGCCGTCAGATCGATCTTGTCGTTGGAGGTGCTGAAGTCGGTGATGGTGTCGTCGCCGGCGCCGGGCGCGAACACGAACGTGTCGCTGCCGCCGCCGCCGGTCAGCGTGTCGTCGCCGGCGCCGCCGGTGATGGTCTCGTCCGCCGTGGTGCCGGTTATGGTAACGTCCTTGAACTCGAACAGGCTCGCGCTGACGTCGGTCGAGGTCACCCCTTGCAACGTGATGGTGGCGCCGGCGTTGTCTCCGCTGCCGGGCACGGTGATGATCGTGCCGGTGCCGTCCGAGGTCGCGGCTATGGTCAGGTCGGAGAACGACAGGCCGCTGCCGAACACGGACAGGTCGATGGTGTCCTCATCCTTGTTGAAGTCGGTGATGGTGTCGTGGCCGTCGCCCGGACCGAACGCGAAGACGTCCTTCCCCGCTCCGCCGGTGAGCGTGTCGTCGCCGCTGCCGCCGCGGATGAAGTCGTCCCCCGCGCCGCCTTCGATGGTGTCCGCACCGGCACCCCCGTAGATGGTGTCATCGCCCGTGCCGCCGAAGATTCTGTCGGCGCCGGCGTCGCCGTGCAGACGGTCGTCGCCGGTGCCGCCGGTGATCAAGTCGTCGCCGGTGCCGCCGCGGATGACGTCGTCCCCCGCGCCTCCGCCGAGGAAATCGTTACCGCTGCCGCCCATGATGAGATCATTGCCGCCTTCGCCCACGATGGTGTCGATACCGCTGCCGCCGAACAGGAAGTCGTGGCCGGTGCCGCCGTAGATGACGTCGTTACCACCCGCGCCGATAACGTCGTCGTTGCCGCCGCGGGCCAGGATTGTGTCCCCGCGTTCGGTGCCGAGGATCGCCTCCCCTTGGTCCGTGAAAAAATAGACGAATCTCCGACCGGCTGCCTGGGCCGCTCCGGCTGCCTGGGCCTGTCCGCCGCCGTCGTTCTGCGGGTTGGTGTTGTCGTTGTCCGCCACGATACGCTCCTGTAAAATACGAATTGATTAGTCAGTACACACCCATAGTAACGCTTTGTTCATTCAAGTCAACCCCCCCCCTGCGATTGTTTCCGAGCGCCCATCAGAACGCGTTCGCGCACACCGGCCGCAACGGTCGTAGCGACCATATCCCGCGGCGACGAGAGCCGCCCGGGTGGGCGAGTTTCCGGTGGTTGCGTTCGCGCGGTGTTCCGGCCGACAATACGCCTACCGATTCCCTTTACCATGAGCACTCAATCGCACGCTGACATCGGCGTGGTCGGCATGGCCGTCATGGGCCAGAACCTGGCCCTCAACATCGAAAGCTGCGGCTACACCGTGGCGGTCTACAATCGTACCCAGAGCACCCTGCACCAGTTCGTGCAGCGCGCCGGCGGCAAGCGGCTGCTGCCGGCGGCGTCGCTCGCGGAGTTCGCCGCCTCCCTGTCCCGGCCGCGCAAGGTGCTGCTGATGGTGCAGGCCGGCGCGGCGGTGGACCGCGTCATCGCCGACCTGCGCCCCCACCTGGATCCGGGCGACATCGTGATCGACGGCGGCAATTCCTACTTCGTCGACACCGTGCGGCGCGCGCAGGAGGCCGGCGCGGCGAAGCTGCGTTACATCGGCACCGGCGTGTCGGGCGGCGAGGAAGGCGCCCTGCTCGGGCCGAGCATCATGCCGGGCGGCGACCGCGGCGCCTACCGGGAGGTCGAGCCGGTCCTGACCGCCATTGCCGCCAAGGTGGACGGCGACCCGTGCTGCACCTTCATCGGCGCCGACGGCGCCGGCCACTACGTCAAGATGGTGCACAACGGCATCGAGTACGGCGACATGCAGTTGATCGCCGAGGCGTACTCGTTCATGAAGCTGGCGCTCGGCATGAGCCACGCCGAGATGCACGACACCTTCGCGGCGTGGAACCGCGGCGAGCTCGACTCCTACCTGATCGAGATTACCACCGACATTCTCGCCAAGAGCGACCCGGAAACCGGCGCCCCGCTGGTCGAGGTGATCCTGGACCAGGCCGGTCAGAAGGGTACCGGCAAGTGGACCAGCGAGTCGGCGCTGAACCTCGGCGTGCCGGCGCCCACCATAGCGGAGGCGGTGTTCGCCCGCTGCGTGTCCGCGCTGAAGCCGGAACGGGTCGCGGCCGCCGAACGACTGAGCGGCCCGGAGAGCACGTTCTCCGGGGACCGGGCACGATTCCTGGAGGCGCTGCGCAAGGCGCTGTACGCGTCCAAGATCTGTTCCTACGCGCAGGGATTCGGGCTGATGCGGGCGGCCGCGGCGGAGCACGGCTGGGACCTGGACTTCGGCGCCATCGCCATGATCTGGCGCGGCGGCTGCATCATTCGCGCCAAGTTCCTGAGCAAGATCAAGGACGCCTACGAGCGCGACCCGGCGCTCGCCAACCTGCTGCTCGACCCCTACTTCACCGACATCGTGCACCGCGGGCAGGACCAGTGGCGGCAAGTGGTGGCCACCGCGGCCACCATCGGCATTCCGGTGCCGGCGTTCTCCTCCGCGCTCAGCTACTACGACAGCTACCGGTCGGCCACGCTGTCGGCCAACATGCTGCAGGCGCAGCGCGACTACTTCGGCGCCCACACCTACCGGCGCGTCGACCGCGGCGGCGTGTACCATACCGAGTGGCTGGCCGGGTCGAGCCCGCCCGCGCGCCGCATCGGTTGAAGGAGCACGAGCGTGAGTTATCTGGATCGGACATTCGGTCTTCACGACCAGGTGGTGGCGCTCGCGGGCGGCGGCGGCACGATCGCGCTGGCCCTCGCCGACGCGTTTCTGAACGCCGGCGCGCGGGTGGCGATCTGGAGCCGCCGGCAGCAGACGGTGGATGCCGCCGTCGAGCAGCTCGGCGGCGATGCCGGCGTGCGCGAGCGCCTGTGCGGCATCGTGGCGGACGCCGGCGACGAGGCGGCGGTGGATGCCGCCCTCGAAGCCACCGAGGCGGCGCTCGGCGCCCCCACCGTGCTGCTCAACGGGGTTGGCGGCAACCGCGGCAAGGGCGCCTTCAACGACATCGACGTCGCCCTGTTCGAGGAGGTGCTGAGCCTCAACCTCGTTGCCGGGCTGGTGGTGCCCACCAAGCGCACCACCGCGTTCTGGATCGCCCGCGGCAGCCGCGGCTGCATCATCAACGTCGCTTCGATGGCCTCCTACGTGCCGCTGTCGGGCGTGTGGGCGTACAACGCCGCCAAGGCCGGAGTAATCAACCTGACCATGGCCTGCGCCAAGGAGTATGCGCCGCACGGCATCCGCGTGAACGCGATCGCGCCGGGGTTCATCGTCGCCCATCAGAACCGCCGGCTGCTGATCGAAGACGATGCCACCGGCACGCTCACCGAGCGCGGCCGCCAGATCATCGACCACACCCCGTTCGGTCGCTTCGCCGACGCCGGCGAGATGTCCGGCGCCGCCCTGTTCCTGGCCAGCGACCAGGCGGCCGGGTTCATCACCGGCGTCACCATCCCGATCGACGGCGGCTACCTGATCCACAACGTGTAAGATGTGTGCGAGCGTGTGAGAGGTGTTGAGAACCAGACGTGAATGACTCCGTGTCGCTGAGCGACCTGCAACCGCAACACTCCTACTTCGTCGGCATCGACTCCGACGGCTGCGCCTTTCCGAGCATGGAGGTCAAGCACAAGGAGTGCTTCATCCCCGAGATCGTCCGCCACTTCGGGCTGCAGCCGATCTCCAAGTACGCGCGCGAGGCGGCCGAGTTCGTCAACCTGTACTCGCAGATGCGCGGCGCCAACCGGTTCCCGGCGCTCCTGAAGGTGCTGGACCTGCTCGCCGAGCGCGCCGAGGTGCAGCGCTCGCCGGTCACGGTGCCGCGGCTGCCCGCGCTGCGCGCCTGGGCGGAGCGGGCGCCGAGCCTGGCCAACCCCGAACTGATGGAGGCCGTCCGCAACAGCAACGACCCCGAGTTGCGCACGGTGCTCGACTGGTCCAACGCCGTGAACAACTCGATCGCCCGCATGGTGCAGGGCGTGCCTCCGTTTCCGGGCGTCGAGGCGATCCTGTCGGAACTGCAGGAGCGGGCGGACGTGATCGTGGTGTCGGCCACGCCGAGCGAGGCGCTGCGCCGCGAGTGGGCCGAGCACCGGCTCGACGGATACGTGCGCGTCATCGCCGGGCAGGAGGTTGGCAGCAAGAGCGACATGCTGCGGCAGGCCGCCGGCGGCAGGTACGCGGACGGCCACGTGCTGATGGTCGGCGATGCCCCCGGCGACTGGCGGGCGGCGCGCACTATCGGAGCGCTGTTCTTCCCGATCGCGCCGGGCCGGGAAGAGGAGTCGTGGCGCCGGTTGCAGGAGGAAGGTCTGGAGCGCTTTTTCGCGGGCTCCTTCGCCGGCGCGTACGAGGACGCGCTGCTCGCGGAGTTTCAGGCGATCCTGCCCGAACAGCCGCCCTGGGCCGCGCAGCAGCAGGGAGGGTGAACATGGCACCGACAACGACCGCGACCGCAGGCGCGGCGGCGCACGCGGCGGCGCACGCGCCGGACACCGCCGGGGCGTGGGACCTGGCCACCGTGTGCGCGCACCTGGAGGCCGGCACGCCGGCGCACCTGGTGCAGGACCGCCGCGTGCTCGCCGTGACCCCGGACGCCACCCGCACCGCGCCCATGCCGCTGTTGATCCGGGCCGTGCAGCAGGTGATCGGATCGCGCGCCGCGCAGCTCGACTACATGGTGGCGCTCGGCACCCACCCGGTGATGAGCGACGCCGAGATCCTCCGCCTGTACGGTCTTACGCCCGCGCAGCGGGAGGCGGAGTTCCCGTCGTCACGCTTCATGAATCACCGCTGGGACCGGCCCGATACCCTGGTCAGGATCGGCCGCTTCGAAGCACGGGAGATCGCCGACATCACCGGCGGCCTGTTCGCTGAGGCGATCGACGTCACCATCAACCGCGCCATCTTCGACTACGACCTGATCCTCATCGTCGGCCCGGTGTTCCCGCACGAGATCGTGGGATTCTCCGGCGGGCACAAGTACCTGTTCCCCGGCATCTCCGGCGGCGAGTTCCTGGACTTCTTTCACTGGCTGTCCGCGGTCATCACCTGCCGCAAGACCATCGGGCAGCGCGCCACGCCGGCACGCGCGGTCGTCGAACGCGCCGCGCAGATGGTCGACGTACCGCGTCACCTGGTCGCCATGGTGGTGACCTCGGGCGGCGGCCTGGAAGGCATGTACGTCGGCGCCCCCGAAGAAGCGTGGCAGCGGGCGGTGGACCACTCGCAGCGGGTGCACGTGGTACGCAAGCCGCGCGCGTACCACACCGTGTTCGGACGCGCCCCGGAGATGTATGACGAGATGTGGGTAGGCGGCAAGGTGATGTACAAGCTCGAGCCGGTGGTCGCCGACGGCGGCACCCTGATCGTGTACGGCCCGCACATCCGCGAGATCTCCCGCACCTGGGGCAGCTACCTGGAGCGGGTCGGCTACCACGTCGCCGAGTACTTCTCCAGCCGCATGGGCCAATTCAGCGACGTGCCGCGCGGGGTGCTGGCGCACTCCGCCCTGGTCCGGGGCGAAGGCAGCTACCGCGACGGCGTCGAGCGGCCCCGCATCGACGTGGTGCTGGCCACCGGCCTCGCGCCGGAACGGTGCGCACGCATCAACCTCGGCTACCTCGACCCCGCCGCCGTGAACCCCGACGACTACCGCGACCGCGAGGCGGAAGGCATCCTGTACGTCGACCACGCCGGCGAGACGCTGCACCTGGTCAGCGGCTGACGGCACGGGTGACGCGCGCCGACCGCCCGCTGCTGCTCTATCTCGACTTCGACGGCGTCGTGTGCGACTCGGAGCGGGAGTGCTTCGTCAGCAGTTGGCTGACTTGGCGGCAGCTTGGCGGCGGCGCCGCCGGGGGAGCGCACATCAGCCTGCACGCACGGCGCCGGTTCCGGCAGATGCGGCCGCTGATCCGCTCCGGTGAGGACTACGTGGTGATTCAGCAGATCCTGGCGCGCGAGCAGGCCGAGGCGGGCTTCCGCGGGCCGGCCACCCAGGCGGCGTTCGACGCCTACCGGGACACGCTCGGCAGCCGGTGCATCGGACGGTACAAGCTCGCCATGGCGCGCACCCGAGGCGCCTTCCTGGCACGCGACAAGCCGCACTGGCTGGCGCTCAACCGCCTGTACCCGCACATGCGCCGGCTGCTGGCCGCCGGCGACCTGACCAACGTCCGCGTCCTGTCCACCAAGGCGGCGTCGCTGGTATGCGAGATCCTGCGCGCCCACCGCATACCGATTCCTGCGGGTGCCGTGTTCCACGCCGCCAGCAACCCGGACGGCGCCGACACGCGCAAGCTGGACATGATCGGCGAACACCTGGACCGCACACCCGGGGCGCACGCCCTGTTCGTGGAAGACCAGCTCGACCACCTGCTCGGCAACGCGGACCGGCGCATCGCCACCTGCCTCGCCGACTGGGGCTACGTTCTGCCCGAGTGGTTCGCCGATCACGATCGCCTGCGCGCCGAACGGGTGCGGGTGGTCGCCGCCGCCGACATGCCGGACCTGTTCCGCCGCGCACGGGGCGCCGGAGCGGCGGCGCATGCCGGCCGCGTGACCTGACCGTGTACCGCCGGCTGCATCTGACTCGCCGCCGCGCCCGGGCGGCGCCGGGCGGCGTCGCGGCCGCCCTGACCTACCTGCTGGTGATATTCCTGTTCAGCGAGCTGCGCATCCTGGTCACCATGAGTTGGCGAACACGGCGACGGCAGGTGGTGGAACGGTTCATGACCGTGCAGGGCCGGCGCATGATCGCGACCGTGCATCGCTTCTGCGGGTTGCGCTACACGGCGGACACCGACGGCGCCGGCGCGTTGCCGCGGCGCTTCATCATGCTCAGCAACCACCAGAGCCTGGCCGACATCCCGATGCTGGTGGCGGCGTTTCCGCGCCACCCACCCAAGTTCATCGCCAAGCGCTCGCTGTTTCGCGGTATCCCGACGCTGTCCCGGTGCCTGCGCTACGGCGAGCACGCGGCGATCGACCGCCACGGCCCGTTTCGCCCCACCCGCCGCGCGCTGGTGCGGCTGGCGCAGCTCGACCGGCACGCCGATCCCGGCTCGCCCTATCCGCCCTGCAGCCTTGCCGTGTTCCCGGAAGGCACGCGTTCCCGGGACGGCAAGGTGGCGCGCTTCTACCGTGCCGGCACCCGCGTGCTTGCCGAGCAGACCGGCCTGCCGATCGTGGCGGTAGCACTCGACGGCGGCACCGCGATTGCCCGGCTCGGTGCGTTCGGCAACCTGGCGGGCGTCCACTACCGGATCAAGGTGCTGGCGATCTATGCGCCGGCGACCGACCGGCAGGCGATGGCGGCCGTGCTCGACGACGCGCACCGAATCATCGCGGCGCAGGTCGACGCCTGGCAGGCGTGAGGGGTGTCAGCGCCCCACGGCGCCGCGGCTGCCGCTGCGTGAGCTGTTGAGAATGGACAGGAACTGGCGCGGGTTCACCACCTGCTCGGCAATCCACACCTCGTAGTGCAGGTGCGGCCCGGTGGAGAGCCCCGTGCTGCCGAGGTAGCCGAGCACCGCGCCACGCTCGACCTGCTGCCCCGGCTTCACCAGCGGCCGCCGGCCCAGGTGACCGTACACGGTCGCGAAGCCGTACTTGTGCTTGACGATCACGAAGTGGCCGAGGTTGTGGGGTTCGTATCCGACTCGCTGCACGCGGCCGTTGGCGGTGGCGACGATCTCGGTGCCGCGCAGCCAGGCGATATCGATCCCCTTGTGGATATACCAGCGGCGGTTGAACGGATGGATGGCGGGACCGAAGTCCGCCGTGATGTAGCCCTTGCCGGCCGCCACCGGCCACAGGCTCGGAATGTCGGCCAGGAGCTCGCGCTGCGCCACGAGGGCGTTCTCGATCTCCTGCAGCGGACCGAGCGCCGCCTCCAGGTAGGTGCGCAGGCTGCGCAGCTCGGTCAGGCTGCGCACGTCGCTGGCAATCACCAGCGACTCGCTCACGAACGAAGCGAGGTCGCCGCCGACGCCGCCGGTCAGGTAACCGCGCGCGTTCTCGGTACCTACCACGCCCAACACCCGTTCCAACGACTGCCGGAACTGGATCACCACGCGCTGCAGCTCCTTCACTTCGTCGGCCATGCTCTCGACCGTCGTCTCGCTCGCGGACAGCGCGCGGCTCGCATCCAGGAACCGCTCGTGGGTGCGCGTGAAACCGGTGGACAGAGAAACCGACACCAGCAGCAGCGTCGCGAGCAGCACGCACACGAACAACAGGCCGAACACCGAGAACTGCAGGTTCACGGCTTTCCGCTGCGAGTGCGGAACGATCATGACGGTGAGTTTCTGGTTGCCGATGACGGCGGCGCGGCGGCAGAGGTATACCGCCGGACCAGTCACCGCGGCCGCCAACCGACGCGCACCGGACACGGCGCGCCGTTCGGCGGCCTTGTACCGATCCACGGAGGACTCTGCCTCGCGCCCGCCTGCGCGCGAGCCTCGTGGCCGTGCCGGCGAGCGCGCGCTCACCGGCCCGCGTTGACGGCGGCGGTGCGAGGCGCTACGCTGGCCGGCGCCGGTTGCCGGGATTCCGGGCAGGTGCACGCCGTGCGCCGCTGGCCCGCGCCGCGCCGCGGAATCCGCTGCGGAGCGCCGGCCGGCACCACTGCACTCATGGGTGAACTCATGCGACTACCGATATCCATGCCCAGATCGATGCGGGAGCCTACCACGGGCAGCCCGGCCGGGCAAGCACGACTCGCCGGTATCTTGAGCGCAATCAGCGATTTGCGCGCCGGCGCACGCTGACCGGAAAGCGATGCGCGTACTGGTGGTCGGCAGCGGCGCGCGCGAGCACGCCCTTGCCTGGAGGCTGGCGGCGAGCGCCCGGGTCGAGGAGGTGCTGGTAGCGCCCGGCAACGCCGCTACCGGCGATCTCGGGCGTAACCTTCCGGAGGTGCCGTATCGCGATCCCGCCCGCGTGCGTGATGCGGCGCGGCGCCACCGCGTCGACCTTGCCGTGATCGGCCCGGAGGACGCGCTGGCCGCCGGCGTGGCGGACCTGCTGCGCGACGCCGGCGTGGCGGTGGTGGGCCCGTCGGCGCACGCGGCCCGGCTCGAATCGAGCAAGGCGTTCTGCAAGGCGTTTCTGCTGCGCCACCGGATTCCGGCGGCCCACGCCCGCGAGGTACACGACCAGGCCGCGCTGGAGGCGCTGCTGGGCGATCATGGCGGTGCCCTGGTGTTGAAGATGGACGGGCTCGCCGGCGGCAAGGGCGTGCTGGAGTCGGACGACCGCGCGGCGCTGTTGCGGTTCGGCACCGCGGCTCTGGCCAGCGGCCCGGTCCTGGCGGAAGAGTACCTGCATGGATTCGAACTGTCGCTGTTCCTGCTGATGGACGGCAGCAGTGCCTCGCTACTGCCGATCTGCAGCGACTACAAGAAGGCACAGGACGGCGGCAGCGGCCCGAACACCGGGGGCATGGGCGCGGTATGCCCGGCACCGTGGGTCGACGGCGCGCTCGCCGCGGAGCTCGACGCGCAGATTGTGCAACCGACGGTGCGTGCGCTGCGCGCGGAAGGCTTGCTGTACCGCGGTGTGCTGTTCATCGGCATCATGGTGACCGCGCACGGCCCGCGCGTGCTGGAATTCAACGTGCGCCTCGGCGATCCGGAGACCGAGGTGCTGATGCCGCTGCTGGCGACCGACCCGGCCGAGTTGCTGTGGGCGGTGGCCGCCGGCAGCCTGGCCGATGTCGCGCTGTGCTGGCACGACCAGACCGCCGTGTGCGTAGTGGCCGCGGCCGACGGCTACCCGGGCCCGTATCGAAGCGGCCTGCCGGTTGCCTCGCTGCCGCCGCCTGGAGATCCGCGCGGCGAGGTGTTTCACGCCGGCACCGCGCGCTCCGGCGGCACCCTGCGCACCGGCGGCGGCCGCTGCTTCGCCGCCACCGGTCTCGGCAGCAATGTTGCCCACGCGCGCGCCAACGCCTACGCGCTGGTGCAGCAGGTGCGCTTCCCCGGCGCATGGTGGCGCACCGACGTCGGTGCGCACCTGTTCAACTCGCCGGCGGCGCCGCATCGTCCCTCGTAACCGTCGCCGCCACCGTCGTGGGCCGGCGCCTCTCGTGCGTCAGGTTGGGCTGCGCCGCTGCCTCGCCACCTCGTACAACAGGATCGCGGCGGCCACCGCGACGTTCAGGGAGTCCAGTTGCCCCCTGGTCGGGATGCGCACCAGGTGGTCGCAGCGGCGGCGCACCAGTTCGTGCAGACCGCCGCCCTCCGATCCCAGCACCAGCGCCACCCGCGACGGAAACCGCACCTCGTCGAGCGGCTCACCCGCCAGGTCGGCGCCGTAGATCCAGAAACCGGCGCCCTTGAGCTGTGCCAGGGCGGCCGCCACGTTGGACACCGAGACGGCGGCCACGTGCACCGCCGCTCCCGCCGACACCCGCATCACCGTGTCATCGAAGCGCGCCGACCGACGCCGCGGCACCACCAGCAGGTCGGTCCCGAACTGCTCGGCGCTGCGCGTGATGCTGCCGAGGTTGGCGGGATCGGTGATGCCGTCCGCTACCGCGACCAGCGCCGCCGGGCGCTGCGCCAGGCCGGCAAGGGCAGCGCGCAACGAAGCCGGCCCGGCGGCCCGACCGGCACCCGCCGGGGCTCTCCGCGCGCCCCTCGCCGACCTGCGGGCGGAACCCGGCGCGCCCACCAGCGCCACGCCGCGATGTGCGTCACTGCCGCAGCGCTGCGCCAGTTCCGCCGCGCTCACCCGCTGAACCGGAATCCCCAGCACCTCCGCCTGCCGGCTCAGGCGGCGCACGGCGGCGTTGTCCCGCGCCACCAGCAACTCCGCCGCGCGCGGCCATTGCCCGCGGCCCGCGGCGGCACGCCCGAGCAGCTCGGCGATTGGATGCACCCCGTAGACGACCATTACTGCGCCTTGCGGAACACCAGCACGTTCTGGTGCACCAGCGAGGGAATGTAGCGATAGCGGTAGCCGTAGATGTGCAGCTTCTTGGAGACGTCATACCAGACCAGGTTCGCCTGCCACACCAGCGGCTCGATGCCGCTGAGCATCGCCCCCAACTCCGCCGACAAGGCGTGGTAGACGCCCCCCATGTACATGTCGCCGATAAACGAGAGCAGGTGCCCGCCCGGCTTGAGGCGCTCGCACGCCAGCCGGAACACGCGCTGCATCGCGCCCAGCCAGGCGGCCTTGTCGGCGTACTCCGACGCCTCCCCGAACCGGTCGAGCCGCGTCTGCGCCGCCGGCCGCGACGGCGACCCGACGCGCTTGTAGCTGCCCCGCGAACGCGGCGCCACGTCCATGTTCCAGTACGGGACGTCGGTCAGCACCAGGTCGAATGGACCGCTGACCTGCTCCAGCACCGTGGCCGCGTCGCCGGCGTGGGCCGGAAACCTGGCGAGGCCTTCGCGGCGGCACACCTCGCGGTAGATTTCGATCCAGCGCCGGTTGACTTCGATGCCTACCGCCCTCCGTCCCGCACGCGCGGCGCCCAGCAGCGTGCCGCCCACCCCCATGAATGGATCCAGCACCAGCGCATCGCTCTTGGTGAACACGCGAATCAGGTCAGCGCACAGGTCCGGCGGCTTCTGCCCGCCGTGCAGGCTGCGCAGGGCGTGCTGGCAGTTGGGCGGATAGGGGCGGTGGATCACCGAGCGCGTCCAGTACAACCACTCCTTGCCGGTCAGCTCGTTGAGCCGGTTGAGCGGAGAGTAGAATCCGCGGCTGACGCCCTGTTCGTCGAACAGCTCGACCGGCTCGCCGGCCACGCCGCTAGCCACCCCGCACCGCACCCACGCCGCCCGGCGACGGTGCCATCGGCAGTGCGATGCGGAAGCAGCTTCCACCTGGAATCGCGTGATAGGTAAGGCTGCCGCCGTTGCGTTCGACCAGGAGACGCGCCAGGTGGAGCCCGACACCGGTGCCCGCCCCGCTGCCGTATCCCCGGTCGAACAGTCTTCCGACCGCGGCCGGATCCACGCCTCCGGCGCCGTCGGTCACCTCCAGGATGCACCGATCGGCCTCTTGGCGGCCGGTCACGGTGACGGTGCCGCCCGCGGAATCGCGCTCGGTGGTCGCCTGACCGGCATTGTGGATCAGGTTCAGCAGAGCCAGCATCAGCTCGCTGCGGCGGGTCACCAGGGCGAGTTCCGCCGGCACCTGCAGCCGAATCGTGATCCGCACCACCTGCAGCGTCGCCGCCACCACTCCCAGGATCTTGTTGATCTCGCTCAACGGCGACACCTTCGAACGTGCTTCCGGGCCGTCCCGGAGCGTCGTGGCGAGCATCTCGTGCACGCCGCTGACGCCGTCACCCACGTGGCTGCGAATAAGGTGCAGCGCACGCTGTGCGTCACCGCCTGAGGCGCCCCACTCCGCGGTCGTCTTGATGTGGCCGAGCGTGTTCTTGAACTCGTGTGCGACGCCGGCGGTGAGATACCCGGCGATCGCCAGTCGTTGCTGCAGCAGGCCGTCCCCCGCCGAATCCGGCTGCCGGCGCTCGCCGGCCGGCGCACGCAGATGGTCGAGCTCGGCGAGCAGATAGCCCGCACCGAGCGCCGCCGCGCCGGCGCCCACGACCGCCAGGGACAATGGCGCGCCGCGTGCCAGTTGCGCGACCTGGTCGACCAGCGCGCCTGCCACCGGAAGCAATCCGATCGCGCACAGATAACGGCCCGCCGCGCCCCCGCGCCGCCGCACCGACCACCCGCGCAACGGCCAGGCGGCCAGCGCGGCGACTCCCGCCGCCGGCGCCAGCCACAGCCGGCCGCCCCACCAACCGGCCCACGCGCACATCGCGATTGCGGCCGCGACCCCGCCCGCGGCGGCATGCCAGCGCCACGCCGGCGCCTCGCCGGCGGCCGCCGCCAGGCACGCCCCGGCCGCCCAGGTCACCGCGGCCGCCGCCACCAGGCCGCCCGGCCCACGCGCACCGGTCGCCGCCAATCCGAGCACCGAGGCAAGCAGCAGCAGGAACCAGACCGCCTCGGCCGGCCGCGGCGCGTATCGCACCCGCACCGCCGCGAGTGCAATCTGCACCGCGAGCATCCCGACGACCGCCGCCTGCACCATGAACACGGGCGCGGTGGACATCGAGGCTACTTGAGGTCGGAGAGGGGAACCGGCTGCGGATTGTTGTCGTCGGTCACGATGCGGCCAAACTCCTCGAGCAGTCCGCGAGCCCGTGCCGGGACCCGATCGGGCACCTTGACCAGCACCCGGATGTACAGATTGCCGCGATGGCGCTCGCCACGGAACGGAACTCCCTCGTTACGCAGACGCAGCATCTTGCCGTGCTGCGTGCCGGCGGGAACCTTGACCCGAACCTTGCGGTCATCGAGCGTGGCGACCACGATCTCGCCGCCGAGGGCGGCCTGCACGATGCCCACTCTGATCACGCAGTACAGGTCGTTGCCGTGGCGTTCGAAGAACTCGTGCGCGCGAATGTGGATGTAGACGTACAGGTCTCCCGGCGGCCGGTTGCCGGCGCCGCCATCGCCATGACCGGGCACCTGGATACGTTTGCCGGGCTCAATGCCGGCCGGGATGGTGATCTTGAGGCGCTTGTTGTGGCGTTCCCGGCCGGTGCCGCGGCACTGCACACAGGGGTTCTCCACGATATCTCCCTCGCCCCCGCACTCCGGACAGGTGGAGGCGATGGAAAAGAACCCGGAGCTGCGCCGCACCTGGCCGTTGCCGGCACACGTCGGGCAGATCTTGCGCCGCGCGCCGCCCGCGGCGCCGGTTCCACGGCACGCCGCGCAGCTTTCGTTGCGGGCAAAAGAGATTTCCGCTTCCGTGCCGTACACAGCGTCCGCGAACGGCACTTCAAGATCGTAGCGCAGGTCGTCGCCGCGCACGACCGCGCGCGACCCCGCCGGCCGCCGCCGGCCGCCGCCGAACAGGGAGTCGAAAATACCCCCGAAGTCGCCGAATATATCCTCGAAGTCGCGGAAGACGTGGGAGAAGTCCTGCGTTCTGCCGCCGCCCATGCCATCGACACCGGCGAAGCCGAACTGGTCGTAGGCCTGCCTCTTCTGCGGATTGGAGACTATGTCGTAGGCCTCGGTGGCCTCCTTGAACTTCTCCTCGGCGGCCTTGTCGCCCGGGTTCTTGTCGGGATGATAGCGGATCGCGAGCTTGCGGTAAGCCTTCTTTACGTCGTCAAGCGAGGCGCCCTTGTCGACGCCAAGCACTTCGTAGTAATCCCGCTTGGCCAACCGCTCCCGACCTTGCCCAACAACTCCCGGCTACTTCTTGTCGTCGTCGTCGACCACTTCGTAATCGACGTCTTCTACCTTCTCACCCTTGCTGGCCGCGGCAGTGCGGCCATTCTCGCCGGCTCCTCCATCGGCGTCGTTGGTGGTGCCGTTGGCTCCCGGCTCGGCGTTCGCGCCGCCGCCCGATTCGGTGCCCTGCGCGTTCTTGTACATCTCTTCGGCGAGCTTGTAAGCGGCCTGGCGCAGTGCCTCGGTCTTGGTCTTGAGCAGGTCCACGTCCAGAGCGTCGGGCTCATTGCCGTCCAGGTAGCCCTTCACGTCGGCGAGCGCCGTCTGCACCGCGCTGCGCTCGTCCGCGGACAGCTTGTCGCCATACTCGGAAAGAGATTTTTCCGTCGAGTAGACCAGCGTATCCGCTTCGTTGCGCGCCTCCGCGCGCTCCCGGACGCGCTTGTCCTCCTCGGCGTTCAGCTCGGCTTCCTTGACCATCTTGTCGATCTCGGCGTCCGACAGACCCGACGACGACTCGATGCGGATCTTCTGTTCCTTTCCGGTGCCGAGGTCCTTCGCCGACACGTGCACGATGCCATTCGCGTCAATGTCGAAGGTGACCTCGATCTGCGGTACGCCGCGGGGTGCCGGCGGGATTCCCACCAGGTCGAAATGGCCGAGCGTGCGATTGTGCGAAGCCATTTCGCGTTCGCCTTGCAGCACGTGGATCGACACCGCCTTCTGCTGGTCGGCGGCGGTCGAGAAAATCTGGCTCTTTCGGGTCGGAATGGTGGTGTTGCGCTCGATCAGCTTGGTGGCCACCCCGCCGAGCGTCTCGATGCCGAGCGACAACGGAGTCACGTCGAGCAGCAGTACGTCCTTCACTTCGCCGCCAAGGATGCCGCCCTGGATGGCGGCGCCGATTGCCACCACCTCGTCCGGGTTCACGCCCCGGTTCGGCTCCTTCCCGAACACGTCCTCAACCAGCTTCTGGACCGCCGGTATGCGCGTCGACCCACCCACCAGGACAACCTGGTCGATCGCCCCGGGATCAACCCCGGCGTCCTGCATCGCTTGCCGGCACGGTTGCGCGGTAGCTTCGATCAGATCGCCGATCATCTGCTCGAACGTGGATCGCGCCAAGCTGTACTGCAAGTGCTTGGGACCGGTCTGATCGGCCGTGATGAACGGCAGATTGATCTCCGTGGTTTCCGTCCCGGAAAGCTCTATCTTGGCCTTCTCGGCGGCTTCCTTGAGGCGCTGCAACGCCATCCGGTCCTGGCTCAGGTCGATGCCGTATTCGTTCTTGAACTTGTCGATCAGCCAGTCGATTACGCGCTGATCGAAGTTGTCGCCGCCGAGATGCGTGTCGCCGTTCGTGGACTTCACTTCAAACACGCCGTCGCCGAGTTCCAGAATGGAAATGTCGAACGTACCACCGCCGAGGTCGTACACCGCGATGCGTTCTTCCTTGCCCTCTTTGTTGAGTCCGTAGGCCAGTGCGGCGGCGGTTGGCTCATTGACGATTCGCTTCACTTCCAAGCCGGCGATTCGACCCGCGTCCTTGGTCGCCTGGCGTTGTGAATCGTTGAAATATGCAGGCACGGTTATCACCGCTTCAGTGACGGTATCGCCGAGATAGCGTTCCGCGGTTTCCTTCATCTTCTGCAGCACCGCGGCGGAAATTTCCGGTGGCGAATACTGTTTTCCCTGGGCCACCACGCGCACGTCGTTGCCGGAGTCGAGAACCTGGTAGGGCACCATCGTTATCTCTTCGGGCACCTCGGTAAAGCGGCGTCCGACGAACCGCTTTATCGAATAAATGGTGTTCTCCGGGTTGGTAACCACCTGGTTCTTTGCCGGTTGACCGACCAACCGTCCCTTGTCGGTAAACGCAACGATGGAAGGCGTCGTACGTTGGCCTTCGGAGTTCTGCACCACGATCGGGTCGCTGCCCTCCATGACGGCGACGCAGGAGTTCGTCGTACCGAGGTCAATGCCGATAATTTTTCCCATAGTTTCCTATTGCTCCTTCCTCGCGGTTACGCCGATCGACCGGAACCGGCCTGGCCATCGGGCGCATCGCGCGGCTCCTCCACCGGGGTGGCGACCCGCACCCGCGCCGCGCGAATAACGCGGCCGTGCAGCACATACCCTTTCTGGTAGTCTTCGAGTACGGTGGCTTCGCGGTATTCCGTGGACGGCTCGGTGGCGAGTGCCTCGTGGCGCTCGGGGTCGAACGGTTGCCCCGCGGAGTCGAACCGGCTCAACCCCCACTTGCGTTCCAATGTCGCGAGGAGCTGCTTCTCGATCAGTTCGATGCCGCTGTGCAGCGTGCTGAAATCCTGGCTATTTTCGGAGGCTGAAATGGCGCGCCCGAAGTCGTCGAGAATGCCGGTAAGATCGAGCAGAAGAGCGTCATTGGCAAACCTGATCGCCTCTTCCTTGTCTCGAATCAAACGCTTGCGAGAGTTTTCGAAATCCGCTTGTTTGCGCAACAAATCGTCGCGAAGCCGGGCGATCTCGGCGCTCAGGTCGGCGACCTGATCGGACCCCGAATCGGTAGCCGCAACATCCCCGGCACCATCATCGAGCGTGTCGCCCGTAACCGGCTCGTCGTCCTGTTTCAGGTCCGAGGAGTGGCCGCCGGCGGTGCCGTGTGGGTGGCCTCCATCGCCTTCAGGAGCGCAATCGACGCCATTCGAGGCGGCCTGCGGATGCACTGCTTCCGGTGCCCGGGCGGGGGACTCGGCAGCCGCCGGCGCGCCGCTCTCGGCAGCCGACCGGCGGTTGCCGTCGCCGCCGCGCTGCGCTCTGCCTGATCGACCACGGTCGGAGCCGTTTCCCGTGCGATTCTTCTTCATATTGTGCGTACGATGAGTGGCGCCGATTGCGCGACCCCAGGCCGCAACCCGCCGCTAACTTAATAACCGGATTTTGCCGCGGTCAAGGACTTTCCCCCGTCACGGGGACGGGTACGCGGTGCCGGCAGGCGCCGTCAGGACGGTCCTGCGACGCCGTTGCCGCGGTCGGCTTTGACCCCGGCAGTGCTTACTTCGAGGGTCAGCTCCACCTCGCCGAGGCTGAGCCGCGTGGCGCGCGATATCTCCGGCACCGACCATCCCTGCCCGGCCAGTTTGACCACCATCGCACGAGTTCCCATCGCCGCGGCGCCTGCCTCGTCCGGCGAGTTGCCGCGTTCCGCCTTGAGCACGGTCTCCAGCAACCGCAGTTGGTCCTGCGCGCCGGCGCTGATCTCGGCCAACCGGGTCTCGGTGCGCGCCAGCCACTCGCGAGCAACCTGCAATCGATCCGCGCGCCTCTCGATCTCCTCCAGCGCCGCGTCGATCGTGCCGAGCGCTTCGATTGCCTGCTGTGCGCGGGCGGAACCCGAGGCCGCCACCTCCACCTGGCGCTGCAGTTGCGCCACGGTGTCGGCGACTTCAGCGACCCCCGGTTGCAGGCGCGCCACCGACTGCTCCATCGTCGCCAGGTTGTCCTGCAATGCGTCGACGTGCCGGCTCTGGTTGCGCAACTCGGTGACTTTCCGCCTTACCTCGGCGCTCATCTGTTCGGCGTGCGTCAGTTGCTGCTGCAGCGCCGGCAGTTCGGATCGGCCGGCCATCACCTCGCCGATCTCCTCAGCTACGCTGTCCACGGACGACGCGATGGCGTCCATTCGCTGCTCCAGACGGGAACACGCGCCGCTCATGGCGCCGAGCCGTTCCTCGACGGCCGCGGTCGCGCTGCACTCCGCCATGACTCGCCGCACCTCGACCGCGACCTCACCGGTGCGTTCGGTCAGTGCATCGACGGTCCGCATCTGGCCGGCGATCCGTTCGCCGACCTGCTGCGCTTCGGCGGTACGCGCGTCAAGATGGTCTTCCACGTCCCGGATGCGCTTGAGCAACTCCTTGCCGGTCTTGAGGTTGACCTGCAATTCGATTGCCAGGTCATGGACCGCGGAGGTGTTCTGCTCGATGGTTTCGGCCAAGCGCCCCGCGATCCGGTCAGCGTAGCGCTTGGTCTTTCCGAGCGACCGGCTGCGGAGGTCGAAATATCGGTAGGCGAAGAGAATGGCCACCACAACCAGCAACGTGGCCAGATTCCCCAACAAGAGCATGGTGCGTCCCCCTCCCGTAGCGCCGCGGCAGGGACTGACGGGCCGCGGCTGGCTACGATTGTAGCCGGCGCGCGCCGCCACTGTCAAACTTCGTCAAACTTCGCGGCGCTCTGCACTTTCTGCGCTCTCGGCATTCTCGGCGGTCTGCCGCGCCGGCACCACGCAGGGAAACCGCCGATAGTGCGCGAACGACACGTCAGCCACGCCGGCGCGCACCGGACGCCGGGTGAAGTGGGCCGCCCGCATGCCGGCGTGGTGCGCCCCGATCACGTCGCGCCGGTAGCTGTTGCCCACGAACAGCACCTCGCCCGGGGCCACGCCGAGCAACCGGGCGATGCGCAGGAACGGCTCCGGATTGGGCTTCAACGCGCCTGCCTCGTCGGCGCTGACCACCGCGTCCCAGCCGCCGTGCAGACCGAGAGCGGCGAGCTTCTCGCGTGTGAATGGCGAGTCGGACACCACGCCGAGGCGCAGGCCCTTGCGCCGCAACGCGGCCAGGGTCTCCACCACGCCCTCGTACGGGCGCAAGCGCGCGAAGCAGCGCGGCCACTGCCGGTACACCACCTGCTCGACGCGCCGCGCCGCTGCTGCCGCGTCGATACCGAGCGACCGCGCCACCAGCTCGGCCTGGCGCTGCCGCAATGCCGGGCCGGGCACCTCTCGGCGCAACGCCTGCCGAGCCTTGCCGAAGGCGTAGAACAGCCTGAGGTTGCCGGCGATCAGCGGCAGCGACCGCCACGCGATGCGCCGCGTCGGGTACAGCGTGCCGTCGATGTCGAATACCACCGCGCGGGTCGCGCCCGGCACGGAAGCGGTGTGGCAAGTCACTCGGTCAACATGGTAGCACGGCAGCACCGTTCACCGAGAGCTGCCGTGCGTGCGCTGTCTCGAGCAGACTGGGCCAGCTAGCTCACCCGGTACGACTTGACGCCTTGCGCCTCTGCCTTGCAGGCAAAGCTCATGCTTCCCGCGGCGCGCAACACCGCCGCATCAAGCGCGCTGTTGCCGCTGCCCTCGGTGATCTGCGCCCTGGTGACCAGGCCGCTCGAGTCGACGCGGAAGCGTACCTTGATGTGGTAGGTCATGCCTTCGTTCACAATGCCGGCGGTGTCGGGATCGGGATTCTTGATTACCTCGCACCCGGCCCCGGGGTCGTCCCAGGCGAAGTCGCCCGCCCCGGCACTGCCGTATCCCTGTCCGGCCAGGCCGGGAGCGCCGGCCCCGGCGCCGGGCCCGTTCGACCCGCCCGAGTCCGCCGCACTCGCCGCCGACGCCAGCGACTGGTCGAGCGCCGCCAGCGTGTCGGCTGTCGCCCCGCGCGAGCCCGCCGAGTTCGCCGTACGCCCGAGATTGGCCTCGCTCGACGACGACACGGGAACCGGCGCGGAATCGGCCAGCGGTCCGACCGGTGATCCGAACGACGTGGGCTTTTCGCCGGCGCTCGGCGTGGGCGCCAACTGCTGCAGCGCCGCCTGGGCCAGCGCCTGCGCCGACGCGGCCGCTTCCTCGCGTGACACGGCGGGCGGCGGCGGCGGCTGGTTGGCGATGACCGGCTTCGGGATCGCCGGAGTTTCCGCCGCTTGCGGTTTCGGCGTGGAAGTCGTCTTGGGAGCCGTGGGCAGCGGCTTCGCCGGTGCCGCCGCGGGGGGCGGCTTGGGAGCCGGCTGCGTCTCCGGCTTGGGAGCCGGCTTGGCCGGCGCGGGCGTCGAGTCGGCGGCCTTCTGCACCTGCTTGGGCGCCGGTTTCGCCGGCTTGGCAGGTTCCGGCGGCGGCTTTGGCTTCGGCTTCGGCGGCGGGTCCGCGAGTTGCACCGTCAGCGGCCCTCGCGGCTCCTCATTCACCAGGATGGCCCGAATCCCCAGGGCGATAAACATCACCGCGTGGAGAATCATCGCCATCAGCAGCGCCTTCTTCAGCCGCGCGTTGAGGCGCGGGTCGTATAGCGTCGCGGTGGTGGTCATTACCCCCCGGACCGGGGCGCGTTCGGATCCCGGGTGCGCAGGCTGGCGGCGTCGAAGCCGAGCACGCGCAACACGTCAAGCACATCCACCATCAGGTCGTAGGGCACCGAAGAGTCCCCCTCCACGATCACCGGATGCTCGCTCGGCCGCGGGCGTTCGCCGCCCACGACGTCACGCAGTGCTCCTTCCAGGCCGCCGAGGGTAACCTCCAGGTCGTTGACGTAGATCTCGTCGCGGCCGCCCACGGAGAGCACCAGCGGCGTAAGCGTAACCGCCTCCGCCGTGCGCGACTCCGGCAGATCGAGTTCGATGCCGGGTACCACCTTGAAGGTGGTGGAGACCATGAAGAAGATCACGAGCTGGAACACCACGTCGATCATCGGAATCAGGTTCACGCTGGTCTGCGGCTTCAGGCCGCGCCGCTCCTTCATGTCGCCGGCACTGCCTCGACTTGAGCCGGAAACGCTACGACGCGCGTCGGAACCGCGTGCCCGTGGGTCGCCACCGCATCGAACTGACCCGGCACGCCCGGCGCGGCGGGTGCCGGCCCGGCCTCAACGTGGTTCGGCGCCGGGGTGGGAGCCACCACACCGATGTGGCCGGAGGCGACCGGCGACGGCACCGCATAGGCCGGCGCCGGTTGTGGCGCCAGGCCTGCCTGGGGCGACATCGCCGGCGGCACGTGCAGCGCCGGTTCGGGCCGGGACAGTGCCGGCTGTGCGGGCTGTGCCGGTTGTGCCGGCTGTGCCAGTTGTGCCTGTTGTGTCGGCTGTACGGGCCGCGCCGCCCCGACCGGCGCGGTCATGGCGGAGGCAACGATGGGAACCATGCCGGGATGGCCCTGCGCCGGGGCGGCGGGCGCGGGCACGGGCACGGGCGCGATGCGCGCGGGCGCATGTTCGACCACCGTGGCGGCGGCCGGAGCGTGCGGCGGCGCGCCGTTCGGCTCCGCGGATGCCGTTGTCCCATGGAACGCACCATTGCCATCGTGGGTCGCCCGCGACACCGAACCGGCGGCCTTGTTCGCGGCAATCAGCAGCGACGCCAATTCGGCGGCACGACTCTCCAGCCGAATGATGCGGTGGTTCACCTTGTTGACCAGGAAGTTGTAGAAGATGATGGCGGGAATCGACACGATGATTCCGGCCGCCGTGGTCAACAGCGCCTCCGAGATGCCGCGCGACAGCAGCGCGGGATCGGTTATCGCACCGAGTTCGCCGAGCACGCCGAACGCGCGGATGTTGCCGGTGACCGTACCGAGCAACCCCAGCAGGGGCGCGATGTGGGCGATGGTGCCGAGCGCGGAGAGAAATCGCTCCTCCTTCGGAATCTCCAGGCTTGCGGTCTCCAGGAGATATTCGCGCAACTCCTTCGCAGATTCCGTGCGCTCGTGGATGCGCGCGATACCGGCCGAAATCAGCGACGCAAGCGGCGTATGGAACTGGTCGCAGACGCCCTTCGCCTGGTCGAGGAGGCCCTTCTCAAGCGTGTCCGACAGCCCCTTGAGGAGTTTCTCCTCATCGGCGCCGCGCCCCCGGAAGTAGAGCAGCCGCTCGATCACGATGACGGCGGCAATGATCGACAGCACGCCGATCAACAGCATCACCAGGCCGCCCTTCTCGAACAGTTGCAGTTGGATGAACTCCAGTACCGCGCCTTCCGTAAAAATGCCTTCCACCACTATGTGACCTCCACCTCAATGCTCGGTCGCTTCGGCTCCGTTCTACAACGTTCCTGGAACTGCGGTCCGTTTTTTCCGCACCGCCGCGCAGCCGCGCGCACGGCGCCGCCGCGCAACGGCGTCATGACAAAAGGCGTCATAACGCCAGGTGTACCTGCACCGCGGCGCCGAAGCCGGGTCGCAGATAGGGTTCCCAGTCCTTGCGCGGCCCGTCGAACAGCTCCAGCACGTCGGACAGCGTTGCCGTCACGGTCGCGGCGCCCTGCTGCCACAGTCCTTCGACCTGGAGCTCCGGCAGTTGTCCGCCCAGTTCCTCGATATAGTCCATCGCCGCACCGACCCGGATCCCGAGTCCGCCGCCACTGGTGAGCGCTTCAACCTCGAACTCCGAGCGCAGCCGGACGGGAAAGTTGACCGCCTGCAGGTACTCGTGCCCGACCTCGCCGCTCACCTGCGCTCGCACGTGCAGCGTGTCGCCGAAGCCCAGCCCGAGACCGAGGCCCGGCACGATGCTCATGAGCACCGTGTCGCGCGGCTGCGTGAAGTTGTACAGGTTGCGCGCGTTCGGCTCCGGGTCCGGCACGATGGGCGCGGACAGCCCCTGCAGGCGGGTAGATGCCGCCACGGTGAACTCCGACAAGCCGGTGAGCTCGCCGAGTCCGAACTGGGCGCGCGCGTAGCCGAACCAGCCGTCGTCGTCCACCACGGCGCCAGGCTCGACGTAGGGATACCGGTGCGTAACCGAGGCCAGGCCGAATTCGCGTACCTCGAACCCGCCGGAGAGTCGGAACGTGAACCACGAAGCGGGAGTCCCGCTGATCGTCGCCTGCGGCACGAAGCGGTGGCCGCCGAACTCGTCTTCGTCGCCGTGGTCGCTGCGGTACGCCCAGCCGAGCGCCAGTTCGAGACCGATCTGCGCGCCGAGCTCGATGCGGCCGGTGAGGTCGGCGTTGCCGGTGTGGCGCAGCCGTTCCTCCGTCTCGGAGCCCGGATACTGGTCGGGTCCGGTGTAGCGGCGCAACAGGTAGCGCGCGCTGAACAACAGGTCCACGAGCGACGTGTTCCACTCCACGGCGAGTTCCGGCGAAGCCTGCAGCTCGGAATGGGTGACCGGCTCCTTGCCGGTCAGCGTGGTCGCGTCCGCGCGTGCACTCAGCGCCGGGATCAGCGCCACCTGACCGCCGAGCGGCACGCGCAGGTTGGCGCCGGCCGCCACGATCTGGGACTCTGCGGAGTCGCGCCGCTCGCTCGGGTCGACTCCCTCGTCCATACCCTGGAAGCCATGTTCGGCGTTCACGACGTTGGCATCGGCGTTCAACTCGCCCTCGCCGACCGACAGACCCACCGATCCGTCCAGTTCGTAGCGCTGCAGCTTGGCGCCCTCGCCGGCACTGATCTGGCCGCGGACCCCGTCACGCAGGCGGTGCTCGAACGACAGCGAGAAGTCACTGCTCGGGCCGGTGCCGATCAGCGACAGTCCGCTGGAGAAGTGCGCCAGCGGCAGCCCCGGCGTCGTTTCCTCTCCGCCTACGGTAGTGCCGATGCTGACGAACGTCTCCGCCACCAGGGTGTGGCCGGGGTCGTCGCCCGCGGACGGCACCAGGTCGATGTCGGGTGCCGCCACCGCCGTTCTCAGGTCGATGTCCAGGTCTCCCGCCTCCGGCAACGGCGGCCACCGTTCCGGCGCCAGCACCTGGATGTCGATCGGCAGGGCGACCTCGAGCCCGCCCGATGCGGGTTCGTCCAACTCCAGAATGACGGTGGGCAGGACAATGTCGCCATCGTCCACCTCGTCGACATCCTGCTGACCCCACACCTCGGTCAGCGGAGCGCCCGCGAACACCAACCATGCCAGCACGCCGCCCACGATCCGGCTGCTCCCTGTTCTCCGCACCATCGTGCTCAACCTCATCGAAGCAGCTCCGTTCCGCGTTTCGCCCAGTCGGTACCGGCGAACTGCTCCTGCAGCCGCTGCACCAGGGTGGCGGCTTCACGGCGCCTGCCGGTCTGCTCAAGCAGTTCGGCGGCGCGCAGCATCGAGCGCGCTATCAGTTCCCGGTCGGTTTCCGCCAATACGCCGGCCTCCAGAAAGTGATCGATTGCCATCCCCAGTTCGCCGGTGCGGCGGTGGTACTCGCCCAACAGGTACTCGGCCTCGGCGGCCGTCTCCTTGTCGCGGCGGTATCCGGCGACGTCGGTGAGCATCGCGAGCGCCAGCGCGCGCGGCTGGTCCACGTCGATGACGTAGATGCGCGCCAACTCCAGCATCGCGTCCCGGCCCTCGCGGGTGTCGACTCCGCCGGCGCCGATCACCGCCATCAGCGACGCCTCTTCCTCGTCCACGCCGGACGCTATCAAGCGCATCTCCTCAAGGCGCGCCGCGCCCAGCTTGCCGATCGGCTCGGTGCCGTACCTGCCGACCAGCTCGGTGAGGTAGGCAACCGCCGGCTGGTATTCGGACTGCTCCGCGTACCCTTCGGCCACCTGCAGGAGCGCGTTGGCACGGAAGGTGCTGTCCTCGAACTCGTCGATCAGCAACTCCCAGAGCAGAATCGCACGCAACGGTTCACCCGCCCGGTTGGCCGCTACACCGCCCCAGTAGAGCGCACCGTCCCGAAACCGGCCGTCGGGATACTCCGTGCGGTAGGCGGCAAACGCGTCTCGGGCGGCGCCGGTCGAATCCTGCTCCAGCAGGAGTTCGGCTCGGCGGAATGCCGCGTCTTCCGCCAGCGCACTCGCGGAGTGCTTGAACATCACGTCCCCGTATGCGCGGGTGGCCGCCTCCAGGTGGCCGCCGAGCGCCAGCACTCCGGCCAGCTCGAAGGTCGCGTCCGCGGCCTCCGGCGCCTGCCCAAAGCGCGCCGCGACGTTGCGATACTGCCGCTCCGCGCCGCCCAGGTCGCCGCTGTTGGCAAGGCTGCGGCCGGCGAACAGGCCGGCGCGCGCGGCGCGCGGATGGTTGCTGTCGGCGGCGCGGCTGAACGCCGCCGCCGCTTCCAGGTATGAACCGGTGCTGAACGCCGACTGTCCGGCAAGGAACGCGGCGCGAGACTCCAGTTCGTGTCCCCGGAACTGGTCCTCCAGCTCGGCGAGCAACACGCTCGCGGTGGAATACGAGCCTTGCCGATAGTGGGAGGCGGCACGGTAGTAGAGCGCGTACGGCACGATGTCGCCGAGGCCCTGACGCTCGGCAAGATCGGCGGTCACCGCGGCGAGCGCATCCGCGGCCGCGCCCGGCTCGCCGCGCGCCACGTGCGCGAGCCCCTTCAGATAGGCGGTGAGCACGAATGCCTTCGGCGAGCGGACGCGAAGATCGGGAACTCTCTCGCCGAGCGCGGCGGCGGAGACCAGCAGTTCCTGCCACGACTCGAGCCGGTACAGAAGCCGCATGTGGTCAACGCGCGCGGAGATGTCGTCCGGGAACCGGTCCACGTAGTTGCGCGCGCTGCGCTCGGCGGCGGCGGTGTCTCCGGTGCGCGACAGCAGGACGGTCTCGAGACGGCGCAACTCGCCGAGCGGGCCTCCGCTCGCCGGCTCGGAGTCTATCTGCCGCACCTGCCGCAGCGCTTCGTCGTAACGGCCTTCGCGGTACATCGCGTACGCGAGCAGGTAACGCGCCTGCTCGATCTCTGCCGGGTTGGCATCCGGATCTTCGCTCATGGCGCGGATGAAGCTTTCGTACTGGGCGATGGCGCCGGCGAAGTCGCCCTGCCGCACCATCACGTCGCCGAGGCGCAGGGAAACCTGCCACGGATTGCCGGTGGAGAGCTCCTGTTGGCTGGTCAACACCCTCGTTGCTTCCCGTATCCCGTCCGGATCGGAGCCGCTCAGGTAGGTCTCGGCCAGGTAGAGAACCGCCGCGTTGCCCACTTCGCTCTCGGCGCCCAGCTCGGCAGACCGCTTCAGAAAGAAACGCGCCAGGTCGATGCTGCCCCGCCGGTAATTCTCTATCCCCAGGCGCAACCAGAAATTGGCCAGCTGTTCGGGGGATTCGCGAAAGCGCAGCTCGGCGCGCAGGGTAACCGAGTCCATCAGGTCGAAGTCGCCGTTGCGCTCGGCAGCGATGAACAGCCGCCGCAGGGCCACCGAGGCGATGCTGTCGTCTACCGTCGGCGAATCGACGATCGCGGCGTAGTCGGCCTGCGCCTCCGGATACTGCTCAAGCTGCCAGTACGCCTCGGCGCGGTAAGCGAGGTATTCGGCGCGCCAGCGGTCGTCCATCGACTCCGGCGGATAGTCCTCGGTCAGCAGCAACATCTGCACGTAGCGCCCCTGCAAGGCGTAGACGTAACCGAGCAGGACAACGCCGAACGCGGTCGACTCGGAGTCTTCCGGAACCGTGCGCAGTTGCTCAAGCGCATCGGCGGCGCCGGTCAGGTCGTCGAGCGACACATTGGCAAGGCCCAGGTAGAGCAGCGCCCGCGGCACGATGCCGGCATCGGGATTCTCGTTCACGAACGCCCTCAGACTCGCCGACGCACGGTCGTAGCGCTCCATCTCGTAGAGCGCCACTCCTGCCCAGAAGTTGACGAACGGGAGGAACCGGGTGCTGCGATGGCGCAGTTGCACCTGTTCGAACGTGTCTACCGCATCGCGGTAACGCCCAAGCTGGGTCTGCGCGACGCCGGCACGGTAGGCGGCGTCGGCGCTCAGCTCCGACAGCGGAAAGCGCTCCAGGAACTCCTCGTAGGCTTCCAGCGCGAACTCGTAGTTGCCGCCGCGGAACCGGCGTTCCGCTTCGTTGAACAGGTCTCGCTCGGCGCTCGCGGCGGTGACAGGCAGGGCAACCGCCGCCACCAGCGCGGCAAGCCAGAGCCGCCGGGCCAGCCGCAGCGGCACGCCGGAGCGACAATACGCGGACCGATTTTCAGTGAACCGCACGATCTTTACAGCCGTGCCGCCCGATCGGCAACACAACCCTCTCCTCCCAGTCGCCAGCGCTGCAACGAACCGCGCCGGCGGCGCGACGCGCTACGGCGCCGCGGCCACCGCCGTAGGACCGCCCGGCGGGCCGGCCGATCCTTCAGTCAGACAGCGTGTGGTCGTCGATCCTAGTAACGGCAGGTGGGAGTCGATGCTGTAGGGCGGCGCGGCCGGCGGCGCAACTCAACGGGACCGCGGCGCGTCGGTGCGGAACTCCACGGTCAGCGGCACCTCGGAGAAACCCAGTTCGCGCCGGATGCGGTTTTCCAGGAACCGGCGATAGGCGGCGCCGGCGCCGCGCGCACGGTTGAGAAAGCACACGAATCGAACCGGGTTGGTCCCGGTCTGGGTGGCGTACCGTACGCGGATCTCGCGCCCGCGGGAGGTCGGGACGTACTCGCGTGCCCACCGTGCGATCGCCTGGTTGAGCTTCCCGGTGGGGATGGTGAGGCTGAGCTGCCGGTGCAGCTCGACTGCCTTGGAGAGCATGCCGTCCACCCCGAAGCCGGTGTGGCCCGACAGCGGTACCACCGGCGCGAAGTGGAGCAGCGGGAACTGAAACCGGATGCGATCCACCATCGCGGCCAGCAGGTTCGGCCGGTCGGCAAGCAGGTCCCACTTGCTCAGCCCGATCAGCACGGCAACGCCGCGCCGTATCGCGATGGCCGCGATTCGCTTGTCCTGCTCCGCCAGTCCCTCACGCGCGTCCACCAGCAGCACGGCCACGTCGGCATCCGCCAGCGCCGCCGCCCCGCGGTTCACGGCGTAGTACTCCACCGCGTCCTGTACCTTGGTGCGGCGGCGCATCCCCGCCGTGTCGATCAACTCGATTTGAGCGCCGGCGTGCGCGAGGCGCCCGGACAGCGGGTCGCGCGTGGTGCCCGGCGTGGCGCTGACCAGCGCGCGCTGCTCGCCGAGCAGCCGGTTGAGCAGCGTGGACTTGCCGGTGTTGGGTTTGCCGCCGATCACCAGGCGGATCACCGGTGTCGCGTCCTGCGCCTGCTCGGCGACGGTCTGCCGCGCTCGCCCGCGCCGCACGCGGCGCGCCAGCTCTTCCTGCAGGGCGGCGACATTGCGGCCATGGGCGGCCGACACCCCGATCACCGTCTCGTACCCGAGCCGATGAAAGTCCCAAGTTTCCGCCTCCCGCCCCGGATGATCCACCTTGTTCACCACCACCACCACGCGGTCGCTCGCGGCGCGCAGGCTGTCGGCCAGCCGCTCGTCTTCCGCCGTGACGGCGCCCGCTTCCACCACCAGCATGATTGCCGCGGCGCCGTCGGTGGCAGCCATGGCGCGCTCGGCCACGGCCGCGCCGAATTCGCCCGCATCGTCGCCTATACCGCCGGTGTCCAGCAGGCGCAGACGCATGCCGGCAAGCGTGAAGTCCTCCTCCACCACGTCGCGCGTGACGCCCGGCGTGGCCGCGGTGATGGCGCGACGGCGCGCGAGCAGGCGATTGAACAACGTGGACTTGCCCACGTTCGGCCGGCCGACGATGGTGAGGAGGGGTACGGTCGCTGCCATGGCGTTGCATGCCAGCCCACCACGGACCGCCGCTCCTGGTCAATGGAGCCGGCCCGCGTCGGTGCCGGGTGCGATTCGAAGCGGCGCCCCGATCAACGTATCCCCACCCGCTGCCGATGCTAACAATGAACGCCTATGGCAACGAAGCGCACCGGCTCGCGCACCGCGGCGCGCACTGCGCCGCGCAGCGCCAAGCGATACCGTTCGCGTGGGCGGCGCCGCGGCGCACCACGGCGCCGTGCCGCCCGCGCCGGCTCCCGCCGGAGCGGGCGCGGGCGCACGCGCACCGCCGCGCCGCGCGTGTCGGTGGGATACCTGTTCGGGACGGCGGTCGTGCTGCTGGTGCTGACCGTATTCCTGATCAACCGGGTCGCGATTCGCGACGTGATGGAACGCACCGAGCTGGTCGAGGTACTGCAGCGCCGGATGGACAGCGCCGCCGGCCGGGAACAGCCCTCGCCGCTGCCGCCGGTCTACCCGGCCCCGGTCGCCGGCCCGGCGCCGCGCACCTCGCCGGATGCGCCGCCGACCGCCCCGGAAGCAGGCGCGGACCGGCAGCCGGCGCCGGTCGCGCCGCGCGTCGAGGCGGCACCGGATGCCGCACCGCCAGCCATCGACACCGCGCCCGCGCCCGCAGCCGCGCCCGCCCCTGCCGAGGCGCCGGTTGAGGCGCCGGAGACCGCGGCGCCGCAGCCGGCGCCACCCGCTCCCGCCGCCGCCGTTCGTCAGGAAGCCCCCCGTCAAGCAGCGCCGCGGGCGCCGGCGGCCAACCCGGCCGCGCGGCCGGCCGCACGGCAGCATCGCGTCTACTTTGCGTCGGTGGACTCGGCCGGCGGCATCGCCCTCACCGGCGTCACCCGCTCGGCGGCTGACTCGGCCGCCCCCCTGACCGAGACGCTGGCCACGCTGCTCGCCGGCCCGGACGCGGGCGAATCAGGCCGCGGCCTGATCACGCTCATTCCGCCGGCGGTCACCCTGAACCGGGTCTACATCCGCGAACGCATCGCTTACGTCGACGTCAGCGAGAGCTTTCGCTTCAACCGGCTCGGCCGCGAAGGACTCGACATTCAGCTTCAGCAGGTGGTGTACTCCGCCACGCAGTTTCCCAACGTCGAGCAGGTCCAGATCCTGATCGACGGCCGACGCATAGACTATCTCGGCTCCGAGGGCGCCTTCGTCGGCGAGCCAATCGGCCGCGAGGCGTTTCAGTAGCGCTCCAGCTCCTTGCGCAGGGTATCGACCGTGTCCGCCAGGTCGGACACCCCGGCCGGTACCGAGCGCGCGGCGGTGAGCAGCGCCAGCACCTCCCGGTTGCCGCGCCGGCCGGGCAGCGGGGCCGGCGTGCAGCGCCTGATCTCGACTCCTTCCACCGCCAGGTCGGCCTGCAGTGCGCGGAACACGGCCGCGATCGCATCGGCTCCCCGTACCAGTCCGTCGAACCGCCGCGCCCCACCGCCGTGTGCCCGCCCGGTCGCGGCACGCCACTCGAATTGCGGCTTGACGAGCGCAACCAGCCAGCCCTCGCGGGTGAGATCGAGCAGCCGGGCAGCCGCGCCGCGCAGGGACCGGAACGACAGGTCGCACACGGCGCCGTCCGGCTGCGGCCGCAGACTGCCGGAGTGCAGATGCATCACGTTGGTGCGCTCGTGAACGCTGGTGCGGGAATCGCTGCGCAGACGATAGGCAAGCGCCCCGTATGCGACGTCGACACAATGCACGTGGCGCGCGCCGCGCCGCAGCAGGCAGTCGGTGAACCCGCCGGTCGCGGAACCGGCATCGAGCACCACCTTGCCGGCCACCGGCACGCGGAACCGCTCGAGCGCATGGAGCAGCTTGTAGCCCGCGCGCGAGGCCAGCGGCGGCTCGGGCTGCACCGCCACGGCGGATGCGTCGGTCACCATGCGCCGCGGATCCCGTACCCGTTCGCCGTCGACGCGCACCTCCCCGCACAACACCGCCGCGTACCAATGCTCGCGCCCCGGCTCCGGGTGCAGTTCACATAGCCGGGCCAGCAGTGTCCGCTCGCGGGCGCCGTTCGCCCGGCGGCCGCCGCCGGACCTGTTCACAAGCGGGCGCGCTCGACTATTCGTTCCAGGGCGATCGCCTTGCCGGTGACGCGGTCCACGCTCAGCAACGCGCCACAGATGTCGGCCGGCCCCTCGTCGACCTCCATGCGCAACGGCATCTGGCTCAATGCGCGGCGCAACACGACATCCGACTTCATGCCGAGCACGCTGTCGCGCGGGCCGGTCATCCCCAGGTCGGTCAGGTAGGCGGTTCCGCCCGGCAGAATCCGCTCGTCGGCGGTCTGTACGTGCGTGTGCGTACCGACCACGGCGGACACCGATCCGTCGAGATGCAGCGCCAGCGCTTCCTTCTCCTCGACGCTCTCCGCGTGCATGTCCACCACCACCAGCGGCGTCTCCTTGCGCAGCTTGGCGACCTCGGTGCGCGCCACGCGGAACGGACAATCGAGGTGCGACATGGCAACTCTCCCCTCCAGGTTCAGTACGCCGACCTTGACCCCGCCGGCTTCCACGATACACGTGCCCTTTCCGGGCACCGTGGGGGGATAATTGTGCGGCCTGAGCAGCCGATCGTCGCTCTCCAGGCGCGGCCAGATCTCCCTCTGTTGCCAGATGTGATTGCCGGTGGTCATCACGTCGACGCCGTAACCGGCGTACTCGTCCGCCTGCGCAAGGGTAAGGCCGAACCCGGCGGCGGAGTTCTCGACGTTGGCAATGACCAGGTCACAACGACTGCGCTTCTTGAGTCGCGCAAGGTGCATGAACAGGGCGCGCGACCCGGATGGCCCGACCACGTCACCAATCAGCAACACCCGCAGCGGCTCGGGCGCGCGGCGCGGCGCGGTCGCTGCGCCGATCAACTCCTGCAACCCGTCAGTCACGTCCCGCTCCCGCACCGGCCACGATCGGCTCCTCAGCGTGCATACTCTACGACCCGCGTCTCGCGAATCACCGTTACCTTGATCCTCCCCGGGTACTTGAGCTCGGCTTCGATCTGCTTGGCGACCTGTCTGCCGAGTTCGCGCGCGCCGTCGTCGGACACGCGCTCGGTACTGACCATCACGCGCAGCTCCCGGCCCGCCTGAATCGCGTAGGCGCGTTCGACGCCGGCGTAGCCGGTTGCGATGCGCTCCAGGTTCTCCAGCCGCTTCAGGTAGTTGTCCAGGGATTCGCGCCGCGCTCCCGGCCGCGATGCCGAGATGGTGTCCGCGATCTGGACGATGATCGCTTCGACCCCCGACGGCTCGACATCGTAGTGGTGTGCGCCGATGGCGTTGCACACCACCTCGTCCTCGCCGCAGCGGCGCGCCAACTCCATGCCGGTCACCGCGTGGCCGAGGTTCTCGTCCGTATCGATAGCCTTGCCGATGTCGTGCAGCAACGAAGCACGCTTGCTCATCTGGATGTTGCCGCCGGTCTCGGCCGCGATCATCGCCCCGAGCTGCGCGGTCTCCTTGGCATGGGCGAGCTGGTTCTGGCCGTAACTCGTGCGGTACTTGAGGCGTCCGAGCGTCATCACCAGGTCGCGGTGCATACTCGGGATTTCGAGGTCGAACAGCACGCGCTCGGCGTCCTCCTCGATCGTCTTCTCCAGATCGCGATGCACCTTGCGCACGATCTCCTCGATGCGAGCGGGATGGATGCGGCCATCCGAAATCAGCCGTTCGAGCGCAAGACGCGCCGTCTCCTTGCGCAGCGGGTCGAAACAGGAGAGCACCACCGCCTCCGGGGTGTCGTCGATAATGATGTCGACCCCGGTCAGGTTCTCGAGGGTGCGGATATTGCGCCCTTCGCGGCCAATGATGCGACCCTTCATGTCGTCGTTCGGCAAGCTCACCGACGTGACGCTGACCTCCGAAGTGGTCTCCGACGCCAGGCGCTGCATCGCGTTGACCACCACCGCCCGCGCCTTGCGCTCGGCAGTCTGCTTGGCCTCCGCTTCGATGTTGTGAATCAGCGCCTGCGCTTCGTGGCGGGCGTCGTCCTCGATGCTGCCTACCAGCAGCTCCCTGGCCTGATCGGCGGTGAGCTTTGCAACCTGCTCCAACTCCGCGGTCCATTGCCTGGACGCGCGCGACACCTCCTCCTCGCGTTCTACGATCGCCCCTTCCCGGACGACCAACTGCTTCTCCTGGCGATCAAACGCCTCTCGCCGCTTCTCTAGGTTCTCTTCCTTCTGGAGCAGTCGCTGCTCATGGCGCTGAACTTCGCCTCGTCGCGCCCGAGTCTCCCGCTCCAACTGGTTACGCTCTCGTAACAACTCATCTTTCGTCTCCAGGACCGCTTCACGCTTGCGTGCTTCAGCGTCCTGTCTCGCGTCCCTAACGATCCTTTGCGCCTTCTGTTCCGAAGACGCCAACTCCAGTCTGGCGTATAGCCAGCGTACAAGCCAACCTAGTCCAATTCCAGCGGCAAGAGAAAGTACAATCCAGGGCAACTGGGTGGGCATGTACTTCCTCCCCCATGATTGTTGTGTACTTGCCAACCTACTGTCCGGTCCCGACCGGTGTCAAGATGAGCGCCACGCACGCCGCTTCGCCGCTTGCGGCGCCGTGCGGCGCGGCGGGCGCGGGCGCAGCGCCGGTCAGGGATGCAGATTGAGCCGGTCCACGAGGCTCTCCCGTGACCACGGCCCGCTCGCCTCGGCCGCTGCGTCGCCCCGCGCCGAGGCGGCGAACAGCAGGTAGGCGTGCCCGCCGTCAAGCGTCGCCGGCAACAGCGCCACGCGGTCGGCCGCGAACGGCAGCCGGGTACACACGTCGCTGCCCGGCCCGGCCAGCACGTAGCGTCGCGCCCGCAGGTGCTCGTCGTAGAGCTGGTCGCCGGCGCTCACGGCCATCGCACTCAGGACCACGCGCGGCGCCCCGGCGGCGATGCTGGCCGTGTAGCCGGCGGCCTGTTCCACCAGCACCACCGCGGCGTGCGCCGCCAACGCCGCGCGTTGTTCTTCCAACACCCGCCGGCGCGTGTCGCCGGCGCCCGTACCGCGGAACTGCGCCAGCAGTTGATCGTAGTCCACGCCCGCGCCGGTCACCCGCGTGCGCACCTGCCGGCGCTGACCGGCGGTCGCCAGGCGCGCGATCTTGTCGTCCGTTATCACGGTCTCGGCGACCCGGCGCAGCGACCGGCGCGGCTCCGCGGGCACGCCGTAGACCTGCTCGCGCACACGGTACACGCCGCCCTCGAGCGCCACGCTGTCGCGGAACCGCTGCACCGCTTCGGCAAACGCCGCCGTCTCCCACACCTCGACCGCCGCGCGCTCGCGCTCGGCGGCCGGCTCCGGCCGGCGCTCTTCGACCGCTTCCGGCCGCCGCGGCGCCGGCGAGGACGGCGCCGGCGGCGTTGCGGCGGCTGCGCGCCGCCGGCGAGGCGCGCGCAGCGGGGCCAGCGTCAGTGCCGCCACCAGCGCACCGAGCAGCGCCGGCACCAGCCAGGGCCAGGCCGGCGCGAGCGGTCCCGACCGCACCAGCCTGCCCGCCGCCTCCCACCACAGGGGCGCCGTCGCCACCGCCGCCGCAACCAGCAACCCGACGACCATCCACAGCGGGTTGCGGCGCTCCGCCTTCATGCTAATTCCCCACCAGCACGGCTGCCCAGCTCGCCGCCAGCAGAGCGGTCAGGACGGCGACGCCCAGCGGCGTCGGCGGCGTTGGAGTGGTGTCCGGGGCGGCATCCACTTCGCGCTGCACCTCGCACAGCAGGTTGTCGAGGCGTCCGACCGGGTCGCGCGCGAGCAGCTTCACGTCGGCCGCGAGAAACGCGCGCACGTAGGCCAGCGTGAGGTCGAGCAGGTGTCCCGCGCGCCCCGGCAGGCGCAGATCGCGCCGTATTCCTATCTTGGAGAGCAGCAGCAGACCGGTCAGCCCGAACGCCTTGGCGAGTCCGACCTCCAGCGCGCCGGCAGTGATCGGAATGCCGGCCGGCGCAGCCAGCACACGCCCGCCCGGTGTCACCAGGTTGAACGCCACCACCGCGGCGAAAAACAGCACGGTCCGCGCAGTGCGAATGCTGCGCCCCGTGCTGAGTGCGACGATGACCAGCAGCGCCAACTGCGCCGCGCGCACCGCCGGAGTGCTCGCAACCAGCATGGACGGCGCCGTCAGACACACCCACGCCAGCAACGCCCGCGCCGAAACCCGCCGGTCGAGCCAGTCGGTCAAGGGGGCGCCGCACGAGAGCCGCCGCCCCGAGCCGCCGGCAGGTTACGCGACCGCGCGCCTGCGGTCACTCCCCCGTGTCGGAGTCCTCACTCCGCTCGACCAGTTCCAGGAGCACCATCTCGGTGGCGTCTCCATAGCGCTGGCCCAGCTTCACTCGCCTGGTATAGCCGCCCGGGCGATCGCGGAAGCGGCCGGCTATCTCGTCGAACAACTTGGCCAGGATCTCCTTGTCGGGCACGCTGCGCGCCACCTGGCGCCGGTTGTGCACGCTGTCCACCCGGGCACGGGTGATCAACCGTTCCGCCGTGCGCGCGATTTCCCTCGCCTTGGCCCTGGTGGTACGAATGCGCTCGTAGCGAAACAGCGCGGTCACCATGCTGCGATGCAGGGCGCGCCGGTGACTCGCCTTGCGATCGAGGCGGTTGATGTCGTTTCTATGCTTCATTGGTCCCGCTGTCGGCAGCGGCCGCCGCTTCGTCCGGCGCCGCGTCCATCTCCGGTGCACCATCCGGCGCAACACTGTCCGGCGCAACACTGTCCGGCGCATCGTCGGGCGCATCGTCGGGCGCGGACGGATCGCCGACATCCTCGCCGTCGAATTCGGTCTTGACTTCCTCGACGTTGCCGATCCCGAGGCGCAGGTTGCGCTCGGCGAGCTTCGACTTGATCTCGTCGAGCGACTTCTTGC
Organism: Spirochaetia bacterium; assembly: GCA_965208575.1. Lineage (GTDB taxonomy): Bacteria > Spirochaetota > Spirochaetia > SZUA-6 > Bin103 > Bin103. The sequence goes on along the minus strand of CBDBOV010000005.1, from coordinate 758,199 downwards.
CGAAGTTCCGGGTCTTCGCGATCTCCTCTTCGGTTCTGGCGACCAGATCGCCGATGGTCCGGATGTTCGCGTTCCGAAGGCAATTGCTGGAGCGCACCGAGAGCTCGAGCTCCTCCACCGGCGTCTCCATCAGTGAGCGGACGAGTTCGTCATGCTCATCGTACGCGTCCTCGTCGCTGCCGTCGTCCTCGTCGAAGTTGATGAAGATGGTGAACTGATCCTTGGCGATCTTGGCGGCCTCGGCGAGCGCATCCTCGGGCGCCACCGATCCATCGGTGGTAATCTCCAGAATCAGCTTGTCGTAGTCGGTGCGCTGGCCGACCCTCGTGTTCTCCACCGAATACCGCGCCTTCAGGATCGGCGAGTACATGGCGTCCACCGCGATCGTCCCAACCACCTGGATATAGCGCTCCTGGCGCTCCGCGGGGACGTATCCGCGGCCGAGCTCGATTTGAACCTCGATGGCGAGGTTGGCGCCCTCCATCAGCGTCGCCAGCTTCAGTTCCGGGTTGAGCACCCTTACCTGCTGGTCGTTGGCAAGGTTCACGCCGGTGATCTCACCGGGTCCCTGAACCTCCATGAGGATGGTCTTCTCTTCGAGATCGTCGGCCAGGGACAGCTTCAGGTGCTTGAGCTGGTTGATGAAGTCGGGGGTGTCCTCGACCACGTCGGGAATCGAGTCGAATTCGCTCGACAGGACGTGCGGCACCTGATCCGCATCGTAGCTCGTTACGTGAATGGCGGTAACCGCGTAGCCCTGAATCGACGACAGCAAGATCCGGCGCAACGTGTTGCCGACCGTGACTCCGTAGCCGCGCTCGAACGGGTACGCGATGAAGCGCCCGAAGTTGCGACCTACCTCGCCGTGCTCGAACGTGATGCCCTTGGGTCGTTTGAGCCCTTTCAACAGACTCCGTCGTCCCATACCTACCTACTTCGAATACAGCTCGACAATGAGCTGCTCGTTGACCCCGGCAAGGTCCGCGATATCGCCGCGCTGCGGTATCCCCCGCACCGACCCGGTCAGAGCGTCCGGGTCCACCGCCAGCCAGGGCACCACTCCGGCGCGCGAATACTCCTTGAGACCATCCTTGATCACCGTCATTCGCTTCGCGCGTTCATGCACCGAGATGGTGTCGTTTTCGCGCACCAGGTAGGACGGGATGGTGACCCGCTTGCCGTTCACGAGGATGTGCCCGTGCGATACCAGTTGCCGGGCCTGCTTGCGAGACGCCGCAAAGTGCAGCCGGTAGACAATGTTGTCGAGCCGCTTTTCCAGCAGCCGGATCAGATTCTCGCCGGTCACGCCGCGTTCGCGGGAGGCCTTCTGGAAAAAGCCCCGGAATTGCCGCTCGAACATCCCGTACATCCGCTTCACCTTCTGCTTCTCACGCATCTGCACGCCGAAGTCGGATACCTTCTGCATGCGCGCGCGCGGAGCCTTGCCGGGCTTGCCCTTGCGCTTGGTGATCTGGCACTTGGGGCCGTGACACCGATCTCCCTTGAGAAACAACTTGACGCCCTCGACGCGACACAACCGGCAGGCCGGTCCCAGGTACCTACCCATGATTTGGCCTCCTCACACGCGCCGCTTCTTCTGCGGACGGCAACCGTTGTGGGGGATCGGGGTAACGTTGCGTATTGCCCGAACCCGCAGTCCGAGGGCGCCGAGCGAGCGGATGGCGGACTCGCCGCCGCCGCCGGGGCCCTTCACGTACACACTCACTTCCTGCAGACCGTACTCCATCGCCTTTCGCGCCGCCGTCTCCGCGGTGGTCTGAGCGGCAAAAGGCGTCGATTTCTTTGCCCCTCGAAACCCCAGAGATCCGGCCGACGCCCACGACACGGCATCGCCGGTCAGGTCGGTAATCGTGATGATGGTGTTGTTGAAGGTAGCCTGGATATAGACGTTGCCCCTGCTGACCTGTCTTCTTGCTGATCGTTTTGCCACTCTCTCTCCGTTTTGTCCGGTTCGCCGGCCACGCTCCGCCGCGCGTTACTTCGCGGCCGGCGCCTTGCGCTTGCCGGCGACCGTCTTCCGCTTGCCCTTTCGAATCCTTGCGTTGGTACGTGTCCGCTGGCCGCGCACCGGCAGGCCGCGGCGATGGCGAATTCCGCGGTAGCAGCCGATGTCCATCAATCGCTTGATGTTCATCGACACCTCGGTGCGGAGCCGGCCCTCCACCTGGTAGTCGTTCTCGATGACCTGCCGCAGCCGGGTAATCTCGTCCGCGGTCAGGTCGTTCATGCGCGTGCCCGGATCGATGCCGACCGTAGCGCAGATCGCAGTCGCCGCCGAACGCCCGATCCCGAAGATGTAGGTCAGCGCGATATCCACGTGTTTGTTGGGCAGGTCGATTCCCGCTATACGTGCCACGAAAGCCCCCTTGTGCGCCCGCGGATCAGCCGCGTTGCCGCTGTTTATGCTTGGGGTTGGTGCAGATTACCCGCACCACCCCGCGCCGCCGGATCACTTTGCACCGGTTGCACATTTTCTTCACGCTCACGCGTACCTTCATTTCAACTCCCCACCTCACAGATTCCGCGACCGGATGCGTCCCTTCTTGGTCAGTCCCTCGTGGTGGTGCATGCGCAGGTGCCCCTCGATCTGACTCATGGTGTCGAGGTCGACGCCCACCATGATGAGCAGCGAAGTACCGCCCATGAGGAAGGCCACCGACGACGGAAACGAGAACAGCGCCTGGATGATCGAGGGAATGATCGCGATGAACGCCAGGAACAACGCTCCCGGTAAGATGATGCGATTCAGTATGCGCGTCAAATAGGCGCGCATGTTGTCCGAGCTGATGCCGCGGATGGAGCCACCGTTCTCCCGAATCTGGCGGGCAATCTCCACCGGGTTGAGCGTGACCTGGGTGTAGAAGTAGGCGAAGAACACGATCAGCACCGCATACACGATGACATGCGGCAGCCCGTCCGGACGCAGCCAGGAGGCGAACCGGGACAGCCATGGCTGGCTGCTGCCGAGATTCTGCGCAATCTGCAGCGGGAAGATCAGCACCGAGGAGGCGAAGATCACCGGAATGACACCGGACGGGTTGATCTTGAACGGCAGGTACGCGTTTTGCGCGCCGTACACGCGCCGTCCGACTACCCGCTTGGCGTAATTGACCGGAATGCGCCGCTGCCCTTGCTGCTCATAGACGATCAGTGCGATCACGCCGACGAACACGCCGAACACCACGATGGCGTATACCGGGTTGAGGTCCTGCCGCTGGATCTGCGTGATGATGATCCAGATGGCATTCGGGATGCGTGCCACGATGCCGGCGAAGATGAGCAGCGAAATGCCGTTGCCGATGCCGCGCTGGGTAATCTGCTCACCCACCCACATCAGGAAAACGGTCCCCGCCGTCACCGTGATCATGGCAATGATCGTGTACGGCACCCGTGCCATGGTGATGGCGTCGGGAATGGAGTTGGCAAACTCGGTAACGGTGAACGACTGCACCAGGCACACGAACACGGTGCCGTAGCGGGTATAGCGCTGGATGCGCTTCCGTCCGCCCTCCTCCTCGGAGATCTTCTTCAGCTTCGGAAACACCATCAGCAGGAGCTGCATGATGATCGAGGTGGTGATGTAGGGCACGATGCCGAGCATGAAGATCGAGAAGTTGGTAAACGCGCCCCCCGAGAAGAAGTCGAAGTAGTCGGTGATGCCGACCGTCCCCGAACTCTGCTGGGCGGTGAAGAAGGCGTTGAGCGCGGTCACGTTGACGCCCGGGATGGGAAGCACCGCGCCGAGCCGGAACACCAGCAGCATCGCCACCGTGAACAGGATTCGGTCGCGCAGGTCCTTGATCCGGAAGATGTCGACGATTGGATTCGATGCCACGCCTACTCCGCTGAGCCCGCGCCCGCCGGTGCGCTGCCGGACGACACCTCGGTTGCCGGCGCCGCGACCAGGGTTACGCGGCCGCCGGCCGCCTCGATCTTGCGGCGTGCGCTTTCGGATACGCGCGTCACCTGCACCTCGAGCCGGCGATCGACGGCGCCGTCGCCGAGCAGCTTCACGGCCGCCGCCGCGGACTTGATCAGGCCGCGCTCGGCGAGCGACCGCGGGGTCACCACCGCGCCGTCCTCGAAGCCGGCAAGCGCCGCGACATTGAGTACCTGGTACTCGACGCGAAATCGCTTGTTGGAGAATCCGCGCCGTGCCACGCGCCGGTAGAGCGGCATCTGGCCGCCCTCGAAGCCGGGGCGAACGCCGCCGCCGGAGCGCGAGTTCTGCCCCTTGGTGCCGCGTCCCGCGGTACCGCCGCGGCCGCTGCCGGCACCGCGCCCGACCACGCGCCGCGCGCGCGTGGCGCCGGCCGGCCGGCGCGGACCGTCGATCGAGGCGTACACCCTCGAAGCGTCCCGCTGCGTCCCCGTCACGTATCCTCTCCCGCCGGCTCCACGGTCAGCAGGTACGACACCTGCTTGACCATGCCGAGGATGTCCGGCGTCGCGGCATGGCGTACGCTGCTGCCCACGCGACGCAATCCGAGGGCGGCAAGCGTGCGGCGGTGGCGCGGCTTGCTGCCGAGCGGACTGCGTGTCAGGCGCACGCGAATGGTGTCTGCGGAGGTGCCCGGCTGCGCCATGCTCATCCCCACAGCTCGCGCACGGGCTTGCCGCGATTGGCGGCGAGCGTACGCGCGTCCATCAGGTGGTCGAATCCGGCGAACACCGCCTTCACGATGTTCATCGAATTCTGCGACCCCAACGACTTGCTCAGGATGTCGGTGATCCCGGCCGCCTCCATCACCGCACGCACCGGTCCGCCGGCGATGATGCCGGTGCCGGGCGCCGCCGGACGAAGCAGCACGTTGGAGCCCTTGAACCGCCCGTTCACGGCATGCGGCAGGGTGGTCTTGCGGCGCGGCACGGCAACCATGTTGCGGCGCGCCCGCTCGCTGCTCTTGCGGATGGCGTCAGCGACGTAGTTGGCCTTGCCGAATCCGTAACCGACGCGGCCCTTGCGGTCGCCGACCACCACCAGCGCCGAGAAGGAGAACCGGCGTCCCCCCTTCACCACCTTGGCGATGCGGTTCAGGCGCACCAGCTTCTCGAACATGTCGTCGCGACGGTCGCCGAAGCCGCGGCCGCCCGATCGGCCTCCCGCCGGCCGGCCACCCATGGATCGACCACCTGTTGATCGGCTACTCATTCTCTTTTTCCCCGCACCTAACCTAAAGGTTTATCCCGGCCTCGCGCACGCCTTCCGCGAGCGAGCGAACCCGGCCGTGATACGGATATCCGTTGCGATCGAACACCACCTCGGAGACGCCGTGCCGGCGCAAGCGCTCGCCGACCAGCAGGCCCAGCTTGCCGGCGCCGGCGACCCGGCTGCCGGCGTCGCGCAACTCGGCGTCACGGCTCGATGCCGACACCAGCGTGTGACCGCGCTGGTCGTCGATCGCCTGCGCGTAGGTGTAGCAGTTGCTCTTGTACACGGTCAGCCGCGGCCGCTCGGCGGTGCCGCGAATCCGCTTGCGAATGCTCTGTTTACGGCGCAGCCAGCGGCGCCGCTTCGGATGCGCGCCGCCATGCGAAGCCCTGCGGCTGCCACTCATGCCGTACCTCCCATCGCCTTGCCCGCCTTGCGGCGAACGAACTCGTTCTCGTACCGCACGCCCTTGCCCTTGTAGGGTTCGGGAGGCCGGAACCCGCGGATCTCGGCGGCCACCTGGCCCACCACCTGCCGGTCGGCGCCGGACACGGTAATGCGGGTGCCGCCGGCGGCATCGACGGTCACACCGTCGCGAATCGGGTATTCGATCGGATTCGAGTATCCGAGGTTGAGCACCAGCGTACTGCCCTTGACCTCGGCCCGGTAACCGACCCCATTGATCACCAGCACCTTGCTGAAACCGGTCGAAACGCCGGTTACCATGTTGGCGATCAGCTTGCGGTACAGTCCGTGCAGTGCCCTGTTGCGCTGTGCGTTGTCGCCGCGTGTCACGGTAACCTGGCTGTCCTCCACCGTGACGCTGATGTTGCCGGTGGTCTGAAGCTGCAGCGACCCCTTCGGACCGGTGGCCGCGAACCGGTTGCCCTTTACTTCCACCTTCACGCCGGACGGCACGGCGACCGGCACTACCCCAACGCGTGACATCGCTACCAGACCGTACAGAGCAGCTCGCCGCCGGCCTTCCGCTCGCGCGCGCGGCGCCCGGTGGTGACGCCGGACGAGGTGGAAACCACCAGCGTGCCGTAGCCGTTGAATACGCGCGGCATGTCGCGATAACCGGAGTAGATGCGCCGCCCCGGCTTGGACACCCGCTGAATACCCTGGATGATCGGCTCCTGCTTGCCGTCGTACTTCAGGAACACGCAGATGCTGGTGTGGCCGTCTGCGTTGACCTTCTTGAAGTTCCTGATATACCCCTCGATCTTGAGAATCTTGATGATCTCGAGCTTCATTCGAGAAGGCCGGATGTTGACGCTCTCGTGGCCGGCGCTGCTCGCGTTCTTGATCTTCGCGAGCATGTCGGCTATCGGGTCGGTTACCGCCATCGTATCCTGTCCTCTACCAACTTGATTTGGTCACTCCGGGTATCTTGCCGGCACTCGCAAGGTTGCGGAAGCAAATCCGACAGAGTTCGAATTTACGCATATAACCGCGTGCCCGGCCACACAGCCGGCAGCGATTTACCGCCCGGACCCGGTACTTGGGCTTGCGCCCTGCTTTCACGATAAGACTCTTGCGGGCCACGTTAATTCGCCTCCGGCCGTTGGAATGGCATGCCAAGCGCAGCGAGCAGGCTGCGCGCCTCGCGGTCGGTATCCGCGGTTGTCACGATCGCGATGTTGAGCCCGGTAACGCGCTCCACCTTGTCATAGTCGATCTCCGGAAAGATGGTCTGGTCGTCGACCCCCATGGAGTAGTTGCCGTGGCCGTCGAAGGCGCGCGTACTGCAGCCGCGGAAGTCCTTGATGCGCGGGATCGCCACGCTCACCAGGCGGTCGAGGAATTCGTACATGCGGTCGCCGCGCAGCGTGACCATCACGCCGATCTCCATGCCCTGGCGTATCTTGAATGCCGCTATCGACTTTCGGGCCGTGGTGCGGACCGCGCGCAGCCCGGAGATCTGGGTGAGTTCAGCGACGGCGGTATCGAGCAGTCTCTTGTTGTTGACCGCCTCGCCGACGCCCGCGCTGACCACGATCTTCGCCAGCCTGGGGGTCTGCATGACCGAGTCGTAGCCGAATTCCTCGTTCAGGGCGCCCGCGACCTGGGCCCGATAGCGCGCCTTCAGGCGCGGCACGTAGCCGGCGGGCGCCGCTTGTTTCGGAGCCTTGCGCTTACTCACAGCGATTCTCCACACTTGCGGCAGACGCGAACCTTGTCCGCGCCGCTCGTATCGTAACCGACGCGGGCGATGCCGCACTTGCGGCACACGATCATCACGTTGGCCCAGCTCACGCTCGCCTCGACGTCGGTCAGGCCGCCTTGCTGGGGCTGATTGGGGTTCTTCGACCGCACCGCCTTCTTGACCATGTTGGCGCCCTCGATCCACACCCGTCCACGGGTCCGGTCGAGGCGCAGTATTCTGCCCTCGCGCCCGCGTGAGCGTCCGCTCACGATGCGCACCAGGTCTCCGGTTTTCAGCTTGTTGCCGGCCGCCATCTACAACACCTCCGGGGCCAGCGACACGATCTTCATGTAGTCGCGTTCGCGCAACTCACGGGCCACCGGCCCGAACACGCGCTTGCCGGCCGGGTTGCCGGCGGTGTCCACCAGCACGCAGGCATTGTCGTCAAAGCGGATGTAGGTGCCGTCGTCGCGCTTCAGTTCCTTCCTGGTGCGCACCACCACGGCGCGGGTCATCGATCCCTTGCGGATGGCGCCGCCCGGCAGCGCCACCTTGACCGCGACCACGACGGTGTCTCCCACCGACGCGCTGCGGCGCTTCGAACCGCCGAGGATCTTGATACACTGCACGCGCTTGGCGCCGCTGTTATCGGCTACGTTCAGGTAGCTCATCATCTGAACCATGGCTGTGCGTCCCCCAACCGCCGGTCCTAACTGCCCCGTTTCACGATCTCGACCAGCCGCCAGCGCTTCATCCTGCTCAGCGGGCGACTCTCGATGACGCGCACCAGGTCGCCGATCCGGCAGTCGTTCGCCGGATCGTGCGCCATCACCTTCTTGGTGAGGGTCCGGTACTTCTTGTACAGCCGGTGCTTCTTGCGGTGGGCGATGCGTATCACCACGCTCTGCTCGCTGCCGTTGCTGACCACGGTACCGGTCAGCACGCGCTTGTGCGGCTTGCCGGACGTCGCCGGCCCGGCTTCCGCGGGCGCCGCCACGTCAAACACCGGTTCCGGGGCCACCGGTTCGGCGGCCACCGGTTCGGCAGGCACCGCCGCCGCCGCGGCGGTCTGCGGCTCGGCGTTGGCGGACGCCTCCGCCGGGTCGGAAGCTGCCTCCACCGGCCCGCCGACAGCGGCCGCCGCCGGTTCGGCACCGACCTCCGGTTCGCTGCCGGCTCGTTGCTCGGCCGCGCGCTCGTCCTGTGCCGAGTCCGTGGCCGCCTCCGCGGACGCGGCCGCCGCCGGTTGGTCGGCGCCGGCCCCATCCGGGGCGGCCATGCCGGCCGCGGCGCCGTGCGCCTCTTCCGGCGCCGCGCCGGGCTGCTGTTCGGGGTTGTCTACCGCCTTGTCCATAGTTCTCCTCGGCGCATGTTACTCCTTCGCCGCCGCCTCACCGGCCGGCTCCCGCTCCGCCGCCTGATCGCCACCGGGGTCGCCGGCCCGGGTTTGCCGGATTCCCAGGTCGTACTCGTGCACGATCGTATTCAGGCGGGCGAGCTTGCGTTTCAGCGTGCGCAGCAGCAACGGATTGTCGACGTGCCCCACCACCACGTTGAATCGCACGTCGCGATACTGCTTTCGAATCTCGTCCCGGCGGGTCACCAGCTCGCCATACGAAAGGTCGTTGAATGAATCCTTCATGCTTCCAGCTTCACGCTTCCAGATTGCGCCGTACCAGCAGCTTCGTCTTCACCGGCAGCTTGCTCCCCGCGAGCGCGATCGCTTCGCTGGCGGCTTGCCGCGGCACCCCGGCCAGCTCGAACAGCACCGTACCCGGCTTCACCGGCGCTACCCAGTATTCCGGCGCGCCCTTGCCCTTCCCCATCCTGGTCTCGGCGGGCTTCTTGGTGTACGGCTTGTCCGGGAAGATGCGGATCCACACCTTGCCGCCGCGCCTGATGTGGCGGGTCATCGCGACACGCGCCGCCTCGATCTGGCGGTTGGTGATGAGCTTCGGTTCCAGCGCCATCAGGCCGTAGTCGCCGAACGCGACTTCGTTCTTGCGGGTGGCATTGCCGCGCAGGCGGCCACGCTGCCGCTTGCGATATTTCTCTCGCTTGGGATTCAGCATCGCTACAACCGCCCCGGCGCCCGGCCGCGCTGGCGACGCAGCATCTGGCCGGCGTCATCCTTGGTGTCGCGGCCGTACAGCTCGCCGTTGAACACCCACACCTTCACGCCGATGGCGCCCATGGCGGTGAGCGATTCGGCGAACCCGTAGTCGATGTCGGCCCGGAACGTGTGCAACGGTATGCGTCCCTCCTTGCGCTGCTCGCTGCGCGACATCTCCGACCCGCCGAGACGGCCGCCGATCTTGATCTTGATGCCCTGCACGCCGGCGCGCATGGCGTTCTGCACCGCCATGTTGAGCGACCGCCGGAACGACGCCTTGGTACGCAGTTGGCGCGCCACGTTCATGGCGATGAGCTGCGCGTTCACCTCCGGGCGGTGAATCTCCTTGATCTTGATCTGGATCTTCTTGCCCACCAGCCGCTGCAGCTTGCCGCCGAGGCGCTCGATGTTGGCACCCTTGGCCCCGATCACCACTCCCGGCCGGCCGGTGTGGATGATGATGGTGATGCGCTGCGGGTGACGAATGATCTCCACGTCCGAGATGTCGGCGCCGCGCGTGTCGGGCGAATTCTCGATTACGTTGCGCAGCGCCAGATCCTCGTGCAGCGTCTTGGAGTACTCCCGCGGGTCGACGTACCACTTCGACTTCCAGGTACGATTGATTCCCAGCCGCATCCCGATTGGGTTGATCTTTTGGCCCATTCGACTCTCCCGTTTAATCCTCGTCGTCCACCGTCGCAACGGCAACGTCGATATGGCACATGCGCTTGAGCAGCCGGTCGGCCCGCCCCCGCCCACGAATCCAGATCCGCTTCATGCGCGGCGCCTCGTTCACCTCGACGTGGCTGACATAGAGCGCCTCTTCGTCCAGGTTCTCGTTCTGTACGAGGGCGTTGTCGGCCGCTGATTTTACCACCTTGCGCAGGATCTTGGCGCCCTTGTTGGGCAGCGCATCCAACAACGCGAGCGCTTCCACGTATGGCTTGCGCCGCACCGAGTCGGCGATCGGACGCACCTTGCGCGGCGACATCCTGATGTAGCGTGCGCGCGCGGTGTGGCCCTTTGCCGCGGCTATCACCGCCGCACCGCCTTGCGGTCCGAGCCGGCGTGACCGCGGAATACCCGGGTCGGCGCAAACTCGCCGAGCTTGTGGCCTACCAGGTTCTCGGTGACGTACACCGGAATCCAGGTCTTGCCGTTGTATACCGAGATGGTCAGCCCGACCATCTCGGGAATGATCGTCGACGTGCGCGAATAGGTGCGGATCATCCGCTTCTCGCCGGACCGGTTGGCATCGAGAATGCGCTGGTACAGCTTGCCCGCGATGAACGGTCCCTTCTTTACCGATCGTGCCATAGCCGCCTACTTCCTTCCTTTGCGGCGCGTCACGATGAACGCATCCGAGGCCTTGCGCTTGCGCCGTGTCTTCGCACCCTTGGTCGGCCTGCCCCACGCGGACACCGGATGCCGGCCGCCGGAACTCTTGCCCTCGCCGCCGCCGTGCGGGTGATCGTGCGGGTTCATCGCCACGCCGCGCACCTTGGGGCGGTGCCCGAGCCAGCGCGCCCGCCCGGCCTTGCCGAGCGAGACGTTCATGTGGTCCTGGTTGCCCACCTCGCCGATCGACGCGTAGCACTCGTGGAACACCATGCGCACCTCGCCGGAGGGCAGGCGCAGCGTGACGTAGTCCCCTTCGCGCGCCACCAGCGTCGCGCGGCCGCCCGCGGAGCGGGCCATCTGTCCGCCCCGGCCGAGCGTCAGCTCCACGTTGTGCACCGCCATGCCGAGCGGGATGCGCTTCAGCGGCAGCGCGTTGCCTACCTCGATGGGGGCGTCGGGCCCGCTCACCACCGGGTGCCCGACGGCCAGCCCGCGCGGCGCGAGAATGTAGCGCTTGTCGCCGTCGGCGTAGGAGATCAATGCGAGATTGGCGGACCGGTTCGGGTCGTAGCTCACCGCCACCACCTTGCCGGGCACGCCGGCCTTGTCGCGCCGGAAATCCACCACCCGGTAGCGCCGCTTGTGACGCCCGCCGCGCCGCCGGACGCTGATGCGGCCGCCGGCGCCGCGCCCGGCGCGGTTGCCCATCGGCGCGAGCAGCGACTTGACCGGCCCCTCATCCTGCAGATCGCCGAAGTCGAGCCCGGTCGCGTACCGGCTGCCCGGGGTGATCGGCTTGTTTTTCTTCAGAGGCACCGCGCTCAAGCTCCTTCGAATATCTGGATACTCTCGCCCGGCGCGAGCGTGACGATCGCCTTCTTCCAGCCGGAACGGTGGCCGGGCCGGAACCGCAGCCGCTTCGGCTTGCGCGGCACCGAAATGATGTTGCACTTCACCGGGTGCACGCCGAACGTGGTCCGCACCGCGTCCACGACCTGCAACTTGTTGGCGCGCGCGTCTACCCGGAATGCGTACTTTCTCGCGCCGCGCTGCTCGTTGCTCTTCTCGGTCACGACCGGTGCTATGAGGATGTCCGATCTCATGCTTCCTCCCCGGCGGCGCCGGCCTGCCCGTCCGCCGATCCCGGCTGCTCGCCGAGCAACTGCGCGAGCCGCTCGGCCGCCGCCGGCGTCAGCAGCACGCGCTCCGAGTAGTACAGGTCGTGCGCCGTCACGGTGTCGCAGGCGCCCATCCGCAGCCAGGGAATGTTGCGCGCCGCGCGCACCAGCATCGGTGCAGGCTTGTCCAGCAGCCAGAGGCAGCGTGCGCCGCCGGCAATCGGCTCGAGCTGGCGCACCAGCTCCCGGGTCTTGCCGCTGTCCGCGGCCACCCCGTCGACGATCGTGATGCGCCGCTCGCGCGCCTTCCGGGTCAGTATCGAGCGCATCGCCGTGCGCTTCGCCTTGCGCGGCAGCCGATAGCGGTAGCTGCGCGGCTGCGGGCCGAAGATCACCCCGCCGCCGGTCCACAGCGGCGACTTCACGTCGCCCGCCCGCGCGCGCCCGGTGCCCTTCTGCCGCCACGGCTTGCGGCTGGTGCCGCGCACCTGGCTGCGGCTCTTGGTGGACGCCGTACCTACCCGGCGGTTGGCAAGCTCGTTGCGGATGGCGTGGTAGATGGCGCCTTCACTGACCTCGACGCCAAACACGCCGTCGGCCAGTTCCGCCTCGCCGCGGGCGCCGCCGCCGGCGCCGATCACCGGTACCGTCACGACGCCTCTCCGCCGGGCGCGCCGGCCACCCCGGCCGCCAGACTGACCGGCGCACCGCGGGCGCCGCGCTTCTTGGCGTTGGTCACCACCAGGGTACCGCCGCGCGGCCCCGGACACGGTCCGCCCACGAGCAGCAGGCGGCGCTCGGCGTCGATGCCGTACAGGCGCAGATTGTGCACGGTCGCACTTCTGCCGCCCATGCGCCCGGCCATCTTCTTGCCCTTGACGACCCGCGACGGAGACGCCGACTGACCGATCGAGCCGGGCGCGCGGTGAAACTTGGACCCGTGCGACTTGCGCCCGCCGTGGAATCCGTGGCGCTTCATCACGCCCTGGAACCCCTTGCCCTTCGACGAGCCCTGCACGTCCACCGCGGTGTCGCCGGAAAACAACTCCACGCCGAACTGGTCGCCCACCGAAGGCGCCCCGTCGAAGTCGCGTACCTCCACCAGGTGCCGTACCGGCGCCACCCCAGCGGTGAACTGGCCGGCGTACGGCCGGGTGACGCGCTTGGGACGCAGCGGGTCGGCGCCGAGCACCACGGCCGCGTAACCGTCGCGCTCGGGAGTGCGCACGCCCACCACCACGTTGGGCTCGACCTCGATCACGGTGGCCGGCAGCAGCGAGCCGTCGTCCGCGAACAGTTGCGTCATGCCCACCTTGCGCCCGATCAACGCCTTCACTGCTTGATCTCCACGTCCACGCCGGCCGGAAGCTCCAGTTTCATCAGCGCATCCATGACCGCCGACGTGGGCTCGATGATGTCGATAAGACGCTTGTGGGTGCGCATTTCGAACTGCTCGCGAGACTTCTTGTTCACGTGCGGCGAACGCAACACGGTATATCGGTTGGTGCGGGTAGGCAACGGTATCGGACCGGAAACCTGTGAACCCGCCTTCTGCACCGTCTGCACAATCGCCTTGGAACTCTGGTCTATCAGCTCCACGTCGAAGCCGCGCAAACGCACCCGGATACGGTCAACTGCCATGACGGTGCCCCCAGACCCTCGCCGCGCTATTCGACGATCTCGGTAACCGTGCCGGCGCCGACGGTGCGGCCGCCCTCGCGGATCGCGAAGCGCACGCCCTGCTCGACGGCGATGGTATTGATCAACTCGATGGTCAGGTCCGTGGTGTCGCCGGGCATCACCATCTCCTTGCCGTCCGGGAGGGTAACGGTACCGGTGATGTCGGTGGTGCGGAAGTAGAACTGCGGCCGGTATCCGGTGAAGAACGGATTGTGGCGCCCGCCCTCCTCGCGCGTCAGCGCGTACACGGTCGCCTTCATCTTCTTGTGCGGGTTGATCGAGCCCGGCTTGGCGAGCACCTGGCCGCGCTCCACCTCCTTGCGGTCCACGCCGCGCAGCAGCGCGCCGATGTTGTCGCCCGCCTCGCCGGCGTCGAGGATCTTGTTGAACATCTCGACCCCGGTAACCACCGTGGTGCGCGTCTCGCGGATACCCACGATCTCCACGCTCTCACCGGTCTTGATGGTGCCGCGATCGATTCGCCCGGTGACCACCGTGCCGCGGCCCTGAATCGAAAACACGTCCTCGATCGGCATCAGGAACGGACGGTCCACCTCGCGCTCGGGGAGCGGAATGTAGGAGTCCATCGCCTCGAGCAGATCCACCACCGTGGCGTTGGCGTCTTCGTCGCCGGGATTCTCCAGCGCGCGCAGCGCGGTACCCTTGATGATCGGGATCTCGTCGCCCGGGAACTCGTACTCGTTGAGGGCGTCCTTCACCTCTTCCTCGACCAGCTCCAGCAACTCCTCGTCATCGACCTGATCGGTCTTGTTGATGTAGACGACGATCGACGGCACCTGCACCTGGCGGGCGAGCAGAATGTGCTCGCGCGTCTGCGGCATGACCGAGTCGGGCGCCGACACCACCAGCACCGCGCCGTCCATCTGCGCAGCGCCGGTAATCATGTTCTTGATGTAGTCGGCGTGTCCGGGGCAGTCGACGTGGGCATAGTGCCGGTTGTCGGTCTGGTACTCGACGTGGCGCGTATTGATGGTGATGCCGCGCGCCTTTTCCTCGGGAGCGTTGTCGATATCCTCGTACTTCATCAGCTTGTCCCCGAACTTGAGGTTGCAATGCTGAGTGATCGCCGCCGTCAGCGTGGTCTTGCCATGATCGACGTGACCGATGGTACCGACGTTGACGTGCGGTTTGGTACGCTCGAATTTCTGTTTGGCCATGTGCTGTTCCTCCTACTCTCCGTGTAGTTGCATTGTCTGTAGTTGCATTGTCGTTGTCACGCGGTAGCCAGGCGCCCGGAGGTCCTCGCCACCATTTCGGTCTGTACTGCCTTGGGAGCCGCCTCGTAGGCTCCAAACTGCATGGTGTGCGTGGCGCGGCCGCGGGTCATGGAGCGCAGATCGGTCACGTAACCGAACATCTTGCGCAACGGCACCCGCGCCTTCACGGTACGCCCGCCAAACACGTCCTCGATTCCCTGTATGTGGCCGGTGCGGGCACTGAGATTGGAAATGACGTCGCCGAGATACTCCTCGGGACAGTGCACCTCCACCTCCATGATCGGCTCCAGCAGCCGCGGCCCCGCCTTTGCAATCCCTTGCCGGTAGGCGATGCTGCCGGCGATCCGAAACGACTGATCGCTCGAATCCACCTCGTGGTAGCTGCCGTCAAGGAGAATGGCGCGGAAGTCTACCATCGGGTACCCGGCCAGCACCCCGACCTCCATCGCTTCCTCGATTCCGCGCTGCACCGCCGGAATATACTCTTTCGGCACCCGTCCGCCAGTAACCTTGCTGTCGAACAGGAAACCGGCGCCCGCGGGCAGCGGTTCGAACTGCATCTCTATGTGCGCGTACTGTCCGTGCCCGCCGGTCTGGCGCACGAACCGGGTTACCACCTCGGCGCTGCGGCCGATCGTCTCCCGGTAGGCCACCTCGGGCATGCCGATGTTGGCCTCGACACCCCACTCGCGGAACAGCCGCGCGGTCAGAACCTCCAGGTGAAGCTCGCCCATGCCGGCCATGATCGTCTGCCCGGTCTCGTGGTCGACCCGCACCTTGAAGGTCGGATCCTCGTCGGACAGCTTGCCGAGCGCCGCGCCGAGGCGGTCGGAGTCCTGCTTCGACTTCGGCTCGATGGCGATCGACACCACCGGCTCGGGGAACACCATCGACTCCAGGATGATCGGATCGTTCTGGCCGCACAGCGTGTCGCCGGTGGTGGTCCTGCGCAGTCCGACGGCGGCCACGATCTCGCCGGTGCGGGCGGCCGGGATCTCCTCGCGCCGGTTGGCGTGCATGCGCAGCAGCCGGGTCACCCGTTCGCGCCCGTCGGCCGACGAGTTGTACAGGTAGGAGCCGGCCTCCAGCACGCCGGAGTAGATGCGAAAGTAGGTCAACCGTCCGACGTAAGGATCGGTCACCACCTTGAAGGCCAGCGCCGACAGGCCCTCGTCGTCGCGCGGCGCGCGTTCGATGTAATCGCCGGTGCTCGGCACGATTCCCGTCACCGCCGGTTTTTCCGCCGGCGACGGCAGGTAGTCCACGACGCCGTCGAGCAGCAGTTGGATGCCCTTGTTCTTGAACGCACTGCCGCACAACACCGGAAACAGCTCCCCGGCAACGGTGTGCCGGCGCAGCGCCGCGCGCACCTGGTCGTTGTCGATCTCGTCGCCGGTCAGGTAGCGTTCCATCAGCTCGTCATCGAGGTCGGCAAGCCGTTCGACCAGCTCGGTGCGCGCCTCGCCGGCGCGCTCGCGCAGTTCGGCGGGAATCTCGTCGGCGCGATAGGTGGTCCCGAGGTCCACCTCTTCCCAGGTGATCCGGCGCATCGCCACCAGGTCGATCACGCTGTTGAAGTCGGCGCCGGCGCCGGTGGGCAACTGCACGGCGACGGCGTTGGCGCCGAGCTTGGCGTGCAGGTCGTCGACGCACGCCGCGAAGTCGGCGCCCACGCGGTCCATCTTGTTGACGAAGACCAGCCGCGGGACAGCGTAGGTGTTGGCCTGTTTCCACACCGTTTCGCTCTGCGGCTCCACGCCCGCGACCGCGCAGAACACCGCCACCGCGCCGTCGAGCACGCGCAGCGAGCGCTCCACCTCCACGGTGAAGTCGACGTGGCCCGGGGTGTCGATGATGTTCACGGCGTGTTCGCGCCAACTGCAGTAGGTCGCAGCCGCCGTGATCGTGATGCCGCGCTCCTTTTCGAGGTCCATCCAGTCCATTTCGGCCTGGCCGTCGTGGACTTCACCGAGCTTGTGCTTGCGTCCCGTGTAGTACAGGATCCGCTCGGTGGTAGTGGTCTTGCCGGCGTCGATGTGAGCCATGATCCCGATGTTGCGGGTCTGGCTCAGCCGGCCATGAGGTTCCATTGCTCTGCTCTCGTTCCCGTGCCCGATCCCGTTCCGTGCCCTTCCGTGCCGTGCCGTGCCGCTACCAGCGGTAGTGGGCGAACGCCTTGTTCGCCTCCGCCATCCGGTGCGTGTCCTCTTTCTTCTTCACCGCGGCGCCGGTCTCGTTGAAGGCGTCCATCAACTCCGCGCTCAGGCCGGCGGTCATCGCCCGCCCGCGCCGCTGCTGCGCATACTGAATCAGCCAGCGGATGGCGAGCGCATCGCGGCGCGACTCGCGCACCTCCACCGGCACCTGGTAGGTCGAGCCGCCGACGCGCCGCGACTTCACTTCCAGGAGCGGCTTGGCATTCTCCACCGCCTTCAGGAACACCTCGAGCGGATCGCGCTTCAGGCGCCGTTCGATGATGTCGAACGCATCGTACAGCGTGCGCGTCGCGGTCGACCGCTTGCCGCGCGACATCATCGCATTGATGAACCTGCCGGCGGTGACGTTGCGATACTTCGGATCGACCGGATCGGGCCGTTTTCTGGTGTTGCCGCGGCGTGGCATTTCCGTACCCTCGCTATACCTTCGGCCGCTTGGTGCCGTACTTGGACCGCGCCCTGCGGCGATCCTCGACGCCGAGCGTGTCCTTGGTGCCGCGCACCACGTGATAGCGCACGCCGGCCAGGTCCTTCACCCGGCCACCGCGAATCAGCACCACCGAGTGCTCCTGCAGCGTGTGCCCGATTCCGGGAATGTAGGCGTTCACCTCGACGTTGTTGGACAGGCGCACGCGGGCCACCTTGCGCAGCGCGGAGTTGGGCTTGCGCGGCGTGATGGTGCGCACCTGGGTGCACACGCCCCGCTTCTGCGGACACGCCTGCAGTGCCGGCGACTTCGACTTGTTGAGCGGGCGCTTGCGCCCCTTGCGAATGAGCTGGTTGATCGTCGGCATATCGTTTCTCTCCCTTCCTGTTGCTCGGCGACACACACCATCCGCGGCGTCCGCCGCCCCCTCGCAGCGGACCGCCTCACTCCCGCCACGGGACCGCGCCCGTGACCGGAGTTCGTGACCGGGATACCTGCCTGGTTGAAGGCGAACAGGTGTGGCGACGGGGCACTGCCGCGCGGCAGAAGCCGGCAACGAAAGTGCGGCACCTAAGGTAGATGAGCGACACCAAAAGGTCAACCCCGGCCGCGAGGATTCAACCGCGCCGCCGGAGTCCCCCGTCTCGACCGGTGCTATTCGGGACCAACCTCCGTCTGCGGGCCGGGCCCCGGCGCCGGCGCGGGGTCCGGCGCCGCGGCGGGCGCGGCGCCGACCGCGCCCACGGCATCGACATCGTCGTAGGCGTCGTCGTACTCCTGCGCCGCGAGCTCCCGCTCGAGCTCTTCCTGGCGGCGCTGCTCGAGAATGCGCTGGATCTTGTCGTCGAGGTTTTCCATGTTCTCGTCGAACAACGTGACCTCGCGGTATTCGCGCATGCCGGTGCCGGCGGGAATCAGGTGCCCGATGATCACGTTCTCCTTGAGGCCGCTCAGACGGTCGGAGGACCCGGCGATCGACGAATTGGTCAGCACGCGGGTGGTTTCCTGGAACGACGCCGCCGATATGAACGAGTCGATATTCAACGACGCGCGCGTAATGCCGAGCAACAGCGGCTGCGCCACGGCCGGCTGGCCGCCTTCGCGGATCACCTTGCGGTTTTCTTCGTTGAAGGTGTGCCGATCGACCTGCTGGCCATAGATGAAGTTGGTGTCTCCGACCCCGACGATCTCGATCTTCTTCATCATCTGGCGGATGATCACGCCGATGTGCTTGTCGTTGATCTTCACGCCCTGCAGCCGGTACACCTCCTGGATCTCGTTCACCAGGTAGCGCTGCAGCTCGTTCTCGCCGAGAATCTGCAGAATATCGTGCGGGTCGATGCCGCCGTCACACAGCAGCTCGCCGGCCTCCACCGTATCGCCGTCGCGTACCAGCAGGTGCTTGCCCATCGGAACCGCGTGCTTGTACTCGTTGTCGAACGGATCGACCACGCCGATCGACCGCTTGCCCTTCGAGATGCCCTTGAACTTCACCACGCCGCCGATCTTGGCGAGCACCGCCGGCGATTTTGACCGGCGTGCCTCGAACAATTCGCCGACGCGCGGCAGACCGCCGGTGATGTCGCGCGTCTTGATGCTCTCCTTGAGCAACTTGGCCAACACCCTGCCGGCCTTCACCTGTTCGCCATCGGCAACGTTCAGGTAGGCCTGCCCCGGCAGATAGTAGTTGGCCACCTCCTCGCCGTCGTCGCCGACCACGATCAGCCGCGGCTGCAGCGACTCGAGCGGAAACTCGGTGATCTTCTTTTCGATCTTGCCGGTGTCCTCGTTGATCTCTTCCTTGAGCGTGGTGCCGAGCACGATGTCTTCGAACCGTATGGTGCCCGACACCTCCGCGATGATCGGCTCCGCGAACGGGTCGAAGTAGGCGACGGTCTCGTCGGCCGGCACCACCTGGCCCACCTTGGCCAGCAGTTCGGAGCCGTTGCGTACGTCGACGCGCTTCGGCTGGGCGATGATCAGGAGATGGTCGTCGTGCAGGAATATGAAGCCGACATCCTCGGCCCGTACGATGTCGTCGCCGCGGCGGATCAGCTCCGCTTCGCCGAGCACCTGCTGGCCATTGTTCACCAGCAGCTCGTCCTCGGACTGCAGCGCGACCTGCTGAATGACCCGGTTCACCATCAGGAAGCCCTTGCGGCTGAACAACAGGTTGCCGTTCTCGCGCTCGACGGTGGTGCCGTGCAGTTCGCGAATGTACACCGGGTAGCGCAGGTAGATGCGATTCTCCTCGCTCACCTGGGTGGCGGCGCCGCCGATGTGGAACGTGCGCATGGTGAGCTGCGTGCCCGGCTGGCCGATCGACTGCGCCGCGATGATACCCACCGCTTCGCCGATCTCCACGGTCCGGTTGGTGGCCAGGTTGCGCCCGTAGCACTTCTGGCACACGCCCTGCTTCGACTCGCAGGTCAGCACGGTGCGAATGCGCACCGTCTCCACCCCGATCCGCTCGATGAACTCCGCGACGTCGTCGGTGATCTCCTCGTTCACGTCGACGATGATGTCGCGGGTAATCGGGTGGCGCACGCGCTCCAGGGTAAAGCGCCCGGCAATGCGGTCGCGCAACGGCTCGATGATCTCTTCACCGTCCTTGATCGCCTCGTGGTCGATGCCGTTGATGGTGCCGCAGTCGACCTCGTTGACCACGACGTCCTGGGCGATGTCCACCAGCCGGCGGGTCAGGTAGCCGGCGTCGGCGGTCTTCAGCGCCGTGTCGGCCAGCCCCTTGCGGGCGCCATTGGTGGAAATGAAGAACTCGGTGACGTCGAGGCCTTCCTTGAAGCTGGAACGGATCGGCAGCTCGATGATGTCGCCGGAAGGCTTGGCCATCAGGCCGCGCATGCCGGCCAGTTGCCGGATCTGGCCGCGGCTGCCGCGCGCCCCGGAGTTGGCCATCATGTGCACCGGGTTGAAGCCCTGCTTGTCGGCTTCCAACTCCTTCATCAACTCGTTGGTCAGGTCGTCGTTGGTGGTGCTCCACACCTCGATGACCCGGTTGTAGCGCTCTTCATTGGTAATGTGGCCCTGCAGGTACTGGCCGTGAATCTGCTCTACCTGGGCGGTGGCGGACTTGATCATGCCATCCTTGGCGTCCGGCACGATGATGTCTTCCATGCCGATGGTGGCGCCGAACTTGGTGGCGTAGCTGAATCCCAGCTCCTTGACCGAATCGAGCATCTGCACGGTGACGTGCGGCCCGTGGTCCTGGTAGCAGCGTGCGATCAGGTCGCGCAGCGCCTTCTCGTCGAGCGGCTCGTTGATGTAGTCGAGGGCGTCGGGCAGCTCCTCGTTGAGAATCACCCTGCCGGGTGTCGTCTCGAGGTAACCGTTGTCGAGCGGTCCGCCGCCGGGGCCGTCGCCGGCTGCGCCGTTACGGCGTACGTGGATGAGCGCGTTGTAGTCGACGCTGCGCGCGTCGATCGCCATCAGCACCTCGTAGGGGCTGGAAAAGTAGCGGCCCTCGCCCTTCGCGCCGGGGCGCGCGAGGGTCAGGTAGTTGATCCCGAGCACCATGTCCTGCGTCGGCACCACGATCGGCGAACCGTTGGCCGGGTTGAGCAGGTTCTGCGAAGACAGCATCAGCGTCCACGACTCGATCTGCGCCTCCGGGCTGAGCGGCACGTGCACCGCCATCTGGTCGCCGTCGAAGTCGGCGTTGAACGCATGGCACACCAGCGGATGCAGCTTGATCGCCTTGCCCTCGACCAGGACCGGCTCGAACGCCTGGATGCCGAGCCGGTGCAGGGTGGGCGCACGGTTGAGCAGCACCGGGTGTTCGGAGATCACCTCCTCGAGCACCGCCCACACCTCCGGAGTCTCCTCCTCCACCAGCGACTTGGCCTTCTTGATATTGAACACCACGTCCTTTTCGACCAGCTTCTTCATGATGAACGGCTTGAACAGCTCGAGCGCCATCTTGGTGGGCAGCCCGCACTGGTGCAGCTTCAGATCCGGCCCCACCACGATCACCGAGCGGCCCGAGTAGTCGACCCGCTTGCCGAGCAGGTTCTGCCGGAAGCGGCCCTGCTTGCCCTTGAGCATGTCCGACAGCGACTTCAGCGGCCGGTTGGCGGCTCCCTTCACCACGCGCTTCTTCTTGGAGTTGTCGAACAGCGCATCCACGGCTTCCTGCAGCATCCGCTTCTCATTGCGGATGATGATGTCGGGAGCGTTGAGCGCGAGCAGGCGCTTGAGCCGGTTGTTGCGGTTGATCACCCGCCGATAGAGGTCGTTGAGGTCGGAGGTGGCGAAACGTCCGCCGTCGAGTTGCACCATCGGCCGCAGTTCCGGCGGGATCACCGGAATCACGTCCAGGATCATCCACTCCGGCTTGTTGCGCGAATCGCGGAAGTTCTCGACGATCTCGATGCGCTTCAGCAGGCGCTTGTCGCTCTTCGGTCCCTTGTCGACCATGCGCGCGCGCAACTCGCCGCTGAGCGCTTCCAGGTCCATGCCCTCGAGCAGGGTGCGAATCGCCTCGGCGCCGATGCCGGCGGAGAAGTTGGTCTGAAAGCGCTCGCGCGCCTCCAGGTACTCGTCCTCGTTGAGCAGTTCCATCTGCTTGAGGTCGGTGTCGCCGGGATCGATGACGATGTACTTCTCGTAGTACAGGATGGAGCGCAGGGCGGAAATCGACAGGTCGAGCAGCAGCCCCATGCGCGACGGCACCGAGCGATAGAACCAGATGTGCGACACCGGCGCGGCCAGCTCGATGTGGCCCATGCGCTCGCGGCGCACGCGGAAGTGGGTCACCTCCACCCCGCAGCGGTCGCAGATCACACCGCGGTAGCGGATCGACTTGAACTTGCCGCAGTAGCACTCCCACTCCTTGGTGGTGCCGAAGATGCGCTCGCAGAACAGGCCGTCCTTTTCCGGGCGCAGGGTGCGGTAGTTGATGGTTTCCGGCTTCTTGACCTCGCCGTAGGACCAGGCGCGGATCTCCTCCGGCGACGCGAGCTTGATGGTGATGCGTTCGAAATCCTGAAAATCGCGCATATGTTTGCCTCCTCGTTAGAACCGCGACGACTGGCGGCTGATCAGTTCTTCGTCGCGCTCGGTCAACGGAATCAGCTTGCCGCTCGAGTCGTAGATCGAAATGTCCAGGGTCAACCCGCGCAACTCCTGCACCAGCACGTTGAACGACTCCGGCACGCCGGACGGCTGAAAGGCCTCGCCCTTCACGATGCTCTCGTAGATCTTGGCGCGTCCGGTCATGTCGTCCGACTTGACCGTAAGCAGCTCCTGGAGCGTGTTGGCGGCGCCGTACGCTTCCAGCGCCCACACCTCCATCTCGCCGAGGCGCTGACCGCCGGACTGCGCCTTGCCGCCGAGCGGCTGCTGCGTCACCAGCGAGTAGGGGCCGGTCGAGCGCGCGTGCATCTTGTCGTCGACCAGGTGCAGCAGCTTCATCATGTAGATTACGCCGACGGTCACCGGGTTTTCGAACGGCTGCCCCGACAATCCGTCGAACAGTTCGATCTTGGAGGTCTCCGGCAGGCCCGCCTCGCGCAGCTTGTCGGCGATCATTTCGTTGGTCGCGGACTGGAACACCGGGGTCGCGTACCACTCGTGCAGGCGCTCCGCCGCCCAGCCCAACTCGGTCTCCATGATCTGGCCCAGGTTCATGCGCGACGGCACGCCGAGCGGATTCAGCACGATATCGATCGGCGTCCCGTCGGCCATGAACGGCATGTCCTCTTCCGGCAGGATGCGGGCGATCACCCCCTTGTTGCCGTGCCGCCCGGCCATCTTGTCGCCCTCCTGCAGCTTGCGCTTGGTGGCGACGAGCACCTTCACCACCTCTTCCACGCCGGGGTTCAGCTCGTCGCCGTCGGCGCGGCGCAGACGCTGCACGTCGATGACCGTGCCTTCCACGCCGTGCGGCACGCGCAGGGAGGTATCGCGCACCTCCTTCGCCTTTTCACCGAAAATGGAGTTCAGCAACTTGAACTCCGGGGTCGAGTCGGTCTCGCTCTTGGGCGTCACCTTGCCGACCAGGATCGAGGACTCCGGCACGAACGCGCCGATGTGCACGATTCCTTCCTCGTCGAGCTGATCGAACGCATGCTCCGAGGTATTGGGGATGTCGCGGGTGATCTTCTCCGGGCCCAGCTTGGTTTCCCGTACGTCGATGGAGAACTCCTTGATGTGGATCGAGGTGAAGATGTCCTCCTTGATCACCTTCGACGAAATCAGGATGGCGTCCTCGTAGTTGTAGCCGTTCCAGGGCATGAACGCGACCAGCACGTTGCGGCCGAGCGCCAACTCACCCTGGTAGGTGGCCGGACCGTCGGCCAGAACATCGCCGCCCGCGACCTTCTGCCCAATGCGGACGATCGGCTTCTGCGAAAAGCAGGTGTCCTGATTGGTGCGCTGATACTTGATCAGGTCGTAGATGTCCACGCCCGACTCGTAGCGGGAGGTGCCGGTGGATCCGGCGGCGCCGTTGGCGCCGCCGCGGGAGGGCTTCACGTGGACCGCCTCGCTGCTCACGTACACCACGGTGCCGGCGCGCTCGGCCAGCACCAGCACGCCGGAGTCGTACGCGGTCTTGCCCTCCATGCCGGTGCCCACGCGCGGCGGTTCCGGCTGCACCAGCGGCACCGCCTGGCGCTGCATGTTGGATCCCATCAGGGCGCGGTTGGCGTCGTCGTGCTCCAGAAACGGAATCAGCGACGCCGACACCGAGATGATCTGCTTCGGGGACACGTCCATGTACTGGATGGAATCGGGTCCGGCGGAGATGTAGTCGCCGCCCTTGCGCACCGCCATCAGGCGGTCGGGCAGCTTGCCGCCGGCATCCACCGCCGCCCCGGACTGCGCGATGAAGAACTTCTCCTCCTCGATCGCCGACAGGTATTCGATATTGCGCGTGACCTTGCCGTTCTCGACCTTCCGGTAGGGCGTCTCCAGAAAGCCGTACTCGTTGACGGTAGTGTAGTTGGCGAGCGACACGATGAGCCCGATGTTGGGACCCTCGGGGGTCTCGATCGGGCACATTCTCCCGTAGTGGGTGTAATGCACGTCGCGCACCTCGAAACCGGCGCGGTCGCGCGACAGTCCGCCGGGACCGAGCGCGTTGAGGCGCCGCTTGTGGGTGAGCTCGGCGAGCGGGTTGACCTGGTCCATGAACTGCGAGAGCTGGCTGGAGCCGAAGAACTCCTTGATCGTGGCCACCACCGGCTTGATGGAGATCAGGTCCTGCGGGCGGATGGTGTCCGCCTCCTTCAGCGACATGCGCTCCTTGGCGATCCGCTCCATGCGCGTGAACGCCACCTTCAGGTGGTTGGTGAGCAGCTCGCCGACCGAGCGCACGCGGCGGTTGCCGAGGTGGTCGATGTCGTCGATGTTGCCCTCGCCGATATACACCTTCACCAGAAAGGTCATGGTGGCGATCACGTCGTCCGGGGTCAGCGTGTGGCTCTCCTTGGGTGCGGCGTAATCGAACTTCTTGTTCAGCTTGTAGCGACCCACGCGGCCGAGGTCGTAGCGGCGCGGCGAGAAGAACATGCTGTGCAGATCCTTCTCGGCGCTGTCGACGGTGATCGGTTCGCCCGGCTTGATGACCGCGTACACCCGTCCGATCGCTTCTTCCTTGGACGGCTCGTCGCTGTCGCCGTCATCCCTGGTGGTCTGCACTTCCTCGCGCTCGAAGCAGTTGAGGATGATCTGGCTGTGCAGGGACTCGGGATGATCGAGGTCGATGATCTGCACCGTCTCGATGCCGGAGTGCAGCAGCTCCTCCACGTCGTGCGGGTGGATCTTCTCGCCGGCGCCGTACAGCTTCTTGCGCGTCTCCCCCTTGCCGCGGTACACCGCCTTGGCGAACACCGTACCGATGAGGGCGTCCTTGGTGGCCGTGCTGTCGTCGATCTCGATGCCCTTGGTGCGGTAGAACAGCTCGATGATCTTCTCGCGCGTGTCGAAGCCGAGCGCGCGCAGGAAAACGGTCGCCAGGAGGCGCTTCTTGCGGTCGATCTTGGCGTAGATCAGTTCCTTCTTCTGATCGATCTCGAATTCCAGCCAGGAGCCGCGGTAGGGAATGATGCGGGACGTATACGCCCCCTTCTCGTGCGAGAAGATCACGCCCGGCGAGCGGTGGATCTGGCTGACCACCACCCGCTCGGCGCCGTTGATGATGAACGTGCCGCGCCCGGTCATGAGCGGGATGTCGCCCATGTAGATCTCTTTCTGGCGGATCTCGCCGGTGCCCCAGAACACCAGGTTGATCTTCGCCTTGATCGGGATGACGAACGACAGCCCCTTGTGCTTGCACTCCTGCTCGGTGAGCTTGATGCCGGACTCGTCGAGCGAGTAGCCGACGTATTCCAGCACCATGTCCCCATTGGGGCTCTCTATGGGGAAGATCTCCTGGAACACCTCCTCCAGTCCCTGCCGGTCCGGCGCGTTGCCGGCGGCGAGCGTTTCACGCTGGAGAAAACGCTCATAGGAAGACAACTGGATGTCGACCAGGTTGGGCATGGCAATGACATCGTCCCGCCCTCGACCAAGAAAAGTACGCGCGAGGTGCAGCGCATCGGACGCTCGGGGAGCAATCGTGGTGCTCATATGACTCCTGGAGACCGGTGACCGGTGACGCCCCGCCGGACGCACCGATACCGCAACAAGCCGCGCACGCGGTGCGCACGCGGCAGGGACGCGGATCCGGCGGCGCATCGCCGCCGGTACAGGCAACTGGTGCGGAGCGG
This sequence comes from Spirochaetia bacterium, assembly GCA_965208575.1. Lineage (GTDB taxonomy): Bacteria > Spirochaetota > Spirochaetia > SZUA-6 > Bin103 > Bin103. The sequence continues at coordinate 732,015 of CBDBOV010000005.1, read as the reverse complement.
AGGCGTTTACTGCACCTCCACGGTTCCGCCGGCAGTCTCCAACTGCTCTTTCAGCTTCTGCGCCTCCTCCTTGGACACCGCTTCCTTGATCGGGCGATCCTGCTCTTCCACGAGCTGCTTCGCCTCCTTGAGGCCGAGCCCGGTGATGGCGCGCACCTCCTTGATGATCGGAATCTTCTTGCCGGCGTCGAAGCCCTTGAGCAGCACGGTGAATTCGACCTGCTCCTCCTCTTCCTCGGCCGCCTCGGCGCCGCCGGCCGGGGCCGCGGCTACCGCTACCGGGGCCGCCGCGCTGACGCCGAACTTGTCCTCGAACGCCTTTACCAGTTCCGACACCTCGAGCACGCTCATGCTCGAGACCGCATCTATGATCTGCTCGGTTGAAAGTACAGCCATCTGTTCACTCTCCCTTTGCTAAGTGATTTGATCCGTGATTGTCCCGTATCTTCACGATTCGGTGGTCGTTCCTTGAGCCTTCTGGTCCGCCACCGCCTGCAGCACCCGTGCGACGCGCTCCACCGAAGCGCGCAGCACGATAGCCAGACCGCGTACCGGACCGTTCATTGCCGACAGCAGCATGGCGAGCAGTTGCTCGCGGCCCGGCAGCCGCGACAGTGCGACCACCTCCTGCAGGCCGATCATCCTGCCCTCGACGTAACCGCCCTTCACCTGTACCGGGGCGCCGCGCCCGAAGTCGAGCAGCGCCTTCGACACCGCAACGGCGTCGCCGCGCACCAGCGCCACCGCCGTCGGCCCGACCAGAAACTCGTCGGCGCCGTCGCGGCCGAGCTCGCGCAGGGCGATCTTGGTGTAGCGGTTCTTGACCACCGCGTAGCGGGTGTCGTTCTGGCGAAGCTGACCGCGCAACTCGGTGATCTGGTTCACGGTCAGGCCGCGGTAATCGGAGAAGAACAGGGACGGCGCCTCTTCGAACGCTTCCTTGAGAGCCGCTACCCGGTCGATCTTGTATTGCTGCACACCCTTGGCCATCGTCCCCTACCCGGCTGCCGCGCCCGCGGCGTCGGCCGGAGTCACCTTCACTCCCGGCCCCATGGTGGAACTCACCGCCACCGAACTGATGAAAACGCCCTTCAGATCCGCCGGACGCCGTTTGCCGACCTCGTCGAGCAGCGCGCTGACATTCTCGCTCACCGGGCCGGCGTCCATCGACACCTTGCCGACCGCCATGTGAACCACTCCGGTGCGGTCGGCGCGGAACTCTACCCTGCCGCGCTGCAACTCGGCAATGGCGGCGGTAAGGTCGTTGGTCACGGTGCGCGTCTTCGGATTGGGCATCAGGCCGCGGCGCCCGAGCACCGGTCCAAGCTTGCCCACCTCGCGCATCATGTCCGGGGTCGCGACCGCCACGTCGAAGTCCAGCCAGCCGCCGCGAATCTTCTCGACCAGTTCCTCGGCGCCGACATGGGCGGCCCCGGCCGCCCGTGCTTCGTCCGCCTTCTCGCCGCGCGCGAACACCAGGATCCGCTTCTCGGCCTGAAAGCCGTGCGGCAGTACCGTGGTATCGCGTACGGTCTGGTTGCCGCGAATGTTCAGCTTGATGTGACACTCCACGGTCTCGTCGAACCTGGCCGACGCGCTGCTCTTCACCAGCTCGACCGCCTCGGCCAGCGCGTAGCTGCGTGCGCCGTCGCGGCGCTGCTCGGCTGCCCGGTATCGTTTGCTGCGTGCCATCGTCTGATTCAGCCCTCCACTGTCACGCCCATGCTGCGGGCGGTTCCGGCAATGACCTTGGCCGCGGCCTGCAGGTCGTTGGCGTTCAGGTCCTGCATCTTGCGCGCCGCGATCTCCTCCAGGGCGGCGCGACTGATGGAACCGACCTTCTCGCGGTTCGATTCCGGCGACCCCTTGTCCAGGCCGATCGCCTTCTTGATCAGCACCGCCGCCGGCGGCGTCTTGGTCTCGAAGCTGAAGGTGCGGTCGGCGTACACCGTGATTACCACCGGAATGGTAAGGCCCTGCTCTTCGTTCCTGGTGCGGTCGTTGAACTGCTGAACGAACTGCGGCGCGCTCACGCCGTGCGGGCCGAGTGCCGGCCCCACCGGCGGCGCGGGCGTCGCCTGCCCGGCCGGAACCTGCAGCTTTATGACCGCGTTGACTCGTTTCTTCGCCACCTGTTGCCCCCGTTATCCCGTCGCCACCGTCAGACTTTCTCCACCTGCAGGAATTCCAGTTCCACCGGCGTCGAGCGACCGAAAATACCCACCGAGACACGCAGCTTGGCCTTCTCCAGGTTCACCTCTTCGACGGTGCCGGTGAACGACTCGAACGGGCCATCCACGATCCGCACCGACTCGCCGATGGAGAAGGTCTGCATCGGGCGGATCATGCGGTCGGTCTTGATGGCGCCCGACTTCTGCAGGATGGAACGCACTTCGTCGCCCGAAATCGGTTGCGGCCTGCGTCCGGTCTGCATGCCGACGAAACCGGTCACCCCGTCGATGCGGCGGATGGCGGAGGTCAGCTCCTTCCATCGCGCATCGCCGAGTTCCATCTCCAGGAGAATGTAACCGGGCAGGAATTTCTTCGAGATCACCCTCTTCTTGCCGTCCTTGACCTCGACCACCTCTTCCTGCGGCACCTTGACGTCGAAGAGCTGATCGGTGAACTCCTGGCTCTCCATGAGCCGCGTCAAGTGTTTCTGCACCTTGTTCTCATAACCCGAATAGGTATGCACTACGTACCAGCTTTTTGCCATGTTCGCGTTCGTTCGGCTCCTCACTCCACCCACTGCACTGACCGGCACTGCTCTGACCGGCACCGCCGGGACCAGCACTGCTCTGACCAGCACCGCCCGGACCGGTGGCACCGGCCCGACGCGACCCGCGCGCGGCGGCGCCGCTCCATCCCGCTTCTGCCTGCCGCTAAAAGATCAGGTCGATCGCCTGAAAGAAGACGAAGTCCACCAATCCCAGCGCCAAGGCAATGAGCGCCACCGAAATCAGAACGATCCTGGTTGAGTTGCCAACCTCCTCACGGCTCGGCCACGACACCTTGCGCAGCTCAGCGTAACTCTCGCGAAAAAACTGAACGATTCGCTTCACAGCTCCTCACTCGCCAGATGCAGCCCTCGCCGCATGCAAACGGCAGGGCCCGGCGGCCCCCACACGCCGCGGCCTACGCGCGCCTACCGGTTCGACGGCCGCGTCAGGACGGCTTCCTCTCCAGGCCAGGCAGGATTCGAACCTGCAACATCCGGTTTTGGAGACCGGCGCTCTGCCAATTCGAGCTACTGGCCTTCGCTGATGCAACGATCTCCGCCGCCCGGCAACCGTCCGCGAACTGAACGCAGACGGCGACCCCACTCCAGCCGATGATACGGGCGGCCCGGATCCGGAACCCGGAACGCCCCTACTTTACCCGGGTCTCCCGGTGCCGGGTGTGGACCCGGCACCGCGGACAGTACTTCTTCAACTCCAGCTTGCCCTGCACGTTACGACGATTCTTGGTCGTCGTGTAGTTGCGCAGGTGCACGCCGTTCGACCCCTCAGAGCACGCCACGCACTCCAGGGCCACCAGTTCGACTACCTTAGCCTTGGCCATTTCTTGGAGATCTCTTCACCTCGTATCGGACCGGAAATATAGTCCCCCGACACGGAAGTGACAAGCCCCCGACCGGACTTGAACCGGTGACCCCCACCTTACCATGGTGGTGCTCTACCAACTGAGCTACAGAGGCGAACAACGGCTTCCCGCCGGGAAGGGCCGCTGCGCGAGGCCGTCAAGGCTGGCAAACTAACGATGCACGCCGCCGCGTGTCAACGCCGCGGGGGCAAATTTCCACCACCGGCGGCACGGACGCCGCTCAGGGGCCGCCGCATTCCGCCTCATCCGCCACCGAGAACAAGGCCAGCGCGGCGCCGCCATACCGGCGCCGGTCGACACAGGCCAGCCGCGGCGGCACCGGCAGCACCTCGCCGGCCGGCGTGTGCACGACCACCAGGGCACCGGCGCGCAGGCCCGCGCAGGCGGCCACGGACGCCAGCAGGTCCGCCTTCCGGCGGTAGGCATAGGGCGGATCAGCAAACACCAGGTCCCAGCCGGCGGCTGCGTCGCGCCGGGCGCGCGCCAGATACCGCTCGCACGGCGTCACGTGAATGGCCACGCGCGCGGCGACGAAGCTGGTGTTGCGCTGCAGGTAGGGGCGCTTGCGCGGATCGCGCTCCACCAGGTCGACCACCGCCGCGCCGCGCGACGCAGCCTCCACCGCCATGATCCCGGTGCCGCTGAACAGGTCCAGGAAACGGCACCCTTCGAGCACCACGCCACGCGCCGCGAGCACGTTGAACAGCGCCTCGCGCATGCGGTCGGTCGCCGGACGGATGTCGCGGGGCGGCACCTGCAGCCGGCGGCCGCGGTAGCGCCCGCCGGTCACGCGCACGGCGCCACCTCGGATGAGCGCTGCGCCCGGCCGATGTCAGCGCGGGCGTGATGGCCGCGGTATTGGATGCCGGTCATGGACATGGAGCACAGTCCTGTGCCTGTTCCGCCGGGCCTATGTCGGCGCGTGCTTGATGGCCGCGGTAGTGGGTACCGGTTACGGACATGGAGCAGAGTCGTGTGCCTGTTCCGCCGGGCCAATGTCGGCGCGTGCTTGATGGCCGCGGTAGTGGGTACCGGTTACGGACATGGCGCACAGTCCTGTGCCTGTTCCACCGGGCCTATGTCAGCCCTTGCTTGCAAAGCGAGCTGCAGGTCGCGCGGCAGCTCGGCCACCCGCAGCTCCGGCAGGCCCGCCTGGCGCAGCCCGAGAAGCGTTCCCGGCCCGCGCAGGGCGAGGTCGCGCTCGGCGATCGCGAATCCGTCGCCGCTCTCCCGCATGGCCCGCAGGCGTTCGCTGCCCGAGTCGCTCAACGGTTCGCCGTACACCAGGTAGGCATACCCCTGCCGCGGCCCACGGCCGACGCGGCCGCGAAGCTGGTGCAGCGTCGCGAGGCCGAAGCGCTCGGCGCCGAACACCACGATGCCGGTGGCACCCTCCACGTCCACCCCCACCTCCACTACCGTGGTCGCCACCAGGATCGACAGCGCGCCACGCCGGAACTGCTCCATTACCGCGTGCTTGTCGAGCTCGTTCATGGCGCCGTGGATCAGGCCGGACGCGAACTCCGGGAACACCTCGTCCCGCAGCGCGGCGAACAGGGACTCGGCGGCGCCGACATCGGGCAGCGGAGCGGACCGGCCGCCGGCCGCCGGCGCGGCCGGCAGCGCGTCCCGTGCCGGCAGCGCGTCCCGTGCCGGCAGCGCGTCCCGTGCCGGCGGCGCGTCCCGTGCCGATGGCGCGGGAGCGCCGATGCGCGGCGCGACCACGTACACCTGGCCTCCGGTCGCGAGCTCGCCGCGCACCCGGTCGTACACCTTGCCTATGTTGGCCAGCCGCACGAGGTGGGTGCGCACCGGCAGCCGGCCCGGCGGCAGGGCGCGGATCACCGTGCGCTCAAGGTCGCCATACACGGTCATCGCGAGCGATCGTGGAATCGGCGTGGCGGTCATCAGCAGCAGATCGGCGCGCGGTGCGCGTTGCAGCAGGTGGCGCCGCTGCAAGACCCCGAAGCGATGCTGCTCGTCGATGACCACCAGGCCGAGGGCGGCGAACGCCACCCCTTCCTGCAGCAGCGCGTGCGTGCCGAACAGCACGTCGATGGCGCCGCGGCGCAGGTCGGCCAGCAGCGCCGCGCGCGGCAGTGCCTGCACGCCGCCCGGCACCGCCTGCACGCCGCCCGGCACCGCCTGCACGCCGCCCGGCACCGCCTGCGCGCCGCGTACCGCACCGGCGCCGGTCAGCAGCGCCACCGTGATCCCCGCCGGTGCGAGAATACGGCGCGCGCTGTTCAGGTGCTGACGCGCCAGCAGTTCGGTGGGCACCACGAACGCGACCTGCTCGCCCGCTTCCACCACCCAGGCCGCGGCGAGCAGGGCGACCAGCGTCTTGCCGCAGCCCACGTCGCCCTGCAGCAGCCGGGCACTCGGCAGCGCACCGCGCAGTCCGGCGCCGATCGCGTGCAGCGCCGCGTCCTGGTCGCCGGTCAGCGCAAACGGCAGCCGCCCGGCGATGCGCGCCGGCAGCGCACCGCACGCGCGCCGCGCCGCGCGCCGCGGCGCGCGGCGGCGCCGCAGCGCGTGCTGCAGTTGCAGCAGCTCCGCGTATGCGACGGCGGTGCGGGCAGGTTCGATGTCGCCGGCGCGCTGCGGGAAGTGGAGTGCGCGCACCGCCGCGGCCACCGGCGGCAATCCGCGGCGGCGGCAGTAGCCGTCCCACGGCGTGGCCATGCCGGCAAGGCGGGCGCACGCGGCGAGCATGGCGCGGCGCAGCATGGCTGCGCGCACTCCCTCGCTCAGCGGGTAGATCGGGACGATGCGCCCGGCATTCGCGGTGTCATCGTCGCGCAGCAACTCGAAGCTGCCGGCCTCCCATGTCCCGCCGCGGCGATGAAACGTGGCGGCCACGGTCACCGCCGCCCCGACCGGCAGCGAACGTGCCAGGTAGTTGCGCCCGAAGCAGAGCAGCGCCGCTGCGGGCACCGCGCGCGGTCCCGGTTCGGGGGCGCGCCCGCGCCGCTGCCCGGCGCCATCCGGGGCGCGGGCGGCCGGCGCCTGGTCGGTGAGGTCGATGCGCAGGTGCCGGGCGCGCGGGCCGAATCGCCGATGCGCCGCGACCCGGGCGCGCACCACCACCGGGCGGCCTTCCGCGAGCGCCTGCAGCGGTGCGATCCGGCGGCGGTCCTCCCAGGCGCGCGGGAAGTGCTCCAGCAACTCACCCACGGTCGCGGCTCCCAACTCGGCGAGGCGGCGCCCCCCGGCCGGACCCACGCCGGGCAGACTGGTGACCGGCTGCGCGAGCTGCTGCAGCAACACCGCCGTCATCGCCGGCCGCGCGGCCTGCGGCGGCGCCGGCGGAGACTCAGCCGAGGACCGGCAATCCGCCGAAAACCTGATTGAGAGAAAAGAAATAGCGAACCAGGAGCTCGGTCGCCACGCGGCCCCCGATCCAGACCGCAAACAGGATCACGATGGTAACCAGCAGGTAGTTGGCCTCGCTGCCGCTGTCGCGCATGGAGATGTAGCGCGACACGGCACGAACCGGAGCTTGCGACAGGGCATACACCGCGCGCGCGATCGGCGTATCGGTGCGCCCCAGGAACCGCAGCGTGACGAAGCGGGCGACGCACGCCACCAGGAACACCAGCACGATGATCGAGGCCATGCGCCAGGCCGCGAACAACGAGACGCCGAGAAAGTACCCGATGGTGACCTGTTGCTGATTGGCCAGCTGGCGGGTCATCTCGGAGGCCACCACCAGCACGAATATGCCGGCAAGCGGCGTGAAGTCCATGCCGCCGGCGCGCAGAAAGGTAAAGCGCGAGAACATCTGCAGGTACGGGTCGGTGAGCTGCCGGAGATAGTGGCTGATGGTACCGAACGCGCCCTCGCCCGCGGGTCCCCGCACCCAGGTCGACATGATGCGCAACACGATAACCAGCATGTATGCGAGCAACGCGATATTGATGACTCGAAAAAAATCCTGCATTACGACCGTACCAGAACGGGCCTCTACCCCTGTTCATCCGGAAGTATGCGATAGAATCGCGACTCCGGGAAGATCCCCGGCGCGGCGCTGATGGCGGCCAGCGCGGCGCGGGCGCGGTGCTCGGCAACCGGATCCACGAGCACGTACAGATCGGAAGGTTGATCGGGATCCTCCCACTTCTGGTGCACCGACTCGATGTTGATTTCGTGTTCGGCGAGCAGGCCGGTTACCTGCGCCCAGATGCCGGGACGATTCTCGGTCACGAAGTGAAAGTAGTAGCGGAACGTCAACTGCTCCGCGGGGTACAGATTGCTGCGCGGCGGCGCCGGTCCGGCGGGCGCGCTGCCGGCGAGCAGGTCTGCGAGGTCGGCCGCCACCGACGACGCCGACGGCCGGTCGCCCGCGCCGCGGCCGATCAGCACCGACGGCCCCTGGAAATCGGAGTCGATCATCACGGCATTGAATTCGTCGCGCACCGACGCCAGCGGGTGGCCGGTGGCAACCAGGGCGGGAAACACCGCCACCGAGGTCATGCCGTCGATCACCCTGCCCATGGCGACCAGCTTGAACACGAATCCCGACATCGCCGCGAATTCGACATCCTTTGCGGTAACGCTTTCGATGCCCTGCCAGAGGGCGTCGCGGTAGCTGCACCAGCCGCCGAACGCGAGGCTGCACAGAATTGCCATCTTCTGCACCGCGTCGGTGCCGTCCACGTCCAGGGTGGGATCCGCTTCCGCGAAGCCGCGCTCCTGGGCCTCGGCGAGCGCGTCGCCGAACGAGGCGCCCGATGCGGTCATGCGGGTCAGGATGTAGTTGGTGGTGCCGTTGACGATGCCGGTCAGGCTGCGGATCCGGTTGGCGCTGAGGCTCTCGCGAATCACCTTGATGACCGGGATGCCGCCGCACACCGACGCCTCGAAGCGAAACTGCACGCCGTGCCGGTGCGCGAGCGTCAGCAGCTCTTCGCCGTGCTCGGCTATCAGCGCCTTGTTGCCGGTGATGACGTGCTTGCCGGCGCGCAGGGCGCTGGTGATCAGCTCGCGCGGATGCTCGACGCCGCCCATCAGTTCCACCACCACGTCGACGCGGGGGTCGCCGAGCACCTTCTCGTAGCCCTCCACCAGCAGGTCGGCGGCCACCTGCCGCGGCTTGCCGAGACGCGCGACGCCCACCCGGACCAGCTCCACGCGCACGCCGTAACGACGGTGCAGCAGTTCGCCGTTGTCCTCGACGAGGCGCGCAAACGCCCCGCCCACGGTGCCCAGCCCCACCAGTCCGATGCCGATTCGGTCCCTCATTCCGTCCATGCCTCGCTCACCTCGGGCACCTCGCGCAGCCTGGCCAGCACGTCGGGTGCGCCGTCTACCCGCAGAATGTGATTCGCCCTGATCACCCACTCCCGGTCGCCGCCCATGCAGTGGATGAACAATTCCAGGTCGCCGCGCGCCGCCATGCAGCGCTCGCGCAACTCGATCAGCCGGTCGTCGGATACCGCGCTGTCGAGCCGCAGGTGCAGGGTGCGGGCGGCGCGGGCGGCGCGGGCGGCGCGGTCGGGAAGCTGGTGCGGATCGGACAGGGTGTCGACCAGCACCTTGGGCTCGCCGCGGCTCCGGTCCACGGTCCCGGTGGCCGCCACCACCGCGCCGCCCTCGAGCAGCTCGCGGCTGGCGCTGAACGGATCGGCGAAGATCACCAGCTCGGCGGAGCCGCTCAGGTCCTCTAGCGCGGCGAATGCCATCTGCCGGCCGCCGCGGGTCTGAATCTCGCGGATTTCACCGACCACGCCGATCACCGTCACCTTGCGCTCGCCCTTGGCGCCCTCGCGCGCCCAGGCGCCGAGATCGGCGAGCGGGACCGCCGCCTTGCGCTCGGCGACCGCGCGGAACTCGTCGAGCGGATGGCCGGAGAAGAACATGCCGAGCGCTTCCTTTTCGATCCGCAGCAGCTCGCTCTGCGGCCACGGCGCGTGCGCCTCGAGCGCGTAGCGGGGAAGCTCGCCGTCGTCTTCGCCGAACAGCGACTGCTGGCCGTAGCGGCGGCTCTCCTTGTCGGCGGTGACCTGGTCGAGCAGCCGTTCGAGGTTGCCCATCAGGGTGGCGCGATCCTCGCCGGCGACCAGGCCGTCGAACGCGCCGACCTGCACCAGCGTCTCCACCACCTTGCGGTTGACCTGCCCCAGCTCCACCCGCTCCAGGAATTCGGTGAAGCTGGCGTAGGGACCCGCCTGCTCGCGCTGCGCCGCGATCTCGGCCACCGCGCCGGTGCCCACGTTCTTGATTCCCTGCAGGCCGAACACGATACGGCCGTCGGCGACCGAGAAGTCTCCGATGGAGCGGTTGATGTCGGGCGGCAGCACTTCCAGGCCCATGTCGCGCGCCTCGCCGATGTAGTCGGCGAGCTTGTCGGTGTCCGCCATCTCGTTGGTCAGGTTGGCGGCCATGAATTCGGCGCGGTGATGCGCCTTGAGGTAGGCGGTCTGGAACGACAGGATCGAATACGCGGCGGCGTGCGGCTTCGGGAAGCCATACTCGGCGAACGGTGCGAGCATGTCGAACAGGTCCGCCGCCACCTTCTGCCGGTGGCCCTGTTCGGCCGCGCCGCTGATGAACCGCTCGCGCTGCTGCGCCATCTCCGCCGGCTTCTTCTTGCCCATCGCGCGGCGCAGGATGTCCGCCTGGCCGAGCGAGTAGCCGGCCACGATCTGGGCGATCTTCATCACCTGTTCCTGGTAGATGATGACGCCGTAGGTCTCCTCGAGCACCGGGCGCAGTTCCGGCAGCGGGTACTGCACCGGCCGGCGGCCCGCCTTGGCCTCGATGAACTGGTCGATGAACTGCATCGGCCCGGGCCGGTACAGCGAAGTCAGCGCCATCAGGTCCTGGATGCGCTGCGGGCGGGCGCGGGTCAGCAGGCTGCGCATGCCGGGACTCTCGAACTGGAACACGCACGTCGCCTTGCCCTCGCCGAGCATCCGGTAGGTGTCGGCGTCGTCCTCCGGCACCTCCGCGAGGTCGAACGGGACGTCGCCGGGCGCCTGCGAGGCACGAATCAGCCGTACCGTGTTCTCGATCACCGTCAGGGTCTTGAGGCCGAGAAAGTCCATCTTGACCAGGCCGCAGCCCTGCAGAATGTCTTCGCCGGTATACTGCGTGGAGATGGCGCCGCTGCGCGTATCGCGGTACAGCGGCACGTAGTTGGTGAGCGCATCGCGCCCGATCACGATGCCGGCGGCGTGCGTGGAGGCGTGCCGCGACAGTCCCTCCAGCTTGAGGCTGATGTCGAGCAGCTCGGCATAGGCGCCGCCCCGCTCGCGCACCGCGCGCAGCCCCGGTTCCTGCGCGATCGCCGTCTTCAGGTCACTCTTCGGGCCGCCCGGCACCAGCTTGGCCACGGAATCCGCCTCCGCGTACGGGATGTCCAGCACGCGCGCCACGTCGCGGATCGCCGCGCGCGCCTTGAGGGTACCGAAGGTGATGATCTGGGCCACGCGCTCCTTGCCATACTTCCTCGCCACGTAGTCGATTACTTCGCCTCTGCGCGCGTAGCAGAAATCGATGTCGAAGTCGGGCATCGACACCCGTTCCGGGTTGAGGAAGCGCTCGAACACCAGTCCGTACGCGAACGGTTCGATGTCGGTGATGCGCAGCGCGTAGGCCACCAGCGAAGCCGCCCCGGAACCGCGGCCCGGCCCCACCGGCAGCCTGCGGCGGCGCGCGAACGCGATGAAGTCCCACACGATCAGAAAGTAGCCGGCATAGCCCATGGATTCGATCACGCCGAGTTCGTAGTCGAGGCGGGCGCGCAGCTCCGGCGTGACGGTGGCGTAGCGTTCGGCCAGGCCGACCGCGGCGATGTGGCGCAGATACGACTCCTGGGTATGGCCGTCGGGCACCTCGTACACCGGGAGCAGGGGACCGGGCCGGGGAATCTCGAGCTGGCAGCGCTCGGCCACCTGCGCGGTGTTGTACACCGCCTCCGGCACGCCGTCGAACAGGCGCAGCATTTCGGCCTCGTCCTTGAAGTAGAACTCGCGGCTGTCGAAGCGCAGGCGGTCGGTGTCGGACAGGCGCTTGCCGGTGCCGATGCAGATCAGCACGTCCTGGGCGCGCGCGTCGTCGCGGTCGGCGTAGTGCACGTCGTTGGTGGCGACCAGCGGAATCTCCGTGCGGCGCGCCATTTCGATCAGTGCCCGGTTGAGCGTGTCCTGCTGCTCCAGCCCGTGATTCTGCAACTCCAGGTAGAAGTTGCCGGGCCCGAACAGATCGCGGTAGTTCACCGCCAGGTCGGTGGCCTCCGCGGTCCGGCCCTCCCCGATCAGCCACGGGATCTTGGCCGACAGGCAGCCGGAAAACCCGACCAGACCGTCGGCGTGGGCGGCGAGCACCTCCTCGTCGATGCGCGGCCGGTAGTAGAACCCCTCGGTGTAGCCGATGGTGGAGAGCTGCATCAGGTTGCGGTAGCCGGTCTCGTTGCGCGCCAGCAGGCCCATGTGGAAGCTGCGCGAGGCGCGTTCGCCGTCGTGGCTGCCGTGGCCGGAGCCGCGGTCGTGCCGCGAGCCGCGGCTGAGGTAGCACTCGGAGCCGACCAGCGGCATGACGCCGCGCGCCCGGCAGGCGTCGTGGAAGGCGACGGCGCCAAACATGGCGCCGTGGTCGGTGAGGGCCAGGTGGCTCATGCCGCACCCCACCGCCTTGTCGACCAGGGCGTCGATCGAGGCGGCGCCGTCAAGCAGCGAGTAATCGGAGTGCACGTGCAGGTGGACGAATCGGGACATGCGCTAACGGCGGCACCTTAGTCTGCCGGGGGCCCCGCGTCCAGTGACCCGGCGCCCGGGCGCCGCGCCGGCGCCGCGGCCTGGTGCCGGGCGCAGGAACCGGCGCGAACGGCGCCGCTCAGGCACTCCCACGCGCCCCGCCGCCGGCGCGCAGGTGAGCGCGAATGTCCGCCAGCTTGGCGGCTTCCACCGGGTCGTTGCGCACCCGGACCAGGTACTCCAGGAAGAACGCCGCCAGAATCGCGACCAGGAACGCGGTCAGCGCCGCGAGCACGCACACCAGCGCGCGGTTCGGCCAGTGCCGGACCTCCGGTACCTCGACCGGCTCGATCACCTGGAAGGTGCGGGACGGGTCGGTCTCGTCGATTCGGGTCAGTTCGTACTGTTGCCGGAGCACCGAGTAGAGCTGTTCCTGCAGCTCCAGGTCGCGGCTCAGGTTGAGATACTCCGCGGCCACCGCCGGCAGGTCATCGCGCGGGATGGTCTGCGGCGAGAAGGAGCTGAAGCCGCTCTGCAATTCGTCCAGGACGCGGCGCACGATCTCGATCTCGCTCTGCAGTTGTACCACCGAGGCGTCGCTGTCGGGAAAGAACTCGCGCAACGACTGCAGTTCCACTTCCTTGGTCAGCAACTCGCGCTTGTACTCCGCGAGCAGGCGGCCCGACTCGGTCGACTGTTCCTGGATGTCGACGATGCCCGTGGCGCGATGGAACGCGACCAGGCGGTCCTGAGCCGCCTGCCGGTCGGCGCTGACGGCCGCCAGCCGCTCTTCCACGTGCTGCTTGCGCAACGACACCGTCTCCATGGTCAGGGCGCGAAAACGCTGCTCCAGGAGCACGAGGATGCGGGCCAGCACGGCGGCGGCAAACTCGGGGTCGGGGTCCTCGTAGGCGACGCTGAGGATCGCCGACTCCGGTTCGAATTCGTACTGCAGCGACCCGGCGACCAGAGCGCGCGCCGCGCTGCGCGGATGCTCGGCGGCGCGGAACCGCTCGATCAAGTCGAACTCGTCGATAATCCGATCGTGAATCGTGCGTCCCGCCAGCAACTCCTGGGCCAGCGCCGCGCTGCTGTTTCCGCCGGTGACGCCGAGCAGTTGGCCGAGTGCGCCGGAACCCTCGGGCCCCAGTGACAGCGACCCCAGGCCCGACGAGTCCTCCTCTGCCAGCAGCACCTTGGCGTCCGGCCGATACACGTTCGGCAGCAGGTTCCAGGAACTGGACGCCGGCAGCACCAGGGACAGCAGCGCGTAGCCGAACACCAGCAGCGTGCCGATGACGGTGACCGAAACGATCAGCCAGCGCCGCCTGACCAGCACTCCCACCAGGTCGAGCAGCGAAAGCGCATCGTCGTGTTCGGCAGCATCCGGCGGTCGCTCAGACACGCCCCGGACGCTACCACTCCTGGCCGCATGGCGGCAACGGTGCGGCCCGGCGCGGCTGTTTTGTGAGTACAATACCAACCGCCATGAAGCACGCGCCCTGCGACCGGCATGCGGAACTCGCCGCGTTGCTGCGTCGCCACGAGTACGAGTACCACGTCCTGGCACGGCCGACGGCAAGCGATGCCGCCTACGACAGACTGTTCGACGAGCTGTGCCGTCTGGAAGCCGACCATCCCGAACTGAGGCGGCCCGACTCGCCGAGCGCGCGCGTGGGTTCGGACCTGCGCCAGGACCTGCCCGAGGTGCGCCACTCGGTGCCGGTGCTGAGCCTGGACAAAGCGTACAGCTCCACCGAGGTGGCCGCGTGGATGGACAAGTGCGCCACCGCAGCCACCGCAGCCACCGCAGCCGGCACAGCCGGCACAGCCACCGCAGCCGGCACAGCGACCGCAGCCGGCGCAGCGGGCACGGCGGGCACAGCCGGCACACCGCTGAGCTTCACCGTGGAGGAGAAGATCGACGGCTCGTCGATTGTCCTGTATTACCGCGGCGGCGCATTGGAGCGGGCGGTGACCCGCGGCAACGGTGCGGTGGGCAATGACGTGACCGCCAACGTGAAGACGATCCGCTCGGTGCCGCTGCGCCTGCCGGAGCCGCTGGAAGTGGCGGTGCGCGGCGAGATATTCCTGCCGCTGGCGGAATTCGCGCGCCTCAACGCGGCCGCCGAGGAGGCGTACGCCAATCCGCGCAATTTCGCGGCCGGTGCCGTGCGCCGGGTCAAGAGCCGGGACGTGGCCGCCATCCCGTTGCGGTTCATCGCCTACGAAGCGCTGTTCGCCGCCGGCGGGCCGCCCGACCACGCTTCCTCACTGGACCGGCTGCGCAGGCTAGGCTTCCCGGTCAACGCCTCCAACGCCCTGCTGGTGCCGGCCGACCAGCTCGATGCGGCGCGTACCCGCCACGAGGATTGGCGGGTAGAGCCGCTGGCGGCACTGCCGGCGCTGCTTGAGCGGGCCACCGGACGGCGCGCCGGGCTCGACTACGAAATCGACGGCATGGTGATCAAGGTAAATGAGGCCGCGGTGCGCGCCCAACTCGGCGTGACCGGCCACCACCCACGCTGGGCGCGGGCGTTCAAGTTCGACGCTCCGGAGGCGCACAGCACGGTGCAGGCGATCGCCATCCAGGTGGGCCGCACGGGGCGCATCACGCCGGTAGCGCGGGTGGCGCCGGTGGCGATCGGCGGCACCACGGTGGCCAACGTCACCCTGCACAACCAGCACTATATCGACACCCTGGAACTGGCGGTGGGCGACCAGGTGGCGGTTTCCCGGCGCGGCGACGTGATTCCCGCGGTGGAGCGGGTGCTCGACAAGAACAGCGCCGGCAACACCACCTGGCGCATGCCGGAGCGTTGCCCCGCGTGCGCTGCGCCGCTGGAGGTGGCCGGCGCGCACCACTTCTGCCGCAACGAGCAGTGCCGCGACCAGGTGCGCGGGCGCATCCACTTCTTCGCCGCCCGCGGGCAGATGGACATCGACAATCTCGGCAGCGAGACGCTCGACCAGCTCATTGCGCGCGGCGTACTGCGCGACGTCGAAGACATCTACCGGTTCGACACCGGCCAGCTCCTGGACTGGGAGGGCTTCGGCGAACGCAAGGTGGCGCTGATCGAGGCGGGCATCGAGCGCAGCCGGGCGCAACCGTTCCGGACCGTGCTGCCGGCGCTCGGCATGCCGGAAATCGGACCCAACGCCACTGAACTGCTGATCGCCGCCGGCTACCATGACATCGACAAGATGATGCAGGCTGCCGCGGCCGGTGATCCGGAGCCGCTGACCGCGATTGAAGGCATCGGGGAGCGTACCGCCGCGGCGGTGATCCGGCAGCTCACCGATGCGGCCAACGTGCGCCGCATCAAGCGGCTCCGGGAGGCGGGCCTCAACTTCACGGCACCGCCGCCGGTCCCTGCCGATGACGCGGGCGAGGGTCGATTCGCCGGCCAGACGTGGTGCGTGACAGGAAGCTTCGCGCAGTTTCGGCCGCGCGACCAAGCCGCGGACGAGATCAAGACGCGCGGCGGCCGCGTCACCGGCGGCGTCACCTCGCGCACCACGCACCTGCTTGCCGGACGCGCCGCCGGCAGCAAGCTGGCCAAGGCGCAGCGGCTCGGGGTGACCGTGATAACCGAGGAGCAGTTCCTGGAACTGCTCGAAGGCGGGTCGGCCGATAGGTGAACTGTTCAACTCATGGAATCAGCTTCAGCAAGGCGACGATCGCGGCCGCGGCCGCCACACCGGTACCCACTGTCCACTTCGTGGCAGCGTCCTGCTTGTCGCCAATCTGCTGCGTGAGTTCACGCTTGGCCGACTCGATTTCCGTCCTAACGGTCTCGGTACGCGTGTTGCTTGCCTCGATCTTGGCCTTGAGTGCCTCAATGTCGGCCTTCCGCGCTACATCGCCCGTGAGATGGCGCACCTGCTCTTCCAGTCGGGTGAGGCGGCGGTCGACCCCCCCGCCATCACCACCGCTTATCTCATCACCTTGTGGCTCGGGGACTGCTTCCAATCCGTGTGACATCATTTTGCTTGCTCTCCCGCGGCAACGAGCCACTCCCACAGTGCCCTGACAGTGAACCCGGAGTACGACGGCGGTGAACCCAACTTGACGACGAACCCGGAGGCATCTTCGACGCGGTCGTCACCCTTGATCCCTGCCTTCACGGCGACATTTTCGGTAATGGAGCTTGAGTCGACGACGAGGTACGTATTGGCGTTATACTTGTAGCTATCCTGGTAGGCCTCTTGGACCCGCGCTTCTACGTCTGCGTGCGCATCGAGCAGCAGGATCATATAGATGTGCATGCCCCTAGTCTATCGGAATACCCCCGCCGAGGCTTGCGCTCCTCGGCGTTCCCCACCCCCCAGCAGTTGAATGATGCCGCGGCGCCCGTTGATCAACCAGTCGCGGTCGCGGCGGGCCAGTTGCGCGGCCTGCCCCAGCGTCAGGCCGGCCACGATCTCGCTCTTCAAGGTACGCAGTATGAGGGCCGGGGACGGCAGGTAGCCGGCAATTGCGGCGACCTCCGTATCGACCGGCCACTGCCGGTCGGACAGTAGCCGCCGATAGTTGACGTCGCCTTTGAAGACCACCAGGTCCGCCTGCGCCAGCGAGCCGATGAGGCAGTCCGGCAGTTCAGGGTAGTGGCGCGGTCCGTTCCAGAACCAGTGCGGCTGCAAGCGCAGGGACCCGGTGGCGAGCGCATCGGCAAGGCGACGCCCGACCGCGCGTGCCGGAGGCGGCTGCGCGTTCAGCAGCGCCAGCGTGCCGTGCACGTCGGCAGCGGTGGCATCCGACACGAAGAACGGCGCGTCCTTCACGTGCAGTCGCACTTGACGCACCCCGGAGGCCAGAAGACGGGCGACCAGGGCCAGGTCGCAGGTCAATTCGGCGCCGGCGTTGTCGGTGGCGATGTCCACGCGCCGGGCGCGGGCCAGGCAGCGCAGCGCGGCATCGGCGTGGTCGATCACCAGTTGGTCCGGCGCATGCTGGCCGCCGGCGTCCGGCGACGCCGATGCGGATGCGATTACCGAGCCGGCGTGGCCGCGGTCGATTTCGTAGTTGGACAGGTCGACGCGGTTGCCCCACAGCGACGAGCGCAGCAGCACCGGCAGCTCGGCGCCCGCCAGTTCGGCTGCCAGCCGCGGCGCGTTGCGCTGCAACTCGGCGTGCTTGAGGTGGGCAAACGGATCGCGCCCATAGCCGGGCGCGGCGCGCTCGTAGTAGCCGGTGGCGGTGAGCACGCGCAGGTAGAACGAGGCCTCCGCCTCGTACCACGGCAGGTCCAGCCACGGTCTGCCGAGCAGCGGGCGGAGCGCCTGCTGCCAGGCGTGCCGCTCCGCCGGTACCAGCGGCGGGCCGCCGCCGGCCGCGAACGGGTCGCTGAACCGGCCGCCGCCGATCTCGCGATCGAGCGCGCGCAGGCCGGCCACCGCGGCCGGCGCGAGGCCGCCGGCCGCGAGCAGGTCGGCGATGATCGAGTGCTTGCGCTGCTCGATGGTGCGGCGCGCGAACGATCCGGGAGTGCCGGTATGGAGCGGCGGCGGGAGGGCCTCGCGAGTGCCGCGATCAGGTTTCATCCGGCGCGCCGATTCGGTAGGGTAACGCCGCCATGACAAGCTGGGATGCCCCGGTACTGGCCATCGACGTGGGTACGTCGGCGGTCAAGTGCGGCCTCGCCCACGGCGACGGCTCGACGGTCACCGCCGCACAACCGGTGGCCACCACGGCAGCTTCCGGCGGCGTGCACGAGGTGGACGCCGCCGACTGGCTGCGCGCCGTGGCCGCCTGCATCGGCGCCCTCGGCACGCCGTCCGCGCTGACCGCGGTCGTGGTAACCGGAAACGGGCCTACCGTGGTGCCGGCCGGCGCGGACGGCCGGCCGCTGCACCCGGCAATCACCTGGCTCGACCGGCGCAGCGGCGCGGAGGTGGCTCTGATTGCGGAGCGCACCGGCAGGGCTCGCGAGGCGAGCTTCTTCCTGGCCAAGATCTACTGGGTGTATCGCCATGCACCGGAACTGTACCGGCAGACCCGCGGTTTCGTCTCCGGCCCCGAGTACGTGGCGCTGCGGCTCACCGGGTGCTGGCACACCGCTCTGGCGGCGCCCCCGTTTCAGCGCTACTACTGGGACGACGCCCTGCTCGACGCGCTCGCTCTCGACCCCGCCAAGTTGCCCCCGTTCGTCGCCACCGGCACCGCGCTCGGCAGCACCACGGCGGCCGCCGCGGCCGAGGTGGGCATTCCGGCCGCCGTACCGGTGTACGCCGGCGCGCCGGATTACGTGATGGCGATGCTGGGCACCGCGGCGGTGCGGGAGGGGGAGACCTGCAACCGGTCGGGCAGCTCGGACGGGGTGAACTACTGCTCCCGGCGCCCGGTCGCCGACCCGCGGTTGCTGTGCCTGCCGCACATCGTCGACGGCCTGTTCAGCGTAGCGGGACTGATCTCCACCACCGGCAAGGCGCTGGAGTGGTTCGCGCGCATCGCGCAGGACGACGGCTCGTTGTGGGAACGGGCGGCACGCAGCGCGCCCGGTGCCGGCGGGGTGCTGTTCCTGCCCTACCTGGCCGGCGAACGGACGCCGCTGTGGCGCAGCGACGTACGCGCGGTGTTCAGCGGGCTCGGACTGGAGCATGGACGCGAACAGATGGCGCGCGCGGTGCTGGAAGCGATCGGCTACGCGCTGCGCGACTCGGTGGCGGTGATCGAGGAGGCGGCCGGCCCGGTCGGCGCGATTCGGCTGTCCGGAGCGCGCGCCGGACAGCGCCGGCTGAACCGGATCAAGGCCGACATCGTCGGCCGTACGCTGCTGGTGCCGGAGGTGCTGGACGCGGAGTTGACCGGCTGCGCATGCGTGGCCTCGCATGCGCTCGGCTTCGACCCGAGTGTCGGTGCGGCGGCCGCCCGGCTGGTGAAGATCGGCGCCGCAATCGAGCCGGACACCCGGCACCGCACGCTCTACGAGGACGGATTCGCGCGCTACCGCGCCGAGCAGGCGCTGTTGTAAGCGGCTGCTCCCGGCGCCGACGGCTGGACGAAATCCGTCGACGACCATCGCCGGCACGACCGAACGACATGGAAAGAATATTATAATGTGAATTATAGACATGTAATATATATGTCAGTGTGATATCTTGGGCCCGATGGCGGGGCCAGTGGAGAGTTCGTACTGCTTCGGTCGGCCCGGAGAGTGTCCTGCGAGGCGACAACCGGTTTCGGATCGGTCGGGAGGGATCGTGACCAGGCATGGCGCGCGCGCTCCGGGAGGCGCCGCTGCTCGATCCTCTCGCAGCACCCTGCACCGCGCCGGGGGGGGGGGGGGGGGGGGGAGCCTGCTGGCCGCCTGCGCCATCCTCCTCATCTCCGTGGCCGCCTTCGCCGACGTGCCGGTGGCGACGATTTCCGGCCCGCACGACGTGAAGGAGGGCGCCGATGCGGCCACCCCTCGACCGGTACCCTATGCGGTGACCCTTGGCAGCGGACTCAGGGGCAGCACCGCCATCGTGATCGATTACTCGGTGACCGGCACGGCAACGAAGGAGGTGGACTACACGGACGCCGGCGGCGGGAAGTTGACCATCGCCGCGGGCGCGGCCTCGGGGACCATTACGATCAATGTGCTCGGCGACACCATGGAGGAAGTGGGCGAGACGCTGATCGTGACGCTGACGGGCGCCGCCACGAGCGCGGGCACGGTCGCCATCGGTTCGCCGAACCGGGTGGTGACCACGATCCGGCCCGCCGCCACCGCGATCGTGACGGCGGCTGATGTCTCCGCGGCCGAGGAGGACGATGAAATCGCGTTCACCGTGACGGTGCCGGCGGGAATAACGGACGCCCTGGAGGTTGCCTACGCCACGCGAGACGTGACTGCCACGGCGGGCGCGGACTACACGGCGCAAAGCGGGACCCTGACCATCGCGGGCGGCACGACGGGATCGGTTACGGTGGCTACGGTGGCCATCGAAGACGACAAGCTGTACGAGGGTAACGAAAAGCTCGAGTTGACGTTGCGGCTGGTCAGCCCTCCGGCGAACGTGGCGCTCGGGAACTCCGTGGCCACCGGCACCATCACCGACAATGATGCTCTGACCGTCTTCATACGTACATCTGAGTCACGGATAGTGGAGGGTTCGGCGGCGACGTTCGAGGTGGGCCTGGAAGCAGGCGACCCTGGTTACGACGCCGCCAGCGCTGCCGCGGTAGTGGTGGAATACGAGGTGACCGGCCTCCACCCCGGCACCATCACGGCGGAAGACTACGAAGACCCGGGCGCGGGAACGCTGACGATCCCCGCCGGGGAAACGAGCGCCACCTTTACCATCAGGACGCTCGCCGACGAATTGCTGGAACGCCCCGAAGGACTCAGGATAACGCTGAAGCGTGCCACCACCGCGGCGGGGACGGTAAGGATTCGTGACAGATTTTCGTCTACCACGGGCTGGGTCGAAGACGGCGGCCGCGCCGTTGGCATCGAGGTGATGGGTGCGACCGGGCCCGAGGGCGGCAACGCAGTGTTTGAAGTCAAATTGTCCAGGGTGGTGGCCGTTGACGCGCGGTTTTCATACTCTACGACGAACGTTACGGCAAGATCCGACGGCGGGGACTTCACTCTAAAAAGCAATGTTCCACTCACCATACCAGCCGGCCAGACGTCCGCCCGTATAACGGTGGAGCTGACCGCCGACGATCTTGCGGAAAAGAGGGAACGCTTCACGCTTAGGATGAACACAGCCTCCCTTCCGCCCGGAGTGGACTTCACAGGGCCCACCCCAGTAGGGTGGATAACCGATGGGAACATTCTGAAAGCGTCGGTCAAGGGACCCGGAACGGTGCCGGAGGGCTCGCCGGCGGTGTACACCGTGGAACTGGCCGGCGGCGTCGGCTCCGCCGACGTGGTGGTCGACTACACGGTGGGCGGAACCGCGACGGCCGGCACCGACTACACCGATCCGGGCGAGGGCAAGCTCACCATAGCTGTCATAGACCCGTCACTCTACTCGGAGCTGCGACGCACTGCAGCGACGGGAAGCTTCACGATCCAGACCAGGGCGGTCGCCAACGAGGGTGCCGGCGAAACGCTGGTGGTGACGTTGACCAGGGCGGAGACCGCCAACGGAACGGCCACCGTGGGAACGCCCGCCGCGGCCACCACCGCGTTCACACCCGAGGGTACGGTTACCGTATCGGTCGCTGCCAATCAGAGGGAGGTGACCGAAGGCACGGACGCAACGTTCGACGTCGAACTGACGGGCGGCGCCAACAGCAAGCAGCTCGTGGTCAACTACGCCCTGGGCGGCACGGCGGCGGCGAACGACTACACCGCACCCGCGGCCACGTCGCTCACGTTCCCGGCGGACAATTCAGCGCGCACGCGGTCGCTCACGATCGCGACGGTGGATGACACTCTGGAGGAGGCGAAGGAGACGCTCACCGCGACGGTGTCGCTCGCCGGAACGCCGGCCGGCGTGAAGCTGGGAACGCCGGTCGCCACGACCGCGATCGTCGATGGCGACACGCTGACGGCGACGGTGGCGGCCAACGAGCAGACGGTGGTCGAGGGCGCCAACGCCACCTTCACGGTGACGCTGGCGGGTCCCACGGCCACACCGGTGATCACCAGCACCGCCGACGTGATGGTGCCCTACCGGGTCAGGGTGGACGGCGCGGTGACCGGCGACGTAAGGAAGTCGAGCGGAGTTCTGACCATCCCCGCGGGGGTTGCGACCGGAGTCATCACCGTTGCCGTGGTCGACGACGACCTGTCGGAGGCGGAGGAGACTCTGTCGGTAGCGCTGTCGGGGCCGACCACCCGGAACGGCAGCGTAGCCCTCGGTGCGACGACCACGGCGAGCACCACGATACCGGAGAGCGACGGCGGGCTGCGTGTTTCGGTGAGCGGCGCGGGCACGGTGAACGAGGGTGCCGACGCCGTGTTCACGATCAAGCTGTCGGGCACCGTGAACCAGGACATCACGGTCACGGTCACTCCCCAGGACGCGGACGCCACCGACTATAACGGAGCCCCGGGCGCCGTTACCCTGAAGGCCGGCAAGCTCAGCGCGACGTTCACGGTGGCAACCACGCTGGACAACCTCGCGGAGGCCGACGAGAACTTCGAAGTGACGATCTCGGATGACGCCGGCGGCAGCCTTGCAGCCAACAACGTGGCGATCGGCGTCGCCAAGGCCGCGGCAACGATCCGCGACGACGACCCGCTCAGGGTGAACCTGAGCGGCGACCAGTCGGTCACCGAGGGTTCCCCGGCGACCTACACGGTGGAACTCGCCGGCGGTCTCGGCAGTTCCGACGTCGTGGCCTCCTGGCAGGCCGGCAGCAAGGCCAGCACCGCGACGATCACTGCCGGGGCGTCGAGCGGCACGTTTTCGGTCGCCACCCAGAGCGGGGACGCGCCGGGCACCCTGTCGGTCAGCCTCGCCGGCGTGAATACCGGCGCCGGTCGCGTAAGCCGCGGCACGTCCAGCGCGAGCACCAGGATCGTGGGCTCGAACGTCGATAGGGTAAGCGTCTCGGCACCGGCCGCCGCCGTAGTGGAGGCGAATGACATCGCCTTCACGGTGACCAGGACCGGCAGTAACGCCGGGGAAGTAGTGGTGCGCTACGCGACCGCGAGCGGGACCGCCGGAAGCGCCGACTACGATTCCGCGAGTGGCACCCTGACGTTCACCGGCGCCGGCAGCGAAACGGTGACGGTGAACGTTGAAGACGACACCCTGGCGGAGGACGATGAGACGTTCTCGATGGCGCTGACCCTGGTGTCGCCGCAGGGCGGCAGCGTCGTGCTCGGTACCGACCGGGCTACGGCCACCATCGACGACGACGACGCCCTGACTGCAACGGTCACGCGATTGCGGGAGACGATGCTGGAGGGCTCCGACGCCACGTTCCTGGTAGCGCTGACGCGGACTGGCGGCGCCAGTGCCAGCGGCAGCCGGCCGGTCATCGTCAGCTACCGCCCCACCGCGGCTTCGACGGCAAAGGCGCCCGATGACTACACCAGCCCCAGCGGCAAGCTGACCATCCCGGCCGGGCGCTCGAGTGGCACGATCACCATCCGCACCAGGACCGACGACGTGCTGGAACTGTTCATCATGTCTGGCACTCGTGGCGGCGAGACGTTGGCGGTCGAGTTGACCGCCGCGACTACCGCGGCGGGAACGGTCACGGCTTCTGCCACCGCGTCGCAGCCAACGAATATCCGGGATCACGGCGGTTTCGTGGAGGTCTCGGTGGCGGACGCGGCGCCCGTGGACGAGGGCGAAGCGGCCGTGTTTGCGGTGAGCCTCTCCAGACCGGTGATGTACCCCGTCACGATGGCAGTCGCAGCCACCGCAGCCACCGCAACCACGGGTGACTACGGAGCCGCCGTGCCAGCCACTCTGACCTTTGCCGCCGGGGAGACCCGCGCAACCGTCACGGTGCAGACCATGGACGACACGTTCGCCGAGGACGAGGAAACGTTCGCGGTGACGCTCTCCAGCCTGGCGATAATATCGACACCACCAACAGTCTTGCTGAACGGAACGGTGGCGTTGCGTGCAAGTACGGCAACGGGAACCATCCGCAAGAACGATCCGTTGCGGATAAACCTCGGCGGACCGCGGGCGGTGGCCGAGAGTGCTGCCGCCAGCGTGGAGTACACGTTGCAGTTCACCGGCGGCACAACGGACGCCGGCAACGACATCACCGTGGACTACGCCTACCGCGTGGGCGCCCAGTCCGGAACCGGAACCGCGACCATTACGGCGCCGAACCAGACGGGCACCGCTTCCTTTGCCGTCGCTCCCGCCAATGCCCCGAGCGTGGGCGAGACGCTGGTGGTGACGCTGACCGGCGTTGCGGCGGTGCGGGGAACGGTAACCCGCGGAACCTCATCGGTGAACACGGCGGTCGTTCGTGAGGCAATCTCGGCGAATGAACCCACGGCAGGCGAGGGCAGCGCTCTCGATTTCACGATCACTCCGTCAGGGAACGTGTACGCCGTGGTGAGTTACCGAACGGGGGGCGGCACCGCGAGCCAACCCGCGGACTACACCGCGCAGAGCGGCACGCTGACGTTCGGAAGCTCCGACGGCACCACCACGACCGAGACCAGCAGCGCGCAAACGGTCACCGTGCCTACCCGTGCCGATACCCTGAACGAAGGGGACGAAACCCTCGACCTGCGATTGTCGTGGGTACGGGGGTCCGCGGGCGTGGGGATCGCAACTCCGACGGTGAAGGGTACGATCACGGACGCGGCCGACGACGCGCTCACCGCATCGGTGGCGGTCGGGCAGGCCACGGTGCCGGAGGGTTCGGCGGCGACGTTCGTCGTGACCCTGACCGGAGCCACGAGCACCGCACCGGTAGTGGTCGGCTACGACGTCGGCGGCACTGCCACGGCGGAGGACGGCGACTACGCCGCTGCGAGCGGCACGCTCACGATCGGCCGCGGCGCATCGACCGGTACGATTTCGATCGCGACCCGTGAGGACCGCGTGCTCGACCGCGGCGAGACGTTGTCGGTTACCCTGCTGTCCGCGACGTCTGCCGGTGCGGTTGCGCTCGGCACGGCGACGGCGAGCGCCACCATCGCCGACTACTCCGAAGTCGCGATCTCGATCGACGACACGACGGTGGTGGAGGGCGAGACCGCGACGTTCACGGTCGACCTCACGGGCAAGGTCGCCGCTGACGTGACCGTGGGTTATGCGGCAATCGCCGGCCCGGCAGGTACGACCGGGGCGACTACGAACGACTACACTGCCCCCGCGGCGGGGGCGTCCTTGACCGTGATGGCGGGCGAGACGAGGGCGACGATCAAGGTGGCGACCAGGGACGACCTTCTGGCGGAAGCCGACGAGACCTTCACGGTGAGTTTGAAGGATCTGCCGGCCGGCGCGCCGTCCGGGGTGGTGCTGTGGGACCGGGAAGCAACGGCGACCATCACGCACGAGCGCCCCGCCCCGAAGGTGGAGGGAGCGGGCGCGGACGGCCCCGCGCTCGCGGCGAGCGTGAGCGCGCCGACGCCGGCGACGGTGATCGAGGGCCAACCGGCAACGTTCACCGTCAGCCTGACCGGTGGAGACAACCGGTCAGGCGTCACGGTCGACTGGGAACTGGGCGGGGAGGCAACGGCCGCGGACTACGCGGGGCCGTCTTCCGGAACGCTGACGATTCCCGAGAATCAGGACAGCGGCACGATCACCGTCACAACCGAAGCGGACGGCGTGCCGGAGCCGGACGAGACCCTGTCGGTGACGCTGACCGAAGCGGAAGCGGTGGGCGCCGGGCTGGCGGTGGTGGGATCGCACGCTACCGCGAGCGTCACGATCGTGGACCGGCACACCGGCCACGACGAACTGTCGGTCAGCGTCACCGCGCCGAAGACGGTAGCCGAAGGCGATGTGGCGCGGTTCACGGTGAAGGTGGGCGGCGGCGAAAGCACCGCGCCGGTGAGCGTGAGCTACTCCCTCGGCGGCACCGCCGAGGGACCGGCCGACTACACGGCTCCGAGTCCGACCATGGTCTCGATCCCGGCAGGCCGGCAGACGGCGACGATCGCGATTCAGACCAGGACCGACCAGGTGCTGGAGCCGGACGAGACGCTGGTCTTGACGCTCACCGGCGCGGCGACCGCCAACGGGTCCGTGCGCGTCGGCAGTCCGAAGTCGGCGACGATCGCGATCCAGGATCCGGTGTACCTCTCGATCAACCGGGTCAACGAGGCGCTGCTGCCGGGCATCACGCGCGCTGCGGCGGCGGACGCACTGGAGGCGGTGAGCGACCGCATGGCGCTGGCCGCGCGGGGCGAACCACCGGCGGCGAGCGCGGACCTGGCAGGACTGACCGGGCTCCACCGGGCGCTGCAGGCCAACGAACGGGCGCTGCAGGACGGCAGCTACGACTTGGCGCGCGTGCTGGGAGGCTCCTCCTTCCTGGTGCCGCTCAGCGCGCACGACCGCGAATCCGGCGTCTGGGCCGCGGTCTGGGGCCGCGGCGACTTCCGCGCAATCGACGGCGGCGACGGCGACGCGGACGACGTGGACTGGGAAGGCTCGGTATGGAGCGCCCGGCTCGGCGCCGACCTGCGCTTCGTGGACAACCTGCTTACCGGCCTCGCGCTGTCCTGGACCGGCGGCGGGCTGGACTACGTCGATGAGCTCGCGCCTACCGACCGCGAGGGTACCTACGCGACCTGGTTGATCGGCGCATACCCCTACGTCGGCTGGACCACGCCCCGCTTCGGGCTGTGGGCCACCGGCGGTATCGGCATCGGCGGCGTGTCGATCGACGATTCCGCTGCAAGCATGGCGGTGCAGGAGTCGGACCTCAGCCTGTGGTCGGTGGGCGCCGGGGCGAGCGTGACGCTGCTGTCGACCGACGACTTCATGGCCGGCGGCACCACGGCGCTCAAGCTGAGGGCGGACGGGTTCTTCGGTGGAGGATCGGTCGCGGAGAACGAAGCGAAGACGATTCGGAAGCTGGACGTGGGCGTGCAGCAGGCGCGGGCGGTGGTCGAGACCAGCCACGCCTGGCACTTCCCCGGCGGCGGGTCGCTGAAACCTGTGCTGGAGGTGGGCGGCCGTTTCGACGGCGGCGACGGTGCAACCGGCATCGGTGTCGAGGTGGGAGGCGGCGTGACCTGGGCCGATCCGGGCTTGGGCCTGACGGCGGCGGCCGGCGGCCGTGCATTGGTGCTGCGCGACAACTACGGCGAGTGGGGCCTGAGCGGCCTGCTCCAGCTCGACGCGAGCCCGGCGGGCCACGGCCTGTCGATGAGCGTGCGGCCGACCTGGGGCGTGACCGCAAGCGGCGTCAACGGGCTGTGGAAGCACGGCGCCGTCGACCTGCCGCCCGGCCGCCGACCGGGCGGCCGCGTCGAGGCGGAAATCGGCTACGGCCTGCCGGCTTTCGGCATGACCGGTGTGCTTACGCCGTTCGCTCAGGCTGCGCTCACCGGCGCCGGCGCGCGCACTCTGAGCCTTGGCGGCCGCCTGGAACTCGGTACGGCGTTCGACGCCACCCTGGAGGCGGAGCGGAGCGAGAGCGCCGACCCGCACGCGGCGCCGGTACACGACGTGAAGCTGGAGGGCTCGTTGCGCTGGTAACGACCCGGTGACCGACCGGAACAGGTGCGCTCGGCGCCGTGGCGGCCCACGCGCGGGCGTGCGCGGCGTCGGTGTCGCAGCAGGCGGCGAATCGCAGCCTGCCGCCGGAGCGATCGGCGATAGCTATCCGCGGCCGAACATGCTGCCGAGGTCCTGCTTGACCTGCTGCAGCACGTTGCCGTAGCGGTCTTCGAGCAGAGCCATCTGCTGGCGCAGCAACTGCACGTACTCGGGATCGGTGTTCGGATCGATGCGCACGCGGCTGCCGGTCCGGCGGGCAAGCTCCTCTTCCTTCTGTTGCAGGCGCGGCGCGTATTGGCGGTCGACGTTCTGCTTGAGCTGCTGGCGCTCCTGGAAGTACTCGGTGAAAAACTGCTCGAGCTGCTGGCCCATGATGCGCAGCCGGCGCTGATCGCGCAGGATGGCGGCGAAACCCTCCATGGCGCGGCGGTTACGCTTCAGACCGTATTCGTCGGTGGGCAGCGCGAGGTTGGACAGCAGCGCATCGAATACGCCCTCGCTCACCCACGTGCGCTCCTTGCCGGCGTGCTCGCGCACCTTCTTGGCGAGCGAAAGCTGCGGGTCTGCGAGGAACTGCGACACCAGTTTCTTGCCGGCGGTGGCGAAGCTGCTGGCCTTGAGCGTTTCCGGGTCGGCCTGCACATCCCTGGTGCGCTCCAATGCTATTTCCAATGACGACTTGATACTCAAGACGGCTCCCCTCCTGCCGGCGGGTCATCGGCGCCGGCGGCGCGACGATCCCGGACGATGCACTAACAATGCCACGAAATGGCCGCCGCGGCCATCGTTCACGTGCCGGGCCGCCCGCCTCGTTGCGGGCGGAGCCGGGCACTCACCACCTCCTGCTCGGTGACCACCAGGTCGACCGGCAGGTCATGCCGGGCGCGCGGCACGGAATCGATCAACTGGGCGGAGAAACACACCCCGACCAGCAAGGCCTCGCCGCACGCGCGCGCCAGCGCCGCCAGGGTGCGGTCGTAGTGGCCGCCGCCCCACCCGAGCCGGCCGCCGGCGCGGTCGAACGCCGCGCCCGGCACCAGCACCGCCACCTCCGCCGGCAGGCGGTCGAGATCCAGCAGCGGCGCGTCGGGCGCCGGCTCGGCCACGCCGCGGTAGCCGCGCTGCAAGCCGGCCGGCAGACGCTCCGCCGACGCACCCTCCGGCGCGACCCGGTGGTAGTGAAGCAGCTTCCCGGCAACACGCGGCAGACCGACCACCAGCCCATGCGCGTACGCGGCCGCCAGCGCCGGCGCAGTGGCCGGCTCGCGGCCGGTGGCGGCGAACCCCAGCATGCAGCGCCAGGCGTGCCAACGCGGGTGGCCGGTAAGCGCCGCCGCCAGGGCGCGGCCCGCCGCCGCCCGCCGCTCCTGCGTGGCGCCGCGCAGCACGGCCCGCATCCTTGCGCGCACGGCACGCTTGTCGCCATCCACCGCCGCGTCGGCCCGCTTCGACAAGGCAGCCCCGCTCGGGGTATCGGCCCCGCTCGGGGTGTCAGCACGGTACCGGGTGTCGATCACGATCCGGCACGTGCGCGTGGAAATATCGGGCTGGGCGGACTTGAACCGCCGACCCCACGCCCCCCAGACGTGTACGCTACCAACTGCGCCACAGCCCGATGCGGCGAATGTAGCATCCGGCCGGGGGCGGGTCAACGCGCCCCGGCGGCGGCGGCAACGGGCACGGCCACGCGGACGGCTTCACCGGTCCGCGACCGGCAGGAACTCGCGGAACTCGTACTCCACGCGCCCGTCGTCGGCGACCGCCATGGTTGCGTAACCGCCGCGCACCATCTGGTCGAGGGCGCGCTCCGCCTCCTCCACCGACAGCGAGGTATCGACCGCCACCAGCGCCGGCGTGATCCGGCCGCCCTGCCGGCGCGCTATCTTCAACACCTCGGTCTGCGGGTCGGGCGGTGCCGGCGCGCGCAGGTGCCGCGGGGTACCGATCCGGCGCAGCGACAGAAAGCCCTTGACGGCGGGCAGCATGCCGGCCAGCGCCAGCGGGAAGATCCAGAACCAGCCGCCGTGCACCAGCAGCAGGACGACGAACACGGCGCTGAACGTGAGGCCGCTCGCCAGCTCTCCTTCCGCTTTCTTGCGCTCCTTGCGCAACCGCCTCGCCGCGCGCTCGGCGGGATCCTCAGCCGACTCAGCCATCACTACGGCTACAGCATAATACGCACCGCGGGCGGAAGCGAATCGGCCGCGCCGGCGCTACCGCTGCTGGCTGAGCGCACGCACCTGCTCGGGCAGCCCGTACAGGTTGATGAAGCCGGTGGCATCGGCATGGTCGTAGCTGCCGGCCGCGAACGACGCCAGGTCATGGCGGTACAGCCCGTTGCCCGAATCGCGCCCGATCACGGTCAGATTGCCCCTGTACAGGGCGAGGCTGACCGATCCGCTCACCACCCGGCACAGCCGCTCGCAGAACGCCTCCAGGGCGGCGCGCAGGGGGGTGAACCACTTGCCGTTGTATACCAACTGCGCGTAGCGCAGCGCCAGTTCCTGCTTGGCGTGCAGCGCGTCGGCATCGAGGGTCAGCGCCTCCAGTTCGCGCAGCGCGGTCCACAGAATGGTGCCGCCCGGCGTTTCGTACACGCCGCGGCTCTTCATGCCCACCAGCCGCGACTCGACGAGGTCGGCACGGCCGATCGCGTTGGCGCCGCCGAGCCGATTGAGCCGCGCGAGCAGCGGCACCGGCTGCAACCGTTCGCCGTCCACCGCCACCGGCACCCCCGCCTCGAACTCGATGGTCACCGCGGTCTCGCTGTCGGGAGCCTCCCGCGGCGCCACCGAGCGCTGAAACAGCGCCTCGCCGGGGCGGTTCGCCGGATCTTCCAGGTCGCCGCCCTCGTGGCTGATGTGCCACAGGTTGTCGTCGCGCGAATAGATGTTGCGTCGTGAAACGCCGGCCAGGTCGATGCCATGCGCGGCGGCGTAGTCGATCGCCTGCTCGCGGGAACGGATCTCCCACAGCCGCCAGGGTGCGATCACGGCAAGGTGCGGGGCCAGGGCGCGATAGGTCATCTCGAACCGCACCTGGTCGTTGCCCTTGCCGGTGCAGCCGTGGGCCACGGCGTCGGCGCCCTCTTCGAGCGCCACCGCGACCTGGTGCTTGGCCTGCAACGGGCGCGCGATCGAGGTGCCGAGCAGGTACTTGCCTTCGTAGACAGCCCCCGAACGCAGCAGTGGGAACAGGTATTCGGTCACAAACTCGGCGCGCAGGTCGCGCAGGTGCAGCTTGCTCGCGCCGGAGGCCAGGGCGCGCTGCTCCAGACCGCTGGTATCGTCAGCCTGCCCGACATCGGCACAGTACGCGATCACCTCGGCGCTGGGATAGCGCTCCTTGAGCCAGGGGATGATGATCGAGGTGTCCAGGCCGCCGGAGTAGGCCAGGACGATCTTGCGCAGTTCGGCCACCTACTCGCCTCCGAGCGCGGCGACCGCATCGGCGATCACCGCCATCGCCTCGTCGACCTCCGCCTCGCTGACGATCAGCGGCGGCGCCAGCCGCAGCACGTCGTCGCCGGAGCGCAGCGCCAGCAGGCCGGCGTCGCGCAGCGCGGGCACCAGCTTGCCGATGGCCGGCGCGCCGTCCACCTCGCCGGTCACGGTGACGCCGGCCAGCAGGCCGGCACCCTTCACCGCGCCGAGCATCCCACTGGCGCCGGCGAGCTTGCGGAGAGCGTCGTGCAGGTAGCGCCCGCGGCTGCGCACGGTTGCCACGAACTCGGGCGCCGCCACGGTGTCCCACACCAGGTTGCCGACCGCGCAGGTCACCGGGCCGCCACCGAAGGTGGTGCCGTGGTCGCCGATGTGCAGCAGGGCATTGATCTGCCGTGGAATCAGCGTCGCGGCCAGCGGCAGGCCGCCGCCGAGCGGCTTGGCGAGCGTGATCAGGTCCGGCTCCAGTCCCACCAGGGAGCTGGCGTACAGCTCACCGGCGCGGCTGAGACCGGTCTGCACCTCGTCGGCAATCAGCATGATGGCATGCCGGCGGCACCGTTCATTGAGCATGTGCGCGAACCGCTCGCTCATCACGTCCAGGCCACCCTCGCCCTGCACCACCTCGACGATCACCGCGCAGAACGAGTCGTCGAGGGTTGCGGCGGCGGCATCGGCGTCGTTGAAGGGCAACGCGGCAACGCCGCCGATGAGCGGCGCGAACGGCTCCTGGTACTTCTCGGTCGGCGTGCAGCTCAGCGCCCCCATGGTGCGGCCGTGGAACGCCCCGCTGAAGCAGGCGATGCGGTCCTTGCCCCGCTTGCCGCCGCGCGAGGCCAGCAGGCGCGCATACTTGAGCGCCGTCTCGTTTGCCTCCGACCCGCTGTTGGTGAACTGCACGCTGGCAACGTCGGCCCGCGCCGGCGCCGATGCGATCAGCTTCTGCGCCAGCGCCAGGGCCGGTTCGGTGGCGTACAGGTTGGACACATGGACCAACTTGCGCATCTGGTCGGCCGCGGCCTGCGCCAGGTCTTCGCGCCCGTAGCCGAGCGCATTGACCGCGATGCCGCCGCCGAAGTCCAGGTAGGACCGGCCGGCGACGTCGCTCACCCGGCAGCCGTTGCCGTGGTCGAGGACCAGCAGTTCCGGGGTGAATACGCCCGGCATCGGATGTTCGCTGACTATCGCACCATCTCGTTTCATTACCGTACCTCCTGTGTCGGTTGCTGTGTCGGTTGCTTGGTTGCGGTGTCGGGAAGATCGTGAGTGTGAGGGAGCATGGTGGTCCCGGCCGCCCCGGTCAACAGGTTCGCCAGGTCTCCGGGCGCGCCGAACCGGCCGATCACCACCCGGCGCACGCCCTGCGCCAGGGCGTGCAGCGCGGCCTCGACCTTCGGAATCATGCCGCCGCTGATGGTACCGGCGGCGATCTCCGCGGCCGCCCGGTGCGGCGTGAGCGCCGCCAGCGCGGCGCCGTCCTTGACAATGCCGGGAACGTCGGACAGGAACAGCAGGCGATCGGCGGCCAGCGCCGGCGCCAGCCGCAGGGCGACCGCGTCGGCATTGATGTTCACCGCCCGCGCCGGCGGCTGCACACTCGTCGGAGCAATCACCGGCAGGTAGCCGTGCTCGACCAGCAGCCGGGGCAGCCGGGTGTCTACCTGCGCCACCGCCGCCGTGCGGTTGTCCGCGCCGGCAGCCGCGCCGGCCAGCGGCGCGCCGGTAAAGATCGGTCCGTCGGATCCGCTCAGACCCACCGCCCGCAGACCCGCGGCACCGAGCACCCGCACCAGCCGCTTGTTGACTGCGCCGCACAGCACCATGTCGACGTACGGCATCTCCTCCGGCGAGGTAATCCGTATGCCGTCGCGAAACCGCGGCTCAAGCCCCAGCCGCCGCGACAGGGCGCTCACCTCGGCGCCGCCGCCGTGTACCAGCACGATACGCGCGCCGCCCCGTGCCAGCGCGACCAACTCGTGGGCAAACGCGGTCAGTGACGGTTCGTGGTCGGCCGCGGCGCCGCCAAGCTTGATCACCAGCAGTTCGCCGTCCATGACGCTACGCCTCTCCGTGCAGCGGCAGGGCCGAGCCTTCCGGCAGTCCGAAGCGCAGGTTCATGTTCTGCACCGCCTGCCCGGCGGCGCCCTTGAGCAGGTTGTCGATGACCGAGAACAGCACTACTTCGCGCCCGCTCACGCGCCACCCGATGTCGCAGCGGTTGGCGCCCCACACGTCGGCGGTCGCCGGGATGCGTTCGCCGGCAAGGGCGACGAACCGGCACCCGCCGTACGCTTCCTGCAGTATGTCTGCGACGCGCGCCGCGCCACCCGGCTCGCGCAGCGTCGCCACCGTGGTGGCCGCCAGGCCGCGCCGCATCGGCACCAGGTGAGGCGTAAACAGCAGGTCGAGATCGGCCGCCACCGGGCCGAGTTCGCTCGCCATCTCGGCATGGTGACGGTGGCTGCGGGCCGGCGCGTAAGCGGTAACGCTCTCACTCAGCTCGGTGAACAGGTACTCGGCGCTCACCTTGCGGCCGGCGCCGGTAATCCCGCTCATCGCATTCGCGATCACCGTGCCGCGCAGCACACCGGCCGCGGCCAGCGGCAGCAACGGCAGCAGCACCGCCGTCGGGTAACAGCCCGGGTTGGCGATGATCGACGCCCGCGTAATCGGCTCGCGGTGCCACTCGCTGAGCCCGTAGGCGGCGCCCGGCAGCAGGTCGGGGCGCGGCGGCGGCGTTCCGTACGCGGTCGCGAACAGCGCGTGGTCGCGAATGCGAAAGTCCGCGGCCAGGTCGATCACCACCGCCGAGTCGAAGTATGGCTCGGCGCCGGCCGCCGACTGCAACGGCGGCAGCGCGGAGAACACCACGTCGGTGGGGCGCCGCGCCGCCGCGTCGGCGCTTACCAGGGTGCCGTCGCCGAGCTTGTCCGAGGCCGCGGTGGCCAGCCCGGCGAACGCCGGCAGCGCGGCGGCGAGCGGCTGGCCGGCGCGCGAGGCGGACACCGCCACGATGGCGCTGACCGCGGGATGCTCGAGCAGCAGGCGCAGCAGCAGCGAGCCGGCGTAGCCGGTGGCGCCCAGTATGGTGGCGGTCACGGCGTGCGCTCCTCGAGTCCCCGGATGCGCCGCATCAGCTCCCGGCGTACCTCGTCCGCGCCGGTGCCCTCCGCCAGCACCGCCAGAATCGTGTCGTCCCCGGCGACCGTACCGATGATCCCGGCCACCGCCAGCCTGTCGAGCGCAAACGCCACGCTCGCGGCGTGGCCGGGCAGCGTGTGGACTACCGCCAGGTTGCCGGAGAAGGCGATCGACCGATAGCCGTGCAGGAACATCGCCTGCACGTCTTCCTCCGCACCGCCCGTGGCGTCGTCGCGCAACGCATAGGTGTAACCGCCGCGGCCATTGGGCAGCTTGCCCACCTTCAGTATCTTCAGGTCACGCGACAGCGTCGCCTGCGTGACAGGGTGGCCGCGCGCCGACAGGTGCTTGAGAAGCTGGCCCTGACTGCTGATCGCACCGCCGGCGATCAGTTCGAGAACGGCGCGGCGGCGGCCCGAGGCGGTGGCGCGCGTTGCATGGAGGGAGGTGGTTGTGGTAGGCTCGATAGTTGTATTTTCATTCATTTTTACGAATATATATGTCGTTACGGGGCGGGTCAACCCTGCCGGCGCGGCGTCGTTCCGACACCGCGCCGCCTGACGCATGATGTTCGACGCAGCGCGCAACGCGGCCCCGGGCATCGCCGACATTCCACCATACGTACCCGGACGCACCATCGTCGAAGTGGCGCGTGAGCTCGGTACCACCGACATCATCAAGCTTGCATCCAACGAGAATCCGCTCGGGGTCAGTCCCATGGCGGTTGCCGCCATGGCCGCCAGCCTCGAGCGCGGCCACCAGTATCCGGAGGTGATCAACCCGGTGCTCCAGGAGGCCCTCGGCGCGGCCAACGGCGTGGCTCCCGACTGCGTGGTCACCGGCAACGGCGCCGACTCCATACTGCTGGCCGCGGCGTTGGCCTTCCTGCGCCCGGGCGACGAAGTGCTGGTACCGCAGGTCACCTTCGACATGTACCGCATCGCCGCGCTGACCAAGGGGGCGACCGTGGTGGACGTGCCGATGCCCGGCCTGGAACTGACCGCGGACGCGATCCTGGAGCGGATCGGAGGGCGCACGCGCATGGTGTTCCTGTGCAACCCGAACAATCCGACCGGCGCGTTGTTCCCGCGCGCGGCGATGCGCCGCCTGCTGGCCGCGCTTCCGGAACGGGTCGTGTTGGTGCATGACGAGGTGTACCGGGAGTTCGCCGACCCGGATGCGTTCCCGGAGTTGCGGGCGCGCGCCGCGGGCGGTCAGGGCAACCTGATCCTGGTACGCAGCATGGCGAAGGCGTACGGCCTGGCCGGCGTGCGCTTCGGGTACGGCATCATGGCCGCGGACACCGCGGCGCTGCTGCATCGCGTACGGCCGCCGTTCGACACCTCGGTACTGGCGCAGGCCGCCGCCCTGGCCGCGCTGCAGGACGAACAGTTCCTGCACCGTACGCTCGACCTCAACCGGCGCGGCAAGCGGCAACTGTACGCGGCCTTCGCACAGCTCGGACTTGACGCCATACCGTCGCACGCAAACTTCATCCTCGTGCACGTCGGGCGGCCCGCCGCCGCCGTGGCGCGCCGGCTGCTGGAGCAGGGGGTGATCGTGCGTGAGCCGCGCCATCCTGCCCTCGCGCGGCACCTGCGCGTGAGCATCGGCACTACCGCGGAGCTGCAGCGATTCATTGCGGCGCTGCGCCGCACGCTGGCGGAGCCGGCATGCGACACGGAGGCGCCGGGTCCCGGCGCGGGCAGGTGACGCGCGGCACGGGGGCGGCTCGCGGTCCGCTGCCGGCGAGAGCCGCCCCCGGCGCAACGGCAGCACTCGGCCTGTGTGCGGCGCTGGTTCTGTCGGTGGCTCTGGCAGGTTGTGAGACCAGCGCCCCGGAGCTGTACGACTTGCAGTGGCTGCTGGTCGATTTCGACGACCGCGACCTCGACCGCCGCTACGAACGACTGAGCGTGTTCGTGCGCGCCGCGGATGCCGACGGGCTCGACGACCTCGACGAGTTGTATGTCATTCACGACGGGGGCGAGCTGTTCTGGCGCGCCACCGCCGATACCTGGACGCGCGACCAACGCGACGGCGCCACCTGGATCGGCGCCGCCTCGCTGGCCATGCCGGGCGAACAGCCATTCCCGGCCGGCGATTATCGCGTACTGCTGATCGATGCGGGGGGCGAGCGCGCCACCTCCCGATTCGTGATTCCCGAACAGCGCCGTTCGACGCCCCTGCCCGAGGTACGGCAGCGCGGGGATACCTTCGCGATCAGCGGCAGCGCGGACTACAGCCTGTGGATCGTGTCCGAGGGCGTACTGCGCGAGTCGCTGGCCGCTGCCGGGGAAGTGCACCTTGGCGGCGACGACTACCGCGCCGGGATGCGCTATGAAGTGTACGTGTTCGGCAAGCTGCCGGGTGCGGACAAGGGCGCCTTGAGCGGACCCTACTTCTGGCAGCCGGAGTGACCGGGGCGAACAGCATGCCGCCGAGCAGAATCGAACTGCTGACACGAGGATTTTCAGTCCTCTGCTCTACCATCTGAGCTACAGCGGCTATACGACCGATATTTTACTGACCCGATCCCCGGCCGGTCAATGCGCCGCGGGTGCCGGAGCGGTACCGGAGCGTGGGCGCGTGGGCGCCCCGGGTGCGTCGGTTGTCAAGAGCGGGCGCCGTTGGTAGCGTGCAGCGTCCGCATGCCCGCCCACATCAGCCACCTGTTGTTTGCAGACGATGCCTTGCGCGAGGCCACCGCCGACGCGCAGGCAATCCCGGAGGAAGCCGGCAACCTGTTCCGCCTCGGCGCGCAGGGCCCCGAGTTTGAGCCCCGGCACCGGGCGCCGGCCCGGCCGGCGCCGCAGCGGACCGCCGGCCCGGACCTGCCGTGAGCGACGCGGCCACCCGCGGATTCGTTCGCGGCACCGAGCGCGACCGCGGCTTCGAGCAGGTTGCGAAGTTTCTGCTGCTGCTCGGCGCCGAACGGTCGGCTCCGGTTCTGACCGGGCTGACCGAACGCGAGGTAGTCGGCATCGCAAGGGAGGTTGCCGCCCTTGGCGGCATCGAACCGCGCGAGCGGCGGCACACGATGGAGGCGTTCGGCTATCCCGTTGTGCCCGGCTCGGCAACCACCGGCGGCGGCACCGCGGCGGCGCGTCGCCTGCTGCGTGCGGCATTCGCCGAGGAGCGGGCACAGGCACTCTTGCAGGCCGCGCTGCATGAGGCCGAAAATGAGCGCGAGCGGCAAAGGAGCGAGGAACCATGACCGACCGGAGGGAAGCGGCGGACGCGGCGATGAACCCGCCGCGCGTGTTGATCGCGGATCTGCCGCGCCACGTCGGCCGGCGGGTGGAACTGGCCGGATGGCTGTACAACATCCGTTCCACGGGCCGGATCCGGTTTCTGCAGCTCCGTGACGGCTCCGGCCGCGTGCAGGGAGTGGCGGTCAGGGACGAGTGTGACGCCGAGTCGTTTGCCGCCCTGGCGTCCGTCAGGATGGAAGCGAGCCTTACCGTGCAGGGCGAAGTCCGCGCCGACGACCGAGCGCCGAGCGGCGTCGAGCTCGGCGTGCGCGCCGTATCGGTGGTGCACAACCCGACCGACGACTACCCGATCGCCAAGAAGGAGCACGGCATCGACTTTCTGCTCGAGCACCGGCATCTCTGGCTGCGCTCGACGCGCCAGGAGGCGATGCTGCGGGTACGCGCCCGCACCGCCACGAGCATGCGCCGGTTTTTCGACGACCGCGGCTTCGTGCACGTCGACACGCCGATTCTGACCGCCTCCATCGGCGAGAGCGCCGGCACCCTGTTCAGCCTGCCCTACTTCGACCTCGGCGATGCGTATCTCGCCCAGACCGGGCAACTCTACCTGGAAGCTGCCTGCGCGGCCTTGGGCCGGGTGTACAACTTCGGGCCGACGTTCCGCGCCGAGAAGTCGAAGACCCGCCGCCACCTGACCGAATTCTGGATGCTCGAAGCGGAGGTCGCGTTTCTTGACAACCGGGGCAACCTCGACCTGCAGGAGGAGTTGATCTGCGCCGTGGTGGCCGACGTCGTGGCCAACTGCGAGGCGGAGCTGCATACGCTCGGCCGCGACCTGGACCCGCTGCGCGCCGTGCAGGGGCCGTTTCCGCGCCTCGATTACGGGGAAGCCGTCGCCCGTGTGCAGGCCGCCGGGAGCGGTACTGCCTGGGGACAGGACCTGGGCGCCGACGACGAGAGCACCTTGTCGAAGGCACACGAGCGGCCGGTGTTCGTGGTGAACTATCCACGCGCCGCCAAGGCGTTCTACATGAAGCGCAATCCGGACGATGCGCGCACGGTGTTGTGCGCCGACCTGCTCGCTCCGGAGGGCTACGGCGAGATCATCGGCGGCTCACAGCGCGAGGACGACTACCGACTGCTGAGCGACCGAATTCGGGAAGCGCGGCTGCCCGAGGAAGCGTACCGCTGGTACCTCGACCTGCGCCGCTTCGGCAGCGTGGTCCATTCCGGTTTCGGGATCGGCCTCGAACGGACCGTTGCCTGGCTGACCGGTACCCACCACGTGCGCGAAAGCGCGCCCTTCCCACGCACGTTGAGCCGCATCTACCCCTGAACACGCCGGGCGCCCGCCACGCGCGGGGCTGACCGGATATACTCTCAGGCAGGCAGCATGTATTCCCTGTTCATCGCATACCTGTTGTGGGCGGTCGGCGGGCTCGGCTCGCTCGGCCTGCACCGCTTCTACCTGCGCAGGTACGGTACCGGCGTGCTGTGGCTGCTGACCGGCGGCGTGTTCGGGATCGGAGCGATCGTGGACCTGTTCCGGATTCCGACCATGGTGCGCGAGCGGGCGTTCGAGGACGAGCGGGAACTGCTGAGCGAGGCCGCCGCACCGGTGGTCGAGTCGCTGGAGCAGGTGATTCTACGAATCGCGAGAGCGGGCGGCGGCCTGGTGTCGCCCGCGCTGGTGGCCACCAGCGGACCCTGGAGCCTGGACGAATCGCGTGCCTTCCTGGATGAGATGGTGCGCAAGGGACATGCCGAGCAGCGCGCCACCAAGACCGGGTCGCCGCCGGTGGTATACGTGGTCCCGGAGTTCCTTACCGACGCGGGCCGGCAGCAGATAGAAGAGTACTGACGGCGCGCGCCCGGTCGGAGCCGGCGGTCAGCCCACGCGCCCCTTGGTGGACATGGCGCGCCGTGAGGGGGCGTAGGCGGCCGCCAACGCACGCCCGAGCGCCTTGAACAGCGCTTCCACCATGTGGTGCGCGTTGGCTCCATGGCGCAGCGTGGCGTGCACGTTGATCTGAGCGCGCATCGCCAGGGCGAGCAGAAACTCGCGCACCAGTGCGACGTCGAAGTCGCCCGCCACCGGCTGCGGGTAACTCGCCTCGTAGTGCAGATAGGGGCGCCCGCCGACGTCGACCACCACCTCCGCGAGCGCATCATCCATCGGCACCAGGGCACTGGCGAAGCGCGCTACCGGCGCGGTGCCGCGCGCCGCGCGCAGACAGTCGCCGATTACCAGCCCCACGTCCTCCACCAGGTGGTGAGGGTCGACCTCGACGTCGCCGCGCGCGCGCACCGACAGCGCGAAGCCGCCGTGAAACGACATCGCTTCCAGCATGTGGGTGAAGAATGGCACCGGCGTGTCGATGCTCACTTCGCCGACGTCGTCGAGCCCGACGTGCACGGTGATCTGTGTTTCGTTGGTGCGCCGCTCGCGGCGTGCGCTGCGCCCCGGTTCGACTGCCATGGCCGGAGCGCGACCTACCAGTGGTTGTACGCGACGATGTCGGACAGCGGCTTCCGGCCTTGCGCAGGCACCTGCTGATCGGTGTAGCCGAACGCCAGCATCACCACCACGCGCATGGCATGAGGTATGCTCAGGAGATCCTGCACCTCCTGCTCGTCGAAGGTCGTCATGGCACAGGACTCGACGCCTTCGTGGGTCGCCTGCAGCATCATGAACGCGGCCGCGATGCCGAGGTCGACCGGAAATGAGAGTTGCCCGTTGGGCATGCGGTAGTCGACGTTGGTGGTACACACGGCAACGACCACCGACGCTGTTTCGATCTGCTCGGCGCCGAACGACGCC
This sequence comes from Spirochaetia bacterium, assembly GCA_965208575.1. Classification (GTDB taxonomy): domain Bacteria; phylum Spirochaetota; class Spirochaetia; order SZUA-6; family Bin103; genus Bin103. The sequence continues at coordinate 691,991 of CBDBOV010000005.1, read as the reverse complement.
GACGCGAGCTTCTCCCGGAGGTCATGGCGGTTCACGACGATGAAGCGCCACTCCTGCCTGTTCTTTGCCGACGGCGCCAACCGACCGGCCTGCAGAATGCGCTCCACGGAATCCATGCCGACCTGCCTCGCATTGAACCGCTTTGCACTTCGCCGTGCAACTATAGCCGGAAGCAACTCCATCATTCCATCGCCAGGTGCCCGGCACAACGGGCCGCTACAGACTAATATAACCCCATGCGCCGTGCAACAAGAGCAATCGCCGCCGCCGGTCTGCTGCTCGCGCTGGCGGCGCCATCGCAGGCTCAGGGCGCGGATACACCGCGCTGGTACGGCTCGTTCCAGGAGGACGTGGAGTTCTTCTCCGACCTCGCCGCGCACGGCGACAGGTCGACCATGGAGTGGGCAGCGGCGCAACACATACGCAGGCGCTTCGCCTTGTCCGGCCTGAGGCCCCGGCTGCACGCGCTGACCGAGCCATTCGGCGAGTCTCGATCGGCCATCGTGGAAGTGGCGGTCGCGGGACGCCGGGCCGACACGCTGCTGATCGCCGTGCCGCTGGCGCTTGCCGATGCACACGACGCGGAGCCGCACACGGACGGATCCACGTTGGCGCTGATCCTCGGCTTCGCGCAATTCCTGGCCCAGGCCCCCGACCGTCCGCCCGTTTCCGTGCGTTTCCTGTTTCTGGGTGGCGAACGGGGCGACCCCGATCACGGCTACCCGTTCGGCAGCCGCTCCTTTCTGCAGGACTACCTCACCAACGCGCCCACCGCGGTCCTGTATTTCGACCTGATCGGCCGCCCGGGCAGCGTGCAGTTGCACACCGGCGGCGACCGGGTGGTGGCTCCGCCGTGGCTCGTGCGCGGCGTGCTCAGCGCTCTGCACGGGGCCGGCCAGCCGGTACGCATCCCGGCCGCGCACGCCAACGACCTGGTGCGTCTCGGGCTGGCCGAGGAACCACGCCTGGCGCCGTTTTTCCGCGCCGGGCATCCGGCGTTGCGCTTAAGCGGTCACGGGAACGCGGCCGGCGCAGCCGGCGCCGCTGCCGATCCCGACCTGTGGCTGGCGCGGATGGCGCGGTTTCTGGTGCTGTTCACGGCCGAATACGAAGACGGTATACCCGCTGCCTGGGACCGCAACTACCTCCTGCTCGGCGGCACGACGGCACCGCTCATCGTTGCCGAGCAGGACTACGTTGTGCTGGTGGTGCTGGCGATCGCCGCGGTCATCTTCTACGCCTTTGCCGCATCCACCCAGCTCCGCTACGCCACCCGCACGCTGTGGCAGTACGGCTGGCGCATCCCGTTGATGGTGGCCGTCGCGGTGGCCGCGCTCGGCGCCGGTTCCGCGGCGCTCGGCCTGCTGCCGCGGGCGGCACGGAACCCGCTCCTGTGGCATGAAGCGCCGCTGTTGTTCCTGGCCCTGAAGCTTGGCCTGGCCGCGCTGGTCGCCGCGCTCGCGCACTACGCGATCGGTCGCCGATGGTTGGACCAGGATCGCCGGGCGCCGATCGCCAGCTTCTACCTTGCCGCGGCCGCGGTGATGCTGCTCGTCGTGGTAGCGGCGGCGGCGACAGTGAACGTCGCGCTCGCCTATCCGTTCGTCTGGGCGCTGCTGTGCGTCCTGCTCGCCAACCTGGCTCGCAACCGCTGGCACTCGTTGCTGTGGGTCGTCCTGGCCCCCGTGTGGATCGTTCGCCTCGTGGCCAGCCTGTACCTGCAACCGGCACAGTCGTTCGTGGCGCTGACGCTGTTCGCCCCGCTCCCGGTCGACCTGGTGGCCGCCGCACTGCTGCTGCCGCTGGTGCTGCTCGGGCGTGCCACGCTGGTGAGCTTTGTCGGTTACCGCAACGTCAACACCACCTATCGCCGGCAGCTATGGCAGCGGCTTGCCGTGGCGCTGCTCGTGGCCCTGATCGGCGTCGGCAGCGCGGTCGCCCTGTCGCTCGGAACGTAGCGCGCCGCCGGCCGCGGCCGGCGCATCAGCCGCCGGAGTTGCGCACCTCCGAAATGTAACTGCCGTCCATTCCATCCACCTGCTGCACCCACGCCAGGAATTTCTCCGCCTCCTTGCGGCTGCCGTACGGGCCGACGCGCACGCGGAAGAATACCTCCGCGTCGGTGGACCGCGTGCTGACGCGGCTGATGATGCCGTGGTCGCTGAGGCGCTGCTCGAGGGCGTTGGCGCGCGCTCGGCTGGCGAAGCTGCCCACCTGTACCCAGAACTCGTGCAGTGGCAGCTTGGGTGCGAGCTTCGCCAGCGGCACGCTGCGCTTCGCCGCCGCCGCCGGCGCTGCCACGGCCGGCGCGTCGGCAGACCCGGTGCGCGCGCTGGTGGTGGCGATGGCACGCACCTCGGGGGCGGCGGCCGGGGTGGCGGCGGCGCCGGCCGGCTCCTGCGTGTCAAGCGTAATGCGCGGCTTCGGTTGGCGGGCGGCAACCTGCCGCGAGTCGGCGGCGGCTTCCCCGGCCGCCGCCGGCGCCGCCGCCAGCGGGGATGCCGGCGAGCTGTCGGGCGCGCCGGCGGTGCCGGCGGTGTCGGCGGTGTCGGCGGTGTCGGCGGCGGCCGGTTCGCCGGTCGGCGTCTCCCCTGGCGGCCTCTCGGGAGCCGCCGCCACACCCGGCGTGGCGACGAACTCGAACGGTTGGGCGTCCTGCGCAGGCCGCGGCAAGGCGAGGTCGGCCCGCGCCACGCTGTCGACCGGGCGCAACCAGTACAGCCCTCCGGTCAGCACGACCACCAGCAGGAGGGCGACCCCTCCCATGACCCACCAGAGCCGATTTCTCGAATCCATTTGCCCCCCTCGCGTCCCGGGCACCGGCCCGACGTGCGCCGCGGCCGTCCGGCAACCCGCTCACCTCCCGGTGGCGCCGCGCACCGTGCTTCTCCTTTCAATGATCGACGCACCAAGCGGTTGCCTTGAAGACCGCTGACCGGCGGCGGGGTCAATCCGGTCCGAGCAACGTACTCAGGCGGCTGCGTTCGACCGCGGGGTACGGCACGCCGGTGAACAGGCGGAACTGCTCGTATGCCTGCCCGAGCAGCATTTCGTGACCGAACACCAGCGTGCAGCCGGCCGCGCGTGCGCGCGCCAGGAGCGGCGTCTCGGGCGGGGCGTACACGATGTCGTACACGATCTCACGCCCGGTGAGCGGCACCTGCGCGATCGGATCGCGCATCGCTGCCTGCGCCCCGTCGCCATGCCGTTCCATGCCGATGCTGGTGGCCTGCACAATCAGGTCCGCGTAGTCCGACACGCGCTGCGCCAGGTCGGGGGCGGTCAGCGCCACCGCCGCCGCCGACATCTGGGCCGCCAGCGCTCGCGCTCGCGGCAGCGTGCGGTTGGCGATCAGCACGTCGACCCCGGCCTCGCGCAGCGCCCACACGATGGCGCGGGCAGCACCGCCGGCGCCGATTACCGTGGCTCGGCGGATGCCCCCGCGCGCCAACGGCCCGGCGAGCGGTTCCATGAAGCCGGCCGCGTCGGTGTTGTAGCCGGCCCAGCGACCCTGTTGGAGCACCACGGTGTTGCACGCACCGGCGCCGCTGACCGACGGATCGGCGCGGTGCAGCAAGGCCATCACCGTCTCCTTGTGCGGGATGGTCACCGACAGACCACGCACGCCCAACGACGGAGCCAGATCGAGAAACCGGCCCACGTCATCGACCAGGAACGGCACGTACACGGCGGGCAGCCCGGCAACCGCCATGCCGCGATTGTGAATCTCCGGCGACCGCGAATGGGCGACCGGGTTGCCGATCAGGCCGTACACCGGGGTGGCGGCGCCGATGGCATGGAAGCGGTAGCGGTGTTGCATGGTGTGCGGGTCCAGGTGTCCCGGCGCCGCCGCTCGCCCTCCGGCGGAGGTAAACGTCAGCCAGGAGCCCAGCTTGGCGGCGAGCAGCCGCGTGGCAACGCCGCAGGATCCCATGCCGAGCACGATGTGCGGCCGCGGTGCCGCCTGCGCCGCCGCCACGATGCGCGCCAGCTCGGCGCAGCCGTGCGGCGTTACCGCGAGCTTCGGAATCTCGCGCCCGTTGCGCGGCAGCGCGCGCAGCAGCGCCGGAAGGCGCGCCGGCGTGCCGGTGGTGTCGTGCAGGGAGCGGATGATGCGCGGTCCTCGACGCGGCAGCGGGACGGCGCCGGTCGGCAGGTCGGATTCAAGGTCCAGGTAGCGGAATCGGGCGCCGGCGGCGGCGGTCAGCAGCCGGCGGCGAACCGCCTCGGGCGCTATCCACCCGCCGCCGTCGCGGGTGCGGCGAATGGTGCACATCGCCGGCAGCGGGCACTCGGTCGCGAAGCGAGCGACACCGGCCCACTGCCCCTGGTGCAGCAGGTCGACGCGCAACTCCACCAGGTCGACCAGGTGCCGACAGGCGCGCACCTGGTCGAGGCACGCGCCGAGGGTCGGCTCGGTCAGGCTGAGACACAGCAACGGGCGCGCCGTCCCTGCAAAGCGGGTTTCGGAGCGCAACGGCAACGGACGCCCTGCCACGGTCTCCCGCCGCGCGCGGTCAGCGCGGCGGGATGTAGAGCTGCCAGCCGGGAAAGATCAGGTCGGGATTCTGGATGAGCTTGCGATTCCGATGCCAGATCTTGGGCCACAGCCATGGATTTCCGTAAATGAAGTCGTACTCCGCAATCCGCCACAGCGACTCGCGCCGCTCGGGAATCAAGCGCACCGTGTAGATCTGCGTGACCGCGAACTCGGCAAATGCCGCGCCGTAGCGCCGCGCCTGCTCGAAGTAGATCACGGCACGCCGGTATTCGCCGGCGTTGCGCCGGTCGACGCCCAGCCGCCACAACTCCTTGGCGTGTTCCAGCAGAACGTGCTGCGACACGTCCTCGACACCGGCTCCGACCATCGCCTGCAGCGCCTCGCGCGCGGCGCTGTCCGGCCCGGCGTCGCCGTCCTCCAGGTACGGGGAGCCCTTCCACGGCGCCGGCTCCACCACGATCTCGTCGTCGGTGATCACGTCCAGCATGGAGGCGGCCTCGAGCTCGTTCATCACCACGAGCATCATTTCGTCGGCCTGCGCCATGGTCACTTCGCCGGCACCGCCGTCGGTGGCCGGCAACGCGGCGCGGCCGGCGCTGCGTGCCGCCCCGAAGTTGCGCTCGGCGTCGGCGAGGGCAAAGCCATCGAGAGCGTCCTTGCCCGCCTCGTAACGCTCCTGCAACTCGGCGACCTGCGCTTCCGCTCCGAGGCGCGAACCCTCCGCCTCGATGCGGTCCATCAACCCTTCGCTTGCGCTCTTCAATTCGAGCACCCGGGCAAGCTGATCGGCCACCATGTCGCGAAGCTGCTCCATGCGTGCGATGGCGTCCGTCGCGGTGTCGGCGCCGTCGGACAGCCGGCCGGCCGCGAACAGGTCGCGCGCGTCGGTAACGGCGCTGACCGCGTCGGCATATTCCTCCGGCTCAAACTGATCCACCTGATTCTCGCGAAGCTGCTCCAGGAGATCGGTCATCTGCAGATCCAGGGCCCGCTGCGCCAGACCGAGCGCGTTCTGGTAAGCGGTATTCGCCTTCAGCGACGCCAGCATCAGGGCTTCGCGAGCCGCCTTCGGGTCGCTGGACTGCAACCGCTCGCCCTCGGCAAGAGCGTCGCGCGCCTCCTGCAGCGTGACCGGATCGTAGGTCGCCGCGTCCGCCTCGGCGGCACGGGCAATCGCGACGCGGGCCTGCCGCAACTCTTCGGCGAGGTTGCCGGACGCCGCCGGTGTCCCGGACGGGTCCCTGCCGCCCTCCATTCCGGGCGGCGTGGTTGCGCAGTAGACCAGTGACAGGGGCAGCAGGATGGCGAGGGCAAGCCTATGTATCTTCATGCACCGTTCCGATGTATCAACCTAGTGTTCACGTACGCTCATCACGCGCGCACCCCAGTCGGCTGGGCGACGGCGGCCTCGCTCTCCATGTCGAACACGTGCAGCTTGGACACGTCCGCGTGCAGGTTCACCTCCTCACCGACCTGGAAGTCGTGCCGAGGCGGAACCCTGGCGATGATCTGGTTCTGCGACGTGCTTACGTAGAGGTGGATCTCCGCGCCGAGCGGCTCCACCACCTCGACCCGCGCCTTGATGTTGTTCTGCTGCGCCGGGCTTTCGTCATACAGCAGATCCTCGGGCCGAATGCCGAACAACACGTCCTTGTCGACGTGCGCGCGCAGCGAATCGGCCATCTCGCCTTCAAGCTGAATCTGGAAGTCGCCTTCGTCGATCGTCAGCCGGCCGCCAGACTCCACTACCTTGGCGGTGACGATGTTCATCGGCGGGGAGCCGATGAACCCGGCAACGAAACGGTTCACCGGCTGATTGTAGAGCCCGAGCGGCGTGCCGATCTGCTGAATGAGGCCGTCCCGCATGACCACGATGCGGTCGCCCATCGTCATCGCCTCGACCTGGTCGTGGGTGACGTAGATCATGGTTGCCTGGAGGCGCGAGTGCAGGCTGGAAATCTCCGCCCGCATCTGCACGCGCAGCTTGGCGTCGAGGTTGGACAGCGGCTCGTCGAACAGGAACACCTTCGGCTTGCGCACGATTGCCCGGCCCACGGCGACCCGCTGCCGCTGCCCGCCGGACAGTGCCTTCGGCTTGCGGTCGAGCAACTCCTCGATATCGAGAATACCGGCGGCCTCATGCACGCGCACGTCGATTTCCTTCTTGGCGTACTTGCGGATCTTGAGGCCGAACGCCATGTTCTCGTACACCGACATGTGCGGATACAGGGCGTAGTTCTGGAACACCATCGCGATGTCGCGATCCTTCGGCGCGACGTCGTTCATGATCTTGCCGTCGATGAGCAGTTCACCGGAGGTGATCTCCTCCAGGCCCGCGATCATGCGCAAGGTGGTCGACTTGCCGCAACCGGACGGCCCTACCAGTACCACGAACTCCTTGTCGCTGACGGCAATGTTGGCGGCATCCACCGCCTTCACGCCGCCTTCGTATACCTTGGTGACGTTCCTGAGCTCGACATTCGCCATTTCCTGCTCCTTGTTGCCGGCGTTCGGTGGGCCGGCGATGCCGGTCAACCGATGTGCCGGTATTTCATATTTGCGAATAGCTGCGCTACCGACGGTAACGAAAGCGAACCATTATGTCAACGCACATGGCGCCCCTGCAGCCGGATTCCGCCGCGCGCCGCTAGGGTGCGTCGACGGTGCGGCGCCATCGGCTGACCGCCTGCGCAAGCCGCGGCTGCCCCGGCGGCGGCAGCGACCCGGCGACGGCGGCGGCGCGCAGCCACGGTTCCACCAGCTCCCTCCGCGCCGCGGCCCAGTCGACCGGCGGCGGCTCCGGTACGCGCAGCAGCGCCGCATCGGGCAGGCGCCCGATGAGAAACGGGTGCGAGCGCGGCAGCACGCGCTCGCTCACCTCGCGCAGTGCCGGGAAGCCGCCGGCAAGACCGAAACCGCGCAGCCACGTGAAGTTCGCCGCCTCCAGCAGGTGCGCCTGTATCGGGGGCTGCGAAATCCAGCGCAAGAACAGTGCCGCACCGGCGGGGTTGTCGGCCGCTGCCGGCACCGCAAACGAGCGATAGTCCTCCAGCAGCGGGATGCGGCCATCCACCGTCAACCAGCGGAAGTCGAGCAGCTCGCGCTGCTCCTCCGGAATGCGCGCGTAACTGGCAATGTCGGTCACGAACAGCAGAATGCGCCCCTCGATCACCAACTGGTGGAGGGGCAGGTGCAGGTAGACGTCGGCAAACCGCCGGTGGCCGGCAATGCCGCCGGGGCCGGATTGCAGCCAGTCGTGAACCGCCGCCACCGTGGCCGCAAGCCGCGCCGGGTCGATCGCCACCGTGCCCTCCTCGGCGGCCGCGAATCCGGCGCCCCGCGCCTGGGCGAGCAGGTAGATCAGCCCCTCGTTCCACAGCACCGGGATCCCGACCCTGCCCGGCAGCGGCGGCTCGTCCCCAGCAGACTCGGGATCACGCCCACCCGGCTGTGCTTCGTCGAGCGACCGCGCGTGCGCTTCGAACTCGTCGGCAAGCCGCCGGATCTCCGCGTCCGACAGCACGAACTGGTCGATGTCCGGCAGCGCCGCGCGTGCAAACACCACTACCGGCAGGTTGAAGGAAAACGGCAGGGTGAACTGGCGGCCGCCGGCGGCACCGGCGGCGAGCAGTTCCGGATAGTACTCGTCGGCCGCCGGCCGGCTGCGCAGCAGGCGGTCGAGCGGTGCCAGCAAACGGTGCAGCTCCGGACTCGCGAGGCCGGAACCGAACACCAGGTCGGGTGCCGCCGCGCCGCTCATCAACCGGCCCCCCGGGTGCGGCGCGTAGGTGAGTGCCACCTTGACCGGCCCGCCGGCCGCGTTGAACGCGTCGACGTATGCCGCCAGCTCGGCGCGGTCGCTCCACAACTCGACCACCGCCGCCGGGCGTGCGCAACCCGCCGCCGCAACCAACAGCGCGGCGCAGGCGGCCACCGGCCAGTGCCGGCGGGGCGCCGCCGCACGCGCGCCGGCGCGCGCCATCCACAACACGCCGCGGCTGGTCAGGAGCCGCCCGCCACCTCCCGGGCAACGGAGTAGATCTCCTCGAACAGGGCCTCCAGGTCGGCACTCGCCACGGTCGAGAACGCCACCCGCAGGTAGTCGTCGCCCACGGAAATGGTGCCCACCCCGCGGCGGCGCAGCAACTCCTGACGCAACACTTCCGCCTTGCCGCCCGCCACCCGCAGGGTCAGGAAGTAGCCCGAATTGAACGGCAGCGGCTGCACCGGCCCGCCGTCGCCGGCGCGGGCGCCGACAATGGCGCGCACCCGGCGGTAACGCTCCGCGATGGCGGCCAGGTTGGCCTGCTGCTCGGCGTGATAGCTGCCGGTGCGCATCGCCCGCAGCAGCAGGCTCTGGGCGAGCATGCTCGAACTCGACACCGACGACCGCACCGCCCCCATCACCTTCTGTTCCAGCGCCGCGAAGTGGCCGTCGGTCAGGCCGCGGGCGGCGAACGTGAGAAAGCCGATGCGAAAGCCCCACACGTAGTTTTCCTTGGTGGCGCCGTCCACCTTGACGGCGAGCAGGCGCTCGTCGGCATCCGCGAGGTACGCGAACAGGGACTCGCGGCAACTCTCCGATTCGAAGAACAGGCCGAAGTAGGCGTCGTCGCAGATCACCACCAGGTTGACGCCGCGCGATGCGGCCGCGCGCAGCAGGTCGGCGAGGGCGGCCATCTCCGCCGTCGTGGGGGTGTAGCCGGTTGGATTGTTCGGAAAGTTCAGCACCAGCACCGCCTTGCCGCCGGCCGGAATCTCGCCCACGGCGCCGGCCAGCGCGTCCACGCCGAGGCTGTCGTTCGCACCGTAGAACGGTACCGTGGCGAGGCGTGCCTGGCGGCGTTCCTCCACGATGAGCCGATAGTTGCCCCAGAACAGGTCGGGCACGATCACCAGGTCGCCGCGCTCCACGAACAGGTCGGCGGCGACCGTGATGCCGTGGGTCAGGCCGCTGGTCACCATCGGCAGCGATGCCGGACCGCGCAGGCCGGGGTTCTTGGCGGCGATCTCGTCACGCCACCGGCGGCGCAGCTCAGGGAGCCCGCCGGTGGGGGCATAGGCGAAAATCTCCTCCGGCGAGAGGTCCGGTATCAGGCGGCGAATGGAGGCGAGGTACAACGGCTCGCTGCCGTCGGTCGCCATGCCTACCGTGGCATTGAACCGGTGCGCGTCGCGCGCCGCCTCGGCAGTCTGCGCCACCACCCCGCGCGGGAAATAGAGCCGGCGTCCGAAGTCGGACAGCAGATCGAGGATGGGAGTGTCAGCGAGCTTCCGATTGAGTTGCTCGGCAATGGGATTGCTGGGATTGCTGGGATTCATCGCCGCCACTGTTTGCCGAGCCGAGCCGCAGTGTCAACGGATCGCCAACGCGTCCGGGGCCGCCCGCATACACCAGCATGCACCGGCGCCGGGTTGGCAACCAACCGCGTTCAAGCTACGCTTCGGTGGCGTCCATGACGGCTGTGTCCACCCCCACGGTTCGAAGCGAGGTCAACGAACTTACGCTGCTGTTCGACATCAGTCGAATCCTCGACTCGAGTCTCAACCTGCGCGATGTCGTGCACCCGGTGCTCGAAGCGCTCGGACACCACATGCAGATTCGGCTCGGCGTGCTGAGCCTGGTCAACCGCACCACCGAGCGGATCTCCATCGAAGCGGCGTACGGACTGTCGGCCAGCCAGCAGCGCCGCGGCCTGTACAAGATCGGCGAGGGCGTGACCGGACGGGTGATTCAGTCGGGCGAGCCGGCCGTGGTGCGCAAGATCGCCGACGAACCGGGCATGGTGCACCGCACCGGGGCGGCCAGCAATCCGCAGCTCGCCGAGCTGTCCTTCATCTGTGTTCCGATCAAGTCCGGCAACTCGGTGATCGGCTCGCTGAGTACCGACAAGCTGTTTCCGCCCCAGGCCCCGTTCTCGGAGGACGTACGGCTGCTGTCGATCATCGCCTCCATGATTTCGCAGGCGGTGAAGCTGCGCCAGGCCGCGCACGAGGAGCGGCGCATGCTGCTCGAAGAGAACAACCGCCTGCAGGAGGAGTTGCAGGACCGGTTCCGGCCGAAGAACCTGGTGGGCAACTCCGAGGGCATGAACAGCATGTTCCGCCTGGTGGGACAGGTTTCGCGCAGCGACACCACGGTCCTGGTGCGCGGCGAGACCGGCACCGGCAAGGACCTGGTGGCGCATGCCATCCACTACAACAGCGCGCGCGCCGCCAAGCCGTTCATCAAGGTGAACTGCGCCGCCCTGCCGGAGTCGGTGATCGAGAGCGAGCTGTTCGGCCACGAGCGCGGCGCGTTCACCGGCGCGGTTTCCACCCGCAAGGGGCGCTTCGAGCTGGCGCACGGCGGAACGCTGTTCCTCGACGAGATCGGTGATCTGTCGCCGGCCACCCAGGTCAAACTGCTGCGCGTCCTGCAGGAGGGCGAGTTCGAACGGGTCGGCGGCAACGCCACCCTGCGCAGCGACGTACGCGTGATCGCCGCCACCAACCGCAACCTCGAAGAACTCATCGAGTCGGGCGGATTCCGCGCCGACCTGTACTACCGGCTCAACGTGTTTCCGATCCACATTCCGCCGCTGCGGGAGCGCAAGACCGACCTGCTGCTGCTCGCCGACTTCTTCGTCGCCCGCTACGGCCGCGAGCACCGCAAGGAGATCAAGCGCATCACCACGCCGGCGATCGACATGCTGATGAGCTACCACTGGCCGGGCAACGTGCGCGAGCTCGAGAACTGCATCGAACGCGCGGTACTGCTGAGCAACGACGACGTGATCCACGGTCACCACCTGCCGCCCACCCTGCAAACGGCGGAGGCGAGCGGCACCACTCCGCGCGGCAGCCTGCAGAGCGCCGTCGGCGCCATCGAGCGGGAGCTGATCCAGGACGCGCTGAAGTGGGCACGCGGCAACATGGCGCGCGCCGCACGCTCGCTGATGGTCAGCGAACGCATCATGGGCCTGCGCGTGCGCAAGTACCGGATCGATCCCGCCATCTACAAGAGTTGATCGCCCGCAGAGCGTCGGCGCTGACATCTTTGTAGGGACCACTCTTCATTCCCACCAAAACGTAGGCAAACAGTCCGCGAGGTTCGATGTCAGGTCGCTCCGGGCACGCTGGCACTCCATTTGGCACGGATGTTGCTTGGTGGACGGCATCACAACTGTTCCTTTCAAGGAGGACCTGACAACATGAGACGACTGTTCGTCATAGCCGGCGCGCTCCTGGTGCTCGGCTCCGTATCCGCCTTCGCCGACTCGGTCGCCAACGCGGTAGCGATCGACACCGTGTGGACGCTGGTGGCCGCGGTGCTGGTGTTCCTGATGCAGGCCGGCTTCGCCATGCTGGAGACCGGCTTCACCAGGGCCAAGAACGCGGCCAACATCATGATGAAGAACCTGATGGACTTCTCGCTCGGTTCGCTGGCGTTCTGGGCGGTCGGCTTCGGCATCATGTTCGGCGCCGACGCCGCCGGCCTGATCGGCACCGACAAGTTCTTCCTCGGCGGCGCCGTGGTGGACGTTTCGGAGGGGATTTCGGACTTCACGTTCTGGATCTTCCAGGTGGTATTCGCGGCTACCGCGGCCACCATCGTCTCCGGTGCGGTCGCCGAGCGCACCCAGTTCAAGGCCTACCTCGTATACTCGGTGTTCATCACCGCGCTGATCTACCCGGTGGTCGGGCACTGGATCTGGGGCGGCGGCTGGCTCGGCAACCTGGGCATGATCGACTTCGCGGGCTCCACGGTGGTGCACTCGGTCGGCGGCTGGGCCGGGCTGGCGGGCGCGATCGTGCTCGGCGCGCGCGAAGGCAAGTACGTGCGCAACGGCAACGGGACCCACGGCAAGGGAACCGTGATCGTGAACGCCATCCAGGGCCACAACCTGCCGCTGGCGGCACTGGGCGTGTTCCTGCTGTGGTTCGGCTGGTTCGGCTTCAACGCCGGCAGCACGGTCGCGGGCACCGACCTGTCGATCGCGGCCATCGCGGTCACCACCAACCTGGCAGCGGCCGCCGGCGTGGTGGGCGCGCTGGTGCTGGCCTGGATCATTTCCGGCAAGCCCGATCCCACGTTTGCCCTCAACGGCGCAATCGCCGGCCTGGTCGCCATCACGGCGGGTTGCGCCAACGTTTCGCCGGGCAGCGCGGTCGTGATCGGCTTCCTCGGCGGCGTGCTGGTGGTGCTGGCGGCGCAGTTCATCGACCGCGTGCTCATGGTCGACGATCCGGTGGGCGCCATCTCCGCGCACGGCGTGGTCGGTGCGTGGGGCACGCTGGCGGTGGGGTTGTTCGCCCAGGAGCAATTCGGCGGCACCAACGGGCTGTTCTTCGGTGGCGGCTTCGGCCAGCTCGGCATCCAGATTGTCGGCGTGCTGGCCGTGTTCGCGTGGACATTCGTCACCTCTCTGGTACTATTCAGCGTGATCAAGGCCACCGTCGGCCTGCGCGTGAGCCGCGACCAGGAGCTGCGCGGACTGGATCTCGAAGAGCATGGCGCCGAGGCGTACACCGACTTCGAGGTGTACACGACACGCTATAGGAGCGGAACGATGAAACTGATAATCGCCTACATTCAGCCGCACAAGCTGAATGACGTGAAGCAGGAGCTGTTCAAGGAGGATGTCGGCAAGATGTCGGTGACCAACGCGCTCGGATGCGGGCAGCAGATGGGCTACACCGAGACCTATCGCGGCGTCCAGATCGAAGTGAATCTGCTCAAGAAGGTGCGCATGGAGATTGCCGTCAACGACGAATTCCTGGAGCGCGCGATCGACGCGGTGGTGCGCGGCGCGCGCACCGGTGAGATCGGCGACGGCAAGATCTTCGTGGTCGAACTCAACCAGTGCATACGCATCCGTTCGGGCGAGGTGGGCAAGGTGGCCATCGGCTGACCCGGTCCCCGGCCGCCCGACAGCGGTCCGCCAACCCGCCGGCAGGTCAGCAGGCGGGGGATTGGCGGGCCGCCTGTTCTTTTGCCTCGGTCACCACGCGCAGGTAGGCGGCCCGCACGCGCGCGGTCACGGTCGCGAGCAGACTCTGGAACTGCTCGGCGGTGGCGCCGGCGCCGAGCATGCGCCGCGCGAGGGTGGCGAGCGAGTCGGGAGCGCTCGGCAGCACGTGCACCTGGCGATCCTCGAACACCTGCAGGAAGTGCTCCAGGTTGCGCAGAAAGAGGTAGTCCTCGCGCAGCAGGTCCGCGCTGTCGGAGCCGAGCACCCCAACCCGCTGCAAGCGGTGGAGCGCGGTTACCGTGTTGCCGCACACCAGCTCCGGGTGCGCCGGCAAGTGCTGCAACTGCAGCCCCTGCACCAGGAATTCGATGTCGCGGATACCGCCGACGCCCGACTTGATGTCCTGTCCGCGCCGCAGCCGGCTCTGGCCGTGCTCCGCCACCGCCAGGTCGCGCAGCCGTTCGATGGTGGCGAAGGCGCGCGCACCGCGCGTCGACGCGTCGTCGCCGAAGCGCGCGAATGCACCACGCGCTTCCGCCAGCAGCGCCTCGCCGGCGGCACGATTGCCCGCCACCGGGCGCATGCGCAACAGCGCCTGCACCTCCCAGTCGTTGGCGGGACCGGCGTAGTACGCGGCCAGCGAGCTGAACGAGTGCGCCAGTTCGCCGGACCCGCCGTAGGGGCGCAGGCGCCAGTCCACGCGGTAGGCGGCCATCTCGTCCGCGCGCGCCGCCAGCACCCGGTCCAGCGAGCGAGCCAGATCCCCGACCGCCTGCGCCACCGCGCCGCGCTGCGCGTCCGGCAAGTCGCGATCGTCGTACAACGCCACCAGGTCGATGTCGGAGCTGTAATTGAGTTCCTCGCCGCCCAGTTTGCCGAACGCCAGCACGCAGGCGCGGGTGCGTACCGCCGGCTGGTCGGCGGTCAGCTTGTCTACCGCGGCGCTGATCAGCGCCTCCGCCACCACCGAGAGTTCGTGCATGACGTCGGTGGCCGGCGCGGCGAGGCAGTAGTCGCGGATCGCAATGCGCAGGATCTCGCGGCGGCGCACGGCATCGATCCGGGCCAGCCAGTCGGAGCCGAAGTCGAGGTCGCCCACCACGTCCTCGATGCGCCGCCGGCGATGCAGCCGCCGTGGCTCGGTGACCCAGTCGAACAGGTCGGGGCGGCGCACGAGCGCGTCGGCCAGGAACTGGCTGGTGGCGAAGATCCGTACCAGCAGGTCCAGCCGCATCGGCTGCAGCAGCATCAACTGGAAGTGGTGCTCGGGGTTGCCGAGGGCGGCAACGTAGCGTTCCCAGTTGTTCAGCGCGCGGTCGGGGTCGGACTGCACCGCCAGTTGATCGGCCGCCAGCACCGCCAGGCGGGCGAACTCGGTGGCGTCCGGAGCATGCCGCACCAACCGCGCGAGGTTGGCGACGGCGCGCTCCGGGTGCGCGAAACCGAGGCGGCGGAAGATCGGCGCGGCCTCCGGCGGCGGCTCGCCCGCCGCGGCCAGGATCAAGGCCAGGTCGCCGATGCCGCTGACGCTGCCGGCGCCCAGGATGCCGTGCCCGAGATGGGTGTCGATGAAGCGCCGCACCTCGGCACGGCGCTGCTCCAGCTCCAGGTACAGGTGTTGCGGCGCGCTGCGTTCGCCGCTGTCGCGGTAGCCCATGCGGCGCGCGAGATGGCCGCTCTCGGCGGACCCGGCCGGCGGCAGATGCAGGTCGCGCGCGGAGCCGCGCCACATGCGCAGCGCGTTGATGAGGCGCCGGTAGAAGTCGTACGCGCCGCGCACCTGCTCCGCCTCCGCAGCCGCCAGAATCCCCTCCTCCGCCAACGCCCGCAGCGCACGATGCACGCTCGATGTGCGCAGCACGGCATGCTCCGGGCCGTAGCGCACCTGCAGCATCTGCACGGCGTACTCGACGTCCACCAGCGCGCCCGGACTGAACTTGGCGTTCAGGCGTTCGCCCGAGCCGTGCTCGGCCACCTGCCGGCGGCGCATCTCGTGCACCTCGTCGAGCGGGATGGCACCGGCGCGGTACACCAGTTCGTCGCGCAGCCGCTCCATGCGCGCGCCCAGGATGCGGTCGCCGGCAACGGCACGCAGCCGGATCAGCGCCAGCCGCTCGTACGCCAGCGCCGCCCCGCCGGGTCCGTAGTAGTCGGCGAAGCTCTCCAGGCTCACGGCGCGCGGTCCGGCGGCACCGTAGGGGCGCAGCCGCAGGTCGACCTCGAAGATCCCTTCGCGCTTGGCGCCGATCCGCTGCACGGTGGCCTGCACCAGCCGCTCGTAGTAGTCGGCGTTGCCGATCTGCTCCGGCCCGGTGGTATAGCCGTGGTCGCTGAACACGAACATCAGCTCGATGTCGGAGGCGTAGCCGAGCGCGCCGCCGCCCAGCTTGCCCAATCCCAGCACCGCGGGGCGGGTCGCGATGCCGCCGAGCGTACGCGCGGTGCCGAAGCGCGGTCGCAGTTCCTCCTCGGCCAGCCGCAGGGCGCTCTCCACGACGCACTCCGCCAACCGGGTCAACCGCCCCGCGAGCCGCGCGACGCTCGCATCCGGATCGAGAATGTGGTCCAGGTCGATGAGAAACGCCTCGCGGTCCTTGAACGCGTTGAGGGCCGCCACCTGGTCGTCCGCGGTGGACGCGGCGGCAACGGCGCTCTCCAGCCGCTGCGCCACGGTCGCATCGTCACGCCCGGCGGCACGCCGCTGGCCGGTCAGCATCGGCAGCAGGGTCTCGTACTGGCGGCGGATGAAGTCCTCCCACAGAAACTCGCTGCTGCCGAGCAGCCGTGCCAGGTCGCCCATGACGCGCGGATCGGCGAGCAGGCCGGCAAGCTGCCCTTCGGCGGGCACGTCGGCGATCGTATCGGCAAGCTGCTCGAAGCGGCGCAGGGCCGCATAGGGGTCGGGTGCGACGCCGATGAAGTAGGCGAACTGCTTGGTGAGGAGGACCGACAGCTTGAGCTGGTCGAGCAGTTCGGGATCGCCGATCGGGCTGCCCGCCTGGTCCACCACGTCGATCACGTCCTCGACGCGGCCGGCTTCGGTGCGAATGCGCACGCGCTGAATCACCACGCCGTGCAGCGCCAGCGCCGAGCTGAGACTGTACAGGAACAGGGGAGTGTCCTCGGCGACGATTCGCATCCGGGTGGCGGAGGTCGCCGCCTGGTTGGCAATATCGATCCGCACCGGATGCAGAACCGGCGGCTCCTGCCATTGCGAGCGGATGACATCTGCCACCAGTTCGCTGACCCGCCGGCGGGCGTCCTCGGGGGCGCCGCGCTCCACGTCGGCCAGCGCCTCGGCCAGGCGGCCCTCGGTCTGC
Organism: Spirochaetia bacterium; assembly: GCA_965208575.1. Lineage (GTDB taxonomy): Bacteria > Spirochaetota > Spirochaetia > SZUA-6 > Bin103 > Bin103. The sequence continues at coordinate 675,216 of CBDBOV010000005.1, read as the reverse complement.
TGCCGCCACGCTGCCACGCTCTGGCCGCTGGCGCCGGCGGTAACGCGCCGGCCGACGAACCGGTTGACGATCATGGCGCGCGTCGCCGGCGTGCGGCGCAACGGGCGTCCGCGCCGCACGCCGCGAGCGGCGACGGCGCGGCGCGGCATCCGCGGGGCGCCGGTGACAGGGCCGGCGGCGCGGGCGTACGTGTACGCCGCCCCCGAGTCGATGGCGAACCCGCCCGCGGCGAGCACTCCCGTGATCAGCGAGAACAGGCCGGGATGGTCCGCGGCCAGAATGGTGCACTCCACCGGCTCATGCCCAGGGCCGTCACCCCGCTCGGCGCCGTCCGCCGGTCCATCTCGTTCCGCTCCCGGCGCGCGCCGCGTGGCGGCCGCCTCGGCCAGAACGGCAACCGGCCGCTCCGCACTCAGGCGGCTGAGTTGCCGGACGTGGCGTACCACCTCCGGCGGCGTGAACTCCGCGTAGTAGTCCTCGCCGAGGCGCGCCAGGTGCGCATCGATGAACGCCTCGTCGACCCCCGGAAGTTGCTCCGCCAACACGTCTCTCCGCGGTTTCATGGCACATCCAGTGTACACGTCAGCACGCATGCCGGCATCCGGCGCGAGCGGGCGGAGCCAAAAAAAATCCCCGGCGCGCTCGGGCAGCCGGGGACCGGATCACTCCCGGAACGGATCCGGGGAGGGAACGCTCAGATGTCGTAGTACATGGCGAACTCCCACGGATGGGGCCGCAGGTCGATGGCGGTCACTTCGTTCTCCATCTTGTAGTCGATCCAGGTTTCGAGCACGTCCTCGGTGAACACGTCGCCCTTGAGCAGGAACTCGTGGTCGTCGCGCAGCGCGTCGAGCGCTTCGCGCAGCGAGCCCGGCGTGGTCCTGACCTTGGCAAGCTCCTCCGGCGGCAGGTCATACAGGTCGCGGTCGAGCGGCTCACCGGGATGGATCTTGTTGGTGATGCCGTCCACGGCAGCCATCAGCATGGCGGAAAACCCGAGATAGGGGTTGGAGGAGGCATCCGGGCAGCGAAACTCGATCCGCTTCGCCTTCGGCGAGGTGGAGTACATCGGCAGCCGGATCGCGGCGCTGCGGTTGCGCCGCGAGTACGCCAGGTTCACCGGCGCTTCGAAGCCCGGCACCAGCCGCTTGAAGCTGTTGGTGGTCGGGTTGGTGAAGGCGATGAGCGCCGCCGCGTGGGTCAGAAGGCCCCCGATGGCGTGCAGCGCCATCTCGGACAGCCCGGCGTAGCCGTCGCCGGCGAACAGGTTGCTGCCATCCTTCCAGAACGACATGTGCGTGTGCATGCCGCTGCCATTGTCCTCGAACAGCGGCTTGGGCATGAAGGTGGCGGTCTTGTTGTAGCGCCGCGCGGTGTTCTTCACCACGTACTTGTACTTGAGCATGTTGTCGGCCATGGTCACCAGCGGGGCGAAGCGCATGTCGATCTCGCCCTGGCCGGCGGTGGCGACCTCGTGGTGCTGCGCCTCGATCAGGACGCCGATACTCTCCAGCGTCATCATCATCTCGCTGCGCAGATCCTGCTGGCTGTCGGTCGGCGGAACCGGGAAGTAGCCCTCCTTGTAGCGCGGCTTGTAGCCGAGATTGGGATTCTCCACCCGCCCCGCGTTCCAGCGGCCCTCCTCGGAGTCGATGTGGTAGTAGCCCTCGTGCTCGTTCTGGTCGAAACGCACGTCGTCGAAGATGAAGAACTCCGCCTCCGGGCCGAAGTAGGCGGTGTCTCCGATGCCGGACGAGCGCAGGTACGCCTCCGCCTTGCGCGCGATGTTGCGCGGATCGCGGGTGTAGTCCTGGCCGGTGATCGGGTCGTTGATGTTGCCGATCATCACCAGCGTCTTGCGCGCCATGAACGGATCGATGAAACCGGTCTCGGGCACCGGCTTCACCAGCATGTCGGACTCGTTGATCGTTTGCCAACCGCGGATGCTGGAGCCGTCAAACCCCAATCCGGCCTCGAAGTCATCCTCCGCGAGCTCGCGCGACGGAATCGAAAAATGCTGCCACAGACCGGGAAAGTCCATGAAGCGAATGTCGATCACCTCCACGCCTTCGTCCGCGATCAGCTTCATTACATCGCCGGGCGTCTTGAGTGCCATATGTGTTCCTCCTCGTGATGGACGCGTACATAGACCGCGTCACGATTGAGCTAGCAATTTCCGGGCCAAGCGCATCGGGGCCGTTCTACCGCCACGGATGCCACTGACCTCTACCAAATTGTCGGTCGTTCGCGCAATGTCCTACATATCGGTAGTTGATCGAGCGTTGCCTGCCACACTATATTGCGGGCGTGCCAAACCTGACAAGAACCCTCGCCTTGATCAAACCGGATGCATTCGACCGCCGCCTGACCGGCAAGGTGATCGACGCCGCGCTCGACGCCGGCCTCGCGATCGTCGCCATGAAGAGCGTGAACCTGAACCGCGCCCAGGCGGAGGCGTTCTATGCCGTGCACCGCGAACGGCCGTTCTTTGCCTCGCTGGTGGCGTTCATGACGTCCGGCACCACGGTGGCGATGGTCCTGGAGGGCGACGACGCGGTCCCGGCCTGGCGCGATGCGATGGGCGCGACCGACCCCGCGGATGCCGCGCCCGGCACCATCCGCCGGCGCTTCGCGGAGTCGATCGAGCGCAACTGCTGCCACGGCTCCGACTCCGACGCCAACGCCGCCAGCGAGATCGGCTGCTTCTTCAGCGGCGAAGAACTGCTGCGCTGAACAACACGCACAGCCCCACCACGCGCTATAATGACGGCACGGCCGCGCGGGCAAACGGCGGCACCGGAGGATAGCATGGCGGTGATGAACGACCCGGCGCCAGCTCTGGCGACCACGCAGGACGCACTGACGTCCCTGTTGAACGACATCCTGCCGCCGCAGGGTGCCTGGAGCGACGATGCCTACCTCTGGCTCACCGACCACAGCAACCGTCTGATCGAACTCACCGATGGCTACATCCAGGAACTGCCGATGCCCACCTCCAGCCATCAACTCGTCCTTCTGTTCCTCTACGACCTGCTCCGTGCCTACCTCAAGCCGCGCGGCGTCGTCGTGGTGGTCGCCCCGCTCCGCATGCGCATCCGCGCCGGCAAGTTCCGCGAGCCCGACCTCCTGCTCCTCCTGGACCGCAACGACAACCGTTTTCAGGACCGCTACTGGCTCGGCGCGGACCTGGTAGTGGAGGTCGTCAGCCCCGACAACCCCGGCCGGGATCTGGTCGACAAGCGGGTCGACTACGCCGAGGCCGGCATTCCGGAGTACTGGATCGCAGATCCGCGCGACGAAACGATCACCGTGCTGACGCTCACGGGCGGAACGTACGCCGAACGTGGCGTGTACGCCCGCGGCGGGTCGGCGGTCTCTCCGTTGCTCGAAGGATTCGCGGCCGACGTGGCATCCGTGTTCGACGCCGCGAACGCCGGTGCGTAGCCTCGTTCCGGCTGCGCGACAACGGCAGTTCGAACCGATTCCGGATCCGGTTACCGCTGCGCGAGTACGAAGCCGGTCAACTGGTGGAGGGCGGCGCGCGCCGGCCCCGGCGGCAGCGCCGCCAGCGTAGTGCGCGCCAACTCGGCGTGCCCGCGCGCCTGCCGGCCCGGCGCCAAGTCGGTGGCGAGCGCGTCCTGGTCCATCTGGTCATCCATGAGCTGGAATGCGAGACCGAACTGCAGCCCGAACTCTTCGGCTGCCGCGACCTCCTGTTCCGAGCCGCGCGCCACCAGCGCCCCGGCGGCGCAGCAGGCTGACATCAGCGCCGCGGTCTTGCTGCGGATGATCGCCAGGTAGTCGTCGACCGTGATATCCAGGCCGTAGCGCTTGATGCCGTGCTGGAAGATCTCACCCTGGCTCATCGTCTTGGTAACCGCGCAGAACAACTGTACCAGCCGCAGGCGCTGACCGGCCGCAAGCGGCAACTCCGCGAGCAGGCTGAAGAACTGAGCGTACAGTACGTCACCGACCAGGACAGCGATGCTGGTACCGAACTCGCGGTACAGCGCGGCGTGCGCGCGGCGCATGAGAGCATGGTCGATGATGTCGTCGTGAATGAGCGAGGCGGCGTGCACCAGTTCCGCGGCCACCGCCATCGCGATCAACGCCGAATCGGGCTGCGCGGAGCCTCCGTTCGGTCCCTGGACCGTGCGACCGCTGAACAGCACCAGCGCCGGGCGCAGCAGTTTGCCGCGCATGGCGCTCAACGAGGCGATCACCTCCTTGAGGTAGGCGTGGCGGTCAATGAGCTTCTCGTGGTTCTCGGCCAGTGCCCGGATCTGGCGCTGCAGGCCAGCCTCGACCAGCCGCAGGTCGCCGGCGATCGACTCGTAGATTCGCTGCAAGGCGGCGTCCCGGCCACCGGCCGGCGGCGCGACGCCGAGCGTGCCGGGAAGAGCAGCCAGATCAGCGCCCCGAGACCGTCGCCTGCGCCTGTCGCATTCCGAAGATCCCTAGAACTCGTCGTAGCGGATCATCTCGGGTTCCACGCCGAGGTCGTACAGCATCTTCTGCACCGCGGTCAGCATCAGCGGCGGCCCGCACAGGTAGTACTCGATGTCCTCCGGCGCGTCCTGCTTGCCGAGGTACTCGTCGAGCACCACCTGGTGGATGAAGCCCACCGGGCCGGTCCAGTTGTCCTCCGGCAGCGGCTCCGACAGCGCGATGTGGAACGAGAAGTTCGGGAACTTCTCCTCGATGGCGCGGAAGTGATCCTCGTAGAAGATCTCGCGCTTGGAGCGGGCGCCGTACCAGTAGGACACCTTGCGGCCGGTATTCAACGTGTGGAACAGGTGGAAGATGTGCGCACGCAACGGGGCCATGCCGGCACCGCCGCCGATGTACACCATCTCGCGCTCGGTTTCCTGGATGAAGAACTCGCCGTAGGGGCCGGAGATGGTCACCACGTCGCCCGGCTTGCGGGCGTACACGTAGGACGAGGCCAGGCCCGGCTGCACCTCCATGCCGCGCGGCGGCGTCGCGATGCGCACGTTCAGCATCACGATGTTGCCCTCGGCGGGATGGTTGGCCATCGAGTAGGCGCGCTGGATCGGTACCGTGTTCTTGGCGCCCAGCGCAAACAGGTTCATCTGCTCCCAGTCGCCGCGGTACTCCTCCTCGACGTCGATATCCTTGCTGAAGTCGATCTCGTACGCCGGCACCTCGATCTGGATGTAGCCGCCGGAGCGGTGGTTGAGTTCCTCGCCCTCCGGCATGCGCAGCACGAACTCGCGGATGAAAGTGGCGACGCTGTCGTTGGAGATCACCTCGCACTGCCACTTGTTGATGGAGAACACCTCGTCCGGCACCTGCACCTGCATGTCGTCGCGCACCTTCACCTGGCAACTCAACCGCCAGTTCTCCTTGGCGTCGCGGAAGTTGATGTGCTGCTGCTCGGTCGGCAGGATGTCGCCGCCGCCGTCCAATACCTGGCAGCGGCACACGCCGCAGGTGCCGCCGCCGCCGCATGCGGACGGCAGCATGACGCCGTTGCTCGACAGCGTGTTGAGCAGCGTGCCGCCGGCGTCGGTCTCAATGGCTCCGGACTCGTCGCCGTTGATGGTGATCTTGATCTTGCGCTGCGGACGCAGGCGCGCCTCCGCGGCGAGCAATACCACCGTCAGCAGGCCGATGACGGCCGGGAAAACGATGATGCTTCCCAATACCTGCAACATGGTTCGTCTGTCCCCCCTAGAGTGAGATGCCGGAGAACGACATGAAGCCGATCGACATCAGGCCGGTCAGCAGCATGGTGATGCCCAGGCCGCGCAGCGCCGGCGGCACGTTGGAGTAGCGGATCTTCTCCCGAATCGAAGCGAGCGCGATGATCGCGAGTGCCCAGCCCACGCCCGAGGACAGGCCGAACACCACCGACTCGCTGAACGAGTAGCTGCGCTCCACCATGAACAGCGATCCGCCGAGAATCGAGCAGTTCACGGTGATCAGCGGCAGGTAGATGCCGAGCGCGTGATACAGGCCGGTGGAGGTCTTCTCGATCACCATCTCCACCAACTGCACCATGGCGGCGATCACCGCGATGAAGGCGATGAAGTTGAGAAAGCTCAGGTCGACCTCCGCCATGGCCGGGCTGACCCAGGCCAGGGAACCCGACTTGAGCAGGAACTCGTGCACCACCCAGTTGATCGGCACGGTGATGCCGAGCACGAAGATTACCGCGAAGCCGAGGCCGATGGCGGTCTTGACCTGCTTGGACACCGCCAGGAACGAGCACATCCCCAGGAAGAAGGCGAGCAGAATGTTCTCGACGAAGATCGCCTTGAGCGCCAGGTTTACCAGTTCCATTGCCTAAGCCTCCTCGGCGTAGCCGCTCATGCGGCGCTGTGCCCAGATCAACAGGCCCATCAGGATGAACGCCCCCGGTGCCAGCACCATGAGCCCGTTGTCCACGTAGCCGGCGTTGTACAGCGCGTGCGGGACGATCTGCACCCCGAATATCTTGCCGCTGCCGAACAGTTCGCGGCAGAAGCCCACGGCCAGGATCACCAGGGCGTAGCCGAGGCCGTTGCCGAGGGCGTCCAGCACGCTCGGCCACGGCTTGTTGGTCATCGCGAACGCCTCCAGGCGGCCCATGATGATGCAGTTGGTGATGATCAGGGCCACGAACACCGAGAGCTGCCGCGACACGTCGTAGGCGTATGCCTTCAGCACCTGGTCCACTACCACCACCAGCGACGCCACCACCGTCATCTGCACGATGATGCGCACGTTGTTGGGAATCAGGTTGCGCATCAGCGAGATGATCAGGTTGGAAAACACCAGTACGAAGATCACCGCGATCCCCATGACCAGCGACGGCTTTACCTGCGTGGTCACCGCCAGCGCGGAGCAGATGCCGAGCACCTGGATGGTGATGGGATTGTTGTCCGACAGCGGATCCTTGAGCACCGTCCGGTTCTGCGGCGAGAACAGCGGCTCGCGCTCTATGGCCGGTGCTACCGGGAGTACCTTCGGGTCTGCCATTCCTTACCTCCCCTGAGCCGTCTCGGCTCGTACCCGTCTGATGTAGGGTCCGTAGATGTTGAGTTTTTCGTCGAGCAGGTCGGTCACGCCGCGCCCGGTCATGCTCGCGCCGCTGATGCCGTCCACCGCGTAGGTGTGGTCGGCGGGGTTGGAGTACACGTCGCCGACCTTGCCCTTGACCACCTCGATGGAGCGTATCTCGTTGCCCTCGAATACTTTCTTTCCAACAAAGTTGTCCTGGAACCAGGCCTGCTCGATCTCGGCGCCGAGGCCGGCGGTCTCGCCGTGCTTGTAGAACGTGATGCCGGCTACGGTGTCGAGATCCTGTTGCAAGGCCAGGTAGCCGTACAGGGTTGACCACAGGCCCTTGCCGAACACCGGGATGGCGTACACCGTGTTGCCGTCCTTGGTGCCAACGAATACGGGCAGCCGCCACGCGGCCGGATCCGGGTTGTCCAACTCTTCCTCGAGGTCCACCCCCTCGGCGCTGGAGCCGGGAATTTCGTTTCCCTCGTGGTCGACCAGGAAGCTCTTCACCGATTCGTCGTAGATCTCGTTGAGCGCCTCGTCGGCGAGGTCGTTGTCGCGATCGACCAGGCCGAGTGCCACCAGGATGTTGGTGCGCATGTTCAGCTTCTCGTTGGCCTGCTGCGGCTCGCGCAGCGAGGTCGCGGCGAAGGAGAGCACGAAGCCCCAGAACACCGTGATGATCAGGACGAACACCACCGAATAGAGTTTGCTGCGATTCACCGTTCGTTACTCCGTGACCCGTGCGCCCGCCGCTGCCGGCAGCGCGGCGCGCGCCAGCCGCTTCTTGACGTTGGAGCGCACCACGAAGTGATCGATCAGCGGCGCAAACATGTTCATGAACAGGATAGCGAGCATCACCCCTTCCGGGAACGCCGGGTTCAGTATGCGCACCAGGATCGACAGCACGCCGCACAGGAACCCGTAAATCAGCTTGCCGGTGTCGGTGGCGGACGCGGACACCGGATCGGTGGCCATGTAGGCGAGACCGAAAGCGAAGCCGCCCAGCGTCAGGTGATAGTGTATCGGAAGCGCCAGGAAGTGGCCCGGGTGGGGGGCGGCGAGATTCAGGATGGCGGCCATCAGCACGCCGCCGGCCAGCATCGAGACCATGATGCGCCAACTGCCGACCCCGGTAATCAGCAGCAGTCCGATGCCGAGCAGGATCGCCAGCGTCGAGGTCTCCCCGATGCTGCCGGGGATCAGCCCGACGAACGAGTTCAGCCAGGTTACGCCCTGCGCGGCGAGCACGTCGACGATCGGCGCTTCGGCACCCTCGGCGACCACCGCCAGCGGCGACGCCGCCGCGTAGCCGTCCAGGGCCACCCACACCCGGTCGCCGGAGATCTGCGCCGGGTAGGCGAAGAACAGGAACGCGCGCACCACCAGCGCCGGGTTGAAGATGTTCATGCCGGTGCCGCCGAAGATCTCCTTGCCGATGATCACGCCGAACGTGGTGGCCACCGCGAGCTGCCACAGCGGGATGCTCGGCGGCACGATCAGCGCAACCAGGAATCCGGAAACCAGGAACCCCTCGCTCACCTCGTGGCGGCGGATCACCGCGAACAGGAACTCCCAGCCCAGCCCGACGGCATAGGTGACGATCAGGATCGGCAGGAAGCGAATCAGCCCCTGCACGACCGCCTGCACGAACGTGAAGCTGACCCCCATCGCGCACACGTCGGCACCCGACACGCCGCACTCCGCAAGCAGGCGCTGGTAGCCGATGTTGAAGATGCCCACCAGCGTGCACGGGATAAGGGCGAAGATCACCGTCACCATCATCCGCTTGGAGTCGAAGTCGTCGCGGATGTGAGCGCCGGCGTGGGTACGGTTCGGCAGCACGAACGCCAGGGTCGCGAACGCATCGTACGCCGGATACAGTTTCTCCAGCTTGCCGCCCTTTTCGAACAGCGGTTCGACCCGCTCCAACAACCCCTTCAGCAACTGCTGCACGTCCATCCTGCTCCTCCGGCTCCGAGAATCCGCCGCCTACGTTTCGCGCTCGATGAAGTCGAGCCCGCGCCGGGTAATCTGTTGCCACTCGATCTTGGACGGGCAGATGTACTCGCACAGCGCGACATCTTCCTCCGCGATCTCGTGGATGCCGAGGCCCTCCATCTCCGGGATGTCCTCGGCCATGATGCTCTTCATCAGGAATTCCGGGTGCACGTCGATCGGCAGCACCTCGCGGTAGATGCCGGTGGCGATGAACGCCCGCTCGCCGCCGTGCAGGCCGGTATGCTTGCGCACCGGACGCGACCGCGCCAGCCAGGACGACAGAAAGGTGCGCGAGCGGCTGCCGGCCTTGAATCCCGGCAGCACCCAGCCAAGCAACTCCGGTTCCACCACCTCCGGCAGCACGGTGAGCGAACTGTCGAAAAAACCCAGGTAGCCGGCCGGAGTGATCTGGCGCCCGGTGAGCGGGTTGCCGGAGATGAAGCGCACCTGGTCGTCGGCCAGATCGCCGCCGAGAACGTCGACCTGGGCACCGTGCACGGTGCGCAAGTAGCACGGATCGGGGACCGCCGAACCGGCCACCGCCACGGTCACGGTCGGATCGATAGCGCCGGTCGCGAACAGGGCGCCGATCATCAGCACGCCCTTCAGGCAGCAGGTCCACACCACGTCTCCGCGCCCGCTGATCGGCGCCAGGTGGTGAATGTGAACGCCGGCGTTGCCGGATGGATGCGGCCCCACGAAGGTGTTCACCTGCACGTTGCCGATCGCCGACAGGTCGGGCAGCGGCGGCGTGTCGGGGCCGATGCAAACGTGCACGGTACCGGGGGTCAGCGCGGCCAGCGCGGCGATGCCGGCGGCGAAGTGCGCCTCGCGGCCGGCCAGCAGCATGTCCGAGCGCGCCGCCAGGGGAGCGGTGTCGTGCACGGCAACGAAGATGTCGCGCGGCGTGGCGGTGGGGTCGGCCAGCCGCGCCAGCGGGCGCTGCACGAGAAACGGAAACAGGCCCGAACGCAGCAGCGCGGCGAGCACGGCGTCGCGGCCGGCGGACGGCCCCGGCACCTCGAAGGTGTCGGCGCCGCTGCCGCCGTCGAGGCGAACGATCACCTCCTCGATGGCGCGGCGGGCGCCGCGGTTGACGTTGACCACCATGCCGCTCACCGGCGAGGTGAACAGTACGTCGGTAAACGTCTTGTCATGGAACAGCGGAGTGCCGACCCTGACCGAGTCGCCCTCATCGATGTCGAGCCGCGCGATCAGGCCGTGGAAGTCGCGCGGTTTGATGGCCACGGTCGTCGGCGCCGGTGCGTCCGCGACCGCAGCGGCGGCGACCCCCTCAAGAGGAATGTCGTATCCCCGTTTGAGCTTGATCGTTGCCATTCACTCCTCTCTGCGCCGGCGGCATGGCGGCAGCACGCCGGCTCCGGACGGCATGCGCGCCGCTGCCGGTACGGTCTGTCGCTGATACCTGCTAATCACGAAGTTTCACGTCAGGTGATCGACGGTGCGGCGGCTGTCGCACGCGCGCCATTCGCGCGGTGCATCCGCTGCCCCGGTAATATATAGGTAATAAACACGGCGATTGCAACAACCGGCGCGCATCCGGCGCGCACGCCGTCGAACGTGGGGCGCCGGCAACAGCATAGCGGAACAGCGCCGGCGGCGCCAACCCGGCGCCGCCGGCGCTCCGGGTGGCCGCGGCGCATTCGGCTCACGGCGCGGCGACCACGCCCCCGAGCGGCAGCCTGCGCATCGAGTCCGCGATCTCGTCCGCCGGCGGCATCGACGGCTGTGCGCCGCGCCGCTGGACCGCGAGCGCGGCCGCGGCGGTGGCGCGGTGCAGCGCCGCGGCGGGAGTTGCGCCGGCGGCGAGGGTCGCCGCGAACACGCCACAGAAGCAGTCGCCGGCTCCGACGGTGTCGACCGCGGTGACCGGCAGCGCGGGTTGGCGGTGCAATACCACGGTCCCGGAACCGTCACGGCGTGCCCACAGGCAGCCGTCGGCTCCCATGGTGACCACCAGGTTGCGCAGCGCCGCCCCGTCGTCCGACATGAAGCCGGCGGCGCGAGCGGCGAGCGGCGCCATCCCGGTTGCCGCCGTGACGCCCGCCAGCGCCGCCAGCTCCACCTCGTTGACCACGATGAATTCGGCGGCGGCCAGGACGTCGGGGGGCACGGGCGCCGCCGGCGCCGGGGCCGGGTTCCATACCACGCGGGCCGCGGCGGCGTGCCAGCGCCGCGCACAGACGAGCGAGGTCGCGGGCGCAATCTCGTTCTGCAGCAACAGGACCGCCGGCGCCGCCGGGGGCGCCGCCACCTGGCCGGCGTCGAACTGCACGTTGGCGCCCGGCACAACCACGATCTCGTTTTCGCCCTGCCGGTCGACCAGGATCAGCGCCAGGCCGGAGGCGTGCTCCGGCAGGGTCAGGAGGCCGTCGACCGCTATCCCGTCCTGCCGCAGGCCGGCCCGTCCGGCGTGCCCGAAGGCGTCGTCGCCGACGGCACCGTGAAAGGAGACCGCGGCGCCGGCGCGGGCGGCGGCCACCGCCTGGTTTGCTCCCTTGCCGCCGGCGAACTGCGCGAACCGCTCGCCGAACAGTGTCTCACCCGGGGCCGGCAACCGCTCCACGTACGCCACCAGGTCGGTGTTGATCGACCCGACCACGAACACCGGCGCGCCGTCAGCCATCGGTGGCCGGCGCCTCCACGCGCAGGTCGCCCGACTCGCCGTGGTAGCGGGTCACGATGGCGCCGGCATCGACGTCGCGGGTGACCCAGGCGTTGGCGCCGATGATCGCCCCCCTGCCGAGGCGGGTGCGGCCGAGAATGGTGGCGCCGGAGTAGATGATCACGTCGTCCTCCACGATCGGGTGGCGCGGCACGCCCTTGATCGGCTGGCCGTGGGCGTCGAGCGGGAAGCTCTTGGCACCGAGCGTGGCGCCCTGGTAGACGCGCACGTTGCACCCGATCTCGCAGGTCTCGCCGATCACCACGCCGGTGCCGTGGTCGATGAAGAAGCGCTCGCCGATAGTGGCGCCGGGATGGATGTCGATGCCGGTAACGCTGTGCGCGTGCTCGCTCATGATGCGCGGGATCAGCGGGATATGCAGCAGGTAGAGCTCGTGGGCGATGCGGTGCTGGATGATCGCCTGCACGCCGGGGTAGCTGAAAATGATCTCGTCGCGGCTGGTCGCCGCGGGGTCGCCGGCATAGGCTGCCTCCACGTCCAGAAGCACGAGCCGCTGCAAATCCGGCAGGCGGGTCAGCAGGTGGCGCGTTGCGGCTGCGGCGCGCGCCTCGTTCTGGTCGCGCAGTTGTTCCGGAGAGCCCGCCTCGGCCCAGTGCGCGAACACCAGGCCGCGCAGGATCTGCTCCTGCAGGTGGCGCAGCTTTTCCTCCAGGATCGAGCCGATGTGGAAGCTGAGGCCCTCGGTCATCTGCACCAGGCCGAAGTAGCCGGGAAACAGGGCGGAGCGCAGCCCTTCCAGCACGTCGATGAGCGCCGTACGCGACGGCGGCTCGAACCCGACGCCCGCCGCCTGGCGCGCCGCCACCACCGGGTTGGCGCACAACTGATCCACCACCTGCCCGATGGAGACGCCCGCGCATCCGGCCTTACCGATCAACATGCCGCCTGTTGTAGACAAGCCCCCGCCGCCGGTCAAGCGCACCACCTTGCCCCAGCTCGGTGCCGACAACTCATGGGCACTGCATGGGCGCTGCTTGTTGTTATTGATGCGGCATTATCAATAACACTATATTGCGGGCGTCATGCATCTGCCCCCGAAGCTCTCGACTGGTCGTACGGTGGCCACTTCGATCTGCCCTCGACCGCGCGATGGCGAGCTACGCCGCGGCGGACGCGAAACGGTTCAGGTGAGCCGATGACGAAGGAAGCCCGATCCTTCGACGTTGTTGTGGTCGGCGCCGGCGCCGCGGGTGTCGGCCTTGGCGTGACGCTTCGCCACGTCGGAATCGACAACTTCGTGATCCTCGACCGCTCCGATGTCGGCGCTTCATTCCTGCGCTGGCCCCGGCAAACGCGCTTCATCACGCCGTCGTTCAACAGCAACCAGTTCGGCGTCCTCGACCTGAACACCGTCTGTCCGCACACCTCGCCGGCTTACTCGCTCGGCGTCGAGCACCCCACTGGCGCGGAGTACGCCGGCTACCTGCAAGGCGTTGCGAACTATTTCGACCTGCCCGTCGAGTCCGGGGTCGACGTTCTCTCGGTCGCCACGGGAACCCGGCACAAGGGGTTTCGCGTGCAGACCAGTCGCGGCGACGTCCGCGCGCGGTTCGTGGTGTGGGCGGGCGGCGAAATGCAATACCCGCGCACCAACGGCTTCCGCGGAGCCGAGCTTTGCCTGCACAACTCCAGGGTGGCCTCATGGGACGATCTCGGCGGCGACGAGAGATGCATCATCGGCGGCTCCGAGAGCGGCGCCGACGCCGCCGTCGCGCTGGCCGCCGCCGGCCGGCGAGCCGTCGTGTTCGACCGCGAGGAGCCGTGGGAGCGAATCGGTCCCGACCCCAGCCAACTCCTGGCGCCGTTTACGAAGGCGCGTCTGGATTCGGCCGTTGACTCGGGTCGGGTCACGCTGCGCGGCGGCTGCACGGTGATCGACGTCCGCCGCAAGGATCACGGCTACCAGTTGGCGCTCGAGGACGGCGAAGTCGTCCACTGCACCGAGAAGCCGATCCTGGCCTCCGGATTCGTCGGTTCGGCAAGCCTCGTTGGCCCGCTGTTCGATTGGCGAGATGACGGTTTTCCGCTGCTGACGGAAGAGGACGAGTCCACCGTGACGAGAGGGCTGTTCCTGGTCGGGCCGCAGGTGCGCCAGAGCGAGGTGATCTTCTGTTTCATCTACAAGTTCCGCCAGCGCTTCGCCGTGGTGGCCAACCAGATCGCACGCCGCCTGCGGGTCAGCGCGAAGCCGCTCGAGGAGTACCGCCGCCACGGAATGTACCTCGACGACCTGTCGTGCTGCGGCGATGACTGCGTGTGCTGAAGGAGCCGTGAGGTGCTCCGCACGGCAACTCGAACCGCGGTTCTGCTGGGTAGGGAAAACGTCGGCAAGACGCAACTGGCGGCATCGCTCGCGGGTGCGCCGAGCGCTGCCTCGAACTACCGGGGCGCCACCGTCGGCTGCGACTCCTACCGGGTGGACGACTGGGAGCTGATCGACACACCGGGGCTGCTGCGCAGCTCCGATGGTGAGACCACCCGGCGAGCCCTGGCGCGGCTGGGCGGCGACGATCCCGTACTCCTGGTCGCCCAGGGAACCGAGCTGGACGTGGACCTGGCCGACCTGCTGCCGCTCGCAGCAGGACGGCCCGGCGCACTGGTGGTGACCCTTCGCGACCGACTCGCGCGGGCGGAGATGGAGGCGCGGCTCGGCGAGTTGTCGCTGCGCACCGGTCTGCCGGCGGTCGCCGTGGACGCGCGCCGGCTGGACGCCAACGATCGCCGCAGGCTGATGCAGGCGCTGGAAGCGCCCGGCGCGATCCCCGCCGAGGCCGGTTTGAGCTTCGCCGATCTGATCGTCCGTCCGCGCCGCCTCTTCCTGGAGCGCGCCGCGCTCGCGCCGCTCTGGGCGCTGCTGCTGTTGTTGACGCCCGCCTGGGTCGCGGTGCACACCGCGACCGGCCTCGCGGATCGAATCGATCCCTGGGTGCGCGCCCGGGCGGCGCCGCTGGCCGGGCTGCTGACAAGCTGGCCGCAGCCGCTTGCCGAGATCCTGGCCGGCGACTACGGCGTGGTCACGATGGGGCCGCTGCTGGTGGTGTGGGCGACTCCGGTGGTCGTGCTCCATGCGCTGCTGATGGGTGCGTACAAGGCGAGCGGCCTGCTCGACCGCCTGACCGCCGCCATGAATCCGTGGCTGCGGCCGTTCGGCATGACGGGCCGGGAGTTGGCGCGGGTGGTGATGGGTTTCGGCTGCAACGTGCCCGCCGTGATCAGCGCGCGCTCGTCGCCGGTCTGCTCGCGCGGCGTGTGCGTCTCGTCCATCGCTTTCGGTTCGGCCTGTTCGTACCAGTTGGGAGCCACGCTGGCGGTCTTCGCGGCGGCCGGACGATCCGGGTTGATCGTACCCTATCTGCTCTATCTTGGCGCCACCACGCTCGCCTACGCCCGCCTGATCGCGCCGCGGGCAGCTCGTTTCCCCGTCGATGTGCGGTTGACGGCGGGCGGGGTGTTCTTGACGTGGCCGCGCCCGCGGACCGTCTGGCTGGAGGCGCAGGGCGTCGTTCGGGAGTTCTTTCGCAGTGCCTTGCCGATCTTCTTTCTGATCACGGCCGCGGCGTCCCTGTTGCACTGGCTGGGCGCGCTGCAAGCTGCGTCGGCCGTCGTCGAGCCGGCGATGGCCGCCTTTCGATTGCCCCCGGAGGCGGCGCTGGCGGTGATCCTGGCGAGCGTGCGCAAGGACGGCATCCTGCTGCTGGCGGAGCCCGGCGTCGCCGCAAGCCTCGGCGCCGTGCAACTGTTGACGGCCGTCTACCTCGCCGGCGTGCTGCTGCCTTGCCTGGTCACCTGCCTTACGATTGCGCGCGAGCAGGGCAGCGCGTTCGCGCTGCGGCTGGTGGGTCGTCAGGTTGTGGCGGCCGCCGGGTTCAGCGCGCTGCTGGCCTGGGGCGGAGCATGGCTGTGAGCCGGACTGCGACCGCCGCCGAGGCGAGGAACGCGTCCTGAGTTCTGACGACCCGTGCCGGGGAACGTGACCGTCTGGTGACCGAGGCATCGATCGTGGCCGACCTGCGTGCTCTCGGGATGCGGGCGGGCTGCTAGTATCTGATGTAGTGTTCAGGTCCAAAACGAGCGTCGAGTACCCGCTGGTATGCCCTGCACAACTCGTCATAGTCTGACGAAACGTTGCCACCGGAGAGATGGTCTTCGAGCCCGTCCACGAAGCCGTGGTATCCTGCGGCTACTCCACTCCAGTGGGTACCGGGGCCACCAGGCTGATGGCGCCGATGCGCCGGCGCGTCCGGCCAGTTGTTCGCATCCACGCCATCGCCCATCCGGTCTATCAGCGCAAAGGTATTCGCGCCGTTGCCAGGCCGCATCTCGAACCGAAGAAACGCTCCGCTGCCACCGTCCACATCGAACTGTATGTAACGGAGCGGCCGGGCTTCCGACACGGTGCCTTGCCAGCCGCCGTCGAACGAGAACCGCCCATGCACCTCTATCTCGAACCGGGTCGGCATGAACCAGCGGCGCAGTCCGTCCCTGGTGGAAATCGCGTCCCACAGACGCTCCGGCGGCGCCGACAACCGACGCTCCCAGATCATCTTGTTGTCGCTCAGAAACCTGCCAACGTTGGCGATCTCGGCCATGGTGATTCTCCTCGGATGAAGCGCATGCCGGTCATGCTACCACGAACACCGGTCCGCACGGCGTGGCTGTGCCGACCGATGCGGGCATTTGACCTGGGCCGACAGGCGTAATACGCTCATTGACGCATGACAGGTGGGAACGGCGAACGCGCATCTGCAGGCGAGGAGGTATCATGAGACGAGTAATTGGCGCAGCGCTGGCGCTGCTGGTAGTGGCCGCTGCGGGCAGTTTCGCCTCTGCCGCGGGCGAATCGGATGCCGCCGGGCAGGCCGGAATCAGCTTGGCGCTGCCGGGCGAGCCCGGCAACTTCGATCCGGCGACCAACTGGCTGCACATATTGGCGGCGCAGCAGTTTCTGACCCTGGTGGACTGGGACTACAACCGCTCCGAGCCGATTGCCAACGCGGCCGAGTCGTGGACCGTCTCTGAAGACGGCCGCACCTACACGTTCACCCTGCGGCCCGGCCTGACCTGGTCCGACGGCAGTCCGGTTACCGCCGCCGACTTCGAGTACTCGTTCCGGACCATCGTCGATCCCGACAGCGCGGCACCGATCTCCTATCGCGCGTTCGTGATCGAGAATGCCGCCGCGGTGAACGCCGGCGAGCAGCCGCCGTCGGCGCTCGGCGTGCATGCGGTGGACGACCTCACGCTCACCATCACCCTGACCGAGCCGGCGACCTGGTTCCTGTCGTCGCTCAGCTCGATGGGCCACAGCGTGCCGCGCCAGGCGCGCGAGCAGCACGGCACCGACTGGGTGAAGCCGGACAATATCGTGGTCAACGGCCCCTACAAGCTGGTCGAGGCGGTGCCGGAGGACCGCTACGTGCTGGAGCGCAATGACGGCTACTTCGACGCCGGCAGCGTGGACATTCCGCGCATCACCTTCTTCGTGGTCAAGGACGCGTCCACCCAGTTGGCGATGTACGAGGCCGGCGAGCTGGACTTCATCGAGTCGATACCGCCGGGCGAGCTGGACCGCATCCGCGGCGACGGCGTGCTCGGCCCCGAGTACTACAACGGCCCGCGGTTCGTGGTGTACTACTACTTCTTCAACGTCGCCAAGCCGCCGTTCAACCAGGTGCTGGTGCGCAGGGCGTTTGCCGCGGCACTGGACAAGGACACGGTCACCGGACGCATTACGCGCGGCGGTGAAGTGCCCGCCGGCACCATGACGCCGCCCGGCTCCACCGGCCACGTGGCCAACGAAGCCGGCATCGGCATCGCGTACGACCCGGAGCAGGCCAAGGCGTGGCTGGCGCAGGCAGGATATCCGGATGGCGAAGGACTGCCGGAGATCGAGCTGGGTTACAACGCCAGTCAGTTGCACCAGAACATCGCCCAGGCGATTCAGAAGATGTGGCAGGACACGCTCGGCGCCACGGTGTCGCTGCGCGGCGTCGAGGGGCGCGCCTACTCCGTGAACGCGGCGCAGGGCGCGCACGACGTGTGGCGCATGGGCTGGGGCATGGACTACCCGGACGCGCACAACATCCACATGGAGCTGTTCCACAGCAGCGTCGGGCAGCCGGCGACGTTCAAGAATCCGGAGTACGACCGCATCATCGAGGAAGCGGCGGTGGAGAGCGACCTGGCAACGCGGCAGCAGTTGTATCGCATCGCCGAGCGCATCCTGGTGCAGGAGCAGGTGGGCGTGATCCCGATCTACTGGTACGCGGACAACTCGCTCACCAAGCCGTACGTGGACCGCCCGCAGACCCCGCAGTTCATGAAGCTGTTCAAGGACTGGGAGCTCAACTGAGCTTGACGCGGGTGGGCGAGCGCGGCCGCGGGGAGCTTGCCATGCAACGCCTGCCCCCGGCCGCGGCGCGCGCCGACCAACCGCGGTGCTGACCTACCTGGTGCGCCGGCTGTTGTGGCTGGTGCCGGTATTGCTGGTGATCTCGGCGGTCACCTTCTTCCTGATGCACTCGGTACCGGGCAATCCGTTCGATCAGGAGGACAAGCCGCTGCCGCCGGAGGTGATCGCCCGGCTGGAGGCGCACTACCACCTGGACGAGCCGGTGTGGCGACAGTACCTGCGCTACATGGGCGGCGCCCTGCGCGGCGATCTCGGCCCCTCCTACCTGGCCAGGGACCGCAGCGTGAACGAGATCATCGCGCGCCATTTCCCGGTGTCGTTCGTGCTCGGCACGCTGGCGCTGGGCGTGGCGGTGGTGATCGGCGTGCCGCTCGGCATCGTGTCGGCGCTGCGCCAGAACACGCTCGCCGACTACGCGGCGATGTTCATGGCGGTGTCCGGCGTCTCGGTGCCGGCGCTGACCCTCGGGCCGCTGCTGATGTGGGGGCTGGCCCTGCAACTGGGAGTGCTGCCGGTGGCGCGCTGGGGGTCGTGGCAGCAGGCGGTGATGCCGGCCTTTACCCTGGGCATCGGGCAAGCCGCCATCCTGGCGCGGCTGACGCGTGCGAGCATGCTGCAGGTGATCCGCGAAGACTACGTGCGCACGGCGCGCGCCAAGGGGGTGAGCGAACGGCGGGTGATCGTCCATCACGCGCTGCGCAACGCGCTGATCCCGGTGGTGACGGTGCTCGGACCGCTGTTCGCGGCGCTGGTGACCGGCTCCATGGTGGTCGAGCAGATCTTCGCCATCCCCGGCCTGGGCGACTTCTACGTCGGCTCGGTGGGGGACCGCGACTACCCGGTGATCATGGGCACCACGCTGCTGTACACGGCGGTGCTGGTGATCGCCAACCTGGCGGTGGACCTGGCCTACTCCTGGATCGACCCGCGCATTCGCCTGGAGGCGCCCTAAGCAGCCCGTGGCGAAACACCGGCTGCCATGGGTGGCGCGCCGAACCGCCGCGCGGGACGCGGCACCGGGCCGGCAGCGCGAGGCGCCTGGCGACGGCGGCGCGCGCCCCGGCTCCCACCGGCGCAGCGGGCGGCCGCGGGCAGGCGGCGACAGCCTCTGGCGTGACGCCTGGCGGCGTCTGTTGCGCAACCGGCTGGCGGTGGCGGGAGGGTGCGTGGTCGGGCTGCTGCTGGCCATGGCCGCGATGGCGCCGGCGATCGCACCTCGCCATTACGCCGACGGGGACTTCGAGCAGACCTTCGCGAAGCCCGGCGGCGACTACCTGCTGGGCGCCGACTTCCTCGGCCGCGACCTGCTGTCGCGGCTTGTCTACGGGGCGCGCATCTCCCTGGTCGTCGGCCTGCTCGGCGCGCTGACCGCGTTCCTGGTCGGCGTCGCGTACGGCACCGTGGCCGGCTATGCCGGCGGCCGCGCCGACAACGCGATGATGCGGGTGGTGGACCTGCTGTACGCATTCCCGAGCCTGCTGTTCATCATCCTGCTGCTGGTGGTGTTCAAGCTGGGGTTCGGCCAGCGCGAGGATCCCAGCGCGCTGGTGCGCGCCGTGGTGTCGCTGGACCGCGCCATGGGCGGCATGCTGTTCATCCTGGCCGGCATCAGCCTCACCTCCTGGGTGGGGCTGGCGCGGCTGGCGCGCGGCATGGCGCTGTCGCTGCGCGAGACGGAGTTCGTGCAGGCGGCACGCGCCCTCGGCGCGCGCCCGGCGCGGGTCGTGGTGCGCCACCTGCTGCCCAACCTGGTCGGTCCCGGCGTCGTGCAGGTGACCCTGATGATTCCCGGACTGATCGCCACCGAGGCGTTTCTGAGCTTCATCGGGCTCGGTGTCGACCCGCCCACGCCGAGTTGGGGCGCGATGATCTCCGACGGCATCACCAGCATGCGCTCGCACCCGCACCTGGCGATTTTCCCCGGCATCGCCCTGGCGCTGACCATGCTGTGCTTCAATTTTCTCGGCGACGGCCTGCGCGACGCCCTCGACCCGCGCATGAAGCAATGAGCGCAATGAGCGCAGTGAGCGATTCGCCGGCCCCGGCGCTCGACGCGCTGCTGGAGGTACGCGGGCTGGCCACCCACTTCGCCACCGACCGGGGCGTGGTCGCGGCAGTCAACGGCGTGGACCTGGAGGTGCTGGCCGACGAGACCGTGGCCGTGGTGGGCGAGTCGGGTTGCGGCAAGTCGGTAACCGCGCTGTCGATCCTGGGGCTGGTGGATGCTCCCGGCCGGGTGGTGGCCGGCTCCATCCGCTTCCGCGGCGAAGACCTGCTCGGCAAGACCCCGGAGCAGATGCAGCGCATCCGCGGCAACGAGATCGCGATGATCTTCCAGGAGCCGATGTCGTCGCTCAACCCGGTGCATGCCATCGGCGACCAGGTCATCGAAGCGCTGCGTATCCATCGCGGCCTGCGCAAGCGGCAGGCGCTGGCGCGCACGCTGGAAATGCTGCGCCTGGTGGGCATTCCCTCGCCGGAGCAGCGCGTGTTCGACTACCCGCACCAGTTCTCCGGGGGCATGCGGCAACGGGTGATGATCGCCATGGCGCTGAGCTGCGACCCGGCGCTGCTGATCGCCGACGAACCGACCACGGCGCTCGACGTGACCATTCAGGCGCAGATCCTGGAACTGATCCGCGAACTGTCGCCGCGCTTCGGCACCGCGGTGGTAATCATCACCCACGACCTCGGCGTGGTGGCGGAGATGGCGCAACGGGTGGTGGTGATGTACGCCGGCCAGGTGGTGGAACAGGCCGCCACCGCGGAGCTGTTCGCCGCACCGCGCCACCCCTACACGCGCGCGCTGCTGCAGTCGATCCCGAACATCGAGGCGCCGCGCGGCGCCCGGCTCACCCCGATCACCGGCGCGGTGCCCGACCCGCTGCGGCTGCCGCCCGGCTGCGCGTTCGCCCCGCGCTGCGAATTCGCCGTTGACCGCTGCCGGCAAGGGCCGCCGCCGCTGCTGCCGGCCGGCGACGCCCGCCTGGCGCGCTGCCTCCTGTACGATCCTGGCGCCGCGCTGGCGAACGCCGCGGAGGCGGGCGCCGGGAAGACAGTGGCGGCGGACGAGTCTCCCGGCGGCGGTTTCCGCGACCCGGCCTCGGCCGACGGTCTCCCGCCAGATCCGACGGGAGACCCGGCGACGCGCGCTGCCGCGGAGGGGTTCCCCGGCGGCAGTCCCGCCGGCTCGGCTGCCGCCGGCGGTCGCGCGTCGGCGGCACCGGCGGCACCGGCGGCACCGGCGGCGCCCGGCGGTACGGCGGCACGGGTCGCCGGCGGTGGCGCCACCGCCGCGGTCATGCCCGCCGCGGCAACCGGGCCGGCAGCCGGGAACGATGTCCTGCTGGAGGCGCGCGGCCTCACCATGCACTTTCCGGTCACGGCCGGCATCTTCCGCCACGTGGTGGGGCACGTCCGCGCGGTCGATGGTGTCAGCTTCGACCTGGCGCGCGGCGAGACGCTCGGGCTGGTGGGCGAGTCGGGGTGCGGCAAGAGCACCACCGGGCGCCTGCTGCTGCGCCTGCTGCGCGCCACCGGCGGCAGCGTCCGGTTCGAGGGTGCGCCGGTATTCGCGCTGCGGGGCGAAGCGCTGCGCGCGTTGCGCCGCGACATGCAGATCGTGTTCCAGGACCCGTTCAGCTCCCTCAATCCGCGCATGACGGTGCGCGACATGCTCGCCGAGCCGTTCGTCATCCACGGCCGGCGGCGCGCCGCGCACGAGCGCGTACCCGAGCTGCTGCGCCGGGTGGGGCTGGCGCCCGAGCACGCCGCACGCTATCCGCACCAGTTCTCCGGCGGCCAGCGCCAGCGCATCGGCATCGCCCGCGCCCTGGCGCTGGCCCCCAAGCTGCTGGTGTGCGACGAACCGGTGTCGGCGCTCGACGTGTCGATCCAGGCGCAGATCCTCAACCTCCTGCAGGACCTGCAGCGCGACCTGGGCCTGACCTACCTGTTCATTGCCCATGACCTGTCGGTGGTGCGCCACATCTGCGACCGGGTGGCGGTGATGTACCTGGGCCAGATCGTGGAGCAGGCCGACGCCGGGCGCCTGTTTGCCGAGCCTGCCCACCCCTACACGCAGGCGCTGCTGTCGGCAGTGCCGCACATCGACCCACGCCGGCGGCGGAGGCGGGTCGCGCTTGCCGGCGACGTGCCGAATGCCGCCGCGCCGCCGTCCGGCTGCCGCTTCCACACCCGCTGCCCGTTCGCGCAGCCGCACTGCCGCGAGCAACAGCCGGAGCTGACCTCCGTGGACGGCGCGCCGGGTCACCACGCCGCCTGCCACCTCGTCAGCGGCGCCGTCGCACGCGCACCGCGCAGCCTGTAACCGGTCGGGCCCGCGCTCGCCTGTGCCCGCCGGACAGTTGCGCTACCGGCAGTGCGGGGTCAGTTCGTGGGCGCGCGCGAGGAAGCCGCGCATGAGAGCGACGTTGCCCTCGATATCGTCCCAGTGGGCGAGTTGCACGGTGGAGTGCATGTAGCGCACCGGTACGCCGACGGTGCATGCCAGTGCGCCGGAGCGGGTGCGCTGCATCGCCGATGCGTCGGTTCCGCCCCACATCGTCACCTGGTATGGGATCTCGTGGCGCCGCGCGGTGTCTACCAGCAGGTCGAGCGGCGTGACGCGGCGCCGCTCCTCGTCGCTCTCGATCCAGTTGGGAATGGGGGCAAACGCCGCGCCGACGCGCTGCCGGCCATGGATCACCGCCCGCTGCGAAACCAGCGTACGCGGATCGAAGCCGCCCACCGGCTGCACGCGGATGAAACCGCGCTCATCGATCGCCTTCACCATGAAACCGATCTCGTCCATGTGGGCGGCCACCATCACCTTGAGCGGCGGTCCGCTGCCGGCGCTACGCGCCGCACGGCGCACCGCCACCAGGTTGCCGAGCCGGTCCACGCGCACCTCGTCGGCATGCGGCTCCATCTCGGCGCGCGCCAGCTCGCGCACCTCGTCCTCCCAACCCGACACCCCCGGCGCATCGCACAGCGCACGCAACAACGGTTCATTCATGGGCGCATCCTTACCCATTCGATCCGCCCTGCAAACCGGAGACGCGCAACTTCCTTACAAGACGAAATCCCTACCTGTGACACACAACTGGCCGACGCTATCCGTGTGGTGCGCGGAGAGCTGATTCATGCTCACGCCGCGATTGCCTGGCTTGATCCCGAGCGCGTGGGCCTTGACCCGGAAGCGGGCGCGCGGTTCGGGCGTGTCCAGGTGCGCGAGACCGATCTGCAGCGTGTGGTCCAACACGTCACGAACGGGCGTTCCTCAATCCGCGCCCGCTCTCGGAGCTCCCGCAAGATCGCATCATTGATGTTCACGCTTAACCTTAACGCACTGAGAGCTACTGGCTATCTCGTGCACAAGTTGGTACGGTGCGGAGCGTGGCGCAACCGGTGGTGGGCACGGCACCGAATTCTGAGGTTCCACAGCTCGGTAGCGCCGCCGAGCGCGAACGGCACCACGTGGTCGATCTCCAGCCGATAGCGGGAACCGCAGCGCCGGCCGCTGTGCGGGTCGACGTAGCTGCAACAACCGTTGTCGCGGCGCCACACCTCGCGCCGTACGGCCACCGGGATGTACCGTGAGCGGGAGCCCGGCGACGCGCCGCAGCCGTTCAACGCGGCGAGGTGCCGGGCCAGGGCCGGCGACCGCTCCACCGCGCCTTGCCCGGCTGCGTTCGCCAGCCGCTTCGCCGCCGAACTCGTGAACCGGTCGTGGCCCCGTACCGGTGCCCGCGAAGCGCCGCGTATGCCGGCATCGAACTGCGCTCCCGCCGCGCCCCGGCCATCGTCGTCGGCCCGCCCTGGCCGGTTCGCCGGCGAAGCGGCTCTCCCGCTGCCGACCCCCGCCGCGGCACGGGAAGTGCGACCGAACTCGGCTTGCTCGTGGCGCTTCGGCGCCGAAGTCGTGTGCCCGCCGCTGTTCGGTGCCGTCGCCGGTGACGCGCTGCCGTGCCCGGCTTCCGAGGGGCGCTTCGGCGCCGAAGGAGCGGGCACCACATCGCGCACGGCCGCGGACGGTGCGTCACCCTGCTCGACTTCGCTCTGCCGTTCGACATCGCTCCCCTGAGCACGCACCACGCTTTGCTGCACCGTTTCCGTATCGCGCCGCGCCGGCTTGCTCACGGTTCGCGCGCCGTTGACCGAGCCGCGACCGCCGGTGCCCCGCGTGCCCCGGGGCCGTGCCGGGTCGTAGCGGTCCAGGCCGTCCTGTACCAGCCGCGCGATGAGTCCGCCCAGCGTCAGGTGCGGGTCCGTGTGCGACAGCAACATCTGCAGCTTCTCCAGGCCGTGCCGGCACTCCGTGTCGATCGTCGCCTTCAGTTCCCAGCGGCCGCCTGCGAGCGCGCGCATCCGGTCGCTCGGCTGCGCCAGCTCCGGGGCCACCTCGGCCAGCATCTGCTGCACTTCGCGGGTGCTCTTGCCCGCCGCCTGCTTGACCAGTTCCTCCCGCGCCGCCGCGTCCAGCACCGGCCCGGCTACCGGCGCCGCGTCGGACTCACCGGGGCGCTTCGGTGCCGCCGGTGCCGGTTCTCCCGGTGCGTCGTCATTCCGCGGCGCCCCGCCCGGGCCGCCACCGGTGCCGCCACTGCCCGGCGGACGGCCCCGGCTGCGGTCGCTGCGCTCGAACAGGTTCTGCAGTTGCGCCGCGTTGCTCAGGTTCAGGGAGCCGTCCTGCAGCAGCTCGCGCGCCCCGCTGGTCTGGTCGCACAGCCGCATCGCCTTGATGCGCCGCCAAGCGGCGGCCGCGGTGTAGCCCAGTTCATGCACCACGTAGTCGAACAGACTCCCGTACCCGTGGGTCAGGTGGAGGCGGCGCGCCTCGATCTCGCGCAGGTGGTCGAGCACCAGGATCTGCAGCGCCTGCTCGTGGCGGGCGAGCTGCGCGGTCTGCGCCAACAGGAGGTGATCGGGGAGCGCGGCGACGGTGGACCAGAGGGCGGGAGAAGGCGCTTCACTCATGTAAGCATTCGGTCTACGGGTGTGAGAGGGACTGGACACATCCGGAACGGTGTGTTAGAGATGAAGTGTGGGAGGGTTCTGGCGGAGCGCGCATGGCTGCACGGCGGCGTGCCGTAGGGAGCAGGAGGAGCTGCGGCGCGAGGTATTGGAACTGCGCCGGCAGGCGCGCTATTACCGCAGGATGCATGGCAAGGCGGTCGAGCGAGAGCAGCGGCTGAAGAGGAAACTGCAGGCGCTGCGTGCGAAGGTCAAGGAACTGCGCCAGCGGCTGCGGGAACGGTGGGCGCGGCGCCGCGGCAGCGAGAAGCGAACCAGAACAGCGGGCGCCACCGAGGCAGCGGTCGCGGCGCCAGCGCGGCGGCGCGGTCAGCAACGCGGGGCAGCGGGCCATGGGCGACGCGGGCACGCACACCTGCCGGTGCGGGTGGAAGCCCACGAGGTTGACCCGGAGCAGCGCCGCTGCCCGGCATGCGGCGCCGGGTATCACGCGCACGGCAACGAGGACTCCGAGCAGTTGGAGATCGAGGTGCGCGCCTACCGGCGGGTGATCAAGCGGCGCCGCTACCGGCGCAGTTGCCAGTGCGCGACGACGCCGGCGTTGCGGACGGCGCCGCCGCCGGCACGGCTGATCCCGAAGGGCATCCTGGGCATCTCGGTATGGGTGACGGTGCTGATCGACAAGTACCTGCTGTATCGACCGACGTACCGGCTGCTGGCGGATCTACGCGCGCATGGGCTGGATCTTGCCCAAGGCACCGTCACCGACGGCCTGCGCCGTCTGGCACCGTTGTTCGCGCCGTTGCGGGAGGCGCTGATCGCGCGCAGCCGCACGGAGCAGCACTGGCACGCTGACGAGACCAGCTGGCAGGTGTTCGAGGCGAGCAGCGAGGATGCCTGCTGTCGCTGGTGCCTGTGGGTGTTCTGGAGTGCCGAGGTGGTGGTGTTCACGCTGGATCCGACCCGTTCGGCGCGGGTGCCGAAGCAGCATTTTGCGACCGTGACCGGCGGCGTGGTGAGCGTGGACCGCTTTTCATCGTACAAACGGTTGGCCAAGGACACGGAACTGGAACTGTCGTTCTGTTGGGTGCACGTCCGCCGCGACTTCATTACGGTGGCCAACGAAAGGGACGATCAGCAGGAGTGGGCCGAGCAGTGGCTGGAGGAGATCGCGACGCTGTATCACCTGAACGACGAACGGCTTGAGGTGCGTGGTGAGGCGGCACAGTACGCCGCGGCCGACGCGGCGCTGAGGGCGGGAGTGGGTGCGATGCAGGAACGGTGGGAGCGCGAACTGGCGCAGCAGTCGAAGCTGCCCGCGGCGTGCGCGAAGGTGCTGAAGAGTCTGCGCAACCACTGGCAGGGGCTGACGCGGTTCGTGGAGGACCCCGACCTGCCGATGGACAACAACCAGGCCGAGCGCGCGCTGCGCGGCCCGGTGGTGGGGCGCAAGAACTACTACGGCTCGGGGGCGCGGTGGAGCGGGGAGCTGTGTGCGACGCTGTTCAGCCTGTTTCACACGCTGGAACGGTGGCAGATCAACCCGCGTACCTGGCTGACCGAGTATCTGAGCGCCTGCGCGGACGCGGGCGGTCAGGTGCCTGAGGACTACCAGCGGTTCCTGCCCTGGAACCGGCGCGAGGAGCGCCTGCTGCCCCGCGGCTCGCCCGCCCAGGTGGTCGCGGACCGTGCCGCCTGAGGCGCTGCGCTACTGCGGACGGCTGTTCAGCGAAAACGAGATGCAGCTGATCCGCGCCATCATCGCCGAGGACCCCAGCCGCCATCGGTTCGCCCTCTCGAAGGTGGTGTGCGAACGGCTCCCCTGGCGGCGTGCCAACGGTCAACTGAAGGACATGAGCTGTCGGGTCGCCATGCTGCGCATGCACCGCGACGGGCTCATCCAACTGCCGGCGCCGCGCCGGCGCCACTACAACGGCACCCTGCACCGCCACCGTACCCCGCAGGCGGAACCGGAGTTGCCGATCATCGCCCGCGTCGATGCGCTGCCGGCGCTGCACGTACGACCGCTGGCCGATCAGCGCGAAGCGCAGTTGTGGCGCGAGTACGTGGACCGTTACCACTACCTCGGCTATACCCCGCTGCCGGGAGCACAGATGCGTTACCTGGTCACCAGCCAGCGGCAGGTGCTGGCGGTGGTCGGCTTTGGCGCCAGCGCCTGGAAGGCGGCTCCCCGTGACCGCTTCATCGGCTGGAGCGTTGCCCAACGCGAAGCCCGGCTGCAGTTGGTCGTGAACAACGCCCGCTTCTTGATCCTGCCCTGGGTGCAGGTGCGCAATCTCGCTTCCACCGTGCTGGCGCGCATCAGCCGCCGGCTGCCCGATGACTGGCAGGCTCGCTATGGCTACCGACCGCTGCTCCTGGAGACCTTCGTGCAGACCGACCGCTTCGCCGGTACCAGCTACCGCGCCGCCAACTGGACCCACGTCGGACAGACCCAAGGGCGCGGCAAACTCGATGTGCACAAGACCTACTCGCTGCCCAGGAAGGACATCTGGCTCTACCCGCTCAGGCGCGACTTCCGCCGCCGACTCTGCGCTCCTCTCAATCCTCCTCCCCACCGTTAAACCGAATGTTTACTCACTCATACTCATAAGTATACCATGGGATTGAAAATAGCCGATTCGTTCGAGTCCTCGATGGCGGTGGAACGGCGCCCGGAGGGCCGCTCAGCGGGGTGCTGCCGCGTCCACGGAGGCCGAGTCGTTTTCGGACAGTCGGAGGGGCCGCCACGGGCCGTGGCGGGCGCTTATGGGCACCGAAAATCGCGTCAAGGGGTACGCACAACTTTTTTCCGGTTTCTCTCCGTGTTCGCGACCTGTCGGTACGGCGGGCTGCCTCGCACCGTCTCCACTCTCGGTCCGAATCTGTACAGCACTCGATGCCATGGAAGACGATGAAACCCGGCACCCAAGCACTGCCCACCGGCCGGCTCTGTCGGAACACGCTACCGCTTTCTGCGTTCGCACCCCCCGCCGGCACCCGGTTGACTGCTCGCACACCCGCCCCCAGGGCCGGGCGCAAGCCGGTGCGCCGGTTCGCCGACACCGACGGAGATTAGGCGGGTAGACATCTCGCGCACGGCGGAGCGCGGGTAGGCGGTGACGTGGAGCCTGCGCTGACAGCGGGCCCCTGGTTGCGGCGGGACAGATCCGCTCACCTCTCACCTCTCGCGTCCTGCCCGGCTCGTCCACCCGTCGCTCGGGACGACTCCGGGGAGAAGACGCGAATCTCCCTCACAAGATGCGATTTCTGCCTGTTTCATGATTGATAGTTCATGGAAAGTTTATCGGATACGCTGTACGATGAAGAAACGTGGTGGCACCTCGCCGCTGGCGACCGCCGGCGGCGGGGCCGCCGGCGGTACGGTCGCGCCGAACCGGAGGAGTGGACAATGCCGTGCAACACCAGGTCGACTGCGCGTTACTCCCGCAAGCAGCCGGTCGCGTGCAGCGCGCTGGCCGCGCTGGCATGCATTGCACTGGCGAACTGCGGCGGAGGCCCGGGCGCGGCTCATCCCGACTTGGTGGTGGAAGATGCCGCGGTGAGCGACCACCGCACGACCGCCGGGACGAGCTTCACGTTCTCGGCCACCGTGCGCAACGCCGGGCGCGGGAGCGCGGCGGCGACCACGCTGCGCGTGTACCGTTCGGACGATGAGGCGATCACGCCCTCCGACGAGCAGGTGGGCGACGCCACGGTGACGGGGCTGACGGCTTCGGCAAGCCGCGTCGCGTCGGTGCAGGTAACAGCGCCGTCGAGTCCCGGAACCTCCTACTACGGCGGGTGCGTCGAGCCGGTGGCGGGAGAATCGGACACCGCGAACAACTGTTCGGCAACGGTCCGAGTCATCGTGCAGGTGCAGGATACGGCGCCGCGGCCGGACCTGGTGGTGGAATCACCCGCCGTGAGCGACGCCAGCCCGGCCGCCGCGGCGAGCTTCTCGTTCTCGGTCACGGTACGCAACGCCGGGGACGGAGACGCGGCGGCGACGACGCTGCGCGTCTACCGTTCGAATGATGAGACGATCACACCTTCCGGCGAGCAGGTGGACGCCGCCGCGGTGCCGGCGCTGGCTGCCTCGACGAGCAGCCCTGCGTCGGTGGAGCTGAGCGCTCCGTCGAGTTCCGGGACGTACTACTACGGCGCGTGCGTGCACGCGGTGGCGGAGGAGTCCGACACGGCGAACAACTGCTCGGCTCCGGTGCAGGTCGCGGTGCAGGCGGCGCAGGTTCCGGTGTCGGGGCCACGGCCGGACCTGGTAGTCAACCGGCTTCGGGTGAGCGCCGGCAAGCCGGCCATCGGGGGCCGATTCACGTTAGAAACCGAAGTGGTCAACCGCGGCAGTGCGACCGCGGGGCCGACGGCGCTGCGCTTCTACCGTTCAACGGATGCGACCGTGACGCGGTCGGACACGGAGTTCGCTCAGCAGCGCCACGAATATCGATGGGATAAGCGTGATTCTGGGTCGAGCTGATTGAGGGAAGGGAAAAGAACCCCCTCACGGAGCTTGACCAACAAGCCCGTGAGGGGGTGGTCTCCTTGTAATCGAAAGGCAAGGAGACCATCAGTGTTACACAGACTGCTGGGAGATACCAGCTTTCATCGTCTGCTGCTGAGAATCGACGAGGACGTGGCCCGGGGGGTGCGGAGCAAGGGCTGTCCGCACTGCGCGGGTGTGCTGCACTCGGCGCGCTATGAACGCAAGCCGCGCGGCGGGCCGAGGGAATTGCCGGCGAAGTATGAGCAGCGGGCGAGTTTCTGTTGCGCGGCGGCGGGGTGCCGCAAGCGGGTGACGCCGCCGGCGCTGCGGTTCTGGGGCCGGCGGGTGTACCTGGGGCCGGTGTTTGTGCTGGCGTTCAGCCTGCACAACGGGATCACGCAGAAGCGAACAGAACAGTTGCGCGAGCAGTTGCAGGCGCCGACGTTGAGCCGGCATACGCTGAAGCGCTGGCGCCAGTGGTGGCTGGAGGAGTTCCCGAACAGTTCGTTCTGGCGCGCCGGGCGGGGGCGGTTTGCGTCGCCGGTAGATGAGGAGTCGCTGCCTGCCTCGCTGCTGGAGCGGTTTGAGCAGACCGACGCCGCCGAGCGGCTGGTGGCAGCGTTGCACTATCTGGCGCCGGCGACCGCCGGAGCGGGCTCGGTGATGGACCGGTGAGTTCCCGCAGAAGATGCAAGCCGCGCTGAAGCTCCCGCACGAGTTGTGATCTATCCCCGGGGCGCTGCGCTGGCCAGATTTGGGGCGAGCAGCAGGAACCGGGGGAAATGGAAGCATCAGACAGACAACGAGAGGTCTCGGACCGCGATCAGTGGGCACGATTCCGGTTTTCGGTGATCGGGCCGCTGTTGGCCGCGCCACCGGCGTGCGGCGAACTGCAGCAGGCGCTGCGGGAGCTCGCCGCGCGGGAGTACCAGCACCCGCTGAGCAAGCGACCGATCAGGCTGGGAGTGTCGACGATCGAACGCTGGTACTACCGCGCCCGGCAGGAGCGGGATCCGGTGGCGGCGCTGCGCAACCAGGTACGCAGCGATGCGGGCGGGCATCCGAGCGTGTCGGCGGCGCTGCGCGTGGTGCTCCGCCAGCAGCACCAGGACCACCCCGGCTGGAGCTACCAGTTGCATCACGACAACTTGAAGGTGCTGGCCACGCAGCAGGAGGAGTTGGGGCGGGTGCCGTCCTACGCGGTGGTGCGGCGGTGGATGAAGACGCAAGGGTTGTACCGTCGCAAGCGCGTCCGGGTACGGCACACCGCCGGCGCCCGCAAAGCCGCCTGGCGCCTGGAGCACCGCGAGGTGCGCAGCTACGAAGCCGAGTACGTCGGCGGCTTGTTCCATGCCGACTTTCATCATGCCTCGCGGGAGGTGCTGACCCGCCAGGGACAGTGGGTCAGGCCGCAGTTGTTCGCGGTCCTGGACGACAAGTCGCGGCTGTGCTGCCACGCGCAGTGGTACCTGCAGGAGGATGCGGAGAGCTTCGTCCACGGGCTCGGGCAGGCGTTCCTCAAGCGCGGCCTGCCGCGTGCCCTGATGACCGACAACGGCGGCGCCGAGACGGCGGCCGAGATCGAAGAAGGGTTGGCTCAGTTGGGCGTGCTGCAGGAGTTGACGCTGCCCTATTCGCCCTATCAGAACGCCAAGCAGGAAGTGTTCTGGGTGCCGATCGAGACGCGTCTGTTGGCGATGCTGGAAGGGGTGCCTGATCTGACCTTGGAGCGGCTCAACCAAGCCACCGTGGCCTGGATCGAGTTGGAGTACCACCGACGCGTGCACTCCGAGACCGGGCAGACGCCGCTGGCTTCGTTCCTGGAGTCGAACAACGTGCTGCGCGACTGCCCGGCGGCGCCGGAGCTGCGGCGCGCCTTTCGGGTCAAGGTGCGGCGCACGCAGCGCCGCAGTGACGGCACCCTGACTCTCGACGGCGTGCGCTTCGAGCTGCCGGGCCGGCTGCATCACCTGGCACGCGTGGCGGTGCGCTATGCGCGCTGGGATCTCAGTCAGGCCGCGGTGGTCGATGAGCGCACCGGCGCCGAGGTGGCGACCATCCATCCGGTCAACAAGGTCGACAACGCCGGCGGCCAGCGCCGTCGCCGACAGACCGATGCCGCGACCGCACCCGCGGCGCCGTCAGGAGTCGCACCACTGTTGCAGAAGCTGCTTGCCGACTACGCGGCCACCGGCCTGCCGCCGGCCTACATCCCCAAACCAGAGAACCCCGAGGAGGATCTCCGATGAACCGCAAATTGCTCGCTCTCTACGGGCTGAAGTTCAACCCGTTCGCACCCGAGCTGCCGACCGAGGCGCTGTGGATCGCACCCGAGGTGGAGAACTTCCTGTGGCGCATCCAGTTCGCGCTGGTGCGCGAAGGTGGCTTCGCGCTGATCACCGGCGAGTCCGGCAGCGGCAAGAGCGTCACCTTGCGCCTGCTCAGTGAGCGGCTCGCCGCCGAGCCGGATCTGGTGGTCGGCGCCATCTCCCGACCGCAGGCCAACGTGGCCGACTTCTACCGCGAGTTGGGCGACCTGTTCGGCGTCCCGTTGCGACCCCACAATCGCTGGGGTGGCGCCAAGGCGTTGCGTGAGCGCTGGACCTTGCACCTCGACACCACCCTGCTGCGCCCCCTGCTGCTGGTCGACGAGGCGCAGGAACTCGCTCCTCCCGTGGCCGCTGAACTGCGTCTGCTCAGCAGCACGCGGTTCGATTCGCGCCAGCTCCTGAGTGTGGTGCTGGCCGGTGACTTGCGCTTGCAGGACAAGCTGCGCCACCAGGACCTGGTGCCCCTCGGCAACCGCGTCCGCACCAGGCTCGCCCTCCAGCCGGCCTCTGCCGAGCAGCTCCAGGACGCCCTCAGGCACCTCCTGAACGCCGCCGGCAACTCCGCTCTGATGACCGACCAACTCATCGTCACCCTGTGCGAACATGCCCTCGGCAACTACCGCGTGCTGTTGACCACGGCGGCCGAGTTGCTGGTCGCCGCAGCCCGGAACGAGTCGCCCCAAATCGACGAGAAGCTCTACTTCGAGCTGTTCTCACCGGCGCCGCCCGCCCGCGCCACCCGCCGCCCGCGCTGACCATGGCAGCACTGCGTGTGGTCCGCGCCGCTCACCTTCAGGACCTCCCCGCAGACCAGCCGCACTGGCTCATCGAGCCGTTGTGGGGCGCTTCGGCGGTCGGTCTCATCGGGGGAGCCCCGAAAAGTGGCAAGACATTCTTGGCGTTGGAGTTGGCAGTCGCGGTCGCCTCCGGGCGTCCGTGCCTGGGCCGCTTCCCGGTCCCCTGTCCCGGGCCGGTGCTCGTCCTCGCCGCTGAAGACTCCCCGCATCAGGTCAAGCGTCGCATCCAGGGCATCGCGCACGCGCGCGGCGCCGACTTCGCCGCACTCGATGTCAGGCTCATCCTCGACACCGCGCTCCGCCTCGACCATCCCCAGGACCTGCACCGGCTCCACCTTACCCTCGCCGGCCAGCATCCCAAGCTGTTGATCCTCGATCCATTCGTACGCCTCCAGCGCGCCGATGAAAATGACGCCCGTCAAGTCGCCGCCATTCTCGCCGCACTGCGTGAGTTGGCACGCACCTTCAACGCCGCCGTCCTCCTCGTCCACCATGCCCGCAAGAGCGGCGCCGCCGTTCCCGGCCAGGCGCTGCGCGGCTCCGGCGACTTCTGGGCCTGGGGCGATTCCAACCTCTATCTGTCCGGCCGGCCCAACCGCCTGCGGCTCACCGTCGAGCATCGTGCCGCACCTCCGCCGGCGCCTCTGTCGCTCCATCTGTTGGCCACCGATCACCCCCGCGCTGGCCAACCCCCTCTGGTTCGTCTCGAGCTGCAGGAACACACCGAACTCTCCCGCGACTGCCAGGACCTTCCGGTTCATCCGAGTCTCACAACCCGGATGACCCGCCTGCGCCGCCGCCACCCACCGCCTCGACCTTCGCCGAGCGCATCGTCGCTCACCTGCGCAGCGCCGGCCCCATGCCCCATCGCGCCCTGCGTGCGACTCTGCGCGTCCGTGACCAGTCGCTCTCCGCCGCACTGCGCACTCTCGAAACTGACGGTCGCATCACCCGCACACCGCATGGCTGGTCCGCCGTGCAATAGCTGTTCCCCGTTTCCCTTCCTTACCGATCGCGGAAACGGGAAGCACGGGAAACACCCACCCCTCGCTCCTTCCTGTCCAATCCTGTCCCTCGAATTGCTCGATCAACGTCCCATCAATTAGCCCGAGCGCTCTTAGCCACCGTCTGGTTGTGGCCGTTGCCGGGCCGGAATTTGGGCTTGGGCTTGCCCTTGGTAACAGTGCGCTCGTCGTTGACGGCGCCGTCGAAAAAAGCGGTAT
Source organism: Spirochaetia bacterium (assembly GCA_965208575.1). Lineage (GTDB taxonomy): Bacteria > Spirochaetota > Spirochaetia > SZUA-6 > Bin103 > Bin103. The sequence goes on along the minus strand of CBDBOV010000005.1, from coordinate 641,259 downwards.
TGTACTTCGGCGCCTGCGTGGACACCGTGGCGGGAGAGTCGGTAACGACGAACAACTGCTCGGCGGCGTTGAAGGTCGAAGTGTCGCACCACATACCGGACCTCTTTGTCGCCACGCTGGCAGTCAACACGGTGCAGCCTACCGGAGCGACGTTGTTGTTCGGTACAGATGTGTGCAACAGCGGAAGCCCGTCCAAGGCGACCACGCTGCGCCTCATCCTGTTGCCGGGTTCGACGAGCGCACCGTCCGCCGGTACGCGGGTGGGTGCGGCCGCCGTGCCGAAGCTGGTCGTGACGCAGGATTCGGAGGCGTGCTCCTCCCCGGCTGTGGAGTTTCAGACACCTGCGACCGCCGGACAGTACTACTACGTCATGTGCGTGGACGCGGTGACCGGGGAATCCAACACGGCCAACAACTGTTCGAGGAACATCCCGGTCGAGTTCGCCGACACCGACGGAGATTAGGCGGCTCGTCCACCCGTCGCTCGGGACGACTCCGGGGAGAAGACGCGAATCTCCCTCACAAGATGCGATTCCTGCCTGTTTCATGATTGATAGTTCATGGAATGTTTATCGGATACGCTGTACGATGAAGAAACGTGGTGGCACCTCGCCGCTGGTGAACGACGGCGGCGGGGCCGCCGGCGGTACGGTCGCGCCGAACCGGAGGAGTGGACAATGCCGTGCAACACCAGGTCGACTGCGCGTTACTCCCGCAAGCAGCCGGTCGCGTGCAGCGCGCTCGCCGCGCTGGCATGCATTGCAATAGCGAACTGCGGCGGAGGTCCAGGCGCGGCTCATCCGGACCTGGTGGTGGAGTCTCCGGCGGTGAGCGACCACCGCCCGGCCACAGGGACGAGCTTCACGTTCTCGGCCACGGTGCGCAACGCCGGGCGCGGGAACGCGGCGACGACGACGCTGCGCGTCTACCGTTCGGATGATAAGACGATCACGCCCGCCGGCGAGCAGGTGGGCACCGCCAAGGTGCCGGCGTTGGCGGCTTCGGCGAGCGGCGCCTCGTCGGTGGAGGTGGCGGCGCCGTCGAGTCCCGGAACCTCCTACTACGGCGCATGCGCCGATCCGGTGGCGGGAGAATCCGACACCGCGAACAACTGTTCGGCAGCGGTCCGAGTCGACGTGCAGGCGCAGAATCTGGAGCCGGCGTCGCCGCAGCCGGACTTGGTGGTGGAATTACCCGCCGTGAGCGACGCCAGCCCGGCCGCCGGGGCGAGCTTCTCGTTCTCGGTCACGGTACGCAACGCCGGGGACGGAGACGCGGCGGCGACGACGCTGAGCGTCTACCGTTCGGACGATGCGGCGATCACGTCCTCCGACGAGCAGGTGGGCGCCGCCGCGGTGCCGGCGCTGGCGGCCTCGACGAGCAGCCCTGCGTCGGTGGAGCTGAGCGCTCCGTCGAGTTCCGGGACGTACTACTACGGCGCGTGCGTGGACGCGGTGGCGGAGGAGTCCGACACGGCGAACAACTGCTCGGCTCCGGTGCAGGTCGCGGTGCAGGCGGCGCAGGTTCCGGTGTCGGGGCCACGGCCGGATCTGATAGTCAACCCGCTTCGGGTGAGCGCCGGCAAGCCGGTCATCGGGGGCCGACTCGAGTTCGAGACCGAAGTGGTCAATCTCGGCAGTGCGACGGCGGGGCCGACGGCGCTGCGCTTTTACCGTTCAACGGATGCGACCGTGACGCGGTCGGACACGAAGTTGGACCGCGTCTGGTTGTGGCCGTTGTCGAGCTTGCGCTCGGTTACCGTGCGCGGGTGGGTGACGGCGCCGTCGAGCAAGGCGGTATTGTACTTCGGCGCCTGCGTGGACCCCGTGGCGGGAGAGTCGGTAACGACGAACAACTGCTCGGCGGCGTTGAAGGTCGAAGTGTCGCAGCACATACCGGACCTCTTCGTCAGCCAGTTGACCGTGCCGAATGTGCAACCTACCGGAGCGACATTGTCGTTCGGTACGGATGTGTGGAACAGCGGGAGCCCGTCCAAGGCCACCACGCTGCGCCTCATCCTGTTGCCGGATTCGACGAGCGCACCGTCCGCCGGTACGCGGGTGGGTGCGGTCGCCGTGCCGGCGCTGGTCGTGACGCAGGATTCGGCTGCGTCCTCCTTCCAGGCTGTGGAGTTTCAGACACCTGCGACCGCCGGACGGTACTACTACGTCTTGTGCGTGGACGCGGTGACCGGGGAATCGAACACGGCAAACAACTGTTCGAGGAACATCCCGGTCGATTTCGCTGACACCGATGGAGATTAGGCGGGCACACATCTTGCGCACGGCGGCGCGCCGCTGGACGGTGACGTAAGAGCACACTCTTGCCCCGCGCCGGGCCGCCGCCGCTGCCGGATGCCGGCCTTTGCCCGAGGGGTTGGCGGCTCGTATCTTCACCATTAAGGGAGCTGAAGATGCGGCTGGACAAGCTCACCCACAAGGCGCAGGAGGCGCTGCAGGCGGCCGATGCTGCGGCGCGCGACCGCCACCATGCGCGCATCGAGCCGGAGCACCTGCTGCTGGCGCTGTGGGAGCAGCGCGACGGCGTCGTACGCCCGTTGCTGGAGCGAACGGTGGGCGCGGATACCGGCGTTGCGGCGAATATCGAGGCGGCGCTGAACGCAAAGCCGAAGCAGTACGGCGATGGCGGCCAGGCGCCGGTTTCGCCGGAGCTGGCGCAGGTGCTGCAGAGCGCCGAGCGCGAGGCGGAGCGGCTGGGGGACCAGTACACCAGCACCGAGCACCTGCTGCTGGCGCTGTTGGACGGCGGCGGACCAGCGGCGACTGTCCTGCGGCAGGCGGGGGTGACGCGCGACGGCGTGCTCGGCGCGCTGCGCGAGTTGCGCGGCAGCGCGCACGTCACCGACCAGGATCCGGAGGGCAAGTACCAGGTGCTGGAGCGCTACTGCCGCGACCTGACCGAGCTGGCGCGGCAGGAGAAGCTGGACCCGGTGATCGGCCGCGACGACGAGATCCGCCGCATCATGCAGGTGCTGGCGCGGCGCACCAAGAACAACCCGGTGCTGATCGGCGATCCCGGCGTCGGCAAGACCGCCATCGTGGAGGGGCTGGCGCGGCGCATCGTGGCCGGCGACGTGCCCGACTCGCTGCGCGACAAGCGGGTGCTTACCCTCGACCTGGGCGCGCTGGTGGCGGGCGCCAAGTTCCGCGGCGAGTTCGAGGAGCGGCTCAAGGCGGTGATCGGCGAGATGGTCGCCGCCGAAGGTCAGATCTTCCTGTTCGTGGACGAGTTGCACACCCTGGTCGGCGCCGGCGCCGCGGAGGGGGCGATGGACGCCTCCAACCTGCTCAAGCCGGCGCTGGCGCGTGGCGAGCTGCGCACCATCGGCGCCACCACCCTGGACGAGTACCGCCAGCACATCGAGAAGGACGCCGCCCTGGAGCGGCGCTTCCAGCCGGTGCTCACCGACGAGCCGTCGGTGGAAGACACCATCGCCATCCTGCGCGGCCTCAAGGAACGCTACGAAGTGCACCACGGGGTGCGCATCAGGGACGAGGCGATCATCGGCGCCGCGGTGCTGTCGGATCGCTACATCACTTCCCGCTTCCTGCCCGACAAGGCGATCGACCTGATCGACGAGGCCGCCAGCCGGCTGAAGATGGAGATCGAGAGCCAACCCACCGAGCTGGACCGCATCGAACGGCGCATCCTGCAACTCAACATCGAGAACCAGGCGCTGGCCAAGGAACGCGACGCCGCCTCCCGCGAGCGCCGCGACGAGCTGCAGCGTGAGCTGGCCGACCTGCAGGCGCAGCGCGACGCCATGCAACTGCAGTGGCAGAACGAAAAGCGCAGCATCGAACGGGTGCGCGACCTGAAGGCGCAGTTGGAACAGCTCCGCATGGACCAGACCCGTTACGAGCGCACCGGCGACCTGGCGCGGGCGGCGGAGGTCAAGCACGGGCTCATTCCGGCGCTCGAGCAGGAGCTCGAGGAACTGACCGAGCGGCCCCCCGACGCCGCCGACGATTCCGGGAACGCCGGGAACGGCGCCGGAACGCTGCTGCGCGAAGAAGTGTCCGAAGAGGACATCGCCGCGGTGGTGGCGCAGTGGACCGGCATCCCGGTAGCCAGGATGATGTCCTCCGAGCGCGCCAAGCTGCTGAAGCTGGAGAGCATCCTGCACCGCCGGGTGATCGGCCAGGAGGCGGCAATCGGCGCGGTGGCGGACGCCATCCGGCGCAACAAGTCGGGGCTCGCCGACACCGACCGCCCACTCGGCACGTTCATCTTTCTCGGCCCCACCGGCGTCGGCAAGACCGAGTTGGCCAAGACCCTCGCCGACTACCTGTTCGACGACGAGCGCGCCCTGCAGCGCATCGACATGAGCGAGTATATGGAGCGCCACGCGGTGTCGCGGCTGATCGGCGCGCCGCCCGGCTACGTCGGCTACGACCAGGGCGGCCAGCTCACCGAGGCGGTACGCCGCCGCCCCTACTCGGTGATCCTGTTCGACGAGCTGGAGAAAGCGCATCCGGACGTATTCAACGTGCTGCTGCAACTGCTCGACGAGGGCCGCCTCACCGACGGCCAGGGACGCCAGGTCGACTTCCGCAACAGCATCGTGATCATGACCAGCAACCTCGGCAGCGACCTGATTCAGCAGGCTGCCGACGTGGCGCGGGTGGCCCCGCGGATCACCGAGCTCCTCAAGGCCAGCTTCCGCCCCGAATTCCTCAACCGGGTGGACGAGACCATCATCTTCAACCGCCTCGACAACGACCAGATCGCTGCCATCGCGGCAATCCAGCTCGACCACCTGGCCGCCCGCCTGCGCGAGCAGCGCATCGCGTTGGAAGTCACCGACGCGGCGCAGCGCTACCTGGCCGAGGCCGGCTTCGACCCGCAGTACGGCGCACGGCCGCTGCGGCGGGCCATCCAGCAGCGGCTGCAGAACCCGCTCGCCAAGCTGCTGATCGGCGGCGAGCTGACCGACGGTTCCAAGGTCACGGTCGACCGCACCCCGGACGCAGCCACCGGCGAACCGCTGAGCTTTGCCGTGACCGCTGCTGCCCCTACCCTCACCGCGCCATAGGGACAACCGGTCCGGACCGTGGGACAGGTTTGCGGCCCAGCGGACGGACACACCATCGCTCTCCTCCCGCATCCCGCCGTGGGCCGATCCTGGCGCTCCGTCCGATTCAATTTGTTACACGTGGTCCAGTAAAGCTATGCTATATAAATGATAAACGCGCATGAGTGATTGAAAAGATTCAATGCTCACGGTACGATGGCGAAATGCTGATGAGAATACTGCATGGCGATCCACGCTCGGTGACGTTGGACTCGACCGTTCGTTCCGCAGGCTTGAAGCCGGTCGCGCTCGGTGCGCTGGTCGCGATGTTGTGCATCGGACTGGCGAGTTGCAGCGGCGGTCCGGTGGCCGGGGGCTCCGGCCGCGGCGACCATCCGGACCTCGTGGTGGAACGTCCTTCGGTGACCGACCCCCACCCCGCTGCCGGGGCGAGCTTCACGTTCTCGGCTACGGTGCGCAACATCGGCGGCGCGGATACCACCGGCGCGACGCTGCGCGTCTACCGGTCGGATGATGCGACGATCACGCCCGAGGACGAAGAAGTCGGCACCGCCACGACTGCCGAACCGGGGACCTCGAAGAGCGTTGTGTCAGTGACCCTGCGGGCGCCAGCGGACTCCGGGACGTACCACTACGGCGCGTGCGTGACCGCGGTGGACGGGAAGTCCAACACGGCGAACAGCTGCTCGGCGGCGGTGCGGGTCACCGTGCTGGGTGTGTCGACCCCGACACAGGTGCCGCCGGGGCCGACGCAGGTGCTGCCGGGGCCGACGCAGGTGCTGCCGGGGCCGACGCAGGTGCCGCCGGGGCCGACGCAGGCGCCGCCGGGGCCGGATCTGAAGGTGGAGAACACTACGGTAAGCGAACTGAGTTCGGTCACCGGGCAACGACTGCTGATCGCGGCGAGGGTGCGCAACGTGGGGGACGAGGGGGCGGCGAAGACGACCGTGATCTTCCGTCTTTCGACCGGTTCAACGGTCACGCCGTCCGACGACGTCGTGCACTGGGAGCACCTGTCGGAACTCGCGCCCTCGGACGGCAAGCTCGTGTGGGAGTACGTGGTGGCGCCGTCGACGCCCGGCACGTACTACTACGGCGCGTGCGTGACCGCGGTGGACGGGGAGTCCAACACGACGAACAACTGCGCCACAACATCGGAGGGGCTCGTGGTACGGCAGGCACCGGCGCCGGACTTGGTGATTACGTCGCCCTCCGTGCATCCCACCAGCAACCCGGGCGCCGGAGGGGTGTTCGCGATGGCAGCGATACTACGCAACGACGGGAACCTGGCGGACCGCACCGTGTTTCGTTTCTACCGTTCGGATGACGCGACGTTCACCCCATCCGACCCGGAAGTACACAACTACCGATGGGGTCCATTTCCTTCGCTTCAAACACTCGAACCATCGGCAGCCCTTGATGTGCCGACGACCATGGGGACGCACTACTACCGCCTGTGCGTGGACGCGGTGCCCGGGGAGTCGAACACGACGAACAACTGCTCGGCGCCGGTCAAGATCGTGGTGTCGCATTCCAAGCCGAACCTGCAAATTGTGAGAGGGCATCGGCGGACGGGAAGCGGGTTCTGGATAGGTGCATGGGTGCGGAACCTCGGAGGCGCCTCCACAGCGACCACGCTACGCTTCTACCGGTCGACGGACGAGACATTCACGGTGTCCGACACGCAAATCCACACCGTTGCGGTGGCCCCGCTGGCCAAGACGGAACCGCGCACACCTCCGAGTTTCTACAGTTCGCTGTTCAGCGTGACACCGCCGTCAACCGGTACGTACTACTACGGCGCGTGCGTGGACGCGGTCGCCAACGAGTCCGATACCACGGACAACTGCTCGATGGTCATTCTCACCATACGGAATTGACGCCGACGCCGTCCACCCTCTCCGAGTCGATCGCCGGTCGCGCTGGCATGCATTGCAGTCTAGAAAGTTACCGGTTACCCCGCTCAGTTATGCAATGTCGACCATCAGTTTGCCGAGGTTATTGAGAGTACGCTGTAACTCGTCGTACCATCACCAGGGTTACGATGCGCATGCATGACGATCCACGCTCGGTGAAATTGGAGGGAGCCGCTCGTGCCGCGCGCTGGAAGCCGGCCGCACTCGGCGCGCTCGTCGCGATGTTGTGCATCGGACTGACGGGTTGCGGCGGCCGGTGGGGTCGATTCTATTCGCATGGCACATCCTACCCGTCGGCTATCCTGGATGTGCCGGCGACCCTGGGGACGTATTACTTCCGCATGTGCGCGGACGCGGTGCGCGGGGAGTCGAACACGACGAACAACTGCTCGGCGCCGGTAAAGGTCATGGTGTCCCACGCCAAGCCGAACCTGCAAATTGGGGATTCGCGGCGGCGGACCAGACCCGGGTTAGCGATCGCTGCAACGGTGCGGAACATCGGAGGCGCCTCCACAGCAACCACGCTACGCTACTACCGGTCGACGGACAAGACGTTCACGGCGTCCGACACGGTAATTCACACCGTTGCGGTGGGCCCGCTGGCCAAGACGGTACCGCGCACGCCACCGGTGTTCTTCGGTTCGCTGGTCGACCTGACACCGCCGTCAACCGGTACGTACTACTACGGCGCATGCGTCGACGCGGTCGCCAACGAGTCCGACACCACGGACAACTGCTCGAAGGTCATCCACACCATATGGTGATGCCGCCGTTCACCGCTCCGAGTCGATCGCGGGTCGCGCTCAGCGCGTCCGTTGCGCTGGCATGCATTGCACTGGCGAGTTGCCGCGGCGGTCCGGGGGTCGGCCAGCCGGACCTGGTGGTGGAATCTCCTTTGGTGAGCGATGACCGCCCGGCCGCCGGGGCGACCTTCACGTTCTCGGCCACCGTGCACAACGCCGGGAGAGGGGCAGCAGCAGCCACCACGCTGCGCGTCTACCGTTCGGATGACGGGACGATCACGCCCGCCGACGAGCAGGTGGGCGCCGCCACGGTGGAGGCCCTGGCGGCCTCGGAGAGCATGGTCGCGGCGGCGAAGGTGCCGGCGCCGACGAGTCCCGGCACGTACCACTACGGCGCATGCGTCGATGCGGCGGGCGGAGAATCCGAGACCGCGAACAACTGTTCGGCAGCGGTCCAGGTAACCGTCCCGGATGCGCGGGATACCTCACCGGCCTCGCCGTTGCCGGACTTGGTGGTGGAATCTCCTGCGTTGAGCGCCGACACCCCGGCTGCCGGGGCGACCTTCACGTTGTCGGCCACCGTGCACAACGCCGGCGGCGGGAACGCGTCTGCGACGACGCTGCTCGTCTACCTGTCGGAGGACGACACGATCGAGACGGACGACGAAAGAGCCGGCGACGGCACGGTGCGGGAGCTGGCCGCCACGGCGCGCGAAGTCGTGTCGGTGATGCTGACGGCGCCGGCGAGTGCCGGGACGTACTACTACGGCGCCTGCGTGGAGCCAGCGGCGGGAGAATCCCACACCGCGAACAACTGTTCGGCAGCGGTCCAGGTCACGGTTCCGGACGTGCAGGGCACCGCGGCGCCGGCGCCACAGCCCGCAACGCGGGGAGAGGGGCCGGATCTGGTCACGGAACATGAGGTCTTGACCAGCGAGAATCTCGACCGTCCGTCCGCCGGCGTGCCTTTCACGTTGACGATGAGTGTACGCAATGACGGGCGTACGAGATCGGCGGCGACGACTGTGCGCTTCTACCACTCGACCGATGCGACGATCACGAGAGCCGATACGGAGGTATTCGCCGACAGGGTGCCAAGACTGTATTTCTGGCTTTCTGGATGGGGGTTCGTCCGCGTGTCGGCGACCCTGCAGGCGCCGTCGAACCCGGGGACGCACTACTACGGCGCGTGCGTGGACGCGGTGGCGGGAGAGTCCGACACGACGAACAACTGTTCGCGGGCACGGTCGATCACGGTGCCGCGTGTGCCGCCGGACCTGGAGATGGTCTCGCCTTCCGTGGTCCCCGGCAGTCCGGCCATCGGCGGGCGTTTCAACCTGTACGCGACCGTGCGCAACGTCGGGGGCGGTGTCGTGTGGAGACCGAAATTAAGCTACTACCGGTCGGAAGATGCTACGATCACGACGTCCGACACGAAGGTGGGCGCCAACACGACGCGCATACTCGATCCCTCGGTTAGCCGCCGCACCAAGCTGACGCTCCAGACGCCTTCGAGCCGTGGGACCTACTACTACGGCGCATGCGCGGACGCGATGGCGGGAGAAGCCGATTCCACGAACAACTGCTCGCAAGCGGTGCAGGTCAAGGTGTCGCACGACAAGCCGAATCTGCTAGTCCTCCGGCTCATATGGCAAAGAAAAGACGCCGGGACGTTCAGCATCTATGCGATAGTGCTGAACCACGGCGCCGATTTCGAGGGGGCGCCGCGGCTGCGCTTCTACCATTCGACGGATGCGACGATCACGACCTCCGACACAGAAATAAGCGCCGCCGAGTTCTCGTGGACGTGCTGCTGGTCTGGTGCTTTCGACTACTTCATTGGAGGGGTCGAGGTGCCGCGCCCTTCGGCTCCTGGGACGCAATACTATGGCGCGTGCGTGGACGTGGTGCCCGGGGAGTCCGACACGGACAACTGCTCGCCGTCCGTCACGCCCCGCTAGATCACCGCTCTTCACGCCCGCGGACGCAGCCACCGGCGGGCCGTCGAGCTTTGCCGTGACCGCTCCTGCCCCTACCCTCACCGCGCCATAGGGACAACCTGTCCAGACCGTGGGACCGGTTGCGGCCCAGCGGACGAACACACCATCGCTCTCCTCCCGCGTCTCGCCCTTGGGCCGATCCCGGCGCACCGCCCGATTCAATTATATTACACATGATCCAGTAAAGATATGATATATAAACAATAATCGTGCAGAAGTGATTGCAAGAATTCAATGCCCACGGTACGATGGCGAAATGCTGACAAGAGTGCCGCATGGTGATCAACGCTCGGTGACGTTGGACTCGACCGTTCGTTCGGCGGGCTTGAGGCCGGTTGCGCTCGGCGCGCTCGGCGCGGTGTTGTGCATCGGACTGGCGAGTTGCAGCGGCGGTCCGGTGGCCGGGGGCTCCGGCCGCGACAGCCATCCGGACCTGGTGGTGGAACGTCCTTCGGTGACCGACCCCCGCCCTGCCGCCGGGGCGAGCTTCACGTTCTCGGCCACGGTGCGCAACAACAACCACGGCGCGGGCGCGGCAGGCGCGCCGGCCACGACGTTGCGCGTCTACCGGTCGGATGATGCGACGATCACGCCCGATGACGAAGAAGTCGGCGCCGCCACGACCGCGGAACCGGCGGCCTCGCAGAGCGCCGCGTCGGTGACCGTGCGGGCGCCCGCGGATGCCGGGACGTACTACTACGGCGCGTGCATAGCCGCGGTGGACGGGGAGTCCGACACGAGGAACCACTGCTCGGCGGCGGTGCGGGTCACCGTGCTCGATGCGGCGCCCCCGACGCAGCAGCCGCCGGCCCCGATACAGGCGCCGCCGGCCCCGATACAGGCGCCGCCGGGGCCGGATCTGGTGGTGCAATATGTTACGGTAAGCGAAGAAACGGTGGTCGCCGGGCAAAGACTGCTGGTTACGGCGAGCGTGCGCAACGTTGGCAACAAGGCGGCGGCGGAAACGTCGGCGCGCCTTTATCTTTCGACGGATTCGACGGTCACCCCCGCCGACGGCACCGTCTACTCGGCACGACTGTCGGGACTGGCGCCCGCGCGCGACAAGCTCGTGTGGCACTACGTGGTCGCGCCGCCGTCGCCGGGAACGTACTACTACGGCGCGTGCGTGACCGCGGTGGACGGGGAGTCCGATACGACGAACAACTGCTCGGCCACGTCCTCGCGGGTCGCGGTACGGGAGTCGCCGGCGCCGGACCTGGTGATTACGTCGCCCTCCTTCGGCCCTGCCCTTCCGGCCGCCGGAGGGGTGTTCGGGATGGCTGCGATACTACGCAACGACGGGGGGCTGTCGCGCGGCACCGTGATTCGTTTCTTCCTCTCGGATGACGCAAAGTTCACACCGTCCGACACGGAAGTACACAGCTACTGGTGGGGGCCATTCCCTTCGCATAACACGTCCTACCCGTCGGATATCCTGGATGTGCCGGCGACCCTGGGGACGTATTACTTCCGCATGTGTGCGGACGCGGTGCGCGGGGAGTCGAACACGACGAACAACTGCTCGGCGCCGGTGAAGGTGGTAGTGTCGCACAGCAAGCCGAACCTGCGAATCGGGTCGTGGGGTGTGGAAAACTGGAACGGACCCTCGTTCCCGATATACGCGTATGTCGAGAACCGCGGCGGCCCGTCAGGGGCGACCACGCTACGCTTCTACCGGTCGACGGACAGGACGTTCACGGCGTCCGACATGGAGATTCACAGCGTTGCGGTGGGCCCGCTGACCAAGACGGAGGCGCGAACAGCTCCGACCTTCTACAGTGGGCTAGTCGATGTAACGCCGCCGGCAACGGGTACCCACTACTACTTCGCGTGCGTGGACGCGGTCGCCAACGAGTCCGATACTTCGGACAACTGCTCGAAGGTGATCCACACCATACGGAGATAACCCCGACGGGTGCGCAACACCGGGAGCGGAGACGCGGGCGGGGGAAAGGGAGTCCGACACGACCTACCCTCACCGCGTCATAGGGGGACAACCGGTCCGGACCGTGGGACCAGGTTCGCCCCAGCGGACGGACACTGCATCGCTCTCCTCCCGCATCCCGCCCTTGGGCCGACCCCGGCGCGCCGCGCGCAATCGGGAAAGTTACCTTTTACCCTGCAAAGCTATACAATATGGACTCCGATTCGTGCCGAGGTGATTGAAAGTCCTCAATAACTCGTTGTACCATGACGAAGGTGCCGATGAGCATGCATGACGATCCACGCTCGGTGAAATTGGAGGGGTCTGCTCGTTCCGCGCGCGGGAAGCCGGCCGCACTCGGCGCGCTGGTCGCGATGTTGTGCATCGGACTGGCGGGTTGCGGCGGCGGTCCGGTGGCGGGGGGCTCCGGCCGCGGCGGCCATCCCGACCTGGTGGTGGAACGTCCCTCGGTGACCGACGCTCGCCCTGCCGCCGGGACGAGCTTCACGTTCTCGGCCACGGTGCGCAATATCGGCGGCGCGGGTGCGGTAGGCGCGACCACGACGTTGCGCGTCTACCGGTCGCATGACGCGGTGATCACGCCCGCGGACGAAGCAGTCGGCGACGCCACGATTGTGGAACCGGCGGCCTCCGAGAGCGCCGCCTCGGTGACCCTGCGGGCGCCCGCGGATGCCGGGACGTACTACTACGGCGCGTGCATAGCCGCGGTGGACGGGAAGTCCGACACGACGAACAACTGCTCGGCGGCGGTACGGGTCATCGTGCTCGATGCGTCGACCCCAACGCAGGTGCCGTCGACGCCGACGCAGGTGCCGCCGGCCCCGACACAAGGGGCGCCGGGGCCGGACCTGGTGGTGCAATATGTTACGGTAAGCGAGGAAAGAGCGGTCACCGGGCAGGCACTGCTGGTTGCGGCGAGGGTGCGCAACGTCGGGGACAAGGGAGCGGCGGAAACGTCGGCGCGCCTCTACGTTTCGACGGATTCGACGATCACACCCTCCGACAGCGCCGTCTTCTCGGTACGACTGTCGGGACTGGCGCCCGCGGACGACAAGCTCGTGTGGGACCACGTGGTGGCGCCGTCGTCGCCGGGAACGTACTACTACGGCGCGTGCGTGACCGCGGTGGACGGGGAGTCCGACACGACGAACAACTGCTCGGCCACGTCCTCGCGGGTCACGTTACGGAAGTCGTCGGCGCCGGACCTGGTGATTACGTCGCCCTCCTTCGACCCTGCCCTTCCGGCCGCCGGAGGGGTGTTCAAGATGTCTGCGATACTACGCAACGACGGGGGGCTGTCGGACCGCACCGTGATTCGTTTCTTCCTTTCGGATGACGCAACGTTCACCCCGTCCGACACGGAAGTACACAGCTACCGGTGGGGTCCATTCTCTTCGCATGGCACATCCTACCCAGGGGCTATCCTGGATGTGCCGGCGACCCTGGGGACGTATTACTTCCGCATGTGCGCGGACGCGGTGCGCGGGGAGTCGAACACGACGAACAACTGCTCGGCGCCGGTGAAGGTGGTGGTGTCGCACAACAAGCCGAACCTGCAAATCGGGGGGTGGGGGTCGCCTACGAGAAGCTTTCGCGAACCCCCGTTCACGATACACGCATATGTCGAGAACGTGGGAGGCGCGTCAGAGGCGACCACGCTCCGCTTCTACCGGTCGACGGACCGGACGTTCACGGCGTCCGACACGGAGATTCACACCGTTGCGGTGGGCCCGCTGACCAAGACGCAGTCGCGAATAGCTCCGACCTTCCGCGGTGGGCGGGTCGAAGTATCGCCGCCGGCAACGGGTACGTACCACTACGGCGCATGCGTGGACGCGGTCGCCAACGAGTCCGACACCACGGACAACTGCTCGAAGGTCATTCACACCATATGGTAATGCCGTTTTCCACCGCTCCGAGTCGATCGTGGGTCGCGCTCAGCGCGTCTGTCGCGCTGGCATGCATTGCACTGGCGAGTTGCCGCGGCGGTCCGGGGGTCGGCCAGCCGGACCTGGTGGTGGAATCTCCTTTGGTGAGCGAGAACCGCCCGGCCGCCGGGGCAAGCTTCACGTTCTCGGCCACAGTGCGCAACACCGGCGGCGGAGACGCGGCGGCCACGACGCTGCGCGTCTACCGTTCGGATGATGAGACGATCACGCCATCCGACGACGAGGTGATCGCCGCCACGGTGGCGGGGCTGGCGGCCTCGGCGAGCCGCGGCGTGTCGGTGACGGTGACGGCGGCGTCGACTCCAGGAACCTCCTACTACGGTGCATGCGTCGAGCCGGTGGCGGGAGAATCCGGTACCGAGAACAACTGTTCGGCAACGGTCCGGGTCATCGTGCCGGTGCAGGATACCGAGCCGGCCGCGCCGCTGCCGGATCTGGTGGTGGAGCCTCCCACCGTGAGCTCCGACGCACCGCCCGCCGGGACAAGCTTCACGTTCCGGGCCACGGTGCGCAACGCCGGGGGCGGAGACGCGGCGGCCACGACGCTGAGCTTCTACCGGTCGGATGATGCGATGATCACGCCCGCCGACAAGCAGGTGGGCGACGCCACGGTGGCGGCCCTGGCGGCCTCGGAGAGCATCGTCGCGTCGGTGGAGCTGAGCGCTCCGTCGAGTTCCCGGACGTACTACTACGGCGCGTGCGTGCACGCGCTGGCGAAAGAGTCCGACACGGCGAACAACTGCTCGGTGCACGTGCAGGTCAGGACGCCGGGGGCGTCGCGGGCGCCGGGGGCGTCACAGGCGCCGCGGTTGGACCTGATTCTTGCCGGACCTTGGGTGGACAACGCCAATCCCGCCATCGGCGGTGTGTTCGAGTTGTCGGCGGAGGTACGCAACCGCGGTCCGACCACGGCGTTGGAGACGACGCTGCGCTTCTACCGATCAACGGACACGACCATCACGCCGTCCGACACGCAATTGACCGCCCGCGGGATGTGGTTGGGCACCAACCGGTACAATCGGGAAGTGTACGTGCCCGTGTACGTGAAGACGCCGTCGAGCAATGGGGTGTACTTCTACGGCGCGTGCGTGGACGCGGCCGCAGGGGAGTCCGACACGACGAACAACTGCTCGCCGGCAACGAGGGTCGAAGTGTCGCACAACAAGCCGGACCTGCGGGTCAACTCGTGGCCCGTGTGGCTCCCTCGGCCTCCCGGAGAGTCGCTCCGGGTGGCAATTGACGTGTCCAACCCCGGGGGCCCGTCCGTGGCGACGACGTTGCGCGTGCTCCGGTTGCCGCATCGGACGAGCGCACCGTCCGCCGGCACGCAGGTGGGAATGTCCGGCGTGCCGGCGCTGGTTGTGACGCAGGCCTGGCCGGCGTCCTCCAGGCAGTATGTGGTGTTCCAGGCACCTTCGACCGCCGGGTGGTATCACTACGTCGCGTGCGTCGACGCGGTGTCCGGGGAATCGGACACGTCCAACAACTGTTCGCGGA
Organism: Spirochaetia bacterium; assembly: GCA_965208575.1. Lineage (GTDB taxonomy): Bacteria > Spirochaetota > Spirochaetia > SZUA-6 > Bin103 > Bin103. Next base: position 626,153 of record CBDBOV010000005.1, on the reverse strand, counting down.
CCACCGCAATCGAATTCCGTTGATGCCGCGGCACACCAAGTCGACCATTCGCCGCTCCGGCAAGCGGTCGGTCGTGTGCAGCGCGCTCGTCGTGCCGGCATGCATTGCGCTGGCGAGTTGCGGTGGAGGTCCGGGCACGGCTCATCCGGATCTGGTGGTGGAAGAACCCGAGGTGAGCGACAACCGCCCGACCGCCGGGGCGAGCATCATGTTCTCCGCCTCGGTGCGCAACACCGGGAGCGGAGACGCGGCGGCCACGACGCTGCACGTCTACCGTTCGGACGATGAGACGATCACGCCCGCCGTAGACGAGAAGGTGAGCGACGCCTCTGTGGCGGCCCTGGCGGCCTCGGCGAGCCGCGCCGTGACGGTGACGGTGACGGCGGCGTCGACTCCCGGAACCTCCTACTACGGCGCCTGCGCCGACCCGGTGGCGGGAGAATCCGCCACCGCGAACAACTGTTCGGCAGCAGTCCGCGTGATCGTGCAGGCGCAGGATACGGAGCCGGCATCGCCGCAGCCGGATCTGGTGGTGGAGATGCCGTCCGTGAGCGACGAAAGCCCGGCCGCCGGGGCGAGCTTCACGTTCTCGGCCTCGGTGCGCAACGCGGGGGATGCACATGCCGCTGCGACGACGCTGCGCGTCTACCGTTCGGACGATGAGACGATCACGCCATCCGACGACGAGGTGATCGCCGCCACGGTGGCGGGGCTGGCGGCGTCGGCGAGCATGGTCGAGTCGGTCACGGTGACCGCCCCGTCGACTCCCGGAACCTCCTACTACGGCGCCTGCGCCGACCCGGTGGCGCGAGAATCCGGCATCGCGAATAACTGTTCGGCAGCAGTCCGCGTCATCGTGCCGAAGCCGGAGCCGGAGCCGGAGCCCGAGCCCGAGCCCGAGCCCGAGCCGGAGCCGGAGCCCGAGCCGGAGCCCGAGCCGGAGCCCGTACAGGAGACGGCGCCCGAGCCGGAGCCCGTACAGGAGACGGCGCCCGAGCCGGAGCCCGTACAGGAGACGGAGCCCGAGCCGGAGCCCGTACAGGAGACGGCGCCCGAGCCGGAGCCCGTACAGGAGACGGCGCCGGAGCCGGTGCCGGTACAGGAGACGGCGCCGGAGCCGGAGCCGGAGCCCGAGCCGGTGGTCAACCGGATCTGGGCGAGCACGAGCAGTCCGGCCATCGGAGGGTTCTTCCGCTTGTGGGCGGTGGTGCACAAATTCGGCGGTTCGCCAACGCCTACGGCACTGCGCTTCTACCTTTCAACGGATGCGACCATCACACCGTCCGACTCGCAATTTGCCCGCCGTTGGACGCGCTCGGGCGACAGATCGTACGCGAACGTAAAGGCTCCGTCAAGCAAGGGGGTGTACTACTACGGTGCGTGCGCGGACGTGCCGACGGGAGCGCCCGCTACGGCGAACCCCTGCTCGACGGCGGTGAGGATCGAGGTCTCTCACTACCGACCGGACATGGATCTCGGCGGGTGGGCGGTGGCGCGCGAATTGCCTGTCGGAGGGTCGAGGTTGTGGGGCGTTCCTGTGCGGAACGAAGGGAGCCCGTCCGAGGCGACGACGTTGCGTCTCCTCCTGTTGCCGGATCGGACGAGCAAACCGTCCGCCGGCACACAGGTGGGTGAGGTCGACGTGCCGGAGTTGGTTTTTCGCCTCAACGGGCCGTCGTTCATCGGGAACGTGAGGTTTCAGGCACCGGCGACCGCCGGGGAGTACTACTACGTCATGTGCGTGGACGCGGTGCGCGGGGAAACCAACATGGCGAACAACTGTTCGTATGTCACGACGGTCAAGTTCCGTTGATACCGACCGGAGCTCAAGGCGGACTACTTGCGGCTGGCGGAGCGCTTCAGGACGGGCGCTACGACGCGGTAGGCGAGCAGCACGCCGCCGGCGATGATGTAGAACCAGAGCTGGAAGCTGATCTCCTTGATCTGCAGCAGGTAGTGGACCACGCCCAGGATCAGCGCCGCGTAACCGAGCCGGTGCAGGGTGCGCCAGCGCTTGCCGAGGGCGCGGATCCAGCCGTTGGTGGAGGTGAGCGCCAGCGGTATCAGCAGCAGGAACCCGGCGAAGCCCACCACCACGTATATCGACTGCGACAGGTCGGGAATGATGTACTGAAACTCGAAGTTGAAGTCGAGGTACAGGTACACCAGCAGGTGCACGCAGACGTAGTAGAACGCCGCCAGCCCCATGGGGCGGCGGTAGGTGATGAGCCAGTTCCAGCCGGTCAGCTCGCGCAGCGGGGTGATGGCGAGGGTGACCAGGAGCAGGCGGATGCCCCAGTTGCCGGTGTCCAGGGTGAACGCCTCGATGGCGTTGCCGCCGAACTGGTCGCCCAGATAGCGCAGCAGCGCGACGGCCAGCGGCACCATCGCCAGCGGCAGTATGACCAGCTTGGCCCGCTTGGCCACCTGCATCGGGTTGCGCCGTTTCGGTTTCGCGTCCGCCATACGCTCCCCCGCCTCGGTGAGGCCTAGTAGTATCGTTCGACCAGGTCCATCCCCTGGTACATCGAGGCCACCCACTCGCCGTAACCGTTGAACTTGAGCGTCTCGCGCCGCCCGCGCTCGCCGATGCGGCGCTCGGTGGCCTGACTCCAGCGCGGGTGCGGGCGCTCCGGGTTCACGTTGGAGTAGAACCCGTACTCGCGCGGCTGCGCCTTCTTCCAGGTGTTCACCGGCTCGTCGGCAACGAACTCGATCTTGTTGATGCTCTTGATGCTCTTGAAGCCGTACTTCCACGGTATGACGATCTTGATCGGCGGGCCGTTGGGATTCTGCAGCACGTCGCCGTACATGCCCACGGTGACCAGCGTGAGATCGTTCATCGCCTCGTCCATGCGCAGCCCCTCGACGTAGGGATACTGGATGGAGCGCGCCGCCTTGCGCATCTGGTCCGGGTCCCACAAGGTCTCGAAGCGCATGTACTTCGCCGCGGAATCGGGCTGGTAGTCCTTGATCAGTTCGTGCAGGGGAAATCCGACCCAGGGAATCACCATCGACCACGCCTCCACGCAGCGCATGCGGTAGATGCGCTGCTCCAGCTTGTCGCGGTAGCGCGCGATGACGTCGGACACGTCGATCTTCACCGGGTTGGCGAGCAATCCGCCGATGCTGATCTCCCACGGTGCGGTGACGAATTTCTTGGCGTTGCGCGCCGGGTCGTTCTTGCCGGCGCCGAACTCCCAGAAGTTGTTGTAGGTGGTGGCCTGCTTGAGCGTGTTCTGCTCTTCGTCGGTGTCGTACTTGCTGCCGGGCAGACCGGGGAACGCTCCGCTTTGCGCGAACGCGCGCTGTACGAAGCCGGGTGCCGCGGTAGCGAGGCCGACGCCCGCCGCCACCGTGCCGGCCTTGCGCATGAACTCGCGCCGGCCGATGTAGTGCTCGCGGTCGGTGATGTCCCACCACTTGATGCCGGCTTCGTACTCTTTCCGCTTACTCTGCGCCATCGTTTCCTCCGCTGGTCGCACGCTGCGCCCCGTCGACCTGGCAGTTGACCCAGCCGGAGTCGCCCCCGGCGTAGGTTTCGCGCTTCCAGATCGGCAGGCGCCGCTTGATCTCGTCGATGATATAGCGGCAGGCGTCGAACGCCGCGCCGCGATGCGCCGCCGCCACGCCGACCCACACCGCTATATCGCCTACGTGCAGTATACCCGAACGGTGCGTACAGTGCGCGGCGATTACGTCGAACCGCGCCAACGCCTCCGCCAGCACCCGCGTTCCCTCCGCCTGCGCCAGTTCCCGGTAGACCTGGTACTCCAGCAGGTGGACGGCGCGGCCGTCGGCGTGGTTGCGCACCCAACCCTCGAAGGTGGCCAGCGCCCCGGCGGCCGGATGCTCGAGGCGCGCCTTGAGGCGCTCCGGAGCGATCGCGGCGTCGGTCAGGGCGAAGCTGGCCGCCTGCATGGTATCGCTCATCCTGGTATCGCTCATCGTGCTGCTCCTTGCGCCCGGTTCATCCGCCCGCGACCGGGGGAATGAACACCACCACGTCACCATCGGCGAGCGCGGTGTCCCACTCGGCGAAGCTGGCGTTGATCGCCACCCGCAGCCGTTCCCGCGGCAGCGAGAGGCGGTACCGCTCCTGCAACTGGGCGTACAGCTCGCCGGCGGTGGCGCCGGCGGTCGCCACCTGTTCCTCGTCGCGCCCGGTCTCGTCGCGCAACAGCGCGAAATAGCTCACCCGCACCTCGCGCACGGCGGCGCGCTCAGCCACGGTCCGCCCCCGGAGCGCGGTAGTCGCTCTTGCCGCCGCTCTTCTCCATGAGCCGCACCTCGCGGATCGCGATGTCGTGCGACACCGCCTTGCACATGTCGTAGATGGTGAGCGCGGCCACCGCGGCGCCGGTGAGCGCCTCCATCTCGACCCCGGTCTTGTGCTCAACCGCGGCGACGCAGGTCACCACGGCGTTGCCGGCGGCGTCGAGCTCCACGGTCAGGTCGCAGCGGTCGAGGCCGATCGGGTGGCACAGGGGGATCAACTCGCTGGTCTTCTTGGCGGCCATGACGCCGGCGGTGATGGCGGTCTGGAACACCGGCCCCTTGGCGCCGTGCAACTCGCCGTCGCGCAGCAACGCACGCACCGGCGGCGGCAGGTATACCTCGGCGCGGGCGCGGGCGCGGCGCGCGCTGCGCGGCTTGGCGCCGACGTCGACCATCGCCGGTTGCCCGGCCGGCGAAACGTGGGTGAGTGTGCCTTGCGGCCCGGCGCCGCTGTTGCGCATTGCCCTGCCCTACCCGCCGATCTGGTACATCTCGATCTTGCGCTCCCGGTTGCGCTCGAAGCGGGTCACCTCGGCGCGCTCTTCCGAGTAGCGGTCGACGCGCCGCCGCCACACGCCGGCGAGCAGGTCGGAGAGATCGCGGTCGCCGGCGCCGGCGCGCAACGGGGTGCGCAGGTCGGTGCCCTGCCAGGCGAACAGGCAGGTGTAGAAGTGGCCGTCGGTCGACAGCCGGGCGCGGCTGCAGTCGCTGCAGAACGGCTGCGAGATGGAGGACACGAAACCCACCTCGGTCGCGGTGCCGGCAATGCGGTAGCGCTGCGCCACCTCGCCGCGGTAGGCGGCCGCCACCGGCAGCAGGGCGAATTCCTCCTCGATCACGGCTTTCAGCTCGGCGCTCGGCACCACGCCGGCCGGGTCCCAGCCGTTGCGGTTGCCGACGTCCATGTACTCGATGAAACGGATCGCCATCGCTTCGCCGGCGAAGCGGCGCACCAGGTCCAGTACCGTGTGGTCGTTGACGCCGCGCTGCACCACCGCGTTGAGCTTGACCGGCGCCAGCCCCACCTGCTGCGCGCGGGCGATGCCGGCGAGCACGCGGTCGATCGCGATGCCGAGCCCGTTCATGCGCGCGAACACGTCCGGGTCGACCGAGTCGAGGCTGACGGTGACGCGGCGCAACCCGGCGGCGTGCAGCGCGTCGGCGTGTTGGGCCAGCCGGTAGCCGTTGGTGGTCAGGGCGAGGTCTTCGATGCCGGGAATCCGCGCCAGCGCGGCGACCAGCTCCGGCAGGCGCGGGCGCAGCAGCGGCTCGCCGCCGGTCAGGCGCACCTTGGTGACGCCGTGGGCCACGAACAGGCGCACCAGCCGCGTCACCTCGGCGAACGTGAGGTAGTCGGCGGGCGGCAGGAACTGGTAGTCGTCGCCGTAGGTCTCCTTCGGCATGCAGTAGGGGCAGCGGAAGTTGCAGCGGTCGATCACCGAGATGCGCAGGTCGCGCAACGGACGGCTGAACGCGTCGCGCACGGCAGTCCCGCTCACGACGCTCCGCCTCCGCCTCCGCCGCCGGCGCCCCAGGCCAGGGGCTGCCACGGGTACAGGGGCAGCACGCTGCCGGCGGCGAACCGCGCCTGCCCGGCCGCCAGCTCCAGGAAGCCGTCGGTGCCCACCAGGGCCAGGAAGTCGCCGGAGTTCTGCGCCGGCGCCGGGCGGGCGGCGAGCGTGCCGCCGGCGGCGGTCAGCAGCACCGGCAGGAACAGGGTCAGCGGCGGCGGGAAGCGCACCTCCTCGGCGAGGGCGGCGTGCAGCGGCGGCGCCGGCGCGGCTCCCTCGGCGGCGGCCAGGTATGGCACCACGTAGCGGTACAGGCACATCATCACCGACACCGGGTTGCCGGGCAGGGCGAACACGCGCCGTCCGTCGCCGGTGCCGCCGATCCACAGCGGCTTGCCCGGCCGCTGCCGCACGCCGTGCAGGTAGCGCTCCGCACCGAGCCGGCGGTACACCCCGGGCAGAAAGTCGGCGCTGCCCTTGGACACCGCTCCGGTGGTGATCAGCACGTCGTGGCCGGCGAGCGCGGCCTCCACCCCGTCGGTGAGCCGGTCGGGATCGTCGGGCAGGTGGCGGGCGTCCACCTGGTAGCCGAGACCGGTGAGCGCGGTCGCCACCACGTAGATGTTGGAGCGGCGCACCTGGTGGGCGGCGATCGGCCGGCCCACGTCGACCAGTTCGTCGCCGGTGGAGATCACGGCAACCCGCGGCCGCCGCCCGACCGCCACCTCGGCGCGGCCCACCGACGCGAGCACGGCGACGTCGGCGGGAGAGATGCGCCGCCCGGGGGCAAGCACGGTGGTTCCGGCGCGCGTGTCGGAGCCCTGCCGGTGCACGTTCTGCCCCGGCACGATCAGGTCTTCGGGCTGCAGCCATACGCGCTCGCCTTCGCTGCGCAGGTCTTCGCTGCGGACTACCGTGTCGCTGCCCGCCGGCAGCACGGCGCCGGTCATGACGCGCAGGGCGCCGTCGCCGGCGTCGCGCAATTGCTGCCGCCGGTCGCCGGCGCGCGCCTCGCCCTCAATGCGCAGCGGGCGGCCGCCTCGCTGCAGCGCTGCCGAGGCGACGGCGATTCCGTCCATGGTCACCCGGTCATGCGGCGGCAGGTCGCGGTCGGCGCGAACGGACTCGCGCAGGACGCGCCCCACCGAGCCGGCCAGCGCGCACGGTTCGGCGGGCAGCACCGCGGTGCGGTCGGTCAGCAGGGAATCGACTTCGGAGACGGAAAGCATGGCGACCAGTTGTGCTTCAGCGTACTGCCGCGCTCGCACGCTGGTCAACGAATCCGCTCGTTCACGTCGCCGTCTCGGTAAGCCGGCTCCTGTGACCGGGTAGCGCGGCGTCCCCTCGGCGCCCAGCGCCGCTTGTCCAACCGGCGCTGATGCGCCATGTTACACTTCAGCATGCAACAGCGGGACATCTCGCCCTACTGCGAGCAGGTACGGGCCATCGAGCACAACGTCAGCGAGGTATTTGTCGGCAAGCAGCGACAGGTTCGCCACATGCTGATCGGCTTCATCGCCGGCCTGCACGTCCTGATCGAGGATGTTCCCGGGGTCGGCAAGACGACGCTGGCGCGCTGCCTGGCGGCGAGCACCGGCACCGACTACGGACGCATCCAGTTCACTCCCGACCTGCTGCCCGGCGACATCGTGGGCATGACGGTGTGGAACAACGAGTCACGCCAGTTCGAGTTCAAGCAGGGCGCCATCATGCACCAGTTCATCCTGGCGGACGAGATCAACCGCGCCTCGCCGCGTACCCAGTCGAGCCTGCTGGAGGCGATGCAGGAGGGCTCGGTGACGGTCGACGGCACCACCTACCGGCTGCCCGATCCATTCTTCGTGATCGCCACGCAGAACCCGGTGACCTTCATTGGCGTGTTCCACCTGCCCGAGGGTGAGCTCGACCGGTTCGGCATCTCCCTGTCGATCGGCTATCCGCACAGCGACGACGAGGTGCGCATCCTGGACCAGTACGGCTCCGATCCGCTGCACGAGTTGCAGCCGGTGGTGAACCCGCGGGACGTGATCGATCTGCGCAACGTGGTGCGCTCGGTGACCGTGTCGCCCGACGTGCGCCGCTTCATCATCGGCGTCGCCAACCAGACCCGCTCCAGCCCGCTGCTGCGTCTCGGCATCAGCCCGCGCGCATCGCAGCACATCATGATGGCGGCGCAAGCGGAAGCGCTGATTACCGGGCGCGACTACGTGATGCCGGAAGACGTGATGGCGGTCGCCGGCATCGTGCTCACCCACCGCGTGGTGCTGTCCGCCGAGGCGCGCATGGAGAACCTGTCGCCGGCGCAGGTGGTGGAGCGCATCCTGCAGCAGGTTCCCATACCCACCGGGCTGGCATGATCGCCTCCCGGGCCGGCATGGCCGGCGTCGCCGCCGTGGCCGAAGTGGCCGGCGTGGTCGCCGGCGTGGTCGCCCGCGCGGCCGGCGAGGTCGCACGGTGGGGGACGCGCTTCGCAGCCGCGTTCCCGTTCACGCTGCGGCTGCGCGCCTGCGGCGTGTACCTGTTCGCGGCGGTGCTCAGCTACCTGGCCGCCGCCTACCTGGGGGAGTTCTTCGCCGTGTTCGCGACCGTGTTCATGGTGCTGCCGGTAGTGTCGCTGGTGCTCCTGCTGATCGCCGCCGCCGGCCTGCGCTACAACCAGCACTTCAGCAACGAGCAGCCGGTCAAGGGCCAGGAACTGCAGTACCGCTGCATCATCGAGAACGGCTCCGCGCTGCCGCTGCCGCGCGTGCGCGCCCGGTTCCGCGCCATCCTGCCGGCAGGCGGCGGCGCGCAGGCGGGGTCCGGCCCGGCCGACGCCGGCCGCGTGCGCGGGGCGGACGGGTCCACGGGCGGCGAGCGCGATGGCGGCGACGGCATCACCACCTACCTGCCCGGCCACCAGTTCGTGGAACGGGAGCAGACGGTGCAGCTTCCCTACCGCGGAATCTACACGGTGGGACTGGAGCGGATCGAGCTCAGCGACACCCTGCAGTTGTTCAGCGTGCGCCCGCGCGTGCGGGTGCGCGAATTCCGGGTCTATCCGCGCATCCTGCCGATCAGCGAGTTTCAGCCCGGCACCGAGCGGCGCCTGGGCACCTCCGAGGTGGGCTCGCTCGGCAACCTGCCCGACTACTCGCTGTTCAACCAACTGCGCGAGTACCGGCCGGGCGAATCGGTGCGCCACCTGGCCTGGAAGAAATTCGCCAGCACCGGCATCCCGGTGGTCAAGGAGTATGACTCCACCAGCGAGCCGGCGGTGAGCATCTACGTCGACCTGCGCCCGGTACCGAGCGGCGCCGAGGACGTGCTGCTCACCGAGGACGTCACCGTCGAAGCGCTGGTGGCGCTGGTCAACCACTTCCTGAAGCGCAACCTGCCGGTCACCGTGCGCGCCGCCAGCCGCACCTCGTACGAGTTCATCGGCGACCACGCATCCGACTTCGGGCGCTTCTACGAGTCCACCTTCGAGCTGCTGTTCGTGAGCGACATCTCCGCCGCCCGCCTGTACGAGAGCCACCTGGAGACCGGCATGAACACCGAGGTCAACTCGATGTTCTTCATCACCCACCTGCTCGACCCCGAACTGCTGATCCTGCTCGACGAACAGCGCTCGAGCAACTTCCAGGTGACCCTGATCCACAACCAGACCGCCGAACCGGCCGAGCGCCACGCCGGCTACTTCAACCGCCTGCGCGAGCAGGGCACGCGCGTGGTAGCCCTGCGCGGCTCCACCACCATCCCCGCCGACCTGGAGGCACACGATGAAGCGGGCTGACCTGCTGCGCTACGACGCGCACCTCAAGGCGCTGCTGGCGCTGGTGTACGGGGTCGGGATTCCGCTGCTGTTCTGGTCGTACACCAAGTCGTCGCTGGCGCTCTCCCTGCTGCTGGCGGTGATCGTGCCGCTGGCGCTGCTGCACGCCGGCCGCGCGCTGGCGGCCGGCCCGTTGCGCTGGGCGCTGAGCACGCTCTCGCTGGTGGTGACGGCGGCGTTCGGCGTCGCGCTGCTGATCGGCATCGTGATCACCCCGTTCTCGGCCTACAAGCTGTGGTTCGAAGCGATGACCGACGGCACCGGCACCGGCACCGTGTCAAACCTGTTCACCCTGATGTCGACGTTCTTCGCCACCACGCTGGCGGGCACCTTCATCAGCCTCGGCTACGTCTGGCCGCTGCTGATCTCGGCCGCCTTCGTGTCGGCGATCGTGGCAGTGATCCTGCAGACCGGACCGCTGTACGTCGTGTCCCTGCTGGCGGCGATGGCGTGCGTGTTCTACCTGCTGCTGCGCGGCGGCGCGGACCGCTACCTGGTACGGCGCATCGTGTACGGCGGCGGCCTGTTCGCGGCGGTGCTGCTCGCTGCCACCATGCTGGCCGGCAGCCGCGAAGCCAGAGGCAGCCCGCTCATCGACGTCACCCTGCATCCGCAACTGCGCCAGTACGTGTCCAACACCCTGCCGCAGTTTCCGCTGCTGTACGGCATACCGGGCTACGGCTACTCGTTTCAGGAACGCTCCCTCGGCGGCTCGCCGGTGCTGTCGCCGCTGCCGATCTTCCGTATCACCGCCGACGGCGACGGCCCGCTGTACCTGAAGACCGACGTGTTCGACCACTATGACGGCAAGAACTGGAAGACCACCTTCCGTGCCGAGGACAGCATCGGCGAACCGGGATCGATCATGCTGCGCGGGCGGCCGCGGCGGCGCGACAACGCCGTTCGGGTGGAGCTGCTGATCGAGTTCTACAACAAGCTGCCCTACACCCTCGACACGTCGGCGTTCCGCTTCGGGCGCGAGGTGCCGGTGCTGGAGAGCGGCCACTTCCACCGCGGCTTCCAGCTCGTCGACCCGCTGGTGGCGGGAGACGTGATCTTCGTGGAGCGCTCCGCCATGCAGCCGATCCGCCTCACGGAGGAGGAGCGGCGCCGCTACCTGCAGCTTCCGCGCGGCATGAGCGGTGACCTGCGCGGCGTGGCGGCGGCATTCGAACAGCCGGATGCAACGCCGCACGAGCGCCTCAACGCGATCAACGACTATCTCTCCGACACCTGCACCTACTCGTTGAACGTGGACAACCTGCGCCGCTCGGAAAGTTTCATCGACAAGTTCCTGTTCGAGGAAAAGAAGGGCTACTGCGTGCACTTCGCCACCGCGTTCGCCACGATCGCGCGCATGAACGGGTTTCCTGCGCGCTACAACGAGGGCTTTCTGATCAACTTTCCCGGCAGCGCGAACGAGACCGAGGTGACCGGGCTGTCCGCCCATAGCTGGCCCGAGGTGTGGATAGACGGCACCGGCTGGACGCGCTGGGAGGCGACGCCGGCGGTGAACCCGAGCCAGTACGCCAACTTCTTCGACGAAGAGGAACTGCTGTCGCTGTACGGGTTCGACATGGAGATGGATTCGTTCACCCTGCGCCAGGTGCAGTCGATCCTCGGCGACCGGGAGTTGGACATCGATCTCCTGGACGGCGAGGCGCTGGCGGCGCAGCCGTCGATCTGGTCGCCGGCACGCATCGCGGTGACCGGCGGCGGCGTGCTGCTGGCGGCCCTCATCGCCTGGCGACTGGCGCGCCGGCTGCGCGGACCGCGCGTGGCGCGCGAGTTGCGCCCGCTGATGCGCCTGTCGCAGCGCTACGTGACCCTGGGCCGCACCCTGGGCGTGCCGGACCCGCGCCACACGGGTTGGATGGCGTGGCGCGAGGAATACCGTTCACGCAGCGCGAAGCGCGCACCGGCGGCGCGCCGGCTGGTGGAGCGGTTCACCTCGCTGGTGGCGCGCGCGGTGTACGGCGGGCAGCCGGCCAGTGACCGCGACCTGCGCTTCCTGCGCGCCGCCTACTGGCGCCTGCTGCGCTACCGCCTGTTCGGTACGCGGCGCGGCCGGGAGCCGGCGGCGGAGCCGGCCACTGACCCCGGGGCAGCGTAGCTTCTCACCGCCGCGGCACCGTATCTTTGCATCGACACATGGGAGTCGAGACATAGTGAGCGAATTCGGGCCGTTGGCGCGGCGTCCCAAGGCGGAATCGGGAACTGCAGGCCGCTGCGCGGGCCAGGTGCGGCGGGTTGCGCAGGCCGCGTTTCCTACCCTGTTCGGGGAATTCACGCTGATCGGTTTCGAAGACCGGGAGGGCGGCAGCGAGTTGACCGCGGTGGTGCGCGGGCAGGTGCGCGGCGCGGTCGACTGCCCGGTGCGCGTGCACTCCGAGTGCCACACCGGCGACATCTTCGGCTCGCTGCGCTGCGACTGCCGCGAGCAGCTCGAGGAGTCGCTGCGCTACATCGCCGCGCTCGATTGCGGGGCGGTGATCTACCTGCGTCAGGAGGGGCGCGGCATCGGCCTGCTGAACAAGATCCGCGCCTACGAGCTGCAGGACCAGGGACTCGACAGCGTGGACGCCAACGAACGCCTCGGCTTTCCCGCCGACGCCCGCGACTACCGCACCGCGGCGCGCATCATCGAGCTGCTCGGCATCGCCTCCGTGCGCCTCCTCACCAACAACCCGGCCAAGATCGCCGGGCTGGAGCGGGAGGGCATCACGGTCACCGGGCGGGTGCCGGTAGTGGTGACTGCCAACCGGTACAACGAGCGCTACCTGGCCACCAAGCGCACCCGCTTCAACCACCTGCTGTAGCCACCCGTGGCGAGACTCGGCTGCATTCGAGCGGCGATGTCCACCGGCTCGCCGCGTTGCTCCTCGCTCACCGACATCCGACGTGCTCGCTCGTCGCGCCTTGCCAGCCCGGCGCCGCGCCGCGCCGGTACGACGCCGTGCTGAACTTCGCCCGGCGGCACGCCATCGAATCGGCGTACGACACGGCCGCCCAGCGCGCCGGCTGGCTGCTGCTGGCGACCGCGGCCGCCACCGCCGTGGCCGTGGTCGCGCGGGTGGCGGCGGGCGCCGACCTGCCGACGCTGGCCGAGTCGCTGGCGGCCATTGCGCGGCGCCGCGGACTCTACGGCACCGGCGGCGCGGCCCGGCTGGCGTCCGGGATCACGCTCGGTGCCGGCGCCTGGTACCTGTGGCACACGCGCTTCATGCGCCGGCGCCTGGGCACGCTGCTGGTACCCGTGTTCCTGGCCGTTTCCGGTCTGTTTACGGCGGTCTCCGGCGCGTCCGCCGTGGCCCTGGCGCGGGTCGCGCCGGCGCCGGCGGCGGCGGCGGAGGTGGCTGCGCAGGGAGGCGCGGAGGCGATAGTGGCCGAACTGCGCGGAATCAGCGGCAAGCTGGGGTTCACGCTGGCCGGGCTGGCCCTGCTCGCGAACGCCGTTCGGCAGTGGCGCCTGCGCGGCACGCTGCGCCGGCTGGCGCCCGCAACCGCACTGGTCGGCGCCGCCATGCAGGTGATCTGGGTGGATGCCGCAACCGTCGTGCACCGCTTCAGCGGGCCGCTGTTCCTGGCATGGCTGGCGCTGATCGGCTTCCTGCTGGCGAGCAGACGCGTGAGCCGCCGCATCTCCGGCACCGCCGCCCGCCGCCGCCGCCCCGCTCGCATGCGCCACCCCGGCTGAAGCAGCCGTGCCAACGTACGATCTCGGCGTGGTCTCGTCGCGCAGCTATCTACTACGCTGACAGAGTGAATGTCCCGTCAGTACCGTTGTAAAATAGGATCATCTGCTTCAATACGTCTCGTCCGATCAGAGCGATTATCCCCTGTGGCCCCAGGTTGGCGCCGTAAGCACGGCTGGCGGCGATGTTGCCGAGCCCAGCTATCTGTATGTTTCCCGCGAAGATCGGCACAATCTCCTCCGCATGAGTAGCAGAAGTCATCTTGCCGCTACCGACGGTCGGAAGTTGCGCCTGGGCGGCGGCCTCTCGATCGATGCACGTTACCCGTGCTCCAGTGTCGATCAAGGCTAGGCCTGAAACCGGGGTTGGCTGGGAACCCTTGGGAGGAACCGGCGGAAACAAGGAAACTGGCACCACCGGTCCCCGCTCGGCTAGACCGTCGCTTGACGGATCGCCGAATCTGGCGTTGAAGACAGGCAACTCAAAGTATCCCCATAGCGAGCGCAGGGACCGTCAGCGTCTCGTCTTCGTCGGGCCGATGGACAGACCTCACCAGGAAAGGACCTACGCCTAGTGCCGTCGCTCCAGCTTTGACTCCTTCCTCGTATGAGTCGAAGGCGCCAACCACGCTCTCGCCCTGAATCACCAAGTACTTACCGGGGTACTTGGCGGCCAGTTCTGCTTGGTTGGTTTTCAGATAGCCCTTCTCTACCCTGAGGGGATCCTGTATCTCTCCCATGGCTCGGTCCTCCAGTGCACCGTCAACGTAATACAATCGTGTTCGGTGTCAAGTCTCTGCCGCCTTCCGTAACGGCTCAGGGCCGCGTCCGGCTGCCGGGGCGATGGCTTCGAGTTGGCGGGCGAGTTCGGGCGCCGTGCTCACCGGCAGGTCGCAGGTGAAATCGCGGCACACGTAGGCGCGGGGGCCGGAACCGGCCGCGGCCATGGCGGCCACGGCGGGGTGACGTGCCTGCCACCAGGCCGCCGCCTCCGGCAGCAGGTGCACCACCGCCGCGTCCGGCAGGTAGTGGCGCGCCAGTTGGCCGCGCAGCGGCGCGGTCTGCGCCCACTCGCCGGCGAGCACCACCTCCACCGGCGGATGGCCGGCCAGATCGGCGGCCACCGCCAGCAGCGGCGTTGCAGTGGGCTGGGCGGCCGCTGCCCCTGAAACGGCCGCCAGGGCGCGCCGGGCGGCGTCGTCCCAGTCGCGGTTGCCGAGCAGGCGGCCGAGGCGCAGCAGGCCCAGGATCGCGGCGGCGGTTCCCGACGGTTCCGCGGAGTCGTACAGTTCGCTGGTGCGCATGATCAGGTCGCGCTGGCCGCCCGGGGTGTCGTACAGCGCGCCGTTCGGCGCCGCGAACTGCTCCAGGATCGCGTCGGCAAGTTCGCCGGCCCACTCCAGCGTCCACAGCTCGCCGCCGCTTTGGTACAGCTCGATCAGGCCGCCGACCAGGAACGCGTAGTCTGCCAGCCCGGCGGTGTGCCGCGCCTCGCCCGCCCGGTAGCAGCGTAGCAGCCGCCCATCCCGCATCAGCTCGCGGCGCGCGAAGCCTGCCGCCGCGGCCGCGGCGGCAACGAACTCCTCCCGCCCGAGCACGCGGCCGGCCACGGCCAGCGCCTCGATCGCCAGCCCGTTCCACGCCGCGATCACCTTGTCGTCCAGCAGCGGCCGCGCGCGCCGGTCGCGCGCCGCCAGCAGCGCCTCCCGCCAGTGTCCCGGCAGCGGACCCTCGCCACGCGCGCGGTACAGGACGTTGCCGCTGCCGAACTCGCCCTGCGGGTCGGAGATCGTGTTGCCGCCGGCGGTCAGGCCGTAGGCCGCGATCATCTCGTCGGCCTCCGCTGCCGCGGCGCCGCCGGCGGCCGCGAACGCCGCGCGCACCTCGTCGATGCGCCACAAGTAGAACGCGCCTTCCACCTTGTCCTCCGGCTGCTCCGGGTCGGAGGCGGAGTCGGCGTCCTCGGCCGAGTAGAAGCCGCCCTCCGGCGCCTGCAGGTCGTACAGCAGGTAATCGAGGGTGGCGCCCGCGACGGCGGCGCAGGCGGGGTCGCCGGTGACCTGGTGGGCGGCGGCATACGCGGTGACGAGCTGCGCCTGGTCGTACAGCATCTTCTCGAAGTGCGGCACCCGCCAGTAGCGGTCCACGCTGTAGCGGTGAAAGCCGCCGCCGAGGTGGTCGTACATGCCGCCGCGCGCCATCGCGTGCAGCGTGACCCTTGCCATCTCCAGGGCCTGTTCGCTGCCGGAGCGCCGATAGTGGTGCAGCAGCGCCGTGAACACGGCCGGGCGGGGAAACTTCGGCGCGGAACCGAAGCCGCCGTAGCGGGCGTCGAACGACTCCGCCAGCCCGTCCGCGACGGCCGCCAGCAGCTCGTCCGGCTCCGACTCCGCCGCCGGTCCCGCCATGGCGGCGGCTCCGCCTGCCGCTTGGGTCACGGCGGTGGTGACGCGCGCCGCCGTGGCCTCCACCTCGGCGCGCCGCTCGCGCCAGCGCCCGGCCAGGAACAGCAGCACCTCCCGGAACGCCGGCCGCCCGTACACCGAGCGCGGCGGGAAGTAGGTGCCGGCGTAGAACGGCTGCCGCCCCGGGGTCAGGAACACCGACATCGGCCAGCCGCCGGAGCCGGTGACCGCCTGCACCACGCTCATGTAGATGCGGTCCACGTCGGGCCGCTCCTCGCGGTCGATCTTGACGTTGATGAAGTGCTCGTTCAGCACCGCCGCGGTGGCCTCGTCCTCGAACGACTCGTGCTCCATCACATGGCACCAGTGGCAGGTGGAGTAGCCGATCGACACGAACAGCGGCTTGTCGGCGGCGGCCGCCGCGGCGAACGCCTCGTCGCCCCACGGATACCAGTCCACCGGGTTGTAGGCATGCTGCAGCAGGTAGGGGCTGCCCTCGCCGATCAGGCGGTTGGGCGTGCCGCCGGCGGCGCGGCGGCGGGCAATGAGCGCCTCGGCACGGTTCGCGGACGAAGCCGCTGCGGAATTGTCGGCCATGGCGCGCCACCATAGCAGAGAGCGGCGCCGGGACCCAGTACCCGGAGCCGCCCATGCGCCACGCTCGGCGCCGCCGCTCCTGGCGTTCGGTCAAAGACACGAAAACAAGGTCATATACATGTTTTGGCGACGTTTCATAGAAGCAAGAGATTATCTGGACATATTGTAGCAACCTTGGCTATGATGCAGGTGTGAATCGTGATATCCGCACCCTCTCGCGAGCGCGTCCGACGCCATGGGCCGCGCCAAGACTCGCCGGGGCGGAGCGCGATGTCCCCCCTTCTCCCCCGCCTGCTTCCCGATTCCACTCGGTCCGCGTCGCCTGCTTGTGCCGTACGGCGGCCTGCCTGCTCGTGGCGTCGATGTCCCTGCTGCTCGGCACCGCGCCCGCGCAGGCGCTGGACCGGACACCGCCAAACCTGACCGGCGCGACGGTGAACGGCAGGACATTGACGTTGACGTATAACGAGGCGCTGAACGAGACCTCGGTGCCGCCGGCCGACTTGTACGAGGTGACGGTAAGAGATGCCGGCAGCGCAGGGCCACGCTTCGGCCGTCCGATCCCGGGATTGCCGGTTGGAATCTATCCTCATTCGCGGCCCCCGGCGGACGGCACACGCCGGTCGATCTCGCAGGTTGCGGTAAGCGGCGCGACGGTGACGCTGACCCTGACTCGCGCGGTGTTGCGCGGCGAGATCGTCACGATGAGCTACCTGAGCGGCGCACTCGCGCATTCGGTTTCCCGGCTCCGGGACCTGGCCGGCAACCCGGCGTGGCACATCCCGTTCCGGGCGGTGACCAACACCACGACCAACAGCAGCGTGCCGGTTTACAGCGGCCCGGCGCCAACGTCAGCGAATGCACCACCCGGCACACTCGTAAGCTTCGCCATGCCGAGCAGCCGCTTCAGCGATCCCGATGGCGACGCACTGACGTTGTCGCTGAGCGCGACCCGCGACGACGTGCTCACTGACTTGTATTACGGGTCGGACGAACGGGTCTATGCCCGGACGAAGGCGAACTGCGTGTTGGCGAACCTCAGGCCGACGCCGGGCAACCCGCTCACCACGGTCATCACCGTGACGGCGTCCGACGCCCAAGGTGCGGCTGCTGAGGTGAAGCAGCCTCTCACCACGAGTTTCGCATGTCCGCTACTGTCGAGCGCCGTGGCGCGAGACAAGGTGTTGACGCTGACCTACGACAGCCTGCCCGCCGGCTGGTCGCCGGCCGCCGGCGAATTCACGGTGAAGGTGGACCGAGCCGCGATGGGCCTGGCCGCCACCAATCCGGTGTCGGTGAGCGGGAGCATCGTCACGCTCGCGCTGGCCGCTCCGGTAGCCCGCAACCAGGCCGTAACGGTGAGCCATGCCCCGGGTGCCGACCCGAAGACGACCGGCTTCACCGACCGGGCGGCGCGCGTCGACTCGACCAACAACGCCCCGGTCCCCATTGCCCCGTACAGTCCGGTGCAACACGTCGTCCCGCGGCCACCTCCGAGCCCCGGCTCGACGGTGTACATGCTTACGTCTCCCGGCACGTTCAGGAATATCGCCGCCTTCCGCGACCCCGACGGCGACGCCGTGACGTTGTCGCTGACCACGACCGGCGGGTTCGGGGCGGCCACGGTTACCGGCAGCGGCTCGTCGGCGTATCTGACGACCAAGACGGTCTGCGAAATGCGCAGGATCACACCGGCGCCCCCCGAATCGTTCGCGACCGTCGTGGGGGTGACGGCGAGCGACCCTGCCGGAGCAACCTCGGGGTTGACGATCGTCGCGACGACGCGGTGGACCCCGAAGCGGTGTCCGTTGCTCGCGCGCGCCGCGGTGAACGGCGCATCGCTGACGCTGACCTACGACAAGGAGTTGCACCCGCGCTACGTGCCGAAGGCGAGTTCCTTTGACGTGAGGGTGGACGGGAGCACGGCGGCACTCGCGGCGAAGGACCCGGTAGCGGTGAGCGGCTCGACGGTCGTCCTGACCCTGGCCGCGCCGGTGGCCGGCGGCAGCGCGGTGACGCTGAGCTTCACGACGAGCTTCTGGAGCGAAATCCGGAGCCGCCGAGGCGACGAGGCGGAGAGCTTCTCGAACCTGCGGGTGAGCAACCCCCCGGCGGATCCCGCGTCGGTGGCCGGGGTGTCGGTAGCCTCGAGCGCGGGCGCCGACCGGACCTACGGCAGAGGCGACATCATCCACGTGCAGGTGGCCTTCGACGAGGCGGTGGAGGTCACCGGCTCGCCACGGCTCAAGATCGACATGGACCCGGCGCATTGGGGCGAGAAGTGGGCGGTCTACGACAGCGGCAGCGGCACGAGCAGCCTGATCTTCGCGCACACGGTGGTCGAACCCAACCTCTCGACGCAGGGCATCGCCGTGCTCGGCAACACGCTGGAGCTCGACGGCGGCACGATCCGCTCGGGCGGCGCGGACGCCGACCTCGGGCATGACGGCCTCGCCCACGACGCCAACCACCGGGTGGACTGGCGCACCGAGCCGGCGAGCGGCGCGGACGGCACGAACGGCCCCGGCGGCCTGAGCGGGGACGGCGGGCCTCCGTCCGTGACCGCGATTTCGGTGGTCTCGGAACCGGGCGCAAACACGACGTACCTGCTCGGCGACACGATTCTCATCCGGGCGACCTTCAGCGAGGCGGTGACCGTCACCGGCAGTCCGGGACTGAAGATCGACATGGACCCGGCGCACTGGGGCGAGAAGCGGGCGGCCTACGAGAGCGGCAGCGGCACGAGCAGCCTGACGTTCGCGCACACGGTGGTGGAACCGAACTACTCGACGCGGGGGATCGCGGTGCTCGCGAACTCGCTGGCGCTCGACGGTGGCACGATCCGCTCGGCGGGCGGGGCGAACGCGGTCCTCGGCCACGGCGGCCTTGGGCACGACTCCGGCCACAAGGTGGACTGGCGCCCGGACATCTCGGTGGCCGACGCGCGCGCGATCGAGGGCACGGGCGTATCGGTCGCGTTCGAGGTGAGCCTGAGCCGCGCCTTCACCGGCGCCGAGCACCGCGTGACGGTGCACTATGCGACCGCCGACGGCACGGCGACGGCGGGCGCGGACTACACGGCGACGAGCGGCACGCTGATCTTCGCCGCGGGCGAGACCTCGAAGACGGTGAACGTGCCCGTTCTGGACGACAGCCATGACGAGAGCGAGGAGACCTTCACGCTGACGCTGTCCAACGTCACGGGCGCGCGCATCGGCGACGGCGAGGCCACCGGCACGATCGCGAACGCGGACCCGATGCCGCGGGCGTGGCTGGCGCGGTTCGGGCGCACGGTGGCGGATCAGGTGGTGGCCGGGGTGCAGGCGCGGTTGGAGGCGCCGCGCTCCGGCGGCGCCTCCGCGCGGATCGCCGGGCGGGAGCTCGCCGGCGGCGGCGGCCTGGACGCCGACAACGCACTGACGCGGTGGCTGGCGGGCACGCCGGAGCAGCCGCGCACGATGACCGGTGGCGAGTTGCTGGCCGGCAGCGCCTTCGCGGTGTCCTCCGCTTCGGCGGCGGGCGGACCGTCGGCCGCGCTGTGGGGCCGCGGCGGGTGGTCGCGGTTCGACGGGAGCGAGGGGAGCCTGAGCGTGGACGGCGAGGTGATCTCGGCGCTGTTCGGCGCAGAGATGGCCTCCGACGCCTGGCTCGGCGGGGTGATGCTGGCGCACGCACGCGGCGACGGCAGCTACCGGAGCGACGCCGACACCGGGACGGTGGCGAGCGCGCTGACCGCCGTGCACCCCTACGTGGGCGTGCACCTGAGCGAGCGGGTGACCGCATGGGCGGCGGGCGGGCTGGGCCTGGGCGGGCTCACGCTCACGCCCGAGGGAGCGGAGGCGCTGGAGACCGACCTGTCGCTGGCCCTGGCAGCGCTCGGCGCACGCGGGCGGCTGGTGGAGCCGGCGGCCGGGAGCGGCTTCTCGCTGGCCATCGAAAGCGACGCCTACTGGGTGCGCACCAGCGCCGCGGCGGCATCCGGGCTGGCAGAGACGCAGGCGGACGCGACGCGGATCCGGCTCGGGCTCGACGGCGGCTACCGCCTCGCGCTGGCGGGCGGCGGCATGCTTGCTCCCACGGTCGAGATCGGCGTGCGGAACGACGGCGGCCATGCCGAGACCGGCTACGGGATGGACGTGGGCGGCGGGCTCGCCTGGTCGGCCCCGGCGCTCGGGCTGTCGGCGCAGGTGGCGGCGCGCGGGTTGCTGACCGGCGCGTTCGACGGCTTCCGCGACCTTGGCCTGTCCGGGTCGCTCGCCTGGGACCCCGACCCGGCCTCCGACCGCGGGCCCTCGCTGACCGTTACCCAGTCCGTGGGCGCCGCGGCCACCGGTGGCAGCCACACGCTGCTCGGGCAGCCAACCCTGGCCGGCCTTGCCGCCACGGACTTCCGCCTGGACCGCCGCCGCGTGGACCTGCGCGCCGGCTATGGCTTCGCGGCGGCGGGCGACCGTCTCACGCTGACGCCGGAGCTCGGAATCGGGCTGTCCGACACGGCCCGCGAATACACGCTCGGTTGGCGGCTGGACCTCGCGCAGCACGCCCCCATGTCGTTCGAGTTCGGGATCGAGGCGACGCGCAAGGAATCCGCCGACAACGACCCCGAGCACGGCCTCGGGCTCACGATGACCGCGAGCTGGTAACCGAACGGCCGCCGCCGCGTCGACCAAGCGTCGGTTACTGCGGCGAACGGCGCGGCGATCCTTGCACGCTGACTCGTGGCAACACAGTATAATGTGTGCATGAGAGCTACTACTGTAAAGATAGAGGGTAAGCTGCTCGAGGGTATCGAAGCCGCCAGGGAGCCCGGTCAGAGCGTCGCCGCGTATGT
Source organism: Spirochaetia bacterium (assembly GCA_965208575.1). GTDB lineage: Bacteria > Spirochaetota > Spirochaetia > SZUA-6 > Bin103 > Bin103. Next base: position 605,023 of record CBDBOV010000005.1, on the reverse strand, counting down.
CCGGCGGGCGTTGCAGAGCGAGATCGAACGACGGCTGTCACGCGACGCCGCGGCCGCATTCAAGGAATTCGTCGCGAGGCACCCGGAAGAGAAGCGGTGGATGGATGAGTGGGATGGCGCGGACCTTGCTTCGGCACCCGCCGGTGCCCGGAGTGCTGAGTGACGCGAGGGTCGTTGTACTGGATCAACCTGGGTGCAAGCTCGCCCCCGGAGTTCGGCAAGACGAGACCGGGGCTGGTCGTATCCAACACCGTACACAACGAGATCCTCGACAGCGTGGTGGTGGCTCCGCTCTCCACCACGCCGGGCGAGATCTGGCCGCTGCGCGTCCAGGCCGACGCCGTGCGCGGGAAGTCGTCGTTCGTGGTGCTCCCGGGGATTCGCCAGGTTGCGAAGGCGCGGCTCGCCGACTACATCGGTACCGCGTCGACGCCGCTGATGGAACGATTCGATCGCGCACTTGCCCTCTACCTCGGCGACTGAGGGTATATTGCCGCATGCACGAGATGAAGCGCACCGTGACCTGCGGCGAACTGGATGCCGCGGCGGCGGGCGGGCAGGTAACCCTCAACGGCTGGGTGGCGCGGATCCGCGACCACGGCGGCATCACCTTCCTGGACCTGCGCGACCGCTACGGAGTGACGCAGGTGGTGTTCGACGTCAGCGCCGATGAGGGCGCCGCCGCGCCGGGCGCCCTCGCGGCCACGGTCGGGGACCTCAAGCTGGAGTACTGCGTGGCGGTGCGCGGCACCGTGCGCCGGCGGCCGCCGGACATGGTGAATAGCGAACTGGCCACCGGCGAGATCGAGGTGGCCGGCGAGCAGCTCGCGGTGTTGAGCACCTGCGCCACCCTGCCGTTCATGGTCAACGACCAACCCGGCGCCCATACCGAGGCGCGCGAGGAGTTGCGCCTCAAGCACCGCTACCTCGACCTGCGCTCGGCCACCATGCAGCGCAACCTCATGCTGCGCCACCGCGCCGCCCAGGCGATGCGCGCCGCCCTCAATTCACGCCGCTTCCTGGAGATCGAGACCCCCACCCTGATGCGCTCCACGCCGGAGGGCGCGCGCGACTTCGTGGTGCCTTCCCGCCTCAAGCCGGGCAGCTTCTACGCCCTGCCGCAGTCGCCGCAGATCCTCAAGCAGCTCCTGATGCTGTCCGGCTGCGACCGCTACTACCAGTTGGCGCGCTGCTACCGCGACGAGGACGCGCGCGGCGACCGCCAGCCGGAGTTCACCCAGCTCGACTTCGAGATGAGCTTCGTGGACCAGGACGACGTGCTGGCGGTGCTGGAGGCGGCGTTCGCGGCCGCCTTCCGCGACGGCATCGGCTACGAACTGCCGCTGCCGTTCCCGCGCATCACCTTTCACGACGCGATGAACCGCTACGGCTCCGACCGCCCCGACCTGCGCTACGAGTTGGCGTTGTGCGACTTCACCGAACTGGCGCGCGCCGGCGAGTTCGGCATTTTCAAGAAGGCCGCGGAGCGCGGCGACACCGTAAAGGCTCTGCGCGCCCCCGGTCTGGCCGGCTACTCGCGCCGCCAGATCGAAGAACTGGAAGAGCACGCCAAGACCTACGGCGCCGCCGGCCTGGCGTGGATGAAGTGCGGCACCGACGGCCTGGAGAGCGGCGTATCGCGCTTCTACCAGGCGCAGCAAGCCGAGATCGGGCGCACGCTCGGGGCGCGGGAGGGAGACCTGCTGTTGCTGGTGGCCGCCCCCTGGCGCACCGCCTGCACGGCACTCGGCGCGGTGCGCACCGAGTTGGCGCGGCGCGAGGGCCTGGCCGAGCAAGGCGCCTTCCGGCCCTGCTTCGTGACAGACTTCCCGCTGTTCGCCTGGAACGACGAGGAGCAGCGCTGGGATGCCGAGCACCACATGTTCTCGAACCCGCAGGCGCAGTACCTCGACCGCCTGGAGCAGGACCCGGCGGCGGTGCGCGGCGAGTTGTACGACGCGGTGATAAACGGCGTCGAGCTGGCCTCGGGCTCGATCCGGATCCACGATCCGGTGCTGCAACGGCGCGTGTTCGCGATCCTCGGCGTCTCCGAGGAGGAAGCCGCCCAACGTTTCGGCTTCATGCTCGACGCGTTCCGCTACGGCGCGCCCCCGCACGGCGGCGCCGCCATCGGCTTCGACCGCACCGTGAGGCTGATGGCCGGCGAAGCCACCATCCGCGACGTGATCGCGTTCCCCAAGAACACCTGGGCCGCCTCCCCGATGGACGACTCCCCCGCCCCCCTGTCCGACGACCAGCTCGCCGAACTGGCGCTACGGATCCGCCAACCCGCCGGCGGCTGATCCCGCTCCGCCAACTCGGCCAACGCCGGCGCCGGCCTCGTATCAGCGGACGTTGCGGCGGCGGTTCTTGGCGTAGTCGGCGAAGATGTAGTTGCCGAGGTTGTCGAGCGACGAGTAGTAGGCGCGCCCGCTGTTGACGCGCGACAGCTCCTCGACGAACTGCACCAGGTAGGGGTCTTCGGTGACCATGAAGGTGGTGATCACGATGCCCTGGCGCTTGCAGGCGGCCGCCTCCTCCAGGGTCTGGTTGACGATCTTGGGGTCGAGGCCGAACGAGTTCTTGTACAGGCGGCCGTTCTCGAAGATGGCGGACGGCTTGCCGTCGGTGATCATGAATACCTGCTTGTTGGGGTGCTTCTGGTTGCGCAGCACCTGCTGGGCGAGTTGCAGGCCCGCCTTGGTGTTGGTGTGGAACGGCCCCACCTTCAGGTAGGGAATGTCGCGCACCTCGATCATGCGCGCGTCGTCGCCGAAGTAGGCCACGTGCAGGCTGTCCTTCGGGAACTGCGAGGTGATCAGCTCGTAGAGGGCGAGCGCCACCTGCTTGGCGGGCGTGATGCGATCCTCCCCGTACAGGATCATGCTGTGGCTCAGGTCGATCAGCAGCACCGTGGCGCAGGAGGAGTTGTGCTCGGTGTCGAACACCTCGAAGTCCTGCTCGCCGAGTGAGATGTCGTCCACGCCGCCGCGCTTGACGGCGTTGTTGATGGTGGCGAAGGCGTCGATCTGGGTGATCGGGTCGCCGAACCGGTAGGGGCGCGTCTCCGGCAGGCGTTCGCCGCCGTCGCCGGTGTGCGGGGTGCGGTGCTGTCCGAAGCCGCCCTTCTGCAGGTTGTTGAAGACCAGCTTCAGCGACTCCTTGCGAATCTGCTGCTCGCCGCGCGCGGTGAGCGAATAGCCGTCGCCATCGCGGGCGATGATCGCCTGGTGCTCGAGCTGCTCGCGGAAATCGTCCAGGTCGAAGCGCTCGTCGATGAAGCCGCGCCGCTGCAGGTACTTCATCCACTCCAGCACCTTGTCGACGTCGCCGCTCGCCTGCAGCAGCAGGAAGTTGAACAGGTTCATGAGGTTGGAGAAGTTCTGCAGCGCCGCGGCCAGCGATTCGTCCCACTTCAGGTACTCGAACTTCATCTCTCTCCTCCGTCAGACCCGGTGGTCAGTCGCGGTCCTCGTCGCTCATCTGGTCGAACATCGCCTTCAGCATGTCGCGGTAGGAGGTGGTGCTGTCCAGGTCGCGCTTGGAAATCATCGAGTGCTGGTGCAGTCCCTCCAGGACCAGTTCCATCGCCAGTCCGGCTTCCTCGGCGGCGCCGATCTTCAGCCCTGCGACGGCCACGTCGCGCAGACCGTCCACCTGTGCCAGGCGCTGTGCGTAATCGGCGTACGCCTGCTCGTCGGCGGTCTCCACGGTGTTGCCGTTGGAAAACCACCGCACGATCGGCGCGTACGGCGAGGAACCGTCCTGCCCCTCCTCGCCCTCCTCGCCCGCCTTGCCCTCCTTGCCGTCGCGCACCTTGACGTCCGGCTTGGGGAAGTAGCGCCGAAAGGTGCGCCGCACCGCCTGCCCGATGATCTTGCGCGCCACCAGCGCCGGCCCCTCCTGCTCGCCCTCGTAGACCAGCTCCAGCTTGCCGGTGATCGCGGGCAGCGCCATGTGCAGGTCCGACAGCCGCGGATAGGCCACCCCGTCGCCGTGCCGCAGGCAGCGCCGTTCCACGTTGGAGATGACGTTCTCCAGCAGGGCGATGGTCATGCGCGCCGACACGCCCGACTTCTGGTCGACAAACTCGCTGCCGCGCGCCTCGAACGCCACGTCCTCGATCAGCTCCCGAAAGTACCCCGGAATCTCGATGCGGGCGCCGCCGTTGCGGCTCTCCCACGCCTCCTGCCGGGTAATCGCCAGGGCGTGCTCCATGTCGGCCGGATAGTGGGTGATGATCTGCGAATCGATGCGGTCCTTGAGCGGCGAGATGATGTTGCCGCGGTTGGTGTAGTCCTCGGGGTTGGCGGAGAACACCATGCAGATGTCGAGCGGAATGCGCAGCGGGAAGCCGCGGATCTGGAAATCCTTTTCTTCGAGGATGTTGAGCAGACCCACCTGGATCCGCGGCGGCAAGTCGGGCACCTCGTTGATGGCGAATATGCCGCGGTTGGTGCGCGGCACGATGCCGTAGTGGATCACGCCCTGGTCGGCGTAGGACAGGCGCTGCGTGGCCGCCTTGATCGGATCGACGTCGCCGATCAGGTCGGCAATGGTCACGTCCGGGGTGGCGAGCTTTTCCTGGTAGCGCTCCTCCGGCTCGATCCAGCGGATTGGCGTGTCGTCGCCGAACTCGGCGATGATCTGGCGGCCCTGGGCGGTAATCGGCCGAAACGGATTCTCGTTCAGGTCGGAACCTTCGATGGCGGGAATGCGCTGGTCCAGAAACCGCACCAGGGAGCGCAGGATGCGCGTCTTGGCCTGCCCGCGCAACCCGAGCAGGATGAAGTCGTGGCGCGACAGGAGGGCGTTCACCAGCCCGGGCAGGACGGTCTTTTCGTAACCGAGGATGCCGGGAAACAGGTCGCCGACCTCGACGCCGTCGCGCAGCATGCGCAGCAGGTTGTCGCGCATCTCCTCCTTGACGGTTCGTTCCTCGGGGTAGCCGAGGATGCGCAACGCGGCCAGGGTACGCGGCAGCAGTTCGGGACGCGGGGCGTCCGGTAGAATGTGGGTTGAAGTGGAATGGCTCAAGGGTGGCCCGTAGGGTATCGTACTCCCCGGCACACGTTCAACTGAACATCACAGGCAGGCTACAGGCAGGCATGGCACACATTCACCGCGACAACAGCATGGCAATCGGCGGCACTCCCCTGGTGCAGCTCAATCGCATCACCGACGGGGCAGGGGCGCGCATCCTGGCGAAGATCGAGGGCCGCAACCCCGCCTACTCGGTGAAGTGCCGCATCGGCGCGGCGATGGTGTGGGACGCCGAGGAGCGCGGCGTGCTGCGCCCCGGCGTGGAGCTGGTCGAGCCCACCAGCGGCAACACCGGCATCGCGCTGGCGTTCGTGGCCGCCGCGCGCGGCTACCCGCTGACCCTCACCATGCCCGACAACATGAGCGAGGAGCGCCGCCGCATCCTGCGCGCCTTTGGCGCCCGGCTGATCCTGACCGATGCCTACGACGGCATGGAGGGCGCGGTGGTGCGCGCCGAGCGGATGGTCGCCACCGACCCGGAACGCTACCTGCTGCTGCAGCAGTTCAAGAACCCGGCCAACCCGGCGATCCACGAGCGCACCACCGGCCCCGAGATCTGGCACGATACCGGCGGTGACGTCGATTGCCTGGTCGCCGGCGTCGGCACCGGCGGCACCATCACCGGCGTGTCGCGCTACATCAAGCAGGCGTGCGGCAAGCCGATCGTGTCGGTGGCGGTGGAGCCCGACGACAGTCAGGTGATCAGCCAGACGCTCGGCAGGCGCGACCTGGAACCGAGGGTGCACAAGATCCAGGGCATCGGCGCCGGCTTCGTGCCCGACATCCTGGACCTGGCGATGCTCGACCGGGTGGAGACGGTGGGCGACGACGAGGCGATGGACTTCGCCCGCCGGCTGGCGCTCGAGGAGGGCATCCTGGCCGGCATCTCGTGCGGCGCGGCGGCCGCGGTGGCGGTGCGCCTGGGCCATGAACCTGAGTTCGCCGGGCGTACCATCGTGGTGGTGCTGCCCGACTCCGGGGAGCGCTACCTGTCCAGCTCCCTGTACGCCGGTGTCCTCGCCGACTGACCCGCGCGCGGGTGTCGCGGTCGGCGGTCGGGACGGCGCGATCCTGAACGTCGTGCTCTACCAGCCGCAGATTCCGCAGAACACCGGCAACATCGCCCGCACCTGCGCCGCCGTGGGCGCCGCGCTGCACCTGGTGGAGCCGCTCGGCTTCGCCGTGACCGACAGCGCCGTGCGCCGCGCCGGCCTCGACTACTGGTCTGAGGTGAACGTGCACCGGCATGGCCGCCTGGAGCCGGTGCTGGCCGCCGCCAGCGCCGCGGGCGGCCAGCTCGTGCTGCTCTCCACCCACGGTACCCGACCCTACACGGGGTTCCGCTACCGGCACGGTTGCTACCTGCTGTTCGGCAACGAAACCGCCGGCCTGCCCGCCGACCTGCGCGCCCGCCACCGCTCCGCCACCGCCCGCATCCCGATGCGCCCCGGCCTGCGCTCCCTCAACCTCGCCAACTCGGTCGCGGTGGTAGTCTACGAAGCCCTCCGCCAACTCGCCCCGCCATACCTGTCCTGAACGTCGGGCTCAGGGTGCATTCTTTCTCTGTGGTAGCGGAATAGGAACCCTCCCAGAGACCAGAGATTCGGTGATGTGGTAAACATCGACCTGTCTCTGGGAGGGGACCAAAATGAGTGAGACCTTGGTAACGGAGTTGCTCCGGTTTTGCAAGACCCGGTGCGGGATTGACCTGAACCCGTGCAGCGGACCACGGGATCTGCTCGCCGCGGAGCTCGGTATGCTGAAGTGCCTGGTGGCTGCGGGACGTGCAGCGATGCAACGCTGGTGTGAGCAAGTCGGTGATGGGTATGTCGGTGCGCGCGCAACCCGCGGCGAGGTTCGGTACCGCTTTGTCGGGAGACGGCGGAAGACGCTGCATGGGCTGTTCGGCGTGATCACCTTGGTGCGCGCCTACTACGCGCCGCTCGGTGGCGGTGGCAAGGGGTGGGTGCCGCTGACAGAGCAACTGGGTATCGCGGGCGGGTACACGCCTGGGTGCCAGTACTTCATGGCGCGGTGGTGCGCCGAGCAGTCCTACGAGCAGGGTCTGGCGCAATTCCACGAGGTGTTGCGGCCTGACGGGCGGGAGCTGGTGTCGATGAACAAGGCGTTCGAGATGGTGCGGGCGGTTACTGACGGGTTGGCGGAGCAACGCCAGCGGGAGATTGTCGAGCGTGCCGACGAGCCGGTGGCGGTGCGCGAAGAGATCACCGGGACGATGGTCGTGGGCATCGACGCGGGGAAGGTGGCGACACGCGCGAACGAGCGGGTAACTGAAGATGGGAAAAAGAGTTACGATCGCGTGTTTCGGGACTCCAAGGTAGCGACGGTATCAGCGGTGAAGGTGGACCGGGAGGGTGCAGCGCACTGCACCAAGACCTCCTGTGTCACCGGGATCGAGCATGCTGATGAGTTCTTTCCCCGGATCGAGGTGGAAATGAGCCGGCGCAGCGCTCACCTGGCAGCGCTGGTGCTGGTGATTCTGGGCGATGGAGCGCATTGGATATGGGACCGGGTCTCCCAGCTGTCCGAACCCGGGCAGAAGGTCTGGCACATCCTCGATTTCTGGCATGCCTGCGACCACTTGGGGAAGATCGGCAAGGTGTTGTACGGCGAGGGCAGCGAGCAGTTCAAGAGATCCTTCAAGCGCTGGCGCAGCCTGCTGCGCAAGGGCTGCGTCGCCGCCGTAATCAAGGAACTGCAGGAACTGCACGTCAGTGGCCGCTACAGCGAGAAGCAGTGCTACGACCTCCAGGGCGAGATCAACTACTTCACGGCCAACCAGCACCGCATGGACTACCCGCTGTATCGATCGTGCGGTCTGCCGATCGGCAGCGGTGTAGTCGAGGGAGCCTGCAAGAACGTCGTCGCCAAGCGCATGAAGCAGAGTGGGATGACTTGGTCGCTGGACGGAGCCAAGGAGATGCTTCAGCTCCGCGCTTCGGCGAAGAGCCGTCGCTTCTGGGACGATTTCGAGAGCCTGTTGCCCTCATCGCCCACCCCAGAATCCAACCAGATCCAGCTTGAGGCTGCCTGACCGCTACCACACTGACGGAATGCACCCTCGGGCTCAGCGCAGCTTGACGGGGTTGGTGAGGGTGCCGATGCCGGGGATCTCCACTTCGCAGGTGTCGCAGTCGTTGAGCTGGGCGGGCGTGCCGGAGGTGCCGGAGAAGATCACGTCGCCCGGCTGCAGGGTGACCGCCTGGCTGATGAACGAGATGGTCACCGCGAAGTTGTGGATCATGTCGGCGAGCCCGCAGCGCTGCACCTCGGTGCCGTTGATGCGCGTGACCACCGACAGGTCGTCGGGGTCGAGGCCGGTGGCGATGCCGGGGCCGATGGGGCCGAAGGTGTCGGCGCTCTTGGCGCGCCACCACTGGTTGTCGCCGCCCTGCCAGGGGCGCCCGCTGACGTCGTTGCCGCAGGTGTAGCCGAGCACGTAGTTCAGCGCCTCGCGCTCGGTCACGCGGCTGCACCACTGGCCGATTACCGCCACCGCCTCGCCCTCGGCGTCGACGCGCGCCAGGTTGGGCGGCAGCAGGATGGTGTCGCCGGGGCCGATGAAGGCGTTCGGGGTCTTCCAGAACGGTTCCGGCTGAGTGGGCACGGGGGCGCTGCCGAGGTGGTCGCGGAAGTTGCCGGCCAGCGCCAGCCCCTTGCCGGGGTCTACCGGCGCCAGCAGGCGAACCGCGCCGGGAGCGACCGGCGCCCCTTCCTCCGACCAGGCGCCGAACGGCGAGCCGTCGATCGGCTGAATCTCGTCCCCGGCGAGCAGGCCGTAGGAAACACTCTCATCTTCACGGGCAAAGCGAACGAAGGTCACGCTGATTACTCCTCTTGTTGTGCGAGCATGTGGCGCAGCACCATGTGCAGGATGCCGCCGTGGCGGTAGTAATCCACTTCGGTGTCGGTGTCAATGCGTACCCGTACCGGGAAGCGCGCCACCTCGGCGCCGTTGTCGCCGGTGGCGCGTACGTATAGGGTTGCGCGCGGGCGCAGGCCGTCGTCGAGCCCCTCGATCGAGAACAGTTCGCGCCCGGTCAGCCCGAGACTGCCGGCCGAGGCCCCGTCCAGGAACTCCAGCGGCAGCACGCCCATACCGACCAGGTTGGAGCGGTGGATGCGCTCGAACGACTCCACGATCACCGCCCGAACGCCCAGCAGCAGCGGCCCCTTGGCGGCCCAGTCGCGGCTCGACCCGGAGCCGTACTCGCTGCCGCCGAACACCACCAGCGGCACGCCCTCGGAGCGATAGCGCACGGATGCGTCGTAGATGGCCATCGGTTCGCCCGTCGGCAGGTGCACGGTGTAGCCGCCCTCCTTGCCGCCGGCGAGGGCGTTCTTGAGGCGGATGTTGGCGAACGTGCCGCGCATCATCACTTCGTGGTTGCCGCGGCGGGCGCCGTAGGTGTTGAAGTCGATCCGGTCGACGCCGTGCTCGCGCAGGTAGCGCGCCGCCGGGCTGTCGGGCGAGATGGCGCCGGCCGGGGAGATGTGGTCGGTGGTGATCGAGTCGCCGAGCACGGCCAGGGCGCGCGCGCGCGTGATCGGAGCGATGGCGGGCACCTCGCGCGTGAGCTCGGCGAAGAACGGCGGTTCACGCACGTAGGTGGAGTCGGCGTCCCAGCCGTACAGCTCGCCGGCGGCGGTGCCGCCGGCACCGATGGCGTTCCAGGCGTCGTTGCCGCCGAGCACGTTGCCGTAGCGCCGGCGGAACATCTCCGGTTGCACGGCGTCGGCGATGGCGGCGTCGATCTCCGCTTCGGTAGGCCAGATGTCACGCAGGTAGACCGGCACGCCGTCACCGCCGTGACCGACCGGCTCGCTGGTCAGGTCGCGGTCCACGGTGCCGGCGAGCGCATAGGCGACCACCAGCGGCGGCGAGGCGAGGAAGTTGGCCTTGACCTGGGCGTGGATGCGGCCCTCGAAGTTGCGGTTGCCGGACAGCACCGAGGCCACCACCAGGTCGCCGTCGTCGATCGCCGCCGCCACCGGCTCCGGCAGCGGGCCGGAGTTGCCGATGCAGGTGGTGCAGCCGTAGCCCACCAGGTCGAATCCGAGATCGGCGAGCGGCGCGAGCACGCCGGCACGGCGCAGGTAGTCGGTAACCACCGTGGAGCCGGGCGCCAGGCTGGTCTTGACCCAGGGCGGCACGGCGAGGCCGCGGTCGCGCGCCTTGCGTGCCAGGATGCCGGCGCCGAGCATCACCGACGGGTTGGAGGTATTGGTGCAGGAGGTGATTGCCGCCACCACCACCGCGCCGTGCCCGATGGTGGAGCTGGCGCCATTGTCGCGCACGGCGGCGGTGCGCGCCTGCTCGGCGGCGGACAGCGCGAAGCCGCGCTCGGCCTTGCCGGCGCCGAGGCTGGCGCGGAACCGGCGCGCCACCGCCGGCAGCACGACCCGGTCCTGCGGCCGCTTGGGACCGGCCAGGGCGGGCTGGACGGACGCGATGTCCAGCTCCAGCAACTCGGTGAACTCCGGCTCCGGCGCGCCGGCGGCGCGGAACAAGCCCTGCGCCTTGCAATATGCCTCCACCAGGTTGCAGGCGGCCTCCGAGCGTCCCGACAGGCGCAGGTAGCGCAGCGTCTCGTCGTCGACCGGGAAGAACCCGATGGTGGCGCCGTATTCGGGGGCCATGTTGGCGATGGTGGCGCGGTCGGGCAGGCTCATCGAGGCCAAGCCGGGACCGGTGAACTCCACGAACTTGCCCACCACGCCGTGCGTGCGCAGCATCTCCACCACCGCCAGGGTGACGTCGGTGGCGGTGGTGCCGGGCCGGCGGCTGCCGGTCAGGCGTACGCCGACCACGTCCGGCGCCAGCATGTCGTACGGCTGGCCGAGCAGGGCCGCCTCCGCCTCGATGCCTCCGACCCCCCAGCCGAGCACGCCGAGACCGTTGATCATGGTGGTGTGCGAGTCGGTACCCACCAGGGTGTCGGGATAGGCCAGGGGCGCCGCACTGCCGGCGTCGTGCGGATCGACCATTACCACGCTGGCCAGGTACTCGAGGTTCACCTGGTGGACGATGCCGGTGGCCGGCGGAACCACCCGGAAGTTGGCGAACGCGCTCTGCCCCCAGTGCAGGAATTCGAACCGCTCGCGGTTGCGGCTGAACTCGATGGTCGCGTTGCGCGCCAGCGCGTCGGCGGAACCGAAGTGATCCACCTGCACCGAGTGGTCGATCACCAGGTCCATGGGCGCCCGCGGGTTGACCCCGCCCGGGTCGCCGCCGAGCCGCGCCATGGCGGCGCGCATGGCGCCCAGATCGACCACCGCGGGCACGCCGGTCAGGTCCTGCATGATTACCCGCGCCGGCCGGTACGGCAGGCTCGGGCGCCGCTCGGCGCGCGGCTGCCAGGCCGCGAGCTCCCGTACCTGGTCGCCGGTCACCGCACCATCGGCGCAGCCGCGCAACAGCGATTCCAGCAGGATCCGCAGCGAGTACGGCAGCCGGTCCAGGTCGCCGGCACCGTGCGCTGCCAGCGCGGCGAGGCGGTAGTAGGTGTAGCGGTCGCGTTCGACGCGCAGTTCATCGCGCGCAGCAAAGGGATCTGCCATGATCGGCGGCGGTACCTCCGGTCCACAAAGTATGCGCGCGCGCGGTCCGCGTCCAGCGATCCGCCTCCCGGCGGGCGTCGGATCGCACGCCTCGCGCCGATACTAGAACTCGTGAAGGCGGCGGCGATGGCAGCAGGCGCGGCTCTGGCGGTGGCGGTGCTGAATGCCTGTACGACCGGGGACGTGCGCTACGCGCCGGCGTCCCTTGCGCGGCACTCGCTCAGCGAGCGCCAGCGGGCACTGGTGCGGTCGGCGCACGACCTGATCGGGGTGGACCGGCTGTACGTCGGCGGCACCGAGTACCGCGACGACTGCACCGGCGCCGTGCTGGCTGTCTACGCCGCCGCCGGTATCAACCTGGGCGCCCAATTCCACCGCTACGAGGGCAACGGCGTGGCGCGTCTCCATCGGATGACGCTCGATCACCGTCTCTACTTCCGGGCCGCGCCCGATGCCCGGCCCGAGCCCGGCGACATCGTGTTCTTCGACAACACCTGGGACCGCAACGGCAACCGCCGCTGGGATGACGAGCTGACCCACATGGGGCTGGTGGTGGCGGTGGACCGCGCAGGCACCATCAGCTACCTGCACAACCACGTCCGCCGCGGGGTCATCATCGACCAGATGAACCTGCGCCGCCCCGAAGAGCCCGGACTGAACGCGCCCATGCGCCTGCGCGGATCGCCGCGCGACGGCAGCGGGCGCCGGCTGGCGAGCCACCTGGTACGCGGCTTCGGCCGCGCGCACCTGCTGCCGCCTTGACCGCGGCGGCGGAGCCGCGCACCATGGACGCATGTCGCGTATGAGCCGAGCCCTGGCCGCCGCTGTTTGCGGTGTTGCGTTCCTGCTGTCCGCCGGCGCGGACCTGTTCGCCGACTCTCCGGACTGGGTGCTGGAGGCAATCGAGGCCGCTACCCGTGACGCGGGTGAGCTGTACTACTTGCACGGCGTGCACAGCGACTGCCCCATCGGCAACGCGCATGCCGAGGGCATAGTCGATGCCGTCCTGACCGGCGTCCGGATCGGGCCGCATCACCTCAACCTGTCGAGTTCGCTGTTCGATCAGCTCTACCTCGATCTCTCGGTTTCCTGCCTCGACCGGGGGGACGACAGCTTCGTGTACGCGGTCGACGCCTACTTCGCCGTCCACTCCCCGCTCGGCGGCCAGCGCATGCTGATCGCCCGCCGCTTCGGCCGCATCGGTCTCGGCGACCGAACGTCCATACTGCAGGCAATCCAGGAGTCGGTGGAAGACGCCGCCGGCGCCTTCCTCACCGCTAACGGACGAGCGCCCCGAGCGTCCGGCACGAGTTGAAGTCAACGATCTCTGCCCGGAATCGTACAACGCTCATGGAGCCGCTCCGGTAAGCCGCCATGCCTACCTACCCGCGGATTCCTTACGGCTGGGCCGACTTCGAGGCGATCCGGCTGGAGCGCCGGCTCTACGTGGACAAGACCCGCTTCCTCCACCACCTGGAGGAGGAGCGCTACGCGTTCCTGATCCGTCCGCGCCGCTTCGGCAAGTCGTGCTGGGTGTCCCTCCTGGAGCACTACTACGACCGCAACCGGGCCGACCGGTTCGAGACTCTGTTCGCCGGCACCGACATCGGGCGCAACCCCACGCCGAACCGCTCCCGCTACGTCATCCTGCGGTTCGACTTCTCCGCGGTCAACGACACGCTCGAAACCCTGGAGCGGGAGTTCGAGATCTATTGCGCCATGGAGCTACGGGACACGCTCGAGCGCAATCCGGACGTGTTCCCGGCCGACGCGGCGCAGCGCATCCTTGACCCGCCGTCGATCGACGCCAAGCTCAACGAACTGTTCCGGCACGCCAGGAGGTGGAGCATTCCGCTGTACGTGCTCATCGACGAGTACGACAACTTCGCCAACACCGTGCTTGCGCATCGCGGCGCCGAGGCGTACCAGTCGTTCACCCACGGCGGCGGCTTCTACCGCAACTTCTTCGCCGTCCTGAAGGTCGCGACGGGACGCAGCGGCGGCGGCCTGGAGCGCCTGTTCATCACCGGCGTCTCGCCGATCACCATGGACGACGTCACCAGCGGCTTCAACATCGGCTCCAACATCAGCCTGAAGTCGAGATTCAACGAGATGCTGGGCTTCACGGAGCCGGAGGTGCGCAACCTGCTGGAGATGTATCGGGCGCACGGAGCGTTCGGTCAGGACGTGGACACTGCCCTGGACCTGATGCGCGAGTGGTATGACGGCTACCGGTTCGCCACCGGCGCCGAGCCCAGCGTCTACAACACCGACATGGTCCTGTACTACCTCAAGGAGTCCCTGCCGAACGAGCCGGCGCCTGACGAGATGATCGACACCAACGTCCGCATCGACTACGGCAAGCTGCGCCATCTGCTGGTGGTCAACCGGCAACTGAACGGCAACTTCGACCTGCTGCGGCAGATCATCGGCGAGGAGACGGCGGACGGTCCGGTGCAGACCGGGTTCCCGCTGGACCGGCTGGACCAGCGCGAGAACTTCGTCTCCCTGCTGTACTATTTCGGTCTGCTGAGCATCCGCGGCGCGGCCGACGGAGTGCCGCGGCTCGGCATCCCGAACCAGACCGTCAAGCGGCTGATGTATGGCTACTTGCGCGACGCATACCGCGACGTCGGCGCCTTCTCCATCGACCTGTACGGCTTCAGTCGCCTGACCCACGAGATGGGGTTCCGCGGCGCCTGGCGGCCGGTCATGGAGTTCCTGGGCGAGGCGATCTCCCGGCAGACCGGCATCCGCGACTACATCGACGGCGAGAAGGTGGTGCAGGGGTTCCTGGCCGCCTATCTGAACGTGACCGACTACTTCCTGTTCCATTCGGAGCGCGAACTCGGCGGTGGCTACGCGGATATCTGCCTGGAGCCGTTCCTGGTGCGCTACCCCGGCCTGCGCTTCGGCTACGTGATCGAGCTCAACTACCTGAAGCGCTCCGAGCGCTTGCAGCGCGGCGAGTCCGGCGAGCCCGGCGGCGGCGCCGCGGTGCGCGAGGCGGCCGCCCAACTGCGGCGGTATCTGGCCGACGAATCCCTGGCGCGTCGCTACCCGTCGGTGCGGTTCGTCGGCTTGGCGGTGGTGTTTCGCGGTTGGGAAATGGTGTCATGCGAAGCCGTGCACGGGCCGGACTGAATTGAGCGACCGTCAACGCTGATCGGCGGACAGGGCGTTGCGGAGGATCTGGGCCGGGTGCAGCGCCTTGCGGGTGCACCCGTGGGCGATCTGGTGCCGGCAGCTTGTTCCCGCGGCGGCGATCAGGGTGTCGTCGCCGGCGGCACGGACGGCGGGCAGCAGGCGGCGTTCGGCCATGGCCAGCGACACCTCGAGGTGTTCCGCCTCGTAGCCGAAGGAGCCGGCCATGCCGCAGCAGCCCGAGTCCACCTCTTCCACGCTGTAGCCGGCCTGGTTCAGCACCTGGTGGCTGGGCCCGGTGCCGACCAGCGCCTTCTGGTGGCAGTGGCCGTGCAGCAGCACGCGCCCCGCGTCGGGCGCGAACTGCAGCGCAAAGCGGCCCGCCTCGGTTTCGGCGGCGACGAACTCCTCGAAGGTGGATACCGCCTCCGCCACCGCCTGCGCCTTGGCGTCGCCGGGCAGCAGCGACAGGTACTCGTCCTTGAGGGTGAGGATGCAGCTCGGCTCCAGGCCGACCACCGGCATGCCCTGCGCGACCAGCGGGTGCAGCTTGTCGACCGTGGCGCGGGCGGCCGCGCGCGCCTGCTCCACCAGGCCCTTGGACACCATGGGGCGCCCGCAGCACCAGTGGCCCGGCAGCACCACGCGGTAGCCGGCGGCCTCCAGCACCTCGACGGCGGCGATCGCCACCTCCGGCTCGTTGTAGGTGTTGAACGTGTCGTTGAACAGCACCACGCTGCGCGGCGGCGCGGCTGACCCGTGCGCCGGAGCGCCGTTCGCCGCCGGCGCATACGCGCCGCCGTTGAGTTGCGCGGGGGGCGCCGTTGCGGGCGTTTGGGAAGGCGTGCCCGGCCCGACGCCGTGACCGGAGGCGGCGCGTTCGGCGAACCAGCGCGTGAACGGCCGCTCGGCGAAGCGCGGCAGCGTACGCTTGCTGCTGATTCCGAGCGTCTTCTCCAGCAGCCGGCGCACCGGGGCGGCACCGAGCAGGGCGTTCACGATCGGGGCGCGCCAGCCGCTTCCGGCCCGGCTGGCACTGGCGATGTCGGCGAAGAAGCGCACCCGGGGCGGCACCGGATTGGCCTCGTAGTAGCGCGCCAGGTACTCGAACTTCACCTTGGCCATGTCCACCGACGACGGGCACTCCGCCTTGCACGCCTTGCACTCGATGCACAGGTCCATGGCGGCGTAGATGCGCTCTCCGGTCAGCTCCTCGGCCGGCAGGCGACCGCTCATGGCGGCGCGCAGCAGGTTGGCGCGCCCGCGGGTACTGTGTTCCTCCTCGCGGGTGACCATGAACGAGGGGCACATGGTGCCCTCGGTCTTCTTGCGGCAGATGCCGGCGCCATTGCACATTTCGACCGCGCGGTCGAAGCCCTGGTCGCTGCTGAAGTCGAGATGCTCGGGCTGCTGCAGCGCCTGGTATTCGGCGCCGTAGCGCAGATCCCGGGTCATCGGCGGCGCATCCACCACCTGCCCCGGGTTGAGGATGCCGGCGGGGTCGAAGATGCCCTTCACCTGGCGGTACAGGCCGTACAGTTCGCGCCCGAAAAACTGCTCGTTGAGCCAGCTTCGCACGCGCCCGTCGCCATGCTCGCTGGACAGCGAGCCGCCATAACGGCCGAGCAGTTCCGCCGCGAACGAGGCGATCTTCGGCAGCCGCTCCACGTCGGCCGCCAGCTTGGCGTTGATCAGCGGCCTGATGTGCAGGCAGCCGGCGCTGGCGTGCGCGTACATCGCCACCCGCTCGGTGCCCACCTCCTTGCAGAAGCGCTGGATCTCGGTCACGTAGTTGGCCAGGTGCTGCGGCGGCACGGCGGCATCCTCGATGAACGGGATCGGCTTGTAGTCGCCCTTGATGCTCATCATCAGGCCCAGGCCCACCTTGCGCACCGTCCACACGTTGGTCTGCAACTGCGGATCTATCGCCGCCACGGTGTGCGTCCTGACGCCCTGGCGGGTCAGGTGGCGCTGCAGATTGTCCACCGACTCGCGCAGCTCCGTTTCGGTTTCGCCGCGAAACTCGGTGATCAGCACGCAGTCGGGGTTGCCTTCCACGAAGGTGGACAGCAGGCGCGCGTACTGCGGCACGCCGCGGCACAGGGTGAGGCCGAGGTTGTCGAGCAGCTCGATGGCGCTCGGGCGCGTCTCCAGCATCGCCGGCACCGACGACAGCGCCTCGTACAGGCTGTCGAAGTGCACCACCGCCAGCCCGGTGCGGGTCGGCAGGTCGACCACGCCCAGCTTCAGTTCGGTCATCACCGCCAGGGTGCCTTCCGAGCCGGAGATCATCTTGGCCAGGTTGAAGCGCGGATCGCGCGGGTAGCGGAACGAGGCGCCGTCGACGAAGCGGTCCAGGTTGTAGCCGCCGCACCTGCGCCAGTGCTTGGGGGTGCCGGCCAGGATGGCGTCCACGTTGTCGCGCGCCAGCTCGGCGATGCCGCGATACAGACGGCCTTCGAGGCCGGGGCGCCGCTGGAACTGCGCCAGCGCGCCGTCTTCGACCGGCGCCAGGTGGGCGGCGGTGCCGTCGCTCAGGAACGTGTCCAGCTCCAGCACGTGATCGGCGGTCATGCCGTACAGGATGGAGTGCGAGCCGGTGGAGTTGTTGGCCACGATGCCGCCCATGGCGGCGCGGTTGCTGCTCGCCGGGTCGGGGCCGAACTGCAGGCCGTGCGGCTTCAGGTACAGGTTGAGCTCGTCGAGCACGATGCCCGGCTGCACCCGTACCCAACTCTCTTCCTTGTTGAGCTCGACGACGGCATCGAGATGACGCGAGAAGTCGATGATCAGCGCTTCGCCGATCGCCTGCCCGGCCAGGCTGGAGCCGGCGGTGCGCGGCACGATCGGGATGTTCCGCTCGTGCGCCAGGGTGACGGCAGCCTGCACGTCGTCCGCGTTGCGCGGGATCAGGACGGCATGCGGCATCACCTGGTAGATGCTGGCATCGGTGCTGTACAGCATGCGGCTGTAGAGGTCGGTACGCAGCTCGCCGGTCACTCGCGGTCCGAGGTCGGCAAGGAAGTCGGCGACGTTCTGCACCGCCTCACGAGACTGGCGAGCAGCCGCCGAGGGCCGCTCGGGAATATGATGTGTTGTAGTACTCACGGCGTCGCCCTGTAAGCTAACGCCTTGCGCCGCCTGACGCAACGCATAATCGAGCCGGGCGGAGCGCGCAGGCGGGCGCCGTCAGTCGGGCGCCCACGGCAGGCGGTCGAGGTCGACGTTGCCCCCGGTCAGGACTATGCCGACGCGCCGGCCGCGGAACGGCTCCGGATGGGCGAGCACGGCGGCCAGGGAGACTGCGGCGGAGGGTTCGACGATCAGCTTCATGCGCGTCCAGATGAGCCGCATGGCGGCGATGATGTTGGATTCCGATACGGTCAGGATCGCCACCCGGCCCGTGCGCAGCAGGGCAAAGGTGAGCGGGGCCAGGGAGGTGCGCAAGCCGTCGGCCACCGTGGCCGGCTGCTCGACGGGGATGATGCGCCCGGCGGCGAGGGAGCGCGCCGCGTCGTCGGCCGCTGCGGGCTCGGCGCCGAATACGGCTATCTCCGGGTGCAGGCCGCGCGCCGCCACGCTGATGCCGCTCAGGCAGCCGCCGCCGCCCACCGGGGCCACCACAGCGTCCAGCGCCGCAACCTGTTCGAACAGCTCCAGCGCCAGGGTACCCTGGCCGGCGACGATGCGAGGGTGGCCGTAGGGGTGGATCAGCGTCGCGCCCTCCTCGGCCACGATCCGCTCGGCGGCGGCGGCGCGCGCCGTATCACCGTCGGCGCACAACTGCACACGCGCCCCGTAGCCGGCCACCGCTGCCCGCTTGACCGGCGACGAGCTGCGCGGCATCACCACCGTGGCCTGCACGCCGCGGGCCCCCGCCGCCGCCGCCACCGCCTGGCCGTGGTTGCCCGACGAGTGGGTCACCACGCCGCGCCGCGCCTCGGCGGCGGTGAGCTGCAGCACGAAGTTGGCGGCGCCGCGCATCTTGAACGCCCCCACCTTCTGCAGGTTCTCGGCCTTGAAGAACAGCCGCGCCCCGCTCTCCGCATCCAGGAACGAGTTGGTGAACACCGGCGTGCGGTGTACGTACGGGCCGATGCGTTCGGCGGCCGCATGCAGGTCGGCTACGGCGGGCAGGCGGACAGCGGCGCCGGTCCCGTTCCGCGGTGCGTTCTGTCGCCGTGGCATCACTCCTCCGTCAGCGGGCGGCTTTCCGGCATCAGTTCCAGCAGCGGCTTGCAGCACCAGTCGAAGGTACGCCCCGGGCTGCCGCCCACCGCACGCGCTTCGCGATCGACCTCCGTCATCGCCTTCAGCAACGCACCGACATCGAGCGCGAGATAGGGGGAGGGTACCTCCGCGAGCTTGGCGCCTGCCTTCGCCAACAGCCGCCGCACGCCGCGCATGTTGCCACGCTCGGCATGCACAAAGGCGGCCGCCAACTGGATCACGCCCTGGTAGAACCGGCGCCGCTCGGGGTCTTCCGTCGCCCGCCACAGATCCTCCAGAACCTCGTGCGCATGCCAATGGCTGCCGGCGTTGTAGCGCCGGATGCACTCCAGGTACGGCTGCGGTAGTGGTTCGTTCACGGGTCGCCCGCCAGCCTTCGCAAGGTCGCACGGCGGGGCCCTCCGAAGCAACGCCGCGACGCCGCTTGCCACGGTTCACCGGCGTGGCTACGGTGCTCGCGGTAGCGATGGCCGGCTCTCCAGGATCAACCGCGGACTACGACGCCAGGCGCGACTTTGCCCGTACTCCGGAGCCGCGGCCGTCGCCGGCAGCGGCGGACGAGGCAGGAATCCCGGCGGCGGACGGCACCTTCGTGATCCACCGCCACGAGGCGCGCGGCCTGCACTACGACCTGCGCATGGCCACCGACAGCGTGCTGGTGTGCTGGGCGGTGCCGCGCGGCTTCTCTTACGACCCGGCGGTCAAGCACCTTGCCGTGCACACCGAGGACCACCCGCTGCGCTACCGCACCTTCGAAGGGGTCATTCCCAAGGGCGAGTACGGCGCCGGCACCATGCTGATCTGGGACACCGGCTCCTACGAAGTGCTGAAGGCGGAACACCTGGCCGCCGCCATCGCCGCCGGTGAAGTGAAGGTGGTGCTGCGCGGCCGCCGCCTGCGCGGCGAATGGCACCTGGTGCGCACGCGCGCCGGGCAGAGCGGCAACGACGAGTGGCTGCTGTTCAAGGCGCGCGACCGCTACGCCCGCGAACCCGGCGAGCCGGCGCCGCCGGTGATCGACCCGGCGCCCGCCCGCCCGGCACCGATGCCGGCGCGCCCGCGCGCGATGGCGGCGGGCGCCGACCACGAGCAGTTCTCCGACCCGGACTGGCTGTTCGAGCTGGAGTTCGACGGCCTGCGCGTGCTCGCCTCGGTCACCGGCGGCGAAGTGGCGTTCGCAACGCCGGACGGGAGCCCGGCCACGCTCACCGCGCCGATCCGCGCTGCCGTGGAAGGCGACCTCGCCCGCGTGCGCGCCTCGCAGGCGCTGCTCGACGGGGTGATCGTGGCCCTCGACCGGCACGGCAGACCCGCGCGGCACGCAGCGGAGGGTCCGGGCGCGGCACCGGCGGGTACGGTGGCATTCTACGCGTTCGACCTGCTGCACTACGACGAGTGGGACCTGCGCGGCCTGCCGCTCCTGGAGCGCAAGCAGCTCCTGCGCTCGCTGCTGCCGTCGCTGCCGTCGCTGCTGTATGCCGACCACGTAACCGCCGGCGGGGAGAGCCTCGCGGCGGTGGCCGCCGGCGCCGGCTTCCACGGCCTGATCGCCAAGCGCGCCGCCAGCACCTATCGATCGGGAGCCCAGTCCGACTGGCGGCGCGTGCCCCTCAAGGCGTCGGCGGAGGCGCGCGAAGTGGAGGTGCGCGCCGCCCTGTCGGCGGCCGCCGGCCGGCAACGTGAGCAGGCCGACGTCCAGTTCAGCAACCTGGATAAGGTGTACTGGCCCGACGACGGCTACACCAAGGGCGACCTGCTGGCGTACTACGAGCAGGTTGCCGACCACCTTCTGCCCTACCTGCGCGACCGGCCGGTGCACATGAACCGGTTCCCGGACGGCATCGGCGGCAAGTCGTTCTTCCAGCGCCAGGCGCCGGCCGGGATTCCGGACTGGGTGGAGCTGGTGGAGGTGGACGACCGCCACACCCGGCAGTTCATCTGCAACGACCTGCGCACCCTGCTCTACCTGGTCAACCTGGGCAGCATCGAGCTGCACCCCTGGCTGTCGCGGCGCGGCAGCCTGGCCGTGCCCGACTACGCGGTGCTGGACCTGGACGCCAAGGAGACCAGTTTCGCCAACGCGGTGCGCGTGGCGCGTACGGCCGGCAAGGTGCTGCGCGGCATCGGCCTGCGCCCCGCCATCAAGACCTCCGGCGCGTCCGGGCTGCACGTGTACGTCGCGCTGGCCGGCGGATTCAGCTACGAGCAGGTGCGGCTGTTCATGGAGGCGGTGGCGCGCGTGGTGGCGCGCGAGTTGCCCGACATCGCGAGCGTGGAACGCCTGCCGCGGGGGCGCGGCGGCAAGGTGTACGTCGACTTCCTGCAGAACCGCAGGAGCGCCACGGTGGTGCCGCCGTACGCGGCGCGGCCGGTGCCGGGCGCGCGGGTGTCGATGCCGCTGGAGTGGGACGAGCTGGACGGCGACCTGCACCCGAGCCGGTTCACCATCGCCAACGTCCCGGAGATGCTGACCCGCCGCGGCGACCTGTTCCGCGCTGCCCTGACCGATCGGCAGGATTTCGCGCCGGCCATCGACCGGCTGCAGGTCTATCTCGCCGATCCCTCCTCCTGACGCGGATCCGCGGGCCGCGGTAGAATGGCGCCGGGAGGCGCAACAACGAACATGGGCGATGCCAACGGGCACCGCGGGCTCAGCGCCGAGCAGGTGGGCCGGTTTCAGCGCGACGGGTACGTCAGGCTCGGGCGGCTGCTCGATGATGACCTGCTCGACTTGCTGCGGCGCGAGTACGACCGGGAGTTCGCGCGCGCCCGCGCCGGCGGTGCGGCGTTCCGCAACCTGTCGATCGACAACACCGACGACCTGCGCAAGAAGAACGAGGCGCCGGAGCAGATGCTGCAGATCATGCAGATGTGCGAGCGCAACCTGCACTTCCGCCGCCTGCTGTTTCACGACCAGATCCTCGACTGCGTGGAGGACCTGCTCGGACCCAACCTGCAGTTGTTCCACGACCAGGCGCTGTACAAGCCGGCGCACCACGGCGGACCGGTGTTCTGGCACCAGGACAACGCCTACTGGCAATGCGCGCCTGCCAACCTGGTGAGCTGCTGGCTGACCCTCGACGACGTGACCGTGGCCAACGGCGCGATGCAGGTGATTCCCGGTTCCCATCTGGGCGCAATGGAACACGACCGGTCGACCACCACCGACGCGCTGCTCGACAACGCGAGCCGCGTGGACCCTGCCAAGGCGGTGGCGATCGAGCTGCCGGCCGGCGGCGCCATGCTGCACCACTGCCAGACCTTCCATTACACCGGCGCAAACGAAACCGCGCGCGAACGGCGCGCCTTCGCCATCCACTTCATGACGCCCGGCACCAGGTCGCGGCGCACCGGGGACTACCTGCCGGTGTCGTTCGCGCGCCCCCTGCTGCGCTTGCGAGCCTAGGAGCCTGTCGGATTCCGGCAGGCTCCTAGGTAGGCCGGGTTGGGCCGGAAGCGCCGCCGCAGGCGGGGATTTCGGGGCGCTAGGCAGGCCGGTTGGGCCGGAAGCGTCGCCGCAGGCGGCGGTTTCGGGGCGTTCAGTCCCGGTCTGGCGGCAGGTTTTCGAGCAGCTCGCGTATCGCCGCGGCCCATGAGCTGTGCGGATCGAGGTCAAGGTAGGCTGCCCAGTGCAGGCGCGCCTCGTCGTAGCGACCCAGGTAGACCAGCGTCTCCGCCAGGTTGCTGTGCGCATCCGCATAGGAGGGCTCCAGTTGCAGCGCACTGCGGTAGGCGTGGACGGCATCGTTCAACCAGCCGGTCTCGGCGAGGGCATTGCCGAGGTTGTTGAGCGACTCCACGTACTCGCCGTCCAAGGCCACGGCCTCCCGGTAGCGCTCGGCGGCGGCGCGCTTCTGGTCGAGTTCGTACAGCACGTTGCCAAGATTGAAGCAGGTTTCGGGATCCGGACCGCCGGCCGCGAGGGCGCCCTCGTAGAGCTGCTGCGCCAGCTTCCACTGCCCGGCATCCTCGGCCGCGACGGCGCGCTCGAACAGTCGCTCTGCGCTCGCCCCGGCAAGACCGCCGCCGCGCCCGCCGCCGGCCCGCGCCTGCAGGTCCACAACGCGTCCCGCTTCGCGCGACCCGCGGCGCGCCCCCTCCGTGCCGGTCTCGCCCTCCGGCTGCCTGCCGCCCGGCTGCATGCCGGACGGGAGCGGAAACTCGATCGGCGGCGCGGCGCCTTCCTCCGGGGCCGCGGCGGCAGCCATGGAGAACACGTTGCCGGCCGACGTGCGCCGGCTCGGATCGGCGACGCCGCCGTGGAAGTCGAACAGCCGCTGCCCGGTGGGCTCCACCAGGCTGCCGTCGGTGAGCCGGATGCTCAGCTTGTGGTCCGGCGACAGGGTCTCGAGCTGAGTGAGCATGCGCTCGGCGTCGGGTAGCCATTGGGCGAGATCGCGAATGCTGCGCCCGATGCGCGCCGTGCTGACACCGGCACTGGTCAAGGTGTGCAGCGCGCGCGCCATTGCCACTTCGCGGAAGTCGAACCAGGCCAGGCGGCGCGCCACCTTGGCCGGACGGATCAGCTTGCGCCGCATCCAGGAACGGATGTGCGGCACCGGGATGCCCAGGATGCGGCTCAACTGCGCCGTCGTGAACAGGCGCTGCAGGTCGTCCACCTTTTCGGTCAGGCCGAGCATCTCCAGGAAGGTGGTCTCCGAGACGATCTCCAGGTCCGGGTACTGCTCCCGCAGGCGCCGGGTGCGCAGCACGCTCCGGTCCGGGAGGCCGTCGCTGCCGAGCGGCCAGGCACCGTGCCCCACGACCAGGTAATCGGTGCGCACGCTCGGCTCGCGCACCACGCGGCCGCCGGCCGCACCGACCCGTTCGGCGGCCTCGCGCTGCGTCATCGACGCCAGCCGGCCGGCAAACGTCACCTCCATCGCCTCGCTCACGCCTCGCCCTCCCGTACCAGCCGTTCGAACACCGGCGCGCGCAGCATGCCGCCGGCGGTCATTTCCAGGCAGGATACGACGCAGAACAACACCGGCTCGACCCAGCACACCTGGTCGAGCTGGTCGCGCGCCGAGCGGTCGCCGGGCAGCGGCAGCAGCGGCTCGTCGCAACGGTGGCGGCGCAGCAGGTCGTTGAGCTCGGCCCGTTCGGCCGCATCGAACCCGCCGCCCACGCGGCCGGCGTAGCGCAGCCCGGCCCCCGGCTCTCGCTCGGTGGCCACCGCCAGGCTCTGGAAGTCGCGCCCTTCCTTGGCGATGAAACCCAGCACCAGGCAATGATAACTGACACGGCGTTTGATCTTCACCCACGCGTCGGAGCGTCTCCCCGCCAGGTAGCGGCTGTCGAGCCGCTTCGCCATGACCCCTTCCATGGCGCGCTCGCACACCTCGCCGTAGAACCGGACGCCGGCGCCGACGATGCCCTCGGAAAGAACGACGTGGTCCGACCGGCAGGCGCCGACCAGTTCCGCGAGCGGCTTGCGGCGTTCCTGCAGGGGCCGATCCATGGTGGGTGCGAAGCCGAGATACATGAGGTCGAACACCAGGTAGGCGGCGGGTTGCCCGGTGCCGTCCGGCGCCCCCGAGCCGCGGCGGTCACGGCGCAGGGCGAACTCGAAGTCGGGCCGGCCCTCGTTGAGCACCACGATCTCCCCGTCCACCACCGTGCCCGGCGGCAGCCGCTCCAGCACGGCCAGCTCAGGGTAGTTGCCGGTGAGGTCGCTGCCGCGGCGGCTCAGCATGCGCACACCGTGCGGATCCACCATCGTGACGGCGCGGATACCGTCCCACTTCACCTCGAACAGGTGGCGGTCGGAGTCGAACGGTGAGCCCGACGTGGCCAGCATCGGCGCGAAGCGGGCCGGCAGGTTGGCAGCGGTTATGGTCCCGGCTCCGCGGCTCAACCGGCCTTGCGCTTGTCGCCGGCCTCGGACTCGTCGTCGGCCTGGTCCTGGCGCCGGGTCTTGGCGCTCGGCGCCTGCTTCTTGCCGCCCGCCTCGGCGGCGGCTCCCTGCGCCGCGGCGACGCTCTGCTTCAGTGCTTCCATGAGGTTGATGATCTGCGGCGCCTCGGTATCGGGCGTCTGCACCACCTCAGCGCCCTCCACCTTGAGGCGAATCAGATCGGACAGCTTCTCGACGTAACGGTCGGCGTACTTGCCGTAGTCGAAGTCCTGGATGCGGGATGCGTTGATCAGCGTACCGGCGAGTTGCAGCTCCTCGGCGCTGCACTCGTCGTCGGCGACCTCGTCCCGGTAGGCGCCGGAGGACTTCACCTTGGCCTGGTGGTTGAGGATGGTCATGGCGAGAATGCCGTCGTAGGGGCGCAGCAGCACGAGCTGCTCGCGCTGGGCGATCACCACCTGGGCAACGGCGTTCACGCCGTTCTCCTCCATGCCGCGTACCAGCAGGCGGTAGGGCTTCTGTCCCACCGCCCCGTCGGGCAGCAGGTAGTAGGTGCGCCCGGCGTGATAGATCGGATCGACCTCTTCCGGCGCCACGAACCCCTCGATGTTGACGCACCGGTCGCTCTTGGTGCGCAGCTTGTCGAGCTCGTCATCGTCAATCACCACGTACTTGCCCTTGGCGTGCTCGTAGCCGCGCACGATCTGATCGTTGCCCACCTCGCCGTGCTCCGGACACACCTTCTTGTACGCGATGCGGCTGTTGCACTCGCGGTGCAACTGATTGAGCCGGATCTGGGCACTGGTGTCGTTGGCGGTATACGCCTTTACCGGCACCGAAACCAGGCTGAGCTGAACGAATCCCTTCCAGTTGGAACGTGGCGCCACCGCTTTCCTCCGTGCATCGAACGCTACCGGCGCGGTCAATGGGATGTCAAGGTTGGGCACAGGCTGGGCGCCGTCGCCCGCCCGTTGCCGCCCGCGCCGTCCGCTCCCGGGAGCCGGCCGCGGGCCGGCCGCGCCGGCCGCGTCCGACCTAGTGAGAATCGGCAGCGATTCGGGTTACGATAAGCCGATGACTGGAGGCGAGGTAGTTCACGAGGTCCTGGTGCGGGCCGGAGTCAGCCACGTGTTCGGCGTGGTGAGCGTCCACAATCTGCCGATTTACGACGCCATCGAACGGGGCGGCAGAATTACGCCGGTGGCGATGCGCCACGAGCAGGCCGCCGTCCATGCCGCCGACGGCTATGCGCGCGCCAGCGGCCGGCTCGGCGTTGCGGTGGCCAGCACCGGCCCCGGCGCCGCCAATTGCGTGCCCGGGCTGTACGAGGCCGGGTTCGCCTCGTCGCCGGTGCTGATGATCACCGGCCAGGCCGACACGCCCAACCTCGGCAAGGGGCGCGGCTTCGTGCACGAGGCGGACAACCAGGCGGCGATGCTCGCGGCGGTGTGCCGGCGGGTCGAGACCGTGCGCCTGCGCGAGCAGATTGCCCCCGCGCTGATGCGTGCCGTCGAGGATATTCTGACCGGCCGCCCGCAGCCCGGCAGCGTCGAGATCCCGATCGACCTGCAATACGCCGACCGCGAAACCACCCCCGCGGAGCAGGCCGCGATGCCGGTGCCCGACCCGGTGCGGCCGGACGCCGCGGCGGTGAAGGCGGCCGCCGAGCTGCTGGCCGGCGCGACGCGGCCGCTCATCATCGCCGGCGGCGGCGTGCTGCGCAGCGGCGGTGCACAGCGGCCGGCCGGGGCCTCCGCCGAGCTGTGCGCGCTGGCCGAGTTGCTCGGTGCGCCGGTGCTGCTGAGCGCCAACGGCCGCGGCGGCCTGCCCGACGACCACCCGCTGTGCCTCGGCAACGTGGTCTACCACCCGGAGATTCGCGCGCTGCGCGAGCAGGCGGACGTGGTGCTGGCGGTCGGCACGCGCCTGCAGGTGGGTTCCGAGGCGCGCAATTACGCACCGCTCGGCGGCAAGCTGGTCCACCTCGATGCCGACGCCGGCGTGATACACCGCGTCAACCCGGCGGAACTGGCGCTGGTGGCGGACGCCGCGGACGGTCTGGCCGCACTCGCCGACGCACTCGCCGGCCGTGCCGACCCTGCCGTCACGCGTGAACGGCAGGCATGGGCGGCGCGCGCCCTGGCGGCGCGCGAGACCGTGCAGGGACGGTTGCGCGACCTGGTTGGCCCGGACCACTTCGCGATCATGGAGGAGATTCGCGCGGCGGCGGCGCCCGACACCCGCCTGGTACGCGACAGCACGGTGCCCGCCTACCTGTGGGCCAACCAGATGCTCCCGATCGTGGAGCCGCGTACCTCGATGCATCCGACCGCCGGCGCCATCGGGCCGGGGCTGCCGCTGGCCATCGGCGCCGCCGTCGCCACCGGCCGCCGCACCGTGCTGATCGCCGGCGACGGCGGCTTCATGCTGCACGTGGGCGAACTGGCAGTGGCGGCTCAGTACCGGCTGCCGGTCACCATCTGCCTGTTCAACGACGGCGGTTACGGGGTGCTGCGCCGCATCGAGCAGGCGCGCTTCGGCGGGCGCACGTTCGGTGTCGACCTGGCCACTCCCGACTTCCCCGCCCTCGCTCACAGCATGGGCGTGGAGGCGCGCGCGGTTGCCGGCGTCGACCAATTCCGGGCTGCTTTTCGAGCGGCGGCGGAGGCGGACGGCCCGGTCCTCCTCGACATCGACCTGAACGCACTCCACCCGATCGGGGAGTACCCGCCTCGACCGCGCTGACCGCGCTGCCCGCCGTCCGCGACCGCGACCGCGCACGAACGGAATATCGGACGCCCGTTCCGTATTCCGAAAGATGCCGCTGCAGATGATATTGAAGGACCGTTATCAGTATCGGTTCGGTACCGGATTCTTGCGCAGCCGCGCCCATCCGCTTCAACTTCGTGCCGTCTTTCCCGCAACGTGATATACTTGCGATGGAAGAAGGCTCATGCGGCATCGTTCACTAGTCTGCTTTTACAATCGTCCGAAGAAGTTGGACGGCACGAAAACGTTCTCCTGCGGGGTTTTCCCGGACGACCGGAACAAAGCACTCATGCTTCCCGAAACGTGGGGACCCGCGGTTGGCATTCGTCGCTAGGTCGGGCGGGGCGTCTACCGCTGCCGCTTCCTCGTCTTCTTCTCATCCGCGGTCGGGTCTGGAGTTCGCCTACCGCGAGCTGTGCGAAGCGCGCCTGCTGCTCGTCTCGCTTGCTATCTCGTGTGCGTTCGTCCTGTTCTTTACGGTGGCAGGCCCCGGCTCGGACCTGCTTGCCGACCCTCTGCAGCGGACGGCGTACTTTGGACTGATTGGCGCCCTCGCCTGGCCGCTCGGCCACTGCACGGCGATGGCATTGCTCTACTGCCTGCGCCGCGGTCGTCCCGTGCACCTGGCCCTGGCGTCGTTGGCAGCGGGCCTGTACGTCGCCGCAAACATCGCGACCGTGGCGTACGCGCTCTACGGGTTGATGAGGCCGCACGGGCCGCCGCCGCCGGGGTGGCCGCTGTTCTACGTGCGCGCCGCCGTCGCGTCGGTCGTTCACTTCGGCTTGATCCACTACCTCGCCGTGCAGCTCGCGAAGCTCAGGGCGCTGCACGAAGGGCGCTCCGAAACGACCGGCTCGGCCGTGATCGAGCCGACACTGTCGGGTCGTTTTCTGGACCGCCTGCCGGAAGAAGTAGGCCGCGATGTCGTCTATCTGAAGGTGAACGGCCACTACATAAACGTGATTACCACGGCCGGATCGGCCGCCGTCCTCATGCGCCTCGCCGACGCCGTCGCGGAGCTTGGCGACCTCGGGCTGCAGGTACACCGGTCGTTCTGGGTCGCCAGCCGCCACGTCGCCGAGGTGTTCCGACGCGATGGGCGCACCGTGGTGCAGGTCACCGGTGGAACGGAAGTGCCGGTCAGCCGAACTTTTCTGGCAGCCGTGCGCAAGCTTGCCGACGACAAGGGGCGCGGCGTTCCGCGGGAGCGGTCGGCCTGACCCTCCGCAGGGCCGTGCGGCCGCAGCCGAGGTCTCGCCGAGGGCTGCTACTCGGTGGACTCGCGCACGCGCACGATGATCGCCACCATCAGCAACGACACCAGCGCCATGCCGAGCATGCTCGGTGCCAGGCCGCCGGCCAGGTCGCGTACCGCGCCGAGCAGCGCCGGACCTCCAAAGCCGCCGATCTCGGCCGCCGCGAACAGCAGGCCGGCACCCAGCCCGAGGTGGCGGGCACCGACGCCGGGCTGCTCCATCAGCAGCAGCATCATCAGCGGAAGAACCGGAGCGCGCGCCATGGCGGTGACCCAGGACGCGGCGAGCAACGGCCCGGCGTCCAGAACCGTCATGCCGGCCAGGCCGGCTGCCCCGGCCAGCAGCAGCGCCGCCAGGGCGATGCGGCGCGCGCCGGGGCGTGACAGGCCGGGTACGATCAGCGCGGTCAGCAGGCCGCACAGGGTGCCGACCGCGGTCCATCTCCCGGCGGCCGCCAAGGTGAAGCCCGCCTCTTCGAGGTAGGTGGGCTGCCATGCGTTCAGGCCGTGGTTCACCGCGAACGTGCCCACGGCCAGCACCAGCAGCAGGCGCATGTTGCGCTCGCGCAGCAGCACCAGCCACCTGCCGCGCACCCGCGCCACCGGCGCCGGGCGCGCGGCCGAAGTGCCGCCCGCCGGCGGATCGCGATAGCCGAGGGTCCACAGCAGCAGCGCGCCGACTCCGGCCACGGCAAACACCAGCATCACCAGGCGCCACGACCCGACCAGGCGCAGCAGGACGCCGGCCGCGGTGGCCAGCACGACGACGGCGCCGATGGTGGGAGCGGTGGTGTAGAACCCGGCGGCGCTCCCGCGCTCGCGCGGCGGGAACCACTCGGCCACGATCTTGGGCACGCCGATCGACACCACCGGCCCGCCGACCCCGAACAGCGCCACCGAGGCCAGGAGCGTCCAGAACGAGGTCGCCGCGGCGCGCAGCACCAGCGACAGGATGATCACCGCCAGCGCCAGCGCGATGGAGCGGCGCACCCCCAGCCGGTCAACCGCTACGCCGAGGGGTATGGCGGTGAACACGTAGACCAGTTGCCAGACTCCCAGTACCAGCCCCATGCGCGCGCTCGACAGGCCCAGGTCGCCCATGATGGGCGACACCAGCGGCGCAAGGGACCCGACGGCCATGCCGAACGCGCAGTACGCCAGCCAGCCCAGGGCCAGCATCCGCCATCTCGTGGACACCACGGTTGCTCGCCATGATTCAGCATCGCGACCCGTTCGGCAACGCCAACCGCTTGCCGGGCGGCACCGGCACCGTGAGCGTGCTAAGCTGAGGCTTGCCGAACACGATGTCCGTTCTCGCCAGTGGTAAGCGCCGGATCTGCCACGGCGCCCGCCGCGGTGCCGCGAGAGTGACTGCGCATCCGCGCCGGTTCGTGCCGGCCCTGCTTGCGCTGCTGCTTGCGGGTTGTAGCGGCGTCGGCGGCGAGTACCGGGCCACGCGGCTGCCGGCCGAGGTCACGGAGCTGTTCGTGGTCCACCCCGCCGCGGCGAGCCCGGGGGCCGACTCGGTGTGGATCTTCGAGCAGGGCGGCCCCTCGCACGACATCAGCTTCGACGTGCTGCTTCCGTTCCTGAGCCTGCCCAATCACGAGGAGATCCACCTGGTGCAGGTACACCAGACGCTCACCCTCAACCACCGTCTCGCGGCCCGCCATGCCCGGCTGTCGCTCGCCGACCTGCAGGCCGAGGTCGACGTCAGCGTGGCACTGCTGCGCCGCGTGATCGACCACTTCAAGGCACGGGGCAAGCGCGTGGTAGTGGTGGGCTATTCCTACGGGTCGTTCCTGGTGGCGCGCTACCTGGCTCAGCACGGCCCCGGCGGCGCCGACCGCTACCTGCTGATGGCGGGGCGCCTGGACATGCCGCGCGAGTACGTCGACGGGGCGCTGGCGGGGATGCTCTACCACTTCCCCGACGCAACCGACCCGGAGCCGTCCGGACAGCGCCCCACGACCGACCGGGAGTGGATCAGGCTGCTCATCGCGGGCGCCACCTTCCACGACCGCTATACCCACCGGCTCGCCGCCACCGACCTGCGCAAGGCGATCTACGTGTACGCCACGGCCGACACCGTGGTCGGCCGCCTCAGCGATGCCGAGGTCGCATTCCTGGAGCAGAGCGGGAGCACGGTGATCGCCGGTGAGGGCGCCAACCACGTCTCCCTGGTCCTGGACCGGAACATCCTGGACCGCATCCGCGACGCGCTTGCCGATCCGCCCTGAAGCGGCGGCGCGGCGGTCCGGCGCTGTCAACGCAGGCCGGGTTGGCGATATGGTGGCGGACGTGAAGGCCTACGCACCGGGCGGCGACGACACAGGCGCCGCCGGCACGGAAGACGCCGCCGTGGAGCGGCTCAGGTACCCGATCGGGCGGTTCCGGGAGGACCCGCACCCGACGCCGGAGAAGCACCAACGCTGGATCGATCGCATCGCCGCGCTGCCGGCCGAACTGCGCACCCTGGTGCAGGATCTTTCCGACCGCCAGCTCGACACGCCGTACCGTCCCGGCGGCTGGACGGTGCGCCAGGTGGTCCACCACCTGCCCGACAGCCACGTGAACGCCTACGTGCGCACCAAGCTGGCGCTCACCGAGGACGCGCCCACCATCAAGCCATACGACCAGGAGGCGTGGGCCCGGCTGCCCGACGCCGGCACGGAGCCGCCGGAGGTGTCGCTGCGGCTGCTGGACGGGCTGCACGCGCGCTGGACCGCCACGCTGCGTTCGCTCGACGAGTCGGCGCTGCTGCGCGCGCTGCACCACCCGGAGGCAGGCACGATCACCGTAAGCTGGATCATCCAGAGCTACGCCTGGCACGGCAGCCACCACCACGCCCACATCGCCAACCTGCGCACCCGCATGAGGTGGTGAGCTCCGAGGCGCCGCCATTCAGGGCGGGGACCATTCGGTTGGGTCGACCAGCTCCATCTCGTCCAGGCCGACCGGGGTCAGGCCGCGTTCGCGCAGGCCGTCGATGATCCGCGGCAAGGCCTCGATCAGTGGCCGCGGGCGGGACAGGCGGGTGGCGTCGTCTTCCATCTCCGCGCCGTCGTGCAGGTCGATGATCGAACCGCCCTGCAACTGGTCCGACTCCAGGGTCCGCCGGACGATCTCGTCGGGGTCGGTGCGCGAGAAATCGGCCGGATTGACGTCGGCATCGACGATCCTGATACCCGGCGAGGTGGCCAGCGGCGACCCCAGGCACAGGTGGAAGTAGAAGAAGTGGGCGCGCAGGAAGCGCGACGGCTTGCCCGTGACGTTGGCGAGCACCGCCTCGGCGCGGTCGAAGTCGCCCAGGTAGCGGTCGTGCTCGTAGCTGTGGTTGCCGATCACGTGGCCGGCGGCCACCATGCGCGCGAACGCCTGCGGCCAGCGCTCCACCCAGCGTCCGATGGGGAAGAAGGTGGCCCGGACCTCGCGTTGCGCGAGAATCTCCAGGATCTGATCGGTGACCGGCGGATTGGGGCCGTCGTCGAAGGTCAGCGCCACCGTGGGCTGGTCGCGGCGGCCGTGGGTGTAGATCTGCAGTGCCATGAAGGCGGATTGTACGGCACATCCGGCGCCGCCTCAAAAGCGCTGCCGACACCGGCGCGACGGATTTGACGGGCCACCGGTCGCGCCCTACCCTCGCCGGCGGGGAACGCATTACATGACGCAACCGACATGGCCGGTGTTGCGACGGTACGACCAGGATCACCTGCGCATGATCGCGCTGCCGCTCGGTGGCATCGGCACCGGCACCATCTCCCTCGGCGGACGCGGCAACCTGCGCGACTGGGAGATCATGAACCGACCCGCCAAGGGCTTTGCGCCGCCGGACTCGTTCTTCGCGGTGTACACCGAGCAGCCCGGCGGCGAACGCCATGCGCGTGCCCTGGAGGGACCGATCGACGAGGCCGACTATATCACCGGCCAGAAGGGCTGCGGCGAGCCCAACCACGGGCTGCCGCGCTTTCGCTCCTGCAGCTTCGCGGCTGCCTACCCTTTCGGCCAAGTGGATCTTGCCGATCCAGACCTGCCGGTCACCGCCCTGGTGCAGGGGTTCAACCCGCTGATCCCGGGCGACGTCGCCGCGAGCAGCATCCCGGCCGCCATCCTGCGATTCAACGTGACCAATACCACGGCGGCCCCGCTGCGCGTTGCGGTGTGCGGCACCATCGCCAACGTCGTCGGCTACGATGGCGCCCTCGGCGCTCCCGCCGGCAACTGCAACGAATACCGGGAGCGTGGAGGGACAGCGCCGGTGCGCGGCATCCTGCTCTCCTCAGCGGGGGTGGACGCCGCGGCCGAGCAGGCCGGAACCATCGCCCTGGCGACCGACGCCGCCGGTGAGGTGACCCGGCGCACCGCCTGGCTGGACGAGCCGGCCCCGTGGCCGCTGCGCGACTTCTGGCACGACTTCAGCGCGGACGGCCGGCTGGAACCGCGCGACGCGGGGGCCGGGACGGGGACGGGAGCGACGCCGCACGCCTCTCTGGCAGTGTCGCTGGCGCTGCCCGCGCATGCCACGGCGTCGGTGAGCTTCGTGATCGGCTGGCACTTCCCCAATCGCATGGCCTGGAGTCCGATCGGCGGCTTCACCGAACCCACCTTCACCGCCGGCGGCGACGGCCCCGGCACCGGCGGCCCCCGGGTCGGCAACCACTACGCCACCTGCTACCGCGACGCCTGGGAGGTGGTGGAACGCACCTTCGACCAGCTCCCGCGGCTGGAAGCCGACACGGTGGCGTTCGTGCAGGCGGTGTGCGAGAGCGACCTGCCGGCGGCGGTCAAGGAGGCCGCCCTGTTCAACGTCAGCACGCTGCGCACGCAGGTCTGCTTCCGTACCGAGGACGGCCACTTCCACGGGTTCGAGGGCGGCTTCTCGAACGAGGGGTGCTGCATGGGGTCGTGCAACCACGTGTGGGGTTACGAGCACGCCACGGCGTCGCTGTTCCTGGAACTGTCGCAGCGGATGCGCGAGGTGCAGTTCCTGCACGCCACCGATGACCACGGCCTGATGCACTTCCGGGTGCACCTGCCGCTGCCGCGCGCCCGCGATCACTCGTTCGCCGCGGCGGACGGCCAGATGGCGAGCATCCTGAAGCTGTACCGCGACTGGCAGCTCAGCGGCGACCCGGCGTGGCTGGCGCGGCTGTGGCCCAGAGCGCGCGCGTGCATGGAGTTCTGCTGGATACCGGGCGGCTGGGACGGCGACCGCGACGGCGTGATGGAGGGCCCGCAGCACAACACGCTGGACTACGAGCTGTTCGGCCCCAATCCGCTGATGGCGGCCTGGTACCTGGCCGCGCTGCATGCGGCCGAGCGGATGGCCCGCGCCATGGACGACGCGGCCTTTGCCGACCGGTGCCGGGAGCTGGCCGGCCGCGGCCGCGCCTGGGTGGACGAGCACCTGTTCAACGGCGAGTACTACGAACAGCAGGTCCGCCCGCCGCCGCCGGGCGCCGCCGCCCCGCGCGGCCTGGTGATGGAGCACGCCGAACGCCGCCTGCAAATGCCTGACCAGCTCGGCGCCGGCTGCCAGGTCGACCAGCTCGCCGGCCAGTACGCCGCGCACGTGTGCGACCTGGGCTACGTCCTGGAACCGGAGCAGGTGCGGCGCACGCTGCACAGCATCCTGCGCTACAACTACCGCACCGAGTTCCACACCCACTTCAACCACCTGCGCACCTTCGCGCTCGGCGACGAGCAGGCGCTGATCTACGCCTCCTACCCGCGCGGCGGCGAGCCGCCCTGGTCGCTGCGGCGCAAGTCGGAGATCTGGAACGGCTCCGAGTACACCGCCGCCGCCGGCATGCTGTACGCGGGCCAGGTCGAAGCCGGCCTGCAGGTAATCGAGGCGATCCGCAGCCGCTACGATGGCCGCAAGCGCAACCCGTTCTCGGAGATCGAGTGCGGCGAGCACTACGTGCGCTCCATGGCCGCCTGGTCGGCGCTGCTCGCGCTGACCGGCTTCGCCTACTCGCGGCCGAGCGCAACCCTCACGTTCGCCGCCGCCGAGCGCAAGGCGACCTGGTTCTGGAGCCACGGCACCGGCTGGGGCACCTGCCGGCAGACGCCGTTCGCGGGCGCCACCGAGGCGACGGTGACGGTCGGCGGCGGCGAGCTGGAGTTGCGGGAGCTGGTGCTGCGCGGGCTCGGAGCGGCGCGCCTCCCGCAGCGGCGAACCATCGCGGCGGGAGACTCGGTGACCGTCACGCTGTCCCGCTGACCCGCTGATCCGCGGCGCCGCCGCGGGCGGCGGGCGCGCCGCCCCGCCCCGGTGCGGGCGAGGCGCGCGCGGCTCACCGGCGCTCCTGCTCTATCGCGCAGTGTGCCCTTGCTCTCCTATTCGCTGAAGTACCACTGGTCGGCGTGGTAGCCGGCGAACCACACCGCGAACCAGTCGTACCACCAGGAGCCCTCGTCGGGAATGTTGTGCAGGTTGTTCGCCACCAGCACCGGCTGCGGGCCCATGCCCACGGTGCCGACCTGGTACATGCCCTCCACGTTCCTCTTCATCAGCTCCTTGCCGAGCGCCCGCCACTCGTCGGTGTTGGGCGGCATGGTGAGCCACTGGTCGGAGAGCTCGAACAGCTCCTTGACGTCGGGCGGCGGCTCTTCGCCTTGGGCGCCGTCGGTGTTGTACCAGGTTTGCCATGGCCGGCCGTTGGACACGCCCCAGGAGGGCCGGAAGCGGCAGAAGGTGCAACTGTACAACCCGGTCACGGTGTTCATGTCCAGGTGCTTGCCGCCCAGGTCGACCTCGTTGGCGTTGACCATCTCCCAGAACAGCTTGCTGCTCACCTGCTTGAGGGTCACGTCGATGCCGATCGCCTTCCAGTACTCCTGGGCCAGCTCGTTGATGCGCTGCTTGGGGCCCTCCAACTCGCGATAGGGAAACACCACCGCGATGCGCTTGCCGTCGGGGCGCAGCCGGTACTCGCCGTCGGCGTCCCACTCCAGGCCCATCTCGTCGAGCAGCTCGTTGGCGCGGTCGGGATCGTACTCGGCGTAGTGGTCCGCCATCCACGGCTCGAACAGCTCGTTATCGGGATTCACCGTGGCCTGGCGCGGCACGGCGCGCCCGAAGAACAGGCTGTCGTTGATCTCGGCGCGGTTGATCGCCAGCGAGGTGGCCTGGCGGAAGCGGATGTCGTTGAAGATCTCGCGCAGCACCGGATCCTTGCTGGTCTGGTTCCAGTAGAAGGTCTGCTCCGCCCCGCGCAGCGACTTCCACAGCAACACGCGGTAGCCGCCCTCCGCCTCGTTGGACTTGTACAGCGGGTAGTTGTTCAGCACCGAGTGGAACGCGGCGTAGCTGAGCTCGCCGTTGATCACCTGCAGGTGGATCGTCTCCATGCTGTCGAACAACTGCCGCGTCTGCTCGTCGATGTAGGGGAGCTGGTTGCCGGCGGTGTCGATCTTCCAGTAGTAGGGGTTGCGGGTGAAGTACTTGTTGCCCGCCGCGTCGACTTCCTCCAGCACCCAGGTATCGATGCTCGGCAGGTCGACGTCTTCGCGCGACTGAATCTCCAGGCCCCAGTGCGAACGCAGCAACTGGTACCAGTTGTCGTGGCCCGACGCCTTGGCCAGGTCGTCGGCCTCGGGGTTGTAGGAAATGTGGAACTGCTCCAGGTAGTGGCGCGGCGCGAACGTCGTCCAGTTGCCGTCGCGCGGCACCGCGGCCATCAGCACCGTACCTCCGGGAAACGGCGCCGCGAAGCGGTAGCGCACCGTCAGGTCGTCCAGCTTCTCCACCTTCATCAGCTCGCCGCCGGGCGACCACATCTTCGGCTTGACCGGGTTGATCTCGTCGTTGCCGAGATAGTCCTCGTACCAGAACATGATGTCGTCGGCCGTGAACGGGTGGCCGTCGGACCACTTCATGCCGCGGCGCAGGTGGAGCGTCAGGCTGCGCAGGTCGTCGGAGGCCTGCCACCCACTGGCGGCGTTGGCCACCACCGTGCTCAGGTCCATGGACGGCTTCAGCAGCCCCTGGATGCGGGCGCTCCACACGTCGTCGGCGCCGTAAGTGGGATAGTTGGCGGCGCCGATCAGGTTGCCGCCGTAGCTGCCGATGCTCGCCAGCGGCTGCACCACCAGCGGTTCCTCCGGCAGGCGTTCCTGTACCGGCGGCAACTCGCCCGCCGCCACCATGGCCGCCAGCATCGGCGCTTCGTTGAACGCGGTGATCGTGTTGCCGGTGGCCTGCTCGTAGTCGGCGAGCGTGGCGTGGACCGCGAACCCGCCGGTCATCTGGGCCCCGGTGTCCTCGACCGCCGCGCTCTCGGCGGTGCTGGCCGCGAACAGCCCCGGCAGCGCCAGCAACGCGACCGCCAAGGCCAATAGTGTGCTCCTCATTGTGCACCTCCCTCGATTGGTTGACAAAGTTGTCTACCACGGCCGCGGGCGTGGCGCAACAATGCGCCCTACTTGTAGGGGTCGGCGGCGTCGCGCAGGCCGTCGCCGAGGAAGTTGAACGCCAACACCGTGATCACCACGAACACGCCCGGGATCATCAACCAGGGATACAGGGCGATGGTCTGCACGTTCTGCGCCTCCTGCATCAGCACGCCCCAGCTCACCACCGGCGAGCGCAGGCCGACGCCCAGGAAGCTGAGCGCGGTCTCGGCCAGGATCATGTTGGGCACCGCCAGGGTCAGGCTGACGATCAGGAAGCTCAGGAACGACGGGATCAGGTGCCCGGCTATGATGCGCCGGTCGGTGGCGCCGGCCACCTTGCCGGCGAGCACGAAGTCTTCCTCGCGAAGCTCCAGGAACTTGCCGCGGACCACGCGCGCCAACCGCGTCCAGCCCACCGCCGACAGCACGATGCTGATGCCGAAGTATACCTGCAGCGGCTTCCACTGCGCCGGCAGCGCCGCCGCCAGCGCCAGCCACAGCGGAATCGTCGGCAGCGACAGGATGAACTCGATCACGCGCTGCACCGCCATGTCCACCGACCCGCCGTAGTAGCCGGAGATGCCGCCGAGCACGCAGCCGATGACGAAGCTCAGCAGCACGCCGACCAGGCTGATCGACAGCGAGATGCGGGTGGCGTACAGCACCCGCGAGAACAGGTCGCGGCCCAGGTCGTCGGTGCCGAACAGGAACAGCACCCCCGGCTCGGCCACCCCGAACAGGCGGAGGTCGGTGCGCAGCACGCCCCAGAACTTGTACGGGTCGCCGCGCACGAAGAAGCGCAGCGGGAAGCGGCGCGAGGTGTCTTCGGTGTAGATGCTGACCCAGGTCTCGGGGTGGACATCCTTGACCAGACCGTACACGAACGGGCGCAGGTGCAGGCGGCCCTCGGCGTCGACGAAGTGGACGCGCACCGGCGGCGCGTAGATGTGTTCCGGGAAGCGGCGGCCCACGTCGTAGGGCGCCAGGGAGACGCAGAACAGCGCGACCAGGTAGCACAGCGCCAGCACGGTGCCGCCGCCGACGGCCAGCCGGTGCTTGCGGAACTTGCGCCACATGAGCTGCCACTGCGAGGCCAGGTAGTAGGATTCGTCGACGTTGCTCAAATTGCTCATCGCCGGCTCAGCGCGCAAACCGGATGCGCGGGTCGATCGACACCAGCATCATGTCCGACACGAAGGTGCCGATCACGGTCATGAAGCCCAGCAGCATGACGATGGTGGAGGACAGGTAGATGTCCTCGCTGAGCAGCGCGCCCAGCAGCAGCGGCCCGGTGGTGGGCAGATTCAGCACCACCGAGGTGATGGTGGCCCCCGACACGATCTGCGGCAGCAGCCAGCTCACCGAGCTGACGATCGGGTTGATCGCGATGCGCACCGGGTACTTGAACAGCAGCGAGCGCTCGCTCACCCCCTTGGCGCGCGCCGTGATCACGTACTGCTTGCGCAGCTCGTCGAGCAGCGACCCGCGCATCACCCGGATCAGCTCCGCGGTGCCCGCCGTGCCGACCACGATGATCGGCACCGGCAGGTGCTGCAGCAGGTCGAACACCTTGCCCAGGCTCCAGCCGGCGCGCAGGTACTCGGTGGAGAACAGCCCGGCGACGCTGATGTCCAGGAAGCGCGAGAACAGGTACATCAGGATCAGCGCCAGGAAGAAGTTGGGAATCGCCAGGCCCATGAAGCCGAGCGTGGTGAAGGTGAAGTCCCCCACCGAGTATTGGTGGGTGGCCGAGTACACGCCCACCGGAATCGCCACCAGGAAGGTGAACAGCATGGTGATGATGGAGATCACGGTGGTGAGCGCAAGCCGCTGGCCGATCAGCTCCGCAACGGGCCGGTTCCACTCGAACGAGAACCCGAAGTCGCCGCGCAGCGTGCCCGCCGCCCAGTTCACGTAGCGCAGCGGGATCGGCAGGTCGAGCCCGTACTGCCGCTTGAGCGCGGCGATCTCCGCGGCGCCCACCTCGCTGCCCGACTCCTGGAGCTGCATGATGTAACTGGTCAGGTAGTCGCCGGGCGGCAACTGGATAATCAGAAACGACACCACCGACACGATCCAGAGAACGACGATCACGTACAGGAATCGGCGTACCAGGTATCGGCCCATCGCTGTTGCCCGCCGATGATAGCCCCCCGCCACCCGGCGGTCCAGGAGGGGAATCGGCTTACGGCCTCAGCCCTTCACCGCGCCCTGGGTCATGCCCTGGATGAACTGGCGCTGGAAGATCAGGAACAGGATCACGGCCGGGGCCAGCATCAGGACCGAGGCGGCGTTGGTGAGCGCCCAGTCGCGGTCGAAACGGCTGGCGAACGCGTACAGGCTGGTGGCGACCGGTTTCAGGTTGGGATCGTGAATGAACGTGACCGACACCAGGAACTCGTTCCACCCCCACAGCATCACGATCAGGGCCACGGTCAGGAATCCGGGCTTGGTGATCGGCACGATGATGCGGGTGAACACCTGCAGGCGGTTGGCGCCGTCGATCAGCGCCGCGTCCTCGAAATCGCGCGGGATGGAGACCATGTAAGCGCGCAGCAGGAAGGTGGAGAAGGTGGCGAAGCGGGCGGCATGGATGATCATGACGCCGACCAGGTTGTTGATCAGCCCCAGGTGCTTCCACATGAAGAACAGCGGGAACAGGAACAGCAGCAGCGGCATCGCCGAGGACACCAGGAACACCACCAGCAGCACGTCGCCGCCGCGCGGCCGCAGGCGCGCCAGCGAGTAACCGGCCAGACCGGCCACGACCAGCACCAGGGCCGCGGTACCGGTCGAGATGACGGCGCTGTTGCGCATGGTGACGGCGTAGCGCCCGTTCACCCATGCCTTGCTGTAGTTCAGCACCTGGATCTCGCCCGTCGGCGGCCCGAGCGGATTGGCGCCGATCTCGCGGTTGGTCTTGAGCGAGTTGAACGACAGCATGACGATCGGATAGAGCGAGAAGATCGCCATCAGGGTCAGCACGACGTAGGTCGGCGCCAGCGACGGCACCCGCCGGCGGCCGGAGCCCGCGACCGCGGCGGAGCTCATACCTCCCACCCCCGGCGCCGCAGTACGACGAACAGCAGCGTCACCAGGGCGGCCACGAAGCTGAGCGACATGCCGATGGCGGCGGCGTAGCCGACCCGGAAGTCGGCGAACGCGTTCTGGTACGCGTACACGGCGAGCAGGAGCGAGGCGTTGCCGGGGCCGCCCTCGGTCATCAGGAACACGTAGTCGAACGACAGGAACGACCAGATGATGGTCTGCAGGAGCGAGTACATCAGGGTCGGCAGGATGCCGGGGATGGTGACGTAGCGGAACTGCTGGCTGCCGCTGGCGCCCTCCACGGCGGCGGCGTCATACAGATCGGCGTCGATCGACTGCATGGCCGCCAGGTACAGCACCAGCAGGAAGCCCCACCAGTGCCAGAAGTTGGTGAAGTAGACAGCGTACAGCACCAGGTCCGGGTCGCCGAGCGGCTTGATGTTGAGCCACTCCAGCCCCACGAGTTCGGCCAGGTAGGGCCCGACGCCTTTCAGCGGGTGGTAGATCTGCCGCCAGATGTTGACGTTGACCACGCTGGCGATCACGTAGGGCACGAAGAACACCACCCGGTAGACCATCGAGAAGCGGCGCACCCGCGACAGCAGCGCCGCGCCGACGAGCCCGAACCCTACCGGCAGCGTCAGGTTCATCACCGTCCACTGCACGTTGTTGACGAACGCCTTGTGGAAGTTCGGATCCTGGGCCAACTGGCCGTAGTTGCCGAGGCCGACGAACTCCGGCGCTCCCAGGCCCGACCACTCGGTCAGCGAGTAGTAGATACTGGCCACGGCGGGCCCGATGATGACGACCAGGTTCAGCGCGATAACCGGGAGCAGAAACGTCCACCCGGCCAACGAACTCCTGCGGCCCCGGGGCCGGGCCAGTCCCGGGGCGGTCCCTACGACGACGGCATCGCCCATCGCCGCACTCCTACCTCACGCCGTCGCGCAAGTCGCACATCGCGCGGCGTTCCGCGCATGGCGCGTCGGTCACGGACTGCGGGTGTTCGGCGCCGGCGGAATCGGCATGCCCGCCTCGGCGTAATCGGCCGCGTATACCTCCTGGAAGGCAGCCATGAAGTCGGCCGCCGTCATGTCGCCGTTGTGCACCTTGACGATCTCCTGCTCGGCCCAGGTCTTGGATTGCGGCGGCCAGTAGCCCCACACCGGGTACCCGGTCTTGCCGCGCCCGGTCTCCAGGCTGAACTCGGAGATCCACCTCGTGATGCGCGGGTCGATGTCGGAGCCGAAGTCCGCTTCCTTGTAGTGGAGCGGCGGAAACCAACTCGAAAAGCGGGTCGATTCGGCGATCTTGGCCGCCCGCGTGGTGTCCTCGAACAGGAAGTTCAGCACGGTGCCGGCGGCATCGCGATGCTTCGCCGACGCGCTCAGGGCGATGCTCTCGCCGATGCTGAGTTCGTACACCGGCTCCACGCCGTCGCGCAGGGGCGGCGTTTGCACGAAGTTCCAGTGGTTACCCGACTCCGCCTCCATCGAGATCAGCGACTCGGTGACCCAAGTGCCGTTGATCATCATCAGCGCGTCGCCTTCCATCAGCGCGCTGTTGGCGTCCGCGTAGCCCATGCTGTAGTAGGTTTCCAGGTCGCCGCCCCACCAGCCGGCCTGCACCTGGGAGTTCCAGTACTCCATCGCCTCCACCAGCAGCGGGTGGTCCCAGCGCATCTCCTGGATGCTGGCAGCGTAGAACCGGTCATGGCCGGCGTAGCCGCCCCACATGGCCGGGAACTGCCAGCGGTTGCGCGCCACGTAGTGGGAAAAGCAGATCAGCCCCTCGTCGACCGCGACGCCGCAGACCTGCTCCACGTCGGCGCGGTTCGCCGGCGGCTGCAGGCCGTACTGCTCGAACAGGGTCTCGTTGTAGAACAGGAGCAGCGTCTCGTAGTGCATCGGCAGGGTAATCAGCGAGCCGTCCGCGCTGGTGCCGGACTCGTACGCCCAGCCGAGCAGCCGGCTCTCCCACCCGTAGTGGCCGGCCAGGTCGCTCATGTCGGAGAGCTGGCCGGCGCTCCAGTACTCCAGGGCGTAGCCGGGCCCGCCAAGCTGAATGATGTCCGGTCCGGCGCCGGCCTGAATCGCGGTCTGCGTGGTGCGGTAGTAGTCCTCCATGTACACCAGCTCAAGCTCGACTTCGGGGTGCGCCTCGGCCAGCGGGTCCAGAAACAGCTCCTGGATCGCCGGCCGGTACTCGGTCTGCAGGCTCGACGTCCACCACACCACCTTCTGCACGTCGGCGGCCCCCTCTTCGGTGCCCGCCGCAAACACACCCGCCGCGAGCACCGCCAATGCCAGAACGGCAACGACCTTCTTCATACCACTCCCTCCTGATTGGCCGGCGGGCCGCGCCTCGCGAACCGCCATAGTCCAAACACACTGCGGGACCGCACAGCGCCTGTCAAGAAAGGGCGGAACGAGGTCACCGAACTGGAATCAGCGGGAGCGACTGTCTGAGCGATCTCCTACGGCGCAATCCTATGACAGGTCGATCTCAAGCACGTGTGGATCCGTATCCCTTGGTGATACTGTTGTGCCGTGCAGGATCAATCATTTGCCGGAGAATCGCCTCGATACCGCAAAGTGCCGCACCAAACGCCGCGCCGGGATGCGGTGGCGATCGGGCCGCTGTTCCTGGCCCGCCACGGGCAGACCGAGTGGAACGCGCAGGGCCGCTACCAGGGCCGCCTCGACTCGCCGCTGACCGCGCTCGGCCGGGCGCAGGCGCGGGCGGCCGCCGAGACCATGCGTGGACGCGGCGTCGCGCGGCTGCTGTGCAGCCCCCTCGGACGAGCGCGGCACACGGCGGACGTAGTGGCCGAGGCGGTCGGCATCCCGGTCGAGGTCGACGCCGCACTGGCCGAGATCGCCATCGGACGGTGGGAAGGGCTGACCCGTGAGGAGGTGGACGAACGTTTCCCGGGCGAGCGCGCGCGGCGCATGCGCGATGAGGACCGCGTCAGCTACCGGTACGCGGGCGGCGAGTCGCTGGCGGAGATCCGGGAGCGCGCGCGGTCGGTGTCGGGCCGGCTGGATGAGCGCACCACGCTGATCGTCGCCCACGCCGGCATCAACCGCGTCCTGGTGGCGGTGCTGGCCGGCCTGGAGGCACGGCTGAACGAACTCTTCCAGCCGAACGACGTGATCTACCGCATCGACCGGGCGGCCATCCCGCCCGCCGTCACCCACCTCCGCGATGGCGCCGAGCAAGCCGGCCCCTACCTCTCCGGCTGGAGTTGAACCGGGCCCTGCGTCATGCGCCGGAAGACCGGCGCCCGAAGTGGCACGTTCCGGTCACAACCGGAGGTGGTCAAACCGCGATGGTGTAGTGGTTTACCGCGACCGATTCGGCGGCAGCGTGGTCGACCCGCTCCAGCTCGTCGGGACCGGTTGCCGGCGGATCGCGATCTGCCGTACATTGGACGTACAATGCACGTTGATCAGAACCGTCGCCGCAGTCAGCGGATCGAAGTCAGGGCCACCCCTGAGGATCGTGCGCTGATCGACCGCGCCGTGGCCGCCGCCGGTACCACCGTGACCGCGTTCGTCCTGAGCAGCGTCACCAGCGCCGCCCGCCAAGTGCTCGCGGACCGTACCGAGTTCGTCCTGTCTCCCGAGGCTGCCGCC
Source organism: Spirochaetia bacterium (assembly GCA_965208575.1). Taxonomy (GTDB): domain Bacteria; phylum Spirochaetota; class Spirochaetia; order SZUA-6; family Bin103; genus Bin103. The sequence continues at coordinate 561,057 of CBDBOV010000005.1, read as the reverse complement.
GCCTGGGAGGCGATCAACGCGCGCCCGCCGCGAGACCTGCCCGGGCTCCGCGAACTCATGCAGCGGCTGTCGCCTTTCGTCGCGGAGTGACTACCAGGTACCTGCCACCGGCTCTGCTGTCCGGCAACCATGGAGTAGACGGTTTCGAGTGTCGCTCCCGAGAGCAGACGCTATGGCTGCGCCGCCACGGGCGACAGTCAGCGGCCACCGGAGCAACCAAGGTCCTGGTGGCCACTCCCACAGACAGTAGCGAGGTGGTCGCATACTACGCTTGGTGCATGGCCGCCATCGCCGTGGAGGCAGCGCCGTCGCGCCTGCGCAAGGGGGCGGGGCGTTACCCCCAGCCGGTTGCGCTGCTGGCTCGCCTGGGAGTCAGCATCCACCACGAACGCCGGGGCCTGGGCGCCGCGCTGCTGCAGGACGTGATCGCCCGCACCGCCGCCGTGGGCCGGGAGATCGGCTGCCGCGGGCTGCTCGTCCACGCCGAAACCCCGCAGGCCCGAGACTTCTACCGCCACCTGATCCCGGAGTTCGAACCCTCACCGACCGACGAACTGCACTTGGCCCTGCTGATGAAGGACATCCTCCGCTCTGTTGGCTCCGGACAATGAGATAGTGGAGTACGAACACATCGGTAGAGTGCTCAGAGAGGAACTGAGGACGCGAGGCATGAGCGCCAACCAGCTCGCCCTCGCCATCCGCGTGCCGGCAAACCGCGTTACGGCAATCCTGCGCGGAGACCGCGCCGTTTCCGCGGATACGGCCCCTGCGCCTGGGGCGATACTTCGCCACCGGACCTGAACTCTGGATGACCCTTCAAAGCAGGCACGATGTCTCCGTCGTGGTCAGCGAGCGAGGCCGGTTGATCGAACAGGAAGTGCCGGTCGCTCCTGTCGCCAGTTTGCACCGCTGAGGCGTAACACCCAGCCCGATCCGCAACCTTCCGGCACCGCCAAGCAGCCAACGGTTCACCCCAAGGTCGTTCCAAGCAGCCTGGCGACCTCATTGCCGGAGAGGTCGCGGGGCAGCTTCATACCGCGATAGCTTCCTCCCGGACGAGATGCAACCTGATCACCCGCGGCGCGCTGGCTTCGTCGAAGTGGCAGAGCACCGCGTCTCTCGCCATGGCCTTCAGGTCGTTCCAGTCTTCGCCCTGCGTAAAGATGCTGTACCCAAGCGCCCTGGCATCGTATCCGCCTTCAGGAGCCTCGGTAACCTCAAAGATGATCTCGGTCGGTCTCATCCGGTCGTCCTCCGCGTGGCTCGATCAAACACCATGTTATCGCCTTTTAGCCCGAGGTTTGAGAGGCCGTTCTTGTAACTGTTTCCTATTACAGGAATTAGCGTGTTCATGGGTGTAAATCGTGTCCATGTAAATAGTCCTGTGGTTCAGCGTTAATTTTCTCTCATCTGGTTGACATGTAATTATTAAATGATCTACCATTCCCTCCGTAGGGTGCCCATGTACATCGACACCGTCCCCAACCGCAACTCTCCCCCAGCCGTCCTCCTCCGCGAGTCCTTCCGCCAGCACGGCAAGGTCAAAAAACGCACCATCGCCAACCTCTCCAAGTGGCCCGATCACCTCGTCGAGGGTTTGCGCGTCCTCCTCAACGGCGGTATCGCTCTGCGCTCTCCCAACGAACTGCTCTCCATCTTGCGCAGCTATCCCCACGGCCACGTCGCCGCCGTCCTCGGTTCCCTCCGCAAGCTCTCCCTCCATTCCCTCGTCGCTCGTCCCGCCTCCCGTGAACGCGACCTGGTCGTCGCCATGATCGTCGCTCGCGTCGTCGACGCTCGCTCCAAACTCGCCACCGCTCGCGGCCTGAACCCCGAAAGCGCCGTCTCCTCCCTCGGCCACCTGCTGCAGTTGGGAGCCGTCGACGAGAATGAGCTGTATGCCGCCATGGATTGGCTGCTCGCTCGCCAGCACGGCATCGAGCAGCGCTTGGCCAAGCGCCATCTGCATGACAACACGCTCATGTTGTACGACCTGACTTCCAGTTACTTCCATGGCCACACCTGCCCGTTGGCGCGCCGTGGTCACAGCCGCGACGGCAAACGCGGCACCTTGCAGATCGTGTTCGGCCTGCTGTGTACCGCAGACGGCTGTCCCATCGCCGTCGAGGTATTCGAGGGCTCCACCAGTGACCCCAAGACGGTCGCCGCTCAGGTCGACAAGATTCGCAACCGTTTCGGCTTGCAGCGCGTCGTGCTGGTCGGCGACCGCGGCATGCTCACCGGCGCGCGCATCCGCGAGGACCTGCAGGGGATCGACGGCCTGCGCTGGATCACGACCCTGCGGGCGCCCACCATCCGCAAGCTGATCGAGGCCGGCGAAGTGGCGCAGACCATGTTCGACGAGCGTGACCTGGCGGAGATCAGCTCACCCGAGTTCCCCGGCGAGCGGCTGATCGTGTGCCGCAACCCGATCCTGGCCGAGCAACGGCAGCGCAAGAGGCAGAAGTTGCTGGCCTCCACGGAGGAGGAACTGACGCCGATCGTGACGGCCACGCAGCGCGCCAAAAAGCCGCTGCGCGGCGCCGCCGCGATCGGCCTGCGGGTGGGCAAGGTGATCAACCACTACAAGGTGGGCAAGCATTTCACCACCACCATCACCGACGACTCGTTCTCGTTCGTGCGTGACCTGGACAAGATCGCGGCCGAGGAAGAACTGGACGGGCTCTACATCGTGCGCTCCAACGTGGAGCCGGAGCTGTTCGACGCCGAGCAGACGGTGACGGCGTACAAGGATCTGGCCAAGGTGGAGCGCGCCTTCCGCAGCATGAAAACGGTGGATCTGAAGGTGCGACCGATCTATCACCGCAGTGCTGACCGGGTGCGGGCGCACGTGTTCCTGTGCATGCTGGCCTACTACGTGGAGTGGCACATGCGCAGCAAGCTGGCGCCGGTGCTGTTCGACGACCACGACCGCGCCGCCGGCGAGGCGCTGCGCGAGTCGGTGGTGCAACCGGCGGAACGCTCACCGGCCGCACACCGGAAGGCGGCGAGCAAGCGTACCGACGACGGTCTGCCGGTGCACAGCTTTCGCAGCCTGATGAGCGAGTTGGGGACGCTGACGGCCAACCGCGTGCGGATAGTGGATAGCGGCGCCACGTTCACCATGCACAGCGAACCGACCGCGCTGCAGCAGCGCTGTTTCGATCTCCTGGAGGTCAGCGCCCAAGTGTAGCCAGTAACGGACATCGGCTGTTGAGCGCAATTTTCAGATCAATAACGAATTAACAAGATTCCCGCTCTGGAACTTCGGTTTAGCCATCTCCGCGATGGATGCCGTGAGAATTCGCGCACCGAAACGGCTGGGCATCGTCTGGCGCGCCGCTACGGCGATTCAGGCCGGGCCTGCCGGGTCGTAGGCGAGGGAGAACACGGTGTCGGTGAGCCAGCGCTTGAAGCTGTCGTTGTCCATGAATTGCTTTGAACAACTCGGTGTCGTCGCGCATCACGGAAGTCATCACTCGCAGCAGCGCCTGATCGTGCTCGATACGGGCGTTCTGGCGGTCGGAGTTCCGGCGCGCGTTGCGGAACGCGGTGTCGGCGGCGACGCGGGACGGGATGGTTTCGATGATGAGTTGCCGCACTCGGTCGGCGTCCTCCCACTGGATGTCGCCGAAGTGCTCGTTGAAGGTGCGCAGGATGACGGAGAGCCGGTCCAGCTCCGGTTCCGGGCGGGAGCCGCCGGCCGAGGTGGGCACCGGGCCGATCTCGGCGTCCTCGTCCGGCAGCAGGATCTTCTGCATCGCCTGCTTCTCCACCCGGTAGCTGTCCAGGTCGATAGCGTCCAGGATCCCCTTGGCGAGGTCCGGCTCCACCGGCGCCGGCAGCTTCGGCACCAGGAGGTTGAGGAAGACCGAGCGCTTCTCCCAGCCGGCGTTGCGGTACGGCAGCACCGCGGAGAGAAAGCCGTAGGTGCGGATGAACGCCTTGGCATTGCCCTTGAACTCCACCTGGCCGTCCTCGTCCAGCTCGCGCAGGTACACCGCCACGCAGGCATCCAGGATCGGATCGAGCTGGTCGCGCTCGGCACCGCCGAGGTAGCGCCGCACCAGTTCCTCTACCTGCTCCTCGGAGTAGACCTGAGCCAGGTCAAGGTCGGCCTGCAAGTCGTGCAGCTTGTTGGGATCGGTCTCGTCGGCCAGGATCGTCGCCCGGTAGAAGTCCGCGAACGCCTCGCGGATGGTGTCGGCGTCGTTCAGAAAGTCGAGCACGAACACGTCGTGCTTCTTGGGGTGCGCCCGATTCAGGCGCGACAGGGTCTGCACCGCCTTGATTCCTGACAGCGTCTTGTCCACATACATGGTGTGCAGCAACGGCTCGTCGTAGCCGGTCTGGAACTTGTCCGCGCACACCAGGAAACGGTAGGGATCTTCCTGTGCATAATCCGGTGCAAAAGAGCCACTGATCCGTTTTAAGGAAGCCACCCGTCCGGAAATAAAATGCCACCCGTCCGGGGGAAAAGAGCCAATCTGAGGCTGCCGCCCGGACAGGATCTGGTCCGATCCTGCAATACGCTCTCCCGATCCGCACAGGAGGGAGAGGCATGGCACGCAGGAGGATCAGCGTGGAGAAAATCAAAGAGGTCATCCGCTACGGGGTGACCACGGATCTGAGCGCGAGGGCGATTGGCCGCGCGCTGCAGGTGTCGCGAACCGCGGTGGCCAAGTACCTGGAGTGGTTCCACGGCAGCGGACTGACCTGGGAGCAGGCACAGGAGCTGCCCGACAGCAAGTTGGTGAGCGTGTTGGAGGGCCATCGAGAGCCGCGGACGAACGCGCGCTATGAGCGGCTGGCCGAGCGCTTTCCGACGATGGTCAAGGAGTTGCGGCGCAAGGGAGTGACGCTGCAGTTGCTCTGGGAGGAGTACCTGCGCGACCACCCGGACGGCTATCAGAACAGCCAGTTCTGCTACCACTTCCACCGCTGGCGGCAGAGCGCCGAGGTGGGCATGCACATCGACCACAAGGCCGGCGAGAAGCTGTTCGTCGACTATGCCGGCGACCGGCTGGCGATCGTGGACCGGGAGGGCGGCAAGGAGCAGCCGGTGGAAACGTTCGTGGCGATCCTCGGGGCCAGCGAGCTGACCTACGTGGAGGCCAGCGCCACGCAGCAAAGCGCCGACTGGATCCGCTCCAACGAGCGGGCTTTACGCTACTGCGGCGGCTGCCCGCAGGCGATCATCCCGGACAACCTGCGCAGCGCGGTCAGTCGGTCGGACCCCTACCAGCCGGGCATCAACCCGCAGTTCGACGCGTTCGCCGAACACTACAGGGTGGTCATCATGCCCGCCCGCGTCCGGCAGGCGCGCGACAAGGCTCTGGTCGAGAACGCGGTACGGTTGGCGTATCAACGCATCTACGCGCCGTTGCGGGATCGTACCTTCCACTCCCTGGAGGAATTGAACGCGGCGATCAGACCGCTCCTGGAGGAGCACAACGAGCGCCGCTTCCAGCGCCTGCCCTACTGTCGGCGCGAGCTGTTCGAGCAGATCGAACAGCCGGTCCTGGCGCCGTTGCCTCGCCACCACTTCCCGCTGCAGCAGATCCGGGAAGCGACGGTCGGGTTCAACTATCACGTCGAGCTGCGACGAGCGTACCGTGTCGATCTACTACGACAACGTGCGCATCGCCGAGTACCAGCGTGACCGCCGTCCGGGTCGCTACACCACGCTGCCCGACCACATGCCGCCGCAGCACCGATGGTATGCCGAGTGGACCCCGGAACGGTTCTTGCGCTGGGGGCGGGCGCACGGCGCCAACGTCGAGGCGGTGATCGAGCAGGTGCTGAAGGACGCCAAGTACCCGCCGCAGGGGTTCCGTTCCTGCCTCGGCATCCTGAACCTGGAGAAGAGCTACGGCGCCGCGCGGCTTGATCGCGCCTGTGGGCGCGCGCTGCGCTACGGGCTGTGCTCCTACCGCCGCATTCAGAACATGCTGAAGCTGGGCCTGGAGGAGGAGCAACAGCAGCAGTCGCTGAGCTTCCCCAGTCATGACAACGTCCGCGGCAGCGACTACTACAACTGAGGAGACCCCGACGATGACCAATAACCAAGCCACCCTCGACAAGCTCGACCGGATGCGCCTGCACGGCATGGCGCGGGCATTGCGCACCAGCCTCGACAGCCAGGCGCAGTGTACGACCGACGAGTTGCTGGCCCGCCTGGTGGATGCCGAGTGGGACGACCGCCATGAGCGGCGTCTGCAGCGGTTGCTGAAGGCGGCCCGCTTTCGCTACCCGGCCGCCATCGAGGAGGTAGACTTCTCGCTGCGCCGCAACCTGGATCAGAACCAACTGCTGCGGCTGGCCGACTGCCGCTGGGTGCAGCACCACCAGGACCTGATCATCACCGGCAAGTGCGGCTCCGGGAAGAGCTTCCTGGCCTCCGCGCTGGGCCACCAAGCGTGTCTGCGCGGGTTCCGGGTCGGCTATCATGCGTCCTCCCGGCTGTTCGGGGAACTGCGCCTGGCGAAGGCTGACGGCAGCTACGTCCGGGAGCTGGAGAAGATCAGCAAGCAGGCGCTGGTCATAATCGACGACTTCGCGCTGGAGCCACTGGACGGACTGGCGCGGCTGGCCCTGCTGGAGATGCTCGAAGACCGCCACGGTCGCGCCTCGACCCTGATGGTCTCGCAGTTGCCGGTATCGTCCTGGCATGAGGTGATCGGCGAGCCCACCATCGGCGATGCGATCTGTGACCGCATCGTGCATGGCGCCCACCGCATCAACCTGGAGGGAGATTCGGTGCGCAAGCTGTATGCCGAGCGTGCCCGGCGGGACGCGGCCGAGCGGCTGGGATAGCGCCGCCACCCCCGGCGCCACGACCGCGGCGGGAGCGTTGCTGCCGCCGCGCGTCAGCGGCGGTCGGTGCGCTACCCGGGCGGGCTCTTTGCCCTGCCATCTCAACCACGCTGCATATTGGGTGCATATCGGGTGCATACCGCCCGGAAACCGGCCACCCGGCGGCGCAGGACGCGCCGCCGGGCGGACGGTGGTACTTGGAGACCCCCGGAATCAGGACGGATATACGGTCGGAGTGAATAACGATGCGCCGGTGGTCAGCTTCTCGGAGGTCGCGATGGCGAAGGCGCGGAGCGTATGTCGAGACGCCCGCGGTCGATACGGTCAGCCGCTCCATGCACATGGATACGGTGCCGATGATGCCGATGGCCACTCCGACCGCCGCACACACGCAAACGGTGAAGACGACACCCCTGCTGCCGATGTACCACGGCCCGGCGGCCCGTCTATCAGCCCCCCGCCACGGTTGCTCGGGTGCGCGCCCTACTGATTGCGGCGGCTCTTGCGGTTGGCTTCGTCCTGCCGGTCCGCGCCGCGGGTGCCGAACTCCATGCGCACGGCCCACCGCTCGGTCGCCCACCCTGCGCCGGGGTGCGGTTCGCTTTCAACCGCCGGGTTACTTGCCGGCGAGTTCGCGCTCAGTCATCGAGCCCGACCACGCGGCGCGCACCATGAGCACCCGTCGCGACGGTGCTCGCCGGCATTCCGGCCCCTCCACGGGTGTCAGGCCAGTCGCCTGGCTGTCAGCGGGGCCGCTCGCGTCAGAGTCGGCCTCTCTGCCGGCCCTCCAACCTGCGAGAGTTCCTCAGGCATCCCCCGGAAAATCCGTATCGTGACCGCAGTCACCGCTTTCTCAGCGCCGCGGGCTCCGCGCGTTCCACCGCTCCGCCATGCGCATGGCCGCATCGAGGCACCCACGGGCAATCCGTCGCACTGCTGTTCCCAGCCAACTGCCGCTGCCGGCCGCCGGACCACCCGGTCGAGGTCGCGGCAGCAGCGGCGGCGGGCGCACCGCCGCGTCGGCGCTCCATCGGCGACGTGGGCACTCTCCGCCCTATCACGCGGCGCTCACACACCGTTCCGGGGCACCGTCGATGCGGTTCCCTCCGCCACCGTGGTCTGCCAGGCCTCCTCTCGACAGGCCACCCGCGGACACTCTGGCCGGAACTTCGTTACCGCTCCGAACTCCCTTCGCGCACTCCGTCAGATTGATTCAAAAAAGCCACCCCGCTATACTCGCCGTCTCAGGATCGGACCACTCCCCGGTGGCTTTTTATTTCCGGAATGGGTGGCTTTTTTCACCGGAATACGCATCCTGGAAGCGGTCGGCGATCTGCGCCGACCGCAGGCCATTCAACGACGCCTCGCTCAGCTTCACGCCGCCGTACTCGTGCTCGCCGGAGAAGGCGACCAGAGCCTGGTAGCGGCTCTTGCGCTCGGCCAGGTAGTCGCTGATGGCGTGGTAGTACTGGATGGCGCGCTCGATGCCGTTGGTCACCACCATCGCCCGCGCCGCGCCGCCGATCTTGCCCTGCGCGAGCACCTGGTCGTGGAAGTGGTCGACCATGATCTCGGCCTTGAGGCGGATCGCGTGGTCGCTGCTCTCCACGAACCGGCGCAGTTCGTCTGCGCCTTCTTGACGTCGAACTCCGGGTCATCCTCCACCGTCTTGGCCAGCCGGTAGTAGCTGGCCACCGGCGTGTAGCGGGCGAGCACGTCGAGGATGAACTTCTCCTGGATCGCCTGCTTCATGGTGTAGCTGTGGAAGGCGTTGTGCCGCACTGTGCCGTCCGGCTGCGGGTCCGGGGTGCCGAAGATCTCCAGCGTCTTGTTCTTGGGCGTGGCGGTAAACGCGAAATAGCTTGCGTTGGGCAGCAGCTTGCGCGACTCCATCAGGCGGTTGATCTGGTCCTCGTAGGTCTCCTCCTCGTCCACCTCGCCGGCCACCGACAGCGCTTGCGCCATCGCCGCGCTGGTACGGCCGCCCTGGCTGGAGTGCGCCTCGTCGATGATGATCGCGAAGCTGCGCCCGCGCTGCTCGTTGCCGATCTCGTCGAGGATGAACGGGAACTTCTGCACCGTGGAGATGATGATCTTCTTGCCACTCTCAATGAACCGCCGCAGATCGCCCGATCGGTCGGCGTGCCCGACCGTCGCCGACACCTGGGCATACTGTCGGATGGTGTCGCGGATCTGCCGATCGAGGATGCGCCGGTCGGTCACCACGATGATCGAGTCGAACACCGGCGCGCCGTCCCTGGTCAGTCCGATGAGTTGGTGCGCCAGCCAGGCGATGGAGTTGCTCTTGCCGCTGCCCGCCGAGTGCTGGATAAGGTAACGCCGCCCCACCCTGTGAGCTTCGGCGTCGGCCAGCAGACGGCGCACCACGTCGAGTTGATGGTAGCGCGGCCAGACCTGCGCCCGCCGCTTCCTGCCGGTCTTCTCGTCCTTCTCCTCCACCACCTGGGCATAGTTCTCGAGGATGTTGGTCAGGCTCTCCCGCGGAAGCACCTCGCGCCACAGGTAGTCGATCGCCAGCCCGTGCGGGTTCGGCGGGTTGCCCGCGCCGTCGTTCCAACCACGGTTGAACGGCAGGAACCACGACCCCTTGCCCTTGAGATGGGTGCAGAACTGCACCTCGCGCTCGTCCACCGCGAAGTGCGCGATGCAGCGCCCGAACTCGAACAGCCTCTCGCGCGGATTGCGATCCTGCTGGTACTGCAACACCGCGTCGTCCGCCGTCTGTTTGGTAAGGCTGTTCTTCAACTCGAACGTGAACACCGGCAGCCCGTTGATGAACAGCCCAATGTCGAGCGCCCGCTGCGCCTCGTCCCTGCTGTAGCGAAGCTGCCGCGTAACCGTGAACCGGTTCTGCGCGAACCGTTCCTGCGCCTCGGCGTTGTGCTCCGACGGCGTGCCATAGAACAGATCCAGGTGCAGCGGTCCGTGTTTGATCCCGTTGCGCAGCACGTCGATGGTCCCGCGCTTGGCAATCTCCCCCTGCAGCCGAGTCAGGAACCCGCGCCGCGTCGGACCGTCCTCGGACAGCGCCAACGCATCGGCGACCTCGGGCTGGGTGTCACGCAGGAATGCCGCGAGCTGCACCAAGTCGACGCAGTACTCGCGGTCGTAGTCGTGGAAAACTACCGCCAGTCCACCCCACCCCGCCGTACCCGGCTGGCGGATCCGCGACGGCGCCCTCAGACGGCGGATCGCACGGATGTCCCGCCAGCGCCGTGCAGATCAGCCGTTCCAGCGCCCGTTCCGTGGTATCCGTAGCCATATCACTTCACCGAATGGGCACTTCGATGACCCCACCGGACCCCGCGGCCGCAATCGCCTCGCCGATTTCCCTTGTCCGAAGGCGAACCTCGCGCCAATCCGTGGAAAGAAGAACGACAAGGCCGATTCGCCTCCCGGCCATGTTCTGCTGGTAGCGAAGACTCTGATCCGTCGTCACGAGAACCCTGTAGCCCTCTCGCTCCGCCAGATCAAGCAACTCGCCGTTGTCCTTGTCCGACCAGCCCCTTTCGGCCAACGTCTCCGCCGAATGCCCCGGAAGGTGCACCCGCAATGGAGCCGGCGTGCCCTGATCGAACAATAGCTTCAAGGGGCCAGCGCCTTTCTCAGCGCCCGTGCTTCATGTTCCAGTACTGCACGCACCTGTTGCTTTTCGACGCCTGGAAACCACTCCACGAATTCGTCGATCGTGGCACCGCCGGCGAGATTCTCGAACAACGCGTACACCGGTACCCGTGTTCCTGTGAATGCCCAAGCCCCGCTGATCTTGCCCGGCTTACGTTCCACCGCCGGGCAGTTGCTCCAGTCCATCATACGGTTATCTCCTGTTCGATTGCACGCTCGTCAGTCGGTTCCTCGGCGCCCACGGCGACGTCGTATTCGTGACAGTTAGCGCCGCCTTCGCTACATTGAGCTTGCCCGCGACAACATCGGTGAGAGTCTGTCCGTCCGTCTCGTCCATGTCCTGGACCTGCAGCAAACGGGCGCCGTAGCCCATGTAAAGCCAAGAACCGTTAGGAATCTCGTGGAACCTCGCGCGGATCTGCTTAGCGGGCACGCTGTTCAGTGACGCCTCGGTCACCTCTTCTTCTTCGCCCCCGGCGCGTGCTCGCCTGAGAAAGCGCCCAGCGCCGAGTGTCCGCCTTGCCAGGAGCGCAATTGCAGGCCCTTTCCTTCTATATACTCCGTACTGTCGAGTGTTGCTCACTGACTCTACCTACTTAAGCGCTCGATTCACTAGCTTGATGAGTTCCACCCATGATTTCCGTTCGTCTTCGGTGAGATCAGCAGCGCTGTGATCGCGGGTCCAACGCAGGTAGGCCTTAGCGAGTCGGTACTTGGAAAAATGGTCTATCTCATCCGTAAAGATGTCGACAATCGGTCGGCGTGGCTGCTTGGAGGACACTTCCATGGCGTCCCAACCAAGCTCCGACTGAGCGATGCCAACGAGAGTGGTGCGCAGCAGATCTTCGATTTCAGACTTGGTAATCGCGCCGGAGCAAACATCACGGGTCCGGAGAATGTTCTTGTTCCCGAGAGTGTGCATGAGTGTCTCCTGTTTGGCAGCCTGATCCCCGGCGTTGTCGGAATCCAACAGGGCGGCCACCTTGAGATTGTTCGCATGAAGGATGGTGGCGAAGTACACGACTTTACTGGCAGTGTTCGCAGGGAGCAGAGCGATCTTCTGGTTGAGGTTGGCTAGGTCGGCGTCGCGTAGCAGTTGCGCGGTCGCCTCGAAATACCAGAAGTCCGTCAGGCCCTCCAGAACCAAGTTACGTTGCTGCGCGAACAGACTCTGAGCGAGATCGTACCCAAGCGCTTCCTGTAGGGGCAGGAGTGCGGCCGGATCGGTTGCAGTGACGCTTGTATGCACCTTGGTGCCGTCGTCGCGGTCGGTCATCTCCACCACGCGCACCAAGTCCAATTCCTCGGGTCCGACCAAGAAGGGAGAGTGTGTCGTGTAGATCGTCTGGTTGCCTTCGGCAAGGCGTGAGAGGGTCTGGCGGAATTCACGCTGCTTGAGGCCATGGAGACTCAGCCCCGGCTCGTCGAGCAGCAGAATGGCATTGGTGTAAGCGTCTTCGGCTTCGGCGAAGAAGACAACGAAGAACGACACAAGCCACTGAAACCCTGCGGAGCGCTGGTCTACCTCGATCTGAACGCCAAGTTCGTCCTGGACCACTACCTTGAGGTACTGGCCGTCGGCTTGTATCAGCACGGTATCGGCTTCAGCGCGAGTAGGGTCCGGGTTCCAGATTGATCGGATTTCTCCGGTTAGGCGAACGCTGGCAGCGTTGAGCTTGATGGCGCGCTCGTCGAGCGGGCTGCGGTAGCCGTCGAATGCCTCTTCATCGTCTCCCGGATCAGGAGCGTTTCCGAGGTCCGCCAGCCTCCGGGCGTCGAAGCCGAGGAGTTTGAGCAGGCAGAGGTTGCCATAGTCATAGCGGTCATCGTCAAGGAGCTCCTGCTCGACGCGATCGGCGAAGCGGCGCAGGTGGAGATTGGGACGAACGCGAAAATAGTTACTGAAGTACACGAACACCGGCATCCGACTGTTGAGCTTCTTGAGGGCGGCGTCGCGCTCTTCCGTTATCCGCGTGTACTGAAGGAGGCGAGTGTGGCGTTGATCCTGGGTCGCATCGTTCTCGTCGACGAACTCCAAGATCGAGTCGAGCCACTGCCGCAGCTCAGCGGCGCGGTCACAGGCGATCTTGGTCGTCCCAACGTGCCAGTCGGTAATGATCTCTTCGAGGCCCACGGCGAGCCCCGCCTCGCCGTCTTCATCGCCACGGCTGTCGACGTGGGCGGCGAGACGCATCAGATCCTTCCGAATCTCCTCGCTGAACACAACAACCTCCGGCCCGCCTTCGAGCCAGTGCGTTAGCTTGTTGTTGAGGAATCGGGTACATCGGTACCCCGTGGCAGCAAATCCGTCCGGGAGTACGGCGAGATCGTCGGGCTCAAGCGCGAACTGAGCGGACGCGATTGGAATCTCGCTGGGATCTCGCTTCTGCGATTGGATGTCGGCGTTGTAGAGTTTGCGCGGGTAGTCGCGCAGAGGGTCGAATCCCTTCACTTCAGCGGGTGGGTTGATCTGCTGGAGAGCCTCAAGAACCGCAGTCTTGCCGGCCTCGTTCGGCCCTACCAGAATCGTCTTCGCCGGGTCGACCTCGAACAACCCTGTGTCACGGACACAGCGATAGTTCTGCACTCGCACATGCGTGAGTCTCATCGTCGTCCCCCGACGTGTTAGCAGTCATGTTCCTCGCTTCCCCCATAGGACTTGGTGTTACGTCCTGAGCACGGACCGGCCTTCGACTCTTAGGATATTCTCGCTGATAGTCGATTGCGGATTTGGCGCTCCAACATAAAAGGTGTTCGCATCGATGTCAATCTCCCGCCCGCGCTGCTCATTTCCGATCTCGTCCAGGATGAACGGAAACTTCTGGACCGTGGAGATGATGATCGTCTTGGCGCTCTCGATGGACCGGGGCAGATCGCCCGAGCGGTCGGCATGCCCGACGGTCGCCCCCACCTGCGCGTACTGCCTGATCATGTCCCGGATCTGACGGTCCACCCAGTCGCTAACCACGATGATCGAGTCGAGACCGGCGCGTCGTCCCTGGTCAGCCCGATCAGTTGATGGGCCCAGCCAGGCGATGGAGTTGCTCTTGTCGCAGCCCGCCGAGTGCCGGATCAGGTAGCACTTGCCCACGCCGTACTCGCCGGCGTCGGCCGGCAGCCGGCGCACGACGTCGAACTGGTGATAGCGCGGCCAGATCTGCTTCGGCTGCCTCCTGCCGCTCTTCTCGTCCTTTGCCTCCACCACCTTGGCGTAGTTCTCCAGGATGTCGGTGAGGCTCCGCCGGGTCAGCACCTCCCGCCACCGGCAGTCGATCGCCAGTCCGTCCGGGTTGGACGGGTTGCCCGCACCGTCGTTCCAGCCCCGGTTGAACGGCAGGAACCACGACGCCTTGCCGGCGAGGCGAATGCAGAATTGCACCTCCCGCTTCGTCTACAGCAAGTGCGCGATGCAGCGTCCGAACTGGAATAGAGCTTCTCGCGCGGGTTGCGATCCTGCTGGTACTGCAGGACAAGTGTCGTCCACCGTCTGCTTGGTGAGGTGTTCTTCATCTCGAACGTGAGCACCGGCAGCCCATTGATCAACAGCCCGACGTCCAGCGCCCGCTGCGCCACGTCCCCGCTGTAGCGAAGCTGGCGGGTGACGGTGAAGCGGTTCTGCTCGAACCGTTCCTGTGCCTGCGGCTTGTGAGCCGAAGGAGTGCCGTGGAAGAGGCCGGGGTGCAGCCAGGGCAATCGACTGTTCGGTGTGCCAGGTCAGGACACATACGGAACGGTACGTTAGACGCGCATGTACCGACCGGCTCCCTCGCGGCGAATCCGGCGTACTGTGTGATCGCCGGTCTGGCCTGGAACCTGACGACATTGAAGCTGAACCTATTGGGGTTACGGATGGCGCGGCGATGCGCTCTAAACGCTTCCTGTAGGAGTGGATAATTCAGGCCGGAATAGTGGCGAAGACCGGCAGGAACACGATCGTGCTGAAGCCACCACCCGGCGAGTATTACCAGCGATTCGGAGTCGCGCTCGGTCGGCCGCGCAACTCTGTAGGGTAGACCATGCACACGAGTTCCCTACCCGGGGGCAGTCTGTGCTGACCGCGGAATAGAACCTGCAATGAGCTTTGATCTTATCTGCTTAGCCTCCTGACAGAAGCGCTATAGTATTGCTAATGAACGCGACCTTAGGAATCGATCTTACCACAAGCCCGCTCGCGACGCCAATAGAAAATGTCACGAGATACTGACGAATGTGGCTTGTCCCTTGGATAGCCGATATGATCTCTTCTGCGTCATCTCTAGCCATCTCAGCCAACCTTCTGTACACGGAGCTTAGTGCCCGATTCCTCGTCAACTCACTCTCTGCTTCTCGCAATTCCTTCGTATGGTCCTCCATCTCCTGCCTGACTCTCAACAAGATGTTATCCAACCGTTTTCCATCCTGGGCTATCGAACTGTAAAATCCATCAAACTGCTCCCTTATTGACACGATTCTCGATTGCAGTTGTTCTGCCAAATCAGACGCAGCTGACCGGTCGCTATCAGAGCGCAACCACGATAGTGGTATAAAATAGATGAAGAACGCTACTGTGCTTATCAGTGTTAATGTGGAGAATCCCATCCACCCGACTATCGGAATTTCATCATAGTCGAAAATCAGGACGGCTATTCCGCACAACAAAGCCGCGCAAATCGCCAAGTAGTGAACCCGTCCATGCCACCTTCGAACCCGCGGAAAGGCGAAGTAAACTACATATAGAATCGTCGGAATGCCCATTAGAACAAATAGGTCTCTATCTGGTGTTCTTCCCTTAACCAAAACAACTGCTACAGCGATCACGACCATCAAGATGAGAGACCCTATAGCCACCGGTGTGCCCACGTGGGCATGTGGCCCTCTAGTCACGAGAAAGCTCGGCGATCACCGTCGCATACGCTCAACTGTCTCATTCCCCCGCAGGACCACCATCCAGTTTCCCCCGACGGCCTGAACTAAGTCGCGAGAAATGCGAAATCCTTGCGCGTGATTAGCCCCGCTACTATCCCCGGGGATCCAGGTGGCGGTTGTGCCGGGAATGATCACTTCGATTCCTACGGCTCCATCGCATGCAACGCGTTGGCCAGTGCCGTCATCGATAATTTCTGTAACATGAGAACAGACTACCCACTCATAACTCTGTCTCTTTTTGTCGTTCACAAGCCCCTCAATCGTAGTCTCAGGGGGAGCGTCCCGCAGATAGCGCTCCGCCACGTACATCGACTCAATGAAGCTGACAAGCCGATACTTCAAACGCGCTTTTCTCGAAAGCCATTCCACGTACGCGACGGCATCGTCCCAGCTAATGCAGGTTACAGGCTCGCTGGCCACAGTACGGTACCCGGGATCCCGCCAATTCGCAGTCGAAACGTACGCCCACTCTTCGGTCTGGTCATCAAATCCAAAACAATCAGCATTGGTACTGTGCTGCGTTTCGCGAACGAACTCAGCAAATTCCGCAAGTGATACCTCATGCGATCCTATCGCAAAACTATCGAGAGACTCGCTGACGCTGCCGATAAGTGAGTCTGTAGCGCTAAATGATCCCGATGGTACTACTACCATCTGAGGACATCCTTCGCAATCGACAAAAGTGGGCCACTTTCTCTTGTCGCGACGCTCGTATCCGATCAGGATCGGGTCGATACGGGCCGCGATTTCGTTGAGCAATCCCGATGCATATTCGTTCTTCGCCAAAACGGATTCCATCAAAGCAAGCTGCTTTTTTATAATCTCTCGTCCACCGATAGCGTATAGTTGTCCGACGGTTGGTATAGCTACATTCAAGATGGTCGTACTATCCTTGACGTGTGATCCTGCGATCCATGTAACGCTCGGGACAAACGTGTCAACAATGAGCTCGCCGTCGTATGTCTGAGTCTCGATGTTGGCGTCAACATAGAAAAACAATGCGATCGGTGTAGCCTGACTCTGTTCTAATTCGAAAAAGAAGTCATAGATCGTGTCGGTTTCGTCGTTGCTTGGCGCCTGATTCAATCGTTTTCCGAAAGCGTCATACACTTGAAGCGACACGATATCGGACGGGAAGCGAGTGAATGATTGCTCAACGTCGACACCCTGAGATCGAGCTATCCGCCAATTATCTTCGTGGTGCCTGCGTCACGACCGACTGTCGACGCGTCTTCTGGACGATGAATAGTCATCGGTACGGAACCATTTGTATCGAAAAGAGTCAGGGCGACTGATCGATTCTCGGTGCTGGGTAAGACGTCGAAAGACTCAGGTTGATTCGTGCCTGAAGATAGCGACCATACGCATAGCGTGATCAGATACAACGAACATATTGTGCGCAACTTCAACTCCTGGTTTAGGCGGTGAGTCACCTCATCGCCTTAGTTCTGCTTCGTGTCGACGGCTATATACCACCAAGCAAAATCCGGTCTAACGATCCCACGGCGGCGCCGCCGGAGTCAAGGGTCTTCGGGTACGAACTGGTACGAACTGGTACGAACTGGTGCGAACTGGTGCGAACTGGTGCGAACTGGTGCGAACTGGTGCGAACTGGTGCGAACTCCGAAAGCGTACCAAATCATTGACTCTGAGGCAGGTATAGGCCTACGCGCCCACAACACCAAACCATGGGGAGGCCTTCGCCACCTCTGCGTTGGATGCCGTGAGTCGCACACCAGGCAGGCTGGGCAGCGTCTGGCGCGCCGCTGCAGCGATTCAGGCCGGGCCCGCCGGTTCGTAGGCAAGCGAGAACACGGTATCGGTGAGCCAGCGCTTGAAGCTGTCGTTGTCCATGAACTGCTTGAACAGCTCGGTGTCGTCGCGCATCACGGAGGTCATCACGCGGAGTAGTGCCTTGTCGTGCTCGATGCGCGCGTTCTGGCGGTCCGAGTTCTGCCGCGCGTTGCGGAACGCGGTGTCGGCGGCGACGCGGGACGGGATGGTCTCGATGATGAGCTGCCGCACGCGGTCGGCGTCCTCCCACCGGATGTCGCCGAAGTGCTCGTTGAAGGTGCGCAGGATGACGGAGAGCCGGTCCAGCTCCGGCTCCGGGCGGGAGCCGCCGGCCGAGGTGGGCACCGGGCCGATCTCGGCGTCCTCGTCCGGCAGCAGGATCTTCTGCATCGCCTGTTTCTCCACCCGGTAGCTGTCCAGGTCGATTGCGTCCAGGATCCCCTTGGCAAGGTCGGGCTCCTCCGGCGCCGGCAGCTTTGGCACCAGCAGGTTGAGGAAGATCGAGCGCTTCTCCCAGCCGGGGTTGCCGTACGGCAGCACCGCGGAGAGAAAGCCGTAGGTGCGGACGAATGCCTTGGCATTGCCCTTGAACTCCACCTGTCCGTCCTCGTCCAGCTCGCGCAGGTACACCGCCACACAATCATCCAGGATCGGATCGAGCCGGTCGCGCTCGGCACCGCCAAGGTAGCGCCGCACCAGTTCCTCTACCTGCTCCTCGGAATAGACCTGGGCAGCGTCCAGGTCGGCCTGCAGGTCGTGCAGCTTGTTGGGGTCGGTCTCGTCGGCCAGGATCGTCGCCCGGTAGAAGTCCGCGAACGCCTCGCGGATGGTGTCGGCGTCGTTCAGAAAATCGAGTACGAACACGTCGTGCTTCTTGGGGTGCGCCCGGTTGAGACGCGACAGGGTCTGCACGGCCTTGATGCCGGACAGCGTCTTGTCCACGTACATGGTGTGCAGCAGCGGCTCGTCGTAGCCGGTCTGGAACTTGTCCGCGCACACCAGGAAGCGGTACGGATCCTCCTGGAAGCGGTCAGCGATCTGCGCTGACGGCAAACCGTTCAACGACGCCTCGGTCAGCCTCACGCCGCCGTACTCGTGCTCGCCGGAGAAGGCGACCAGGGCCTGGTAGCGGCTCTTGCGCTCGGCCAGGTAGTCGCTGATGGCGTGGTAGTACTGGATGGCGCGTTCTATGCCGTTGGTTACCACCATCGCCCGCGCCGCGCCGCCGATCTTGCCCTGCGCCAGCACCTGGTCGTGGAAGTGGTCGACCATGATCTCGGCCTTGAGGCGGGTCGCGTGGTCGCTGCCCTCCACGAACCGGCGTAGCTTCCTCTGCGCCTTCTTGACGTCGAACTCCGGGTCGTCCTCCACCGTCTTGGCCAGCCGGTAGTAGCTGGCCACCGGCGTGTAGCGGGCGAGCACGTCGAGGATGAACCCCTCCTGGATCGCCTGCTTCATGGTGTAGCTGTGGAACGCGTAGTGCCTCACCGTCCCGTCCGGCTGCGGGTCGAGAGTACCGAAGATCTCCAGCGTCTTGTTCTTGGGGGTGGCGGTAAACGCGAAGTAACTGGCGTTCGGCAAAAGCTTGCGCGACTCCATCAAGCGGTTGATCTGGTCCTCGTAGGTTTCCTCCTCGTCCACCTCGCCGGCCGCCGACAGCGCCTGCGCCATCGCCGCGCTGGTACGGCCGCCCTGGCTGGAGTGCGCCTCGTCGATGATGATCGCGAAGCTGCGCCCGCGCTGCTCGTTGCCGATCTCGTCGAGGATGAACGGGAACTTCTGCACCGTGGAGATGATAATCTTCTTGCCGCTCTCGATGAACCGGCGCAGATCGCCCGAGCGGTCGGCGTGCCCGACCGTCGCCGACACCTGGGCGTACTGCCGGATGGTGTCGCGGATCTGCCGGTCGAGGATGCGCCGGTCGGTGACCACGATGATCGAGTCGAACACCGGTGCATCGTCTCTGGTCAACCCGATGAGCTGATGCGCCAGCCAAGCAATGGAATTGCTCTTGCCACTGCCGGCCGAGTGCTGGATCAGGTAGCGCCGGCCCGCCCCGTGGGATTCGGCGTCGGCCAGCAGGCGGCGTACCACGTCGAGCTGGTGGTAGCGCGGCCAGACCTGCGCCCGCCGCTTCTTGCCGGTCTTGTCGTCCTTCTCCTCTACCACCTGGGCGTAGTTCTCCAGGATGTTGGTCACGCTCACCGTCGGCAGCACCTCGCGCCACAGGTAATCGATCGCCAGCCCGTGTGGGTTGGGCGGGTTGCCCGCTCCGTCGTTCCAGCCGCGATTGAACGGTAGGAACCACGATGCCTTTCCCTTGAGATGGGTGCAGAACTGCACCTCGCGCTCGTCCACCGCGAAGTGCGCGATGCAGCGCCCGAACGCGAACAGCTTCTCGCGCGGGTTGCGATCCTGCTGGTACTGCAACACCGCGTCATCCGCCGTTTGCTTGGTGAGGCTGTTCTTCAGCTCGAACGTGAACACCGGCAACCCGTTGATGAACAACCCGATGTCCAGCGCCCGCTGCGCCTCATCCCGGCTGTAGCGAAGCTGCCGGGTCACGGTGAACCGGTTCTGCCCGTACCGTTCCTGCGCCTGCCGGTTGTGCTCCGACGGTGTGCCGTAGAACAACTCGACGTGCAGCGCGCGGTGCTTGACCCCGTTGCGCAGCACATCGATCGTGCCGCGCCTGCTCACCTCGCCTTGCAGCCGTGTCAGAAACGCTCGCCGTGGAAGACTGTCCTGCCACAGTCCCAGCGCCTCGGCGGCCTCCGGCTGCGTGTCCCACAAGAACGCCGCGAACTGTACCAAGTCAACGCAGTATTCGCGGTCGTAGTCATGGAAACTTCCGCCGCTCCACCCTACTCCGCCGTAGCCGGCCGGAGGATCTGCGACGGTGCCCTCGACCGGCGGATCGCATGGGTGGCCCGCCAGTGCCCTGCAGAGCAGCCGTTCCAGCGCCCGTTCGGTGGTGTCCGTAGCCATATCACTTCACCCGAATGGGCACTTCAATGATCTCACCAGCACCCACGGCCGCAATCGCCCTCGCCGACGTCCCTGGTCCGAAGGCGAACCACACGCCAATCGGCAGACTATCCGCCGAATGCGCCGAAAGGCGCTCCCACAACATAACCGACATGCCTCATCGGACGGCAGATTCAATTGGCCAGCGCCTCTCTCAGGTTCTTGAACAGCGTATACACCGGCACCCGTGTTCCCGTGAATGCCCACGCGCCACTAATCTTGCTAGGCCTCCGTTCCACTTCACGGAAGGCTTTCCATCCATCACACTTCGCCTCCTGGTCGATTGCTTACTTGTCAGCCGGTTCCTCAGAATTGAACAAGCGTCCTCATTTCAGCCGTGGCCCCCCGAACATCGAACTTCCCCGTGACGACATCGACGATCAGGCGTTCCCAGTACTCTTCAAGACGAGCGATTTCGTCGCATGTACGGTCAATGTACCGAACGGTGACGTCTGATGCCCGATTGACGAAATCAACGATGGAGCCTTGCTCCTCCGCCGGCGGACAAAGAAGCCGAATGCGCAAGAAGTCCTCCGGATACAACCTTAATCGGGAAGAGTGAATGCCAGTGGACCTACATACGTACTCGTTCTGGTATGGCGCGGTGCGTAGCAAAAGGTCGACATACTCTCCGTTCAGCGTCGAAGACACGCGTGGGCGATAGACAGCGTATGACGGGCTGACGATACCGCTTTGTCTGGCAATCCCCAAAGCGGACATCCAAGCCCACATCGTATTCACTACAATGTCGCCAGGCGCACATAACTTATACCCTACGTTCGACTCAGCCTTGAACATCGAGACATTCCTCTTACCACTGCGCGGCGTCACACCTGTAATGTGTGACACAGATAGAAGTTCCTCGGAACCGGTATCCGATCGGTGGTTGGACTCCCGGAAGTACCACTTTGCTGCGCGTACTTGCCAATGCGTAGGCACCGCCCCCAACCACTTGATCTCCGAGTCCTTATAGGACGGATACGGTCGCCCTGTCCGCACGTCGATCCTCCCGGTGACGGCCTCGTGGATGAGGACCTGCTTCTGCTCCTCCAGCAGTACGATCAACTTCTGCTTGGCACGGATGTAGCGCCGAATGTGCCGGTCGGCGTCGTCGAGGAAGCCGACGATCTCAGCTTGCTCCGCGAAAGGCGGCACACACACTTCGAGCGTCCCCAATCTCGCCTCGGCAATGGCTGGATAAGCCATTCCCACTGACTCAGCCGCTACGCGGTCTGTGAACGGATTACTCTGGAAGAAGTAGCTCGTGAACTTCGGGACCGTGCCGTGCCGCGGCGTAAATACTGCGAAACCAGTTGACGCGATCAGATCGGTACGCAAGTGTTCCACATGCCAGACCGCCTTCAGATAGGTCCTCACTGTCGAAAAAAGCGTGTCGCCGGGCCTGACCACGCGCCTAGCGCGAGACGGTGCGTCTCCGAAACGAATTCGTTCGGGTCTTGCCGAGAGCTGCCCGGTCGTCACAGACCCGATGTCCACGTAGTCGAACGTGTAGTCTGGATCGGTGTCTTCCGGCAGCACCAGTTGGTTGACGCCCAGCCATGCCTTGACTCTCAGCACGTCCCAATGAGTCGGCACCTCTCCCAACCACTCGACGCCGGAGTTCTTGTAGCCCGCATACGTACCCGAAGGCGCCAGATCGTCCTCCTTCCGATGTTCCGGCGAATCCTTCCGTGCGGGCGAAGAGTCCGTTGGTATCGCGGAGTTCAGAAGTGACGACGCTACCTTCGAGTCTACGGTGCGAAGCTGCTCGGCCGAAGCCGGGGGATCTCCCTTCTCTTTGCCTCTGCCACACACCCGTCCGGAAAAAATCCGCTGAATAGGGCGCCCGTCGAGCAGAAAATGGGGTATTGACGGGAGGTCTACGTCCAGCAGGCTGTCTTGAGGCTCGCTCTTGACCAGTTCCCGTAACTCCATCAGCAACCGCCCGAGCGCGTTCACACCGACGAGCCTATTTTCGTCTATAGGATTCGCTCCCCAGAAGTCGTCCCTTCGGGATTCCTCTACGATCGCGAGGTCTCCGGTGCTCAACAGCAGATTGCGGAACGCGGCGGCATTCTGTGCGAGCTTGACGCGCAGGCACCAACGCATGATGGCGACACGCACTCGGTTCCAGTCCCGCCGCGTCTCATATCTGTGTGGCTTGCTCTTCATCTTGGCCGTCATCGGACTACGCTGCTCGATGACCATCCGCTGCAGATCGGGCCGGTGCGGAAACCGACACGCTTGATAGAGCGCTTCAGAGGTGAGAATGCGCAGGCCGTTCACCCGTAGGGGAAACCCACCGGCCATATTCGACAGACCGCCGTACCGCTCCCTCGTTTTGAGGAACACAACGCTATTCGTGCGGTCATACGTACGTTTCTGGCGGTGAAGCGCAGCCGATGCGCTAGGTACCATCATACCTCTCTACCGTGCATAGGCTTTACGCTGCACGAGCGGCCACCACCCGGAAAAGGGATGATTCTGGTCAGCCTCGGGATCACCCCACCAGAGCGCCAGCGGTGCGTTGTTCGGGCAATTGCGGTAGGTTACGATCGTAGAGCCAAAGCCGAGGCCGAACGGGCTGAATCCCAGCGGCCGCATCGCCGGACTTGGATGCTGGCTCAATGACCGGATTTGGATTCCGGCAAGCAACAGCTCCCTCTCCAACAACTGACGCCCCTCTTCTGAAGAAAATATCCGATGTTCGGACTGTCCGCCGGGCACTCGCGGCCTGAAGGGAAATCTCGTTTCCTCTGCGAGGTACGCCGACAGGGCGTCGTCGTTCGGAACAGTTACGGGCCATAGTACCTCCGATACGTTGCGGTACGAGAGTCGATTTTCAATAAGCAACGCTGACCAGAAGTGAAACTGCACCCGCTTGCCCACATCGCTCGCAGCCTTCTTGAGCCGCTCTCGGCACTTCCACTCCCCGAAACGGTGCGCAGCGATCACCACCACATGTACAGTCGCGGCCGAGGGGGACTCACCGGTGATCCAGGCCGATAGATCGTTCCCTATCCGACTCCCACTGAATAGCACGTCGTCCAGGTACACGAACACGCATTCACCGGCACCTGTGGTTAGGCCCCACTGTCGCTTGACGGCGTCGCAGAACAGTCGCCGAATATCAGCTTGGCTGTTCCCGTCCTGCTGAATATCGAGCAGGTGGGCTGAACGCCAGAATCCATGAGGATCGCCGTTGGTCAGCTCGACGTTCTTGATCACTCTCTCGAAAATCCCGAGTACGGCCGCTTTCGAGAAGTAGGTCTGGCGCAGAACATGATCCATCTCGTGCAACATCGGTCGCTGGACATCCGGCTCGAACTGACGGATCCACTTGTCGACATGGTCCGGCGTCGGCTCTGGAAGGTCATCGACGCGGTAGTCTTTGATGGTGTCAGCGATGGATTCCAGCAAATCACGCCGGGGCTTCAAAGCGGTGTTCCTCTAGTTGACTGTCGGGATGCTTCGATCCGGCTCCCGAAGCCGCTCGAAGTGCAGCCGGGCGAGTTCAAAGATGATCTCGATCATCGTGATCATACCGTTCTGGACGCCCATCCTCCAGACTCTCGTCTGGCGCGAGTAATTGGGCGACGGGGGCCGGGTGCCGCGCAGGCATCGCGTCAACTCGCCGTCGTCCATCGTCGCGATCTCGGCGCCGATTCGGTCGCGGACGTCACGCGTGTAGCCAACGCAATCGAAGCGCTCGGTGGAAGGCTCAGGCTTCATCACTCAGTTCCCAAGTCTGAATGTCGATGACGGGGCAACCCTTGCGTCCGTTTACGTGGTTGTACACCCAGATGGGGCGCAAGTTCCGACATGCCCGGCTCAAGTGCTAGGATGTCTGTCAGCAGTCCCTCCGTTTCTCGCTCCAGCGCGAGGATATCAGCACGTATCTCTACCAGAGTACGCATGGGTTTTGGTTTATAGAAGTAGCGGGTGAAGCTGATCTCGTAGCCGGTTTGCACGCTGTCCGGCCGGTACCAAGCGTCAGAGGCGTAGGGCAGGACCTCGCACCTCAGGAAGGCTTCGATGCCACCAGCCTCCTGCAGAGGGATCTGCTCGGTGTCGCGCATCTCGGTGTCGGGCTCGTACTCCACAACGGCCGGCTTTCCGTCGACGGAGGCTGCGAACCGGCCGTGTAGTGGATCAGCGTCGATGCCTCGCTTGTGGATCTTCCTGATGATCGGCGGCGCCGTCTCGCTACGCTCGCCGGTTTCCTTGAGTTTCTTGATCTCGGCGGCCTTATAGGGGCGGTTGGGGTCGGCTCCTTCAATTCGCAGGGGACGCTCCACCGTGACCCTCCAGTAGCCGAAGGTGTCATTGTCGAAGATCTTGCTCTGCTCCGTCTCCTCAAACGCGAGGAAGGTATCGCAGATTCGGGTGATGTCCTCCTCGCCGAGCTCGCAGTTCTTCTTGCCCAGATTCTTGCGCAGCGGACGGTGCCAGCCCGTGGCGTCGATGAGCTGCACCTTGCCGCGGCGATGCTCGGGCTTGCGGTTGGTGAGCACCCAGACGTAGGTGGCGATGCCGGTGTTGTAGAACATGTTGAGCGGCAGGGCGACGATCGCCTCCAGCCAGTCGTTCTCGATGATCCAGCGGCGGATGTTGCTCTCGCCCTGACCGGCGGCGCCGGTGAACAGCGAACTGCCGTTGTGTACCTCGGCGATGCGGCTGCCGAGCGCGGTGCCGTGCTTCATCTTGGAAAGCTTGTTGGCCAGGAACAGCATCTGGCCGTCGCTGGAGCGGGTCACCAGGGAGTACTCGGGGTCGCCGGCGTGCTCGATCACGAAACGGGGGTCGCGCATGTCGCGCTTGCCGCCCATGCGCTCCAAATCGGTCTTCCAGCTCTTGCCGTAGGGCGGATTGGAGAGCATGAAGTCGAACTCGTGCGACGGGAAGGCGTCCTTGAACAGGGTGGAATGCTCGGGGCCTCCGACTATGTTGTCGGCGGCCTCGCCCTCACCCTTCAGCAGCAGGTCTGCCTTGCAGATGGCGTAGGTCTCGGCGTTGATCTCCTGGCCGTACAGGTGGGTGGCAACCTCCTTATCACGCTCGGCGACGAGTTCCTGCAGCGTCTGCTCGGCCACGGTCAGCATGCCGCCCGTGCCGCAGGCGCCGTCGTACAGCAGGTAGGTCCCGGAGCTGATCTGGTCGGCGATGGGCAGGAAGACCAGCTTCGCCATCAACCGCACGGCGTCGCGCGGGGTCCAGTGCTCGCCCGCCTCCTCGTTGTTCTCCTCGTTGAAGCGCCGCACCAGCTCCTCGAAGATCGTGCCCATGCCGTGGTTGTCGAGGCCGGGATGCTTGACCGAGCCGTCGGCGTGGCGCACCGGGTCGGGGCTCAGGTTGATGTCGGGCGAGGTGAGCTTCTCGATCAGGGTGCCCAGGGCGTCGGCGCGGGACAGCCGTGGGATCTGGTTGCGGAACTCGAAGTTGTCGAGAATGTCCTGCACAGTGGGCGAAAACCCGTCGAGGTACACCGTGAAGTCGGCGGTGAGCTGCTGGCGGTTGGCACGGGCGCGCAGGTCGCGCAAGGTGAATCGGGAGGTGTTGTAGAACGCTTGGCCTGCCGCCTGTCGTAGCGCCGGGTCCTGCTCCACCACTTCGGCGGCGTCGAGCGAAGCCTTCATGTCTAGGACGTCCCGCTTGGTGCCTTCCAGCACCGCGTCGAGGCGGCGAAGCACCGTCATCGGCAGGATCACATCCCGGTACTTACCACGCACGTAGAGGTCGCGCAGCACATCGTCGGCGATACCCCAGATGTAATTCGCGATCCAGTTCAACTCGCCATCCCTCATCGTCGCGCTACTCCCTTCGAACGGAGCCTCCGTCGCTCGTTCACTCGTCTGTAAGCCCTGTACTAGACACCCTACGGCATACCCACCCTGCCCCCAACGCGTGACCGTGAACCAATACTACACCACAAGTAATGGCCGGGGATGCAGTCATTTGCCAACCCGAAACCACGCTAGGTACGCATCGCCCATCATAGTTCAAGGTTACACGTCCGTCAGGAGGCTATCACGAATTTCCACAAGGAATTCAGACGGACCGTTCCAGAACCGGCGGCCATACTGGTTCGCTGTCCAGCCCGAGTAGGTCAAGTGGACTTCGTCCTTGGCCCGGCTGAGGCCGACATAAAACAGCCGGCGCTCTTCGCGCTTTTTCTGTTCGCTAGCGTCCCAGCGCGGAATTCTTCCCTGTTCCATACCCATCATGACGACAACTCTGAATTCCAGCCCCTTCGCACTGTGCAGAGTGATGAGATTCAAGTGATCGGGCGAACCGCCCTGTCCACCAAAGAGACGCACGTTCCATTCGCCGATAGCGCCGTTGACTTTGGAGGCCTCGGTGACGCTCGCCAGCACATCCCGCTCGTCGCGCAGCGTAGTGTCCGAGTCGAGTGTACCAAGACAATCCTTCCAGAACCTCGTCAGCCAATCCCGAAGCGGTAGCTCGCCACTCCGATGCGACAAAAGGAAGCGCACCAAGCACACCTTGTGGTGATGCCATCGCGCATCAGACGAGACAGGGATCCTCACGATCGAGGCCCAGGTAGCCAGGAGGGACGACAACCTGGGGGCGCCAACCTTCCAGCCACCTCCACACCACGCGGCACAGTCTTCTAACCACCGTGTCAACGGCGCCTTCGGGTAGGGGGCGCCCCTGTCTATTCTCATGGTTGGAACACGATGCTCGCTTGCCACCCCAGCAATCACGTCTCCGTCATTCTTGTCCAGATAGAGCACAGCAACATCACCGATCCGCAAGCCTTCGACGCGCTCCATCGCATTTGGAATCAGTTGCCCACAGATGTACCGTGCTTGGTCTCGAAGACCGCCCCGACGCTCGTGTAGGTCGACAGTTCCCCTGCCAACACCTCGTGCTTCGTAGCCTCGCACCTCACCTAGGGCGACTTCCGAGGCCCGGACAATCGTAGGACCACTGCGGTAGTTGAACGGCAAACGAATCGACTCCACGCGTGGCGAATCAGCCAAGCGGCGAAGTAGCTCGGGACGAGCTCCGTTGAAACCATAGATCGACTGATCAGGGTCACCAACAGCAAACAGACACGAACCAGCTTGAAAGCACAGGCTCCGCACGATCCGATGAAGTGGAACGCCCAGATCTTGGTATTCGTCCACGATGATGAACGGGAACTTCGCGTGGAGCGCCCTTCGCACCCAGCGCTGCGACTCAATCAGTCTCAGCCCCAACAGCACCATATCGTCGAAGTCGATCATCCCGCGTTGTCGCAACAGGCACTCGTATTCGGCGACGAGTGATGCGAGCTGCTCGTCCTCCTGCCACTCGTCGGAGCTTCGATCGAGGTGCGTGCGCCGGTACTCATCGGCTCGTGTCCTCCAGCGCCCCGGTGGCTCGTCCGCGCCGATTGCCAGTTCGACTGCTCGGCCGAATAGGGTATCCTGTTCACTCGGTTGTGCTACCCGGAAGTCCTGCGGAAGTTCGATCGCCGATAGAGCGACGTAGGGGATCAATACCCTCCTGAGGCAGAACGAGTGAACGGTACCGATGAAGACGTGGTCAGCTCTATAGACTCCTAACCGTTCGAGTCTGGTCACTAGCTCGCGTGCGCACTCCGAATTGTAGGTGATACAAGCCAACCCGCGTGGCTCCCGGACGCTCTCGACCAGCAATTTCGCAATCTTCACCGTGAGTGTCTTCGTCTTGCCGCTGCCCGGGCCCGCAAGTACAGCGCAGTGCCGTACGGCATTGTAGGCCTGCCACTGACCGGGGTTTCCTCGAAGCTCCTCGACGGCATACCGGTACGTGGATGATGGTCTAACGGCAGCGATTGCGGACATACGTCACGGCTTCTCCAATGTAGTCTGGCCACACCCCAGCGGTGATCTGCGTCGATAAGTGTTGCGCAAAGCGACCCTTCCCGATCGCAGTTATGTCCTTCATAAGCCGAGCCGGATCCACACTATCTGGCTCGGCCTGCCATTGCTGCGCCCTAGTCCTTACAGCGTCGCCCGGAGCGAGATCGAACAGTGTCTGACTGATCTCGTCATGGAGGCCACTCCGAAACAGGTCTATCTCACAAGTGTGTTCTCCAACGAAGAGCCCTCGTTCCCTTGCCATACACAGCCTCTGACTTCTCGTGCGTCCGTCCAAATCCTCCGGTGCAACGATAGCCTTGAGTAGCCTTCGGACTCGAGCCTCTCCACGCTTCTTCCCGTCGTCTACCGGATCTCCATCTGTCACGACAGCTACAGGGATCTGCAACCCGCAGTCACCGAGCAACTCCATGTAAGGCAAAAAATTCGTACCCGCTACGGAGCATACGGTAATCCCGAGCTCGTCGAAATCGATCCCATTAGCATTGGCAAGAGAGGGCAGAAGGAAACGCTCGGCGTCACCTTCGACAAGAAGCACGCCCTTAGCGAAGAGCATTTCGCCGCGAGTAACGTCAAGATATCGCTCTAGGTCGGCCACAACTTCAGGCGTGAGTTCTAGTTGGGCCGTCGATACACCCTCGCTACTCTGGCCATCACTCGCCTTGCGCAGCAGGACAAGGGAGTGCAGCGGCGCGACGCTCACAATGTGCGGTGAGTGCGTCGTGAGGATGACCGTTATTGGTCGTGGGTCGTCTTGCTGCTCCTCAGAACGAAGAAAGTCGCGGTAGACGAGTCGCTGAAGATGAGGATGCAGGTGCGCCTCCGGCTCCTCTATTGCCAGAAACGTGTGATGGCGCTGTCCATCCGCGACTGCTTGATCAAGTCCGAGAGCCTTAAGCGTGAGGTAGAGCACGTTCGTTGATCCCAGGCTTGCAGCTCCGATCTCGCGCCTTCTCCCATCTATGAACAGGCGCAACGCTCGCAACAGCCGCCCTGGATCACCCGGAGAAAAGCCGAGTTCTGTCTCCACAGAGTGATTGGAACCCACCATATCGGCCACGCGAGTATTGATAGCCTGGACGAGGCCCTTCACTTCCTCGTTCTGCGCCACAGCTTCGGTAGCTGCGGAAATGTTCTCGGAAAGCGTCCTAAGTTCGTCCCGACTAATACGTCCGCCCACACCGTCGAGGAGCGGGCGTAGAGGAGAACGTCGCCAGCTTCCAAGGTCGCCCTCAGCGTCGCGAAGTGCCGGCAACAAATCAAGAGGTAGACGGTGCCTAAGACCAAAATCCAGACGGCTTTCTGGCCTATCTCCACCGTAGAGGAAAAACTCGTAGTCGGACTCCTTGGTAGGCTCGCCCTCGACGGTGTCTAAACACTGAAAGACATACGTCAATCGAGCAACCATTGGCTCAGGCTCCACTAGATGCTCACACAGCAATGCAACTTGGTTCTCGTCCTCCTCAAACTCCGCCAGATCAATCGAGACCGTAATCTTTTGTTCCCGAGCTACCGGCCGCGGTAGCCCGTCCCAGAAGTCCTCATCCCTCAACTGCCGCGCAGTGTCAGGCAACGACGGGTCAAGGACGAGCCGAATCGCGTGCAGCAGGTTCGTCTTTCCGATCTTATTCTCGCCGACGATCACCGTGCTGCGCCCCAGACAAACATCGAGAGCCTTGAAGTTCCGAAAGTTCTGAATCTGGATTCTCGATATCCGCATGGTTGCTCCTCTCTCGCCCGGCGCTATTCACCAGCATGCCCGACCGAGCCACCGGCCAAGCATGCCTGCTGTCGCTCAAGCTAGCATTACTACAGATCGTGAACGAGTCAACAGGAACCTTGACTACGGGTTGGCGGATGCGGCTGCCGAGGGCGGTGGCCTGCTTCATTTTGGAGAGCTTGTTGGCCAGGAACAGCATCTGGGCGTCGCTGGAGCGGGTCACCAGCGAGTACTCGGGATCGCCCGCGTGCTCGATCACGAAGCGGGGGTCGCGCATGTCGCGCTTGCCGCCCATCCGCTCCAAGTCGGTCTTCCAGCTCTTGCCGTAGGGCGGATTGGAGAGCATGAAGTCGAACTCGTGCGACGGGAAGGCGTCCTTGAACAGGGTGGAGTGCTCGGGGCCGCCCACGATGTTGTCAGCGGCCTCGCCCTCCCCTTTCAGCAGCAGGTCTGCCTTGCAGATGGCGAAGGTCTCGGCGTTGATCTCCTGGCCGTACAGGTGGGTGGCGACCTCCTTGCCGTGTTCGGCGGCGAGTTCCTGCAGCGTCTCCTCGGCCACGGTCAGCATGCCGCCGGTGCCGCAGGCGCCGGCGTACAGCAAGTAGGTGCCGGAAGTGATCTGATCGGCGATGGGCAGGAAGACCAGCTTCGCCATCAACCGAACGGCGTCGCGCGGGGTCCAGTGCTCGCCCGCCTCCTCGTTGTTCTCCTCGTTGAAACGGCGCACGAGCTCCTCGAAGATCGTGCCCATGCCGTGGTTGTCGAGCCCGGGATGCTTGACCGAGCCGTCGGCGTTGCGAACCGCAGCGGGGCTCAGATTGATGTCGGGCGAGGTGAGCTTCTCGATCAGGGTGCCCAGGGCGTCGGCACGGGACAGGCGCGGGATCTGGTTGCGGAACTCGAAGTTGCCGAGGATGTCCTGCACGTTAGGCGAGAACCCGTCGAGGTACGCCGTGAAGTCGGCGGCGAGCTGCTGCGGGTTGGCGCGAGCGCGCAGGTCGCTCAGGGTGAAGCGGGAGGTATTGTAGAACGCCTGACCGGCCGCTTGGCGCAGGGCGGGGTCCTGCTCCACCACTCCGGCGGCGTCGAGCGAAGCCTTCATGTCCAGGACCGCCTGCTTGCTATCCTCCAATACCGCGTCGAGGCGCCGCAGCACGGTCATCGGCAGGATCACGTCGCGGTACTTGCCGCGCACGTACAGGTCGCGCAGGACATCGTCGGCGATGCCCCAGATGTAGTTCGCGATCCAGTTCAACTCGCCGTTGCTCATCTTCGCACTATGTCCTGGGGTCGCGACACGCCGCGCAGAGCCGTCGATCCACGTCGGCTATGGGCTGCTCCTGGCTCACGGATACTCCATGCGACCTGCCATCGTCGGCTTCCAGCACCTCGCGGATCACCATCGAACCGCGAAATGATCTCGCCCACGCCGTGCTCCTGGATCCGGAGTGCTTGTCATGCTGCCCCGCTCAGAACAGCGGCGAGTTCGTCGGGCCGCGACCAGCGTGACACTATGGACAGCGGCTCGACCAACCGAAAGTCCTCATCCGCCCATACGTCGGCGGTGTCGTCGAACAGCGAAACGAAGGTTAGCGCTTCCGGCCCGGCTGCAAGGTGATTTAGATCGTGCCACGCCGCCAACACATGCTCGGAGACTCGGTGGGCCGCCGCCCGATTTCCGGTGCTCAGCACCTGAACCAATGAACTTCGAGACTCGGCCCGAACGTGGAAATCGACCGTCCAACCACGTCCCGACCGGCCGGCGAGTCTCTCGGAGCGCTCGAATCCTAGCTCGCGGTCGTCGAGAAAATCTGCTACTTCGTCCGTAATTGACTGCACGGCCTGCGTTCGAAACGTAAACCACAAGTCGGAAACCCGCAGAGCCGCCTGCGCGACCCGCGTAACGACGGAAGCCAATTCGTCGCCGCGACGGCACCGCGCCTGAAGCATTCCGCGGTAGAGCTCTATCCCATGAGTCACACAAGTATCTTCTATAAGTCGTCTTTGCTTCGGAGAACGGCGCATGGCCAGCGACTGCATGCGCAGCCAACCCGTGGTCTCAGCGAGGTCGCTTACCGTCACTACGTCATCGACAACCTTACAGAAGAGATCGATGTGATCGCCGTCCGGGTAGAGATAGGGCGTGCGTATTCTCTGATATTCGCCGTGATCTGAACACGTGAACAATGCGCCGATCTCTCGCTGCAGATCCTGGTACACGCAACGGTCTTTCATTACACGTAATTCAGCGTCCCGGCCGCCGCGTTGTAGCGTCCCTTTACGAACAACGGCCACCCACTCGTCGAGTCGACGTTGACACGGAACTCAAACGCCGGGGAGTGGTCCTCGTCCTCATTCCAGGCAAGGTCCTGCTCGATACGCTTGGTGTCGTCACTCAGGATGGAAGCGAATTCGCCGTCAGTCAAAAGCACTCTGATACTCTACCTCTACGATTCCCGTAGTAAGCGGAGCGTGCGTGTGCGTCAGCCGCACGTAAACCCATCGTCGAAGGACTGGCAAGCTCTGCCGTCCTTCCATGCGGCACCGCTCCGCTCCCTGATAGAATACCAACGACGGCGTCAGTGGCAACCGGCTTTGGGTTGGCGCATAGCCCTGCTCAGGCACCACGGGACGGGACGTCGGGCGACCGCGTCGGCTTGGCGGTGGCCGCACTGGGATCGTGTTGCGGTAGCTGCGTCTTATGTCGCGCTCCTCCTTTATTCGGTCCACGACGTCGTGGATCGGCGGGAGGCGGCTTGGCGGGCGACTTCGGCGGCGAACCGGTGGGCGACGTCCAGGAGGCCGCGCAACTCGGTGGCGGTCGGGGCAAGGTCGTAGGGGTGGTGGTGGCAGGCGCGGCTCAGATTGGACCACGCGGCGGCGGTTTCACGCGCGAGGTCGCGGTTGCTCAG
Source organism: Spirochaetia bacterium (assembly GCA_965208575.1). Taxonomy (GTDB): domain Bacteria; phylum Spirochaetota; class Spirochaetia; order SZUA-6; family Bin103; genus Bin103. Next base: position 528,370 of record CBDBOV010000005.1, on the reverse strand, counting down.
GTAGGCGGTGAGGCACAGCAGTTGCGCGTGCCACGTGCAGTGTTCCATGCCCGGCTCACGCAGGGCCCAGTATTGGCGCAGCGCTTCCTCGATCGCATGTCGAGCGAGCACCGCAACCACCCGCGGCCAGCCGTCGACGCGGGTGCTCCGGCCAGGTCCGGCCAGCGCATCCGCCGCTGCGAGGACCTCCACCGGCGTCATGGCGGCTATGGCCGCTTGCTGAGCCAGCGCGACAGGCGTTCGGTCGCGCGGACCATCCGCGGCAGGTCCCCGGCCGCGTCGGCGGCCCCGTGCGCTCCACTGTTCGCCCACCTGACGGTGTCGGCCCAGCCATGGTCGGAGCGGTTGATTCTGCCCAGTACCTCGCCGGTGCGTCCGGCATCATCGAACAGGGCGAGCGCCAGTTTCGCCATCAGGGTGCGTGCGGCGTTCAGCAGTGCGTGCACGTCGACCCCGGGTGGCGTTGCCTGGCGCAACGTGTTCGGCGGTGCGGACAACAGGGTCTGCGCATCGCGCCGCGCGTCGGCAAGTGCCTGCCCGGCGCGATGCGCGGCTTCCGCCTCGGCACGCAGGCGCCGCACTTCGGCTTCCGTCCGCGACCGCCATGCGAGAGTCAGCTCACCGGAGCCACATACCGGGCACGGACGATCGCCATGCGCCGCGTGCAGCGCAAGAGAGCCCTGAAGCAGATCCGCGATCTGCCGAGCGCGGCCGGCATCGGTCTGCTCGGCAGCGCGTGCCGCTTCCGCCGTAGTACGCAAACCGGCCGCCACAGCCTGTACTTGTTCGACGCTCGGCACGGAAAGGGCCGCGAGTCCGCGCAACAGGGCGATCTCACCCTCGCCTTCCGGTTCGATTGCGCCTTCCAGAACCAGCTCCACGGCATCGAGATCCCACGAACCGACCTTCGGCGTGCCGATCGCCTGCGCGCAGGTCCGCGCCCGTTCATCGTCGAGCGCTTCTACGTTTCGATACCACTCGCGCCGTCCGGATTCGGCGGTGCGAACCTGTTTATCGCGCTCGCTTCTCCGCTCGCGCAACCGGCGGCGGGCGTCAACGAGGGCGTCGAGCCCCAACGCCGCCGACATCGTGTCGTACAGGTCGGCCGGTCGCCGGTCGGGGATCGAGCCCAATTCGTTGTACGGGAGAAACGGGCGATAGGTCTTGAGAGCCTCGCCCCAACGATCGCTTCCATCGTCCCGCCAGACATCCTAACGCATGGTCCGATTGTTCATCCGGGCGCCATCGACCATTGGGAAAGCGAACAGATTCAGGATGTTCCGTTATTCTTTGTGCTCAGGTACCACTCTACCAGGTACGGGTACGGATTCACGGCGCATCCCTCTGTTTCCGGCGGCAACACGCGGTTCGGCGTGGGCAGAACATCAGGCTCGAGCTCAAACGCAAAGCGGAACCTCTCCGGGTGACGGAGAATCAGGATTTCGAAATGAAGATGGGTGGGAAACGGTTTCGACGCAAACCCGGATCGTCCCATCCGGCCCAGTTCATCGCCGGCGCTGACGCGGCTGCCCTTCGACACTCCTTCCGCCAAGCTGTCCCAGTGCATGTAGATATAGATCCGGCGGTCATCGCCGAGCAGCGCCAGGCCGTTGCCCCAGTAGTCTTCTTCCTGATGCGCGGCGTCGAAGTACCGGACCGCAACAACGGTGCCGTCGGTTACGGCTGCCAGCGGGTGACCCTGATCGCCGTCCAGATCAACCCCCAGATGCCAGCCATAGGGTACCGGATTGAGCCAGTTCTCGCCGAAGTTCCATTCGTAATCGGGCACCGGAAAACGACAACTGCCGGGACCAGAGAGCGGCTCATCGGCAGGTCCCACGTAGATGAGGGCATCCTCCGCGAGGTTCACCATGCTGAGCGAGTACTTGGTCCCACTCATATAGTTACGGGTGATGTCGGCGCCGATGCGAAGCCCCTCCCGGTTGACCATGCTGACCACGTCGTCTGCCGGATTGCCCTGCGATCTGCTGGCAAAGTGTCCCAGCGAGATCGGGATCACCGCGCCGTTGACCCGCACGCTAACGGATCTTTCATCAACATGCTGCAATTCGACGGTGCATGGCCCATTCCGGGGTGTCGTGCAAACCGTCGATTCGCCCACGCCGAGTTCCCGATAGACACCGGACGAGGCCAAGCGTTCTCTGGGGTGTCCGCATCCGACTCGGTTGGGGATACGCTCAGTGTGCATGACTGATTTGGACACTATAAATATCACATTTCTGACCAGTAGATATGAGTTTCCGCTCAGTCCAGGCAATCGATGCACTTGACGCAGCTGGCGGCAGCCGGTGTCAGCATCGGCCCGCACACGGCCACGCCGGAGTGGTTCGGCGAGTCGCTCGATCTGACGGCGGCGCTCGACGTGCTGTGGGAGCCGCCGGCTACCCCGGCGCGCGCAAGTTCCTGACCGAAGGGCACCTGGGCATCCAACTTCGTGCGACCAAGATCACGTCGTTGATCACGTCGCGGTACTTGCCGCGCACGTGGAGGTTGCGCAGGACATCATCGGCGATGCCCCGCGCAACTCGTTGGCGGTATGGGCAGCAGGGGCGTGTGTCGGCCTTGTTCGTGAGGGTCGGGGCTGAGTATGATCTTACTGAGGATATGACTCAATGAATGAGCGGGTCACCGTCACGCTGCCCGCGGAGCTGGTTCGGGAAATCGACCGCCGCGAGCGCAATCGGAGCAAGTTCGTTTTGCGCTCGGTCCAAAGGGAGCTGGACCGGCGCCGGCGGGACGAGCTTCGCCGCTCGCTGCGGAAGCCCCACGTGGAGAGCAGGGCGCTCGCCGAAGCCGGCGAGCGCGAGTGGTTGGCCGGTCTACCTGATGGAGACGAGGACCTGGTTGACCTGGCGAAGGGCCAGGCCGTTCGCTGGATCCCTGGAGAGGGCTGGGTCGAGCAATAGTGTGCGCGACCACGGATGGCGCCACGCGCGGGGTCTCGGAGTAGCGCGTCGTGCGACTCGGTCGCGGAACCATCGTTCTGGTGACACTCGACCCGACCCGCGGCCACGAGCAGCAGGGCGTGCGGCCGTGCGTGGTGGTAACCGATCCAGAGGTGACGGAGGACCAGCGCTTCCCGATGGTCTGTGTTGTTCCGGTCACCATGACCCGAGGTGAGGGCGCCCTCTATCCGTCGTTGGCGCCGGGCGGGAGCGGCCTGCGAGCCTCTTCATACGCATTGGTGGACCAGGTCCGTGCCGTCGACAAGCGGCGCGTTACGAGGGTCTTCGGTCGGGTCAGCGCCGATGAGTTGAAGGCGATCGACGAGGGTCTGCGACTGTTGCTGGGCCTGGGGTGATGTGACGTCGCCGAGTGCCACGGATGCGACGCCAGGCTGAGGCCCGTGCGCTGCTGACCGCGACCCCATACGCGCAGACCAGGGCCTCCGGGCAGACCCACGGGTCAGCCGCGCGGCGTTGAGATGGATCAGCCTCAGCGGTCGCGTCCGCCCACGGGCGGCTGGGTGACGGCAGGGTCGAACGGGTCGGTGCCGTCCTCCCACTTCTTGCCGACCGGGCGGACCTGCCCGGCACCGGTGACGTTGTAGGCCAGGCCATCCTTGTCGGGCTCGACGTACCGGGCGAACCACGCTTCCATCCGGCCTCGCAGCTCCTCAACACGACCCGCCTGGGCCGGATCATCGATCAGATTGGTGCGCTCGTCGGGGTCGTTGACCAAGTCCCACAGCTCGTTGGGATGATCGGAGTAGCGGTGCACGTACTTCCACTCGGCGGTCCGGATCATCCGGCAGGAGCCGTACTCGTCGTACACGCAGACCTGCTCGCGCCCGCTCGCCTCCTCATCCTGCAGCGCGGCAAGAAACGAGGTCCCGGCGAGATTGGTGTCGGGCAGGGGCAGCCCGACGTAGTCGAGCAGGGTGGGCATGAAATCGTGCTCACTGACCATGGCCGACTGCACGATCCCCTCCGGGATCACCCCCGGATGCGTGGCCAGGAACGGCACCTTGATCGAGTTCTCGTACATGTTCACCGGGAACGTGCCGTTGCCCTTGCCCCAGAAGCCGTGATGACCGCAGGAGTAGCCGTTGTCGGAGGTGAACACGACCAGGGTGTCGCCCCGCAGCCCCTTCTCCTCGAGCTTGTCCAGGATCCTGCCCACGTCCAGGTCGAGGGCGGTGACCGCGGCAAAGTAGCCTTTGAGGGATTCCCGGTTCCCCATGTTGTCGCTCAGCCCGCTGCTCGCCGCGAACGGGCTGCCCTTGGGCACTTTCGCCCACGGATGGAGCTCCTCCTGGGGGCACGATGCGAAGGCGCAATCGTCGTAGGAGTCGACGATGTCCTGAGGATGGCCGGTCCAGGGGGCGTGCGGGGCGGTGTAGTGCACGCTCAGGTAGAACGGGTCCGCGTCGGCGGCGTGCGCATTGATGTAGGCCAGCGCATCGTCGGTAATGACGTTGGTCACGTAGCCGGACGTGGCCACGGTCGTGCCGTTGCGGACCATGTCGTGGTCGTTGTAGTGACCGGCGCCGCGGGGGTGGGCGAACCAGTGTGAGAACCGATGCTGGGGCAGCGAGCTGGAGCCCAGGTGCCACTTCCCGGACAGGGCGCAGTTCCAGCCGTGCTCGGCGAGCACGTCCGTGTAACAGACCTCGTCGGTCAGGAAGGTGCGCGGATCCGCCCCCAAGGCGCGCGGACCCTTGAGGAAGTCGTGCACGCCGTGCTGGGAGGGGATCCGGCCGGTCAACAGCGTGGCCCGGCTGGCGGAGCAGACCGGGACGGTGACGAAGTAGTTCTCGAACCGCACCCCGGTGGCGGCGATACGGTCGAGGTTCGGCGTCCGGATCTCCGCATTGCCGTAGCAGCCGGCGGCCCAGACGGCCTGGTCGTCGGTCAGTATGAATACGATGTTGGGGCGGTCCGCGCGTGCCATGTGGTCTCCTTCGTCTCGTTACGTGGCGACGGCGGCGCCGCTGTCGCCGGCCACAGCATACAACAAGAGAGCTGCCCCGCCGCACCGGTAGCGCCGTTACGTTCGCAGGAGTCGCCGCAGGAGGATGTCTTCCACGTTGCGCCTGCCGTCGATCACCGCGAGCACGTAGACTCGGTCCGGGTCGGCGCGATAGATCACACGCCAAGGATTGAGCACGACCTCACGATAGCGAAGCACGTGATGCCGTTCGAGTTCCGGTACCACCCGGCCAAGGCGCGGCAGCGATCCCAGCCGGCTCACGGTCTGGTCGACGCGGGCCAGGAATCGGGCGGCGGCGGCCGGGGAGTCCCGCGCCAGGTAGTCGACGACCTCTGTCAAGTCGTGAGTCGCGGGAGTTGCCCAAACGATGCGGATCAATCGAGGCGGCGTCGCAGAGCCGTCATCAGCTCTTCGTGCGGCGTCACCTCGCCGAGTTCGATCGACCGCTCGCTCTGCGAGATCAGCTTCAGGATGCCGAGCGAGTCCACCATCTCCTGGTAACTGCGCGGATCGACGAGCACCCCCTTGGCCTCACCGCGTTGGGTGATGATGATCGGGTCCCGTGTCTCGTTGACATGCCGGAGCATCTCCGCCGCCTGGCTCTTTACCTGCGAAATTGGCCGAATGGATGTCTCCAGGTCCACGCTCGCCTCCAGTACGAAAATGGTACCGAAAACAGACTGCCCGTGCAAGCCGGTGACGACGCGAGGGGCAGCTTGACGGACCGCCGGGATGTGTTAACTATGTGCCGTATGAGTCACACGTTAACGATACGTTTGCAAGAGGATCTCGCAGCGTGGGTGGAGACGACTGCCAAGGCGATGGGCGTTTCGCAAGGGCGCCTGATCCGCGAGCAACTGGAGAAGGCGCGGCGTGAGGACTTGCAGAGTCGGCACTACCTGCGTCTCGCGGGGTCGGTTCGACTGGCTCCGGATCTTTCGACCCGGAAGGGTTTCTCGTCCTCGTGATGGGTCTGGCCGACACGGGCTTCCTGGTAGCATTCGCCAATGCCCGCGATGTCCATCACGAGTGGGCCGTCAGTGTGGCGCAGCGCGTCTCCCCGCCATGCCTCACCTGCGAGGCGGTCCTGGCCGAGGCAGCGTACCACCTTGCGAGCGTTTCGGTCGTGCTGGCGATGATCGACGACGGGTTCATTCGGCTGGCGTTCAACGCGGCGAGCCACCTGGATCGCCTTGCCGAATTGGCGTCGAAGTATGAAGATCGGTCGCCCGATCTTGCCGACCTTTGCCTGATCCGCATGAGCGAACTGTTCCCACGCTACTCGGTAATCACCGTCGACCGCACTGACTTCGGGGTGTATCGACGCAACAAGCGCGGCGTCATTCCGACCGTGTGCCCGCCGTAGCGAATATGCAGGCGTTGGGCAGCGTGCCCGTGCACGTGTTGTCGGGGTTCCTGGGGTCGGGCAAGACGACGCTGCTGAACCGGCTGCTGGCGGCGTTGCCGGCGGATACGCGGCCCGCGGTGGTGGTAAACGACTTCGGCGCGGTGCCGGTGGACGGGACGCTGGTGGACCGCGGCAGTTACGCGGTGGCCGAGCTGGCGTCGGGGTGCGTGTGCTGCACGCTGAGCGCGCCGATGCAGGAGGCGCTGGCCGCGCTGCTCGACGATGAGGAGCCGGACGTGATCCTGATGGAGACCACCGGCCTGGCCGAACCGGCGGCGTTTCCGGCCCTGTTCGCGGCCCCCTCCCTCGCCGACCGCATCCGGCTGGGCAACGTGGCCTGCGTGGTGGACGCCAGCACCTACCTGCGCTACGCCGACCACCTGCTGGCCTTGCCGCGCCAGGTGGAGCAGGCCAACACCGTGATCCTGAACAAGACCGACCTGGCCGGCGCCGCCACGCAGGAGGCGGTGCGCCGCCGCCTGCTGGCCACCTGCCCGCCGGGTGCGCTGCTGCTCGCCGCCGAGCGCTGCGCCGTCGACCCGGCGGTGGTGTACGACGAGCGCCCGGTCTACTTCGCCGGCAGCGGCCACCGCACCGGCCACTACCACGAGTTCGGCAGCCTGACCGTCGAACTCCACCGCCCCGTGCCGGCGGCGGCGTTGCGGCAGCTTCTGCACGGGCTGTCCGGCGCGGTGGAGCGGGCCAAGGGCCTGGTACACACCGACGCCGGCGCGAAGCTGGTGCAACTGACGCTGGCGGGAGTGGAGATCGAGGAGTGGCCGGAGCCGGTCACCGACGCGCGCATCACCTTCGTGGGCCGCAACCTCGACACCCTCGACCTGCCGGCCAGCTTGGCGGCACTGGGAGCGGAGTAGCGCCATGACCGCTGCCCCGGTCGGGGTGATCGCCAATCCGGCGGCGGCGACCGATATTCGGCGGGTGGTCGCCAACGCCACCGGCATGCCGATCGCGGACCGCGCCAACACGGTACTGCGGGTGCTGGCCGCGCTCGGCGCCTGCGGCGTGCCGCGGGTGCTGATGATGCCCGAGAAAGGCGGCATCGGCAGGAACCTCACGCGCAGCCTGAGGCGCGAACGCAACCTGGGGCGCACCGGCCTGCCGGCCCTGCACTTCACCGCTACCCCGGTCACCGGCACGGTGGCAGACACCCACGCCGCTACCCGGGCGATGGCCGCGGCCGGCGTGCAGGCGATCGTCGTGCTCGGCGGCGACGGCACCCACCGGGCGGTGGCGGGCTGCTGCGGCGCGGCGTTCATCGCCGGCATCTCGACCGGTACCAACAACGCGTTCCCGGAACACCGCGAGCCCACCATTACCGGCCTGGCGGTGGGGCTGGCCGTGACCGGACGCGTTCCTGCGGCAACGGCGCTGCAGCCGAACAAGATGCTGCGGGTCACGATCAGCGACGCTCAGGGGGGCCGGCGGTCGGACGTGGCCCTTGTGGACGTGTCGGTGACCACCGAACCCTACGTGGGCGCCCGCGCCCTGTGGCGCAGCGAGACCCTGCGCGAGATCTTCGTGACGTTCGCCGATCCGGAGGCGATCGGCCTGTCCGCGGTGGCCGGGCTGCTGCGGCCGGTGGGGCGGCGCGAACCGCACGGTCTGCGCGTCGAACTGCAGCCCCCCGGCGAGGCCGCCACCGTGATGCGGGCGCCGATTGCGCCCGGTCTGATCGCACCGATCGGCGTGCGGCGCCATGAGACTCTGGCCGCGGACGAGACGATGGCACTGCACCACGAGCGGGGCATGATTTCCCTGGATGGCGAGCGCGAACTGTACCTCCGGCCCGGCGACCGGGCGGAACTCACCCTGCTCCCGAATGCGTTCCGGACGCTCGACGTGGGCGCGGTGATGCGCTACGCCGCGCAACACCGCCTGTTGACGCGGTAGTCCGAGCCGCCAGCTTCTTCCTGGCTTTCCGAGCAGACTTCGCGCCATGGGCACCCAGACGGCCGACGCCGCCCTTCAACCTCGGGTCGAGAAGGTCCCTCACCGCGTCACCGAACATGTTGAGGCAGTAGACGACGACGGTCAGGCACAGCCCGGGCCACAGCGCCAGCCACGGCGCCACCTCCATGTATATGCGTCCTTCTCGGCTGAGCATACCGCCCCACTCCGGAATCTCGCGAGGCAGACCGACGTACTGAAACCAGTAGGTGTCCCGAGCGTTCAGCCGGATCTGGTATGGCCGGCGATCATCAAACACCCGAGGATCCTGACTCCACCAGGCGACGTGGATCGGAGCATCCGGCGACCTGCCAAATGCATGGAGCAGAACGTCGGCTACGGAAGTCAGCACCGCAGCTATCGTTCGGAGGTTCGTTGCGCGCTTCTCGTTCCTGTTCGGCGCCAAGCCCGGTGATCACCCCAGCCTCTATTCTCAACGGTAAGCCCGACAGTCCCCGCATCAATTTCATGGACATGGTTATTGATTATTGGCCCTGGCCGCTAGTTTCTTCGTGGCTTTCTTGACTGAACCTTGCGCATCCAGACGACCCCCACCACCGCGCAGCCTCGGGTCGAGCAGGTCCCGCACCGTGTCGCCGAACATGTTCAAACAGTAGACGACAGCAGTCAGGCACAGCCCCGGCCAGAAAGCCAGCCGTGGCGCCATCTCCATGAACTTCCGTCCCTCCCGGCTGAGCATCCCGCCCCAGCTGGGAACCGAGAGTGGCAGACCGAATCCCAGGAAGCTCAAGGATGCCTCGGTGATAATCACACCCCCGATGTTGATGCTGAATATGATGATCACGACCGGCATGATATTAGGCAGGACATGCCGGATAAGCGACCTCATCTTTGAGCTGCCAGTTGCCATTGCCGCGCGCAAATAGTCGTTTTCCTTGATGCCGATGACTGCCCCTCTGATGACTCTCGAGCTGCCGACGCCGCCTGATATCCCCAAGACCACGATGATTTGAGGCAGACCTCGCCCCACCAGAGACATTATGGTTAACAATAGGAGCAGTCCCGGGAACGCCATCCAGGCGTCGACAACCCTCTGCACAGCCAGGTCCAACTTACCGCCAAGGAATCCTGAAATGCCGCCTATCAGGACAGCAACTACCACATTGATAGCGGTCGCCGACAGGCCGACGAACAACGAAATACGCCCCCCGTAGACAAGCCGGCTAAATAGATCTCGTCCCAACTGGTCGGTACCCAACGGATACCTGGCTGAAGAGCCCTGCAGCCTGTCTAAGATGAATACCTCATCATATGGAAAAGGAGCCACGAAATCGGCAAAGATAGCTATAAGAATCAATAGCAGGACGATAACGCCGGAGAAAATACCAAGTGGCTTCTCCTTCCAAAGCCTCTTAATTACATTCGCCGGCCCGTGACTCTCCGGGATGCCCACGCGGTCACTCATTATTCATACCGGACCCTGGGGTCCAAGAAAGCATAGACCAGGTCGGTGATGAGATTGAACCCCACAACCGCAGCGGCGAAAAACAGATTTACTCCCGAGACGACCGGGTAGTCTCTGCCCTGGAGTGCAGTCACCATGAGACGACCCAGCCCCGGCAGGTTGAATATGTTCTCTATGATCACCGAGCCGCCTACCAGGAGAGGCAACTGCAGGCCTATCAACGTAACCACCGGTATGAGTGCATTCTTGACGGCGTGTCTCATGACGACCGCCCTCTCCCTGAGACCCTTGGACCAGGCGGTCCTGATGTAGTCCTGGCGGAGCACCTCCAGCATCATGGTGCGCGTCAGCCGCATCGTGGCTGCGGCCATGGCGGTCCCCAGAATCAGGCTCGGAATGATAAACACCCCGAGATTGCCCAGCGGATCTTCGGCAAAAGGAATCAGCTCCAGCGGCGGCGACCAGCCCCACCAGATTGCCGGGTAGAGCATGACCATGATTCCCAGCCAGAAGTTAGGCGTTGCCAGGCCAAGGATGGCGACGGAGCGCCCGGCGTAGTCGGCCACCGTATCTTGGCGAATCGCCGAAAAGATGCCGACGGGCACCGCCATCACCAGCCCGATGAGCATTGCCAGCAAACCAAGCTCAATGGTTACGGGCAATCTATCGAGTATTCTCTCCTCTACCGCCCATGCGCCCCACAGTGACGTGCCAAGGGTGCCCTGGAGGAGACCTCTCAAGTGGGACTCTCCCGTAACCCAGTCGGGGGTTGGCAGCACTCCGATCCAGCGCCCATACTGCACGTAGACAGGCACGTCTAATCCCAGCCGACGCTCGAGAGCTTCACGGGGCGCCTCCCCGGGCCCATAGAATCCCAGGTCACCCACCATATTGACTAACATTGCGTCTATTGTATCGCCCGGGAGGAAGCGGACCGAGAGAAACACCAGGATGGTCAATATCAACAGAGTGGGGATTATCAGCATAAACCGCCTGATGATATAGGCTCTCATGTAACACTACGCCTCTTCATTGCGAGCTCAGACGTCCACTACCCCCCACCGAACCCCACCGACAGCGAGAATACGAGAACACAGAACTCTCACTGGGACCCCGCAAAATCGGAGATTTTACGGGGCCTGTTCCCAGCCTACAAGGGGTTTGAAATCTAGAAGCCCATGGCTTCCTTCAGCTCACTATCAATCCAGACCCTGGCGAAGACGGGGTTAAACTGACCATTTCCCATATCTCCTTCACCGTTATAGCCTATGATCCACGGCTGACTCACGGCATACGTTGGGGCGACAGGACCAAACAGCGACCAGAACTGCTCTATCGCATACTGATTAAGCTCCTTAGTTATCCTGTTGACTTCCGCCATGGTGGTAGCGGCTCTCTTCTCCTCAAACTTGGCGTTATACCACGGGTCGTCGGTATTGGAGGTGTTCCAATGTGTTTCCGGCAAAAAGCGCATCCCGCCGCCCCATCCCAATGCGGACACTTTCGCGGCCGAGTCCGTTTGCATCATTCTATAATCTCTCGACGTTCGTCTAGCGCCAAAGTTAGCGCCCTCTACCTCAATCTCTACATTCACGCCGATCTTTTTCCAGTACGAAACGGCCAATTCCATATAGTCTGTATCGTACCGGTCGAGCTGCATAAGGTCGGTCTCAAATCTGATGCCGTCGGCACCGCGCGGATATCCAGCCTCATCAAGCAACGCTTCGGCACCATCCGGATCGTAGTCAAAGACCCTCTTGACATCTTCGGGCCAGTCTTCGAATTGGATGACTGCCTGTTTAATATGCCGACTTAGCTGCCCCTGAGGTATTATGTCAGCATAGCCACCATACATCGCGTGGTTAATTTCTTCGAGGTTTAGTGCCATCTGCAGTGCCTTGCGCACCCTGATGTCGTCGAAGGGCGGCAACTGAATGTTCATGCCCATACTATTATTCGACGCAGCGGCAGCCGGCCATATCCCGAGTTCGGGGTTGGTCTTCAGGAGGCTTTCTACCTGCTCGAGAGCCTGGATCATAGTCGTGCCGATAAAACCTACGTAGTCAATCCTCCCCGAGCGCAGGGCCGCCAGACGTGTCGCCGGTTCGGGCATAACCAGAGCCCTTAGCTGGTCAATATAGGGCAAGCTGTTCCCCGGGTATTTTTCGTCGTAGCCCCAGTAGTCAGGATTCTTGTCCCAGGTAAGAGAGCTGCCCTGGACCCAGTCGGTCAGCATGAAGGGCCCGGTGCCGACCAGGTTCCTCCAGTCGTTAGCGTCTCCGTGTTCCTTGATCACTTCGGGGGGGTATATACCACCGCTCTCATCGTTGAGGATAGCAGCCAGCGCACGGAGGTTGCGCTCCTTCAGCTTAAACTCAACCGTCCATTTGTCGGTGGCCGTTATCGATTCCACTTTCACACCTGACCACTTATCGAATGAAGCAATTTCGGCAGGTTCGGTGAAACCGCTGCCAAGTCCCAAGATACGCTGAAAGTTATATTCCACATCTTGGGCAGTCAGCTCCCGCCCGTTCATCGGCGGCTTATCATGCCAGTGAACGCCCTGGCGGACTTTGACGATATAAGTCAGTGGGTCGGGCTGCGACCAGCTTTCCGCCAGACTCCCAATCGTGTGGTCTGGAGCTTGGAGTCTGTGGAAGTCGTATTCGTCCCTGGGCGTTGCCCAGTCCGCGATGCCCAGCTTCTCCACGACGCCACCGGCTGTGATATTTCCACATCTGGTTATCCAGATGTCAGTACCGTCGCATGGAGCATTTCGGGCGCGTGTCAGTGTGCCGCCATACTGGGGCGCGACGACCATCTTGCCGGTGGTCGGGTCGAGCACCATTTCCTTCTCTGCGGCGGACGCCGGGTCGTCGCTGTCGCTGTCGCCTGCGGCAAACCCAGCGGTCGCCACCAGCGCAAGCGCCAGTGTTATGAACCAAAAGAATCGAAGAGCCATAGTGCTCCTCCTTGTTTCGGGATCGTGGGTCTGCGACCCGTAGCCCGTGTTTTTTGTTGCGCCGGTAACACCGGCTTTTGCATGATGGTGGTGGTGGTGGCGCCCCGCCACGTGAGGAGGACGGCGCAAAGCCGGCGGCCGCGTGGGAGTGAAGGGCGCTGGGTGTGGACGTCTGCGGGAGCCGCCGCGCTGTCGGCACGGGCGGCGGCGAAGGAATCGAGGGCGCGGCCGAATGCGCCGTCACGGCTGTCTAGCCTGACCTTCCTACTTATCCCGTTGATTTGACCGCGGGATTCTCTGGTTCATCCAGATAAGTTGTTACCATGAAACAAGATAGGTTCACGGAAGTGGACTCTCCTCTTGAGAGGATCAGTGTATACACTGAATATATCGAGCGCCGTGCCGGACAGCTTCCTCAATACTACTCGAAGTATCCCCTCTTCGATCCTTCCGACCCACTCATGCCGGTTCTCCTTGACTGTCTCCGTACTAAGTGTATACACTGATTGCAGTGGCCACCCTCCAGAAAAAGGTCTCCCGCGGGCACACCTACTGGCAGATCGTCGAGTCCAGACGCGTCAACGGCAAACCACGTCCCATCGTCCTCGAACATCTCGGCAGCGCAGAGAAGTTGCTCCAGCGCCTCCGTGAGGCTCCCACCCGACCGGCAAAGGCGAAGGTCATTCAGTTCGGTGCGTTGGCCGCGCTCTGGCAGATCGCCCAAGAGTTGGATGTGGTGGGCCTTATCGATACCCAGGTCCCCAAGCGAGACCAAGGACTGTCCTGCGGACAGTATCTGCTGGTGGCGGCGCTGAACCGTTGTGTGGCCGCCTCCAGCAAGGCTTCTCTGTACCAGTGGTATCGACGCACGGTGTTGAATCGGCTGCTCCCCGCTGCACAGCGCTCGCTCGCCAGTCAGCGATTCTGGGATCACATGAACATGCTCGACAGCGCTGCCATCGGCGCGATTGAGCAACAACTGGCGCAGCGGGTGATCGACCACTACCGGATCGATCTGCGACCGCTCATCTTCGATGCGACCAACTTCGATACGTTCATCGACAGTCGCACCGTCAGTGCACTGGCACAACGTGGCCACGCGAAAAGCAAACGCGCCGATCTGCGGATCCTGGGCTTGGCACTCCTGGTAAGCTGCGACTACCACATTCCGCTGCTCTCACACCCGTATCCGGGAAATCAGAATGACGCCGCGATGTTCTCGAGCTTGATCGAGACGCTGATCAGCCGCTGCAAGCAGTTGGCCCAGGACTGCGAAGATGTCACGCTGGTGTTCGATGGCGGCAACACCTCGAGAGCGAATATCGAGGCGCTGCAAGCCGGCCCATACCATTTCGTCACCTCCTTGACCGTGACTCAGCACGAGGATCTGCTGGCGGTTCCCGCCGGCAGGTTTCACTCCTTCACTGACCCACGGCTGGCCGGGGTGACCGCTTACCGCAGCGACAAGGTGATCTGGGGTGAGCGCCGCACCGTGGTGGTCACCAACAGTCGCCGGTTGCTGGACGGGCAGCTGGCTGGGATCAACCACGCGTTGCGCAAGAAGCGCGCTGCGTTGCGCGCCTTGCGCAGCAAGCTGGCGCGCAGCCAGCTACCGGGAGCAAAGGGCAAAGGCTACAGCAGAGCATCCTTGCAGAAGCATTTCGACACGATCACCTCGGGTCAGTACGTAAAGCAGATTCTCAAGGTTCAGATCAGCGAATCCGACGGCGTGCTCAGTTTTCGATTTCGCACCGATTGGGCAGCGTACCAGCGCTTGCAACGCCGGCGCTTGGGCAAACGCATCCTGTGCACCGACAACGAGTCGTGGAGCGACCAGGAGATCATCTTGGCCAGCCGCGCTCAACATCACGTGGAGCGGGCGTTCAAGCAGATGAAGAATCCCCACTGGGTGAGCTTCTCGCCGACCTTCCACTGGACCGATCAGAAGCTGCGCGTACACGTGTTCTATTGTGTGTTGGCACTGCTGCTGAGTTCGCTGCTGCAACGCAAGGCGGCCGACGGCGGACAACTCCTTACCATCGAGCAACTACTGACGGAACTCAGCGGCGTGACCGAAGTGGTCAACCTCTACGCCGCGCCTGAGCCGGCCACCAGAGGGCGCTACCGGGCTCAATACGTGCTCTCTGAACGGTCGTCCCTGCAAGACAAACTGTGCCGCCTACTTGACGTATACCGACACGCCCATCCCTGACAGCACCACGGTCAGTGTATACAAGCCCCGTCCGACAGGATAGCGAGTAACTTGCTATCCTAAAATGACTTATCCACTCAAACTACCAGCCACCCGAAATAACTAGGAAACTCACGCTAGTAGGCTAAGTAGGCTATGCTGCTTCTGTAGACTTTCGCGCGCCAGGCGAAGGGGGGGGGGTAGGCGAGGATAGGACGCGCCGGACGCCTCGGGCGCCGCTCTTGGGGCGCTGACCGGTGGCAGTGAGTGGTGTTGTCAGCCGTCTGGTTCATCCATTCCAACCAGAGGCGCCTACTCTCGCACACCTGCGGCCAACAAGTCAACCGGCACAACAATGGACGGATTTGGACGGATGGACGGACTGTTCTGAGATTGTCGGGCACCCGCGGCAGCATGAGCACCCTTGCGGCGGCGGGGCGCCGGGTGCGCCGGGGCGGCGTACACATTGACGATCCTATCGTGTATCTGTACAGCTCATACGTGATTCCTCGGCATCTGGCCGCCACACTTCGGCGTACGGCAGGCGGCTTTCCCGTTCTGTCGGTCACCGGGCCCCGCCAGTCGGGTAAGACCACGCTGCTGCGCAACCTGTTTCCCAGACTCGGCTACGTGTCACTGGAGCAACCCGACGAGCGCCGGTTTGCCATCGAGGATCCGCGCGGCTTCCTGCGTCACCATTCCGCTGCCGGCGTGATCCTCGATGAAGTGCAGCACGTACCGGATCATCAGCCATGACACGGCGCGCCGCTGGCTGTCGGTGTTGGAGACGAGTTTCGTGGTCTTTCGCCTGCAGCCGCATCATCGCAACTTCAACAAGCGGTTGATCAAGAGTCCGAAGCTCTACTTTGTCGATACCGGGCTCTTGTGTTGGCTGTTGCAAGTTCGCGATGATGACCAGTTGGCACGCCACCCGCTGCGCGGCGCCGTGTTCGAGAACATGATGATCGCCGAAGCCTTGAAGATCTCGTACCACTCCGGGGAGTTGCCACGGCTCCACTTCTGGCGTGATCATCGGGGCAACGAGATCGATCTGGTGATCGATACGCCGGACGGCGCACACCCGGTGGAGATCAAATCCGGCGAGACCATTCGGACCGATCTGTTCAAGGGCCTCGCCTACTGGGGCTCGCTCGCCGGCCAGCGCCTCCCGGCCACGCTCATCTACGGAGGCGAGGAGAGCTCGACCCGGAACGGCGTGGACGTGCGCGCCTGGCGCCACTGGCTCTGAGTCGGCACGATCACGCCGTAATACCGAAGACCATGAAACCCGTTGCGGACTCTCGCGTCGCGATGGGATATAGTCGGTGGCAGGAGCGCGTGATGCGCTGCACGTTACGGGAGAAGCGATGAGCAACGACAACTTTCCTCTGAGCCGGGAGGAACTGCTGCGGGCCTACCGGACCATGAAGACGATCCGGGAGTTCGAGGAACGGGTGCACGTGGAGTTCGCCACCGGCGACCTGCCCGGCTTCGTGCACCTGTACGCCGGCGAGGAAGCGGCGGCGACCGGGGTCATGATGCACCTGGGGCCGAACGACCACATCGCCAGCACGCACCGCGGGCACGGCCACTGCATCGCCAAGGGCGTCGATGTCAGAGGCATGTTCGCGGAGCTGTACGGACGCGCCACCGGCACCTGCCGCGGCAAGGGCGGCTCCATGCACATCGCCGACCTGGACATGGGCATGATGGGCGCCAACGGCATCCTGGGCGCCGGCGCACCACTGGTGTGCGGTGCCGCACTGGCCTCCAAGTACAAGAAGGACGGCGGCGTGGCGGTGAGCTTCATCGGCGACGGCGCCTCCAACGCCGGCAACTTCCTGGAGAGCCTCAACCTGGCCGCGGTGTGGGACCTGCCGGCCATCTTCGTGGTGGAAAACAACGCCTACGCCCAGTCCACCTCGCGCGACTACGCGGTGGCGGTGGACAGCTACGTGGACCGCGCCTCCGGGTTCGGGATGCCGGGGGTCACCGTGGACGGCACCGACTTCTTCGCCGTCCACGAGGCGGCGGGAGAGATGATCGCCCGCGCCCGCAAGGGCGGCGGCCCGGCGCTCCTGGAGTGCGAGATGATCCGCTTCTACGGCCACTTCGAAGGCGACGCGCAGACCTACCGCGCGCCCGGCGAGGTGGATGAGATCCGCGCCAGCCGCGACTGCCTTGCCCGGTTCGCGCAGCAGGTGACCGAGGCCGCCGTGCTGCAGCAGGAGGACCTCGATGGCATCGACCGGGAGATCGCGGCGTTGATCGACGAGGCGGTGGAGCAGGCGCAACAGGCGCCCTACCCCACCGAGAACGACCTGCTCACCGACGTTTACGTGAGCTATTAGGGCTGCCGGACGAGGCAGGAGGAGACACACGATGGCACAGTTGACGATTCGCCTGGCAATCAACCAGGCGTTCCACCAGGAGATGGAGCGCGATTCGAGCGTGATCCTGATGGGCGAGGATATCATCGGCGGCACCGGCAGCCCCGGCGAACAGGAAGCGTGGGGCGGCGCCATGGGCATCTACAAGGGCCTGTACCGCGAGTACGGCGACCGCCTGCTCGACACGCCGCTGTCGGAGGCGGCGTTCGTGGGCGCCGCCATCGGCGCGGCCACCTGCGGCCTGCGCCCGGTCGCGGAGCTGATGTTCATCGACTTCCTGGGCGTGTGCTTCGACCAGATCTTCAACCAGGCGGCCAAGTTCCGCTACATGTTCGGCGGCAAGGCGGAGACGCCGGTGGTGATCCGCACCATGTACGGCGCCGGACTGTCCGCCGCCGCCCAGCACTCGCAGACGCTGACCTCGATCTTCACCCACGTGCCCGGCATCAAGGTGGTGTGCCCGTCCACGCCGTACGACGCCAAGGGGCTGATGATCGAGGCGATCCGCGACAACGACCCGGTGATATTCTGCGAGCACAAGAAGATCTACGAGACCACCGGCGACGTGCCGGAGGAGCAGTACACCATTCCGTTCGGCGAGGCGGAGATCCGCCGCGACGGCGACGACGTCACCATCGCCACCTACGGCATGATGGTGCAGCGCGCGCTCGAGGCGGCGGACGGGCTGGCCGGCGACGGCATCGAGTGCGAGGTGATCGACCTGCGCTCGCTGTCCCCGCTCGACACCGACACCATACTGGAGAGCGTCGAGAACACCGGCCACCTGGTGGTGGTGGACGAGGCCCCGCCGCGCTGCAGCGTCGCCGCCGACGTCGCCGCCCTGGTGGCGCGCGACGGGTTCGGCGACCTGAAGGCGCCGGTCGGCATGGTCACGGCGCCGCACACGCCGGTGCCGTTCTCGCCGGAACTGGAGAAGCACTTCGTGCCGAGCCCCGAGAAGATCGCCGGCTGCGTGCGGGACACCCTCGATGATTAAGGCGATCACCATGCCCAAGTGGGGGCTGAGCATGACCGAGGGGCTGGTGGGCGACTGGCTGGTGGCAGAGGGCGCCGCGGTCGAGTCGGGCGCCGAGGTGGTGCTGGTGGAGACGGAGAAGATCGCCGGCGCGGTGGAGGTGGCCGATGCCGGCACCCTGCGCCGCACCGTGGCCGCGACCGGCGACACGCTGCCGGTGGGCGCCCTGCTCGGCGTCGTGGCCGGCGCCGACACGCCCGACGCGGAGGTCGACGCCTTCGTGCAGCAGTTCCAGGAGAGCTTCGTGCCCGAGGAAGCGGGCGCCGAGGAGGGCGGCGACCAGACCGAGACGATCCAGGTGGGCGAGTTCTCCATCAACTACCTGCTGCAGGGGTCCGCCGCCCGGACCGCGGTCCTGCTGCACGGCTTCGGCGGCGACCTGGGCAACTGGCTGTTCAATCAGCCGGCGCTGATCGGCGACCGCACCGTGATTGCACCCGACCTGCCGGGCCACGGCCTGACCACCAAGAAGGTGGCCAATGGCAACCTGCTGTGCATGGTGCACGTGCTACAGAACATGATGGACAAGCTCGGCGTAACCGAGGCCGACTGGGTCGGCCACTCCATGGGCGGGGCGATCGCCCTGCTACTGGCGCAGTCGCGGCCCGAGCTGGTGCGCTCGCTGACCCTGCTCGCCAGCGCCGGCCTCGGCCCCGAGATCAACACCGAGTACCTGCAGGGGTTCACCGCCGCCCGCAACCGCCGCGAGCTGAGGCCGCACGTGCGCGAGCTGTTCGCCGACCCGTCGCTGGTCACCCGCCAGCTGGTCGCCGACCTGCTCAAGTACAAGCGGCTCGACGGCGTGCAGGAGTGCCTGGAGGCGCTCGCCTACCAGCTCTCCGACCCCGCCGAACTGTCCGAGGAGGCGCGCCAGGTGCTCGACACCGTCCCCACCCTGGTGATCTGGGGCGCCGACGACCGCATCATCCCCGCCGGCCACGCCCGCGCCCTGCCCAACCAGGACAACGTGCACATCCTCGACAACACCGGCCACATGGTGCAGATGGAACGCGCCCCCGAAGTAAACCGCCTCATCACCGCCTTCTGGAGCGCCTTGGCCTGACCGCGATATTGGCCCGTGGGTCAGCTCGCGCGAAGGCGACTCACAGTGACGCCAACCGATCGAAGGTGTCAGGGTACTTGCGGGCCATCAGTATGAGCGCCGCAGCGGCCGCCGGCGGGCTGGACTTGCCCTGCTCCCAGCCCTCGACGGTACGCACCGGCACGCGGAGCAGACCGGCAAATACCGCCCTTGATACGTCGATCTCCCGGCGAATCCCCCTGATCTGTTCGGCCGTGAGTCCGGGCAGCGGCGCGGCCTCGACGCGCGTCGTCCGCAACGTGCGCGTGTCCGCTCGGTACTCCTGAACCTCGCGTAGCCCTTTGAGGACTTCCGCGGCGATATCCCGTTCAGCCATGCTTGATCTCCTCGACGACCTTGCGCCACGCGGCCCGTTCGGCCGGCGAGAGGTCGTCCTTCACTCCCTTGCCGTACAGAGTGAGCAGATAGATATGGTCGTCGGCAACGAGCCAGTAGTAGATGACCCGGATGCCACTTCGTTTACCTCTGCCCCTGGTCCTCCAGCGTATCTTCCGGATACCACCTGACCCACGAATGATCGACCCGGCATCCGGATGCGCACTGAGAAACGTCTGCAACGCGGCGTAGCTGTCGTCATCAAGATGACCCGGCAATTGCTTGGTGAACTCCGAAGTCTCAATGAACAGCACGATCCCAACTATACGTAATCTGCGTTGAAAAGCGAAGGCCGTGTATCGAGCCGGCCGGCTGAGACGCTAGGTCGCGTCGCATGATTCGCATCGCTGCTCCTGAATACTCACAACGCTTTGTGGTTGCAACGGTTCGTAGTTGCCAAGGTGCCGAACGCTGCGGCGGGCTACGGGTCGGCGAAGGGGAAGGTGGCGGCGTAGCCGAGGGTTTGCAGGGTGAAGTCGGGGCTGCTGACGAACTTGATGCCGGGATACATCGGGTTCTGCTGGAAGTGCAGCACCAGGTTGGCGCGGATGTCGTCCTCCGGGTCGTCGCCGAACTTGACCCCCTGGTGGGGAATGTGGGCGAAGAACACGATGGCGTCGCCGGCGAGCGGGTACAGGTGCTCCTGCGGCTGCGCGTCGCACCACGCCTGGAACGGGTTGCTGCGGTCGTCGGTGTAGTGGATGTACGGCAGCAGCTCGTCCGGCAGCAGGCGGTCGACGTAGTTCTTCAGAAACGTGAGCCGGCCCCGCTCCGGGGTGTTGTCGGTCAGGTAGAAGGTGGTGTTCATGCACAGCGCGCGCAGCGGCCGCGCCGCCCCGGCGTTGCGCTCCTGGTAGTGGTAGTCGGCGAAGTCCATGTGCCACTCCTGGCGGTAGGCGCGCGGGTTGATGTGGGCGCGTAGCGAGCGGAGCTGGCACTGCTTGCCGAGCATCGCCTTGAGGTAGGGGGCGACGCTCGGGTGGCCGACCACGCCGAGCGCCAGCTCCGGCTCCAGCTTCAGCAGGCTCTCGAACGCCACGTTGCCGACGCTGTTGTCGATTTCGTTCAGGCCGCGGCGGTGCATGTCGTACAGCTTGTGCTTCCACGCCGCCACCGTGTCGCCGTCGAGCGCGCCGCGCACCAGCACAAATCCGTCCCGTTCCAGATCCGCCAGCCCCGCCGGCGCCTGCTTGTCAGCCATTACAATCCTCCTGTCCTCTGCTGTGCCGCAGACCATACCGCAATATGAACCGATGGTGGCAGATTTGTTCGCTCCGGTCAGCCTTTGAGGGCGCCGATCATCACGCCCTTGATGAAGTAGCGCTGCAGGAACGGGTACACGGCCAGAATCGGCAGCGTGCCCACCATGATCACCACGAAGCGGTTGCGGGTGACGCCGGCGATCGCCTCGAACGCCATCCGCTCTTCCTCCTCGGGCGGCAGGATCAGGAGCCTGCGCAGGACCATCTGCAGCGGGTGCAGGTCGGGATCGGGCAGGTAGATCAAGGCCGGGAAGTAGGCGTTCCAGTGCCCGACCGCGTAGAACAGCACGTTCACGGCGATGATCGTGCTCGACACCGGCACCACGATGCGGAAGAAGATGGTCAGGTCGTTGGCGCCGTCGATCTTGGCCGACTCCGGGATCGAGTCGTCGATGTTGCTCTGCAGGTAGGTGCGGGTGATGATGATGTTCCACGCCGCGGCCGCGGTCGGCAGCACCATCGCCCAGCGGGTCGCGTACAGCCCCAGGTTGCGCACGATGATGAAGGTGGGAATGATGCCGCCGCTGAACCACATGGTGAAGGCGATGAAGAACATCAGCAGTCCGCGCCCGCTGAACGCACGCCGCGACAGCGGATAGGAGACCATCATCGTGATCGCGACGTTGAGCGCGGTGCCGACGCTGGTGTACCACAGCGTGTTGTAGTAGGCGCGCCACACCTCGGTCGACTTCACCACGGTCTGGTAGCCGACCCAGGTGATGTCCTGGGGCCACAGCCACACCGTGCCGCCCAGGATCGCGCGGCTGCCGCTGATCGAGTTGCTGAACACGTACAGGATCGGGAAGATGGTGACCAGCGCGGCCACCGCCAGCACCAGCGCGATGGCGTACTCGGCGAGCCGCTCGGCCAGGTTGCGGCGATAGCGGATGTTCATGATGCGCTCACCACGGCCACGCGCCTACCACAGGCTGGTCCCCGTGAACTGCCTGCTGAGCCGGTTGACGAACAGGATCAGACCCAGGTTGATCACCGAGTTGAACAGTCCCGCCGCCGCGGCGAAGCTGTAGTCGCCGCCGGCGATGCCGCGCCGATACACGAACGTCGCGATCACGTCCGCGGTCTCGTAGGTGCCGGGGCCGTACATCAAGAGGATCTTCTCGAACCCCACCGACATCATCTGCCCGACGTACAGGATCATCAGGATGATGATGGTGGGCGCGATGCCCGGCAGCGTGATGAAGCGCAGTTGCTGCCAGCGGTTGGCGCCGTCCACCCAGGCGGCGTCGTACTGCTCCTGGTCGATGGCGGTGAGCGCGGCCAGGTAGATGATGGCGCGCCAGCCGAAGTGCTGCCAGATGTCGGACCCGATGTACAGCGGCCGGAACCAGCCCGGCAGGATCAGGAACGGCACCGGCTCCATCCCCAGCCGCCCCATCACCGTGTTCACCAGGCCGTTCTCGGTGTTGAACATGGCGTTGATCAGCCCCACCACCACCACGATGGAGACGAAGTGCGGGATGTAGCTGATGGTCTGTACCCAGCGCCGAAACAGGCTGTTGTGCACCTCGTTCAACAGCAGCGCGAAGATGATCGGCACCGTGAAGTTGAAGAAGAAGCCGTAGAAATTGAGCAGCAGCGTGTTGCGCACCGTGCGCACGAAGTGGATCGAGGTAAAGAACTGCTCGAACCACACGAACCCGACCCACGGGCTGCGCAGAATGCCGAGAAACGGGCTGAAGTCCTTGAACGCGATCAGCAGCCCGTACATCGGCAGGTAGTGGAACAGGATGTAGTACACCACCGCCGGCACCGCCAGCAGCCACAGGTAGCGGTCCTGGAACAGCGCCTTGGTCAATCGGTTCACGCGCGGGGATCCGCGCACCTGCGCCGGCGACGGCACGACCTCGGGTTGGGCCAAGGATTCGCCCCGAGGCGGCGGTGCGGCCCCGGGGCGGTCATCAGAACGGATGAGCGGCTACCTGAGCGACGCGGTGTAGTCGTCGTGCTGCTGCTGGATGATTTCCACCAGCTCGTCGACGCCGACCCGCTTCATGGTGGCGACGTAGTCGTCGAACCGGTCGAGCGACTCCTGCCCGGTAATGAACTTGAACGTCCACTCTTCCTGGGTCGGGTTGATCTCCTCGCGCAGGGCGCGCAGGCGCCGATCCTGTTCCGGCGAACCGAGGTAGCGCGGAAACGGCGACACCGCGATCGGCGCGGCGAGCTGGGTCAGCTCGTACGAGAACGGATCCTCCGAGAAGCGCGCCGCGAACGACTCGTCGTCATCGGCGTACAGCGGATGGTTGAACGAACCGATGTCCGCCAGCACCGACTGCACCGACTTGCCTTCCGGGTTGTTGCGGATGGCGTCGCTGTACTCGGGCAGGCCGGCGAAGTGCTTCAGCCACGGCGAAGCGGAACTCTTCTGTGGGTTGATGTTGTAGTGCTCGCCTTCGAGGCCGTAGTTGGCGTACAGGTAGCCCTCCGGGCTCGCCCACACGTAGTCCAGCCACTTGATGGCGACCTCCGGGTTCTTGCTCTGGCTGGTGATCACCGTAGCGGCGCCGACCAGCGGCTCGTGCACGTAGCGGGACACTCCTTGCGGGTTCTTGGGGAGGGGTGTCCACGTGTACGTGCCGGCGATGTCGGACTCGCGCAGCAGGCGGTTCCTGAACAATACCCCGCCGATGCCGGTCCAGAAGCCGCCCAGGCGGTCGTCCGCGTTCAGCGAATTCTGGATCTGTCCCGACTGGGTGACCTCCTGCGCCATGGCGCCGGCCTCGTACAGCTCGTTCAGGAACGCGAGATAGTCGCGGTACTTGGGGCTGATGTAGTCGTAGGAGAGCACGCCGTTGTCGAGCGAGAATCCGAAGCTGTAGTAGATGTCCAGGTCGAGACCGGACGAGCCGAACCACTCAAGCTGCCACAGCGACCGCGGGCTGAGCGCAACCTCGTCCTGCTCGCCGTTGCCGTTGGGATCCTGGGTCGCGAACGCCTTCGCCACGGTGAGCCACTCCTCCAGGGTCTCCGGCTTGTCCAGCCCCAGCTTCTCCAGCCAGTCCTCGCGGATGTACCAGTTCTTGTAGTTGCTGATCGGCGGCACCGTGCGCGCGGCGGTGGCGTAGACCTCGCCGTCCGGCGCCACCAGGGCGGGCCGCATCTCGGTGAATTCCTCCAGCAGCCGCTTGGTGTTGGGCGCATAGCGGTTCACCAGCTCGGTCAGCTTGATGGTCGCCCCCTGGGCGTGCAGGTCCACCGGACTGCCGACCACGTAGTTCCAGCCCAGGGTCAGCATGTCGGGCAGGTCCGCCGCGGCGGCAATCCTGGTCTTGATGAAGGTGGTGTATTCGTTGCTGGGCACCACCTGCCAGTCGATCTCGACGCCGGTGTCCTCCAGGATCTGCTGCCAGACCGGGCCGTCGCCGAACCCGACCGGATGCTCCCAGCCGGCGTAGCTCAGCGTAACGCTGCCCGGCTCCACGATCGGCAGCGTGTAGCCCGACTCGGCGGTGCTGCCCGCCGCTGCGGAGTCCGCTTCCCCCGCCGCCCAGGCGTGCGTCGCCGCCAAAGAGAGTGCCAACACGGCGGCAACAGCCGCCATCCCAAGTCTTCCATGGGTTACCAAGTTCGATACCTCCTGTGGTATTCGCTGATCGTAGCACCACAGCAGCCCGTGGTGGAACCCGGCGTCGCACCGAGAGCGGCGAGGCGCCCGGCTGGCAAGGCGCTGCACGTAGGCCGGGCCGGGACGAAACGGGTTCGCCATGGGCCATCACCTTGTTCACGCGCGCAGGCAGGGCACGTCGTAGCGGGGGATCGTCTCGTCGCGGGTGACGATGGTCAGCGCATCCAGACGAGCTTGTGCAATCTGGATACGGTCGAAGGGGTCGCCATGAATCGCCGGCAACTCGGCTACCACCAGCGCGTGGCCGACCGTGATCGGCAGGTGCTGAAAGCGCTCCTGTTCGAGTGCGGCTTCGAGATCGTCCGGCGCCTCCAGCTTGCCGAGCTGGCGCTTGATGGTAATCTCCCATGCCACCGCCGCGCTCACGAACACACGGTTGCGCGGGTCGGCGATGAGCCTGCGGGCCGGTGCTTCCAGCGACGCCGGATCATCCAGCCACCACAGCAGAACGTGGGTATCGAGCAACAGCATGGAAATCGCGATTTCAATCGCGGCGGCCGGAGAACGCGTCCGTCAGCTCGGCCGGCAACTCGTCGAAGTCGGCGGCGAACTTTACGCGGCCGTGCCACTGGCCACCGCGTCTCGGCGCTCCGGCGTCGTGGTACGCAATGAGCTTGGCCACGGGCTTGCCAGCCTTGGCGATCACGATCTCTTCACCGCGCCGGACACGCTCCAGCAATCGCGAGAAATTGGTCTTGGCCTGATGGACGTTCCAGATCTCCTGCGGGGTCGCTGGATCGCGGTGTCCGTTGCCGTCGGTCATGGGTACGTTCGCTTATCCTATTGTAGCGCCGACCGTCCGTTCCGGTAAAGCCGCCGGAACAATCAACAGCAATCAAATCGAGAGCTGACGCCGCTACTTCCGGGCGGCGCCGTAGCGGCCGAGGCGGCCGCGCAGGCGGGGGTCGAGCAGGTCGCGCACCGCGTCGCCGAACATGTTGAGGCTGTACACCACCACGGTCAGGCATACCCCCGGCCACAGCGCCAGGTGCGGCGCGATCTCCATGTACTTCCGCCCCTCGCGGCTGAGCATGCCGCCCCAGCTCGGCACGTCCGCCGGCAGGCCGAACCCCAGAAAGCTCAGCGCCGCCTCCGACATGATCACCCCGCCCACGTTGATGCTGAAGATGATGATGATCGGCGCCGCGATGTTGGGCAGCACGTGGCGCAGCAGCGAGCGCCGGCGCGAGCTGCCGATCGCCTGCGCCGCCTGGAAGTAAACGTTCTCCTTCACCCCCAGCACCGCGCCGCGCACCACGCGCGAGGCCGGGATGCCGCCCGATACCCCCAGCACGATGATGATCTGCAGCATGCCGCGGCCGGCAATCGACATGATGGTGAGCAGCAACAGCAGTCCCGGGAACGCCATCCAGGCGTCGACGAAGCGCTGCGTCACCAGGTCCAGCCGGCCGCCGATGAAGCCGGTGGTACCGCCGACCAGCACCGCCACCACGACGTTGAGCGCGGTGGCGGCCAGTCCCACCGTCAACGACATCCGCGCCCCGTGGATGAGGCGGCTCAGGAAGTCCCGCCCCGCGTGGTCGGTGCCCAGCAGGTACTGCGCCGACGGGCCCTGCAAGCGGTCGCGCAGGTGGATCTCCTGGTAGCGATAGGGCGCCAGCGAATCGGCGAAGATGCTGACCAGCACCAGGAGCAGGATGACGATGCCGCCGGCGGTGCCCAGCGGCTGCTCGCGCACCAGCCGCCCGAAGAACTTCCTCAGCCCCGCCCGCCCCGTCGCAGCCGCCCCCGCGACCGGCTCGGCGCCGGCCGGCGTCAGCCGGGATACGTCACCCATCGTCACCCATCGTCACCCATCGTCACCCACCGTCATCCATCGGCCCGGCTCATTCGTAGCGAATCCGCGGGTCCAGCGCCGCGTACAGCAGATCGGTCAGGAGATTGACCAAGACGACGACCGTGGCGAAGAACAGGTTCAGCCCCGAGACCACCGGGTAGTCTCTGTCTGTGAGCGTATCCAGCATCAGCCGTCCCAGCCCCGGCAGGTTGAAGATGTTCTCGATGATCACCGAGCCGCCCACCAGAATCGGGATCTGCATGCCCACCAGCGTCACCACCGGGATGATGGCGTTCTTGACCGCGTGGCGCAGGATTACCGACCGCTCCAGCAGCCCCTTGGCCCAGGCGGTCCTGATGTAGTCCTGGCGCAGCACCTCCAGCATCATGGTGCGGGTCATGCGCATGGTGCTGGCCGCCAGGTAGGTGCCGAGGATCAGGCTGGGAATCAGGAACATGCCGAGGTTGCCCAGTGGGTCTTCGGAGAATGAAACAAACTCCATCGGCGGCGCCCACGCCCACCAGATGGCCGGGTAGATCATCACCATCGTTCCCAGCCAGAAGTTGGGCGTCGCCAGCCCCATGATGGCGACCGATCGTCCCACGTAGTCGGCAGCGGTGTACTGCCGCACCGCCGAGTAGATGCCGACCGGCAGCGCGATGACCAGGCCGATGAGGATGGCCAGCAACCCGAGCTCGAAGGTAACCGGCAATCTATCTACGATCCTCTCCCCTATCGCGTAACCGCCGCCAACCAGTGAGTGGCCAAGGTTGCCCTGGAGGAGACCTTTGAAGTGGGACTCACCGGTAACCCAGTCAGGGGTCGGCAAGACTCCTATCCAGCGTCCATACTGCACGTACACAGGTTGGTCTAATCCCAGCGCACGCTCAACAGCTTCACGGTCAAACGCGGCCATCGCATGGTCCAACCTGCTGGCCATTATGTCTATGACATCACCCGGGATGAAGCGGACCGACAGAAAGACCAGGACGGTCAATATGAACAGGGTGGGGATGATCAGCAATACCCTCCTGATGATATAGGCTCTCATGTCATACACCTCAGCATTGGTTTAACAGTGAATCTCTAGCCTCCCTGTATGTATCGGCGGTTTCTTATATTGAAAGTGGGATGGCAGACTGGTGCCGCCATCCCACCGTTTACCAGTTGCTACCCGCCTGGCTGCATCAGCGTTCGCCCCGCTCACCGCCTACGCAGTATGGGCTCGACACGGGCGGGGACCGGAAATCAGTTGTACTACGATGCGATTACTAAAACCCCATTTCTTTCTTCAGATCCTGGTCGATCCAAAAGCGGGCGAAGATCGTATAATCGTTCCAGTTGGCCATGTTGGCTTCACCGTTCCAACCTTTCACCCACGGATGGGCGAACTGAAACATGGGAGCTTTAGGACCCATTACATTGAACTGATTCCGTATTATAAACATGTCGTACTCTTTGGCGAACTTCTGCTGCTCCTCAATGCTGGTAGCGGCGAAAAAGCTATCATGGGCAGCGTCCAACTCCGGCGCACCTCCGCCGGCCGTTTCCAGCGTTAACGCCTTCGCAGCCCAGCTATACCAGCCCATGACTGCGGCCGGGGTAAGACTCGCGTTCACGGCCCCGGTGGCCATTTCATACGAGTGGTCTGATACAAGGGCTTGCCAAGTCGGACTGTCATATGGAGTAATCGCTACACTAACGCCAATTTCATCCCAGTAGCCGGCAAGTACTTCTATAATGCCTATATCAAAAACGCCACGGAAAACATACGTGGTCTTGAATCGAACGCCGTCCGCACCGCGCGGATATCCAGCCGCATCAAGCAATGCTTCCGCCCCTTCCGGGTCATACCTATAGGTTTTCTTGACCTCTTCGGGCCACTCTTCAAACGGGACGTAAAATCCCTTAAGGTTATCTCCGATGACTCCCGTTGGTGTTGGCTTCCCAAGACCGCTATAGTAAGTCTCGTTGATCGTCTCCCGGTCCACTGCCATCTGCATGGCCTGGCGTACCCTGATGTCGTCAAAGGGCGGGTTGCGCGTGTTCATGGAAGCAGAGCTATTATTGTAAATCCAAAAAGGGCCCACCTGGAGTTCTGGATTAGTCCGCTGGAGGCTCCGTACCGTATCGATGGATCCCACGGACATGCCCCCGGAAGTATGTACCATGTCAATGCTGGCCGAGCGTAGGGCGGCGAGCAGTGTCGCTTCGTCTCCCATATACAGATGCCTTACTTCGTCAACATAGGGCAACCGGTTCTCCGGGTACTTTGGGTCGTGGCCCCAGTAGTCAGGATTCTTGATATAGGTCCTGGAGACGCCTTCGACCAAGTCAGTCAGCATAAAGGGCCCGGTGCCGACCATGTTCCGCCAATCCTTGTAGTCGCCGTGTTGTTCGATTACCTCGGGGGGCAATATAAAAGCCATGGTTCCGGTTGTAAAAGAGGGCACTGCATCGAGGGATGGCTGCTCCATCTTGACGACAACCGTCGATTCGTCGGTGGCCGTTATCGATTCGACTGGCATGCGGAATATGTCGAACTGCTGTAATGGAACTCCCTCCTTGCCCCAACCCTTAATGCGCCGAAAGTTATACTCGACATCACCGGCAGTCAGCTCCCGACCGTTCATCGGTGCCTTATTGTGCCAGTGAACGCCCTTGCGGATGTGGAAGACGATAGTTAGTGGGTCGGGTGTTGCCCAGCTTTCCACCAGGTTCCCTGTCATGACGCTAAAAGGGTAGTAATAGGAACTGAAATCAAATTCGTCCCTATCTATTGCCCAGTTCGCGTAGGCGAGTTTCTCATTAACGCCACTGATCCACCATGTCGGGCGTCCACCGTCATAAAAGGGGTCAGTGGGAGCAATGTCTGGAAGCTTGTAGGGCAGGGTCAGTGTTCCGCCATAGCCCGGCGCCACCACCTGGTTTCCGGTAGTGGGGTCGGTCACCATCTCCTTCCCGGCGGCGGCTGCCGGTGCCTCTTCGCTGGCAGCGGCCCAGAGGCCGGTCGCGGCCAGACCGAGACCGATCAGTACCGCCAGGATCTTTCGCAAGATTGCGTGTTGCATCTTTGCCTCCTGCAATTCGAGAGTGCTGGTCTCGCTGTGCATCCGTCGCCCACTCTCGAGGCGCACCGGCAATCTCCGGTGCCCGGAAAGCGACGGCGCCAGCCCCGAGCTACTTCGACATCCGGCACCTCCTTGAACGCGTGCGCGGACCTGAGCCCGGAGCACCGCGTGGGGCGGTGTTCTGCGGCGCAACGAAAGTGAGTAACCGGCAACGCCGACGGTGCAGTGTGCAGGTGGTAAGAGCGGTAAGAAGAGCGGTGCAGACGAAGCGGCGCGCGGGGCGCCCGGCCCGGTCAGTGCGAGGGGTTAGTGAATTTCGTGTAAATGCTTGGGGGAGGTAGGACACACCGGTCGCGGCAACCGGTGGCGTCCTCACGTGCTTATGGTATTGCATCGTCCACATAAGGCTGTTCTCCGACAGAGGGCCACCATAAGCCACGCGCAACGAGCTGTCAAGTCGCGCTGGATCCATCGGCTGGAGCCGAGCAGCCGAGCCCGCCCATCCCGACCGGTACCGCCGTTACGGCCCGCGGTCGATTCTCGCCGCCTTGCATATGATCGGAGCGTAATACGGGGGAGTCGCCAGTGGTACGGCTCGTCGAGAAGGGAGGTTACTCGGACGTCCGATCCGACTCTCCGAGCCGCTGGCGAAGTGCCTGGAAGGCTTCCTGGTCGATACCGGTAGCTTCCTCGATGATCGACCACTCGATTCCGGCCCGCAGGAAGTTCTCGATCGTGCCAAGCTGACCTTCTTGGCGACCTTCCTGGCGGCCTTCCTGGCGACCCTTCCGGAGTCCTTCCTGGAGCAACTCTTCTGCGTACGTCTTCATGTCTCCTCCCGGTCCTGGCACGTGCCGTCGCAACGCCTCGCCGAACTCCCTCACGGTCTGCTTGTCCTGCGTCGTGATGACATACCTCACGATGGCTCCGAACGGGGCCGTCCGTCCGCTCCTTGCCAACTCGCCCATGTACTGCGCCGCCATCAGCAACGCCGCACGCCCCCGGCCACAGCGCCAGGTGCGGCGCGATCTCCATGTACTGACGCCCCTCCCGGCTCAGCATCCCGCCCCAGCTCGGGATGTCCGGCGGCAGACCGAAACCCAGGAAGCTCAGCGCCGCCTCCGCCATGATCACCCCGCCCACGTTGATGCTGAAGATGATGATAATCGGCGCCGCGATGTTGGGCAGCACGCGGCGCAGCAGCGAGCGCCGGCGCGAGCTGCCGATCGCCTGCGCGGCCTGAAAGTAGACGTTCTCCTTCACCCCCGGCACCGCGCCGCGCACCACCCGGGACGTCGGGATGCC
Organism: Spirochaetia bacterium; assembly: GCA_965208575.1. Taxonomy (GTDB): domain Bacteria; phylum Spirochaetota; class Spirochaetia; order SZUA-6; family Bin103; genus Bin103. The sequence goes on along the minus strand of CBDBOV010000005.1, from coordinate 497,477 downwards.
GCCCGCCCCGCTGGCTCGTCACTCTCGACCCCTCCCCGCCGCGGCTCCTGCCGGATAGCGTCAACTGGGCGTCCGCGCCCAGTTGGCTGTGGGGAGGTTGGAAGACTGGTGAACCTCATCCTCCACTGCCGATCGAGGCGTCGACGAAGCGCTGTTCGACGCACCATGCTACACTGCCACCATGATCAGCCGTGGCATTCGCGACTACATGGCTCGCGAGTGGCGAACGGCACGTGCTGCCAACGACGCGTATTGGGCCGAGCGCATCGCCCGCTACGGACCGCTGGAAGGGCTGCGCATCGCCGACGAGTTGCGCAAACAAGCACTGCTGCACAATCCGGAGTGGCCCGATGCCGCCTCCCGGAAGCAGGACCTGCTCGCCCACGTACGCTTGGCCGAGCTGTTCACCCGTGCCGCTTCCACCGGCCGCAGTTGAACTTCTGACCGCACTGGCAAAGGTGCTTGCAGGCCGAGGGCGCTGGTACGGGTTCGGCGCGCAGGCAGTCACCGCGTACGGCGTGCCCCGTCTGAGCGCCAACGTCGACGTCACCGTCAAGCTGGAACCCGACGATCCGCAGCGGTTCGCATCCGCCATGCAGGCCGCGGGTTTCGTCTTGCGGGTCGAGGATCCGGAGTTCATCCGGCGGACTCGGGTGATTCGTGTTGGCAGGGTAGGGGCTGGAAGACGAGTTCCTCGAGCGTGCCCGGGCGGTAGACCTCGGCGGTACTGTCCCGTTGTGCGCTGTCCAGGTATAATTGCTCCGATGACTGAGAGGTCTCAAACCGTAGTCGCCAACGCGCTTGCCCTCTCGCCCCTCGAACGAGCAGAGGTCATCGATCAGCTCTATCGGAGTCTACGGTCTGAACGGGAACGCGAGGTCGAGTCGGCCTGGGCACGGGAGTCCGAACGACGGATCGATGCCTATCTCGCAGGTGACGCCAAGACCATCCCCTACGATCAGGTCAAGCGACACCTTCACGGCCGTGACGGTTGAGTTCCTCCCTCAGGCGAGAACCGAATGGGTCGAAGCCATATCGTACTACAACGAGCAACGTTCCGATCTCGGACACGAGTTTGCTCTTGAGGTCGAGCGGACGCTGGAGCGGATTCTTCAATTCCCTCGCGCCTGGGCGTTGATCGCAGAACGCACTCGTCGCGCCCTCGTCGACCGATTTCCTTACGGGATTCTCTACTACGTTCACGGCGACGCGATTATCGTTACAGCGGTGATGAACCTGCGCCAGAAGCCTCGCTCGCTGGACTGACGGCTCCGCGCCGCAGCCCCGAACACAGTCTGCACGCCGCTACCGTACTGAGGAATGCACCCGAGCCGGGGCCGGAAGTCGGGGTTGACGGGTGCTCCGGGGTAGCCCGGTGGCTGTAAGCGTTCTTGATCCTACTTCCTGCCGGCGCCGTAGCGGCCGAGGCGGCCGCGCAGGCGGGGGTCCAGCAGGTCGCGCACCGCGTCGCCGAACATGTTGAGACTGTACACCACCACGGTCAGACACACCCCCGGCCACAGCGCCAGATGCGGCGCGATCTCCATGTACTGGCGCCCCTCCCGGCTCAGCATGCCGCCCCAGCTCGGGATGTCCGGCGGCAGGCCGAAGCCCAGGAAGCTCAGCGCCGCCTCCGACATGATCACCCCGCCCACGTTGATGCTGAAGATGATGATGATCGGCGCGGCGATGTTGGGCAGCACGTGGCGCAGCAGCGAGCGCCGGCGCGAGCTGCCGATCGCCTGCGCCGCCTGGAAGTAGGCGTTCTCCTTCACCCCCAGCACCGCGCCGCGCACCACCCGCGAGGCCGGGATGCCGCCCGACACGCCCAGCACGATGATGATCCGCAGCATGCCGCGACCGGCAATCGACATGATGGTGAGCAGCAACAGCAGCCCCGGGAACGCCATCCAGGCATCGACGAAGCGCTGCGTCACCAGGTCCAGCCGGCCGCCGATGAAGCCGGTGGTGCCGCCGACCAGCACCGCCACCACGACGGTGAGCGCGGTGGCGGCCAGCCCCACCGTCAGCGACAGCCGCGCCCCGTGGATGAGGCGGCTCAGCAGGTCGCGCCCGACGTGGTCGGTGCCCAGCAGGTACGCGGCGGAGGGGGCCTGCAGGCGGTCGCGCAGGTGGATCTCCTCGAAGCGGTAGGGCGCCAGCGAATCGGCGAAGATGCTGACCAGCACCAGGAGCAGGATGACGATGCCGCCGGCGGTGCCCAGAGGCTGCTCGCGCACCAGCCGGGCCCCTTGGCCCAGGCGGTCCTGATGTAGTCCTGGCGCAGCACCTCCAGCATCATGGTGCGCGTCATGCGCATGGTGCTGGCCGCCAGGTAGGTGCCGAGGATCAGGCTGGGGATCAGGAACATGCCGAGATTGCCGAGCGGGCCCTGGGCCAACGGAATCAGTTCCATCGGTGGCGACCACGCCCACCAGATGGCCGGGTAGATCATCACCATCGTTCCCAGCCAGAAGTTGGGTGTGGCCAGTCCCATGATGGCGAACGACCGCCCACGTAGTCGGCGGCGGTGTACTGGCGCACCGCCGGGTAGATGCCCACCGGCAGCGCGATGACCAGGCCGATGAGGATGGCCAGCAGCCCGAGCTCGGCAGTGACCGGCAGTCGTCCCAGCATGCGCTCCTCGATCCGCCAACCGCCCAGCAGCGACTCGCCGAGGGTACCGCGCAGGAGGATGTCGCCGATCCAGCGCCCGTACTGCACGTAGATCGGCAGGTCCAGGCCGAGCCTGCGCTCCATGGCCGCGCGGTCGACTTGCCCGCCGCCCATTGCCGCGATACGGCCGGCCAGTCGGTCAGCATAACGGGCCCGGTGCCGACCACGTTCTTCCAGTCCGTATAGTCTCCGTATTGCTCGATTACCTCACGAGGCAATATCCAGTGCAAACCTTCGTTGATGATAGCCTCGAGCGCACCGATCGACGGCTCCGTCAGCCTCATGACAACCGTGTATTTGTCGCTGGCCGCTATCGATTCCCACGGCAGATCGAAAGCTGTTCTGGTTACTGTAGGACGTTCGGTGAAGTCACCCTGAGCGGTATTGCGCTGATAGCTATAGACGACATCATCGGCAGTGAGCTCCCGACCAAGCCCATCCGGACCGGTGCCGCCGTTACGGCCCGCGGTCGATTCTGCTCCGGCTCCTCGCCGCATTGCATATGATTCGACCATGCCGAGACCGGCGACACGGAGCAAGCCATGGCCGGTGCCGGTGTGTTCATCACGTACGGCTATCCTCGCGCCGGTGCTCCCGCTGCCAGTTGGCGACCTGTTGCCTGCACCGGGACACGATGCTCTCAGCGTCGCTGACAGCCACACCAGCGTCAGCTTCTTCGATGTGATGGTACCAGTCATAGTCGGCCGTCTGGCGGTCCTGGAACAGACGTTGCAGCTTGCGTGATGTGTCAGGGGGAAACACGCCTGTTTTCACGAACTCGCGATTGAACCCGCCGATAGTCTGCGAGTGAGATGAGTACGTGAGGCCTCGGGTCGCAAGCAGCGCGCTTATCGCGTGAAACACCGCATAGTACGCGCGCGATGCCGCATCGCCGAACGCCGCGGCTGCGAAGTCACGCCGTGCCGTTGACAACCGTTCATCCGCTTTGGCGAGCATGGCGTCGAGCACCTGTCCGGTTGGCTCGAATGCGCTCATACCCGTGTGCCTTCGTGCCGAATGTTCCAGCCGAGGGGAAATCGGCTAAGCTCGCGCCACTCTTCCTCGCTGTACACCAGCGCCGCAAACAGTTGGTCGTAGTCGTTCAGCATCTGAACTCCGACGTCCAGAATGGCGTCGCGAACAGTTCGCGTGCGCGTGTCAACTACGACCAGAAAGTCGTAGTCCGAATACTCCGTGCCATCGCCGCGCGCGTGCGAACCGAACAACACGATTTGTTTGACATGATCGCCGAGCCTTGCACGAACCAGCGCTGCGTATTCTCTTGCCTTGTCAACACCCGTCTTCATTATCTACGTGGCTGCCACCAGCCACGTTACCATAGCACGTGCAGATGTAGAGCGATCAATCGGGTGTTGATTCCGCTACTCCCGGCCGGCGCCGTGGCGGCCGCGCAGGCGGGGATCCAGCAGGTCGCGCACCGCGTCGCCGAACATGTTGAGCGCGCCTCATCCTTCTCGTACAGCCAGACAACCACGTGAGTATCAAGGTACACGGTTGCCGCGCCACTCGTGGGACCAGTCCATGTGCACGAGTTCGTCCGGATCGCCGACCACGATCTTGTGCGCGGTCAGCCGGTCCCACTTCGACACCCGCTCCTTGGTCGATCTCCAGCCGATAGCGTGAACCGCAGCGCCGTCCGCTGTGCGGGTCGACGGAGCTGCAACAACCGTTGTCGCGGCGCCACACATCCCGCCTCACGGCCACCGGGATGTACCGTGAGCGGGAGCCCGGCAACGCGCCGAAGCCGTTCAACGCGGCGAGGTGCCGCTCCAGGGCCGGCGACCGGCCCAACGCGCCTTGCCCGGCTGCGTACGCCAGCCGCTTCGCTGCCGAACTCGTGTACCGGTCGTGGCCCCGTACCGGCGCCCGCGAAGCGCCGCGTTTGCCGGCGTCGAACTGCGGTCCCGCCGCGCCCCGGCCATCTTCGTCGGCTCGCCCTGGCCGTTTCGTCGGCGAAGCAGCCCGGCCGCCGCCGTGCATCGCCTTTGGTTGTCCGCATGCGTGGTCTGTCTCCCGCTGGCGTTCAGGGGCGGGAACGGCGGCGCGACAAAGGTGCTCCGCTACCTCGATGTGCGCGTCCTCATCCTGCGCAACCTGCTTCGCCGGCGAAGTGGTGTGCCCGTTGCTGCTGCGCACCACCGCGGACTTCGTGCCGCCGGCCTCGGCTTCCGTATACGGCTTCGCCGCAGAAGCGGCTCTCCCGCTGCCGGCCCCCGCCGCCGCACGGGAAGTGCGACCGAACTCGGCTTGCTCGCGGCGCTCTCGGCGCCGAAGTAGTGTGATCGCCGCTATTCGGTGCCGTCGCCGGTGACCCGCTGCCGTGCCCGGCCCCCGATGGGCGCTTCGGCGCCGAAGGACCGGACACGCCATCCCGCACCGCCGCCGCGGACGATGCGTCATCCTGCTCGACTTCGCGCTGTCGAACGACAGCGCTCCTGTCCGGGTGCGCCACGTTCCGCTCCACCACCTCCGTATCGCGCCGCGCGGGCTGGCTCGCGTCAAAATAGCCGATTTTACCGAGTCCTCGGTGGCGGTGAAACGACGCCTGGAAGACCGCTCAGCGGCGCGCTGCCGCGTCCACGGAGCCCGAGTCGTTTTCGGAACAGTCGGAGGGGCCGCCGCGGGCTGTGGCGGGCGCTTACGAGCACCGAAAATCGCGTCAAGGGGTGCGCCCAACTCTTTCCGATTTCTCTCCGTGTTCGCAATCTGTCGGTACGGCGAGCTGCCTCGCACCGTCTCCACTCTCGTTCCGAATCTGTACGGGCACTCCATGCCATGGAAGACGATGAAACCCGACACTCGAGCATTGCCCGCCGGCCGGCTCTTTCGGACCACGCTACCGCGTTCGGCGTTCGCACCCGGCTGCAGCCGAGCAGCCGAGCCCATCCCGACCGGTACCGCCGTTACGGCCCGCGGTCGATTCTCGCCGCCTTGCATGTGATCGACCATACGGAGCGCAATACGGGGGAGTCTCCAGTGGTACGGCTCGTCAAGAAGGGAGGTTACTCGGACGTCCGATCCGACTCTCCGAGCCGCTGGCGAAGTGCCTGGAAGGCTTCCTGGTCGATACCGGTAGTCACCAGGTCCAGCCGCTCGCCGATGAAGCCGGTGGTGCCGCCGGCCAGCACCGCCACGACGACGTTGAGCGCGGTGGCGGCCAGTCCCACCGCCAACGACATCCGCGCCCCGTGGATGAGGCGGCTCAAGAGGTCGCGCCCCCGGTACGACCGCGCTAGTGACCCCCGGGTGCCCTGCTCGGGTGGCCGAACGTGCGCGGCGTAAACCCCTCCCGGTTGGTGATGCTGGCACTACTGCCGGTGGCACGAATCACGAACAGGCCCAGACGCTCGGCACGCACGTCCGACTCCTGGTACGCCTTCAGATAGGCGACCGCCCCATAGATCCGGCGCGAAGCATACTCCGGCATCAGTTCCGAAAACTCGTTCAACCGCGCCATGAAGCGATCGATGTCGGGCACCCTGAGGGTGGTCTTCACCTCCACCACCACGACCTCTTCGCCGTTGACGGCCACGATGTCAAGCTCCCAGCGCCGCTCACCGTAGTTCTGGCGCGGGTTGGTCACCGTGTGCAGCACCGCGATGCCGCGCTGCTGAAGGAGCCGCACGAGGTCGCCTTCCACCAGTGACTCGATCAGCTTGCCCCACTGTCCGTTGAACAGCTTGTCCAACTCGTCGATGCGCCGGTCGGCGGCCCGTGTCTGCCGCGTGATCAGTTCATCAGTCGCCTGCAACCGGCGGTCGGTCTCCTGCATGCGGCGCGCAGTCTCCTGCTGCACTGCGGAGATTTCGCGCAGGATTTCCCAGATCTCCTGCGGGGTCGCTGGATCGCGGTGTCCGTTGCCGTCGGTCATGGGTACGTTCGCCTATCCTATGGTAACGCCGACCGTCCGTTCCGGTAAAGCCGCCGGAACAATCAACAGCAATCAATCGAGAGCTGACGCCGCTACTTCCGGGCGGCGCCGTAGCGGCCGAGGCGGCCGCGCAGGCGGGGGTCCAGCAGGTCGCGCACCGCGTCGCCGAACATGTTGAGGCTGTACACGACCACGGTCAGACACACCCCCGGCCACAGCGCCAGGTGCGGCGCGATCTCCATGTACTGCCGTCCCTCCCGGCTCAGCATGCCGCCCCAGCTCGGGATGTCCGGCGGCAGGCCGAAACCCAGGAAGCTCAGCGCGGCCTCCGACATGATCACGCCGCCGACGTTGATGCTGAAGATGATGATGATCGGGGCCGCGATGTTGGGCAGCACGTGGCGCAGCAGCGAGCGCCGGCGCGAGCTGCCGATCGCCTGCGCGGCCTGGAAGTAGGCGTTCTCCTTCACCCCCAGCACCGCGCCGCGCACCACGCGGGAGGCCGGGATGCCGCCCGACACGCCCAGCACGATGATGATCTGCAGCATGCCGCGGCCGGCAATCGACATGATGGTGAGCAGCAACAGCAGCCCCGGGAACGCCATCCAGGCGTCGACGAAGCGCTGCGTCACCAAGTCCAGCCGGCCGCCGATGAAGCCGGTGGTGCCGCCGATCAGCACCGCCACCACGACGGTGAGGGCGGTGGCGGCCAGCCCCACCGTCAGCGACAGCCGCGCCCCGTGGATGAGGCGACTCAACAGGTCGCGCCCGACGTGGTCGGTGCCCAGCAGGTACGCGGCGGAGGGGGCCTGCAGGCGGTCGCGCAGGTGGATCTCCTCGTAGCGGTAGGGCGCCAGCGAATCGGCGAAGATGCTGACCAGCACCAGGATCAGGATGACGATGCCGCCGGCGGTCCCCAGCGGCTGCTCGCGCACCAGCCGCCCGAAGAACTTCCTCAGCCCGGCTTGCCCAGCCTCGCCCGCGCCCGGGTCGGCGACGGCCGGGGTCAACTGCGATACGTCACCCATCGGCCCGACTCACCCGAACAGCGCCGCCAGCCGGCGAACGTCGTGCATCGGGTTTCCTGCTGACCCGAAATGCTGGCCAGTGGGCGCTGCCTGCGCATCGCATTGCCTGTTGTTCCGGGTCACGGAGTGGCCTTCCTTCTCATTCGTAGCGAATCCGCGGGTCCAGCGACGCGTACAGCAGATCGGTCACCAGGTTGACCAACACCACGACCGTGGCGAAGAACAGGTTTATCGCCGACACCACCGGGTAGTCGCGGTCGCCCAGCGCGTCCAGCATCAGCCGCCCCAGCCCCGGCAGGTTGAAGATATTCTCGATGATCACCGAGCCGCCCACCAGGATCGGGAGCTGCATGCCCACCAGCGTCACCACCGGGATGATCGCGTTCTTGACGGCGTGGCGCAGGATCACCGACCGCTCCAGCAGACCCTTGGCCCAGGCCGTGCGGATGTAGTCCTGGCGCAGCACCTCCAGCATCATGGTACGCGTCATGCGCATGGTGCTGGCCGCCAGGTAGGTGCCCAGGATCAGGCTCGGGATCAGGAACATGCCGAGGTTGCCCAGCGGGTCCTGGGCCAACGGAATCAGTTCCATCGGCGGCGACCACGCCCACCAGATGGCCGGGTAGATCATCACCATCGTTCCCAGCCAGAAGTTGGGCGTCGCCAGCCCCATGATGGCGACCGACCGTCCCACGTAGTCGGCGGCGGTGTACTGGCGGATCGCCGAGTAGATGCCCACCGGCAGCGCGATGACCAGGCCGATGAGGATGGCCAGCAGCCCGAGCTCGGCGGTGACCGGCAGTCGTCCCAGCAGGCGCTCCTCGATCCGCCAACCGCCAAGTAGCGACTCGCCAAGGGTGCCGCGCAGGAGGATGTCGCCGATCCAGCGGCCGTACTGCACGTGGATCGGCAGGTCCAGGCCGAGCCTGCGTTCCATGGCCGCGCGGTCGACTTGGCCGCTGCCCATCGCCTCGATACGGGCGGCCATGACGTCGATGACGTCGCCGGGGATGAAGCGGACCGACAGGAACACCAACACGCTCAGAATGAACAACGTGGGGATGACCAGCAGCAGCCGCCGGATGATGTAGGCTCTCATGACCCAGTCACCGCGACCCGGCCCCTCCCACCCCGGGGTGAGAGGGGCCAACACGCTGATTCAATCGCCTGAGAGTTGCGGCGCAGGCGCGCCTGGCGCGCCTGCAATTGAAACCGCCGCTGGCAGTTTCCTTGGAGTCGCGCAGCGACTCCTTAAGCCAACGGCGAAGCCGTCGGCTCAGAAGCCCATTTCTCGCTTCAGATCCTGGTCGATCCAGAGGCGGGTGAGGACGTTTTGCTCATACTGGACTGTGTTCAAGGTTTCACCGTTAAAGCCTTTCACCCACGGCTGGCTGGCCTGATACCCTGGAGCCATAGGACCCCATATCACATAGTGATGCCTTATCACCTCCATGCCATGCTCGCTTGCCGCCTGCATCTGCTCATCGATGCTAGTGGCGCCGAAATAGGCAGCTTGGGTGGCGGCCAGCACAGGGTTCTCGACTCCGCCCACATATGTGCGTAGCCGAACCGAGTCCGAGTTATATAATCCCATGGCCCAGTCCGGGGACTCTCTGGCCATGCCGCCATAAATCGACTCATAGTTCCTTTCTGCCATAGTAGCAGCGAGATTCGGCCACTCGTGAATACTAAGCGTTACATCAATGCCAATATCAGCCCAGTAGCCGGCGACTATTTCTACATAGCCCAAATCCCCGATGTCACGGTGCTGATGTTCGAACTTGAATCGGACGCCGTCCGCACCGCGCGGATATCCTGCCTCATCAAGGAGCCTCTCAGCCCCTGCCGGGTCGTAGGTGTAGTACTGCTTGAGCTCTGCGGGCCACTCTTCCCATTCAGTGTAAAACCCCTTGGCGCCAATGAAGCGCGGTGGTTGCCAGTCGGCGAAACCACCATAGTAGGTATCGCTGATCGTCTCCAGGTCTATTGCCATCTGCAGCGCGTGGCGTACTCTGATATCGTCAAAGGGGGCTTTTTGTGGGTTCAGAGTTATGGCATCCAGCGACCGCTGGTAAAATGGCCATATCGCAATGTCGGGGTTAGTCCGCTGGAGGCCCTTTACCACGTCGAGGGACTTTATCTCGACGCCAGAGAGGCGTATCATATCAATCGTACCCGAGCGTAGTGCCGATATCCGTGTTGCTTCTTCTGCTATAAGGACGGCCCTTATCTGGTCAACATATGGCAGGCGGTTCTCCGGGTATTTTTCGTCGAAGCCCCAGTAGTCAGGATTCTTGGTAAAGGTTTTGGAGACGCCTTCGACGTAGTCGGTCAGCATAACGGGCCCGGTGCCGACCACGTTCTTCCAATCCGTATAGTCGCCGTATTGCTCGATTACCTCACGAGGCAATATCTGGTGCAAACCTTCGTTGATAATAGCCCCGAGCGCACCGATCGACGGCTCCGTCAGCCTCATGACAACGGTGTATTTGTCGCTGGCCTCTATCGATTCCCATGGCAGATCGATAGCTGCTCTGGAAATTGTAGGACGTTCGGTGAAGTCACCCCGAGCGGTCATGCGCTGATAGGTATAGACGACATCATCGGCAGTGAGCTCTCGACCACCTACCAGCCGACTGGCCTCACTGTCTGGATCGAGAGCGTAGTGAACGCCCTGACGGATGTGGAATACGTACGTCAGTGGGTCGGGCGTTTCCCAACTTTCCGCCAGCTCCCCGGTGAAAGCAAACAGAGGAACGTAGGGCCCGTTAAAGGCGAGTTCTTCCCGAGCAAGTCCCCAGTTCGGCCGGGCGAGATTCTCATTGACACCGCCTATGAGGTAGGCCGCAGCGCCGCCAACAACAAAGGGGTCGCTTTCGAATTCTATGACATACGGATAGGTCAGAGTCCCGCCGTACTCCGGCGCGGTCACCATCTTTCCGGTGGTGGGGTCGGTCACCATTTCCTTCTCCATGGCGGCTGCCGGCTCCTCTTCGGCGGCCGGGCTTGCCCACACGCCGGTCGCCGTCAGGACGAATCCGAACAGTCCGGCGAGGAATGTTCTCAAGAATGCGTAACGCATCTTTGCTCCTTGTAATAGAGAGTGCTGGTTTCCCTGTGCATCCTTCGCCCACTCTCGACGTACACCCACAATCGCCGGTGCCCGGCAAGCGATGGCCACAGCCCCGAGTCTACATACGGGACCTCCCTTGACGCGTGCGCCGACCTGAGCCTGGAGCGCCGCATGGGGCCGACGCCGGTGACGCAGCGAATGTGAGTGACCGGCCTCGCCGGCGCTGCGGGTTGAGAGTGGTCGGGTGAGCGGTGGTGCAGGCGAAGCGGTGCGCGGGGCGTCCCGCGCGCTCAGCGCGAAGAGCTAGTGCGAATCGTGTAAATGCTTGGGGTGGAGGGGGATAGGACACACCGGTCCCGTCAACCGGTGGCGTCCTCAAGTGCTCATGGAATTGCGTCGTCCACATTAGCGTGTTCTCCGACAAGGAGTCATCGTAATCCACGCGCAACGAGCTGTCAAATCGGACTGGGGCCCATCGCGACCGGTACCGCCGTTACGCGCTACGTACGCGGGCATGCGCTTGCAGGTCCCACTCGCCCGCTGTACAATGCATGTATTGTGAGCGAGGGTCTGGATGCAGCCGCCAGGAAACCTGACGGGCCGGATCGAGTGGCTGCCGTGGCCGCTTGGGTTCAATCGCTGTTCTCGATCGACGATGCCGTGCCCACCCTGGTGGGAGGTGGTGCGGTCGAGCTGTACACCGGTGGCGCATATCGAACCGGAGATCTGGATTTCGTAGGAGTCGTGACGGCGGCAGTCGCCAAGCGGATGAGCGAGGCCGGATTCGAGCGCCGTGGTCGACATTGGATTCATGAGCGACACCGGTTGTTCCTCGAATTCCCCGACGACGCTCTGGATCGCGGGAACGTTGTCGCGACAATTCGCGTAGGCACCACGTCGGTCGTGGTGGTCGGGCTGGAGGAGCTCATAGTGGACCGACTCGCGGCATGGCAGTTCTGGCGATCGGAGATCGATGGCTACAACGCTTGGCTGTTGTGGTCGAGCGGAAACCACCGCCCGAACCTTGCTCGACTGCGCGCCCTTGCCGAACGCAACGAGGCGTCAGCAGCGCTCGACTCGCTCGTGGCCTTCGCCCGAACCCACGTCGCACGAGAGCCGACGCACACGGAGGTGGAGACATGGGCGCGCACGAACCCATGAGGTTTTACGTGGCTCCGCGTGCGCGTCCTGCGTTGCCGCGGACACACTTGAGCCGGCGCAAGCCTCGGTCGTACGAAGAGTGGAAGGCGTTGCGCAGATGGGGAAGAGTCCCGCCCTGGGAGACCGATCCGCCGGGCTACCTGCTGCGTGAGGCGCGAGAGTCCGCCGGGTTCACCCAAGGCCGGCTCGCGGAGCGGCTCGGTTGCACGCAGCAGGCCATTTCCCAAGCCGAGCGCTTCACCGGCAATCCGACGATCGGATTCGTACGCGAGTGGGCACGAGCGCTCGGACGGCGGGCGGTGGTGGAGCTCCCCGCCGATCTGGCCTGATCCCGCCGTCACCCGTCTGCGATCTCGGCGTTGAGCGCGATAGCGTTGATCCCGCTACTCTCGGCCGCCGATGAAGCCGGTGGTGCCGCCGATCAGCACCGCCACCACGACGGTGAGCGCGGTGGCGGCCAGCCCCACCGACAGCGACAGCCGCGCCCCGTGGATGAGCCGGCCAACGGGATCAGTTCCATCGGCGGCGACCAAGCCCACCAGATGGCAGGATAGATCATCACCATGGTCCCCAGCCAGAAGTTGGGCGTCGCCAGCCCCATGATGGCCACCGACCGTCCCAGGTAGTCGGCGGCCGTGTACTGGCGCACCGCCGAGTAGATGCCCACCGGCAGCGCGATGACCAGGCCGATGAGGATGGCCAGCGCGCCCAGCTCGGCGGTGACCGGCAGTCGTCCCATTATGCGCTGCTCGATCCGCCAACCGCCCAGCAGCGACTCGCCAAGGGTGCCGCGCAGGAGGATGTCGCCGATCCAGCGCCCGTACTGCACGTGGATCGGCAAATCCAGGCCGAGCCTGCGTTCCATGGCCGCGCGGTCGATCTCGCCGCCGGCGTAATCCATGCGACCGACCATGTTGTCGATGACGTCGCCGGGGATGAAGCGGACCGACAGGAACACCAGCACGCTCAGGATGAACAGGGTAGGGACGACCAGCAGCAGGCGCCGGATGACGTAGGCTCTCATGTCTTCGTGGGAAACAGGCGCCGGGAAGCTCGGGGCTCCCGGCGCCCTTGCTCAGAGCAGCCGCGCACAGCGCTGCTGCAAGTCGCCTGCGGCGACCTTCCTCAGAACCCCATCTCCCGCTTCAGATCCTGGTCAATCCAGAGGCGGGCCATCAGAGGATGACCTGCAATAGCTCCCAGCCCCACTTCACCGTTGAAGCCCTTGAGCCATGGCTGGCTCGCCTGAAACTGCGGTGCCAGAGCACCCCATATCTGATTGTGCTGTTGCACTATGGCCATATCAAAATCTATGGCTGCTTTCTTCCGCTCCTCGACGGTTGTAGCGGCAAAAAAGGCATCAGAGGAGGCGGTCAACTCGGGGGTCTCGACTCCGCCCGTCAACGCATAGACGTGCTGATTAGGTCGATAGAAGCCTACAAGAATGGCAGGCTCCAAAGAAAAACCAAGGTCGCCAGTGATCATCTCATAACTTGCGTCCGTTCTATTGGCGATCAGGGCTGCCGTGTCAATGATATCAATCGTTACGTCAACGCCAATATCAGCCCAGAAGCCCACAGCAATCTCCGTGTAGCCCAAGTCTATGACGTCGCGGTGCTGGAGGGTGGTCTTGAATCGAACGCCATCTGCGCCGCGCGGGTAGCCGGCCTCATCCAGGAGCGTCTCGGCACCTTCAGGGTCATAACTGTAGTATTGCTTGAGCTCTTCGGGCCACTCTTCAAACGGCCGGTGATACTCCGGGACCCGGCTCAGCCCCATGGGCACCCAGCTTGCAAAACCGTCATAGTAGGTGTCGTTGATCGTCTCCAGGTCCATTGTCATCTGCAGCGCGTGGCGCACCCTGATGTCGTCAAAGGGCGCGTTGCGAATGTTCATGGCAAAGGACTGAAGCGCCCGTAGAAAGTACTGCGATACGACGATTTCGGGGTTGGTCTTCCGGAGGCCCCTTACGACATCGACACTGGCAATGCTGACGGTTCCCACATTTCCTATGATATCCAGCTTGCCCGTGCGCAGCGCTGAGATACGAGTTGCCTCTTCTGGCATGAGCGGCGCCCTCAGCTACGGAAGCCGAGGCCGGCAGCACGAAGTCCGCGGTGGTGCGCAGCAGCGGCGGGCACACCACTCCGCCGGCGAAGCAGGTCGCGCAGGATGAGGACGCGCACATCGAGGTAGCGGAGCGCCTTTGTGGCGCCGCCGTTCCCGCGCCGGACCGCCGTCGGGAGACCGAGCAGGCATGCGGGCAACCGAAGGCCATGCACGGAAACGGCGGCCGGGCTGCTTCGCCGGCGAACCGGCCAGGGCGGGCCGACGACGATGGCCGGGGCGCGGCGGGAGCGCAGTTCGATGCCGGCAAACGCGGCGCTTCGCGGGCACCGGTACGGGGCCACGACCGGTTCACGAGTTCGGCGGCGGAGCGGCTGGCGTACGCAGCCGGGCAAGGCGCGGTGGAGCGGTCGCCGGCCCTGGCGCGGCACCTCGCCGCGTTGAACGGCTTCGGCGCGTCGCCGGGCTCCCGCTCACGGTACATCCCGGTGGCCGTGCGGCGCGAGGTGTGGCGCCGCGACAACGGTTGTTGCAGCTATGTCGACCCGCACAGCGGCCGGCGCTGCGGTTCCCGCTATCGGCTGGAGATCGACCACGTGGTGCCGTTCGCGCTCGGCGGCGCTACCGAGCTGTGGAACCTCAGAATTCGGTGCCGTGCCCAACACAGGTTGCGCCACGCTCCGCGCCATGCCCACCCGGCGAGTGTGCCGAGTGAGAACCCGGGCGCACCGTGAAGTCGCATGACGCGAGCCGTCGCGCCGGTACGTGATCGCGCCATCGTGGAGACCTGTGACGCCACGCATGATCGCGCCGCCGCTCCAGCTCGCATCGCCTTCGCAGTCTCCCTCGCTACGATGTGGATGCTATCTGCCTACCGCTTCACGCGTTCGCACCCGGCGGCAGGGCAGCGAGGAGCGCCTCTGGTTTGCAACCTCAGGTTGGTCTCGATACGGTGGAGCGAACTTGAGCGTCTGGGCTGCTGCTCGACTCGGCCCGGCGCGGCGCGGGAGAAGATTGGGTGAGGACGGCGACCGAGAGCCTTGTTGACGCACACGTCGCGCTGGCGGCGGGGCGCAGCCAACTGGTCGACCAGGGGTTCTGCGTGCTGCGCGGGCTGCTGCCGGCAGAACTGTTGCTGCGGCTGCGCATCGTCACCGGCCGCATGCTCGACGCCCTCGGCGAGGAACAGAAGCAGCGCTCCGGCGGCCAGGGCAGCATCTTCGCCATGGAGCACCAGGATACGGTGTTCGCGGAGCTGATCGCCCTGCCGGAGGCATGGCAGGCGCTGCATGCGCTCGGCTTTCCGCGCCCGCGCTACTGGAGCGGTTTCGTGATCGCCAAGGAGCCGCACTCGAGCCAGCTCTACTGGCACCAGGACTGGCCGTTCTGGGACGATCCGGTCAGCGCCGACCCGCTGCCGCACCAACTGTTCCTGATGTGGTACCTGGTGGACACGCGGCCCGAGAACGGCTGCCTGCGGCTGCTGCCACGCTCCCATCGCCTGCGCTGCGACGTGCACGACGCCATCGGCACCGGCCACGACGACACCGTGCGGCACGAGGATCCGGCCACCTCCCCCGCCTACCGTCGCCATCCCGACGAGGTGGAGGTGCCGGTACGCGCCGGCGACCTGGTGATCGGCGACGCCCGCCTGCTGCACGCCGCCCACGGCAACGCCACCGCGCGCCGCCGCACCGTGATCACCATGTGGTACCTGCCGCGCTACGACGAACTCAGCGAAGCGCTGCGCGCCGCCTTCCAGGAGCGCCTCTACGCCGCCCCGCCTCCGGACCTCCCGGCGGAACAACTGAACCGCATCCGCCACCTGCTGCCCGACTACGCCGGCAACGCGGCCCCCGCCCCCTGGAACCGAATCCCCGGCCACCACCTCGCCGGGACAGGAACCTGACGGCGGCGGATTACACGCGAGTTGCCATCCCCTACTACCCGTACGGGATCACGTGCAGCCGCTGCTCGCCGCGAACGACGGCTTCATGGCGAACCCGGGAGTCGGTGGTGGCGAAGTCGATTCCTTCGCTGACCGCCAGTCCGAGGAGGTATACGTCGGTGAGCTGCTTCGGGGTGATGCCGGCCAGAGAGCCAAACACCCTCGTATCGGACAACGAGAGCGAATCGGAGACGAAACGGTGCGTGCGCAGATTGAGCAGGTGGCGCAGTTCTACCAGCGCCTCGGCGGGTGAACCGGGCCCGTCGGGATATCCCGGATGGCCATAGATCCTGACGAACCCGTTCTGCGTCAGCGGGCAGGTAACGAGATGTTCGGCCGCATTGTCGTGTTCCCAGCGGATCACCCTTTCATGGTGCTCGTGCCGAGGGTCGATGCGCGCGATCAAGACGTTCACATCGAGCAGGAACGCCATGCCAGGTTACACCCCCTCCTGTTCCCGAAGCTGGTTGATGAACTCGTCGGTGACCACTCGGTCGTCGCCGGCCGGCCGCTGCAGAACCGGCCAGCCGCGCTCATCGGTGCGGAACCGGTCCCGTTGCGGAAGCTCCGGACCCGGCGCCTGCGGTTCGAGGAGGTGGGCCTCCAGCGACTCGGTGAGCAACGCGCGCAGCGTGGTGCCGCGCTCGGCCGCGCGGATCTTCGCTTTCCGGTACAGGGCATCCGGAAGATCGATGGTGGTTTTCATTGGCCCAATACTACCGTATTTGTGGTTCTATACCAATACGTCTCCCGCGGCGTCGAGATCCTGCGGCGCCTTCCATTCCCACGATATGTAGACTACACTATGTAGGTACTACTGGGGAGGAGCGAGACGGCGCGATGCACACCACGAATGTCCGCGAGTTGAAGAAGAACCCGTCGCTGGCGTTGCGGCGGGCAAGGGAGGGGCCGGTTCTGATCCTGAAGGGTAACGAACCGGACGCCCTGCTGATACACCTGGACAGGTCGCTGACCGAGACCGAGGCAGGCGTGCGCCCGGCCCTCGCGGCCAGTCTCTACAGCGGCGGCAGTGTGTCGCTGGGCAAGGCCGCGAGAATCAGCGGGCTTCCGTTGAGCGAGTTTGTCCAGCATCTCGGCGGCCTGGGCATTGAGATCGTCCGGCATGATGAAACCACGGACAGCGAACGCGGCGATGTCACTCCGTGGCTCGCGTCATAAGCGATGCCGGCCCCTTGATCGCTCTCGCCAAGGCCGATTCGTTGTTCATTGCAAGAGAGCTGTTCTCCCGCCTCTGGATTCCTGAGGCCGTCTGGCTCGAATGCAGCGCGAAGGCGGACGAGGACAGCCGTCGAATCGAACAGGCCGCGAACGAGGGCTGGCTGAACGTGGTGTCGGTTACTACAAGCCCACCTCTTCCTCGGAGCCTCGGACGCGGCGAAGTCGAGGCGCTACAACTGGCACTCGGAACGGCGGATGCGTTGCTGATCGTGGACGATCGACTGGCACGGCGCGAGGCGACGCGGCATGGACTGACCTACATCGGAACCGCACGCGTGCTGCATCTGGCTGAACGGAGATCGATCGTCGACAGCGCCGAGGACGTAGTTCAACGAATGGCCGAATGCGGCTATCGAATCTCACCACTGCTCCTGCAGCAACTGAGGGCTCGCAATTCGGACGAACTGCTGCCGCCACCTGCCGAGTAACGGCCTGAACGCTTCCTTGACGGGTGGCTGCGGGTGTGACACGATGACGATTCGGCGGGCCCGAGGATCCGCCAGCCCGACCCGAGGAGGGGCACTCATTTATGGCTATTCGATTCACCTGGTTCATGGCACTGGCGTTGGCGCTGGTGGCTACCGTTACTTTCGCGAGCGGCGAGAGCGACGCCGGCGCGGCGAGCGCCGACAAGGAGTACGTGACCGATCCGTCCACCGGCAAGCAGGTGGTCAAGCCGGAGTATGGCGGTACCATTACCGGGGCGCTGCTGACCCGGCCGTACGACCACGGCGACACCTGGATCACCCACGGCGCCGGGCTCATCTCCGGGCCGGCGATGGACAAGCTCGGCCAGGCGAACTGGGCCATCGACCGCAGTCTGAGCCCGTTCACTACCTATTACCCCGAGAACGTGGTAACCGGGCTGCTGGCCGAGAGCTGGGAGAACCCGGATCCGCTGACCTACCGCTACACGATCCACGACAACGTGTTCTTTCACGACAAGCCGCCGGTGAACGGCCGCCAACTGACCGCCGACGACTTGGCCGCCAATTACGAGCGCTTGCTCGGCATCGGCAGGTTCGCCGGCCAGGAGCCCGCGGCGCATACGTGGGGAACCAAGCGCATCCCGATGGAGTCGGTAACCGCCATCGACGACCTGACGCTCGAGATCAAGCTGTCGCAGCCGTACGCCGACACGGCCCGGAGTTTGTTCGACGACTGCCACATCCGGGCCTATCCGCCGGAGATCTTCGACTCACTGCACGACGCCAACAACGTCATTGGCACCGGGCCGTTCATCATGGACGAGTTCGTCAGCGCCACGTCGATCACGTTCGACAAGAACCCCAACTACTGGCGCGACGACGAGAAGTTCCCCGGCAACCGCCTCCCCTACGTCGACCGGCTGGTGTTCCTGATGATGAGTGACGAGGCGACCAGGGTCGCGGCCCTGCGCTCCGGCCAGATCGACATCTCCGGCGACCTCGGGACGTCCGCCATCAGATCGATCAGCACGGTGGCGGATCTGCGGGAACGCAACCCGGAGATGCACTACTGGCCGATCTCGTTCCGGTCCGAGACGTCGTTGGCGTTCAAGGCGGTGGAACAAGGCCCCCTGAGCGACGTCATGGTGCGGCGCGCGATGCAGATGGCGATCGACATCGAGGCGATCAACGACAACTACTACCGCGGCCTGGCCAAGCCGCAGCCATGGGGGCCGATCGGGCCGGCATGGATCGGCTACCACAACCCGTTCGATACCTGGCCGGAGGAACTCCAGCAGTACTGGGTCTACGACCCGGAAGGTGCCGAACGGCTGCTCGACGAGGCCGGATACCCACGCGGCGCCGACGGCGTCCGCTTCCGCACCACGGTGTCGGTCAACGGCGACCGCTCCGACATCGGCTACCACGAGTTGCAGGTCGGCTACTGGAAGGAGATCGGCGTGGAGGTGGAACTCCGCGCGCCCGACAACGCATCGTTCATCGGCCAGATCAGTTCCGGAGAGTGGGACGGTCTGGTCTGGCACGTCAGCGTCGGCGCCGACTACGGCAACCTCGACGGCAGTCTCGGCGGCTTTCGCGCCGGCGCCAGCTTCACCGGCGGCGCGTTCAACGACCCGGTGTTCGACGCCAAGTGGAACGAGTTGCAGGCTACCACCGGTGACGAGTACCGCCAGATGGCGAAGGCGCTCGACCTGTACGTGGTCGAGCAGCACCCCTACCTGTGGGGACCGCTGGTGCCAAGCTTTACCGTTTCCCAGCCGTGGCTGGTCGGCTACAACGGCGAGATGCAGATGGGCAACTGCGGCTGGACCGAGATCTATGCGCGCCTGTGGGTGGATAGTGAGCTCAAGGACGAGATGAACTAAGCGGTCTCCCGAGTTTCGCGTCCGGGGTCGGCATGTGCGGCCCCGGACACTCTTTTCGCGATGCGCACCTACGTCATCCGGCGCCTGCTGCTGTTCATTCCCACGCTGCTCATCCTGAGCATGCTGGTGTTCTTTTCCGTGCGCCTGCTGCCCGGCGACCTGGTCGACATCCTGACGGCCGAGACGCAGTTCGGGGTCAGCAGCGAAGAGGAGAAGGAACGCCTGCGCGCGATGATGGGGCTGGACGTTCCCGCCCACGTGGCGTACGTGCGCTGGGTGTCCGGGATCCTGTTGCGCGGTACGCTCGGCCAGTCCCTGCAACTCGGCAACGCACCCGTGGAGGGGAAGATCCTGTCCCGGGTGCCGGTCACCCTGGAGCTGGGGGCGGCGGCGCTGCTCATCGGCCTGGTGATCGCGCTGCCGGTCGGCATCTACTCGGCGGTACGCCAGGACAGCGCCGGCGACTTCGCCGGGCGCAGCGTCGCCATCTTCGGGCTGGCCACCCCCAACTTCTGGCTCGGCCTGATGGTGCTGATCTTTCCCGGCAACTGGTGGGGCTGGGCGCCGCCGCTGCGGCTGTATCCGTTCAGCGAGGATCCGCTGGCCCACATCGGCATGTTCCTCATTCCGGGCCTCATCCTCGGCACCTTCCTGTCGGCCGCCACCATGCGGATGACGCGCACCATGATGCTGGAGGTGCTGCGCCAGGACTACGTGCGCACCGCCTGGGCCAAGGGCCTGCGCGAACGGCTGGTCGTGATCCGCCACGCGCTGAAGAACGCGCTGATCCCGGTGGTAACCCTCATCGGGCTGCAGTTGCCGATCCTGGTGGGCGGCTCGGTGATCATCGAGACGCTGTTCAACCTGCCCGGCCTGGGGTCGCAGCTCATCCAGGCGCTGTCCAACCGTGACTACCCGATGGTGTCGGGCATCAACCTGTTCTTCGCCACCTTCATCCTGTTCAACAACCTGCTGATCGACCTGCTGTACGCCACCCTCGACCCGAGGATCCGGTACCAATGAGCAATGTCGCCGATCCCGTGGGCGCAGAACGGCGACCCCGGCGCGGCCCGCTTGCGGACTTCTCCTACCGCCTGGTGCGGGAGAAGCCGCTGGGGCTGCTCGGCGCGGCGATCGTCGCGGTGTTCGTCCTGGTAAGCGTATTCGCCGACGTGCTGGCGCCCGACCCCGAGCAGCGCCAGGACGTGACGAAGAGCATGCGGCCCCCCTCCGCCGAGCATCTGCTGGGCACCGATCACACCGGGCGCGACTTCCTGAGCCGCAACATCTACGGTGCGCGCCTGTCGCTGCTGGTCGGCTTCGCGGCGACCGCGGTGGCGGTGCTGGTGGCCACCGTGGTCGGCGGCCTGTCGGGGTTCGTCGGCGGCCGGCTCGACCTGCTGCTGCAGCGGATCGTCGATGCCTGGCTGGCGTTCCCGGGACTGCTGCTGCTGATGACGGTGATGTCGATCCTGGGCACCGGAACGCTGCAGGTGATCGTGATACTGGGGCTGGTGTTCGGGATCGGCAGCTCGCGCGTGGTCCGGGGCGCGGTGATCGCCGTCAAGGAGAACGCCTACTTCCAGGCCGCGCAGGCGGTCGGCAGCCGGACCTGGCACACGGTGCTGCGCCACGTGCTGCCCAACGTGATGCCGCCGATCATCATCATCTTCAGCATCACCATCGGCTCGGTGATCATCACCGAGGCCAGCTTGAGCTTCCTGGGCTTCGGGCTGCCGCTGAGCGTGCCGAGCTGGGGCGGCCTGCTGAGCCGCGAGGGGCGCCGCTACATGCAGGTGGCGCCGTGGCTGGCGATGTGGCCGGGCATCTTCCTGACCGTCGTGGTGTACGGCTTCAACATGTTCGGCGACGCGGTGCGTGACCTGCTCGACCCCCGCCTGCGCGGCGGCGCCGGCCGCTTCTCCGCCCCCCGCCGCAAGCTGGGGTGATGCGAGCGACACACCTTCGCTGTCACAGCGCCGCGGGAGGTTCCCGTACGTCGACCTCGGTGCGGCCCCGAAAGTGGCGGGCATTCCAGGTTACGAAGGTCGTATCTTCCGCTCTTTGGGCTTCCAGCAGTGCGAATACCAGCGCATCCCCGAACGAGACCCTGCGTTCAACAATCGACAGGAGGTCGCCGACCCGAAACGCAGGCAGGCGCTGCCGCGGTTCCGCGTTCGGCACTACGCGTATATGAAAGCGTCGAGCAAAGTGCGCATACAGCTCCCGGAGTTGCTGCCGGTTGAGATTGAACGACAGGACTCCGCACACCTCGAGCAGGTTGTAGATCGTCGTAGCGCCCTGCCCGGAGATCGCCAGCCGATCCAGGAAGGCCCGGTTGTCTCCGAAGCGCCGATCCCGCGGGTAGCGCAGGTCGATCAGGAACACGTCCGAATCGACCAGTATCATGTCGCTAGCTCGCAGCCGGCCGCTGCCGGGAGTGGCCGAGCGCCTCCTCCACCGTGGCAAAGGCGGGTTCGCTGTCGAGGAGGACAGACTCGATCTCCTCCCACGCCTCGGCGAACGGCCTGGCCGGCTGGTGCGGCTCATCGCGCGGCGCGAACGGGGCAAGGACCGCCACCGGCTTACCGCGCCTGGTAATGACGAACCGCTCCCCCGTACCGATCTCGGCAAGCAGCCGGGGCGTGTCCTGCCGCAACTCCTTGACCGTGGCAAATCTGACCATAGGTACCTATTGAATACCTGAAGGGGATCTTTTTGTCCACCTGTGGTGCGCAGCAGGGCGGTTCTGTCGCAAAGGGCTCGTCTGCAGCCGTCCGCTACGTCGCCGAGCGGGAACACGCCGAGCAGGCGCGCTCGTTGCGCAAACCCTTCTCTGATGACGATTCGAGCCAGGCGCGGAGGTGGGCGGCTTCCTGGGCGGCGGACGGGTCGAGTTCGGCCTGCCCGAGCCGGGAGCGGACTACGAACAGGTCCATCTCGTCCGGTGGCTCGCCACGGCTGACGATCGCCTGCACCTGGCGCGCGAAGAACGCGCCCCAGTCGGGCCGGCGCCCGTCCAGGTCGGTGAAGCCGTACTCCTTGGCGAGCGCCCAGCTCGACAACAGGCCGCCGCTCCTGTTCGCAACCTGCGGGTCGGCGGCGAGCGCCGCCACGGCGCGGCCGACGTAGCAGGGCGTCTCCGACTCGGCGAAATAGGGGTCGGCGGGGATGCCGTCCCGCCAGTTCGCCTCGGTGACGCAGAACCGGTCGAGCACCGCCTCGGAGCGCAGAAACCCGGGCGTGATCGCCAGCGCCGTTACGCGGTGCGCGTGCAGGTCCGCCGCCATGGCGTAGGCGAGCCGGATGACCGCGGTCTTGGCCAGGTCGTAGAACAGGTTGCCGCGGTAGCCGAGCGTGTCGCCGTCGGTCACCTCCACGATGAGGCCGGCGTTGCGCTCGATCATCAGCGGCGCTCCGTGTCGGCTGGTGATGATGTGGCTGTGCACGGCGCGCTCCAGCATCTCCAGCCCCTTGACCGTGGACAGCTCCCAGAACGGCAATCCCCACTCGGTCAGTTCGTCGCCGCCCCAGATGTCGTTGACCAGCACGTCGAGCCGGCCCTGCTCGGCGCGCACCCGTCCGAACAGGCGTTCGACCTCCGGCTCCACGGAGTGGTCGGTCCGGACCGCGATGCCGCGACCGCCCTCCGCCGTGACCAGCGCCGCCGTCTCGTCGATCGTCTCGGTACGCCCGGCGGTGGCGGGGTGCCCGGTCACGCTGCGGCCCGTGCAGTAGACGGTTGCCCCCGCCGCCCCCAGCATGCGGGCAATGCCGCGGCCGGCGCCGCGCGTGGCGCCGGCGACCACGGCAACCTGGCCGGCAAGCGGTTGGCTCGGCGCGTTCAATCGCCGTTCCCGGTCGCAGCCGGCCAGGCGGAGGCCAGTTCGTGGACCGCCAGCGAGACCAGGCGAACGCTGCCACCCTCGGCGTACAGTTCCAGCGGCATGTCGCAGGCGGCCGGCAGGAAGCAGAACGACGCCGATGCGAGGCCGCCGGCGGCGAACAGCTCCAGCGAGGTGCGGTCCACCAGGAGTTGCAGCCGCAGGCTTCCGTCGTCGTCGCGCGGGGCCGGGATCGTGTGGTCTTGCCAGGTGAAGCGGGCGCCGGCAACGTCGTAGCGCAGGTCGTGGCCCTGGATGATGATCCCGAACGCGGCGGCATCGCCGGGGTCGACCACCGCCTCGACGTGGAACAGATCCCAGGTGGTCTCGGGCGCCAGGTTGCGGTAGTCGGTGGCGAGGCGCCTCTGCCAGCCGGGGCCATGCACGTGGTACAGGTCGTGGCGGTCGAGGCCGGGGCTGAGGCGGTGGTCCTGCCAGCGCAGCGTGCGCCGGTGCAGCAGTTCCAGCTCCCGCACCGGCTGCCGGCACAGGCGCACGCCCTCCGGCGTGGAGCGCAGGGTCAGTTCGACCGGGAACGACATCTGGCCGTTGAACGGCATGGCCGGGAAGTGCCCGCCGCGCAGCCACGATATCTGGATCCGGCGGCCATCCTCCGCCGGCACGTCGCTCCAGGTCTGCGCGGCGTAGCCGTTGGAACCCAGCTCGCAGCGCAGCGCCGCCGTGTCGGGCGTGAAGGTGACGCCATCGAAGTTGCCCAGCCGATACACGCCCGCCGCGCCCCAGAACACCCAGCGGGTGTCGGCCGGGTTGCCGTCCACCGGCAGCTCGAACAGGTCCGGGCACTCGCCGGTGTCGGCCACCTCCAGGTCGCACAGGTGGCGCCACTCCTTCAGGTCGGGCGAGCCGTACAGGGTGAAGTCGTTGCCGTCCAGGAACAGCGCCATGATCCACTGCCCGGTGGCCGCGTGCCGGATCACCTTGGGGTCGCGGTTTTCGGCGCGCAGATGGCCGAGCACCGGGTTGCCGGCGTAGCGCCGGAAGGTGCGCCCGCGGTCGGTGCTGTAGGCGATCGCCTGCACGCACCGGTTGGCGCCCGGCTGGTTGGGCCGCGGTGCGCCGAAACCGCCGGTGGTATACACCGCTACCAGGGCCTGCTCGCCGTCGGCCGCGAACCCGGCGCTGTCGTCGGGGTCGATCACCGCGGAGCCGGACCAGATGTAGCCGTACTCGTCCGGTGCGATGGCGGTGTCCAGTTCCCGCCAGTGCACCAGGTCGGTGCTCACCGCGTGGCCCCAGGAGTTGGCGCCGTGGTTCATGAAACCGGGCGTGTGCTGAAAGAACAGGTGGTACTCGCCGCGGTACCAGACCAGCCCGTTGGGGTCGTTCATCCACGAATGGCGCGGACTGAAGTGGAACTGCGGGCGGTGCAACTCGTCGTACATGTCGGGATCCTCTCCATCCTCTTCTCTTTGGTGTGTTGACGGGATTTCACCGGCGACGATAGCATTGCAGCTCTGATGTCGGTACTCCAAACCATCGCCGAACGGCGTTCGATTTTCGATTTTCAGCCCACGGCCGTGCCGCGCGAGCGGCTCGAGCGGGCGCTGCAGGCGGCGGTGTGGGCGCCCAACCACAAGCTCACCGAGCCGTGGCGCTTCATCGTGGTGGGACCGGAGGCCAAGGAGCGGCTGTGCCGGATCTATGCGCGCATCAAGCAGGCGGACGTCAAGGTCGACATCGAGCCGGAGGCGCTACGCGAGATTGGCAGAAAGACGATCAAGAAGCTGATGAGCAAGCCGTCGGTGATGGCGGTGACCTGCGCCGTGTCGGGCGATGCCTTTCTCGATCGCGAGGACTACGCCGCCACCTGCTGCGCCATCCAGAACATCATGCTGGCGGCGTGGGAGGACGGCATCGGCATGCAGTGGAGCACCAGCGCGTTGACCGAGGATGCCGAGGCGCTGACGGTCCTGGGCGTCGATCCCGAGCGTGAACGGGTGGTCGGCCTGCTGTACGCAGGATTTGCCGAACGGGTACCGGTCTCGAAGCGCAAGCCGGCCGCCGAGCTCACCACCTGGCTGGCCTGAACGTGAACTGATCCTCCGCCGGCGTATCTCCGCTCGAATGCAGCCGGTGTTTCGCCACGGACTGCTCGTGCCGATGCTTCATTTATGAACAAGTTGTCCGGGCATCACCGTGGAGTGTTGCTCATCGTTCCCGTGCTGGGCCTGCTGGCCGGCTGCGGCGGAATGACCTCCGTACCCGCGCCGCCCGCGCCGGCAGATGCGCACATCTACTGGACCGACGCCGGCACCAATACGATCCAGCGCGCGCGCCTGGACGGTTCCCACGTCGAGGACCTCCTGCCACAGGGCTTGATCGAACCGTACGGGATCGCGGTGGCCGTCGCCGGCGGCAAGATCTACTGGACCGACTGGGAGGTGGGCATTCAGCGCGCCAACCTGGACGGCTCCGGCGTCGAGACCCTGGTGCGCACCGCCCGCCCGAACGGCATCGCCGTGGATGCCGCCGGCGGCAAGATCTACTGGACCGACTACGGAGCGAACACGATCCGGCGCGCCGACCTGGACGGCTCGGCGGTCGAAGACCTGGTCATCACTACCCTGGACAACCCCTACGGGATCGCTTTGGACGTGGCCGGCGGCAAGGTGTACTGGACCGATGCCGGCACCGAGAAGATTCAGCGCGCCGACCTGGACGGCTCGCACGTGGAAGACCTGGTGATTGCCGGCCTGCAGAGCCCGCGCGGCCTGGCGCTCGACGTGGCCGCCGGAAAGATGTACTGGACCGACCGCGCGACGGACAAGATCCAGCGCGCCAACCTGGACGGCAGCGAGGTCGAGGACTTGGTGACGCCGGCGACTTCGGGACTGACCTCCTCCCGCCGCGACGGCCTGGCGCTGGACGTCGGCGCCGGCAAGATGTACTGGACCGAGCTCACGCTCGGCAGAATCCAGCGCGCCAACCTGGATGGCACCGGCATCGAGGATGTCGCCGGCGACGCGGGCGCTCCCTACGAAGTCGCGTTGGACACCGCCGCCGGGAAGATGTACTGGACCGACCTGCTGAAGGGGATTCAGCGCGCCAACCTGGACGGCAGCGGGGTGGAACTGCTGGTGGCGATGGGGATTCTGGATCCGCGCGGCATCGCCGTGGACGGCAGCGGCGGCGCAATCTACGCGGTCGACGCGTACCCGAACGAAGCGAAGCCGAACGAGATCCGGCGCTTCAACCTGGACGGCTCCGGCGGCGAGGTGCTTGTCCTGCACGGCATGCGCGGCGCCCTGGCGATCGCGCTCGACGTGGCCGGCGGCAGGATCTACTGGACCGCCCCCAACCGCGGGGACACCAGGCAGGACGCCAGGATCCAGCGTGCCAACCTCGACGGCACCGGCGTGGAAGACCTGCTGACCGAGGCGGACGGCCTGGTCAGTCCGCAGGGTATCGCCGTGGATGCCGGCGCGCAGCGGCTCTACTGGACCGACCAGGGCACGGCCACGATCCAGTCCGCCAACCTGGACGGCAGCGACATCCGGGTGCTGGTGACCGCGGCCGACGGCCTGGTGAATCCGCAGGGTATCGCCGTCGGCGGCGGCCGGATCTACTGGACCGACCGGCGCACCGACAAGATCGGGCGCGCCAACCTGGACGGCACGGACGTCCGCGACCTGGTCACGTCCGGCCTCGCCAATCCGCAGAGCCTGGCGCTGGACGCCGAAGCGGGCAAGCTGTACTGGACCGACTGGGGCACCGACAAGATCGGGCGCGCCAACCTGGACGGCACCGAAGTCGAGGACGTAGTGAGCAGCGGTCTCGTCGATCCCTGGGGAATCGCCCTCCACCGCCGATAGCAGCCCGTGGCCAAACACCGGCTGCATGCGGCCGGTCGCCCGCCTTGGCCCGAGGCGTGGCTCAGGTCGCGGCGATGATCGCGGGCGGAGTGGTGTAGCCGGCGTTGATGTGGGCTGCAATCCACTCCGGCGGATCATTGCGCGGCAGGGTGAGCGCCGGTTCGCCCTTGCAGCTCAGGCGGTAGAGCAGGCGCGCGTCGTCGATCGAGTCGATGTTGTGCTTGACCAGCGGCGTGTTGTGCAGGGTCATGTAGTTGTCCCACAGCGTCACGTCACCGGGTAGGTGCAGGTGGTCGTAGCGGAAGCGCGGCTGCAGCACGTGCGCCTCCAGCTCGTCGAGAAACGCGCGCGACTCCTCGCTCGACATGCCGTCGACCTCGATCGCCGGGCGCACGCCGGGCCGCGAAGCCCACACCGGACTGTGCAGCGCCTTGATTCCGGAGCGCGGGTTGGTGCGCACCAGCGGCGCCAGCCAGCCCTCGTCGCCTTCGTTCAGCCGGCGCCGTACCCGGGTGCGCTCCAGCAGCGCCTGCCGTTCCGGCGGCAGCGCCGCGAACGCGCCGGCGGCGTCCGCGAACGCGGTCTCGCCGTTCAGAGGAAGCGTCTTGCGCAGCCGGATCAACTCCGGGTCGGAGCCGTCGAAGTAGGGGCTCGGATCGGGCTCGCCGGACAGATCCAGGGCTTCGACCCAGGTGCCGCCCGGGGCATCGCGCCGTACCGGCATGTGGTGGGCGAGAAACATCGACACGTAGATCGGCAGCGGTTCGTACTCGATGTCGGTGTGCCAGGAGCCGCCCATGCCGGTGGTGACCTCGCCCCGCTGCACGGCGCCGTTGCCCTGGAAGTTGGCCACCACCAGGACCGCCGGCGACTCGTGCGGCAGGCACTGCAGTTGGCCAGGGAACGCCGTGTTCACCCTTGCCGCCTTGCGCTGCGCGAACGGAATCACCTCGATTTCGCCGTCGGTGGCGCCGTCCGACTGGGCCGGCTTGCCGCCGCGCAGGAAGTTGCTCGGATGCGGCACCGGCGCGCCCCAGTGGTTGGCGAAGCGCTCGAAATCGGCCAGCGAAAACGACGCCAGGTCCTGCCCCGGAAGGCACACGATGCGGAACTGGCTCAGCGCATCGACCAGCAGAGCAACCTGCTCCGGCGCGAGCCGCTGCCGCAGGTCGACGCCCACCAGGCGCCGCCCGGCGCCGCTGGCGGTCAGCGGTCCCGCGCTGCGCGCCCGCGGCCCGAACAACCGGCGCAGTTCACGATCAAGCTGCTGGGGTCGCATCAGCCGGGAGGTTTCACTCATTGCATCTTCCAGCGCGCGAAGCGGCAGGCTTGAGTTCGCCGAAGGCGTACTCGCCGCGGGCGATCCGCTCGCGGCTTTCGATGCCGCCGTAGCCGGAGTCGGGGCGGAAACCGATCAGGTCGCGCAACTCGGGCGTGGCGTGGGCGAGCACCTCGTCGGAGACGCCCATCACCAGGTTCTCCTGCTGCCGGAACTGCCAGGCGCAGAAGTTGGTGGTCAGGCCAATGCGCGGCCGGTCGGTGTGGTTCTCGCCGGTGGAGTGCCACACCCGCCCGTCGAGTGCGATGAAGCTGCCCGCCGGCGCCTCCGCGGCCACCCACCCGGCATCCTCGTCCAGCTCGTGGTCGGGTTCGCGCCCGCACAGATGGCTGCCCGGCACCACGATGGTGGCGCCGTTCTCGGCTGTGAAGTCGTCGATGGTCCACATGATGTTGCACACGCACGCCGGCGAGATGGCGGCGGGGCGCATGCCATCCTCGCCGGTGCGGTGGTGGCCGCGGGTGTCGTCACGGTCCATGTCGCCGGGGCGCAGCAGGGTCTGCCGGGCGGCGTTGGTGGGCGGCGGCATCCACCACTGGTCGGTGTGGAACCGGGTGGTGCCGCCCGGCAGCGCCAGGTGGCCGTTGTAGGAGGACAGCAGGTGGCGCGGGCCGACCACGTGCTCGACGATGTTGCGCATCACCGGGTGGAACAGCAGATCGCGAAACCCCTGCCCCTTGTTGAGCAGGAACCCGACAAGCTGTTTCCGGTCACCGAGGACACGATCGAGGCCGATCTGCGCCTCCGCCTCCGCCTGCTCGGTCAGGCGCGTGCGCAGCGCATCCGCCTCCGCCCTGCTGATCGCGTTTTCGACGATGCAATAGCCGTGCTCGTCCAGGTGCGCCTTGGCCGCCTCCAGGACAACGGCCGCGGAATCGGTGCCGATGGTCGTGGTCTGCATGGTCTCGTCGTGCCACAGGCGGTGAGCAGTGTCAAGGATATCGCGGTGCGGGTATGTGCGGGTGTGGCGGCTCCGGTCATGTGCGGTTAAGATGCGCGGCGAACATGAACGGCAATTCCGGAAAAATCGCGGTGGTGATCGGGGCCACCTCCAAGTGGCAGGCGGATGGGCGCAACACCCTCTTGGTGCACGGCGGTACGCTGGACGACAGCGGCCTGCCGGTGGGCGTGCGCTGGGGCGTGGGCGGCGCGGTGGCGCAGAAGTTCGCCGCCGAGGGCTACCTCACGGTGCTCACCACGCGGCGCGCGGCCAACGCGGCCGCGCTGGGGGCGGCGATCGATGTCCAGGGCGGCACGTCGATGATCGTGGAGCTGGACCTGGTTTCGGAGGGATCGATCGCGCGCGCGTTCGCGGCCATCCGCCGCGAGGCCGGCGAGCCGGACGTGGTGGTGTACAACGCCGGCTACATCGAAGGCCGCGAACTGCCGCCCGACCGGGAACTGCTGGAGTACATCCCCACCGAGATGTTCGAGACCGCCCAGCACGTGGCCAGCCGCGGCCCGTTCCTGGTCGCCAAGGAGGTGCTGCCGGCGATGCGCGAGCGCGGCTCCGGGTCGTTCCTGCTCACCAACAACGCGTCGTCGCTGCGCGGGCGCAAGCGGCTCACCGGTCAGTCGCTCTACTACCCGCGCGTGATGATGCGCAACCTCGCCCAGGTGCTTACCGAGGAATACTCCGAGCACGGCGTGCACGTGGCCAACATCGTGATCGACGGCCTGATCGACTCACCCGGCACCCGCGCCCTGCCGGCCGCCCAGGAGCGGCCCGAGACCGTAATCAACCCGGTCAAGATCGCCGAGGCGTTCTACTACCTGCACACCCAGGACCGCTCCTGCTGGACCCACGAGCTGCAGCTCACCCCCTCCGCCACCCCACCCAGCTACTAGCGCGACGGGCCGCAGCGAGCCGTCACCCGATGAAGCGCAGCGCGTCCTCGTCAAAACTGTGTGACCAGGGGCAGGTGTTCCGCGATCATTTCGAAATGACCGTCGAAGTGCAGCAGTTCCGCACCGGCGAGCCGAGCCGAACTGGCGATGATCAAGTCAGTCGCCGGTACGGTGACCCCGAGTGTTCTCAATTGGCGTCCCATTGTGACGGCAAGTTCGAAGACGGGCGTCGTGAGCTCAAGCCAGTGGCACCCCGACAAGTCTGACCACACGTCCCGAGAGTCCGCGTCGCGCGTGGCGTAGGCCACGATCTCTACCTTTATGATGCCGTTGGTTGCCGCCCGGTGGTCACGAATCGCGGAGAACACAAGGTCCCTGACCTCCTCCTCCCCGCCCCGGCGGTAGTACTCGATCCACGCGGAGCTATCGACCAGGATCACGGCTGGCGGCGCAACCGCGCAAGTTCCTCCTGGTCCAACTCCAGGTCCAACCGGCCCGCGCGGCTCAACGCCGCGTTGCGCCTCCAGGCCTTGACCGCCTCCCGAAGGGCCAACTCGATCGTTTCCCGCTTCGTGGACGCACGCAACGCTTGCCGAGCTTCTTCGATGAGCTGGTTGTCAATCGTAACGGTAATGCGATTCATCGGGCTCCTCATGAGTCATCACACCAGTACACCATCAAGATACACCAACGAACTACACCGAGACAAGACCTTGCCGCACGCGTACCAAGGTCGGCTACTTTGCGTCCCGGCCGGCGACGTAGCGGCGGAGGCGGCCAGCGCAGGCGGCCGGCAGGGGACGGAAGCCGGGTTGGTGCAAGGTCACCGTTACCCGGATGTGGCGTTCATGGCGATGCGCGCGAAGCCGTTGGCGCATCGGGCTATGGCCTCGGGGTCGATGGAAGCGGGCCAGCGGTCGGCCTCGCGGTGGAACAGGTCGTAGCGGCCTCCCACCATCGCCACGCAGCGGGCGCCCCTGGCCGCTATGAGGCTGGACTCCGCGCCCACCATCGCGTCCGAGGGTTCGGCAGACCCGGCACCGGCCGCGACGAGGGCCTCCCGGGCCGCCTCCCGCAGCTTGTCGCCGGTGGCGGCGTAGAGCGGCCCAACGTGCGGTGTGGCGCCTATGTTGGCCCCGAAGTGGACCCAGAGTCGTGCACCGGCCAGGACGGCCGGTCGTTCCTTCAGGAAAGCCTCGATGCCCGGCAGGCCTATCTCGTGTCCGGTCGTCGACACGAACAGCACATCGCGGGCCGGGCCGGTCCCGGCCATGGCGCGCATCACCTCGAGCCAGCAGGCGATGCCGCCGCCCCGCTCGCCGGCACAGTGCCACCAGCCGCTGCGCGGCGTCATTACGACGACCGGGGCGAGACCTGGGTCTCGGCCGGGTATCGCGGCCGTTACGTTGCAGGTCTCGGCGGGCTGACGCGATGCCGAGACGACCACCCGGGCGCCGGCACCGCGGCGGGCCTGCTCTGCAAGGTGCGGGCGAGCCTCGCTGCCCACCTGCAGGACCGGCGGCCCGAACGGCTCAAAGAAGTGAACGGCGTTCATCAGGGCGACGCCCGGCCCGGCGGGGGTAACGGCGACGATGGCGTCGTGTGCGCCCGCGCGGCGCGCATCGCGGTAGCGGGCCATCGGCTCGGCGCCGGTCTCCGTCACGCCGATGGCCGAGCCGGAACCAAGGGCGCCCAACGAGCCCGACACGCCGTCCGGCCCGGTCAGGCCGCCGTCGAACAGGGGTACGCCGGCGACCCTGCGCCCGCCGGTGTGCACGTAGGCGGGGCCGGGGTCGAAGCGGTCGAACGGAACGCTCTCCAGGGTCGGCTCCAGGCCGCAGCCGGCCACCTTGTCGGCCAGCCAGCGCGCCGAGGCGGCGTCCACCTCGGTGCCGCTGCGATGCCAGCCCTGCAGGTCGTATTCCTCGATCACGCGTGCGATGCGCCGCTCCTGTTCGCTACCTGCCATCACTCTCCTCCTCGGCGGCGCCCAGCTTGGCGGGCGGCTGCAGCGGCAGCTCGATCACCATCTCCGTAAATTCGCCGGGCTCGGTGTTGACCTGAATCGTACCGCCGTGCTCGCGCACGATGTCGGCGGACATCGCCAGACCGAGGCCGGTGCCCTTGCCGGCCGGCTTGGTGGTGAAGAACGGCGTGAAGATCTTGGCGACGATCTCCGGCGGCATGCCGTCGGCGTTGTCCTTGA
Organism: Spirochaetia bacterium; assembly: GCA_965208575.1. Classification (GTDB taxonomy): domain Bacteria; phylum Spirochaetota; class Spirochaetia; order SZUA-6; family Bin103; genus Bin103. The sequence goes on along the minus strand of CBDBOV010000005.1, from coordinate 464,969 downwards.
TGCGGATCACGGCGCTGTCGGCGGTGCGCCGGCTGGAGATATGCAGGGTCGGCTGGTAGGAACCGCTCCCGTTGCCGGCGGCGGTGGTGCGGCGCTTGTCGTCGGTGGCGTCGCAGGCGTTGGCCACCATGTTCAGGAACACCCGGCCAAGGTCCTGCGGGATCACCTCCATCTCCCCCAGCTCGGCATCCAGGTCGTACTGCACATCGAGTTGGAACTCGGGGTCGGTTGCGCGCGCGCTGTGGTAGGCGAGCCGCGCGTACTCCTCCACGAGGCCGTTGATGTCGACCTGCAGCACCTCGGCGGAGTGGCGCCCCAGCATCAGCATGTCGTGCACGATGCGGTTGGCGCGGTCGCCGTGCGAGCGGATGCGGCCCAGGTTGTCGACCAGGTCGCCGGTGATCTCGGCAAGCAGCGAGCGCTGCTCCTCGTCCAGCTTGTCGCTTTCCTCTTCGAGCACCTCCTTCAGCTCGTCGATCAGCTCGGCCGAGGCCTCCGAGAAGTTCTTGACGAAGTTCAGGGGATTGCGGATCTCGTGCGCGACGCCGGCGGTCAACTCGCCGAGCGCGGCCAGCTTCTCGCGCATCACGATCTGGTCCTGCGCGCGGCCCAGGTCATCGAGCGCGGTCTCGAGCTGCTCGTTCTTGCCCTTCAGCTCCTCCGCCAGCCGCTCCACCAGGTTCAGGCGCTGCACCTCCAGGGCGTGGCGGCGGAACACCTCCAGCGCCGCCGCCATGTCGGCCACCTCGTCGCGCCCGCCGATCGCCACGCGCGCCTCCAGGTCGCCGCCGGCCATGCGCCGCATCCAGTCCGACAGCATGCCCAGCCGGTGCAGCAGCACCCGCCCGATGAACAGCCAGGCGATCAGCACGGCGCCGACCAGGCTGACGCCGCTGATCACGAGCAGCAGCGTGCGCGCGGTCACGATCGCCTGCGTGGAGGCCTGCGTTGCCTCCCGGGTTTGGCCATGCGCGGTGTCGACCAGCTCATCCACCGCGGCCACCAGTTCCACCGCGAGGTCGCGGTTGCGCGCCAGCAGGCCGCGCTGCCGCTCGCCGAGCCGCAGCTCGCGCGTGCGCAGGTCGAAGCCGCTCTCGCCGTCGAGCCCCAGCGCCAGCAGGCGGGCGAAGATCGGCACCACCGCGGCCCGCAGCGGCGACTCCTCGAGCGCGGCCAGGCTGCGCTCGATGCGCCCGCCCGCCGACTCGAACCGCTCGCGCAGCGGCTCGATCGACGAGGCGCCCTGCAGGTTGAACGCGCTCGCCAGGAGCTGGGCGGCGATGTTGCCGTCCGCCTGCAGGTCGGCGAGCCGCCGGTAGCGGCCCAGTTCGTGCTCCGACAGGTGCTCGGCACGCGGTGCCGGGGGAGCGCCGAGGGTGTGGTAGCCGGTGATGGTGTAGAACAACTGGTCGTCGATGGCGGGAATGACCAGTTCCTCCATCCGGCCGCGCAGCTCGGCCAGTTCGGTGCGCAGCGCGGCGCTGCGCTCGTGCAAAGGAAACAGCTCGGTCATGCCGGCCTCGATCGCCTCGATGTTGGCCAGCAGCGTGTCGGCGTGGGCGCGCACGCGCGCGATGGCGGCGGCGTCGGCGCCGGCCTGCTGCAGCGCGTCCAGTTCCGCCTGCAGCGCGTCGTGGGTTTCGGTTATGCGGGCGGCGACGGCGGTGAACTCCTCCGGCGTCGCCGCCGTGGTCAGGCGCGGCGCGGCGGCCACCAGGCTGCTGGCGAACTGCGCCACCCCGAACGCGGCCACCATCTCCGGAACGCTGCCCTCGTTGACCCGCCGCTGCAGGCCGGCCACGCGGTCGAAGAAGAACCAGGCCACCAGGCTGGCCGCCACGGTCAGCGCCACCGCGGCGCCGATGCCCAGCGAGAACTGCCCGGAGAGCCGCGACGGATAGTGCCGCAGGCGCCGCAGGCGCTCCTTCACCTGCACCCGCTCCGGGCCATGCGCCGCCACCGGCTACCGGTCCGGCGCGGCGCCGGCCTGCAGGGTGGCGGCCGGGTGGTACCGCCCGTCGGCACCGATCCGGGTCAGGAACACGGCGTCGGAGCCCTGGTTGTCGGTGGCGCCGTAGCGCAACTCGAAGCCGTCGATGTCGATCGCCTCGCTGCCGCGCAGGCCGCCCACAAAGCACTCGCGCGTCACCTGCTCCCCGCAGGCGGCGACTCCCGCCGCCGCGAGCCTGCCGGCCAGGTAGCCCTCGAAGGACACGAATCCAGGCGCGATCTCGGGATCGTATGCCGCCAGTGCGCGCAGGTAGGAGCCGACCACCGGCAGCGAGTCGTCGGTAGGAAACGGCACCACCTGCGTCACGTACACCCCCTCTCCCTCCGCTCCGAGTTCCTCGGCGAGCGCGTTGCTGCCGACGAAGGACACGGTGAGGAAGGTCGGGTCCATCCCCACGTGACGCGCCCACCGGATCAGCTCCGCCACCGGCTGGTAGGCGCCGATCATGATCACCGCCTCCGGCTCGCCGCGGCGCAGGTCGAGCAGGGCGGTCTTCACCGCGGTGGTGTTGCGCGGATAGAGCCCGATCGACACCGGCTCCATGGCGCGCCGGTCGAGCGCCAGCCGCACCCCGCGGTAGCCGGCGCGGCCGAACGAGTCGTCCTGGTACAGCACCGCGATGCGGGTCGCGCCCAGGTCCTCGGTCAGCCGGGCGACCATCTCCTCGGTCTCCTGGTAATAGGAGGCGCGCAGGTTGAGCACGTTGTCCCACTCGGAGTCGCGCAGAAACTCCGCTCCCGTGAACGGGGCGATGTAGGGCACGCCCGCCTCGGCGGCGACCGGTGTGGCGGAACGCGAGGTGGGCGTGCCGACGGCGCCGATCAGGGCGAACACCTTCTCCTGTTCGATGAGCCGGAAGGTGTTGGCGATCGCCGCTTCCGGCTCGTAGGAATCATCTACGGCAACCAGCTCCAGGCGGCGGCCGTGGACGCCGCCGCCGGCGTTGGCCTCGTGGAACGCCGCCTCGATGCCCAGCCGCATGTTCCGGCCCAGCTCGCGGGCCGGGCCGCTGAAAGCTGCCGACTGCCCGAACAGGATGCGCGTCCCGGTCACCCCCGGCACCCGCGCGTCAGTGGCCGCGGCGGGCGCGGACCGGCTCGCCCGGTCGTCGGCCGAAACGCGTGGCGCAGGTACGGTGGAGTCGTCGCGGCTGCAGGACAGCGGCCCGGCAAGCAGCACGGCGCCGGCGAGCGACGCCGCGGCCGCCCGGTGCGTGCGCCGCCGGCGCCTCACTTGATGCCCTTGGTCTCGGCCGGCACGTACCCGGCAGCCGGTGGCGAAACACCCGCTACACGCAAGCGGTGCGACGCCGGGTTGCACCGCCGACAGCCGGCGCTCACGTGTCGAACTCGCCGCGCGAGAGCACCAGGCAGGTGACGTCGTCCGACTGCGGCGTGTCACCGGCGAACGCGTGCACGGCGTCGAACACCGCCTGGCTGGTCGCCCTGCTGCCCTCCGGCGCGCCGCCGGCGAAGATCGCCCGCAGACGCTCCACGCCGAACTCCTCCTGGGCGACGTTCATCGCCTCGGTCACGCCGTCGGTATACATGACCAGCTTCTCACCCGGCCCGAGCGTCATAGAGGACTGTGCGTAGGGATAGTCGGGCATCACCCCGAGGGCCACTCCGCCGGTGAGCGGGAGCAACTCGGAGCTGCCGTCCGCACGCACCAGCAACGGCGAGTTGTGTCCGCCATTGGCATAGTTGAACGCCCCCGTCTCCGGATCGAAGGTCGCATACAGCACCGTGACGAACATCAACCCCTGATTGTCCTCGGTGAGCAGGTTGTTGACCTCCTGCAACACCTCGCCTGGTTCGCCCCGCCCCACGGCAGCGCCCTTCAACAGGGTGCGCGAGGACATCATGAACAGGGATGCGGGCACGCCCTTGTCCGACACGTCGGCGATCGCCACCCCGACCAGCCCGTTGTCGAGCCTCATGATGTCAAAGAAGTCGCCGCCCACGGCGCGCGCGGGTTCCATCTGGCCGTGGATCCGGAAGTCGGTGCCGCCGGGAAACCGCGTCGGCAGGATCGACTGCTGCATCTTGCTGGCCAGGTCCAACTCGTTCTGCAGCACCACCAGCCGGTCGCGCGACGCCAGCGCCTCGCGCCACTCGGCGACCCGCCGCAGCGTGCGTTCGATGGTGACCTTGAGATCCTCGAAGTCGAGCGGCTTGGTGACGAAGTCGAACGCGCCCCGGTTCATGGCCGTGCGGATGTTGTCCATGTCGCCGTACGCCGACACGATGACGCAGCGCAGGTTGGGATCGACCTTCGGGATCTGCGCCAGCAGGGTGAGGCCGTCCATCTTCGGCATGTTGATGTCCGACAGCACCATGTCGATGTCGGTGTGCTCCCGGAGCACCTCCAGGGCTTCCACGCCGTCGTGGGCGAACACGAACCGGTAGCGGCCGGCGCGCACATCGCGCCGCATGCGTTGCCTAATCAGCGGCTCGACGTCCGGCTCATCGTCGACCACGAGAATCTTGTGTGGCTGCTGCTCCGCGCTCATTGCTGTCACGTCCCCTGGGTGCGGACAGGCTACCCCGGCATCGCGGTCAGGAGCAAACGACCGGAGCCGATGTCAGGATCGCGTCGTCTCTCCCCAGGAGCCGCGCCGGCAGGTTGCTACCGTCGAACCTCGGCTACGACTTGCTCCAGGTACACTCGCCGACGGTCACCACCCTGTTGCCCTCCAGGTACTGCGTATTGTAGGGGCAGACTCCGGTGATGCCTTGATACTTCCCGGTGCCGCCACGGAGCTCCCAGCGGCCTGGGCCGCCGCCGCCGGCGTCAACGGTACCCTGCTCCCGAAGCGCCGTCGTATACAGCACGTCGCCGTCGCCGTCGGTGTTCTCGCACGGCGCCTCCAGGGCAATGCCGGCATCCGAGCTGCGCGAAAACACCAGGCAGTCCGACGTGCTGATCATACCGTCGACGAACGGGCCTCCGCTGCTGTCGAGGATCGTTTGCGTGCCGCGCAATATGCCACCGGTGTACGACTCGTCGGCGTGTTCCACGGTGATGTACGAGTGCGCGTAGCTTCTGACCATGAAGAAGGTTCCGCTCTCGTCGCCGGCCGCCGTATGCGCCGTCATTGCCAGCAGCGCCGCCGCCACCGCTACTACCGTCGTTCGCTTGGACATGCAATCCATCCTTGTCGATCAGGCAGCCGCCCGAGTTGATCGTGATTCGCGGTGAAGATAACTGTCGTCATGAATGCTTTCAACCGCTCCAGACGCGTCGGATTCCCACCCTCGACATGAAGGCCGTCGCTCCGTCACCATCAAGCATACCGTGATTGGAGGGGATCGTGAATAAAGACCGCTCTGCGCGATCGGAGCCGGGCAGCGGCGAGGCGCAGCCGCACAGTCAGGAACGGTTGCCCCGGTTTCTGGACCGGGTGATCGGCGACTACCCGGACGTGTGGCAGGCGTACCGGATGCTCGGCGATGCGGCCGCGGCGGCCGGTCCTCTCGATGCCCGCTCGCAACGGCTGGTCAAGCTTGCCCTGGCGGTGGGCGCGCGCTCGCAGGGCGCGGTTCACTCCCACGCGCGGCGCGCCCTGCGCGAGGGCGTCCCGGCGGCCGCGCTGCTGCAGGTGCCGCTGCTCGCGGTGTCTTCGATCGGCTGGTCCGCGGCCATGGCGGCGCTCTCCTGGGTGCGCGACGTGACCGACGCCGCGGCCCCGTGAACGCGGCGCAGTCGACGCGGCGACCCCGCCCGCCGCGCGGCGACGATCGGTAACGAGGCAACCGGACAGTGAAGCGAACCACCATAGCGGTAATCGGCGACCGATTCGTCCGCACCGTCCTCCTGCGGCGCGCCATCGAGGAGGCGGTCGGCAGCCGCGCCGGCGAGTTGCGCTTCGTTGCCGACGAGCACGAGTGGCCTGACGTGCCGATGGCCCACGACGAGGAGATCCGCGAGTACACCGGCGATGCCGGTCGCGTAATCGCCGTACTGCGCGAGGCGGAGCTGGCGGCGGTGCACATGGCCGCCCTGGGCGCGCAGGTGCTGGCGGCGGCGCCGGCGCTGCGGCTGGTGGCGTGCGCACGCAGCGGCGCGGTGAACGTGAACCTGGAGGAAGCGAAGCGGCGCGGCGTGGTGGTGTGCAACGCCCCGGGGCGCAACGCGCGGGCGGTGGCGGAGTTCACGGTGGCGATGATCATCGACATTACCAAGGGCCTCGCCCGCGGGCACCGCGACCTGACCGCGGCGGCGCATTGGCGCGCCGACCTGTATCGCTACGACTCGGTGGGCGAGGATCTGACCGCCCTTACCGTCGGCCTGCTGGGGATGGGCCACATCGGCCGCCTGCTGGCACCACTGCTGACGGCGTTCGGTGCCCGGGTGCTGGCCTGCGACCCCTACCTTCCGCCCGAGGCATTCGCCGCGGCGGGAGTGCAGCGGTGCTCCATCGAGGCGCTGTTGGCGGGCGCCGACGTGGTGAGCCTGCACGCCCGCCACCGCCCCGGGGCCGCCCCGCTCCTCGGGGCGCGGGAACTGGCGCTGATGCGCCGCGGCGCCTACCTGATCCAGACCGCGCGCAGCCCGCTGCTCGACTACGACGCCCTGGCGCGGGCGCTGGCGGCCGGCCGGCTCGCCGGCGCGGCAATCGACGTGTTTCCGGAGGAGCCGCTGCCCGCCGGCCACCCGCTGCTGGCCCTGCCCAACGTCACCCTCACGCCGCATATCGCCGGCGCCTCCCGCGGCAGCGCCCGCACCGGCGCACGCATGGCAGCGGCCGCCATCGCCGCCCGGCTGCGCGGTGATGCACCTCCGAACCGTATGAACTGATCACCGCTGACCGTCGCATCGGGCGCCGCACGCCGCGCAACCCGCGCCGCGCGTGGGCAGCACGGTGTCGCAACCAACACGCCAGCGCACGGCACTACCCGTCAGCGCGGCACCGGCAGCTCGATCAGCCGACGCGTCGTGGTCGTGAGCACGCGCCGCGCATGTGCTTCGATCACTACCGTGTCCTCGATCCGCACCCCGCCGAAACCGGGGATGTAGATGCCGGGCTCCACCGTCACCATGTGGCCGGGAGCGAGCACGTCGTCGCTGCCCGGCCGCATCGCCGGCGCCTCGTGGATCGCCAGGCCGACGCCGTGGCCGAGGCTGTGGGTGGGATACTCGCCGTAGCCGGCGGCCTTGATCGCCTGCTTCGCGGCGGCGTCGATCTCGCTGCAGCGCGCCCCGGCGCGCAGCGCGGCCACACCGGCCGCCTGCACGCCGCGCACCGCCTCGTACAGGCGCCGCTGGCGCGGCGACGCCGCTCCCATGACCACGGTGCGGGTCATGTCGGCGCAATAGCCGGCCACTCCGGCGCCGAAGTCGAACGTGATCAGGTCACCGGGCGCGATCTCCCGCGCCGACGGCTGCGCGTGCGGCAGCGCGGAGTTGGGGCCCGATGCCGCGATCGCCTCGAAAGCCACGCGGTCGGCACCCTGCCGGTAGAGCAGCTCCTCCAGCCGGCGCGCCAACTCACGCTCGCTGATGCCGGGACGGATCTCGGGAAGCAACCGCGCAAACGCGGCATCGCTGATCGCGCAGGCGCGGGCAATGGCGGCCACCTCCGCCGCGTCCTTGCGTTCGCGCAACGCGGTCACCGTTCCGGCGGCGGAATGCAGGGCCACTTCCGGCAGCCCGGCGCGCAGCTCGTCGCACAGCGCCACGGTGAGGCCGGCCGGGTCGAACGCCAGCCGGCGCACGCCGGCGCCGTGCAGCGCGGCCGCCAACTCCTCGGTCGCCGGACGCCCATGCCGCTCGATCCGCCAACCCGGGCATTGTCGGGCCGCCTGCTCCACGTAGCGCACGTCGGTCAGCAACAGCGCCTCGCCGGCGGTGACCACCGCGAATCCCGACGATCCCGTGAACCCGGTCAGGTAGCGCAAGTCGAAGTCCTCCAGGTTCTCCTGGCGGACCACCAGCAGACCGTCGAGCTCAGCCTGCGCACCGAGCCACTCGCGCACCGCGGCCAGGCGGCCGGCCGCCGGCGCCGGCCCGACGACGCTCGGGTGCGCGGGCGGCTCGGGCGCCCTCCGCGGCGTGGACGATCCTGAAGATGACGCCATGCAGCCATAGTGCCACACATGGCGTGACCTGCTCACGGGACCGTGCCAGGACCGTGCCGGACCGTGCGGAAAACGCCCGCGGCAAACGGCGGTATGATGTATCGATGAGAACCGTCACCGGGCGCCGGTTGCCGGCGTCGTTCCTGGCCATGCTGCTGGTCACCGCCGCCCTGCCGGCCGCCGCCGAATCGGCGCCCGCGGGTTCCGGCGCAGAGCTGGTCGGCGCCTTCGGGCAGCGGTTCGGTACGCCGCCCGACTACCCGGACGGCGAACTGAATCCGGCAACGCGCGCCGACATCGAATCGATCATTACCAGCATCTCGGAGCGCAGTCTCGACACCGGCGCGCTCGCACGCCTCAAGGAGAGCGGCGACCCGCGCATCCTGTGGTTCGTGGCCGACCTGCTGCGCTTCATCGGTCAACGCGAGATGGAGACCCTGAACGTCACCTTCGAGGAGCTGACCGGCGTAACCCTGCCGCGCGGCGACTACAACGCCATACCCGATCACCTGATGGCGTGGGATCTGCCGGCGTTCCCCGGCTACCGCCGCCTCAAGGGCAACCTGATGACCCTGATCGATTCGCGCTGGGAGCCGTTCTTCGCCGATGAAGACTCGGCGATCGACTGGCGGCTGGTGGCGTGGGGCGGCGTGCTGATGGACGACCGCAGCGACGCCGGCCCCGGACAGCGCTGCTTCCGCTGCATCCCGGCACTCGACAGTCCGCCGGTCACCGATGCCGCCGGCGGAAGCTGGTACCCCGATTCCGCCCTGGTGTTCGGCCTGGTGGTCAACGGCGAGGCGCGCGCCTATCCCAAGAACATCATGGAGGTGCACGAGATGGTGAACGACGCCCTGGGCGGACGCACCTTCGGCATGCCCTACTGCACCCTGTGCGGCTCGGCGCAGGCGTACTACACCGACGACATCAAGGGATTCTTCCCGGTGCTGCGCACCTCCGGGCTGCTGTCCCGCTCCAACAAGTTCATGTACGACCTGGTCACCACCTCGGCCGTCGACACCTTCACCGGGCGCGCCCTGTCGGGGCCGCTGCACGAGGCCGGCGTGATCCTCAACCAGCTCACCGTGGTCACTTCCACCTGGGGCGCCTGGAAGGAGGCGCACCCCGACACCACCATCATCGCCGAGGATGGCGGCGTCCCCGGCAACCGCTATCCGATGGACCCGTTGCGCGGGCGCGACGACAATGGTCCGATCTTCCCGGTCGGCGACGTGGACCCGCGGCTGCCGGTGCAGGAGCGGGTGCTCGGCGTGCTCGGCGCCGACGGCACGGCGGTGGCGTTTCCGGTGGCCAACGCCGTGCTGGCCCTGCAGGCGGGCGCCGCGGTCGAGCTGGCCGGGGTGCGGGTGGCCATCGACGGCAGCGGCATCCGCGCCTTCATCGACGACCGGGAGACGCCGAGCCACGAGGCGTTCTGGTTCGCCTGGAGCCAGTTTCGCCCCGGTACGCTGCTCTGGCAGAGAGGATAGCGCCGCACTCTTTCCGCGGCGGCGCCCTGCCCCGATAATGCGTCCGTGCCCGCGCCGCACATCCGCCGCCTGTTCCTGACCCTGTATATCCCGGAACTGCTGTACACCGTCGGCTGGGGGCTGATTCTCCCCGTTCTGCCGCGCCTGGCCACCAGCCTGAGCGGCAGCGTGGCCGGCGCCGCCGGCATTGTCGCCCTGGTGGCGGTGGGCACCCTGATCGTGGACATCCCGGCCGGCGTCCTGGCCGCACGCTGGCCGCAGCGCACGCTGGCGCTTACCGTGCTCGGCACCCTGGCAGTCGCCGGCCTGCTGGCCGCCCTCGGCGGCAGCGTGCTGCTGCTCGGCGCCGCCGCGGTGCTGCTCGGCGCCGGACGCGGCACCTGGATGGTGACACGCATGGCGGTGGCGCGCGAAACGGTGCCGGCGCACCAGCGCGGGCGGGCGCTGGCCACGCTGGGCGGCATGAACCGGATCGGTTCGTTCGCCATCGGCCCGGCCGTGGGAGGCGCGGTGGCCGAACTGCTGGGGCTGTGGGCGCCGTTCGCGGCCCTCTCCTGCCTGATGGTCCTGGCCGGCGCCGCGGTGCTGCGCTGGACGCAGCGGCGCCCGCCGCCGGCGCCGGCGCGCGCCGGCGGCTGGTATCATCCGGTGGCGATCGTGCGCGACCACTGGCGGGTATTGCTGCGCGCCGGTCCCGCCATCATTGCCCTCAACCTGATCCGGGCCGGGAGGCAACTGTTCATCCCGCTGTGGGGCGAATCGATCGGCCTGTCGGTGGCGGAAGTAGGACTCGCCATGAGCGCTTCCGGAATCGCCGACATGGTGCTGTTCTATCCTACCGGGGTGGTCATGGACCGTCTCGGCCGGCGCTGGGCGGCGACCAGCTCGATAGCGGTCATGTCCCTGAGCCTGGCCCTGATGCCCCTTACCGGCAGTTTTCTGAGTTTGCTGCTGATCGGGATACTGGCCGGCGCGGGCAACGGGCTGGGCAGCGGGTTCCTGATGACCATGGGCACCGATCTCGCCCCCAGGCGGGGAGCCGGCGAGTTCATCGGTCTGTGGCGGTTGATCGGCGACGTGGGCACCGCCTCCGGTCCGGCGGTGATCGGGGCGGTGGCCGGCATCCTTTCACTGGCCGTTGCCGGCCCGGTGGTGGGACTGTTCGGGCTTACCGGAGCCGCACTGTTCATCTTCTCCGTCAAGGAGACCTTGCGCCGCCGGTAACCGAACGAAACGGCCCCGAAACAATCTTCGGAAAAAAACAGACAAGCGTCTTGACATCAACAGACATACGTCTGTACCGTCGATTTCCCATGACCGCCGCTACCCGATACCGCTCCCAGGAGCGGAAACGTCACATCTTCCTGTTCGTACGCGACCGCATCCTGTCCGGAGCGCCGCCCACCACCCGCGAAGTGCAGGCCCACTTCGGCTTCCGCGCGGTACAATCGGCGCGCGACTACCTGGAGGCCCTGGTGCGGGACGGGCTGCTGGACAAGGAGCCGGGCAAGGCGCGCGGCTACCGGCTGCCGGCCGGGAGCACGCCGTATCCCGCGGTGCTGGTGCCGCTCCTCGGACGCGTCCAGGCGGGGGCCCTCACCACTGCCAGCGAAGACCCCGACGGCTACGTACCGGTGCAGTCGGCCAAGCCGCGCGACGAGTTGTTCGCCCTGCGCGTGCGCGGCGAAAGCATGCGCGATGCCGCCATTCTGCCCGGCGACGTGGTGATCGTACATCGCCGGGAGAGCGCTCTTTCGGGCGAGATCGTGGTGGCCCTGGTGGAGGACGAGGCCACGGTAAAGCGGCTCAAGCTGCGCGCCGGACGCATCGAGCTGCATCCCGCCAACCCGGCGTTCGATCCGATCGTGCCCGACCCCGAGCGGGTCCGGATCCTCGGCAAGGTGATCGAGGTGCGCCGCTACCTGGAAGGCAGCACCCCGGTGCTGGAACCGTGAGTCTGTACGGTCACTCCGTGACAAGGAAGACGATGAAAACCGATGCCCAAGCATCGCCCGCCGGACGCCCTTTTCGGACGAGATCCCCCGGACCCACGAGTTCCCTGGTGCCGGCAGCCGCGCTGACGGAATGGGAGCGCCGTTCCACCCCCACTCGGACCGGTAGTGCCGGGCGGTTGTGGCGCCCGGCGGAGCTTGCCGGACGCCTGTGCGAACTGGCGTCCGGCCCGCACGGGGTCCATCTGACCCTGGCCTGCGCGCTGATCCGCTCCTTTCAACAGGCCGCGGAGCCCGCGGCCTGGGTCACCGCCTCCCGCGCCACCTTCTTTCCGCCCGACGCCGCCCTCTGCGGGGTCGATCTGGCCGCCCTGCCGGTGATCACCGTGCCCGGCCCGGAGGCGGTGCTGGGCGTCGCCGACCGCCTCACCCGGTGCGGCGCCTTCGGGCTCATCGTACTGGAGCTGGGCGCTTACCTGGACGTTCCGGCGGCAATCCTGGGCCGGCTGGCGCGCTTGGCACGGTGCCACGATACCGCTCTGCTGTGTCTCACTACCCCCGAATCGGAGCTCACCCTCGGGTCGCTGGTGGCCCTCCGCGGGCGCGGTTTTCGCACCGCAACACGCCACCCGGGCTCCTTTCATTACGGCATCCGTGTACTCAAGGATCGCCGCCACGGCCCCGGCCGGTCGCTGGCGGTCACCTGCCATGCCCCCTACGGCATGTGTTGACGTCGGCGAGCTGCCGCTGCAACTGCTGCTGCGGCGGCACCCCGGCTGGAAGCGGCAACCGGTCGCGGTGGTCAGCGAGGACAAGCCGCTGGGCACCGTGACGGCGGTAAACCGGCGAGCGCGCGCCGCCGGGGTGCGGGTCGGGATGCGCTACGCCGCGGCGCTCTCCCTGGTTTCCCACCTGCATGCCGGAACGATCTCCCCCGCCGAGCTGGCAACGGGAGTGCGGCTGATCCGGGAGCGGCTGCTGACCGTCAGCCCACGGGTCGAATGGGGGGGCTCCGGCTGGGCCGATCCCGGGGTGTTCTGGCTGGAGGCAGCCGGATTGCGCCGCCACTACCCCTCGGGCGTTGCGCTGGCCGACACCATCGGGCGGCTCCTGCGCAGCGCCGGCCTGGTAGCCGCGGTGGTGCTCGGCCATACCCGCCTGGGCACCTGCCTGCTGGCTCGGGAGAGCGTAGCGCGGGGCGGCTGCCGGCCGCTGGTGGTCGCCGACGCGGACGGAGAACGCGCCGCCATCGCCGCCCTGCCGCTCGACCGGCTGCCCCTGGAGCCGGCGGCACGCGACCTCCTGGAGAAACTGGGCGTGGTCACCGTCGAGCACTTCCTGCGGCTCCCCTACGCCGAACTGCTGCGCCGATTTGGCGCTCCGGTGGCGGAGCTGCGCCGTACTGCCTGCGCTCCCTCGCTGCCCGTGCAGGGCCACGACACGCCGCCGCCGCTGCTGCAGCGGCGGCGGCTGACCTACCGCGCAAGCGATGCCGAGCGCCTGCTGCGCCACTGCCGGGTGCTCCTCGACCGGTTGCTCGACCGCCTGCAGCACAGGGCGGGCGCGGTTGCCGAACTGCAACTGCAACTCCTGCTGGAAGACGGCTCGCGGCGGCATGAGCTGATCCGCCCCGCCTTCCCCACCCGCCGGCGCGGTCTGCTGCTGGAGCTGCTGGCCCTGCGGCTGCGTGCCCTCGACCTGAACGCCGGGGTGGAGGAACTGGCCCTCGACGCCCGCCACACCCCGCTGCCGGCCGGTCAGGGCGAGCTGTTCCGCACCAGCCAGGGACGCGACCCGGCCGCCGGAGCCGCCGCCCTGGCGAGCATCCGCGCCGAGTTCGGCGACGCCGCGGTAGCCTGTGCCGTGCTGGAGGAGGCGCACCTGCCGGAGGCGCAGTACCGCTGGCAGCCGGTCGGCGCGCCGGCGGCACCGCGTCCGCCGGCGGTCACGGCGCCGGGTGTCCCCCTGGTGCGGCGGGTGCTCGCCAAGCCGCAGGAAATCCCGGTAACGGGAGCCCGCCCGCGAACGCCGCGGCGGCCCCACCGCGGGCCGTTCCTGGTCTCCAGCGGCTGGTGGTGGGCGAACGCCGGCCCTCCCGCCGGCCACGTCCGTGACAACCGTGTCCACTACGACCGCGGCTCCGCCGCCGGCGCCGACGGCAGACGTCTCGCGCGCACCCCTGCCGACCGCGCCTACTACTTCATCGGTGCCGCGGGCGGCGCCTTGGAGTGGATCTACTACGACCGCCTCGTCCACCGCTGGTACCGGCAGGGCTGGGTGGAGTGAACGGCTCCCGGCGATGGGCTACGTAGCGCTGTGGTGCAAGAGCAATTTCTCGTTCCTGGAAGGGGCCAGCCACCCCGAAGAGCTGGTGCAGCGCGGCCGGGAACTGGGCATTCCCGCGCTGGTGCTGGCCGACCGGGACGGCGTCTATGGAATCGTACGCGCCCACGTTGCCGCCGGCAGTGCCGGTCCGCGCCTGATCGTCGGCGCGCAAGTCACCGTCTCCGACCGCCCCGACGATTCCGACGCCGCCACCGCTGCGCTCATCCTGCTGGTGCAGGACCGCGCCGGCTACGCCAACCTGTGCCGGCTGATCTCCCGCGGGCGGCTGCGCTGCACCAAGGGGGAGAGCCGGGTAAGCTGGCAGGAGGTGGCCGACCACGCCGGCGGCCTGCTGGCGCTGTGGCAGGGCCGCCGCCTGCTGGCCGCCGGCGGCGATGGCGGCGGCGCCGGGGCTGAGCACTGGCGGCGACGCACGGTGCAGCTCCGGGAGGCGTTTCCGGGCCGCCTCTACGGCCTGGTCACCCGCCACCGGCTGCCCGGCGACGCCGCGATCGAGCACCGGCTCACCGCCGGCTGCCGCCGCCTCGGGGTGCCGCTGGCCGCCGCCACCGAGGTGCTCTACCACCACCGCGAGCGGCGCCCGCTGCAGGACGTGGTCACCTGCATCCGCCACCGCACCACCCTGGCCGGATCGGGCGCGCTGCTGCGCGCCAACGGCGAGCACGACCTCAAGGCGCCGGCGGCGTTCGCGCGCCTGTTCGCCGACCGTCCCGAGCTGGTGGCGGCCACGCACCAGATCGCCGCCCGCTGCACCTTCTCGCTGAGCGAGGTGCGCTACCGCTATCCCTCGGAGCGGCTGCCGGACGGCTACACGTCGGCGCAATGGCTGTGCCGGCTCACCTTCGCCGGGGCGCGCAAGCGCTACGGCGGCCCCCCGCCGGCGGCCGTGGCGAAACAGCTTCGCGACGAGCTGGAGGTGATCGAGGAGCTCGACTACTGCGGCTACTTCCTGACCATGTACGAAATCGTCAGGTTCTGCCGCGAGCGCAGGATTCTGTGTCAGGGGCGCGGCTCGGCCGCCAACTCGGCGGTGTGCTACTGCCTGGGCATCACCGCCATCGACCCGGTGCGCATGGACCTGCTGTTCGAGCGCTTCCTGTCCCGCGAGCGCGCCGAGCCGCCCGACATCGACCTCGACATTGGCCACCGGCGCCGCGAGGAGGCGATCCAGTTCGTGTACCGCAAGTATGGCCGTGAGCGTGCCGCGATGGTGGCCAACGTGATCCGCTACCGGGCCCGGTCGGCGATTCGCGACGTGGGCAAGACCCTCGGCCTGCCGGCCACCGCCCTGGACCGGGTGGCGCGGCTCATCTCCCACCACGACAGCGACTTCCCGGAGGCGTTGCAGGACGCGTTCCGGCAGGCCGGCCTCGACCCCGGGCACCCGTCCCATCATCTCCTGCTCTCCCTCACCGGCCAGATCCGCGACTTCCCGCGCCACCTGTCGATTCATCCCGGCGGCTTTCTGCTCGGCAGCGAGCCGGTGGCTACCCTGGTGCCGGTCGAGAACGCCGCCATGGAGGGCCGCACCGTGATCCAGTGGGACAAGTACGACGTGGAGGCGCTCGGCCTGTTCAAGGTGGATCTGCTCGGCCTCGGCGCGCTGACCCATCTCGACCTCGCCTTCGCCCTGATCCGGCGTCACCACCGGCGCCGCCTGACCATGGCCACGGTGCCGTTCGACGATCCGGCGGTGTTCGACATGGTAAGCACCGGCGACACGGTGGGCGTATTCCAGATCGAGAGCCGGGCGCAGATGTCGATGCTGCCGCGCCTGCGCCCGCGCACCTTCTACGACCTGGTGGTGCAGGTGGCGATCGTGCGCCCGGGGCCGATTACCGGCGGCATGGTGCACCCCTACCTGAGGCGGCGCAACGGCGAGGAGCCGGTGGAATACCCTCACCCCGCGCTGCGCCCGGTGCTGGAGAAGACCCTGGGCGTACCGCTGTTCCAGGAGCAGGTGATGAAGCTGGCGGTGGTGGCGGCCGACTACACCCCCGGCGAGGCGGACCAGTTGCGCCGCGACATGGCCGCCTGGCGCCGCTCCGGCGCCATCGAGAAACACGCCGGGAAGCTGATCTCGCGCATGCAGGCCAAGGGGATCGCACCCGAGTTCGCCGAGCGGGTGTTCAACCAGATCCGCGGCTTCGGGGAGTACGGCTTCCCGGAATCGCATGCCGCCAGCTTCGCGCTGGTCGCCTATCTGACCGCGTGGCTCAAGCACCACTACCACGACGCGTTCACGGCGGCGCTGCTCAACGCCTGGCCGATGGGCTTCTACGCACCGGCCACCATCGTCGACGACGCCCGCCGCCACGGCGTCGTGGTGCTGCCGGTCGACGTTGTACGCAGCGCCTGGCCGTGCACCCTCGAGCCGGCTCCGCATGGCGCCGGCCGCTGGCGGTGCGCGGTACGCATGGGGCTGCGCTACGTGAAGGGGCTGGCGGAGCGGGCCGGCGAGGCCATTGCCGCGGCACGCGCGGCGCGGCCGTTCCGGTCGGTGAGCGACCTGGTCGAACGCGTGCCGGCCCTGGCGCAGGACGACCTGCTGCGGCTGGCCGAGAGCGGCGCCCTGAACGAGCTCGCTGCGGAACCGGACGAGGCTTTGGGACAGCGGAGCGATTCCCGGCGCCGCGGGCGCCTCTGGGAGGTGCTGGGCGCGGCGCGGCGGCGCGGGCGCGGCACGCCGCTGCCGCTGCACGCTCCCGGCGCGGAGCTGCGCTTCGCGCCGCTCGACCAGTTCGCGGCCATCGCCTGGGACTACGCGGCCGCCGAGCACAGCACGCGCGGCCATCCGCTGGAACCGTTGCGCGGCCGGCTTACCGCGTGCTCGCTGCCGGCCGCCGGCGAGGTGATCGTCATGCCGAACGGCAGCGAGGTGTCCTACGCCGGGCTGGTGATCTGCCGGCAGCGCCCCGGCACCGCGGCCGGGGTGGTGTTCATGACCCTGGAGGACGAAACCGGGTTCGTGAACCTGGTGGTGTGGTCGAAGGTATTCCGGCAGTACCGCCCCACCATCCTCACCACCTCCTTCCTGGGGGTCAGCGGCACCATCCAGTCACAGCACCACGTGGTGCACATCATCGCGCAGCGCTTCTGGCTCCCCGACCTGCCGGCCGCACCCGACGATCACGGCGACGGCGCACGCCCGCCCGGAACCCGATCCGCCCTACCGATCCGCAGTCACGACTTCCACTGACCCGGATCCGCCCGGAGGGAGGCGTGCTATGCCGGTTCGGTTCGGCGGTCGGCGTGGCGGATGGCGACGCCGGCGCCGGCGGCCTGCTCGAACAGGTAGTCGGTGGCCCAGCGCAACTGGCGCGCGTTGACGTGCTCGATCATCAGCGGCACGTCGGCGTCGAGCTTGGCAAGCTCGGTGAAATAGGCATGGTAGTCGAGGCTGCCGTTGCCGGCGAAGGTCTCGTCGAAGCGCACCTGCACGTGGCGCGGCATCTGGGTGTCCTTGGCGTGGCAGCTCACCAGGTGCGGCCCAAGCCTGGCGAAACAGTCGCGGATGAAGTCGCCGCTGCGGTAGAAGCGGCGCGGGCTGGAGGTGATGTTGACCGGATCCAGGTGGGCGCCGAATGCCGGCCGGTCCACCGCCTGCAGGATCTCCAGGTAGAGGTCCGCGGAGTCGGGCAGGTAGCGCGACTCGGTCTCCAGCACGAACTTCGTACGCTTCGGCTGTACCGTGTCGATGATGCGCTGCACCGCCGCCACCAGGTTGTCGACCGAGCGCGCGCTGAAGTTGTCCGGATAGTGCTTGTTGAACGAGTTGCTGCCCGCCCAGCCGCCGTGCGCCACGCAGCACAGCGAACCGATCTGCTCCGCGCTTTCCAGGCGCCGGCAGATCTCGGCGATGTTGCGTTCGCGCTGCTCCACGTTGGGATCCAGGACGTTGATGCCGAACGCGCCGGTCTCGGCGATCACGATGTCCGCCTCCGCCAGCGCCGCCACCGCCTCGGCGAGCAGCGCCGGATCCGCGAAGTGCGGATGATAGGTGGCCGCGAACCCCTGCTCCTGCAGGTGCCGCACGAACTGCTCCGGGGTCTCGACTGGGGCGAACACCGGCCCGCCGATCCGTATCTGCTTACTCATGTTTCCTCACTTCCAGGGATCGAGAATCACCTTGCCGCACTGGTGCGAAGCGCACAGCTCCAGGGCGTCCTGCACCCGGCTCATCGGCAGCCGGTGGCTGACGTGCTGCTCCAAGAGCGGCGACGAGCGCACCACCGCCAGCAGGCGCTCGAAGTCGTTCATGCTGTAGTGCCATTGGCCGATCAGCGTCAACCCGGTCCTGATCATGTCGGGGCTGATGCGGATCGGCAGTTCGTCGTCGCACTCGGCCACGAACGCGACCTGACCCCGCGGCCGGGTCGCCTCGATGCACACCCGTTGCGCGGCGACCACCCCGGCGCACTCCACGGCGCAGTCGACCCCGATGCCGTCGTCGGTGAGCGACCGGATGCGCTCTACCAGGTCGGGATCGCCCGGATCCAACACTTCGGCGGCGCCCATGGCGCGGGCGCGCTCGACGCGCCACGGCACGCCCTCGACCACGATGGCGCGCGCCCCCCGCCAGGCGGCGTTCACCAGGGCGCCGAGCCCCACCGGCCCGGCGCCGGTAACCAGCACCGTGTCGAACGCATCGACCGCCATGCGCTGCATCGCGCCGAACGTGGGCCCCAGTCCGCACCAGGTCAGCGCCGCCTGGTCGAACGAGACATCGGCCGGGATGCGCGGCAGCATCCAGGACCGCGCCAGACGGTATTGCGCGTAGGCGCCGGTGCGTTCCTGGCCGCCGGGCTGGCTGCCGTGCCGACTCCGATGAGCGGTCTTGCGCGTGCAGTGCATGACGTTCCCGGTGCGGCAGTAGCGGCAGGTTCCGCAGGACAACAGCCCCAGAATCACCACCCGGTCGCCGACCGCCAGGTCGGAGTGGCCGTCCACGGCCGCCACCTCGCCCACCCCTTCATGCCCGAGAGACTCCGCGGTGCTGCCCGATTCCCAGGTCTTGTACTCGGTGCACATCGGCACCGCCCGCACCTTGATCAGCACCAGGTCGGCGCGCGGCTCCGGGATCGGCATCTCGACCAGCCCCGCCTGCCGCGGCCCGTGGATCACCGCCTTCTTCATGGTCCCGCTCATAGGCGTCAGAAGCTGCTGCCGGCGGAGCGGGTCTGCTCGCCGGCTTCGCTCCGGTGTGCGGCAACGTAGCTGCTCCACTGCTCGCGGTCGCGGTACAGGATGTCGGCGTCGCTGGCGCTGAAGATGTTCTGGAACACCAGCAGGAAGATGTCGCTGTCGGGCGCAGCCCACTTCGAGATGCGCGCGGAGAACGCGATGTACTTCACGTCGTAGTTCACCGGCTGCACGGCGAGCCGGTCCGTGATCGCGTTCTCCAGGATTTCGGACACGTCGGTGTGGCTGCCGCTGCCGCCGGTCTTCAACGTCTTGCGCACCATGAACAGGCGGTAGGAGGACAGTTCCTCCGGCGCACCGTGCTCGCGGTAGAAGTACAGTTCCATCGACTTGACGTTGCTCCAGCCGGCGTACGACACCCGGTACATGCGGGCGACGTCGACGTTGAACTGCTGCTGCAGCCCGATCACGTCGGGCTCCATCCCCTCGGCGAAGAAGTCCCGCAACACTTCGTAGTGGCCGATGAAGTGCGCCTCCGCGCCCGGTGTCTCCACGGTCGAGCCGCCAAGTTCGGCCAGCACCTGCTGCGCCGTGCTCCCGAACGGAATGTTGCCGTAGCCGTACTCCGGAGGCGATCCGCTCTGCGCTCCTGCCAGTATGCTGCCCGCCAGCAGCAATGTTGCCACCGCAAGGGTCCGGGCGGCCTTGCACGTACGATCAATCATCTGCTTGTCCCCCTCCGCATATATAGGGTAGCGCCGATTCACCGCGGCGGACACCAACACGCTCATGCCGCTCACGGCGCAAGGTAGCCGCGCTGGACGGCGTCTTCGATCAGGCCGGCCGCGTAGCGCCACAGCTCCGGCGCGCCGGCGTCAATGCTGCGGTTCAGGTCGCGCACCTGGTCGGCGCGCACGCCGTTGCGTTGCCAGCCGGAGCCGCCGTTCACGTAGTTGAGCAGCATCGGCTGCAGGCGGTCGAGCGCCGCGGCGAAGCGCGCCTCGGGGCTGACGCGCGCCTCGAACTCGTCCCACGCCGCACGCAGCTCGGCGCCCTGCGTTCCCGGCAGCAGGGCGAAGATGCGCTCGGCGGCGCGTTCCTCGCGCTCCTTCTGACCCTTGCGCGCCTCCGCGTCGTAGGCGAAGGTGTCGCCGGCGTCGATCTCCACCAGGTCGTGCACGGCCAGCATCCTGAGCACCTGGAGCAGATCGAGGCCGGGCGCCGCCGCGTGCTCGGCCAGCACCAGCGCCATCAGCGCCAGGTGCCACGAGTGCTCGGCGGAGTTCTCCAGCCGCTGCCCGCCGCTGATGGAACTGCGCCGCAACACCCGCTTCAGCTTGTCCGCCTCGACCAGAAACGCGATCTGCTGCTCCAGCCGGCCATTCACTTCCCGCATCGGCGGCAGTCTACCGGTTTCGGGACGATTGTGCCGGCCGTCGCGGATGTCGCGGCCGTCGCGGCCGTCACCGCCACGCGTTGGAGGGATGGATCGGATCGATCCACTCCACCTGTTCCGGTTTCTCGGCCACCGGAATGTCGAGGTTCACCACCACCGGCTCCTGGTCGCTGCGCACCAGCACGCATGACAGCGGCCGGTCACGGCTGGCGTTGATCTCCTGGTGCGGGACGTATGGCGGCACGTAGATGAAGTCGCCGGGCCCGGCTTCGGCCACGTACTCCAGCCGATCTCCCCAGCGCATGCGCGCCCGTCCGCTGACCACGTAGATCACGCTCTCCAGCGCGCCGTGGTGGTGCGCGCCGGTCTTGGCGTTGGGGTGGATCTCGACGGTTCCGGCCCACAGCTTCTCGGCCCCCACCGTAGCGCGGTTGATCGCGGCCGCCCGCGTCATGCCGGGCGTCTGCGGCGTGTTGCCGTCGAGCCGGTCTCCCTTGACCACGCGCACCCCCTGGTCGCGCCAATCCGGTGTCGACATCGGCACGATTGTAGCAGATGCCGCCGGCAGGCGCCGGTGCCTGGGCCGAATGGGCCGGCCGGCGGCGCTGCTTGGGTATCGGTCTTCGTCGTCTTCGCTGTCACGGAGTGACCGCACAGACTCACGTGTTATATTGGCCGCGATGAACGCACCCGGCGGCCGCGGCGGCCACGGCGGCCACGGCGGCCACGACACTGCACAGTGGAACGACTGGCGCTGGCAGATGACCCATCGCATCTCCAGCGTGGAGGAATTGGGCCGCTACCTGCGCCTGAGCCACGCCGAGCGGGAACAGATCCGGGCAGCCGGGCGCCACTACCGATGGAGCATCACCCCCTACTACGCCAGCCTGATGGACCCGGACGACCCGGCCTGTCCGCTGCGCCGCCAGCAGGTACCCGCCGTGCAGGAGTTGGACGACGAGTCCGGCCTCGCCGACCCGCTGTCCGAGCTGGACAACTCGCCGGTGGACGCGGTAGTGCACGTGTACCCCGACCGGGTGGCGTTCAAGATCACCAACGTGTGCCCCACCTATTGCCGCTACTGCTTTCGCGAGTACTTCGTGGGTAACGAAGACGAGCACCATACGCGCCGCAAGATCGACGCCGGCCTGGCCTACATCGCCGCCCACGAGGCGATCCGCGACGTGCTGGTGACCGGCGGCGACCCGTTCCTGTTCTCGGACCGGCGCCTCGACGAGCTGCTCGGCCGCCTGCGCGCCATCGACCACGTCGAGATCATCCGCTTCGGCACCCGCACCCCGTGCACGCTGCCGCAGCGCATCACCCCGGAGCTGTGCGGGATACTCGCCCGCCACCATCCGATCTGGCTCAACACCCACTTCAACCATCCGCGCGAGCTCACCGCGGAGGCTGCCGGGGCGTGCGACCTGCTGCTGGCGGCGGGCATCCCGCTTGGCAACCAGACCGTGCTCCTCAAGGGGGTGAACGACGATGCCGGCGTGATGCGCGCCCTGGTGCACGGCCTGCTGCGCATGCGCGTGCGGCCCTACTACATCTTCCACTGCCAGCTCCTGGCCGGCACCGCCCACCTGCGCACCACCATCGAGCAGGGACTGGAGATCATGCAGGCGCTGCGTGGCCACACCACCGGCTTCGGCGTACCCAACTACGTGCTCGACACGCCGTACGGGAAGGTGCCGCTGCTGCCGCAGTACCTGCTTGGGCGCTCCGGCGACGAGGTGCTGGTGCGCACCTGGAACGGCGCCGTGTGGCGCGAGCCCAACCCGCTGAACGGCGACCGGCCGGCGGCGCCGCTGCCCGAGCTGCCCGCCGATGCGTATCCGGACGCCGCCACCCCGCGGCAGCCGTTTCCCGTTGCCGCCGAGACGTGCGCACCAGCCCCGGCGGCGGCGGCGGTCGGCTAGCCGGGCCGGGGGGAGAGCCATGGCAAGTACCTTCGGGCACCTGTTTCGCATTACCACCTGGGGCGAGTCGCACGGACCCGCGGTCGGCGTGGTAATCGACGGCTGCCCACCGGGCATCGCCCTCGCCGAGGCCGACGTGCAGGCGGAGCTGGACCGGCGCCGCCCCGGCCAGAGCCGCATCACCACCCAACGCGCCGAGAGCGACCGCGCCGAGATCCTGTCCGGCGTGTTCGAGGGCCTTACCACCGGCACCGCGATCCACATCCTGGTGCGCAACAAGGACGCCCGCTCGCGCGACTACGACGAGATGCGCACCATGTACCGCCCGTCGCATGCCGACTACACCTACGACGCCAAGTACGGGCGGCGCGACTGGCGCGGCGGCGGCCGGGCGAGCGCGCGCGAGACCATCGGGCGGGTCGCGGCCGGCGCCATCGCGGCCAAGCTGCTGGGCGAGCGCTGCGGCGCCGCGGTGGTGTCCTACGTCAAGCGGGTGCAGGACATCGAGGCCGGCGTGGTGGCGGGCGAGGTGACCCGCGACGCCGTGGAGGCGCACATCACCCGCTGCCCCGACCCGGAGGCGGCGGCCGCCATCGAGCAGCGCATCGACGCCGCCCGCAAGGCGGGCGACTCGCTCGGCGGCGTGGTCGAGTCGGTCGCCCACGGCGTGCCGCCCGGCCTCGGCGAACCGGTGTTCGACAAGCTCGACGCCGATCTGGCCAAGGCGATGCTGTCGCTGCCCGCCTGCCGCGGCTTCGAGATCGGCTCCGGCTTCGCCGGCACGCGCATGACCGGCAGCACCCACAACGACCCGTTCTACATGGCGGAGGACTCCGGCGGGCGGCGCGTGCGCACGCGCAGCAACCGTTCCGGCGGCGTGCAGGGCGGCATCTCCAACGGCGAGCAGATCGTCATCCGCGCCGCCTTCAAGCCCACCGCCACCATCCTGCGCCCGCAGCAGACGGTGGACGAGGCGGGCAACGAGGTGATCCTGCGCCCGCGCGGCCGCCACGACCCCTGTGTGCTGCCGCGCGCGGTGCCGCTGGTGGACGCCATGTTCAACCTGGTCCTGGCCGACCACCTGCTGCGCCAGGAGGCGCAAACCGTCCGCAGCGGCCAATAGCGCCCCATGAGCGCCGCCCGGGGCGTCGCCTTTGGCCCATCCCGGCCAATTGCCTCTGGCCGCGCGTAGCGCCGCCGCCGCACCGGCCGGCGGGTCAGTGTGCTTCCAGCCAGTCGGGGCCGGTGCCGACTTCGACCACCACCGGCACCCGGCCGAGGGGCAGCGCGTCGCGCATGCCGCGCACCACGAGGTCCTGCACCTGCTCCAACTCGCCGTGCGGCACCTCGAACACCAGTTCGTCGTGCACTTGCAGGATCATCCGCGCCGTCAGCCGATTGCCGCGCAGTTCGCGGTCGATGTCGAGCATGGCGATCTTGATCATGTCGGCCGCGCTGCCCTGGATCGGCGCGTTGATGGCGATCCGCTCGGATGCCGCACGCGCCGCGTGGTTGCGTGAGTTGATGTCGCGCAGGTAGCGGCGCCGGCCGCGCATGGTCTGCACGTAGCCATGCTCGCGGGCACCCGCCACGGTGTCGCCCATGTACTGCTTGATGTTCGGGAACTGCTCGAAGTAGCGCTCGATGATGGCGCGCGCCTCGGCGCGGGCGATGTTGAGGCGCTGCGCGAGGCCGAACGCGGACATGCCGTACATCAGCCCGAAGTTGATCATCTTGGCGCGGCGGCGCATGTCGGCGGTCACCTGGTCCAGCGGCACGCCGAACACGCGCGCCGAGGTGGCGGCATGGATGTCCACCTCTTCCGCGAACGCCTCCACCAGGCCCGGATCTTCGGTGATCGCCGCCATGATGCGCAGTTCGATCTGCGAGTAGTCGGCGGCGAGCAGCACCTGGTCCTCGGGGGCCACGAAGGCGCGCCGGATCTCCCGCCCGCGGTCGCTGCGGATCGGAATGTTCTGCAGGTTGGGCCCCTCGGAGTTGAGGCGCCCGGTGGCCGCGACCAGTTGGTTGAACGTGGTGTGGATACGGCCGGTCTGCGGCATCACGGCGCCCGGCAGAGTGTCCACGTAGGTGGACTTGAGCTTCTGCACGGCGCGGTATTCCAGGATCAGCGGAATGATCGGGTGGCGGTCGGCCAGCCGGGTCAGCTCCTGCTCGGTGGTCATGTACTGGCCGGTGCGGGTGCGCTTGGGCTTGTCGCTGATCTTGAGCCGCTCGAACAGCAGTTCGCCGAGCTGCTTGGGGGAATTGAGGTTGAACGCACCGTCGGCAAGCCGGTACAGCTCCAGCTCGTGCGCGACGACCTCCTTTTCCAGTTCCCCCGAGTATTCGCGCAGGGCGTCCACGCGCACGCCGACCCCGGCGTACTCCATCTCCACCAGCAGCGGCATCAGCGGCACCTCGATCCGCTCCCACAACTCGCGCTCCTCGCAGCGGTCGATCTCGGCCTGCAACGCGTCCAGCAGCGCGGCGGTCAGGTCGGCGCGTTCGCCGGCCCAGGTGGCCAGCTTGGCCGGCGGCAAGCCGCCGTCGGCCAGGGCCGCGGCGCTGAAGTCGCCGCGCTTGAGCAGGTCGTCGGCGACCTCGTCCAGGGTCAGGAGCTGGTAGCCGAGGTAGTGCTCGCACAGCAGCGCCAGGTCGTGCGCGCCGTCCGACTCCACCAGTTGGTGGGCCAGCCGGGTGTCGAGCAGCCGGCCGGCCACGCTCACGCCCTGCCAGCGCAGCGCCGTGACCCAGCGCTTCAGGTCGTGCCCAACCTTGGCGATGCCGTCGTGTTCCCAGAACGGCGCCAGCTCCGCCAGCACCGCGGCGGCGGCAGCGCGCTCTTGCGGCAGCGGCAGGAAGGCTGCCGAGCCTTCCCGGCCGGACAGCGCCACGCCGGCCAGCGGACAGGTCTTGGCATCGCCCCCTCCGGCAACCACGAACACGCTTACCGACTCGCATTCCAGCAAGTCGGCGCACAGCCCGGCGCGCGCCGCCTCGTCTTCCACCAGCACGTAGTCGTGCTCGCGGTCGTCCAGCGAGCGCAGTTCGCCGCCATCCGCACCGGCCGCTCCGGGCGTGGCGGCGGCAGCGGCCGCGGCGTCCCCGAAGATGCGCTTGATCAGTGCGTTGAACTCGAACTCCTGGAACACCGGGATCACCCGCTCGGGGTCCAGCTTCGGCGTGGCCAGGTCGACCGGCTCCACCTCCAGCTCCAGCTCGCGGTCGATGGTGGCCAGGCGCTTGGACAGCAGCGCCTGCTCCGCGAAGGTCTCGATCTTCTCCCGCTGCTTGCCCTTGAGCTGATCGGTTGCCGCCACCAGCTCCTCCACCGAGCCGAATCGGTCGATCAGTTTCTGCGCGGTCTTCTCCCCTACCCCCGGGATGCCGGGAATGTTGTCCACGCTGTCGCCGGCCAGGCCGATCAGGTCGATCACCTGCTCCGGGCGCGCCACGCCGAACCGCTCGCGCACGCCGGCCACGTCGTAGATCAGCGGCGGGTCGCCGCCCATGCGCGGCAGCCGGTAGAGAAAGGTGTGCTCGCTGACGAGCTGCGCGAAGTCCTTGTCGAGCGTGACCATGTAGGTGTCGAAGCCGGCCGCCTCGGCGCGCCGCGCGACGGTGCCGATCACGTCGTCCGCCTCCACGCCGGGGTGGCTGATGATCGGGATGCCCATCGCCTCGGTCACGCGGTGCACGTGCGGCAGCGAGTCGCGCACGCCCTCCGGAGCCTTGGCGCGGGTGCCCTTGTAGTCGGCGTACTCCTGCGAACGCCAAGTGGGGCCGGGGGCATCGAACACCACCGCGATGTGGGTAGGCTCCTCGTCGGTGAGGATCTGCAGCAGCGACGTGGTGTAACCGAACACCGCCGACGAGTTGAAGCCGTTGGCGGTGATCAGCGGATTGTTCAGGAACACGAAGTAGGCGCGGTACACCAGCGGCATGCCGTCGATCAGGTAGAGACGCTTGTCGCGCCCGGGCCGCGCCGCCATCTCGATCCTACTCCTGCCGCGCCTGCCCGGCCGCGAGCAGGTTGCGCAACTGGAAGCTGTGCCGGATCGGGTGCATCACGGCGTGCTCCAGCATCGCCTCCACGTTGGTGGCGGTGAGCGCCTGCGTCACCGGCTTGCGATACGCCTCGCGCGGCACCTCGCGCAGCGGGTCGCGCCAGCGCCCCAGCAGGTGGGTCAGGTAGCCGGCCGCCTCGTCCGGCGCCCGCTCCGGCGTCGGCGGCGGGTCGATGCCGGGATCGGGCAGCTCCAACTGCGTGCACATCCACTGCAGGTAGCCGCGCGCGCACAGCAGCACGTGGTGCAGCAGTACCTCCAGCGAGGCGTAGTTCGGGTCGTCGGTGTCGGGCAGCTCGACCCCCGCGCTGCGCGCCTCGCACCAAGTAGCCCAGAACTCCCACAGGTGCCGCTCGTGCAGCCGCACCAGCGCCCGCGCGCCGCCATAGCGGTACGCTACCATACAGATACCTCGAAAAAGGGCTGCGTCATCATTTGTCCTTCATCGCAGGAGGAGTTCTCGGCCAGCGCGTCAGACGACGATGTTGACCAGCCGGCCGGGGACGTAGATTACGCGGCGCGGGTCGCGACCGTCGGCGGCGCGAGCGACGTTGGGCAGGGCCAGCGCCTGGCGGCGCGCCTCCAGCTCGTCGATGTCGGCGGGCACCTCGACCTTGCCGCGCACCTTGCCGTTGACCTGCACCACGAGGGTGATCAACTCGTCGGCGGCCAGCGCGGCGTCCGCCTCCGGCCACGGCTGGCGGTGAATGCTGTACGGCTGGCCGAGCTGAGCCCACAACTCCTCGGCGAGGTGCGGGGTAACCGGCGCCATCAGGGTGAGCAGGGTGTGCACCGACGCACGTACCTCCGGGTGGTCGATCAAGGTCGACTCGGCGCTCGCCTCGGCAGCCAGGATCGCGTTGGTCAGCTTCATCAGGTCCGACACCACGGTATTGAACTCGAACTCTTCGAAGTCGTGGGTCACCCGCTGAATGGTCTGGTGCGTGCTGCGCACCACGTCGCCGACCAGCCTGCCGTCCCCACCGTTGGCGTACGCCGCCTCCGGCGTCACGCCCGCCACGCGCATGCGCATGACAAGGTCCCACACCCGCGCCAGCCAGCGCACCACGCCCTGAATGTTGCCGGAGTTCCATGGGCCGCCCTCCGACCAGCGGTAGCCGAACATCAGGAATGCGCGCACCGCGTCGGCGCCGTGGTGCGCCACCAGTTCGTCCGGATCGGTCGTGTTGCCGCGCGACTTGCTCATGCGGGCGCCGTCGCCGGCCAGGATCTGACCCTGGTTGCGCAGTTGCAGCATCGGTTCGGCACCGGTCTCGATGCCCATGTCGCGATTCGCCTTGTGGAAGAACCGGGTATACATGAGGTGCATGGTGGCGTGCTCGGCGCCGCCGGTGTAGGTATCCACCGGCATCCAGTAGCGGTACTCGTCGGAATCGAACGGGCCGTCGGCGCAGTCGGGGCTGAGGTAGCGCAGGTGGTACCAGGAGGAACACATGAAGGTGTCCATCGTGTCGGTCTCGCGCTCGGCGGCGGCCCCGCAGCGCGGACACTCGGTGTTGCGCCACGTGGGGTGGAACTTGAGTGGGCTCTCGCCGGTGGGCCGCCACTCGATGTCTTCCGGCAACTCCACCGGGAGCTGTGCCTCGGGCACCGGCACCACGCCGCACGCGCGGCAGTGCACCACCGGGATCGGGCATCCCCAGTAGCGCTGGCGCGAGATCAGCCAGTCGCGCAGCCGGTACACCACCTCGGCGCGCCCGATGCCGCGCTCGCCGAGCCAGGCGATGGTGCGCGAAATCGCTTCGGCGGCGCGGGTGCCGGTGAGTGGTCCGGAGTCGACCATGGCGCCCTTGGCGATCACCGCCTCGGTCATCGTGTCCCCGTCGAGCGGCTCGATGCCGTCCGGCTGGATCACCGGGCGCACCGTCAGACCGTAGGCGCGGGCAAAGGCGAAGTCGCGTTCATCGTGCGCCGGCACCGCCATGATGGCGCCGGTGCCGTAGGTCATCAGCACGTAGTCGGCGATCCAGATCGGGATCTTCTCGTCGTTGACCGGGTTGACCGCATAGGCGCCGGTGAACACGCCGCTCTTCTCACGCCCCGCCGCCTCGCGCTCGATGTCGGTCTGGCGGGTGGCGGCTGCCACGTACGCCTCCACCTCTGTCCGCTGCTCGGGGGTGGTCAACTTGGCGACCAGCGGATGCTCGGGGGCGAGCACCATGAAGGTGGCGCCCCACAGCGTGTCGGGCCGGGTGGTGAACACTTCCAGCGCGTCGCCCTGCTCGGTCCGGAACGCCACGTGCGCGCCCTCGCTGCGGCCGATCCAGTTGGTCTGCAGGGCCTGGATCCGGTGCGGCCAGTCGATGCCTTCGAAACGCAGCAACTCCTCCGCGTAGCGGGTGATGCGCAGGAACCACTGCTCCAGGTCGCGCTTGATCACCGGGGTGTCGCAGCGCTCGCACAGCCGCGCTTCGCCCACCACCTGCTCGCGCGCCACGGTGGTGTTGCAGTTGGGACAGAAGTCGACCGCGGCATGGCTGCGGTAGGCCAGGTCGTGATCGAGCAGCTTGAGAAAGAACCACTGCGTCCAGCGGTAGTACTCGGGATCCGACGAGGTCGCCTCGCGCTGCCAGTCCCACATCGCGCCCATGGTGCGCAGTTGGCCGCGCATGCGGTCGATGTTGGCGTAGGTCCACTCCTTGGGGTGGATGTTGCGCTTGATCGCCGCGTTCTCGGCCGGCAGGCCGAAGGAGTCGAACCCGATCGGGTACATCACGTTGTAGCCGCGCATGCGCAGGTAGCGGGCACGCGCGTCCGACGGCGTCATCGCATACCAGTGCCCGATGTGCAGGTCGCCCGACGGATAGGGCAGCATGGTCAGGAAGTAGTGCTTGCGGCGCTCCGGGTCGATGCGCGCCCGGTGCAGCCCGTCTCTCTCCCAGCGCTGCTGCCACTTGGGCTCGATGGCGGCGGGGTCATACACCGCCGGCCGCTCACTGATCGTAGCCTGAGTGTCCATGGTCGTGTTACCCTATTATAAGCACAATTACTCGGTAGATGGCGGCTGCAGCAGGCGGCACCGGACGAAGGAGGTCGTACGTGTCGGCAATCGTTGAGGACTATCGCGCGCCGGACCTCATGCCGGACCAGTTCTTGGAGAACGCCCGTATCGAAGCGGCTGTTGGTCTCTACCGGAAGGGCTTGATGTCCACCGGGGCCGCAGCGGAGTGGGCGGGCGTACCGAAGCCTCTCTTCTTGACGAAGCTCTCCGAGTTTGGAGTCGACACTTTCATCCAGGAGGTCGAAGAGTTACGGCGGGACTTGGCCGTTGCCCGAGGTCATCTGTAACACCTCCCCACTCCAGTATCTGTTTCAGGTCGACCTTCTGGACGCGGTGGCGGCGCGGTTCCATCAAGTGCTCGTACCGGAGGCAGTCGCCGATGAACTGGAAGAGGGCAGGCGGCGCAACGTGCCGCTTCCAAGGCCGGAGGATCTCGATTGGGTCACCATCGTTTCGACACAATACCGTTTACCCCGGCTCGTCCGCGGGCTGGGAGCAGGCGAACGGGCAGTACTCGCGTTGGGGATGCATGTGCCGCAAGCCGTGCTGCTGTTGGACGACATGCTTGCCCGGCGCTATGCAGAGAGGCAGGGGATGAGATTCACGGGCACCCTGGGCATGGTACTCTTCGCGAAGCAACGGGCCATGATCCCGTCGGTCAAGGCAGTATTGGACGATCTGGAGCAGTCCGGTTTCTGGTTGAGCGACCGGACCCGCCAAGCAACGCTTGAGCTGGCAGGGGAAGCGCGTTGAGCGGTCACACGTATTGCGCCCGGCGAGAGAACCAGCCGCGCGACAGAACGACGTCATACGCGATCGCACCGCCGCCAACGGCTCGCCAACGGCTCCGCGGCGTTGCGACCGCCGGCACCTAGGCGCTATTCTCCTAAGTCGCCAATGAGCAGCAACGAACCGCGACGCTTCGAGATCGACCGCGAGCGGATGCCGGACGAATGGCCTACACATAGGATTCCTTCCGTGTTTTGGGAGGAGTTGGGACGAACGATCGGCACGCTTGCTTTTCTTGAGGACTGCCTGAAACGAGCGAATCTGGCCCTCACGGCTACCCGCACCTATCGGACCGTTGAGCAGGCGGAGACAGCGTTCGCCACGTGGCAGAGCGACCTTGAGACTTCGCTGAATGAGACCCTCAAGAATCTGGCAGACAGATTGGTAACCGTGCTCAAGGACGATGAGCGTTACCCCGCAACCATCCTTGATGCGATCCAGAACGGGTTGCAGCGTGTCACGGAAGAGCGTAACGCGCTGTGCCATGGCGCATGGGTCGATTATGACTCGGATCTCGGCATCGCCACCCTGCGCTACTGGAGAAAGAAGGAGTGGCGTCAGAGCACGTCTCGGTGTTTCTCCATGAGTGACCTCTCGCAAATCCGTCGTAGTGCAGCCGATCTAACTTACGATGTTGTCGACTTGGTAGTCGGGCAGGGTATTCAATTCCCCGGATCGACCGGTCGCGGGAAGGAATTGCGCAAGGCATTCAGCGCACCGGGCCAAGGAGATCCGGAGCGCCAGCTTGACCCCACCGACAGCGGACCATCACAGCGACCCGAGTAGTCCCACACCTTCAGTCGCCGGGGCGAGGCGGCAGCGTAGCCTGTCCGTTCGGGATCGAGTGACATGGCGGATGGGTGGCGGCGTCAGGGTCAGGTGGAGCCTTCGCCGCGGACCATCACTACCTTGCCGGTGCGCACCATTTCGACGATGGTGAACTTGCGCAGCATGCTGATCAGGGCGTCGATCTTCTCGGTGGCGCCGGTGCCCATCACGATCATCGACTCCTCGGTCAGGTCCTCGGTCCGGCAGCCGAAGTGCTGGGCGATCTGCAGCGCCTCGGTGCGCTCACCGGTGCCGACCGCCACCTTGACCAGCGCCAACTCGCGCACCACGGCGTTGTCGAATGTGTGATCGTAGCAGTGCAGCACGTCCACCAGCTTGTTGACCTGGGCCAGAATCTGATCGAGGCCGCCCTGCGCGCCGGTCGTGCCGATGGTCATGCGCGAGTAGTCGCCATCCTTGGACGGCGACACCACCAGCGACTCGATGTTGAAGCCGCGGCGCGCGAACACCTGGGCGATGCGCGCCAGCACGCCGGGCTTGTTGGCCACCAGGGCACTGAGCGTGTGTATCGATCCGTTGTCCATTGCCTTGCCTTGGTCCATTGCCTTGCCTTCTCCGTAGCCGCTAGGTCGAACCGGTGGGCTTGGCGAGCTTCACCTTGGGCGGCTCCACGATCATGTCTTCCAGGGCGCTGCCGGCCGGGATCATCGGGAACACGTTGTCGGTCTTCTCCACCTCGGCGTTGATCACGCACGGGCCGTCGTTGTATTCCAGCGCCTTGGTCAGGATGCGACGCACGTCGCCGGGGCGGCGCAGGGTGAAGCCCTTGGCCCCGAACGACTCGGCCAGCTTGGCGAAGTCGGGGTTGCCCTCCAGGTCGACGCCGCTCTCGCGCTCGTCGTAGAACAGCTCCTGCCACTGCCGCACCATGCCCAGGTAGTGGTTGTTGAGCACGATCACCTTGACCGGCAGCCGGTGGATGCACGCCGTGGCCAGCTCGCACATGGTCATCTGAAAGCCGCCGTCGCCGACGATCGCCAGCACCGGGTCGTCGGGCCGCCCGAACTGGGCGCCGATGGCCGCCGGGAAGCCGTACCCCATGGTGCCGGCGCCGCCGGAGCTGAGCCAGTTCTCGGGGTAGTCGGTCTTGTAGAATTGCGCCGCCCACATCTGGTGCTGGCCCACGTCGGTGGAGACGATCGCCTTGCCCTCGGTGAGCTTGTACAACTCATCGATGATGTGCTGCATCTTGAGGCCGCCCTGTTTGCGGTACTTGAGCGGGAACTTGACCTTGTAGCGGTCGAGCCGGTGCAGCCAGGCCTCGGTGTCGAGGCGGGTGACGTGCTTGATCAACTCCTCCACCACGAGCCGCGCGTCCCCCTGGATGAAGTGGTCGGGCCGGATCATCTTGCCGTTCTCACCGGGATCGATGTCGACGTGAATCACCGTCGCGTTGCGGCAGAAGCGGTGCGGCTGGCCGATGATGCGGTCGTCGAAGCGGGACCCGATCGACATCACCAGGTCGCACTCCACCATCGCCTTGTTGGCGTAGGCGGTGCCGTGCATGCCGAGCATGCCCAGCGACAGCGGGTGGGTCTCCGGGAACGCGCCCTTGCCGAGCAGCGTGGTGGTGACCGGCGCCTGCAGGCGCTCCGCCAGGCGGCGCACCGAGTCGGAGGCCTTGGCGATAAGTGCGCCGTGGCCGACCAGGATAACCGGCCGCTTCGCCTCGTTGAGAGCCGCGGCCGCCTGCACGATCACGTCGCGGTCGCCTTCCTCGGGCACCTCGTAGCCGGGGATGTCCATCGCCTGGTAGGAGCCGTTGCCCATCATCGCCTGGCTCACGTCCTTGGGCACGTCGATCAGTACCGGCCCGGGCCGCCCGGTGGTGGCAATGTGGTACGCCTCGCGCACGATGCGCGGGATGGCGTCGGTGTCCTTGACCAGGTAGCTGTGCTTCACGATCGGCATGGTGATGCCGAAGATGTCCGCCTCCTGGAAGGCGTCCTTGCCGAGCATGCCGGTGACCTGCTGGCCGGTTACCACCAGCATCGGCACCGAATCCATGTGCGCGGTCATGATCCCGGTCAGCGTGTTGGTGGCGCCCGGGCCGCTGGTGACCAGCACCACGGCCGGCTTGCCGGTGGCGCGGGCGTAGCCGTCGGCCATGTGGCTGCCGCCCTGCTCATGCCGCACCAGGACGAACTTCATCTTGTTGTCGGTCGAGACCAGTGCGTCGAAAATCGGCAGCGCCGCCCCGCCGGAGAGCCCGAACAGGTACTCAATGCCCTCGTTTTCCAGCGCCTTCACCAATGCCTGGCCACCATCGTAGCCATTTTGATCCAATGATGCCATGGGTCGCCCTCCTCGATCGATTAGAGAGGAGAATATGACTGGTTTCGCTCGTCATGGCAAGCACTGAGGGAGAAAATCATCCGGTTTTCCGGTCAATTTCTCACTGTGGCCAATTAAATCGGCCCAAGGAATGGATAGATGAGAAGTTTATGTCAATCTAAATGCTATTTTCGACGGACTTTATGACGAGTGATGATGTTTTGGTGACATTAGAGCGTAATTTGGCCGTCTGCTCACGTGCCTCTGCGAAAAATGCACCTTCTGGAGCGGATCCGAGGTTTATCTCCGCGGTCAGCAGGGCTGCGCCGGCCGCGGCGGCAGCCAGGTGGGCCGCCGCGCCGATGTCCGACACGGCGTGCCGGTTCGCCACCGGCGCCAGCCGTTCGGCCACGTGCAGTATCTCGGCGCACGCGGCGGCAATCGCCAACGGCGCCGCGGTAGCGCGGCGGGTGGCCGCTGCCAGGGCTGCACGGCGCGCCTGCCGCTCCTCCGGCGACCCTTTCGGCAGGCGCAGCGCGGCCATGTATGCCTCGAAGCTGCGCACGTCTTCCAGCGCGGCGGCCTGCAGGTCCGCCGTGAGCCGGTCAGCGCGATCGACCGACTCGCCGGCAAGCTCCCACGCCTGCTCGTAGCCCTTCTTGCGGTCCGTCAGCCGGGCCACCATTGCTACCAGCGCGCTTGCCAGCGCGCCGGTCACCGCCGCCACCGAGCCGCCGCCCGGCGTTGGCGACGCCGAAGCGGTGCGAGCGAGCAACTCGCCGACCGGCAGATCGAGGAGCTGCCCGGCGTCCTGTTCGTCAGCCATCTCGTGTTGCCCCCGCCGAATGGTGTTCCCGCTGCTGCTCCTGCCGGTTCGCATGGCCGGTCTGCGTCCGTCCGGTCTCATTCGTGTTCGCGCTGCAGCGCGCGGGCGCGCAGCACGTTGCGCATGATGATCGAGGTGGTCACCGAGCCCACCCCGCCCGGTACCGGGGTGACCGCGCCGGCCACCGCGGTGACCGTCTCCCACTCCACGTCTCCCGCCAGTCCACCGTCCACCTCGGTGATGCCGGCGTCGATCACGGTGGCGCCTGGGCGGATCATTGCGCCGGTGACCACACCGGGCCGCCCGGCGGCGGCGAATACCAAGTCGGCGTTGCGCACCACCGCCGCGAGGTCGGGCGTGCGGGTGTGACACACGGTGACGGTTGCATGGCGGGTCACCAGCAGCGCGGCCAGCGGGCGCCCGACCGTGTCGCCGCGGCCCACCACGGCGGCGAGCTTGCCCTCCGGCCGGACCGGTACTTCTGCGAGCAGCTCCAGACAGGCCAGCGGCGTAGCCGGCAACAGGGCGCGCTGCTCGGCGGCGCCGAACAGCAGGCCGCGGTTCGCCGGCGTGACCCCGTCCACGTCCTTGCGCGGATCGATCGCCGCCAGCACCCGCGCCTTGTCCACGCCCGCGGGCAGCGGCAATTCCACCAGTATGCCGTGTATGGAAGGATCCTCGTTCCAGTGCGCGATCGACGCCAGTAATGCGGAACTCGTGCAGGTCGCCGGAAACCGCTCCAACTGCACGGTGATGCCGAGTCGGGCGCCGAGCTTCGCCTTGGCCTGGGCGTACCAGCGTGAACCGGGGTCGTCGCCGGCGAGCAGCACCTGCAGTACCGGCGGCACTTCGCCGACCGCGGCCTTCACCTCGGCCCGGATGCGCGCCGCAACCGGCCCGCCCTTGATGACGCGGGCGCTCACCTGTCCCGGCTGATCAGGCGCCCGACTTGCGTGCCGCGCGCGAGCGCCGGCCGAGCAGGCGCGAGAAAAACCCGCGTGCCTTGTCCGGCGCGTGCTCGCTGACCGCGGCGGGCGCCGACTCCGTCTGGCTCCCGGCCGGTGCCGCGGTTTGCCTCCTGGGAGGTGTCGCGGTTTGCCTCCTGGGAGGTGTCGCGGTTTGCCTCCT
The DNA here is from genome assembly GCA_965208575.1 of Spirochaetia bacterium. Classification (GTDB taxonomy): domain Bacteria; phylum Spirochaetota; class Spirochaetia; order SZUA-6; family Bin103; genus Bin103. Next base: position 429,669 of record CBDBOV010000005.1, on the reverse strand, counting down.
GGGAGGTGTCGCGGTTTGCCTCCCGGCCGGCGCCTCGGTTTGGCTCCTGGCCGGTGCCGCGGGCTTCTCTACCACCTTGAAGTCCTCGCCGTACTTCTCCCGGTAGTAGGCGAGGCGCTCCTCCGCAGTACGGGGCCGCGATCGGCTGCCGTTCCCGGACGCCGGCCGCCCGGCACCCCGGGTCCGATCGCCGCCGCTGCGCTGCGCGGGTGTGCCGCGATTCGCGCGGTCGCCGGGCGGCCGGTTGCCGGCCACCGGCGCGTCACCGGCGGCGGACACGGCGCCGGCCGCCGACCGTGGTGCGCCGCCGCTCCGGCGTCCGCGGCTGCGGCTCCGGCTGCGCCCGCGGCCTCCCTCGGCCACGCGGCCCGTATCGGACCCGCGCGGCGTGCCGGACCCTGCGCGAGTACCGGACGCCGCGCCATTGTGCTCGGTGCGTTGCGCGTGCTGCGCGCGTGCCCCCGGCGTGCGATCGCGGGCCGCCGCGGGAGCCGCTTCGGGGCGGGCACTGCGCGACTGCCGGGCGCGCGCCCCGCCGGCGCCGACCATCTCCGGAGTGCGCCGTCCGCGGTCTCCGGCGCCGCGCCCGCCAGGACCCCGCCCGCTGCCGCGGCCGGCGCCGGAACGGCGGCGGTCGTCGCGAGCGCGTCCCCCGAGGTAGTGTCCGAGCCGCGCGCCGCCGGTAATGTCCTCCAGGTAGAGGTCGTCGGTGGCCTTGGACACCGGTATCGGATTGCGGATGAACTCCTCGATCCCCTGCAGCGCGAACACCCACTCCTCGCACGCCAGGGCGACCGCCTTGCCGCTACGCCCCGCGCGAGCGGTGCGCCCAATTCGGTGCACGTAGTTCTCGCTGTGCTCGGGAAGCTCGTAATTGACCACCAGGTCGAGTCCCTCGATGTGCAGGCCGCGCGCCGCCACGTCGGTCGCCACCAGGTAGCGCAGCTCGCCCGCCTTCAACTGGTCGATCAGGCTCTGCCGCTTGCTCTGCGGCAGGTCGCCTATGATGTACTCGCAGGCGAGGCCATTGCGCTGCATGCGGGTGGCGAGTTCGAACGCCGCCTGCTTGGTGTTGGTGAAGATCAGCGCGTTTTCCGGCTGGTCGCGCGCCATCAGGCCGAGCAACAGGCTGAATTTGCGCTCGCGGGAGACGTGGTACAGCTCCTGCGAGATTTCGTCGACGGTGACCCGCTCCGGGGTGATGGTGATCTCGGCCGGGCTGCGCATGTAGTCGAAGGCCAGGGTCTTGACGCGCGTCGAGAGGGTGGCGCTGTACAACATGGTGACGCGCTCGTCCCGCCCCGGCATCTGCCGGATCAACCGGCGCAGGTCGGGGATGAATCCCATGTCGAACATGCGGTCGGCCTCGTCGATCACCAGGATGCCCACCTTGCGCAGGTCCAGCTTGCGCTGCTCGGTGAAGTCCAGCAGGCGCCCCGGGGTGCCGATCGCCAGGCGCACACCCTCCTGCAGTGCCCGCTCCTGCTTGGCGTAGCCCACCCCGCCGTAGAAGCTGGCGATGGGAACGTCGAGGTGCTTGCCGAGCAGGCGCGCGTCGTCTTCGATCTGGTCGGCGAGTTCGCGGGTGGGGGCGACCACCAGCGCGACGCAGTCATCGAGGCTGCGCTGCTCCAGGAACAACTGGAATATGCTGATCAGAAATGCGGCGGTCTTGCCGGTGCCGGTCTGCGACTGGACCGCCACGTCGGCACCGATAAGACTGTAAACGAAGGTCTGCTCCTGCACCGGCGTACAGTGGGTGAATCCCAGTTCGTCAATCGCCTGCAGGAGCTTCGGATCAAGGTCGAGCTCGTGGAATGTCATAGAAGTACAGATAGATGAGGTCGAGGGCCCGCGAGGTGGGGCCGTGCGAAAAACCGTTAACTGCCAATAGTATACAAAAGGTTGAACGGAAGGCATAGCGGCCCGGCGCCCGCCCGGCGCGCGCCGACGATCGCCGCGCCTCTCGGGCCGTGCCACGTTCCGGGCTCCCGGATGCGAGCGGTTCAATGACGGTTGCGCGGCTGGCGGGGTCGCCGCGGCTCGCGCGGCACGTTACCCCCGCGGACGCAGGAGCCGCGGTTTCCGTATCGGGCACGGCGCGGCGCCGGCACCGATCGGGGATCCGGCGGCACAAGCGGCAGTCGACCCGGACCACGTAGCGGCGGCGCTCGGCCTGACGCCCGCGGAGGGCCGGTTCGCAACCGCACCTGCCGATGGCCTCACCATACGGGACGTCGCGGCCGCCTCGCACCGAGCACCGTCCGAGAACTGCTGAAGCCGATCCACGCCAAGCTCGGGATCGTGCGCCGGGCAGACCTGGTGCGGACGGCCCTCACGCTCTCCCCGTGCGCGAATCCCGACCAGGTCAACCGCGGCGCCGCCGCCGCGGGCGAAGCGCCGGACGCCTGCCCGAGTGAAGGTCATTCCGTGCGTGATTTCGTCAAGGTGCGAGCGATACTTGGCGTCCGTACTCTGCCGCAGCGGGACAAATCGACGAATTCACGAAATAACCGCAGCATTCACGAACTTTCCCCAATTTGTCACGCCTGGGTTGCTATCTTTGCCGCGGCGATCGCCGGAGCACTCACCGAATTCAGCGTTTCGCCCACGATTGGCTGCACGAGAAAAACTTGCCGCCGGGGCCCCGGGTTGTTGCACAAGCCGGTTATCGTCACCCCGGCGGCTTTTGCATTGCGCCCCGGTCCGTTGACCGGCACCCGAAACGCACTTATGAGCCCGGGTAGCAGCCGGGAAGCCGCCGACTGTCGTCGCACCCGATCGTGTCTATCATGGTCGCGCCGTTCAGGATAGCGCTGCCGAGGTACGCGTCGGTCAAGTTCACGTAGCTCAAGTCCGCTCCTCGGAGGTCGGCGCCGTTGAGATTCGCATTACTGAGGTCAGCGCCCGTGAGATCGGCACGAATCAAGGTAGCAGGCGGGCCGCCCTTGCCGGAGAGGTCCACCTTCCGCAGGTCGGCACGGGTCAGGGTTGCGGCGGTGAGGTCGACGTCGACCAGAGTCGCGCAGAACAGCGAAGCACCGGTCAGGTCGGCTCCCACCAGAGACACCCCCGTCAGATCGGCGTCGGTCAGGTCGGCATTGACCAGGTCAACACGGTTCAGATTCAGATTCGCCAGGCTTGCGTTTGCCAGGTCTGCACCGCGGCAATCCGGAACGCAGTCAAGGGTCTGCGTCTCGCCAAGCGCCGCGCCGAACACAATCAGAACCGGGATCAGCAATCCGCAACGAACTCCGCAACGAACAACTCCGCAACGAACATTGTCGCACATCATGCCAGTATTATCGGCAACGCATGGCCTCCATTGGTGAGACCGCAAGCGTGAGGCGCTTCGGTCTGCATCGACCAGCAGCGAATTCGCGAAATTCGCTGCTTCCGGACGCTAATCTGACGAATTCACGCCCTGCTTCGGCGATTGCAATGCCGATTGAACCGCGACACGGTGGCGGGCACTTATCGGCACGAGGTGGTCGCCGCTCAGCCGCAACATCAGCTTCCGGTCGCGCTTCGTCAATCCCCTCATGTGGTGGAAAGCAACCCAGTAGGAACGGTGCACCTGGATTCCCGCACTGCCGAGCTCCGCGATGGCCTCCGCAAACCGCATCTTGATCAGCGCCGAGCCCGCCGAAGTCCGCACCTGGACATAGTGGTCCTCACTCCTGAGAAACAACAATCAGGCGGCCTCCGGGACAAGCTCATAACCGAGTGCGTGTGCCTGCCTTCGGAGCCGGCGTTCAAAGCGGCGCCGGTCCTGGCGCTCCTCGGCGGCGAGGATGCTGTCATCGTAGGCCACGCGATGCGTGATCAGATGGTAGATGATCCGAGCCAGTTTATGCGCGACTGCAGTGGTCGCTTCGGGAGTACCCAGACGCGCCCGCATGCGGCGGAAGTGCTGGCCCAGGGCCGATGGGCTGCGGTACAACGACTGGGTCGCCCAGTGCAGCGCCTGGGCGGCCCGATTGGTGCCCCGACCGGTGTGCGAGCTGATGATCTTGCCGCCGGTGATCTGGTTGTGGGGGCACAGGTGCAGCCAGGAGGCGAATTGCGGTGCGGTCGGAAAGCGGGACAGTTCCGGGCCGAGTTCGGTGAACAGAACCAGCGCCGTACTTTCGCCGATGCCGGGAATCAGCGTCAGGTCAGTGCCGAACAGGTGCGTAAGGTGGCCGCGCAGGTCGAACCGCTTGGCCGGTGACTCGGTTGGCGCCTCGGGCTCCGCATCGATTCCCTCATCCGGTGGGTCGTCGCCCACCGCGCCGGGTGGCTCGCTGCTGGCTTCGAACGCGCGGATGCCGGCTTCGATTTCCTGATCGCACTCCGTGATGAGTTGTTGGTAGTGGGCATAGGTCGCTCGCGCGTGCCGCAACGCCAACAGGTGCTCGGCGCGCCAGTCGCCCTGCAGCGCCTTGATCAAGGTCTCGCGGCTGGCTTTGATCCGCCGGTCGGCCAGAGCGGCCAACCGCGCCGGATCCCGCTCACCCGCCAGGATAGCGTCCGTAATGGCCAGACCGGTCGTCCCCGTCAGGTCAGAGATGGCATGGTGCAGATGCACGTTCATCTGGCTGTACGCCTTCTGCATGTGCAACACGCTGCGCGACGCCATCTTGATCAAGGTGTCGCGATGGCGCAGCACCGAGCGCAGTGCACACACCTCGTCGGCAGGGCGGAATGAGCCGCGCAGCAATCCCACCGAGTGCAGGTAGCGCAACCACTCGCAGTCGGCCACGTCGGACTTCCGACCGGGTACCGAGTGCACGTGACGCGCATTCACCAGCACCACGTCGAAGCCGTGTGCCTCCAGGATCTGATACACCGGAATCCAGTACACACCGGTGGACTCCATCGCCACCGTGGTGACCTCGCATTCCTTGAGCCAGTCGGCCAAGGCGTGCAGGTCCGCGGTGAACGTAGCAAAGTTCCGGATCGGGTCCGGGTCGCGCTCCGGGCGCACAGCCGCGTACACCTCGGTAGCGCCTATGTCCAAGCCGGCAGCGTCCGGGTGCATCACCTTTGGTTGCGCTGTGCGACTGCCCTTGCCCTTGCGTCTGTGTCTGCGTCGTGCCATGAAACCTCCGCTACGACTGAGTGGTGCGGCCAAGGCGTGTGTAGCAGGTATTCTCCTGAACGGGATGATCGCCACCCGGCCGCGCCGGCTGACAACCTCACCAATGACTACGCCACCCGCCCCGGGGCCAAGCTCTTGAACGGGTTCGCAGAACGTAACGCCAGTGACGCGCCGGCCTACTTTCGCGCTCCACCCAGAACTCTGCCCACACTATAGCTCACCCTTGTTTCTTTCATGACTGCGCCGGCCCAGGGGCCGGTGGGATAGCTCTTGAGGAAGATCACGTCGCTGCCAAGCTCTGCAAGCGGCGACTCCGAGACGCCTTCGCCCCGGTCGTCCCGCGTACCGTCCAGTTCCCGCGAGCTGCGCCCCGGCTCCGGGTGCCGATGAGCGGGTGCCGCGTCCGGCTCGCGGCGCCTACCGATCGCGGCGCCACCGGCGTCCGAGGACGCGCTCGCACCTCCGGTGGCGGCGGAAGTGAACGCCGGAGATGTCGCGGAGCCAGCCCCATCCTGGTCGACCGGCTCGCCGGCGGGAGGAGCGGCCGTGACGGCGTTGTTGGTGTTGGAAACTCGAGCCGCCGCCAGCGCGTGGCCGTGCCTGGTGCGCACGTACACCAAGTACAGAAACAGAAGGTCGTACACCACCGCTACCGTCGCCACCTGAACGTACAACCGCGTCAGGCCGGCGGACGCGGAATAGTGCGGATGCGCCAGCGTTTCTACCGTGTGCACGACCGCAGTACATGGCAAGGACACGAACAGCGCCACCGCCGTCAGCGTCACGGCCATCGTCAGCGCAGATTGGCGGCGCAAGAAGTATGCCGCCACCACGACTGCCGCGTAACCGAGAGGCCAGCCGAGAACCGCGTACAACGCACCGAACGCCAAGCGCTGCCCCGCGGTAAGCGCATCATAGGTCCCCATCGGCCCGAGCACCGCGCACGCGGCCACGGCCAACATGACGATGGCGATCAGGATAGCTGGACGGCTCAGCATCTCCTGGTACACCGATCGCATCGCGCCGCGTGCCGGCAAATTCACGTCGTGCAGCTTGAGTCCCACCACTCGCGCACCATCGTGACGCACCCGCTTCGCGAAATCAACTGCATCGACCCCAATCGCCGACACGAGGCTCGATGTCAATTTCGCGAATTCACGAAATGGCGATTGCAATATCCCCGCACTTCGCGTACCGGGAAGCGCAGCCGGGCTCCAGAATAAGCCCTGGAACGTGGCTGGGCGATGCCCGCGTAGCGGTCGTTGTCAACAACGTCGGCGATGTTGAGGATTCAGCATGGTGGGTTGCAGGCCGCGGTCTGACGGACGTCCTGGCGCAGCAGAACCAGGGAGGCGCCGAGGATCAGGGATCCGTCGAGGGGTTGGCCGAACGGCGCGCGGTAGCCGACGGTGATTCCGATCCAGGAGTAGACGTAGCCGGTAAGCTTGACGTCCAGTCCCCACACCGTCCGTCGCTCGATCAGGTCACCCTCGCGCCACCGGCGATTGTTCTGAAAGCTGACGGCGAGGCTTGGGTAGAGATTGATCGGGGTGGCCAGGTTGGCGCCGAGCGAGCCCGAGAACCGGGCCGCCCGCGCCCCGTCATCACGGCTGCCACCCGCGTTGATTGTGGCCTCGACACCGAGGAGCCCGAACGTGTCGAGCAGCGACAGCGAAAGTCCGGCCGGCAAGAGGGGAACAAACTGGTAACCGAGTGCAACGCCGGGTCCTTCGGCGAAGGTCACACCGGAGACGGCGGCAAAGAGAACGACGGCTATACGACGCATCGGCAACCTCATTTTACCGTATCATTGCCGTATCAGGCGGGTGCGGGCAATTGCATTCAATTGATCGACGACGGCGCATGGGACGGTAGCGGTACGGTGGCAAGTGGTAGCCGACGGTAGCGGAGCAGGTTGGCGCGGCGGGTTCGCTGCCCTATACTGCATCACCTCTACTTCTTCGGGATCGGATGATGCTCTACGGCCAACGGCACAGCTTCTGGCGCCAATGCCGCGGTTGCGGCTTCTGGGTGACGCGCGCGGATCGGTTCTGCACCGACTGCGGCGTGTACCGGCCCTTTCAGTCCGGGCGGGGGCAGCGGTCCGCGTGGCTGGTGTTCACGACCATGCTCGGCGGCGTGCTCGGCGGAAGCGTGTTCTACCGGCACCCAGAAAGCAGCCTGCTGCTGTACGGGTGCGTTGCCGGCTGCGCCACCGGCCTGGCCTGGGGATTGGGTCTGTTCTCCGAGGTGTCCGCCATCCTGCAGGGGCGGCGCCGCTCACCTTCCCTGCAGAGCAGCGAGTTGCGCCTGGCGGGACGGCTGGCCGAGATACTGCAGTCCAGGCGCCACGTGCGCGAGCTGGCCGCCCGCCTGCGCGGCGAGAATGGCTCGCCGGCCACCGGACAACTCCTGACCATCCTGCGCAAGGCGGAAGGCACGGTGGAACGCGCCATCCGGCGCTATACCGCCGAGCTGGCCAAGCTTGAGCTGATCCGCTGGCGCAACGGGATGCAACCCCTGGTGGCGGCACCGCCGGAGGGCTCCGGCTACGGCCAGATGCGCGAGCGGCTCGATGAGCTGCACCGTCACCGCGAGCGCGGCAACCGCCTCCTCGCCACGTGGCGCGCGGGCGGCCTGGATGCGCCGGATCTGGGCCGTGACACGATGCGGAAACTGCAACGCTGGCTGGCCGCCTGCGACCGGATCATCGAACGAACCATCGCCGAGCAGGCGCACACCACTCTGAACAGCATGGCGGCGGCGGAGTTGATTCCACGTGCGGACCCTGAGCTGGAGACGGAGCTCGGCCGCCTCGACGCCGCCGGCACGGAACTCGAACCGGACGAACTCGACCAAGTACAACACGCCCTCGACCGGCTGCACGCCAGGGAACAGCTCGACCGCGAGTTCGGCGCGCAGCGCTGACCGCCGACGCCTCCGGCGACCCTTGCGAGAGCGCGCGCTACAGGAACGGGTTGAGCCGTTGCTCGGCGTGCAAGGTGGTGTGCTCGCCGTGTCCCGGCACCACGTAGGATTCTTCGGGCAACTCGAACAAGCGCTGCTTGATCGACCGGATCAGGGCGTAGGGGTCGCCGCCGGGCAGGTCGGTGCGGCCCACCGACTGGCGGAACAGGGTATCTCCCGCGAACAGCAGCGGCTCGCCGAGCGCCTCGGTGTAGAAGCAGCATGAGCCGGGCGAGTGGCCAGGCGTGTGAATGGTGGTGAGCAGCTTGCGCCCGCCGAGCGCCACTTCGAAGCCCTCCTCGATGAATTGATCCACCTCGCCCGGCGGCTGAACGGGAATCCCGAACAGCAGCCCCTGCTCCTGCAGCCGCCGGTACAGCTCCTCGTCGTCCCGGTGCAGCAGGATCGGCACTTCCAGCCGCCGCTTCACCGCATCCGATCCGCCGATGTGATCGAAGTGCGCATGCGTGTGCAGGAGTTGCGTCACCTTCAGTCCGCGCTCGCCCACCGCCTGCAGCAGCGCCTCCGGGTCGTCGCCGGGATCGATCACGATCGCCCGCCGGCTGTCGCGCTCATACACCAGCGAGCAGTTGCACCCCAGGCTCCCGATCGCAAACGTCTCCACCACCAGTGCCTCCGGGCTCATGCGTTGCCCGCCATAGCCTGCTTCTACCACGACCGCAGCATAGCAGACAAAGGACAAACCCCCGAGCCGCCACCGCCCACCCACTCTGGCTCGCGGGCGCGACGCCTTAGCCCCAAGTTTGGGGGCCCGTTCTTGTAAGTACTTTATATCACAAGAATTAGCGTGTTTGTGGGTGTAAATCGTGTCCATGTAAATCGTCCTTGTTTTCAGCGGTCTTTTTCTCTCATCTAATTGACAGTCAATCATTAAATGATTTACTCTTCCTTCCCGAAGGGTGCCCATGTACATCGACACCGTCCCCAACCGCAACTCTCCCCCAGCCGTCCTCCTCCGCGAATCCTTCCGCCAGCACGGCAAGGTCCGAAAACGCACCATCGCCAACCTCTCCAAGTGGCCCGATCACCTCGTCGATGGTTTGCGCGTCCTCCTCAACGGCGGTATCGCTCTCCGCTCTCCCAACGAACTGCTCTCCATCTTGCGCAGCTATCCCCACGGCCACGTCGCCGCCGTCCTCGGTTCCCTCCGCAAGCTCTCCCTCCATTCCCTCGTCGCTCGTCCCGCCTCCCGGGAGCGCGACCTGGTCGTCGCCATGATCGTCGCTCGCGTCGTCGACGCACGCTCCAAGCTCGCCACCGCTCGCGGCCTCAACCCCGAAAGCGCCGTCTCCTCCCTCGGCCACCTGCTGCAGTTGGGAGCCGTCGACGAGAATGAGCTGTACAACGCCATGGACTGGCTACTCGCTCGCCAGCACGGCATCGAAAAGCGCTTGGCCAAGCGCCATCTGCAGGACAACACGCTCATGTTGTACGACCTGACTTCCAGTTACTTCGAGGGACACACCTGCCCGTTGGCGCGCCGCGGTCACAGCCGCGACGGCAAGCGCGGCACCTTGCAGATCGTGTTCGGCCTGCTGTGTACCGCCGCCGGCTGCCCCATCGCCGTCGAGGTCTTCGAAGGCTCCACCGGCGATCCCAAGACGGTCGCCGCTCAGGTCGACAAGATTCGCAACCGTTTCGGCTTGCAGCGCGTCGTGCTGGTCGGCGACCGCGGCATGCTCACCGGCGCGCGCATCCGCGAGGACCTGCAGGGGATCGACGGTCTGCGCTGGATCACGACCCTGCGGGCGCCCACCATCCGCAAGCTGATCAAGGCCGGTGAAGTGGCGCAGACCATGTTCGACGAGCGTGACCTGGCGGAGATCAGCTCACCCGAGTTCCCGGGCGAGCGGCTGATCGTGTGCCGCAACCCGATCCTGGCCGAGCAACGGCAGCGCAAGAGGCAGGCGTTGCTGGCCTCCACGGAGGAGGAACTGACGCCGATCGTGACGGCCACGCAGCGCGCCAAGGAGCCGCTGCGCGGCGCCGGCGCGATCGGCCTGCGGGTGGGCAAGGTGATCAACCACTACAAGGTGGGCAAGCATTTCACCACCACCATCACCGACGACTCGTTCTCGTTCGCGCGTGATCTGGACAAGATCGCGGCCGAGGAAGAACTGGACGGGCTCTACATCGTGCGCTCCAACGTGGAGCCGGAGCTGTTCGACGCCGAGCAGACGGTGACGGCGTACAAGGACCTGGCCAAGGTGGAACGTGCGTTCCGCAGCATGAAGACGGTGGATCTGAAGGTGCGACCGATCTATCACCGCAGCGCAGACCGGGTGCGGGCGCACGTGTTCCTGTGCATGCTGGCCTACTACGTGGAGTGGCACATGCGCAGGAAGCTGGCGCCGGTGCTGTTCGACGACCACGATCCCGCAGCTGGCGAGCAGTTGCGCGAGTCGGTGGTGCAACCGGCGCAACGGTCACCGGCGGCACACCGGAAGGCGGCGAGCAAGCGCACCGACGACGGTCTGCCGGTGCACAGCTTTCGCGGCCTGATGAGCGAGTTGGGGACGCTGACGGCCAACCGCGTGCGGATGGTGGACAGCGGCGCCACGTTCACCATGCACAGCGAACCGACCGCGCTGCAGCAGCGCTGTTTCGATCTCCTGGAGGTCAGCGCCCAAGTGTAGCCAGTAACGGACATCGGCTGTTGAGCGCAATTCTCAGATCAATAACGAATTAACAAAATCCCCGCTCTGGAACTTCGGCTTAGCGGTTGGCCTTGGTCACGTCGGCACTCGCTTGGTTCAAGCCCTCCTGCCGGTCACTGTCGGCGTAGACGGTCTCGCCGGAGTTCACCGCCTGCAACTTGTGTTTCCCGCAACGGACACATCGCCAGAACTGAACACGGCCGCCGGGATTCGTGTGCACGTACATCACGAGCGCCCAGCGATGGTGAGACGTCTCGGCACAGTCTCCCTCCCGGGGCGACCACGCGTCATCGGGTACCGCGGCGATGGACCGCAGCGCCCGCCAGGTCGCGTTGTCAGTGGCCGCCATGCCCGATACCACTAGCCATGCAGCCACCGCCGCCATGGTTCCGGAAACGCAAGCCCCCTTCCTTCCCGGTCAAGCCGGTCAAGTCGACCCCCTGGACGTTCACACTGAATAGGGATTAGGTTGGTGGACAGCGTCTCGGCACGCCGTCCGCCACGGACGAGTGAGGTTGAAAGCCGCCGTCCGACGGCGGCATGGCGCGGAAGGATTGCCACGAGGCGAGGCACGGTGGCGGCAGGAAGGGGGCAGAAGGGGTCTTGAGTTCACGTCCCTCCACCGCCACGTGCCTCCTGTTCTGACCCCAGGCGCTGGACATGGCGTGGTGCACAGACAAGGGGCACCGCGGCGTGGGGAGGGGCAGAAGGTCTTACGTTCACGTACCCTCACCACAGCAACGGTGCCCCGACATTTTCATCACGTAACGCCGGCTCTTGCCGGCTAGCGGCGCTGCCGTCGCCGCTTCCTGATACGGAAGCAGTAGACCTCAAGCAGGGCCGCGGCTATCCCCAGCAGCGCGATGGCCCCTGCGACCAGGTAGCCAGTGTCGGCGGTGGTATTCAACATTCCCGTTTCCTACCACCGCGGTCGGGCACGGTGCGGGGAATGAAAGGGGACTGGCCCGAGGGTGTGACGGTCGCTTACCATATTGACCCTCCCCGAGTCAGTCCCGTTAACGGTCGTGTTCTTGTTACCTGAGTTGTGCGGCTCCGTGCCTCATGCCGATAGCGGGATTGAGCACGATACCAACAGCGCTCCGGCAGCCACGAGGAAGAAAAGGGCCACCAGACGCGAGCGGGCAGGAGGTCTAGACCATACCGCACAAGCTCTGGTGGCCCCGGTTTTCAATCTCTTCTATCTCCTACGGCTCCGGTACTTCGTTCACCCGAACCGAAAGATCCTTGCTGTCCTCGGTCAGCGGGGTACCGTCGGCCTCAGCCCCCCAAGCCTTGTAGGTGACCGTGATGGTGACGTTACCGGGCTTGAGAACCTGAAAGTTGATGGTATGAGTGCCTGGATCGGTGCCCGTACCATCGTCCTGCTCCAGACCCGGAGGTGTCTTGGTCGGAGCTCCGATCTTGACGATCGACGTGTCGGACGATGTAACCACGTAGCACGACATTTCCGCGGTTCCCTCTTCAAGCCTGTTGGCTGGAATTGGGGTGTCCAGACCGACGCCGCAGATCTTGTTGTGGTCCGCCCCGTCCGCACCTGCTATGTGTTGTGCAAACTTGAACCCGGCTTCGGCGTTTGCGTCTCCGGTGAACACCAACTGGTGCCAGCCGTCACGTCCCGGATCCGCCGGATCGTTGTGGTTGTCAGGGTTATTCCTGCGATAGTCCACGTCCTTGGGGTTGTGGAAGTTGAAGTTCTGCGGCGCATCATACTGTTCAACGTCGTATCTCCAACTGAGCACCGGCTTCAACTCCACGCGCAAGAGCAGCGAGTTGTCATCGGCCGACTGCGCACGCTCGTCATCATTGTCCGTGGCACTGAAGGTGAAGGTGACCTCGTCCCCCGTGTTGTGGAGCACGTCAACCAACACCTCGGTAGTCCCGTCCGCGACCTCGTTGTAACCAACGACGATAGCTCGCTCGGGATGACTTGACTTCGCGGTGAACCTGATGTCGTCGCCGTCAGGATCCGTAAAATAGTCGTCGAGGTTGAGTGCAGCTGCGTTAGCGGCCTTGCTCACCACGATCTTGAAGAGAGGTTCCTTGGGGCTGTTCACGAATATCGGGTCGCCATCGTCATCCTTGAACAGAGGATCGGCGCCGTCATCCGGATAATCTGGCGTCTCCAGAGAGGCTACCGCGGTGGAAGCCATCGCCAACTGGTGCAATCCGGGATTCGCGCCCTTGCGCTTGGGAGCCTGGTTATTGACTTGCACATCTATTGTCTCCACCAAGGCGTTGGTGTCCGAGTTGCGCACTTCGACCGTGGTCTTTCCCTTCGCAATGGCCAGGACTTCCCAGTAGCCGTCCTTCTTTGTAACGGTCAACAGGTTGCTGTTTCCGCTCTTTACGGTGTTGCCGTCCGGAGCCATCACCTTGCAGGTGTCGCCAACGTCGAGCGTGCCGCAGTCGCTGCTGACATCCGTGACCTCTTCGGGATCGCCCTCGCCGACCGTGACGTCGAACGATTGCTCGGCCGTCTCGTCGTCGGCATCGGTCGCGGTCACCGTAATCGTTGCGGTACCGTCGGCCACACCGGTTACGGTCACCATGCTGCCGGCGACGGCTACGGTCGCCACCTCGGTGTCGGACGACTCGGCGCTATAGGTGAGGCCGTCGCCGCTGAAGTTGTCAGCAACGTCCACGTCGGTGGTTGCACCAACGTCTACCGCTACGTCATCGATGGTTCCGACAGCAGTAGTTCCCTCTTCCGGGTCCGTCGGGTCCGTCGGATCCGTCGGGTCCGTCGGGTCCGTCGGGTCCGCTTCCTCGATGGTGAGCCTCAGAACGACACTGACCGACAGGTCATCGGGGTCCGTCGCAGTAACCGTGACATCGGCTCTGCCAGTTGCCACGGTGGTCACGTGCAGATGAATGTAAGTAGTTGTTTCGTCGTCCTCGGTAACCTGTACCGTCACCAGTTCTGCCGTCGCGACTTTCCGGTTCGACGAGTCCACGCTGAACTCCAGCGCAGCAGTCTCGGCTGTGGCGTCAGGGTCGGAGAACCACCTGTTGACTCGGTACCAGTTGTACGTGTCTTCACTTACCTCAAAGGTGTACCCGCCATGCGCTCTCACGCCGTCCGCGGTGACAGCGGGTGCTACCCCTCCGGTCTTACCGGTTTGTCCCTGGCCACCCTCATCGCCAGATGGCCCTACGGCGCCCTGGCAAGCCACCATCGCGAACCCCAGGGCCGCGACCACCATCAGCAGCGCAATTCGTTTGATTACGCCCCATTCCTTCATGTTATCCCTCCGCATTGTGAGATTAAGCCCGTCGCGATGGCGCACAGCCGCACTGCGCGCCCTGTCAGTACAAATTGGGAATGTCGGTATACGTCGTACACAAAACCTCCTGCCCCGACACGGATTTCTATGGACATATTCGTTCTTGCCAGTCGTCTCAGCGCTGCGCTGATCTGGCAACAACGAATGCCCTGAACGGACAAGCTGCGTGCAGCGCCCAAGCTATGCTTGCGATCGCTGCAGGTCCTTCGCGCCTGCCCTCCTGCAAGCGGAAGGGGTCAGATGAACAACCGCATTTCCTGCTTGCGTGGCACGAGGCTAACAAAATTCCGGTCAGTGACAAACGATCTTGTGCGTGAAGGAGGGCTTTAGTTCGCGAAACCCGACGAATGTTCGCGAACCCGGAATTGGAATGATTCGCGTCCCGCGAATTTGTTCGCGGAACCGCTGAATCGCGAACATGAATGCGCGGTTACGCTGAAACGCGAACGATCAGACAACAATACATGGAGGATCACACGTGTTTAAGGGTCGCTTGGTAGAATGACGACACCTTGCGATCATGAATCGGAGCTGCTTGACGGTGTGAGCCGGATAGGGGACACTCGGAGTCCATATCCACTGCACGATCGTGAACGTGCCGATAAGATAAGTGCTCAGGAATAATGATGAGAACGACTCCAGCAACGCGCCCGCCGAACAGCAAGCATGTACGAGGATCGATGCTGCAATGCTATCGGGAAATGCTCAGTGGGCACACGGTCCGCGTCAACGTCGCCTTGAGTGGCGCCTTCGTCTTCATCTTGTCGCTCGTGGGCCCGGCTGGTTCTTTCGACGCTCTGGCGCTGCCGGAACGCTTGGCGTTCGGGTTGCTGTATGCCTGTGTGTGTTGGCCCATTTTCTATTCTCAGATAGTGGTAACGCTGTACTTCTTTCGCTTCCGGACGCCGTTGCAGATAGGGATTGCCTTGACGATCGCGACGATGTGTTCGGCCCTTCCGGCGAGCGCGGTGGTAATCGCGGTCGAGTCTCTGGCTCACCCCTCCTATTCCAAGAGACTCGACATCCTGCAATTGTATTTCCTGGTCACTGTCCAGGCGTGGGCCTGGACCATGCTGTCCTGGTACCTGCTGCGGCAGCGAGTCAGAAACACAACGCCCGCAGAGCCCACGGGCACGGTCCGCACCATTCCTGCGACCACCAGCGAAGCAAACGGGACGCCGCCTTCCGAGGGTGGGGGTTCGACTGGGCCCGAGCCGCCAGATTCCCGCGACACATCGCCTGACACATCGCCTGCAGTTGGCGTCCAGGACGACTCGACGAATCCGCGGGAACGTAACGGTGGAGGGCCGGCGGCGGAGCAGGCCGTCGTGGTCCCGCAGCGATCCATCACGCCACGCCCGGCCGACCGGTCGAGTGCTCTCCTGAGACTGCTGCCCGAGAGACTGGGTACCGACCTCATCTACATCAAGAGTGAGGATCACTACCTCGAGGTCCACACAACCGCCGGGTCGAGCTTGATCAAGATGCGATTCTCGGACGCGGTCGCCGAGCTCAGCGACCGCGGCATTCAGGTGCACCGCAGTTACTGGGTTGCATTGCGCCACGTCACAAGATCGGTCAGGAGCGGCAAGCGCACGCTGCTGCGCCTCACCGGAGACCACCGGGTTCCGGTGAGCGTGACCCACCTGCCTGCAGTGCGTGCCGCCCTGCGCCGCTGACTACCGCCGTACCGCACGCTCGTCCGGCGCATACTCGAAGACCACCGAGGCGCGGCATCCCCCCGCTCCAAAACATAGCTGTTTCTACCAATTCTGGTAGTGACAGGAACGACCGTTCGATCCAGAATAGGACATGGTGGAAGAAGCGAAATGAACCCTCGAGAAAGGTTCGAGCGCATCCTCGCCGGTGTGCATGAGGCAATGCTCGACGAGTCCCACTGGGTCGCCGTGTCTGCCCTCATCGACGAGGCTTGCGTAGCCAAGGGCAATCACCTGGTACTTCGCACGACAGACACGACAGAGCGGAACGACGCCATCGAGCCACTCTTCATGCGGTTCTGCTACCGAGGCGAGCATCGCAGCGAATGGGAACAGGAGTACCTTGCCAACGACTACCCGGCGGATGAACACGTGCCGCGACTGAGGCGCCTGCCGGACGGCAAGGTTGTCCACGTCACCGAATTGTGCTTTCCGAATCGCGGTTGGAGCAGTCGGTGACCTACAACGAGATAATGCCGCGCTACCATTTCCAGGACGGGTTGAATGTCCGCCTCGATGGACCTGGCGGGTCACGAATCGTCTGGGGGATCGCAGATCCGAGTGACGGCAACGGGTGGTCCACCGGTCAGATCGACATGGTCAAGCGACTGCTGCCGCACGTTCGTCAGTTCGTCCGGATGCGTCACGCACTGGTTGCAGCCCGTGCTCTGCAGACCACGCTTGAGGGGCTCCTCGACAACACCCGGGCAGGGGTAATTCAGCTCGACCGACGGAGACGCGTCGTGGCAGCGAACGACCGCGCGCAGGAGTTGTTCCGCCAAGGGGCTCTTCTGTCCGATCGCACCGGGCTGCTCCATCTCTCGGAGCCGAGCGACAACACTGACCTCCAACGGCTGCTGGTTCGAGCTCTGCCACGCTTCGGAGGACAAGGCGAGAGCGGGTCTCTGTTGGTGAGGCGCCCAAACAACTACCCATCATCGATCGCACTGCACGTCACGCCGGTTGAGGACCGGGACACCGGCTTCCGATCCCTGCGCCCGGCTGCGCTGGTGCTGGCCATCGAACCGAACAACCAGGGACGAATTGATCGACACGTGCTGAGAACGAGTCTCGGGCTGTCGGCGGCCGAGAGCGAAGTCGCGGCCCTGGTCGCCGAGGGAAAATCGATCCGGGAAGTCCGAGGGACGATCGGGCGAGGGGAACATACCGTGCGCTGGCATATCAAACAGGCTTACGCAAAGCTCGGGGTGTCCTGCCGCGCAGAACTCACGAGGCTCGTGCAAGCGGTCGGTGGGATTCTTCCAAGGGACGAGGGGGCTCTCGACCGAAGCGATGGATAGATCGGAGCGGATCGCCAAACCGTTCCCCGCTCGGGGCGGTTGTCACGGGAGTTGCATCCCTGCCCAGCACGATACCGGCGTACCCGGTCGGTAGCCACGTGACCGACACATCCGGCACGCGCGCCGGGAGAACTCGGCCGGCGACGATGGAGCGTGGCTATGTCGAAATGCTGAGCGCGCGCATGGTGAAGGTCACCATCGCCACCTGCCTTACGGTAGCGTCCGTGTATTCACTGATCGGCCCCCTCGGCTCCTACTCGGTAGCGGATCTCCTGGATCGCTGGGCATACGGCGCGCTCTGTGCCGTCGAGGGATGGCCCGTGCACTACTCACTCACCGTCGTGACGCTCTATGTGCTGCGTTATCGAAATCCGGCCGAGGCACTGGCGGGCGTGGTGACGGCGGCGTTGATCGTGGCACTCCCGAATACGGCGTGGACGCTGATGATCGACCGCTTGGTCATCCGCACCCTGCCACCCGAGCTCGGCCCGCTCGAGGTATATCTGCTGGTCGCGACCACGACCGTGGTCTGCAGCGTTCTCTATTTCTACATGATGTGGCAACGCATCAGGCATGGCCGGTCGGCCACGGATGCCGGTGGTGGCCGGGCGCCCGCCGATGCGGCGGGCGAGCCGCTCGGAGCGACCGACACGGTCGCACACAAGACCGAACAACATCGCTCGGAACCCAACTGCCCGTCGCCGGACGTTGCACCCGACGGCGCCTCGGCCGACGCTCAGGCCGAAACTGCGGATTCGCAGGTGCAACCAGGAGACGAGATGCCGGCGGCGGAACAGCGACCTGCCGACCCACGTGAACGCGCTCCTCAACGGCCCGCCGGGCGGGTCGGCACCGTGCTGCAACTACTGCCTGATCGGCTGGGAACGGACCTCGTCTACATCAAGAGCGAGGATCACTATCTCGAAGTGCACACCACCGTCGGCTCGGGCCTCATCAAGATGCGGTTCTCGGACGCGGTGGACGAGCTCGGTGACCGCGGCATCCAGGTGCACCGCAGTTACTGGGTGGCTACCCGCCACGTGACCAGATCGGTACGCAGCGGCAGGCGCACGCTGCTGCGCCTCACCGGGGATCACAAGGTGCCGGTGAGCGTTACCCACAGGCCGACGGTGCGCGCCATCCTCGCGCGGTGACACGGGCGCACCGCCGCGCTTCTCCCGATTCCGGTGTGCGCCGGCGGAAGGAGCGCTGATTGCTGCCCGCGCCGCGCCGCCCGGCAGCCTCGGCGAGGCGCGGTTTACCGCAGTCGACATCGCCTTCCGGGTCATCGAGGGGTGAGCGACGAGGTCGGCGCTGCGCGGCAACGGACGGGATGTGCCAAAGGGCAGCGCCGGCAGGCGGCGAGGTTGCAGTGCTATCCGGGTTCGCCGGCCGCGGCGGGGGCTACCAGCCTGCCGTCGAACAGTTGCCACACCCCTTGCTGCCGGGCCAACTCGGCGGCCTCCCTGGTCACCGCTTTGCCGCCCACGACCGGTAGCGTGGTCAGGCCCAGGCGGGCGAGCAGGTCCGCGCGGCGCACCGCGCGTTCCACGTCCTTGATTCCCACCCCCCACGACACCTCGGCGACGGCCACGACCTGCGCGCGGTCACTGCGGCGGCGGCCGCGCACGATGGCGTCCGCCCAGGTCAGTTCGTGGTACTCGTTTTCGGTCAACACGCCCCGCTCGACGGCGTCGTCGAGCAACTCGTCGAGTTCGTCGCTGGTCAGGACGTGGGCACGCCGCAACAGACGGCCGAAGTAGGCGGGCGCCTTCTCCCGGTAGCGGCGCTCCAGACTGTCTCCCTTCAACTCGCCGACGTCATTTACGAGGGTGTCGACGGCACGGGTCAGGGCTGCGATCTGATCTTCGACCTGCTGAAAACGCCGGTCGGTCTCACGCCGCTGCTCCACCATCTCTTGCTCGATCCGCTGAAAGCGCCGCTCCATCTCCAGGCGATGCTCCGCGATCTGCTCTTCGATCCGCTGGATGTCCCGCCGCTGCTCCGCAATCTGCTCTTCGATCCGCTGGATGTCCCGGCGCTGCTCCGCAATCTGCCCTTCGATCCGTTGGATGTCTTGGCGTTGCTCCGCAATCTGCCCTTCGATCCGCTGGATGTCCCGGCGTTGCTCGGCAATCTGCTCTTCGATCCGCTGGATGTCCCGCCGCTGCTCCACGACCTGACCCGGCAGCGCCAGGAACTCGTCGGTGAGAAGCTGGCGGCGCACCTCGGCGCGCCACTCCGGCCGTTCGTCCAGCAGCCGCACCAGATCCCGAACATCGGCTATGGTGAATGCCACCCCTGTACCTCGCGGTACGATGCTACCCGGTACCGCCCCTCCCGGCAACGTGCCGGCGGGACTTCAACCAAGGCTGATCGCCGGACTTGAGCGGAGTGACTCACGGATAGGTGTGTTCCGACCCGCCGCGAGAGCTCCATCTTTGCCGGTCGGTGGCGCGGCGGCGGTCGGGGGGGCTACACTCCCGGCCAGCACAGGGACCATGCCGAACTTCGACGTAGCATACCACCCGGCTCAGTCGGCCCTTGAAGGGTTGATAGAGTCGATCGACCGCCCCGGCGAGTACTGCACACACGGCCGGCTGTTCGTGCCACTGCCTCGCCTGGAGGTTGCCGGTGCCGGGTTGATCTCCTTCCCGGTGCCGCCCGCCCAAGCCGACGCACTGGTGGCGGTTGCCGAACGGGCGCCATACGGCAAGGGACCGGACACCGTGCTGGACCGCTCGGTGCGCGACTGCTGGCAGATCGACGCCGGCAAGGTGGACGTGGGCGGCGGGGCATGGAACGACACGCTGTCGCAGATCGTCGGCCGGGCCGCCGACGGCCTGGGCTGCCCGCGCGAGCGTACCGAAGCGCGGCTCTACAAGCTGCTGGTCTACGAGCCGGGAGGATTCTTCAGCGCCCACCGCGACAGCGAGAAGGCGACCGGCATGGTCGCCACGCTGGTGATCTCGCTGCCGGTGGCCGGCACGGGCGGCGAACTGGTCATCCGCCACAAGCACCACGAAGCGGTGATCGACCTGCGCACCGAAGATCCATCGGAACTCGCGTTCGCGGCGTTCTACGCCGACTGCGTCCACGAAACCAGGCCGGTCGTCACCGGTCACCGCATCGTCCTCGTATACCAACTGCTGTTGCGCGATGGGAGCGACGGTGCGCTGCAGCGAGCCCCGGACTACGACGCGGTGACCGAGCGTGTCGCCACGCTGCTGAAGCAATGGGACCGGAGCACGGGCGGGGCGGAGAAAATCGTCTGGTTGCTGGATCACGAGTACAGCGAGGAAGGACTCTCGTTCGCGGCCCTGAAGAACACCGACGCCGCCGTGGCCCGCACCCTGGTCAAGGCCGCACGGCGCACCGGCTGTGCCCTGCACGCGGCGATCCTCCACATTGAGGAAGTGTGCGCCGCCGAGCACCCGCAGGACCTGCCGTATGGTTACGATCCGACCGACAGCGACCTGGAAGCGGGTGAGGTGATCGACTCCGATCACTGGCTCGATGGCTGGGTAGCTCCGGATGACGCCAAGCCGGCGTACGGCAAGCTGCGCTTGCGGGCCGGTGAGCTGCTGCCCGCCGGAGCCCTGGACGGCGTCGACCCGGATGATGAGTGGGTAAACGAGGCCACCGGTAACGCGGGCGTCGAGATCGAGCGGGCGTATCGCTCGGCAGCGCTGGTGGTGTGGCCGCGAGACAGGGCACTTGCGACCCTGGCGGCCGCTGGCGCCGGTGCGATGGTTGCCTGCGTGGCCGAAGAGTTGGAGCGCAGCGGCCGGTCGGACGCCGCGCACGTCCGCCTGCGAGGGCTTGCTGCGCAGCTAATCGACACGTGGCCAGCGCCGCCGCCGGGGCGCCGGCCCGAAGTCGAGCAGAGCTGCCAAGCCGCGTTGCGGCTGCTGTTCCGGCTTGGTGACCAGTCCATCACGCTCCGCTTCTTGCGCGACGTTGTCACCGCGAACTACTCGGGCGGGCTGAACGCGGCGCTTGCCACGGTGGTTCTCCCGGCAGCGCTCCGCGACTGGCTGCCGGACTTCATCGGCGCGAATCTTGCGCACCAGCCGGACGGGGTGATCGACCTCGTGTGGCGGCTCGTCGAGATTGCGAACGAAGTCCGGGACGCCAACCGGCAGGAGGCGCTGCTCCACGCCACGCAACTCGTGTTGCGCACCGTCGCCGGCGCCCTCGAGCGGCACACCGACACGCGCCGGGATCGAGCTACGCGCAAACCTCCGCCTGCCCTGGATGCCGCCACGATCCGCAACCTGCTGGCCCTCGCCTGGCACTTCGATCTGACCGGGGAATCGGACGCCGCCGCCGCCCTGCTGGTCGAGCACCCGGCCGCCGCACCGCCCGGTCGGACGCTGCCGGCTGCGCTGTCGGAACTTGCGACCCTCACGCACCGTCCCAAGGCAGCCCCGGCATTCGACACGCTGTGGCGCCATGCCGCCGGCTATCTGCTGACTCGCAGCGTACTACCACCCACACCGCCGAGCGACTGGGCGCTGGACGCGTCGATTCCGTGCGACTGCCCCCGTTGCCGCCGTCTGCAACGCTTCTACGCCGACCCGCGGGAACGCGTACTGCGCCTTCCACTCCGCAAGGAACTGCGCCGGCATGTACACGGAATCATCGACGACAACGGGCTCGACCTGCTCCACGAGACCGAGCGCAAGGGCAGACCGTACACGCTGGTCTGCACCAAGACCCGCGCCGGTCACCAGCGGCGGCTGGCACAGTATGCCGAGGACGTTACGCACATGCGCCTGCTGGTAAGAGCCGCCGAACGGTTTGGAGCGACGGCTGCCACGTACGCCGCCGAACTTGATCTACTCCGCTCTGCCATCGCCCGCGCCGGATGACACTCGCGAGGAACTGCCCCCCGACGCCTGATCCTTGTGTCCTGTCCACACATTGGACCAAGGTGTGGACATGCCGAGGGCTGACGGACCTGCGATGGATGCGCTGCATATTCGGGTGTACCGGGAGTCCGACCAGGGCGCCGCGGTAGCACTGTGGCGCGAGTGCGGGCTGGTCAGGCCGTGGAACGACCCCGTGAAGGACATCCACCGCAAGCTGCGCGTCCAGCGGGACCTGTTCCTGGTCGGGACGCTGGATGGCCGGCTGGTCGCGACACTGATGGCCGGATATGAGGGCCATCGCGGCTGGATCAACTACCTGGCAGTGGCCAAGGAGTGCCGCGGCCGTGGCTTCGGCCGCCGCCTGATGGACGAGGCGGAGGCACGCCTGCGAGCGATAGACTGCCCGAAGATCAACCTGCAGATCAGACGCTCGAACGCTGAAGCCGTCGAATTCTACCACTCGCTCGGATTCACCGAGGACGACTCCGTCAGCATGGGCAAGCGCCTCATACCGGACTGAGCCAACGCTCGGCAGTTACTTCTTCCGCTGTCAGGCGCACGGCTTGTGCGGGATCGCCATGCGTGATGATGGGACGGGCGATGACCACTTGGCTGGCGCCTGCTGCGAGGGCGGCGGCCGGGGTGCCGGTGCGGCGCTGGTCGTCGACGCGGGCGGGGCCGCGGGCGGTGAGCCACCGCGGGCGGATGCCGGGCACGACCAGGTTGAAGTGCGGCCAGCGGGCGTGCAGAGCCGCTACCTCGAGGCCGGAGGTGACAAGGCCGTCGGCACCGCCGCGCTCCGCCAGGGCGGCCAGGCGCTCCGCCTGCTCCACGGGGGAGCCGGCGACGCCGGTTGCTTCCAGATCGGAGGCGTCGAGGCTGGTGAGGACGGTTACGGCGATGAGAAGCGGGCGCACGGTGTCCGGCTGCCGGGCCTGCTCCAGGGCATCGCGCGCGGCGGCCAGCATGCGTACGCCGCCGGCGGCATGCACGTTCACCATCCACACGCCCTGCTCCGCGGCGGACCGGCAGGCTTCGGCCACGGTGTTGGGGATGTCGTGCCACTTCAGGTCCAGGAACACCCGCCCGCCGTGCTCGTGCACCAGGTCGACGGCCGCGGAGCCGGCGCGGGTAAACAGCACCGGCCCGATCTTGAGCGCGCCAACCCGGCCGGCGAGTGCCCGCACCAGCGGCCGCGCCCGCTCCAGGTCGGGCACGTCCAGGCCGACGATCAGCCAGTCCAGGCGCCGCGACTCCTCCGCGCCCGCACGTTCGGCTGCCGGCGCCGGCGCCGCCTGCGACGACGACTCGGTTGCACTACTCATCGCGCGCGTCTCCAACTTGGTAGCTCGACGGCGGGCGACCGCCGCCCCGTGACAGCGGCTCGGTGGTGTGATTCACTGCGACTCCTCCTGCGCGGCCGGCGGTTGCGCGGCGCCGATCAGGTCGGTGATGCGCTCCACGCCGGTGTCTCGAAGATAGCCCCTCAGACCGTCCAGCACCTCCAGCGCCGCACGTGGGTTGGTGAAGGTGGCGGTGCCGACCTGTAGCGCGCTCGCCCCGGCCAGCAGGAACTGCAGTGCGTCGCGGTGATCCATGATGCCGCCGATGCCCACCACCGGTATGTTCACGGCACCCGCCAACTGGTAGGTGAGGCGCACCGCCAATGGCCGGATCGCCGGCCCGGACAGCCCTCCCGTAACGTTGGCGAGCACGGGGCGCCGTTTCTCCAGGTCGATCACCATGGCGGGAATGGTGTTCATCACCGCCAGCGCATCGGCACCGGCGTCCTCGGCGGCGCGCCCGATGGCGGCGATGTCGGCCACGTCGGGCCCCAGCTTGGCAATCACCGGCAGGCTGGTGACCGCTCGCACCGCTCCTACCGCCTCGGCGGTCAGCTCCGGCTCGTGGGCGAACATCTTCGCGCCGCTGCCCGCGCCGTAAGCAACGTTGGGACACGACAGGTTCAATTCCAGCCCGTCCACCCCCGGCAGGTCATCGAGCCGCTCGGCCAGGGCCACGAACTCGCCGGTCGTGTACCCCATGATCGACACCAGTGCCACCGGATCCAACTCAGCCAGGTACGGCAGCTTCTCCACGACAAACCGGTCTATGCCGACGTTCTGCAGCCCGATCGCATTGAGCATCCCGGCCGGCGTCTCCACGATGCGCGGCGGCGGATTGCCCGGCCGCGGCTTCACGGTCACCGTCTTGGTAACGATCCCCCCCAACCGCGCCAGATCCACCATCCCCGCCAACTCGCTCGCGTAGCCGAATGTCCCCGACGCCACCAGCACCGGATTGGCCAGCCGTAGTGTTCCGAGATCGACCGACAGGCTCGGAGCTACCACAGCACGTGTTGGGCGGGGAAGACGGGGCCGTCGCGGCAGACCAGGGCGTAGGCCGGGCCGGGGGGATCGTCCGAATTGCGGACGTGGACGCGGATGGCGCAGCCGAGGCAGACGCCGAAGCCGCACGCCATCGGCTCTTCCAGGGCGACCTGGCAGGCGGCGCCGGTCGCGGCGGCCAACTCGGCGCAGCGGCGCAGCATGGGGTGCGGACCGCACGCCAGCACGGTCGGACGCCGTTGGCTCGGTTCGATAGCGCTTACCGCGCGCGGTTCCATCTCCTGCGGCGCCGGAGCCGGCTGCCGAACGGTCTCTCCCTGCCGCGGCGAACACGCCAGGGCCTGGTCCAGGAGGTCGGTCACGAGGCCGTGGTGGCCGCGGGAGCCGTCGTCGGTGGCGGGTTGCACGTGCCACCCGAGGTCGGCGAACTCCTGCTCGCACAGCAGGAAGCCGGCGCGGGCGGCGCCGATCAGGGCGGTGCCGGTAAGCGGCGCCAGTTCGGCGGCGGCGTGCACCAGGGGCGGCACCCCTACCCCGCCGCCTACCAGGATCACCTCGCCCGCCGCCGCCGCGGCCAGGTCGAAGCCGTGGCCCAGTGGGCCGAGCAGGTCCAGTTCGGCGCCGTCAGCCAAGCCGGCCAAGGCACGCGTGCCCGGTCCGATGGCCCGCGACAGGAAGGTGCAGCGGTCGTCCTCAGCCGCCAGGAAGCTGAATGGGCGCGGCAGGAACACCGCGCCGCCGGGCACCCGGATCTGGACGAACTGGCCCGCCTGCGCACGCCGACCGATCTCATCGGTGGCTACGGTCAGGAGGTTGTGTTCCGGCGCCACGATGCGGTTGGCCAGCACCCGGCAGCGTTCCTGGAGCGGGGCGGCTACAGGTCCTGGAGGGCCCAAATCTGCAGTTCCCCTTCGCGCTCGGCGGCGATGCCGGTGACCGAGGCGTGGGCGCCGGCCATGGTGGTGACGCACGGCACGCCGCGCGCCAGCGCGAAGCGGCGGATGCGGTTCTCGTGGTCGCGCGGGCGCTTGCCGGCGGGGGTGTTGATGATCAGCGCGATCTCGCCTGCCTCCATCAGGTCGATCGCGGTGGTGCCCTCGTCTTCCAGCTTGACCAGGCGGCGTGCGTCCAGCCCGGCGCGTGCGAGCGTGTCGGCGGTGCCCGGCGTGGCCGCGAGATCGAAGCCGAGCCGGTCCAGGGTGCGCGCCAACTCCACCAGGCCCGGCTTGTCGGCGTCGCGTACGCTCATGAACACGGTGCCGGAGTGCGGCAGCGAGGAGCCCGCGCCGGCCTGCGCCTTGGCGAACGCCCGGCCGAAGCTGTGGTCGATGCCCATCACCTCTCCGGTGGACTTCATCTCCGGCCCAAGCGCGACCTCGGCGCCGGCGAACTTGCCGAACGGCAGCACCACTTCCTTGACCGCGTAGTTGGCCGGGTCGGGATCCTGCACCAAGCCCAGCTCGTCGAGCCGCGCGCCGCACATGATGTGGGTGGCCAGGCGCGCCAGCGGCACGCCAATCGCCTTGGACACGAACGGCGCCGTGCGCGATGCGCGCGGGTTGACTTCCAGCACGTAGATCGCCCCATCGCGCACCGCGAACTGGATGTTCATCAGCCCGCGGATGCCCAGCTCGCGTCCGAGCGCCACGCTCTGCCG
Organism: Spirochaetia bacterium; assembly: GCA_965208575.1. Classification (GTDB taxonomy): domain Bacteria; phylum Spirochaetota; class Spirochaetia; order SZUA-6; family Bin103; genus Bin103. Next base: position 403,738 of record CBDBOV010000005.1, on the reverse strand, counting down.
GCGGATCTCGTCGACCACGTCGCTCGACAACGAGTGCGGCGGCAGGCAGCAGGCGCTGTCGCCCGAGTGCACGCCCGCCTCCTCGATGTGCTGCATCACGCCCGCCACCACGAACCGCTCGCCGTCACCGATCAGGTCCACATCGATCTCGATCGCCTCCTCCAGGAACTTGTCGACCAGAATCGGGCGCGGGCGCTGCGCGTCGTGGCCGCCCATCTGCTCGGCGTACAGCGCCATGTAGTCGCGCACCATGGCGTCGTCGTAGACGATCTCCATCGCCCGTCCGCCAAGCACGTAGGAGGGGCGCACCAGCACCGGGTAGCCGATGCGCCGCGCCTCGGCGAGCACCTCGTCCACGGTGTGCGCGATGCCGCTCTCCGGCTGCCGCAGCCCCAGCACCTGCAGCAGTTCGCGGAACCGGGCCCGGTCCTCGGCGCGGTCGATGGCGTCGATCGGCGTGCCGAGCACCTTCACGCCCAGCGCCTCCAGCCCGTGCGCCATGTTCAGGGGGGTCTGGCCACCGAACTGGAGAATTACCCCGGTCGGGCGCTCCTTGTCGTATATGTTGGCCACGTCCTCGACGGTGAGCGGCTCGAAGTAGAGGCGGTCGGAGGTGTCGTAGTCGGTGGACACGGTCTCCGGGTTGCAGTTGACCATGATCGACTGCACGCCGCGTTCGCGCAGCGCGAACGACGCCTGGCAGCAACAGTAGTCGAACTCGATGCCCTGGCCGATGCGGTTGGGACCGCCGCCGATGATCATCACCTTGTCCACCGGCTCCACCGTCACCTCGTCCTCCATCTCGTAGGTGGAGTAGAAGTAGGGCGTGTACGCCTCGAACTCCGCCGCACAGGTGTCGACCAGCTTGTAGGCCGGGCGCACGCCAAGTTCCAGCCGCCGCGCCCGCATCGCCCGCTCGTCGGAGCCGGTCACTTCCGCCAACTGGCGATCCGAAAAGCCAGCCCGCTTGGCGCGCCGCACCGCGTCCGCGTCCAGTTCGGGCCCCTGCGCCGCCACCGCGGCCCGGAACCCGCCCTCCAGGTCCAGGATCTGCGCCATATTGTCCACGAACCAGGGATCGATGCAGGTGTGCTGCGCGACTTCGTCCACGCTCATGCCGCGCTCCAACGCCGCGCGCATGAAAAACAGCCGCTCCGCGTTGGGGCGGCGCAGTCCGGCCACCACCGCCTCCCGCGGCAGGCCGTTGCCTCGCTGCCACCAGAACCCGCAGGCGTCGGTCTCCAGGCCGCGCAACCCCTTCTGAAACGCCTCCTTGAAGGTGCGCCCGAGCGCCAGCACCTCGCCCACGCTCTGCATCTGCGTGGTCAGGGTGGCGTCCACGCCCGGGAACTTCTCGAACGCGAAGCGCGGCAGCTTCACCACGCAGTAGTCGATGGTCGGCTCGAAGCAGGCGGGCGTCTGCTTGGTGATGTCGTTGGGGATCTCGTCCAACGTCCAGCCTACCGCCAGCTTGGCGGCGAACTTGGCGATCGGGAAACCGGTCGCCTTGGAGGCGAGCGCCGATGAGCGCGACAGGCGCGGGTTCATCTCGATCACCACCAGCTTGCCGTCCTCGGGATTGACCGCGAACTGGATGTTGGAGCCGCCGGTCTCGACGCCCACCGCCCGGATCACCTTGATGGCGGCGTCGCGCATGTCCTGGTATTCGCGGTCGGTCAGCGTCTGCGCCGGCGCCACGGTGATCGAGTCGCCGGTGTGCACGCCCATCGGATCGACGTTCTCGATGGAGCAGATCACCACCACGTTGTCGCGCCGGTCGCGCATCAGCTCCAGCTCGAACTCCTTCCAGCCGTACACCGACTTCTCCACCAGCACCTCGGTGTTGAGGGACAGTTCCAGGCCGCGCGTGGCGATGTCGCGCAGTTGCTCGCGGGTGTGGGCGATGCCGCCGCCGGCGCCGCCGAGCGTGTAGCTCGGGCGCAGCACCACCGGCAGGCCCAGGTCGCGCACGTGGGCCTCCACCTCCTCCAGGCTGTGCGCGATCGCTGCCGGCGGCACCGCCAGGCCGATCGACTGCATCAGGGCGCGGAACTGCTCGCGGTTCTCGGCGCGCTGAATGGTGGCCAGGTCCGCGCCCAGCATCTCCACCCCGTAGCGCTCGAACAGGCCCGCCTCGGCGGCGCTCACCGCCAGGTTGAGGGCGGTCTGGCCGCCGAGCGTGGTGAGCACCGCGTCGGGCCGCTCGCGCGCCAGGATCTGCTCCAGCACCGGCAACGTGATCGGTTCCACGTAGGTGCGGTCGGCGACTTCGGGGTCGGTCATGATGGTGGCCGGGTTGGAGTTCAGCAGCACCACCCCGTAGCCGTCGTCGCGCAGCGCCTTGCACGCCTGCGTCCCGGAGTAGTCGAACTCGCACGCCTGACCGATCACGATCGGCCCGGCGCCGAGCATCAGGATGCGCTCGATATCGGTGCGTTCAGGCATGTTCAGGCAGAGTGCTCCATGGCGTCGATGAAGCGGTCGAACAGGTGTTGGGCGTCGTGCGGGCCGGGGGCGGCTTCGGGGTGGTACTGGATGGCGAACACTGGGCGCGAGCGGTGCTCCAGGCCCTCGATGGTGCCGTCGTTGAGGTTGACGTGGGTGATGCGCAGGTGCGCCGGCAGGGAGTCGGCGTCCACCGCGTAGCCGTGGTTCTGGCTGGTGATCGAGATGATGCCGGTGCGTTCCTCGCGCACCGGGTGGTTGGCGCCGTGGTGGCCGAACTTGAGCTTGTAAATGGTGGCGTCCAGGGCCAGGCTCATGATCTGCAGGCCCAGGCAGATGCCGAACACCGGCAGGTCGCGGTGCGCGTCGAGCAGGTGGCGCACGGTGGCGGCCAAGTAGGGCGCCTGCTCCGGGTCGCCGGGGCCGTTGGACAGGAACAGGCCGTCCGGCGCCAGCGCCGAGACCTGCTCCGCGGTGGCGGTGGCCGGCGCCACGGTGACGCGGCAGCCGCGCGCCGCCAGGTGGCGCATGATGTTGTGCTTGGCCCCGGCATCGATCGCCACCACGTGATGCGCCCCCGCCACGGACTGCCCGGCAACCGGATCGTAGGCGTCTGCCGGCAGGCGCAGCGGCGCGATGCCCGCGGTGGTCACGCCGCGGACCAGGTCCAGCTCGCCGAGCTTGGGCGCCTCGCGCGCCTTGCGCACCAGCGAGTCCGCGTCGAGGTCGGTGGTGGAGATCACCCCGGTCTTGGCGCCGTGCAGGCGCAGGTGGCGGGTGAGCGCGCGTGTGTCCACCTCGTCGATACCGACGATGCCGTGCTTCTTCAGGTAGCTGCCCAGGTCGCCGGTGGCGCGCCAGTTGGAGTGGCGGGCGGCCAGCTCGCGCACGATCAGTCCGCGCGTCCACGGCTGCCGCGACTCGGGGTCGTCCTCGTTGACCCCGTAATTGCCGATCAGCGGATAGGTCAGGCACACCAACTGCCCCGAGTAGGAGGGGTCGGTGAGGATCTCCTGGTAGCCGGTCATGGCGGTGTTGAACACCACCTCGCCGCTCACCTCGCCGTCGGCGCCGACCGCCCGGCCCGGAAACAGCGCGCCGTCCTCCAGCGCCAGCAGGGCACGCCGTTCGGTCATCGCGCCGCCGCCTCCCGTCCCCGGCGCGGTGGCTTCCGCGGGCGCCGGCCGCACGCGTGCCCCCGTCACACCGCCGCCTCCGCGGGTTCGCGCCGCTGCGGCGCCGGAGCCACGATCCGCCCGCCGCGCAAGCGCACCGCTCCGGCCACCAGGCAGTCGCTGGCGCGGCCGGTCAGCGTCTCGCCCCAGAACGGCGAGTTGCTCGACTTGGAGTGGGCGGTGGTCTCGTCGTAGACCCAGGTCTCGCCTGGATCGACCACCGTCACGTCGGCCACCGCGTCCACCTCCAGGCTGCCGCGCTCGACGCCGATCAGCCGCGCCGGCTGCACCGCCATCATGCGCACCAGTTGCTCCAGGCTGACCACGCCCTCGCGCTCCAGGGCCAGCATCATTGGCAGCATCGTCTCCACCCCGGTGATGCCGTTGGGCGCCTGGTCGAACTCCACGGCCTTCTCGTAGTCGGCGTGCGGCGCGTGGTCGCTGCCGACAATCGTGATGGTGCCGTCCGCCACGCCGGCGCGCACCGCGGCCACGTCGGCGGCGGTGCGCAGCGGCGGGTACATCTTGGCGTGCGTGTTATAGCGCAGCACCGCCTCCTCGGTGAGAAACAGGTAGTGCGGGCAGGTCTCGGCAGACACTTCGATGCCGGCCGCCCGCGCCTGGCGGATCAGCTCCACCGACCGCCCGCAGGAGATGTGCTGGAAGTGGATGCGCCCGCCGGCCAGCGCCGCGATCTCCAGGTCGCGCGCCACCATCGCCGACTCTGCCTGGCACGGACTGCCGATCAGCCCCAGCCGGGTGGCCACCACCCCCTCGTTGATGGCCCCGCCCTGCGACAGCTCCAGATCCTCCTCGTGCAGCAGCAGCGGCAGGTCGAACTTCCGGGCATACTCCAGGGCCCGGCGCAGGATCGCGGACGACACCACCGGCCTGCCATCGTCGGACAGCGCCACCGCGCCGCCGTTGCGCAACTCGCCGAATTCGGTGAGCTGCTTGCCCTCCTGGCGCACCGTCACGGCCCCCACCGGCCACAGGTTGATCAGGTCCAGGCGGCGCGCCTCGCGGCGCAGGAACTCCATGTCGGCGCGGGTATCGGAAACCGGGTCGGTGTTGGGCATCGGGCACACGCCGGTAAAGCCGGCCGCCAGCGCCGCACGAAGGCCGCTCTCGATCGTCTCCTTGTACTCGTAACCGGGCTGCCGCAGATGGACGTGCACGTCGATCAGGCCCGGGAACACCAGCTTGCCGCGCGCGTCGATGATCCGGGCGCCCGCACGTGAGGCGGCCTCCGCGAGATCGGCGCCGACCTGCCGCACGCGGCCGTCGGCCACCAGCAGGTCGAGCAGGGCGTTCACGCCGTTGGCCGGGTCTACCAGCCGGCCTCCGCGCACCAGGATCGATTCCATCGTCACTCCGCGCCGGACGCGGAGGCGGTGCCGGCGCCGCCGTCCACGTCCGCGATACCGCTTGCGCCCGTGCCTGCGCCCGCGCTCGTGCCCGCGGCTCTGCCCGCGTCCGGTTCGCGCGTCAGGGTGGTGTGAAACAGCACCGACATGCGCATCGCCACCCCGTTGGTCACCTGGTCGAGGATCAGCGAATGGGTGCCGTCGGCCACCTCGGCCGCCACCTCGATGCCGCGGTTCATCGGCCCCGGGTGCAGCACCAGCAGGCTCGGCTTGGCGCGCTGCAGGCGCTCTCGCGACAGCCCGTACTCGACCGCGTACTCGCGCACCGACGGGAAGTAGGCGCCGCGCTGCCGCTCGAACTGGATGCGCAGGATGTTGAGCACGTCGGCATCCTCGATCACCTCGTCGAGATCGTAGGAGACCGTGGCGCCCAGTTGCTCGATGCCGTGCGGAATCAGCGTCGGCGGACCGCACACCGTCACCACCGCGCCGAGCTTGCGCAGGCCCCACAGGTTGGAGCGCGCCACGCGCGAGTGCAGGATATCGCCCACCAGGCACACGTGCAGTCCCTCCAGCGGCAGGTGCTCGCGGATGGTGAACAGGTCGATCAGCCCCTGGGTGGGATGCTCGTGGATGCCGTCGCCGGCGTTGACCACGCCGGCGGCCAGCTCCCTGGCGAGCAGCTCGGCGGAGCCCGAGGAGGCGTGCCGCACCACCACGGTGTCCACCTGCATCGCCTCGATGGTTTTGGCGGTGTCGATCAGGCTCTCGCCCTTCTGCACGCTGGAGGTGGAGCCCTGGAAGTTGATGGTGTCCGCGGACAGGCGCTTGGCGGCGAGCTCGAAGCTGGTGCGCGTGCGGGTGGAGGACTCGAAGAACATGTTGGCGATGGTCTTGCCGCGCAGCGCCGGCACCTTCTTCACCTGCCGGGAGGACACCTCCTTGAACGACTCGGCAGTGTCGAGCAACAGCTCGATTTCGGTGCGGTCCAGCTCCTCCAGCGAGAGCAGGTCCTTGCGCCGCCAGGACACGGTGGGCTGCGCCAACCCGGCACTCTCGCCGCGCGCGGGCACTGGTGCGGCGGGCGTCGGATGCACGCGGCCCGAATCGGCCGCTGCCGGAGCGGCGGCCGCCGCACCGCCGGCACCCGAAGCAACGAGAATCGAATCGGCGATCGCCGGAACCGCCGTCGTGGGACCGGATGCCGTTGCGGGGCGCACCTTACTGCTCCCCACGGTGTGCGATCACTACCTCTTCGACGGGGTCGGTGTCGGTGAGCCGCACGTGCACGATTTCCGCACTGCTGGTGGGCACATTCTTGCCCACGTAGTCGGCGCGGATCGGATACTCGCGGTGGCCGCGGTCGATCACCACGGCGAGCTGGATACGGCGCGGCCGACCGAACGCCATCAGCGCGTCGAGCGCGGCACGGGTGGTGCGCCCGGTGTACAGTACGTCGTCGACCAGCACCACGACGCGATCTTCGAGCGCGAAGTCGATCTCGGTCCTGCCCACCACTGGTGCGTTGGCTACGTGGCTCAGGTCGTCGCGGTACAGACTGATGTCGAGGATGCCGAGCGGCGGCTCGGTCCCGGTGATCTCGCTCACCGTCTGCTGCAGGCGGCGCGCCAGCGGCACGCCGCGGGTGCGGATCCCGACGAACACCACCTGGCCGACATCACGGTTGCGCTCCACCACCTCGTGCGCCAGCCGCCTCAGGCAGCGCGCCAGGTCTGCCGCGTCCAGGATGCGCCGCTCCCGGTGGCGGGACCGGGATTCGTGTCCGGCGGACGAACCCGGTACACCGGTTTCCATGGTCTCTGGCGTCACGGAGGGACCGTGCCTCCGGGTATGTGGTTCAGCCGTCGCCATACTCCCTCCCAGTCCGTAAGGCAAAGTGGACAAAAAAATAGCCTCCTGGCGCCCGCACGCTTGCGTTGCCGTTGCGCGCGAGCCGGAGACTTCGCCGACTATTCGTTGTTACAAGATCAGAGTTCAAGTGTCCGTCCTTTCCGGCCTCGCGGGACCGGGTTAAAGGATGGACGTATGCTACTCCATCAAAGCGGCGCCGTCAACTGCCCGCGGCTATCTCGCGTGCTATCGCGCCGGAGCCCACATCAGAGCGCGAATCTCGCCGAACTCGTGGCGCATCTTGTCCCACCGGTCGCCGCCGTCGGCGGAGCGGTACAACTCGCCGGAACAGGTGTACGCGTACACCAGGTCGGGGTCGGCGGTGTGCGTCGCGTAGTCCCAGATGGTGGAGTTGGGATCGACCGGCAGCGCCATCCGCTGCCAGCTCGTACCGCCGTCCCGCGAACGCAGCACCGCACCTTCCGATCCGGGCGGCCCGTTGCCGTTGCCCAGGAAGATGGTCTCGGGCCGCCCCGCCTGCTGCCGGATGCCGCGGAAGTAGTTCCACGGCGCGATGCCGCTCAGATCCTGGCGCCGCCAGCTCGCGCCCTCGTCGCCGCTTACGTTGACGCCGTTGTTGGTCGCCGCCACCAGGGTGCGCGAGCCGTCGACCGGAACCACCACCATGCCGTGCACGTCCAGCGAAGAGAGCCCGTCCGCGTGCCGGCTCCAGGTGTCGCCGGCGTCGTCGCTGCGGAAGGCGCCGTCGATCTCCACCCCTACCCACACGCCGCGCGGGGCAATCGGGTCCGCAACGATGGTGGTGATACGGGTGAACTCGATCACCGGGCACTCGGTGCTCGCGCCGAGCTGCGCGTCCTGCCAGGTGTCGCCGGCGTCGGTGGAGCGGTAGATGCCCGCCGGGCGGGTGCCCGCGAACACCGTGTCCGGATCGCCGGGCAGCACCATCAGCGCCCACACCTGCATGCCGTCCATGGGGCTGTCCAGTCGCTGCCAGTTGTTGCCGCCGTCGGTGGAGCGATACACGCCGGCGTGGGTGCCGGCGAAGATGCGGGCCGGGGTGTCGGGATGCGAGGCCAGCGCCCTTACCTCGCCCTCGATGTACAGGCCGTTGTTTGACGGACGCTTGAAGGTCTCACCGCCGTCGTTGCTGATGTACAGCCCCTCTCCTACCGTGCCCACGAATACCCGTTCGTCACCGTTCGCCATGCTGTCCACTAGGCATTTTCGCGGCGCCGTCTGTCAACCACGCGGCGCGGCACGCCGCGGCGCTCAATGTTCCTTGGGCGGGTGACGGGCGAGCGCGGCCTCGTCCGGCTCCGTGCCCCAGCCGGGGGTATCGGGCACGTGCAGGTGGCCGTCGCGGATGTCGGGCGCCGCGGTGAACAACTCGTCGTCCCACGGGCCGCGGTCGACGTCGGTCTCCATGATGCGCAGGTTGGTGACCGCCGCGCACAGGTGGGCGCTGATCATCGTCGCCAAGTGGCCGTAGTAGTTGTGCGGCGCCACGTTCACCTGGTGGGCTTCGGCGAGCGCGGCGACTTTCAGCGACTGCCAGGCGCCGTTCCACACCGCGTCAATGATCGCCACGTCCATCGCCTGCAACCGCAGGAACGGCAGATACGCGGTCGGGGTGATGAGCGACTCGCACGAGGCGATCGCGTGCGGGCTGCCGCGCCGCACGTCGGCCAGCGCCTCCGGGTGCGGCGAGTCGATCTCGAACCAGAAGATGTCCAGATCGGCCAGCGCCCGCAGGATTCGCAGGTAGCCCTCCGGCCGGGCGTTGTAGTTGAGGTCGACCAGAATGTCCACGTCCGGCCCGGCGCCGTCGCGGAACGCCTCCAGGTGGCCGCGGAGCTGGCGGATGATGTGCCGCTCCACGTTCTGGTCGGGCTGAAACGGGCGCCCGAAGCCGGGAGCCCAGCCGGTCACCCGTTCGCCGCCGTAGTCGAAGATGTTGGTCTTGAGCGCGGTGAAGCCCGCCTCCCGCACCTCTTCGCCCAGCGCCCGGATGCCGTCCAGGCCGGTGATCACCGGGCCGTACTGGCCGGGATGGGCGATGCGCCAGGTGCCGCAGTGCGACCAGTACACCCGGATGCGGTCGCGCACCCGGCCGCCGAGCAGATCGCAGCACGGCACGCCGAGCAGCTTGGCCTTGGCGTCGAGCAGGGCGTTCTCGATCGCCCCGATCCCCATCGCCATGACGCCCGACATCGACTGGCGCGCCTGCGCGTGCAGCCGGGCGAACACCCGTTCGTTGTCCTGCACGCGCTCGCCTACCACGGACGGGGCCATCCGCTCCACCACGCTGGTCACGCCGGTGGCTCCCTGGTGCTCGTCGTACTCGCTCCAGCCCACGACGCCGTCGTCGGCCGTGAGCTTCACGAAATGGTAGTTGCGCCAGCCAGCATCGCAGTGGCGCGTTTCGACACTGATTACTCGCACGCCTCTATCGTAGACACAAGCGTGCATCCCAACAACGCCGGGTGCACGTTCATACTGGCCCCGTCGTGAAGGCGGTCATGAGGTGAGGCAGGCACCGGGCATCGAGGTGCGGGAGGGCGACGTCCCGGCGGTGGGCGACGGCGACATCCTGGTGAAGGTGGCCGCGGCCGGCATCTGCGGCAGCGACGTGCACTACGCAAGGTAGCGTCGATCACACCGGCGGCGTCCGCCTCAGTCGCTGCAACCTCAGGAATCGTCCTCCGCTGCCTCCGCTGCCCGCAGGTGCTCGACAAACTCGGCGTGCTGCGGGATGCTCAGACCGTTTCGCAACTCGGCAAGTACCCCGGCAAGGTCTCCTTGCAGCAGCGCATCCACCGCCAGGCGCAGGCCGGGGAACACGCGGCTCTCGAGCATGCCGCTCGCGGTCGCGGCCAGCGGCCGGTACTCGCCGCCGGTCAGCACGAACCAGTCGATCTGCCGTTCCAACACCCGCCATACCAGGTACTCCTGCACTCCGTTGCGCCGATAGGCACGCAGCTTGTCGTGCAGGTCGATCGCGGCGCTGCTGGCGGCGATCTCCACGATCAGCTCCGGCGCGCCGTCGATGTAGTCGTCGGCGCTCATCATCGTGCGCCCCCCGCCGCCGGGACGATACGAAGCAGCGCGTCGGGTTGCGGTTCGTTGTCCAGGTCGAGCCGCACCGTTGCGTTGTCGGCCGCGCGCACCCCGGGCGTCGATGCGCAGTAGGTCACCAGCCATCCAAGAATCGCCGCATGCGGCTCGGCATGACTGGCAGCGCGTACCGGTGATGGCATGTACACGACCCCCTCGATCAACTCTGCTTTCTTGAGATCCGGCCGAGCGGTATAGCGCCGTTCGAACTCGTTGCGCGAGAGCCGGTCGCCGTTCTCCAGCGGCAACGGCTTGCCCGCGGCACGTTCGGCTCCGTGGCCCGGCGCCGGCGCGAAACGCTCGCGTGTTGCCTGATCCGCCTGCACAGCCATCGACACCACCATACCACATTCCAGGCTACTATGGCGCCGTGGCCGCCGCGGCGGCCGCAAGACCACATGACCTGAGGTGATCCGTGCGCGCGCACTATCTGCAACACGTTCCGTTCGAAGGGTTGGGCAGCATCGAGTCCTGGCTGCACCGCGCCGGGTACCAGGTGACCGCGACGCGGTTTTACGACTCGACCGAGTTGCCGCCACCCGCCGACGTGGATCTCGTGGTGGCGATGGGCGGCCCGATGAGCGTCAACGACGAGGAGCAGCATCCCTGGCTGGCGGCGGAGAAGCGGTTCATCCGCGCCGCCATCGAACTGGGGCGGCCGGTGCTGGGGGTGTGCCTGGGCGCACAGCTGATTGCCAGCGCCTGCGGAGCGGCGGTGTACCCCAACAAGGTCAAGGAGATCGGCTGGCTGCCGATCCAGGGCGTGGCGCCCGCCGGCGCTCACGGCGGTGACGGCGCTGGCGATTCGGGCGCCGAGCAGCCGGCCACGTTCCGCTTTCCGCCATTCCTGGAGGTGTTTCACTGGCACGGCGACACCTTCGACCTGCCGGAGGGAGCGGTCCGCCTGGCGCGCAGCAACGCGGCGCTGAACCAGGCGTTTCAGCTCGGCGACTCGGTGATCGGCATGCAGTTTCACCTCGACACCACCCCGGACAGCGCCCGCGCGCTGGTCGAGCACTGCCGCGCCGAGCTGGTGCCGTCGATGTACGTGCAGGCCGAGCAGCGCATCCTGGCCGCGGAATCGGCCAAGTACCGCACGCTCAACGGCTGGATGGACAAGGTCCTGACCTTCATCACCGGCATCGACCCGCCGTAACCGTCGCCCGCGGCACGTAGCCGGTACCCTGATTTGGCAGCTCCGCTGATTGGTACTACATTGGTACGATGGGCGACCGGGAACTGGCTCGTCTTGCAAGGACGCTCGTATGGGACTACCGCTGCCGGCCCGAGGAGGTGGCAGAAGTACTGCGCGGGCGTCGCGAGCGGGTCGGCCATCTCGACAAGCCGGCACTGTTCGTGCGAATGCTGCAGACGATGCCGTGGCAGCGCGTCGTAACGACGTTGACGCTCGATGAAGTCCGGGCCTTGTTGACTCCGGAGACGATTGGGCGGCTTTGGCCGCCGCCCTTGCGGGAGCGTTATGCACGAATCCGACGCCTATTACGAGGAGAACCTGTACCCCCTGCAGAATGGAGTGCTGAGCACGCTCGCCGCTTGCGACGCACCGTTCTATCTGACCGGTGGTACCGCGCTTCATAGACACTACTTCGGATTCCGGTATTCCGAATACCGGTTGGAGAGCAAGGACATCGCGAATCTCTGGGCGATCTGTACCCGCAGGCCGTTCCATTGGTCCGACGTCATGGCCGAAGCAAACCAGAAAGAGGCCGGGATCGACGCGGCCACCGTCGCGGACCTGGTGTGCTCCTTCCCGCAGCACCTGTTCGCCACGATTCTGTGGCGCGCTCAACCCGATGAGCAACGTTTCTTCTCCGACCTCGCGGTCATTGCTTCAGATCTCCTTGCGGTGCGCGAGAATTCCCTGTACCTCGCGCGGGGATGAACGCGCCCTGCGGGTGTGCGCATCGTGTGCGCATGCGCGTTTGACGGCAGTTGCACCGTGGTATATGGTGGCTGTTGCCACGGGGCCGCTGGACGGATGATGCACAACCATAAGCAATCGACCACACCGAGCACACACCACCGGTTGACAGCTCGGCCTGTCCTACCCCCCCCCGGCGGTACCCCGCAACTAATTAGCTCTGAATCAATAAGCGCTCGCTCCGATTCCTGGTGAAGGTCATGGAGACGCCTTCGACTTGATAATCATTGACACCTTGGATGTCGACTACTATCAATTGGCCGCCGAGTACTGGAAGAAGATTGGCGTTGATGTCGAGGTCATTGTCGTGGACCGACCTGCTTGGATCGCCGCTGCGCAAGGGCTTGTCTATAAGGGTATGTCAAGTACGGTGTCATCCTACGACTTCGATGCATTGGAAGCGATAAGAGGGTACCACTCGAGCTCGGTAGGGAAATCCGGCACCGGAGCGAGCACAACCGGACTCCAGGACCCGCAGTTTGACGCCTTGTTTGATGCGGCTCAAGCCGCTGACAACGTCGAGGAGCAGCAGAGGGTGGTCAGAGAGATCGATCTGTACCTGGCACAGATCCACGCGCTGGTGTGGAGTCCCAAGCCTCCGCAGTTCAACGTGAATCAGAGCTGGGTCAAGGGTTACAACGGTGAAATAGACCTGGGATGGGGCGACCGTAATGCCGTATTCTCCCGCATCTGGATCGACCAGGACCTGAAGCGAGACATGGGTAGTGATCGGACGGAATGGGCCAAGAGCGGCGCCGTTGGTCAGACTGCATACCCGATCAGAAGGTCATCGGCCGGTCGCCCGGTCGGCCTGTCACGGAACCTCCGCAACGATCCGCTCGAGAGCGGACTCCAAGCGACGCGCGTGCTCGCCCAGCGTTGGCAGGAGGCTATCGTCGGTGACCTCAAGGCGTAACGGTGTGACGGAGATGAGCCCCCTGTTGAGAGCCCAGACATCGGTCCCCTCTACGATGTCGGGATGGTCCGCTGCGAGTGCTGAGAGCTTGTTGTGGTAAAGACCGTCGCCGTCCTGTTCGGTTCTCAATCGCCAGTATCCAATAGGAGAGAGTCTGGTGACGGCGATGCCGCGGATCTCTCCGCGGGGGACACTAGGGACGTTCACGTTGAGCGTAATGCCGGCCGGCATTTCTCCCTCCGCCATGCTGTGCGCCAGCAACTCCGAGACCGCGGCGGCAAGGTGGAAGAGCGGCTCCCGGTGATCCTGCGGCCCACGCAGACTCAGCGAGATCGCAATCGAAGGGATCCTGGCACCGCCGGCGTGAGCCACTCGGGTGGCCATGGTGGTCCCTGATCCGAGAACAGCGTTGCCGACGTTGGCACCCGTGTTGATGCCGGACACGACCAGATCGACAGTCCCGTCGGCGAGTGGCCCGAGGCCAAGGATCACACAATCGCTCGGTGTGCCACTGACCGCATAGGCGCGCGCCCCCTCGATGGCAGTGTCCCGTTCCGCAGCAGCAAGGCCGTCATGAAAGGATACGGCGGTGCCAACGCCGCTCTGCTGGCGGTCCGGGGCAACTACGAGCACCTCCCCGACCCGGCTCATCGCTTCGGCGAGAGCCCGGATGCCGGGCGAATCAATCCCATCGTCGTTTGTGACCAGAATCCTCATATTTCCTCCACTTTCACTCGTCGAGCACAGCGACCGTGCCCGCGTGACCGTCGACAGGCGCTCGGAACGGCACTCATGCGCAACGGCCTCGCTTCCGACCGTAGCCCAACGCCGGACCACTGTCGAGGCACACCGAGGTTGACTCGATATTCCATATCGCCGACAATGATAATATGAAGACGACCGTCGATATTCCCGATGATATGCTTGGTGAGCTCATTGAGCATACGGAGGCGCGTACCAAACGGGAGGCGATTCTCACCGCAATCGAGGAATACAATCGCAAGAAGAAAGTTGCGGCGCTGGTCGACGTGGTCGGGACGTTTGACCAGTTCATGACCGCGGACGAGCTCAACCGATCGAGAGGTTCGGATTGAGCATTCTGATCGATACCTCTGCCTGGGTCGAAACGCTGCGAAAGGATGGGGACCCGGCGACTCGAAGCCAGGTGACGCACGTCCTGCAGACCGGGGAGGCCGCGACCTGCTCCATGATCATGCTGGAACTGTGGAACGGGGCCCGGGGAGCATACGAGCGGTCCCAGCTACGCCGGTTCGCGGATTCGCTTGCGTTCCTGAGCATCGACGAGGCGGTCTGGCGATCATCGTGGCAGCTCGCCACCAGGTGCCGGACCAATGGCTTGACCATCCCCCCCACCGACCTGCTGATCATCGCGGTGGCGCAGTACCACCACGCGCCGATCATCCACTTCGACCGGCACTTCGACCGCTACTTTTCGGCGCAGAACTGAGAGCCGGCGGGGCGGCGTTCAGGCGTTGCCGGCGGAGCGGCCTTCCTGCTGCAGGCGGCGCGCCAGGGTCAGCGTGCGCTGCGCCCGCCGCACCACCGGCATGTCGATCATGCGCCCGTCCAGCGCCACCGCGCCGCGTCCGGCGGCCCGCGCCGCATCGTAGGCGTCGACCGCGGTGCGCGCTTCGGCCACCGCCGCCGGCGGCGGAGTGAACACTTCGTTGCAGGCGCCGACCTGGAGCGGGTGCACGCACAGCTTGCCCTGAAACCCGAGCCGGCGCGCCGCCAGCGCCTCCGCGCGCACCCGGTCGGGGTCGCGCAGGTGGGTGCTTGGCGAATCGAGCGGCGGCTCCAGGCCGGCGGCGGCGGCGGCCACGGTCAACCGCACGCGCGGGTATAGCAGCTCCGGCTCGACGCCGGTCGCCTCCGTACCGACCTCCACGCCGTAGTCCAGCGCCCCGAATGCGGCCACGGAGTCGCGGCCCAGCGATGCGGCCGCCTCCATGAGCGCGTCCGCATCGCGCACGCCGCGCGCGGTCTCGATCAGGACCACCAGGAACGTGGAACCGGCCGCCAAGCCGGCCGCCGTTTCCCGGCGTTCCAGCTCGGCGGCCAGGGCGCGCAGCTCGGCGGCGTGCTCGAATTTCGGCACCATCAGCCCTCCCACCGCCGCCAGCGGCACCGCGGCAAGGTCGGCGGCGTGGTCCGGATCGGCGATCGGGTTGACCCGCACCAGCAGCCGTTCGCGCGCCACCTCGGGCAAGGCCGGCGCGATCATCTCGCGCGCCGCGGCGCGCTGGTCGGCCGGCACCGAGTCCTCCAGGTCGATGATCACCTTGTCCGCTCCGGCGGCGGCGGCCTTGGCATAGCGGTCGGGCCGGTTGGCGGGCACGAACAGCAGCGACCGCGCCGGCAGCACCATCGGTCAGCCCTCCGCGCCGGGGGACGCACCGGGGCCGGTGGCCGCCGTGCCGGGTGCAGCCGCGTGCAACGTTGCCGCTCCGGCGCCAGCGTCCGGATCGCGCCGGTGCACCGCTCCACCCTCCGGCGCCGATTCCGGCGGGCCTTCCGCGCCGGCGCCCGGCGTCCCGGGCAGGGCGCGGTCGGCGCTTGTCGCGTCGCCGGACCGGACGCCCACTCCGCCGGCATCGTCCGCCGGCTTGTGCCCGCTACCGCTGGCGCCAAACGCTTGGCTACCTTCGGGAACCCGCCGTTCCGAGGCCGCGGTGAACGCGCCCGACGCCAGCAGGCGGGCGACCCGAGCCTCGTCGTAGCCCAGGACGTCGACGAGCACCTCCCGGGTGTGCTGGCCGAGCTTCGGCGGCGGCGTGAAGGTGTCGGGACCGGCGTCCGACAGCTTGATCGGGTTGCCGGACGCCGGGCGGGTGCCGCCGTCCGGCAGCGGTATGGGGGCCACCATGCCGCGCGCGGCCGCCTGCGGGTCGGCGAGCGCCTCGGCCAGCGTGTTGACGGGCGCGAACGGCAACCGCTCGGCGGCCAGCGCGGCCATCCACTCCTCGCGCGGGCGCGTCGCGAGAATGGCCTCCAGCGCCGCGTTGATCGCATCCCGCGCCGCGATCCGGTGGCCGCGCGATCGCAGCCGGCCATCCGCCAGCATCTGCAGGTGGGTGCCCACCTCGGGCGGATGGTCCAGCCGCCCGAGCGCGCGCAGCAGGCCGCTCCACTGCGCCTCCGTCACCACCGTCACGAACAGCGGTCCGCTGGCCGTCGGGTACGCGTTGTAGGGCACGTGCAGCTCATGCTCGTTGCCCAGGCGCCGGGGTGGCCTGGCCGATGCCAACTGCATGGTACAGAAGTAGTTCTGCATCGAGAGCTGGACGTCGAACATGGCCAGGTCGACGTGCTGGCCGCGTCCGGTGCGGTCGCGCGCCACCACCGCGGCCAGGATGCCCAGCGCGCCCGCCATGCCCGCGCACAGATCGGCGTACGCCAGCGCCGCCCGCACCGGCCTCCCGTCCGGCTCGCCGGTCAGGCCCATCACGCCGGCGTAAGCCTGTATGTTGGCGTCGAACGCTGCGCGGTCCCTTCCCGGACCGGTCAGTCCGTAGCCGGTGATCGAGCACATGACGATGCGCGGGTTGAGCGCGGCCAGCGCCGGGTAGTCGATGCCCAGACGCTCGGTGACGCCGGGGCGATAGTTCTCCAGCACCACGTCCGCCCAGCGCACCAGGTCTTGGAACGCCGCCTTGCCGGCGGGGTGCTTGAGGTCGATCACCATGCCGCGCTTGTTGCGCTGGTTGGTGTGAACGTGGGGCGCCAGCCCCTCTTCGGTGACCAGGCCGCGGGCGGCGTCGCCGGCGGGCGGCTCCACCTTGATCACGTCCGCGCCGAGGTCGGCCAGCAGCGCGCCCGAATAGGGGCCGGCCACGACCGTGGACAGGTCGATCAGCCGCAGCCCCGCCAGCGGTTTCACGGCGGAGCGGTCAGCGCCCGTTGGCTACCGGAAACGATACCTGCGGAGCGGCGGCGCGCCGGTAGATCATTGCGCTGCGGGTGTACTCCAGCACCACGTCGCCGTCCTGGTTGATGCCGCGCGAGCGGAACCGCACGATGCCCGCCTCCGGGTACGACTTGGAGTCGCGCCGCGCCAGGATCTCGGTCTCGCAGTACAGGGTGTCGCCCAGGAACACCGGGTTGGGCAGCTTGATCTCTTCCCAGCCCAGGTTAGCCATGGCGTGCTCGGTGACGTCGTTCACGCTCATGCCGGTGATCAGCGCCAGGGTGAAGGTGCTGTTGACCAGGATCCTGCCCCAGCGCGAATCGGCGGCGTAGCGGGCGTCGAAGTGCAGCGGGTTGGTGTTGTGAGTCAGTTGCGTGAACAGCGCGTTGTCGGCCTCGGTCACCGTATGCCCCCACCGGCTGCGGTACACGTCACCCACGTCGAGATCCTCGAAAAATCGCCCGGTCCAGTCCGCGCGAACCTCGTTTGCCTTACCGCTCATGGTGCCGAGAGTGTAGCCCCTTCCGGGCGTGCTGTCAGCGCGCCAACGCCCCGGGGTGTGCGGCGCTTGACGGATTGGCCGGGGGCTGCGTTACTTGCCGGCAGCACAGATCGCCAAGCGGACGGAGGAGGTCCATTGATGGGAAGAACGGCACGCGCCAGCGTGATGGCTGGCAAGGAGTTCGAGATTCGCGAGTATCCGGTGCCGGAGCCGGAACCGGGCAAGGTCTTGGTCAAGCAGGAGTTGGGCGGCATCTGCGGCACCGATCTGCACAACTGGCAGTTCCAGCGCCTCGGCTACGACGTCATCCTCGGCCACGAGAACGTCGGCACGCTCGATGCGCTCGGTGACGGGGTCAGCGAGGATGCCCTCGGCAACCCGGTGCAGGTTGGCGACCGCGTGGTGGTCTCCCCGCACCTGGGCGTCGGATTCCAACCGACCGACCACGCGCCCGGGCTGCGCGGCGGCTTCGGACAGTACATCTACCTGTGGAATCCCACCAACGTATTCCTGAAGACCGACCTTCCGCCCGAGATCGCGGTGCTGACCGAGCCGTCTGCCTGCTCCTACCACTGCGTGTCGCGCGCCGGCATCCAGCTCGGCGACACCGTGGTGATCCAGGGCACCGGACCGATCGGGCTGCTGGCGATCGCCTGGGCCCGGCGCGCCGGCGCCGGCCGGCTGATCGCGGTCGGCGGCCCCGCCGGGCGCCTGGAGTTCGCCGAGCGGCTTGGCGCCGACCTGGCGATCAACATCGAGGAGGTGCCGGACGCCGCGGAACGCATAAAGATCGTGCGCGACAACACGCCGCGCGGCGCCGGCGCCGACGTGGTGTGCGAGTGCGCGGGTTTCCTGTCTGCGATTCCGGAAGGCCTCGACTACCTGCGGCGCAGCGGCACCTACGTCGAGTTCGGCCACTTCGTGGACACCGGCACCTTCGAGTGCAACCCCAACCAGATGCTGATGCGCAAGAACCTGCGCCTGGAGGCCGCCTGGGGTTTCGAAGGCCCGCACTTCGTGCGCTCGCTGGCGCTGCTGGAGCGGTACGCCTCGCTGTTCGAGGGGTTCGTGAGCCACGCCGTCCCGCTGGAGCGGGTCGCCGAGGGCTTCCACGCCCTGGACAGCAACTACCGGCTGGACGGGCGCGAAGCCCTGAAGATCGCCGTAGCGGCCAACAGCGAGTAATCGGCGGCTGTAGACCAGCTATATCCCGCGGATGGCGAAGTCGGCGGCCAGCTCCTGCCACACCTGGTCGGCGATCGGCGCCAGCGCCGCGCGCACGCCCGCTTCCAGGTGGGCGGGCGAGCCGGTGCCGATCATCTGCGAGGAGATGCGCGGGTCGCGCAGTCCGAACTGCACGCTGAGCGCCAGCAGGTCGAGATTACGGTCGCGGCACCACTGCCAGAGCCGGGTGGCGCGCTCCACCTCCCACGGCTCGATGTAGCTGATATCGCCCGGCTGGAAGCCGGGCCGGCCACTGAAGCGGCGCTCCACCGTGCGCGGATCCTCGCCGCCGAGCAAGCCGTGGCGCACCATCTGGGCGTTCAGCAGCCCTACCCCGTGGCGCTCGGCGGAGGGCAGCAGGCGCTCCGCCGCCGTCTGGTCGATCAGGCTGTAGTCGCGGTAGGTGAGCGACGCCTCGCAGGAGCCGGTGTCGTGAAACGCGCAGTGCAGATCCAGGCCGCGCACTCCGAGCCCGATGTGGCGCACCACGTTCTGCCGCTTCAGCTCCTGCAGCGCCTCCAGCGCGCGTCCGGGTCCGAGCGCCTGCTCGATCCGGTCCGGGTCGTGGATGTGCACCACGTCGAGATAGTCGGTCTTGAGCGTGCGCAGGCTCTCGTCGATGCTCCAGCGGGTGGCGTCCGCCGAGTAGTCGTAGGGCCGCGAACGGGTGCCGGTCTTGGTGCACAGAACCAGGTCGGCGCGCCGGCCGCCCTGCGCCCACCACGCTTCCAGCGCCAGGCCGAGCCGCCGCTCGCTCTCGCCGTCGCCGTACAGCGGCGAGGTATCGATCAGATTGACGCCCAGTTCAAGCGCGCGGTGCGCGGTCTGCGCCGCCACCTCGTCATCGACCCCCCCGAACGGTGCCGCGCCAAGTGAAACAGCCGACACCTGCAGCCCGGTGTTGCCCAGCGGCCTCAGCGGCAAAGTAGTCTCCACCATGCGCCGCACCCTACCTCAATGCCGCCGCCGCTGCCAGCGATTCCGATCTCACCTTGTCGGCCCCGAGTCCCCGCGACGTATGCCGGGAGTCTCGGAGAGCCGGCCCTCGTCGTCGATCAGGACTACGCGGGCGGGTCGGTCCGCGCTCCAACTCCACAGAACGAGATTGAGGTCGTCGGCGGAGGCCCCGGCGGCATGGCTTTGGACTCTCATGCCAACATATCCCGCTGCAATCAGTCGGTCGGCGAGAGCCTGCGATGCAGGGATTGTACCTGCGAGCATTTCCGCTTCCCACGTGGGACACGCGAGGTCGGACTCCGTCACCCCCAACGCCCGGCGCCGCTCCTGGTCCAGTGCATCGAACACCGGCTGTGCATCGACCTCGTACGCGCACAGGGTGAGCGGCTGCATCGGCCGGCCAAACGGCTGCGCTTCGCGGATGGCGACGAGCGGGGCGAGCGAGGTGTAGAGCGCCGGCACCCCGCGGCGGTTGAATCGTCCGCCGTGACGGCGGGCACCCTCGCCGGATATCGGCGTCCAGGACCACTGTGGATTGTGAGCCCGGTACACCAGCGCCCGGAACCGCATCAGGACAATGCAGACTCAGGCATAGCCGCCGGCCATGATGCGGTCCAGATAGGCATGCACCTGGTCGGCCCTGCCTTCGCGCACCAGAAGATCGGGGGTAGCGCCGCCGAACCCCGGCAGCGGCTCGGCCCGGAACCAGGCGTAAGCCGCGAGCGGCGATCCGGTTGCCGTTTCCACGCGATTGAGAATCTCCAGCATCTGGCGCAACCGGACCTGCGTCTTGCGCGCCCGGACCCGCGACGCGCGGGTGAACGCATCCTTGCCGAGGCCCAGCGTGCCGGCGATCTCGGACTTGGTGGTACGCAGCTCGTCGGCGATGAGCGACGGAGAGAACACTTGGTCCCGGACGAATTCCTGAAACCTCATTTCTGGCACCTCATACTTCTTGACATATTCTACCGCGATTCTGGTTGTCATCCCAGGTGGATCAACGCCTCTACCGCCGAGGTTTACCGGGCACACAACGCCAATATCAGCCCAATACCCGGCGGCGACGCGTCGTGCTCGTCGTGCTCCGCGCGACTTGACAGCTCGTTGCGCGTGGAATAGACTCGTTCTCTGTCGGCGAAAAGGCTTATGTTCACGGTGCAATACCAGAAGCACTTGAGGACGCCACCGGTTGACGGGATAGGTGTGTCCTACCCCCCCCCCCCCGGTATATACTTGAATCACAAGCAATAATCGCTCCGGCTGATCGCCCCGCGCGCCGCTTCGCCTGCACCGCTCCTCTTACCACCTGCACACCGCACCGTCGGCGTTGCCGGTCCCTCACTTTCGCCACACCGCCTCATGCGGTGCTCCGGGCTCAGGTCCGCGCGCGCGTTCAAGGAGGTGCCGGATGTCGATGTAGCTCGGGGCTGGCGCCGTCGCTTTCCGGGCACCGGAGATGTCCGGTGCGCATCGAGAGTGGGCGACGGATGCACAGCGAGACCAGCACTCTCGAATTTTTTGGAGACAAAGATGCAATACGCAGTCTTGCGAAACATCCTGGCGGTACTGATCGGTTTCGGTCTGGCCGCCACCGGCCTGTGGGCAAGCCCGGCCAGCGAAGAGGAGCCGGCCGCCGCCACGGAGAAGGAGATGGTGAGGGACCCCGCCACCGGCAAGATGGTGACCGCGCCAGAGTACGGCGGGACGTTGATCGTTTCGTATGTCTTGATTGGCGAAACTGCCGACCCCTTTAGTGCCGGCGCCTATGCGGGCTTTCTCATAGACGGTGTCAATGAGAGACTCGCCGTCGGGGACTGGGGTCTGGATAGGAAAGAATTCGGCTTTGATGGGCCTTACGTTCCTCTGTTTACTTACACCGGGGAGCTGGCGGAAAGCTGGGAAACGCCCGACCCACTAACGTACGTCTTTCACATCCGTCAGGGCGTTCACTGGCATAACAAGGCACCGGTGAACGGGCGCGAGCTCACTGCCGATGATGTCGTCTATACCTATCAGCGCATTACCGCTCAGGGTGACTTTACCGAACGTCCTGTACGTACCACTGCCGCTGTCGATCTGCCATGGGAATCGATCGAGGACACCGACGAATACACGGTTGTCATGAAGTTGATGGAGCCCTCCCTCGGTGCGCTAGAGGCTATCATCGCCGAACACTTGTTCTGGATATTACCCCCCCGAGGTAATCGAGCAATACGGCGACTACAAGGATTGGCAGAACGTGGTCGGCACCGGGCCCCTCATTCTGACTGACTATGTCGAAGGCGTCTCCAAGACCTATGCCAAGAATCCTGACTACTGGGGCTACGACCCAAAATACCCGGACAACCGCCTGCCCTATGTCGACGAGCTGATGGCCCTGCATATAGCGGAAGAAGCGACCCGCTTATCGGCACTGCGCTCGGGTAAGATTGATATGATACGCCTCGCTGGTAATGAGATAAAGTCCATCGACGTGGTAAGGAGCCTGCAGCGGACCGACCCCGAGATCGCGATATGGCCATTTTTCCAACGGGCGGATGCTTTCAGTCTGAACATACGCAACGCCCCCTTTGACGACATCAGAGTACGCCACGCACTGCAGATGGCATTGGACCTGGAGACGATCAACGATACCTACTATGGCGGTTTCGCCCAGTGGCACCCACCTCGCTACCTTGGCGCCAAGGGGTATTACACCGAATGGGAAGAGTGGCCCGAAGAACTCAAGCAATACTACACCTACGACCCGGAAGGTGCGGAGAGGCTCCTTGATGAGGCAGGATATCCGCGCGGCGCCGACGGCGTCCGCTTCAAGTTCGAACATCTGCACCGCGACATCGCAGATCTGGGCATTATAGAAATAGCCGCCGGCTACTGGGATGATATTGGCGTTGATGTAACGATTGGTACGGCCGACTGGGGGACTTTGACCGGTTATTGGTCAGAACAAAACTATGAGTCGATTTATGGCGCCATGGCCAGGGAGATCCCGACCCCGAGCATGTCGGCGTATGGCTCCGAGGTCCCTTACCAAAGTGAATGGATGGGCGGAGTCGAGAACCCTGATCTGGCCGCCGCCCAAGCTGCCTTTTTCGCCGCCACCAGCATCGATGATCAGATAATGGCGGCAAAACAGTTTGGTATGGCGTTAATGACGCAGCACAATAACATAGGGCTTCCTCTGGCTCCAAGTTATCAGGCCAGCCAACCGTGGGTGAAAGGTTTTAACGGTGAAACCAGGATGGGAAACTTTCTGTTTCATACCATCCTCGCCCGCCTCTGGATTGACCAGGATCTGAAGCGAGAAATGGGATTCTGAGGAAACCGCCCAGGGGCGGGTTCCATTGCAGGCGCGCCTGGCGCGCCTGCGCCGACTTGCATTGCAGCGGCGCTCGGCTTGGTGGACCCCCGCCTGCGGCGCCTGCGCGGCCGCCTCGGCCGCTACGGCGCCGCCCGGGTCAGGATCACCAGTCTTCGAGCAGCCAACTGGGCGCGGCCGCCCAGTTTCACGGTGTCCGGCAGGCGCCGCGGCGCGGAAGTCAAGCGTGACGAGCCAGCGGGTCGCATCCGGGTACGCCTCACCGCCCGCCAGGAGGGCGCGCAGACACCGGACACTCAGGTCCACGGGCCGGGTGCGGTCCAGTGGTTCGGAACGGGTTGGCGG
Organism: Spirochaetia bacterium; assembly: GCA_965208575.1. Taxonomy (GTDB): domain Bacteria; phylum Spirochaetota; class Spirochaetia; order SZUA-6; family Bin103; genus Bin103. Next base: position 380,629 of record CBDBOV010000005.1, on the reverse strand, counting down.
GAGGAAACGGCCGCGACGATGGGCGACAGGAAGCCGGCCATCGCGGCCACAATGTCGGTGAACGAGGCGGGGACATGATCCTACTGGAGCCTGTTCCGGAACGCCATCCATCGAATCTGCTTGGAATCGATGAAGGGCTGGGTGAATGCCTCGATTGCCACGGGAAGCGCCGTTCCCCGACGCTCGAAAGTGCGCCGAATGCCCGCGGCCAACTCGGACCCATCGAAGTCGAACTGACGGGACAGCAGCCAGATGTCGTAGAAGTCCTTCATCCGGCTGTTCAGCATGCCGAGCTTGACCGCGGCTTCGAGCTTTTCCGCAATGCAGGATTCGCGGCTGTAGCAGAGCAGCCGCGGCGCCGGGAAGTCCAGCATGGTCGGAAGGTCCGCCGCCTCGGGTGCGGGATATACCACGTCGCCGTACCCGACGTCGTTGCCGCACCGACGCGGGTACGTTGCGGAGTGCCGTCATACGGTGGCCTCCAGATAGGGCCGCATCACCTTCTCCATCCGGCAGACCTTGGCGTAGCCAAGCAGTACCCGAACATCGAAGCCGTTTCGTTCCTTGTGGAGTTTGAGCGCCTCCAGCACCACGTCCATGCCGATCTTGTTGCGGAACTTGAAGCAGTCGACCAGGGTCTTCCCGCTGTTGTAGACCTTTACCGTCGCGCCATCGATGCGATGGGCTTCGATGCCGGGTCGGTAGGTTTCCGCGGAGAATCGGTACGCCCGGACGGGCGGATAGTCCAGCGACGGCACACGCGATGCCCGTGGCACCGCCACGGAGACCTCATGGGGGATCTGGGTCGTGATGTCGTGAAAGGCCAGCGCGGAGACGAGACAGATCACGGCGTTCGGGAAGCGTAGGCTCACCGTGACCAGGTCCGGGTTGCCAATGGGAGGCAGTTCCACCAGCCGGTAGATGCCCCGGCTCACCAGCTCGACAACGCCCCGGTCCCTCAGCGCATAGAGGGTGTAGCGCGTCATCCCGTGCGCCAGGGCTTCGCTCATGCGGAGCTGGCCGCCGTGCCGGCGGAAGATCTCTTCAGGTCGTTCTTGCATGGTCCGGCTCAGACAAATTGTCTCCACTTGATTTATAAGTGGTAACAATATGTCTGATTGCACCGGGAAAGCAAGACGGCGTGGCCGAGTACTGGGTGGTAGCCGAAGCTCGCACCATCGAGGTGCTGGCGCTCGCCCAGCATGACTTCGAGCCGGTGCAGCGCTACCCGGAAGGGCAGCGCCCGACATCGCCGCTGTTGGCGGGACTGAACCTCGACACCAACAAGATCTTCGCGGATTGAGCAGCGCGGCAGGGTCGTGCTCGTCGTGCTCCGCGCGATTTGACAGCTCGTTGCGCGTGGAATAGACTTGGCCCTCCTGTCGGCGAAAAGGCTTATGTGGACGATGCACTACCAGAAGCACTTGAGGACGCCACCGGTTGACGGGATTGGTGTGTCCTACCCCCCCTCCGGCAAATACTTGAATCACAAGCAATAATCGCTCCGGCCGATAGCCCCGCGCGCCGCTTCGCCTGCACCGTTCCTCTTACCACCTGCACACCGCACCGCCGGCGTTGCCGGTCCCTGACTTTCGCTACGCCGCAGCACACCGCCTCATGCGGTGCTCCGGGCTCAGGTCCGCGCGCGCGATCAAGGAGGTGCCGGATTTCGATGTAGCTCGGGGCTGTCGCCGTCGCTTTCCGGGCACCGGAGATTGCCGGTGCGCCTCGAGAGTGGGCGACGGATGCACAGTGAGACCAGCACTCTCGGATTGCAGGAGGCAAAGATGCAATATGCAATCTTGCGAAGGATACTGGCGGTACTGATCGGTCTCGGTCTGGCCGCGACCGGCCTGTGGGCAAGCCCGGCCGGGGAAGAGGAGCCCGCCGCCGCCATGGACAAGGAAATGGTGATGGACCCTGCCACCGGCAAGGTGGTGACCGCGCCGGAGTATGGCGGAACACTAACCTATCCCTACAAAGCAGTGAGCGACACTAGTGACCCCTTTATTACTGGCCACCCTGTTGAATACCTGATCGGTACCGTTAATGAGAAGCTCGCCTGGGGGGACTGGGCAATAGATAGGGACGTATGGGACTTTTCCACCTCATTCACCTTTATTGAAGCTGCAACTAGAGGGTGGCTGGCGGAAAGCTGGGAGCAGCCCGACCCACTAACTATTATCTTCAAAATCCGCCAGGGCGTTCACTGGCATGATAAGCCACCGATGAATGGTCGAGAGCTAACTGCCGATGATGTCGTGTATACCTTTCAGCGTAATGTAGTTCTAGGCGACTTCACCGAACGTCCCCTCCAGACTTACGAGTTGATCAACCTGCCATGGCAATCGATAGAGGCCAGCGACAAATATACGGTTGTATTCAAGCTGACCGAACCATACCTCACTGCGCTGACGGCGATCCACGCCGACCAACAGGGTTGGATACTGCCCCCCGAGGTAATTGAGCAATACGGCCACTATAAGGACTGGAGAAACGTGGTCGGCACCGGACCCATTATGCTGACTGACTATGTCGAAGGCGTCTCGACTACCTGGGACAAGAATCCTGACTACTGGGGCCACGACCCAAAATACCCGGAGAACCGCTTGCCCTATATTGACAAGCTGCGGGGCCTGCATATGGAAGAAGAAGCAACACGTATCGCGGCGCTACGCACGGGTAAGGTTGATATGATACATTTCGCCGGCGGCGGCGGCGCTGCCATAACATCCCGCGACGTTTTGAGGAGCCTCCAGAATACCAACCCCGACATCCAGGTGGGCCCCTATTTTCTGCGGGGGAGTGGTGCTTTCATACTGAACATGTACAAGCCGCCTTTTGACGACGTCAGGGTACGCCACGCTATGCAGATGGCACTGGACCTCGAGACGATTAACGATACCTTCTTTGGCGGTTTCGCAAGGCCTGAACCCATGGGGATGATAGGGTTTGCCTTCCCGGAGTATAGAAGCCCATTTGAAGAGTGGCCCGAGGAGGTCAAGCAATACTGGCGCTATGACCCGGAAGGTGCCGAGAAGCTCCTCGATGAGGCTGGATATCCGCGCGGCGCGGAAGGCGTTCGATTCAAGGTCACCTATGACCACCGCGATGTCTGGGATATTGGCTGGCCAGAGGTGGCCATAAGCTACTGGGCTGCGATTGGCGTTGATGTAACGATCAATATAGTTGACACGGCTACGTGGGCCGGTCGGAGGGGCCATTCGGCGTTCAGTGATACAGGAGAGCTTGTCTATGAGATGTCCACTGGCGACATGGGCTTTAATCTCGCCCCTTCAAAGTTGATGGCCTGGTATCGCGATGAGAGCCCATTTAGCCGCGATTACATCGGCGGGTATGTCGAGACCGCTGAGATGACCGCCGCCTATGAAGCCTTTTTCGCCGCTACCACCCTTGAGGAGCAGCAGAGGGCATTCAAAGAGTTTGATATGCTCGGGATAAAGCAGCACAATCAGATTTGGCCTCCCATGGCTCCGTTTTATCAGCTGGCCCAGCCGTGGGTGAAAGGCTGGAACGGCGAAATGGACGTGCTGGATGCGGGAACAAAGAGCGTCCTCATCCACCTTTGGATTGACCAAGATCTAAAGGAAGAAATGGGATTCTGAGCAAGTCAATCGCCCTTGGGCGAGTGAAACGGGAGTCGCTGCGCGATTCCACGAGCCGGGACCACGCCTAGCTGTCAGCGGGGTCCGCGAGCGTTTCGCACTTGTTCTACCTGCAGAGAATGGCGCCGGGAGCCTTGAGCTTCCCGGCGCCCATTTTGTTTGCCACGAGGATATGAGAGCCTACATCATCCGGCGGCTGCTGCTGGTCATCCCCACGTTGTTCATTCTGAGCGTGTTGGTGTTCCTGTCGGTCCGCTTCCTCCCAGGCGACGTCATCGGCATCATGGCCGGTCGTATGTTATCTGTCGGCGGCGAAGTTGACCGTGAAGCTCTTGAGCGCATGCTGGGATTAGACGTGCCTGTCTACGTGCAGTATGGACGCTGGATCGGAGATATTTTGCTGCGCGGCACCCTCGGCGAGTCGCTGCTTGGCGGTTGGCGCATCGAGGAGCGCATGCTGGTACGACTGCCGGTCACCGCCGAGCTCGGGCTGCTGGCCATTCTCATCGGCCTGGTCATCGCCCTGCCGGTAGGCATCTACTCGGCGGTGCGCCAGTACACCGTCGCCGACTACGTGGGACGGTCGGTGGCCATCATGGGGCTGGCGACGCCCAACTTCTGGCTGGGAACCATGGTGATGATCTACCCCGCCATCTGGTGGACCTGGTCGCCACCGATGGAACTGGTGCCGTTCGCCCAGGACCCACTGGGCAATCTCCGCATGTTCCTCATCCCCAGCCTGATCCTCGGGACCTACCTGTCGGCCAGCACCATGCGCATGACGCGCACCATGATGCTGGAGGTGCTGCGCCAGGACTACATTCGCACGGCCTGGGCCAAGGGTCTGCTGGAGCGGTCGGTGATCCTGCGCCACGCGGTGAAGAACGCCATCATCCCGGTGGTGACGCTGGTGGGCATGCAGCTGCCGATCCTGGTGGGCGGCTCGGTGATCATCGAGAACATCTTCAACCTGCCGGGGCTGGGGCGGCTGATGCTGGACGCGCTGGGCGACCGCGACTACCCGGTGGTATCGGCGGTGAATCTGTTCTTCGCCATGGTGGTGGTGTTGGTCAACCTGCTGACCGACCTGCTGTACGCGTCGCTGGACCCGCGCATCCGCTACGAATGAGGTGCGCTCGTGGGTGACGTATCACCGCGGACGCCGGTCGGCGACGCGGTGCGCGACCTGCTGGACGCCCGCCTGCGCGGCCGCCTCGGCCGCGCAGGCGCCGGCCGAGAAGTAGAGGAGTCGACTCTCGATTGATTGCTTGATTGCTCCGGCGGCTTTACCGGAACGGTCGGTCTGCTCCACAATGGGATGAGCGAGCGTACCGATGACCGACCGCAACGGACACAGCGAACCCGCGACCCCGCAGGAGATCTGGGAGATTCTCCGGGAGATCTCCGCAGCGCAGCAGGAGGCTGAGCGGCGCATGCAGGCGACCGACCGCCAAATGCAGGAGACCGACCGGCGGTTGCAGGCGACCGATGAACTGATCACGCGGCAGACACGCGCAGCCGACCGGCGCATGTACAAGCTGGACGAGCTGTTCAACGGGCAGTGGGGCAAGCTGATCGAGTCGCTGGTGGAAGGCGACCTCGCCGGCTGGATCCGGTGACGCAGCGCTTCGTGGACGCCTTGATGGCGTTCCCGGGGCTGCTGTTGCTGCTCACTACAGGGGCGATTGCTCCCCGTCACGGGCCGTCCTGCGAATCGAGTCGAAGCTCGGCAGCAGGTCGCTTTGATCCAGCGCCTCTTCGAGCAAGCGCAGTGTCCGACGAATCGAGTGTACGTCGAGGCTGTGCCCGTGGATGCGCCACAGGCTCTGCGCGTCGGCGAGATCCTGGGGGCGGCTGGCGAGAAGCTTGGCAATGATGAGGTCCTGGAGAGCGATCAACGGGACAGCCGTGCCGCCGAGGTCCACCGTCCGGGTGCGCTGGAGGAATTCGTCCTCCAGTCCGGATCCTGCCAGCACGATGTCCAGCGGCATGCCGGTGGCGGCGTGCACGAACGGCATCACCCGAGTCCGGCGGATGAACTCCGGATCCTCGACACGCAAGACGAACCCCGCCGCCTGCATCGCGGATGCGAACCGCTGTGGATCGTCAGGTTCCAGCCTGACGGTGACGTCGACGTCGGCGCTCAAACGGGGCACGCCGTACGCGATCACTGCCTGGGCGCCGAACACGTACCAGCTCCCGCGGCCAGCGAGCACCTTTGCCAGTGCGGTCAGCAGTTCAACTGCGGCGGGTGGAATCGGCACGGGTGAACAACTCGGCCAAGCGTATGTGAGCGAGGAGGTCCTGCTTCCGGGCGGCGGCATCCGGCCATTCCGGGTTGTGCAGCAGTGCTTGCCTGCGCAACTCGTCGGCGATGCGCAGTCCTTCCAGCGGTCCGCAACGGGCGATGCGCTCGGCCCAATACGCGTCCTTGGCAGCACGCGCCGTTCGCCACTCGCGAGCCATATAGGCGCGAATGCCACGGCTGATCATGGCTGCAGTGTAGCATGTTGCATCGAACAGAGGGCAGATGGCGCGGTCAAGAGGTCAAGAGAGAACGCGTGCTGAAGGCGCTTGACCGCCCGCCGCGCGTGTGCACGGGCATCGAGGTTGGGACTCGAACGGGTCGCGAGTTGGCAACGGGCAGACGGACGCGAACGGATCGGACGACCGAGTAGTGTCCTTGCACGACGAGCGTTACCACCGGAATACTCCTCCCGTACCAAACTCCGTTTCACGAGATCTTCGCGGATTGAGCAGTGCCGCAGGGTCGTGCTCCGCGCGATTTGACAGCCCGTTGCGCGTGGCTTATGATGCCCCTCTGTCGGAGAACAGGCTTATGTGGACGATGCAATACCACAGGCACTTGAGGACGCCACCGGTTAACGGGACCCGGTGTGTCCTACCCCCCCCCGGCAAATACCTGAATCACAAGCAATAGTCGCTCCGGCTGATCGCCCCGCGCGCCGCTTCGGCCGCACCGCCGCTCCTCCGACCGCCTGCACACCGCACCGCCGACGTTGCCGGTCCCTGACTTTCGCTACGCCGCAGCACACCGCCTCACGCGGTGCTCCGGGCTCAGGTCCGCGCGCGCGTTCAAGGAGGTGCCGGATGTCGATGTAGCTCGGGGCTGTCGCCGTCGCTTTCCGGGCACCGGAGATTGCCGGTGCGCGTCGAGAGTGGGCGACGGATGCACAGTGAGACCGGCACTCTCGAATTGCAGGAGGCAAAGATGCAATACGCAGTCTTGCGAAAGACCCTGGCGGTACTGATCGGTTTCGGTGTGGCCGCGACCGGCCTGTGGGCAAGCCCGGCCGCCGAACAGGAGCCGGCAGCCGCCATGGAGAAGGAAATGGTGATGGACCCCGCCACCGGAAAGATGGTGACCGCGCCGGAGTACGGCGGGACACTGACCTACGGCTGGGGTGGTAGGGTAAGCGACAATGTAGACCCCTTTGCTGTTGGCTTCGAAGCGGGCTGGCTCATAGACGGTGTCAATGAGAAGCTCGCCATCGGGGACTGGGCACTGGATAGGGAAGTATTCGACTGGACGGACAATTTCGTTCCTACCCACGTCCTGACCGGGAATCTGGCGGAAAGCTGGGAGACGCCCGACCCGGTGACCTACGTCTTTCACATCCGCCAGGGCGTTCACTACGCTCTTGATCCGGACAGTGAGGCCAGTCGGTTGGTAAACGGTCGGGAGCTGACCGCCGATGATGTCGTCTATTCCTATCAGCGCCAGACCGCTCAGGGGGACTTCACCGAACCTCCCGCTCAGGCCGGCCCCACGTTCAACCTGCCATGGGAATCGATAGAGGCCACCGACAGATATACGGTTGTTATGAAGCTCACTGAGCCATACCTCGATGCGCTACAACCGATCCTCGGTGAAAGCCAGAGTTGGATACTACCCCGCGACGTAATCGAGCATTACGGCAACTATGAGGACTGGAAGAACGTGGTCGGCACCGGGCCTCTTATCCTGACCGAGTATGTCGAGGGCGTCTCCAAGACCTTTACCAGGAATCCTGACTTCTGGGACTACGACGAGAAATACCCGGAGAACCGCTTGCCCTATGTTGACGAGATAAGGGCCCCCCTCATGGCAGAAGAAGCAACCCGTATCTCGGCACTGCGTACGGGTAAGATTGATATCATACAACACGCAGGGGTCGCTGACATAGGAAACATGGACGTGATAAGGAGCATCCAGAGGACCAACCCGGAAATCGAGGTGTACAGTTACTACCAGCGGGCGTTTCAGGTCTTTACTCTGAACATTCGCAACGCGCCATTTGACGACGTCAGGGTGCGCCACGCACTGCAGATGGCACTCGATCTGGAGACGATTGACGATACCTACTTTGGCGGTTTTTCAGACTGGGAAGACCCTGCGTGGATTAGCGCCAAGGGGCACTACACCCCATTTGAAGAGTGGCCAGAAGAGCTCCAGCAATACTACAGGTATGACCCGGAGGGTGCCGAGAAGCTCCTGGATGAGGCAGGCTATCCGCGCGGCGCGGACGGAATTCGATTCACGGCAGAGTATTTGCACCGAGACGTCATAGACTTGGGCTATACGGAAGTCGCCGCCGGGTACTGGGCTGATATTGGCGTTGATATAACGACCCGTATTGCCGACACGGGGACTTGGGTGGCTGCCAAGGCAGAAACCGCGTATGAAATGGCCACTGGCGACATGGGCCATCCGGCTGCTGTCTGGGCCATGCAGACTCATCGCGATAGCAATCTGTTCCCCCGCGAATACTTGGCCTGTAGCGACCCATGCGCAATCGACACCTCCGTGCTGGACGCGGCCTCCGATGCCTATTACGCTGCTACGACCAAAGAGGAGCAGTTCGAGGCAGCGAAAGCGTACAATATGTTCGTGCTCGAGCAACACATGCAGATTTGGGGTCCTCTGGCGCCACAGTTTCAGGCGAACAATCCGTGGGTCAAGGGCTATAACGGTGAATACTCGCTAGGAGACCTGACGTATCATCCCATCCTCGCCCGCCTCTGGATCGACCAGGATCTGAAGCGAGAAATGGGATTCTGAATCGATCGCCCCTGGGGCGCGCTCGTTCTGCTTGCACAGCAGGGCGCCGGGAGGCCCGAGCTTCCCGGCGCCAGAGCAGCCCGTGGTGGAACCCGGCGTCGCACCGAGCGCGGCGCTCGAATGCAGCCTGGAGTTCGCCACGGGCTGATTAGTGCCACGAAGATATGAGAGCGTACATCATTCGCCGGCTGCTACTGGTCGTCCCCACCCTGTTCATCCTGAGCGTGCTGGTGTTCCTGTCCGTCCGCTTCATCCCCGGCGACGTCATCGACATCATGGCCGGTCGCACGGCATTCGTCGGCGGCCAGGTCGACCGCGCGACCATCGAACAGCGGCTCGGCCTGAACCTCCCGATCCACGTGCAGTACGGCCGCTGGATCGGCGGCATCGTCCTGCGCGGCACGCTCGGCGAGTCGCTTCTGGGCGGTTGGCGCATCGAGGAGCGCATGCTGGGACGACTGCCGGTCACGTTCGAACTCGGTGTTATGGCCATCCTCATCGGCCTGGTCATCGCCCTGCCGGTGGGCATCTACTCGGCGGTGCGCCAGTACACCGCCGCCGACTACCTGGGGCGGTCGGCCGCCATCATGGGGCTGGCGACGCCCAACTTCTGGCTGGGCACGATGGTGATGATCTACCCGGCCATCTGGTGGACGTGGTCGCCGCCGATGGAATTGATTCCGTTCTCCGAAGACCCATTGGGCAACCTCGGCATGTTCCTGATCCCGAGCCTGATCCTCGGCACCTACCTGGCGGCCAGCACCATGCGCATGACGCGCACCATGATGCTGGAGGTGCTGCGGCAGGACTACGTCAGGACCGCCTGGGCCAAGGGTCTGCTGGAGCGGTCGGTGATCCTGCGCCACGCCGTCAAGAACGCGATCATCCCGGTGGTGACGCTGGTGGGCATGCAGTTGCCGATCCTGGTGGGCGGCTCGGTGATCATCGAGAACATCTTCAACCTGCCGGGGCTGGGGAGGCTGATGCTGGACGCCCTCAACGACCGCGACTACCCGGTAGTGTCGGCGGTGAATCTGTTCTTCGCCACGGTGGTGGTGCTTGTCAACCTGCTGACCGACCTGCTGTACGCGTCGCTGGACCCGCGGATTCGCTACGAATGAGGCACGCGCGTGGGTGATGTATCACAGCTGACGCCGGCCGGCGCCGAGCCGGCCGCGGGCGGCGCGGCTGCGGCTGGGCAGGCTGGAGCGCGGCGGTTTTTCGGCCGGCTGGTCCGTGAGCAGCCGTTGGGCACCGCCGGCGGCATCGTCATCCTGCTCCTGGTGCTGGTCAGCATCTTCGCCGATGGGCTGGCGCCCTATCGCTACGAGGAGATCCACCTGCGCGACCGTCTGCAGGCCCCCTCGGCCCAGTACCTGCTGGGCACCGACCACGTGGGGCGTGACCTGCTGAGCCGCCTCATCCACGGGGCGCGGCTGTCGTTGACGGTGGGGCTGGCCGCCACGGCCCTCAACGTCGTGGTGGCGGTGCTGATCGGCGGCACCACCGGCTTCATCGGCGGGCGGCTGGACCTGGTGACGCAGCGCTTCGTCGACGCCTGGATGGCGTTCCCGGGGCTGCTGTTGCTGCTCACCATCATGTCGATTGCCGGCCGCGGCATGCCGCAGATCATCATCGTGCTGGGGGTGTCGGGCGGCATCCCGGCCTCGCGGGTGGTGCGCGGAGCGGTGCTGGGGGTGAAGGAGAACGTCTACTTCCAGGCGGCGCAGGCGATCGGCAGCTCGCGCCGGCGCTCGCTGCTGCGCCACGTGCTGCCCAACATCGCCGCGCCCATCATCATCATCTTCAGCATCAACGTGGGCGGGGTGATCATGTCGGAGGCGGCGCTGAGCTTCCTGGGCTTCGGACTGCCGCCGGACATTCCGAGCTGGGGCGGCATGCTGAGCCGCGAGGGGCGGCAGTACATGGAGATGGCGCCGCACCTGGCGCTGTGGCCGGGACTGTGCCTGACCGTGGTCGTGTACAGCCTCAACATGTTCGGCGACGCGGTGCGCGATCTGCTGGACCCGCGGCTGCGCGGCCGCCTCGGCCGCTACGGCGCCGCCCGGAAGTAGCGGCATCAGCTCTCGATTTGATTGCTGTTGATTGTTCCGGCGGCTTTACCGGAACGGACGGTCGGCGTTACTATGTGTTTACACGTTATTAGGACGTATAACGGCCTCAATTGCCAGAAATACGTCTGTATTATGTGACATAATCGCCGTTTTCGTTCTATTGTGGGCGTCCATGAAGCGTGATGCGTACGAGGAGTTGCTGACCTGGAGCGACGCGCCGGGGCGCAAGCCGCTGCTGATGCGCGGTGCGCGCCAGACCGGCAAGACCTATCTGCTGCGCGCCTTCGGCCGGGAGCGGTACGCGGCCAGTCACTACTTCAACTTCGAGCAGACGCCCGCTCTCGCCAGCCTGTTCGAGCGCGACCTCGATCCCATGCGCATCGTCCGCGACCTTTCGGTGTTCGCGGGAGAACGGATTGTGCCCGGCGGCTCGCTGCTCATCCTCGACGAAATCCAGGCGTGCAACGCGGCGCTGAACTCGCTGAAGTACTTCGCCGAGGACGCGCCCCAGTACCATGTCGCCGCCGCCGGCTCGCTGCTCGGTGTCGCCCTCTCGACACCGCGTTCGTTCCCGGTGGGCAAGGTGGACTTCGTGGACCTGCATCCGATGACCTTCCTCGAGTTCCTCGATGCGGTCGGCGCGGGGCGCTACCGGAAACTGATCGAGGAACACGCGCTGCCCGAGCCGTTCCCCGAAGCGTTCCACACCGTCCTGGTCGACCTGTTGCGCGCCTACTATTTCGTCGGCGGCATGCCCGAGGCGGTCGCCCGCTACGCCGCCAACCGGGACAACCAGAACCCTGCGGAGGTGCGAACCGTGCAGCAGGCGATCCTCGATGCCTACGTGCTCGACTTCGCCAAGCATGCCCCCGCGCGCGAGGTGGCGCGCATCATCGCGGTCTGGGATTCGCTGCCGGGACACCTGGCGCGCGAGAACAAGAAGTTCATGTTTTCGGCTATCCGTCCGAGCGCGCGGGCGCGCGATTACGAAGATGCCGTCGTGTGGCTGGAGGGCGCCGGGCTGATCCTGCGGGCGTTCGGCGTCGAGACGGCCCGGCTGCCGTTGCGCGGCTACGCGGACCGGAGATCGTTCAAGGTGTACGCGCTGGACGTCGGCCTGCTCGGCGCGCTCGCCGGGGCCGCGCCCGAGCTGCTGGTGCACGGCGACCGCCTGTTCGCCGAGTACCGGGGAGCGCTGGTCGAGAACTACGTTGCGCAGCAACTGGCCGCGGCGGCGGCCGGCGACTTGCACTATTGGCGCAGTTCCGGGGGCAAGGCGGAAGTCGACTTCCTGCTGGAGCGAAGCGGCGAGGTTGTGCCGCTGGAGGTGAAGTCCGGCGTCAACCCGCGCAGCAAGAGCCTGCGGTCGTTCGACTCCCAGTTCGCCCCGCCGCTGCTGGTGCGCAGCACCCTGTTGAACCTGAAGCACGACGCTCGGGTGCTCAACATACCCTTGTACGCGCTGCCCGACGCGCTGCGGTTCGCCGACGATCCTTGACGCGCGCGGCTCACTTGGCTAACGTCGCCCCAACTTGGCTGCGCGGCGCCGGCACTGGCCTCAAGGCACTTAACTCGGCGCGCGCGAGGGAGCAATCATGCACGACATAGCGATTCGCAATGGCCGCGTCATCGACGGCAGCGGCGGACCGGAGTTTCAGGGCGACGTCGGTATCGACGGCGGCAACATCGCGGCCGTCGGCACGGACGTGGGACCGGCGCGGCGCGAGATCGACGCCGCCGGCAAGCTGGTGACGCCGGGCTGGATCGACATGCACACCCACTTCGACGCGCAGGTGTCGTGGGACCCCTACCTCACCCCGTCGTGCTGGAACGGCGTGACCACCATCGTGATGGGCAACTGCGGGGTCGGTTTCGCACCGGTGCACGTCAAGGACCGCGACTGGTTGATGGACCTGATGGACGCGGTCGAGGACATTCCGGCGATCGCCATGTCGGCCGGCATGGAATGGGCCTGGGAGACGTTCCCGCAATACCTGGACGCCATCGACCACAAGCCGCGCGTGATGGACGTCCTGACCCAGCTCCCACACTGCGCGCTGCGCTGCTACGTGATGGGCGAGCGCGGCGCCGAGGACATCCAGCCGACCGACGCCGAGCTGGCCGAGATGACCCGCATCGTGCGCCAGGGCATCGAAGCGGGCGCGTTCGGCGTATCGAGCAACCGGCTGCTGGCGCACCGCACCAAGGCGGGCGAGCTGATTCCCGGCACCCTGGCCCGCTACCCGGAGATTGAGGCGATCGCCAAGGGCGCGGAGGAGGCCGGCGGCGGCGTGCTGCAGTTTGTCGGGCCGTTCGAGCGCGAGTGGCTGTACTCGCTGGCGCAGATGGACGGCATCAGCGTGACCTACCTGATGGGCGAAGGTGGACGGGAGACGCTGGATCCGCTGGAGGAGAAGGCGTACGCCAACGGCTGGCGGGTGTATCCGCAGGTGCGCGGGCGCGGCACCATGATCATCATGAACCTGGAGGCGTCGCTGCATCCGTACATGATCAACTACGCCTACCGTGACCTGGTGGGCTCGTTGCCGATGGCGGAGCGGATTCGCAAGATGCGCGACCCCGAGGTGCGCGCGAAGATCCTGGCCAGCGACTGGGATCTGACCAACGACGTGCGCCTGAAGCCCGGCAACAAATATGGCAAGGTGGGCCCCGACGACAACACGTTCGTGGACGACACCACGCCGGGCAGCCGGCTGCCCTGGCTGCTGGAGCGGATCACCGGCAGCGCCGAGAAGGTGTACGTGCTCGGCGATCCGCCCAACTACGAGCCGGACGAGTCGGCGAGCGTCGCCGCCTACGCCAGGAAGCACGGCATCTCGGACGCCCAGGCGTTCTACGACCTGCTCACCGCCGACCGCGGCCAGACCATGCTGATCCACTACCTGGAGGGCTACTCACAGGGCAACCTGGAGTACATGGCCGACATGATGCGCCATCCGATTACCCGCAACGGGCTCAGCGATGCCGGCGCCCACGTCGGCGCCATCTGCGACGCCCACATGCCGAGCTGGAACTTGGCGTTCTGGGGCCGCGACCGCACCCGCGGCGGCAAGGTGCCGCTGGAGACGATCGTAAACAAGCAGACGCGCGGCCCGGCGGAGGTGTATGGGCTGCTCGACCGCGGCCTGCTGCAGCCCGGCATGCGCGCCGACGTCAACGTGATCGACTTCGAGCGCCTGTCATGGCCGCCGCCGCACATCGTCTACGACCTGCCGGAGAAGGCCAAGCGGTTCATGCAGCGCACCGTGGGCTACGACCTCACCGTCTGCAACGGCGAGGTGGTGCTGGAGAACGACGAGCTGACCGGCGCGCTTCCGGGCCGCCTGGTGCGCCGACCGCACCGGTCTTCCTGACGGCCCGCGGGATTGCCGGGGGCTCAAAGACGTATGCCGGTTGGGCCGCAAGCGAAGCCGTAAGCGGCCACTCCGGCGCACGCCGGCAGCCCGTGGCGGCGCACGGCGACGCACCGAGGGCGGCGAGGCGCCCGGCTGGCAGGGCACGACGGACGAGCTTGGCCGGCACATTTGGGCGAGCAGCAACGCAGCCGCCGGGCTGCATCGCCCAATTCGATGCAGCCCGGGGTTCGTCACGGGCTGCTGTCACTCCAGAACCACCGTGGGGCCGCGGCTCAACTTTCTTGCGCCGCGGGACGCAGCCGGCGAGCGGCGCTGAGTCGGGCATAGTACCGCCATGACGGGACAGCAGGACGACGGCTGCGGCGGCGGTGCGGCGCTGGCGGGGGTCCGGGTGCTTGATGCCTCGCGCGTGCTGGCCGGCCCCTACTGCACCATGGTGCTGGCGGACATGGGCGCCGACGTGGTCAAGGTGGAGCGCCCGGCCGGCGGCGACGACACGCGCGCCTGGGGGCCGCCCTACCTGGGCGACCCGGCGGACGGGCTCAGCGCCTACTTCCTGGCGGTGAACCGCAGCAAGCGCAGCGTGGCGATCGACCTGCGCAGCGAGCGCGGCCGGCGCCTGTTCCTGGACTTGGCGGGCAAGAGCGACGTGGTGGTCGAGAACTTCGCGCCCGGCGTGGCGCAGCGGCTGGGGCTGGATCACGCGGCCCTGTGCGCGGCCCGGCCCGACCTCGTGCACTGTTCGATCACGGCGTTCGGGCGCAAGCCGGGGCCGGGTTACGACCTGGTGATCCAGGGGCTGAGCGGGCTGATGTCGCTGACCGGCGAGCCGGAGGGGTCGCCCATGAAGGTGGGCGTGGCGCTTACCGACGTGATCGCCGGCCTGCACGCCGCCAGCGCCATCCTGGCCGCGGTGGTCAGCCGGCAGCGCACCGGCCGGGGACAGCACCTGGAGGTCAACCTGATGGGCTCCACGGTGGCCGCGCTGGTCAACGTGGCGCAGGCGTTCCTGCTCAACGCGCGCCCGCCGCGCCGGTTCGGCAACGCCCATCCGCAGATCGTGCCGTACGAGGTGTACGCGGCCGGCGACGGCTACCTGACCATCGGCGCCGGCAACGACAAGCTGTTCACCGGGCTGTGCACGGTGCTCGGCTGCCCCGAACTCCTGCGCGATGCGCGCTTCGGCGACAACTCGGCGCGGGTGGCGAACCGGGCCGCCCTGAACGCCGTCCTGACCCCGCTGATCGCGCGGCGCGCCGTGGCGGAGCTGGTTGCCGAGCTGACGGCGGCCGGGGTACCGGCCGGTGCGGTGGCCGACCTGCCGGGGGTATTCGGCGCGCCGCCGGCCGCGCCGCCCGGGGTCAACCTGCTGAAACTGGCGGCGGCGGACGACAGGCGCTATCTTTCCGTCGGGCCGGTGGTGGAGATGCCGGGGCTGCGCGGCGACCCGTGCGGTGCGCCGCTGCTTGGGCAGCACACGCACGAGGTGCTGGCGGAACTGCTAGGCCTGGCGGCGCCGCACCTGGCCGAGCTGGAACGAGAGGGGGCAATTGCAACGGCATGAATTCGATTCTGGACACCCCAACCTACACCGCGATGCCGGAGGCGGAACGGGAGGCGCTGCTGGCCGACGTCGACGCCTACTGCCGGGAAGTGCGGCCGATCGAGGACCTGTGCTACCTGGAGCACCGCTACAACGAGGCGGTGGTGTCGCTGGCGCACAAGCACGACATCCTCGCCATGACGGTGCCGAAGCAGTACGGCGGTCGCGGCGCCGATACCGCCACCTACGCGGCGGCGATCGCGCGCATCGGACGCGAGGGCACCAGCGTGCGCACCCTGTTCTCGGGGCATTGCTCGATCGGCCAGACCCCGATCGTGGAGTGGGGCACCGAGGAGCAGAAGCGGCGCTACCTGCCGGGCACGGCGACCGGCGAGCGCATCCTGGCGTTCGGCCTCACCGAGCCGGAGGCGGGTTCCAATCCGCTGGAGATGCAAAGCACCTACCGGCGCGAGGGCGATTTCTACGTGCTCAACGGCGTCAAGTACCTGATCTCCAACGCCACCATCGCCGGCGCCATCATCATGTTCGCCTACCCTGAGGATCCCGGCGGCGGCAAGCGGCGCATCAGCGCGTTCATCATGGACACCGACGGCGACGGCATCGAGCGCGAGGCGCTGACCGCCAAGCTCGGCATGCCCACCAGCGACACCGGCATGTTCGAAGTTACCGAGTACCGGGTGCCGGTCGAGAACATGCTCGGCGCGGAGGGCGACGGCTTCGCGGTGGCGATGCAGACGCTGCGCAGCGGCCGCCTCAGCGTGGCGGCGGGCTGCGTGGGCGTGATCGAGGACTGCCTCGACGCCGCCGTGGAGTACGCCAAGGAGCGCAGCCAGCACGGCAAGGCGATCGCCCGCCACCAGCTCGTGCAGGAGCACATCGCGCAGATCGAGGTAGCCCGGCAGACCAGCACCAGCATTGTCGCCGACGCCGCGCGCTGGAAGGCGGCCAGCGACGACCGCCCCGGCGACGCCGCCCTCGGCGCCCGCGTGGACCAGCTCATCGCGGGGGCCAAGTTCGCGGCCAGCAACGCCGCCTTCGACGCGGCCGACCGGGCGCTGCAGGTGCACGGCGGGCGCGGCTGGTCCGACCTGTACCGGCCCGGCCGCCACCTCAAGGACGTGCGCGTGTGCCGCATCTACGAGGGCACCGACGAAGTCCTGAAGCTCAAGATCGCCGCCGGCGTCCTCGGCCGCGACTACGCCGCGTTCCGGTAGTGAAGACTACGTCCTGCCCGAGCCAATTGAGGTATTGGTGAACATGTCCTTGATCCGCACGATCACGATTGAAGGCTTCAGGAGCATTGCCGAGTTGCCGGGGCTACAACTGCGCTCTCTTAACGTCCTGATCGGCGCCAACGGATCAGGCAAGTCGAACTTCCTCGGCGCGCTCGGGCTCCTGCGCACTGCTGTCTTGAGCATGAATCAGATGTCGGATCACGTTCTACGCGCGGGCGGTGCCGACCGTCTACTCCACTTTGGATCCAAGACGACGCCCACGATGAGGTTCAGAGTGAAATTCACGGACGAACTGACTGACTTCTGTGTCGACATGCGCCATGGGTCTGATGATCGATTGTTTCCTAGGATTTGGGTTGCCGAGACCGAGTTGCCTGCGGACTTCATGGAGCATCTTGTGCCACGGCCTGGAGTCGCTCCTCTTCTTGAGTTTCTTCGTTACCGGATCGAGCACTGGCATCTCTACCACTTTCACGACACCAGCCCCTCCTCCCCAATAAAAAAAACAGCCGACTTACACGACAACCGCCGGTTGCGACCCGATGGGTCCAACCTTGCGGCATTCCTATACTTGCTGCGCAAGAAACACGAGGGAGCTTACACGCAGATTCGCAACACGATCCGACTGACCGCCCCTTTCTTCGAAGACTTCTCCATGGAGCCGTTGGAGCTGAACGAAGACAAGATCCGGCTTGAGTGGCGGCACGTCGGGTCGGACGCTTACTTCGACGCGTCGTCCCTGTCCGATGGTTCGCTCCGATTCATTACCCTTGCCACGCTTCTGCTCCAGCCGGCGTCGCTCCGCCCGCCGGTCGTGCTCCTTGACGAGCCGGAGCTTGGTCTGCATCCCTTCGCTATCACCCTGCTGGCCTCCATGCTCAAGCACGCGGCTGTGGAGTCTCAGATCATCGTCGCAACGCAGTCGCCGGTGCTGCTGGATCATTTCGATCCGGAAGATGTGATAGTGGCTGACCGCGTGAACGGAGCGACGAAGCTCAACCGGCTGGATGATGACAAGCTCCGATCGTGGCTTGAAGACTACAGCCTGGGGGAACTTTGGGAAAAGAACGAATTCGGCGGGCGGCCTGTCCCGGAGCGCACGGATCGGAGATTTTCGGAGTGATGCGCCTGGGTGTTCATGTGGAAGGTCAAACAGAAGAGCTATTTGTCAACGAACTGCTCGCCTCTCACCTCTACGGACAAGGCTTCTCGCAAGTGTGGGCCCGCCTGTACGGAAAGGCTCGGAGACGCGGCAGAGGCACGGCCTGGCCGGCGGTCTGTCGTGAAATCGTGCGGCACTTGAAGGAAGACAAGACGATCATCGCCACCACCATGGCGGACTACTATGGTATGCCACAAAGCGGTTCCAAGGCGTGGCCGGGGCGCGCTACGGCAGCCAATCTCCCGTATCCACAGAGAGCGAAGGCTGTCGAAGACGCGCTCGCCGCTGACATCCATCTTGCCATGGGATCCAGGTTTGACGAACGTCGGTTCATTCCGTTCGTGATGATGCACGAGTTCGAGGCCCTGCTGTTCAGCGATTGCGAGCGGTTCGCCATAGGGATTGATCGGCCCGAATTGGCGAGCTCCTTTCAGGAGATCCGGGCTGCTTTTCCAACCCCTGAAGCGATCGACGATTCACCCGTTACCGCCCCGTCCAAGCGAATCGAGGCGCTCGTCCCTGGCTATGAGAAGCCGCGGTTGGGTGCTCTCGCCGCACGCGCGATTGGCTTGGAGACCATGCGCGCCGAGTGTCCCCACTTCGATTGCTGGGTCTCGCGGCTTGAGAGACGAACCGCCTGACCCACTTGATTGATCGCGACGCCGGCGCGCAGACGGAAACCTGTAGGTGGGCCCTTCGCAAGGAAGCGGTAAGGCGGGATCATCTGCGACTTGGGCGCGCACCAAGCCGAGAAGTTCCTGCACTTCGGCCGTCGACGAACAGGTTGGTCTTCTGCCCGCGGTCCGGCGGGTCTAAACCGGCGTGGCGGCGTTGGCGCCCAGCCGCCCGCCGCCGCCCCTGAGCCGCGGGTCGAGCAGGTCGCGCATGGCATCGCCGAACATGTTCAGACTGTACACCACGAGGGTCAGGCAGAGACCCGGCCACAGGGCGAGCCATGGCGCCTGCTCCATGTAGCGCCGGCCTTCCCAACTGAGCAGAGTACCCCAACTGGGAAACTCGGGAGGCAGACCGAATCCGAGGAAGCTCAGCGAAGCCTCACTCATGATCGCCCCGCCGATGTTGATGCTGAAGATGATGATCAGCGGCGCCCCGATATTGGGCAGAACGTGGCGCGCAAATGCTCTCCATTTTGCCGAGCCAATCGACGCCGCCGCCTGAAAATAGTCATTCTCCTTTACGGTGATGACGGCGCCTCTGACTACTCTCGAGCCACCGATGCCTCCTGATATTCCCAGGACCAGGATCATCTGGGGCACACCCTGCCCCAATATGGACATGATGGTCAGCAGCAGGAGCAGGCCCGGAAAAGCCATCCAGGCATCGACGAATCTCTGCACACCCAGGTCCAGCTTACCACCGAGGAATCCGGAAATGCCGCCGACGAGGACCGCGACGACGACATTGAGCGTGGTCGCGGACAGCCCGACGAGCATCGAAAGACGAGCCCCGTAGATGAGGCGGCTCAGGTAGTCTCGCCCCAACTGGTCGGTACCCAGCAGATACCGTGCCGATGCGCCCTGCAGCCTGTCCGCCAGGTGTATTTCCGTATAGCCATAGGGGGCCAGAACATCGGCGAAGACGGCCACCACAATCAACAGCAATACGATAATCCCGCACGCACTGCCGAGCGGCTTCTCTGTCCACAGCCTGATGAAGAAATCGCCCAGACCGGTATGTCTCCTCGGCGCGCGTGCCGTTGTCCGCGTACCGGAAGCGTTACTCATGATCGCTCCTTGTCTCTCATTGATAGCGGACTCTTGGATCCAGGAAAGGGTAGAACAGGTCGATCAGGAGATTGAACAGCACCACCGCGGTGCCGAATAACAGGTTTACTCCGGACACCACCGGGTAGTCTCTCTGCTCGAGTGCAAGCACCATGAGACGACCGAGCCCCGGCAGGTTGAATATGTTCTCCATGATAACCGCGCCCCCCACCAGGATCGGCAACTGCAGACCGATCAGCGTGACAACCGGGATGAGGGCATTCTTGATGGCGTGCCGCATGACGACGACCCGCTCCCTCAGACCCTTGGACCAGGCCGTCCGTATGTAGTCCTGCCGCAGCACCTCCAGCATCATGGTGCGCGTCATCCGCATGGTGGCTGCAGCCGATGCCGTTCCCAGAATCAGGCTGGGAATGAGGAGCACCCCCAGGTTCCCCAGCGGGTCTTCGGCGAACGGAACCCACTGTACCGGTGGCGACCAGCCCCACCAGAGTGCCGGGAACAGCATGACCATGAGTCCCAGCCAGAAGTTCGGCGTAGCCAGGCCAACGATGGCGATGGAGCGCCCCAGGTAGTCGGCGGCGGTATCCTGGCGAATCGCCGAGTAGATGCCGACGGGGAGGGCGATCAACAGCCCCACTACGATTGCCATGACGCCAAGCTGCATGGTCAACGGCAATCTGCCGAGCAACTTCTCCTCTACCGGCCAACCGTACATCATCGATTCGCCAAGCGTGCCGTGCAGGAAAACACCCCCTATCCAGCGTCCGTACTGCACGTAGACCGGCACGTCCAGTCCCAGCCGGCGCTCGAACGCTGCACGGTCGATACCCACACTCATGTATTGCAGGTCACCAAACATCGCATCTATTACATCGCCGGGGATGAAGCGGACCGAGAGAAAGACCAGGATGCTCAATATGAGTAGCGTGGGGATGACCAGCAGCAGCCGTCGGATGATGTAGGCTCTCATATCCTCGTACTAAATGGGAGCCGGAGAGCGCAACGCTCCCGGCCCCTCCGTGAGTCTCGTGGGATTCGTGGACCCCGCCCAAAAAGGCGGAGTCCACTGCGGATCGTCTACAACGAGTTCCTCACGAGCCCATTTCCGCCTTCAGGTCCTGGTCGATCCAGAGGCGGGAAAGTATGATCGCACGGTCCATTTCCCCCAGCTCGACTTCACCGCTGTAACCCACCAGCCAGGGTTGGGTGACGATGAAACTTGGAACTCTCGGTCCCGCTATGGTCCAGTGCTGCTCCGCTATGCGCATAACTGCTTCCCGCACCAGCCTCTGCTGCTCCTCGGTTGCAGTAGCGGCTCGGAAGGCGTCCATTGTGGCGTCAAAAACCGGGTCGTTGACGTTGGATGGGTTCCATCCATTGGTCGAGTAAAAAACGTCTATTGCGGTTATGTAGTCGGCGTTGTGTACGGCAAGAAACAGACCTTCCCCCAGATGGTTATTAATATAAGACCCCCACTGCGCTACCGGAAGTTTCTCCACCTCTATATCAATACCAATGGCACGCAAGTATTCCATGACGATCTGGAAATAGTCCAGATCGAAGTCGCCGCGATCCAAGTGACCGTAGACTGTTTCGAATCGAATGCCGTCGGCGCCGCGCGGATATCCAGCCTCGTCAAGCAAAGCTTCTGCCCGTTCCGGGTCATAGGTATAGTATCCCTTGAGATCGTCGGGCCACTCTTCAAATGGGGTGACATACCCGACCATGGCGTCCCCTAGAGCCGCTGCAGCGGCCGGATTTGCCCAACCCTGGTGATAGGTCCGGTTAATCGTCTCAAGGTCGATTGCCATCTGTATTGCGCGGCGTACCCTGATGTCGTTCCAGGGCGATATCTGCGTGTTGAAGGCCATAGCCGTCTCCGCACGGTATGAGTATGGCCACAGGTTCAGGTCCGGGTTGGTCTCCTGCAGGCTCGTTGCCGCATCGATTGAAGTAATCTGCGTGTCGCCGCCGTAACCGATGTAATCAGCCTTTCCCGTTCTCATCATCGCCAGAATGGTGGCTTGTTCCTTCGATATCAGGCGTTGTATCTCGTCAACATAGGGCAGCCGGTTCTCCGGGTATTTTTCGTCATATCCCCAGTAGTCGGGATTCTTGACGTAGGTCCAGGAGGTGCCCTCGACGTGGTCAGTCAACATGAAGGGCCCGGTGCCGACCACGTTCCGCCAATCATTATAGTCGCCGTATTGCTCGATTACCTCGCGCGGCAGTATGGCGGTGTTATCTCCACGGAGGATCCGATTCAGTGCCCAGGGGGCTGGTGGCTCCAGCTCAAAGACAACCGTATACTGGTCGGTGGCGGTTACCGACTTGGTTCTGAATTGGGGCAGAGCCCAGACCGTTGGGGCGGGCTCGGTGAAGCCGCTGCCCAGTCCCAGCAGGCGATGAAAGCTCCATTCGACGTCCGCGGCGGTCAACTCCCGACCGTTCATCGGTGGCTTGTCATGCCAGTGCACGCCCTGCCGGATTTTGAAGATAATGGTGTCCAGGTCGGGTTGCTCCCAGCTTTCGGCCAGCCGCCCTGACAAGGCAAAGTCCGGGATGTGCTGTGTGTTATAGGGCCATACGTCCCGATCTATCGCCCAGTTCGCAATACCCAGCTTCTCCATGAAGAGCTGGACGTTCTTTGGGCCAGCCCCACTCACGTAGTAGTCGGTGACCGTACCCGCGGAACCGTTGTCGACGAAGGTAATTGTCCCGCCGTACTGTGGCGCCACCACCACCTTGCCGGTGGTGGGATCGGTCACATACTCCTTGTCGGCGGCCGCTGCCGGTGCCTCTTCCGTGCCAGTGGCCCACAGGCCGGTTGCGGTCAGGACCACGACCAGCGCAACCGCGAAGGCCCTGGTGATTTGTGCAATATTCATACGCTGCTCCGTATGTAGATCTCTTGGAGTATTGCGGAGCGACTTACCGCTACCCTGGCTACTCTCGCACCCGCAACGCGGGCCGCCAGTCTGAGTCAAGTCTCTGCAAGCGCGCGGCGTGTGACTCACCGGGTTCACCCGGGCTCACGCCGCGCGCGCGTGCGGTTCTTTGAGTACCACCTTGCACCGCCGTATTCCGTAGCCGGCGCCACCGACAGGTACGGCGGTGGTGAAGGCGACGGCGTGCTCGGGGTCGCGTACGCGGCGATCAGCGGAAGCGGTTAATGGTTTGTCATATAAAGAGTTGCCGGGGGGGGGGACATCTGCGTCAACCGGTGCCTGCGCTGAATGCTATGGTCGAGGGTGGTCGGCATGCGGCAAGAATCCCTGATCACATTACTTTGCAATGCCCGCCGCACACTGTCAATCTCACGCTTATGCGATCGTTCCCGGCTCTGTGGATCTGGAACGTCCGGTTTGCATGTCCGCGCGAGATGGGCTACGCCAAGCGCTGCTGGCGGCGGCGCTCGGCTGCGCGGACGAGGCCGATTTCCTTGCCGCGCTGCGCCGATCGCACGGTCACGGCGGCTGACCTCGCCCGCTGCCTCATGTAGGCGAACGAAACCGCGAGCACCACCACGGTGGTATTGCCGTGCGCATTCTCCGTCTCGAAGTAACCGCCGCGTGTGTTGACAGGTCCGCGCGGAAGCCGGAGGCTGCTTCGGCATGGACTTTCGTGAAACGACGGTTGAGGAGCTGGTCGGGGCCGTGTTTGCGCGGCGGGTGTCAGCACGTGACCTGACGCAAGCGGCGATCGACAACATCGAGTCGTTGAACCCGCGGCTGAACGCGTTTTGCGCGGTGAACTTCGAGGATGCCCTGGCGCAGGCCGACGCCATCGATGCGCGCCTGAGGCAAGGCGATCCGGTAGGGCCGCTGGCCGGCATTCCGATAGGCGTCAAGGATCTCGAGGATGCGCGTGGATTCGTCACGACCTACGGCTCCGAACTGCACGCCGGCGATGCACCCGCACAACACGACTCGGTGCTGGTCGCGTTGCTGCGCAAGGCTGGTTGCGTGATCCTGGGCAAGACGAACACGCCCGAGTTCGGTTACAAGGGAGTGACCGACAACCGGCCATTCGGGGCGACGCGCAATCCCTGGAACCTGGATTACAGCCCGGGAGGGTCATCCGGTGGCACGGCGGCGGCGCTCGCTTCGGGCATGATTCCGCTCGGCACCGGATCGGATGGCGGAGGTTCCATTCGCATTCCTGCGTCGGTGTGCGGATTCAGCGGCATCAAGGCAAGCCAGGGGCGGGTGCCGGCCGGTGGCACCTCCCCACCCGGATCGGGCATCCTGAGCTTGAAGGGTCCGATGGCGCTTCGCGTTCGCGACGTCGCCTATGCGCTGGATGCCGTCCTGGAGCATGAACCGACCGACATCTTTTCGATGCCCCGGCCGGCCGAGTCCTGGCGTGCCGCATTGAACCGGCACAACAGGCCGCGGCGCGTCGTCTGGTCGCCGACGATGGGATTCGCCACGGTCGACTCGGAGATCATGCAACATTGCGAAGCGGCCATCGCGGCCCTCCGCGGTGCAGGTGTCGACGTAGTCTTGCGGGAGACGATCTGGGAAGAGGACCCGCGCGGACCATGGTACCAGTTCTGGTCCGCATCGCGGGCGCGGGCTCAGGGTGACCTGCGCGGCACACCGCAATGGGAGCAGATCGACGAGGGGCTCAGGCCGCAGATCGAGCACGGCATGGACAACGTCAGCGGAGTCGACTACGCCCGCGCGGTCGATGCCTGCCACTATCTGAACGCCGGGCTGGTCGACGCGTTCCAGGCGGGAGACTTCATCCTCACGCCGACCACGTGCGGCCAGACTCCCAAGGCCGGTTCCGCCTCCGGCACGATCAACGGCACACAGACCGACGGCTGGGTTGCTTTCACGTACGGCATCAACATGACGCGCAACCCGGCGGGTACCGTGTGCGTCGGCAAGACCGGACTCGGCCTGCCGGTCGGCCTGCAGATCATCGGCAACCAGCGCGACGACGTTGGCGTCCTGAAGACCATGTGCTTCCTCGAAGACCTGCTCGCCCAGCCGCACAACGCTCCAGCCGGCGTAACTTGACCGTGTCGCCGCGAGCGTAGCGCCCAGGGGTCAGGCGGCCCGGCGGCTGCCGAGCGCGGCGAACATCCGGCGCGGTCCCTCGAAGGAGCTGCGCCCGTGGCCGATGAGCATGTTGTCCAGGACCAGCACGTCGCCGCGCTGCAGCGCGAATCGGGTCTCGTGTTCCATCATCAGGTCGAACCACAGGTGCACGTCGGCGTCCGGGATGCGGCTGCCGTCCTCCAGGAACATCTGGTCGAGGCTGTCCGGGTCGGCGGCGCGCTGCCGTTCGACCCCGGCCGCGTCCTCGTGGCGGCCATCCCGCTGCGCGTCGCGCAAGCGGGTGACCGGATTGATGAGCATCGCCTGGGTGCACCACAACTCGCCGTGAATGGGATGCGGACGAAAGAACCGGGCCGGCTCCTGCCGGATTACCAGCGACCCGTCAGCCTTCCAGGTGAGGTGCCAGCCGTGTTCGTCCGCGATTGCCTGCGCCTCGCCGCGGTCGGTGGTGCCGAGTGATTCCTGCCAGTACTTCCTGCCGGGTACCGTTGGACCGGGATCGTTGCTGGCCAGCGTGCGCTGCAGGCGTGCCCGGCGGCCGCGGTAGCGCGCCTTGAACTCCTCCGGCAGGTGCGCGTCAAAGGCGCGCATGTCGACGAACAGGTTGGTCTTCTGCCCGCGGTCCGGCGGGCGCTCGCAGTAGAAGGAGACGTAGTCGGGCACCGAGTCGAGGTAGGACATCTCCTGGTGGCTGTGCAGCGTGACCGCCGGCGGCAGCTCGGTGGCGGTATACACGCCGTTGCCGCGCTCGCTCCTGGGAGTGGTGCCGCCGACGTAGGAGTGGTGGTGGAAGTCGATGGAGGCCAGGAACGCACCGTACCCGCCGGTATTGCCGATGCCGGTCTCGCGGATCAGCAGCCCGCCCTCCCGGTCCACCACCTCGTAGATGTCGGCCGCCAATTCGCGCCGCGCCGGCGCATCCGGAGAGCCGGTCAGGTCCAGGTCGATGCAAGGCACGGTCACGCCCTTGCCTAGGTCCTCAAGACGGTAGCGCATGGTAGCAGCCTCACCCCCTGAGTGCCATTCTGACCGCCGTCGCGGCCGCCGGTCAACCGGACGCGGCGATCCGGGAGCGATCCGCGCTCGACGACGTCGTTGCCGCGCGGTTGCCTCGCCCGGCGAATCTATCTGGCGAAGCTGGAGCGCAGCTTGACGCCCCACTTGTCGTTTTCCCAGGTGAGGACATAGAGCGAGTCGTGCACCGCGATGACCGATCCATCTTCCCGATACCTGGTGAACTGGGTGTCGAGGTGGATCTTCCGGTCGGAGCAGTGCACGATCTCACGCCGCGTCCAAACGCTGTGATGCCACTTGATTGCACCCAGTCCTGCCCGCACGCGCGCCAGGTAGGCGCCGTCCATGTCCGCATCTTCCCATGTGTGCATCGCACCGGACGCAAGACGGTAGTGCGGATATTGCATGGTGGCCTTCCAGGCCTCCAGGTCGAGCGCGTTGAACGCGACCATCCATGCGTCGAGCACGGGGATCGCCCGCTCCCTGGCCAATCGGATTTCTTCTTTCGATGGCATTGGTTCACTCCTGATTGCTGTTCCTCGGCTGTGGTGGCTCGCAAGCGCCAGCGTCAGGCGCCGAGCCGGGCGTGCAGCCCCTCCCAGGTAGCCGCGGCCACCCTCCCCATCGCCGCCTCGACCAGGCTTGCGCCGACCGGCTTCAGCAGGCCGCTCAGCTCCTCCACCTGCACCTGCCATTCCACCCGGCTGCGGCGCTCGCCGTCAGGCAGGCAGCGGATGTGCGCATTCGCGACCGCGCCGGCGCCAATGCCCCTGCTGTCGATCCGGTAGCCCAGCGCCTCCTTGTGCGCCTCCTCCCGGCGCGTGATCGTGGTGCGCAGGGAGCCGCTGAGAAATGTCAGACCGGGCCGCACCCGGCACACCAGGGAATCGCCGCCGCTGCGTTCGATGCGGGACAGTCCGGGCAGCGCCGCCGCCACCTGTTCCAGGTCGCCCAGAGCGGCGCGCACCCGATCGCGGTCACAGGCGAATTGCTCCGTGCCGCGGATCTCGATCATGCTCGCTGCGCCTCCCCTGCCGTGGCGTACATATTGAAACCACTACTTGCAATTTGTTCCAAGAGCAGCACGGGCGGTTGCGGATTCCAGCGGGCATTGCGTTGGATTGACAGGCGCCGGTAGCGATCCGGCAGGCGCCATGGCGAGGCTGCATGGCTGAAGGCACACGCGGGTCCGTTCAGGGGCCGTCGAGCCGCTGGGTAGTGGCCGGGAGGACCGACGTGAGGGCCTTGGCCACGCCCCGGTTCGCGGCACGCAGGCGAATGCTCCATGCCGCGGACCTCGATCATGCTCGGGGCGCCTTCTTTCGCGTTGCGGTGCACGTTGCCGGGTGCGGTCACCGGCCGGGTCCGTAGAACGTGGTTCCCGCGGCGGCGCGTTCGCTCAGCCCGGTGCAGGGCCGGAACCGCTCGCCGTACCGCTCGCGCAACTCCTCCATCCGTTCCACCATCCGCGGCAAGCCGTACTGGTCGGCGTAGCGCAACACGCCGCCGCGGTGATCGGGAAAGCCGATGCCGAGCAGCAGCGCCAAGTCGAGGTACAGAGGACGGTCCACGATCCGTTCCTCCAGGCAGCGTGCCGCCTCGTTGACCAGCATGACGAGGCAGCGCGCTACTCGGTCTGCGCCGTCGGGCCGTTCGGCGGGTTGACCGGCGCCGGCCATCCCCGCCGGCGGGACAGCCTGCGCCACGGCGGCCGTGACGGAGTCCTGGTCGGGTACCGCTTCGCGGCCGGCGTAGCGGTAGAAACCGGTTCCCGCACCCCCCTTGCGGCCCACGGCTCCCCGCTTCACGAGCCGGTGCAGGAACGGCGGCGGAGCCATGCGCTCGTCGAAGGAGGCGGCCAGCGAGCGGGCGATGTTCACCGTCACGTCGAGGCCGATCTCATCCATCAGCCGGAACGGCCCCATCGGCATCCCCCACGCCACCAGATCACGATCCAGCGCCTGCCAGTCGCCGCCAACCTCCAAGACACGCGCCGCCTCCATGAGGTAGGGAAAGAGGATGCGGTTGACCAGGAATCCGGGCCGGTTGCGCACCACGACCGGGGTCTTGCGCAGGCGCCGCGCCAGCTCCACCGCGCCGGCCAGCGCAACGCCGCTGGTCGCGGGGACGGCGGCGATCTCGACCAGCGGCATGCGGTCGACCGGGTTGAAGAAGTGCATGGCCAGAAACCGCTCCGGCCGCCGCAGCGCCGCCGCCAACCGCTCCAGCGGCAGCGACGAGGTGTTGGTGGCGATCACCGTGTCCGGCCCGACCCGCTCCTCCAGTTCCGCCAGCACGCGCTTCTTGAGTTCCGCGTCCTCGCTGACCGCCTCCACCACGAGGTCCACCGAAGCGAACTCCGCACCGAACGCGGTGGTGGGCGTGATCAGACGCTGCCGGTCCGCGGCCTCGGCCTCGGCCAGCCGGCCGCGCGCCACCAGGCGGCGGTAGACGCGGGCCGCCGCCTCGGTGCCGTGCTGCAGCGGTTCCGCGGCCACGTCCTTCATCGCCACCGGCAGGCCGGCGTTGCTCAGCGCCCAGGCGATGCCGCCGCCCATCACGCCGGCGCCCAGCACCGCCGCCCGCGCCAGCGGCCTCGGCTGCGCGTCGTCCAGCCCGAACCGCTCGCGCCGCAGCACGTTGCGGCTGAAGAACAGGGTCATCAGGTTGCGCCCCGCGTCGCTCGCCAGGCACTCGGCGAACGCCCCCCGCTCCAGCGCCAGGCCGTCGGCCAGCGGCTTGCCGGCGGCGGCGCGGACCACCCGCAGGGCCGCCAGCGGGGCGGCCGGGTGCAGCCGGCCGCGGCGGATGGCCGCCGCCACCTCGGTGGCCAGCGCATCGCTGACCGGCGGCATCACGTCGGGCGCCGCCGCGGGTGCGGGCGGATCGGCGCGCAACTCGGCAATGGCCGCCTCCAGGCCGTCCCTCGCCACGCAGCGGTCCACCAGCCCCGCCTCCGCGGCCTCGGGTCCGCTCAGCGGCCGCCCGCTGACCAACAGCGGCAAGGCGGCCCGCGGCCCGACCAGGCGCGGCAGCCGCTGGGTGCCGCCCCAGCCCGGAATGATGCCCAGCGTCGCCTCCGGCAACCCGATACGGGTCTTGGGGTGGTCGGTCGCGATCCGGTAGCCGCAGGCAAGCGCACACTCGGTACCGCCGCCGAGGCAGGCGCCGTCGATCACCGCCACGGTGGGCACCGGCAGCGCCTCGATGCGGCCGAACAGCGCATGCACGGACACGTTCAGGCGCGTGGCAGCGTCCGCGTCCGGCAGCGCCAGCAGCTCACCGATGTCGGCGCCGGCAATGAAGCAGTCCGGCGTCGCGCTGCGCACCAGCACCAGCCGCACCTCCCGTCCGCCGGCAATGTCGGCCTCCAGCGCGCTCACCACCCGCTCCAACTCCGCCAGTAGCGCGCCGTTGAACACCACCAGCCGGGCGCCCGGCGGATCGAATACCAGTTCGACAGTGCCGTCACCGGCATCAGCACAGCGAATCGCGCTGTTGTCCTGAGGTTCGATCACGGTGAGGAGAGCTACCGGCTCACGCGGCGGGAGCGGAGGGCGAGGGCGACTGCCAGGGTCAGCAGCGGGATGGCGGCCAGCAGGAGGGTGAGCCAGCCGTTGGCGGACGGGGCGACGATGCGTACCTGGCGGCCGCTGGAGGGCAGCACTTCGCCGGCGCGATCGAGGACGCGCAGGTGCAGGATCGGCTGCCAGGCCGACACCGGGAGGTGGAACGCGCGCAGCGACGGTTCGCGGCCCAGGTGCGCGCCGTCGGGATCGTACGGCACGATGCGGTAGCCGAGCGCCCCGCCGGGGATCTGCTCGACGAAGAACGGCTCCTCCGGCACCGTCCGCGGCTCCGCCGCCCGTGACGGCGCGGCGCCGGCGCTTACCGACAGCGCGGCGCCCGGCACCTGCTGAATACGCACCCACTTCATCAGCCCCGGATTGCCCCTGGCGTCGTTGCGGCGCAGCTTCTCGTAGAACAGGTCGTTGTACTCCTGCTGGTAGAACGGGCGCAGGTACAGGTCGGTGGAGCCGTCCACGTACAGCACCGACGACGGGCTGGTGGACTCCACCGGCCGCGTCCACTTGTCGCCGGGGATCACCTCCATGCCCACCGCCTCGGCGCGGCGGCGCGCGAACGTCACGATGCGCCGCTCCGATCCCTCCATCACTTCCCCGCCGGCGGTCAGGAAGCGAATGTCGTACTCCCCTACCGGCAGGTTGAGAATGAACGCCTGCTGAACCGTGGAAGGAGGCACCACGTAGTGGTCGGGGGGCTCCGGCGGCGCGGGGGCCTCCAGCTTCTCCAACTCGGCGACCAGCTCGGTCACGTCCTTGCCCTCCCGGCGCAGCGCGGTGATGACGCTCGCCAGCTCATTGAGCAGTTCTTCGTACAGGGCGCGCTCCTGCTGGTGGGTCTGCACCGCGGCGTAATAGGCCGCGATCAGCTCGCGCGAGTGCTGCACCACCGCCTCCGCCTCCGCCTCGACGGCCACTTCCCAGTTCAGCTCGTACTCGCCGCGCACGTTGTAGTAGGTGTAGGGGGTCATGCCGATGCGCTCCGGCTGCCGCCCGCGCCCATTCAGCTCCAGCGTGCCCTCGAACGGCACGTCGAGCCCCTTCAGGTCGAGCTTCCACTCGCCGGTGATCGGCCAGAAGTAGACCAGCGCGTTGCGCACGGTGATGAAGTTGTCCACGTCCGCCATCAGGTAGATGGTGCCCGCGCCGCGGCGCGCGAAGGTGCCGGCGTAGTCGCGGCCGCTGAACGCCACCACCGAGTACACGAACTGTTCCTCGCGCAGCGGCGCCTGCGCAGCCAGCCCGGTCGCCGCCAGCAGCAACGCCAGGGCGGCCGCGGCGCGGCACGGCATCCGGCTTGCTCCCTCCCGCCGGCGCGTCACGGACGCACCCCGCGCACCTTCATGGTCAGGTGGCTGACCACCAGCACCGCCGCCGCCAGTACCGCCAGCAGCAGGGCGCAGGCCAGGTACATGCCCCAGTTGTCCACCTCCGCGAAGCGCAGCGCCAGGTCCCAGTAGAACAGCGGCGAGATCCACTTGACGGCCCAGGCGAACACGCTCGCCAGGTTGCGCACGTAGCCCTCGATGACGGCGAACGAGCCGATCGTCACCGCCCCGAACACCAGGATCACGCCCAGGAACAGGGCGACGGCGGAGGCGGAATTGTCGGTAAGGCAGGCGGCCAGGATGCCGTAGCCGTAGAATGCGCCGGCCACGAACAGCAGGATCGCCAGGTGTTGGAGGAACGAGGCCCCGAGCACCAGGTTGTTGAGTCCCGCGGCGGCCAGCAGGAAGCCGGTCAGCACCGCCAGCGACACGGCGGTCATCAGCAGATCCTTGATCAGCGCCGCCAGGAAGTAGGCGGTGGCGTCCGCCGGCCCGTAGGTGAGCAGTTCCAGGGCGCCGACCTTCTTCTCCAGGCCGAAGCGGAATACCGAGCTCACGGCCAGGTAGAGCAGGACCGGCAGGAAGGCGGCATAGAGCGTGAACAGGAACGGCCCCTCGGCAAACAGCTTGGCCGTGAAGGTGGTTCCAAACGCCCCGCCGAGGCCCCTGCCGACCAGGTCGTAGGCGGGCACCAGCGTCAGGTTGACGCCGCTCGAATCGACCGTGCGCACGAAGCCGGCGACCAGCAGGTGGGCCAGCACCAGGCCGATGGTCAGGGCGACGTAGTAGCCGGGCGAGATGACGGTCTCCAGGATGCGCCGCCGCGCGATCACGGCGGTGGCGTGCGGGCGCTGGTTCACGATTCGCCTTCGGGAGGCCGCGCCACGCCGCCCATGCCGGCGAACAGGTCGACGTTCTCGCTGGTGATGGTCACGAACGCCTCCTCCAGGCTCAGGCTCTGCTCCCGGATGCCCAGCGGCACCAGGCCCTGGTCGATCAGGTACTGGCTGAGCGCGCGCCGGCTGTCGCCGGTCTTGGCGACCTTGACCACCAGGGTGTTGCCGCGCCGCTGCGCCCCGCGCGCGAAGTCGAGCGCCGCCACCCGGTCCGGCAGATCGGCCGGCACCTGCTCCAGGTCGACGTGGATCTCGCGGTCCTTGGCCAGCGCCGACAGCAGGTGCTCCATGCGGTCCTCGGCCAGCAGCCGGCCGCGGTAGATGATCGCCACCCGCTCGCACACCTTCTCCATCTCCGACAGCAGGTGGGACGACACGAATATGGTGCGCCCCTCGCGGCGCTCCTCCAGGATCAGGTCGCGGATCTGCTTGACGCCGAATGGGTCGAGCCCGGAGATCGGCTCGTCCAGGAACAGGATGTCGGGGTCGTGCAGCAGCGCGCGCACGATCGACAGCTTCTGCAGCATGCCGCGCGAGAACTGGGCGAATTTCTTGTGCTTCACCTGCGCCAGTCCGACCCGCTCCAGGAGATGGTCGATGCGGCGGCCGGCCGCCGGCACGCGAAACAACTCGGCGAACATCTGCAGGTACTCGCCGGCGGTCATCCAGCTCCACATGCCGGCCGGGTGCTTCTCCGGCACCACGCCGATGCGCCGCCTGAGGTCGAGCCGGGCCGCGCTGTAGGGCTCGCCGAACAGCCGGATCTCGCCGCCGGTCGGTTTCACCACGCCGAGCAGCATCAGGATGGTGGAGGTCTTGCCGGCGCCGTTGGGCCCCAGGAAGCCGTAGATCTCGCCGGCCGGGATGTTCAGGTCGATGCCCGCCACCGCCGTGAACGAGCCGTAGCGCTTGGCGAGACGCTCGGTGCGGATCATCGCCGCCCTCCCGCGACGTTCCAGGAGGTGAACTGGTAGGCGGCCAGCGTGCCCGCCTGCTGGTGCTGCTCCAGCCGGGCGGCGATCTCCTCCGGCGGCAACTGCCACGCCTGTTCCATGAGGCGGTCGATGTCGCCGGCATCGGCCGCCGCGGGGTCGGGGACCACGACCAGGTAGTCGATCACCCAGTAGGGGGCGGAACTGGCCTTGATCTCGGCACCGGGGATGGCGGCGCCGTAGCGGAAGGTGGTCTCCGGAGCCGCGTCCCACGTCCACTGCAGCTTGCCGCGGTACAGCTCCTCGCCGCGGGCCGCGCCGGTGTCGGTCTCCTCGCGCACCGGCACGCCGTCTTTCACCTGCACCGTGACGCGCGCGCCGATCCACAGGTCCAGAACCGGGTGATTGATCACCGCCGGACCGGCCGAGCTGACCGGGCGCAACTCCTGGACCAGGTCGCCGCCCTCCCATCCTTCGAAGATGATCCAGCTCGCCAGGTCGGGGATCTCGCGGCCGACCAGCTCCACCGGCTCCGCGCGCCGGTTCTCCCCGCGCTTCAGAGTCACCGGAATGGTCTGCTCCTGGTAGGAGGGGGCGGAAATCCTCAGCGTCGCCTCACCCGGCTGCAGCCGGGTGAATACCTGCGGCCGCGGGCCGCGGTCGCTCTGGAAGTGCGACCGGATTACCCGCCCCTGCAGCCGGAAGGTGGCGTCCCACACCCAGTTCCCGCTCACCGCGTCGCGCACCACGAACTCGTAGGTGGTATCCGCCGGGTTGCCCGCCACGTACACCGCCGCCGCCACCGCCGACACCACGACGGCGGCCAGCGCGGCGATCAGCACACGGCGACCCTTCATCGCGTACCTCGCGGTGCGCCGGTCTGTTTCCTGGTTGGCTGCTGAATCATTTCGCGGTCGGGCCTGGAGGTGCACGCATCCTGTTCCGAAACGGCGGAACTTGGCAACCGGGGACTTGCTCGCTGCTGCTCGCTGCGAACGCCCGGCACCGCATGGCGCGCTCGCCGCTCGACCTGCCCGCCGGCAGGGAACCGGAGTGAGAGCCATGCATGGGCAAGGCGGTCCGCGTGCCGGTGGAGATGGCGATCGCGCCCGGCTGGCGCGTATCCGCGGCGCGCGCGTCCCGTTCCCGGTAACCGAACCGGGCAACCCGTTCCGTGGTTGGCGCCAGCAGCCCGCGCCGGAACCCGCGTCGCACCTCAAGTGCAGCCGGGGTTGCGCACACGAGCCGCCATATCTGCCATGATGGGGCCATGAAACTGATCTATGCGTTTCGCGGGCGCACGTTCTATCCGTTCCACCAGGAGAAGGCGTTTCCGGTCCATTTGCCGCCGCCGGAGGTGCGCGCCGGGTGGCTGCGCAAGGTCCGGGAGATCGGCTTCGAGGGGCTGGAACTGGGCCTCGAAGACCTGGCCGACCGCGGCGACGCCGAGGTGGACGACCTGGGCCGGGAGCTGCGCGACGCCGGCCTGCCGTGCCTCGGCATCCGCGGCGGCGGCGGCCTGCACAATCCGCGGGTCGGCGCGCACAACCGTGCCCGCCTGGAGCGCGGCGTCGACCTGGCGGCGCGCATCGGCGCCGGGGTCCTCAACACGCTGATCAACGCGCCGATGGTGCCCGAGTTGCCCGGGGCAGTCAGCGGCGTTGGCGAACTGGTGTCGCAGAACTCCAGCCGCGACGCGAGCGAATCGGACTACCGCATCAACGCGGAGGGGATCGCCGCGGCCGCGGACCGCGCCGCCGGACTGGGCGTGTCGATCAGCATCGAGCTGCACCAGAACACGCTGTGCGACAACAGTTGGTCGATGATTCACCTGCTGGAGCTGATCGACCGGCCTAACGTCGGCGCCAACCCCGACCTGGGCAACGTCTACTGGACCTACGAGACCCCGGAGGAGAGCTGCGAGGACGCCATCCTGGCCCTGGCGCCGCACGCCAATTACTGGCACATGAAGAACCTGGTGCGGGTGCCCCTGGCCGGCATGCAGCGCGCCTTCTACCTGCGCCGCCCGATTCCGGACGGCGAGATCAACTACCGGTTCGCGGTCGCCGCCATGCTCGCCGCCGGCTACGACGGCTGCTTCGGGGTGGAGGGCATGATCGCCGGCGACCAGCTCACCGACGACGCGCGCAGCCTGAAGCGGATCAAGCACCTGATCACGGAAGTCTCTGCATCCGGCTGAGCCGAGCGGGCCCGAGCCGGGCCGGGCGAGCATGAACGGGCGGTGGGCAGCTTGTGACGGGCGGGCGGCAGCGAGCGGTGCGCGGGCGGGCGGCTTGTGACGCGCGGTCGCACGGTGCGATACTGCGCGCCAGGAGGAACAGGTGGGAGACTATTCGATCTTCATCGGCACGGTGGGCTTCGGGCTGCACATCAGCCGCGACGGCGGCGGCAGTTGGGCGGGGGCGGCGAGCAGCGAGCCGCCGCCGAGCGCGGTGGGCGGCCTGGAGGGCAACGTGCGCGCGCTCGCCGTTTACCCGGACAATCCGCACCGGCTGCTGGCCGGCACCGACGTCTGGGGTCTGTACCGCAGCGACGACAACGGCCAGATCTGGCAGCCGGTACCGTCGGCGGCCGAGGGGTTCGAGAGCGCGCGCGCCCCAGTGGAGATCTGGTCGCTGGCGATCGACCCGGAGGATACCGAAACCATCTACGTCGGCACGCGGCCGGACGGGTTCCGCACCCGCGACGGCGGCGCCACGTGGGACAGGCTGACCTTTACCGACCGCGATGCGCCGCTGTGGCCGCCGCGCACCACCGTCATCGTGGTGGACCCGCGCGACCACCGTACCGTGTGGGCGGGCGTGGAGGTGGACGGCGTGCACCGCAGCCAGGACGGCGGCGACACCTGGGGGCGCCGCGCGGCGGTGGGACCGGAACTGTTCTACAACGACGTGCACGGCATGGGCATCCGCAACGGCGCCCGCGCCATCGTCCACACCACCAGCCCGATGGGATTCGCCACCAGCACCGACGACGGCGGCAGTTGGCGCGTGCACCAGTTCGCGCCGCTCGACGACCAGTCCGGGCACTCCTACTGCCGCTGCATGATCATCAACCCGAACGATCCGGACATGATGTTCGTGGGCACCGGCAACAGCATCCCCGGCACCACCGGCGCGGTGCGCCGCACCCGCGACGGCGGCGCTAGCTGGGAGACGCTGTCGATGCCTGAGCAGCCCAACTCGGTGATGTACTGGCTGGCGATGCACCGCGACCTGCCCGGCGTGGTGGTGGGCTTCAGCCTCCTCGGCCAGGTATACGCGAGCGACGACAACGGCGACTCCTGGCGCAAGCTGGACAAGGAGTTCGGCCAGATCCGCAGCGTCGCCGTCACCCCGCACTAGGAGTCTGCCGGGTTCGACAGGCTTCTGGTGTAGGCGGCGATTGCGGGCTCGTTCGTTGACAGGAGGCGCCGGAGCAGTAAGATGGGCTCATGCCGCGCGAGTTCGCGCGGTCCATTCATCGACTCAAGGAGGTAGTGAACATGAGTCACTGCTCGATCAGAGCGGCGTTCCTTGCGCTGCTCGTCATTCCGTTGGCAGCGGGCACGCTGTGGGCAACGGGCGAAGCGGAGGCCGCCGCCGCGTCGGACATCGACACCGTACCGGTGTACGGCGGCAACCTGAACATGGCGCAGCGCCAGGGCGCCTCGCCGCTCGATCCGATCGACGGCGCCCGCGACAGCGTGGCATTCGGCTCGTTCTACGACCTTGCCTACGTGGTCGACTATCTGAAGGGCCCGCGCGGCACCGGCGAGGAAGCCTACCCCAACTTCTGGTTCATCGACATCAAGAAGCAGATGCCGCAGTTGCTCGCATCGTGGGAGTTCCCGGATATCGAGAGCGCCGTGTTCCGCGTCCGCCAGGGTGTGCACTGGTGGCGGGCCGAGGACGTGGCACGCCCCAACCCGGCGCTGGCCGAATACTACGGCAAGGAGGTGACCGCTCAGGACCTGGTGGACCGCTGGAACGCCGACGCGGCGGTCGTGGGCGCCGCCGCGGCCGACCGGGATTGGCAGTGGAGCGTGCGTGCGGACGATCCCTGGGTGATCGACGTCAAGTTCCCGGAGCCGGACGCCACCAGTTGGTTCGTCGTCACCCTGAGCCGCATAAGCTGGTCGCATCCGGCGATGCACAACACCGAGGGCGTCAATCCCAGCGACTGGCAGGATGCGCTCGGCACCGGTCCGTGGATCCCGACCGACCACGTGCCCGGCGTGACCACCAAGCTGAAGAAGAACCCCACCTATTGGGACGTCGACCCATTCGTTCCGGAAAACAGCGTGCCCTACCTGGACACCAAGACGATGACTCCGACCGCTGACGACCCGGCGATCACCATTGCGGCGCTGCGCAGCGGCCAGCTCGACGTGTTCGGGTTTCACGGCCTGCAGCCGGAGGACGTGTCGTCGTTGGAGCGCACCAACCCCGAGTTGGGACACGTCCCGCAGGGGGCGCTGCTGCGCGGCTTCAACGTGAATCTCAACATCGCCGATTCGCCGTGGGCCGACAAGCGCGTGCGCCACGCGGCGATGCTGGCGGTCAACCACCAGGAGATGGTGGACTCGTTCTACTACGGGCTCGCCTATCCCGGCGGTTACCCCGCGCAGTCGCTGCACGGCGACAACTACATCGGCCCCGACGAACTGAAGGCGATGGGCCGCGACGACCTGGCGGAGCTGTACGAGTACCACCCGGACAAGGCGCGCGCACTGCTGGCCGAGGCCGGCTACCCGGACGGCTTCGACACCACCATCCTGGCGATGCACTCGGTGTCGGAGGACGTGGAGCTGTTCGCCGGCTACCTGCGCGAAGTGGGCATCAACGCGGAGCTCGACCTGATGGAGTCGGCGGCCTACTACTCCGCCTCGCTCGGGCCCGACCCCGACCCGCGCTTCACCGGGCTCACCTTCATCGACGCCGGAGCGCCGCAGATCGGCCTGATGGGCACGATGAACTTCCACCACGACCCGCGCGCGTCGCTGGTGTGGTACGGCAACCCGCTCGGTGACAACGTCACGCCGGAGAACCGGGCGGCGGCGGAGCGGCAGATGGAGCTGATCGATGCCGCCAAGACAGCGGCAGACCCCGCGACCTACCGCGAGTTGTGGACCGAGCTGTACCTGCATACCCTGGAGGAAGCGTGGCACATCGCGGGCGTCACGGTGGAACAGCACATCTACTGGCAGCCGTGGGTGAAGGGCTTCGGCGGCGCCGTCGGCGACCTGATCTCGCAGGCCAACATCAGCAAGTGGTGGTGGGTGGACTGCGGCGCCAAGCTGTCGAGCACCGGACGCGCCTGCAACGACTGACACCCGTTTGTGCGAATAACAAGAGGCTGGGCCGATTCGGCCCGGCCTCTTGTGTCTGGTAGTCATGCACGCGTACATCCTGCGGCGGTTGCTGCTGATCATCCCCACCCTGCTGATCATCACCCTGATCGTGTTCGCCGGGCTGCGCTTCGTTCCCGGCGACGCGGTGGACATCATGGTGACGCTCACCCCATACAAGACCGGCGACGAGGATCCGCGCATCGTGCTGCGCCGCGAACTCGGGCTGGATCTGCCGATCCACGTCCAGTACGCGCGCTGGATGTCCGGCGTGCTGCGCGGCGACCTGGGCACGTCGTTCTGGTCCAAGCTGCCGGTCACGGAGCAGATCGTGATCGGGCTGCCGGTGTCCCTGGAGGTGGGCTCGCTGGCCCTGGTGTTTTCGCTGCTGATCGCGCTGCCGGTGGCGATCTATTCCGGCATCCGGCCGGAAAGCGCCGCCGACCACGTGCTGCGCGCCATCGCCATAGCCTTCATCTGCGTGCCGAGCTTCTGGATCGGCACCATGGTGCTGATCTATCCGCCGATCTGGTGGGGATGGGCGCCGCGCCTGAGTTGGATCCCGTTCTACGCCAATCCGGTCGCGCACACCATCATGGTGGTGATCCCGGCGTTCATCCTGGGCATGTGGCTGTCCGGAATCACCATGCGGCTGACCCGCAACATGATGCTGGAGGTGCTGCGCCAGGACTACATCAGGACCGCCTGGGCGAAGGGGCTGCGCGAGCGGCTGGTGATCGTGCGCCACGCGCTCAAGAACGCGCTCATTCCGGTGCTCACCATGGTCGGCCTGCAGCTTCCCGTGCTGGTGGGCGGCGCGGTGGTGGTGGAGTCGATCTTCAACCTGCCGGGCGTCGGCGGCATCATGGTGCAGGCCATGGAGAAGCGCGACTACGCGATCGTGTCGGGCCTGAACCTGATCGCCGCCACCTTCGTACTGTTCGTGAACCTCGTCATCGACATCAGCTACGCGTGGCTCGACCCGCGCATCCGCTACCAGTAATGGCTTCAACCTACGAGCCCGAACAGGCGGTCACGGCGGCCGCGGCGCGACGGGGAATAGCCGTCCTGTTCCGGAGATTGTTCAAGGAGAAACCGCACGGCGCCGCCGGCATGATCGTGGTGCTGGTGTTCTTCCTCGTCGGGGTGTTCGCCGACCAGTTGGCCCCGTACGACTACGCCGACCAGGACGTCCCGCGCCGCCTGGAGGGGCCGTCCGCCGAGTTCTGGCTCGGCACCGACCAGTTCGGGCGCGACTCGCTGAGCCGCATCATCCACGGCGCCCGCATTTCGATGGTCGTCGGCCTGCTGGCGAGCGCGTTCACGGTCCTCACCGCCACCCTGCTCGGCGTGGTCTCCGGCTACTGGGGCGGCACGTTCGACCTCGTGCTGCAGCGTTTCGTGGACGCGGTGATGAGCTTCCCGTGGCTGTTCCTGGTGCTGACCGCGATGCTGCTGCTGGGTCCGAGCATCCTGTCGATCGCGGTGGTGATCGGCGTGCCGTGGGGCATCGCCAACGTGCGCACCATCCGCAGCGTGGTGCTGAGCGTCCGGGAACACGCCTACGTGGAGGCGGCGCGCGCCACCGGCGCCCGGCCGCTACGCATCCTCGCGCAGCACGTGCTGCCGCAGACCATCGCCCCCAACATCATCCTGTTCACCGTCACGCTCGGCTCGGCGATCATCGGCGAGGCGACGGTGAGCTTCCTGGGGTTCGGGATTCCGCCGCCGCAGCCGACCTGGGGCGGCATGCTGAGCGCGGAGGGCCGCAAGTACATGGAGATCGCGCCGGCGCTGGCGCTGTGGCCGGGACTGTGCCTGGCGTTCGTGGTGTTCGCGATCAACATCTTCGGCGACGCCCTGCGCGACCTGCTCGACCCCCGCCTGCGCGGCGGCGCCGGGCGCTTCGACTGACCCTGTCGAAGTAGGATGACGTGACATTCACTCCGCGATTCTCCATAACCAACGCCGTTGCCTCAGCTCTCACGCAGGTCGAGCGGGCTCGCGGATTCCTGGAAGCGGCCACGCTCTCGGAGGATTGGGTCGCCGCGATGCGCTCGCGAGCCTTCCTGCTCGAAGCGCACCACACGACACACATCGAGGGCACTCGACTCACGCTCGACGAAGCTGCACGGGTACTGGGAGGAGAAGAAGTTCCCGGTGCCGATCCGGACGACGCACGCGAGTTGTTGAACTATCGCCGTGCATTCGAGTTTGTGAGCACTTATTTCAATGAAGGAACACCGATCACGGAGCGACTCATACGCGAGATCCACCGGCAACTGGTAGACGGCGTTCGCGGCGGGGCGGCTGCGCCGGGGGAGTACCGGCGATTGCAGAACTACGTAGTGAATTCGGCCACCGGTGAAACGATCTACACGCCTCCACCGGCCGGCGAGGTGCCGGACCTCATGCGCGCCCTGGTGGCATGGTTGAACGGTCATCGGGACATCCATCCCGTCATCGTTAGTGCTATTGCTCAGTTCCAGTTAGTGCACATCCATCCGTTTCTCGATGGCAACGGACGCACGTCCCGGCTCTTGTCGACGCTGTGCCTCTACCGCGCCGGGTACGACTTCAAGCGACTCTTTACCATCAGCGAGTACTACGACCGAGACCGGTTGGCTTTCTACGGGGCGCTTCAGGGCGTACGTCAAGCGAACATGGACATGACCGGTTGGATCGAATTCTTCACCGAGGGGCTCGCTACCCAGCTCTCGGAGGTAAAGCGACGAGGAGAACTGGCCATCCGGCACGACCTGCTCACCAGCCGGCACGGCCTGACGACTCGCCAGGCACTCATCCTGGGGCACGTGCTCGAGGGCGGCCGGACCACCATCGTCGAGATCGAGGGGCTGTGTGTGGGAACTCCGCGCAGGACGCTGCAGCGTGACCTCAAGGCGCTGGTCGACAAGGGCCTGCTCCTGCGCTCTGGGCACACAAGCCGCCTGGAGTACCGCCCATCCGTTGCCGGTGTGTAGGCTTGCGCCAATCTTGCGCCACGGCTTGCGCCAATCTTGCGCCAAATGCTGCGCCGGGCAGGCCGGTGGTACAAGGAACCCATTGCGGCGACGGTCCACAATCAGTCGAGCGGGTGGGTGGCGCCCGAGGGGAGGAACCGATAGGAATGGTGCATGGCGACCATGGCGACTCGCGCGCTTGACGGCTGTTGCCGATTCGGCTAACGTCACCACCTTGGGATCGCGACCGATGCGCACGATGCATGACGATACGTACCCGCGCAGCTACTGGTTAGCCTTGAAGCGGCCGGCGATACGTCTGTCTACCCCCCCCCCAGCTTTTCGAACCGAGAAACAACTAACCCGAAGTTCCAGAGCGGGGATTTTGTTAATTCGTTATTGATCTGAGAATTGCGCTCAACAGCCGATGTCCGTTACTGGCTACACTTGGGCGCTGACCTCCAGGAGATCGAAACAGCGCTGCTGCAGCGCGGTCGGTTCGCTGTGCATGGTGAACGTGGCGCCGCTGTCCACCATCCGCACGCGGTTGGCCGTCAGCGTCCCCAACTCGCTCATCAGGCCGCGAAAGCTGTGCACCGGCAGACCGTCGTCGGTGCGCTTGCTCGCCGCCTTCCGGTGTGCCGCCGGTGACCGTTGCGCCGGTTGCACCACCGACTCGCGCAACTGCTCGCCAGCTGCGGGATCGTGGTCGTCGAACAGCACCGGCGCCAGCTTCCTGCGCATGTGCCACTCCACGTAGTAGGCCAGCATGCACAGGAACACGTGCGCCCGCACCCGGTCTGCGCTGCGGTGATAGATCGGTCGCACCTTCAGATCCACCGTCTTCATGCTGCGGAACGCACGTTCCACCTTGGCCAGGTCCTTGTACGCCGTCACCGTCTGCTCGGCGTCGAACAGCTCCGGCTCCACGTTGGAGCGCACGATGTAGAGCCCGTCCAGTTCTTCCTCGGCCGCGATCTTGTCCAGATCACGCGCGAACGAGAACGAGTCGTCGGTGATGGTGGTGGTGAAATGCTTGCCCACCTTGTAGTGGTTGATCACCTTGCCCACCCGCAGGCCGATCGCGCCGGCGCCGCGCAGCGGCTCCTTGGCGCGCTGCGTGGCCGTCACGATCGGCGTCAGTTCCTCCTCCGTGGAGGCCAGCAACGCCTGCCTCTTGCGCTGCCGTTGCTCGGCCAGGATCGGGTTGCGGCACACGATCAGCCGCTCGCCCGGGAACTCGGGTGAGCTGATCTCCGCCAGGTCACGCTCGTCGAACATGGTCTGCGCCACTTCACCGGCCTTGATCAGCTTGCGGATGGTGGGCGCCCGCAGGGTCGTGATCCAGCGCAGACCGTCGATCCCCTGCAGGTCCTCGCGGATGCGCGCGCCGGTGAGCATGCCGCGGTCGCCGACCAGCACGACGCGCTGCAAGCCGAAACGGTTGCGAATCTTGTCGACCTGAGCGGCGACCGTCTTGGGATCGCCGGTG
Organism: Spirochaetia bacterium; assembly: GCA_965208575.1. GTDB lineage: Bacteria > Spirochaetota > Spirochaetia > SZUA-6 > Bin103 > Bin103. The sequence goes on along the minus strand of CBDBOV010000005.1, from coordinate 338,155 downwards.
GAGCCTTCGAAGACCTCGACGGCGATGGGGCAGCCGGCGGCGGTACACAGCAGGCCGAACACGATCTGCAAGGTGCCGCGCTTGCCGTCGCGGCTGTGACCGCGGCGCGCCAACGGGCAGGTGTGTCCCTCGAAGTAACTGGAAGTCAGGTCGTACAACATGAGCGTGTTGTCCTGCAGATGGCGCTTGGCCAAGCGCTTTTCGATGCCGTGCTGGCGAGCGAGTAGCCAGTCCATGGCGTTGTACAGCTCATTCTCGTCGACGGCTCCCAACTGCAGCAGGTGGCCGAGGGAGGAGACGGCGCTTTCGGGGTTCAGGCCGCGAGCGGTGGCGAGCTTGGAGCGTGCGTCGACGACGCGAGCGACGATCATGGCGACGACCAGGTCGCGCTCCCGGGAGGCGGGACGAGCGACGAGGGAATGGAGGGAGAGCTTGCGGAGGGAACCGAGGACGGCGGCGACGTGGCCGTGGGGATAGCTGCGCAAGATGGAGAGCAGTTCGTTGGGAGAGCGGAGAGCGATACCGCCGTTGAGGAGGACGCGCAAACCATCGACGAGGTGATCGGGCCACTTGGAGAGGTTGGCGATGGTGCGTTTTCGGACCTTGCCGTGCTGGCGGAAGGATTCGCGGAGGAGGACGGCTGGGGGAGAGTTGCGGTTGGGGACGGTGTCGATGTACATGGGCACCCTTCGGGAAGGAAGAGTAAATCATTTAATGATTGACTGTCAATTAGATGAGAGAAAAAGACCGCTGAAAACAAGGACGATTTACATGGACACGATTTACACCCACAAACACGCTAATTCTTGTGATATAAAGTACTTACAAGAACGGGCCCCCAAACTTGGGACTAACCGCTCCGGCTGATCGCCCCGTACGCGACCCCGCGCACGCCGTCGCCTTCACCACCGCCGAACCGGCATGCGGACCGCCCGCGCCCTTCGCGCCCTTCGCGGCGACCGCAGCCGTGCCGGAACCCCGCCCGCGACTGACTCCCGGCAAGACCCTCCGCCGGCGTTGCCGGCTATTCAGACGCGGTGCTTCGCCGACCACGACCCCGCGTGGCGTTGTGACGCAGGTCCCGACGTCCGCCGAGCGGTCTACAGAAAATGGAGGTGCAAAATGATACTCAAAGAGCCGCACGCGCGCGCGGCGTGACCCCCGTTGAGTCACACGCCGCGCGCTTTGGTGAATTCGACTCTGTCTGGCCGCCCGCGTTGCGGGCGCGAGAGTAGCCAGGAAGCGGCAAGCCCGCTACGCAATACTCTCAAATAATCCACGTACGGAGTTACGTATGAATATCGCAAGAATCACAAGGACCTTCGCGGTTGTGTTGGTCCTGGTTCTGACCACAACCGGCCTGTGGGCCGCCGGCGCAGAAGAGGAGCCGGCAGCCGCTGCCGACAAGAAATATGTGACCGACCCCACCACCGGCAAGGTCGTAGTAGCGCCGGAGTACGGCGGGACACTTACCATCGGTAAACGACTTGGAATCGGTTCGGATACTGACCCCTACTTTGGCTGGGGCGGACTCCATGTTCAGCTCGTCGCAGAGAAGCTAGGTATCGGCGACTGGGGAATAGACAGAGACGAATGGGATTTTAGATCTGGCCCGATCCCTCTTTCTGTCTTTACCGGGAGGCTGGCTGAAAGATGGGATATTTCCCCGGACGGCCTCACCCATACCTTCCACATCCGCAAGGGCGTTCGCTGGCATGATAAGGCGCCGATGAACGGTCGCGAGCTCACTGCACACGACATCGAATTCAACTTTCACCGCATATTGGGCATGGGCGAGTTCACCGAGGCCGGACCGAGCGCCTTCAATGCCGCTGGCCCACTCACCTCCATCCCATTCGAGTCGATAACAGCCACCGACGATTCGACGGTGGTGATGAAGCTGAACGAGATACACCTCCCTGCGCTGCGGCTTATCCTCGAAGAGTACTTCACGTTCATCATGCCGCCTGAGGTAATCAGAGAACACGGTGACGTCAAGGACTGGAAGAACCTGGTTGGCACCGGACCGTTCGAGCTGACTGCACTTGACGAGGACAGCTCGTTCACTTTGACCAAGAATCCTGACTACTGGGGCTATGACGAAAAGTACCCGGAGAACCGTTTGCCCTACGTGGACGAGATAAGGGTACTGAATTTTGCAGATCACGCAACAATTCAGGCGGCATTAATCACTGGCAAGATCGATGCGAGACCCCTTGGGGGTGGTGAAATGAATAGCATCGACCAGTCGGATAGCCTACGGCAAACCAACCCGGAGATCGTGCAGCACCCGGTTCCGTTTCGGTCGAATGACGCCTTTGCCGCTAACGTGCGCGTGCCGCCCTTTGACGACATCCGAGTGCGCAAGGCGATGCAGATGGCGCTGGACCTCGAGACCGTTGCCAACACGTACCATAAGGGTCAGGCAGATCCGACACCTCAGGGACTGGTAGGGGTGAAGGGGTATTTCATCCCATTTGACCAGTGGCCGGAAGAGGTCAAGGAAGGCTATCGGTACGACTCGGAAGGTGCCGAGAAGCTCCTCGATGACGCTGGGTATCCGCGCGGCGCCGACGGCACCAGATTCAAGACCGTCTTGAACTACGGACCTTGGGCAGATTTGGGCTACGTAGAAATAGCTGTTGCCTACTGGGCCGAGATCGGCGTCGATGTCGAGATCGATGTACTCGACTACGGCGAGTATCACGAAAGGCTATTCTCGCGTACCTATGAAGGCATGGTCAGTGCCATTTCCGGCACCATCTATGATCCTGAGATGACGGTAAGCTGGTATCACTCGGACAACCAGTGGAACCGCGGCGGCACCCAGTGGCCTAAGTTGGACGCTCTCGTTGACGCTGCACTGGCAGCTACGACCACTGAGGAGCAGCAGAGGCTGGTGAGCGAGGCGGACATGTATGCGATGGCGAATCACTGGCTGATATGGAGTCCGAAACTTCCATTTTTTGTTGCCTACCAGCCGTGGGTCATAGGCTATAACGGTGAGGTAGAGCTGGCGAAGGGCGAGACTTATACCATGTTCTCCCGCCTCTGGATTGACAGTCAGCTAAAGGAAGAAATGGGTCGTTAGGGATTTCATCCCCTTGTGGCCGACCTCAGGAGAGCTGGGAGGCCCGCTTCACAGCGCCGCTTCCCAGCTCTCCATGCATTGAATAAAGGCCGGACATCTGTGCTATGAGGGCCTATGTCATCAGGCGGTTACTGCTCGTCATCCCCACCCTGTTCGTAATGAGCCTCATTGTCTTCTTCTCCGTCCGCTTCATCCCGGGCGATGCCATAGACGCAATGTTGGGCAGGGCAGATTTCCTGGTCGACGTAGACCGTGAGGCTCTCGAGCGTATGCTGGGGCTGGACGTGCCCGGCTACGTACAGTATGGACGCTGGGTAGGGGACATCTTCCTGCACGGCAGCCTTGGCCGCTCACTGATTGGCGGCCGGGCGGCGGTAGAGGAGAAGATACTCGGCAGATTGCCGGTGACCATTGAGCTTGGCATCATGTCGATCGTCATCGGGCTGTTGATAGCCTTGCCGATCGGCATCTACTCGGCGATTCGGCAGGATACCGCCGCCGACTACGTGGGGCGCTCGGTCGCCATCATCGGCCTGGCAACGCCGAACTTCTGGCTGGGAACCATGGTCATGATCTTCCCGGCGATCTGGTGGGGCTGGTCGCCAGCGATAGAAGTGATTCGGTTCACGGAAGATCCTCTGAGGAGTCTGGGAGTGTTCATCATTCCCAGCCTGATTCTGGGTACCTACCTGTCCGCGGCGACCATGCGGATAACGCGCACCATGATGCTCGAGGTGCTGCGGCAGGACTACATCCGGACGGCCTGGGCCAAGGGCCTCAAGGAGAGGGTGGTCGTCGTGCGCCACGCCGTCAAGAATGCCCTCATTCCGATCGTGACCCTGGTAGGCCTGCAGCTACCGATCCTGGTAGGGGGCTCCGTTATCATGGAGAACATCTTCAACCTGCCGGGGTTGGGTCGTCTCATGCTGACCGCGCTTACCGACAGAGACTACCCGGTGGTCTCCGGAGTAAACCTGTTCTTTGGCACGGCGGTCGTGGGGTTCAATCTCATGATCGATCTGGTGTACGGCTACCTGGATCCGCGGGTCCGTTACCAATAGCACGGGCGGGAATGGCTGCTTTCTTCGTCAGGCTGTGGCGGGAGAAGTCACTCGGTGCTGCCGGCGGCATCGTGATCCTGCTATTCATTCTGGTGGCGGCCTTTGCCGACGTTCTGGCCCCGTATGAGTATCTGGAAATACACTTGGCAGACCGCCTGACCGGTTCATCAGCCGCGTATCCGCTCGGTACCGACCACCTGGGACGAGACGTGCTCAGCCGCATCATCTTCGGGGCGCGGCTGTCGTTGATCGTCGGTCTGTCGGCGACTGCAGTGAACGTCGTGGTCGCCGTGCTGATCGGCGGCACGTCAGGATTCTTCGGCGGCAAACTCGATCTGGTCGTGCAGCGATTCGTCGACGGCTGGATGGCGATCCCGGGACTGCTGCTGTTGTTGACGATCATGTCGATCGTGGGGAAGGGGGTGCCGCAGCTCATACTGGTCCTGGGGATATCGGGTGGCATCGGCGGCTCGCGCCTGGTCAGAAGCGCCGTGATCGACATCAAGGAGAACACCTATTTCCAGGCGACCAGGGTCATTGGCGCCTCGAAGTGGCGGACGTTCACCCACCATGTCCTACCCAACATCATGCCGGTGGTGATCATCGTCTTCAGCATCAACGTCGGCGGGGTGATCATCAGCGAGGCATCGCTGAGCTTTCTCGGCTTCGGCCTGCCGCCCGACGTTCCGAGCTGGGGTGCCATGCTGAGCCGGGAAGGCCGCCAGTACATGCAGCAGGGACCGTGGCTGGCGCTCTGGCCGGGCCTGTGCCTGACCATCGTGGTCTACAGCCTGAACATGTTTGGCGATGCCGTGCGCGACCTGCTCGACCCGCGGCTGCGGGGTGGCGGAGGTGGTTTCGGCGCCGGCGGCGCCTGAGTCGGTCGAGGCAACCTGACGCTCCCACGCCGGACGCCGCGCCGGCCGGCTTCACCGGGCGGAGGTGCGGCGACTGGTCGAGATCTACCGCGACCTGGGCGTGTTCAATCAGGAGGGCGAGACCGCGATGGGCATCATCGGGCACTGGCTGGACAACGTCTCTTTGGCGCAGTTTGTGCTGATGGTATTCCTGTGGCGTCGCTCATATGCCCCTTTAGCTGTAGCGGACCCTGGGGTCTAAATGAGGATAAATCACGTCGATGAGTAGAATGATAAGCATAACTACGGTGGCGAAAAACAGGTTTACTCCTTGGATCACCGGGTAGTCTCTGGCTTCGAGTGAATCCAGAAACAGTCGACCTAGCCCCGGCAGGTTAAATATGTTCTCCATGATAACGGAGCCACCTACCAGCAGAGGCAGCTGCAGGCCTATCAGGGTAACCACCGGGATAAGGGCATTCTTGACGGCGTGTCTCACAATAACTACCCTCTCCTTGAGACCCTTGGACCAGGCTGTCCTGATATAGTCCTGCCTGAGCACCTCCAGCATCATGGTGCGTGTCAGCCTCATGGTGGCGGCAGACATGGCCGTCCCCAGAATCACAGCAGGAATGATGAACATCCCCAGGTTCCCCAGCGGGTCTTCGACAAGAGGGATATACTCTACCGATGGCGACCAGCCCCACCAGATTGCCGGGTAGAGCGTTACCATAATTGCCAGCCAGAAGTTAGGCGCTGCCAGGCCGATGACCGCCGCGGTGCGCCCCACGTAGTCGGTGGCCGTATCCTGGCGAATCGCCGAGTAGATGCCGACGGGCAGTGCTATCACCAACCCGATTACGATTGCCAGGACGCCAAGTTCAATGGTTATTGGCAATTTAGCTAGTATCTGCTCCTCTATCGGGCGTTGGCCGCCAATCAGTGATTGGCCAAGGGTGCCCTGGAGGATACCGTTGAAGTGGGACTCCTTGGTAATCCAGTCAGGGGTAGGCAACACTCCTATCCAGCGTCCGTACTGTACGTAGACAGGCACGTCTAATCCCAGCATACGCTCAAGAGATTCGCGGTCTATATCGGCACCCGCGGCATGCCATCCGTCCATCTCAGCCACCATTACGTCTATTACATCGCCGGGGATGAAGCGGACCGAGAGAAACACTAGGATACTCAATAGAAACAGGGTCGGGATTATCAGCAATAACCGCCTGATTATATAGGCTCTCATGGCACACTCCTCCTTGTCATTGCGAGCCCCGACTTTTCGGGACTCGCAAGAATGTAGACACAAGGCAGCTTCATTTCTGGTTCTAATGCGAAGAGTAGTGATCAGTTTGATTTGTCATTCCGGGCTTCACCCTGAATCTAGGGACCTACCCAAGAACTCCTGAATCCCGGATCAAGTCCGGGATGACAGCGAGAAAGCGCCCCTCTCATTATTCAAGGAGTATGGGAAAACTGGGGGGCTTGGCCCCCCAGCTCCCTTTTTCCCTAAGCTCAGCCACAACGGGTGGCCGGGTAGAATCGCGGCGCGCGCAAGCCATAGGCAGAGATTCACTGGCTCAGGCGCCAGACCAAATCCCTCCTGACGACTTCAGCTTTATGCCCTACACGACACGTCCCTGCAGGTCGGTCCTTCCCCGGCTGGGATGCGGTCTTGTCGGCTGCTCAAAGCCCCTAATGACCCATTGATTCCTTTAGCTCACTATCAATCCAGAGGCGGGCCATGAAGGTATTACGTTCACCCCATCCCATACCAAATTCACCGGAATAACCCTCGACCCACGGCTGGCTCAAGCTAAACTTAGGGGCGTTGGACTTAATTAGGCCCCAGTGCTCCCTTATAGCGATCTCATCGGCCTGTCGATAATAGCCCTGCCACTCCTCCAGGGTGGTAGGATTTTGCATGGCGGCAACCAGGGCATCCATTCGCGGGTCATTCGCTTTGGCGTAGTCATCATCACCAAATCGTGTTATTCTCTGTACATATAAGGAGGGGGACAAAGTCCCATATGCATTATTCATTAAGTGAAACTCGTGCGTGTCCGCCGCGTTGAGAGGTCTCACCTCAGCGTCAGTCAGAATAGCAAGCTCGCCTTTAACGCCAATGGCGTCGAAGTACCCGATGACGATTTCTGCATAGGCCGGGTCGTACCTGTCGAAATGGCCTAGCTTGACCGTGAATCTATATCCGTCGGAGCCGCGCGGATGTCCAGCCGCATCAAGCAACGCTTCTGCCCCTGCCGGGTCATACCTATAGCCTGCCCTGACCTCTTCGGGCCAGTCTTCATATGGCCAGGCCCACCCTTTAGAACCTTGATGTACCAAACCATAAGGTGCTGGATCTGCCCAACCCTTAAAGAAGGTAGCAGAAATTGTCTCGCGGTCCACTGACATCTGCAGTGCCTTGCGCACATTGACGTCCTGCATGAGCGGCAGAGACTGGTTAAAAATGGAAGGGCCCGTTATCCAGCTATAACGGGGCCACACCTCGATTTCAGGGTTGGTCTTCTGGAGGCTCTCTACATCGTCGATACTCGTTATAAAAGCGTCGCCGGTGTTACTCAGCATATCAATCTTTCCCGTGCGCATTGCCGCCAGACGTGCTGAGCTCTCCGGTATCACCAGGGACCTTAACGTGTCAATATAGGGCAGGCGGTTCTGCGGGAATTTTTCGTCGTAGGCCCAGTAGTTAGGATTCTTCTCCCAGGTTGCCGAGCTGCCCTCGACGTGCTCAGTCAGTCGATAGGGCCCGGTGCCGACCACGTTCCGCCAATCCGCAGCGCCGCCGTCTTTCTCGACTACCTCGGGCGCGTACACAAAAAACACGTTGTGGAGCATCTTCCCCAGCACACCGGGGGCAGGCTTGTGTTTAATCTCAACCGTCCATTTGTCGGTGGCCCTTGCCGATTCGATCTCTACACCCTGACCAATACCACGACTCTGGGGGCTAGGTCCGACTTCGGTGAAATCGCCCAGACCAAAATAGCGGTGATAGTTCCATACGACGTCATGAGCATCGAACTCCCGACCGTTCACCGGCGCCTTATTGTCCCAGTTAACGCCCTGGCGGATGTTCCAAATGAACGTTGTGGCGTCGGGTTGCGACCAGCTTTCAGCCAGATTCCCTCTCGTCATCTCTGGGGTCACAATGATGTATAGGTCAAAGTGCTCTTCCCTGGATAGTCCCCAGTCGGCGAAGGATAGCTTCTCATTAACGCCACTGACGAAGTGAGGCCCCCAGCCACCAACCTCCCACACGTCAGCGCTCTTAGGAAAGCGCTTATGTGCCCACGTGATTGTCCCGCCATACTCTGGCGCGGTCCACGTCTTGCCGGTGGCGGGGTCGAACACCGTCTCTCTGTCGGCAGAGACTGCCGGCTCCTCCTCGTCTGCGCCAGCGGCCCAGAGGCCGGTCGCGGTCAGCATGAGACCGCACACTATCGCGAGGCCTGTTTTGAAAAACCTCATTGAGATCTCCTTCGAGAGCGCTGTTGCCACTGCCGGCCCCTCGCCTGCTCCCTCAGTCGAGCGAGGGCGACACCCTTCGCGTCCGCGGCCGCCCGGTCTCTACGTTAATCCTCTAGGCCGTACCTCCTTGACGCCCGTGCGCCGCGCCGAAAGGGCATGCCTGCGCACGCCACGCGTGGCGGCCGGCAAGCGGCGCTACGCATGCTGGTCTGGACTGGTGGAAGTGGCGGCCGACGGGGTCGGCCGCTAGGACGCACGGATGCGTGGCGGCTGTGCGCCACACGGATCGATGCTGCCGCGCTCAGCACCGGCACCGGGCGGTCGCCCGCGGCTCGGTCGGCTGAGCGGCTAGCGGCGCGCGGTAGTCGGGTAGTCGGGTAGTCGGGTAGTCGGGTAGTCGGCTGGCTCAGCGCTAGGCAGCGGTTGGGGCGGATGGTGTCGGTACCCATTCGCGACGAGTGTAGAGGCCGTCCCCAATCCATGTCAAGAGCGCGACCCACCACCGCTCCGGCGTGGCGGTCTCGAACCAGTGGGCGGCGAATTCACGGCGGCGAAACAGCAGCAGCACGTCGTACGCGTTGTACACCTTCTCCGTGCCCAGCCAGCTATAGCCGTTATGCCACTCACGCACCCGCTCGCGGTCAAGGCCGGCCAGCTCCGTTGCGCACCGCCTCCTCCTCGGTGGCGACCTTGGCGGCGGTGGCGACCTTCTACTCTGGAGTCCCTCGACGCGCTCGAAGCACAGGCGGCCGCACGTGCCATCGTCGCGCGGTGTCGGGTCACGGGGGTCACAGGGGTCACGGGGTGAAGACCTGAACGTCAGGGTTAGAGGTGGTGTAGGAAGAGCCTCGTCTGAACCTCGATGGCGCCCGCTCAGTTGATGCCAAGGATCTGGCGAGCGTCGGTGGTGGTGGCCACCTCACGCTGCTGCTGCTGAATGATGTTGGCGGCAGCCTCCACCATCTGCGCGTTGCTCTCGAGCAGCACCCCCTTGCGCAGGTAGAGGTTGTCTTCGAAACCCACGCGCACGTGTCCGCCGAGGATCACCGCCATGGTGATGAGTGGCAGCTGCGCGCGCCCCACACCCAGCACCGACCAGGGGATGTCGGCGGGCAGCTGCTTGCGCATCAGCAGCAGGTTCTCCGGCGTCCCCTCGATGCCCCACCTCACTCCCATGCAGATCTGCACATAGGGCGGATCGTCGAACAGCCCCTGCTCGATCATGGCACGCGCCTGCCAGGCGTGGCCCATGTCGAACACCTCGATCTCCGGCTTTACGCCTCGCTCCCGCATTCGTTGCGCCGCGGCCAGACTCCAGTCGGATGGGTTCTGAAAGACCGCCGGGCGGTACCCGAGGTTGAACGACCCGATGTCGAGGGAGCACAGCTCGGTGCCGAGCTCGACCGGCTCCAGCCGTTCCTCGATGACGTTCTTACGGGGGATGTTGTTGCCGCTGGTCGTCAGGTTGATGAGGATGTCGCACTTGTCGCGGATCCTCTCGACGCACTCGCGAAATAGCTCGAGGCGGTAGGTGGGGACCCCGGTCTCGGGATCGCGCACATGGATATGGACGATGGCGGCGCCGGCTCGGTAGCAGTCGTAGGTGGCGTCGGCGATCTCCGCGGGGGTGTGGGGGAGGCCGGGATGCTGGTCGCGCGTCGGCACCGAGCCGGTCACCGCGACGGTTATCATGTGCTTGCTCATATGGGTGCGTGTGGATCCTCGTTGCGCCACGATACCACAGGCGAGCCGCGAAACGCCAGGACGAAGCCGGCAGCGCCACCGCAGCTTAGCACCTCGCGCGCGGCCGCCGGGCGCGGTCGGGGGAGCGGGGCTAGCCGGGCTCGTCTGGTCCAGCGGGCGAGCGCCCTTGGTGCACGGACCCTGCGCGTTCTATATCATGTCCCAATCTTTGTCGTTGCTCTCGGGCCGATTTTCCCAGCCAGGCGCGCGATTATGCCCGCGTTGTTCACCAGGATATAGACGTGGCCAGCGAACTAGCCGCCCCTGAGCCTGGGGTCGAGGAGGTCCCGCATGGCGTCCCCGAGCATGTTTAGACAGTAAACGGCAATCGTCAGGCAAAGACCGGGCCAGACCGCCAGCCAGGGCGCCTGCTCCATGTATTGACGCCCTTCCCGGCTGAGCAGACCTCCCCAGTCAGGAGTCGTGGGGGGCAGACCATATCCGAGGAAGCTCAGAGAAGCAATACTCAGGATTACGCCTCCTACGGTTATCGAGAACATGATGATGACGACAGGCATAACATTGGGCAGGACATGGCGGATGAATGAACGCCATTTTGTGTTGCCAACCGCCTCTGCTGCCAGAAAGTTGTCACTCCCCTTGATGGCGATAACGGCGCTTCGGATCAGTCTGCTGCCGCCAATGCCTCCTGATATCCCCAGGACCAGTATTATCTGTGGTATACCGCGCCCCACTATCGACATTATGGTGAGCAACAGGAGCAGTCCCGGGAAGACCGTCCAGGCATCGACAACCCTCTGCACTATAATGTCAAACTTACCACCAAGGAATCCTGAAGTGCCGCCTATCAGGGTACCGATCACAGTACTCAGAGCGGTCGCTGCCAGACCGATCAGTATCGAAGTACGCGCCCCTAGGATCAGGCGGCTCAAGAAGTCTCGCCCTATGTGGTCGGTCCCCAGGAGATACTGGACGGATGCGCCCTGCAGCCGGTCTGCCAAGTGCATTTCGAAAGGTGGATAAGGGGTCAGAGCATCGGCAAAGATAGCGATCAAAATCCATATCAATATGACAATCCCGCTGGCAGTACCGAGCGGCTTCTCCTTGACCAGCCTGATAACGAACGCAGCCTGCCGGGAACGTCTCTTTGGCCCAATTTCTGCTGATGGTATTCCTGTGGCGTCGCTCATATGCTTCCTTTAGCTGTAGCGGACCCTGGGGTCCAAATAAGGATAAATCACGTCGATGAGTAGAATGCTAAGCATGACTACGGTGGCGAAAAAAAGGTTTACTCCTTGGATCACTGGGTAGTCTCTGGCTTCGAGTGAATCCAGAAACATACGACCTATTCCCGGCAGGTTAAATATGTTCTCCATGATAACGGAGCCACCTACCAGCAGAGGCAACTGCAGGCCTATCAACGTAACCACCGGGATAAGGGCATTCTTGACGGCGTGTCTCACAATAACTACCCTCTCCTTGAGACCCTTGGACCAGGCTGTCCTGATATAGTCCTGCCTGAGCACCTCCAGCATCATGGTGCGTGTCAGCCGCATGGTGGCTGCCGACATGGCCGTGCCCAGAATCACGGCGGGAATGAGTAACATCCCCAGGTTCCGCAGCGGGTCTTCGACAAGACGGATATACTCTACCGATGGCGACCAGCCCCACCAGATTGCCGGGTAGAGCGTTACCATAATTGCCAGCCAGAAGTTAGGCGTTGCCAGGCCGATGACGGCCGCGGTGCGCCCCACGTAGTCGGTGGCCGTATCCTGGCGAATCGCCGAGTAGATGCCGACGGGCAGGGCTATCACCAGCCCGATTACGATGGCCAGGACGCCAAGCTCAATGGTTACTGGCAATTTAGCTAGTATCTGCTCCTCTATCGGGCGTTGGCCGCCAATCAGTGATTGGCCAAGGGTGCCCTGGAGGATACCGTTGAAGTGGGACTCCTTGGTAATCCAGTCAGGGCTAGGCAACACTCCGATCCAGCGTCCGTACTGTACGTAGACAGGCACGTCCAATCCCAGAATACGCTCAACAGCTTCACGGTCCAGGTCCATTTGCGTCGAATCTATAGTTCCCGCCATTGCGTCTATTACATCGCCGGGAATGAAGCGGACCGAGAGAAAGATCAGGATGCTCAGAATGAAGAGGGTGGGGATTATGAGCAATAACCGCCTTATGATATAGGCTCTCATGTCACACGAGTATGGGAAAACTGGGGGGCTTGAGCCCCCCAGTTCCCTTTTTCCCCGAGGTCAGCCACAGGGAGATGAAACCCCTAACGACCGCTTGCTGCCTTCAGCGCACTATCAATCCAGAGGCGGGCCTTGAAGGTATTACGTTCAGCGTATCCCAGACCTGCTTCACCGAAATAACCCTCGACCCACGGCTGGGTCACGCTAAACTGAGGGGAGATGGGTTTCACCAAGCCCCAGTGCTCCCTTACCGTTTTCTCATCGACCCGTACATGTAAGCTCTGCCACTCCTCCGCGGTGGTAGTAGCTTGCATTTCGGCAATCAGGGCGTCCATTTCCGGGTCCTTCGCTTTGCTCCAGTGACGACCGAGTGTACGACTCCAGGGGTTACTTGTGAGCCTATATACATCGGGCGAGGGGGGGAAAATCGGATATCCCACCCAATTAACCAGGTGGAGATCGTGCGCTTCCGTAGACATGTAATGTCCCATCTCAGCGCCAGGAACCACAACCAGCTCGCTCTTCACGCCAATGGCGTCAAAGTACGCTATGACGACTTCTGGATAGGCCGGATCCGACCAACCGGCATGGCCAAACTTGAGCGTGAATCGAACGCCGTCGGCGCCTCGTGGATATCCGGCCTCATCAAGCAACGCTTCTGCCTCTGCCGGGTCATGCCGATAGCCTGCCTTGACCTCTTCGGGCCATTCTTCATACGGCCAGTTCCACCCTACCTGCCTCTGACTTACTATCCCATTAGGTGCTGGATCTCCCCAACCCTTAAGGAAGGTAGCGGAAATCGTCTCGCGGTCCACTGCCATCTGCAGTGCCTTGCGCACATTGACGTCCTGCATGAGTGGCAGAGACTGGTTAAAAATATGAGAGCCACTGGAAAAGGCATAAACGGGCCACACCTCAATTTCAGGGTTGGTCTTCTGCAGGCTCTCTATATTGTCGACGCTGAATATCCGAGCGTCGCCGGTCATACTAAGCATATCAATCTTACCGGTGCGCATTGCCGCCAGACGTGCTGCCTTGTCTGGTATAACGAGGTTTTTCAACGTGTCAATATAGGGTAGGCGGTTGTCCGGGAATTTTTCGTCGTAGCCCCAGTAGTTGGGATTCTTTTCCCAGGTTGCCGAGGTGTCCTCGACAAGGTCAGTCAGTTGATAGGGCCCCGTGCCGACCACGTTCCTCCAATCCCCATAGTCGCCGTATTGCTCGACTACCTCGCGGGCCAACATCCAAGTCAGGTTGTGGGACATCAAGTACACCGTATTGGGGTAAGGCTTCGTCAGCTTAAGCTCAACCGTCCATTGGTCGGTGGCCGTTGCCGATTCGAGCTCTATACCGAAAGCTCTTACCGCCAGGTTGGGGGTAGGTCCGTCTTCGGTGAAATCACCCAGACCCCAAAAGCGGTGATAGTTCCATTCGACGTCATAAGCATCGAACTCCCGACCGTTCATCGGCGCCTTATCGTGGTAGTGAACGCCCTGGCGGATGTTCCAGATCCACGTTGTGTCATCGGGCATTTCCCAGCTTTCAGCCAGAGCCCCTCGGTACATCTCTGGGCCCGAATAGATCCAAGCTAGTTCAGCCACCTTGTCCCTGGATATTGCCCAGTTGCCGTGCACTAGCTTCTCATTGACGCCACTGATGAGGTGCGGCGTCCAGCCACCAGGCGCCCACAGGTCAGTATTCTTGGGCAGACCGTTAGCGCCCCACGTGAGTGTTCCGCCATACTCTGGCGCGGTCCACGTTATGCCGGTGGCGGGGTCGAACACCGTCTCTCTGTCGGCAGCGACTGCCGGCTCCTCCTCGTCTGCGCCGGTGGCCCAGAGGCCGGTCGCGGTCAGCATCATGACCAGCGCAACCGCGAAGGTCATTCTCATGCTTACGATATATTTCATGGTTTTCTCCATAAAATGTGTTCTTGAGAGTATTGCGGAGCGGATTGCCGCTCCCTGGCTACTCTCGCGCCCGCAACGCAGACGGCCGGCCAGACAGAGTCAGATTTGTGAAGCGCGCGGCGTGTGACTCACCGGGTTCACCCCGGCTCACGCCGCGCGCGTGCGGCTCTTTGAGTATCATTTTGCACCCCCTCGGTCGGGCGCAGATGTGCCCCTCTCTACTGAAGTGCCGGCAACGCCGGTTGATGTAGACTGGTGGAGGTTGCGGCCGACGCGGTCCGCCGCCACACGCACGGCTGTGTGCCGCGCGGATCGATGGTGCCGCGGTCAGCACTGGCGCCGAGCGACTGGCTGCCGCGCGGTTAGGTAGTCGGTAGTCGGTAGTCCCGGGGAGGGGGGGGACATCGGCTGCGTTACCGCCAACCGGCTACTGCGCTGACTGTTATCATGACGCTTCATCGGCATCCGTCAAACCCCAGTGAGACACGCTAGCATAGGCGCGGCGCGCCGTCAACGATTCGTGGGGGGCACGGTCACCGGGTGAGCGAAGGTCACCGGCAACCCGTGACTGCGCTGACTGGCATCTTGGCGCTTCATCCGCATCTGATCAACCCGAATGGGTGCGAACGCCAAACACGGAGAGAAATCGCGAAAAAAGCTGCGCGCACCACTTGACACGATTTTCCGCGCTCCTGAGCGCTCGCCACGGCCCGTGGCGGCCCCTCCGACTGTCCGAATGCCACTCGGGCTCCGTGGACCCGGCAGCGCCCCGCTGAGCGGCCTTCCGGGTGCCGTTTCACCGCCATCAAGGACTCGAAAGAATCGGCTATCTTCAATCCCATGGTATACTTACGAGTATGAGTGAATCACCTTCTCCCGCCACTTGGTCCACCGTCGCCGCGCTGCCCGATCACCTCCTGTTGGCGCAGACCGCGCAGCTCGCCCGCCACGAGCAGGCGCTGCAGATCCTGGTCCTCGACCACCTGCGCGAGATCGAGGCACGCCGCCTCCACCTGACCCGCGGCTACGGGAGTTTGTTTGACTACGTGGTACACGAACTGGGCTACACCGCGGCCGCCGCCTGGCGGAGGATCAAGGCGATGCGGCTGTGCGATCAAACCAACGGGGCGCGCGAGCTGCTGCAGGACGGCTCCCTGAACCTGAGCAACGCGGCGCAACTGCAGAACCTGTTCGAGCGCAGCGAACGCAGCAGGGGCCGTCCGCCGGGCAGTGACGGAACCGGTGCCGGCCCGGGCCGGACGCCGCGCAATGCCGGCGCACCGGGGGAACCGGCGCCGGCGCCACCGGTGCACACCGGCGAGTCGGGCCCGGCACCGGTAGTCGGGCCGGTGCTGGACGCGGCGGCGCGGGAGGAACTGGTCAAGCAGGCGGCGGGCAAGAGCACCCGCGAAGTGCAGCAGATGCTGGCCGAGGTGGACCCGGAGCTGGCGCAGCCGAGCGACCGCATGCGCGCGCTCGGCTGCGGGCGCTGGGAGTTGAAGACGACGATCGACGCGGAGTGCCGGCATGGGCTGGAGAAGCTGCAGATGTTGCTGTCGCACACGAATCCGCACCTGACGCCAGGCGCGCTCATCGCGCGGCTGGTGCGGGACGGTCTGGACCGCTACGACCCGGCGCGGCCGCGGGCCACCGGCGGTCGCGGCTCGGTCAACGGCGCGCGAACCGCGAACAAGCCGGCGCGGCGCGATACGGAAACGGTGCAGCAAAGCGTGGTGCGCGCGCAGGGGAGCGATGTCGAACGGCAGAGCGAAGTCGAGCAGGGTGACGCACCGTCCGCGGCGGTGCGGGATGGTGTGCCCGGTCCTTCGGTGCCGAAGCGCCCCTCGAAACCCGAGCACAGCAGCGCGTCACCGGCGACGGCACCGAACAGCGGCGACCACACCACTTCGGCGGCGAAGCGGCACGGGGAAGTCGAACCCGGTCGCACTTCGCGGGCGGCGCCAAGCGCAGGCGGCGGGCGGCCCGCTTCGGCGTCAAAGCGGCATACCGGGACCCACCCCGGCAGCGTGACGTCCGCGGCGGTGTGGAGCAGCGGAGGGCACACCACTTCGGCGGCGAAGCGGCTGGCGTACGCAGCCGCGCAAGGCGCGGTGGAACGGTCGCCGGCCCTGGAGCGGCACCTCGCCGCGTTGAACGGCTTCGGCGCGTTGCCGGGCTCCCGGTCACGGTACATTTCGGTGGCCGTGAGGCGGGATGTGTGGCGCCGCGACAACGGTTGTTGCAGCTATGTCGACCCGCACAGCGGCCGGCGCTGCGGTTCACGCTATCGGCTGGAGATCGACCACGTGGTGCCGTTCGCGCTCGGCGGCGCTACCGAGCTGTGGAACCTCAGAATTCGGTGCCGTGCGCACCACAGGTTGCGCCACGCTCCGCGCCATGCCCACCCGGCGAGTGTGCCGAATGAGAACCCGGGCGCACCGTGAAGTCGCATGACGCGAGCCGTCGCGCCGGTTCGTGATCGTGCCATCGTGGAGACCCGTGACGCCACGCGGCATGCTGGGTGAATAGTCAGGCCACATCGGGGAGCCCGTGCCGAGCTTTCCCGGCCCGCCGTTCAGCGGCGAACTGATTCGATGTAGCACTAAGTGCTATATTGGTCTCCGATTGGGATCCCGCAAGACGGAGTTTCGGGCTCCGTACGTTCAAGACCAAACCGTTTATGCGTTGCGTTCCGGTTGCTCGCGGAGGAGATGCTTGGAATGGACGAGGCCGGCATGCGATCGGCACTCGCGAACGGGACGATTTCGGAGGTCGAGTGCGATGACTGAGCAGTACAAGAGCGAGCCACTCGCGGCGGCTCATGAGACGGCGCTGGGTCTGACAGATGCGGGTGTGATGGGCAAGCGGACCATGAAGGCGTTCGACGAGATGTGCCTGACGCCGGTCGAGGACATGACGCCTGAGAGAATCCGCGCAATCCGATTGCAGGAGAACGCGAGCCAAGCGGTGTTCGCCCGCTATCTCAATGTGACCGCGGGTCTGGTGAGCCAGTGGGAGCGCGGCGAGAAGCGTCCTCGCGGCGCGTCGCTGAAACTCCTGACACTGGTCGCGAAGAACGGCCTCGGGTCGGTGGCTTGAGCTGATCGCCGGCGGAAGTCGTTGTGGCCGTACCGGTCGGTGCCGCGCTTTGTTGCGGATAGGTTGAGAAAGCCCGACCGGACGCGAACTCCGGCGGACATCAGGACCCCGCCACGGTGTCAGCGATTGTGGTTCCATCGAACTCGCGCTATTTTATCCAACGAGGAGAATCTGATGCTGGGGCCGGAGGAGAAACGGGAGGACCGGAACATGGATTGGCAAGAACGAATCGTCGCTGACGAGGCCGTGCTCACGGGCAAGCCGGTGGTACGAGGAACCCGGCTGGCGGTGGAGTTCATCATCGACCTGCTGGCTCAGGGATGGAGCGAAACCGATATCCTTGCGAACTATCCGCGCCTGAGCACCGATGACATCAGGGCCTGTCTCCAGTATGCCGGTGATGTACTCCGTTCGGAGAGGGTGTTTCCGATCGGAGCTGCATAGCCCTTCAGGGCATGAGGATACTCGCTGACGAGAATGTGCCAGGCGACGCAGTAAAGATACTACGTAGCGCGGGACACGACGTCGCATGGGTGTCCGAAGGGGAACCGGGTATCGCAGACACCGAAGTACTGAGCCGCGCCTCGGAAGAATCGCGTCTCCTGGTGACCTTCGACAAGGATTTCGGAGACCTGGCGTTCCGAGCGCGTATGCCGGTGTCGCATGGCATCGTGCTGTTCCGTCTCGCCAGCATGTCGAAAGACACCGTGCCACAATTCGTGGCCGACAGCCTTGCGTCGCAAGTGCAGTGGAAGGGACACTTCTCGGTCATCAGCGAGCGTCGCATCCGCGTGCGTGCGATACCGGGCGCCCATCGTTGAGGTCGGCAAGTAGCCGTCGCAGAGGTTACGCTGAGGTAGACGCTCCCCACAAGCGGAGCTACAGCGCGGTCCAGTCCCAGATCAGGAACAGCTCTTCGTACTCGCGGCGCTGCAGGCTGCGGTAGACAGCGGCTGCGTCGCGTGGCGAGACGGTGCGCACCATGCCGGCCAGCGGGATGCGGCCGGCGGCGAGCCAGGCGAGCGCTTTTTCATAGCCCGAGAACACGGTGTGGCGGGCGTTGCTGTAGTCGCGGTTGTGGCCGCCATGCGCGAACGGCATGCGGCGCAGCGGAATCTCGTATTCCCAGCCGCTGCGCAGCGTCAGCAGGCGGTAGAACACCTCCTTCAGGATCTCCTGCGCGTACATCTCGGTGTTGCGAATCCACGGCGTCCCCACCAGCACCACCTCGGCGCCGGTGGCGGCCACCCGGCAGGCGTCCGCCACGGCGGCCTCGTTGCCGGAGCACTCCACCACCAGGTCGACGCACCCGGCAACGGCCGCATCGTCGGCCGGCAACTGCGCATACACCCGGGTGATCCCGGAGTCGGCGGCCAGCCGGCGGCGGCGCGCGTCGGGGTCGGCGGCGATCACCTCGTAGTTGGCGAGCCGGAACAGGTGGGCCGCCAGGTAGCCGACCGGACCGAGCCCGGTGACCGCGACCAGGTCGCCCGGCCGCGCCGCGGTGGTCATCAGCGTGGTCATGGACACCCCCATCAGCCGCGCCAGCACCGCGGTCACCGGGTCCAGACCCGCCGGGACCGGAGCGGTCAGGTGAGAGACGAACTGCTGCATGGAGCGGCTGGAGCCCTGGCAGAGCAGGCGGTCGTCGCGCGCCACCGAAGTCACTTCGCTGCCCACCTCGTCGACCTTGAAGACGGCGGCGTGCCCGGGGCGGGCAGGCAGCGACTCCGGCATCGCCCCGCCGAGTATCGCGAGTATCGAGCCGGGACTGTCTATCGAGGCCAGGGTTCGCCCGCGCACTTCGCCGCTGCCGAGCGGCGCATCCTCGTACCGGCGCAACTGCACGCGGTTCGGCGCCGGCAGGTAGATCTCCAGGTTGCTCACTCCGCCTCCCGCCTCGGTTGCCGCCTCCACCCTCGCGCCGGTCGGCTTCCGCGCGCCGGCGACCTCATGCCGCCGAGGCCACGACGTACGGCAGGCATCGGTCCGGCTACTGGCCTACTGGGGCAAGTTCGCCGATCGAGGACTCCATTCGGGCGCGCTCGCCCTTGCGGGTGGCCACCTGATCTTCGGCCAGCACCGCGGGATGCGCGGTTGGCGGCAGCGGGGTCTGGTACTGGTAGCCGGGCTCGGTGCGGCGGCGCTTCTCGATGTCGATCATCTCCCGCCAGCTCTGCCACAGGGTGCGCAGCTCCGGCATGTCGGGAGCGATCTCGCGCGCCAGCTTCTTCAGGTTGTAGCACGGCACGCCGGCGAACATGTGGTGCTCGGTGTGCCAGTTCATGCGCCAGTACAGGAACGACGTGAACGGGTCGAGCCGGTTGGAGCGCACGCACATGCGAAAGTCGGGCACGCCGTCCATCAGCCCGATGTGCATCGGCGTGCCCACCAGGCCGGCCAGCCAGTTGCCGCAGAACAGGAAGCCGGTGCACACGATCGAAATCCACCAGGCGCCGGTCAGCGCCGACAGCACCAGCAGCGATGCGTGGAACAGGATGGTCAGCCGGGCGAAGCGCACCGCCTTGCGCTCCACCTCGGGGGCCACCTTGAACAGCGCTTCCGTCCACTCGCTGGTGCGGATGCTGGTCAGGTCGCGGCGGTAGCGGGGAATGGCCATGCGCACGGTGGCGCCGACGATCTGGATCATGCCCTGCACGTTGAAAGTGAGGCGCTGCAGGATCTGCAGCGGCTTCAGGGGCAGGTCGATCGGCAGCACGACCTCGCGGTCGCCCTCCGGGTACAGGGTGTAGCGGTGGTGGTAGGTGTGGCTCATCGCGTACTCGTGGTAGCTCCACCAGGTCAGCATCGACATCGGCACCAGGAAGAACTTGTTGAGCCACTTGGTCCGGAACACGGTGCCGTGGCCGAGCTCGTGGGTGCCGAGACCGCGGAGGAAGGTGCCCACCGTGCCCTGGCACCACAGCGCGATCGCGAACGGCAGCCACATGCCCTGGGTGAAGAACCAGGCGGTGGCTGCGCCGCAGGCGGCCCACAGGCCCAGGTGGCCGAGGGTCTGAAAGGCGCCCCGCAGGTCGCTGCGCCGCATCAGCTCGCGCAGCCGAGCCGGCTCGATCGGGCAGCGGTACCACTTGACGCGCAGGTCTCTGCGCACCCGTTCCAGCGGCGGGAACTCACGCGCCGGCGCTTTGAGTTGCATGGAAGCGGATACTAGTGCAGGTGCCGCGGCAACGGCAAGTCTTCCGCTCGACGATCTCCAGGAGCCTGGCTAATTCCGGCAGGCTCCACGGCAGGCCCGTTGGGCCGGAATCGCCGCGGCAGCCGGTGGTTTCGGGGCGCTACGGCATAAGGGTCGCCATGACCCGCTGCATGATCGGGATCAGCACCGCCGCGGCTCCCATCACCACGAGTATCCACCGCGTTTGGGTGGTAATCTCCTTGCGCACGTCCGATATCTCCTTGCGCACGTCCCATATCTCCTTGCGCACGTCCCATATCTCCTTGCGCACGTCCCATATCTCCTTGCGCACCCCGGAGATCTCCTTGCGTACTTCGGCAATCTCGTGGCCGAACTCCTTGCGCAGGTCGGCAATCTCGTGGCCGAACTCCTTGCGCAGGTCGGCAATCTCCTGGCCGAACTCCTTGCGCAGGTCGGCAATCTCCTGGCCGAGCTCCTTGCGCACGTCGGAGATCTCCTGGCCGAACTCCTTGCGCAGGTTGGCAATCTCCTGGCCCAGTTCCTTGCGAGTCCGATGTTCGGAATCCGCCACGTGGCGGAGGAACCGTTCCTCCAGAAGCTGGAACAGATGCTCTTTCTGTACTTCGCGCCGCTCTTCCTGCTCCTCCTCGAGCTGGCGCAGCATCTCCACGAGCGACGCCGTGGCATCCTCTCCCAGGCGATCCTGCAATGGGCGCGGTACCGAAACTACAGCCATGACGTGCAGCCTACTCTATAACGCGAGCCGTGCACCGGTCCACACGCGGCTGGGGTGCGAACGCCGAAGGCGGCAGGACTTGCCCAGTACAAGGCAACCCCGCCGTGCCGACAGATCGGGGACATGGAGAGAATCGCAAAGAAGTTGCGCGCACCCCTTGACGCGATTTGCCGGGCTCACAGTGGCCCGCTACGGCGCGCGAGTTGCTGCAGGACGGCAAGCTGAACCTGAGCAACGCGGCGCAACTGCAGAGCCTGTTCGAGCGCAGCGACCGCAGCCACGGCCGCCCGCCGGGCAGTGACGGAGCGGGTGGCAGCCTGGGCGGGGCGCCGCGGAGCGGCGGTGCTCCGGGGGAACCGGCGCCGGCGGCGCCGACGCGCGGCGGCAACAACCCCAGGTGCGCGGGAACGACGTCAGCGCGGGGATGCGCAGCAGCGGCTGCGCGTCGGACGGGCCGGCGACGACCACGCCGGTGGTGGCGTCCCACACCCGTGCCCGATTGCGGATCGCGGATGCCGCGCTCGTGGGCCGCGAACTGCACGACGCCGGCGCCGGTGCGCCGCGAGAACACGTTCCAGCGGTCGGGCGACCGCGGATCGGCCACCACCGCGACCGGCACGCCGGCCAGCGATGGCGAACCCGGCGGACGCAGCCGTCGACCTGACTCAGGTCTGGTAACGGGCCTCTTGTTGTGGTCGGACGCGAACCCTATTGCCTCACGTAAAAATCTAACCTTACGGTGAGCGTGCCTCACGTAAGAATCTAACCGAAAGGGAGGCGGAGAACGAGGGGGGAGCGCGAGGGGGGGAGACTCATAAATTGTGGATAAGTGGATAGGCTGCTGGGCGACCGGCCGGGTTGATTCAAGCACACCAACGCGACCGGGGGCGTATCTGGTTGGTCGGCGCGGATGAGGAGGCGTCAACGGCAGGGAGGTGGTCGGTGCCGTGTCGTGTCGCTGACCGAAGAGGGGGCGGACGGGTCTGGAGGCGACTTCGGTGCTGGTGACACGGGGATGTCCAGACACCACCTCGTGTCGCGGAGAGGCCTTACAGCGCGGCTGAGGCGACATTTCTTGACGCCGACCGTCTGGCTCACGGATATACGGGCGTCAGAGACGCTCAGAAGTCATTTGCCGAGCCGGGTGATGCCGCCCACGCCGCGAGCGGCGCGCAGGTTGCTGCGGAGCGCACGGAGCGAGGCGCCCCGGACAACTGCACCGAGGTGCGTTGCCCGGGGCAGGGTCATGACAATTCCCCACCGCCGGGACGGGGTAGGCGACGAGGTTGCGACACCGGAGCCGTCGGGATCGAACGGGGCGGAGGAGATGCTGTACCCCGCTGACGGACGGAGGGCGTAGCCCGACCGGAGTCAGCCGGCGCGGTGCCGTGGAGGCCACCGTGGACGACGCCGAGATGGCGGACCAGGCAGCCAAGCTGCTCGCTTCCGGGATGAGCGGCTCAGCCTGCGCTCGCGAACTCGGCATCCCGGTGAGCACCTTCAACGAGAACCGCCGCGCCGGCGTCATCACAGATCCCACCCGGGAGCCCGCCGCCAGCGCCGAGGTTGCGCCGGCGGCCACCACCACTGATCACCCGGTCAGCACCGCCGCCGCGGTCAGCGACCCGGCGGTCGCCACTGAGCGCGCCAGCCGCGACGCCCGCGACAAGCACGCGCCCATGGGCCGCGCGGCGCGCGACGTGGAACGCCGCACGCTCGCCAGAGCCGGCCTGCTGACCGAGGCCACACCAGCGTTCGTCGAGCCCGCCCACGCGGTCGCTGGCGGCGGCGTGCTGGCCGCACTGGCGATGCTGCTGCGCGAGGGCCTGCTCACCGCCGCCAACCGCCTGTTCCGCCTGCCGGCCGGATTCTACGGCCTGACCACCATCCTCCTGTTCGTCGCCTGCATGACCCTGGCCCGGGTGCGCAACCCCGAGAGCCTGCGCTACCAGGCACCCGGCGAGTGGGGCGCCATCCTCGGCCTCGACCGCTGTCCGGAGACCAAGACGCTGCGCCGCAAGATCAGGCTGCTGGCCAGCGCCGAGCACACCGTGCGCGATTGGCAATCGGTACTGGCGCGTACCTGGGCCAGCGAGCACGACGACGACTGGACGACGCTGGCCGTGGATGGCCACGTGAAGGTGTACACCGGGCGCAACGGGCGGTTGCCGAAACACTTCGTCGCACGCCAGAAGCTGTGTCTGCCGGCGTCGGTGAGCTACTGGATCAACGCCCTCGGCGGCGCACCGCTGCTGTGCCTGCACAAGGCGCTGGACCCGAAGCCGGTGAATGCGATCAAGCACGACGTGGTGCCGCAGTTGCAGCACCTGGGGGTGGTGACCGAAGCGGCCCCCGACCTGACCGGAGCACCGGCCGGTACCCCGCAGCTGACCCTGGTGTTCGACCGCGAGGGCTGGAGCCCGGACCTGTTCAAGCGCCTGGCCCGGCGTGGCATCGCCTGCATCACCTGGCACAAGAACTTCAACGGCGCGGACTGGCTGCCGGAAGACTTCCACACCTTCGAGGTACCGATCCATGGTCCCGCCGGCACCAGCACGACTGCGGTTGATCTGGCCGAGCAGCCGATCATGCTGCGCAACGGGCTGGTGGTGCGCCAGATCCGGCGGCGTCTGGCCAACGGTCGTCAGGTGGCGGTGATCACCACGCACCCGCAGATGCCGTTGGCGCAGGTCGCCGGCGCCATGTTCTCGCGCTGGTCGCAGGAGAACTTCTTCAAGTACCTGCGCGAGCAGTTCAACCTTGACGCGCTGCCGAGCCATGACCTTGCGCCGCCGGAGCCCGACGCACGGGTCGTGAACCGGTGCGCCGGGCCCTGGAAAAGAGCATCAGGCGGGTACGCAGCCGGCTGGCAGCGGTCCGCAATCGCCTCGCCGAGGCACTGCAGGGACGGCACCGGGACTCCGCCACCCGGCTTACGGTCGCGGATAAAGTTGCACTGAATTGCATGGTTATGCATAGACACGGGGGTATCCAGACACCACCTCGTGTCGTGGAGGGGCCTTACAGCGCGGCTGAGGCGACGTTTTCTCATCGCTGACCGCCCATTCTCCGATTATCGACCGTCAGACCCGCCTGAGAGGGTCATTTTGCCGTGCGACCGCTGCCACCACGCTCCTCGCTCGGTGTTTGCACCGTGCTTGGTGCGGCCTTGGCGGTCTTGCTGACGTTCAGCTGCAGCAGATCCTCGGTCAACCTGGTCAGCTCGCGCTTGAGGGCGACCGGATTCAACGTCGCGTACTGCTGCTTGAGGCGGTTCTTCACCTTCTCGCTCACCGACTCGGAGGCCAGCATGCGGTGATACGGCGTCTGCGGGTCGTCATAGATGCGGCGCACCTTGCTGCCGGTGCGGGTTTTCTTCACCAGCTTCACCGAGGGATAGAAGAAGTTCACCAGCAGGCACAGCGGGCGGTATATCGCGTTGAGGGCAGCCAGTTCCCGGTCGGTGTCGTAACGCAGGTGGCCGACCGCCCGTCGCACCACGTGGCCATTCTTCTGCTCGACGTAGCAGGTGTCGTTCTTGCGATGCGGGCGACCCCGAGTGAACGTGATGCCGTGCGCTTCGCAATAGCGCAGCAAATGATGATTGATGAACTCGCTGCCGTTGTCGGTGTCGATCCCCCGCATCACGATCGGCAGGCTCTGCCGGGCAGCGTCGATCGCCTCGTGGGTCCAGCGCTGCGCCTTGTTCTGCACGCCGTACAGGTCGACCCAGCCGGTGTCAACGTCGGTGATGGTGAGCGTGTGGCAGAAGTCGCCTGACGCGTTGCCGCCTTCATGGCCCACCAAGTCGATCTCGAAGAAGCCCGGCTCCTGCTCGTCCCAGTCAGCGAAGGTTCGGATCGCGATCTGATCCTTCAGGAGGGTGCCCGGCTTGGTGTGCGTGCGACCCTTCAGGCGCAGCCGTGCGCGCTCCTGCTGCAGCAGCCGGTCGATGGTCGCGGCGCTGATGGTCTGCAGCTTGCCGCGCACCGCTGCGGTCAGCTCGATCTCGCCGAACGACTCCAGCGTCGGCAGCATGGTGCGCAGCACGACCACCAGGCGCTTGCCGCACATGCAGTCGAACACGTACCAGATCAGCTTCAGAGCGACCAGCACCTCCTGGTCGTAGCGCCGCGGTCGCACGCGGCGCTGGGCAGGCCGCGGACGCCCGACCACCAGCTTCACCAGTGTGCCGTCGACTCGCACCATGCGGGTCCGTCCCCACCAGGTCAACAGATGGATCGCGTACTTGCGCTGGTACCCGGTCGACTCGACGAACTCGTCGAGTATGCGCCCCTTCTCCTTCTTGCCCGCCCGACGATACCGCTGCGCGTGCTGCTCGGTGAGCTCTCGCCTTGAACTCATCTTCAACCCCATCTCCTCCGGAACCTCCTCACGTCCCTCGGAGAGGCTCCAACCGGACCCGGAAGGTCCAGCCCGTTCGGTTAGATTTTTAGATGAGGCATGCTTTCGCTACGGTTAGATTTTCGATGAGTCAATGCGATGACTTGACATCATGTAACGGAGTGTCATGATGTCTCCATGCGCACGACGCTGACCTTGGAGGATGATCTTGCCGCGGTGCTCAAGGAGAGGGCTGGGAAGTTGGGAGTGTCCTTCAAGGAAGTGGTGAATCAGGCCATCCGGCAAGGGCTGGGACAACCGGCGGCCGGACACGGCACTCCGCCGAAGACCAAGCCTCATCACTTTGGCTTTCGGCCTGGAGTGGACCTCGACAAGCTCAACCAACTCGCTGACGAATTGGAGGCGGAGGCGTTCGTCGCGCGCCACAACAGGGAGACCGGACTCGGTTGATCCTCCCTGACGTCAACCTGCTCATCCATGCTCACAACGCCGACTCGCCGGCGCACGATGCGGCTCGGCGCTGGTGGGACGACCTGCTGGCCGGCACGGTCGGTGTGGGACTGGCCTGGGTAGCCATGCTCGGATTCATCCGTATCACCACTCACCGGTCGATTCTCGCGAATCCGCTGCCCGTGACGGATGTTCTCGATCGGCTCGGCTCGTGGCTCGCACTGCCTCAGGTGCATGTGGCGGCGCCGTCGTCTCGACACTTCGATCTGCTCCGCGATCTGCTGGGCAATCTCGGCACTGCCGGCAACCTCACCACGGACGCTCATCTGGCCGCCCTGGCGATCGCCCGAGGGTACGAGCTGCACAGCACGGACACGGACTTCGCCCGGTTCCCGGCGCTGAAGTGGCGTAATCCGCTCCAGCTCTGATCGCCGGCGGCTACGCCTCGCCCAGCAGTTCCCGCTCGCCCTTCTGACCCGCGACACGCGGCGGATGCTGGTCGAGCCGTGCCACTGGGCGGGATGGACACGGTGTACGGGATCAGTATACGTAATGGAGAGTCCATCAAGAGATCATGAGATGATCTGGACATGATAACCAACCATGAGTTAGGGTTAGGTCAGGGGCTGCCATGAAGTTCGTCCGTACGTTCGTGCTGCTCGCTGCCGTCGCGACCGCGCTGGCGCCGTTCGCCGCCGCGCAGGCCCCGGACACCACGCCGCCGACGCTGGTGCGGGGTGAAATCGACGGCAGAACGCTGACCCTCTATTTCAACGAGGCGCTGGACGAGGACTCGGTGCCGGAGGCCCGCGCCTTCTGGACGTATCAGGAGCACCTGTTGTGCAGCCACAACCCCCACGGCATCCCCAGCGGCTGGGGCCTGCCCGGTTTCCGCGATGTCTGCGCCCACACTTGTTTTGCCAGCGGAGCGGTGGAGATCAGCGGCAAAAAGGTGGTGGTCAGCGGCATGTCACGGGCGGTATCGGGCCGGCGTGTCTGGTTGTATGAGTACAGAAGCAGCCGAGCCGTCAACAAACTCCGGGACGTTGCCGGCAACGAGGTGAGGTACATACGACCATTTGCTTACTCTTTGGACAACGTCACCGCGCCGTCGGTCTGGGTTATGACGGTGAGCAACACTGTGCTGACCATGACCTTCGAGAACAAGCTGGACACGAGCTCCAAGCCGGCGGCGAGCGCGTTTGCGGTGACGGTGGGCGATAATCCGGCCGCACTGGCGACTACCGATCCGGTGGAAATTGCCGGCGTCACGCTCAAGCTGAACCTGGCCTCGGCGGCGGCGGCCGGCGCGACGGTGAGGGTGAGCTACACGAAGCCGTCCAGCAACCCGCTCCAGGACCCCTCCGGCAACCAGGTGGCAAGCTATCAGGTGACAGGCGTTGGTGATCGGGACGCGAGTCCTCAATGTGGGATGGCGGCCGGCACCCGGGCGGCCGGCTTTCAGGCGCCCGGCTATCGGGCGGCCGGCATTTTTAGCCGGGCGGCGGCTCCTCTCTGTCTGCCCAAGGCCACGAATGTCGAGGTGTCGTCGGAGCCGGTCGGCGACGACACCTACGCGCGGGGCGAGTCCATTGGGGTGCGGCTGACCTTCAGCGAGGCGGTGACGGTGACCGGCACGCCGCGGGTGAAGCTCGACTTCAGCTCGTCGGACGGAGACGAGCAGTGGGCGGAGTACGCGGGCGGCAGCGGCACGAAGAGGCTGGAGTTCGCCTACTCGGTGGCGCAGGACGACTCGTCGAGCGCGGGCGTGGCGGTGCTCGCGAACACGCTGGCGCTGAACGGCGGCACGATCGAGTCCGTGT
Organism: Spirochaetia bacterium; assembly: GCA_965208575.1. Taxonomy (GTDB): domain Bacteria; phylum Spirochaetota; class Spirochaetia; order SZUA-6; family Bin103; genus Bin103. The sequence continues at coordinate 310,209 of CBDBOV010000005.1, read as the reverse complement.
CGGATGCCGGGGAGGACGCGGCACTTGCGCATAAGGGCCTCGCCCACAACCGGAACCACAAGGTGTACGGCGGGCGGCGCGCAACCGTGTCCGCGGCGGCGGTGGTCTCGGATGCGGGCGGTGACGACACCTACGCGGCGGGCGACACCGTGCAGGTGGCGCTGACCTTCGGCGAGGCGGTAGAGGTGGACACCGAAGGCGGGGCGCCGCGGCTGAAGCTCGACCTCGGTGGCGACGACGGCACGGGCGAGCGCTGGGCGGCGTACGAGAGCGGCTCCGGCACGACGGCGCTCACCTTCGCCTGGACCGCGGCGGCGCCGGACGAATCGGCCGCGGGCGTGGCGGTGCTCGCGGACACGCTGGAGCTCGACGGCGGCGCCATCAGGTCGGTTGCGACCGATGCCGCGGCGGTGCTCGGCCACGCGGGCCTCGCGCACGACCCGGCGCACAAGGTGGACGCGGCGCCGCCGCGGCTGCTGCGGGGCGAGGTCGACGGCGGGACGATGAAGCTCTTCTTCAACGAGGCGCTGGACGCGGGCGCGACGGGGGGCCGGTTCATGGTGGACCTGTCGACGGAGATCCTCTGGTCCAACTTCGACGCCACCGGCGTAGTGTCGGTCGAGGACTCGGTGGTGACGGTCGGTATGGGCGCGGGCAATCCGCGGGCGGAGGTCGGCCGGCTGACGCGCAACCAGGTACTCTACATCCGGCGCGCCGACGGCGCGGACGGCGCGGGCGGGGCGCTGCGGGACCTCGCCGGAAACTTGGTGAAGGCGCCCGAGGTGCTGCCTATCGGCGACGGGGTGGAGTGGCGGTACGTGCGCATCGCCCTTGAGAACGTCACCGGGGTGCCCCGGGTGACGGGCGTGGCGGTGGTCTCGGACGCAGGAAGCGACGCCACCTACGCGCTCGGCGAGCGGGTCCGGGTGGCGGTGACGTTCAGCGCGGCGGTGGAGGTCGATAGCGCCGGCGGGACGCCGGCGCTGACCGTCGACCTGGACCCGGCTGAGTCGGGCGAGAAGCGGGCGCTCTACCGGAGCGGATCGGGCACGGACACGCTGGTATTCGTCTACCAGGTGGTCGAGCCGAACCTGGCGACCGAGGGCGTCGCGGTGCTCGCGGACACGCTGGCGCTCGACGGCGGGACCATCAGGGCGGCGGCGGCGCAGGTGGATGCGGCGCTCTCTCATGCGGGCCGCGACCACGACCCCGCGCACAAGGTGGACTGGCGGCTCGCGCCGGTTCCGGTCGCGGTGACCGGGGTGTCGGTGGTCTCGGGCGCGGGCGCGGACCAGACCTACGGGCTCGGCGACACCATCCAGGTCCGGGTGACCTTCGACGGGCCGGTGGACGTGACGGGCACGCCGCGGCTGAAGATCGACATGGACCCGGCGGAGTGGGGCGAGAAGTGGGCGGCCTACGCGAGCGGCGGCGGCACGGACAGCCTGACCTTCGTCCACACGGTGGTGGAGCCGAACATCTCGACGCAGGGCATCGCCGTGCTGGAGAACACGCTGGAGCTCGCCGGCGGGACGATCGGCGCGGACGGCGCGGACGCGAACCTCGCGCATGACGGCCTTGGCCACGACGCGAACCACAAGGTGGACTGGCGGACGGCGGGGGGGCAGCCGCCGCTGACGGCGCGGTTCGTCGATGTGCCGGCCTCGCACGGGGGCAGGGACAGCGCGTTCAGCTTCGGTCTCGTGTTCAGCGAGGCGCTGGTACGGAAGTTTTCCTCGGCGACGCTGCGCACCGAGGCGCTTCAGGCGACGAACGCGACGGTGACCCGCACGAAGCGGGTGGTGAGGGGCGACAACCGGCGCTGGACGGTCACGGTGCAGCCGACCTCGGGGGCGGAGGTCACGGTGTCGCTGCCGGCGACGACCGACTGCACGGCGACGGGCGCGTTGTGCACGCCGGACGGGCGGAAGCTGTCGAGCGCGGTGTCGGCGACGGTGAAGGCGCCGGGGCCGCCGTCGGTGAGCGGCGTGTCGGTGGTCTCGAGCCCGGCCTCGGGCGACACCTATCTGCTGGGCGAGACGATCCGGATCCGGGCGACGTTCAGCGAGGCGGTGACGGTGACCGGCACGCCGACGCTGTCCATCGACATGGACCCGGCGGAGTGGGGCGAGAAGCAGGCGGCCTACGCGAGCGGCAGCGGCACGAGCAGCCTCATTTTCGCGCACACGGTGGTGGAGCCGAACCTGTCGAGGCAGGGGATCGCGGTGCTCGCGGACACGCTGACCCTGAGCGGCGGGACGATCCGCACGGCGGGCGGGACGGACGCGGCGCTCGGGCACACCGGCCTCGGCCATGCTTCCGGCCACAAGGTGGACTGGCGCCCGGCGCTCTCGGTGGCGGACGCACGGGCGCGTGAGGGTGCGGACGAGGCGGTGGAGTTCGAGGTGTCGCTGAGCCGCGCCTTCACAGGCGCGGGGCACTCCGTGACGGTGGACTACGCCACATCCGACGGCACGGCGACGGCGGGCGAGGACTACACGGCGGCGAGCGGCACGCTGACCTTCGCCGCGGGCGAGACGACGAAGACGGTGAGCGTGCCCGTGCTCGACGACAGCCACGACGAGGGGCACGAGACGTTCAGCTTGCGGCTGTCGAACGTCGTGGGCGCGCGCGCGGGCGACCTGGAGGCGACCGGCACGATCGAGAACACGGACGCGATGCCGCGGGCGTGGCTGGCGCGGTTCGGGCGCACGCTGGCCGAGCAGGTCGTGGACGCGGTCGGGGCGCGGCTGGCGGCGCGGGGCGGCGGCGGTGCACAGGCGCGGCTTGCCGGGCAGGAGCTTTCCGCCGGCGGCCTCGACGCGGACGAATCGGCGCGGCTTGCCGACCAGGAGCTGGCGCGCTGGCTGGCGGGCACGCCGGAGCAGCCGCGCACGATGAGCGGCGGCGAGCTGCTGGCCGGCAGCGCGTTTTCGGTGACCTCCGCGGCGGCGGAGGATCGGCCGGCGGCGGCGCTGTGGGGCCGCGGCGGGTGGTCGCGGTTCGAGGGGCGCGAGGGAAGCCTGAGCGTGGAGGGCGAGGTGACCACGGCGCTGCTCGGCGCGGAGGTGGACTCCGGGGCGTGGCTCGGCGGGGTGATGCTCTCGCACGCACGCGGGGACGGCAGCTACCGGGCCGCCGCCGGCGCCGGGACGGTGGCGAGCACGCTGACCGCGGTGCATCCCTACGTGGGGGTGGACCTGAGCGAGCGGCTGACCGCGTGGGCGGCCGGCGGGCTGGGGCTGGGCGGGCTCACGCTCACGCCCGAGGGGGCGGCGGCGCTGGAGACCGACCTGTCGCTGGTGCTGGCGGCGCTGGGCGCGCGCGGGCGGCTGGTGGAGCCGACCGCCGGGAGCGGCTTCTCGCTGGCCATCGAGACCGACGCCTACTGGGTGCGCACCGGTTCCGCGGAGGCATCGGGGCTGGCGGAAGCGCAGGCGGACGCCACGCGGATCAGGCTGGGGCTCGACGGCGGCTACCGGATCGGGCTGGGGCGCGGCGGCACGGTGGAGCCGACGGTCGCGGTCGGGGTGCGCCACGACGGCGGTGACGCGGAGACCGGCTACGGGATGGACGTGGGCGGCGGGCTGGCCTGGTCGGCCCCGGCGCTCGGGCTGTCGGCGCAGGTGGCGGCGCGCGGGTTGCTGACCGAGGAGTTCGACGGCTTCCGCGACCTCGGCCTGTCCGGCTCGCTCGCCTGGGACCCGGACCCGGCCTCCGAGCGGGGAGCGTCGCTGACTGTCACCCAGACCGTGGGCGCGGCGGCCACCGGCGGCAGCCGGGCGCTGCTCGGGCGGCCGACCCTGGCCGGCCTGGCTGCTACCGGCGACGGCCTGGACAGCCGTCGGCTGGAACTGAAGTTCGGCTACGGCTTCCCCGCCTTCGGCGAGCGCCTCACCGCGACGCCGGAGTTGGGCGTGGCGCTGTCCGACACCGCGCGCGAGTTCCGCCTCGGCTGGAAGCTCGGGCTCGCCCGGAGCGCGACGTCGTCGTTCGACCTCGGCGTCGAGGCGATCCGGACCGAGCCGGTCAACGACTCCGGGCCGCAGCACGGCATCCGGCTGAAGCTGGACGCCCGGTACTGATGCGCGGCGTCGCGCACTGCAGGCCGCGATGACGCGACGGTGCGGTCACGGATGCCGGAGCGGCGGCCATGACCGCACCGGGTGAAGCGGATTCCGCCGATCGAGAAGGTACCGCCGGCTGGTGGCGGCATCGGTAGCCGACTACGACTCCCGCATCCGGTAGCCCGCTGCCGGCGGCGGCGACCAGCGCTTGGTCACCAGCCCGGCGCCGGCCGCCGCGTCGGCGCTGGCGTCGACCACCAGGTGGGCGCGCTGCCGGGGCGCATGCGCGGCGACGTAGGCATCCTCGGAGGGCAGCCAGTACTCGATCTCCTCCGGCGGCGTGTCACCGCGCCCGGCGAGACGCGCGACCCGCTTCTCGCGCGGGCAGGAGAGCCAGACCGTCAGGTCGAAGCAGCCCGCCAGCTCGCGCCGCAGCGCGCTCACCCGTGCTCGGCCGGTTGCCGGTCCGGGCGTGGGGTCGGCGGCCGTCTCCGCGCCGCCCTCTCCGGCCGCCGGTAAGTTGATGATATGAATATTGAAAAAGGCCGTATTAGTACGCACATTTTATACAAGACCTGGTATAATCCGGCAGCATGCGGTCGGAGTGTGGACGGCCCCTGTCCCTGTCATTCGGCGAGGCTCGCATGTCGTGTGGGCGCCGGAGGGGGCTGGCGGGGCGAGGAAACCTGACAGTGCGGAGTCTCGCCGGCGGCCGAGACTATCGCGAACGAAGCTGCACGCCCGGTGATGGGCGGCGGCGCGCACTGCAGGCCGCGATGACGCGACGCAAGCCCGGCAAGGGCCGGCAAGGGAGAGTGCCATGAAACTCGTCCGTACGTTCGCGCTCCTGGCCGCCGTCGCTACCGCGCTGGCGCCGTTCGCCGCCGCGCAGGCCCCGGACACCACGCCGCCGACGCTGGTGCGGGGTGAAATCGACGGCACGACGATGACCCTCTACTTCAGCGAGACGCTGGACACGACCTCGGTGCCGGCGGCGCGCGCCTTCTGGGCGCAGGTGAAATTCCCGTGCCCGTGCCCTCCCGGGATCAGATGCGGTTGCGGGAGCACTTGTTGGTCAAAGGGACCGGTGACGATCAGCGGCAAAACGGTGATGGTCGGTGGCGTCAGACGGGCGACACCGGGCTACAGTGCCTGGTTTTACGCGTACTTCAGCAGCGGGGCCGTCAACAAGCTCCGGGACGTTGCCGGCAACGAGGTGAGGGACATACACCCAAGGAACTCGATCAAGTTGAGCAACGTCTCCACGCCGGCGGTCAGGCTTGTGGAGGTGAGCGGCACGGTGGTGACCATGACCTTCTACACCCAACTGGACACGAGTTCCAAGCCGGCGGCGAGCGCGTTTACGGTGAGGGTGAGCAATAGTCCGGCCACACTGGCGACTACCGATCCGGTGGAGATTTCCGGGGACACGCTCAAGCTGAACCTGGCCTCGGCGGCGGCGTCCGGCGCGCAGGTGACGGTGAGCTACACGAAGCCGACCAGCAACCCGCTCCAGGACCCCTCCGGCAACCAGGTGGCAGCTATGCAGTGGGACGGCATTGCTGGTCGGACGGTGGTCCCTGACTGTGGGACGTGGGCCAGCCCTTTCGGGGCGGCCAGCTTTCAGGCGGCGGGCAGCCGGGCGGCCGGCTTTCAGGCGGCCGGCATTCAGGCGTCCGGCGTTCAAGCGGCCGGCGTTCAAGCGGCTGGCTTTCAGGCGGCCGGCATTCAGGCGGCCGCCATTCAGACGGCCGGCGCTTATCGCCGGGCGGCGGCTCCTCTCTGTCTGCCCAAGGCCACGAATGTCGAGGTGTCGTCGGAGCCGGTCGGCGACGACACCTACGCGCAGGGCGAGACCATCGGGGTGCGGCTGACCTTTAGCGAGGCGGTGACGGTCACCGGCACGCCGCGGGTGAAGCTCGACTTCAGCTCGTCGGACGGAGACGAGCAGTGGGCGGAGTACACGGGCGGCAGTGGCACGACGAGGCTGGAGTTCGCCTACGCGGTGGCGCAGGACGACTCGTCGAGCGCGGGCGTGGCGGTGCTCGCGAACACGCTGGAACTGAACGGCGGCACGATCGAGTCCACGTCGGATGCCGGGGAGGACGCGACGCTTGCGCATGGGGGCCTCGCCCACAACCGGAACCACAAGGTGGACGGCGGGCGCCTCCCAACCGCGTCCGGGGCAGGGGGGCAGGGGGGCAGCCGGCCGCTGACGGCGCGGTTCGTCGATGTGCCGGCCTCGCACGGGGGCAGGGACAGCGCGTTCAGCTTCGGTCTCGAGTTCAGCGAGGCGCTGGTGCGGGAGTTTTCCTCGGCGACGCTGCGCACCGAGGCGCTCGAGGCGACGAACGCGACGGTGACCCGCACGAAGCGGGTGGTGAAAGGCGAGAACCGGCGCTGGACGGTCACGGTGCAGCCGACCTCGGGGGCGGAGGTCACGGTGTCGCTGCCGGCGACGACCGACTGCACGGCGACGGGCGCGTTGTGCACGCCGGACGGGCGGGGGCTGTCGAACGCGGTGACGGCGACGGTAACGGCGCCGGCGCCGCCGGCGGTGACCGGCGTGTCGGTGGCCTCGGGCGCGGGCGCGGACCAGACCTACGGGCTCGGCGACACCATCCAGGTCCGGGTGACCTTCGACGGGCCGGTGGACGTGACGGGCACGCCGCGCATCAAGATCGACATGGACCCGGCGGAGTGGGGCGAGAAGTGGGCGGCCTACGCGAGCGGCGGCGGCACGGACAGCCTCACCTTCGTCCACACGGTGGTGGAGCCCAACATCTCGACGCAGGGCATCGCCGTGCTGGAGGACACGCTGGAGCTCGCCGGCGGGACGATCCGCGCGGACGGCGCGGACGCGAACCTCTCGCATGACGGCCTTGGCCACGACGCGAACCACAAGGTGGACTGGCGGACGGCGGGGGGGCAGCCGCCGCTGACGGCGCGGTTCGTCGATGTGCCGGCCTCGCACGGGGGCAGGGACAGCGCGTTCAGCTTCGGTCTCGTGTTCAGCGAGGCGCTGGTGCGGAAGCTTTCCTCGGCGACGCTGCGCACCGAGGCGCTTCAGGCGACGAACGCGACGGTGACCCGCACGAAGCGGGTGGTGAAGGGCGACAACCGGCGCTGGACGGTCACGGTGCAGCCGACCTCGGGGGCGGAGGTCACGGTGTCGCTGCCGGCGACGACGGACTGCACGGCGACGGGCGCGTTGTGCACGCCGGACGGGCGGAAGCTGTCGAGCGCGGTGTCGGCGACGGTGAAGGCGCCGGGGCCGCCGTCGGTGAGCGGCGTGGCGGTGGTGTCGAGCCCGGCCTCGGGCGACACCTATCTGCTGGGCGAGACGATCCGGATCCGGGCGACGTTCAGCGAGGCGGTGACGGTGACCGGCACGCCGACGCTGTCCATCGACATGGACCCGGCGGAGTGGGGCGAGAAGCAGGCGGCCTACGCGAGCGGCAGCGGCACGAGCAGCCTCATTTTCGCGCACACGGTGGTGGAGCCGAACCTGTCGAGGCAGGGGATCGCGGTGCTCGCGGACACGCTGACCCTGAGCGGCGGGACGATCCGCACGGCGGGCGGGACGGACGCGGCGCTCGGGCACACCGGCCTCGGCCATGCTTCCGGCCACAAGGTGGACTGGCGCCCGGCGCTCTCGGTGGCGGACGCACGGGCGCGTGAGGGTGCGGACGAGGCGGTGGAGTTCGAGGTGTCGCTGAGCCGCGCCTTCACAGGCGCGGGGCACTCCGTGACGGTGGACTACGCCACATCCGACGGCACGGCGACGGCGGGCGAGGACTACACGGCGGCGAGCGGCACGCTGACCTTCGCCGCGGGCGAGACGACGAAGACGGTGAGCGTGCCCGTGCTCGACGACAGCCACGACGAGGGGCACGAGACGTTCAGCTTGCGGCTGTCGAACGTCGTGGGCGCGCGCGCGGGCGACCTGGAGGCGACCGGCACGATCGAGAACACGGACCCGATGCCGCGGGCGTGGCTGGCGCGCTTCGGGCGCACGCTGGCCGAGCAGGTGGTGGACGCGGTCGGGGAGCGGCTGGCGGCGCGGGGCGGCGGCGGTGCACAGGCGCGGCTTGCCGGGCAGGAGCTCGCCGGCGCCGGCGGCCTCGACGCGGACGAATCGGCGCGGCTTGCCGACCAGGAGCTGGCGCGCTGGCTGGCGGGCAGGCCGGAGCAGCCGCGCACGATGAGCGGCGGCGAGCTGCTGGCCGGCAGCGCGTTTTCGGTGACCTCCGCGGCGGCGGAGGATCGGCCGGCGGCGGCGCTGTGGGGCCGCGGCGGGTGGTCGCGGTTCGAGGGGCGCGAGGGGAGCCTGAGCGTCGAGGGCGAGGTGACCACGGCACTGCTCGGCGCGGAGGTGGACTCCCGAGCGTGGCTCGGTGGGGTGATGCTCTCGCACGCACGCGGGGACGGCAGCTACCGGGCCGACGCCGGCGCCGGGACGGTGGCGAGCACGCTGACCGCGGTGCATCCCTACGTGGGGGTGGACCTGAGCGAGCGGCTGACCGCGTGGGCGGCCGGCGGGCTGGGGCTGGGCGGGCTCACGCTCACGCCCGAGGGGGCGAGGGCGCTGGAGACCGACCTGTCGCTGGTGCTGGCGGCGCTCGGCGCGCGCGGGCGGCTGGTGGAGCCGACCGCCGGGAGCGGCTTCTCGCTGGCCATCGAGACCGACGCCTACTGGGTGCGCACCGGTTCCGCGGAGGCATCCGGGCTGGCGGAAGCACAGGCGGACGCCACGCGGATCAGGCTGGGGCTCGACGGCGGCTACCGGATCGGGCTGGCGGGCGGCGGCGCGCTGGAGCCCACGGTCGCGGTCGGGGTGCGCCACGACGGCGGTGACGCGGAGACCGGCTACGGGATGGACGTGGGTGGCGGGCTGGCCTGGTCGGCCCCGGCGCTCGGGCTGTCGGGGCAGGTGGCGGCGCGCGGGTTGCTGACCGCGGAGTTCGACGGCTTCCGCGACCTCGGTCTGTCCGGGTCGCTCGCCTGGGACTCGGACCCGGCATCCGACCGGGGAGCGTCGTTGACTGTCACCCAGACGGTGGGCGCCGCGGCCACCGGCGGCAGCCGGGCGCTGCTCGGGCGGCCGACCCTGGCCGGCCTGGCGGCCACCGGCGACGGCCTGGACAGCCGTCGGCTGGAACTGAAGTTCGGCTACGGCTTCCCTGCCTTCGGCGAGCGCCTCACCGCAACGCCGGAGGTGGGCGTCGCGCTCTCGGACACCGCGCGCGAGTTCCGCCTCGGCTGGAAGCTCGGGCTCGCCCGGAGCGGGACGTCATCGTTCGACCTCGGCGTCGAGGCGATCCGGACCGAGCCGGTCAACGACTCCGGGCCTGAGCACGGCATCCGGCTGAAGCTGGACTCCCGGTACTGATGCGCGGCGTCGCGCACTGCAGGCCGCGATGACGCGACGCAAGCCCGGAAAGGGCCGGCAAGGGAGAGCGCCATGAAGTTCGTCCGTACGTTCGCGCTGCTCGCCGCCGTCGCGACCGCGCTGGCGCCGTTCGCCGCCGCGCAGGCCCCGGACACCACGCCGCCGACGCTGGTACGGGGCGAGATCGACGGCAGGACGGTGACCCTCTACTTCAGCGAGGCGCTGGATACGAACTCGAAGGGGGGATGGTTCCGGGTGGAAATTTACGGCGTTCACGGCTCGATATCGACTAACTCCTTTACCGCCAAGGGCGAGGTGACGATCAGCGGCAACGTGGTGACGGTCGGACTGGGCGAACGCACTGTACAGGCGCAACCGGGCTGGCCGCCAAGCACCTCTCTGTTGTTCTCAAACAAATTTTTTTACATATCGCCCACAGACCGCGCCGAGGGGCTCAAGGACCTCGCGGGCAACGCGGTGAGGTTGGACCACCGGATGTTGGACAGGCCCAGCACAAAAATCATTGCACTGAAAAACGTCACCGGGATGGTGCCGACGGTGACGGGGGTCGCGGTGTCGTCGCAGCCGGTCGCCGACGACACCTACGCACGGGGCGCGACCATCGGGGTTCGGCTGACCTTCAGCAAGGCGGTGACGGTCACCGGCGTGCCGCGGGTGAAGCTCGACTTCAGCACCGGTGCCGGGGACGAGAAGTGGGCGGACTACGCGAGCGGCAGCGGCACGACGACGCTGGAGTTCGCCTACACGGTGGCTGCGGGCGACGCCTCGAGCGCGGGCGCGGCGGTGCTGGCGAACACGCTGGAGCTGAACGGCGGCACCATCGTGTCCGTGTCGACCACCGGGGAGAACGCGACGCTCACCCATGCCGGGCTCGCCCACGACGCGAACCACAAGGTGGACGGCACCTCGCCAACCCTGTCCGCGGCGGCGGTGGACGGGGCGACGCTGACGCTCACCTTCAACGAGACCCTCGGCACGGCCGAGTCGCTGGCGAACGGCGCCTTCACGGTGAAGAAGACCCCGTCGGGGAGCGGCGAGCAGACCGTGAGCCTGAGCGGGTCGCCCACCATCAGCGGGGCGGTGGTGACCCTGACCCTGGCGAACGCGGTGCTGGACACCGACACGGACGTGAAGGTGAGCTACACCAAGCCGACCATGGGCACCGGCAACCGGCTGAGGGACGAGGCCGGCAACGAGGTGGCGAGCTTTCCCGCTCAGACGGTGACCAACAACACCGGCCCGGCGCAGCACCCGAGCGCGGCGGTGGACGACGCGACGGGGACGATCGTGACGCTGACCTTCGACGAGCCCCTGGCGACGCCCTCGGCGCGGCAGCTCCTGAGTCTGCGCGAAACGTTCCTCATCCAGGGCGCCCGCTTCCAGGGGGCGCCGGTCACCGACCAGTCCCCCAACACGGTCGCGGTGAACGGGGCGACGGTGACGCTCACGCTCGGCACGGGGGTGCTTGCGGGGCACCAGGCCATGGTGAGCTACCGCCCCTCGCCCAGCCTGGGCGCCGCGCTCGAGGATACCCACGGCAACGAGGTCGCGGCGTTCCAGCGCACGGTGACGCGCTCGGCCGGGGAGCGGGCGGTGCGGCCGACGCTGACCCGGGCGGTGGCGAGCGGGACGAAGCTCACGCTGTACTACGACGAGACGCTGGACACCGGCTCGGTGCCGGCGAGGGGCGCCTACACGGTGAGAGCGGGGACTGCCGCGCAGACGGTGAGCGGCGTTGCGGTGAGCGCGAGCGCGGTCACGCTCACGCTGTCCGCGTCGGTCGCGGCCTCGGCGGCGGTGACGGTGGACTACACGGCGGGGACGAACCCGGTCCAGGACACGGCGGGCAACGACGCGGCGAACCTGTCGGGCGAGTCGGTGACCAACCTGGGGCCGACGAGCCCGGGCAAGCCGGGGCTTGCGGCGGCGGACCCGGCGTCGGTGGCGCACCGGACGCTGACGCTCGCCTGGACGCAGCCGCTCGACCCGGCGCACGTGCCGGACCGCTCGGCGTTCTCCATGAGCTGGGGGTACCTCCCGGTGGAGTCCGTGGCGGTGCGCGGCAACGAGGTGGAGCTGGGCCTGAAGTGGCCGGTCTTTCCGTGCAACAGAACCGGCACGGTGAGCTACGCGAAGCCGACGACGAACGCCTTGCGCAACGTGTGGGGTGTGCAGGCGGACGGGTTCAGCGAGCAGGCGGTGAGGAACGCGCACGCGCAGTGGTGCGTGGACCGGTTCTCGGGGGTGTCGGTGAGCCGGTCGCAGATGCGGCTTCGCTTCGAGGGGGCGCTGACCCGGGAGGCGCCGCCGCGCGCGGAGGACTTCCGGGCGAGCGGCGCCGGGGACGGGGGCGGCGGTGCGAGCGCCCGGTCGGTGCGCACGCCGGGGGGCGCGCCCGCGCTTGCGGTGGAGGACGCGGCGCTCTCGGCCGACGGGCGGGAGGTGGTGCTGAGCTTGAGCCGGGCGCCGGCCGAGGGTGAGCGGCTGACGGTGCGCTACGTCCCGCCGCACTCGGGCGGCACAGGGCTGTGGGACGTGGAGGGCCACCAGGTGGCGCCGTTCACCGGGCAGGCGGTGGCGGGCGGGGGGCCGGCGGTGATTGGGGTGGCGGTGGTCTCGGAGGCGGGAAGCGACGCCACCTACGCGGCGGGCGAGGCGGTGCGGGTGGCGCTGACCTTCGGCGAGGCGGTGGAGGTGGACACCACCAACGGGACGCCGCGGCTCAAGCTCGACCTCGGCGGCGAGGGGGGTGCGGGCGAGCGGTGGGCGGCGTACGAGGGCGGCTCGGGGACGGAGACGCTGACCTTCGCCTGGACCGCGGTGGCGCCGGACGAGTCGGCCGCGGGCATCGCGGTGCTCGCGGACACGCTGGCGCTCGACGGCGGGACGATCCGCTCGGCGGCGACACAGACTGACGCCGCGCTCGGCCACGCGGGAATCGCCCACGACGCAGGTCACCGGGTGGACGCGGCGCCGCCGCAACTGCTGCGGGGCGCCATCGACGGCGCGACGATGACGCTCACCTTCAGCGAGGCGCTGGACCCCGAGGCGACGGGGGGCCGGTTCAACATGGCCTTGCAGACCTCGGGGACCGACACGGTCGGCTTCACGCCCACGGGCGGCGTGGCGGTCGCGGGCGCCGTGGTGACGGTCGGCATGGGCGAGGGCATGCCCCGGGCGAAGGCGGGCCTGCTGGAGCAAAACCGCGTGAAGTACTCCCGGCGCGCCGACGGCTCCGACGGGCCGCTGCGCGACCTCGCCGGCAACCCCATGAAGACGCCGGGCCTGTCGCGGCTCCACACGCAGGACGGCACGGTCGAGGAGCGCTACGTCGAGATCGACCTGGAGAACGTCACCGGGGGGGCGCCCGCGGTGACGGGGGTCGCGGTGGTCTCGGACGCAGGCGAGGACGACACCTACGCGCTCGGCGAGCGGATCCGGGTGGCGGTGACCTTCGGGACGGCGGTCGACGTGGACACGGCCGGCGGCACGCCGGCGCTGACCATAGACATGGACCCGGCGGAGTGGGGCGAGAAGCGCGCGGCGTACGAGAGCGGCTCGGGCACCGACACGCTGGTGTTCGTCCACGAGGTGGTCGAGCCCAACATCTCGACGCAAGGGATCGCGGTGCTCGCGGACACGCTGGCGCTGCATGGCGGGACCATCAAGGCGGCGGTGACGCAGGCGGACGCGGCGCTCGGGCACCCGGGAATCGACCACGACCCGGCGCACAAGGTGGACTGGCGGCTCGCGCCGGTCCCGGTCGCGGTGACCGGGGTCGAGGTGGTCTCGGACGCGGGAAGCGACGGCGCCTGGGCCGAGGGCGAGACGGTCGAGGCGGCGGTGACGTTCGACGCGCCGGTGCGGGTCGACACCGAGGGCGGCGCGCCGACGCTCGCGCTGATCGCGGACACTCGTGCCGCGAACGGCGGGATCCGGCGGGCGGCGTACGTCTCGGGCACGGGCACGGCGCGGCTGGTGTTCGCGTACCGGGTGACCGAGGCGGACGGGCGCGTGCAGGCGCCGGTGCGGGTGGCGGCGTCGGGGCTGAAGCTCAACGGCGGGACCATCGTGGCCGCGGCGGCCGGCGCGCCGGCGTCGCTCGGCTTCGGCGCGGCGCCGGGGGTGACGGCGGTGTCGGTCGCCACACAGGCCGACGGGCGCTTCGAGGCGGGCGAGTCGGTGGAGGCGACGCTCGTGTTCGCCGAGCCGGTCGCGGTCGAGGGCGTGCCGACGGTTGCGGTGACGTTCGGGGACGTCGAGCGGCGCGCGGCCTATGTGCGGGGCTCGGGCGGCGATCGGCTGACCTTCGCCTACACGCTGGCCGAGGGCGAGGTCTGGCAGGGCGCGCCTGGGCTGGCCGGGGACAGCCTGCGGCTCGACGGCGGGTCTGTCTCAAGCGCGGGCGGCGGTCTCGCCGCGGTGCTCGCGCATCCGGAGGTCGAAGGCGCGGCGGCGACCCCGCCGCCCTCGGTGGCCGCGGTGGCGGTGATGTCGGACGCAGGGAGCGACGCGACCTACGGGCTCGGCGAGCGGATCCGGGTGCGGGTAAGCTTCACCGGGGCGGTGACGGTGACGGGCGCGCCGGAGATCGCGATCGACATGGACCCGGCGGAGTGGGGCACCAAGCGCGCGGTCTACGAGCGCGGCTCGGGCTCGCCGACGCTCATTTTCGTGCACGAGGTGGTGGAGCCGAACATCTCGACGCAGGGGATCGCGGTGCTGGCGGACACGCTGGACGCGAACGGCGGCGCGATCGTCTCGACGCGGACGGGCGCGGACGCGCTGCTCGGGCATGTGGCGCTCGCCCACGATCCGGCACACAAGGTGGACTGGCGGATGTCGCCGCCGGCTTCTTCGTCGGGGCCGCCGTCGGTGAGCGGCGTGTCGGTGGTGTCGAGCCCGGCCTCGGGCGACACCTATCTGCTGGGCGAGACGATCCGGATCCGGGCGACGTTCAGCGAGGCGGTGACGGTGACCGGGACGCCGACGCTGTCCATCGACATGGACCCGGCGGAGTGGGGCGAGAAGCAGGCGGCCTACGCGAGCGGCAGCGGCACGAGCAGCCTCATTTTCGCGCACACGGTGGTGGAGCCGAACCTGTCGAGGCAGGGGATCGCGGTGCTCGCGGACACGCTGACCCTGAGCGGCGGGACGATCCGCACGGCGGGCGGGACGGACGCGGCGCTCGGCCACACCGGCCTGGGCCATGCTTCCGGCCACAAGGTGGACTGGCGCCCGGCGCTCTCGGTGGCGGACGCACGGGCGCGCGAGGGTGCGGACGAGGCGGTGGAGTTCGAGGTGTCGCTGAGCCGCGCCTTCACGGGCGCGGAGCACTCCGTGACGGTGGACTACGCCACATCCGACGGCACGGCGACGGCGGGCGAGGACTACACGGCGGCGAGCGGCACGCTGACCTTCGCCGCGGGCGAGACGACGAAGACGGTGAGCGTGCCCGTGCTCGACGACAGCCACGACGAGGGGCACGAGACGTTCAGCTTGCGGCTGTCGAACCTCGTGGGCGCGCGCGCGGGCGACCTGGAGGCGACCGGCACGATCGAGAACACGGACCCGATGCCGCGGGCGTGGCTGGCGCGCTTCGGGCGCACGCTGGCCGAGCAGGTGGTGGATGCGGTCGGGGCGCGGCTGGCGGCGCGGGGCGGCGGCGGTGCACAGGCGCGGATCGCCGGGCAGGAGCTCGCCGCCGGCGGCCTCGACGCGGACGAATCGGCGCGGCTTGCCGACCAGGAGCTGGCGCGCTGGCTGGCAGGCAGGCCGGAGCAGCCGCGCACGATGAGCGGCGGCGAGCTGCTGGCCGGCAGCGCGTTCGCGGTGACCTCCGCGGCGGCGCAGGACGGACCGTCGGCGGCGCTGTGGGGCCGCGGCGGGTGGTCGCGGTTCGAGGGGCGCGAGGGGAGCCTGAGCGTGGAGGGCGAGGTGACCACGGCGCTGCTCGGTGCGGAGGTGGACTCCGGGGCGTGGCTCGGCGGGGTGATGCTCTCGCACGCACGCGGGGACGGCAGCTACCGGGCCGCCGCCGGCGCCGGGACGGTGGCGAGCACGCTGACCGCGGTGCACCCCTACGTGGGGGTGGACCTGAGCGAACGGCTGACCGCGTGGGCGGCCGGCGGCCTGGGGCTGGGCGGGCTCACGCTCACGCCCGAGGGGGCGGCGGCGCTGGAGACCGACCTGTCGCTGGTGCTGGCGGCGCTGGGCGCGCGCGGGCGGCTGGTGGAGCCGACCGCCGGGAGCGGCTTCTCGCTGGCCATCGAGACCGACGCCTACTGGGTGCGCACCGGTTCCGCGGAGGCATCCGGGCTGGCGGAAGCGCAGGCGGACGCCACGCGGATCAGGCTGGGGCTCGACGGCGGCTACCGCCTCGCGCTGGCGGGCGGCGGCACGCTGGAGCCCACGGTCGCGGTCGGGGTGCGGCACGACGGCGGTGACGCGGAGACCGGCTACGGGATGGACGTGGGCGGCGGGCTGGCCTGGTCCGCCCCGGCGCTCGGGCTGTCGGCGCAGGTGGCGGCGCGCGGGTTGCTGACCGCCGAGTTCGACGGCTTCCGCGACCTCGGCCTGTCCGGGTCGCTTGCCTGGGACTCGGACCCGGCCTCCGACCGGGGAGCGTCGCTGAGCGTCACCCAGACCGTGGGCGCCGCGGCCACCGGCGGCAGCCGGGCGCTGCTCGGGCGGCCGACCCTGGCCGGCCTGGCCGCCACCGGCGACGGCCTGGACAGCCGTCGGCTGGAACTGAAGTTCGGCTACGGCTTCCCTGCCTTCGGCGAGCGCCTCACCGCAACGCCGGAGTTCGGCGTCGCGCTGTCCGACACCGCGCGCGAGTTCCGCCTCGGCTGGAAGCTCGGGCTCGCCCGGAGCGGGACGTCGTCGTTCGACCTCGGCGTCGAGGCGATCCGGACCGAGCCGGTCAACGACTCCGGGCCGCAGCACGGCATCCGGCTGAAGCTGGACGCCCGGTACTGATGGCCGGCGGTGACCAGCGCTCGCTTACCAGCGCGGCGCCCGCCGCCGCCGTGTCGGCGCTGGCGTCGACCACCAGGTGGGCGCGCTGCCGGGGAGCATGCGCGGCGACGTAGGCATCCTCGGAGGGTAGCCAGTACTCGATCTCCTCCGGCGGCGTGTCACCGCGCCCGGCGAGGCGCGCGACCCGCTTCTCGCGCGGACAGGAGAGCCAGACCGCCAGGTCGAAGCAGCCCGCCAACTCGCGCCGCAGCGCGCTCACCCCGTCCACGATCACCACGCCGGCGGGCTGCACGGTCTGCCACCCGTCCAGTCGGTCGAGGGCCCAGTCGTACAACAGGAACCGCGCGGTCCGGCCCGCTCGCAGCGGGCGGATCACCTCGTCCCGCAGCCGCTGCCAGTCGGTGTCCTCCACCCGCGCCAGCCTGCTGCCGCGCTCCCGCCGAGTGCGGAAGAAGTGGTCCAGGTGCACCACCGCGCAGCCGATTTCCGTGCCCAGGGCGTGCCGCACTCGGAGCGCGAACGTCGACTTGCCGGAGCCGGCCCCGCCGTCAAGGGCGACCAGCACACAGCGCCGCGCCCGCAGTTGCTCGGCGGCGAAGGCGGCAACCAGCCGCTCCGGCGCGGGCAAGGGCTTACGGATGGGCGGACAGCACGGCGTCCCAGACCACTTCCGAGGCCAGGACGCCGAGCGCGCTCACCGACCACGGCGAGGGATTCACCTCGCGGGTCGATGCCACCCACAGGGCGTCGCCGTCGTCGCGGGTGTGGAACGGCTGGATCGCCCGTGCCATCGAGCTGTGCACCTGGCGGGCGAGCTGGGTCAGGTCGTGGCCGACCACCGTCTGGTTGGTGACCACGACGGTGAGCGTGGTGTTGCCCGGCCGCGGATTCGCCTCGGCGTAGCGGTCCATTTCCTCGACCAGGCTCGCCCGTGTTCCGGTGCGCGGGTCGAGGTGGCCGCGCACCGCCGTGCCGCCGCGGTCGAACACGGCGCCGACGGCGTTCAGCACCACGCACGCGAACACCTTGACGCCGCCGACCTCTCGGAAGGCGGCGCCCTGGCCGGACCGCTCGCCGCGGTCGAAGCTGATTCCGTTGCCCACCGATACGGAGCTGCCCGCGCCGCGTGCGCCGAGCGGGAACCTGCCGGGTACGGCGGCATCGAGAGCGGCACGCCCCAGGCGCTTGTCCGGGTAGATGCTGTTGTCGCGCCGCCCGAAGTCGAACACGATGCCGCCGCTCACCAGCGGGATGTCGCTGAAGCGGGCGCGGTAGCCGCCGCGCGCCAGCAGCCCGGCGGCCACCCCGCTGGCCGCTTCCAGGCCGAGCAGCGATCCGCCGGCGAGCGTAATGGCGTGCACGAAGCCGTAGTCGCCGATCACGCCCGGCGAGCCGCCGCGGACATCCAGCGCCGCCGTGGCGCCATCCGGAAAGTGCAGCACCGTCGTCCCCGTCGGCCCGTCCGGATACTCGGCGATGCCGACCCTGAACGAAGGAAAGTCGAACGCCAGCACCCGCCTCCCGCCATCGGTACGTATCGGCAGATCGCCGCGATCATTGGTCATGGCAGGTGCTCTTGCGTCGGAACTCATGGCGTCGGGATCTCCAGGTCCCTACAGATCTTGAGCGCGATGAACCTGTTCAGGTCCCGATGTCTCGGCACTGCCGAAACTCGCCGCGCCGCTCGGTTGACGTACATGGTGTGGTTGCTTCCTTCTCTCAAGAATTGACAACCGTTATCTTCGAGATGGCGAATGAGGTCACGCCTCTTCATGCCTGCATGTATACAGGCTCTCGAATCACTTCCTCCGCTTCTTCGAGGGACTCCTGAGCGAGAATTCTATTTGCCTCGAATGTCATCTCGATGGCTTCTCGAATGTTGTCTCGCGCTTCTTGCAACGTCGTCCCTTGCGTATTCGCTCCAGGCAGTTCCTCAACGAATCCGACGTATCCTTCCGGAACCTTGAAAAAAACTGCTGTCAGCGTCATATAAGAATCTCCAGTTGCACTTTACGAGGGTACCGCCGTTGCCGCATCGCCGCAACAGCCTTTGAATCGAACGCCGTCGGCGGACACGGAGACCCCATCAGGATCGGAACAGGAAGTCGTGGAACAGCTTGCGGCGGGAGGAGGACAGCCCTGCGTAGAACGTGCGCGGATAAGCGGTGTGCTCGGGGCTGCCGATCATCCAGGGGTGCTCGTAGGCGTAGTACAGCATGATGCGGCGCCCGTCGGCGCGGGTCGCGGGGCCGCGCGTATGCCACAGCGCGTTGTGGAAGATGACGCAGGAGCCCGCCGGACAGCACACCTGCGTCGCGCCGGGGAAGGTGTCGAAGCCGGAGAGCGCTTCCGCCGTGGGCTCGAGGTCGGTCTTGTGGGAGCCGGGCACCACCATCAGGTTGCCCTGGTCCGGCTGCCTCATGTCGGACAGGAAGTAGCCGATCTTCAGTTCGAGCATCGGTATTCGCGGCCGCAGGTTGCGGAAGGCGTGGTCGGGGCCGTCGATGTGCCAGCGTGCGGGGCCGGCGTGCGCGCCCTGCTCCCAGAACGCGTCGGAGGCGTGGAAGTGGGGCTGGCCCTGGTTGAGCAGAGCACGGATGTAGGGCATCACCGGCGGGAAGTCGGCCAATTCCAGGAACAGCGGATCATCCGCCAGCAGGTAGAAGATCCGGGTGCTGCCGGCACGGTCCTCGCCCGGCCGCGCGAAGTGCGGCGTGCCGCGCCGCTCCAGCTCCCGGCGCCGCGCGATCGCCCTCTGCAACGCCTCGCGCAACCGGGCCACGTGCCCGGCATCGAGAAACGACTCGACCACCAGGTACCCGTCGGTCTCGAACGAGTAGCGCTCATCCGCGCTCGGAACGGCACTCATCCCAAGGTCCCGGTTCCGACCGTAGCCCAGCGTCTGGCGCTTGTGCAACTTGGCGGTCCGCGGGTCGGAGTCAGCGATTGTGGCGTGGTAGATTGACGGGGTGGAGCAGGGGATGCAGGTCAGGGAGACGGTGATCCGCCGCATGACGCGGCTGGCGGCGGCGCACGGCGCGGTGAACCTGTCGCAGGGGTTCACCGACGAGACGCCGGCCTGGGACATGGTGTGGAGCGGCGTGGCGGCGCTGCTCGGCGGCACCGAGGAGGGCGCGCGCCGGCTCGAGTCGCTGTCCGTGCGCGAGCTTCTTGACGCGAACGCTACCAAGGATGCGACAGGGAACGCGGGCCTGGACGCCGATGCGCTCGACCGCCCGGTGAAGGAGCTGTTCGGGCGGTGGCGCGGCTGCCGCGATGCGCTCAACCAGTACTCCTATCCGTTCGGGATCCCCGAGCTGCGCCACGCGATCGCCGACTACACGCAGGCCTGCTACGGCTGGCGGCCCGACCCGGAGGAGCAGATCACGGTGGTGCTCGGGGCGAGCGAGGGCATGGCGGCCGCGTTCCGCTCGCTGCTCGCCCCCGGCGACGGCGTGGTGGTGATGCAGCCGTACC
Organism: Spirochaetia bacterium; assembly: GCA_965208575.1. Classification (GTDB taxonomy): domain Bacteria; phylum Spirochaetota; class Spirochaetia; order SZUA-6; family Bin103; genus Bin103. Next base: position 290,271 of record CBDBOV010000005.1, on the reverse strand, counting down.
ACGAGCTGTACCCGTCGCAGGCGGCGATCTTCGGGCTGGTGCCGCGCTTCGTGACCCTGCGCGAGGATCGCCGCGCCGCAACCTGGCGGCTGGACCGCGACGAGCTGCGCGCCGCCCTGGCCGAGCCGGCGGTCAAGGCGGTGGTCGTGAACACGCCGCAGAACCCGACCGGCAAGGTGCTGGCCGCGGACGACCTGGAGTTCATCGCCGAGCTGTGCCGGACCCACGACCGGTTCGCGATCACCGACGAGATCTACGAGCACATCACGTTCGACGGCCATCGGCACCGCTGCCTGGCGCTGTGCGAAGGGATGGCGGAGCGTACGCTGGTGGTGAACTCGATCTCCAAGACCGGGCGCGCGACCGGGTGGCGCGTCGGCTGGGTGATCACGCCGCCGGAGCGCACGCCGGCGCTGCGCGCGGTGCACGACAACCTGGTGGTGCAGGCGCCGACGCCGTTGCAGAAGGGCGCGGTGTCGCTGCTGCGCCAGCCGCGGTCGTTCTTCGCCGGCATCGCGGCGGGCTACCGCGAGAAGCGCGACCTGCTGGTCGGCGGCCTGCGCGACGTGGGGTTCGTGGTGACCCCGCCGGAGGGCGCCTACTACCTGTTCGCGGACTACCGCGGCGTGCCGGCGCTGGCCGGGATGTCGCCCACCGAGGCCGCCATGTTCCTCATCGAACAGGTGGGGGTGGCCACGGTGCCGGGCGACAACTTCTACGCCACCGGTCGCGACGGCGACCGCTACCTGCGCTTCGCCTTCTGCCGCTCGCTCGAAACGCTGCATGCGGCCATCGACCGCCTGCGCGCCGGGACCCGGTAGCGAGTGGCGTATATTGTTTCTGCACCATCATTTGATACGACGTAGCCGAGCTCGCTGCGGGTTCCTTGAGAGCGGCTTGGGTCTCGGTGTGTGCTGTCGAACGCCGGCCCGTACCCGGAGCCGGCAAACCGCTACAAGGAGCGTTCCATGAAGAAGCTGTTGTTGTCACTCGCCGTGCTGGTTGCCGCGGCCGGGTTCGCCGCCGCCGGCGCCGAGGGAGAGGCTGCCCAGGCAGAGGATGTGACCGTGACCATGTACAAGTGGGGTCTGCCGGCCGGCCAGGAGGACTGGAGCGAGCTGGAGGGGCTCATCGCCGCGGCCACCGGCGTCGACGTCGACATGATCCAGGCGCCGTCGTTCACCGACTATCAGACCAAGGTCGCCACCCTGTTGTCCTCCGGCGACACCAGCATCGACCTGTTCGATATCGACGAGTATATCACCTACGGCAATATCCTGGGCGGGTTCTTCGAGCCGCTCAACGACTTGTTCAGCGCCGACGATCTGGCCGCATATCCGAAGACCTACATGGACGAGATGGCGACCTACGAGGGTAACATCGTCGGGGTGCCGCATGGGTTCAGTTGGTTTCCGATGTACCTGAACAAGCGGCAGCTCGATGAAGCCGGCCTGGCCCTCCCCACCACCGGCGACGACTACCTGGAAGTGATCCAGGCGCTCACCAAGGATGACGTGTTCGGATTTGGCGACGGTTGGACCAAGGGCTACATCACCAACTTCCTGCAGTACATCATCTACGTGCACGGCGGTGACTACTTCGACTGGGAAAACCCGGGCACCCAGGAAGCGATCAAGCTGATGCACGACATGATCAATACCTACGAGGTCGCGCCGCGGGCGATTCTGGCCGATGACTACGGAGCGCTGGCCCAGAAACTGCTCGATGGCAAGCTCGCCAGCACGATAACCTGGGACTGGATCGTCAGCGTGGCGGTAAGCCAGGGCAAGTACGGCTCCGAGCTGATCGTCACGGAGACGCCGAAGTGGTCCGACGATCCGGACAGCGACATCACCCTCATGGGCGCCTGGCTGTACGTCCTCACTACCGCTTCGGAGCGCAAGGACGCGGCCAAGAAGGTGTTGGGATACCTGCTTTCGGAGGAGGCTGCCAGCGCCGCGGCGAAGATGCGCGGCAGCGCCGTGCCGCTCAGGAGCGATTCGCTGGAGGATCCGGTGTTCAACGATCCGGCCAAATGGCCGGCGGTGCCGATCCTCAAGGACATGAACGCTCGCGACAAGCTGTGGCCCCGGCCGATGGCCGGCCGCATGAGCGACATATTGGACAGCACCGAGAATTCGCTGTACGAGTATTTGAATCAGAACATCGACCGGGACGAGGCGGTGAAGAGAGCCAACAGGGAGCTCGACAGACTGTTGCGGCGCTAGCGCCGACCGCCGGCCGCCGACATTTCGCAGGCGGCGTCCTGGAAGCGTGCGTCCTTCCGCATCGCGCGGGAGGGCGCACCCGCATGCAAGGGGGCCGCGCACAAGGGGGCAAGGGTGCTTAAGCGGAGAAAGTTGCTCATCGCCTGGCTGCTCATTCTGCCGGTGCTGGTGATCCGGCTTGCCACCACCGCGTATCCCACCCTCTCGATCTTCTGGTACAGCCTGCGAGATTACAGCTTTCTGCTGCGCATCAACGAGTTCATCGGCTTCCGCAACATTGCCTACCTCGTTACCGACCCGAAGATCGGCAACGCGTTTTCCTTTACCTTCGTCTTTACCGGCGTCTCCATCGGCCTGATGCTGCTCGGCGGCATCGCGCTCGCCCATCTGCTCAACGTGCAGTTCGGAGGGCGCAGGTTTCTGCGCACCACCGCACTCATTCCCTGGGCACTGCCGATGATCGTGGCCGGCATCGCGGCTCGCTGGGCGTTCAATGACGTGTATGGAATCGTGAACGACCTGGTGCGCCGTTTCGCCGCCGACTTTCGCTACGACTGGCTGGTGTCGCCGGTCGGCGCGCAGGCCGCAATCATTGCGGTCGACTTCTGGAAGAACGTTTCCTTTTTTGCCATTCTCACCCTGGCGGGCCTGCAGAACGTGCCAACCGAGCTGTACGAATCCGCCAAGATCGACGGCGCCGGTCCCGCCACGCTGCTGGTTCGCATCACCCTGCCGCACATAAAGCGAACGCTGATCATCGTGTCGCTGTTCTTCATCATATGGCGGCTGTCGAGCTTCGACATCGTGTATGCGATGACGCGCGGAGGTCCGGGGTCGTCCACCTCGCTGTTGGCGTTTCGCATGTATGAGGAAGCGTTCAAGAACTTGAGCATCGGCTACGCCTCGTCGATCGCGGTCGCGCTGTTCGTCATCATGGGGGTAGCCGGCGTGGTCGGCATCGTATACTACCGGCGGGTGGACTACTGATGACCAGGAGAAGGCCCCTGCACAAGGCGATGCTGATAGCGGTCACCCTGGTCGTGGCCTTCGCCGTGCTGTGGCCGATGTATTGGATCCTTATCTCCTCGCTGAAGCCGCAAGCCAAGCTGTTCTCTTCACCGGTCGACTACTTCCCGCTGACGCTGACCCTGGAGAGCTACCAGCGGCTGTTCACTGCCATGGATATCGTGTCGATGTCGATCTCGACCGCGGTGATCACGGCATTCTCATTGGCCGTCACGATGGTCGTCTGTACCATGGCGGGGTATGCGTTCGCGCGCTTCGACAACAAGCTGGTGATGCTGGCGTTCGGTTTCGTCATTTTCTCGACGATGGTGCCGTTCATCATTTCCGTCATCCCGATGTACGTGTTCATCAGGGGACTCGGCCTGGTGGACACCTATCTCGGCCTGGTGCTGCTGTATACCAGTCACATGGTGCCGTTTGCGGTCGCCGTCATGACCGGTTTCATCAAGCAGATTCCGGTTACCATAGAGGAGGCGGCGGAGGTGGACGGGGCCGGCATGGCGACGATCATCGTCAGGATCATCTCGCCATTGCTGAAGCCGGCGGTCGCGACGGTGGCGATCATCAACTTCATCATCGCCATGAACGAGTTCTTCATTCCGCTCATATTCACGATCCGGAAGATCGTCCCGCTGGCGATCGGGATCACCAAGGTACCGATTTCCGTCACCACGCACTACGTGGAGCCGTGGGACCTGATCAGCGCGATGGGCATGCTGATCATCGCCCCGATCGTGGTATTCGTGGTGATCTTCGAAAAGCGCATCCTGAGCGGCTTGATGGCGGGCAGCATCAAGGAGTAATGGGCCGGGTTCGAATCTGGGTGGTGGCCGCCGTTGCGGTTGCGGCCGCGGGCGCGATTGCCGGGCTGGTCGCGCTTGGCTCCGCGGCACCGTTCGAAACAACGCTGGAGTTTCGCATCAGGGATCGGGTCAGCACGGGCGCGGTCTGGAACGCCACCGTCACGCTCCAGGACCGGTTCCTGCGCACCTGGTACGCCGGAGACGGAGATACGCTGGTGTTCTCGCGGCTCGGCCCCGGGGAGGCGACGCTGGAGGTGTCGGCGCCCGACTACCAGCCCGTGAGCGTGCCGGTCACGCTGCGGCGCGGCAGCAACCGGATCGACGAGCCGATCGACATGACCGGACTGCAGATTCCCGGCCTGTCACGCTTCATGGTGTCGGAAGACCTCTCGGAATCGGAGCTGTACGCTACCTTCTGGCCGCTCACCAGCCAGGGACCGGCGGTCGTCAACCACCCGGCGCTCGACCTGTGGATCGGCGCGCGTATTTCGACCCAACTGCCCGGCGCGACCCGCGGCGAAACCCTGTTTGCCGGGGAGATCGAGTGGAGTTGGGACCAATCCCGGAAGGCGCTGGCGCGCTATCGCGCGCGCATTCCCCTCGAACAGATCGAGGCCCGCGGCGGCGCGCCGCTGGTGATCGACTATCTCGTGATCGTCCCCGATCCGCTCGCCATCGAGCGCGATGAGGTGGCGGCCATCGTGACCGCCGCGTGGACCGACCGCGAGCCGGCTTCGCTGCCGGCATACCTGGCCCGGTACGCCGACCGGTTCGACTCCTACGTGCACACTTCGTGGAACCTGCGCCGACCGTGAAGCCGGGGACTGCCAACCGGTACGCGGCTCTGCTCGCCGCGTTCGCAACCGTGGCGGTAACCGTCGCCCATGGAGACAGCCACGACCGCGAAGAGCAGCTCATCCACTCGCTGGTCGTATTCAACGGCAGCGGCTACTCCCGCACCTTCAGCGCCGAGTCCTCCGACACCATCTACCTGCTGGCGGACACCGACAACTTCCCTTCGCTCCGCAAGACCTTCGTGTTCTACCGCCCCGCAGACGATGCGCTGCACACCGACACCACGCTCCTCGACGCGACCGTGGATGGAATCCTCGAAATATCGCGACAAGGCGGCGCGGCGCAGTCTTTCTCGATGGAGGACTACACCTACTACAACCTGCGCGGCGACGGCGCAGCCCGCTGGCGCACCGCCACCGGGCCTGAAGCTCACCGCGTGTACTCCGACTACACGGAGAGGCTCCGCGCCTATCGGGAAGGCCTGGATGCCTACCGGCTCGATCGCGCCACCTACCAGTACATGGTGGGCGAGCTGGAGAGACGAATCGAACAACAGAAGCAGACAGGCGGCGACATCGCCAGGTTGGAAGAAGTGCTGGGCGGGCTTGTCGCTCCCACCGCGCCCGAGTTCCCGGAGGAGTACGCCGCGGCCCCGGTTCGCGTCGACCGCGCGTTCGTGGTGAATCTCCCGCCCGGCCGCTACCGGACGCGGCTGGTCAGGGGCGACGGAAAGGTACTGGAAGGATCCGAAAAGGAGGTCGTGGCTTTCGGACGATTCGGCGAGCCCACGGTCGGCTACGAGGTGATCCCGGGGGACAAGTGGAACCGCCCCGTCGAGTCGAACTCCCGGCACTCGGTCGTCTACGTCGACGGCTCCAGCGACCTCTACCTGGTAGCGTACCATCAGCACGAGCTCATCGACCTGTACTACCAAAAGCTGCTGCGCAACGACGCCCGGGGCAGTCCCGGATTGCGAAGGCATGTCTTCGTCCAGGAGATCCCCGGCCTGCGGATGGTCGTTCTGGACGCGGGTCGGCGCATCGCGATCATCGACAAGCTTCCCTGGTTCGTGGAGCAGGAGCGGACCGCCTCACACGGCTATCGCATCGTCCCGTTCGACCCCGAGAGCGCGCACGTCGACCGCCAGCCGAGCCTGCAAGCGTTTCACATCGACCTGGACCGCCACGGCGCCCGCCTTCGGGTCGCGCTGGTCGACGGCCGGGACGCCATCGTCGCCGGCGCGACGCGCCGCATCCGGGTGCTGGACGGATCCCCGCGGGTGGGCGCCCTGCTGCTGCTTGCCCTGCTGCCGCTGGCGGTCGGCATCGGCGTGACAATCGCCCGTTTGAGGATCACGTCGGCTTGAGGCCGCCACAGCCTACGGGTCCGCGGACGAAGCGCGTAACAGGTGGTGGCCTTCTGCGGGAACGCGACCGGGGGACGGTCGCCCTGCTCTATAGTGAGGGCGGTGTCTGGCCTTGCAGTAGCCGGACTGCGTTGCTCGACGGTTGGCATCGAGCTACTCTCCGTGGCGGGAAGACCCAACACGAGAATTGGCGATGGCCACGGGTGTGCCGCTGGGCAGAACCGCTTCACCCGGTGCTTGGCCGGCACTAATATGGAGGTGGATGCATGACTGCGGAGACGTTGAATCAGCACATCGCGATCACGCCGGGCGTTTGCGGCGGCAAGCCTCGGATCGCCGGCCGCCGCATCACGGTGGCGAACATCGCCATCTGGTACGAACGCCTCGGCAAGAGCCCGGATGATATCGCCACGGAGTACGACCTGACGCTGGCCGACGTCCACGCAGCCTTGGCTTACTACTTTGATCATCGTGCGGAGATCGAGGAGTGGATCGCAGAGAGCAGAGCGCTGATCGCTGTCTTACGCCGAAGTTCCAGAGCGGGAATCTTGTTAATTCGTTATTGATCTGAAAATTGCGCTCAACAGCCGATGTCCGTTACTGGCTACACTTGGGCGCTGACCTCCAGGAGATCGAAACAGCGCTGCTGCAGCGCGGTCGGTTCGCTGTGCATGGTGAACGTGGCGCCGCTATCCACTATCCGCACGCGGTTGGCCGTCAGCGTCCCCAACTCGCTCATCAGGCTGCGAAAGCTGTGCACCGGCAGACCGTCGTCGGTACGCTTGCTCGCCGCCTTCCGGTGTGCGGCCGGTGAGCGTTCCGCCGGTTGCACCACCGACTCGCGCAGCGCCTCGCCGGCGGCGCGGTCGTGGTCGTCGAACAGCACCGGCGCCAGCTTGCTGCGCATGTGCCACTCCACGTAGTAGGCCAGCATGCACAGGAACACGTGCGCCCGCACCCGGTCAGCACTGCGGTGATAGATCGGTCGCACCTTCAGATCCACCGTTTTCATGCTGCGGAAGGCGCGCTCCACCTTGGCCAGATCCTTGTACGCCGTCACCGTCTGCTCGGCGTCGAACAGCTCCGGCTCCACGTTGGAGCGCACGATGTAGAGCCCGTCCAGTTCTTCCTCGGCCGCGATCTTGTCCAGGTCACGCACGAACGAGAACGAGTCGTCGGTGATGGTGGTGGTGAAATGCTTGCCCACCTTGTAGTGGTTGATCACCTTGCCCACCCGCAGGCCGATCGCGGCGGCGCCGCGCAGCGGCTTTTTGGCGCGCTGCGTGGCCGTCACGATCGGCGTCAGTTCCTCCTCCGTGGAGGCCAGCAACTTCTGCCTCTTGCGCTGCCGTTGCTCGGCCAGGATCGGGTTGCGGCACACGATCAGCCGCTCGCCGGGGAACTCGGGTGAGCTGATCTCCGCCAGGTCACGCTCGTCGAACATGGTCTGCGCCACTTCGCCGGCCTCGATCAGCTTGCGGATGGTGGGCGCCCGCAGGGTCGTGATCCAGCGCAGGCCGTCGATCCCCTGCAGGTCCTCGCGGATGCGCGCGCCGGTGAGCATGCCGCGGTCGCCGACCAGCACGACGCGCTGCAAGCCGAAACGGTTGCGAATCTTGTCGACCTGAGCGGCGACCGTCTTGGGGTCACTGGTGGAGCCCTCGAATACCTCGACGGCGATGGGACAGCCGTCTGCGGTACACAGCAGGCCGAACACGATCTGCAAGGTGCCGCGTTTGCCGTCGCGGCTGTGACCGCGGCGCGCCAACGGGCAGGTGTGTCCCTCGAAGTAACTGGAAGTCAGGTCGTACAACATGAGCGTGTTGTCATGCAGATGGCGCTTGGCCAAGCGCTGCTCGATGCCGTGCTGGCGAGCGAGCAGCCAATCCATGGCGGCATACAGCTCATTCTCGTCGACGGCTCCCAACTGCAGCAGGTGGCCGAGGGAGGAGACGGCGCTTTCGGGGTTCAGGCCGCGAGCGGTGGCGAGTTTGGAGCGAGCGTCGACGACGCGAGCGACGATCATGGCGACGACCAGGTCGCGTTCACGGGAGGCGGGACGAGCGACGAGGGAATGGAGGGAGAGCTTGCGGAGGGAACCGAGGACGGCGGCGACGTGGCCGTGGGGATAGCTGCGCAAGATGGAGAGCAGTTCGTTGGGAGAGCGCAGAGCGATACCGCCGTTGAGGAGGACGCGCAAACCCTCGACGAGGTGATCGGGCCACTTGGAGAGGTTGGCGATGGTGCGTTTTTTGACCTTGCCGTGCTGGCGGAAGGACTCGCGGAGGAGGACGGCCGGGGGAGAGTTGCGGTTGGGGACGGTGTCGATGTACATGGGCACCCTACGGAGGGAATGGTAGATCATTTAATAATTACATATCAACCAGATGAGAGAAAATTAACGCTGAACCACAGGACTATTTACATGGACACGATTTACACCCATGAACACGCTAATTCCTGTAATAGGAAACAGTTACAAGAACGGCCTCTCAAACCTCGGCTTACGGAAGGAAAACGTGTCGAAGCTCGCCGAGAAACTCCTCGATCAGACCAGACCTGGCGAGAGTCCGGTTCTTCACGGATGAGCAGGTCTCAAGAGCCGTCGTCATGGGCCTTCGCCGACGAGGCGGGGACTACCGCGCTTCGTGAAGCGCCAAGTCCGCTATTGAGCTGCCGAGCTCACCCGTCTCCTGTTTTCCCGCGTCATTTGGGAGGCCGGCTCCGCGTGGAAGGGGCGTATCGAACTGGTAGCCCGGCTCCACCTGCTGCCGCTTCCATATCGCGCGCATCTCTCGCCACGCGCCCAGCAGGGAGCGGCACGCCGGAACATCGCTCTTGATCACGGCGTGCAGCTTGCTGAGGTGGTAGCAGGGCACGCCGGCATACATGTGATGCTCCATGTGCCAGTTCATCCGCCAATACAGGAACTCCGACACCGGGTCCAGCCTGATCGTCCGCACGCACTTCCTGAAGTCGGCCACGTTGTCCCTCAAGCCGCAGTGCATCGGCACGCCGACCAGGTAGCGCAGCCAGTTCGCGACACAGAACGAGCAGCTCACCAGCACCCCGACAAGCCAGTAGCCGGTGGCAATCGAGACGCCCAACACAGCCGCGTGGAATAGCAGCGTGATCCGGGAGAACCGCACCGACTTGTCCCGGTACTCCGGATGCGCTTCGTACAGGTCCTCCGGCCACTGGTGAAGAAACGGCCTGCGGAATGCGTTTCTCAGAGTCAGCCTGACCGCCGGCAGCAGCGGTTGAGACTCGAATCCGCCAAACAGGTTGATCGTGAACAACTGCAGCAGGTAGAGCGCGCGCAACGACGGCGTCTTGGGCAGTTCCACCTCCCGGTCCGCCTCCGGGTGCAGCGTGTAACGGTGGTGGTAGGTGTGGCTGACCGCGAAGTCGTGGTAGTTGTGCCAGGAGAGCAGGCTGTACACCACCAGGAACAGCCGATTCAGCCACTTCGTCCTGAACACCGTGCCATGCCCAAGCTCATGCCCCGCCAGCATGAAAAACGAACAAACCGTCCCATGGCAAAACAGCGCCGCGGCGAACCCCACCCAGACCTGATACGAATAGCAAAGATAAACGAGCGTGCCCGTAACCGCCGCCAGCGCCAGGTGCCCCACCGCCTGCAACGCCCCCTGCAGGTCGCTCCGCTCCACCAGCCCCTTGAGCACCTCCCGATCCACCGGGCTCCGATACCACCTGATCCTCACGGACTGCGGCACCCCCGCCAACGGGGGATGCGATTCGGCCATCAGTTCTCCTTGATCACTCAAGATCGTCGGGCACCGACCTTAACGTGATCGTGCGCCCTGGACAACGCTAGGGCTGAGCGTGGCGCAACTTGTGATGCGCAGCGCACCGAAGCCTGAGGTTCGACAGCTCGTTGGCGCCGCCGAACGCGAACGGCACGATGTGGTCGATCTCCAGCCGATAGACGGAGCCGCAGCGCCGCCCGCTGTGGCGGTCGACATAGCTGCAACAACCGTGGTCGCGGCGCCACACCTCCCGCCTCACGGCGGCCGGGATGTACCGTGACCGGGAGCCCGGCACCGCGCCGCAGCAGCGCAACGCGGCGAGGTGCCGCTCCAGGGCCGGCGAACGCTCCGCCGGCCCCACCGCGCCATGCCCGGCGGCATGCGCCAGCCGCTTCGCTGCCGAACTAAACCAGTGGCGATCCCGCACCGGTGCCGACAACGCGTTGCGTTCACCGGCATCCCGCGGGCCGGCGCAGTGGTCGCCTTCGTCATCGGTGCGCACCGGCGCCCACAACGCGTTGCGCTCGCCGGCATCGAGTTGCGGTTCCGCCGCGCCCCGACCGTCGCCGCCGGCTCGCCCTTGCCGCTTCGTCACCGAAGCAGTACGTCCGCCGTTGCCACGCATCGCGGTCTGTTGCACGCATGAGCGCTCTGCCTCGTGACGGCGTCCCGGCGCCGAAGCGGCGGCGCCACCACGGTGCTCCGCTCTCTCGATGTGCGCGTCCCCGTCCTGCCCGGCTCGCTTCACCGCCGGGGATTTCGTGCTGCCGCCGTCAGCCTCCGTATCCCGCTTCGCCGCCGAAGCGGCCCGCCCGCCGTCGGCCCGCCGTGCGGCCCGCGAAGTGCGACCGGGGTCGGTTTGTCTGTGGCGCTTCGCCGGCGAAGTGGAGTGCCCGCCGCTGCTTCCCACCGGCGCCGACTTCGTGCTGCCGTGCTCGGCTTCCGCAGCCCGCTTCGCCGCCGAAGGACGGGCAGTGCCAATCCGAACCGCCGCCCCGAACGATGCGTCATCCCGCTCGACTTCGCTCCGGCGTTCGACACCGCCTCCCTCCGCGCGGGCCACGTTCCGCTCCACCAACCCCGTGTCGTTCCCCTTCGCGCGCCCCACGTTTCGCTGCACAGGCTCCGTGTCGCGCCGCGCCGGCGTGCTCGCAGAATGCGCGCCGTCGGCCACCGCGCGCCCGCCGGTGCGCCGCGCGCGCGGTGGCTGCTCCGGGTCGTAGCGGTCCAAGCCGTCGCGCACCAGCCGCGCCACCAGACCGCCCAGCGTCAGGTGCGGATCCGTGTGCGACAGCAGCATCTGCAGCTTCTCCAACCCGTGCCGGCACTCCGCGTCGACCGCCGCCTTCAGCTCCCAGCGTCCGCCTCCGAGCGCGCGCATCCGGTCGCTCGGCTGCGCCAGCTCCGGGTCCACCTCGGCCAGCATCTGCTGCACTTCGCGCGTGCTCTTGCCCGCCGCCTGCCGGACCAGCTCCTCCCGCGCCGCCGCATCCAGCACCGGCCCGGCTGCCGGTGCCGGCCCGGCTGCCGGTGGCGCCGGATCGCGCCCGCCGGCGCTCATCGGTGCCGGTTCCCCCGGTGCCTGCGCTCCCGGCTCGCCGTCATTGCGCGGCGCACCGCCCAGGCCGCCAACGCGACCGCCACCGCCCGGCGGGCGGCCGCGGCTGCGGTCGCTGCGCTCGAACAGGTTCTGCAGTTGCGCCGCGTTGCTCAGGTTCAGCGAGCCGTCCTGCAGCAGCTCGCGCGCCGCTCCCGTCTGGGTGCACAGCCGCATCGCCTTGATCCGCCGCCAGGCGGCGGCCGCGGTGTAGCCCAGTTCGTGCACGACGTAGTCGAACAAACTGCCGTACCCGCGCGTCAGGTGGAGGCGGCGCGCCTCGATCTCGCGCAGGTGGTCGAGCACCAGGATCTGCAGCGCCTGCTCATGACGGGCGAGCTGCCGAGTCTGCGCCAGCAGGAGGTAATCGGGAAGCGCGGCGACGGTGGACCAGAGGGCGGGAGAGGTCACGGCATCCATATCGTAAGTATACCATGGGATTGAAAATAGCCGATTTCTCCGAGTCCTCGGTGGCGGTGAGACAACGCCCTGCAGGCCGCTCAGCGGGGTGCTGCCGCGTCAATGGAGGCAAAGTCGTTTCCGGACAGTCGGAGGGGCCGCCGCGCGCTGTGGCGAGCCGCTATGAGCCCCGAAAATCGTGTCAAGGGGCGCGCCCAGCTTTCAGCGATTTTTTTCCATGTTCGCGACCGTTTCAAGGCGACCGTGGAACCCCGTCACCGGCTGCACCAAAGGTCAGTGCCGGGTGCGACCGCGATCCGTCCCGCAAAGATTTCGTCGTCGTCATACTCGACCTGGGACGCGTAGCGCTTGCAGGTCATGGTGTTGGTCATGGCTCAGCGGGCGACGCGGAGGCGGTATTTGCGGAGGTCGATGGTGTCGAGGGGGAGGTCGCGGGATTCGGTGACGTAGAAGCTGGGGGCGGGCTTGCCGGCTGCCGGGACGATCGCCTCGCCGTGCGGGACGCCGGCGCGCATCACGAAGAAGCTGGCCTCGGGGTCGTTGTAGCGGCACTCGATCATCACGAAGTCGGCGGCGGTCAGGCGCCCGGTCTTGACCTTGTCCTCGAACTCGGGGCGCATGCACAGGGCGACGGCGAGGTACATCGGCTGGCTGTCGGGGTTGCCGATCAGCAGGAACTCTTCGTTGCCGGGGTGGGTGCCGAAGGCGGCGAACTCGGCGCGGTTCACGGTCACGGCGATCAGCTTGTGCGGGCCGTAGCGGTCGGCGGTCTCGTAGATCGATTCGCCGAGGGTCTCTCCGGGCTGCGCGGCGAGGTCGTGGCCGCCGGGGCGCAGGCGGATGATCAGCCCGCGCCGCTCCAGGTCGGCCATCAGTTCGCCGGTCATCGGCACCGGCTCGGGCGCCAGGTCACAGCCGGCGTGGTCGCGCAGGGCGGCGGCCTCGGCGGGGTCGAACAATGAGCCGTCGGGGCGGATCACGTCGTGCAGCCACAGGCGCGGCTCGCCGTCCGGCTCCGGGCTGTAGCGGGTGTACCAGTGCAGGTAGGTCTGGGTGCGCCCGGCGGCCAGGCCCCACTGGTAGGTGCCGACGCTGCGTTCACGGAACAGCGGCAGGTGGCTGGCGAACTTCGAGCCGTGGTGACGGGCCAGCCACTCGGTGCACAGCAGCGGGCGGCCGTACGCCGCCAGTTCGTCGAGGCGCCCGCGCATCTCCTGAAGGTTGCCGTAGCAGTGGAACGACACCACGTCGGAGTTGCGTTCGCCGCACAGCCGGATCTCGGTCATGTAGTCGTGCCAGAAGAAGGAGCCCACGGTCAGCGGCTGCCGCGGGTCGGCGGCGCGCGCCCAGCGGAACGCCGCCTCCACCAGCGGCAGGCTCTCCTTGGCGCGGTCGCCGCCCGGCTCGTTGTACAGGTCCCACACCAGCACCCGGCGGTCGCTGCCGAAGGATCCGACCACGTCGCTGACGTACGCCTCCAGTTGCGGCCAGCGCGCCGGGTCGTCGGCGGTGGCGTAGCCGGGGCTCGGCGTCCAGCGGCTGTTGTGCACCCCCGGCTTGGGGTCGTCCTGGCGCCCGGGGTAGGGGTCGCGGTCGTCGAAGCGGCAGTCGTCGAACAGGATCGGCATCATGGTGATGCCGGCGGCGTCGGCCAGCCGCAGGAAGGTCCCCAGGCGCTCGTTGTGGCCCGCCGGGTCGGTCTCCCACACCATGAACTGCAGAAACACGCGCACCGTGTTGTAGCCGAGCCCGGCCGCCAACTGCAGCTCGCGCTCGATGGTGGCGGGGTCGAAGGTGTCGGTCTGCCACATCTCGGTGCTGTTCACCGCCGTGCTCGGCAGGAAGTTGCAGCCGAACGGCAACGGGATCGACGCGAACCACTCGTTGGCGCGCTCGGCGCTCCACTGTTCGGTCATTTCGTCTCTCCCTCGGTCCCGGTAGCCGTCTCGGAGTACACGATCGGGTTCATCACGCTGTTGGCGATCTGGCCGGGCACCAGGCCGCCGACGAAGCGCAGCCCGTCCGGCGAGCGCGACATGTCGGTGATGCGCGCCCCGTCCGGGAAGTAGTTGGCGGTCATCGCCTCGCGCATCTTGTTGGAACGGTTGGCCGGCGCGCCGTGCACGGTCCAGCCCAGGTGGATCGAGCAATCGCCCGCCTTCAAATCCGGCACCTGCACCACTTCCAGCCCCTCGCGCTCCGCGAAGTCGTCGAAGAAGCGCTTCGACTCCTCGCTGATCGACATGCCCTCCAGGTTGCCGTACTTGTGGGAGCCGGCCACGAAGCGCAGCGGCCCCATGTCCAGCGAGCAGTCCACCAGCGGCATCCACAGCCCCATGGTGAAGGTGTCGTCGAACGGGAAGTAGAACTGGTCCTGGTGCCAGTGCGAGTCGATGCCGCCGGGCGGCTTGAACAGCGCCTGCTCGTGGTACAGGCGCACCGCCGGCGCGCGCAGCAGGCGGCTGGCGATGCGTCCGAAGCGCGGGCTGAGCACGAAGCGGCTCACCGCGTCGGAGCAGTAGCGCAGGTTGAGCTGCTGCAGAAAGGCGCCGCCGAACGACAGCGCCAGCCGGCGTGCGCGGAAGTGGGCCATCGCCACGTCGCGAATCGCCTCGCCGTAGGCGTTGATCTCGTCCCGGTCGAGCACCTCTTCCAGGACGATGAAGCCGTTCTCCCAGAACCCTTCCACCTGCGCGTCGCCAAGCGGGTACTCGCCGTCCAGTTCCGGCAGCGGCGCCTCGCTCAACAGATCCCAGTCATCCGCGGCCAGCGCCGGCCGCACCGCTATTCTTTCGATCATCCCAGTGGTCACATGAAGATACTATCCCTTACGATGCCGACTTCGATAGCCCACGGCCTTCAGGCGAGCGGTGCGGGCCCAACTCACTCCCGGGCACTCCCGGGCACCACGGGCACTTGCCCTGCAGTCGCGCCGCGGTTACCCTGATGCAGACTGGGTTCTTGCGATGGCTACGCTTGCACAACGGACAGAGGCGGTCGAAGAGCGGGTGGACAACCTGGAGACCATCCTGGCCCGCTTCATGGCCAATACCGACGAGTCTATCTCGCGGACCAACGAGTCCGTCGCACGGACCGAGGAGTCTATTGCGCGTCTTGAGCGTATCGTCGAGCGTCAGGCGCAGGAGGGAGCCCGTCACCGCGAGGAAGCCGCCCGCGAGCGGCGGGAGATGAACAAGCGGTGGGGTGAGTTGGCCAACAAGATGGGTACGGTGGTGGAAGACATCGTGGCGCCGAGCATCCGACGCCTGGCACGTGAGGTGTTCGCCTGCGGCGATCTGGTGCGCTTCACGACCCGCCAGACCGTGACGCGGAGCGACGACCGCTCCCGGACGCGGGAGTTCGACGCGCTCTACGTCGGGACCCGGGCGGTACTGCTGAACGAGACCAAGTCGTCGCCTCGCTCCGAGGATGCGCGGGCGTTCGTGGAGTTTCTGCGGAACGGCGAGTTCGCGCTGTACTTTCCTGAGTACGGCAAGTTGCCGATCGTACCGGCGTTCTCGTCGCTGAGCATACCGGAAGAGATGGTGACCTACCTGACGCGGCGCGGGATCTACGCCGTGGCGATGGGAGACGAGGCGATGCAGGTGTTGAACCTGGAGGCGGTGCGGAGCCGGCCCGCGAGGTAACCACCACGATGCAGGCGCGCGCCTGCTCGTGGCACAGGCGCACCGCCGGCCGCACGCGGCAGGTGCGCAGGGTGCGAACGCGGAACGGGAGGCGGGCGTACTACGGTTGGTCCTCTTCCGGCGCCATCCACGCCGGCAGCGGGTCGTCCAGCGAAGCCCACTCGGAAGCGCCCGAGGCGATCTCGGCGTCGGTCAGCAGGCAGCCGTCGAGCGCGGCCTCGATGGCTGCCCGCGGCATCTCGATTCCGATGAAGACGACCTCCTGACGGCGGTCGCCGTACTCGGACTCCCACACCTGGCCGGCCCACTCGCGGGTCTCCGGGTCGTCGGCGAGTTCTTCCGGGTCCATCGCGGCGAACCAGGGGCCGCCGGGCTCCAGGGTCAGCGAGTCTCCGGCGATCGAGAGCGCGCCGGCCACGTCGTGACGGGTGGCCAGCCAGACCACGCCCTTCGCGCGCAGCACGCCCTCGAAGTAACCGTCAAAGGCCGCCGCCAGCCGCGCCGGATGGAAGGGCCGGCGTCTCCGATAGACGAAGCTGCCGATGCCGTACTCCTCGGTTTCGGGCGTGTGGCCGCCCTGCAGCTCCTGCAGCCAACCCGCCGTTTGCTCGACGCGTTCGAAATCGAACAGGCCCGTATCGAAAATCAGGCCGAGCGGAATCTGTCCGTAGGTCGCCTCGGCCAACGTGGCCGTTTGGTTGAGCTTGCGCAGAATCCCGGTCAACCGTGCGACTTCTTGCCCGCTCATCTTGTCGGTCTTGTTGAGCACGAGAACGTTGGCGATCTCGACCTGGTCGACGAGGAGCTCGGCGATGGCGCGGTCGTCGTCGCCGTCCACCCCCAGCCCGCGATCGAGCAGGTCTTCTCCGGAGCCGAAGTCGCGCAGAAAGCGCGGGCCGTCGACGACGGTGACCATCGTGTCCAACCGCGCCAGTTCGCCCAGTTGGACGCCAAGCTCGTCCGACAGGGCGAAGGTGGCCGCGACGGGGAGCGGCTCGGAGATACCGGTCGATTCGATCAGCAGGTAGTCGAAGCGGCGTTCCCGCGCCAGGCGGGCGACCTCGTCGAGCAGGTCTTCACGCAACGTGCAGCAGATGCAGCCGTTGGACATCTCGATCAGCCGCTCGTCGACGCGGTTGAGCTCGGCGCCGCCGCTGCGTACGAGCCCGGCGTCGACGTTGACCTCGCTCATGTCGTTGACGATCACCGCGACGCGGCGGCCTTCGCGGTTGTGCAGCGCGTGGTTGAGCAAGGTCGTCTTGCCGGCTCCGAGGAAGCCGGAGAGCACGGTTACGGGAAGGCGTCGGTCGTTCAATTCGATTTCTCCACGGGTTCAGGAATGAGAGAGGAAGCCCGCCTCGAGCAGGAGGTTGCCGTCCCGGCGCTCGATGTCGCGGCCCAGTTCCAGCACTGCCGGTGCAGCAGTTCCTGCCCCTTGCTCAGGTTGGCACCGGAAATCCGGCTCACAGCCACGCCCGAAGTATATGTCTAACGATAACTTAGTATCAATAATCCCCGGCGTGCGGGTTATCCCTTGACGCTGCCGATCACGATGCCCTTGATGAAGTAGCGCTGCAGGAATGGGTACAGGGCCAGGATCGGGACGATGCCGATCACGATGTACGCCGACCGCACGGTGCGGTTGGAGAGGTGGAAGATCTCCGAGATCTCGCTCAGCGAGGTGGCCTGCGACAGGATGTCGCCGCGCAGCAGGATCTGCAGGTAGGTCTGCACCGGGTAGCGGTCCGGGTGGTTGGCGTAGATCAGCCCGTCGAACCAGGAATTCCAGTGGAACACGCCGGAGAACAGGGTGATGGTGGCGATCGCCGGCAGCGACACCGGCACGTACACCTGCCACAGGATGCGCCACTTGCCGGCGCCGTCGATCTCCGCCGCGTCCTGCAGCTCGCCCGGCACCTGGCGGAAGAAGTTGAGCATCAGCAGCACCAGGAACACCTGCACGCCGCGCGGCAGCACCAGCGCCCAGATGGTGTCCAGCAGGCCCAGCGTGGCAACCGTCATGTACAGCGGGATCAGTCCGCCCTCGAACAGCATGGTGAAGAAGAAAAACCACACGTACAGGGCGCGGGCGCGGAACTCGTGCTTCTCCTTGGACAGCGGGAACGCCAGCAGCAGCACCAGCACCACGTTGATGGCGATCCCCGCCACCATGCGCTGCGCCGACACCCACAGCGAGGTCCAGAACCCGCCCTGCAGCAGCACCCAGGTGTAGGAGGCGGTGTTGAAGCCGCGCGGCCAGAACACCACCTCGCCAGCCAGCACCAGGGCGCGCGTCGAGAACGACACCGCCACCATGTGGATCATCGGAAACAGGCAGGTGGCGGCGACCAGCGACAGCACGACGCCGTTGATCACCGAGAATACCGACAGCCGCGGGCGGCGCGGCCGCATGGCCAGGGTGCGGGCGACCACAGGCATCAGAACAGCCGGTAGGAGAAGAACCGGTAGGCGATGTAGTAGGAGGCGGAGATCAGGCCGAACGAGATCACGCCCTTGAGCAGCCCCACCGCGGTGGCCACCCCGAACTGCGCCTGCAGCAGGCCGAGCCGGTAGACCAGGGTATCGATGATGTCGCCGGTCTCGTACACCAGCGGGCTGTACAGCACGAACACCTGCTCGAAGCCGGCGTTGAGGATGTTGCCCAGGTTGAGCACCATCAGCAGTACGATCACCATGCTCATGCCGGGAATGGTGATGTGCCACGCCTTCTGCCAGCGCCCGGCGCCGTCGATCGACGCCACCTCGTACAGGGTCGGGTCGATCGAGGTGATGGCGGCCAGGTAGATCACGGTGATGAAGCCGAACGTCTTCCACACGTCGGTGACCACCAGGGTGCCGCGGAACCGCTCCACGTCACCCAGGAAGTAGATCGGCTCGAAGCCGAGCGCCGCGACCACCTGGTTCACGATGCCGCCGTTGGGCGACAGCAGGTCCACCATGATGCCGCCGAACACGATCCAGGAGATGAAGTAGGGGAAGTAGATGATGGTCTGCACGCTGCGCCGGAACAGGTTGCTGCGCACCTCGTTGAGCAGCAGCGACACCATGATCGGCAGCACGGTGCCGCCGGCGATCTTGAGGATGGCGATGATCAGGGTGTTGGCGAACACCTGCCACACGGTCGGCAGCGCCAGCAGGTATTCGAAGTTGCCCAGCCCCACCCAGGTCTGCCCCCCGAACATGCCGCGCGCGGGGATGAAGCGCTGGAAGGCGATCACGATGCCGTAGATCGGAACGTAGGAAAACACCAGCACCAGCAGCACCCCCGGCAGCAGCATGAGGTGATAGGCGAACGTGTTGGTGCGCTTGGAGGCCACTGCGGAGAGGGTCTTGCGGATGCGCCGCCGGGCCGGTCAGGCCACCGGGCCGGTCAGGCTGCCGGCCGGCCCGCGGCGGCGATCCGTCTGTCGTTACAACGCCCTACTGGTTGGCTCGGTACCAGTCGCTCACCTCTTCGGTGATCTGGTCGCCGCCCAGCTTCTTCCAGTCCTCGACGAACTCCGCGAACCCGCTGTCCAGGTCCAGGTCGCCGACGATGATGCGGGTGAAGGTGGTGATCTTCAACTCCTCCAGGGTGCCCCACCGGTCCACCATGGTAGGCGTCGGCGCGGCCACGAAGTTGTCCACGAACAGGCTGCCCTCGTCGACCCGGCGGGTGATGTGGCCGAACGGCGAGGTCGCCGGATCGGTGAACATCTCCTGCCATGCCCACTGCTGGGCGGGGTGGGGGTTGTTCTCGGTGTTGTTGTAGTAGTCCAGCGATACGCCGGTGAGCTCGGCCGGGTCCTTCTCGCCCGCGTACACCGCCTGGATGTCGTAGTATGGCGGGATGTTGACCCACGGGTGGAAGGCGGCGAACGGCCCGATCCACCAGATGCCGTCCATGATCTCGTCGTTGCCCCAGTACTCGTAGTCGCCGGTCTCGCCGTACAGTTTTTCCCAGTACAGGTTGTACGCCTTCACCACCGCCTCGGGGTGCGGGTAGTCCTTGTTCACCGCGTAGATACGCGCCATGCCCAACTCCAGCTCACCCCTCGGGGTCATGCCGTCCACGCCGGGCTGCGGGTACACGCTCCAGTCGATGCTGTTGTCGTTCTCCCAGCCGGGCAGGAAGTCGTAGGAGATCCAGTGGCCGCCGTAGGAGATGCCCACGGCGTTGCGGGCGAACGCCTCGCCGGCCTTGGATTGGTCCTTCACCGCCCACTCCGGATCGAGCTGGCCGTCGGCGTGCATGTGGCGCAGCGCGGCCAGCGCGTCCTTCACCTCCGGCTGAATGGCGCCGAACATCAGGCCGCCGCCGGGGGCCTGCAGCCAGGCGTCGGGGTAGGCGCCGAACGACCAGAAAAAGCCCTCCGACCGGTACCACAGGCCCTTGTCCAGCATCATGGCGAAAGTATCGTCCTCGCCGTTGCCGTCCGGGTCGTCGTGGGTGAAGGCGCGCGTCATCTCCAGCAGGTCCTCGGTGGTGCGCGGCGGCTCCAGTCCGAGGTTGTCGAGCCAGTCCTGGCGCACCCAGAAGTAGCTGTAGGTATCCAGGCCCGCCGACGGGCCGGGAATGCCCTTCAAGCGCCCGCCGTGGCTGACGGCGTTGTATATGACCTGCCCGTCGGCGCCGACCACCTCCTTGGCCAGCGGCGAGGCGTACTGCTCCCATACGTCGGTCATGTCGGCGAGCAGATCCGCCTCGGCAAGCTGCTGGAAGTCCACCAGGCGCTGGCCGCCCTCGAGGGTGATCACGTCGGGCAGGTCGCCCGAGGCCATGGCCAGTTTCAGCTTCTCCTGCGCCTGCGCGCCGTCCACGACCCACTTGTAGGTCACATTGATGCCCAACTCGTCGCGCATCGCCCGCGTCCAGCGGTTGTCCTCGAAGGTCTCCCCGGTGGCCGGTTCGAGATCGTTGTTGACCCGCTCGCGCGCGGACTGCCACGTGCTCTTGATCCACTCCATGTCGATGGCCGGCTCGTAGGTGCCGAAGTAGCCGGCGGGAATGGTGGCCGCGCCGGTGCCCGACGCCTCCTCCTCACCGCCCGCCAGCGCCGGCGGCGCCGCCGCCATCAGCACCGCGGCTGCCCACATCAAACTGGTCCTGACTCGATTCACTCCTGTTCCTCCTGTTCGTGTATGCCGCCGCCGGCCGCCACTCGTTCGCGGTCGTCCGCCGCCGACATCGCCGGGGAAGCTATCACGCGCGCCGTTTGCGGCGCAACCTGGGGTTACCAGATCACTTCGATGTCGGGGTAGCAGCGTAGGCGGCGATCCTTGCTGATCAGCGTGCAACCGAGTTCCTGTGCCGTGGCCACGATGAACCGGTCGGCGGGGTCGGCGTGAACGTCGGGCAGCACGACGGATCGCCGCGCCATGTGGTGATCCACGGCCACAAACTGAAGATACGACAGCCGCTCGGCACGGCGGAGCAGGGCATCGGGAGTGATGGTCAGTGCCAACCGCCCCTTCTTCACCAGCAAGAAAAGCTCCCACACGCTGATCGCGGACACGAGCGCCGTGCGCTCTCGCCGTGCCCGCTCAATTGCCGTTTGCGCGGTAGCCGAGAGTTCCTGGGGCGCGGTGAGATGCCAGATCCAGGAATGGGTATCCAGCAGCGTCACTCGGCGGCTTCCCAGTCCTCGCCCACCGGCTCGAGCGGATCGTCATACCTCACCAGCGTACCGCGCAAGGCTGCCAGATCCGGGTCATCCTCCTCATCGAAGGGGACGATCTTGAGCACCGGCGTACCGCGATCGGTGACCACGATGGTCTCCCGCTGCTCCTGGACCAGCCGGAAGTACTCGAACGCGCGCGGTTTGAACTGTGACTTGGAAACCGTCATACGTGGATCATGTACCATAGTCCTGATAGGGTCAATGCGTGAACCGCCGAAGCACCCAGCCCGTGGGCAGCGTAGGGTCAGTTGCTTCTTCGTCTGGTGCCGAGGACTTCGCGGTTGACGACGTACTCGGGGTCGAGCACGCCGTCGCAGGCGTCGACCACGTTGCGGGCGGCGCGCACGTTCATCCGGTAGACCGCCTCGGTGGTCAAGCCGGCCACGTGCGGGGTGCAGATGGCGTTGTCCAGCTCGAACAGCGGGTGGTCGGACGGCGCCGGTTCCTGGTCGAACGCGTCAATGCCGGCACCGCCGATGGCGTGCTCGCGCAGCGCCGCGTACAGGGCCGGCTCGTCGATTATGCCGCCGCGCGCGGTGTTGACCACGAACGCGGTGGCCTTCATCGCCGCCAACTCGGCGGCGCCCACCATGCCCGTGGTCTCGGAGGTCTTGGGGCAGTTCACGGTCAGGAAGTCGATCTCCGGCAGCGCCGCACGCCAGTCGGCGGCCGCGGTGGCGCCGGTGGCCTCGATCTCGGCGTCGGCCACGAACGGGTCGTGCACCAGCACCTCCATCTCCATCGCCAGCAGCCGCGCCACCAGCAGCCGGCCGATGCGGCCGAGGCCCAGCACCAGCACGCGGCGCCCGGCGAGATCCACCGGACGCACCAGCCGCGCGTCGTTCCAGGTCGCCGTGCGCAGGCGCGCGTCCTGCACGTGGCTCTGCTTGGCGAGCGCCAGCATCAGGTGCAGGGCATGCTCGGCCACCGACACCGAGTTGGCGGTGCCCACCACGGTCAACGGAATACCGGCGCGGGTCAGCGCCGCCACGTCCACGTTGTCGTATCCCACCCCCCGGCGCGCCACCACCTGCAGGGTGCCGCGCGCGATCTCGATTACGCGCTCGGTCATCGGCGCCAGCCCCAGCACCAGTCCGTGCACGCCGGGCAGGTGGCGCAGCAGCGCGCTCTCGGTCTGTTCCTCGACCACGCGAACTTCGATGTCGTCGCGCGGGCCGAACACCTCATCCATTCCCTCGGCCATGGCCTGGTTGACGAGCACGAATTTCATGCGCCGCACGCTATCCGCATTGCCGGCGGGTGAGCAAGCATCAGAAGCGGGCGGTCAGCCGGCGGGGTCGACGTAGACCGCGTAGAGCCGCGGATCCTCGGGGCGGATTCCCGTGTAGTTGAGCCGCAGACGCACGGCTCCGCCCGCTGCGTCCAGCAGTTGCCGGTTGCGCCAGGCGACCGGTTGCCTGAGCCCCGACTCCAGCGGCATGCACTCGCCGGCCGAGTACCCGGTCACCGGGCGGAAGCGCTCGTCCAGCACCTCCACGGTGACCTGCGCGTACTCGGACAGCCCGTCCACGTTCAGAAACACCCGCGCGGGCCTGCCGCCGAGGTCGATCGGCGCGGAGATCACGTGGCAGCCGTTGGGGACGCGCAGTTGGCGCTGATCGAACGGTTGCAGGTAGCCGAGGCGGTCCCGCTGCCAGGTGGCGACGCGCACGCCGTCGCTCAACTGCTCCGGCCACGGCGCGTACCAGAACAGGGTCTCGTCGCCGATGTTCTCGAACCCCTGCCCCTGGGCCAGGGCGGCGTGCTTGAAGTTCCACGGCTGCGGCAGGTGGTTCATGCCGTCCTCGGCGGCGGCCACCATCGGGAAATCGGGAATCGGCTCGGTGTAGTGCAGGCCGTCGTTGCTCACCACCAGCCCCAGGTCCATCTCCACGTGGCGGCGGTCGTTGTTGGCGGGGCCGTGCCACTGCCCGTACAGCCCGATGATCACGTTGCCCCGGTTCCACAGCGCCGCGCCCAGGTGCACCTGCTCGCCGCCGGCGAACGTCTCCCGGTAGGGCCGCGGCGGAATGTCGTCGCGCCGCAGCCCCAGGCACGACGCCTCGATCCAGTGCTCGAAGTCGTACGACAGGTAGGTCACCAACTGGCGCGGCGCCCCGAAGTGGCTGCCGCCGTGCGCGCTCAGCAGATAGCAGCCGTTGAACTTGATGCCGCCGGCGGGCTCGCACTGCGGCGCCTCGGGCCCGACGTCGAATTCGCGCCAGCGCAGCCCGTCAGCCGAGAACAGCACCCCGAACAGCCGCGGCCGGTCCTTGGTTTCGATCACCGCCTTGAAGCGCCGCTCCGGGTCGGGATCGTCGGGGTCGTGGTACACCACGCAGGCCACGATCGAGTGCGCGCCGCCGAGCATGTCCACCAGGTTGTTGTGCCGGGAGCCCTGGTATTCCACCAGCCCCAGGTCCGGTTTCTCCCAGTGGTATCCGTCGCGGCTCGTCGCCAGGCACACCCGCTGGTGCCACCGGTCGTCGTCGCCCTGCCCCAGGTACCACATCCACAACTCGCCGCCCACCCGCAGCACGGTGCCGTAGTAGATGACTCGCTTGCTGTCCGGCGCGCCGGGCGGCCCGAGCGGCACCACGATGCGCGTGCGGTCCACCGGCGTCTTGAAGCCCACCAGGTGCAGCCGCACCCCGTGGCGGAACGGCAGCCCATGGTCATCAAACGGAAACAGCACGATCCGCTCGCTATCGACGTGCCCCGGGTTACTCTTGATGATCACGGCGCCGCCTACGGGGTCGTCACCATAACACCGGGCAGTTGGAAGCGTTCGAAGTGCCGCACGTTGTAGGTCAGAACCTGATCGGCGCCGACCTTGCGTGCGCAGTACATGTGCAGTGCATCGTAGATCGAGCCGCTCGCCAGCCCCAGGTCGGCGACGCTGCGAATCACACTCCGGTAGTCGTCGGCGGCAAGCGCCACGACCGCCAGCTTCTCCGCCATGTCCTCCTCCACCAGCATTCGTGCCTCTTCCGGCACGATTCGCGTGCGCAGCGGCAAGGCGGTCAGCGTAGCAAAGCACTCTGCCAGCGCATGGGCGGAACAGTATCCCTCATGTTCTCCCTGCGTGTAGCGAGACAGTGCGTCGAGTGCCGCCTCATGGTTGCCAAGCTGGTCAGTGACCGCGGGAACCAGGACCGACGTATCGAACAGCGTGCGCATCAGTCGGTTCCCGCCGAGGCAATGTGGCGAATGCGCGCCTCGCGTTCGGCGCGGATGAATTCACCGATGTCGATTCCGGAAGGACTCGTGCCGTGATGAACCAGGAATCCCTTTTTCCGTATCAACGTCGGTTCGCTCACGACCTTGCGAAGCTGCAACCCGTCGCCGACAGCTTCGATCTCCAGTTCCGTTCCGGCCACGAGATTGAACCGGTCCCGCAACTGCTTCGGGACCACGACCCGCCCGGCACGATCAATGGTAATTCTCATGGTACAACGGTATCTGTTATGGTATCACCGGTGTCAAGCCGCCGGGCACAACCGGTGCGAACGCGAAAAGCAGCAAGCGATCATTTCGGTAGGTCGATAATTGCTGCCGCTTTCGGCGTTCGCACCCGGCGCAACGGGCGCAACGGGAGGAAGCGACCGGAGCGGTGGAATTCATGGTATGCCAACCGGGCGTCGGCCGAGGAGTAGTGTGACCGGCGCCCGGCTGTACGTCGGTCGGTTCGCGGCGGTCACCGCTACCCCCCGCACCACCTGGGTATTCGCGGAGTTCGCCGATGGCGAGGGGGCCGTCACGGCGGTCGAGATCACGCTCGGAGACCGCTCGATGGCGGTTGTCGAAGTGCTCGCCGAGCTGGTGGCGATGCTGCGGGATCGTGAGCCCGCTGGCGAGTTGCAGGTCGCCGAGCGGCTGCTAGGCCTGCCGCCCGAGCGTTTGCGGCGCGACGTGGTGCTGGCGACCGCGGTCAGCGCGCTGCGCACGGCCGTGGCGCAGCTCGACGCAGCCCGGGCAGGCGTGACCCTGCATCGATCACTGGGCGCCGATGCGACCGAGAGCGTGGAACTGTATGCCAACATCAACCGCGCCCTGCACGCCACCGACCGAACGCCGGCGGATTTCGCTCGCGCCGCTGAGCGGGCCGCGCGTGCCGGATTCCGCTCCTTCAAGTGCGCCCCGTTCGACGAGGTTGCCGTCACATCCCCGCCGGACCGCATCATGGCCGCGGCCGCCGCCGGGTTGGCACGGGTGCGGGCGGCGCGCGATGCGATCGGCCCCGCGGGCCGCCTGCTGGTCGACTGCCACAGTCGCTTCACGGCCGAGACGGCGCCGGCGGTCGCCGCCGAACTGGCGCAGCTCGGCGTCGGCTGGTTCGAGGAGCCGGTCCAGCCACGTACCGCGGCAGCCGACTTGGCGGCGATCGCATCGCAAGTGACGCTGCCGGTGGCCGGCGGCGAGTCCGGCTACGGCGCTGCCTTCTTCGACCGCCTGCTCGACACCGGCGCCGTGTCCATCATCATGCCGGACATCAAGCACTGCGGCGGAGTGGCGGCGGCGGGTTCTCCCTGCACAGCCCGTCGGGCCCGGTCTCCCTGCTGGCGAGCGCCCACGCCACCGCCGCCGTGCCGGGCGCGCTCTCCCTGGAACACGCCGTCGACGAAGCCGACTGGCGCGCCGTCCTGCTCACCCCCGCCGAACGAATCGAGCAAGGCCGCCTCCACCTGCCGCCCGGTGCCGGCCTCGGCGCCACCCTCAACTGGCACGAAGTCCGTCGCCGCGGCCACGTCTGGACACCATGACCCGAAGGCAGGATCTCCGCGCCTCCGAGCCCTCATCCCCGAATGGCTTGTACTGGTGTTAGCGCTTCTCTTCCGGTCGCGGCGTGAGGCGGATCTCGCGCATCGTCTCGCCGTCGTCGAACGTGACGAGCAGACGGCCCCCGAGGGCACGGGCGTACGCCAGGAGGGTGGACAGGCGCGCGTCCTCCCGCCGTTCCAGCTTGGAGACGTCCGACTGGGTCATCCCCAGGCGGCGGGCGACTTGCGCCTGGGTGAGACCAAGGTCGCGTCGGAGCGCGGCGAGAGAGACCGGCTGAGCGTCGGATGCCTCCTGCGCAGCCCGCGAGGCTTTCGGAGTGCGTGCCCGGCAGCGGTCGATCCAGGCGCGCCACAGCGGGGAGGTGCCGTACCGCGGGTAGGCGTCGAGAAGGCGCGCCACCGAGGTGGCCAGACCGCCCCAGGGGTCGCGACGGATGGCTCCGGCCAGCGGCTGCCAGTCCTGCAGGTCGCCGCGCTCCAGGAGGTCCGCGATCGCGACCGCCGGCAACTCCTCGACCGGCAGGTCCGGCGGCACCTCGCAGTGGCGGTGAATCACGGAGTGCCCTTCGGTGCGTTGGCTACCTGATCGAGTACCCCGACGGCGATTCGGCGGCACCAGTCGGCCACCGTCTGCCAGTTCTGCCAGCGCGAGTCCAGCTTGCGGTACGAGGTCAGGTCGACACTCGACAGATCGTCCGGGCGCGGCTCGGCGAGCTGCCTGGCAACCTGGGTGGCAACCCGCCGGCCACCGGGACCGATCTGATCGGCGTAGTAGTCGTCCAATGTGATCACCACCGACACCGTGGCGGCTTCGCCAAGCCGGGCCGCGAGCGCGGCAAAATCGAGATAGTCTCGCGTCGCGTTCCGGATCAGACAGAGCCACGCCTTGATGCGGCAGATCTCTGCCAGCGTCGGCACCGCAAAGCGCGAAGTCCCACTTGCGCCTGCTCCACCTCCAGCGGCCGCCGCCGGATCAGATTCCTCACGCCCGTCTCCACACCGTCGAGGCGGCCGAGGATCAGTACGGGCCGCTGTATGCGGGCGGTGATCCAGCCTTGGGTCGTCTCGAGATCAGCCAGGATCTCATCGAAGCGACTCCGCAGGTCGGCCACGACGTGATCGTCTCCAAGCGACATTCGGTGTGCGGCATGGTGAGCCGCCGCCGTGCCTCCGACCAGTACGGCGTCGGGCACTAACTCCTGAAGGCGAGCGGCAGCTTCGAATACTGACTGCATCTCGGCCGGATACATCGATAGTGAGTTTAAGCACTACCCCTGGAGTGGACAAGGTACCCTCACGCGCCGAGCATCAGGGCGCGGCACACGTGGGTCAGGCGCTCGAGCTCGTCGAGAGGCATTGATTCCTGGTTGGTGTGGATGTCGCGGTAGCCGACCGAGATGACCGCCGTGGGCAGGCCCTTGGCGTTGAACTCGTTGGCGTCGCTGGTCCCGCCTGAGGTGGCGAGGCGCGGGGTCAGCCCGGCCGCCCGGATCGCGCGCTGCGCCCGCTGCACCACCGGCTCGTCGCGGTCGAAGCGATAGCCGGTGGTCGAGTTGACCGACTCCACCTCCGCGCTGCCTCCGAACGCCTCGGCACCCTGCCGGCAGCACTCCAGCAGGTGCGCCCGGTGGGCCCGGAACGCGCCTTCATCGAGGCTGCGCACCTGCAGCTTCAGCTCGGCGTGCGCCGGGACGATGTTGGATTCCTCGCCTCCGGTAAGCACGCCGGCGTTGGCGGTGGTGTGCGCGTCGACGCGGCCGAGCCGCATCCGGTCGACGGCGCGCGCCGCCATCTGCAGCGCGCTGCGCCCCGACTCCGGCTCCGTGCCGGCGTGCGCGGCGCGGCCGCGGAAGGTGACCACCAGCGTCTCCGACCACGGGCTGGCCAGAATCACGGCCCCTACCGGCCCGTCGACGTCCGCAATGAACGCCATCGGCGAGCGCACCGGAGCTACGTCGAACGCCTTCGAGCCGATATGCCCAACATCCTCGCCGACTGTGAACAGCAGTTCCACCGGCGGGTGGGCAACGCCCTCGGCGGCTATCGCCTCCACCGCTTCCACCATGGCCGCCACCGCCGCCTTGTCATCCGCCCCGAGCACGCTCGACCCGTCGGTGTGCACGGCTCCGTCGCGGATCACCGGCTCCATGCCGGGCGTGGGCCGAACTGTATCGGTGTGAGCGCACAGCAGGACCGGCTCGTGGTCAGCCTTGGCGCCCGATCCCGGCCAATAGCCGAGCACGTTGCGGTGCGGGTCGGCCTCAAGGCTCATTCCCGCGTGCAGCAGCTTGGAACGCAGCGCGTCGACCACCGGATCCTCGTTGGGGTGGTAGCTGTCGATGCGCAGAATGGCCAGAAACGTGTCGAGCAGTCTCGCGGTATCGATCATGAGTTAGCGCACCTTAACAGAAGGTTTACCGGACATTCACGGCGCCCCGGCGCGGCCGGGGTAGCTTGTTGTCAAGGGGGCGATAAGATGACCGATACCCTGCCCCGGACCGAGAGTCCGACCCGGCTCCTGACCCTGCAATACCTGCTGCTGGCATTCTCGCAATTGCGAGTCCGCAACGAGGCGTTGCGCTACCTCGACGACCTGCTGGCCTTTCTCTGCGGCGCCCCGCGGGAGCCGCTGCCGGAGGGCTGCACCCGCGGTGAGCTGGCCGCCGTCTACCTGGACGACCTGAGCCGCGACGGCCACTGCCGGGAGTACGACTTCCGGTGGCTGCGCAGCGACCCGGCGTTCGAGGACACGCTGCAGCGCAGTCGAGTGCAACTCGAGACCTCGGCGCAAGATTGATCAGTCATTCGATTCGGCACTGCGCGGTAGACCCCGAAACGGATTCTCGATAGTCAGCGTGTCGATCCTCTGGCCGTGCCGCATGTCCTCGCTGAGCAACCGTGTGCAGGATGCTTCGAGCGCGGCGGCGATGATCAGTGCGTCGTAGAACCCATACTGGTAGCGGGACTGGATTTCCAGACCGCGGCGGTACAGCTCGGCACTGGGCGCCACCGACCACAACGGCAGCAATACGGCATTCAGGAAACGGCGGGCATGGTCTGCCGTCACCGGGGTCTTGAGTTTGCGCGTGATCACGTTGAGCGTCTCCTGGACTACCTGGTAGCTGACGACCCAGCTCTGCGAAAGCGACAGTCGCACGATCTCCCGGGCGCGACGCCGCTTTGCCGGATCGGCTTCGTCGAACAGATATACGAAGACGTTCGAGTCGACGAAGCTCACCGCTCGTTCAGTTCGTCCCGGCTGAACTTCTGGCCGCCTGTGCGTGCGTAACTGCTGATCTCGTCGATCAGCGCCATCGCGTCGGCCGCCTGCCGGTCACGCCGTGCATAGCTGGCGAGCCAGCGGCGAAATGCGCCGTTCAACGTGGTATTCTCGGCGCTCGCCCGCTTGCGCGCGGCCTGGATCAGCGCCTCGTCGGCGCTCAGAGTGATGTTCCGCATGGCATCATTCTACACGATGGTAGTGTACACGGCAACGTGTGTGTGTCGGTGCGAATGCGAAAGCGTTGGTGGCGGTTGACGAAGTCGGCACGCACCGGTCTCAACCCACCGCTCCGGTCGGCACGGCAGCAGATGGGGGACCGGGCGGGCTGCCGCGGGCGCCGGTCTCGTGAGGCCCACGTGCCGGGCGGGTCGGACCATCTTTTGCAGCGTGGGGTGGGTCCCTGCGTGCCGCGGTGCGCGGGGTTCGACCTGCACCAAAATAACTGCAGAAAATCGGGCGCAGGGGTTGACGCACTTTTCCGCTGCCGCTGAAGGCCGCTGGCGGGCCTTGAAGTCCGGCAATGGTCTGCGACCGTCAAGTGGCCGACCGCGTGCCCCTGGAGCCGCCAATTCGCGCCCCACGGGCGCTGCCGGCACCGGGTCGAGGACCTGAAAGAAAGTGCTATCTACAGGTCAGTGTTATATTTAAGGCATGCCAAACATGACCGGCGGGACCGCCAGACGACCCTTCAGCTCACTCGGTGATCAGCAGCTCCTGGAGCAGACCAGGCGCCTGGCGGCCAACGAGCGCGGCCTCGAGGTGCACATCCTGGACCATCTCGACGAGATTGACCGACGTGGGCTGGCGCTGCGGCGCGGGTTCTCGAGCCTGTTCGACTACGCGGTGCGGGAGTTGCGCTTCACCGACGCGGCCGCGCAACGGCGTATTCAGACCATGAGGTTGTGCCGGCGGCATGGCTGGGTGCGGGCCATGCTGCACAGCGGCGAGCTGAGTGTGACGTCGGCGGCGCAGTTGGAGACGGCGTTTGGGGCGGCCGAGCGCACGTGCCGGAGAGAGAGCGCGACCGTCGATCCGGAGCGCTGCGAAGATCTGCACGGGCTGCCTGGTGCGCCGAGCGCAGCGGGTGACCAGGATGCCGAAGCGTCGGGAGCGGGGATGGCCGGTGCCGCGGCGGTGACGGCATCGGCGCCGCCCGGCGTGGCCGCCGTCGACCAGGAGGCGCGGTCGCTCGGTGACGCCGGGGGCCGCGGGGACCGGCATACCGGGAACGACCGTTGCAGCCCATCGTCGGACGAACCGGCGGCGGGGTCGCTCGGTGACGCCCGAGGCCACGGGGACCGGCAAACCGGGAGCGACCGTTGCAGGCCATCGTCGGACGAACCGGCGGCGGGGTCGCTCGGTGCCGCCGGAGGCCGCGGGGCCCGGCATACCGTGAGCGACCGTTGCAGCCTATCTTTGGACGACTTGGAGGCAGTCGGTGCCCGCCCGGCAGCGGCGGGTGCGCAGCCGCGGGGCCGATTGGACTCGAGTGCCGCCACCTCGGGCGCTGCACCGGCTTCGACGGCCGCCACGCTGCACGCGCTACCGCCTGCGGCGCCGGGGCGTGTACCGCGGCCCGGGCTCGCAGGTGACGAGGCGGCGGCCACGCCGGTGGTGCCGGTGGCGAGCCACGCGGCTGCGCAGCACCTCGGCGCCCGGCATGCCGATGCGCTGCCGGCGCGGCGGGAGTCGAGCGGCGCCGCCTGGGACTGTCCGGCACCGTTGCGCGCTCCCGGTGCCGCCGTGGCCGCATCGTACCAAGGCCCGGCCGCGCCACTGCTGCCGCCGGCGAGTGGTGCCGAGCCGGTACCGTTGCCGGTCGTGGCCGCATCGGAGCCGCGGCTCACCGCTGCGCTCGCACCGGCGCCGTTGCGGGGTGATCGGAACCCGGAACTTTGTTCCAACCCGGAACCATGTTCCGGCCCGGAGCGGTCCGCCGGGCCGGTGTCGGCCGCCGCGCTGCTGCACCCGCGGCGCCAGCGCGAGTTGATTGAGCAGGCTGTCGGCATGACCACGCGCCAGGTCGCCGGCCTGCTGGCCAGTGCCGCTCCGCAGGTGGCGCCGCCGCGCGACACGCTGCGCGCGGTGGCGCCGGACCGCTACACGTTGAAGGTGAGCATCGACCAGGAGTGCGAGCAGGGACTGCGCCAACTGAAGAACCTGCTGTCGCACGTCGACCCGCGCATGTCGTGGGGGGACCTGGTGGCGCGCCTGGTGCGCGAGGCGGTGGCGCGGTACGACCCGCGTGGCGGCGGTGGCAGGCGGGGGCGTACGGGCGGCGCGGCAGCATCGCCGCGGCGGGAGCGGACCCGCACACCCTCGATCGTGGCGGCGGTCGCGGGCGCCGGCGAGCAGCCGCGGGCCGCGACGTCCCCCAACGCTGCCGGGGTGCGCGGCGTTGCGCCCGCCGCCCCGGCGGGCGGTGCGCGGGCAGTTGGCACCCGCGCAGGCGGCGCTGCTTCGGCCCCGCCCGCCGTTGCTGCGGCGCCGGAGGGGCAGAGCGCCGGCGGCGGCTCCGCTGACGGCGCTGGTGCCACGCGGATCCGGCCGGCAACGACTGCGGCGCCGAAGTTGGCCGGCGGCGGCTCCACCGACGGCGCTGATGCGACGCCGATCCGGCCGGCAACGACTGCGGCGCCGAAGTTGGTCGGCGGCGGCTCCACCGACGGCGCTGATGCGACGCCGATCCGGCCGGCAACGACTGCGGCGCCGAAGTTGGTCGGCGGCGTGCCGCCTGCGCGTGGTGCGGGCGGCACGCCGGGGGGAGCATCGCCGCGGTGCACCCGCGATGTTCCGCTCGGCCCGCGCCGGGCGCCGCCGCGGCGCTCCATTCCAGCGGCTGTCCGGCGTCACGTCTGGCTGCGCGACGGGGGGCGCTGCTGCTATCGGGACCCGCTCACCGGTCGGCGCTGCAATTCGTCCCACCTGCTACAGATCCACCATCTGCTGCCGGTTGCCGAGGGGGGCGGCCCGGAGCCGGAGAACCTGGTTCTCGCGTGCCTGGCGCACCACCGCATGTGCCACGGCTACGGACCAGCTCCCGCCACCGGACCGTCGCGGTAGCGCCACCTCCACGCCGTGGCCGCGTGCGGAGTTGGCCGCCCGTCGTGCGCTCCCGCAAGTTGTCTGCCGTCGATCCCGGCCATGCGAATGCTGCCGTTCCTGGCGTTCGGACCCACGAGTGTAACCGAGCGTGAATCCGTGGGCGACGCGGCGGGCCGGCGGTTATAGTGTGGCAACCATGGATGACCTGCTCTGGCTGGATGCGACGGCGCAGGCGGAGTTGGTGCGCAGCGGGGAGGTCGCGGCGGTCGAGCTGGTCGACGCCGCCATCGCCCGCATCGAACGGCTCGACCCGCAGCTCAACGCGGTGATCCTGCGGCGCTTCGAGCGGGTGCGCGAGGAGGCCCGCGCCGGGTTGCCCGACGGACCGTTCCGGGGCGTGCCGTTCCTGGTCAAGGACTCGCTGTGCCAGATCAAGGGCGAACCGCACCACGCGGCCACGCGGGCGCTTCGGGAGGCGGGCTACCGCTCCACCCACGACAGCTACCTCGGGGCACGCTACAAGCGCGCCGGGTTTGCCATCCTCGGCAAGAGCAACCTGTCCGAGCTCGCTCTGAGCCCGATCACCGACTCGGTGGCGTATGGGCCGACCCGCAACCCGTGGGACACCGAGCGCACGGCCGGCGGCTCCAGCGGCGGCGCGGCGGCGGCGGTGGCGGCCGGTCTGGTGCCGGTGGCGCACGGCGGCGACTCCGGCGGCTCGATCCGGATTCCGGCCAGCGCGTGCGGCGTGGTCGGCCTGAAGCCGTCGCGCGGGCGCATCACGCTCGGACCCGACTTCGGCGAGCACTTCGGCCAGAAGACGTGTGAGCACGTTCTGTCCCGCTCGGTGCGCGACTCGGCGGCGGTGCTGGACGCGTGCGCCGGTCCCGCGCCCGGTGATCCCAGCATCGCGCCGCCGCCGGTGCGGCCGTGGCGCGACGAAGTGGGCGTCGTTCCGGGCCGCCTGCGCATCGGCTTCCGCACGCTCCGCACCCATGAACGCGGCTGGGACGCTCCCTGCGCCGCGGCCGTCGAGTCGACCATCGCTCTGCTGGCGGACCTCGGGCACGAGGTGGAGGACGACAGCCCGGCTTGTCTCGACCCGCTGGAGGATCGCGCGATGATCGAGACGATGCACGCGATCAAGTACGTGCACGTGGCCAGCGAACTGTCCCGCCTCGGTGCGCTGATCGGGCGCCAGTTCGGCGCCGGGGATGTGGAACCGAACACCTGGAGCGCGGCGGACGCGGCCGGCCACGTGAGCGGCGTGCAACTGATGCAGGCCGTGGCCGAGCAGCACTGCTACGTGCGTCGGCTGGCCGGGTGGTGGGCAGGCGGATTCGACATCCTGGTGACGCCGACGCTGGCCACCCTGCCGTTCCGGTTCAAGGAGGGCGGCGTGGCACCGGGGCGTCTGCGCAAGCTGGACCTGTCCGACGCCGAAGGAGAAGACAAGCCGCTGGGGCTGGCCACCTTCACCGGGCACTACAACCTGTCCGGCCAGCCGGCCATCTCCCTGCCGCTGCACTGGACCGACGCGGGGCTTCCGGTCGGCGTGCAACTCATCGCCGCCTACGGCCGCGAGGACCTGCTGTTCCGGCTCGCCTCGCAGCTCGAGGAAGCCCGGCCCTGGTCCGACCGACGGCCACCGGTCGCCTGACCCGCGGGTCTGGGCACGGCCCATCCGTGAAACGCATCACGCGCATCAACGCGCATCAGGAGGTGGCGGCAAGGCGCCGCACTCTGCGCTACACTGGTCGCCGTTCCGGCGCATGGCCGCACAGGGAGGTAGACATGGCACGTCCGAAGATCGTTGTGGTGAGTGGATCCTGGAGGTTGAGCCCGCAGATCGCGCAGTACTGGAGCAAGCGGGCCGCCGAGGTGCTCGACCCGTTCGCCGAACGCGTGGAGGTTCACCTGCAATCCGACCAGTCGCCGGAGCAGCGTGCCGCGCAGGTGGATGAAGCGCTTGCCGATGCCGACGGCATGGTGCTGCGCGGCTGGGGCTCGCAGGGCATGGGCTACCTGTCCGCCGAGCGCCTCGCGGCGGCGCCCCGGCTGCGCTACATCGGTTCCACCTGCCACTACACGCAGGCCACGTTCATCGACGTGGAGGCGGCGATCGCGCAGGGCATCGCCATCAGCGAGACGGCGCCGGTGATGTCGCCGTTCGTGGCGGAGTACGAGTTGGCGCTGGTGCTGGGTACGCTGCGCAACCTGGCGCAGGAGCACACGACGGTCGGCGCCAACGGCTGGGTGCGCTGGGGCGACCACCCGGAGCTGGCGGAAGTTCCAGAGCGGCTGCACGGCCGGCGGGTAGGGCTGGCCGGGTTCGGCGAGATCCACCGTCAACTGGCGCTCATGCTGGCGCCGTTCCACACCGACTGGGAAGCGTTCGATCCCTACATCCCCGCGGAACGGATAGAGGCCCTGGGCGGGCGCAAGGTGGACGACCTGGTCGCCATGGCCGCGCGCAGCGAGGTGTTCTGCATCGCCATACCGCCCACCCCGGAGACCATCGGCATCATCAACCGGGACGTGATCATGGCGCTGCCGCGCGACGCGGTGTTCGTGCTGGTGTCGCGCATGGCGGTGGTGGAGCAGCCGCCGCTGCTGGAGCGGCTGCAGGCCGGCGAGTTGCGCGCCGGCATCGACGTGTACAGCCCGGAGCCGCCCCCGCCGGACGACCCGTTGCGCACCCTGCCCAACGTGATCCACACGCCGCACCGCGCCGGCGGCACCTACGGTGCGCACCTCGGCGTGTTTCTCGGCCAGTGCCACGAGGCGCGCCGCCACTTCGCCGGCGAACCGCTGCGCTACCCCCTGCGGCCCGAAATGGTCGCCATCTTCGCCAAGGCCGCCCGCACCGGCTGAGCGGCGCCGGCGGGCACTCGGAGGGCCCATTCAGGCGCAGCCCGGCTCGTCCGCGCCCAGCGCTCGTACACGGGTCCGGCTGCCCGGCCAGTCCACCGGGCGGGTGTCAACGTCAGGAGCGGATTCGCTACACTGGGCAGGTTCCCGGGGAGGTTCGGATGGAACCGGGATACAAGGAGGGAAAGATGGCGCGACCGAGGATCGTGGTGCTGTTCGGCCCGTGGGCGTCGCGGCAGCCGCTGGACATGCACTGGAGCGATGCGGCGGCCGAGGTGCTCGATTCGTTCGCCGAGCGCGTACACGTCGACCTGACGAAGGACCAGACGGAAGAGGAGCGTGCGGCGCAGGTGGATGCCGCGCTCGCCGATGCCGACGGCCTGGTGCTGGTCGGCTGGGGCGATCAGGGCATGGGCTACCTGTCCGCGGAGCGCCTGGCGCGGGCGTCGCGGCTGCGCTACATCGGGTCCACCTGCCACTATACGCAGGCCCAGTTCATCGACGTGCAGGCGGCGCTCGCGCAGGGCATCGCCATCACCGAAACCGCGCCCTGCATGTCGCCGTGGGTGGCGGAGTACGAGTTTGCGCTCGGGCTGGCCGCGCTGCGCAACATCCCGCAGGAGCACCGCATCGTCGGTGACAACGGCTGGGTGCGCTGGAAGGAGATGCCCGAGCGGCCCGAAACCCCCGACCGGCTGCAGGGCCGGCGCGTCGGGCTGGCCGGGTTCGGCGAGATCCACCGCCACCTGGCGCGCATGCTGGCGCCGTTCGACACTGATTGGGAAGCGTTCGACCCCTACGTGCCGGCGGAGCGGATCGCCGCTGCCGGCGGCCGCAAGGCTACCGACTTGGCCGCCATGGCCGCGCGCAGCGAAGTGTTCTTCATCGCCATACCGCCCACCCCGGAGACCATCGGTATCATCAGCCGCGAGGTGATCCAAGCCCTGCCGAACGAGGCGGTGTTCGTGCTGGTGTCGCGCATGGCCGTGGTGGAGCAGCCGCCGCTGCTCAAGCGCCTGCAGGCGGGCGAGCTGCGCGCCGCCCTCGACGTGTTCAGCCCGGAGCCGCCGCCGCCCGACGACCCGCTGCGCACCCTGCCGAACGTAATCCACACGCCGCACCGCGCCGGCACCACCTACGGCGCGCACCGCGGCGTGTTCACCGGCCAGTGCGAAGATGCCCGCCGCCACTTCGCCGGCGAGCCGCTGCGCTACCCCCTGCGCCCCGAACTGGTCGCCATCTTCGCACGCGCCGCCGGTCAGCGGTAGGAGATCACCTCCGGTGCCGAGTCAGCGAGTTGTGCGGCATCGAGACGGTCAAGTTCGGCTTCGCTCATCGCCGGCATGGCTTCGAGCGCGGCCAGCAGCGCGGCCGCCGTGCGCGGAACCGGTGGCCACACGGCACGCTTGATCACCTTCGAGAATGAGTCATCCGGGGACCGGCGTGCGCTTCGCAACCGCTCATACGCCTCCAGATCAATGGAAACCATCTTCGTCGCCATGCTGTGTACGTGTACACGTATGTGTATGAACGTCAATCCGGCACTTGACCGGCGCGCCATCAAGGGCTGGGCTGGTTGGCTGGCTTGCTGGGGCTTGCTGGCGCTTGACCTGTTCACGGTAGACGTGGTTCGCTTGGCAGGCGCACGGCGAGGGTGCGTCCAGTCCGCGGAAAGGGAACAACTCCCACCTCTCGGGTCCGAATCAATCATTACCTTCTTTCGGCCTGACGGCGGACGCAGGCACCATGGGAGGAAGGTTCATGTCTGATCGCTCACTACCATCGCGTCCGAGTCTGGCCAGCGTCAAGAAGCAGGCCAAGCAGCTTCTGCGCCTGCACCGCAACGATCCCGACAGCGTTCGCGCGCGGATTCAGGAGCATCATCCCCGTCCCGATAGGTTCGCGGCACTGGCCGACGCCCAACTCGTGGTGGCTCGCGAATACGGTTTCGCAAGCTGGCGCAGGCTGGCCGAGCACGTCGAGGAACTGCTCGCGGTCTCCCGAGACGACGAGGTGGCGCAGTTCCTGGACCTCGCCTGCCTGACCTATGGCAACGACTCGACGGCACGGATCGACCGGGCCAAGGCGATGTTGACGGCGCGACCCGCACTGGCCGAGGCCGACGTTCACGCCGCCGCCGTCACAGCCAACGTCGGCGCGCTGCGGCGGCTCCTGGACGAGGATGCGGGCCGCGCAGCGGCTCCCGGCGGGCCGCACAACTGGCCGCCGCTGCTCTACCTGTGCTATTCGCGGGTGACCGAGGAGGTGCCCGGGTGCGATGCGGTCGGCGTCGCCCGGTTGCTGCTTGCGCATGGGGCCGACCCGAACTCCCACTACATGTGGGACGGCACCTACCGGTTCACCGCCCTGACGGGTGCGATGGGTGAAGGGGAGGGTGGCGTGGTCAGCCAGCCGCCGCATGCTCACGCTCGGGCGCTCGCTACGCTGCTGCTCGATGCCGGCGCCGATCCGAACGACGCCCAGGGGCTCTACAACACGATCTTCCGTCCCGACAATGGCTGGCTGCGCCTGCTGATAGAGCGCGGTCTCACGGCCGCGGACAAAGTCAACTGGAAGACCGATAACCAGGTAGGGACCTTCGACTTCCTGCTCGGCCACGCGGCCACCAGGGGGTTCACCGAACGGGTCGAGCTGCTGCTCCGGCATGGCGCCGACCCGAATGGCGTCAACTACTACGACGGGCGCACCCACCACGAGAACGCGCTGCTGAACGGCTTCGGTGAGATTGTCGAGATGCTGGTGCGCGCCGGCGCGGAGCCCGCCGAATTGAGCCCGGAGAACCGCTTCCGCGCCGCCTGCATGAGCGGCGACGAGGCGGCTGCCCAAGCTGCTCTCCAACAAGCGCCCGCCAGCCTGAACGACGCGGGCTCGCTGCAGGCCGCTGCATCCCTGGGCAACGTCGCCGCCATTCGCTGTCTGCTGAGTCTCGGCGCGGATCCGAACGGTACCGCCGACGACCGCACCACCGCCCTGCACCAGGCGGCCTGGCACGATCACCGGGCGGTGGCCGAGCTGCTGGTTGCGCACGGCGCCCGTCCGCTGCGCGACGCCAACCACGAGTCGACCCCGGCCAGTTGGGCCAACCACGCCGGCCACGCCGCCATGCGCGACTACCTGCTCGAGCACTGCCCCGACGGGCTCGACCTGATCTCCTTCGGCCGGGACGAAGCGCTACGTCGTTACCTGGCGGAACATCCCGGCTTCGCCACCGACACCTTGCCGGGCGGCGGCTCGCCGCTGCATCACCTGCGCGACGACATCGATCACCTTGAACAGGTGGTAGCCGCGCTCCTGGGCGCTGGCGCCGACCTCGCGGCCCGCGACGCCGAAGGCGAGACCCCCCGGGAGAGCGCCCTCCGTCGCGGTGAGGCCGCGGTCGCGGCCCTCCTCTCGGGCTGATCGGCGATGCCGGTCGGCGGCGTGTGGTGACTGCTGCTTCATTCCCGCATCCAGGCGGCGACATCCCGCCGTCCGTGCAGCACGCGCCACACGTCGATGTGGTCACCGCGATCGCGGTAGAAGACCAAGTGCGGGTACCGCCTCACGGGCCACGAGCGAAGCCCCGGCAGGTCCAGTTCCCACGCGTAGCGCGATGATCCCGACTCCGGATACTTCTCGATGTGTGCGTAGGCTGCTTCCAACTCGTCGATGAAGCCGAGTGCGGCCTGCATTTCTCCTTCGCTGAGGTAGTGAGCAAGAGCCTCCTCCACGTCGCGGACCGCCGTCGCACGCGGAACGACCGGCTTCGGTGTCACCCGTGCGTACGCGAGCGAACGCGTGCTCTCAGGTCATCGAAGTAGGCCGCATCCGCCGGATCCGCAGGGTCTGACCCGGCTCCCTCGAACAACAGCCGGCGCAGGCTCTGGCGGTCCTGATCCCGGCGGATCAGAGCGCGCACGTACTCGCTGCAGGTTCCGTAACCGCGTCCGGCGACCTGCTCGTCTACGAACGACTTTAGCGAGGCGGGCAGCGATACGTTCATGGTGGTGTTCACGTCGCCCAGCATCTGCCGAATGACAAGAATTGGCAAGCCCGGGAGGGTCGGCCGAGTGCTACCCCGCCGGAAGCCATCCATGTTGGAACTGCGCCGGATGGTGGAGTCGACTACCGCGATCGCTCAAGCCACGGTGCGATGAGGGGCGTTCTCGCGGCGCTGTCGCGGTGGCTGTTCCCCGGTCCCTCGCCCGAGTGAAATAACCACGCCCCGCGGCGTTCAGGAGCGCAGAAACTCCTCCACCAGTTGGGCCAGTGCCTCCGGCGCATCCAGGTCGACCAGGTGGCCGGCGTCGTCGACCACCTCCAGCCGCGCGTGCGGCAAGGCACGCTGGAAGCGCTGCCGGTATGAGGGCGGCAGCACGCGGTCGTGCCCGCCGAACACCAGCAGCGTGGGCGCGGTGACGCGATGCAGGCGGCGCGCGAGGCGCGTGTCGCCCACCGGCCACAGCAGCCGTGCCGCCGCCTCCTGGGCGCGCACCTGCTGCACCGTCCACTCCACCCGGTCGGCGCCGTCCGGCAGTGCCACGTGCGCCTTGAACTTGGCCGGGTCGCGGCACAGCAGCGCGCCCAGCCCGTCCGCCGGCTGGGCAAAGATATCGGCGCTGGGGTCGGCCGCGTCGAACAAGCCCAGCGGCGACACCAGCACCAGCCGCCGCACGGCATCCGGCCACACCGCGGCCACGTCTGCGGCCAGGGCGGCGCCTACCGACACCGCCACCAGGTCGCCGCCGGCCCCGCCGCACGCGTGCAGCAGGTCGCGGGTCGCGAGCAGCCAGTCGAGTTGGTCGTCCAACTCGGGCAACGCGGATGATCCGGGGTACCCCGGCAGACTCGGCGCCAACACCCGCCGATGCCGCGCGAGGGCGGCGAGAAAGGGGCTCCAGCGCGGCAGCCCGCCGACGCCGGGCAGGAAGGTCACCCGCCGGCCCGTCCCCTGCTCCCACACCCGGCAGGCCGCGCCCGTGACCATGACCAACCGGTCCCGCGGCGCCGCCCCCGGTTCCGGCGCCGGGGCGGCCGATTCTCGCGCCGCAGCCGGTTCCTGTGGTGCAGGCGCTGGTTCCTGTGGTGCGGCCACCGGTCTCCGCGGCGCGGCTGCGTGTTCCTGTGGCAAGGTGGCTGGCTCCCGCTGCATTGCCCTCCGTCGTCGCGACACGGAGTCCGCGCCAAGCGGTTCGGGCGGCGCCGTCCGGGCGCCGGTATCGCCCTGCTTCGGCGCCCGGCGAGCGGGCCCGCTCACGTGTTCCTCGCGGCCGCGGCCGGCCACCAGTGGTCCTCCCACCGGTCGGTGAACAGGTCGCGGATCTGCGGCAGCACCGCGCTGGCGAACAGCTCGGTGTTGGCGCGCGTCAGGTCGCGGCCCATGTTGCCGAAGTGCAGCAGCAGCATGAGCTGGCCGATGTTCAGGTCCACGGCGATTTCCCGCAGCCGCTCGGCCACCTCGTCCGGCGTGCCGACCAGCAGGTAGCCGCGCTCCAGGATCTGCTCGTAGCTCGGCGCGGTGGTGAACTGGGCGACCGGGTTGCCGGAGTTGGCCTGCCGGGCGCGGAACCGCACCGACGCCTCGGTGGCGTAACCCGGCGGCACCGCGAAGCGCGGGTTGGTGTGCAGGCAGTTGGTGTAGAAGTACTCGGCCGGCTCGCGGTACCGCTCCAGCGCCTCACGCCGGGTCTCCGCCACCCCGACCAGTTGCAGGTAGCCGGCCCGGAACGGATTGGGCTCCAGCCCCTGGCGTTCCAGCTCCGCCCAGTAGCCCTTCAGCACGCCGCGCGCGGTCTGGTAGCCGAAGTAGGACAGCGCCGCGTACACGTAGCCTCGCTCACCGCACATGCGCCAGGTCTCCGGCGCCCCGCCGCCCGGCACCCAGATCGGCGGCCGCGGCTGCTGTACCGGGCGCGGCCAGCAGTTCACGTAGCGCTGCTGGTAGAAGCGTCCGGCGAACGGGAACGGGTCGCGCTCCTGCCAGGCGCGCACGATCAGATCGCACGCTTCCAGGTAGCGGTCGCGCACCAGGCTGGGGTTCTGGCCGTAGGCGTAGCAGGTGTCCATCGGCGTGCCGAGCGGCAGCCCGGCGACCAGCCGCCCGCCGGAGATGCAGTCCAGCATCGCCATCTCCTCGGCCACCCGCGTCGGCGGGTCGTACAGCGCCGCCGCGTTGCCCATCACGCAGATGGCGCCCTGCCTGGTGCTGCGCGCCAGGACCGACGCCATCAGGTTGGGCGACGGCATCATGCCGTAGCCGTTGGCGTGGTGCTCGTTCACGCACACCCCGTCGAAGCCCAGGCGCGCCGCGTCCTCCAGCTCGTCCAGGTAGTCGTTGTACATCGCCCCGCCGCGTTCCGGATCGAACAGCCGCGAGTCGATGTCCACCCAGATCGACGGATGCCGCTCCCGGAAATCGGCCGGCAACTCGGCGTACGGCATCAGGTGAAAAAACAACACGTTCATCGGCGAGCCCAGTATACCGGGCGCCGGCTCACGTCGAAAACGAGCGGCGCGCTGTTCTCCAGCAGCGACACCCATAACGACTTGCCGAAGCGCCTCGGGCGGATCAGGAAGACTGAGCCCGCCGGGAGTGGACCCGGTCGCGAAGATACGGTAGACTTAGCTCGACTTAGCTGTGGGGAAGGGACAATGCACGTGAACATGCATGAAGCGAAGTCGCAACTCTCGCGGCTGGCGGAACTGGCTTGGCAGGGCGAGGAGATCGTGATCTGCAAGGCAGGCAAGCCCTGGCTCAACCTGGTTCCCTACCGGGGGCGTCTGCAGGAGCGGAAGCCG
The DNA here is from genome assembly GCA_965208575.1 of Spirochaetia bacterium. GTDB lineage: Bacteria > Spirochaetota > Spirochaetia > SZUA-6 > Bin103 > Bin103. The sequence goes on along the minus strand of CBDBOV010000005.1, from coordinate 248,160 downwards.
GGAGGGTTCGAGGGCCGGATCCGGATGTCGCCCGACTTCGACGACGAGGACGAGGAACTCATCGCCGACATCGATAATTCGAAGATCTCACCGGGCGAGACCTGACAGATGCAGCGGTTGTTGTTGGACACTCACGCGTTTCTGTGGTGGGTGTCGGAGGTGGACAGGCTGAAGGCCGGAGCTCGCGCCGCCATAGCGGACCCGCGGAACGAGGTCTTCATCAGCGCCGTTACCGGATGGGAGATCGCCGTCAAGAGGGCCAAGGGCAAATTGACCGCTCCCGACAGTCTGGGCACCATGGTCGACCTGAAGGGCTTCACGCACCTGCCGCTGACCTACCACCACGCCGAGCAGTCAGCAAGCCTCCCCATGCATCATCGCGATCCGTTCGATCGCTGCCTGGTCGCCCAGGCCCAGGCCGAGGGTCTCGTCCTCGTTACCCGCGATCGGAACATCCCATTGTACGGCGTGCGCATCCTGGCGGCTTGAACTACGCAGATGCGCTCGCACCCAGACGACCACCACTACCCCGCAGCCGTGGGTCGAGCAGATCCCGCACCGCGTCGCCGAACATGTTCAGGCAGTACACGACAATGGTCAGGCACAGCCCCGGTAACAGCGCCAGCCGCGGCGCCACCTCCATGTACTTGCGCCCCTCTCTGCTGAGCATGGCTCCCCAGCTCGGAATCTCCAGCGGCAGACCGAAACCCAGGAAACTCAAGCTGGCCTCGGCAATGATCACGCCTCCGATGTTGATGGAGAAGACGATGATGACGACCGGTATGATATTGGGCAGCACATGGCCGATCAGGATGTGGCGCGTGGGGGTGCCCACCGCCTGGGCTGCCAGAAAATAGTCATTCTCCTTGATGCCCATGACGGCCCCTCGGACGACTCTGGAGCCGCCGATGCCTCCGGCGATCCCCAGGACCAGGATGATCTGTGGCAAACCCTGCCCCACCACAGACATGATCGTCAGCAAGATCAGCAGCCCCGGACCCGCGTATAGCAAGTCACTCATCATCGTTGTCTATTACGTCGCCGGGAATGAAGCGCACCGAGAGGAAGACCAGGATGGTCAAAATCAACAGCGTAGGGATGAGGAGCAATAGTCTCCTGATGACGTACGCTCTCATTTCGGATGACTGCTCATCGTTCGACTGGACGCCACAGCTTGTTCGGAAAAAAAAGTCCCTCTCCCCGCGGGGCGGTGAGAGGGACCAACGCGCTAGATCGTGCTCAAAAACCCATTTCTTTCTTCAAGTCCTGGTCAATCCAGAGGCGGGCGAAAATGCCATACCAATTCAAACCCCCTAGGCCACCTTCCGAGTTGTACCCTTTGACCCACGGCTGGGTCACATTAAATACTGGAACCATAGGACCGGGTACACCCCAGACACTCTTTATGAGGTGCATATCCATCTCCACAAGCGGCTCCCTCTGATCCTCAAAGGTGGTAGCGGCCTTGGCTCTCTCGAACAACGCGTTATAGGCCGGGTCGTCGCATTTACATGGGTTCGATTCATATCCCGGAGTAAATCTCCACAGCAGGTCGAATGCTTCAGCCACCGCAAAGAACGCGTGGTGGAGTAACCCCTGTTCCCGTTCAGGATCTCTGGCAAATGCGCCCCATGTTGCAGCTGGCAAAGGATCGAGCCTCACATCGACACCAATCTCACTCCAGTAGGCTACGGCCGTTTCTATAAAGCCAACACCTTGGGCTTCTACCATTGTTACCGTGGTCTTGAATCTAATGCCGTCGGCGCGGCGCGGATAGCCAGCTTCATCAAGCAGCTTCGCGGCCCCCTCGGGGTTATAGCTATAGGCATCCTTGACCTCCTGAGGCCACTCGTCAAACGGGACGTGGAAACCTGGCATCCCTACTTGCCCCCTGGGCGTTGTATCTCCATAACCCTTGAAGTAGGTATTGTTAATGGTTTCGAGGTCCAGTGCCATGTTCATGGCCTTTCGCACCCTGATGTCGTCAAAGGGCGGCTTACTCACGTCGAAAATAAAACCATTTTCCGCCCGTTCCGAATACTCGTTCAGCACCAGCTCGGGATTGGTTCTCTTGAGACTCTCTGCCACATCGATAGATTTTATCATGGCGCCGGCGCCGTGGTAACCACTGTAATCAACCTTACCGGAGCGTAGTGCCGCCAGACGTGTTGCTTCGTCTTTCATAATCAGGACCCTGAACTCGTCGACGTACGGCAGGCGGTTCTCCGGAAACTTCTCGTCGTAGCCCCAGTAATCAGGATTCTTGGTATAGGTAAAGGAGCTACCATCGACAAAGTCAGTCAACTCAAAGGGCCCAGTGCCGACAACATTTCGCCAATCGGAAACGTCACCGTGTTCCCGGATTACCTCGGGGGGATACATGAGCATATTATACCAGTCCTGAATCAGGATCGGGGCACGAAGGTATGGCTCCTTCAGCTTGAAAACTACGGTATATTCGTCGGTGGCCGTTATCGACTCGAATGGCACTGTGCCAAGCTCACCTGCTGTTGCGGCAATTTCAGTGAAGCCGCTGCCCAGACCCACCATACGGTGAAAGTTGTATTCGATATCCTCAGCAGTTAGCTCCCGCCCGTTCACCGGCGGCTTATCATGCCAGTGAACGCCCTTACGGATGTTGAAGACATAAGTCAGTGGGTCGGGCTGCTCCCAGCTTTCAGCCAGCGCTCCCCTTATGACGTGGAGAGGCGCAAGGTAGCCACCCTTAAGAGGATATTCGTCCCTATCAATTGCCCAGTCCACGATGCCGAGCTTCTCCACGACGGCACCGCCAACATGAACAGGCAGCCACGCCAAATAAGTGTCAAAAACCTTGTAATACGTGTTACCGGCCTGGGTCAATGTCCCGCCATACTCTGGCGCGGTCACCATCTTGCCGGTGCTCGGGTCGAGCACCATCTCCTTTTCCATCGCCGCTGCCGGCTGCTCCTCCGCGGGAGCGGCCGACAGGCCGGTCGCGGTCACAGCGAGGCCAATCAGTACCGCCAGGTACTTCTTGAGCGTTGCGTAACACATGAATGTGTCTCCTGTTCCTCGAGAGCACGTAATTCAGTGCCGACCCCTCGCCTTGTCTCGAGGCATTCCTGCAGGTCGCAGGTTACGGAAAGCGAGGGCGGCACGTTCGCCTTCGAGCCGGCACGGTGACTCGACGCAAGCGGCGTTGGCTGCCGGGTTCCTGTCAGTCGTACTCCGGTCTGGGGTGGCATCCCGTTCCTCCTGTGCGCCGGGTGAACCGCGACCGCTCGGCGGGCGTCGAGACCCGCGTCCGATTCCGACCGTATCACGGCTCCGCAACTCAAGTCAACTCTGCGTCGGAAACGACGGGTCACCTTGAACGAGCGGCGCGCTCTTCGGCGGCACCGAAATAATACTGAGGTAGATTTTGACACCCGCTAGAAATAATGTAGCATTGGTGCGTGGACCGACGCTATCTGGATGAGGTCGTGCGTGCCGACCTGGAGGCGAAGATGGTATTCGTGGCGGGGCCGCGTCAGGTCGGCAAGACAACGCTGGCGAAGCAGATACTGCCCGACCAGGCAGGTTACCTCAACTGGGATGTCCCCGAGCACCGCGAGTCAATTCTGAGACGTGAGCTTCCTGCGGTGCCGGTGCTGGCGCTTGATGAACTGCACAAGTACCGGTCTTGGCGCAACTACCTGAAAGGCCTGTTCGACGGCGCCGGCGACCGCGTGCGCATCCTGGTGACCGGCAGCGCCCGTCTCGACGCGCTTACCGGCGCGGCGGCGACTCGTTGCAGGGGCGCTATCATCTGCATCGGCTGCATCCCTTGTCTTTGGCCGAGCTTGGCGATCCGTCGGCGCTGCACGACCTGTTGCGGCTGGGCGGCTTTCCCGAGCCGTTCTTCGCCGGTTCCGAGCGCAGCGCGCGTCGCTGGTCGCGCGACTACCGAACCCTGCTGATCCGCGAGGAGATCACTTCGCTCGAACAGATCGTCGACCTCGGCAACCTGGAATTGCTGGCGTTGCGCCTTCCGGAGCTGGTGGGCGCGCCGCTGTCGCTCAACGCGCTGCGCGAGGATCTCGGCGTAAGCCACGACGCGGTGCGGCGCTGGGTGGCTGCGCTGGAGCGGTTGTATGCCGTGGTTCGGCTCAGCCCGTTCGGGTCGCCGGCCATCCGAGCCGTCAAGAAGGCACAGAAGCACTACCTGTACGATTGGACCCAGATCCCGGAAATGCCGCAACGGTTCGAGAACCTGCTCGCCATGGCGCTGCTCAAGTCGGTCCACCAACAGCAGGACTCCGAGGGCCGCGACCTGGAGTTACGCTACTTTCGCGACCTGGACGGCCGGGAAGTCGACTTCGTGGTCACCGAGCGCCGCGTGCCGTTGCTCATGGTAGAGGCAAAGTGGTCCGATACCCGGGTGGACCGTGGCCTGCGCTATCTGAAGCGGCGTTTCCCCGACGCCGAGGCGTGGCAGCTCAGCGCCACCGGCACCAAGGACGTGCTAACCCCCGAGGGCATCCGCCTCGCCCCCGCCCGCGTCCTGCTGAGCCGCCTCGCATAGTCCACCGGCCTCCCCCGCCCTCAGCGAACAGCGCCAAAGACCTCCGCGAAGAAGGGCCAGACGCGTTCCTTGTAGTAGCGGTGGCCGCCGTTGCCGATGTACAGCTCGCAGCGGTCCGGCTCGCCGGCTGCCCGGTAGACCTTGGCGAGTTGCTCGAAGGCGGCCTGGGTGTGGGCGACCGGAAAGATCGGGTCGTCGCGGCCCGGCGAGCGGGTGTCGCCAAACGCGCGCGTGGTGGGCGCGACCACCAGGTAGCACGGCAGCGGCACGGTCGGCTCGGTGCGGATGCGCCACGACTCCCGCACGTAGGAGCCCTTGTCGACCCTGTCGAGCAACTCCGCGTCGGGCACGAAGCCGGCCAGATCGCGCTCCATGTTCGCCACTCCCGGGACCCGTTTCAGACTCTGCCGGAATGGAGTCTGCCACTGCCGCAACCCCGTTTCGGCACCGCGTCTGAAACGAAACTTTCCCTCGCACTCCCGGATGAGACGCGCGAAGTGCTCGCCGAAGTCGAACTCATTCATCAGCAAGATCCTTGTCGAGAAGGTCCTTGTCGAAGTAGTGCCGGGAGGCGTTCCCCTCGTAGCCCTGCGACAGGCCGATCTGCCGATATCCCAACGCGGCGTAAAATCCGGGAGCCTGAAACGACATCGTCTCCACGGCTACCGCGTAGCAACCCAGTTCCCGGCTGCGCTGCTCCGCCCAGGTCATCATCCTGCGCCCCAGTCCCCTATGGCGGCGGTCCGGATGCACCCACAACAGGCGGATGTGCATCTTCCCCCAGAACATCTCGCCGTACAGGCCCGCTACCACCCGGTCCGACCCCACGAGCACTCCCTTGATCGCTACGCCAGAGCGTCCCGGCAGGAACTGCAGGTCATACTCTCCCAGGCCGCGCTCCACCTCCGCCACCTGCCGGGCGGTCGGGTCTGTGATCAGGTCCGCTTCCATCCGGCTACTGAGCGTAGGCGTCGGCGGCGGCGCGCGCTTAAGGGCGCCGGCCGCACGCTCGGCGGCATCGTGCCGGCGGGAGCTGTTCTTGCATTCGGACTTCCATAGGTCGGTTGCATGGCCGTCGTTCCGGCCTCAGCCCCGCACGGCGCCGCAGAACAGCAGCTCCCAGCCGTGGAAGACTACGGGCGCAGCCTGGGCGCCTTCGACTCTATCGCCTCGCCACCGCCGTCGGCAAGGCGCGGCCGTCACGGCGGTCGGCGGTGCTGCTCAGCCGCGCAGAATCGCTTCGCTCTGCTTGATCCCCTGAGCGTCCGGCGCCGCCCTTGAGCCCTCTGTCATTAGGCAGTGTGCCTGGCGCTCGCACCCAGACGACCACCACTACCCCGCAGCCGTGGGTCGAGCAGATCCCGCACCGCGTCGCCGAACATGTTGAGGCAGTACACGACAATCGTCAGGCACAGCCCCGGTAACAGCGCCAGCCGCGGCGCCACCTCCATGTACTTGCGCCCCTCTCTGCTGAGCATGGCTCCCCAGCTCGGGATCTCCAGCGGCAGACCGAAACCCAGGAAACTCAAGCTGGCCTCGGCAATGATCACGCCTCCGATGTTGATGGAGAAGACGATGATGACGACCGGTATGATATTGGGCAGCACATGGCCGATCAGGATGTGGCGCGTGGGCGTGCCCACCGCCTGGGCTGCCAGAAAATAGTCATTCTCCTTGATGCCCATAACGGCCCCTCGGACGACTCGGGAGCCGCCGATGCCCCCGGCGATCCCCAAGACCAGGATGATCTGCGGCAAACCCTGCCCCACTACGGACATGATCGTCAGCAAGATCAGCAGCCCCGGAAAGGCCATCCAGGCATCGACAAAGCGCTGCACCGCCAGGTCCAGTTTCCCGCCAAAGTAGCCGGACGGTGCGCCTATCAGCACCGCCACCACGACATTGACCGTAGTCGCTGCCAGGCCGACGAATAGCGAAATTCGGGCACCGTGGATCAGGCGGCTCAGCAGGTCCCGCCCCAGATGATCGGTGCCCAGGAGATAGCGGCTCGATGAGCTGGTCAGCCGGTCTGCCAAATGGACTTCAGCCGGCTCATACGGCGCCACTACACCGGCAAAAATGCTGACGAAAACCAGTAACAGTACGACCACTCCCCCGAACGTGCCCAGCGGCTGCTCCTTCACCAGCCTGCGCAGCAACAGGCCCGGGGAAAACTGTCTCCTTGTCGGGTCCATGCTAGCGATACCGAATCCGGGGATCCAAATAGGAATAGATGATATCGATCAACAGGTTGAACGTGAGCACGGCAGTGCCAAAAAACAGGTTGATGCCGGAGACTACCGGGTAATCTCTCTCCGTGAGGGCGATCAGCATCAGGCGTCCCAGCCCCGGAAGATTGAAGATGTTCTCCATGATTACGGCGCCGCCTACTACGATAGGTAGCTGCAGGCCGACCAGGCTCACGACCGGAATGAGGGCGTTCTTGACGGCGTGCCTCACCACGACGACACGCTCCCTGAGACCCTTGGACCAGGCGGTGCGGATATAGTCCTGGCGGAGCACTTCCAGCATCATGGTGCGGGTCATGCGCATGGTGGCCGCAGACAGGGCCGTCCCCAGTATCAGGCTGGGAATGATGAAGATGCCGAGATTTCCCAGCGGGTCCTCGACCAGAGGGACATACTCCATCGGCGGCGACCAGCCCCACCAGATGGCCGGGAAGATTATCACCATCAGCGCCAGCCAGAAGTTGGGCGTTGCCAAGCCGATGACGGCGAACGAACGCCCCACGTAGTCGGCGGCGGTATTGCGGCGCATCGCCGAGTAGATGCCGACCGGCACTGCTATCAGCAACCCCATGACGACGGACAAAACGCCAAGCTCAATAGTCAGCGGTAATCTGTCCCAAATAGCCGCCTCCACCGACCAGTCGCCCAAAAGTGAATTGCCAAGGGTGCCGCGCAGCAGGATACCTCCCAACCAGCGCCCATACTGCACGTACACGGGCTGGTCCAATCCCAACATCCGCTCGACAGCTGCACGGTCTATATTCGCACCCGCGCCTTGAGCTTCTATCCTACCCGCCATCGCATCTATTACATCACCCGGGATGAAACGGACCGACAGGAAGACCAGGATGGTCAAAACCAACAGCGTAGGGATGAGGAGCAATAGTCTTCTGATGACGTAGGCTCTCATTTCGGATGACTGCTCATCGTTCGACTGGACGCCACAGCTTGTTCGGAAAAAAAAGTCCCTCTCCCCGCGGGGCGGTGAGAGGGACCAACGCGCTAGATCGTGCTCAAAAACCCATTTCTTTCTTCAAATCCTGGTCAATCCAGAGGCGGGCGAAAACGGCGTACCATTGCAAACCCCCCAGGCCACCTTCCGAGTTGTACCCTTTGACCCACGGCTGGGTGACATTGAATTGTGGAACCTCAGGACCGGGAACACCCCAGACACTCTTCTTGAAGTACATGTCCATCTCCAGAATCGGCTCCCTCTGATCCTCAAAGGTGGTAGCGGTCTTGGCTCTCTCGAACAACGCATTAAACACCGGGTCGTCGGATTTAGCTGGGTTATATTGAAATGCCGGAGTAAATCTCAACATCGCATCGTATGAATCAGACAACGCACCGAACGCGTAGTGGACTAACCCTTGTTCCCTTTCAGGATCTGCCCACCATGCGTTCCATGCTGCATCAGCTGGCCGAGGATCGAGCCTCACATCGACGCCAATCTCACTCCAGTAGGCTGCGACCGCTTCTACCCAACCAACATCCTCGGTGTCACGAAATTTTGCGTCGGTCTTGAATCGAATGCCGTCGGCGCCGCGCGGATAGCCAGCTTCATCAAGCAGCTTCTCGGCCCCTTCAGGGTTATAGCTATAGGCATCCTTGACCTCCTGAGGCCACTCGTCAAACGGGACGTGGAAACCTGGCATCCCTATTTGCCCCCTGGGCGTTATATCTCCATAACCCTTGAAGTAGGTATTGTTAATGGTTTCGTGGTCCAGTGCCATGTTCATGGCCTTTCGCACCCGGATGTCGTCAAAGGGCGGCTCACTCACGTTGAAAATAAAACCATTGTCCGCCCGTTCCGAATACTCGTTCAGCACCAGCTCGGGATTGGTTCTCTTGAGACTCTCTGCCACATCGATAGATTTTATCATGGTGCCGGCGCCGTGGTAACCACTGTAATCAATTTTACGGGAGCGTAGTGCCGCCAGACGGGTTGCTTCCTCCGCCATGAACAGGACCCTGAACTCGTCGACGTACGGCAGGCGGTTGTCCGGGAACTTCTCGTCGTAGCCCCAGTAGTCAGGATTCTTGGTATAGGTGATAGAGACGCTTTCGACATAGTCAGTCAGCTCAAACGGTCCGGTGCCGACCAGGTTCCTCCAATTGGAAGCGTCACCGTCTTCCTCGATTACCTCGGGAGGATATATGACGATGGTATGCCAGTCCAGAATCATGTTCGGGGTACGAAGGTAGGGCTCCTTCAGCGTGAAAACTACGGTATATTCGTCGGTGGCCGTTATCGACTCGAATGGCACTGTGCCGAGCTCACCTGCTGTTACGGCAGGTTCGGCTTCACTGAACTCGGTCCCTGTCAACCTATTTCCCAAGAAGCGGTGAAAGGAATGTTCTACATCCTTGGCAGTTAGCTCCCGCCCGTTCACCGGCGGCTTATCATGCCAGTGAACGCCCTGGCGGATGTTGAAGGTATAGGTGAGCCTGTCCGGGGACATATTCCAGCTTTCAGCCAGCGCCCCCTTCAGGGCGAATAGAGGCGCCGGGTAGCCACCCCTAAAGTGAAATTCGTCCCTACTTAGTCCCCAGTCCACGATGCCGAGCTTCTCCACGACGGCACTGCTAACTTGAAACGGCGACCACGCCAAATAAGTGTCAAAAACCTTCTGATCTCTGCCAGCGGCCTGGGTCAATGTCCCGCCATACTCTGGCGCGGTCACCATCTTGCCGGTCGTCGGATCGAGCACCATCTCCTTTTCCATCGCCGCTGCCGGCTCCTCTTCCGCGGGAGCGGCCGACAGGCCGGTCGCGGCCACAGCGAAGCCAATCAGTACCGCCAGGTACTTCTTGAGTGTTGCGTAGCACATGAATGTGTCTCCTGTTCCTCGAGAGCACGTAATTCAGTGCCGACCCCTCGCCGTCTCTCGAGGCATTCCTGCAGGTCGCAGGTTACGGAAAGCGAGGGCGGCACGTTCGCCTTCGAGCCGGCGCGGTGACTCCACGCGAGCGGCGTTGGCTGCCGGGTTCCTGTCAGTCGTATCCGGTCTGGGGTGGCATCCCGTTCCTTCTTGGGTGGCACCCGGTTCCTTCTTGGGTGGCACCCGGTTCCTCCTGTGCGCCGGGTGACCCGCGACCGCTCGGCGGGCGTCGAGACCTGCGTCCGATTCCGACCGTATCACGACTCCGCAACTCAAGTCAACTCTGCGTCGGAAACGACAGGTCACCTTGAACGAGCGGCGCGCTCTCGTGCTCAGTCTTCCTTGCCTGCTCGGAACCGGTCGGCCGCCTCGCGCGCGGTGATGATCGGGATGCCGTCCGCACTCCCGATCGCCAGCATGTGGTCCCGGTCACCGGACACGATCAGGTCGGCGTCACCCGCGATCGCGGCGGCGAGTATCGGATTGTCGTCCGGGTCCGCCGACAGGCTCACCTCCGGCAACTCCGCGACCACCACGGCGACCGCTTCCAGGTGGTAGAGGAGGCCGTCGGCCTCCTCACGACGGGTGTACGGCTGCAGCCGATCGCGCGCCAGAACGTTCCGCAATTCGTCTACCTGGAACCGGGACGTGATCAACGTCATGCCCGGGCTCTTGACCGCCGCCGGCACCTGCCCCGGCGATCCTTCTCCGGAGATCAGGGCGCTCACGAGGATGTTGGTATCAAGGACGGTCCGCACGCGTCTCAGACTCTCCCGGAAGGGTATCTGCCACTGCCGTACGTACTTCGTCCCGCCCCCACGGAAGCGAAACTCGCCCTCGCACTCCCGGATGAGACTCGCGAAGTGCTGGTCGAAGTGAAAGTGGACGTTCCCTATTGGCAAGCGCACAACGGCCGTCGATTGTCAGCCCGGCACGGCGTCGCAGAACACCAACTCCCAGCCGTGAAAGACCACGATCAGACCGGTGAAGCGCACCCCCGGAAACTGCCGCGCCAGACGCTGGTCGGCCAGGTAGCGCGCAAGCTGCGCCCGCGCGTCCGCCGCCGCCGCCGTCACCGCGGCCTGATCCGCCGGCTCGGAGCGCTTCAGATACTTCAACTCGATCAGGTAGCCGCGCCGCAGGTGCGGATAGCGCGCGACCAGCGGCTCGAGCGCGATGTCGGCATGTCCCTTGCCCATCTCCGCCTCGGAACGGAACACGTAGTAGCCGGTCACGCTCAGGTAGGCGGCCAGGAAGCCCTGGATCACTTTCTCCCCCGCGATGTAGTCGCGGATGCCCGTCTGCCGCGCGATCGCCTCGCTGAGGAACTCCAGCACCGGCCGCCACTCGCCCCGATTGGCCATCGCCATCATCAACTGCTCGAATCGGAACAGGTTGACCGAGAACACTTCCACATCGCGGTAGGCGTCGCGCAGGAAGCCGTACATCAACCGCTTTACGGTCTGGTTCGGGATCGCCAGCCGGGGAACGCCGTCGACCACTTCGCGGATGCTCAGCAACCCGAAGTAGTGCAGCAGCGACAGGAAGTTCTCCGGCCTGGTGAGGTCCTTCAGCGGAAAGCCCGGCTGGATGTCGGTATCCACCTGCTCGTCGCCGATGACGTTCCTCAGCAGGTCGAAGTTGCCGTTCAACTGCCGACCGGCCACCAGCAGGTGGCGCAGCTTGCCGTAGTCGATGCGCACGTTGGTATCGATCAGGTACTTCGGCACGCGCCGATTCGGGATCGACTGATCCAGGTAGTAGAGCACCATGTCGGTGTTGTACAGATCGTTGTCGGCGTCCTCGGCGAAGCGGTAGCCGTTGTACCACTGCCCCATGATGCCCATGGCGGTTTCGACATCCTGGTTGAACACGCCGCGCCCCCGGTAGGTCTCCACCAGGCGCCGCACCTCCTCCTCGGTGAAGCCCACCATCTCGTTGAAGTCCGGGTGCAGGCTGATGTTCTTGCCGATGTTGAAGCCGCTGGTCACGTCGTCCATGGTGATCGGGGAGACGCCGATGATGAACAGGCGCTCCAGGCCGCCGCCGCTGCGGGCCGTGGCGGCTTTCAGGGTGGCGAAGAAGTTGCGGTAGAAGCCGCCGCCGTGGGTGAATGAGTGGTACGCCTCGGCGCCGTGGTGCGCGAGCACCGTGTTGGCGAAGTTGTCGTACTCGTCAATGAGCACGTACAGCGCGATGTCGTGGTCACCCGCGTAGCGAAACAGCTCGGCAAGCTTGGTGGCGATGGAAGGCGGCGCCAGGATGCGCTTCCGCGCCGTTTCGGGAAACAGGTCGGGATGCCGCTCCAGCGTTCCCCGGAGCTCTATCATGCAGTAGGTCTCGAACTCCCGCTCCAGGGTTTCCAGCCTGTCGTCGACCGCCGAGAAGTCGAACCGCAGCACCACGTAGCGGCTCTGTTCACCGGTCGGGTGCTGCCCGACGTCGGTGCCGGCGAAGGTGGCCTCGAACCGATCGGCCCAGAAGCGGTCGTAGTAGTTCTCCAGCAGGGACACCCACAGCGACTTGCCGAAGCGCCTGGGGCGGATCAGGAAGACGTAGCGCTCCTCCTCCAGCCGGCGCAGGAAGCGGGACTTGTCGACGTACAGCCACCGGTTGCGGCGGATGCGCTGGAAGTCGGACTCGCCGTAGGGAATGCGTGGGTGGGCAGTCAGCATGGTCACGGCCGCAGCCTGGGCGCCTTCGACTCTATCGTTTCGCCACCGCCCCGGCAATGCGCGGCGGCCACGGCGGTCGGTGGTGCTGCTCAGCCGCGCGGAGTCGCTTCGCTCTCCTTGATCACCATAGCGTCCGGCACCGCCCTTGAGCCCTCTGTCATATGCCGGCTGGCCTGGCGCTCGCACCCAGGCGACCACCACCTCCCCGCAGCCGTGGGTCGAGCAGATCCCGCACCGCGTCGCCGAACATGTTGAGGCAGTACACGACAATCGTCAGGCACAGCCCGGGTAAGAGCGCCAGTCGCGGCGCCACCTCAATGTCCCTCTCCCCGCGGGGCGAGGTCCTGGCGTATCGGTCGGATGGGGCGCTGACCGGTGGCAGTGCTGATTGGCGTTGTCAGCGCTCCGCACACAAGCCTGGACCGCAATCGCATTCTGAGATACTGCTGCTTGGTACCGAATCGTGAAGCACACGGATTTCGACTCGCTTGTGGATGTTCGGAGGATCTTCCCCGCTGCCGATCATGTCGGGAGATTCACGGAGATCCTCCGTGGGAGGAGGCAGATCAACGTCCGCCAGGTGCGCGCGCTCAGCACGAGGTTCGGCGTCTCCCCGGCCGTGTTCATATCGAGCCGAACGCCTCGGCGATGAAGGGCCAGACGGGTTCCTTGTAGTAACGGTGGCCGCCGTTGCCGATGTACAGTTCGCAGCGGTCCGGCATGCCGGCTGCCCGGTAAATCTGTGCCAGTTGCTCGAAGGCGGCCTGGGTGTGGGCGACGGGGAAGATCGGGTCGTCGCGGCCGGCGACGGCCAGGAACGGGCGCGGGGCGATCAGGCCGGCGATGTCGTGCATCTCGCCGAGGCGCAGGATGCCGGGCACGTAGTTGCAGTCGCAGTGGATGATGGAGCCGATGCTGCCGGCGAAGGTGTTGAAGTAGCAGCCGGGCACCGCCACCGAGATGCGCGTGTCGCAGGCCGCCGCGAACAGCGACACGGTGCCGCCCCCGGAGTTGCCGGTAATGGCGATGCGCGCCGGGTCCACGCCCTGGTGCGCGATGGCCCAGTCGATCAGCCGTGACATGTCCCACACGCGGTCGCCGATCGGGGTGCGCCCGAGCAGCAGGTCGTGCATGAGCTGCAGCCGGCAGGAGGAGACGGCGCCCGTCTCCTCGTCGGTCGGCGAGCGGGTCTCACCGAAGGCGCGCGTGGTGGGCGCGATCACCAGGTAGCCCTGCTCCACCGCCTGCACGGCGATGTCGCGCTCGCCCTCGCTGATCTGCGCCTCCTCCTCAGGACTGTCGAACAGCCCGACGTAGACGTGCGGATGGCCGTGGCCGTGCGGGGTCAGCACCAGCGGCAACTTGGACGGCGCGCCCTTGGGCCGCAGCAGGTAGCAAGGCAGCGGCACCGTCGGCTCGGTACGGACGCGCCACGACTCCCGGACGTAGGTGCCCATGTCGACGCTGTCCGCCATTTCCGCATCGGGCGCGAACCCTGCCAGATCCCGCTCCATGTTCTCCAGCCCCAGCACCTTTCTCAGACTCTCCCGGAAGGGAATCTGCCACTCCCGCACGTCCGCTTCGGTGCCGCCGGGGAAACGGAATTCGCCCTCGCAGTCGTGAATAAGGCTCTCGAAGTGCTCGTCGAAATCAAAGCGGACGTTCCCTATTGGCATGCGCACAACTCGTCCTGCACTGTGCCGCCTACGTTCGGTCCTTCCAATAGCCTGGTCGACGCTTCGTATGAGCGACCGCAACGATAGCGATCTCCTCGTCGGAGACGTGGTACACGACCTGATAGGGAAATCGCCGGACCGGAACGCGCCGGGTACGGGTCTCGGGATCGAATGTCCCAATGTGCGGCTGGGTTTGGATGAGAGAGGTCGCGGCCGTTACGTGGTCGAAGAACTTGGCGCCGAGACCGGAATGGCGCTGCTCGTACCAGTACACCGCCGCCGAGAACTCCTCACTCGCGGCCGGATGGTTCCGAACGCGGCGGTTCACCGGCCAAGGACATCGCGCGCGATCCTGTGCCTGGTGTCATCCCAAGACTCAAGCTCGGCGGAGCCTGACTCAAGATCTGCGACCCGCCGTTTGATCTCCGTGGTCCACGCGAGAGCAGCATCCGGGTCAGCCGGGCCGTCGAGACTTGCGAGAAGCTCCCACACAAGCTCGGACCGTCCCTGCAGATCCAGACGGAGCGCATCCGCGAGAACCGTCTCCGTGGCCTTCATCATCGAGTGCCATACTATGCCTGACGCAGTTGGACGACAAGGCGGGCTACTGGGAATACGGGTCGGCGGCGTCGCGGAGGCCGTCGCCGACGAAGTTGAAGGCCAGCACGGTTACCACGATCGCCAGCCCGGGCAGGAACAGCCACGGGGCCAGCGCCACGGCGCGGATGTTCTGCACCCCGGTCAGCAGCACGCCCCAGCTAATCACCGGTTCGCGCAGCCCCAGGCCCAGGAAGCTGAGGCTGGTCTCGGCCAGGATCATCTCCGGCACGCGCAGGGTAAGCACGGCGATCAGGTGGCTGCTGAAAGAAGGCACCATGTGCCGGATGATGATGCGCATCTCGCTGGCGCCCAGGTACTTGGCGGCTTGGGTGAAGTCCTCCTCGCGCAGCGCCAGGAACTTGCCGCGCACGGTGCGCGCCAGCCCGGTCCAGCCGAGCACCGACAAGATGATGGTGATGCCGAAGTACACCTCGACGGTGCCCCAGTCGCGCGGCAGCGCGGCCGACAGGGTGAGCCACAGCGGGATGCGCGGAATCGCCTGCAGCAGCTCGATGATGCGCTGGATCACCATGTCGATGGTGCCGCCGAAGTAGCCGGAGATGCCGCCGAGCAGGATGCCGAGCACCAGGCTCAGGATCACCCCCACGAAGCCGATCGACAGCGACAGCCGCGCCCCGTAGACCGTGCGCGAGAACAGGTCGCGGCCCTGTTCGTCGCCGCCCCACAGCAGGATCAGCGCCTCCGGTTCGTCGATGCCGAACAGGTGCAGGTTGCCGCGCCACAGCCCCCAGAAGCGGTAGTCGTCGCCGCGCACGAAGAAGCGGATCGGGTGCATCGCCTCGGTGTCCACCACCTGCACGATGCGCAGGCTCTCGGGGTCGCGCGAGGTGGTGTAGTCGTACACGAACGGGCGCAGGTGGAAGCCGCCGTCGGCATCGAAGAAGCGCACCCGCATCGGCGGCGCCATGATGTACTTGATGTTGTAGGTGTCGGTGGCGTAGGGGGCGACGAACTCCACCACGATGGCGATCAGGTAGAGGATCGCCAGCACCACCAGGCTGACCACCGCCGCCTTGTGCTGGCCGAACCGCCAGCGCATCAACTGCCACTGCGAGGCGGTCTCCGCGCTGTGCGCCGGCGCCTGCTCGCCGCCGCGCGCGTCCTGAGCGCCGTGGCCGGCCTGGCCGACTTCGGGGGAAGCCATGCGCGCCGCTCCTCGCCCGCCTATACCGTCTGCCGGATGCGCGGATCCAGCACGGCCAGCAGGATATCGGACAGCAGGGTGCCGAACAGCGACAGGACGGTGAGCAGCATCAGGAAGCTGCCGGCCAGAAACATGTCCTGGGTCAGCAGCGCGCCGAGCATCAGCGGCCCGGTGGTGGGCAGGCTCAGCACCACCGACACGATGGCGGCGCCCGAGATCAGCTCCGGCAGCACCCCGCCGATGCTGCTCACGAACGGGTTGATGGCGATGCGCACCGGGTACTTGGCGATCAGCTTCAACTCGGTCAGTCCCTTGGCGCGCGCCGCGGTGACGTACGGCTTGGCCAGTTCGTCGAGCAGGTTGGCGCGCAGCACGCGGATCAGGTCGGCGGTTCCGGCCGTGCCCAGCACCACCAGCGGCACCCACAGGTGCCCGATCAGGTCGCCCACCTTGGCCAGGCTCCACGGCGCGCGCTGGTACTCGGCCGAGAACAGGCCGCCCATGTTGAGGTCGAAATAGACGTAGCCCATCCACATCAGCACCAGCGCCAAGAGGAAGTTGGGCGTCGCCTTGCCGAGGAATCCAAAGAACGTGAACAGGTAGTCGGCGATCGAGTACTGGTTGGTGGCCGAGTAGATGCCGATCGGGAACGCCACCACCCAGGTGAACAGCAGGCTGCCGAACGAGATCACCACCGTCCACATCAGCCGCTCCCAGATCAGCGACGACACCGGCTGTTCCCAATGGAACGAACGCCCGAAGTCGCCATACAGGATGATGTTGCCGATCCAGCGGAAGTACTGCTCCACCATCGGGCGGTCCAGGCCGTAGCGCAGCTTCAGCGCCGCGATCACCGCCTCGTCCACCTCCTCGCCGCGCTCCGCCATCGCCATGATCTCGCTGGTCAGGTAGTCGCCCGGCGGAAGCTGGATCAGGATGAACGAGATCACGCTGACCGCCGCCAGCATCGGAATGAACAGCAGCAACCTGCGAATGACGTATGCCCCCACTACCGGCCGCCTCCCATCAACCCACGCCCGCCAGGGACAGCTCCGCGGCGCGATGGCAGCGCACGAAGTGCTCATCGGCTGCGGCGGCCAGTTGCGGCGGGCGCTGCGAGCACTCTTCGACCACGTAGTTGCAGCGCGGATGAAAGTAGCAGCCGTCGGGCGGGTCGGCCGGGTTGGCCACCTCGCCGGACAGCACGATCTCCTCGTGCTGGTGGCGCGGGTCGGGCCGCGGCACCGCCGACAGCAGCGCTTCGGTGTAGGGGTGGCGCGGGCCCTGGAACAGGGTCTGGGTGTCGGCCACCTCCACCACCCGGCCCACGTACATCACCGCCACCCGGTCGCAGATGTGCTGCACCACGTTGAGCTGGTGGGCCACGAACAGGTAGGTCAGGTCGAACTGGTCCTGCAGATCCTGCAGCAGGTTGAGGATCTGTGCCTGAATCGACACGTCGAGCGCCGACACCGGCTCGTCGCACACCACGAACTGCGGATTCAGCGCCAGCGCGCGGGCAATGCCGATGCGCTGCCGCTGGCCGCCCGAGAACGCGTGCGGGTAGCGGCTCATGTACTCGCGGCGCAAGCCCACCACCTCCAGGGTGGCGGCCACCCGGTCGATCCGCTCCTGTCCCCTGACGCCGGCGATGGTCAGCCCCTCGCCGACGATGTCGAGCAGCGTCATGCGCGGGTTCAGGGAGTGGAACGGATCCTGCATGATCATCTGCGCGTGGCGGCGGAACACCTTGAGATCGCTGCGGTCGAGGCCGAACACGTCCACCCAGCCCAGTTCCTGGTCATTGAACCAGATCTCGCCGGCGGTCAGGTCGTGGCCGCGCAGCAGGCAGCGTCCGGTGGTCGACTTGCCGCAGCCGCTTTCGCCCACCAGGCCCAGCGTCTCGCCCTTGTTGATGGTGAAGTCGACGCCGTCGACCGCCTTCACCTGTCCGAGGGTGCGCCCGAACAGCCCCTTGTGAATCGGGAAGTGCTTGCGCAGGCCGCTGACCTTGAGCAGCACCGCGTCCGGCTCGGGAGGGCCGTTCATGGCGCCACCGCCGCCGGTTCGCCCCGTGGCGCGTGCAGGTGGCACGACACGCCGCGGTGCGCCGCTTCCGGCAGGGCGCGGTAGACCGGCACCTCCTCCTCGCAGCGTGTCGCGATCGACTCCGGGCAGCGCGGGTGGAACGGGCAGCCGCCCGGCAGGCGGAACGGATCGGGCACGATGCCCTCGATCGAGGCCAGCCGCTCCTGCACGCTGCCGCCGAAGCGCGGCACCGAGGACAGCAGGGCGCGCAGGTAGGGGTGTTTCGGGTCGTGGAACAGGGCGTCCACGTCGGAGTGCTCCACCACCTTGCCCAGGTACATCACCGCGGCGTGGTCGGCCATCTTGGCGATCACGCCCAGGTCGTGGGTAATGAACATGATCGCCATGCCCAGGTCCGCCTGCAGCCGTTTCAGCAGGCGCAGGATCTGCGCCTCGGTGGTCACGTCCAGGGCGGTGGTGGGCTCGTCGGCGATCAACAGGCTCGGGCGCCCGACCAGCGCCATCGCGATCACCGCGCGCTGCCGCATGCCGCCGCTCAGCTCGTGCGGGTAGGAGTCGAAGGTGCGCTCCGGCTCCGAAAATCCGACCCGGCCGAGCATGTCGAGCACCGCCGCGCGCGCCTCCGCCTGGCCGCCCTCGCCGTGCAGCAGCGCCATCTCGATGATCTGGTTGCCGACCGTGTGCACCGGGCTCAACGACGCCATCGGCTCCTGGAAGATCATGCCGATCTCGCCGCCGCGCACCTCGCGGATGCGCTGCCCCTTGGGCGGCAGGCTCGCCAGGTCCACCGGCTCGCCGCCCTGCTTGCCGTGCAGCAGGATCTGCCCGCCGACGATCTCGCCGGGGACCGGCACGATGCGCAAGATCGATTGCGCGGTCACGCTCTTTCCGCAGCCGCTCTCGCCCACCACGCCGAGCGTCTTGCCGCGGTAGATGGTCAGATCGACACCGTCGACAGACCGCACGATGCCCTGGCGCAACTTGAATTGCGTGCGCAGGGCCCTGACTTGGAGCAGCACCTCGGCTGCCGGCGGGTTCATGCTGGCCGTGGGCGAGGGGAGGGGGCGCGTACCGCGTTCGGCCCCTCCCTCGCCGTCATGCCGGATTACTGGTCAATCCACAGCATCTCGATGATCCACCAGCCCGTGTCGGAGTCGGGATCGCGGATGTTCATGACGCTGTTGTCGACGGCGCTCACCACCACCGCGTGGCTGATGCTCGGCGGCGAGCCGGTGACCACGTTGTACCAGATGTTCTCGTCGTTGATGCGCACCATCTGCTTGCCGAGCTCGACGTACTCCTCGGTGCCGAGCGCGGTGGCGCGCCAGTCGTCGAGAAGCCCGAACAGCTCCTGGATCTGCTCCGGCGGCTCCTCGCCCAGTTCGCCGCCGCTCTCCCACCAGTCATGCCAGGCCATGCCGCCGAGCGCGCAGCAGGTGCGCCAGTGCCACGGCGGCACCAGCCGGATCGGGTAGATGGCGTGGCTCACCGACTCCGGCGGACCGCCGGCGCCCCAGGTGCCGATGTCGAGTTCGTTGGCCAACAGGCGCTGCGCGTACAGCGCCTGGTCGACCTGCTTGAACTTCACCTCCACGCCCACCTTGGACCAGTAGCGCACGATGAACTCCCACTCGCCGGGGCGGTGCCCCTCCTGGCCGATCTCGGTCTGCAGGATCAGCGGTGCGCCGTCGGGGCGCAGCCGGTGGGTGCGGTCGGCGTTCCACTCCAGGCCCATCTCGTCGAGCAGCTCGTTGGCCAGGTCGACGTCGTACTCCAGGTACTTGCGTCCGAACGACTCGTCGTAGAAGCTCCAATCGGCCGGCGGCGCCGCCTGCCGCGGCTCGGTCAGGCCCAGGTTGAACACCTCGCCGAACTCCACCCGGTTGATGGCGTGCGACATGGCGCGCCGGAAGCGCAGATCGCCAAAGATCTCGCGCAGCACCGGGTCCTTGCTGGTGTAGTTGTAGGCCCAGCTCACGCTGCCGCCCCACAACAGGCCGGGGAACATGCGCACCGTGTAGCCGGCCTTGTCGGCGTTCTCGACCAGCAGTGGGAAGCTCGCCAGGTCGGCCCAGGCGCCGCCCATGTTGTACTCGCCGGAGATCGCCTTCGCCTCCAGGATCTCGCGGCTGCCGAGCAGGATCACCTCGTAGTAGTCGACGTAGGGAAGCTGCTGGCCGATGGGGTCCACCTTCCAGTAGTAGGGGTTGCGCGGCGACAGGCGGTTGCCCTGCGAGTCCGCCTCGGCGGGCGCGAACGGTCCCAGCATCGGCCGCTCGCCGGCGTACACCGTGCCCCAGCGGTCGTCCTGCCGGGCCAGGAACGCCTCGAACCACTCGCCGAAGCCCTCCGCCTTCGCCTCCGCGGCCGCATCCTCATTGTAGTCGGCGTGCCAGCGCTCCATGTAGTGGCGGGGGCTCCACGGCGCCAGCCGGTCCATCTGGTCGGCGATCGCCAGGTAGGGCTCGGCGTATTCGAAGCTGAAGGTGTAGTCATCGATGATGTTGACCTTCATGACGTTGCCGCCGGGCGCGAAGTAGTTGGGAATCTTGGCGGTCAGCGACTCGTTGAGCATCACGTCGTTCCACCAGAACTCGACGTCCTCGGTGGTGACCAGCTCGCCGTCCGACCAGCGCACGCCCTCGCGCAGGTGCACGGTCATGGTGGTGTAGTCGTCGGACACCTCCCACGACTCGGCCACGTCGGGGGTGAAGTTGCGGAAGGCGATGTCGAAGAACGCCAGCCCCTCGCTGCGGAAGCCGCCGCCGTCGCCCCACTCGGCGCCGAACGAGTCGCCGTTCGGATCGAGTCCGGTCACGGTCAGGGTGCCGCCGTAGCGCCCCAGGGTCTCGCCCGCCTTCTCCAGCGGTTCCAGCACCAGCGGCCGCACCGGCAGCCGCTCGTCGACCGGCGGCAACTCTCCGTTGGCCACCATCTGTGCCAGCATCGGCGACTCCCGGTACTGCCCGGCGGGCGCCTCCGCGGCCATGGCGCCCTCATTCGAGGCGGCCTGCTCCGATTCGCCGCCCGCGAACGCCGCCGCCGGCAGCAGCAGCGCCGCAATCAAGCCCAGAAAGGCTTTCCTTGTCATATCCCGCTCCTTTCGATGCGTGTTGGATGGGGCGAATCGTCCCACGCGAGCCCGCCTCCCGTCAATCGTCGAAACGACTTCAGTCGTCGAAACGACTTCAGTCGTCGAGGACAATCCAGTCGGACACCGGATCCATGCGCCCGGTGGCGGAATTCCCGCGGTAGATGCGCCCCACCGGGATGGAGTTGTTCCGGAAGGTCACCGGCACGCCGATCAAGCCGCCGGTGTCCCAGTCCTCGATCCCGTCCAGGGTGGCCTTCAGGTTGTCGCCGGTCAGCTCCAGCCCCGCGTCCATGGTGCGCCCGATCACCTCGGTCAGGATCATGCCGGAGAACCACGCCTGCAGCGCATAGGTCGGCACGTATTCCGCCTGTGTCACCTGGGCAATATGCCGCAGGGTCGCGGACTCCTCCTGCTCCCAGTAGTAGCGGTAGGGAAACACGCCCATGTAGCGGTCGGCGAGCGGGCCGAGCTGCCGGATGATCAGCGGCTCCATGGCCCAGAACGTGCCCATGAACGTGGCATCGACGCCGGTCTGCGCCGCCTGCACCATCACCTCCGGCCACACCGTTGCTACATAGCCCTGGAAGATCACGTAGTCGGGCTGCGCTCGGCGCAGCTTGAGCACCTCGGGGGCCACGTCGATGCCGGCCGGCTCGGTCTCTATCTCGACGACGATCTCGATGCCGAGTTGCGCGGCGCGCTCCCTGGCGTACGGGATCGGGTCGCGGCCGCCCTCCAGGTTGGTGTGGAACAGCGCCACGCGCGGCGCCGCCCCATCCTTGCCGCCCTGCTCGGCGATGTACTCGAGCAGCATGCCCACCATCTCGGCGTAGGTGGGGCCGGCGAGGAACTGGTAGGGAAACTTGTCCGGATCGGCGAGCGCGGTGGCAAACGATGCGCCGGCCATCAGCACCTTGTAACGCTCGTTGACCTCCGGCGCGGACAGCAGCGCAAAGTCGGTGGAGTCGCCGTAGTAGACCACCACGTCTTCTTCCTCGGCCATGATCCGCTTGAACACGGCCAGCGACTGCTCAGGCGTCGAGCCCGAGTCATGGCTCGCCAGCCGCACCGGACGGCCGTTGATGCCGCCGGCGGCATTCAGGTAGCCGAGGTAGGCTTCGATGCCGAGCGTCGCGAGCGCCCCCGCCTGGGCGTAGATGCCGGTCAGCGGTATCGATGCTCCCCACACGATCTCGTGCTCATCGGCCGCCAGCGGCAACGCCGCTCCGACCAGTGCAACGGCCCCAATCACGGCCGCAACGTAACGTCTCATGTTCATCCGATTGCTCCTTGGCCGCGTTGGCGGCCGACAATCGATAATACCGTAAAGGAGGCAAGGGTGGGCACTATCCGGGTGCTGACCGGTTACCTCGAACACCATCGGGTGGTAGACTGGCCGAAACGCACTGAGGAGTTTGCATGACCGGGACAATGGAGCGGCGCCCCTTCGGGCGTACGGGCGAGACGGTGAGCGTCATTGGGCTGGGTGGCGCGGCTCTCCACAAGCACGGCTATCAGCACGGGGTGGACACGGTCAAACATGCGCTCGATCTGGGGATCAGCTATTTCGATACCTCTCCCTTGTACGGCATCGGCGGCCCCGATGGCCGGTGGATCAGCCAGGGTGAGTCGCAGCGCATTGTGGGCGAGGGGCTCGACGGGACCAGCAAGCCGCATCTGCTGGCGACCAAGATCGGTGCCTGGCAGGCGTACAATCACACTGCGGAAGACTGTCTCGCGGAGGTGCGGGACAACCTCCGTGTTCTGCGTCGTGACCGGGTCGACGTGCTCCTGGGCCACGACATGGAGCGGGCAAGAATGTGGAAGCCGGATGCGGAGGACACGGCGCTGGACACCGGCGAGCGGCTCGACTACGAGAGTGCGCCGGTAGTGCAAGCCATGCGTGAGGCACGGGCGCTGGGGTTGTGCCGCTACCTGGGTCTCAGCAGCAACCTGTCGGAACCACTGGCCCATGTGCTGCGGCGGGTAAGGCTCGACATGTGTCTGTCCGCCAATGAGTATTCGCTTGTGGACCGCCGTTCTCCGCGCGCAATGCTTCCGGTTGTCCGTGAACAGGGAACTGCCTACTTGATTGGCGGAATATTCTGTGTGCCGGGCAAAGGCGTGTTCAACGGAGCTCTGTTCAAGGATGCGCGTCTGCTTGAGCTTGCCCGCGCCAGCGGTGTCTCGATTGCGGCGATGAGCGTGCGCTACCTGATGGCGAATCGGGAGATTACGACCATCCTGGTAGGCGCGTCCACACCCGAGGAGATCGAGGAGAGCGTGGTAGCCGCACAAGCCGGCCCGCTCCCGCCTGACCTCCACCAAACCCTGGAAGCGCTCACCTCGGCGTGATCCCGGCGTCCAGTTCCTTGCTGGCTTTCTTGACCGACTTCGTGCCATAGGCACCGGATTGCCCGGCGCCGCCCTTCAGCCTCGGATCAAGCAGATCACGTGCCGCGTCGCCGAACATGTTCAGACTGTAAACGGTTACCGTCAGACAAAGACCGGGCCAGAGAGCCAGCCATGGCGCCTGCTCCATGTAGACCCGTCCTTCCCTGCTGAGCAGACCTCCCCAGTCAGGAAGCGTGGGAGGCAGACCGTATCCGAGGAAGCCCAGAGCAGCCAAGGATATGATTACGCCCCCTATGCTGGTGCTGAATGATATGATTACCGCAGGCATGATATTGGGCAAGACATGGCGCACCAATGATCGCCATTTTTTGCTTCCAATAGCCTCCGCCGTCTGAAAATACACATTCTCCTTAATGCTCATGACGGCGCCTCGGATCACTCTTGATCCGCCGATACCCCCTGCTATGCCGAGCACCAGTATTATCTGCGGTACACCCTTCCCCACTATGGACATCAAGGTCAACAACAGGAGCAGCCCCGGGAAACACATCCAGGCATCGACAACTCTCTGCACTATGATGTCGAATCTACCACCAACGAATCCTGAAATGCCGCCTACCAGCGTACTGATCAATACACTGAGCGTGGTCACTGCCAGACCGACCAGTACCGAAACACGTGCCCCGAATATGACGCGGCTGAGAACGTCTCGTCCCATCTGGTCGGTACCCATCGGATGCCGGAACGATGAGCCCTGCATCCTGTCTATCAGGTTCATCTCGGCAAACTTGTATGGGGCCAATTGACCCGCGAATACAGCCACAAACAGCACTATCAATATGACAATTCCGCTGGCCATACCCAGTGGCTTCTCGCGCCACAGCCTGATAAAGAAAACAGCCACCGCGCCACTGCTCCTGGGCCCACTCACTCTCGCGGTGCGTACCGGTGGCATCACTGGTAGCGGATCCTGGGATCCACATAGGGATAGATCATGTCGATAAGTACAATGCTAAGCATGACTATGGTAGCAAAGACCAGGTTTATTGCGGACACTACCGGGTAGTCTCTTCCTTCGAGGGCATCCATGAACAGACGGCCTATCCCCGGAAGGTTGAAGATGTTCTCCATGATGACGGCGCCACCTATCAGGAGCGGGAACTGCAGGCCTATCAGGGTGAGAATCGGGATGAATGCATTCTTGATGACGTGTCTGATCACGATCACCCTTTCCTTGATACCCTTGGACCATGCCGTCCTGACGTAGTCCTGCCTGAGCTCCTCCAACATCATCGTGCGCGTCATCCGCATGGTGGCTGCAGACATCCCCGTTCCCAGAATCACCGCAGGAATGATGGTCATCCCCAGATTCCCCAGCGGATCTTCGCCAAGCGGGATATATTCCATCGACGGCGACCAGCCCCACCAGATTGCCGGGTAGAGCATGACCATGATTCCCAGCCAGAAGTTTGGCGTTGCCAGGCCGATTACGGCGACGGTGCGGCCTACGTAGTCGGTCGCCGTATCCTGGCGAATCGCCGAGTAGATGCCGACCGGCAGGGCTATCACCAGCCCGATTACGATTGCCATGACGCCAAGTTCAATGGTTACCGGCAATCTGCTTACTATCATCTCGTCTATCGTAGAGAAACCGCCAATCAGTGGTTCGCCAAGGGTGCCCTGGAGGAGACCTTCAAAGTGGGACTCACCGGTAATCCAGTCAGGGGTTGGCAACACTCCTATCCAGCGTCCGTACTGTACGTACACAGGCACGTCCAATCCCAGCCTGCGCTCGAGAGCTTCGCGGTCTATGTCGCCACCCACGGCCCACCATCCTCCCATCTGGGCCACCATTACGTCTATTACATCACCGGGGATGAAGCGGACCGAGAGAAAGACTACGATGCTCAATATGAACAGGGTGGGGAATATCAGCAACAATCGCCGGATAAGGTAGGCTCTGATGGGACACTCCTCATTGCGACTTCCCCGTCATTGCCACGCTCATTATTCGACGAGTTATGGGGAGCCGGGAGGCTTGAACCCCCCGGCTCCGTTCCCTAATGACCCATTGACTCCTTCAGCGCACTATCGATCCAGAGGCGGGCAAAGTGGGTATTACGTTCAGAGTATCCCAGGCTCCATTCACCGGCATAACCCTCGACCCACGGCTGGCTCACGGCAAATATCGGGGAGTTGGCTCGCACCAGGCCCCAGTGCTCCCGTACCGTTTTCTCATCGATCTGTCGGTGATATTTCTTCCACTCGTCCGGTTCGGTGGCATTTTTCATGCCGGCCAGCAGGGCGTCCATTTCCGGATCCTTCGCCCTGCTCCAGTCAACCCCACCATAGTCGAAGTTGCTTATATAGTAGACATACGTGTTGGGGGCCGTTAGCGGATATCCCACCCAGCTAATCAACGCGAACTCGGACGTGTCCGCCTGGATGATGGGTTGCAGCTCAGGGTCAGTAACCACAACCATCTCGCTTTTTACGCCAATGGCGTCGAAGTACCCCATGATGATTTCTGTATAGTCCGATTCGTACCTCCCGAAATGGCCTACCTTGATCGTGAATCTATAGCCGTCGTCGCCGCGTGGATATCCAGCCGCATCAAGCAACGCTTCCGCCCTTTCCGGGTCATACTCATACTCACGCTTTACGTCTTCGGGCCAGTCTTCATATGGCCAGCTAAACCCTGTAGAAGCTTGGCTTATGAACCCGTTAGGTGCTGGCTCTCCCCAACCCTTGAAGAAGGTAGCCGAAATTGTCTCGCGGTCCTGCGATAGCTGCAGCGCCTTGCGCACATTGACATCCTGTATCACCGCCTGAGACTGGTCAAACATATAAGTGCCCAATGGAGGGCGATAAACGGGCCAGGCTTCGATTTCAGGATTGGTATTCTGGAGGCTCTCTATATGCTCGATATTGGATATATGAGCGTCTCCGGTGTTACTTATCATGTCAATCTTGCCCGTGCGCATTGCCGCCAGACGTGCTGACGTGTCTGCTATAAGGAGGGACTTCAAGGTGTCAATATAGGGCAAGCGGTTGTCCGGAAATTTTTCGTCGTAGCCCCAGTAGTCGGGATTCTTCTCCCAGGTTGCCGAGGTGTCCTCGACGTGATCGGTCAGTCGATAGGGCCCGGTGCCGACCACGTTCCGCCAATCCGCATAGTCTCCGTGTTCCTTGATTACCTCGGGGGCCAATATATAGTTTGCATTGTGGGTCACTGCAAACTCGATATCGGGTTTGGGCCTCGCCAGCTTGAACTCGACCGTCCACTTGTCGGTGGCCGTCACCGATGCTTCCTCGAGACCGTGAGTCATGTATCCCAGGGCGGAAGGTCCCGCTTCGGCGAACTCGCCCAGGCCCAAATAGCGGTGCCAGTTGAATACCACATCATCGGCAGTCAGCTCGCGACCGTTCATCGGCGCCTTGTCATGCCAGTGGACGCCCTGGCGGATGTGGAAGATGACGGTTGTGGCGTCGGGGAATTCCCAGCTTTCAGCCAGAGCCCCTCTGTACATCTCCGGGCCCGAATACGTCCAGGCTAGTTCAACCACCTTGTCCCTGGATACTGCCCAGTCGCCGTAGGCCAGCTTCTCATTGACGCCACTGATGAAGTGCGGCCCCCAGCCACCGACCACGTGCGGGTCAGTACTCTTGGGAAACTGCTTGTGGGCCCACGAGAGTGACCCGCCATACTCTGGCGCGGTCCACGTCAGGCCGCTGGCGGGGTCGAACACCGTCTCTCTGTCGGCAGCGGCTGCTGCCGGCTCGGCGCTGTCCTCTGCACCGGCGGCCCAGAGGCCGGTTGCGGTCAAGACCAAGACCAACGCAACCCCAAGGGCCATTCGAATTACTACAATGTTCATATCCATAGTAGCTCCGTATGTAGATTTTGAGAGTATTGCGTAGCGCATTGGCGCTCCCTGGCTACTCTGACGCCCGCAACGCGGACGGCCAGTCTGAGTCAATTTGTGAAGCGCGCGGCGTGTGACTCACGGGCTCACGCCGCGCGCGCGTGCGGTTCTTTGAGTATCATCCTCACCTCCGCCACGCGGGGCGGTGGCCGGCGAAGCGGCGAGTTTGAATGGCCGGCAATGCCGGCGGTGGGTTTCTCCTGGCGGGAGGTCTGGCGATCGACCGAGCCGGCGCCACCGATAGTCACGGCGGTGGTGAAGGTGACAGTGTGCGCGGGCTCGCGTAGGGCGCGATCAGCCCAAGCGGTTAGTTGTTTCTCGTATAAAGAGTTGCGGGGGGGGGGGCGGGGGGTACACCGGCTGCGTCACCGCCGACCGGTCACTGCGCTGGCTGTCGTCACGGCGCTTCATCATCGATCTGTCGAACCCCAAGCGACGCGAGCCTGCCATGAGTGCGGCCACCGTGTCAACGACCCGGAGAGCTACCCACGCTCCCGTAATCGATCACCGACGAAGGGTGACAAATCTAACTTGCGAGACTAGATTATTCGCAAGATGCTCGGAGCACTGTGGGAGACGTTCGTGTTCGCCGAGCTGCGCAAGCTGGTCTCGCTGCAGGACGAGCCGGCCACCCTGTGGTTCTACCGCGACCAGCGCTCTCGCGAGATCGATTTCGTCATCGACAGCGGCGGCCGCCTGTCCTTCATCGAGGCGAAGTGGCAGGAACACCCCCGCAACGACGACGCGCGAACCATCCACGCCGTCTCGCGGGAACTCGCCGCCAGCAACCTGCCGTGGAAGCCCGGACGCCACCTGGTCATCGGCACCCCCGCGAACCGCTACGACCTCGCCGATAATGTCACGGCGCTGGGTGTCGCCGACCTCGGCCCGGCGTTCGCGGCGCCGCAATGATTCGGGCGGTGCTGACCGATCTGGACGGCGTGGTTCGCCGCTGGCCGGCTACGCAATTCTCATCGGTCGAAGACGCGCACGGGTTGCCACGAGGCAGTATGGCGCGCGCGGCGTTCCACGAGACGCTCCTGACCGACGCGATTACCGGAGTCGTAACGGACGCCGAGTGGCGCAAGCGGATCGCCGCACGGCTCGGCACCCGGTTCGATCCCGCGGCCTCTGCCGCCGCGGTAGCGCAATGGTCGATGGGCGCCGGCGAGGTGCACACCGGTACCCTGGCTGTGCTGCAGTCCGCGCGCTCCGCCGTCCCGCTCGGTCTGGTCTCCAACGCCACGACCAGGCTGGCCGACGACCTCTCCCGCCTGCGCATCGCCGCCGCGTTCGACTTCATCGTCAACTCCTCGGCCATCGGCTGCCCCAAGCCCTCCGCCTGCTTCTACGAGCATGCCCTGCGCCGCTGCGGCTGCTCCCCCGAACAAGTGTTTTTCGTCGACGACCGCCCTGACAACGTCGCCGGCGCAGCCGCCTTCGGCTTCCAAGCCCACCTCTTCCGCGACACCAACACCCTGCAACAAGCCCTGCGCACCGCCGGCGTGATGCCCGAGAGTAGCCCTCAAGGCGGCTGACGAGGCTACGGTGACGAGTCTGGCGCCTGCCGCGACTGCTGAAGCGCCGCAGTGGCCTGCTACGGTGAGACGCCCGCCAAGGCAGCCGGCGGCTCCCACAACACGTCCAGCGCGGCTTGCAGATCAAGCGGCTCCCCGTACCACTCCGGGGTAGCCGTGTGCGGGCCGATGCTGATGCCGGCCGCCGCCAGGCGCTCATCGGTCGGCGCCAGTGGCGCCCCCTGCCAGTACGCCAGCGACGGCTGCGCCGGCAGCGGCTCCCCGTTCGGGCGCAGGAACCGGAACTGCCCTTCGACCTCCGCCGGAACCACTCGGAAGCCCTCCTCGTGCACCGCTCTGTGGTGGAATCGGCACAGACTGACCAAATTGGTCAGCCGGGTCTCCCCGCCGTCCGCCCAGTGCTCGACGTGATGGGCGTCGCAGTGGCGCGACTCGCAGCCCGGGAACCGGCACTGGCTGCGGTCCCGGCTCAGCAACGCGCGGCGCAGTGCGCTCGGGATGGCGCGCGTCCTGCGCCCGACGTCCAGCACCTCGCCGTCGGCGTCCTGCAGCAGCACCACGACGCCGGCATCGCAGGCGACGCGGCGGGCCGCCTCCCTGCCCAGGTGGAGCCCGCCCGCCTGCTCGATGACCGCCTGACCGGCGTCCAGATCAGCGTCCGGAGCCGGCGGTCCTCCGACCGCCTCGCCGACCGCGAACGTTCCCGCGGAAACGTGGGCCGTGCCGAACGTCGCCTGTTCCGAAGGTGACGGCCAGCCGGCGCTTCCCGAACGTCGGTCTTCGTGGTTGTCGAGTTCATGGGGGTGCCGTAACGACGCGTCTGTCGAAGGAGACCCGTCGCAGAGTGGCGGCCGAACCGCCGAGCCTGCGCAACGGCTATCCGAGTACGCGGCGACAAGGCCCTGCGCCGGAACAGCCGGTTCCGGCGCCGTGGAGTTGGCATCCCACGTTCCCGCGGAAACGCGCGCCTCCAGCGCTGCCGGCTTGACCTCGGGTGTTTCCTCGGAAGCGTGCGGCACCGGGTCCGCGACAGCCGGGAGCGGCACTGACGCAGCCGGACCGGGAGTCGGCGCTTCGGCGGAGGCGCGTGGCGCCCCGACGTCTGGCTCACGTGAGGCGAGGGTGCCGGCCTGCACGTGTACCGTCACTTGGAAGCGGTCGGCGGAGTTGCCCGGATCGAGCCCGCCGGCCAGCGCACCCTCGGCCACCAGCCCCAGCGCATCGGCCCGCCGCTGCGCAATCGTGGTCTCGGCGTCCGCCTCGTCCCTGTCGCCCGCCTCGCTCGCAGGAACCTGCTCCAGCGCCGCCTCCACGGCGCGCAGCAGCACCGCTCCCACCTCCGGCGTCAGCCGCCCGCGTATAGCCACCATGCCGTCCTCGTCCACCTGCATGTTCAGCGTCCGGCTGGCCAGGCGTTCCCGCTCGGCATCCGGCGACGCGTCCCGGTCCGCCCGCCGCCACGCCCGCACCAGCCGCTCCACCTGCGCGGCCGTGGAGCCGAGGGCCACCGCCAGCAGGTACGCTTCGGTGGCCGGCGTCGCCACCCGGGTCAGGGCGCGTACCTTGGAGTAGGACAACTGGCCGCGCGCCATGGCCGCGGCAACGTGGTTCAGGTCGGCCAGAGCGGTGGCAACGCGCAGTTTCTCGCGCGCAGCGCCGAGGGCGAGGCCGGTGCGCCAGTTGAGCCAGTGGGCGCAGGAGCGAAAGCCCTCCCAGCCGTACCCGCGGTCGAACTCCCGCAGGTAGCACAGCAACTCGTACGTAGCTGCGTCGATACGCGCCGACAGCTCGGCGATCTGGTCGCCGAGACATTCCATATCCGGCGGCTGGGCCGGGTCCGGTTGCATCCCTGGCATGTTGGGAAGCGTGCGGGCCGCGGGCGGAACCGCGGTAGCCGCGACCGAGCCCCCCGCGGGCTGTTCCGCCCGGTCGGGAGTCGCCACGGCCGTCGCTTGTCGAGCACCAGTGATCGTTTCGTGTTCCATGTTGGGGCTATCGTACACCCGGATTTCGCACCGCCTGTGAACGCCCGTGGCGGCGCCGGCTGGCGGATTCTGGCATTCGAAGCCAATTCGGGAGCCCGAGCCGCGAGGGCGCCGGCTACGCGTGTCCTCGGCAGGATTGTGGCAGGGTCGAGCATGTGTCCGAATCGGACGGGCCAAACCGTGTCAACCCCCAAACCGGAGAAATTTGCAATATTTCGGCCCTTATCGATCCAAACCCCGTGGTCAGAGCACTGACACCGACAGCGAGGCGGCGCCCGGTTGGGATGAGCCGCTACGATGTCGCGTGCGGGATCACGTGGGAGGCGAATTGCTCCTGGAGGCGGCGGATGTGGTCGACGTCGGCGGTGCTGGTGGACAGCGCCAGTTCGGACACGCCGATCTGCTGGTACTCGGCGATTGATTTGAGCAGTTGCTCGGCGGTTCCCACCAGCGGGGCAGAACGGTCTACCGCGGGCTCGTCCAGCAGGTCCACTTCGCAGCGGGCGACTATCCGCGGCGGGGCGCTGCCGCGTCCCTGCTCGGCCCACATTCGCCGCAACTCGTTCACGCGGTCGCGCAGGCGAGGGAGCGGGGCGTCCATCGGGTGCCAGCCGTCGCCGAGGCGGGCGCAGCGCAGCAGCGCGGCGCGGCTGCCGCCGCCGACCAGGATCGGCACGCCGCCCGGCTGCAGCGGCTTGGGTGAGAACCTGGCACCGTCGAACCGGAAGAAGCGGCCGGTGAACGACGGCTCCGGTGCGGTCCACAGCTCCCGCATCACGGCGATCGATTCGCTGGCGTAGGCGCCGCGGGTCGCGTAGTCGCTGCCCAGCGCGCGGTTCTCGGCCGGCAGGCTCCCCACTCCGACGCCCAGGGTCACCCGTCCGCCGCACAACACGTCGAGCGTGGCGACCGCCTTGGCGAGCACCATCGGGTGAAGGTAGGGGAGCACCAGCACGGAGGTGCCGAGCCGCAGCCGTTCGGTGCGGGCGGCGATCCAGGTCAGGGTGGTCAGGGCGTCGTAGTAGGGGCGGTCGCCGAGGCGCTCCCCGACGTAGCCCACGTTGAGTACATGGTGATTGACCCACACCGCGTGGTAGCCGAGCGCCTCTGCCCGCACGCCCAGGTCGATCACGTCCGCGGCGCGCGGTACACCCCAGTTGTTGGGGAGGATCCAGCCGAACTTCATGCCGTCACTCCCGCCCGGGCCGCGGCCGCCGCGCGGTTGCGCAGCGAAGGCCGCGGCCCGATGCGGCGGATCAGTAGCCCAGGCTATTCTTGAGGTCCTGGTCGATCCAGATGCGGGCGTTGATGTGAGCCGTTCCCCAGGCGCTCTCCTCGGTCTCGCCATACCAGTTCTTGACCCACGGCCAGGTGACGCGCAGTTGATACGGCGTACCGAGCGGTATGCCCGGCACCACCTCGTCGATGGCCCGCGCGGCGATGTCCCTGAGAATCGCCATGCGCGCTTCGCCCTCCGGCGTCTGCTTGGCTGCCAGGAAGTCCTCGTGGAAGTAGTGCCCGAAGCGCCCGCCGATGGTGATCAGCGGATCGATGTTGTACTCGCCGTGCAGCCACATGTCGAAGTTGGGCGCGATGTCTTCCCCGCGCCGCATGAACTCGCTCAGCGCCGCGGACTCCATGGGGCGCATGTCGACCGTCACGCCGATCTTGCTCCACTGGTCGGCGATCTGGCTCAGCATGTCGACGCGCGTGGTATCCGCCGCATTCACCGGCGCGATCACGGTAAACCCGTTCGGGTATCCCGCCTCGGCGATAAGCTGCTTCGCCTTCTCGGGGTTGTACTCGAACAGTTCCTGCGACGATGCCGGCAACTGATCCATGGGAATGAACGCGGCCGCGTTCTTGTCGCTCACCGGCCAACTGTGGATGTCCGCTTCGAAGAACGTGGCCCGCGCGATCGCTTCGCGGTCGGTGCCGATCGTCAGCGCCCGGCGCAGCAGTACGTTGTCGGCGATTTCGGTGCCCGGCCGTCCGCGCGTCTTCTCCTCCATGGCGAACGACAGCGTGTGCGCCCAGCTTCCCTTCACCGACTCCACCATCAGGTGCTCGGTCTTGCTCAGCGTGTCCCGGTAGTGGATCGGCACCGGCGCCAGGTAGCCGCCCATGTAGTCGATCTTGCCGGTGCGCAGCGAGGCGATACGGGTCGACTCGTCCGGTATGATCGGCAGCACGATCTCGTCCACGAACGGCAGTTCGTACTCGACGCCGTCGATGGTGGTGGTGTCGTAGAAGATCGGATTCTTCTCGTACACCATGGCCGAACCCTGCACGTACTGTTTCACCATGAACGGTCCGGTGCCGACCAGGTTGGCCCAGTCGTGGGCGCCTGCCTCGACCACCTCCGGCGCGTACAGGTCGTTGGCCCAGCCGGAGCCGAGGCGTCCCCGCCACACGGCGTTGAAGTACTTGAACTCGACCACGAAGGTGTACTTGTCCTCCGCGTACATGCCGACCAGCCAGTCCGGGAACTCGTTGGTTTCCAGCCATCCCATGGCGGGTGCGGTCCAGAACCGCATCAGGCTGAACACGATGTCCTCGGCCACGAACTCGCGCGACTCCATGACGTGCTCCTTGCCGACCGCGGCCCACTGCACGCCGGGGCGGATGCGGAAGATCAGCTTGTCGGAAGTGATCTCCCAGTCCTCGATCACGCCGCCCCGGGTAAACTCCTCCGGCACGCTGAGCGGCGCGGTAAAGGCATGATTGTTGGCCCCTCGCGGTCCGAACTTGTCGATGTCCGCCGTGAGCAGGTAGTCCAGCACGAAGCTGGTGTACTTGGTGGTCGGCCAGCGGCCCTCCACCACGTCCGCGGTCGGCGGATCCAGGTCGGCGTAGCCCAGGGTAAGGGTGCCGCCGTACTGCGGCCCGCCGGCAGTCGCCTCTGCCTCACTCGTCTCGGCCTCGCCCGCGGCGAATGCGGGCAGCCCCATGATCGCCAGTGCCAGACTAAGCACCACGATTCGTTTCATTGGAACCTCCTCTCCGCATAAAATTCGTAGAGTATGCGGTGTGTTGTCAATCTGATCTGCCGCGGCCCCGCTTTGTTGCCTGGCCGCGGTAACTGCCGGCGCCGCCGCGCAGCCGGGGGTCGAGCAGGTCGCGCACCGCGTCGCCGAACATGTTGACGCCGTACACGACGATGCTCAACGCCAGCCCCGGCCAGATCACCATCCACGGCGCATTGAACATGAACCGGCGGCCGCTGCCGCTCAGCATGCCGCCCCAGCTCGGCGCCGGCGGCGGTATGCCGAACCCCAGGAAGCTGAGCGACGCCTCGCCCAGGATAACCCCCGGCACGGCCAGCGAAAAGCTGATGATGATCGGCGCCAGGATGTTGGGCAGGATATGCCTCAGCAGCACTCGCGACGTCGACCCGCCGATGGCGATCGAAGCCTCCAGGTAGGAGTTCTCCTTGATGTTGATCACCACGCTGCGCGAGAAGCGCGAGCCGCCGATGCCGCCCGACACCCCCATCACGATGATCAGCCCCAGCATGCCCGGGCCGACGATCGCCATCACCACCATCAGGATCGGCAGGTAGGGCAGGCACATCCAGCCATCGACGAAGCGCTGCACGACCAGGTCGAACTTGCCGCCCAGGTAGCCGCACAGCACGCCGATGACGGTCGCGATCAGCGTGCTCACCGCGGTCGCCGCGATGCCCACGATCATCGAGATGCGGGCGCCGTAGATGACGCGGCTGAGCACGTCGCGGCCCAGGTTGTCGGTGCCCAGCCAGAACTGCCCGGACGGCGGCTGCAGGAAATCGCCCACCTCGGTCTCGTTGAAGCCGTACGGCGCCAGCAGGTCGGCGAAGATGCCGGTCAGCAGCAGCAGCACCGTGATCGCCGCGCCCACCGTGCCGAGCGGCTTCTCGGTGACCAGCCGCCTGAGAAACCGCGTCCCGGCACGCGCGCCGCCGCCGGCAACGTCGGTGGCCGCTTCGCTCACGGACGCACCTTCGGGTTCAGGAAGCCGTAGGTCAGGTCGACGGCCAGGTTGATCAGCACCATGCCGAGGCCGAACACCAGCATGATGCCGCTCACCACCGTGTAGTCGCGGGTCAGGGTGGCGTCCACCAGCAGCCGCCCCATGCCCGGCAGGCTGAAGATCTGCTCGATGATCACCGCGCCGCCGATCATCACCGGCAGCGTGTAGCCGATCAGGGTGATTACCGGAATGAACGCGTTCTTGATCGCGTGCCGCATCACCACCGCGCGTTCCTTCAGTCCCTTCGCCCATGCCGTGCGCACGTAGTCCTGGCGCAGCACCTCCAGCATCATGGTGCGCGTCATGCGCATGGTGCCGCCGGTCATGGCCAGCCCGAGCACGACCGCGGGGATGAAGAACATCTCCAGGTTTGCCAGCGGATCCTCGATCAGCCTGCTGTACATGATCGGCGGCGAGTAGCCCCACCACAGCGACGGGAACACGACGATCATGGTGCCCAGCCAGAAGCTCGGCACGGCCATGCACATGATGGCGAAGCTGCGCACCAGGTAGTCGCTGACGGTGTCCTGGCGCAGCGCGGAGTAGACGCCGATCGGCAGTGAGATCAGGTTCGCGATCACGAACGCGATCAGGCCGAGCTCCAGGGTAACCGGCCACCGGATCGCGATGTCGCGCAGCACCGGCGTGTGGCGCCGGAACGAGGTGCCGAAGTCGCCCTGCAGGAGTCCGCTCACGGTGCCGTCCGCCTGCGGATACGCGCCGATCCAGCGGCCGTACTGGGCGTAGATCGGCACGTCGAGCCCGTACTTCTTCATCAGCTCGCCGCGCGCTTCTTCCAGCGATGCCTGCGATACGCCGATCTCCTGCATCTGGGAGATCTCGGCATCCACAATGTCGCCGGGCATGAACCGGATCACCACGAAGATCACGAAGCTGACGATGAACAGCGTCGGAAACGTGAGCAGGAGCCGCCGGATGATATAGGCGCGCATGCTCCTCAGCCCTTGATGGCGCCGCCGATCGCGTCGCTGGTGATGAACCGCTGCAGGAACAGGAATGCCACGATGACCGGAATGCTCACCAGGAAGGTGCCGGCGAACAGCAGCTCCCATTGGATGATGCGCTCGGTGGCGAACGAATACAGCCGCAGCGAGAGCGGCACCTTGAACACGTCGCTGATGGTCAAGAGCGGGATCAGCAGGTCGTTGTAGATCGCCACCCCGCGCAGAATCAGCAGCGTGATGGTGACCGTGCCGAGCAGCGGCAGGTACACCGACGCGAAGGTGCGCAGCAGGCCGCAACCGTCTATCCGCGCCGCGTCTTCGAAGTCGCGCGGAATCGTCCGGATGTAGCCGGTGTACAGGAACACCGCGAACGGTATGGCGGTGGCGGTGTAGACCAGCGACGTTCCCAGGTAGGTGTTGAGCAGCTCCAGGTCGCGCAGCAGCGACACCAGCGGGATCATCGCCAGTCCGAACGGCAGGGTGATCATCAGCACGAATCCGACGTAGATGGCGCCCAGCAGCTTGCCTCCGACCACCGCGATGGCGTAGGCGGCGAGCGACGCCAGGAACACCAGCAGCGTGCACGAGGTGGTCACGAAGATGAAGCTGTTCAGGAACGAGCGCGCGTACTTGATGTGGGTGAACGCCCGCACCACGTTGTCGGTCGTGAACTGCGCCGGCGTGATGGTGAGCGGATTCTGGTAGACGTACTTCTCTTCCTTGAACGCGTTGTTCAGGAAGTACCACACCGGAATGAACGTGACCACGCAGAACAGGATCAGCACCGCGTTCGACAGCAGCCGCGAGCGGCGTCGATGCCCCGGCGCCGCCATCAGCCGTACACCTCCTCCCGCTTGCGGAACAGCTTCAGCAGAATCAGCGCCGCCAGCACCGAGATGACCCCCAGGATCACCGCCATCGCCAGCCCGTAGTCGATGCGCAACTGGGCGAACGCGTACATGTAGACGCGCAGCGCGAGCGTCTCCGAGAGGTAGCCGGGGCCGCCTTCGGTGAGCACGAACGGCAGGTCGAACAGGCCCAGGATGCCGATCGCCGCCAGCGTCACGCTGATGGTGATCGCCTGTGCGAGCATCGGGATGGTGATGAACACGAGCTGCTTGAAGGGGCCGGCGCCGTCGACGTCGGCGGACTCGTACAACTCGCGCGGAATCGCGCTCAAGCCGGCCAGGTAGATCAGGATGAAGTAGCCGAGCGCCGACCAGACAATGGTCAGGCTCATCGCCGGCAGCACGGTGTTGCGCTGCCCGAGCCAGTCCTGCGTGTACCACTCCAGGCCGAGCAGGATCATCGCCTCGTTGATCAGCCCGCCGTCGTAGGAGTAGATCACCTTCCACACGAACCCCACCACGGTCAGCGACAGCATCTGCGGCAGGTACATGATCGCCTTGTAGACGTTCCTGAGCCGCACCACGTTGTGGATGTGCACGGCGATCAGCACCGCGAGGACGTTGAGCACCGGCACGTACAGCACCACCAGGTAGAAGGTGTTGAAGAACACCCGCTTGATCGAACGCTCGCCGAGCACCACGGCGAAGTTCTTCAGTCCGACCCACTCCGCCTGCGGAAACAGGCCGTCCCAGTTGGTAAAGCTGTAGCGCAGGGTCAGGGCGATCGGGTACACGAAGAACACGACCGCCACGGCCAGCGCCGGCGCCACGAACAGCAGTCCGGCGATGAAGCGCTGCTGATGATAGGTAATCTGCATGGGGGTGAGCGCAGGGTGAAGCGCCTCACCCTGCGCTCCGCGAGTCTACTGCATTACGGCGTCGCGGGCCGCGGTGTGGAGTTCTTCCGCCGCCTCCTGCGGGGTCAGATCGCCGAGCAGAACCTGGTCGAGCAGCTTGGTGACCAGGGGCAGTGTCTCCGACGGCAGGTACTGGAACCACAGCCGGGTCTGCGGGTAGCCCTTCACCTCGTCGAGCACCCGGATTACGCGCGGATCGAGCTTCACCTCGCCCATCACCTCGATCACGCTCGGAATGTTGCCCATGCCGTTCTGGTAGAACGCGTAGCCTTCGCCGTACATCCAGTTGAGCAGGTCGAAGGCGGCATCCAGGTTGTCGGACGCCGCATTGATGCCGACGCCGGTCTCCGGCACCAGTACGCCCATGGTCGCTTCGCCGGCATCCTTGACCGCCGGGAAGAAGATGTCGGCGTCGATGTCGCCGTCGAGCAACTGGCCTGCCTGCCAGCTCCCCGCGAAGTAGGTTGCCGCCCGTCCCTGCAGGAACAGGCTCGATGCCTGCGCGTTGTTGGTGCTCAGGAACGCCTTGTGAGCCAGACCGTTGTCGGTCAGGTACTTCACCTTGGCGAAGATCTCGGCCACGCCGGGCTGCGTGAAGTCGAACTCGCCGCGCTCGATCTTGGCCACGAAGTCGGGTTCGCCCGGCACCACCTCCTGGGCGAAGATGTAGCTGAACCAGGTATTGCCGAAGCCGTCCTTGTCGATGATGGTGCCGGCGATGCGCTTGCTCTTGAGCTTCTCGAGGGAGGCGATGAACTCGTCCCAGGTGGTCGGAATCGCCCCGATGCCCGCCTCCGCGATCAGGTCGCGGTTGTAGTACATCCAGGTGGTGGCGGTGCCGATCGGAATGCCGTACACCTCCCCGGCCGGCGTGGTGAACGGTTCGCGCAGACCCGGCAGCGTGTTGGCCGCGGCCGCAGTGTCGGCGAGGTCGGCCGCGAAGCCGTCCGCCATGAACTTGTGGCCGAACGCGTTGCTGTTGATCGCGAACAGGTCGGGCAGGGTGCCCGCGGCGGCTCTGGCGCGCAGGAAGTCCTCCATCGAGGCGCCCGGCACCACGAAGCTCTCGATCTTGACGTTCGGGTGCTGCTCCTCGTACAGCCGGTACCATGACTCGTGCACCTCCGAGGCGCCTATCGAAACGGTCAGGGTAACTTGCTGCGCCACAAGCTGTTGTGCGCAGATCAGGCCGCCCGCCAGGACGGCGGCGGCAATCAGGGTAGCTCTTCTTCGCATGAGTAAACCTCCTTCAGGCAACCGCGAAAGATGGTGCACTCTACGGAGACTGCGCCGCGCCGTCAATGAACGCTACTGGCCGGTGCCGACCACGCCGGGGCGGTGGCGGTTGGCGCCCATCAGTTGGCGCACCAGTTCGGACGGGTTGTCCAGGTCGGCGAGCTGGGCGGGCATGTCTTCCTGGGTCAGGTAGATCGGACGCGTGTACATGCCCAGCAGGGCGCTACGCGGCGCATCGGACCGGTTGGGACGCGCGGTGTGCCAGTTGGCGCCGTGCATCACCAGCACGCTGCCGCGCACGCCGGTCAGGATCTCGGCGTCCGGGTGCCACTGCGAGGCGCTCTCCGGCGGCGGGCGGTGGCCCTTGCGGTGGCTGCAGGGGAGCAGCCCGGTGCCGCCGTTTCGGTCGGTGAAGTCGTCCAGCATCCAGATCGTCTGCCCGCTGATGCGGTCGCGCGGCCACGGCTGGTTCAGCCACTGGTAGGGGAAGTCGGGGTGCCATCCGATGCGGTCGTAGCCGGGGAAGGTGGTGTTGGCGGTCCAGGTGGAGCAGATCACGTCCGGGTCCAGGTAGGTGCGCCAGATTGCCACGATCAGCGGATGGGTCAGCAGCTCCAGGAAGATGGGGTGCTTGACCGCTATCCTGGCGACCCGCTGGCTGCGCGCCCGGCGGGTGGCGTCGGTGGCCTCGTCCGCCAGGAGTCGTTCCAGGGCCGCGCGTGCCCGATCCGCCTCGGCGGTGGAGATCACCGCCGGAATGACACAGTAGCCGCGCTCGTCCAACTCCGCCACGATGCGCGCCACCTCCGGCGCGCCGGAACCCCTGCCGGCCATGCTCAGGCGCCTCCCGCCAGCGCCGGCTCGCCGTGGCCGATCAGCCAGTTCACGAACCTGGTCCGCATGGGGGGCGAGAAGGCGTGCCCCACTACCGGGTCGACGAAGTGCTCGGCCCGGCCGCCGCGGGCGTTGATCAGCCGGACCGTCTCCGCGTTGGTGGAAGCGGGGCAGTCGGTGTCCAGGCCGCCGTCGATGAACAGCACCGGCCGGCCGGTGAACCGCTCCGGATGGGACTGGGTGGCGTGCTCGGCGCACCACGAGTCGCACCACGTGCCGCGCTGCGCCCGCCGGCACCACTCGTCGGCCTGGAAGAAGCTGGAGCGGCCCACCACCGACACCAGCGCCGCCAACGCCCGGTTCTCGGCGAACACCATCTGGGCGATCAGACCGCCCATCGACACGCCGCTGACCTGCGGCCGGTCGGCGCTGCCGTGCGGCAGCGCCAGCACCGCGTCGAGCAGCGCCGGCGCCTCCGCGCGGGTGCGGTCCATCGCCTCGCACACGAACGCCCAGCCGTTGAACTTTGCCCGGAACCACGCATCGGTGCGCCGCTCACCGTGTTCGTGGCAGTCGGGGGCGACCACCAGGAACCCGGCGGAGGCCAACTGCACCAGCGACTGGTCCGGCGCTTCGATGCTGCCCTTGTTGCCGGTCCAGCCGTGGTAGTGAATCACCACCGGCGCCTCCGCCACGCGCGTCTCGCGCAGCACCAGGCACGGAATGGCGGCAATCTCCCGTCTCGCGATCTCGATCATCCGCTTCTCCTTCTCGGCCCGGCCTCTGCCGGGCAGGCCAAGCGTAGCTTACCGTATCGCAGCACCGCAGCGAGCGAGGGTCGCACAGTCCGGCTTACTCCACCGGGCCGTCAGCCACCTGGACCACGGCCAGGTACTCGTCCGGGGAGACCACCGCCAGTGCGTCCGTAGCGAAGTGGGAGGGGTTCCTGGTGATCAGGTAGCGTGCTCCGGCCCTGACTGCCGAGTGAAGCTGGATCGCATCCTTGAAGTCGCGCAGTGCGGAGTCGATCGCCTGGTTGAGAATCCGGGCATCGAGCGGCACCGGTCAGCCGTCCGGGTCGCGCGAGCGCCGGAGCGCGGCAAGGAACTCCGCCTCATCCGCGCAGCCAAGCGCCGCCGCCAGCAGCGCCTCCTCGGACGTCGCGGCGAGCGCTTCCGCAGCGGCGGAGAACCTCGCCGACACTGCAACGCCGCGTGACCGCAGGATCTGGCGAACCATCCGCGCACGGGTGTCCGCGCGGCCGCGTTCGTACCCCTGGCGCCGCTGCGAACGAAGCAGCGGATCGTCGTCGGGTCCGGTGCCTTCGCGCGCGCTCAGTGCCGCTGCAACCCGTTCCACCGCCGCGCTCGTCTGTGCGGACGGCACCGGTTCGTTCAGCGCCAAGTGAATCTCCTCGGCCCGCCAGCCGGGAAACGCCCGGCTCTCGGCCGCAACCCGGAACCGGCCATGCTCCAGCAGGTGAATCGTCAGTCCCGGGAGGCGCCGGTGCGGTCGGCTCGCGGACGGCGCGTCCGGCACCTCCACCCACACTTCCGGGAAGCCCCACGACTCGTACAGCGCCAGCTTGCCGCGGTGTACGTCGGTGGTGTGATCGACCTCCAGCACCACGTCGGGAAAGTCGTCCTCGCCGACCACCATGGCGGCCCCCGGCAGCCTGGCCTGCCCCGGATGCAGGTATACCGACTCGTCGGCCTGCATGATGCGCCGCGGTTCGCCGCCGGGGTCGCGCAGCAGCAGGTCGGTCGAGCCGTACGACTCGATCGGCGAGCCGCGCACTTCGGCGATGCGCTCGGCCAAGCGCGTCAGGAGGCGCGACGGGCGCTCGTGGTAGGCCGTGGCGGACTCGCTGATCCAGGCGGTCTCGGTGGCCGAATCCCAATACTCGAGCCGTCCCTCGAAGCGCTCGACTTCGGTGCGCGGCAGGTGCACCGGCGTGCAGCCCGGGAACGCCGGCGGCTCGGCGGGCTCGGCGGGCCGGGGTTGCGCTGCCTGGTAGCGCCCGGTGGGCGGTGCTTTGGTGCTGGCCATGGCGCCAGCGTAGCCGATCTCGCGCGGGCATGCAAACCGAACGTTCCAGATCTGGCGGAGTGCTACCGGGTGACGGTCAGCAGCGTGTCGGCTGCCAGGCCGTCCGCGGTCTCCACCACGTCTTCGGATCCGTCCGGCCAGCGGACGGTGAGCCGCTGCGGGCGCTCGCCGGCAGGCAAGCCGAAGTGGACGCGGGGCGGGTTGCTCGACAGGTAGCCGCTGGTCACCTCCACGTCGCGCCGGTAGCGGCCGGCATCGGTGTCCAGCCGCAACGAGGCGCCGATTGCGAACCGGTTGTCCGTGCCGGACCAGACCAGGTCCACCTGCACGCTCGCCCCGCCGCACAGGCGGTTCTCGAACAGCAGCGACGGCGCCCGGTAGTTGTTGACCACGATGTCCAGGTCGCCGTCGCGGTCGAGGTCGCCGAGCGCCATGCCGCGCCCGCTCTCGGTGGCGCCCAGCCCCCACTCCGGCGCGGCCACGAAGCGCCCTCCGCCCAGGTTGCGCAGCGCCTGGTTCTCCTCGACCAACTCGGCGTTGTCCAGTTTCCGGAACGGGTCGCCGACCATGCCGTTGACGATGTACAGGTCCAGGTCGCCGTCGCTGTCCAGGTCCCCGAACTGCGCCGACCAGCTCCAGCCGGTGGCGGCCACCCCGGCGCGGCCGGCGGTGTCCAGGTAGGAGCCGTCCTCCTGCCGGGTCTGCAGCACGTTGGCCGCGGCCTGTACGCCGTCGCCCACCGGGGTCGCCGCGCCGCCCGGTTGCAGCAGCGGCCCCCAGGCCTCGTCGATGTCCGCACCCGCGCGGTACGGGCTCATGTCGGCCGCGAACAGCTCGATCCGGCCGTCGTTGTCCACGTCGCCGGTGGCGAATGCCATGGTGTTGCGGGTGGTCACCGGGAACGGACTGCCGGGGCGCCACCACGACCGGTGCGGGCGCACCCGATCGGGGGTGCGCAGGAACACGTTGTCCGGGACGTCGTAGTCGTTGCCCACGACGATGTCGCTGAGCGCGTCGCCGTCGACGTCGGTCAGCACGATGGCCAGTGCCATCGCGCCGGCGGCGAGGGGCCATGCCAGGAACTGGAACTCACCCGGCTCGAAGGCGCTGCGCCGGTCGCGCGGCCCGAGGTTCTCGTAGTACCACACCCCCCGCTGCCGGGTGCGGGCGGTGGAAACGTTGGTCGTCACGAAGTTCCGGTATGCCTCCATCGCCTCGTATCGCTCCAACTCGGCGTCGTAGGTGGCGCCGACCAGGTCGAGGTCGGTGTCGCCATCGAGATCGTCCCACGCCATCGAGTAGATGGGATAGCGCGCGACGAACCGTTCGTCGTCCACGATCCGGAAGGCGCGCCCGCCGCTTCCCCGCAGCCACCGCGGACGCTCGTCGGGCCGCGTGGCGACGATGTCCTGGTGTCCGTCGCCGTCCACGTCCACGATGGCCACCGCGCGCGCCCCGACCAGTTCGAGCGCGGCCGCATCGAACGCCGGACCGCCCGGCCCGCCCCGGTTCCAGAGCACCGTCGCCGGCCCGTGCAGACCGCCGAGCACCACGTCCAGCCAGCCGTCGCCATCGAGGTCGGCGATCGCGACCCCCGCGCCGTTGCTGTCGAACGGCATCGGCAGGTTCGGCATCGGCTGCACCGAGTGCGGCAGCGGCCGCGCCACGAACGCTCCCGTGCAACTCGTCTCGGCGCTGACCGGGACAACTGCAACGCGGGGAGCCGCGCCGAGCGGGCCGGCACACAGCAGAGCCGCCAGCCACTCCGTCCCCCTCCAACCTCGAGACATCGCCGGACATGAAACCACGCGCGCCGGTGCACCCGCAAGGCCGCACTCCACGGCGCCGACAGCAGCAGGTGGTGCAGCTGGTTGAGCGACACCCGCGACCTTTACGACCCGGCGCGCATGACCAATTAGGCGTTGCTGATCGAAGGGCCGAACGAAAACGCGGTTTCGGGGCGCTATGAGGTCAGCCGGCCGGGTGGCGCGAGCGCCGGAGCGCGGCAAGGAACTCCGCCTCATCCGCGCAGCCAAGCGCCGCCGCCAGCAGCGCCTCCTCGGGCGCCGCGGCGAGCGCTTCCGCAGCGGCGGAGAACCGCGCCGACACTGCAATGCCCCGTGACCGCAGAATCTGGCGGACCATCCGTAAGCGACCTTCCGCCAGGCCGCGCTCGAACCCCTGGCGCCGTTGCGAGCGCAGCAGCGGGTCGTCGTCCGGGCCGGTGCCTTCGCGCTCACCGAGCGCCGTT
The DNA here is from genome assembly GCA_965208575.1 of Spirochaetia bacterium. Taxonomy (GTDB): domain Bacteria; phylum Spirochaetota; class Spirochaetia; order SZUA-6; family Bin103; genus Bin103. The sequence goes on along the minus strand of CBDBOV010000005.1, from coordinate 204,309 downwards.
GCAACCCGTTCCACCGCCGCGCTCGTCTGCGCCGACGGCACCGGCTCGTTCAGCGCCAAGTGAATCTCCTCGGCCCGCCAGCCGGGAAATGCACGGCTCTCGGTTGCAACCCGGAACCGGCCGTGCTCGAGCACATGAATGGTCAGTCCCGGGCGGCGCCGGTGCGGCCGGCTCGGCGACGGAGTGTCCGGCACCTCCACCCACACTTCCGGGAAGCCCCACGATTCGTACAGCGCGAGCTTGCCGCGGTGCACGTCGGTGGTGTGATCCACCTCCAGCACCACGTCGGGAAAGTCGTCCTCGCCTACCACCATGGCGGCCCCCGGCAGCTTGGCGCGCGCCGGATGCAGGTACACCGACTCGTCGGCCTGCATGATGCGCCGCGGCTCGCTGTCGGGGTCGCGCAGCAGCAGGTCCATCGAGCCGTACGACTCGATCGGCGACCCGCGCACCCGGCCAACCATCTCGGCCAAGCGGGTCACCAGGCGCGACGTGCGTTCGTGATAGGAAGTGGTGGGCTCGCTGATCCAGGCGGTCTCGGTGGCCGAATCCCAATACTCGAGCCGCCCCTCGAAGCGGTCGATCTCGGTGCGCGGCAGGTGCACCGGCGTGCAGCCCGGGAACGCCGGCGGCTCGGCGGGCTGGGCGGGCCGGGGTTGCGCTGCTTGGTAGCGCCCGCTGGGCGGTGCTTTGGTGCTGGCCATGACGCCAGCGTAGCCCATCTCGCGCGGGCATGCAAACCGGACGTTCCAGATCAGCCGGGGCGCGCACGCCGACGCCCGGCATCGGTGTCCAGCCGCAACGAGGCGCCGATCGTGCTGTTCGCTGGCCGACAGATTCGCCGATGAGATCTACCTGGGCATGGACAAGTACGACCTTGGGGCGGTCTGCTTTGACTGGGACAGCGAAGCGGTCGAACGGCTGCGCTCGCTGTGCAAGGACCTCGGCGCGGGCATTGTGATCAGCTCGGACTGGCGCAGAAGCAAGTCCACTCGTGGACTCCAGGCACTGTTTCGAGTGTACGAACTGCATCACTACGTGACCGATGCGACCAACGAGAGCGGCGGGCCGCCGCTCGGTTCGGGTGGTCAGACCAGGGCCAGGGTCTCCGGCACGAACAGGTCCTCCGGGGCGACCGTCTGCGGTATCACTCCCTGGTCAACGTTGAAGCGTATGAAGGTCTCCAGAGTCCTGCGCGAACTCTCGAAGCCGTAGGGCAGGGGGTCGCCGCCGACCGTCTGCGCCATCTTCCGCAGCGACCGATCGCCGGCGTCGTCGGCGGCGCCGGAGCGCAGGCGCGGCAGGTACTGCGACCTGGCCTCGCTGAACAGGCGGAACAGCTCGGTTGCGAGACCGGGGTGCGACGCCAGCGCCGCGTCCTTCACCACCAGCAGGTGGCTGATCGGATAGATCCCGGTCCTGCGGTGCCAGGCGTCGTCGGCCTGCCGGGCGTCCGGGAACAGCGGCTGGATGTCAGGCGAGTCGACCGGGCCGGGCGCGATGGCGGCGTCGATCTCGCCGGCGAGCAGCATCGTCGCGAGGTTGTTGTTGGGCGACGACACCACGTTGGCGGGCGCGACGTACTCCTGCACGTGTTCGTCTCCCGACAGAACCCAGGTGACCGCGTCCAGGTCGACGCCGTATTCGGCGGCCAGGATGCCGCGCGTCCAGACGCCGGGGGTAAACGTGTAGCTGCGTACGCCAACCTTGCGGCCTTCGAGATCCTTCGGCGCCCGGATACCGCTGCGCCGGTGGCACAGCAACTCGCCGTGATAGAAGGCGCGGGTCAGGAAGATGGGGATTCCGGTAAAGCGTCTGCCATGGGCGCGGGCACAGAAACAGGTCGCCAGCGCCATCTCCGCGACATCGAACTCGAGCCCCCGCACCATGCGGCGGAATATCATCGGCACGGGGGAGACCTCAACGTGCTCCAGGTCGAACATCGGGGAGGTGATGGTGCCATCCTTCAAGGCCGCGGTATGGCCATAGTTTCCTATCGCGGTACGCAGCACCGGACTGGGCTTCTGTTCCATGCGCCGACTCCGATCTGCATGGTAGCGCGACCCGGTCGCACCTTTCCAGCCGACAGACTCGACCGATTCCGCGTGCTTGACGGGTGCCGGGCGCGTGGTAGAATGGCGGCTTGGTACGCGGATGAAGCGCGATCACACAGCCCACCGCAGCCACCCGTTAGCCGCGAACGCTAGCGCTCCGGCCTGCTCCGGCCTGCTCCACAACAAACCAAGCACCCGGTAACTGACCGCTCTCTACGCTCGCCGAGCCACATCCGCCACTCTGTCGCCATCTGCACCGCTGACGACGTAGCGGCTCCCTTCGCCATCCACACCCATCGCACCACGCTCGCGGAAACCGGCGCTCGCGGCGCTGTCTCCCGCTCTTGGTGCGACGATTACCACGACTATGCGAGAAGGCCAAAGTCTTCGGCCCAAGAGGACCACGGGCAACGGGACGCAGTCCCGATCCCGAGAACGAGGAGGAGTACGCTATGACTCCCAGACTCATGGTGCTGCCGCTAGCGTTCGCGCTGGTGGCTACCGTTACGTTCGCCGCCCCCGCCGGTGAGGAGGCGGCCGCGGCCGAGAATGAGATGGTGCTCGACCCCACCACCGGCGAAATGATCAGCGCGCCGGAGTACGGCGGCACGTTCACCTATGCACTCAAGGAAGAGCCGGCGAGCACCGACGTCGTGGTCTCCGGTGTTTGGGGAGGGTCAATCGTCAACGTCGTAGTCGAAATGCCGACCATCCAGGACTGGGCAACGCCAAGAGATGAGTTCGACTTTGTGATGCCCAACCCGCCGACGCACACGGTCGGGCACCTGGCTGAGAGCTGGTCGCAGCCGGACCCGCTCATGTACGTGCTCAACATCCGCCAGGGCGTTAGCTGGCAGGACAAGACACCGATGAACGGTCGCGCCTTGACCGCAGAGGATATCGCATTCAACTACCACCGCGTATTGGGCCTCGGCAGCGGCTTCACCGAGCGCAGCGAGCATGCCGGGTTTTGGGGTGGCATCGAGGTCGAGTCGGTAACGGCGACCGACAGCGCGACGGTCGCCATCAAGCTGGCAGCGCCAAGCCTCTCTGCTCTTCATGCGATCCTCCAAGGCACCCTCAACTTCATCTACGCCCCCGAGGTAATCCAGGCCAAGGGGGACGCCGATGACTGGCGGGACCTGGTCGGCACCGGCCCCTATGCCCTCACCGACTGGACCAAGGGCAGCTCGGTCACCTGGGACAAGAATCCCGACTACTGGGGCTTCGACGAGAAGTTCCCGGACAACCGCCTGCCCTATTTCGACCAGCTACGCGCGCTGGTCATGCCCGAGACGACAACGTACATCTCGGCGCTGCGCACCGGTCAGCTCGACTACATAGGTGCAGCAGGTGGCGCTACCACGTTGCGGAGTATCGACCAGTTGGAGAGCCTGCAGCGCACCAATCCTGAACTGAAGGTCTATCCGATTGCGGGACGGTCTGACAATGGGGTCGGCCTGAACATCCAGGTTGAGCCCTTTGGCGACATCCGGGTACGCAAGGCGATGCAGATGGCCCTCAACCTCGAGGAGATCAACCAGGGATTCTATAGAGGCTTCGCGGATACCATCCCCCAGGGGGCGGTGAGCCGCCTCACTGCGACCGTGGCGACCCCGTTCGCTGAGTGGCCGGCGGACGTCAAGGAGGCGTTCGAGTATGACCCGGCCGGTGCCGAGGCTCTGCTCGACGAGGCGGGCTATCCACGCGGCGATGATGGCGTCAGATTCGAGACCGAGTTCATGCACCTCGAGCGCTACGATCTGAACTACACCGAGCTCCTGATCAGTTACTGGGACGCCATTGGCGTCAAGGTAGAGGCCAACGTGCAGCCACTGGCTGAGTTCGTGGCCAGAAGACAAGATCGAGCCTTTCAGATGATCAACGCGGAAGCGGCTTTCAAGGGACCCCCGGTCAATCCGGTGAAGCGTTTCATCCCATCGACGTCATGGAACAGTGCCAATGCCGATGACGAGTGGTACAACGCCAAGTTTGCCGAGGCCCTTGCGGCGAGCACGCTGGAGGAGCGGGACGCGGCGCTCGGCGAATTGGATATGTACGGGATCGAGCAGTTCTGGCACGTGTTCGGGCCGGTGGGGCCGCAGTTCTCCGTGACTCAGCCGTGGGTTGTGGGATACAACGGCGAGGGGTCGATCTCGGAAAACGGCCACTCCACCATCTTCACGCGCCTGTGGTTCGATAGCAGCCTGAAGCCGTAGAGCGCGGAACTTGCAGCTGGGGGGCGGCGGCCGGCCCCGCTCCCAGCGCCCATTCCCCCAGCAATTGATGGAGCGTAGTGCATGAGGGCGTATGCCGTCCGGCGGCTGTTGATGGTCATCCCGACGCTGTTCCTCGTGACCGTCCTGGTGTTTCTCTCGGTCCGCTTCCTGCCGGGCGACGTGATCGGCGTGATGCAAATGCGGATGGAGGCCTCGCAAGGTGGGGAGATCGACCGCGCGGCCCTGGAGCGCCGGCTGGGCCTGGATGTGCCGGTCTACGTCCAGTATGGGCGCTGGGTGGGCGGGATCTTCCTGCGCGGCACTCTCGGTCCATCACTGACGAGCAGCGACACCGTGGAGCAGAGCATCGCCCAGAGACTACCGGTGACCATTCAGCTGGGCTTGATGGCGATTCTCATCGGGCTGGTCATAGCCGTGCCGGTGGGTATCTACTCGGCGATTCGCCAGGATACGGCCGCCGACTACGTGGGGCGGTCGCTGGCCATCCTCGGCCTGGCGACGCCCAACTTCTGGCTGGCCACCATGGTCATCGTGTTTCCGGCAATCTGGTGGCGCTGGTCCCCACCGTTGGTGCTGGTCTCGTTCGTGGAAGACCCGCTCGGAAGCCTGGCCGGATTCGCCATTCCCAGTCTGATCCTGGGGACCTATCTGTCCGCGGCCACCATGCGGATGACGCGGACGATGATGCTGGAGGTGCTCAGACAGGACTACATCAGGACCGCGTGGTCCAAGGGGCTGCTGGAACGATCGGTGATCCTGCGCCACGCGGTCAAGAACGCCCTGATCCCGGTGGTCAGCCTGGTCGCCCTGCAGGTGCCGATCCTGGTGGGCGGCTCGGTGATCATGGAGAACATCTTCAACCTGCCGGGGCTGGGGCGGCTGCTGGTGAATGCGCTTACGATCAGAGACTACCCGATCGTCTCCGGCGTCAACCTTGTGTTCGCCGCCGTGGTGGTGGCGGTCAATCTCGTCACCGACCTCTCGTACGCGCTAATCGACCCGCGCGTGCGCTACCGGTAGGGCACCGATGGGCGCGTTCGCCGATTTCTTCGTCCGGCTGCGCCGGGAGAAGCCGTTGGCGGTGGTGCTCGGGATCGTGCTGCTGTTGTTGATCCTGGTGACGCTGTTGGCCGACGTGCTGGCCCCGTTCGGCCCCAACGAGGTGTTCCTGATGGACCGGCTGCAGGGCTCCTCGGCGCGCTACCCGCTGGGCACCGACCAGTTGGGCCGCGACTTCGCCAGCCGCCTGATCTACGGCGCTCGCCTCACCCTGGGCGTCGGCCTGGCCGCGACGGCCGTCAACGTGCTGGTGGCGCTGGTGGTGGGCGGCGTCTCCGGCTTCATCGGCGGCCGGCTCGACCTGACCGTGCAGCGGCTGGTCGATGCCTGGATGTCGATACCCGGCCTGCTGATCCTGCTGACGGTGATGTCGGTGGTCGGGCGAGGGGTGCTGCAGATCATCGTGGTGCTGGGGGTGCTGGGCGGCATCGGCGGCTCGCGGGTGGTCCGGGGCGCGGTGATCGCCGCCAAGGAGCACGTCTACTTCGAGGCGGCGCGGGCGGTCGGCAGCTCGCGCTGGCGGACGCTGGTGCACCACCTGCTGCCCAACATCGCGCCGGTGCTGATCGTGATCTACAGCATCAACATCGGCGCGGTGGTGATCAGCGAGGCCAGCTTGAGCTTTCTGGGGTTCGGCCTGCCCACGACTGTGCCGAGCTGGGGCGGCATGCTGAGCCGGGAGGGGCGCGAGTACATGGAGATCGCGCCGCGGCTGGCGGTATGGCCGGGGCTGTGCCTGACGGTGGTGGTGTACTGCCTGAACATGGTGGGTGACGCGGTCCGCGACCTGCTCGACCCGCGCCTGCGAGGCGGCAGCGGCCGCCTCGGCGCCTACGGCGCACAGGCGGTCGGAAGTAGTGAGGTGCGTCTGCGCCGCCCTGAACGGAACACCTGTAGTTGACATATTTGTCAACTTTGCGTATTGTTTATGGGCGGGGCTGGTATGTATGACGCGCCACAGTATGTCGAACTCTTTCACCTGGTGTTTCTGGACTTCCTCGGACGCAAGTTGGACAAGAGATACTGTGTCCTGAAGGGCGGATGCAATCTCAGGTTCTTCATGAAGAGCTTTCGGTATTCGGAAGACATGGATATTGATGTCCAGGGCGTCTCAAAACAGAAACTTGCTGACAGCGTTGACTCGATATTGACTTCTCGGTCTTTCTCCCAAGCCCTGCAGATCCACCAAATCGCCCTTGCGAAACTCTCCGCTCCGAAGCAGACGGATACGGTGCAACGATGGAAGATGCTGCTCAGCGTAGGAGGCATTGATGTGCTTCTGAACACGAAGACCGAGTTCTCGCGACGAGGGATTACTCGGGAGCACGCCTTCGAGGCTGTTGACCCGCAACTGATCGATACGTATTCACTAACGCCGATTCTGGCGAACCACTATACGTCTCACGCTGCATACAAGCAGAAGGTGGAGGCACTCATTTCCAGGCCGGTACCCCAAGCGAGAGATGTCTTTGATCTGTTTCTTCTGCTGTCCACGGGCGTCAATTCGGAGTTGGATGACTTCAAACTCCACAGTCGGCTCGGTGAGGCCGTGACAAACGCCCTGTCGGTGACATTCGACATATTCAAGGGACAGGTCTTCTCTTACCTGCATCCCGAGTACCAGTCAGTATATGACTCACGAGACGTGTGGGATGACATGGTCCTCAGAGTGGTCGGCGCTATCGAAGAGGCAGCGCAGTGAGATTGGACCAGGCACTGGCTCGAATTCAGCAGACCGGGCAAACGGTCATGAGGACTGCTGACGTGATGGGGCTCCTTGACGTGAACAAGGACCACGCCAGCCAGATTCTGTCTCGCTTGGCTGGGTCCGGGCATCTGTTGCGGTTGAAGAGGGGAACCTGGTTGATCGCCAGGACCCGGGATCCGCTTCCGCTGGTCGGCTATCTGACGGCCCCACTTCCCTCGTACATTTCTCTTCAGACGGCACTCTACCACCACGGAATGATCTCGCAGATGCCCACGGTCATTTATTGCGTTTCACTTACCCGAACACGGGTCTACGCTACCCCGGTGGGTACGTTCTCCGTGCATCACATATCCGCGCCGTTCTTCTGCGCCTATGAACAACATGGCGTAAGGGGAGTGCAGATGGCGACTCCAGAGAAGGCGCTATTGGATTTTCTTTACCTGAGTTCTACCAAGACGAGGCTGTTCGCTGCGTTGCCGGAATTGGATCTTTCCGCTGGCTTCAGCATCAGGAACGCCGAAAGACTCCTGCTCCGCATCCCGTCACGACACCGGCGCACCATGGTGGCACGGAATCTTCGCCATGTCACGAAATCTTGATACGCGGCGTCAACATGTGCTGCCCCGGTTCTCCGGGACCGATCATCCGCAAAGCACAGGAGCGGCAGCGGGCGCAGCGAGCGGAACGGGCGCAGCAGCAGGCGGAGAAGGGTCAGCAGCAGGCCGAGCAGGAGCGGCGCCTGCTGCTCGCGCAGGCGATCCGCCGCCTGCATGGGCTGGGACAGGATGCCGAGGCGATCGCCGCGGCGCTGGCGGCGGATGCGGACGAGGTGCGGCGCGTCCGGTCGGGGTGACGGTCGTGCGCAGGCGGAGACGTGCGTGGGGCCGATCGGGTGGATCGGCGCAGCTTCCGTACGGTCGGCGCCGGCACACGGGCGGTCAGCCGCCGCACCTGGAGGGCGGTTGCCGGGCCGCGCGCCGGTGGCTGGCGCGCCGCCAAATCGCAGACTGCCGGTCGTGATCTGACCGAGGCCCGACGAATTCGCCTTCACGAACTCGCTTGCTTGCTCGCCGAGGCCGGCGCTTGTCCGTCCATCACATCCGTCAGCATGGGATCACCTTGATTCGCCTGTTTTTGCCTGTTGACGTGTTTGCCGCAGGTGTGTTAGGTTGAAAACCTCAGGGTTCAACGGATGCAAAAGATGGGTGATAATACCACTCAGCACTGCCATCGGTTAGCGGCAACGCAGCCGGCGCGTCCTATCCTCGCCCCCCCTCAACTTTCGAACCGAGAACAACTAACCGCTCCGGCTGATCGCCCCGTACGCGACCCCGCGCACGCGGTCGCCTTCACCACCGCCGTAGCTATCGGTGGCGCGGGCTCGGTCGATCGCCGGGCCGCCCGTGCCCTTCCCGGCGACTCAGGCCGTCCCGGATCCCCGCCGGCGACACCCCCAGCGTTGCCGGCCATTCAGACTCGCTGCTGCTCAGACCACCGCAACGCGTCGCGTTGTAACGAGAAGAAGGAGGCTCGAATGATACTCAAAGAACCTCACGCGCGCGCGGCGTGAGCCCGGGTGAACCCGGTGAGTCACACGCCGCACGCTGCAGGAATCTGACTCACACCGGCCGCCCGCGTTGCGGGCGCGAGAGGATCCGGGGAGCGGCAACCCGCTCCGCAAGACTCTCGAAATCAATCATCCTGGAGATAGTTATGAACATTGTGATAAAGACCTTCGCGGTTGCGTTGGTCCTGACCCTGACTGCCACCGGCCTCTGGGCCGCGGGCGCAGAAGAGGAGCCGGCAGCCGCCGTGGAGAAGGAAATGGTGCTCGACCCGACCACCGGCAAGATGGTGGTTGCGCCACAGTATGGCGGGACATTAACCTTGCACTTACACCCATATTCGCCACAGGCGGCAGACCCCTATTACCACTATTCGGGCGGGATAATCTCGGGCGTCGTAGAGAAGCTAGGTATCGGGAACTGGGGAATAGATAGGGACGTATGGGACTTTAAATCGGGCCCGACCCCTGAGTCGGTCATGATAGAGCAACTGGCGGAAAGCTGGGATATTTCCCCGGACGGGCGCACCTATACCTTCCACATCCGCCAGGGCGTTCACTGGCATAATAAGGCACCGATGAACGGTCGGGAGCTCACTGCCGATGATGTCGAATACAACTTTCACCGTCTATTGGGTATGGGCAAGTTTGCCGACGCCGGACCTTCCCCCGTGGGTGGCGCCGCCCCATTCGTCTCCATACCATGGGAATCGGTAACGGCCACCGACAAGCATACGATGGTCGTTAAGCTGACGAAGCCATACCTCCCTGCGCTGCGGCTTATGCTCGTCGACTACTTTATTTACATATCCCCCCCCGAGGTAATCGAGCAATACGGTGACATGAAGGACTGGAGGAACGTGGTCGGCACCGGGCCCTTTGAGCTGACTGACTACGTCGCGGACAGCTCTGCGACCTGGACCAAGAATCCTGACTACTGGGGCTACGACGAAAAATACCCGCAGAACCGCCTGCCCTACGTTGACAAGTTAAGGGGACTGATGATTCCAGAGGAAGCAACAATCATGTCAGCGATGCGGACAGGCAAGATTGATTACAGACGGTGGGTCGAGAACCAATTGGCATCGGTACTGAGCCTGCAGCGGACCAACCCCGAAATCGCGGCATGGCCGGTTTGGTTTCGGTCGGGTAGTTCTTTTGCTCCTACCTTGGGCGTGCCGCCCTTTGACGACATCAACGTGCGCCGCGCAATGCAGATGGCACTGGACCTTGAGCCCATTAAGGCTACGTACTGGAGGGGTTATGCAGATACTACACCTCACGGGCTAATAGGGGTGAAAGGGTATTACATCCCGTTTGATGAGTGGCCCGACGAGGTCAAGCAATACTATACCTATGACCCGGAAGCTGCCGAGAAGCTCCTTGATGAGGCTGGATACCCGCGCGGCGCCGACGGCACTAGATTTAAGACCTCCGTGAATGTCTCGGTTGGAAATACGGACATTACTGAAATAATTGTCTCCCAGTGGGCAGAGATTGGCGTCGATGTTGAGATTGATGCAGTTCCCTATGACGTACATAACGAGAGGGTATTCTCGCGTACTTGGGAAGGCTTGCACCAAACCAATATGGGCAATCTTTATGACCCTGTCATGATGGTAGGCTGGTTTCACTCGGATGCAGTGTGGAACCGCCCCGGATCCCGGTGGCCTGAGGTGGACGCCATGGTTGACGCCGCCCTAAACGCTACTACCATTGAGGAGCAGCAGAGGCTGATTGCAGAGGCAGATATGTACATGATAGAGAAGCACTGGCAGATATGGGGCGGTAAACCTGCAGTGTATTATTTGGCCCAGCCGTGGCTCATAGGCTATAACGGTGAAATGGACACAGGCTTGGACCCTCTCGGTTTTAATCTCCTCTTCGCCCGCCTCTGGATTGATAGTGATCTGAAGAAAGAAATGGGTTATTAAGGGTTTCATCCCTTGTAGCTGAGCTCAGCCAATAAAGGGGGCTGGGGGGCCGGGGCCTCCCAGCTCCCGCACCCGATTCATACCGCAACGATCAGGAGGAGTGTTACATCAGAGCCTATATCATCAGGCGGTTATTGCTGGTAATCCCCACCCTGTTCGTATTGAGCGTCCTGGTCTTTCTCTCGGTCCGCTTCATCCCGGGCGATACAATAGACGCAATGCTGGGTCGGTGGGACTTCATCGCCATGGAGGTAGACCGCGAAGCTCTTGAGCGTATGCTGGGATTGGACGTGCCCGTCCACGTGCAGTATGGACGCTGGATAGGAGTGTTGCCGACCCCTGACTGGGTTACCGGTGAGTCCCACTTCAAAGGTCTCCTCCAGGGCAGCCTCGGCCACTCACTCCTTGGCGCCCAGGAGGCGATAGAGGAGACGATATTCCGTAAACTGCCGGTAACCCTTGAGCTTGGCCTCCTGGCAATCGTAATCGGGCTGTTGATAGCGCTACCCGTCGGCATCTACTCCGCGGTTCGCCAGAATACCGCAACCGACTACGTGGGGCGTTCCATCGCCATCATCGGCCTGGCAACGCCCAACTTCTGGCTGGCTCTGATGGTCATGCTCTACCCCGCAATCTGGTGGGGCTGGTCGCCGCCGATGGAGTGGGTTCCTTTCACGGAAGATCCGTTGGGGAATCTCGGGTTGTTTATCATTCCCAGCCTGATTCTGGGGACGTCCATAGCTGCAATGACGATGCGGATGACGCGAACCACGATGCTGGAGGTCTTACGGCAGGACTATATCAGGACGGCCTGGGCAAAGGGGGCGAGCGAGAAGGTAGTCATCCTGCGCCACGCCCTCAAGAATGCCCTGATCCCGGTAGTGACCCTGGTAGGCATGCAGTTGCCTATCCTGATAGGCGGCTCGGTTATCATGGAGAACATATTCAACCTGCCGGGGCTAGGTCGCCTGATGGTGGCGGCACTCCAGGACAAAGACTACCCGGTGATCTCCGGAGTAAACCTGTTTTTCGCCACCGTCGTTATGATGATCGTTCTATTCATCGACCTGACTTATGTCTATTTGGACCCCAGGATCCGTTATAGATGAGAGGTTTCTTCATCAGACTGTGGAAGGAGCATCCACTGGGTGCTGCCTGCGGAATCATCGTATTGCTGTTGATTTTCGTGGCTATCTTGGCGGATGTTCTGGCTCCCTATCCCTATAATGAAATGCACCTGTACGACATGCTGCAGGGCTCATCGGCCCGCTATCTGCTGGGTACCGATCAGTTTGGGCGAGACTTGTTGAGCCGCATTATATATGGTGCTCGTCTTTCGATAGTTGTTGGTCTGACCGCCACCACTCTCAATGTTGTGGTGGCCGTTCTGATAGGCGGCATTTCCGGATTCCTGGGCGGCAAACTGGACCTGGCTGTGCAGAGATTTGTCGATGCCTGGGTGTGTTACCCGGGACTGCTCCTGCTGTTGACCATAATGTCCATAGTGGGGCGGGGTGTGCCACAGATAATAGTGGTCCTGGGGATCGCAGGAGGCATCGGCGGCTCAAGACTGGTCAGAGGTGCCGTTATTGGCATTAAAGAGAATGTGTATTTTCAGGCGGCGGAGGCGATTGGCAGCTCAAGATGGAGAATACTGATCCGGCATGTCCTACCCAATATCATGCCTGTCATAATCATCATATTCAGCATCAACATCGGAGGCGTAATCCTGAGCATAGCTTCTCTCAGCTTCCTCGGATACGGCCTGCCCATCGAGGTTCCCAGCTGGGGAGGTATGCTCAGCGGCGAAGGGCGTCGATTCATGGAGGAAGCACCACACCTGGCTGCCTGGCCTGGTCTTTGCCTGACGGTAACCGTTTACAGTTTGAACATGTTTGGCGATGCGGTGAGGGACCTGCTCGACCCGCGGCTCAGAGGCGGCGGGGGACGGCTGGGTGCCACCGCCGTGACGTCGGTTTGAGGCCCGTCGGCACCGGATGATCAGGGCGCGCTGCTCAGTGCTGAACCTGTCATTTACTGGCATTATAGGAGTCCAGGTGGCGGCAAAAGATCCGGTCAGCGCGGGAGCGACAGGCGCGGCATCACCTCCTGATCAATGATGGTCTCTCGCCGTGCAGCGCCTGCATTGCAGGAGCCGCCATGTGTTAAGATCGGCGCCATGGCTGAGTACAGTGTCACCGCGGTGCCGCGGCCGGTGGATCGGCGCGAGCCGGAGCGGCCGGAGTTTCCCGGCTGTCGGCCGGTGCGTATATCGCGTGATGAGATTACCGCTTACGACGGTCGCATCGAGTACTGGGACGCCGCTACGGAAGTCGCCATGGTGTGCGAGCCGGTCAGCACCTAAAGTGCTACCGGGTGACGGTCAACAGCGTGTCGGCCGTCAAGCCGTCCGTAGCGCCCACCACGTCCTCGGCGCCGTCCGGCCAGCGGACGGTGAGCCGCTGCGGGCGCTCGCCGGCAGGCAAGCCGAAGTGGACGCGGGGCGGGTTGCTCGACAGGTAGCCGCTGGTCACCTCCACGTCGCGCCGGTAGCGGCCGGCATCGGTGTCCAGCCGCAACGAGGCGCCGATTGCGAACCGGTTGTCCGTGCCGGACCAGACCAGGTCCACCTGCACGCTCGCCCCGCCGCACAGGCGGTTCTCGAACAGCAGCGACGGCGCCCGGTAGTTGTTGACCACGATGTCCAGGTCGCCGTCGCGGTCGAGGTCGCCGAGCGCCATGCCGCGCCCGCTCTCGGTGGCGCCCAGCCGCCACTCCGGCGCGGCCACGAAGCGCTCCCCGCCCAGGTTGCGCAGCGCCTGGTTCTCCTCGACCAGCTCGGCGTCCTCCAGTTTCCGGAACGGATCGCCGACCATGCCGTTGACGATGTACAGGTCCAGGTCGCCGTCGTTGTCCAGGTCCCCGAACTGCGCCGACCAGCTCCAGCCGGTGGCGGCCACCCCGGCGCGGCCGGCGGTGTCCAGGTAGGAGCCGTCCTCCTGCCGGGTCTGCAGCACGTTGGCCGCGGCCTGTACGCCGTCGCCCACCGGGGTCGCCGCGCCGCCCGGTTGCAGCAGCGGCCCCCACGCCTCGTCGATGTCCGCACCCGCGCGGTACGGGCTCATGTCCGCCGCGAACAGTTCGATGCGGCCGTCGTTGTCCACGTCGCCGGTGGCGAATGCCATGGTGTTGCGGGTGGTCACCGGGAACGGGCTGCCGGGGCGCCACCACGACCGGTGCGGGCGCACCCGATCGGGGGTACGGAGGAATACGTTGTCCGGGACGTCGTAGTCGTTGCCCACGACGATGTCGCTGAGCGCGTCGCCGTCGACGTCGGTCAGCACGATGGGCAGTGCCATCGCGCCGGCGGCGAGGGGCCATGCCAGGAACTGGAACTCACCCGGCTCGAAGGCGCTGCGCCGGTCGCGCGGCCCGAGGTTCTCGTAGTACCACACCCCCCGCTGCCGGGTGCGGGCGGTGGAAACGTTGGTCGTCACGAAGTTCCGGTATGCCTCCATCGCCTCGTATCGCTCCAACTCGGCGTCGTAGGTGGCGCCGACCAGGTCGAGGTCGGTGTCGCCATCGAGATCGTCCCACGCCATCGTGTAGATGGGATAGCGGGCGACGAACCGTTCGTCGTCCACGATCCGGAAGGTGCGTCCGCCGCTTCCCCGCAGCCACCGCGGACGTTCGTCGGGCCGGGTGGCGACGATGTCCTGGTGTCCGTCGCCGTCCACGTCCACGATGGCCACCGCGCGCGCCCCGACCAGTTCGAGCGCCACGGCATCGAACGCCGGACCGCCCGGGTCGCCGCGGTTCCAGAGCACCGTCGCCGGGCCGTGCAGCCCGCCGAGCAGCACGTCCAGCCAGCCGTCGCCATCGAGGTCGGCGATCGCGACCCCCGAGCCGTTGCTGTCGAACGGCATCGGCAGGTTCGGCATCGGCTGCACCGAGTGCGGCAGCGGGTGCGCCACGAACGCTCCCGCGCAACTCGTCTCGGTGCTGACCGGGACAACTGCGACGCCGGGAGCCGCGCCGAGCGGGCCGGCACACAGCAGAGCCGCCAGGCACGCCATCCCCCTCCAACCTCGAGACATCGCCGCACATGAAACCACGCGCGCCGGTGCACCCACAAGGCTGCATGCCACGGCGCCGACAGCAGCAGGTGGTGCAGATAGTTGAGCGACACCCGCGACCTTTACGACCCGGCGCGCATGACCAATAGGCGTTGCTGATCGAAGGGCCCAACGAACGCGCGGTTTCGGGGCGCTAGGAGGTCAGCCGCCCGGGTGGCGCGAGCGCCGGAGCGCGGCAAGGAACTCCGCCTCATCCGCGCAGCCAAGCGCCGCCGCCAGCAGCGCCTCCTCGGACGCCGCGGCGAGCGCTTCCGCAGCGGCGGAGAACCCCGCCGACACTGCAATGCCCCGTGACCGCAGAATCTGGCGGACCATCCGGAAGCGACCTTCCGCCAGGCCGCGCTCGAACCCCTGGCGCCGTTGCGAGCGCAGCAGCGGGTCGTCGTCCGGGCCGGTGCCTTCGCGCTCACCGAGCGCCGTTGCAACCCGTTCCACCGCCGCGCTCGTCTGCGCCGACGGCACCGGCTCGTTCAGCGCCAAGTGAATCTCCTCGGCCCGCCAGCCGGGAAATGCACGGCTCTCGGTTGCAACCCGGAACCGGCCGTGCTCGAGCACATGAATGGTCAGTCCCGGGCGGCGCCGGTGCGGCCGGCTCGGCGACGGAGTGTCCGGCACCTCCACCCACACTTCCGGGAAGCCCCACGATTCGTACAGCGCGAGCTTGCCGCGGTGCACGTCGGTGGTGTGATCCACCTCCAGCACCACGTCGGGAAAGTCGTCCTCGCCTACCACCATGGCGGCCCCCGGCAGCCTGGCCTGCGCCGGATGCAGGTACACCGACTCGTCGGCCTGCATGATGCGCCGCGGCTCGCCTTCGGGGTCGCGCAGCAGCAGGTCCATCGAGCCGTACGACTCGATCGGCGACCCGCGCACCCGGCCGACCATCTCGGCCAAGCGGGTCACCAGGCGCGACGGGCGTTCGTGATAGGAAGTGGTGGGCTCGCTGATCCAGGCGGTCTCGGTGGCCGAATCCCAATATTCGAGCCGCCCCTCGAAGCGTTCGATCTCGGTGCGCGGCAGGTGCACCGGCGTGCAGCCCGGGAACGCCGGCGGCTCGGCGGGCTGGGCGGGCCGGGGTTGCGCTGCTTGGTAGCGCCCGCTGGGCGGTGCTTTGGTGCTGGCCATGACGCCAGCGTAGCCCATCTCGCGCGGGCATGCAAACCGGACGTTCCAGATCAGCCGGGGCGCGCACGCCGACGCCCGGCATCGGTGTCCAGCCGCAACGAGGCGCCGATCGTGCTGTTCGCTGGCCGACAGATTGGCCGATGAGATCTACCTGGGCATGGACAAGTACGACCTTGGGGCGGTGTGCTTTGACTGGGACAGCGAAGCGGTCGAACGGCTGCGCTCGCTGTGCAAGGACTTCGGCGCGGGCATTGTGATCAGCTCGGACTGGCGCAGAAGCAAGTCCACTCGTGGACTCCAGGCACTGTTTCGAGTGTACGAACTGCATCACTACGTGACCGATGCGACCAACGAGAGCGGCGGGCCGCCGCTCGGTTCGGGTGGTCAGACCAGGGCCAGGGTCTCCGGCACGAACAGGTCCTCCGGGGCGACCGCCTGCGGTATCACGCCCTGGTCGACGTTGTAGCGTATGAAGGTCTCCAGAGTCTTGCGCGAACTCTCGAAGCCGTAGGGCAGGGGGTCGCCGCCGACCGTCTGCGCCATCTTCCGCAGCGACCGATCGCCGGCGTCGTCGGCGGCGCCGGAGCGCAGGCGCGGCAGGTACTGCGACCTGGCCTCGCTGAACAGGCGGAACAGCTCGGTTGCGAGACCGGGGTGCGACGCCAGCGCCGCGTCCTTCACCACCAGCAGGTGGCTGATCGGATAGATCCCGGTCCTGCGGTGCCAGGCGTCGTCGGCCTGCCGGGCGTCCGGGAACAGCGGCTGGATGTCAGGCGAGTCGACCGGGCCGGGCGCGATGGCGGCGTCGATCTCGCCGGCGAGCAGCATCGTCGCGAGGTTGTTGTTGGGCGACGACACCACGTTGGCGGGCGCGACGTACTCCTGCACGTGTTCGTCTCCCGACAGAACCCAGGTGACCGCGTCCAGGTCGACGCCGTATTCGGCGGCCAGGATGCCGCGCGTCCAGACGCCGGGGGTAAACGTGTAGCTGCGTACGCCCACCTTGCGGCCTTCGAGGTCCTTCGGCGCCCGGATACCGCTGCGCCGGTGGCACAGCAACTCGCCGTGATAGAAGGCGCGGGTCAGGAAGATGGGGATTCCGGTAAAGCGCTTGCCGTGGGCGCGGGCACAGAAACAGGTCGCCAGCGCCATCTCCGCGACATCGAACTCGAGCCCCCGCACCATGCGGCGGAATATCATCGGCACGGGGGAGACCTCAACGTGCTCCAGGTCGAACATCGGGGAGGTGATGGTGCCATCCTTCAAGGCCGCGGTATGGCCATAGTTTCCTATCGCGGTACGCAGCACCGGACTGGGCTTCTGTTCCATGCGCCGACTCCGATCTGCATGGTAGCGCGACCCGGTCGCACCTTTCCAGCCGACAGATTCGACCGATTCGGCGTGCTTGACGGGTGCCGGGCGCGTGGTAGAATGGCGGCTTGGTACGCGGATGAAGCGCGATCACACAGCCCACCGCAGCCACCCGTTAGCCGCGAACGCTAGCGCTCCGGCCTGCTCCGGCCTGCTCCGGCCTGCTCCGGCCTGCTCCGGCCTGCTCCGGCCTGCTCCGGCCTGCTCCACAACAAACCAAGCACCCGGTAACTGACCGCTCTCTACGCTCGCCGAGCCACATCCGCCACTCTGTCGCCATCTGCACCGCTGACGACGTAGCGGCTCCCTTCGCCATCCACACCCATCGCACCACGCTCGCGGAAACCGGCGCTCGCGGCGCTGTCTCCCGCTTCGGGTGCGACGACTACCACGACCATGCGAGAAGGCCGAAGTCTTCGGCCCAAGAACACGGGCAACGGGACGCGGTCCCGATCCCGACAACGAGGAGGAGTACGCAATGACTCCCAAATTCATTGTGCTGACGCTGGCGTTCTCGCTGGCGGCTACCGTTACGTTCGCCGCCCCCGCCGGTGAGGAGGCGGCCGCGGTCGAGAAGGAGATGGTGCTCGACCCCAGCACCGGCGAGATGATCAGTGCGCCCGAGTACGGCGGCACGTTCACCTATGCACTCAAGGAAGAGCCGGGGGACATCGACGCCGTGCTCGCCGGTGGTTGGGGATCCATCATCTACAATCTCGTCCTCGAGAATCTGACGATCCAGGACTGGTCAACGCCAAGAGACGAGCACGACTTTGCGGTGGCCCTCCCGCCGACGCACACCATCGGGCTCCTGGCCGAGAGCTGGTCGCAGCCCGACCCTCTTACCTACGTCCTCAACATCCGCCAGGGCGTTCGCTGGCAGGACAAGGCGCCGATGAACGGTCGCGCGCTGACCGCCGAGGATGTCGAGTTCAACTTCCACCGGTTGTTTGGCATCGGCAGCGGCTACACCGAACGCAGCGAGTTTATTAATGCCGGCGAGTACACCGGCGTCGAGCTCGAATCGGTAACCGCCACCGACAGCTCGACGGTGGTGATCAAGCTGCCAGCGCCAACCAGCGGTGCTCTTGTGGCGATCATCCAAGGGGGCATGAACATCATCTACGCCCCCGAGGTCATCCGGGCAAAGGGGAACGCGAGTGATTGGCGGGATCTGGTCGGCACCGGGCCCTATACTCTCACCGACTGGACCAAGGGCAGCTCCGTTACCTATGACAAGAATCCCGACTACTGGCGCTTCGACGAGAAGTTCCCGGAGAACCGGCTCCCCTATTTCGACCAGATACGCGCGCTGGTCATGCCCGAGGTGGCGACGTACGTCTCAGCGCTGCGCAGCGGCCAGCTCGATTACATAGGTGCAGCAGGCGGCACTACCACGTTGCGGGGTGTCGACCAGTTAGAGAGCCTGCAGCGCACCAACCCTGAGCTGAAGGTCTATCCGTTTGCGCTACGGTCGGACCAGGATGTCGGCATGAACATTAAGGTCAAGCCCTTTGACGACATCCGGGTACGCAAGGCGATGCAGATGGCCCTCAACCTCGACGAGATCGACCAAGGATACTATAAAGGCTTGGCGGATGCCATCCCCCAGGGGCAGATAAGCCGTTTCAATACTGCCGTCGCGACCCCGTTCGAAGATTGGCCGGCAGATGTCAGGAAGGCGTTCGAGTATGACCCAGCCGGTGCCGAGGCGCTGCTCGACGAGGCGGGGTATCCGCGCGGCGCCGACGGCGTCAGATTCGAGACCGAGATCGTACACCAACCGCGCTACGATCTGAACTACACCGAGCTCCTGATCAGTTATTGGGACGCCATCGGCGTCAAGGCAGAGGTCGTCATTCTGCCACTGGCTGAGCACGTGGCCGCAAGAACACAGGGAGACTATGAGCTCATCACGGCGGAAGGGGCTTACAAGGGCTCCGCAGCGGCTATTTTGGGGAAATTCCTCTCGACATCATGGAACACCTCCGAGGTCGACGACGAGTGGTACAGGGCCAAGTTCGAAGAGTACCAAGCCGCGACCACGCTTGACGAACAAAACGCGGCGCTCCGCGAGCTGGAGATGTACTCGATCGAGCAGTTCTGGCAGCTGGCCGGGGCGGTGGGGCCAGAATTCTCGGTGACCCAGCCGTGGGTCGCGGGATACAACGGCGAGTCGACTTTGACGAAGTCCGGCCAATATCTGGCTTTCGCGCGCCTGTGGTTCGATAGCAGTCTGAAGCCGTAGGGCGCACGGCACTTGCAGCTGGGGGGCGGGGCCGCGACGTGGCCGGCCCCCCTTCCCAGCGCTCGGTCCTCCCCCCAGCCGATGATGGAGCGTAGTGCATGAGGGCGTATGCCATCCGGCGGCTGCTGATGGTCATCCCGACCCTGTTTCTCGTGACCGTCCTGGTATTTCTCTCGGTCCGCTTCCTCCCGGGCGACGTGATCGATGTGATGGAAGCGCGCTTGCGAGCCACGCAAGGTGCGACGGGGGGGATCGACCGCGCAGCCCTCGAGCGCCGGCTGGGCCTGGATGTGCCGGTCTACGTCCAGTATGGGCGCTGGGTGGGCGGGATCTTCCTGCGCGGCACTCTCGGTCCATCACTGACGAGCAGCGACACCGTGGAGCAGAGCATCGCCCAGAGACTACCGGTGACCATTCAGCTGGGCTTGATGGCGATTCTCATCGGGCTGGTCATAGCCGTGCCGGTGGGTATCTACTCGGCGATTCGCCAGGATACGGCCGCCGACTACGTGGGGCGGTCGCTGGCCATCCTCGGCCTGGCGACGCCCAACTTCTGGCTGGCCACCATGGTCATCGTGTTTCCGGCAATCTGGTGGCGCTGGTCCCCACCGTTGGTGCTGGTCTCGTTCGTGGAAGACCCGCTCGGAAGCCTGGCCGGATTCGCCATTCCCAGTCTGATCCTGGGGACCTATCTGTCCGCGGCCACCATGCGGATGACGCGGACGATGATGCTGGAGGTGCTCAGACAGGACTACATCAGGACCGCGTGGTCCAAGGGGCTGCTGGAACGATCGGTGATCCTGCGCCACGCGGTCAAGAACGCCCTGATCCCGGTGGTCAGCCTGGTCGCCCTGCAGGTGCCGATCCTGGTGGGCGGCTCGGTGATCATGGAGAACATCTTCAACCTGCCGGGGCTGGGGCGGCTGCTGGTGAATGCGCTTACGATCAGAGACTACCCGATCGTCTCCGGCGTCAACCTTGTGTTCGCCGCCGTGGTGGTGGCGGTCAATCTCGTCACCGACCTCTCGTACGCGCTAATCGACCCGCGCGTGCGCTACCGGTAGGGCACCGATGGGCGCGTTCGCCGATTTCTTCGTCCGGCTGCGCCGGGAGAAGCCGTTGGCGGTGGTGCTCGGGATCGTGCTGCTGTTGTTGATCCTGGTGACGCTGTTGGCCGACGTGCTGGCCCCGTTCGGCCCCAACGAGGTGTTCCTGATGGACCGGCTGCAGGGCTCCTCGGCGCGCTACCCGCTGGGCACCGACCAGTTGGGCCGCGACTTCGCCAGCCGCCTGATCTACGGCGCTCGCCTCACCCTGGGCGTCGGCCTGGCCGCGACGGCCGTCAACGTGCTGGTGGCGCTGGTGGTGGGCGGCGTCTCCGGCTTCATCGGCGGCCGGCTCGACCTGACCGTGCAGCGGCTGGTCGATGCCTGGATGTCGATACCCGGCCTGCTGATCCTGCTGACGGTGATGTCGGTGGTCGGGCGAGGGGTGCTGCAGATCATCGTGGTGCTGGGGGTGCTGGGCGGCATCGGCGGCTCGCGGGTGGTCCGGGGCGCGGTGATCGCCGCCAAGGAGCACGTCTACTTCGAGGCGGCGCGGGCGGTCGGCAGCTCGCGCTGGCGGACGCTGGTGCACCACCTGCTGCCCAACATCGCGCCGGTGCTGATCGTGATCTACAGCATCAACATCGGCGCGGTGGTGATCAGCGAGGCCAGCTTGAGCTTTCTGGGGTTCGGCCTGCCCACGACTGTGCCGAGCTGGGGCGGCATGCTGAGCCGGGAGGGGCGCGAGTACATGGAGATCGCGCCGCGGCTGGCGGTATGGCCGGGGCTGTGCCTGACGGTGGTGGTGTACTGCCTGAACATGGTGGGTGACGCGGTCCGCGACCTGCTCGACCCGCGCCTGCGAGGCGGCAGCGGCCGCCTCGGCGCCTACGGCGCACAGGCGGTCGGAAGTAGTGAGGTGCGTCTGCGCCGCCCTGAACGGAACACCTGTAGTTGACATATTTGTCAACTTTGCGTATTGTTTATGGGCGGGGCTGGTATGTATGACGCGCCACAGTATGTCGAACTCTTTCACCTGGTGTTTCTGGACTTCCTCGGACGCAAGTTGGACAAGAGATACTGTGTCCTGAAGGGCGGATGCAATCTCAGGTTCTTCATGAAGAGCTTTCGGTATTCGGAAGACATGGATATTGATGTCCAGGGCGTCTCAAAACAGAAACTTGCTGACAGCGTTGACTCGATATTGACTTCTCGGTCTTTCTCCCAAGCCCTGCAGATCCACCAAATCGCCCTTGCGAAACTCTCCGCTCCGAAGCAGACGGATACGGTGCAACGATGGAAGATGCTGCTCAGCGTAGGAGGCATTGATGTGCTTCTGAACACGAAGACCGAGTTCTCGCGACGAGGGATTACTCGGGAGCACGCCTTCGAGGCTGTTGACCCGCAACTGATCGATACGTATTCACTAACGCCGATTCTGGCGAACCACTATACGTCTCACGCTGCATACAAGCAGAAGGTGGAGGCACTCATTTCCAGGCCGGTACCCCAAGCGAGAGATGTCTTTGATCTGTTTCTTCTGCTGTCCACGGGCGTCAATTCGGAGTTGGATGACTTCAAACTCCACAGTCGGCTCGGTGAGGCCGTGACAAACGCCCTGTCGGTGACATTCGACATATTCAAGGGACAGGTCTTCTCTTACCTGCATCCCGAGTACCAGTCAGTATATGACTCACGAGACGTGTGGGATGACATGGTCCTCAGAGTGGTCGGCGCTATCGAAGAGGCAGCGCAGTGAGATTGGACCAGGCACTGGCTCGAATTCAGCAGACCGGGCAAACGGTCATGAGGACTGCTGACGTGATGGGGCTCCTTGACGTGAACAAGGACCACGCCAGCCAGATTCTGTCTCGCTTGGCTGGGTCTGGACATCTGTTGCGGTTGAAGAGGGGAACCTGGTTGATCGCCAGGACCCGGGATCCGCTTCCGCTGGTCGGCTATCTGACGGCCCCACTTCCCTCGTACATTTCTCTTCAGACGGCACTCTACCACCACGGAATGATCTCGCAGATGCCCACGGTCATTTATTGCGTATTCCGGTGAAAAAAGCCACCCATTCCGGAAATAAAAAGCCACCGGGGAGTGGTCCGATCCTGAGACGGCGAGTATAGCGGGGTGGCTTTTTTGAATCAATCTGACGGAGTGCGCGAAGGGAGTTCGGAGCGGTAACGAAGTTCCGGCCAGAGTGTCCGCGGGTGGCCTGTCGAGAGGAGGCTTGGCAGACCACGGTGGCGGAGGGAACCGCATCGACGGTGCCCCGGAACGGTGTGTGAGCGCCGCGTGATAGGGCGGAGAGTGCCCACGTCGCCGATGGAGCGCCGACGCGGCGGTGCGCCCGCCGCCGCTGCTGCCGCGACCTCGACCGGGTGGTCCGGCGGCCGGCAGCGGCAGTTGGCTGGGAACAGCAGTGCGACGGATTGCCCGTGGGTGCCTCGATGCGGCCATGCGCATGGCGGAGCGGTGGAACGCGCGGAGCCCGCGGCGCTGAGAAAGCGGTGACTGCGGTCACGATACGGATTTTCCGGGGGATGCCTGAGGAACTCTCGCAGGTTGGAGGGCCGGCAGAGAGGCCGACTCTGACGCGAGCGGCCCCGCTGACAGCCAGGCGACTGGCCTGACACCCGTGGAGGGGCCGGAATGCCGGCGAGCACCGTCGCGACGGGTGCTCATGGTGCGCGCCGCGTGGTCGGGCTCGATGACTGAGCGCGAACTCGCCGGCAAGTAACCCGGCGGTTGAAAGCGAACCGCACCCCGGCGCAGGGTGGGCGACCGAGCGGTGGGCCGTGCGCATGGAGTTCGGCACCCGCGGCGCGGACCGGCAGGACGAAGCCAACCGCAAGAGCCGCCGCAATCAGTAGGGCGCGCACCCGAGCAACCGTGGCGGGGGGCTGATAGACGGGCCGCCGGGCCGTGGTACATCGGCAGCAGGGGTGTCGTCTTCACCGTTTGCGTGTGTGCGGCGGTCGGAGTGGCCATCGGCATCATCGGCACCGTATCCATGTGCATGGAGCGGCTGACCGTATCGACCGCGGGCGTCTCGACATACGCTCCGCGCCTTCGCCATCGCGACCTCCGAGAAGCTGACCACCGGCGCATCGTTATTCACTCCGACCGTATATCCGTCCTGATTCCGGGGGTCTCCAAGTACCACCGTCCGCCCGGCGGCGCGTCCTGCGCCGTCGGGTGGCCGGTTTCCGGGCGGTATGCACCCGATATGCACCCAATATGCAGCGTGGTTGAGATGGCAGGGCAAAGAGCCCGCCCGGGTAGCGCACCGACCGCCGCTGACGCGCGGCGGCAGCAACGCTCCCGCCGCGGTCGTGGCGCCGGGGGTGGCGGCGCTATCCCAGCCGCTCGGCCGCGTCCCGCCGGGCACGCTCGGCATACAGCTTGCGCACCGAATCTCCCTCCAGGTTGATGCGGTGGGCGCCATGCACGATGCGGTCACAGATCGCATCGCCGATGGTGGGCTCGCCGATCACCTCATGCCAGGACGATACCGGCAACTGCGAGACCATCAGGGTCGAGGCGCGACCGTGGCGGTCTTCGAGCATCTCCAGCAGGGCCAGCCGCGCCAGTCCGTCCAGTGGCTCCAGCGCGAAGTCGTCGATTATGACCAGCGCCTGCTTGCTGATCTTCTCCAGCTCCCGGACGTAGCTGCCGTCAGCCTTCGCCAGGCGCAGTTCCCCGAACAGCCGGGAGGACGCATGATAGCCGACCCGGAACCCGCGCAGACACGCTTGGTGGCCCAGCGCGGAGGCCAGGAAGCTCTTCCCGGAGCCGCACTTGCCGGTGATGATCAGGTCCTGGTGGTGCTGCACCCAGCGGCAGTCGGCCAGCCGCAGCAGTTGGTTCTGATCCAGGTTGCGGCGCAGCGAGAAGTCTACCTCCTCGATGGCGGCCGGGTAGCGAAAGCGGGCCGCCTTCAGCAACCGCTGCAGACGCCGCTCATGGCGGTCGTCCCACTCGGCATCCACCAGGCGGGCCAGCAACTCGTCGGTCGTACACTGCGCCTGGCTGTCGAGGCTGGTGCGCAATGCCCGCGCCATGCCGTGCAGGCGCATCCGGTCGAGCTTGTCGAGGGTGGCTTGGTTATTGGTCATCGTCGGGGTCTCCTCAGTTGTAGTAGTCGCTGCCGCGGACGTTGTCATGACTGGGGAAGCTCAGCGACTGCTGCTGTTGCTCCTCCTCCAGGCCCAGCTTCAGCATGTTCTGAATGCGGCGGTAGGAGCACAGCCCGTAGCGCAGCGCGCGCCCACAGGCGCGATCAAGCCGCGCGGCGCCGTAGCTCTTCTCCAGGTTCAGGATGCCGAGGCAGGAACGGAACCCCTGCGGCGGGTACTTGGCGTCCTTCAGCACCTGCTCGATCACCGCCTCGACGTTGGCGCCGTGCGCCCGCCCCCAGCGCAAGAACCGTTCCGGGGTCCACTCGGCATACCATCGGTGCTGCGGCGGCATGTGGTCGGGCAGCGTGGTGTAGCGACCCGGACGGCGGTCACGCTGGTACTCGGCGATGCGCACGTTGTCGTAGTAGATCGACACGGTACGCTCGTCGTACAGCAGCTTGACCTTGGTGCGCGGATCGCGGCTGCGCAGGTGATACGGCACGCTGTAGTGGTGCCGGTCTTCGCGCAGCTCGACGTGATAGTTGAACCCGACCGTCGCTTCCCGGATCTGCTGCAGCGGGAAGTGGTGGCGAGGCAACGGCGCCAGGACCGGCTGTTCGATCTGCTCGAACAGCTCGCGCCGACAGTAGGGCAGGCGCTGGAAGCGGCGCTCGTTGTGCTCCTCCAGGAGCGGTCTGATCGCCGCGTTCAATTCCTCCAGGGAGTGGAAGGTACGATCCCGCAACGGCGCGTAGATGCGTTGATACGCCAACCGTACCGCGTTCTCGACCAGAGCCTTGTCGCGCGCCTGAGGGTGCCCCGTTTCGGTGGACAGGTAACTACTGAGGTGGCGGGGTAGTGCATGGCAGGTTGAGGTGTATTCGGTTGGTTGTCAACCCGCCGCATTGACTCATCGAAAATCTAACCGTAGCGAAAGCATGCCTCATCTAAAAATCTAACCGAACGGGCTGGACCTTCCGGGTCCGGTTGGAGCCTCTCCGAGGGACGTGAGGAGGTTCCGGAGGAGATGGGGTTGAAGATGAGTTCAAGGCGAGAGCTCACCGAGCAGCACGCGCAGCGGTATCGTCGGGCGGGCAAGAAGGAGAAGGGGCGCATACTCGACGAGTTCGTCGAGTCGACCGGGTACCAGCGCAAGTACGCGATCCATCTGTTGACCTGGTGGGGACGGACCCGCATGGTGCGAGTCGACGGCACACTGGTGAAGCTGGTGGTCGGGCGTCCGCGGCCTGCCCAGCGCCGCGTGCGACCGCGGCGCTACGACCAGGAGGTGCTGGTCGCTCTGAAGCTGATCTGGTACGTGTTCGACTGCATGTGCGGCAAGCGCCTGGTGGTCGTGCTGCGCACCATGCTGCCGACGCTGGAGTCGTTCGGCGAGATCGAGCTGACCGCAGCGGTGCGCGGCAAGCTGCAGACCATCAGCGCCGCGACCATCGACCGGCTGCTGCAGCAGGAGCGCGCACGGCTGCGCCTGAAGGGTCGCACGCACACCAAGCCGGGCACCCTCCTGAAGGATCAGATCGCGATCCGAACCTTCGCTGACTGGGACGAGCAGGAGCCGGGCTTCTTCGAGATCGACTTGGTGGGCCATGAAGGCGGCAACGCGTCAGGCGACTTCTGCCACACGCTCACCATCACCGACGTTGACACCGGCTGGGTCGACCTGTACGGCGTGCAGAACAAGGCGCAGCGCTGGACCCACGAGGCGATCGACGCTGCCCGGCAGAGCCTGCCGATCGTGATGCGGGGGATCGACACCGACAACGGCAGCGAGTTCATCAATCATCATTTGCTGCGCTATTGCGAAGCGCACGGCATCACGTTCACTCGGGGTCGCCCGCATCGCAAGAACGACACCTGCTACGTCGAGCAGAAGAATGGCCACGTGGTGCGACGGGCGGTCGGCCACCTGCGTTACGACACCGACCGGGAACTGGCTGCCCTCAACGCGATATACCGCCCGCTGTGCCTGCTGGTGAACTTCTTCTATCCCTCGGTGAAGCTGGTGAAGAAAACCCGCACCGGCAGCAAGGTGCGCCGCATCTATGACGACCCGCAGACGCCGTATCACCGCATGCTGGCCTCCGAGTCGGTGAGCGAGAAGGTGAAGAACCGCCTCAAGCAGCAGTACGCGACGTTGAATCCGGTCGCCCTCAAGCGCGAGCTGACCAGGTTGACCGAGGATCTGCTGCAGCTGAACGTCAGCAAGACCGCCAAGGCCGCACCAAGCACGGTGCAAACACCGAGCGAGGAGCGTGGTGGCAGCGGTCGCACGGCAAAATGACCCTCTCAGGCGGGTCTGACGGTCGATAATCGGAGAATGGGCGGTCAGCGATGAGAAAACGTCGCCTCAGCCGCGCTGTAAGGCCCCTCCACGACACGAGGTGGTGTCTGGATACCCCCGTGTCTATGCATAACCATGCAATTCAGTGCAACTTTATCCGCGACCGTAAGCCGGGTGGCGGAGTCCCGGTGCCGTCCCTGCAGTGCCTCGGCGAGGCGATTGCGGACCGCTGCCAGCCGGCTGCGTACCCGCCTGATGCTCTTTTCCAGGGCCCGGCGCACCGGTTCACGACCCGTGCGTCGGGCTCCGGCGGCGCAAGGTCATGGCTCGGCAGCGCGTCAAGGTTGAACTGCTCGCGCAGGTACTTGAAGAAGTTCTCCTGCGACCAGCGCGAGAACATGGCGCCGGCGACCTGCGCCAACGGCATCTGCGGGTGCGTGGTGATCACCGCCACCTGACGACCGTTGGCCAGACGCCGCCGGATCTGGCGCACCACCAGCCCGTTGCGCAGCATGATCGGCTGCTCGGCCAGATCAACCGCAGTCGTGCTGGTGCCGGCGGGACCATGGATCGGTACCTCGAAGGTGTGGAAGTCTTCCGGCAGCCAGTCCGCGCCGTTGAAGTTCTTGTGCCAGGTGATGCAGGCGATGCCACGCCGGGCCAGGCGCTTGAACAGGTCCGGGCTCCAGCCCTCGCGGTCGAACACCAGGGTCAGCTGCGGGGTACCGGCCGGTGCTCCGGTCAGGTCGGGGGCCGCTTCGGTCACCACCCCCAGGTGCTGCAACTGCGGCACCACGTCGTGCTTGATCGCATTCACCGGCTTCGGGTCCAGCGCCTTGTGCAGGCACAGCAGCGGTGCGCCGCCGAGGGCGTTGATCCAGTAGCTCACCGACGCCGGCAGACACAGCTTCTGGCGTGCGACGAAGTGTTTCGGCAACCGCCCGTTGCGCCCGGTGTACACCTTCACGTGGCCATCCACGGCCAGCGTCGTCCAGTCGTCGTCGTGCTCGCTGGCCCAGGTACGCGCCAGTACCGATTGCCAATCGCGCACGGTGTGCTCGGCGCTGGCCAGCAGCCTGATCTTGCGGCGCAGCGTCTTGGTCTCCGGACAGCGGTCGAGGCCGAGGATGGCGCCCCACTCGCCGGGTGCCTGGTAGCGCAGGCTCTCGGGGTTGCGCACCCGGGCCAGGGTCATGCAGGCGACGAACAGGAGGATGGTGGTCAGGCCGTAGAATCCGGCCGGCAGGCGGAACAGGCGGTTGGCGGCGGTGAGCAGGCCCTCGCGCAGCAGCATCGCCAGTGCGGCCAGCACGCCGCCGCCAGCGACCGCGTGGGCGGGCTCGACGAACGCTGGTGTGGCCTCGGTCAGCAGGCCGGCTCTGGCGAGCGTGCGGCGTTCCACGTCGCGCGCCGCGCGGCCCATGGGCGCGTGCTTGTCGCGGGCGTCGCGGCTGGCGCGCTCAGTGGCGACCGCCGGGTCGCTGACCGCGGCGGCGGTGCTGACCGGGTGATCAGTGGTGGTGGCCGCCGGCGCAACCTCGGCGCTGGCGGCGGGCTCCCGGGTGGGATCTGTGATGACGCCGGCGCGGCGGTTCTCGTTGAAGGTGCTCACCGGGATGCCGAGTTCGCGAGCGCAGGCTGAGCCGCTCATCCCGGAAGCGAGCAGCTTGGCTGCCTGGTCCGCCATCTCGGCGTCGTCCACGGTGGCCTCCACGGCACCGCGCCGGCTGACTCCGGTCGGGCTACGCCCTCCGTCCGTCAGCGGGGTACAGCATCTCCTCCGCCCCGTTCGATCCCGACGGCTCCGGTGTCGCAACCTCGTCGCCTACCCCGTCCCGGCGGTGGGGAATTGTCATGACCCTGCCCCGGGCAACGCACCTCGGTGCAGTTGTCCGGGGCGCCTCGCTCCGTGCGCTCCGCAGCAACCTGCGCGCCGATCGCGGCGTGGGCGGCATCACCCGGCTCGGCAAATGACTTCTGAGCGTCTCTGACGCCCGTATATCCGTGAGCCAGACGGTCGGCGTCAAGAAATGTCGCCTCAGCCGCGCTGTAAGGCCTCTCCGCGACACGAGGTGGTGTCTGGACATCCCCGTGTCACCAGCACCGAAGTCGCCTCCAGACCCGTCCGCCCCCTCTTCGGTCAGCGACACGACACGGCACCGACCACCTCCCTGCCGTTGACGCCTCCTCATCCGCGCCGACCAACCAGATACGCCCCCGGTCGCGTTGGTGTGCTTGAATCAACCCGGCCGGTCGCCCAGCAGCCTATCCACTTATCCACAATTTATGAGTCTCCCCCCTCGCGCTCCCCCCTCGTTCTCCGCCTCCCTTTCGGTTAGATTCTTACGTGAGGCACGCTCACCGTAAGGTTAGATTTTTACGTGAGGCAATAGGCCCGCGCCTCCACGACCCCCACGACACGACGCCTCCCGAGATTCCACGGCAAATAAACGGTGGCGGTAAAGGGGGTGGGGGTCCGGGGGAGGGGTGGGATTTGCCTGTGGATATGTGGACAAGTCCGCATCAAGCTGGGGGTGGTGGCGGTGTGGATGGCCGTGAGCGGCGCCGGTGTGCGCGGTCAGGAGATCGCACGACCGTGATCAGTGCTGGCGGCATGGACAGCGGGTGCCGGGAGTCGAAACGGAGCGCCTGAGGGACGATTCGGGGTTCAGCAAGGGTATCCGGGACCACCTGCTCGCGAGGAGCGGCCTTACAGGGCCGCTGAGAGCGCCAGTTCGCGCCGCACCGGCAAGATGTCGGCCCGGGTGGGGCTGCAGCCGCCGGGAGCGGCGCGGTCGAGCCGGTCCGGGGCGCCCGTGTGGGGACGGACCCGCGAGCGGTGCGCCGCTTGGAAACTATGCAGCCGTCGCAACGGGTCGGCAGCAGGTTGCCTCAGTCGCGCCCATACCCGCGTGGCGGCTCGACGCTCTCCAGAGCGCCAAGATCAAGCGCGCAAATCGCCTCCAGCTTGTCGCCGAGCGCGGTCTCCTGGAGCGCCTCGGGCAGGTTGTCGAGCCACGCTTGATACTCTCCCTGGAGGTCGAGCAGGGTGCGCACCGCATCCTGCCAGCGCTGCGGTCGGGAGCGCCGGTCGTGCGGTCGGCGGTACTGCGCTCGCGGCTGCTGCGCCTTGCGCCGCGCTCGATAGCGCCGTTGGCGTTGCGCATTGGTCAACGCCATGGGCACTGATCACCGTTACGTAACGGCTCCTGGTCCAGCACCTCAGACGCTGCATCCCCGCTGCGCTGCGTGCTCACCGCGACGCCGGTCGGCGCGCGCAGCCGACTCGGACGCCAAGCGGTCCGGAGAGGGCCAATTGCCGACGAATATTGTCCCTGGAGGGGGCCGAGCGCCAGCATCGGCACCACGACGATGCTCATGCTGCCGCTCCTGTCCGAGTGGCCTCGAACGCGACCGGCGACTGGTAGCCCAGCGCCGAGTGACGCCGGCGACGGTTGTAGAACCCCTCGATGAACTCGAATATTGCCAAGCGCGCCTCGGCACGGCTGCGAAATCGGCTCCGATCAAGCAACTCGCACTCCAGGGTCGCGAAGAAACTTTCGCACATCGCGTTGTCGTATGCATCGCCCACCGAGCCCATCGAGGGACGCACGCCGGCCTCTTTGCAGCGCATCCCGAACGCAATCGAGGTGTACTGAGAGCCCTGGTCGCTGTGGTGGATCACCTGCTCGGGTCGCCGCTGCCAGAGCGCCATGTCCAGCGCCTCCAGCACCAGTTCCGTGCGCAGATGACCGGCCATCGACCAGCCCACTACCCGGCGGCTCCAGGTATCCAGCACCACCGCCAAGTACAGAAACCCCGCCCACGTCGGCACGTACGTAATGTCGGCCACCCACAATTGGTCGGCCCCGGCCGCGGTGAAGTTCCGATCCACCAAGTCTGGCGCCGGTCGGGTCGCCGCGCCACGCGTTGTGGTCCTGGGCCCGCGGCGGCGACTGGCCCCTTCGATGCCGGCCTGCTTCATCAGCCGCGCCACCCGCTTGTGCCCGACTCGCTCGTTCTCAGCCTGCAACTCGGCGTGGATGCGCGGCCGACCATACACCTCGCGGTTGGCTCTCCATATCGTCGTGATACGTTCCCGCAACTGTTTGTCGCGCCGCTCTCGCGCCGACGGCTCGCGGTGCACCCACGCATAGTAGCCGCTGGCGGAGAGACCCAGCACTCGACATATCGTGCGTACCGGCCAGCGCGCCTGGTTGGCTTTCACGAACTCGAACCCCGCTCGGGGATCGAGTCGCTCTCCCGTGCGAACCAGGCCGCTGCTTTTAGGATGTCGCGCTCGATCCGCAGTTGCTTGTTCTCTCGCCGCAGTCGGCGCAGCTCCTGGCGTTCATCGCTGCTCAACCCGTCCTCGCGGCGTCCAGCGTCCCGCTCCTGCTGCGCCACCCAGTTGCGGATCGCGCCCGCGGACGGCTCGTACTCCAGCGCCAACTCCTCGGGCGTGCGCCCAGACTGCACCAGCTCGACCATCTGCTGGCGAAACTCAGGCGCGTATGGTCGATGTGTCTTCGGCATCGTTGCCTCCTCATTCCGCCTCACTCCTAATGTGTCCACGAAAGTGGGGCAACTCCACGCCTGCCGGACGCGGGCGGGCATGATGACCACCCTGTAGTGTTCGGCGAACGCGTCGAACTGCGGGTTGATGCCCGGCTGGTAGGGGTCCGACCGACTGACCGCGCTGCGCAGGTTGTCCGGGATGATCGCCTGCGGGCAGCCGCCGCAGTAGCGTAAAGCCCGCTCGTTGGAGCGGATCCAGTCGGCGCTTTGCTGCGTGGCGCTGGCCTCCACGTAGGTCAGCTCGCTGGCCCCGAGGATCGCCACGAACGTTTCCACCGGCTGCTCCTTGCCGCCCTCCCGGTCCACGATCGCCAGCCGGTCGCCGGCGTAGTCGACGAACAGCTTCTCGCCGGCCTTGTGGTCGATGTGCATGCCCACCTCGGCGCTCTGCCGCCAGCGGTGGAAGTGGTAGCAGAACTGGCTGTTCTGATAGCCGTCCGGGTGGTCGCGCAGGTACTCCTCCCAGAGCAACTGCAGCGTCACTCCCTTGCGCCGCAACTCCTTGACCATCGTCGGAAAGCGCTCGGCCAGCCGCTCGTAGCGCGCGTTCGTCCGCGGCTCTCGATGGCCCTCCAACACGCTCACCAACTTGCTGTCGGGCAGCTCCTGTGCCTGCTCCCAGGTCAGTCCGCTGCCGTGGAACCACTCCAGGTACTTGGCCACCGCGGTTCGCGACACCTGCAGCGCGCGGCCAATCGCCCTCGCGCTCAGATCCGTGGTCACCCCGTAGCGGATGACCTCTTTGATTTTCTCCACGCTGATCCTCCTGCGTGCCATGCCTCTCCCTCCTGTGCGGATCGGGAGAGCGTATTGCAGGATCGGACCAGATCCTGTCCGGGCGGCAGCCTCAGATTGGCTCTTTTCCCCCGGACGGGTGGCATTTTATTTCCGGACGGGTGGCTTCCTTAAAACGGATCAGTGGCTCTTTTGCACCGGATTATGCATTTATTGCGTTTCACTTACCCGAACACGGGTCTACGCTACCCCGGTGGGTAGGTTCTCTGTGCATCACATATCCGCGCCGTTCTTCTGCGCCTATGAACAACATGGCGTAAAGGGAGTGCAGATGGCGACTCCAGAGAAGGCGCTATTGGATTTTCTTTACCTGAGTTCTACCAAGACGAGGCTGTTCGCTGCGTTGCCGGAATTGGATCTTTCCGCTGGCTTCAGCATCAGGAACGCCGAAAGACTCCTGCTCCGCATCCCGTCACGACACCGTCGCACCATGGTGGAACGGAATCTACGCCATGTCACGAAATCTTGATACGCCGGGGGCTGAGCGGGTGGGGCGGGCCGGGGTTGCGTTACCTGGTAGCGCCCGGTAGGCGGTGCTTGCACGAACAGGTCCTCCGGGGCGACCGCCTGCGGTATCACGCTCTGCTCGACGTTGAAGCGAATGAAGGTTTCCAGAGTCTTGCGTGAGGCTCGCAGTAGGCGTCGGTGCCCCGGTAGTGGGTGCCGTGGAAGGTGGCGGGCACTTCGGTCCAGAGCTTTCTGACGATCTGCACGGCCTCGTCCAGTTGGGCGATGCGCACGGCCGGCTTCGGGAACTCGTAGTCATAGGCGTGGTACTCGCGCTCGACCCATCCGGCACCGATGCCGAACACGTAGCGGCCGCCGGTCAGCAACTGCAGGTTGGCCGCCGTTTTCGCCAGCACGGCCGGGGTGCGGTAGCTCTGACAGAACACGAACGATCCGAAGGTGAGGTCGGGATAGGCGGTGCCGAAGTGGGCGATGGTGCTGACACACGGTGGCGGACGGTAGTTGTCAAACGCAAAGCATCGCCCCGTTCATACCACCAGGCTGCCGAGGGATATTCAGCCGCGCGTGCCACGCGTCCTCAGGAATATCCCTCGCTACCGAATCGCAGGCGGTCAGTCGCGATCCGAGGCGGGGCGTGAAGCGCGCCAGGAGCACTCGCCGGCGTCCGGCGGCGCCCGCCCCCGGCAATAGACCAGGGAGCACGCGCGTCAGTGCATGACACCGCCGCCGCACCGATCATCCGCAACACGGGCACGGCGATTGACTGACCGCGCGGGGCGCAGGTTCAATGCGGGCGTGGACGTCGCCAACCCGATCTACGCAGGCGATCCGCCGCCTGCATGGCCTGGGACAGGATGCCGAGGCGATCGCCGCGGCGCTGGCGGTGGATGCGGACGAGGTGCGGCGCGTCCTGTCGGGGTGACGGCCGTGCGCAGGCGGAGACTGAGGCCCGACGAATTCGCCGTCACGAACTTGCTTGCTCACCGAGCCGGCGCTTGTCCCTCCATCACCTCCATCACGTCCGTCAGCATGGGATCACCCTGGTGACGTGGACGGCGAGGTTGACGGAAGACCGCAAAGCCACCGCCACGGCACCGCAGGGATGGTCGGAACCGGCGGGAGCCGGCCTCGGTCTTGATTGCCCTGAGGTCGGGGCATATGATCCCCGCAATGAACCTCGACCTACTACCCACGGCAGCCGCGCAGCCGGAGAACCGAGACATCCCCACGCAGCAGGAGGCACTTCGGCGCACCGTCATATTTCTCGACATCGACGGCGTCTTGCAGCGGCCCTCGAGCCAAAGACGGTTCAAGCATGACTTGGAGGAACTGCGGCGCTCGCTGGCCGACAGATTCGCCGATGAGATCTACCTGGGCATGGACAAGTACGACCTTGGGGCGGTCTGCTTTGACTGGGACAGCAAAGCGGTCGAACGGCTGCGCTCGCTGTGCAAGGACTTCGGCGCGGGCATCGTGATCAGCTCGGACTGGCGCAGAAGCAAGTCCACTCGTGGACTCCAGGCACTGTTTCGAGTGTACGAACTGCATCACTACGTGACCGATGCGACCAACGAGAGCGGCGGGCCGCCGCTCTACCGCGCGGGAGAGGTCAAGGAGTACCTGGAGTCGCATCCGGAGATCGAGCGGTTCGTGATCATCGACGACGGCTTCAGGAAAGAGTTCGACGAGTTGTTCCCCGAGCAATTCGTGCGCACCTGGTTCCGCCTGGAGGCCGACAATGAACAGCGTGCCCGTCAGATCCTGTCCGGGCTGCCGGCGCAGCCGAACCGGGAGTGTCCGCCTCCGATCGGGCCTTTGCCACCAGGGCTGTTCGGAGGGTGAAGGGTACGAATCCTGATCTGCATGCGTTCTCAACATCCGCCGGGGCGCACCGCCGGCAGCTCGAAGCCGGCACGCCAGGTGTCGAGGCGGGTTGAACGGTTCGGGTGGTCAGACCAGGGCCAGGGTCTCCGGCACGAACAGGTCCTCCGGGGCGACCGCCTGCGGTATCACGTCCTGCTCGACGTTGTAGCGTATGAAGGTTCCAGAGTGTTGCGCGAACACTCGTCGGCGGCGCCGGAGCGCAGGCGCGGCAGGTATTGCGACCTGGCCTCGTTGAACAGGCGGAACAGTTCGGTTGCGAGACCGGGGTGCGACGCCAGCGCGGCGTCCTTCACCACCAGCAGGTGGCTTATCGGATAGATCCCGGTCCCGCGGTGCCAGGCGCCGTCGGCCTGCCGGGATTCCAAAAACAGGGGCCGGATGTCCGGCGAGGCGACCGGGCCGGGCGCGATGGCGGCGTCGATCTCGCCGGCAAGCAGCATCGACACGAGGTCGTTGTGGGGCGACGACACCACGTTGGCGGGCGCGACGTACTCCTGCACGTGTTCGTCTCCCGACAGGACCCAGGTGACCGCATCCAGGTCGACGCCGTATTCGGCGGCCAGGATGCCGCGCGTCCAGACGCCGGGGGTAAACGTGTAGCTGCGCACACCCACCTTGCGGCCTTCGAGATCCTTCGGCTCCCGGATACCGCTGCGCCGGTGGTACCGCAACTCGGACTTTCTGCGGCTGGTGGTGGATCGGGGATATCGTCCGCGGCTCGCGCTTCGCCAGCACGTCCTCGTATCCTCGGGGGCAGGCAAGATTGCAGGTCCCCCGGTGGAACGTGACCGGGTGACGGTCAGCAGCGTGTCGGCTGCCAGGCCGTCCGCGGTCTCCACCACGTCCTCGGCGCCGTCCGGCCAGCGGATGGTGAGCCGCCGCGGGTGCTCGCCGGCGGGCAAGCCGAAGTGGACGCGGGACGGATTGCTCGACAGGTAGCCGCTGGTCACCTCCACGTCGCGCCGGTAGCGGGCGGCATCGGTGTGCAGCCGCAACGAGGCGCCGATCGCGAACCGGTTGGCCGTGCCGGATCAGACCAGGTCCACCTGCAGGCTCGCCCCGCCGCACAGGCGGTGCTCGAACAGCAGCGACGGCGCGCGCCGGTGCACCCGCAAGGCTGCACTCCAATCGGGCGGGCGCCGCAGGCGCCGTGTACTGCCTCAACATGGTCGGCGCCGCGGTGCGCGACCTGTTCGACCCGCGCCTGCGCGGCGGCAGCGGCCGGCTCGGCGCCTACGGCCCAGGCGGTCGGAAAAGGCAGTGCGACTGACACGACCTGATCGGTTGCTATTACTACATTTGTGTACTATTATCTCCCGGTGACGTTCTCCCTGTGACCGATCGCGAGTTCCTGAGACGGGCAAAGCGTTACGCGAAGCGCAATCAGCTCGGTTACGAGTTCGAGCCCGCCAGGGGTAAGGGCAGTCACGGCAAGCTTCGCCTCGGTACCGGTGAGACGACCGTGAGCCGAGGCGAGCTGAAGACGGGAACCTATCATGCCATGCTCAAACAACTCGGGATCAGCAAGGAGGAGTTCTGATGCGGTACACCTACCCGTGCGTACTGACCCCGGAATTGGACGACGGAGGCTTCTCGGTGTCGTTCCCCGACGTGCCCGAAGCGTTGACGTGTGGCGATGATCGAGCCCAAGCCCTTGAGAAGGCCACGGATGCGCTCGCCGTCGCGCTGAGCTTCTACGTGGATGGGCGCCGCGAGATCCCCGTTCCGAGTGATGTCGTCGCCGGCCAGGAGTTGGTAGCAGTGCCGTCGGTTGTGGCGGCCAAGCTCGCATTGTACACGGCGATGCGGCGGCAGAACGTGACCCAGGTTGAGCTTGCAAGACGGCTTGGGGTAAGCCAGTCTGCGGTACGCCGCCTGCTGGACGTGCGTCACCGTTCGCACATCGGCCAAATCGAGGCTGGCCTGCGTGCGGTTGGCCGAGGGTTGATCGTTGGAGATAGGGCGTTGACGCCCGCTTCGAGCGTC
This sequence comes from Spirochaetia bacterium, assembly GCA_965208575.1. Taxonomy (GTDB): domain Bacteria; phylum Spirochaetota; class Spirochaetia; order SZUA-6; family Bin103; genus Bin103. The sequence goes on along the minus strand of CBDBOV010000005.1, from coordinate 167,684 downwards.
TGAGACGTAGTACCAACGGGTTGACCGGGTCTCGCCCCGGATTGCTCGCTCAGACCAGGGCCAGGGTCTCCGGCACGAACAGGTCCTCCGGGGCGACCGTCTGCGGTATCACTCCCTGGTCAACGTTGTAGCGTATGAAGGTCTCCAGAGTCTTGCGCGAACTCTCGAAGCCGTAGGGCAGGGGGTCGCCGCCGACCGTCTGCGCCATCTTCCGCAGGCACACAAACAGGTCGCCAGCGCCATCTCCGCGACATCGAACTCGAGGCCGCGCACCATGCGGCGGAAGATCATCGGCACGGGGGAGACCTCGACGTGCTCCAGGTCGAACATCGGGGAGGTTATGGTGCCATCCTTCAAGGCCGTGATATGGCCATAGTTTCCTATCGCGGTACGCAGCACCGGACTGGGCATCTGTTCCATCCACCGAACTCCGATCTGCATGGGAGCGCGACTTGGCGGACGCTGGGGCACCACCTGCTGCCCAACATCGCGCCGGTGCTGATCGTGATCTACCGCATCAACATCGGGGCGGTGGTGATCAGCGAGGCGTCGTTGAGCTTCCTGGGGTTCGGGCTGCCGGTCCGCGCCGCGGGTGCCGAACTCCATGCGCACGGCCCACCGCTCGGTCGCCCACCCTGCGCCGGGGTGCGGTTCGCTTTCAACCGCCGGGTTACTTGCCGGCGAGTTCGCGCTCAGTCATCGAGCCCGACCACGCGGCGCGCACCATGAGCACCCGTCGCGACGGTGCTCGCCGGCATTCCGGCCCCTCCACGGGTGTCAGGCCAGTCGCCTGGCTGTCAGCGGGGCCGCTCGCGTCAGAGTCGGCCTCTCTGCCGGCCCTCCAACCTGCGAGAGTTCCTCAGGCATCCCCCGGAAAATCCGTATCGTGACCGCAGTCACCGCTTTCTCAGCGCCGCGGGCTCCGCGCGTTCCACCGCTCCGGCATGCGCATGGCCGCATCGAGGCACCCACGGGCAATCCGTCGCACTGCTGTTCCCAGCCAACTGCCGCTGCCGGCCGCCGGACCACCCGGTCGAGGTCGCGGCAGCAGCGGCGGCGGGCGCACCGCCGCGTCGGCGCTCCATCGGCGACGTGGGCACTCTCCGCCCTATGACGCGGCGCTCACACACCGTTCCGGGGCACCGTCGATGCGGTTCCCTCCGCCACCGTGGTCTGCCAGGCCTCCTCTCGACAGGCCACCCGCGGACACTCTGGCCGGAACTTCGTTACCGCTCCGAACTCCCTTCGCGCACTCCGTCAGATTGATTCAAAAAAGCCACCCCGCTATACTCGCCGTCTCAGGATCGGACCACTCCCCGGTGGCTTTTTATTTCCGGAATGGGTGGCTTTTTTCACCGGAATACGCATCCGGGGCGGGTACGCGGCAACCGCGGCCGGCTACTCGGTGCCGTGGCCATGTCCATACGGCGCACCGCCGGGGGCCGCGGCCGCATGGCCGGCCGTGACCCGACGTGCCGGCGCGCCGTCAGGGCTGCGCGCCGGCGGCTACCAGCGTCCCTGCATGAGCGGCGCGCCATCGCGCACCGCCTGGCCCATCGGCTCCTGGGCGGTCACCTCGCCGGTCCACAGCTTGCTGATCGCCGGGTTGATCGCCTCCGACAAGATCTGGTTGGCGTTCTTCACCCAGTACGCCGGCGGCTACCGCGTCGTGTGGTTCATGGTGTAGTCGATCAGCACCCCGCGCGCTTCCGGCGGATAGACTCCGGGGATGGCGTCGAGCCATTCGGCGGTCTTGGACGCGTTGGTGTAGTACTCCAGTCCGCAGCGGCATCCACAGCCCCTTCGCGTACAGATCCACCTTGCTCGGGTCGTTGTGGACCTTGTAGAACGTGAACGCTTCGTCGGGGTGCTCGGTGGCCGCGTAGATCACCGTCGGCGAGCCCAGCAGGATCGTGGCCGGCTCCTGGTGGTAGGGCAGCACGCCGATGCCCCAGTCGAATCCGAGCTGGCTGTGGTCCAAGGATCGCCCAAGTGCCCGTTGATCGCCGCCGGACTGCATCATGACCGATGCGGAGGGCAGCGCCTCGGACTGGGCCGGCGTCGGGGCCACGTGATGGACGTAGATCAGGTCCTGGATCGCCTGCAGCGCCTCCACCGCCGCCGGCTGGTTGAGCGGCAGCTCGGTGCCATCGTCGCTGGCAAGCTGGCCGCCGTTGCTGTGGATCATCGGCAGGTAGCCGGCCCACCAGGTGGGGAACGAAATGCCGAACACGTCGATGTTCTCCGGATCGAACCGCATCGCTGTCGGCAGTGTTGCCGCTGCGGTCGACCGTGAGCTGCCTGGCCACCGCCACGAACTCGCTCCAGGTCCACGCATCCGCAGCCGGGGAGGGCGGATAGTCCAACCCGGCCTCATCGAACAGGTTCTTGTTGTAGTACAGGATCATGGTCTCGGCGGCCGTATTGGTGCCGATGGTGCGCGTGCCGTCGTCGTAGTTGTAGTAGGAGGCCGCCAACCGGTTGCTGGCCTCCGGATCCGCCCGGAAGTGCGGCGTCAGATCCAGGATCACGCCCTCCTCGGCCCACAGAAACGCCTGCTGCTCGTTCAGGTAGCCCAGGTCCGGCGGCGTGCCGCCGGCCACCATGGTGCTGATCTTCTCGTGGTAGGCGTCCGGGATGTGCTGGCCTCGCACCTTGATGCCGGGATGGTTGTCGTTGAATGCTTGGACCATCAGTTCGACCGCCTCCCGTTCGAACGCCGATCCCCAGAACGTGAAGGTCAACTCCACGGGCTTACCGTCGGACTCCGTGGCCTCAGTGGTTGGCGAGCTGAACGCTAGGGTGAGCGCCAATAGAGCCCTACACGAAACGAACACGGCAGTGCCGAGTTCCGTTGTCTTACGGTGGTGGAACACTCCCATCAATTGAGGGACCTTAGTACCCCAATAACATAGAGGCACCCTCCTAACCTCGGATAGTACCCTCCTAACCTCGCTTGGTACCTCCTAATACAATAGCTTAGCCGTTTAGCGGTCTGTCTAGCGCAAACTGAGGATCTGGCTGATAGTATTCTCGTCCAATCCTATTGAGTTCGCCAACAAGCAGTGAAAACAGTTCATACATATGATCGTCCGTAAGCAACACTTCTTCACCCCGATTGAAGAATCGGATAACTCTCGGGTCAGCAGTCAATCTCCCGCCGGAGTGCAGAATAGCTTGTCGATATTTGTTTAGATCGTAGAATACATCACTCTGTATTTCATTCTTGTTTGCGCGTTTGCACTCATGAGCTATACGCCCTCTATATTGATCTTCCCAAAGAGCATAGGAAAACGCGATTACACTCCTTCTGTGTATGCTTACGTTTGTGCCGTTGTCATCCGATGCATCAATTAACCACCCGAAAGTTCTAACATATTGATAGGTGGAGTTCGGGTGATTAGGATCTCCCGATCCAAAAAACAAGCGTTTGTCTCTAGACTGCATATGATTTGTTAAGAAATCGCGCCACTTACGGACCGCCTCGCGGACTTCCAAGTAATATCCGTATAGTGCCACGAATTCGTCATATAGATCGGTAATCGACTTCATCATGTTTCCTTATTGGACGCTGAATACCCATGAATACCCTGTTAACCACTTCTCAAACGCGACCGGTGGATTCTTGGAACTCTACAAAGTATCTAAATCGCACGATTCCAAATCCACATATCTCCCGTATTCACCTTATCGTGGAATATCAGTTTCTTTGTTCCTTTTTGCAAATACTCGATCACTCCAACAAGCGCCTCACCGAAATCGATCTCCATTCGTGATGACAACGGTAAAAAAGCAGAATACTCCACAGTGAAATTTAGAAGTTTCAGTCGTCCAAGCTCTGGATCGACTAAGTAAGCATCCTTGAAAACTACGTTATCAGTGTGTCTTCCAGCATCCTTATCAGAAAGTCTGCTGCTGAGTTCTTGAAGTGAATACCGGTCATCATCTTCAACATTGTCTATAAAGGTGTTTGGAGACCAAAGCATCTTCTTGATCGATTGTGAGGTGTCTATGTTGGTATTTCGTTCCACCCAGGACGCATCGAGAACAGGGAGAAAATGGTGTATCTCCGCCGGCGGTGGACACTCAACCGTAATTACAAGATTCCGAACTAGAGCTTTGCCGTCCTTAGCAGTCCAATCAGATAGATTCTGTTCTCTGACTACCAGGAGCTCCACACCGTGGCTCTCGGCGGCTGATTGTGCGCCCGATTGAAATCCTCTTGTTGTTGCTAAGATCGGATGCACACCGGGAAAATCAGTCAGTTTTCCTACCAGTGCGTCTACACGATCAACTGAGACTCGGTGTTTGTAATTCTTACATTCGATTACGGCCTTGTGGTTCTCACCATCAATTTCGTATTCCCAGTAGATGTCGAATTCTCTCTTCAGTCCATACTTGGTCTGAAGAAGCTTCCGTATCTCCACGCTGTGGAAATTCGTAGTCAGGTCTTGTAACTTCGCAACGGCTTGAGTAAGCGTGGCAACAAAGACTTCGTATTCTTTTGGTGTCATGTTCTAAACAAAACGAACGCTATTTATCAAGTATATCTCAATCCGCTCAGTGTAATCACAGGGAGGTACAACGTGAAAGCGACCAAAGAAGAACAAACGGACAAACAAGATCGTGGCCAGTTGTTCGTAATGCGAGAGACACAAGAATGGGTAATCATTACCAAAGACAGAAAAAACTCTTTGTTAATTACGTCGATGAAAAATTGCGAAGAGTTAAAGAACGATAGTATTTAGCGAAAAATCTCCACGCCTGAGCTTGTCGAGATTATCGGAAATGAATGTACCAGCTTGCATTAGGTGATCCGCTGTTTTAAGACCGCTTGCCTTCTTTGCGCGTCGATTGACGCAAGCAAAGATTCCTTTTTGTACGTCAGTACCCTCTACTGCGACCGTGAGCTTTGGTGAAGCGCGGATACCGTATAGCACATTACCCCTTCCGTGTCAAGAGGGTCTTTGCACGGGGGTCCATTTCGCCAAAGTGGTAGCGGTCAGGCGGCCTCGAGCTGGGTCTGGTCGGATTCTGGTGTGGGCGATGAGGGGAGCAGGCGTTCGTAGTCGTCCCAGGAGCGACGGCTCATCACGGAGGCGCGTAGCTGGAGCATTTCCTTGGCCCCGTCCAACGACCACCTCATCCCGCTCTGCTTCAAAAAAAAACGCGCTTGGCGACCACGTATCGCGGCGGGAACGTCGGTTTACCCGGCGCCCCCCGCACAGATCCGTACGTGCGCGTTAACGCATACGGCTCCTACTTTCGGTGGTTGACGGCAAAGCGTGCAGTCGCCATAGGTGTACAATGCGGGGCTTGGGCCACAGCCTGTTACTGAGCGCCAGCATCCAATTCCAGGAGAAGCGGTCCTTCTCGGACCTCCGGCGGAGGACCCGTATCCAGATTCTGCGCAGACGCCACACGAATTGTTGCAGGTAGGGAAAGCTGGTAGGTACCGCGTAATAGTCAAACCATCCACGCAACACTCGTCCCAGCCAGCGTCCCGTATCCTTTACGTCGTCATGCCAACGTCTGCGTAGCTCGCTCTCCGCGGCGAGCAGATCACGTTGTCCGCTCCACCCGTTCAGGTCGATCCCGCACCGGGTCTTTGCATAAAGGGCCAAGTGGGCACTCAAATGTGAGGTACAAAATGGCAGATCGTAACGGGGGCGAAACCCATCCGACTATGGCGCGAATGGAGCAAGTCGCTAAGGGTCTCTTTAGTAACGCGGAAAACAAGGGGGCTACAGAGGGCTATTGAGCCCGAAAAGGTGGCTTGGTGGGAGAGGGTGAGGAGGTGGTTCGGGGCTGGGCGGCAGATGTAAGATGGCGACAGAGGCCCGACCTCATTCCCGCATAGAGGTTCGGGCGTGTCAATTCAGGTTCTTAGATAGCGGATCGGGATAGACCGATAGCGTAGATGGCTATACAGTCGTTTCCGAACCAACCAACCATATAGAGGATTTTCATTTGAAGCACCTCCTCGATTTGGTAAGTATGATTTTCGGCAATCTAACAGACGCCGGCTCTTACTTGCTTAAATTGTCTATTACGAGTAGATTGTTGAAACGTACTATTACGTTTGAATGATAAGGCGCGGTCTATTGACGCTGCGGGGAGCGTCTTATTCTAACCGCGATAAATCGCTTAGGTACTTAGTTACGTTAGTTAAATAGTACGTGGGCCGTTAGTGGCCTTTAGAGTGGTTTGGAGAAATTTTTCCCCTTGGGCAGAATGCATGCTTCGGCGCTTCTTCTCACCGTATTAACGCGGTGGATTGTTAACGTCTTGCGGTTATGGCCGGCTGCCCCTTTTTCAGCCGGGTAGAGTCTTTATAGCACAGATCGTGAATCCGTGTCAAGGGTAGCTCCGTAAAACTCGCAAAAACATCTCGGTTGCTAAACCTATCTACCTTCTCAGTGCCTTGGTTAACTGGGTACCAAGCGAGGTTAGGAGGGTACCATGCCAGTGTATGGGGTACTAAGGTCCCCAATTGAGACCTCCTGTGTAGTTACAACAGCGGATTATCTACATCTTACATGAAGCACGGACCTACGCAAGCCCACCACATGTACACGCTCGACCCACGAACCCAAGGGGAGAAGCGAAAGCGTACGTCTGATGGAAGTGCATGCCGAGGAAGGCGACGCTGGACCACCCGTAGCGGTGACCCGTGTATTGGCGTGCGCCGTGGAAAGGCGCTGTAACCCAGCGGGTGCGAACCCCGCACGGCAACTGTCGCTCCAGCCGGAAGCAGTCGGAGCGGTGCAAGGAGGTAACGAATTGGACTGAAGCACTCCGATGAAGAAGGATCGCCGTTGGGAGATTCAGCGAATACGCAGGCCGCAACGTGAGTGAACGCCGAGCAGGTGTTGACGCCCGCATTCTGGTAGATGGGAATGCCGCGATCTCGTCGGCGATGATTCCCGCTGTCCGGTAGTAATTCCCGAATTGAGTGAGGTAGCCGCGTTCGCTTCATGCATGCTGGACGGCGTCAGCCACGCTCACAGAGGACCGACAATGCTCTTTCGCTTCGGGTAGGTGAAGGAGCAAAGCGCGGGTCACCCGCAGTACGCCCCCTGGGGTCCTAGAAGGACCCCAGGGCGACCGACGGGCTCGTCGGCATGAGAGCGACGATGCTGCGGATCGATGTCGCATCACCCGAGGGCGGTAGCTGAACTTCCTGTGGACTGTCGATGACTCCCGCACTGTGGTTGTCGGGGTTCGCAAGTTGAACTACGTCAATTCGGGAATATCGGCCCGAATCGCTCACCAGAGCGCGGGCACTGACAGCCGAAACCGGTAACGCGGAAGCCGACCCGCCGTTAATACGGGGAACGCTGACAGCGGTCGGGAAGCGAGCGACGCGGGCACCGATCGGTTCCGCCGGGGTATTGGCGGCGGCATGCGTGAAGAGTGCGACAGCGGCAACACGGGAAGCCCCGTCGGTGGCGGATTCGCGCCAACCGGTAATCTGCGAGGATCAGCCTGGGCCGGCGGGGTACGAAATCCCGCCCCCCTTCCCCGACATCATCACCGGCTTGGTCAACGCGTTCGATGGATCCTCGATCTGCTCGTTCCGTGGGACTACACGAACTGTTGGGCACGGCATCGACCTGGTCAGCAGGATGGATTTGTTGACGCCCAGGCGATCGCGGCGGCAGTTACGGAGAGCAACATACGGCTGGCCATGCGGCCGAACGAGATGACAAGCCGATACCGGGCGCGACCTTATGTCGGCCGTCTGCGCCGCCAGCGTCCCGGTGAGATAACGCCCCGGCCCACGTTGGACGGCTTGCCGTTGATGCGCAGCGTCGGCGCCAGGACTTCGCCGGTCCAACACGTTGCCGCTCCTTCACCAACAGCGACGAGCCTCGCCTGCCGGGGCGAACAAAGCAGCGGAGAATCGTTGGGACGCTTCACGACAGGTGTTCTCGAGAACGAAGTGGCGGCTGAAGCGTTCGAATGGGAAAGTAATCTTCGGCATCACACTAGGACAAGAGTTGATGAAACGTCAAGTAACAGACATCGAGTATGACGAGCTGCTATTAGGTAACCCACCGGAAATATGAGGGACCTAGTGGCATGTCATGGTGGTGGAGTATTCCTCCATCACCACGCCCGGGCCGCGTGTCACTGCTTACCTCGATCTCGCTCCCCGCGGTGGTGGGCGCCAGCGAAAAAGTATCTGGCTGACCTGCATGGCGTGTTCGCGTTCGTCGCGGGAACTGCCACTAGGTTGTCGTCAGTCGCTTGGCTGTGCGGTGCAATCTCCGTTTAGTTAGGATACGCCGGATGGCGTCGCGGCCGCTCCACTAAGCTCAACGATGCGGTGATTCAGCCACCGTGTAGAACGTGCAAAAGCTGCCCGTAACAGCTAATCCCAACCTATGCTGGGCGCGCACCTCCCCGCAACCTCTAACTCTAACGGCACCACAGCCTCGAACGTCTGGCTACTCTCAGTCTCGACGTCGTCGAGACGGACTATTTCGGTCCATATAGAATAGAATGATGGGCTTCCAGTTTTGCATCCGGTATCACAGTCTTGGCGGGTCATCCTCCTGAATAACGATCGTGTACTCGCCGCTCCATCCCCCGACCACCATCAAAAAAATCCGCCCCTTCGACTCGAGTTGAAACCTCCCTGATGGCGAAAATTCAGAGAATTCAAGCGACGGCCCAGCGCGATCTCCCACGAAGAGAGTTGCCGTCGTATCATAGTCGTCGGAAAAAATGAGAAGTTCGTACGTCCGTCCTCTCTTTAGGCCTTGGACTTCAAACCAATCGACATCTTCATTCGAATTCAGCATCGCCGTGATCTCAGATCCCGAGACTATATCTTTTGCTGTTTCAATCGTGTCGTTCGGTTCGTACGGATCTATGAGAATCTCATCCAACGGTACGGAGCTTATACTGAGGACGTAGTACCCCCCAGCTGTACCGTAGCTGGTCACCTTCACTACCACCGCCGCGTTGTCAACTACCTCTATCAACGCGCGAGAGTATAGAAACTCGTCACTCCCATCGTCGTCTACAATTGTCTGATCGTCGGTACGAACCTCCACTACTGTGTCTACCCGTTGCCTGCTTTCGACCGGTAACGTCTCTACAGCATAATATCCTCCTTGAGCTATTCGATAACTGAACCAATCCTCATCTTCCTCATTCAGTGTATGTATTGTCCCAAGCTTCTCGTTCGCCCCTGAGAACTGATCATCTATCGGATCGAAGCTATCAGGCGGAACGATACGTCTGATTCCATTCGCGAACTCTCTAATCTGCGCAACTTGCTCTGTGTTCGACAACATCGCATCAAGAAGTTCGCGTTCAACGACCACGCCGCCATCATAGCTGAAGACTCCGTCCGATGTCTGTTGAGACCCCCAGAGGATATTCAACCGGGTGATACCAAGTTCGTTTAACCGATCAGACCCATAGAAGTTAGCAACATCATAAATCACGGATACAATGTCGACCGAGGTCAAGTGATGGAAACTCCTAACCGTAAGGCGCTTTAGGTAAAAGTCAGCGTCTATCGGATGTCTAGTTATCCTATCGATTTGCTCGGATCGCTGTTGTGTGTAGTATACAATCAAGCCATCTTGGACGGCCGCACTGTTGTGCGGTGTGTAAAGGAACTGATGATCGTCCGCGATGACTGCGTGTGTAATCCAGGTGGCGACTGTGAAGTACAATAATACGCTCTTTATCGACATATTCTACTACCCTTCTTTCGGCTTCGAGGTTGTTGGTGGTGTGAATGGGATAAACTTGACCCTTACGAGTGGTTGTTCTTTCTTGCAATCTTTAAGAAACCGGAGATTCTCCGACTTAAAGTCTTTGTCATAAACATACCCAGTGAAATAAGCCTCGCCCCTCTTTGGTGAGAACGCCATCTCAGTTTTGAACATATCGCCTAGTGTTATTTTCGGCTTTGGGGGAACCCACAGAGAACCGCGGATGCATCCATCTCCTGTGCTTACGTCACTAGGATTTACAACCACGATGACAGCCTCATTTTCTGTCGTGTTGAGGTGATCGGGAAGATCAACGATGGCATCGCGCCATTCGAATGAGTTACCGTTCATGCGGCTCTTTACTATGCTATATGGTAGGATCTGGAGCTCCAAGTCGGTACGCATCGTCCTCTGTATTTGGGATTCTAACCTTCGCTTTTCGTCGTAGTGAAGATAGAGACTGAACGCCGTGCATGCGGCAACTACAAGATGCGCTATCGCGAGGACTACGAACCTCCGACGTTCCGTTTTCTTGCTCGCCTTTTGGGTTTGAGCAATTTCGTCGACGCTTTTTGTGAGCTCGTCAATCGTGATCTCCGGCGCTTTTGGATCGTTGCTCATCTTGGGGACACCGTAGGGCCTACGGCACGGAGGCTTTACAGACGCGATGAGGCATCCGCGAAATGGCGAGCGACGGCGACCGCCGGTGCACTGAGTGTCGATGCGGCCCGTTGAACGTTTGAGGCCGCGGCGTCGTCCTCTGCCTTCGCGATACGCTGAGTGTGGGCCGCCGCTCTTCCTTCATGTAGGCGTCCGCCCCTTACTCTTGCGGTTTGGTCAAACTTTCTCATGAGGCCTATCGTGTGGTAGGTCCGGCGCTTACGTCAAACAGAGCGCACGTCGCTCAGTGTCACCGTCCCCGTTGCATTTCCGTTCTGCGGAGCATTTGGGCAGAACGGCCTCGTGCGAGCGTCGACTTGCTGCCAGGTACGCCGAACAGGAGCTCGACCGCTGTCGGACTTCGGGAGGTGCACCGCCGCACCGGCTGTGGGTATCGGCGGATGGAGGCGCCCGCACAGCTCCGTCCTGATTCGGCTCGCCGCCACGTCAGATACGCACGCACGGCGGCTGCGGCTGGAATGTGCGGGCCGCCCTCGGGTCCGCCTCGGACGCGCTCGAGGATAGCCCGTCACGGATGTTCGAGCATCACGGCGCGCGGGCAGGGCTGGCCCATTGGGATGGCTGTCGTATCGACTCTCTGACGTTTGATAAGACGCAGGACAGGGTCACATCTGGTCCCCTGTGACGCAACGCATCGGCCTACGTCACCAAGGATCACGCCGAGACCAGCGTCCTGTTCGAGCTGTGATCAGTACACGTTATGAACAGCGCTCCCCGCTGATCACCGCCAACCAGCCGTTCGGCCAGTGGGACAAGATCTTCCCCAAGCCCTCCATGACCGTCGCCGCCATCGACCGCTTGGTGCACCGGGCCACCATCTTTGAACTCAACGTCGAAAACAAACGCCGGCGCACCGCCATCGAAAACAAACGCCGGCGCGCAGCGGCTGCCGAGGTCGACAGTGACCGATGGTCTTGATCCGACTCGACCGCAACTCTGGCAGATGCAGCACGACCCTGCTCCACCTTCAGGATGGGTACCAAGCGTGGTTTCGACGGCCTGCTCGACAGTCTCCTGGAGTCCGCGCCCGCACAGCACGCGATTGGCACCCTTGATCTTGCCACACTGGAGGGCGTCGAACCGGCCCGCCGGTTCCGGCGGGACTGAGCGAACCCGCCGCACGTACGCTGCGCTCCTCAAGTCCTGACCTGGCCGCCCCCGGCGGCCCTGGGACCGCTACGATGCCGACCGGGATTCCTCACGGTCACTGCCGAACTGGTCCGACAACTCCTGGAAGCCAGGGATGACCGCGCCGGCGCCACCGGCGGCGAGTTGGAGAACGCCGACAACTTGGTCCGGGCGGCCATCAGTGACCCGTGCACTGCATATCTGCATATCGGCGCCCGCCGACGAAGCGAAATCGCTCTCAGCGGCCCGCCAAGGCCCCTCCACGAGTCGGGCTGGGGTCCGATACCCCCATGTCCTGAGCATTTATGCAATAAAATGCACGCCTGACCGGCATTCTGGCTCATTCTTGACCGGCGCGCTCAGCGACAGGGACTGTACATTTGGAGCCCCTTGCACAACGCAACCAACCTACGCCCACCCTGTGTCTCGTTGCGACACTGATTCTCATCCTAATTGTCGTCGCGCCAGGCCAAGCCTGGGGAAGGAGGAAGATGAAATAGACATCAGAAACCTTTCTTAGCCACCCCGTGGGTAGCCAATCCCATCCGGTAAAGCATAGCAAGCAGCCGGAAGCGAGTCTTGCGTCGGCAGGGGCGAGGGTGCGAACGCCGAAAGCGGTAGCAAATCATTGACTCTGGGGCAGAAAAAAGGTCTACCTACCCCACGACACCACACCATGGGGAGGTAGACCATGAATACGGAAGGACTTATAGCGGCCGCCGAGGGCCTTGTCAAGGAGTTGCAAGGGCGCATCAACGGCGGCCGGATGGATCTCCAGGAGGCGGAAGCCAAGATCCTTGAGATGGTGAACTGGATCGGCGACGAGATGGTGCAGGAAGTGGTTGCCGGACTCGCTGAGCCGACATCCGCCAACCAGATCACGGTTGGCGGTGAGGTGGCCAGGACCGTATGGACTATGCCCGTTACCGCGATCTCGGGTGGCCGATCGGCAGTGGCTTGGTCGAAGGGCAGTGCAAATTGGTTGTCGGTCGGCGCTTCAAGGGCAACGGGATGAGATGGCGACCGCACGACAACCGCTGCGTGCTACGCACCCGTCTGGCTCTGCTCAACGGCGATCTCAAGCGTTACTTCAGTCCTCCTGACGACTGCCAGATCAAAGCCGCCTGATCGTGTCAACCCCTGTTGCCGCTTTTGGCATTGGCACCCCAGGGGCGACCCTGAGGGCGAAGCGTAGACAGCGACCGCAGAAGCCGTGTGATTGAGCCTCGAAAGGAGAATGCTCGCTGGGGCCTTCGTAGTCGACAAATGCGGGGGCAGCACCGTACGTGCCGAAATGGCGAGGCACGGCGGCCCGGTCGGGGTCGGAGAGCAGGGCAGATGCGGAGCGGGTGGCCCAGGAACCTGGGAGAGCTCGATGTCTCCATGACGGGAGAGCCGGAGGGACGCCGGCACACCAACGTCCGGGCCTGCACGGGAGAGCGCCCGTGAACGTGCAGGAGCGAAGCAGCGGGTGCGGTCGTGGTACCGCCAAGCGAAGGCAACGAAGCGCGGCGGGAAGGGCAACGAGCAGTCTTAGCGCCCCCATAGTACCGAGGAAGCGGGGGAACGGTCGCCGCACCGGACCCGGCGGAGGGAAGGAGGGCGTCAAGTCGTAGAACTGGTGCGGGGAAACATGGAGGATGCGATGGAATCCGGGAACGTGTTAACGAAACAGCAGCAGATAGCAGAGAACGCGAGAATCCACGCCGGCGTGGCATTCACGTCGCTGGCGTATCACATGGATCTGGAGTGGCTGTACGAAGCCTACCGGCGTACCCGGAAGGATGGTGCAGTTGGAGTTGACGAACAGACTGCCGAGCAGTACGGGGAGAACCTGGAGCAGAATTTGAAATCACTGCTGGAGCGGGCGAAGGCGGGAACGTACCGCGCGCCGCCGGTAAGGCGGGCGCACATTCCGAAAGGGAAGGGCGGAGAAACCCGCCCGATCGGGATACCGACCTTCGAGGACAAGGTACTTCAGCGGGCGGTACAGATGCTGCTTGAGCCCCTGTACGAGCGAGACTTTCTAAGCTGTGCACACGGCTTTCGCCCGAAGCGATCGCCGCACACGGCGCTGCAAGCACTCTGGGACCAGATGATGGGTCAAGGGGGCGGTTGGGTGATAGACCTGGACATACGAAAGTATTTCGACACGCTGTCACACGCTACCATGCGCACGATTCTGGCACAGCGGATGCGAGATGGAGTGATCACACGATTGATCGGAAAATGGCTAAAGGCAGGGGTCATGGAAGATGGCTCAGTGACCTACCCGGAGCAGGGGACACCGCAAGGTGGCGTACTATCGCCGTTGCTCAGCAATGTTTATCTGCACGAGGTACTCGACCGATGGTTCTATGAGGTGGTCCGACCGCGCCTGCGGGGGCGGGCGTTCCTGGTGCGTTTTGCGGACGATGCGGTACTGACGTTCAGCGACCGGCGCGATGCCGAGAACGTGCTGCGCGTGTTACCAAAGCGCTTCGCGAAGTACGGGTTGACCGTGCACGAGGAAAAGACACGGATGCTTCAGTTTCGACCGCCGGGAGGGAACGCGACAGCCCACCACGGGGCGAGTTTTCCATTCTTGGGATTCACGCACTATTGGGGGCGCTCGCGCAACGGGAAGTGGATCGTGAAGCGGAAAACCGCCTCCGACCGGCTGACCCGTGCGTTACGAGCACTCGCCGTGTGGTGTAAGCGCCATCGGCACGAGCCTCTGCGGGCGCAGCAAGCGGCCCTCCGGCGCAAGCTGCTGGGCCACTATGGGTATTACGGCATTACCGGCAATGGGCGCTCGTTGGGGTACTTCCACGACGCCGCCAAGCGCCTCTGGTTGAAGTGGCTGAACCGGCGCGGTGGACGACGCCTCACGTGGGCCTGCTTTGCGCGGTTGCTGGCCCGATATCCGCTGCCGGCCGTTCGTGTCGTCCAGTCCATCTATGCAGCGAACTCTACGACCTGAGGAACCGTGTGCGTCAATCGCGCTCGCACGGGACTGTGGGGGCCTGGGGCGGGCAACCGCCCTGGGCTACCCGGACGCCACACGCGCGCTTAGACCGGTAGACCTGGGTTCAAGCGAGTGCGGCTGATCTGGACGAAAATCTCGAATGGCAGCCGTGCCCATTCGCTGATGTCTGACAGGCCCCCCGGATCGGGTTCCTCCGCTTCCGGCCACAGCGATCGCTTACGCTTGATACAGCGTCTCTCACGACCGTTCTACGTCCGCGTGGTGTCAGCCAACTGCGCGTGACCCCGACCCCCGAGCCTGACGGCCGCGGAGAGTCGCCCCCCCTTATCACGAAAGTAGTCGAGACGCACGGAGGTCGCCAGCTCGTCGTCGAGTGCCGCCACCGGCGCAGCCTCCGGCCGTTGCCGCGAAGGCTCATGTTACGGCTCGCTCACGCCGCCGCTGTAGTCGGTGCCGACGGCGGTACAACGTCAGCGTCGGACCGCTCAGGCCGCTCAGGTCGACCGTCTTGACGGTGTCCCAAGTCGCGTGCGAGATGTTCAGGGATTGTGGGCGCCGCGATGGTGGAGCCGGCCACGGTTGCGATTACCGGCTACGCACGCGTCACGGCGCCAGCTCGAAGCGAATCAAGGATGATCCGAAACGATCAAGGGGTTGCGAAAGCAATAACGGGATATTGGTACAACAGGTAAACCCTTACAGATATTACAAATAGATAAGATAATGGCGTAGTCGAACAGCCTAAGGCAAACGGATCATCTCAAGACGCCCGCCGGATCCGAGTACAGGGTAGGACGAGACTCCCGCGAATCCGACCCGCTATGAGAGCAACTACGAAGTCGCGGCCCGGTGAGGTGGCATTCAGCACCTATGCGACGGCGCCGGGACGATCTCTGTTCTCCAGGGCTTGGCACGCCGCGCGAGCACTCGACCGCTGCGGGCATTGCGAGGTGCACCGCCGAACCGGCCATGGTGAGTATCGTCCGGATGGAGGAGCCCGCGCAGTTCGGACGCACTCTATGGATGGCCAGTCACGAGTGTCCGAGCATCACGGGCGCGCTGGCAGGCTGGCACAATGGTCGTCGTGCCGACCCTCTGACGTTTGATGAAGACACAGGATAGGGTCACATCCGGTCCGCTGTGCACACAAGGCATCGGCCTAAGTACACGATTTCGTAAGTATGGTTGCGATTGGATATTGCATGATCGCCGCATCGCGTCGACACCGTGATGCCAGCCGTGAGGCCACGCGGTCGAGAATACGTAACCGAACTTACGAATCAGTGACGTGGACCCGATAGGTTGGACAGTGGATGGGATATTGTAGAGTGCATCTCGTTCGTTGTCAACCCACCCTCCTGGTCGAGATGATCAGGCGGCGGTAATGGGGGTGGGGTCCGGGGAGGGGGTGAGCGAGCCTGTGGATATGTGGATACTTCGTCCCCACTGCTCGCGCTCCCGTTGGTCCTCGGATGCCCTTGCACCCCATGCCAAGCGCCTGCCGTTCCTGTTCGCTACGCCACCTCCTGCTGTTGTTCCGCCACCCCGTCGCGGTACGCTTCCGCGGGCGTACGCCCGCCGAGCGCCGAGTGTGGTCGGGTCTCGTTGTAGAATGCCATCCACCCGTCGATCACCCGCTGCGCCTCGAAGCCATCCTCCAAATCGTGCAGGTATACCGACTCGTACTTCAGCGAGCGCCACAACCGTTCGATGAATACGTTATCCAGACAACGACCGCGCCCGTCCATCGAGCACCGTATCCCGGTCGCCTCCAACTGGCCGGTGAACGCGATGCTGGTGAACTGGCTGCCCTGATCGGTGTTGAAGATCTCGGGAATGCCGAAGTCTTCCAGAGCGTCCGCCAACGCCTCCAGGCAGAAGGAGGTGTCCATCGTGTTGGACAGCCGCCAGGCCAACACCCGCCGGCTCGCCCAGTCCATGATCGCCACCAGGTACAGAAATCCTCCCTGCACCGGGATGTAGGTCAGGTCCGCGCACCACACCTGGTTCGGGCGCTCAATCGTAAGCCCTCGCAGCAGATACGGATACACCCGATGGTCCGGGTGCGCGACGCTGGTGCGTGGCTTGCGGTAGATCGCCTCCAGCCCCAACAGCCGCATCAGCCGCCGCACCCGGTGCCGACCGACCCGCTTTCCCTCGCGTGCCAGATGGCGCATCATCTGCCGGCTGCCGTAGAACGGACATTCCAGATAAAGTTCGTCGATGCGGCGCATCAACGCGAGCGTGTCAGCGCTCTCGCCCACCGCTCGGTAGTACAGCGTCGACCGGTTCAGCCCGATCAGGTGGCACTGCCGGCTGATGCTCAGACCCTCGTGCTCGCGGTCGATCATCTCTCGTCGCTCGGCCCGGCTCAGCGCCCGAGCCCGCGTGCTAAAAAATCGCGCTCCACGGTCAACTCCCCGATCTTGGCATGCAGGTCGTGAATGGTCTCATCGTGCTCCTTCTGCCGCCGGCTCCGGCCGTCGGCGAACAGGTCCCGCAGACCGGTCTGAGCCTGCCGCTTCCAACTGCTGATCTGGTTCGGATGTATTTCGTGCTTGGCCGCGATCGCCTGGATCGTCCGGTCTCCCCGCAGCGCCTCCATCACTACCTTCGCCTTGAACTCCGCTGTGAACCGACGCCTCTTCGTCGCCATCTTGCTGGCCCTCCTCGTGGCCTTGGATACACTCTACCATACCGTCCGTTTTTCCGGGACCAGCTCACAGAGCACTTAGTAAGTGGAACGCGATCAGGATGAGCATTGCACAAAGTGGGCATACCTATGCACGCTCGATCTCCACGCTCTTCAGGTCGAATAGAGCCGAGCCATCAGTGGATGCGATCCCATTCGCCGATAACCATGGTGCTTGTCCACGTTCCGACATCGTGGATGCCCCTTTCGCCAAGCCAAAAATCATAGCGGGCTCGTCATTGTCGGACGTGCGTACCTGGATGGTCAAAGCGTCCTCGAAGTCATTTCGGTCACGTATCGGGCGTATCCCCAGCGCCGTCACGATCGCCGCCTGGTAGTAGTCCTCGTACGGTTCGGCGGACTGTCGATCAAACTGTCCGAAGGGATTCTCTTGTTCGTCACCAGTGTCCAACAACGGCGGACCGTCTGTGGAACCCGTTGCGCCGATCCGCACGAAAAAATCTGAATGTCCCAGCCGCTGGGCAATTGCCTCAAGGCGGTGCCGGCGGATCGCGGTGGCATGGCGACTTGCCTCCTCACCCGTGAGGGGCTCGCCATCACCCGGTGGATCCCACAACAGCGAGACTGGCGGCTCGCCACGCCGGTCGGTCGACCAACGGTTCACCGCAACCCAATCGCGGGTCGAAATTACTCTATTCGCAGAGTCTCTCACTTCGACTCGCCCGAATTGTTGTTTCCCATTAGTGATACACACTGGCGTCCCAAGAAGATAGTCCTGCAGATTACCCGTCAACCTGCCTTTGGCTTCACCAAGTACATAGCCTTTTCCCTGCGGATCCCAAGCGATCCAGTCCGGGATATCACCATTCGCGACACGGTTCACCGTCACGCCTCCGTTTATATTGGTGCGATTCCTCTCTAGCGGGATGAAGTCCGTGAACCCGAGTACGCTCGCGAGGAGCGCACGGGCAAAGTAACGGCCATACAAGCCAGAGTATGCGCGCCTCATTTCTGCGCCTGTGCCGAGATCGCAACGCCAAGTCAGCGTTCGTGGCTGCAGAACGCTCAGATGTGCCTGGAATAGTTGCAACCAAGGCGATACCAACACTACCGGACTCCTCAAGATTGTCTCTTCGGCGGCAGAGAGAGCAGCACGGTACAGATGGAGCCAGAACGGTCCGCGGGACGTCGCGGCCTGGCGAAACTTTGCGAAGACATGTCAACCGATACGGCATGTTTGACTCCTAAGGGATCGCTTGTCAAAGTGAGAACTCCCGGCGAAGAACAACCCACTAGGCGGTACGAGATTGCTCTGACCCGATACGCCTGAGAGGCAGAGAAGAGGTGCCCTGCCGGTACTCTGCCCGTTACGCAGTACTTCGAACACAGATGCCATCGATGCGGACCGACTACCGACCGAATCATGGATTCGTCTGAACGCTTAGCTTAGTGCATTTCGTAAGTATGGTTGCGATTGGATATTGCATGATCGCCGCATCGCGTCGGCACCGTGATGCTAGCCATGAGGCCACGCGGTCGAGAATACGTCACCGAACTTACGAATCAGAGCACTAAGCTTTCGGCCGTTCCTCCAACCATCGCTCTACGTCCGCGCGTCGCAGCCGACGGCGCGTGACCCCCGGCCCCCGAGCCGGACAGGTGCCGGAAAGTCCCCGGCACGTACCCGGCGCGCCGCAACGTAGTCGGTGATAAACTGATCAGCTTCAGTACATCTGGCTTCCTCAAGATTACAATAGACGAAGATACGACCGATTCTGTCGACCGGTCGGCACGATGTTTTGGGCCAAATCATTGCCTTGCGTCCGCCGAACCCTGTCCTACCTCGTAGACGGCGATTGGTCAACCCCTTCTGTCCAATCGGTTGACGAGGTAATCGCTCCAGGCTTCCATCAACTCCCTTCGTCGCTCGAAGAGATCAGAGCGCATGTAGGCTGCCTCGACGCGGTTCGGATTGACATGTGCAAGTGCCTGCTCGGCCAGTTCGCGAGGTTGCTCCGTCTCGCCGCACCACGTCCTGAAGCTGCTTCTCATCCCGTGCGGTGTGCAGCCCAGGCGCAGGTGGTTGCATAATCTGCTCAGGGTATTCGTGCCCAGCGGTCCCGGTCGGGTGGGCGACGGGAAGATCAGTCCCGAGCCGTCAGCCAAGTCCTGAGCGTTCGCCAGTACCTGCAACGTCTGCGTGGCCAGCGGCACCCGGTGTTCCCGCTTGGCCTTCATGCGTTCCGCCGGGACGGTCCAGACGCGCTTCTCAAGATCGACCTCGGACCAACGAGAGAGCCGAGCCTCGGCGGTTCGACTCGCCGTGAAAGTAGCAAACGCGAACAGCAGCTTCGCCGCCGGGCTGGCGTCCGAGTGGCGCACCTTCTGCAGAGCTGCTCCGACCTCCTCATGAGGTAGGGCCAGGTGATGCTGTCTCGGGGTTCTGGCTCGCGGCAGCGCCGCCGCCACCACGTCGCTGGCAGGGTTGTTCTCGATGTAGTTCTGCGCGATGGCCCATCTCATGATCGACGAGATGCGGCCCTTCACCCGGCTCGCCGTCGCCGCCTTGGTGTGCCAGATCGGCACGATCACCGCGAGCACGTCGGCAGTGGTGATCTCGCTCACCGGCTTCCTGCCGAGCTTTGGGAACACGTATCGCTCCAGAGACGAACGCCATACCGCGGCCGACGAGTCGGCGCCGCTGGTGCGCCATGTCGGCTCGTAAAGTCGGATCACCTTCTCGGCGGCCTGCTCGAACGTAGGGATCCGCGATCGGTCGCGTGGGTCGCGCCCTTGGTCGACCGCTCGCGCATTCTCCAACGCCCTCTCACGTGCCTCCGCCAACGTCACGATGGGATAGCGGCCCAGGCCCACGTTGGACGGCTTGCCGTTGATGCGTAGCCGCTGGCTCCATGACTTCGCCAGGCCACCACCTTTCCGCTCCTTCACCATGAGCGACAGACCGAGCCCGCCACGTCCCTCGCCGTAGCGGCCGGGACGGTTGACGGTGCGAACGAAAGCAGCGGACAGTCTCTTGGGACGTTTCACGATCAGTTCCTCCAGGACGAAGAGCGGTTCAAGCAGTCTGATGGAGAGTAACCTTAAGTATCACCATTAGTGGTATTCTAAGCAAGAATCGATGAAACGTCAAGGAACTATGTAGGGTCTAAAGGGCTGATATACAGTAACTTAAAGGAACTATGAGGGGTCTACTGGTACGCTATGGTGTTGGAATCCACCTCCAGCACCACGTCGGGAAAGTCGTCCTCGCCGACCACCATGGCGGCCCCCGGCAGCTTGGCGTGCGCCGGATGCAGGTACACCGACTCGTCGGCCTGCATGATGCGCCGCGGTTCGCCGCCGGGGTCGCGCAGCAGCAGGTCCGTCGAGCCGTACGACTCGATCGGCGAGCCGCGCACTTCGGCGATGCGCTCGGCCAAGCGCGTCAGGAGGCGCGACGGGCGCTCGTGGTAGGCCGTGGCGGACTCGCTGATCCAGGCGGTCTCGGTGGCCGAATCCCAATACTCGAGCCGTCCCTCGAAGCGGTCGATCTCGGTGCGCGGCAGGTGCACCGGCTTGCAGCCCGGGAACGCTGGCGGCTGGGCGGGCTCGGCGGGCCGGGGTTGCGCCGCTTCGTAGCGCCCGGTGGGTGGTGCCTTGGTGCTGGCCATGGCGCCATGTTAGCCCGTCCCACGTAAGGTATGCAAACCGAACGTTCAAGATCCGTCGGGGCGCGCAAGATTACAGGTCCCCCGGTGGAGTGCTACCTGGTGACGGTGAGCAGCGTGTCGGCCGTCAGGCCGTGCGCGGTGCCCACCACGTCCTCGGACCCGTCCGGCCAGCGGATGGTGAGGCGCCTCGGGCGCTCGCCGGCGGGCAAGCCGAAGTGGACGCGGGGCGGGTTGCTCGACAGGTAGCCGCTGGTCACCTCCACGTCGCGCCGGTAGCGGCCGGCATCGGTGTCCAGCCGCAACGAGGCGCCGATTGCGAACCGGTTGTCCGTGCCGGACCAGACCAGGTCCACCTGCACGCTCGCCCCGCCGCACAGGCGGTTCTCGAACAGCAGCGACGGCGCCCGGTAGTTGTTGACCACGATGTCCAGGTCGCCGTCGCGGTCGAGGTCGCCGAGCGCCATGCCGCGCCCGCTCTCGGTGGCGCCCAGCCCCCACTCCGGCGCGGCCACGAAGCGCCCTCCGCCCAGGTTGCGCAGCGCCTGGTTCTCCTCGACCAACTCGGCGTTCGCCAGCTTGCGGAACGGGTCGCCGACCATGCCGTTGACGGCGTACAGGTCCAGGTCGCCGTCGTTGTCCAAGTCCCCGAACTGCGCCGACCAGCTCCAGCCGGTGGCGGCCACCCCGGCGCGGCCGGCGGTGTCCAGGTAGGAGCCGTCCTCCTGCCGGGTCTGCAGCACGTTGGCCGCGGCCTGCACGCCGTCGCCCACCGGGGTCGCCGCGCCGCCCGGTTGCAGCAGCGGCCCCCACGCCTCGTCGATGTCCGCACCCGCGCGGTACGGGCTCATGTCCGCCGCGAACAGTTCGATGCGGCCGTCGTTGTCCACGTCGCCGGTGGCGAATGCCATGGTGTTGCGGGTGGTCACCGGGAACGGACTGCCGGGGCGCCACCACGACCGGTGCGGGCGCACCCGATCGGGGGTGCGGAGGAATACGTTGTCCGGGACGTCGTAGTCGTTGCCCACGACGATGTCGCTGAGCGCGTCGCCGTCGACGTCGGTCAGCACGATGGCCAGTGCCATCGCGCCGGCGGCGAGGGGCCATGCCAGGAACTGGAACTCACCCGGCTCGAAGGCGCTGCGCCGGTCGCGCGGCCCGAGGTTCTCGTAGTACCACACCCCCCGCTGCCGGGTGCGGGCGGTGGAAACGTTGGTCGTCACGAAGTTCCGGTATGCCTCCATCGCCTCGTATCGCTCCAACTCGGCGTCGTAGGTGGCGCCGACCAGGTCGAGGTCGGTGTCGCCATCGAGATCGTCCCACGCCATCGTGTAGATGGGATAGCGGGCGACGAACCGTTCGTCGTCCACGATCCGGAAGGTGCGTCCGCCGCTTCCCCGCAGCCACCGCGGACGTTCGTCGGGCCGGGTGGCGACGATGTCCTGGTGTCCGTCGCCGTCCACGTCCACGATGGCCACCGCGCGCGCCCCGACCAGTTCGAGCGCCACGGCATCGAACGCCGGACCGCCCGGGTCGCCGCGGTTCCAGAGCACCGTCGCCGGGCCGTGCAGCCCGCCGAGCAGCACGTCCAGCCAGCCGTCGCCATCGAGGTCGGCGATCGCGACCCCCGAGCCGTTGCTGTCGAACGGCATCGGCAGGTTCGGCATCGGCTCCACCGAGTGCGGCAGCGGGCGCGCAACGAACGCTCCCGCGCAACTCGTCTCGGTGCTGACCGGGATAACTGCCACGTGGGGAGCCGCGCCGAGCTGTCCCGCGCCCAGCAGAGCCGCCGCCGTCACTGCCCACATCGCCCGGCTCCAACGTCCCAGCATACGCGGACATGAGACCACACGCGCCGGTACGCCTACAACTACAAGGCTGCGCGGGCGGTCGGCAGTTCGCGCTGGCGGACGCCCGGCCGGCCCGCCGCGGGTCGATCGACCTTAGCGCGGGAGCGACAGGCGCGGCATCACCTCCTGGGCGAACAGCTCGATGCCCTCGGTGCTCGGGAAGTCGATGGCGCGCACGATGACGTACTGCACGCCGGCATCGATGTAGGCCTGCACCCGTTCGGCGACCTGCTCCGGGGTGCCGACGATGGGATCACTGTTGTGGGGCGACGCCTCGGCGATGCGCCGCGCCCGCTTCTCGGTGGCGGCCACGGCCAGTGCCTCCGCCGCCCAGGTCTTGACGATCTGGTGGTAGTCGCGGCCGACCGCGTCGCAGTGCCGGCGCAGCACCCCCAGCTTGTGGGCGTAGGATTCGGGCGTGCCCGCCGTGACGTTCCACCAGTCGGCGTACTTGGCCACCACCCGCAGGGTCAGTTGTTCGCCGCCACCGCCGATCAGCAGTGGCGGTGCGGGGTCCGGCCGCGGCTCGCAGTAGGCGTCGGTGACCCGGTAGTGGGTGCCGTGGAAGGTGGCGGGCGCTTCGGTCCAGAGCTTTCTGACGATCTGCACGGCCTCGTCCAACTGGGCGATGCGCACGGCCGGCTTCGGGAACTCGTAGTCATAGGCGTGGTACTCGCGCTCGACCCATCCGGCACCGATGCCGAACACGTAGCGGCCGCCGGTCAGCAACTGCAGGTTGGCCGCCGTCTTCGCCAGCACGGCCGGGGTGCGGTAGCTCTGACAGAACACGAAGGATCCAAAGGTGAGGTCCCGATAGACGGTGGCGAAGTGGGCGATAGTGCTGACGCACTCGAGGAATGGCGTGTCCGCAGGCTGCCAACCGGCCCACGGCCACAGGTGGTCGTCGACCCAGACCGATTCGAAGTGCGGATGCAGACGGTCCAGGGAAGCCCGAACCTGCTCCACGAACCGGGGCCCGCTGCTACCGTCGACCGGGAACGAGGGCATAATGCCAGCCAAATCTCAACGTGCTCATGACCGATTGTCGCCGGCGCCCGAACGCTGAGCAAGCACCTGGCTGACATCGAGAACGGGAACGACCAGGTTACGAGATGGGTGGGTTGTTCTCCTGGACGATATTCTGAGCCCGGGCCACAACCGCTTCTCCGACATCCTGGCCCGCTTTCCGGAAGCCCTGGACGCCGATGTACAACTGGTCTTGCTCCAGGCCGTCGAACAGGATCTGGGCCAACTGGTCGGTCGTGATTCCACCCGTCAGCCACCCGCGCCAAGTCTCCCGGTATTCGTCGGTCACCTCGGTCGTCGCCCCTTTGAAACGCTCCGGACGAGATTGATCCACGCGGTAAAACTCGGTCGCCACCCAACCCGGGCAGAGCGCCGAAACCTTGACGTGGGGCGCCGACTCGGCCAAATCCTTGTACAGCGATTCGGTCAGGACCAGCACGGCATGTTTCGAGACCCCGTACGACCCGCCCGCCGGGAGCACGCCGGAGAGGGATGAGACATTGACCACGTGACTGGGCTGCTTCCGTTCGATCATGCGGGGCACGAACGCACGCAGGCCATGGAGCACGCCGTAGAAATTGACCCCCATTACCCAGTGCCAGTCGTCCAGTGTGAGCTCCAGTGTCTTGCCCGGCTGCGCGACCCCGGCGTTGTTCACCAGCAGGTCGACCTGGCCGAAGGCTTCGATCGTGGCTGCTGCCAGGCTCTCCACCTGTTCTGCCTCGGATACATCCGTCTGGACGATCAGCGTCTCCGCCCCCAGCGCCTCCAGGTCTGCGGCGGTCCTGGTAAGGGGTTCCATCCCGAATCCGGCCACAACGACCTTCATCCCCTCCTTGGCACAACGGAGGGCGATCCCCCGGCCGATGCCGCGCCCTGCGCCGGTGATCACCGCGACCTTGCCTCTGTAGTCTCTCATGGCGCCTCCATGCACGACACCGATAATCACGGCGGCGGACGGTAGTTGTCAAACGCAAAGCATCGCCCCGTTCATACGCCGCACCGATCATCCGCAACACGGGCACGGCGATTGACTGACCGCGCGGGGCGCAGGTTCAATGCGGGCGTGGACGTCGCCAACCCGATCTACGACGTGGTGTTCAAGTACCTGATGCAGGACCAGCGCGTCGCCCGCCTGCTGATCGGCAGGATCACCGGCCTCGCGGTGCAGTCGCTCACCGTCAGCCCGCAGGAGACCGCCGTGCGCCGCACCCCCGAAGACCCGCAGCACGACCTGCCGCTGACGCTGTTGCGCATGGACTTCGCTGCTCGGGTTCAGACCCGCGACGGCAGTGAGCGGCAGGTGCTGATCGAGATTCAGAAGGCCAACGCGCCGACCGTGATCGAGCGCTTCCGGCGCTACCTGGGCCAGCAGATCGGCAGCGGCGACAACATCCTTACCCATCCGTCGGGCCGCACCGAGGCGGTGCCGATCGTGACCATCTACTTCCTGGGCTACGCCCTGGATGACCTGTCGGACGAGGCGGTGATCGACGTGTGCCCGCAGGTGACCGAGCGGCGCACGGGGCGGGAGCTTGAGGCGAGCCATCCGCTGGTGGAGGGGATTCATCACCGCAGCCACATCATCCAGATCCCGCGGCTGGCGAGCCGGCGGCGGGACGAGCTGGAGCGGCTGCTGGCGATCTTCGACCAAGGCCTGGTGAAAGGCAACGGGCGGGGGGACGCGCACGTGCTGACGATCGAGGAAGGGGAGTACCCGGTGGAGTGCGCCTTCGTGCTGCGGCAGTTGCGGCAGGCGATGGCGGAGGAGGGGGTGCGCCGCAACATGGAGGGTGAGGACCTGCTGTTTCGGGACTCGATGCTGCTGGCGCGGCAGGTGGAGCATCACGAGCGTCGTGCGGAGCAGGAGCGGCAGCAGGCGCAGCAGGAGCGGGAGCGGGCACGGCGAGCGGAGCGGGCTCAACAGCAGGCGGAACAGGCGCAACAGCAGGCGGAACAGCAGCGGCGCCTGCTGCTCGCGCAGGCGATCCGCCGCCTGCATGGCCTGGGACAGGATGCCGAGGCGATCGCCCGGGCGCTGGCGGTGGATGCGGACGAGGTGCGGCGCGTCCTGTCGGGGTGACGGCCGTGCGCAGGCGGAGACTGAGGCCCGACGAATTCGCCGTCACGAACTTGCTTGCTCACCGAGCCGGCGTTTGTCCCTCCATCACCTCCGTCAGCATGGGATCACCCTGCACGCGTCCTCGTGCGGTGTTGGTGGAAGCGGGCTTGAGAATGCTACTACTCTCTACGAATCCTGATCTACATGCGTTCTCAACCCGCCTCGACACCTCTTGGCGTGCCGGCTTCGAGCTGCCGGCGGTGCGCCCCGGCGGATGTTGAAGTTCTATTGAGTGCGATCAGGGAGCAACATGACCGTCACCTATGACCCACGCTATAATATCGGCTATATCCGATTTCGCGAGTCTACGGGGGAAGTTGAGACGATCAAGGTGAGCGAAAGTTTGCATGTTGACCTTTCGCCCGACGGGAAGGTGTACGGAGTCGAGTTGCTGGATGCCAATCGGCAACTCGCCGGCGAGGGTTTCCTGACATTCGTGAACGAAGCGTCAGGCAGCCGTAACGTAGTACCAACGGGTTGACGGGTCGCGGTACGCAGAACCGGACTGGGCATCTTTCCATGTGCTGAATTCCAATCTTCATAACTCCAATCTTCATGGTAGCGTGATTCCGCGCGCTTGACGTCAACCTGTTCGAGTTCAAGGTGGCCGAGATGACGCCCCCCGGCTCCGCCCTCGCCCAGCTCCAGGAGCGCCGCTACGCCGACAAGTACCGCGCCGCCGGCGACTCCATCCATCTCATTGGCGTCGAGTTCAGCGCCTCTCCACGGCCGCACGTCGCGCCGGTAGTTGGCGGCATCGGTGTCCAGCCGCATACCCGATACCGGAAGCTGAGACCTCAGCGCGGGAGCGACAGGCGCGGTATCACCTCCTGGGCGAACAGCTCGATGCCCTCGGTGCTCGGGAAGTCGATGGCGCGCACGATGACGTACTGCACGCCGGCATCGATGTAGGCCTGCACCCGTTCGGCGACCTGCTCCGGGGTGCCGACGATCGGATCACTCTTGTGAGGCGAGGCCTCGGCGATGCGCCGCGCCTGCTTCTCGGTGGCGGCCACGGCAAGTGCCTCCGCCGCCCAGGTCTTGACGATCCGGTGGTAGTCGCGTCCGACCGCGGCGCAGTGGCCGCGCAGCACCTCGAGCTTGTGGGCGTAAGATTCGGGCGTGCCCGCCGTGACGTTCCACCAGTCGGCGTACTTGGCCACCACCCGCAGGGTCAGTTGTTCGCCGCCACCGCCGATCAGCAGTGGCGGTGCGGGGTCCGGCCGCGGCTCGCAGTAGGCGTCGGTGACCCGGTAGTAGGTGCCGTGGAAGGTGGCGGGCGCTTCGGTCCAGAGCCTTCTGACGATCTGCACGGCCTCGTCCAGTTGGGCGATGCGCACGGCCGGCTTCGGGAACTCGTAGTCATAGGCGTGGTACTCGCGCTCGACCCATCCGGCACCGATGCCGAACACGTAGCGGCCGCCGGTCAGCAACTGCAGGTTGGCCGCCGTCTTCGCCAGTACGGCCGGGGTGCGGTAGCTCTGACAGAACACGAAAGATCCGAAGGTGAGGTCGCGATAGACGGTGGCGAAGTGGGCGATAGTGCTGACGCACTCGAGGAACGGCGTGTCGGCAGGCTGCCAACTGGCCCACGGCCACAGGTGGTCGTCGACCCAGACCGATTCGAAGTGCGGATGCAGCCGGTCCAGGGAAGCACGAACCTGCTCCACGAACCGGGGCCCGCTGCTGCCGTCGACCGGGAACGAGGGCATATGCCAGCCGAATCTCAACGTGCTCATGACCGATTGTCCCCCGCGCCCGGACGCTGATCAAGCACCTGGCTGACGGTTGTAAACCTATCATGCCATGCTCAAACAACTCGGGATCAGCAAGGAGGAGTTCTGATGCGGTACACCTACCCCTGCGTACTGACCCCGGAATTGGACGACGGAGGCTTCTCGGTGTCGTTCCCCGACGTGCCCGAAGCGTTGACGTGTGGCGATGATCGAGCCCAAGCCCTTGAGAAGGCCACGGATGCGCTCGCCGTCGCGCTGAGCTTCTACGTGGATGGGCGCCGCGAGATCCCCGTTCCGAGTGATGTCGTCGCCGGCCAGGAGTTGGTAGCAGTGCCGTCGGTTGTGGCGGCCAAGCTCGCATTGTACACGGCGATGCGGCGGCAGAACGTGACCCAGGTTGAGCTTGCAAGACGGCTTGGGGTAAGCCAGTCTGCGGTACGCCGCCTGCTGGACGTGCGTCACCGTTCGCACATCGGCCAAGTCGAGGCCGGCCTGCGTGCGGTTGGCCGCGGGTTGATCGTGGGAGATAGGGCGTTGACTCCGCTTCGAGCGTCTGAGACGTAGTACCAACGGGTTGATTGGGTCTCGCCCCGGATTGCTCGCTCAGACCAGGGCCAGGATCACCGGCGCGAACAGGTCCTCCGGGGTGACCGTCTGCGCCATCTTCTGCAGCGACCGATCGCCGGCGTCGGCGGCGGCACCGGAGCGCAGGCGCGGCAGGTATTGCGACTTGGCCTCGTTCCAGCCGACAGATTCCGCGTGCTTGACGGGTGCCGGGCGCGTGGTAGAATGGCGGCTTGGTACGCGGATGAAGCGCGATCACACAGCCCACCGCAGCCACCCGTTAGCCGCGCACGCTAAGCGCTCCGTCCTGCTCCGTCCTGCTCCGAAACAAACCAAGCACCCGGTAACTGACCGCTCGTCTCGCTCGCCGAGAAACCGGCGCTCGCGGCGCTGTCTCCCGCTTCGGGTGCGACCACTACCACGACCATGCGAGAAGGCCGAAGTCTTCGGCCCAAGAGAACCACGGGCAACGGGGCGCGGTCCCGATCCCGACAACGAGGAGGAGTACGTTATGACTCCCAGACTCATGGTGCTGCCGCTGGTGTTCGCGCTGGTGGCTACCGTTACGTTTGCCGCCCCCGCCGGCGAGGAGGCGGCCGCGGTCGAGAAGGAGATGGTGCTCGACCCCACCACCGGCGAGATGATCAGCGCGCCCGAGTACGGCGGCACGTTCACCTTTGCACTCAAGGAAGAGCCAGCCAGCACCGACAGCTTCGGAGCGGTTACGATAGTCAGTCACGTGCTGGAGCTGGTGAGCATCGCGGATTGGGCGCTGCCGAGAGATGAGTTCGACTTCAACGTGCTCGTCGCGCCGGCGAACACGACGGGGGCGTTGGCTGAAAGCTGGTCGCAACCCGACCCACTCACCATCATCCTCAACATCCGCGACGGCGTTCGCTGGCATGACAAGGCGCCGATGAACGGTCGCGCGCTGACCGCCGCGGACATCGAATTCAACTACCACCGGATGATGGGCCTCGGCAGCGGCTTCACCGAGCGGTTGTACGGATCCGATCTCTTGGCCGGCGTCGAGGTCGAGTCGGTAACGGCCACCGACAACTCGACAGTGGAGTTCAAGCTGGCGAGGCCAAGCGTCTCTGTTCTTGCCAAGATCATCCAGGGGCCGATTAACCTTATCTACCCGCCCGAGGTCATCCGGGCAGAGGGGGACGGCGAGGACTGGCGGGATCTGGTCGGCACCGGACCCTATTCCCTGACCGACTGGACCAAGGGCAGTTCAATCACCTATGACAAGAATCCCGACTACTGGGGCTTCGACGAGAAGTTTCCGGACAACCGCCTCCCCTATTTCGACCAGTTACGCGGGCTGATCATGCCCGAAGCGGCGACCTACCTGTCGGCGCTGCGCACCGGCCAGCTCGACTACGTGGGGGCGCTCACGCTCACCCAATTGCGGACTATCGATCAGCTCGAGAGCCTGCAGCGGACCAACCCGGAGCTGGTGCCGTCTCCGTATGGCCTGCGGTCGGACAATGCGGTGGCCCCGAACACCCAGGTGGAGCCCTTTGGCGATATCCGGGTACGCAAGGCGCTGCAGATGGCGATCAACCTCGAGGAGATCGACCAGGGATTCTACAAGGGCTTTGCAGATACCATCCCGCAGGGGCAGGTCAGCCGCTTCAATGCGGCCGTCGCGGTCCCGTTCGAGGATTGGCCGGCAGATGTCAGGAAGGTATTCGAGTATGACCCGGCCGGTGCCGAGGCGCTGCTCGACGAGGCGGGCTATCCGCGCGGCGACGACGGCGTCAGATTCAAGACCGAGATTCTGCACCAGGAGCGATTCGACCTGAACCACACAGAGCTCCTGATCAGTTACTGGGACGCCATCGGCGTCAAGGTAGAGGCCGAGGTGCGAGGGGGAGCTGAGTACGGGGCGAGAAGAAACGCACGAGAATATGAGCTCATCACCGCGGAAGGGGCGTGCAAGTGCCCCGCAATCCAGATTCTGGGGAAATTCCTTCCGACGGCAGGATGGAACACCTCCAATGTCGACGACGAGTGGTACCAGGCCAAGTTCGACGAGGCCGCTGGCGCGACCACGCTGGACGAGCAAAACGCAGCGCTCCGCGAGCTGGATATGTACTCGATCGAGCAGTTCTGGCAGCTGTTCGGGCCAATTGGGCCGCAGTTCAACGTGGTCCAGCCGTGGGTCGCGGGATTCAACGGCGAGTCCACGATGGGATGGGCCAGAGCAGTCTTCTGGCGCATCTGGTTCGACAGCAGCCTGAAGCCGTAGCGCGCGGCGCGTGTGCAGTTGGGGTGGGGTCGCGCACGGCCGGCGGCCGGCCCTGCTCCTAGCAGCCGGAGTTTCGCCACGGGCTGCTAGCTCAGTCCCCCACAAACGATGGAGCGTAATGCATGAGGGCGTATGCCGTCCGGCGGCTGTTGATGGTCATCCCGACCCTGTTCCTCGTGACCGTCCTGGTGTTTCTGTTGGTCCGCTTCCTCCCGGGCGATGTCATCGACGTCATGCAAATGCAAATGGAACGCTCCTGGTCGAGACTCGGGCATGAGGGGATCGACCGCGCAGCCATGGAGCGCCGGCTGGGGTTGGACGTGCCGGTCTACGTCCAGTATGGGCGCTGGGTGGGCGGGATCGTGCTGCGCGGCACGCTCGGCGAGCCACTGATGGGCGGCGACACCGTGGAGCAGAGCATCGCCCAGCGGCTGCCGGTGACCGTTCAGCTCGGCCTGATGGCGATCGTCATCGGGCTGGTGATCGCCGTGCCGGTCGGTATCTACTCGGCGATCCGCCAGGATACCGCCGCCGACTACGTGGGCCGTTCGCTGGCCATCCTCGGCTTGGCCACGCCCAACTTCTGGCTGGCCACCATGGTGATCCTGTTTCCCGCCATCTGGTGGCGCTGGTCCCCACCGTTGGTGCTGGTCTCCTTCGCGGACGACCCGCTCGGGAGCCTGGCGGGATTCGCCGTGCCCAGCCTGATCCTCGGGACCTATCTGTCCGCGGCCACCATGCGGATGACGCGGACCATGATGCTGGAGGTGCTCAGACAGGACTACATCAGGACCGCGTGGGCCAAGGGCCTGCTGGAGCGATCGGTGATCCTGCGCCACGCCGTCAAGAACACCCTGATCCCGGTGGTCAGCCTGGTCGCCCTGCAGGTGCCGATCCTGGTGGGGGGCTCGGTGATCATCGAGAACATCTTCAACCTGCCGGGGCTGGGGCGGCTGCTGGTGGATGCGCTTTCGATCAGGGACTACCCGATCGTGTCGGGCGTCAACCTGGTGTTCGCCGCCGTGGTGGTGCTGGTCAATCTGGTTACCGACCTCTCGTACGCGCTGATCGACCCGCGCGTGCGCTATCGGTAGGGAAGGCGCCGATGGGCGCGTTCGCCGATTTCTTTGTCCGGCTGCGCCGGGAGAAGCCGTTGGCGGTGGTGCTCGGGATCGTGCTGCTGTTGTTGATCCTGGTGGCGCTGTTGGCCGACGTGCTGGCCCCTTTCGGTCCCAACGAGGTGTTCCTGATGGACCGGCTGCAGGGCTCCTCGGCGCGCTACCCGCTGGGCACCGACCAGTTGGGCCGCGACTTCGCCAGCCGGCTGATCTACGGCGCCCGCCTCACCCTCGGCGTCGGCCTGGCCGCGACCGCCGTCAACGTGCTGGTGGCGCTGGTCGTGGGCGGCGCGTCCGGCTTCATCGGCGGCCGGCTCGACCCGACGGTGCAGCGGCTGGTCGATGCCTGGATGTCGATTCCCGGCCTGCTGATCCTGCTGACGGTGATGTCGGTGGTCGGCCGGGGGGTGCTGCAGATCATCGTGGTGCTGGGGGTGCTGGGCGGCATCGGCGGCTCGCGGGTGGTAAGGGGCGCGGTGATCGGCGCCAGGGAGCAGGTCTACTTCGAGGCGGCGCGGGCGGTGGGCAGCTCGCGCTGGCGGACCCTCTTGCACCACCTGCTGCCCAACATCGCGCCGGTGCTGATCGTGATCTACAGCATCAACATCGGCGCGGTGGTGATCAGCGAGGCCAGCTTGAGCTTTCTGGGGTTCGGCCTGCCCACGACTGTGCCGAGCTGGGGCGGCATGCTGAGCCGGGAGGGGCGCGAGTACATGGAGATCGCGCCGCGGCTGGCGGTGTGGCCGGGCCTGTGTCTGACGGTGGTGGTGTACTGCCTGAACATGGTCGGCGACGCGGTGCGCGACCTGCTCGACCCGCGCCTGCGCGGCGGCAGCGGCCGCCTCGGCGCCTACGGCGCGCAGGCGGTCGGACAAGCCGATTCGACCGCACGGCCCGCGCGGAAGTGAACCACCGAGCGGTCAGTCCAGGGAGGGCCGGCGCGCTTGCTGAGGTGCCGCCTGAAGCGTAGTATGGCAGCCGAATCACTCGCGGAGAGTCCCTGCGGTGTTACGCTGGTACAAGCAGATACAAGCAGAGCCTCCCAGCGTGGCGTATGGGTTTCCGCTGTTGTGAGAGTTGCAACGTCTCACTCGCATGGAGGTGACAGGATGAATGAACGAATAATGATCGACCCCTCTATCCGTCATGGGAAGCCGGTGGTGCGAGGGACTCGGGTGCCTGTGCATCGAATTATTGGAAGCCTTGCAGGTGGGGCAACGCGAAAAGAGATTTGCGAAGAATATGACGTTGTAGACGCAGATGTACGGGCCGCTCTTGAGTACGCCGAGGAACTCGTCGAAGCAGAAGAGGTTTTTCCTCTACCTGCAACCTGATCGGTTTGCGATTCATCATCGACGCGGATCTACCCCGCGCTGTAGGTAGTGTGATCGCCGCTAGCGGTCACGAGTCGGTTGACGTTCGGGACATAGGGATGGCGGCCTCCAGTGACGAGCAGATCGCGGAATATGCGCGGTCGAAAGAGTTATGCCTACTCACTGGCGATTCGGGGTTCGGGGATGTCCGGCGATATCCTCCGTCAAGTCATGCTGGCATCGTGGTCTTGCGTCTACCTCGTCACGCAACGACTTCCTTCATACTAAGGTTGCTGACGACATTCCTCCGACGGGAAGAAATACTGTCGATGATTGAGGGCAAACTAGCAGTTGTCGAAGCAGGCCGCGTCCGACTTCGAACAGGGTGAACGCCCGCCCGGGAGAATCGCTGAGCTTCCTTGGGTTCGGGCTGCCGACCACGGTGCCGAGCTGGGGGCATGATGAGCCGCGAGGGGCGCCAGTACGTGCAGTCGGCGTACTTGGCCACCACCCGCAGGGTCAGTTGTTCGCCGCCACCGCCGATCAACAGTGGCGGTGCGGGGTCCGGCCGCGGTTCGCAGTAGGCGTCGGTGACCCGGTAGTAGCTGCCGTGGAAGGTGGCGGGCGCTTCGGTCCAGAGCTTTCTGACGATCTGCACGGCCTCGTCCAGTTGGGCGATGCGCACGGCCGGCTTCGGGAACTCGTAGTCATAGGCGTGGTACTCGCGCTCGACCCATCCGGCACCGATGCCGAACACCGTAGCGGCCGCCGGTCAGCAACTGCAGGTTGGCCGCCGCCAGCAGCGCCTCCTCGGACGCCGCGGCGAGCGCTTCCGCAGCGGCGGAGAACCGCGCCGACACTGCAATGCCCCGTGACCGCAGAATCTGGCGGACCATCCGTAAGCGACCTTCCGCCAGGCCGCGCTCGAACCCCTGGCGCCGTTGCGAGCGCAGCAGCGGGTCGTCGTCCGGGCCGGTGCCTTCGCGCTCACCGAGCGCCGTTGCAACCCGTTCCACCGCCGCGCTCGTCTGCGCCGACGGCACCGGCTCGTTCAGCGCCAAGTGAATCTCCTCGGCCCGCCAGCCGGGAAATGCACGGCTCTCGGTTGCAACCCGGAACCGGCCGTGCTCGAGCACATGAATGGTCAGTCCCGGGCGGCGCCGGTGCGGCCGGCTCGGCGACGGAGTGTCCGGCACCTCCACCCACACTTCCGGGAAGCCCCACGATTCGTACAGCGCGAGCTTGCCGCGGTGCACGTCGGTGGTGTGATCCACCTCCAGCACCACGTCGGGAAAGTCGTCCTCGCCTACCACCATGGCGGCCCCCGGCAGCTTGGCGCGCGCCGGATGCAGGTACACCGACTCGTCGGCCTGCATGATGCGCCGCGGCTCGCTGTCGGGGTCGCGCAGCAGCAGGTCCATCGAGCCGTACGACTCGATCGGCGACCCGCGCACCCGGCCAACCATCTCGGCCAAGCGGGTCACCAGGCGCGACGGGCGTTCGTGATAGGAAGTGGTGGGCTCGCTGATCCAGGCGGTCTCGGTGGCCGAATCCCAATACTCGAGCCGCCCCTCGAAGCGGTCGATCTCGGTGCGCGGCAGGTGCACCGGCGTGCAGCCCGGGAACGCCGGCGGCTCGGCGGGCTGGGCGGGCCGGGGTTGCGCTGCTTGGTAGCGCCCGCTGGGCGAGACCTCGACGTGCTCCAGGTCGAACATCGGTGAGGTCATGGTGCCATCCTTCAAGGCCGTGGTCCTGGGGTTCGGATTGCCGACCACGGTGCCGAGCTGGGGCGGCATGCTGAGCCGGGAGGGGCGCGAGTACATGGAGATCGCGCCGCGGCTGGCGGTGTGGCCGGGCCTGTGTCTGACGGTGGTGGTGTACTGCCTGAACATGGTCGGCGACGCGGTGCGCGACCTGCTCGACCCGCGCCTGCGCGGCGGCAGCGGCCGCCTCGGCGCCTACGGCGCCCAGGCGGTCGGAAAAGGAGGGGCGACTACACCTCCCGCACGAAGGTGACCCACGGAGCCCGTCGTCCCGGCTGCAAGCGCTGCCGGTCGGCGACGGTTACCGTTCGTGTGGATTGGCGTGAGGCGATGCGCCCGGTTTCGTGCCGCCGCGCGGTGGGGTAGGATGAACTGGTGACCAGGCGTAGACTGCCGATCGGCATGCAGACGTTCCGCAAGCTGCGGGAGCAGGACTGCTACTACGTGGACAAGACGAACTTCATCGAACGTCTGCTCGACGAAGGCGCCCATTACTTCCTGTCACGTCCCCGCCGGTTCGGCAAGAGCCTGTTCCTGGACACGCTGAAGGAACTGTTCGAAGGCAACGAACCACTGTTCAGGGGCCTGCACGTGCACGACCGCTGGAACTGGTCGGAACGCTGCCCGGTAGTGCGGCTGGACTTCGCCGGCGGCAGCTTCAAGGAACCGGGGAGTCTGAACGAGGACGTGACGCTCCAACTGGAGTACCTGGAAGAGACGGCGGGTGTTCCGGCGCGCGAGGTGGGCGCGCCGGGACGCTTACGGCGACTTCTGCAGACCATGCATCGCCGGACCGGGCAGCGGGTCGTGGTGTTGGTTGACGAGTACGACAAGCCGATCCTCGATGCGCTCGCCGACCCGGAGATGGCAGTGGCCAACCGCGACTTCCTGCGCGGCTTCTATGGGATGATCAAGTCGAGCGACGCCCACGTACGGTTCACGTTCGTGACGGGAGTGAGCAAATTCACCAAGGTGAGCCTTTTCTCGGACTTGAACAACCTCACCGACATCACGCTCGATCCGGTGTACTCGTCGATCTGTGGCTACACGGAGGACGACCTGGACGAGGTGTTCGCGCCCGAGTTCGGCGGGGTGGACCGGGAGCGGGTGCGCGAGTGGTACAACGGCTATAGCTGGCTGGGCACGGAGAAGGTGTACAACCCCTACGACGTGCTGCTGTTCCTGCGCCGCCGCAAGTTCGCCGATCACTGGTTCGAGACTGGTACACCGGCGTTCCTGGTCGACAAGCTGTTCGAACGCCGCGTCTCGACGGTGTCGCTCGATGACATGGTCGGCACCGCCGAGTTGTTGTCCACGTTCGACGTGGATCAGATCGGCACCGAGGCGCTGCTGTTCCAGACCGGCTACCTGACCATCACCGCCGAAGAGCGGCTGGGCGGCGAGGCGCTGTACCGGCTCGGCTATCCCAACCGGGAGGTGCGGCAGAGCCTGAACCGGGTCCTGCTGCGCCACCTGGTGCGGGACACCGCGCACCAGACCACCAACAGCATCCGCCTTGCAAGCCTGCTGGAGGCGCACGACTGCGCCGGCCTGAAGGTGCTGTTCCACGCCTTCTTCGCCAGCATCCCGTACCACTGGTACACCAACAACGACATCGCCGACTACGAAGGCTTCTACGCCAGCGTGTTCTACTCCTACTTCGCCGCGCTCGGCTACGACATCGCCGTGGAGGAGTCGAGCAGCCACGGGCGGCTGGACATGGCGGTGCGCACCGCCGGCCACGTCTACCTGTTCGAGTTCAAGGTGGCGGAGATGGCGCCGCCCGGCTCCGCGCTCGCCCAGTTGCAGGAGCGCCGCTACGCCGACAAGTACCGCGCGGCCGGCGCCCCCATCCATCTCATCGGCGTCGAGTTCAGCCGCGCCTCCCGCAACATCACCGCCTTCGAGACCGCCGACGCCTGACCGGCGACGCGACCTGGCACGGAACAGGCGAAGCCGGCCTGCTTGCGCATGAAGGCGGTGCTGCCGATCTGCCGATCAGGGCGGCGATCCGCGCGTCCCGGCAGGTCGACCACGCGCAGGGGGATGCCGCCGTGGCGTGAGAACGCGCCCTGTTCCTCGTCACCAGATAGCGTGCTCCAACCCTGACCGCCGAGTGAAGCTGGATCGCATCCTCGAAGTCGCCACGGGCAGAGTCGATCGATTGATCGAGAATCTGCGCGTCAAGCGGTACCACCGTGAAGATGTCGCGGAGGGCGACAATCGCCGGACGGTGGTGGTGTACTGCCTGAACATGGTCGGCGACGCGGTGCGCGACCTGCTCGACCTGCGCCTGCGCGGCGGCAGCGGCCGCCTCGGCGCCTACGGCGCACAGGCGGTCAGCAACCTTGGTCCCCAGCGCACGGACGCTGATCAAGCACTTGGCCGACATCGAGAACGGGATAGATCAGGTTACGAGATGGGTGGATTCTTCTCCTGGACGATATTCTGAGCCCGGGCCATAATCGACTCTCCGACATCCTGCCCCGCTGCCCGGAAGCCCTGGACGCCGATGTACAGTTGGTCGTGCGCCAGGCCGTCGAACAGGATCCCGGCGAGCTGGTCGGTCGTGATTCCTGCGGTCAGCCACCCGCGCCAAGTCTCCCGGTACTCGTCGGTGACCTCGGTCGTCGCCCCTTTGAAACGTTCGGGACGAGATTGATCCACGCGGTAAAACTCGGTCGCCACCCAACCCGGGCAGAGCACCGAAACCTTGACGTGGGGCGCCGACTCGGCCAACTCCCGATATAGCGACTCGGTCAGCACCAGTACGGCATGTTTCGAGACCCCGTACGACCCGCCCGCCGGGAGCACGCCGGAAAGGGATGAGACATTGACCACGTGACTGGGTTGCTTCCGTTCGATCATGCGGGGGACGAATGCACGCAGGCCATGAAGCACTCCGTAGAAATTGACCCCCATTACCCAGTTCCAGTCGTCCAGTGTGAGCTCCAGTGTCTTGCCCGGCTGGGCGACCCCGGCGTTGTTCACCAGCAGGTCGACGTGGCCAAAGGCTTCGATCGTGGCTGCTGCCAGGTTCTCCACCTGTGCTGCCTCGGATACATCCGTCTGGACGATCAGCGTCTCCGCCCCCAGCGCCTCCAGGTCGGCGGCGGTCCTGGTGAGGGGTTCCATCCCGAATCCGGCCAAGACGACCTTCATCCCCTCCTTGGCACAACGGAGGGCGATCCCTCGGCCGATGCCGCGCCCTGCGCCGGTGATCACCGCTACCTTGTCTCTATAGTCTTTCATGGCGCCTCCATGCATGGCACCGATAATCACGGCGGCGGACGGTAGTTGTCAAACGCAAAGCATCGCCCCGTTCATACAACCAAGCTGCCGAGGGATTTCAGCCGCGTGCCGCGCGTCATAGCGCCTGCATTGCAGGAGCCGCCATGTGTTAAGATCGGCGCCATGGCTGAGTACAGTGTGACCGCGGTGCCGCGGCCGGCGGATGGGCGCGAGCCGGAGCGGCCGGAGTTTCCCGGCTGTCGGCCGGTGCGTATATCGCGTGATGAGATTGCCGCTTACGACGGTCGCATCGAGTACTGGGACGCCGCTACGGAAGTCGCCATGGTGTGCGAGCCGGTCAGCACCTACCACGAACGGCCACCGCAGCGCTTGGCGGCGCTGCTCACGCTGATCGCCCAGACGCGGGGTTCGCCGATTGAGACGTTCGGTGCCGCGGACCTGCTGATGCGCGATGCGGACGGCGCCTATCTGCGTATCCTTGAGGCAGACCAGACGGTGTATCTGCGGCCGCGCGCGACGCGGCCCTGGGGTCCCGCCATCGAGGTGGGCAGCGACGTGCTGCCGGACGTGGTGCTGGAGGTGGACAACACCACCGACGTACGCCGCGGCAAGCTTGAACTCTACGAGTCGTGGGGGTTTCCGGAAGTGTGGGTGGAGGTGCCAGACACGGCGTCGCCGAGCCGTCCGGCGGGGCTGCGTCCCGGCTTGACGATTCACCTGTTGGCGGACGAAGGCTATCGCACGGCGTCGAGTAGCCGGGCGTTTCCGGGCTGGACGGCGGCGGAGATTCACATCGCGCTGAACGAGGACGAGCTGGCGGACGCAACCATCGCGGCGTTGCGCCGGGTGGGGCGAACGCTGGGTGCGGCGGAAGGCACGGGGCCGGAAGACGACCCGTTGCTGCGCGCCGAGCGCCGGGAAGGTCGGGTGGAGGCGCTGACCGCGGCGGTGTTGCAGGTATTCGAGACCCGGGGCGTGCCGGTGTCGGCCGCGCTGCCACGGCGGCTGGCCGAGCTTGACGGCGTCTCGGCCGAGGATCTGGTGCGGGCGGCGCTGGAGTGCCGGGACGAAGCGGACTTTCTGCGGCTGGTGAGGGATCGGGGATAATCGTCCACGGCTCGCGCTTCGCCAGCACGTCGAGCAGCGGCGGCGCAACCCACTCCAACTTGGCGCCTGACTCATCCTCGTATCCTCGGGGGCAGGCAAGATTGCAGGTCCCCCGGTGGGGTGTTACCGGGTGACGGTCAGCAGCGTGTCGGCCGCCAGGCCGTGCGCCGCGTCGACCACGTCCTCGGACCCGTCCGGCCAGCGGATGGTGAGCCGCCTCGGGCGCTCGCCGGCGGGCAAGCCGAAGTGGACTCGGGGCGGGTTGCTCGACAGGTAGCCGCTGGTCACCTGCACGTCGCGCCGGTAGCGGCCGGCATCGGTGTGCAGCCGCAACGAGGCGCCGATCGTGTCGGGCGTCAACCTGGTGTTCGCCGCCGTGGTGGTGCTGGTCAATCTCGTTACCGACCTCTCGTACGCGCTGTTCCTGGGGTTCGGGCTGCCGACCACGGTGCCGAGCTGGGGCGGCGTGCTGAGCCGGGAGGGACACCAGTACATGGAGATCGCGCCGCGGCTGGCGGTGTGGCCAGCGCTACCGGTCGGGGCGCTGCGGCGGCAGACCTCGCGCATGGCTGGATGGTGGGTTCGCCTCGTTCGCCTTCGTTCGCCTGTACGGGCGTGACGCTATCCTCCCATCGGTATATGCTGTGATCATCAGGAGTGGATGAGGTGATGACGGCATGAGCGGCGATACCATCGCGGTGCTGGGCGTCGGAGTAACGCTGTTGGCGGCGATCCTGACCTTCGGCTTCGCGTTGCTGGGCGCGCACCGCACCACGCAGGCCACCCTGAACGCCCGCATGGACCGCATGGATCAGCGCATGGACCGCATGGATCAGCGCATGGACCGCATGGAAGCGACCTTGAACGATCTGAGGCGAGACGTGACGGATATCGATCGCCGCCTGTCGCGCATCGAAGGAGCGGTGTTGGGGCCGTGGCGCCCGGAGCCTTCCACGGAACCGCCGCCGGAGCGGGAAGCGCGCCAGGAGACGGTGCCAGCGACCGGCACCGGCAGCCCCCGGCAATAGACCCTCGCCGC
This sequence comes from Spirochaetia bacterium, assembly GCA_965208575.1. Taxonomy (GTDB): domain Bacteria; phylum Spirochaetota; class Spirochaetia; order SZUA-6; family Bin103; genus Bin103. The sequence continues at coordinate 127,702 of CBDBOV010000005.1, read as the reverse complement.
TCAGGAGGATGACGAGATGGGTGGGTTGTTCTCCTGGACGATATTCTGAGCCCGCGCCGGCTGAGCACGTGGCCGCAAGAACAGATGGAAAGAGCTATGAGCTCATCACCGCGGAAGGGGCTTACAAGGGCGCCGCACGTGGCATTTTGGGGAAATTCCTCGGGACATCATGGAACACCTCCGAGGTCGACAACGAGTGGTACAGGGCCAAGTTCGAAGAGTTCCAAGCCGCGGCTGCGCGGCGGCAGCGGCCGGCTCGGCGCCTACGGCGCACAGGCGGTTGGAAAGGTGGGGCGACTACACCTCCCGCGCGAAGGTGACCCACCGCGACCGTGGTCCCGGCTGCAAGCGCTATCGGTCGGGGCGCTGCGGCGGCAGACCTCGCGCATGGCTGGATGGTGGGTTCGCCTCGTTCGCCTTCGTTCGCCTGTACGGGCGTGACGCTATCCTCCCCATCGGTATATGCTGTGATCATCAGGAGTGGGTGAGGTGATAACGGCATGAGCGGCGATACCATCGCGGTGCTGGGCGTCGGAGTAACGCTGTTGGCGGCGATCCTGACCTTCGGCTTCGCGTTGCTGGGCGCGCACCGCACCACGCAGGCCACCCTGAACGCCCGCATGGACCCCATGGATCAGCGCATGGACCGCATGGAAGCGACCTTGAACGATCTGAGGCGAGACGTGACGGATATCGATCGCCGCCTGTCGCGCATCGAAGGAGCGGTGTTGGGGCCGTGGCGCCCGGAGCCTTCCACAGAACCGCCGCCGGAGCGGGAAGCGCGCCAGGAGACGGTGCCAGCGACCGGCACCGGCAGCCCCCGGCAATAGACCGTCGCCGCTCAGGAGGATGACGAGGCCCCATCCCAGTGCCAGTCGTCCATCGTGAGCTCCAGTGTCTTGCCCGGCTGCGCGACCCCGGCGTTGTTCACCAGCAGATCGAGCTGGCCGAACGCTTCCATCGTGGGCCGCGCGCTTGACGGGTGCCGGGCGCGTGGTAGAATGGCGGCTTGGTACGCGGATGAAGCGCGATCACACAGCCCACCGCAGCCGCCCGTTAGCCGCGAACGCTAGCGCTCCGTCCTGCTCCGTCCTGCTCCGTCCTGCTCCGCAACAAACCAGGCACCCGGTAACTGACCGCTCTTTACGCTCACCGAGCCACATCCACCACTCTGTCGCCACCTGTGCCGCTGATGACGCAGCGGCTTCCGCCCAAGTCCGCTCAACAGGGAGGTGCACGCTGATACTCAAAGAACCGCACTAACCGCACGAACCTCACCATGCGCGCGGCCCGAGTTCATGAAGCTCGGGTCGCGTGCGTGACCACCGGAGATTGCCCTCCCTGTTTGGCCGCCCGCGTTGCGGGCGCGAGAGTGGCAGAGAACCGGCAACTCGCCACGGTAGAACTCTCAAATCGGAAAATGGAGGAGAGATCAGTATGAATCTTTCGAGAATCGCACACACCTTCGTGTTTGCGCTCGTGCTCAGCCTGGCCGCGACCGGCCTTTGGGCTGCCGCCGCAGAGGAGGAGCCGGCCGCGGCGATGGAGAAGGAGATGGTGCTCGATCCGACCACCGGCGAGATGGTCACTGCGCCCGAGTACGGCGGCACCTTGACCTACGTCTTTTCGGGCGATCCGAATCGGACTGACGCCTGGTTCGGGGCTGGTGCGGGCTACCTCATCAGTGGCGTTATCGAGAAGCTCGGCATCGGAAACTGGGCCATAGACCGGGACGTCTTCAACTTCCATCCCCTGTTCATTCCAGAATTTGCCTTTACCGGGCTGCTGGCGGAAAGTTGGTCGCGGCCCGACCCGCTGACGTATGTCTTCACAATCCGCCAGGGTGTTCACTGGCACGACAAGGCGCCGATGAACGGTCGCGAGCTCACCGCCAAGGACATCGAATACAACTTTCACCGCTATTACGGCCTGGGCGAATTCAGTGGAGCAGGGAGCACCGCTCTTGAAGAATTCGGCAGGGAACCCGTTGAATCGGTAACGGCCACCGACGAATGGACGGTGGTGATGAAGCTGAGCAGGCCAAGCATCACGTTCCTGAGCGATTCCCTCAACCACTGGGGTGCGTTCATCAATCCTCCCGAGGTGGTCGAGCAACACGGCGATGTCAATGACTGGCGGAACGTGGTCGGCACCGGACCCTATGAGCTGACCGACTTCGTCGAGGGCAGTTCCTTCACCCATACGAAGAACCCCGGCTATTGGCGCAACGACGAGAAGTACCCGGAGAACCGCCTGCCTTACATCGACGAGTTGAAGGCCCTGATCATCAAGGAAAAGGCAACATGGCTGGCCGCACTGCGCTCCGGGAAGGTGGATCACCTTGGGTTCATTGGCGGCGCGATCAGGTCTCTTGACGACGCCGAGAGCCTGCGCAAGACCAACCCCGAAATCACGCTGCACAGTTGGGATGTCCTGGCGCGTCTGAATCCCACCTTCAACGCGCGCGTGGAGTCGCCCACCAACGACGTCAGGGTGCGCCAAGCCATGCAGATGGCCCTGGACCTCGAGACGATCAACGAAACCTACCTGGGGGGAGCGGCCGACTGGCAGCCTCAGGGGATGATAGGAACGGGCGTCCCCGGCTACAACACGCCACTCGACGAATGGCCCGAAGAGGTCCGAAGAACCTATCGGTATGACCCGGAAGGTGCGGAGGCATTGCTCGATGAGGCGGGTTACCCGCGCGGCGATGACGGTGTTCGATTCAGGCTTCCCTTCAACCTCGTCGATCCGGGCATCCGCGCCGATCTGGGCTATGCGGAATTGCAGGTCGCCTACTGGTCCGCCATCGGCATTGAAGCCGAGATCACCACGATGGACACGCCGACCGGCGCCGCCATGGCGCGAGAACATACGTTCGATGGCTTGTTGTTCGGTTTGACCGCCGGCGCCTTTGACTATCCGCCGCTGGTGCCGCTGCTGACGTTTTACTCGCAAGCTTCCTGGAGCCCCCCCGGACCGCAGGACCCGGAGTATGACGCCCTGTATGAGGCCACCGCAGCCGCTACCACCGTCGAGGAGCAGCAGCAGGCGGCCAAACAGGCTGACATGTACATCATGGCGAAACACTGGGTGCTGTGGGGGCCAAAAGCGCCCAGCTACAGCGCGACCCAGCCCTGGGTGAAGGGTTACAACGGGGAAGGCCAGGTTTCACGCCAGGACCGCTCCGTGAACATCTTCGCCCGCCTCTGGATCGACCAGGAATTGAAGGAGTCGATGGGCTTCTAGCCCGGGCTGCCGGCGAGAGCAGCCTCGCCCACGTATCTGACAGCGAGGAGCTGGGAACCGCCGCCGCGTGGATTTCCCGGCTCCTCCGCATTGTCGGAGCGACAGTTCTGAGCATCAACGGAGAAGTGATTGCGCGCCTATATCATCAGGAGACTGTTGCTGCTCATCCCAACCCTGTTCATATTGAGCGTTCTGGTCTTTCTCTCGGTGCGCTTCATCCCGGGCGATGTCATGGACGCCATGGTGCTGAGGCTGGGCTACTTCGACGTCAGCGTGGTGGACCGGGAAGCGCTGGCCAAGAAGCTGGGACTGGACGTGCCGGTGTGGGTGCAGTACGGACGCTGGTCAAGAGATATTTTCATGCACGGCACCCTTGGCAACTCATTGATGCACGAGGTGCCGGTAGCGGAGCGGATATTGGGGAGATTGCCGGTCACGCTGGAACTCGGCCTCCTGGCCATCTTCTTCGGCCTCCTGATTGCGCTGCCGGTCGGCATCTACTCTGCCGTTCGCCAGGACACGGCCGCTGATTACGCGGGGCGTTCCATCGCCATCATCGGCCTGGCCATGCCGAACTTCTGGCTCGGAATCATGGTCATGATATACCCCGGCATCTGGTGGAGCTGGTCACCCCCGATGGAGCTTATTCCGTTCTTCGAAGACCCGCTCGGCAATATCGGCGTATTCCTCATTCCCAGCCTGATTCTGGGCACGGCCATGTCGGCGAGCACGATGCGGATGACGCGCACCATGATGCTGGAGGTGCTTCGCCAGGACTACATCCGCACCGCCTGGTCCAAGGGATTGGGAGAACGGGTCGTGGTGATCAGACACGCCATCAAGAATACCCTGATCCCGGTGGTGACCCTGGTCGGCCTGCAGTTGCCGATCCTGGTGGGCGGCGCCGTGATCATGGAGAACATCTTCAACCTGCCGGGGCTCGGTCGTCTCATGCTCGATGCCCTGCGAGACCGGGACTACCCGGTGGTCCAGGGTACGAACCTGTTTTTCGGCGTCGCTGTTCTGGCAATCAATCTGTTGATCGACCTGGTGTACGCGGTCCTGGATCCGAGGGTGCGGTATGATTGAGCGAACCGGCCGGTTTACCGATTTCTTCCTCCGGCTGTGGCGGCAAAAGCCGCTCGGGACGATCAGTGGCATGGTCATCCTGATCCTGATCGTGGTGGCGATCTTTGCCGACGTTATCGCCCCTTATCCCTATGCCGAGGTGCACCCGGCGGACCGGCTGCAGGGCTCATCTGCCCGCTATCTCCTGGGCACCGACTACATCGGGCGAGACTTTCTGAGCCGGCTGCTCTACGGGGCCCGCATTTCGTTGCTGGTCGGCCTCGCCGCGACCACGCTGAACGTGCTGGTGGCAGTGCTGATCGGCGGCGTTTCAGGATTTCTTGGCGGCAAACCGGACCTGGTCATGCAGCGCTTCGTGGATGCCTGGATGGCTTTTCCGGGTCTGCTGCTGTTGTTGACGATCATGTCCATAGCGGGCCAGGGCCTGACCCAGATCATCCTGGTGCTGGGGATAACGGGAGGTATCGGCAGCTCGAGAGTAGCCCGAGCGGCGGTGATCGGCGTCAAGGAGAACGACTACTTTCTGGCCACCAGGGTCGTGGGAACGCGCAGGACCGAAACCCTGTTCCGCCATGTACTGCCCAATATCATGGCGCCGCTGATCATCATCTTCAGCATCAACATCGGCGGCGTGATCATCAGTGAAGCCAGCTTGAGCTTTCTCGGCTTCGGTCTGCCTCCCCAGATTCCGAGTTGGGGCGGGATGCTGAGCCGGGAAGGGCGTCACTACATGGAGCAGGCGCCCTGGCTGGCGCTGTGGCCGGGGCTCTGCCTGACCATCGTCGTCTACTCCCTCAACATGTTCGGCGACGCGGTGCGAGACCTGCTCGACCCGCGGCTCAGAGGCGCCGCCGGCCGCCTCGACGCGCACCGCGCCCCATAGAAGGTCAGCCGTCCGAGTCGCGCGGGCGCCGGAGCGCGGCCAGGAACTCCCCCTCATCGGCGCAGCCAAGCGCCGCCGCCAGCAGCGCCTCCTCGGACGCCGCGGCGAACGCTTCGGTAGCGGCGGAGAACCCCGCCGACACTGCAATGCCGCGCGACCGCAGGATCTGCCGGACCATCCGTGCACGGCCTTCCGCGCGACCTGCAGCATGGCCGCGCTCGTACCCCTGGCGCCGTTGCGAGCGCAGCAGCGGGTCATCGTCGGGGCCGGTGCCTTCGCGCGCGCCGAGCGCCGCTCCGACCCGCTCCACCACCGCGCTGGTGCGCGCGGACGGCTCCGGTTCGTTCAACGCCACGTGAATCTCGTCCGCCCGCCAGCCGGGAAATGCCCGGCTCTCGGCCGCAACCCGGAACCGGCCGTGCTCCAGCACATGTATGGTCAGTCCCGGGCGGCGCCGGTGCGGGCGGCTCGGCGACGGCGTGTCCGGTACTTCCACCCACACTTCCGGGAAGCCCCACGATTCGTACAGCGCCAGCTTGCCGCGGTGGACGTCGGTGGTGTGGTCAACCTCCAGCACCACGTCGGGAAAGTCGTCCTCGCCGACCACCATGGCGGCCCCCGGCCGCCTGGCCTGCGCCGGATGCAGGTATACCGACTCGTCGGCCTGCATGATGCGCCGCGGTTCGCCGCCGGGGTCGCGCAGCAGCAGGTCGGTCGAGCCGTACGACTCGATCGGCGAGCCGCGCACTTCGGCGATGCGCTCGGCCAAGCGCGTCAGGAGGCGCGACGGGCGCTCGTGGTAGGCCGTGGCGGACTCGCTGATCCAGGCGGTCTCGGTGGCCGAATCCCAATACTCGAGGCGTCCCTCGAAGCGGTCGATCTCGGTGCGCGGCAGGTGCACCGGCTTGCAGCCCGGGAACGCCGGCGGCTCGGCGGGCTCGGCGGGCCGGGGTTGCGCTGCCTGGTAGCGCCCGGTGGGCGGTGCTTTGGTGCTGGCCATACCGCCAGCGTAACCGATCTCGCGCGGGCATGCAAACCGGACGTTCCAGATTCGCCGGGGCACGCCAGATCCTACCGCACCGCGCGGCGGCACGAAACCGCTACCGGGTAGTGCGAGGTAGTGCGAGTTCAGCCGCGCCTCCCGCAAATTTGTCGCCTCGAGACCGCCACCGAGCGAGCTACCGGAGGGCGCCCCACGCGTTCACGCGGGTGATCCGCACGGCGATGACCGGCAGCGGTTCGATCGCCATCGCGCGGTACTGAGCGTAGCGTTCACGCAGCGCCGCCTGCGCGCGGTCGTGCTCGCCGCCGCGGTCGAGGATGTCGGCACGGCCGCGCAGCATCACCCAGGCGAGCCGGGACCAGTCTTCGTCGTAGCGATCCACGACCACGGCAGCGTGCGGGTTCTCGGCGATGTTGCGCAGCCGCCGCAGCGCGCGCCCGGCGGAGCGCTTCGGCTTCTCGTCGATGGTCACGTACAGGCTGTCGCGGAGCAGGGCGTAGCACACCGGCACCACGTGCGGAGCGCCGTTCGCGTCTGCCGTCGCGAGCCGGGCGACGCGCATCGATGCGACGAACCGCCGTGCCGCGCCGCTCAGCACGTCCGCGGTTCCGTGGCGCGGCGTGCCGTCGGACGGTTCTGAGGCCTGCCGACCGGCGCCCGCGGGGTTGCTCGCCGTGTCGCGCGGCAGGGACGTGCCGTTAGCCGGGCGGCTACTGCAGCCCGTACAGGCGGGCGCCGTTGGCGAAGCGGATCTTGTGCTTGAGCTCCTCCGGCAGGACGTGCGGCAGGGTGACGCCGGGGTCGTCGGCGTCCCAGTGCGGGTAGTCGCTGGCCAGCAGGAGGTTGTCGGTCATCGGGCCGAACTGCTCCATCAGCGCGGCGTAGTCGCTCAGGCGCGGCGGCTCCTCGACCGGCTGGGTGGCCACGTACACGTGCTCGGCGATCACCTCCGACGGCGGCCGCGCCAGGTGCGGGATCTCGCCGCCGAGCAGCTTCCAGGCGGCATCGAGCCGCCACATCAGCGACGGCACCCAGCCGAACGCATTCTCGACCGACACGAACTTGATGCCGAAGCGGTCGAACACGCCTTCCATCACCAGGCTGGTGATGTTGGCCTGCACCGCCTGCGACGGGCTGGTGTGGTCTTCGATGTAGTAGGAGGCGTGCCCGGCGCCGGTGATCGGGAACCCGTACTGGCCGAACGCGTGCGAGGCGACGTGGATGCCGTGCTCGGCGCACGCTTCGTAGATCGGCCAGTACTTGCGGCGCCCCATCGGCTCCTGGCCGCGGCCCTTGAACAGCACCTGCACGAACCGCTTGTCGGCGGCGCGGCGGCGGATCTCCGCGGCCGCCCCGACCGGGTCCTCCGACGCCACCGCGATCGACGCCCGCAGCCGCGGTTCCGGATCGAGCCACTCCGCCACCTGCCAGTCGTTGGTCGCCGTGGCCAGCGCGGCGCCCAGCTCGTGATTGAGCTGGCCCCCGGCCGGCCCGAGCGGGTTCAGGATGCCGTAGGCGACGTGGTGCGGCTCGATGAAGTCGGTGCGCGTGAACGCCACGTCCGACCCGGCGGTGCGGCCGGACGGCGGCCGGCTCTCCTCCCGGTGGTCGAGAAACCGCGGATACCAGCCGGCGTTGGGACCGCCCGTGCCGTAGGTGTCGATGTGGTCGCGCCAGTGCCTGGACAGGTAGGGGTAGAGATCCCGTATCGAGTCCAGCTCGTTGTGCAGGTCGCAGTCGATAAACGCCTGCGCCCCGGCGGCCGTGGGCGGCCGCCTCGTTTCGGTGTCCGCGGTGGGCGTGTCAGCCATGTTCCTGCGCTCCTTTGCCGCCGTCCAGGCGATAGAGACGGCGGGCGGTCTCGCTTCGCACCTTATTCTGCACCGGCCGCGGCAACAGGTCGAGCAGCTTGCCGCCGGCGTCGAACAGGTGCACGTGCGGAAAGTCGCTGGCGTACATCAAGAGATCCTCCGAGCCGAGCTGGTCGAAGACCTGCAGCATCTGGGCCGCGGTGGGCGGCGCGTCGAGCGGCTGAATGCCGATCCGCACGTGCTCGCGCACGTAGTCGGACGGCGGCCGCCGCACCCACGGCACCAGCCGGCGCAGGTTCTTCCACTCCTTGTCCATGCGCCACAGGTGCGCCGGCAGCCAGGTGAAGCCGGACTCCAGGAACGCCACCCGCAGGCCGGGGCAGGCGTCGAACACGCCCTCCACGATGATGCTGGTGAGCTGGGTGGCGAACACCTGCGCCATCGCGGCGTAGGTCTCGATGAAGTAGGAAGGCCAGCCGGTCGGCGTCGGCGGCGTGTTGGGCTGGCCGCCGAAGTGCACGCCCGCCACCAGGTCGTGGCGCTCGATCGCCGCCCACAGCGGGTGGTAGAGGCGGTTGCCCAGGGGATGCTCGGTGCGCACGGGCAGCAGCACCTGCACGAAGCCGGGGTGGCCGCCGACCCGCTCGATCTCCGCTACCGCCAGCTCGGGAAGCTGGATCGGCACCACGATGGAGCCGCGCAGGCGCGGTTCGCGCTCCAGCCAGTGCTCGATCTGCCAGTCGTTGACCGCCCGCGCCAGGGCGTCGGCGGCGTCCGGGTTGCCGAGGCGGTCCACCGGGTAGAGACAGCTCGTCACCGCCGTTTCCACGCCGCCCGCATCCAGCACCTCGCGCCGCAACCGCTCCAGGCCGCCGCCGTCGCCGGCCCGTGCGCCGCCGGCACGGTCGGCGACCGGCGAGTTGGGCGGGTAGTACGGCGGCGCGTGCCAGGTGTGGCGCGTCAGCTTGGGCGCGCCGGGGGCCGGCGGCGCGGGCGGGCTGGCGCCGCGGTCGAGCGACTGCGTGAAGTGCTCGATCCAGTGGTCGGACAGGTAGGGATGGAGCGCTTCCAGGTACGGGACCTCGACGTGCACATCCGCGTCGATGAGGGACGAACCATTCATCTCTGGGCGCAGTCACCGTACCACGGACGCCGTGCCGTTGTCCGTCGAGGATTCAGATCCTGGTGCGACGGTCCGGAGCTTGCGCCGGCAGACCCCGCGCGTGGCTGACCAGGGCCGTTACGAGGTGTTGGTTGAGGCTCACGCCTTCCTCTTCGGCGGCGCTCGCCAGCTCCCGATGCAAGCTCTTCGGAAGACGCAGCGTCACGCGACCGCTGTACTGATCCTGCGGGCGGACGGGAGGCGGAAAGGGGCGACCGGTTTCGGCAAACATCGCGGCGGCGGTTTCGATAGTGTCGATGGCCAGAGCGTAGGCCGCCTGTGCCGACTCCGCAAACTCGCGAACGTCCGGCAACTCCTTGATTCGCGCCTCGAACAGCGGTTCGCCTTCGAACTCGCATTCTCGTACCGTGATGTTGTACGCATACGGGTTGGGTCTCGCCGTCATCTCTGCCCTCCTGACCACTTCTGCAAGTCGTCTGCGTACGATGCGAGCAACGAGCGGATGCTCGCCACGTACACCCGCTTGACGTGCGGATTCCCTCCATGGCCGCAAGAGAATGCCGCCGACGTGAACGCCGCGAGTCCGGAATGGGTGACAACCTTGTGCCCCTGCTTCCTGCCGTCCCGTACGGAAAACCCCAGTCCTGTGAGCAGCCGGACCATCGCGTTGCATCGAATGTCGGCACCGGTTGACAGGACGGCGATTGCAGCGTGAACCTTCGCCCCGGTCTCGGGCATGACACTATTGATAGTGTCAAAGTTGGCATGCGTCAAGCTGGATGCTTGAAGCGGGGCGAATCGACGACGATGCGCGCAACGTTCAGTTGACAGGCTGCGGCGGGCGTTGCATGGTGGATCATTCAGGGTTCCGGACTCATGCCGACGATGTGCGACCATAGGACTCAGCGTTCCTGCCAGGTGATGCAACGACGTCGCAGCCCTCTGCCCACCATCTCCAATCCCCCGGCGTTGCCGGACATGGGAACCAACCACCGGCGAGCCGCCGCTCCGCCTCCCGCCTGCGCGCGGCGGACGGGGGGAGGAGTGAACATGTAAACCACGCATCCGCACCAGGGGCCGCGGTCGACGCCGTGCTGGCTCATCGCCCGCCGTCGACCTGAAGTTGTTGTCGCCCTCGTCGGAATAGTCGGCTCGCGGGCCGCGGGAGCAGGCGAGGGAGCGGCACTGAAATCCGTGTTCTCGAAAGCACAGGAGGACCAATTCATGAATCATGCAAGAACGTGCCTCGCCGTACTGGCGGGCCTGGTTCTGGCCGCAACCGGAGCCTGGGCGGCTGCCGCACAGGAGGAGCCGGCGGCGGCGATGGAGAAGGAGATGGTGACCGACCCCACCACCGGCGAGATGGTCACCGCGCCGCAGTATGGCGGGACCTTGACCTTCGCCACCATGCTCGAGCCACCGAGTGCTGATACCCTTGTGTACGGCAGCGCAGGACTGGCCATCGGTGGCGTTGCAGAGCAGCTGGTTATCCCCAATTGGGCAGTGGATAGGGACCAATATGATTTCTCGAACCAGTATATCCCGGTAGACGTCGCGGCCGGGCAATTGGCGGAAAGCTGGGAAATCTCCCCGGACGGCCTCACCTATACGTTCCACATCCGCAAGGGCGTTCACTGGCATAATAAGGCGCCGATGAACGGTCGCGAACTGACCGCCCAGGATATCGAGTACAACTATCACCGTATCTGGGGACTCGGCAGCGGTTACACCGAGCCTTTGCCAGGTTCCCTTCTGGAGGCTATAGGGACCGAATCGGTAACGGCCACCGACCAATGGACGGTGGAGTTCAAGCTGAAGGAACCAAACCCCGGTGCGCTGCATAAGATCATGGTTGTACATATCGGATTTATATTGCCCCGCGAGGTAATCGAACAACACGGCGACATTTCGGATTGGAGGAACTTCGTCGGCACTGGGCCCTATGAGCTGACTGACTGGGTGCAAGGTACGTCTATCACCCACACCAGGAATCCAGACTACTGGGGCTTCGACGAAAAGTACCCGCAAAACCGCTTGCCTTACACTGACAAGTTAGTGGGCCTTTTCATCATGGAGGAAGCCACGCGCTTGGCGGGACTGCGCTCCGGCAGGATCGATTTCCTGGGTTTCCCTGCGGGGGTCTCTGATATCGTGTCGGCCGACGTGCTTGATAGCCTCCGCAAGACCGACCCTGAAATCGATCTGGTCCCGTGGTGGGATCGTTCGGAAAACTCTGTCGCCCTTGACACCACCAAGCCGCCGTTTGACGACATCAGGGTGCGCAAGGCGATGCAGATTGCGTTGGACCTACAGACCATTAACGATACCTACTACAAGGGCACTGCGATGTGGAAACCTCAGGGGCCCGTAGGGGAAGGTCTCAAAGGATACTACACGCCGTTTGACGAGTGGCCGGACGAGGTCAAGAAAAACTATGCCTATGACCCGGAACGGGCGCGGCAGCTTCTGGCGGAAGCTGGCTATCCCGATGGCTTCGAGACTGCCTTGGTCTGGAGCAGTGAGGGAGATCTGGGGTACGCCGAAATAGCCGCGGGATACTGGAAGGCAATTGGCGTTGACGTAGAGATCAGGGGTATGGACCGACCTCAGCTTATCCCTCTGCTTACAGGAGGGGACTATGGAGGTATGGCTGGCGCAGTTACCGGCTGGAGTCATCCTTATGGTGCTGTGCCGGTTCTACGCAACAATGGTCACTCGACGTCAATTTGGAACATTCCCAGCTTCAAGGACGCTGAGTTGGACGCCATGATTGAAGCCGGTGAATCCGCTGCCTCGCTTGCAGAGGAGCAGAGACTGGCGAGGGAGGCAGATATGTACATGATAGAGAAGCATGTGTACTTATGGGGTCCAAAAGCCGGCAAGTACATGGCGGTCCAGCCGTGGGTCGAAGGTTATAACGGAGAAGTCCACTTTGGCGGCCAGCACCGTCTTCCCATCCTGGCCCGTCTCTGGATTGATAGTGAGCTGAAGGAAGCAATGGGTCATTAGGGGTTTTCATCCCTTGTGACTTGTATGAGGGAAAAGGGAGCTGGGAGTAAACCCCACGAGGGGCAAGCTTCCCAGCTCCCACCCAAGATCTCTTTGCGAGGAGACCGCCCGAGGGACTCCAAACGACAGGTTGTCACATGAGAGCCTACATCAACAGGCGGTTATTGCTGATAATCCCCACCTTGTTGATATTGACCATCCTCGTCTTTCTCTCCGTCCGCTTCATCCCCGGCGATATCATCGACGTCATGGTTGGAGATTTGGCGTATATGGGTGCCGGCGATATAGACCGTGAAGCTGTTGAGCGTAAGCTGGGATTGGACGTGCCGGTCTACGTGCAGTATGGACGCTGGATAGGAGTGTTGCCGACCCCTGACCCGACGATCGAGGAGTCCCACTTCAACGGTATCCTCCAGGGCACCCTTGGCGAATCACTGCTTGGCGGTTTAACAGTACAGCAGAGGATACTGTCCAGATTGCCGGTAACCATTGAGCTTGGTGTTCTGGCGATCGCAATCGGGCTCTTGATAGCGCTGCCGGTCGGCATCTACTCGGCGATTCGCCAGTATACGGTCGCCGACTACGTGGGGCGCTCGATCGCCGTCGTTGGCCTGGCAACGCCTAACTTCTGGCTGGGTATCATGGTCATGATCTACCCGGTCATCTGGTGGGGTTGGTCGCCACCGATGCAGCTGATTCCTTTCCGCGAAGACCCGCTGGGGAATCTGGGGATGTTCCTCATTCCCAGCCTGATTCTGGGGACCTACCTGTCTGCAGCCACCATGCGCATGACCCGCACCATGATGCTGGAGGTGCTCAGGCAGGACTATATCAGGACGGCCTGGTCCAAGGGACTCAAGGAGCGGGTCGTTGTTATGAGACACGCCGTCAAGAATGCCCTCATCCCGGTAGTTACCCTGATAGGACTGCAAATGCCTATCCTGGTAGGCGGCTCGGTGATCATGGAGAACATCTTCAATCTGCCAGGATTAGGTCGTCTCATGCTCGATGCACTGCAAGTCAGAGACTACCCGTTGGTCTCCGGGATAAACCTGCTCTTCGCCACGGCGGTTATTGGAATCAATCTCATGATCGACCTGATTTATCCTTATTTGGACCCCGCGGTCCGTTATAGATAAAGGAGAAGAAAGCGAGTGTGAGTGGTGCTCTAGGGATACCATCAGCAGTACGTGAGCCAAAGCGACGTACCGGGCTCGCTGATTTCCTTAACAGGCTGTGGAAGGAGCAGCCACTAGGTGCTGGCTGCGGGATCGTTGTATTGATATTGATTCTGGTGGCGATCTTTGCCGATGTTCTGGCTCCTTATCCATTCTGGGAAGCGCACCTGGCAGACAGGATGCAGGGCTCATCAACCCGGTATCTGCTGGGCACCGACCATGCCGGGCGAGACCTCTTGAGCCGCCTTATCTACGGCGCTCGCATTTCGTTGCTTGTCGGCCTGGCCGCGACTACTGTCAATGTCGTGGTGGCTATCCTGATAGGCGGCATCTCGGGATTCTTTGGCGGTAAACTGGACATGGCCGTCCAGAGATTTGTCGATGCCTGGATGGCTTTTCCAGGACTGCTCCTGTTGTTAACCATAATGTCCATAGTGGGGCGGGGTCTGCCACAGATAATATTGGTTCTGGGGATAGCAGGAGGAATCGGCGGCTCGAGAGTAGTCAGAGGTGCCGTGATTGGCGTCAAAGAGAAAGTCTATTTTCAGGCGGCGGAGGCGATTGGCAGCTCAAAATGGAGAACACTTGTCCGCCATGTCCTTCCTAATATTGCGGCTCCCATAATCATCATATTCACCATCAACATCGGGGGGGCGATTATCAGTGCGGCTTCTCTGAGCTTCCTCGGATACGGTCTGCCAGTCCAGATTCCCGACTGGGGTGCCATGCTCAGCCGGGAAGGACGTCAGTACATGGAGTCGGCGCCATGGCTGGCCCTCTGGCCTGGTCTTTGCCTGACCATTACCGTTTACAGTCTGAACATGTTCGGCGATGCGGTGAGGGACCTGCTTGATCCGAGGCTCAGGGGCGGTGCGGGGCGTCTTGGCGCCCTTGGTGCCCGGTCGGCTTGAGCCGAGGTGGGCGGAGTGATTGTGTCGGAGGCGGCGCTGAGCTTCCTGGGCTTCGGCTCGGATACGTACTACTCGTCACGGGCCAGGCTGCGAATCGAGTCGAAGCTCGGCACCAGGTCGCTTTGGTTGAGCAACCTGGGGGGATCGTGCTCCGCGCGACTTGACAGCTCGTTGCGCGTGGAATAGGCTGCTCCTCTGTCGGAGAACGGCTTATGTGGGACGACGCAATACCATGAGCACCATATTAATCCGCGCATCCGCACCAGGGGCCGCGGTCGACGCCGTGCTGGCTCATCGCCCGCCGTCGACCTGAAGTTGTTGTCGCCCTCGTCGGAATAGTCGGCTCGCGGGCCGCGGGAGCAGGCGAGGGAGCCGGGTCATGGTGCTCGCCCTCAGCGAGCGAGACTACCCGGTGGTGTCTGGAATAAACCTGTTGTTCGCCGTCGCGGTGGTGGCGATCAACCTGGTGATCGACCTCGTCTATCCGTATTTGGACCCCAGGGTCCGCTATGCCTAGAGGACCTGACACATCCGCTGCTTTCCTTACCAGGCTGTGGCGCGAGAAGCCGCTGGGCAGCGTCTGCGGGATCATCATATTGATGCTGATTCTGGTCGGTATCCTTGCCGACGTTCTGGCGCCGTACGACCACATGGAGCCACACACGGAAGACATTCTGCAGGCCCCGTCGGCGCAGTTTCTCCTGGGCACCGACTACGTGGGGCGGGACTTCCTGAGCCGCCTCATCCACGGCGCCCGGCTTTCGTTGATCGTCGGCCTGGCGGCGACCACGCTGAACGTGGTCGTCGCGGTGCTGATCGGCGGCAGTTCCGGATTCTTCGGCGGCAAGCTGGACCTGACCGTGCAGAGATTCGTCGACGCCTGGATGGCCTTTCCCGGACTGCTCCTGTTGCTCACCGTAATGTCGATAGTGGGGCGCGGCATGCTGCAGATAATAGTGGTGCTGGGGATAACGGGAGGCATCGTCGGCTCCAGAACGGTCAGAGGCGCCGTCATCGACATCAAGGAGAACGCCTATTTCCACGCGGCGCAGTCGATCGGCTCCGCCGGATGGCGAACCTTCGTTCGCCATGTGCTGCCCAATATCGCGCCGGTGGTGATCGTCATATTCACCATCAACATCGGCGGCGTGATCATCAGCGAGGCGTCGTTGAGCTTTCTCGGCTTCGGCCTGCCGCCGAGCGTGCCGAGCTGGGGCGCCATGCTGAGCCGGGAAGGGCGCCAGTTCATGGAGATCGCCCCATGGCTGGCGCTGTGGCCGGGTCTTGCCCTGACGGTTACCGTGTACTGTCTGAACATGTTCGGCGATGCGCTGCGCGACCTGCTCGACCCGCGGCTCAGGGGTGGCGGCGGACGCATCGGGGCCACCGGCGCGTAGTAGCTGGTAGCTGTTGTCATGGAGCACGGCCGGGGTATGGTAGGCATGCCCGCTCGCACGGCGGGGGAGTTGGAACCATGCACGACGACGCAGCACTTCGAACACGCGCCGAGCGCGTGATCCCCGGCGGCATGTACGGCCACATGTCGGTGAACCGGAAGATGCCGGCGGGCTATCCGCAGTATTTTCATCGCGCCGACGGCTGCCGCCTGTGGGACGTGGACGGCAACGAGTACATCGACTTCATGTGCGCGTACGGCCCGATGATCGCCGGCTACGGCAACCCGCGCATCGCCGCCGCGGCCGAGGCGCAGCGCGATCTGCTCGACATCGCCAACGGCCCGCCGCCGGCCATCGTCGCCCTGGCCGAGCGCTTCGTCGGCCAGGTGAGCCACGCCGACTGGGCGATCTTCGCCAAGAACGGCAACGACGCCACCACCGTGTGCAACATGGTGGCGCGCGCGAAGAGCGAAAAGCGCAACATCCTGGTCGCGGCCGGCGCCTACCACGGTGCGCAGCCGTGGGCGAACCGCATGTCGCCCGGCACGCCGGCCGAGGAGCACGCTCTGTTTCCGAGGTACACCTACAACGACGCCGACAGCCTGGCCGCGGCTGCCGCGGCGGTGTCCGGCGACCTCGCCGGCGTCGTGGTGTCGGCGTTCCGGCACGACGCCGGTTACCACCAGGAGCTGCCCGACCCGGCCTTCGCCCGCACGGCGCGCGCCATCTGCGACGCCGAGGGTGCGGCGCTGATCCTGGACGACGTGCGCGCCGGGTTGCGCCTGTCCCTGGATGCGAGCTGGTCGCTGCTGGGAGTGCAGCCCGACCTGTCGGCCTGGGGCAAGGCGATCGCCAACGGCGAGCCGCTGGCCGCCATCCTCGGCAGCGATCCCTACCGGGAAGCGGCCGAGTCGATCTTCGTGACCGGGTCGTTCTGGTACCAGGCGGCGCCGCTGGCGGCGGCCATCGAGACGCTCGACCTGCTCGCCGAGGTGGACGCCCCGGCGCTGATGGAGCGCCTCGGTGGGCTGTTCCGCGACGGCCTCGCCGAGCAGTCCGCCCGCTACGGCCACGCGATCCGCCAGAGCGGCCCGCCGCAGATGCCCACCGTGATGTTCGAGGACGACCCGAACCGTGAAAAGGGCAAGGCGTTCTGCACCCACGCCCTGCACCAGGGCGTCTACCTGCACCCCTGGCACAACATGTTCCTGTCGACCGCGCACACCGAAGCCGACATCGAACAGGCGCTCGCGGCAACCGCGAAGGCATTCCAGGCGCTGAAGTAGCTCCGATGAAGCGCTCGTGGCGCGACAGTGCTGGAAGCACCTTCGATCTGCTCAAGCGGGGCGGCACGGCATCGCGCGGCATGGTCGCCTCCAACCATCCCCTTGCGTCGGCGGCCGGCGCCGAGATGCTGGCGCTCGGCGGCAATGCCTTCGACGCGGCGGTGGCCACCGCGTTCGCGCTGAGCGTGGTCGAGCCGATGATGGTCGGACCGTTCGGAGCCGGCTTCGTCACCATCCATCACGGCGCCACCGGCGAGTGCACCGTCATCGACAACTACTCCACCGCGCCGGGCGGCGCTACGCCGGACATGTTCGAACCGGTGTCCGACGTCTGGCCCGACTACATGGAGACGGTGGGCCGCAGGAACAAGGTCGGCCATCTCGCGGTCGGGGTGCCCGGCAATCTCAAGGCGTGGTGCGAGATCGCGGACCGGCACGGCCGCCTGGGCCTGGATGTGGTCATGCAGCCGGCCATCCGCCGCGCGCGGCACGGGTTCCCCGCCAGCCGCTACCTGGTCGACTGCATAAGGGACAGCCGGGAGGACCTCGCCGCGTTCGCCGCCACCGCGGCCCTGTTCCTGCCGGGGGGCGCGGTGCCCTCACCGGGTGACGTGATCGTCATGGAGGATCTGGCCGCGAGCCTGGAGCTGATCGCCGCGCACGGGCCGGACGTGCTCTACGGCGGTGCCCTCGGCGCGGCGGTTGCCGAGGAGATGGCGGCCGGTGGCGGGCTCGTCACGCTGCAGGACCTGCGCGAGTACGAGATTCAAGACCGCGTGCCGGTGCGCGGCACCTACCGCGGCTACGAGATCGTGTCGGCGCCCCCCACCAGCAGCGGCGGCACCCACATCGTGCAGATGCTCAACCTGCTCGAGGCGTTCGACGTCGCCGCCCTGGGATTCGGCACCGCGGCGTACGTCCACCTGCTCTCCGAGGTAATGACGGTCGCGTACGCCGACCGGTTCGAGTACATGGCCGATCCGGCGTTCGTGCACATGCCGATCGCCGGCCTCACGTCCAAGGAGTACGCCGGCGTCCGCCGCGGCGACATTGACCGCAGCCGCCCATCCACGCACAGCGCCGGCGATCCGGCGGCGTTCGGCGGCGAGTCAGGCAACACCACTCACCTCACCGTGGCCGACGACCAGGGCAACGTGGTAGCCATGACGCAGACCATCAACGAGCTGTTCGGCTCCAGCGTCACCGTGCCCGGCACCGGCCTGCTCCTCAACAACACCATGGCGCTGTTCGACCCGCACCCCGGCAACGCCAACTCCGTCGCGCCCGGCAAGCGCATGCTCAGCAGCATGTCGCCGACCGTCGTCCTGCAGGATGGCACGCCGTTCATGGCGCTCGGCACGCCCGGCGGCACGCGAATCTTCCCATCCGTGCTGCAGGCGATCGTCAACGTGATCGACTTCGGCATGACGCTGCAGGAAGCGGTCGAAGCACCGCGCGTCTGGACTCAGGGGCAGGAACTGCAAGTCGAACCAGGCATCGCCGAGGCGACCCGCGAACGACTGCGCGGTATGGGCCACGAGTTGCAGGTCGTCCCCCGCGTAGCCGGCGGCATGAACGGCGTACGGTTCGACCACGGCCGGGGGCTGATTCACGGCGCGGCATGCTGGCGGGCCGACGGCACTCCCATCGGCATCAGCGGCGGCCCGGCGAAACCCGGCTCGGCCGGCGCGACCTACGTGCTGTAAGACCGCTCCCCGGCGACCGCGGCCGCTGCCCGGACCGCATGCTCGAACTGGGCGCGCTTCATCGCCGCATCTCGTCGCGCCGGAACTCACGGTACACGGCAGCGCGCTCCGGCGCACTCAGCACACCGGCGAACGGCGTAACGTGACGCAGGTCGCGACAGTGCAGGCCAGGGTTCATGAGCGCGTCCATCAGTACATCGGGGGAGCTGTGCAGCAGGCGTTCCCACTCGTCAAGCAGCGCGGATGCGCCTGGGTGAAGGCCGCGCATGCGCCGGAGGTTGGCCTCCGCCCGCGCCAGCGTCTCGACCGGAGCAGCGCGAAGCCTGTCGGCGATCCTCTCGTGCAGCGCCAGGCTACGGCGATCTTCCCGTGTCATGTGCGGAACGAGCGCAACATGGATACCAAGACCGGCGGCGGAGGCCAGCCGTTCGAGTGTGCGCAAGCTCGGACGCTTGGTTCCGGTCTCGTACGCTGCGATCGTTGGTTGCGAAGTGCCGCCCAAATCCGCCAATGCGGCCTGCGTCAGACCGGCGCGTCGCCGCAGACGAGCAACCAGATTCATGGCAGTCAACATATCTGACTTGATATAGCCATACAACCCGGTGATCCAAGCGAGGTCTGCCCCAAGTTCGACTGGTATACTGGTGTGCGGTGGGGACTCGGCGGATTGTGGTTTTGGCGGGGAGCGCGCGCCGGGAATCGCTCAACAAGCGCCTGGCGCGGGCGGCTGCGGCGCGCGTGCCGGCGCTCGGCGGCGAAGGGGTGTTCCTGGACCTTGCCGATTACCGGATGCCTTTGTACGACGGCGACTACGAGACCGCCAACGGCGTACCCGGCCCGGCGCTCGCCCTCGGCGAGCAGGTGGCGGCGGCGGATGGGCTGATGATCGCCTCGCCCGAGTACAACGGCTCCTTTCCCGCGCTGCTGAAGAACACCATCGACTGGCTTACCCGCATCGATCGCGGCATCTGGGTGCGCCCCACCGCACTGCTGAGCGCGTCACCCGGCCCGCGCGGCGGCCGGCGTGGCCTGGTGGTGCTCCGGCTGGCGCTCGAACACATGCGCGTGCCGCTGCTCGACCGGCAATTCAGCCTGCCCTCCGCCAGCGAAGCTCTGGCGGGCGAAACGCTGCGCGATGCCGGTGCGGCGGCGGAACTGGACCGGCTCGTTACCGACCTGCTGGCCGCCGCCGGAGCGATCTGAGGTAAGGTGAGTCCCGTGATGAACAAGGAGTTGACCACCGATCTGGCCAGGCACGTCGAGCAGACGCCGCTGGTGGACACCCACGAGCACTTGCGGCGGGAGTCGGAGTGGCTGGACGATGGGCCCGACATTCTGCAGGACCTGTTCGACAACTACGTGCGCGCCGACCTGCACACCGCGGGAGCGTCCCGGGAGGCGATGCGGCGGCTCATGGACGCCTCCGCCCCGGACATCGCCGCCCGCTTCCGGGGCGTGGAGGCAGGGTGGCAGGCTGCGCAGTTCACCGGCTACGGCGAGGCGGTGCGCCTGATCGCCAGCCAGGTGTACGGCCTCGAGGAGATCACCCCCGACGCTCTGGCGGCCGCCGCGGGCCGCACCGCCGAACTGCGCCGTCCCGGTGAGCGCTACCGGCTGCTGCACGACGTCGCCAATCTCGACCAGGTGCAGACCGACGACTTGCGCTGGCCGTGCCCGCCGGACGCCTCGGGCCCGGAGTTCTTTCTCTACGACCTGTCGTGGTTCACCTTCTGCATGGGCGACGTCGACGTGCCCGCCGTTGCCGCCGAGACCGGCATCGAGGTGGGCGGCCTGGCCTCGCTGCGGCGCGCCATGGAGGTGATCTTCGCGCGCCACGCGCCGTGCGCGATCGCGGTCAAGGCGCAGCACGCCTATGCGCGCACGCTGGCCTGGAGCGAGCGCAGCGATGCCGATGCGGAGGCGGCGCTGCAGAAGGTGCTGCGGCCCGCTCCAGGGGAGGTCGACTCCGCCGCCCACCTGTGCCTCGGGGACTGGTGCTGGGCGCGCGGCATCGAGCTGGCGATCGAGCACGACCTGCCGTTCAAGATCCACACCGGCTACTACGCCGGCAACGACCGCATGCCGACCGCCTACATCCCGGCCGGCAACATGTGCGCGCTGTTTGCCCGCTATCCCGAGGCGCGCTTCGTGCTGATGCACATCGCCTACCCGTACAGCGACGAGCTGGCCGCCCTGGCCAAGCACTACCGCAACATCTGGGTCGACCTGTGCTGGGCGTGGAGCATCGACCCTTACAGCGCCGGCGATTTCCTGCGCCGCTTCATCCACGCGGTGCCGATCAACAAGCTGTTCGCGTTCGGCGGCGACACCACGTGGCCGACCGCGGCCCTGGCCTATGCGCAGCAGGCACGCCGCGGCATCCGGCGGGCGCTGGCGGCCGAGGTGGCCGCCGGCGACCTGACCGAGCGCCAGGCGATGGAGGTCGCCACCCGCATCATGCGCGCCAACCAGTACGCCTGCTTCGACGTGCCCGGCACCCGCGCCAACATCCGCGCCGCCGCCGGCCGCGACTGAGGATCGTACGCGGAGATTCTTCGTTTGTAACCGAAAGAAACCGTCGGCAACAATCAAACTTCGGTCATACCCGAAGAATGATCGAGCTCCGCCGTGCGTTGAGCGGCGCGTTCGGACCCCTCGGCGATCCGGTAGCTGGTGCTGCGGCCGCCGCCGGGGTTGCGGGCGATGATTGCGCGTTCGAGCAGGTCGCGGATGTCGCGCAGCGCGGTGTCGTTCGAGCATCTGGCCAGCTTGGCGTACTTCGACGTGGTGAGGTGGCCCTGGAAATCGTCGAGCAGCAGATCGACGATCCTGCGCTGCCTCTCGTTCAGCGCGTGCCGGAGAATCCGTTGCCGCAACCGCGCCTTGTCGAGCGCCGCACCGAGTTGCGTGCCGGCGTCCCGGATCGTCTCGCCGAGGCAATCAAGGAACCATCGCAGCCACAGGGTAATGTCGAGGCCGGCTCGCTGCGCCGCCTCGAGCTGGCGATAGTACGCCGCACGCCGCGCGGCGATGCCCTTCGACAGGCTGTAGAAGCGCTCCTTCGTGCCGTCCGCCTGTGCCAGCGCCATGTCGGCGACGGCGCGGCCAATCCGGCCGTTGCCGTCATCGAACGGATGAATGGTCACGAACCAGAAATGGGCCACGCCGGCCTTGAGCACGGGATCGAGATCGGTGGCGGCGAACCAATCGAGGAATCGCTGCATCTCGAAGTCGAGCCGGGTTGCCCCCGGGGCCTGAAAGTGCACCCGCTCTCTGCCGACCGGACCTGAGACCACCTGCATCGGTCCAGCCGCGTCGGTGCGCCAAGCTCCCACGGTAATGCGAGTCATGCCGCTGCGTCCGGTGGGAAACAGCGCCGCGTGCCAGCCATGCAGGCGCTCCGCCGTGAGTGGCGCATCGAAGTTGCGCGTCGCATCGAGCGTCACCGCAACCGCGCCCTCCACTCCGTCATTTGGAGAGGGTAGGCCGCCGCTATCGAACCCGAGTCGGCGGGCGACCGACGAGCGCACCTCGCGTGGGTCGAGGTGCTCGCCCTCGATGGCCGACGAGCGCACCACCTCGTCGGTGAGCGTGGCAACGCTGGTTTCGGCCCGCACGTCGAATCCGAGCGCTTCCATCGTCCCGAGGTGCCGGCCCTGCCGGTGTCGCACGTCGGCGAGCGCGCTCGTCAGAGCCGCGTCGTCCCAGGTGAACCGCGGCCACTCCGGCCTGTCATGAATCCAGCCCATATTCACCGCAACATCTGCGGTGGATAATAGTACGGTGCGCCAGTTGGGGCAAGCTAATCACCGCACCGCATGCGGCGATTGCCAACGGTATTCGCCGCAAGACGTCCGCTCGTCGGCGGCACGGCGGCTAACCTCCATGGCCTTCCAGCGGCATGACGAACGCCAGGCTCGGTTCGTCGCGCTCCATCGGCTCGACGGCAAAGCCCATCGACAGCTTGAGCTGGTGGTTTGCCTGCCGGCTCGGGCGGCTCACCGACCGCACCTGGTAACAGCCGAGCGCCCGCGCGCGGCGCAGCACGTATTCCTGCAGCGCTCGCCCGATGCCCTGCCGGCGGTATGCCGGCGGTACCCCGAACGCGATGATCTTCGCCTCCGTCAAGGCCTTCCCGTCACGCTTTACCACCGGATGTCCGCGGTCATGCGGCCCGATCTCCCACACCACGAACATCAGGAATCCTACCACCCGCCCACTCTGTCGCGCTGCGACGAAGTAGCGCGGAAACCGGCCGAAGAACGGATCGAACGCCTCCTTCGCCTGCCCCTCCCCGGTAATGACCTCCACCAGCTCCCGCCACCCCGCATCCCCCTCGTTCAGCCGTTCGATGCAACAATCTGGTTGCGCTCCCATTTCGTGCTCGATTCTGCATGAAACCGACAGGTGCGTCGCACGCCGCCCACCGACCGGTGGTGATGACCTTGACACCCGGAGGCTTCGGCCTACGATGGGCGGCATGCGGATCGACTTTGGCGGACGGAAGGTGATTGTCACCGGCGGGAGCGGCGCGCTGGGCGGGGCGGTGGTGCAGGGGTTCCTGCAGGCGGGGGCGCGGGTGCTGGTGACCTACGTGGTGGAGGCGGAGGTGGCGCCGTTCCGGGAGCGGTTCGCCGGGCGGGAGGCGCGGGTGGAGCTGCGGCGCTGCGACCTGCGCCGTGCCGATGAGGTGGAGACGCTGCTCGGGCGGGTGGCGCCGGACTCGTTGCGCGCGGTGGTCAACCTGGCCGGCGGCTACACCTGGACACGGGTGGCGGACGCGGACGACGCCGCCCTGGAGCACCTGCTGGACCTGAACCTGCGCACCACCTTTACGGTGTGCCGGGCGGCGGCCCCGATTCTGACCGCTGGCGGCGGCGGCGCGATCGTCAACGTGTCGGCGCGGGCGGCGCTGCAGGGCGAGGCCGGCAACGGCGTCTACGGCGCGACCAAGGCGGCGGTGCTGGCGCTCACGCAAGCGCTGTCGGCGGAGCTGAAGGATGCCGGGGTCAACGTGAACGCGGTGCTGCCGAGTATCATCGACACGCCCGCGAACCGCGCCGCGATGCCCAACTCCGACCCCGCCAGGTGGGTGGCGCCGGCGCACCTGGCCAACGTCATCGTGTTCCTCGCGTCGGACGCGGCGGCCGCGGTCCACGGCGCCGGTATCCCGGTGTACGGATTGGCGTGAGCCGGCGCGGTCGCTCCGAGGTACCGAAGGCGATGCCACGCTCGGCGCCGGCGGAGCCCGCCGGGCGGCTGCTTCGGATCTGGTAGCCGGCGGCCACGACCGGCTGGCGCTGGACGCGGGCTGGGCGAAGCGGTGCTCACGGCGGCTTGCGGGCGGTATGATGGGCCCGCAAGGGGGGACCGTGGCATCGACACTGAGCATAACCGGGGTCGTGGTGACCCATTTCGAGTACGAGCTGGCGGATCTGAGCATGGATCCGCGCTACGGGTGGGATACGCTGTACACGCCCGGAGCGACGTGGCGGAGCGGCGGCAGCATCCTCACCGTCGAGACCGACGCCGGCATCACCGGCGAGGTGCCGGGCGACGTGGACGCCCGCACGGCGCAATACCTGATCGGGCGCGATCCGCTGCAGCGGGAGATCATCTGGCACGACCTGAAGCGGTCGCGGCGCTCGCCGGACGGCACGCCGCCGGGGGCGGTGGACATAGCCCTGTGGGACATCGCCGGCAAGCTCCACGGCGTACCGGTATACCAGCTCCTCGGCGGCTGGCGCAGGAAGCTGCCCTGCTACGCGAGCAGCTACCACGGCGACGAGAACGGCGGGCTGACCACGCCGCGGGACTACGCCGAGTTCGCGCTGCTGTGCAAGGAGCGCTACGGCTACCCGGCGTTCAAGATTCACGGCTGGGTGAACCGCTCCATCCATCGCGAGGTGGCGGCGGTGCTGGCGATCCGGGAGGCGGTGGGCGATGAGTTCGACCTGATGCTCGACCCGGCCGGCGGCTTCGGCACGTTCGACGACGTGCTGCGGGTGGGACGGGCGTGCGACGAGGCGCGCTACATGTGGTACGAAGACGCGTTCCGCGGCGGCGGCCTGTCGGCGTTCGCCCACGCGAAGCTGCGCGAGCTGATCAAGACGCCGCTGCTGATGGGCGAGCACGTGCGCGGTCTGGAGGCGAAGATGGACACCATCCACGCCGGCGCCACCGACTACGTACGCGCCAACGCGCAGGCCGACGGCGGCATCACCGGGGTGATGAAGATCGCGGCGGTCGCCGAGGCGAGCGGCCTCGACGTCGAGTTGCACGGCGGCGGACTGGCGCACCGCCACTGCATGGCCTCGATCCGCAACACCAACTACTTCGAGATGGGCGTGGGCATCCACAAGGTGCGCGAAACCAAGGCGCCGATCTACCCCGACCGCCAGTGGATGGACGAACTCGACTCGGTCGATGCCGACGGCTGCATCGACGTCCCGCAGGAGCCGGGCCTGGGCGTGCCCCTGGACTGGGACTTCATCGACGCCCACAAGACCGGCGAGACGATCTACCCGTAACCGCTCCGGTATGCGGCGGTCACCAGGGGTTGGCGGCGTCCATCTCCCACTTGACGATGCCGGACGCGGTCAACCCGCCGCCGCGTGTGAATACCTTGAACAGCCGGCTGTCGGCGCGCAGCGGGTAGACGCGCTGCACCAGCACCAGGTCGCGGTTCACGAAGATCTCGATCACCGAACGGTCGACGAAGATGTCAAGGTCCAGCGTCTCGCCGGCGGCGTAGGGCACCACCTGCCGGGTGACGCCGTGCGGATAGCGCAGCGAAGTGTCGGTGCTGGACCCGGAGAAGTCGACGACGAACTCCCCGGCGCCGGCGCGGTAGGTGACGATGGTCTCCTCCTCGCCGTCCGGGGAGCACAGCAGCTTGATGCCGAACTCGGCGGCGCCCTCCGGCGCCAGCGTCATCCTGGCCTCCATGCAGTCTGAGGCGAGCGCGTCGAGCGCAGTCTCCTCGCCGGCCGCCAGCCGCACGTCGCCGACCCGGACCTCGCCGTGGCGCAGCACGGCCAATTCGTCGACCGGCGCGATCTTCAGGTCCCCATCCGGGCCGGGGAAGAAGTGCCAGGGCAGGGTCACCACGCCGGTCCAGCCGGTGGCCTGCCAGTCGCGGGCGTCGGCGATCCAGCCCATGAAGATGCGCCTGCCGCGGTCGTCGGCCAGCGTCTCCGGGCCGGCGAGCATGGAGCCGAGCCAACTGAGCTGGCCGTTGCGCTCCGGGATGAAGCGCTCGCCCTCGTAGCGCCCGAGGTAGTACTGGCACTTGCCGTACGGGCGGTGGGTGTGCATCAGCAGCATGTGGCGGTCGCCGAACGGGAAGAAGTCGCTGCACGCGCAGTCCTCCTCCTCCGCGGTCCAGCGCCGGTCGGAGCGGTAGAACGGGCCGACGTACTCCCAGTGCGCCAGGTCGCGCGACCTGAACAGGCTGGTGCAGTCGCCCTCGTAGCCGGGGCGATAGTTCTTGTTGCCGACCAGCGCGTAGTAGATGTCGCCCTGCTTCCAGCCGCTCGGGTCGAAGATCACGCACTCCGGGAACGCCGCCGACAGCTTGCGCTCGCCGCGCTCGCCCGGATCGAGGGCGATCACCGGGTTGGCCGCCAGTGGCTCCCAGTGGTCAAGGTCGTCGTCGACGGCCTGGTAGATGCAGATGCCGCGGCGCGGCATGTTGGCGATGATGGTGGGCACCTCCATGCCCGCCATGGCGTCGCCGCTGTTGAAGTAGTCACCCTTGGCGCCGGCGAGCGGCTCGCGCAGCGATGCGGGGTGGTAGCGCCAGTGCACGAGGTCACGGCTGGAGATGTGCTGCCAGCTCGAGAAGTCGCGCTCGCCGGGCGCGTTGCGGATCTTCTGCAGGTAGCCGATGTGGTAGCGCCCCTTCCAGTACAGCATGCCGTTGAGGTCGTTCCAGCGGCCCTCCGGCGGCACGAAGTGGTAGCGCGGACGGTGCTTGTCGGCCACCAGCTTCTCGCGCAGCTCGTAGGTGGCCATGAGCAGGTCGTCGTAGTTCACGGGCGATGTTCCGGCGGCGGCCCGGGTTACCCGGCGGGGGCGGGCCGCTCGCCGGCGGCGTCGAGGCGGCGCTTGGCCTCCGCGTAGGTGTCGGCGGGCAGCGGGCCGCGCAGCACCGTGGCGACGTTCTCCTGCAGGTGCGCCGGGCGCGTGGTGCCGACGATGATGGTGTGGGTGTGCGGGTGTGACAGCGTGTAGCGCAACACGAACGCCGAACGGCTCTCGCCCGGCTCGCGCAGCTCGTCGAGACCGGCGCGCTCGAAGGCGGCCCAGCGGTCCTTCAGCCCGTGTCCGGCAACCGGATCGCCCTGCGCAACCCCGCCGCGGATGATGATGCCCACGCCCGCCTCGGCGGCGCGCGTTATCCACTCCTCGTGCTCGCGCTGCAGGGCCGAGTAGGGGATCTGCATGGTGTCGAACACGCCCCACTCCAGGTAGGTGGGCAGGTGCGGCAACGTGGTGGAAACGCCGATGAAGCGCACCTGGCCGCCGCGCCGCATCTCCCGCAGCGCGTCCACGAGGCCGCCGGCCTCGCACTCCGCCACCGTCGGGTTGTGCATCTGCATCACGTCGACGCTGTCGCGGCGCAGGCGGGCGAGGCTGCCCTCCAGGCCGCGGAACAGGTTGTCGCGCGTCCACACGTGGTCGGAGCTGTTGTCGGTGGGGCGGGTGTCGGTGCAGCCGCACTTGGTGGCCAGAGTGAACTCGCCGTAGCGAACTGCCAGGAAGTCGCCGATGCGCCGCTCCGAGTCGACGTAGTCGTAGGCGGTGTCGATGAAGTTGATGCCGGCGTCCAGCACCGCGTGGTGCAGCGGTTCGGCGGTCTGGTCGTTCCAGTACGGCTTGTCGGGATGGTGCAACGCCGCGCCGAACCCGAGGCGCGTCACTTCGATGCCGGTGTTGCCGAGCGTCGCGACAGGGAGCGATGCCATGGTCAGCCGATGATACGCCACATGCGCCGCCTGCTGCGAGCCGCCGCGCCATTGGCAAGCGCCTCCGCAGCCGTGGTCGCTGCCACCTGCACCGAACGCCAGTCGTCCGCACCTGCCGTGGCGGCCTACCAACCGGGCGCCGGCGGTGCTATCCTGCGGAACCGTTATGGCAACACAAACCAATCGCGCCTGGACGCTGGCGGCGCGCCCGCGCGGCGTCCCCAAGCTGTCCGATTTCGCACTCGTCGAGCGCCCGGTCCCGGAGCCGGGTCCGGGCGAGGTGCTGATCGCCACCCATTACCATTCGCTCGACCCCTACATGCGCGGCCGCATGAATCCTCCGACTCCCGCCGCCTACGCCGCGCCGGTCGCCGAGGGCGGCGTGCTGGAGGCGGACGCGGTCGGCGAGGTGATCGCCTCCAACTCTGACCGGTTCGCCGCCGGCGACTTCGCCATGGGCAAGATCGGCTGGCAGGAGTACGGGGTGATGGACGCGCGCGACGTACGCAAGATCGATCCCGCCGTGGCCCCGGTCTCCACCTCCGTGGGCATCCTCGGCATGCCGGGGCTCACCGCCTACCACGGCCTGTTCGAGGTCGGCAAGCCGGTGGCGGGCGACACCGTGGTGGTGACCGCGGCCTCGGGGGCGGTGGGCGCCGTGGTCGGCCAGCTCGCGAAGCACAACGGCTGCCGGGTGATCGGCGTCGCCGGCTCTCCGGAGAAGTGCGGATACGTGGTGAACGAGCTCGGCTTCGATGCCGCCATCGACTACAAGGCCGAGGACGTGCCGGCACGCCTGCGCGAGCTGTGTCCGCACGGCATCGACGTGTACTGGGACAACGTCGGCGGGCCGGTGACCGACGCCGCCATCGACCAGATCGCCATCTTCGGGCGCGCCGTGATCTGCGGCCAGATCGCGTTCTACAACGCCACCTCGCCGCCGCAGGGTCCGCGCAACATCCCGCGCATGCTGCTCACGAGGCGGGCGCGCATGGAGGGCTTTCTGGTGTTTCAGTTCACCGGCAAGCACGAGGAGGCGCTGCGCCGCCTGGCCGGCTGGGTGCAGGACGGCACCCTGAAGTACCGCGAGGACGTGGTCGAGGGCATCGAGAACTCCCCCGAGGCATTCATCGGCCTGCTCGCCGGCGCCAACTTCGGCAAGCTGGTAATCAAAGTCCGCTAGTGTGGTGTCCCGGCCCGTCAGGCGGCGGCTGAGTCGAACAGGATTACGCCGCGCTTGTGGCCGCCCTTGAGCAGGTCGGCGTAGGCGTCGTTGATCTGGTCGAGGCGGTAGTGGCGGGAGATCAGTTCGTCGAGCAGCAACTTGCCGGCACGGTACAGCGCCAGCAGGCGCGGGAACTCCCGGTGCGGGTCCGTTGAGCCGAAGAAGGAGCCGAGGATGCGCTTCTCGTTTACGTGCAGGTCGAGGCCGGAGTAGCGCGTGACCGACTTCGCCGGCGCCACGCCCACCACCACCAGGGCGCCGCCCCGGCGGGCGGCCTTGTAGGCAGCCTCCTGCACCGCCGGCGCTCCGACCGCCTCGAACGCGAAGTCCACGCCGCGCCCGCCGGTGAGCGCCTTTACCTGCTCGTGCGCGTCGTCGCCGGCCACCACCCCGTCGGTGGCGCCGAACTGGCGGGCAATCTCCAGCTTGGCCGCGTCGGTATCCACGGCGATAATCGGGTTGGCCCCGCTCAGGCGCGCGCCCTGTACGCAGTTCAGCCCCACGCCGCCGCAGCCGTACACCGCGACGCTCTCGCCGGGGCGGATGTGCACGGTGTTCAGCGCGGCCCCGACGCCCGTGGTCACCGCGCACCCTACCAGGGCCGCGACGTCGAACGAGATGTCATCCGGTATTACCACGCACGACTGCTCCGGCGCGATCGCCTGCTCGGCGAAGGTGGACACCACGCTGAACTGGGTCACCTGTTCGCCGTTCAAACTGAGCCGTGTGCTGCCGTCGTGCATGGTGCCGTTGTGCCAGTACCACATGGTTTCGCACAGCCCGTTCTGGTCGCGCAGGCAGTAGAAGCAGCTGCCGCAGGAGGGAGCCCAGTTGAGGATGACGTGCTGGCCAGGCTTGACGCGGGTCACCTCGCTGCCCACCTCCTCGATGATGCCGGCGCCCTCGTGGCCCAGCACCAGCGGCTTGGGCCGGTCGAGCTTGCCCGTCACGAAGTGCCAGTCGCTGTGGCACATGCCGGCGGCGGCCAGCCGCACGCGCACCTCGCCCGGCTCGGGCGGCTGCAGGTCCAGCTCCTCGATCACGAACGGACCGCCAACCTCATGCAATACCGCGGCTTTCATGTAGACCCTCCTCCGAACCCTGGATCCGGCTATCTGCACCGTACCAGACGCGTGCGGCTCAGCGCCAGCCGTCGGACGAGAAGCGCTCTACCGCGTCGTCGTCGAGCACGATGCCGAGGCCCGGTTCCTGCGGCAGCACCAGCGCGCCGCCGCGCACCTCCAGGCGGTTCCGGAACACCTCCATCAGGTTCAACACCTCGGTGTCGGTGAAGTACTCGACCCAGGTGGCGTTCGGCGTGGCGGCCACCAGGTGTACGTGCAGGTCGGCCAGCCAGTGCGGGGCGACGGTAATGCCCTGTGCCGCCGCCAGGGCGGCGATGCGCCGGAACTCGGTGACGCCGCCGCACACCGCCGCGTCGGGTTGCAGGATGGCGGCGGCGCCCAGGTCCAGGATCTGCTGGAAGTCCCAGCGCGTCTGGTGAATCTCCCCGGTGGCGACCGGCGGCTCCACCGCCGCGGCCACCGCCGCATGCGCGGCCAGCTCGTCAGGCGGGTTCGGTTCCTCGATCCAGCCGAGGTCGTACTCCTCCCAGCGCGTCTGGCGCGGATGGCGCTGGCCGCGTCGTACCAGGCGTTGTTGGCGTCGGCGAACAACTCCACCTCTTCGCCGACCGCATCCCGCACCGCGGCGATGCGCGCCGCGTCCGCCCGCGCGTCGGTGCGGCCCACCTTGATCTTGACGGCCGTGAAGCCGGCGTCGACGTAGCGCGCGCACTCGGCGGCCAGATCCTGCTCGCCCTTGCCTGGCACGTAATAGCCGCCGCTGGCATAGGCCGGCACCACCTCGCCGCGCGCCGCGCCCAGGTAGCGGTACAGCGGCAACTCCGCCGCCTTGGCATTGGCGTCCCACAGGGCGATGTCGATGGCGCTCATGGCGCGCAGCACGGCCCCGCGCCGTCCCACCAGCAGGGCATCGGCGTACATGTCGTCCCATATCGCCTCGGTGTCGTGCGAGTCGCGTCCCACCACGTGGCGGGCGAGCAGGTCGCGCACCGTCCCGGTCACCACCCAGCCGGCGGCGTTGCCGCAGTAGCAGAAACCGAGGCCCTCCACGCCGGCGTCGGTGGCCACCCTGACCAGCGTGTAGTGGCGCTCGGTCATGGTGCGGGCGGCGATCGAAGTGGGGTTGCGCAACGGTATGACCAGGGTGGCCGCGGTGAGGCCGGTTACCCGCATCGGCCGCGCGCTACTTCTTCACGTACTGGTGCCCGCCCATGATCGCGCGCACTTCCGCCAGCCCCTCCGCCTGCAGCAGCTTCCCGACCCGGACATCCTCCTTGGCCAGCAGCAGCTTGGCGTTGGTCACCACCTCTTCGAGGCGGCTGGCGGGGAATTTCACCGCGCCGTTCTCGTCCATGTGCACGATGTCGCCGGGTGCCACGTCCATGCCGCACAGGCTCACCGGCACCTGCACGCCCTGGATCGCCTGCGGGCCGTGCCCGGCGCAGATGCCGCGCGTCAGGTACTGGAACTTCATCGGGCGGATCTCGTGGATGTCGCGCGACGGGCCGTTGGTGATGGCCCCGATCGCCCCACAGGCGCGCAGGGCGGAGGTCATGTTGCCGCCGGAGAGCCCCACCTTGTCGGCCAATTCCGCGGGGAAGCGCTGTTCGAAGCAGAAGATGGAGGGCCCGTCCTGCCGGTCCGCCGCCTCCAGCACGTCCATCAGCGACACCCCGGAGTAGCCGGGGTCGGTGACGCTGTAGGTGCAGGTCACCGCGTAGCCGGCAATCGGGCCCAACTCCGGGTACCAGCACATCAGCCGGTTGTCGGTGTACCAGTTCGCCTCCCACGGATGGTACAGCTCCAGGCACAACTCGTCGCCGGGATAGGTGGCCACCACGTTGGTGATGGTGGGGGTATCGATCTGCCTGAGTTCCTCGAGCAGTGCAGTTTCGGACATCGTACTCTCCTTGGGTTGCGGCGCGGCGGGGCCGCGCGTGCGTTCGGGCCAAGCCTATCACAACCCGCGCCATCCCGGGGAACCGTGCGAACCGTGGCGCGCGTAGTCGTTGCCCAACCCGGACCGGAAACGAGCGATCAACACGCTAGGTCAAGGCTTGATGAACTCGGTAGCGCAGCTTATGGTCGGCGGCAGCACGGAAGCGGATGGCGGGTTTCTGGATCACCGGCATGCCCTGTTCGGACAAGACTACCCTCGGCCGGGCGCTGGTGGGGCGCCTGGGCGAATTGGGCCGCGTGGCCTGTCTGGTCGACCGCGACGTGGTGCGGCGCGGCGAGCTGAGCCGCGGGCTCGGCTTCTCCGCCGCCTACCGGCTCCCGCAGCTCCCGACGTAATTACGCTGCCTGTGCGTGTTTGCACCGTGCCCGGCGCGCTTCGCCGCGCCGCCGCCCGGTCTCGGATCGCCCTCGCGCTTGCGCTCGCCGCGGTTGCCGGTTCACTCGGTTCATGCGCCGAGCCGGCCATTGTGCACTCTTCACCGCCGCCGCCCGTGCTGACGGTGTCGGTTGATCGTTCGGCGTTGCTGCGGGAATACGCCAATCCCCCGCTGTGGGTGTGGACCGTGGACGCCGCGCTCCCGGTGGCAGCGGTGGAGGTGTCCCTCGACGATGGCGAGACCTATCGTTCGCTGCACCCCTCGGCACGCTTCTACCGCCCGCCCCGTCCGCTTGCCCCGGGCCGGCACCGGCTGACGGTCCGGGTGACCACCTCCGGCACCGCCGCCTCGCCCGTGGCCGCGGCCGCGGTGGCCCGGGTAGCCGCGCTGCCGGGAACGCCGCCGGCACCGGACGACCCGTGCTTCGCCGCCGGCGCGGACCCGGTTCGGTGCGGCGCGGGGACGGCCGTCGGGCAGTGGCCGTTGCGCCAGGTCCGGCTGCCGGAGTTGTGGCAGGCGCTCGCGGAAGGCGTGCTCGGCGCGCCCGAGCCGGTGGTGGTGGCGGTGCTCGACACCGGCTATACGCGACATCCCGACTTGGCCGGCAACCTCGACGCGGCGGCCGGCTTCGACTTCGTCAGTGGCCGCTCAGCCGCCGCCGACGGCGACGGCATCGATCCCGACGCCGCCGATCCGGGAACCGACGGATCGTGGCACGGGACGGCGATCGCCGGCGTGATTGCCGCCGGCACCGGCAACGGCATCGGCGTGGCCGGCGTGGCGTGGACGCCGGGACGTGCGCCGATCACGATCATGCCGGTGCGCGTGGCGGGGCGGGGCGGCGCCACCACCTACGACGTCGCGCAGGGGCTGCGCTACGCGGCGGGACTCGAGAACGACTCCGGGACGCTGCCTCCCATTCCGGCCAGGGTCATCAACCTCAGCCTGGCGGCGCCGGGCCCGCCCGACGAGGTCCTGGAGGAAGCGCTGCGCGCGGTCACCGCAACCGGCGCCGTGGTGGTGGCCGCCGCCGGCAATCGCGGTCTCGGCGTGAACTATCCCGCCAACTCCCGTTACACCCTGGCGGTGGGATCGGTGGCCGCGGACGGCGCTCTGGCCGCCACCTCCAACACCGGACCGGAGATCGACATCGTTTCCCCCGGCGGCGACGACTCCGGCGAGATCCCGGTCCTCGGCGTCGGGCCGGGTGCCGGACGGTCACGCTGGATCATCCGCCCGGACCAGGGAACCTCCATCGCCGCCGCGCATGTCAGCGGCGTTCTGGCACTGCTCGCCGGCTACCACGGTTCGCTCACGTTGAGCGGCGCACGCGCGATGCTGGCCGTTTCGGCAATCGACCTGGGTCCTCCGGGCCGGGACGACCGCTACGGGCCGGGCCTGCTCGATGCATTCGCCCTGTTCGGAGTCGGTCCCGCGCACGGCGCCCTACCCGCCGATCGCCTCGCTCGCGAACGGGCCGCCACGGCCGGTTCGCTGGCCCCGCGGGGCGCGCGTTCGGCCGCCGGCGCGCCGGGCGGCACCGACCCCCACACGCTGATCGTACGCTACCGGGACAGCCGAATGAACGCTGCCGAAAGGGTGACCACGGGTGAGCTGCTGCGGGTGCGGCACGCGCTTGCCGCCGCCGGCGCCGGCACCGGGGGGTACGCGCTGGTGCGGTTGCGTGCAGGTCAGGACCGGGTACGCGCCAAGGCGCAGTTGGAAGCCGACCCGGCGGTGGCGTCGGTCCATGACAATCGGACATACCTGCCGGCGGCCCTGCGGGCGGAGTAGCGGGGCAGGCGCTCAGCCCACCGCCCGGCGGGGCGCATGCACGCGCGCGCCCGCCGGGCAGGTCAGGCCATGCCGGGACTCAGCAGGTGTTGGCGGCGCCCGGTGTCGCCGTCATGGAGCGAAAGTCGAGGCCGTTGTCGTTGCTGTCGAAGCCGGCGGGACACCGCCCGATCGAGGTGGAAGCGGCAGCCGGGTCTTGCGGGGCGGGCGAGCCCTCGCCCGAGCCCGGCACGGCGCCTTCGTAGTGGACAGCGTCGACGACTCGGCCGTCCGCCGTCGACACGATGCGCACGCCGTCCGGGCCGTTGGTAATCCCGGTCCCGGTGAGTACCAGCGAGGACGTGCCGGCCGGAAGATTGTCGATCACCGCCTGGTCCGCGATCACCACGAACCCGCCGCCGGCCAGTTGACCGGTGCCGTCGAACGACAGGTACGTGTCGCCGTCGGCGCCGTCCACCAGCTCGAAGCGGTAGCCGGAGAGATCGACCGGGGTCGAGCCGGGGTTCAGGATCTCGATGAACTCGGCGGCGTCGCTGCTGCCTTCCTGGTCGTAGTCGATCTCGTTGACCAGGAGCGCGGCCGGCGCGGGCATGAGCGGCAGGTCGGCGAACAGACCGGCGGCCATGGCAAGGGTTGCGGTCGCGGTCAAACCGGCCGCGTCGGTAACGGTTACCGAAAGCGAGCCGACCGTCGCCGTGGTGTAGCCGGTCAGGATGGTGGGATTCGCCGATGAATTGGTGAAGGTGCCGGAGTTGTCGTCGGAATCGGTGAACGCCCAGGCATAGCTGAGGCCGGCGCCATCGCCTGCGAAGGAGACATTCGCGGTCCAGCGAACCCCGGCGGGGGTGCGCTTGCCGGTGAAGCCGCGCACGACCGGGCCGATCCTCGCCGTAAGTCCCGCGGTCTGCACGTTGATCTGGAAGTCCACCTCGATCCGATTGCCCTGCGGATTGGTCAGCGCGATCTGCGCGGTGTACCAGCCGACGACAGCGGGCGCCTGATACGTGCTGGTGATGGTTGCGGTGCCGGATGACAGGGAGACCTGGCCGGTGCTCGGGTTGAACGTGCCGCCGGAGAACTCGTAGTCGAGTTGTTCCGTGCCGGAACCCTGCACCGAAACGCTCACCTGGGTGGGAACACCGGTCGAGACGTTGCTGACGCTGATCGCCGTTACCTTCGGGAAGCGGTTGTCCACGCCGTCGTCGACCGCGTTCAGCCGGATCGTTATCTGCGCTCCGACGCTGGCCAGCGTCTGCTTGTGCGTACCTTCGAAGATCACGGTTTCGCTGTCGTCGACCGCCTGCGCGGAAAAGGTCAGCTCCGTCCCGACGGTGAGTCCGGACAGGGTGCCCGTCCACACGCCGTCCGGCGATCGGGTGAGAGCGGCCGTGGCCAGCGGGTCCTGGTGGTTCCCCAGGGCGTTGTTGCCGGCCACGGTGATCGTGACCCCGGCGATGTCGGCGTGGCTGCCTTTGGCCGAGGCGATGGTGAGCGGTCCGGCCACCAGTACGGTTGCCGACGTGGTTGCGGACGGCCGCGATCCGTCGTGCGGCGGTGAACCCGCCGACGAAGGGCCCTCCAGGAATTCCATGCATCCGGCCAGGGACACAAGGACGGTCAGCGTTGCCAGCGGGGCAACGCGGCGGAACACGAATCGTAGGGATCTCATGCAACCTGTAACGGGCCCGTCGTCCGTGGCGCTTCACCGGCCCGTCAACGGCGCAGGTGGTTCGGTCGATAGGTAAGGCAGGGGGATGGTGTGGGCGATTCCAGGGTCCTGGTGGTCAGCGGCGCGGCTTCCGGTCTGGGCCTCGCGTCGGCGGTCCGGTTTGCGGCCGGCGGGTACGACGTCGGCCTGCTCGACACCGACCGGGTGCGGGGCGAGCAGGCAGCTCAACGGGTGCGGTCGATGGGCCGTACAGCGGTGTACTGCGCCTGCGACGTCACCGACCATGGCCAGGTCACCGCCGCGGCGCGCGAGATCCGCCGCACTCTCGGCCGTGTAGACGCGCTGCACAACAACGCGGGTGTGCAGGTGCGCGGCGGCATCCTGCGCTGCACCGGGGAGGATTGGGACCGGCTCTACGACGTCACCGTCAGGGGGATTTTCCACGTTACCCGCGCGTTCGCCCCGCTCATGGCCGGCCGCGCAGGCGCCGCCATCGTCAACACCGGCTCGGTCCTGAGCGCGCGTCCGGCCGGTGAGCGGGCCGCATACGCCGGCGCCAAGGCAGCCGTCGAAGGGTTGACTCGCTCCATGGCCGTGGATCTCGCGGCCGACGGCATCAGAGTGAACTGTGTGGCTGCCGGGGCAATCGACACGCCGCTGTTGCAGCGCTACATCAGGGAGTCCCGGTATCCGGCGCCCACGAAATCGGGGTTGATGGCAAAGTCGCTGTTCAACCGCTTCGGACGCCCCGAAGAGGTGGCCAACGTGGTCCACTTCCTGTGCAGCGAGGAGGCATCGTTCGTCACCGGCGCCACTTGGTACGTGGACGGCGGCTGGTCGGCTGCCTGACCCTCAGGTGCGGATGCCGTGGGCGGCGGTGAACTCCCGGTAGCGGGAGAAGGCGGCGTCGACCGCCTCGGGCGTGAGTTCGAAGTCCTTCAGGTCGTAGCGGTGGCGTACCTCGTGCCGGCGCCGCTCCGCCTGGCGCTCCTGCCACGCTTCCATGGCGGCGACGGCAGCCGGCTCCAGCGTCCAGCCGAAATGCTCGTAGATGGCGCGCACCGTTGCCCAGGGGTTGTCGACCAGGTCGACGTAGCTCACGTCGCACCAGCGCTGAGCGAGCTCGGGATGAGCTTCGCGGAAGTCCACTGCCCGGTCCAGCATGGTGCTCATGTCTGCCAACTGCTCGGCTCCGAGAATGGCGCGTGGAGTCGGTTCGGTGGAGCGGGCCCGCAGTTGCTCTATCAGGCTGACCCAGGAGCCCGTAAACTGCCGCGGTTCGCGGTGCGTCTGGATGAAGCAGGCATCCGGGTAGGCATCGACCAGCGCCTCCAGCTCCATCAGGTGGACGGGCGCCTTCAACAGCCACTGGGCCACGCGCCCCGGGTCCCGCATGCGCCGCTGCCAGGTGAAGTGCTGGATGGCGCGGCGATGGTATCCGTAGGCTTGTTGCGACCCGGACTCGGCGAGCCAACGGCCGTACTCGGGCACCTGGTAGATGTTGGTGTTGGACCAGGACCGGAAGGTGTGCCGCAACAGCGGAAGATCCTCCTCGGGCTCATCGACGTCGAGTTGATGCGCGCCCGCGAACGACTCGAAGAAACCCGCTGCGACGAACACGTCCAGGAGCCGCGCGCGCCGCATGTCGGCGTCAGTCCAGGCCCGGGCCAAGTCGCCGTCCGGCACCACCGGCTCCGCCAACTCGTAGCTTCGCAAGGTCCAGAACCGTGGATCGCGCGCCAGCAAGCGGTGCAGGAACGTGGTGCCCGTGCGGTTGATCCCGATAATGAACACCGGGCGTGCGATCCCCTCCCGTTCGATCTCCGGATGCCGCAATCGCTCACCGCTGAGCGCCGCGTTGTTGCGCAGGCTGGCGCTCAGGTCGGAGACGACGACGGCGCGCTTGCCCTGCAACAGACGCGCCTCCGGAGCCCGCAGGGCCTGCACCAGGTGGGCAAGTCCGTCGCGCAGCCACTCGGGATAGGTCTCGGCAAACGGCGCCCCGAAACGTTCCGCGTAATGCTCGGCACGCGCCATCAGGCGGTCGTAGTCGATGCGCGGCTGCGGCATCGAAAAGGGCCATTGGTCCGGGTGCGCTCTGATCCATTCATTGGTGCGCCGGAACATGGTCAGGATTCCCGGCCACTCGATCGGAAATGGGCAATCCTCGCGCAATGCGCGGTCGCTGACCGGCAACTCGGTCAGCGGCTTGCTCGGACTGAACCAGTACGGGGCGAACTTCTCGAACAGCGCCCAGTAGCCGTGCAACGGTGAATTCTCACCGCGCGCCTGGCAGGCACGCTTGAAGGTATCGTAGGGAACCTCGCGCAGATAGACGCCGAAGTCGGCCAGTTCGATATCGTGGGGAACCGGGTCGGGGTTGCAGCAGTGGTACAGGGTGAACTGGCGCTCGGGGTTGGCCGCAATCGCGGTACAGATCCGACTCAGGGTGTCGACCGTGTGGTTCTGCCGCTGAAACGAAAAGCCACCCGGCGCCATCTCGACATCCGCCACCGCGGCGTATACGCGCACGGAGGTATCGCTCGGCTGGGTATATCCGGTGCTGGACCGGCTGGTCAGCGGCAAGCGGAATACCGCCGCCGGCAGGCCGGCCTGGTGCGCGAACAGCACACTCTGCTCGGCGACCAGCTTGCTCCACGAGTAGCCGCCGAGAGAGCGGGAACATGCGTTTCATCTCGGCCACGTCCGGCTGTCCCTGGTGCTCGATGCTGTGTCCGGCGAACTCGTTGGCGAAGTCGCAGAAGTACTGCGGAAACACGCCCATCGTGGAGGCGTGGAACAGGTGCTTGAGCCGGGTGCTCAGGCACAGGTCCAGCACGTTGCGCATGCTGAACGCATTGGCCTTGCGGATGGAGAGATAAGACGCTGACAGTGACACCTCCGCGGCGTAGTGGTGGACCGCGTCGATGCGCCTGCCAAGGTCGTCGAAGGCAGTCCGGCTCAGGCCGAGCTGCGCCTCGCCGACGTCTCCGGCCACCACCCGGATGCGGGCCGTGAACGCGTCGTCCCAGATTTCCGCCGCCTCCATGGCGGCGCGCAACCGTCGTAGCCCGTGCTCGCCGCCGCTGGCCCGGACCAGGCAGTGCACGACCAGGTCACCGTCGAGGCACAGGAGTTCGCGCAGCACGAAGCGGCCGACGAACCCGGTCGCCCCGGTCAGCAGCACCTCCCGTACGTCGGCCACCGGCACCGGCGGCGCCGGCCTGCCGTCACCGATGGCGCGGCGGACGAACGCCCGCAGGTTGTCCAGGTCGCGTTGGCACTGCGGCGGCAATGCGCCGGCCAGCGGCACTACTCTTCTGTCGGCTCCAGTCGCTGCGTGCGGCACGTGTCGTATCGGGCTAACGGACCGGGGCGCTGGCCGCCATGTCCGCCGGGGCCCCGGCGCCGTTCGGGAAGTGATCTGCGGGTGCGCTGGCGAAGACGGAGGGCACGCGGCGGGCGGCGGGAATCTCCGCTTCCGTCTGCTGGGTGCCGGCGCTGTCGGCATCGGCATCATCCTCGTCGCCACCCTGGTCGCCGGTCATGATCGCTTCGGCCAGCGACAGGCAAGTGGCCGTGGTCATCAACTCCAGGGCGCTGACCTGGTGGTTGAACTGCATGCGGATGAACGCACCCAGCTCCGCAACCGAGATCGAGGTCAGACCGAAACTGGACAGCGGTTCCTCCGGGCTGCCCTCATCGTGGCCGCACAGCTCGGCCACCTTGGCGGCGATCTGCGTCACCACCGACTCCTGGGTGAGCTGGCCGCCGGCGTCGACCGCGAACGCGTCCTGGTTGCTGAGGACCCGGCCGGTGCGCAGGTAGTCGGGCGAGTCCGCGGTCCAGGGTGGACGCGAGAACAGGGCGGTGACCAGGTGGTCGCGGTCGCCCATGGCGCGCATGGCGTAGTCGAGATTGGTGATGGCGAAGTCGGCGCTGATCGGCGGCACGCCGCCGGCGCGGCTCATGCGCAGTACGTGCAGGTTGCGGGCGGCCATGCCGGCCTCGGCGACCGCCGCCAGGTTGTAGCACAGTGCCGGCAGGCCCTGACGGCGGCGCAGGGCGGCCAGGCCGTCCACGAATCCGTTGGCGGCGCTGTAGTTGACCTGGCCCGGGTTGCCGAGGGTCGAGGCGATCGAAGAGAACAGCACGAAGTGGTCGAGGTCGCAGCCGGCGGTCGCGCGGTGCAGGTTGAGGGCGCCGCGCGCCTTGGGCGCGAACACCTTGGCCAACGACTCGGGAGTGAGATCGGCCAGCAGGCAGTCGTCCAGGGCGCCGGCCAGGTGGAACACGCCTTTCAGCGGACGCTGCAAGCCGCCGATGCAGCGCCGCACGTCCGCCTCCTCGGCCACGTCGCCGGTCACGATGTCGATCTGTATGTCGTCCGGGAGATACCACAGGGCACTGGTCTTGCGC
Source organism: Spirochaetia bacterium (assembly GCA_965208575.1). Taxonomy (GTDB): domain Bacteria; phylum Spirochaetota; class Spirochaetia; order SZUA-6; family Bin103; genus Bin103. Next base: position 87,560 of record CBDBOV010000005.1, on the reverse strand, counting down.
AGCCAGTCGGCGCTGCGGCGGCGCTGCGGATCGCGGTCCAGCAGGGTAATGTGGCGCGCGCCGGCCGTTGCCAGGTAGGGCAACAGCAGGCGGCCGAATCCGCCGAACGCACCGGTGACCAGGTAGGTCGCCTCGGGGTCGAGGTAGGGGCGCAGGTCGGCGACCGGGAGCGGGTCGTCGTCGTCCGTTGCGGCCGGCGGGGCCTGCAGGACCAGCTTGCCGGTGTGCCCGCCGGTGGTCATCAGGCGCAGCGCCTCCTCGTAGTCGCGATACGGGAAGGTAGTGATCGGCAGCGGCGGCACGGCGCCCTTCTCCAGCAGATCCAGGCACTGCTGCGACAGCTCGCGCGTCAGGTACGGGTCGTCGTTCATCAGCCGGTCGACGTCGATGGCGGCGAAGCGCAGGTTCTTGCGGAACACGGACAGGCTCAGCGTGTTGTCGGCGTAGATGTCCACCTTGCCGATCTCGCAGTGCCAGCCGCCGGGTCGCAACGCCTCCAGACAGAGGGCGATGTGGCGCCCCGCCAGCGAGTTCAGCACGGCGTCGACGCCTTCGCCGCCGGTGGCCGCCAGCAGTGCGTCGTACCAGTCAAGGCTGTGCGAATCGAAGGCCGCCCGAACCCCCAGATCGCGGAGCTGCTCGCGCTTGCTCTCGCTCCCGGCGGTGGCGTAGATCTCTGCCCCGGCGTGCTTGGCGAGGGCGATCGCGGCCTGGCCGACGCCGCCCATGGCGGAGTGGATCAGCACCCGCTGGCCCTTGCGCAGCCGCGCCAGGTGGATCAGCGAGTAGTAGGCGGTGACGTACACCGACAGCACGGAGGCTGCCTGCTGCATGCTCAGCGCCTCGGGCTTGGTGAACACCAGGTAGTCCTTGACTACCGCACGGTTGGCGATACAGCCGCCCTGGGTGAACACCACCGCGTCGCCGGCGCGACAGGTACGGACCGACTCCCCGGCGCGGCGCACCACGCCGCTGGCCTCCAGCCCGACCGTGCGGCCGAGCGCCGAGCGCTCGAACGAGCTCGACGGCAGCAGCCCGAGCGTTACCATCACGTCGCGAAAGTTGAGCGCCGCGGCTGCCACCTCGATCTCGACGTCGTGCGCGCCCAGGGGTTCAGGCTCGTAGCTCTTCATCTTCAGGCCGCCGATCTGCCCCGGGTTGTCCAGGGACAGCCGGTAGGCGGCGTCATCGTCGTGCGCCGCCGCGCGCGGGACGCGCGGAAACCGTTCGCGGAGGCTGACCAGCCGCGGCACCCAGATGCGGTTGCCCCGTATCGCCAGTTCGCGCTCCCGTAGATCGCAGGCATCGAGCTCGGCCAGGGCCTCCAGATCCTCACCCGCGTCCAGGTCCACCAGCCGGAAGTCGATCCGCGCAACCGTGCCCGCATCCGCGGCCACCTCCTCGGTAATGGCGCGCAGCGCCCCCCACGCGGCACCCGCACGCGGCCCGGTTACCTCGAAGGCGGCGCCCCGCGTCACCACGGTCAGGCGGCACTGCGCCTGCGCGTGCGCCACCCGGTACGGGATCAGCGCCTTGACGAAGGCGACCAGGCGCCACGCCAGTCTCTCACCGGTGGGGTCGTCCGGGTCATGCCCGTCGGCGCTGCCCGCGCCGACGGGTGCGCACAGGAAGTCGATCGCCTGCAGATCGGCGGCGTGCGGCCAGTCGGCCAGCTCGGCGATGCGGTCGTCCGCCAACTCCTCGTACGGAATCGCGGCAGCCGGACTCCCGGCCTGCTCGAGCCGTGTCAGCCATTCGTCCGCCAGGCTGCCCGGTTCGCCGATCACCCAGCGCGGGGCGGCGAGCAGCGCCGGCTCGGCGGCCGCGGGAGCGGCGAGCGGCGCCTGCAGGAGCGTAGCGTGGCGCCCCGAACTCACCGTCGTCCAACCCGCCTCGTCCCAGCCGGAGCCCGGCTCGCTCGTGCTGCCGGCGGTGGGATCCGCGGCCGAATCGGCGGGCGCGACCGCCGAGCGGTCGTCGTGGCAGATCAGCGCCAGGCCGCCGGGCACCGCCAGCCGCTGCAGCAGGCGCCACTGCTCCGGCGCGTACGCCGCGGCTTCGTCGTGCAGCAGCAGGACCTCCGCGGCGTGCCGCCGCAGCAGGCCGGCATTCAGCTCCGGCATCTGCTCCGCGTTCAGGTCCAGGGCAGCGAAGCGCAGGGCGGCATCGCGGTTGTGGAACGCGTCGTAGTGGGCGCGCACCTGCTCGTCGTCGGCACCCAGCAGCCAGTATTCGGTCTGCGCGCCGGTGCTGCCCAGGTAGTCGAAGCAGCGATTGACGATCGTTTGTTCAGGGGCCCTCGCACCGGCGACCTCGATCACGTGGCAGGCGTAGCGCGCGCCGGCGTCGGCGGCCGGCTGTTCCAGGGCGGCGATCAGCGCCGCGGGCTCAAGCTCGCCGGCGCCGCCCGCGGCCAGGTGCGGCAGGAGGGAGTGCGCCGCCGGGAGGAACTTGGGCTGCCAGGAGACCGCGTGCTTGCTGTGCGGACGGTCGTTCCAGCTCGGGTTGGAGTTGAACGATACGTAGGCGTCGATGCACAGCACCAGCTCGCCGGTGTCGCCATCGTAGAAACGGATGCTGCCCCCGGAGCGTTCGCCGCGCCGTTCCGTGAACTGTCCCTGCTCGTTGATGTCGGCCCAGTCCGGATCCTTCTTCACGTAGCAGGTCAGCCGCGGTCCGGTGGGCGGGCGCAGGAACGTCACGCCCACGGCGCGCCGCGGCATGGCGAAGATGTCGGTGGCGCGCAGCAGGTGGTAGAGGAAAATCTGCAGCCCGCCGTCGAGTAGCGCGGGGTTGGCGACGTAACCCTCGTCGCGGCCGTCCGTCCACAGCTCCTCGTTCATCTCGACGTCGAACAGGTAGTTGGCGGTGGTGTCCTCCCACAGCACGCGCTGGATGTTGCGGAAGTAGGGGCCGTACTGGAAGGTCTCGCCCAGGCTGGCGTCGATGCGCTCGTAGAAGTCGCTCTCGCCCACGTAGTAGTAGGGCTCGAAGTTGGTGGTGTCGACCTCCGCAATCCGCCGCGGCACGTTTACCGGATGGTCGGCGCTCACCAGGCGCAGGGTGCCGCGCGAGTGCAATTCGCTCCTTGCGTCGACGTCGTAGGCGCGTGAGGAGATGGTGAAGGTGTACTGGCCGGGAGCGTTGGCCGCCGGAAACAACTCGGTCTGCAGCCGCACCGGCGTCTTCGGGATCGGGCACGGCTGCAGGAACTCGAGCGACTCGACGTGCAGCGGCACGCCGCCGAACGCCTGCAGCAGCAACTCGATGTAACCGGCCGCGGGCATGATCGACGCGTGGTGCACGCGGTGCTCGGCCAGCCAGGGAAAATCGCGCTCCGACAGACGCGCCTCGAACAGCAGGTGGTCGCACGGCACCCGGTGCCCGACCAGCGGGCCGTGAGCATACTCGCCCGCCTGGAGGAACATCTCGTCGTCGCTCATCTCGTCGGCGATGGTCTGCTCGTCGCGCGGATAGCCGGGCAGGAGGTGGGCAATCGGTTCGGGCCGCGGGAACTGCGCCGCAAAGTCCAGCTCGACACCGGCACGGAACAGCGCGCCGAGCGCCTCATGGAAGCCCAGGCAGACATCGGTGTCGCGGCGCAGCGTCGGGATGCAGACTGCGCGCGAGGCATTGCCCTCCAGGCACTGGACGATGGAGGACTGCAGGGCGCTGTGGGGTGCGAGCTCCAGCACCACGTCGGGACGGAAATCGCGCACCGCGGTCTCCAGTGCGGCGGCAAAGCGTACGCGGCGGCGGATGTTGGTCCACCAGTAGGCGTTGTCGAGACGCTCGGTGTGCTCGCCGGTCACCGAGGAGACCAACGGCACCGCCGCGTCGAAGGCGATGTCGTTGAGGAAGGAAAGCGCCTCGTGGGCGTCCTCCTCGAGCTGATCCATGGCCGCCGAGTGGAACGCAATGTTGCCCGGCAGCAGGCGGTGCTGCAGGTTGCGCCGCTCCAGTTCCTCGAGCACCGGCCGCAGCGCTTCCTCCTTGCCGCAGATCACGGTGCTCGCAGGCGCGTTCTCGCACGCTATCTCCACCGGCGGCGCGACGCCGTTCTCGGTGTAAAACGGGATCTCCAGCTCGTGGAGCAACTGTTCCACGCCGCTCAGGTCGAGGCCGATCGGCAGCATGCGCCCGGAACCGGCGGTGCGCTGCTGCAGGGTGGCGCGGTGGTACACGAGCCGCGTCGCCTCGGCCAGCGACAGCGCCCCGGAGGCGTAGGCGGCGGCCACCTCGCCGGAACTGTGGCCGACCACGCAGTCGGGGTACACGCCCCAGGTCTTGAACAGCTCGACCAGCGCGCACTGCAGCATGAAGGTCACCGGCTGCGCCAGCCGGCACTCGTTGAGTTCCGCCGGCGGCGCCTCGAACGCGGCTTCCCGCAACGAGGTGCCGGCGTGCCCGCGCCAGTGCTCGTCGATGGCGTCGACCGCGCGCCGGAACACCGGATGGGCGTCGTACAGCGCGCGCCCGCAGCCCGCCCACTGCGTGCCCTGGCCGGTGAACACCATCAGCAGCCGGCGCCGGCCCTCGTCCACGGGAGCCACCGGCTCCGGGTTCTCGACGAAGGCGTCGAGCGCCTCTTTCAGTTGCTCGGTATCGTGCACCGCGAACGCCGCACGCGCCGCGAAGTGGGTGCGGCGGCGGCTCAGGTTGCCGGCCAGCGTATACAGGTCGGCGGGCGGCTCGTCGAGCGCCTGCCGCAGCACGCGCGCGCTGTCCACCAGGGCGCCGGTGGTACGCGCCGACAAGGGCACCACGCACCCGGCCTCCGGAGCCAGCGGCAGCGACCAGATGCGCGGCTGCTCGGGGCGGTACTCACGCACCACGCAGTGGCCGTTGGAGCCGCCGAAGCCGAACGAGTTGATGCCGACCACCACCGGATGATCCGGGAACGGTTCGCACTCGGTCTGCACCTGCATGCCGAGGCCGTCGAAGTCGATCTCAGGGTTGGGCACCAAGTGGTTCCGGGACACCGGCGCAAAGGTGCGCCGTTGCATCATCAGCACCGCCTTGAGCAGGGCGCAGGTGAACGCCGCGGCTTCCATGTGCCCGACATTGCTCTTGACGCCCGCCACTCGCAGCGGCGCCGCGCGCTCGGAGCCGCCGAGCGCCGCGCCGATTGCGTTGCCCTCGATGCGGTCGCCGACCACCGTGCCGGTGGCATGTGCCTCCACGTAGTCGAACTCCTCCGGCGCACGCCCGGCACGGGCGGCCGCCTCCCGCATCAGCGCCATCTGCGCGTGGCGGGTGGGGGCGGTGATGTAGCGCCCCTGCGCCAGCCCGACGCTGCCGTCGGCGGCGCCGGCCGCGTTCACGGCGGTCGCCTCCACTACCGCGTGGATCGGATCGCCGTCGCGTTCGGCAGCCGCCAGCGGCTTGATCGCGAACACGAACGCCCCTTCCGAGCGCAGGTAGCCGTTGGCGTCGGCGTCGAAGGAGTGGCACTTGCCCTCGGGACTGATCACGCCGAGGGCGTTGAAGCCGGCGCTCTGACGGGACGACCCCAGGTAGTTTGCCGACCCGACGAAGGCTTGCTCGCAGTCCCCGGCCCGCAGCGCGTTCAGCGCTTCGTGCAGCGCGGTCAGACTGGCGGAGCAGGCCGAGCAGCACGCCAGCGACGGGCCCATCAGGTTGAAGTGGTAGGAGATGCGGTTGGCCAGCATCGACAGGCTGATGCTGGCAATGGAGAACTCGTTGGCGCCGAGCGGCGCCCGCCAGTTGGAGGTGGCCGGCACCTGGGCGCCGACGAACACCCCCGTCGGGCTGTTTCTCAGCGCGTGCAGGTCCCAGCCGGCGCGTTCGCACGTCTCCCAGGTACAGGTCAGGAGCATGCGCACGTGCGGGTCGGCAGTCAGCATCTCGTTGTGAGACATGCCGAACAGGCTGCGGTCGAACAGCATTTCGCGGTCGTCGCGGATCAGTCCCTCGTACGGGCTCGCGAACCGTCCCGGTCCGGAGAACTCACCGATCGGCCGGAAGCCGCGCTCGTAGCGGTCGACGATCGGCTCCCGTATGATCTCGCGCTCGCTGAGCAACCGCCAGAAGTGGTCGTCGGAAACGATGCCGCCGGGCATGCGGTGGCTGTACCCGACGATCGACACCGGTTCGTGGGCCTGCGGCACGTTCATGTCGCTGTCGTTGCTCCTATTCGGAACGCGAACCCTTGAATGTCGCCAGTCGCTGCCGCGGCCCGTCGATGGTACCGCTGATGGTGTCGCCGTCGACGATCGCCGTGCAGGTGACCTTGCGCTCGCGGCGCAGGAGGGGTGCCAATGCCAAAAGCGGTAACAGGGGTTGACACGATCAGGCCGCTTTGATCTCGCAGTCGTCAGGAGGACTGAAATAGCGCTTGAGGTCGCCGTTGAGCAGAGCCAGACGGGTGCGTAGCACGCAGCGGTTGTCGTGCGGTCGCCATCTCATCCCGTTGCCCTTGAAGCGTCGACCGACAACCAATTTGCACTGCCCTTCGACCAAGCCACTGCCGATCGGCCACCCGAGATCGCGGTAACGGGCATAGTCCATACGGTCCTGGTTGTTCGTGAAGTAGTTGATCTGCTTCCACGCTTCGTCAGTATCGGTGACCTTCGACAGTGAACGCTTCATCTCGTGGATCATCTGCAGCACCTCGCCTTCCCACATCATCGTGGACAAGCTGCGCTCGACGGCATCGCGTAGCGTAGCAGACAGCAGCTTGCAGTAATCGGCGAGGTGCTCAGCCGCGTGGTAGTAGTCCAGGATCGGTATCGCGCCGGGGAAGTGGGTCTGCTGCAGTTCCCAGTTGTGGTGTGCACCATCACCGAGGAACAGCGTTCGTGGAGCGTCCAGGAAGCCCATTCGCAGTCCAGCCTGCTCGGCGTAGCCGGCAAACTCACCGCGTGGTCCATAGCGTCCTCCGGTCCAGCGGTCGATCACCTTGCCATCATCGTGCTTCTCGATGACTATCAGGTTGCACTCCTTGTAACAGGTCGGCGCCCGGAGGCTGGCAAGACCAGTAATCCCTTCCTGCTCCGTGATCTGCGGGCTCGTCGTTCCGTCTACCTCGACCACCATCAGGGAACATGGCTGCCGCTGACGCTGCTCATCAATTAGATCGTCGGGGGTATCGGGTATCCGCTCTCCCGTCTTCTCGGTAGTGCGCTGCACCGCCGTCGAGCTCACCTTGAACCCGAGCATCGCCTCCAGTTTTGCCGCTGCACCGGCATACGACTCATCCGCGCCCAGCATGCAGATCAGGTACGTCATCAGCGGTGAGAATCCGAAGCACCCGTCGATCCCCAGCTTCACATCCAGCGGCGCCACGCCTCCGCTCCGGTGCCGGTACCGGTAGCAGCGCCGCGGGTGCACCACTTCTTCGCCGAAGCGGTTGATGAACCGCAGGTTACGCACCCGCTCGAACACTGCCACCTCACCGCCAACCGTGATCTGGTTGGCGGATGTCGGCTCCGCGAGTCCGGCTACCACTTCCTGCACCATCTCGTCGCCGATCCAGTTCACCATCTCAAGGATCTTGGCTTCCGCCTCCTGGAGATCCATCCGGCCGCCGTTGATGCGCCCTTGCAACTCCTTGACAAGGCCCTCGGCGGCCGTTATAAGTCCTTCCGTATTCATGGTCTACCTCCCCATGGTGTGGTGTCGTGGGGTAGGTAGACCTTTTTTCCGCCTCAGAGTCAATGATTTGCTACCGCTTTCGGCGTTCGCACCCGCGCAGGACGCAGGAGCGGCACCTTGACGTTGGCCTCCCACCGAACCGCGTTGTCCTTCACCCTGCCGTTGTCGAACTCGAACGTGCGCTTTTCGCCGGACAGTGAGCCGGCGGCGGTGGCTCCGTCGGTCTTGAGGCTCAACTGCGCGGTCCCATTGCCGCGGATGGAATCCATCTCCAGTTCCCAGACCCCGTCTATCTCGCTCATGATCTTCCCTGCCTCATTGTACCAAGTTTGTAACTATGGTCGCGAAAACACCGGGACAATGCAATGCCGAGGGCACTTGCGGCGTAGCGGCGGGGCATACGTGCGGCGACTGTGCTATGATCCTGGCGCGCCCGTCGTCGCATGTCAGCAGACCGGACCCAGGACAACATCCCGGAACAGGACGTCCGCTTCGAGCCGGACGACAAGCCGCGCCCCCTGCTCGCTCTCGGCCTGGCCGCACAGTACGCCACACTGTATCTCGCCAGCATGGTGGTCACCGTGCTGATCGTGGTGCGCAGCGCAGGCCTGGAGGACTCCTACCTGTCGTGGGCGGTGTTTGCGGGCCTGATCGTGAGCGGCCTGACCACGATGCTGCAGACGGCGCGGCGCCCGCGGATGGGTTCGGGTCATCTCCTGGTGATGGGTCCGTCCGGCGCCTTCATCGCCGTCTCGATCACCGCCCTGGTGGAGGGCGGTCCCGCACTCCTCGCCACGCTCGTCATGCTGTCGTCGTTGGCGCAATTCAGGATCGCGCGCCGTCTGTACACCCTGCGGCGGGTGATCACGCCCACGGTGTCGAGCACGGTCATCATGCTGATCCCGGTCACGCTGGCGCCGGTCATCTTCGACCTGTTCGCGCAGACGCCAACCGACACGTCCGCCGCGGCGGCGCCGCTGGCCGGGGGCGTGACGCTGGCGGTGATGATGGTCCTGACCCTGCGCACCCGCGGCCTGGCGCGGGTGTGGGCTCCGGTCGTGGGCGTGCTGTGCGGGTGTGTGGTGGGAGCGGCGTTCGGCATCTACGACGTGCAGCGGGTGATGGACGCGGCCTGGATCGGGATGCCGCGTTTTGCCGCGTGGCCGGGGCTCGACTTCGCTGCCCTGCGCCACTATTTCTGGCTCATACCATCGTTCAGCTTCGCCGCCGTGGTCGGCGCCATCGAGACGGTGGGCGATGCGGTCGCCATCCAGAGGATCTCCTGGCGCCAGCCGCGGGCGACCGACTACCGCCGGGTGCAGGGCGCCGTGGCCGCCGACGGCGTCGGCAGCCTGCTGTCCGGCCTTGCCGGCACCCTGCCCAACACGACCTATTCCACCAGCGTCGCCGTGGCCGAGATCACCGGCGTGGCGGCGCGGCGCGTGGGCGTGTTCGCGGGCCTGGCGTTCGTGGTGCTGGCTTTCTTCCCGAAACTGGTCGCCCTGCTGTTGGCGATTCCCAGTCCGGTCGCCGGCGCCTTCACCCTGGCGCTGGCGGCGGTGCTGTTCACCCTGGGCCTGAGGCTCGCCGTCGCCTCCGGGCTGGACTACCGCAAGAGCGCGATCGTGGGGATTTCGTTCTGGGTGGGGGTGGGATTCCAGAACGGCTGGATCTTTCCGGAGCTGCTGGTGGGGCGCCTGGCGCTGCTGCTCGGCAACGGCATGACGGCGGGCGGCATCATGGCGATCGTCCTGTCGCTGATCCTGGAACCGCCCGGGCGCCGGCGCCGGCGTACGGTTGACCTGGACCGGTCCGCGATTGCCGCCGTGGACGAGTTCGTGGTGAGCCTGGCGTCACGGCGCGGCTGGAGCGAGCGTGCCATGAACTCGCTGCGGGCCGCCTGCGAGGAAGTGGTCCTGCTGCTCAAGGGCGAAGACGATCCGTTCGCGGACGACGGCGAGGCGGCGCCTCTTCGCCGGCACCTGCGGGTCTCGGCACGCGTCGCGCACGATCTCGCGGAACTGGAGTTCGTCGCCGGCTCGGGATGGGGCAACATCGAAGACGAGATCGCGACGCTCGGCGAGCCGGACGACTCGATCACGGGCTCCGACAGCTCGTTGCGTCTGCTGCGCCACTACGCGTCGTCCGTGCGTCATCAGAAGTTCCGCAAGACCGACGTGGTGACGATCTCGGTGAAGCGCGGCGCCTGACCGCCGAGCCCGTAGGTGCAGCCGCTACGAGCCCGGCTCTACAACCGCTGCACAACCGCTGCGCAAGCGGCCGGCGCCAGTCCCTGGAGGGGCCACCGCCGGGCCGACCGCATTGGCGACGGACTGCGTGCGTTGGTCGGTGTGGACGAGTTGCTACAGAGCGGCCTCGATGTTCTCGGCGCTCTTCTCCAGGCGCTCGGCAAACGCGGCCAGCCCCGGCGCGCCCTCCTTCAGCGCCGCCCGGTCCGGGTTGAAGGCTGCCCTCCACCGCTTGAGCCCAGCCATCACCATCTCCGCGTTGTCGCGGTCCACCTCGACGCTGGCCGACGCCGGGTCGGTACGCTCCAGCAGCCCTTCCAGGCGCGCGGCGGAACTGTCGAGCCGGTCGACGAAGGCGGCCAGCCCCGGCGCGCCGTCCCTGACCGCGGCGCCGTCCGGATTGAACGCCGAACGTATCTTCCTGACCGCACCCAACAACGACTCCACGCCTTCCCGGCTGACCGTGATGCTTCCTGATTCTCCCATATCTTCCTTCCCTCAACCTTGATGGTATGTGCTGATCGGTACTGCGCGGGCCCCCGCTTGTTACGGGCGTCCGCCCGGTACCGCCCAAACATCGCCGCAACCCGGCCCGGCTGTCAAGAATCAGAACGCGTAGTGCAGCTACTTCCCGGGACAGCCAGCCGCGCGCCGCGGCGATGAGGGCCATGCGCGGCCGCTCCATCTCCTCCCAGCGTGCATGGCTCATCTGCACCGAGTGGCGGTGGCTGCCCGCGTCGAGGTCCGGCAATGCGGCTGAACCGCAAGCGAGAAGGGTGCGCGCCGCTACCAGATGGAGTCGATCGCCCAGGCGTCGAGCGAGATTGCAGTCGCGGGGCCACCGTCGGCAAACAGGGCCACCGCGACGTCGTCCTCGGGCGGGTAGTCTACCCGGGTGACCGCCGCCGACCCGTCCTGAATGAACAGCTCCATTACCGAGTGGTCCAGGAACAGGTGCAGCCGGAGCGTGTCGCCGGCGGTGAGCCGCAGCGGCACCCGGGTGCCGGCCACGTCCAGGGTGCCGGGCGTGTAGCGGATCGCGAGGCCCCCGGAGCCGTCGTCCCGGCACCGGACCCGCAGGCCGCAGCTCGCGGCGGTCCGGGGGGCCAGCTCGGCGACGATCTCGAGGGCCTTGCCGCGCGCTTCCGGGATCAGCCGTACGTGCCCGTCGAGCACCAGGTTCCGGTAGCGGGTGTGCCGGCGCCGCAGGCGGCGCAGCTCCGGCAGCGGCGTCTGGACCAGGTGCCCGCCCTCGATGCTCAACAGGCGCGGCAGCGACATGCAGCCGTTCCAGCCGCGGCCCTTCGCGAATCCGCTCACCCAGCCGGCCAGCACGGTGCGCGCCCGCCCGCTTCGCGCGCCACACCGCCGATCGTTTCCCGGCGGCTCAGCCCTCGGGTCGCCAACGGGATCGCCGACGGGATCGACGAATGCCGTGGTGCCGTACAGGCCGCGCGAGTGCAGGGCCGGCTGCACGGCGCCGCCGTAGCCGTAGTCCAGGATACGCGGCGGACCGTCGGGCATGAAGGCGACCGCGTCGGGGTCGAAGTCGCCGAGCAGGTAGCTGATCGGGTAGGTGGAGCGGATCAGCACGCCGCGTCCCTGCAGGGTGAACACGTTGGGGCACTCGCCAGCCACGCCGTCCTCGTCCGCGGCGATTGAGGCGGTGCCGCCGAGATGCCCGACCGCGCGCCACTCGGTCAACTCCCGGTTCTGCGCCTCGCACACCAGGCCGTCGCTCTGCTTGAAGGTGGCGAACACGCGCTCGCCGTGGCCGAACAGGTAGATGTCGGCCCAGATGGCGGGGATGTCGGCGGGCACGCCGCTGTTGCCGGGGGCGAGCCCCAGGTCGACCGTGCGCCAGGTGAGCAGCTCATCGTCGACCGGCAGGGCGCCGCGCGGCTCCCGCTTCCGCGCCGGGAAGCCGACCGGCGTGTGGGTGTAGAACAGCATCGGCACGCCGTCCGCGCGGATCCACGAGCTGCCGGAGGCGAGCGCGCGCGCATTGTCCTCCGGCCGCGGCAGCAGCGCCGGCGGCAGGAACTGCCAGTGCACCAGGTCGCGGCTGCGCGCGTGCCCCCAGCCGATACCGCGCGCCTTTACCTCGGTGATGTCATCGCTCCAGGGCAGGAACTGGAAGAACACGTGGTACCAGCCGCGGTGGTGGAAGGCGCCGTGCACGTCGTTCATCCACTGCGCCGGCGGCAGGAAGTGGTACACCGGGCGCGCCGGATCGGCCGCGGCCCGCGGCGCCGCCTCCGCAACCGCCGCCATCGCCCGCCGCGTCAGTTCGTCCGTCACTTCCACGGCGCTACTCTGTCACTCCCGCCGGCCCCCGGCAAGCGCGCCGGCCGCTTGGCGCGCCCGCCGTCGGGCGTCAGCCTCAGGCGAGTCCCAACTCCTGCAGAAGCCAGCGAAACATGACGGAATCCTATTGGAAAAAAGGATCGTAGTCCATATATCGATTAGAAAAAAGGATCACGATCCATGGATCGGTCAGGCCTTGCGACGTTGTACTATTCCAGTGCCTCCATGAAGTCAGTACACGTCACGCAGGTTCATCCGGAGACAATTGACGCCTTGCAGCGGCTGGCGCGCAGCAACCACAGGTCCCTGCAGGGCGAGTTGCGCGCAATTCTGCAGCGTGCTGCCAGGATGGCGCCACCCGATACTGCCGGGGACGAACTCATGCTGGTGACGGTAAAGACCGGATACACGGGATCGTTGAGCCGCGAACAGATCTATGGCGCCGATGGCCGGTGAGGAACTCATGACGGCCGACCCTTCCATCTTCGACTCCAACCTGGCGGCCTGGAAGCGCGACGAGGGGACCCCGTGGGGCAGGCTGCGCCGCTCCATCGCACTACGGAATCTGACCAGGCACCTCCCCCCGCCGGGCGTCGACATACTGGACGTCGGCGGCGGCAACGCGCGCGACTCCATCCCCCTGGCGAAGATGGGCCACCGGATCACGGTCGTCGATTGGTCCGCACGGATGCTGGCCGATGCGCGGGAGACGGCCAGGCAGGAAGAGATCCCCCGCGACTCCCTGACACTCAAAGAAGCCGACCTCGGTGCAATTCCGGATCTGTTCGATGCGGAATCGCACGACGTGGTGCTGCTGCACAACGTGCTGTCCTACGTGGAAGACGCCGGCGCGGCTGTCGAAGCAGCCACGTGCTCCCTCAAGCCGTCTGGCATTCTCTCGCTGATACAGGTCAACCGCTACTCGGAGGCGCTGAACGCGGCCGTGAGGGACGGAGATCTCGATGCCGCGCTATCCCGCCTCGATACGAAGACATCGACCGCTCGCCAATTCGGGAACTTCCCGGTTCGCCGACACGCCTTCGAAGAGCTCTCCGAACTGCTCGGTGCCCGCGGATTCGAGGTGATCGCACACTACGGCATACTCTGCGTCACCGGGTACATCGTCGACGACGAGATCAAGTACGACCCCGGCTTCTTCGCCAGGCTGGAGCGCCTCGAGACCGCCATGGCGGCCCGTCACCCCTACCATCTCATGGCAAAGTTCTGCCACCTGATCGCTGCGCCTACCGGTCGTCTGCGGTTCCTGACCGCTCAGGAGCAGTGATTCAGGTGGATGGCCGGTGGTCTGACCGATTCGGTCAGGGCCTGCCGTTGCGTTTGACGAGGGCCTTCAGTGGGACGTCGGTGTCGTCGGGGAGGTAGTAACTCAGCGGGTCGCTCACGGCGCCGAGCAACTGCCGCTGGATCGGATTGGCCCGCGCCAGCATCGCCTTCGGCATCTCGACGTAGTCCATCGGCTTGACCCAGCGGTAGGCGTAGCCGACGAAGATAGTCTTGCGTTCGCGGTCGGACCAGTTGCGTCCGGCGGCGTGCCAGGTGCGCTGCTCGAAGATGAAGGCATCGCCGGCGTTGACGTTCATGCTTACCGCACCGCTTGCCAGACCGGTCTCCGGGTCGGTCGCCGGCCGGCCGGAGAGCCGGTTGCTGCCGGGTACGAGGACGGTGGCGCCGCAGGCCGGGTCGGACTGGTCGCTGATGGCGTAGGCGATCTTGAGCAGGATGCGCGGGTGCGGCTCCTGCATCTCGGCGTAGGAGGTGCCGCCGTCGCGATGAAACCCCAGGCGCCGTTTCTCGTGCAGTGCCGGCTCAGGGCCCGGCGGCAGCACGATCAGGTGCGAAGTGTTGAGCTGGATGTTCCAGTTCAGGATGCCCCACGCCAGCGGAGCGGTGGCCGGCCAGTCGAGCAGCGGGAAGAACGCCTCGTGGTGCACGATGCAGTTGCGCAACTGGAACCTGCCGTCGGCGTCAAGCCGCCCGCCGACCCGCGCGCGGGCGTGGAGTTCGTCGACGGCGGCCTCGACCTCGCCGACCACGTCAGGCGGCAAGGCCTCCTTGATCAACAGGTATCCGTTGTCCTCGAAGAAGGTACGCTGCTGGTCGCTGAGATCGACGTAGCCGGTGGTGGGAGCGTTCATGGGCGTACCGCTCAAGTTGACCCATGCTCCCTCCCGCGTCAACCATGGCACCGATGGCCAATGGTGGGGTCTTGATTGAACGGATCATGCGGCAGAACGCACTGGCGTTCAAGGGCGCACGGTTGCGCGCCCTGAAGGATTCACCCACGGCCTTCTCGTCCACCTACGCGGACGAGTCCCGAGACACCGACGAAGACTGGCTGCAGCGCGCCGACCGCTGGAGCGGAGACCGCTCCACGTCGTTTCTGGCGCTGGACTGCGGCACACCGTGCGGGATCGTGGGCGCGTTCCTGGATCGCGAGGATCCGCGCCGGGCCCACCTGGTGTCGATGTGGGTCGCTCCCACGCACCGCCGCCGCGGCGTTGGCCGAGCACTGGTGCATGCGGTGCTGGACTGGGCTCGGAGCAGGGACGCGCAAACCGTGTGCTTGGCCGTTACGTCCAACAACGACACCGCCTTCACGTTCTACCGGAGCCTCGGTTTCTCGTTCACCGGCAGTACCGAGCCCTACCCGAACGACCCCAACCTGTTCGAGCGCGAGATGAGCAGGCCAATCTGAACGCCCCGGGAAGCGTGCCGTCAGTCGCCGGCGGGGTGGATGGTGACGTAGTAGGAGCCGATGGTGCGCTCGATGCGGTCGTGGAAGGCGGCGGAGAGCCGGTCGGGGCCGGCCTGGAGGTCGACCTCGAACACCGCGGCGGTGTCGCCGGACGGGGTCTCCGCGTGGTAGCTGCTGCCGCCCACGGTCAGGGCGGCCCAGCCGATCGGCAGCGCCACGCCGCCGGAGTAGTGCGGCGCATGCTGCTCCTGGATGGCGTCGCGCCGCCACGGGACGTCGTCGCCGTCGATGCCGGCGTCCAGGGCGTAGCCGGCGTCCTCCGGCCAGCGGCGCAACTCGACGCGATAGCGGCCGGCGCGGCGCACGTCGATTGCCCAGTAGCCGCCGGCGACGTGCCCTTCCCGTACCTGGCGCTGGTTCCAGGCGCCGTTGCACGCCTCGTTGCGCATGTCGTGGGTGGTGAGCCGCACCGGCTCGTCGTCCCCTCCGATCACCATCGGCACGTCGCGGTCGAACTGCTCGGAGACCAGCTCCCACCAGCGCTCGTAGCCGGCGCGCAGCTCGGCCACCACGTCCGGGTGCTCGGCGGCGACGTCGCGGCGCTGGCCGGGGTCGCGCCCGAGGTGGTACAGCTCCAGCCCGTGCACCAGGCGCCAGGGGCCGCGCATCACCGAGCTCAGGCGCCACTTGGCGGGGTGGGCGATGCGCTGCGTGTCGGCCACCATGATGCGCTGCCCCCAGGTGCCGTCGTCTTCGCCGCGCATCAGCGGGGTCAGACTGCGGCCGTGGAAGGTGCGCTGTGCCGGCGGCGTCACCCCGCACAGGTCGAGGATGGTCGGCATGAAGTCCACGTAGCTGGTGAGCTGCCCCACGTCGTGCCCGCCGCGCGCGCCGGCGCCCGGGTAGCGCAGCAGGAATGGCACCCGGTGGCCGCCGTCGTAGGGCGAGCCCTTCTTGCCGCGCATGCCGGCGTTGAAGCTGCCCGGCCCCTCCCGCGGGAACCCGTGCGCGTCCAGCTCCACCCCGGTGGCGGTGCCGTTGTCGGTCATGAACACGACGATGGTGTTCTCGGCGAGTCCCAACTCGTCGAGCCGCCGCACCAGCAGGCCGAAATTCTCGTCGATGTTGGTGATCATGCCGTAGAAGCGGGCGCGGTCCTCGTGCGGGGTGGAGTCGTCGTAGGCGGCGGCGTAGTGCGGCTCGACGTTGAGCGGGCCGTGCGGGGCGTTGGTGGAGATGTGGCAGTAGAACGGCTCCGCGCGGTGCTCCTCGATGAAGCGCAGGCCCTCGCGGAAGAACACGTCGGTGCAGTAGCCCTCGAATTTGCGCGGCACGCCGTTCACGTAGTAGGTGTCGTCGAAGTAGTCGTTGCCCCAGGCGTCGCCGATGTTGCCGATGCCGCCGCCGTTGTGGTACACGGCGCGCTCGAAGCCGCGCTCGTGGGGCCGGAACGGCTGGCTGTCGCCCAGGTGCCACTTGCCGAACTGCCCGGTGCGGTAGCCGGCCTCGCGCAGCGCGTCGGCGAGCGTCCACTCATCCTCGCGCAGCAGCGAGCGCCCGCCAATGGTGTGCCACACCCCGGCGCTGTTGCAGAAGTGGCCGGTCAGCAGGCCGGAGCGGGTGGGCGCGCAGGTGGTGCCGACGTGGAAGTCGGTGAAGCGCACCGCGTCGCCGTGGAAGCGGTCCAGGTTGGGGGTGCGGATCACGTCGTTGCCGTGGCACCCCAGGTCGCCGTAGCCCTGATCGTCGGTAAGGACGAAAACGAAGTTCGGTCTGCGCGTCGCCATGTCGTCCGCCGATCCTACCACACCGCGCGCCCTGAGCGGCACAACCTGCGGATGCTATGTAATGCTATGTCCCCATGGCGGATCGACGGGTGCTCCCGGGCACTCCGCTCGCCGCCGCGAAGTTCGCGGGCCGGGGTCCGTCTCGCTCAACCGCCGCATGCCGGCAGTTCCGTGGCGAACGTCAGGTCGCCGAAGAACATTGCGGGAACGTAGACCCCGGCGATCCGGCTGTCGGTCTTCAGTGCGTACCGATCGCCCTTCGTGAAGCCCTCGGTCAAATGCCTCCCCTCGTCGGAATAGACGCTTTCGGGAACCTCGTCCCCTTCATAGTCGCGCACCCCATCCGGACCGACGTTGATCCCGCAGGGGAACAGGTCTTCCGGTTGGCCTCCCGGCTCGCCGGCGCCGACGTGCCGGATGCCGCTACTGACCTCCTCACACTGGTCGATGGCGAACCCCTTCGTTGAGCGGATCATTTCGCGGCAGTCCAGCCACTTGCTCAGCGCATTGCCGACCGCGAAGTCGGTGATGGCTTGGAACGTCGACCGCTCGTATATGGCCTCGGCGGCGCCATCCTGCGTCATCTCGAATGCACTGAACTCCAGCGCGAACACGGCGTGTACCATCTTGCGAGCGTCACTCAGCTCGAAGGAGTAACGCACCAGGTCTCGATCCTGGTGCGTGCAGAAGGAGTGGCGCAGCAGCGGGAAGGGAATCCCTTGACTCCCGTTGCTGAGGAAGTACGGTCCGTTCGCCAGGAATTCGCTCGAAGTGCAGACCGGCCTGTTGTCGTCTCCGTCACCCGGGCCGGTGCCGGCACCGGTCATCGCACAGGACAACACCACGACAGCCGCACACCCGAGCAAGACCGGTGTCGCCATTCGTTTCGGCAATATCATCTTCATCTATCCATTGTATCACTTCGAGGCGCATCGGTGCTCACACCCGGCGCAGGAGGATCATCAACTGCCGGTCGATGGGGTCGATCCAGGGGCCGTTGCCCCACAGCACCTGGGTCAGGTAGACGTTGCCGCCGGCGTCGACGCCGATGCCGTGCGGCCCCTGCATGACCGGGGAGTCGTGGTAGATGCGCGCCAGGCAGGTGAATAGGCGCACGTGGTCGCCGCCCACTTGGCCCTGCATGGTCGCGATGTTGGTGGCGGCTCGCAGGCCGAGCAGTGAAGGCCGGGTACCATAGGGAGGAGGCTTGGAGGTCCGTCATGGTTCAGAAACCGCAGGAAATTCTCCGCGATCCCGAGATTCTTGGCGGAACGCCGGTCTTCGTCGGAACTCGCGTTCCTGTTCAAGCCTTGCCGGACTACCTCAAGGCCGGCCGTCCGCTGGCCGAATTCCTCGACGATTTTCCGACCGTTTCCCGCAGCCAGACGATAGCCGTGCTCGAACAGGCGAAGGAAGTGCTGACCTCTGAAGCGCATTCTGCTCGATGAGTGTCTCCCCCGGCGGCTCAGAGCAGAACTCAGAGACCACCACGTCCGTACGGTGCCCGAGATGGGGCGGGCCGGCGTGCGGTCGACGTGGAGAGGTTGCTCATGGAGCGGCGACGGAGTAGCCCAGGCTCTTGAAGCCGGTGATCCGCTTGAGGCTCATGCCGGCCAGCACCGGAACCTCGCCGTCCACGTAGTCGTATACGATCACCTCGCGCTTGGTGGCCATAGTCGGCGACCACGTCATCGACTTCGCCTTTGCGGACCAGGCTCTGGATGACGGCGACGTCGACGGCACCGGTCGGGCGGCGCTTGCCGCCGCCGATCTGACCGATCTGCTCGGCAGGAAGATCGAGAAAGCTGGCGAGCCGGGCGAGCCACTGGTCCAGGAGCTGGCGACGATGGACCAGAACGAGGGTATTGGACCCGCGGGCGGCGATCAGGGAAGCCGCAACTACGGTCTTGCCGAATGCGGTGGTCGCCGCCAGTACTCCCGTATCGTGCCGCATCAGCGCGTGTGCGGCAGCATCCTGCTCCTGCGTCAGCTCGCCTTCGAAGGTCGTTGCGAGCGGACGACCGCCATTGCGCTCGTCGCGGGGACGTACGACGATGCCCAGTGACGAGAGCAGCGCCTCCACCTGGTCGCGGCACCCGCGCGGCAGCGCCACGTGGTGCGACAGCAGCTCCGCGCAGCCGATGACAGGGGGAATACCGTAGGTGGGGCAGGCGCATCCCCTGGGCGCTGTAGAACTCGGGATTCTGAAATGCGGCGAGTCGGGCCAGCCGATTGACGAGGGACGCGGGAAGCCCTGCTCGACCAACGTACACCTGATCGCCAAGCACCACCTCGACGGTCTCGGGCAGTGGACCGGCAATTGGTTCGTCCGTTCTCTTCCGGGACGGCGGCGCAAGCCACGGCGCTTCGTCCTCCTCCACGACGGGCAAGCGTACGCCGAGTATGCGCCCGCGCCGGCCGGCTTCGTCGGTCAGGCGGGCGACCTCGGCCGGACTCATGCGTCTGACCGAAGACAAGTACCTCCACTGGTCGACGTGTGGCTGCAAGTCGTCGTCAAGGAATACGCTGTTGTCGGCTCGCCGTGGCTGGTGCTGCAAGGGCAGGGCTATCAGATTGCCGAAGCCACCGGCCGGCAGCGTGTCCTGGTTGGGAAACAGTCGGTCGTAGGACTCGAACCCGATGTCGGGGTTCCGTTCCATCGACTCGGTGAGCAGCCATGCTCCAAGGCGTCGAGCCGACGCTGCCGGGACCGGATGGGTGAAGAAGATCCACATGTGGCCGCCGTTGCCGGACCGCGATCGTTCCAAGGCGGCCGGAACCCCCAGCGCCTGACAGGTCGCCAGGAACACGGCAACGTCGCGGTGCCAAGTCTTCTTGTCGAAGTCTATGGCCAGGAACCAGCAGGTTTCGTCGGCCAGCATGGGGTATACGCCGATGGTGAAGTCGCGGCCGTCCGCACCCCTGCCGCGGAGGCGGGCGATCACATCGGCGGTCACCGGTATGAACGCCTGGTTCGGGCACTCCCGGCACTTGATCCTGGGCTTGTCGCAGATTCGGGGCGCCCACTCGTTGGCACAGGCGGGGGCGTAGCCGGATCTGCCGCTCCGTGCGTTGCTCCACCGCTTGGGAAACACGTCCTCGCGGCCGCGAAACAGCGATCGGAACAGGGCGATCTTCTCGGTGAGCAAGCAAGTTCGGGACGGCGAATTCGTCGGGCCTCAGTCTCCCGCCTACGCACGGCCGTCACTCCGACAGGACTCGCCGCACCTCGTCCGCATCCACCGCCAGCGCCGCGGCGATCGCTTCGGCATCCTGTCCCAGGCCATGCAGGCGGCGGATCGCCTGCGCGAGCAACAGGCGCCGCTCCTGCTCCGCCTGTTGCTGCGCCTGTTCCGCCTGCTGCTGTGCCCGTTCCGCCTGCTGTTGCGCCCGCTCCGCTCGCTGCGCCCGCTCCCGCTCCTGCTGCGCCTGCTGCCGCTCCTGTGCTATAAGGCGGTCGCGATGCTCCACCTGCCGCGCCAGCAGCATCGAGTCCCGCAACAGCAGGTCCTCTCCCTCCATGTCGCGCCGCACCTCTTCTTCCGCCATCGCC
Source organism: Spirochaetia bacterium (assembly GCA_965208575.1). Taxonomy (GTDB): domain Bacteria; phylum Spirochaetota; class Spirochaetia; order SZUA-6; family Bin103; genus Bin103. Next base: position 67,331 of record CBDBOV010000005.1, on the reverse strand, counting down.
TCCCGCAACTGCCGCAGCACGAAGGCGCACTCCGCCGGGTACTCCCCTTCTTCGATCGTCAGCACATGCGCGTCACCCCGCCCGTTGCCTTTCACCAAGCCCTGGTCGAAGATCGCCAGCAGCCGCTCCAACTCGTCCCGCCGCCGGCTCGCCAGCCGCGGTATCTGGATGATGTGGCTGCGGTGATGGATCCCCTCCACCAGCGGATGGCTCGCCGCAAGCTCCCGCCCCGTGCGCCGCTCGGTCACCTGCGGGCACACGTCGATCACCGCCTCGTCCGACAGGTCATCCAGGGCGTAGCCCAGGAAGTAGATGGTCACGATTGGCACCGCCTCGGTGCGGCCCGACGGATGGGTAAGGATGTTGTCGCCGCTGCCGATCTGCTGGCCCAGGTAGCGCCGGAAGCGCTCGATCACGGTCGGCGCGCTGGTCTTCTGAATCTCGATCAGCACCTGCCGCTCGCCGCCGTCGGCAGTGCGCACGCGGGCGGCGAAGTCCATGCGCAGCAGCGTCAGCGGCTGGACGCGCTCCGGGTCTTCGGGAGTGCGGCGCACGGCGCTCTCCTGCGGGCTGACGGTGAGCGACCGCACCGCGAGGCCGGTGATCCTGCCGATCAGCAGGCGGGCGACCCGGTCGTTCTGCATCAGGTACTTGAACACCACGTCGTAGATCGGGTTGGCGACGTCCACGCTCCCCATTGAACCGGCGGCCCGCGCGCTGCGTCAATCGCCTTGCCCGTGTTGCGGATGATCGGTGCGGCGGCGGTGTCATGCACCGACGGGCGTGCTCGCTGGTCTATTGCCGCGGGCGGGCGGCGCCGGACGCCGGCGAAGGCTCCGGGCGTGCTTCACGCCCGCCTCAGATCGCGACTGGCCGCCTGCGACTCGGTAGCGTGGGATAGTCCTGCCGCAGCGGACCGCCGTACCGGTGGACCCCGAGGCGCACCGGTACCGGTGCCAGTTCCACGCCTTGCCGCTACGGGTAAAGGAATGGAGTGCATTCGGTTTCCGGCAGTGGTCGCGCCGGTGCGTTGTCGTTGGCCGGCCTGCGGCAGTCAGCTATCGGCGAGAGCGCCGGCGAGTCCGTGCAATCGCAGCCGTAGCAGCAGGTCGTGCAGGGCGGGCTTGGCGCGCGGTTGCTCCGGCAGGTGGGATGCGTCCGCCGCCGCACGCAGCACGCCGGCCAGGCGCTCGTACTCCGCCGCATGGAGTCGCACATCGGTCGCCGGCAGGTGGTCCTGTTCCGGGCCGGCGGATTTGCGCGCGATCAACTCGTCGAGGCAGGGCAACCTTGCGCGGTCGTTGAGGGTGCTCAGGTTGGCCTCGACCGCGCCCGTCCGCATCAGGTGGATGCCGGTCAGGAGCACGCGATACACGTACAACAACGGCTTGATCCGCGGTGGCTGCTCGCGCTGAAACAGCTTCCACTGCCCGGCGGCGAAGCCGCGATAGTGCCGCTCGTGGCGGCGTGTCACGCAGTCGGCGGCGATCGCCTTCAACTCCTCGTGCGCCGGCGTGGTGTGTACGATCAGCGGCGAGTGCACCTGCTCCAGCACGTACCCGTTCGGCTTCAGCAGCAGGCCGAAGAACTTGCGCGCGTCGTGCGTCACCAGGTCGATCTCCATCCCGGCGAGATGGTGCGACGTCTCCACCGTTTCGCCGCCGCCGTCGAGGCCTATGACTCGCTTCAGCGGCAACAGGTGGACGCCGCGCAGGTCGTAGTCGGAGTCGGGAGACGGAAACCCGTACAGGTGGGCACCGCTGATCGTGACGAACAGCAGTGGATAGGGATGCCGGTCAACCACCCGCTGCAGGCGCTCGTCGCCGGTGAGTTGCACCCCTGGGGTGGGAGGGCTCACGGCAGTCGTTCCTCGACCGCGCGCCGGCGGGCACGGATCAGAAACCGGTCGGCGCGCTCGTAGTCGGGCTGCGCCGGCAGGGCGGTGCGCGCCAGCGCGGCATCGAATTCAGCGACCAGTTCCCGCCGCCACGCGTCCACTTCCTGCCACCTGATCCTGCCCGACCTGACGGCCAGCAGCCGCTCCCGGTGCTCGCTCACGTCGACGGCGACGAAACCCTCCCGCAGCACCGTGACGCCGGACAGCAGCAGGCGCAGCAGGTGCATCGCGTGCCTCCACTTCACCACACCGCGGCTGCGCAGCCCGGCCTGCATGCGCCTGAACTGAGCCTCCACGTAGTGCGTGTAGGTCTGGTGCACCAGCCGGGAAAGAAAGCACCCCCGCATGGCCAGCAACTCCTTGCCCAGCGGCGTGACGGTCTCCACGAGCGGCGTATAGAGGCACTCCAGGACGTTCGGATTGGCTTTCAGGGCGAGCACGATGAATTTCTGGATCTCCCAGTACACCTCCTGGGTGGTTTCGTTCTGCAATTGCGGCGGCGCTCCCGCCAGCGACCAGTGCAGGTCGGCGGGCGGCAGATACGCACCGCGGCGGTCGGTGTCGGAGCCCTCGCGGTCCAGTCCGTAGGCGCGCGAGCCGACGACGCAACGGAGGATGACGCGTTCGACCAGATCGAAGTGAGAGTCTGTACGGTAATTCCGCGACATGGAAGACGATGAAAACCGATGCCCAAGCATCGGCCGCCGGCCGGCTCTTCCGGACCATGCATCGTTCATGGATCCGGCGCCTCGCGGCGCCTCGCAATCTACCCTTGTCGGCGGCACCGGTCAAAGGGTCAAGCTGGCGAGTCACTCAGGCGGTGCCGCGCAATAGCGAGATGGCGCGACGCGTGCTTGATCGTGGGACACAACGAAGTGACTTCAGGTAAGGTCCCGTTACGGGGGAGTGTCATGCGTTTTGTATATCCAGCACGGCTGCACCGCACCGGCCCGGACGAGGTCGTTGTCTCGTTCCGGGATCTACCGGAGTGCCTCACCTCGGGCGCCGACGAAACCGAGGCCCTGGCAGAAGCCGCGGACGCCCTCGACGTGGCCATTGCCGGCCGCATCGTATACCCGCCTGCAGACAGCGATCCGATCCCGGCGCCGAGTGCCCGGCGCACGGATGAGCATGATGTTGCCGTACCGGCGGATACGGCGGCCAAAGCCGCTCTAGTGCTTGCGCTTCAGGACAGCGGTCTCTCGCGCAGCGCCCTCGCGCGCCGTCTCGGCGTCGACGGGAAGGTGGTGCGCCGCATGCTCGACCCGCGCCACCGCACCGCCGCCAGCCGGATTGGTGCCGCACTCCGCGAGTTGGGGCAGGAGCTGGTCGTAGAGACCCACGTCCCCGAATCGGTCCGATAAGGGTACTAAACCCGGCGCAGGCGGATCATCATCTGCTGGTCCATGGGGTCGATCCAGGGGCCGTTGCCCCACAGAACCTGGGTCAGGTAGACGTTGCCGCGGGCATCGACGCCGATGCCGTGCGGCCCCTGCATGACCGGGGAGTCGTGGTAGATGCGGGCCAGGCAGGTGCCGTCCAGCTCGAAGATCGCCAGGCAGTCGCCGAACCCGCGGATGCCGCGGTTCTCGCCGAAGCCGGCGCCCGCCTCGCCGACGTACACCAGCTCGCGGTCGCGGCCCGCCGCGGTGATGAAGAAGCCGTTGGGGCGGTGCACGCCGGTGCGCCACTCGCTCAGGTAGGCGCCGCCGCCGTCGAACACCTGCACCCGGTGGCCCTCGCGGCTGGCCACGTAGACGTTGCCGGCCCGGTCGGTCTGCACGCCGTGCACAAGGTTGAACTGCCCCGGTCCCTGGCCGGGCTCGCCCCAGGAGAACAGGAACTCGCCGGCGGCGGAGTACTTGTGCACGCGCGCGTTGCCGTAGCCGTCGGCCACGTACATGTCACCGGTGCCCGGATCGAACGCGACCTTGGTGGGGCCGTTGAACGGCTTGCCGCTGTAGTGGCCGGAGCTGCGGTCCGGCGTGCCCCATACCTGCAACACCTCGCCCTCCGTGGTGCACTTGCGGATGCAGTGGCCGAACGCGTCCACCAGGTACAGGTGCCCGTCGGGACCCATGGAGAGCCCGTGCGGCATCGTGAACAGGTCGGAGCCCCAACTGGTGATGAAGGTGCCGGCGCGGTCGAACACCATCACGGGGTGCTTCCAGCGGGTGAACACGTACACGCGGTCGTGCGCGTCGTCGACCAGCACGTCGGGGGTGTCCTTGATGATCCAGCCGTCGGGCAGTTGTGCCCAGGCCGGCTCTACGTCGTAGGTGAACTCGCCAAATCCGATTCGGTCAGCCATCGTTGCTCCCCTATGCCGGTGACGCCGCAGCGAGCGCTTCGCGGCGCGCGCGGCTGGTCCGCTCCCACTCCTTCCAGGTTGGGGTGGGGCCGGCGCTGAGCACGCGCAGCGGTTCGGTGCCGTAATTGTGCGACTTGGTGTCCAGGTAGTCGGTGGCCTCGCGTTCCGGCGAGCCCGCCGGGGTAGAGGACGCGGTCGGGTGATAGCGGAAGTCGTGGCTCCAGCGCACCCGGTCGCTGCCGTTCACCTTGCTTGCGTGCAGCGTCAGGTTGGTCAGAAACACCGCGTCCCCGGCCTGCATCGGCAGCGGGGTGGGGGTGCCGCGCCGCTCCACGTCTTCCGGGATCAGCACGTGGCCGGTGGCGGCGGCGCGGGCGCCCGACAGGAACCCCCACCGGTGGCTGCCGGGAATCACCCACAGGCAGCCGTTGGCGGTGTCGACATCCACCAGCGGCACCCAGGTGGTGATCACCCGCATGTGCTCGGTGGTGGCCTCGAAGCGGCCGGTCTTGTGCTCGTTGTAGTAGTGGCTGTCCTGGTGCCACGGGAACGCGGTCCGGGAGTCCTCCGGCAGCTTGACCCGAATCACCGAGATGCCGTGCAGGGTCACCTCCGGCCCGACGATCACCCGCAGGACATCGGTGATGGCCGGATGGGTGTAGAGGTCGTACAGCGCGCGGTTGCACAGGTCGGTGACGGCAAACAGCGGCTTGCTGCCCTGCGGCGGCCGCTGCCGGCGGGACAGCTCCTCTTGGATGGCGGCGTAGCGGCGGCCAAACGGCTCGTTCTCGTGCAGCGTCGCCAAGTCGCCGTCCGCGTGCCGCTCACGGGCGAACGCGTCCACCCGCTCGCCGATAAGGGCGCGGACCGGATCAAGGTGCTCGGGACCGAGCGCCCCGCGCACCACCAGGTACCCGTCGCGCCGCCACGCGGCTGCGCGTTGCTCGTCGGTCATGGCGCGGCGCTACCAGCCGAGCTTCGTCTGCTGCCCGTGCCGCTGCAGCAGATCGGCAATCGCGTCCCTGGTCAGGTCGAACGGCGACACGCTCGCGGCCACCTCGCCGAACATGCGCTTGCCGGCCGCGTGCAGCTTCGCATTGATCTTCTCGTAGGTCTCCGCTACGAGCGGATGCTGCGGTTCGCCCGGCAGGCCCAGGCTCTGCGCCATGTCCTCGGCGCCGGCGCCGAAGTAGTCGATGCCGTCCACCGCGAGAATCTCGTCCAGGTTCTCCAGGGCGACGATGCTCTCCAGTTGCGGCACGACTATCGTGTTCGCGTTGACGTCCTGAAACAGGCGCACGTGGTCGCCGTCCACCTGGCCGTGCATGGTGGCGATGCTGGTGGCGCTGCGCAGCCCGAGCGGCGCGAAGAAGCTGTACTTGACCAGGTCGCGGGCCTGCTCGGCGGTGAGCAGGTTGGGGATCGTGATCACCCGCACACCCCGATCCAGGTAGCTGAGGATGGTGCTCTCCGCGCCGTCCGGGATGCGCGTGGAGACCGTCATGCCGTAGGGGTCGGCGATGCGGCACATCTCCCCCATCTCCGCCGGCGTCCACGTATCGTGCTGGGCGTCGAAGCTCACGAAGTCCAGCCCGCACCGTCCGGCCAGCTCCACCAGTTGTCCGGACGGCTCCCTGAGCATCAGCCCGAGCGCCTTCTCCCCACGCCGTATGCACTGCAGAATCTTGTTGGGAACCATAGCTGCCCGCCATTCATCCAGCACCCCTCCCACCCTGTCAACCTGCACGGGTGGACTACGCAGGGCAATCGACTGAGTGGATTTACTCAGGTCGTGAGCAGCGAGTAGAGAAAGTCCTCATTCCAGGCAGCGATGTGACGACTGGCGCGCATGCTGTGTTTGCCCTTGCCGCGCCGCAGGAGATTGCTGGCCATGTGCTTGATGGTGGCGAAGTTCGCCGGCGCGTGCCCGCTCCGTATGCGGCACTCGTCATCGCGGAACACCATGTCCATCACCCAGTGCAGCCCATTCTCGACGCCCCAGTGGCTGCGTATCGCGTGGCCGATCTGCTCGGCATCCGCCGGCAACGAGCTGATGTAGTAGCGCGTCTCGGTTTCGACCTTGTCCTCGACCAATAGTTCACGCCGGCTCTCCACCTTCACGATGCTGCGCAGCCCCGGCCAGCGGTGGTCCTGCTGCAGCCACGCGATGTCCTCGGTCGCTACCACCCGCCGCGTCTCCAGACGTCCGTGGCCCTTGTCACTACTCTCATGTACCGTGACTTGGTGCCCGGCGAAGCCATCCTGTCGTTCGTCGAAGAACAACGCCACATCCTTATGCAGCGTCCCCTGATTTCCTTTCAGACCCAATACATAGTCTGCTTTCTGCTCGATGATCCGGGCACCGATCTCGCGCTGGCAGCCCATCGCGTCGATGGTCACCACCGCGCCGTGCAACTCCAGCAACCGCAACAGCTCCGGGATCGCCGGGATCTCGTTCGACTTGTCCGCCACCTTGCACTGGCCCAGCACCAGCCGCTGCTGGCTACTCCACGCCGAGATCATATGGATCGGTCCCTGCTCGGCAGCGCGATCAAGCGAGCGCCGCAGCGTCTTGCCATCTACCGCCACCACTCCACGCACCGCCGCCGTAAACCGCTCCACCCAGGCGATGAAACAACTCTGGAACTGCTGCGCGTCCAGCCGCGCGAACACGTTCCCCAGTTGGTCATGCGATGGGACCCCATGGGCGAATGGCAAGAAGCGGCGCAGAAACTTCAGCTTCTGCTGGCCATACAGCGCCACCTCGACCCAGCTATCGGCACCGCCGAGCACTGCGCACAGGCACAGCAACAGGATCTCCGGCAGCGGATAGAGCACCTTCGCCTGCTGGCGCGGGTCGTCGAGAGCGTCGAAACTGCCTAAGAATTCGACATCACCACCACTGTCATCGTTCATCAGAATGCCCCTCCCAGAGCTATTTCCTAGCTCCTTCAGTACATACTGATCACCGCCTGTCTGTCACCCTACCCAAAATATTCGGTCGATTGCCCTGGTGGACTACGCAGGACGCATCGGTGCTTGACGTGAGAGCCGCACCGGTTTGGTCATACTGCTCGGGTGGCCGCGCTCGACCCGCTGCACAACAGCGATCGAAGCGGGCGTGATCTCCGATGTAGCCTGGCTATGGTGCCATCGATGCCAGGTCCTGAGACGACCGTGACCGCTGGAAGAGCCTGCCATGTGTTTGGCGAGCGCCGGAGCGAAGCCATTTCCCCAGTGGGAAGCGTCGTCAATCGTCGCCCATCGTCATCACCCTGTTGTATTCGCGCTTGAGAAAGGATTGAGACGTTTTATCATTGCTTCAATTACCGACCGAAACACTGGGCACGGGAAACACGTTCCCAGTACCAGTAGCAATGCGTACTCTCAAGTCGAGTCGACGTGGCTCCCGTAGGCTCAAAACAACCGCTTGCGGAGATACTACGAATCGACGCAGATTCCGCTTGGGCTTGAATTCACTCTGTTCGTATTATTGCTGAGCCTCCTACGTTGGGTCCCTCTCCCATGAGTGCAATAATCCTGTTCTTTAGACCTTCTCGAAGGTCTTCTGCACTCTTCCAAATAGTATGGTGATATTGACGTGTATCGAAATGGATTTTTTCAACCACATCATCTCGACAGGTGTAGATAACCGGTATACCGATGCCAAATGCAAATCCTGCCTCAAAGTAGACCCCGCCACGCGCACCGTCGTCGCCATGAGTGGAGTCTGCTACAAGGAATCTTGAGCGCCTAATCTCTGTGACTATTTCGTCGTCAATCTTGACTACGTCATCCTTCTTGTCGATTCTCATGGGTGTATACCCAGCCAGTTCGATTGCCGGCTTGATACCATTTTCGTAAACGCTGTCCATTTCCTCTCCGAACCACATAGCTACAAAGGCCTGAGCCGAATCGGGATTGGTGTTGAGATCAGAGACACGACCGTGGCCATCCACGGACACACTGAATACATCAGCTCCCGGTTCAGTGATCCAATCTTGTTTTGTCAAGTACCTAAGTAAATAATGCACTTCCTGAGGTGTTGTTGATTCCGACCATGCAAGAGCGCCATAGCTGAGGGTCGATTCGGAACCATTGCTTAGGTCAAACCGAAGATTATGTCCAATTTGATTGGAACACTGAACAAGGTATCTGAGCAGCCTGTCTGCACGTTCGGCCACTTCAAGGGGCGGCTTGTTGAGTGCTCCGTCGATAAGAGACTGAGTAACGTCCGGTTCAGGGTTGCCCTGACGCCGTTGTTCGATTAGTAGAGTGGTGAGCCGGGCCCTCACTTCTTCCTGGAGAGATTGAAGGCTCATCGCTGCTTGGATGGTTAGCCTATAGCGGCCACCGGCTCTGTGCGAATCGATGTGCGAAATCGCCGACGCTGTACCAGGACGAATGCTTGCGGTACAGAGAGGCCAGATCATGCAATGGTCGGTTGCGGTAATCATCGGTTGCAAACGATCCCACAGTGTACGAATGTTTTCAAGCTTCACTTCGTGTGGCCATCCAGTGCGGCAACTGGGGGAGGTGTGCGAGATCGTCGAGGAACGCGGAGCCGGGTCCACGCCGGTGACCAGGAGATGGACGCAAGCGCACGTCCACGCGACGTACAGAAGGTGGCGTTCGGTGGTGTAGACCTCGTCAGGTTCGGTTTGGTCGCCGACTCGCGCGATTCTCTCTCTTGCGAAGGCAGTATCTCGTCGTTGCAGGCGGCGACTACCGCGGCGCGAAACTCCAGACCCTTGGCGAGGTGCATCGAGCCGACCGCCTCAGCAGCGCCACGAGAACAGCGTGCGGACGTATCGTTAGGCGGAGCGGCGGGCGTCTTGAACATCACCCGCACACCGGAGCGGCGCAACTATTTGGCGGGCGAGCGTTGAGAAACCGTGCGTTTACAGCACCGTGGGCGTCCGATGCAACTTCCGCGGGACGGGACACGGACATCCATAGAGGAAGCTGTCTCTGAGTGCTATCGATGGATGCGCGGTCGCTATTGGCCCCCGGCAGATCGCTGATTGATCGGTCGCAGCATCCTTCTGAGTTGCGCGACATCATAGGGCGGATCGCGGCGGTGCAGCATCGCGTGACAGTTCGGGCAGACGGGGATCAGATCAGTCTTCGGGTTCACGGGACTTGAGGTTCTCTTTCGGTGTAGCGGGCGCGTGTGGTGGACGTGAATGAATCCTGTGCCCGGGTCGCCGTACCGCTCCTCGAAACTCAGGTCGCATACCGCGCATCGGAGTCCGTGATGATCGATGCAGTCGTCACGCGCCTTGGGGTCACGCTCGTAGCGATTCACCATCACTCGTTGGACATCCCCTTCCTTGTAGATCTCCTTCTTGCTCAGCTCGCCGACTGTTGCTGGCTGATCGGGTGGGGCTAGGTCAGGAAAGGCTGGACCGGATAGAGGTGGCAGTCGGCTCTTGGCCTCGTCACGCTCGTCCTTGGTGAAGAAGTGCCGATAGCGCTTATCCAGTGCGAGGTACTCAACACTGAGGTCTGCGCGGCCTGCCTCGACCAACCGAGCCAATCCCGCGCTTGGGGCTCCGGGTGCGAGAAGCTTCTTGGCGTACGTAACGCCTCCGTGCGCCTTGACAGCAGCGAGGAAACGGCTGGGCCAGTAGCCAATGGCATCCCCGGATCGGCGATAGAGGCTCTTCATTTCGTCGTGGAAGTCGGATTCCGTCACTAGTTCCATTTCCACCTTAGTGCTGTGGCTCGTAAGTTTGGTGATGTATTGTCACGCGCTGAGCGGTAGCGTGTCGGTCGCATTAGGACGTGACAGCAGTCGCGCCAAGTCATCGGCGGCCTGGTCGTGGGCGACGGAGCCGAACAGGGCGAGTTCAGCAACATCAAAGCGCTGCGCAGGGGTCGCCTTGTGCGCGCGCAGCAGAGCGAGGACCTGTTCTCTGCTCAAACTGTTTGAAGTGACCGGTTTCAACTGTCCCCATGGCTTGCCACCCGATCCGCCGCCGGCCGTCGCTGCTCTCATGGAAGCTCCCTGCATCGCGTCATCGTACCACTCCTGCTCTTGGCCCGACCAAGCGAGTCATAGCAACTGGGTCACCGTGCGCCACATCTTGTCGAATGAGGGGGCTCCGCGCCTCGCCGCGGCGAGATCGAACATGCTGGTCAGCGCGGGCTGGTCCCGCGTCTCTTTGTAGGCACGGCCCGGTGGCATGCACGAGGTCAGCCATCCCTTGGCGTCGCGGATCGACTCGGCTTCAGTTGGCGCGGTGATGTCTCCCGCGAGGCCGCGGCGGCCCGCGATCGAGGCCGCCGCGGCGAGGAACCACGCCTCGTACTCTCGCTTCGCCAGGACTACCCTGATCGGGCGGTCGCTGCGTGCGCGCGTGGCCCGCCGGAGAATCGTTGCAGCGAGTTCCGGGGGACAGTCATCGTCGGCGTCCAGTACGATGAGTACTCCACCATCGGGGCCGGACTGGCGGGCCGCCAAGTCAACGTATCGCTCCAGTTCGTTTGCCTTGAGGAAGCGGTCGCGCTTAATCCGAATCGGTCTCGGCACGTGCGGTGCGGCGCTGGGAAGCGCCGCGGCGATGCGCCGGATCAGGATCGGTACGGCTTCCACTTCGCCCGGCCCTTCCACTATCGCGACGATGGTCGACATCCGTTAGCGTGTGCTCGCGAACAGGTCGAGCTGTTGGGGAGCCGCCTGCTCCGGATCGGGGCGCACCTGGTCCATCCGCAGCAATTCGCCGGCGGTGAACAGGTGATCGCGGAGCGCGGAGCGGCCGGCCTCGTCGAGGGGGCCGATCCTGGTTTCGGCGTGCTCGGACAGGACGGCCAGGATTGCGCTGTCGGGGATGGCGGAGTTGTCGAGCAGATCCGCGCTGTGGCTCGTAACCACGACCTGAGCCAACTGGCTGGCGTCGGTGAGGCTGTCGATGAGGACGCCGGCGGCGGCCGGATGCAGGGCGCTCTCCGGTTCTTCGATGCCGACCAGGTGGCTGCGTCCCATCGCTGCGCCGTTGCCCTGAAACAGCGCCACCAGGACGCCAAGCGCGCGCAGCGTGCCGTCGGACATGTTACTGGCCAGGAACCGCCATGGATGCTTGGCTCCCCGCACCTCTTGCCGGAAGTCGAGCGTGAGCTTGGTGCCCATGGTGCGCGCTCCTACACCAGCGACCCCCGGGGTTATCGCGGCGAGGTATTCTTCCACGGCCGTCTTGCGGATTCCGTCGAGGTTGGACAGCACGCTCGCCAAGTTGCTTCCATCCCGTTTCAGGAGCTCGCCGGGGTCAGGTGACTGCAGATCGCGAATCGCATCCGGGTTCAGGTTGTAGAAGCCCATTCCGGAGAGTGCGTCATAGAGTGGGCGGAACAGATCGAACCCGGACATGTTGACGAGGTAGAGGCGGTCGCTGGCGCACGCCGGAGGATTGGGTGTCGTGCTGTCCACAACCTTGCCGTTCGCGACCTTGTAGGAGCCGTGGCCCTGAGCACCGAGCACGAAGCACTCCTCCTGCTGAACGCCGTAACGACCTCCCGGTTTCGCCGCTACCCGAAACGCATACCAACCCTCCACGCCCGGGAGTTGAAGGTCGAGGCGAATGCCGAAGTGATTGGGGTGGCCGCCGGAGCGTCTCCGTACTTCCTGGATGCCGCCGCGGTCGCGCAGCGCGTGGTCGAGCGAGAAGCGCAGCGCCTCGGCCACGAAGCGCAGGGCATCAAGGAAGTTGCTCTTACCGCAACCGTTTGGGCCGACGAGAAAGGACAGCGGCGCCAAGTGTACGTCGCACGCGGCGATGCTCTTGTAGTTCCGCAGGGCGATCCTCGTCACCAATCGCGGGTCGGTGGCTCCTCTCATGTCGCCCGCAGGGCTCCTCCGATCAGCTCACCGAAACGCACCTCTGCTTCAGCCGCAGTCTCAAGATCATTCTGCATCGTGTACAAGTCCTCTTTACCAACTGCGCGCCACTGGTCGAAGACCTTCACGTAGTGGCCGTAGAGCGCTTCGAGCGCGGTCTGTAGCTCTACCGGAATGCTGAGCGGGTCGAGCGCTGCCGCCTTGGCGCGCCCCTTCCGGAGCATGCGCTTGCCGATGTGCTCCCACAGGTTGCGGAACTTGGGCATGTCGGCGCCGGGAATGTTGTCGGCCACCGGCATGCCAGCCGCCAGTGGTGGAGCAGCCGTGCCGTATCGGGGGTGAACCGCCACTTGGCGCGGGGCAGCTTGCGCCACTCGTCGACGCTGTGGCGGACGCTCTCGATCATCCGGGTCAGTTCGTAATGCTGGTCGTCGGTCCCGACCGCTGGACGCCTTATCGAACTCGAACGCGCGTTGCCGACCGCGCTGCTTGCGCGGCGCGGGGATAGGCGTGATGAACGAGACGCTTCGGCGCCGCTCGACGATTCGGTTGGTAGGCTGGCGGTTCTCATCCAGCTCCCAGTGCCGCCCCGGGTACTCGTACGGCGAGTTCAGGATCGGTTGTTCGAAGAACCGTTGCTCCACGGCGCTATACTACTGCAAACCGAGGCGTCCGTAAGGCTTGGGCGGTGCTCGGAGGCAACCGCCGACGTACGGCAGATCAGGCGGGCCGGGTGGGACGGAAGACGATGATGATCGCGGTACCGGCGCCGCCGGCTAACGACAGCCTCGGACAAGGCACGAGATTGTGAACGAAACAAATGGTCTGTCCGCCAACACGACGGCGATCCTGCTGCTTACCGCTCCCTTGGTGGTCAGCAATCGTGGACCACGAGCACAGGTCCTTACCGCCGGCGAGTACCGGAAGCTGAGGCCTTGCCTGGCATCAGTCCAATCCGAGCCAGCCGACCTGCTGGAGCCGGGGGCTGATCGGCTGCTTGCGCACTGCGGCGCTGTGGTCGACGAGATTCGGCTGAGATCCTTGCTGAATAGAGGATTCCTGCTGAGCCAGGCGGTAGAGCGCTGGCACACACACGAGGGATCTGGTTGCGGCGCTTCGTTGACGAAGGAACCCTGGTGAAGGACAAGAACCCAGTTCGCTACACCCGTTCGTTGTTCGGATGTGGAACGAGAGAGTCGCGTTCCGAGTGACGGGCTGTCATTCGGAGAACTGCCAGGGCCATGATGAGCCGTTGGCTACGTCGTCCCAGGGCACGGCCCAGACGTTGGCTGCCAGCTTGCGCTGGTCGGTTCCGCGGTAGATCACGAAGCCGCGTGGCAGGTCCAGGTCGCGCATCGCCTGAGTCAGGCCGGCGGTGTCGTAGCGGGATACGGCGGCAGCGTGCTTGACCTCGACCGGGAGCAGGTCGCGGCCTGACTCGATCAGCAGGTCGACTTCGGCGCCGGACTGGGTGCGCCAGAACCAGAACCGCGGGTCGGGGAGTTGGTCGCGGGCGGCGGCCATCAGGTCCATCAGGACGAGCGTCTCGAACGACGCGCCGCGGCCCGGCCAGGTGTCGAGTGCGCCGCGGCTGCTGTTTGCGTTGGCCAGGGTGTGCAGGATCCCGGTGTCGCGGAAGTAGATCTTGGGGCTGCGGGTGAGCCGCTTGCCGACGTTGGCGAAGTAGGGACGCAGGCTGGTGATCATGAGCGCACCCTCGAGAACGTCCAGGTAGTGGCGCACCGTCGCTCCATTCAACTGCAGAGAGCGGGCGAGAGCCGCAAGGTTCAGCAGGCCGCCGTTCACGTGGGTGAGCATGGTCCACAGGGCGCGAATTCGGGCGGCCGGCACCCGTACTCCCAACTGCGGCAGGTCCCGCTCGATCAGCGTGGTTACATAGCTGGAGAGCCACAGCATGCGCGCCTCATCGTTCGGTAACCCGTAGATGGGCGGCAGGCCGCCCCAGAGCCATCGTTCCTGCCACGGGATGTGCGGCGCGAGTTCGGCGGTCGAGAATCCGCTCAGTTCGAGGATTCCAAGGCGTCCGGTGAGGGTCTCGGCGGCAACCCGCAGGAGCGGTGGCGCGGCCGAGCCGAGCAGCACCAGTCTGCCCGGAGTTCGATGCTGGTCGACGACGTACCGAATGACCGGAAACAGGTCGGGATTTCGTTGCACTTCGTCGATGCAGATCGGACCGGGGTGGTCGCGGAAGAACAGCTCCGGATCGGCTGCGATCAGGGCCGCGTCCGCGGGGCGCTCGAGGTCGTAGTGCGCGTGCTCGGGAAGCTCATGGCGCACGAAGGTACTCTTGCCGACCTGCCGGGGGCCCACGATGAGGGTCACCGGAAAGGTCGCGAGGAAGCTTCGTAGTCGATCGGTCAACGAACGCGGAACGTAATCCATACCTTGTAAATCGGAAGGTAGACTATCGGATTACAAGTTGTGGGGGCAAGCGCGGCGACTGCCCGGGGAAACGGGGTCAGTCGACCAGGGCCTGGTAGATGAGGGGTTTCAGGCGGCGGCGGAGGGCGCGGGGCGGGCTGGTGGGGACGGCGCCGGAGTGGGTGAGCTGGGCGAAGAAGACGACGCTCAGTTCCTCGACGGGGTCGACCCAGAAGTAGGTGCCGGCGAGGCCGCCCCAGGCGAACTGGCCGGGGGAGTCGATCACGTTGGCCGCGGCCGGGTCGAGGTTGACCGAGAAGCCGAGCCCGAAGCCGACGCCGGCGAACGGGGTCTCGCTGAACACCGGCACCCCCATGGCGGCAAGGTCGCGGCCACCGGGCAGGTGGTTGCAGGTCATGTACTCGACGGTCTTGCGGCCGAGCACGCGGACGCCGTCGAGTTCGCCCTTGCCGAGCAGCATGTCGGCGAAGCGGCCGTAGTCGTCGATGGTGGCGACCATGCCGCCGCCGCCGGACAGCATGGCGGGCGGGCCGAGGTAGCGGCTGGTGGCCGGGTTGTCGGTGAGCCGGTAGGCGGGGGCGCCCGGTTCGGCGCGCGCACCCTCGTAGCAGGCGGCGAACCGCCCGGCGCGGCCGGCGGGCACGGTGAAGCCGCTGTCGGCCATGCCGAGCGGCCCGGTGACGTGTTCGGCGACGTAGTCGTCCAGCGGCTGGCCGGACAGCACCTGCACCAGGTAGCCGACCACGTCCGTGGACATGCCGTACTGCCAGCGCGTGCCGGGCGAGAACTGCAGCGGCAGCTCGCCGAGGGTGGCGATCACGGTCTCCAGCGGGTCGTTCGCGGAGACGCGGGCACGGTACATGGCGTCCACGGGGTGGCTGTGCATGAAGCCGTAGGTGAGGCCGGAGGTGTGGGTGAGCAGGTCCTTGACGATCACTTCGCGGTCGGGCTCGCGGGTTCCGAAGTGGTGCTCGTCGCCGCCGGCGAACACTCGCAGCCGGTCCCAGCCGGGGATGTAGCGGCTCACCGGATCGTCCAACTGGAACGCACCCTGTTCGTAGAGCTGCATCAGGGCGACGCTGGCGATCGGCTTGGTCATGGAGTAGATGCGCACGATGGTGTCGCGCTCGAAGGGCCGCGCGCGCTCCACGTCCATCTGGCCGCCGGACAGGAACAGCGCCTCCCGCCCGCGCCGCGAGATCAGCAGCAGGTAGCCGGGCAACTCGCCGGCCTCGACGTAGCGGCGCAGCACCGGCTCGATCCGTTGCAGCCGCTTCTCGCAGAATCCGTCAGCCATGCGCGCACCCTTCCACGCCGCGCTGCCCGCGGCGGCGGTCCCGAAACTGCGCCACGACATCGGCGGCGGTCCGCACCTGGCCGGCTTCGATCTGCCGGTTGCCGAGCGCCAGGATCCTGAGCAGCACAACGGTCTCCTGAATGTGTTGGCAGCCGTCCATAATGCCGGGTCAGTGGGGGAGGTAGGCGTCGTGGAGCTGTTCGGCGGCGACGCCGGCGGCGATCCAGCGGTCGATCTGCGCGTCGTCGTGGCCGAGCTCGCGCAGCACGGCGCGGGTGTGGGCGCCGACCTTGGGCATCGGGTCGGCGAGGCGCAGCGCGGTGCCGGCGAAGCGCGCGTAGGTGGGCGCCGGGTTGTCGACCGCGCTGCCGGCCGGGTGGTCGAGAAGGCGGATCACCGCGATCGACTCGGCTTCGCTCCATGATGCGCGTTCGGCGTCGGTGATCTCGCGCAGGCCGGTGCGGCGTATGTCTTCGATGTAGTCGACGCGGTGGCAGCCGAAGCCGGCGGCGGAAAATGCCTGCTCCCAGTGGGCCGCCGGATGTTCGGCGATGGCGGCCCGCAGGGCGGCGATGCGTTCCGCATCCTGGTCCGCGGCGACCGGGGCCGCCGCCAGGCCGGGGACGTCGCGCAGCCGCGGCAGGTCCTCGGGCAGGCCGGTGAGCACGAGCCAGCCGTCGGCGGCGCGGTACAGGTGCTCCAGCGAGTGTTTGCCCAGCACCTCCTGGCCGTGCGGGCCGTCGTCGGGCAGGGCATCGGCGGTGGCCCATACGAACGGCGCCTGCACCAGTTGCCCGCCCTGCGCCAGGGAAGTGAACACCAGGTCGCCGCCGCCCTCGCGCTTGCGGCGCAGCAGGGCAAGCGCGATGCCGTAGGCGCCCGAGTAGCCGGTGATGTAGTCGATGCAGGAGGCGAAGCCGTGCAACTCGGGCGGCCCGTCGGGGCCGCCGTAGCGCTGCTGGATGCCGGTGGCGGCCTGCAGCACCGGGTCGAAGCCGGGCAACTCGGTCCACGGCCCGCGGCGCGGACCATTGAACGCGGTCAGGTTGAGATACACGATGCCGGGATTGATGCGCGCCAGGCTGGCATGGTCGATGCCGAGGCGCTCGGCCACGCCGGGCCGGAAGTTGTGCACGATCACGTCGGCGCCGGCCGCGAGCTGTTCGAACAGCCGTTTGCCCGCTACCTGCTTGAGGTCCAGGATCATGCTGCGTTTGCCCTGGCCTACCTCGAGGTGCAGATAGCATGCGGTCGAGGGCAGGAAGTAGGGGTTGGGCGAATCGATCTTGATGACGTCGGCGCCGTACTCCGCCAGGGTCCGGGCGCAGCAGGGTCCGGCCAGCACCGTGGACAGGTCCAGCACCTTGATGTCGGCGAGAATCGGTGGCGGCGTCCCATCGGCGCGGGCGGCGCTTCCGCCGGCGCCGGTGCCGTTTGCAGACGCCTCCGGGAGATTCCGCAGCAGGGCGGTGAGGTCGACGGCCCGGGCCGGACGCGGCACATGCCACTCCCGGGCGGTACGGCCCAGCGAAGTCTGCACGCCGAACTGGCGGATCGCGCCGTGCGCCGGGTCGTCCACCTCCACGGTCAACGCGGCGGCGTCGGTTTCCGGCGCATGCAGCCACTCCTGCGTGCTGCGGTGCACGCTGAACGGCACGCCATGCGCGCGCATGATCGGCGTCCAGTCGTGCGCGCGCTTCTGCCGGAAGGCGGCGGTCATGCGGTCGCGAACGAGCTTCCGGTACTCGCGCGACAGGCCATCGACATCCTGGATGTTGTTGGGGCGCGTGAGGTCGGGCCAGGGCGGCAGGTCGACCATGCCGTCGGCGATCAGGGCGTCGTAGATGCCGAGCGCCTTGCTGAGCTGTACCGAGTTGCGACTGCTGTTGCCGGCGAGCAGGAACACCCAGCGGCCGTCGCCCGCCTGGTAGCTGTCGAACATGACCGGCAGCCACCGACGCTGCGCATCGATCAGCCGGCGCCGCTCGTCCGCATCGGCGTGCCGCATCTGTTCGCGCAGCCCGTCGTTGGTGGGGTTGCGGCGCTTGCCGTAGCGCGCCGGCGCATCGGCCACGCGCAGCAGGAAGGCGCCCATGGCCGACATCGCGGCGCCGGCGAGCGGCACCTCGATCGCCTCCCCGCGCCCGCGCTCCTCGCGCGCGTACAGCGCCATGGCCACGGCGATGGCGCCGTGCACCGCGCCGTAGGCGGAGGCCAGCGGGATCGGCGTGTATTGCGGCGGCGCGTGCAGCGCGCGGCGGATCGAGTGCAGGTCGGTGTACACGCCGGTGGCCGCGTTGAGCACGCCCTCGAAGGCGCGCATCGAAGCGCGTTTCTCGCCGGCTGCGAAGCCGGGCAGGGAGAGGTACACCAAGTGCGGGTGCGCTGCCGTCATGGCCGCGGCGCCCAGCCCCAACCGGTCCATCACGCCGGGCCGGAAGTTCTCGATTAACACGTCGGCCGCGGCCACCAGGCGTTGCGCGGCCTCGCGCCCGGCATCGCTCTTCAGGTCAAGTTCGACTACCTGCTTGCCGCGGTTGAGCACCGCCCCGGCGGGCGTGGCGCGGGAGGGGTGTCCGGGACGGTCGACCTTGATCACCTCGGCGCCCTGGTCGGCGAGCAGCATGCCGGTTAGTGGTCCGGCGAGGTAGTGGCCGAAATCGACCACGCGGATGCCGGCCAGCGGAGGCCGGCCGTCGGTTGCGGTGCGGGAGGGGCTGTCGCTCATTGGAGGGGATGATCCACCGGACGGCAATCGAGGTCAAGGAACGCTTGCGCCACCGTCACGGCGGCCGCGCACCGCGGAATTGCCGTGTTTACAGGGAGGGACGGTTCGGCTACTGTCGCACAACACGTTATGGCAACTATGACTGGTGCTCGTTTTACCGCCGAAATGGCGCATGGATATGGGATTACGCATGTGTTCTTCATGCCGTTCATCGGCCCCCGGACGTTGATGGAGATGGAGAAGCTCGGCATGCAGCGCATTCAGCCCCACGGCGAGAAGGCCGCCGCCTACATGGCGGACGCCTACGCCCGCGTCAAGCGCGCACCGAGCCTGTGCATGGCACAGTCGGTGGGCGCGGTGAACCTGGCGGCCGGGCTGCAGGATGCGTATCTGGCCTGCTCGCCGGTGATCGCCCTGACCGGCCGCGAACTGCCGATCAACCAGCAGCGCCACGCCTACCAGGAGGTGGACCACGTCAGGCCGTTCACGACGGTGACCAAGTACAGTGCCTCGGTGCGCACCCCGGACCTGCTGGGGATCCGCCTGCGGCAGGCGTTCCGTGCCGCCACCACCGGCACGCCGGGGCCGGCGCACCTCGACCTGGACGGCCTCGCCGGGCAGGCGGTGTTCGACCGGGAGGCGGACCTGGAGGTGATTATCGAGGAGCCATTCACGCGCGTGCCGGCGTTCCGCCCGGAGGCGGACGGCGACCAGATCGCGCAGGCCCTGAACCGGCTCGCCCAGGCGGAGCGGCCGGTGATCGTGGCCGGCGGCGGCGTGACCGCTTCCGATGCCCGCGCCGAGTTGATCGCGTTTGCCGAGAAACTGTCGATTCCGGTGGCCACCGCGCTGAACGCCAAGGCGATGTTCCCGCCCGATCATCCGCTGGCGGTGGGCACGCCGGGCAACTACTCGCGCGAGTGTTCCAACCGCATCTTGTGCGAGGCGGACCTGGTGTTCTTCATCGGCAGCCACGCCGGCGGCCAGGTCACCCACGGCTACCGTATCCCGCCGCAGGGCACCCCGGTCATGCAGCTCGACATCAATGCCGAGGAACTGGGCCGCAACTACGCGCTCGACGTGGGGCTGCAGGGCGACGTGCGCAACACCTTGCGCCGCATGCTGGGCGCCGCCGAGGCAGGCGGCGCCGCGCCCGACCGCTCGGCGTGGGTAGCGCGTGTGCAGGAGCTGGTGGCGGCGTGGAAGGAACAGGTGCGCGACGTGTGGGAGTCGGACATCGAGCCGATGCGGCCGGAGCGGTTGTGCGGCGAGTTGTCCGCCTACCTGCCCGAGGACGTGATCCTGGTGTCCGACACCGGCCACTCCGGGGTGTGGACCGGCACCATGCTCGACCTGCCCCATCCCGGCCAGAGTTTCATCCGCTGCGCGGGCTCGCTCGGCTGGGGGTTGCCGGCGGCGATGGGCGCCAAGTGCGCGGCCCCCGACCGCCCAGTGGTATGCTTCACCGGCGACGGCGGCATCTGGTATCACATCGCGGAGCTGGAGACGGCGTTCAAGTACAACCTGAACACGGTGACGGTGGTCAACAACAACCACTCCCTGAACCAGGAGAAGGGCGGCAACGAGTCGGTCTACGGCGGCCAGACGCCCGGCTCCGACGACCTGTGGATCTTCCCCGACGCCGACTTCGCCGGCATTGCCCGTTCGATGGGATGCTTCGGGATCACCGTGAACCACATCGGCGAACTGCGCGGCGCCCTCGATGCGGCGTTCGCCTCCGGCCAGCCGGCCGTGGTGGACGTGAAGACCCACCTCGACGGCATCGCCCCCGGAGCCTGGCTGCCCGGCTAGCGTCCCGAAAACCGCCGTCTGCCGGCGGCGCCGTTCGCGTGCTCTTGGGCCGGTTCCGTGGCCCGGCCGCCGGCGCAGCGGCGGGCCGTGGTGCTGGTCGTCCGCGCGGTCAGGCCGTGGGGCCGGGCGGCTGTTGGGGGGGGCCGGCCGGGCGCTGCCGTGGCGGCTTGGGAGGCTGCTGCACGTCCGTCTCTTCCTGGGGCACCAGGTCCTCGAACGGGATGTCGCAGAACTTCGCCAGCTTCTGCGCCGAATCGCGCGCCTCCCGCAGCGAGGAACCCTTGATCATGTCCAGACCGTGATTGGTGCCGGACTGGTCGACAATCGCCAGAATCGCCGCCTGCCGCGACACCGCCTTCATCATGCGCGGGCGGTCCTGGTAGGAGGGGCCCACCTCGCGCAGCACAATCTTGGTCAGATGGTCGAGCGGCTGCTGCTTGCGGGTGTGCAGGAACAGGAGGCCGACATTCTTCTCGAACATGTTGGCGTCCTTGTCGAACACCCACCGCTCCAGGTACAGCGCACCGAGCAGGCTCAGCGCGATCAGGATGATCAGGATGACGCCCGGCTGCCCCTGTGAACTGAAGACCAGGAATCCCGCGATGAGCGCGAACACGACGCGAAAGCCGGACGACGTCGAGTACACCATGCGCTGCTCCGACACCGTCCTGAGAATCGGGTTGAACAAGGGATGCTCCTTTGGCCCGCCTACCAGCTCACGGCCGGCAGCGGGGCGTCGTCGGCCTGCTCCAGGCGCAGCCAGCCGCGCGGGTCAGGCGCACGGCGGCGCCAGTGCTCGGTGATCGCCCGCGCCTGGTTCTCGCTCACCTCCCCATCGCGCAGCGCGCCGTATGAGTAGGGCGCGCCGTGCTCCACGCGGTAGGTCAAGGCACGATCCCACATCGTGCTCCACACGAATGGATTGTGCAGTTCGCTCTCGGGCGCGGACCGGCTGCGCGCCACGAAGCCGGGCAGGAAGGGACGTCCGGCCGTCTGCCCCGCCTGCACGTAGCGGAAGTTGAACGCCCAGCGGTAATCGCCGTCGCTGGTGTTGGGCGTCGAACTGTGCAGCACCTTGTTGTCCAGGAACAGCACGTCGCCCGGCCGCATCGGCAGCGTCACCGCGTCCTCGGTTGCGTCATCCGCGTTCTCCGGGTCGCCCACTTCGCCGGTATGGCTGCCGGGCACGACCATCAGGCAGCCGTTGTCGGGTGTCGCCTCGGTAAGCGGGATCCATGCATTCGCGATGCGGCTGTGGTGCGAGTCGGACAGGCCCGAGACGGCGTCCATGTGCCAGTGGGTCGCGCCCACCTGGAAGTTGTAGAACTTCTCCAGGGTGGGATTGTCCTGTCCGCTTGCCTTGGCCACCGCTTCCACTTCCTGAAGGTGGCGCTGCGCCAGCTTCACGTTGACGTGGTAGATCGGCGATGCCAGAACCTCCGGCCCGAGCAACGCCTCGAGCACGTCGAGCACGCGGCTGTGGCGGATGCAGGCAAACATCTCGGGAATCTGCGAACTCGGCAGGTCGCGACGGTACTGGAAGTGGTCCACGAAGATGTTCAGCACCGGGTCGAGGTGGTGCAGCCCGAGGCCGCCGCTGGCGCCGAGCATGGTGGCGAAGCGGTGCGGAAACGGTTGTGCGGCGTAATCGCGCAGCGCATCGGGGAGGGTCTCGGACAGGTAGACGTATCCCATCGCGTCGATCAGGCTGGTATAGGACTTCTTGAGCGGTGCGAGGTCGCGCTCGGGATCGAGCAGGCCGCGGACCAGGAGATACCCGTCCGACGCGTAACTGGCGGCGTAGGTCTGCTGTGCCTCATCGGCGGCGAACACGGTCGGTGGGCTTGCCATCTTGTGTGACTCCTTCAGTTCACGGTCGCGGGGCGCCCGACGTAGACCTCTCGGAGCCCTCGCGTCTACCCTACCGTTCCGTGTACGACAATGCAATTCGGGTCGGAGTGGCGGCCGGAGTGCCGGCGGGAGGGCGGCCGCCATCGGGCGCATCACGGTAGCCGAGCGGCGCGCGCGGCTTGCGGTGCGCCACCACCTGGCGGTGCCGGCCCACACCGTGGAACAGGTCAGCGCCGACCTGGCCGGGCTGCATTCCAGCGACCCGGTTACCGTGTACCTGGCGGCGCGCGCCCGGGTGCGCGGGTTTCGCGTGGCGCACCTCGAGGCGGCGCTGTACGAGGCGCGCAACCTGGTGCGGGTGCTGGGCATGCGGCGCACCATGTTCGTGCTGCCGCGCGACCTGGCGGCGGTGGTCGACGCCGCCTGCACGCGCGATCTGGCGCCGGCCGAGCGGCGCCGCCTGCTGCGCCTGCTGGGAGACCAGGGGATAGCCGCGGCCCCCGAGGCGTGGCTGCGGGGCGTTCAGGAACGCACTCTCGCGGCACTCGCGGCGCGTGGCGAGGCCACCGCACGGGAGTTGACCGCGGACGTGCCGGAGCTGGCCGAAAGGTTGAGCTTCGGCGCCGGGCGTTCGTGGGCCGGCACGGTAGGCGTCTCGACCCGCGTGTTGTTCCTGCTCGCGAGCGAGGGGCTCATCGTGCGCGCGCGCCCGCGCGGAACCTGGATCTCCAGCCAGTACCGCTGGGCGGCGACCGCGCACTGGCTGGGCGCCCGATTCCCCGATCTCGACCCGGCGGCCGCACGGGCGCGGCTCCTGCACCGCTGGCTGACCGCCTGCGGCCCGGTCACCATGACCGACGTCACCTGGTGGAGCGGTTGGACGATGCGCCGCGCCAAGGACGCGCTGGCCGCCTGCGGGGCGGAGCCGGTGGAGCTGGATGACGGCCCCGGCTTTGTGGCCACCGGCGATCGCCTGCCGGCGCCGCCGGTCGCAAGCTGGGTGGCGTTGCTGCCGGGGCTCGACCCTACCGTAATGGGCTGGAAGGAACGCGCCTGGTATCTCGGTGGCCACGCCGGTCAGTTGTTCGACCGCAACGGCAACGCGGGGCCGACGGTCTGGTTGGACGGCCGGGTGGTCGGCGGCTGGGGACAGCGGCGCGACGGTCGGGTGGTGTTCGAACTGCTGGAACCGGTGGCGCCGGCTGCGCGCGACCAAGTCGCGGACGAGGCCGCGCGCCTCGAGGAGTGGCTGGCCGGCGCCGTGGTAACTCCGCGCTTCCGTACGCCGCTTGAACGGCGCCTGTCGGCAGGCTGAGCCGCCAGCCGCAATCGGGTGGGCGTCCGGGCAAAAAAAGAGGCGCGCCGTTGTTGGACGCGCCGTCTCGGGCAGATTCGGAGTCGGTGAGCTACATGCTCTCCATGATGAACTCGCCGTTTACCTCGATCTCCACCTCGTCGGCCACGACCAGGCCGCCGTTGTCGAGCGTCCGGCTCCAGGCCACACCGTAGTCATGACGGTTGATGGTCAGGTGGCCCGCGAAGCCGACGACGGTGTTGCCCATGGCCATCACCGGACCGACGATCTCGATCGGGATTTCCACCGCTTGCGTGACACCGCGAATGGTAAGGTCGCCGTGCAACACGTGCTTGCCGTCCATCGTGCTCAGCTTGGAGCTCGCGAAGGTGATGGTCGGGTGGTTGGCGACGTCGAGGAAGTCCGCGCTGCGCAGGTGGTTGTCGCGCCGGTCGTTGTTGGTGTCGATGCTTGCCGCCTGAATGGTGGCCATAACCGTGAATGACGACATGTCGGCGGGATCGAGTTCAAGACTGGCGGTGAAGTCGTTGAACGACCCCGTGGTCTTGGCCACCACCATGTGCTTGACGCTGAAACCCACGTTGGTGTGGGCATGGTCCACCTTGAACTTGGCGGCGAACAGCGGCTGGGCGGCCAGCACGACGGCCAACCCGATCAGAACAAGAAATTTGCGGCGCATATTATGCTCCTTATGAATTGGTTTATGGGCGTACATCACCGTGTGCGCCCCGGTCCGAACCTATGACGCGGCGCAATTGAGGTTTCTTACCCCTCTTTCTTCAGCGCCTGGCTGCCGAGCGGCGGCACGCCGAGACGGGTAGCGAGTTGGTCGAGCCCCGATACGGTACCGGCGTCCAGCGGCAGGCCGTCGCGCCGGCGAGCGGCGGTTGTGCGCAACTCCGGCTCTCCGGGCAGCAGGATCTCCTCCACCCCCGGTTGCCGGTTCGACGACTTGAGCATCGCGAAGTACTGGCTCTGCAGCTCCTCCATTGTCTCCCGGCCGCCAAGCGCGTCCGGGTCCGCGGCCCACAGGGTGAGATTGTTGGAGAAGCCGCCGCCGCGCTCGCCGCCGGCGCTGCCGCCGGTGAGCAGGGCGCCGAGCAGATCCACCACCACCGACAGGCCGTAGCCCTTGTGGCCCATGAGGCCGCCGAGCGGCAGCATCGAGCCGCCGTTGTACAGATCGTCGGGTCTGGTCGACGGGTTGCCGTCGCGGTCCAGGATCTGTCCGGGCGCCAGCTCCTTGCCGGCGAAGCGCGCCACCCGCACCTTGCCCTCGGCGGTGACGCTGGTGGTGATGTCGACCAGGATCGGCTCGCCCGCGGTCGGTACCGCCACCGCGATCGGGTTGGTGGACAACAGCGGCGTGGTGCCGCCCCACGGCGCCACGATGCCGGCGCCGCGCCCGCTGCAGAACACCTGCCCGACCAGCCCGGCATCCGCCATCTTCAGCGCATACACGCCGGCGCGGCCGACGTGGTTGGCGCCGCGTACCCCGACCACGGCGGTGCCGTGCTCGGAGGCCTTGGCGACGGCAAGCTCGGTGGCGGCAAGGCCGGCCACCTGGCCGAACACACCGGTGGCGTCGAGCACGGCGGTAGTGGTGCCCTCGCTCACGGTGCGCGGCGACGCCTGCGGGTCGATGCCGCCCTGGTCGATGGCGTCGGTGTACTGCATCAGGCGGTGCGCGCCGTGCGAGTCGTGGCCGGCGAGGTTGGCGTCGATCAGGTGGTCGGCGACCGTCCTGGCGTGGCTGCCGGGCGCCCCGGCGGCGGTAAGGACGGCGATGGAAAACGCGTGCAACGTTTCGTAGCTGTAGCGGGTCTCTTGTGCCATGTCGTTCGATTCCTGCGCCGGAGCGTACCATACATCCGCCCCGGAGCGGACAACCGCGCCCCGCCGGGCCCCGCCGGGCTCCTTGACGGGGCCGGCCCGGCGGCCGACACTCGCGGCATGAGCGCTGACCGCCAGGCGATTGCCGCCGCGCTCGAACACGCCAACGTTCCCGCGCTGCTGGTTACGCTGGTGCACCTGACCGGCAACCTGGCCCTGCTCGACGGCCCGCTGCGCCCGCGATCGGTGTGGGGAGACCCGCAGATGGGTCTTACCGACGAGCAGCAGGCCGAGGTACGGTCGCGCGCCCTGCCGGCGATCGCCGCGCTCGGCAACGAGGGCGCCGCGCCGCGCTTCCGTCCGACACCGGCGCAGGTACACGACATGGCGAGCTTCCTGGTCGGGCAGTCGGTCGGCGACGACTACCTGGAGTTCCTGCTGCGCGAGGTGGGCCTTGAACCGCACCCGACCGGCGCCGAGGGATTCGAATCGATCGCGCCGCAGAAGCGCGCCGGATTCCACGTGGTGATCGTCGGTGCCGGCATGTCGGGGATTCTCGCGGCGTACCGCATGGGGCAGGCGGGGCTCTCCTGCACGGTGATCGAGAAGAACGCCGACGTCGGCGGCACCTGGCTGGAGAATACCTATCCCGGCTGCCGGGTGGACACCCCGAACCACTCCTACTCCTACTCGTTCGCGCCACGCGACTGGCCGCAGTTCTTCTCGTCGCAGCCGGTGCTGCTCGACTACTTCCAGGATTGTGCGACCAGGCTCGGCATACGCCATCGCATTCGCTTCTCGACCGAGGTGGAGCGCCTGGTGTTCGACGAGCAGGAACAGGTGTGGGCCGTCCATACCCGCGCCGTGGGCAGTGGAGCCACGGGCACGCTGCGCGCCAACGCGGTGATCAGCGCCGTCGGCCAGCTCAACCGGCCCCGTTTGCCGGACATACCGGGCCGCGAGGCGTTCCGCGGTCCGTCATTCCATACCGCGCGCTGGGACCACGGCGTGGCACTGGCCGGCAAGCGCATCGCAGTGATCGGCACCGGCGCATCGGCATTCCAGGCGGTGCCGCGCATCGCACCCGGCGCCGCCGAGGTGTTCCTGTTCCAGCGCAGCCCGCCCTGGGTCAACCCGCGCCCCGACTACCACCGCGACGTGCCGGAGGGCAAGCACTGGCTGCTCAACCACCTGCCGCACTATGCGCGATGGTACCGGTTGCTGCAGTTCTGGATGTCTTCCGAGGGCGCCCTCGACTACATCTACGCCGACGACGGCTGGGACGAACCGGGCAGCATCGGCAAGGCGAACCGCAAGCTGCGGCGCAATTTGGAACGGCACGCCCGCAAGCATCTCGGCGAGCATCCGGAGTTGCTGGCCAAGTGCATCCCCGACTACCCGCCGGGCGGCAAGCGGATGCTGTACGACGACGGCACCTGGTTCGATACCCTGAAGCGGCCCAACGTGCACCTGGTGACCGATTCGATCTCCCGCATGAGCGAACACGGGCCGGTAACCGCCGCCGGCGACCGCTTCGCCGTCGATACCGTGATCTATGCCACCGGCTTTCGCACCACCGACATGCTGTTCCCGATGCAGGTGATCGGACGCGGCGGCACCGACCTGCGCGCGTCCTGGCAGGGCAGCCCGCGCGCCTACCGCGGCGTCACCATGCCCGGGTTCCCCAACCTGTTCTGCCTGTACGGTCCCAACACCAACGTGGTGGTGAACACCAGCATCATCATCCTGTCGGAGTGCGAGGTGGACTACATCCTGAGCTGCCTGCGGCTGCTGCTGGACCGTGGCAGCGGCAGCCTGGAGTGCCGGCAGGAGGTGCACGACGCCTACAACGAGTGGATCGACGCCGGCAACGCGCGCACCGCCTGGGGAGCGCCGGGCGTGCGGAGCTGGTACCGGCACGAGGATGGGCGGGTGAGCCAGAACTGGCCGTTCCGCCTGCTCGACTTCTGGAAGCAGACCCGCACCGCCGACGCCGCGGACTACCTGTTCCGGTGAGCGGGCGGCGCCGGCGAGACACGACGAGTGGCCGCGCGCGCAGGCGCCGTGCCGGCCGGCAGACTCGCGTCGCATCGGGCGCTGCTGCGACGGGGCGCGCGCACCGCGCCGGCTGCGCCGCGTTCACACGGCGGCGCGCTGCAACCGTGGCCGCGAGCCGTTACTGCGAGCCGTTACTGCGTGCAGGCAGCAGCCGGGTGACCCGCAGCAGGTGGCCGGGCTGCGGCGCCGGGATGCCTGACACCGCGCCGTCCGGCCACGTCACCTCCAGCCGGCTCGGGCCGCCGGCGGATGGGTCGCCGAGGCCGAAGTGCACGCGCGGGGGGTCGCTCGACAGGTAGCCGCTGCTGGCGCGCATCTCGCGCGACAGGGTGCCGGCGGCGGTGTGCAGCAGCAGCTTCGCGCCGATGGCGCGGCGGTTCGGGACGCCCTCCCAGTGCAGTTCCACCTCCAGCGCGGCGCCCGTGCACAGGCGGTTCTCGAACAGCATCGAGACCGCGGACAGGTTGTTCACCACCACGTCCAGGTCGCCGTCGTTGTCCAGGTCGGCGAAGCTCATGCCGCGCCCGCTCTGGGTGGCGTTCAGTCCCCACTCCGGCGCCGCCACGAAGCGGCCCTCGCCGGTGTTGCGCAGCGCCTGGTTCTCCTCGATCAGGGCGTCGCCCGGCAGGTGCGAGAACACCTCCGCGGCGATCATGCCGTTGACCACGTACAGGTCCAGGAAGCCGTCGTTGTCCAGGTCGCCGAACTGCGCCGACCAGCTCCAGCCGGTGGCGTCGACGCCGACCTCCTCGGCGCGGTCGGCGAAGCGCTCGCCGGCGGCGTTGTCGGCGAGCGAGAAGAACACGTTGGCGGTGACCTGCACGCCGTCGTTGGGCTGCAGGTTGGCGGTGTCGGACCAGAACGGGCGCCAGGCCGCGTCGACGGTCTCGGTGCGCTCCACCGGCTTCATGTCGGTGGCCAGCAGCTCGGGAGTGCCGTCGTTGTCGACGTCGCCCTCGGCGAAGCTCATGGTGTTGGTGGGGGTGCGGCTGAACGGCTCGACCTCGGTCCAGCCGCCGGGCTTGTTGAGAAACACCACGTCGGGCGGTGCAAAGTCGTTGCCGATCAGGATGTCGCGGCGCCCGTCGGCGTCCAGGTCGGTGATGCGTATCGCCAGCGCGTGGGCGCGGCGGCCCAGGCGCTCGAAGGTGAGCAGGCCGCTGCCGTCGTTGGCGTAGTAGAACACGCCGCCGCCCACCACCATGCCGTCCGACAGGGCGCCGAGTTCGGCGTCGTAGGAGGCTCCCACCAGGTCCAGGTCGCCGTCGCTGTCCAGGTCCGCCCAGGCGATCGAGTAGGCCGGAAACCAGGCGCGGAACTCCTCGTCCTCCTTGCGCACGAAGGTAGGGCGCTCCGCGTCTTCGGCGGGCGTGGCGCGCCACCACGACGGCAGGCCGCCGGAGTGCGTGAACACCAAGTCCAGGAGGCCGTCGCCGTCCACGTCGACCGCGTTCACGGCGCGGGTGTGTTCCGCGGCCAGGTCGCCGCGCCGGAACAGCAGGCCGCCCTCGTTCCACAGCAGCGAGGTGGGGCCGTGCAGGCCCGCGAACACGATGTCGGTGAGCCCGTCGCCATCCATGTCCGCCAGCGCCACCCCGGCGCCGTTGCTCTCGAAGAAGCCGACGTACTCGTCCGGCCCGCGCGTGTAGTGCGGCAGCGGCGTCATCTCGAAGCCGCCCGTGCACTCGCGCGTGTCGGCGGCGAACGGCACGCTCTCCACCGTGACCGGCGTGTCGGCGCGCGCCGGTGCAGCCGCGGCCAGAAGCGCCGCCACCAGGACGAGGGGGCCGGAGCGGGCCGCCGGCGCCCTCCGCAACAGCTCCGACAATCTCAAGTCTGCCCGGTCCACGCTTCGCCGGCAGCGCCCTCGGCGGCGGCGAAGGCACGGCGCAGCGCGGCCACCTGGTCCTCCGGCAGCGGTCCTTTCCCGGCGGCGGCGATGTTGGCCTCGACGTGCGCCGGGTTGGTGGTGCCGATGATGGCGGAGTGCAGGCCCTCCTGCGCGAGCGTGAATCGCAGTGCGATTTCCGGCCACGCCGCCGCCGGCTCGCCGTCGTAGCCCAGGTCGGCGGGCGTGACCTCCATGGCTGCCAAGCGTCCGTGGTAGGTGCTCGCGTAGTCGCCGTAGAAGCCGGGCTGCTGCTCGGCCCGCTTCCAGGCGGCGTTGGCGATGGGCCGCTTGGCGAGCACGCCCAGGTTGCGCTCCCGCGCCACCGCCAGGACACCGTCGATGTTGCACTGGTCGGCGATGCTGATCGAGGTCTCGATCACCGCCACGTCGGGCACGCGGGCGGCGTAGACGGCCGCCTCGTTGTCGCCGGAGTAGCCGAAGCAGCGGATCTTGCCGGCGTCGCGCGCCCGGCGCAGCGCTTCGAACACCTCGCCACGCTCCAGGATCTCCAGCTCGCAGGAGTGCAGCAGCATCACGTCGACGCGGTCGGTGCGCATCCGGCGCAGCGAGCGGTCGACGCTGGCGGCGATCAGCGCCGGCGACCACGCCTCGGCGTCGGTGTCGTCCACTCGGCGTCCGCACTTCGACACCAGCGTGTACTCGTCCCGCCGCCCGCTGATGGCGCGCCCGATCGCCTCTTCCGAGTCGCCGCCGCCGTAGCCGGCAGCGGTGTCGAGCAGGCCGACGCCCAGGTCGAGCAGCGCACCGAGCAGCGCGTCGGTTTCGGCGGCGGGAGTGCCGAGCAACGCGAACGGCGCGCCCCCGAACCCCACCGGCGTAGCGCTCAGGCCCGTGTCGCCGAACGAAGTCCTTTCCATGCAGCAATGGTGACGCGCAGCGCGGCCGCTGTCCAGATGCGGAAAGCGCACACGGCCGCGAACCAGGCATCGGTCGTGAACGAGCCCGGCGGTTGGCCGTCCCGGGCTTCGGTAGTGCTACCGCCGAATCGGTCACGCGGCGCACGAAGTCCGCCTCGTCCCGGTACTCCAACGCGGCTTGCACGAGTGCCGCCGTGGAGACGCCCCGCAGTTCAACCGGTCATGAGGTCGAGCAGCGGCAGGTCGTCGAGGTCGGCGACCGGTGCCATGCCATGCAGTTCGTCACCTTCACCGTGGACTGCGGCGACTTCGCGCCGTTCGGCGGCGGCCTCCTGCCGGAGGACGGCCACGCCTGCTTCTCCCCCGACGGCCGCTGGCTGGTATGCGACACCTACCCGCACGGAGTGGAGCGGATTTCACGCCTGATGCTGTACGAGATGGCCAGCGGGCGCCTGATCGACATCGGCGGCATGTACTCCGAGCCGCTATTCACCGGCGACGTGCGCTGCGACCTGCACCCCCGCTGGCACCCCGACGGCCGTTCGCTCACCATCGACGCCGTCCCCGACGGCAACCGCCAGATATACTGGTACGACGTCTCGTCCATCGTCGGCTGAGTGCGGCGCAGGGCGGCTGGGTTACCGTTGGGCTAAGCTTCAGGCTGGGGCGTCTTCAACTCGGGGAAGTAGGTCTCGTAGAATCCGCGGTCGCGCGTCAGGAACACGTCCGCGCTCTTCAGGGCATGGGCGGCGATCAGGAAGTCGGGGAGGATCCTCGTGCGCGGTCCACCGGCACGTCGGTAACCCAGCCAGCGCCGCCCCGCCTCCCATGCGACGGACGCATCGAGTGGTGAGAGTGCTACGTTGACCTCCTTCAGGGCGTTGTCCAGGGCGGCCCGGTCGTCAAAGGTGGGCGCCAGTTCCGCGTACACCACGTCACAGATGATCAAGGCGCCGCGGTCGTACGCGCTGCGCAGCCGCTGTTTCGACGATGGGCCGTGCTGTTTGTCCGCCAAGAGCACGTCCAGCAGCACGCTGGTATCGACCGCCGTAATCACCTGCCGCGAATCTCTTCAAGGAAGTCGTCGGTGCCTCCCCCGTGGCCAAGCAGCCCGTAGACGCGTTCAACGGGATGCTCGGCGGTCGTGCGCTTCCGTATGAGCAACCCGTCTTCGGTCGGCGTGATCTCGACCTCGACATTATGGTTCATCCCGTACCGTTCACGCAAAGGTTTGGGTATGGTGATCTGACCTCGCTCGGAAATGTGCATGTCTCCTCCGATATGAATTGCCGATTCGCACAAACGTACCCACTATCACGGTGTCCGGCAACCAACGAGTGCGGTGCGGTGAGTGCGGCGAAACAGGTTGGAGCGACAAGCATTACAGTGCGCTGGGATGACCCGAGTAAGCCGTCACAATTCAGAGTCCTGAACCCGCCATTGTTGCGCGTAGAGTTCGCTCCAGGTCATGCGGTCGAACGCGGAACAACGAACGAGACGGCTGTCGTCCAGAACCTCTCGTTACCGGTCCCACCAACGTGGCAGGTGTTGGTGATGTCCGCCAACGGGACGCATCAGACGCTCAACGTGCCCGAAGCCGACCTGCGGCCGGGTCCGATTGTCGACCCTGTGGAACGGTTCAAGAGCGGCAACATCGGTTCCCTGAAGAAATACCTCCTGCGGGAAGTCGTCCAGTGGTACCGGAATCAGCATCTACACGACGACCTTGTGTCGCTTGGCCATGTAGGTGTGGACCTGAAGCCCCACCAGGTCGGGATCGACGGTCAGC
Organism: Spirochaetia bacterium; assembly: GCA_965208575.1. Classification (GTDB taxonomy): domain Bacteria; phylum Spirochaetota; class Spirochaetia; order SZUA-6; family Bin103; genus Bin103. The sequence continues at coordinate 35,431 of CBDBOV010000005.1, read as the reverse complement.
TTGATCTCCTCGTACAGCGCAATAGTCTGCTTGACGGAGTCGGGCGGCTCGTCGCCGCGCACTGCCGGTTGCGCTGATCGTGAAGTTGCGTGAGGATTCGTCATGGTCAATATCCCCGCGGCAAAGCCCAAGGACGGCGTGACGCTGGAAGACTTCGGTATCGTGCCGCCTGCCGAGGTACGGGAGTTGATTGCGTACGTACTGCTGTCGGAAGATGAGATACAGCGCAGGGTGGCCGAGCTCGCCGAAGAGATCGCCACGATCTACGCGGAGGAAGAAGAGCTCATCCTGCTGCCGATCCTGACGGGCGCGGTGTTCCTGGCCACCGACATCGGCCGGGCGCTGGCCCGGAGCAGCTCGCTGAACATCAAGTACGACCTGACCAAGGCGTCTTCCTACGAGAGCAAGAAGCAGCAGGCGATACGCATTCAACTGGAGCCGGTCGGCGTCCGGGGCAAGAGCGTGCTGTTACTGGATGACGTCCTGGACCGGGGCACCACCATGGCCACGCTGCGCGGCAAGCTGCAGGAGTGGGGCGCCAAGGACATCAGGGCGTGCGTCATGTTCAACAAGCTGCCGAAAGACCCTGACCGGGAAGTGCTGGCCCAGCGGCGCGCGGCCAGCCCCGAGTTCGTCGGCTTCGAGATCCCGCTGGTCGACGGCGAGAGCCCCTGGATAGGCGGCTACGGCCTCGACTCCACCAGCACCTACCACCTGAGGCACCTGCCGTGCCTGGTAGCGATCAAGTGATGTCAGATGGGTTTTCGGTGAGCCCTCGGCGCGGATCCGGTACGCCACCATTCGAGGCGCGGCGACTCGGGGCCGGTGGCGGTGAGTAGAGCGCGACGCGACCGGCGAGCGACCACCTGGAGCGCGCGGCGACCGGGGCGGGCGGATCACACCGTTGCTGATCCACCGGGCCGGGCGCAGGTGATCACCGATCATCCCAGGCGCGCAGCCATCTCTCCTGCGGATCGTCGAAGTCGACCGTGGCGGGATCGAAGTCTTCCGGATCGTAGGGGTAGTACCGGCCGACATGATCAATCAGCCACCTCTGCGTGTCTTTGTGCTCCTTGTGATCCGGATCCGCCATGATGTCGAGGAAGCGGCGGAATCCGCCGACGCCACCGCAATCCTCCGGCGGGCACGCTCGTTCGCCGTCGCGGCAAACCGGATACCGCACTCCCGGCTCGCGTGGGAGCACCCTGCTCAGAGCCAGTCGGTGTTGCCATCCGTCGCCGAGGTCGTAGATGTAGATGGCTTCGTCTCCCGGCGACCGGAAGTAGTCGGCTATGGCGCACTCCGAATCCCGGAGCACTTTGTCGTTTTCGTAACCGAAGTCGGAGGCGGGAGTGCCAATCGATACCGGTTTGCCGCTGTCCGGTGCGATGATCGAGAACTCGTGCAAGTGGTAGTCGAGCCACCCCATCGCATCCTGGATGGCGACGTGCAGGTCCCAGAAACGGTACTCCGCAGGGACGTCGATCAACCGCCAGACCGGCGGGTCGGTACCTCGCAGGTGCACGCCGAACCGGTACACGACGTTGCCCGTCTCGGGGTAACGGCTCACCGGCGAATTGGCTCCGCCGGCGCCTGGAAGTGCGGCTGCCGGCCGCCGCGGCTGCAGTTCGCGAATCTTCATGCCGTCCTTTCTATCATGGACCGACGCCCGGCGTCGCGGTTCCACGCCCGGGCCGCCCGGACACCCGCGGACTGCGGCCCGCCAGGCCCCCTCGTAGGCCATGTCGCCGGTCAGCCGGAACAGGTCATAGAAGTCGGTCGAGAACACGTTCATGTCGTCCCAGGCGTCGCGCAGGTAGCCGTACATCAGCCGCTTCACCGTCTGGTTGGGGATGCCCAGAACCACCGACCCGCGCAGTTCCGGGCCGAAGTCCGGGCGGTCAGCGCCGGAGTGCCGGGACGCCGGAGCGTCGGCTCGGGATGATGCATCGTGCGCACGAGAGGATCAGCCGAGGGTGTAGCGCAGCACTCCCGTCGGGCCGACCAGCAGGACGTCGCCGTGGCGCAGTTCCTGCTCTGCGTGCCGCAGCGCCCTGCCGGGCTCGATTGCCACGACCGCGGCGTTGTCGGTAAGGGCCTCGTTGGCGAGGCGTTCCGAGAGCGCCTCGACGCTGCGCCGCGCGGTCCAGGGCGGTTCGCCGTCCCCTTCCTCGAAGGCGGCGCTTCCCGCCCACCGTACCGGGTCGTGGGCGCCGTCGGTGGTCAGCACGAAGCGGCCGCCGGGCGGGGTGTGCAGGACGTGGCGCTCGGACAGGATGCCGTCCGGCACGCCGATGACGTCGATCAGGCTGTTGTCGGGCTCGGTCGGCCGATAGGGCAGTGCCGGGCGGCCGGTGGCCAGGCGGTCGAGCGCGTCGGCATCCCCGGCCTCGGTGTGATCGGAGGTGAGGCAGCGGAACGGGCGCCCCGGCTCGACCAGGTGCGCGCGGGTGTCGCCGATGTGCACCAGCATGCCGCCGCCCCGGCCCCACACCGCGGCGGTCAGCGTGGTGCCGCCGCGGCCGCGGAGCGCTTCCAGCACTTCCCGCTGGGCCGTATCGAGGGCGTTGGCCAGCATGTCGCGCGGCGTGTCATGGCGGCCGGCGAGGCAGCGCTCGACCACCACCCGGACGGTGTGGCGGCTCGACCAGCCGCCGCCCTGCATGCCGCCCATGCCGTCGGCGATCACCGCCGCGCAGCGGGGCGAGAAGCCGAAGCGGGGCACCCACAGCAGCGCCGCGCCGCAGTCCTGCTGCTCCGCGCGCGGACCCTGCTGCATGGTGACGGCCAGCGTGTCGCCGGCGGCGGCGTGGACCGCGCCGTCCCGGTGGCCGGACAGGCTGACAGCGTCGTCGATCCACGCGCGTAACTCTTTGGAGTTCCTTCGTATAGCCATACTGCCTCTGCGCCGCCGAGCGGTCCTCGCCGTAGCCTCGATCAGCGTACTGCGGCGGCGTCGGGCTGTACAGCCTCACCCGGCTATCAGCCCATCAATAGGGGTCGGCGGCGTCGCGCATGCCGTCGCCGATGAAGTTGAACGCCAGCACGGTGACGATCACGAACAGCGCCGGGATCATCAGCCACAGGTTCAGGTACACGGTCTTGACGTTCTGGGCGGCGCTCAGCAGCACGCCCCAGCTCACCACCGGCGGGCGCAGCCCGAGGCCCAGGAACGACAGCGCGGTCTCGGCCAGGATCATGCTCGGCACCGCCAGGGTCAGGTGCACGATCAGGTAGCTCAGGAACGCCGGCAGCAGGTGGCGGTACAGGATCGGTCCGGTGCGGGCCCCCGACACCCGTGCGGCAACCACCATGTCCGACTCGCGCAGCGCGATGATGTAGCCGCGCACCACGCGTGCCAGCCCGGTCCAGCCGATGATCGACAGGATCAGGATGATCACGAAGTAGACGCGCAACGCCGGCCAGCTCGGCGGGATGGCGGCGGCCAGCGCCATCCACAGCGGGATCTGCGGAATCGAGCTCAAAAACTCGATCATGCGCTGAATCGCCATGTCGGCGGTGCCGCCGAAGTAGCCGGAAACGCCGCCCAGGATGCAACCGAGCACGAAGCTGATCACCACCCCGACGAAGCCGATCGACAGCGAGATGCGCGCCGCGTAGAACACGCGCGAGAACAGGTCGCGGCCCAGGTTGTCGGTGCCGAACAGGTAGAACGCGCCCTCGTCCCTGATGCCGAGCAGGTGCAGCCGGCCGGGAAACAGCCCCCACAGCTTGTACTCGTCGCCGCGCACCAGCAGGTGGATCGGATAGCGCACCGTCGTATCCTCCGTGCACTCCAGGGCGAAGGTGTCCATGTTGCGTTCGGTGGTCAGGTGGTACACGAAGGGGCGCAGGTGGAAGCGTCCGTCGGCGTCGACGAAGTGGATCTTCTGCGGCGGGCACAGGATGTAGTCGGAGTCGCGCTTGTAGATGTCGTGGGTGGCGAAGAACTCGCAGAACAGGGTGCCGGTGACGATGAAGAAGCCGACGATGGCGGTGCCCACCATCGCCAGCCGGTGGGTCTTGAACTTGCGCCACATCAGCCGCCACTGCGACGCGATGTAGTAGGACTCCTGTTCGTAGCGATTGCGGGTAGTCATGGGAGTGGGACGGGTGCCGGCGGCGGATGCCGGCCGTAGCAGGCACCCGTCACCGTGGGTACTGGCGGATCAGTTCTTCCAGAACCACTGCTCGCCGGCTTCGCCCACCACCACCGAGTAGTAGCCGCGTTCCTCCGCGACCCCGACGTTGCCCAGGTTCACGTCGTAGATGAACGGCCCCGGCGCCTCGGCCACCACGCCGATCACCCACAGGTTTTCGGCCTGGTTCTCCCACATCTCGGTGAGCACCTCGCGGCGTTCGTCGGCATCACCGGTGGAATAGAGTATTTCGCGCAGCTCGTACAGCCGCTTGGCTTCCGGCGGCGGCTCCTGGCCGCTCTCGCCGCCGGAGTTGTGCCAGGCGTTCCACGCCCGTCCCGCGACGTTGAACTTCATCGGCCCGAAGGTGAAGTTCATGGTGGGGTTCCACCAGTTGGAAAAGCGCACCTCGCTGTCGGAGGTCCACCACAGCCGGCCGTCCACCTGCTTGATCTGGGTATCGATACCGATCGGGCCCATGTACTCGGCGAACAGCTCGGCGCCCGGCGTCGCCGTCGGGGTGACCTCGTAGTACATGAACGGGATGCTCAGCCGGCGCCCGTCGGGCAGCAGGCGGTACTCGCGCTTGGCGTCCCACTGCAGTCCCATCTCGTCGAGCAGCGCGTTGGCGGCGTCGACGTCGTACTCCACGAAGGCGGTGTCCATGTGCGGCTTCCAGAAGTCGACGCCACGCGGCGGCGACACCTGCGCGATGCGCCCGAAGTCGAGAAAGATCGACCTGCGGATCTCCTTGCGGTCGATGGCCAGCGAGATCGCCTGGCGGAAGCGCTTGTCCTGGGTCACCGCGGCGTACACCGGGTCAGCCGGCGTGAGGTTGGGAAAGTACACCAGCACCTGTTGCTGCCAGGCCGGCAGCAGCATGGTGCGGTAGCCCGCCCTCTCCTCGTTGGACTTGAACAGCGGAACGTCGCCGAGGCGAATGAACTGGAACTGCACGTCGGTTTCGCCCGCCACCACCTTGGCGTTCATCACCTCCAGGTTGTTCACGAACACGCGGTGGGCGCGGTCGATGTAGGGGAGCTGCTGGCCGATCGGGTCGATCTTGAAAAAGTAGGGGTTGCGCTCCAGGATGAATTCGCCGGGATTGGGCTCCTCGATCACGTGCCACGGATGCAGCGACGGCGCCTCGATCGCGTTCGGGAATCGGGTCGGGATGTGGTTGGCCGCGTCGGTGCCGCCGACCGCGAACGAGGTGTAGAACTTGCCCCACTCGGCGGTGTCGTAGCCCTGTTCCTGCATCACCGGCAGGATCTTCTCCATGTCGGTGTATTCCTTGTGGTACTGCTTCATGTAGTGGCTCGGGCGCATGAAATGGCCGGCGGGCTGCTGACTCACCTGGCCGAGGAACAGGCCGTAGGACTTGGCGAACGTGAGCGAGAAGGAGTAGTCGTCGACGATCGACACCTGCACCGGCTCGCCGCCCCAGTTTGCCCAGCGCGGTAGGGTGGGGGTGATTTCCTCGTTGAAGTACACGTCCTCGAACGCGTAGCGCACGTCGTCGGTGGTCACGGGAGCCCCGTCCGACCACTTCAGCCCTTCCCGGATGCGGAACGTGAACTCGGTGGCATCGTCGCTGTGCTCCCAGCTCTCCAGGATCGAGGGCTGGATGGTGGCGCCCAGGTAGTCGTAGCGGTGGTTGGATGCCGACGGTGCGATCTCCAGCAGCTTGACGGCGTTCAGGTGGCGCAGGTAGACATCGTGGTCAATGGTGTACTCGGTCCAGGTCAGCGTTCCGCCGTAGGTGCCGTTCGCCTCCCAGGTCTGCATCACCAGCGGATTCTTCGGCAGCCGCTCCTCCACCGGCGGCAGTCCGCGGCCTGCCAGGTAGGGCGAGTCCGAGAACGTGATGCTGGCGCCGGTCTGGCGCACGTAGTCATCCAGATTGTATTGCCCCGGCGGCAATTGCGCCGCCAGCCACAGCGGCGCCAGCAACACCCCCGCCACAACGATCAACGATAGTCTCGTCATGAGTACCTCCGCGTCGCACGCTATCCCAACCGACAGGCGGTGTCAAAGCACTTGCCGTTACACTTATCCTGTGGCACATTGAGATGCGGATAAACAATGCGTAACGTGACGTTGGCGATGGATGAGCAACTGATCGAGAGGGGGCGCGAGTACGCCCGGCGGCGCGGCATGTCGTTCAACGCACTGATCCGGGAGCAGTTGCAAATGCTGGTCTATCAGGAGTCGGATTGGACCGAGGAGACCTTCCGCGCCATGGACGAGGCCGCGGGCGGCTCCGGTGGTCGCCGGTGGCGCCGGGACGACCTGTACGATGTCTAAGGTATTCCTTGATACCAACGTGCTGGTGTACGCGAGCGACAAGGATGAGCTGGAGAAACGGCGGCGCGCACGTGCGTTGCTGCGCGCCACTGCGGCAGACGGCAACGGTGTCATATCCACTCAGGTCGTGCAGGAGTTCTTCGTGACCGCCACTCGCAAGCTTGCCATCGACCCCCTGAAGGCAAAAGCGATCGTCGCGACGTTGCATCGTCTCGAGCTGCGGACGGTAACGTTGGAAGACATCAACGAGGCCATCGACGGAGTGGTCCTGTGGCAGGTCTCCTTCTGGGACGCGCTGATCCTGACCGTGGCGGGACGGGCGAGTTGCTCGGTGTTGTACTCGGAGGACCTGAACCCCGGCCAGCACTACGGCGGCGTGGTGGTGAAAAATCCGTTTGTGACGCATGCTACCGCATAAGCACACCAGGTACCGAGCGTGCCGGGCGGGCGTCGTGCCCTTGATGTCCGGGTCCGTGGAGACCTATCCTGGAGCGACTGCGGCTGCTGCTGCGCGCGGCCGGAGGCCTTGAGCATGCACAGGACCGATTCCGCACGACGACGCGAGTTGCTGGACCGGGGGTTCGTCCGCTTCCCGGGAGTCCTGGCACCCGAGTTTCTCGGCCGCATACAGGACAGCGCACGGCGCCACGTGGCGGCGGTATCCGCCGAGCATCGCGCGGCGCGCAGGTCGCAGGGCTGCATCATCGGCCTGACGGTGGACCCGCTGTTCGCCGAGCTGGTGTGCTACGAACCGGCCCTGGCGGCGCTGGCCAGCATCGGCTACCGGGCGCCGTGCTTCTCCAACGGCTATATCATCTCCAAGCCGCCGCGCGGACCGCGGCTGTACTGGCACCAGGACTGGTACGCCTGGGAGGATGCGCGCAGCTATGAACCCGAACCGCCGCAGGTGGCGCTGATGTACTACCTCACCGAGACGACGCGTGACAACGGCTGCCTGCGCGTGGTACCGGGCAGCCACCGCCGGTACAACCCGCTGCACGACGAGATCGGAGACTCGCACCGCATTGCGGCCGTGCGGGAGCTGGAGGACCTGGACCACCCGGCGTTCTCCGACCGGCCGGACGAGGAGGACGTGCCGGCGACCCCCGGCGACCTGCTGGTGGTCGATGCGCGCATGCTGCACGCCGCGCATACCAACCAGTCGGACCAGGAGCGGCCGATGCTGACGCTGTGGTACCAGCCGGACATGGCATCCCTGCCCGAGCGCATGCAGGCGCAGATGTACGAGAAGCGCCAGGACCCGCCGAACGACTGGCCGGACGACGCGAAGCGGCGCTGGATGAGCGTGTTGGTGCGCTACGCGGGTGACGCCGAGCCCCTGGAGCGGCAGCCCGACCGCCTCCCCTACCGCCACCCGGCTCCGGTGTAACGGGCCGGCGATTCGAGACCGCCCATCGCAACCGCACATCGCAAAGGAGAGCACAGTGCCGACACCCCGTGACGAGTATCCCCGCCCGCAGTTCGTGCGCCCCGACTGGCTGAACCTCAACGGCCAGTGGCAGTTCGAGATCGATCAGGGAGACAGCGGCATCGACCGCGGGCTCCTGGAGCGCGACCTGAACGGCGCCATCACGGTGCCCTTCTGCCCGGAATCCCGGTTGTCGGGGATCGAGAACCACGACTACCTCAACGCCGTCTGGTACCGCCGCACCGCGACCATTCCCGCGGGGTGGGCGGGCCGCCGCGTCCTGCTGCATTTCCAGGCCGTCGACTACGACGCCACGGTGTGGGTCAACGGCGTCGAAGTAGGGCGCCATCGCGGCGGGTTCTCGCCATTTACCTGTGACCTGCACGGCGTGGCGGCGCCGGGCGAGGAGGCGGTCGTCACCGTGCGCGCGCGCGACAGCGCGGAGCGCCCGCAGCCGCGCGGCAAGCAGTCGCGCGAGTATGGGCCGCACCGCGCCATCTACGTGCGAACCACCGGCATCTGGCAGACGGTGTGGATGGAGCCGGTGCCCGACCTGGCGCTGCGCCGGCCGCGGCTGACGCCGGACGTGGCCGGCGGCGTCATTCGCCTGGAGCAGCCGCTGACCGGCAACGCGCCCTGCATGCGCCTGCGCGCCACGCTCAGCGATGCCGACGGCCTGGTGGCCGGCGCCGAGTGCGCCGCCGACCTGGACCTGGCACCGCGTCTCGACCTGCACGTCCCCGCGGGCCGCCGCCGGCTGTGGCAGGCCGGCGCCCCGCATCTCTACGACGTCGCCATCACGCTGGTGGATGCCGCCGGTACGGTGGTGGACGAGGCGGCCTCGTACACCGCGCTGCGCGCCGTGAGCATCGACGGCAAGGCGATCCGGCTCAACGGCGAGGTGGTATTTCAGCGCCTGGTGCTGGACCAGGGCTACTACCCGGACGGCATCATGACCGCGCCGACCGACGCGGCCCTGCGCCGCGACATCGAGCTGAGCATGGCGGCCGGTTTCAACGGCGCGCGCCTGCACCAGAAGGTGTTCGAGGAGCGCTTCCTGTACCACGCCGACCGGCTCGGCTACCTGGTGTGGGGCGAGTTCGGCGACTGGGGCTGCCGCCTCGAAGGCCCCATCGACGGCGAGCACCAGAGGCCGGGCGCCGAGTACGTCACCCAGTGGCTGGAGGTCCTGGAGCGCGACTACTCGCACCCGTGCATCGTCGGCTGGTGCCCGCTGAACGAGACCTGGCAGCGGCTCGGCGACCGGATCACGGTGCTGGACGACGTGACGCGCGGCATGTTTCTGGCCACCAAGGCAATGGACACCACGCGCCCGGTGCTGGACAGCTCCGGCTACTCGCACCGCGTTCCCGAGTCCGACGTCTACGACAGCCACGACTACTCCCAGGATCCGGAGCAGCTCGCGGCCAACCAGGCCGGCCTGGCCGACGGCAAGCCGTACCTGAACAGCGCGGCCGGCTGGGGCATGCCGCAGCGCACGCTGGAGCGGCTGGCCGGCGGGCTGCAGTGGTCGATCGCCTACCGCGGTCAGCCCTACTTCGTGAGCGAGTTCGGCGGTATCTGGTGGAACCCCGATGCGGCCGCCGGCGAGGACTCGTGGGGGTACGGCGAGCGCCCGCGCAGCCTGGAGGAGTTCTACGCTCGCTTCGAGCGGCTGTGCGCCGTGCTGCTCGACAACCCCGACATGTTCGGCTACTGCTACACCCAGCTCACCGACATCTACCAGGAGCAGAACGGCATCTACAAGTTCGACCGCGCCGGCAAGTTCGACCCGGCCCGCCTGCGCGCCGCCCAGCAGCGCGCAGCCGCGATCGAGCAACGCTCAGATTCCTGACACCGGAGCGCCGAGCAACCTGTCGGCTGTCCCCCACTCTGGCCTGACCGGCTGTGTGGGATGACGCTGGGCCGCTGGGCCGCTGTTGGCCGCTGTGCGGGGGCATTAGGCCGAAGTTCCAGAGCGGGAATCTTGTTAATTCGTTATTGATCTGAAAATTGCGCTCAACAGCCGATGTCCGTTACTGGCTACACTTGGGCGCTGACCTCCAGGAGATCGAAACAGCGCTGCTGCAGCGCGGTCGGTTCGCTGTGCATGGTGAACGTGGCGCCGCTATCCACTATCCGCACGCGGTTGGCCGTCAGCGTCCCCAACTCGCTCATCAGGCTGCGAAAGCTGTGCACCGGCAGACCGTCGTCGGTACGCTTGCTCGCCGCCTTCCGGTGTGCGGCCGGTGAGCGTTCCGCCGGTTGCACCACCGACTCGCGCAGCGCCTCGCCGGCGGCGCGGTCGTGGTCGTCGAACAGCACCGGCGCCAGCTTGCTGCGCATGTGCCACTCCACGTAGTAGGCCAGCATGCACAGGAACACGTGCGCCCGCACCCGGTCAGCACTGCGGTGATAGATCGGTCGCACCTTCAGATCCACCGTTTTCATGCTGCGGAAGGCGCGCTCCACCTTGGCCAGATCCTTGTACGCCGTCACCGTCTGCTCGGCGTCGAACAGCTCCGGCTCCACGTTGGAGCGCACGATGTAGAGCCCGTCCAGTTCTTCCTCGGCCGCGATCTTGTCCAGGTCACGCACGAACGAGAACGAGTCGTCGGTGATGGTGGTGGTGAAATGCTTGCCCACCTTGTAGTGGTTGATCACCTTGCCCACCCGCAGGCCGATCGCGGCGGCGCCGCGCAGCGGCTTTTTGGCGCGCTGCGTGGCCGTCACGATCGGCGTCAGTTCCTCCTCCGTGGAGGCCAGCAACTTCTGCCTCTTGCGCTGCCGTTGCTCGGCCAGGATCGGGTTGCGGCACACGATCAGCCGCTCGCCGGGGAACTCGGGTGAGCTGATCTCCGCCAGGTCACGCTCGTCGAACATGGTCTGCGCCACTTCGCCGGCCTCGATCAGCTTGCGGATGGTGGGCGCCCGCAGGGTCGTGATCCAGCGCAGGCCGTCGATCCCCTGCAGGTCCTCGCGGATGCGCGCGCCGGTGAGCATGCCGCGGTCGCCGACCAGCACGACGCGCTGCAAGCCGAAACGGTTGCGAATCTTGTCGACCTGAGCGGCGACCGTCTTGGGGTCACTGGTGGAGCCCTCGAATACCTCGACGGCGATGGGACAGCCGTCTGCGGTACACAGCAGGCCGAACACGATCTGCAAGGTGCCGCGTTTGCCGTCGCGGCTGTGACCACGGCGCGCCAACGGGCAGGTGTGGCCATGGAAGTAACTGGAAGTCAGGTCGTACAACATGAGCGTGTTGTCATGCAGATGGCGCTTGGCCAAGCGCTGCTCGATGCCGTGCTGGCGAGCGAGCAGCCAATCCATGGCGGCATACAGCTCATTCTCGTCGACGGCTCCCAACTGCAGCAGGTGGCCGAGGGAGGAGACGGCGCTTTCGGGGTTCAGGCCGCGAGCGGTGGCGAGTTTGGAGCGAGCGTCGACGACGCGAGCGACGATCATGGCGACGACCAGGTCGCGTTCACGGGAGGCGGGACGAGCGACGAGGGAATGGAGGGAGAGCTTGCGGAGGGAACCGAGGACGGCGGCGACGTGGCCGTGGGGATAGCTGCGCAAGATGGAGAGCAGTTCGTTGGGAGAGCGCAGAGCGATACCGCCGTTGAGGAGGACGCGCAAACCCTCGACGAGGTGATCGGGCCACTTGGAGAGGTTGGCGATGGTGCGTTTTTTGACCTTGCCGTGCTGGCGGAAGGACTCGCGGAGGAGGACGGCTGGGGGAGAGTTGCGGTTGGGGACGGTGTCGATGTACATGGGCACCCTACGGAGGGAATGGTAGATCATTTAATAATTACATGTCAACCAGATGAGAGAAAATTAACGCTGAACCACAGGACTATTTACATGGACACGATTTACACCCATGAACACGCTAATTCCTGTAATAGGAAACAGTTACAAGAACGGCCTCTCAAACCTCGGATTAGGGGGCATTGCGGGGGATTGCGGGGGCCTTGACGGACGGCATCGGACGGTGCATGATCATTGACTGAGCGGTTTCGGACACATGCCGACCATGCGCGACCATAGCACTCAGAACTGCTACCAGTTGACGCAACCAGTAGGCCCCCCCCCGGCAACTCTTTATACGAGAAACCTTTAACCGCCACCGCTGATCGCCGCGCGGGCGTCTTCGCCTGCAGCGCGGGGGCCGCGGCCGGCTGCGTGCGGTGGCGGCTCAGTCCACCTTCGTTCGCTCATCACCGCAACCTTCCTGGGGCCCGCCCCTCGTCTCACCGTCGCGGAACCGACCGTCGGCGTTACCGGTCAATCACGTTCACCACACCCCGCCGGTGTCCCGGCGCATCGGAGGTGCCCATCATACGCAAAGAACCGCACGCGCGCGCGGTGTGACCCGGGTGAACCCGGCTGAGTCACACGCCGCGCACGCCGGGAATCTGACTCTGACTGGCTGTCCCGCGTTGCGGGCGCGAGAGCAGCCAGGGAGCGGCAATCCGCTCCGGCAATGCTCTCAAAGAATCAACCTATACGGAGTTACGTATGAATATTGTACGAGTCACAAGGACCTTCGCGGTTGCGTTGGTCCTGGTCCTGACCGCAGCCAGCCTCTGGGCAGCTGCCGCAGAAGAGGAGCCGGCAGCCGCCATGGAGCAGGAAATGGTGATGGACCCAACCACCGGCAAGATGGTGACGGCGCCGGAGTATGGCGGGACATTTTCCCATGCTATAAAGGGCGACTATCCGGTTGCCGACACCTGGTTCCAGCACGGGCCGGGAAATCTTGTCGCTCCTGTGGTAGAGAAGCTGGGCATTGCGGACTGGGCAATACCAAGGGACCAAAATAGCCTCACTTCAACAGGCGTGGTGCTGGGAATTCCCCTGAGAGGGCAGTTGGCTGAAAGCTGGGAGCAACCCGACCCACTCACGATAATCTTCCACATCCGTCAGGGTGTTCACTGGCACGATAAGGCGCCGATGAACGGTCGGGAGCTGAATGCCTCGGACATCGAATACAACCTTCATCGTGTGACCGGTCTCGGCAGCGGCTTCACCGAACCTAGTCCCACTGACTGGATCAAGGATTTGCCAATCGAATCGATAGCGGCCACCGACGAGTGGACGGTTGTCGTGAAGCTGAAGGAGCCGAGCCTCCAAGCGCTGATGAACCTCGCCCTCGCCCAAACCGGCACCATATTACCCCCCGAGGTGATCAAACAGCAGGGCGACGTCAAAGATTGGAGGAACCTGGTCGGCACTGGGCCCTATATGCTGACTGACAGGGTCGAGGAAAGCTCGATAACCTACGAAAGGAATCCTGACTACTGGGGCCACGACGAGAAATACCCGGAGAACCGCTTGCCCTATACTGACAAGATAAGGACCCTGATCATGCCTGAAACGGCGACAATTCTGGCGGCGCTACGCTCGCGTCAGCTTGATTATACGGGTCATGCCGGGGCATCTTCAATAACATCAATCGACCAGGGTGCATTCCGTCAGTGTGGTAGCGGTCAGGCAGCCTCAAGCTGGATCTGGTTGGATTCTGGGGTGGGCGATGAGGGCAACAGGCTCTCGAAATCGTCCCAGAAGCGACGGCTCTTCGCCGAAGCGCGGAGCTGAAGCATCTCCTTGGCTCCGTCCAGCGACCAAGTCATCCCACTCTGCTTCATGCGCTTGGCGACGACGTTCTTGCAGGCTCCCTCGACTACACCGCTGCCGATCGGCAGACCGCACGATCGATACAGCGGGTAGTCCATGCGGTGCTGGTTGGCCGTGAAGTAGTTGATCTCGCCCTGGAGGTCGTAGCACTGCTTCTCGCTGTAGCGGCCACTGACGTGCAGTTCCTGCAGTTCCTTGATTACGGCGGCGACGCAGCCCTTGCGCAGCAGGCTGCGCCAGCGCTTGAAGGATCTCTTGAACTGCTCGCTGCCCTCGCCGTACAACACCTTGCCGATCTTCCCCAAGTGGTCGCAGGCATGCCAGAAATCGAGGATGTGCCAGACCTTCTGCCCGGGTTCGGACAGCTGGGAGACCCGGTCCCATATCCAATGCGCTCCATCGCCCAGAATCACCAGCACCAGCGCTGCCAGGTGAGCGCTGCGCCGGCTCATTTCCACCTCGATCCGGGGAAAGAACTCATCAGCATGCTCGATCCCGGTGACACAGGAGGTCTTGGTGCAGTGCGCTGCACCCTCCCGGTCCACCTTCACCGCTGATACCGTCGCTACCTTGGAGTCCCGAAACACGCGATCGTAACTCTTTTTCCCATCTTCAGTTACCCGCTCGTTCGCGCGTGTCGCCACCTTCCCCGCGTCGATGCCCACGACCATCGTCCCGGTGATCTCTTCGCGCACCGCCACCGGCTCGTCGGCACGCTCGACAATCTCCCGCTGGCGTTGCTCCGCCAACCCGTCAGTAACCGCCCGCACCATCTCGAACGCCTTGTTCATCGACACCAGCTCCCGCCCGTCAGGCCGCAACACCTCGTGGAATTGCGCCAGACCCTGCTCGTAGGACTGCTCGGCGCACCACCGCGCCATGAAGTACTGGCACCCAGGCGTGTACCCGCCCGCGATACCCAGTTGCTCTGTCAGCGGCACCCACCCCTTGCCACCGCCACCGAGCGGCGCGTAGTAGGCGCGCACCAAGGTGATCACGCCGAACAGCCCATGCAGCGTCTTCCGCCGTCTCCCGACAAAGCGGTACCGAACCTCGCCGCGGGTTGCGCGCGCACCGACATACCCATCACCGACTTGCTCACACCAGCGTTGCATCGCTGCACGTCCCGCAGCCACCAGGCACTTCAGCATACCGAGCTCCGCGGCGAGCAGATCCCGTGGTCCGCTGCACGGGTTCAGGTCAATCCCGCACCGGGTCTTGCAAAACCGGAGCAACTCCGTTACCAAGGTCTCACTCATTTTGGTCCCCTCCCAGAGACAGGTCGATGTTTACCACATCACCGAATCTCTGGTCTCTGGGAGGGTTCCTATTCCGCTACCACAGAGAAAGAATGCACCCAATCGACCAGGCAGAAAGCCTCAAGCGCACTAACCCTGAGATCGTGCAGTGGCATGTGTTCGGGCGGTCGGACACTGCTCTTGGTTTTGACGTTATCAATCCGCCTTTTGACGACCTGAGGGTGCGCAAGGCGATGCAGATGGCAATTGACTCCGAGGCCGTCAACAATACCTACTTCAAGGGTATAGGAGTCGCGACACCTCACGGGTGGGTGAGGGTCGAGGGGTATAACATCCCATTTGCACAGTGGCCCGAGGAGGTCAAGAAGGGCTATAGGTATGACCCGGAAGGTGCCGAGGCGTTGCTCGATGCGGCTGGGCTCTCCCGCGGTTCGGACGGCGTCAGGTTCAAGACGAAGATGACTCATTTCCAGCGGGTCGACATAAACCCCATGCAAGCACTGGTTGAATACTGGCGTGAGATCGGCGTTGATGTAGAGATTGAGGTAGTCGACGTGCCCACGCTTGTCGATCGTGTACATAACCATACCTTTGAGGGTATGGTCACTTCGATTGCGGCTGTTGACTGGTCCCCGCCCGCCGCGGTACGCCAATCGCACTCGGCCACTGCTTTCAACCGCACCGGGTTGACCGGCGCGAACAAGGATTCCGTTTATGACGCCATGGTTGAAGCCGCCGACGCCGCTGCCACCCTCGAGGAGCAGAAGAGGCTGGTGGGAGAGGCGGACATGTACGCGATAGAGAGGCACTGGTATCTATGGGGTCCGATGGCCCCATTTATTCTCGCGCACCAGCCGTGGGTCAAAGGTTACAACGGTGAGACCGATCTGGGGTCCGTCAGCGCTGGCTTGGTCTACGCGCGCCTCTGGATTGATAGCGCGATGAAGGAAGCGATGGGCTATTAGGGCTTACTCTTATCGCTGAGCTTGGAGTAGGAGGGGGCGGGGAGGCTGTCGCTTCAGAGCACGGTTCCCGGCTCCCTTTCATTGAATGACGAGGCGTGTGACATGAGAGCCTATCTCATCAGACGGTTGCTGCTGATAATCCCCACCTTGTGGATATTGACCACCCTGGTCTTTCTGTCCGTGCGCTTCATCCCCGGCGATACAGTAGATGCGATGGTGGGTGAACTGGACACCCTGGGTGTCGAGGTAGACCGTGCAGCAATAGAACGCATGCTGGGATTGGACGTGCCTGCCTGGGTGCAGTATGGACGCTGGATAGGAGTGCTGCCGACGCCCGACTGGATTACCGGCGAGTCCGAATTCAACGGTCTCCTCCAGGGCACCCTTGGCAACTCACTGCTGGGCTTCAGGTCGGTAGAAGAGAAGATAATAGACAGACTGCCGGTAACCATTCAGCTTGGCGTCATGGCAATCCTGATCGGGCTGGTGATAGCCCTGCCGGTCGGCATCTACTCGGCGATTCGCCAGGATACGGCCGCCGACTACGCGGGGCGCTCCATCGCCATCGTCGGCCTGGCTACGCCGAACTTCTGGCTCGGCATCATGGTCATGATCTACCCGGGCATCTGGTGGGGCTGGGCGCCGCCGCTGGAGCTGGTTGCCTTCACCGAAGACCCGCTCGGGAATCTGGCGGTGTTCATTATTCCCAGCCTGATTCTGGGCACGGCGTCGGCTGCGGCCACGATGCGGATGACGCGTACCATGATGCTGGAGGTGCTGAGGCAGGATTTTATCAGGACCGCCTGGTCCAAGGGCCTCAAGGAGACGGTCGTAGTGGTGAGGCACGCCATCAAGAATGCCCTGATCCCGGTGGTTTCGCTGGTAGGCCTGCAGCTGCCTATTCTGGTAGGTGGCTCCGTGATCATGGAGAACATATTCAACCTGCCGGGGCTGGGTCGGCTCATGGTGCACGCACTGAGTGACCGGGATTACCCGGTGGTCTCCGGCATCAACCTGTTCTTCGCCACCGGCGTGGTCGGGATCAATCTGCTCATCGACCTGGTCTACGCGGTCGTGGACCCCAGGGTCCGCTACGACTGAGTTGTTTCTCAGAGCTGGTCAAGGAGAAGCCGTTGAGCATCATCGCCGGGGTGGTCATCGATGCCAGGGGCCGCTATGACTGATTTCTTTGTCAGGCTGGTCAAGGAGAAGCCACTGGGTATTGTCAGCGGGATTGTGATAGTGCTCCTGCTTATCGTCAGTATCTTCGCTGATGTTCTGGCCCCCTATCCACACTACGAAATGCACTTGGTAGACCGGCTGACTGGCCCATCAGCCCAGTATCTCCTGGGTGCCGACCAGTTGGGCCGAGACGTCCTGAGCCGCCTCATCTACGGGGCTCGTCTTTCGCTGGTTGTCGGTCTGGCAGCGACCACGGTCAACGTTCTGGTCGCTGTTCTGCTCGGCGGCACCTCAGGATTCCTCGGCGGCAGACTGGACCTGGTGGTGCAGCGGTTCGTCGATGCCTGGATGTCTTTCCCGGGACTGCTGCTCCTGTTGACCATCATATCCGTCGTGGGCCAGGGGTTGTTACAGCTCATCCTGGTCCTGGGCATATCGGGAGGCATCGGCGGCTCGAGAGTGATCAGAGGCGCCGTCATCGGCATCAAGGAAGCCGACTACCTGCTATCGGCGACAGCAACCGGCAGCTCGACAATGCGATCGCTTGTCCGGCACGTCGTGCCCAACATCATGCCGGTCGTCATCATCATATTCAGCATCAACATTGGCGGCGTCATCATTGCCGAGGCTTCTCTGAGCTTCCTGGGATTCGGACTGCCGCCGCATGTTCCGAGCTGGGGGGCCATGCTCAGCAGGGAAGGGCGCGAATTCATGGAGATAGCGCCAGGGCTCGCGTTCTGGCCCGGTCTCTGCCTGACGATTGTCGTGTACTGCCTCAACATGCTCGGCGACGCGGTGCGGGACCTGCTCGACCCCAGGCTCAGGGGCGGTGGCGGGCGTCTCGGTGGCAGCGGCGCCATGTCGGTTTAGACCGAGGTTTGAGAGGCCGTTCTTGTAACTGTTTCCTATTACAGGAATTAGCGTGTTCATGGGTGTAAATCGTGTCCATGTAAATAGTCCTGTGGTTCAGCGTTAATTTTCTCTCATCTGGTTGACATGTAATTATTAAATGATCTACCATTCCCTCCGTAGGGTGCCCATGTACATCGACACCGTCCCCAACCGCAACTCTCCCCCAGCCGTCCTCCTCCGCGAGTCCTTCCGCCAGCACGGCAAGGTCAAAAAACGCACCATCGCCAACCTCTCCAAGTGGCCCGATCACCTCGTCGAGGGTTTGCGCGTCCTCCTCAACGGCGGTATCGCTCTGCGCTCTCCCAACGAACTGCTCTCCATCTTGCGCAGCTATCCCCACGGCCACGTCGCCGCCGTCCTCGGTTCCCTCCGCAAGCTCTCCCTCCATTCCCTCGTCGCTCGTCCCGCCTCCCGTGAACGCGACCTGGTCGTCGCCATGATCGTCGCTCGCGTCGTCGACGCTCGCTCCAAACTCGCCACCGCTCGCGGCCTGAACCCCGAAAGCGCCGTCTCCTCCCTCGGCCACCTGCTGCAGTTGGGAGCCGTCGACGAGAATGAGCTGTATGCCGCCATGGATTGGCTGCTCGCTCGCCAGCACGGCATCGAGCAGCGCTTGGCCAAGCGCCATCTGCATGACAACACGCTCATGTTGTACGACCTGACTTCCAGTTACTTCCATGGCCACACCTGCCCGTTGGCGCGCCGTGGTCACAGCCGCGACGGCAAACGCGGCACCTTGCAGATCGTGTTCGGCCTGCTGTGTACCGCAGACGGCTGTCCCATCGCCGTCGAGGTATTCGAGGGCTCCACCAGTGACCCCAAGACGGTCGCCGCTCAGGTCGACAAGATTCGCAACCGTTTCGGCTTGCAGCGCGTCGTGCTGGTCGGCGACCGCGGCATGCTCACCGGCGCGCGCATCCGCGAGGACCTGCAGGGGATCGACGGCCTGCGCTGGATCACGACCCTGCGGGCGCCCACCATCCGCAAGCTGATCGAGGCCGGCGAAGTGGCGCAGACCATGTTCGACGAGCGTGACCTGGCGGAGATCAGCTCACCCGAGTTCCCCGGCGAGCGGCTGATCGTGTGCCGCAACCCGATCCTGGCCGAGCAACGGCAGCGCAAGAGGCAGAAGTTGCTGGCCTCCACGGAGGAGGAACTGACGCCGATCGTGACGGCCACGCAGCGCGCCAAAAAGCCGCTGCGCGGCGCCGCCGCGATCGGCCTGCGGGTGGGCAAGGTGATCAACCACTACAAGGTGGGCAAGCATTTCACCACCACCATCACCGACGACTCGTTCTCGTTCGTGCGTGACCTGGACAAGATCGCGGCCGAGGAAGAACTGGACGGGCTCTACATCGTGCGCTCCAACGTGGAGCCGGAGCTGTTCGACGCCGAGCAGACGGTGACGGCGTACAAGGACTTGGCCAAGGTGGAACGTGCGTTCCGCAGCATGAAGACGGTGGATCTGAAGGTGCGACCGATCTATCACCGCAGCGCAGACCGGGTGCGGGCGCACGTGTTCCTGTGCATGCTGGCCTACTACGTGGAGTGGCACATGCGCAGCAAGCTGGCGCCGGTGCTGTTCGACGACCACGACCGCGCCGCCGGCGAGGCGCTGCGCGAGTCGGTGGTGCAACCGGCGGAACGCTCACCGGCCGCACACCGGAAGGCGGCGAGCAAGCGTACCGACGACGGTCTGCCGGTGCACAGCTTTCGCAGCCTGATGAGCGAGTTGGGGACGCTGACGGCCAACCGCGTGCGGATAGTGGATAGCGGCGCCACGTTCACCATGCACAGCGAACCGACCGCGCTGCAGCAGCGCTGTTTCGATCTCCTGGAGGTCAGCGCCCAAGTGTAGCCAGTAACGGACATCGGCTGTTGAGCGCAATTTTCAGATCAATAACGAATTAACAAGATTCCCGCTCTGGAACTTCGGTTTAGAAGAGCCATCAAGAGAGGCCAGCGCGACGTAACGCCGGCGGCCAGTACCGGCGGGCTCAGCCACGGCCCTCACGGACGGATCGGGTAAATTGTTCGATTGTGTCGAATGATGTACAGTGTAGGAGATGTGGATCGAGCGGCACATCGAGGCCTACCTGGCGCAAAGCGCCGCACAGCGGCCGGTCCTGGTGCTGACCGGTGCCCGCCAGACCGGCAAGACCAGCCTCGTAGAGAGGCTGTTTCCGAATCACGAGCTGGTGAGCCTCGATTTGCCCAGCGAGGCCGAGCAGGCGGAGGGTGATCCGGCAGCGTTTCTCCGCCGCCACCCGCCGCCGCTGGTGGTCGACGAGGTGCAGTACGCGCCGAAGCTGTTCCGCCACTTGAAACATGTCGTGGACCAACAGCGCGACCGTGCAGGGCTCTTTGTGCTTACCGGTTCCCAGAAGCTGCAATTGATGCATGCCGTGTCGGACTCGCTCGCCGGCCGGGCCAACGTCGTCGAATTGGAGACCCTGTCCTGGGCCGAAGCGTCGGCGGCGGATGCATCGCTCACCGTCGAGCAGTTCCTGGTGCGCGGTGGCTTTCCCGAACTGCATGCGCGACCGGAGCTCGATGCGTCGAGCTTCTACCGTTCCTACGTGGCGACCTACCTGGAGCGAGATGTCCGGCAGCTTCTGAACGTAGCGAACCTCCGCGATTACGAGCGTTTCCTGCGTGCATGCGCCCTGCGCAGCGGGAATCTTCTCAACCAGGCGAACTTGGCACGAGACGTGGGCGTGGCCGGATCCACTGTCGCGGCCTGGTTGGGAGTGCTGCAGGCGTCCGGGCAGATAACGCTGCTGGAGCCGTGGCACAGCAATCGCACGAAATCGCTGGTGAAGGCGCCGAAGCTCTATCTCAACGACTCAGGGCTGTGTTCGTTCCTGATCTCGCTGGATGACGCGAGGGAGCTGGACGCATCGCCGCTGGCCGGGGCGTTGTGGGAGACGCTGGTATGCGGTGAATTGCGCCGCAGCCAGCTGAATCGCCGCGGCGGATGGAACCTCCACTTCTGGCGCGACCGGGTGCGCGAGGCAGATTTTCTGCTCCACCGCGCCGGCAGGTTCGACCTGGCCGACGCGAAGTGGACCCAGCACCCTGACAAGAAAGATGCGGGCGGCCTGCAACGGGTCATGGAGGAACTTCCCGCCGGCGCCGCGGGCTCCGGCATAGTCATCTGCCGGACCCCCAATCCCTATCCGATCACCAGCCGCGTGACGGCAGTGAGTGCCGGGACTCTGCCGCCTCCCTGGTAGGTTTCGCATCCGGGAGGGAGCAGTTGGGTCAGATGCCCCACTCCTGGCGCAGCTCGGACATTGGTTTGTAGGTGGCGCCCTTGTGGTGGAAGTTGCCGAGCCAGGTGCCGTCCTCGCCGAAGAAGAAGCGTTCGTCCTTGGCCTCGTCTTTCGGTTGGTAGCGCGTGTCGATGCTGATGCGGTAGCGGTCGGAAAGATTGGGCGCGGTGCTGTGCATCATGAACATGCCGAAGATGATCGCATCGCCGGGCTGATAGCGCGTCGTGGCGAGCGTGAACCCGAAATCGTCGACCAGCTCGCGGGGATCTGTGGTGAACACCGCATCGGTCAGGTCGCGGTCCATGTCGGTGGCGCCGTAGGTCTCGATCAGGCGCCGGTGGCGGTTGGAGCCGAGGCCGATCACCAGGGGGCCGCCGTCGAGGTCGGCTCCGCTGAGGGCGGTCCACACCGTCACCCGGTTGGGCGTACCGCGGCCGACGTAGACGTTGTCATAGTGGAAGTGGTTGTGCCCGCCCCTGGCCATGCAGCGCAGCCAACGCTTGTCGAAGGTGAGCGCCGGCTTGCCGAACAGCGCTTCGAAGAAGGCGAACGTCGCGCGGCTGTCCACCACATTCAGAATCGGCGGTCCGTGAGACACCTCCACCTGGCGGAAGAACGGGAAGTTGCGGTTTTCCGCGCCGATCAGGCCGTCGGCAACGTCGCTGCCTGCCTTCAGCCCGCCCTGCCGGGCGATCGCTTCCAGCGTCCAGCGCGCCGCCGCCAGGGCGTCGGCGCGCGGATGAAAGCCGCGCATGAACAGGTAGCCGTCGGTCGCCAGCCGCGCGCGCAGCGTGGCCGCGTCGTGGCGCAGCGGGGACGAGTCTACCAGCTCGACGACCTCGCGACCGAATTGGAAGGTGTGTGCGCCGAACTGGAACGGCGTGCCGGCGGCGATCGGGGCCGCGCCGTTCGGGCTCTGCGTGGTTTCGGTGTTCTCCATCCTGTCCATCCTACTTGTAGGGGTCCGCGGCATCGCGCAGCCCGTCGCCGAGGAAGTTGAACGCCAGCACGACCACGATGACGAACAGGCCGGGAATCAGCAGCCACGGGTACAGGGCAAGGGAGCGGATGTCCTGGCCGTCCTTCAGCAGCGTGCCCCAACTGATCGCCGGCGGCTGCATGCCGAGGCCGAGGAAGCTCAAAGCCGTCTCGCCCAGGATCATGCCCGGGATCGCCAGCGTGAGGTGCACGATCAGGTAGCTTATCACCGACGGCAGCAGGTGTCTGTAAATCACTTGGCCTTCGCCGGCGCCGCAGATCTTGGCCGCCAGCGCGAAGTCGGCGCCCCTCAGAGCGAGCACCCGCCCGCGCACGATGCGCGCCAGGCCGGTCCAGCCGACGATCGACAGCACGATGGTGATGCCGAAGTAGATCTTGATCGGCGACCAGTGGGTGGGCAGGGCGGCGCTGAGCGCCATCCACAGCGGGATCTGCGGTATGGAGAGCAGGAACTCGATGATGCGCTGGATGATGGTGTCGGGGGTGCCGCCGAAGTATCCCGAGACGCCGCCCAGCAGGCAGCCCAGCACGAAGCTCAGCATCACGCCCACCAGGCCGATGGTCAGCGAGATGCCGGCCCCGTAGATGTTGCGGGCGAACAGGTCGCGGCCCAGGTTGTCGGTGCCGAACAGGTGCAGCGTGCCCGGCGCGTCGACGCCGAACAGGTGGATGTCGGTCGGCAGCACACCGAACAACTTGTACTCGTAGCCGCGCGTGAAGAACCTGACGAAGCGCTTCTCGGCCCGGTTTTCGGCGTATTCCCGCGCCAGCGTGCGCATGTTCAGACTCTGCTCGAGCAGGTACACGAAGGGCCTCAGGTGCAGGCGTCCATCCGCGTCCACGAAGCGCACGCGCTGCGGCGGCGTGAACGGATGATCGGAGAACGCGCCCGGATCGTAGGGCGACACGAAGGGGCCGAACGCCGCCGCCAGGTACAGGAGCGCCAGCACGATCATGCCCACCAGGGCGAGCCGGTGGCGCGAGAACTTGCGCCAGATCAGCTTCCACTGCGACGCGAGATAGTACGCTTCCTGCAGCGCCTCCCGGGGCGCGGCCCCGTCCGGGGCCGGATTGTGCGGTGCCGGAGCCTGCGCCGCGCCGGGCCGATCCACCTCGCTCATCGCAGCTCCGCGCTGCTCTCGTACCGGATGCGCGGATCGACCACCACCAGCAGCAGGTCCGATATCAGCGTCCCCACCACCACCAGAAAGCTCAGGATCAGCACGATGCTGCCGGCCAGGAACATGTCCTGGCTGATCAGCGCGCGCAGCAGCATCGGCCCCATGGTGGACAGGCGCAGCACCACCGCGGTGATCACCTGGCCGGAGAAGATGGCCGGCAGCAGGTAGCCGATGGTGCTGATGATCGGGTTGATCGCCAGCCTGACCGGGTACTTGAACAGCAGCGCGGTCTCCGTGACGCCCTTGGCGCGCGCGGTGATCACGTACTGCTGGCGCAGCTCGTCGAGCAGCGTGCCGCGCATCACCCGGATGAGGGTCGCCGTGCCGGCGGCGCCGATCAGGATCATCGGCACGGGGATGTGGGTGAGGAAGTCCAGGAACTTGCCGAAGCTCCACGGCTCACCGACGTAGCGGTCCGAAAACAGGCCGCCCACGTCCACGCCGAACCACTTGAACGCGCCGAACAGCACGATGATGCCGAGCAGGAAGTTGGGCACGGAGATGCCGATGAAACCGAGGGTGGTGAAGAAGTAGTCCGACGGCGAGTACTGATGCGTGGCGGAGTAGATGCCGATCGGGATGGCCACCGCGTAGGAGAACACGAAGGCGAACACCGACACCATGATCGTCAGCGGCAGCCGCTCGGCAATGAGATCCACCACCGGCCGGTTGAAGGAGAACGACACCCCCATCCGCCCGGTGAAGAATCCGGAGATCCACTTGCCGTATTGGCTCCATAGCGGCCGGTCCAGCCCGTAGAGCGCCTTGAGCCCGGCGATCTCGGCATCGTCCACCTCCTGCCCCTGCGCTTCGAGCTGCGCGATATAGGAGGTCAGCCAGTCGCCGGGCGGCAACTGGATTACGATGAACGACACCACCGAGATCAACAGCAGCGTGGTGATCATGTAGCCGAAGCGGGCCAACAGGTAGTTCACCATGACCGATCACGTACCGGCAGCCCGTGGCGGAGGAAGGTGGCGCGCATGCTGCCGGCGGGCTGCCGGGCGCGCCACCTTCGCGGGCGCGTCAGGTACCGGTTACTGCTTCCAGAAGAACTGGTACTGGCGGTTGAACCAGCCGGTGCCGACGTCGCTGATGTCGGTGATGGTGTCGGTGTTGACGTTGCCGATGTTCTTGTGCACGACCGCGGGTTTCGGGATCAGCCCGAACACGCCGGCGCCGTAGACGTTGTCCGCCCAGATGTCGAACGCTTCCTCGATCGCGGCGACCTTGTCGTCTCCCACCAGCGCCGGGATCTGGTCCATGAGGGTGAACATTCGCTTTACCTCGTCCGGCGGCTCGGTGCCCTTGGGCTGCGCCGAGTCCCTGGTGTTCCACCACTGTTGATAGCCGTAGCCCCACAAATTGCCGCGCAGGTAGTTGGTCCCGCCCTTGAGGACCGACGGCAGCGAAGATCCGGAGAAGATCCAGGAATTGACCTGGGCCTGGTTGGCGCGGGCGGCCTGGATCAGGAAGGCGCGGTCCATCGGCTTGACCTGCGTGCGCACGCCGACCGCATTCCAGTAGTCGCGCACCATCTCGTCAGCCGCGATGCGCGATCCGCTGGCCAGGGGATGGTTGATCTGCAGCGACAACGGCTGGCCGTCGGGCCGCAGCCGGAAGCCGTCGCCGTCGCGCTTGTCGAGGCCGATTCCGTCCAGCATCCGGTTGGCTTCGTCGGGATCGTATTGCGCCCAGGCGGCGCCCCATTGTTCCTGGTAGAACGGCAGGTCGGGGTTCATCGTCGCCTGCCGCGGGATGCCCTGGCCGGCAGCGATGATGCTGTTGACCTCGTCGCGGTTGATGGCGATCGACAGTGCCTGGCGAAAGGTCTTGTTGCGCAGCAATTCGCCGAGTTCGGGATCGTCCTCGTAGTTCTGGTTGAAGTAGTAGGCGCTGTGGTTGCCCCACAGGTCCTTGGTCATGAACGTCTTGTAGTTGCCCTTTTCTTCGTTCTCCACCAGTACCGGCACGTCTTCGAACTTGGTGCCCCAGTCCATGTAGTCGTAGTTGCCGGTGACGGTGGCCAGGATCATCGCCTCGTGGTCGGTGAAGTGCGATGCCCGCACGGTGTCGATGTAGGGGAGCTGGTTGCCCGCCGTATCGATCTTGTAGAAGTAGGGGTTGCGCTCGTACACGGCGCCTTCCGGAAGGACGTTCTTGATCATCCAGGGCTGGGTGACCGGCGTCCCTACCGCTTGCTGCACGATGTCGGCCCGGTCCCTGGCCTTGAACAACTGCGTCCAACTGTCGAAACCCTCCTCCTTGGCCAGTTCGCCGGCCTGCGGATTGTGATCGACGTGGAACTGCTTCATGTAGTGCTCCGGCGAGAAGATGCCGCCGGTGCCGACGCCCTGCCCGCCGCCGAAGCCCGCGGAGCCGATATAGAACAGTATGGTCCGGTAGGGGACCGCGAAGCGGAAGGTCAACGTGTAGTCGTCGATCTTCGCCACCTCGACCACCTGTCCGGCCGGCCTGAGCCAGCTCCGGGCCACCGGAGTCAGCTCCTTGTTCAACAGCACCGACTCGTACCAGAACAGGTAGTCGTCGGCGTCGAAGGGGTCGCCGTCCGACCACTTCATGCCCTCGCGCAGGGACAGCGTCATGGTGGTGTTGTCCGGCGAGAACTCGAATGCCTTGGCGATGTTGGGGACGATCTCCTCGCCCACCCGGTCGAGCCCGAGGGTGAAGTCCACCTGGTAGATGGTCGCGGGATAGTAGGTGGTGCCCGACACCATGCCGAGCCGCAGGGTGCCGCCGTAGGTGCCCACCTGCTCGAACGGTTCGTCCACCAGCGGTTCGTCGGGCAGGCGCTCTTCCACCGGCGGCAGGTCGCCCGACGCCACCAGCGCGGCCAGCATCGGCGCCTCGCTGAACGAGGCGATCCGGTTGCCGGTCTCGCGTTCGTAATCGGCAAGGGTGGCCCAGCCCCAGTTCTTGTCCACGGCGCCGGTGGCCATCTCCATGGTTTCGGACGATTCGTCCGCCGTGGCCTCGCCCTCTCCTCCGGCAAGGAGCGGGGCCGAGCTGAGCACCAGGCAGCTCACTACCGTTATCCAATTGCGTACGCCGAATCCCATGGGCGCCTCCTCACGTGGGTGTTGCTGACGGGACATGATAGCATCCCGGCAGCGCCCCGCAAGTGATGGTCCGGCGGGCCGGGCCGTCAGGTCTGGGCTCGTTCGAAGCGGATGCGGGGGTCGATGGCGGCGAGCACCATGTCGGAGACGAACATGCCGATGATGGTCAGGAAGCACAGGAACATGACGATGGTGCCGGCCAGGTACATGTCCTCGGTGAGCAGGGCGCGGAACAGCAGCGGGCCGACCGTGGGCAGGCTCAGCACCAGGGCGGTTATGGTGTCGCCGGAGACGATCGCCGGCAGCACCCAGCCCACCGTGCTGACGATCGGGTTCAGGGCCAGCCGCACCGGGTAGCGGAACAGCAGCCGGCTCTCCGACAGCCCCTTGGTGCGGGCGGTGATCACATACTGCTTGCGCAACTCGTCGAGCAGCATGCCGCGCATCACCCGGATCACCCCCGCGGTGCCGGCGGTGCCGAGCACGATGATCGGCACCGGCAGGTGCTTGATCATGTCCCACACCTTGCCCAGCGACCACGGCGCGGTGGAATACTCCGGCGAGAACAGCCCGCCGATGGAGACGCCGAAGGCGTTGTTGAACACGATCATCAGCACCAGGGCGAGCAGGAAGTTGGGCGTGGCCAGCCCCACGAAGCCCACTATCGTGACCGAGTAGTCGAACAGCGAGTACTGGTGGGTGGCGGAGTAGATCCCCACCGAGACCGCCACCGCGTAGGTGAACAGCGTGGCGCCGAGGCTGATCACGATGGTGAGCAGCAGCCGCTCGCCGACCAGGTCGATCACCGACTTGTGCCACTGCACCGAGCGCCCGAAGTCGCCGCGGAACATGCCGCCCACCCACTTCAGGTAGCGGACGTGCTGCGGCTGGTCGAGGCCGTACTGGCGGCGCAGCGATTCGATCTCGGACTCGTCCAGTATCTCGCCGCTCGCCTCCAGTTGCCGCACGTACATGGTCAGGTAGTCGCCGGGCGGGAGCTGGATGATGATGAACGCCACCAGCGACATGGCCGCGATCATCAGCAGCATGTACACGAAGCGGCGGGTCACATAGTCCAGCATTCCGGCGGCGCTCCGGGCAGGTCGGCGCCGCGCGTGCCGGGAGCTGCACCCCGGCCGCGCGCGGCGGACTCCTCAGTCCCCGGCTACTCCTTCCAGAACCACTGCTCGGCGGCGTCGCCGGTGGACTGCATGATCTCCTTCAGCTCGTACAGCCGTTTCACGTCGTCGGGCGGCTCGGTGCCGGCCTCGCCGTCGGTGGCGATCCAGTTGTGCCAGCCGAACGCCGTCACGCTGAAGAACGCCGGGCCGTAGATGTGCATGTACTGCACCGGCAGCCACCAGTCGGCGAAGTGGATCTCGAAGGCACGGTTCTGGCTGCGGCCAGTAGAGCGACTCGTTGCAAGAGGGTCATCCTGAATGTGTCCGCGGCGCCCGGTGATGGGCGGCGGGACCGTGGCAGGGTAGGGTGAGGCATGCCCGATGTCAAGGAACCACTCGCCGAACTCGCCGAACTCGACAAGCTGGAGGCGGCGGCGCCGCGTGGCGCCGGTGGCGATTATGCGGACTCGCCCGCCTGCAGCACGGCGTCGACGGCAACGCCGAAGCCATCAAGAATCCCGGACGCCGCAAGTGCCTCGCGCTCGAACACGCCGCGCTCCACGTATGCACCGTCGGCGAGGGTGAGCACGGTGATCGTCTCGGTGCCGGGTTCGACGATCCAGTACTCGGGAATGGCCGCTTCGGCGTAGTCGCCGCGCTTCCGCACGAAGTCGCGGCTCGGGTCGTCCGGGCTGACCACCTCGATCACCAGGTCGGCCCCGGTCCAGAAGCGTTCGCCGCTGCGCACGTCTTCGGAATCGCGGAGCAGCACCAGGTCCGGTTCACGAAACTTGCCCTCGCGGATCCGCAGGCGCAGGGGCGCGAACAAGACCTCGCCGCCGGTCTGCCGGAGGTAGCCGTGCAGCATGGTGTAGAGAAACGCGACGATCCTCTGATGCTCGCGGGACGGCATCGGCAATACCTCCAGGTATCCATCGGTGAACTCCACGAGCCGGCGTCCGTGGTCCGTCAGCCAGAGATAGTCGTCGTCGCCCCAGCCCCCTTGGGGCAGTGCTTCCTCGACCAGCGCGTTCACTTCCGCCTGCGCCGTCATGAGTCGCATGGTAGAGGCAGCCGCACCGGATGACAAGCCGCGGCGCCTCGCTGACATTCGGGAAGGCTACTCCGCAAGGAAGCCGACGATGCGGGCCGATGAGTCGCC
Organism: Spirochaetia bacterium; assembly: GCA_965208575.1. Taxonomy (GTDB): domain Bacteria; phylum Spirochaetota; class Spirochaetia; order SZUA-6; family Bin103; genus Bin103. The sequence goes on along the minus strand of CBDBOV010000005.1, from coordinate 6,780 downwards.
CGCGCGCTTCATCTCGTCGAACGCCTCCTGGAAATCGTCCTGCGACAGGCGCAGGGGCGCCTCGCCGTCCAGATCCTCGGTCGCAATCTGCACCGTGCGATGGACCCACTCCTTGATGAACGCCGGGGTCGCCCCATCGCTCATCGCGACCAGCCGCTCCACGTCGGTCGCGGCGCAGTCGTACTCCCTGGCGTACTGCTCCAGGTAGCGGCGGCGCAACGTGTCGCCGGGCGGTCCGAAGTACACGCACTGGCTGATGCGCCCCGGACGGTCCTTGATCGCGGCTTCCAGACGTTCGATCGAATTGGTGGTAAGGATCACCCCAACGTCGTCGGACGGGCGCAGGCCATCCATCCGGTCGAGCAGATCGCCGAGCGACGAGGAGTAGAGACTGATGTCGCGGGCGGCGAAGGCCAGATCGACGTCCTCCAGGATCACCAGCGACGGTTGATAGGTACGGGCGAAATCGAACAGCTGGCCGATCCGGTTCAGCGCGCTGCCGGCAACCACGATGCGGGTGGTGTCGGGCAACTGCCCGCAGAGGTAGCGGCAGGCGAACGTCTTCCCGGTACCCGGCGGTCCGTACAGCAGGACTCCGCGGCGGATCGGGACGCCGTGCGTCTTGAGAACCTGGCGCCGCTCGTGGAGATCCACGACGTTGCGCCACAGCAACTTGTGCAGTTCCTGGTCGACCACGAATTCGCGCCGCGACACCGGCGCGGCCACCGCGAAGCTGACCCGCAGGCGCTCCGCCTTCTCGACATCGCCAAACTGATCGCGCGCTCCCGATTCGAAGGACAGGGTGAGCAGCCGTTCGCGATAGATCGAGGTGGCGATGCTGTCGGCGATCAGCCGCTTGAGCAGCGCGTCGACCCGATCCGAGTCGATCCCCGCCAACGCGAGTACCGCCGTTTCGTGCTCCCGGTCGTAGCGCAGGCGGATGATGGCCCGAGCGGACGCCGCGCCCTCGGGAAAGATCCAGTAGCGATCGATCGGGAGGAAGACCTCTTCATCGGGGCCGACGGTCCAAGCCGTGCGCGGGGACTTGGTGATTCGGCGCGAATCCCAGCGATTGCCGGGGCCGTGCAACAGCTTGTTCAGGCTCTCGCTGTTGTCGGACTCGATGCTTCGCACGTCGTCGACCGGGGCCAGATGAGTGTCGATCGCGCGATACAGATCCACGAACCGAAACGCCGGCAGATCCTTCTGGCTGACCACGTAGCGGGCAATGGCGCCGCGGCCCACCTCCACGTGCAGCCGGCGGTCGATGTGCGTGCGATGACTGCGGAACCAGCCACGCAACCAGCGCCACGGCCACCGCCTCCGTCCAGCGGCGCGGATCATCGCCCCGCAACCCCTGCTCGGCCGGCCCGAGCGGGTCCGATCCTGCTCTCGTGGTAACTCATTCTGAGAAGTGTGCGTCTGGTCGCATGCGGAACGGGTTTCGTGTCACCCGGACCGCCGTCGAGCGTGTTCGTGACGAATGAACCGTCGTGCCGCGCACCGGGTTGCGAACCCGGAAAGAGCGTAATGTAGTTGGCACCGTTGCCGCCGTCAACCGAAACAGGAAGGAACGGGAAGCACGGCCAGCACTTGGCGGTGCGCGTGTGACGTTGACAGCGACTCGCGGAAGGCAATACCGTGCCGCCGTCGTCATGGCCGGCGAGGTCTCCAAGCCGCACGATCACTTGTTCCGATCGGTGTTCCAAGAGGAAAACGAGGCGGCCGGCTTGCTGCGCGCGCACCTGCCGCAGGCGGTCAACAGCGAATTGCGGTGGTCGAGCCTCAAGCGGCAGGAGGTCAGTTTCATCGACGACCGGTTACGCGACAGCGAATCGGACCTGCTGTACGCGGTCCAGCGCAAGGCTGATGACACGCCGGTATGGCTGTACGTGTTGCTGGAGCACCAGTCGACGCCGGACCCCTGGTTGCGGTTGCGGCTGCTGAAGTACAGTATCAGGATCTGGGAACGGGATCGGAAGCAGCATCCGGATGAGCAGCACCTGCGTCCGATAGTGCCGCTGGTGTTGTATCAGGGCCGCCACCGCTGGAGCCCCGCACGCGAGTTCTCGGAGCTGTTCTCCCCGGAAGTTCGAGGCTGGCCGGGAGTGCCGCGCTACGCGCATTTGTTGGTCGACCAGACGAAGGTGGGGCCGGATGGGTTGCACGGTGAACTGCGCGGTCGCATCGCACAACTGGCGCTGATGGCGGCGTACCGGACGAGCTGGCCGGTGATGCGGCGGTTGGTGCCGCTGATGGCGGAGTTGGTGCAGGTCGGGGGAACAGACGAACTGAGGCAGATCGTAGTGTACATGGCGGCTACGACGAGGCAACCGGAGCGCTGGCAAAGATTCGCGGACGCGGTACGGCGACATGTACCGGGAGGTGGAGAATTGATGAACAAGACGCAGGAGATGCTTGAGATCTACGGCGAGGTGGTACAGCAGGAAGCACGGCAGGAGGGCCGGCAGGAAGGCCGGCAGGAAGGCCGGCAGGAAGGCGTACTGATGACTCAGGTGAGCACCATCGAGGGATTGCTGGACCGGAATGTCCCGTGGGCCACGATAGCAGCGGCCACCGGAATCGACGAGGCCACATTTGGCCGGCTCAAGCAGCAGCTGGAGGCGAATTCGTCTACGTAGGCACGTCGGCGGCCGGCCGCATGCCTGCATCGTAGCCGGTTGCCTGACCTTGGCAACTGGAGGGCCTCCCGACGCAGGAGCGAGGGACTGGTGCGGCGACAACGTCGACGCGTACGAGGGCACGTGGACCGCGGATCGCATTTCCGAGAACCGCGACCTGGCCTACGCCATGGCCAAGGCCGCCACCGAGCGCATGATCTACCAGGCGGCCGCCGACGACGGCAGCTTCGCGGCAATGGCGATCCTGCCGGTGCACGTCATCGGCCCGCTGATGTGTGCCAACCACGACCAGAGGAACAGTTGGCAGCAGTGGATCGGTTTCATGATGGCGGGCAGGCAGTATCAGAAGACCACGGGAGGCCGCATGTTGTGGAACATCGTCGACGTGCGCGACGTGGCCTCTGCCCACCGTCTCGCCGCCGAATGCACCTCGGCCGCGAATGGCGCGCGCTACATCCTCGCGGCTCGCGATCGTACCGGCGAGTTGTTCACCTGGCAGCTCCAACAGCGCCTGCAGGAACTCTATCCCGGGGTTGCCGCGGTGGGTGGCGAGGAGATGCGGGGTGATCGGCAAGGCCATCGGCCCGCGGAACCAACCTACGACAAGCCGCGCTCCTATTGCCTGCTGGCGATGCAGGAACTGGGCCTGGCTCCCCACGGCGCCGACGCCACCATCCGCGCCACGGTCGACGCCTACTATCGGCTCGGTCTGCTTCCCGCCCCCGACCCACCGCCGTCATGACCCTCTCTGGCTAGAACGGTCAGGGAGCGCCGGTGTCGAGGCGGCCGCCGCTGCCGCGCAGGCGCGGGTCGAGCAGGTCGCGCATGGCATCGCCCAGCATGTTGAAGCTGTACACCACCAGCGTCAGGCACACCCCGGGCCACAGCGCCAGCCATGGCGCCTGCTCCATGAACCGCCGCCCCTCCCGGCTGAGCATCCCTCCCCAGCTCGGCACCTTGATGGGCAGCCCGAATCCCAGGAAGCTCAACGAGGCCTCGGCCAGGATGACGCCGCCGACGTTGATGCTGAAGACGATGATGAGGGGCGCCACGATATTGGGCAGGACATGGCGCACCAGGATCTGCGTGGTGGGCGCGCCCACGGCCTTGGCTGCCAGGAAGTAGTCGTTGCCCTTCGTGGCCACCACCGCGCCTCTGACCACGCGCGAGCCGCCCACGCCGCCGGCGATCCCCAGCACCACGATGATCTGTGGCAGACCCTGCCCCGCGATCGACATGATCGTGAGCAGCAGCAGCAGACCCGGGAACGCCATCCAGGCATCGACGAAGCGCTGCACCGCCAGGTCCAGCTTACCCCCGAGGAATCCGGACGTGCCGCCGATCAGGGTGGCGACCACCACATTCAGCGTGGTCGCCGCCAGACCAACGACCAGCGAGATGCGCGCCCCGAACAGCAGACGGCTCAACAGGTCGCGGCCCAACTGGTCGGTCCCCAGCAGATGGCGGGTCGATGAGCCCTGCAGCCGTTCTGCCAGGTTCAGTTGATCGAAGGGATAGGGGGCCAGAACTTCGGCAAAGATCGCCAACAGAATCAGGATCACGATGACGATGCCGCTGGCGATGCCCAGCGGCTTCTCCCGCCACAACCTGCCGAAGAAATCGGCAAACGGCCCCCGCGCCTCATACATAGACAGCCCACTCGCGGGTCCAGCCAAGAAGCTTTATTCATAGCGCATCCTCGGGTCCAGATAGGAATAGAGCAGGTCGATCAGGAGATTGAACAGCACCACCGCGGTGGCGAAGAACAGGTTGACTCCGGAGACCACCGGGTAGTCTCGATCTTCCAGCGCAACCACCATGAGACGACCCAATCCCGGCAGGTTGAAGATGTTCTCCATGATGACGGAGCCACCTACCAGGATCGGCAACTGCAGGCCGATCAGCGACACCACCGGGATGAGGGCGTTCTTGAGGGCGTGCCGCACGACAACCACTCGCTCCCTGAGACCTTTGGACCAGGCGGTGCGGATGTAGTCCTGGCGGAGCACCTCCAGCATCATGGTGCGCGTCATGCGCATAGTGGCGGCAGCCAGCGCCGTGCCCAGAATCAGGCTGGGGAGGATCAACATCCCGAGATTCCGCAGCGGGTCTTCGCTGAAAGGGACCCACTGCATCGGCGGCGACCAGCCCCACCAGATTGCCGGGTAGAGCACGACCATAAGTCCCAGCCAGAAGTTGGGCGTAGCCAGGCCGATGATGGCGACCGAGCGCCCCACATAGTCGGCGGCAGTATCCTGGCGCATCGCCGAGTAGATCCCGACCGGCAGCGCGATCAGCAGCCCAATGAGGATTGCCAGCACACCGAGCTCGATGGTAACCGGCAGCCTGCCGACTATCTTCTCCTCCACCGCTCCGCGGCTGTCAAACAGTGAGTGGCCGAGGCTGCCGTGGCGGAGGATACCTCCGATCCAGCGTCCATACTGCACGTGGACGGGCACATCCAGACCGAGCATGTGCTCGATCGCTTCGCGATCTACGTTCACCATGAATTCCTGCTTACCCAACATCGCGTCTATGGCATCGCCGGGGATGAAGCGCACCGAGAGAAAGACCAGCATGCTCAAGATGAGCAGGGTCGGGACGATCAGCAGTAACCGTCGGATGATGTAGGCCCGCATATCTTCGTGGTGATAGGGCGGCTCGGAAAGCGGCGCTCCCGGCGCTGCTGCATTGAGCATCCGCAGGGGCGAATTGATGCGTGGACCCCGCCCTCAGGCGAGGTCCACGCCGAGCCAATGCCGAAGCCGGTTAACGATTCAATCGCCCAGAAGGCGATTGAATCAGAGGCCCATTTCTGTCTTCAACGCACTGTCGATCCAGAGGCGGGCAAATACGAAAAGAGGTTCGCCGTTGCCGAACAGGTTAGCTTCACCATTGAAGCCGATGAGCCACGGCTGAGCCATAAAATACATGGGAGTCTTGGGACCCCATATCAGCCAGTGCCGCGACATCGCGTACTCATCGGCCTCGGCAATCAGCCTCTGCTGCTCCGCAACGGTACCAGCGCTCAGGGCGGCGTCGATCATGGCGTCCAACTCAGGCCACTGCGATCCGCCGCGGTTCCACTGCGAGTCCGTGTGATACCAGCCTCCCGACTGGGTTGGGTCATAGAGAGTGCCCGCAATGGCACTGTACATGCCTTCCCCGCTACGCCCGAATAGCCTCTCGTGATATTCGGCGCCGCTCAGAACATCGACTTCGACCTCGACGCCAATCTCCGCCCAGTAGGCGGCAGCTATTTCTGCATAGTCTACGCTGGCAAAGGATCCGTGGTTCAGTGTGGTCTTGAATCTCGTGCCGTCAGCACCGCGCGGATACCCGGCCTCATCAAGGAGCTTCTCGGCAGCTTCCGGGTCATACCGGTAGTATTGCTTGACCTCTTCGTCCCACTCCTTGAAGGGGATGTGATACCCTTCCACCGCTATCAGCCCTTGCGGTGTCGGGTCTGCAAGGCCCTTCCAGTACGTCGCCGCGATGTTCTCGTTGTCCAGCGCCATCTGCATGGCACGGCGCACGTTGATGTCGTCAAAGGGTGGCTTGCGATGGTCAGGAGCAAGAGAATCATTCGACCGATTGGAAAACCTGTGTGCCACGATCTCGGGGTTGGTGTCCTCGATGTTCAATTTCGCGTCCACATTACGCCAAGGTATAAAATCGATCCTGCCTGAGCGTAGTGCCGCCAGGGCTGATGCTTCCTCTGGAAACTCCACTCGCGTTACCTCGTCAACGTAGGGCAAGCGGTTCTCGGGGTACTTTTCGTCAAAGCCCCAGTAGTCTGGATTCTTGGTATAGGTCAGACTGGCCCCCTCGACTATGTCAGTCAGCATAAAGGGGCCGGTGCCGACGAAGTTCCTCCAGTCCCGAACGTCGCCATGTTGCTCGATTACCTCGGGAGGCATGATGTACACAAACCAGTGGGTGAGGATTCTACTGGCCGCAGGGAGGTGTGGCTCCGTCAGCTTCATCACCACCGTCGAATCGTCGCTGGCCGTTATCGATTCCCATGGGATGTTCTTAATTGGGGCAGCGCCGTCAAAGGGGGTAGGTCCGGTTTCGGTGAAGTCGCCCATGCCCACCATGCGGTGGAAGTTGAATACTATGTCGTGGGCCGTCAGTT
>CBDBOV010000004.1:0-1387874 GCA_965208575.1 Spirochaetia bacterium | reverse complement strand
CTGGTAGTACCAGTCGAGCTGGCCGGTGTCCGGGTCGAGGGCGAGCACGCTGTTCGTATAGAGCGCGTCGCCGTCGGTGCCGCGCGACAGCCGCGCCCACGGCTTGGCCTGCGAGGTCGACCAGTAGGTGAGGTTCGTGGCCGGGTCGTAGCTGCCCGGTATCCAGGCGTCGCCGCCGGCCCGGAACATCGCCGGCAGGTCGCCCCACGTGTCGCCGCCCGGATCGCCCGGCTGGGCGACGGTCGACGTGCGCCACAGCTCGGCGCCGGTCTGCGGGTCGTGGGCGGAGATGAAGCAGGTGCCGTCCTTGTAGCGCTCGCAGCCGGTCATGCCGGCGACGATCTTTCCGTTGATCACGATCGGCCCGCTCGTGTAACGGTAGCCGAGCCGGTTGTCGGCCACGGTGTGATCCCAGACCACCTCGCCGGTCAACGCGTCGAGGGCGACGATGTGGGCGTCGTTCGTGTTCAGGAAGATCTTGTCGTCGTAGATGGCTATCGACCGGGTGCGGGCGCGGAACGAATCGTCGGGTGACCGCTCGAAGCGCTTGCGGTACTCCCAGATCGGATCGCCCGTGACGGCGTCGAGCGCCTGCACGACGTTGAGCGGACTCGGCAGGTACATGACGCCGTCGTAGACGATGGGTGTGGGCTGCGCCAGGCCGGTGGGCATCGTCCACGACCAGACCAGCCCGAGTTGGTGGACGTTGTCCCGGTCGATCTGATCGAGGGGGCTGTAGCCCCAGCCGTCGAGCGTTCTCCGCCAGTTGATCCAGTCGGCCGGATCGGGGTCGGCGAGCATCGCGTCGGTGACCGGTGTGAACTCGCGGTCCTGCGCCGTAGCAGGGCCGGCGCCGGCGAGGGAGAGGATGACGAGTGCAAGGGCAAGGGCGTGTATCCGTGACGTCCGTGTCGGAGAAGCTGTCCACCACGTCTTCATGTTCATCCTCGTCCCCATTTCCTCAAGGCGGTTCGTCAGGACCTGCCTCCAGCGGCCGGCTACGGAAGCAGGTCGGCGACAGCTATTGTCGCCGAGGAGCGAGCGAGCGGCGTGATTGTCTCGCCGGCGCGGCGAATCAGCACGGTGCGGTATCCGTCGGGGGTCGGATCGCGGTAGACCTCCAGATGGACGTCGGGCAGGGCGAGGATCCAGTACTCGGGGATGCCGTGGCGTGCATAGAGGCGCTGCTTGATGATGCGGTCGCGGCGCAGCGAGTCGTCGGAGACTTCGACCACCAGCAGGGCGCTCGCCGGGTGGGCGTCCAGATAGTCGAGGGCCCGTCCCGGTACCACCGCGAGGTCCGGCTCCGGTTCCGAATCGTCACCCGCTACCAGTGGACACTGAATGCGAACGCGACATCCGTCCCCGAACACGCCGCGCAAGACGTCCCCCGCCTGGTCGACGATCGCCGCGTGCCGGCTGCCTTGCGGGTTCATCGCGAGAAGCTGTCCCTCGATCAACTCGAGACGGTCGTCGGGACCGAATACGCCGGCTTCGACCGCACGGTCGTACCGCTCGCGGGTCCAGCGATAGGTGGCCTCGGTGGTCGTGTCGGTCACCGGCGTTCCTGGGGGTGAACTCATCGTAGCACGGTCCGTGCTGCGCGGTAGTCGCGCCTGCCGGTGCTCGCCGACTACGTGACTCACCTCGCCTATCAGCAGACACTCCCGGTGGGCCGCCCGTACCGGCTGCCGGCGCCCGGCGAGCGCGTCACCGTGGACGACTACCGGCGCACGCCGGACGGGCGCGTGGCCGTTGAGCAGCGGGAGGTGGCGCGTTTCACCGAACAGTGGCTGGCCGGTGCGCTGGCCGACGCTGCGCCGGGCAGCGTCGCAGCCTTGCTGGCGGCGCAGGGTGGCCTGGTGGCAGCGAGGCACGCACCGCCCGCGGTGCCGCCACCGCACGCCCGCGTGCTGTGGACGGTGCTCACCGTGCTGCTGTGCGCGTGGCTCATCGGCCCGCTGCCGGCGGCCCGCGGCCGGGGCGGGGGCCGGGCCGGGGGCCGGGGCGGGCCGCGCCGCCTCTGACCGGCCGCGATCTCCCCTTGATGCCGGGGCCTCGATTGGGCATGTTATCGTTCGCGAGGCAACGACTTGTTGGACGAAATAGGGCAGCAGATCACCGACCTGCGCAGCGCGGTCGACGAATCCTGGGGGTATCTTTGAGCGGGACCGGGTAGAGCATCGCCTGCGCGAGCTGGAGCGCGAGACCGAGCGTCCCGACCTGTGGCAGGACCGCGAACGCGCCGAGGGAGTCCTGACCCGGCTGAAGAGTCTCAAGCGGCGCTTCGAGCCGTGGCAGAAGCTGCGCGCGGAAGTGGCCGACCTGGCCGAACTGCACGAGCTGGCGGTGGCGGAGGAAGCGGACGAGCTGGAAGAAGAGATTGCCGGCACCGCCGTCGACCTGGGCCGCGTCTACGCCCAACTGCAGCAGCGGGAGTGGATGTCGGGCGAACACGACGCGGCATCCTGCTACCTGACCGTGCACGCCGGCGCCGGCGGTACCGAGGCGTGCGATTGGGTGGCGATGCTGCTGCGCATGTACAGCAGGTGGGCCGAGCGGCATCGCTTCGCCATCGAGATCATCGACCTGATGGAGGCCGAGGGCGGGGTCAAGTCGGTAACCGCCGAGGTGTCGGGCGAGTTTGCATTCGGCTTCCTGCGCGCCGAGAGCGGCATCCATCGCCTGGTGCGCATCTCGCCGTTCGATGCCGGCAAGCGGCGCCACACCACGTTCGCCTCCGTGGCCGCGTCGCCGGTGATCGACGACTCGATCGACGTGGAGATTCGTCCCGAGGATCTGCGCGTCGACACCTACCGCTCCAGCGGCGCGGGCGGGCAGCACGTCAACAAGACCGACAGCGCGGTGCGCATGACCCACCTGCCGACCGGTATCGTGGTGCAGTGCCAGAACGAGCGCAGCCAGCACAAGAACCGGGCCACGGCGATGAAGGTGTTGCGCTCGCGGCTGTACGACCACTACCTGGAGCAGCAACGCGCCGAGCGCCGCGACCTGGAAGCCGACAAGCGCGACATCTCATGGGGCAACCAGATCCGCTCCTATGTGTTCCAGCCCTACACCATGGTCAAGGACCACCGCACCCGGCACGAGGCGGGCAACGTCCAGGCGGTGATGGACGGCGCCATCGATCCGTTCATCACCGAGTATCTGAAACAGAAAGGCGGATCACACGGTGCGGCAAACGGCGGCGCGGGCTAGCAGCCCGCGCTCGAGCCCGGCGCCGCACCGCTCGCATGCAGCCGGTGTTGCGCCGCGCGCCGCAAGCGTTCGGACCGGCGCCGGGCGGCGCACGGCCGCGGCGGTCGCCGTTGGCGTGCTGGTGCTGGCGGCGGCGAGCCGGTCCGCCGCCGCCACCCCGCCCGCCGATCCGCGCGCCGACTGGCGCGTCGGATTCAGCGAACTGCGCGGGGTGGGTCTGGCGGCGGAGAACGTCTACCTGAGCAGCACCATTCCGCGCCTGTTGCGCGAACGCCTGGCACCGGTCCGCCATCACACGTTGAACGCCGCCGAGCGGCGCGCGCAGGCGCGCACCGTGCTGGCCGCGGCGCGCCGGGCGGCGTACGCGGATCTCGCCGCCGCGCTCCGGCGCCGCGACAGTGCGGCACTGGCCGGCGACCACGGCGACGACGGCGACGACGGCGAGTCTGTTGCCGCGCAGGTCGCCGAACAGCGCGTCCGTCTGGATGCACTGCATGGGCTGTCCTGGCAGGACGTGGAGATAGCCGAGCGCAAGCCGCTGGTGATCGTGGCCGGCGCCGAGGAGCGCGGCCTGCTGCCGGCGCCTCGCTTCTCTGCGCTGCAGGCGGCGCGGGAAGCCGATCTTGACCTGCTGGTGACCGGCCGGCTGGAACAGGTGGAGGAGGTGCTGTTCGTCGAGCTGCAGGTTGTCAGCCCGGCGGTCGGCGGCACCGCCGAGACCTTCCGCGACGCACTGCGCCGGGAGGGGCTCGGCGATGCCGTCGCCGTGTTGCAGCGCCACCTTGCGGGACTGTTCGTGGGGGAACCGTGGGGTACCATAACAGTGGTGCCGACGCCGTCCGAAAGCGCCGTGTACGTCGACGGCGAGTTCGCCGGCAACGGCCGCGTGGAGCTGCCCTACCGGAGGCTCGGCCGCTACACCGTGCGCGTCGTCGCGCCCGGCCATGAGCCGGTGCAGCGCGAGGTCGGGCTGGCCGGCGCCGGCACCACCCTCGCGGTCACGCTGCCGCCGGCGCCGGCCGCCCGGGTGGCGGTCACGACGACGCCCGCGGGTGCGGGGGTGTATCTCGACTCGCAGTGGCTCGGCTCCACGCCGCTGCAGGTCGCGGTTCCGCGGCAGCCGGCGCGCCTGCTGCTGCGCCTCGACGGCTACCATGACGCGGCAGTGGTGCTGCGCGGCGGGGAAACCGGCCCGATCGAGGTGGAGCTGGAAGCCGCCGGGTACGACCTGGCGGTACGGCAGGAGGAAATGCGCAACCGATTCTACGATCACTTCGGAACCGCGTTGCTGTCGCTGGCCGCGCCGGTGGTGTTTTTCTCCGCGGCCGGCAATCCCCTTGCGGACACTGCCGCCGGCGGCGACCGCCACCTGCTGTACGGTGGCGCCATTGCCGCCACGGCGGTGACCGGCGGCCTGCTGGCGCGTGCGCTGGTGTCCCTGGGCGACTACCTGGACGCCGCCAGCCGGGGCGCGCGCTGATGCGGGCCGGTGGCGGGTCCGGCACGTTCGGCGCCCGCCTGCGCAACTGGTTCTCGCGCGCCGGGGGCTGGCGGGAGGCCGACTTCGACGCCCTGGAGGACACCCTCATCGAGGGCGACTTCGGGCCGCGGCTGGCGGCCGAGATCGTGGACGAGGTGCGCGCCGAGCGCCCGCGCGACTGGCAGCAGTTGCAGGTTGCCCTGGTGGAAATCCTGCAGAACGCCATCGCCGGCACGGTGGTGATGCCGCGCCGCCGGCAGTTGACCGTGGTGCTGATGCTGGGCGTCAACGGCGTCGGCAAGACCACGGCGCTCGCCAAGCTGGCCCATCGCTACCGGCGCTCGCATACGGTAATGCTGGCCGCCGCCGACACGTTCCGCGCCGCCGCCATCGATCAGTTGGTGCGCCACGGCGAGCGGCTCGGCCTGCCGGTGGTTCGCCAGGGACGGGGCGCGGACGCCGCGGCGGTGGTGTTCGACGCCATCGCCAGCGCGCAGGCGCGCCGCGCCGAGCTGCTGCTGGTCGATACCGCCGGGCGCATGCACAATCGCGGCGACCTGGTCGCCGAGCTGCGCAAACTGGCGCGCGTGGCCGAGCAGCGCGCCGGGGGCGGGGTGCATCACCTGCTTGCCGTGGACGCCACCACCGGGCAGAACGCCGTCGAGCAGGCGCGCGTGTTCCACGAGGCGGTACGCGTCGACTCGCTCCTGCTCACCAAGTTCGATTCCTCGGCTCGCGGCGGCACGGCGTTCGCGGTGAGCCGGCAACTGGGCCTGCCGTTCTCGCTGGTGGGAACCGGTGAGGGGATGGAGGATCTGCAGGTATTCGATGCCGGGCGCTTCGCCGCCGCCGTGGTCGAGCGGGAGTGACCGCCGCGAGGTTGCAGCGACCGGCGGAGCGCAGGCCGGCCGCCGCCGGCGGCGGGTTCAGCGTCCTGGCCGCCTGCGCCGCGCTGCTGGTGTCCGGCACGTGGCCGGCCGCCGCCGTGGACTACTACCGCTCCGACGCGTACGGCACCCGGCTCGCCCGCCTGGCCGGCGACCCCGCCGGCCACCACGGGTACGCGCTGGCGGTGGACACTCCCGGCGAGGCGCAGGCGGCCGGTCTGTCGGCGCGCCGCCGCCTGCTGCAGGCCGGCGCCGTGGTCGCCGAGTGGCGCCGCCGCGCCGACGGCGACGGCAGCGTGGAGCACGAGCTGGAAGCGGATCAGGTGGTGGCGGAGCGCCGCTACGACGCCGTAGGGCGGCTGCTCGAGGAGCGGCGCTTCTCGGCCGCCGGCAACCTGGTGCGGCGTGCCGTGCTGACCTATCGCGGCGGCACGCTGCGCCGCATCGAGCGTTACGACGGCGCCGGCGCGCTCACCGCGACCGAAGAATACGATCTGACCCGTAGCGGGCGGCTGCGCAGGTTCTCCCATACGCCGGCCGATCCGCCCGTATCGGACGCCGCCGCGGGTGCCGGCACCTCGGCCGGTACGTCGGTCGACTTCCTGTTCTTCCGTGGCGAGCTGATCGAGGAGCGCCGCCGGGCGGGCGACGCGGAGGTGATTCTTCGGTTTCTGGGCGGCGAGCCGCTGGCCGCCGAACAGTGGCAGGGTGAGCGGCTGGTCAGCGAGGGCGGCGCCGGCGCACGGATCGACCATGCCGCCGCCACCCGCACCGAGACGACCGTGGACGGCGCCGGGCGGGTGGAGTCCGAGCGCGTGTACGACGTTGCGGCGGGCGAGGATGACGCCCGGCTGGTGGAGGAACGCAGGTATCGTTATCGCCCCGACGGCAGCGTGCTGTCGTTGCAGGTAATCGGCCGGTCCGGCACGGAAGCGGTCGACTACGAGTTCGGCGATGACGGACGGCTGGTCCGTGAGCGGGTGCGCCGGCGCGGGCGGCTGGTGCGGGTCACCAGCTATCCCTCGCCGGAGGAACGCGTCGTGGAGGTGCACGCGGAGGGGGGCACCGTGCTGCGGGTGACCTGGCGCGGTGACGAGCCGATTCGCGAGGAACTGCTGCGCGGCGGAGAAGTGGTGCGCACCCGCGAACTGGCGCCGGGCGCCGCGCCCGGTACCTCCTGATGCCACTGCTGTTGCGGCACCTGTGGCTGGTGGCGCGCATCGGCAGCCGCCACCTCGGCGTGGGCCGCGGCGGACTGCAGGCGGCCGCGCTGCTTGCAGCCGGCGGGCTGGCGGCCGGCACCGCCACCCTGCTGGTGGTGCTGGCGGTGATGAACGGTTTCCAGCTCGGGTTCATCGAGAACATCGTGGAGATCGGTTCCTACCACCTGCGCGTGGCGCCCGGCGAGCAGTCGCCGGGCGCCGCTCCGGCAGCCGCCGACCGGGCCGCGTTTGCGGCCCGGCTGGCCGCCGTCGCCGGCGTCTCGGCGGCGGTTCCGTTTGCCGAACTGCCGGCGTTGATCAGCGCCTCGGACGGTGCCGGGCCGGGCGGATCGCGCGGCCTGACGTTGCGCGTGGTGCCGCCCGACGTGCGGCGCATCGACGCCGGGTTTGCCCGCAGCGTGCGCGTGGTGGCCGGCGAATTCGCCGTCGGCGAGCCCGGCGGCGCGGTGTTGGGCGCCGAACTGGCGGCCTGGCTGGGCGCGCGCGCCGGCGACACGGTGTCGGTGGTCACGCTGGACGGATCTGCGGGCGGCGCGGCGAGCCTGCAGCCGCGCCGCGTCGAGCTGGTGGTGACGGGCATCTTCCGCAGCGGCCTGTACGAGTACGACCTGGGGTGGGCGTTCGTTGGGCCGTCCACGCTGCTCGCCGCCGCGCCCGCGGCGCCGTACGTATACGGGATCAAGCTGGCCAACCGGTTCCGGGACGCCGCCGCACAGACGGCGCTGGGCGCGGCGCTGGCGGCGGTCGACCCGGACGCGCGGGTGGAGTCGTGGCGGGTGTTCAACCGCGCGCTGTTCGCCGCTCTGCGCGTGGAGAAGCTGCTTCTGACCGCGATCCTGGGACTGGTGTTCCTGGTAGTCGCCTACAACGTGCTGCAGGGGCTGCGCCGGCGGGTGCTGGAACGCGGCATGGAAATCGGATTGCTGCGCGCCATGGGTGCGCCGCCGTGGGCGGTGCGCGCGGTATTCATCTGGGAGGGAGCGCTGCTGGGCATCGTGGGCGCCGCCGCGGGAACCGCGCTGGGTTTGCTGATGGCGTTCAACCTGGAGGGGGTGTTCGGACTGCTGGAGACGGTCGCCAATTCCGCGCTCGCGGTGGCGGCCCTGGTGCCGGGCAGCGGCGCCGCTCGCGCGGCGCCGGTCGAGCTGTTTTCGCCGCAGACGTTCTACCTGCTTGAGGTGCCGAGCCGCCTGATCGCCTCCGAGGTGCTGCTGGTGGCGGGCTTTGCGGCGGCCGCTCCGGCGGCGTCCGGGCTGCTGGCGGCCGCGCGTGCCGCGCGGGTGGCGGCAGCCGCGGCGCTGCGCGCGGAGTGACCTGCGTGTGCCGGGAGCGGGAGCGGCGATGGCGGTAGCGGTACGGGCGACCGGCATTCACAAGCACTACCAGAGTCCAGCCGGACCGCTGCCGGTGCTGCGCGGAGTGGACCTGGCAGTCGATCCGGGCGCCTGCGCGGCCATCACCGGCGACAGCGGCTCCGGCAAGAGCACGCTGCTCAACGTCATCGCCGGTCTCGATCGCTTCCGGCCGGGCCGGTTGCACGTCGGCGGCGTCGACCTGGCCGCCCTCGACGAGACCGAGCTGGCGCGCTACCGCCGCACCCTCGGCATGGTGTTCCAGTTCCACCACCTGCTGCGCGACTTCAGCGTGCTGGACAACCTGCTGATTCCGGCGCTGATCCGCGGCCAGCGGCGTGCCGCCGCGCGCCGGCGGGCGCGCGAGTTGCTGGACGCGGTCGGGTTGAGCAGCCGCGCCGCCCACCTTCCGGACGAACTGTCCGGCGGCGAACGCCAGCGGGTGGCGGTGGCACGGGCCGTGGTGGGCGAGCCGGGTCTGGTGCTGGCGGACGAGCCGACCGGCAACCTGGACGAGCGCAATTCCCTCCTGGTCGCCGATCTCCTGTTCGACCTGGTGCGCCGGCACGCCACCACCCTGGTGCTGGTGACCCATGACGCCGCCCTGGCGGCGCGCGCCGACGCGGTGTACCGGCTCGCCGGGGGCGTGTTGCGACCGGCGCCGTGACCGCGCAGCACGGGGCCGCCGTCCGGTCGAGCTGGCGGCTGATTCCCCTGTTTGCATGGCGCATTCTGGCGCGCCGACGCGGGGCGGGCGGAGCCGCCGGCGGCTCCGCCTACCTGACCGGCGCGGCGGTCGGGATCGGCCTGAGCCTGGTGCCGTTGATGGTGGTGATGGAAGTGTCCGACGGGCTCATCGAGGGCATTACGCGCCGTTTCCTGGAGGTCGGCAGCTACCACCTGCAGGTGCGCCTGCCGCCCGGCCTGGAGGTGCACCAGCGGGTGCGCGCGCAGTTGCTGGACGAGGTGGCGGCGCGCCTGCAGGAGGGCCTCGGCGCGGGGGCGCTGGCCACCCGTGAGCGGCACGGGATCGCGCTGGCGGCGGCCGGCGGCCGCCGCCACGTGGTTACCGTGCGTGCGCTGGCGCAGCAGCTCTACGAACGCGATCCGGGGTTGCGGCAGTACCTCGCGGTGGCTGCAGGCGCGTTCGATCTGAGCGGCGCCGGCATCGTCGTGTCGCGCGACGTGGCGCGCGCGCTCGACGCGCAGGTCGGCGACCGGCTGCTGCTGGTCACCGCCATCGACCGCGGCGCCGGCGCCGGCCGGGCGCTGCTGATTCCGAAGCTCACGCCGCTGCAGGTGCGCGGCATCGTCACCTCCGGCTACCAGGAGCTGGACAAGTTGTGGGTGTTCGTCTCCCACGCCACCGCCGAGGTGCTGTTGCCGCCCGGCGGCAGCCGCGACCTGGTGGGTGTGAAGATTGCCGATCCGTTTGCCGACCTGCGCCCGGCGATCGAGCGGACCGCGGCGCTGGCCGGGCCCGGCTACGCCATCTTCACGTGGCGCGAGCTGGAGCGCGCCAACTACGAATCGTTCGCCACCAGCCGCGCCCTGCTGCTGCTCATCATGGCCCTGATTGTCGCGGTGGCAGGCGTCAACGTGTCCTCGGCCACGGTGACCATCGCGCTGGCGCGGCGCCGCGAGATGGCGTTCCTCAAGAGTCAGGGCCTGCCGCCGGAGGTGGTGTTCTGGACGCTCACCGCGAGCGGTGTGCTGGCCGGGGCGCTCGGCGCCGCCGTCGGCATCGGGGCGGGACTGGCCGCCGCGCTCAACATCAACCAGGTGGTCACCGGCCTGGAGACGGCGGCGAGTGCGCTGCGCACCGCGTTCGCTGCGCTCCTGGCGCCGGCGTCGGAGGCTCCGGCGGCGGTACGCTTCTTCGACCGCGGATTCTACCTGGAACGGATCCCGATCACCGTCGAGCCGGGGCCGGTGGTGGTCGTGGCGGGTGCCACCATTGCACTTGCCGGCCTCGCGGCGGCGCTGCCCGCGGCGCGCGCCGCCGCCCGTTTGCCGCTCGAACTGCTGCGCGGCACGCCGGTCATTGATGCCGATCATTGAAGCTGGACAGCCGGATTTGCGCGTGCTTGATCGGGGCTCCGGCTTAGACTATAACGAGGGCAGGTCGGATCGGCAGTCCCGTCCTACCGACCGACGGTGCGACCGGACGACATACGGTTGGCGGTCGCATTTGTGGTATACTTCGGCTGTAGCATTCAGCGCGTCAGGTATACTGCTGCTCGGGTCAACGCCGCGTCCTGGTGAATTCGGTAGGGCGGGGCAGGCGCCCCGGATTGCGGGAAGCGACAGCACCATTCGAAGGAGCCGTATCAGTGAGAGCACAGATTCGCGGGCAGCACGTATGGAAACGGCACTACGGCATTCCCGCCGCACAGGGTGTGGCCGCACAAAGTGTGGATTGTGTGGGATCGGCCCATGTTTAGGGGGCTGACGCAACGGGCTCACAAGGTCCTCACCATCCTCGCCCAGGAAGAGGCGAAGCGGTTTCATTCCGAGCAGTCGTTGCCGGAGCACGTCATTCTCGCCCTGCTCAAGGATGGCGAAGGGGTGGCGGTCAAGGCGCTGCAGCGCGTCAAGGTCAACGTTGCCGAGATGCAGATGGAGATCGAGCGTACCGTGCCGAAGGGCACCGGCGGTCTCATTCTCGGCGACGTGCCCGCCTCCAAGCGGGCGCGAAAGATGCTGGAGACCTCGGCCGAGGAAGCATCGAGCATGGGCCACGAGTACATCGGCACCGAGCACTTTCTGCTGGCGGCAGCGCGCGAGCGCGACGGGGTGGTGCTGCGCTACCTGGAGAAGTTCAACGTCACCGCGAACATGCTGCGCGAGGCGATCATCCGCATCAACGGCCTCGGCGACGTGCAGCCGCGCAGCACCAGCGGCAGCGGTCAGCGGCGCCGCGGCCAGAGTTCCGGCCGCAAGCCGACCCCGACCCTGGACGAGTTCAGCCGCGACCTCACCACGCTCGCTCGCGAAAACAAGCTGGACCCGGTCATCGGGCGTACGCGCGAGATTCAGCGCGTGATACAGATCCTGGCGCGCCGCACCAAGAACAACCCGGTGCTGATCGGCGAGCCGGGGGTGGGCAAGACCGCCATCGTCGAAGGGCTCGCGCAGCGCGTGGTGAACGGGACCGCTCCCGACGTGTTGCACGGGCGCCGCGTGTTGACGCTCGACCTCGCCTCGCTGGTCGCCGGCACCAAGTATCGCGGCGAGTTCGAGGAGCGGCTGAAGCGGGTCATGAAGGAGATCACCGGCGCCGGCAACGTGGTGCTGTTCATCGACGAGTTGCACACTATCATCGGCGCCGGCGGAGCGGAGGGCGCGATCGACGCCTCCAACATGCTCAAGCCGGCGCTGTCGCGCGGCGAACTGCAGTGCATCGGCGCCACCACGCTGAACGAATACCGCAAGTACATCGAACGCGATGCCGCCCTGGAGCGCCGCTTCCAGCCGGTGTTCGTCGAAGAGCCGGAGGTCGACGACACGGTCGAGATCCTCAAGGGCATCAAGGACCGCTACGCCGAGCACCACCAGGTGGTGTACACGTACGAGGCGCTGGAGTCGGCCGTACACCTGTCGCAACGCTACATCAGCGACCGCCACCTGCCGGACAAGGCGATCGATCTGCTCGACGAGGCGGGCGCGCGCAAACGCATCGACAACAGCGACCGTCCCAAGACGCTGACCAGCCTGGATGAGAAGATCGAGCGGCTCACCGTCGAGAAGAGCAACCTGGTCAACAGCCAGAACTACGAGAAGGCCGCCGCGGTGCGCGACCAGGTACGCCAGTTGAAGTCGGACCTGGAGGCGCGTGAGCGCGACTGGCAGAAGGACATGCAGGCGGAACAGCGCCTGGTGGACATGGAGGACATCCAGCAGGTGATTTCGGACATCACCGGAATCCCGCTGGCGCGCATCGTGCAGACCGAGTCGGAACGCCTCCTGAACATCGAGGACGAACTGCACAAGCGGGTGGTGGGACAGGACGAGGCGATCCAGGTAATCGCGGCCGCCATTCGCCGTTCCCGCACCGGCCTGTCGTCGCCGCGGCGCCCGCTCGGGTCGTTCGTGTTCCTCGGTCCTACCGGCGTCGGCAAGACGCTCGTGGCCAAGACGCTCGCGGAGTTCCTGTTCGGCAACGAAGACGCCCTGGTGCGTATCGACATGTCGGACTTCATGGAGAAACACAATGTCTCGCGCCTGGTAGGGGCACCGCCCGGATACGTCGGCTACGAGGAGGGCGGCATGCTCACCGAGCGGATTCGGCGCCGGCCGTACAGCGTGATTCTGCTCGATGAGATCGAGAAGGCGCATCCGGACGTGTTCAACCTGCTGCTGCAGGTGCTCGAAGAGGGCCAGTTGCAGGATCAGCTCGGCCACACCGTGTCGTTCCGCAACACCGTGCTGATCATGACCTCGAACGCCGGTGCGCGCGAGATCAGCGCCGAGACCTCGCTCGGGTTCCAGGTCGAGGAGGGCGGCAAGCAGTTCGCCGAGATCCGCTCCCAGGTGCTGGCCGAAATGAAGCGCCTGTTCAGCCCCGAGTTCCTGAATCGCATCGACGAATCGGTCGTGTTCCATGCCCTTAGCAAGCAGGAACTGGAGCGCATTCTGACGCTGGAACTTGGTGAGGTGCAGGAGCGGCTGCGCGATCAGCGCATCGAACTGGAGATGCGCAAGGAAGCCCGCGAGTACCTGATGGAGAAGGGCTACGATCCGAGGTACGGCGCGCGTCCGCTGCGCCGCGTGCTGCAGAAGGATATCGAGGATCCGTTGTCGCTCGACATCCTCAAGGGCCGGTTTCTCCCGGGCAGCACGGTGGTCGGCTACATGCGCGACGGCAAGCTGCTGTTCCGCCGCAAGCGCAGCAACAGTAACGGCAGCGCCGCCGACCGCCCCGAGAACAGGCCGGCCGAGCTGGTGGGTAGCAGCAAGCAGTAGTGGCTGCCGGGCGGCGTCGCGGCCGCGCCACGCCGCTGTGTGTGCTGTGTGCAGCGATTGTCGGCCTGGCGGCCACCAGCGCTGCCGTGGCGCAGGTCGCCCCGGTCGACCTGTACAACCAGGGGGTAGCGGCATTCGAGGCCGGCTTGTACGATGTTGCCGCGCGCCACTTTCGCGACGTGGTGCGCAGTGCGCCGGGAGCGCGCGAGGCGGTGCTGGCTTCGTTCCTGGAACCGCTGAGCCTGTTCTACGGCGCCGCGAGCGGCCCCGCCGACGGTGCCGTTGACGGCTATCGGCTTGCCGCGGAGCGATTCGCCGCCCATCAGCGCCGTTTTTCCGATACTCCCTACGCAAACCAGATCTGGTATTGGATCGGCACCGCACGGCTGGCCGCCGGCGACGCGGCCGAGGCCGTGGACGCGCTGCAGCGGCACGTCGATCAACCCCCCGGCGCGGCGCCGCCCTACCTGACCGCGGCGCGCGAGGCGCAGGCGCGTGCGCTCGAGCAGTTGGGCCGCCGTGACGAAGCGCGTGCGGCCTACGATGCGCTGCTGACAGCGGCCGGCGCGGAGAGCGATCCCGGCGCTCCGGCCCGGTGGCTGGAGCGGGCCGGCATGCTGCTCCTGGCGGACGGCCGCTACGCGGCGGCGAGCGACCGTTTCCGCCGTATTCTGAGCGATTACCCCGACTCGCCGCTGGCGGCCGACGTGCTGTTTTTCGTTGCCGAGGCCAAGTACTTCCAGGGCGACCTGGAGGCCGCCGCGGCCGACTACCGGCGCTACCTGGAACTGTTTCCCGGCGCCGCGCACCGGCAGGGCGCGCTGTTCCGCCTTGCACGGCTGCTGCTCGATCGGGATAACCTCGCCGCGGCGCAGGAGGTGGCAGCCGAGCTGGCTGCCGCGGCCGGCGCGGCAGATGCCGCCTCGGCCAGGGCCGGCACCGCGCCCGTTGCCGGGGCCGTCGCGCTGCTGCAAGGCGACCTGGCGGCGGCGGCCGGCGACTGGGTGGAGGCCGCCGCCGCCTATGACCGCGGGCTGGGCAGTGCCACGCAGCCCGAGTTGCGCCAGGTGCTGAACGTCAACCTGGCGCTCGCCCAGGTGGAGAACGGCACGCCGCTGCAGGCGATCGCCAGCTTCGAGGAGGCCGCGAGCGGCCCGGATGCCGGCCTCACCGAGGTGGCGCTGTTCAATCGCGCGGTGCTGCTGGCCGGCGAGCAGCGCATCGAGGATGCCGCCGCGGCATTGCAGGAGTTCCTGGACCGGTTCCCGGACAGCGAACACCGCGCCGCCGTGGAAGCGCTGCTGATGGACGTGCTGGAGCGCGCCGGCGACCAGCAGGCGCTGTTGCGCGTCCTGGGCCAGGTCGCCGAACGGCGCCGGCTTACGGCGGCAGAGGAACAGCGCCGCGGTATCGCGCTGCTGGAGAGCGGCGAAGAGCTCACGGCGCTGGAGACGCTGGCGAAGAGCGCCGCGGAGCTGCCGCCGGAAGCGCGCGCCGAGAACCAGTACCGCATCGGGGCGGTGTACGCCCGGCGCGGCGAGTTCGCCCGCTCGGCGCCGTTTTTCCGCGCCGCCCTCGACGAGGCGGGAGAGGACCGGGAGCTGCGGCGGCGCGCGGGATACGCGCTGGCGGTAAGCCACTTCAACAATGGCGAGTACGCCTCGGCGCTGGCGCTGCTGGAAGAAGTCACGGCCGCGGCGAGCGGGTCGTGGCTGGCAGCCGCCCACTTCGCACAGGCGGCCACCCTGTACCGGCTGGGGCGTCCGGCCGACGCCGCCACGGCGTTCGGGCTGGCGGCGGTAGCGTACGGCTCGCGCCAGGCGCAAGGAGAGCTGATTGCCGGGGCCGCGGAAGGTTCCGCGGCCCTGGCGAGAACCTGGCAGGCGCTGGCCCTGTTTCGTGACGGCGACCTGGAGGCGGCGCGCATGCTGTTCCGGCGGCTTGCCGCCGACCGGGAGAGCGGTGCGCACTGGTATCGCGCGGGGTTGGCGTCGGCGCTCTTGAATGAGCGTGGCGCCGCCGAGGAGGAGTTCCTGGCCGCGCTGGAGGCGGTACCGCCGGGCGACCCGCTGCGGCCCGCAATCCAGTTCGAACTGGCCCGGCTGCAGCTTGCCGGCGGTGACCTGCGCGCCGCCGAGGGGTGGCTGGAGCGCCTGGCGGCCGCGCAGCCCGGCCACCGGCTGGCCGCCATCGGACGCCTGCAGCTCGCCGACGCACTGCGCATGCGCGGCGAGTTGCGCCCGGCGATCGCCGCGTACGAGCAGGCAATCGCTGCCGCCGGCGCGGGCGACACGGAAGCCGGACCCCCGGTAGCGGAACTGGCACGCTACTCGGTCGTGCAGGTGCTTGCGGAGCTGGACGACATCCCCGCCATGGCGGAGCAGGCGTGGCACTACCTGAACCACCACCCGGCCGGGGCGCGCGTCGAGCAGGTTGCGGAGCGCTTCCGTGCCGTCGTCGCCGCCGCCGGAGCGGACACGGCGCGCGGCTACTACCGCCGCGCCACCGGGGCGCAGGGTTCGGTGGAGGCGACGCCGGCCGCGGCCGACGCGGCCCGCCTGGCGTACGGCGAGGCGCTGATCGCCGGCGACCCCGGCGCCGCGGAGCCGGTACTGCTGGAAGTGGTGGAGGAGGGCAGCGACGCTGCGCGCATCGCCGCCTACCTGCTGCTCGGGCGCACCTACGAGGCGGTCGAGGATTGGCCGCGCGCGATCAGTCTCTACCGCGGGCTGGCGCTGGCCGACGAGACCGAGGTGGCGAGCCGCGGCGCGCTCGGCGCGGCCCGCTCCCTGGCCGCCTCCGGCGACCCCGCCGCCGCCGGCGAGGAGTACGGCGCCGCCGCCATCCGCTTCGCGGACAACGAAGAAGTGGCCGGCGAAGCATGGCTGCGCGGCGCCGAGGCATGGCGCGATGCCGGCGACGACGCGGCCGCCGCCCGCTTCGCGACCCAGCTCCAGGAGCGCTTCCCCGACAGCCCCTGGGCCGCCCAAGCCGCCAACTACTTCCCCCCGGAATCCGACACCAACTAAGCGCTTCGATACGCCTCGGCGTGGCGCCATGCGGTCGCCATGCGGCGCGAGTACGGCACAACTTCGAGCGAGTGTAGTACACTATGGCGGTGGCTAGCGGGCAACGCCGGCCAAGGGGGAGGCCAATGGCTGATGGGCCCATCAGGGGCACGGTCACTCAGAACACGCCGAGCATTTCCTGGGACCCTGCAAAGTGCGCCTTCCAGCTGACCCTCATGGGCATCGAATTGAGGAAGATCGACGACCCCAAGCAGGGATACAAATTCAATCTGCCGATGCCGGTACTCTACGACATACGAATCAGGAAGGCCGGGGAAGAAGATTGGATATTCGGCGTAGTCCTGCCTTTCTCCGGGGTGGAGGTATCCGGATTGGAGTCGGGCGTCGAATACGAGATCCAGACGACCGTCCTCTCCCCTGATAAGAAGCCCGTGCAGAAGCCCTTGATCCAACGATTGACGGCTGAGCAACGATGAGTTCTTTGGTCACACCGAGCTATCGTCCGCCCTTTGTGCGACCAGAATCTCCACTACCTCCGATGGGCGACACGATACTCTTGGACGCAGGCGGGACGGTTCCTCTCGACCCGTCCTTGGATCATCAAATCATCATCTGGTCGACCAAGGCGCATGAAGACGACATCAGAGAGCAGATCTGCAACCTGGGCCAACTGCAGGACGGTTGGCTGGACGGATCCGGGAAGGCTTGCGAACCCAGGGGGTTGGCGAATCTGGAAGATCAGCTTGTCAGCCACTACCCTTTCGACGCACCCGAACTGCGTCTCTATCCGACCGGGGACGGAAATGTCCAAGCAGAATGGTGGGTAGGAAACTACAACGCCGTCCTTGAGGTATTCCTTGATGGGACAAGCCCCGCCGAATGGTCCGATTTCCACCTCCGAACGAAGGTGGAGACGGTACGTTCGTTGAACATCAACGACGAGCAGGACTGGGAGTGGGTGATTCAACGCCTTCAATCTCTCAGCTAAGCACCGACACGCTCCTCCTCCGACAGGTCAATCCCCACTGGTTTGTGAAGGGTGAGTTGAGCATCGCGGCTTTCAACCCGAGCAGGGAGCAGAATTATGAGGCGTCGGTGGACAATGGAAGTGGGACATCAGCGAGTGGCGCCTACCTCCATCACCAATCGAAGGGGTTGGCAACAATCGGAGTCGTTGCCGTCACCGCGGGTGAAGCAGCCAGCGAGAAGTTGCCAGTGAATAAGGCCCCGATATGCGGTTGGTCGCACCACATGGTCCTGGACTTCAATGCCTTGCCCGACAAACCGTCCAGACGAGCCGCGGCGCGAGCTCTCACCTCCGCGGCGCGGCAACGGGACTGGGTACACAACCCTCTTGGCCATGCGACGATATGAGCCCCGACCGGGCAACACGATAGGGGCGTTTGCAAACTACGGTATCGGCGCTCACGCAAGGCCCAACGCCGTTGAGGAGTCTCATCGACCGCGGATGAGTGGATCGTCAGGCAGCCGGTGGCCAAGCTAACGTGCCCGAGCATAACGAACTACCGGTGTGGATCGGTATCGGAGGTGGCGCCGCGCGGTGCGCCGAGGATGGCAACGCGAAGGGCGCGGCGGCGGGCCTCGCGCACCAGCGTGAACGGGCGGCGGCGTGCGAGCAGCGGCGCCATGGCAGGCGCGCCGCCGTACAGCACGACGTGCCCGCCGGGACTCATCAGCGGCTCCACCTGGGAGAACAAGCCGTCGCGGGCGGTGGCCGGCAGATCGTCGTCGGGGCGCAGCAGCGCCAGGTCATGGCGGCCGGTCGTCCGGTGCAGCGCCGCCTGGTGGTGGAAGGCGACCGCTTCCGGCGGAATGTCGCGGCGGCAGAGGTTGGCGCGCGCGGCCAGGAGCTGCAGTGCGTCGCGGCTCACCAGGGTGAAGCGTGGCCGCCGCTCGGTGTTCGGCGCCGTGGCAGCGGCGGTGGCGCGCGCCAGCCACACCGGCAGGTGGCCCTGACCGGGGTTCCAGACCAGGATCGTTTCCGGGGAGGGCGCCCCGGCAGCGAGGAGGCGGCGCTGCATGGTTGCGGCGGCCAGCTCGGTCAGGTGACTCGGGCGGTCGAAGTCGGGCAGTCCGAAGCAGGTCTCCAGCGCATAGGGAATTCCGGCCATGGCCATCTCTGCGTGGCGGCGCCGGTATGCGGCCAACGGGGCATCCGGCGCGGTGGCCGCGGTCGCATTGCCGGCACGCGGGCGGCCGTGCAACACGGTGTGGCGGGTGCCCTCGCGCTCGTGGATCAACTCGGCCACCTCGACGAGCTGCCGGCGGGTCTGCGCGGCCAGGTTGCTCACCACCACCAAGGCAACGCGCCCGCTCGGGTCGGTGACCCGTACCGCCTCGGCAATCAGGTGCGCAAGCACCGGCTCGCCGGCCTTGGCCGGCAGGTTGGACACCACCAGTTGGAAGGGTCCGCTTTCGCGGCTGCCGTCCAGGTTGCCGGTGTCCACGCCGCCGGCGGTGCGGCAGGCGACACCGTTGCGGGTGGCGTTGTGGGCGGTGACCGCGAGCGCCAGGGCGTCGCGGTCGCGTGCGGTCAGGTCGGCGGCGTAGTGCTTGGCCAGCGCCAGGCCGAGCACGCCGGTGCCGCAGCCGAGGTCGAGGATCGAGCGCAGGCGGCCGCGCTCGCCGGGGTCGGCGGCCAGTTGCTGTGCCACGCTGGCGAGCAGCAGCCGCGAGCCGGTGTCGACGTCGAAGCTGCTGAACAGCGACTGGGAGAGTGCGAACCGGAGCGTATGCCCGGCGAACGTGAACGAGACCGACTTGTGCAGGTAATCCCGCAGCCAGGGCTCGCCGTGCCCGGGCGGATCATGCGCGCTACGAGGAGCGCTCGACATACTCCCCGGTTTCGGTGTTCACCACGATGCGGTCTCCATCCTTGATGAACAGCGGCACCTTCACCTTCAGGTCGGTGGCGGTGGTGGCCACCTTGGTTACGCCGGTGGCGGTATCGCCGCGCTCGGCGTGCGGCGCGTCGGTCACCTCCAGCGCCATCTTGATCGGCAGCTTGATGTCCAGCGGCGTCTCGTCCCACACCACGATCTGGTAGGTCTCGCCGTCGAGCAGGTAGTGGCGGCGATCCTCCAGGCCGTCCAGCGGCACCGTGAACTGGTCGTAGGTCTCGGCGTTCATGAACACGTAGCCGTCGCCGTCGCTGTACAGGTACTGCGCCGGCACGGTGTCGATCTCCACGTCCTCCACCTGCTCCTGGCTCTTGTTCACCTGCCGCACCACCAGTCCCGTGCGAATGTTCTTCAGCTTCAGCCGCACGAATGCCGACCCCTTGCCCGGATTCACGAACTCCCGCTCCGTCACCAGGTGGGGAGTTCCCTTGACGAGCAGATACATGCCCTTGTCCACTGCGCCCGCTTTTACCATGTCTCCGCACCCAGCATACCAGAACCGCGCGCTTCTGTGCGCTTCAAGCAGCCGGCCGCGGCCGGCTGCTACGGCCCGGCGGCGAGCCGCTCAGCCGGTGTCGGCGCACGCCATGAGCGGCGCGATGGCTGGCAACCCGAGCAGGAGCGCATACAGCCGGTCTATGCCCACGGCCACTCCCGAGCAGGCGGCGACGGAGCCGAACGCCTGTGCCAGCGCCAGATCCGGGCGCGGTACCACGCGGGCGGTACGCTGGCGCCGAGCCTCGCTCTCCAGCAGTTCGCCGAGCGCCCCCGGATCGGTCTCCTCCTGGAAGCAGTTGGCCACCTCGACGCCGCCCAGGTACAGCTCCCAGCGTCGCGCATGCACGCCGTTGCCGGCGGTGGCGGCCAGGGTCGGGATGCGCGCCGGGTAGTCGAGCACCGCCACCGGGTGGCGCTTCGCAATGCGCGGTTCCACGCGGGTCAGAAAGATGCGGTTGAAGAGTTGCTCCCAGGTGTCCGACTCGGTGGCCGGGATGTCGAGCCGCCGCGCCAGTGCCGCCAAGTCCCGCGCCGACGCGTGCGCCGGATCGCAGCCCACCTCCTCCCGCCACAACTGCGCCATCGTGACGCGCTGCGCGCGCGCGCCGGCAGCCGCGGCAGCCTCACCGTCGCCTCCAGAGCCTCCATCGCATCCGGATACGCCGCCGCCGTCGCTCGCTGCCGCCAACTCGGCACGCAGCACGGCCAACAGCCGCTCCATGCGCGCCAGCGCATCGTGGTAGTCCTCGCCGGTGGCGTACCACTCCAGCATCGTGAACTCGCGGCGGTGGAACGGTCCCTGCTCCTCCACGTTGCGGAAGCAGCGCGCCAACTGGTACACGCGCGGCATGCCGTCCGCCACCAGCCGCTTCATCCACAGCTCCGGCGACGGCGTCAGGTACAGCTCGCGGGCGGAGCCGTCGGCATGGTGTTGCTCGGTGGCAAAGATGCCGATCGAGGGCTCGGGAATCAGCCGCGCCGCCAGCAGCGGCGTCTCCACCTCCACGAACCCCGCTTCCTCAAAGAACGCCCGCACACACCGGTTCATCCGCGCCCGCACACGCAACAGTGACACGCTGTCGTGACCGCCCCGGTCCATATTCACGAAGACGGCAGCAGGTGCAGCAGGCCCTGTTGGATCAGGGTCTGGAAGTGCAGCACCGTGGTCGCAGCGAGAGTGCGGTCGCGCACCAGGAGTCCCATCTCGATGGTGAGCGTCGCGAACGCGGCGGGTCCCATCGAAGAACGCGTGGCTGCGACTTCCGGCGGTCGGGTGGGCAGGTAGGCCGTGTGGTCCGCCACGAGCCACAGTGTAAGCCGAAGCGAACGATCATGGGCAGAGTCAGGCGGCATCGGGAGCATCAAGGCAGGTTGCCTCATTGGCCCCACTGACAATCCACACGAAGGGTAGTTGTACCTATTGCCTCACGTAAAAATCTAACCTTACGGTGAGCGTGCCTCACGTAAGAATCTAACCGAAAGGGAGGCGGAGAACGAGGGGGGAGCGCGAGGGGGGAGACTCATAAATTGTGGATAAGTGGATAGGCTGCTGGGCGACCGGCCGGGTTGATTCAAGCACACCAACGCGACCGGGGGCGTATCTGGTTGGTCGGCGCGGATGAGGAGGCGTCAACGGCAGGGAGGTGGTCGGTGCCGTGTCGTGTCGCTGACCGAAGAGGGGGCGGACGGGTCTGGAGGCGACTTCGGTGCTGGTGACACGGGGATGTCCAGACACCACCTCGTGTCGCGGAGAGGCCTTACAGCGCGGCTGAGGCGACATTTCTTGACGCCGACCGTCTGGCTCACGGATATACGGGCGTCAGAGACGCTCAGAAGTCATTTGCCGAGCCGGGTGATGCCGCCCACGCCGCGAGCGGCGCGCAGGTTGCTGCGGAGCGCACGGAGCGAGGCGCCCCGGACAACTGCACCGAGGTGCGTTGCCCGGGGCAGGGTCATGACAATTCCCCACCGCCGGGACGGGGTAGGCGACGAGGTTGCGACACCGGAGCCGTCGGGATCGAACGGGGCGGAGGAGATGCTGTACCCCGCTGACGGACGGAGGGCGTAGCCCGACCGGAGTCAGCCGGCGCGGTGCCGTGGAGGCCACCGTGGACGACGCCGAGATGGCGGACCAGGCAGCCAAGCTGCTCGCTTCCGGGATGAGCGGCTCAGCCTGCGCTCGCGAACTCGGCATCCCGGTGAGCACCTTCAACGAGAACCGCCGCGCCGGCGTCATCACAGATCCCACCCGGGAGCCCGCCGCCAGCGCCGAGGTTGCGCCGGCGGCCACCACCACTGATCACCCGGTCAGCACCGCCGCCGCGGTCAGCGACCCGGCGGTCGCCACTGAGCGCGCCAGCCGCGACGCCCGCGACAAGCACGCGCCCATGGGCCGCGCGGCGCGCGACGTGGAACGCCGCACGCTCGCCAGAGCCGGCCTGCTGACCGAGGCCACACCAGCGTTCGTCGAGCCCGCCCACGCGGTCGCTGGCGGCGGCGTGCTGGCCGCACTGGCGATGCTGCTGCGCGAGGGCCTGCTCACCGCCGCCAACCGCCTGTTCCGCCTGCCGGCCGGATTCTACGGCCTGACCACCATCCTCCTGTTCGTCGCCTGCATGACCCTGGCCCGGGTGCGCAACCCCGAGAGCCTGCGCTACCAGGCACCCGGCGAGTGGGGCGCCATCCTCGGCCTCGACCGCTGTCCGGAGACCAAGACGCTGCGCCGCAAGATCAGGCTGCTGGCCAGCGCCGAGCACACCGTGCGCGATTGGCAATCGGTACTGGCGCGTACCTGGGCCAGCGAGCACGACGACGACTGGACGACGCTGGCCGTGGATGGCCACGTGAAGGTGTACACCGGGCGCAACGGGCGGTTGCCGAAACACTTCGTCGCACGCCAGAAGCTGTGTCTGCCGGCGTCGGTGAGCTACTGGATCAACGCCCTCGGCGGCGCACCGCTGCTGTGCCTGCACAAGGCGCTGGACCCGAAGCCGGTGAATGCGATCAAGCACGACGTGGTGCCGCAGTTGCAGCACCTGGGGGTGGTGACCGAAGCGGCCCCCGACCTGACCGGAGCACCGGCCGGTACCCCGCAGCTGACCCTGGTGTTCGACCGCGAGGGCTGGAGCCCGGACCTGTTCAAGCGCCTGGCCCGGCGTGGCATCGCCTGCATCACCTGGCACAAGAACTTCAACGGCGCGGACTGGCTGCCGGAAGACTTCCACACCTTCGAGGTACCGATCCATGGTCCCGCCGGCACCAGCACGACTGCGGTTGATCTGGCCGAGCAGCCGATCATGCTGCGCAACGGGCTGGTGGTGCGCCAGATCCGGCGGCGTCTGGCCAACGGTCGTCAGGTGGCGGTGATCACCACGCACCCGCAGATGCCGTTGGCGCAGGTCGCCGGCGCCATGTTCTCGCGCTGGTCGCAGGAGAACTTCTTCAAGTACCTGCGCGAGCAGTTCAACCTTGACGCGCTGCCGAGCCATGACCTTGCGCCGCCGGAGCCCGACGCACGGGTCGTGAACCGGTGCGCCGGGCCCTGGAAAAGAGCATCAGGCGGGTACGCAGCCGGCTGGCAGCGGTCCGCAATCGCCTCGCCGAGGCACTGCAGGGACGGCACCGGGACTCCGCCACCCGGCTTACGGTCGCGGATAAAGTTGCACTGAATTGCATGGTTATGCATAGACACGGGGGTATCCAGACACCACCTCGTGTCGTGGAGGGGCCTTACAGCGCGGCTGAGGCGACGTTTTCTCATCGCTGACCGCCCATTCTCCGATTATCGACCGTCAGACCCGCCTGAGAGGGTCATTTTGCCGTGCGACCGCTGCCACCACGCTCCTCGCTCGGTGTTTGCACCGTGCTTGGTGCGGCCTTGGCGGTCTTGCTGACGTTCAGCTGCAGCAGATCCTCGGTCAACCTGGTCAGCTCGCGCTTGAGGGCGACCGGATTCAACGTCGCGTACTGCTGCTTGAGGCGGTTCTTCACCTTCTCGCTCACCGACTCGGAGGCCAGCATGCGGTGATACGGCGTCTGCGGGTCGTCATAGATGCGGCGCACCTTGCTGCCGGTGCGGGTTTTCTTCACCAGCTTCACCGAGGGATAGAAGAAGTTCACCAGCAGGCACAGCGGGCGGTATATCGCGTTGAGGGCAGCCAGTTCCCGGTCGGTGTCGTAACGCAGGTGGCCGACCGCCCGTCGCACCACGTGGCCATTCTTCTGCTCGACGTAGCAGGTGTCGTTCTTGCGATGCGGGCGACCCCGAGTGAACGTGATGCCGTGCGCTTCGCAATAGCGCAGCAAATGATGATTGATGAACTCGCTGCCGTTGTCGGTGTCGATCCCCCGCATCACGATCGGCAGGCTCTGCCGGGCAGCGTCGATCGCCTCGTGGGTCCAGCGCTGCGCCTTGTTCTGCACGCCGTACAGGTCGACCCAGCCGGTGTCAACGTCGGTGATGGTGAGCGTGTGGCAGAAGTCGCCTGACGCGTTGCCGCCTTCATGGCCCACCAAGTCGATCTCGAAGAAGCCCGGCTCCTGCTCGTCCCAGTCAGCGAAGGTTCGGATCGCGATCTGATCCTTCAGGAGGGTGCCCGGCTTGGTGTGCGTGCGACCCTTCAGGCGCAGCCGTGCGCGCTCCTGCTGCAGCAGCCGGTCGATGGTCGCGGCGCTGATGGTCTGCAGCTTGCCGCGCACCGCTGCGGTCAGCTCGATCTCGCCGAACGACTCCAGCGTCGGCAGCATGGTGCGCAGCACGACCACCAGGCGCTTGCCGCACATGCAGTCGAACACGTACCAGATCAGCTTCAGAGCGACCAGCACCTCCTGGTCGTAGCGCCGCGGTCGCACGCGGCGCTGGGCAGGCCGCGGACGCCCGACCACCAGCTTCACCAGTGTGCCGTCGACTCGCACCATGCGGGTCCGTCCCCACCAGGTCAACAGATGGATCGCGTACTTGCGCTGGTACCCGGTCGACTCGACGAACTCGTCGAGTATGCGCCCCTTCTCCTTCTTGCCCGCCCGACGATACCGCTGCGCGTGCTGCTCGGTGAGCTCTCGCCTTGAACTCATCTTCAACCCCATCTCCTCCGGAACCTCCTCACGTCCCTCGGAGAGGCTCCAACCGGACCCGGAAGGTCCAGCCCGTTCGGTTAGATTTTTAGATGAGGCATGCTTTCGCTACGGTTAGATTTTCGATGAGTCAATGCGTTGTATTGATGTACGAGGGCAGGAAGGCTACTCTGCTGCCGGAGTCACGGTTGCCGGTTCGGCGTTGCCACCCGGCGCGGCGGTGCGCCGGTGGACGGATCACGTTTCGTCGAGGCCGATTCGGTCGGTTTCGGGAATCGCGCGATCAGAGGTATGAGTCAGCATGGAGATTCGCGTTACGCACTCGGTCCCGGATGACGCGCCCGCGTCGGGACCGGCCAAGATCGGGTGGTTGCTGACCGAGGAGCGCGGCGGGGTAATCTACGACGCGCCGGTGCGCGTCCGTTCCGCGGAGATCAACCGGCGTCACGCGAAGTCCGCGTCGCGGTGTCCGGCGGTCATCAATCTGGAGAGCCGCTACTTCGAGGTCAAGTGCCCGTTCGACCTGCACCTTTCCTTCGTGCGCGGCAAGGAAGGCAGGCCGGGGCTGCGCAACCTCCTCGGCGGGCGCTCCCCGGTGCGGATGAACAAGCTCGCATCGGTGCTGCACCTCGTCGACGAGGCGGAGTGGCGCCATGCCGACCGCCCGACCATCCAGATGTCGCTGCCTTACGTGTTCGTCGCCGACGAACCGGTCTATCTGGCACAG
Organism: Spirochaetia bacterium; assembly: GCA_965208575.1. GTDB lineage: Bacteria > Spirochaetota > Spirochaetia > SZUA-6 > Bin103 > Bin103. Next base: position 1,362,500 of record CBDBOV010000004.1, on the reverse strand, counting down.
GTCGCCCCGTTCATGCACTACCGGCCGGAGCCGTGGCCGGGCACCATTTTCGGCGGCCGCTTTCCGATCGACGTCTGGCCGCGTCCGCTGATGTGGGCGTTCGAATGGCACGATACCGGCAAGACCTTGCGGCTCTCGCGCGGCGAGCCGTTGTTCTACTGCCAGTTCGAGACGCTGCCGCCGGACCGGCCGATCCAGTTGGTCGAAGCCGCACGCACGCCGGAGCTCGAAGCCTACCTCGCACACATCGCGAGTGTGGTCAACTACGTCAACCAGACATTCTCGCTGTTCAAGGTCGCAGAGCAGCGCCGCCCGCGCATGCTCGTGGTACCGAAGACGCGCTGAGCGGCGTGCGCGTGCGAATCGTGCGGGAACCCGTCCGCGGCGCGCGGGCGGACGGGCAGCGACCGGAGCTGGTGTCGGAGGAGCAGGGCGCACGCAACCGGGAGATCGTCTGCACCGACGGTCGCGTAGTCGGCGGTCGCCACCGCTGACGACGAAGCCAGGCGCCGCCGCGCCGACACGCGCCGACCGCGCCGACCGGTCAAGGTTGTCGGCGGGAGGGTGGGATCGGTATACTCGGGCGGCTCGATTCGGCCTTTCGGGTATTTTCTGACTATTCGCCATGAACATTGAGGTGTTTATTCTGGGCACCGGCGGCATGATGCCGCTGCCGGGGCGCGGCCTTACGTCGGTGCTGGTGCGCCGCGAGGGTGAGCTGTTCCTGTTCGACTGCGGGGAGGCGACGCAGATCGCGTTCCGCCGCCTCGGTCTGCGCTGGAAGAAGATCTCGCACATCTTCATCTCCCACACCCACGCCGATCACGTCACCGGACTGCCGGGCATGCTGTCGCTTTCCGCGCAGGTGGAGCGCAGCGAGCCGCTGCACGTGTACGGGCCGCCGCGCGTACGCGCCTACATCGAGCACAGCCTGCGCATTCTCGACATCTACATCGACTACGAAATCGTCATTCACGAAACATTCGACAGCGGCCGGCTGGCTGCCGGCGACGGCTACGAGGTGCACGCCTGCCGCCTGCGTCATTCGAAACCGTGTCTCGGCTATACGCTGGTGGAGCACGATCGGCCCGGCGAGTTTCATCCGGAACGCGCCGAGGAGCTGGGCGTGCCGCGCGGCCCGCTGTGGGGCCGGCTGCAGGGCGGCCAACCGGTCACCTTGGGCGACGGCCGCGTGATCGAGTCGGCGCAGGTGATGGGGGCCGCCCGCCCGGGGCGCAAGTTCGCGTTCATTACCGATACGGCGATGGTGGGCGGCCTCGACCGGTTCGTGGCGGATGCCGACCTGATGATCTGCGAGGGCATGTTCTCCCAGGATCTGCGCGACAGCGCGCGCGACAAGAAGCACCTCACCGCGCGCCAGGCCGGCGCGCTCGCCCGCGTGGCAGGGGTGCGCCGGATGGGACTGATTCACTACAGCCCACGCTACACGGAGCGCGATCTCAAGCAATTGCTGCGCGAGGCGCGGCGGGAGTTCTCCGGCTCGTTCCTGACCCGCGATCTGCAGGAACTGTCGATCCCGTTCCGGGACTGACGCCCGCCCGGCCCGGCTGTTAGTGGCGCGCGGCTGCCTGCAGGACGCGGTAGCGCTGCGGGTCGGCCCGGAAGGCAACGAGGTTGTGGCCTCCGCTCGCCATGGCGCGCCCGAGGGCGTGCTCCACCTCCAGTTGCAGCCGCTGGCCGTCCAGGTCGCGCCCGGCGCGGTCGCCGATCCCGATCGCCACGAACAGGCCGGCGTCAAGGGCGGCCCGCCGCCATCGCTCCAGTTGCGCAATCGCGGTATCCAGGTTGGTTTCCGGCAGGATCAGCGCGAAGCCGCTGGCGCCGTAGGCGAACGCCAGCTCGGGCAGCACGGCAAGTTCGCGCACCAGCCCGGCGAGCCGTGCGGAACTGTCGTCGGTGGTGGCGTCCGCCGCCAACAGCACGCCCAGCGCCAGGCTGAGATCGGTGCCGAACGCCGTGGCGCGTTCCAGTTCGCCGCGCAAACGGTCGCCAAGCGCCTCCTGCGGTTCGAGCACGGTGATGTGCACGGCGGCCGCCGGCGGCGAGGCTTCGACTTCGACGTCCTCACCCAAGGGGCCGTTCGGCCACGGGGTGTTGTCCTCGGACGCGCGTTGCGGCGTCAGGGTAATGATGAGCAGCAGCGCTATGGCACAGGCGAGCAGGAACGCGATCACCAGGAACAGCGCGTCCCGCACGATGCGGAACGCATGGTCGCGGGTGACCAGGCGATACACCGCGGTCAGAACGGTAGCCGGCTCGGCCGGGAACGCACTGGAGTACTCCGCGTGCAGGCTCGGGACGCGCAACTCATCCAGCTTGCCGCCCGCGAGCTTCACGATCTCCCAGGTGTTGTCGAACGCGTAGCGCACGCCCTCCGGCCCGCGCAGCAGCAACGCCACCAGCCCGGCCTCGCCCTCCAGCGCCGCAACCTTCTCCCGGAATACCGGCGACTGCACGCTGCCGTTGGCCACGTACACGTCGGCCAGTTCCCGGTGCAGCAACTCGAAGTGGCTGGCGGCGGTGCGCCCGCCGGCTTCGCGTGCCACGTACACGCGTATCGCCAGCAGGCACACCAGGAACACCAGGAACCCGGTCGCGGCGATGCCGAACAGTCGGATCAGGCGGGTGTGTTGCCGGTTACGCATTGGTTCTTGCCCCATTCCGGTTTCGCGCTACTCGTCCAGGCCCAGTTCCGTGAACAGAGCCTTGTAGGTGGCGAAGTGTGCCGACTGGGCGAACTCGCGCACCCGCTCCGGCGGCAGATCGTCGAGCAACTGGTCGAGATAGCGGAGTACTTCGCGGACGTCGTTGCGGAACGAGTCGTCGGGCGGCGCCGGAGCTGCCTCAGGCGGCGGCTCGCCCGCTGTCGCCGCTGCGCCCGCCGAGGCCTCCGCTTCGCCTTCGGCCGGCAGGTGGGCGGCGTGTTCGTCTTCCTCGTCGATCGGTACCAGCCGGATCATGGGCGCGAGCTGGCTGTCGGATGCCGCTGCCGCGGGCGCCGCGTCGGCCGCCTGCGCCCCGGGACCGGCGGCTTCGTCCGCCGGTTCGCCGTCGAGTTCCTCGATCGAGACCTGCACTTCGCCCGGGTCGCCGCCCGCTTGCAACAGACCGGCGCGAGCGGCGATTGCGCCGCTGTCCGCGGCCAGCGCGGCAACCCGTCTCTCCAGGGCGGCCACCCGCCGATCCAGGTCTGCCAGTTGGCCGCCGCCGGCCTCGGGCGCCTGCTCCTTCGGCGGCGCCGGCGGGTCTGCCGCGGCGTTCGCCGGCGCGGCTGCGTGGTCCGCGTTGACGACGGCACGCGGCCGCACCGGCGCGGGCGCGGGCACGGCCGGCAGCGGCGCCGGTACCACCGCGGGCGGCGGCGCCGGCACGGCCGACGCGGCAATTCCAGCCCGGCCGGCTCCGCCGGCCGCGCCGGGGTAGGCAGCCGATGCGGCAGCGCCCGCGGCCAGCGCGACCCGGTCCGATGGCGGTGGCTGGTCCGCAAGAGCCGGGCGGCCGGCGCTGCCCGGTGACCGTGCCGGACCCGGCGACCGGGTCGGCTCATCGGCGAATGGCGTGGCGGGCGTATCGCCCGCGGCCGGGCCGCCGGCGTGCGCTCCGGGGTGACCGATTCCGGTCTCTGCCTCCCCGTTGCCGTTGCCGTTGTGCGCCGGGTGGCCGGCATCGCGCGCGAACGCTCCGGCGGCCGCGTGGTCGGCATCGCTCAGTCGACCGAGGAATTCCTCCTCGGCGCCGGTCAGTTCCGCTGCGGTGTCCACGTCCGCGGTCGCTGCCGGGGGCTGCCGGACCGCGGCCGCCGGTGGTGCGGCCGAATCGACCGTCACCCAGTCGCCGTAGGCTTCCAGATCATTGTCAGGCGCCGGGCGCGTATTCTGCTCCATTGAATCCCTCACATTGAGTATCGGCCTCCTGCTACGGTAGTTGATGCCGATGCCGTTCAAGAAGTCGCGGCAAGGTGCCGTGGCTAGAGGTGAGGTGAGTGTCCCGCGGTTGTTCTACTGCACCGTTGCCGGTCTCGTGATCGCCATCGTGCTGTCGTTCCTGTTCGGCGCCTCCGGGTTGTCCAACTACCACGACCTGCGCGCGTACCAGGCGCACGTGTCCGACGGCATCATGGCGCTGCAGGATCGGCACCGGAGTCTGCAGCAGCGCGTCGCCGTGCTGCGCGACAACCCGGAGGCACTGCGGCTGCTGGCGCGCGAGAGCGGGTATTTCCGGCCCGGCGAGACGGTCATCGAGGTGGGACCGGTGCCGGTCGACCCCACCGCCGCGTCCGGCCCGCGTTCCGGGAGCGAATTTGCGGGCGTGGCTCCACTGCTGCAACACACGCCGCCGGCGCCTCGCGAACCGTTCAACGCCCTGGCCCTGGGCCTGTGCCTCGGCGCCGGCTCCTTTGCCATGCTCAGCATGCTGCGCGCGTTCCGGCGGCGCGCTCACGCCGGGGCGGCATCCGGCCGCGGCGACCGGCCGCACCCCCCGGCGCCGGCGCGGGAGGCGACCGATCCCTCCCCTTCGCGGCCGTCCGCCACCGGCGAGTCGCGCGCGCGCCAGAATGACCAAGCGCCGGCCAAGGCCGCGCCCGGCGGCGAGGCGGAGGCGGAACCCGCGGGACGGCGCAGAAGGGCGCGCCGCCGCCGGCGAGACGTAACGGTCTACCGGTTGTAGCCCGCCGCATGTCCCCAGCCGCGCACCACCCGCATCACGCGCATCATGCGCATCACGCGCATCATCCGCGCCACGCGGAAATATGCGCCGTGCTGCAGCGGCGCGGCATCGTCGTCATGCGCACCGACACGGTGTATGGGCTGCACGGCGTGGCGCCCGACACCGGCACTCGACTCGCGGAACTGAAGGGCCGCGACGAGGCGCGGCGGATGCTGGTGCTGGTGGCCGACGCCGCCGGTGCGGAGGCCGTGACCGGCACCGCGCCACCGCCCGCGCTGGCCGCGCTGTGGCCCGGACCGCTGACCATCGTGCTGCCGGTGGTGGCACGCTGCGGCCGCGGCCTGGGCGTGACGACGCTCGGCGTTCGGGTGCCCGGCGACCCGGCGCTGCGGGCGATCGCGGCCGAGGTGGGCAGGCCGATCTACTCGACCAGCGCCAACCGGGCCGGCGAGCCGCCGCTGCGCGACCGTGACGCCCTGCAGCGCGCGTTCGGGGCCGCCGCCGACCTGCTGGTCTACGATGGGCCGCCGTCCGCGGCACAGCCTTCCACGGTGGTCGATGCCACCGTGTCGCCGGCGCGCGTCGTGCGTGCCGGCGCTCTCGCCATCTCCGCCGATCAGCTCGCCGGCAGGTCGGGCAAGCCGCGCAGGCCGGGCTGACCGGTTCCCGCGCGCGCGGCCGGCCCGTGGTGGACCCCGGCGTCGCGCCGCTCGCATGCGCTCGCAGTGTCGCCGCGAACCGTCAGCGCCGGGCGGTGCCGCGGCGCTCCGCGAACCACGGCTCCCAGGCGGCGAGGAACTCCAGGAACAGTTGCTGCTGGCCGCCGAAAAATTCGCGTTCCAGGCGCGTGCCGACGCGCCCGATGTAGCGGAAGTGCCACGGTTCGTAGTTGTAGCCGGTCGCTTCGGTTGCGCCGCGCGGGTAGGAGAGGGAGAACCCGAACCGCCAGGCGTGCCGTGCCACCCAGCGCCCGTTGGCGGTCTCGCCGTAGCCATCGGAAATGGAGCCGAAGTCGATCGCGGTGCCCAACTGATGCTGGGAGTGGCCGGGGCGGGCCGACACCAGGTCTGCCGCCTCGCGCCCGATCCGGTCCACGTGCCGCTGGTACAAGCCCGCCTGGTAATCGAACGAGCGGTAGGCGGAAGATACCATCAACTCGATACCGTCGATGCGCGCCGCCTCGACCATTGCCAGGAGGTCGGGCAGGACGCGCCGGGACAGGCGATGGCCGGCCCGGCTGATGGTGATCGAATAGCTGTCGAGCGTGACCAGGTCGGTGGGCGCATACTCCTTCGGCAGCGGGTGCTGCTTGTCGACCAGCACGCGGAACGACCGGTCGGCGGCCAGCATCTGCGCCACCAGGTCGAGAAACACCTGGCGCTGTGAACGGATGCCGGCCGCGGTTGCCGGCTCGAGCTGCTCCAGCACCTGGTCCAGCTCCGGCGCCGTGATCGAGAAGTCGGGATGGACCGGCGGCGCCGCCGGCTCCGACGAAGCTCCGCACCCGGCCAGCAGCAGGCACAGCGCCACGCCCGGGCCGGGCAGCCGGTAGCCGAACCGCGGTTGCACGCGAGCGCGCCGCCGCGTGCCGCCGCCGGTTGCGAGCGGCCACCGGCAGCCTTGCAAGCGGCTCAAAACAGGCGCTCGACCACGTCGTCCATGGAATCCACCGGCGTGAACACGATTCCCTTCTTGATGTTGTCCGCGATCTCGTCGAGATCGCGGGAATTGCCGCTCGGAAAGACGATTTCGCGCACCTTGTTGCGGCGCGCCGCAATGACCTTCTCTTTCAGTCCGCCGACCGCCAGCACCTTGCCGACCAGCGACAGTTCGCCGGTCATGGCCAGCGACCGGCGTACCCGTCTCCCGGTTACCAGGGAGAGCAGTGCACACGCCATCGTGATTCCCGCCGACGGACCGTCCTTGGGCGTCGCCCCGGCGGGTATGTGCAGGTGGATTCTGTGGTTGTCGAAGTAGTCGGCGCGAACACCGTGCCGGGACGCCGCCAAGCGCACGAAGGAATACGCGATGTTGGCCGACTCCTGCATCACTTCGCCCATCTTTCCGGTCAGGGTGATGCCGCCGCGACCAACGTTGGCGACCGCTTCCACCATCAGCACGGCACCGCCGAGAGCGGTCCATGCCAGTCCCATCACCATGCCGGGCGCGGTAATCCGGTTGCGCTGTTCATCACCGAAGACGGGCTTGCCGAGAAAATCCTCAAGCCGCTCCGGAGTGATCCTGATCGGCAGTTCGAGGTCGTCCGTGATCATCTTCCTGGCCACCTTGCGATGAATCCGGTCGAGCGCCTTCTCGAAGTTCCGGACGCCCGCCTCGCGTGCCCAACCGTGACTGATATGGCGCAGCGTGGTGGCCTGGTACTTGATCTGATTCTTGCCGATTCCGGTGCGCTCAAGCGACTTGGGAATGAGATAGCGGCGAGCGATGTTGACCTTCTCCTGGTCGACGTAGCCGGACAACCGAATCACTTCCATGCGATCCAGCAACGGCGCCGGAATGGTGTCCACGGTGTTCGCGGTGGCGATGAACATGACCGGAGAGATGTCGAATGGCAGGTCCAGATAGTGGTCCCGAAACGCGTGGTTCTGCTCGCCGTCCAGGACCTCCAGCAGCGCCGACGAGGGATCGCCCTGGAACGACGCTCCGAGCTTGTCGATCTCATCGATCATGAACACGGGATCGCGCACCTTGGCGATCTTCAAGCCTTGTATGATCTTGCCCGGCATGGCGCCGACGTAGGTGCGCCGGTGGCCCTTGATCTCTGCCTCATCGCGCATGCCGCCGACCGAGAAACGGAAGAACTCGCGGCCGAGCGCGCCGGCAATCGACTTGCCGATCGAGGTCTTGCCGACGCCGGGCGGCCCGACCAGGCAAATGATCGAACCGCGCCAGACGCCGGCTCCGTTGCCGGCCTTCAGGCGGCCGACCGCGAGATACTCGAGGACACGCTCCTTGACATCTTCGAGGCCGTAGTGATCGCGCTCCAACCGGCGCTCGGCGCGGCCCAGATCGACCAGCTTGGGATCGGGTTCGTGCCAGGGCAGCGCGGCAATCGTCTCCAGGTAATTGCGCGTAACGACGAACTCGGCCGAACTCGGATCCATCAGCGCAAACTTCTCCATCTCGTCGTCGACCCGCTCGCGTGCCTCGCCGTGCAGTTCAAGCCGCTCGAACGCCTCCGACAAGCGCTGGTGTTCGCTCGACTTGGCATCGACCGGCATGCCGAGCTCGGTCTTGATCGCCTTCAACTGCTCCTTGAGGAAATACTCGCGCTGGCTCTTTTCGATTTTCTGGTTGAGCTGGTCCTGGATGCGCTTCTGGATGCGCAGCAGCTCCTGTTCCTTCTTGATGAACACGAGCACCCGCTCCATGCGTTCGCGGACGTCCAGGGTGTCCAGCACGCTCTGCTTCTCGGCACCGTCAATGTTCAGAATGGAGGCCACGAAATCGGCAATCTTGCCGGGATCGTCGATGTTCACCATGTTGAGCCGCATTTCTTCCGAAAACAGCGGATTGTTCTCCGATATCTGCTTCATTTCGGTGATCAGCGCGCGCGTCAGAGCGCGTACTTCGAGCGACTCCATGTTGCTGCTGTCCAGATACTCTACGGCGGCGGTCACGGGGGCCTCGGGAGACAGTACCTTGGCAATCCGAAAGCGCTTCAGCGTGGACAGAAAAATGTTGATTCCACCATCCGGAAGGTTGATCTTGCGGACAATCTTTGCGGCCGTGCCGACGGCGTGCAGATCGTCCGCTGCGAGCTTGTATTGGGCGCCACGCTGCGGCTCCGCCGCGGCGCCGCCACGGAGCATTACGAGGCCGACGCAACCGTCTCCATTGAGGGCTTTGCGCACCACCCGTTCGTCGCGTCCCTCGGGGATCATCATCGGCGTAAAGACGCCGGGGAACATGGGACTGTTGTGCAGCGGCAGAATAATGAGCTTCGGCGGGAGAACCGTATCGGCGGGGATGATTTGCCGGTGCTCCATCGCATTGAACTTAGTTGCCGGCGCCGCGTCGAGTCAAGTTTGCGGCGCGGGGTTGATGCGTTCGCCGGACGGCGGTAAGCTGCCCCGCATGCCGTCAGATCGGCGTCGCAACTCGATCGAGTCGGCAGTGGTGCTGCAGGCGGCACGCATGGGGGAGATTCACCGCCGCGTCACCTTGTTCACCGGCGAGCGCGGGATCGTGTACGCGACCGCCCACGGCGCCGGCAAAGCGGTGAGCAGGCTGAAGCCGGCGGCGATCCCGTTTGCCCTCGTCACCGCCTATCTTTATCACGACCCGGTACGCCGCGCGTTCAAGGTCACGGACGTGGAGGCGCGCAGCCTGCACCCGTCGATCCGGGCCGACCTGCGCAAGTTCTTTACCGCTTCGCTGTGGGTGGAGATCGTCCTGCGCAGCCACGGCGGCGGCACCCACGCCGGCGACCTGTACGCGCTGCTGGTGGAGGCGCTGCAGCGGCTGGACGCCGCCGTGGCCGGCGAGGTGGGGCCGTTGTCGGCGCAGGTGTTGTGGCGCGCGCTGCAGCACCTGGGCATCATGCCCGACCTGGAGGCGTGCGATTCGTGCGGCCGTACCCTCGCGGCGCACGAGGATCTGCGCCTCGCGGCGCACGGCGGAAGCTGGTGCCGGCACTGCGCCGCGGCGCGCAGCGTCCGGGACCTGCCCGCGGCCGGGTTGCGCATGGACGCGGCGGCGCGGCGCTATCTGCTTGCTACCGGCGGCCTGCCGCTGGCAGCCGCCGGCGCGTACTCGTTCACGGGAGCCGAGCAGGTACGCCGGGCGTTGCAGCAGTTGGTCGAGCACGGCCTGGAGCGTCCGCTGAATTCGTTGCGTTGCGCGGCCGGGATCCTGTGAGCGGCCCCGGCGGCGGGTCCGGCGGCGGGGCCGTGAGCGGGAGGCGCGCGCCGGCCGGAGCCCGGCGCGTGTTCCTGGCGCTGCCGCTGCCGGCGGCGGCGCGCCGCGAACTGGCCGCCTTGGCACAGTCCGCACTCGCCGCCCATGCAGCCCACCTGCGCCTGGTCGCCCCGGTGGGTTACCATGCTACCGTGCACTTCTTCGGCCCCCTCGCAGCAGACGATCTGAGCCGCGCGCACACGCTGTGCGGGCAGGTGGCGGCGGCGCTCCCGGCGGCGCTGCCCTGCGCCCTGGCCGGGCTCGCGCAATTGCCTCCGCGGGGCGCGGCGCGGGTGGTGTGCGCGGTATTCGGCGAGGGACACGATGCCTTGGCGGCATTTCTCGCCGCGGCGCGCAACCGTATCGGCGCCGCGGGGTTCGTGGTACCGGCGCGCCGCCCGCTGCCGCACGTCACCGTGGCGCGCGTGCGGCACGGCCGCCACTGGCGGCTGCCCGACCGGGCGGCCCTGGCCGGCACCGGCACCGCCGCGTCGGACGGCGATACTCGCCTCAGCGTCGACCTGCGGCGCCCACGCGGGCATGGCGCCGTGCCGGCCCGGTTCGTTCTCGATCAACTGGTGCTGTTCGAGTCGCACCTGCACCGCGCCGGTGCCCGCTACGTGGCGCTGACCAGCCGGCGCGCGGCGGCCCGGTAGCAGCCGTTCGCCATGGACTGGTCCAAGACCGCCGTAGACTCATCCGAGGTGCGCCGCATCGCGCGCCGCTATCGTCTGAACCTGCTGGCAAGCGCGATCGTGGCGCGCCGCGGACTCGGCGACGCCCGCTCGGTGCTGTACCTCCTGGAGGAGGATGCTCGCTACCTCCACAACCCGTTCGCCCTGCCCGGCATGGCGGCCGCCGTGCAGCGCATCATCGACGCGGTGGCCGGGGACGAGCCGATCCTGGTGTTCGGCGACCGCGACGTGGATGGCGTCACTTCGACGGCGTTGATGGTGGACACCTTGCAGGAGATGGGCGCTACGGTGAGCTGGCGGCTGCCGGAGGGCGATGAGCCGTACGGGATCACCGGCGCGCTGGTCGATGACCTGGAAGCAGCCGGCGTGCGCCTGCTGATCACCGTCGACTGCGGAGTAACCGCCTGCACCGAGATCGCCGCCGCCCGGCAGCGCGGGATCGACGTGGTCGTGGTCGATCATCACGAACCGTCGGAGGAGGTGCCCGATGCGCTGGTGGTGGATCCCAAGCTGTCCGGTTCCGCCTACCCGTTCGTCGATCTGTCCGCCTGCGGCGTGGTGTGGAAACTGGCGTGGGCGCTGCGCTTTGCGCGCACCGGTCTGTTCGGCGAGACGGTCTGTCTGCTCAATGCGCGGCCGCTGCAGGACAGCATTGTGATCGAGGCGGTCCGGCTGACCAACCTGGTGCCCGCCGGCAAGCTTTTCGAAACGGTCAATCCGGGCGCCGGCCTGGCCGTCGCGGAGCGCCTCGCGCGGTTTGCCGACGGCTGCGAGATCCTGGTATACGACCGGGACCTGGTGCGCAGCCTGATCGCGCGTGCCTGCGGACCCGTGGACCTGGAACCGCACGACCTGGCATCGGAGGTGACGGAGATGTATCCGCGCACCGCCGGACAGTCGCTGCTGCAGCTCCGCGAGCGCAGCAAGCGGGCTCGCTACAGCGACCAGTCGCTGACCGAGCTGGACGTACTCACCGAGCTGTTCACCGTGATCGCGTTGCGGCGCTATCCGGAATTGATGGAGGAGGGCAACGCGACGCTGGACCTGGTCGCGCTTTCGACCATCGCCGACCTGATGCCGCTGCGCGACGAGAATCGCATCCTGGTCAAGCGCGGGCTGCGCGCCCTGGCCGCCACCGAGCGGATCGGTCTGCGTGAGTTGCTCGGCCGCGTGAATCTGTACGGCAAGCAACTGTCCACCATCGACGTGTCGTTCCACCTGTCGCCGGTGGTCAACTCGGCGGGCCGCATGGGCGAGGCACCGACCGCCGTGCGCATGCTGCTGACCCGCGAACAGGAGGAAGCAAGCGCGCTCGCGCAGCGGCTGCTGGAACTCAACAAGCAGCGCCGCGGCGTGGCGGACCAGGCCTGGACGCGCGTGCAGGCGGGTGCCCGCCGCAGTTACGAGCGCTCCGGAGGCAAGCTGCTGTGGGTGATCGATCCGGAGGTGCCGCGCGGCATCACCGGCATGCTGGCGGCGCGGCTCATGGAGGCGTTCCACACGCCGGCCGTCGTGGTCGCCGACCGCGGCGAGGAGGCGAGCGGATCGGTACGCACCCTGCCGGGCTTGCCGGTGGCGGACATTCTCGGTCCCGTGGATGATCTGCTGCTGCGCTGGGGCGGCCATGCCATGGCGGGAGGGTTCAACCTGGCGTCTTCCGAGCTGGCAAGCCTGGCCGCGCGCCTGGAGCAGTTGGCCGAGACCCTGGATGCGGTGGCCGCCCCGGCCGCGGCCGCGCGTGCGGTGGACGCCGAGATCCCGCCCGACTTTCTGACCCCGGAGGTGTGGCAGACGGCGGATCTGTTTGCCCCCTACGGCGCGGGCCATCCGCCGCTGGCGTTCCTGATGCGCGACGTGGAGATTCTGCAGGTGGACCTGGTGGGCAAGGGGCAGCCGGCGCACGCCAAGCTGCTGCTCGACGCGGGCGGCTATCGCTGGCCGGCGCTGTACTGGAACGCGGCCGACAAGGCCGGTACCGAGTTCGCGGCGGGCGACCGGGTCACCATCGTGTTCCGCGTCACCCGCTCCCACTTCGCGCAGGTCGAGACCCTGCAACTGACCATTCTCGACCTGGAGCGGTGATCCGGCGACTCCTGCGCACCCTGCCTGCCGTCGCCGCGGCGTGGGCCTGCCTGACCGGCCTGCCCGCGGCCGCGGAACCGGCGGCGCTGGAGCCGGTGATCGGCCCCGACGGCGCGCCGTTCGTGGAGCGGGGCTGGTCCGCGTGGCAGCGCGTCGGTACCCGCCACCGGTTCGAGGACGGCCGGCTGGCGCTGATTGCCGGGCTGCTGGTACGCACGCCGGCGGGTGCGCCGCCACCGGCGCCGCTGCTGAGCACCCCGCGCGAGGTCGTTCCGGGTGCACCGCTGCGTGTATACCTGGCCACCGCGCAGCCGCTGTCCGGCGTGCGGGTAAGCGTGCGCACGGCCGCGGGGACCCTGGTCTCCGCCCGAGCCTTCGCCGCCGGCAGGGGCGCCGCGGGCGAGCGGTCCGACCGTCTGTGGGTCGCGGTGCTCGGCATCCCCAGTACCGCGGAGCCGGGAATCGGCCAACTGCTGGTAACCGGCATGGGCGGCCCCGAGTCGGTGGCGGCGGAAGTGCCGGTGCTGCAGGCCGTCGAACCCCTGTTCGTGGGTACCCGCCGCTTCGCCGAAGAGGAAATCCCCCTGCGCACGGGGCTCGGCGAGCTGCGCCGCCGCGAAGACCCCGAGCGCGTCGAGCAGGCGCGTGAACTGTGGAACCTGCTCGGTACCTGGCGGCGGGTCGACGGTGGCCACACGGGCAGGTTGCGGTACCCGGTGGTGGGCGCCCGCCGCAGCGCCGGGTTCGGCGACCGGCGGCTGTACCGCTATGACGACGGCCGCACCGATCGGTCCATACACAACGGCGTCGACCTGGCGGCGCCGGAGGGCACCGTGGTGGTGGCAGCGGGCGCGGGCACGGTGGTGATGGCCAGGTTCCGCATTATCACGGGTCTTACCGTGGTGATCGAGCATCTGCCGGCGGTGTACTCGCTGTACTACCACCTGTCGCGGCTCAACGTGGCCCTCGGCGAGCGGGTCGCGCCCGGCACCGCGCTCGGCGCGATCGGCAGCACGGGGCTGGCTACCGGACCGCACCTGCACTGGGAGGTGCGTGCCGCCGGGGTCGCGGTCGACCCGGATGTGCTGGTTACCACGCCGTTGGTTGACATACCGGACGATTTGGGTACTTTATTTCCCTGATGGACCCGCGGCCGCGAAAACCGGCCGTTGGTCCGAAAGGAGGATTGCACCCATCGCACATGTAACCGTCGGCGAGGACGAACTGCTTGAGAAAGCGCTGAAGCGCTTCAAACGCATGGTGGAGAAGGAGGGCATCGTTCGCGAGTGGAAGCGGCGCGAGTATTTCGAGAAGCCCTCGACGGTGCGCAACAAGAAGCGCAAGGCCCTTGAGCGCAAGCGGCTGAAGAAACAGCGCAAGCTCACCGCGCTGAAGAAGTACTAGGACCACTCCCAAAGGCCCAACCGGCATCCGCCAACGGCTCCGTGCGGCGACCCAGGGAGGGGTACGCCGCGGTGGTTTTTGCGGTTGACGGGCGGAGCGATAGCTGCTATCTTAACGGTCTGACGACGCAGGGTAGAGCAGTTGGCAGCTCGTCGGGCTCATAACCCGGAGGTCGCAGGTTCGAATCCTGCCCCTGCTATCCATTCAACGCCGTTGCGCGAAAAGGGCCGCCCATGTGGGGCGGCCTTTTTTGGGTGGGGCGGCCGTTCTTGGTGGGGCGGCCGGGACTTCGTGTTCGGGCTGGACGCGGTGTTGCGTGGGGTGGGCCCTCTGCCGGAGGGCTCCTCTGGCGCTGGAGCCCCACGGTGGAGGACGGGGGCGGCTGTCATGCAACGGGCTTGTTGATTCTGATTGCGGCTGCCGGGCGACCTTGCGCCGACCGGCGCCGACTAGCGGTGAAGGGACTCGAACCCCTGACACAGCGGATATGAGCCGCTTGCTCTGACCGACTGAGCTACACCGCCGGAATACCAGCCTGCCGGCGGCGGCCCCGCGCGGCGTGCTGACCTTCCACAGTATAAGGAATCCGGCTGGCCGCGTCGACGCCCGGGCGCAATCAGGCGATCGGCGCCGCCCGCCGGCCGCCGCCCGCCGGAACGTAGTAAGATCGCGCATCGCACGATGCACAGTACGACCAACACTCAGACGACCGACAGTCAGACGACCGACAGTCAGACGACCGACAGTCAGGAACGGCCGCGGCGGCGACCGGTGATCGAAGCGTTTACCGACGGCGGCTGTCTCGGCAACCCCGGCCCCGGCGGCTGGGCGTTCCACCTCACGCTGCCGCCGGGGCGCGTGCTCGAAGACTCCGGTGCGGCCGCCGCCACCACCAACAACCGCATGGAACTGATCGCCGTGATCCAGGCGTTGCGCGCCGCGCGCGACCAGCCGGAGGCGGCCGCGGCGGAGGTGGTGGTGTTCACCGACTCCACCTACGTGCAGCAGGGCATTACTTCGTGGATACGCCGTTGGCGGGCGAACGGCTGGCTCACCGCTGCCAAGCAGCCGGTAAAGAACGCCAGGCTGTGGCGGATGCTCGACCAGGTGGCGGCGGACACGGGGGCGCAGTTCCGCTGGGTTCGCGGGCACGCCGGCGACCCGCGCAACGAGCGCTGTCATGCCCTCGTACAGGCTGCCATTGCAGCCGACCGGGACACCGCCGGCCGGAGCTAGTGCCCCTTCGCCGCGGCGGCTCGCACGCGGTTCTGAAGCGGTACCGAATAGTTTCCCGTTGTTCAGGGCGGGAGGCAGCATTTGCGTGCATTGGTTTTTGGCCACGCCCCATTCGGCGTGGATGGTGATCTGGTAGCGGTGGAGGTCGACCTGCGCCGCGGCATTCCCGGCGTCGACATCGTCGGTCTGCCCGATGATGCGGTACGGGAGTCGCGCGAGCGGGTGCGGGTGGCGATTCGCAACAGCGGTTTTCAGTTCCCACGCGACCGGGTGCTGGTCAACCTGTCGCCGGCCGGCGTGCGCAAGGTCGGTGCCGCCTACGATCTGCCGCTGGCGCTGGCCATTCTGGTCGCCTCCGGCCAGGTGCCCGCGCCGCGGGTGCCGGTGGTGGCATGCGGCGAGCTCAACCTGGCCGGCGCGGTGCATCCGGTGAGTGGCATCCTGACCGCGGTGACGGCCGGCGCGGAGGCCGGCCACTCCTGGTTCCTGGTGCCGTCCGGCAACCGGCGGGAAGCGGAGGCGCTCGGCGTCGGCACCGTGATGGGCGTGGACAACCTCACCGATGCCGTCGCCGCCATGGCCCAGGCGGTTGCCCCCGCGGCGGCGCGGCCCGGTGCCGGCGCAGGCGCGCGCCACGGCGCCGCCGAAGGGCCGTCGCCGTGGCGCCGGGAGTTGGGCGAGATCACCGACATCCGCGGCCACAGCGTCCTGAAGCGTGCGCTGGCGGTGACGGCCGCCGGTGGCCATCACCTGCTGGTGTTCGGCCCGCCCGGCAGCGGCAAGACCATGGCCGGGCACCGGCTGGCCGGCCTGTTGCCCCCGCTGCCGCGGCGCGAGGCGCTGGCGGTGACGCAGATTCACTCGGTGGCCGGCAGCTTGCCCGTGGATGCCGGCCTGCTGCGCTGGCCGCCGTTCCGCGCGCCGCATCACAGCGCGTCGCCGGAGGGAATGGTCGGCGGCGGACGCCTGCTGCGCCCCGGCGAGGTGTCGCTGGCCCACCACGGCGTACTGATGCTCGACGAGGGACCGGAGTTCTCGCGCCCGCTTCTGCAATGCCTGCGCGAACCGCTGGAGACCGGGTTCGTCAACGTGGTGCGCGCCGGCCGGACCGCGAACTTCCCCTCCTCCTTCCAGTTGGTGATGACGGCCAACCCGTGCCCGTGCGGCAACCTGGGCCGCCGTCACGCCGCCTGCATCTGCTCCACCACCGAGGTCAAGCACTACTGGAAGCGGCTCGGCGGCGCGTTGCTCGACCGCATCGACATTCGCGTCCCGGTGAGCGATGCGCCGCCGGCGGAGCTGCTCGGCCGCGGCGGCGAACACCCTGACCACTACCTGCTGGCGGTCCGCGACGCCCGCGTCCGCCAGCAGCAGCGCTACCGCGGCTGTCCGTGGCGGCTGAACGCGCGCCTGCCGCCGCGCGAGGTACAGCGCTACTGCGAACTCGGGGAGGCCGAACTCCGCACTCTGGAACGCGGCATGCGTCACGCGCGGCTCTCGTCCCGCGCGCTGCACTCGGTGATCAAGCTGTCCCGCACCGTCGCCGACCTGGACGGCTGCGACCGGATCGCGGTGGCGCACGTCCACGAGGCGCTGCAATACCGCCGCTACGGCGACGTCGACATCTACTGGCACTACGACTGAGCCGGCATACCGGCGCCGGTCCCCCACCGCCGCGGGGGCCCGGCGCCGGCTGACCGCGCGCGCCGCGGCCGGCCCCGATAATCCGAACGCCCCCGAATGCCCCGTGTCGTGGTACATTGGTGCGCGGAATGGGATCGCACCGTGGCCGGCACCTTGTGGTGAGCGTGGGCATCGCCGCCGTAACCGGCGCCGGCATCGGGTTCCTGCTTGGCACGGCGCTCGCCGAAGCGCGCGCCGCGGGCGCCTCCCCGGTGGTTGCGGCGGTGGCCGCTCGCCCGGCGCCGGCGCCGGTCCTGCCGGTACAGTTCCGCTCAGCCGCCGCCGGCCATTCGAACGACGAAGCCAACAACATCGAGATATACCAGAGGTACAACGAGGGGGTGGTCAACGTCTCCGCCCTGATGCCGGAGCATCACTGGTTCCTGAACGCGGTGCCGCGGTACGGGTCGGGCGCCGGGTCCGGCACGGTGATCGACCGGGAGGGTCACATTCTGACCAACTACCACGTGGTGGGCGGCGCCCGCGAGGTGAGCGTGACCCTGGCCGGCGGCGAGGAGCGCGAGGGCAGGGTGATCGGCGTCGACCCGGAAAACGACCTTGCCGTGATCAAGCTCGATCCGCGCGGGCTGCATCTCACGGTGATCCCGTTCGGCCGCTCGGCCGATCTGCTGGTGGGCCAGAAGGTGCTGGCGATCGGCAATCCGTTCGCCCTCAGCCGTACCCTGACCACCGGCGTGGTGTCGGGGCTCGGCCGGCCGGTGCGAGCCGACAGCGGTGCGATCATCCAGGAGATGATCCAGACCGACGCATCGGTGAATCCCGGCAACTCGGGCGGCCCGCTGCTCAACTCGCGGGGCGAGATGATCGGCATCACCACCACCATCATCTCGCCGTCCGGCGGCTCGGTCGGGATCGGTTTCGCGGTGCCGATCGACACCGCGCGGCGCGTGCTCCCGGAGCTGATTCGACATGGCGAGGTACGGCGCGGCTGGATCGACGTGCGGCCGGTGCAGTTGTTCCCGCGCCTGGTCCGCCAGTTGAACCTGCCGGTGGAGCGCGGCATTCTCGTGTCCGAGGCAATCGCCGGCGGCAATGCGGCGGCCGCCGGCCTGCGCGGCGGCGACCAGCCGGTACGCTGGGGGCGCTCGGTATTCCGCGTCGGCGGCGACATCATCGTTGCCGTGGACGGCACCGCCACCGACACCATCGCCGATCTGTTCAATGCGCTCGAGGACAACAAGCCGGGCGACCGCGTCGAGGTGGTATACCAGCGCGGCGCGCGGCGTCGCGCCACCACCGTCGTGTTGAGCCGCCGCGCGCGGCACGTTCAGGAGTACTTCTCTTAAGGACGGCATGCCAGCATTCGAGGTTGTTTCCGATTTCAGTCCGGCCGGCGACCAGGGACCGGCGATCGCCGCCCTGAGCAAGGGGCTGGCGTCCGGCCATCGCTACCAGACCCTGAAGGGGGTAACCGGCTCCGGCAAGACGTTCTCGATGGCCAAGATCATCGAGGCGGCGCAGGTGCCGGCGCTGGTCATGTCGCACAACAAGACCCTCGCGGCGCAACTGTACCGGGAGTTCAAGGACTTTCTGCCGCACAACGCGGTCGAGTACTTCGTCTCCTACTACGACTACTACCAGCCGGAGGCGTACGTGGCGAGCCGCGACCTCTACATCGAGAAGGACGCCTCCATCAACGAAGAGATCGAACGCCTGCGGCTGGGGGCGACCACGGCCCTGATGGAGCGCCGCGACGTGGTGGTGGTGGCGACGGTGTCGTGCATCTACGGCCTCGGCAGCCCCGAGGACTACCGCGACATGCGGGTCGAATTGCAGCTCGGCATGGAGATAGAGCCGCGCCGCCTGATGCGCCGGCTGGTGTCCCTGCAGTATTCACGCAACGACGCAGTGCTGATGCGGGCCGGGTTCCGCAGCCGCGGCGAGGTGCTGGAGCTGCTGCCGCCGCACGCCAGGGAGGGGTTGCGGATCGAGTTCTTCGGCGACGAGATCGAACGCCTGCGCCGCATCGATCCGCTCACCGGCGACACCCTGGCCGAGCTCGAGTTCGCGGCGGTGTATCCGGCCAAGCACTTCGTAACCCCGGAGGAGCGCGTCGAACGCGCGGTGCAGGCGATTCGCGCCGAACTGACCGAGCGCCACGAAGCGCTGTTGGCGCACGGCAAGCTGGTGGAGGCGCAGCGGCTGATGACCCGCTGCGAGTACGACCTGGAGATGCTGGCCGAGATCGGTTACTGCAGCGGCGTCGAGAACTACTCGCGCCACCTGAGCGGCCGGCACGCCGGCGAGCGTCCGGCGGTCCTGCTCGATTTCTTCCCGCAGGACTTCCTGGTATTCATCGACGAGTCGCACGTTACCGTGCCGCAGATCGGCGCCATGTACGAGGGCGACCGCTCGCGCAAGCAGGCGCTGGTGGATCACGGCTTTCGGCTGCCGTCGGCGCTGGACAACCGTCCGCTCACGTTCGGCGAGTTCGAGGCGCTGATGGAGCGGGTCGTGTACGTGTCGGCCACGCCCGCGGCGGAGGAACTGCGCACCTCGGCGCAGGTGGTGGAGCAGATCATCAGGCCGACGGGTTTGCTGGATCCACAGATAGAGGTGTGCCATTCGGCCGGCCAGATCGAGGACCTGTACCGGCGCATCCGCGAGCGCATCGGGCGCGGCGAACGCACCCTGGTCACCACCTTGACCAAGCGCATGGCCGAGGACCTGTCCGACTACCTCGCCGACATCGGCGTGCGCTGCCGCTTTTTGCACTCCGAGGTGGACACCTTCGAGCGGGTGGAGATTCTGCGCGACCTGCGCGCCGGCCAATTCGACGTGCTGGTGGGGGTGAACCTGCTGCGCGAGGGCCTCGACCTGCCGGAGGTGTCGCTGATCGCCATCCTCGACGCCGACAAGATCGGCTTCCTGCGTTCGACCACGTCGCTGATCCAGATCATCGGGCGCGCCGCCCGCAACGTGAATGGACGGGTAGTGATGTATGCCGACCGGGAGTCGGAGTCGATGCGCGACGCGATCGCCGAGACCGCGCGGCGCCGGGCTATCCAGTTGGCGTACAATGCCGAGCACGGCATCACGCCGACCACGATCAGCAAGGCGGTGCAGGATCTGCTGGTGCGCAAGAGCGAGGAGAAGACGTCCGCGGAGAAGCTCGATGTCGAAGTGGTCAAGCAGCGCTTCAACGTGCTGGTGCCGAAGGAGCGCCGGGCGCTGATCCGGACCCTGGAGAAAGAGATGCTGGAGCTGGCCAAGGACCTGGAATATGAGCGCGCGGCAGTGCTACGCGACGAGATCGAGAAGCTGAGGGAGCTGGAGGGCGCGCAGCCGGCCGGTGCGCCGGCAGCCCCGCGTTAGGCACCGGTCAAGCTGATGTCGAGGGGTAACAGGAGGTGGTTGCGCCGCGTCGGGTGCGTGCGCCGCGGGGCCGGCGCCGCGGGCGTGCTGGCCGCGGTGGCGCTGGCCGCGGCGTTGACCGGCTGCCAGAAGCAGGAGTCCTCCGCGGGGCACCTGGTGCTGCCCGCAACGTCAGTCATCTCCACCAGCGAGCAGCGCGCCGTCATCGCGGCCGACTCCCTGCGCGTGCGCGCCCAGCCGTCGGTGCGAGCGGAGGTGTTGTCGCACTTCCGCCGCGGCGAGGTGGTGGAGGTGGTGCGGCGCGGTGAATTCGAGGAGCGGGTCGCCGGCAACGTAGACCACTGGTTCGAAGTCTCCCATCAGGGCGTGCGCGGCTGGGTGTTCGGCTCCCACCTCGAGATGGTGACTCCGGGCACCGCCGCGGCAGAGGTGGAGGCCCTGGTGCGCGCCGTGCGCGCCGCGGGCAACTGACGCGGCGGGCGGCGGGCCGCGGGATTTCGTGCAGACGATCATTCTCAACTGGGTGCTGCCGCTGGTGTGGGGCGGCGCCATCGGCTACCTGACCAACGCGCTCGCCATCCGCATGCTGTTTCGCCCGCTGACGCGGAAGCACCTGTTCGGCATTCCGGTGCCGCTGACGCCGGGCATCATACCGCGCCGCCGCGGAGAGCTCGCGCGCAGCATCGGCCGCATGGTGTCGCGCCAACTGCTGTCCGCCGAGACGCTGCGTGAGCGGCTTGAGTCGGAGGCGTTCGGCCGTATGCTGGAGGCGCAGTTCCGCACCGTGCGCGAGGCGATCGCGCGCAAGCCCCTGGCCGACCTGGCGGCCGCGGTCGGCGGCGGCCGCGGCGGCGGGGAGGCGCCCGCGGGGCAGACCGGCGCCCCGATCGACTGGCCGCACCTGGTGCGGCGGATCATGGAACAGATGCTGCGCCGGCTGGTCGGCTCGCGCGCGTTCATCTACGGGGTGCGCTCCCTGGTGGAGCGGCTGGTGGACGACCTCGGCGCGCGCCGGCTGCGCGACCTGGTAACCGCCGACCAGCTCACCCGGCTGGTGGCCGGCGGCGTGCTGCCGGCGCTGACCGGGAGCGCCGTTCGCGCGCAGGTCGCTGCCGCGGTGCGGCGGTGGCTGCGCCGCCGCCGCGAACAGAACACGCCGCTGAACCGGTTCCTTACTCCCGACACGGTCGACCTGCTGGCCGAACTGTTGCAGCGCAACCTGCCGGCGCTGCTGGAGGCGCTGTTCACCTGGTTGCGCGGTGCCGAGATGAGGCGCCAACTGGAGGTGCGCGGCCGCGCCCTGCTGCGTGACATTCTCGACAAGCTCAACGTGATGCAGCGGATGTTCGTGACCGTCGGGCAGTACGACGAGAGTCTCCGTGAGCGCATGCCCGAGATCGTGACCGACGTGATCGCCCAGGCCGAGGCGGCGACCGGCACGCCCGCGGTGCAGGAGCAGATCGTGGCGGCGGCGCGCAGCGCCCTGAACCGGTGGGGAGAGCGCGGCGTGCGCGAGCTGACGGGAGACACCGCCGAGCAGCTCGACGCGCTGGTCGATCACCTGGTGCGCCGCGTGTTCGACGCGCTGGCCGGCGACGGGCCGAACTCGGGCGGGTCGCCGGTGGTGCGCGCGGTCGAGGGCTGGTACCGCGAGCAGGAGGACGCATCGGTGGCTGAACTGGCGGCGCGCCACCTCGGCGTGCAGCCGGCGGCGGTGGCCGATGCCCTGTCCAACCTGTTGCTGGCGGCACTGGCCCGGCCGGAGACCGCCAGCCGGCTGGCCGAGCAGATTCCCGGCATGGTCAGCGGCGCGCTCGGCGACGCCGCCGACGCCGGTTCCGCGACCGTGCAGGACGTGGTGTCGGTCGCACCGGACACCGCGCAAGAGCTGGACCGGTTCCTGGCCCGGCGCAGCATCGCGTTCCTCTCCGACCGGCTGCCGTCGCTGCTGGCCACGGTGGACGTCGAAGCGATGGTGGTGGCCAGGATCGACTCTCTTGATGCGCGCGCGGTGGAGCAGCTCCTGCTCACCGTCATGGAGCGCCACCTGAAGTGGGTGAAGCTGTTCGGGGCGGTGATCGGGGCGGCGATCGGGGTGCTGATGATCGTCCTGCAGGCGGTCGGCCCGGCGGCGGCGTAGAGCGAGTGCGGGTTATGGCACGCGTGCGCGCAGCCAGCGCTCCAGCGCATCGAGACGGTTGCGCAACGAAGTCTGGCTGCGTTCCCGTACCCCACCGATGGCGATCGTATGGATTCCTGCCGCGGCGTAGAACAGCAGCCCCTGGTCGGTGGGAGTGACGGCCAGGACGCTGCGGAAGTCGCCCGGGTTGACCAGCGGAAGAATCGACCACCACATGGTGGTGAGGTTTTGCACCTGCATGGTAATGGTCGCGCCGTCGAACCGATAATCGGCCTGGTAGACGTTGCTGCCGAACGTGGAGTCTTCCTGGACCAGGTACAGCGTGGCACTCGCCGGCACCGCGCTCGCCACCGGATCGGGCAGCGGCGTGCGGTCGTCGGGTCCCGCTATGGCGTACGACCTGTGGTACAGCGTACGATGGTAGCCGCGACTTCCGGAGTAGTATTCGATGCCCTGCAAGGTGCTCACCGCGCGTAGATGGTTGTACAGATCGGTCCACCGGCAGCCTGTGCCGCCGCCGTGCGGGATGAGGCGCAGGACTTCGGCCCCGTACGTCACCGGAATCGCTTTGAGCCACTCGACGATGAGCGCCCGGCCGGCCAGCTCCGGGGTCAGCGCCGGACCGGCGGTGGTCAGCGGCACCTCCAGACCCTCCGCCAGGAGCCGCGCCCGGGTGTCGCCGTCCGGTATCACGCGCGCCAGTTGCGATGGACACACGGCGTCGGCGAGGGTGCCGGTCAGGACAAGGAGGAGCATGCCCGGCAGCACGATGCGCGGTCCCGGCCGGCGCCGGCAACGGGCGGTGGTCACGGCGGCCATCCTACGGGCGGAGCACGGGTGAAGCAAGCCAGGCGGGCGGCGCCCGGCACGGCATGCCGTTAGCGGTGTTCACCGGCGGCGGGACCGCCGGACACATCATCCCCGGCCTCGCGGTTATCGACGAGTTGCGCCGGCACGGCTGGCAGGCAGCGTGGATCGGCTCGCGGCTGCCGTCCGAGCGCGAACTGGTAGGCGCCGCCGGCGTGCCGTTCCATGCCATTCCGGCGGGCAAGCTGCGCCGCTACCTGTCGCTGCGCAACCTCTCCGACCTGGTGCTGGTGGCGGCCGGTTGTGCGCGCGCACTGCTCCTGCTGGCGGTGCTGCGCCCGGCGGTGCTGTTCGCCAAGGGCAGCTACGTCAGCGTGCCGCCGGTAATCGCGGCGCGGCTGCTGCGCATCCCGGTGATCACGCACGAGTCGGATGCCACGCCTGCGCTTGCGACGCGCATCAATGCTACCATGGCCCGTACCGTGCTGGTTGCCTTCGATGCTACCCGTGCCCTGTTGCCGCCGCGCGTGCACGGCCGCGTGCGCGTTACCGGGAACCCCCTGCGCACCGGCCTGGAGTTGGGCGACGCGGCGCGCGCGCGGGCGCGGCTCGCGGTGCCGGACGGGCTGCCGGTGCTGCTGGTCACCGGCGGCAGCAGCGGCGCGCGTGCCGTCAACGAGTTGATCCACGGCGCGCTGCCGGCCGTCGCCCGGCACTGGTTCGTGGTGCATCAGACCGGGCCGGCGTGGCAACCGCGCGGCGGCGGGGTGCCGCCGGAGGCGGCGGGACGCTACCGGGCGGTCACGTTCGTGAACGAAGGATTCGCCGACCTGCTGGCGGCGGCGGACGTGGTGGTGAGCCGGGCCGGCGCCAATACGCTCGGCGAGCTGGCCGCGACCGGCACGCCGGCGGTGCTCATTCCGCTGCCGCGCACGCAGAGCCGCGGTGAGCAGCTTGCCAACGCGCGGCTGTTTGCCGAGCGCGGAGCGGCGCTGGCGATGCCGGAGGAGCAGGCGTCGGCGGCGAAGTTGATCGCGGTGTTGGAAGAGTTGCGCACCGATCCGGCGCGGCGCGCCGCCATGGGCCGCGCCATGGCGGCGCTGGCGGACCGCGCGGCGGCGCGGCGCATTGCGGCGATCGTGGCGCAGACCGGCGGCGACGGACACGCCGCGGGCGGGAGCGCGGCACCCGGCCACGGTGCGGGAGTGGAGTGATGGCGGCCATCGACGTGGTGTGCGGCGTCATCTTGCTGGCGGCGGGAATACGGGCGGCGGTGCGCGGTTTCGTGGCGGAAGTGTTCTCCGTCGGCGCGGTCGCGGCGGGACTTGCGGCCGCCTTCATTGGCCACCCGCTGGCCGCGCGCCAACTTGCCGAGTGGTGGGGCGACGGCTGGTGGAACGTGGTGGTGGCGTCCCTGGTGCTGTTCGTGGCCGGCTACCTGCTGGTCAAGCTGGTGGAGGCGCTGTTCGAGAGCTTCTTCAACTCGATGCGTCTGAAGGGGCTCGATCGCATCCTCGGGCTGGCGGTGGGGGCCGCCGAGGGGCTGGTCGTGGTCTACCTGCTGCTGTTTCTCCTGCACGTGCAGACCGTGGTCGACGTCGAGTCGTGGTTTGCCGACTCGCGGGTGCAGGAACTGCTGGTGCCGCGGTTGCTCGACATCATGCCGTTCCCGGCGCTGCCGTCCGCGCAGGAGGCGCCGTTCGTCTAGCGTGTTAGCGTGTTCGAGAACATCATAGGCCACGCCGCCGTTACCGGCGTGCTGAGAACGGAGCTGGCGTCCGGACGGTTGCCGCGCGCCCTGCTGCTGAGCGGCCCGGCGTACTGCGGCAAGCTGTCGGTGGCGCTGGAACTGGCACGCGGGTTGTCGTGCCGGCGCAGCGGCGCCTGGGGCTGCAGTTGTGCGGCGTGTGCGAGAGCGCGCGACCTGAGCTACCCGTACCTGATCCTGCTGGGCTGGCGCTACTGGCTGGCGGAGATCCGCGCCGGCGCCGACCTGCTGCGCCGGTCGAGTTCGCCGGCTGCCCACTTCTTCTTCGTGCGCGCCGTGCGCAAGTTGACGCGCCGCTACGACCGCATCCTGTGGGAGGGTGACGAGTCGCGGCTGCGGCCGGCGCTGGGACCGGTGACCGAGTTGCACGAGCTGCTGGAAGGACTGACCCCGGAGCTGGCCGGCGCCGCCCTTGCCGGGCGGTGTGACAAGATCGAGGCGCAGGCAGCCAGGCTGGCCGCAACCGTCAAGACCGACAACGTGCCGATCAGCCAGATCCGCAACGTCGAGCGCTGGCTGCACCTGGCCGGGCCGGAGGGGCGCAAGGTGGTGCTGATCGAGCATGCCGACGGATTGGGCGAGTCGTCGCGCAACGCGCTGTTGCGGCTGCTGGAGGAACCCCCGCCCGACACCTACGTGATTCTGCTGGCGCGGCGCGCCGATGCCCTGATCCCGACGCTGCGGTCGCGGCTGCGCGAGTACGCGCTGCGCGAGCGCAGCCGTGCCCATCAGCGCGAAGTGCTGGCGCGCATCTTTCGCACCGAGGAGCCGCCGGAGGCCACGCTGCGCGGCTTTTTCCTGTCCTGGGGAGAGGTGGACACGGGAGAGTTGCGCGAGCAGGTGGAACGCTTTCTGGCCGCCGCCACCGTTCCGGGCGACCATCGCGACGGCTGGGTTGCCGGCCCACCGGGCGGCTACGCCGAGGCAGCCGGCCTGCCGCAGCGGGTCGAGCGGGAACGGCTGCTGGTGTTCCTGGACGAGTTGGCTGAGCAACTGCTAGTGCGCCTGCGCGGCGGCGGCTCACCGGCGCTGCTGCAGGGTTGGGCGCGCCAGGTCGATCAGTGCGCGGCACGGGTGGCGGCGCTGCGCATCCAGCCGCGGCACGCGCTGCAGAGCCTCGGCAGCGCGCTCGGGCGCAGCGCCGGCACGGTGCGAGGAGGGTAGCGGGAGAGATGCGGGGGTTTTATCAGCGGGCGGTGGAACGGCTCGACAAGATCGACCAACCCCAGTTGCGCGGGCTGTTCCGCCAGTTGGCATCCGACAATGACCTGTTGGGCATGGTGCTCGACTCCATGGCGCGCGGCATCGTGGTGACCAATACGGACGGCGACATCCTGCTGGCCAATCGCGCGGCGGTGCGCCTGGTGCCGCTGCGCAGCCACGAGTACGCCCAGCAGCGGGTCTGGAGGGCGGTTGCCGACGAGGAGATTGCGGAGTTCCTGCGCGACACGGTGCAACGGCGCGACACCGTGCGCGACCGCGAGTTCACGATCAGCGCGGGTGCGACGCGCACGCTGAGCTTCGGGGTGCTGCCGCTGGTCCACGAGGGGCAGGTGGCCGGCAACCTGATTTACGCCGAGGACGTCACCGAGAGACGCGCCACCGAGGCGCGCCTGCGGCGCGCCGAGTCGCTGGCCGCGCTGACCACGCTGACCGCCGGCGTGGCGCACGAAATCAAGAATCCGCTTGGCGCGGTAGGCATCCACCTGCAGTTGATCGAGCGGCACCTCGGCGCCGAGCCGCACGACCTGGGCGC
This sequence comes from Spirochaetia bacterium, assembly GCA_965208575.1. Taxonomy (GTDB): domain Bacteria; phylum Spirochaetota; class Spirochaetia; order SZUA-6; family Bin103; genus Bin103. The sequence continues at coordinate 1,335,984 of CBDBOV010000004.1, read as the reverse complement.
GGTTGCCTGGGAGGCGATTCGCGACGCGGTCGACGTGATCGGAGAGGAAGTCGCGCGCCTCAATCAGATCGTGGTGGACTATCTGTTCGCGGTGCGTCCCATGAACGTGGACCTGGCCAGCGGCGAGGTGAACGAGGTTCTGGAGGAGCTGCTGCGGCTGCTGCGCCCCGAATTGAAGGAGGCGGAGATCGAACTGCGCGAAGACCTGGGGCGCGAGCTGCCGCAGGTGCTGCTGGATCAGCGCTACCTGCGCGAGGCGCTGCTCAACCTGATCAAGAACGCGATCGCGGCGATGGTGGAGATGCCGTCAGGGGACCGTCCGCGGGTGTTGTCGGTGTCGTCGTTCGCCGGCGCCGACGCGGTGACCATCCGTATCGGCGACACCGGGCCGGGCATTCCACCGGAGATCCAGGGCAAGATTTTCGAGCCCTACTTCACGACCCGCGACTTCGGTTCGGGACTCGGGCTCACGCTCGTGTACAAGATCGTCAAGGAGCACATGGGTGAGATCGAGCTGGACAGCAAGCCGGGCGCGGGCAGCACGTTCGCCATATCGATCCCGGTGCCGCAGACCGAGAAGCGGCTGCTCGGATTCGTAGCGGAGGCGGTATGAGCGGCGAACGCATGACGATCCTGATCGTCGACGACGAGAAGAACATCCGTGAAGGACTCAGCAAGGCGCTGGCGCTGGCCGGCTACCACACCCTGATGTCGGCGACCGGCAGCGAGGCGGTGCGCGTACTGGAACGCGACGCCGTGGACCTGGTGATCAGCGACCTGAGAATGCCGGGGCTGTCGGGCGAGCAGTTGCTGCGCCGGGTGGTGTCCGCCTATCCCGCGATTCCGGTGATCATCCTGACCGGTCACGGCACCATCGAAAGCGCGGTCACCGCCATGCACGCCGGCGCGTACGACTTCCTCACCAAGCCGGTGAACCTGGACCGTCTCGAGCTGCTGGTCAAGCGCGCGTTGTCGCGCCGGCAATTGATGCTGGAAAACCTTACCTTGCAGCGCGAGCTGGAACGGCGCAGCACCGCCCACCAACTGGTCACCGCCAGCCCGGCGATGAAGCGGGCGTGGGAGGTGGTGGAGCAGGTGGCGCCGAGCCGCGCCTCGGTGCTGATCACCGGCGAAAGCGGCGTCGGCAAGGAACTGGTGGCGGATGCGATCCACTCGCTGTCGCCGCGGCGCGCCGCCAAGTTCGTCAAGGTGCACTGCGCCGCCCTCACCGAGACGCTGCTGGAGAGCGAGCTGTTCGGGCACGAGCGCGGCGCGTTCACGGGTGCGGTGTCGCGCCGCCGCGGGCGCTTCGAACTGGCCGACGGCGGCACCATCTTCCTCGACGAAATCGGCGAGATCAGCCAGAGCATCCAGATCAAGCTGCTGCGCGTCCTCCAGGAGCGGGCATTCGAGCGCGTCGGCGGAGAGGAGACCATCACCGCCGACGTGCGCGTGGTGACGGCCACCAACCGCGACCTGCTGCAGGCGATCGAAGAGGGTACGTTTCGCGAGGACCTGTACTACCGGCTCAACGTGGTGCACATCGACGTGCCGCCGTTGCGTGAACGCCAGGCCGACGTGTCACTGCTCGCGGCGGGATTCCTCAAGGAGTTCGCCGAGGAAAACGGCAAGCAGCTCGCCGGTTTCAAGCCCTCCGCCCTCAGTGCTCTGCGCCGTTACTCGTGGCCCGGCAACGTGCGGGAGCTGCAGAACAGCGTCGAGAGCGCCGTGGTGATGGCGCGCGGTTCGACCGTCGAGCTGCATGACCTGCCGCCCGCGGTGCGCCGCGCCCAGGACGCTCCGGCGGTGAGGATTCCGCTCGGGTCGACGCTCGATCACGGTGAGCGCGAAATCATCCGCGCCACCCTCACGCACCAGCACGGCAACAAGTCGCGTACGGCGGAGATTCTCGGCATCAGCCGCAAGACCCTGCATCGCAAGATGCGCGAGTACCAGCTCGAAGACTGACTCACCGTCGGGTTGACGGTGCCGCGGCCGGCGGCAACGGCCCGCGCCGCTACGCCTGCCGCGGGCCGTTGCTGCCGGCGTCGCGTTGAAAGCCGGTTTCGCCGCGGCGCTGCCTGCGATGGGCGTGCAGCGCCACCAGGATGCCGTAGGCGAGCAGCACGCCGGCCCAGGACACCATGAACATGAACAGGTAGAGGGCCGTGCCGCGCAGCAGCAGGGTGGTGGTGATTGCCACGACGGCCAGGTAGCCGCACACCGAGTACACGGCCAGCAGAATCTTGCGGTCCGACATGCCGAGGGCACGCAGGACGTAGTGAATGTGGTCCGTGTCGGCCGAACCGACCGAGCGCCGTTGGCGGATGCGGCGCACGGTGGCGGCGCCGCAGTCCACGATCGGGATCAGCACCAGCGTCGCGGGTACCACGAGGGTGCCCAGGGTGGCGGCGCCGCCAATGTCCAGGAACGGGAGTATGGCCAGCGCGAAGCCGAGCAGATGGCTGCCGGAGTCGCCCATGAAGATCGACGCGGGCGGCCAGTTGTGAAGCAGGAAGCCGCCGAGTGCGCCGAACAGCGCCAACGCCACCAGGGCGGTCAGCAGGTGGCCTTGCAGCAGCGCGATGATCGCCATGCAGGCCGCGGCAATCGCCGAGATGCCGCCGGCCAGGCCGTCGATGCCGTCGATCAGGTTTACCGAGTTGGTCATTCCCACGATCCAGAACACGGTCAGGGGAACGGCCATGCCGCCGAGGTGCAGGTTGCCGAGCAGCGGAATGGCGATACTGTCGACGCGCATGCCACTGGCGGCGACGACGGTGGCGGCGATCACCTGCAGGAGCAGCTTGGTGCGCGCGCGCAGCGGTACGAAGTCGTCGTACAGCCCGACGGCGAAGATCATCGCCACCCCGACGGCGGCGGCAATGAGCGGCCCGGGCGGCGTCGCGGCCAGCCGGTCCAGGAGGTCGAGGCCGGTGAACCCGAGGCCGATCGCCAGCGCCATGGAAACGAAGATGGCAAGCCCGCCGATGCGCGGAATCAGGCCGGTGTGCAGCTTGCGCGAATCCGGTATGTCGTACCACTTGTGGCGGTGGGCGAGGCGGGTCACCGCCGGCGTGAGCAGACCGTTGACCAGCCACGCGGTCACGACGACCGCAGCCATTACGGCCGCCAGTACCGCGCTTTGGCTGGCGTCACCGGTCATCATCGTGGCCTGCACTATAGCGCAGGGCGTAACCGTCCGTCACCCGCCGGTGTCGCGGCAGTCGCGTCGCGGCCGCCGCGGCCGGGGCAGCGCGCTACTCGCGCGCGGCGCGTACCTCCCGCTCGATGCGCGCGAATGCGGAGTTGATCAGGGCCGCCTTGCGCGTGGCGTCGGCCTGGCGGGCGGGGTCGTGCGCGAAACGATCGGGGTGGTGGGCCTGCATCAGGCGCTTGTAGGCGCGCTTCACCTCGTTCAGCGGCGCGTCGAAGGCCACGCCGAGCGTCGCGTAGTCGGCGCGCAGCGGCTCGCGTGGATGCGGCGCGCCGGCCCCGGTCGTACCGGACGCGGACGAGGGGCCGCCGTGCGCGGGTTGGTCGTCCCCGTCGAGGAAGCTCTCCAGCTCGTCCCAGGCGGCGGCCAGGTCGGGGTCGTCGGTGTGCAGCGGCCGCCGGCGTTGCGCGCCGCGCTCGGCGGCACCGGCGCCGTCGCCGCCGAGCACCGCGCGCAGCATGTCACCGAGGCGGTCGAACAGGCGATCCACGCTCAACAGTCTAGAAGCAGACGGCGCCCGGCGGCAAGCTCGGCGGCGCGGTGGAACGGGCCGTTAGAACGATGCCATGCGCAGCAGGTCGGCGGCGCGCCGCGTCTGCTCCTCCGACGGCACCAGGGCGAAGCGCACGTAGCCCTCGCCGGGGTTGGCCTCGCCGGGGTTGGCGTCGGAGATCCAGGCGCCCGGAGTGGTCACGATGGCGATCTCCGGATGCAGCAGGGCGGTGGCGAACTCCACCGAGCTCAGGTGCTCGGGCACGCGCTGCCACACGTACAGCGACGCGTCCGGCCGGCAGTCGGCCAGCCCCGCCTCGACCAGCGCCGCGCACAGCAGGTCGCGCTTGCGGCGGTACTGCTCGCGAAAGGCGCGCACGTGGCTCTCGTCGCCGAGGGCGGCCACCGCGCCGTCCTGAATGAACGTCGGGGTACCGGAGTCGATGTTGGTCTTGACCTGCCGGAACAGCGCCACCAGTTCGGGGTCGCCGGCGACCCAGCCGATCCGGTAGGTGGTCATCGCGGACCGCTTGGACAGCGAGTTGAACACCAGCACCCGCTCCTTGCCGACGTTCAGCATCGACAGCGGCGGCGCGCCGAAGTAGATCTCCGAGTACGCTTCGTCGGAGGCCACGATCAGGTCGTGGGAGGCGGCGAATTCCAGCACCTCCTGCAGGAACGACCGCGGGGCGACCGCGCCGGAGGGTGAATTGGGATAGTTGATCCACAGCACCTTCGCGCGCCGCGCGACGTCGGTGGGAATGGCGCCGAGATCCACCAGGTAGCCGCGCTCGGCGGTCAGCGGCAGGTGGTACGGCTCGCCCTCGGCGAACAGCGTGCCGCGGCTGTAGGGCGGATAGCCGGGGGAGGGGCACAGCACCACGTCGCCCGGGTCCACGAATGCCTCGTGGAAGTTGAACACCGCCTCCTTGGCGCCGATGGTGGCCGAGACTTCGCTCTCGGGGTCGAGCGCGACGCCGAATCTCCGGCCGGTCCAGTCGGCGACGGCGATCCGGAACGCCGCCTCGCCGATGTAGCTGGGATAGCCGGCGCGTTGCCGCTCCTCGACTCCGCGCACGGTGGCGCGGCGCACGATCTCCGGCGTCGGGACGGTCGGATCGCCGACGCCGAAGTCGATCGGTTCGATGCCGCGCGCGCGCAGCTTGGCGACTTCCTGGCCGACCTCGGCGAAGGCGTAGCTGCCGAGGCCGGCGAGACGCCGGCTGGCGTAGGTTGGATTGCGACTCATGGTTGCTCCGTCGTGTGCCAGGTGAACGTGCCGCTGAATACGTACGCCGCGGGCCCGGTCATGTATACGTGATTGTCGTCCGGCGACCAGTGGATCTCCAGGTCGCCGCCGCGCAGGTGCAGCGTGACCCGGCGCTCGGCGCGTCCGGTGACCACGGCCGCCACGGCCGCGGCGCACGCTCCGGTGCCGCAGGCCAGGGTTTCTCCACTGCCGCGTTCCCACACCCGCATGCGCAGCCGGTCGCGGGCCAGCGGCACCACAAACTCGGTGTTGGTGCGCTGCGGGAAGCGCGGATGGTGTTCCCACCGCGTGCCGACCGCCGCCAGGTCGAAGTCGAGATCGTCCACGAACACCACCGCGTGGGGATTGCCCATGCTCACCGGGGTGAATTCCCGCTCGACGCCGTCGATGGTCAGTGTCTCGGGGCAGCGCGGCGCGGGCGTGAGCTCGGCGCCGTTGTCGAGCGTCATCGGGGCGCCCATGTCGGCGCACACGCGCCCGTCGCCAAGCATTTCCATGGCGACCGCGCGGCGCATGGTCTCGATGCTGAACCGATCGCCCTCCACCAGGCCGCTGTCGCGCGCATAGCGCGCCACGCAGCGGATTGCGTTGCCGCACATCTCCGCCTCCGATCCGTCCGCGTTGAACATGCGCATGCGCAGCGGCTCGGCGTCGCCGCGCAGAATCAGCACCAGCCCGTCGCCGCCGACGCCGAAGTGGCGGTCGGCGATCGCCTGCGCAAGCGCCGGCCACTGTTCCTCCGCCACCTCGGGCGCGGCGCACTCGGGCGTGTCCGCCACGCGCTCGCGGCGGCGCGACGCCGGTTCGCGCTGGCGCGAGGCACGGTCCAGGTAGACGTAATCGTTGCCGATGCCGTGCATCTTGACGAATGGAATCTGCATCATCGTTCTCCATCTTCATCCGGCAGGCCGGGGATGTTGTCGAGCAGTTGCGGCAGCGTGTCGCGGCGCCGGATCAGGGTGTCGGCGCCGTCCTCGACCAGCACCTCGGCCGGCAGGGGGAACGAATTGTAGCGCGAGGCCATGGCAAAGCCGTACGCGCCGGTGTCCCGGATCGCTACCAGGTCGCCCTCCTCGAGCGGCGCAAGGGCGCGCGGCACGATGCCCTCTTCGTCACGCGTGAACACGTCTCCCGATTCGCAGATGTTGCCGGTCAGCACCGTCTCGCGCGGCTCCCCGGAGCGCGGCTCGACCGGCTCCACGTGGTGGTAGGAGCCGTACATGGCCGGCCGGACCAGGTGGTTGAAGCCGCTGTCGGTGCCGGCGAACAGGTACTTGCGCGCCTGGTTCACCGCCGTCACCCGGCACAGCAGGGTGCCCGAGCGTGCCACCAGGAACCGCCCCGGCTCCAGGCACAGGGCGGGCCGGGCGCCGTAGGCGGCGCAGAATCGGTCGTACTCCGCGGTCAGCAGCGCGCCGAGGCGGTCGACGGCCAGCTCCCGGTCGCCGCGCCGGTAGGGGATACCGATGCCGCCGCCGAAGTTCACCGTCTCCAGGTCCGGGAAGCGGCGCGCCACCGTGAGCAGGTTGGTCACCGCCTCCACGAACCGCTCCGCCTGCAGCACTCCGGAGCCGATGTGGCAGTGTACGCCGGCGATGCGCAGCCGGCCCTGCCCGGCGAGCGCGCGCGCCTCGTCCGCCAGCTCCCAGTCGATGCCGAACTTGCTCTCCGGGCCGCCGGTGATCACGTGCGAGTGGTGGCCGCCGCCGACGTAGATGTTGAAGCGGATGCTGACCGCCACTCCCGGCGCCACCGTGCCGAGGCGGCGCAGTTGCGACAGCGACTCCACGTTGATGCGCACGCGCTGCTCGACCGCCTCGCGCAGCTCGGCGTCGGAGGCGGAGTTGCCGTTGTACAGCAGGCGCCGCGCCGGGAAGCCGGCGGTGCGCGCCATGAGGATTTCTCCCGGCGAAACGACATCCGCCCAGGCGCCGGCGTGCGCCAGGATGCGCAGGATCCAGGGGTTGGAATTCGCCTTGGTGGCGAAGTGAATGCGCAGGTCAGGCACGTCGAAGGCGCGCTGCAGGGTCGCGTACGCGTCCCGAATGCGGCCCGCCTCGTATACGTACAGCGGCGTGCCGTAGCGTTCCGCCAGCGATGCGGCGGAAACGCCGCCCAGGTTCAGCATGGTGAGGCCTCGAAAAAGCGGCGGTGCAAGGACCGCACCGCGGTCTCGGTGGCGGCATCGGCCACCACCAGCGAAAGGTTGATGTCGGAGGACCCCAGGCACATCATCTTCAGCGGCACTCCGTCGAGCGCGCTGACGGCGGTGCCGAGAAAGCCGGGCTGCGCCCACAGGTCCTGGCCCACGATCGACACCAGGCTGGCGTCGCGGTCGATGTTGACCGCGCCGACTTCGGCGAGATCGGCGGCGATGGCATCCAGGTGGGCGGCGTCGTCGATGGTCATCGATACCGACACCTCGGAGGTGGCGACCAGGTCCACCGGCGTGCGGTGATGTTCGAAGATCTCGAAGATGCGGCGCAGGAATCCGTACGCCAGCAGCATCCGCGACGAGGTGACGTTGATCAGGGTGATGCCGCGCTTGCAGGCGATCGCCTTGACGCCGGGTGCGGCGTCGGCTGCGATACGCGTGCCCGCCTCCTCCGGCTCGCACGAGTTCCGTACCGAAACCGGGACGCCGCCCCGTACCGCCGGCTGAATGGTGGCGGGGTGAATGACGCGGGCGCCGAAGTAGGCCATCTCGGCCGCCTCCCGGTAACTGATACACGGCTGCGTGCGCGCCGCCGGCACCAGGCGGGGGTCGCTGCTCATGATGCCGGTAACGTCGGTCCAGATCGTCACCTCGGTTGCCCCGAGGGCGGCACCGAACAGGGTGGCCGTATAGTCGGAGCCGCCGCGCCCGAGGGTGGTGTCGATGCCATCCCCGGTGGCGGCGATGAAGCCCTGCGCGACCAGCATCTGCCCGGCTGCGGGCCGGCCGCGGCGGCGGATGCGCTCGGCGGTCTCCGGCTGGCGGACTTTGGCCTGCATGAACCGGTCGTCGCTCACGATGAGCTCACGGCTGTCGAGCAGGCGGGCGTCGATGCCGCGCTTCCGCGCGCGTGCGGCCAGCAGCACGGTGACCGCGCGCTCCCCGAAGCCAAGCACGGCGTCGTTGCTGCGCGGCGTCCACTGGCGCAGCAGCCCCATGCCGGTCACGATGGCGCGCAACTCGCCGAACAGCTCGCCGAGCTGGTCCTCCGCGGTGGCGCCGGCGGCGGTGCCCCCCAGCAACTCACGGGCAGTCCGGCGGTGCTCCCGTTCCAGGCGCGCGACCTCCTGGCCGGCGGCGTCCCGCTCGCCCTCCCCGGCAAGGCTGGCGATCTGTTGCAGCCGGTCGGTGGTGTCGCCCATGGCGGAAGCCACCAGCACGACGCCGTCCGCCAGCGCGCCGGCGGCGATCCCGATGGCGTGGTCCAGAAGCTCCGCCGTTGCCAGCGAGGAGCCTCCGAACTTCATCACGGTCATGCGTTCGCCGGCACCTGCATGGCGGCCCCGACGCCGGCCTCCGTGGCCTCCGCATGGGATGTCGTGGCCGCCGCCGGCCGCGGAGGCAGCAGGTCCATGGCCAGCATCGCCTCGGCGTTCAGCATGGCGGCCGCGGCGGCGCCGCGCATCAGGTTGTGCCCGAGCACGAGCATCTTCACCGTGAACACCGGGCAGGCGCGGATGCGGCCCACCGATGCGGCCATGCCGCCGTGCCGGTTGGCATCCAGCCGCGGCTGCGGGCGGTCCTCCTGTTCGAACACCTCGATGGGGCGCGGCGGGGCACTGTACAGCCCCTGTACCTGCGGCATGGCGCGGAAGTCGCGCAGCGCGGCCGCGACGTCGCCGGCATCCGGGTTGCCGGACAGGCGCACCGACACGGTCTCGGTGTGGCCGTCCTCGACCGGCACCCGCTGGCACTGCGCGCTCACCGGGAACGACGCCGGGGTGACCACGCCGCCGGCCACGGAGCCGAGCATCTTCTGGGTCTCGCGTTCGATCTTTTCCTCTTCGCCCGGCAGCGGAAACACGTTGCCGAGGATGTCGAGGCTGGCGACACCGGGATAGCCGGCGCCGGACACCGCCTGCATGGTGGTGACCTGCACCGCCTCGACGCCGTAGCGGCGGTGCAGCGGGGCCAGCACCATGGTCAGAAACATGGCGGCGCAGTTGCAGTTGGTGACGATCCCGCCCGGCGTTCCCTGGCTGCGCACCAGTTGCAGGTGATCGGCGTTGACCTCCGGAATCACCAGCGGCACACGGGGGTCCATCCGGTAGCTGCTGGAGTTGCTCACCACGACCTTGCCGGCGGCGGCGTAGGCGCGCTCGATGGCGGTCGCCGGCCCGCCCGGCATGGCGGAAAAAACGACGCCGCTGTCGAGCCGGCTGCCGCCTTCCTTGAGCCTCATGCCGCCCACTCCGTCCGGCATCGCCGCCGGCACGCGCCAGGTGGCGGCGGAGCCGTATCGCTTGCCCGCGGTGCGTGCCGAGGAGGCGACCTCGCGCAGTTCGAATTGGGGATGACCGTCGAGCATGGCGATTATGCGTTGTCCCACCATGCCGGTGGCGCCGACCACGGCAACCGGAATACGTGCCATCTTGAGCACCTCGCTTTCGGATCGTGGGTGCGTTCGCTGCGGGCGGGAGGCGCGGCGGGCTCGCCACACCGGAGACAGGCCTCAGAGCGCTCCACCCGCAGCGGGTGACAGTCCCGGGGATTTAGCCCCGGCAACCAGCGACGGCCGGGTTGGCGGCCATCCGCTTCGGCGGCCCGCCCCTTTCGGCGCTCCCGGCGACCTAGCATCCAACCATCCGCCGGGCCTACTCCTGGAGGCCGCTCCTCTACTGATCCTGTGATGTAGCGCTATGAGTACTATGCCGGCGCCGTCCGGGTCAACACCGGTGCGTCCGCGCGGCCGTGTGTCCACGCTCTGTAGGAGCTTGTCTATGGCCAGCGCACGCCATAGAGTGCCAGCACCCGATGCGCGCCAGGAGCCAGGACGGATGAGAAGGAGCGGCGACCGGCGCCCGATGGAGATCGGCGCCTGGTTTACGCCGGCGGCGGCCGGCACGCTGCGCGACGCCATCGCGGAGGCGGATGGCCGCGAGGTGTTCTGCGTCGGCAACTGCGATACCGGCGGCCTGGTGCGCAGCGTGACCATCGCCGCGCGCGGCAACGACCGCGAAGTGCCGGTACTCGCCCCCTACGTCGACGGCGCCGACCTGCTGATTCACAACCATCCCTCGGGACTGCTGCAGCCGAGCGAGGCGGACCTCGCCGTCGCCGGCTGGGTGGGCGACCAGGGCAAGGGGTTCTGCATCGTCGACAATGCGGTGTCGCGCATCTACGTGGTCGCCGAACCGGCGCCGCGCCGCGAGCGCAGGCCGCTCGACACGCGCGCGCTGGCCGCCACGCTGCGCGCGGGCGGCGCCCTGCACCGGCTGCACCCGGGGTTCGAGCAGCGGGCGGGCCAGGTCTCGCTCCTGCAGGCGGCATGCGACGCGTTCAACGACGAGGTGATCGTGGCGGCCGAGGCGGGCACCGGCATCGGCAAGTCGCTCGCCTACCTGGTACCGGCGGTGGCGTGGGCGGACGCCAACGACGAGCGGGTGGTGGTGTCCACGGCCACCATCAACCTGCAGCAGCAGCTCATGGCGCAGGATCTGCCCCTGGTGCAGCGCATGCTCGGCACCGACGTGAAGAGCTGCCTGGTCAAGGGGCGCGGCAACTACCTGTGTCTGCGCCGCCTGCGCGAGGTGCATGCCGACGCGCAGGGCCTGCCCGCGGCCATCGCGGAGGGTGCGCTCGACCCACACGCCGCCGCCGAGGTGCGCGCCATCTACGAGTGGTCGCTGGCCAGCCCCACCGGCAGCCGCAGCGACCTGCCGTTTGCGACCGCCGGCGCCACCTGGGACTTGGTGTGTTCGGAGGGCGATGCCTGCAACGCGCTGCGCTGCCCCGACCGGGAGGCGTGCTTCGTGCTGCGCGCCCGCCGCGAGGCGGCGGCGGCACGCCTGCTGGTGGTGAACCACCACCTGCTGTTCGCCGACCTGGCGATCCGCCTGGCGGGCGGCGGCGGGCGCGAAGCCCTGGCCAGCGCGGCCGTGCTGCCGGGGTTCCGGCGCATCGTGTTCGACGAAGCGCACGCCATCGAGAGCAACGCCGCCTCGTTCTTTTCGCAGCGGCTCGCGCGCACCGGGCTGGAACGACTTGCCGGCCGGCTGGTCAGCGCCCGCCACGGCGGCAGCCGTGGCGGACGACTCGGCGGCAGCCGTGGCGGACGACTCGGCGGGCAACACGGGCTGGTGCCGCGCCGCGCTGACTGGTTCATCGGCGCCGGCCGAGATCTGGGCGCGGTAGTGGCGCAGGTGGAACAGTTGCGCCGCCTGGCCGGCCGGCTGGAGCGCGCCGCCGCGCGCCAGCTCGTCGGCGAACCGGCGGCGGTGTTGGACGTGCCGGGCGACCGCGGCCTGGTGGAAACGCTGGAGGCGACCGGGGCAACGCTGGCGAGCCTCGCCGGTGCGGTGTCGGCGGCGCTGGATGCCGCCGAGCCGGCGGACCGCGATGACGCCGATGCGGTGGAACTGCGTATTCAGGCGCGCCGCATGCGCGCCGCCGCCGGGCTGTGCGAGCGCCTGGGCAGCGTGCCGGCACGCGCGGATGGCCAACTGGCGGGCAACGCCGTGCGCTGGGTGGAGGGTTTCCGCCGCCGCGACGGCACGGCGGCGGCGCGGCTCGTGGTGACACCGGTGGAGGTGGCGCCGCTGATGCGGGCGGCGATTTTCGACCGCTATCCGAGCGTGGTGCTGACCTCGGCGACGCTGACCGTTGCCGGCGACTTCGGGTTCTGGTGCGGGCGGGTGGGGCTGGCCGAGGTCACCTCGCGGCCGGTATTCACCGAGCAGTATCCGTCGCCGTTCGCGTACCGGGAGCAGGCGCTGGCCGGCATCCCGATCGATGCCCCGGAGCCCACCGCCGCCGAACACCAGGCGTGGCTCGGCCGCTACCTGGTCGCGGTGCTGCGCGCCAGCCGCGGGCGGGCGTTGGTGCTGTTCACCTCGTACGCGATGCTGGACCGTTCGTTTCGCCAGCTCCAGGAACCGCTGGCGGCCGCCGGCATCACCGTCCTGCGCCAGGGCGACGACGACCGCCACCGCCTGCTGGACCGGTTCCGCGGCGACACCGCGAGCGTGCTGCTGGCAACCGATTCGTTCTGGGAGGGCATCGACGCGCCGGGCGAAGCGCTCAGCCTGGTGGTGATCTGCCGCCTGCCGTTCTCGGTTCCGAGCCACCCGGTGGCCGCGGCACAGATGGCGCGGGTGGCGCAGAGCGGCGCCGACCCGTTCCTGGCGCTCACGCTGCCGCGCGCCGTGATGCGCGTGCGGCAGGGGTTCGGCCGCCTGATCCGGCGGCACGACGACCGCGGCGTGGTGCTGTTCCTCGACGTGCGGCTGGCACGCAAGAGCTACGGGGCGGCGTTTCTGCGCTCGCTGCCGGACGTACGCCTGGAAACCGCGCCGGGGGCGGAACTGGTGGACCGGGTGCGCGAGTTCCTCGGGTTCGAGGGGACGGCAGCGGACGAGTCGGGCGGGCAGAAAAAAAGCCCGTCGCATTGACGGGCTTCTTGAAGAAGACGAGCTTCTTGACGGGGAGCGGGCTCTAGCTGAACACCGCCAGGATGTCCGCGGCCTTGAGGATCAACTGCTCCTCGTCGCCCACCTTGACCGTGGTGCCCGCGTACTTGTCGTAGATGATCTTGTCGTCGACCTTGACGGTGATCTCCTCGTCGTCGCCGATCGCCAGAACGACCCCGTTCTGGGTCTTTTCCTGCGCCGTATCCGGAATGTAGATACCGCCGGCCGTCTTCTGGTCCGCTTCTTCGACCTTGACCAGTACGCGATCACCGAGAGGCTTGATGGTCATGGCTATACCCTCCTGTGAGCAATAAATGAAGTTGATTTGATGTGTAAGGCTCGCGCGCAATATAAGGACGCGGCGAAATTGGCGTCAACCGAAACCGCGCCGCGCCGGGGCCGGTCGCGGTAGCCTGCGGACGATGAGCTAGGTATCTTCGGGGCGTGGGAGAGCCACGCCGGACGGCGCCGAGGCGGCGACAGTTGTCGCGGCAACAGTTCCGCAACGGGAGGCGCGCTCTGCGGCGTCACCGCAACCGCAAGGCCCTGCAACTGCTCACCGCCGCCGTGGCCGAGTGTCCCGCCGACGCGCGCTCGGAACTGGCGGCCGCGCTTCGCGCGCTGGGGTTCGCCTGTGCGCGCCTGGGCCGCCGCGATGCCGCGCTGCGTTGCTGGGTGGATGCGCAGCGGACCCGCAAGCAGGCGCGGCTGGCGCGCCTCATTCGCCGCTGCAGCAACGACTACGGCATGCCGCGCCAGCACCACCGGATTCTGGACGACTGGCGGGCATTCCATTCGCTGCAACTCTCCCGCTACGTCGTCGTCGGCGGACGGCTGCCGCTTGGCCCCGCCGAATCGGACATGCTGCGCGACCTGTTGTGGGGCCATTTCACCGAGTTGCTGCGTCGCGGCGTGCTGGAGGGTCTGAGCACCGAGCAGCGGCGCGAACTGTTCATGAACATGCGGATACCGTTCCCGCTGTTGCGCCTGCCAAGCGAGCCGCCCGGCAACACCATCGCCGTGGACTTCGTGCGCGGGCGCCGTCCGTCGGCGGCCGATCCCTGCGTGTGTGGCAGCGCATTGCCATACGCGCTCTGTTGTGGACGCGTTCCGGCCAGTGAAGAGGTCGCCATCGGCTCCTGAGGCGTTGTCATGGCGTACTTTGGGCGCATTCTCCCCGGCGGGCGCACCGGTACTGGATCAGAATGACACAGTTCGCTGACAGGTGCCTGCCAACTGTGTCATTGTTACCCACCGCACAAGACACGGTGACCTGAGCAGGCTGCTGTCGTCATTCGTTAAGATTTTATATAGTAAATAAATAGGTGGCACCGGAGCGGCCGGTGAATGTTGGCATGGAAATTGCTTAACGACTTCCGAAACAGGAAGAGAAAAGAACTATGCCTCAGAGGAAATCTACCAGTGCGCGTAAGTCCGTCACCCGGCAGCGCTCCACCACGGACAGTGGCGACGACAGCGTGCTGTCGTTGTACCTGCGCGACATCAACCGGATACCGCTGCTCACCCGCGAGCAGGAAGTCGACCTGGCCACCCGTGCCCGCGACGGCGATGAAGCCGCCAAGGAACACCTGGTACGGGCCAACCTGCGCTTCGTGGTCAACGTCGCCAAGAAGTACCAGAACCAGGGCCTGCCGCTGATCGACCTGATCAGCGAGGGCAACATCGGCCTGATGAACGCCGTCGAGCGCTTCGACGTTACCAAGGGATACCACTTCATTTCCTACGCGGTGTGGTGGATCCGCCAGGCGATCCTCAAGGCGGTGTGCGAGAAGTCGCGCATGATCCGCCTGCCGCTGAACCGCGCCAACGAGCTGGTGCAGATCGAGAAGGCCCGCAAGCAGTTGCAGGGCGACCGTTCCGCGGAGCCCAACCTCGCCTCGGTGGCGAAGGAAGTGGACATGGCCCCGGCGCACGTCGAGTCGCTGGTCAGCATCTCGCGTGACCTGGTGTCGCTCGACAGCCCGGTGGGGACCGACCGCGACGCCTCCAGCATCGGCGACTTCGTGGCCGACACCGAGTACCAGTCGCCCGAGGACCAAGCCTACGACAGCGCGCTGAAGGACCAGATCAACAAGGTGCTGGCCACCCTCACCGAGAAGGAAGCGGACATCATCGTGCGCCGCTTCGGCCTCAACGGCAAGCAGCCGCTGTCGCTGAAGGAGATCGGCTCGCGCTACTCGCTCACCAAGGAGCGCATCCGACAGATCGAGAAGAAGGCCCTGCGCCGCCTGCGCCACCCCTCCCGAAGCCAACATCTGGAGGCCTTCGCCAACTCGGCCTGAAGCTTGTCCTGAGTCGTGTGCCAGCCGTCCGCCTCGGCGGCGGCTGGCGCAGGCTTGCCCGGGCCCCCATTCCTCGTTACCAACGTGGAACTGTATCTCGGCGCCGAGACGCACTGCTCGGTTGGGGGCTACTCATCGACATACCTCCAACTCGCCCTAACGCGCTTTCGTGTTGCATAGAATAGCGAGCTAACGGACTCCAAGCAAGCGATCGGCCTCCGTTCCGGCGGCGTCGCGCGAGTAGCCGGGCCACTTGAATACCAGCGCTTCAGCGTTGTTTGCTGCGAGTGCGCCGCAGGAAGTCGGCCTCGTCGCGGTAGTGCAGCGCGGCCTCCACCAACGCCGCGGTAGAGACGCCTTGCAACTGCGCCAAGTGGCGGGAAAGCGCAGCCGAGACCGGCAGGCCGCGCAACTTCAACACCTGCAGCACGGCCTCCCGCTGTGTTTCCACGCGGCCTGCGATCCGACTCTCCCGGCGCTCGGAGCGCAGCAGTGGGTCGTCGTCCGGCCCGGTTCCCAGCGCCGCCCCCAGCGCTCGTCCGATCCTGCGCAACACGGCCATGGTGGCTGCCGACAGCTCGGGCTCGTTCAGCGCTTGGTGGATCTCCGCCGCCGTCCAGCCCGCAAAGGCGCGGCTGTCCGGCGCGGTGCGAAAGCTCCCTTGCTCCAGCAGGTAGATCGTCAAGCCGGGGCGCAGGCCCGCCGGGCGGCTCGGGGAGGACTGCTCGGGCACCTCGACCCACACCTCCGGGAAGCCCCACGACTCGTACAGCGCCAGCTTGCCGCGGCGCACGTCGGTGGTGTTGTCCACTTCCAGCACCACGTCCGGCAGCGTGTCGGTGCCCACTTCGATCCGGGCGCCTTGTGGCCGCGTGGTGCGCGGGTGCAGGTAGACGGTCTGGTCCGCCTCCAGGATGCGCCGCCAAGAGCCGTCGGCATCGCGCAGCAGGAGGTCGGCCGCGCCGAAGGTGGCAATGGGCGCGCCGCGCACGTGCGCGATGGTCCCGAGCAGCCTCGCCAACACCTGGCCCGGTTGTTCGTGGTAGACGCTGACCGGATCGCACACCATGGCGGTCTCGGTGGCGGCGTCCCAGTACTCGATGCGGCGCTCGCAGCGTTCAAGGTCGGCGCGCGCAATGCGCACCGCCCGGCAGCCGGGAAACTCCAAGGGCGGCATCTCGCGTTTGACCGGGCGCGGGACGGCGGCGGCGCGGTACTCAGCCATGGCACGAGGATACCATAGCTTCGACCGATCATTCCAGTAGGCTCGAATAGGCCCACCCAAGCCCATTCCTCGTTCACCGACGTGTCCGACTTGTCAGGATAGATCAGGATGTGCGCGTGCCGGGTCCGAGGACAGGTTGCCGCGGCTTTAGCCGCGCCTATGATCGTCTGCTTGCCGAGCGCATCTATCGATCCGGGACGGTGGATGCCATTGTGCAGGACCGCGCGGTGGAGATGGAAGCGCAGGTACCTGCTTTCCCGGGTTCGCGAATACGCGGATCGGCAGTGGCAGCGCAGCGCCTGCCGTGAGCCGGGCCACTTGAATACCGGCGGTTTAGCGTTGCTTCCCGCGAGTCCGGCGGCGGAAGTCGTCCTCGTCGCGGCAGTGCAGCGCGGCCTCTACCAGCGTGGCGGTGGAGACGCCCTGCAACTGCACCAGGTGGCGGGGAAGCGCCGCGGACACCGGCAGGCCGCGCGACTGCAACACCTGCAGCACGGCATCCCGCTGTGTCGCCGCGCGCGCCTCGGTCCGGCCTGCTGCATGGCCCTCGGCACGACTTTCCCGGCGCTCGGAGCGCAGCAGCGGGTCGTCGTCCGGGCCGGTTCCCAGCGCTGCACCAAGCGTTCGTCCGATGCCGCGCAACACGGCCATGGTGGCGTCCGACAGCTCCGGCTCGTTCAGCGCTTGGTGGATCTCAGCCGCCGTCCAGCCCGGAAAGGCGCGGCTGGCGGGCGCGGTGCGAAAGCCGCCCTCCTCCAGCAGGTGGATCGTCAAGCCGGGGCGCAGGCCCGCCGGGCGGCTCGGGGAGGACTGCTCGGGCACCTCGACCCACACCTCCGGGAAGCCCCACGACTCGTACAGCGACAGCTTGCCGCGGCGCACGTCGGTGGTGTTGTCCACTTCCAGCACCACGTCGGGCAGCGTGTCGCTGCCCACTTCGATCCGGGCGCCTTGTGGCCGCGTGGTGCGCGGGTGCAGGTAGACGGTCTGGTCGGCCTCCAGGATACGTCGCCAGGCGCCGTCGGCATCGCGCAACAAGAGGTCGGCGGCGCCGAAAGTAGCAATCGGCGATCCTCGCACCTGCGCAATCAGCGTCAGCAACTCGCGTAGGCGTTGCCCAGCGTGTTCGTGGTAGACGCTGACCGGATCGCAAATCATGGCGGTCTCGGTGGTGGCGTCCCAGTACTCGATACGGCGCTCGCAGTGTTCGATCTCGTTGCGCGACATGGGTACCGGCCGGCAGCCGGGAAACTCCAAGGGCGGCGTCGCGCGCCTGACCGGGCGCGGCACGGCGGCAGTGCGGTACTCAGCCATGGCACGAGGATACAACGGGCTCGACCGATCATTCCAGTAGGTCCGAATAGGCTCACCCAAGCCCATTCCTCGTTCACCGACGGGTTCGCGAATACGCGGATCGGCAATGGCAGCGCAGCGCCTGCCGTGAGCCGGGCCGCTTGAATACGGGCGGTTCAGCGTTGTTTCGTGCGAGTCCGGCGGAGGAAGTCGTCCTCGTCGCGGCAGCGCAGCGCGGCCTCTACCAGCGTGGCGGTGGGGACGCCCTGCAATTGCGCCAGGTGGCGGGGAAGCGCCGCCGAGACCGGCAGGCCGCGCGACTGCAACACCTGCAGCACGGCCTCCCGCTGTGTCTCCACGCGCGCCTCGGTCCGGCCTTCGGCGCGACTTTCCCGGCGCTCGGTGCGCAGCAGCGGGTCGTCGTCCGGCCCGGTGCCGAGGGGCGCACCGAGCGCTCGTCCGATCCTGCGCAACACGGCCATGGAGGCGTCCGACAGCTCCGGCTCGTTCAGCGCTTGGTGGATCTCCGCCGCCGTCCAGCCCGCAAAGGCGCGGCTGGCGGGCGCGGTGCGAAAGCGGCCTTCCTCGAGCAGGTAGATCGTCAGGCCGGGGCGCAGGCCCGCCGGGCGGCTCGGGGAGGACCGCTCGGGCACCTCCACCCACACCTCCGGGAAGCCCCACGACTCGTACAGCGCCAGCTTGCCGCGGCGCACGTCGGTGGTGTTGTCCACCTCCAGCACCACGTCGGGCAGCGTGTCGGCGCCCACTTCGATCCGGGCGCCTTGTGGCCGCGTGGTGCGCGGGTGCAGGTAGACGGTCTGGTCGGCCTCCAGGATGCGCCGCCAGGCGCCGTCGGCATCGCGCAGCAAGAGGTCGGCGGCGCCGAAAGTAGCAATCGGCGAACCTCGCACCTGCGCAATCAGCGTCAGCAACTCGCGTAGGCGTTGCCCAGCATGTTCGTGGTAGACGCTGACCGGATCGCAAATCATCGCGGTTTCGGTGGCGGCGTCCCAGTACTCGATGCGGCGCTCACAGCGCTCAATGTCGGCGCGCGCAATGTGCACCGGCCGGCAGCCGGGAAACTCCAACCGCGGCGTCGCGCGCTTGACCGGGCGCGGCACGGCGGCGGCACGGTACTCAGCCACGGCACGAGGGTACCATAGCTTCGACCGATCATTCCAGTAGAATCGAGTGCGCCGGCGCTTCAGTGTTGTTTCGTGCCAGTGCGCCGCAGGAAGTCGTCCTCGTCGCGGCACTCCAGAGCCGCCCGAACCAGTGCGGCGGTGGACACGGGCTGCAACTCCGCCAGGCGCCGCGGGAACGCGGCGGACACCGGCAGGCCGCGCGACTGCAGCACCTGCAGCACGGCCTCCCGCTGTGTCTCCACCCGGCCCGCGGCGCGGCTTTCCCGGCGCTCGGTGCGCATCTGCGGGTCGTCGTCCGGCCCGGTGCCCGCGGCCGCGCCGAGCGCGCGCCCCACGCGCCGGAGCGCGGCCAGGGTGGCGTGCGACAACTCCGGCTCGTTCAGCGCGCGGTGGATTTCCGGCGCCGTCCAGCCCGCGAAGGCCCGGCTGTGCGCGGCGGTGCGAAAAGCGCCGCCCTCCCGCAGGTGGATCGTCAAGCCGGGGCGCAGGCCCGCCGGGCGGCTTGGGGAGGACTGCTCGGGCACCTCGACCCACACCTCCGGGAAGCCCCACGACTCGTACAGCGCCAGCTTGCCGCGGCGCACGTCGGTGGTGTTGTCCACCTCCAGCACCACGTCGGGCAGCGTGTCGCTGCCCACCTCGATCCTGGCGCCCGGTGGCCGCGTGGTGCGTGGGTGCAGGTAGACGGTCTGGTCCGCCTCCAGGATGCGCAGCCAGGCGCCGTCGGCATCGCGCAGCAGGAGGTCGGCGGCGCCGAACGTCTCGATCGGCGAGCCGCGCACCAGGGCGATGCGGGTGGCCAGCTCGCGCAGGCGCTGGCCCGGGTGTTCGTGGTAGACGCTGACCGGATCGCAAATCATGGCGGTCTCGGTGGCGGCGTCCCAGTACTCGATACGGCGCTCGCAGCGTTCGAGGTCGTCGCGCGAAATACGCACCGCCCGGCAGCCGGGAAACTCCAAGGGCGGCGTCGCGCGCCTGACCGGGCGCGGCACGGCGGCGGCGCAGTACTCAGCCATGGCACGAGGATACCATGTCTCGACCGATCATTCCAGCAGGCCCGAGTATGCGGTACGCGGGAGCTGGGTTACCGGGTCGTCGCCGTCGCTTCGTGCTTCCCCCAGTTGCCAGCGGAGTGGCGCGGCAACTCGCTGTTACGGCAAGCATGGGCGCCGAGACCGGTTCGCTCGAAGCGAGCATCGGCTATGGTTTCGCCTCGCCGTGGGGGGTGTTCACGCCTTTCACCGAGGCAGGGCTCGCCGACGGCGCGAGCCACGTGCGGCTCGGCACCCGTTTCAGGGCGTCGTCAGCCGCCCTGGACGTCGAGTTGTCTGGAGAACGGCGCGAGCGCGCGCACTCCCTGCCCGAACACGCCGCGAATTTCAAGACCACGTACCGCTACTGAGTCACGGCGCTGGGTGACCGGCCGATGCTGAGAACTCAGCGCCTGCCGCGAGCGGGCCACGTGAACGCCCGACGCTTCAGTGTTGTTTCGGGCGAGTCCGCCGCAGGAAGTCGTCCTGGTCGCGGCAGTGCAGCGCGGCCTCTACCAACGCCGCGGTGGAGACGCCCTGCAAGCGCGCCAGGTGGCGGGGGAACGCCGCGGACACCGGCAGGCCGCGCGACTGCAACACCTGCAGGACGGCATCCCGCTGTGTCGCCGCGCGCGCCTCGGTCCGGCCTGCTGTATGGCCCTCGGCGCGACTCTCCCGGCGCTCGGTGCGCAGCAGCGGGTCGTCGTCCGGGCCGGTTCCCAGCGCCGCACCCAGCGTTCGTCCGATCCTGCGCAGTACGGCCATGGTGGCGTCCGACAGCTCCGGCTCGTTCAGCGCTTGGTGGATCTCCGCCGCCGTCCAGCCCGCAAAGGCGCGGCTGGCGGGCGCGGTGCGAAAGCGGCCTTCCTCGAGCAGGTAGATCGTCAGGCCGGGGCGCAGGCCCGCCGGGCGGCTCGGGGAGGACTGCTCGGGCACCTCCACCCACACCTCCGGGAAGCCCCACGACTCGTACAGCGCCAGCTTGCCGCGGCGCACGTCGGTGGTGTTGTCCACCTCCAGTACCACGTCCGGCAGCGTGTCGGTGCCCACTTCGATCCGGGCACCCGGGGGCCGCGTGGTGCGCGGGTGCAGGTAGACGGTCTGGTCCGCCTCCAGGATGCGCCGCCAGGCGCCGTCGGCATCGCGCAGCAGGAGGTCGGCGGCGCCGAAGGTGGCAATGGGCGCGCCGCGTAAGTGGGCGATGGTCTGGAGCAGCCGCGCCAACGCTTGCCCCGGTTGTTCGTGGTAGACGCTGACCGGATCGCACACCATGGCGGTCTCGGTGGCGGCGTCCCAGTACTCGATGCGGCGCTCGTAGTCGGCGATGTCGGCGCGCGTAATGCGCACCGGCCGGCAGCCGGGAAACTCCAACCGCGGCGTCGCGCGCCTGACCGGGCGCGGCACGGCGGCGGCACGGTACTCAGCCAAGGCACGAGGATACCACGGTTCGACCGATCATTCCAGTAGACCCGATTATGCGGTACAAGGGATCTGGGCTACCGCGTCGTCGCCGTCGCTTCGTGCTTCCCCAGTTGCAAGTTGAGTGGCGCCGTGCCTCGCTGCAACGGCGGCAGCCGGTCCAGTACCGCCGTTCGGGTGGCGGCATCTTCTGCCACGATGCTCGACTGCGGGCCGGTGCTGAGAACTCAGCGCAGCGCCTGCCGCGAGCGGGTCACTTGAACGTCGGGCGCTTCAGTGTTGTTTGGTGCGAGTCCGCCGCAGGAAGTCGTCCTCGTCGCGGCAGTCCAGCGCGGCCTGAACCAATGCCGCGGTGGAGACGCCCTGCAATTGCGCCAGGTGGCGGGGGAACGCCGCGGACACCGGCAGGCCGCGCGACTGCAACACCTGCAGGACGGCCTCCCGTTGCGTCGCCGCGCGCGCCGCGGTCCGGCCTTCCGCGTGTCCCGCTGTCCGGCCTGCGACAAGGCCCTCGGCGCGACTCTCCCGGCGCTCGGTGCGCAGCAGCGGGTCGTCGTCCGGACCGGTTCCCAGCGCCGCGCCCAGTGTTCGTCCGATGCTGCGCAACACGGCCATGGAGGCGTCCGACAGCTCCGGCTCGTTCAGCGCTTGGTGGATCTCCGCCGCCGTCCAGCCCGCAAAGGCGCGGCTGGCGGGCGCGGTGCGAAAGCGGCCTTCCTCGAGCAGGTAGATCGTCAGGCCGGGGCGCAGCGCCGCCGGGCGGCTCGGCGAGGACTGCTCGGGCACCTCCACCCACACCTCCGGGAAGCCCCACGACTCGTACAGCGACAGCTTGCCGCGGCGCACGTCGGTGGTGTTGTCCACCTCCAGCACCACGTCCGGCAGCGCGTCGGTGCCCACTTCGATCCGGGCGCCTTGTGGCCGCGTGGTGCGCGGGTGCAGGTAGACGGTCTGGTCCGCCTCCAGGATGCGCCGCCAGGCGCCGTCGGCATCGCGCAGCAGGAGGTCGGCCGCGCCGAACGTCTCGATCGGCGAGCCGCGCACCTGGGCGATGCGGGTGGCGAGCTCGCGCAGGCGCTGGCCCGGGTGTTCGTGGTAGACGCTGACCGGATCGCAAATCATGGCGGTCTCGGTGGCGGCGTCCCAGTACTCGATGCGGCGTTCGCAGCGCTCGATGTCGGCGCGCGCAATGCGCACCGCCCGGCAGCCGGGAAACTCCAAGGGCGGCGTCGCGCGCCTGACCGGGCGCGGCACGGCGGCGGCGCGGTACTCAGCCATGGCGCCAGGATACCATGCTTCGACCGATCATTCCAGTAGACCCGAATGTGCCGTTACCAGGAGCTGGGAGTGGAGGCGGCACATGCCCCGGCAGCCTCTGCCAACGGCAACGGCGGTGCGCACGCCGGCCGGGTGCGACCCGCTGGGCGGGTGAATCGCCAGGTCATCGAGGCCGAAGGGCCTGCCGGTCGATGACGCCGGCGGCGCTTACCGGCGCGCCGCTACGGGGAGATGCCCAGGACGGCGTGGGCGGCGGCGAGGCGGGCGATGGGGACGCGGTAGGGGGAGCAGGAGACGTAGTTCATGCCCGCCTGGTAGCAGAACTCGATCGACGACGGGTCGCCGCCGTGCTCGCCGCAGATGCCCACCTTCAGGTCCGGCTTGGTAGCGCGGCCGCGCTGCACGCCCATCTCCACCACCGTGCCGACGCCCTCGCGGTCCAGCACCTGGAACGGATCCTCCTCCAGGATGCCCTTCTCCACGTACTCGGGGAGAAACACGCCGGCGTCGTCGCGCGAGTAGCCGAACATCATCTGGGTGAGGTCGTTGGTGCCGAACGAGAAGAAGTCGGCCGCCTCGGCCACGCGGTCGGCGGTGACCGCGGCGCGCGGGATCTCGATCATGGTGCCGATCTGGTAGTCGACCCTGGTGCCCGCGTTCGCGAGCACGTCGGCGGCCACCTGCTCGGCGCGCGCGCGCAGGCGGCTCAGTTCCTCCACGGTGCCGACCAGCGGGATCATGATCTCCGGCAGC
This sequence comes from Spirochaetia bacterium, assembly GCA_965208575.1. Taxonomy (GTDB): domain Bacteria; phylum Spirochaetota; class Spirochaetia; order SZUA-6; family Bin103; genus Bin103. The sequence continues at coordinate 1,312,935 of CBDBOV010000004.1, read as the reverse complement.
ACGACGGCGCCGCCGGCCGCCACCGCGCACGCCGCCTCCATGATGGCGCGCACCTGCATGTCGTATATCTCGGGGTAGGTGATGCCGAGCCGGCAGCCGCGGTGGCCGAGCATCGGGTTCATTTCGTGCAGCGCTTCGATCTTGGCCTGCAGCCGGTCGAGCGGCACCCCGGAGGCCTGGGCGAGCGCCTCGGCGTCGGCCTCGGTCTTGGGCACGAACTCGTGCAAGGGCGGATCGAGCAGGCGCACGGTGACCGGGAAGCCGTCCATCGCCCGGAAGATGCCGGCGAAGTCCTCGCGCTGCAGCGGCAGCAGCCGGTCCAGCGCGGCCTTGCGGGTGGCGGCATCGTCGGCCACGATCATCTCCTGGAAGATCTCCAGCTTGCCCTCGTCGAAGAACATGTGCTCGGTGCGGCACAGGCCGATGCCCTCGGCGCCGAACTCGCGCGCCACCTGGGCGTCGCGCGGCAGGTCGGCGTTGGTGCGGATGCCGAAACCTTCCAGCGCCTCGCGCGAGGCGCCCTCGCGGATCTCGTCGGTCCACTCCAGGAAGGTAGCCAGGTCGCCGGCCACCTTGGGGGTGATCAGCGGCAGTTCGCGGTCGAACACCTCCCCGGTGCCGCCGTCGATGGTGAGCCACTGGCCTTCCTCCACCGGGACGCCGTCGATGCTGGCGGTGGTGCCGCTGATTACGACTTCCTTGCAGCCGGCCACGCACGGGGTGCCCATGCCGCGCGCCACCACCGCGGCGTGCGAGGTCATGCCGCCGGTGGCGGTAAGGATGCCCTCGGCCGCGTGCATGCCGCCGATGTCCTCGGGCGAGGTCTCGCGCCGCACCAGCAGTACGCGCTTGCCCTGTGCCACCCACTCCTCGGCGTCCTCGGCGGTGAACACGACCTGCCCGGTGGCCGCGCCCGGCGAGGCATTGAGCCCGGTGGCGAGCACCGTGGCCGACTGCCGCGCCTCCGCCCGGATCATCGGATGCAGGCACTGGTCGAGCAGGTCGGCCGTTACGCGACCGATCGCCTCCCGCCGCGAGACCAGCCCCTCGTTCACCATGTCGATGGCCAGCTTGACCGCGGCCGGACCGGTGCGCTTGCCGTTGCGGGTCTGCAGCAGGAACAGCCGGCCCTGCTGGATGGTGAACTCCATGTCCTGCATGTCGCGGTAGTGCTGCTCCAGCCGCTCGCGCACCCCTTCCAACTGGGTCATCATCTCGGGGGCGGTGTCGCGCAACCGGCTGAGCGGCAGCGGCGTGCGGATGCCGGCCACCACGTCCTCGCCCTGGGCGTTGATCAGGTATTCGCCGTAGAAGGTGTTCTCGCCGGTGGACGGGTCGCGGGTGAAGCAGACGCCGGTGCCGGAGTCGTCGCCGAAGTTGCCGAACACCATCGACTGTACGTTGACGGCGGTACCGAGCAGTCCCTTGATGCCTTCAATCTGCCGGTAGCGGATCGCCCGCGTGCTGTTCCAGGAGCCGAACACGGCGTCGATGGCGCCCCAGAGCTGATCGAGCGGCGCCTGCGGAAACGGGCTGCCGGTGTGGCTGGCGTAGATCTCCTTGTAGGCGGCGATGACGCCGTCCAGGTCGTCGGCATCCAGGCCGGTGTCCTCGGTTACCCCCTTGCGCTTCTTGGCGGCGTCGAGGGCGTGCTCGAAGTTCTCATGTTCCACGCCCATCACCACGTCGCCGTACATCTGGATGAAGCGCCGGTAGGCGTCCTTGGCGAAGCGCGCGTTGCCCGACTGCTCGGCCAGGCCCTGCACCGCGGCGTCGTTGAGGCCGAGGTTGAGCACCGTGTCCATCATGCCCGGCATCGACTGGGCGGCGCCGGAGCGCACGCTGACCAGCAGCGGGTCGCCGGCGTCGCCGAGCTTCTTGCCCATCATCGTCTCCAGCCGTTCCAGGTGCTCGGCCACCTCCTCGCGGAGGCCGGCGGGGTAGGTGCGCTCATTGTCGTAGAACGCCGCGCACACCTCGGTGGAGATGGTGAACCCGGGCGGCACCGGGATGCCGAGGTTGGTCATCTCGGCCAGGTTGGCGCCCTTGCCGCCGAGCAGTTCCTTCATCTCGGCCTTGCCCTCGGCGCTGCCGGCGCCGAAGAAGTACACGTTCTTGGTCGAATTATTGTTTTCGGGCATGGGATTTACCTCGTTCTGATCAGATCGGGTTGCGGTTTCCGGGAGGTGAGGAAGTACGGCCGTTTCCGGCCTGTCCCGTCGCACGCAACCTAAGAAAACCGCCGCGCCATGTCAAATGCGACTGCCCGTTCGGCCCCGTCGCCCGTGCGCAAATGCCCCTCCGTTCCTAGCGCGAGGCGAGGCGGCGCTTGAGGTCGGCGAACAGCGCGGAGGCCTGCTCGGGGGCCAGCTCCTGTTCGTCCGGGGCGCCGTCGACCAGGTGGGGCGGTATCTCGGCCAGGAAGCGGGACGGCTCGGCGGGGTGCTGCTCGGGACGGCCGCCGGGGCCGCGCCGCCTGCGCACCGCCGGGCAGGTGATGAACAGGCGGCGGCGGGCGCGGGTGGCGGCGACGTAGAACAGGCGCCGCTCCTCGGCGAGGTTGGCCTCGCTGTCGGCGAGCGAACGCGCGTGCGGGATGGAGCCGTCGTCGGCGCCGGCGATGAACACGGTGTCGAACTCCAGCCCCTTGGCGGCGTGGATGGTCATGAGCTGCACGCGCCCGCGCGGATCGCCGCCGCGGTCCGGGGAGTCGTCGTCGCGGCTTACCAGGGCGGTGCGCGCTAGGTAGTCGGCCAGGGTGGGCGTGATGCGGTCCGGGTGCTGCTCGAAGGATGCCAGCGAGTCGATGACGGCGTCGACGTTGGCCAGCTTCCAGCGTGCGGCATCGAGCCGGACGCCGTCCAGCAAGTGGTTGCGGTACTGCAGTTCGTCGACCAGGTCGGCGAGCACCGGCGCCATGGTACGGCTCCGTTCGCCGCCGCGGACGCGCGCCGCGAAGCGCTCCAGCAACTCCACGAACTCGCCGGCCGGCGCGCGCAGGCGGGCGTGCTCGGGCGGAGGTGATGCGGCCTCCTTGCCGCTGCCGATCAGGACCATGGCCGAGTACAGCGAGCAGCGGTGCGCCTCGGCGGTGGCGGTGATGCGCTCCAGGGCGGCGGCGCCCAGGCCGCGGCGCGGGGTGTTGACGATGCGCCGCATGCTCACGTCGTCGTCCGGGTTGGCCAGCACGCGCAGGTAGGCGATCAGGTCGCGCACCTCGCGCCGGCTGAAGAAGCTCATGCCGCCCGACACCTGGTAGGCGATGCCCTCGCGCAGCAGCACTTCCTCCACGGCGCGGGTAAGGTTGTTGGCGCGTACCAGCACGGCGCAGTCGGCGTAGCGCAGGCCGCTGGCCAGTGCCAGACTGCGGATCCGGCGCACGATCCACTCCGCTTCGTCGGCGTCGCTGTCCGGATAGGTGGCCATCACGTGCTCGCCGGCGCCTCCGCTGCTCCACAGCTTCTTCGGGCGCCGCCCGCTGTTGCCGCCGATGACCGCGTTGGCGAACGCCAGGATGGAGCCGGTGGAGCGGTAGTTCTGTTCCAGCTTGATCTCCAGCCGTTCCGGGAAATCGCGGCTGAAGTGGTCGAAGTTGGCCGCCTCGGCACCGCGCCAGGAGTAGATCGACTGGTCGTCGTCGCCCACCACGCACACGTTGCGAGAGGCCCCGCCGAGACCGTGCAGGAGCTGATACTGGCGCCGCGAGGTGTCCTGGAACTCGTCCACCATCACGTGGCTGAAGCGCGTCCGGAGGTCGTTGCCCGACTCGCCGCGCAGCAGCTCCAGCGGCAGCAGGATCAGGTCGTCGAAGTCGACCGCGTGGTAGAGGCGCAGCCGGCGCCGGTAGGCGGACACCAGTCCGCGCAACTGCTCGCTTGCGCTCTCCACGTCCGGGACGCCCGCGCCGCCCATGCGCATGGCGGACACCAGGCGTTGCAGCACGGCCGGGTCGGCCTCCGCCAGGTCGGCGTCGACGCGCAGGTCGCGCGCCACCTCGCGCAGGAGCGCGGCGCTGTCCTGCTGGTCGTACACCGTGACCGGCGCGGCGGCACCGGTGCGGAATCCCAGCTCGGCACTGTAGCGGCGCACCAGTTGCAGGCCCAGGGCGTGGAACGTGCTTACCGTGGGGGCGGCCCGCCGGCCGCGCCGGGAAGTGCCGGCGCGCTCGCGCATCTCGGCGGCGGCCTTGTTGGTGAAGGTGAGGGCGACGATGGAGCGCGGATCGATACCGGCGCTCAGCATGCGCGCCAGCCGTGCGGTGATGACCCGCGTCTTGCCGGAGCCGGCGCCGGCAAGCACCATGACCGGGCCGTCGATGGCGGCTGCCGCCCGCTCCTGTTGGGGATTGAGGGCGACGCCAGTGCCCGACACGCGCGCACGATACCGGTGCCGCCGGGCGCTGGTCAAACGCCCGCACCGCGCTCGCCGGGTCCGGGTCGCGTCTCGGGCCCCCCACTTCCCTGGGCCGGGCCGTCAAAGGACACCGCGTTCGTGGTTCGCAGGCGAACCTGGCTGCCGGGCTGCTGACCAGGCGCTGCCGGGCCTGCCGGGCCGTGCCCACCCTATTGCCTCACGTAAAAATCTAACCTTACGGTGAGCGTGCCTCACGTAAGAATCTAACCGAAAGGGAGGCGGAGAACGAGGGGGGAGCGCGAGGGGGGAGACTCATAAATTGTGGATAAGTGGATAGGCTGCTGGGCGACCGGCCGGGTTGATTCAAGCACACCAACGCGACCGGGGGCGTATCTGGTTGGTCGGCGCGGATGAGGAGGCGTCAACGGCAGGGAGGTGGTCGGTGCCGTGTCGTGTCGCTGACCGAAGAGGGGGCGGACGGGTCTGGAGGCGACTTCGGTGCTGGTGACACGGGGATGTCCAGACACCACCTCGTGTCGCGGAGAGGCCTTACAGCGCGGCTGAGGCGACATTTCTTGACGCCGACCGTCTGGCTCACGGATATACGGGCGTCAGAGACGCTCAGAAGTCATTTGCCGAGCCGGGTGATGCCGCCCACGCCGCGAGCGGCGCGCAGGTTGCTGCGGAGCGCACGGAGCGAGGCGCCCCGGACAACTGCACCGAGGTGCGTTGCCCGGGGCAGGGTCATGACAATTCCCCACCGCCGGGACGGGGTAGGCGACGAGGTTGCGACACCGGAGCCGTCGGGATCGAACGGGGCGGAGGAGATGCTGTACCCCGCTGACGGACGGAGGGCGTAGCCCGACCGGAGTCAGCCGGCGCGGTGCCGTGGAGGCCACCGTGGACGACGCCGAGATGGCGGACCAGGCAGCCAAGCTGCTCGCTTCCGGGATGAGCGGCTCAGCCTGCGCTCGCGAACTCGGCATCCCGGTGAGCACCTTCAACGAGAACCGCCGCGCCGGCGTCATCACAGATCCCACCCGGGAGCCCGCCGCCAGCGCCGAGGTTGCGCCGGCGGCCACCACCACTGATCACCCGGTCAGCACCGCCGCCGCGGTCAGCGACCCGGCGGTCGCCACTGAGCGCGCCAGCCGCGACGCCCGCGACAAGCACGCGCCCATGGGCCGCGCGGCGCGCGACGTGGAACGCCGCACGCTCGCCAGAGCCGGCCTGCTGACCGAGGCCACACCAGCGTTCGTCGAGCCCGCCCACGCGGTCGCTGGCGGCGGCGTGCTGGCCGCACTGGCGATGCTGCTGCGCGAGGGCCTGCTCACCGCCGCCAACCGCCTGTTCCGCCTGCCGGCCGGATTCTACGGCCTGACCACCATCCTCCTGTTCGTCGCCTGCATGACCCTGGCCCGGGTGCGCAACCCCGAGAGCCTGCGCTACCAGGCACCCGGCGAGTGGGGCGCCATCCTCGGCCTCGACCGCTGTCCGGAGACCAAGACGCTGCGCCGCAAGATCAGGCTGCTGGCCAGCGCCGAGCACACCGTGCGCGATTGGCAATCGGTACTGGCGCGTACCTGGGCCAGCGAGCACGACGACGACTGGACGACGCTGGCCGTGGATGGCCACGTGAAGGTGTACACCGGGCGCAACGGGCGGTTGCCGAAACACTTCGTCGCACGCCAGAAGCTGTGTCTGCCGGCGTCGGTGAGCTACTGGATCAACGCCCTCGGCGGCGCACCGCTGCTGTGCCTGCACAAGGCGCTGGACCCGAAGCCGGTGAATGCGATCAAGCACGACGTGGTGCCGCAGTTGCAGCACCTGGGGGTGGTGACCGAAGCGGCCCCCGACCTGACCGGAGCACCGGCCGGTACCCCGCAGCTGACCCTGGTGTTCGACCGCGAGGGCTGGAGCCCGGACCTGTTCAAGCGCCTGGCCCGGCGTGGCATCGCCTGCATCACCTGGCACAAGAACTTCAACGGCGCGGACTGGCTGCCGGAAGACTTCCACACCTTCGAGGTACCGATCCATGGTCCCGCCGGCACCAGCACGACTGCGGTTGATCTGGCCGAGCAGCCGATCATGCTGCGCAACGGGCTGGTGGTGCGCCAGATCCGGCGGCGTCTGGCCAACGGTCGTCAGGTGGCGGTGATCACCACGCACCCGCAGATGCCGTTGGCGCAGGTCGCCGGCGCCATGTTCTCGCGCTGGTCGCAGGAGAACTTCTTCAAGTACCTGCGCGAGCAGTTCAACCTTGACGCGCTGCCGAGCCATGACCTTGCGCCGCCGGAGCCCGACGCACGGGTCGTGAACCGGTGCGCCGGGCCCTGGAAAAGAGCATCAGGCGGGTACGCAGCCGGCTGGCAGCGGTCCGCAATCGCCTCGCCGAGGCACTGCAGGGACGGCACCGGGACTCCGCCACCCGGCTTACGGTCGCGGATAAAGTTGCACTGAATTGCATGGTTATGCATAGACACGGGGGTATCCAGACACCACCTCGTGTCGTGGAGGGGCCTTACAGCGCGGCTGAGGCGACGTTTTCTCATCGCTGACCGCCCATTCTCCGATTATCGACCGTCAGACCCGCCTGAGAGGGTCATTTTGCCGTGCGACCGCTGCCACCACGCTCCTCGCTCGGTGTTTGCACCGTGCTTGGTGCGGCCTTGGCGGTCTTGCTGACGTTCAGCTGCAGCAGATCCTCGGTCAACCTGGTCAGCTCGCGCTTGAGGGCGACCGGATTCAACGTCGCGTACTGCTGCTTGAGGCGGTTCTTCACCTTCTCGCTCACCGACTCGGAGGCCAGCATGCGGTGATACGGCGTCTGCGGGTCGTCATAGATGCGGCGCACCTTGCTGCCGGTGCGGGTTTTCTTCACCAGCTTCACCGAGGGATAGAAGAAGTTCACCAGCAGGCACAGCGGGCGGTATATCGCGTTGAGGGCAGCCAGTTCCCGGTCGGTGTCGTAACGCAGGTGGCCGACCGCCCGTCGCACCACGTGGCCATTCTTCTGCTCGACGTAGCAGGTGTCGTTCTTGCGATGCGGGCGACCCCGAGTGAACGTGATGCCGTGCGCTTCGCAATAGCGCAGCAAATGATGATTGATGAACTCGCTGCCGTTGTCGGTGTCGATCCCCCGCATCACGATCGGCAGGCTCTGCCGGGCAGCGTCGATCGCCTCGTGGGTCCAGCGCTGCGCCTTGTTCTGCACGCCGTACAGGTCGACCCAGCCGGTGTCAACGTCGGTGATGGTGAGCGTGTGGCAGAAGTCGCCTGACGCGTTGCCGCCTTCATGGCCCACCAAGTCGATCTCGAAGAAGCCCGGCTCCTGCTCGTCCCAGTCAGCGAAGGTTCGGATCGCGATCTGATCCTTCAGGAGGGTGCCCGGCTTGGTGTGCGTGCGACCCTTCAGGCGCAGCCGTGCGCGCTCCTGCTGCAGCAGCCGGTCGATGGTCGCGGCGCTGATGGTCTGCAGCTTGCCGCGCACCGCTGCGGTCAGCTCGATCTCGCCGAACGACTCCAGCGTCGGCAGCATGGTGCGCAGCACGACCACCAGGCGCTTGCCGCACATGCAGTCGAACACGTACCAGATCAGCTTCAGAGCGACCAGCACCTCCTGGTCGTAGCGCCGCGGTCGCACGCGGCGCTGGGCAGGCCGCGGACGCCCGACCACCAGCTTCACCAGTGTGCCGTCGACTCGCACCATGCGGGTCCGTCCCCACCAGGTCAACAGATGGATCGCGTACTTGCGCTGGTACCCGGTCGACTCGACGAACTCGTCGAGTATGCGCCCCTTCTCCTTCTTGCCCGCCCGACGATACCGCTGCGCGTGCTGCTCGGTGAGCTCTCGCCTTGAACTCATCTTCAACCCCATCTCCTCCGGAACCTCCTCACGTCCCTCGGAGAGGCTCCAACCGGACCCGGAAGGTCCAGCCCGTTCGGTTAGATTTTTAGATGAGGCATGCTTTCGCTACGGTTAGATTTTCGATGAGTCAATGCGCCCACTGGCCAAGGCCCGCCGGGCCGGTCAGAATGGCGGCGCGATGCATGCGGTCGAACTGTGCGGCGTCAGCTACGCGTACCCGGAGGGCACCGAGCTGGTGTTCCACGACCTGTCGGCGCGGCTGCCGGCGGGCGTGACCGCCCTGGTGGGGCAGAACGGCACCGGCAAGTCCACCTTCATGCTGCTGGCCAGCGGCATTGCGGTGCCGAGCGCCGGCACCGTGCTGCTGCGCGGCGTGGACACGCGCCAGTTGCGCGACGCGCACACGCGGCAGCGCCACGTGTCGTTGATCCACCAGAACATGGAGTTCGAAACCGAGGAGTCGATCGGCAACCTGATCATGTACGTGTACCGTACCGGGTACCACGAGCAGCACAGCGAAGAGTTCGTGCGCGAGTTGGTGGACGCGTTCGAGTTGCGCGACGTGCTCCACAAGCGTACTCAGGAGGTGAGCAAGGGCGAGCTGCAGCGCACCCTGCTGGCATTCTGCCTGCTGTACGGCTCCCGCGTGTTGATGATGGACGAGCCGGTGTTCGCCCTGGAAGAACAGCAGAAGCGCAGGGTGATGGGGTATCTCTACGAGTACGCCCACCGGGAGCGGCTGAGCTGGTACTACTCGGTGCACGAGCTGGAGCTGTCGGCGCAATTCTCCGACTACGTGGCGCTGTTCCGCCAGGGTCAGCCGCCGCTGATCGGACCCACCGGGGAACTGCACAATCGCGAGCAGCTCGAGCGCGCGTACGACATCCCGTTCGATTTCCTCAAGCGGCGCGAGGCACTGTACCGCGAAGCCCTGCGCGGCGCCTGACCGGCACGCCGCCGGCCGGCATTCATATTTTCCTGGCCCCCTGCTCACACGACGCTAACAATCCCGCGGCATTGTGCCCATCAAGAAGGATGAACGCTTGTCGACCGTCGGAAGCGTAACGCCCGCCTCCGACCTGCCAGCCTCCGACGTGGCGGCCGCCGGTTCGTACGCTCGCCAGGAAAACCGCGCCCTGACCCGCCGCCCGCGGCCCGGCGAGAGCGTGATTCAGGGGCTGTTGTTCGTGTGCGGAGCGGTGTCGATCCTGGTGACCGTCGGCATCGTGGTGGTGCTCGGGCGCGAGTCGATCCTGTTCTTCCGCAACGACGCGGTCAACCTGTGGATGTTCTTCACCACCACCGAGTGGCAGCCGGCGATCGGCAAGTTCGGGATTCTGCCGCTCGTCAACGCCACCTTGATGACCAGCTTGACGGCGATGCTGGTGGCGGTGCCGATCGGTATGAGCGTGGCGATTTACCTCAGTGAGTACGCCGCGCCGCGCACGCGCGCGCTCCTCAAGCCGATCCTGGAGGTGCTGGCCGGGATTCCGACCGTGGTGTACGGCTACTTTGCCCTCACCTTCATGACCCCGTTGCTGCGCGGCGTATTCGGGGACAACGTGGTGCAGATCTACAACACCGCTTCGGCGGGCATCGTGATCGGCATTCTGATTCTGCCGCTGATCTCCTCGATGGCAGAGGACGCGCTGTCGGCGGTGCCCGACTCGTTGCGCCAGGCGGCGCTGGGCCTGGGCGCCACGCGGCTGGAAACCTCGGTACGGATCGTGGTGCCGGCGGCATTCTCCGGCATCGCCGCGGCGTTCATCATCGGCCTGTCGCGCGCCGTCGGCGAGACGATGGTGGTTGCCCTCGCCGCCGGCGCCGGTTCCGCGTTCACGTTCAACCCGTTCCACGCCGCCGAGACCATGACCGGCCACATCGTGCGCATCAGCGGCGGCGACCTGAGCTACCAGTCGATCGACTACAACAGCATCTATGCAATTGGCATGATGCTGTTCTTCATCACCCTCGCGCTGAACATGCTGAGCCGGCGCATCGTGGTGCGCTTCCGCGAGGTATACGATTGAACAGCATGTCGGCCAACCTGCCGGCGCGCCACCGCGCCGGCCTGGTGTGGCGCCTGGTGTTCCACCTGGCCACCGCCGTGGCAATCGTGATGCTGACGGCGCTGCTGCTGACCATCGTCAACCGCGCGTTCGGCCTGGTGGCGATCGAGAACGCCATAGACCCGGCGGAGCTGGCGCGCGACGGCGTGCCGCTGGAGCGGATGGACGGGGCGGCGTTGACCGCCGTGCTCGCCGACCACGTGTCGCGCGGCCTGATGCGCCGCTTCGAGCGCGAGCAGCCGATGGCCGAGCGCAGCCGGGACGAGATCTACGGGCTGGTGGTGGAGCGGGTGGTGGACCCGTCCGTGGTGCAGGCGTGGTCGCTGTGGGACTCGCTGTTGCGCCGCCGGGCGGTGGTCGAGGAGGCGATGCGGCGGTTTCCGAACGCGCGGCTGGTGTTCCGCTCCTGGCTCACCGGATCGTTCATCGCCGACGCGCAGTCGAGCATTCCCGAGGACGCGGGCGTGCGCGCGGCCATCAAGGGGTCGCTCGGCACCATCTTCATCACCATCCTGTTCGCCTTCCCGGTCGGCGTCGGAGCCGCCATCTACCTGGAGGAGTACGCCCATGACAACCGGCTCAACCGGATCATCCAGACCAACATCAACAACCTGTCGGGGGTGCCGTCGATCATCTACGGGATGCTCGGGCTGACGGTGTTCGTGCGCGCCATGGAACCGGTCACCAGCGGTGCGCTGCTCGGCCTCGGTGACGGTTCCGCTAACGGCCGGACGATTCTGTCCGCCGGGCTCACCCTCGGCCTGCTGATCCTGCCGGTGATCATCATCAACGCCCAGGAGGCGATCAAGGCGGTTCCCGACAGTCTGCGCCAGTCGAGCTACGGGCTCGGCGCCACCAAGTGGCAGACCATCCGCCACCACGTGCTGCCCAGTTCATTCGACCGCATCCTGACCGGGACGATCCTGGCCACCTCGCGCGCCATCGGCGAAACGGCGCCGATGGTGGTGGTGGGTGCGTCCACGCTGGTGACCCTCGATCCGAGCGGACCGTTCTCCAAGTTCACCACCCTGCCGATCCAGATATATCAGTGGACGGCGCGCCCGCAGGCGGAGTTCCGCAACGCCGCGGCGGCGGCGATCCTGGTGCTGCTGGTGCTGCTGCTGACGCTGAACGCGACCGCGATCCTGTTGCGCAACTACCACGCCAAGAAGCAGGTAACCGCATGAGCCGGCGGTACCGGGCGCACGAGGAGTGAACCGCACCGTGGCGACGCAAATGAACACGCATGCGGCGGATCTTCCGGTACCGTTGCCGGCGGGGGTGCCCATGCGGGCGGGGAGTAGGCCGTGGCGACGCAAATGAACACGCATGCGGCGGATCTTCCGGTGCCGGTTGCCGATTCCAGTGCCGTTTCGGTGACCGGGCTGAACGTCTACTACGGTGCGTTCCAGGCGGTGCGCGACATTTCGATGAACTTCGGAACACGGCGCATCACGGCCCTGATCGGGCCTTCCGGCTGCGGCAAGTCGACCGTGCTGCGTTCGATGAACCGCATGAACGAGCTGGTGCCGACCGCGCGCACCGAGGGCGTGGTGACCTTCCAGGGCCGCAACATCTACGATGCGGACGTCGACCCGGTGGAGGTGCGGCGCCGCATCGGCATGGTGTTCCAGAAACCCAACCCGTTCCCGAAGTCGATCTACGACAACATCGCCTGGGGCGCACGCATCAACGGCCTTACCGGCAACATCGATGAGCTGGTGGAGAAAGCTCTGCGGAAGGCGGCGCTGTGGGATGAGGTGAAGGACAAACTGGCCGACAGCGGGCTCGGCCTGTCCGGCGGCCAGCAGCAGCGCCTGTGCATTGCGCGGGCGATTGCGGTGCATCCCGAGATCATCCTGATGGATGAGCCGTGCTCGGCGCTGGATCCGATCGCCACCCTGCGCATCGAGGACCTGATGCGGGAATTGGCGGCGCACTATACGATTATCATCGTGACCCACAACATGCAGCAGGCGGCGCGGGTTTCCGACTATACTGCGTTTTTCATGATGGACGAGGACCGTGCCGGATACTTGGTCGAGTACGGGCCCACCGGCAGGATCTTTACCAATCCTGACGAGAAGCGCACCGAGGACTACATCTCAGGGCGCTTCGGTTGACCGTGAGTGGTTAACGGCGAGTCTTCCCCGCTGCGCGGCCAGTTCGATCTCTCCATGGAGCAGCTCCGGGGGGCGCTGCTGGTCATGGGGCAGCAGGTCGAGCGCTCCATCCGCGGCTCAGTGAACGCGCTCGGCCGGCATGACGTGAACGCCGCCGTTGTGGTGTTGCGGGACGAGGCCGAGGTTAACCGGATGCATCACGACATCGACGACTACTGTCTGCGGCTGCTGGCGACCGAGCAGCCGGTGGCCACCGACCTGCGTCAGATCGTCGGCACCCTCAACGTCATCGGGCAACTCGAACGCATCGGCGACCTGGCCGTACACGTGGCGAGCGTGGCGCAGCGGCTTGCCCCGGAGCAGTTCTCGCGCGGCGTGGGCGCCATCATGCAGATGGCGGAGGACGTGTGCGCCATGGTAGGCGACTCGCTGCAGGCATTCGTGTCGCAGGACGCGGCGATGGCCGAGCAGGTGAGCGCACGCGACCGCAAGGTCGACGAGGTGTACGCGAACATATTCCGAGACCTGCTGTCGTACATGATGGAGAACACCCGCAACGTTGCGCAGGCGTCGTCGCTGCTGTTCGTGGCCAAGCAACTGGAACGGGTCGGCGACCATTCCACCAACATCTGCGAGTCGGTGATCTTCGTGACCACCGGCAAGCACGTCGACCTGAACCGCGTCTGAAGCGGACCGGAGTCTGCCGAGGCGACAGACCCCACCGCAGCTTCCTGCTTACTCGGACGAGCGGGTCACTCGAAACCAGCCCTGCTCGAAACCGAGTTCTACCCGGAAACTGAAGTCGCTCGAAACCGAGTTCTACTCGAAACCGAGTTCTACTCGGTAGTGAACACCTGGAAGCCGCCGTACGCCTCGGTGCCGTGCTCGGCCACGTCGAGGCCCTTGAGTTCCTCGTTGCGCGGCACGCGCAGCCCGACGACGGCGTCGATCAGCTTGAAGATCAGCCCCATCACCACGATGATGAACACGCTCACGGTCACCGTGCCGAGCAGTTGGATGCCCACCTGGGTAAAGCCGCCGCCGAACCACAGGCCGTCGTTGGCCACGCCGAGGGCGGCCTGGCCGAAGATGCCCACGGCGACCGTGCCCCAGATGCCGTTCATGCCATGCACGGCGATCGCCCCGACCGGGTCGTCGACGCGGCGGCGGTCCAGGAACAGCACGCCGAACACGACGATGACCCCGCCGATCAGACCGATGATGATGGCGTGCCCCGGCTCCACGAACGCACACGGCGCGGTAATCGCCACCAGTCCGGCGAGCGCGCCGTTCATGCCCATGGTGAGGTCGGGCTTGCCGGCCACGATCCATACCGTCGCGGTAGCGGCAATGGCGCCCGCCGCGGCGGCCAGGTTGGTGTTGATCGCCACGCGTGCGATCAGCGAGCCGTCTCCGACGCCGAGGGTGGAGCCGGGATTGAAGCCGAACCAGCCGAACCACAGCAGGAACATGCCCAGCGACGCCAGCGGCAGCGAGTGGGCGCTGATCACGTTGGGCTTGCCGTCGGGACCGAACTTGCCGATCCGCGGACCGAGCGCGCGGGTGCCGATGAACGCCGCCCAGCCGCCGACCGCGTGCACCACCGTGGAGCCGGCGAAGTCGGCGAAGCCCATGCTGGCCAGCCAGCCGCCGCCCCAGATCCAGTGGCCGACGATCGGGTAGACGAACGCCGAGATCAGGAACGAGTAGATCACGTAGGCCGGAAATTTCATGCGCTCGGCCATGCCGCCGGCCACGATGGTGGCGGCGGCGCCGACGAACACCGCCTGGAACAGCCAGAACGCGTACAGCGGCACGCCGGGGGCCGACTCGGCGCCGATCAGGAACCAGCCGGTGGTGCCGAACAGCGGGTTGCCGGAGCCGAACATGATCGCGTAGCCGAAGATGAAGAAGCCGAGCGACGCCATGCAGAAGTCCATCAGGTTCTTCATCAGGATGTTGGCGGTGTTCTTGGCGCGGATCAGGCCCGCCTCCAGCATGCCGAAGCCGGCCTGCATCAGGAACACCAGGAAGGCCGCCATCAGCACCCACACCGTGTTGATGCCGGTGACGAGGTCGGCGATCTGCGTCGCTACCGATGCATCCTGCGCGTATACCGGCGTGCCGGCCAGCACTCCCAACACGATTCCGACGACGCCCACGCGGGCACCGAAACCAGCCTTCCGGCAGACCTTCAGCTTATCCATCATCCGGCAATATACGGATAGGCGACCCCTTGCACAAATGCTGCCGGCGGGCTACTCGGCGGCGGAGGGGACCGGCTTCAGATCCACGCCGGTCGCGCCGGCCGGCAACTCCTTGACATGGAGATCGCGTTGCGGGAAGGGGATGGTGATGCCGGCGCGGCGGAACGCGCGGGCGATCTCGAAGTTGGCCCAGGAGTGCGCCGGCCACTTGGTGCCGGCATCCTCGATGCCGGTCCACAACTCCATCAGGATGCCGGAGTCCGCGAACTCGCGCACCCGGACGTCCGGTTCCGCAGACGCGCGCGCGTACGGACTGGCCAGCGCCACTCCCTTGAGCACCTCGGCTGCGAAGTCGAGATCCGTGCCGTACGCCACGCTCACGTGGTTGATCACCGTGATGCGCCGCACCTCGTGCGAGTTGTTGTAGATCTTGTTGCCCACGAGCTGGTGGTTGGGCACGATGATGGTCTCGTCGGTGAGCGTGGTGATGATGGTGGAACGCAGGCGAATGTGTGCCACGTCGCCCTCGGTGCCTTCCACCACGACCCGGTCGCCCTCCTTGATGGGGCGTTCGAAGATGATCACCAGCCCGGACACGAAACTCGCGACCACGTTTTGCAGGCCGAAGCCGATGCCGATGCCGAGGGTGCCGATCAGCACCGAGAAGGTGGACAGGTTCACGCCCAGAAACGACAGCCCGATCACCAGGGTGACGCTCAGGATCAGGTAGTGAGTGATGCCGCCGATCGAGAACCGGGTGGCATCGGTCAGCGGCAGGCGCGACAGGGCGCGCGTCTTCAGGAACCCGGAACCGGTGCGCGCGGTCCACACCGCCACGTAACCGATGGGGATGGCGAAGATCACCGTGACCAGCGAGATCGAACTGCCGGCGGTCTCGATGATCGGCGTCGACAGGATGTTCCACAAGACCACCGCGCCGCGGCTGGCGTCGGTGCCGAACAGGCCGTAGACCAGCAGCAGGGCGAGCGCGATCAGCAGGATGCGCAGCACGGCGCGCACGTAGCGGTACAGGCGCTGCGCGGTGTCGAACTGCGCGCGCAGGTGCCCGATCTTGCGCCGCAGCAGGGTCAGCAGCAGCCGGTACAACAGGAAGGCGCCGCCGAGCGGCAGGATCAGTCTCAACAGCAGGGCGAGCGGTGTGAAGACTGAGTCGAACGCCTCGAAGCTGAAGGGCGTATCGAACAGCCGCGCGAGTATGGAGTCCATGGAGGTTCTATCCTTATGCTCGGCACCGGAGGCGGACGGGTTCACCGGCTCCGGGAAATATCGGACACGGTGTCGAATCCGCCGCTCGCCCCCGCGAGGGTGCGACGGACGCGCGCCGGTTTGACAGGACGCACGCGCGATGGATAGCTTGCTGCGGGCGCTGCGAAAGCGCGTGCGGGCGGTTAGCTCAGATGGTAGAGCACCTGGTTTACACCCAGGCGGTCGGCGGTTCGAGCCCGTCATCGCCCATCCAAGGAGGATCTGGCATTCGCTTTCGATCCGCACTTCGAGGAGCGTGGCTTCCGGCTCGTGAGTGTGATGACCCCACTGCGACCGGGGAGAAAGCTGCTGACATGATCTGCCGGCGCCGCGGCCTGCGCTGATCGTTTGACGCTGCGCCGAGCGGGGCCGTAAGGTAGCGCCCATGGGGACCGAACGCCTGACCATGGGGCAGGCTCTTGTGAAGTACCTGGCGGCTCAGTACAGCGAATTCGACGGTGAGCGGCGGCGGCTGATCCCGGCCATCTTCGGCATCTTCGGGCATGGCAACGTGTGCGGCCTCGGGCAGGCGCTGGAGCAGGGCGGGGCAGAGCTGCCTTACCACCAGACCCGCAACGAGCAGTCGATGGTGCACACCGCGGCCGGCTTTGCGCGCGCCACGCTGCGCACCCAGACGCTGGCGTGCACCAGCTCGATCGGGCCCGGCGCCACCAACATGGTGACCGGCGCGGCCACCGCTACCATCAACCGCATGCCGGTGCTGCTGCTCGCCTCCGACTACTACGCCACCCGCCACCAGGGGCCGGTGCTGCAGCAGTTGGAGCATCCCTCCGCGGCGGACGTGAGCGTGAACGATTGCTTCCGTCCGGTGAGCCGGTTCTTCGACCGCATCACCCGGCCCGAGCAGCTCCTTACCGCGCTGCCGCAGGCGATGCGGGTGCTCACCGACCCGGCCGAGACCGGCGCGGTGACGCTGTCGCTGCCGCAGGACGTGCAGGCGCACGCCTGGGACTATCCGAGCCACTTCTTCGCTCCGCGCACGTGGCGCATCGAGCGCCGGCCGCCGGCCGCGGAGCGCATCGAGGAGGCGGTCGCCATGCTGCGCGCCGCCAGGCGCCCGGTGATCATCGCCGGCGGCGGCGTGCACTATTCGGCGGCGTGGGATGCGCTGCGTGCGGTGGCCACCGGGTTCGGCATCCCGGTGAGCGAGACCCATGCCGGCAAGGGGGCATTGCGCGGCGCGCCGGAGTGGTCGCTCGGCGGCCATGGGGTGGAGGGCACCAGCGCGGCGGCGCGCATCGCCGAGGAGGCGGACCTGGTGATTGCGGTGGGCACCCGCATGAGCGACTTCGCCACCGCGTCGCAGAGCCTGTTCCACGACCCCGAGGTGCGCTTCATCGCCGTCAACGTGTGCGCGCTGGACGCCTTCAAGCAGGGCGCGCTGCCGGTGGTGGCGGACGCGCGCCTGGCGCTGGAGGCGCTGCTGGCCGCCGGGCAGAGCGCCGCGGTGGCATTTCCCGGCTACGGCGAACGGGTCGCCGAGGCGCAGCAGGACTGGGACAAGGTCGTGCGCAGCGACGCCTACGGCGATCACGCGGGCGAGGTGATGAGCGAGGGACAGGTGATCGAGGTGCTGAACGCGGAGTCGCAGGGCGACGACGTCGTGGTGGCAGCCGCCGGGGCGCCGCCCGGCAACATCCTCAAGCTGTGGGACGGCAGCAACGGCAGCCGCTGCCACATCGAGTTCGGCTTCTCCTGCATGGGCTACGAGTTGCCCGCCGGCCTCGGCGTGCGCATGGCGGCCGGCGGTACCGGCAGCGCCGGCGAGGTGTTCGTGTACATCGGCGACGGCACTTTCCTGCTCAACCCGATGGAGCTGATCACGGCGCTGCAGGAGCAGCTCAAGGTGACGGTGGTGGTGATCGACAACCACGGTTTCCAGGTGATCCGGCGCCTGCAGATGTGGCGCACCGGGCACGCGTTCGGCAACGAGTTCCGCGCCCGCGGCGGCGAGGAGAACGGCGCTGCGTCCGCGGACGGCGGGCCGCGCCTGGAGGGCGGCTATCTGCCGGTCGACATTGCCGCGATCGCCCGCGGCATGGGGGCGCGCGCTTGGAACGCGGCCACACCGGAGCAGGTGCGCGGCGCGCTGCGCGAGGCGCGTGCCGAGACCGGTTCCTGCGTGATCGTGTGCGAGGTGGAGAAGCACCGCTACGTGCCGGGCGCGGATACCTGGTGGGACGTCGCCCCGGCCGAGGTGAGCCGCAGCGAGGTGACGCAGACGTTGCGCTCCGAGTACGAGCGCGACCGAGCCGACCTGCAGCGGTTTCACTACTGATCCCGGAGAGAGGTGAAGACGAGATGAGTTTGACGGTAAGTGAAGTACTGAGCAGCCGCCCCGGCCCCGGCGTCTGGCTGGCCGGCGATCCCGCGGATCTTGGCGAGTGGCTGGCCCGCGGCGCGGCGGGCATCGTGACCAACACGGTGGTGCAGCGCGAGCTGGCGGCCAAGTACGGCGGCCTGCTGGAAGTGACGCGCCGCTACCTGGACATTACCGACAAGCTGGTGGTGATCGAGGTGGAGGGCCACACCACCGAGGAACTGCTGGAGGTGAGCCGCGTGTTCACCGCCCTGTCGCCGCAGATCGCGATCAAGATCCCGTGCACGGCGCACGGCCTCGGCGCCTTCGGGCCGTTGGCGGAGGAGGGGGTAACCACCTTCTGCACCACCGTGTTCTCGCTCGGCCAGGCCGCGGCCGCGGCGCGGGCGGGCGCCACCCACGTACTGCCGTTCTGCGAGCCGGTTCGGGAGATGGGCGGCGACCCGGGCAAGCTGGTGCGCGAGTGCGCTGCCATGTTCGCACCGTGGCAGCAGCGCCCGTTCGTGACTGCCGCCCTGGTGCGCTCGGTGGAGACGGCGACCGCGGCGCTGGCCGCCGGCGCCGACGGCATCATCGTGTTCTGGCCGATCTTCCAGGCCATGCTGGAACACTCCCTCACCGCCACCTGGAACGACACCTTCGCCGGCGAGTGGCGCCAGATGGAGGAAGCCGGCCTCCTCGACGGAGTGGTGCGGCAAGGGCCGTGAGCGGCCCGCGTCCTGCCGCCGCTGCAACCGCCCGCCCACCCAACTTCCTGCTGCTGATGACCGACGAGCACGGCGCCCAGTTCAGCGGCAGCGATGTAGCACATCGTCAGATAAGGTCTGAGTACCCACCTTGACCGCCGGGCCGGGTGCGCTAATATGATGCCAACGGAAGATGAGGGACAGCTACTCGCTTGGCTCCGCGTGACAGAGGGGAGCGGCGCCCGAGCCGCGCACGTCGGGAGGACCGTGAGCCCTCCGATCGAGATCACAGTTCATCCGATAGCAAGAAGGGCGGCCGTATGGCGGCCGCCTGTTCAAGAGGATCGGCTTGAGGTGAAAATTCGGATTCAATTCGTGGTAGACAAGGGTGACTTGGATCATGAGCGGCTTGTGTTTCGGGTTCTCGGAGACGTGGATCTGGGTGACTTCATGCTTGTTCGGACAGGATTCGAGGATGATCAGGTCACCACTGAGATCCTGAACACCTTCTGGTTCCCTTACAAGGCCGCCTCTGCCGGCGACATCGTCGTCGTCTATAGCAAGACCGGTGGATCCAAACAAAAGCCGATTAGCGACGACCGTATCGCTCACTTCTTCTACTGGTGCCAGGACTCGCCGCTGTGGGACGATGACGATGTCGCGCCGGTATTGCTGTATGCACCGGAGTGGGTCAGCAAAGCGCCCCAGGAGTTGGCGGCAAGTAGTGCATAAGAGCGTGGTAACACCGGGCTCGTGAGCCGGCCGAACATCCTGGTGCTGATGACCGACGAGCACGGTGCGCAGTTCAGCGACACGTACGGCCACCCGTCAGTCGCGACGCCGGCCATGGACCGGCTGGCGGTGGAGGGCGTGACCTTCGACGCCGCGTACTGCAACAACCCGTTGTGCGTGCCGTCGCGGCTCTCGTTTCTGACCGGGCAGTACACTCACCGCTGCCGCGGCTGGGACAACGCCACCCCGCTGGCGGCCGACGCGGTAACCTGGCCGCACCTGCTCGGCGCCGCCGGCTACGACGTGGCGCTGGCGGGCAAGATGCACCTGGTCGGCGACGATCCCCTGCACGGTTTCGACGAGCAGTTGGCGCGCGACCTGCACATCGAACTGCAGCACCCGATCTTTTCCTGGGACGACGGCGTGCCGGAGGCGCGCGAGCCATGGCCGGGCGTGGTGCGCACGGATTCGCGTGTGCCTCCGGGTCCGGATGGAGAGGAACCGGCGTCCGCGGGCGAGGATGCGGCCACCCCGCCGACCGGGCCGGGGCGCACCCCGGAGATCGATGCCGACGACGAGGCGGTCGATGCGGCGCTTGCGTACCTGCGTGCGCGGGCGCACGGCACCGGGGCGCGGCCATTCGCGCTGTGCGTGGGCCTGATCGCGCCGCACTTCCCGTTCGTGGTGCCGGAGCCGTTCTTCTCGCAGTACTTCCCGCACCACGCCGACCTGCCTGACCTGCCGGAAGGACACCTGGATGTGCTGCCGGCGGCGGCGCGCCGGCTGCGCCGCGCGGCTTCCACGGCCACAGCGACGCGGAGGTGCGCCGGGCGCGGGCCGCCTACTACGGGCTGGTAAGCTACGCCGACGACAAGCTGCGCCAGCTCCTGGAGGCACTCGACGAGCTGGGACTGGCCGATGACACCGTGGTGATCCACACCAGCGACCACGGCGAGATGCTCGGCGAGCACGGCCTGTGGCGCAAGATGAGCTTCTACGAGCAGTCCGCGCGCGTCCCGCTGCAGATTCGCTGGCCGGGCCGCGCGGCGGCCGGGCGCCGGGTGGGTGAGTGCGTATCGCTGGTGGACGTGTCCGCGACCATCGCCGCGGCAGCCGGCGCGGCTTCCCCGGCGGCGCCGATGGATGGCCGCAGCCTGGCCGGCCTGCTGGCCGGCCCCGACCCCGAGTGGCGCGACGAAGCGTTCGCCGAGCACACCGCGCACGGCACCGACCGGGCGCGTGCGATGCTGCGGCGGGGGCGCTGGAAGTTGTGCCTGTCCGGCGCCGAGGACCTGGAGCCGGAACTGTACGACGTGGTGAGCGATCCCGGCGAGTTCACCAACCTGGCCGGCGACCCCGCCGCCGCCGGCGTGCAGCAACACATGACCGCCGCCCTGCTGCGCCGTTGGGACTGGCGCCGCATCGACCGCGAAGTGCGCGCCAGCCAGCGCCGCCGCCAACTGGTTCGGGCGGCGGCAGCCACGTCAGGCGCAAGGCCGCCGTTCTGAGCCGCGCAGGCACCGGTTTCCTACGGGGGATGCGGCGTCTGGGCAATGCAAGATGTGCCTCTTCCGCGACGCGCACTTCGCGTTGGGCCCGACGCCCGGAACTCTGACAGCCCGTGGCGCGACCCCGCCTGCTTCGAATGCGAGGACGGCCCGGGTCGCCATCCTCGTTGGCGTCGCCGCCGGCCGGGCGCCGCGCATCTCACGGTGTGGCGCCCCGGTCCACCCGGGTGCTATGAGAGCGAGCGCCGCTTGTCGACGCCTTCGCGGCGGGCGATGGTGGCGAGCAGGTGCGTGGGGTCGGGGCGGCCGCGGTTGGCGAGCGCGGCGGGGGTGTCGTCCGACTCTCTGCGTAGCGCGAGGCTGCGGTCGGCGAGCGGCAGGTCGACGCGGACGTTGCCGCCGAGGTGCGACTCGCGAATCGCGATGGCGATTTCCAGCAGGTGGCGGCCCATGTCGCCGGAGCAGTTGGGCGTCTTGCCGGTCTCGATGCAGGCGATGGCGTCCTTGACCTGCCCGACCCCGGCGCTCCAGATGCGCTGCGGGCGCGGGAACACGTACCGCACCGGGGTCGGCCGGGCGCCATTGACCACCTCCCCCATCCGCCACAGCTCGAACTCGTAGCCCTCGTTGCCGTTGCGAATGGAAATCGTACCCTGCTCGCCGATGGCGTCCAGCGTCCAGGTGGACGCGCCGCTCGGCATCATCCGGCAGAATCCCCGGGCGCCGCTTTCGAACGCCAGGTAGGCGTTGCCGGCAAGGTCGCCGCCGTTGTGCGCCTTCTCGTCGCTCTCCGCCTCGCCCACCAGCCACGACACCCGCTCGCTGCCGCCGGCCAGCACGCACATGGCGCCGATCCAGTGGACGCCCATGTGCGCCAGCGGCCCGGAGCCGTGTGCGGTGACCTGCAGCATCCTGCCCAGCGCCCCTTCGTCGATCAGCGCGCGCGCCCGGCGGTAGTACACGTCGGAGGCGCGCATGGCATTCAACATCAGGATGACGCCCGCCTCCCGGCACGCCTCGACCATGGCGTCGGCCTCCTGCAGCGAGGTCGCCATCGGCTTCTCGACCCAGATGCACTTCACGCCGGTGCGTCCCTCGCGCACCATGCGGGCGATCTCCTGCGTGATCTCCGCGCGCGGCGCGACGTGGGTGCACACGCTCACGATGTCGGGTCGCTCGCGCTCCAGCATCTCCCGGTAGTCCTCGTACAGCTTGTCCTCGGGAACGCCCCAGCGCCGTCCGAACGCCTCCCGTTGCTCGCGGTACTTGTCGGCGGCGCCGGCCACCACCACCTGTGGCACGTCCATGTAGCTGCCCATGTGGCTGAACGGCTCCAGCCAGCCGCTGCCCACGACCTCGTCGTCGATCGTGTCCGCGATCCGGCCCAGCCCGATGAGCGCCGCTCGATACCGTCTATCGTCCATGCCTCCACCCTACCACCCGCCCGTGCGTGTTTGACAGCGGCCCGGCCATGGCTTAGCGTGGCTCGTTACAGGAGGAAAGGACAGATATGAGACGAGTCCTGCTGATGGCAGCGGTTGTGCCGCTGATTGTCGCTTCGGCCTGGGCGGATTACAAGGAAGCGCCCATGCTTGCGGCACGGGTGGCAGCCGGCGAGTTGCCGCCGGTGGAGGAACGGCTGCCGCTGGAGCCCAAGGTGCGCGCGGTGTTCGACGAGATAGGCACCTACGGCGGGCAGGTCATCGTGTTCGGCAACGGCCCGAATCCGTGGGCGCCGCTGGTGGGTGAGAATCCCGAGGGAACGCCGACCCCGATCCGGATGGACTACGACGGATCGCTGGAGCCGGACATGGCGCTGGACTTCGAGATATCCGACGACTACCGGACCTTCACCCTGACCCTGCGCGAAGGGGCGAAGTGGTCCAATGGAGATCCCTTCACGGCCGAGGATTTTTCGTTCCACTACAACGACATGCAGAAGGCGGAACTGGGCTACGTGTGGGGCTATCCCTCGCAGGTCACTACCGTCACTGCCGTCGACGACGTAACGGTGGTGATCGAGTACAAGGAACCGTATCCCAAGGTGATGAACGACCTGGTCACCTACAAGGGCACCGACTGGACGCTCTACCAGCCGAGCACCTGGTTGAAGCAGTGGCACGCCGAGTACAACGAAGATGCCAACGCGAAGGCCAAGGAAGAGGGATTCGACAACTGGCAGGACGCGTTCGCCGATCACTCCACCTTCTGCTGCCCGCAGCGCGACATCGAGCGGCCCACCATGGCCCCGTTCATGCTCGCCGACGTGCAGCCCACCTTCCGCCTCAAGGAGCGCAACCCGTACTACTTCGCGGTCGACAGCGCGGGCCAGCAGCTTCCCTACATCGACTCGGGACTGATCCAGATCGTGTCCGACCGCGAGGCGATGAACCTGAAGATAATCGGCGGCGAGGCGGACTACGCGATGATGGGTCTGGTCAACTACCCGCTGCTGGTGCAGGGGCAGCAGGCCGGCAACTACAAGCTCAACCTGATCGAGTCGTGGTTCGAGGGCGTCGGCATGGCGTTCGCGTTCAATCTCAACATCAAGGATGAGGCGAAGCGGCCGTTGTTCGAGAACGTCGAATTCCGGCGCGCGATCTCGCTGGCGTTCGACCGCGACCGGATCAACGAGGCGCAGTTCCTGGGCCAGGGCACGCCATCGCAAATGACCATCACCAAGCTGGCCAGCATCTACCGGCCGGAGTGAGGCGAGGACCACCCTTACGCTCGCCATGATCCGGATGAGGCCAACCGCATGCTCGATGCGCTCGGCCTGGACAAGCGCAACGCCGACGGCATCCGGCTCCTGCCCAACGGCGAGCCGTTCGTCGTGATCAACGCGTTCAGCGGCAAGACGCCGTCGCGCGCCTACGAATTGGTCAAGGAAGACTTCGCAGCGGTCGGTATCGACCTGGAGCTGCGCCCGGCGGACATCAGCGTGATCGACCAGGGCATGTCGGGCGGCACGATCGACTTCGTCCAGTGGAACGAGACCATCGGCGAGATGCAGGACTACCTGAGCAGTGGCGGCGGCCACACGCAGTCGCTGTCCCACATGGCGAACCAGTACTGGATCTGGTGGCAGGAGATGAACAAGCGGCGAACCGGGGTATCCGATGAGACCGGTGACCTGCCGGGCGAGGAGCCGCCGCCGGAGCTGATGGAGTACTTCGAGGTGCAGATCGTGCAGAGCAAGAAGCACCCGTTCGGCAGTGCGGAACAGAAACGGCTCAGTTCCATGGCGTGGGAGCTGCAGGCCGAGTGGCTGTGGAACATCGGCATCTCGCAGGCCGCACCGGTGGTGATGGTGTACCGCTCGAACCTGACCAACGTGCCGAACAAGGTGCCGCCGTTCTTCGAGGGCGACATCGGCTTCAACTACTACGCCGACCAGATGTTTTTCAAGAACTAGCGTGAGTTTCCTAGTTATTTCGGGTGGCTGGTAGTTTGAGTGGATAAGTCATTTTAGGATAGCAAGTTACTCGCTATCCTGTCGGACGGGGCTTGTATACACTGACCGTGGTGCTGTCAGGGATGGGCGTGTCGGTATACGTCAAGTAGGCGGCACAGTTTGTCTTGCAGGGACGACCGTTCAGAGAGCACGTATTGAGCCCGGTAGCGCCCTCTGGTGGCCGGCTCAGGCGCGGCGTAGAGGTTGACCACTTCGGTCACGCCGCTGAGTTCCGTCAGTAGTTGCTCGATGGTAAGGAGTTGTCCGCCGTCGGCCGCCTTGCGTTGCAGCAGCGAACTCAGCAGCAGTGCCAACACACAATAGAACACGTGTACGCGCAGCTTCTGATCGGTCCAGTGGAAGGTCGGCGAGAAGCTCACCCAGTGGGGATTCTTCATCTGCTTGAACGCCCGCTCCACGTGATGTTGAGCGCGGCTGGCCAAGATGATCTCCTGGTCGCTCCACGACTCGTTGTCGGTGCACAGGATGCGTTTGCCCAAGCGCCGGCGTTGCAAGCGCTGGTACGCTGCCCAATCGGTGCGAAATCGAAAACTGAGCACGCCGTCGGATTCGCTGATCTGAACCTTGAGAATCTGCTTTACGTACTGACCCGAGGTGATCGTGTCGAAATGCTTCTGCAAGGATGCTCTGCTGTAGCCTTTGCCCTTTGCTCCCGGTAGCTGGCTGCGCGCCAGCTTGCTGCGCAAGGCGCGCAACGCAGCGCGCTTCTTGCGCAACGCGTGGTTGATCCCAGCCAGCTGCCCGTCCAGCAACCGGCGACTGTTGGTGACCACCACGGTGCGGCGCTCACCCCAGATCACCTTGTCGCTGCGGTAAGCGGTCACCCCGGCCAGCCGTGGGTCAGTGAAGGAGTGAAACCTGCCGGCGGGAACCGCCAGCAGATCCTCGTGCTGAGTCACGGTCAAGGAGGTGACGAAATGGTATGGGCCGGCTTGCAGCGCCTCGATATTCGCTCTCGAGGTGTTGCCGCCATCGAACACCAGCGTGACATCTTCGCAGTCCTGGGCCAACTGCTTGCAGCGGCTGATCAGCGTCTCGATCAAGCTCGAGAACATCGCGGCGTCATTCTGATTTCCCGGATACGGGTGTGAGAGCAGCGGAATGTGGTAGTCGCAGCTTACCAGGAGTGCCAAGCCCAGGATCCGCAGATCGGCGCGTTTGCTTTTCGCGTGGCCACGTTGTGCCAGTGCACTGACGGTGCGACTGTCGATGAACGTATCGAAGTTGGTCGCATCGAAGATGAGCGGTCGCAGATCGATCCGGTAGTGGTCGATCACCCGCTGCGCCAGTTGTTGCTCAATCGCGCCGATGGCAGCGCTGTCGAGCATGTTCATGTGATCCCAGAATCGCTGACTGGCGAGCGAGCGCTGTGCAGCGGGGAGCAGCCGATTCAACACCGTGCGTCGATACCACTGGTACAGAGAAGCCTTGCTGGAGGCGGCCACACAACGGTTCAGCGCCGCCACCAGCAGATACTGTCCGCAGGACAGTCCTTGGTCTCGCTTGGGGACCTGGGTATCGATAAGGCCCACCACATCCAACTCTTGGGCGATCTGCCAGAGCGCGGCCAACGCACCGAACTGAATGACCTTCGCCTTTGCCGGTCGGGTGGGAGCCTCACGGAGGCGCTGGAGCAACTTCTCTGCGCTGCCGAGATGTTCGAGGACGATGGGACGTGGTTTGCCGTTGACGCGTCTGGACTCGACGATCTGCCAGTAGGTGTGCCCGCGGGAGACCTTTTTCTGGAGGGTGGCCACTGCAATCAGTGTATACACTTAGTACGGAGACAGTCAAGGAGAACCGGCATGAGTGGGTCGGAAGGATCGAAGAGGGGATACTTCGAGTAGTATTGAGGAAGCTGTCCGGCACGGCGCTCGATATATTCAGTGTATACACTGATCCTCTCAAGAGGAGAGTCCACTTCCGTGAACCTATCTTGTTTCATGGTAACAACTTATCTGGATGAACCAGAGAATCCCGCGGTCAAATCAACGGGATAAGTAGGAAGGTCAGGCTAGCGTTCTCTAGTATGCAACCAAGGCGGCCGCCCTTCGCGGGGCGGCCGTCTTTTCTTGGTGCGCGCTTCCTTGCGCCCCGCAACCGCCGCCTGCGGCGCCGCTTCCGGCCCAACCCGCCTATGTCAAGGAAGCCGTCGCACGCGACGGCTTCCTTGACAGCGGTCATTGGCGGCCTTAGGCTCGCATGATGGCGGGCTACATCGGGCGGCGGCTGTTCTACATGGTCCTGATGCTGATTATGCTGTCCTTCGTTGCCTTCGCCGTGATCCAGCTTCCGCCGGGTGACTGGATCGACAACTTCCTCTACTACATGGAGCGGTTCGGGGTGGAGCTGGACGAGTCGGCAATCGAAGCCCTCAACAAGCGCTGGGGCTTCCGGGATCCGTTCTACGTCCAGTACTGGAAGTGGATCTCCAACATCATCTTTCGCGGCGACTTCGGTGAGTCGGCCACCCACAACAGGCCGGTCGCCGACCTGATCGGCGAGCGCATCATGCTGTCGATCGTCCTGTCGATGTCCACCATGGTGGTCACCTACATCATCGCGATTCCGATCGGAATCTACTCGGCCACCCATCCCTACTCGGTGGGCGACTACACGGGCGCCGTATTTGGATTCATGGGCCTGGCCACGCCCAACTTTCCTGCTCGCGCTCATCCTGATGTTCCTGTTCCAGCGTCACTTCGGCTGGAGCCCCGGCGGCCTGTTCTCGCCCGAGTACCTGATCGCGCCGTGGAGCTTCGCCAAGGTGGTCGACCTGATGAAGCACTTGCCGGTGCCGCTGCTCGTGATCGGCACCGCCGGCACGGCCGGCATGATCCGCGTGCTGCGTACCACGCTCATGGACGAACTCGGCAGGCAGTACGTGGTAACCGCACGTGCGAAGGGAGTCCACGAGCGGCGTCTGCTGTTCAAGTACCCGATCCGGCTGGCGATCAATCCGATGGTGTCCGGACTGGCGGGTCTGCTGGCCGGGGTCGTGTCCGGCGAGGCGCTGGTGTCGATCGTGCTCAGCCTGCCCACGGTGGGACCGCTGTTACTGACCGCGCTCCTGGAGCAGGACCTGCAGATTGCCGCGAGCCTGATACTGTTCCTGGGGTCGCTGGGGCTGTTCGGTACGTTGATATCGGATCTCCTGCTGGTAGTGGTGGATCCGCGCATCCGGTTCGAGAAGCAGATGTGATGAGCACCGTGCGGGAGCCGATGCCATCCGCCGCGGCCTCGCGGGCCGAGGAGGAACGGGAACAGTATTTCGTCGCGTCCCACTGGGTGCTGATGCGGCGCAAGTTCGCGCGCCACAAGCTGGCGGTGGTTTCGGCGGCAATCCTGGGCGTGTTGTACTTCACGGCTGTCTTTGCGGATTTCTTCTCTCCCTACGACAAGATTCAGAGCCGGACGGAACTGGCGTTCCTGCCGCCGACGCGGATCCACGTGTTCCATGACGGGCAACTGCAGCGGCCGTTCGTGTACGGTCTGGCGCAGGAACGCGACCCGGCGACGTTCCTGCTGGTGTTCTCGGAAGACCGGGAGACGCGCTATCCGATCAAGTTGTTCGTCAAGGGCGACCCTTACAAGTTCTGGGGCCTGCTCGACAGCAGACTCCGCCTGTACGGCGTCGACGATCCGGGCGTGGTCTACCTGTTCGGCGCCGACGACCTGGGCCGTGACGTGTTGACCCGCATCATCCACGGCGCGCAGGTCTCGCTGTCTATCGGCCTGGTCGGCATCGCGGTCAGCTTCGTGCTCGGCGCCCTGCTCGGCGGCGCCTCCGGCCTGCTCGGCGGCGGTGTGGACTTGATCATCCAGCGTATCGTGGAGTTCATCGAGGCGATGCCAGGCCTGCCGCTGTGGATGGCGCTGGCCGCGGCAATACCACTGGAGTGGCCTCCCGTGACCAAGTACTTCCTGATGTCCGTGATCCTGTCGATTCTCGGCTGGACCGGGCTGGCGCGTACGGTGCGCGGCAAGATCCTGCAACTGCGCGAAGAGGACTTCGTCACGGCCGCGAAGGTGGCCGGCACCACCAACTACAAGGTCATCACCGGGCACATGCTGCCCAACTTCGTCGGCTACCTGATCGTCCACCTCACCCTGTCGATACCGGGGATGATCATCGGCGAGACCGGCCTCAGCTTCCTGGGCCTCGGCTTGACCTCGCCGACGGTGAGCTGGGGGGTCCAACTCCAGCAGGCCTCCAATGTGAGCGTGATCGCGCTGAACCCGTGGCTGCTGATCCCGGGTATCTTCGTGGTGGTGACGGTGCTGTGCTACAACGCCGTCGGCGACGGCCTGCGCGACGCCGCCGACCCCTACAAGTAGTTCATGCTCGATCTCTCAAGCGTCGTGCCATGCTTGCTCCCATGGGGTGCCGACAAGGGATTCGCCGCCCGGGTCGCGGCGGCCGAGGCTGCTGATCTTGTGCTTGTAGGCAGCCAGAGAGAGCTTTTCGGGGCTGAGGGTCGTTTCCTTGCTGATCGCGCGCGTGAAGGCGTCCGCGAAAGTCTCCAGGGTGGCAGCCTCGTCATCGGGGACGCGCTTTGGCCACGCTCCTTCGTTGACCGTTACATCGCGCAGTTCGCCTTCGGTGGGGATGGCCGCCGGCGCCGGCCAGGTGCGGAAGCGCTCTCCGCGAAATGAGGCGGCGTCTCCCGGTGCGCGGGCCAGGCCCGACGTGCGCTCCCAGTCCAGGGCGCGTTCGCGGAACTCGGCGGTGAGCGCCGGTTGTGCGGCGGCCAGGTTGTGGCGCTCGTGCGGGTCGGCGTGCAAGTCGTACAGTTCCTCGCGGCCGCCGTCGCAGGCGAACAGCGCGTACTTGTGGCGGCGGGTGCGCACCGCGATCCAGCGCCGCGTACGCTGGCCGTAGTCGATCACATAGTCGTCTCGCCCGGAGGCGAGGCCGCCGCCGGCCTTGCCGAGCAGGCTCTCGCCGGGCAGCGGGCCGTGGCCGGCGGGGTAGTCGAGGCCCAGCTCATCCACCAGGGTGGGCAGCACGTCGGTCAGGCCGACCGGGTCGTCGCAGGTGCTTCCGGCGCGCGTGCGCCCCGGCCAGCGCAGCAGCAGGGGCACGCGCACCGACGGCTCGTAGGGGCAGTTCTTCTGCGCCAGGCCGTGGTCGCCGAGCATCTCGCCGTGGTCCGCCGTGAACAGCACCACCGTGTTCTGCTCCATCCGCAGCTCGCGCAGCGTGGCCATGATGCGTGCGATGCCGTCGTCGACCTGGCCGATCAGGCCGTAGTAGAGCGCGCGGATGCGGCGCATGCGGTTCGGGTCGCGGTGGGCGCCGTCCAGCCGGGCGCGGTGCGGCCACAGCGCCGACGGCAGGTCGCGCACCGGCCGGTCGGCGTACACCGGCAGCGGCATGGCGGCCGGATCGTACAGCTCGTCGTACGGCTCGCTGGGCGCGAACGGTGGGTGCGGGGCGATCCAGGAGGACCACAGGAAGAACGGCTGCCCGCTGCGGTAGCGGGCGTGCTCGTGCAGGAACTCGATGGAGCGGTCGGCAACCCAGTTGCTGGCGCTGTGCTCGACCGGCACGCCGCTGGTCTGCGGCTGGAAGTAGAGCAGATCGCGCATCCCCTTGGGAAAGCGGGCGTGCACGCCGGCGTCGCGCAGGTAGCGCAGGTAGTCGTCGTCAACGCGGTGCTCGACGCCCTCCTCCATGGTGAACAGGTTGCGGAAGCCGTAGGAGCGCCCGCCGAAGTGCATCTTGCCCACGCCGTGGGTCCAGTAGCCGGCGCGGAGCAGCAGGCTCATCATGGTCGGCAGCTCCGGCGGCGGGCCGGGCAGGGCGCTGTTGTCGACCCAGTGGGTGCACGACGCCCGCTGGCCGGTGATGAAGCTCATGCGCGAGGCCACGCACACCGGCGTGGACGCGCACGCATCGCTAAAGCGCACCCCGGCGTCCGCGATGGCGTCCATGGCGGGCGTGCGCAGCACCGGGTTGCCGGCGCACCCCATCGCGTCGGCGCGCTGCTGATCGGTCATCAGCACCAGGATGTTGGGCCGCTCACTCACCGCGCCAGCCTACCGTGCAGAGAAGCTTACTCGGCAAACGCCAGAGCGGACCAGCGATCACCTGCGAGTCGTTGACAGGGTGGTCGCCCCCATAGTAAGGTTCGCTCGCTCTGGATGGGGTTCGACGGATCGAAGATGACGCACCAGGATGGCGTAGGACGATGCCAGTTTGCGCATTGACGGGTTGGCAGTGACACAATGCGGTGGATCGCGTCTGACACGGATTTGGGCCGTCCTCTACACTCGTCCGCGAATGGGCACTGACAGCATTCAGACCGACTACCGACTACCGCGTAGAAGCCGACCTCGCTGCGCCGGTGCTGACCGCTGCACCATTGATGCGTGTGGCACACAGTCGCCACGCATCGGTGCGTCCAGCAGCCGATCCCGTCGCCCGCCACTTCCACCAGTCCAGACCAACATGCGTAGCGACGCTTGCCGGCCGCCACCACGCGTGGCGTGCGATTTCGGCGCGGCGCGCAAGCGTCAAAACAGGTACGGGCCTAGATGATTAACGCAGAGACCGGCGGCCGCGGCCGCGAAATGGTGTCGCCCTCGCTCGACTATGGGAGCAGGCGAGGGGCCGGCAGTGGCAACAGTGCTCTCGAAATTGTTGTAAAGGAGATCTCATTGAGATTTTCAACACAGGGAGCCTTTTGCAAAAGCCCGAGGTAGCGAGAATTAGAGATGAGAGAGGCAGTCAGGGGCTGATATGATCGGTACTCAGACCGGCTCCCTCCGTAGTACCATGTGTGTAACCACAACCCACATGATCGGAGGAAGCGGCCATGTCCCTGTTGGTAAGACTATCGAGTTACTGGTGCGCCTTTCAACAGTGACGTGGACCCGATAGGTTGGACAGTGGATGGGATATTGTAGAGTGCATCTCGTTCGTTGTCAACCCACCCTCCTGGTCGAGATGATCAGGCGGCGGTAATGGGGGTGGGGTCCGGGGAGGGGGTGAGCGAGCCTGTGGATATGTGGATACTTCGTCCACACTGCTCGCGCTCCCGTTGGTCCTCGGATGCCCTTGCACCCCATGCCAAGCGCCTGCCGTTCCTGTTCGCTACGCCACCTCCTGCTGTTGTTCCGCCACCCCGTCGCGGTACGCTTCCGCGGGCGTACGCCCGCCGAGCGCCGAGTGTGGTCGGGTCTCGTTGTAGAATGCCATCCACCCGTCGATCACCCGCTGCGCCTCGAAGCCATCCTCCAAATCGTGCAGGTATACCGACTCGTACTTCAGCGAGCGCCACAACCGTTCGATGAATACGTTATCCAGACAACGACCGCGCCCGTCCATCGAGCACCGTATCCCGGTCGCCTCCAACTGGCCGGTGAACGCGATGCTGGTGAACTGGCTGCCCTGATCGGTGTTGAAGATCTCGGGAATGCCGAAGTCTTCCAGAGCGTCCGCCAACGCCTCCAGGCAGAAGGAGGTGTCCATCGTGTTGGACAGCCGCCAGGCCAACACCCGCCGGCTCGCCCAGTCCATGATCGCCACCAGGTACAGAAATCCTCCCTGCACCGGGATGTAGGTCAGGTCCGCGCACCACACCTGGTTCGGGCGCTCAATCGTAAGCCCTCGCAGCAGATACGGATACACCCGATGGTCCGGGTGCGCGACGCTGGTGCGTGGCTTGCGGTAGATCGCCTCCAGCCCCAACAGCCGCATCAGCCGCCGCACCCGGTGCCGACCGACCCGCTTTCCCTCGCGTGCCAGATGGCGCATCATCTGCCGGCTGCCGTAGAACGGACATTCCAGATAAAGTTCGTCGATGCGGCGCATCAACGCGAGCGTGTCAGCGCTCTCGCCCACCGCTCGGTAGTACAGCGTCGACCGGTTCAGCCCGATCAGGCGGCACTGCCGGCTGATGCTCAGACCCTCGTGCTCGCGGTCGATCATCTCTCGTCGCTCGGCCCGGCTCAGCGCCCGAGCCCGCGTGCTAAAAAATCGCGCTCCACGGTCAACTCCCCGATCTTGGCATGCAGGTCGTGAATGGTCTCATCGTGCTCCTTCTGCCGCCGGCTCCGGCCGTCGGCGAACAGGTCCCGCAGACCGGTCTGAGCCTGCCGCTTCCAACTGCTGATCTGGTTCGGATGTATTTCGTGCTTGGCCGCGATCGCCTGGATCGTACGGTCTCCCCGCAGCGCCTCAATCACTACCTTCGCCTTGAACTCCGCTGTGAACCGACGCCTCTTCGTCGCCATCTTGCTGGCCCTCCTCGTGGCCTTGGATACACTCTACCATACCGTCCGTTTTTCCGGGACCAGCTCAACAGCACCTGTTCCCGACCATCGCAGAAGACCTCGTGGAGTTGCCCCAGTTTCGTGGACACA
The DNA here is from genome assembly GCA_965208575.1 of Spirochaetia bacterium. Lineage (GTDB taxonomy): Bacteria > Spirochaetota > Spirochaetia > SZUA-6 > Bin103 > Bin103. The sequence continues at coordinate 1,279,937 of CBDBOV010000004.1, read as the reverse complement.
TTAGGAGTGAGGCGGAATGAGGAGGCAACGATGCCGAAGACACATCGACCATACGCGCCTGAGTTTCGCCAGCAGATGGTCGAGCTGGTGCAGTCTGGGCGCACGCCCGAGGAGTTGGCGCTGGAGTACGAGCCGTCTGCGGGCGCGATCCGCAACTGGGTGGCGCAGCAGGAGCGGGACGCTGGACGCCGCGAGGACGGGTTGAGCAGCGATGAACGCCAGGAGCTGCGCCGACTGCGGCGAGAGAACAAGCAACTGCGGATCGAGCGTGACATCCTAAAAAAAGCAGCGGCCTGGTTCGCACGGGAGAGCGACTCGATCCCCGAGCGGGGTTCGAGTTCGTGAAAGCCAACCAGGCGCGCTGGCCGGTACGCACGATATGTCGAGTGCTGGGTCTCTCCGCCAGCGGCTACTATGCGTGGGTGCGCCGCGAGCCGTCGGCGCGAGAGCGGCGCGACAAACAGTTGCGGGAACGTATCACGACGATATGGAGAGCCAACCGCGAGGTGTATGGTCGGCCGCGCATCCACGCCGAGTTGCAGGCTGAGAACGAGCGAGTCGGGCACAAGCGGGTGGCGCGGCTGATGAAGCAGGCCGGCATCGCAGGGGCCAGTCGCCGCCGCGGGCCCAGGACCACAACGCGTGGCGCGGCGACCCGACCGGCGCCAGACTTGGTGGATCGGAACTTCACCGCGGCCGGGGCCGACCAATTGTGGGTGGCCGACATTACGTACGTGCCGACGTGGGCGGGGTTTCTGTACTTGGCGGTGGTGCTGGATACCTGGAGCCGCCGGGTAGTGGGCTGGTCGATGGCCGGTCATCTGCGCACGGAACTGGTGCTGGAGGCGCTGGACATGGCGCTCTGGCAGCGGCGACCCGAGCAGGTGATCCACCACAGCGACCAGGGCTCGCAGTACACCTCGATTGCGTTCGGGATGCGCTGCAAAGAGGCCGGCGTGCGTCCCTCGATGGGCTCGGTGGGCGATGCATACGACAACGCGATGTGCGAAAGTTTCTTCGCGACCCTGGAGTGCGAGTTGCTCGATCGGAGCCGATTTCGCAGCCGTGCCGAGGCGCGCTTGGCAATATTCGAGTTCATCGAGGGGTTCTACAACCGTCGCCGGCGTCACTCGGCGCTGGGCTACCAGTCGCCGGTCGCGTTCGAGGCCACTCGGACAGGAGCGGCAGCATGAGCATCGTCGTGGTGCCGATGCTGGCGCTCGGCCCCCTCCAGGGACAATATTCGTCGGCAATTGGCCCTCTCCGGACCGCTTGGCGTCCGAGTCGGCTGCACGCGCCGACCGGCGTCGCGGTGAGCACGCAGCGCAGCGGGGATGCAGCGTCTGAGGTGCTGGACCAGGAGCCGTTACGTAACGGTGATCAGTGCCCATGGCGTTGACCAACGCGCAACGCCAACGGCGCTATCGAGCGCGGCGCAAGGCGCAGCAGCCGCGAGCGCAGTACCGCCGACCGCACGACCGGCGCTCCCGACCGCAGCGCTGGCAGGATGCGGTGCGCACCCTGCTCGACCTCCAGGGCGAGTATCAAGCGTGGCTCGACAACCTGCCCGAGGCGCTCCAGGAGACCGCGCTCGGCGACAAGCTGGAGGCGATTTGCGCGCTTGATCTTGGCGCACTGGAGAGCGTCGAGCCGCCACGCGGGTATGGGCGCGACTGAGGCAACCTGCTGCCGACCCGCGACGGCTGCACAATTCCAAGCGGCGCACCGCTCGCGGGTCCGCCCCCCACGGACGCCCCAGACCGGCTCGACCGCACCGCGCTCGGCGGCTGCAGCACCACCCGGGCCGACATCTTGCCGGTGCGGCGCGGAACTGGCGCTCTCAGCGGCCCTGTAAGGCCGCTCCACGGGAGCAGGTGGTCTCCGGATACCCCTTGCTGAACCCCGAATCGTCTCTCAGGCGCTCCGTTTCGACTCCCGGCACCCGCTACGTCCATGCCGCCAGCACTGATCACGGCCATCCACGCCGCCACCCCCAGCTTGATGCGGACTTGTCCACATATCCACAGGCAAATCCCACCCTGGAGTTGCCCCAGTTTCGTGGACACATTAGGAGTGAGGCGGAATGAGGAGGCAACGATGCCGAAGACACATCGACCATACGCGCCTGAGTTTCGCCAGCAGATGGTCGAGCTGGTGCAGTCTGGGCGCACGCCCGAGGAGTTGGCGCTGGAGTACGAGCCGTCTGCGGGCGCGATCCGCAACTGGGTGGCGCAGCAGGAGCGGGACGCTGGACGCCGCGAGGACGGGTTGAGCAGCGATGAACGCCAGGAGCTGCGCCGACTGCGGCGAGAGAACAAGCAACTGCGGATCGAGCGTGACATCCTAAAAAAAGCAGCGGCCTGGTTCGCACGGGAGAGCGACTCGATCCCCGAGCGGGGTTCGAGTTCGTGAAAGCCAACCAGGCGCGCTGGCCGGTACGCACGATATGTCGAGTGCTGGGTCTCTCCGCCAGCGGCTACTATGCGTGGGTGCGCCGCGAGCCGTCGGCGCGAGAGCGGCGCGATGGACAGTTGCGGGAGCGTATCACGGCGATATGGAGAGCCAACCGCGAGGTGTATGGTCGGCCGCGCATCCACGCCGAGTTGCAGGGTGAGAACGAACGAGTCGGGCACAAGCGGGTGGCGCGGCTGATGAAGCAGGCCGGCATCGAAGGGGCCAGTCGCCGCCGCGGGCCCAGGACCACAACGCGTGGCGCGGCGACCCGACCGGCGCCAGACTTGGTGGATCGGAACTTCACCGCGGCCGGGGCCGACCAATTGTGGGTGGCCGACATTACGTACGTGCCGACGTGGGCGGGGTTTCTGTACTTGGCGGTGGTGCTGGATACCTGGAGCCGCCGGGTAGTGGGCTGGTCGATGGCCGGTCATCTGCGCACGGAACTGGTGCTGGAGGCGCTGGACATGGCGCTCTGGCAGCGGCGACCCGAGCAGGTGATCCACCACAGCGACCAGGGCTCTCAGTACACCTCGATTGCGTTCGGGATGCGCTGCAAAGAGGCCGGCGTGCGTCCCTCGATGGGCTCGGTGGGCGATGCATACGACAACGCGATGTGCGAAAGTTTCTTCGCGACCCTGGAGTGCGAGTTGCTTGATCGGAGCCGATTTCGCAGCCGTGCCGAGGCGCGCTTGGCAATATTCGAGTTCATCGAGGGGTTCTACAACCGTCGCCGGCGTCACTCGGCGCTGGGCTACCAGTCGCCGGTCGCGTTCGAGGCCACTCGGACAGGAGCGGCAGCATGAGCATCGTCGTGGTGCCGATGCTGGCGCTCGGCCCCCTCCAGGGACAATATTCGTCGGCAATTGGCCCTCTCCGGACCGCTTGGCGTCCGAGTCGGCTGCGCGCGCCGACCGGCGTCGCGGTGAGCACGCAGCGCAGCGGGGATGCAGCGTCTGAGGTGCTGGACCAGGAGCCGTTACGTAACGGTGATCAGTGCCCATGGCGTTGACCAATGCGCAACGCCAACGGCGCTATCGAGCGCGGCGCAAGGCGCAGCAGCCGCGAGCGCAGTACCGCCGACCGCACGACCGGCGCTCCCGACCGCAGCGCTGGCAGGATGCGGTGCGCACCCTGCTCGACCTCCAGGGAGAGTATCAAGCGTGGCTCGACAACCTGCCCGAGGCGCTCCAGGAGACCGCGCTCGGCGACAAGCTGGAGGCGATTTGCGCGCTTGATCTTGGCGCTCTGGAGAGCGTCGAGCCGCCACGCGGGTATGGGCGCGACTGAGGCAACCTGCTGCCGACCCGTTGCGACGGCTGCATAGTTTCCAAGCGGCGCACCGCTCGCGGGTCCGTCCCCACACGGGCGCCCCGGACCGGCTCGACCGCGCCGCTCCCGGCGGCTGCAGCCCCACCCGGGCCGACATCTTGCCGGTGCGGCGCGAACTGGCGCTCTCAGCGGCCCTGTAAGGCCGCTCCTCGCGAGCAGGTGGTCCCGGATACCCTTGCTGAACCCCGAATCGTCCCTCAGGCGCTCCGTTTCGACTCCCGGCACCCGCTGTCCATGCCGCCAGCACTGATCACGGTCGTGCGATCTCCTGACCGCGCACACCGGCGCCGCTCACGGCCATCCACACCGCCACCACCCCCAGCTTGATGCGGACTTGTCCACATATCCACAGGCAAATCCCACCCCTCCCCCGGATCCCCACCCCCTTTACCGCCACCGTTTATTTGCCGTGGAATCTCGGGAGGCGTCGTGTCGTGGGGGTCGTGGAGGCGCGGGTTGACAACCAACCGAATACACCTCAACCTACCATGCACTACCCCGCCACCTCAGAAGTTACCTGTCCACCGAAACGGGGCACCCTCAACCCCTCCCCCGGACCCCCACCCCTTTACCGCCACCATTTATTTGCCGTGGAATCCTGGGAGGCGTCGTGGAGGCGCGGGTTGACAACCAACCGAATACACCTCAACCTGCCATGCACTACCCCGCCACCTCAGTAGTTACCTGTCCACCAAAATGGGGCACCCTCACTCGGTCCTCTGGGAGAACGCTACCAGTTGTTCATTACCGTGCTCGAGTTCGTCCGGGTGGAACAACAGCTGCCCTGTGGGCGCAGCCTGCGCGGTCGTCCGCAACAGGATCGGGCGGCGTTGGCGCGCGCCTTCATCGCCAAGGCGGTGTTCCAAATCGACACCACCAGAGCGCTGCGCGAGCGGCTGGCCAACGACCGGGCGCTGCGCCGCCTGTGTGGCCGGGAGAGTATCGGGGCGATTCCCAGCGAAGCGACCTTCTCGCGGGCCTTTGCTGGGTTCGCTGAAAGCATCACCGCAACGTCAACGTCGGCCCCTGGTCGGGGTTGGTGACGTGGACCCGATAGGTTGGACAGTGGATGGGATATTGTAGAGTGCATCTCGTTCGTTGTCAACCCACCCTCCTGGTCGAGATGATCAGGCGGCGGTAATGGGGGTGGGGTCCGGGGAGGGGGTGAGCGAGCCTGTGGATATGTGGATACTTCGTCCCCACTGCTCGCGCTCCCGTTGGTCCTCGGATGCCCTTGCACCCCATGCCAACCGCCTGCCGTTCCTGTTCGCTACGCCACCTCCTGCTGTTGTTCCGCCACCCCGTCGCGGTACGCTTCCGCGGGCGTACGCCCGCCGAGCGCCGAGTGTGGTCGGGTCTCGTTGTAGAATGCCATCCACCCGTCGATCACCCGCTGCGCCTCGAAGCCATCCTCCAAATCGTGCAGGTATACCGACTCGTACTTCAGCGAGCGCCACAACCGTTCGATGAATACGTTATCCAGACAACGACCGCGCCCGTCCATCGAGCACCGTATCCCGGTCGCCTCCAACTGGCCGGTGAACGCGATGCTGGTGAACTGGCTGCCCTGATCGGTGTTGAAGATCTCGGGAATGCCGAAGTCTTCCAGAGCGTCCGCCAACGCCTCCAGGCAGAAGGAGGTGTCCATCGTGTTGGACAGCCGCCAGGCCAACACCCGCCGGCTCGCCCAGTCCATGATCGCCACCAGGTACAGAAATCCTCCCTGCACCGGGATGTAGGTCAGGTCCGCGCACCACACCTGGTTCGGGCGCTCAATCGTAAGCCCTCGCAGCAGATACGGATACACCCGATGGTCCGGGTGCGCGACGCTGGTGCGTGGCTTGCGGTAGATCGCCTCCAGCCCCAACAGCCGCATCAGCCGCCGCACCCGGTGCCGACCGACCCGCTTTCCCTCGCGTGCCAGATGGCGCATCATCTGCCGGCTGCCGTAGAACGGACATTCCAGATAAAGTTCGTCGATGCGGCGCATCAACGCGAGCGTGTCAGCGCTCTCGCCCACCGCTCGGTAGTACAGCGTCGACCGGTTCAGCCCGATCAGGCGGCACTGCCGGCTGATGCTCAGACCCTCGTGCTCGCGGTCGATCATCTCTCGTCGCTCGGCCCGGCTCAGCGCCCGAGCCCGCGTGCTAAAAAATCGCGCTCCACGGTCAACTCCCCGATCTTGGCATGCAGGTCGTGAATGGTCTCATCGTGCTCCTTCTGCCGCCGGCTCCGGCCGTCGGCGAACAGGTCCCGCAGACCGGTCTGAGCCTGCCGCTTCCAACTGCTGATCTGGTTCGGATGTATTTCGTGCTTGGCCGCGATCGCCTGGATCGTACGGTCTCCCCGCAGCGCCTCAATCACTACCTTCGCCTTGAACTCCGCTGTGAACCGACGCCTCTTCGTCGCCATCTTGCTGGCCCTCCTCGTGGCCTTGGATACACTCTACCATACCGTCCGTTTTTCCGGGACCAGCTCATGGCGATGCACCCGATCGAGCACCTGCTCTACTTCACTCGTTGGCTCATCTTGCTGGTAGTGCCGGGGCACCCGATTTATCTGCTCTTCATCATGAATCGTGCGGCGTTGAATCCGGCGTTGGGGCACGCCGGCTTCGATGAGCTCGTGGTGCACACCAGCACCGACACGCGCATGTCGATCGATTCCTACTACCACTGGCTGCATCACCGCTACTTCGAGTGCAACTATGGGAACAACCTGCTGCCCCTCGACCGTTGGCTCAACACCCTCCACGACGGCACTGCCGAGGGGCTGGCGCAGATGAAGAAGCGCCGCCGCATGCCCCGCGAGGCGAAGGGGTTGGTGTAGCTCGTTCTGCCCGGCCCACAAGCTGGCGGCGCGGCGCGGCCACTGCCAGGCGGTCGGCCGCGACTACGGCCAGATCGTCAAGACTGGGCGGCGGAGGCGTGGCCGTGGCGCAGCGCGCGGTGGACCTGCGGGACGCGGCACAGACTCTCGGACCCGAAGTGGAGAGCATACGCCCGCTGGTCGTGGAGCGGTCCTGAGGCACAGCACGCGCCCGGTTTCTGGCCCGGCGCGTGCTGCGTCCTGCAAGCGGCCCTTAGCGCAGGCGCGCTTCGGCGGCGTTGTAGATCTCTTCGATCTCCTCGGCGCCGGCGGCGATGGCCTGGTTCATCACGTTGTCGAACTCGTCCAGCGACACGGTGCCGACGATGAAACCGTCGAGCGCCGGGTTGAGGATGTTGTCGACGTCGGTGATCAGGCGCTTGAGCCGCTCGCGCTCTTCCTCGTTGAAAGGCGGCGGCAGCACCGGCAGGTGCATGTTGGGATCGGCCTGCACCTGGGCGTACCAGTCCGACACCTCCGGCGGATCGTAGTAGTAAATCGGCTTCTGGTCCACGATCAGGCAGAACTGCAGCAGTCCCGTGCCGATCGACGAGCGCATCGCGCGCTGCGGGTCGGAGGCGCCGCGGTAGGTGTCGAGCACCGCCGGCAGCGCTTCGATCTCGCCGTTGACGCGGTGCCAGTGCTCGCCCTCGAGGCCCCAGTTGGTAATGAGCAGGCCGTCGCCGTGGGCCATCCAGTTGAACAGCTCCATGATGCGGTCGTGGTGCTTGCTCTTGGCGGCCACCGTGAAGCCGCTGGACAGCCAGTGGCGCGGATAGGAGAAGTTCTGCCGCGATCCGAACGAGTTCTCCATCACCGGGACCGGCCAGAACAGCGCGTCCGGCTTTACCTGGCGCAGGCTGAGCGTGTAGTTCAGCCCGAAGGTCATGTTGTCGTAGTAGAACAGCGACTTGCCGGAGCCCAGCTTCTCGTGCCACTGGCTGGACGAGTTGATGGCGAAGTCGGGGTCGAGCACGCCGTCGACGTACGCGTTGCGGAAGTATTCCAGGATCGCCTTGAACTCCGGCTTGACGGTGCCGTACACCCAGCGCTGCTCACCGGGCTGCCAGTGAATGCCCCAGCCCATGCCCATCGGGAACGCGGCGCGGTTGAGCAGGTTGCGGGTGCCGCCGCGCACGGTCCACGGCTGTGAGTCGGGGAACTCGCGCTTGAAGGTGGCCAGCGTGTCGTACAGTTCGTCGAAGCTGTCCGGCATCTCCTGTCCGGTGTCGTCGAGCAGGTCGCGCCGGATCATCGGGATCGGGGCGAGCAGCTTCTGGAAGGAGTCCATCTGCGGCACGTAGTACATGGTGCCGTCGATGAACGTCTTCTTGGAGTCGGGAATGGCGTCGATGTACGCCCACAGGTCCGGCGCCTGGTTCTTCAGCGGCTCGTTGAGCGGCAGGAACACGCCGGAGTCGGCGAAGTCGTTCACCTGCCGCTGCCGCAGCCGCGCGATGTCGGGCAACTGGGCGGTGCCGAGCAGCAACTGCACCTTGGCGTTGAAGTCGCCGCTGGGGATCGCCTCGATCTGCAGGTCGATGTTGAGCGCCTCGCGGATCGCCTCGTACACCGGTGCGTCGGTGTGGATCGGCGACGACGGATGCTCGGGCCGCATGTAGGTGATGGTCACCCGCTCGGACGCGGCAGCCTCTTCCTCGCCGGCGGCCCATGCCATGCCGGAAACGAGCAGCAGGGCCAGCCCCGCCGCAATGAACGAAAACCTCATTGAATCTCCTTTGTCGCGCTCTGTGAGGCGCGTCGATTGGGGTTGTTATCCCTTCAGGGCGCCGATCATGACGCCCTTCACGAAATATTTCTGCAGGAAGGGATACACCAGCAGAATCGGTAGTGTCGATACCATGATCACCGAGAACCGGATCGTCTTCTCCAGCACCATGAAGTCGGTGGCCGCGCCGATGTCGTTCATCTGCTCGAATGTGGCCTCGACCACCACGCTGCGCAGAATCAGTTGCAGCGGGTAGAGACGCTTCTCGGTCAGGAATATCAGCGCGTGGAAGAAGCTGTTCCAGTGTTGGACGGCGTAGAACAGCAGCATGGTGGCCATGATCGGCTTGGCCAGCGGCACCACGATGCGCGCCAGGATCTGCAGATCGTTGGCGCCGTCGATGATCGCCGCCTCGTGCAGGGCCGTCGGCTGGCCCTGGAAGTAGGTGCGCATGATGAACATGTAGAAGGCGTTGATGCCCGGCACCAGCACGATCGCCCACATGGTGTCGAGCAGCCCGAGCTGCAGCACCACCAGGTAGAGCGGGATCAGCCCGCCCTGGAAGAACATCGTGATCGCCACGTACAGGGTCAGCAGCTTGCGCCCCGAGAAATCGCGCCGCGCCAGTGGGTAGGCGCACAGGGTGGACAGCACCAGGTTGATGGCGGTGCCGACCGACGTGTACAGGATCGAGTTGAACAGCGAGCGGATCACGGTGTCGTCGCGCAGCACCATCTGGTACGACTGCAGGTTGATGCCGCGCGGCCAGAAGCGCACCCGCCCGAGCAGCACCTCCTTGCCGTCGGAGAACGACACGATGAGGATGTAGTACATCGGGTAGAGGGTGACGAACACCACCCCGAGCAGCAGCACCACGTTGACGACGTCGAACGAGTACGAGCCGAGCGAGCGGTCGCTGAACGCGGTGCGCAGGCGGGCGGTTACCACAGGCTGGTATCCGAGAACTTGCGCGACAGGTAGTTGGCCCCGATCACGAACGCCAGGCCCACCAGCCCCTGGAACACGCCCACCGCGGTGGCGTAGCTGAAGTCGGCGCCCTCCAGGCCGCGGCGGTAGATGTAGGTCTGCAGCACGTCGGCGGTTTCGTAGGTGGCGCCGGTGTACAGCAGCAGGATCTTCTCCCAGCCCACCGCCATGATGCGGCCCAGGTCCAGGATCAGCAGGATGGTGATGGTGGGGGCGATGCCGGGCAGGGTGATGTGGCGCATCTGCTGAAAGCGGCCGGCGCCGTCGATGGTGGCCGCCTCGTACAGTTCCGGGTCGATCGCCGACAGGGCGGCCAGGTAGATGATCGAACTCCAGCCGGCGTGTTGCCAGATGCCGGAGATGACGTAGATGCCGGGAAACCAGCGCGGCTGCATGAGCCACGGGAACGACTCGCCGCCGAGCGCCACGATGATGCGGTTCACCAGGCCGTCGCTGGACAGGAAGTTCACCACCATGCCGGCCACCACCACCACCGAGATGAAGTGCGGCAGGTAGCTGACCGTCTGCACCACCCGCTTGAACCAGGAGATCTGCAGCTCGTTGAGCAGCAGCGCCAGGATGATCGGTATCGGGAAGCCGAACACGATGCTGTAGAACGACAGCAGCATGGTGTTGCGGATCAGCTTCCAGGCGTAGGGATCGGTCAGGAACTCGATGAAGTACTGCAGCCCGACCCACTTGGAGCCCCAGATGCCGAACGCCACCTTGTAGTTCTTGAACGCGATGATGACGCCGTAGATCGGCAGGTAGTGGAACACGAGGAAGTACAGGAACGGCAGCAGGAAGATCAGGTAGAGGTAGCGGTCCTTGCGCAGCGTGCGCACGGCGCGCTGCCACGTGGACTGCCGCGCCGGGGCCAGGCGCTGTGCTGCCGGAGAGTCTGCCATGGAATGCCGGCAATCCTATGGAACCCACCCCGCACGGTCAACCGAGCACGGACACTCGCCAGCTTGGCGCGTCCCGTTGCCAAGCACTCCGAGCCCTTGGTTCTATCGCGTTAGCCTGTCGAACCTTACGCGCCGACAGTCGGTGCGTCGAACACGCTGCTCACCTCGGCCGTGAAACCTGCCAACAGCGGCGACGTCGCGGTTTCGCCCCGTATGTAGACGCCATGCTCCACGTATGCGGTGCCTTGCAGCGTGAGCACCCGGATCGTGTGGTCGCGCGGGTCGACGATCTAGTACAGTGACCCGCATGCTGACCGGCAAGCTGCCGCCCGGGCACGGCGTGTACCGGCGGCACGAAACGCTGCCCGCCGACCGGGTGATGCTGCCGGCGCACTTGGCCCGACTCGGTCAAGAGCTATCCCACCGGCCCCTGGGCCGGCGCAGTCATGAAAGAAACAAGGGTGAGCTATAGTGTGGGCAGAGTTCTGGGTGGAGCGCGAAAGTAGGCCGGCGCGTCACTGGCGTTACGTTCTGCGAACCCGTTCAAGAGCTTGGCCCCGGGGCGGGTGGCGTAGTCATTGGTGAGGTTGTCAGCCGGCGCGGCCGGGTGGCGATCATCCCGTTCAGGAGAATACCTGCTACACACGCCTTGGCCGCACCACTCAGTCGTAGCGGAGGTTTCATGGCACGACGCAGACACAGACGCAAGGGCAAGGGCAGTCGCACAGCGCAACCAAAGGTGATGCACCCGGACGCTGCCGGCTTGGACATAGGCGCTACCGAGGTGTACGCGGCTGTGCGCCCGGAGCGCGACCCGGACCCGATCCGGAACTTTGCTACGTTCACCGCGGACCTGCACGCCTTGGCCGACTGGCTCAAGGAATGCGAGGTCACCACGGTGGCGATGGAGTCCACCGGTGTGTACTGGATTCCGGTGTATCAGATCCTGGAGGCACACGGCTTCGACGTGGTGCTGGTGAATGCGCGTCACGTGCACTCGGTACCCGGTCGGAAGTCCGACGTGGCCGACTGCGAGTGGTTGCGCTACCTGCACTCGGTGGGATTGCTGCGCGGCTCATTCCGCCCTGCCGACGAGGTGTGTGCACTGCGCTCGGTGCTGCGCCATCGCGACACCTTGATCAAGATGGCGTCGCGCAGCGTGTTGCACATGCAGAAGGCGTACAGCCAGATGAACGTGCATCTGCACCATGCCATCTCTGACCTGACGGGGACGACCGGTCTGGCCATTACGGACGCTATCCTGGCGGGTGAGCGGGATCCGGCGCGGTTGGCCGCTCTGGCCGACCGGCGGATCAAAGCCAGCCGCGAGACCTTGATCAAGGCGCTGCAGGGCGACTGGCGCGCCGAGCACCTGTTGGCGTTGCGGCACGCGCGAGCGACCTATGCCCACTACCAACAACTCATCACGGAGTGCGATCAGGAAATCGAAGCCGGCATCCGCGCGTTCGAAGCCAGCAGCGAGCCACCCGGCGCGGTGGGCGACGACCCACCGGATGAGGGAATCGATGCGGAGCCCGAGGCGCCAACCGAGTCACCGGCCAAGCGGTTCGACCTGCGCGGCCACCTTACGCACCTGTTCGGCACTGACCTGACGCTGATTCCCGGCATCGGCGAAAGTACGGCGCTGGTTCTGTTCACCGAACTCGGCCCGGAACTGTCCCGCTTTCCGACCGCACCGCAATTCGCCTCCTGGCTGCACCTGTGCCCCCACAACCAGATCACCGGCGGCAAGATCATCAGCTCGCACACCGGTCGGGGCACCAATCGGGCCGCCCAGGCGCTGCACTGGGCGACCCAGTCGTTGTACCGCAGCCCATCGGCCCTGGGCCAGCACTTCCGCCGCATGCGGGCGCGTCTGGGTACTCCCGAAGCGACCACTGCAGTCGCGCATAAACTGGCTCGGATCATCTACCATCTGATCACGCATCGCGTGGCCTACGATGACAGCATCCTCGCCGCCGAGGAGCGCCAGGACCGGCGCCGCTTTGAACGCCGGCTCCGAAGGCAGGCACACGCACTCGGTTATGAGCTTGTCCCGGAGGCCGCCTGATTGTTGTTTCTCAGGAGCTATCCCACCGGCCCCTGGGCCGGCGCAGTCATGAAAGAAACAAGGGTGAGCTATAGTGTGGGCAGAGTTCTGGGTGGAGCGCGAAAGTAGGCCGGCGCGTCACTGGCGTTACGTTCTGCGAACCCGTTCAAGAGCTTGGCCCCGGGGCGGGTGGCGTAGTCATTGGTGAGGTTGTCAGCCGGCGCGGCCGGGTGGCGATCATCCCGTTCAGGAGAATACCTGCTACACACGCCTTGGCCGCACCACTCAGTCGTAGCGGAGGTTTCATGGCACGACGCAGACACAGACGCAAGGGCAAGGGCAGTCGCACAGCGCAACCAAAGGTGATGCACCCGGACGCTGCCGGCTTGGACATAGGCGCTACCGAGGTGTACGCGGCTGTGCGCCCGGAGCGCGACCCGGACCCGATCCGGAACTTTGCTACGTTCACCGCGGACCTGCACGCCTTGGCCGACTGGCTCAAGGAATGCGAGGTCACCACGGTGGCGATGGAGTCCACCGGTGTGTACTGGATTCCGGTGTATCAGATCCTGGAGGCACACGGCTTCGACGTGGTGCTGGTGAATGCGCGTCACGTGCACTCGGTACCCGGTCGGAAGTCCGACGTGGCCGACTGCGAGTGGTTGCGCTACCTGCACTCGGTGGGATTGCTGCGCGGCTCATTCCGCCCTGCCGACGAGGTGTGTGCACTGCGCTCGGTGCTGCGCCATCGCGACACCTTGATCAAGATGGCGTCGCGCAGCGTGTTGCACATGCAGAAGGCGTACAGCCAGATGAACGTGCATCTGCACCATGCCATCTCTGACCTGACGGGGACGACCGGTCTGGCCATTACGGACGCTATCCTGGCGGGTGAGCGGGATCCGGCGCGGTTGGCCGCTCTGGCCGACCGGCGGATCAAAGCCAGCCGCGAGACCTTGATCAAGGCGCTGCAGGGCGACTGGCGCGCCGAGCACCTGTTGGCGTTGCGGCACGCGCGAGCGACCTATGCCCACTACCAACAACTCATCACGGAGTGCGATCAGGAAATCGAAGCCGGCATCCGCGCGTTCGAAGCCAGCAGCGAGCCACCCGGCGCGGTGGGCGACGACCCACCGGATGAGGGAATCGATGCGGAGCCCGAGGCGCCAACCGAGTCACCGGCCAAGCGGTTCGACCTGCGCGGCCACCTTACGCACCTGTTCGGCACTGACCTGACGCTGATTCCCGGCATCGGCGAAAGTACGGCGCTGGTTCTGTTCACCGAACTCGGCCCGGAACTGTCCCGCTTTCCGACCGCACCGCAATTCGCCTCCTGGCTGCACCTGTGCCCCCACAACCAGATCACCGGCGGCAAGATCATCAGCTCGCACACCGGTCGGGGCACCAATCGGGCCGCCCAGGCGCTGCACTGGGCGACCCAGTCGTTGTACCGCAGCCCATCGGCCCTGGGCCAGCACTTCCGCCGCATGCGGGCGCGTCTGGGTACTCCCGAAGCGACCACTGCAGTCGCGCATAAACTGGCTCGGATCATCTACCATCTGATCACGCATCGCGTGGCCTACGATGACAGCATCCTCGCCGCCGAGGAGCGCCAGGACCGGCGCCGCTTTGAACGCCGGCTCCGAAGGCAGGCACACGCACTCGGTTATGAGCTTGTCCCGGAGGCCGCCTGATTGTTGTTTCTCAGGAGACCGCGCTGGTGGGCAAGCTGGACGTGGCGGTACGTGTGTCCGTGGCGGAGCGCCGCCATCGGCGTGGTGGCTTCGAGCGCTTCGAGTGGTGCCTCGAACCGCAGATCCACCTCGACTCGCCTGTGGGCGACCCGCCACGCGACCGCCGCGCCCATCTGACCCACCGCTTGCATGTCGCCCTGTCGCCAGCGAAGTACGGCACCTCGCCGGCCGCGACGGCATCAGTTGGCCCCCGGCTGAAAGTTGAGGCGTAGCGGCCCGCGGCGCCGGGACATTCTGCGTGGAACCCGCTATCATGTCGTTATGGAGCGTGGGCCGCGGATCGTTCATGCTCGTGACCGCGCCTCACACCGCGCGGAACGTAGACTGCGGAGGAGAATCATGAACAAGCGATTCGTCTGGCTGGCTCACATCGCAATGGCCGTCCTAATCTCCGGTTGCTCGGTAACCGTAACTACCACCGGGCCGGTAGCTCCCGATTCAATCGTAGGGTACACCCTGGAGTTCACGCACGATCGACGGGAGGGCGTCTTGCTTGCTCACTCGGATGAATTCCACTTCAAGTCCAAGGAGAGAGCACTTAATTCGGTCCTCGACAGAGCGCGGAACTGGACCTACTCTCGCGATGGCCGCGACACCGCCACCGTTTCGATAGTCTTCGGGGATTCCGGCTCAGCGGCTTCAAGGGTCACCTGCGACCTGACGTTCGACGACCGGCGGGCCGGAACCCACGAGTGCGAACACGTGCATAGTGCGACTTTCGCGTTCGTCACGTTTACCTCCGAGGGATCGAGTGAGGGGGACTTCCTCATCCGGAAGATCGGATCAGACGGTCCGTGACGGTTTGATCCAGGCCCTGGCGGTGGGCGGCACCACCGGGTAGGCCGTAGTGCCGTCCCAGCGACCGCAACCGGTCCCTCAGTCGAGCCGACACGCGAGTTCACGTGCCGTCAGTATCCTGGTCCTGCGAACCTTCTTCAGATGCAGCAGGTGGCGCCGGTCGCCCGTGACCAGGTAATCGGCGTCGCCGGCAAGTGCAGTAGCGAGCACGAGATTGTCGCCGGGGTCATCCACCAGATCGATGTTTGGCAGCTCTGATACAAGCACTGCTCGGGCTCGTACACCGCGTACGAGCGACCCTGCTTCGTGAGGCTTCAGGAATCGGCGCAGCTTCGCGTATCGGGTAACGCGCCGGAACTCATCAAGTTGCGACTCCGAAGTGATCAGCGTGAACCGTCGCTTCCGCCACAACTGGTACAGTTGGGTCCGGGGGCGTGTTGCGGGTAATCAGGGCGGCGATGAGTATCCCGGTGTCGAGCACGACACGCACGGCTCACGCTCGGTCGAGGGCCTCATCAACGGCTTGCATGACCGCGTCGGTCTGTCCGACGTTGCGCTCCTTGACGTCTGAGACGGTGAGATCGAACAACTTTTCTCTCACGGCTTCCTCGACGAACTGTGAGAGATGGCCTTTCTTCAAGCCGCGGCTGGCAAGAAAGGTGCGGAGTGCGCGATCGGTGCCCTCGGAGACCACCAGCGACCATCGAGTCGAATTCATGTAGCCACTATATAAGCGTTTGTGTGCTTATACGTCCATCCCAAACGACAGCTTCGCCGTGTGACGGTTCCGGCGAGGGCTACCTCAATCGGTAGATGCGGGTGCCGGGCTCTTTGGCTGCTTGATGGGAAGTATGGCGAATCGTGGCATTCTCTACCGTGGTGTAAAGATACGCGGCGAACCTCTGTCCATGCAACACGTACGCGGCGAAGCAGGCATCAGCGGGCGGCTACGCGAGCTGGTAGATGCGGGTGGCGTTTTCGTGCAGGAGCTTGTGCTGAAGGGGTTCGGGGCGGGAGCTGATGATCTCGCGCAGGGCGGTGATCCACTCGCCAAGGGGGGCGCCGAAGGTGCATACCGGCCAGTCGCTGCCGAACACGATGCGGTCTTCGCCGAAGCTGTCGATGCAGTGATTGACCGCCGGGGCCAGGTCGGCGGCGGACCAGCCGGGGGCGGCGCGCGCGACGATGCCGGAGATCTTGCACACCGTGTTGGGTTGCGCCGCCACGGTCTGCATCCCTTCCAGCCACTGCTCGCGCGTGTGGCCGTAGGTCGGGTCGTCGGGATTGCCGCCGTTGCCGGCCACGATGTGCGGGTCGGCGTTGCCGCAGTGGTCCAGGATGAAGGTCATGTCGGGGCAGCGGCGCGCCAGCTCGGCGGCTGAGGCCAGGGCGGTCGGGCGGATGCAGATGTCGAACATCAGGCCGTTGGCGCCGAGCAGGCGCACGTCGTCGACGAAGGCGTCCCGCAAGCAGTGGTCGCCCGGCAGGTTGGGCGGGTGCAGCACCAGGCGCGCGCCCTTGGCGTAGGGGTTGGCGGCCAGGGCGTCGCAGACCGCCGGGAACTCGACGCTGCCGGGGGTGGCGCCGAACACCGCGCCGCAGGTGGGCGCCTCCGGGTCGCGGCACAGCGCGCTGATCAGCTCGCGTTCGCGCGGGCGTTCGGAGGGCGCCACGTCGACTTCCATGTACACCGCCCTGGCCACCCCGTGACCCTCCACCTCGCGCAGGTAGTCGTCGATGCGGTGGTGGCGGGCGAGCTGCGGCGCCTCGTCGAGCCACGGCAGGTGGAGCAGGTCGAGGTCCCAGAGGTGCTGGTGGGTGTCGACAATCGGTATCTGGTTCATGGCCAGACCGTAGCGCACTGACGCCATCGGCGCCAGTCGGTACGATGCGGCCGGGAGGACAAGGATGGAGCAGATTGCGCTGGCCATTGTCGGCTGCGGGGGCATGGGACACCGCCACCTGGAGGGGTTGGCGGAGTTGCACCGGGCGGGTCTGAGCCCGTTCCGGCTGGTCGGCGCGTGCGATCCGGTGGCCGCCAACGCGGGCTCTCTTGCCGCCGCTGCGGAGCGCCACTTCGGCGTGCGCCCGGCGACCGTGGCGAGCCTGGATGAACTGGCGCCGCTCGGCGTGCAGGCGGTGGACGTTACCACCAGCACGGTGGGGCACCACACCGTCGTGGCCGTCGCGCTGGAGCGGGGCTGGCACGTGATGGTGGAGAAGCCGCTGGGTGTGTCGGTGGCGGCGTGCCGCTTCATCCGGCAGTGCGCGGACCGCTCGGGACTGGTGGTGAGCGTGGCGGAGAACTACCGCCGCGACCCGTTGAACCGGCTGGCGCGCGCGCTGATCGACGCCGGCGCCATCGGTGCGCCGCGTTTCTACCAGCACAACAGCCTCGGCGGCGGCGACGTGATGTTCATCACCGTGTGGCGGCACCGCAAGGAACAGGGCGGGCTGCTGGTGGACGCCGGCGTGCACGACGCCGACATGATGGAGTACCTGTGCGGGCCGGTGACGGAGGTGTACGCGCAGGCGCGGCTGCACGAGCCGGAGCGCGCCAACCCGGCGGCCGCGCCCGGCGGCGGTGCGGTCAATCCCGCCGGCGTCTACGAGCGCTGGCAGCGGCACATGCCGGAGCGGTTCACGGTCGACGCCGAGGATGCAGTGTATGCCACGCTGCGCTTCGCCAGCGGCGCCGCCGGCCAGTACGTGTCGGACCACGCGGCACGCGGGCTGCGCCAGTGGCGGCGCGCCCTGTACGGTTCCGAAGGGGCCATGGAGCTGCCGCCGGACCGCAGCGGGCACCCCTTTATGCTCGACCGGGATGGCGAGCGCCACGGCGGCGCCGATCTGTTGGAGTGGGTGCCGGAGTTCCGCCTGGAGGAGGTGACCGCGCGGCTGTTCGGGGGCGAGATGCTGGCCGGCTACGAGCTGGAGTTCCCGGCGATCGACCGCAAGCTGATCGCCGTGGAATACGCCGAACTGGGACGCGCGGTCGCGGACGGCGCAGCCGTGGAGGTGGACGTGGAGAAGGGCATGCGCGCGGTCGCCGTGTCGTACGCCATGCTGGAGTCGGCCGCGTGCGGCAAGCCGGTCACCGTCGACGAGGTCATGACCGGCGCGGTGCGCGCCTACCAGGAGCCGATCGACGACGCCGCCGGACTGCGCGGCGTGTGAGGAGAGGCCCGAACATGCCCGAACAGGCCCGGACATGGGCGGGGTTGGCTTGACCGGATCACCGGCGGCCGGCCGAGTTGTTGGGTCATCACGGTGCCCACGGATGCCGAGTTGTGAAGCGCTATGATGCCGCCGGTTGCGCCCCACCAGTCCGTCCGAGTGTATACGTCATTCGCCTACGCTGAGCGCAGCTTGGGGGCGAGTGTGGCGGCGGCGAGTCCGGTGAGCACGACCAGCGCTCCGGTGGCGGCCAGCGCCCACTGTTCGCCGACGGTCTGCGCGACGGCGCCGAGGGCCAGGTAGCCTACCCATCCGAAGCCGATCGCGAACACCCAGCCGCCGATGGCGCGGCCGCGCATGTGGTCGGGCACGTACTGCTGCAGCAGGGTCCATTGCATCGCGTCGAAGGCGGCTGCCATCGCCCCGACGCCGGCGATCAGGACCAGCGACAGGGGGAACACGCCGGAGGCGCCGAACGACAGCAGGAACGCGCCGTAGCCGAGCGTGATGCCGATCAGCAGCAGGCCCCGGCGGCGTACGCTGCCGATCGCGGTGAGCGCGAGCACGCCGGCCAGCGAACCGAAGCCGGCCATCATGGTGAGCATGCCCAGGCCCACCTCGCCCACCGCCAGCACGTTGCGCGCCACGGCGGGCAGCACCGAGTGGTAGGCGAACCCGAACATCTCCACCAGCACCGCCAGCGCCAGCAGCGTGCGCACCAGCGGGACCGCGAACATGACGCGCAGCCCGTCGGCCACGTCGTGCAGCACCGAGGTGTCGCGGCGGCCGGTACCGGCGCCGCGTCGCGCCAGCGGTCGCATGGTTCCGACCACCAGAGCCCCGGCCAGCGAGACCACCGCACCGGCGAACATGGCGGCCGGGATGCCGTAGCCGGCAATCACGACGCCGCCGAGCAGCCCGCCCAGGGCGCCCACGCCGCGCGCGCCGACCGATTGCAGCGCGACCGCGTTCATGGCGGCGCGGCGCGGCACGGAGTCGGTCACCAGCGCCTGCGTGGACGGCGTCTCGAACGAGTGGGCGACGCCGGCCAGCGCGATCAGCACGAAGGCGACCCACAGCGGTTCCAGGCCGGAGAGGGCGAACATCGCCAGCAGCGCCAGCAGCACCGCCCGGAACGCGGCCGCGACCGCGAGCAGCCGGTTGCGCGGCACGCGGTCGCTGATCGCTCCGGCTATCGGCGCCGCGATCAGCCCCGGCGCCTGCCGCACGGCGAACGAAACCGCGGTCAGAAATACCGAGTCGGTCTCGGTGAGGATCAGCCAGCCCGCTGCCAGCCGCTCCGTCCAGGCAGCCAGCGCGATCAGCACCCCGGTCACCCACACGCGCCGAAAAGCTGGGTACCGAAACGCTCCGGTTGCTGTGGTGAACCTCGGCGGTCGCACTGGCCGGCTTACGGAAGGGGAGGGCGACTTGTTGCCCGGGCCCGTTACCAGAGATCCACTTCGAGTCCGGGGACGCGGGAGAATTCGTCCCAGTTGCGGGTAACGAGCCTCACCGAACCGGCCAGCGCGATCGACGCGATCATCAGGTCGTTTGCTCCGATCGGCCGGCCTTCGCGGCGCAGCAGCGTCCGGATCAACCCATAGTGAGACGCCGCGTCGTCATCGAACGGGAGCGACGGGAACGCGGAGCAGAATCGGTCCACCCGCTGCAGGTTCTCGGCAACCCGCTCGGAGTTGTGGGCGCCGAAGGAGAGTTCCGCCTTCACGACACTGCACAGACAGATCGTTTCCGGAGCGTGGGCAAGCAAACGATCGGCCAGTGCCTGGTCCGTACGATTGATCAGCGGGATGCACACGCTGGTGTCGAGCAGCCACACTAACGGAGCGCCTCGACATCCTCGGGCGGAGGATCGTGCGGTTCTACCAAGTCCGCGTCGCCGTGGCGGAGCAGTTGCTCAAGGCTGTCGGGCCACTCGGTTACGCTCTCCCGGCGGATCAGCTCGCTCACCCACGCCGACAAGCTGCGGTGTTGTTCCCGGGCTCGCCGCCGCGCCGACTCCAGCACGTCGGCTGGAAGGTAGACGGTCACTTGTGCCATGTGGACAAGTATAGGTGGGCACGGATACCGGATGCAAGCGAACGCCCACGGGCGGCATCGGGCCGCTGCCGGGCTACCGAGCTCCCGCTGCGCGCAACCGGCTCGCCGGTGCGGTAGAATCAGGCGAGGTGAAACCCGCCAACCGAAGCCGGCAACTTGCAGGTCGATCACCGCTGGAGCGGAATCCGCGCGTCCTGACCGAGGGCCAGCGCGCGGGATTCTGGCGTGACGGCTTCCTGATCGTGCACAACTTGATCGATCCGAAGGCGATAGGCCGCCTTGCCGAGCGTACCGACCTTCTCGCCGCGGACATGGTCACCCGTCCGCACGATCAGTACGTCACGCTGGAGCAGGCTCTCCTGGACGCCGGCGCCAGGAACCGCGGCGGCACCACGGCGGTGCGCAAGATGTACCAGCTCGCGCGCCATGACGAGGTGCTGCGCGGGCATGCGTTCGGCGACCGGCTGGTCGACGTGATCGCCGATCTGCTCGCCACGGACGACCTCAAGCTGTACAACGACCAACTGTTCATGAAGCCCGCGTACCACGGCGGCGAGCAGGCGTGGCACCAGGATTCGCAGGCGTGGATGAACATGTTCCCGATGGATATGGTCACCGCCTGGACGGCGATCGACGAGGCCACGGTGGTCAACGGCTGCCTGTGGATGGCGGTCGGCAGCCACCGCTGGGGGATGATCCCGGACGCGGCGAGGGAACGGGTGGAGTCGCTGCTGGACGGCGACTGGCCGACCGCCCCCATCGAGCTGCGCCCCGGCAGCGTCAGCTTCCATCACAGCCTGACCTATCACCGCAGCGGCGCCAACCGCAGTCCGCACCGGCGGCGCGGCTACGCCACCCACTACATGCGCGCCCGCACCTGGTACCTGCCCGAGTTGCGCGAGCGCCCCGACCTGCTGCCGTTCCTGTCCATCCGCGGCCGCGAGTTCCCCGGCTGCGTGTAAGATTGCTCGGGAGATGCCTGTGAATATCGTACTTATCGTCAGCGACACCTTGCGCTGGGACCACATTGGCGCCAGCGGCAACCCCTGGATTCGCACTCCCAACCTGGACCGTCTGGCTGCGCAGAGCGTGGCGTTCGAGCGTGTCTACACCGGCTCCTTCCCCACCATCCCGCACCGTACCGACATGATCACCGGCAAGTGGGTGTACCCCTACCGCTCCTGGACGCCGCTGCCGGAGGACGAGACGATTGTCGGCGAGCTGCTCACCGCGGCGGGCTACGTCACCATGCTGATCGCCGACACCCCGCACCTCGTGCGCGACGGCCATCGCTTCGACCGCGGGCTGACGGGGTGGAAGTGGAACCGCGGCCAGGAGGGAGACCGCGCCGTCACCGACGCCCTCGACGTGCGGCTGCCGAGCGCACCGGAGAAGATCCGCGCGCCGGAGCGGATGCGCGCCAACCACTACCGCTGGCGGCAGCGCCACTGGCAGACCGAGCGCGACACCTTCGCCGCACGCACGTTCCAGGACGCCGCCGATTGGATCGAACTCAACCACGCGCACGACAAGTTCTTTCTGTGGGTGGACTGCTTCGATCCGCACGAGCCGTGGGATCCGCCGCAGCACTACGTCGACCTGTACGACCCCGGCTACTCGGGCGAGTTGCTCGACCATCCGCCATACGCCCGCTGCGAGGAGATCGGCGCCACCGAGGCGGAGATCCGCCACGCCCGCGCGCTGTACGCCGGCGAGGTGACGCTGGTGGATACCTGGGTGGGCCGCCTGCTGGAGAAGATCGACTACTGCTGCCCCGACGACACGGCGGTGATCTTCCACTCCGATCACGGCTTCAACGTCGGCGACCACGGCCGTTTCGGGAAGAGCAACCAGGACGGCGGCGACCGGCTCGACTGGCCCTACTACGACGAGGTGAGCCACGCGGCGCTGATGATCCGGCTTCCCGGCGAGGCCGGCGCGTCCGTAGCGGGCCGGCGTTCGCAGTTCCTGGCGCAGTCGGTGGACCTGATGCCGACCATGCTGGAGCTGGCGGGGCTGCCGCTGCCCGCCGGCGTGAAGGGCGCCAGCCTGCTGCCGGCGGTGCGCGGCGAGGCGATGCCGGAGCGGCCCGTGGTGGTGACCACGGCGGCCATGGACGCCGCAACCGGGCGCACCGCCCGCCAAACCGCCAGCGTCACCGACGGCGCCTGGACCCTGCATTACCGCGGCAACCGCGACCCGTTCGAGCTGTTCCACCTGCCGGACGACCCGGCCCAGGAGCGCGACCTCGCGCGCTCAGCGGGCGAGCAGGCGCAGCGGCTGCACGCTCTGCACCTCGACCTGCTGGCCTACGCCGGGGTGCGCGGCGAAGTGATGGCGCTGCGCAACACGCTGCCTCCGCAGCCGTAGCTCGGACGGCCTCAACTCGAGCGGCAATCGGCCAGCACGCGTTCCAGGGCCTCAGCCTCGCGCCGATCGATGGTCAGCCGGTATTCCTGGCGGACGGCAATGATGGTGAGCGCGTACCAGCACCGGTTCCGTGGCGGCAGCCACTCGGCGGCGTCGTGGCCGCGCTTCTGGTGGCGGTTCAAGCGCGGCGTCGCCAGCGCCAGGTTGTCGAGGTCGCGGGCGAACGCGCGCCGCACGGCGGCGCTGGCGGCGCACAGTCCGCTGTCGTGCGCCTCGGACAGCGACACCACGTGTTCGATGTCCGACTCCTTCAGGCTGAGGAATCTCGTCCCACTGTACTTGGAAGTCATTCCGTCTCGCTGTGCAATCAGCGGCTCGACACTCTGCGGATAGGGGTAGTCGCCGCGATCATACGGGGTGCAGCGGCACTCCGGCGCCACCACCAGCCCGCGCCACGTCTCGCCGCTGCCTCTCTTGCAAGCCTTGGGTTGCGGGGCCGGGGCGTCGGGTGCGGACGACTCGGAATCGCCGTTGTGGCAGTGGCGCTCGTCCTTCTCGAGGTTCCACTTGTCGCAGTTCGAGCGGCAGTAGTGGCATCCGTCGCTCGCCCTCCCGCCCGGATGCGCAGAGGCGACCGACGCCAGGAGACCGAACACCATGGCAAGGATGGCCGATCGAAGTACGTGCACGCCGATTCGAGACACCATGTAATGGACGCATTGTTAATAATAGATAGTGGCATGATGTCAACTTGACGACCCGCGGGCCGCCGTGTCGGAACCGGTGCATTGTGGTGCAGCGCTCAGCTTTGGGTGGTGCTTGGGGAGAGGGAGCGCAGGTGGGCGAGGAGGGACGGGTCGGCGTCCGCGGCGAGATTGATCGTTTCCGCAGGGTCGGCGCGGTGGTCGTAGAGTTCCTCGGCGTGCGGGTGGCCGGTGCGGTCGAGCCAGCGGGTGTGGCGGTAGCGGGGGGTGCGGGTGGAGTGGGCGGTGAGCGCGCCGCGGACCGCCTGCGCGAACGCCGCCTGCTTGCCGGGGGCGGCCGGGTGGTGCAGCAGCGGCGTGAGGCTGCTGCCCGCGGCCCAGGCGGGCGGTTCCAGGCCGGCCTGCTCCAGGAGGGTAGGCAGCAGGTCGACGTGCTCGGCAAGCGCGGCGACGCGTTGGCCTGACCCGCCGTCCGGGGTGCGCAGCAGAAGCGGGACGCGCAGCTCGGGATCCCACGGCATGCCCTTGCCCCAGTGGCGGTGCTCGCCGAGCGCGAAGCCGTGGTCGGCGGTGAACACGACCACGGTGTCGCCGGCCAGGCCGGTGTCGTCGAGGGCGGCGAGGATGCGCCCGACCTGGGCGTCCAGGTAGCTGACGGCAGCGTAGTGGCCGCGGCGTAGCTCCTGGGCCTGCAGTGCCGTGGGCTGCCAGGCGGCACGGGCTCCGGGGAGGTGATCGTCTTGCCGGAAATACTGGTACGGCTCGTTGCCGGCCGCCGCCAGCTTGCCCGCAAACGGGGTGGGGCGGGGCGTCTCGTAGCCGGCCTCGGCGCCGAAGTCGGTGGCGTCGTGCGGTTTCCAATAGCGCTCCGGCGCCAGCCACGGCAAGTGGGTATTGCAGAACCCCACGCCGAGAAACAGCGGCCCGGCGGCGCGGTCGGCGGCGTGGGCGTGCAGCAGGGCGATCGCGCGGTCGGCGGTCTCGCCGGCGTAGTAGGCGTCATCTCCCACCGCGGCGCGTTCCACCGGGCCCCCGCGCCAGCGTTTGAACTCGGCGGCGGCGTCCGGTTCGGCGGCATGCAACAGGCGGAAGCGCGCTTCCATCAGGCTGCGGTTGGCGGTCGAGCGGTAGCGCCGCGCCCGCTCCCGGCACTCGAAGTCGTCCGGGCACCAGGCCGGCACCTCCCCGGTGGCCGCGTACCAGGGCGGCTCGCTCCAACTCGGCGGATCGGCCTCGTACTCGTGCAGCACCTTGTGCAGGTTCGCCGTCCGGTAGCCGGCCGCGCGCAGCAACTCGGGAAGGGTGCGGATCCAGGGCAGCCGGCGGCGCAGGCCGGCGTAGAAATCGGCGCCGCCGATTCCGTAGCGCTGCACGGTGCCGGGCCGGCAGCCGGTCATCAGACAGGTGCGCGCCGGTGCACACAGCGGGAATTGGCAGAAGGCATTTTCGAACACGGTGCCGCCGGCAGCGAGCGCGTCGATGTTGGGAGTCATCGCGCGCGCATCGCCGTAACAGCCAAACCGCAACGAGATGTCGTGCGCGATCAGAAACAGGAAGTTGGGCCTGCCCTTCGCCATCAGGAGTCGCGGCTACCGGGCGGCAACACGGCTGCACGCATGCCATCGCCGAACGGCCAACCGTCGCGCGCCACCCGCGGCACCGGTGCCGTCCGGAGTCTCCACGTCCCGCCGCTCGTCAAGCTGCAACGTCAAGCCGCGGTCGCCAAGGTTCCTCATCATCCGCGTAGTGGATTCTCGCTCGCAGGTTTCGCCGGGTCAATGCCGCCGCTGCCGCGGAGCGCGACGCGTATGGATCGGATTGACGTGTCGGACACTAACGTCCGATATTGGAACGGTGACCGGGAGGGAGTTCATCGAACGAGTCTCTGAGGTTGCGCGGACCCGCGGGGTCTCTGTTCGTGTCGACTCCAAGCGTGGCAAGGGCAGTCATGTCACGCTGTACTATGGGTCGCGCAAGACCACGGTCAAAGACCGCAAGAAGGAGATTACTGCCGGGCTCCTTTCCGCCATGGTTCGTCAGTTGGGCCTCAGTCGGCTTGACTTGGTTCAGCCGCGGAAGACCGGCAAGCGACAGGACGATTAGGGGGGAACTCATGCGTTTCGTTTATCCTGCCGAGTTGCGCCGGACGGGTGCCGATGAGATTGTCGTTTCGTTTCGGGATCTACCCGAGTGTCTGACCAGTGGCGTCGACGAAGCGGACGCACTCGCCGAGGCGGCCGACGCGCTCGACGAAGCGGTCGCGGGGCGCATTGACGACTACGAACCCATTCCGCTGCCGAGCGCCTGCCGTCCCGGGGAGTTCGGCGTCGCTGTCCCACCCGTTACGGCTGCAAAGGCCGCTCTTGCTCTCGCGTTTCGGGATAGCGGATTGTCGCGCATGGCACTCGCTCGCCGGCTCGGCGTCGATGAGAAGGTAGTGCGACGTATGCTCGACCCGCGTCACGGGACGTCCGTCAACCGCATCGACGAAGCGTTGCGCGTACTCGGACACGAACTGGTGGTCGAGTCCGCGTCGACCTCGAGCGGTGCCGGTCGCCGGTCCGCCGTCGGCGGACCGGCGAAGTCGTAGAAACGGGACTACGAGGTTGCCGCCGGCCGGGGTTCCTTGAGGGTGGCGATCAGGTCGGCACTGTCGTGGTGCCAGTCAGCGGCCCCGGCGTGCGCGTCCTCTCTGACGACAGCTATCGGGCTACGGCAGCGACAGTTCGCGGCACCAGGTGGCAAACGGGAGCACGCGGGTGGCGGCGTGCTCGTCGCCGAAGTCGGCCGTGCCGAGGTGTACCTGGTACCAGCGCGGAATGCTGCTGCGTTCCCGCATGTAGCGGCACGCCGGCGATGCGCGGCGGTCGCCGCTCTTGCATTCAACGGCGAACTCGGGGCGGCCGTCGCGCAGCACCACGAAGTCGATTTCGCGCCCGTCGGTGTCGCGAAGAAAACGCAGCTCCATCGCGTGGCCCTGCGTGTCTTCGACCAGGTGGCAGTATTTCAACAGGTGTCCCGCCACCATGTTCTCGAAGCGGGCGCCGGGCTCCTCCACCCGCGACCAGTCCCAGAAGTAGAGCTTGCGTTCCTTGCGCACCGCCCTGATCGGCGCGCTCCCGTACGGCGCCAGCCGGTAGCACAGGTAGAGGCGCTCAAACGCGGAGATCCACCGCTCGACAGTCTCGTGCGAAGCCTGCAGCAGCTTGCGCAGGCGGTTCACCGACAGCGGCGAGCCCACGCACGCGGGCAGGTGGGCGAGCAGCAGGTCGAGCCGCGACACCTCGCGCACCTGTTCCAGGTCACGCAGATCCTCGTGGATGACGCGCGCCGAGTGCTCGTGCAACCAGCGGCGGTGGAACCGCTCCTCGCCGCGCAGGAACGGCTCGGGAAAGCCGCCGAACCGGAGCAGATGAGCAACCGTGCCGGCGTCCGCCGCGGCGGGGCTCTCCAACAGCGTGAACGGGTGCAGGCGGTAGTAGTGGTAGCGGCCCTGCAGGGAGTCGCCGCCCTTGCGGTAGTAGTCGAGGCGGGCCGAGCCGGTTACCAGAAAGGAGATCGATGACCGGTGCTTGTCGAAGAGCCCCTTGATCAGTCCGCGCCAGCCGGCGTACTTGTGGATCTCGTCGAAGATCACGAGCCGCTGACGCGCGGGCAATCGCGCGGCCAGGATCGCTTCCCGGTCGAGCGGATAGTCCCAGTTCAGGTAGGCGGGCGAGGACTCGTCGGCCCGGGAGCCAAGCAGCGACAGAGCGAACGTCGTCTTGCCCACCTGGCGGGGGCCACCCACGAACACCATGCGGTCGGCCAGATCTCCGGTTACCGATGAGGCCAGGTACCGGGCTGTCGTCGGCTGGTTCAAGGCCATGAGTGTTTTCCGGTGCGACCGAATATACTCATGAGATAATTCCGGTCAACCAGAAAATGCCCGTGCACCCGACTTGTCCGCGGGTGCGATGCGGCTCAGGTTCGGCGGCATGGTTGGGCGAGCGGACCGGAGTCGAGCGGACGGCTCAGCGAGATGGCCGGGGACCGTCCCAGATTACCGTGACGCCGGGGTACTGCGCGATGTCGCCGTCCGGAGTGAGGATCGGCGCGCCGGAGGTGAGGGAAGTGGCGACGATGATGCGGTCCGCCGGATCCTTGTGCAGCCGCGGCAAGGACGTGGATCGCTCCGCGATCCGCCAGTCGATCGCTATTTCTTGAACGTTATGGTGATCGAGCGCCTCGGCAATCCAGTCAGCCGGGGCAAGTGGTAGCTCCAGCTTGCCGCGCCGGTATTTGATGCCGATCTCGAACGCCGTGATCGCGGAGATGAACAGGTTGCCGGCGTTGCTCGCAATCACCCGGCGCACGTTCGCCGGCAGCTTGTTCGAAGACGACGCGAGCCACAGCAGAGTACAGGTGTCGAGCAGCAAGACTAAGCGTCCGGCCAGTCGTCATCGTCAAGTGGCGCGACGGGATCCTCGTGGAACACCACCCCGGAGAGGCGCGGATTCGGTACCAGGGGATCGCGCTCCGCTCCTGCAATCGGCCCGATCTCGGCGACCGGCTTGCCGTTCCGGCACACCCGGATCCGTTCACTGCGCTCCTCGACCAGCCGAAGCAGCTCCGAGAGCCGCGTCTTCGCCTCATGAGTATTCACCACCAACATACCCTTAGTCTGGCTTAGTTTACCGGTTGCGGTCAAGTAGCAACGTATCGGCTACCCGCGGCGTGACGCTTCGTAGCGGGCGCGGTTGGCGTCGTTCGGGGGATACAGGCCGGGCAGCGCGGCGCCGGCGTCCACCTCTGCCATGATCCACTCTTCGAGGTGCTCCTGCTCCGGCCCGGCGGCTGCCATCTCGTCGACCAGCGCGGCAGGGATCACCACCGCGCCGTCGCCGTCGGCCACCACCAGGTCGTCCGGAAACACCGCCACGCCGCCGCAGCCGATCGGTTCCTGCCAGCCGACGAAGGTCAGGCCGGCCACCGACGGCGGCGCCGCGATTCCCTGACACCACACCGGCAGCCCGGTCGCCTGCACGCCGGCGCCGTCGCGCACCACGCCGTCGGTCACCAGCCCGGCCACGCCGCGCTTGCCGATTCGCGCGCACAGGATGTCGCCGAAGATGCCGGCGTCGGTGCAGCCCGCGGCACCGGCCACCGCCACGCAGCCCGCCGGCATCGCCTCGATCGCTGCCCGGGTGGAGATCGGCGAACTCCACGACTCCGGGGTGGCCAGGTCTTCGCGGGCCGGAACGAAGCGCAGCGTGAAGGCGCGCCCCACCACGCGCGGCTGGCCCGGCTGCAGCGGCCCGGTGCCGCGCATCCACACGTTGCGAAGGCCCTTCTTGAGCAGCAGCGTGGTCAAAGTTGCGGTCGTGACGCCGGAGAGGGCGTCGACTATGCCTCTGTCGTCAAGGTCCGATTCGTTGTGTGCCATCTTCTGCGGAGTTCCCGCGCCGAGTATAGGCCGGGCAAGGGCGGTGCGCCGATACGTTACACTCACCGCATGCAAGAGATAATGGAACGGTACGCGGACCTGGCGATCAGGGTAGGGCTGAATCTGCAGAAGGGGCAGCACCTGGTGATCCGCGCGCCGATTGAAGCGGTCGAGTTGACCCGCGCGCTGGCCGCGAGCGCCTACCAGGCCGGCTGCCCCTACGTGGACGTATCCTACAGCGACGACGAGTTGCAGTTGGTGCGCTTCCGGCATGCGCCGGCCGACTCGTTCGAGGAATTCCCCACCTGGCGCGTCAAGGGCATGATCGAGCGCGCCGAGCAGGGGGCGGCGTTCCTGACCGTCGCCGGCGGCAACCCCGACCTGCTCAAGGGGCAGGATCCCGAGCGCGTGGCCACCACCATGCGGGCGGCCTCCGAGCAGTCGAAACCGTTCAGCCGCGGCTATATCACCAACATGAAAGTGAGCTGGTGCGTGATCTCGGCGGCGGTGGCGCCGTGGGCGCAGCGGGTGTTCCCGGAGGCCCCGGAGCGGGAGCGGGTGGACCGGCTGTGGGAGGCGATTTTCCGCGCCTGCCGGGTGGACCAGGCCGACCCGGCGGCCGCGTGGCAGGGCCACATCGATGCGCTCGAATCGCGCCGCGAGTTCCTGAACGAGCGGGCGTACACGGCGCTGCGCTACACCGCGCCCGGCACCGACCTCACCGTCGGCCTGCCGGACGGCCACATCTGGAAGGGCGGCATCGACTACAACGCCGAGGGCACGCGGTTCGTACCCAACATTCCGACCGAGGAGGTGTTCACGCTGCCGCACAGCCGGCGGGTCGACGGCAGGGTGGCGGCCAGCAAGCCGCTGAACTACGGCGGCCGGTTGATCGAGAACTTCAGTCTGACTTTCGAGCAGGGCCGCGTCGTCGCCGTGGAGGCGGAGTCGGGCGCCGAGGTGCTGGAGAAGCTGATCGCCACCGACGAGGGCGCCGCCCGCCTGGGCGAGATCGCACTGGTGCCGCACCGCTCGCCCATCTCGCAGCTCGGCCGGCTGTTCTACAACACGCTGTTCGACGAGAACGCCGCCAGCCACGCCGCGCTCGGCCAGGCGTACACGGTGTGCCTCACCGGCGCGGAAGCGATGTCGGAGCAGGAACTGGCCGCCGCCGGCGCCAACGCCAGCGTCACCCACGTGGACTTCATGATCGGCTCCGGGCAAATGGACATCGACGGCGTGCGCGCCGACGGCTCCACCGAACCGGTCATGCGCGCCGGCGAGTGGGCTATAGCTTGAACCCGCTATCGTTCACGGGACGGGACGGACGCCGGGGATGGTTTGCAAACCGGGCGAAGCACGTAGCGAATGCGATGTAGTCGTCGAAGCTGAGCTCCGTGTTCTGTGCGGCGGCACGCATGTCTCGGCGCAACTCGGCCGAACCTCCCAGCGCGAGCAACTCGGCCCTTTCAGCCGCGGTCAGCGGGACCGTAGTTCGTTCGGACTTCCTCATACAGCTCCAATCTGTCGAACAGGGTGAAGTATTCGCGCATTCGTTCCCAGTCGATCTCATCGGCGTAGCGTTCAGCAAGCGACTCGATGTCAGTCAGATCACGGTGTTCCCGCCGCGGGTCGTTCGATAGTGCTTGCACCTTCAAGCCGATGATATCGTCGGGTCGCAGCGTGCGCACACGGAGGCGCCCACCAAACGTGGGCACTTCGGAAGCCCGCTTCAACATGCTGGAGGAGACCGCGCGGAACGCGTGCAGGAAGTCGACCTGCCCGATGGGTGCCAGATCCGAAACGAACTGGGACACGTTGTCGGTCCGCAACCGAAGACGATAGCCGCGACGTTGCATAATGTCATCGACTTGAGGGAGAGCCTCCCGGGCCACCAGGAAGTCGAGGTCCATGGTCGCGCGTGATATCCCCAATGCTCCCACGGCGAATCCGCCAATCAGGGCGTAGGGGACGTCACGCTCGTCAAAGTCGGAAGTCAGATCACGGAGCACACGCTCAAAGTTCATCCGAATATGTCCAGGCCACAGGTCGCACGATCAGGGTACCTTGACCGGGGAGCCTTGACCATGGGAAGGGTGCCGCTTAGGTTCGGGCCATGCGGCATACCCATGACCATCCCCCGGAGCTGGTGCACGAGCTGCACCGGCGCGCCCAGCAGTTTCGGCTGGACGTGTTGGAGATGGTGCACGACAGCAACAGCGGCCACTTGGGCGGCGCGTTCTCCTGCGCCGAGATCCTGGCCGCGCTCTACTTCCACCACCTGCGCATCGATCCCGAGCGCCCCGACTGGCCGGACCGCGACCGGCTGCTGTTCTCCAAGGGGCACGCCTGCGCCGCCCTGTACTCGGCGCTCGCCCACCGCGGGTTCTTCCCGCCCGCCGAGTTGCTGAGCTTTCGCAAGGTGGACAGCCGCCTGCAAGGGCACCCGGACCGCAAGACGCCGGGCATCGAGATCCCGGCCGGGCCGCTCGGGCACGGGGTTGCGGTCGGCTGCGGCATGGCGCTCGCCCTGCGCGAGCGCGACGCCAAGCCGTCGGCGCAGACGGCGCCGTCCGGGGCCGCCTCGCCGGCGAGCGTGTACGTGGTGCTGGGCGACGGCGAGATCGACGCCGGGGTGATCTGGGAGGGCGCCATGCTGGCGGCCAAGTACCGGCTCGGCAACCTGGTGGCGATCCTGGACTACAACGGCACCCAGCAGACCGGCGCCACCGCCGACGTGATGCCGCACGAGCCGATCGCGGCCAAGTGGGAGGCGTTCGGCTGGCACGTGCAGGAGGTCGGCGGCCACAACGTGCGCGAGGTGCTGGCGGCGCTCGACCGCGCCGACCAGGTGCACGCCCGGCCCGCCGTGATCATCGCCCGCACCACCAAGGGGCGCGGGGTTTCGTTCATGGAATACGACCACAACTGGCACGGCACGCCGCCTACCGAAGACGAGTACGCGGCCGCCAAGGCGGAGCTGGAAGCGGGGATGGGCCAGTGGCTGAACTGATCAACACGCGCGTCGCCTACGGTAAGGCGCTGGTCGAGCTGGGGCGCCGCAACCCCGACGTGGTGGTGCTGTCCGCCGACGTGTCCAACTCCGACCACAGCTTCATGTTCGCCGACGAGTTCCCGGACCGGTTCATCAACACCGGCATCGCCGAGCAGTCGCTGGTGGACTGCGCGGTGGGCCTGGCGCTGGCCGGCAAGATCCCGTTCGTCAACACGTTCGGCGTGTTCCTGGCCACCCGCGCCGTGGAGATGATCCGCACCCACGTCTGCTACGGACGTGCCAACGTCAAGCTGATGGCCGCCTACGGCGGGGTGTCGCCGAGCTTCGAGGGCCCCACCCACCACGCCACCGAGGACATCGCCATCCTGCGCACCTTTCCCGGCATGCGGGTGGTGGTGCCCGCCGACCCCTTCGCCCAGACCGTGTTGCTGCGCCAGGTCGCGGCCAGCGACGGCCCGGTCTACTTCCGCATGAACCGCAACGAGGTGCCGGCGGTGTACGGCACCGGTGCCGCGGGGCCTGCCGATGCTCTGGAACTGGGCCGCGCCCAGGTGGTGCGCCCCGGCGGCGACCTGACCATCGCCGCCACCGGCGTCATGGTGGCGCGCGCCCTCGCCGCGGCCGAGCAGTTGGCGGGCGAGGGCGTGCAGTGCCGGGTCATCGACCTGCACACCATCAAGCCGCTCGACGCCGACACGCTGGCGGCAGCCGCCCGCGACACCGGTGCCGTCGTCACCGCCGAGGAGCACAACATCATCGGCGGCCTCGGCGGCGCGGTTACCGAGGCGCTCGCCGAGACCTGCCCCGTGCCCGTGGTGCGCGTCGGCATCGCCGACCGCTTCACCGAATCCGGCCCCTACTTCGACCTCCTCGACCGCCACGGCTGCTCCCCCGCCGACATCCTCACCGGCGCCCGCCGCGCCCTGGCGCTGAAGGCACGAGCGAGACGATCATGACTTCGGCCAGATCGCAGAGTACTGTATCCTGTTGAGCAAGGAGGTCGCATAGGCAGGCATCCGATGGCTACCAGCAGAACTATCTACAAGTACCACTTCAAGTTGGGCAACAAGATCGTCCATACGGGAATTACCAAGGATCTTGATCGTCGCGAGGCTGAGCATCGGGGCAAACAGGGCTGGGAGACGGGTCACATCAAACAGGTTGGCGTTCGTACCACGCCCGCAGCCGCCAAGCAGTGGGAAGATGAACAGCGCAAACAAGGCAAGCCAACCGGTCCGTAGCAGTCACCAAGCGCATGCACAGGAACACGTGCGTCCGCACCCGGTCTGCGCTGCGGTGGAAGATCGGTCGCACCTTCAGATCCACCGTCTTCATGCTCCGGACCGCTTCGGTGGAGCGGTTGGTCACGAACTGACTATATTGCCGGCAGCATGAAAGCGGTCATTGTGGCTGCCGGGTATGGCAGCAGGTTCCTGCCGGCTTCGAAGACGGTGCCCAAGGAGATGTTCCCGGTCCTCGACCGGCCCGCGATAGACTTCATATTGGAGGAGCTGCGCGAGTCGGGGATCGACGAGGTTCTGTTCATCACCTCGCGCCGCAAGCGCGCGCTCGAGGACTACGTCGACCGCGAGGTGGAACTGGAGCAGGTGTTCGAGGCGGAAGGCGCGGACGCCAAGCAGCGCACCATCGCGGTGCCGCCGGGACGGTTCTTCTTCCTGCGCCAGAAGCAGATGCTCGGCACCGGGCAGGCCATCATGCTGGCCGAGCCGTTCACCGGAGACGATCCGTTCGTGGTGGTGTTCCCCGATGATCTGCACGTCGGCGGGCCGCCGCTTACGCGGCAAATGATCGAGACCTACGAGCGCACCGGCTGCAGCGTGCTGGCCGTCGAGCACGATCCGCCGCACCTGGAACGCTACGGCGTGGTGGCCCTGGCCGGCGACGGGCTGCACATCACCGGCATCGTCGAGAAGCCGGCGCCGGGCACCGAGCCGAGCCGCGACGCCTCCATCGGCCGCTACCTGTACACGCCGGAGATCTACCCGGCGCTGCGGCAGCGTTGGGAGCGCCACCGGGGCGGCGAATTCAACTACACCGAAGGCGTGGAGGACCTGGCGCGGGCGGGCCGCGTCGTGATTCAGCGCATGATCGGCCGGCGGCTCGACATCGGCACCCCGGCCGGCTACCTGCGATCGATACTGGAGTATGCGTCCCGCGACCCGGAGCTGGCGGCGGAGATCGAGTCGTTCCGCGCCGCGGGTCACGGCGGCGATGCGGCAGCGGGTACTTCGTAGCGCTCGTTCTCCGTAGGAGCTGACTCGTTCGCGCCAGGAGCGGATCAGGGAGGCGATTCGGTGAGGCGGCGGTAGGCCGAGGTGCGGCGCAGCGGTTCGTTGGAGGCCATCAACGTGGCCGCGGTTTCGCCGTTGTTGCCGCGCACGGCGGGGTCCGCGCCGGCGTCCAGCAGCGCATGCACCACGGCGGGGATTTCGCCGTGGTTGGCGGCCCACATCAGCGCGGTGTAGCCATCCACCTCGTCCACGGCATCCACGTCCGCCCCGGCGGCGAGCAGCGCACCAACGACCGCCGGGCTGTCCTGGTGGATGTTGAACACGGCCGCGTGCATCAGCGCCGTCCAACCGTCGCGGTCGCGCGCGTGCACGTCGGCGCCGGCATCCAGCAGCGCCCTCACTACCTGGGCTCGCTCGCTGGCCCACGCCGCGAACATCAGCGGTGTCATGGAAAACGTTTCATCGCGCGCGGTGACATCTGCGCCGGCGTTCAGGAGCGCCTCGATCACGGTCGGGCTACGGTTGTTCTCGGCCGCTTCCATCAGGGGCGTGCGACCGCGACCGTTGCGCGCGTGCAGGTCGGCGCCGGCGTGCAACAGCATCCGCACCACCGCAGGGCTGCGGTTGTTGGCGGCGGCGGCCAGGAGCGCGGTGAAGCCCCGCTCGTCGCGGGCGCTCACCTCGGCGCCGGCGTCCAGCAACGTCTGCACCACCTCCGGGTTCGGGTTGCCGGTGGCTGCCGCGATCAGAGCGGTGCGCGCGCGGTTGTCGCGTGGATTGGTGTCGGCGCCGGCCTTGAGCAGCGTTCGGTGCACGGCAACGCTGGGGTTGAACCAGGCGGCGTACAGCAGAGCGGTGCTGCCGTCGCCGTCGGCGCGCCGCACGTCCGCGCCGGCCGCGGTCAGGGTTCGCAACACGGCGGGATTCCGGTTGTAAGCCGCCGCCAGCAGGAGTGCGGTCTCGCCGCCGTGGGTGGAAGCCACCGGCAGCGTGCCGCGCCGTTGCAGTTCGGCCACCCGGTCTAGCACGGCATGGTAGCCGGGAACCCGCAGATAGGGAGCGATTGCGGTGGCACCGCCGGTGCGTGGTGCCGCGCCGTCGGCGAACAGTACCTGCACGACCTCGGGATTCGGGTTGAACGCGGCTGCGTACATCAGGGCGCTCCAACCGTTGGCCTCGCGCGCAGCCACATCCGCGCCGGCGTCGATCAGCGCCTGCGTCACCGCCGGATCGGCGTTGAAGGCCGCCACCGGCATCAGCGCAGTGATGCCATCCGCGCGGCCGACCAGGGTTGCCGCGCCCGCGGCCGCCGGCGCACGAACGTCGGCGGCCGATACCGCGGCTGCCGCCTCGACAAGCGCCGCCGGTGCGGTTATTGCCGCCGATGCAAGCAACTCGAACAGGCGGATGGCCGGTGACTCGGCCCGCGTTGCTTGCAGACCGAAC
Source organism: Spirochaetia bacterium (assembly GCA_965208575.1). Lineage (GTDB taxonomy): Bacteria > Spirochaetota > Spirochaetia > SZUA-6 > Bin103 > Bin103. Next base: position 1,244,606 of record CBDBOV010000004.1, on the reverse strand, counting down.
ACCGCAAGCACCGCGGCCGCGCACGGCAGGAGGACACGCCGCCTCATGGCGGAACTCTAACGGCACCGGCTGCGCCACGACAACCGGCGGCACCACCACCGGTTTCCACCTTGGCTGGACCGATAAGACTCCCTCCACCGCCGCGAGACCGTACCAGGAAGTTACCGAAGGATTCCTTTTTCAGGTTGATGATACGTCGATCAAGCAATATGTTGGACGTATGAAAACGACGATCGATATTCCCGAGGCCGACCTCGCAGACGCGATGCAATTCATGAACGCGAAATCGAAACGGGAGGCGGTGGTGACAGCGCTGAGGGAATACAATCGAAGATGCCGGATGGCACGCCTGGTGAGTTATTCAGGCACCTGTGACTTCGTCGACAACGCGACGCTCGAAGCCGCGGAAATGGACGAGATCGAGCCCGCCGAGCGGTGAATCGACGTGACGCTCATCGACACCTCGGCATGGATCGAACAGCTCCGTCGCGTCGGCGACGCATCGGTACGCGGTCAGGTCGAAACACTCCTGGCCTCGGGCGATGCCGCGTGGTGTCCCCTGGTACGTCTTGAACTCTGGAACGGTGCTCGGGGAGAGCACGAACGAACCGCGCTCACCGATATGGGAGAGACCCTGCCGTCGCTGCCCATCGATGCTGCTGTCTGGGACCGCGCGGCGACACTGGCGTCGGGAGCACGGAGACGGGGCATCACCATTCCCGCGACCGACTTGCTTGTTGCCGCGTGCGCCCGCCATCACGAGGTGGCGCTGCTGCACCACGACCGGCACTTCGAACTGATCGCGTCCCTGTGACGGTTCCTGGATCGCGCGACCCGCGGCGGCGCTCAGGACAAGTGGGTGAAAATGAGGGAAGTGAACTGGCTGATGCCGCCGTGGATGCGGCCCGTGGTGGCGGCGACGTCGGACAGGGCGACCAGCCCGCCGCCGGCGAGCCGGATCACCTCCACGCCGGGAACGCGTTCGGCGTCGGCGATGGCCGACAGGATCGCGGTCTCCGGGTCGGGCGCCTCGCGGTGAAACTCGAGGTATTGAACGCCGTCCGAGTAACCGACGAGAGCGTCTTCGCATCCCGCCTGCACAAGGCTTTCACCGGCCGCATCGCTTTGCAGATCCGGCCCCTCCACGATCAGCGTGAATTGAAATCGCGACATCTGTTCTGGTCCCAGAGGCTGTTTTGTACCAGCAGTGTAATAATTCCGAAGGAGGTGTGGAAAGGGGTGCCGGCGGTGCCGGCACCCTGGCGGCAAGTCCGCACGGCGGGCGCCGGGAACGGTATGCTATAGTGCGCAACAGGGAACGCAGGATGAGCACCGAGACCACCGATACCGTCGCCGCATTTGGCACGCACGTCCCGCTACCGCCGCTGAACGCCGATTACGCGATTTCGGATGAGCAGGTGGAGCAGTTCTGGCGCGACGGTTTCGTTGTTTTGCGCGCCGTGCTGAGCCGCGACGAGGTCACCGCCTACGGTGCGGCGATCCGGAAGACCGCGATGCGCCGATTCGAGGGGGCGGCATGCAGGCTTCCGGGTATGGGGCGTTCCTGCAGACGCTGGGCCTGCGCTTCGACGACGAGAGGGTGCGCCGGTTCTGCCTGGCGCCGCGCTTCGGCGCCATCGCCGCCCGCCTGCTGCAGGTGCCGGCGGTGCGCATCTTCCACGAGCAGGCGCTGTTCAAACAACCCGGCGGCACCGACTCGCACTGGCACCAGGACCAGTACTACTGGCCGCTGGCCACCGACCGCTCGCTGGGCCTGTGGATGCCGCTGGTCGATTGTACCCGCGAGATGGGCACCATCCGCTTCGTGCGCGGCTCGCACCGCTACGGCGATCTGGCCGGGCGCGACATCAGCAACGAGTCGGCGCGCCACTTCGACGACTTCATCGCCCGCGAGCGGCTGGAAGTCCACCAGGTCGAGGCGATGGCGGCGGGGGACTGCACCTTCCACCTCGGCTGGACCGTGCACGGCGCGACCGCCAACCACTCGACGGCGATGCGCGAGGCGATGATCGTCACCTTCTACCCGGACGGCACGAGGGTCGACGCCCTCACCAACCCGTCGCGGGTCAACGACGCACGCGTGTTCCTGGGCGGGCGCAAGCCGGGCGAGCTGGCCGACAGCGACCTGAACACCGTGGTGTACCGCGAGTAGCGCCCGAGCAACGGCGTTCCGCGGCTCGCGCGCGTCCTGGTCGGCGCCGGCGCACGGCATCAGGCTCGCCGGGCCGGGGCGTCGCGCACGGCACCACCGGCGCGCAGGCTGATCACCGCCCGCACGGCCGGGTCAGAACCTGCAGGTCACCTCCGGACCCGTGTCGATGGCGAAGGCGGTGGCGTCGAAGCAGCGGCGCAGCATCTCGAAGCGCAATTCGGCGTGGCGGGTGTCGTGCCACAGGTTGCGGTGCTCGTGCGGGTCTTCCTGCAGGTCGAACAACTCGCCGGTGGGGTGGCCGTGGTAGACGGCGAGCTTGTAGCGGCGGTCGCGTATCATGGTGGCGCGTGAGTCGGCCCAGCCGCCGAGGGCACGGTCGAGGCTGCGCAGCGCCGCGTAGTACTCGCTCCTCACCTCGGGGCGGTGCTCGGCGGTGGCGCCGCGCAGCAGCGGCAGCAACGAGCGGCCCGCCATGTGCTCCGGCACCGGCACGCCGGCGGCGTCCAGCAGGGTAGGGGCGAGGTCGGTCAGCTCGACCAGCGCGTCGGTAGTGGCGCCGGCGGCGACCTGCCCCGGCCAGCGCACGATCAGCGGCACGTGCACCAGCCCCTCGTAGAAGCGGCAGCCCTTGAGCAGCAGGCCGTGGTCGCCGAGCATCTCGCCGTGGTCGCTGGTGAAGATCACCAGCGTGTTGTCGGCCTGCCCGGTGCGCTCCAGGGCGTCGAGCATGCGCCCGACGTTGTGGTCGATCAGCTCGATCATGGCGTAGTAGGCGGCGATCTTGCCGCGTGCGTCGAAGCTGTCCGGGTCGCGCGCCTCGGTCTGAAAGTCGACGCCGCGCAGCAGCTCCTGCGCGGCAAGATCGCTGTCCCGGTACGCGGGTGCGGGCATGTCGTGTGGGTTGTATCGCGCGAGGTAGTCGGCCGGGGGATCGAACGCCGCGTGCGGGTCGAAGATGTTGACGCTCATCAGCCACGGCTGCCCCCAGGAGATCTCCATGAACTCGATCGCCTTGTCGGCGCAGAAGGTGGTCTGGTGCAGCTCGGCGGGCATGTAACCGAGCTCGGCATAGGTCTGGCCGAGGTGCGCGCCGAGTTCCGACACCCAGTCGCTGTAGGCATGCCCGGCCGGCCACGCGTCGCGCGGGTCGTGGCTCCAGTGGAACACCGAGTAGCCGTCGTCGCGCGGGCGCGGCTCGATGCGCCCATGCGCGCCCGCCAGGTGCAGCTTGCCGGCCAACCCGCAACAGTAGCCGGCGTCGGCGAGCAGCCGGGTGACCAGCGGCGCCGCCTCCGCCCAGTGGCTGTTGCCGTTGCTGCAGCCGTGCACCGTGCTGGCGTAGCAGCCGGTCAGGAAGCTGGCGCGGCTGGGGGTACAGATCGGCGCCTGGCAGAACGCGTTGGTGCACGCCGTCCCGTCCGCCGCCAGCCGGTCGAGGTTGGGTGTGTTGATGTGGCGGTTGCCGAGCGCGGCGATGGTGTCCCAGCGCTGCTGGTCGGTACAGATCCACAACACGTTCGGGGGAGCGGGAGATTGCGCGGTTGCCATGACACGGAACTGTAGGAAGCCGCGCCGCGGCAGTAAAGCGGGAGCAGGTCGGCACCGATGGCGCACTGGCGCACCGGCGGCGATTCTCCATGCGGGTACGGGTCTGGTACACTCCGTACGTCGAGCCTGCCTTGTTACCGTTAACCACCTATCAGAAGCGGCGCCGGATGTTCTGGGGCACGCTGTTGCTGCTGGTCGTCTGCTACATGGTCTACTCGCGCACCGACCTGGTGTTCGGGCCGCCGCCAGGGGTGAACTCCGACTCGCCGGCCGGCGAGTGGCGCATGTTCCGCCACGACACCCGGCGCGCGGGCGCGGCCGACGCGGGCGAACGGACGCCGCGCGGGGTGCTGAAGTGGCAGTTCGCGACCGGCGCTGCCATACACTCGTCGCCGGCGGTGGCCGACGGCATAGTGTACGTGGGGTCGCAGGACTCCCGGCTGTACGCCCTCGATGCGGAGACCGGGCGCGAGCTGTGGTCGTTTGCCTGCGAGAGCTGGGTCGAGTCGTCGCCGGCGGTCGCCGACGGGGTGGTCTACTTCGGCTCCAACGACGGCAACCTGTATGCCGTCGATGCGCGCACCGGCACCGAACGGTGGCGGTTCCAGACCCGTCTGGGCATCAGGTCGTCGCCGGCGGTGGCCGGCGGCATGGTCTACTTCGGCACCGACAACTACACCGTGTACGGGGTGGATGCCGCTACCGGACGGCAGCGCTGGATCTTTCACGCCGCGGGCCGCGTCGACTCCTCGCCGGTAGTGGCGGACGGCATCGTCTACGTCGGCAACTCCACCCGCTACCTGTACGGGCTGAATGCCCACGACGGCCGCATGCGCTTCGACTACAAGGTGTTCGCACCGGTGCTGTCGGCACCCGCGGTTCAGGACGGCACGGTGTACGTGATGAATTCGCGCGGCGAGCTGTACGCCGTCGACGGCGCCCACCGGGCGTGGCTGATGGAGGATCGGCTGCGCCCCTACTGGATTCAACTGTGGGCGTTCGGGCTGCCGGTGCCGCGCCCGAAGCCGCCGTCCGGCTTCCTGTGGAAGTACCGCCTCGGGGGCGCCAGCCGAGCTTCCCCGGTAATTGCCGGCGACACCGCCTACATTGCAGCCGCCAGCGGCGTGGTCGCCGTCGACCTGGGCAGCCGGGAGCCGCGCTGGAAGTACGCCGCGGCGCGCTTCGTGAAGTCGTCCCCGGCGCTCGCCGGCGGTGTCCTGGTGGCCGCCTCCGACGACGGCACCGTGCACGCGCTCGACGCCGCCAGCGGCGAGTTGCGCTGGCGGTTCCGTACCGGCGGCATCATCACCTCTTCACCGGCGGTCTCCGGCGGCGCGGTATTCGTCGGCTCCCACGACGGCAAGGTGTACGCCATCGAGTGACCTGCACGCCGGGTAGTGGGGTGGTAGGGTTTGCAGGGTTGTATAATGAGCGTTCCAAACACTACCATCACGACGGAGGTTGCATCGTGCCATTTTCAATGAACGGCGGAGGTATATCGCGGCAGGAACTGCGGGAGGAGTTGGCGAGCATGGAGCAGCGGCTCACCGAGCGCATGGCTGCCAAGGACGATCTTGCGGCCCTGGAGCAGTGGCTTACCGAGCGCATGGCTACCAAGGGCGATCTTGTTGCCCTGGAGCAGCGCATCGAAGAGAGCGCCGCCGACATGGTTCGTGAAGGCACTGACAAAATCCTCGCGGCCGTGCGTGAACTGGCAGAGACGAAGGCTGACAAGACCGACGTGGAGAAGCTGAAAGCTACCGCTGGAAAGGCGTTTCTCGGATGAGGCGACCGCGTGACTCCGCGCAGTTAGCCAACATGATCGGCCAAGTCGCCACCGGGAGTCGCCCAGCGGCAAGGATGGGGCACTGAACCCGCCTCCGCCATCCCAATCCTGTTCAGGCTGACCCACTACCGCGCGCCGCGGCTCCGCGCCCGGTGCATGCTGGCCGTGTTATAGTGCGCGGCCATGAGTCCGCTGAGCCGTTGCCGCGCGTTGACGTTCGACCTGTTCGGGACCGTGCTGGACCTCGGAGGCAGTCTCACGCCCGCCCTGGAGGCGCTGCTCGCGGGCCGCGCCGGCGGCGGAGCGGAAGCGTTCTGGCGCCAGCTCCGCTACCGGCAGCGCATCGAGCAGTACCAGGACAGCCTGACGCTGCTCGGCCACGGCGGCTACCTGGAGACGGCGCGGCGCGCGTTCAGCTATGTGGCGCGCGCCTGTGGATTTGCGCCTACCGCCGCCGACTACGAGGCCTACCTGGACGCCTGGGAGCGACTGGACCCGTTCCCGGAGTGCCGGGCGGCGCTGGAGCGGCTGCGCGGGCGCTATCGGCTGGTGGCGCTGTCCAACGGCGATGCGCCCTACCTGAAGCGGCTGGTCGCGGGGCGCATTCGGGTTACGTTCGACGCCGTGATCTCGGTCGATGCCGCCGGCGCCTTCAAGCCGCATCCGGCCGTGTACCGCGTCGCTGCCCGCGAGTTGCACCTGGAGCCCGGTGAGCTGGCGATGGTGTCCGCCAACAGCTTCGACGTGCTCGGCGCGCGTACCTGCGGGCTGCGCGGCATCTACGTGGACCGCTACTGCCTGCCCTACGAAGAAACCGCATCGCAGTACCTGCCCGACGCCACCGTGCGCGACTTCGACCAGCTCGCCGCCCTGCTGCTCGACTCGTAGCAGCGAACCGCCGCTACCTTATGGACAGGAGAGTCTCATGAAAGCTTCCGAACTGATGGTCCGCTGCCTGGAGAACGAGCAGGTGCAGTTCATATTCGGCATTCCCGGCGAGGAGAACATCGACGTGATGGATGCGCTGCTCGACTCCGCCATCCGCTTCGTCGGCGTGCGCCACGAGCAGGGTGGGGCGTTCATGGCCGACGTCTACGGCCGCCTGAGCGCGCGCGCCGGCGTGTGCCTGGCGACCCTCGGTCCCGGCGCCACCAACCTGGTCACCGGCGTGGCCGACGCCAACATGGACGGCGGTGCGGTGGTGGCGATTACCGGACAGGCGTCGCTCGACCGCATGCACAAGGAGTCGCACCAGCACATCGACGTGGTGGAGACCTTCCGCCCGGTCACCAAGTGGAACGCCCAGATCAAGACCGCGCGCATCATCCCCGAGATCGTGCGCAAGGCGTTCAAGGTGGCGCAGACCGAGAAGCCGGGCGCCACCCACATCGACTTTCCGGAGGATGTCGCCGAGGAGCAGGTCGCCGGCGCACCGCTGCTGCCGCAGGCGCCCCCGCGCCCCGAGCCCCCGGAGGCGCAGATCGCCACCGCCGCCGAGATCATCTCCGCGGCACGGTCGCCGATCATCCTGGCCGGCAACGGGGTGGTGCGGCAGGCGGCCGCCGGCGCGCTCACCCGGTTCGCGGAACAGCTCAACATCCCGGTCGCCGAGACCTTCATGGGCAAGGGGGTGCTGCGCGACGACCACGACCTTTCGCTGCTGACCTGCGGCCTGCAGGCGCGCGACTACGTGTCGTGCGGCTTCGACCGCGCCGACGTGGTGATCGCGGTCGGCTACGACCTGGTCGAATACGCGCCGGAACGCTGGAACCCCGACGGCGACAAGAAGATCATCCACGTGGACCAGCTCCCCGCGGAAGTGGACGAGCACTACGTCGTCGCAGTCGGCGTGTTGGGCGACATCGCGCTCTCCCTGCAGCGCATCGCGGAGCTGGCACGACCGTCCCAGAGCGACGGCTATGCCAGTGGGCTGCGCCGCATCATTCTGCACGAGCGCGACGAGTTCCGCACCGACACCTCGTTTCCCATGAAGCCGCAGCGGGTCCTGAACGACCTGCGCGCGGTGCTCGGCCCCGATGACATCGTGGTGTCCGACGTCGGCGCCCACAAGATGTGGATCGCGCGCTTCTACCCCTGCTACCGGCCGAACACCTGCATCATCTCCAACGGCTTCGCCTCAATGGGGATCGGCGTGCCGGGCGCCATCGCCGCCAAGCTGCTCTACCCGGAGCGCAACGTGGTCACCGTCACCGGCGACGGCGGCTTCCTGATGAATTCCCAGGAGCTGGAGACCGCCGTGCGCGAGGGAGTCGCGTTCGTCACCCTGATCTTTCACGACGACAGCTACAGCCTGATCGGCATGAAGCAGCAGCGCAAGTTCGGGCGTACCTCGCACATCCGGTTCGGCAACCCCGATTTCGTGCGCTACGCGGAGAGCTTCGGCGCCGCCGGCTACCGGGTGGCGGCCGCCGGCGAACTGCAGCCGATCCTGCGCGAGGCGCTCGCCTGCGGGCGGCCGGCGGTGATCGACTGTCCGGTGGACTACACCGAGAACCTGCGCATGATGGAGCAGCTCGGCGCCCTGATCTGTCCGATATAACACCCTCGCCGCGGCCGGTTAACGCTACGGGTGAAGAGCCGGAAGTGACCCGAAGGGCTGGGCTGTCCGATATGACACCAGCGCCGCCGGCGGCTTCTTGTGTCGCAGCCCACTCCGGTATGGAGCGCCAGGCTAGCCTAGGGACGCCGCCGGGCGACGGTGTAGTACAGGTCGTCGGTTATTGAACGGGCGCCGGAGACGGCCAGGCCGGCGGCGCCCATGATCGCGCTCAGGTCTTCGTAGGCCAGACCGGTGGCGCGCTTCGGCTTCCATTGCGCCACCAGCACGCGCCCGCCGGGCTTCAGCAGGCGGTGCAGGTCGTGGCAAACGGCTACCCGGGCGTCGCGGCCATCTACATAGTGCATGATCTGTACGCAGATGATGTAGTCGGCGATGGCGTCGGGGAGGTCGGCGCGCGCGCCGTCGCCGGCGACCGCGGTCACGTTTGCCAGGCCCGCCTCGGCCGCGCGGCGGCGCACCAGTTCCACCATGCGCGGCTCCAGGTCGACGGCGTACACTGCGCCCTCCGGGCCGGCCAGGCGCGCGGCGGCCAGGGTGAAGTAGCCCGGACCGCAGCCGTAGTCCACCACCGTGGCGCCGGGCGCCACCCCGGCCAGCAGTTCTCCCGGTCCGGCCGCGCCGAACCGCTCGTCGACGTCCAGCAGGCTGGCCACCCACTCCTCGGTATAGCGCTCGCTCATCGCGGCCGATCCTGAGTCGCCCGGCTGCGCCTCGTCAACCGTCTCCGGTGACGCCGCCGCGACCCTTCGGCGGGCGCCGTGCGGGGACGCGCACGATCAGCCGGCATGCGTGCTACGCTGCCGGCCATGAAAGCCGTGATGATCATGTTCGACTCCCTGAACCGCCACCTGCTGCCGCCGTACGGGTGCGACTGGACGCATGCCCCCAACTTCGCCCGCCTGGCGCGGCGCGCGGCCACCTTCGACAGCTCGTACATCTGCTCCATGCCGTGCATGCCGGCACGGCGCGACTTCCACACCGGCCGGCCCAACTTCCTGCACGCGCCGTGGGGTCCGCTGGAGCCGTTCGACGACTCGGTGCCCGAGATGCTCGGCCGCGCCGGCGTGTACACCCACCTGGCCTCCGACCACTACCACTACTGGGAGGACGGCGGCGCCACCTATCACAACCGCTACTCGTCGTGGGAGTTCTACCGCGGCCAGGAGGGCGACCCGTTCATCGGCCAGGTGGCCGAGCCGCCGCTGCCGGCAACCCTCAACCCGCGCGGCAAGCGCTCCGACTGGGTCAACCGCCAGCACGTGCGCGCCGACCGGCAATTCTCGCAAACGCGCACCTTCGCCGCCGCGCAGCAGTTCCTGCACCGCAACCACGGCGAGGACAACTGGTTCCTGCACGTGGAGTGCTTCGATCCGCACGAGCCGTTCACCGTGCATCGCAGCTACCGCGACCACTACCCGACCGACTACGATGGGCCGCTGTTCGACTGGCCCGCCTACCGGCCCGTGCAGGAAACGCCCGAGCAGGTGGAAGAGGCGCGGCGCAACTACGCCGCCCTGCTGTCCAAGTGCGACGCCTCGCTGGGCGACATCCTGGACGCGTTCGATGCCTACGACCTGTGGCGCGACACCATGCTGATCCTGTGGACCGATCACGGCTTCCTGCTCGGCGAGCACAACGCTTGGGCGAAGAACTGGATGCCGCTCTACGAACAGGTGAGCCACACGCCGTTCTTCCTGTGGGATCCGCGCAGCCCGGACGCGGCCGGCACGCGGCGCAGCGCCCTGGTGCAGCCGGCCATCGATATCGGGCCGACGCTGCTCGGGCTGTTCGGCCTGCAGCCGACGCCCGATATGCTCGGCCACGACCTGGCCGGGGTGGTGGCCGGCGACCGGGCGGTGCGGGACACGGCGATCTTCGGCTACTTCAATCAGCACGTGAACATTACCGACGGGCGCTACGTCTACCTGCGCATACCGAGCGTGGACGGCCCGAGCGCCGACGCTTACACGCTGATGCCCACCGCGATGCGCGGCTTCAAGGCCAACCTGGAGCAGGCGGAACTGGCGCCGCCGTTCCCGTTCAGCAAGCAGATGCCGCTGTTGAAGGTGGGCGGACGGCCGCGCTGGGAGCCCGCCTTTCCAGATGCGGCGCACCCGCCCGGCCACCTGCTGTTCGACGTGCAGGCCGACCCAAGCCAGCAGCGCGCGCTTCGGGACGCCGCCGTGGAACAGCGACTGTGCACGGCGATGGCACGCCACTTCGCCGCCTGTGCCGCGCCGCCCGAACAGTACGCGCGCATGGCGTTACCGGCGGCCGTGACCGAGGATGCGGTGAGCGAGGCCTAGTGCTTGCGAGGGTGCACGGCTACCGAGTCGGTGACGTCGTAGTTGTCGCCGGCATGGCGCTGCGCGACCCGCATCACCGCCTGATGGTCGGGTTCCGAATGAACTGCGCCGAACACGTTGAGCACCTTGCGACGATTGAACAGGCCCTTGCCACGCTGGATCTCCACCCCCAGGTCCGAGGCGTCGATGCCGCTCCCTTCGATCTCACTCAGGATGATTTCGGAGATTTCAGCCACTTTGCGACCTCCCGTCGTTCCGATCAAGCGATATGAAAGCACGTTACGCGATTCCGGCGCGCTGTGCAAATCACGCCCGGTGCGCCCGCGGCGGCCGAAGCAACCGCACCGGACGGAGCGCCCGGATCGGCCGCCGTGACGGAGCCGGCGGATGACGAGCGGCCACGGCAACCCCACGCTGCTGCTGCCCGGCGGGGCGACGCCTGGACAGGTGGTGGTGGTGTCGGATGGCGCCGGCCGCGCGGTGTGGCGCAGCCATCCGCTCGCGGCCGGACGCGCGGCGGTGTGCGTGGACGTGCGCGACGGCCGCTTCGGCGGACCGGGCCGGGGCTGGAGCGTACTGCCGCCCGGTCATTACCGCGCACCCGGCGCCGACGGCGCGGTCGAGGTGGTCGCACGGCGCCGCATCGAGGCGCGTTTCGACGCGGCCCCGGCGGACTGGATGCCGCCGGGCACCGCCTGGCACCGGGACGGCGCGTGGCGCGCAAGCGACGGCGGGCCCGCCGGCATCGCGCCGGACGGCGCAGCCGGCGGGCGGGGACGCGACGGCGCGGAGCGCGGTGCGGCGGACCGGCCGGGCGAGTGCTCCTACCTGTTCGTGGACGCGGCCATGCACGCCACGGTGACGGCGTGCTTCACGGCGCCGGCTGCGCCGGCACCGCAACGCTGGGGGCTGATCGCGCGCCACTACAACGACGCCCACCACCTGCGCCTGGAGTTGTGCAGCCGCCGCGGCCACCTGGCCGTGCGCCTGCTGCGGCGCGCCGCGGATGCCGATCCCGAACACGGCCCGCGTACGCTGGCGCAGGCCCGGGCCGCCGCGGAGCCCGCGGCGCCGCGCGAGTTGCGCTGGCACTTCAACGGTACGCGCCACGAGGTGCTGCTGGACGGCGCCGTGCTGCTGGGCGCCGAGGACGGCTTCATGGCCGGCGTGGAGATCGTCGGCCTGTTTGCCGAGGCCGGTCCCGCGGCGGCGGTGTGGCACTCGTTCGGCGTGGTGTCCAGCCAGTGGGTGGCGCGCCACGAGGTGCGGCGCGGCGCCTACGCGGCGGTGGTGCGGCCCGGCAACGTCCACCAACTCCACCTGTGCGCCGACCCCGGGCAGCAGCCGGCGCGCCTCGATCCACGCAACAACGTGTTCTGGGAGAGCGGCCTGCAGGTGGGGCACATCGGCGGCTCCGAGATCAAGTTCACGCAGGGGGCGGCGCTCGATCTGCTCGCGCGCGGCGCGGTGGCCGACCTGGTGCGCTGGCGCGGACCGATGCCGCGCTTCGTCGACCAGGACGCCGACGTGCGCGGCTACGCGCGCGGCCACGCGGTGTGCTACGACGACCGCCTGGTGGTGGCGGACTGGGCGGCGGTGCGGGTGCGGCGCAGCGTGGGGCCCGATTTCGACCTGCTCGGGCGCGCCATGAGCGGGCCGGCGCGGATCGCCGCCGCCGAAGAGCGCTCCTTTGCCGCCTGGGAGCTGCCGGCGGGCGGCCTGACGGCAACGCTCGCCGCCGGCGCCTGCGCACGTCTCTACCCCGCGGCGCTGGTGTTCCCGTTGCGGGTGGCTGGCGCTGCCTGGCACCTGGTTGCCGCGCTCGGCGGGCTCAGCCACGTCGGCGGCGCTGCGCCGGGACGGGTACTCGGCTGGCGTTGCCCGCGCGGCCTCACCGCCAGCTACGGCCTGCGCGTCGCACCCACCGTACCCGGCGTCGAGTACGGCTTCTGGATCGCGGTAAGCTGGCTGGCGACCGCGCACACGGCTGCCGCGGAGGCCGCCGCCCTGCTGTTGCGCGACCAGTTCCAGGTGCCAGCGCGGCTGACCGCCCACCGCGGCGCACTGCTCGACGCGGACGCGGAACGCGAGCAGCCGGCCGACCGGGCCGCGCTCGCCGGCGGTTTCGACCGCGCCATCGGCGCCTACCGCCTGCAGGCGGTGGCCGGGCAATCCCGCTTCACCTTCGACCCCGGGCCGGTCGCGCGCGCGCAGCCGGTATTCCTGATCAGCGGTCCGGGCGCCGGGCGCGACCAGGATGCCGCGATTGCCGGCGACACGTGCGCGGCGGCAGCGGCCGTCGGCAGGCCGGAGGCCGTCGCGTGCATGGTGGACGGCGCCCCGCTGACGGTGGGCACGGAGTTCCGTTGGCAGCGGTGGCCGGCCCCGGCCGGCATGCTGGTGCAACTGCGCCGCACCGTCGCCGCCCCGGTGACGGTGGACGTGAATTGCGCCGTCGCGGGCTGAGCGGCTGCTATCCGGCTCCCGCGAGGACCGGGTCGGCCAGCTTGCTCTGCACCTCGTAGATCGATCCCTGGCGCTCATGGTTGGGCAGGGGGATGCGCACCGGCACCGGCGTGACCCGCGGCGTGTTGGTCGGCGCGCCGCGCAGAATGCGGCCGTTGAACGACTCCCACTCCACCGGCCTCGCCAGCGGCCAGGCATCGACGGCGCACATTTCCAGCAGCAGCAGCCGTCGCGGCCGCGACGACCGGTTGGGGGCCGAGCCGTGCAGGGTGCGCACGTGGTGCAGGGAGATGCCGCCGGCCGGAACCTCCAGCAGCACCGCCTCCCCCGGGTCCACGTCGCGGTCGGTCACGGCGCCCACGAAGTAGCCGTCCTGGTGGTGATCGTACAGCGGCCCGCGGTGGCTGCCCGGCACCACCATCATGGCGCCGTTGTCCTCGGTCATGGCGTCGATGGCCACGCCCACCGCCAGGATGTCGTCGTTGGTGTGCGGGTAGAACGCCCAGTCCTGGTGCCACTCCACCGGGCTCCCGTAACCGGCCGACTTCATGTTCAGCTTGGTGGACTGGTAGCGCACGCCGGGGCCGATGAGTTGATCCACGATCGCGACGATGGCGGCGTGGCGCAGCGTGCGGTCGTATACGTCGTGGTGAAGGTTGGGACTCTTGAGGCGCCGCACACGCGGCTCGGCGGGTGAGTGGCTCGGTTCCAGGTCGTATAGTTCGGTGTGCGCGCCGACGTTCCGGCTGGCTTCCACCAGCTCGTCGGTCACACGCTGCAGTTCCGCGACCTCGTCGCCGCTGAGAACATCCGGTACCGCCAGGTAGCCGTCGTCGTGGTACTGCCGTACCTGCTTTGCAGTCAACATGTCGGTCTCGCCGTCCAGCATCGCGCCGAGCGCCGCCCGCGTCAACAGCGCGCATTGACTCATCGAAAATCTAACCGTAGCGAAAGCATGCCTCATCTAAAAATCTAACCGAACGGGCTGGACCTTCCGGGTCCGGTTGGAGCCTCTCCGAGGGACGTGAGGAGGTTCCGGAGGAGATGGGGTTGAAGATGAGTTCAAGGCGAGAGCTCACCGAGCAGCACGCGCAGCGGTATCGTCGGGCGGGCAAGAAGGAGAAGGGGCGCATACTCGACGAGTTCGTCGAGTCGACCGGGTACCAGCGCAAGTACGCGATCCATCTGTTGACCTGGTGGGGACGGACCCGCATGGTGCGAGTCGACGGCACACTGGTGAAGCTGGTGGTCGGGCGTCCGCGGCCTGCCCAGCGCCGCGTGCGACCGCGGCGCTACGACCAGGAGGTGCTGGTCGCTCTGAAGCTGATCTGGTACGTGTTCGACTGCATGTGCGGCAAGCGCCTGGTGGTCGTGCTGCGCACCATGCTGCCGACGCTGGAGTCGTTCGGCGAGATCGAGCTGACCGCAGCGGTGCGCGGCAAGCTGCAGACCATCAGCGCCGCGACCATCGACCGGCTGCTGCAGCAGGAGCGCGCACGGCTGCGCCTGAAGGGTCGCACGCACACCAAGCCGGGCACCCTCCTGAAGGATCAGATCGCGATCCGAACCTTCGCTGACTGGGACGAGCAGGAGCCGGGCTTCTTCGAGATCGACTTGGTGGGCCATGAAGGCGGCAACGCGTCAGGCGACTTCTGCCACACGCTCACCATCACCGACGTTGACACCGGCTGGGTCGACCTGTACGGCGTGCAGAACAAGGCGCAGCGCTGGACCCACGAGGCGATCGACGCTGCCCGGCAGAGCCTGCCGATCGTGATGCGGGGGATCGACACCGACAACGGCAGCGAGTTCATCAATCATCATTTGCTGCGCTATTGCGAAGCGCACGGCATCACGTTCACTCGGGGTCGCCCGCATCGCAAGAACGACACCTGCTACGTCGAGCAGAAGAATGGCCACGTGGTGCGACGGGCGGTCGGCCACCTGCGTTACGACACCGACCGGGAACTGGCTGCCCTCAACGCGATATACCGCCCGCTGTGCCTGCTGGTGAACTTCTTCTATCCCTCGGTGAAGCTGGTGAAGAAAACCCGCACCGGCAGCAAGGTGCGCCGCATCTATGACGACCCGCAGACGCCGTATCACCGCATGCTGGCCTCCGAGTCGGTGAGCGAGAAGGTGAAGAACCGCCTCAAGCAGCAGTACGCGACGTTGAATCCGGTCGCCCTCAAGCGCGAGCTGACCAGGTTGACCGAGGATCTGCTGCAGCTGAACGTCAGCAAGACCGCCAAGGCCGCACCAAGCACGGTGCAAACACCGAGCGAGGAGCGTGGTGGCAGCGGTCGCACGGCAAAATGACCCTCTCAGGCGGGTCTGACGGTCGATAATCGGAGAATGGGCGGTCAGCGATGAGAAAACGTCGCCTCAGCCGCGCTGTAAGGCCCCTCCACGACACGAGGTGGTGTCTGGATACCCCCGTGTCTATGCATAACCATGCAATTCAGTGCAACTTTATCCGCGACCGTAAGCCGGGTGGCGGAGTCCCGGTGCCGTCCCTGCAGTGCCTCGGCGAGGCGATTGCGGACCGCTGCCAGCCGGCTGCGTACCCGCCTGATGCTCTTTTCCAGGGCCCGGCGCACCGGTTCACGACCCGTGCGTCGGGCTCCGGCGGCGCAAGGTCATGGCTCGGCAGCGCGTCAAGGTTGAACTGCTCGCGCAGGTACTTGAAGAAGTTCTCCTGCGACCAGCGCGAGAACATGGCGCCGGCGACCTGCGCCAACGGCATCTGCGGGTGCGTGGTGATCACCGCCACCTGACGACCGTTGGCCAGACGCCGCCGGATCTGGCGCACCACCAGCCCGTTGCGCAGCATGATCGGCTGCTCGGCCAGATCAACCGCAGTCGTGCTGGTGCCGGCGGGA
Source organism: Spirochaetia bacterium (assembly GCA_965208575.1). Taxonomy (GTDB): domain Bacteria; phylum Spirochaetota; class Spirochaetia; order SZUA-6; family Bin103; genus Bin103. The sequence continues at coordinate 1,228,864 of CBDBOV010000004.1, read as the reverse complement.
CCATGGATCGGTACCTCGAAGGTGTGGAAGTCTTCCGGCAGCCAGTCCGCGCCGTTGAAGTTCTTGTGCCAGGTGATGCAGGCGATGCCACGCCGGGCCAGGCGCTTGAACAGGTCCGGGCTCCAGCCCTCGCGGTCGAACACCAGGGTCAGCTGCGGGGTACCGGCCGGTGCTCCGGTCAGGTCGGGGGCCGCTTCGGTCACCACCCCCAGGTGCTGCAACTGCGGCACCACGTCGTGCTTGATCGCATTCACCGGCTTCGGGTCCAGCGCCTTGTGCAGGCACAGCAGCGGTGCGCCGCCGAGGGCGTTGATCCAGTAGCTCACCGACGCCGGCAGACACAGCTTCTGGCGTGCGACGAAGTGTTTCGGCAACCGCCCGTTGCGCCCGGTGTACACCTTCACGTGGCCATCCACGGCCAGCGTCGTCCAGTCGTCGTCGTGCTCGCTGGCCCAGGTACGCGCCAGTACCGATTGCCAATCGCGCACGGTGTGCTCGGCGCTGGCCAGCAGCCTGATCTTGCGGCGCAGCGTCTTGGTCTCCGGACAGCGGTCGAGGCCGAGGATGGCGCCCCACTCGCCGGGTGCCTGGTAGCGCAGGCTCTCGGGGTTGCGCACCCGGGCCAGGGTCATGCAGGCGACGAACAGGAGGATGGTGGTCAGGCCGTAGAATCCGGCCGGCAGGCGGAACAGGCGGTTGGCGGCGGTGAGCAGGCCCTCGCGCAGCAGCATCGCCAGTGCGGCCAGCACGCCGCCGCCAGCGACCGCGTGGGCGGGCTCGACGAACGCTGGTGTGGCCTCGGTCAGCAGGCCGGCTCTGGCGAGCGTGCGGCGTTCCACGTCGCGCGCCGCGCGGCCCATGGGCGCGTGCTTGTCGCGGGCGTCGCGGCTGGCGCGCTCAGTGGCGACCGCCGGGTCGCTGACCGCGGCGGCGGTGCTGACCGGGTGATCAGTGGTGGTGGCCGCCGGCGCAACCTCGGCGCTGGCGGCGGGCTCCCGGGTGGGATCTGTGATGACGCCGGCGCGGCGGTTCTCGTTGAAGGTGCTCACCGGGATGCCGAGTTCGCGAGCGCAGGCTGAGCCGCTCATCCCGGAAGCGAGCAGCTTGGCTGCCTGGTCCGCCATCTCGGCGTCGTCCACGGTGGCCTCCACGGCACCGCGCCGGCTGACTCCGGTCGGGCTACGCCCTCCGTCCGTCAGCGGGGTACAGCATCTCCTCCGCCCCGTTCGATCCCGACGGCTCCGGTGTCGCAACCTCGTCGCCTACCCCGTCCCGGCGGTGGGGAATTGTCATGACCCTGCCCCGGGCAACGCACCTCGGTGCAGTTGTCCGGGGCGCCTCGCTCCGTGCGCTCCGCAGCAACCTGCGCGCCGCTCGCGGCGTGGGCGGCATCACCCGGCTCGGCAAATGACTTCTGAGCGTCTCTGACGCCCGTATATCCGTGAGCCAGACGGTCGGCGTCAAGAAATGTCGCCTCAGCCGCGCTGTAAGGCCTCTCCGCGACACGAGGTGGTGTCTGGACATCCCCGTGTCACCAGCACCGAAGTCGCCTCCAGACCCGTCCGCCCCCTCTTCGGTCAGCGACACGACACGGCACCGACCACCTCCCTGCCGTTGACGCCTCCTCATCCGCGCCGACCAACCAGATACGCCCCCGGTCGCGTTGGTGTGCTTGAATCAACCCGGCCGGTCGCCCAGCAGCCTATCCACTTATCCACAATTTATGAGTCTCCCCCCTCGCGCTCCCCCCTCGTTCTCCGCCTCCCTTTCGGTTAGATTCTTACGTGAGGCACGCTCACCGTAAGGTTAGATTTTTACGTGAGGCAATAGGCAGCGTGAGGGACCGGCAGCCGGCACGCTGCGGTAGCTCAACCCCTCCACGTGCACCAGCCCATTCCCAGGCCGAGCAGGGCATCCTCGGCGCGCGCGCCCTTGCGTTGCCCGGCATGACCGGCCTCGCCGTCCGGCCTCGCCACGGCGCCGCGCGTCATGAACATGCCCTGACGGCGTGCAGTCAACTTCGCGCCGAGTCCGACCAGTCACACGCCGTGATTGATGACCGTCCCGGCGCGGCGCGGTACGCTACGGCGATGACCATTGCCGCCATCGAAGCTGCAATCGCCGAGGCGGGCACCCACGACGTGCGCCTGTCCGGCGGCTCCGCCCCGCCGACCGTGGACGTAACGCCGCAACCGCGGTCAACAGGCCCTGAGGGTCGGCGCGCGCGCCGCTCGCCCGCGGATCAAGCCGCGGTGGCGCTGGTGTTCGCCGGCAGCGACACCGACCTGCGGCTGTGCTTCATTCGCCGCGCCACCCATCCGCGCGACCCCTGGTCCGGGCAGATGGCGCTTCCCGGCGGCCGGGCCGCGCCGGTCGACGCCAGCCTGTGCGCGGCGGCGGTGCGCGAGACGCGTGAAGAGGTGGGCCTCGCCCTGGCACGCGCCCGCTACCTCGGCGCGCTGCCGCCGATTCCCATGGTCCGGGGCGGACATCCGATCGGCGGCTCGGTAGCGCCGTTCGCGTTCCACCTCGAAGGCGAGCCGCCGGAGTTGACCGTCGACCCCGCGGAGGTCGCCGCCGCCTACTGGATCGCCGTGCGCCACCTGCGCGACCCGGGTCAGCGCACGGTGTTGCCGTTGACCCGGAACGGCGGCACCCGGCGGCTGCCGGCGGTGCGCTTCGGGCGCCACCTGATCTGGGGCATGACCTACCGCATCGTCACCTCGCTGCTGGACCGGGCAACTCCGGTGTAGCGGCATCGATGGCCGTGTTGGAAGCGCCGCCGCTGCCCGGCTCGGATTCCAGCGCAGCAGCGTGCGGCATGGCGAGTCACTGCCAGGTTGGGCGCCCTTGACGGCGCGCGGAGGCTGTCCCTACCATCCGTCGGCGTATGGTGACCGACCGCGACATCTACTTCTTCGATCTGCGCGGGTTTCTCGTCCTGCAGGGGGCCCTGTCCCGCGGCGAAGTGCAGGACCTGAACGACTGTCTCGACGCCATGCCGCGGTTGCAGGTGGGCGAGTGGTACGGCTACGTGCACGCGCACACCTTCGGCGACCGTGACGGGCTGAACTATCAGCAGATCTACGAGGCGGGCGCACCGTTCGAGCGCCTCATCGACCATCCCTCCTGGTTCGACAAGGTGCGCCACTTCGTCGGCGGCGAACACAGCTTCGACGAGCACCACGGGCCGCTGTTCATCGACGAGAACTTCGTCAACTTCCGCGGTCCGGGCGAGGCGATCGGCCTGCACAACGGCGGCCACCTGGGGCTGAGCCGCTGTCAGTTCCGCTACCTCGGCGGCAAGTTCCACTGCAACCAGATCAACGTCCTGGTTGCGCTCACCGACATCGGCCCCGGCGACGGCGGCACGGTGCTGATTCCCGGCTCCCACAAGAGCAACTTCGAGCATCCCGACTTTACCTCCTACTCGATGGGCGTCGAAGAGCGGCCGTCGGCGGAGCGGATCGAGGGCAGCCTGGAAGTGCACCTGCGCGCCGGCGATGCGCTGCTGTTCGTGGACTGCTGCACGCACGGCTCGGCGCGGCGCGAGAACGCGGGCGAACGCCGCATCCTGGTGAACCGCTACGGGCCGTCGTGGGGCAACTTCCGGCACGGCTACCAGCCGTCGCCGGCACTGCTGGACCGGCTCACGCCGCGCCGGCGCTCCATCGTGTGGCCGCAGTGCCTGTTGGAGCGCACGCCCAACCGGCAGCCGGTCGCGTCGGCGTCCGGCTGATGTCCCCTCACGCTGCGGGTAGCGCGGCGGCCGGTAGCGACCTGCGCCGGCGCGCGGCCCGCCTGCCACGCGTGCCGCTGGCGCATCTGCCCACCCCGCTGGAGGAGATGCCGCGGCTCGCGGCCCACCTCGGCGGGCCGCGCCTGTTCATCAAGCGCGACGACTGCACCGGCCTCGCGTTCGGCGGCAACAAGACGCGCCACAACGAATTCCTGCTCGGCGAGGCGCTCGACCAGGGCGCCGACCTGGTCGTGTGGGGCGCGGGGGTGCAGTCCAACAACTGCCGCCAGACGGCCGCCGCCTGCGCCAGACTCGGCCTCGACATCCACCTCGTGCTGTCCCGCGGCCACGCCGCCACCGAGTTGCAGGGCAACCTGCTGCTCGACCACATCGCCGGCGCCAGCTACGAGTTTACCGAGGCCGCCCTGGGGCCGGACCTGGACAGGCTGATGGCCGAGCGCGCCGCACAGTTCCGTGCCGCCGGGCGCACCGTGTACGTGCAGTCGCGCGCGCTGTGGGGCCGCGCCGCGGTGAGCTACGTCCTGGCCATGGCCGAACTCGATGAACAGCTCGCTGAGCGGCGGGTCGCCCCCGCCGCGGTGTACGTGAGCGCCGCCGGCGCCACCGGCGCGGGACTCACGCTCGGCGCCGCTCACCTTGCCACCGCCGGCCTGGTGCGCAACGTGCTGCCGATCCGCTGGCCGTGGGACGAGGCGGCATCGATCGCGGAGTTGGCAAACCGGGCCGCCGAGTTGCTCGGCCTGCCGCCCGATCTGACGGCAGCCGACGTTCAGGTGGACGACCGCCACGTCGGTCCCGGATACGGGCAGGCGTCTCCGGATGCGATGGCGGCCCTGGCGCTGGCGGCGCGTCTGGAGGGCATCCTGCTCGACCCGGTGTACACCGCCAAGGCGATGGCCGCCCTGATCGCCGACATCCGCGCCGGCCGCTACACAGGGGAGCAGGCGGTGGTGTTCGTCCACACCGGCGGCACCCCGGCCCTGTTCGCCTACCGCGAGGAGATCGAAGGCCTGATCCCGCGCATCGACCACGCACCGTCCGGGGAGTTGCGAGGGCCTCGCTCAAATTGACTTCACGGGGGGCGGGCGGTACCTTCCGAACATCGGTTGGCGGTGTCCGTCGACGCGAAAATAGCGGTACGAGATAGTCCTTGCGAACGCACCCGATCGCTCCGGCGATTTTGTTCTTTCTCAGCTTGGCCGGTGTGTGCGCCCACTCCCAGACCCTGCCCGGTTCCGGAGCCCTGCCGTTGCGCACCGCGGTCGAAGTCGCTCTGACCGGCAACCTGCAGATTCTGGCCGCCTCCTCGTCGGTACGTATCGCCGAGGAGCAAGTGCGCGAAGCCTACGCGGGCGTCTGGCCGCAGGTGTCCGCCGAGGCGTCCTACCTGCGCGCGCTCGGTGCCTGGAGCCAGCGAGTAGTCCCGGGCGAGGATCCCGAGATCGAGTCGGACACCTCGAGCGCGCCCGACAACACCTGGACCGCGTCCCTGAAGCTGAACCAGACGGTGATGGACTTCCGCGTGTTTTCCGGGTTGGCCGCCGCCGACAACCTGCTGTCGCTGCGCGGCGAGGAGCGCCGCGGCGCGGCGCACCAGGTGGTGGACCTGGTGCGGCAGAGCTACTTCTCCGTTCTGCTGGCCGCCGAGCGGGAGGCGCTCACCGAGCAAAGCATCGCCCGCGTGCGGCAGACACTGCGCGAGACGCGCGCCCGCCACAGCGAGGGATTCGCCAGCGACGACGAGTTGCTGCGCGCCGAGGTGCAGTTCACGAACCTGGAAACGCGCCTGATCCTGGCCCGCAACCAGGTCGCCGCGGCGCGTGGGCGGTTGCTGGTGGCCCTCGGGGTGGACCCGCTGCAGCCGGTCGCCGTGACCGGCTCGCTCAGCGAACTGCAACTGGCGCCCGGCGCGGCCAACAGTGCCGGCAACGCGGACCTGCTCGCGGCCGCGGGAGCGGTTGCCCTGGCGGCCATGACCGAAGAGGAGCTGCGCCAGGCGGCGTTCACGTTGCGCTCGGATCTGCGCCAGTTGCGCTCGTCGGTGACGCTGGGCGAGATACAGGTGGAGGTGCAGGAGCGCGAGGTGTTGCCGGTGATCCGGGCGTTTGGCAGCGTCGACTTCCGCGTCGCCGACAACGACGAAGACGATGTGTTCGGGACTCGTGCCTCGGTGTTCGCCGGAAACGAGTATACGCAGTGGGATCTGTCGGCGTCCGCCGGCCTGTCGATCCAGATGCCGGTGTTCAGCGGATTCAGGCCCAGTGCGCGCCTGGAGCAGCGGCGCGAGGAGCTGCGCCTCGTCACCAACCGGTTGCGCCAGGCGGAACTCGAGATGGTGAACCAGGTGCACACGCTGGCCGCTTCGATGCGCGAGGCGCGTGCGCGCGCCGCCAGCCAGCGCGTGGCGATCGTGCAGTCGCAGCGCGGGTACGACATCGCCACCGCCCGCTACCGCGCGGGGGTGGGAAGCCAGTTCGAGGTGGTCGCCGCCGAGACCACCTTGCGCGAGGCGGAGTTCAACTACGCGCAGGCGGTGTACGACTACCTGTCCACCGCATCGCGCCTGGAAGTCGCCACCGGCCAGGTGCCGCTGGTGGACCGTGCGGCGGGCACGAAAGCCGCGGCCGATGGCTAGGCCGCCCGTGGCGCATCACCGCCCGGCAGCGTTGCTCCTAACTCACCTGTGGCCGGCAGGATCGCTCGGCGCACTCTGCCGCCCGGCGCGGCTGCTCTCGGGCCGACGCGGGGTTCCCTCACGGCACGCTCGGGCATCCGTGCCCAACCGCGTGCTGGCGGGGGCGGTGCTGCTGGCCGCTTCGCTGGCGTTGATGGGCGCCGGCTGCACGCCTCCCACCGACACCGCCGCGGCGGATGAGCCGGTGGAGGAGCGTGGTCCGCTGGCAGCCGCGTTCGGGGCGCGCGTGGTGAACGTCGAGGTCACCCGCGTGCAACCGACCACGTTCGTGCAATACATCCGCGTGGTAGGCGAGGTGGAGGCGATGCACGACGTGACGGTGTCCGCCGAGGAGACCGGGACCATCGCCGGCTTCCTGGTCGCCAAGGGGGAGCGGTTGTCGCGCGGACAGCCGGTTGCGCGTATCTCTTCCGAGTTGCTGGACGCTCAGTCGGAGGAGGCGCGCGCCATCCTCGACATCGCCACCGAGCGCTACGAACGGCAGCGGCGCCTGTGGGAAGAGCAGCGCGTCGGCACCGAGATGGCGGTGCTGGAGGCAAAGTCACAGGTGCAGACCAGCGCCGCCCGTCTCAAGGTGCTGGAGACCCGGCAGGCGCGTACCCTGGTCGCGTCGCCCATCTCCGGCACCTACGACGAGCAGTACGTCGAGACCGGTGAGCTGGTGACTCCCGGCACCCGTCTGCTGCGGGTGCTGGCCACCGACCAGGTGCGCGTGGTCGCCGGCATACCGGAACGCTACGCGCTCACGATCGTGCCCGGAACGCTGGCGTTGGTGACGTTCGACGTGCTCGAAGGACGCGAGTTCGAAGGAGAGATCGAGTTCGTCGGCGTCAGCGTGGACCGCCGCAGCCGCACCGTGCCGATCGAGATCGTGCTCGACAACGGCGAGGGATTGATCCGCCCGCGCCTGGTGGCCAACGTACAGGTCGAGCGCACCCGCGAGGAACAGGTGATCGTGGTGCCGCAGGACCTCGTGCAGCGCACCGAAAACGGCTTCCAGGTGTTCGTGGCTGAACAGGGCACCGACGGTCTGACCGCCGAGGCGCGCGAGGTGAACCTCGGCGCCTCGTATGCCAACGAGGTGGTAGTGACCTCGGGACTGATGGCGGGCGAGCGGCTGATCACGGCCGGCCACCGGCAGGTGGACGACGGCAGCGTGGTAAGCCTGGTCGGCGGCTAGATGCGCAGCCCGACGGGAATCGTCCCTCCGGTGAGCGCCGGCGCGGTGGACGCGAACGGCGACCGCGTGCCCGGGACCGGCAAGCTCAAGGAGTTCGCCGTTACCTCGCTGGCGATCAGGCACCCGACCAGCGTCGTGGTGCTGATGCTGATCCTGATCGCCGGCGGCCTGGTGTCCTATCTGCGCGTGCCGCGCGAGTCGATACCGGAAATCGTCCAGCCCAATATCTTCGTGACCACCGTGTACGCCGGGGTGGCGCCGCGCGACATCGAGACCCTGGTCACGCAACCACTCGAGGACGAACTGAACACCATCGCCGACGTCAAGGTGATCTCCTCCACTTCACGCGAGGGTGTTGCCAGTATCAACGTTGAGTTCGTGGCCGGCATGGACATGACCGAGGCGCTGCAGCGGGTGCGCGAGAAGGTGGATCTGGCCAAGCCGGAGCTGCCCTCCGGAGCGAACGAACCGCAGATATTCGAGAGCAACTTCTCGCAGTTTCCGATCATGCAGGTAAACATCGCCGGGCCCTACAACCAGGTGCGCCTGCGCGAGGTGGCGGAGGATCTCCAGACCCGCTTCGAGCAGATTCCGAGCGTGCTCGAAGCGCAGCTCTCCGGCGGCCTGGAACGGGAGGTGTACGTCGACGTCGACCTGGCCAAGCTCAAGTTCTACGGCCTCGCCTTCAAGGACGTCAGCGACGCGGTACGCGACGAGAACGTCACGGTGCCCGGCGGCTCCATCGACGTGGGCGAGTTGAAGTACCTGGTGCGCGTGCCGGGCGAATTTGAAGCCACGTCGGCGATCGGCGACATCGTCATCGAGACGCGCGACGGGCGGCCGGTGTACGTGCGCGACGTGGCCACCGTCGACTTCGGCTTCAAGGAGCGCGACAGCTACGCGCGCCTGGACGGTCTACCGGTGATCTCGCTGGGCATCGTCAAGCGCAGCGGCGCCAACATTCTGGAGACTGCCGACGCCGTGCGCGCGGTGCTCGCCGAGGTGGAGCCGACGCTGCCGCCGGGTACGGTCACCAAGATCACCGCGGACCAGTCGAACGACATCAACGACATGGTGAGCAGCCTGGAGAACAATATCATCTCCGGCCTGCTGCTGGTGGTGGGTGTGCTCTTGTTCTTCCTGGGCACGCGCACCGCGCCGTTCGTGGGGCTGGCGATCCCGCTGTCCATGCTGATCTCGTTCGTGATCATCCAGTTTGTCGGCTTCACCCTGAACATGGTGGTGCTGTTCAGCCTGATCCTGGCGCTCGGCATGCTGGTCGACAACGCCATCGTGGTGGTCGAGAATATCTACCGCTACCGCGAACGCGGCTTCGCACGTACCGAGGCGGCTCGGTTCGCGACCGGCGAGGTGTCCACGCCTATCATCGCCTCCACGGCTACCACCCTGGCGGCCTTCGTGCCGCTGGCGTTCTGGCCCGGCATCGTCGGCGAGTTCATGAAGTACCTGCCGCTGACGCTGATCATTACCCTGAGTTCGTCGCTGTTCGTGGCGCTGGTCATTCTGCCGACGCTTGCTTCGCGGCTGGTCGAGACCGAGGGGGTCAAGGGACAGCGCCTGCCGCTGGCGGCGCGCATCGTGTTCCTTCTGGCCGCTGCCGGCGTTCTGGCCGCGTCGGTCTCCGTGAGCTGGACGACCGCCGCTCTGCTGGCAGCCACCGGTGCCGGCGTACTGGCGTTCAACCGGTTGATCGGCAAGCCGGGCGGGCACTGGCTCATCCATCGCGGGCTGCCGTGGATCGTGCGCCACTACGAGGCGGTGTTGCGCTGGGCGCTGCGCCACCGCGCGGCGGTGATGGCCTTGGCCGTGGCCGCGCTGGTGGGATCGGGTGTCCTCTTCTCGCTGAGCGAATTGGGGAGTGAATTCTTTCCGGAAGACATACCGCCGAGCCGCGTGCTGGTCAACGTCGAAGCGCCGCTCGGTACACGCGTGCAGGAGACCGACGAAGTGGTACGCGGGGTGGAGGAGCAGCTCGCGGCGCTGCCCGGCAGGGCGGACGTCGAGTCGGTGGTGGCGACCGTGGGTGGCAGTGGCACGCACCTGGCATCGATAATTGTGAGCTTCGTGCCCTACGAAGAGCGGGCGGCGGACGTGTTCGCCACCATCGAGGAGGTACGCGCCGTCGCCGGCGAGGGCATCGCAGGCGCCGGGATCACGGTCGAGCAGCCAGCCACGGGCCCGCCTACCGGGCAGGCGCTCAACATCGAGATCGTCGGGCCCGACCCCGCCGTCTTGAAACGGCTCGGCGATGAGGTGGTGCGCCTGCTCGAGGACTCCGAGCTGTTCGCGAAGCTGGACGGCCTGAAGAGCGACATGGCGGCGGGCAGGCCGGAGCTGGTGGTGGAGGTGGACCGCGAGCGCGCCGCGCTGCACGAGCTGAGCACCATCGACGTGGGTAATACCATTCGCAGCGCGATCAACGGGCGCGTTGCCACCCAGTTCCGTGCCGGCGAGGAGGAGTACGACATCACCGTGCGGTTGGCTGCTGAGTTCCGCGAAGATCTGGACTCGCTGGGCGACTTGGTGGTTGTGGCCAACAGCGGCGCACAGATACCGCTCTCCTCGGTGGCGACCTGGTCTATCAGCCGCGGCCTCGGCGACGTGACGCGCAAGGATCTCAAGCGGGTGGTGACCGTGTCGTCCGACGTTCGCGCCCAGCTCGATGGCGTCGACCTGAATGCCAACGCCGTGGTGGCCGAGGTGCGCGCCGAGATGGAGCCGTTCGCCGCCGCCCTGCCGACCGGGTACGCGCTGAGCTTCACCGGCCAGCAGCAGGAGCAGCAGGAGTCGCAGTCGTTCCTGTTGGTGGCCTTCCTGCTTGCCGCCTTCCTGATCGCGTTCATCCTGATCACGCAGTTCGACTCGGTCACCAAGCCGCTGATCATCATAAGCTCGGTGATCATGTCCACCGTCGGTGTCCTGCTCGGGCTCGTGCTGTTCAAGATGCCGTTCGTGATCGTGATGACCGGCGTGGGCGTGATCAGCCTCGCGGGAGTGGTGGTGAACAACGCGATCGTCCTGATCGACTACATCGACGTCCTGCGCCGGCGTGACGGCCTCACCGCTCGCGAGGCGATCGTGCGTGGCGGCGTGACCCGGTTCCGGCCGGTCATCCTCACCGCGGTCACCACCATTCTCGGCCTGGTGCCGCTGGCGATCGGCCTCAACTTCGACTTCTTCGGTCTCTACACCGACCTCGATCCGGAGTTCTACTGGGGCGGCGAGCAGGCCGCCTGGTGGAGCCCGATGGCGATTGCGGTGATCTGCGGGCTGGCGTTCGCCACCTTCCTGACCTTGCTCCTGGTGCCGGTGATGTATTCCCTGTTCGACGATCTCGATCGCTGGGCGCGGCGCGTGTTCGTGGCCGGGCGCGAGCGCGGCGCGGTCTCGTCCGCATCTCCCGCTCCCGCTCCCGCTCCGGCCGCGGCCGTAACCCCGGCTCCGGTTGCCACCGCGGTTGCCACGCCGGCCGCGGCGCCGCAGCCGGCGGCGGTCGGCCCGCAGGGAGTGATTGCTACTGCCCGTCCGCGAATGCGGGACTGACCTCCGACGCGCCATGCCCGCCATGCGCGCCATGCGCGGGCGGATAGGCAGGCGCCGGCACGATGAGGTAACCTGCGCCGACATGTCCGACGAAACCGCATCCGGCGCCGCCAGCGGCGGCGATACGATCAGCATCGACGAGTTCGCGCGCGTGCAGTTGCGCGTGGCGGAGGTCACCGCCGCCAAACAGGTGCCCAAGACCGACAAGCTGCTGTGCCTGACCCTGCGCCTCGGGGACAGCGAGCGCACCGTGGTGTCCGGCATCGCCGAGTATTTCGACGCGCAGGAACTGGTCGGCCGGAAGCTGATCGTGGTGGCCAACCTGAAGCCGGCCAAGCTGCGCGGCATCGTGTCCGAGGGAATGATTCTGGCCGCGGAGGACGAATCCGGCCGCCTCGCCCTGGCCGAGGTGCCGGGTGACTTCCCGTCGGGCAGCACGGTCCGCTAGCCGAGACCGTGGCCGGTCCCGTTCGTATCGTAATCGTCGGCGTCGGGCGCGGGCGCTCGCACCTGCGCAGCGTGCGCGCGCTCGGCGAACGCTTCGAGGTCGCCGGGGTGGTCGACCAGGATGCCGCGCGGCTGGCGCGGGTGTGTGCCGAGGAGCAGGTGGCTCCGGACTTGGCGTTCGCCTCGCTGGAAGAGGCGCTCGCCGCCCGCACCTGCGACGCCGTGATGGTCGCCACCTGGGCGCGCACCCATGAGGCGCTGGTCGGCCAGGCGCTCGAGGCGGATGCGCACGTGCTGGTGGAAAAACCGTTCACCCTGACCGTTGCTTCGGCCCGCCGCCTGCTGGCCGTGGCCGAAGAGCGCGGCCGCAAGGTCGTCGTGACCCAGCAGTGGCGCTACCTGCCGGGTCAGCGCACCATGCGCCGGCTGCTGGCCGAGCGCCGCTGGGGGCAGCCGCAGGAAGGGCACATGGTTTCCTACAAGGCGCGCGGCGGCGAGTACCCGGACTCCGAGCACTCCCAACTCTGGCAGATGACGGTGCACGAGGTGGACTCGCTGATCGCGATGATGGGCGAGCCGATCGCGGCGGTCAGCGGCCACTCGTTCCGTCCGCCGGCCACCACCTGGCGCCGGGAGTCGACCGCAACCGCGGAGCTCACGCTGGCCGGCGGCTGCCGTGTCGTGCTGCTGTCCACCTCGGATGCCCGGATCAACACGCTGGAGTTGCGCGTGGAGTGCGAGCACGGCGCGCTGCGCTACGAGAACTCCCTGTCGTTCGGCGGCGTCGAGCGGATCACGGTGGCGACCTCAGCCGACGGCGGCTGGCAGCCGGTGGCGCTCGACGCACCGCACCGGCTTTCGCTCGACGCGCAGGTGGCGGCGGGCTTCGCCGACTGGATCAACGGCGGACCGGAGCCGGAGACCAGCGGGCGCGGCAACCTGCAGGTCCTCGGAACGCTCGATGCGCTGCTGGAGTCAGGGTTGACCGGGCGCCAGGTGCCTGTGCACGGCCCCGGCCCGAGGCCGGTGCACGCCCCCGGCCTCGGGCCGCAGGACTCCGGCGGCGGGCCCGGCTGTTAGCGGGTCGGACGCCACTCATCGCTCTGCACGACGCGGCCCCCGCCGATACTGCCGCCATACTCGCCGACCTGCGGTACGTCCACCACCAGCGGTTCATCCGGCAGCCGCTCGTCGACCGGCGGCAACTCGCCCGCTTCCACCCGTTCGCGCAACATCGGCGCCTCCTGGTAACGGCTGGTGGTCGCCTCGCCGGCGGCTCCGCGCTGGCACGCGACGGCGGACACGGTCAACACTGCCGCGGTCATGGCGCAGGCGAGCAGCTTGCGCGGGTCGCGTCGGGTGGCGGCGGTCACGCCACAAGGCTACCGCCGGCGATGCAAGCTGTCACCCGCGCCGCCGCGACCAGCGGGCGCGGTGGAACCCGGCGTCGCACCGGGAGCGGCCGGACACGACGCGGCGCTGCCCGCCTGCGGCCGGCGTTTCGCCCCCGGCTGCCGGGCAGGGCATAATGGCGGCACGTATGGATTGCCGCCTGGCAGTGCGCGCCCGGTCGTGGCGGCCGGAGCGGTGGTTCCGCCGCATCGGCGCGGGCCTGGCCCTGCTGGCGTCCGCGCTGGCCGCGGGGTGCGCATCGAGCGACCTGACCCGCGAGCAGTTCGCCCACGAGTACTACAACCTCGGCACCGGCTTCCTGGAGTCGGGAGACCATGAGCGCGCCGTGCGCTACCTGGAGCGCGCCGTCGCGTTGCGGCCGGATGCCTCCGACGCGCGCTTCAACCTGGCTGCCGCGCTCCTTGAGTCCGGCGACTCCGCGGCGGCAAGCGGCCACCTGGAGCGGCTGCTGGCGGCCAGCCCGGACAACGTGCGCGTGCTGGAGCTGCAGGCGGAGAGTCACCGGCGCGGCGGGCGCTGGGGCGATGCGCTGGCGACCTACGTGCGCCTGCTGGAGGTGCAGCCCCGTCACGCGGCGGCGCGCTTCAACCGGGCGATTCTGCTGTGGACGCTGGGCGACAAACCGGCGGCGGCGGTCCAACTGCGCGCGCTGCTGGCCGAGCACCCCGACGACCAGGATGCGCGCCTGCACCTCGGATTGCTGATCGCCGACGCCGGCGACGCCGTGGTGGGCGCGCCGGCGGAGGCGTCCAACCTGTTGCGCCAGTACCTGGAAGAGCATCCCGACGCCGCCGACGCCCTGCTGGCGCTGGCGCGGGTAGAGCGCATTCAGGGCCGCTACGACGCAGCCCTCGAACTGTACGCCGACGCCGAGCAGCGGCTGCAGGAGGAGGACCCGTACCGCGGCGAGGCGGCGTTCGAACGCGCCGTGATTCTGCTCACCGCGGTGGAGGACCCGATCGCCGGGCTGGAGGCGCTCCGGACCGCGCTGCAGAGAGGCTTCAAGGATGAGGAGCGGCTCGCGGACCTGCTGTCCCGCGACGACCTGCTGTACCGTCCGATGGTGCTGGACCTGCTGGCCAGGCACGGCGCGCCGGACGAGTAACCGGCACCCGCGGGAGACGGATCCGTTGGCCCGCGGTCAGGTGGCGCGGGTGCGCAGGCGCAACAGGATTTGATCGCGAACCTGCAGCGCGGGCGGGGTGCCGTCGATGCCGAACAGCAGTCGGCGGTTGGCGTAGAAGTCCACCAGCGGCGCGGTCTGGCGCTGGTACACCTGCAGGCGGTGGCGCACCGCGGACGGGCGGTCGTCGTCGCGTTGGATCAGCGCCCGGCCGCACCGGTCGCATGTTCCGGCCACCCGCGGCGGACGGTTGGCGAGATGGTAGATTTCGCCGTCGGCGGTACATACCCGGCGACCGGAGATGCGCAGCACTGCCAGATCGTCCGACACGTCGAGGTTGATGACGGCATTCACGTCGCTGAGCGCCTGCAGCGCCTCGGCCTGGGCGATGGTGCGCGGGAATCCGTCCAGCAGATAGCCTCTGCCTGCGTCCTTGGCGGCGAGCCGCTCCCGGATCAATGCCACGGTCACCTGGTCGGCAACCAGCTCGCCGCGCTTGATGGTGGCGGCTACCTCCCTGCCCAGCCTGGTGCCGGCGCCGATGGCGGCGCGGAACATGTCCCCCGACGAGATGTGCGGAATGCCCAGGCGCGTGCTCAGCAGCTCCGCCACCGTACCCTTGCCCGCACCCGGCGGCCCCAACAGAACCAGGTTGGTCGGACCGTGGTGAGCGCCCTCCGCGGTGTCGGCGGCGGGCGTTTCCGCGACCGCCTCCGGTGCCTCAGGCGCCTTTGGAGACTGTGTGCCGATAGCCGAATTCATTACGTGCCCTGCGAGTAGTCCTGCAAGTAGGCCTGTTGTGTGGACGACAGCGCGTCGATGTCGATGCCCATCGTGCGCAGCTTGATGGCCGCGATCTCCCGATCCTGTTCCGCGGAGATCGGGTATACCCCGTTGTGCCGCGCGCAACCGTCCGCCAACGACACCATGCTAAGGAACTGATTTGCGAACGACATGTCCATCACTTCCGGCGGATGGCCCTCGGCAGCCGCCAGGTTGATCAGCCGTCCCTGCGCCAGCAGGTAGATCCGGCGTCCGTCGGCGAGCACGTACTCCTGGTTGTTGGCGCGGACCTCCGTCGGCGGCGCCGCCATCTCCTTCAGATCATCGAGGTTCAGCTCACAATCGTAGTGGCCCGCGTTGCAGATTACCGCGCCGTCCTTCATCACCGCGAAGTGGCGGCGCGTAATGACGTCGCGCATGCCGGTGGTGGTAATGAATACCTCGCCGAGCCGCGCAGCCTCCGCCATCGGCAGCACCTCGAACCCGTCCAGGGTAGCCTTGAGCGCAGCGATCGGGTCCACCTCGGTGATCACCACGCGCGCTCCCATGCCGCGCGCGCGCGCCGCGGTGCCGCGCCCGCAGTGCCCGAAGCCGGCCACCACCAGCGTCTTGCCGGCCAGCAGTATCGAGGTAGCGCGCAGCAGCCCGTCGAGGGCGGATTGTCCGGTCCCGTACACGTTGTCGAAGTCCCACTTGGTCTCCGCGTTGTTCACGGCGATCACCGGGTACCGCAGCTTGCCGTCGACGGCCATCGCCTGCAGGCGCTGTACGCCGGTGGTGGTTTCCTCGGTGCCGCCGCGGATTTGGCCCGCCAGCTCGGGAAACCGCGAATGGACGCGAAAGATGAGGTCCGCGCCGTCGTCGAGGGTCAGCGTCGGCAGGCTCTCCAGCGTGGCGTCGATGCACCAGTAGAACTCGTCCACCGACAATCCGTGCCAGGCGAAGATGCTGATGCCGTCGGCGGCGAGCGCGGCGGCCACGTCATCCTGCGTGGACAGCGGATTGCAGCCCGACCACGCCACCTCGGCGCCGGCCGCGCGCAACGCTCGGACCAGGACCGCGGTCTCCTTGGTGACGTGCAGGCAGCCAGCGATCCGCTGCCCGGCGAGCGGCTTGCTGTCCTCGAAGCGGCGCTGCAGGTGCGCGAGGACCGGCATCCGCGACTGCGCCCAGCGGATCTTCAACGCGCCCCGATCGGCCAGTGAACGATCTCGAATCTTGTGTCTCGCCACGGGAATGCCCGCCACTATAGAGGGCGGCGCGTGATTTGTGCAAAGGGTGGCCGCGTTGATGTGGTCGCGCGCCGCACGGAAGCCTTACATTGCATACCGAGAGCGATCATTCGGCACGCCGCGAAGCGTGGCGCAGGAGGGGGTTGCATGAACCTTTGGAATCGAATCGAAAAAGCGGTGGGCCAGGGGCTCGACGTATCGCGCGAGGTTCTGGACAAGGCGCGCGAGGGTGCCAAGGATCTGAGCGAGAAGGGTGTGCTCAAGTTCGACATCATGCAGCTTGAGCGGCAGTCGATGAAGGTGCTGTCGCGACTCGGCCAGGAAGTCTACGACGCGTTCAGCGTACGCAATGAGAACAGCGTTGCGCGCGACACCGTCGGTGTGAAGGAACTGGTCGTCGAACTCGGCGACATCGAGCGGCGCATCGAGGAGAAGGAGAGCGCGCTCGCGCGGCTCGCCAGCCACGACGATGCAGGATCCGCAAACGGCAACACCCCGTAAGCCGGCGCGGGAGCGTGCCGGCTCGCGGCCGGCCACTGGCGGCGGCGCGAGGTTCGCATTGACAGGAGTCGTTCGCACCGCCATCATTCGGGTGTGACGCGGTTTCCCCGGGGCCTGTAGCTCAGTCGGTTAGAGCGCACGCCTGATAAGCGTGAGGTCGCTAGTTCGATTCTAGCCAGGCCCACATACCCGGCCGCGTTTGGACGGGTGGCCGCGGTTGAGGAGTACTATCAGTGTCGAAGGCATACGTGGAGACGTCGGAATTCCTGCTCGAAGGACTCGATGAGATGATCCAGCAGGGGTTTTATCGCGACCGCAGCGAGGCGGTGAACGACGCAATCCGCGTACTGCTCAAGAACTACAAGATATCCAAACTTCACCTCAAGGATGCCCGCGAGCGTGACCCCGGCTCGCTTCCGTTGCGCCCCGCCGCCAATCGAGCCGGCTAGCAGCGCCGCCGGCGCGGTTCGCCGCGCCGGTACCGACGCTCCGTGAAGCGCACTCCCGGCGGCGACGGCCGCCCTTCGCCGCGCCGTGAGCAGGCTCGCGGCCGCCCGGCGTCGTCCGGCAGGCCGGCGCGCAAGCCGGTGGCCGCGCGGGTTCCGTTGTTCCGGCCTGTCGTTCGCCGCCGCCAGATGCACGCGGTCCTGGAGTGCCTGGTGTCGGAGGAGGTCGGCCCCGGCCCGATCGCCGAGCAGTTGATCGGGGCGGCGGCGGCGGCACTCGACTGCCGCGGCGGCCTCGCACTGGCCGACTACGGCGCCGCGGCAACGGCCGCGCTGCACCTGGCAACCGAGATGGCCGCCGGCGATGAGGATTCGCCTGCCGGCGGCCCGCGGCCGGTGCTGATGTCGGCGCTCGCTTCGTTGCGCTACGTGTACGCGGCGCGCGCCGCCGGCCGGCAGCCGCTGCTGGTCGATGTCGACCCGGAAACGGGGTGCCTCGATGGCGAGTCGATACAGCGCATGCTCGCGCATCGGCCGTGCGCATTGGTGATCGGTCACGTGCTCGGCGCCGACGAGCCGCTCGACGAGGTGCGCGCCGCCGGCGTGCCGATCGTGGAGGATGTCTCGGCCGGGATGCTCGGAATGGAAATGGACCGGGTTCAATCCGCGTCCGGCAGAGTGCCCGCGGCCCGCCGAGCGCGCGCCAACGGCGCGCCCGCCGGCGATGCGGCCGACTCACCGGCCGATCAGCCGCCCGGTCACCCGGCATCGCCGGCCCTTCGGGAGCCCGCCGGCGACGTGCTGGTGATCGGCCTGCAAGCGCCCGGCATACTGGCGGCCGGGGGCGGCGGCCTGGTGTTGGCGCGCAGCCCGCGCGGCCGCCGGTCGCTCGCAGGCTACCGCGCGCGCTTCGGCTGGGCGGAACTGGCCGACGTGAACGCCGCGCTCGCGCTTGCGCAGTGGCACGACCTGGCTGCCGGGCGCGTGCGCTGCGCCGAGCTTGCCGCGCGCTTTCGCGACGCAGTGGCGAGGAGCCGCCACCGCACGCTGGCGCCGGCCGCAACGCCGGGTCCGCTGTTTCCGGTCGTGGTCGCCGACGGGTTGCGCGCGGCACAGCGCTACGCCACCCGCCACCACGTGGAGACCAGGCTTGCCTGTGAGGGGTCGGCCATCACCGGCCTGCTTCCGGCGGAGGACGATGCCGACCCGCCGCCGTCAACGGCGCATGATTCGGCGCCCGACCCGTCGGGCGGCGCGGCAACCGGGGAGCGGCTCGCCGGTGCCCAGGAGCTCGCTCGCCGCTGTCTGCTGTTCCCGCTCTATCCCGACCTGCGCGATGCCCAGGCCAGCCAGGTGGCTCGCGTGCTCGCTACGCTGCCGTAACGCCACCGCGGCTGTGGCCGCGCTGCTTCGGGGCGCGCTATACTTGCCCGCGATCCGATGACAGTCGGTACGGGGAAGCCGGCCGAGACCGGTGCTGCAGACAGTGGGTCGCGACCGCGAACGATTCGCCGCGTGTTCGTGTTGCTCAACCGGGCCCGAGCCAGCGCGCAGATCATCGCCGAGGTGCGCGACTTCTTCCGGCGCCGCCAGGTCGAGGTGGTGGAGGCGGAAGTGGGCAGTTCCTCGATGGCGCGCGGCGCCACCTCCGCCGCTCCCATCGCGCAGCGCGGCAGCATCGACCTGGCGGTGTCGCTCGGCGGCGACGGCACGCTGCTCGGGTGCGCGCGCCTGCTGGCGGGCAGCGACATCCCGATCCTGCCGGTCAACCTCGGCACCGTGGGATTCATCACCGAGATCCCGGTCGGCGAGTGGCGGCAGGCGTACGACGCCTACGCCTCCGGATCGCTCGGCATCAGCACCCGGGTCATGGTGCGCGCCGAGGTGCTGCGGTGCGGGCGGCCGGTGGCCTGCATCGACGGCCTCAACGATGCGGTAATCGCCGGCTACGGACGCTCCAAGATCGTGCGCTTGCGGGTGCACCTGGCGGGTACCTGGGTCGCCAACTACCGCGCCGACGGAATGGTATTCGCGACGCCGACCGGATCCACGGCGTACTCGATGGCGGCCGGCGGGCCGATCGTCCATCCCGAGATGGACGCCTTCGTCATCACCCCGATCTGCCCCTTTACCCTGGCCAACCGGCCGCTGCTGGTGCCGGCCGCGGAACCGGTGCGGGTGGAGATCGAAATGAACCAGCGCACCGAGATCAGCCTCGCCGTCGACGGCGTCGACGTGGAGGCGCTGCAGCCGGGCGATCAGATCGACTTTTCCCGTTCCGTCCACCAGACCCACATCGTGCGCTCCGGCAAGCGCAACTTCTACCAGGTATTGAGGTCCAAGCTCGACTGGGCCGGGGAGCCGCGTGCTTGAGTCGCTGACGGTGCGCAACTACGCGCTGATCGAGCACGTCGAGGTGGGCTTCGGCCCGCATCTGAACGTGCTCAGCGGCGAGACCGGCGCCGGCAAGTCGATCATCATCGGCGCCGTCGGTCTGCTGCTCGGCGCCCGCGCCACGGCAGCCGACATTCGTGCCGGCGCCGATCGCGCCGAGGTCTCCGGCGTGGTTCGCCTGCAGCCTCGGGACGGCGAGGTGCGCGACTGGCTCGCCGAGCGTGAGCTTGCGGCGGACGACGACACGCTCATCGTACGGCGCGTCGTGCGCCGTACTGGGCGCTCAGGCTGCTTCATAGCGGGCGTACCGGTTCCCACCGCCCAGCTCGGCGAGCTCGGCCGGCGGCTGTTCGACCTGCATGGCCAGCACCGGCACCAGAGCCTGCTGCGCGAGATCGAGCACCGCCGCCTGCTCGACCACTTCGCGGACCTGGTGCCGCTCGCCGGCGTGGTGGCCGCGGTGCATCGCCGACTGGCCGCGGCGCGTGCCCGGGTCGTGGAGCTGGAGTCGGGCGGCGAGCGCCGCGAACGGCAGGCGGAGCTGTTGCGGCACGCCGCGGACGAGATAGACGCGGCGCGCCTGAGCGCCGGAGAGGAGGAGGAGCTGGATCAGGAGCGGCGCCGCCTCACCGCGTTCGAGCGCATCTCGGAGGCCGCGCACCGGGTGTACGACCTGACTGTCGAGGCGCGTGGCGGCGCGCTGGCGTCGGTGCGCGGCGCGCTCGACGAACTGCGCACGCTGGCCTCCTACGACGCCGCCTTCGAGCCGCTGCGCGCGCGCGTCGAAAGCGCATTCTACGAACTGGAAGATGTCGCGGCCGATGTGCGCCGCTACCAGAGCGGCCTCTATTTCGACGGCGCGCGGCTGGCGGCCGTGGTCGAGCGGCTGGAGCAGATCCACGCCTTGCAGCGCAAGTACGGCGCCACCGTGGAGCACGTGCTGGAGCACGCGCGCCAGGCGCGCGCCACACTGGCCGGCCTCGAGGATGCGGCCGGGGCGCACGCCGCCGCCGGCGCCGAGGTACAGCGTCTCGCCGCCGCGCTGAGCGAGCATGCCGGCGAACTGAGCGAGCGCCGCCGGCAGGCTGCCGGCCGCCTGCGCGGGCTGGTCGAGGACAGCCTGCACGAACTCGGCATGCCCAAGGCGCGCTTCGCCGTGCACCTGCAGCCGCGGCTCGAGCGCGGCGTGCCGGAGATTGGCCCCGCCGGCGCCGAAGCGGTGGCATTCCTCATTTCGGCCAACGCGGGCGAGCCGCTGCGCCCGCTCCGCTCCAGCGCTTCCGGCGGTGAGGTGTCGCGCATCATGTTGGCGTTGAAGTCGATCCTCGCCGCCAGCGACCCGGTAGGCACCCTGGTGTTCGACGAAGTCGACGCCGGCATCGGCGGCGACGTGGCGATCGCGGTGGGCGACAAGCTTGCCGGTATCGCCCGCCGCCGGCAGATCCTGTGCATCACCCATCTCGCCACCGTGGCCGCCCGTGCCCACACCCACCTCCAGGTGTCCAAGGAAGAGCGCGCCGGTCGCACGCTCACCGCCGTAAGGGAGGTCAGCGGACGCGCGCGGGTGGTGGAAGTGGCGCGCATGTTGTCGGGCCACGATGCCCGTGACGTGTCGCTGCGCCACGCCGAGGATCTGCTGATGCGCACGCCGTCACGCCGTTGACCGCCGGGCGCGGGCGTCAGGGGGAAGAGTCGTCGCTGTCGATGTCGTCGTCGAGGCCGTCGTCGGCCGCCCCGTCCACCTCTTCCTCCACCAGCGTAAACGGCCGGATCCGGTTGGAATCAGCCTCCGGGAACTCCTCGATCAGCGCAACGGTCTGAAACGGGATCATCAGGTGCTCGGCGCGTCCGAATGTGCGCCGCACGTCCTCCGCGGTGGGGTTGATGATGATCTGCTGGTCGCGCTCGAAGACGATGTCCTTGATGGACACGAAGTAGGGATGCGTAAGGTCAAGGCTCTTCGCCGTGAGCTGTACTTCCTTGCCCTTCCACTTGAAATGTACCCGATACAACCGTAAACCCGTAAAACCGAAGAAGCGGCCCGCACCAGCCCGCTCGCGTCGGGCGCCACCGTGGCCGCCAATGTAGCGGCATCGCCGCCTACTCGCCAATACTATACAAACATGTAGTGTTCGGCGCCGCGGCCGCCGCCGAATTTCGCTCCCGCCCGGATTCTCGATGTTGACACCCGGTAGAAGCACGGTGATTAATCTGCAAGGTGGTGGGAGAAAGTGGGAGATATTGGACTATGGTGGAAGATAGACCCATAATATCCCTCATTCCCCTGAGGGTCAGGCATCACCGTGGGAATGCGGCAGGAGACCGTGCGTAAGGAGCGATCATGATTTCCGGCGAATACCGTTACGCCCTCGACGAGAAGGGCCGCTTGATGGTGCCCGCCAAGGTGCGCTCCGAGGTGGTCGGCAACGTGATGATCCTGACGCGCGGCGTGGATCGCTGCCTGTGGCTGTTCCCCTCCGACGAGTGGCGCAAGCTGTCCGAGAACCTGATAGCGGCGACTTCGCCGTTCTCGGAGCGGGCGCGTCTCATCCAGCGCCGCATCCTGGCACCCGCGCAGGAGGTGGAGATCGACCGCAGCGGCCGCATCGCCATTCCGCCGACGCTGCGTGAGTTCGCCGCGCTGAGGAAGGACTGCACGATCCTCGGCATGGTCAAATACCTCGAAATCTGGGACGAGCCAACGTACACGGCCTACCTGGAGGCGAACGAGGAGAGGTTCAAGGAGGCCGCCGAGGAGATCGGCGGAGCGATAACGTTCTGATGGGTGTGCGTGAACCGGTATCGGTACATGAACCAGTGATGGTGCAGGAATGTCTGCACTGGCTGACCGCGCCGGATCGCGGCGGCCTGATGATCGACGGCACTGTCGGCGATGGTGGACATGCGCAGCGGTTCCTCGACCGCTACCCCTCGCTGTCGCTCCTGGCCGTGGACGTCGACGCGCACATGCTGGCGCGCGCCCGCCGCACCCTGGGCCGCTTCGGGCGCCGCGTCGAGTTCGAGCGCGGCTGGTTTGCCGATGTCATGGCGCGCCGCAGCGGCTCGGCGCACCTGGTGCTGCTCGACCTGGGGCTGGCGAGCTACCACTTCGACTGCAGCGCCCGCGGGTTCTCGTTTCGCGGCTCCGAGCCGTTGGACATGCGGCTCGATGAACGGTTGCCCCGCACGGCTGCCGATATTCTCAATGAGGAGCCGGAATCGGCATTGGCGGATCTCTTCCATCAGTACGGGGAGGAGCGCCATGCTCGGCGGATCGCGCGTGCCGTGGCCCGCCGGCGGGCGGAACGTCCCCTGCGCACTACCGGCGAGCTGGAGGAGCTGGTGTGGCGCGCCTATCCACCGGCGCAGCGCCACCGCGGCGCCATACACCCGGCCACGCGCTCGTTCCAGGCGTTGCGAATCGCGGTCAATGACGAACTGCGGCGTCTCGAGACCGGCCTGGCGGCCGCGCTGCGCTGCCTGGCCGCCGGCGGCAGCATCGGGGTGATCGCGTTTCACTCGCTGGAGGACCGCATCGTCAAGCAGCACCTGCGGCGTGCCGCGCAGGAGCCGCCGGCGGGCGGCGCCGGCGCGGCCTGGGAAGTGTGTACCAAGCGGCCGTTGCGCCCGACCCCGGCCGAGGTGCAGGCCAACCCCCGGTCGCGCAGCGCGCGCCTGCGGGTCGCCCGCAAGGTGGCGGATCATGGCTGACGGCGCGCGCACGCGCGACACCGCGCGCGGACGAATGCTGCTGTTCCTGAGCGCCGCGCTGCTCGGCGCGGCGCTGATGCTCAGCGCCTGGCAAGGGTATCGTTACGAGCGCCTGCTGCACACGGTAGGCGCGCTGGAACTGGAACAGCGCCACTGGCACGAACGCAACAAGCAGGCGATGGCAGACTTGGCGGCGCTCGGTTCTCCGCAACGCGTGGACGCCGCCGCCGCCGAGCAGGGCCTGGAGCGAATGGCGCCGGGGCGCCGGCTGTTGGTGCGCTTCGCGCTTCCTGAACCGCCCTCCGCCCCGGGAGAGCAACCGTGACGGTGACCACCGAAGCACTCGCCGGGCTCACCGGCGCGCGGCTTGTCGGCTCCGACCGGGGGCCGCTGGCGGCTGCGCAGGCGCCGTTGCGCCGGGTGGTCGTGGACTCGCGCGCCGCGGCCGCCGACGCGCTGTTCGTGGCCCTGGCCGGAAGCCGCGCCGACGGCCACGACTACTTGGCCGACGCGTTCGCAGCGGGCGCCGCCGCCGCCCTCATAGCGCGGCGGCAGTGGTACGCGCGCGGCGCCGAGCTGCAGGCCACAGCGAGCCGCTACGGCGCCACGCTGGCCGTGGTGGACGACCCGCTGCAGGCGCTGCATCGGCTCGCCGAGGCACATCGATCGCACAGCGCGGCGCAGCGCGTGGCGGTGACCGGATCGAGCGGCAAGACCACCACGCGGCGCATCCTCGCGTCGATCCTGCAACAGTGCGCGCCGACCTACGAGGCACAGCGCAACTACAACTCGGTGATCGGGCTGCCGCTGGCGCTGCTGGGCATCGAGCGGCGCCATCGCATGGCGGTGCTGGAACTGGGCATCGACTACCGCGGCGAGATGGACGAGCTGGGCCGGCTGGCGGCGCCTCACCACGCGCTGATCACCGGCATCGGCACCGCACACCTGGCCGCGTTCGAATCGCGGCCCACCATAGCCGCCGAGAAGGCGCGCGTGCTGGCCTACCTGCCGCGCGGCGGGCACGCATTCGTGCCGGAAGGGGAGGAGTTGCTGGCGCACTCCCGGCTGCCGTTGGCACCGGAAGTTGCGCTGGTCCAATTCGGCCCAACCAAGACGAAAGGTTACGAGGGAAGTGAATCTCTGGGGCTTGATGGTTCCACCATCCACTGGGAGGGGCTCCAGATTCACTTCCCTCTGTTTGGCAATCACAACGTCACCAACGTGCTGGCCGCAATCACGGTGGCGTCTACCCTGGGAGTGTCGGCGGCCGCTATCAAGCACGGCATCGAGGCCGTGGAGGCGGTGGCGGGCCGCTCGCAGGTTGTCCGCGGGCGGCTGACCATCATCAACGATGCGTACAACGCCAATCCGGAGTCGATGGCGGCCGCGCTCACCTTCCTCGCCGAATTGCCCGGTCGCGGGCGCGTCCTGGTGGTGCTCGGCAGCATGCTGGAACTCGGCACCGCGACGCGGGCCGCCCACGCCGCGCTGGCCGAGGTGGTCACGGCCGTCGACCCGGATGCCGTGTTCCTGTTCGGGGCGGAAACCGCCGCTACCGCGGATGCCCTGCAGGCCGCCGGCTTCGGCCGGCCGCTGCTGTGGACGACGCTCTACGAGGAGCTGGAGGCGGCGGTGGTTGCATCGGTGCGCCCCGGCGACACCGTGCTGCTCAAGGGCTCGCGCGGCGTCGCGCTCGACCGGCTGGTGGAGCCGCTGCAGGCGGCGTGACGGTATCGGCGATGGCACCGGTAGTGAACGGCGGGCGTCCGCAAGCGCAGCGCATGGCGCAGCCATCCGTCAAGGTTACGCACCTGCCGCGCGTCCTGCGCCGCCTCATGCTGGCGCAGCGGCCGTCCGGCCGGCGGCGGACGGTGCGGACCCGCTGGGTGCGGCTGCGCGACACGCTGCAGCCGACCCTGGCCATGCCGAGCGACAGCGTGCTGGTGGCGGCGCTGATCGTGCTCACCGGCAGCGGTCTCGCGGTACTGCTGTCCGCGTCCTACTTCTACGGTGACCGGCTGTTCGACGATCCGCTGCGCTTCTTTCGCCGCCAGGTGCTGTGGGTCGCGCTCGGCACGCTGCTGGCCACCGTTGCCGCCTCCGTTCCGCTGCGCTACGTGCGCCGCGCGGTGCTGCCGCTGGTGGCGGTCAGCCTGCCGCTGGTCGTGCTCACGTCGGTGCCCGGCATCGGGCTGTGGGCGATGGGGGCGCAGCGCTGGATCGTGATCGGCGGACTGTCGTTCCAGCCGTCGGAACTCGCCAAGCTGGCGCTGGTGGTGTACCTCGCCCACATTCTCGATCGCAAGGGCAACCTGGCCGAGCTCAGCTACGGCCGCACCATGCGGGTGATCGTTCCGCCGATGCTGGTTGCGGGCCTGTTCGCCGCGCTGGTGTACCTGCAGAACGACTTTTCGACGCCCATCTTCCTGGTGTTCCTGGCCATGGCCATGCTGTGGCTGGCGGGGGTGAGAATGGGCCTGTTCGCCGCTCTGACCATGGCCGGCACGCCGCTCGCGCTGATGCTGCTGCTGACCAAGGAGCACCGCGTGCTGCGCCTGATCGCCTTCCTGGAGCCGACGGCGGACCCCGCCGGCAGCGGCTACCAGGTGCTGGCCGCCCGTGACGCGCTGGCGCGCGGCGGCGTGTGGGGCACCGGCATCGGGCGCGGACAGATGAAGCTGGGTCCCCTGCCGGAGGCGCACTCCGACTTCATCTTCGCGGTGGCGGGAGAGGAGCTCGGCCTGGTCGGCGTCATCCTGATCCTGGGCCTGTTCGCGGTACTGGCGTGGCGCGGCTACCTGATCGTGCGCCATCACCGCGACCGGTTCGCCCGCTACCTGGCGTTCGGGCTTACCACCAGCATCGTCGCCCAGGCGTTTCTCAACCTGGCCGTGGTGTCGAGCCTGGTGCCCGCGACCGGGCTGCCGCTGCCGTTCTATTCGTCGGGCGGGTCGGCGCTGCTGACCACGTTCGTCATGTGCGGGCTGCTGGTGGGGCTGTCGCGGCGATCGGCGGAGGTGGACGCGGAGCGCCTGTCGGTACGGCAGAACGACCGGGGCGGGGGAGTGGAGCAACTGTGAGCACCGTTGCGCAAGGCGCCAATCTGCCGGGCAGCGGCACGCTGAGCGGTGCGCAGCGGGGCTGGCTGGCGCGCCGGTTGCACCCGTGGCGCGCGCGCATGCGGCGCGTGCTGAGACTCGTCATCGCCACGCTGCTGCTGATGCTGGCCCTGGAGGCGGTGTTCCTCCTGCTGCTGGCGCCGCGCCTGCACCTGACTACCGTGAACGTGGCCACCGAACTGGCATTGAGCGACGCGGAGGTGCTGGCGATGGCCGGGCTTACCGGCGACGAACAGTTTTTCTCGCTGGACGCGGCCGCCATTGAAGCGCGCCTGGAGCAGAACCTGCTCGTGCGCGACGCCGCCGTGTCGATGCGCTTCCCGGACACGCTGCGCCTCGATCTTGCGGCGCGCACGGCGGCGGCGGTGCTGCTGGCGGTGGAACCGGACGGCTCCTCGCGCGCGGCGCTGGTCGACCGGGACGGCCTGGTGTTTCTGGCCGGCGTCGCGCCGTGGGGACACCACGACGCCGCCGACGTGCCGGCGCTGAGCGGACTGGCCGCGGAACTGCTGCAGCCGGGCGCACACCTTCCGGAACCGGTGTGCGGCGTGCTTGCAGACCTGTCCGCGCTGACGGCGTCGGATCCGGTGCTCGCCACCCTGATCTCCGAGATCCGGCTGGTGCCGATCGGCGCGCCGTCGACCGCCGCCCCGCTCGGCGCCGAAGCGATCGCCGCCGGATTCGACCTGCTCTTGTTTCCGATCGGTTTCGACACCGTGCTGCGCTTCGGCCCCGAGTTGAACGAGAGCCACCTGGCGGAGGCACTGGTGCTGCTCGACCTGGTGCGCACCCGGTCCGCGGAGGGCGCCATGGCGCAGTTCGCCGAGCTCGACTTGCGCGGCGCCTCCCCGGTGGCGGTTGCCGAGGGGAGCGGCTGATGGCGACTGACGATCTGATTGTCGGCCTCGACATCGGCACGACCAAGGTGTGCGTCATCATCGGCCAGATCGGTGAGCAGGGCAGTCTCGAGATTACCGGCGTCGGCATCACACCGTCGCGCGGGCTGCGGCGCGGCGTGGTGATCAACATCGACGCCACGGTCAAGTCGATCGCGGCGGCGGTGGAAGAGGCCGAGATGATGTCCGGGCGCGAGGTGCAGGACGTCTACGCCGGCATTGCGGGCGGCCACATCGAGAGCGTCAACTCGCGCGGCGTGGTGGCCGTTACCGGCAAGAAGCGCGAGATCGACCAGGACGACATCGACCGCGTCAAGGAAGCGGCCGGCGCGATCGTGATCCCGATGGACCGCGAGGTGCTGCATGTCATCACTCAGGAGTACATCGTTGATGGTCAGGCCGGCATCCGCAGTCCGCTGGGCATGACCGGCGTGCGCCTGGAGGCGGAAGTACACATCGTGACCGGCGCGGTGTCGTCGGCGCAGAACATCATCCGGTGCGTCAATCGCTCGGGGTTCAAGGTCAGCGACATTGTGCTGGAACCGCTCGCCTCCGCGCGTTCCGTGCTGACCGACGACGAGAAGGAGCTGGGCGTGCTGCTGGTCGATCTCGGCGGCGGCACCACCGACGTGCTGGTGCACATCGAGGGGTCTCCCTATCACACCGAGGTGCTTGCGGTCGGCGGCGACCACGTGACCAGCGACCTGTCGATCATGCTGCGCACGCCCAACGAGGCCGCGGAGCAGGTCAAGCGCGACGCCGGCTGCTGCTTTCTGCCGATGCTCGATGAGCCCGATGCGGAAACCAGCATTCCGGGGGTCGGCGGGCGTCCACCGCGCATCATCACGCGCCGCGAACTGACCGAGATCATTCAACCGCGCATGTCGGAGATGCTCGGCAGCGTACGCACGCAGATCGAGCGCGCCGGCTACCTGTCGCGCCTCGCCGGCGGCGTGGTGATGACCGGCGGCGGGTCGCTGCTGCCGGGCACCGAGGAACTGGCATCGGAGATCTTCGGCCTGCCGGCACGCATCGGCTATCCGGCGCGCCTCGGAGGACTGGTGGAGGAATACCACAGTCCCATTTTCGCCACCGGAGTGGGACTGGTGCAGTATGGCGCCGCCCACCTGGGGGTCGAGCAACTCAATCTGGATACCAGCGAAGCGGGATTCACCAGCGTGTGGGCCCGCATGAGGAAATGGTTCGGGGAATTCTTCTGAACAGGAATCTCCGGCGAGACACGACTAGGCCAAACGTAACGGGAGGGGAACCATGACGTTTGAACTGCACAACGAGCACACTCCGGGGATCACCGACATCAAGGTGATCGGCGTCGGGGGCGGTGGCAACAACGCCACCAACAGGATGATCGAGTCGGGCCTGCGCAACGTACACTTCGTTGCCGTGAACACCGACCTGCAGGCGCTCGATCTGTGCCATGCGGAGACCAAGGTGCCGATCGGCAGCAAGCTCACCGCCGGTCTCGGCGCCGGCGGCATACCGGAGATGGGCGAAAAGGCGGCGCTTGAGGACCAGGGTTCGATCGAGAACGTCCTGAAGGGTGCGGACATGGTGTTCATCACGGCCGGCCTCGGCGGCGGCACCGGCACCGGTGCGGCCCCGGTGATCGCGCGCACCGCCCGCGAGCACGACATACTTACCGTCGCCGTGGTGACCAAGCCGTTCGACTTCGAGGGGCGCCGCAAGATGGGCCTCGCGGATGAGGGCATCGAGAGCCTGCGCAAGGAAGTGGATACCCTGATCGTGATTCCCAACCAGCATCTGCTGAAGATCGTGGAGCGGCGCACGCCGCTGCGGGAAGCGTTCATGCTCGCCGACGACGTGCTGCGGCAGGGTGTGCAAGGCATCTCCGACCTGATCACGGTGCCCGGCGTCATCAACATCGACTTCGCCGACGTGCGCACCATCATGCAGGGCCAGGGCGATGCGCTGATGGGCATCGGCATCGGCGGCGGCGACAACCGCGCCGTCGACGCGGCGACCAACGCCATCAACAACCCGCTGCTCGAAGACGCCCGCATCGAGGGTGCGCGCGGCATCCTGGTCAACGTTACCGGCGACGACGGCATGTCGCTGACCGAGTACGAGGAGGTGCTGCAGATCATCACCACCAGTGCTTCGGACGATGCCATGATCATCTGCGGAACCAGTATCAACGATACGCTCGACGACGAGATCCGCGTCACGGTGATCGCCACCGGGTTCCAGCGCGAGGGCGCCGCCGCGGTCGCCGACAGCTCCGACTCCAGTCCCGAGATCATCTCGTACCACGAGTGGGTCGAGCTCAACAAAGGGCTCGGAAAGCGCGCCGACGTGCTGAGCCAGCACGAGCCGGTGGCCAGTTCGCGCGCCACCTCGCTCGACGACCTGAGCGTGCCGACGGTGCTGCGCAACCGCCGCGGCGGCGAGGCGGCCTCGTCCTGACCCGAATCACGGAGCCGCGGCGGCGCGCGCGGTAGCCGTCCGTGGCGGCACAACCGGCAACCGATGCCAACGGCGCGCTGGTCGGCGAGTTCGCCGACTACCTGCGCTCGGTCGAACGGCTTGCCGAGTTGACGGTGGAGGCGTACGCCGCCGAGGCACGCCGCTACATCGCCCACCTGGCGGCGCGCCCCGCCGCCCCGCCGCCGGAACCGGCGGCGCCGGACGGCGCCGCCGGCGAGGTGGTCGCCTATCTGATGGTGCGCCAGGGCGAAGGCGCCGGAAGCGGCACGCTGGCCAAGGCGCTCAGCGCGTTGCGCGCCTGGTACCGGTTCCTGCGCGCGGAGCGTCCGCACGCTCCCGGCCTCGCCGATGGCGCCGGAGAAGCGGACAACCCGGCGGCGCGGGTCGCGCCGCCGCGCTCCGGACGGCGCATCCCCCGCGTGCTGTCGGTGGCGCAGGTGGAGCGCTTCCTGGCCGCCATCGACACCGGCACCCCGGCCGGCATCCGCGACCGTGCGCTGTTCGAGTTGATCTACTCCGCCGGGCTGCGGGTCGGGGAGGTGGTGGCGCTCGACCGCGGGCGCCTGTACCTTGCCCAGGCGTGCGTGCGCGTGTTCGGCAAGGGTTCGCGCGAACGCATCGTGCCGCTCGGGGAGCCGGCGGTCGCGTGGCTCGGCCGCTACCTTACCGAAGCGCGCCCGCACCTGGTGCGCCGCGGCGCCGCCACCGACGCGGCATTTCTCAACCAGCGCGGCGGGCGTCTGTCCCGCAAGGGCATCTGGAAACGCTTTCAGCAGGTGTGCGTGGGTGCCGGAATCGACGCCAAGGTGCACACGCTGCGCCACTCGTTCGCCACCCACCTGCTCGCCGGCGGCGCCGATCTGCGCTCGGTGCAGGAACTGCTCGGCCACGCCGATCTTGCTACCACGCAGATCTATACGCACGTCGAGCGCGAGCAACTGCACGCCGAGCACCGCCGCTACCATCCGCGCGGATGAAGCGCGACGGTTCCGATTCCGTTATATGAGGCGTGAGATGGGCAGAACGAGAACCTGGTGCGCGCCGGCTGCTTGCGCTGGCGCTGGCGAGAATGTCTTTCCTGCGGCCGATCGAGCGCTGCACGGTGCTGCGCCGCTGTCGGCTGGCCGAGTTCGCCGACCTGTCGGCGGAGCGGCTGGCGGCGCTGCTGGGGCGGCGGCTGCGCAAGCCGACGCTCTCGCCGTCCACATGGCTGGAGCGCGCCCGCGCCGATGCCGAACGCTTGACCCGAGAGGTGTGGCAGTGCACTTTTCTGTGGGAGCCCCGCTACCCGCGGATCCTGCGGGAGATTTTCGATCCACCGGTAGTACTCTTTCATCGCGGCGGCCGCCTGCCGCCGCCGCCGGCGCCGCTGGTGTCGGTGGTGGGCACGCGGCAGCCCACCGGTCGCGGCCGATGGACCGCGTATGCGTTCGGTTTCGACTTGGCGCGTGCCGGGGTCACGTCGGTTTCGGGTCTGGCGCGCGGGATCGACCTGGAGGTCCACCGCGGCAGTCTGGCCGGCTGGCGGGGTGAGGGGTGCGCCACGGTCGCGGTGCTCGGTTGCGGCATCGACCGGATCTACCCCGCGAGCAGCCGGGAGGTGGCAATGCGGATCCTGCGGAGCGGCTGTCTGGTGAGCGAGTTCCCACCCGGAGTGGCGCCGCTCGCGCACCATTTCCCCCAGCGCAACCGCATCGTGGCGGGTCTGAGCCGTGCGGTGGTCGTGGTCGAGGCGCCGGCCCGGTCGGGGGCTCTCATCACGGCGCGTTGCGCGGCCGACCAGGGCCGCGACGTGCTGGTGGCGGCGGACGGTCTGGACGGGCCGCGTGCCGCGGGCGGTGCGCAGTTGGTCGAGGAGGGGGCGCTGCCGGCGACCGATGCCGGCGACGTGTTGCGCGAGGCCGGCGTGCCGCATCCGCTCGGCGGCGGCGGGCGGCTGCGTACGCTGGCGCCGCCGCCCCGGCAGCGTGCCGCGGGAACGTGGCTGGCAAGGATGTTTGCCGCCGAGCAGGCCGGGCGGGCGGCACCGGCGCACGGCGGCATCGCCGCTGCCGGCGACGATCGCGGAATCGACGGAACCGAAAGGTGAGGATGAAGAGTTACCGGGCACCGACAGAGCCGCCGGCGGCCACCGACCCGAACGCCGCCGCAGCCGCGGCGCGGCCGCAGCCGGCGGCGCCCGCGCCTGCCGACGGCGGCGTGCAGCGTTACCTGAGCTACCTTGCCGTGGTACGCGGCTACTCCGCGCAGACCGTGCGCGCCTATCGCGGCGACCTGGCGCGCTACCTTGGGTACCTGGCCAGCGTCGGGGTGCCCGCGGCACAGGCGACGCCGCGCCAGGTTCGCGGTTTCGTGGGCCATTTGACGCGCGCCGGGCAAAGCGCGGCCAGCGTCAACCGCGCGGTGTCGGCCGTGCGCGGCTTCTATCGCTATCTGGAAGGCACGCCGGCGGCGCCGGACGCCAACCCCGCGCAGGGCCAGCGCGGCCTGAAAGCCGGCAAGCGCCTGCCGGGCTTTCTGTTCGCCGCCGAGGCGCAGAGACTGATCGACGCGGGCGGCGCGCACGCCAGCGCCGCCGACACCACCGACACCACCGACACCACCGACACCACGGACGGCGCAGAGGACGACTTCTGGAACCTGCGCGACGTGCTTCTGCTGGAGTTCCTGTATGGCAGCGGCTGCCGCGTGTCGGAAGCGGTCGGCCTCGACGTCGCGGACGTCGAGCCTGACGCGGGCCGCGCGCGCGTGTTGGGCAAGGGCAACAAGGAGCGGGTCGTGTTCTTCGGCGCCGCGTGCCGCACGCTGCTGCAGCACTACCTGCCGCTGCGCGCCGCCCTGTTGCGCGCCTGGAGCAAGCCGCCTTCGGCACCCGCGCCGGTGGCTCGCCACGCACTGTTTCTGGGTCGCCGCGGCGGGCGCCTTGGCGACCGCGCCGCGCGCCGCATCGTCAGCGCCGCCACGGCGGCAGCCGGAATCGACAAGCGCGTGACCCCGCACAGCCTGCGCCACTCGTTCGCGACCCACCTGCTGGACGCCGGGGCCAACGTGCGTGTCGTGCAGGAGCTGCTCGGGCACGCAAGCATCTCTACCACGCAGGTCTATACCCACACCAGTCTGGCGCGTCTGCGGGAGGTGCACCGCGGCGCGCATCCGCGCGCGGTCGCGGAATCGGAGTCGCCGCCGCCCCGCCACGGCGCGGACGACGGCAAGAATCGCAACACGGGCAAGCCCGGCCGGGCGAGCGCTGCGCAATCGGGCCGGGCAGAAGACCAATGAGGGGAGCAGGTACTTCCATGTACGGCAATTCAATGCTTGGAACGGCAATGCACGGTACGACGATCGTCGCCGTGCGCCGCGGCACGCGGGTGGCGATGGCCGGCGACGGTCAGGTGACCATGGACGCGACCATCGTCAAGGGCGGCGCGCGCAAGGTGCGCGCGATCGCCGACGGTGCTATCCTGGTCGGGTTCGCGGGTGGCACGGCGGATGCGTTCACGCTGTTCGACCGGTTCGAAGGCAAGGTGAAGGAATTTGGCGGCGACCTGACGCGGGCGTCGGTGGAGCTGGCGCGGGAGTGGCGATCGGACCGCCTGCTGCGTCGCCTGGAGGCGCTGCTGCTGGCGGCCGATGCCGGCAAGACCCTGCTCATCTCCGGCAACGGCGATGTGCTGGAGCCCGATCACGGCGCCATCGCCATCGGTTCCGGGGGTAACTACGCCCTGGCCGCCGCGCGCGCCTTCCTGGACAGCTCCGACCACGGCCCACGCGACATCGCGGTCCGTTCGTTGCAGATCGCGGCCGACATTTGCGTGTACACCAACCGAGAAATCACCGTCGAGGAGCTGTCATGAGCATCGACCTGGACAAGCTCAGCCCGACCGAGATCGTGAGCGAGCTCGACCGCTACATCGTGGGCCAGCAACAAGCCAAGAAAGCGGTTGCGATTGCGCTCCGCAATCGCCTGCGCCGGCGCAAGTTGCCGGACGAGTTGCGCGATGAGGTTACGCCGAAGAACATCATCCTGATCGGTCCCACGGGTGTCGGCAAAACCGAGATTGCGCGCCGCCTGGCGAAGCTGTGCCGAGCGCCGTTCGTCAAGGTGGAGGCCACCAAGTACACCGAGGTCGGGTATGTCGGCCGCGACGTCGAGTCGATGGTGCGCGATCTCGCCTCGGTGGCGGTGTCGATGGTCAAGACCGAGTTGCAGGAAGGCATTCAGGAAGAGGCCGAGAATCGCGTCGAACAGCAGCTCATCGAGTTGCTGCTGCCCGGTCTGTCGCCGGGCCAGCCCAGGAAGCCGCAGACGGCCGCAGCACCGGCCGCAACGCCGGCCGCAACGCCGGCCGGGTTTGCGCCGCCGCCGCCGCCGCCCACCGCGTCTCCCGCGGCGCCGGAAAACGGCACGGTAAACAGGTTTCGCGAGCGTCTTCGGGCGGGCGAGCTGGAGGACAAGCTGGTCGAGGTGAGCGTCGCCGACAGCAGCGGACCGGCAATCGAAATCTTCTCCGGTCAGAGCTTCGAGGAGATGGACATCAATCTCGGCAGTCTTGGCAATTTGTTTGGTGGCCGCAAGAAAAAGAAGAAGGTGCCGATCCGCCGCGCGCGCGCGATCCTGATGGCCGAGGAGATCGACCGGCTGGTCGACAAGGAGCGTGTGTCGGAGCTGGCGATCGAACGCGTCGAGCAGATGGGAATAATCTTCCTCGACGAAATCGACAAGGTGGCGGCCAAGGACACCCGCGGCGGCGCCGACGTTTCCCGTGAAGGGGTACAGCGTGACATACTGCCGATCGTCGAAGGAAGTACGGTAACCACCAAGTGGGGAGTGGTCGACACCGCGCACGTCCTGTTCATTGCCGCCGGCGCGTTTCACATGAGCAAACCATCCGACCTGATCCCCGAACTGCAGGGCCGCTTTCCGATTCGTGTCGAGCTCGACGATCTCGGTCGCGACGACTTCAAACGCATTCTCACACAGCCGCGCAACGCGTTGATTACCCAGTACGAGGCGCTGCTCGCCACCGAGGACGTGACCCTGGTATTCACCGATGACGCGGTCGACCGGTTGTCGGAACTGGCCGCGGAAGTGAACCGCAGCACCGAGAACATCGGTGCGCGCCGCCTGCACACCATCATGGAGCATCTGCTCGAGGATCTGTCCTTCAACGCGCCCGATCTGAAGGGCCAGACCGTTACCATTACGACCGGCTACGTGGACGAACGGTTGGTCAAGATAATAGAAGATCGCGACCTGACGCGGTTCATCCTTTAGCGCTACGAAAAAGCGTTTTTTCGTGCCGGCCGCGGTTGACAATAGCGCGCCGCTCACGCATAACTATGGTACCGGAAGGGCTTGTCCGCGGCCGTCTACCCTGCGGCGGCGGCAAGTCGATCCGTGCCGTGGGAGGGGAACATGCTCGACGTACTGCCGCGTATGCGGCAACAGGCGTTTGGCTTTTGGGGCAGATTGACCGGGGCGCAGCGTTGGTCGCTCGGCGGCGCGCTCGCCGTCGCGGTGGTCGCCGCTGGGTTGATCGGGGCATCACGCGAGGGCGGGCCATTGAACGCCGGTGTGCGGATGGTGCCACTGATCAATGCCCCCGTCGAGGACGCCGGGCAACTGCTGCGCATCGCCGGCCGGCTCGATCAGGAAGGCGTGGAGTACGAAATCCGCGCCGGTGACCGCATCTTCGTGTCCGACCAGGACTCGGCGCGCCGGTTGCGCGGCATCCTGATTCGCGAAGACCTGGTACCCTCGCAAACCGACCCGTTCTCGATATTCGACCTCGGGCGATTCTCGGTCACCGACTTCGAACGCAGCGTCAACCTTCAGCGCGCCCTCACGCGCAGCCTCGAACAGCACCTCGAGGCGCTCGACGACGTCGCCGCCGCCCACGTCACCCTGGTAGTGCCGGAACGCGAACTGTTCGCGGAGGATCAACTCCCTACCACCGCTTCCATCGTGATAACGCCCCGCCAGGGCTCCGGGATTCTCGACGACCACCATCGGGTGCACGGCATCCAGCGGCTCGTACAGTTTGCGGTGGCCGGCCTGAGCGCCGAGCACATCGTGATCCTCGATCCTCGCGGCGTCCAGGTGAACGATCCGGGCGGCGTTTCGGGACGCAGCCGGATGACCCTGGTGGAGCGCCAACTGGATACCAAGTACGGCTTGGAGCAGCGCTACACGCGGGAAATCGTCGCCGCCCTCGGCAATATCTTCTCCGCCGACCGGGTGCAGATCGTCCGCCTCGACATCGACCTCGACCTGTCTTCGCAGTCGACCACCACGGAGGAGCATTTCCCGATCGCCTTGCGCGAGGACGATCCGCTCACCGACGCCGACGAAGCGCTGCGGGTGCCCTCGATCACGGTCGCCGAGGACGAGGAGACGGAGACCAGGAGCAGCGGCGACGGCGCTGCCGGCGAGCACTACGAGCGCCGCTCGACGAGCCGCAGCGAGGTGGTGAACCGGCGCAACACGGTGCGCGAGGAGAGCCCCTGGGCGATCAACCGCATCACGGTGAGCGTGGCCCTCGACGGCGTGTGGCGCACCGAGTTCCGGCCCGACGGCGGCGTCGCCCTGAACCAGGACGGCAGCGTGCGGCGCACGTACACCCCGGTTCCCGGCGACGAGTTGCGCAAGGCGACGCTGCTGGTTCAGGACGCCATCGGCTGGGACCGGCAGCGTGGCGACTCGGTCACGGTGGAGCATCTGCAGTTCGACCGCAGCAGTCAGTTCGCGCAGGAAGACGTGCTGCTGCGCCGGGAGGCATGGCTGCTGAGCATGTTGCCGGCGGCCGCCGCGGCGGCCGCCGCGCTGCTGCTGCTCGCCCTGGTCGTGGTGGTGCGCCGGCGGCAGCGCCGCCGCCGGGCGGCGCGCGCCGCCGGCGGCACGGCGCGCTTGAGCAGCGCGACGCGGGTGTTCGGGACCGGGAGACCGGGTGGCCTGGCGGACCAGGAGCAGATGCGCCGCAGCGCCGAGCACCTGGCCCGCCGGCGACCGCAAGACGCGGCGCGCGCGCTGCGCCGGTGGCTGGTCGAGGACTAGCAGCCGATGGCGCAACTCCGGCTGCATGAACGCGGCGATCCCTCCCGGCTGGCTGCGTTGCTCCCCGCTCGCGTACCACCGGTGTGCGCATTCGTCGCGCCTTGCCGGCCGGGCGCCGGGGGCGCCGATGGGTGAGGGCGTGCCGCATGACCGCTGGTCGTCCGGCAGTATGCCGTCCGGCAGTATGCCCCCCGGCGGTTTGCCGTCCGGCGCGGGGCCGCTGGCCGGCGAGCAGGTCGCCATCGTGAGCGCGGTACATCGCCGATTCGCGCGCTTCGCCTCCGAGTCGCTCAGCACGCTCGTGCGCACGCCGTGCCGGGTTCGGCTTGCCGCGGCGGAGCGCCGGTCATGCAGTGAACTGCGAGCCCGGTGGGCGCCGGCGGCGCTGGCGGGCGTGGCGCTCGACCCGCTGCCGGGGGCGGCGCTGTTTGCCGTCGACCGGGTGCTTGCATTCCTGCTGATCGACCGGCTGCTGGGCGGGCGCGGCGTACCCATGGTGCCGGAGCGCGGCTTGAGCGAGATCGAGGGCATGGTGCTGCGGCGCGGCATCGCGGCGCTGCTGCCCGACCTGCAGCGCGCGTGGGCGCCGGTGTGCGGCGTCGTACCGCGCCTCGAGTACCTCGAGCGGCAGGCCGACACCACCGAACTGCCGGCGCCGGACACCCGGCTGGTGTGCGCCACCTTCGCGGCGGCCGCCGGCGGACAGGAGGGCCAACTGTACCTGGCGGTGGCGGAGGCAAGTCTGGCGGCGATCGGCCACCGCTTGCTGGCCCGCGAAGTGGCGCCGCCGCGACCGTCGCGCGCCGCTCGCGCCGATGCCATGGTGACCGTTGAACTGGGCGCCGGCGGGCTGCGCAGCGGCGGCGCGCCCGCCCTCGACGAGGGCATGGTAATCGGCATGAGTCGATTCGCCGGCCAGTCGGTCGCGATCGAGATGAACCGCGAGCCGGTCGCGCGCGGGCGGGTCGTGGCATTGGAAGACAGTTACGGCATCCGGGTCACGGAGATTCTTGACTCCGGGGGGAGAGACCGATAGCGCCGGCGATGGCGAAGGAAAGGACGCAAGGCTGCGTTCCTGGGAGGGGAACAGACCTGTACAACGCGACAGCCGCCCGCGCTTCGACCAAGCGTGCGCGGCGCTCTGCCATCGGTGCTCCGGCGCTGCTGATCGCGGGCGCGCTGCTGGTCGCGGTGTGTCCGTTGTCCGCGCAGCAGCCGCAACCGCAGCCACAGGCGTCGGTTGCCGGCGCGCCGCCGGTCGACGCGACGCCGCTGCCCGAGGCCGGCCGCACCTCCGGCGCCGCGGCCGGCGGCGTGGTCTCGACCGGCGACTTCGTGCGCATGGTGGTGGTGCTTGCCGCGGTGCTCGGCGCGATCTACCTGCTGTTCCGGCTCTTCCGGCGCGGCGCCGCGGGCCGGCTCGGCAACAGCGAGCTGATCGCCGTGCTCGGTTCGCGTTCGCTCGGCGGCAACCGCAGCCTGCACCTGGTGCGTGCGGCCGGCGGCTACTACCTGGTGGGAGCCGGCGACCAGGCGGTAAACCTGGTGGCCGAGATCACCGATCCCGAGCGCCTCGATCGGCTCGCGGCGCACCCCGCCGGGCAGGGCGCTTCCGCGCGCAGCCGGTTTGCCGACCTGCTCGCCGAGGCCGGCATCGGCACGCCCTCCGATGCGCGCAGCGCGGACTCCGGCCACACCGCGTTCCTGCGCCGGCAGCGGGAGCGGGCGCGCCGCCTGGGTGATCGGGCGCCCCTCCAGCGGGATCGGGCACCCCTCCAACGGGATCGGGCGCCCCTCCAACGGGATCGGGCGCCCCTCCAACGGGATCGGGCGCCCCTCCAACGGGATCGGGCGCCCCTCCAACGGGATCGGGCGCCCCTCCAACGGGATCGAGCGCGCCGCCTGGGTGATCGGGCGCCCCGCCAACGGGATCGCGCGCGCCGCCTGGGCCGCACCCCGGCGGTGGAGGAAGAGGTCCGTGCGGCTACCTAGCATCCTGCGCCGCCGTGCTGCCGCCGGCGCGGCCTTGTGCGCGGCGTTGCTCATCGCCGCCCCGGTGGCGGCGCAGACGCCGGCGCCCGCGCCCGACGCGGCGGCTGCCGCGGCCGCGGGCATCGCAGCCGCCGCGGCGCCGGCCGTCAGCAGCGTGCCGTTCCTGGACCTCAGCCTGCGCGACGCGTACACCAATCAGGAGCTGGCGCTGTCGCTGCAGTTGCTGCTGCTGCTCGCGGTGCTGTCGCTGGCGCCGTCGATCGTGATCCTGACTACCTCGTTCCTGCGCCTTGCCATCGTGCTGCAGTTCGTGAAGCGCGCGCTTTCGCTCACCGACATGCCGCCCAACCAGGTGTTGATGGGCGTAGCCCTGTTTCTGACCGCGTTCATCATGTGGCCGACCTTCGAGGCGATCAACCGCGACGCCCTGCAGCCGTTCTCGCGCGGCGAGCTGCACGGGCAGGAGCTGTTGCAACGCGCCCAGGCCCCGGTACGCGAATTCATGTTTCGCCAGCTCGGCAACGACGCCGACAACATCCGCCTGTTCATGAGCATGCGCGATCTGCCCAAGCCGAACACGCGCGCCGACGTGCCCACTTACATCCTGATCCCGGCGTTCATTCTGCATGAGCTCACCGTGGCATTCAAAATAGGCGTGCTCATATTCATTCCGTTCGTGATCATCGACATGGTGGTGGCCACCACGCTGATCTCGATGGGGATCATCGTACTTCCCCCGGTGCTCATTTCGCTGCCGTTCAAGCTGGTGCTGTTCGTACTGGTCGATGGCTGGGATCTGCTGGTCATGCAACTGATCGAGAGTTTCCGCTGATGGCGGCGGCGATGACGCTCGGTACCGTCGTGACCCTGGCGCGCGAGGCGGTGCTGCAGCTCCTCGTGCTGGCGGCGCCGCTGATGGTGGCGAGCGTGCTGGTGGGGCTCGTGGTGTCGATCGTGCAGGCTGCCACCTCGATCCAGGAGCAGACGCTGTCCTTCGTGCCGAAGATCTTTGCGGTCATCGGGGTCGCCCTGCTGTTGGGCCCGTGGCTGGGGGCGTCGATGATCGACTTCACTACCCGGTTGTTCGAGAGCATCCCGGCCATGGCGGCGAGGCCGTGATGCGGCTGCTTGCCGATGACCTGGGGATCGGGCTGCTGGTGTTGGCGCGCGTGGTGGCGATGATGCAGGTGGCGCCGCTGTTCTCGTCGGCGGCCATTCCGCAACCGGGGCGGTTGGGGCTGGCGCTGTTCATCGCCGTGGTAGCGCTGCCCGGGGTGATCGCCGGCGGCTACCCGGTACCGGCGTCCGGGGTACAGTTCGCGTTGCTGCTGCTCGGCGAGGCGCTCGTGGGTGTGCTGCTCGGCTTCCTGGTGCTCCTGGGGTTCACCGCCCTGCAGACCGCCGGCGCGTTCATCTCGCTGCCCGTCGGGTTCGGCGTGGTCGAGCTGCTCGATCCGTTCACCGCGGGCCGTTCTCCGCTTTTGGGCCAGTTGTTCCACGTGCTCGCCGTGATGGCGTTCCTGTCGGTGGGCGGACTGCACCGGCTGATGCTCGACGGCGTGGCGGGTTCCTTTCACGCCCTGCGCGCCGCCGACCTGGTGGTGAGCTTCGCGGCCGGCACGGGCCGCGGCGCCGGGTTGCTGCTGCACACCGTGGCGGGCAGCCTTGCGCGCCTGTTCGGCACCGCCATGGCGATCGCGCTGCCGATATTCGCGGCACTGCTGCTGGTGTCACTCGCGCTTGCCCTGCTCGCGCGCGTCGCGCCGCACATGAACCTGCTCATGCTGGGGCTGCCGTTGTCGCTCGGCGCCGGCCTGGTGATCCTCCTGGTCACGCTGCCATTGCTGCTGAGCGCCGCCGCGGCGGCGCTCGACGACGGCTTTGCCACGCTGCGCCGGATGCTGGACGGGCTGACGGCCACGCCGCCGGCGGGCGCGGGAGCGGTGCCGTGAGCGGCGCGTTCCGGTCCGCTCTCGTCGGCGGCGGGCGGGCCGGCGCCGACGATCGGCTGCGCGCGTCCGCTGCGCGCGCCGGTGCGTCCCGCGACTCCGCCGAGCCGGTGCGCTCGCCGGAGGTGACCGCGGCGGTGATCCTGCTGGCCGGGATTGGCGCGGCGGCGCTGACCGGCCCCGCCATCGCCGCCGCCGGCGGCGAATTGCTGCGCCTGTGCTTCGGTCGCGTGGCGGCCGCGGGCGACGCCGCCGCGCTGGCCGGCCTGCTGCCGGCGGCGCTCGGCCATGCGGGCCGGCTGGCGGCGCCGCTGCTGGCGGCAGCGATCGCGGGCGCCGTGGCCGGACATCTCGTCCAGCAAGGTTTGCCGATCAGGTTGCGAAGCGTGACGCCGCGCTGGCACCGCATCACCCCGAGTTGGGGACGCGTCGGCCGCCGGCTGTGGTCGGCAGACACCGCGATCGGCCTCGGCCGGGAACTGCTCAAGGTGGGCGGGGTGGCGGTGATCGCGGTGCTCAACATCGGCGCCGCGCTGCGCGCGATCGCGGCCGGCGCAGCCATGGCCGAGGCGGCGTACGGCGCGGCGCTGCGCCTGGCCGTGCAGGCGGCGGGTGCCCTGTTGCTGCTGGCGGCGGCCGACTACCTGTTGCGCAATTTCCGCGCCCGCCGGCGGGCGCACCGTTCGGTGGCACGGGAGCGCGAGGAACGGCGCCTGCAGGAGGGCGACCCGATGGTGCGCGATCGGTTGCGCGCCCGCACGCGCGCACTGCTCGCGCGCACGGCCGCCGAGCAGGTCGCGGCCGCGGACGTGGTGTGCGCCGACGCGGCGCGTACCGTGGTGGCCTTGCGGTGGGACCCCGACACCATGACCGCGCCGGTGGTGGTCGCCAAGGCGGCTGCCGACAGCGCACCGCGGATGCGGCAGGCGGCCGAGTCGAGCGGCGTGGCCGTGATCGAACGCGCGGCGCTGGCCGGCGCCCTGTTTCGCCGCGTCGCGCTCGGCGACCCCATCCCGCGGTCGTACGAGCCGGCGGTGGCCGCGATGCTGGCGGCGCACGGCGCGGCGAGCCGCGACCGCCGCGAGCCCGGCGTCGGCGCGCGTTTCGGAGGCGTGCGGTGGCCGCAATGAGCAGGGCCGGCAATCCCTCCGGCGCCTGGCTGCAGCGCGGCGACGCGCTGGTCGCCGTGTTCGTGTGCGTCGCGGTGCTGATGCTGCTGATTCCGCTGCCGGCCGTGCTGCTCGACCTCGGCATGGCGCTCAACATAGGCATCAGCCTGCTGGTGATCCTGGTCGTGCTGAGTGTGCGCAACAGCGCCGAGTTCAGCAGCTTCCCTACCTTGCTGCTGTTGGCCACCGTGTTCGGGCTGGCGCTCAATGTCTCCTCGACGCGGCTGATCCTGTCGCAGGGGGCCGCCTTCGACGGCCGCATCGTGCGCGCGTTCGGCAGTTTCGTGGTCGGATCTTCCGGCACCGCGGGGGTGGTGATCGGCCTGATCATCTTCATCATCATCATCGCCGTGCAGGTGGTGGTGATTACGCGCGGATCGACCCGGGTGGCGGAGGTGGCGGCGCGCTTCACGCTCGACGCCCTGCCCGGCCGGCAGATGGCGATCGACGCGGAATACCACTCCGGGCGGCTCACCGAGGCGCAGGCGCGGCTCCGGCAGCAGGAGTTGCAGCGCCAGGCGGACTTCTACGGTGCCATGGACGGTGCTTCCAAGTTCGTGGCCGGCAACGTGCGGGTGGCATTGTTCATCACCGCGGTCAATCTCGCCGGCGGCTTCATCATCGGCGTCAGCGTGCACGGCGAGGACCTGGCATCCGCGGCGCATCACTACGTCGCACTGACCATCGGCGACGGGCTGGTAACCCAGCTTCCCGCGCTGCTCGTCTCCACCGCCACCGGCATCATCGTTACGCGCGCCGCCTCGGACCAGCCGTTCGGGATCGACGCCGCGCTGCAGCTCGCCCGCTACGACCGTCCATTCTACGTCACCGCCGGCTTTCTCGCCCTGCTCGGCCTGCTGCCCGGGTTCCCGCCCTGGTTGTTGCTGCCGCTGGCCGGCGCGGTGGCGGGGCTGGGCCGCGCGGTCGGCCGGCGCAATCCTGGTACCGAAGCAGCGCCGCCGACGTCCGACGCGGGGGCAACGGCGGCGCCGAACCCTGCCGGCGGGGCCGCGCCTGCGCTGCCGCCGGCGTTGGCGCTGGAACTGGGGTACGGTCTGCTGGCGGCGACCGACGGGAATGCGGGCGCCGAGCTGCTGCGCGGCGCCCGCGGCGTACGCGACCGGGCGGCGCGCGACTGGGGGCTGCAGGTGCCGGCGCTGCACGTTACCGACAACCTGCAGCTTCCGCCCACCGCGTACCGGTTCAAGATTCGCGGTGTCGAAGCCGGCGGCGGACGCTGCCGTCCCGGTGCCGGCTGCTCCGACACGGTGGATACCCTGGTGGGGCAGTTCCGCGCCGTCCTCATGCGTCACGCGGCGGAACTGCTCGGCCGCGACCAGGTGCGGGCGATGATCGACGAATTGCGCGAGAGCTGTCCGACGGTGGTGGAAGAGGCCACCGCGGCGCTGTCGGTGGGCGAGATCCGCGCGGTATTGCAGGGGCTGTTGCGTGAACGGGTATCGATCCGCGACCTGGTAACCATACTGGAGACGCTCGCGGACGAGGCCGGCCGGCAGCGCGACGTGGACTACCTGGTGCGCCGGGTGCGGCGCTCGCTCGGCCGCCAGATCAGCGCGCAGCACAGCGACGCGCAGGGCGTGTTGCACGTGGTCACGCTGGCGCCGGAGCTGGAGCGGGAGCTGCTGGCCGCGCAGGCGGGGCAGGACCTCCGGCCGGGCGCCGCGGCGGAGTTCGGCCGCTGGGTCG
The DNA here is from genome assembly GCA_965208575.1 of Spirochaetia bacterium. Taxonomy (GTDB): domain Bacteria; phylum Spirochaetota; class Spirochaetia; order SZUA-6; family Bin103; genus Bin103. The sequence continues at coordinate 1,185,263 of CBDBOV010000004.1, read as the reverse complement.
AGGAGTTGGCCGCCACCCTCGGGCAGAGTGCGCGGCAGGACTGCCGGCCGGCGGTGTTGGCTTCCGAGGAAGTGCGGCCGCTGGTGAAGCGCAGTACCGAGCGCCGCATACCCGACCTGGTGTGCCTGGCGACCAGCGAGGTGGCGGCCGCCCGCTCCGTGCGCCGCCTCGCGGAGGTGTCGGGACTCGCCGCGGGCGGCCGGGCAGAGGAGCGCTGAGGGGATGCGCTATTTCACGGTACGCGGCGCCAACTCGCAGGCGGCGCTGGCGGAGATGATGCGGAAGTACGGCCCCGACGCCTGCATCCAGTCCCACCGCACGGTTCGCGTCGGCGGCGTGCTGGGGCTGTTCGCGCGTCCGGCCGTGGAGATTACCGGTTACGTCGACGGCACGCCGCCGGACGCCACCACGCCGCCCGCGGACGACGGCGCGCCGCGCGCGGTCGCCGGCGAGGCGGCGCGGGCGCAGCAGGCACCCAGTCTTGCCCGGCTGCTCGGCGAGGTTGCGGCGTTGCGGGAGCGGTTGGACGAATCGCTTCCGCCCGGATCGGAAGTGACCGTGCGGCGCGACGATCACCCGTCCCTCGCCGAGTTGCGCGCGCTGCTCGCGGCCAACGACTTCGCGGCGCCGATGCGCGGCCGCCTGATCGACGCGGTGCGCACCGAACTGCCGGTGTCCAGCCTGCGGGATCAGGGCGCGGTACACCGGTTCGTGGTGCGGCAGATTGCCGCGGAGCTGAAGATCGCACCGCCGCTGCAGCAGCTTCCCGCCCCGGCCGACGGCCCGCGCGTGTGCACCCTGGTCGGTCCGACCGGGGTCGGCAAGACCACCACGATCGCCAAGCTGGCGGCGCTGCACGGATTCGGCAACGGTGTGCCGGCGCCGCCGGTACGCATCGTGACCATCGACAACTACCGCATCGGGGCACGAGCGCAGATCGAAACGTACGGCGACATCATGCGTATTCCGGTGACCACCGCCGAGACCGCCGATGAGTTGCGCAAGGCGATCGCCCTCGGCAGCGACGCCGACGTCATATTCGTCGACACCGTGGGCCGCAGTCCCACCGACTACGCGCGCATCGCACAGATGCGGAGCGTGCTCGATGCGATGGGCCACGGCGCCACCACCCAACTCGTGGTAAGCGCGACCACGAAGGGAGCCGACCTGCTGCAGATCGTGCGGCAGTTCGAGCCATTCGGTTACGAGAGCGTGATCGTGACCAAGCTCGACGAGACCGGTTCGGTCGGCAACGTGATCGCGGCCCTCGCCGACGCCCGCAAGCCGGTCTCCTACCTGTGCGATGGCCAGGTGGTGCCGCAGGACATCGCGCCCGCATCGACGTTGCAACTGCTGCTGAACCTGGATGGCTTCCGGCTCGGCCGCACCTGGCTGGAGAAAGAGTTCGGCGAGCACGCGCCGTCGAACGGCGTGGTCGTCGGGGCTGCCGGTGAGCCGTGAGCCGCGGTTCTTCCGTACGCGACCGGGAGGCGCTTGGGATGTTGACCCGAATCATCAGATCACATACCCTGACGGTACTTGGAATCAGACACGATTCGCTGCATCAGACGAGCCGAATACGGGGCGACCGCGGCCTCAAGGGCGTTTCCTGGGCGGCATCGCAGTCGCCGGTGGGCGCGGTGCTGACTGATCATGCCGCCTGAGACCCGTGAACGAAGCTTGGCGGAGCCGTTGAGCCAGGCGACCGAAGAACAGCTTTGGACCAGCTATCGACGCGGCAAGGACCAGGCTATCCGCGACTACTTCGTACGCCAGTACGCGCCCCTGGTGAAGTATGTTGCCGGCAAGGTGGCGGTTCGCATGCCCGGCAGCGTGGAGTTCGACGACCTGGTCGGATATGGGGTATTCGGGCTGTTCGACGCGATCGACAAGTTCGACCCGTCCAAGCACGTCAAGTTCAAGACGTACGCCGTGACCCGTATTCGCGGGGCCATCTTCGACGAGTTGCGCAGCAACGACTGGGTACCGAGATCGGTCCGCCAAAAGGCGCGTGAAGTGGAAGATACGGTACGCGAATTGGAGGCCACGCTCGGCCGCTCGGCGGTCGACGCCGAGATCGCCCGTGAGATGAATCTGACGCTCAAGGAGTTCCAGGATCTGCTCCTGAAGATCAGCAGTACCGCGGTCATGTCGTTGAACGATCTGCGCTACAACAGCGAAGACAGCGATCGTATCTCGATCGCTGAGAGTGTCGAGTCGCCGTCCAGTTTGAACCCTGACTCGATTGCCGAACGGGACGAGATCAAGCGCGTCATGTTGGAGGCTCTGCAGGAGTTGCCGGCGAAGGAACAACGCGTGTTGGCGCTCTACTACTACGAGGACTTGACGTTGCGTGAGATCGGCGAAGTGCTGCAGGTCACCGAGTCGCGCGTGTCCCAGCTTCACACCAAGGCGATAATCCGGCTGCGCGCCAAACTGACCAACCTGAAGCGCGGAATAAGCTGAACGCGCTGTGCCGTGGCGGGATCGATGGTGATCGCTCTGCTGGTGTTGCAAGCGGCTGGATTGGTGATCCTCTACGTGCTGCTGAGACGGGCGCTGGCGCGCCGCATGAACGATCCGGACGTGGTGTCCGAACTGCGTGCCGAAGTTGCCGCCCTGGTCACCGAACTGAATGCCGCCACGGAGCGCAACGTGGCGCTGCTGGAGGACGGGGTCGGTCGCCTGCAGGATCTGCTCGCGCGCGTCGACGAGGTCGGCGCGGCGCCCGCCGCGAGCGAGCGGCCACCGGCGGACCGGCCTGCACGTGAGTCCGCCGACCGGCGTGCGGAGGTGTTGCGCCTGCGCCGCATGGGAATGTCCAACGCCGCCATAGTCGACCATCTCGCCACCAGCCCGGCCGAGGTGGAGCTGATCGTCAACCTCGCCGCCGGCACGCGCGCCCCGCGCCGGTAATGGCGAGCGTCCGAAGTGTCGATATGCAAAATGAATGCGGGACTTCGCCCACCACGCGCTGCGCGGCCAGCGTGTCGCACGCCGCAGGCTGCGCCGCCGCGGCGGCCGCGGCCGCCGTCTGGCGCTGCACAAGCAGCATCCACGCCGCCACAAGCGGGCGGTTCAGGTAGAGGGACTGAGCACCGGCACGGCCATGGCCGCGCCGGTGCCGGGCGCAGGAGCAGCCCTCTCGGTGGTGCTCCCGCCGGCCGCCGACGGCGCACGCTGGGCGGCGGCGGCCGGCGACCTGTGGGAATCGACGCGCGCCGCCGCGGCGCGTGCGGTGGCGCGGGTGGCGACGCGCGGCATCCGTCCGCTGCTGGTGCCGGCTGCGCTGACCGCGTTCGCCGCCGCCGCCGTGGGGCTGCTGCTGTACTACGCGCCGTCGGGCGCCGTGGTGCGCGACCGCGCGAGCGCGGCGGCCGCGTTGCTGCCGCCCGACGGGCGCCTCCAGGAAGCGCTCATCGACACGCTTCTGAGCCTCGGCGCGCCCGCCGGCGAGCGCACCTCGACTGCTGCCGTGCCGGCCGCGCAGTACGCCGACGGCGGCGTGCAGTTCCGGCGCTACGAGGTCGCGGCGGGCGACACGCTCGGCGCAATCGCGGAGCGCTTCGACGTTACCCTGGACACCATTATCAGTTTCAACGAACTGCGCCGCGAGCGCGATCTGAAGGACGGCCTGGAGTTGGTCATTCCGAGCCACTCGGGAATTCGATACGTGGTGCGCCGCGGTGACAATCTGAGCCGGATAGCGGCCCGCCACGAGGTCGGCCTGGAGGCCATCCTCGATGTCAATGAGGTGGCGAGTTCGATCATCACTCCGGGGCAGATCTTGCTGATTCCGGGCGCCGGATTGAGCGAGAACGTGCGCAATCGAGTGCTCGGACGGCTGTTCATAGCACCCGCCCGGGGCCGCCTGTCGTCGCCGTACGGATACCGCAACGATCCATTCACCGGGTTGCGCAAGTTTCACAATGGGGTCGACATCGCAAACGGGCCCGGCACGCCGGTAGTTGCATCGATGAGCGGCGTCGTGGCGTCGGCCGGCTACAATGGCAATTACGGGCGCTACGTCATCCTGCGCCACCCGGACGGCTTCCAGACCCTGTACGCGCATCTCGCGAGAACGCATGTCGCGCAGGGCGATCGCGTGCGCCAGGGACAACAACTTGGCGAGATGGGAAATACCGGCTATAGTACCGGCAACCATCTTCATTTCTCGATTTTTTTGAATGGAACGCACGTCGACCCGCAGGAATATCTGGACTGATCGATATGGACGCAGTGTTCGATTAAGAACGATCAACCGACCGCGCAGGCGCAGGCGTGTTTCGAGCGCGCCCTGGGCCGCGGTCGGATCGGTGCTTGCGGCGGCACTGGTGCTGGCGCTGGTTGCGCTGCCGCGCCCCGCCGCGGAGCCTCTCTACGATCAGCAGGAGTACCTGTACTACCCGAACGAGTGGTTAGAGACCCTTGCCATCGAATCGCTGAACGAAGCCGCCGGGCAGTCCGCCGAACGCGCTTCGGCCGCGGCCGGCGGTCACGGCGGCGGCCTGGACGTGGCGCCGATGATTCTCGACATCAAGCAGTACCGGGTGCGGCGCGGCGATACCATGAGCGGCATCGCCCATCGCTTCGGGTTGAGTCTCGATACCGTGGCTTCGCTGAACCGCACCGCGGGCATGGGCGTGCACCGGCTTGACATCGGCGAGATGATCAAGGTGCCCAACCAGGACGGCATATACCTGACGGTCACCGATCTCGACGAGGTGTGCCGGGAGCGCGGCGTGCTGCCGGACGCGGTGCTGCGCACCAACGACATCACGCGCGAGGAGTTGACGCCCTCCATGGAGCTGTTCTTTCCCGGCGTGCAGCATTCCGGACGGGAACTGAGCCTGGCGATCGGCACCGCGTTCGGGCGCCCGGCCCGGACCGGTTGGGTCAGTTCACGGTTCGGGCCGCGCAGAGACCCGTTCACCGGCGGCTGGCGGCAGCATCGCGGCGTCGACATCGCCGCGCCGCACGGTACCCGCGTGTACTCGGTGCAGGATGGCCGGGTGGCGGCGGTGGGATCGAACGGCGTGCTCGGCAAGTACATCATCGTGGCCCACTTCGCCGGCTACTCCTCGCTGTACGCACACCTGAGCCGGATCTACGTGGCGCGCGGCGAGGGCGTGAGCGGCGGCGAGGCGATCGGCGCCATCGGCTCCACGGGGCGTTCCACCGGCCCCCACCTGCACTTCGAATTGCGCCGCGGCCAGCTCCATCTGAACCCGGCCGACCTGATACCCGGACTGCGTTGACCGCGCCGCGGCGGCGGCCGTGTCAGGTTGCGGCCGTGCAGGTTTCCGGCCGTGCAGGTTTCCGGCCGTGTCAGGTGCCGTGGCAGTGCTTGTACTTCTTGCCGCTGCCGCACGGGCAGGGCGCATTGCGCCCGACCTTGGGCACGGCGCGCTGCGCCTGCACGGTGCCGGTCACGTTCTGCACCGCGGCCGCGCGCCGCCCGAGGGCGCTCCGGGCAGCCGCTACGCCGGTCGCGGCGGTGCCGTTCTGCGCCGTGCCATTGCCGCTCGGAGCCGGCGCCGCGCCGGCCCCGGAGGCGAACTGGCCGATCGACACGTGGCGTGCCGTCGACATCGCGCCGCGCCGCGCCGGCTGCCGCTCGCTGTGCCGGATGGTGACCTTGTAAATCTTCTCGGCGATGGCGACGCGTATCTCGTCGAGCATGCGGTCGAAGATCTGGAAGCCTTCAAGCTTGTACTCCAGGAGCGGATTCTTCTGGCTGTAGGCGCGCAGCCGCACCGCCTCCTGGAGCGCGCTGAGGTTCTCCAGATGGTCCTGCCAGCGGCTGTCGATGGCGCGCAGGTACTCGTAGCGGATGAACAGGTTGAATGGCTCGCGGCCGATCTGGACCTCTTTTTCTTCCAGTGCGCCGCGCAGTTCGCCCGCCAGCGTCTGCTCCAGTTCCTGTCGCGGCAGCTCTTCGTAGTGGGCGGCGGGATGCTCCGGGGTGAGAAAGTAGCGCGTCTTGAGGTTGGCGAGGACCGTGTGCCAGTCGCCGCCGGCGCCGTGCTCGTTGCTGCACTCCTCCACCATCTCGGTCAACTCGTCCACGGCGGTGTCGACGACGCGCTGCACCAGGCGGCCGGACGCCATGATTTCGTCGCGCTTGCCGTAGATGAACTTGCGCTGCTCGTTGAGGACATTGTCGAAGTCGAGCAGGTGCTTGCGGGTCTCGAAGTTGCGCTCCTCGACGCGGCGCTGCGCGCGTTCCAGCGACTTGTTGATCCATGGATGCGCCAGCGGCTCGCCGTCGGTAAAACCGACGCGCGCGATGACGCTGCGCATGTTCTCGCCGAACAGGCGCATCAGGTCGTCGTCGAGAGAGATGAAAAACCGGGACCGGCCGGGGTCGCCCTGCCGTCCGCTGCGCCCGCGGAGCTGGTTGTCGATGCGGCGCGATTCATGGCGCTCGGTGCCGATCACGTTGAGTCCGCCGGCGTCCTTCACCACGTCATGGTCGGCCTGCCACTTGGGCAACTCGGTAGCCAGCGCCTTGCGCATCGCCGCCGCCGATCCGGCACTCTTGCGGCGCGCCGCGAACTCGACGTTGCCGCCGAGCTTGATGTCGGTGCCGCGGCCCGCCATGTTGGTGGCGATGGTCACCGCGCCGGGGGCTCCCGCCTGCGCGATGATGGCGGCCTCGCGGGCGTGATTCTTCGCGTTCAGCACCTCGTGCCGCACGCCGCGCCCGATCAGCATGCGTGACAGTTGTTCCGACTTCTCGATCGACACGGTGCCGACCAGCACCGGCTGGCGGCGCTGGTGGCACTCGGAAATCTCGTCGCAAATGGCGTTCAGCTTGTCTTTCTCGGAGAGGAAGATCACGTCGTCCTCGTCCAGGCGCGCCACCGGGCGGTTGGTCGGAACCACCACCACGTCGAGGTCGTAGATGCGGCTGAACTCGGTAGCCTCGGTATCCGCGGTCCCGGTCATCCCGGCCAGCTTGTCGTACAGCTTGAAGAAGTTCTGGAAGGTGATCGACGCCAGGGTCCGGTTGCGCTGCAGTATCCTGATGCGCTCCTTCGCCTCGATCGCCTGGTGCAGGCCGTCCGAGTAGCGGCGCCCGTGCAGGATGCGTCCCGTGAACTCGTCCACGATTTCGACCTTGCCGTCCTGTACCACGTAGTCGACGTCACGCTGGAACAGGCGGTGGGCGCGCATCGCCTGGGTGAAGTAGTGAATGAGCTCGAAGTTGTCGTCCGTGAACAGCGAGTCGGTGATGATGCGGCGGTCCTGGAGCAGCTTCTCGATGGCGGACATGCCCTGGTCGGTGAACGAGATGCGCTTGCCCTTTTCGTCCACCTTGTAGTCTCCGTCGGGTACGTAGCCGTCCGCTTCGTCGGGGTATTCGCCGGTGGCCGGATCCTTGTCCACCTCGGTGAGGCGGTCCACCAGTCCGTTCATCTGCGCGAAGCGCGCGGTGTCGTCTTCGGCGGCGCCGGAGATGATCAGCGGCGTGCGCGCCTCGTCGATCAGGATGGAGTCGATCTCGTCGACGATGCAGAAGTGGTGGCTGCGCTGCACCTTCTGGCGCTCGTCCCAGTTCATGTTGTCGCGCAGGTAGTCGAATCCGAACTCGTTGTTGGTGCCGTAGGTCACGTCGCAGCGGTAGGCGGCGCGCCGGCGCGGACCGTCCATGTTGGCCAGAATCGCTCCCACGGTGATGCCGAGCAGGTCGAACACCTGGCCCATCCAGGCGGCCTGCAGCTCCACCAGGTAGTCGTTGACGGTGACGATGTGTACGCCGCGGCCGGTGAGCGCATTCAGGTAGGCGGCGGTGACGCTGGACAGGGTCTTGCCCTCGCCGGTCTTCATCTCCAGGATCGCGCCGCGGTGCAGGACCAGGCCGCCCATCAACTGGCAGTCGTAGATCCGCTCACCGAGCCGGCGGCGCGCCGCTTCGCGCACCAGGGCGAACGCCTCCGGCGCCAGGTCGTCCAGTGCTTCACCGTCGGCGAGGCGCGTGCGGAAGCGCTCGGTGGCAGCCGGGAAGTCGGCTTCCCGCAAGGCAATCATGCCCGCTTCCAGCTCGTTGATGCGCCCCACGAGGGGCATGAGCACCTTCAGATCGCGCTGGTTCTTGGAGCCGAGCACCCGTTCCACGATCTTGCCCATGCGTGCAATGTACTTTGTGCCGCCGAAGCCGGTCTACTCTCGGCGCGCCGGCAGCCGCGGCTGCCGGTTGTGCGCGTCCCGCGATGCTCCGTAGGATGACCGTCGTGTCCGGCCCCCTGTTGCGAGCGCGCCCGGCCCTGCTGCTCCGCGTTCCCGCCGCGCTGCTGGGCGTGTTCGCTGCCGGCGTCGCCGCGATGGCCGTCCTGGCGGCGTGCGCGGCGAGAGCGCCGGTGGAACTGACCGGCGACGAGCTGTTCAGCCTCGGCATCGGACCGCTCGACGAGCAGTTGGACCTGGTGCGCGTGTCCGGCGCCGCGGCGCCGCACGCGACCCGCGTCGCAATGCGCGACGGGTTGTTCTACATAGCCAACGGCAACGCGCGCAAGGTGATGCAACTTTCGTCGCACGGCGACCTGCTGTTGCTGATCTACGACCCGGCGCGCAATCCGGAGCCGGTGGGTCTGGCGCCCGGCGGCAGCGGCGCCGCCACCCGCACCGCCGTCGAGCACCGCTTTCGCGAGTTGGGCCACATCGCGGTGGACAGCCGCCGGCGGATACTGGTGGTGGACGCCGCCGGCGATGAGACGGCGATCGGCTACGGGCAACTGGTCAAGCGGTTCGGTCCGGACGGCAGCTACCTGGACGCGATCGGGCGCGAGGGTCCGGGCGGCACGCCGTTCCCGTTCGTGGAGCGCGTCACGGTGATGGCGGATGACATGCTGGTGGTCACCGCGCGCACCGACGTGCAGTGGATCACCTACTGGTACGACGCCGACGGGCACCTGCGGGAGCGGCTGGAACTGGAGCACGCCGGCCAGCTCGGCGACGAACGGGGGCTGGTGATCCGCGACCTGCTGCCGCTGCTGTCGCGGCAGCGGCTGCTGGTGTTCGTGGAGTCGTGGGCGGACGAGCACGGCGGCAACGGCGGCGGCGGCGGCACCGAGCGGGGCGGCAACGGTGCCGTTCCCGGCGTGCGCCTGTACGACGTGGCCTCGCGCAGCGTGGTGGCCGCGTTCGGCCTGCCGGAGGCGGGGCCGCCGCGCGGCGCTGCACAGGTCGGGAGCGAGCCGCTGGCCGGGCCGCGGTACCATCCGCTCGGCGTGACCGCGGACGGTTTGCTGTACCTGAGCCGGCGGGAGAATGACCGGACACGCTCGCTGCTGGTGCTGGGCAGGAACGGGCGGGTGCTGGTGCGGCGCCGGTGGGTGCTGGATGAGACCGGGCTCGGCTTCGTCACCCTGGGGATGAACGAAAGCGGGGTCCTGTACGGTCTGCTGGGGGCCGGCGACCGGGCACGGATGGTGTGGTGGCGCGGCGACCTCCTGGTGGAGCCATAGGAGTCTGTCGGATTGAGACAGACTCCTGTGGTAGGCTGGTTGGGCCGAGAGCGGCGCCGGCAGGCGGCGATCTCGGGGCGCCAGGGCCGGGTGCAGGGCCAGGCGGGGCAATGGCGGAGAAGAGGATGATCGGCGAACGACGTGGCGCAGCCGCGCACGCTGCAGGGAGCGTGGCGCGAGATGCTGGCGATCCGGAAGCGGCAGCGGGAGGAACCCGGCTCGAGATAGGGACCGTGGAGGTCGGCTCGGCGGCGTGGCGCGCACTGCGCCCGCTGGCGGTGGTGACGGGCGCGCAGATGGCGGAGATCGACCGCCGCGCGCAGCGCGAATGGGCGCTGCCGGGCGGCATTCTGATGGAGAACGCCGGTGCGAACGCCTACGCGGCGGTGCGATCGCACCTGTGGGACAGCCACCCGGCGGGCGCGCCGGGCACGCTGGCATTCGTGGCCGGGCGCGGCAACAACGGCGGCGACGCGCTGGTGATGGCGCGCCACGCGCACCTCGCCGGCGCCGAGCAAGCGGTGGTGGTGCTGGCCGGCGGCGAACCGCGCGGCGGCACCGCCGCCGCTGCCAACCTGGCCGCCTGCCGCGCGCTGCGCATCCCGGTGCTGGCGGGCGAGCAGGGCGGCGCCGCGCTGCGCCGCGCCGCGTGGATCTTCGACGGCATCACCGGGACCGGCCTGCGGTCGGCGCTGACGGAGCCGCTGGCCGCGGCCGTGGAGCGCATCAACGCGGCGCCCGCTGCCGTGGTGGCCGTCGACGTGCCGAGCGGGCTGTACGACGGCTACGACGGCGGGCCGCTGGTGCGCGCCAACGCGACCGTCACCATGGCGCTGCCGAAGCGCTGCCTGTACCTGCCGGGCGTGCGGACCGCGGTGGGGGCGATCCTGGTGGCGGCGGTGGGATTCCCCCGCGAACTGCTCGCCGATCGCAGCCTCGGCTGCCACCTGTTGACCGGCGACCTGCTGCCCGGCCTGCTGCCGCCGGCCGCGCCCGATGCGCACAAGGGCACGCGCGGTCACGTCGGCGTTTTCGCGGCCGCGCCCGGCACCACCGGCGCCGCGTACCTGGCGGCGGGCGCGGCGGCGCGCGCCGGCGCCGGCCTGGTGACATTGTACGCGGACCGCGACACCTACCCGCTGGTGGCGCCGGCCGCGCGCTCGGCCATGTGCCGCCGCCTGGATGCCGCCGGCGGCGCGCAGTTGCAGGCGTTGCTGGCGCGTCACCAGGCGCTGCTGGTGGGGCCGGGGTGGGGCACAAGCACCGAGCGGCGCTCGCTGCTCGGCGAGTTGCTGGCGGCGCCGCTTCCCGGCGTGCTGGACGCGGACGGCCTGACCCTGCTCGCCGAACTCGCCGCTGAAGAGGGACGCCCGCGGCCGCTCGGCGGGCGCTGGGTGCTCACGCCGCACCCCGGCGAGATGGGGCGCATGCTCGGCACGTCCACCGCGCGGGTGTTGGCCGATCCGTATGCGGCCGCGGCCGCCGCGGCCGAGCGATGGCAGGCGGCCGTGATTCTCAAGGGCCACGTGAGCTGCGTGGCGAGCGCGGCCGGGTTGGCGATCCTCGATGCCGGCAACCCGGCGCTGGCCACCGGCGGTTCCGGCGACGTGCTCGCCGGCGTGGTGGCCGGCTTGTTGGGCCGCGGGGTGAGCGCTGATGCCGCCGCCCGCGCGGCGGTACTGGTGCACTCGCGCGCCGGCCGCGAGGCGGCCCGTGCCGGCGGCTGGATCGTGGCCGAGGACCTGCTGCCGTACATAGGACGCGCCGCCTGGCCGCGGCCGCCACACGGTGCACACCGGCGTGGCCGGTACCACCGGCCGTTCCGGTATCGGCGCCGCCGGTCGCGTTGACCGGGCCGAGTGCCGCGGTGTATCGTCACCAGGAAGGAAACGCACCATGCAGTTCTATTTTCTGTCGATCGTGATCAACCTGCTGGCCGGCGTGATTCTGGCCGGCGATTATCTGGCGGAACGGTTGCCGTGGATGAGGACGCTGCTGCCGGAGATCAGCAGTCGCTCGTCGGGGGTGGCGATCGGTGCCATCACCGCCGGAGTCGGGGTACTGAAACTGTTCGTGCTCGCCGACCCGTTGCAGACCGCGGTGGTGGGCGACCTGCTGCCGGCGCTGGCGGGCATCGCGCTTGGCGGCTCGCTGATCGGGGTGGCTCTGAACGCCGAGGAGGCGGAAACCGAGAGCGGGGCGGAGCGTCCGGCCCACACCACCCGCGACGGCTCCTCCCACGTGGTGGCGGCCGACGGCGCGGCCGACAAGGCGGTCAGGCTGGCGGCCGGCTACCGCACGCCGGCCGGGCTGGCCGGCATTGCGGTGGCCCTGCTCCACTTCCTGTTCCCGGGCTCGGTTATCCTGTAGCAGGTCGTCGCCGGCTCGGGCAGCCTCCGACCGTGCAGCCTCCGATCGTGCAGCCTCCGATCGTGGGTCAGCGACCGGATGCTACCGCGTCCGGCTCCTGCGACCGTTTGATGATGTCGTCGGCCATGCGCCCGGTGAGCGGAGCGTAGTTGTCGAACTCCATCTCGAACGACGCGGTACCGGAGGTCATCGACTTGAGGTCGATGGCGTAACGCACCAGTTCGGCCTGCGGCACCAGTGCCTTCACCTCCAGAATGCCGCCGTCTACCGGTTCCTGGCCCTGGATGCGCCCGCGCCGGCCGCTCAGATCGGACAGCACGTCGCCGAGATAGCTCTCCTCCACGTACACGGTGAGGTTGGCGACCGGCTCCAGCAGCACCGGCTTGGCCTGGTCGAGCGCGCTGCGCAACGCGCCCCTCGCCGCCAGCGAGAACGCCAACTCGGATGAGTCGACCGAGTGCTCCTTGCCGTCCACCAGGGCAACCTCCACGTCCACCACCGGAAAACCGGCCAGCACGCCGCCGGCCATGCCCTCGCGCAGTCCTTTCTCGACGCCGGGGATGTATCCCTTGGAGATCGCCCCGCCGACGACCTGGTTCACGAACGAGAAATCCCCGCCGCGCGGCAGTGGCTTGATGCGGATCTCCACCTTGGCGTACTGGCCGTGGCCGCCGGTCTGTTTCTTGTGCTGATACTCGGCGCCGGCCGGCCTGGTGATGGTCTCGCGATAGGCAACGCGCGGCACGTTGGTCTCCACCTCTACCTTGGCGGTGTTCTTGAGCCGCTCCAGGGCGATCGAGAGCTGCAACTCGCCCATCGCGGACACCACCGTCTCGCGCGTCTCGCCGTTGTAGCGCACCTTGAACGTGGGGTCTTCCTCCGCGGCGCGCGACAGGAACTGGCCGAGCTTGTCCTCGTCCTTCTTGGACTGGGCGGCCAGCGTGACCGCGTGCACCGGTTGCGGCAGGTCGAGCGGAGGATAGGTCAGATCGGCCTGCTGGGCCAGGGTGTCGCCGGTCGCGGCGCTGGTCAGCTTGGTGAGGACGCCAAGGTCGCCGGCCGCCAGGCCGTCGCAGTCGACCAGTTGCGACCCGGACAGGGTAAACAGCTTGGTAATGCGTTCCTTGCGGCCGTCGCGTGTGTCCACGAGCTCGGTGTCGGGCGTGATCTCTCCGCTCATCACCTTGATCCATGACAGCCGGCCGGAATACTGGTCGAGGCTGGTCTTGAACACGAAGGCGGCCGGCGCGCCGTCGCCATCGAGGCCGACGCCCGTGGCCGCGGACGGCGCCACCGCTTCGAGCACGTCGAGCAGGCTCGCCACGCCGGAATTCAGGGTCGCCGATCCGGCCACGACCGGAACCACCAGGTTGCCGTGCAGCGACGCGGCGAGTCCGGTGCGCACCTCGTCGTCGCTCAAGGTCTCTTCGTCGAGGTATTTTTCCATCAGCTCGTCGCTGCCGTCGGCGGCGCCCTCGATCAGGCCCTGCCGGTACTCCTCGACGGTGTCCGCCAGGTCGTCCGGAACCGTGCCGGGAGATTCCTGGCCGCCCATGTGGGTAAGGGCCTTGCCGCTCAGCAGGTCCACGACTCCGGAGAATCCCGCGCCGTCGCCGATCGGCACCACCGCCGGCACGAAGCTGCCCGACAGCTTCTCGCGCAGGTCGGCGAGGGTGTTGGCGAAGTTGGCGTGCTCCTTGTCCATCTGGTTCACGAACACGATGCACGGCTTGCCGGCCGCCTGCAGGCGGCGCCACAGCTTGGCGGTCTCGATCTGCACGCCGACGTCGCCGCCCACCACCAGCACGGCAACGTCGCTGACGTGCAGCGCGGCAATGACCTCGCCGACGAAGTCGGCGGACCCCGGCGTATCGAGCAGGTTGATCTTGGCGCCCTGCCAGCGCACGTGAGCGACCGCGGCGTGTACCGAGATGCCGCGCGCGACCTCCTCCGGCGTGTGGTCGCTCACCGACTTGCCGCCGTCCACCGGGGCAAACTTGGCCACCACCTTGCCGCGTACCAGCGCCTGCTCGACCAGGGAGGTCTTGCCGGTGCCGCCGTGGCCGATCAACGCCACGTTACGAATGTCAGAAGCTGCCGTGCTCATGGAATGTCTCCTCTTGTCTCGAACCGGCCGGTGCGAGCGAGAGCGGTGCACGTGCGCGCCGCCGGAGCGCCCTGCACGGGCCGTCCGCTCGGGATGGACCGAGACGGATCGTAGGGATGCGCCGCTCTCTTGTCAAACGGTGCGCGCCCAGTTTGCTGCATGGTGCGCTCCGTGCGCTCCGTGCGCTCCGTGCACCACGGTGCCCGTCAAGCGGATTCGGCGCGCGGCGCGAAGTGGGTGAATGTCATGGTGAACACACCGCGGCCCTGGGTCAGGCTGCGCAGCGTGGTCGAATAGCCGAACAGCCTCGCCAGCGCCGCGTGCGCGGTTACCTGTTCGCCCGCGGGCCGCGATTCGACGGCGGTGACGGCGGCGCCGCGTGCGCCCAGGTTGCCGATCACCTCGCCGAGCGACTCGCGCGGCACGAAGATTTCCACCTCCATGACCGGCTCCAACAGCGCGGGTTCGCCCTGCCGGCACGCCTCGTGGAAGGCCAGCGCACCGGCCGCCTCGAACGCGGCGGGGGACGAGGTGGCGGGATCGTAGTCGACCGCCTCCACCGTTGCCGCGATGTCGATGGTGGGGTAGCCGTACAGTACGCCGGAATTCATGGCGTTGCGGATGCCCTCGTGCAGGGCCGCTTCGGTTTCCGCCGGCAGCGTGTCCGCGGGCAACGCGCCGGCGACGGCATTGCCGGTGCCGCGCGGCTGCGGCGCCACCCGCAGCGTCACCCCGGCGCTGTGCACGGCGCCGCCGATGGTGCGTTGGTAGCGTTGGCGGTAGCGCGCGCCGGCGGCAATCGATTCCCGGTACGCCACCTGCGGCTGCCCAATCCGCGCCGGCACGCGGAATTCCTCCTCGATGCGGCGGATCACCACGTCGAGATGCAGCTCTCCCATCCCGGAAATCAGAATCTGCCCCGTCTCCGCGCTCTCGCGCACCAGGAAGGTGGGATCCTCGCGCGCCACGATGTCGAGCGCGTCGCGCAGGCGGGCGGTGTCGGCGGCGGTGTGCGGCTCGACGGCGGCGGAAATGACCGGCTCCGGAAAGCTCATCCGTTCCAGCAGCAGGGTGGCGCCGGCAGCGCCCACGGTGTCGCCGGTCTGCACCTGCTTGAACCCGACCGCCACGGCGATGTCGCCGGCGGTCAACTCGGTCAACGGCTGCGAGCGGTTGGCATGCATGCGCAGCAGCCGCCCGACGCGCTCGCGCCCGCCGCGGCCCACGTTGTGCACCGTGGCGCCGGTGCGGATGGTGCCCGCGTAGGCGCGCACGTAGCTGAGCAGGCCCGCCTCGCGGTCGTTGCGCAGCTTGAATACCAGGGCTGCCGGTGCCGCTCCGCGGCCGCACGGCAACTCGACCGCGGCGCCGCTGCGGTCGACCGCCATCGGCGGCGCGACCTCGTCGGGCGCGGGCAGGTAGTCGACGACCGCATCGAGCAGAGGCTGCACGCCGGTGTTGCGCAGCGCGGCACCGCACAGCACCGGGAACAGGTCGCCGGCCATGGTGCGCCGGCGGATCTCGCGGCGCAGCAGCGCCGGCGGTATCGGCTCGCCGTCCAGGTAACGGGCGGTGATCTCGTCCGATTCGGTGGCCAGCTCGTCGATCATGCGGTCACGCGCCGCCTCCACCTGCGCACCCAACGCGGTCGGGATCGGTATCCGCTCGAGGCGCTCGCCATGCGCGCCCGCGAAGCGCAGCCCGACATCGTCCACCAGGTCGGCGACGCCGGTGAACTCTGATTCGGTGCCGAACGGAAGCTGCACTGGCAACGCGCAGCCGCCGAGGCGTTCGCCCATCTCGGCCACCACCTCCGCAAAGCGTGCGCCGATGCGGTCGAGCTTGTTGATGAACGCCACCCGCGGCACCCGGTAGTGATCGCTCTGCCGCCACACCTGCTCCGATTGCGGCTCTACCCCCTCCACGGCGGAGAACACGCCGATGGCGCCGTCCAGGACGCGCAGGGCGCGCTCCACCTCGGCCGTGAAGTCTACGTGGCCGGGGGTGTCGATGAGGTTGATCTGGTGGTCGCGCCAGTAGCAGGTGGTGGCGGCGGCGGTGATGGTGATGCCGCGCTCCTGTTCCTGGCTCATCCAGTCCATGGTGGCTTCGCCGTCATCCACCTCGCCCATGCGGTGGCTGATGCCGGTGTAGAACAGGATACGCTCGGTGGTGGTGGTCTTGCCGGCGTCGATGTGGGCGATGATGCCGATGTTGCGAATTTCCTGCGCCATGGCGGACAGCCGGTGACTATAGCGACTCGCGCGCTCCTCCGCTACCGGGCGCGGCCGGGTGGGAGCGCGGTGGCGCGGGTACGGTGCGGTTAGGCCGCGGCGGCTCCGCGCGGTGCGCGCGGCACCAGCAGCACGGCAATCAACGGGCAGCCCAGGCGGCCGCGGCGCCGCGCGGTGCATGTGGCACCAGCAGCACCGCCATGAGCGGGCACAGCAGGCCGCCGCCGTCGCGGCGCGAGGAGTACAGCCGGGCATCGCAGGAGGTGCAGGTGGGTACGGCGCGTATGTCGCGTACGCCGAGACGCCGCAGCAGCACGGTGTTGGCCGCGTGCAGGTCGAGGTAGCGCGTGCGCGCGCCGCCGCACCGCGCGCCGGTGCGCACCGCGCCGGAGCCGTAGCGTTCCCGGAACAGGCGGTAGCGCTCCTCGTCGACATGGTAACAGCAGGCGCCGATGGCGGGGCCGAGCACCACGGTCAGCGACGCGGGGTCGGCGCCGTATCGTTCGCGCAGGCGGTGTACCGCGGCCGCCGCGATGCCGGTGCCGCGCCAGCCCGAGTGCAGCAGCGCGTAGGCGCCGCCGGGCGCGGCGAGCAGGATCGGTACGCAGTCGGCCGCGGTGACCATGAGCGCGACACCGGCGGCCGCGCTGTCCGGCCCCGCCACCAGCCCGTCCGCGGTGCGCGCCGCCCAGCGCTCGCCGAGCGACGCCCGGGCGTGCCGGCCACGCCGGCCGGGCGGTATCCGGCGGCGGCACGTCTGTTCGGCTGCCACCCGGTGCGAGTGGATCTGCGCCACGCGGCATACCTGGGACGGGGTCAGCCCGGCCGCGCCGAGCAGGCGGCGCAACGGCTGTTCGCGGCGCATGTCGCCGGCCGCGCGCAACGACACGATGGCGGTGCGCTGCGCGGTGACCGGCAGCATCATGGCGCCGCCGGTGAGCGGACGCATCGACACGGCCTGCGCGGTCATGTGCCGGTGCGGGCGCGCAGGCAGCGTGCCGCTCAGCGTTGCGGCGGGCGTCGCGTGCTTTCGGCCGCCACCACCACCAGGGCCGCGGCGAGCAGCTTGATGGCGTCGCCGACCAGGAACGGGGTCAGCCCCAGGTGGGTCGCGGTGAGCAGGTTACCGTCCACGAAGCGATCCAGCCACGGCACCCCGAACAGGTAGATCGCCACGTTGCCGGCCACCAGGGCCGCGACGACGCGTGCCGGCCCGGCCGCGCCGCTTCCGAGGATGGCCGGTATCAGCACGGCGGCGGCGAAGAACCCCACCAGGTAGCCGCCGGTGGGCCCGGCCAGGGTCGCCCAGCCGGCGGTGCCGCCGGCGAAGAACGGCAGCCCGAAAGCGCCCTGCAGCAGGTAGGCCGCCACCGCGGCGGGGCCGCGCCAGCCGCCGAGCAGGGCCGGCAACAGTAACACCGCGAAGGTCTGGCCGGTGATCGGAACCGGCGTGAACGGCAGCGGGATGCGTATCTGGGCACATAGTGCCACCAGCAGCGATCCGCCGAGCACGGCCGCGATGTCGGTCATGACCCGGGTGCCGGCCGGCAGCGTGCCCGCGCCGTGGCCATACTTGGTCGGTGAAACGTCCAGCATGACTCCTATCCTAGCGACAGGGCGCCCGGCGGACAAGCCGGCTGACGGCAGCACAGCCGCGCCGGCAGCGGCCGGCGGCGCCCGGCAGAGGGAGTGGCGTTGACCGTGGACCGGCGGGGCGCTACGCTCAGCGCGCATTATGGCCCTGCGGGTTCGCTTCGCTCCTTCACCGACCGGCCGGTTGCACGTCGGCAACGTCCGTACCGCGCTGTTCGTGTACCTGCTCGCGCGCGCCGCGGGCGGTGCCTTCGTGCTGCGCGTCGAGGACACCGACCGGCGCCGCTTCGATCCCGATGCGCTCGCCGACGTCTATGACAACCTGACCTGGCTCGGCCTGCGCTGGGACGAGGGGCCCGGCGTCGGTGGCCCGTACGCTCCCTACGTCCAGTCGCAGCGGGTGGCCGGCCACCGCGCGGTGGCCGAGCGCCTGGTGGCCACCGGCCGCGCCTACCGCTGCTACTGCGACGCCGCACGCCTGGAGCGGGTACGCGCTACCCACAACGGTTACGACCGGCGGTGCCGCAACCTCAGCGCCGAGGAACGCCGCCGGCGGGAGGAGGGCGGGGCCGCCTCGGTGATCCGCTTCCGGGTGCCGCTGGAAGGCAGCACGCGCTACGACGACCTGCTGCTCGGCTCCATCGAGCGCCGCAACAGCGACATCAACCCCGATCCGGTGCTGCTCAAGTCGGACGGCTTCCCGACCTACCACCTGGCGGCCATCGCCGACGACCACGAGATGGCGATCAGCCACGTGCTGCGTGCGCAGGAGTGGGTGTCCTCGGCGCCGCTGCACCTCTTGATCTTCGAGGCGTGCGGCTGGCAACCGCCGCGCTATGCCCACCTGCCGGCGGTGAACGGGCCGGACGGCAGGAAGCTCGGCAAGCGCCACGGCGCCACCGGCGTGCACGAGTTCCGCCGCCGCGGCATCCTCCCGGAGGCGCTGGTGAACTACCTCGCGCTGCTCGGCTGGTCGCCGGGCGACGACCGCGAGTTCTTTACGCTCGACGAACTGGAGCGCTCGTTCAGCATGGAGCGGCTCGGCCGAGCCGGCGCGGTGTTCGATCACAAGAAGCTGGAGTGGTTCAACGGCCACTACATTCGCCGCCTGCCGCCGGCGCGGCTGGCGGTGGCGCTGCGCCCCTACCTGCGCGAGGCCGGCATCGACGCCGCCGACCCGGCGAGCGGCGGCCGGGTCGGCGCCGGCGAGGCAGGCGCGGCCGCGACGCCCGCCGAGACGGCGCTCGCCGCGTTGTTGCAGGAGCGCATATCGGTCCTGGACGAGGCGCCGCAGCGGGCGGCGTTTCTCGGGCCCGATGCCGATCTGGCGGCGGCGGAACTGGTGCCGCGGCGTTTGACGGCGGCGGCGGCGGCCGCGATATTGCAGCAGGCGTCGCCGCTGCTGGAGCACCTTCCTGCCGCGGAAGGCGAGCACGCGCTGGAGGAGCGGCTGCGCGAGCTGGCGCGTGCCCAAGGCGTGAAGTTTGGAGACCTGATGATGACCATTCGAATGGCAACCACCGGCAGCAGGGTGTCGCCGCCCCTGTTCGGTTCGCTGCGGCTGCTCGGCGAACAGCGTCTGCGCGGTCGTCTGGCGCGCGCGCTCGCTACCCTGACGGCGGCCGCGGAGGAGGACTGACGTGGCGGCCACCGGCGTGTCCGCGCCCGCCGTGTCGATGGACACCGTCGTTGCGCTGTGCAAGCGGCGGGGGTTCATCTTTCCGTCGAGCGACGTGTACGGCGGGCTCGCCTCGGCGTGGGACTACGGGCCGCTCGGCGCCGCCCTCAAGAACCGGCTGCGCGACGCGTGGTGGCGCGAGATGACCCAGTTGCACGACAACATCGTGGGCATCGACGCCGCCATCCTGATGCACCCGCGGGTGTGGGAAGCCTCCGGCCACGTGGAGAACTTCACCGATCCGCTGGTCGACTGCCGCGCCTGCAAGGCACGCTTTCGCGCCGACCAGCTCGACGACCCGGAAGGCGCGTGCCCGCAGTGCGGCAAGCGCGAGCTGACCGGCGCGCGGCAGTTCAACCTGATGTTCCGCACCCACCTCGGTCCGGTGCAGGATGCCGGCAGCGTGGTGTACCTGCGCCCGGAGACCGCGCAGGGCAGCTACGTGAACTTCAAGAACGTGCTGCAGTCGAGCCGCCTCAAGGTGCCGTTCGGCATCGCCCAGGTGGGCAAGGCGTTCCGCAACGAGATTACCACCAAGAGCTTCATCTTCCGCACCTGCGAGTTCGAGCAGATGGAGATGCAGTACTTCGTGCACCCGAGCGAGGATACGCGGTGGTTCGAGCATTGGAAGGCGCGCCGCTTCCAGTACTACCTGGACCTGGGCATCGACCCCGACAACCTGCGCTTCCACCAGCACGGGCCGGACGAGCTGGCGCACTACGCGCGCGACGCGTACGACATCCAGTACCGGTTCCCGTTCGGCTGGCAGGAGCTGGAGGGCATCCACAACCGCACCGACTTCGACCTGAAGCGGCACATGGAGTTCGCCGGCAAGGACCTGACCTACCTGGACGAGAGCACGCGTGAACGCTACGTGCCGTTCATCATCGAGACCGCGGTCGGTCTGACCCGGTCGGTGCTGATGGCGCTGGTGGACGGCTACGACGAGGACCAGGTGGGCGGCGAGCGCCGCGTGGTGCTGCGCTTCCATCCGCGCGTGGCGCCGATCACCGTGGGCGTGTTCCCGCTGGTGAAGAAGGACGGGCTCGCCGAGCGCGCGCGAGAGATCGAGGCGGAGCTGCGCGAGTCGTTCGCCACGTTCTACGATCAGGGCGGGGCGATCGGGCGCCGCTACCGGCGCCAGGACGAGATCGGCACCCCCTACTGCGTGACCATCGACTACGACACCATGGCGGACGACACGGTGACGCTGCGGTTCCGCGACAGCACCGAGCAGGTGCGGGTGGCGCGGCGCGACCTGGCGGCCCGCCTGCACGAGGCCACCGGTAGCTACCGGCGTCCCGGTGCCGGCTGATGAGTACCGCCGTGGAGGCAGAAAGGGACCTGGTCGCGGCGCTCGGGCGGCGCGGGCTGGTGAAGCAGACCACCGGCGCGGACGCGCTGGGCCGGCTGCTGGCGGAGCAGGAGGTCACGTTCTACCTGGGCATCGATCCGACCGGGCCGAGCCTGCACGCCGGCCACCTGGTCGGTCTGCTGGCGATGGCGCACCTGCAGCGCGCCGGCCACCGGCCGGTGCTGCTGATCGGCGGCGGCACCGCGCGGGTGGGCGATCCGTCCGACAAGGACGACATGCGCCCGCTGCTGCCGGTGGAGACGGTGGCCCGCAACGCCGCGCTGATGCAGCGCCAGGTGGGCCGCTTCATCGACCTGCAGCGCACCATCGTGGTCGACAACGCCGCCTGGCTGCCGGACCTGGGCTACCTGGACTTTCTGCGCGACATCGGGCGCCACTTCTCGGTGAACCGCATGCTGAGCTTCGAAGCCTACCGGCGGCGGCTGCAGACCGGCTTGAGTTTCCTGGAATTCAACTACCTGCTGCTGCAGGCGTACGACTACCTAGTGCTGCACCGGCAGCACGGCTGCCTGCTGCAGATCGGCGGCGACGACCAGTGGGCCAACATCCTGGCCGGCGTCGACCTGATCCGGCGGGTGGAGCAGGCGGAGGCGCACGCGCTTACCTGGCCGCTGGTGACCACCGCGGACGGCAAGAAGATGGGCAAGACGGCGGCGGGGGCGGTGTTCCTGGACCCGGCGCGGGTGTCTCCATACCAGTTCTACCAGTACTGGATCAACGTGCCGGATGCCGACGTCGGCAAGCTGCTCGCGCTGCTCACCCTGCTGCCGGACGGGGAGGTGGCGGAGCTGAGCCGGCTGCGCGACCGGGCGATCATGGCCGCCAAGGAGCGGCTGGCGCTGGAGCTGACCGCCATGGTGCACGGCGCCGCGGAGGCGGAGCGCGCGCGCGCCACCAGCCGGGCACTGTTCGCCGAGGGTGGCGGCGGCCGCGGCGCGCGCGACTCGATGCCGACCGCCGCCCTCTCCGCCGCCGAGCTGGCGGGCGGAATCCCCCTGGTCGACCTGCTGGCGCGCAGCTCCCTGTGCGGCTCGAAGAGCGACGCCCGGCGGCTCATCGAGCAGGGCGGTGCGCGGGTGGCGGACACCACGCGCACCAGCGTCGAGGAAGTCATCGCACTCGGCGACGTGCACGACGGCGAACTGGTGCTGCGCGCCGGCAAAAAACGCTATTTCCGTTTCCTGGTGCGCTGACCGGGCGCCGGTTCGGCGAGGTGGACCCCGCGCCTGCCGTAACCGAACCTGGCCGGTGCGGGCCGATCCGCACCGGCCGCCCCTCCATCAGTCGTTGTCCCGGATGGTGATGCTCGCCCTTGAAGTAGCATGAGGCGCAAAGTAGAGGTTGCCCGCCAGGAGCGTAACTCTCACCGTCGTGGGAAAGGTAAAGATGTCATCATCGACGATGGGCACCGTCACCGTGGCAGTCCCTTTGGTGGCGCCTTCGGCGGGGATTGTGGCCGTTTTCGGAGGGGTCACGGCAAGGTCATGTGCACGTCTGCGTGTTCCATACAAATAGCCTTCGACTGTCCAATCCAAGTTGATCTTCAGGTTCGACGCGGGCGACGGATTCGCGGTCAGCGTGAAGGACAAGTCGTTGCCTTCCACCACCTCCGTGGAGTCTGCGACGATGCTCACCACGGAGGTATAATCGTCGTCTACCACGGTAACCGTTGCCGTCGCCGGCCTGCCGATCTCGTTGCGGGTGCCTTCATCGACAACGACACCTACGAGGTCACTGAAGTTGTCGATGAGGTCATCCTTTGTGGCCAACGTGAACGACACGTTGCCGGGGGTGGGAATCATGACCGACCGCGGAGGGTTCTTCTCGAACCGGTCGCGGTTTCGCCAATGCAACGTGACGGGCAGCGGGCGCGCGGGTGGCGGATCCGCGGTCACCGTGAACGTCACGTCGTCGCCCTCGTCCACGCTCAAGGGGTTTGCCACGATGCTTACCAGCGAGCGGGAAAGCGCTCTTCCCAGTACCAAAGTGCCCCGCGTCGTGTTATCGAAGGTGTACCACGGGTATGGTGCGAAGGTGACGTACACCTGTGCGGTGTTGTCATCTCCGAGACTGGCGTTGGCCCTGGTAGCTACCGAAGTGTCGTCGCCCTTCCCGGAGGTGCGGATCCAGACATTCGTAAACCCCCGGGCGAGGACGCCTTCCGGATCAATCCACAGCAACTGGACCTGAAAGTCATTCGCGGGCGGCGGATCCGCGCTCAGTGTAAGCCGCAGATCGTCACCCGCGGTCACATACGGGACGATTGCGTCGATGGTCACCCGCGGCGGCACCCCCGCTGACAACGCGTCGCCGGCCACGATGGGCGGGGCGCCGGGCGCTTCGCCGCCGGTGATGGCGACGGCGGCCGAGCGTGACGAGCCGTCGCTGACCGCGTAGCCTTCGCCGGCGGCGACCGTGGCGGTGACCGCGCACCCCTGCTCGCCCACCTCGGCGCCGGTCGTCGGCAGCACCAGCGTGGCAGCCGGAGCACCGGCGGCTATCGTCACCGAAGTCGGCGACTGCGCCAGCTTGCAGCCGGATGATGCGATCGTCACGCCGACGGTCAGGTCCGCCGACGGGGCCGGTTCCGCCCGGACACGGAACTGCAGCGGATCTCCCCACGTCACGGACGGTACGACCCGGACGATGGTCACCATGGGGACCTGCGAACCGGAACCGGAAGGCGAAGCCTGCCCGCACCCCGCAAGTGCGAGCAGCAGGAGACCCGACCCGATTGCGACCGTCGCGCATGCGGTCATGAACAGTTCTCTCATGGCACAGAATGATAAACTTGGAGAGACTGATCGGTCTACTGTTCTATGTCAAAATAATCAAAATATTGGGTGTACAGCGTGTTTAATTCGTATAGAGCATGTTGTGTATGTATACAACGTGTCCACTACGTAATCACGCAAGGTGCAAGTGCCGGCGGCCCGACCGACCGACCGAGCGATTGCTACAGCGGGGAGTCCATGTGTGCCGGTTGGCCGTGAAGCGCACTACCTGCTACCCGCGGCGGATTGACTATGCCTCGCGTGTACAGTAGTTTAGGGGGCGGACCGGTGGCGCAGCACCTGCGCTGTCGGCGTACCCTGAGGAGGCAGTGTTGCCAAGCAGCATTTCCGCGGCCAAGCGGCAGCGGCAGAATCAGAAGCGGCGGATGCGCAATCGCGCCGCTCTCAGTCGTGTGCGCACGACCATCCGGACCCTGCGCGAGGCGGTAGCAGACGAGAGCGTGACCGCGGATCAGGTGACGGCAGTTACCCGGCAATTGGATCGCGCAGTGTCGAAGGGCGTACTGAAGCGCAACACCGCCGCGCGGCGCAAGCGCCGCCTGCAACGGCTCGTCGCCGGCAAGCTCGCTTCCTGAGCGTGGTGCTTACGTGCGCGGACACGCACCGTGTGTGGAGAGCTGAATGGGGCACGACCGCAAGCTGACCAAAGCCGAGATCATCGAGATCATCCATCCCGAGGTCGACATCAGCAAGAAGCACATCCACCAGGTGCTCGGTCTGTTCTTCGATGCGGTCAAGGCCGGCCTGTTCGACCGGCAGACCATCGAGTTGCGCGGGTTCGGGACGTTCGAGGTTCGCGTGCGCAAGGGGCGCAAGGCGCGCAATCCGAAAACCGGAGCGTCGGTCGAAGTCGGCGACCACGGCGTGGTGGCATTCCGGCCCGGCCAGGAACTCAAGAAGCGCGCGTGGCAGATCCGCGACTAGCCGGCCTCCGGTAACGCCGCGCCCGGGTCTGGCGCGGGCCGCGCGCATGATCCCCGCTCCCCCGTCCTTGCAATGACTTCGGTGTCGTCCAGTGCTGCATCCGCTCCGCAGGCCGGCTTTGCGCCCGCGCTGGTGCGGCTGTTGCGCACCAGCGCGGGCGAGGTGGGCCTGCTGCTGCTGTCGGCGCTGCTGTTCGCCCTCGCCCACCCGAGCCTGGCATCCGAGTGGGGTCTCGGGCCGGTGGCCTTCATCGCCGTCGCACCCGTGTTCCTGGTGCTGCGCCGCGCCGGCTGGCTGCAGGCGGTGTTGTACGGCGCCCTGTACGGCTACGTAAGCTACGCGCTGTACAATTACTGGCTGGCCACCTTCCACCCGCTGGCGATCATCATCGTGCCGGTGGTGTACATGGGCTACCTGGTGATCCTGTTCCCGCTGTTGAAGCTGGCCGACCACCTGTTCCCGCGCTACGGCTACCTGGTGCAGGTGCTGCTCTGGGTGGGCTACGAACTGGTCAAGAGTCTCGGATTCCTGGGTTACAGCTACGGCACCATGGGCTACACGCAGTACCGCTGGATCGACTTCATCCAGATCGCCGGCGTCACCGGCGTGTGGGGGGTGTCGCTGCTGGTGGTTGCCGCCTCGGCGCTGGTGGCCCGCCTGCTGGCGCACGCTCTCGACGCGCGCTCGGCCCCCTGGCGGCGCCGCACGCTGGCGCGCTTCTGGCGCGAACAGCGCATACCGGTCGTGTGCTGGGCGCTGCTGATGGCAGCCAACGCGGCGTACGGCGCGGCCGTGCGCAACGACTTCGAGGCCGAGCGGCAGTGGCGCGTGGCGCTGGTGCAGCAGAACATCGACCCGTGGCGCGGCGGGTTCTACGCCTACGAGAAGTCGCTCGATGTCCTGTTGCGCCTCAGTGACGCGGCGTTGCGGGAAGATCCCGACATCGTGATCTGGTCGGAGACCTCGTTCGTGCCCGGCATCGACTGGCACACGCGTCACCGCCGTGATCCGCGGCGGTTCGCCCTCGTGAAGCGGCTGCGCACCTACCTCGACCGGCAGACCGTGCCGTTCGTGGTGGGCAACGACGACGGACAGTTGGAACGCACCGATGAAGGCGAGGTGCGGGTGGACTACAATGCCGCGATCCTGTTCAAGAAGGGTGAGATCGTCGACACCTACCGCAAGATCCGCCTGGTGCCGTTCACCGAGAGCTTCCCCTTCAAGGAGCAGTTGCCCGGCATCTACCAGTGGCTGAAGGACGCGGACACCCACTTCTGGAAGCAGGGCACCGAGTACGTGGTGTTCGACTCCGGCATCGACGGCGGGCGCGGCGTGCGCTTCTCCACGCCGATCTGTTTCGAGGACACGTTCGGCTACCTGGGGCGCGAGTTCGTGCGCCATGGAGCGCAGGTGCTGGTCAACATGACCAACGACTCGTGGTCGTTCTCGGTGCCGGCCGAGATGCAGCACATGATGATGGGCGTATTCCGGGCGGTCGAGAACCGCCGCTCGGTGGTGCGCTCGACGAACGGCGGCATGACGGTGACGATCGATCCCGACGGGCGGATTACCGGCCTGCTGGAGCCGTTTACCGCGGACTACCTGATCGGCACCGTGCCGGTGGTGGACGGCCCGGCCACCGTGTACACGCGCTGGGGCGACTGGTTCGGCGTGGCGGCGTTGTGCGCGGGCCTCGCGGCACTGCTGGCCGGCCTGGCAGTCCGGCTGGCGGCGCCGCGCTCGTCCGATACGGCCCGTACCGCCCGCCGCGCCCGCCCCGCCACGGCCGTTGACAGCGGCGGCGCGATATAAGAGGATCGGCAGCCGGACGCGGCACACGCCGCTCATCTTCCATCATGTCAACGCATTCTTCCACTTCCCGCATCCTCATCGTCGACGACGAGGTGATCAATCTCGAACTGTTCGAGGTCATGCTTTCCCGGCTCGGTTTCGAGGTCGAGATGGCCAGCGGCGGCGAGCAGGCACTCGCGATGCTTCCCGAGGTAAGGCCCGATCTCATCGTGCTCGACAACATGATGCCCGGCCTTACCGGTTGGGAGGTGACGCAGCGCATCAAGAACGCGCCGGAGTACGCCGCATTCCGGCAGGTTCCGATCATCATGTTCACCGCCATGGACGAGATCGCGGACCGCATCGAAGGGCTCGAGTTGGGGGTGGACGACTACATCACCAAGCCGTTCAACTTCTCGGAAGTGCTGGCCCGCATTCGTGCGGTGCTGCATCGCCATGAGCTCGCCGGGCAACTGGCACGCCGCGAACACCGGCTGGGGATCATCGAGGCGCTCAACGAGTCTCTGATCTTCTTTTCGCAACATGTCCGCGCGCCGCTCGAAGACCAGGTCGAGCGCGCGGCGGCGTTGTTGCGCGACGAGGACAACGACGCCGATGCGCTGCGTGCATTCGCGGCTTCCGCATCGGAGCGGGCGCGCGACGTCCTTGCCACGCTTGGCGAACTGGAGGAGCAGATCTCCGAGGTGCGCGGCGAGGGCGATCGCCTGAAAGAGGGAGACCTCAGCCTGGAGGAGTTGCAGGCGCTGATTCACGACCGGCTGAGCGGGCATGAAGTGGCGCCGGAGGCTGACCGGTGAGCGCTCCCGCGTTGCGGGCAGAGCGCGCAAAAAGGAGAAATTCGCACGGCCTACCCCATTGACGTTCGCGCGCCGGGGGATTAAAGTTAGATCGGAACCGGGCGCTCGCGGGGCTTGTCGCCGGTATTCGGTGCTCCTCTCCCGAGGAACAGCTCGTGCACAAGCGCAGGTGTCCCGGCACGCTCATCCTGAGCGAATCTCTCTTCAATCGAGAAACGACGTAGCGACGGCATACCATCGTCTGCGTTTCGTTCGACGTGCATCTTTGGCACACGGAGTTCTCGCAATGTCAGATGACCAGGCTTCCACCTCCAGCGTGGGAAACCAGCATGATCCATCCCAACGCGACGGCGTAACTGCCCCACCGGCAGCGGCCTCGCCCGAGCCGGCCGTGGCGGCTCCCGAGCCGCGCCCGGCGCCGCGGCCGGAGGAATACGACGCGCCGCCGCCGCGGCGCACCGAAATAAACAACGGCGAACGGCCCTCCCGGCGCGGCCGCAAGCGGCGCCTGCGGGTGGAGCTGGTGAAGGACTCGGGCAGCAACGGCCAGCCCGGGAACGAGCGCCCGGAGTACGAGCGCGGGCGTTCCGACCGCTCGCGCGGGCGGCGCGACGTGGACGGCAACCACCTCGATGGGCCGCCCGCGGGCCGCCGCCGCGGGCGCTCTCGCGGCCGCGGAGTGCCGCAGATGACCGCGGTGCAGCCGGAACCGGTAGT
This sequence comes from Spirochaetia bacterium, assembly GCA_965208575.1. Classification (GTDB taxonomy): domain Bacteria; phylum Spirochaetota; class Spirochaetia; order SZUA-6; family Bin103; genus Bin103. The sequence goes on along the minus strand of CBDBOV010000004.1, from coordinate 1,157,391 downwards.
GCTGACCGGCAACGAGGAAAAGCTGCACATCAATGAGCTGTCGGTGAAGCCGATTACCGCGCTGCGCGAAATGGCGGTGGAGTTCGGCTGCAATCAGGAGATGCTGGTGTCGATGAAGAAGCAGGAGCTGATCTTCACCATCCTGAAGCGGCACACCGAGCGCAATGGCGTGATCTACGCACACGGCGCACTGGAGATTCTGCCCGACGGCTACGGGTTCCTGCGCTCGCCCAACTACAGCTACCTGCCGGGCCCGGACGACATCTACATATCGCCGTCGCAGATCCGCCTGTTCAACCTGAAGACCGGAGACACCGTGTCGGGGCAGATCCGTTCGCCGAAGGAGCAGGAACGGTTCTTTGCCATGCTGCGCGTGGAGCGGGTGAACTTCGACGAGCCGTCGGTCGCCCAGACGCGCATCCCGTTCGAGAGCCTGACCCCGCTGTATCCGCAGGAGCGGATCAACATGGAGACCAAGAGCGGCGAGCCGGCCACGCGCATGATCAACCTGTTCTGCCCGATCGGCAAGGGCCAGCGCGGCCTGATCGTGTCGCCGCCGCGCGCCGGCAAGACGGTCATCATGCAGCGCATCGCCAACGCCATCACCGAGAACGACCCCGGCATCTTCCTGATCGTGCTGCTGATCGACGAGCGGCCCGAGGAAGTGACCGACATGCAGCGCAACGTGCAGGGCGAGGTGGTGTCTTCCACGTTCGACGAGCAGGCCACCCGCCACGTGCAGGTGGCCGAAATGGTGATCGAGAAGGCCAAGCGCCTGGTGGAGCACGGCAAGGACGTGGTGATCCTGCTCGACTCGATTACCCGGCTCGCGCGCGCCTACAACCAGACCGTGCCCACCTCCGGCAAGATTCTGTCCGGCGGCGTGGATTCCAACGCCCTGCACAAGCCGAAGCGGTTCTTCGGCGCGGCGCGCAACGTCGAGCACGGCGGCAGCCTGACCATCGTCGCCACCGCCCTGATCGAGACCGGCAGCCGCATGGACGAGGTGATCTTCGAAGAGTTCAAGGGCACCGGCAACATGGAGATCAAGCTCGACCGCAGGCTCGCGGACCGCCGGCTGTACCCCGCGGTCAACATCAATGCGTCGGCCACCCGCAAGGAAGAACTGCTGCTGTCCGCCGAGGAGCTGGCCAAGATGTGGGTGCTGCGCAAGGTGATCGGCCCGATGGACGAGGTGAGCGTGATCGAGCTGCTGCTCGAGCGCATGCGCCTGAGCAAGAACAACGAGGCGTTCCTGCGTTCGATGAACACCACCGCGGTGGGAGATTAGCGTACGCCGGACGGTGATGGACGGCGCCCGCCGGCGGCGGTTGCGGCGCGCGGCATCGGGCTGATCATCGACGGGGCGCGCATTCTCGACGACATCACGCTGACGGTCGGGGCGGGCGAGCACTGGGTGCTGCTGGGCCCGAACGGCAGCGGCAAGACGTCGCTGGTGCGGCTGTTCTCCGGCTACTCCTACCCCTCGGAGGGTACGCTCGAGGTGCTCGGCGAGCGCTTCGGACGCACCGACCTGCGCCTGCTGCGCGCCCGCATCGGCTGGGTGCACAGCGACGTACGCTACCAGATACCGCCGTTCATGAGCGCCGCCGAGGTGGTGGCCTCGCGTGCGCGCGGCGGCCTGGTGCTGTATGGCGAGGTGCCGGCGGCGGACCGCGAGCGGGCCGCCCGCCAGCTTGCCCTGTTGGCGGTGGAACACTTGGCCGAGCGACGCTTCGCCACCCTGTCGACCGGAGAACGGCAGCGGGTGCTGATCGCGCGCGCCCTCGCCGCGGACGTGGAACTGCTGCTGCTCGACGAGCCGGCGATCGGCCTCGACCCGGCGGCGCGCGAGCGCTTCCTCGACGACCTCGCCGCGCTGTTCCGGCAGCGCCCGGAGTTGACGGTGGTGTACGTGACCCACGACATCGCCGAGATCACCAGCTCCTACGACGGCGTGCTGCTGCTCGACCGCGGGCGGGCGGTGGCGCGCGGGACGTCGCGCGAAGCCCTCACCGGGCGCAACCTGCAGGCGATCTTCGGGCCGCGCTGCCGGCTGCAGGAGCACGGCGGCCGGTACGCTATCCGGTTCGCGCCGCGCCGCGCTGCCGGGTAACGAGGAGCAGCGCCAGCAGGATGCCGAGCAGTGCCGGCAGCCAGTCGCCGAAGCGGGTATACGCGGTGTCGGCGGCGGGGCGGTACACCGGCACCTGGAGGCGTAGCGCGGCCTCCGTGAACAACGGGGCCGCGGTGCCGATCAGGCGGCCCCACGGATCGACCGCCGCGGTGACGCCGCCGTTGGTGGCGCGGATCAGCACGCGCCGGTTCTCGACGGCGCGCAGCCGGGCGGCAACGAAGTGCTGCGTCTCCGCGGATACGGTCTGCGACCAGGCGTCGTTGGTGAGGTTGATCAGCAGGTCGGCGCCGGCGCGCACGAAGCGGCGATTCAGGTAGGGGAAGGCATCCTCGAAGCAGATCGGGGTGGCGAACCGCACCGGGCCGCCGTCGCGCACCGGCAGTTGGAAGACGGTGGCCGCGGCGCCCGGCACCCAGGGCGCCTGCAGGCCGATCAGGTCCCTGAACAGCCGGCGGATGGCCGGCACCTCCCAGAACGGCACGCTCTCCGCGAACGGCACCAGATGCTGCTTGCCGTAGTGGTCGAGCACGGCCCCGGCGGGCGCCACCAGCGCGGCGGCGTTCATCGCCTGCAGGGGCTCGGTGCCGACCACCCACGGCACGCCGGTGAGCAGCGGCACCGTCAGCCCCGTGAGCGCTGCGGGCACCGCCGGCGTGTCGGCGTCCGCGGCCTGCGCCCCGATCACCGGCCAGGTCAGCGCCGTCTCGCTCCATACCACCAGGTCGGGCGGCGCCGGCGCGGCCGCCAGGCCTTCGCCGGTGAGGCGCTGCAGCGTGGCCAGCACGGCGTCGTCGTCGCCGCTCTGCCACGGGTTGGCGTTGTGCTGCACCAGCACGACGTCGAGCGTCGCCGTCCGCGGCAGCGGCCGCCCGAGCGCCGCGGCGCCGTAACCGAAAGCGGCTCCGGCCAGCAGCGCCACGGCGGCGGTGGCCTGCCACAGGCGGGCCGGCACGCGCGGCGGCCGGCGCCGGTCGAGTGCGAGGTCGAGCCACTCCGCGGCCGCGGCGTTTACCAGCGCCATCAACAGGCACAGCCCCCACACGCCGGTGATGTCCACGAACTGGACCAGCGGCGTGATGGCGTGCATCGGGTAGGCGATCAGGCCCCACGGGTAACCGAGGTAGCCGGTCGACTTGAGGTACTCGTACAGGGTCCACAGGAGGGCGACGGCGAAGGGACGATACGCGCGCGGCATAGCGAGTGCACTCCCGCCCGGCATGGCGAGTGCAATCCCGCCCGGCATGGCGAGTGCACTCCCGCCCGGCATGGCGAGTGCACTCCCGCCCGGCATGGCGGGCGACGTGCGGCGCGGCTTGCCGCCGGGCGCCCCGGCGAAGAAGCGCAGCAGCGGCCCGAGTACCGCGAAGTAGGCGACGTAGGCGAGGGTAACGCCGCCGAGCGTCCACACCGAGAAGCTCTGGAAGAACATCAGCCAGAAGTTGCTCGCAGCGCTCGACACGGCGCCGAAAATCACCCCTATGCGGGCGGCGGCCGCGTAGCTGGGGGTGCGGTAGAGGGCTGCCAGCAGCGGCGCCAGGGCGAACACGCCGAGCAGCGGGCTGCCGTAGGGGAACAGGTCGTTGGGCAGGGCCAGGGCCAAGAGCAGCGCCGAGAAGATCGCCAGCGCCGCGCCGCGGAAGCGCATGCTGTTGCGATTATAGCCGTCACGTGGGTGCGTAGCGCGCCTGCCGGATGCCGGTGAGACGCCTGGCGGGGGCGGTGCGGGGGCGGTGCGGGGGCGGTGGGGTGGCGCACGGCTGCCGGGCCGGGTATCATCGCAGCGATGGAGAGCGGTACTGCGCGTCCGGTGCGGGAGTGGTGGGACGACATCTGTACCCAGTGCGGAGCCTGCTGCTACCGGCGCGACCGCGTTGCCGGCGAGTTGGTGGTGCACAAGGATCTGCCGTGCCGGTTCCTGGATACCGAAAGCAACCTGTGCACGACGTACGACACCCGCTTCAAGGAGTGCGCGGAGTGCCGGCAGGTGACCATCCTGCACGCGCTGTTCTCCCGCTACCTGCCGGACGACTGCGGTTACGTGGAGAAGTTTCGGTTCTGGCGGCGCCGCAAGTAAGCCCCACCTGCCCTTCGCCCGTGGCTGAGCACGTTGCCGTCCCGGTCTACCTGCGCCAGTTGATGGCGGACGGCAAAACGCGGCTCATGCAGTTCCATGCGCGCGAGTTGTCGCACCGCCACCTGTTCCTCGCCGCCGACGACCTGGGACTGCTGGACGTGGGTGAGGATGTGGAGCTGATGATCGCGGCTCCGGGCGAGCGGTTCAGTTGTGCGCGGGCGCGGGTGGTGGGCTCCGAACGCGTGTTCGGCCGGCGGACGCAGATGACGGCGAGCGGACTGCGGCTGACGGCCAGCGGATACCGTCTGGCGTGGGCGGCTCCCGACAAGCGCCTGCGCGCGGCTATCGACGGCTGTCTGCGCGCAGGCTGACGGCGGCGGGTTGCCGGAGACCGGACTCGAACCGGCACGGTCGTCAAAACCAGGGGATTTTAAGTCCCCAGTGTCTACCAATTCCACCACTCCGGCAGATCAGGCTGGCTCGCTATGCTACCGGAATCGTCATTGCGCCGTATAGCCGCCGTCCACCGGCAGCGCCTGGCCGGTGACGAACGAGGCCGCGTCCGAGCACAGCCAGCGCACCAGCTCGGCGGTCTCCTCCGGCTGCGCCAGCCGGCCCATCGGGTAGCGGGCGAGCCGCCGCGGCAGCCAGACCGGGTCGTCCAGGAGGGGAGCGGTCATCGGAGTGTGGCTGTGGCCGGGGCACACGGCGTTGATCCGGATCGAGCGCGCGGCGTACTGCAGGGCCGCCGACCGGGTGAGGCCGACCACGCCGTGCTTGCTGGCGGTATAGGCGGCGCTGGATGCCGAGCCGACCACGCCGTAGATCGACGCCACGTTGACGATGGCGCCGCCGCCCTGCTCCAGCAGGTGCGCGATCTCGGCGCGCATCGCGTTCCACACGCCGGTCAGGTTGACCGCCAGCGTGAGCTGCCAGTCCTCCGGCGTGCCTTCCAGGGTGCCGCCGGCGCGCAGCACGCCGGCGCTGTTTACCGCGCAGCTCAGCGGGCCGAGTGCGTCCGCGGCAGTGCGCACGGCGGCCTCGATCTGTTGCGGATCACGCACGTCGCAGGGCGCGAAGCGGGCGCGCCCGCCGGCCGCGGCGATCCGCCGCACCGTCTCCTCGCCGCCGCCGTCATCACGGTCAGCCACCATCACGGCAAGCCCTTCCGCCGCCAGCGCCGCCGCGCAGGCGCGCCCGATCCCGGAGCCGCCACCCGTCACCAGCGCCATCCGTTCGTTGTGATCCATCTGTCAGCCTCGTGAGGTACGCCGGGACAACGTGGACCTTGGAGAATGCCCGTCACGCCGAACTGCCGGCCGCCCGGGCGCCCTCTGCCACCGTCTCGTTGAGCTACCTGCCAGTGCCGCGAAGTCGCCGCCTGCGGCACCGCCTCCGGCCCGACCGGCCTACCTCAGGCGACCGCGAGCTGAACGATCGGCTTGATCGCTTCACGGATGCGGCCGGCCTCGTTCGTGTCGATTCCGGTGAGCGAAACACCGCGGCTGACCCGCAGAAACTCGTACGCGAACACGCGTCCGGCACGATCCAGGTGGGCGATCCGCGCATCGTCAAGGCGCTTCCCGCCGGCTTCCCCTCCTTCTGCCGCGCGGAGCGCCAAAAAGATCACATCTGCATCGGAATCAAACCGAAGTTGCATCGCGGGCCTCCTCCTGGACAGTACACGGTGTGACGAGTGGTGTATCCCGGCGAGCTACCACAACGCGCATTCTTCGGTGCTCCACGTCCGCATCGTATTCATCGGCGGTGGCACCGCGGATCACCGTCTGCGCAGCCGCCACCACGGCTTCGACCATCCGGCGAGTGATGCCCTGCTCCCCATCCGCTCCATCGCATGGTGGGAGTAGCGTAGCGGCACCTGACTCTTTTCGCAGATACGTACGCTGTTGTCAATCCTCGGCGCACTTCGCAACCGGTCACTTGATCGTTGGCGCTTCGGGGTTGCGCGGTTGAGTAAACGGCCGACCGGCGCAACAATGGCGGGCATGTATGGCCAACGCGGAGGTTACCGGTACCTGCTGCGCCACGGCGACGACAACCCGCGCCCCCAGGTGACTCGCATGCTGCTGCGGAGGGTGCTTGGCTACGCGCGGCCCTACTGGTGGCGCATGCTGCTGTTGCTGGCCATCATTCTGGCCACCATCGGCCTTGGCCTGCTGACGCCGCTGGTGCTGCGCGACCTGATCGACCGCACGCTGCCGGCCGGCGACGTGCGGCGCCTCAACCTGCTGGCAGCGGTGCTGATCGCCATCCCGGTGGCGAACGCGCTGCTGCGAATCTGGCAGCGCGCGCTGGATGCGGCGATTGGCGCCGGCATAATCTTCGACCTGCGCAGCGCCCTGTACAGCCACCTGCAGCGCATGTCGCTGCGCTTCTTCACCACCAACAAGAGCGGCGAGCTGGTGAGCCGGCTCAACAACGACGTCGCCGGCGCCCAGAACGCGGTCACCAACACGCTGGTGGACGTGGTCACCAACGTGGTCTCGGTGGCGGCGACCCTGTCGGTGATGCTGGCGCTGGAGTGGCGGCTGACGCTGCTCGGCATGGTGGTGCTGCCGGCGTTCCTGCTGCTCGGCAAGCGGTTCGCCGGGGCGCTGCGCGATGCGTCGCGCAAGCTGATGGAGCACAACGCGCGCCTCGGTGCGATCATGAACGAGACCCTGAACATCAGCGGCATGCTGCTGGTGAAGCTGTTCGGGCGCCGGCGGGAGGAGCAGCGCCGGTTCGGCGAGCAGGCGGGGGCGGTGCGCGACGGCAGCGTGCGCCAGGCGGTGGTGGCGAGCCGCTTCTTCATCTTCATGGGCGTGGCGACGGCGGTGGGCACGGCGGCGATCTACCTGGTGGGCGGCCACCTGGTGATCCGCGACGCGCTGTCCATCGGGACGGTGGTGGCGTTCAGCGCTTACCTGACGCAGTTGTACCGACCGCTGAGTTCGCTGAGCAACGTACCGGTGGTGGTGGCGCAGTCGCTGGTGAGCTTCGAGCGGGTGTTCGAGGTGCTCGACCTGCCGGTGGACATCGAGGAGGCGGCGGACGCGGCACCCCTGGCCGACGCCGTGGGGCACCTGGAGTTCCGCGCCGTGAGCTTCCGCTACGAGCGCGACGGACGCCTGCTGCTGAGCGAGGCCAAGCGCGCCGCGCGCGCCGAGGACATGGCGTTCAGCGGAGCGAGATTCGGCTCGCCCACGGACGCCGCGGGTTCCCGGCCGGACGGGAAAGGCGCCGGCGGTCCGCGCGGCGAGCGGGCCGCCGGCAGCGCCGGTACGGGCAGCCCCCACGCGGAATCGGGCGATTGGAATACCGCCGCGAGTCCCTGGCAGCCGGTGGCGGTCTCCGACCCCGTGTACCGGGACCGCGCGGGCGACGGGCGGGCTTCGGCACGCGGCAGGAGCGATGCCGTGATCTCCCCGCGCCGGCGAAACGTGCACGGGGAAGACGCGGGCGACGGTGCGGCGGAAGCAGGTCCCTGGCGGCCGGCGGTGCTCGGCGGATCGAGCGATGCGGGGACGGACGGCGGCGCCCGGCCGCGTGAGCCGGCACCGCACCAGGCGCGCGAGTGGGCGCTGGAGGAGGTGAGCTTTGCGGTGACGCCGGGCCAGACGGTGGCATTGGTGGGGCCGAGCGGGTCCGGCAAGACCACGCTCACCTACCTGGTGCCGCGCCTGTACGACCCGGTCAAGGGCCAGATCCTGCTCGACGGCCGCGACCTGCGCTCGCTGACCGTGGAGTCGCTGGCGAGGCAGGTGGGCATGGTCACGCAGGAACCCTACCTGTTCCACGACTCGGTGCGCGCCAACCTGCGCTACGCGGCGCCGGAAGCGGGCGACGGGCGGATCGAGGAAGCGTGCCGCGCCGCCAACATCCACGACTTCATCAGCGCGCTGCCGGCCGGCTACGACACCGTGGTGGGCGAGCGCGGCTACCGGCTCAGCGGCGGCGAGAAGCAGCGGCTGGCGATCGCCCGCGTCATCCTCAAGGATCCGCGGGTGCTGATCCTGGACGAGGCCACCAGCCACCTCGACACCCACGCCGAGGCGCTGATTCAGGAGGCGCTGGCGCGCGTGGTGACCGGCCGCACGGCGATGATCGTCGCTCACCGGCTCAGCACGATCATGGCGGCTGACCTGATCCTGGTGTTCGACCGCGGCCGTATCGTCGAGCGCGGCACACACGGCAGACTGCTCGCCGCCGGCGGCCTCTACCACCGCCTCTACCAACTGCTCGGCCGGGAGCAGCGCTCCAATCCATCAGTGCACCACGTGACCACGCCATCTTCGACGAGCGAAGTCGGATAGGTCGGCGAGTCGGAGGCAGAAGCAGCGAGATGGACGCGCGCGGAACCCGGCGAGGACGACGTTGGGACACCGAGCAGTTGAATCGGAGCCTGTTTGTCGCTCTGGTGGGACAGTTCCAAGTCTATTGCCGAGAGCTTCACGACGAAGCGACCGATGTATACTTGTCCCACGCGACCGCCACCCAGCGTCGCACGCTGGGAGTCCTGTTGCGGCAGAATCGAGCGCTCGACAAAAGGAATCCCCGACGAGACGCGTTGAAGAACGACTTCGGGCGAATGGGTTTGGACATCGTTCGCGGTCTACAGGGTCTATACGGCAACGCTGACCGCGACCTTCGGCGCCTTGAACTGCTCGTCTCATTTCGCAATGCTGTCGTGCATGGCAACGAGAGCGAGGTAGGTGCGTTGCGTCAGTCGCGGAGGATCACCGCGACCGTGTCTTCCTACCGCACGTACAAGTCGACCATGAGCAGGCTTGTACAGAAGCTGGACCAAGTCGTCGCCACCGGGCTTGCTGGCGAGCTACAGATCGCCAGTCCGTGGTGAAGGAGAGGAACTTGTGAAGGACAGCGAGCCGAAGTATGATGAAATCGTCGAGATTCCCTGGGGTAACCAGTCCACCGTCCGCGCCAAGGTAAGGGAAGTCTACGGGCACGCGTCCCGACACGTCGTAGTCGTACTCACGCCCGATCTCAGCGATTGCGTCGTTTTGGAGGACACGACATTGTCGGTTCCCATCGGCGACGTGACGCGCGTTGTCTCTGAGGCCTCCCGAAGCGGTGGCCGCTGACGGGATTATTCCTCGGCGTACGAAACCACTACGTCGTCGCCTTCCACCGAAACCGGGTAGGTCTTGACGCGCAGGTGGGAGTCGCCGAGGCAGCTTCCGTCGGTGATGTCGAACGCCCAGTTGTGCCACGGGCAGCGCAGTATCTCGCCGTCGCGGTCCATGGTCAGGGTGGCGCCGTTGCGCGACGGCGGGCCGCTGGCAACGAAGCGCCCGCTGACGTGGCCGGTGCACAGCGGCCCGAGGTTGTGCGGGCAGATGTTGCGCAGCGCGTACAGGGTGCCGCCCACGTTGAACACGCCGATGCCGGCGCGGCCCCGGAACGGCACGATCAGCTTGCGCCCGCCCACCGGGATCTCCGACACCTTGCCGACCACCACCCGCCGCGCGCGTCCGTCGGCGGCAGTCGCCACGGCGCCTAGTTCCCGGGCATGCGCAGCATCTCCAGCGCGTTGTCGGAGAAGATGCGGCGGCGCATGTGGTCGGAGATGCCCGGCAGCACGGTCACCGGGTCGTTCTGGTCGAAGTGGGGGAAGTCGCTGCAGAAGATCAGCGTCTCGTCAGCGCACAGCATGTCCAGCATCTGCTGCAACTGCTCGGGGCGCGCGGGCTCGTGCATCGGCTGGGTGCCGACGCGGATGTGCTCGCGGAAGTACTCGCTCGGCAGCCGCTTGAGCCACGGCGTCTGGTCGCGGATCGCCCTCCAGTCGAAGTCCATGTGCCACATCACCGATACCGCCCAGAGCTGCTGCACCTCGATGAACGCGAACTTGAGGGTCGGGAACTTTTCGAACACGCCCTCGCAGATCAGCGACGCCGCCTGCGCACTGGCCGCCGCCGGGCGCGCCATGCGCGTCTCCATATAGTAGGTGGGATAGCCGACCGGCGTCATGGTGTTGCCGGTCGGGCCGCCGCCGCCGATGTGCGACACCACCGGCAGGCCATGCTCGGCGCACGCCTCCCAGATCGGATGGAAGAAACGGTTGCCGAACGGCATTGCGGTGCTCAGCGGGACGTGCACGGCGACGGTGTCCCTGCGCCCGGCGAGGCGGTTGATCTCGGCCACCGCCTGCGCCGGATCGGTGGGCGCCACCAGGATGGCGTGCACCACGCGCTCGTCGCGCTCCAGCCAGTGTTCGATGGTGTAATCGTTGAACGCGCGGCACAGCGCGGCGCCGTAGTCGGGGTCGGGCAGGCCGGCGGCGCCGTATATGTCGGACGGAGAACCGGTCAGCAGCGCCAGGTCGATGTTCCAGGGGTCGAGCAACTCCCGCTGCGTGAACTCCAGGGTGAAATTGAAATCGCGCCGCTTCAGGTCGGGATCCTTGATGTCGTTGCGGGTCTTGCGGAGCGGGGTGTTGGGGTAGCCGCCGCCGGCGAAGTGCACGCCCTGGTCGTACAGGTGCTCCTGGTAGAACCTGGACAGGTAGGGCAGGAGCTGTTCGGGGCTCTCGAAGCTGTGGTGCACGTCGCAGTCCACGATGCGGACGCCGGTTTCCTTGTTGGCCGTCCAGCCGGGAGCCGCAATCGGCGCCGCGCCGGTCATGGGCATGTCGATACCTCCGTGTCGGGTCGCTGTGTTTCGCTATGGTCGGCGTTTTCCCCGTCGCGGTCAACTGTCGTGGTGCGAGGGAGAACGGGCAGCCGCGGTGGTCAGCCCCTGAAGGATGCCGGCGCAGACGGTGTAGGAGTTGGCGGCGGCGCGGCGCAGCCAGGCGCGGAAGTCGACGGGCGCTGCTCCGTCGGCGTGATCCGACACGGAGCGAATGATCACGAACGGTATGCGGTTCACCGTTGCCACCAGGCCGACCGCCGCCCCTTCCATCTCCACCGCGTCGCCGTCCAGGCTGCGCAGCCGTTCCATGCGCGCGGCGTCGGTCGCGTTGATGAACTGGTCGCCGGTGAGAATGCGCCCGGCCACCACCCGCTGCCCCGGTACCGGCGTGGCCAGCGCCAGCTCGACCAGCCGCGGGTCGGCGGCGAGGAAGCGATGCTCGGTAAAGGGTACCTGGCCGAGCGGGAAGCCGAGTGCGGTCACGTCCAGATCATGTTGCACGCAGTCGCGGCTCACCACGACATCTCCCAGCGCCAGGCGGTCGCCAAGGCCGCCGCAGATGCCGGTCATCACCAGGTAGTCGGGGGCGAGGCGGTCGACCGCGTATTGCGCCACCATCGCGGCGCTCGCCTTGCCGACGCCGCCGCGCAGCAGTGTCACCACGGCGGCGCCGTCCGGAACCGAAACGCGGCGAACGGCCCCGGCTCTCCAACCGGCGCGAGGTCGTGCGCGCCGTCGAACGCATCCAGTTCCTCCTGCAGCGCGGCGACGATGGTGACGTTCATGCTCGCTGCCCCTCCGGCTACTCGACCGTAGCCGTTCGCTTGCGGTACAGCAGGTCCCAGTCGATCTGGTAGCCGAGCCCCGGCGCGGTCGGGGCGTGCACGCGGCCCTGCGCATCCACGGCTATGTCCTCGACCAGGCCGTACATGTTGGCGCCGGTGCAGGGGAAGAACTCGTAGTACTCGCAGTTGGGCACCGCCATGGTGACGTGCAGGTTGGCGACGTTGTTCAGGCTGTTGCCGCCGTGGTGTATTTCGCAGCGCATGTTGAAGCCCTCGGCCAAGTGGCACTGGCGGACCAGGGGAGTGATGCCGCCGGTAACCGCCACGTCGCCGCGCAGGATGTCGGTGGCGTAGCGGGTGATCCAGGCCGCCATGCCGTAGAACCGGCCGGGCGCGAACTCGGTGGACATGATCGGTATGTCCAGCTTCTGGCCGAGCTTGACGTAGTGGTAGACGTCCTCCTCCACCAGCGGATCTTCGTACCAGTAGTAGTCCAACTCCTCGACGGCGCGTCCGACGCGCAGCGCATCGGCGTACTGGTAGGCCCACATCGAGTCCAGCATCAGCACCATGTCGCCGCCCACCGCGCCGCGCACCGCCGCGCAGATCGCCACGTCGGCCCGCGGCTCGCCGTGCGGGTGCAGCTTGTGCGCCGTCCAGCCCATCTCCTTGAAGCGCAGCGCCTCCTCGACGTACTCCTCCGGCGTGGCGTGGTATGCGGTGCTGGAGTAGGCCGGCACCGAGTCCTTGCAGGTGCCGAGCAGGCGGTGGATCGGCTGGCCGGCTACCTTGCCGTTGATATCCCACAGGCACACGTCGATGGCGCCGATCACGCTCGTGGACACCGAGCGGTTCAGCTTCCACATCCGCCACCACAGCCGCCCGATGTCCTGCGCGTTCTCGCCCACCAGGTGCGGCTTTACGAATTCGACCAGCGCGCGTGCCGAATGCTCCGCCCCGACCATCGACGAGCCCAGGAACGCGTTGCCGCTGACGCCGGCGTCGGTCTCCACCGTCACGACTCCGAGCTGCACCTGACCCCCGAACGCGGCGCCAACGCCGGTCTTCCACGGCTCGGTCTCCCAACTGCACAGATCCACCTTGACGTTCGTAATCCTCACCCGCCGCACCTCCGCGGCGCCAGTCTACATCATCGCGCGCGTTCCGGGTCCGCGCCCCACGGCAATCCAGCCGGCACGTCGGCTCAAGGTGGGTGCGCGGTGACCGAGACTTGGGGTAGAGGCAGAGTGCCGGTCGTACGCAGGAGGTGACGGTTCGATCTCATGAGCGGGAATGATGATAGACGTGCCGCTGCTGCACACGACGCACCGCGGCTGGTTGGCGACCGGAAGGCACAAGTCGAACGGAACGCCCCGCCGCGCCAAGGCGAACTTGCGTTCCCGGCTCCCGGTGAGGCACCCCCGCTGGTGCCGGCGCGCATGGTCAATGAGTACGCGTACTGTCCGCGACTGGCGTACCTGGAGTGGGTGCAGGGTGAGTGGGCGGACTCGGCGGACACGGTCGAGGGAAGGCACGCCCACCGCAGGGTGGACCGAAGTGGCGGGTCGTTGCCGGCAGCCGCCGACGCCGGAGAGTACGAGAAGCTGCACGCCAGGTCGGTCACGCTGTCGTCGCAGCGGCTCGGCTTGATCTCGCGCATGGACCTGATCGAGGTGGCGGATGGTGGGGTCGTACCGGTCGACTACAAGCGCGGCAAGCGCCCGCACGTGAAGGGCGGCGCGTACGAACCGGAGCGGGTGCAACTGTGCGTTCAGGGCCTGATCCTGCGTGACCGGGGGTACCGATGTGACGAGGGCGTACTCTACTTCGTAGCCGGACGCGAGCGCGTTCGGGTGCCGTTCGACGAGGAACTGGTGTCCGCCACCAAGCAGGCGGTTGCCGGGCTGCGGCGGGTCGCGGCCGAGGGAGTGATCCCGCCGCCGCTGGAGGACAGCCCGAAGTGTCCGCGCTGCTCACTGGTGAACATCTGCCTGCCGGATGAGATCAACCACCTGCGGCTGCTGTCGCGTCCAGAAATGGCGCCGCGGCCGATTGCGGTGCCGGGGACCGATGCGCTGCCGCTGTACGTGCAGGCGCGCGGCGCAAGGGTGGCCAAGTCGGGCGAAAACCTGGTGGTCAGCGTCAAGGACGAGAAGGTAACTACCGCCCGCCTGCCGGAGACCTCGCAGGTGGTGCTGATGGGCAGCGTGTACGTCACCACGCCTTGCCTGCAGGAGTTGATGTGGCGGGGGATTCCGGTTACCTGGCACAGCCACGGCGGCTGGTTCTACGGCCACACGGTTGGCAACGGACACAAGAACGTGGAACTGCGCACCGCCCAGTATCGGGCCAGCTTCGACGAGGACGTGTGTCTGCGGTTCGCGAAGGACCTGGTGCGGGCCAAGATCCTCAACTCCCGCACTCTGCTGCGCCGCAACTGGAAAGGCCCCGCCAGCAGCCACGACGTGATGATCGAGCTCCGGGACGACAGCAGGCGCGTGGCTCGCTGCCGGTCGCTGTCGGTGCTGCTCGGCGTAGAGGGCACCGCCGCCGCGCGCTACTTCCGCGTGTTCGGGGCCATGATCAGCGAGGGGATGCGCGAGGGGCAGGGAGCGTTCGACTTCGAGAAGCGCAACCGGCGCCCGCCAACCGACCCGGTCAACGCGCTGCTGTCGTTCGCGTACTCGTTGCTCGTCCGAGCCTGGACCGTGACGCTCGCCGCGGTCGGGTTCGATCCGTTTCGCGGTCTCTTTCATCAGCCGCGCTACGGCCGTCCCGCCCTCGCCCTGGATCTCATGGAGCCGTTTCGACCGCTGCTCGCCGACTCGGTGGTGGTGCAGGTAATCAACAACGGCGAAGTGAAGGCATCCGACTTCAGGGCCGCCGCCGGGGCCGTCGCCCTGACGCCGGACGGCAGGCGCCACCTGATCGGCGCGTTCGAGCGCCGCCTGGGCCACGAGATCGTGCACCCGCTATTCGGGTACCGGGTAAGCTACCGCCGGCTCATGGAGATCCAGGCCCGCCTGCTGGGCCGATTCATGCTCGGTGAGATCCCCGCGTATCCGAACTTCACGACCCGCTAGCGCCGATGGAAGAGCATCTGTTCATCGTCGCATACGACATCGCCGATCAGCGGCGTTGGCGAAAGGTATTCAAGCTGATGAACGGCTACGGCGCGTGGGTGCAGCTTTCCGTATTCCAGTGCCGATTGAACCGCCGCCGGCAGGCCGAACTGCTTGCCAATCTGGACCGTCTGATAGATCATAATGCGGATCATGTGGTGTTGGTCGACATTGGCGTCGCCGACTCCATTGAACCGCGGGTGACCAGTCTGGGAAAACCATTCCATCCGCTGAAGCGGGAGCCCGTCATCGTGTGATGGCCGCTGCCGCCGCCGACCGAGCGCTCCGGTGCCGCGCGCACTCCAAGGGACCGCTCGCAAGGCGCCAGGTCTTTGACATACACAGAGATATGGATTAGAATACCAAGAGGTTTCGAAAATGCTTCCCCGCCATCAACGGTCGTGCTTCAGCGCTCGCATTGTGCTCAATAATTCCCCGCACAGCGAAGAGTTGATCGCCGTCCGTTTCCGCCGGTGAATTCCGGCGGCCTCATTGAAGCCCAGGAGGCCTGGCGTTGCTGGTCGGATTGCTGCGCCAGTTTCCGCCGGTGAATTCCGGCGGCCTCATTGAAGCCTGTAGAGTGGCGCCCTTCCTCATGAGGCGGTCGATGTTTCCGCCGGTGAATTCCGGCGGCCTCATTGAAGCCGACGATTCCGCCGACGAGGGCTCCGCCGGCCCCGATGAGTTTCCGCCGGTGAATTCCGGCGGCCTCATTGAAGCGGGGTAGGCGGAGCAGCGGTATTGAGTGCGCATCACGGGTTTCCGCCGGTGAATTCCGGCGGCCTCATTGAAGCACCTTCACGCGGCGCTCCGAATCCTCCAGGTCGAGGTTTCCGCCGGTGAATTCCGGCGGCCTCATTGAAGCCAGGTGAGCTTGGCGAAGCGCGTCGGCGTCGAGAACAGGTTTCCGCCGGTGAATTCCGGCGGCCTCATTGAAGCAATGACACCTCTGAAGCGTCGACGCTCGCCTTGCGCAAGTTTCCGCCGGTGAATTCCGGCGGCCTCATTGAAGCCCAGCCGCGCCACCCGCGCGCAACCTTGCCGGCAACACTGGTTTCCGCCGGTGAATTCCGGCGGCCTCATTGAAGCTGGTTTACCTGTTGCAGAGCCTCTTCAACTGTCACGTGGGTTTCCGCCGGTGAATTCCGGCGGCCTCATTGAAGCGATTGTGATGTCGTCGGCCCCTTGCCCTACGATGTCCGCGTTTCCGCCGGTGAATTCCGGCGGCCTCATTGAAGCAGGGCAATGTGAGACGCATGAGGCCACGTCGATGGCTCCGTTTCCGCCGGTGAATTCCGGCGGCCTCATTGAAGCGTGGGGTGGGACGATGCGATAGCACGTGACCTCGCGGCGTTTCCGCCGGTGAATTCCGGCGGCCTCATTGAAGCCCCGTTCGGGTTGTTGGCTGCGTCGCTATCGGCGCCGAGTTTCCGCCGGTGAATTCCGGCGGCCTCATTGAAGCGTCTGTGATCCACTCTGACGACAACCAATCGCGCAGCGCGTTTCCGCCGGTGAATTCCGGCGGCCTCATTGAAGCTAGAAAAGCTTGCGTCCGTCGCTGGCTATGGTCTTCCGGTTTCCGCCGGTGAATTCCGGCGGCCTCATTGAAGCACTTGAACCGCCCGCGCCTCCGCCACCCCGGCACCCGCGAGTTTCCGCCGGTGAATTCCGGCGGCCTCATTGAAGCGCGGAGTCTCTGACCGTCACGCAGGGTGAGCACGTCGGCGTTTCCGCCGGTGAATTCCGGCGGCCTCATTGAAGCGCGTTCCATGTACTCGAACACCGGGCGGAAGTCGGTGCCGTTTCCGCCGGTGAATTCCGGCGGCCTCATTGAAGCCGCCACTCCGCCCGCGTAGGCACCCGTGGTGGTGAAGTTTCCGCCGGTGAATTCCGGCGGCCTCATTGAAGCACTTCGTACACGCGACCGCTCGGTGCGCCGCGCAGGTGGTTTCCGCCGGTGAATTCCGGCGGCCTCATTGAAGCCCGACGTAGCCCTCACCGGAGGCGGAGGATCGGGAGCAAGTTTCCGCCGGTGAATTCCGGCGGCCTCATTGAAGCCCGATCCGGTTGTCGCCGGGGTCACCGTTCACGTGGTGCGTTTCCGCCGGTGAATTCCGGCGGCCTCATTGAAGCGAGGAGCGCGTGTCCTTCGACTTCCAGGTGCTCTACGAGTTTCCGCCGGTGAATTCCGGCGGCCTCATTGAAGCGAGCCGGACCCGGCCGAGCAGCGGGCCGCCGCTGGCGTTTCCGCCGGTGAATTCCGGCGGCCTCATTGAAGCGGGCTGGCGTCAACCGCCCACTATCAATATACTACCTGGTTTCCGCCGGTGAATTCCGGCGGCCTCATTGAAGCGGCGTCATCTTCACACAAGCGGACGACCTCGTCGGCGCAGTTTCCGCCGGTGAATTCCGGCGGCCTCATTGAAGCCCCCTCCTCCAGCGGTTCGACAAGGGTGGTGCGGATGGGTTTCCGCCGGTGAATTCCGGCGGCCTCATTGAAGCGGCGGTGAATGAGTATCTGCGCTGGCACGGCGGCCGCTGGTTTCCGCCGGTGAATTCCGGCGGCCTCATTGAAGCGGAATCGCGCTGTGCGGGCATCCTGAGGCGGTCGAAACGTTTCCGCCGGTGAATTCCGGCGGCCTCATTGAAGCGGCCATCGGCAGTCGCTCAATGTCGCGCTGAACGGCGTGTTTCCGCCGGTGAATTCCGGCGGCCTCATTGAAGCGGCGATCGGCAGTCGCTCAATGTCGCGCTGAACGGCGTGTTTCCGCCGGTGAATTCCGGCGGCCTCATTGAAGCTGACTTTTCGTCACTGGTTGACCCTCCGGGGTCAGTGTTTCCGCCGGTGAATTCCGGCGGCCTCATTGAAGCGCGGGGATGATGGGAGTGATCCGATCCCGGAGGGGACGGGTTTCCGCCGGTGAATTCCGGCGGCCTCATTGAAGCCCCGAACGCGCCGTCGATCCACGCGCCGAGTCCGGTGACGTTTCCGCCGGTGAATTCCGGCGGCCTCATTGAAGCAGGGGTTGACGGGGGTTGACGGATGTGCGACAATAGTAGTTTCCGCCGGTGAATTCCGGCGGCCTCATTGAAGCGCAGCGCCTCACGCTGCGCCATGAATTGCTCGAACGGGTTTCCGCCGGTGAATTCCGGCGGCCTCATTGAAGCGGTGTTGCCGTACTCCTCGTCGAGTCGTTCCCAGAACGCGTTTCCGCCGGTGAATTCCGGCGGCCTCATTGAAGCGTGCGTCTCCGTCTCCAGGGTAACGTCCGTCCCGGTGTTTCCGCCGGTGAATTCCGGCGGCCTCATTGAAGCCTGTTGTTGCGCGGCGTGTATCAAGTCCTGTGAGCCGTTTCCGCCGGTGAATTCCGGCGGCCTCATTGAAGCGGCTTTTCGTCAACTGTACCCTCCGGGTCAGTTCGGGTGTTTCCGCCGGTGAATTCCGGCGGCCTCATTGAAGCGCCCAGGCGATCTTGTCTTCCACCCGAGATCCGGGCGGGGTTTCCGCCGGTGAATTCCGGCGGCCTCATTGAAGCGGAAGGGGCCGGCGCAAACCCCGGTCGGCCTATGGGTGGTTTCCGCCGGTGAATTCCGGCGGCCTCATTGAAGCTCGATGGCTGGGTTGCCAGCGCCATCGAAACGCAGCGCTGGTTTCCGCCGGTGAATTCCGGCGGCCTCATTGAAGCGTGCAGGTATCGGACGCGCGCGGCGCCGCGATACATGTTTCCGCCGGTGAATTCCGGCGGCCTCATTGAAGCAGGAGCCGTTCGCGCCGGCGCTCCAGAATTTTCATCGGTGTTTCCGCCGGTGAATTCCGGCGGCCTCATTGAAGCCGCCTAATGGTACTCAAATGTACCATCATGTACAGGATGGTTTCCGCCGGTGAATTCCGGCGGCCTCATTGAAGCATGAATCTACACGGATTAAGAACCCGGAAGCTAAGCGTAGTTTCCGCCGGTGAATTCCGGCGGCCTCATTGAAGCGTTTCCAATTCCGCTACTCCGGTAGATGATTATGCCGTGTTTCCGCCGGTGAATTCCGGCGGCCTCATTGAAGCCGTGCCGCATTTCGACGTCTCGGTCTATGATCTTCAAGTTTCCGCCGGTGAATTCCGGCGGCCTCATTGAAGCCCCGCCGGGCGCGTGTTGAACGTGACCTCCGGGTCGGCGTTTCCGCCGGTGAATTCCGGCGGCCTCATTGAAGCTTCGCACACCCCGTGGATGCCGGGCTGTGCAACCTGGTTTCCGCCGGTGAATTCCGGCGGCCTCATTGAAGCAGACATATTCTGCTAACTGCTGCAGCATACGAGGAAGCTGGTTTCCGCCGGTGAATTCCGGCGGCCTCATTGAAGCACGCTGCGCCGTGCTGACGGCACGACCGAGCAGGTATGCGGTTTCCGCCGGTGAATTCCGGCGGCCTCATTGAAGCGAGATTAGCGACCATGCGCTCGGCAGGCTTTGTGTGATGTTTCCGCCGGTGAATTCCGGCGGCCTCATTGAAGCATGATGAACACCAGACAGGCAAGCATGGCGCTCACCACGGTTTCCGCCGGTGAATTCCGGCGGCCTCATTGAAGCGCCGCTTCCCGCGTGCAGCACCGCGGCCGCGTGTCGTTTCCGCCGGTGAATTCCGGCGGCCTCATTGAAGCGCTAATTGGCTTGCAACCGGCAAGCGCGCCGATGATGTTGTTTCCGCCGGTGAATTCCGGCGGCCTCATTGAAGCTTCACGAACGTAGAGGTTCACAAGGTCGAAAAGAAGTAGTTTCCGCCGGTGAATTCCGGCGGCCTCATTGAAGCTACGAGGGGCACTACGAGGACCTGGGGTTCTACGGCGTGTTTCCGCCGGTGAATTCCGGCGGCCTCATTGAAGCTACGAGGGGCACTACGAGGACCTGGGGTTCTACGGCGTGTTTCCGCCGGTGAATTCCGGCGGCCTCATTGAAGCGGCGTGTCGCTCGTGGGGGCGTCCTACACCGAGGGGAGGTTTCCGCCGGTGAATTCCGGCGGCCTCATTGAAGCCGGTAGCCTACGAAACGCTTTGCGACCTGCGGTGAGTCGGGTTTCCGCCGGTGAATTCCGGCGGCCTCATTGAAGCTTGACGAAGTGCACCTCAGCGTTTCGTTTGCCCAGACGTTTCCGCCGGTGAATTCCGGCGGCCTCATTGAAGCGCCGAACGGGATGGTCGTGCGAATCTGCCACCCGCCCACGTTTCCGCCGGTGAATTCCGGCGGCCTCATTGAAGCGTCACCTGCACAGTCAACTAGTTATCATGCAGGCTTGCAGGGAGGCTCGTCCCGCTCCTCAAGAGTAACGGATTGGACGCGTTGTTGACGCGCGGCGGCACAACCGAGGACTCTCGGGATGGTACCTATTGATGCACGATAGCCCACCTACGAGCCGGATCGTCTTCCTGGACATCGACGGAGTGTTGCAGCCGCCGTCGAGCCAGAAGCGTTTCAAGCACGACCTCGTCGCGTTGCGGGAACGCCTCGCCGAGCGGTTCGGCGCCGAATACCGGGAGGTGAACGAGTACGACCTGGGAGCCGTCGTCCATGACTGGCACGCCGTGGCGGTGGCGCGGCTGCGCGCGCTATGCGACGACCACGACGCAAAGGTCGTGGTCAGTTCGGATTGGCGGCAACGGCGGTCGGTGGCGCAACTCCAGGCGCTGTTCCGCATTCACGACCTCGATCACCTGGTCACTGATCGCACGTGCGACCACCTGGGTGCGCCGCATTACCGCGCAGGCGAAGTAAAGCAGTACCTGGACACGCACCCGGACGTCGGGCGCTTCGTGATCATTGACGACGGCTATCGCACGGAGTTCGACCTGCTCTTTCCCGATCACTTCGTCCATACCGGTAGCTTTCTCGACGATTCCGATGCTCTGCGAGCACGTCAGATTCTGTCGGGCGGGCCGGTCACGCAGGAGAACAGGCGTCTCCAACCGTTGGTGTTCCGCGGCGATTACCGCAGTCTCTTTGGATGAAACAGCACGGTCGCTCGGCGATACGAAGGGCTGCACGCCGGCCACCGGGGAGTCGAACACCGTGCTCACCTCGGCAGAGAAGCGGGCGAGCAGAGCCGACGGCGCCGCGTTGCCGTGTCGATACACAGCTTGCTCGAAGTAGGCGGTGCCCCGCAGCGTCAGCACGCGAATCGTCTCGTCGCGCGGGTCGGCGATCCAGTACTCCGGGATGCCGGTCTCCGCGTAGTCGGCTCGCTTCTCGACCAGTTCGCGGTCGGGATTGTCCGCGTCCGCGGTGCGTTCGTGCGGCGCCCTGACGCTCCGCAGGTGGAGCCGCCGGGCCGCGCCACAGCGAACGGGAGCACGGATCACTTGCTCGTGCTGCTCTTCTCGAACAGGGCGAACGCGAAGTTGGGGGGCGGCTCGGGGATGTCGCGGCGTTCCTGCAGGTAGCGCCGCACTTGTTCGGTCGGCGAGACGTGATCGATCGCCGTGAAGCCGGCCCGCTCCATCTCAGTGTCGATCTCCTCGGGGCCGTATTCTGACAGCATCGGCTCACCGCGGCGTTCCACGAATCGGTCCATCTTCTCGACGAGCGCCAGCTTGGCATCGGGAACAAGGCGCCGCGGATACCGGTAGTCGAGCACCATGCGGCTGCCCGGCGCGGCAAGAGCGGCAACCTGGCCGATCGTGTCGGTCACGGCCTCTGTCGTCAGGTAGCACGTGACGCCAAGCCACGCAAAGAAGGCCGGAGCTTCACGGTCGAAGCCGGCCCGGATGAGTGCCTCGTCGAGGCGGTCGGTCTCGAAGTCGACCGGTACGAACCGTAGATTCGAAGGCAGCGAGCTGCCAACGCGGCCAAGTTGCTCTCGCTTCATCTCCTGCGATGCCGGATGATCGACTTCGTAGATGCGCAGCCGATCCGCCAGCTCGCGATGGCGAAGGGCGAACGTGTCGAGCCCGGCTCCGAGGATCACGTACTGCCGCACCCCGGACGAGATCGCCTCATGGAGCCGGTCCTCCGCGTACCTGATGCGCAGGATGATCACGGTGTGCGTGGGCTTGAGCGTGCGGATCAGCACGTCGACCACGAGTCGGTTCAGCAACCAGTTGTTGGCGACCAGCCGCCAGAACGGCGTCACCAGCTCGATGGCGTGCTGGTCAGAGAAGATTGGCGCGCGATTCCACCTGAGGTGGCTGGCGCGCACCGCGGCCACCAGTATCGCGGTCGTGCTGGCCTTCCGAGGGCGGGTCTCTTTCATTGATCTTGAGAGTCGCGCGTAACGCCGCGTCTTGTCGAGCGTCCCCGCTGCGGAACGTGCGCGGCGGCGGAAGCCAAACGATGCTCGACTCTCCTGGCTTTCGTAGTCACCGGCGCTCTCTTGGCAGCGCCGTGGTCGGTCGTGCTGCCCAGCGCTCCAGCAATTCCATCAGAAAGCGCAATGGATTGCTGATTCTAAAATGCGCGCCATAGACACTTCCTATGCCCTGGAGTGCCGAGTCGCTCAGGTGCCCGCTCCGTGGCCGCTCGGCACCGGACAGCGCCCACAACTCCATGAAGCGCTGGCGCTTGAACGCGCCGGGCGGACCGCTCGGAAACAGGTACGCCAGCCACACCGCCTCTGCGGTCATACGAATCACCTGAGGCGTCGCGTTGGTCAATTGCTGCTTGAGCCGCGCCCAAGCAGCATCGCTTGTCTCTTTTTTCTCAGCCGGACACAACTCGCGGACCTGTTGAATATTCTCCAGCGCCCACAGGGCCTCGTCTCCGAACACCGAGCCGCCACCCAGGAAGCACCGATCGCGCCACAGCTCGGCTGCGGCCAGAACGTCGCTGATGTCTCGGTCGGGACCAATCCAGCGTGCCATCGCTATACCCAAGGAGGCCGGTCGCGGATGCCGTCTCGTGTCCAGTGTCTGTCAGTGGCGCGCATTATCCACCGAGTGTGCGCGGATCGACCGTCACTTACGGGGAGTCTGCATCGGCAACCTTGGCAGTTCGTCATGTGGGCTGCTCCTCGCAGGCGGCGAACAGGCCGAGGCCGAAGTGGCAGCCGTAGCCGAGTGCGAGGGGGCCGCGGACCTCGTCGGGGAACCGGAGGCGGAGCAGGGTTCCGTGGGCATCGGTGGCAGCTTCGCGGCCGCGGGAGCGGAAGCGGTGGAATTGCAGGGGGCGGCGCGGAGCGCCGTGTACCTCGATGTGGGGCAGGATTTCGATCTCGAGTTGCTCGGCGAGCGGGCCGGCGAGTATGCCGCGGCGTTGCAGCAGACGGCGCACTTCGCGCGGGTAGCCGGTGGCGTCCGCCAGGGTGCCGTCAACCGGTTGGCCCTGCTCCAGCATGTGGCGTACCTGGCGTGCGTCCCGCGTCCGTTTCAGGTGGCCGGTCGACAGGAAGGGGGTAACGCTTTGCCACGTGCGCGCGCGGCGAAACAAAGCGGACGCTTGCGCGAACTCATCGCAGGTGCCGAACCCCTCCAGCGCGAGCCGCCACTCGCGGCGCCCCCCGCCGTCGCGGTCAGCCGAATCTTCCGAGGTGCCGGTCCGCAGCCACAGGCGCGTCAGTCGATCCAATGCCACTCGCGCGCGGTCGTCGAATCCGGTGGCGGCGCACACGCACACGTGGTCGATCAGACCGTCGCCATCGGCATCTTCCGGAAGCCAGAACGCGTGCGAGTGGTGCGCGTCGCGCAACGGCGTGTTGCCCTCGCCACGCCCGGAGATCTCCGGCGGTGCCAGGGGTCTGCCGCGCCCCGTGCGCGGATCCTTCTCCCAGCCGAACTTGGAAAGCGCGGCTACGCGCATCAGCTCGCCGATCTTGACCGCGTCTTCGATGCGCGGCTGCGGGCGGCCGGCGAGCAGATAGCGCGCTACGGTGTAGCGGGAGCGATCGAGCGGGCGATCGCTTCGACCCGCGGGACGGCGCGGGTGGGGTGAGAGAGGTGCGCGCCGGTAACTGACTTCATGTGCGGCGGGCGGCCGATTCCAGCCGTGCTTCTGGAAGTCCGCGGTATCGACCGCAACCGCATCCATGAGGCGCTCGGGCAGCGTGACGCCGAAGGTCCGGTCCCGCTTCCGGCGCAACACTCCTTCGGTAGGCGGACGCTTCGCGGCGGCGTGAGCGGCGGCTCGTTCGTCGGCGTCTGCCTGCCCGAGGAGGCGCGCCCGCCGCGCGGCGTAAGCGGACGCGGTGAGCGGCGTCAACACCCCCACCATCTCGCCGGATCCGTTCCCCGAGTAATCCTCCGGCAGGCAGTTCGCCAGAGTAACGTCCCACTTCGTAAGCGCGGTGCACTCCACCCAGCTCTCGGCGCGTCCAAGGTATCCGATGCCTTCGGCAAGGTCGGCGGCCAGCGCGAACTGCCGCGGCTCCAGTACCAACTCCGGCCACGCCGCGACGATCGCTGCGCCGTCCGGCAGGTGAGCGAACGCATCGAACACGAGCGTGGTCTTGGTCGGCGCCGGCATGTAGTGTCGGGTATGCGCATGCACGGTGCCTTCCGGCAGATGATATATCGGCGGCGCCGCGGCGAGTGCATCGATCAGGCTCGTGGCATCTTCCTTCGACCAGTCATTACAGGTTCCCTTGCGCCAGTACGCGGCGATCAGGGCTCGGAGTATCCGCCACGGCTCCGGCGGCCATGCGACGTCCGCTTCGTTGACGTGACGGCCCCAAGGCGTGGCGTGGTAGCGATGTGCCGGGAAGCTGAACGACAGCGCGAGCATGTCAGCGGGCGACTCAAGAGAACGTGACGGTCATCGCACGAGGTTCATTGAACATTCGCCGTGCCGCGACCGCCGCGACCAGTTCCGGCATCTCGGTGCAGAGTGCGTCCAGTGTGGGGACGGCGAACGTTGCCGGTCGCGTAGTGCGGACGGCTGCTACGTCGAGATCGCATGCGGTCCGCAACCGCAGCCCAACGGCGAGGAACGACCGTACCTTGAACAAAGCCAACGCGATCAGCAGCCGCTCCACTTCGTCCCCCAGGGCGAACGACCGAATCTGCCGCAGGTCGAGATTGAAATACGCGCGAATCCGATCCGCCGCGTACTCGTCCCTCGAAAACGGTACGTTGCCGAACCCCTTGCCCGTATCACCGCTTGGATTGACGGCATCGTTCTTGACACCGCCGCTGGTTACGACTTGACTCCCCGAGGCTTCGATGAACGCGGACAGCGCTCTCGGCAAGCGCAACCTGCCGCCAGCAAGCTCCTTCTTGGCAAGGAAGACGCCGTGCAACAGCGCGTTGGCGTCGAACTGAAGCAGCACCCGCGCCAACTCACCCAAGTTGACCCTCCCGGTTTCCATTCCGGCCAAGCGATTCTTGAGGATGTTGAAGACCGACTTGTCTTTGCCTTCAAGAATGTATGGCGAATTGATGCGGTGCGCTTCCAACACCGAGTTGGTCAGTGATCGACCCTGTGCGTCCACGACCTTGATCAGCGGCAGGCCACGCAACTGAGGAACCCAGTCGTCCGCGGCCTCATCCCAGCACACGGCTTCGAGACGATTCGCCATGCTCTGCGCACTCTCCACGAGGACGGTCTGTCCGCTGCCATCCGGCGTGGCATAGACCGCCGGTCCGAGATTGGGGAAGCCCGTGGGCTGGAATCGAGATCCCTGCACCGGGCGCAGTTCTGCCTCCAGCAAGAGACGCGGCTCGCCGGCCAGAGGTGAAAGATCAAGCGACATCTTGTGACTCCTTTTCTGTCGGATACGCTCTTTCCAGAAGCGTTTGCAGTTGGTGATCGTGAATCGGTATCAACATCGCTGCCGCCAGCCGACCGCCATCGGTACCCACGCCGAAGCCGGTAGTGGGTGTCGCGCTGTCGTCAGCGAACGGCGAGGGCAGGCCCGATGCGCGGGCGCGGGAGAGCGCCAGCCGTACGGCCTGGTCCACCTCGCCGCTTCGTAGTCGCGCCATCAGGCCCGGGGGCGGCGGCAGACTGCGCGCGCGGTCATCGTCACGGCGCTCAACGAGACGATCGACCACACGGTCGGGCGCGAACAGCAGCTTCATTGCGCCATACGCGAACGGCGGACTTGGTTGCGGTGCGTCGGATGGAGCGCGCGGCAGGGTTGCCGGCCGTGTCCACACGAGTCCAGCGAGCAGGCGGGCGCAGCGCCGGTCGTCGAAACTCTCGGAGAGAAATCGGCTGACCACTTCCGCTCGCGTTGGCGCTGCCGCGACGAACGGCTGGTTTGCGGACGAAGAACGCGTCCGCTGCTCCAGCACGTGGACCAGATTGGCAACCAGCCCGCCCGCACCCCAAACGGCCAGCGCGCTGTTGCCGCCCGGCTCCCAGTCCCGGAACCGCCTCGCCACCGTGGCCGGAGCGACCGGTGTGAGATGCGCAGCCATCGGTGTTGATGGCTGCGGTGCACCTGCTGTCGCCGCTGCACCGAGGCGGGTGCGGATCTCGTCCGCTGGCTCGTGGCGGCTGTCCTCCGTGCCGGTCGGTGCGGGCTCGTTGAGCGACGGAACGGACGCCCATCCCAGGCTCGCCAGCGCCGCCGCTGCACGATACTCCGCGGTGCCGTCGTCCGCCTGCCGCACCCACGTCGCCTGCAACAGGGGAGGCGGCTTTATAGCAACTCTCGCATCCGGGCTGGTGACCAGCAACCCTACGAGCTCACCGAGGATCTCAAGTGCATTCTGCACTGTCGCCGCGGTGACCCGTGTGTCGGTCAGCGCGAACAGTGCGTCCTGGAATCGCTTCATTGCCTGCTGCGCGCGGGCCGGCGCGTGGTGGTCCTGGGCCATCCTGCGCACTTGCTGGAGCCAGCCGCCAGTGTCGAAGGCGTTGACCAGCTCCGCGGTCTCGGGAACGTGGGTAGTTACGCGGCGCATTCCAAGCGGCGTCGCAAGGTACATGTTGCCCTGGCGCATGGCGAATCCGTACCGCTGGAACGCATTGATGCCGCGGCTGGTTCCAAGACTGGTTGCTGCCCGGGCGAAGTCGAGACCGTCGCGGGCCGTCTTGCCGCGCAGGATCGCCCGACCCTCCTTCAGCAGGCCGGCGAGCTCGTCACATCCGGCCGGGCGGACCCACAACGGTGCCCAGAACTCGGCCCGTACGTTGGTTCTGTCTGCCTCGGCAACGCCACCCCAACCGGCGGCAGTCGGCCGCACGGTGAACGGAAAGCTGGCCCCCGTCTCCGGTGCGCCCTGGTGCCGGCGGGTCGCGGCCCCCGCGAACAGGACGGCCCCCTCCAGCGCCAGTACGAAGTCCCATGGATTGGCACGCGCGGATCCGTCGTACCCGACGGTCGCGTTCGCTCCTCCGGTGGCGCCGGGGGAGAACTGCCCTGCCGAGTATGACCGCAGCCCCTGTGTAGAGCCGCCTTCGAGTGCCGCTCGCAGCAGACGCTCGCTGCGCGGCGCCGGCGCGCCGGTGTCAGCGTCGAACAGCCCGTCGCGAACTGCGACCAGCCGCCGCATGAAGGTGTTGGTGAAGTCGAGGCGCCCGTCGTTGCCGCCAGTTCCGAGCAACTGGGGGAAGCTGAGCCGTGCGCCGGACAGAGCCACCGTTGCGTCCAGCCAACGCAGAGCAGAGTCGGGCAGACGGCCACGTAGCGTGGCAATCAATTCCGCCTTCGCATCGGCCTCGGGACGGGTGTCCCATCCCCTGCGCCGGATCTCGCCCGTGGCTACCGCGATCGCGGCGGTGATGTTCTGGAACCGCACCGCGACCGCTCCCGCAAGGGGCCCGATACCTTCCTTGTTGTCTTTCGGATAGAAACCGCTACCGCCGTTCCACGGCGCGATGATCGGGCTCGGGGCGTAGTCATCAAGCAAGAAGCGGATCAGACCTTCCGGTCGGAGGCTGGTAGCGAGGTGAAAGTGCCCGTTCTCCCACCAGCCGCGCGCGTGAGCGTCGGCCGCAATACCGTGCGCGTGGTTGGACGGGCTGGAAACCAGCCGCAATACGCCGAGCGCCTTCAGATAGCTTGCCAAAGGCGTGGCGGTGCAGCCGAGCAGCGGGATTGCGTCAGTCGCCATAGCCGTTTGCCTCTTCGGTAGCCGATGCGCGCCAGTCGGCGACCCTCAGCAAGGATTCCAGGAATGCGAGTCGAAACGGCCCATACCGTTCCAGGAGGTTGCGCGTCCGTTCGGTCCAACTCGCTCCGGTTCGATCATCGTCTCCCAGTTCCATGACCGCCAGGGTCAG
Organism: Spirochaetia bacterium; assembly: GCA_965208575.1. Lineage (GTDB taxonomy): Bacteria > Spirochaetota > Spirochaetia > SZUA-6 > Bin103 > Bin103. The sequence continues at coordinate 1,129,477 of CBDBOV010000004.1, read as the reverse complement.
TGCGCCGCCGTTCCACTTCTCGCCGGCCGGCAGGTCGACCTCCGGAAGCTCGTCACCCTCCCATACGCCGCGTGCGAAGCGGCGCGTATCGGGATTGCCATCGGCGCTCGTGGCCGGCGATTCCGCCGGCAGCGCACGCAGGTTCATGCGCACCTTGCCGTGGTGGGCAGCGATGAGGTACGCGACCAGGTCGGCGCCACGCACCCACCCGGCGTGGGTGAGATACGCCAGCGCAGACGCCAGTTCATGGCGGAAGTAGGGGCGCCCTCGGGTCACGTCGTAGTGCGGCGCCTTGGCGAGCAGCGCGCCGGTAGCGCTCACGCCGAGGCGCTCCTGAAACGTCGGGTGTGACTTTCCGATGTCATGCCAGCGCGCCGCGAGTGCGATCTCGGCGTTGCCGGCGGAGACCCCGAGTGCGTCACACAGCCGTTCTCCCTCGGTCGCCACGTGCCGGAGATGAGCGGTCAGCGGCACTGCCGGATGCTCGCTGTCGGGATCCGTGTCGAGCGACTCGGCTACCCGAGCATCTTCTTCCGCGCGGCCCACCGGTACGACCGGCTCCGTTTCGGCGGCGTCGAATCCGGTCGCTGACGAGTATCCGCCTGCTCCTACGTGGAACATCAGCACAAGACCGGGCCACGGGGGGGAGTCGAGCGGTACCCACGAGGTGTGGTGCGATGCGCCGCCGCGCCGCCGCGCCTGCGGATCGGCCTGATACGGGCGCAGCCGCTGCTTCTCCCGCACCTTCTTGAGCCAGTCGCGTGCCTGTCCGATCGGCACCGAGCACAGCTCTTCGTGCCCCGGAGGCGGCTGGCCGACCGGTCCTTCGGAACGGTCGAAGTCGCGCCAGAACACCTGGACGTCGGTGTCTTCCGCGTCGCGTACGTACGGCGAGACGTCGACGTCGAATCCGGTGAGGTCCGGGTCGGTGTCATACAAGTCGATCAGGTCCTTACCGCGGATTACCCAGCGATGGCGGCAGTCTTCAGGCGCCGGGGGTGAAAGATGCGCCGGCCGGGCATCTCTCAGGTGTGCAATGCGCGCGCGGCCGGTGGTCAACTCCCGCGGTTCGTACGGTGCGGCGAGCGTGTCATCAATGTCGGCAAGATCGACCCAGCGGACGGTTGCGCCGCCGCTCTCATTCAACTCGCCGTAGCGGTTCACCCGGCCGAATCGCTGCACCAACGAAGAAGCCGGGGCGAGTTCGGTGATCAGCGTGGCGGCGGACAGGTCGACGCCAGCCTCGATCGCCTGCGTGGTGACGACGATCAGGCCGTCGGTGGTAAGCGGTTGTCGGAGCTTGGTCATTTGCTCGGTACGGTCGGCATGGCGAAACCGGGAGTGGACCAGAGCCAGGCGGTCGGACGGTGTTCCGTGCCTGACGAGGGCGGCGTGCACCTGCTGCGCGCGGGCGACCGTGTTGAGGATCACCAGCGTCATCGTACCCGGCTGATGACAGGCGAGGGCTTCTCCGGCCAGTTCCCGCACGTAGGCACTCAGATCCGCCTTCCGGGCGCTTGCCGGTCGCACCCGTGACGGTGCGATGTGTTTCGGCGCGTCGATCCGCCTGCGCACCGCGGGCGACTCCTTGTCGCCGGGAAAATCGTCCGGCACCCGCCACACGGTCGGATTGGCCGGCCCATCGACCGTGCGCAGCCACTCCGGGTGCAGCGTCGCCGAGACCCAAAGGCTGGCAGAGTCGACCGCGGTCCCGAATCGGCGCCGGAATCCTTCAAGCTGCGTGGAAGTCGCCAGCCCCGAACTCATGAGCTGGACTTCGTCGAACACCCACTGCGCGTCGTTGTGGAGCAGGGCGAAGTCGACCGGCCAGCGGAAGCGGCTCATTGCGTATCCGCGCATCAGTGCGCGGCTTATCAGCATGTCCTGAGTCCCGATGAGAATCGTCGGACGCTCCGGGTGTTCGTACCAACGCGGCTCGTCCACCCCGCCCTTGAGCACGTGGACGTCGGTCTCTGGGCGCGGGAGACGAGCCTCCCAGTCAGCGAGGAGCGGAGCGAGCCGGCGCAGCCATGCCACCACGTTGCGCGCCGTCTGGTCGGCGAGCGTGCGCATAGGGAGGCAGTACACCAAACGCCGTGGCGCAGTCTCCGGCGCGGTAGCACGTTTCCACAGCCAAGCGAGAACTACCGCTGCAGTTTTGCCAAGACCTGTCGGTGCGATGAGTGCTTCCGGCCAGTCACGCTCGGCAAGCGCTCGCTGGTATGCAAACGGCGTAGCGCTCGCTCCGAAAGCTGCCGAGAAGAATCCAGCGTAGGTCATCGTGGCGACTCGGCACCCGGAATCTGATCGGGCGCATCGCTTGTCAGCGGTTGGCCGGCGTCGACACCAGGTTGATCACGATCGGGCGGACCGGGCGACTCCCACTTCCCACCGTCGTGGAATATTATGTGCACACACCGCGTGCGCATGCGTTCCTCCACGGCGGCGACGTGCCATGAGCCGGCCGCTGCTCGTAACGAGCGCTGGCGAGTCACGGTGCTTTTGACAATCAGCTCTGCCTTGACCATAGCCCTTTACCTACGGCATAGTCTAAGCTTGATTACGTGGATAGGTCAAGCACAGATTCAACCGCCTCCACGGCGGCCTTCTTGAAGCGACTACGCCGTAGGCGAGATCGTGTATCACACCGACCCCTTCCGGGACCATTGGTCCCGGCCTCGTTGAGTCGCCCCGGTCGGGTGCGCGCGTTTTGGCGCTTGCTTGTTGGTTGTGTCGGCGTTGGCAGTGGCACGCCGGCAGGGTATGTTTCGGCTACGAGAAGATCCAATGGCTGACACCGCACGGCAGGAGCCCGCAACCCCGCAGGAGATCTGGAACATCCTGCGTGAAGTCTCGGCGAGCCAGCGCGAGACCGACCGCCGCATGCAGGAGACCGACCGGCAGATGAAGGAGACCGACCGTAAACTGCGCCGGCTGGAGGATCTGTTCAACGGTCAGTGGAGCAAGCTGGTGGAGGCTCTCGTCGAAGGCGACCTGATCGAGTTGCTCAGCCGGCGCGGCATCGAGGTCGACCACACGGTGTGCGGCCTCAAGAGCAGGAACGGCGCACCGCGCTGGGAGATCGACATCATCGCCGCCGGCGGTGACGAGGTGGTGGTGGTGGAAGTGAAGACCACGCTCAAGGCGAGTCAGGTCGATCGCTTCATCGAGACGCTGAAGGTGTTTCCGTCCGAGGCGCCGTCGGGGTACCGGGGCAAGCGGGTATACGGGGCGGTGGCGTACCTGCGCGCGGACGAGTCGGCGGAGGTGTACGCGGAGCCGCGCGGGCTGTACGTGATCAGGGCGACCGGCAGCAGCGCGAGTATCACCAACGCCGAAGACTTCAGGCCGCGAACGTTCGGCGGCTAGCCGCACCGGCCGATACCGCGAGAGTTCATCCGATAGTCCCCCGCCAGCGTCTCGACGGAGCCGCTTCCACGACATCGCGTGTCGATCCGCGACCGTCTTGCCTTCCTGCGCGAAACGTACTGATGGGTGCCGGGTCGCCGGTGCAGCATGGGGGGCATTTGTCGGATGGTTGGTGTGGGCGTACGCTTGGCTCCGTGATGACGGAAAGGATATTCGGTTTGAGGGCGCATACGGATGAAGTACAGTCTTGACAAGCTGCGCGGCGACATCTTCGGCGGGCTCACGTCGGCGGTGGTGGCGCTGCCGGTGTCGCTGGCATTCGGGGTGGCCTCCGGCCTGGGTGCGGCCGCCGGCCTGTATGGCGCCATCGCGGTGGGGTTCTTCGCCGCGGTGTTCGGCGGCACGCGCTCGCAGATTTCCGGGCCCACGGCGCCGATGGCGGTGGCGATGGCCGTGATCATCACCAGCCACTCCTCCAACCTGTCCGAGGCGCTCACGGTGGTCATGCTGGGCGGGTTGCTGCAGGTGCTGCTGGGGGTGCTGCGGTTCGGGCGCTTCGTGGCGTATACGCCGCACGTGGTGGTGTCAGGATTCATGTCCGGCATCGGCGTCATCGTCATGCTGATACAGACGCTGCCGTTTCTGGGCGCGCCCACGGCGCTGGGAGGACCCGTGGGCGCGATTCGCGCGCTGCCTGACGCGCTGGCCGATGCCAACCTCAACGCCTTCGCCATCGCCCTGGCGACGCTTCTCGTCGGCGTGCTGTGGCCGCGCAGGTGGACGAAGTTCATGCCCGGCCCGCTGGTGGCCCTGATCGTCGGCACGCTGCTCAGCGTGCTCGCGCTGCGAGACGTGCCGGTGATCGGGCCCGTACCCACCGGGCTGCCGCAATTGCAACTCGGACTGCCCTCGATTCCCTTTCTGGTGAGCGCCATCCAGCCGGCCCTCATACTGGCGCTGCTCGGGTCGGTCGACAGCCTGCTTACCTCGCTGGTGGCGGACTCGCTCACCGGCACCCGCCACAATGCCGACCGCGAGTTGATCGGCCAGGGCATCGGCAACGTGATGGCCGGGTTGATCGGCGGCGTGCCGGGCGCCGGCGCCACCATGGGAACGGTGATCAACATCCGCGCCGGCGGAACGACGCAGGTATCGGGGGCACTGCGCGCGGTGGTGGTGCTGGCCCTGTTGCTGGGGCTGGGGCGATTCGTGGAACCGATACCGCACGCGGTGCTGGCCGGCATCCTGATGAAGGTGGGATGGGACATTGTCGACTGGAGGATGCTCGCCCGCGTACACCGGATGCGGCGCGAGCATCTGTTCGTGATGTTGCTGACGCTCGGCCTGACGGTGTTCGTCGACCTGGTGACGGCGGTGGCGATCGGGTTGATCGCGGCGGGGATGGCGCATGCGCGGCAGTTGGAGCGCCTGGAGCTCGACAGCGTCGTGTCGGTGCCCCTGCTCGACATGGCGTTCCTGCCCGAACAGGGCGGCGGCGCAGCCGACCCGTTCTCGGCGCGGGTCGGCCTGGTGGCGTTGCGCGGCAGTTTCACGGTCGCCTCGTCGCACAAGCTGGTCGGGGTGATCAGCGAGGACATCAAGGACCACCAGGCGGTAATCTTCGACTTCGCCGAGGCCACCTACATCGATGACAGTGCCGCCATGCTGATCCACCAGCTCATCGAGATCGCCACCAACGAGAACACTGAGGTGGTCATCGCGAACCTGTCCGGGGCGGTCGCCGAGACGCTGGACGCACTTGGCGTGCTCGGCGACGTGGCGGAGGAGAGAATCGCCGCGAGCCGTGAGGCTGCCCGCCACATCGCGTACCGGCTGGTGAACGAGCGTGCCGCGGATGCCGGCGCGCCGGAGCGGAGTTGAACGCAAGCCCGAACCTGCCCCGGGATGGCGCGTACGGTGACCCGCGCGTGGCGGTGCGCCGGCGAAACGGCCGGGAAGGATAGCAGGCGATGAAGCGGGCCGCGCTCATGGTACAGGGGACCGGGTCCGACGTCGGCAAGTCGGCGGTGGTGGCCGGGCTTTGCCGGCTGCTGCGGCGGCGGGGCATCGCGGTGGCGCCGTTCAAGCCGCAGAACATGTCGAACAACGCGGCCGCGTGCTCGGGAGGAGGCGAAATCGGGCGCGCGCAGGCACTGCAGGCGCGCGCGGCCGGGCTTGAGCCGGAGGTGGACATGAACCCGGTGCTGCTCAAGCCGCAGACCGACCGCGCCTCCCAGTTGGTGGTGCAGGGGCGCGCGGTGTCCACCGTGGACGCCGCGCGCTACATGGCCGAGCGCGGCTCGCTGCTGGCACCCGTCATGGCCAGCTTCGAGCGCCTGGCGGAGCGGTTCGATCTGATACTGGTGGAGGGTGCGGGCAGCCCCGCCGAGACCAACCTGCGCGCCGGCGACGTCGCCAACATGGGGTTCGCGCGCCGGGCGGGGGTGCCGGTGTGCCTGCTCGGCGACATCGACCGCGGCGGGGTGATCGCCGCGGTGGTCGGTACGGGGGCGGTGCTGGAGCCGGAGGACCGCAGCATGATCGTCAGCTTCGCGGTCAACAAGTTTCGCGGCGACCCGGCGCTGTTCGAGGCGGGCGTGCGCGACATCGAGCGGCGTACCGGCTGGCCGTGCCGCGGCGTCATTCCCTGGTCGGCGGCGGCCCTGCGCCTGCCGCAGGAGGATGCCGTGGTGCTGCAACAGCCCGAGGAACCGGTCGGCGGCGGCGGCGCCGGGAGTGCCGGGCGCGGAAGCGGGCGGGTGCGCGTGGTGGTGCCGCTGTTGTCGCGGATCGCCAACTTCGACGATTTCGACCCGCTGCGCGCGGAGCCGGGAGTGGAGTTCTCGTTCATCGCGCCGGGTTCGGTGCTGCCACGCGACGCGGACGTGGTGATCCTGCCCGGCACCAAGTCGACGCTCGGCGACTTGGTGTTCCTGCGTGCGCAGGGCTGGCACCATGACCTGATCGCGCATGCCCGCTCCGGGGGGCGCGTGTTCGGCGTGTGCGGCGGTTACCAGATGCTCGGAAGGGTAATTCGCGACCCGGCGGGCGCCGATGGCTTGCCGGGCGAGGCCGCCGGGCTGGGGCTGCTCGACGTGGAGACGGTGATGACGGGCGACAAGGCGGTCCGCCCGGTGTCCGGTACGTGTGCGCGCACCGGGTCGCCGATGAGCGGGTACGAGATCCACCTCGGAGCGACCACGGGTCCGGACACCGAGCGGCCGGTGGTGCATCTGCCCCACGGCCCGGACGGCGCAGCAAGCCGCGACGGGCTCGTGGCGGGCTGTTACGTGCACGGCTTGTTTGCCTGCGATGCATATCGTGCGCGGTGGCTCGACGGCATCCGCGCCGGAACCGCGGCGGCGACGGCATACGAGCGTAGGGTCGAGGAGGCGCTCGATGACCTCTCCTGCTGCCTGGAGCATGCCCTGGACATCGAAAGTGTGCTCGCCGACGCCGGGTTCCGGGCGCCGTAACCGAGCGCGGCGATAGCGGACCTCCAGGTGGTCGACCGCACCGTCGAGCGCCCGCGCGCACCGTACCGACACCGCGGCGGCCGCCCACCGCGGCGCGGGCCGCATCCGGGCGCCTGCACGGGCCGCGCGGCGCCGACGCCGGGCCGTGGTCGGTGCGGAAGGCCACCGCAAGCCGGGCGCGACCGGGGCCGGCGTGGGCGACGCGCCGCCGCTCGATGCATCGATACGGGGCGGACACCGCCACGGCACGCGCACGCCGCGCCGCGAGCCGACGCGCGGCCGCGCCGTTACTGGAGTTGTTCCAGTTGCTCGACCAGGCTGCCGAACACGCGCAGCGCCTGCTCGATCGGCGCCGGGCTGCTCATGTCGACACCGGCGAGCCGCAGCGACTCCAGCGGGTAGCGCGATCCGCCCGAGCGCAGAAACCCCATGTACTGCTCGCATTCGGCGGCGCCGCCGGCGAGCACGCGTTCTGCCAGGGCGACCGCGGCGGCCAGGCCGGTGGCGTACTTGTACACGTAGAAGGCGTTGTAGAAGTGCGGTATGCGCAGCCCCTCCAGGTCGCTGAGATCCTCCAGCACCATCTCGGCACCGAAGTAGCGCTCCAGCAGTTGCCGGTAGGCGGCGCGCAGGGAGTCGACGGTGAGCGGTTCACCCTGCTCGGCCATGCGGTGGGTCAGGTGCTCGAACTCCGCGAACATGGTCTGCCGGTAGATGGTGGCGATAATGTCGTCCACCTGCTTGCCGATCAGGTACGCCTGCATCTCCCGGCTCTCCGCGCGCTCCATCAGGTAGTGAAACAGCAGTTGCTCGTTGAAGGTGGACGCGACCTCCGCCTCGAAGATGGTGTAGCTGTAGTGCTGGATCGGGTTGTGGCGCACGCTGTTCCAGGAGTGCATGGAGTGGCCCGCCTCGTGGGCGAGGGTGAACACGTCGCGCAGCACGTCTTCCTTGTAGTTCATGAGGATGTAGGGATCGCCGACGAACGAGCCGGAGGAGAACGCGCCGGAGCGCTTGCCCTTGTTCTCGTAGCGGTCCACCCAGCCGCCGAGGAGGCCGGCGCGCAGGGTGGTGCGGTAGTGGTCGCCAAGGGGAGCGAGGGCGTCGATCACCACGTCCACCGCCTGGTCGTAGGTGTGGCGCACGCGCACGTCGCCGGTCAGCGGCACGTACACGTCGTAGTGGCGCAACTCGTCGACCGCGAGGATACGCCGGCGCAGGCCGTAGTAGGCGTGCAGTTGGGGCAGGTTGTCGTGCACGGTCGCGACAAGATTGTCGTACACCGCGGCTTCGACCCGGTCCGGGAACAGCGCCGCCTCGCGCGCCGACGCATAGCCGCGCGCGCGGGCGCGGTAGATGTCCAACTGCACGCTGCCGCCGTACAGCGCCGCGAGGGTGTTGCGGTGCTGGTCGAAGTGGCCGTAGAACTGCAGGTAGGCGCGCCGCCGCAGGTCGCGGTCGGGGTGGATCATGAGCTGCGACCAGGACGACTGGCTGAGCGCGACCGGTCCGTCGGGCGTGTCCACGGTGCCGAAGTCCAGGTCGACGTCGGTGAGCGCCGCGAACGCCTTGCGCGCCGTCTGGTTGGCCTCGATCTGCAGCGCCAGCAGCCGCTCCTGCTCCGCGGGCAGGACGTGCGGCTTGAAGCGCAGCAGCTTGCGCAGCGAGATGGCGAACTCGGCCAGCGTCTCGTCGGCCAGGAATTGCTCCATGACGGCGTCCGGGATCGCCTGGATTTCGGGCGTGATGTAGCTCTTTTCGGCCTCGGCGCGGCTGGCGACGTTCAGGTAGCGCGCGAAGCGGCCCTGGTTGTCGCTGTCGCCGGCATCTTCGCTGGTGCGCAGCATGGCGTAGTAACCGACCCGCTCATCGAGCATCTCCAGCTCGTTCAGGAACACCAGGCAGGCGCGCAGGTTGGCCGCCGACTCGGCGAGCGTGCCCTTGAAGGCGGCGATGCGCGGCACCATCTCCTGGTACTCCTTCAGGCCCTGCTCCCAGGAGTCCTCGGCCGGGTACAGCCTGCCGAGATCCCAGCGGTCGGCGGTGGTGATCTGGCTGCGTTCCGGGATCGTGGTAATCGTTGTGGCCATGGTCTCAGGATACCTCCACCCAGGCGTCGTGGTCTGAGGCGGCGTAAACGGCCTCGAACAGCGCCACGGTGCGGCGCCCCTCGCGGCCGTCGCACTGCAGGCCGGTACCGCGGTGCAACGCACTTACCATGTCGGCGAAGATGTTGTCCGGCACTGCAGGCGGATCCGGGAAGCCGTTCAGGTCGCCCGGCTGCGCCGTCGGCCCCGCCTCCCCGCGGCACGCGTCGGCGCCGCTGCGCTGCCCCTCCGGAAGGTGCCGGAAGTCGACCACGCCGTCGCTGTCGTTCCACGTGAGCGTGCCCCAGCGGCCGCTCATGGTCAGCGCCGAGCCGATGTGTGGGAAGCTGCAGGTGGTGGTGAGCACCGAGCCGACTGCGCCGCTCTTGAACTGGATCACCGCGGCCGCGCCGTCCTCGGTCTGAATGTCGTGGCCGTAGGTGCCGCGCCGGCCGGCGACGCGCTCCGGATCGCCCGCCCACCACAGCATCAGGTCGAGGAAGTGCACCGCCTGGTTGGCCAGCGAGCCGCCCTCGGTATCGAGCCGGCTGCGCCAGCTCACCGGATCGCCGGAGTCGTAGTAGGACTGCGCCCGGTACCACTTCATGCGCAGGTCGGCGATCAGCAGGGCGCCGATCGCGCCGGCGTCGAGCGCGGCCTTGACGCGCTGATTGTGCGGCCGGAAGCGCTGCTCGAAGTCGACCGCCAGCAGCAGCCCGCGCGACTCCGCCTCGTGGATCGCCGCGTCGCACGCCGCGGTGCTGATGTCCATCGGCTTGGTCATGCACACGTGCTTGCCGGCGCGCAGTGCCTGTACCGCCATGCCGGCATGCGAGCCGCTCGGCGTCCACAGGCCGACCGCGTCCACGTCGCCGCGGGCGAGCAGTTCATCGTAGCTGGCAACCCACGGCACCCCCCAGGCGCGCTCCGCCTCCCGCCCGCGCTCCTCCGATAGGTCGCACACCGCCGCCAGCTCCGCGCCCGGCGTCTGCCGGCACACCTCCGAGCGCCCCTTGCCCTTGCCCAGTCCCACCACTGCAAACCGAATCGCCTTCGCCACGCTTCCTCCTTGTTCCGCTATGGGCCGGCTTCCCCACGGGCCGCCGGGTGTATCTCGATTCAATCGCCGGCCGTGGTCGCCGGCGGCGCCGCCATCCTGTCCAGCTCGCTTACGGAGCCGCATGGTAGCCGGATCGACGCTACTCGTCACCGCCCGCGCGATCGCGAAGCACGGGCACCCCTGCGAGCCGCGGCTCGCCGATCCATGACTTTCTGATGCTTGCTGGACGGTACTTGACCGCTCGGTCAACCAAGCGCACATTGCGGCCATGGTTGGCGTCGCCGGCCGTATTCGCGATTTGAGGAGCACCTGATGAAGAAGTATCTCGTTATCTACCACGCGCCGCCGGCGGCGTTCGAAAAGATGAAGGACGCCACGCCCGAACAGATGAAGGCGGGCATGGAGCCGTGGATGAAGTGGGCCGAGCGCTGCGGGGAGGGGCTGGTGGATCTCGGAGCCCCGCTGGGCGTGGGCCGCAAGATCACCCCTGCGGGCAGCTCGCCGAGCGACAAGGAGGTGGTCGGGTACTCGATTCTGCAGGCAGAGAACGCGGAAGCGGCGCACGCGCTGCTGCAGGGCCATCCCCACCTGGATTGGGAGGACGGCTGCGAGATCGAAGTGCACGAGGCCCAGGCGCTACCGTCGTAGCCGGCTCGCCAGCGCAGGGTGGTGACAGCCACCGTGCGCCTGGTGCGGCGATCGGCCTGGTTCAGGGAGCCGGGTCGAGACCGATCGGTTCGGCGGCAACGATCGAGAGTGCTCCCCGTTCGGCGCCGTGGCGGGCGTGTTCGCCGGTCCGCGTCACCGCAACTGCCGGCGCGCGTAACAGGGCACGAGCGTGCCGGGTCAGCCCTTGACGGAGCCGATCATGGCGCCCTTGACGAAGTACTTCTGCAGGAAGGGGTAGAGCAGCAGGATCGGCACCGTGGCGACCACGGTGGTGGCGAATTTGATGGTGTCGGCGATGTTTTCGTGGTCGCCCATGGAGCCGGCGTCGCTGCCGGCCATCATGGTGTCGGCGGAGTTGGCGATCAGAATCTCGCGCAGGATGAGCGCGATCGGGAACTTCAACCGGTCGCGCAGGAAGATCATCACGTAGAAGTAGCCATTCCAGCGGCTGACGCCGTAGAACAGCACCATGGTGGCGACCACCGGCGCGGCCACCGGCAGGATGATCCGAAACAGCACCGTGAAGTCGTTGGCGCCGTCGATCTTGGCCGACTCCTCCAGGCTGTCGGGGATGGTGGTGAAGTAGGTGCGCATGATGATCATGTTGTAGGCGCTGATGGCGAACGCCAGGATCACCGCCCAGTGGCTGTTGAGCAGGCCGAGGCCGCGCACCGTCAGGTAGAACGGCACCAGGCCGCGCTCGAACAGCAGCGTCACCACCGCCATGATCGTCAGCACCGGCTTCCAGTACACGTTGCGGCGCGACAGCACGTAGGCGGCAAAGCTGGTCAGCAGAATGTTGACGGTGGTGCCGACCACCACGAGGTGAATGGAGTTCACAAACCCGCGCACTACCAGCGGGTTGTTGAATACCAGCCGGTAGGCGGCGCCGCTGAATCCCAGCGGAGCGGCGAGCGGACCGGTGTGCGCCATCAGCTCGTTGCCCTCGCTCACCGACGCCACGAACACGTAGTAGAGCGGATACAGCATGGTGACGCACAGCACCGCGAGGAATGCCACGTTGCAGGTATCGAACACCACGCTGCCCGCGGATCGCCTGTGCAGAGCCATCGCAGCCGCCTACCAGAGACTGGTTTCGTTGACGCGGCGGCTGATCCAGTTGGCCATGACCACCAGCGCCAGGTTGATGAGCGAGTTGAACAGCCCCACGGCGGTGCCGTAGCTCCAACTGAAGTCGAGCAATCCCTTGCGGTACACGAACGTCGAGATTACGTCGGCGGTCTCGTAGATCGACGAGTTGTACAGCAGGATGATCTTCTCGTGTCCCACGGTCATCAGGTTGCCCAGGCGCAGGATCAGCAGCACCACGATGGTCGGCGCGATCGAGGGCAGTGTGATGTGCCGCAATTGGCGGAAGCGGCCGGCGCCGTCGATGGTCGCCGCCTCGTAGAGCTGCGGATCGATCGCCGACAGCGCCGCCAGGTAGATGATGCTGCCCCAGCCCACCTCCTGCCAGATGTCGCTGCCGATGTAGAAGCTGCGAAAGTAGCGCGGATCCTGGAAGAAGGAGATCGGTTCGGCGCCGAACCAGCGGCGCAGGTCGTTGAACAGGCCGCCGCTCTGCGAGAACTCCAGCAGCAGGCCGCACACCACCACCAGCGAGATGAAGTGCGGCAGGTAGGTGAGGCTCTGCACCGAGCGCTTGAACGGGGTCGACCGCACCTCGTTGATCAGCAGCGCCAGGATGATCGGCGCCGGGAACCCCCAGATCAGGCTGAGGACGCTCAGCAGGATGGTGTTGCGGATGATGCGTACCGCGAAGTAGGACTGGAAGAAGTCCTCGAAGTACTTGAACCCGACCCACGGACTGCCGAATATCCCGAGCGCCGGCGTGAACCGCTTGAACGAGATCACCAGCCCGAACATCGGTGCGTAGTAGAAGATGAGGAAGAACGCCACCACCGGCACCGCCATCAGGTAGATGCCGCGGTTGCGCACGAAGTCCTTCCTGAGCATGCGGCCATATCCGGCGCCGAGAAACCGAGGACGCGCCAGCAGCTCCGGCACTACCGTATTCTCGCGTTCTGCCATCGCGTCATCCCCCACCACGTGCAAAGAAAACGGCCCGGCATTTCACCGGGCCGCTTTCGCAGTATCCCACTCGAAGCCGGTGCCTCCAAGGACGCGGGCGTCAGCGGGCGTTGTACCTCTCCAGGCCGGCCTGCTTGATCTCGATGGCGCGTTCGATGCCCATCTGCTTCAGCCTGCTCTGGAACCCGTCGAAGTTGGCCAGCGGCTCCTGGCCGGTGATGAACTTGACGAACATCTCCTCCACGTAGGTCTCGATGTCGCTCATCATCTCGGCCAGTTCCTCAGCCTCGTCGGGGGTAGCGGTCACTGCCGGCAGCATGTGCGTCGCCGCGTCGGTCTGCCCCCAGATCACCACCGCGTTGCGCTGCTGCGGACGGCGCGCGTACTGGTACATGTAGCGCCGGTCCTGCACGATCGGGCCGCTGTAGAAGGAACGGGTATACAGTCCACCCATCTGCGACAGGGTCCTGCCGTCAGCGTCACTGTTCATGACGGCGGTGTACACCGGCCAGCGCTCGCCCTCGAATCCCGGATACTCGGTCGACCACTCGTAGCTCTCTCCCTCCAGCCCGAAGTTGAACAGGACGTGGCCCTCCTCACCGTAGGCGAAGTCGGCAAACTCGGCGGCCAGCTCGACGTCGCGCGCCTGCGTGGTCACCGCCATGCCGCTGCCGCGCACCGGGTTGTCGCGCTGCCCGAAGAACGGGGTAGCGCCCTTGTTGATCACCGGATAGGGGGCGGCCACGATGTCGAACGTGCCCTTGCCGCCGTTGGCATCCAGGTAGGCACCGATGCCGGAGCCGGTGTAGGAGGTCCACGCGCCGGTGTCGCCGTTGAGGATCTTGGCATTGAACGTATTGCGCTCATTGCTGAAGAACTCGGGGTCCACCAGGCCGCGGTCGAACCAGTCCTTGAAGAACGCCAGAAACTCGCCGAACGAGTCCTCGTACGGGCCGAAGTGCACGTTGCCGCGGCCATCCTGGTGGAAACTCCAGGTGGTGCCGAACGGCTGGATGAAGGCATTGCCGGGACCGTTGATGCCGCGCCCGCGGCGGAAGTTGGTGAACGTCAGCGGGTACTCGACCAGCCCCTCGTCCTTCATGGAAGAAAGCACGTTGTCCCAATCGGCGAGCGTCTGCGGCACCTCCAGGCCGAGTTGGTCGAGCCAGTCCGCGCGCAGTTGCGGCCCGTAGAACACCATCAGGTAGTCGTCGCCGCGGATGAACGGGAACATGTAGTGGGTGCCGCTGTCGGTCTTGGCCGCCTTCAGCCAGTCGGGGTGCTTGGCGTACAGCGCACTCAGATTGGGCGCGTGGTTGGCGATAACGTCATTCAAACGGATGATGACGCCGTCCGAGATCGCCTTCTCCGGACCGCCGGGATATTCGTTGGGCCACCTCGTGTAGATCATGTCCGGCAGGTCGTTGGACGCGATCATCAGGTTGAACGCCTCCCGCTCCTGGCCCTGTGCCGGGTGGATAAAGGTCACGTCGATGCCGGTGCGGCGCATCACCTCCTGGTAGAGCGGGGTTTCCGCCAGGTTCGCCACCGAGACCGATGCGTTGTGCCACAGCCCCTCCCAGATGGTGATCTCGCGTGGTCCCTCGGCGGCGGACTCCTCGGATGGAGACGCGAACACGAGACCGGCGACGCAGATCGCCGCGACAATGAAGAACGTTCTCTTCATGACAACCTCCAATAGCGTTGATGGGCCATCGTCCGGCTCGCGGCGGCAGTGTGTAAATCGGAGAGTCCGCACCTTGGTCGCCAAATGACGAGGTTCCGATAGCGAATCCGGTACTCGGGTCGCCGATTGCGCAGGATCGCCGGCGCCTTACCGCGCGCGGTCGAGCCGCGACGCCTTGTACTCACCCGGGGTAATGCCCTCCTGCGTCTTGAAGCCGCGGATCAGGGCATTGCTGTCACTGAAGCCGGTGCGGTCCGCTATGTCGCGTACGGTGAGCCCGGTGTTCTCGATGAGCCGCTTCGCCTCGGCGATGCGCAGGTTCTTGATGTAGCTGCTGATGCCCACGCCGAACTGTTCGCGAAAGAAGCGGGCGATGTAGGCGCTGTTGCGCTGCAGGTGGCCGGCGACCGTTTCCGGACCGAGGTTGCGTTCGTAGCAATGCTCGGCGATGTAGTCGAGAATCGCCTGGCGCAGGTGCTCGGTGTGGGACGTGCGCCGGCCGCGTACGTGCCCGCATACCTCGGCCAGGATCGCCTTCATCTCCTGTTGCAACCGTTCCAGCGAGCGGCAGGCGGTGAGGCGGGACACCGGCTCGATGCGCGCCCAGAACTGCTCATCCTCGTCGCCGGCGTGCAACGACTCGATCGTCTTGATCATGGTCGAGATCAGGTCGAACATCAGGCAGCGCGCCATTTCGATGGACAGCCGTGTGCGAGCGAAGTTGGCGGCGTGGATCGACTCCAGAATGGCGCCGGCATCCGCCTCGTTGCCGGCCTTGATCGAGTTGACCAGCCGGACCTCGTCTTCGAGCGGAAAGTGGTAGGCGGGACCGGAGGTGACTACCTCCGGGAATCCGATGGGATCGGAGCCGCCCTTGACCAGCCGGTAGGCGAGCGCCGCACGGGCTTCGAGCAGCAGTGGCCCGACATCCGACAGCGTATGCGCTTCGCTCACGCCGACGGCCGACGTGACGCCGAAATGCTCCTCGAATTGCCGTTTCAGGTTGGCAAGGGTGGCAGTGACCAGCGTGAGACCGGATTCGGCGGTGCTCACCAGCAGCCCCGTTCTGCCGGCAAGGTCGGGCACCGTGACGAATTGCATGTCGGTCGGCGGGCGATATCCGTCCAGGAATGCTTCCAGCGACCCACGCGACACGCTGGCCGGCCGGTCTATCTCCACCAGCGCCAGGTACAGATTCCGGTACGCGAACGCGAATCCGAAGCGTCGTAGTCTCGTCGCGATGGCGGTGGCCGGTTGCACCGCGTCGCGGAGCAGCCGGCGCAGGTAGCTCTGCAACAGCAGCGGCCGCGAGCGGGTGAGCTCGCGGCGTAACCGGCGGTCCTCCTGCAGAGTGCTCTGCACCGAACCGGAGATGAGCGCGAACTCGTCCGATTGCAGCGTCAAGGTGCCGTTTGCGTCCGGCTTCACCAGCGCGATGAGGTCCTGGATCGGCCGGTAGCGGACCGAGGCCAACCAGTAGATGAGCAGTCCGGCGATGATCACGCACCCGATCAGCGCCAGGATCGTGTACCGGTAGAGACCGGCGAACCGCTGCGCATAGAGACCGCCTGGCACCAGCGAGAGGTAGTACCAGTCGACGACGTCGGAGCGCAGTGCGTTGGCGGTGTAGGTCTCGCCGCCCAGCGTGATCCGGTCGAGGACGCCCGCACCGAGCACGCGCGCGCCGACAGCCTTTACTTCGGCGTCATCGACGGCGCTGTCCGACGCGGCGATGACGCCGAACTCGGGGTGGAACACGAGTTGCAGAGCGTCGGGCGTCCAGGCGGTATCGGCAAAGATGCGCTGGAACAGGTCGCGGGCGATGTGGACCACCAGCCAGCCGTGCGGGGAGCCGGTGCGCTGCAGCGCCGGCAGCGGAGTGACCATCTCGACGGTATCGTGCACCTCCTCGGCGAGACTCATGCTCTGCGAGGCACGGAAGCGCGGCCGGGTGACGTCGGAGAACGACCCGAGCCACGTGTCGTAGCCGGACTCCAACATCGGCCGCTGCGCCAGCTGGTAGTTTGCGGTGGTCGTGTAGCCGCGCGGAGAGATCACCATGTCGAGCTTTGGGAGGTAGACGTACAGATCGGTGCTGCCGGTGCTGGAGGTGTCGTAGTCGTACAGGTCGCTGGCGATCCGGTACGCGCGGTAGATTTCGTCGTTGGTCACCGGCAGCGTCTCGAACAGCATGCCGCCGAGCGTGACATGGTTGGCGACGATGTAGTTGAGCTGCACGACGTCGCTCATGACGGTGTCGAGAAACGACTTCATCTGCTGCAGCAGCAGCTCGTTGGCGCGGCCCGCTTCCTGGGTGAGGATGGAGCGGGCGCGTCCGAACACGAACGTACTGAACACGACCGGCACCATGAGGATCAGCAGAAACGAGAGCAGGTAGGTGTAGAACAGCCGGCCCTTATGACGTGTCCCTTGCATACGCGGTCCAACCCACCAGGGTGCAATGCTGCAATGTACCACGAATTTCGCGAGCACGCCGGCGTTGCGTGACGCGGACAATGGCGAGTGCTATCATCCACTTCCGATGAAGCAGAATGATCGAGGCTGGGCATGACGAGTTACCAAGTGATCGATTGGGGCGAGCCGCTGGAGCGGCGCGACTATCCGACGCCGGATCCGCAGGGCACCGAGGTGCTGGTGGAGATTGAGTCGTGCGGGGTGTGCCACAGCGACCTGCACATCCACACCGGCTACTTCGACCTGGGCGGCGGACGCAAGCGGGTGCTCGCCGACCTGGGGGTGGAGCTGCCGCTGACCCTGGGCCACGAGCCGGTGGGCCGGGTGGCGGCGGTGGGGCCGGAGGTGGACGATCCGGCCGCCGCCGGGGTGCCGATCGGGTCGCCGCGGGTGGTGTGGCCGTGGGTCGGCTGCCGGCAGTGCGCGGCGTGCCTGCGCGAAGAGGACATCCTGTGCGAGCGCGGGCGCTACCTGGGGGCGCGCGTCGACGGCGGCTACAGCGACTACCTGCTGGTGCCGCACCCGCGCTACCTGTTGCCGTACGACGGTATCGACGCGGACGTGGCGGCCACCTATGCGTGCGCCGGCATCACCGGGTACGCGGCGGTGAAGCGCGCCCTTACCACCTATCCGGAGAGCGCCGGCACGCTGGGCCGGATCGGCCCCGGCGACACCCTGCTGCTGGTCGGCGCCGGCGGCGTGGGCCTGAGCGCGCTGCGCGTAGCGCGGGCGATGACCGATGCGCGTATCGTGGTGGCGGACATCAGCGCCGACAAGCGGGCGCTGGCCGAGGCCAACGGCGCCGACGCCACCATCGATACCTCCGATCCGGATGCGGGCCGCCGGCTCAAGGAGCAGTGCGGCGCCGGCGTGGCTGCTTCGGTCGACTTCGTCGGCATGCAGGAGACCTCGCAAGTGGCGCTCGACTCGCTGCGGCGCGGCGGCACGCACGTGGTGGTGGGGCTGTTCGGTGGCGAGTTGAAGGTGTCGGTGGCCGACTACATCTACGGGCTGCTGGCGATTCGCGGCTCCCACCTCGGCACGCTGCAGGACTTGGCCGAACTGATCGAGCTGCGCCGCGAGAGCCGCATCGAGCCGCCGCCGATCGCGCGCCGGCCCCTGGCCGAGATCAATGACGTGTTTTCCGAGCTGCACGCCGGCAGCATCGACGGCCGCGTGGTGGTGGTGCCGTAGCCTGCGGAAATGCCGGCTGGCGGATTGCAGCCCGGTGGCGGAGCGGCAGGCGTGAGCGGTAGCCGCGGCGTCCGCGTGCGCGGGTACTGGAGAGCACGCACAGCAGCTTGTACCCGGTGGCCGTGAGCCGGACCGCACGACCGGCCACGGTGACCTGGCGCTGCTCGTAGTCGATCTCGAGATCGCGCCGCACGCAGCGACCGGGCTCCGCCGCCGACTGACCTGCTCGCGCCATCGCCATCTGGCTGGGCACACGCAGCGCCGCCCCGTGACGCGGGCAATGGCGAGTGCTATCATCCGCTTCCGATGAAACAGAACGAGCGAGGTGGCGCCCCAACAACGGCGCGGCGGCGTGTGGTGGTGACCGGGGCGGCGGGCTATGTTGCCGGGTTGATGCTGCAGGGCCTGCGAGACCGCTACGAACTGGTGCCGCTGGACGTGCGCGGGGAGGATCGCGACGGCAATGCGGTGGCGGGGCTCGTAGAGGCGGATTTGACCGACAAGAACCGCGCCGCCTACCGGGCTCACTTCGCGGGTGCCGACGCGGTGGTGCACTGCGCGTTCGTGCGGCCACCCGACACGGCCGAGCGGGCGCCCTCGGACAGCACGCTCGGCGGCATCACCGCATCGGTGGCCGGGCAGAGCGAGGGACGGTTCCGGGCCGAATTGGCCAACGTGGAGATGGCCTACCACGTGTTCCAGACGGCGCGCGAGGAAGGCGTGCGGCGGGTGGTGATGATCAGCTCCAACCACGCCGCCGACTACTACGAGCCGCTGATCCTGGACGGCAAGTGCGACGTGGTCACCCCCGACATGCAGGAGCGCGCGGTGGGCTACTACGGCTGGGCCAAGGCGTGCTACGAGCACCTGGGGTTCATCTTCGCCCAGGGCGGGCCGGGGGAACCGCCGCTCGAAAACGTGCAGATCCGCATCGGCGGCCCGCGCGACACCGACATGGAACGGGCCGAACTCGGCAACATGCGCCAGGTGCGACGCGGACTGGCCGTGTACCTGAGCCGCCGCGACCTGGTGCAGCTCATCGTCAAGAGCATCGAGACCGCCGACATCCGCGACCGTCACGGGGTGCCGTTCCAGGTGTTCTACGGCATCAGCGGCAACTCGCACGCCTTCTGGAGCATCGCCAACGCGCGCCGCGTGATCGGCTACCAACCGCAGGACAACAGCGAACTGCGCTTCCACGAGCAACTCGCCCGCCACCTGGCCGCCGCGGCTGGCGACGAGTGAGGCCGCCAGCCCCAAAAACGGGCAGTGCACGGGTCGCGGTGCCGCGCCATCCGCAGCGCGGAGCCGCTTCGCCGGCGAAGCGCCGTGCGCCACGCTGCGCTGCCTTCGCGACCACGCCGCTTGTCCGGCGAGTCGGCGGTGTCGAGCTGGCAGCCGCCGAGCGCGCCGCCTCGATGACTCCGCGACACGCCGGGGGAGGGACCGCTATGCAGGGCATCCCGGCCGGTCGGCAGCGAGCATGAAGGCGGAAGCACGGGCATCGCACCCGCGCCGGCGTTTTCGAACGAACCGGCGCGGTTCTTCCTCGACCGGCGAGGCCGGGCTGAAGCGAAGCCCCGGCCACGCCGCCGGGCGGCCCGGCGTGGTTGCACGGCAGGCGGGCAGTGAGTAGCGTACCGCGCCCGAGCCGCGTGGCCGACGTGTTCCGCGGCCACAAGCTGCTGATCGGTCTGTCGGCGGCGAGCGGACTGCTGTTCGCCGCCACCACGCTGATACCGCCGCTGTACGTGCGCCGCCTCATCGCCGCCATCACCGGCGCATCCGCCGGGACCGCCACCGGCGCGGGCGCCGGCGCAGCCTCCGGCGGTGCAGGGGATGGCGTCTCGCTGGCCATGGTGATCGCCGTGCTGGTGGGAGTGTTCGTGCTGCGCGGCGCCGCACGCTACCTGTATGGCATGACCTCGCACCAGGCCGCGTATGCGCTGCTGGCCGACCTGCTGCAGCGCGTGTACCGCCACCTGCAGCAGCTCTCGCACCGCTTCTTCGCCGGCAGCCGCACCGGCACCCTGATTGCGCGCTCGGTGAGCGACGTGGAGGCGCTGGAGGACTTCGTCGCGCACGGCGTCCCGGAGCTGGTGCAGGCGGTCGCCATCCCGCTGGCGATGATCGTGGTGCTGCTGGTGATCGATCCGCTGCTCACCCTCGTGGTGCTCAGCCCGCTGCCGGTCGCGGCGCTGGTGATCTTCCTGCTCACCCGCAACATCCGCGGACAGTGGCGCGGCGTGCGTGCGCGCTATGCGCAGGTGGTGGCGCTGGTGGAGGACAGCCTGCAGGGGATGAGCGAGATCAAGTCGTTCACCCGCGAGGCGGAACAGGCGCGGCGCGTCGCCCGGCTGGCGGACGACTACCGCGACGACATCATTCGCGCCACCCACCGCTCGCTGCTGCCCTCCGGGATCGTGGAGATGACCGGCGGGCTGGGCGTGATCCTGGCGGTGGGGGCGGGCGGCGCCGCCGCCCTCGGCGGCGGGTTGGCGGTGGCCGACCTGTACCTGTTCCTGGCCTACCTGACCTTCATCTACCAGCCGTTCCTGAAGCTGGCGGACATCGGCGAGGTACTGTTCCGCGCCCTGGCCAGCTACCGGCGCGTGGACGAACTGCTGGCGGTACAGCCGGACATCGTCAGCCCGCCGAACGCGGTGGTGCCGGCGACGTGCTCGGGCGCGGTGGAACTGGACGAGGTGACCTTCTCATATCGGCCCGGTGAACCGGTGCTGCGCCGGCTCAGCCTTGCCGCGGAGCCGGGCGAGGTGGTGTCCCTCGCCGGGCAGACGGGCGCCGGCAAGACCACCGTCACGCGGCTGGTGCCGCGCTTCTACGACCCCGACGCCGGGCGCGTGCTCGTGGGCGGCGATGACGTACGCGGCCTGGACCTGACCTTCCTGCGCCGGCAGGTGGCGGTGGTCAGCCAGGAGGTGTTCCTGTTCCACGGCAGCGTGCGCGACAACATCCTGTTCGGGCGCCCCGACGCCGGCGACCGGGAGCTGCACGCCGCCGCCCGCGCCGCCAACGCCGAGGAGTTCATCCGCGGCCTGCCCGACGGCTACGACACGGTGGTGGGCGACCGCGGCGTGCGCCTGTCCGGCGGCCAGCGCCAGCGGGTGGCGATCGCCCGCGCGCTGCTCAAGGACGCGCCGATCCTGATCCTGGACGAGGCCACCTCGTCGGTGGACGCCGAGACCGAGGCGCTGATCCAGGAGGCAATGGGCCGGCTGCTGGCCGGACGCACCGCCCTGGTGATCGCCCACCGCCGCTCCACCATCGAACGCGCCGACCGCGTGGTGGTCCTGGAAGCGGGCCGGGCCATCGAGAGCGGCGCCGCCGCCGACCTGCTCGCCAACACCAGCCGCTACCGCAGCCTGGTCGCGGAGCAGTTGGGAGAGTCATTGGCGGCACCCGCGCTCGGCGAACGCCCAGCGGCGCCTCCGGGAGGTGTTCGTCGCACGCCCGCACCAAGTCCCCCGACGAACGGCGACTCACTACCGCTTCCCTTGACGTCTACGCAGGGACCGTCACCTCGTCGCTCCGCACCAGCTCCCAGCCGCGGAACACCAGCGCCACACCCGTGAACTCCGCGTCCGGGTAGCGTCGCGCCAGCCGCCCGTCCGCCAGGGAGCGGCGCAGTTGTGCAACCGCCTCCGCGGCATGCGCCGGTACCTGCGCCTTGGCTTGTGGGCCGCGCGGCACGTACTTGAGTTCGATCACGAAGCCGTGGCGCATGCCGGGATAGCGCTCCGAGAGCGGCGCCAGCACGATGTCGGCGTAGCCCTTGGCCAACTCCATCTCGGTGTGGAACACGAAGTAGCCGGATGCGCTCAGGTAGGCTGCCAGGAAGCCCTGCACCACCTTCTCGCCGTGCAGGTCGTCGCGGATGCTGGTGTGCTCCGCCACCGCCGCACTGAGCCGCTCAACGGCCGGCCGCCACTCACCCTCCAGCGCCATCCGCCGCGTCAACCGGTCGAACTCCACCAGGTCGAGCGAAAACACGCCCACGTCGCGGTAGGCGTCGCGCAGGTAGCCGTACATCAGCCGCCGCACGGTCTGGTTGGGAATGCCGAGCCGCGGTACGCCGGCGGCCACTCCGCGGATGCTCAGCAGCCCGAAGTAGTGCATCAGCGAGAGGAAGTTCTCGCGCTGGTTGAGCCGGGCCTGCGGGAAGCTGGTTACGAGGTCACTGTGTTGGGTCTCACGTAATTCTGCTGTTTTTTCGCACGGTAATCTGGACACCATATTATTCTGCACCGGGTTGCCGGTGGCCGCGGGCGAGATCTCCTGTCGGTGGTGCTGAGGGGTCCTCAGGAGATTGTCTCAGGAAGCCGAGAACGGCAGGATGTTTGAGAGAGAGTTCCTGTTCGACGAGAGTCAGCTTGACGGGTGAGTTCTGGAACACGGCGCGCAGCATGTCGGTGAAGTTGTGCAGCACCATGGCGCCCCAGATGTCATCACGGAAATACACGAAGTAGGTGGCGCGACCGGCGAACGTCCTGGCGTAGGCGAAGTATTCGCGGTCGCTGCCGGCGATTTTTCTGATAGCGACGTTGATCACGGAACCGACCTACAGAATCTCGGTGGCAGCGAGCCGGACATGCTCGGCGGCGACCACCGAGCAATGCTCGCGAGCGGCCGCCATGAGGGCGCCGCGGGCGAGATGATTGGCGCGCCGCAGGAGCCCGCCGGAGCCCTGATGGATGGCGACGGCGGCTTCGTCGCTGAGCAGGTCGGCGCTGCGCCGCGCTGTGGCGGACTGGGTGTCCCGCCCGGCGGCGAGCTGCAGATGGTGGTCGAGGTAGCCGCGCATGTCATCAAGGGAGAGAGCATCGAGGTGGCTGCGGCCCACGACCCGTGAGGCGAGCGGGCGCGAGGTATGGAACAACAGGCGGTCAAGCAGGCTGCTCTGGCCGGCCAGCACCATCGGCATCAAGGTCTGCGAATCGAAGGCGAACTGAGTGAGAGTGTGGAGCTGTGCGAACACCTCGAAGCGGAGCAGATGTGCCTCGTCGACGACCAGCAACGGGGTCTGCTTCTTGCGCCTGATGTCGGTCAGCAGGTCGCGCACGGTGCGGCTGAGGACGGCCAGTGAGGAGCGCGGGGGGGTGCCCATCTCCAGGCAGATCTGGCGCAGCAGGTCGAGCAGCGTGCCGGTGGTGGCGATGACCGCCAGGAGACGGTATTCGGCGGGGTGCAGGGTGCTCGTGACATGGCGCAGGGAAGTGGATTTTCCCGCTCCCACCTCGCCGGTGATGACGGTGATGAGGCCGAGCCCGAGGGCATACTGAAAGCGCTCGGTGAGCGCTTTCAGGCCCGGGATCGGGTACAGACCGTTGATCGGGACGTCCTGGGGGAACGGATCGCGTTGGAAACCGAAGGCATGTCTGAGGTCGATCATCGGTCGGACTCCTCGAACAGCTGGCCGCCGCGGGGGCCGGGCTGGGGGTCATCAGCGGGCGGCTCCGGCGCCGGCTCGAGCTCGGTCTCATGGCCGCTGATGCGGCGCACGCGGCTGTTGACGTGGGGGTTCAACTCACTGAGGAAGCCGTAAGAGCGATCTTCGAAGAACACCTCGATGCGGGACGGATCAGCCTCATGATAGAGCAGGTTGACGGTGTTCCCGATGAGCCCCACCGGCGCTTCGTAGAGCTTGCCGTAGAGGGCGACGGCACGATCCTTGTCGACCTTGCGGCGCACCATGGTGCGGAAGTGGTCACGCACATTCTGGGGCGCAGGCCGCAGCAGTTCCAGGTGGCGCAGATAGCGCTGCAGGGGCTGCTCCCCGGTGCTGGAGTGAAGCCGCTGATGGTAGCTGTGGTCGAGCCACTCGGCAAGCTGGGCGTTGAGCTGCTCGAGGGTATCGTGATCGCTGACCAGAGGCAGCATCTGGGTGCGTATGGTGCGGAAATAGCGCTCGATTTTACCCTTTCCCTGGGGCGTGTATGGGGTCGCGAAGAGGAGCGCTATGCCCAGCGATGCACAGGCGTAACTGAGTCGTTGGGAGCGAAAGCTGGGGCCGTTATCGACATACAGTTTGCGTGGCAGACCGCGCGTTTCGAGCGCCCGCAGCAGGCAGTCCTGGAAACAGTCGATGTTTTCACGCAGATAGAAGCGGGCGCCGGTGATGAGCCGCGAGTGATCATCGATGCAGGCGAACAGAAACGTCTTGCGCAGCTTGCCGTCGCTTTTCACGCGCGGGCCGTGCATGCAATCCGCTTGCCACAAGTCGTTCGGCAGTTCCGCTTCGAAGCGCCGCCGGTCCTGCGTCGCGGGCCGCTGCCGGTGCAGACCATGGCGCCGGAACAATCGGTAGATGCTTTGCCGTGAGGCTGCGAAGTCGGGCGGCAGGAGATTGCGGCGGCGCGCCACCTGCAGCACCACTGACAACGACGCCTGTGCCAGTTCACGCCGGAGATTGACCAGTGCCAACTCGGTCTCGGGATCGATGCTGCGCCCCACGCCGGCGTCCGCGCGGTCCTTCGGGAACAGGCTCTCCAGTTTCTTGCCGCTGTGCTCGTAACGCCGCAGCCAGTCGCGGATCGTCGACCGGCTGATCGAACTGCGCAGCGAGAATGGGATCTTCCATTCCTGCTCCGCCAGGTCCTTGATGCGCGCCTCGCGCTTGCCCTGGTCGAGCTTCGCATACCCGATCAGGCCGGCGATCACACCGAACCGGAACAACGCGATCCGCTTTTTCTTCTCTTCCTCCATGATCGAGGAACCTCCTGGGGTGTTGGTGGCATCAATTTGCTCCCCATTGGTTCGCCGATCACCGCAAAGATCCGGTAGGCTTGGGGTCACCCAGGCGCCAGTTCGCGTTATTTTCTCCGCTCCGATCATGATCAGCCGCGCCACCAGCGCCCTGCCCGCAGCGTCGCCCGGACAGCCACCCAAGCGCCAAAGGCGCTCGCCAGCACCGCGGCGGCGTCCTCCTGCACTGCTCACCAGCCACTTGCCCGGTCTGAGCCGGCACCCCGCGACCAGCACCGTGCTCATCGTGCCCCGTGACTGGGTGTCGGCTCATTCCCTGGCTCCTTCAGGGCGCTGTCTGCTGTGCTCCCGACGCCATCAAGGTGTCCCGCAAAGCCCACCACCGGCACCGCCAGCACCAACTCGGGGGCGGCATCCACTCGCCGTATCTGGCGGTAGCTCACCGAATGCGTACTGACGATGATCAACCGCACCACCAGCGCCTTCAGCGCACTGGCCGCAACCTGGCCCGGCCGGCTCACCGCGGTCACCCCCTCCAGCAACAACTGCCGGCGCAACCCCTGGCGCCAGTACTGCTGCCGCTGTCGGCTCACCCGCGCGATCCAGCGACCACCCTTCAGCTTGCCCAGCAGGGCTACCAGAATCACTCGCCACGGCGCCCAGAACCCGCGGTAGTGGCTGTCCGGTCGCAGCGTGTACACGGTCCCGCAGTCCGGACACCGGTAGCGCTTCATCCACAGCGGCTCGCCGCAGCCATCGAAGCACCGTCCGACATAGCCATGGCCCCACGGCCGCCTCCGACCGCACTCCAGGCAGCGCTCCGGCCGCGGCCACCGATACTCCTTGCCCTGTTCCTGAAGTCTCTTGAAATCAACCGCCAGATGGAGTACCAATCGGCTGTCCTTAGTTCAGGGTAGCTGTCCGGTTCTCATCACCTGGGGCAGCTACCCTGTTTTTCTGGTCAGTTTACCTCGACTCTCCCGTCCTCCACTCCAGTCGATCGTGAGACGTCCGCCCCCATTCCGCTCAGATCAATCTGAGAGCCGACAACTGTCCGCCCGCCCTTCGGCGATCACGTGGCGCAGCAGGTCGAAGCTGCCGTTCAATCGCCGCCCGACCGTGAGCAGATGGCGCAGCTTGCCGTAGTCGATGTGCACGTTGTCATCGATCAGGTTGTCAGGTCCGCTCTTGTTGGGCACCGAGTGCTTCAGGTAGTAGAGCACCATGTCGGTGTTGTAGACGACGTTGTCGGCGGCCTTCGCGAACCGGTAGCCGTCGTACCATTCGCGCATCGTGTCCATCGCCGCGGTGACGTCCTGGTCGAACACGCCCAGATTCCGGTAGGTGTCCACCAGGCGCCGCACCTCGTCCTCGCTGAAGCCGAGCATCTCGCTGAACTCGGGCTGCAGGCTCAGGTTGGAGCCGATGTTGAAGCCGCTGGTGACGTCGTCCATGGTGACCGGCGAGACGCCGGTGACGAACAGCCGCTCCACGCTGCCGTTTTCGGTGCCGGTCTTGAGCGTGGCGAAGAAACTGCGGTAGAAGCCGCCGCCGTGGGTGACGGCGTGGTAGGCGTCCGCCCCTCGGTGCGCCAGGATCGTGTTGGCGAAGTTGTCGTACTCGTCGATCAGGACGTAGAGCGGGATGCCGCGACGCGCGGCGTGCAGGAACAGCGCGTTGAGTTGGTCGTTGATGGTGGGCTGCGAGCAGATGCGCTGCCGTGCCGGTTCCGGGGAACAACTCCGGGTACGCTTCCAACGCGTAGGAGAGCTGGAGGTGGCAGTAGTTCCCGAAGTCCCGCTCCAGCGTCTCCAGGGCGTTGCCGAAGGCGGAGAAGTTGAACCGCAGCACGACGTAGCGGCTGCGATTGGGAGTGGGGTTGCGGCCGATTTCGGTGCCGTCGAACAGCGCCTCGAAGTCATCGGCCTGATTGCGGTCGTAGTAGCTTTCCATCATCGACAGCCAGCAGGTCTTGCCGAAACGCCGCGGACGGATGAAGAACACGAACCGCTCCTGCTCCAGCGGGCGGAGGAAGCGCGTCTTGTCGACGTACAGGCAGCCTTCCCGCCGGATGCCCCTGAAGTAGGCGAGCCCGTACGGGATGGCGGGGACTTGAGGGCGATCGCCGGAAGCGCCATCGGGCTCGGACATGCGAGCATCTTATCAAACGCCGATCCGCGGCGCAGAGCATGTGCCGGTTACGCGTTCGTTCCAGGAGCGGCGGGGGCGTGGTTGTTCGCCCCCGCCGCGAAACGTCCTACTTGTAGGCCTCGTAGGCGGCGTTCATGATTTCCAGGTACTGCGGCAGGCCGATCTTGTCGAGCTCGGCCAGGAAGTCGTTCCAGTCGTTGTCGTCGCCTATGTCGAGGCGGCCGGTCACGAACTTGGCCGCCGACTCGTAGACGAACTCGTTCACCACCGAGCGGATCTCGGAGACGGTCTTGGCGTCGTCGACATCGAGCGCCATGCGCGGCACCCACACTTCGGGGATGTGGTCGTAGTACACGTGCGACGAGTCGATCAGGAAGCCCTCGTAGTTGAACTCGTCGGGATCGCCGCTGGAGCCGCCGAACAGGTCGGAGGGCATGAAGAACGGCGACGAGTGAATCCACGCCTGGGTCTGCTGCGGCTCCAGGAACACCGCGTCGGCGCCCAGGTTGGTGTGCACCGCCGGCTTGCCGTTGATGCCGACCTCGCCCGGCTCCGCCCAGCGCCAGTCGACGCCGAACACGCCCCACCAGTTGCGCACCGACGCCTCGCGCGAATACATGAAGTCGATCCACTTGTAGATCGCTTCCGGGTTGTCGGCGTCCTTGGTGATCGCGGCGCTGTCGTGCACCTTGGGTCCGGGCGGGAAGTAGCCGGCGCTCACGTGGCCGTCCGGTCCGCGCAGCGGCGGCACCACCCGGAAGTCGCCGGAGCCGCCTTCGTAACCGCCGCGCCAGGCGCCGAGCATGCCGCGGTGGCCGACCGTGCCGGCGCCGATCCGCGGCGGATCGCCCTCCACCAGCGGCGCCAGCGCCGACCGGTCGCGCACGAACATCTCTTCGTCGATCAGGCCCTCGGCGAACAGGCTGTGCACGTAGCGCATCCCCTCGCGCCATTCGGGCTGTACGAAGGCGGCCACGATCTGGCCGTCCTGGACGTTGAGCATGTCATTGTCGTCGGTGTACAGGAACGCGTTCAGCAGGAACGGCCACGGGCGCGTGTGCCAACTGTTGGCGAACCCGGACAGCGGCAGTTCGTCGGCGACGCCGTTGCCGTTGGGATCCTGGGTCTTGAACGCGCGCAGCACCTCGCGCAACTCCTCGGTGGTAGTGGGAATCTCCAGGCCGAGCTTGTCCAGCCACACCTGGTTGATCCACATCTTCTGCGCCACGCCGCAGTGGTAGCACTCCTCGTAGGCGGTGAGCACGTACACGTTGCCGTCCGGCCCGGCGCTCTCCTTGAGGAAGTTGGGCGCCGCGGCGACCACGTCCCTGATGAAGAAGCCGTGCTCTTCGATGATGTCGTTGAGCGGGACGAACAGCCCCTGCGAGCCGTACAGGTGCTTCTCGTCGTGGGTGATGCTCATGCCCATCATCATGTCGGGCAGTTCGGCGCCGCTGTTCATGACCAGGGTGAACTTGGCCTTGGCGTCCTCGGAGCTGTTCACCGCGTCCCACTCCCAGTGGATGTTGGTCTGTTCCTCCATCCACTTGGTCATCTCGTTGGCCTCGAAGTCGAGGATGGTGCGCGTGTAGGACACGAACGCCGTCATGGTGACCTTCTCCTCGAAGATCGGCACGACCCCGGGCGGCGACAGCTCGCCCATGGCGACGGCTGCTTCCTCCTCGCCACTGGCAAACGCGGCCGTGGCTCCAGCCGCCGCCAGCGTCAGCGCCAGCAGCAGCACAAGCGAATTACGAACGGTACAGGTCATTCTCTGTGACCTCCTCCTTGAATGTGTGCGGGATGGAGAGGCTCATCCCTTGATCGAACCAATCAGTACGCCTCTCACGAAATACTTCTGCACGAACGGGTACAGCATCAGCACCGGTACGCTGGCCACCACGATCACCGCGAACTTGATCAGTGCGCGCAACTGTGCCTGCACGGCGTCGGAGCCGGCCGAGATGGCGAACAGGCTGGCGTCCATCGAGTTTACCACCAGGATGTTGCGCAGCACGATCTGCAGCGGGAACAACTTCTGATTGTTCAGGTAGAGGAACGCTTCGAAGAAGGAGTTCCACTTGTACACCGCGTAGAACAGGGTGTTCACGGCGACGATCGCCCCGGAGATCGGCAGCACCACGTGCCAGAAGAACTGGATGTCGCTGCTG
Source organism: Spirochaetia bacterium (assembly GCA_965208575.1). GTDB lineage: Bacteria > Spirochaetota > Spirochaetia > SZUA-6 > Bin103 > Bin103. Next base: position 1,100,363 of record CBDBOV010000004.1, on the reverse strand, counting down.
CCGTCGATCTGCGCCGCCTCCAGCAGCTCCTCCGGGACGTTCACCTGGAAGAAGGTGCGGGTGATGATGACGTTCCAGGCCGCCACCGCGGTGGGAATCAGCATCGCCCACCGGGTGTTGATCATGCCGGCGTCGCGCACCACCAGGTAGGTGGGGATGATGCCGCCGTCGAAGATCATGGTGAACACGAACAGGAACATGTAGATGTTGCGGCCGCGGAAGCGGCGCCGCGACACCGGGTAGGCGGCGAGCAGGGTCAGGGCCACGCTGATGGCGGTGCCGAACACCGTGTAGAAGATGGTGTTGGCGTAGCCGCGCCAGATGGTGGGGTAGTTGTACACCCGCTCGTAGGCGATCAGCGAGGGCTCCACCGGCCACAGCCAGACCCGGCCCGAGGTGACCGCCGCGGGATTGCTGAACGACGAGCTGACGATGTACACGAGCGGGTAGAGCACGCCGATCGCGACCACGGTAAGGACGATCACGTTGAACACGTCGTAGGCTTGGTCGGCGCGCGAGCCGCGGATGCGCCGGCGGCGGGCGGTTGGCTGCGCCGGCGGCGCTGCGCTGGCGCCGGCGGGACCTGCAGCGACGAGATTGCTCACCAGAGACTGGCACCGCCGAGCCGCTTGGCAATCCAGTTGCCGACCATGATCAGCACGAAGTTGATCACCGAGTTGAACAGGCCGATCGCCGACGCGTAGGAGAAGCGCGGAATGCCGGTCAGTCCGATCTTGTAGACGTAGGTCTGGATCACCTCGGAACGTTCGAGATTGAGGTCGTTCTGCATGTTGTAGACCTTCTCGAAGCCGATGTTCATGAGCTGGCCGAGGGTGAGGATGAACAGGATGACGGCGGTGGGCATGATGCCGGGAATGTCGATGAAGCGGGTGCGCTGCACCTTGGTGGCGCCGTCGATGATCGCTGCCTCGTGCAGCTCCGGGTCGATGCCGGCGAGCGCGGCGAGGTAGATGATGGTGCCGAAGCCCGAGAACTGCCACACGTGCGACCACACGTAGATCGACTGGAACGCCTCCGGGCGGCCCATGTAGGAAACCGGTTCCATCCCCAGCGCCAGCATGAGCGGCCCGACGATGCCGACCGTGGTGGACAGGAATTGGATCAGCAGCCCCACCATCACCACCGTGGAGATGAAGTAGGGGGCGTAGATGATCATCTGCACCGCCTTCCGGAACAGGCGGTTGTTGGCGTTGTTGATCGACAGCGCCAGCACGATCGGGATCGGAAAGGTGGCCGCCAGCGTGTAGATGCTGAGGAAGAAGGTGTTGCCGAGGATGCGCCAGAACAGGTAGGAATCGAAGAACTTCTGGAAGTGTTCCAAACCCACCCACGGACTGCCCCAGATGCCCTTGGCGGCGGCGAAGTCCCGGAACGCGATCTGCGCGCCGTACATCGGCAGGTACTTGAAGATGATGAACCAGATCACCGGCAGCGCGATGATCAGGTGCAACTGGTAATCGCGCGCCAACTCGCGCCACAGACGGGAGCGGCGGGCGGATCGTGTGCCGCTGCCGGCCAGAGATTCGGATGCCATCAGGAAGCGCGCCTACCATACCCGTGGCCGGTGATGGCGTCCAGCCAACTCGCGTTGGCGCGCTTGCCGCGTCGGTTGTCAGCCGTTCCGGCTCCGTCGGTGGACGACTCGCTGAGGCGCATCGGCTTTCATTTGGCGCGCTGCAGGATCTCGCTGCGCTTGACGCGGTGCATGATCTCTCGCGTGAGTTCTTCGAAGTCGTGGAACGCGTCGCGCGAGGCTGCCGCATGGCTGCCGATGGCGCCGTCCGCCGGGGCCAGCGCGAAGATGGGTTTACGGGCTTCCCGGGCAAGGGGAACAAGGCTCCGGTAGTGCTTGACGGTTGCAATGGCGTTTCTATCGGTGTCAGCGTCTCCTTTCTCTGACGGGCGTTGCTCGTCCAGGACTCGTGCTGCGTATTCGGCAGGCATCTGTCTCGCCCACCGGTCATGGGCCTTGACCGGACGGTTCAGGCGCACACCGTGTTGTTGGATGAGATAGCCGATTGGCTCCATGTGCCCCTCTGGCAGCCGGAAGGAAGGAGTCTCCCAGTTTTGCCGCCGCTTCTGCCAGTCGGACCGCCAATGCCGGAGGGCAGGCCCCAGGTTGCGCAGCCCCTGGCGCGAAAACAGGTCGGCGGCGAGCGGTACGATCACGAAGTCGGTGGCGATGAGGGCGGAACGGTTTATGGCACCCAGGCTGGGGCCGACGTCGACCAGCACAATCTGCGCTCCAGACTGCCGGGCACCGGTCTGAATCACCTGCCAGAACGAAGTGATCACCCGAAACGGTCGATATAGATTCTGACTTCCCAGGCAATTCGGCCACTCTGAAGAGAGAAGATCTTCGAAGCCCGACAGCGCAAGGTCACCGGGAAGAAAGAACAGCTCATGCGCAATCGGAAACAGCCTGGGTTCGCGGATGTCGCCGACCTCGGTGAGTGGCTGAACGCATTGATAGATGGTGTTTCCGCGATCGTCACAATCGGTGTCCCAGAGCTTCTCAAGACGCGTTTCTCCAAGAAACGCAGCGGTCAGATTGGCTTGCGGGTCAAGGTCTACGACCAGAACAGCGTGCCCGAGTTCCGCGAGCATCCACGAAACGTGGTAAACTAGCGACGTCTTGCCCACTCCTCCCTTGTTGTTGAAGAAAGTGAGAACCGGTGTAGTTCTCATGGTCGATCCCACACCGTGCAGTTGACCCAGTTCGACTCGACTGCGAAACTCGGCTCTCGTTGGCCATTCTCCTGCAGGTGCCGTCGGGCACTTGGTATACCTGCGCCGTAGCGCTGCACCAGTCCCAGTACGCGCATCGCCTCTGCCAGGATCGGGTTGCGGTAGTCGATCAGTCCCGGCTGTCCGAAGTTGGCCACCGAAACCGCGCCGTACGGTCCTCCAGGACTGGTGATCTCGATACGGTCGTCGAACCAATAGACGTGCACGGGGCTGTTCGTACCCTCGTAGGTGCGATGCATGATGGCGTTACGCGCAAGCTGCTGCAACGCCGGCAGCGGATAGGTCGGCGTGCGTATCTCCCGCTCGGCAGAGGTGAAGTCGACTGCGGTCCGGTTGTGAGCTATCAGCTTGTCATCGAGCCGGGTGACGAGGTTCACGAGCGGGCCGTCGCAGAGGGCTTCGTCGGTAACCGGGTAGCTCAGGTCCGTTCCGGCGACGCGAAGGAACTGTACGTATGCGCCCGGGAGGAACTCGCGAGGGTTCTTCCCCAAGACGAGAATGCCGGCGATTGTCGGTATGGGGCTTTCGTCGGAGCCGATCATCTTCATGGCAGCGAGTCGCTGTTCAACGGTACGTTCGTTCAACTCAAGGGTCGCGGCGTCAACGGCGAGGGGCAGATATTCCTCATCGAAGCGGCGCAGGTCGAGATCGTCAATGCGCGCTGTCGGTATCGGAATGGCGTCGAAGTGCGGATCTCGGTAGCGGCGCTTCTCGTTCAGAATCCGTTCGTCCTGCAAAGTAGCGATGTCTCTCCGCGGCCCGGTCCGTATCCAGGTCTGCCCGCGGTAACGGACGGGTGGCGTGTCCGACGGCTGAACGAGTACGACGGCGACCGGGGTGTCCTTGAGAACGCGCTGTGCGACGGTGAGCGACGGGGGCGGGACGATGTTACCGTCGGTCTTGAGATCGGCGAGCTGCAACAACAGTCGATCCGTGATCCGCAAACCGGTAGGATTTCCATCATCGTCCGCGCCCACAAAGATAACGCCCGGCCGGCGATGGTCCGGCAAGTCGTTGGCGAACGCGCACACTGCCTGCCGGATTTTCGTCGGTGCGTCTCCTTGCATTGACTCCTTGCGCTCAACAAGGTCCGACTCAAGATCGGTGAGCATCGCTTCAAGTTGGAGATCGGAGTATGGTGCCGTCATCCGGTCAACTGAGACCTCCATTGGTGAGACGTGAAGCGAACCGCTCGCCGCGCTACGCGTTCGCGCGTGCCACCTGTGGCGGACCGTCGTAATCAATGCGCGCACCGATCCGCCGGTAGGTCTCGAAGATGGTGGGGTAGCGGCGGCGCAGCAGGTCGACGCCGTGGATTACCGTCTCCACCGGGTCGGCGAGGGCGGCCAGGAACAGCGCCTTGGTGCCCTGGATGATGTTGGGTGCGACAATCTCACCGCCGCGGAACCTGATCGCCGGGTCGCGCACCATGATGCGGTGCGGGTCGGATATCAGGATCTCCCCACCGAGGTAGTTGAGTTCGCGCACGTAGTCGAAGCCCGACTCGTACATCCAGTTCTGAAACAGCATCGCGCCGGAGCTCTTGCACGCCAGGGTCACCATTACCGGCAGCACGTCGACCGGGAAGCCCGGCCAGGGGCGCACCACCAGCTTGGGCAGCTCCGGACCCGCCTGCGGCAGCAACTCGGATCGAATGCCCAGGGCCTCGGGGGCGGAAACGAGCAGGTCGTTGCCGCAGGGCTCCAACTCGATGCCGAAGGCACGGAACCAGTGCGCCATGCCGTCGATCAGGTCGGGCGCGTTGCCGCCGCGGATGGTCAGCTCGCCGCCGGTCACCGCGGCCGCGGTGATGCTGCCGGCGATGTCCACGTAGTCGGGACCGGCCTCGAACTCGGCGGCGGCAAGCGGCCGGCCCGGGCCGTGGACGGTGAGCCGGTTGGTGCCCTCTCCGTCCACGCCTACGCCCATGCGGCGCAGCAGGCGCAGCACTTCCACCACGTGCGGTTCGCAGGCCGGGTCCCGGATGGTGACCGAGAAGCCGTTCCCTGCGGTGTACAGGGCGAGGGCCAGGGTGGCCGAGACGCTCGCTTCGACCAGCCAGATGTCGTAGTGGGGCTCGTGGCGTCGCGGCGCGGTCAGCAGCACCGAGCCGTCGCGCTGCTCCACGCTCACGCCCAGCTTGCGGAAACCGTCCAGGTGCGCGGTCACGGCGCGGTAGCCCAGCTCGCAGCCACCCGGCAGCGGCATCTCCACGCAGCCCAGGCGTGCCAGCAGCGGCCCGGTCAGGGCGAACGCGCCGCGCAGCCGGCGTCCCATGGCAGGATCGATCGCCTGCGCTCGGATGCCGGATGGATCGACGTGGATGGCGCGGTCGCCAGCGGGCGTCACGCCGCCGCCGAGCCGGGCAAGAATCTCCAGGTAGGTGTGCACGTCGAGCGTATCGGGGAGTGCCATGAAGGTGATGCCGCCGCCCGCCAGCGCCGCGGCCGGCAGCGCGCCCATCAGCGCGTTCTTGTTGGGGATGGGGGTTACCTCGCCGGCCAGCGGGTAGCCGCCCTTGATCCGGAAAGTACCCTTCACCGAGTCCTACTCACGAGTGCCAGTGTACTCCACATGCCCGCGTCGGCTCCAGGGGTGCATCCGGTCACCCCCGGTCACCCCCGGTCAGGATGCCTTGCGCACCGTGGAAGCAGGTTGGACGCGGTCGATGAGCCGCCGCCTGTCTCCGGCCAGCTTGCGAAAGTCGCATTCCACCTGAATCCCGTGCCAGAACTGATCCGACTGGCCGAAGAAGGCGCCGAAGCGAATGGACATGGCCGGGGTAATCGAGCGCCGGCCATGCACGATTTCATTGATCGCACGAGGAGCCACCCCGATCGCGCGGCCCATCGCGTTCTGAGAGATCCCCATCGGTTTGAGGTATTCCTCCATGAGGATCTCACCCGGTGTAATCTGAGCGCTCATATTACTTTACCTCACACTCACTTACGACAGGAAGAGGCGTCGAATCTGCGATGACGTGCCTTCAGACCGCGTCATCCGACACAACATACGCTATGACATCACAGATACCCCTATAACGTTACGGGCGTCAACCAGCCAGCAGGGCCGTCACTCGTTTGCCTCGGGTGGGACGGGGATGGTGGTGCCGGTGGCGAGGGATTGGCCCGCGGCCTCGGCGAGGATGAGGGCGCGGCGGCCGTCCTCGAAGGTGACGGAGGGCTGGCGCGCGCTCGCGACGGCGTCGATGAAGTCGGCGAGCTGGGCCTGGTAGGCGGGGGCGTATCGGTCGATGAAGAAGTGCCGCAGTGGCGCAGGGGCTCCGGCGCTGGTGGCCGAGAAGCGGCGTACCTGGTCCTGGAGGTGGTTGGCCGAGCACACCATGCCGGCGCTGCCGTGCGCCTCGAGGCGCTGGTCGTAGCCATACGCCGCCTGCCGTGAACAGTTGATGTGGCACTGCACGCCGGAGGCGGTGGTCATCTGCACCATCGCGGTGTCGATGTCGCCGAGTTGGGCGAGTTCCGGCGTGATCATCACGCTGCCGGCCGCGGTGATGGTGACCGGTTCCTCGCCGAGCACGAAGCGCGCCAGGTCGAAGTCGTGGATCATCATGTCCCGGAACAGGCCGCCCGATACGCGGACGTAGGACATCGGAGGCGGCTCAGGGTCGCGGCTGGTGATGAGCACCTGGTGCAGGGCGCCGATCTCGCCGGCGGCCACGCGGTCGCGCACGCCGCGGTGGGAAGCGTCGTAGCGGCGGTTGAAGCCGATCTGGATCGGCACGCCGCAGTCGCGCACCTGCCGCCAGCACTCCTCCACCCGCCGCAGGATGAGGTCGATCGGCTTCTCGCAGAACACCGCCTTGCCGGCCTGCGCGGCGGCCACGATCAGGTCGACGTGGGTGTCGGTGGAGGAGGCAATCAGAACGGCGTCCACGCCCGCGGCCAGCGCCGCCTGCACGGTGTCCGCCACGCCGGCACCGTGCTGCTCGGCCACCGCGCGCGCCACACCCGGAACCGGGTCGTACACGCACACCAGGCGCGCATCGGGACACGCCGCCAAGTGCCGGGCATGCATCGTGCCGATGCGCCCCGCGCCGAAGAGGGCAAACCGAATCATCGCCGCCATCCTACCAGTCCCGGACCTGACCTGGCAGCACACCACCGGCCCGCGACGCGGCCGCCGCGCACGGGGTGGTAGCTGCGCGCCAGCGCTCCCGGTAAGCTGTGCGCGTGTCCGATACGCAACGCACTCCCCAGACGATTCTTGCCTGCTTTCCCCACGCCGACGACGAGATGAGCGTGCTCGGGACCATCCTCAACCACTTGGCGCGCGGCGACCGGGTGGTGCTCGCCTGGGCCACGCGCGGCGAAATGACCTCGCTGTTCGGCGACAAGCCGATGGAAGAGATCGTGGTCGAGCGCAAGCGCCACACCGACGAGGTGGCGCGCATCATCGGTTGCGAGATACGGCAACTCGCGTTCCCGGACGCTCACATCGGGCGCTCCCACGAGGAGGGGCTGGAGCTGGGCAGGCTGGTGGCAGACGTGCGCCCAGACGCCATCGTGACCTGGAATTTCCTGCGCGGCCACCCCGACCACCGCAACCTCGGCCAGCTCATGCAGGATGCGGTGACCTACGCCCGGCTGCCGCGCATGGTCGCCCCGCTGCCGGCGCACCGGCCCGAGCAGCTCGCGTTCTTCACCTATTTCGACGACGCGAGCCCGTTCCCGCCGTACTACGTCGACATTACCCCGCACATGGACAAGATCCAGGAGGTGATGGAGCTGTACGCCTCCGTCTACCACTGGGAGAACGCGGCCGAGAACCTGCGCAAGCGGCGCGCCGCGGTGGGCCGCGAGTGCGGCGTCGAGTACGCCGAGAAGTTCAACGTCATGGTGGGGCCGCGGTCGGCCGCCACCTACCTGCTGTCCTGAGCAGCCGCCACGCTGGCCTCGATGTCCGCCAGGTAGAGTTCCCGCAGGCGCCCGGTCATGGCGCCGGAGCCCGACCCGTCGCCGATGCGGCGGCCGTCGACCGCCGCCACGGGGGTGAGCCCGCCAAAGGTTCCCGTGACGAACGCCTCGTCGGCGTCGTACACGTCGGTAAGCGAGAAGTTCTTCTCGAGCGCGGGGACGCCCGCGGCACGGCAGATTGCCAGCACCTTGCAGCGCGTGATGCCGTTCAAGCAGTACTGGCCAGTGGAGGTCCACACCGCTCCCCGTTTGACCAGGAAGAAATTGGTCGAGTTGCAGGTGCTCACGAAGCCGTGGATGTCGAGCATCAGTGCCTCGTCGCAGCCGGCTTCGAGCGCCTGGATCAGAGCGATGACCTCGTGCAGCTTGCTGTGGCAGTTGAGGCGCGGATCGAGGTAGTCGGGGGAGCCGCGGCGCACGCTGGAGGTAAACAACCGGATGCCCGCCGCGGCGGTGCGCGGGGCGGCGCGCTTGTGCTCGGCGATGATCACCACCGTGGGCGTGCTCACGGTGAGGCGCGGGTCCTGGGCGGGCGTGCGCTTGATCCCGCGGGTGATCATCAGGCGTACGTGCACGCCGTCGGTCATCCGGTTGGCTTCGACCGTCGCCCGCAGCGCCGCCGTCAGCTCGGTGCGGGTCAGGCCAATGTCGAGGGCGATCGCCTTGGCGCCCTGGAACAGCCGGTCGAGGTGCTCGTCGAGGTGCACCAGGACGCCGCGGTGCAGGCGGATCCCCTCCCACACGCCGTCACCGACCAGGAACCCCGAGTCGAACACCGAAACCTTCGCCTCGGAGCGCGGCACCAGTTCGCCGTTGACGTAGATCAGGACCGTCTCGTTGCGCGGATCGGGCAAGGCGTCATGGGTTCCGGCCGGCATGCCGCCAGCGTACCGAGCCGGCGACGGTAGCGTCATCCGGCTGTCCGGCTGTCCGGCTGTGCTGACGCGGCGGTGGCGGATGTGCTATATTGCTCCCTGTTCACTGCCCGATGGTGTAACGGTAGCACGACAGACTCTGGATCTGTTCGTCGGGGTTCGAATCCCTGTCGGGCAGCTACCATCCCCGCGACGTTCTTACCATCCCGCGACGTTCTCCAGCCTGCTGGAACACCCTTGTCAACGCAGAATCACCGACGCCGTCCGCCGCGGATCGGCACCGGTTGTAGTATGTTATGTGCGATGAGCGACTCGGCGACAAGAGAGCATCTGGCCAGCCTGCTGCATGGGCGTGGGGCGCACGTGCCGTTCGAGCGGGCGGTGGCGGACGTTCCCGAGGACATGCGCGGTGTTATCCCGGCCGGGGCGGAGGCCTCCCTTTGGCAGCAACTGGAGCACCTGCGTATCGCGCAGTGGGACATCCTGGAGTTCAGCCGCGACCCCTCCCACGTGTCGCCCGAGTTTCCGGACGGCTACTGGCCGGCCACCGCCGACCCGCCCGGCGGCGCTTGGCAGACCAGCATCGACCGGTTCCTGGCCGACCGCGCGGAGATGGTGGAGTTGGTGTCCGACCCGAAGTCTGACCTGTTCACGCCGTTTGCCCACGGAACCGGGCACACGCTGCTGCGCGAGGCGCTGGTGGTGGCGGATCACAACTCCTACCACGTCGGCCAGATCGTGCTGCTGCGCCGGCTGCTGGGCTGTTGGTGAGCCGCGCCGCGGGAGAGCGATGCCGAGCATAACGGTGCGCGACCTGACGATTCGCTACGACCAGGTGCTGGCGGTGAACAACCTGGCCCTGCACGTGGAAGAGGGCGAGTTCATGGTGCTGCTCGGCGCTTCCGGCAGCGGCAAGACCTCCACGCTGCGCGCCATCGCAGGACTGGAACGGCCCACGGACGGCGAGATCACGTTCGGCGACCACTGCATGTTCTCGGCGGCACTGGCGGTGGACGTGCCACCGGCGCGCCGGGGGGTGGGGATGGTGTTCCAGAACTACGCCCTCTACCCGCACATGACCGCCATGCAGAACGTGGCGTTCCCGCTCAAGACGCAGCGCCTGCCGCGCGAACGGATTGCCCTGGCGGTGGAGCAGGCGCTGGCGCTGGTCGACCTGACCGGGCTGGAGGAACGCTACCCGCGCCAGCTCTCCGGCGGCCAGCAGCAGCGGGTTGCGCTGGCGCGCATGTTGGTCGGGCAGCCCGAGGTGCTGCTGTTCGATGAACCGCTTTCCAACGTGGACGCCAAGCTGCGGGTGGCGCTGCGCACCGACCTGAAGCGGCTGCAGCGCCGCATCGGCGCCACCTCCCTGTACGTGACCCACGACGTGTCGGAGGCATTCTCGATGGCCGACCGCATCGCGATCATGTTCCACGGCGTGGTCCACCAGATCGGTCGCGCCGACGACCTGTACCACCGTCCGGAGACGCTGCAGGTGGCGGAGATGACCGGCCTGCCGCAATCCAACCTGGTTCCCGCCACGGTCACGCGGGCCGACGGAGGCGTGCTGCTGTCCGCGGCCGCGGCGCCGGATCGCCCGTTCCGGCTGCCCGGCTTGAGCGGTGCGTTCGACGGCCAGCGAGTGGTGATGAACGTGCGCGTCGAGGACCTGGAGCTGGTGCCGTCCGGGCAGCAAGAGGCGGTGGGCCCGTCGTTCGAGGTGTTCGCGGTGCTGCCGCAGGGCGCGGCGACGCTCATTCACCTGCGCTTCGCGGGCCGGCGCGAGGAACTGGTTGCCCGCGTTGGAGCGGCAGTGTCGCCGTGGCGGACCGGCCAGCGGGTGCACCTGCGGGTGCGCCGCGGCAACCTGTACGACGCCTCCACCGAGCGGCTTATCGACACCTTCGACCGTTCGGCGGCAGCGGCGTAGGGAACGGCGTTTGGGAAGTTACGGGCCTGCTCAGTTCGCCGGTGGCGCGGCAGCCTGCTTGCCGGCGAGCTGGGCGCGGATGTCGTCGAAGCTGATGCCGTAGCGGCGGGCTATGTCGCGCGCGTAGCTGAGGCCGACCGGCGGGCCGGGACGAATCCGGTAGGTGCGCCGCACCTCGCCGTTGGTGCCGTTTTCGCGATTGGCGGCCCCGCCCGTTTCGATGCCGGCTACCATGCTGACCAGCCGGCTGGCGCCGTTCACTTCGCCGTTGATCGCGTCGACGCGCTCGCCGAGCTCGTGCAGGTGGGTGGCGAACACCGCGCGCGCACCGAGCAGCCGCAGGCCGCGCACCACGTCCTCGGCCAGGTACAGGCTCTCGCTCGGGCTGGTGCTGGCCAGCGATTCGTTCATCAGGATCAGGCTGCGCTCGCTGGTGGCGGCAAAGATGGACGCCAGGCGGCGCGCCTCTTCGGCCAGCCGCCCGCCCTCGGCGTGGCCAGGTTCGTCCACCGGGAAGTGGGTGTCGACCACGTCAGCGGGGCTGACCGTGGCGGAGGCGGCCGGTGCGTACAGGCCGGCCTGGGCCAGCACCTGCAGCAGACCGACGGCGCGCGTAAAGGTGGTCTTGCCGCCCTGGTTGGGCCCGGTGAGCACCAGGATGCGCCCGTCGGCCGCCATGTCCAGGTCGTTGCCGACGATGGCGCGTGCGGACTCCTCGCCGGCGCCGAGGGCAAGGTTGACGTTGTACAGCCCGCTGACCTGCAGGTGCCGCTCGCCGGCGGCGCCCAGGCGCGGCCGGCACACCGGCAGGCCGCGCGCCTGCAGCGCGCGGAACAGTTGCGCGGCGCCCAGGTAGAACGCAATCTCCCGTTCCAGCGACAACAGATCCTGCACCTGCAGGCGGACGTACTGCCCCAGCGCCTTGGCCAGCGGGCGCGCTACCGCTCCCAGGATCCGGTCCAGGTCGCCGAGCAGGCTGCCCATGGCCGCAACCCGCTTGATGCTGGCCACCGGCTGATAGGGGGTGGCGGCGCCGAAGATGCGGCTCAGCAGCGGGCGCTCGGCGAACTTCTCGTCGTGCACCGCCAGCAGCGTGGCCTCGGAGGGCCGCAACTGATCGTCCAGGTTGATGCCGATGCTGACGCTGGCGCGCCGCTTGAGTCCGCCGCGCAGCGCGGGCAGTTCCTTGACCAGGCGCTGGTACACGGGATCTTCGCGCCGCCGCCGCACGAACGCGAGCAGCGCCTGCATGCCCGCCGACTTCAGGTCGGGCAGCGCGGCGGCATCCGCCAGCCGCTGCAGGCACGACACGTAGGTCTCCAGTTCGCCCAGCCGCCACACCGCCTGTTGCAGCGGCGCGCTCTGCTCCTTGCGCGTGGTGCGGAAGTAGGCCAGCTCTCGGAGCATCGGGCGCACCTCCCGCAACACGGCGCACAGTTCCTTCGACGCCAGCAGATCGGCCAGGATGTTCTGCCTATAGCCGATCGTGTCCACGTCCTGGCACAACTCGTACAGGAACTCTTCCGGCAGTCCGAACCGCCCGCGCACCGCCGCGATCCCGATGTCCGCGGCCGCCTGCCGCGACAGCCGCGCACCGGCGGGCGGGTGCGCGGCATCGGGATAACACAGGCTTACCCCGGGATGCTCGCCGGCGGGACCCGGCTGCGCTCCGACCCTCATCGTGTGCCGGCCACCGGGTGACCGAGCCTGGTCGGAAGGAGTCGGTCCTCGGGCGATGCCTGGGCGTCGGTTTCCATCGTCTTGCGAGTCACGGAGTGACCGTCGTGCCTCCTCATCGACGTGGCGAGAGGTTCCATACCACCCAATGCTACCGACTGGCCGCTTGTTCCCGCAACGCCCCGCATTGACTCATCGAAAATCTAACCGTAGCGAAAGCATGCCTCATCTAAAAATCTAACCGAACGGGCTGGACCTTCCGGGTCCGGTTGGAGCCTCTCCGAGGGACGTGAGGAGGTTCCGGAGGAGATGGGGTTGAAGATGAGTTCAAGGCGAGAGCTCACCGAGCAGCACGCGCAGCGGTATCGTCGGGCGGGCAAGAAGGAGAAGGGGCGCATACTCGACGAGTTCGTCGAGTCGACCGGGTACCAGCGCAAGTACGCGATCCATCTGTTGACCTGGTGGGGACGGACCCGCATGGTGCGAGTCGACGGCACACTGGTGAAGCTGGTGGTCGGGCGTCCGCGGCCTGCCCAGCGCCGCGTGCGACCGCGGCGCTACGACCAGGAGGTGCTGGTCGCTCTGAAGCTGATCTGGTACGTGTTCGACTGCATGTGCGGCAAGCGCCTGGTGGTCGTGCTGCGCACCATGCTGCCGACGCTGGAGTCGTTCGGCGAGATCGAGCTGACCGCAGCGGTGCGCGGCAAGCTGCAGACCATCAGCGCCGCGACCATCGACCGGCTGCTGCAGCAGGAGCGCGCACGGCTGCGCCTGAAGGGTCGCACGCACACCAAGCCGGGCACCCTCCTGAAGGATCAGATCGCGATCCGAACCTTCGCTGACTGGGACGAGCAGGAGCCGGGCTTCTTCGAGATCGACTTGGTGGGCCATGAAGGCGGCAACGCGTCAGGCGACTTCTGCCACACGCTCACCATCACCGACGTTGACACCGGCTGGGTCGACCTGTACGGCGTGCAGAACAAGGCGCAGCGCTGGACCCACGAGGCGATCGACGCTGCCCGGCAGAGCCTGCCGATCGTGATGCGGGGGATCGACACCGACAACGGCAGCGAGTTCATCAATCATCATTTGCTGCGCTATTGCGAAGCGCACGGCATCACGTTCACTCGGGGTCGCCCGCATCGCAAGAACGACACCTGCTACGTCGAGCAGAAGAATGGCCACGTGGTGCGACGGGCGGTCGGCCACCTGCGTTACGACACCGACCGGGAACTGGCTGCCCTCAACGCGATATACCGCCCGCTGTGCCTGCTGGTGAACTTCTTCTATCCCTCGGTGAAGCTGGTGAAGAAAACCCGCACCGGCAGCAAGGTGCGCCGCATCTATGACGACCCGCAGACGCCGTATCACCGCATGCTGGCCTCCGAGTCGGTGAGCGAGAAGGTGAAGAACCGCCTCAAGCAGCAGTACGCGACGTTGAATCCGGTCGCCCTCAAGCGCGAGCTGACCAGGTTGACCGAGGATCTGCTGCAGCTGAACGTCAGCAAGACCGCCAAGGCCGCACCAAGCACGGTGCAAACACCGAGCGAGGAGCGTGGTGGCAGCGGTCGCACGGCAAAATGACCCTCTCAGGCGGGTCTGACGGTCGATAATCGGAGAATGGGCGGTCAGCGATGAGAAAACGTCGCCTCAGCCGCGCTGTAAGGCCCCTCCACGACACGAGGTGGTGTCTGGATACCCCCGTGTCTATGCATAACCATGCAATTCAGTGCAACTTTATCCGCGACCGTAAGCCGGGTGGCGGAGTCCCGGTGCCGTCCCTGCAGTGCCTCGGCGAGGCGATTGCGGACCGCTGCCAGCCGGCTGCGTACCCGCCTGATGCTCTTTTCCAGGGCCCGGCGCACCGGTTCACGACCCGTGCGTCGGGCTCCGGCGGCGCAAGGTCATGGCTCGGCAGCGCGTCAAGGTTGAACTGCTCGCGCAGGTACTTGAAGAAGTTCTCCTGCGACCAGCGCGAGAACATGGCGCCGGCGACCTGCGCCAACGGCATCTGCGGGTGCGTGGTGATCACCGCCACCTGACGACCGTTGGCCAGACGCCGCCGGATCTGGCGCACCACCAGCCCGTTGCGCAGCATGATCGGCTGCTCGGCCAGATCAACCGCAGTCGTGCTGGTGCCGGCGGGACCATGGATCGGTACCTCGAAGGTGTGGAAGTCTTCCGGCAGCCAGTCCGCGCCGTTGAAGTTCTTGTGCCAGGTGATGCAGGCGATGCCACGCCGGGCCAGGCGCTTGAACAGGTCCGGGCTCCAGCCCTCGCGGTCGAACACCAGGGTCAGCTGCGGGGTACCGGCCGGTGCTCCGGTCAGGTCGGGGGCCGCTTCGGTCACCACCCCCAGGTGCTGCAACTGCGGCACCACGTCGTGCTTGATCGCATTCACCGGCTTCGGGTCCAGCGCCTTGTGCAGGCACAGCAGCGGTGCGCCGCCGAGGGCGTTGATCCAGTAGCTCACCGACGCCGGCAGACACAGCTTCTGGCGTGCGACGAAGTGTTTCGGCAACCGCCCGTTGCGCCCGGTGTACACCTTCACGTGGCCATCCACGGCCAGCGTCGTCCAGTCGTCGTCGTGCTCGCTGGCCCAGGTACGCGCCAGTACCGATTGCCAATCGCGCACGGTGTGCTCGGCGCTGGCCAGCAGCCTGATCTTGCGGCGCAGCGTCTTGGTCTCCGGACAGCGGTCGAGGCCGAGGATGGCGCCCCACTCGCCGGGTGCCTGGTAGCGCAGGCTCTCGGGGTTGCGCACCCGGGCCAGGGTCATGCAGGCGACGAACAGGAGGATGGTGGTCAGGCCGTAGAATCCGGCCGGCAGGCGGAACAGGCGGTTGGCGGCGGTGAGCAGGCCCTCGCGCAGCAGCATCGCCAGTGCGGCCAGCACGCCGCCGCCAGCGACCGCGTGGGCGGGCTCGACGAACGCTGGTGTGGCCTCGGTCAGCAGGCCGGCTCTGGCGAGCGTGCGGCGTTCCACGTCGCGCGCCGCGCGGCCCATGGGCGCGTGCTTGTCGCGGGCGTCGCGGCTGGCGCGCTCAGTGGCGACCGCCGGGTCGCTGACCGCGGCGGCGGTGCTGACCGGGTGATCAGTGGTGGTGGCCGCCGGCGCAACCTCGGCGCTGGCGGCGGGCTCCCGGGTGGGATCTGTGATGACGCCGGCGCGGCGGTTCTCGTTGAAGGTGCTCACCGGGATGCCGAGTTCGCGAGCGCAGGCTGAGCCGCTCATCCCGGAAGCGAGCAGCTTGGCTGCCTGGTCCGCCATCTCGGCGTCGTCCACGGTGGCCTCCACGGCACCGCGCCGGCTGACTCCGGTCGGGCTACGCCCTCCGTCCGTCAGCGGGGTACAGCATCTCCTCCGCCCCGTTCGATCCCGACGGCTCCGGTGTCGCAACCTCGTCGCCTACCCCGTCCCGGCGGTGGGGAATTGTCATGACCCTGCCCCGGGCAACGCACCTCGGTGCAGTTGTCCGGGGCGCCTCGCTCCGTGCGCTCCGCAGCAACCTGCGCGCCGCTCGCGGCGTGGGCGGCATCACCCGGCTCGGCAAATGACTTCTGAGCGTCTCTGACGCCCGTATATCCGTGAGCCAGACGGTCGGCGTCAAGAAATGTCGCCTCAGCCGCGCTGTAAGGCCTCTCCGCGACACGAGGTGGTGTCTGGACATCCCCGTGTCACCAGCACCGAAGTCGCCTCCAGACCCGTCCGCCCCCTCTTCGGTCAGCGACACGACACGGCACCGACCACCTCCCTGCCGTTGACGCCTCCTCATCCGCGCCGACCAACCAGATACGCCCCCGGTCGCGTTGGTGTGCTTGAATCAACCCGGCCGGTCGCCCAGCAGCCTATCCACTTATCCACAATTTATGAGTCTCCCCCCTCGCGCTCCCCCCTCGTTCTCCGCCTCCCTTTCGGTTAGATTCTTACGTGAGGCACGCTCACCGTAAGGTTAGATTTTTACGTGAGGCAATAGGCGCCCTCGCCGGCGGCGGCTGGCAAGGAAGCCGGCCTTCTGCTGACCACCCGGTGTTGCAGCCCGTACGGCGGCGTGGGAGTACTTGCTAGTGCGGGCCGGGCGGCGCAGAATGAGGCGTCATGGGACAGTCCACCTTCACGGCCGATGGCACGGCGCCATTCGTGTTCGACGACAATTGGGACAACTTCGGCAATCTGCGCCCGGAGTCGCGGCAGTTGAGCGCCACCAATGCCGACGGTGCGCCGGTCATTCCCCTCACCGAGGAGCAGAAGTTCACCTTCGACACCCAGGGCTGGCTGTGCATCCCCGGCCTGCTCGACGAGGCGGAGCTGGAGGAGATGCGGGCCTTCTGCCATCGGCTCAAGGATCGGCCCGAGTCGCTGCCGGAACACCGGCGCACCCCGATCGCCGGCCCGCTCGAGAAGCTGCTCGATCACCCGGTGGTGGTCGGATTCTGCAACGAGTTCCTGGCCTACCACCGGCTCGACGGGGACGATCACTACGGGTTTCGGTTCGAGACCAGCTTCCTGTTCTACCGCGGCGTGGGGCAGGGCACGTTCGGCCCGCACAACGGCAACGGCGTGTGGCGGCTGCCCGGCAACTCGCACGAGTACCGCGCCATTCCCGGCAAGGCGTACTCGGGGCTGACGCGCTGCGTCTGGGAACTCAATCCGGTGCAGGAGCAGGACGGCGGCACGCTGTTCGTGTCCGGCAGCCACAAGGCGGCGTACACGCTGCCGCCGTCGATCTACGACCAGCACTCGCCGCTGTGGAGCACCTACTCCTGTCCGGCCGGCTCGGTGATCTTCTTCAGCGAGGCGACCACCCACAGCGCGCGTCCGTGGACCAACCCGGAGGTGCCGCGCCTGGCGATCTTCAACCAGTACAACGGCATTGGCAGCCGCTTTCACTGGTGGGAGCCGCCGCGCGAGTTGCTCGACGCGATGCCCCGGAAGCGCCGGTCGCTGTTCCGCCACGCGTACGGCGAAGCGGCCAACACGGGTCTGGATACGCGCAACCTGTTCGACCGGGCGCTTGGCTGAGGAGGTGGCCATGACTGAAGCAGTTTCGCTCAACCAACGAGCCGCGAGCGGCACTTGGCTCGACTATCGTCTGACCCCTGCCGAGGGCGAGGCGTTCGGACGCGACGGCTACATGATTCTCGACGAGGTGCTCCCGGACGCGGTGACCGACGGCCTGGAGGAGGCGTTCGACACGGTGTGGGCCGGCGAGCGCGCCGCGCGCGGGGTTACCGAGCTGGACAAGATCAACATGTTCGACTTCCTCGGCAAGGACGACCGGTTCCTGGACCTGGTCGACTGGCCGGCCAGCTTTCCGAAGGTGGTGGATATTCTGGGTTGGAACATCCAGATCTACCACACCCACATGATGGTGAGTCCGGGGGCCGGGCAGGGAGCGCCGCCGGGGACCCGCGGCTGGCACCAGGACAGCGACCGGCTCAACGCGGAGCTGGAGTCGCACCCGCGCCCGCGCGTGTCGCTGAAGGTGGCGTTTTTCCTGACCGATTGCAGCGTGAAGGGGCGCGGCAACTTCGGCGCCGTGCCGGGCAGCCACCTTACGGATGCGCTGGTGGACCGCGAGCACCGCGACGTCGATCCGCCCGGCGCCACCGAGGTGCTGGTGCCGCGCGGCGGCATCGTGCTGTTCGACCGGCGCATCTGGCACACCGGCACCGAGAATTACGCCGACTTCCCGCGCAAGGTGCTGTTCTACGGATACAGCTACCGCTGGCTGCGCCCGCGCGACGACATGACCGTGGAGCACTACCTGGAACACAGCGACCCGATCCGGCGGCAGTTGCTCGGCACGAGCCCGAGCGGCGGCCACGGCTACACCTCGCCGAAGCCGGGCGACGTGCCGCTGCGCGACTGGCTCGACGCGCATCCGGCCGATGCGGATGCAGCCGCCGCGGCCGGTGCGCCGGCCGCCTGAGAACCTGCCGGACTCACGCTGAGCCGCCTCTTGAACCGGGATGCGTACCTGGACGCGGTCGCGGACCTGGTGCGCCGGCTGCATGCGACGCCGCACCAGGCGGTGATCGAGGTGGCCGGCGGTACGCTCGCGTTGAGTTGGCTGCACGCCGTGCCGGGTTCCTCGCGCACGGTGCTGGAGGCCACCGACCGGTACTGCCGCGCGTCGCTGGCCGACCTGCTCGGCGCGGTGCCGGCGTCAGTGGTCAGCGGCGCCGCCGCCAGCGCCATGGCGGCAGCGGCGCTGGTCCGGGCCCGTGGACTTGCCGGTGCGGAAACGCCGGTGCTCGGAGCCGCCTGCACCGCGGCGCTCGCGACCGACCGGCGGAGGCGCGGCGCCGACCGTGCCTACGTGGCGGTCGCCGATGCGTTTGGCACCTCGGTCAGCAAGCTGACGTTCGCGGCGGCGGCCGATGCGAGTGGAAGGAACGAACCGGTCGGTTCGGCCGAGCGGCAGGGACCGGTCGGTGCGCCTGATCCGGCCGACTGCGCCGCGGCGAGCCGCCAGGCGGCGGTCAGGCAGCAGCAGGAGGCCGCGGCCAGCGCAATGCTGGTGGCGGAACTGGCGTCAGCGTGCGGTGTCGATACCGGTGGCGTGGCCGAGCAGTTTGCCGCCGCATCGGGAGCGGACGTGCGCCGCGAGTTTCACCCTTCCGAGCCATTCGCCGCCCTCGAGTCCGGAAGCCGCGACTGGGTGATGCTGAACGCCGCGGCGCAAGTGGCGCCGGCGCCGGGCGACTGGCGCGGCAAGGCGCTGCTGTCGGGCGCGTACTATCCGCTGCACGGCGGCCACCTGGCGCTGGGTAAGGCGGCAGCTTCGTTCCTCGGCCGGCAGGTGGTGTACGAACTGCCGCTGGTGAACGCCGACAAGGCGCCGATCTCGCTGTCCGAGGCGCAGCACCGCGCGGCGCAGTTCGCGGCACGCGCGCCGGTGGTGCTGAGCCGCGCGGCGCTGTTTGCCGACAAGGCGGCGCTGTTTCCCGGCGCCGTGTTCGTGGTCGGAGCGGATACCGCGGAGCGCCTGGTCGACAAGCGCTTCTACGGCGGCTCCGCCGACAACCTGGACACGGCGCTCGCGGACCTGGCGGAGCGCGGGTGCGGCCTGCTGGTGGCCGGCCGCCGCAGTGGCGAGCGCTACCTCACGTTGCGCGACCTCGCGCCGCGCATTCCGGCGGCACACCGCGGCCTGTTCCGCGAACTGCCGGAAGCACTGTTTCGGCGCGACATCTCCTCCACCGAGGTGCGCTCGCGGCGAGCGGCGGCGAGACCGGCTTGCCACTGAACCGCGCGCCGAGCGCCGCCGGCCCCGGCGAGAGCCGGGGCATCTTCTACGGTTGGGTCATGGTCGGCGCATTCTTCGTGTTCAACATGCTCGGCCAGGCGAGCGGCACGCTCAACTTCGGCCTGTTCGTGATACCGATCAGCGACGAGCTCGGCATGTCGCGCCAGATGATCGGCTGGGCGCAGACGGCGCGCATGTGGGCGGGCGGGTTGAGCGGCATCGTGATCGGCCGCTGGCTGGACCGTTACGGGCCGCGCGGCCCCGTGCTGGTGGCGGCGGTCGCCGCGGTGGGCGGACTGCTGATCCTGTCGCGCGCGCAGTCGCCGGCGGTCCTGTTCGGCGTGTTGCTGGCACTGGGGGCGAGCGGCTGGACGGCGCCAGGCGGCGGCGCCCTGATCGCCACCGTGCCGGTGTCCAAGTGGTTCGTGCGGCTGCGCGGCCGGGCCACCGGGATCGTGCAACTGGGACTGGGCGTGGGCGGGGCGCTGCTGCTGCCGTTGACGCAGGCGCTGATCGACCGCCACGGCTGGCGGTCGGCGCTGGTGACCCTGGCGTGGCTGTCGGCCGCCGTGGTTCCGCTGGTCGTGCTGCTGCGCCGTCAACCGGGTGACCTGGGCCTGGCCGCGGATGGCGGGCCGCCGCGCCGCCGCGCGCCGCGCATGGATGGCGCCTCGGGCCAGGTGCCGCGCGCTGCGCCGCCGGCGGATGACGATCCGCGCTGGACCATGGCGGGGGCTTCCCGCACCACGGCCATGTGGCAGCTCACGGCGGCCTTCGCCAGCCTTGCCTTCATGCTCGGCGCGGCGAGCGTGCACCGCGTTCCGCACTGGGTCGAGCTGGGCTTCAGCCCGGCCACCGTGTCGGTAGCGTTCGGAGTCGACGCCACGGTCGCCATGGCGACCGCGCTGGCCGGCGGATTCGTGGTGGAGCGGCTGGCGGCGCGGTTGCTCGGCGCGATTTCGGGCACGCTGTTCTGCCTGGCGCTGTCGCTGATGCTCATCGGCGAAGCGTGGCCGCCGGTGCTGTTCGCGTCGGTCATGCTGTTCGGCGCCGCGATCGGGTTCAACATGGTGGTACAGGGGGTGATATGGGCGCAGTACTTCGGCTGGCGGTTCGTCGGCACCATCCGCGGGGTGGTGCTGCCGATCACGGTGCTTGCCGGCGGGTTGGGCGCACCGATCGCCGGCGCCCTGCGCGATGTCACGGGAACCTACCGCGTGTCGTGGATCATCGTGCTGGCGATGAGCGCGCTCAGCACCCTGCTGCTGCTGAGCGCACGCCCGCCGCGTTCCGCCGAGCGCGCTGTCGGCGGCTGACCGGCCGCGGCGCCGGAGCCGGCCCGAACGCAGTGCGCTCCCGCCGTGCGCACCCGCCGGCAACGCCGGGCGCGGACCGCCGGCCCAGGGTTGGGCGCACGCACCGAGAGGTTGGCGCCCTGCGCGCCGGCGCCGGTGCCCGAGCCGAGCGCCGGCGTTCACACCCGGCGCCGTGGTGACGCGACGACGCCACAACGCGACGACGCCACAACGCGGTGCGTCGCGGTTGCCGAGCGCTCTCGGGTCACGCCACAATGTCCGCGCGCCCATGACACCGATGACGACTACCTGCCTCGCGACCATCGAGACCCACACCTGCGGCCACCCCACGCGGGTGGTGTTGGACGGGCTGCCCTCGTTTGCGGGTGGCAGTGTCGCCGCGCAGCGCGCCTGCGCACGCAGCGAATACGACCACCTGCGCACCTTTCTGTGCCGAGAGCCGCGCGGCCACCTGGCGATGTACGCGGCCTACGTGGTGCCGTCGCAGGTAGCCGACGTCGGGGTGGTGTTCGCCAGCCAGGTGGGGTACGACGACATGTGCGGCCACGGCACCATCGGCGTGGTAACCGCGCTGTGCCAGAGCGGGCGCCTGCCGCGCGACCGGCCCGTGCGCCTGGAGACACCCGCCGGCGTGGTCACCGCCGAAGCGCGCTGGGACGGGCGGCGCGTCGCGTCGGTAAGCTTCGACAGCGTGCCCGCGTTCCTGTTCGAGCGCGATGTCAGCGTCGACGTGCCGGGGCTGGGGGAGGTGCGCGGCGACGTCGCGTTCGGCGGCAACTGGTACCTCTACGTGGACGCCGCCGCCATCGGACAGCCGATCGACGCTGCCAACCTGGCGGAGCTGATGCGCCTCGGCAATGCCATCAAGGAGGCTCGCAACAGCGTCGCCGAGGTGGAGCACCCGTTGCATCCCCAGGTTGCGCGCGCGCTGATCGGGGTGTCTTTCTACGGCGCGCCGCGCGCCGACCCGGCGGCGGATCAGTGCAACGTGGTGGTGGAAAGCGACACCTTCTACGACCGCTCGCCGTGCGGCACCGGCACCTGCGGGCGCATGGCAATGCTGCATGCCCGCGGCGAGCTGGCGGTGGGCGAGCCGTTCCGCAACGAGGGCATCGCCGGCGGCGAGTTTACCGGGCGCATCGTGGCGGAAACGGCCGTGGGGCCGCTGGCGGCGATCCAGCCGCGCCTCACCGGGTCGGCGTGGGTAATGGGGCAGGCGCAATGGAGCCTGGATCCGACCGATCCGCTCGGCACCGCGGGCTGGTAGCCGCGCCGCTCGATCGCCCGCGCGTTACGGCGCCGGCGCGCACATCTGCCGGAACTCCCGCAGCCACCGCGAGCGTGCCACGAACCGCTCGGCGAACAGTCCGAGCAGCAGCGCGGCGACGGTGCCGGTAATCAGGAAAGCGGGTGCGATCAGCCACGCGCTCTCTCCGAAGATGATCAGGCGCGCCGCCGCGACCTGCGCCAGGTTGCTCGCCAGGGCGCCCATGATGCTCACCCCCACCAGCGAGATATAGCGGCCGGCACCGTGGTACAGCAGCAGCATGACCAGCGCGCTCGCCAGCGAGCCGGCGGCGGAAAACAGCACGATGTAGGAGAACAGGGTGCCCTGGACAATGCCCTGGCCAACCACTTTCAGCGCCACCAGGGTGAGCACGTCGCGCGGCCCCATCACCGTCAGCGCGACCAGGACCGGCAGGTTTGCCAGCCCCAGCTTCAGGAACGGCACCGGTTTCGGAATGACGTACTCGACCGAGGCCAGGAACAGCGCCGCCGCGGCCAGCAGTGCCAGCGCCCGCTGCCGGCGCTCCAGGGCCGCTGCGGGCGCCGTCACCGACGGTCGGTCCGGCCGTCGCCGGCGCCCCGGTGCTCACCCACCGCGCCGGCCGGCGAGCGCCGGCGAACGCCGCGAGCCGGGGCGCTGCGCCGCGGCCCGACGATACGCCGTCATGCGTGCGACCGCCGGATCAAGACACGGCGTCCCGAATCGCAGCGGCGCGGTCGGTGCGTTCCCACGAGAACCCGTCGCGTCCGAAGTGGCCGTAGCTGGCGGTGCGCCGGTAGATCGGCCGGGCCAGGTCGAGCCGGGCGATGATGCCGGCTGGGGTCAGGTCGAACAGCTCGCGCACCGCGTCTTCGATGCGCTGTTCGGTGACGGTTGCGGTGCCGAACGTGTGCACGTACAGCGACACCGGTTCCGCCACGCCGATGGCATAGGCGATCTGTACCTCGCACTCGGCGCACACCCCGCTGGCGACGATGTTCTTGGCCACGTAGCGCGCCATGTAGGCGGCGGAGCGGTCCACCTTGGAGGGATCCTTGCCGGAGAATGCGCCGCCGCCGTGGCGCGCCTTGCCGCCGTAGGTATCGACGATCAGCTTGCGCCCGGTGAGGCCGGAGTCGCCGTGCGGCCCGCCCACCACGAAGCGCCCGGTCGGGTTGACCAGGTAGGTCACGCCGCCGTCGAGCATCGCCGCCGGCAGCGCCTCCTTGATCACCTCTTCCACCAGCGCCTCCCTGAGTTGCTCGTGGCCGACGTCGTCGCGGTGCTGATGGGAAAGCACCACCGTCTCTATCGCCGCCGGGCGCCCGGCCTCGTAGCGGACCGACACCTGGCACTTGCCGTCGGGGCCGAGGAACGGCAGCCGGCCGCTCTTGCGAACCTGCGCCGCGCGCAGCATGATCGCATGCGCGAAGTCGATCGGCGCCGGCATGAGGTGCGGCGTGTCGGAGCAGGCGTAGCCGAACATCAGCCCCTGGTCGCCCGCTCCCTGTTGCTTCCCGGCGCCGCCGTCCACCCCGCGGGCGATGTCCGGCGACTGCGCGTGCATGACGTTGAGTACCGCACAGGTCTCGTAGTCGATGCCCAGCGACGGGTCGTCGTAGCCGGCATCGCGCAGCACCTCGCGCGCGAGCTGCTGCGGGTCCGGCGAGCCGCCGGTGCGAATCTCGCCGCCGACCACGATCAGCCCGGTGGTGGCGAACGTCTCGCACGCCACCCGGGAGGCGGGGTCCTCGGCCAGGGCCGCATCCACCACCGCATCGGAAATCTGGTCGCACAACTTGTCGGGGTGGCCTTCGCCCACGCTCTCTGAGGTAAACCGGTAACTGCCACGCTGCTGCATTGGTGCTCGCCAGAGTAGCGGCGCGGACCCGTCTCGGCAAGGAGACTCGGTCGTCCACCAGACCGACTCAGTCGTCGGCGAGACGCTGGACGGGACAAGCGCGGCCGTGCGCGGTGTGGTCCGTGCCTGCGGATGACGCGGCCCGAATCGGGCAGCCCGCGCTCGCGGGACCGTCAATCATCGTCGTCGGTAACCGTGAACGTATACGAATTGAGTGTGCCGACGTGATACCTGGGACCGGGAAGGATGGTGACGGTAACCGTACTGTCCGCTTCGACAACGTCGTCGTCGACCAACCGGACTACGACGTAATTGGAGCCCATACGTGAAAGTGTCGCAGTGTGCTCGCCCGCCGAATGCAGCATGTCACCGGTCTCGGTCAGGCGATACTTGACCATCACGGGGTAGTGTTCTTCCGGCCTGTAGAAGGAGATTATGTTGAAGCGGTATTCGGCAGCCGCTTCCGAAACCGGGGTGTCTGAGGCAGCAACATGGAAGCTCTTGAATCGAGGCGTGGTGCCTTCCTCGAGAATCGAGCACCACCGGCCGTCCAACCAGGGACCTGCCTCGTTCTCGTGCCATACGTGTACCCTTACGGCAAAGAAGAACCCCAGTCGCAGTCCGGTGATCGCGAAACGGTTCTCGGTGCTCGCAATGCCGCTGATCACGTTCCACTTTGTCGAGTAGAAGAGGGGCCGCCACTCCAGTTCGTAGCCGGTGATCGGTTTGGTGGTTGCCGGCGCCGTCCACGTCACCGTAATGCTGTTCGGATGCGTGTTGGTGAGGCAAACCCTCGGTGCAACCCGGGGCGGGCCCGGCGGTGGCGGAGCGGCGGGCGATGGCGATGGCGGTGGCGGAGCGGTGGGCGATGGCGGCGGCGGAGCGGTGGGCGTCGGCGCAGTTGGCACCGTCATCACGGCGGACCAGGCGCCGACGCTCGTGGCGAACAGCGCGCGCACCCGCACCTCGTAGGTGACGTCCGGTTGCAGTCCGTCGATCGTGTGGCTGGTAGCGGAACTCGATATGCCGGTGATCGAGGTCCAGGCCGTGTCGGTGCGGGACCGCCACTGCAACTCGTAGCCGGCGATCGACTCGCTCGGTGCCGGTGCCGTCCACCTCACCGTAATGCTGTTCGAGCGTGCCATGGGCGCGGCGAGCGACGGTGCCTCGGGCGCCGCGGCCGCCGTGGTCGACACGGTGATCGACTCGGACCAGGCGCCAACGGTCGCGGCGAACAGCGCGCGCACCCGCACCTCGTAGGTAACGTCCGGTTGCAGTCCGTCGATCGTGTGGCTGGTAGCGGAACTCGATATGCCGGTGATCGAGGTCCAGGCCGTGTCGGTGCGGGACCGCCACTGCAACTCGAAACCGGTGATCGACTCGCTGGTCGCCGGGGGCGTCCACGTCACCGTCACACCGTCCTGGCGTCGCGCTGCCTCGGACAACAGGGGCGCTGCCGGTGCGGCTGGCGTCTCGTCGGTCGATGGCGGTCCCAACGCGCCGCACGCTCCGAGCAGACCAACTGCGATCGCCAGGATGCCCAGGACCCGCGACTGAACGGCTATGACCCGAAGATTGCCTGACACCGCCACAACCACCTCCAATTCGCCCAGTGTAGCACGCAAATTTTAACAAACGATCAGTATTTATGAAACAAGCATATTGTGCGGGTATACGATATGCCCTGGTGATTACCACTGCCGGCGGGACTCATCCCGTTCGGTGCGAGTGGGCCGGCCGCGCCTGTTGGGGACACCGCACCGCGTTCACTGCTCTGCCGGTGCCAGGCAGCGGGCGTTGAAGGCGGCAGTGACGAGGTGATATATTCGGGCGCTCTCCGGACCGGACGCCGATGCTGCGGCGCTTGCCGGGGGGCACTTCCATGCTCCACGGGATGGTCGGCACGTTGAAGAGCTGTCATGAGTAAGCGCAGGCGCCGCCGGAAGGCGCCGCGGCGGGGGCCGGCGCGGCCGCCGGGCGGGATCGAGCTCGCGCGGCTGGTGCGCAGGAGCGTGGCGGGGGCGGAGGCGCCGCGGGAGCTGCTGCGGCGGGTCGCCGGCGGCGAGTTGCCCGCCGCCATCGAGGGAGTGCAGGGCGGCTTCGCCGCGCTGCTGATGCACTGGCTGCGGGAAGCGGCGGATGGGCCGCTGGTGGTGGTGACCCCGACCGAGCAGGAAGCGGACCTGCTCGCCGCCGACCTGGGCCTGACCGCGGAGTCGGTTGCCGGCGGCGGGCTGCCGGCGCGTCCCCCGGGCACCGCATCCGTGCCGGCGGCGCGGACCGGGTCGCCGGGCGCTGCGCTTCATGCCCGCGGCGCGGCCGCCGCGGAGGCGGCGTTTTCCGCCGACCCGGTGATCGCGAACGGGCGTCCAACTCACGCCGTCGCGGCGCCCGCCGCGGGCGCCGCGACCCCGCGCAACCGGATCCGGCGCTTCCCCTGGTGGGGGCTGCTGCCGTATGCGAGCGCGTCGCCGCTGCCGGCGGTGTTCGGCGAGCGCGCCGGCGTGCTCGCCGAGCTGGTTACCGCACCGGAGCAGGTCGACATCGTGGTCACCTCGCTGCGCGCACTGCTCACCCCGGTGCCGCCGGCCCACTACCTGCGCGAGCGGGTGTTCCGCGTCGTGGTGGGCAGCTACCTGGATCCGATCGAGGTGGAGGAACAGCTTGTGACGCTCGGCTACGTGCGCGTGCCGCGCGTCTCCATCCACGGCGAATTCTCGGTCAAGGGCGAGGTGATCGACGTCTACCCCTACGACCGCGAACACGCGGTACGCGCGGTGCTCGACTTCGACACGGTCGAGGAACTGCGTGAATTCGAGCCGGCCACGCAGCGCTCGGTGGCCGCGCTGCCGGAGGCCGCGGTGTACCCGGCGCGCGAAGTGCACATGGCGGGCGCGGAGCTGGACACGCTGGCCGCCAACCTGGCGCAGCCGTCGCTGCCGGAGGAGGGGCGCGAGCTGTTCCTGGACGCGGTGCGCCGCGACCCCGACGCGCGCGGCGCCGAGATGTTCTTTCCGCTGTGCTTTGCCGAGCCGGCCAGCCTGCTGGAGATCCTGCCGTCCGAAGCGCTGCTCGTGCTGGCCGGGGAGGAGCGCCTGGCGGCCACGTTCGACGCGGTGCGCAAGGAATACCAGGCGCTGTACCGGCAGGCGATGGCGGGCGGTCACTTCGGGCCGCTCCCCAAGTCGTTCCTGCTTGACTACCACCGCCTGGTCGGTGGTCATCCGCGCCGCGTCGCGGTGCACGAACTTGCCCCGAGCGCCTCCGGGGTGGAATTCGGCGCCCCGCCGGAGCCGCGGCTGCGGCTGCCGTGCGATCCGCCGCGCTCGTTCTTCGGCAACATTCCCTATTTTCGCGACGAGGTGGGGCGCCTGGTCGCGAGCGGCAACGAGGTGCTGATCTTCGCCGTGTACGAGCACCAGGCACAGCGCCTCGCCGCGCTGCTCGGCGAACTCGGGCGCAGTGCCCAGGTACGCATCTTCCCGCAGAGCATCAGCGCCGGCTTTGCCCTCCCCGACGCCGCGATCGTGGTGATCCAGGAGAACGAGATCTTCGGGCGCAAGCGGCGCATTCCGCGCGAGGCCGCGGCGGCGAAGAGCGAGGCGATCGACTCGTTCGTGGACCTGTCCGAGGGCGACTACGTGGTGCACGTCAACTACGGCATCGGCAAGTATCACGGCCTGGAGCGGATGAAGGTGCTCGGCAACGAGCGCGACTACATCGACCTGGAGTTCGGCGGCGACGAGCACGTCTACCTGCCGATCGAGCAGGTCAACCTGGTACAGCGCTACGTGGGCAAGGAGGGCCGCGCCCCGAAGCTCGACCGCATCGGCGGCAAGGCGTGGGAGTCGCGCAAGGCGAAGGTGCGCAAGTCGGTGGAGGAACTCGCCGAGCGGCTCATCCAGCTCTACGCGCGCCGCAAGCGGGTGCAGGGCACGGCGTTCGACCACGACACCGACTGGCAGGCGCAGTTCGAGGCCGGCTTCCCCTACCAGGAGACGGACGATCAGATCACCTGCATCGAAGAGGTGAAGGCGGACATGGAGGCGCCGAGCCCGATGGACCGGCTGGTTTGCGGCGACGTCGGGTTCGGCAAGACCGAGGTGGCATTGCGCGCGGCGTTCAAGGCGGTGATGGGCGGCAAGCAGGTGGCGGTGCTGACGCCGACCACCATCCTGGCCGAGCAGCACTTCGAGACCTTCCTGGAGCGGTTCCAGGCGTTCCCGGTCAAGATCGAGATGCTGTCGCGGTTTCGCAGCCGGCAGGAGCAGCGCACGGTGGTTGCGGCGGTCGGGGCGGGCGGCGTCGACGTGGTGGTCGGCACCCACCGGCTGATCCAGAAGGACGTGCAGTTCAAGAACCTCGGCCTGCTGGTGATCGACGAGGAGCAGCGTTTCGGCGTCAAGCACAAGGAGCGCCTCAAGGAGCTGAAGGCCAACATCGACTGCCTGACGCTGACCGCGACGCCCATTCCGCGCACCCTGCACATGTCGCTCACCAAGATTCGCGACATGTCGCTCATCACCACGCCGCCGCAGAATCGGCTGCCGATCGAGACCTTCATCCAGGAGTTCGACGAGGAGTTGGTCGCGGACGCCATACGCAAGGAGTTGGCACGCGGCGGGCAGGTGTTCTACCTGCACAACCGGGTGCGCTCGATCCGCGAGATCATGAGCTTCCTGGTGCGCCTGCTGCCGGAGGCGAGCATCGAGTTCGCGCACGGCCAGATGGGCGAGGCGGACCTGGAGGAGGTGATGCACCGCTTCGTCGGCGGCGAATTCGAAGTGCTGGTGACGACCACGATCATCGAGAACGGGCTCGACATTCCCAACGTCAACACCATCGTCATCGATCGCGCCGACATGTTCGGCATCGCGCAGCTCTACCAGTTGCGCGGGCGGGTCGGGCGCTCCGGCAAGCCGGCATACGCGTACCTGTTCTATCCCAGGGACCATGCGCTGACCGAGCTGGCCATGAAGCGGCTGCGCATCATCTCCGACTTCACCGAACTGGGCGCCGGCTTCAAGGTGGCGATGAAGGACCTGGAGGTGCGCGGCGCCGGCAACCTGCTCGGCGGCGAGCAGTCGGGCGACATCCTGGCGGTGGGCTACGACATGTACGTGCGCCTGCTCGACCAGGCGATTGCCGCGATGGGGGGCAACGGGCGCCGCGCGGACCTGGACGTTCCCGACGTCTACCTGGAACTGGAGTACTCCGGCTATATCCCGGACGACTACATCTCCGAGCCGGTGGTGAAGATGGAGGTGTACAAGAAAATCTCTGCCGTGACGGCGGCGGCCGAGTTGGAGCGGGTGCACGGCGAGCTGATAGACCGCTTCGGGCCGCTGCCAGACGTGGTGCTGAGCCTGTTGTCGATCGCCGAGATCCGCATCGCCTGCCGGCGCCTGGCGGTGGCCTCCCTGCGCGAGCAGCGCGGCGTGGTGCGGGTGGAGTTTGCCCGGCTGCAGCAGGTGTCGGTGGAGAAGGTGACGCGCCTGATCGCGGACAGCGGCGGCAGCGTGCGCCTCGATGCGGCGCGCCCCAACTGCCTGCTGATCGACACCGGCGGCATCGGCCTGCGGGAGAAGAGTGAATTCCTGAGCGAAAAGCTCGGCGCCCTGGTGTAGCACGGCGATGCCGAAGCTGGTGCCGCTCGCCCTCCGGCGGCGTTGCGCCAGGTGCTCGCCGCCGTCGCCAGGCACGCGGGGCACGCGTGCGGCGGGCGTGCTATGCTAAGCGGGTGAGGGGCGATGCCGGAGCCTGACGCGACACTGCCGCTGTTCCCGCTCAACGTGGTGTTGTATCCGCGTGCGCCGCTGCCGTTGCACATCTTCGAGGAGCGCTACAAGGAGATGGTGGCCGCGGCGCTCGCCGGCGAGGGCGTGTTCGGCATGGTATGCGCCGGCAAGGAGGGCGTGGCGCGCGTGGGGTGCACGGCCAAGATCGTCAAGGTAATCCGGCGCTACGACGACGGCCGCATGGACATCCTGACGGTCGGCATGCGCCGCTTCCGCATTGCCCGGCTGGTCACCGACGAGGCGTATCTGCAGGCGCAGGTGAGCTACTTCGGCGACGAAGCCGCCGGCACCGGCGGGAAGTTGGTGACGCGCTGCATGGATCTGTACCGCGAGATCTACGAATCGACGCCGGGCAACCTTCCGGAAGCGGACCTGGAGGAGTGTTCGGCGACGGTGGCGTCCTTCTACCTGGCCTACTTCAGCGATCTGTCGCTGGTTCGCAAGCAGCAGTTCCTGGAACTCACCGACCCGGACGCCCGCCTGCGCGCGTTGCGCAAGGCGTTCGAGACGCGCCTGCGGGAGCGCAGGGAGAGCCGCCGCCGCGCACGCCGCATAGAAGGCAACGGCCACCTCCCCCCGCGGTGACCACCACCCCGCAACGACTCGTTCGGGTCGGCACCTGTCCGCAGCGACTGCCGGGGTTGGATGCAGTCTTGCGGTTCGTATACATTCGAGACGACTGACTCAGGCCAGCCGCGGGTCATCTGCACACACCGCGTTGGTCGACGTCGGGCGGAGTTGGGGCATTGAAGAACGATGAGGCAGACTGACAGCTTCACGCCTCCCGGCATGCTTGACACGAAGCATTCCCGGAGTGGTGCATGAGAGTTACATCCATAGATATCTGGAACTTCAGGGGAATCAGCGAGCTACACCTCGATCTGGGCCAAGTAACGGTTTTGATCGGGGAGAACAATACCGGCAAGACATCAGTGCTGGACGCCCTGCGGCTGTGCCTTCGCGATCTTGGTCCCCGTCGCCGGGTGGTGTTTGACGCTTTGGACTTCCATCTGCCGGACGCAGGAACAGACCCGTCATCTGCAGACCCTATCAAGATCGAAATCCTGTTTTCGGAAAAAACGAACGGCGAGTGGAACGACGAGTTGCTTGGTCGCCTGAACCGCAATCGGATCCTCCAGATCGAAGGTGGTCGCAACCAAGTGAAGTTGCGTGTCATGTGTTCCTATGCATCAGATGAACGAGAATTTGTGCAGAATTGGACGTTTCTGAACTTGGCCGGAGAGCCAATGGCCGCAGATGCACGTGCGCTCACGAGCCTACAACAGGAGGTTTCCTACTTCTACTTGACCGCGCTTCGTGACGCTGCACATCATTTTGATGCAAGAGGCCCATTCTGGCGGCCGTTTCTCAGAGACTCTCAGCTCTCCTCCAGCAAGAAAGCGGAGATCGAGAGCAAGCTTCGCGAAGTAAATGAACTCATCGTGAGTTCACATGAGAGCTTCGAGCAGGTTCAAGAGGGGCTCAGTCATGTACAAGACGTTGTTCCGTTGGCCTCT
Source organism: Spirochaetia bacterium (assembly GCA_965208575.1). Taxonomy (GTDB): domain Bacteria; phylum Spirochaetota; class Spirochaetia; order SZUA-6; family Bin103; genus Bin103. The sequence continues at coordinate 1,069,163 of CBDBOV010000004.1, read as the reverse complement.
GAGGAAGTAGTTTCCATCGAAGCGGTCCCTGGCCGTATGTTCGACATGCTTGCCAAGGCGCAGTTACACCTTGGGACTACGTCAGGCGCGAAGATTCCAGTGGGGAGACACGGCGAAGGTACACAGAGTCTCTCCGTGTTGATGTTGTTCGCAGCATTCCTGAAGGCATGGCCGGAGGGCGCTCCCATCGTTGCGTTAGAGGAACCAGAGGCCCATCTACACCCATCCGCGATCCGTGCCCTGTGGCAACTCGTTGGAGACCTGGGTGGACAGAAACTGGTCTCTACGCACAGTGGCGACTTCATCGCGGAGGTCGATGTTGGGGACATTCGGCGATTGGCCCGTACTGCTCACGGTCTTAGATCGTTTCGCGTGCCAAACGACCTACTGTCCTCCGAAGAGAAGAGGAAGTTCAACTATCACGTCCGTCATGCGAGGGGGGAGTTGCTATTTGCGCGTTGCTGGCTTCTCGTGGAAGGGGAAACTGAGACGTGGGTGTTCGCCGCGGCCGCCCGCGCGTTGGGATTGAATGTACATCGCGAGGGCGTTCGTCTGGTCGAGTATCGGCAAGCGGACGTAGGCTTAATGGCCAAGGTAGCAAGTGCGTTGGGAATTGCTTGGTACTGTGTCGGCGATGACGATGACGAACGGAGCAACACGGAGCCGAGGGTGATGGCGAATCTGGGTCGGGCAAGAGCCGAGGATCGGGTTGCGTTCCCCTACCCGGACATCGAAACTCACCTGTTGGCGAACGGCTACGATGGCGTATATCAAGGACACATGCCGCAGCAGAACCTAGCTAGGATTGTGAAATCGTCCGATGATCCAGGGTTTTGGGGTGAATACGCTCGGCATCTTCCGAGCCGTGCTAAGACTAGGGCAGCGGCTGAAGTAGCCATAGAGATGGAGCGACGCGGCAGGCCTGGTGTAACGGAAGAGATTCGGCGAGTGCTAACGATAGTCGTTGAGTTGGCACGGGGTGAACGCAGATGATCGGCTACGAGTCGCTCAATATGAACCAACGCCGGGCATTGGAGTGGCATGACGGGCCCCTGCTCGTGCTCGCGGGGCCGGGTTCTGGAAAGACCGAGGTCCTAACGCTTCGCGTGGTCCGCACTATCGAAAAGAACGAGCACGCGTCCGTGTTAGCACTAACGTTCACCAATGTTGCGGCCGCCGCAATGCGGGAGCGTGTTGGCCGAATGTTAGGCGAAAGCGGAGAGCGCGTGCACCTGTGCACGTTCCATTCATTCGCTGCAGAAGTTCTCCGACAGCACGGCAGCCATTTGGGGCTTCAGCCAGACTTTAGCCTGCTCACTCAGGATGAAGACCGTATCGCGATTCTCGAAATGGTCATTGCGCAGCTCGAAGAACACGGTAATTCGGTGCCCATGGATCGTAAGAATCTGCTATCGTTTGTCGACCGTCTATTTGCCGAGTCTTATGACGGCGGCGGCGTCGTCCCCTCGCTGGCGATCACTCCGCCATGGGTGCCACTGCTATACGAGGGCTACTGTAAGGCCCTGGTGGACGGAAATCGTTTGGATTTTGGGAGTCTCATACATTTTGCACGCCGTCTCATTGAAGAGACACCCGGCGTAGGGCGGGTTCTGCGTCTGGGTTGGACCAGTGTCTGTGTGGATGAGTTCCAAGACACCAATCGGGCACAATACGACTTGTTGCGTCTTATCGTACCAGTAGACGGTTGCGATCTGTTCGTCGTGGCGGATGACGACCAGATCATATACCAGTGGAATGGGGCTAGCCCGCAACGACTGGATGCATTGCGCCGCGACTATAGGATGGCGATCGTGCAACTTCCTGAGTGTTACCGTTGTCCAGCACCGGTCGTTGCTTACGCGAATCTGCTGATCTCCCACAATTTACGTAGAGTCACTGATAAGCTCCCCATTTCTTCACTTGCTACAACGAGTGTGTCTCATGGAGTAGTACGGTGTCGCACGTTTAGATCGCCGAAATTGGAAGCAGAATTCATTGCCCATGATCTATCCAACCGCAACCTTATAGCGGAAGATTGCGTAGTTCTTGGGCGCATGTCGCGATTAGTCAACGAAGTCGCTGTCGTGTTACAACATATTGGGCAGAAAGCACATGTAGCACGACGAAAAAACGATTTTGAATCGTCTTCTGTGCGAGTGTTAGTCGAAGCGCTGCGATTGGCGAATGCTCGCCATGACCGTGCTATACTTAGAAGGCTCTGCATAGCATGGCGGGACCTGTCGGGCATAACGCACGAGCCTGAGTCAATAGCGGCCGCCGCTGCGCTGGTGGGCGGTGACTACCTTAGAGCATGGACTGAAGCGGCTACCAATGCGGCCGTCGGACGATCAGCGGGGACGCTGGAACGGATCAAGACGCATCTTGTGGACTCCCTTGCTTTTCCTGACGTAGTTGACTGGTTCATCGACGAGGGGTGGCGTTCGTGGATTGGCGATGACGATCTTGACTTGATGGAGGATGAAATCGCTACCTGGAACGCTCTTCACAAGGAAATCACCGTTGAGTATGGCCGCACCGTTACGTTGCATTCCTACCTGATGCAATTTGATCTTGCGTCGAAGGCCACCCGTCCCGCAGGCGACTCGCTACGTTGTATGACGGTGCATGGTGCTAAGGGACTGGAATTCAAGCACGTCTATTTGGTAGGTATGGCTCAGGAGGTGTTTCCTTCCTTCCAAGCCCTTCGCGAGGGACCACAGAGCCGACAAATGGAGGAAGAGCGACGAAGCTGCTTTGTAGCAATAACCCGTGCACAGGAGACTCTAACCATGACTCGGTCACAGTGTTATTTCGGCTATAGCAAAAGACCGTCTCAGTTCCTTCATGAAATGGGAGCGTCCAGAGACTGCCGGGGACCAAGAGACGCCGAGAGGAAGGTGCAGCAGAGGCAAGTCAGGTAGGTTGCGTTGTCTTTCTGGATCGAGGCGGGGTAGGCTTCGCGCGGGGAGGGGAGAGTTGCTGGACGAGGTGGTGGCCGACCTGCGCGGCGACCCGGCGTTCATGAGCGGGGTGTGCGATTGGCAGGTGGTGCCGGGGCGGGACGCCCGCACCAGGCCGTTTGCGCCGGTGGTCGACGCACGTCTGCGCGCGGCGCTGCGGCGGCGCGGCATCGGCGCGTGGTATACCCACCAGGAGCGCTGCTTCGAGCTGGCGCGGGCTGGCCGCAACGCGGTGCTGGTCACGCCTACCGCCTCGGGCAAGACGCTGGCCTACAACCTGCCGATCCTGCAGCACTGTATCGAAGACGCGGACGCGTGTGCCCTGTACCTGTTCCCGACCAAGGCGCTGGCGCAGGATCAGCGCCACGAACTGGACGGACTGGTCCGTGAAGCCGGGCTCGGCGTACAGGTGGCCACCTACGACGGCGACACGCCCAGCTCCGCCCGCCGCGCGATCCGCGGCCGCGCGCGGCTGGTCATCTCCAACCCCGACATGTTGCACGCGGCGGTGCTGCCGCACCACCCGCAATGGGAGCGCTTCTTTCGCGGGCTGCGCTTCGTGGTGATCGATGAGCTGCATACCTATCGCGGCATTTTCGGGTCCCACTTCACCAACGTGCTGCGCCGCCTGCGCCGGCTGACCGAGTTCTATGGCGTGCGGCCCCGGTTCCTGTGCTGTTCGGCGACCATCGGCAATCCGCGGCACCTGGCGGAACGCATCGTCGGGCAGCCGGTGGAGCTGATCGCGGACAGCGGCGCGGCGAGCGGAGAGCGCCACTTCGTGTTGTACAACCCGCCGCTGGTGGACCGCGAGCAGGGAATCCGGCGCAGCGTGGTGCTGGAGGCGCGCTCGGTGGCGGCCCGGCTGCTGCGCCGCGGCATCAAGACCATCGTGTTCGCTCGCTCGCGGGCGCGCACCGAGTTGCTCACCGCCTACATTCGCGACGCGCTGGCCCGCACCGGCGCCGACGAACGTGATGACCGCGGATCGAGCGAGCGCGGCGGCGGGCGGCTGGCATCGTACCGCGGCGGCTACCTGCCGAGCGAGCGGCGCACGATCGAGCGCGGGCTGCGCGACGGCACGCTCGACGGCGTGGTGGCCACCACCGCCCTGGAGCTGGGCATCGACATCGGCAGCCTGGACGCCTCGGTGCTGGCGGGGTTCCCCGGCACCATCGCCGCCACCTGGCAGCAGGCGGGCCGTGCCGGGCGGCGCAACGCGGCCGCCCTGTCGATCCTGATCGCCTCCGCGTCGCCGATAGACCAGTTCATCATCCGCCATCCGGAGTACTTCTTCACCGGCTCACCGGAGCGCGGTTGGGTGGACCCGGACAACATCCACGTGCTGCTCGGTCACGTGCGCTGCTCGGCGTTCGAGCTGCCGTTCGCCGACGCCGAGTTGCGCGACCCCGGTGCGCCGACCCGTACCCACCGCGTTGCGGCGGTGGGCGACGAAGGCCGGGCGCCGTTCGGGGGCGCCGCCGGCGATCTGCTGCGCCACCTTGGCGAACGCGGTGAGGTGCGCGCCGCCGCGGGGCGCTGGTATTGGACCGACAGCTCCTATCCCGCCGAGCGGGTGTCGCTGCGCACCGCTACGTCCGACAGAGTGGCCATCACCGACCACACGGGCGGCCGGCGGCAGGTGCTGGGCGAGATGGACCTGCCGTCCGCCAAGACGCTGCTGTTCCCCGGCGCCATCTATCTCCATCACGGCGCATCCTACATCGTCACCGGTCTCGACCCGGACCGGCACCACTGCAGCGTGGAGCAGACCGACGCCGGCTACTTTACCGAGGCGATCGTGCAGTCGGAGTTGACCATCGTGCGGCGCGACAGCGACGAGGTGCGCGCCGGGCTGGCGCTGCTGCTGGCAGATGTCCGGGTGGTGCGGCGGACGACGGGGTTCCGGAAGCTGCGCTACGGCACCCACGAGAAGATCGGGACCGGTGACATCGACCTGCCGGCCGACGAGATGTACACCTGTTCGGTCGTGCTGCACTTCCCGCGTCGGACGGCGGGCGGGGCATACCTGGCGCGCTGCGGCGCGGCGCGGCGCTCGTTCGCGGTCGAGGGGATGGCGGCGCTGCTGCACAACGTGGCGCCGCTGTTCCTGCTGTGCGATCCGGGCGACCTGGCGGTGGCCGCGCGCGCGCGGGATGCCGAGCTCGACTGTCCGGCGGTGTACCTGTACGACGCCTGTCCGGGCGGCTCCGGGCTGGCGGCGGGGCTGCATGGGCAACTGGCGCAGGTGCTGGACGGCTGCCGCGACCTGCTGGCGGCGTGTCCGTGCGCCGCCGGCTGTCCGTCCTGCATCGGCCCCCCGGCCGCGCTGCCCTCCGGCGTGCCCGCGCACGGTGCGGGCGGTGCGGACGGTGCCGGCGGCGGGCCGGACAACGGCAAGGAGCGGCTGCTGGAGGCTCTGGCGCACCTGCATCCGGGCGCGCCGGCACGCGCGACGGCGGATTCGACGGCTGGAGCGGCAACGGCGGTCGCGCTGGTCGCCGCGCTGGCGGAGGAGATGGGGTGAGCGCGTCGGTCCGGGAACGGCTCGGCATGGTGACCGGGTCCGAGCTGGCGGAGCCGCATCCGCCGGCGGGAGCGTCGCGGGTGCCGGAGCAGCTCCTGGCAGCCGGCTGGCGCGAGATCGCACCCTGCGTATATGGGCGCGACGGCGAGGCGCCGGTGCCGCCGCGCGTCGCCGGCGGCGATGCGGCCAGCCGGCTGCTGCCCGACGAGTGCCGGATCGGCGACTGCCTGTTCTGGGACACCGAGACTACCGGCCTGGCGGGCGCGGGAACGGTGATCTTCCTGGTCGGCTGCGGCTGGGTGGAGGGGCCGCGCGTGCGCTTCCACCAGGTGTTTCTGGCCGACTTCCCCGGAGAACAGCGGTTCCTGGAGCACTTGCGCGACCTGTTCTCGCGCTTCGGTGTGTTCGTGTCCTACAACGGCAAGGCGTTCGATTCCACCATTCTCAGGACGCGCCTGGTGATGTCCGGGGTGACCATGGCGCTCGGCTACCAGCTCGACCTGCTCTACCTGGCGCGCCGTTTCTGGCGGCGGCTGCTCGACAACTGCCGGCTGACCACCATCGAGCAGGAGGTGCTGGACGTGCGGCGCGGCGACGACATTCCGGGCTGGATGGCGCCGGAGATCTACTTCGACAGTCTGCGCCGGGGAGTGCTTGGCGAGTTGCCGGCGGTGTTCCGGCACAACGAGTCGGACGTGCTGGCGCTGGTGCGCCTGCTGGCGGTGGTCAACGGGGTGGTGGCGGGGGGCGCCGATCAGGAGCCGCTGGTGGGCGTGGATCGCGGGGCGGTGGGTTCGTTCCTGCTGCAGCAGGGCGACCGGCGCGGCGCACACATGCTGCGCCAGGCGTACCGCGGCGGCGACGAAGATGCCGGGAATCTGCTCGGACTGCACCTCAAGCGGGCCTCCGACTGGCGTTCCGCCGTCTCGCTGTGGCAGGACATGGTGCGCGTGCACGGCAGCCTGCGCGCGGCGGTGGAGCTGAGCAAGTACTACGAGCATCGGGCGCGCGACTTGCCGGCGGCATTGGCCTCGATCGCGCCGTTCCTGCCGCCCGGAGGCGGTACGCCCGCGCGTGGCGCGGGTGCGCCCGGAGGCGGTACGCCCGCGCGTGACGCGCTTGGTGAGCTGTCCGGGCTGGTGCACCGTGAGGCGCGCATTCGCGCCAAGCTGCGCCGCGCGGCCGCGACCTGATCAGCAGGCGCGGCCACTCCGTGACGCCAAGGGTCTTGAAGGCGGCCCGCAGGTCCGTGCGCTCGACACGACGTACGGACTACGCGGTGTGACTACCCAAGCGCCCCGTACCTCCCCTGAGCCGCGGGTCGAGCAGGTCTCGCACGGCGTCGCCGAACATGTTGAGACTGAACACGGTGACCGTCAGGCACAGACCGGGCCAGAATGCCAGCCGCGGCGCTATCTCCATGTACTGGCGTCCCTCCCGGCTGAGCAGACCTCCCCAATCAGGAATCCCCGGAGGCAGACCGTACCCGAGGAAGCCCAGAGAAGCCAACGCCAGGACTACGCCGCCAATGCTCACGCTGAACGTTATGATCACGATAGGCAGGACATTCGGCACCACGTGGCGCATGAATGTCCGCAATCTCGAGGCGCCAACCGCGTCGGCCGCCTGAAAATACGCATTCTCCTTGATGCCGATCACGGCGCCTCTGATTACTCGACTGCCGCCGATGCCTCCGGCGATCCCCAGGACCAGTATGATCTGTGGCACACCCCGCCCCACGATTGACATCATCGTCAACAACAGGAGCAGCCCCGGGAACGCCATCCAGGCATCGACGAATCTCTGCAAGACAATATCGAATCGACCGCCAAAGAATCCGGCCGTGCCGCCGATCACGGTGCTGATGACGACGCTGAGAGTGGTCACTGCCAGACCGACCAGCAGCGAAACGCGCGCCCCGAAGATGAGGCGGCTCAAGAGGTCTCGCCCCGCCTGGTCGGTGCCCAGGAGATATTGCGCCGATGGGCCCTGAAGCCGGTCGATCAGGTGGATTTCGTCATACGGATAGGGCGCCAGGACGTCGGCAAAGATGGCAACGAGAAGCAATATCAATACGATCAACGCGCTGATCGCGCCCAACGGCTTCCGCTTGACCAGCCTGACCAAGGAATCGGCCCGCCGAACAGGCCCTCCGGCTCTACTCATTGCCACGATCTACTCGCCTCTATTGATACCGGACTCTGGGGTCCAGGTAGGGATAGATCAGGTCGACCAGCAGATTGCTCCCCAGCACCGCGACGCCGAACACCAGGTTCAGTCCCGAGACCACCGGGTAGTCTCTGCTGTTGAGCGCATTCAGGAACAGACGACCCAACCCCGGCAGGTTGAAGATGTTCTCGATGATGACCGATCCACCGACCAGGAGCGGAAGCTGCAGGCCGATCAGGGTAACCACCGGGATGAGCGCATTCTTGAGGGCGTGCCCCACGATGACTGTGCGCTCCTTGAGACCCTTGGCCCACGCCGTTCTGACATAGTCCTGCCTGAGCACTTCCAGCATCGTGGTGCGCATCAGCCGCATGGTGCCGGCGGCACCCGCCGTGCCCAGAATCAGGCTGGGAATGATGAACACCCTGAGATTGCCGAGCGGGTCTTCGGCAAACGGAACCCACTTCATCGGTGGTACCCAGCCCCACCAGATCGAGGGGTAGATCATGACCATGAGGGCCAGCCAGAAGTTGGGCGTGGCCAGGCCGATGATGGCCGCGGCGCGCCCCGTATAATCGGCAGCCGTATCCTGGCGTATCGCCGAGTAGATGCCGACCGGGATTGCTATCACGAGCCCGATCACGATCGCCAGGACACCCAGCTCGATGGTGACCGGCAAACGGGCCATTATCCTCTCTTCGATCGGAATAACGCCAACCATTGAGGCGCCAAGAGTGCCGCGCAGAAGGATATCTCCGAGCCAGCGTCCATACTGCACGTAGGCAGGCAGATCCAATCCCAGCATGCGCTCCAGAGCTTCCCGGTCGAACGTATCGTCATACTGGTATTGCATCTGCCCGAGCATGAGGTCGATGATGTCGCCGGGGATGAACCGAACCGCCAGAAAGACCAGCACGGTCAATATGAACAGCGTGGGGATCATCAGCAACAGACGCCTGATGATGTACGCTCTCATGTCACACGCCCCATCATGCAGTGAGAAAGGGAGCCGGGAACCGCGCCCCGAAGCGAACAGCCTCCCAGCCCCCTTCCGGCTGCAAACTCACCCCGGAGCAAGCTCACCCCGGAACAAGCCTAAAAGCCCATCGCTTCCTTCAGTTCAGTATCAATCCAGATGCGGGAGAAGAAGGTATCCTGTTGCCCGACTCCCAACCAGATCTCACCGTTGTAGCCTTTGACCCACGGTTGACTCACGTTGAACTGTGGGACTTCGCCGCCCCATATGCTCCAGTGCCGCTCCAGCGCGTACAGGTATCCCTCTCGCGTCAGCCGCTGCGATTCCTCTTCAGTGGCGGCGGTCTGCTGGGCTTCGTACATGGCGTCATACACCGGGTCGGACACGTTGGAATGGGCCCAGGAAGTGTGCGTGTAGTATGCGCCCAGCCCGGCTACCGAAGGACTCGGAAGCCCGCCCAATTCCGCGGAGATCATCTCGAACGTTCCTTCAGTTCGGAGGGCGACAAACTCCGGAATCGGTGTTACCCGAACCTCGACATCGACGCCGACCTCACCCCACTGGGCGGCAACCAGCTCCGCAAACGTCGTGTCGTACCGCTCGTTGTGGTTCAACACGGTCTTGAAGCGAGTGCCGTCGGCGCCGCGTGGATACCCGGCCGCATCGAGCAACGCTTCTGCCCCTGCCGGGTCATGGGTATAGACCTTCCTGACCGCTTCGGGCCACTCTTCGAAGGGGGTCGTCCACCCTTTCAGCTCTTCGCCGTAGACCCCCTGCGGCCTGGTAGATCCGTAACCCTGGTAATAGGTCGCGTAGATCGTGTCGAGATCGAGTGCCATTTGCATTGCCTGGCGCACCCGGATGTCGTCAAACGGCTTCTTCTGGACGTTGACGCCGAATGAATTATCTGACCGATACGGATACTCCCACACCAGCAAGTCGGGACTGGTGCGCCGGACGCTGTCGACCTGGTCGATCGTCCTCAGTTGGGTGTTGCCGGGAGTACCTACGTAATCAAGCGTACCCGCGCGCAGTGCCGCCAGGCGGGTCGCTTCCTCCGGCATGATCAGGCCCGTTATCTGGTCAATATAGGGCAAGCGGTTCTGCGGGTACTTCTCGTCGTGGCCCCAGTAGTTGGGGTTCTTGTCGAAGGTAGCGGAAACTCCCTCGACGTAGTCAGTCAGCTCATAGGGCCCGGTGCCGACCAGGTTCCTCCAGTCCCTGGCGTCTCCGTGTTCCTTGATTACCTCGGGGGGGTACATCCAGTTACTGTACTGGTCGACGATGATATCCAGCGAAAAGAGTTTCGGCTCCTTCAGCTTCATGACCACCGTCCATTGGTCGGTGGCCGCTATCGATTCGAAAGGGATAGCCGCGAGTTGCCCGAGACGCGGGCTGCTCTCGGTAAAGCCACTGCCCATACCCAGGTAGCGGTGAAAGTTGAACACGATATCATCGGCAGTCAGCTCCCGACCGTTCATCGGCGCCTTGTCGTGCCAGTGGACGCCCTGCCGGATGTTGAAGACAAACGTCAGCGGGTCAGGCTGCGACCAGCTTTCCGCCAGTGCCCCTTTCAATGTAGATAGCGGTACGCTCGTGGTATTCCAACCATGTACTTCTCTATCTATTGCCCAGTTCCCGACGGCGAGCTTCTCGAGCACGGTACTGGTGAAGAACGTTGGCGCCCAGCCACCGCTGAACCAACTGTCAGGAGTTTCAGCTCCGATCCTCTCGGCATGGGTGAATGTCCCTCCATACCGGGGGCTTCGACCATCTCGCCGGTGGACGGGTCGAGCACCATCTCCTTCTCCATCGCCGCTGCCGGCTCCTCTTCCGCGGCAGCGGCCCACAGGCCGGTGGCGGTCAGGACCAGGACCAACGCAACCGCGAAGGGCCTGGTGATTCTTGCCATATTCATACGCTTCTCCGTAGGTAGATTTATTGAAAGTATTGCGGAGCGACCTTGCGCTCCCTGGCTACTCTCTCGGGCCCGCAACGCGGACGGCCAGACAGAGTCAAGTTCTCGGAAGCGCGCGGCGTGTGACTCACCGGGTTCGCCCGGGCTCACACCGCGCGCGGGTGCGGTTCCTTAAGCCGAGGTTTGAGAGGCCGTTCTTGTAACTGTTTCCTATTACAGGAATTAGCGTGTTCATGGGTGTAAATCGTGTCCATGTAAATAGTCCTGTGGTTCAGCGTTAATTTTCTCTCATCTGGTTGACATGTAATTATTAAATGATCTACCATTCCCTCCGTAGGGTGCCCATGTACATCGACACCGTCCCCAACCGCAACTCTCCCCCGGCCGTCCTCCTCCGCGAGTCCTTCCGCCAGCACGGCAAGGTCAAAAAACGCACCATCGCCAACCTCTCCAAGTGGCCCGATCACCTCGTCGAGGGTTTGCGCGTCCTCCTCAACGGCGGTATCGCTCTGCGCTCTCCCAACGAACTGCTCTCCATCTTGCGCAGCTATCCCCACGGCCACGTCGCCGCCGTCCTCGGTTCCCTCCGCAAGCTCTCCCTCCATTCCCTCGTCGCTCGTCCCGCCTCCCGTGAACGCGACCTGGTCGTCGCCATGATCGTCGCTCGCGTCGTCGACGCTCGCTCCAAACTCGCCACCGCTCGCGGCCTCAACCCCGAAAGCGCCGTCTCCTCCCTCGGCCACCTGCTGCAGTTGGGAGCCGTCGACGAGAATGAGCTGTATGCCGCCATGGATTGGCTGCTCGCTCGCCAGCACGGCATCGAGCAGCGCTTGGCCAAGCGCCATCTGCATGACAACACGCTCATGTTGTACGACCTGACTTCCAGTTACTTCCATGGCCACACCTGCCCGTTGGCGCGCCGTGGTCACAGCCGCGACGGCAAACGCGGCACCTTGCAGATCGTGTTCGGCCTGCTGTGTACCGCAGACGGCTGTCCCATCGCCGTCGAGGTATTCGAGGGCTCCACCAGTGACCCCAAGACGGTCGCCGCTCAGGTCGACAAGATTCGCAACCGTTTCGGCTTGCAGCGCGTCGTGCTGGTCGGCGACCGCGGCATGCTCACCGGCGCGCGCATCCGCGAGGACCTGCAGGGGATCGACGGCCTGCGCTGGATCACGACCCTGCGGGCGCCCACCATCCGCAAGCTGATCGAGGCCGGCGAAGTGGCGCAGACCATGTTCGACGAGCGTGACCTGGCGGAGATCAGCTCACCCGAGTTCCCCGGCGAGCGGCTGATCGTGTGCCGCAACCCGATCCTGGCCGAGCAACGGCAGCGCAAGAGGCAGAAGTTGCTGGCCTCCACGGAGGAGGAACTGACGCCGATCGTGACGGCCACGCAGCGCGCCAAAAAGCCGCTGCGCGGCGCCGCCGCGATCGGCCTGCGGGTGGGCAAGGTGATCAACCACTACAAGGTGGGCAAGCATTTCACCACCACCATCACCGACGACTCGTTCTCGTTCGTGCGTGACCTGGACAAGATCGCGGCCGAGGAAGAACTGGACGGGCTCTACATCGTGCGCTCCAACGTGGAGCCGGAGCTGTTCGACGCCGAGCAGACGGTGACGGCGTACAAGGATCTGGCCAAGGTGGAGCGCGCCTTCCGCAGCATGAAAACGGTGGATCTGAAGGTGCGACCGATCTATCACCGCAGTGCTGACCGGGTGCGGGCGCACGTGTTCCTGTGCATGCTGGCCTACTACGTGGAGTGGCACATGCGCAGCAAGCTGGCGCCGGTGCTGTTCGACGACCACGACCGCGCCGCCGGCGAGGCGCTGCGCGAGTCGGTGGTGCAACCGGCGGAACGCTCACCGGCCGCACACCGGAAGGCGGCGAGCAAGCGTACCGACGACGGTCTGCCGGTGCACAGCTTTCGCAGCCTGATGAGCGAGTTGGGGACGCTGACGGCCAACCGCGTGCGGATAGTGGATAGCGGCGCCACGTTCACCATGCACAGCGAACCGACCGCGCTGCAGCAGCGCTGTTTCGATCTCCTGGAGGTCAGCGCCCAAGTGTAGCCAGTAACGGACATCGGCTGTTGAGCGCAATTTTCAGATCAATAACGAATTAACAAGATTCCCGCTCTGGAACTTCGGCTTAAGTATCACTCTGCACTGCCTGCGCGCCGGAAATAGCCGGCAAGGCGACATCTGCCTCGCGCCGCCACGCGCGGCGGTGGCTGGCGAAGCCGCGAGTCTGCATGACCGGCAACGCCGGCGGTGGGGTGTGCATGCGTTCGGAGGAGCGGCGGTGCAGGCGAAACGGCCCGCGGGGCGTCCCGCCTGATCAGTGCGAGGAGTTAGTGTACTTCGTGTAAATGCTTGGCGAGGCGTACAGAGGGGGGGCGGGGGCAGGATACACCGGCAGCGTCACGAGCCGTCCGCCGTGCTGACTGTCGTCATGGCGATTCATCCGCATCCGTTTGGTCCCGGAAACCGATTCATCGTCTCACGCTCGCCTGACCATGTCAAGGGCGCGCATTGACTCATCGAAAATCTAACCGTAGCGAAAGCATGCCTCATCTAAAAATCTAACCGAACGGGCTGGACCTTCCGGGTCCGGTTGGAGCCTCTCCGAGGGACGTGAGGAGGTTCCGGAGGAGATGGGGTTGAAGATGAGTTCAAGGCGAGAGCTCACCGAGCAGCACGCGCAGCGGTATCGTCGGGCGGGCAAGAAGGAGAAGGGGCGCATACTCGACGAGTTCGTCGAGTCGACCGGGTACCAGCGCAAGTACGCGATCCATCTGTTGACCTGGTGGGGACGGACCCGCATGGTGCGAGTCGACGGCACACTGGTGAAGCTGGTGGTCGGGCGTCCGCGGCCTGCCCAGCGCCGCGTGCGACCGCGGCGCTACGACCAGGAGGTGCTGGTCGCTCTGAAGCTGATCTGGTACGTGTTCGACTGCATGTGCGGCAAGCGCCTGGTGGTCGTGCTGCGCACCATGCTGCCGACGCTGGAGTCGTTCGGCGAGATCGAGCTGACCGCAGCGGTGCGCGGCAAGCTGCAGACCATCAGCGCCGCGACCATCGACCGGCTGCTGCAGCAGGAGCGCGCACGGCTGCGCCTGAAGGGTCGCACGCACACCAAGCCGGGCACCCTCCTGAAGGATCAGATCGCGATCCGAACCTTCGCTGACTGGGACGAGCAGGAGCCGGGCTTCTTCGAGATCGACTTGGTGGGCCATGAAGGCGGCAACGCGTCAGGCGACTTCTGCCACACGCTCACCATCACCGACGTTGACACCGGCTGGGTCGACCTGTACGGCGTGCAGAACAAGGCGCAGCGCTGGACCCACGAGGCGATCGACGCTGCCCGGCAGAGCCTGCCGATCGTGATGCGGGGGATCGACACCGACAACGGCAGCGAGTTCATCAATCATCATTTGCTGCGCTATTGCGAAGCGCACGGCATCACGTTCACTCGGGGTCGCCCGCATCGCAAGAACGACACCTGCTACGTCGAGCAGAAGAATGGCCACGTGGTGCGACGGGCGGTCGGCCACCTGCGTTACGACACCGACCGGGAACTGGCTGCCCTCAACGCGATATACCGCCCGCTGTGCCTGCTGGTGAACTTCTTCTATCCCTCGGTGAAGCTGGTGAAGAAAACCCGCACCGGCAGCAAGGTGCGCCGCATCTATGACGACCCGCAGACGCCGTATCACCGCATGCTGGCCTCCGAGTCGGTGAGCGAGAAGGTGAAGAACCGCCTCAAGCAGCAGTACGCGACGTTGAATCCGGTCGCCCTCAAGCGCGAGCTGACCAGGTTGACCGAGGATCTGCTGCAGCTGAACGTCAGCAAGACCGCCAAGGCCGCACCAAGCACGGTGCAAACACCGAGCGAGGAGCGTGGTGGCAGCGGTCGCACGGCAAAATGACCCTCTCAGGCGGGTCTGACGGTCGATAATCGGAGAATGGGCGGTCAGCGATGAGAAAACGTCGCCTCAGCCGCGCTGTAAGGCCCCTCCACGACACGAGGTGGTGTCTGGATACCCCCGTGTCTATGCATAACCATGCAATTCAGTGCAACTTTATCCGCGACCGTAAGCCGGGTGGCGGAGTCCCGGTGCCGTCCCTGCAGTGCCTCGGCGAGGCGATTGCGGACCGCTGCCAGCCGGCTGCGTACCCGCCTGATGCTCTTTTCCAGGGCCCGGCGCACCGGTTCACGACCCGTGCGTCGGGCTCCGGCGGCGCAAGGTCATGGCTCGGCAGCGCGTCAAGGTTGAACTGCTCGCGCAGGTACTTGAAGAAGTTCTCCTGCGACCAGCGCGAGAACATGGCGCCGGCGACCTGCGCCAACGGCATCTGCGGGTGCGTGGTGATCACCGCCACCTGACGACCGTTGGCCAGACGCCGCCGGATCTGGCGCACCACCAGCCCGTTGCGCAGCATGATCGGCTGCTCGGCCAGATCAACCGCAGTCGTGCTGGTGCCGGCGGGACCATGGATCGGTACCTCGAAGGTGTGGAAGTCTTCCGGCAGCCAGTCCGCGCCGTTGAAGTTCTTGTGCCAGGTGATGCAGGCGATGCCACGCCGGGCCAGGCGCTTGAACAGGTCCGGGCTCCAGCCCTCGCGGTCGAACACCAGG
Source organism: Spirochaetia bacterium (assembly GCA_965208575.1). Taxonomy (GTDB): domain Bacteria; phylum Spirochaetota; class Spirochaetia; order SZUA-6; family Bin103; genus Bin103. Next base: position 1,053,969 of record CBDBOV010000004.1, on the reverse strand, counting down.
GTCAGCTGCGGGGTACCGGCCGGTGCTCCGGTCAGGTCGGGGGCCGCTTCGGTCACCACCCCCAGGTGCTGCAACTGCGGCACCACGTCGTGCTTGATCGCATTCACCGGCTTCGGGTCCAGCGCCTTGTGCAGGCACAGCAGCGGTGCGCCGCCGAGGGCGTTGATCCAGTAGCTCACCGACGCCGGCAGACACAGCTTCTGGCGTGCGACGAAGTGTTTCGGCAACCGCCCGTTGCGCCCGGTGTACACCTTCACGTGGCCATCCACGGCCAGCGTCGTCCAGTCGTCGTCGTGCTCGCTGGCCCAGGTACGCGCCAGTACCGATTGCCAATCGCGCACGGTGTGCTCGGCGCTGGCCAGCAGCCTGATCTTGCGGCGCAGCGTCTTGGTCTCCGGACAGCGGTCGAGGCCGAGGATGGCGCCCCACTCGCCGGGTGCCTGGTAGCGCAGGCTCTCGGGGTTGCGCACCCGGGCCAGGGTCATGCAGGCGACGAACAGGAGGATGGTGGTCAGGCCGTAGAATCCGGCCGGCAGGCGGAACAGGCGGTTGGCGGCGGTGAGCAGGCCCTCGCGCAGCAGCATCGCCAGTGCGGCCAGCACGCCGCCGCCAGCGACCGCGTGGGCGGGCTCGACGAACGCTGGTGTGGCCTCGGTCAGCAGGCCGGCTCTGGCGAGCGTGCGGCGTTCCACGTCGCGCGCCGCGCGGCCCATGGGCGCGTGCTTGTCGCGGGCGTCGCGGCTGGCGCGCTCAGTGGCGACCGCCGGGTCGCTGACCGCGGCGGCGGTGCTGACCGGGTGATCAGTGGTGGTGGCCGCCGGCGCAACCTCGGCGCTGGCGGCGGGCTCCCGGGTGGGATCTGTGATGACGCCGGCGCGGCGGTTCTCGTTGAAGGTGCTCACCGGGATGCCGAGTTCGCGAGCGCAGGCTGAGCCGCTCATCCCGGAAGCGAGCAGCTTGGCTGCCTGGTCCGCCATCTCGGCGTCGTCCACGGTGGCCTCCACGGCACCGCGCCGGCTGACTCCGGTCGGGCTACGCCCTCCGTCCGTCAGCGGGGTACAGCATCTCCTCCGCCCCGTTCGATCCCGACGGCTCCGGTGTCGCAACCTCGTCGCCTACCCCGTCCCGGCGGTGGGGAATTGTCATGACCCTGCCCCGGGCAACGCACCTCGGTGCAGTTGTCCGGGGCGCCTCGCTCCGTGCGCTCCGCAGCAACCTGCGCGCCGCTCGCGGCGTGGGCGGCATCACCCGGCTCGGCAAATGACTTCTGAGCGTCTCTGACGCCCGTATATCCGTGAGCCAGACGGTCGGCGTCAAGAAATGTCGCCTCAGCCGCGCTGTAAGGCCTCTCCGCGACACGAGGTGGTGTCTGGACATCCCCGTGTCACCAGCACCGAAGTCGCCTCCAGACCCGTCCGCCCCCTCTTCGGTCAGCGACACGACACGGCACCGACCACCTCCCTGCCGTTGACGCCTCCTCATCCGCGCCGACCAACCAGATACGCCCCCGGTCGCGTTGGTGTGCTTGAATCAACCCGGCCGGTCGCCCAGCAGCCTATCCACTTATCCACAATTTATGAGTCTCCCCCCTCGCGCTCCCCCCTCGTTCTCCGCCTCCCTTTCGGTTAGATTCTTACGTGAGGCACGCTCACCGTAAGGTTAGATTTTTACGTGAGGCAATAGGGGGCGCGCGGACTCCGACACGCTGCTAGTAGGCGCGGTAGTAGCAGATGCGGTATTGGTCGCGGGTGACGAAGCCGAGATCCTCGTAGAGGCGGATGGCGGCCCGGTTGTCCGGCTTCACGAACAGGGTGGCCGACTTGCCGGCGGCGAACAGGGTGCGCAGCAGGACCGTCATGACCGCGGCGCCGTAGCCGCGCCTGCGCCGCCCCTCGTCGGTGAACACGCCGCCGATCTGGTCGACCGCGAAGCCACGCGCGTTGGTGCCCGCCTTGGTGACCGGGTGCCCGCGCACGGTGCCGAAGTAGACCAGCTCGCGCTGCAGGCCGCGGCGCAGCAGCCGCAGGCACTGGTCGGCGTTGAACCGGGAGCCGTCGAGCAGCACCTCTTCCAGTTCGTAGGCGCGCTGCAGGTCGAACAGCCGCTTCGCGTCGCGCGTGCGCGCGCGCTGCAGGCGCAGTTCCGGCGGCGCGGCGGCGGCGCGGCAGGAGGCGGCGTCCACGGTCATCAGCAGGTAGTCGACCACCGCGTAGCCGCGCCCGAGCAGTTCCTGGACGCGGGCTACCTCGGTACGGAGACCCATGGCGGAGTGCAGCCGGCCGCATGCGCGCTGGACCAGCGGACGCAGGGCACGCGGCAGCGGCAGGTCGCCGCCAAGCGCCGGCAGCACCAGGCCGGAGCGCGTCACCAGCAGCGCCGGGGAGGGTCCGGAGCCGGACGGAGGGTGCCCGCCAACCAGCACGCTCCACGTTGGCCACGGCCAGCGGGCGCTCGGCGTGGACTCGGCGAGGCGGGCGCTGAACGGTACGTACGCCCACTCCCGTTCGCACACGGCGCTCGCCACCGGTGCCAGGTCCGCGGCCGCCGCGAAGCGCCAGCGGCTCACGGTGCTGCGGCCGCCGCGGCCGCCGCGGCGGCGCCGAAGTCGAGCGGCCACCGGCCGGAGGCCGGGTAGTCGCCGGCCAACACCGCGAAGCCGGCGTCGAACGAGGCGGCGCTGTTGCCGTATACCGCGACCGCGGTGTGCACCCACGGGACCTCGCGCAGGTACACGGGGGTAAGCGCCGACAGCACGACGATGCGCTCGGCGAGCGGCTCCATGGCGGCGAGGATCTCCAGGCTGTTGAAGTTGGCCAGCTCGAATATGATCGTGTCGTAACCGCGGGCGGCGGCGGGAATCGCGCTCAGGTGCGGCTCGCGGGCGTAGTAGAACGGGCTCCACGGGAAATTCGCCACTTCCGCGTCGGGGTAGCGCCGGCGGCCGGCGTCGAGGAAGGCGCGGTGCTGGCCGGCGAGCAGGGTGCGCCCGCGCGCCTCGGGCAGCGGCAGCCCGGCGTCCCGCACCACGGTGACCGCGCGCGCCGCCGACGAGAAGAAGAACTCCGCCGCACCGGGCGCCGGCACCAGGTGGGCCAACGAGCCGGCAACCGACGCGGCCGAGGTGACCGGCAGCGGCGGAGTCGCGGTCACCGCTGCGCGCTTCGCCTCCAGTACCCGCAACGCGGCCTCCGCCACCCGGCTGCGGAACTGCTCGTCCTCCTTCATGCGCCGCCGGGCCGCCTCCCAAGCCTGTTCCTGCCACGCCGGCGTGTGCGACACCAGTGCCAGGTCATTGCCGGCTTCGATGGCGGCAACCACCGCTTGCGCCGGCGACCCGGCGTGTTGCACCGCCCCGGTCATCTCCAGGTCGTCGGTGACCACGACGCCGTCGAAGCCCAGGCGTTCGCGCAGCAACTCGCTCATGAACACCGGCGAGAGGGACGCGGGAACCCGCTCGTCGGCGATCGCCGGGAACGCCAGGTGGCCGCTCATGATGGCCGGCACCCCCTCGCGGACCAGGAACCGGTAGGGCACCAGCTCGCGGTCCCACAACTGCTCGCGGTCGGCGGCGACGCGCGGCAGCACCAGGTGCGAATCGCGGTCGGCGGCGCCGTGGCCGGGGTAATGCTTGGCGGTGGCGATGATGCCGGCGCTCTGCAGGCCACGGAAGTACGCCACCGCCAGCAGGCCGGTCTGCACCGGGTCGGAGCTGAACGCGCGCGGCCCGATCACCGACGCATCCGGGTTGGAGTAGACGTCCACCGTGGGGGCGAAGTTCATGTTGATGCCCAGGGCGGCCAGTTCCAGGCCGAGGTAGCGCCCGGTGCGGTAGGCGTCGTCGGCCATGCCGGCCGCGCCGATGGCGAGGTTGCCCGGCGTCTTCGAGATCTCGTGCTTGACGTGATCGATCCAGCCGCCCTCCAGGTCGGTCGCGATCAGCAGCGGGATCCGGCGCGGCTGCCGTTGCGCCGCCCCTTGCAGCTCGTCGATGTCCGCGGCGAGTTGCTGCAAGCTGGCCACGTTGCGCGGAAAGATCTTGACGCCGCCGAGGCTCTGCCCCTCGATCCAGCCGCGCAGAAACGGCGTGGGGGCCGCACCCGGATAGCCGAGCATGAACGCTTGTCCCAGCAACTCATCATCGCTGAGCCCGGCCGCGAACGCGCGCATCGCCTGCGCGCTGTCCAGCGCCTCCCAGAACATCTTGGGCGCCGCGCCGGAGGCCGCGGTGCCGGCTGGCTCGCCCGTGGCGGCGCCTGGGGCGGCCGCGGCCTCGTGTTCCGCCGCGACGCTCTCTTCCCCTACTGCGAGGGCGGCACTCGCCAACGCGAGCGTAGCCATGACGAGACCGATCGATAGCACCAGCGTCGAGTCAGAGTCCCGGCGGTTGCTCTTGCTGCGCGGCGCTACGGTAGGTCGCACGATCATCGGGCGTATGTCCAATGCCGGCGGGCATACCGGTTCTCCTCCAGTTCCCCCGCCAGCCTCACTTCCGCTTCCGACAGCGCCGAAATCTCCGCATCAAGATCCCCACGAGCGGCCGCCGCCAACTCGTGCAGTGCATCGTCGTAGCACCAGCGGCGGCCGCTCTCGGCGGCCACCGAGGTGGCGCGTGGGACAGTCCTTTCGTCGCGCGCGGAACCCCTTCCCCGGAGGTAGCGGGCGATGCGCGCGTAGGAGGTGGACAGTGGGATCGAGCCGTGCTGCAGCGCGGCGTCGCGAGTGGTGATCTGGGCGCTGCCCACCAGCTTCTTGGCGTCAGCGGTGATTTCGTACTCACCGGTGGCGCGGTAGCAGTCAGGATCCGCGTCCGCCGCAGGTGCCGCGGTGTCGCCGGGGTGCACCGAACCGCGCACGCCGAGCGCGCTCAGCAGGCGCAGCAGCAGCGCCGCCGACGCCCGGTACGCCGCACGCTTGGTGAACGGCTGCAGGTGGCGACGCCCAAGCACCACCGCGTAGGTGACCTCGTCGTCATGCAGAACCGCCCGCCCGCCGGTCGGCCGGCGCACCATGTCGACGCCGTCGCGTATTCGCATGGCGTCACCGGCCAAGTCGCCCGCCGCCTGAAACCGGCCCAGCGACACGCACGCCGGCGCGAACCCGTACAGCCGCAGCACCGGTGCGCCGTCCGGCGTCATGCAACGCAGCAGCGCCTCGTCCACGGCCATGTTGCGCGCTCCGGGACGCTTCGGGTCGAGCAACAGCCGAAACGCCCGGACCGGTGATAGCGGACTCATCCCGGCAAATTATACACCGGACGGTCCCGTCGGCCCCGGTACGCGCCGCCGCTTACGACGCGGGCGGAGTCAAGCGAGTTCGATGCGAATCGCCAGTCCGGGGACCCGCTGGAGGCGGCCGTCGCCGGTTACGAGAACGGTCGACAGCACTTCGGTCAAGGCAACGTAGGCGGCGTCGCAGGCGCTCACGTTGTGGCGGAGCTGCCACATGCGATCGAGGAACAGGTCATGGGAGTGGCGCTCGACGTCGAGTTCGCGCCAGTGGCTGAGCGCCCGCTCGCAGCGAGCGGCATTCAGCACTCCGTGCAGGGTGTAGCGGCGGAGTACGTGAGCGATCTCGACATCGATGAGGTGAGGCGCGTGGACGATCTGGGCGGGATCGTCCAGCCGACTGGCTATGCGCTTGCCGGCGGCGGTATTCAGTACCAGTTCGACTGCGCCCGAAGCATCCAGGACGAACAAGGTCTACCGGTCCAGGTCGCGCCGAGGCGCCGCTTCGAGTTGTTCGCCGCGCGCTGCGCGCTCCGCGCGAAGTACGTCCGCCGGAGACGGATCCAGGGTCGCGGCCGGCTCTCGGCGTATCGCGGCGAGCAGTTCTCGCCGGCTCGGACGCTCCAGCGCCCGCTCGATGGCCGCCAGCACGTACTGTGACATCGAGACCCCCTCTATCGCGGCGCGCGCCTTGAGGCGCCGATGCACAGGTGCGGGAACGTTGCGGATTTGGATCATCGTGGACATGAAATAACCATGAAAGCATGAAGTTCTCATGTCAAGGGCGAGTTGGTCGCCGCCGGCTTCGTGCGTCATCGGGCGGGAGGCCGTGCGGCGTAGATGGTGAGCCTGGTGCGACGTGGTGCGACGAGCGGTCGTCTTTACTCCGTGGGGCGGTTTCAGTAGCTTGTGGGCATACCAAGCAATAGCCCGGTTTCCCTGTCGCCTGTGCGGGCATCGACCGCGCGCGTTGGTCTTGGCTGCGTGCCGCCGCCGTCATCCCGCAACGGCCCAGAACGGCGGCGTGACCGGCGCGGAGGCACATAAACGTGATAACGGTTGAAGGCGTTTCCAAGCGCTACGGCCAGCATCTCGCCGTCGACGACATCAGCTTTCGGGTGGACGACGGCGAGGTGGTCGGGTTCCTCGGCCCGAACGGCGCCGGCAAGTCGACCACCATGAACATCATCACCGGCTACCTGTCGGCCACCGCCGGCACGGTGACGGTGGACGGCTTCGACGTGCTCGAGGATCCCGACCAGGTGAAGCGGCGCGTCGGCTACCTGCCGGAGTTGCCGCCGCTGTATCTCGACATGACGGTGCGCGAGTACCTGCGCTTCGTGGCGCGGCTCAAGAAGGCGGACCGCAGCACCGCCGCGGCGCAGCAGGAGCGCATCCTGGAGCTGGCCGGCATCGCCCACGTGCGCGACCGGCTGATCAAGAACCTTTCCAAGGGCTATCGCCAGCGCGTCGGCCTGGCGCAGGCGCTGGTCGGCAGTCCCCGCGTGCTGATTCTGGACGAGCCCACCATCGGCCTCGACCCGCACCAGATCATCGAGATCCGCAACCTGATCCGCGAACTCGGCCACGAGCACACCATCATCCTTTCCTCGCACATCCTGCCCGAGGTGAGCGCGGTGTGCGACCGGGTGATCATCATCAACCGCGGCAAGCTGGTCGCCTCCGACACCACCGAGAACCTGGGCAAGCGCCTGCACGACAGCAGCGAGTTCCGGTTGCGCGTGGCGGGTAGCGAGGAGGCGGCGCTGGCCGCGCTGGCCGGCGTGGCGGGGGTGAACGAGGTCAGCGCGCAGGGCACGGTGGAGCCGGGCACGGTCGACCTGCACGTGGAGACCGCCGCCGGCGCCGACCCGCGGCGCGCCATCTTCCACGCCCTGAGCAGGGCGGACCTGCCGATCTACCTGATGACGGCGATGGACTACACGCTCGAGGAGATCTTCCTGCAACTCACCACCGAGGACGCCGCCGGCGAGGCACCGGGCACGCCCGCGGCCGCTTCCGCAGCGGCGGGGTCGTCGGACGCGGGCGGCACCTCCGACGGCACACCGCCGCCGGCGGCTTCCGAAGCGGCGCACGAAGCGGCGGCCCCCGGGCAGGCCGGCGCCGGCGAAGGGGACGCCTGATGATCGCGGTGTTCCTGCGCGAGTTGCGCTCCTACTACTTTTCGCCGATCGGCTACATCTTCATGGGGTTCTTCCTGCTGCTGGCCGGCTTCTTCTTCGCCACCGACAACGTGCTGCGTTCCAACCCGCAGTTCCAGGGCGTGCTGAGCTCGATCATCTTCGTGTTCCTGGTGATCGTGCCGATTCTCACCATGCGCCTGTTCGCGGACGAGAAGCGGCAGCGCACCGACCAGCTCCTGCTCACCGTGCCGGTGAGCGTGACCGGCATCGTGCTCGGCAAGTACCTCGCGGCGGTGGCGGTGTTTCTGTTCACGCTGCTGGTGACCGTGCTGTACCCGATCACCATGAGCTTCTTCGGGCGCCTGCCCGGCTGGGAGATCCTGGGCGGCTACGTCGGTTTCTTCCTGCTCGGCTGCACGTTCATCGCCGTCGGCATGCTGATGTCGTCGCTCACCGACAACCAGGTGATCTCGGCGGTGTCCACCTTCGCCGCCCTGCTGTTGATGTGGATCATCGACTTCGTGCAGAACGGCGTGCCGGCCGGCACCGTGCCGGGCATCGTGTTCGCCTCCTGCCTCGGCGCCCTGGTGGTGCTGTGGGTGTACCTCGCAACGCGCAACCTGGTGATCTCCGCCGCCACGCTGCTGCTCCTGGCGGCGTTGATCGTGGTGGCCGCGTTCTCGGTGGAGGGCTTCTACGAGACCTTCATCATCGACTTCCTGGCGTGGTTCTCGCTCACCAGCAGGTTCCAGCGCTTCATGGGCGGCGTCCTGGCGCTCAGCCCGATCGTCTATTACGTGTCCTTCTCGACCGTGCTGGTATTCCTCACCGTGCGCGTGATCGAACGCAACAGGTGGACCTGACATGAGTGATATCCTTTCCGCGCAGATGCGCCGCCTGCGCGAGAGCAAGCAGGTGCGCTACGGCGGCTACGCGCTGCTCACCTCGCTCGGCATGGTGGCGGTCCTGGTGCTGGTCAACCTGCTGGTGGACCAGTTCGGCGTGGAGGCCGACCTGACCCAGAATCGGCTGTTCTCGCTGTCCGACCAGACCTTCCAGGTCCTGGACAACCTGCAGGCCGACGTCACCGTGTACCAGATCGGCACCACCGGGCGCGAAAACCCGCTGATCGACTCGGTGCTCGACCGCTACGCGAAGCGCAGCGGCCACGTCAAACTGGCCACCCTCGATCCGGAGCGCAACCCCGGCCTGGCGGCCAAGTACGAGGAAGAGGGACAGGTGCGCCCCGGCGGGCTGATCGTCGACGGCGGCGACCGGTTCCGGATGATCAGCCAGTTCGACATTTTCAACGTCAACATGCAGACCCGGCAGGCCACCTCGCTGTCGCTGGAGCAGGAGCTGACCGCGGCGCTGCTGTACGTGACCACCGGCGATCTGCCGTCCGTCTACCTGCTGGAGGGGCACGGCGAGCAGTCGATGTTCCAGCTCGGCATGCCGGGCCTGAACGTGCGCGACCTGCTGGAGAACGACAACTACGAGGTGGACACGCTCGACCTGGTGTCGCGCGACACCATCCCCGAGGATGTCGACGTGCTGCTGGTGGTGGCGCCGGAGCAGGACCTGACCGTGGTGGAGGCGGACCGGCTCGACGCCTGGATGCGCGACGGCGGGCGCGTGGTGTTCGTGCTGCAGGCGGCGCGGCGCGCCGGGTTGCCCAACCTGGACGAGCTGCTCGCCGGGTTCGGGGTGCGGATGGTGAACGGCATCATCGTCGAGGAGTCGGGACGCCATACGCCGGACAGCCAGGTGTTCCTGGTGCCGGAGATGACCTCCCACGAGATCGTGTCCCCGATGCGCTCGGAGCGGCTGTTCATCGTGATGCCGGCGGCGGGGCCGATCGAGGAACTGGAGACCAAGCGGCGCACCTTGACGGTGGAACCGTTCCTGAACACCTCGGAGGGATCGTTCCTGCGCACCGATTTCCAGATCCAGTCGGTCGAGCAGCAGGAGGGCGAGCCGAACGGGCCGTTCGCGATCGCCGTGGCGATTACCGACAACGACCTCGACGGCTACATGAAGTCGCGCGTGGTGGTGTTCTCGTCGGCGCTGTTTCTGCGGCAGCCCTACCAGGCCAACTACGACATGCTGCTCAACAGCCTGAGCTGGGCGCGCAGCCGCGAGGAGTCGATCTCCATTCGCGCCAAGTCGCTGCGCACGTTCCCGCTGCGCATGACGCGGTTGGCGCAGTTGATCATCTCCGGCGTGGCCGTGCTGCTGATGCCGCTCGGCGTGCTCGGCGCCGGGCTGGCGGTGTGGCTGCGGCGGCGCCACCTGTAGAGAGTCTGTACGGTCACTCCGTGACAGGGAAGACGATGAAACCTATGCCCGAGCATCGCCCACCAGCCGGCTTGTTCGGACCAGAGCAGCGCGCATGAGCGAGGCGACGAAGGAGCACTCGCGGGACGCCGGCCGCGGCGGGCTGCGGCGGCTGGCGATCCTCGCCGCCATGGTGGTGGGGGTCGCCGCGCTGGTGGTGACCCTGACCGTGGTGCGCAACCGCCCGCCGCAGGTCCCGGAGGCGGAACCGACGCCGGGCAAGCCGGAAATATCGCGCGTCGACATCGAACGCATCACCGCCGTCTCGCTGGCCGGGCCGGGCCGCGAGCAGCCGTTCAACATGCGGCGGACCGAGTCGGGCTGGCAGATCGACGGGATGAACGGCGACATCCCGATCAAGGAATCGCGGATCAAGGACATTCTGTACAGCTTCGGCAGCCTGTACGCGGAGCGGGTGATCGAAGAGGACGCCGCCGACCTGACGCAGTACGGGCTCGATCCGCCCGCCGTGGTGGCGGTTGCCACGCTCGACGACGGCAGCACCATCGAGGCGCACCTCGGCGACCGCACGCCGGCGGGCAACACTTGGTACCTGGGGGTGCCGGGTGAGCGCGTCGTGTACGCGGTGTGGACCAACCACGGCAACCACTACTACTACACGGCCTCCGACATGCGCGGCGACGAGTTGCCCACGGTCAACGGCGAGGCGTTCAGCTACCTGCGCCTGCAGGGTCCCGGAGTCGAGACCCTGGAGATCGTGGAAACCAACCCGCTCGACACCCGCTTCGCCCACCTGCTGACCCGGCTGGCGATCATTCAGCCGTACGCATTTCCGCGCGCCATCGACAGCGAGGAGTTCGCCAAGGTGCAGGCGGCGCTCGGGACACCGCGCATCGACCGCATCGTGAGCGACGACGCGGGAGCCGCCGCCGACTACGGACTGGCGCCGCCGCGTTACGAGCTGCTGGCGCGCGACACCGAGGGCGCCGAACTGGCACTGCTGTTCGGTGACGAGCGCGACGGGGAGGTGTTCTTCCAGGTGCAGGGACGCAGCACGGTGTATGCGATGCAGCGGTCGCGCGCCGGCGTGCTCGACCTGGATCCCTTTGCGCTGGTGGACAAGTTCGTGCTGATCCTGAACATCGAGTCGGTGGACGCCGTCGAGATCGACCACCCCGGCGGCAGCTACCGGCTCACCATCGAACGAACCGGCTCGGGTGACGACCTGGTGGAGCGCTTCACGATCGACGGCGCGCCGATGGAGGACAAGCCGTTTCGCGAGCTGTACCAGCTCATTATCGGCTTGCTCGGCGATGCGGCGTTGCCGCGCGAAGATCAGGCGGCGGTGTTGGCGGCGCAGCCGGAGGTGCGCATCACGTACCTCATGAACACGCCGGACGAGCGGCAGTCGGTGGCGCTGGTGCCCTATGACCGGCAGTTCTACGCCGTCGTGCGCGAGGGGGTGGCCGAATTCATGGTGTCGCGCGGCCAGGTGGCGCGCCTGCTCGACGGTCTCGCCGGCGCCGCCGAGTAGCGCGCGGCGCCCGCGGGTTCACCGAGCCGGGCCGGTGATGCCCAGCTCCGCCTCGCTGCGGCGCAGGTACAGCGGATTCAGATCCGCGGGAGCGTCGACCAGGTTGCGTTCGGCCAACTCCAGCATGGCGAGTACCGGAACCTGGGCGTGGCGGCGGTCGATGCGCCAGCCAGCGCCGGGCGAGCGAGCGTTGGCGGCCGCCGCGGCGGCGGCCGCGGTGCGGGCAGACTGTTCGCTGGAATGCGCCGCCGGGTTGCGCGCACGGCGCCGCGTGCCGGGCCGGTCACCCGGGAGCGGTTCAGCACGTTCACGCTCCGCCTGAGGCGGCTGCAGGGCCGCCGCGAACTGGCCGGCCGCCGGGCCGGTGAGCAGGACCGGTTCGCCGTCCGCCGCGGTGGCGCGCACCGTTTCCGCGAGCGCTGCCGGCGCCTGGTCCAGGTAGGGGCCGGCACGGCGGCCGTCGCGGTAGCAGGCGGCGTAGAAGCGGCGCTTGCGGGCATCGATCAGCGGTACTACCAGGCCGCCGGCGTGGCGTTGGTCCCAGGCCATGGCATCCAGTCCGCAGATGCCGGCCAGCCGCGCACGGCCCGCGGCCGCGATGCCCTTCGCGGTGGCCACGCCGATGCGCACCCCGGTGAACGACCCGGGGCCGATGCCGACCGCCACCAGGTCGACCTCCGCCACGCGCACGCCCAACTCGCCGGTAACCTGTTCGATGAGCGGAGCGAGCAGGGTGGCGTGCTTCAGTCCGCTGTGGCAGGAGTGCGCGACCCAGTCGTCGCCGCGTGCGGCCGCCACGGCCAGCGTTTCGGTGGTGGTATCGAACGCGATCACGGTCATGGCGGCGGCCCCGATTCGGTAATCTCGATGCGGCGGCGCATGTCGTCCTCGATATCGATGCGCACGCGAATGGTATCGTCCGGCAGAGTGTCGCCGGCTCGCTCCGGCCACTCGACGAGCGTCACCCCCGAGCCATGGATGAAGTCGTCCAGGGCCAGCGATGCGAGCTGCACGGCCGCGTCGATGCGGTACAGGTCGATGTGGTACAGGGTCAGGGGCAGCGGCGCGTCGTGCGGAGATTCATACTCCAGCACCAGTTGGTAGGTCGGGCTGGTGACCGCCTCGTGGATGCCGAGCCCGCGCGCGACGCCCTTGGCGAAGGTGGTCTTGCCTGCGCCGAGGTCGCCGTGCAGCGCAATCACGGCTCCGCGCCGGGCGGCGAGGCGGTCGCGCAGGCGAGCGGCGAGCGCCTCGCCGGCCGCCATGGTGTGCTGCTCGGTGGTGCACACCGTGCAGGTCGTGCGATCCATGGGTCAGCGGCCGGGCCTGGCGCCGGCGGCGGACCAGCACTCGTCGACGAAGCGGTACAGGTCGCCGATGCGGCTGCGCGACAGGCCGGTCAGGTGCACCAGCATCACACCCGCGGTGCCGCGGCGCGGCGACTGCACCACCTTGCCGTACAGCGGAAGCCTCACCGCCTTGCCGAGTTGAAGCACCAGTCTCACCAGGCGGCCGGCGGCCACCGGCGCCACCGAGCGGACCCCGGCCCACTGGGCATCGAGCGACACCAGCGTGCCCGCCACCGTCGCATCGCGCGGCCCGCGTGGTGTCGCGCGCGGCCCCGCGGGAAGCGGAGGTTCGACCGTCAGCGGGGTAATCTCGCAGCGCCGCCTGCCGCCGCGCGGACGAGCGGTTGCGGCCGGCGTGGTGCGGCGCGTGACCAGCAGGGCGCGCCGGCCGGCCACCCAGGCGTGGCCGAGCACGGTGGCGACGACACCGGCCTCGCCGCCGGCGGGCGACGCCGGCCGGACCATGATCTGCATGCCGGCACGCAGCGGCGCCGGTGCGGCCTGGTCCTGCGGCACGGCGCACGCGAGTTCGTCGCCGACGCCGGCGATCAGACTGGTTTCGATGCTCGGCATCGTGGCCCGCGCGAGCGTGATGCGCGCGCCTTCCTGGAACGGAGACAGCGAGCGGATCGAGGCGGCGCCGCCGGCAGCCACCCGCGCCTTGATGGACAGCAGCACGGCCAGCCGGTGGCGGTAGCGGGCGCGGTCCGCCGAACCGGCGCCGCGCAGAGCAGCGGTCCCGCGCTGCAGGACGCCGTCGAGCAGGGCGCGGTCGCGGAACAGCTCGCTCTCCTGGCGGAGGTGGCCGGCGCGCGCGAGGTGATGCAACACCCGCGCTTCCGCGCGGGTGAGGCCCGCCGCGCGTGCCGCGTGCCGCGCCGGCCGGTGCCGCTGCGTGCTGCCGCTCGTGCCGCCGGCAACCAGTCCCACGAGGAGAGCGGCGATTGCCGCGCCGCCCCACCACATCACCTCGAAATGGCCCGCCGCCAGTGCGGCTGCCAGGAGCTGCCGGGCGGTCTCGATCACCACGGGTCGCTACGCTCCGAGCTGGTGCAGATACCTGGGCGCCAGCGGGTCGTTGGGATCCAACTCGCGGATGGTGGCGAAGTAACGGCGGGCGTCGTCAAGGCGGCCCTGTTTCATTGCGAGGATCCCCATGTTGGAGATGATCTTGGTGTTCTCGGGGTCGAGTTGCAATGCCGAGCGCAGGTTGCGTTCCGCATCGTCGTAGCAGCGCAGCTCGAGGTTGCAGATCGCCAGCTCGTTGTGGGTGTCCGCCAGGCCCGCGGCATCCGCCTCCCGACCCTGCGCCAGGACGGTCTCGAATGCAAGCTTGGCTTCCGCGAACGCGCCGCTGCGCCGCAGGCCCCAGCCACGCAGGAAGTGCGCCTGCCAGACATCCGGGTGGAGGTCGAGAAACCGCTCGATCTTGCGCAGCCCCTCCGCCTCGGAGCCGTCGCGTATCAGTTCGTAGGCAGCCCGGAAGCTGTCGTCCGCCAGCCCGTCACTGGACATCTGGCGCAGGATCCGTTGTGCGTCGGCGCGTTGCTCGTCGTCCTTGCCGTGCCGGACGTACACTTCGAGATGCGGGCGCGCATCGGCGTAGCGGCGTTGGCCCAGGTAGAAGTGGGCCAGGTTGATGTGGGTATCGGCATGCAGCGGATCGAGGTCCAGCACCCGAAAGTAGGCGCGCTCCGCGCTGCGGCGCAATCCGTCCGCGGTGTCGGCATTCTCCGCCGCCTCCTCGGTGACCGTCCGCTCGACGGCTTGCGCGTGCTGCTCGTATGCGAAAGCGAGGTTGAGGCCGGCGCTGGTGTCGTCGGGATTCAGCCCGGTCAGCGCCAGGAACAGTTCCTCGGCAATTGCGAAGTCGCCGTTGTGCGCCTTGATGATGCCCGCCTCGGTCAGCTCCGCGGCAACGGTCGGCTTGGCGGCGCGGATGAAGCGGCGGAAGTAGGCAGCATCGTCATGGTGCGGATGGTAGGCCAGGACCTTGAGCATGGCGGCGATGGTGGCGTCCCAGGTAACGTCCTCCGGGCTCACCGACGTGACGTGGGGTTCCAGCTCGATTGGCAGCGCGACCGCCGGGTCTACCCGGAACTCCGCGAACTCATAGTTGAAGTCTTCCGGGAGCGAAATGTACGCGATGCGCGCGAGCGGATGCGACGCGTCACTCTCTGCCATGAGTGAGAAGATACTACTCGTCGTCTGTGCTTGCCACAGCCCGGCTGTGGTTGCCACGGCCCGGCTGCGACTCGCGCGCCGCCTGGACGGGTGTGGCAGCTACGGTGGGCCGGTGGAGCCGGGCGGGTCCGACCGCGGAGCGGGCTCCGGAGTGCCGCCTGCCACGGGTGGCACGGGGGCGGGTGCGGCCGCGTCTTGCGGCGGATTCAGCGCCCGGTCGATCTGCCCGATCAGCCGCGAGGCTACCTCGCCGGTCTTGCGCGCCTCCTCGGTCGCCGTTCCGTTGATCATGCGCTCCTTGAACAGTTCGTCGACCACGTTGAGCGCGGCGACAATGGACACCTTGAGCGGGTCGCTCCAGGAGACCAGGGCGGCGGTGGCTTCGAGCCGCTCACGGTAGTAGGTCATTACCTCGTTGAGATAGGCGGGATCCTCCTCGCTTCGGATAGTGAACGAGGTCCCTAACAGCTCCACGTGGGTAAGATGCTCCGCCATCGCCTCTAGCTCAACGCTACTCAGAAAATGTCGAGATCGTCGCCCTCTCTCTTGTTGGCATCGGCCTCCGGTTCGTCCGCGCCCGGTTCATCGGCAGCGGGATCTCCGTCGTGCATGGGCGCCGGTTCGGCATCGTCCTCGGCTGGTTCCGCTTCCGATTCCGCCTCGGAGCCGGCATCGCCATCCGGTTCGCCGGCGGCGCCGATCTCCAGATTGCCGAGTTGGGCGAGCGTGCGGTTGATGGTGGCCTCGATCTCCTCCTGCTCGGCGAGCAGGGCGTTCAGCCGCTGCTGCAACTCGTCGCCTCTGCGGTCTGCCTCCTGCCGAGCCGTATCGGACTCGGCCAACCGGCGGTCCAGTTCGGCCGCGCGCTCCTCGGTGGCCGCCAGCTCGCCGCGCAGCGAGTCGTTGTCGGACCGCAGCTCGCGCAGCATGGCCAGGAGCCGGTCTACCCGGCTCTCCAGGTGGTGAATCTGTTCGACCGTGCTCATGTCGTGCTCGCCGTCTCCTGACGGCCCTGAATCGCGCCCCGGGCGACCTGCACCAACTCGGCGAACGCATCCGGATCCTGAATCGCCAGGTTGGACAGCGCCTTGCGGTCCAGGTTCACCTGAGCGAGCGTCAGACCATGCATGAACTCGGAGTAGCGCGTGCCCCGCTCCCGGCACGCTGCCGAAATCCGCGCGATCCACAACGTGCGGAACTCTCTCTTGCGCCGCCGCCGGTCGCGGTAGGAGTAGACGAGTGCCTTCGCCACCGCGTCCTTGGCGGGTCGGAACAACTTGCTTCGGCGCCCCCAGTAGCCCTTGGCTGACTTGAGGATCTTGCGCCGGCGGGCATGACGACGCCCGCTCCCGGCTCTCGGCATGGACTACCTCTCTTCCTGCTGTAGTGTGTTCAGGACGGCACGAATCCGCGCTTCCGCGAACCGCGGTCGACGGCGTCCGTCAACAATACGCTCACCGAGCGTACGGGACCAGTTGCTTCGCACGCCGGGCTTCCGCGGGACTGATGATCGCGGCCTGGCGCAGCTTCCTCTTCCGCTTGCGGCCCTTCTTGGTGAGGATATGCCGCAGTCCCTGCTTCTTGTACTTGACCTTGCCGCTGCCGGTGATCGAATACCGTTTCGCGGCGCTCTTACGCGTTTTGATTTTTGGCACGGTTCGTCTCTCTTCTTGGCTGAGGCACGGGAGCCGCGTTGGCGGCTGCCCGGGCTACCGCCTTGGCGGCTGCGCCGGGGCTGAGAAACATCGACATGAACCGGCCTTCCATCTGCGGCCGGCGCTCCAGTACGGCAAAGTCCGCCAGGATATCGAGGATCCGGCCAAGCACCCCACGCCCGATTTCGGTATGGGCGAGTTCACGCCCGCGAAACCGGATCGTGACCTTCACCTTGTTGCCCTCTTCAAGGAATTGCCGCACCTGCCGGGCCTTGAACTGCAGGTCGTGCTTCTCGATCTTGGGCTGCATGCGAATCTCCTTGAGCTTGCCAAGCTTCTGCTTGCGCTTCGACTCCTTGATTCGCTTCTCCTGTTCGAACTTGTACTTGCCGTAGTCGAGTATCTTGCATACCGGCGGCCGCGCCATCGGGGACACCTCTACCAGGTCCAAGCCCTCGTTGCGCGCCAACTCCATGGCCTGCTCGGTCGCGATCACGCCCGCCTGCCGCCCATCTTCGCTGATGAGCCGCACTTCCGGAACGCGAATCATGTCGTTTATTCTCAGTCTGCGTTCGGCCAATCGACCTCCTCAGGACGCGCCGGTACTCTGCGGGGTACTCGTCCGCGCCGGATTGCTCATCTTATCTGCGCCGGTGGACCGCCTGCGCGGCTCCCCCGACCGGAGTCAGTATAGCAAGAGGCGCGCCGGCGGGTCAAAGCGTGCGGGCCGTTCAGTCCGTTCAGCTTCGCGCCCCGGTGCCGGACAGCACGAACAACACCTCGGTGGCGCGCCAGTTGGCGAACAGCGGGCTGATGGTGCCGCGCTTCGATATCGCGATCTCCTTGAGAATGGCAACGCCCTTGTCGGTGCAGTAGTCGAGGAAGTCCTTGCGCGTACACAGGTGGATGTTGGGGGTATTGTACCACATGTACGGCAGGTCGCGCGTGACCGGCATCCTCCCGCTGAACAGGAATTGCAGGCGCACGCGAAAGTATCCGAAGTTCGGGAACGACACGATGGCGTGCCGGCCGACGCGCAGCATCTCCTCCAGGACCAGCAGCGGGCGGTGCGTCGCCTGCAGCGTCTGATTGAGGATGACGTACTCGTAGCTGCCGGTTGCGTAGTCGCGCAGCCCCTCGTCCAGGTCGCCCTGGAACACCGAGATGCCGCGCGAGATGCTCTCGATGATCATCGACTCCTCGATGTCGACGCCGCGCCCGCGCACCTGCTTGGCGGCGATCAGGCGGTGCAGCAGCTCGCCGTCGCCGCAACCCAGGTCCAGGACGTTGCTGCCGTGCGGCACCAGCTTGACGATCTCGTCGTAGTCGATGTGCGGCAGCACTGACTTGCCCTGCAGCACTGACTTGCCCGGCAGGCCCGATTTGCCCGGCTGGGCTGGCTGTGCCGACTGGTCCCGCCTGGCTGGCCGCGCCGACCGCGGGGTGCTCATTGCGGGCGCTGCCTCACGCCGGCCAGGAACGAATCGATGATGCGCGTCTGGCGCTCGGTTTCTATCAGGAACGAGTCGTGGCCGTGCGGGCTGTCGATTTCGACGTAGGAGACGTCGTTGCCGGCCTTGGTGAGGGCGCTGACGATCGCCTTCGACTGGCGCGACGGATACAGCCAGTCGGAGGTGAACGAGACCAGCAGGAACTTGGCGCGGCTTGGGCCGAAGGCGGCGGCAAGCCCGCCGGGGCGACCGTTCAGGTCGTAGTAGTCCATCGCCTTGGTGATGTACAGGTAGGCGTTGGCATCGAACTGGTCGGCGAACTGGCGCCCCTTGTAGTCGAGATAGCTTTCCACCTCGAACTCGTGCGAGAAGCCGTATTCGAACTGGTCCCGTTCCTGCAGCTTGCGGCCGAAGCGCTTGCCGAGCGATTCGTCGGACAGATAGGTGAGGTGGCCTACCATGCGCGCCGTGGCCAGGCCGCGCCGGGGATGGTCGCGCCCGTAGTAGTCGCCGGCGTGCCAGCTCGGATCGGTGGTGATCGCGTTGCGTCCGATGGCGTGGAAGGCGATGCCCTGGGCGGAAATGGTGGCGGTGGAAGCGAGAATGATCGCCGACTGCACCATCTCCGGAAAGCGTACCGCCCACTCCAGCGCCTGCATGCCGCCCATCGAACCGCCGGCGACGCAGTAGATCTGCTCCAGGCCGAGGTGGCGCACCAGTTCCCGCTGCGCGGTGACCATGTCGCCGATGGTGATGACCGGGAACTGCAGCCCGTACGGCTTGCCGGTTGCGGGATCGAGCGACGCCGGCCCGGTGCTGCCGTGACAGCCGCCGATGAAGTTGGAGCACACCACGTGGTACCGGTCGGTATCGAACGCCTTGCCGGGGCCGATCATCGGATCCCACCAGCCGGGGCGGCGGTCGTCGGGCGCGTGGTAGCCGGCCGCGTGGTGGCTGGCCGACGTGGCGTGGAACACCAGCACCGCGTTGTCGCGGGCGGCGTTCAATTCGCCGTACGTCTCGTAACGCAGGTTGACGGGGCCGAGGGTCCGCCCGCTCTCCAGCGTCATCCGGTCGGGCGGTTCGGCGAACCGGAAGTCGTGCGGCTCCACCAGGCCGACCGAATTCGGATGCTGCCACGGCTGCGAAACCGGCGAGTTGGATCTCAAAGTAGGGCTCATAGGTGGAGAAATGAATCGGCGCGGCAGCGCCTCCTCGGGGCCACTCATGGCGGCGTACGCTTCCAACGGACGCTTCCAACGCGCGGCAAGTAGCGGTACTTTACGGCCATCATTCGTAATCAGTCAATCCGCATCACTGCTTCTCGCACCAGGATCGACCGTGGCGAAGCGCGTGCCCGGCGGCGCACGCGGGCCCGGCAGGGGCTGCTCGGCGCTGCGCTCAGGCGCGCCGTCCGCACGTGGCGGGGCGCGTACGCACCGCGCGGCGCGGCAGTCCCGGCGGCGCGCCGCTCCCGGATCCGGCCGGTGCGCCGGGGGCGCAAGTTCTGCGCCGCGGCGCTCACCCTGCTGGCGGTCGGCTGCGCCTCCGGGCCGGCGGCGCGCCCGGCGCACGATGCGGTGGGGCCGGCCCCGGCCGATGCACAGCTCGTGGTTACCGTGCGCCATCCGCTGCTCGACGACCTGTTTGCGCAATTCGACGTGAACGCGCTGTTGCCGCGGGGAGTGGAAACCGACGCGGAGACGTTGTCCGCCTCCACCGATCGCCTGGTCCTGGCCCTGCGCCCGGACGAGCGGGGGGCGACGCTGGCGCTGGTGCCCGCGGGCCGCTATCCCGCACAACTGATGGGCTGGCAACTGCACCTGAGCGATTTCGCCTTTCAGACCGTGGATGACAGCGGCGTACGCCACTACTGGAGCAACCCGATTACCGGGTTCGGCATCCTGGTGTTCCCGGACCTGATCTTCATGTTCTGGGTCGATCCGTACCTGGTCGACGTGGCCGACCCTTCCGACCCGGAGGTGCGGGAGATGATTCGCATTGCGCTGGAAGGAGCGCCGTTGGAGATTCACCCGGCGGCGTCCGATCGCAGGGGGGAACACCTGTTCGCCTACCTGACCGACACCGTCGCCCTGGCCGAACAGTACGATCCCTCGATCGGCCCGGCGGCTGCGCGCGTGCCCACGCGGGCGGCCTGGCTGGCCGGGCGCGTGCCGGAGAGCGCCGGCGACGAGGTGGCGCTGGTGGGGGGGCTCGCGGTGGAAGCCGACGACTCGGAGCCGTTCGTGGCCCTGACCCGGTTGCTGGTGGTGACCCTCCTGCGGCAGTTCGACCTGCTCTCCGCGGCGCGGCTGCGCGGGGTCGAGGTGTCGGCCACGGAACAGGGCACCATCGACTTCCGCGGCTTGCGGATTCCGCGTCCGGTCATGGTGCGGCTGTTGGGAGCGATGCTCGGCGACGAGGAGGCAGGAGGCGGCGATGCAGAGCAGTGACGAACTGTTGATCGTCGACTACGAGGCGGGAAACCTGCGCAGCGTGGAACTCGCGGTGTCCCACCTCGGCGCCGGCGCGGTGACCAGCGGCGATCCGGAACGCGTGCGCCGCGCACGGCGGGTGATATTCCCGGGCGTCGGCGGCGCCGATGCGGCGATGGCGGTGTTGCGCAGCCGCGGGCTGGATGAGGCGCTGCGCGAAGTACACCGGGCCGGCCGGCCGATGCTGGGAATCTGCGTCGGCTGCCAGGTGGTGTTCGACTCCTCCGAGGAAGGACCGACCGAATGTCTGGGCCTGCTACCGGGCCGGGTGACGCGGCTGCTCCCGGCGCCCGGTCGCAAGGTGCCGCACATGGGCTGGAACGTGGTGCGGCAGCGCCGCGCCCACCCGGTGGTGGCGGGCATCGCGGACGGCGCCCGTTTCTACTTCGTGCACTCCTTCAGCGTCATGCCGGCCGCCCGCGAGGCCACCGTCGGAGCAACCTGGTACGGGCGGGAATTCACCGCCATCGTCGCCGCCGGCAACATCGTCGCTACCCAGTTCCACGCCGAGAAGTCGGGACACTGGGGACTGCGGCTGCTGGACAATTTTCTGTCCTGGAATCCCTGACGTGACTGGCGCGACGAGCGCGGCGGACGCGACCGGCGGCGCCCGCGACGGGCTGGCGAAGCGGGTAATCGTGTGCCTGGACGTGCGCGACGGCAAGACCACCAAGGGGGTGCGCTTTCTCGACAACAAGGTGGTGGGCGACCCGGTTGCCATGGCGCAGCAGTACTACCGTGACGGCGTCGACGAACTGGTGTTCTACGACATCACCGCGTCCGCCGAGCGGCGCGGGATCATGCTCGACGTGGTGCGCCGGGTGGCGGAACAGATCTTCATTCCGTTTGCCGTGGGCGGCGGCATCGGGTCGGTGGCGGACATGCGGGCGGTGCTGCTCGCCGGCGCCGAGAAGGTGTCGGTGAACTCGCAGGCGGTACGCAATCCGCGCATCATCAGCGAGGGGGCGGCGGCGTTCGGAACGCAGTGCATCGTGCTCGGCCTCGATGCCAAGAAGGACGCCGCCATGCCGAGCGGTTACCGCGTGATGATCGACGGCATGCGCCGCGCTACCGGGCTCGACGCATTGGAGTGGGCGCAGCGCGCGCAGCGGCTTGGCGCCGGCGAGGTAGTGCTCAACGCGATCGACACCGATGGCGTGCAGGCGGGCTACGAGATGGCGGTGACGCGCCTGCTCGCAGACGCGCTGACCATTCCGGTGGTCGCCTCCGGCGGCGCCGGCACCCCCGATCACCTGTACGAGGTGCTGGAGAACGCGCACGCCGACGCCGCGCTGGTGGCGTCGATGGTGCACTTCGGCACCTACACGGTGCGGGAGATCAAGCGCGCGCTCGCCGCCCGCGGCGTGTGCATCCGCGAGCCGTGACCGGCGGGCGCGCTCCTGCCGTGCGCTGCGCACGGCGGCGGCGGTGGCGTGGCCGGCGTGCTGGGCGTGCCTGGCGCGTTGCTTTCGGCGGTCCGCCGGAAGTATAGTAGGGCCACAAAGTTGGAGACCTCATCCGAACCTACCTGGAGACCGTGCAATGCCCACCTACGACTATGAGTGCTCGGACGGACACCGGTTCGAATGCCTGCAGTCGATAACCGCCGAACCCCTGACCGAATGCATGATTTGCGGTGAGCCGGTGCGCCGGCTGATCGGCGGCGGCACCGGCATCATCTTCAAGGGCTCCGGCTTCTACGTCACCGACTCCAAGAACGGCAGCCGCGGCAAGAAGGAGTCCGCCAAGGACACCGACGGCAAGAAGGACAAGGACAAGGCGCCCAAGAGCGAAACAGGGAGCGGGTCCGACTCCTCTTCCTCCTCTTCGGGGGGCGACAAACCCAACAAGTCCGACCAGCCCGCCAAGACCGCGGCGGCGACCTGAACCGGCCGCCCGGCGGCTGCGTCCGGCGCGTCGGTCAGACCTGGATCGGGTCCCGTGTTGCCGTCCCGGCGACGCTCCGTTCCATGACATCCTCTATCTGCAGGCGCTCGAACGACTGCCGCAGGTCCGCCACGACCGGATTGATCACCGGGTGGCGCGGCGCGAACAGCGTGCAGCAGTCGGGGTAGGGCAGGGTCGAAATCGCGAAGGTGCCGATCCGTTGCGCGATCGCGATGATCGCCTCCTTGGCGTGGCCGATCAGCGGCCGCAGTACCGGCAGGGTGGCGTAGCTTCCGGTGAGGTGCAGGCTCGGCACCGTCTGGCTGGCCACCTGGCCGAGGCTCTCGCCGGTGACCAGGCACTCGTGGCCGTGGCGGGCGGCGAGCGCGCTGGCGATGCTCATCATGGCGCAGCGCGACAGCAGGGTGATCTCCGCGGCGCGGGCCGCCTCCTTGATGCGCACCTGGACGTCGGTGAACGGCACCACGTGCAGGGCGAGATTGGGCAGGTAGCGGCGCAGGGCAGCGGCGAGCCGCCGCACCTTCTGCTCCGCCTCGGCGGAGGTGAACGGGTAGGCATGGAAGTACACCGCGTCCACCGCCAGGCCGCGCCCGCCCATCAGGTAGCCGGCGACCGGCGAGTCGATGCCGCCCGACAGCAGCAGCAGGCCGCGGCCCGAGCAGCCGACCGGCAGCCCGCCGGGACCGCGGTGCTGGTCCGCGTATGCGTAGATGTGGTCGCGCACTTCGACGCGCACGGTCGCGTCGGGCCGGCGCACGTCGACCGTGAAGTCGGGGAGCCGGGCGCGCAGCAGGTCGCCGAGCAGGCAGGCGATGTCGTACGAGTTCAGGCCGAACCGCTTGTCCTCGCGGCTCGCTTCCACCTTGAAGCTGCGCTGCCCCCCGCCGCTGGTAGCCAGCTCTCGGGCGATAAAGTCGGCGGCGCGCGGGAACGATGCCTCGCTCTTCTCGAAGCGCGCCACCCGAGCATAGGACACCACCCCGAAGGTCGCGGCCAGGCCGCGCGCCGCCTCGTCGGCGAGGGCGTCTTCCACGGCCAGGAACACCCGGCCCCACGTACGCCGCACGCGCGCCGCCTTGCGCGGCAGCCGGCGCGCGATGTTGCGCATCAGCCGCTGTTCGAACGCAAGACGATTGGCTCCCTTGAGAGAGATCTCGCCGTACTTGACGATGAACTCGGTCACCGGCGCGGCCCGCTTCGGGCGGTGCGGCGCCGGAAGTCTCGCCGCCCGGCGCCGCACCGCCCCGATGCCGCTGCCCGGCCGACCGTCCGCGGCACTACGCGACCGCCCGCAGCGCCGGCAGCGCCCGCGCGAGGGCGTCGAGCAGGCGGTCGATGTCGGTCTCGGTGGTGCTCCAGCCGGTCGAAACCCGAAACGCGCCGACCGCGACCGGCGCGGGCACGCCCATCGCCTGCAGCACCGGCGAGATCTTCTGGCCGCTCGACGAGCATGCCGACCCACGCGACAGGTAGACGCCCTCGTCGCTGAGCACGCGCACCAGCACCTCGGCGGGTACGCCGGGCGCCGACAGGCAGAGGATGTAGGGTGAGTAGCACTCCGGGTGCGCGGTGCGCTCGCGCGGCACCACTTCCAGGCGCAGGCGCGTCGCACCGGCGAGCAACCGCTCGCACAGGCGCGCGGCGTGCCGCCGGTGCTCGCCCGCCGCCGATGCGAGGGCGGTCGCCTGGCGGGCGAATGCGCGCAGCCCGGCCACGTTCTCGGTGCCCGGACGACGCCCGGCCTGCTGGCCGCCGCCGCGCGGCAGCAACTCCAGCGCGCTGTCGCCGCGCAGCCACAGCGCACCCACGCCGACCGGGCCGCCGAGCTTGTGCGCGCTCGCCGCGGCGCTGTCGGCGGCGGTAACCGGCACCTCCAGGCCGCGGCACAGGGCCTGCACGGCATCGGTATGGAAGTGGATGCGGCGTCCGATGCCGCGTGCGTGGCTGCGCACGATCTCGGCCGCCGCCGCCAGCGGTTGGATGGCGCCGGTCTCGTTGTTCACGGCGACCACCGCCACCAGCCTGGTGGCGTCATCGAGGCACGACGCGAACCGGTCCAGGTCGAGCAGGCCGTCGGCGCCGACCGGCGCAACCCGCACCGGAAAGCCCATCCGCGCGAGCTGTTGCGCTGGTTCGGCCACCGCCGCGTGCTCGACCGCGGAGTGCACGATACCGCGCCGGAACGCCGCCCGGCTGTCGCGCAGGTAGGCGAGCGGCGAGTACAGCACCAGGTGGTCCGCCTCGGTGGCGCCGCCGGTGGCCACCACCTCCTCCGCCGGCCACCCGCAGGCGGCGCCGATCGCGGCGGCGGCGGCGTCCAGGGCGTCGCGCTGGCGCCGGCCGCAGGCGTGCGCGGAAGACGGATTGCCGAGCCGGAAGTCGTCCGCGACCGGCGCCGCAGGCGGCGCGGTGGCGGCCCAGTCCAGGTAGGTCCAGTCCGCGGGAGTCATGGGGCGACCCGGTCGTAAACCTTGAACACCAGGTCCCAGATGATGACGGTGAAGCCGGCGACGATGGCCAATTCGCTGAGCACGTTCCTGGTTCCGGCCCAGGCATTCCGGTTGGCGATGATCGTCGACCCCGGTGCCGGCTGCGTGAACAGCGTGCCGCGGCTGCGCGCATGGTCGGCATCGATCACCGTGAAGTCGGTGCCGCCGTCCTCGGTCAGGCCGCCGGCGGCGCGCAGGTAGTCGCCGATCGTCAGGGACGGCTGGTAGCGTACCGCGCTCGGGACGTTCACCTCGCCGGCCACGTAGACGTTCAGGTCCTGCAACGGCACGTGCAACTGGTCGCCGGGATCCAGGAACAGGTCGAGGAGCGGATCGCGGTACTCCCACAGCGCGGCCACGTCCACCGGGACCCGTGCCCCGGAGGCGGCGCGCAGCACGCTGCTGCGTTCGGCCCGCGCCAGGGGGGTGGGACCGCCGAGCTGTTCGAGCACCTGCAGCACGGTCATGCCGCTCGCGTAGGGCAGCAGCATCACCACCGGCTGGTCCGGGATCGGGCGCGGCTGGTCGCCGCCGGGCGCGCCGAACAGCGCCCCCTGCACCAGCACCATGCGCTCCGGGCGGGCGGCGGGAGCGGCTTCGACCCGGTCGCCGTCGCGAAGCTGGAACGTGGCCCACTCCCCCGGCGCCAGTTCCACCACGCGCGGCACCGGCCGCCCGCGCAGCACCGACAGCCGGGTATCGCCCTCGCGGCCGCGCAGGCCGCCGGCGAACCGGACCAGGTCGGCGATGCCCTCGCCGGCGAGCAGATCGAACACGCCGGGGAACGCCACCGAGCCGGTGATCGACACCAGGCGCTCGGCGCGCGGGATGCGCACCCGGTCGGCCGGCGTCAGCGTCGGGTTGGCGTCCAGTTCGCCGTGGGTGGAGAAACGCGTCAGGTCGATCGAGCCGGTGGCGCCGTCGCGGGTCAATTCCACGGCGCGCAGGCTGCTGCCCGCCTGTGGTCCGCCGGCGACGGTGATCAGGTCGGATATGCGCGACAGCGGGGTGACCGTGTAGATGCCGGGGTTGGCTACGCCGCCGTAGATGAACACGTCGAACAGGGCCGGCTGCTTGAGCACGAAGCTGACGAAACGCGCCGGAACCTGTTCCTTGATGCGGCGCACGATCTCGCGGCGCCCATCGCTGAACAGGCGGTCGCGAACGCCGACCGTGCCGACGTAGGGGATGTCGAGTTCGTAGTCGTCCTGCAGCACCAGCGGAAACGTGTTGACCCGGTCGGAGCCGAGCTGAATCTGCAACTCGTAGGTGTCGCCGGCGGTCATCCGGTAGCTGGTAGCACTCAGGATCCGCTGGCGCAGCGTCCCGGCATCGCCGGTGACCGGACCGAGCGGCAGTTGCTGGCGAAACTCCGCCGCCGTCGAGCCGCCCTCTGCCGCGGCGCTCTGGCCGGCCACGCTGCCGGCGCCCACGCACATGACGAGCACGGCCAGAAGCAGCCGCCATCGCCCGCGGTCCACCGCTCGCAGCGACCGCGCAGCCCGCGCTGGAACCCGGCGCCACACCGTGAGCGGCCAGCCGGGATGGATCGCCGCTCGAATGCAGCGGGGTTTTCGCCTCGGGCCCCTGTACATCTGCCGCGATCCTACCTGCGACCGGCCACCCGCCGCAACGCGCCCCTCCCTGTTCGGCCCTGGACCTGTAAACGCGTCGGCGCCCTTTGGCGACGACCGGCGGCAACCGGCGGAGCTATCGTGACGAAATGGTGAATAGATCGATAAAATCGGTGTTTGTTTCGTGTCTTACGGGCGGTATGTATTGATCAAGACGCGCCGCGTAATGAGAATCGCCACTCGAAATGCGTCCACGGCGAGTAATTTCTGCGTGCTGGTCTCGCGTACTCCGATGTCCGATACCGCGTACGACGTTCGGTTGTTCCCGAATCTCCAGGACCCGCGCTTGCGCGGTGAGAGGACCGATGTCCAACCCTTTGGCACGTAGTTTGCTACACACACACACACACACACACACACACACACACACACACACACACACACACACACACACACACACACACACACACACACACACAGCCCGCCACTCGGCGACCTCGTAGCGCAGCACTACCGGTCGCTCCGCGTTCACACCAGGTCCGTCCCCGGGAGCACCTGCAATGGCGTGCACCGTCGGTCCACGTTGGCGAGACGTGCCAGGCATATGGGCCGGGCGTTCGGGGGCCCAAACTTCGCCCGCGCAGCTTCGGTCCGCCTGTCATGATGCGTGTGCGCCGAGGGGATGTCCCGGTGACGCGGAAAGCGTTCACCGATCGCTGTCCGTCCCGTCTGGCACGCCAGCTTGGCCAGCGCTCGGCCGGGTTCGGTCTGCTCCTTGTCCTGGCGCTCGCAGGGTGCGCGCAAGTGGCGCCCGAGACAACGGAAAAGCCCACGCGCGCGGTGGTGTGACGTGGACCCGATAGGTTGGACAGTGGATGGGATATTGTAGAGTGCATCTCGTTCGTTGTCAACCCACCCTCCTGGTCGAGATGATCAGGCGGCGGTAATGGGGGTGGGGTCCGGGGAGGGGGTGAGCGAGCCTGTGGATATGTGGATACTTCGTCCCCACTGCTCGCGCTCCCGTTGGTCCTCGGATGCCCTTGCACCCCATGCCAACCGCCTGCCGTTCCTGTTCGCTACGCCACCTCCTGCTGTTGTTCCGCCACCCCGTCGCGGTACGCTTCCGCGGGCGTACGCCCGCCGAGCGCCGAGTGTGGTCGGGTCTCGTTGTAGAATGCCATCCACCCGTCGATCACCCGCTGCGCCTCGAAGCCATCCTCCAAATCGTGCAGGTATACCGACTCGTACTTCAGCGAGCGCCACAACCGTTCGATGAATACGTTATCCAGACAACGACCGCGCCCGTCCATCGAGCACCGTATCCCGGTCGCCTCCAACTGGCCGGTGAACGCGATGCTGGTGAACTGGCTGCCCTGATCGGTGTTGAAGATCTCGGGAATGCCGAAGTCTTCCAGAGCGTCCGCCAACGCCTCCAGGCAGAAGGAGGTGTCCATCGTGTTGGACAGCCGCCAGGCCAACACCCGCCGGCTCGCCCAGTCCATGATCGCCACCAGGTACAGAAATCCTCCCTGCACCGGGATGTAGGTCAAGTCCGCGCACCACACCTGGTTCGGGCGCTCAATCGTAAGCCCTCGCAGCAGATACGGATACACCCGATGGTCCGGGTGCGCGACGCTGGTGCGTGGCTTGCGGTAGATCGCCTCCAGCCCCAACAGCCGCATCAGCCGCCGCACCCGGTGCCGACCGACCCGCTTTCCCTCGCGTGCCAGATGGCGCATCATCTGCCGGCTGCCGTAGAACGGACATTCCAGATAAAGTTCGTCGATGCGGCGCATCAACGCGAGCGTGTCAGCGCTCTCGCCCACCGCTCGGTAGTACAGCGTCGACCGGTTCAGCCCGATCAGGCGGCACTGCCGGCTGATGCTCAGACCCTCGTGCTCGCGGTCGATCATCTCTCGTCGCTCGGCCCGGCTCAGCGCCCGAGCCCGCGTGCTAAAAAATCGCGCTCCACGGTCAACTCCCCGATCTTGGCATGCAGGTCGTGAATGGTCTCATCGTGCTCCTTCTGCCGCCGGCTCCGGCCGTCGGCGAACAGGTCCCGCAGACCGGTCTGAGCCTGCCGCTTCCAACTGCTGATCTGGTTCGGATGTATTTCGTGCTTGGCCGCGATCGCCTGGATCGTACGGTCTCCCCGCAGCGCCTCCATCACTACCTTCGCCTTGAACTCCGCTGTGAACCGACGCCTCTTCGTCGCCATCTTGCTGGCCCTCCTCGTGGCCTTGGATACACTCTACCATACCGTCCGTTTTTCCGGGACCAGCTCAGTGATCACCATTTCGGCGCCTGCCACGCCCTCGGTGGCCGAGGGCAGTCCGCTGGTGTTCCTGGTGCGGGCCGCCCCTGCGCCGTCGGCCGATCTGACCGTCGGCGTCAAGATAACGTCCTCCGGTTGCGAGCTGGCGCAGGCGCCGAGGTCCGTGACCGTCCCTGCCGGCAAGAGAGAGGCCTCGCTGACGGTGCCGACAAGCGGCGCCCGGGTCGAGGCGAAGGGGTGTACGGTCACCGCCACGGTCGCTGCCGGTGCAGGTTACCGGGTGGGCGCGTCCACCGCCGCGTCGGCCGGCGCGACCCTCACGCCGAAACCCGCGGCGCCGGAATCAGGGACGCCGGAACAGCCGGTGGTAACCATCGCGGCGACCGCGCCGGCCGTGACCGAGGGCCGCCCGGTGTCGTTCACCCTGACCGCGGCGCCGCCGCCGGCGAACGCGCTCACCGTCACGGTGAGCTGGGCGGAGTCGGGTTCGTTCCTGACCGGAACCCGTCGGAAGACGGTCACCATCCCGACCTCCGGAACGGCCACGCTGACCGCGGCGACCGACAACGACGCCACCGACGAGCGGGACGGCTCGGTGACGGTCACCGTCGAAGCCGGCGGCGGCTACGCGGTCGGTTCGGCGGGCTCGGCCACCGTCGTCGTCCGCGACAACGACCCGACTCCGTCGGGGGGAGGCGGCACTCCAGGCGGTGGGTCGCCGTCGCCGACGACGCCTTCCGGTCCGCCGGTGACCGTGACGGTGAGCGCGAGCGCGTCCTCCATAAACGAGGGCGACTCGGTCACGTTCACGGTGACCGCCTCGCCGGCGCCGACGTCCGAGCTGACCGTCACCCTGAGCGTGAGTGCGGTGCACGTCACCCTGAACAAGACTCCGACCGAGGTCTCGATCTCCGCCGGCAGTACTACCGGCTCTGTTTCCGTCACGGCTGTCAACGACGACGATCCACCTTACCAAGCTGGTATAGGTGGGACGATTGGTTGTCTTATTGTTCCGGGCGACGGCTACGTGAGCGGAAATCCGGGCACCGCGAACGTCTCGGTCGTGGACGACGACACCAACTGATCGACCGTTGCTTCCGAGGGAGCCGTCGGCCGGCTCAGGTGAGGCGTGGGCACTCGCTTCGGCGTTCGGCGGGGCAACCGACCCACGCGCACCGATGTCTCCACATCCTGCTGCCGGCGCTCGTGCTGGCGGTCGCCGGGGCCTGCCGCCTCGGCCCCGCCCCCGCGCAGCCCGAACAGCCGCTCACGGACGGCCGGCAACCCGCGGGCGGTCCCCCGGCCGAGCCGCCGGTGCTCCGGCACCTTGCGGTGAGCGGCGGCGGCACCCTGTACCCGGCGTTCGCTCCCGACATCCATCACTACGCCCTCCCGTGTGCCGACCGCGCCGCGCTGCGGGTCGTGGCGCAGGCCGGCGCCGCGACCTCCCGCCTGACTCTGCTGCGCCGCGACCAGGGCAGGAACCACGCCGCCACGCACCGCCTCGACCACCGGTTGCCCGTGGCCGCCGATCACGACGTGGCCATCGAAGTGCGGCGCGGCGCCGCCCGCTCCACCTACGTCGTGCATTGCCTGCCCGCCGACTTCCCCCGCATCCGTATCCTGCAGAAGTCGGCGAGCGTGTCGGAGGGACTGTTGTTCGTCACCCAGAGACCCTTCCTGGCGATCGTCGACAACAACGGCGTACCGAGATTCCACCGCCGGGGCGACCCCACCCTGCGCAACTTCAGGCCGCACGCCACCGGGCCGCTGATCGACGGCCGGCGCGTCCGCTACTCGGTCAGCCGGCGCGACGGGGTGGATTTGCTCGATGAACAACTCGCCGCGATACGCACGGTGAACGTCGTCGGCGACCTCGACCGCGCCGACCGGCACGAATTCCTGATCACCCGCGACGGGAACTTCCTGTTCGTGGCCTACCAACCGGCGACGCGCGACCCGTGCGCGGCCCCGCAGTCCTGCCGCGGCGTCTACCTCGACTCGGTGATCCAGGAAGTTACCCCGCACGGCAACGAAGTGTTCCGCTGGAGTTCGTGGGACCATTTCGCGCGGTCGGATTGCGAGCCGAGCAAGGACTACGCGCACCTCAACTCCATGCAGATCTCGGGCGGCGACATCATCGCTTCGTTCTGGACCTGCTCGCAGGTGCTGCGCATCGACCGTTCCGGGAACACGGGCACCGTGAAGTGGCAGCTCGGCGGAACGGCGCCGTCGCGACCCGCCGGCACCGAGTACCTCGAGCTGGTCGGAGACGACGGCGCGGACAACGAGTTCTGCGGCCAGCACCAGGCGACGCTGACCGGCGGCGGCAGGGTGATTCTGTTCGACAACGGCATCGGCTGCTCCGGGCCGCGCAAGGACCGTCCGCGGTTCACGCGCGTGGTGGAGTACGACGTTTCCTCCGGCACCCATGCCGCCTACGTCCGCGAGTTCCGCCTCCCGGCGAGCCAGGGCGCCGCCGACCACTGGGGAGGCGTCACCGTGCTGAGCAACGGCCACTGGCTGATCACCTGGGGCGTGCGCCGCGGCGTGCAGGCGGCCGACCCGGCAGCCAGGATCGCGGTGACCGAATACGACCCGGCCACCGACACCGCCCTGTTTCACATGCACATGTCGCGAGACGGCTCCGAAGTCCCGACCTACCGCGTATACCGCGAGCCGGAAGCCGCCGTGTCCATACCCCTGAACCTCCCGTGAGGACGGTACGTGACCAAATAGTGAATATGCCGAAAAGCACGGTGAATCCGCAAGCACGAGGAGGGCGATCGAGGCAATCATCAAGTCCGGCCAGATCAGAAACCAATCTGATCTTGTTCGCCGAGCGCACACTCTGTACCTATCGACCTACCTGCGCGAGCGCTTGCTAAACCTCTAGACCTGAGGAGGTACACCTATCGCTGCATGGCAGGCAGAAGTGCCCCGAACTACCGTTCGGGCGGCTGCGCGCGGGCAGCTCGGACTGCAAGTGTCAGGTTGGTGATGCGGGATCGAAGCGGGCGAGAAACCTGTCTGCGGTGTCGCAACGCACCAGCCAGTCGCCGACCTCGGCCAAGTGTTCCGGGTCGGAGATCGGCGCCAGCAGGTCGGCCAGGCGAACGGCGGTTTCGGCGTCGAAGCGCGCCCCCGCCATCCGGCACAACAGTGCCCGTTGCTCGTCAACACCTTGTTCGCGGCCTTCCGCAACGCCCTGTTCACGGCCTTCACGGAGCCACTGCTTGGGCCATTCGGCGACCCGTTCGACCAACGTCATGCTCGCTTCCTCCAGTGTCCGTAGCGGCGGCACCGTCGCTCCCGTCGGCGCCAGCCGTCCGACAATCTGACGTACCCAATCCACGAACGCGCGCTGCAACTCCTCCGCGCCCCGGTTCGGCAACCAGCGCCGCAACGCCTGCACCACCCGCACCACTTCCTCCGGCGACCGGCTCTGCTCCAGCCGCGCCACCGCCCGCAGCAGGTTGCGGTACGGAAGATCATCCGCCCGCACCCGCTGCAAGTCAAGCAGGTAGTAGTGCTGGGCCGGCTGATACGGCGCCAGCCACGGTCCCACCGGTGTGATCAGGGCGCCCATGTTCCGGGCTGCGGTCCACGGCTCGGTGCCGTTGTAGAGCACCACCGGCATCACCGCCGGGAGGCGCTCGCCAGCCACCTCCGGGGCCTGATTGCGCACCAGTTCCTGGTACAGCAGACCGCTGTAGGTGAGGATGCGCAGCGCCATCCAGTGATCGTCCTGCGCCTGGAACTCGAGCAGCATGAGCAGAAACACCCGCCGTCGGCCCAGGCGCAGGTGCCAGACGGTGTCGCCGTGGCGGGTGCGCAGTTCGTCGCTGACATACTCGGCAGAGAGCTTGCCCAAGCTGGAGAAGTCCGCGGCGGCCAGCCGGTGGGCGGGCAGGCAGGCACGCAGCACATCCTGGACCATGAGCGGGGAGGCGAACAGACGCTTGTAGTTTTCGTCGTGCAGCATGGTTGGGTCCTCGCTATGAACAATGGCGTGCGGTCACTCGCGCTTCACGGGCCGGGATCAGGAGACTGCCGGGCGACGTGGAGCCTCTTGCACCCTCGCGTCAGGCGTCGCTGGTGTCGAAGGCGGTGATGTTGCGGGTTTGGCGGCTGAACGCTGCGCCGACCAGGTGGATCGGTTTGGCCCGCCGCGACATCCCGGCCGTTGCCGCCGGCTCGCCCATGCCGCTTCGCCAACGAAGCTCGCGCCGTCAGGCTGCTTCTTGACCTGCGCGCGCGACTCTGACCACACTCGGTGCGTGGACTGGAGGTACAGCAATGGCACCACCGCGTGAGTATACGAGAAAGCCGGGCACATCAGGCAATTCGTCCAAGCTGCTTCTTGTTCCGTTGTTGCTCGTAACGCTTGCGGCAGCTTCGTGTCCGCCGCCACCCGATCCCGATCCGTCTCCCTTCAAGGAGTATGAATCTTTCGGACTAGGAGGCGGCTACGGTGCGGGAACTGTCATAGACCGGAGTATTCAACCCATCGTGCTCGACGATGATTGGGGTGAGTTGCCGCTCACAAAAGAGGAATACGCCACGGCTTCCTTCAACTATACTGGATTGGCTGTGAAGTACTTCCGCGCCAACTCGAGTGTTGGGGGAATAGAGGCGGCGCTAGGAAACATGGAGGAGGCCACCCTCACCATTCGCGACGGGTACATCGCAAGCGTCACCCTGGCGGGGTTGCTTGAACATATCCAGTCACTCGATTTGGACACCCGAAGGCAATTGCTCAGCGTCTTGGCATCCGCCGGGTCTTCTGACGGGTCGCCGGAAACGAGGTTGAGGTTGTTGTCGGAAGTGATCGTGGTAAGTGATGGTACCATCGACTTTCGTTTTCGGAGTTCGATCGACGCCGACACCGGAGTGAACATTGCCGACCTCCTGCAAATGGACCTCGTATCACTGAGCCGTGACGGCAAGGTGATGACGCTGGAGTATGGTGCCGACACGGCCGTCGGATACAGGGATCCGTTCACGTACTACAATCCGGACGCAATCCCATCGATTGCTGACGAGTTGGGGAAGGAGCCAACAAAGGAGTTCTTTCGGGACCTGGACGGCGACGGTGTCGGCGGTAGTGAAGTTCGATTTGACTTTGTGAAAACCGCAGGATACTCCGACGTGACTGGAGACTGTCTGGATCTCGATGACACCGTCTTCCCAGGCCAAACGAATTGGTTTGACGCACCTGACATGGACGGAAGATACGATTTCAATTGCGACGGTAAGGAAACGCCGGAGATTACGACTCTGGGTGAATGCACCAGTATCAGGTGCGAATCAGCGAATGAAGGATGGGACGGCGAGGTTCCATTATGTGGCGAGTCGGAACGCTGGATTGTGGATTGCGAATTGAAGGGTCTCATATGCACAAAAGAGTTCGAGACGCGCCGCCAGAAGTGTCAATAGGGGATGCTGGCGAACAGTCGCCGGTGATGGTCAGGTAGCCGGTCTGGAACAGCAGCGCCTCGGTACTGCTGTAATCTACGTCGTATGCCGACAGCAATGCCTCGGTGCTCACGGCCCGATCCAATGACACCGACGAGACCTGGCGTTGGAACAGGGTGTCCACCAGGAACGCGGGCGTCGCGGGCGCTGCGGTCCATTGCCGGTATCGTGATGGCGCGCTACACTGGTCGGCATGTGGCCGTTTGCGGGATTCGGACTGGTGGTCGGCATTCTGCCGTTCCTGTTCATCTTTCTCGTCCTGAACCTGGCGCGCTCCGCCTTGCGCGACGCCCGCCGCCATCGGCCGGTGAGCCGGGAGCGGTTTGCGTGGCCGGCACGCGCGCCGGACGCGCCGGCGACCGGAGGCCGGGCGGCGGACGGCCGCCGGGTGAACCGGGTGTTTCGTCTCGCCTACCGGCTCGGCGGGCGGCTGACCGTTTCCGACCTGGTGGTCGACCTCGACTTCAGCATCGAGGAGGCGGAGGCGTTTCTCGGGCAGCTCGTCGACAGCACGCGGGTGACCATGGAGGTGCACGACGACGGTCTGATCTACTACGAGTTCCCGGAGATCATCGCGCGGCGGCGCCGCGACGACGACACTCCGGCGCGTGGCTGAGCCGGCGGCCATGCAGGCCAACGGACACCCGGAAGCGGCCCGCCAGATGGCGGCGGCGTGCGGCGACCTGCTGGAGAGCCTGGACGCGGAGCAGCGCGCCCGCGCCACGTTTCCTTACCTCGACGGCGAGCGCCTGTTCTGGTACTACCCGCCGCTGAACCGGCACGGTCTGCCGCTGCTGGCGATGACGGAGGAACAGCAGCGGCTGGCCAGGCGCGTGCTGGAGGCGTCGCTTTCGGAGCAGGGTTACGAACAGGCGTGCGCGATTATCGATCACGAACTGATCCTGGGCGAGCAGGAGCGCGCGGCGGGCCAGGTGCACTGGGCGCGCGACCCGGGCCGCTACTACTTCACCGTGTTCGGCGATCCGCACGGCGATGATCCCTGGGGGTGGCGCGCCGAGGGGCACCACCTGTCGCTGCACTTCAGCGTCTGGGGCGAACGCGTCATTTCCACCACGCCGTTCTTCTACGGCTCCAACCCGGCGGAGGTGCTGCACGGCCCCAAGCGCGGGCTGCGCATTCTGGCGCGCCGCGAAGACCTCGCGTTGCAACTGATGGACAGCCTCGACCGCAGCCAGCGCTCACGGGCGGTGATCTACGACAAGGCGCCGTGGGACATCCTCACCTACAACAGCACGCGCGCCGTGCTGCCGCGCGAAGAGGGACTGCCGGGCGACCGCCTCGACGCCGCTCAGCAGCAGATGCTCACCGCCCTGGTGGAAACGTACGTGGGCCAGGTGCGCAGCGACGTTGCGCGGCACAAGCTCGAGCACCTGCGCCGCGACGGCGTCGGCCACCTGCGGCTGGCGTGGGCCGGTCCGGTTGCCCGCCGCGAGGGGCACTACTACCGGATCCACGGCGGCAACTTCCTGGTCGAGTTCGACAACTGCCAGAACGCCGCCAACCACGTGCACTCGGTGTGGCGCGACGTGGAGAACGACTTCGCCCAGGACGTGCTGCGCGACCACCTGCTGCTCTACCACACGCACTGACGGCGGGCGCCGCGTGCCGGGCTCCGGTCAATGCGACCCGGTGCGCAGTGCGTAGCGCCGTTCCGCGTAGGCGGCGTCCTCTGCCCAGAGGCGGCGTGCGGAGGCCTGCATCCGGCGCCGCAGAAGGCCGGCGGCGCGCATCGCGAGCCGGAAGCCGAAGCGCTCCGAGGTAGCCACGGTCGCCTCCACGATCGCGCAAACGCCCCGCCGTACCGGCGTGGCGTGCGTCTCCACCACCGATCCGGCGCCCTCGCCGTCGACGATGGTCATCACGATGGTGCGCGGGTCCGGGCAGTGAAACCGCGCATCCACCTCCACGCCCATGCGCCGGGTGGCGCGGTACACCACGCGCACGGTGATGGCGTCGTCGCTCTGTTCCAGCACGGAAAGAGCGCCGAACGAGTGCGGGTGGTAGTGCACGCCGTGCCACGGGTCGAAGCGGTTGGCGATGATGTCCTGCGGCGCACAGCGCGCTTCCATGCGGATGACGGCGTCGATGCCGGCAGGCGGGCGGGTACACCGGTAGGGGAGGTCGGAGGGCGGTTCGCCGCCGGCGGCGATGCGCACCCACAGCAGCACGCCGTCGTCGTGGCTCGGCAGCGGCCGCCAGCCGCGGTGGCCGTCCGCGCCCAGCACCAGGCCGTGCCAGGGACACACCAGGCAGCCGTCGCGCAGGTGCCCTTCGGCCAGCGACGCGCCCAGGTGCGGACAGGCGTTGGGCGCCACCAGCAGCCCCGACCGCCCGCGCCACACTACCAGCTCGCGGTCCGCCACCCGGTAGCGGCACGGCACCTCACCGATGGCACGCACCGCGTCGATCACGTGCCAGCCGCCGGACGGCAGCCGGCCGGCACGCTCCACCGCGCGCCGGATCCAGCCCGGATCGGACTGCTGCCAGTCGGGCCGGGCGCGACCGGAGGCGGCCGGCAGCGCGGAGCCGGGCCGGCGTCCGAGCAGGCGTCCCCTCATGCCGCGAATCTCGGCAGGATGCCGGTGCGGCGCACCGACGCTACCGGCTCGGGCGGCAGGTGCCAGCGCCGCAGGATGGCGTTGGCGGCGCTGATGCCGGTCGCGGCCGCACGCTCCATGAGCGCCGAGGGCTGGTCGATGCGCACGTAGTCTCCGGCCAGGTACAGCCCCGGATGGGGGGTGGCCACGCCGGGACGGCGGGCGTGCGAGCCGGGACCGAATGCCGGGCAGTCGCGGCGCAGCAGGAAGGCGTCGTCGACCACGCGCGCCGGACGCGTCTCCGGGTAGAGCCGATGCAGCCCGCGCAGCAGGGCGGCCCTGATGTCAGCTTCGGAGGCGGTCTCCGGCACGGCGTACGCGTGCAGTTCCACCACCGAGCCGTGGTGGGCGCGGGCCCAGGCGCGGCTCTCGTCCTCGAACAGGTGGAACAGCGAGATGTTGTCCAGCAGCGGGACGCCCGCGGTGCCGGCAAACGGCGCCCGCCCCGGCGCGGTGGGGGTGTCCAGCCACAGCCGCCATACCGCGAACGGCAGCGTGGTTGCCAGGCTCGCGAGCGAATCCGCCCACGCGCCGTCGCGGAACGGGGTGTGCGGCAGCAGCCGCTGCAGCCCGGCCACGTCGAGTGCGAGCACCACGGCTTCGGCGGCGAACGAGGCGCGCTGCGCCCCGCCGGTCTCGACTTCCCAGCCGCCCTGCGCGCGCCGGACCGCGCGTGCGGCCGTGCCGGTGGCCACCCGCGCGCCGAGGTTGGCGAGGTAGCGCTGCAGCGGCTGCCAGATGGCGGTCGAGAACGGCGCGCGCGCCACGTCGAAGATCAAGCCTTCGCGGCTCCCGGTGAAGTAGAAGTGGAACATCATCAACAGCTCGGCGGCCGACATGCCGCCCTCCGGGTTGAAGAAGGAGTGGGCGAACACGTCGAACAGCATGCGGCGGGCGGCCGGCGGGAAGCGCAGCGCGTCCAGGTACTCGGCGGCGGTGCGGTGATCGTGGCGCCGGTAGGTACGGTCGATGTCGAATGCCAGCATCGACAGCGCCTCGCGCAGCCCGACGCGCGCCAGCGCGGGCAGGGTCAGTTCGGGGGTGCGCCGGGTCAGCGTCACGATGTTCCACGGCGGCGTGCGGGGAATGTCCGCCAGCGACTGGCGCTGCCCGTGCGGGCCGAGCACCGGGTAGTCGTCGAGCGGGGCCAGGATGTCGAGCTCGGGCGAGACGCGCCGCAGCAGGTTGCGCAGGTTGTAGTACTGGCGGAAGAAGGCGTGGAAGCCGCGCTCCATCTGCACCGTCTCGCCGCTGGCGAGGCGCAGAGGCGCCGCGCCCGCGCGCCCGCCGAGCGCCGGCTCCCGCTCCAGCACGGTGGTGGCGACGCCGCGCTCGGCGAGCACGGTGGCCGCCGCCACCCCGGCGATGCCGCCGCCGATCACCACGGCGGTGCGCGCCGGCGCCGGCGTGACGTGGCCGCCCGCGCCGGTACCCGCGGCGTAACTCCGGCGGTGCGCCGACGTAGCCGGTGCCGCGCCGCTGCCTTGGCCGCCCGTATCGGCACCGGCAGCCTGGTGGCCGCCATTGCGCGCCGGCGCCGCCGGAGCGGGTGGGGCGGGCGCGGGGCGGCGGGCCAGGAACGAGTGCACGATGCCGCGCTGCCAGCCGCCCATGGGCAGGGTGCGCACGGCGGCGAATCCGGCGCGGTACAGGCGGCGCTCGAAGGCGGCGCGGCTGTCGAATGCCAGTACGCTGTCGCGCAGATGGACGAACAGGCGGTCATCGCCGGCCAGGACGCGGGCGGCCGGGCGCACGATGGCGTTGGTCACCGCCCGCCACACCGTGCGGCTGACCGCCGAGCCGGCCACCGAGTACTCGTGGAAGCAGACCGCGGCGCGCGCGGCGAGCAGCTCGCGCACCGCCGCCAGGCAGGCGTCGGCGTCGATGACGTTGCGGATGCCGTATGCCATCAGGATGCCGTCGAACGAGCCGCGCACACCGTACGCCCGCGGCTCCATGGCGTCGCCGTGCACGAACTGCACGCCGGCCAGCTCAGGCCGGGCGCGCGCCACCTGCAGCATCTCGTCGGCGGCGTCCAGGGCGACCAGCACGGCGTCCGGATACGCGGCGCGCAGCGCCAGGGTCGACTGGCCGGTGCCGCAGCACAGGTCGAGGATGCGCGCGCCGGGGCCCAGTTCGAGGCGCCGTGCGCTGAGCCGCAGGTGGCGCCGGTAGCCGGGATTGAGCGTTACCAGCAGGTCGTAGGCGTGCGCCACCCGGTTGAAACCGGCGGTCAGCGCGGTGCCGCTCAGCTTCATGCCGGCTCCAGGTCGGCGAACTCGAACACCCGTTCGGGAGCGTGGAACGCGCCGCCGGCGGCGCGCAGCCGGGCGGGCAGTTCGGCCGCCGCGGCGCCGGCGGCCGCGCACACCGCCGCCAGCTTGCCGGCCAGCGGCACGACCGCGCGTCCGGCGGTGACGTCGCAGCCGGCGCGCGCCACGCGGTCGCCGATTGCCGCGTAGATGCCGCGCGCGGCGCGAATCGACAGCGCCGCGCGCCACGGCAGGGCAATGAAGCCTCGCTCGGCGCCGGCATAGTACCGCCCGGCAAGTGCGAGCACGTCGGCAACCACGGGGCGCAGCCGGTCGCGCGCCGCGCTCGGGAACGCGGCGTCGGGCCGCGCGCGCAAGTCGCCGAGCCCGGCCCGCGCCAGCCAGGCTACCGGCAGGTACACCCGCCCGAGGTGCCAGTCTTCCAGCACGTCGCGGCAGATGTTGGTGAGTTGCATTGCCACGCCCAACTGCGCTGCCGCCTGCAGTGCGGCATCGTCGCGCAGCGTGAGGACGTGCGACATCATCAGGCCGACCGTGCCGGCGACGCGGTAGCAGTAGCGCAGCAGATCGGGCAGATCCTCGTACGCGGTGCGCTCCAGGTCCATGCGCATGCCGGCGAGCATCTCGCGCGGATAGTGCCGCGGCATCCCGGTGGCGCTCATCACCGCGCCGAAGGCGTCGATGACCGGGTCGCCGATGGTGGAACCGCCGGCGACTCGCTCCAACTCATCGTGCAGCGCGGCCAGCGCCGCCGGCCGGTGCGCCGGCGGGGCGCCGTCGATGGCGTCGTCCGCCCGCCGGCACCAGGCGTACACCACCAGCGCCGCATGGCGGCTGTCACGCGGCAGCAGGTGCGCGGCAAGCGCGAAACTCCTGGAGCCGGCCGCGATGCGGCGCCGGCACTCCGCCGCCACCTCCGCCGCCACCAGCGGCCCGTCCCGGCGGTTCACGGCGCGACATCCTCCAGGACGAGTTTCGCGGTGGCGCGCGCCGAGTTGATCACGCCCGGAATGCCGGCCCCCGGATGGGTGCCGGCCCCGACCAGGTACAGTCCTTCGATGCGGGGGTCGCGGTTGGGGGGGCGGAACCACGCGCTCTGGGTGAGGGTCGGCGCCAGCGAGAACGCGCTGCCGTGGTAGGCGTTGAGCCGGCGGCGGAAGTCGAACGGCGTGATCCAGCGCCGGACGACGATGTGGCGGCGCAGGTCGGGAAGCACGCGCTCGACGGCGGCGAGAATGCGGTCGGCATAGTGCTCGGCGATCCGCTCCCACTGCACGGCGGCGTTGCCGAGGTGCGGCACCGGCGCGAGCACGTAGAACGTGCCGTGCCCCGGCGGCGCCATCGAAGGATCGGTGACGTGCGGCGCGTGCAGGTAGAGCGAGAAGTCCTCCGGCAGCCGCGCACCGTGAAAGATGTCGGCCAGCAGCTCCCGGTAGCGCGGGCCGAACAGCACCGAGTGATGCACCACCTCGCCGCGATAGTCGCGGTCGGTGCCGAAGTAGAGCACGAACAGCGACATCGACCAAACCGCCCGTTCCAGCCGGCGCCGCCGCCGCCCGGCGCCGGCGGTGTCGCGGTAGAGCGCCGCGTAGGTGTGGTGCACGTCGGCGTTGGACACCACGGCGTCGAACGGCTCGCGGTGCCGGGAGCCCGCGCGCGTGTAGGAGAGGTAGTGGATGGAGCGATTCCGGGCGCCCTCGAGCGCGACGCTGTCGACGGGGCTGGCCAGCAGCAGGCGGCCGCCGAGGTCGGCGAACAGGCGCGCCAGGGCGCGCACCAGGACGCCGACGCCGCCGCGCGGATAGAACACGCCCCAGCGGCGTTCGAGATAGTGAATGAGGGTATAGATGGCGCTGGTCTCGAACGGGTTGCCGCCCACCAGGAGGGTGTGGAAACTGAGCGCCTCGCGGATCCGCTCATCGCCGATGAAGCGCGCCACCGTGCGATAGACCGAACGGTCCGCGCGCAGGCCGGCGAGTTGTGGCGCGACCCGTACCATGTCCCAGAAGCGCAGGAACGGGGTCGCGGCCAGTTCCTCGTAACCGGTGGCGAACACGCGCCGCGAGTAGTCCAGGAAGCGGCGGTAGCCGTCACGGTCGGCGGGATTGCGGCGCGCGATCTGTGCCGACAGCTCCCCGCCGTCGGCACAGTAGTCGAAGCGGTCGCCGTCCGGCCACAGCAGGCGGTAGAACGGATCGACCGCCATCAGCTCTACCCGGTCGCTCAGGGTGGCGCCGGCCACGGCGAACAGCTCCTCCAGCAGCGTCGGATCGGTGATCACCGTCGGGCCCATGTCGAACGTAAAATCCCCGTGCCGCCACACGTACGCCCTGCCGCCCGGCTGCTCGCGCGCTTCGAACAGCGTGGTCGCCAGCCCCGCCGCCTGCAGGCGGATGGCCGCCGCGAGGCCGCCGAATCCGCTGCCGATCACCGCCACCCGCGCGCTCCGGCCCATGGCCCGGCTCACGGCGTTGCGGCGCCGCCGGTGCCGGCCCCCGCCGCGCGCAGGCGCCGCGGCGACAGCCCGCGCGGCGGGCGACCGGCGAGCAGGCGCACCTTGTCCGCGCCCTGCAGTTGCATGCTGAAGAAGCGGCGAATGGTCGGTTCCGGGAGCCGGAAGAAGCGCTCGAATATGTTGCGGCGCGCTTCCGGCGGGTAGGCCTGGAACAGCAGCCGGTTGAGCATGCAGCAGAAGCGGGCGCGGCGCTGCAGGCGGTGACGGGCCGCGGTCGCCGCCGTGCACAGGTCGGGAATCGCGGTAGTCGCGACCAGGGCGGCAAGCTCGGCTGCCTGGGGCAGCGAGTAGCCGGTGCCGGGGTGAAACCAGCCGCCGCCGTAGCCGCCGCGGATCACCCCGGGCAGCGGCTGCGCCACCGGCGCCGGCATCCGCCACGGCATCGGCAGCACGCCGCGCTCGGTGCGCGTGACGGCGGCCCGCCGCCAGCGGTGGTGCGCCATCCACGCGGCGATGCCGGCCCGCCGCTGCTCGACGTCGAGCTCCGGTCCATCGGAGAAGCTCGTGTCCTCGACCAGCGCGCGCCGCGGCGACAGCGGCAGCACGTACATGAAGCGGAACCCGTCCCGCTGCGGCACCGTGGCATCCATCACCAGCGGCCGGTCCAGGCCGTGCGGCGCCTCCAGGGTGACCTCTTCGCCGTAGAACTTCTGGTAGCCGCAGTGTTCGGCGTGCCGTTGGGCGCCGCGTGCGTCGATCACCGTGTTTCCGGCCACCTCGCCGCCGTCTTCCAGCAGCACCCGGCTCGCTTCCAGCCGCGCCACCGGTGCGTGTTCCCGCACCAGCGCGTCCGGGCGGCCCGACAGCAGGGCGCGTACCACGCGGCGCAAGTGCTCGCTGGCAATCATCAGGTAGGGGGTAGCCAGGCGGCGCCGGTAGCCGGGGAAGCGCACCTCGTAACCCTCCCAGCGCCGGCTGACCAGCGGCGCCACCTGGCGGCGCATGGCCGAAGACAGGTCGCTCTCGTAGCAGCACCAGGTGTGGTTGCCGCCGATCGTGGTCCGCTCCAGCAGCGCGGTGCGCGGCGGCGCGCGCCCGGGTGCCATGCCCGGTGCGCCGAACAAGGCGGTCGCCACCAACGCGTTCTGCAGCCCGCCGCCGCACAGCACCAGGTCCACGGTGGTCGGCTCCGCGCCGTGCCGGCCGGCCGCTCGCATCCGGTCGCTCGGCGCGCGGGCTTCGTACCCGCGTGTCGCCACGTCCGTCAGGGGCGCCGCGCCAGCACGGCGTCGAACATCCCGAGCAGGGACGCGCGGTGCGGCGGCGCCACCGCCAGCGTCTGCACGCGGCGCCGGGCGGCGTCCGCGGTGCGCAGCAGGCGGGCGCCCACCATGTCGCGGATGCCGGCCGCGTCGATCGCTTCGCGCACCGGCAGCAGGTCGTCGTGGCGCAGGTTGCGGTCGCCGAACAGAACGCTGATCCGGGCCCACTCCTGCGCCGGGAGGTGGCGGCTCAGCAGGGCATAGAACAGGGTGTGGCGGCCCTCCCGGACGTCGGCGCCGACCGGCTTGCCCATCTCGAGCTCGTCGCCGAACAGGTCCAGTTCGTCGTCGATGATCTGAAAGATTTCCCCGAGCGCTCGCCCGATCGCCGCCAGTTCCGCCAGCGTCTCGGCGGCCAGTCCACCCAGGAGCCCGCCGGCGGTCAGCGGCAGCGCGCAGGAGTAGCCGGCGGTCTTCTGGGCGTACACTTCGAGAATGGCGTCGTCGTTGCCGCGATGGTCGACGGCGAGATGCATCTCGTTCATTTCGC
Source organism: Spirochaetia bacterium (assembly GCA_965208575.1). Classification (GTDB taxonomy): domain Bacteria; phylum Spirochaetota; class Spirochaetia; order SZUA-6; family Bin103; genus Bin103. The sequence continues at coordinate 1,010,752 of CBDBOV010000004.1, read as the reverse complement.
CGACGCCCACGGTGCCGGCGGTCCGGGTCACGGCGGTCAGCAACTCGCGCTTGGTGTGCGGGTCGGCGTCGATCTGCGCCAACAACTCGAATGCGAAGAAAAAGCCCACGTCGCCGGCGCACAGCGCCATGCTGCGCCCGACGTGAGCCGCCTCCGCGGCGTCCCACAATCCGGCGCGCCGCGCGTAGCGCACGTGCCATGCCGGCATGCCGCGCCTGGTGTCGCTGCGGTCGATGATGTCGTCGTGGATCAGCATGGCGGAGTGCAGCAGTTCCAGCGCCGACGCGCAGCGCAGGACATCGGTGGACAACGGCCCGGTCCGGCCCATCCGGAATGCCAGCACTACCAGCGCCGCGCGCATCATCTTGCCGCGGCACACGTACTCGGCGAAGCGGTCGGCCACCTCGCCGGCCCCGTCGGCATGCTTGCCGGCCAGGAACTCGCTGACGAACCGCTCCACCGCCTGCCGATCCTGTGCTCCGAACGAGGACGGCGGGCCCGGCGCCGCGCGGCTCGAGCCGGTGCTCGGGCCGGTGCGGGGCGGATCGGTAACGAGCGTGGCGTCCCGCACCGCTACCGATGCAGCGCGTACACGCGGTAACCGTCGTCGCGAATACGTTCCAGGTAGAAGGAGTCGCGCGGAATCCCGCTCGCCGCGGCGTGACTCGGCGTGCGGAAGCCGGCCTGCTCGCCGTCGCCGGCGACCCAGCGGTCGTAGTCGTCCGACGGCGCCTCCTGCGCGTGATTCAGCGCCGAATCCATGTCCCATCGGCGGATCACCTCCGGGGCACGCTCCGCCACCCGGCCACTCAGCGCCACGGCGGTGTTGCCCGATCCGTACGACAGCATCAGCAGGCGCTCGCCGACCATGCGGTCGCCGCGCCGCTGGCAGCGCCGGTTGAGCAGCGAGGCGAGGCTCAGAAACACCGAACCCGAGTACAGGTTGCCGACGATGGCGGCCGGCCTGATCGAAGCGTCGAAGTCGCGTTCGGCGAGATAGCGGTTGATCCGGGGCCCGGAGAGTCCGAGGTAGCGGGCGACCAGGGAGCCCATCAACTCCAGCGGCAGGTGATGGTAGGGCGCGTGAAAGGCAAACAGGTCGGTCTCGCGCAGCACCTCGGCGGGGGACATGCCGACGCGCCGGCAGTGGTCCAGGAACGCGTCCTCGATCGTCTCCTTGTAGCAGTTGATCGAGTACGAACCGCGCACCCGCGGTGTGATGGCGCCGACCGGACGGAAGAAGTCGTCCACGTCGCGGGAGGCGTAGCCGGTGCTGGCCACGTCCAGCTCCACCAGGCCGCAGCCGCGTTCGGCGACCATGGCGACGGCGCCGGCGCCGGCGGTAATCTCGGCGCTGGTGCCGGGGGCGTAGCGCGCCACGTCGGTGCAGATCACCAGCCCGCGCTCGCTCCTCACCGGACTCAGCGACAGCAGCGCGCCCACCCCGAGCAGCGAGTAGGTGCCGCCGGCGCAGGCGTGCTGGGTCTGAAACGTGGCGATCGAGGTGGAGATGGGAAAGCCGGCGGCGCGCAGCATGCCGCCGACGTGGGCCGCGATCGGCTTCGCGAGGTCGGTGGCCGACTCGGTGCCCACCGCGATGTAGCGCAAGCTGGCGATGGCGCCGTCGTTCATGCGCGACAGCACCTGCATCGCGGCCTGCGCCGCCATGGTGACCGCATCCTCCCAGAAGTGCGGAAAGCGTACCGAGATCTGCCCGGTCTTGTGGATGGCTCGATCCAGGATGCGCTGAATGGTGGGATTGGACAACGCGTAGCGTTCCAACAGGCGGCTCAAGCGCATGATCAGCTTGGGGATGTAGACGGCCATGTCGCCGATTCCGGTATTCATGTGCGCTTTCCTCCACGCTCTGTCTTCGTCTCCGCCGTGGTGTCCGGCGGAATACTGCTATGCGCAATGTAGCGCAAACGCAGCCCAATCCGGCAACTATTGCGCCGAGCGCCGCGCCGCTGCTACAGGGAACTCAGCCATCCGCCGTCCACGTACAGCACCTGGCCGGTGATGTAGTTTGCGCCGGCGGAGGCCAGGAACACCGCCGCGGCGCCGATGTCGGCCGGCGTGCCCCAGGTGCCGAGCGGCGCCCGGTCGCGCACCCAGGCGTCGAACGAGTCGTCCTCCCACAGCGGGCGCGTCATGTCGGTCTTTATGTACCCCGGACCGATGGCGTTGACGTTGATACCGTAGGGCGCCCACTCGACCGCCAGCGCCTTGGTGAGCTGGCGGATGGCGCCCTTGGTGGCCGCGTAGGGGGCGTTCTGCGGGCGCGCCTGCTCGCTGAGCAGCGATGCGATGTTGATCACCTTGGCCGAGCCGGCCGGCGCCGCCGCACCTCCCACGTGCGCGATCCGGTCCCGGCCGAACGCCTGCGTCAGGCGGAACACGGCGGTCAGGTTGAGGTCGAGCACGAACTGCCAGTCCGCCGCGGCGAGATCGGCCGCCCGAGCGCGCCGCGTACCGCCGGCGTTGTTCACCAGGATGTCGACCGGACCGTCGGCGCGTACCCGCCGGTACAGGTCGTCGATGCCGCCGGTGTCGGTCAGATCGCACGGGTAGGTGGCGGCCTCGCCGCCGCGCGCGACGATGCGGTCGCGCGCCGCCGCCAGCGCTTGCGGGTCGCGGCTTACCAGCGCGACCGCGGCCCCGGCGTCGGCCAGCGCCGCGGCTACGCCGAGACCGATGCCGCGGCTGCCGCCGCTGACCAGGGCGCGGCGGCCGGCAAGGGAGAAGGGGTTGGTGTCCGCCATGGGTCACTATCGCCCGCGCGCCGCCGCTCTCGCAAGGCGGCAGGCGGGCGGTCGCGCGCCGTCAGGCCGCTGCAGCGACCATCACGGGCACCCGGTGAACGACGTTGCCGAGGTAGCCCTTCGGATTCCAGGGCTGGCGGAACGGCTGCGCATTGCCGGTGTGGTCGAACGCGCGCGCCCAGATCTCGTAGTAGCCGCGGTTGCGGAACGCCACCTCGGTCTGCCAGTGGTACCAGGCGTAGCGGTTGGCGGGAGCGGCCAGGCGCGCCTCCTGCCAGGTGATGCCGAAGTCGGTGGACACCGCAACGCGCACCACCTCGTTATCGCCGGCCCAGGCATGGCCGCCCACCTGCAGCGTCTCGCCCTGCGCCGCCTCGTGTCCGCTGCGCGGCCGGGTGATGAGCGACTTGACCACCCACGCGGTGGCGATCCGCATCTCCTCGGCGGCCGGCGTGGCGCCCGGCGCGACCGGATGGGCCGGCACTCGGTAGGAGTAGCCGCTCATCTTGGCGGAGTCGTGCACGCGGTCGCGCACCCACAGGCGGCGCAGCCACTTCTGCATCGCGCTCCCAATCCAGCCCGGCACCAGCAGCCGTGCCGGAAAGCCGTGCGCGGCCGGCAGCGGTACGCCGTTCATCGCCAGCGCGATCAGCGTGTGCTCATCCATCGCCTTGCCGATCGGGATGCCGCGCGAGAACGGCTCACCGCCGTCGAGCGGCGCATCCTCGCCGAATGCCGCGACGTAGACGGCGCTGTCGCGCACCCCGGCCAACTCCAGCACGTCGCGCAGCCGCACCCCGGTCCACTCGCTGCACGCTACGGCGCCCCGGATCCACGGCGTACCGCCCACCGGCGGCGTGAACAGGCTCCTGCCGTTGCCGGCACACTCCAGCACCGCCTGCATCGTGACCTGCGGCAGGCACAGCAGCTCGTCCAGCGTAAGCGCCAGGGAGTGGCGTACTTCGCCGTCGACGCGCAGTGCCCAGCCGCTCAGATCCTTGCTGCGCGCGCGCGCCGGCACGCCGCCGTTGTTGCGCACGAAGTGGCGCGCGGTCGGCGTGACCGGGTCGTCGAGCAGGTGAGGCGGGAACTCGCCGTTGAACGGCAACTCGCCGTGTACGATCATGCCCGGCTTCGGCAGCGGCGAATCCGCGATGCTGTGCCAGGCGCTCGGCAGCAGGCCGCGCCCGAACAGACCGCGCGCGGCAACCCGCGGCCCGGCGCCGAACATGGTCAGCGCCAGCACCGCGCCCTTGCCGGCGGCGGTCAGGAACTGCCGACGCGAGGTGCCGGCCCCGTGAGCGCCGCCGCCGGTCCGTGCACGCATGGCCGCCGCGGCCGGCTAGCGCCCCGAAAACGTCGCCTTACGGCGTCGCTTTCGGCCCATCCCCACCTGGCGCATAGGAGTCTGTCGCAATCCGCCAGACTCCTATGAAGGGCCGTGCAGGATTTCGCTCACTTCCAGGGGATTGCCGGTCAGTTCGCGATTGGCCTGCTCCAGCATCGCGCGGCTCGATACGACGCACACCGGTGCGTGCGCCAGGCCGCCGGCCAGCAACCGCTGCAGGGCGGCCTTGACCGCTCCCGGAGAGACGCTCTTGAGCTCTTCGTGGCGCGCCTCACGCATCTCCGGCGTGATGCCCGCCAGGTGGCGCTGCAGGGCGAGCCCGGTAGCGGGCCGCGGCCGCAGCGGGGTGAAGCCGCGCTTGGCGACGGCGATGATCGCGCGCCCGATCTCCTCCTCGCTCCACGCCGCCGCATCGACGTACTCGCGCGAGCGTGCGAATACGTCGAGCGTGCGCACGATGTGCGGGTCGCGGTAGGAGCCGAACGCGGCGGACCCGCCGACCGCGTCGTACCGGAACCAGGCGCCGTACGCGTTGCCCTTGAAGCGGATTTCGGGAAGGATCCAGTCGAGGTTCACGATGTGCGCCCCCACCTGCAGCGGAACCGCGTCCGCCTGCGAGATGTGCGGCGCGCCGAACACCTGCGCGCAGTAGGCCACGTCCATCTGCGCCGCCAGCCCCTCGCGCGGCGGCGTTGCAAACGGCGTGAAGCCGAGGTCGGCGTCGGTGACCGGCTGCGCGCGCATCCGGCCGCTCCAGTCGGCCAGCGCCGCCGCTACCAGGCCGGCGCCGCGCTCGGTGCCGGTGTGACTCACCGTGAGCCGGTCGCGCACCAGCAGGAAGTCGCGGATCCGCTCGATGCGCTCCATCAGTCGGTCGCGGTGCGCGTCGAAGTCCGCGGCCAGCTCCTCGCACAGGGCAAGCTGCGGCAGGCCGTGAGCGATTTCCGCCAGGTGTCCGGCCAGGTCGAGACCGCGCCCGGCGTGCAGGCCGGCGGTGCGGGCGCCGCCGCGCACCAGGCCGGTGCGGTAGTGCATGCGCTCCTGAATCAGAACCTCGCGCAGTCGCCCATCATCGCGCGGATCGACGCCGAACACCAGGCTGCCGAGCAGCGACAGGGCCTCTTCGATCTGGTCGTCGAGCGCCTTCAGGCTGAACCGTACCGCGCGCAACGTGCGCTCGGCGTGCACGCCGTGGTGAGAGAGCGACAGCGACGCGCGCACACCGCCGGTGGCGGCTGCCTTGCGACGCGCGATCGCCTCGTAATCGGCCCCGGCGACGCCCAGTTTCTCGGTCGCCTCGAGGTAGCGCGGCAGATAGGGCCACAGCTCCGCCGGCAGGCCGGTCAGGTCGAAGTCGACCACCAGATAGTTGACGCCGTTGGCAAACAGGTCATTGCGCAGCAGGGTAACGCCGGCCACGTCGCGCACTTCGGTGTCGACGTGCTGCAGTGAGGCCGGCAGGTCCGCAACCTGGAGTTGCGGCAGGCTCGCCAGTTGCGCCGCGGTGTTGGGAGTGCTGTTGAGCTGCTCCAGCTCCGCCGCGGCCGCCCCGGCGGCCGCGACCTCATCCTCCGTCATGGTGCTCTCGATGCGCTGTACACGGGTGAGCAGGCGCTCGTCGAGCTCGCCCTGCAGCGCGCGATCGGGGCTCATCACCACGTTCAGGCGGTGCGGGTTGTCGACCAGCCGTTCGCGCAGCAGCCGGGAAAACAGGTCCGGTTCGCGCTGCCAGCGTTCCCGGCAGGTGGCCAGGTGGGTGCCGAGGCGCAGGAAGCGCAGCGGGTCGGCGCCGTAGATCCAGCTTCCCACCACCCGGAACAGGGTGTGCAGGGGGAACATCGGCTGCACTTCCAGGTATTCGAACGCCGCCTGCCGGAACGCCGTTTCCACCATCTCCGCGCTGATGCCGCCGGCGGCGATGTCGCGCAGGGTGGTGTCGACCAGGTCGGCGAACCGGCCGGCGCGATCGCCCTCGCTGCCGCGGATGCCGATCACGAAGGTTGCCTCGCGCCCCACCGACGAACTCCCCGAGTAGGTCAGGTCGGCGCCGAGCCGCGATGCCACCACCGCCTTGCGCAGCGGCGCCGCCTCGTTGCCGGCGAGAATCAGCGACAGAACGTGCATCAGCGCGGCATCCTCCGGGTCGAGCGCATCGCCGGTGAGCCAGGCGTTGACCAGGTAGGTGCGCTCCGCGTCCGGCTCGTTGGCTCCGATCGGGTAGCGCTCGCGCAGCGCGCGCGGGGCAGCCCAGCGGCCTTGGCGGACCGGGTCGAAGCGGTCGCCGGAGACGCCGGCGGGCCATGCCACCGTGCGCCGTGCGAAGCCCGCGAGCCGCCGGTCCAGGAAGGCGCAGTAGTCGGCGGTGGCGACGTCGCCGTACGCGAAGAAGTAGGCGTTGCTCGGGTGGTAGTAGTTGGCATGGAAGCGGCGGAACGCGTCGTAGCTGAGGTCCGGGATCGCGTCCGGTGTGCCGCCGCTCTCGTGCGCGTAAATGGTGTCCGGCAGCAGGCCGTGGTTGAGCAGCCGCGCCAGGCTGGCGTCGGGATCGGAGAAGGCGCCCTTCATCTCGTTGTACACGATGCCGCTGATCGCCAGCCGGTTGCCGCCGCCCGCGCCGCCGCTACCGGTGCCGTTGCCGTTGCGGGTGCCGTTGCCGTTGCCGGTGCCGCGGTCGTCGGCCGGCGCCGGTGCCAGGTGGTGGCCCTCGCGGCGGAAGGTCTGCTCGCTCAGCAGCGGGTGAAAGACGGCGTCGAAGTACACTTCGGCCAGGTTGAACAGGTCCTTGGGCACGTTGCTGGCCACCGGGTAGTAGGTGGCGTCCTCGCCGGTCATCGCGTTGATGAAGGTGGCCATGCTCATCTTGATCATCTCGAAGAACGGTTCGCGCACCGGGAAACGGCGCGAGCCGGCCAACACACAGTGCTCGAGGATATGCGGCACGCCCGTGTCGTCGGAGGAGGGGGTCGGAAAGGTGACCGAGAACAGGTTCTCGGGATCGTCGCTGTGCAGGTGCAGCAACCGGGCGCCGCTGCCCGGATGTTCGAGCAGGTAGGCGACGGAGCGAACCTCCGGCACCTCGGTGGCCCCCTGCAGCACGAAGCCGTGCAACTCGGCGCCGGGGGTGAGTGTTATCGAGGGAGTTCGTGACATGATGGTGTTGCCCTTACGGTAGTCTCTTGCCGCGCGTCTAGGCAACGGAAAGCCGGTCGCCGCGGCCGCCGGCCCCTGCGTGTGCGCGTTCGTCGGCGGCGTCAGCAGTCGGGATCGACGGCAACGATGCTCGGCAGCTGGCGCAGCGCGCCGCCGGCGTCGAGGCCGTAGCCGGCCACCCACACGTCCGGGATGCGGAACCCGATCAGGTCCGGTGCGGCCTTGGCTCGCTGCGCCAGCGTTGCCGGCGACGGGTGGCCGAGTTGCTTGTCCAGCAGGACGCACACCTGCACGTTGCGCACCCCCCAAGCTGCCATCCGGTCGCGTAACGCGCACAGCGTAAAGCCGTGATCCAGGATGTCATCCACGAGCAGCATGGAGCGGCCCACCACGTCGGCAGGTTGCAGGTCGATCTGCACGCGGCGCTGGTCGCCGCCGGCGCCGAGCGATTCGCCGTAGGTGCTGGTCTTGGCGAATTCGAAGCGCACGTCGAGCGTGCTGACGGCGCCGAGGGCGCGGGCGAGGTCGGCGGCGAACATGAACGCACCGTTGAGCACCGGGGTTATGACCAGTTCGCCGTCGGGCGGATGATGGCTGGCCAACTCGCGCGCCATTTCGGTGATGCGCCGCTGCAGCGCCTGCGCCGGAATCAGCACCCGCGACACGCGCCCGCGGAACCGCGGCGGCAGGCGGGAGGGAGCGGCGGGTGCGTCTGCGTCTGCGTGGTTGCCGTCTGCCCCCGGCCCGGCAAGGCCGTGCTCGGGAACGATGACCGGCCCGCTCATGCGCACCGCCGGATCACTCCGGCCGGCCTCTACCGCGGGTGCGTGGTCGGTCATCGGTCGCGCTCCGCCCCGTCTGCCTCGTCCGGACGGCCGCCGGCGAGCACGCCGGCCGCCACCACGTCGCCGAACTCGGCGGTGGAGAGCGCCTCCGGACTCCCGGCGGAGGCAAGATCCACCGTTACCCGGCCGCTCTCCAATGCTTCCCACAGCGCACTCCAGACTGCCCTCGCCTCGGCCCCGAGGCCGAAACTCTTGTCCAGCAGCAGCGCGGCGCTGCCGATCAGCGAGAACGGATTGGCGACGCCGCGCCCGGCGATGTCGGGCGCCGATCCATGGACCGCTTCGTAGTAGCTCTTCTCGGGGCCCGCACTGGCGCTGCACATCATTCCGAGCGAGCCGACGATGCCGCCCGCCTGGTCGCTGAGAATGTCGCCCTGCATGTTGTCGAGCAGCATCACGCCGTTGAACTGGGCCGGGTTCACCGCCAGTTGGAAGGCCGCGTTGTCCACCAGGATCGACGAGTAGTCCACCGCCGGGAAGCGCGGCGCCAACTCCTCCACCACCTCTTCCCACAGTCGCGAGGTAGCCAGGATGTTGGACTTGTGCACCACGGTGAGGTGGCAGTCGCGCGCCGCGGCCTCGGCGAATGCGACTTCCGAGACCTGCTCGATCTGGACGCGCGTGTAGTGGCAGTCGTCGCTGGCGTAGCTTCCTGCGGTGTGTTCGCCCTCGACCTTCTCGCCAAAGTAGATGCCGCCCACCAGCTCGCGGATCATCAGGATGTCGATGCCGTCGCCGACCACCTCGGCGCGCAGCGGCGACAACCGGGCAAGGCTGCGCGGCAGCACAACCGGGCGGAAGTTGGCAAAGGTGTTGTAGCGTTGGCGCAACTCCAGGATCGCCAGCTCGGGACGCTGATCTACCGGTATGGCGCGCATGTCCGCGAGCGCCACGCCGGCCGGGCCCTTCAGAATGGCGTCGGCGTCGTCGCACACCGCCTTCGACTCGGCGGGAAACGCGGCGCCGTGGGCGAACCAGGCGCCGGCGCCGAACGGGGTGCGCCGATAGTCGAACCGATGGCCGAATCGGTGGGCAACCGCATCCAGTACCTTCACGGCCTCGGCGACGATCTCCGGGCCAATGCCGTCGCCTTCGAGGACGGCGATTGAAGCGTGCATGTCACGTGGCACCCTATCAACACTCGCCGCCGTATACCATCCCCGCGGCGCCGCGAGATACTATCGGATGCGTGGCGAACCAGTGCTGGCAACCGGCGCGGTATCGGCGCTGTGCCTCCTACGTACCGGAACTCGGGCGCGGCCTGATCGATCTGCTCGATCCGGTCCGCGGCGACCGGATCCTCGACCTTGGCTGCGGCGACGGCGCACTCACGATGGAGTTGGCCGCGCGCGGCTGCCGGGTGATCGGCGTGGACCGCAGCGAGGCGTTCGTGGCGGCGGCGCGGCGGCGCGGCGTGGCCGCGCGGGTGGCGGACGCCCGCCGCCTTGCGGAGACGGGGCTGGCGGCGGGCAGCTTCGACGGCGTGTTCTCCAACGCGGTGCTGCACTGGATTCTGGAGCCGGCGCCGGTGATTGCCGGGGCGCGTCGCCTGCTGCGCGCCGGCGGTTGTTTCGTGGCCGAACTCGGCGGCGCCGGCAACATCGCCACCGTGCACCGCGCGCTGCGCGCCGCCTGCCGGCGCCGCGGACTGGATCCGGCGGCGCGCGACCCCTGGTACTTTCCGAGCGCCCAGTCGTACTGCGCCCTGCTGGAGCGCGGCGGGTTCGCGGTGACCTCCGCCAGACTGTTCGAACGCCCGACGCCGATCCCGGGGACGCTCGCCGAGTGGCTGGAACTGTTCGCGGTCGCGTGGCGGGCCGATCTCGACCGCCCTGCCTGGAACGAGATCACGGCCGAGGTGTCGGCGGCGGCGGCGCCGCGGCTGCGCGATGCCGCCGCCGCCTGGACGGTCGACTACGTGCGTTTGCGGGTGCGTGCCGTCGCGGTGTAGTTGCGGCGTAGTTGCGCCGTTGCGGCGTGGGTCAGCGTCACGGCGGGCTGGTTCTGGGCAGGGTCAGTGTGCTCCAGTGCGCGCTGCGCATGCGTGCCAGTGCCACGATCTGACCGCAGTGGTAGGCGGCATGGGCCATCGCTCGCAGCAACGCCTGCAGGGCGGTGTGCGGCTCGCCGCGGATCGTGATCTCGCGGTTCAGCTCGGCCGGGCTGAGCGTGGCGAGGGTTGCCTCGACGCACTCCCAGCCGGCGGTCCACAGCGCGAGCACGGTGTCATGGTCCACCACGTCGTTGCGGAATTCGGCGTCGCGGTCACGGCCAGGCTTCTCGCCGTCGGTGGTCAGGAAGTCCGTGAACCGGGAGCGCAGGTTGCCGCCGACGTGCTTCATCAGCATGGCGACGCTGTTGGAGTGCTCGTCGGGCAGCCAGCCCAACTCCTCCGGCGGCATCTGAGCCACGGCGCGCTCGGCGAGGCGCCGGTTGAGGGTGAACTCCCCGGCTATGAAGCGAATCGCATCGGCGGCGCTGCGGGCCGCACCTTCACTCATGGCAGTCACTCATGGCGGCGATGCTACCGCACCCGCCGGCGCACGCCAACTGCGCAAGCCGCCCGTCGTGTGGCCGGGCGCCGAGGCGCTCGCCTGCGTGCGGCACGCCGGCACGGCCACCGCGCTCGCACGACAACGATGACCACGATGACCACGATGACCACGGCGATCGCATGACAAGGCGGGTCGCGGCGCGGTATCAATGACCGGGTATGCAAATCCGTAAGCAGAGTGCGCGCCGTGGCACGAGTCGATGGTGCGCGGCACCGGTTGCCGCGGTAGTGTCGCTGGTGATGCTGCTGGGCTGCACACCGGCGGTGCAGGCGCAGACGGAAACCTACCAGTCGCGCGAACACGGGTACGCGGTGGAGGCGGTGGTGACCCGGCTCGCGCACCCGTGGGCGGTGGCGTTCTTGCCCGGTGGCGGGCTGCTGATTACCGAACGCCCGGGGCGCCTGCTGCGCATCGACGCGGACGGCGCGCGCACGATTGTGACCGGGCTCCCGGAGGTTGCCGCGGCCGGGCAGGGCGGCCTGCTCGACGTGATTCTCGATCCCGGTTTCGCCGCCAACCGGTTGATCTACTTCTCCTACGCGGAGCGGGCCGACGGCGGTCTGCGCACCGCGGTGGCGCGCGCCCGGCTGGAAGGAGACCGGCTGCTGGAGGTGCGGCGCATCTTCGCCATGAACCGGGCGTCTCGCGGCGGCCGCCACTTCGGCTCGCGGCTGGCGTTTCTGGCCGACGGCGACCTGGTGGTCGGGCTCGGCGACCGCGGCCAGCGCAACCGGGCGCAGGATCCCGCCGACCACGCCGGATCGGTGCTGCGCATCCGGCCGGACGGCAGCCCGTCGCCGCGCGCCGTTGCCCTCGCGATCCCCGGTGCCGCGCCGGAGGTGTTCACCTGGGGCCACCGCAACATTCAGGGGCTGGCGATTCACCCCGACACCGGCGCCACCTGGGTGCACGAGCACGGCCCGCGCGGCGGCGACGAGATCAACATCCTGCGCGGCGGCGCCAACTACGGCTGGCCGGTGGTGACCTTCGGCCGCGAGTACGCGGGCCCGAGCATCGGGATCGGTACCGAGGCGCCCGGCATGGAACCGCCGCTGCTGCACTGGACGCCGTCAATCGCCCCCTCCGGGATGGCGTTCTACACCGGCGACGAGTTTCCGAACTGGCGCGGCGACCTGTTCGTGGGCGCCCTGGTGGGCCGCCACCTGCGCCGGGTCGTGCTGCGCGGCGACGAGGCGGTCGAGCAGGAGGTGCTCCTGGACCGGCTGGCGGAGCGTGTGCGCGACGTTCGCCAGGGGCCGGACGGCGCCCTCTGGGTGCTGACCGACGAATCCGACGGCGCGCTCTACCGGATCACCAATCCGCAGCGCTGACCTCGGTGGACGGGCAGGGCCGCGAACCCCTGGGCCTGCGTGGCAGTCGCCGGGCCGGACGTGGCGCTACAGCCGCGCCACCACCACGGTGAGTGCGATGACCACGGCCAGCTCGGCCACCAGGAGCACGCCGAGCAGCACGCCGCGGCCGGCGGCCAGCGCGCCGCCGGCACGCGTCAGCTTGAGCAGCGGCTGGCCGAGCACTGCCAGCATGTAGGCGAGCAGCGCCGCCACCACGATCAGAATGGCGATGACGGTTATGTTGATCGGCATGTCTGCAAGCATACCGCGGCCGCGGCGCCATCGACCAGGGCGCCGGCCGATGGCGCCGCGGTACTGCGCACTGCGGGCGGCCGGTAGCTTCAGTAGGCGCGCGCGATCACCGCGACGGGCGCGCCGCCGTCGCCCGTAAAGATGCAGGGGCCGGTGTCGGCGGCGTCCGGGATGCAGCGCAGGCTCAGCTTGAGCCTGCCGAACAGCTCCCGGCAGGCGGGATCCTGCTCGGCGGCGGCGGACAACGGGGCGATCGCGAATCCGGCCGACGCGTCGTCGCGGAAGTACTCCTCCAGCTCCGCCAGCCCCGACACCCGGCGGGTGTGGTCGTTCAGGAAGCGCCGCGCGCGCCGCAGCAGTCCGTCCTGCATCTCCGCCAGCAGCGCCGGCGCCGCGGCGGCCAGTTGCTCGTGGGCGACCGCGGCGCGCTCGCGCGGCGGGCGGTCGCGGCGGGCCACCGAAACGGTGCCGGCGGCGAGGTCGCGCGGCCCCACCTCGATGCGCAGCGGCACGCCGCGCTTGATATGGTGCCAGTTCTTTTCGCCGCCGCGCAGGTCGCGGTCGTCGACGGTGACGCGCAACGGCTCGTGGGCGTAGCGCGTGTCGCGCAGCCGCCGTTCCAGGCCGCGGCAGAATTGGAGCACCGCGGTGCGCTGCGCGTCGTCCTTGTAGATGGGCAGGATTACCGCGTGCTGCGGGGCGAGGCGCGGCGGCAGCAGCACGCCGTCGTCGTCGCCGTGCGTCATGATCAGCCCGCCCACCAGGCGCGTCGACACGCCCCAGGAGGTGGTCCAGGCATGGGCGATCGCGCCGTCCCGGTCACTGAACGTGATATTGCAGGCGCGCGCGAAGTTCTGTCCGAGGAAGTGCGAGGTGCCGGCCTGCAGCGCCTTGCGGTCCTGCATCATCGCCTCGATGGTGTAGGTATTCTCGGCGCCGGGAAAGCGCTCGCCGGCGCTCTTTTCGCCGCGCAGCACCGGCATCGCCATGTGGTTTTCCGCAAAGTCCGCGTACACCCCGAGCATGCGCAGCGTCTCTTCGTGCGCCTCCTCGGCGGTGGCGTGCACGGTGTGGCCCTCCTGCCACAGGAACTCCGCGGTGCGCAGGAACAGGCGCGGGCGCAACTCCCAGCGCACCACGTTGGCCCACTGGTTGATCAGGATCGGCAGGTCCCGGTAGGACTGCACCCACTTGGAGTACATCTCGCCAATGATGGTTTCGCTGGTGGGACGCACCACGTACGGCTCGTCCAGCTTGCCGGCCGGCACCAGCCTGCCATCCGCACCCGGCTCCAGCCGGTGGTGAGTGACCACCGCGCACTCCTTGGCGAACCCCTCCACGTGTTCCGCCTCGCGCTCCAGGTAGCGCAACGGAATGAACAGCGGGAAGTAGGCGTTGCTGTGGCCGGTGGCCTTGAACATGCCGTCGAGCGCACGCTGCATGTTCTCCCACAGCGCGTAGCCCCACGGCTTGATTACCATGCAGCCGCGTACCGGAGACAGCTCGGCCAGGTCGGCGGCCCGCACCACCTGCTGATACCACTCGGGGTAGTTCTGGGCGCGAGTCGGGGATATGGCGGTTCGGGCTGCTGCCTTGCTCATCGCAGGCGCAAAGTTAGCCATTGGACGGCGGAAACACAAGGAGCGGACGGTCAGCGCTCGGTCAGCGCAGCCAGACGTGCAGGGTGGAGCCGGCGGTGAGCGGCGACCCGGGCGCGGGATCCTGGCGGGTCACGTAACCGGAGCCGTGCAGCGCGACCTTCACGTCGGATCGCTCGAACAGCGGCAGCAGACGGCGCAGCGGCAGTCCGGCGAGGTCGGGAATCGCATCGCTGACGGCGAGGTGCGGGGCGGCGGACACCACGATGTGCGCGGGATGCGGCAGCGGATCCGCGTCGTCCGGTGGCATGCGGTAATAGGTGGTGAGAAAGCCGGCTACCTTTTTCAGCAGCGGCGCGGCGATCAGGCCGCCGTAGCGCTGCGCCCCCTTCGGATGCTGAATGACGACGTAGGCGAGGAAGCGCGGGTCGCCGGCGGGCAGGATGCCGAGGATCGACGCGATCAGGTGCTCATCCGAGTAGGCGCCGGATACGGGGTCGAATACCTGCGCGGTGCCGGTCTTGGTGGCGATGCGATAGCCCTTGAGCTGGGCCAGGCGGCCGGTGCCCTTGGTAGCAACCGTCTCCATCATGGCGAGCACCCGTCCCGCGACCTCCGGGTCGACCACCCGGCGCACCGGATCGGGGGCGAACGGCTTGACCACCGTACCGTCGGCGGCGACCACCTCGCGCACCAGGAGCGGCCGCAGCATGACGCCGCCGTTGGCAAACGCGGAGGCGCCCTGCATCACCTGCAGCGCGGTCACCGAGATCTCCTGTCCGATGGCGAGGGTAGGCTTGGTGCGCAACGACCACTCGGCGGGGTCGCGCAGGATCCCCGGGCTCTCGCCCGGGAACGGCGACCCGGTGGACGCTCCGAAGCCGAACGTGCGCAGCATGTGGTGAAATGTGTCGGCATCGATCCGGTCCGATGCATGTGCGGTACCCGCGTTGCTCGAATAGCGCAGGATGTTCTCGGCATCCAGGTCGCCGTACACGCCGAGGTCGCCGATACGGATGGTGCCGCCGCCCGGTAGCCTGCGCCGGTAGTAGCCGGGACTGGGAAACGTCATGGAGGGGGTGATGGCCCCGCTCTGCAGCAGGCTGGCCATGGTGAATATCTTGAACACCGAGCCCGGTTCGTAGGGCATGGTGGCGATCGCATTGCGCCACCGTTCCTTCGGCACCTCCGCGTAGGCATTCGGATCGAACGAGGGCTGCGCGGCGTAGGCGAGAATCTCGCCGGAATCGGCCGCCGCCACCACGATGTACACGGCATCGGCGTCGTGCTCGGCGCGGGCGTCCGCGGCGAGTTGCTCCATGCCGTGCTGGACGTTGACGTCCAGGGTGAGGAACACCTGGTTACCGAACACCTCGGTGCCCCCAGGGGCGATGGTATCGGGCGCGAGCACGTGGTTGAACGTGTTCTCGATGCCCTCCAGCCCCACGTTGTCCACCCCGACGAAGCCCAGTACGTGGGCGGCCAGCTTCCCCTCGGGGTAGAAGCGCGCCTGTTCCGCCTGCAGGCCGATGCCGCGCAGTTCGCCGCGCTCGCGCGCCGCCCGGATGGCGGCCGACCGGTCGGGCGCAATGTGGCGCTTGACGTACACGAAGCCGTCGCTGTCGAACAGGCGCCGCACCTCGTGCGCGTTCAGGTCCAGGATGTCGGCGAGCAGCGCCGCCGACCCGGACGGGTCGGTCACCGTCGGCGCCCAGGCGGTGACCGAGTCGCGTTCGATGGTGATCGCGAGCACGCGCCCGTTGCGGTCCAGGATCGGACCGCGCTCCACGTCCGGGAGGCGCACCACCGGATCGCCGGACGGATGGCCGTCGACGATCATGAACGTGGTGTAGCGGAATATCAGCGCCGCCATGCAGAGCACGAGAAACGACACGAACAGAACCAGGCGCCGGGCGGTCAGGTCGCGTCCGGCCGCCTCCGGCGAGGGCATGTCCGCGGCACTGCTCACGTAACGTTTATCGGCTGCCGGGCGCACGTCGTTGACAGGCGCCATCCGCCGTGCTAGTCTTCATCACCTATGTGTATTCACAAAGAGTCGATAGACGGCTCCGGTTCTTTGTTGGCAAAGAAATCGATTCGGTTCCTGGTCGGCGCCCTGGCGTTGGCGCTGGCCGCTCCGTTCGCGGTTGCCGAGGCGGCCCAGGAGGAGGGCGATGCCTGTAACGGCATCTCGCGTGATCTCGTGTTCGCCGGGCTGGACTGGGCTAGTGCGCAGTTGCACAACCACATCGCCGGGCAGATTCTGCAGAACGGTTTCGGATGCTCCTACACGGACATTCCTGGATCGACCATCCCGATGGTGCAGGGCCTGGTGCGCGGCGACATCGACATCAACATGGAGATCTGGTTCAACACCGCTCCGGAGATTTACCACGAGTCCGCGGCCAGCGGTGACGTGCTCGACCTGGGCCTGAACATGAAGGCCGCCGAGATGTCGTTCCTGGTGCCGCGCTACGTGATCGAGGGCGACGCCGAACGCGGCATCGCGCCGATGGCGCCGGACCTGAAGTCGGTGTCCGATCTGCCGAAGTACGCTCAGTTGTTCCAGGATCCCGAGCAGCCCGACATGGGCCGCTACTACAACTGCATCATCGGCTGGCAGTGCGAACTGACCAACAACCAGAAGATGGCCGCGTACGGCCTCGAGGGGCACTTCACCAACTTCCGCCCCGGTGCGGCGCCGGCACTGGATGCGTCGATCGCGGCCGCCTACGAGAAGGGCGAAGCGTGGCTCGGCTACTACTGGGGTCCCACTTCGCTGCTGGGCACGTACGTGATGATCCCACTTGAGGAACCGGAGTGGACGCAGGAGTGCTGGGATGGAGACCGCGGCTGCGCGTTTCCCCCGTCGATCGTCAACGTCGCCGTAAGCAAGCCGTTTGCCGACGCCGCTTCGGAGGAGATGGTCGAGATGCTGCGCGCGTACGAGGTCGACCAGATGATGGTCAGTGCGTACCTGGCGAAGCAGAGCGAGATGGATGCGGAGTGGGCCGACGTCGCGCGCGAGTTTCTGCGCAACGAGACCGTGTGGACCGCCTGGGTATCCGACGAGGTGGCCAGCCGCGTCCAGGCGGCACTCGACGGTTAAGCCGGCGCGCGCGGGCGCTGTCATGTCGCCCGGCGAGCGCAGACGCGGGGGTACCGGTAGCGGTGCCCCCGCACCGTTCGGACCGCTATCGTCCCCGATCCCACGGACGAGGGACCGCGATTCATGAAGAGCTGGTTGCAGGAATGTGCGGGTAGCTTCGGCCGGGTTCTGACGGCATTCCCGGAGGGGTGCCAGATCCCGCTCCGCGAGTGGACCAACGATGCCCTGAAGTTTCTGGTGCAGAACTTCGGCTCCGCGTTCGACACCCTGAACAGCCTGATGCTGATAATTCTGCGCCAGGTGGAGACGACCCTGGTGCGGCTGCCCTGGTGGCTGGTGATAGCGATCATCTGCCTGATTGCGTGGCGCGCGTCGCGCAACCGCACGCTGGCGCTTGCCCTGGCCGCGGCCCTGGTGTTCATCGGCATGATGGACCTGTGGGAGGAGACCATGCGCACGCTGGCGATCCTGTTCATCGCCACCTCCATTACGGTGGCGGCCGGCGTCCCGGTCGGCATTCTGATGGGCACCAACCGGTACGTGCGCTCGGTGGTCAACCCGATTCTCGACGCGATGCAGACCGTGCCACCGTTCGTGTACCTGATCCCGTTCATCTTCTTCTTCGGTCTCGGCAACGTGGCGGCGATCTTCGCCATCTTCGTGTACGCCGTGCCGCCGATCGTGCGCCTGACCGACCTCGGCATCCGCCTGGTGGACAGTGCTACCGTGGAAGCGGCCGACGCATTCGGCGCCACCGGACGGCAGATTCTGTGGGGCGTACGCATCCCGCTGGCGATGCCGAACATCATGGCCGGGGTCAACCAGACGATCATGATGGCGCTGGCGATGGTGGTGATCGCCTCGATGATCGGGGCGCGCGGCCTCGGCCGGCAGGTGTTGCGCGGATTGAACAACGCCGACGTGGGGATGGGCCTGGAGGCGGGACTCGCCATTCTGGCATTGGCGATCATCTTCGATCGCATCACCGCCGCGTTCGGCGTCCGGCTCGACCCGACCAAGACGGTGCGTGCCTGAGGCGGCCGCGGGGAGGCAGTGATGAGTACCGAGAGCGTCAACGGCAGCGACCCGGACGGCGATGCGGTGCAGGCCGCAACCAGGGACGATTCCCCGGCCGACGACATAGAAGTCCGGGATCTGTACAAGATATTCGGTCCGCGGCCGGCGGAAGTGCTGGCGCGGGTGCAGGCCGGCGACGGCAAGGACGAGATTCTCGCCGACACCGGCCACACGGTCGGCCTGCATGACGTGAACCTGCACATCAGGGGTGCGGAGACGTTCGTCGTGATGGGCCTGTCGGGCAGCGGCAAGTCCACCTTCGTACGCTGCGTGAACCGGCTCATCGAGCCCACGGCGGGGCAGGTGCTGATCGGCGGCGTCGACGTGGTCGAGATGGCGGCGGCCGATGTCAAGGCGCTGCGCCGGACCAGGATGAGCATGGTGTTTCAGCGCTTCGGCCTGCTGCCGCATCGCAACGTCCTCCGCAACGTGGCCTACGGGCTGAGCGTGCAGGGGGTCGCCAAGGAGGAGCGCTGGGAACGCGCCCGGCGGTGGATCGACGTGGTCGGGTTGAAGGGCTACGAGCAGATGCGTCCGAGCCAGTTGTCGGGCGGCATGCAGCAGCGCGTCGGCCTGGCGCGGGCGTTGTGCACCGATCCCGAGATCCTGCTGATGGACGAACCGTTCAGCGCGCTCGATCCGCTGATCCGGCGCGACATGCAGGATGAGCTGGTTCGCCTGCAGCGCGACCTGCACAAGACGATCGTGTTCATCACCCACGACCTGGACGAGGCGCTGCAGCTCGGCGACCGCATCGCGATCCTCAAGGATGGGCGGGTGATCCAGGTCGGCACCCCGGAGGAGATCATCACCGCCCCGGCCGACGCGTACATCGAGGACTTTGTCCGGGACGTGAACCGTTCGCGCGTACTGAGCGCCGGCGTGGCGATGGATCCGGTGACGTCGCTGCCGCTCGCTACCCACCCGCGCCGCGCCAAGGCGGCCCTGGAACACGACCGGCAGCGGGTGGGGTTCGTGACCGGCGAAGACAACCAGTACCGCGGATTGGTGCTGCTCGGTGACGTTACCGCCGCGGTGAAGCGGGGCGACCGCGACCTCGGCGAGGTGGTTCGCGACGACACCCCCACCGCGCGCGCCGAGCAGTCTCTCGACGAGTTGCTCGGCGTGGCCGCGGACAACCGGCTGCCGATCCCGGTGCTCGGCGAGGACGAGCGTCTGCTCGGAGTGCTGACGCCGCGCGCCACCCTGTCGGCGCTGGCCGGCGACGGCAATTCCACCGCCTCCAACGGACAGGCAGGCAAGGAGTCGGATCAATAGGCTGCCATGCGCGGCCGGGACCGGCGCGTGTGCCGGGCGAGTTGCGGGCGTACCGGCGTGGCCTTCCCAGGGGCGGGCTGCGCGTTTACTCTGTGACCGTGCGAAACAAAGGAGCGTGGTGCCGGACCGTGGCGGCCGTTGCCATCGTGCTGGCGCTGGTTGCCGTGCGCGGGTCGGCGCAGTCGGCGGCCGGCGGGCCGGGTCTGGAACAACTGCTGCGGGAAGCGATGGCGCGCGACACGACCCTGCAGCAGCGGCAGCTTGCGGTGCGCAGAAGCCAGATAGGAGTGGCGATGACGGCGGCCGGCCGGGGATTCTCCCTCACGCTGCGCCTGTCCGACCCAGAGGGCCCGGGGCGGCTGGCCGGGGTAACCGTCAACGAAGCGGGCGGGGCCGAATTCGGATTCGGTGTCGCCGCCGGCGTGACCGCCGATCTGCCGCATCCGTTCGGGGAGCTGTCCACGACCGCTACCCTGACCGGCCCGGCGGATGAGGGCCCCGACGGCAAGACGAAGGGGTGGGAGCTCGGACCGGTGGCGGTGAACCTGTCGAGCGGCGTGGAACAGTCCCTCGGCCCGCTGTTCGGGCTCGACGCCACCGATGCGGACGACCTGAAGGCCGCCCATGCCGTGGTGTCCGCGGAACGCGCGGTGAGGCAGCGGACGCGCGCGGTCGCCGGCGAGATCCTCGACCGGATCATGGCCATCGTCGAGGCGGAGAAGGCGCAACGGAGTGCCGTGTTCGAGTTGGGCGAGCTGGAGGCCGAGGTGGTGCGCCGTCGCGAGGTGTTCGGAGAAAACGAGGACAGCCACAGCTTTCAGTCGCTGTTGTTCGAGGTGGAGCAGGAGCGGCGCGGGCTGGACAGTACCCGGCTCCTGCTGCGCGAGGAGCGCGCCGGCCTCGAAGAACAGACCGGGGCGTCGCACTTCGGCGAGTTGGCCGAGGCGCCGCTCACGCCGCCGTTCGACGAGCAGGTCGAGCTCGCGCCGGGCGTCGTGGATGCGGTCGTGGAACTGCGGGCGAGCGAGCACCGCATTCGCGAGGACGGCAACCACCAGTGGCCGGAAGTGACCTTCGGCGCCGACTACGACTGGGACGCGGTCGAGTTTTCCGCCGGCGTGGGCTTCAACGTGATCGTGCCGATCGTCGACGGCGGCCTGCGCCGGTTGCGGCAGGAGCGGCTCGCCAACGAGCGCGCCGCGGCGCAACTCTCCGGTACGGCCGCGCGCCGCAAGTATGCCGACGCCGTGCTGCAGGCGGAGCGGGACATACGCGACCTCGAGTATGCGACGTGGGATCTGCGCGAACGCACGCGCCTCGCCGCCCTCAAGGTCAATGAGAGCAGGGAGTCGCTGGCCGCCGGCGTGGTGACGGAGGCGGACGTGGCTCGGGCCGAGGTGGCGCTTGAACTCCTGGACTTCGATGCGCAACTCCTGCGCGGGCGGCGCTGGAAGCTGGCGCTGGCGCTCGGTGCGCTGACCGACGCCGACCCGCTCGCCACCCTGGCGGCCGCACCGTAGCGCCGGTGGTAGCCGTGCGGCGCACAAAGCGGTAGACTGGAGGTTGAGATGACGGTTCTCCTTGCGGTTGGCCTGATGGTGCTGTGCGCCGCGTTCCTGGGACTGCGCGTGCTGTTCGGCAAGGACGAAGAGGTGCGCAAGCCCGGCTGCTCCAATGCCAACGCCTTCATGGACGACCAGGAGGCGTGTCCCATCTGCGGCGTGACCGCGGGCGAGTCGTGCGAAAACGAGCCCGCCGCCGCACCGCGCAGCGCCGGCCGTTCCGGCGTCGCGGCCGACTGACTCCCCGCGCCAGGCAGGTCGTTACCGGCGCTACAGGCCGGGTGCGATTTCGGTCTCCTTCAGGATCACGTCGTGGGCGCCGCCCTCGCGCAGGCTGGTGGCGGACACCACGGTGAGCCGAGCGGTGCGGTGCAGGCTTTCGATGTCGGCCGCCCCGCAATTGCACATGGTGCTTCTGAGCTTGTCCAACGTCTGACCCAGATTGTCGCGCAATTCGCCGGCGTACGGCACGTAGCCGTCGACCCCCTCTTCGAAGGCCAGCCCGCCGGCTGCGAGGTGTCCCTCGTAGCGCTGCCAGTTGCGCGCCCGGTTGGTGCCTTCGCCCCAGTATTCCTTGACGAAGTTGGTGCCCATGCGGATGCGCGGGGCCGGACTCTCGTCGAAACGGGCGAAGTAACGGCCCATCATCACGAAGTCCGCACCCATCGCCAGCGCCAGCGTGATGTGGTAGTCGTGGAATATGCCGCCGTCGGCGCAGATCGGCACGTACTCGCCGGTCTCCTCCAGCCACTCCCTGCGCGCGTGGGCAACGTCCAGCACCGCGCTCGCCTGGCCGCGTCCGATTCCCTTCTGCTCACGCGTAATGCAGATGGAGCCGGGCCCCACGCCGACCTTCACGAAGTCGGCGCCGGCGGCGGCCAGGTAGCGGAAGCCTTCGCGGTCGGCGACGTTGCCGGCGCCCACGCGTACGCCGTCGCCGCATTGCCCCCGCACCCAGGCCAGGCAGTCGGCCTGGAACTCGCTGAAGCCGTCGGACGAGTCGATGCACAGCACGTCGGCGCCGGCGGCGATCAGTGCCGGCACCCGATCCGGGTAGTCGTGGGTGTTGACGCCGGCACCCACCATGAGGCGCTTCTCGTCGTCGATCAGCTCGTCCGGGTTCTCCTTGTGCTGCTCGTAGTCCTTGCGAAACACCAGGTAGCGCAGGTGCCGGTGGTCGTCGATCACCGGCAGGCAATTCAGCCGATGCTCCCAGATCAGGTTGTTGGCCTCGCTCAGGGTGATGCCGTCGCGTCCGTACACGAGGTCGTCGAACGGCGTCATCAGGGTGGTAACCGGCGCGTCCGGATCCACGTGGCCGATCCGGTAGTCGCGCCCGGTGAGAATGCCGAGCAGGCGCCCGTCGGAGGCGCCGTTGTCGGTGACCGCGGTGGTGGTGTGGCCGGTGCGGTGGCGCAGCTCCAACAGGTCGCGCACGGTGGCGCGCGGGCCCAGGTTGGTGTCGCTGACCACGAAGCCGGCCTTGAACTTCTTGACCCGCCCGACCATTTCCGCCTGCGCGGCGATCGGCTGCGAGGTGAAGATGAACGCCAGCCCGCCGCTGCGCGCCAGCGCCACGGCCATGGTGTCGTCGGACACCGACTGCATCATGGCCGATACCATCGGCACGTTCAGGTGCAACTGCGGGTCACCGGGCGGCCGGTAGCGGGTGAGCGGTGCGCGCAGGTCGACGCTCGCGGGTACGCAGTCGCGCCGCGTCAGGTTGGGCAACAGCAGGTACTCGCTGAAGGTGCGCGACGTTTCGGGGACTATCGTGGCCATGGCAGCCTCCTTGGCGGTTGTGGTGCGCGGTGGGTTGCGGGCGCGGACGGGCGGGTGACGGGGACGCGGGGATGGGCGCGCGGCGGCGGTTTGCAAGCCGTGGCCGGCCCGCGCCCGCGCCGGCGGCGCGGGTCAGACCGAGACGGCAGCACCCTGCGGCGCACGCAGCGCGCCGGTGAGCATCCGCTCGGTAGTATCCCAACTGATGCACTCGTCGGTAATCGAGACGCCGTAGCTCAACTCGCGCGGATCGTCGGTCAGGTCCTGGCGGCCTTCGTACAGGTTGCTCTCGAGCATGACGCCGACAATCGGGCTGCGGGTGCACGCGGCGCGCTGGTTGATGACGCTGTTCCAGGCGGTTTCCTGGTTTTCGTGCTTCTTGCCGGAGTTGTCGTGGCTGCAGTCGACCATCAGCACGGGCTCCAGGCCCGACCGTTCCAACAGCCGGGCGGAGTCGTTCACGCTCTCGGAGCCGTAGTTCGTTCCCGAGCGGCCGCCGCGCAGGATCACGTGGCCGGCCGGGTTGCCCTGGGTGCTGACCACGCCGATGCGGCCATCCTGGTCCACGCCGAGGAAACGGTGCCGGCTGCGGGCGGAGGTGATGGCGTCGATGGCGACCTGCAGATTGCCGTCGGTGCTGTTCTTGTATCCGACCGGCATCGACAGGCCGCTGGCCATTTCGCGATGCGTTTGCGACTCGGTGGTGCGCGCGCCGATGGCCGCCCACGACACCAGGTCGGCGATGTACTGCGGCACGATCGGATCGAGCATCTCGGTCGCGGTGGGCACGCCGTACTCGTTGATCGACAGGAGAATGCGGCGTGCGGCCTCAAGCCCCTCGGGGATGCGTGACGAGTAGTCCAGGCGCGGGTCGATGATCATGCCGCGCCAGCCGATCGTGGTGCGCGGCTTCTCGAAGTAGACCCGCATGACGACGTAGAACTCGTCGCGCACCGCCTCGGCCAGCTCGGCGAGCCGCTGAGCATACTCCAGGGCCGCGCGCTCGTCGTGGATCGAGCAGGGACCCACGATGACCAGCAGGCGCGGATCACGGCGCGCCAGGATATCGGCAATCGTGGCCCGGGCGCGCACGACGTTGTCGCTGGCGGGCGCCGACATCGGCAACTCCCGCTTGAGGGCGCGCGGCGTGATGAGCGGTTCGATGGCGTTAACGTTCAGGTCGGAGGTGCGTTGCATGCGGCGCTGGCTGGTGCCGTGCACCATAGCTCATGCAGCGCCCGCGGCGCAACCCGCCGACGGCAGGCGATTCAGGCGCTTCGGTCGATCGACTCGAGGCCGCAGAACGGGCGCAGCGCCTCGGGTACCGTGACGCCGCCGTCGGCGCGCTGACAACACTCCAGCAGCGCCGGCAGCAGCCGGCTGGTGGCCAGCCCGGATGCGTTCAGGGTGTGCACCAGCGCGGTTCCGGAAGCGCCGCGCATGCGGATGCGGCCGCGCCGCGACTGGTAGTCGCGCGTGTTGGAGGCGGAGCTGACTTCCTCGTAGCTGGCCATGCTCGGGATCCACACCTCAATGTCGCAGGTCTTGGCGGCGGCCGCGCTGCAGTCGCCGGCTGCGAGTTGCGAGATCTGGTAGTGCAGGCCGAGGCCGCGCACCAGGGACGCGGCATGTTCCACCATGCCCTGCAACGCGGCTTCGGACTGATCGGGCGCGACGTACTGAAACAGCTCCACCTTGTGGAATTGGTGGCCGCGTATGGTGCCGCGGTCGCGGCTGCGGTAGCTGCCCGCCTCGCG
This sequence comes from Spirochaetia bacterium, assembly GCA_965208575.1. Taxonomy (GTDB): domain Bacteria; phylum Spirochaetota; class Spirochaetia; order SZUA-6; family Bin103; genus Bin103. The sequence goes on along the minus strand of CBDBOV010000004.1, from coordinate 986,325 downwards.
CCGGTAGCAGGGGGTGAATGCGCAGTATTTGCGCGGCAGCGTGTCGGAGGCGATGATCTCGTCCCGGTGGATGGCGGCGAGGGCGGTTTCCGATGTGGGGATCAGAATCTGCCCATCGAGACCGTCCGCGGCGGCGGCGCTGCTGCCGGTGTCGCCGGCGTCGTTGTCCTGGCCGGCGGCGAGCCGGTACACGTCCTGGCCGAACTTCGGGAACTGGCCGGAGACATAGCCGCATTGCGCGTTGACGATGTGCGGCAGCAGCATCAGCTCGTAGCCGGCGGCGACGTTGCGGCTTATGCAGTAGTTGATCAGCGCCATCTCCAGCAGGGCGCCGGCGCCGCGGTAGATCCAGAACCCGCTGCCGGCCACCTTGGCGCCGCGCTCGAAGTCGATCAGGCCGAGGCTGTCGGCCAGCGTCAGGTGGTCGCGCGGGGCGAAGTCGAAGGCCGGCTTCTCCCCCCACGCGTGCAACACACGGTTGTGTTCCTTGCCGCCGCCGGCCACGTCGTCGTCGGGGACGTTGGGGAGCTGCTCCAGAAAGTCGCGGATGCGCCGCTCCAGGCCGGACAAATCCGCTTCCAGCGCCTTGATGCGCTGACCAACGCCGCGCATCTCCTCGAACAACGGCTGGACGTTCTCTCCGCGTTGCTTGCGGCGCGGGATCTGGCTCGAGACGTCGTTGCGCTGGGCGCGCAGCCGGTCCGTTTCCGTGACCAGGTCGCGGCGCATGTCGTCCCACTCCAGCACCTCGCGAAACTCGGTGCGCGGCCCGCGCTTGGCCAGCGCCGCCGCGGCGCGGTCCGGATCGGCGCGTATCCAGTTAATGTCGATCATCGGCGCCCGAAAAGTAACACAAGCGGCCGGTCCGCGTCGCCTACGCGGTCCCGTTGTCGCCGCCGGGTTGCGGGTGCTGCCGCAGTTGCGCCGCGACCGTGGCCAGCCGGGTGCGCCAGCCGGTGGGCAGCTCGACCGTTCCGTGCAGGCGCAGGCCGTCAACCAGTCCGCGAAGCAGGGCACGCCGTTCGCCGGGGTTGGCGACGTGCTGCTTCGCCAGGCCGCGGACCTCGCCGAGGACAGCCAGGAACTCCTCCAGGTCCGGGGTGCCGGCAAGCAGGTCGGCAAGGTCGCGGCGCAGCCGGCTGGCCGCGGCGGGGGCGGCGTTGCTGGTGCTGATGCTGATGCGCAGGTGGCCGCAGGTGACCAGGGCGGCCATCGCGAGCGTCGAGTACTGCGGCAGGTCGTAGGTGTTGATCGGTATGCGGCGGCGTTGCGCGGCGGCGAACACGCGCTCGCACAGGGCAGGATCGGAGCGCACGGTGTTGATGACCAGGCAGGCGCCGCCGAGGTCGTCGGAACGGTAGCGCCGGGCATGCCAATCGATGCGACCGGCGGCGTGCAGTTCTGCCAGACCGCCGCACAACTCCGGTGCCACGAGCAGCACGCGGCCGCGGGCGTCGAGCAGCCGCAGCGTCTTGTCGAGCGCCTCATCGGCGCCGCCGATCACCAGGCAGCGCCGGCCCGCGACGTCGAGGCCGACCTGGAAGTGGGGGTTGAACTGCGCACCCTCAGGCGTACCAATGGAAGCCAATGCCTGCCATCATAGTGCGGGCCAGCCCTGGCTAAAACCCAGGACAACGAACAAGGATCAAAAATGCCGCAAACCGTACCGTACGACGCCATCAAACCCGCCTCCGCGTGCCGCCACGACCTGATCGCCCTCGGCGAGGTGATGCTGCGCTTCGACCCGCGCGACGTGCCCACCGCGCGCATGCGCGACAACATCCGCGTCTCCCAGGGCGGCGGCGAGACCAACGTCGCGTGCGGCGCCGCCTACACGTTCGGACTGCGCGCCGGGGTGCTCACGGCGTTGGTCGACGATCCCGTCGGCGAGAACATCCGCAACCAGTTGCGCGAGGCGGGCGTGGACGTGAGCAACATCCGCTGGTGGAACACCGGCAGCGACGGCGGCGCCTGGTCCACCGACCAGAAGGGCACGCTGCACAACGGCATCAGCTTCACCACCGCGGGCCGCGGCGTGCTGCCCTCGGAGACCGTCTACTACCGCGCCAACACGCCGGCGGCGCGCATGAAGCCGGGCGACTTCGACTTCGAGCGCCTGTTCGCGGAGGAGGGCACGCGGGTGTTCAGCACCGGCGGCATCCTGACCCTGATCGGCAGCGAGACCGCCGACCTGGCGATCGAGGCCGCGAGTGCGGCGCAGGCGGCCGGCACGTTCGTGGCCGCGGACCTCAACTACCGCTCCAAGGTGGAGCCGAACAAGGAGCGCGCGCGCGCGATCAATCAGAGGCTGGCGCCCTACCTGAGCATGCTGGTGGGCAACGACTCCGACTTGTACGACGCGTTCGGCTACGACACGGCCGAGCCGGAACGCGACACATTCGAGGACTGGCTGAGCGTGTACCAGGATACGATCGTCAAGGTGGCGCGCGACTTTCCCAACCTGTCGCTGGTGGGCACGCAGTGGCGCGGGGCGCACGACGCCGACGAGATAAGCTGGGGGGCGGTGCTGTACGACTGCCGCGCCGGCACCTGGTACGCCGCGCCGGTGCGCGAGCACGTGCACATTACCGACCGCACCGGCGGCGGCGACTCGTTCGCCTGCGGCGTGCTGGCGGCGCTGATGAAGGGGCACTCTCTGGATACCGCGGTCGCCTGGGGCGCAGCGCACGGCATCCTGGTGCAGGAGACGCCCGGCGACATCACCATGGTCAATGAAGGCGCGGTGGTGGCGGAGGTGAAGCGCGCCGCGGCCGGCGGCGGCGTGAAGGCGGCCCGCTGAGGCTGGCCGGGCGAAACACGGGCTGCTATTCGCTGCCCAGAACTCGCAGGAGCGACCGGAACTGCGGGATGCGGTGGAAGGTGGTGTAGTTGGCGTCGTGGGCGCGGTGCGCGCCGCCGTGGCCGTCGTCGTAGGCGGTGCGCGACAGGTAGACGATGTCGTCGCCGTCGAACACCCAGTCCACGTACTGGAATGCGTGCTTGACCGGGTCCGGGTGGTGGAGCAGCTCACTGACGATCCGCCACTGCCGCAGGTCGCGGGAGGCGCTGAGCACCAGCCGGCTGCGGTAGTGTGAGGGCCGTTCCTGCGGGTTGACCAGGGCCAGGTAGCAGCCGCTGACCCGGTCGAACCCCACGGTAAACTTGGTGTTGGCGCCGGGGAAGGCAAGGTAGCCGCGGTTCGGGTCGTGATCGAGGCTGCTGCCGTCCGGCTCGATCCGCACCGCCACCGCGCGCTCGGCGTCCCCGGTGGCGAAGCGCTCGGGGGACTGGTCCTGGCGCAGGACGTTCCACAGCCCGCCGCCGGGAGCGACCACGACGTTGCCTTCGATCCACTGGTTGCCCGACCACCGGTGCGACAGGCGATCGCTGAAGGTCCAGTTGGCGCGGTCGAGCAGGTCGGCATCGACCGGTGCCGAGATCACGAACGCCTGCCAGGTCTTGCGGTCCGGTTCGGGCGCGAACTCCATCGCCTTCCACAGGCGGCCGTCGTGTTCGACCAGCGCAACCGCCGCGGTGTGATAGCCGTCCTGGTCGCTGAGCAGGCCGCTGTCCGCGCCGCGCGCGTCGCTCCAGGTGGCGCCGCCGTCGGTCGAGCGGCGGATCACCATCCTGCCGTTCAGCCGGCCGCCGTAGCGGTCGCAGTGGTCGGTGCCGATCAGGTACAGGTCGCCGCGATGCACGAACAGCTTCGACCAGATCTGGCCGTGCACCTCGGCGATGCGCCGCCACGACTGCCCGCGGTCGCCGGAGCGGTACACGAAGCTGTCGGTGTTGCTGGCGCCGGGCCCGAACAGCGAGTGGCTGGCCACGTAGTCGCCCTCCGGCAGCACGGCGATCGACGGACACCCGTTGTACTGTTGCCGGGCGGCGGGCGTGTGGTTCACTACCACACCGGGCACCGTCTGCGGGGGAGCGGGTTCGCGCAATCGCGCCATGAAGCCTACCGTACCCTGCCGTGGCCGCCCGCGCCAGCCGGGGGCGGCCCGCGGGCCCGCGGGCGGCGCGCGGCGAGCTGTCGCACCTCGCGCGGCACAGGCGGCGCGCCCGAACCCACATCGCCCTCGTTCGGGCCGGGGCGCGGCGAGCAGCTCGCACGGCGCACGCCGCCGGTCTCATTTGTGCTACTCTTCATGCCACGACGACGCAACCGAATGCCGCCGGATTCCGAATTCCGCCGCCGCCGGCGGCGCGGCGGGTTCATCGGCAGCGGCAAGGAGCAAAGAGCGAGAAAATGGAACAGCGGCTCAGCATCGTTACGTTGGGCGTGGACGATCTGCCGCGCGCAAGGGCATTCTACGAGGCGCTCGGCTGGCGCATTGCGCACGAGGAACTGGCCGACTCGATCGTGACCTTTACGCTCAACGGCGTCGGGTTCGCGCTCTATCCACGCGCCAAGCTGCTGGAGGAGATCGGATTGCCGGGCATCGACGGTCCGCCCGCCGGCGCCGTCACCCTGGCCCACAACGTGAGGAGTCGCGAGGACGTTGCCGCGGTGCTCGCCGAGGCCGAGCGCGCCGGCGGCACCATCGTCAAGCCGGCCCAGGATGTGTTCTGGGGCGGCCACTCGGGCTACTTCCGGGATCCCGACGGCCACCTGTGGGAAGTGGCCTGGAATCCCGGTTCGCCGCTCGACGGCGCCGGCAACTTTGCCTGGTAACGGGCGCACGGGGGTGCGGTGATGGCAACGGTGCAGCGGTCGGTGCGGACTACCTACCTGGAGATCGCGGGGGAGGCGCCGCTGCGTCCCCCGGCGCGCGCGCGACCGGACTACGAGTTGTGGCAGGCGGCGGCGGCGAGCCCGGAGTTCAACCGCTTCCTGTATACCGCGGTGGGCTGGCGCTGGAACTGGAATTCGCGGCTGCGGTGGAGCTACGCGCAGTGGCAGGAGTACCTGGCAACCCCGGGGCTGGAGACCTGGGCCGGCTACGTCGATGGCACGCCGGCCGGGTATTTCGAGTTGCGCCCCGACGGTGAGCACAGCGGCGCAGGCGTGGAGATCGTGTACTTCGGCGTGCTGCCGGCGTTCGTGGGCCGCGCCCTCGGCGGCTACCTGCTGTGCGACGCCGTGCAGCGAGGGCGCAAGATCGGCACCGGACGGGTGTGGCTGCACACCTGCACCGAGGACCACCCGCATGCGCTCGCCAACTACCGGGCGCGCGGCCTGGCGCCGTTCAAGGTGGAAGAGGAAACCGAGGAGATCCTGGTCGACGGCGAGCCGTGGCCGGGCGCACGTCCGCCGCGCTGATCCGAATCAGGTGGAGCCGGTGAGCCAGCGAATCTGCTGCATGTCGGTGCGCGGCGGCGGCGGCCAGTGGCCGCCGCGCTGGCTGCCGAGGTCCTTGTTGCCGCCGGGGCGGTAGGTGCGGTCGGGCACGCCGATCAGCTCGCCGTCGCGCACCCACGCCAGGTCGTTGCCGTAGAGCTGCTCCACCAGGCACGCCTGCAGGCGCCGGCGAACGGCGGCCGACCGCGGGACTTCGGCCAGGTCGGTCAACTCGAGCGGGTCGGCGTGCAGGTCGAAGAGCTGGCTGCAGTTGCCCGCCGGGTAGTAGATCAGCTTGTGGCGCCCGTCGTGCAGCATGCGGCTGGCGTAGATGTCGTCGCTCATCTCCCCGTAGAGCCAGGGGCGCGGGTCTGCGGTGACCACCGAGTGGCCCTCCACGGTCTCGGGCACCTCCACGTCGGCCAGTTCCAGCAGGGTCGGCATCACGTCCGCGAGCCCGACGAGGCGGTGATCGACGCCCGGCTCGATGCGGCTGTTCGCGCTGTCCGCGCCGATCAGCAGGAACGGCACGTTGGCCGAATACTCGTAGAACAACTGCTTGGCCCACAGGCCGTGGTTGCCGAGCATGTCGCCGTGGTCGGAGGTGAAGCAGATGATGGTGTCGTCAAGTAGCGCCTCCTCGCGCAGGGTGCCGATCACGACGCTGAGCTGGTGGTCGATGTGCGTGCACAGGGCGTAGAAGGCGCGGCGGGCGGCGTCGACCTGGGCCGGCGTCGCCAGGTACGCGGTGCGCTCCCGCACCGCGCGCAGGCGCAGCGGCATGGCGGCGGTGTCCCGCGCCCAGCTCCCGTGGCAGGGCTCGTCGACCGGCTCGCGGTACTGGTCGAGGTAGGCGGCCAGCGGCACCAGCGGCGGATGCGGGTGGCGGTACGAGAGGTACCAGAACGCGGGCTTGGTGGGATCGCGCCGCTTGATGGTGCGTACCATCGCCGCCGTGGCCCAGTTGGTGGCGTGGGTGTGCTCCGGCAGGTGCCACGGCCGGCTGACGTAGCGGTTGTTGCCCATGCCGTGGCCGAACTGCTGGCCGGGAAAACCCTCGTCGCCGAGGAACAGTTCGTAGTCGTCGGTTACGCCGTACTGAGTGCGGCCTTCCTCGTCGAGGATGACGTCGTCGAAGCCGATGCGGTTGCGCTGCGGGTAGACGTGCAGCTTGCCGACCGCGTTGGCCTGGTAGCCGGCGGCGCGGAACGTGCCGGCAAGGGTGGGCAGATCGGGCATCGGCATGCGTTCGGCGAATACGCGGTCGCCGTGGGTGCGCGGGCTGGTGCCGGTCATCAGCGTGCGCCGGGCGGGAATGCACACCGGACACTCGGAGTAGGCGTTGGTGTAGCGAGAGCCGCTGGACGCGAGCGCGTCGAGGGTCGGGGTCTGGATCGCCGGATGTCCGGCGCAGCCGAGCAGGGCCGCCGGCCAGTGGTCGGTGACGATCAGCAGTACGTGGGGACGCTTTGCCATGGCCTCGATACTACCCGTTCGCCGGGCGGCGCAACACCGCCGACGGGGGCCGGCCCCGCGGCGCACGCTACGCGGAGGCGTGGGATTGTGTCTCGGGCCGCCCCGAAGCGCCGCCGACGCGGACCGTCAAGGGCGCCGGCGGCGCACCAACGGACGCCTGCACGCGGCGGCGGCCCCGCGGGAGCGGGTCGCGGATGGCTTCGCCGCCGGATCTTCTACAGCCGCGGACGGTGGTGGGCCCAGGGATGGGCCGCCTCGAACGCGGCCGCTGCGGCCAGCACCGTGCTGTCGGAGTGGCGGCGGCCGACGATCTGCAGGCCCACAGGCAGCCCGTCGCCGGTGAATCCGCACGGCACGGTGGCGGCGGGCTGGCCGGTCAGGTTGAACGGGTAGGTGAACGGCGTCCAGCTCAGCCCGGCGTCCAGCACCTGCTCGCCGATCCGGTCCGGCTGGTCCAGCCCGGCGGCAAAGGCGGGCAGCGGCATGGTCGGTGTCAGCAGCAGGTCGTAGCGCTCCATGAAGGCGCGCATGCCGTGGTAGTAGTCGAGCCGCGCGCGCAACGCGGCCGCCACGTTCAGGGCGCGGTAGGTGTGCGCGGTGTCGATGATCGCGGCCAGGCCGGGATCGAGGTCGTCGCGCACCTCCGGGAACAGGGCGCCGTGCACGCCGGCCTCGCCGACGCACCACATCACGTTGATCAACTCCCACGGATCGGCAACGTCGGGGCTCGCCTCTTCCACGTCGTAACCCAACTCGCCAAAGCGCTGCGCGGCCGCCGCGGTGAGGCGCGCCACTTCGGGGTCGACGGTGGCCGTCCCGAGGTCGGGCGACCAGGCGACGCGCACCGGCCCGGCGGGCCGCTCGGGCTCCTCCTGCAGCAGCGCCAGGTAGTCGCACGGCCGCGACCAGGAGTGCGGGTCGCGCGGATCGGCGCCCGCCATGACCCCGAGCATCAGCGCGGCGTCCCGCACCGTGCGCGTCATCGGCCCGACGTGCGACAGCAGCTCCACGGCGCTGGCCGGGTACTGCGGTACCAGCCCGAACGACGGTTTGATGCCGAAGATGCCGCTGAACGAGGACGGGATGCGGATCGACCCGGCGCCGTCCGAGCCCTGGGCGAGCGGCCCGAGTCCGGCGGCAACCGCGGCCGCCGCGCCGCCGGAGGAACCGCCGGGGGTGCGGCCGTGGCGCCACGGGTTGTGAGTGGTGCCGCTCACCCGGTTGCTGGTCTCGCCCTTCCAGCCGTATTCGGGCGTATTGGTCTTGCCGAGCAGGACACCGCCTGCGCCGAGCAGCCGTTCCACCACCGGCGCGTCGAAGTCGGGCACCCAGTCCTGCTGCAGCAGGGAGCCCATGGTGGTGCGCACACCGCGGGTGGGAACGAGGTCTTTCAACGACAGCGGGATGCCGGCGAGCGGCCCGGCGCTGCCGTCGCGGTAGGCGCGTTCCGCGGCCTGCGCCTGCTCGAGGGCGCGGTCGCGGGTCACGGTGACGAAGGCGTTCAGGCGCGGCTGCAGCGCGTCGATGCGATCCAGGACCGCCGCCGTCACCTCCACCGGGGACAGCTCACCGCGCCGGTAGCGGTCGCGCAGATCCAGCGCCGGCAGGTAGCACAACTCGCTGCCGCTCGCCGGCGGGGGATCGGCGGCATCGGCAGGCATGGTCACCGCCTCACCCTTCGACCAGGGTAATGCAGTCCTCGCGGTTGGGGACGATGCACAGAAACTCGAACGGCGCCTCGGTCACCTCGTAGGAGTGCGGCACCTCGGCGGGAATGTACAGCGCTGTGCCGGCGCACACGTCGTGCACGGTGTCGCCGATGGTGACCCGGGCCGCGCCGGTCAGCACGAACTGCTCGTGCTCCACGGCGTTGGTATGGCGCGGCATGCCGCCGCCGGCGCCCATCACGAAGCGGCGCAGCGCGAAGTTGGGCGCGCCGTCGTCCGGACCGATCAGCACGTGCGTCTCGGTGGCGGTGCCGGCCGCGACCGGCTGGCAAGGAACGTCGGCACTCTGCTTGGTCACGCCCCGTGGAGCGTCGCTGATTTGGTTGGCCATGACGGCGGCGAAGGTAGCATGAATGGCGTCCCGCTGCACCCGCCCCGCTGTCGGGCCTTGCCGGGCCGCGCCGCGCTGCCGGCGGACCCGGACGACATCCGGCTGTCTCCAAGGGCGGGCGTGCGCCGCGCGCCGGCGGCGGTGCGGGGACGCGCACGGCGGCTTGCGGCAGCGCGCCTCGGGTGTCGCACCCCGCCTGCACCAGGCGCGGGCCTCGCCGGCGCTCCCGGCGGCCGGTGAGTTGACGCGCATGCGCCGTCCGTTGCTCCACCGGTTGGCAGGAGCGGCTCAGCCGGGCAGCTCGATGCGGTTGAGCACCTCCGGGTTGAGCAGGTTGGGCGGCCGGGCGCCCTGCAGGTAGGCGGTGATGTTGGCCACGCACATCTGCACGGCGCCGTGGGTGGCCACGGTGGTGTCGCTGCCGATGTGCGGGCTGACGATGGTGTTCTCCATGGTCAGCAGCGGGTTGTCGTCGGCCACCGGCTCCTCCTCGAACACGTCCAGGGCGGCGCCGGCCAGGTGACCGGAACGCAGCGCTTCGATCAGCGCCGCCTCGTCCACTACCGCGCCGCGGCTGGTGTTGACCAGGTAGCCGCCCGGCTTCATGCTGGCCAGTTCCGCTGCCCCGACGAGGCCGGTGGTGTGGTCGGTCAGTGGCACGTGCAGGCTCACCACGTCGCTGGCAGCCAGGATCTGGTCGACCGGCGTCAGCGTCACCCCGTCGCGCTGCGCCTGGGCGGCGGTCAGGCCGCGGCTGAACGCCAGCACCCGCATGCCGTGCGCAAGCGCCCGCTGCGCCACGCCGCGACCGATGTTGCCGTAGCCCACGATGCCGAGGGTCATGGCGTCCAGGCCCGGCGCCAGGAACAGCTCGCGGCGCGTCCAGCCGCGGTTGCGGGTTTCGCGGTCCGCCACCACGATGCGCCGTACCAGAGCGGTGATCAGCCCCATGGCGAAGTTGGCGGTGGCGACGTGCATCACCGGCGCGTTGGTCACCAGCACGCCGTGCTCGGTGGCCGCCTCCAGGTCGACCGCGTTGTAGCCGACGCCGTCGCGGGTCACCATGCGCAACCCCGGCAGCGCCCGGAACAGGTCGGCGTCGTACGCCTCACTGCTCGCGATCACGGCGCCGGCATCCGCGGCCGCCGTCAGGACCTCGCCGCGAGTCAGGTCGCGCCCCACCTCCGGCCCAAACGTGACCCGCACCTCCGGCGGCAACTGCGCCAGCGCGGGCGCAATCACCTCGCGGTCGTACTCGGTAGTAACGCAAACGGTGAATGCCATGGAACCTCCTGCCTCGGCCGCAACTATACGACGCGCCCGGCCCCCGAGTCGCCCGGCGAACGCCGATCAAGTTCCCGCGGCGCCAGGGCGATACAATGGATACGTCTCCGTCGTACAATGGATACGTTCACTTCTTGGACGACCTCGAAGGGAGGGTAGAAACATGCCGATCAGGAACCACCGCTCGCGCCTTGCGCTGACCACTCTCCTGCTTGCAGGGGCTCTCGTCACCGGTTGTGGCCGGGGCTTCGTGCCATACCAGCCGACGCCGATTCCCGCCGACGTCACCGAGCTGTTCAGGACGCTCAACAACGTCGAGTCCGATACCGTGTGGATCTTCGAACAGGGTGGCCCCATCCATGAGTTCGATCCGTCGGCGTACGATTCCTTCACCTTCTACCCGGGGCGAGAGGACGTACAGTTCGTTCAGGTCCATCAGACCCTTACCCTCAATCACGACCTGGCCGAGCGAGACGGCGAGTGGCCGCTTGCGGACTTGCAGGCGGAGGTGGACGTAAGCGTCGAGATCCTGGACCGCACGATCAAGCACTTCAAGGCTCAGGACAAGCGCGTCGTGGTGATCGGGCACTCCTACGGCGCGTTCCTGTTAGCACGCTATCTGGCGCTCAGAGGCCCGGACGCGGCCGATCGGTACCTGCTGATGGCGGGCCGCCTGGACATGCAGGAAGAGGTGGTCAGCGGATTTCTGACGGGGACGGAATATTTCTTCCCGGACGCCGTGACGCCGACGGAGGTTCCCGGACAGGATCATCCGTTGTTTCCCCCCAAGACCGCCCGTGAACTGATGGAGATGCGCATCGCCGGGGCGACCGGATACGATCGCTACACGGAACTGCTACGCGGCGAAGACCTGCAGCGGGTCATCTACGTCTACGGAACCAAAGACATCAACGTGGGACGGCTGACCGACGACGAGGTCACGTTCCTGGAGTCGGCGGGCAGCACGGTGGTCGCCGTTCAGGATGGCAGCCACACATCCATGTTCGAAGACCCGGAGGTTGGAAGGCGGATATCCGACGCGTTGAACGAGTGATTCCGCAGGCGTCTGACGCGCCGGGGTGTCCGCTGTTGCTATATTACGGCCTATGCCTCCTGTAGCGCGCGTCAAGGGGACGCAGGACTTTTACCCGGATGACTGGGCGCAGCAGATCGCCCTGCGCGAGATCATGCTGGCCGCCGGCCGCGGTTACGGCTACCGGGAGTACGAGGGGCCCGCGGTCGAGTACCTCGACCTGTATCTCGGCAAGAGCAGCGAAGAGATCATTACCAAGCAGACGTTCCGGATCCAGGACCGCGACGGCAAGGCGCTGCTGCTGCGCCCTGAGCTGACGCCCACCCTCGCGCGCATGATCGCGGCGCGGGAGCGGGAGATCGCCCTGCCGGCGCGCTGGCAGTCGTTCGGACAGTTCTTCCGCTACGAGCGCCCGCAGCGCGGCCGCGGCCGCTCCTTCTTCCAGTGGAACGTGGACCTGCTCGGCAGCGAGAGCGCGGTCGCCGACGCCGAGGTGATCCAGGTGGCCTGCGCGCTGTTCAGGGCGCTTGGGCTCGGCCCGGCCGAGGTGCAGATCAGGATCAACGACCGCGCCGCCATGGAGGCCGAGCTCACCGGGACGCTCGGCGTCGCCGCGGAACAGGTGCGCGGGGTGTTCGCCGTGATCGACCGTCTGGACAAAGTGGGCGATGAGCGCGCGCAAGGCCAACTGGTCGAACTGGGCCTGGGCGAAGGGCAGGCCGGCGAGCTGGTGGCGTTCGTCGGCTCGCCAGTGACCGAGCCCCCGGCACGGCTGGCGACCATCATGGAGCAGCTCGCCATCGGCGGCCATGACGAGTACGCGAGCATCGACCGCGCCATTGCGCGCGGCTTCGACTACTACACCGGCACGGTGTTCGAGGCGTGGGCCACCGGCGATCTGCGGCGCGCGATTTTCGGCGGCGGCCGCTACGACGACCTGACCCGTCAGGTGGGCGGCAAGCAGCGCATTCCCGGCGTCGGCATGGCGGTTGGCGACCTGGCGCTGCTGGAGTTGCTGCGCGCGCTCGACCGCGTTCCGGTGCCGGCGGCGAGTGGCCCGACGGCGGTCGTCACGGTGTTCGACGGCGGTCTGCAGGCGGCCTCGGGGCGCCTGGCCGAGGCACTGCGCGCGCGCGGGGTCGCCGTAGAGTTGTGCCTGGACCCGAATCAGCGCCTGGACCGCCAACTGAAGCACGCCGACCGGGTCGGCGCTCGCTACGCGCTGATCATCGGCCCCGACGAGGCGGCGGCCGCCGCCGTGATGGTCAAGGACCTCCGACGCCGCACCCAGGAACGGCACCCGGCCGCGGATGCCGGCGCGGTGTCCGACTTGGCAACCCGCCTGCGGGAGCATGCGCCATAGCCAAAGCGAGACGGTCCTCCGCGGCCGCGGCTGTCGAAGGTCCCCGCAGCGTTGTCACCCGGACGGGGCCGGCGGCTGCACTCGACCGGGCCGGGGTGCGCAGGTGTGTCACAGCTCATCGCCAAGACCGATCTCGCTACGGTCTCACGTGCAAGGGTAGTCGCAGTAGCCACGCGCAGCCACGTTGTGCGCTGTCACGCGGCGCCCACCGGTGCCCTGGTCCGAAGAGCCGGCAGCCGAGCGATGCTCGGGTATCGGTTCAACGTCGTCCATGTCACGGAGTGACCGTGCCGACTCATGAGTGCGGCGGCAGTCGCTTGAGCGCGCTCAGCGGCAGAGCGTGGGATGCCGGTTGGCGGCACACCGCATCCGACCGGACCGGCGGGCGGCGCGGGTTCCGGGAGGTGCCGCGGCGGCGGTCACGGCGCGTCAGCGGTCGCTGTTCAGAAAGTGGGCGTCCTGCTCCCGGCGCAATTCCCACAGCGTCGAGTGCGGCGGCTCCTCAACAGTGGCGGCGGTGAGGGGCGTGCCGATGGCCACATCGCACGCCAGGCGATTGCCGCTGGCCAGGTGGAACGGGAGCGGGGCGCCGGCGTCCAGCGGCGCGGCCCGGGTCATCAGGAACTTGAGGCGCGGACTGTGGTCGCCGGGCAACACTTCTCCCTTCGCGAGATCCTCGGCGGCATGCGCCACCACGTCCACGCGCGGCAGCAGTTCGCCGGCGCCGGTCGGCGCGCCGAGCAGTGCGGCGCACAGCATGGTGAGCGGGGTCTCCACGCCGCACAGGTGGTGCGGGCGGTAGACGAGCGCCGCCGAGCCGCGGCGGTTGCCGATCAGCCCCTTGCTCACCATGATGCGGCGCGCGTAGTCGCTGGCGCTGTCTACCACCACGAACACGCCGCCGCCGAGGCCTGCCTCGTGCGGCTGGCGCAGGCAGATCACCGACTCGATGGCCCCGTCGCGGTTCAGAATGCCGCCCTCCGCGCGGCTGCACAATACCGCGGGGATCTCGGCGATGCGCGTGATCGGCGCGTGCAGCTCGGGCACGTCGGGCAGCAGGCCGGTGGCGTTGGCGGCAATCGCCATCTCGCCCACGTCCCAGCCGCCGATGCCGGAAACGTGGCGCAGGGAGCGGCGCCGCGCGGCGACCGTGACGCCCGCATCCTGCGCGTCGATCGGTGCGAACGCGGCGGCCTGCTCGCCATCGAGATCGACCTGGAACCGGCCGCCGGAGTGCGCGACCATCCGCAGCACGGGGTCAAAGATGTGATCGCGGTCGCCCGCCTTGCCGCCGGAGATCACGCGCAGGCCGAGGGTGCGCGCCCAGTCCACCAGGCCGATCAGCAGGCCGTGCTGGTCGCCGTCCACGGCGCTGTACACCACCCCGGCGCGGTCGGCTCGGTGCTTGAGGATCGGTCCGACGCTGACGTCCGCTTCCTTGTTGACCATGGCGACGTGCTTGCCGTGCGCGATCGCCGCCGCGGCGTGGCGCGCGCCCGCCTCCGCCTGCCCGGTCGCCTCCACCACGAGGGCGAGCGGCAGGTCCATCATCAGCTCCGCATCCGGGAGCACGACGCTGTCGCCGCGCTCGATGGCGGCCAGCGCGGCGGCGCGGCGGTCACACACCACGATGCGCCGGTCGTCGACGCCGGCCAGGCGATAGGCGCGCCGCCCCTGTTCGATGTCGACATCGGCTACCACCGAGACTTCGAGCTGCGGTATCGAGCGCGACTGGCACACGATGGCGGTGGCGTAGTGACCGGTACCGATCACGCCTGCCCTGACCGGTGGACCGGTCATCAGGCGGGTGAGAGCGCGGATCATGCCGCGCAGTACACCGCATGTCGGCGCGCGCCGCAAGCGGGCGGGGCTCCGGTGTCCCACCCGGCCACGGTCGGGAGGCGGGTGGAGGTGGAGGCCTTGTCGTGCAAGGGCGCACGGCCGACCTGAGTGCGCCACGCTGCCGGACTGCGCACGATGGAGCGTGGAGCGTGACCGGTGGTGTGGAGCGAATTACATTGGGAGCGTGAGCGCTACAGGACAGGTCTTGACGGAACGGTGGGAGGCGCGCGATTTGCGTGCGCTGGTATCGCGGCGGGTGCGCAAGCTGAGCGCGGGGTCGGTCACCGATTGGGGGCTCTCATCGCGGCAGCCCGACCCGGAGGTGCCGCCGATTTCGCTGGCCGGCGGCATCCCCGACGACGCCACGCTGCCGCGGCGCGGGCTGCTGGCGGCGACCGCCCGCGCGCTCGGGCTCGACGCCGAGGACACCCTCATGGCCGAGCCGTCCGGCAACGGGGTATCGGCGAGCGGCACCGCTCCGGCGGAGTGCGCGTGCGACCCGAACGGTGCGCCGGCGCTCGATACTGGTGCGCAGCGCGGGGCGGCGGCGCTCTCCTACGGCGGGCCGCTTGGCCATGAACCACTGCGGGAAGAGGTGGCGCGGTTCTTCGCCCGCGACCGGGAGCCGGCGATCGGCGCCGATCACTTCGTGCTCGCCAACGGCGCCGCCGGCGCCATCGACCTCGCCTGCTCCGCGCTGCTCGATCCGGACGACGTGGTGGTGACCGAGGTGCCGGCATTCTCCGGCTCCCTGCGCACCATCCGCGGCCACGGCGCACGGTTGGTCGGCGTGCCGATGGACGCGCATGGCATGTGCGTCGACCGGCTCGACGACACGCTGGCACGGCTCGCCGCGGCCGGCACTCCGGCGAAGATGGTGTACGTGTCGCCCACCTTCCACAATCCCACCGGGGTCACGATGCCGGTCGCGCGCCGCCGCAACCTGCTGGAGGTGGCCGCCCGCCACGGCGTCCTGCTGCTGGAGGACACCGCCTACAACGAGTTGTACTTCGGCGACGAACTGCTCCCGACGCTCGGCGCGCTGGCCGAGGGACACTTCGTGATCACCGCCGGCACCTTCTCCAAGGTGATCGCGCCCGGCCTGCGGGTCGGCTGGCTGCAGGCGCGCCCGGAACTGTTGCGCCTGCTGATGCCGGCGCGCTTCGACATGGGCAACAGCCCGCTGCAGCACCGCATGCTGTACGAATTCATGGTGTCCGGCGAACTGGAGTCCCACGTGGCGCGGATGCGGACCGTGTACCGGACCAAGATGCGGACGCTTGCCGGCGCGTTGCGCGACCTGTGTGGCGAAGTGGTGCAGTTCACCGAGCCGGCGGGCGGGTTCTTTCTCTGGCTGCGCCTGACCGGGCCGCTCAAGGCGCAGGAAGTACAGGAGCGTGCGCTCGCGCGCGGCGTGGTGTTTCCGGTCGGGCGCGGGTTCTTTCCGGCGGAGGGGCCGGCACCGGACGCGGAGTACCTGCGCCTGGCCTACTCGCGGGTGGGCGTCGAGGACCTGCGTACCGGCGCCGAGCGCATCGCCGCCTGCCTGCGGAGCGCCTGAAGATGTCCGCAAGCGAAGCACCGAGCTGGCACATCGGGCAGGTAGCGCTGGCGGTGGACGATGTCGATGCCGCGGTAGCGTTCTACCGCGACACCCTCGGCGTTCCGTTCATCGCCCAGCCGGGGCCGAACCTGGCGTTCTTCGACTGCGGTGATGTGCGTCTCATGCTGTCTTCCGGCGCCGGCAGCGCGGGGGCGGGTTGCACGCTCTACTTCAAGGTAGCCGACATCGACCGCCGATGCGCGGAGTTGCAGGAACGTGGCGTCACGTTCGACGGCCCGCCGCAGGTGATCCACTCCGCCGCCGACTACGAGCTGCGCATGGCCTTCTTCCGCGATCCCGCCGGCAACCTGCTCGCCCTGATGACCGAGCATGGCACCTACGTCGGCCAGTAGCGCAGGGCGTTCATCCCGAGTCGATACCGCGGCAGTGGTTTGGATCCGACTGCTCTGGTCCGAAAAAAGCCGGCCGGCCGGCATTGGCTTTCATCGTCTTCCATGTCACGGAGTGACCGTACAGACTCAGCCAAACAACCTCTGGTCCCACCAAACCGGCGTGTCGAGTCCTGGAGTGATCCTCCCAAACTCTTCGTGCGTCGCGTTGATGATGATATTTCTTTCGAGGCGAGCTACAACCGACGGAACTATCAGAATCGCGCTTCGTTGCTGTTCGTACCACGCGTGGCCGAACTTCCGCGCGACCGTGCGGGCAGAATGATGCCAATCAGGGAGGACATGGTCCGTGACTACCTCGTAGCTGACACCGGCGGGAATGGTGACTTCGACGTAGTGTTGATTGGATGGCGGAGCCCCGCTCCATCGCACCAAGGTCTCGAGCATCGCGGTGGAGTAGTGTTCCGAGGCGTAGATCACACGGTCGCCGCGCCGGTGCCAGCGACCGCGATCGTTCGTACGAGCGCCTTCCGCGCTGTAAACAGGGAATCTACCGTTCGCATCGCCGATGCGGTAAGCGGTGAGGGCAGACGGTAGTTGTCTCGGGTGATCAAACAGAGACGCCGGCATCCGCCCAATCAAGCAGACTCAGCACGGCGTCTGCACCAGCAGAGCTGGATAGCGCCATGTGCAGGGGCGTATCGCCACCAAGCATCTGATGCGGACGGTACAGGAATCCCTTGACCTGCTTGGAGTCGCCGTGATACGCGCGTCCAACGGCATCGATCACGCGACCGAGGGAGTAGATCCGTTCGCTATACTCCCTCGAAAGCGGTCTGCCGCTCTTCGTCAGCCGTTGTAGCGTTCCCCGCGGAATGACAGGCCCGATGATTTCCGACCGGTCGATGTCAAGCACCTCAATCAGCGCAGTCACGCTACTAGGCGGAAGTCCCTTTGCCACGGTGCGAGCAAGTGCTACTTCGTCGAAGTCCTCGGGAACGCTTAGCGAGAGTAGCTTCGCCAGCCGTAGTGGCTCGGTCTCGAGCAAGGTCCCGGGTTCAGAGTAGGAGTGTAGCGATTTCATGACCATCTCCCTGCGGTCACAGAATAGCGTACATCCACTCTGGTGCACAGAGCCACATGGCTCTCATTTGCAATTTCCCGCAACCAGCTAGCCCGGATGGCCGAGCGTGCGCTTGCGTGGGGCAGTAGCTCGGTGCACTGTCCAGGATCGTCGCTTGACCTGTTTGGAGCGGTCGCACCTCGGATGGTTTGGGCGATCTACCCGGTCATGGAGTGATCCTCCCCTTCGGTCCGGCAGCGCGCACCGCGGCAGAAGCGTGTGCCTCGTAGACGCGGAAGTTGTCGAGGAACTGAGCCGCGAGGCGCGCGGCGGCGGTGTCATACGCTTCCGGCGACCGCCATGCGTGGCGCGGCATGAGGATCTTGCCGGGCACCCCCGGACAGGCGCTCGGCACCGCCAGCCCGAACACCGGATCGGCGACCGCCGGCACGGCCGCGAGCGTGCCGGCGTAGATGGCGTCGAGCATCGCGCGGGTGTGGCGCAGCCGGATACGTTCGCTGCGGCCCGCCGGGCCGGCGCTCCAGCCGGTGTTGAGCAGCCAGATCTCACTGTCGTGGCGGCGCAGCCGCTCGGCCAGCAGACCGCTGTATACCGTGGGGTGCCACACCAGGAAGGGGTCGCCGAAGCATGGTGAGAAGGTAGCCTCCGGCTCCGTTACACCCACCTCGGTGCCCGCCATCTTGGCGCTGTACCCGCTGATGAAGTGGTACTCCGCCTGCGCCGGCGTCAGGCGCGCGACCGGCGGCAGCACGCCGAATGCATCGCAGGCGAGGAAGATCACGTGGCGCGGGTGGCTGCCCACGCACGGCGTCGCCGCCTGCGGCACGAACTCGATGGGATAGCAGCCGCGCGTATTCTCGGTCAGCGAGGTGTCCGCGTATGCCACCTCGCGGCTCCGGGTGTCGTACACCACGTTCTCCAGCACCGCGCCGAAGCGCAGGGCGCGGTAGATGTCCGGCTCCGCTTCCTCGGCCAGATCCACCACCTTGGCGTAGCAGCCGCCCTCGATGTTGAAGATGCCGTGGTCGTCCCAGCAGTGCTCGTCGTCGCCGATCAGGCGCCGGCCCGGATCGTGGCTCAGGGTGGTCTTGCCGGTGCCGGACAGCCCGAACAGGATGGCGCTATCGGTGCCGTCGCTGTCCGCCGCGGTGGCCGAGCAGTGCATGGACAGCACGCCGGCCTTGGGCATGAGGTAGTTCATCACCGTGAACAGCCCCTTCTTCATCTCGCCCGCGTACTCGGTGCCGAGGATCACCAGCTCGCGGCGCGTCAGGTGCAGGTCGATCGAGGTGGTGGAGGTCATGCCGGTGGTGTAGCGGTTGGCCGGAAAGGCACCGGCGTTGATGATCAGCAGGTCGGGCGTGCCGAAGTGGCGAAGCTGGCTGGCGCTCGGGCGCACCATCATGTTGTGCATGAACAGGGCGTGGTAGGCGCGCGCACAGATCACTCGCACCTTGACGCGGTGCGCGGTGCTCCAACCGGCGTAACCGTCGATCACGTACAGCAACTCCAGCGTGTTCAGGTAGTCGATGGCGCGCTCGCGGTTGATCTCGAAGGTGTGCTCGTCGAGTTCGATGTTCACCTCGCCCCACCACACGTCATCGCGGGTGGCGGGTTCGGCCACGATCCGCTTGTCGGCGGGGCTGCGCCCGGTGCGCGCGCCGCTCATCGCAACGAGCGCGCCGCTGGCGGCGATCGCCGTGCCGCGCTCGTGGCGCAGCGCCGACTCGTAGAGGAGGGCAGGGGAGGGGTTGCGGACGATCTGCCGGACGTGAATGCCGTAACGCTCAAGATCCATTTGCTGCCTGCTCCAAGTGTAGCGCATGTCCAGCACCACCGCAGATTCGTCCGCGGTCTCACCCTCGGCGCGGTGCAGTAACGTTCAGCCCCGAGACCACGGATCCACCACTTCGACGCCGGTGTTGCGGAATTGACTCGTGTTTCGCGTGACCACGGTAAGACCGAGGTGCGCCGCGGTGGCGGCGAGGAATGCGTCCGGGAGGTGGTCGTCGAGCGGCTCTCCCCGGCGCCGCTTGTGTTCCATGATGCGGGCGCACGCCCGCGCATGGTCGCTTGTCCAATCGACTATCCGGTCCTCGAACAGGTCGCCCAGAAGATCTTGGAACCGGTCTGCCAAGTGTGCGCGCCTGTGCCCGGCGTCAAGCCGGCCGATGCCGTTGAGGATCTCCCACACGGTGATTGACGCGAGACCGATCCCATCGTCGGCGATCTGGTCCAGGAATGCGGCCACGCGCGGCTCCGGGTTCGGGCGCATCATCTCGGAGACGACGTTCGTATCGATCAGCCAAGCGACGGGTCCGTCATCTCTCATCTTCCGAGCCGAACTCCACCCGCCGGTACGCGTACCGCTCCGGCGGCGGCAACTCGACGCCATGGTCGGGTCCGAAGTACCGTCGGAACGCTTCGGACGGCTTGGGGCGCCGACCGGCCTTCGTGCGCTTCTCTCGAATGAGCCGGCGGACCAGTTCCTCCATTGATACGCCCATCTGGCGCGCTTCGCGCCTGAGCCAGGACTTGTCTGCCGGATCGATATTGCGGACCGTGACCGTGGAACTCATCGCCACCCAATCGTATTGACAGCAATATGTGCTGTCAATTGATGAGAGCGTTCAGTCGCGGAAGGGGTCGAATTCGTCGGGGGCGGCCATGGCGACGCCGAGGGGGGTGAGGGTGTGCAGGATGCGGATGCTGGCGGCGTGGCAGCCGAGTACCTCTTCGATGCGCTTGTAGCAGTGCGGTGACTCGTCGGTGCCGGCGCCGCGCAGCTCCACGCCGGTCCGCTGCAGCCACTCCTGCATCATCTCGCGGCTCACTTCACCTTGGGTGATCTGCTCGACGCGCCCGCGCCGGCGGCGGCGCTTGCCGGCGGCGCGGCGCCGCGACATCACCCGGCCGGCGCCGTGCACGGTGGAGCGCAGGGTGAGGCGGCTCTCCTCGCTGTCGACGCCCTCCACGATCACGGAGATGTCGCCCATGGAGCCGCCGATGAAGCCGCGCTGCCCGGGGAACGCCGGGGTGGCGCCCTTGCGCACCACCCACAGGTCGCGCCCGAAGTGGTGCTCGCGCCAGGCGAAGTTGTGGTGGTTGTGCACCTCGTCCAGGACCGTGGCGCCGAGCAGGCGGGCGACGCGGGCGCACACCCAGTCGCGCCCGGCGTAGGCGTAGCGGCCGGCGAGCTGCATGCACGCCAGGTAGCGCTGCCCGAGGTCGCTGCCGGCCGCGAGCAGCACCGGATCGACGTGGATGCCGTCGCGGCCGCCGCCGGCGCGGATGAAGTGGCTGGCGATCTTGTGGCCGAGGCCGCGCGAGCCGAAGTGGACGCCGACCCACACCCGGTCCGCCTCGTCGGCGAACAGGTCGACGTAGTGGTTGCCGGAGCCGATGGTGCCGAGCTGGGCGCGCGCCATGTCGCGGTGCTGCGCGACCTCGGGGAGCTCCCAGGCGGGGTCGTCGTCGAACAGCTCGTGCTCCACCGGCTCGCGGTTCCTGCGCCCGATGCCGAACGACAGGGTGCGCCACAGGTCATCCATGATCGTACCGATGTGGCGGCGTACCTCCCCGGCGTCGGCATCCAGGAGCACCGCCTTGTTGCCGCAGGAGACGTCGAAGCCGACTCCCGATGGGCTGACGTGGTCGGCCCAGGCGATCACGCCGCCCACCGGCACCGCGTAGCCGAGGTGGTGGTCCGCCATCAGGGCGGCGTAGTCGGCGCGCACCC
This sequence comes from Spirochaetia bacterium, assembly GCA_965208575.1. Lineage (GTDB taxonomy): Bacteria > Spirochaetota > Spirochaetia > SZUA-6 > Bin103 > Bin103. Next base: position 965,209 of record CBDBOV010000004.1, on the reverse strand, counting down.
GGCAGCGCTGCATCTGCTCCACGGCCTCTGCGACCGGCACGCCCCATACCGGCAGCGAGTCGACTACCTGGTGCGCGGGGCGCGGCGACTGCCCGGCCACGTCAGGAGGGTCGGTCGGCCGGGCAGACGGCCACCTTGATGGCGCCGTCGACGCGGCCGCTGAAGGTGTCGAGCGCGTCGGCGAATTCGGCGAGCGGGAAGCGGTGGGTGAACAGCGGGGCGATGTCGACGCGGCCGTTGATGACCAGGGAGAGGGCTTCCTCGGCGGTGTTGGGGTTGGCGCGCCCGCCGCGGATCTCCACTTCGTCGAGCACCAGGCGGCGCACCGGCACGGGGGCGTCCTCGGCGGGCAGGCCGATGGCGGAGATCACGCCGCCCTTGGCGGCCAGTTCGCACGCCTGCCGGAACGCCTGTGTCGTACCCGCGCACTCCACCACGTGCGGCGCGCCGAGGCCGCCGGTCAGCCGGCGCACCTCCTCGACCACGTCGGCGGCGCGGTAGTCGATGCCGATGGCGCCCAGCTCGCGGGCGCGTGCCAGCCGCTCGCCGCTGCCGGCGGCGATGATGCGCCCGGCGCCGAGTGCCGCCGCGCACAGGATCGCCATCAGGCCCTGCGGACCGGCGCCGAGGATCACGATGTCGGCGCCCGGCTGCAGGCGGGTGCGCTTGACCGTGTACAGGGCGATGGAGAGCGGGTCGATCACCGCCGCGTCGGCCAGGGACAGGTTGTCGGGGATGCGGTACACGCTCTTGACGCTGGCCGCCACGTACTCGGCGTAACCGCCGGGGGTGTAGTGGCCGTACTGGCGGTGGCCGACCGCCTCGTTGCCGTAATTCAGGCACAGGTTGTAGCGCCCCGTCAGGCACATGCGGCAGTAGCCGCAGCCGCAGTGCGAGGTGGCGCACACGCGGTCGCCGGCGCGCCAGCCGAGGCCGGCGGCGACCGGTCCGGTCTCGACCACGGTGCCCGACCACTCGTGGCCGGGCACGAACGGGTACGACCTGGGCCAGAAGCCGGGAAAGTCGCCGGCGATGATGTGCGGGTCGGTGCCGCAGATGTAGGTGGTATCGACGCGCACCAGCACGTCGTCCGCGCCGATTTCGGGAACCGCCACCTGCTCGACCGAGAACCGGTTCGGAGCGGTCAGCACCAGCGCCTGCATGCTCAGTCGCGATCCTCGGTGATAGCCACGGCCCGGATCGGTGAGCCGGCGCCGTTCCTGATCTTCAGCGGCAGGCCGATGAAGGTGAAGCTGCGCTCCGGGATGCGGTGCACGTTGGCCAGGTTCTCCATGTTCAGGATGCCGCGCTCCCGGCACATCATGTGCGCCGGCTGCACGCGGCGCACCGCCACCTCGTGGTGGGAGTCGACGCTCGGCGCGTCGGCGCCGAACGCCACCACGCCGGAGTCGGCCAGGAAGTGGCTCGCCTCCTCGTCCAGGCCGGGGTAGCCGGCGATGTAGGAGTACGGGTCGCCGGACCACTTGTCGCTCCACCCGGTGGCGTACAGCAGCACCGAGCCCTGCCTGATCTGCAGCCCGTGCTCGGCCATCTGCCCTTCCAGGTCGGCGCGGGTGATGTAGGAGTTGGGCTCCTTGGCGCGGAAGTCGAGCCAGATCCCCGGTGCCATGTGCCACTGCAGAGGGCTCTTGTCGATGGGCCGGGCGCCCTGCTCGGGCACGATGTGGCTGATCGAGTCGCAGTGGGTGGAGGTGTGGCCGCACAGGGTGAACGCCACCACTTCGTAGGAGTAGGGCGGCTCGGTAAGCCCGAACTGCTGCACGTCCTGGTGCGACAGGTGCTGCCACATCACCGTGCGCTGGTGGCCCTTGAAGGTGGGGTTGCTCGGCGCGATCTCGTGGCTCAGATCGGTGACCGTGCAGCGCCTGCCGAGCAACTCGATCGAGGCATGGATCGCCGGCGGCGGGCACTCCACCATGTCCGGGTAGCGTTCGCGCACCCGCCGCTCGTCGGAGGGCGTCCAGTCCGCACGCATGCGCGAGCCGGCTATCGTGGCAGCGGCGCCGGCTTCGGCGGACGCCCGTCGGGTCGGGAACCGATCGGCGCCATCGCTACCGGACCGTGTGGCCGCCGTCCACCACCAACACGGCGCCGGTGACGAAGCGCGCCTCGTCGGAGGCCAGGAACAGCACGCAGTTGGCCACGTCGACCGGCTGGCCGAGCTCCCTGATCAGGTAGGTCTCCCGCATCGGTTCCAGCACGTCCGGCTGGTCCAGCAGTCCCGCGGTCATGCCGGTGTAGGTGAAGCCGGGCGCCACGGCGTTCACCCGCACCCCGTGGTCGGCCAGATCGGCGGCCATCACCCGCGTGAGGCCGGGGATGGCGCTCTTCGAGGTAACGTAGGTGGTGAGGCCGCCGAGCGCGATGTAGGACAGGTCGGAGGCGGTGTTGACGATCGCCCCGCCGCCGGCGTCGCGCATCACCCGCGCCACGTGCTTGCCGACCAGGATCATCCCCTTGACGTTGATCGACAGCGCCTCGTCGATGGTGGCCGCGTCGATGTCGAAGATCGAGGCGTCGTTGGCCGGCAGCAGGCCGGCGTGGTTGTGCAGCACGCCGATCGGCCCCCACTCCGCCACCGCCCCGGCCACCGCCCGCGCCACCTGGTCTTCATCCGTCACGTCGGCCGTGAACGGCAGCGCCGTGCCTCCCGCCGCGCCAATCCCGTGCGCGGTCTCCTCGGCCCCGGGGCCGTTCACGTCCACCACGGCGACCTTCGCCCCCTCGCGGGCGAACAGCTCGCAACTCGCCTTGCCGATCCCCGACGCCCCGCCGGTCACCAGCGCACATCTTCCTTCCAGTTTCATGCCCCGGCAGTGTACGTCACAGGTCCAAGGAGGCACAACGAGCGTCGACACATCGTGAACACTCCGTGCGACGGTGTGCTGCTGTGAGTCGCCAATCGGTACCGGGATCTTGGCTTACCGAAGGTTGTCTCCGATCGGCGCCACTCGACTTTGTTCCATTTTCTACTACGTCACGAAACTACGTTCTTCATTCCTTACGTCGCGTTACTGTGCGTCATCGGCCAAGGGACCGTTGCGTACGGCGGAACAGAACTCACGGAAGCTCGGGCTTCGTGCAAATATCGTTTGTGGTTTGAGCTCCTGAGCGATTTCTTCAGACAATCTTGCGCTGTATACGAGCTTGCCACGCCTGAGCAAGTTCTTCAAGTGCTCCTTCGGACGGGTGACCTCATCGGGTCTGGAAGTGTCAACATGACCGAGTGACCGTCCGCTCATGTGTCTTCTGAGGTTCTCGGCGTCGGCGAAGTACCACGCTTCGAGGTGCCATTGTGCGTATGCGTACCTGACAAGTGGTCGCAACTCATCGGGTATTGTTTCTGAGAGGCGCTGTCTGATCGCGCGGAGGGCTTCGTCGGGTGTTTTTCCGTCAGTATCGACAAGGACTACGTACTTATCAGGTGGACGATCACCGCTTCCGTAACGCTGTGCTTGGATAATTTGTCGAACGACCTTCGCATGTAGTTTGCCGTGCGGCGGAATTCGAACGTCGACCTCGATTCCGTCGTCATCGAGCTTTCGCCACAGTACTGGAATGGCGCGTCGCTCTGTTTCGCCAGATGCAATTACGGTGACCCTTTTCGGCATCTCCGTTCAGAGTCCAAAGCCCTTGGTACTATGGTACTCACCCAGACCGAATTCGGACTCCTCAAGCGCCTTTCGCACGCCCTCCGCGTTTCCCTCGCGCGAGACGGTGGTTCCGTTGTCCGGGTCACGCCGCACGACCGCAACCGCGTCCGGATCGTCGAGACAGTCAAGCAACAGTGGCGAGTGCGTTGTTACCATGAACTGGATTTCTTCTGCGTCACGCATGTGGTTCACCAACGAGCTGATTGCTGTTGGGTGTACATAGTTCTCCGGTTCTTCGATACCCACCAGCGTGGTGCCGGGTTGGCCGTATATTGCGGTCATCAGCGCCAGGATCCGAAGCGTTCCACTGGATACACCCATCTGATGGACCTGGTGTTTGAGTCCGGTTTCTTGTTGTACAAAGTAGCAGCGATCCTCCGACTCCCGCACTTCGATCTTGTCTGGAAGACCGACTACCAGCCGGGTCGCGGCGACTACTCGGTCGAACACATCGCGGGTCGACTCCTGCAGATGGTACAGACGTTCAGCAAGATTGCGTCCGTGGAGATCGAACGACGAGGAGTCCGCGAACGTTGCATTTCTGCGAAGGAGATACGGACTCGGGTCGAAGAATCCCCATCGGTTGATAAACTCGGTAACCCTGCGGGCGGCGAACGATGCATCGGCAGAAGCCGCACTCAGCGCGCATGCCGTGGGGCTCTGTTTCAGTTTTACCTGTCGTTGTTCTTCGCCAGACCACCACCATCCTCCTCCATTCGTGGCCTTGAGCAGTTCGGCCGGTGGACGCCCTTTCGATGCTTCAGACACTTGCTCTTCAACAAAGAAATCGTGATCCTGCCTCACCAATCTCACGGACCAGTCGAAGCGGGTGTCCTCCTCATCGAAGGAAACAGCAAGCGATACGAAGCTGGCATCCTGGCCCTTCCAGGCGAGATTGAGGAAGCCGCCACGTGAGTAGATTGGCGGACCAAAATCACGGGCCCTAACCCGGAAAGCTCACCAGGGGGATAGACACGGGGTGGAATTTGTGGTTATCTGTATATGGTAGCAACAAATACAAAGCCACAAGGAACCACCCCGTGGAAACACACTGTACTACAGAACAACTGCTATTTGAAGGTCTCGGACGGCGCTCGGTCGTGGGCGCGTTTGATGGCGGTCGGCTGACATCGGACAGCGGCGTGCTGTTGCTCCGCGAAGCTGACCGGTTATTTGACGTGACCGGCCGACTGGCGGCCTGTTTCACCGACTATCGCGATCCGGAGCGGGTCGAGCATCCCCTTCAGATCCTGATCGCCCAGCGGGTGCTGGGGCTGGCGGCCGGCTATGAGGACCTCAATGACCATGACCGATTGCGTGACGACAGCGCTCTGGCGTTGGCCACCGGGTGCGCCGATGTGACCGGCGCGCAGCGCCTGCGCGAACGTGACCGCGGTCACGCCCTGGCCGGGTCCAGCACCTTGAACCGCCTGGAGCTGGGCGATCCAGACACGGCCAAGTGTCATCGCTACAAGAAGATCCTCGCCGATGGCCGGATCATCGACGACCTGCTGGTGGATCTGTTTCTGGACAGCGAGCGGCGACCGCCGGCACAGGTAGTGCTGGATCTGGATGCGACCGATGACCGGTTGCACGGCAACCAGGAAGGCCGCTTCTTCCATGGCTACTACGGCCATTACTGTTATCTGCCGCTGTACATCACCTGTGGCGAGCATGTGCTGCGCTGCCGTCTGCGCCGCGCCGACTGCGACGCGAGTGACGGAGCGGTGGAGGAACTGACAGTGATAGTGGCGCAGATCCGCCAACGCTGGCCGGAGACGAAGATTCTGGTGCGCGGTGACTCGGGATTCTGTCGCGAATCGATCATGGCTTGGTGCGAGGACAACGGCGTCGATTATGTGCTCGGCTTGGCGCGCAACGCACGCCTGCAGCGGCGCATCGCCAAGGCGCTGCGCAAGTCGCGGCGCCGCAGTGCGGCGAGCGGGAAGGCGTCGCGACGGTTCCGGGAGTTCCGCTACCGAACGCTGGACTCGTGGAGCCGAAGCCGCCGGGTGGTGGCCAAGGCGGAGTGGCTGCCTGGCACCGGCGGCGGCAATCCGCGCTTCGTGGTGACCAGCCTCGACCGGCAGACGATTGCCAAGCAGGCCCTCTACGAAGAGCTGTACTGCGCCCGTGGTGACATGGAGAACCGCATCAAGGAGCAGCAACTGTGGCTGTTCGCCGACCGTACCTCGACGGCGACGATGCGTGCCAATCAGATACGGCTGTACTTCTCCGCCTTTGCCGGCATCCTGTTGACGATCCTGCGCCGCGTGGGACTGCAAGGAACCGAGCTTGCCAACGCGCGCTTCGACACCATCCGGGCGCGGCTGATCAAGCTCGCGGGACGTATCAAGGTGTCGGTGCGCAGGGTACGGATCTCGTTGTCATCGGTATATCCGTTGCAGGAGCTGTTCGCACAGGCGCTCACCGCCCTGCGCGCTGCCCCCGTGTGCGTGGCCCCTGTGCGCGACGCACCTGGGTAGCCCCGCCACAGCGCCACGAAACTCACTGCAGCAGGTCTGACCAGGGGGAGGTGCGTCCAATTCCGCAGCTTGCAGCGCCTGTGACTGACCATTACGACCTGATCAGCGGCGCGTGGCACGAAAACCACGCTCGCACCGCCGCCCCACGGCCCCTCCTTGCTCTCTGCACACTTCCGGCGCCCTCAACTCGGGACCAAATCGGCCAGCCGATCCCCTTGGTGAGCGATGCGGGCTAACCACCTCGCTGAGGAAGCGAAGTGCGTCGAGTATCGAACTCTTTCCGGAAGCATTGGCTCCGATGAAGAGAGTCAGGTCTTCTACGGTGACGCTCGTATGACGCAGGCTGCGGTAGTTCGTGGCGTCTATGCTGAGTAGTTTCACTGACCAGCAGTTTACACTGGAGTGCTATCGGTTTCCAGGTCGAGCCAGGCGCGTTCGGCGGCGGTGAGGGTGATGTCCAGGGCGGCGGCGTTATCGGCGAATTCGGCGGGGGAGCGCGGGCCGGTGAGGGCGAACACGTTCAGGGGGCCGGTGAGCAGGAACGCCAGGGCGACCTGGGCGATGCTGGCTCCCCTGCGCTTGGCCAGCGCCGCCACCCGCCCCAGGCGCTCGAAGTTGGGGCCACAGGCGTACACGCGCACCGCGGTGTCCGGGCATCCTATCGACGGCGGGCCAGCCATTCGATGCCTTGCTGGAACACTCTCTTGAAGCCGGGGTTGGTCCACTCGGTGGCGTCGTGGCCCGACTGCCAGCACAGCACGCGCGAGCGGTCCAGCTCGTGGCACCACGCCAGCGAGGGGATGTTGCCGGCGTGGTCGTGGGTCAGCAGGACGGTGCTGTCCGGGCCGCATGCCGGCAGCAGGAAGCCTTCGCCGGAGATGGCGAAGTCTTGCACGCCGGCGGTGACCGGGTGGTCGGGGTGCTCGACGTGCACGTTCATGTCGATGCGCGGCGTGAACCGGCCCGGCTTCTTCAACGTGCGGTCGACCGAGTTGCACACGCGGTCGAAGGCGGCGCTCTCGGGATACGACAGCAGCGCGTGGTGCCACACGAACCAGCCCTGGCCGGTGGTGCCGATCTGCCGGTTGGCTTCGTCGATGCGCTCGGCCATGTCGGGGCGCAGGCTCCACACCCCCCACGCCACCATGTGGTAGAACACGAACACGTCGTACTGGTCCGCCACCGGCGAGCCGGCCCAGTTGTCGATGTCCTGCAGGTACCAGTCCACCCCCTCCAGGGAGTCGAACAGCGTCTTGAATCCGGGAACGTCGTAGCCGTGGCCGCCGACGATCACGGCCGCCTTGATGTGGCCCGTATCGGGCAGTGCCGTCGACATGGCGCCGGCGCTATGCCAGCCCTTCCGGGATGACCTGCTGGTCGTCCGGCAGGGTCTTCATGATGTGGTCGACGCGCCCCTGGTGGCCCTCGCCGGCTCGGTGCCCGGACAGCACCATGATGTAGCGCATCGAGCCCGCCTCCCTGGTCGGCCAGCCGCCGTTGTGCCACACGTTCGGCTTCAGCACGTAGGCATCTCCGGCGCGCACCCGGAACGCGATCAGGTCCTCGATGCGCGGCTCGTCGTCGGGGTCGTCCGGCCTGCGGCACGGCGCCATCGGCATCACGTACTCCCCCGCCAGGCACACGAACAGCTCCTCGGTGTTGAGGTGGCGGTCGAAGCCGTTGGACGGCTCCGAGCGGGTCGACTCCAGGTAGGAGATGTCCACGTCGGTGCCGGAGCCGATGTTGAACCCGCTCATCGCCGGCCAGAACTGCGACGGCCGATCAGCGTCTTTCGCCGGCCAGCTAATCTTGCGCGCCACCTCCGCGAATTCGGGCGCATCGGTGTCCTTCACCGGAATGGTCCTCAGCTTGTCGTTGCCCATGCAGAACTCCTTGTCGGATTGTCGTATTGGTGGCCCCATGATAGCGCGCCGCAGCTTGTCGGGTCATGCCGGATCGGCAACCCCGGCACGCGGGTTACGGAGGCGGCGGGCTCACGTCGACCACCTAGACCGAGGTTTGAGAGGCCGTTCTTGTAACTGTTTCCTATTACAGGAATTAGCGTGTTCATGGGTGTAAATCGTGTCCATGTAAATAGTCCTGTGGTTCAGCGTTAATTTTCTCTCATCTGGTTGACATGTAATTATTAAATGATCTACCATTCCCTCCGTAGGGTGCCCATGTACATCGACACCGTCCCCAACCGCAACTCTCCCCCAGCCGTCCTCCTCCGCGAGTCCTTCCGCCAGCACGGCAAGGTCAAAAAACGCACCATCGCCAACCTCTCCAAGTGGCCCGATCACCTCGTCGAGGGTTTGCGCGTCCTCCTCAACGGCGGTATCGCTCTGCGCTCTCCCAACGAACTGCTCTCCATCTTGCGCAGCTATCCCCACGGCCACGTCGCCGCCGTCCTCGGTTCCCTCCGCAAGCTCTCCCTCCATTCCCTCGTCGCTCGTCCCGCCTCCCGTGAACGCGACCTGGTCGTCGCCATGATCGTCGCTCGCGTCGTCGACGCTCGCTCCAAACTCGCCACCGCTCGCGGCCTGAACCCCGAAAGCGCCGTCTCCTCCCTCGGCCACCTGCTGCAGTTGGGAGCCGTCGACGAGAATGAGCTGTATGCCGCCATGGATTGGCTGCTCGCTCGCCAGCACGGCATCGAGCAGCGCTTGGCCAAGCGCCATCTGCATGACAACACGCTCATGTTGTACGACCTGACTTCCAGTTACTTCCATGGCCACACCTGCCCGTTGGCGCGCCGTGGTCACAGCCGCGACGGCAAACGCGGCACCTTGCAGATCGTGTTCGGCCTGCTGTGTACCGCAGACGGCTGTCCCATCGCCGTCGAGGTATTCGAGGGCTCCACCAGTGACCCCAAGACGGTCGCCGCTCAGGTCGACAAGATTCGCAACCGTTTCGGCTTGCAGCGCGTCGTGCTGGTCGGCGACCGCGGCATGCTCACCGGCGCGCGCATCCGCGAGGACCTGCAGGGGATCGACGGCCTGCGCTGGATCACGACCCTGCGGGCGCCCACCATCCGCAAGCTGATCGAGGCCGGCGAAGTGGCGCAGACCATGTTCGACGAGCGTGACCTGGCGGAGATCAGCTCACCCGAGTTCCCCGGCGAGCGGCTGATCGTGTGCCGCAACCCGATCCTGGCCGAGCAACGGCAGCGCAAGAGGCAGAAGTTGCTGGCCTCCACGGAGGAGGAACTGACGCCGATCGTGACGGCCACGCAGCGCGCCAAGGAGCCGCTGCGCGGCGCCGGCGCGATCGGCCTGCGGGTGGGCAAGGTGATCAACCACTACAAGGTGGGCAAGCATTTCACCACCACCATCACCGACGACTCGTTCTCGTTCGCGCGTGATCTGGACAAGATCGCGGCCGAGGAAGAACTGGACGGGCTCTACATCGTGCGCTCCAACGTGGAGCCGGAGCTGTTCGACGCCGAGCAGACGGTGACGGCGTACAAGGACCTGGCCAAGGTGGAACGTGCGTTCCGCAGCATGAAGACGGTGGATCTGAAGGTGCGACCGATCTATCACCGCAGCGCAGACCGGGTGCGGGCGCACGTGTTCCTGTGCATGCTGGCCTACTACGTGGAGTGGCACATGCGCAGGAAGCTGGCGCCGGTGCTGTTCGACGACCACGACCGCGCCGCCGGCGAGGCGCTGCGCGAGTCGGTGGTGCAACCGGCGGAACGCTCACCGGCCGCACACCGGAAGGCGGCGAGCAAGCGTACCGACGACGGTCTGCCGGTGCACAGCTTTCGCAGCCTGATGAGCGAGTTGGGGACGCTGACGGCCAACCGCGTGCGGATAGTGGATAGCGGCGCCACGTTCACCATGCACAGCGAACCGACCGCGCTGCAGCAGCGCTGTTTCGATCTCCTGGAGGTCAGCGCCCAAGTGTAGCCAGTAACGGACATCGGCTGTTGAGCGCAATTTTCAGATCAATAACGAATTAACAAGATTCCCGCTCTGGAACTTCGGCCTAGACCGAAATCGTGCGCCGGTCACGAGGGCGGCGAGATCAGCCGGGTTCGCGGCTCGACCATCGCGCAAGGTCTCGCAGGCCTGGTCGACGCCGGGATGCCGGTGGAGGGCGTCGCGCCGCACCACGCGTTTGGCGGTCGCGAGCGGCGACCAAGTTCACCTTCCAGGAGGATAGCGCCTCGTCTGTCGCGAGCTCGTCCAGCGCAGCGCGTGCTTCCGGGTCGGGAAGCGCTGCCAAGCGCTCGATCATCTGGTAGACACATGGCGCCACACTGGCGGACTCGGTGGCCAAGACATACGAATCGTGCGAGAACCAACGTCCGAGGGTACTTCCGAGCAGGCTGATGTAGTACTTCAGAGCCGGTACCGTCAGCTCGTCGATGGTCGGACCTGCCCGCAGCAGAAACTCCGCGAGATGCGACATGCGCCTCTCCCGGCGTCGTACGAAGTCTCTCAAGGGATCGAGGTAGCTGCGCGGACGAACGATGACTCCCATCGCCAGCCAGTGAACCCTCTGGGCGACAGTCATGCTCGGACGCGAGACCTTCGCCGCAATCAATTCAAGAAAGGACCGTCGATCGGCGTACCGATGGGCGGCATGGAGCAGTTCGTCCAGATTCTGAAGCTGCGCCGCCGTGCAGCGCAGGGGGAAACCGCGCAGTAGCGGCATGGCCGCATGACGGGCTACGCGAGCATGATCTTCTCCGAGTAGCTGATGAGCGATGGAGTAGTCGTGCTTACCGCTGCGAAGAATCGAAGCCGCGCAACGGACGAGTACGTCGGCGACGGTTTCCGGACACCGGTCCAGCAGTGTCCGGTACCACGCCGAATCCTGCTGCCTCAGGCGGAGGGCAGGCGAGCAGTAACGGAACGCGAGCGCCTGCCTTACCTGCCTGTCACTCAGTCGGAGCAACGTCTCCGGTTCGATTTCTTCCATACCGGCCAGGAACGGTAGTGCTACGCGGTACTCCTGGCCGCTTCCCACATTACTGATGATCTCGGCTGGATCCGGAACGTCGCTGCGGCTCAGGGTGCCGCGCATGCCGGCGAGTGCCGCCTCGACCAGCGGTTCCTCGTTTCGAAAGAGGCTTCTGATCCGTTCCTTGGGGCAGCTTCCGCGAGCCTCCACGAGCGAGCCGAAGTATGCCTTCCCGGTCCAATACAGTGTCGCGAGATTACCCGTTCCCGAGCTCAGTTCAGCCAAATTGGAACGTACGTGGGCTATCCAATCGCCGTGGTTCCTCTCTCGTTCTTCGTGCGAGCGGCGTCGCTCCTGGATACCGCTCGGATATGGGCCGATGAGACTCATGCTTCTTCAAGCCAATGGCCGGCGGGGGCTGCGAGGAACTCGTCGAGCGGTATGCCGCCCGCTCCGACCAGCAGCGAGCGGCGAGGACCATACTGCCGTTCGAATTCCCGGATTCCCCGCAGCGCGGTGGTCGCGCCCCTGCGCGCGTCGCCGCTCTTGACCTCTATCGCCACCAGCCGCGGGCCACGGTGCAGGACGAAGTCCACCTCGTGCGAGCCCTGCCGCCAGTAGTGCACGCGAACATTGGACGCCGCCGTGTTGTACAGGTGGGCGCCCACGGCGGTCTCGGCAATCCGTCCCCAGAGTGTCCGGTCGGCAATTGCTTCGTCGAAGGAATAGCCGGAGCCGGCGGTCATCAAGGCCGTGTTGAGCACGTTGAGCTTGGGGCTCGACGCGCGTCGCCCGGCGGCCGTACCGGTGTACTTCGGCAGGCCGGCGACCAGTCCGGCCATGCCGAGCAGGTCGAGGTAGCGCGCCAGGGTAGTGGTGTTGCCGGCGTCGTCGAGTTGGCCGAGCATCTTGTTGTACGACAGGATCTGACCGGAGTAGGCGGCGCCCAACTCGAACAGCCGCTTCAGGAGCGCGGGCTTGTCGACCCGGGTCAACGCAAGGATGTCACGCTCGATGTTCGGCTCGACGACCGCCCCGAGCACGTAATCGCGCCACCGGTCTTCATCCGCGATCAGACCGTACGCCTCCGGGTAGCCGCCAAAGTAGAGGTAGCGCGGCAGGTCGATGCCGAACGCAGCGGAAACCTCCGCGAACGACCAATGGGTCACCCGGATCGGTTCGAAACGTCCAGCGAGGCTCTCGCTCAAACCGGACTGCATCAGGAGCGGAGCCGACCCCAGAACGACCACGTGCAGGGGGCAGCCGCTCACCCGGTCGGCGTCCCACAGTCCCTTGACCGTCTCCGACCACTGGGGGATCTTCTGAATCTCGTCCAGCACCAGCACGAAGCCGCCCGGGGACCGTTCCGCCTCGTGCCGCGCTTGTTTCCAATTATAGTCCAGCCATGCCATGTCACGCGCCTCTGGTTCGGTGAGAATGGGGTCCGCCCGGCCAAAGGGCGTGCCGATTCCGTCGGGGGCGGGCTCGTCCACGGCAAGGTGGCGGCTTCTACGGTCGATTCGGCGCAGTGCTTGCAAGGCAATGGTCGTCTTGCCGGTCCGGCGTGGCCCAACGAGCGTAATGAGCCGCGCCGGGGATTCCGCGAGCCGCTGGCAGAGGGTGTCGACTTGCGCGCGTTCGAATGCAGCCGCCATGATTACCTTCCCAAGCAAATATACTCAGGAGTATCATCGAATGCCAGGGGCCGTGACGATGGCATTGCGAGGAGGAGCGGCGCTCAGTGGTAGCCGACGAGGGTGAGCTCGGCGGCGTAGGGACAGCGCGTGTGGAAGTTGCAGCCGGTCGGCGATGTGCTCAACCACCGACAGGTCGTGGGCGATGAACCGGCAGGCGAGGCCGACGGCACTGTCAAGAACCCGGCGCGCCCGCTCCCGCGGCGCCGCACGAGAAGGGGCCTGCACGCCGGGGCCCGGACGTGGTACGCTCGCGCGCAAGATCCCCTCGCATGCCCCCCCTCTCACCGCCGCCCGCAATAGCGCTCCGGTGCCGCCTGCGCCCTGATCGGTGCCGTCCGTCACGTCTGGTCCATGTGCCGGCCGCGTGGCGTCCGGCGCACGGAATTCGTCTGCAAGCCGCGTGGCGCTAGCGGAACGCCTGCGCGCGACCGGACGGCGCGCGCGCACCACCACGTTTGCGTCCCTGGCGGTGCGCGACTTCCGCCTGCTGTGGTTCGGCCTGCTGATCCTGTTCGGCGCCTCGCAGGTCCGCATGGTGGCGTCCGGCTACCTGGCCTACGACCTGACCAGCTCGCCGCTCCTGCTCAGCCTGGTCGCGGTCGGCTTCGCGGTGCCGATGCTGTCGCTGGCGCTGGTCGGCGGCGCGGTGGCGGACCGGTTCGACCGCCGCCGGCTGGTGCAGGTGGCGCAGGCGATGTTCTCGATGGTTGCGCTGGCGGTCGGCCTGGCGATTCAGTTCGGACAGGTCACCTGGGTGCACCTGCTGGCGTCGTCGGCGCTGCAGGGCATGCTGTGGGCGCTCCTGGTGCCGGCTCGCCAGGCGATGATTCCCGGGCTGGTGGGGCGCCGGCTCACCACCAATGCGCTGTCGCTCATGGCGGCGGGGTTCAGTCTGACCACGCTGGTGGGGCCTGCCTTCGGCGGGTGGCTGTACGGGCTGTTCGGCCCCGCGGCGACCTACTACTTCGTCGCGGCCATGGGGGTCGGCGCGGTGTGGATGACCGGGCGGATCAGTTCGCGGTACGTGCCCGCGGTCGGCGGTACCCAGCAGGCGGCGATCCGGCAGGGGCTCATCTACATTCGCCGCCAGCCGGACATCGTCATCCTGTTCGTGATCTCGGTGGTGTACGCCCTGGTGGCGATGCCATTCCGGCTCATTCTGCCGGTGTTCGTGGTCGACCTGTACCAGCGCGGCCCCGAGGTGCTCGGCCTGCTGGTGACCGCGATGGGCGTGGGCTCGGTGGGCGCGGCGGTGGTGGTGGCCAACGTGCGGCCGGGGCGCCGCGGACTGATCCTGGTGAGCGGCGCGATTGTGGCCAGTACCGCGATCCTGGTGATGTCGGGACTGGCGCTGTTCTGGGTGGGGCTGGCGTGCATGCTGGTGCTCGGCGTGGGCGATGCCATCCGCAAGGCGCTCAACCAGGCGGTGATGCTGGAGATCGCCGACGAGGAGTACCACGGCCGCGTGGCGAGCGTGTTCATGATCTCGTTCGGCCTGGTGCCGCTGGGGGCGCTGCCGGCCGGCGCCCTGGCGGAAGCGTTCGGCGGCCAGGTGGCGGGCGCCGTGATGGGCGCGTTCATGCTGCTGGTGTCGGTGGTGCTGCTCACCAACCGGCGCTTGCGAACCCTGCGCTAGCCGCGCTGCGCTGACGGCCTGCCGGCGGCGATAGGCGTGCGGGGAGAAATCCGCTACTCTGGAGGCGACGCGACGACCATGTACGAGTTGGTAGTTCACGCGCTGCTGTGCTGCGACCGGATCATCACCGAGAACAACGGCAAGAAGGGGCTGATCGGCGTGTTTCAGTCCTTTCAGTTTTCGACCGTGCCGTCGCCGCCGGTGGCGTGGTTCATCTACGGCGCGCTCGGCAGCGTCTCGCGCGGCACCCACGAATTCAGCGTTACGGTGACCCACGGCCAGTCGTCGGAGGAGGTCGCCACGCGCAGCGGCGAGATCCACGTGGCGGGCGAACGCGAGGACGTGGAACTGGTGCTGCCGATCACCTGCAACTTCAACCACTTCGGCGCCTACGTGATTACGTTGGAAGTCGGCGACGAACTGGTCGCCAGCCGCATTCTGCGCGTCATCACGGCCGCGCACAACAAGCCCGCGCCCCGGCGCAGCAACGGTTCATCGGGATAGCGGGCGTCGCCGTCACGACCGCGCGCGGTCGATGCCGCGGGTTCTGAGCATGGCGGCGAACGCAAGCAGCATCAGCAGCAGCGCGAGCGCCACGTACAGCAGGAACCCCCGGCGAATACCGGTGTGCTGTGCCACCGCCGCCACCAGGAACGGAAACACCAGCGAACCGATGCCTCCGCCGCTGGAGGCAAACCCTACCACCATGCTCTGCCTGCGCGCCGGTACGTAGCTGCCGACGATCGACATCACCAGCGGATAGATGGAGGAGAACCCGAACCCGGCCGCCACGAATCCGGCGGCCGCGGCGATCGGTCCGCCGGCGGCAACGGCAACGATCAGCCCGCCCGCGGCCACTCCGGCGAGCGCCAGGATAGCGAGCGCGGATTGCCTCCCCGTGTAGCAGAGCGCAAGCAGGAGCCGGCCCGCCAGGATGCCGCCCCAGAACAGCGTCACCAGGTTCGCCCCTTGCGCCGGGCTGCGGCCGAGCACGCTCACGAAATACTCGCCGATCCAGCCCGACACGCCCACTTCGGCGCCGACGTAGATGAACAGCAAGGCCACGCACAGCGCCACCAGCACGTGGTCGACCGGCAGCTTGGCCGGCCTGGCCGCGTTCGCGCTCCCCTCGGCGGTGCGCGGCGCGGGCGGGTCGGCCGTTCGGCGGGCGGCGCGCCGGGTGGGTGGGGGGCGCTCGTCAAGCCGGTGGAACGGCAGCAGCGCCAGCCAGATGGCGGCGAGCGCGGTGCCGGCGGCGATGATGCGGAATACCGTCTGCCACGGCGCCCCGGTGTCCAGCAGCCGCGCGGCCGCCAACGGCCCAAGCATGCCGCCGACCGAGAACGCCGCGTGCAGCAGGTTCATGAGCTGGCTGCGTCCGTCGCGTTCCATGCGCACCGCGCCGTAGTTGATCACCACCTCCACGCAGCCGCTGCCGACGCCGACCAGTCCGTGCAGCAGCACGTTGGCCGCCAGCGCGGGCGTGGCGCCGAACAGCGCCAACGCGCCCGCGATCAGTACCAGGCCGACGACCGCGGTGACGCGCAGGCCGATCCGGCGTACCACGAAACCGCTGGCGAAGGTGGCGCCGAAGTAGCCGAACGAACCGGCTGCCAGCACGGTTGCCGCGGCGGTGTAGCTCCAGTCGAAGGAACGGATCATCTGCGGAAGCACGGCGCCCATGGCGGTGAAGTTGGCGCCGAACAGGAGGCTGATCGCCAGCAGCCCGCCGTACAGGGAGCGGAACTGCGCCGGTACGCGCGGGAGGCGATTGCTGATGGTCATCGGAGGCGCGCAACCGTACCACGCCTGGCCGCCGTTGGTGGCGTTACTGCCGCCTTGGCTGGCAATGCGCCCGGCATGTGGTACGGTGCGGTTCGTGGAACAGGAGAGGGCGGCAGCAGCGGCCAGGCCGGCCCGCACGGCTTTGCCGCGCAGGCGACTGGGCCGCACCGGTCTGCAGGTCTCCGTGCTGGGGCTGGGCGGTGCGTTCCTGGGCGCGGCGCGCGACCGCGACAATCCGGCCGCGGAGCGGGCGAGCATCGCGTCGGCCGCGTTACGAGCGGCGGTGGATTTCGGAGTCAACTACATCGATACGTCACCGCTGTACCAGGACGAGGTCGCCGAGCGCAGTCTGGGTGTGGCGCTGCGCGGATTGAGTGCGGAACAGCGGGACGGGGTCTACGTGTCGACCAAGGTGGGCACTCGCTCGGGAATGGTGGGGCAATACGACGGAGCGTCGGTGCACCGGTCGCTCGCCATCAGCCGGGAGGCGCTCGGCCGCGACTACCTCGACATCGTGTTCGTCCACGATCCCACCTCCGCCGAGCACGTGGACCAGGTTCTGGCGGTCGGCGGCGCCGCCGAGGCGATCGAAGATCTCAAGGCTGCGGGCATGGTAGGCGCGCTCGGCCTCGGGGTGGGCAACCACCAGTGGCATCGGCGCTGCATCGAGGACGGCCGCTTCGACGTGGTGCTGCTGCCCTACGACTACAGCCCGGTGCGCGATAGCGCCCGTTCATTGATCGAATTGGCGCGCGCCCACGATGTCGGCGTGGTGAACGCATCGCCCTACCTGCGCGGTCTGCTCGCCGGCCCCGACCCGGCTGACCAGGCGCGCTACCGCGCTCAGGAGCCGCAGGACGTGCAACGCGCGGCTGCGGTGTACGGCTGGTGCAGGCAGCGCGGTGTCGACGTGGGCGCGCTGGCGATGCAATTCAGCCTCCGCAATACCGGCATCGGGTCGACGCTGGTCGGCAGCCGCGACGCGGCCGAGATCGCAGCCAGCTTCCGGCATGCCAGCGCGGATTTGCCGGTGGGAATCTGGGCCGAATTCGAGGCGGCGGCGGCTCGATTCCCCGCTGCCGCGCCGGGCGGCGAGGCCGGCGTCGTGACATGACCCGACGGCCTGGTGGACTCCGCCGCCGCGCCGCGGGAACGCCTCGCTTCGTGCTCGGGCGTTCGAATGATTACCTTGTAGGCGGAATCGGGAGGAGGAGCGAGCAATGACAGCGTTGGATGGCGTGGTCGATTTCGACAAGCTCGGCGGCATGGTGCCGGTCATCGCGCAGGATGACGAGGACGGCGAGGTGCTGATGATGGCGTACATGAACCGCGAGGCGCTCGCCGAGACGCTGCGCACCGGCCGCGTGTGCTACTTCTCGCGCAGCCGCAACAAGCTGTGGCGCAAGGGCGAGGAGAGCGGCAACGTGCAGGAACTGCGCGGGTTGTACGTCGACTGCGACGGCGACACGATCCTGGTGAAGGTACGGCAGATCGGCGGTGCCGCCTGCCATGAGGGCTACCGGAGCTGTTTCTTCCGCCACGTTGCCGACGGTGAGTTGCAGGTGGTCGCTGAGCGGGTATTCGATCCCGAGGCGGTGTACGGCCGATGAGCTCGCGGGTATTGAAGTTCGGCATCCCGGCCGGCAGCCTGCAGGACGCCACCGCCGAGCTGTTTCAGCAGGCGGGGTACCGCATCACCTTCCGGTCGCGCTCCTACTACCCGGAGATCGACGACCCGGAGATCGAGTGTATCCTGATCCGCGCTCAGGAGATGGCGCGGTACGTCCAGGACGGCGTCATGGACGCGGGGCTGACCGGGCACGACTGGATCGTCGAGAACCGCGCCGAGGTGGTGGAAGTCGCCGAGCTGGTGTTCTCGAAGGTGAGCCGCCGGCCGGTGCGCTGGGTGCTGGCGGTGCCGGAGGACTCGCCGGTGCGGAGTGCGCGCGACCTGCAGGGCAAGCACATCGCCACCGAGGCGGTGAACCTCACCACCGACTACCTGAAGCGGCACGGCGTGCAGGCGCACGTGGAGTTCTCCTGGGGCGCCACCGAGGTGAAGCCGCCGCGCCTGGCGGACGCCATCGTGGAGATCACCGAAACCGGCAGCTCGCTGCGCGCCAACAACCTGCGCATCGTGGACACCATCGTGCAGAGCACACCGCGGCTGATCGCCAACGAGACGGCGTGGCACGATGACTGGAAGCGGCGCAAGATCGAGAACATCACGCTCATGCTGCGCGGCGCAATGGCGGCAGAGGGCAAGGTGGGGCTGATGATGAACGTGCCTCAGGACAAGGTGGAAAGCGTGGTGGCGGTACTCCCGGCATTGCAGAAGCCGACCCTGTCGGGGCTGGTGAACGGCGACTGGATCGCGGTCAATACGGTGATCGACGAGGCGGTGGTGCGCGACATCATTCCACTCCTCAAGGAGGCCGGGGCGAGCGGCATCGTCGAGTATCCGCTCACCAAGATCATCGAATAGCGCGCCGCGGCGCGGTTACTGCCCGCCTGCTTCCGTATCCGGGTCGGGCGCGAGAAAGTCGAGGTCGGCGCCGAGGTGGGCAGGCAGCACGTGCTCGGCGTGCAGGCGTTTCCAGCCGCGCCGCGGCGGGGCCGGCGGTGCCGGTGCGCGCACGCGGCGCGCGGCCAGTTCCCGTTCCGAAACCAGCACGTCGATACGGCCGCCGTCGGCATCCAGCTCCACCGGGTCGCCGTCCTCGACCAGGGCCAACGGGCCGCCGCGGGCCGCCTCGGGCGAGCAGTGCAGTACCACGGTGCCGGCCGCGGTGCCGCTCATGCGCGCGTCCGACACGCGTACCATGTCACGCACGCCGGCCTCCGCCAGCTTGCGCGGAATCGGCACGGATCCGGTTTCCGGCATGCCGGCGGCCGCGGGGCCGCTGTTGCGCAGCACGAGCACGTGGTCCGGGGTGACCGGCAGGGCCGGATCGTCGATGCGCGCCGCCAGGTCGGCGGGCGATTCGAACACCAGCGCCGGACCGCGGTGCTTCAGCAGGGCGGGCGTGGCGGCGGAACGCTTGAGCACCGCGCCGTCGGGCGCCAGCGAGCCGCGCAGCACGGTGAGGGCACCCGGCGGGCCGATCGGCTCGTCCAGCGTGCCGATTACCCGGTCGAGGGCGATGGATCGGATGGAGAGTGAGCGCTCGCTCTTGTCCTTCTCAACCTCGCGGCGGGCACTCCCGGCGTCCGCTGTGGCCGCCTCCGGCGGTTTGTCGCTCGCGGTGGAGCGTCCCGGTTCGATGGCGCCGGCAGCGGTTTCGGCGACCTCCGCGGCAGACACGCGGCGCGCGGCGAGTTGTTCACCCAGCGTCCGTCCGCTCACGCACAGCGCGTCGAGGTGCAGCAGCGGCCGCAGCTCGGCCAACACCGCCGGCATGCCGCCGACGCGGTGCAGGTCCTCCAGCCACAGCGCGCCGCTCGGCTTGCAGTTGACCAGCAGCGGGACGCGCGCGGCAGCCGCCTCGAAGTCGGCGAGGGTAAGCGGCACGCCGGCGCGGCGGGCGATCGCCAGCAGGTGGATAATGGCGTTGGTAGAGCCGCCGATCGCCAGAAGGACGGTAACCGCGTTGGCGAACGCCGCCGCCGTGAGCACTTCGCGCGGGCGGATCGGGGTATGCGCCAGGGCGGCAGCGCGGCGGCCGGATGCCACCGCGTGGCGCAGGCGGGCGCCGGAGCCGGAGGGCGCCGCGGCGCCGCCCGACAGCATGAGCCCGAGCGTCTCGGTCAGGCAGGCCATGGTGGACGCCGTGCCCATTACCATGCAGGTGCCGCCGGTGGGACACAGCTCCTGCTGCACTGCGCGGATCTCCGTGTCGTCCAGTTCGCCGGCGCGGTACTGCACCCAGTGGGCGCGGCAGTCGGTGCAGGCGCCGAGCCGGGTGCCGCGCCAGGAGCCGGTGCGCATCGGGCCGGTCACCACCGACACCACCGGCACATCCGCCGATGCGGCTGCCATCAACTGCGCCGGCACCGTCTTGTCGCAGCCGCCGAGCAGCACCGCCGCGTCCATCGGGTAGGCGGTGAGCGCCTCCTCGGTCTCCATCGCGAGCAGGTTGCGGTACAGCATCGAGGTGGGCGAAATCAAGATCTCGCCGAGCGAGAGGGTGGGCAGGGTGAGCGGCAGCGCACCGCCCTGCAGCACGCCGCGCCGCACCGCGGCGAGCAGCGCCGGCATGTCGCGGTGACAGGTGGTGTAGTCGGAGCTGGTGTCCACGATGGCCACCACCGGCCGGTCGACGTCGCCATCGTCGTACCCGGCTGACGCCAGGAATGCACGCCGGAGAAAAGAACTGAAGCCGGGGTCGCCGTAGTCGGTGAGCCGGCCGTCGATGCCGGGGGAGAGACGGGCCATGGCAGTCTCCGCCTACGGCGGACGGACCGCGGCGTCGTCGAGATCGCGGTGGCCGGCGCGCAGGTCTTCGAGGTAGCGGGTCAGTTCCTGCGACTTGCCGCGCAGCGACACCAGGGCGGCCGGCTCACCGGCGGGGGCGGCGCGCAACCGCGGAATATCGAGTGAGAGTTGGCGCAGCGCCAGTATCGCGGACTTGGCGCGCAGGTCGGTCATCTCGATGCGTTCCTGCAGATCCTGGAGCGAGTTGAGCTGGCCCTCGTACTGCGCCACGGCAGTCTGGTATTCGCGGCGCAACTCGGCGGAGGTAGCTTCATCCAGCTTGCCGTTCAGGACGGCGAGTTCCTCGGTGATTTCCGCCGCGGATACGCGCGCGCCGGCCCGTTCCAGCTCGCGGCGCGCCTGCAGCAGCGCGCCGATGTGGCGCGTATAGGTGTCCAGCTCCGGCTGCAGTTCCGTGCGCCAGCGATCGGCGTCCGCCCCGCCGTCCTGCAGGTCGGCGAGGATCGCCTCGCGCAGTTCCGCGGCCTCTGCCAGCAGCGGTGCGTCGGACAGCAGCACCTCCGGGTCGTCCACCGGGAGCGTCGCCAGGTCGGCAACCGCCGACTCGAGATCCAGCCCCTTGTCCGCCAGTTCGCGGCGCAGCCGCCGGCCCCGTGCGCGCGCCACGGCGTAGTGAATGACAAGGGGAGGCCCGAGCGCCAGGACAATCGGGATAAGCGCCCACGGGCCGTCCCTCGGCGTCAGCAGGATGTTGAGCCCCACCAGGAACGCCGACAACCCCGCGGCCGTGGTGAGGTGGTGGCGCAGGCGGCGGCGTACGGCAAACAGCGTGCGTACCTGCTGCAGCGCGCGCTTGTTGAGCGGGGGAAGCGCCGCGGCCTCGCGCGCCTCGCGCGCCCGCACGCGGGCCTCGGTGACGTGGTGCAGCAGACCGATTCCCCAGGCGGCGAGCGGGAACAGGAACCACAGAAAGCGGGGCGAGGTAATCAGGTTTACCAGCAGCAGTCCGGCGTTGACGGCGGCGTAGGTGACGCCGTGGACGGTCAGTGCGGACTTGGCCTGCTCCGCCCGCACGCGGCAACGGCGCACGAAACGGGCCAGCCGCTGGCGCAGCGAGCCGTTCGCCGCCGGGCGCTGCTCCGGCTCGTTTGGTTGCCTGCCCATGGATCTTGTGATCATCATACTAACTTGTGGTGAGTCTGTACG
Organism: Spirochaetia bacterium; assembly: GCA_965208575.1. Taxonomy (GTDB): domain Bacteria; phylum Spirochaetota; class Spirochaetia; order SZUA-6; family Bin103; genus Bin103. The sequence goes on along the minus strand of CBDBOV010000004.1, from coordinate 943,439 downwards.
GTCACTCCGTGAGATGGAAGACGATGACAACCGATACCCAAGCATCGCTCGCCGTCAGGCTATTTCGGACCGAGCGCTCCAACCGACGCGTACCGGTGCAGCGGCGATGATCGCATTGGGCGTCTTCATCGCCTTCGCGCACGCCGTGTGCTGGAGCGCCACCAGCGTGGTGTTGCGCCATCTGTCGCAGCGGCTGGACCCATTCGTGCTCAACGGGCTGCGTGCGCTGCTGGGAGCGGCGGTGATCGTGGTCTGGTTCCTGGCCGCCGGAGCACCGGGGGCGGCGACCTTCACCCCGGAGCGCGTTCTGCTGATCGTGGCGGCCATCGTGGTAGGCGGGCTGGTCGGTGACACGTGCAGCGTGGTGGCGCTACGCCTGGTGGGGGTCGCGCGGACCGTGCCGGTGATCTGCAGCTTCCCGATATTCACGATGCTGTTCGGGTTTCTCCTCCTGGGAGACGCGCCGCCGCCGTTGGCGATCGTCGGCGCCCTGCTGGTGGTCGCGGCGGGGGCGCTGCTGTCGCTCCCGGAGCGGCGGCCGCGGGCAGCGCCGAGGACCGCGGCGGTTGGCACGCAAGCCGGCGTCCCGGACACTGCGCGGCGCAAGCGCAGGGTGGGGCTGCTGCTGGCCACGATCACCGCGGCGGTGTGGGGCCTGGAGGTGATTCTGACCGCCAAGGCCGCCGAGGGCATGACCACCCTGGCCGTGAATGCCGTGCGCGTGCCGATCGCGGCGCTGCTGTCGCTCAGCGTGGCGCTGCGGCGTCCGGGCGCGCTGGACGCCGCCGAGCGGGTGCTCGGCGATCGCCGCACGCTGTGGCTGCTGGTCCTGGGCGGCATGCTGGGCTGGGTAGTGGTGGGAATGCTCTACGTGGAGTCGATCAAGCTGGCGGGCGCCACCTTTACGGCCATCATCGGCGCCACGGCGCCGCTGTACGCCGCCCCCCTGAGCGCGCTGCTGCTGCGCGAGCCACCCGGTGCCATGACCCTGGCCGCCACCGTGATTGCGGTCGCGGGCGTGATTCTGGTGCTCCTGGCGTAGGGAACGCTCCTGGCGTAGGGAGCGCTCCTGGCGTAGGGAGCGCTCCTGGCGTAGGGAACGCTCCTGGCGTAGGGAACGCTCCTGGCGTAGGGAACGCTCCTGGCGTAGGGAACGCTGCCGAGCGGCGAGCGGGGCGGCGTACGCGCTCGGGCTCAGCCGCCGCTACGGTTCAGGGTGGCGGTGGCGAACACGACGTGGAACGGCTTGCAGTAAATCACCACGCTGGCGTAACGGGCCACGTCCACGTCCTCCGGTATGTCGTAGTTCTGGTCGCCGACGTTGCCCTTCAGAGACCCCAGGTCGATGTACTCGCCCAGGTCGTGGCGATTGGTGGGCAGCGGCGCGGCCGCCAGCAGGACGTGCAGGTCGGGGCCGTTGGTGGCGCGAAACTCCTCGAAGCGCAACACGCGACCGATCGCGGGAATGTCGTACAGCTTGGCGACGCCGCTGCCCTTGTGGAACCGGTCGGCGTCACGGAACTCGCCGCTGGCCAGCAGCACCGGCGCCCCCGGCATCGGTTCGATGGCGTGCTTGTCAGGCATCGCCGCCGCGAACCGCTCGACGTCCTTGCGAATGCGCTCGCGTGCCCGTTCCGGCATCGCGTCCATCTCGTCCGCGGAGGGGATGGCATCCATGATCTGCTGTTCCATGGCATCCATCTCGTCCGCCGACATCTCCCGCATCTGTGCCGAGGTGGGTATCTCGACCGGGAACGCCTCGCTGACCATCCGATTGATGAACAGCGGCGACGCCAGATACCAGCCCACGGCTACCACCACCACGGCTCCGACCGCGATCGCTCCAACTACCAGTGCGCGCCGATTCATGTATCTAATGTACCATTTTTGGCGGCGGACGCAGCCGCCTCGCTCCTGCTATTTGCGTGCTAGTTGCCTGGCACCGGACCGTAGCGTTCGCGGGTGTCGTCGTCGGCGCGGTACACGATGCGCCCGGAGGACAGGAACGGCACCGCCATGCCCCACAGCTCGCCGCCGCGGCCGCGAATCGGCGCGCCGCTGTACTGCGGCAGGTAGACGCGGCGCATGCCGGCGCTGGTGTTGGCCCCGCTGCGGTGCAGGTTGTAGCTGCTGAACGCCGCGATGCTGCCGGCCGGGGCGACTACCGGCTCGCCGGGATCGTCCCCGGTGTAGCCGACCAGGTCGTTGCTGCCCTCCTCGCGGCTGTGCGGGTAGATGGTATCGCGCGTGCCGCCGCGCGAGTGCGGCAGCACGTAGGCGGTGCCGTTGGCCTCATCCACGTCGTCGAGCGCGCACCAGCAGGTCAGGTAGGGCGCGTGCGTGGCGCTCAGGTCGCGGCTCTGCACGTAGCCGGAGTCCTGGTGCCAGGAGAACTTCATGCCCTGCTCCGGCCCCTTGACCACCCACTGCTCGTTGAACAGGTACACCTCGTCGCCGAGCAGGCGCCGCGTCACCTCCGCCATCAACCCGCCGAAGATGAAGCTGCGCATGCGCCGGCTGGTGCGGTAGCGGTTGGCGATGAAATAGCGGCTGCCGCGATGGGTGATACCGATGGACGAGATCCCCTGCTCGTCCATCACCGCGTCGATATAGCCGAGGAAGTAGGAACACTCCTCGCGCAGCATGGTCACCGTTTCGGAATCGATCACGCCCTCCAGAATGCACAGGCCCTCCTCGCGAAACTGCTCGCGCTGGGCGTCGCCTACCACCGAATTGCCGTTCGTCATCTGTCGCTCCTCGTTGTCAGTCGTAGGTCCGGATGCCGGTGCGGTGGGCGGCGACCCACTCCCAGTTGATCTGCGCACCGAGTCCGGGCGCCTGCCCCACCGGCACGTGGCCATGCTCATCGATGGCGTCCAGTTCGTCGCGATGGTCCAGGTACAACTCGGTGGCATGCGACGGCGGCGCCTTGGGTCCAAGCAGACCCATCTCGTAGTAGTTGGTATTGCGGATGGCGGCCATGCACTGCCGGGCCGCTGGGCTCGGGCCGTGAAACTCGATGTCGATGCCCAGCGCTTCGGCGGCGTGGGCCAGTTTCATTACCCCGGTGATGCCGTCGTAACCCACGTCGCCGCGCACGTAGTCAGTGGCGTCGGCTACCACGAAGTCGATGTGCGGCTCCAGCGAGCGCACGTGCTCGGTCTGCAGCAGCGGGGTCCTGATCAACTGGCGCAGCTTGCGGTGCGCGAACTGGGAAATGCCGCCGTCGCGGAACGGGTCCTCGTACCAGAAGAATCCGGCCTCGTCGCAGGCGCGCCCCACCTTGACGGCGTCGCCGAAGGTGCGCAGCTCGCAGGCCGGGTCGAGCATCAGGTCCATCTCGTCGCCGACCGCCGCGCGCACCGCGAGCACGTTGGCCACCTCCTGCGCCACCGGCGCCTTGCTCCAGCCGTGAATCTTGAACGCCGGATAGCCCATCTCCCGGCACTGGACGGCGAAGTCGGCGTACGCCTGCGGGCTGTCGAGGCTGCCGGCCCGATCGCCGTGGTAGGTGCTGGCGTAGCATGGCACCGACTCCTTGTGGCCGCCGAGCAGGCGATGGATCGGTACGTCGAACAACTTGCCGGCGATGTCCCACAGCGCATTGTCGATCGGCGCCACGCCGATGCGTGCGCTCTGCCGCAGGGCGCGCTTGATGTCGCCGTAGATCCTTTCACGGTGCAGGACGCTCTTGCCCTTCAGGTAGTGCCAGAACTGCTCAATGGTGGACAGCTCGGAGGCGCGCCCGGCCAGGCACTCGCCCACCGGCCCGGTGTCCGTGATCAGGCGCACAATGTGGCCGCCGCCGACCAGGCTTCCGCCCGGCTCGTACACCATGTTGAAACCATCCTCGTCATGCCCCATGTCGGGCAGCTCGTAACGGTACTCGTGGATCTCCAGCTTGGTGATCTTGGGATCTTTCATGCCTCGTGGTGCTCCGCGCGCCACCTTGGGGAGTGCCGTGGCAGGTTGTCAACCGGCCCGGGCCGCGGCAACCGTGGTAGAGTGGCCGCCGTGAGGAGTGGAGCGTGAATCTGGCTGCGGGACTGGAGCGGCGCGCGGCCGACGGACGGCCGGTGCGGGTCGGGATGATCGGCGCGGGCAAGTTCGGGTCGATGTTTCTGGCCCAGGCGCGGCGCACGCCGGGGATGCACGTGGTGGCGATCGCCGATCGCGACCTGCCCAAGGTGCGCAGCCTGCTGGCGGCGGCGGGCTGGGAGGCGGAGCAGTTCGCGGCGGCGTCGCCGGCGGCGGCGCGCGACAGCGGGCGCACCCACCTGGGAGAGGACGGCGAAGAGGTGATCGCCGCCGGCGGCATCGACGTGCTGGTGGAGGCGACCGGCGATCCGCGGGTCGGGTTGCGGCACGCGGTGGCGGCGATCGACGCGCGGCTCAGCGTGGTGATGGTAACGGTGGAGGCGGACGTGGTGGCCGGACCGCTGCTGGCCGAGCGCGCGGCCGCCGCCGGGGTGGTGTACAGCTTGGCGTACGGCGATCAGCCGGCGCTGATCTGTGAGCAGGTGGACTGGGCGCGCACCGCCGGCTTCCGCGTCACCGCAGCCGGCAAAGGCACCCGCTACCTGCCATCGTTCCACGAGTCAACTCCCGACACGGTATGGAATAACTTCGGCATTGAACACGCAGTGGCTACACGTGGCCGCATGGACCCGAAGATGTTCAACAGTTTCATCGACGGCAGCAAGTCGGCGATCGAGATGACCGCGGTATGCAACGCCACCGGCCTGGTGCCGCAGCCGGACGGATTGAGCTTTCCGCCGGTGGCGCGCAATCAGCTCGCCGACCGTCTGCGCCCGCGAGCCGTTGGCGGCGTGCTGGCGGTCGAGCCCGGCGGGGACGCCGTGACCGAGGTGGTGTCCAGTCTCAACCGCGACGGTAGCCCGGTGCCTCACGACCTGAAGATGGGTACCTACGTCGTAGTGGAGGCGGGCCAGGAGTACGTCGCACAGTGCATTCGCGAGTACGGCTTCCAGGCCGACGCCACCGGCTCCTACCTCGCCCTGTACCGGCCCGACCATCTGATCGGCCTCGAGCTGGGCGTGTCGATCGCCTCGATTGCGCTGCGCGGCGAACCCACCGGCGCGGCCACCGGTTTCCGCTCCGACGTCGCCGCCGTGGCCAAGCGCGACCTGGCCGCCGGCGACGAGCTGGACGGTGAGGGTGGCTATACCGTCTGGGGCAAGCAGCTCCCGGCGGCTCGCTCCGTGCAGTTGGGCGCGCTGCCGCTCGGACTGGCCCACGGCGTCACCCTGCAGCAACCGCGCCGTTCGGGCGAGGTGTTGCGCTGGGCCGACGTGACCGTGGACGAAACCGACCCGGCCGTGGTCCTGCGCCGCGCGATGGAGAATCGCTTCCGCAACGGTTGAAGCGGCAGCGCAACCGGGCCCGTTATTGGGTATAGTAGGAGGTGGCAATGGGAGATCCCATGACCCTGAGGGACGAAGACGTCGGTCGCATCGGAGAGTACGTGAAGCCGTGGTTGCGCGAGGTGGTGGGGGAGATGGTTCCGCACCCGGAGCGTGGCGATGTCGGAAGCCAGCTTCTCGAAAGGTCGATCAGGATCGAGGAGGAGCTCAAAGCGCAGCGGGCGTTGATGGATGAGCGGTTCGGATTCATGGCGGACCGCTTCGAGGCGGCGGACAAGCGCTTCGACGACCTTGTCGGCCAGATGAATGCACGCTTCGAGGCGGCGGACAAGCGCTTCGACGACCTTATCGGCCAGATGAATGCGCGCTTCGAGGCGGCGGACAAGCGCTTCGACGACCTTGTCGGCCAGATGAATGCGCGCTTCGAGACGGTGGACCGGCGGTTCGAAGAGTCGAGAGGCCACACCGACAGCCGGTTCAGGACGCTGACCTGGATGATCGGTATCGGGTTTGCCGTCATCACTTCGTTGACGACGCTGTTTGCACTCCTCGCCTGAGCGGTTCGCGCACGCGTGCCGGCAAGGCCGGGCGCGGTGCTCAGGCGCGGTCGACGGTCAGCAGGTAGAGGTCGGCGACGTTGGTGTTGGTGGGGCCGGGCGTGAACAGCGTACCGGCCACGGCGCCGAAGCCGTGCGAGTCGTTGTCGGCGAGCGCCGCACGCGGGTCGTGAGCGGCGGCGGCCGAAACCGCGTCCGCGTCGGCGAACGCGCCGGCCGCGTCGTTGGGGCCGTCGTTGCCGTCGGTACCGGCGGCCAGGAAGGTGGCGGCTCGTGGCGGGTCGCTGTCCTCCGCCATCTGGACCAGGAACGCCAGTGCCATCTCCTGGCAGCGCCCGCCGTTGCCGTTTCCGGTGACCGTTACCGTGGTCTCGCCGCCGGCGACGATGCAGGCGGGGAGGCGCAGCGCGAGGCGCCCGCTGCGCAGGTCGCGGGCCAGGGCGTAGAACACGGCGGCGATCTCGCGCGCCTCGCCGGTGAGCTGGGTTGACAGGACGAGGGTGTCGTAGCCGGCGGCGCGCGCGGCGGTGGCGGCCGCGGCCACGGCAGAACGGCCGGAGCCGAGCAGCAGGTTGTGGGTCGCCGCGAACGCGCGGTGCCCGGGCTTCGGCGTCTCGGCGATTTCGCCCGTAGCGCCGGCATCGATACGCGCACGCACGGCGGCGGGAACGGCCCGCCGCAGGTGGTAGCGGCGCAGGATCGCGTCCGCGTCCGTATAGGTGGTGGGGTCGGGGGCGGTGATGCCGGAGGCGATGGTATCGAGCCGGTCGCCGACCACGTCCGACAGGATCAGGTTGACGGAGGTCGCGGGGTGGATCAGCTCGGCCATGCGGCCCCCCTTGAGGGCCGACAGGTGCTTGCGCACGCAATTGACTTCGCCGATGGTGGCGCCGGCCGCCAGCAGCAGCCGGGTGGTTTCCTGCTTGTCGGCCAGGGTCAGCCCGTCGGCGGGCGCGCTCAGCAGCGCCGATCCGCCGCCGGAGACCACGCCGATCAGGAGCGTGTCCGCACCGGCGCGCCGGCACTCTTCGGCGATCGCCCGTCCGGCGGCCGCGCTCCGTTCTCCGGGCACGGGGTGTTCGGCTTCCAGGAGCCGCGCGCGGCGCAGTCCGGCCCCGGCATGGCCGAGCTTCGTTACCACGACGCCGCCGCTCAGGCGTTCTCCGAGCAACGCCTCCACGCCGCGGCCCATCGCGGCTGCCGCCTTGCCGACGCCGACCAGCCGCACCTCCCGGAACCGGTCCAGGTCGATCCGCATCGGCGCGCCGTCGCCCGAGGCGGCGAGGGAACTGCCCACGACGGTCACCTGCCCGGTCACCATCTCCCGCGGGTCTACCCGCCTCAGCGCGGCGTCGTACAGGGCAACCAGGGCGGCGCGGTTGGGGCTCACGACGTGCCGCCGGCCGCGATCACGTCGCGGTACCAGTATGCGCTGCGCCGCGGCGTGCGCGCGCCGGTGCGGAAGTCGACGTGCACCAGCCCGAAGCGCTTGCGGTAGCCGTGCTGCCACTCGAAGTTGTCGAGCAGCGACCACACGAAGTAGCCGGCCACCGGTGCTCCCGCCGCGACCGCCGCGCCGGCGGCTTCCAGGTGAGCGTGCAGGTAGGCTCGACGGGCTCCGTCGTCGTAATCGCCTTCGGCCCCGGGGTCGTCGTCGTAGGCGGCGCCGTTCTCGGTGATGTAGATGGCGGCGGGTGCGTACTCGCGCGCCAATCTCAACAGCACCTCGGCCAACCCGTCCGGATACACTTCCCAGCCCATGGCGGTGCGCTCCACCGATCCCGCGCCGCCGCCGTCCAGGACGCGAAACCCCAGCTCGCGCTGGCGCAGACCCGCGCGCTCAGGCCGGTCCGCCGCCACCAGCCACCGGAAGTAGTAGTTGACGCCGATGAAGTCGAGCGGGGCGGAGATGGCGGCGAGGTCGTACTCGTGCACCGTGGGCAGCAGGCCCAATTCCCGGTAGGCATCGGTCAGGTCCGCGGGGTAGGCGCCGCGCAACAGCGGATCGAGGTACCAGCGGTTCAGGTAGCCGTCGGCACGCTCGGCGGCGGCGCCGTCCGCATCGCCGTCGCCGGCCGGGTGCACCGGCGCCACGTTCAGGGCGATGCCGATGCGCGCCCGCGGCGCCAGGTCGCGCAGCACCTCCACCGCCAGGCCGTGCGCCAGCAGCAGGTGGTGGGCCGCCTGCAGGGCGGTGTCGAGGCCGCGCAGCCCCGGCGCATGCACGCCGTGCTCATGCCCCAGGTGGGCTGCGGAGTGCGGTTCGTTGAGGGTAGCCCACAGCGCCACCCGGTCGCCGAGGCGCCGCACCACCTGTTCCGTGAAGTCGGCGAAGTAGCGGGCGGTGTCGCGCACCGGCCAGCCGCCGCGCTCCTGCATGCCCTGCGGCAGGTCCCAGTGGTAGAGGGTTGCCAACGGGGTGATGGCGTGTTCCAGGAGCGTGTCGGTCAGGCTGTCGTAGAAATCGAGTCCGGCGCGGTTTACGGCGCCATGACCGCGCGGGAACACCCGCGGCCAGGCGACCGAGAAGCGGTACGCGCCGATCCCGAGACGCGCCATCAGGGCCGCGTCTTCGCGGTAGCGGCGAAAGTGGCCGCAGGCGGCGGCGGGGCTGGCGCCGTCGGCAACCCTGCCCGGCCGGCGCGCGAACACGTCCCAGATCGAGTCGCCGCGGCCGCCCTCGCAGGCGCCGCCTTCGATCTGGCAGGCGGAGGTGGCGGCGCCCCACAGGAAGTCGTCGGGAAACCTGGCCATGGCGCGCCCCCGGCGGCTACTGCTCCTCGCCGGGCACGATGAGGATGCGGCCATCTTCCTCTACCAGCTTCACGCGCCCGCCGATGCGATACTCGTCGCGCATGTCGGCCGGGATCTGCAGCCGGCCGGCGGAGTCGAGCAGGGTAAAGTGCTCGTGGCTCGCCTCGTCCGCCGTTTCGGCGTGATCGTCGCCGCCATCCTCGGCACCGGCCGCTGCGCCGCTGGTGGCGCTCTGCAGCGCGGCGATCGCCTCGGCGGTGCCCTGCTCGGTGTAGGTGACCGCCGCGCGGCGGATCGACTCGGTGCTGGTCTTGCCGTCGCGAATCTGCACGTAGCGGTCGAGCGCGCGCGCCATCGACGTGTCGTGGGTGACGATCACCACGGTCACGCCCAGTTCGCGGCGCACCGTGTCGAACACCTCCAGCAGCCGGATCGTGTTCTCGGTGTCCAGCGATCCGGTGGGCTCGTCGGCGAGCAGCACCGGCGGCCGGTTGGCCAGCGCGATGGCGATTGCCACCCGCTGCTGCTCGCCGCCCGACATGGTCACGGGGCGGTGGCGCAGGCGGTGGCCGAGGCCGACCAGGCGCAACAGCCGCTCCGCGCGCCGGTGATCGAAGCGGCCGGACAGGATCATCGGCAGTTGCACGTTCTCGGTCGCGGTCAGGTAGGGAATCAGGTTGCGGCTCACGTTCTGCCACACGAAGCCGACGGTGCGGCGCCGGTAGCGCAGCCGCTGCCGGTCGGATATGCGGATCAGGTCGGTGCCGTCCACCACCGCCTTGCCGGCCGACGGCGCATCGAGTCCGCCGAGGACGTTCATCAGCGTGGTCTTGCCGCTGCCGCTCGGTCCGATGATGCCCATCACCTCGCCGCGCCGGATGGTCAGGTCCAGCCCCTGCAGCGCCACCACCTCGACGTCCTCGATCTTGTAGATCTTGACCAGCCCTTCGCAGCGAATGAATTCGTCTCCCGCCACCAGCCGCTAGGCCTCCTCGCCGAGCCGCAGTGCGCTCGCCAGCCGTGCGCGCACCAGGAACAGCGCCAGGGCGGCCACGGCGAACACGAACGCCGCTCCGACAATCGCCACCATCCGCGTCAGGTCGTCGAGATCGGTAACGATCACGAACGGCGGCACCGGCTGCACCTCGCTGGCGCGGTCGCGCAGGAACGGCAGGAACAGGGTGGTGGCGGCGTTGCCCCCGGCGATGCCGATCGCCAGGCCGATGCCGACGGTCAGGAGCTGTTCCAGGCCCACCACGCCAAGCGTCTGTATCAGCGACAGGCCGTTGGCGCGCAGCGCGCCGAACTGGATGAGCCGTTGGCGGGTCGAATAGATGGTGTACACCACGAACGCCAGCACCGCCACCGCGGCCGCGGCCAGAAAGCCGATGGTGAGGATTCCGAAGAATCCGCGCCTATAGGGCTCGCGGTGCAGGTCGCGCAGGATCTGTTCGGTGTCCAGCCGCTTCCACTCCCACACCCCGATCGAGACCAGCCGTTGCACGATGTGCGGAATCGCCTCCGGACCCGTGATGTCGTACCACGAGTCGTACGGTTCGAGTGCCGTGAACTCCTGCACGTGGTCCAGGTTCATGACGACGAACGGCCGGTGTTCGGGGTTGAGCGACGGCCAGTACGGGACCACGCCCACCACGTAGGCGTCGATGCGCTGATTGTTGTAGTTGATGGTGAGCGGATCGCCCGGCTCCAGGTTGCCGCGGCGCTTCAGTTCGGCGCTCACCAGCGCGCCCTGGCGATGGTTGCTCAACTGCGTCAGGTAGTCGTAGAAATGCGGGTTGAACAGGTCGGGCCGCGCCCACGCGACGGGCGCGAATTCATGCGGCACGATTGCCATCATGGTAACCGAGCCGGCGTGCAGGGAGGCATTGCGCGCCTCGGCGCGCCGCACCAGCACCCGTGCCGCGGCTTCCACGCCCTCGATCTCCAGGCGCTTGAAGAACGGCGGCTCGGCGGCCGCGGGCGCCCGCGGCTGGTCGTAGGAGGTGGGCTGCACCGCCCCGGCCATCCCGGCCGCCTGCTGCTCCTCGGGCGACTCCCACGCCTCGCGAATGACCAGCTCGGCGCCGTTCATGTAACGCACGCGATCCTCGAAGTTGACCAGCAGCGTGCGCGCCGCCGAACCGTTGTAGATGCCCATGGCGACGGTGAGGATGAGCAGCACCAGCAGCGACACGTACTGCCCGGAACTGCGGCTCAGGCGGCGGAAGGTGAGCTGCAGCACGATGCCGCGGAACCGGTTGCTCAGCCAGCCGAGGCCGGCCATGGCGAACGGATACAGGCGCAGCGCCACCAGTCCGGTGCCGATGAAGAACGCTACCGGCACCAGGAACAGGATCGGGTCGGCGTCCACCGTGGCCTCGGTAGCGAGGCGCACCTCCTGCCAGCGCAGGGCGCTGTAGCCGTAGAAGGCGAGCCCGAGCAGGATCAGGTCGAGAAAGTAGCGGTGCCAGAACGAGCGCCGCATGCCGCGCGCCTGCACCTGGCGCAGGGTGACCACCGAGAACCGGGAGCTGGCAATGACCGGCGCCACCGCCGCCAGCACCGCCACCGCGGTGGCCAGCAGCGCAAACCGCTGCGACTGCTCGGTGACCGCTACCGGCAACTGCCGTTCCGCGGACGGTGCGAGCGGCGCCGGGTCAGCTCCCGCGGCCGCTTCTACCGGCGCGGCGGCCTCCGCGGCGGCCGCGGCCGCCGCGCCGCCGGCGCTGAAATCGAGGAAGCCCTGCACGTTGCCGACCAGGCGGCCGATGGCCACCCCAAGGTAGGGGCCGACCAGGGCGGCCACCGCGGCCAGGATCAGCCACTCCAATGCGAAACTGGCCAGCACCTGCATGCGCCCGGCGCCGCGGCTGTGCAGCACCGAGATCTCGGTGACCCGGCGCTCGACCGCCAGCGCGGCGATCAGCATCACGTACACCAGGATCATGCCGATGGTGGGGGCGGCCAGGGAGAACAGGAACAGCGCTACCTGGTCGAGCGTGGCCTTGAACTTGCCGAAGAACTCCACCGGCACCAGCCAGTACCTGGTGCCGGGCGCGATCTGCGCCGCACGCTCCTCCACCGCGGTGAGGTCGGCAATCAGCGCGCCGACCTGGTCGACCCGAATCAGGCGGTCGTCGAACACCCACTGCAGGTCGTAGGTGGAGGTGCGCAGGCCGGCGCGCTGCATGCGCGCGAACTCTTCCGGCGGCATGAACAGCCGTCCCGGCAACGGGGGATACACCCACTCGCGCGTGGTCACCCCGGTCTGCGGCGAGAACATGCCTACGACTTCGATCGGCGTCAGGGCAAAACGCTGGCGCTGGTAGGTCTCCACCGGCAGATCGGCGATCTCCTCGTTCGGCAGCATCTGGTATGCCCACACGTAGCGGCCGCCGACGATCAGCTCCAGGTCGTCGAGCGTCTTCTCGTCGGCCACCACCTCGACCACGCCGTCGTCGCGCGCCTCGTACCAGCGTCCGACCGCGACGTCGGCGTGCTCCGCCAGGTTGCTCATGAAGGACATCTCGGCCCGCGTCGCGCGCCCGGAGGGATCGGCTTCGGTGTTCAGCAGCACGAAGTCGCTGCCGAAGCTGCCGTAGAACGAGGTGGCGATGGCGGGATGGCCGATCCGGCCTTGCAGGTCGCCGTCCAGGTAGCGCTGCAGCCGGGTGAGCTGCTCGGCGGTCACCGGTTCCTTGCGCCGGCTGTTGCGGTGCGCCACGATCACCGCGAACGGTGGGCGGAACTCGTCCTGCTGGCGCCAATGCTGGATGAAGCTGCGCTGCAGGCCGGCGGCGGTGTAGATCGGCACGGCGGCCGCGAGCCCCGCCACCAGCACCAGGCCGGCGAGCAGCGCGCCGAGCAGGCGCCAGTTGCGGGCCATCCGCTGCAGCGTGATCCACAGGACGGTGAGCGGATAGAGGACCACCACGGAAGGCGCGAGTCCGCGTTCGCGGCGCGACCCGACTCGCCCGTAGCTCAGCGAAGGGGCGGCTGCCGGAGCGGGAGGAGTGCCGCTTTCGTAACCGCCGCCGGCGTCGCTCACTTGCCGACTACCAGTTGGCCGGGCTCCAGACCGGTGAGGATCTCTACCTGGGTGTCGGTGCGGATGCCGACGCGCACGTCGACTTCGCGGCGCCGCTCGCCTTCCACTACGCGCACGTAGGTGCGCTCCCGGAACTCGCGCAGTCCGGCAGCCGGTATCACCAGTGTCTGCGGCCGGTTCTCCACGATGATGCGGGCGGTAAGGCGCGCCTGGGCGCGCAGCTCGATGGAGGAGTCCTCGAGCGCGAGGTGGGCGATGTACTCGTCTCGACGCAGGGTGGGATCGGTGGCCTGGTTGCGGCTGCTCACCGCGACCACCTCGCCGGGCGACCAGGAACCGCGGCTGACCTCGATCAGCACCGGCTGTCCGGGAATGACGCGTTCGAATTCATCGATGTTGACCCGCATCTGCAGTTCCAGTTCGGTGGGGTCGGACACTTCGATGATCGTCTTGTACTCCTGGACCAGTTCTCCCACCTTGCCGCGCACGGTCTTGACCACGCCGTTGTAGGGTGAGCGGATCACGTAGGCGTCCACGCGGTCGCGCAAATACTCGGTGCGGATCTCCTGCTTGGACAGTTCCAGCTCGTTGATGGCCCGCTCCGTGCGCGTCAGATTGCCGGCCACCATCGCCTGGTGCCGAAGCCGGGCGATCTCCAGGTCCATCTCCGCGAGGCGCAATTCCTGTTCCAGGTCGGCGCTCTCCAGCCGGGCCAGCACCTGGTTGGCCCGCACCTCGTCGCGCACCGACGTGTTGAGCACGGTCAGCCTGCCCGGTTCGCGAAAGTACAGCTCCACCTCGCGCGTCGGCGTTACCACGGCGGTGCCGCGTACCTCGACCGCCAGGTCGATCTGCTCGACCGGATAGGTAACCGCCCGCGAGCGCAACGGAATGGGCGGCAACTCGCGCGGCAGATCCTCGTCATCGTCGGGGAGGGCGTCGCAGGCGCCCAGCAGCATGGCCGCCGCCAGCGCGGCCGCCAGCGCGGCCGCGGGCAGGCAGCGGCGCCGCGTGCGGATCGGTTCCGGCGCCACTACGCGGCACTCCGTCCGGCGCTGAGCTGGCCGTCCTTCATGGAGTACACCTCGTCGGCGAAGTCGGACGCGGATGGATCGTGACTGGTCAGGCAGATGGCGATGCCGCGTTCGTGGGCCAGGCTGCGCAGCAGCGCGAGCACGCGATGGCCGGTGATCTGGTCCAGCTCGCCGGTGGGCTCGTCGGCGAGCAGCACCTCCGGCTCCTTGACCAGGGCCCGCGCCACCGCCACGCGCTGCTGCTCGCCACCGCTCAACTCGTAGATACGGTGGTGCGCGCGCGGCGCCAGCCCCACCATGTCCAGGTACTGCAGCGCGCGCTTTCCGGCGTCGCGCGGACTGATACCGGCGATGCGCAGCGGCACGTCGACGTTCTCGGCGGCGGTCAGGCCGGGGATGAGTGCGAACGCCTGGAAAACGAACGCGGCGCTGGTGCGCCGCCAACGGGTCATCTCGCGCTCCGAAAAAATGTGCAGGTCGCGCTCGTGGTAGAACACGACGCCGGTGGTAGGCCGGTCAAGGCCGCCGAGGATGTTCAGCAGCGTCGTCTTGCCGGAACCCGACTTGCCGCGGATCAGCGCCAGGCGGCCGGGCGCGAGTTCCATGTCCACCTGGCGCACGGCCTGCACGCGTTCCTGGCCGAGCACGAACTCACGGGACACCTGGGACGCTCGAATGATCGGTGATGTCGATGGCATGAATCAGGATCGCGGCGCGGAAGTGCGCCGCCGCAGCAGTATACCAACCGCGATGGCCGCGCCGCCAGCCGCCAGGGGAATCAGCGCGTAGCCGTCCAGGCCCATGTTGTGCACGCCCACCGGCAGCAGCCATACCAGGACCCGGGTGGTACCGACCCACGCTACCTGCAGGCCGCTCACGGTGGCGAAGCGCGCGCCGAGCTGGACACCATCGCGTGCCCCCTCGTACGTCGATTGGATCACGATGACCAGCACGATCGCGGCAAGACCCATCACGAACATGCCGACCATGTCGAACGTACGCAGGGCGGCCGACACCTGGAACGCGCTCATGTCGCGCGACGTGGCCACGCCGTACAGCACCGCGAACAGCGTGCGGTACAGGTCGCGGGTCACCACGAACACCAACAGGAAACCGCCGAAGTTGACCAGCGTGAGCACGTACGACAGCACTTTGCGCATGCGGCACCAAAGATCACCATGCGGGCGCACGAAAACAACCCCTGCGGCGCCGCGTGCGGCGGCCGCGCGCGAATCACGATTGCTGGCGCAGGTTCGACGTGCAAACCTGCCGGACCGCCTGCCGGGCCGCCGGCCGGCTGCCGATTGGGCGCTGTCGTTTCATGATCCGGTACCGGCCCGCTGCCGGCGGTTGTCCGGCGAACCGCCGACCGTCACGGCGCCGCACGGCGCTGTTCGCGCCGGCAGGCGTCGTACCAGCGGCGCCACAGGGCGTCCAGCTCCTGCACCAGTTGCGGATATCCGGAGGCCAGGTCGTTGGTTTCGCAGCGGTCCAGGTCCATGTCGTACAGCTCCCAGCCCTCGTGGCCGGGTGGGAACCGGTGGCCGGCGTATTGGCGCGGCGGTCCCATGCTCACGGCCTTCCAGCGTCCCCGGCGCACCGCCCGGCAGCCTTCCAGCTCCCAGCACAGGTACGGGTGCGCGCCGCGCGGTTCGCCGCGCAGCAGCGGCGCCAGGCTGATGCCGTCGGCGGGGGCGATGCGCCCGCCGCGGTAGTGGTCAGGGTATTCGGCGCCGGCCAGATCGGCGAACGTGGGCAGGAAGTCGATCACGTGACCCACCTCGTGGCTGATGGCGCCCGGTTCGATGACCGCCGGCCAGTGGGCGATGAGCGGGGTGGCGATGCCGCCCTCGTGGTCGAACACCTTGTACTTCCGGAATGGCGTGTTGCTGGCGTTGGCCCAGGGCGCGTCGACGGTGGCGTAGGTATCGACGGTGCCCGGCGGGCGGTCGGGTGAGTTGTCGATGTGCTCGCCGCAGCCGCCGTTGTCGGACAGAAACAGCACCAGGGTGTCCTGCTCCTTGCCGAGCGCCCGGATCTTGGCGAGCACGCGCCCGATCCCCTGGTCCATGCGGTCCACCATCGCCGCGTAGACCGCCATCTTGCGGTCCCAGCGCGGCTTGTCGGGCGCCTCGGCCCAGGTGCCGCACGCCTCGTCGCGTTCCGACATGCCCCAGCGTTCCTCCACCAGGCCGAGGTCGCACAAGCGCGCGTAGCGGCGCCGGCGCAGTTCGTCCCACCCGATCCGGTAGCGGCCCTGGTAGCGGGCGATGTCCGCTTCCGGAGCGTGCAGGGGAAAGTGCGGCGCGGTGTAGGCAAGGTAGAGCAGGAACGGCTGCTCGTCGTGCCCGTAGCGGTCCAGGAAGGAGACCGCCCGGTCCGAGAAAGAGTCGGTGATGTAGAAGTCGGGATCATCGGGCGTGAAGGGGTGGGTGACGCGCCGGTCTTCCCCCCACGGCCGGTAGTTGCCGGGCGCCTTGTGCACCGGCTCCGGCTCGCCCGGCCGCCGTACGCCCGGGTTGAAGTAGTTGCTGCCGCCGGACAACAGCCCCCAGTAGCGGTCGAAGCCGCGATCGACCGGCAGCTCGCCGCGGTCGGCGCCGTTGTGCCACTTGCCGGACATCAGCGTGCGGTAGCCGGCGTCGCGCAGCAGTTCGGCGAAGGTGACGTTGTTGGCGCCGCCGCGTAGCCGGGCGCCGAGCCCCTGGCCCACCCGGTGGCAGTACTGGCCGGTGAGCAGCGATGCGCGCGTGGCCACGCACACGGCGTTGTTGTAGAAGTGGGTGAAGCGCATGCCGCCGGCGGCCAGCCGGTCGAGGTTCGGGGTGGCTATTTCGCTGCCGTAGCAGCCGAGGTCGCTGAACCCGAGGTCGTCCGCCATGATCAGCACGATGTTGGGGCGTCGCGCCATGATTACGTGTCCTCCCGGAGCGCGTCGTAGGCGATCGTCTTCACCGTCCGGCTGAGCGGCGAAAACGGCATGAACTGCGTCAGGGTGATGATCACCAGCCCGGAACGGGGCGAGATCGTGAACTCGGTGCTTGCGCCGCCGATCCAGCCGTACTCACCGACCTCCGCGCCGGGCACGAAGCCGGACGGCTCGACGCGCACCGAGAAGCCGAGCCCGAAGCCCAGCCCGTCGTAGCGCTCCTGCGGTGCCTTGCGGATCGGAAGCAGCGCGGCCGGGAGCTGGTTGCGGGTCATCCGCGCGACGGTCTCCGGTTGCAGCAGCCGCACGCCGCCGAGCGCCCCGCCGCCGGCGAGCATGAGGCAGAAGCGCAGGTAGTCCGGGCCGGTGGACACCAGGCCGCCGCCGCAGGAGAGAAAGCGGGGCGGTTCGCGAAAGCTGAAGCCGGTCACCGTGCCGCCCTGCGGCGCGGCCACCGGCATGATGCCGCCGGCCGGGTCGGGTCCGTACATCTCCGCCAGCCGGTCCGCCTTCTCCGGCGGGCAGAAGAAGCCGGTGTCGACCATGCCCAGCGGCGCGAAGATGCGCTGCTCCAGGAACTCGTCGAACGTCTGCCCCGACGCCACCTCCACCAGCCGTCCCACCACGTCGGCGGCGACGCTGTAATACCAGCGGCTGCCGGGATGATAGAGCAGAGCAACCCGGTCGAGGCGATCGCCGATCTCCTCCAGCGTGCACTCGGCCAGCGGCGGCAGGCCGGTGTCCAGGAAGCGGTCGTTCACCGCCACGTTGCCGGGCAGGCCGGAGGTGTGGCGCAACAGGTCGCGCACCGTCATGGCGCGCCGCGGCGCGACCGTTGCCCGGTCGGCACCGCCTTCGCGGGCGACCCGCATCCGGCCCAGCGCCGGCAGGTAATCGGCAGCCGGCGCATCCAGTTCCAGCTTGCCCGCTTCGCACAGCATCAGCGCCGCCACGGCGCCGACCGCCTTGGTCATCGAGTAGATGCGGAAGATGGCGTCGTCCGCCATCGGCGCGCCGCGCGCGAGATCGAGCATGCCGTGCGCCTGCAGGTGCGCGACCTTGCCGTGGCGCGCCACCGCCGTCACCGCGCCGGCAAGCTGCCGGTCGCCGACCAGGCGCCGCGCCGCGCCGGCGAGGCGGTCGCCGAGGTCCGCGGCAAGATCCACCTGTTCCGGCTGGCACCGCGGCAGCGCCGGGGCCGGGCGAGTGCTCTGTTGCATCGCCCGACCATATCCGCGCAGCTTCGCACCGGCAAGCCGCGCCCTGCGCCGGGTGCCGTGGCGGGTCGACGCGGCGGGGGCGGTGGCATAGAGTCGGCTCGATGAGTTACCTGCCAGCGCGGCTCGGCGATGCGGTCGCCGACGTGGAGACCCCGGCCCTGCTGCTCGATCTGGATGCCGCCGAGGCCAACATCGCCCGGCTGCAGGAGATCACCGCCGCCACTCCCGCGCGGCCGCGGCCGCATGCCAAGAGCCACAAGTGCCCGAACCTGGCGCGCCTGCAGGTGGCGCACGGCGCCGTGGGCGTGTGCTGCCAGAAGGTGAACGAGGCGGCAGCGATGGTGGACGGCGGCATCGGCGACGTGCTGGTGGCCAACCAGGTAGTGGACGCCGCCAAGATCCGGCGGCTGGCGGCGCTGGCGCGCCGGGCGCGCATCGGTGTGTGCGTGGACCAGGCGGACAACGTGGCCGACCTGAGCGCCGCGGCCGCGGCGGCCGGTTCGGAGCTGGCGGTGCTGGTGGAGATCGAGGTGGGCATGCGGCGCTGCGGCGTGCTGCCGGGGGCGCCGGCGGTGGCGCTGGCGCGGCAGGTGGCGGGCGCGCCCCACCTGCGCTTTGCCGGGCTGCAGGCGTATCACGGCTCGTCGCAGCACCTGGCGACGCCGGAGGAGCGGCGTGCCGCGTCCTTGCAGGTGGCGGGCGTCGTGCGCGACTGCGTTGCCGCGCTGTCGGCGGCGGGGCTGCCGTGCGCGACGGTGTCCGGCAGCGGCAGCGGCACCTGCCGGTACGATGCGGAAAGCGGCGTCTTCACCGAGATCCAGGCCGGCTCCTACGTGGTGATGGACGCCGAGTACGGCGACTGCGGCGTGGGTTTCGAGCACAGCCTGTTCCTGCTTGCCCAGGTAATGAGCATGCCGCGCGCCGGCGTGGCGATTGTCGACGCGGGCCTGAAGGCGTTTACGGTGGAGCGCGGCCTGCCCCGCGTGGCGGTGCAGGAGCCGGGGTGGAAGGGAGCGACGGTGGGCGGCGCCTCCGACGAGCACGCGCCGCTGGACGTGACGCGGATGGCGCGGGCGCCGCGCATCGGGGACAAGGTGCGCCTGATCCCGCCGCACTGCGACCCCACCGTGAACCTGCACGACTGGCTGGTGTGCACCCGCGGCGAGCGGGTGGTGGACCTGTGGCCGGTCAGCGCCCGCGGCCCCGGCCTGTGAGCCGTACCGCGGACGGCGGCGCCGGCTACTGTGCGGTATAGCCGCCGTCGACCGGCAGGGCCACGCCGGTGATGAACGAGGCGTCGTCGGAGGCCAGGAACAGCGCCGCCTGCGCTACCTCCTCCGGCTGGCCGAGGCGGCCGAGCGGCTCCATCGCCTCCATCTGGCTGAGCCAGGCCGGATCGTCGGTGAGGGTGCGGGTCATGTTCGTGTAGATGAAGCCGGGGCACAGCGCGTTGATGCGGATGCCGTGCTTGCCGAGCGCGTTGGCCATGTCCTTGGTGAGCGTGATGATGCCGCCCTTGGCGGGCGGGTAGGGGTCGTGGCCGGTACCGAAGAAAGTGGGGCGCCCGACCAGGCCGTAGATGGAGGAGAGATTGACCACCGCGCCGCCGCCCTGCTGCTGCATGCGGGCGGTGGCGAACCGCGACATCAGGTAGGTGCCCTTGAGGTTGACGCCGATCACCCAGTCCCAGGTCTGCTCGTAGTCCCACTCCGGCGGCGCGTAACGCGGCGTGACCCCGGCGCAGTTGACCAGGATGTCGATGCGCCCGAAGCGCTCCACCACCGACTGCACCATGCGTTCCGCGTCCGCCGGCCGGGTCACGTCGCCGGTGAGCGCAACGGCGCCGTCGCCGCCGCCGGCAAGCGTGGCGGCGCGCGCCTCGACCGACCCCGACTGCAGGTCGGCGAGTGCAACGGAGGCGCCCTCGGCGGCGAACAGTGTCGCGGTGGCTGCCCCGATCCCCGCACCGGCGCCGGTCACCAGTGCCACCTTCTGTCGCAATCTGTCTGCCATCGCGCGTTGCCTCCCGGTTGCGTGCGCCGCATGGTGCCAACCCGCGGGCGCCTCTGCAACCGGCACTCCGGCGCCGCGCGCCGCGCGGGTCGGCGCGATGTCGGCGCGCGCGCGGCGGTTGCGGGCAGGTGCCGGTTTGGAGATAATGCGGCCGCCTGGTTGGCGACGACTGATTGGCGACGACCAGTTTCCTGCCGCACCCGCATCCACCGATCCATGACCGATCACTCGAGTTACCAACCGTGAAGCCGCCGAGTCCCGGCGCCAGCCCCCGCGGCGCCCACGGCGGCGGCGCCGCTTGGCTGGAACGCGCCGTGCAGGCGGGCATGCACCTGGCGGCGCGCTACCCGGCGGCGGTAATCGCGATCGTGGCCGGGCTGACCGCCGCCGCCGCATGGTCGGCGGCGCGGGTGGGGGTGAGCGCCAACGTCGACGAGCTGTTGCCGCAGGACTCCGAGGTGGTCACCCTGATGCAGGAACATGGCCAGACCCGGGCGCAGACCGACTGGCTGGTGCTGCTGGCCGAGGGTGACTCGTTGTTCGCGCCGGCGACACTGGCCCGGCTGCGCGACGCCGTCGAGCAGATCGAGGCGCGCCCGGAGGTGACCGCGGTCATCGATCCCTACCGGTTCATCTCCTACGTGCGTGCCGGCGGCCGGCTGCTGTTCGAACCCGCCGCCGCGGGCGGCGCCGCCCCGCCCGACGCCCCGGCCGTGCAGCGGTTCAGGCAGCGCCTCGCGGACGACCCGCTGGCGCGCGGGCTGGTGGTTTCCGCCGACGGCACGGCCCTCGGCGTGCTGTTCAACGTGCCGCTGCGCGGCGACTACCGCCCCCTGTTCGGCGCCGTCGACGCTGCCGTGCAACCGCTGCGCGACGCGGGGGTCGAGGTGTCGCTGGCCGGCATGCCGACGATAGATGCCGCCACGCGCGACCACCTGACCGGCGACCTGCCGCTGCTGCTGATCGTGTCGGTCGTGGTGATCATGGCGACCTACTACGTGAGCTTCCGCTCGCTGGCGGCGATGGTCCTGCCGGTGCTGGTGGTCGCCGTCGCGAGCGTGTGGACGGTAGGCACCATGAGCGCGCTGGGCCTCGACTTCACCATTGTGAGCGTGACCACGCCGCCGTTCGTGATGACCCTCGGCAGCGCCTACAGCGTGCACATCCTCACCTCCTACCTGCTGCCGGCGGTCGGACAGCGCGGCGGCGAGCATGCCCGTGCGACGCAACCGGGACGGGCGCAACGGTTCTCTTCGTCGGTCGCGGGCCTCGGCCCCATCGGCGTGACGGTGGTGCTGGCCGCCGTGACCACCGCCGCCGGATTCGCCGGCCTGGCCACCGCTTCGATCGCCGCGGTGCGCGAGTTCGGGGTGATCACCGGACTCGGCATCGCCTACTGCGCGGTGCTCGCGCTGCTGTTCCTGCCGGCGTGCGTGCAGGTGCTCGGCGTGCGTCCGCGCGCACCGCGCAGCGAGGAGTCGAGGCGCCTGACGCGGGCCGTGTTCGCCGTCTCCGGCTGGGTGCTGCAGCACCGGCGCATGATCGCCATCGCGCTGCCGATCCTGTTTGCGCTGCTCGCCGCCTCTGCCCTCGGATTGCGCTACGAGACCGACTTCACCCGCTTTTTCCGCGGCACGGACACGGTGATGGACCGCAACCTGCACGTGCAGCGCCGGCTCAGCGGATTCGTCGACTTCAACGTGACCATCTCGGCACCGCGCACCGATGCGGGCGAGCCGCGGACCGGCTACTTCCTGGACCCTGAAGTGCTGCGCGAGGTGGCACGATTCGAGCACGAGGTGCGGGCCCTGCCGGGGGTGAGCTGGAGCTACTCGTTCATTTCCGAACTGGAGCGCATGAACCTGGCGCTGGCCGGTCGTCGTGAGGTGCCGGAGCGGCGCGCCGCCCTGCTGCTGCTGGCGCGCATCCTGGCGGCGATGCGCGATGCCGGCGGCGCCATCGGAGCCGCCCCGATCGCCGCCGACGGCACGCAACTGCACCTGAACGCGCGTGTGTTCGACGTGCGCGAGGACACCTTCTTCCTGGAGGGGCGCTTGCGCGAGTTTCTCGACCGCGTCGAGCAGATGGCGAGCGAAACCCTGCCGGCAGACCTCGGCGTGCAGATCTGGAGCGGAAGCGTGGCCGCCCTGCGCCTCACCGAGGTGCTGGTGCGCGACCACCTGATCTCGATCGGCGTCGCCCTGGTGCTGGTGTTCGCGGTCGCCGCCGCCGGCTTTCGCTCGGCGGCGCTCGGCGTGCTGGCGCTGCTGCCGATGGCGTTCGGCATCCTGGTGATTCTCGCCTTCCTGTCGGTGACCGGCCGCTCGCTGGACACGCTGACCATGATGTTCTCGAGCGTCGCCGTGGGCGCGGGCGTGGACTACGCCGTCCACATGATCGTGGGATTCCTGCGCCGTGCTCGCCGCGGGTCGTCCGGCGACGCCGGGCGCATGATCCGCGCGACGATGGTGACCTCGGGCCGGGCGATCGTGATCAACACGGTGTCGCTGGCCGCCGGGCTGCTGGTGCTGTCGCTGTCGAGCTTTACTCCGGTGGCCCGGCTCGGCGGGTTGCTGGCGGCGACCATCGCGGCCGCCGCGATCGGATCGCTGGCGTTCGTACCGGCCCTGCTCTGGTACTATCGCGGCCGGCTGCCCGGTGAGGTGCGGGCGTACCGACGGTCGTGAAAGGATACCTGCGATGAGCACCAGCCAGGCGCGCCGCGATTCGATGCGCGCATACCTGATCCTGGTGGCGGCGTTCGCGGCGTTCGCCGCCGCCACCACCACGGTGGAGGTCAACTTCGCCAATTTCCTGCGCGAGCGCTACGCGGTCGGCGAGTGGTTCCGCGGATTCCTGGAGTTTCCGCGCGAGTCGCAGGGGTTCGCGATGGTGTTCTACGTGGTGCTGCTCGGCACGCTCACCGAACGGCGCCTGTTCTCGCTGGCCGCGGTGGTGGCAGCGATCGGCGTAGCGGGACTGGCCCTGCTGCCGGCGCGGGCGCTCGCCGACGGCGTAGCGGGCATCGGCCCCGGACTGCCGCTGATCCTGTTCGTGATGTGCTACTCGGCAGGGCAGCACATGGGCATGCTGATCGAGCGCGCCATCGTGGTGGATCACGGCGACTTGGCGAGCGCGGGCAGCCGGCTCGGCCGCATCGGATTCTGGAAGACGCTTGCCGGGCTGGCGATGGCCGGCATCGTGTGGGGGCTGCGCGCCGTCACCGACCTGGACTTTGCGTTCTACTTCGCGGTGGCGGTCGGGCTGTTCCTGGCCTCGATGGTGCTGACCCGGCTGGCGATGCGCGGCCAGCCGGAGGTGCGCATGCGGCGCCGCAAGCTGGTGCTGAAGCGCAAGTTCCTGCGCTACTACGCGCTGTGCGCCCTGTTCGGCGTGCGCAAGCAGGTGTTCATCACGTTCGCGGTGTGGGTGCTGGTGGTGATCTACGAGCAGCCGGTGCAGACCATCGCCATCCTGTGGGTGGCCACGGCGGTGACCAACCTGGCCGCGCAGCCGCTGATCGGCCGCCTGATCGACCGCTACGGCCCGCGCGCCGTGCTCGGCGCCGACGCCCTGCTGCTGTGCGTGGTGTGCCTGATGTACGGCTACGGCGCGCAGCTCTTTGTGCCGGCGATCGGCCTGATCGTGGTCGGCGCCACCTACGTGGTCGACCACGTGCTGTTCTTCGTCGGCGCCGCGCGCGCGGTATACGTGGGGCGGCTGTGCGCCGACCGCGACGAGCTGTCCACGACACTGTCGATGGGGCTCACCATCGACCACGTGTTCTCGATGACCGTGCCGTTCCTCGGCGGCATCATCTGGAAGGCGTCCGGTTACGAGATGGTGTTCCTGCTCGCCGGCATGATCGCCGTGGTCACGGCGGTCACCGCGTTCGGCATCCCGCGCGTCACCGCGCCGCCGCAGCCCGCCGCCGCGGCCGGCCATTGACCTCCGCGGCAGCCGTGCGGCCGCGTCAGCGGTCGTGCCAGCGGGTGTCGCCGCCGGTGCCGGTGAAGCTGTTGTAGCGGTTCACATAGTCCTCGCGCACCGGGCTGAAGATGTCGAGCACGCGGGCGGGGCCGCCGGTCACCACCCCGGAGTGAACCACGTGCGGCGGAATCAGGAACGCGTCGCCGGGTTCCAACTCGCGCTCTTCGTCGCCGATGCGCAGGCGCAGCCTGCCCTCCAGGACCAGGCCCGCCTGCTCATGCGGATGGCTGTGCTCCGGCACCACGCCGCCATCCTCCATCTCCAGCGCGGACAGCATCACCCGCTCGCCGGCCACCAGGGCGCTACGTATCCCCGGAAACAGCTCCAGCTTCGGCAACTCGTTCAATGCGACAAACGGCATGGTTCCTCCCGTGCGCCATTCTACCACCGCACGCGTCGCTTGGATCGCTCGTCGGGCTCCGGAGCCTGCGGCGAGGCGCTTCCCCGTCGGATCGGTCCGGCGGCGCAGTGGACGGCGGTGCCGATGTCAGTCGGCGGCGTACGATGCCAGCCGCTCGTCCCAGAGTGCGGTGACCCGATCGCGCAGCAGGTCGATGCCGGCGGCGTTTTCGATCACCACGTCCGCGTAGCGGAGTCGCTCCGCGGTGCTTGCCTGTGACCGGATCACCGCCCTGACGCGTGCCTCGTTCATGCCGCCGCGCGCCAGGACGCGCGCGATCACCTGCTCCTCGGGGGCGGTGACCACCCAGATCTCGTCGTACGTGCCCTTCCAGTCCCCGCCGGACCTGATCGCCTCGACCAGGAGCGGCACTTCCAGCACCAGAACGCGGGCGCCGTCGCGCTGCGCCCGGGCCACGCGGTCGGCCAGCAATCGGCTAACGCGCGGGTGGACGATGGCATTCAGACGGCGGCGGGCGGCGTCGTCGCTGAACACGATCCGCCCCAGGCGCGAGCGCGAGATGGCGCCGTGTTCATCCACGATCCCCGTGCCGAAGGCCGCCACCACCGCGTGCCAGCCCTCGGTTCCCGGCTGGTACACCTCGTGAGCTGCCGTATCGGCGTCGATCACCGCCGCGCCGCGCTCTTCGAGCAGGCCGGCGACCAGCGACTTGCCGCTGCCGATGCCGCCGGTGAGGCCGATCACCCGGGTGCCGTCCGGCATGGTCCCGCCCGCTCCGGCGGCGTCACGCCGGTGCCACGTGGGCGCGCCCGATCTGCGCCACCGAGGTGCAGCCGATCAGCGCCATGGTGCGGTTCATCTCCTCGGCAAGCAGCTCGATGGCGTAATCCACGCCGGCCTCACCGCCGGCGCCCAGTCCGTACAGGTAGGCGCGGCCCGCCATGCAGGCATCGGCCCCCAGGGCCAGCGCCTTGACGATGTCGCCGCCGCGCCGCACGCCGCCGTCGCAGATCACGGCGGCGCGGTCGCCGACGGCGTCCTTCACCGGCGCGACCAGGTCGAGAGCGGGCGGCGCGCCGTCGAGCTGGCGCCCGCCGTGGTTGGACACCACGATCGCATCGCAGCCGTGGTCGGCGGCGATGCGGGCGTCGGCCACCGTCTGAATGCCCTTGACGACCAGGGCGCCCTGCCACGCGTCGCGCAGCCACGCCACGTCGCGCCAGGAGAATCCGGGGTCGAACTGCGTGTTGATGAAGTCCGCCAGGGCCACCGGCGTGGTGCCGTCCGGTGCCGAGCGTCCCATGACGTTGGAGAACACGATCGGCTCCGAGCGGATGAAGCGCCAGGTCCAGCCGGGGTGGCGCAGGCCGTCCAGGATAGTGCCCAGGCCGATCTGCGGCGGCAGCGTGAAGCCGCGCCGCACGTCGCGTTCGCGGCGCCCCGATACCGCCATGTCCACGGTCGGCATCATCGCCTCATAGCCGGCGTCGGCGGCCCGTTGCACCAGCTCGCGGGTCAGTTCGCGGTCGCGCAGGGGATAGAGTTGAAACCAGTGGCAGCCGTCGGCCGCGGCGGCGGCCACCTCCTCGATCGAGCGCGTCGCCACGGTGGACAGGCAGTAGGGGAGCCCGGCGCGGGCGGCGGCGCGCGCTACCGCGACCTCGCCGTCGGGGTCGGGCATGCGGGTGAAGCCGGCCGGCGCAAGGATCAGCGGAAACGGCTGCCGGCGGCCGAGCAGCGTGGTCGAGGTGTCCACGCGCGATACGTCGCGCAGCACGCGCGGGGCGAAGTGCCAGCGCCGGAACGCGCCGCTGTTGGCGCGCATGGTTACCTCGTCCTCGGCGCCGCCGTCGATGTAGTCGAATACGCCGCCCGGCAGCCGGCGCCGCGCCAGCCGGCGAAGGTCATCTATGTTGGCCGCATCGGCACGCAACCGTTCGGCACGCGTACGCGCCCGCCGCCGGAAGCGCAGCACCGAGCGCAGGGTCCGCAGCATGGCTACCAGTATGGAACGGGGCGCCGAATCGTCAAGATCGACCGGCGCGTGGCCCTCAGTAGGTTGCGCCGGCCTCGATCAGGATCGCGATGATGTCCTCGTCGTGGACGTACCGGAGCGGCGTATTGCCCTCGTCGTCGCGCACGTTCAGGTTCGGCTCGACCGACAGCAGTGCCTCGAAGATGCTGATCTCCTCGTTGTACAGGGCCGCGACGTGCAACGGCGTACGGCCGTAGTTGTCGCGCGCGTCCTTGTCTGCCGACAGGGTGACGAGCGTATTGACGAGAAGCGGACCCAGCAGCGGCAACCGTCCGCCGGCGGACGCCCGGCCGGAACGGAATGGAGCACGGTGCAGCGCGAACGAATGCAGCGGAGTTCCTCCGTAGTCGTTGCGGGCGTCCACGCTCGCTCCGCCCCGAACCAGTGCGACGATCACCAGCGGATTGACGTTGGCCGCCGCCGCCAGGTGCAGCGGCGTGTTGCCGGCATTGTTGCGCGCAGCAAGGCCGACTCCGTCGTTGCGATACGCCTGCACCAGCGCCTCGACCACCGCCGCGGTTCGATTGATGGCAGCCGCTACGTGCAGCGCAGTCTGGCCGTTCTCGTTGCGCGCCTCGAGGTCTGCTCCGGCGGCGACCAGCAGCCTGATTACTTCCGGGTTCTTGTTGGCCCCCGCGGCGGTGTGCAGCGGTGTACCCTCATCCCGGTGCATCGCGTTGACGTCAGCTCCGGCTGCCAGCAGGGCGGTGATGACGCCCGCGGTCTCGTTGGTGCCGGCGCTGTGCAGAGGGGTGTACCCGGAACGGTTGACCAAGTCGGGATCTGCCCCCGCGTCGATCAGGGTCCGGACTACTTCGACGTTCTCGTTGAACGCTGCCGCCACGTGCAGCGGTGTGCCGTCGAGACCGTGCTGGGAGTGCAGGTCCGCACCGGCGCTCAGCAGGGCGGTGAGCACGATCACACTCGCGTTGTGGCGGGCGGCAAAATGCAGCGGCGTGAAGCCGATGCCGTTGCGGCCCTCCAGGTCCGCGCCCGCGTGCACCAACGTGGTGATGAATGCCGGGTCGTCGTTGAACCCCGCGGCGTAGTGCAATGGCTGCGTACGGCTGCGGTTGCGTGCCTGCACGTCCAGACCGGCGTCGATCAGCTTGTCGAGGATGCGTGGATCGTTGGCGTACCTGGCCGCAAGGTGGAGCAGCGTATTGAGGTCGGCGTCACGTGCGTGGATGTCGCCGTCGGTATGCACGCAGGTGGCCACGTCGCGAACGGATGCGGTCTCGAAGAACTCCCCGGTATTCCAGGCATCGCAGTCGGGCTTGCGCATCGCCGCGGGCCCGCAACTTACGGTGGCGAACACACCTGCGATCACGGCGAGCATAATCGGCGCGTGCCTCCTGCACGACTTCGAGGTGGTGGGAGGTGTCATGAACTGGAAATGATACTACGTGTCCAGAATTGCGGCGTCAACGACGCCGGCAAGGATGGTTCGGGCTCGGCGGGCCGGGCGCGAGGTCGTTGCGAGCCGGCCATGCGCTCAGGCGTGGGTCAGGGTCTGGGCGTCGGCGAGGGCGCGCTGCGCTTCGACCATGGCGCGGTAGCGTCCGCCCACGGCCATCAGGTCCTGGTGGGTGCCCGACTCGGCGATGCGCCCCGCCTCCATCACTACCAGTCGCCCGGCGCGGCGCAGCGTGGCCAGCCGGTGCGCGATGGCGATAACCGTGCGCCCGCTGGTGAGGGCGGCGAGCGCGGCATGGATGCGTTCCTCGGTTTCCAGGTCGAGCGCCGAGGTGGCCTCGTCGAGAATCAGGATGCGCGGATCGTGCAGGATTGCGCGGGCGATCGAGATGCGCTGGCGCTCGCCGCCCGACAGCCGCTGGCCGCGTTCCCCAACCAGCGTGTCGAAGCCGTCGGGAAACCGCATCACGAACTCGTATGCCTGCGCGACCTGTGCCGCGCGCACCACCTCGGCGTCCGTGGCCCCAGGCTTGGCGTAGCGGATGTTGTCCGCCACCGAGCCGGTAAACAGGAACGGATCCTGCAGCACCACCCCCACCTGGCCGCGCAGCGAAGCCGGGTCGAGGTCGCGTACGTCGGTCCCGTCCAGCAGGATCCGACCGGCATCTACGTCGTACAAGCGCAACAGGAGGTTGATGACCGTCGACTTGCCGGCCCCCGACGTGCCCACCAGCCCGGTGGTCTCGCCGGCGGGAAGATGCAGCGAGAAGTCGTTCAGCACCGGTTCGCCGGGGCGATAGGCGAACTCCACGTTCCTGAACTCCACCTCGCCCGACAGCGTGCGGCTGACGGCGCGCGGCGACGTCCGGATCTCCGGCTCCTGGTCGATCGCCTCGAAGATGCGCTCCGCCGAGGTGAGCGCCTCGACCAGGCGCTGCGGCACCTCACCTGCCCACGCCAGGGGCTCGGCCAGCAGGACGACGTAGGCCGCGAACTGTACCAGCTCGCCGAGACTGAGCTGTCCCGCCAGCACCAGGTAGCCGCCGACCAGGAACACCAGCAACTCGCCGAGCCGGATCGCGAACTCCATCAGCGGCTCCATGGTGCGCCAGATCTTCTGGTTGCGGACGTCGATCACGTACTTGCGCGCGGTCCAGTTCCGGTAGCGCTCCACCTCGGCCGCCTCGCGGCGAAACGCCTTGATCACCCGGATGCCGGCCAGCACGTCGAGCACGAAGGTGCCGATCTTGTCGTGCAGCCGGTGATGGGTGCGTTCCATCCAGCGCATCAGGCGCCACACGATCACGGCGAGCAGCAGGGCGAGCGGAATGGTGGAGACGGTCAACAGCGCGAGCAGCCAGTTCTGGCTGAACGTGACCGCGCACAGCAGGGCGAGCAGCAACACCTGGCTGATACCGTCGGTGCCCCAGCTCTCCAGGAAGCGCCGCAGGTTGGTAGTGTCCGTGGCGACCCGGTTGACGACGTCACCGGGCGGCTTGGCCGCAATGAAGCGCAGCGACATTCCCTGCACGCTGGTGAACACGGCGGTCCTCAGGTCGGACACCAGCCGCGAGCTGAGGCGCGCCACGGCGCGGTTGCGCAGGATGGTAAATCCGGTGCGCAGCACGTAGGCCGCCGCCATCGCGGCAAGCAGCAGAGCGACCGGTCCCGGCTCGATGGTGCGCGGCACCAGGGAGCCGTCGATCAGGATGCGGGTGAGTTGCGGGATCAGCAGGGTGAGCACATTGGCGGCGGCGAACAGCACCAGGGCGTACAGGATGATCCCCCGCTGCGGGCGCAGGAACGCGGTCAGGCGGGCAAGGACGCCGCGCGCGTCGCGCAGCGGTTCGGCCACCCAGTCGCGTGCAAAGCCGCCGCGCTGATCGATGCTCTCGGCGCGGCGCGGGTCGCCGCCGTCGGGCCGCAGGTCGGATTCGGCGGCGCCGAGGTCCGCCGCCAGGCGGAGGTACGCGGTGGCGTGGCGGCGGCTGAACCATGCCACCGCCTCGCTGCCGCCGCCCTCGCCGGCGCGTGCCACGAGCAACACGCCGGAGCCGGTCATCACGTGGGCGGCGAAGTTGTCGCCCGGGAGGCGCGGGAAGCGCTCCACCCGGTCGCCGGCAATGGCCAGGATGCTGCGCTCGGTGACGACCGTGTACCCGTCCTGGTAGCGCGCGCGGCGGTCGAGGTCCGCGGGCACACAGTGCAGCGGCGTCTCGCCGGGGGCCGCTTGCGCGGCCAGCGCCGCCGCCTCCGGAGGCACGGTCAAAACATCGCCTCCAGCTTGCGCCGGATGCGCGGCTCCAGCTCGGCGCGCGGGGCGAGCCGGTAGCGGTTGCCGTCCACGTCGATCAGCAGCAGCGAGCCGTCGGCCAGATCGCGCAGGTTGGCGTGCTCGTTCTGCACCGTGAACCGGGTCGGGCCGGCATCGGTGGCAACGCGCCAGTGCGACTGGCCGAAGCGCTCGTCGAGCGCGTCGACGGTCACGATGCGCGGGGCGAAGTAGCGGCGGTGCAGTTCCTCCTCGACGATCTTGCGCTCGGCGGCGAGAAACTGTGCCAGCGGTGCCAGGATGCCCAACTCGGCGCCGCGGCTGTCGCGCAGCGCCACCAGGTCGTCCGGGGAGGAGTAGGGGAACGCGCGGTAGAAGTCGACCGGTTCGTGGCTGGTCCCGTCCGCCAGCACCGCCCGTACCAGGTGCCCGCCGGTGCGTTCGAATCGCACCCGATCGGGCCCCAGCCGGGGCAGGCGCGCCCCGCCGATGCGGTCAGCGTCGTCGTTTCCGTTCATTCTCCCACTCCAATGACGTGCAGCGCCTCGCGTTGGCGCTGCACCAGCCGCCGATAGTAGCCGCCGGCCCGCATCAACTGGTCGTGAGTGCCGCTCTCCACCACGCGGCCGCCGTCCAGCGCGTACAGGCGGGCGGCGCGCCGCAGGGTGGACAGCCGGTGCGCGATCACCACCACGGTGCGGCCGTGCACCAGCCGCTCGATGGCGCCCTGGATGCGTACCTCGGTCTCGGTGTCGACGCTCGCGGTGGCCTCGTCCATCAGCAGGATGGGCGGATCCGCGAGCAGGGCGCGCGCGATGCCGAGCCGTTGCCGCTGGCCCCCGGAGAGCCCATGGCCGCCGGCGTTCAGTTCGGTGTCGTAGCCGTCCGGCAGTTCCACGATGAACTGGTGCGCGTCGGCGGCCATCGCCGTTGCGACGATCTGCTCGCGCGTCGCGCCCGGATTGGCATAGCCGATGTTGGCGGCCACGCTGCCGATGAACAGGTAGGTGTCCTGCAACACCACGCCGAGCTGTGCCGCGAGGTCGGGTCCGGACAGGTCGCGCACGTCGCGGCCTGCAACGCGCACCACGCCGCTGTCGGCATCGTAGAGGCGGGCGAGCAGGTTGATCACCGTCGACTTGCCCGCTCCGGTGGGGCCCACCAGCCCGATCATCTCGCCGGGCGCGGCGTGCAGGCTGACCTCGCGCAGCGCCGGCTGGCCCGGCTCGTAGCTGAACGACACCTGTTCCAGGGCGACGCCGCCGGCGGTTTCCGGGATGGGGTGCGGCTGCCGCGCCTCCGGCAGGTCGGGGCGGGCGTCGATCAGCGTCAGCAGGCGCCGGGCGGCGGTGGCCACGCGGCCCCACTCCTCGGCCAGGTCGACCAGGCCGCCGACCGGCCAGAAGAAGCGGCTCAGGTAACCGGCGAACGTAACCACCAGGCCCACGGTGACCTGGTCGCGCGCCACCGCCCAGGCACCGGCGGCCCACACCGCGACCAGCACCAGCTCGGTAACCAGTTCCATCGGCGGACGGGTGGTCCCGACCATCGCCTCCGCCAGGTACCCCAGGCGCGCCGCTTCGCGGTTGGGCTCGGCGAACCGTGCCAGTTCGCGTTGCTGTCCGCCGAACGCCCGCACTACCCGGGCACCGGTGAGCGAGTCGTTGGTCACGGTGCGCAGCGCGGCCTCGGCCCGGAACAGGCGGTCGAAGTAGGAGTTGACCTCCGGCAGGATGCGCCGGAAGGCGATCAGCAGCACCGGGAACGGGAGGATGGCGGCGATGGCAAGCTGCCAGTCCAGCAGCAGCATCGCGAGCAGCGAACCGGCCAGAAAAACGCCCCCGTGCAGTGCCGACGGAGCGATGATGTGGAACAGGAGCGCTACGTCGGAGGCATCCTGCTCGAGGCGGGTCATCAGCTCGCCGCTGTGGCGCGAGGTGTGGAAGCGCATCGAAAGCCGCTGCAGGGAGTGGAACGCGGTGCGCTTCAACGTGATCTCGAGGTCGTGGATGAAGGCGGCGTTGACCCACCCCCAGGTGATGCGGAATCCGACCTCGGCGAGGCGGGCGAGCAGGATCAGGCCCACCGCCAGGAGCATCATGCCGGCGAAGCGCCCTTCCGGGGAGAGCACCTCGTCGAACAGGAAGCGTCCGGCCAGGAACGGCGCCGCCACCGCGGCGCCCGCGCCGCCGGCGAGCGCCAGGCAGAACACAGGCAACCGCCAGTACTTGCTGCGCGGCATCATGGCGACCAGCCGGGGCAGCACGCGCCCGGTGCCCTGCGCCGCGGAGCCGCCGCCCGTGACTGCCGCCGCGGCCATGCTCCGGCCGGTCTGGTCCTGCGTCGTGGTACCCGCCTCGGCGGCGTGCTTCGCACCGGCGACTGCCGGGCCGCCGCCGGCGGCTCGCAGAATACGGTTTGCCGCATCCACGAACGCTTCCGCGTCGGCGATGCGCGCGCCGGAGTAGCGCGCGAGCAGCCGCGCCTGCGCGCGCCACTGCACCGTGATGCGCCCGCCGCTCAGGTAGGCGTGGGTGGCGAGCGCGCCGATTTCTTCGCCCCCCATCCAGTGCACCGAGCCGTCGCGCACGTGGGCAAGCCCGACGCTGCCTGCCACCAGCCACTCGTCCTGCAGGCGTCCGTCGCGGCTGATGTCGGCCCGAAACGCCGCCGCGCCGCGGAACCGGGGCCGCTCGCGTGCGAGCAGGGCGATGATCTCCTCCGGCAACGTCACGAGCGGGCAACCTATGAACGCGGACAGGTTGTCGTCAAGGGTTCAGGCGGCGCGTGCGGCGCGCGACACGACCGAACCGGCGCCGGTCGCCCAACGGTGACGCGGCAACGACCTGCCGGGCGCTCCCCGTCCGGGAGCGTGGGCTGCCATGAGCAGTACGCAACCACGGCATGCCGACGGAATGCGGTACAGGCGGCGGCTGCCCGTGCGGGAGCCGCCAAACGCGACGGGTCCGTGCCGTGCCGGTCAAGGCCGGCTTCGGCCGGTCAGCCGACGGCGTCAGCCAGCGAAGGCGACCGCCGGAAGCCCCTTGACGCCGGGTACTACCTTCACCAGCGAACCGGCAAGCGGTTCGGACGAGCGCTCGCTTTCGCTCATGCGCAGACAGGCCGAGGTGATGTACAGGTCGCTGAGGGCGGGACCGCCAAAGGCACACGACGTGACCTGGCTCATCGGCAGGTCGATGGAATCGAGCAGTTCGCCCCGCTCCGGGTCGTAGCGGCGCACCGCCGAGCCGCCGAAGATGGCGACCCACACCATCCCCTCCGCGTCCATGGTCATGCCGTCGAAGTGCCCGCTCCCCTCGTTGGTCACGGTGACCCGCTCGTTGGCGATCGCGCCGGTCGCGAGGTCGTAGTCGTATGCGCGGACGTTGTTGCGGCCGGTATCGATGTAATACATGGTGCGCCCGTCGCGGCTCCACACGATGCCGTTGGAGATGGTGACGTTGCCGAACTTGCGCGACACGGTGCCGTCGGTGTCCAGGCAGTACAGCGCGCCGCGGTTCGGTTCGCCGTCGAAGTCCATGGTGCCGGCCCACAGCCGGCCGGCGGGGTCGCACTTGCCGTCGTTGAACCGGTTGGCCGGAATGTCGCGCTCCGGATCGGCGATCGGCCGCATCAGCCCGCTGTCCGGGTCGAGGCTCGCGAAACCGTTGTGCAGCGCCACGACCAAGCCCCCTGAGGCGCGCGGCACCACCGTGCCGACCGCCTGCAGGGTGTCGATCTCGCGGTTTTCGCCGGTGGCCGGATCGTACACGAACAGCTTCTGTCCGATGATGTCCACCCAGTAGAGTACCCTTCGTTCGCTGTCCCAAATGGCGCCCTCGCCCACCAGCGACGGGCGCTGCACTACCGTCTCGACGTGCCGTTCCATGTACGGCCCATCCTACCGGGGAGCACCGCGAGAGGCCAGCAGATCCGCAACCAAGACCCGTGCCCTGTGTTACAGTCCGGTTCATGACCGCAACCAAGACCTTGAAGCAGCGCATCCGCGACGGCGAACAGTTGTTCGGCGCTTCGATCGCGATGCGGCCCGACGCCGACTGGCTGCGCGGCATCGTCGCCCGCCGGCCCTACGACTTCGTGTGGGTCGATGCCCAGCACTCGCCACTCAGCGAGCATCGCCTGGTGGAGTTCTGTGCCGCCGCAACCGCGGTGGGGGTGCCGGTGGTGTTCCGGCTCAAGCACACCCGGCTCACCTACCTGATCGGCAACTTCCTTGACCTGGGGCCTGCCGGCATAGAGGTGCCTCAGGTGGAGACCGAGGAGACGGTCGACGAGGCGGTGGCCAACTTCTACTACCCGCCGCGCGGGGTGCGCAGTTGGGGCGGCACGGCGCGGCTCGGCTTCGACGCGCAGGGGCTGGACGAGTACGCAGCGTTCTGGGAGCGCACCGGCGCCCTGGCGATGCAGATCGAGTCGATCGCCGCTGCCACCAATGCGGCGCATCGCTTCGCGAAGGACGGCGTGGATTTCTTCACCATCGGTCCCGCGGACATGAACTTCGATATCGGGCGCCACCCGAATCACCCGCTGCAGAGCGTGGACGACTGCGTGCGCTACCTGGCGAACGATCTGCAGGGCACCGGCAAGCAGGTGTGCATGCGCATCGCGGCCGGCGACGACCCGCGCCCCTACCACGACATGGGCGTGACCATGCTCCTGGAGTCCGGGGTGAACTGAGGAAGTCGCCGAACCGTCGCTGTCTCGGTGAGCAGACCGAGCCGTCCGGCGCAGGCGCACCGGACGGCTCGGTTCCGGGAGCAACGCCGGAGGCGGCGGATACCGCACCCCGGCGTGCCCGGCGACCGGTGCGCGATGCTCGACCTGGCGGCGGCGAACGCGACGGAGCGCGCCGGCGCCCCTTCAGGTCAGCGCGGCGCCGCCGTCCACGGTGATGGCAGAGCCAGTGATCATGGCCGCGGCGTCGGAGGCCAGGAACGCGAACGCTTCGGCGATCTCCTCCGGTTGGTTGAGGCGCCCAAGCGGCGTCGCGCTGCGCCGGCGTTCGTAGTTCACCGGGTTGTCGATCGACGTGGACCAGTCGTTGGGGCTGTAGTCGGTGGAGGCGCGCAGGAACGGCGTGTCGACGTGGCCGGGGTTGACCTGGCAGCAGCGGATGCCGTCGTCCGCGTAGGCGCGGGCGGTGACCGCTGTGAGCGCGTTGACCCCGAACTTGCTGCACGTGTAGGCGGGGGCGCCGCCGCCGGCGCTCAGCGAGGCCAGCGAGCCGACGGTGAGGATGCAGCCGCCGCCGGCGCGCCGCATCGCCGGCACCACCGCCTTGATGCCGATGAAGATGCCGGTCAGGTTCAACTCGATGATGCGCCGGAACTGCGCCTCGGTCATGGCGTCGTAGCTGATGCGGTGGTTGCCGCCGGCCAGGTAGCACATGGTGGTCAGCGTGCCGAAGCGCGCCTCCACCTGCTCCACGGCCGCCTGCCAGGTATCCGCCGCGGCGACGTCGAGCGGTACCGCCACCGCCTCGCGGCCCATCGCCGTCAGCT
Organism: Spirochaetia bacterium; assembly: GCA_965208575.1. Classification (GTDB taxonomy): domain Bacteria; phylum Spirochaetota; class Spirochaetia; order SZUA-6; family Bin103; genus Bin103. Next base: position 907,904 of record CBDBOV010000004.1, on the reverse strand, counting down.
CACGCACCACCGCCTGCCCGGCGTCGTGCCTGATGTCGGCCACCGCCACGCGAGCCCCGGCCGCCGCCATCCGCCGCGCCGTGGCAGATCCCATCGCGCCCGCCCCGCCGGCAATCAGCGCCACCCGGCCGTCGAGCCGCCAGGCCTCGCTCCCATGCTGTGCCATCGCCACCCCCGGTGCCGAGCGTAGCAGGCAGCCGACCTCGTCGCCAGATGCGCATACGCCGCCAAGTGCCGGTCCGCCACCGTCGGCAGCTTGCTGCCGCGATGCTGCGCAAGGTGATGACCGCGGCCCGCTTGTCAGGAACAGGTGGGAGCGTGGGCGTCTGCCGTACCCGCCGAGTGGACGGTGCTCCGCGTACGCCCCATTGAGATCACGGGGCAGGCCGGACGGCTATCGCGGTCCCAGCAGGTCGTCGGTACTCACGACGACGTCCGGGAACGCCTCCGGCGCCAGCGTGTGTCCTCTCGTGGCGGTCAGCGACTCGCTGTATCCGTGCGCGGACGGCCCGCGCCGCACCAGGACGCGCTCGCCGTTCACGTCGATGATCCACAACTCGCCTACGCCGCGCCGCGCGTAGATGGCCGCCTTCTCGTCGCGGTCGAAGTGCAACGACGTGTCCGCCACCTCCACCACCAGGAGTGCCTCGTATTGCGACGGATGCGCCGCCGCGTAGAAGTCGTCCTGCGGCGCCAGCAGTTGCAGGTCCGGCTGCGGCTCGGTAATGTCGGCCAGCCGCAGCGGCCCCTGAACACGCACGATCGCGCGGTCACCCACGCGCATGACCAGCAGGCGGTTTACGCGGTCCACCACCGCCTGATGTCTGCTGCCGATCGCTGCCATCAGGATGATTTCCCCTTCGATCAGCTCGACGCGGTCATCCTCACCGATGATGCCGGCGCGAGTCATGGCGTAGTAGTCGTCAACCGTGAACAGCTTCTTCTTCACCGCCGTCAACATCCGTCGCTCCCGTACGCACACGCTACCCCGTGGGCGGCATCGAGTCCAATGCCGCGCGTGCGTATTGTGGTAGATTGCCGCGGTATGGAACTCGGTGCATTTTCGGTGAGCCTGGCGGTCAAGGACCTGCCGGCGGCGCGGGCATTCTACGAGAAGCTCGGTTTCTCCCGGACCGGTGGTGATGGCAAGGGCTACCTGATCATGGTCAACGGCGGCGCAACGGTCGGCCTGTTTCAGGGCATGTTCGAGGGCAACATCCTCACCTTCAACCCTGGGTTGCGGCAGGACGGGTCTGCGCTCGAGGAGTTCACCGACGTCCGGGAGATCCGTGAGTCGCTGCTCGCAGGCGGTGTCGACCTGACGACCGATACCGACCCGGACGGCACCGGCCCGGCTCATGTCGCCCTCAGCGATCCCGACGGCAACGCCATCCTGATCGACCAGTTCTCTCCCAAGCCGGGAACCGCGTCGGACTAGCTCCTGACCCACGCGCCGGCGACGGGGCCGTCGATGAGCCCCGTGAGCTCGGTCGCGCTCGGTCGGTCGGGTCGTTGCGGACGGCGCCGGGGTCTGTTAGGTTCGGCGCGCCGCGGCGATCGAGCACGCGGCTGGAGGGTAGGCGCTTGCAGTTCCTGGCGGTCAACTGGTTGGCGGTGCTGGTGGCCGCCGTGGTCAACATGATGATCGGCTTCCTCTGGTACGGACCGCTGTTCTCGGCGACGTTCCTGCGCCTGATCGGGAAGCGTGAGGAGGAGATCGAGGCATCGCCGGTCGTGTACCTGCTCGGCTTCGTGATGGGGCTGGTCACCACCTACGTGCTGGCGGTGGTTATCGGCAGCGCCGGGGTCGCCACCTGGTGGGGCGGGGCAGCGACGGGCGCCGTGGTGTGGATCGCCATCGGCGCGCTGACCTCGGCCAACACCATCCTGTACGAGGATCGCCCGGTCGGCTTGTGGCTGCTGTTCAGCTCCTACCAACTCGTGGTGCTGACCATCGCCGGCATCCTGTTCGCCGTGTGGCGATGAGCGCCTGCTCGCAACCTGTCACATCCACAGACGGCTGATCGGAACGGCGAGGATGCGCCCGCCGCGCAGCGGCAGCACGTCCCGGCCGGCGTACAGAACGATGCCGCACTGGAAGTCGTCTTCGCATTGCGCAGCCAGACGGACCAGCCCGCGGCCATCCTTGGCCGTGACGGTGGCGGACGCCTTTACCTCGACGCCCCACGTGAGCGCACCGCGCGTAATCACCAGGTCCACCTCGACTTGGTCCTTGTCCCGGTAGTGCCAGAAACGCAGGTCGGGATCGGTCCACTCGGCCTGGGCGATGAGTTGCTGCGCGACGAACGACTCCAGCAGGTGTCCCATGCGGTCGCGATGTGGGAGCCAGTCGTCAGCCGTCAGGCCGGCAAGGGTCGCGGCCAATCCGCTGTCGACGAGGTGCACCTTCGGCGACCGGACCAGTCTCCGCGAAGGGTTGCGGTGCCATGCCCTCAGGCGCCGAACCAGGAACAGCCGCTCCAGCACGGTGATGTAGCGATCCACCGTCTCCCGCCTCAGGCCGAGCGCGTCGCCGAGGGAGCTGACGTTGAGCAATTCCGCGCTGCGCAAGGCGAGCAGTTCCAGGAGCCGGGTGAGCTCGCTCGCATCGCGCACCCGTGCCACGTCGCGGACGTCGCGATCGATGATGCTGCGCACGTACTGCCGGTGCCACTGGCGAGCACGGCGCGGCGCACGGCCTGCGGGCTCCGGGTAGCCGCCCGCTACCAACCGCTCCGCGAGCGCCGGCCCTTCCGCTCCGGTTGCACCCGATATGTGGGGCTTGAGGTCGCCGTCCATCAACGCGCGCAGGAAGCCACCGGGCCGGCGTTCCTTCTCCGCCTCCGTCAGTGGGTGAAGACGCACCGTCTCCATGCGCCCGGCAAGCGACTCGCTGACCGTGGGCAGGAACAGCAGATTCGCCGATCCGGTGAGCAGAAAGCGCCCGGGCCGGCGATTCCGGTCCACGGCGACCTTGATGGCGGAGAGTAGCGCGGGCGCTCGCTGAACCTCGTCGATTGCCACCGCATCGGGCAGGTTGTCCACGAATCCGGCCGGGTCGAGGCTTGCCGCTTGGTGAAAGTTGTGCTCGTCCAGGCTCACATAAGGACGCTCCGGTGCGATTCGCTGCACCAGCGTCGTCTTGCCACTCTGCCGCGGCCCCACCAGACACACCACCGGCGTGTCCGCGAGCGCCTCACGGATGACCGGTGTCAGTGCACGCGGGTAGTAGGACGATTCATCGGCCATTTGCCGGTTATCGTAGCGTCTGATTGCCTGTTACACAAGCTTCCAATTGACGCTTATCACAGCGTCCAATTGCTCTATATAGGAGCGTCCGACTGCCGCTCGTCCGCATCCTGAGACCGCCTGGGACACCCGCGGCTCGTCCGCGGTGGGTGGGTTACGCCTCCATCCGTCTGCGGATCTCGGCGAAGGATAACGTCTCCTGGTCTCGCCGTCGGGCGATCTCCTTCCAGAAGGGTCGGCTGGTCTCGACCGCCACTGTCTCCCAGTCCGCTCCTTCTATCCCGACCACTAAGGCAATGGGCTGCCCATTACGCGTAATCACCACTTGGTCCCGCTGAGCCGTATCCATTACGGACCTGATGCGCCTTTGCAGGTCGCGGACACTGATCGTCTTCACAATATATCCTCCGTCCGCTTGTCGGGCGGCTTCTCGCGTACGGCGCGCACGTAGACTACCTTCAGCTCTTCGTCGACGTCATAGAACACTCGATGATCTCCCACGCGCAATTCCCAGATGGGTGGATTCGCCTCCCATGGGGGCGCCAAGTCGACAAGGATCTTGCGGTTCTTCGTCGACAAGGTCGGTTGATAGGACAACTGGATTTCAATCGAGTCCAGGATCCGCCTTCGGTCGTGGACGCGGACTCTCTTCAGGTCGTCCTCGACATCCGTTGCGAATCGGAGCTCATACACGCATATATCATTGTATATGCATTCGCGGGATAGTCAACGCGTCGTTGTGATAGGATGTCCGTACGGCGTCATGGTCCCTCCACAAGTACGACGTTGCAACGATGACTGACTTCATCCGTACTCCCGAACAACAGGCGCGAGCCGCCATCGACACCAAGCTGGAACAGGCGGGTTGGTGCGTGCAGTCGATGGGGAAAATCGACTTCGGCGCCGGAGTCGGGATCGCGGTGCGCGAGTATCCGACCGACGTGGGGCCGGCGGACTACGTGCTGTTCATCGACGAGCGGGCGGTCGGCGTGATCGAAGCGAAGCGGGAAGAGTGGGGGCACAGGATCACCGACGTAGAGAACCAGTCCGGCGCCTATGCCGCGGCGACACTCAAGTGGGTCAACAACTCCGAGCCGCTGCCCTTCGTGTACGAGAGTACCGGGGTGGTGACGCGCTTCACGAATCGCGCCGATCCGGTGCCGCGCTCCCGCGAGGTATTCAGCTTCCTGAGGCCGGAGACGATGCGGGAATGGACCGCGCAGCCTGATCCGCTTCGCAAGCGGCTGCACCGGCTGCCACCCCTCGACCCGTCCGGGCTGCGCGCATGCCAGATCGGCGCCATCGAGAACCTGGAGGCGTCATTCAGGCGGGACCGCCCGCGCGCCCTCATCCAGATGGCCACCGGCTCCGGCAAGACCTACACCGCCATCGCCGCGGTCTACCGCCTGGTCAAGCACGCCGACGCCAAGCGCATTCTGTTCCTGGTCGACACCCGCAACCTCGGCGAGCAGGCGCAACAGGAGTTCATGGCCTACGTGCCGAGCGACGACAACCGCAAGTTCGTCGAACTGTACAACGTGCAGCGGCTCACCTCGTCGTTCGTGGCCGCCGACAGCCAGGTCTGCATCAGCACGATCCAGCGCATGTACTCCATCCTCAAGGGCGAGGAGATCGACGCCGCGGCCGAGGAAACCAACCCGGCGGAGCTGATACAGCCGCGAAGACCACCGCCGGTGGTCTACAATCCCACGCTGCCGCCCGAGTTTTTCGACTTCATCATCATCGACGAGTGCCATCGCTCGATCTACGACCTGTGGCGCCAGGTGCTGGAGTACTTCGACGCCTACCTGATCGGCCTGACCGCCACCCCGGACAACCGTACCTTCGGGTTCTTCCGAAAGAACGTGGTCAGCGAGTATTCCCATGAGCAGGCCGTCGCCGACGGGGTCAACGTCGGCAACGAGGTGTACGTGGTCGAGACCGAGAGGTCGCAGCACGGTGGCAAGATCAAGGCGGGCCGGTCCGTCGAAAAACGCGAGCGGCTGACGCGCCGGAAGCGGTGGCAGATCCAGGACGAAGACCAGGCATACGGCGCCAAGGATCTGGACCGCTCGGTGGTGAATCCGGACCAGATCCGCACCGTGGTCCGTACCTTCCGCGACGAGCTGCCGGAGATCTTCCCGGGCCGCAGGGAGGTTCCCAAGACGTTGATCTTCGCCAAGACCGACAGCCACGCCGACGACATCATCCAGACCGTGCGCGAGGAGTTCGCCGCCGGCAACGAGTTCTGCCGCAAGATCACCTACAAGGTAGATGGCGACCCGAAGTCGCTGCTCACCCAGTTCCGCAACGACTACCATCCGCGCATCGCCGTTACCGTGGACATGATCGCCACCGGCACCGACGTGAAGCCGCTCGAGTGCCTCCTGTTCATGCGCGACGTGCGCAGCCGCAACTACTTCGAGCAGATGAAGGGCCGCGGCACGCGTACCCTCGATCACGACGACCTGCGGAAGGTGACGCCCTCCGCGGCCACCGCCAAGACCCACTACGTAATCGTGGACGCGGTCGGCGTGACCCAGTCCGTCAAGACCAACAGCGGCCCGCTCATCAGCAAGCCCGGCGTACCGCTGAAGGACCTCGCCATGGGCGTGATGATGGGCGCCCGCGACGAGGAGACGCTGAGTTCCCTGGCCGGCCGCCTCGCCCGCCTCAACCGGCAACTCGACGACGCCGAGCGGCGCCGTATCGAGGAACAGGCCGGCGGCGTCGAGCTGACCGCCATCGTCGGCAACCTGCTGGCGGCCATCGATCCCGACCGCATCGACGCCAAGGCGCGCGAGATCGATCCCCCGGCCGGAGACGACGACCCAGCCCCGGCTGCCGTGGACAAGGCGCGCGACCTGCTCGCCGCCGACGCCGCCGGCGTGTTCACCGGCGAGTTGATCGACCTGATCGACTCGATCCGCCGCGACAAGGAACAGACCATCGACCACGACAGCCTGGACACCGTGCTGCGCGCTGAGTGGGAGGGCGACGCCCAGGAGAACGCCCAGACCCTGGCGCACGACTTCCGCGAATACCTGGAAGCCAACCGCGACCAGGTCGAAGCGCTCACCATCTTCTACCGCCAGCCGCACCGACGTCGCGACCTGACCTACGGTATGATCCGCGACGTGCTCGACAAGCTGAACGCCGACAAGCCGCTCCTCGCACCCCTGCGCGTCTGGCGGGCCTACGCGTTGCTCGACGACTACCGCGGCCAGCAGCCGGACAAGGAACTCGCCGCCCTCGTCGCCCTGATCCGCCGCGTCTGCGGCATCGACCAGACGCTCGCACCCTATGCTGAGACCGTGCGCCGCAACTTCCAGACTTGGATCATGTCCCGCCACAGCGGCAGCGGCGACAAGTTCAACGACCAGCAGATGGCATGGCTGCGCATGATCCGCGACCACGTCGCCACCTCCTTCCACCTCGCCCGCGACGACCTGGTATGGTTGCCCTCGACGGGCGAACAACATCGCATTGTTGAAAAGATTGACGAGTTGTTGTCAGAGCTTGAGTTAGGCATCGAGAGTCTGGTTGCTTTGTGTGGAACTCGCAGGTAGTTCGGAGGCAGATTGAGGAAAAAGCGAGGACAACTGCCGGTTTCTTCAAGGTGAATCAGCAGGACATCAAGGCCACACTTATACCGCTACCACCTTGGGGCGAACAGGTTGCCATAGCCGAGGCGATTCGACGTAGATTCGTCGCACTCAACCATGCTTCCACGCTTGTCGACTGCCAAGCCACAAAGGCGATAGCACTTCGGCAATCTATTCTGAGCCGAGCGTTCTCGGGACAGCTCGTCCGACCGCACCCGGAAGATGAACCGGCTTCCGTCCTTCTCGCCAGGATCAGGAAAGAACGTGAGCGGGTGACGAAGCGCAAGTCTTCCCAGAAGCGAAAGAAGCAAGCGATGGCTGGTGCGGAGGCATGACCAAGACGCTCCCGATTAACCTTGGCGACCTATTGTGGCAGCGCACTATCGAGGGTGAGCGCGTGGAGTACAAGGCCGGCTGGAATCCACAGAGTGTGCTGCACACGGCTTGCGCCTTCGCCAATGACTTTCACAATCTGGGCGGCGGTTACGTAGTGTTGGGTGTCGAGGAGCGCGAAGGGCTGCCGGTGTTGCCGCCGAGAGGCATAGATCCCGGACGGATCGACGCGGTGCAGAATGAACTGTTGCGGCTGGGCGAATCCTCCTTGCAACCGCGCTACCATCCAATTGTGGGAATTTACGAGATCGGTGGCCGGATGATTCTCGTGCTGTGGGCGCCCGGCGGCGAGACGCGCCCCTACAAGGCGAGAGTGAGTCTGGCACGTGGCAGGACAGAGTGGGCGTATTACATTCGCCGGCACAGCAGCACTGTCCGCGCCAAGGGAGCCGATGAACGCGAACTGCTGTCGTTGGCCGCCACCGTGCCGTTCGATGACCGCTACCACCAGACAGGATCGCTGGATGATCTCTCGTTGAGGCTGATTGAGCAGTTTCTTCGTGCCGTGGGCAGCGACCTCGCGTTGGAAACAGGGCTTTCGGTGGAGGTCCTGGGCCGCCGCATGAATATCGTTGGCGGACCTGCTGAGGCGTACTTTCCCAAGAATGTTGGGCTCCTGTTCTTCAACGAGGCACCGCACCGCTTCTTTCCGACAACCCAGATCGATGTCGTGTGGTTTCCGGAGGGTCCCGGCGGCGATCGCTTCGAGGAGAAGGAGTTTCGTGGTCCCTTGGCGGTCATCCTGCGCGAGGCTATTGAGTTTATAGACCGGAACTACCTGAAGGAAACCGTCATCAAGCATCCACATCAGCCGGAAGCCGAGCGATTCTGGAACTTCCCCCTCGCGGCTATCGAGGAGGCCCTGGTGAACGCAATCTACCATCGCTCGTACGAAGAGCGTGAGCCGGTAGAGGTACGCATCACTCCGCAGGAACTGACGATCTTGAGCTTTCCCGGCGCCGACCGGTCCATCCGCATGGAAGATCTGCAGACCGGGCGCGCGATCAGCCGCCGGTACCGGAACCGACGCATCGGCGAGTTTTTGAAGGAGCTAGACTTGGCCGAGGGACGGTCCACAGGCATTCCCAAGATCCTGCGCGCCATGCGCAAGAATGGATCACCGGCACCCGTCTTCGAAAGCGACGACGACCGCACCTGGTTTCTGGTCCGTCTACCGGTACATACCGCGGATGGCGCACCGACCGTACAGGGTGCCGTACAAGATCTTGGGCAAGTCGTCCAACCCGAGACCCCGCAAGTAACCCCGCAAGTGACCCCGCAAGTCAGCGGTCATGTTGTGCAACTCGTGGCGACGCTCTCCGGACAGATGAGTCGCGGTCAATTGCAGGAGACGCTTGGACTTAGAGACCGGAACCACTTCACGACCGCGTACCTTCGTCCAGCCGTCGAGGCGGGTCTGATAGAAATGACGCTACCCGAGAAACCCAGGAGTCAGCACCAGCGCTATCGTCGCACTGCGGCTGGTGAAGCCCTCGCGCGCCAAGCCAGGGCGAAGGACTCGCTCCCATGAACACCGCCCCCATCGTTTCGAGAGTCTGGAGCTTCTGCACCACGCTGCGTGATGACGGGGTGAGCTACGGCGACTACCTGGAGCAACTCACCTACCTGATCTTCCTCAAGATGGCGGATGAGTACGGCAAGCCGCCTTACACCCGTGACGTGGGGATCCCGGCCGCCTACGATTGGCAGAGCCTGAAGATGAAGCGGGGCGCGGAACTTGAGGGCCACTACGTCACACTGCTGCGCGACCTTGGCACCCGGCGCGGCATGCTGGGGCAGATCTTCACCAAAGTCAGAACAAGATTCAGGACCCGGCGAAGCTCTACCGGCTGATCGACATGGTGGACGACACCGACTGGGTCACGCTCCAAGCCGATGTCAAGGGCGACATCTACGAAGGACTGCTGGAGAAGAACGCCGAGGACACCAAGTCGGGCGCTGGCCAGTACTTCACGCCGCGCGCCCTGATCCGCGCCATGGTCGAGTGCGTACGGCCCGCCCGGGCAAGCCCATCGCGGACCCGGCGTGCGGCACCGGAGGGTTCTTCTTGGGCTGCTACGACTTCATCACCAACAAGGCCAACTTCGTGCTCGACCGCGAGCAGAATGCGTTTCTGAAGCATCAGACGTTTCACGGCAACGAGATCGTCGCCAACACCCGCCGCCTGTGCCTGATGAACCTGTTCCTGCACAACATCGGCGAGATCGACGACGGCGCACCCATCTCTCCGAACGACTCGCTGGTGGCCGACGACGGCGAGCGCTACGACTACGTGCTCGCGATCCGCCGTTCGGCAGGAAGAGTTCGCTCAGCTTCACCAACGAGGAAGGCGCGCCGCAGACGGACGACCTGACCTACAACCGCCAGGACTTCTGGGCGACCACCTCCAACAAGCAGCTCAACTTCGTGCAGCACATCCGCACCATGCTCAAGACGACAGGCCGTGCCGCCGTCGTGGTGCCCGACAATGTGCTGTTCGAGGGCGGAGCCGGCGAGACAATCCGCCGGAAACTGCTCGACACCACCGACCTGCACACCATCCTGCGCCTGCCGACCGGCGTAATGGAACAGTTCCGTCGAATCACGTTCGATCCTGCGATGGTAGGCATAGTGCACCACGAACCAGAATTCGAAACAGGGCCATGGCCGTGCCAAGCGCCGCCCACGACTTGCGCTTCTTGCGACGCCGCCTTGAAATGGACGTGTTCGTTGTGATCGAAGACGCAGTAGACGCTCTTGCGGCCGCATTCAACAGCGCTGTCGCCAGTACGCGAGCCTGTACGGTAACTCCGTGATATGGAAGACCATGAAAACGGCGCATGGGGCAGTGCACGGTGGCCGCCATTTTCGGACCAGGCAGGTGCATTGCTTCAGCGGCGCCAGAAGGCGGGGGTGAGGAGGAGCAGTACGCTGTAGATCTCCAGGCGGCCGGTGAGCATGGCGAAGCTGAGCCACCACTTGATGCCGTCCGGGTAGAAGGCGTAGTTCTGTGCGGGGCCGATGGCGCCGAAGCCGGGGCCGACGTTGCCGACGGTGGCCAGGCCGGTGGTGAAGGCGGTGGTCAGGTCGGGGCTGAAGCCGGCCACCACCAGGGTGGTCGCCAGCACCATGCCGATGTAGAGGAAGAAGAACATCGCCACCGGGTAGAGGATGTCCTTCTTGACCCGGCGGTCGCCGATCCTGAGCGTGAAGATGCCCTGCGGGTGGATCAGGCGCCGGAACTCGTTCAGCGCCTGCTTGAACAGCGTGGCCACCCGGATCACCTTGATCCCGCCGGCGGTGGAGCCGGAGCAGCCGCCCACGAACATGACAACCAGGAGCACGGCGCGCGCCATGTTGGGCCAGCCATCGTAGTTCGCGGTGGTGAACCCGGTGCCGGTGAGGAGCGAGGCGGCTTGAAACGCGGCAAAGCGCAATCCCGTGCCCAACGAGTCGTAGGTCGTCCCGGTCACCGACAGGGTTACCAGCGCCGCCGCCACAACGTAGATGCAAAAGAACGCGCGCAGTTCCAGGTTGCTGAACAGCTTGCCGGGGTTGCCGCGGAACGCCTGGAAGTAGAGCGAGAAGTTGACCGCCGCCAGCAGCATGAACACGGTCACCACCATGTCCACGAACGCCGAATCGTAGGCGCCGACGCTGGCCGCGCGCGGCGAGAAGCCGCCGGTGGCGATGGTGCTGAGGGTGTGGGTCAGCGCGTCGTACAGCGGCAGCCCGCCCGCGAGCAGCAGCGACACCTGCATCACCGTCAGTCCGAGGTAGAACAGCCACAGGATCTTGGCGGTGCCGGCGACCCGCGGCGTGAGCTTCTCCAGGGTGGGGCCGGGCGCCTCCGTGCGCATCAGCTTGAGGCCGCCGATGCCGAGCCGCGGCAGGATGGCGACGGTGAGCACCACGATGCCCATTCCGCCGAGCCACTGCGTCAGCGAGCGCCAGAACAGCACCGACCGCGGCAGCGATTCGATGTCGGTGAGCAGGGTGGCTCCCGTGGTGGTGAACCCCGACATGGTCTCGAAGAAAGCGTCGGAGTAGCGCGGGATGCTGCCGCTGATGACGTACGGCAGCGCACCGAATGCGCACACCACCAGCCAGCTCAGCACCACCACCAGGAACCCGTCGCGGGTCAGCAGTGCGGCGTCGCGGTAGGAGCGGAAGCTGAGGAATCCGCTCGCCGCGCATACCAGCGCGATCCCGGATGCCACCGCGAACCCCACGACCGCCTCCTGTTCGCCGTAGATCAGTGCTAAGACCAGGCCACTGACCATGAACAGACCGACCAGCAGCAGCAGTGCGCAGACGGTATAGAGAACGGCGCCGGTGCGGTGCGGTCTGCTGTCCGCCGGCGCCGAAGACTGCGGTGCGGGCCGCGGCTCGCCCGGAGTCGCGGCGGCACGCCCGGCCTGTGCACGGCGCCGGCGCAGGTAGTCGGCCATGCCGGTTCGCGTCACGTCAGCCTCCCATGGTGAAGCCGATGTGCAGGGTCGCCGTCATCAGACCAGCGCCGACAGGGAGATGGCGAGCGGCGCCTGGGGCGAGATGCGGATGGCATCGGAGAAGGCGAGGGTGGCATCCTCCTGCCGGAAGCCCACGGCAGCGCCGCCTGCGTGCACGCCGGTTACCGCGCCGCCCGCCGCGCCAACCAGACGGTTGCTGGCGAAGCTGGACAGGCGCAGCTCTCCCGCCTCCGCATGCAGGCGGATCTCGGTCACGTCCAGGGTGCAGGTGCCCCAGCCGGAAGCGAGTGCCCAGAAGGCGGTGTACGGCGCGTCGGACACCTTGGGGCTGAACCCGACGTGGCCGCGCACGGCATCGAATTCGAACCCGGACCAGGCCAGCAGGAGCGCGAACGCGGCCATCGAGCGCGCGTAGTTGCTGCCGCACTCGATCTCGTTCCAGGGGTTGCGCCTGCTGCCGTCGTAGCGGTCGCGCACCGCCTGCACCATCGCCAGCCCCTGCTCCAGCATCCCCTCCTGGATCAGGTGGCCAGCGGCCTGGTACTCGAAGCCGTGCATGGTCTCCTGGGCGTAGGTCACCGGTACCACCGGCAGGGCGCGCGGGTAGGAGCAGATTACCGTGCCCGCCTCGTCGTCCAGCCCGTACAGGCGTGCCGGGTTGAAGTGTTCCCGCAGCGAGCGCTTGAAGTTGTGGCGGTAGATGGCCGCCAGCGCGGAGCGGGTCTGCTCGCGGTCGAACACCTCGCCGATACCGCAGATGTTGGCGTGCCACTGCGCCAGCACCTGGTCGATCGCGCAGCCCTCCGCCACCTGGTACTTGATTTCGCCGTGCTCGGCGTCCCAGTAGTTCATTACCTGGCTGCGCCCGCCGCGGTAGGTCTCCTTGTCGTCGCCGGCGGCGTACGCCTCCAGGATCGACCGGTCGGCAAGGTCGATCTGCTGCTGGTAGTACTCGCCGTTGAACAGATTCCGGTCGGTCCACTCCTTGCCGCGCGCGAACAGCTCCCGGTACTCGGCCGCGGTGCCGGCTTCGCCGAAGTGGTCGGCCATCTCGGCGCCGGCGGCCAGGGCGGCCAGGTAGAAGCCGTTCAGCCAGGAGTTGGGGCCGAACAGTTCCATGTCCAGCGTATGGTGCTGGCGCCCCTCCAGCACGCCGTCGCGGTCCGCGTCCCAGCGGTCGCGGTTGCTGTCCGCCCAGGCGAACGAGATATTCCGCTTGATCGTCTCCCAGTGGCTGCGCAGCCACTCCGAGTCGCCGCTGATCTTCCACTCGCGGTACGCCTTGATCACGCCGCCGAACTGGCCGTCCGCGCACGGCCGGAAGCCGAGCCGCTCGCGCCCGAGCGGCAGTTGCAGCCGGAACGTCATGCCGCCGTCGGGGGCGGCGTTGTAGCGGAAGTCGGCGTCGCGCATGGAGCGCTCCAGGTCCGGGAACAGGAACGGCAGCGCGTAGGCGTAGTTCCACACGTGGGTGCAGCTCCCCTCGCAGCAGCCCTGGTCGACGCGCACCCCTTCGAAGCCGTAGAAGGTGCCATCCTCCAGCCGCAGCACGGTAGGGCTGTTGAGCACCGACAGGGTGGCGGCGGCGGCGTCCAGCACGGCCGGCGGCACGCTGCTGGCGTACAGCGCGTCGCGGAACGCCAGGGTAACGCCCTGCAGCCGCTCCCACTCGCGCAGGCAGTAGCCGGCGCTGGCCGCCGAGTCGGCGAAGTGGGTCGCATACCAGTTGCGCCACTCGCCGGCCTCGAACTCCGGCGGCGGCCGGTCGCGCTGCTCCTGGTCCGCCCCCACCGGGTGCCAGTAGTTGACGCAGTTGGGGAAGCTCCAGGCCAGCACGAAGCGCACGCTGCGCGTCTGCCCGGCGGCCACGCCGACGCGCGCCGCCAGCACCCCGGTATCGTCGCGCCCGAACCCGCCGCCGGCGCCGTCGGCCGGCTCCGGGTAGCCGCGGTTGGCGAACCCGCCCGGGGTGGTGAAGTCGTGCCAGTAGATGGTGAGGTCGTCGAACCAGGCGCCGCGGAACCAGTACTCCTGGAAGCTGACCTCGGGGCAGTCGGTGGCGGCGGTGAGGTCGCCGTAGCCGGGGTGCTCGGGGGCGATGCCGCTGGTGCCCAGGGTGAGAAACTGAATGGCGTCGTCGCGCGCCGCGTGGTTGACCGACTTGCCGGGTCCGGCGGGGTTGGTGACCGCCAGCGCCACGGTGTAGTCGAGGTCGTCGTCGCTGGTGTTGGCTATCTGCACCTCGAAGCAGGCGGCCGGGATGCTGGAGTCGTCGGAGTTGCCGGGGATGAACGGGTTGAAGGCGCGCAGGGAGACGGCGCCGGGAAACTTCTCGTCGACGAACGAGAGGGTGGCGACCGGAAAGGTGCCCTCGAACTCCACGCCGGAAAAGTGCGGCAGGCCGCCGAGCGAGGCGCGCGTCGGGCCGAAGCCGTAGCTGTGCAGCCACGTGGAGCGCAGGCTGCCGGACAGCGGCCCGGGCAGGTCGCCGTGCAGCACGCGCGCGTCCACCACTTCGCCGCCGCGCTCGGCCTTCACGGCGAAGTGGCTGAAGCCGTTCACGCTGCCCTTGTTGGGGCGGTTGAAGATCTCCCAGTCGATCAGCCGCCCGTTGCCGGCCAGCCCGATCGCGCCGGTGCCGATACCCCCGAGCGGAAACGAAATCTCGTTGAGCCCGGCACCCCGATAGGTGAAGTGCGCGCGGGTGGACTCCTTCAGCCGATGGTTGCTCATCACGCGGGCATCGTGGAGACAGACCGCGCCGCCGGTCAAGCTCGGATCGCCGGTGTTGCCGATGGCCGCGCGCGGAGCCTGGCGGATGCGGGTGACCACTTGCGTCGAGGACAAGCGCTTGGGCGTCTGGGGCTGGGGGCAGGCTGAGGGCAGGCTGGGGGCTGGGCGGCCTTGACCGCTGCCTGGACTCCGTATTCAGTTTCGCCGGCTGCGCCGGAGCGCCTCCACGAGTTCCAAGGCCTCGCGCAGGTCCGCCGCACCCTCCTGGTCTGCCTCCTTCTGGTACCGGGCGAATGCTTCCAGCACCCGCTCTGCTTGGTCCAGTTCGCCGCGCCCGGCGTGCGATCGGATCAACTCGGCCGCCAGCGCCGCGGAGGTCCGGTTCGAACCCCAGGCGGACGCGATTAGACGGTGCGCCGCGTCCGCCTCCCCCATGGCGCGCAGTTCGGCGGCGTCGCGGACCGCGGCAAGAGCGGCGTACTGCGGATGGGCGGGCAGCGTGACGCGAAAGTAGGTGCGGCCTTCATCGAAGTCGTAGCGCGGCGCCGGGGACCCGTTGGCGGCCATCGCGGAAGCCACCTTGCGCAGCCCGGTGAGGCGTGCCTCGGCGAGTCCCAGTTCCTTGAGCAATTCGCCGATGCGGCGGTTGCGGGCAGGGACCGTGGGAAACGGGGACCGCATCGCGAAGTGTTCCGGTTCGATCCCCGCGGCCGGGCCGGGATAGCTGATGATCTCCAGGCGATCCGGGTACAGGTACACTTTGGTCGGCTCCACCACGTCCGGCTCGTAGCCGCGGTGATAGAGCGCGTTGACCAGGGTCTCGCGCAGCGCCACCTCGGGATATGCCCGCCAACGGCGCGCCTCGATCCGGTCCGGCACCTTGCGCATGTGGACCGGCGAGCGCCCGTACAGGTAGCGGAGGCAGTTGCGCACCTGTCGTGCCAGCCCGCCGCGAAACTCCTGCTCCTCCTGCACGTCGCCGGTGCCGCCGGCGGCGAACAGCGCGCAATCGATCCAGGCGCCGCGGAACCAGCGTGCCGGTTCGGCCGCGAAGAACAGCAGTCCGACGTTGCGCGGCACGTCGTGGTCGTTGACCCGCATGGTGATGCCCATGCGGCGGTAGATCTCCGCCGCGTCGTTTTCTTCGGTAAGCCCGCTGCCGACCTCGTGCAGGTGCTCCCTGACCGCCATTTCGTGCAGGTCGGTGAGGCCGGCGTCCACGGCCCGGCGGTCGTCCCACGGCACGCGCGCGGTCTGCCCGATCAGTTCTCGAAGCAGTCCACCCCGCTGTTCCGCGTCCACGGTATCGGCTCCCAGGCGCAGCCAGTAGCGCAGCGGTCCGCGCGGGCCGTCCGGCGCCCGGTGCGGGCGAATCTGGCTCGCCGGCGCCCACACGACCAGGACATGCCGCCCGCTCACCACTTCGGGCGAAAGCAGCGGTTGGTATTGCGGGTCGAGGCGGTTGCAGTTGCCGCGCAGCCACTGCTGCGCCGCCGCCAGCTCGGCGGGCGCAAGACCGGCCGGCGGCAGGAGGGCACGTCCGTCGCGTTCGGCGACGCCGATGACCACGTAGCCGCCGTTCAGGTTGTGGTAGTCGTTGGCGAACGCGCAGATCGTCTTGAGCACCTGCGGCCCGGTCGTGTCCGGATCCCAGGTGGCCTTGAACTCCACCCGCGCCGACTCCACACCGCGCCCGTGCAGCAGGTTGGCGAGGTTGATCGGGAGCGTGCTGCTCACGCCGTCCCTTGCACTGCTTCGAGGTTCGCCCGCCTGTCGGGTCCGCCCAGTCACGCGCGTGTCGTACCGTGGTCCGTGCCTTGATCCGGCTTGCGAGCGTGCGCCGGGATGACCTTGACCGCCATGCCTGGTACGCGCCTGAAGTGGGCCTCGTCTGCCGGACCCACCAGCACTCCGAAACCCAACTCCCGCGCAGTGGCCGCGACCGCCATGTCGTTCTGCGGGATCAGCGCTCCCCGGGCCGACAGTTCCGCGTAGATGTCCGCGTAGTGTTCGGCCACCGTCGCGCTGAACGGTTCTATCCCGGTGTGCGCGCGTATCGTCTCCAGGTGAGCTCTGCGGCGCGCAGCGCGAGCCGCGGAGTCCGCCATTCGAACGCCGATCAAGGCCTCCGCCCACACCACCGCCGGCAACACCAGTTCGTCGTCCCACTCCATGCGTTCCGAGTCCCCCGCTTGGAGTGCACGCTCCAGTTGGATCAGTGCCGAGGTGTCGAGGACGAATCCCACGGGTTGTCCAGGATGCGATCAGCTTCGTTGACCGTGCTCAGATCGTCTGCGAAGCTGGCGTCGGGGCGGATGCTCGCGAGGGCATCCCAGACTTGGCGCAAGGTTGCCCTGCGCGAACCTGCGACCGGCACGAGTTCGGCGACCGGTTTGCCGTTCTTGACCAGCACGAACTCATCGCCGGTGTGCTTGATCCGGGCCAGGCAGTCGCCAAGGTTGCGTGCGGCCCAAGTGGTGGACACCGTTACTTTCATACGCATAACTGTAATTTACGCGTTTGCGAAGTACAAGCTCTCCCTTGAACCGGCTTGATGATCCGCGGATCAGGACATAGCATTGGCGGCGTGTCAGCAGAAGATTCCATTCGTTCGGCGTTCGATTCGCAGTATCAAGCAGGCCTTGACATGCTGGAGGCGGCGGTGCGGGCGTGCCCGGACGACGCCTGGGACAGCGATGCCCACGTCAACCGGTTCTGGCATATCGCCTACCACACGCTGTTCTACGTGAACCTGTACCTGTTCCGGACCGTGGACGAGCACGTCCCGTGGAGCGGCCACCGCGACGAAGCGCAGAATCTCCGGCCCGGAGTGCAGCCCTATTCGCGCGCGAGCATCCTGGAGTTCCTGGCATTCTGCCGCGAGCACGCGCGGAACCGCATCGCCGCACTGGACCTGGCCGCCGAGTCGGGCTTCTCCTGGCTGCCGTTCGGCCCGGTGGAGCGGCTGGCCTACAACCTCCGCCACCTCCAGCACCACACCGGCCAGCTCAGCGAACGCATCCGCCAGGACACCGGCGACGGAGTCGGCTGGGTCGGTCGCGGCTGACTTGGCTTCTTCGCCCGGTTCTCGGCCACAAGGTCGCAAGGAAGACAACTCCGTGAACGCCGTCCTCCGCCAGTTCCTCAAGGCGTACGCAGGGATGGGGAAGCGCCGCCGCGCCGCGGTTGCGGATCTTTGGCGCTGTCCGAGGCCGCCACGTCGCGGCGCGGGTTGGCGAAGTGGACCCGTGACGAGTTGCATGAGCGCTGACCTGAAGCCGAACGCCTGCTGAAGGGCAGATCAAGAAGTCGATGACGCCGTGTGGTCACGAGGCGGGACACCGGGTACCATTGCGGGCAGCGTGAACGAGAGGACGGTCACAGGGTTCGAGAGCATCGTGCAGCGGGTCGGCGAGCTGCCGGAGGCGCTGCGCGGGCTGCAGGACGTGCTGCTCGCCAACCTGGCGATGATCGCCGAAATCCCGGCGCCCACCTTCGACGAGGCGGCGCGCGCCGCGTTTGTGCAGGAGCGGTTCGCGGAGCTGGGTTACTCCGACTGCTCGACCGATGAGGTGGGCAACGTGGCCGGCGTGCTGCGCGGCAGCGAGAACGGCACGGCCGACCGCAACATCCTGCTGGTCGCGCACACCGACACGCCGGTGGCGGCCACCGTCGATCACACGGTGATGGTGCAGCCGGAGCGGGTTATCGGGCCATCGGTGGCGGAGAATTCCCTCGGTCTCGCCGTGGTGGCCGCCCTGCCCGCGGTGCTGGAGCGGCTCGGTTTGACTCTGCGCTCCACCGTGCTCGGGCTGGCGTGCAGCCGCGGCCTGGGGCGCGGCAACCTGGAGGGGGTGCGCTTCTTCCTGGACCACGCCAAGCTGCCGCTGCAGTTCGGCCTGTGCGTGGAGGGCGTGCAGCTCGGGCGGCTCAGCTACACCTCGATCGGGATGATTCGCGGCGAGATAACCTGCGAGGTGCCGGAGGAATACGACTGGAGCCGGTTCGGGGCCGGCGGCGCCATCTCCACGCTCAACGACATCATCACCCGGATGCTGGAGATACCCACGCCCGACCGGCCGCGCACCGCCATCGTACTCGGGCGCATCGACGGCGGCACCTCGGCGAGCACGATCGCCACCCGCGCCGCGCTGCAGTTCGAGGTACGTAGCGAGTCGGGCGCCACCGTGCGCCGGCTGCTGCAGGAGATCTCGGAGATCATCGAAGAGGTTTCGTCGCAGGCCGGCGCCGACATCGGTTTGAACATCTTCGCCCGCCGGCGCCCGGGCGGCATCGCGTTCACCCATCCGCTGGTGCGCCGCACGAGGCGCGTGATGCAGAGCCTGTCGCTCACGCCGCGCCTGTCGCCGAGCACCTCCGAGCTGTCCGCGTTCATCGACCAGGGCGTGCCGGCGGTCACGGTGGGGCTTACTTCCGGCGAGTCGATGGGCCAGCGCAACGAGGCGGTTCGCATCGCGCCGATCTACACCGGGCTGGCGCAGCTCCTGGGCATCGTGCTGGCCATGGACGGCGGCTACTGCGAATGAGCTGGCTGGCGAGCAACACCTTCCATCACGGCCAGTTCGACGTCGCCGAACTGGAGCGGCGCAAGCGGGAAGCGGGCGTGTCGATCTCGCTGTGCATACCCACCCTCAACGAGGAGCGCACCATCGGCAAGGAGATCGTGGTGCTGAAGTCGGAGTTGATGGACCGGCACCGGCTGCTCGACGAGATCGCGGTGATCGATTCCGGCTCCGACGACGCCACCCGCGAGGTGGCGCGCGCGTTCGGCGCGGACGTGTACCCGGCGGCGGAAATCCTGCCGGAGTGCGGCCATCACCGCGGCAAGGGCGAGAACCTGTGGAAGGCGATATTCCAGTTGTCCGGCGACATCATCGTGTACGTCGACGCCGACATCCGCAACATCCACCCGCGCTTCGTGTACGGCCTGGTGGGGCCGCTGCTGAGCATGCCGGAGGTGTCCTACGTCAAGGCGTTCTACGACCGCCCGCTGGCCGAATCGGGACGGCTGCGTCCGTCCGGCGGGGGTCGCGTTACCGAGATCCTGATCCGCCCCCTGTTCTCGCTGTTCTTCCCCGAGTTGTCGGCGCTGATCCAGCCGCTGTCGGGGGAGTACGCCGTGCGCCGCGAGGTGCTGGAGCAGATCCCGTTTCCGGTCGGCTACGGCGTGGAGACCTCGCACCTCATCGACGTGTACCACCGCTGGGGCATGGGCGCCTTCGCGCAGACCGACCTGGACCGGCGCATCCACACCAACCAGTCCACCGACGCGCTCGGCCGGATGGCGTTCGGCATCCTGCAGACCTTCCTGCAGCGGATCGACTCGCTGGAGATCATCGGCGACCTGCCCGCCCTGAACACCACCCTGAATCAGTTCATGGTCGACCAGGGCCGCCACGAGGAACTGGCCCACGAAATCCGCATCGTCGAGCGCCCCCCGATGATCGAAGTCCCCGCCTACCGCACGAAAATGGAGCTGGACAGCACGAGTGCAAGAGAAGGATGAGCGCCGCCCGTTGGCCTCACGGCTCATTGTCTCAGTTCCGTAGAGGTAAGGGGAGGTTTCAGTACATTAGTGAACGATGCCCCTCACTTCGCATATATCGAGGGAGTACTGTATCGTCACCATCGATCATCAGACGGATCTCCTGAATGTCCTGATCAAATTCGCGTCGCAAGACGTGAGAATATCTCCAGCAACTAAATTCTCGAGGGCGTCGAGTGATCATTTGACGTGCTTTTTCCAGCACGTCACGTGCTCTGTTTACTTCACCAACTGCCCAATGTGAAATCGACATGCACTGCAGGAAGTTGGGCCCCGGATCTTCTCTGGGGTGCCGCCGGTCAAGATCCACAACCCGTGCGAATGGATCTTGTGTTATGTGTCCCGTCTTGCCCCACAATGCCATCCCATAGTTGAACGAGAACTGGATGTCCATTTTTTCTAGACTCGACTCTTCTTCACGAGAGATCGTGATTGCCTCGGAGAATCTACCTACGGATATTGACGCAAGTATAAATTCATTCCTCACTCGAGTTCGCAAGTCCGATGATAGACTGGGGTCACTCAGCAGAGGGCGGAGTATGTTGTGCGTGGTCTCAGCAGTGAACGTGGACCGATTGTAGTCGGAAGCGACTCGTACCCGATCTTCAGGGGACAATGAAGTAATGGCTGGTGAGTTCGCGACATCGACAAGTTCCCCCGGCGGGATCATTGCAAGAGCACGTCGCACCTGTACAGCTGTCGCATCTGACAATTGAAGAGCTTGAGCAGCATCGATACTCGCCCCGTCGCGATCATTTTCGAACCGTCTAATGTCGGCTCTCCTGAGAAACACGTCCGGCGCACGGTAACCTGCATCTATAGCGGAACCAAATAGCGCGACCGCATCATCGAATCGGCCGTCTTCCGCACGCAGAGATCCGGCACGATACAGGACCTCGCCGTCGCAAGAGTGGTTCGTCTCGATTCTTCGCAGGTGATCGTCGACGCTTGTCCGGTGGCTCGTGGAACCTTGACCGGTCCGATTGTTCCGAGACAGGCCGTCGATATACATCAGGGCGCCGTCCCGGTCCAACGGATTTAGGCGCATAATCTCTATCGCGAGGGTGGCATATTCTCGAGCAAGCCGGCTCCGCGGCCGATCCTTGGTAAAGATCACCTGATTGAGCAGCGATAGGCTATCGTAACGATGGATCAGCAACGGTTCCACACGAAACCCGAGCTTCGTTTGGAATGAAGCAATGCTCTCTTCGAGGATTTTGTCTTCATCGTCAAGGTCTGGAACGTTGGACATAACGAAGTGGAGATCGATCGCTCTTTCAGCAGGATCGGATTCCTCCGCTCGGATGTCGTGGACTACCTTGGTCAATCCCCGAAGATTCTGAGCATTCGGAAAAAACAGCACCACTACCGCGTCCGGAAGTTGACGAGTGCAGATGCCGCCGATGTCGGTATGGCCGGTACGCGAATCAATCAGGACGTAGTCAGGATTGATCAATTCCCTCCACTGTTCCTTTAGATCCTCGAACAGCAAGTAGCCGTCATGATTCTCATATAAATCAGCCCAATCGATCTCTGCGAACGTTGTCGCGTAGCTGTCGCGATGTGCACCCGCTGGCATTATCCACAAGGAACCATCACCACTTGTTAGGTTGGAGCACTCGAACATGAACTGCGCTACGTCTGGTGACGCCCCAGTGCTAGCATAGGTGCTTACAAAATCTATTACACCTGGAGACTCCCCACTAGGGCGAGCCAGGTCGAAAGTATCAAGTCCCGGTGCCTCAAGATCAAAGTCTACGGCAAGTACTCGGCGCCCCTTACGGGTCAGTTCCACGGCCACGTTGACAAGGGCCATAGTTCTTCCGACGCCACCCTTGAACGAATAAAACGTTGCGACATACATAGTACTCAACTTGCCTTTCGGAGTTGGAAATGAGCCTGACGTCGTCGATGGTCTGGTGACACCCTAAGGACGCGAAAGTGAGATCGCTGGGTGGAATCTGGTTTCTCCAGCGGCGCATTGGTACGCGCATGCAAGTCTGTTAGCCTATGGAATATATCTTCTATACCAAGAAGCCGCAGATAGCGGTCGTTGGCTCGATTCTGAATAACCACGCCGTTTTCCCAACGGTTCAGAGTAGCCTCTCCAAGCCCAGTAAACTCAGCAAATGAGGATCGCGTCATCCCGTATCGTTTGCGAATCTGGCGTATCTCAGTCGAAGTAAGGACACCAAGGTGTCGGCACACGGCCTCGTGCTTTAGTCGTTCTCCTTCTTGATCAAGGAACTCGAAGTCGCATGCTTCGCAGCGGCGAATGGGGAGTTCGACCTGCAACGTGACCGCAGCCTCACCCGATCCGTACTCGAATGTGTCGTGATGATCGTAAGTGACCACGCCAGCTTCGCCACAGATGGGGCAAGTCAGGTCTCCGAATGAACTGTCGTCTGTCGCTCGTACGGCATCGGTTGGATTCACTTGTTAGGTTCCTTTCGATCATGCTTGGAATAGTGGAAGCTACGTCCGATGATTTATCCGGCTCCCAACTGCAGCTTCACATAGATCTCGTCCGTGCCAAGATTGATCATCATGACGTACCCGGTACGGCCTGGTGGTTTGCGCAACTCGACGACCTCAACCTGGTGGCCGCGCTCCAGCCGTGACGCGATCAACTCCCAAGCATCGGCATCGGTGAAGTACGGTGCGAGTAGGCCGTCGGGGTTGCGTACCTCCTGTGGGCGCCATTCCGTCGGCCGGTCCCGACGAAACTCGGTAATGCGCGCCCGACTCCTTCTTGCAAGCGTGGCCAGTTAATGCCTGGTATCTTCGTCTATGCCGGATGGTGGTGCTTTCCGGCTGCTTCCAGCCTCGCTCATTCACTTTGCAAGTAGATCATATGGCTTGTTTAGACCGAGGTTTGAGAGGCCGTTCTTGTAACTGTTTCCTATTACAGGAATTAGCGTGTTCATGGGTGTAAATCGTGTCCATGTAAATAGTCCTGTGGTTCAGCGTTAATTTTCTCTCATCTGGTTGACATGTAATTATTAAATGATCTACCATTCCCTCCGTAGGGTGCCCATGTACATCGACACCGTCCCCAACCGCAACTCTCCCCCGGCCGTCCTCCTCCGCGAGTCCTTCCGCCAGCACGGCAAGGTCAAAAAACGCACCATCGCCAACCTCTCCAAGTGGCCCGATCACCTCGTCGAGGGTTTGCGCGTCCTCCTCAACGGCGGTATCGCTCTGCGCTCTCCCAACGAACTGCTCTCCATCTTGCGCAGCTATCCCCACGGCCACGTCGCCGCCGTCCTCGGTTCCCTCCGCAAGCTCTCCCTCCATTCCCTCGTCGCTCGTCCCGCCTCCCGTGAACGCGACCTGGTCGTCGCCATGATCGTCGCTCGCGTCGTCGACGCTCGCTCCAAACTCGCCACCGCTCGCGGCCTGAACCCCGAAAGCGCCGTCTCCTCCCTCGGCCACCTGCTGCAGTTGGGAGCCGTCGACGAGAATGAGCTGTATGCCGCCATGGATTGGCTGCTCGCTCGCCAG
Organism: Spirochaetia bacterium; assembly: GCA_965208575.1. Lineage (GTDB taxonomy): Bacteria > Spirochaetota > Spirochaetia > SZUA-6 > Bin103 > Bin103. Next base: position 884,382 of record CBDBOV010000004.1, on the reverse strand, counting down.
CACGGCATCGAGCAGCGCTTGGCCAAGCGCCATCTGCATGACAACACGCTCATGTTGTACGACCTGACTTCCAGTTACTTCCTGTTGGGTCTCACGTAATTCTGCTGTTTTTTCGCACGGTAATCTGGACACCATATTATTCTGCACCGGGTTGCCGGTGGCCGCGGGCGAGATCTCCTGTCGGTGGTGCTGAGGGGTCCTCAGGAGATTGTCTCAGGAAGCCGAGAACGGCAGGATGTTTGAGAGAGAGTTCCTGTTCGACGAGAGTCAGCTTGACGGGTGAGTTCTGGAACACGGCGCGCAGCATGTCGGTGAAGTTGTGCAGCACCATGGCGCCCCAGATGTCATCACGGAAATACACGAAGTAGGTGGCGCGACCGGCGAACGTCCTGGCGTAGGCGAAGTATTCGCGGTCGCTGCCGGCGATTTTTCTGATAGCGACGTTGATCACGGAACCGACCTACAGAATCTCGGTGGCAGCGAGCCGGACATGCTCGGCGGCGACCACCGAGCAATGCTCGCGAGCGGCCGCCATGAGGGCGCCGCGGGCGAGATGATTGGCGCGCCGCAGGAGCCCGCCGGAGCCCTGATGGATGGCGACGGCGGCTTCGTCGCTGAGCAGGTCGGCGCTGCGCCGCGCTGTGGCGGACTGGGTGTCCCGCCCGGCGGCGAGCTGCAGATGGTGGTCGAGGTAGCCGCGCATGTCATCAAGGGAGAGAGCATCGAGGTGGCTGCGGCCCACGACCCGTGAGGCGAGCGGGCGCGAGGTATGGAACAACAGGCGGTCAAGCAGGCTGCTCTGGCCGGCCAGCACCATCGGCATCAAGGTCTGCGAATCGAAGGCGAACTGAGTGAGAGTGTGGAGCTGTGCGAACACCTCGAAGCGGAGCAGATGTGCCTCGTCGACGACCAGCAACGGGGTCTGCTTCTTGCGCCTGATGTCGGTCAGCAGGTCGCGCACGGTGCGGCTGAGGACGGCCAGTGAGGAGCGCGGGGGGGTGCCCATCTCCAGGCAGATCTGGCGCAGCAGGTCGAGCAGCGTGCCGGTGGTGGCGATGACCGCCAGGAGACGGTATTCGGCGGGGTGCAGGGTGCTCGTGACATGGCGCAGGGAAGTGGATTTTCCCGCTCCCACCTCGCCGGTGATGACGGTGATGAGGCCGAGCCCGAGGGCATACTGAAAGCGCTCGGTGAGCGCTTTCAGGCCCGGGATCGGGTACAGACCGTTGATCGGGACGTCCTGGGGGAACGGATCGCGTTGGAAACCGAAGGCATGTCTGAGGTCGATCATCGGTCGGACTCCTCGAACAGCTGGCCGCCGCGGGGGCCGGGCTGGGGGTCATCAGCGGGCGGCTCCGGCGCCGGCTCGAGCTCGGTCTCATGGCCGCTGATGCGGCGCACGCGGCTGTTGACGTGGGGGTTCAACTCACTGAGGAAGCCGTAAGAGCGATCTTCGAAGAACACCTCGATGCGGGACGGATCAGCCTCATGATAGAGCAGGTTGACGGTGTTCCCGATGAGCCCCACCGGCGCTTCGTAGAGCTTGCCGTAGAGGGCGACGGCACGATCCTTGTCGACCTTGCGGCGCACCATGGTGCGGAAGTGGTCACGCACATTCTGGGGCGCAGGCCGCAGCAGTTCCAGGTGGCGCAGATAGCGCTGCAGGGGCTGCTCCCCGGTGCTGGAGTGAAGCCGCTGATGGTAGCTGTGGTCGAGCCACTCGGCAAGCTGGGCGTTGAGCTGCTCGAGGGTATCGTGATCGCTGACCAGAGGCAGCATCTGGGTGCGTATGGTGCGGAAATAGCGCTCGATTTTACCCTTTCCCTGGGGCGTGTATGGGGTCGCGAAGAGGAGCGCTATGCCCAGCGATGCACAGGCGTAACTGAGTCGTTGGGAGCGAAAGCTGGGGCCGTTATCGACATACAGTTTGCGTGGCAGACCGCGCGTTTCGAGCGCCCGCAGCAGGCAGTCCTGGAAACAGTCGATGTTTTCACGCAGATAGAAGCGGGCGCCGGTGATGAGCCGCGAGTGATCATCGATGCAGGCGAACAGAAACGTCTTGCGCAGCTTGCCGTCGCTTTTCACGCGCGGGCCGTGCATGCAATCCGCTTGCCACAAGTCGTTCGGCAGTTCCGCTTCGAAGCGCCGCCGGTCCTGCGTCGCGGGCCGCTGCCGGTGCAGACCATGGCGCCGGAACAATCGGTAGATGCTTTGCCGTGAGGCTGCGAAGTCGGGCGGCAGGAGATTGCGGCGGCGCGCCACCTGCAGCACCACTGACAACGACGCCTGTGCCAGTTCACGCCGGAGATTGACCAGTGCCAACTCGGTCTCGGGATCGATGCTGCGCCCCACGCCGGCGTCCGCGCGGTCCTTCGGGAACAGGCTCTCCAGTTTCTTGCCGCTGTGCTCGTAACGCCGCAGCCAGTCGCGGATCGTCGACCGGCTGATCGAACTGCGCAGCGAGAATGGGATCTTCCATTCCTGCTCCGCCAGGTCCTTGATGCGCGCCTCGCGCTTGCCCTGGTCGAGCTTCGCATACCCGATCAGGCCGGCGATCACACCGAACCGGAACAACGCGATCCGCTTTTTCTTCTCTTCCTCCATGATCGAGGAACCTCCTGGGGTGTTGGTGGCATCAATTTGCTCCCCATTGGTTCGCCGATCACCGCAAAGATCCGGTAGGCTTGGGGTCACCCAGGCGCCAGTTCGCGTTATTTTCTCCGCTCCGATCATGATCAGCCGCGCCACCAGCGCCCTGCCCGCAGCGTCGCCCGGACAGCCACCCAAGCGCCAAAGGCGCTCGCCAGCACCGCGGCGGCGTCCTCCTGCACTGCTCACCAGCCACTTGCCCGGTCTGAGCCGGCACCCCGCGACCAGCACCGTGCTCATCGTGCCCCGTGACTGGGTGTCGGCTCATTCCCTGGCTCCTTCAGGGCGCTGTCTGCTGTGCTCCCGACGCCATCAAGGTGTCCCGCAAAGCCCACCACCGGCACCGCCAGCACCAACTCGGGGGCGGCATCCACTCGCCGTATCTGGCGGTAGCTCACCGAATGCGTACTGACGATGATCAACCGCACCACCAGCGCCTTCAGCGCACTGGCCGCAACCTGGCCCGGCCGGCTCACCGCGGTCACCCCCTCCAGCAACAACTGCCGGCGCAACCCCTGGCGCCAGTACTGCTGCCGCTGTCGGCTCACCCGCGCGATCCAGCGACCACCCTTCAGCTTGCCCAGCAGGGCTACCAGAATCACTCGCCACGGCGCCCAGAACCCGCGGTAGTGGCTGTCCGGTCGCAGCGTGTACACGGTCCCGCAGTCCGGACACCGGTAGCGCTTCATCCACAGCGGCTCGCCGCAGCCATCGAAGCACCGTCCGACATAGCCATGGCCCCACGGCCGCCTCCGACCGCACTCCAGGCAGCGCTCCGGCCGCGGCCACCGATACTCCTTGCCCTGTTCCTGAAGTCTCTTGAAATCAACCGCCAGATGGAGTACCAATCGGCTGTCCTTAGTTCAGGGTAGCTGTCCGGTTCTCATCACCTGGGGCAGCTACCCTGTTTTTCTGGTCAGTTTACCTCGACTCTCCCGTCCTCCACTCCAGTCGATCGTGAGACGTCCGCCCCCATTCCGCTCAGATCAATCTGAGAGCCGACACTTCCATGGCCACACCTGCCCGTTGGCGCGCCGTGGTCACAGCCGCGACGGCAAACGCGGCACCTTGCAGATCGTGTTCGGCCTGCTGTGTACCGCAGACGGCTGTCCCATCGCCGTCGAGGTATTCGAGGGCTCCACCAGTGACCCCAAGACGGTCGCCGCTCAGGTCGACAAGATTCGCAACCGTTTCGGCTTGCAGCGCGTCGTGCTGGTCGGCGACCGCGGCATGCTCACCGGCGCGCGCATCCGCGAGGACCTGCAGGGGATCGACGGCCTGCGCTGGATCACGACCCTGCGGGCGCCCACCATCCGCAAGCTGATCGAGGCCGGCGAAGTGGCGCAGACCATGTTCGACGAGCGTGACCTGGCGGAGATCAGCTCACCCGAGTTCCCCGGCGAGCGGCTGATCGTGTGCCGCAACCCGATCCTGGCCGAGCAACGGCAGCGCAAGAGGCAGAAGTTGCTGGCCTCCACGGAGGAGGAACTGACGCCGATCGTGACGGCCACGCAGCGCGCCAAAAAGCCGCTGCGCGGCGCCGCCGCGATCGGCCTGCGGGTGGGCAAGGTGATCAACCACTACAAGGTGGGCAAGCATTTCACCACCACCATCACCGACGACTCGTTCTCGTTCGTGCGTGACCTGGACAAGATCGCGGCCGAGGAAGAACTGGACGGGCTCTACATCGTGCGCTCCAACGTGGAGCCGGAGCTGTTCGACGCCGAGCAGACGGTGACGGCGTACAAGGATCTGGCCAAGGTGGAGCGCGCCTTCCGCAGCATGAAAACGGTGGATCTGAAGGTGCGACCGATCTATCACCGCAGTGCTGACCGGGTGCGGGCGCACGTGTTCCTGTGCATGCTGGCCTACTACGTGGAGTGGCACATGCGCAGCAAGCTGGCGCCGGTGCTGTTCGACGACCACGACCGCGCCGCCGGCGAGGCGCTGCGCGAGTCGGTGGTGCAACCGGCGGAACGCTCACCGGCCGCACACCGGAAGGCGGCGAGCAAGCGTACCGACGACGGTCTGCCGGTGCACAGCTTTCGCAGCCTGATGAGCGAGTTGGGGACGCTGACGGCCAACCGCGTGCGGATAGTGGATAGCGGCGCCACGTTCACCATGCACAGCGAACCGACCGCGCTGCAGCAGCGCTGTTTCGATCTCCTGGAGGTCAGCGCCCAAGTGTAGCCAGTAACGGACATCGGCTGTTGAGCGCAATTTTCAGATCAATAACGAATTAACAAGATTCCCGCTCTGGAACTTCGGTTTAGAGGGCAGTCAAGCGTCGAGGCAGATCATTTGGTCTGTGCGCCGTGGGGTGCGCAACTGCCGCCCTCAAGGAAGGGTAGCAATGACGGGCACCAAATTGAGGATAGAGACACGGGTCGCAGGGCCTCTCCGCGATGTGGATCATCCGAGGTTCCCTGCGTACGCAGCCTGAGGCGGCCCTACATACAAAGGGCCGCCTCAGATGGTCGTGCTGCTACTCGCGCCAGAACAGGTGCTGGGCGTCGGCGCCCAGGTTGCCGGAGTAGTCGGCGGCCATCGGGAAGCTGGTGCGCACGTTGCCGAGGTTCTCCTTGGCCACGACCGGAACCGGCTGCAGACCGACGGTGCCGATGATGTACAAGTTCTTGGCGTGCAGGTCCCAGATCTGCTGCGCGAGCGCCACGAACTCGGGTGAGCCGAACCGGGTGGTGCTCACTTCGTCGACCCAGCGTTGCAGATCCTTCATCTCCTGCGGCGGTTCCTCGCCGGGCAGCTTGCCGTCGGCGAAGTCGGCCAGTGTCTTCTTGCCGGAGTCGACATCGGCCTTGGCATGCAGCCACAGCTCCCACGTCGGCGCCCACGAAAAGCCCAGTCCGCCGACTTCGGCGCGGTTCGGCTCCAGGTAGAACGCCACCTCTTCCACGGTCTCCATCTTGCGGGCGCGGAACGCGTGATCGGTGCCCGTGCCCCGTTCCGAGAACAGCGCGTTCTCCATTGGGCGCAGCCCCACCTTGACGCCAACGTCTTCCCAGTACTCCTTGATCAGCTCGAACGCCGCCGGGGGAACGGACAGCGTGGCAGACCACTCGACGGTGATCAGCAAGGCGTCGCCATCCGGGCCGATCCGAAATCCGTCGCGGTCACGTTCGCTCAGACCCACCTCGTCGAGCAGCCGATTGGCTTCGTCCGGATCGTACTCGGCGTGCGCCTGCCCCCACTCCTCCTTGTAGAAGGTGGTCGACGGCAGCATGGTGGCCTGCAGCGGCGTACCGAGGCCCAGGTAGACGGACTTGTTGAGATCGTTGCGGTCGATCGCCACACTCAGCGCGCGCCGGAATCGGATGTCCTGGAACAGCGCCCGCAAGTCCGGATCTTCGTGGTTCTGGTTCAGCGCCAGGCCGACGTCCGCGGACAGGACGCCCGGTGCGCCGTGCACGACGTAGCCGCCGGCACTTTCGTTCTGCTTGTAGAGCGACCAGTTGTCCACGCTCGTTCTCCTGAAGGCGATGTCCGCCTCCCCGGAGATCACCTTGAGCTGGTAGGTTTCGCGATCGACGAGCGTGGAGACGATCGTGTCGATGTAGGGAAGCTGGTTGCCTTCGGCGTCGACCTGAAAATAGTAGGGATTGCGCTCGTAGGTGCGCACGGTGGTCGTGAAGCTGGTGAACCGCCACGGCATCATGGTGGGCTGTTCGATGTCTTTCTTGGGGCGCCACCAGAAGTGATAGTGGAATGCGCGCGTCCAGTCCTCGAAGCCCTCCTCCTTGGCCACCTTGTCGGCGTCCGGGTTGTGATTGATGTGCCACTTCTTCAGGTAGTGCTTGGGGTGAAAGCTGGCCCATTGGCTGCCCGGCCAGGCGCCGAGCTGCACCTCCAGCACCGGGTAGGGTTCATCCATCTCGTAGCGCACGTTATAGTCGTCGATCTTGATGACGCGCGACACCCCGGACAGGATCGCCCAGGTCTCCACGTCGGGGTGCCAGTGCATGTCTTCGAACACGAACAAGATGTCGTCCGCCGTGAACGGCTCGCCGTCCGACCACCTGGTGCCCTTGCGCAGGGCCAGCGTCATGCTCTTGGCATCGTCCGCGAGTTCGTAGGACAGGGCGAGATCGGGAATGATTCTGCCGTCGGGGGTGAATTGCAGGAGGTTGCTGCTGCCGTTGTCCACCGACTCCGCCGTCAGGTCGTTCCACGGCCGCTCATCGACCGAAAACACGTTCAACGTGCCGCCGTAGCGGCCGACCTCCGGCACCAGGTCCGCCACCGAGGGAATCTCCGGCAGCCGCTCGTCGACCGGCGGCAACTCGCCGGCGGCCACCAGCGCGGCCAGCATCGGCGCCTCCTGGTACTTGCCCGCCGGGGCGGCGGCGGCCGGCGACGATGAACCTTCCTCCGTTTCAGCGCCGGCAAACAGGGAGCCGGCAGCGAGAACGAGCACTCCCGCGATCAGGAGCGGCACGCGTGCGGTCATGATAAAACCTCCGTTTGTGTAGGCGGGCGGACATCCCGCCAGCATGGCTCGGTACTGTGCACCCGCTGCGTGAAGCTGTCAATGTCGTCGTGGTTTCGTCGTCGCGGTTGCACTGGTCTCCCTCGGTTGTCGCAGAATTCACCGAGCGCAGCAGCGCTGTTGCCCCGCATTCGCCGCCAGCGGCGGCGCTTCCGGCCCACCGGCCTGCCCAGGCGCTTGCCCGAGTCCGACAGGCGCCTAGGTGTCCGCGTTCCAGCGGGAAGGAGCGATGCCGGCGTCGCTGCGGTCCAGGCCGCGGGGCCGGTTCTGCACGTCGAGGTCGATGCGCCGCGTGTTGGGATCCTGGAACATGCGGCGCGCCGCCGGCGGCAGCGCGGCGAGCTGTTGGGGGTTCCACGGCGCCACCTGCGTCACCGGGCCGGCCCAGGCCGGGCGGTAGGAGATGGCCAGCATGCGCCGGTCGCGGGTGGCAAAGTTGGGGTAGTTGCCGTGGAACACCTTCTGGTTGATCACCACCGCGGAGCCCGCCGCGCAGGTGACCATCACCTCCTCGTCGTGGCGCAGGAAGCGGTTGTACGGGTTGGCGTCGGCATGCACCGAGAGGTGCGAGCGCGGCACCACCTTGAACGGCGAGCACTCCGGGGTGAGGTCGTCGAGGTAGTAGAGCACGCGCATCAGCACCGGCGAGCTGAGGCTGCCGGAGGAACGCGAGCCGTAGGGCAGGGCATCGGTATGGATGGCGATGCCGGGATGGCCGGGTTCGCACAGCTGGTAGCTGACGGAGGTGCACAGCACGTCGTCTCCGAACAGGCGCTCGAGGAACGCGACCGTGCGCGGCAGCGCGATGGCCGCCATGGTGTGCGGCATGTCGCGCCCGAGCAGGTCGTCCGCCGTCTGCTTGTGCGGCGAGTAGTCGGTGGCGGTGAGGGGCAGCGCCGCCAGCTCCGCGCCGATGGCGGCGATCTGCTCCGGTGCCAGGAGGTCGGGCAGGACCAGGTAGCCCTCCAGCTCCAGGCAGCGGATCCGGTCGCCGACGGTCAGCGCACGCCAATCCGCGCCGGCCCGGCGCGCGCCTGCTATCTCACTGTGCTCGTTGGTGTTGCGGGTATCCATTGAGGTCTGCCTGCGGCACGGCAGGTCGACGTTCAGGTGAGCCGTTCGGCGGTGAGGTAGTATGCCCCGGCGAGTTCGTTGCCGGCCGCGTCGAGCCACCAGGAGCGGATCTGCGCCGCGCCGGCGTCGAGCGGCACGCGGAAGGTCACCTCGGTCGCGCCTTCCGGCACCGGCACGGCGGCCTCGGAGCCGCCGGCGCGCAGCCACGCGGATGCGGCCGGGATCGCCTTGCCGGCCGGCCAGCCGCCGTCCACGCCCACCAGCGGCGGCGCCTCGGCGGCGATGGCGAGGCCCGACTCCTCGGGCCAGCGGCGCAGCGTCAGCGCATAGGTGCCGGCGCGCGCCGCCTGCACGTGCCAGGTGCCGCTGTCCATCGCCGGACCGCGGATGTTGCTCTGGTTGTCGGCGAATGCCCACGCCCAGTCGGCGCTGCACAGCCGCATCGGGTTCTCCTCGGCGGCGCCGATGGTGAGCGGCTGGTAGCGGTCCAGGTTGCCGCCGACGCCGGCCCACCACGCCTCGTAGTGATCGCGCATGCGCGCCGCCACGCCGGGATGGGCCGCCGCCACGTCGCGCTCCTGCCCCGGGTCGGCGGCGATGTCGTACAGCTCGCCGCCGTTTACCAGGCGCCAGCGTCCCCACAGCACGGATGCGACGTGCTTGCCGGTTCTGCCGAACTCCGGGGCCTCGTTCGGGTGGCCGTACTGCACCACCGTCATGCGGTCGGGCAGCGCCGCGGTGCCGCGCGCCACGCCGGCCAGCGACACGCCGTCGAACGCCACCCCGTCGTCGACCCGCAAGCCGCACAGGTCGACCAGCGTCGGCAGCAGGTCGGTGGCGCGCGTCACGTCGGTCACGTCGCGCCCGGCGGGCGGCGTTCCGCCTGCGGCCCAGCTCGCGGTGCCGCCGGTGGCGCCTGCGCCGGTCGGTGCCGCGGAGCCGCCCGCCGTCGTGCCGGACGCGGCCATCAGGCCGCTCGCGCCGGCGGCCGCCCCCGCGCGAGCCGCGAGATCGCTAGCGCCGGTGGCAGCCTCGCGCGCCGGCGCCGCATCACCGGGGCGCAGTCCGCCGATGCCGCCGCCCGGCCAGCGCAGCAGGCACGGCACCCGGTGGCCGCCGTCGTAGATGGACGACTTCCGGCCGCGCATGCCGGCGTTGTACACCGCCTCGCCGCTCGCGGTGCCGTTGTCGGTCATGAACACGAAGATGGTGTCGTCGTACAACCCGTTCTGATGCAGGAACCAGTCCAGCCGCGCCAGGTTCTCGTCGATGCAGGCAATCATGGCGAAGAAGCTCGCGTGGTCGGCGGTCACCCGGCCGTCGGCCACCGCGCCGCGGTAGGGGTCGCGGTAGTGGTCCGGCACCCACAGCGGCCCGTGCGGGGCGTTGGTGCCGACGTAGGCAAAGAACGGGTCGCCGCCGCGCGCGCAGTGCCGGATCCAGGCGGTGGCCTGCTCGAACCACACGTCGGTGCAGTAACCGCGGAACTCCTCCATCCGGTCGCGGTGCCGGTAGGTGTCGTCGAAGTAGTCGTTGCCGTACACGTCGGCGGCCGAGGTGATGCCCCAGCTCGGGTGCCAGACCGCCTCCTGGAAGCCGCGGTCCTGCGGCCGGTAGGGGTAGTTGTCGCCCAGGTGCCACTTGCCGAACAGGCCGGTGCGGTAGCCGTTGGCGGCGAAGATGTCCGCCGCGGTGGGCAGGTCGGTGCGCAGCAGGGCGCGGCCCATCGACACGAAAGTGGCGCCGTTGCGCAGCGAGTCGCACCCGGTCATCAGCTCGCCGCGCGTCGGCGTGCACACCGGGCACACGTGAAAGTCGGTGAAGCGCACGCTCTCCGCCTGCAGCCGGTCGAGCGCCGGCGTGCGCAGCACCGGGTTGCCGGTGTAGGAGAGGTCGCCGTAGCCCTGGTCGTCGGTAAGGACCACGATTACGTTGGGACGCGCCATCGGTGCAGCCTCCGATTCAGTAATAGGTCAAGTCAGCCGCCGTCGGTCTCGTGCATGAGCGTGTGCAGGTGCCGCAGCAGGTCGTGCGACGAGGTCACGCCGCGCACCAGGCCGGCGCCATCCACCAGTGGAATGTGGCGGAAGGAGCCCATCACCATCTTGTTGACGGCGGTGGCCAGGCTGTCGTCCCGGCGCAGCACCACGGGGTCCGGGGTCATGACCGACTCGATCGACGTGTCTGCCGGCGCGCGCCCGGCCGCGATCACGCGTCGCAGCAGGTCACGCTCGGTGAAGATGCCGAGTATGCGCGCGGCGTCGGCCACCAGCACGTAGCCGGCGCCCGACGCGCTCATCGAGGCGACCGCCTCCGTGACCGTCGAACCGGCGGCCAGGAACTGCGGCGGCAGCGAGGCGAGCACCGCCGCCGGGTCGGAGACGAGTTGCTCGATGAACTGCGAGCCGCCGTTGCCGCGTTCCGGACGGAACACGTTGGTCTCGCACGCTTCGCACACCGCCGTCTCGGGTGCGTTCTCGAAACCGCACTCCGGGCACACCACCGCCGCGACCGGGGCGGGCATCGGGGCGTTAGTCAACGGTCCAGGTATCGCCGGCGCGCAACAGCGCCGCTACGTCGCCCGCGCCCAGGCGTTCGCGGGCCGCGTCTATCTGTTCGCTCATGCCGTCTTCGTAGGTCGGTTTGTCCACGGCCCGCAGTATGCCCAGCGGCAGCGGCAGGCCGAAGGATGGGCTCATGTGCGCCAGAAGATAAGGCCAAACGTTGCTCGGGGCACGCTCGTCGTGCACCAGCGCGTCAGGATCGTCGGCGTCGCAGATCACCGGCTCCAGCTTGTCGAGCTTGATCGCCTTCTCACCGTTTCTGCCGAACGCGAGCGGCTTGCCGTGTTCCAGGTTGATGGTCTGCTCGGCGCGTATGCTGCGCTCGGCGAAGTAGTCGAAGGCGCCGTCGTTGTACACGTTGCAGTTCTGGTACACCTCCACGAAGCAGCCGCCGCGGTGGTGGGCGGCGCGCTCCAGGGTGGTGGACAGGTGCCTGGTGTCGGTTGCCACGGTGCGCGCCACGAAGCTCGCCTCCGCGGCCAGGGCGATGCGCGCCGGACTCACCGGCACCTCCAGGGAGCCGGACGGCGAGCTGACGGTACGCTTGCCCACCTCGCTGGTGGGCGAGTACTGGCCCTTGGTGAGCCCGTAGATGCGGTTGTTGAACAGGATGATGTTCAGGTCCATGTTGCGGCGCAGGGCGTGGATCAGGTGGTTGCCGCCGATCGACAGACCGTCGCCGTCGCCGGTGATCACGAACACCAGCAGCTCGGGGCGGGTGATCTTCAGCCCGGATGCCATGGTCATGGCGCGTCCGTGAATGGAGTGGAAGCCGTAGGTGTCGACGTAGTAGGGGAAGCGGCTCGAGCAGCCAATGCCGCTGATGAACACGATGTTCTCGCGCGGCACGCCGAGCGTGGGCAGCACCCGCTGCATCGTCGCCAGGATCGCGTAGTCACCGCATCCCGGACACCAGCGCACGTCCTGGTCGGAAACGAAGTCCTTGCGCGTCAGAGGCGCGTCTACGGTATCAGTTGGCATGTGCTTCCATCCTTGCCAGTTGCTCGACGATCGCGGCGCGGATCTCACGCACCAGGAACGGTTTGCCCTGCACCTTGGAGAGCCGCCGCGCGGCCACGCCGAAGGCATCGGAGATCAGCATGCGCAGCTGGCCCAGGTTCAGTTCCGGGATCAGCACGCGCTCGAAGCGGGCGAGTACCTCGCCCAGGTTGGGCGGAAACGGATTCAGGTGCCGGATGTGGGCGTTGGACACCGCCACGCCCTCGCCGCGCAGCTTCTCGCAGGCGGTGGTGATGGCGCCGTACGTGCTGCCCCAGCCCAGCACCAGCAACCCGCCGTGCTGCGGTCCGGCTACCTCGACCCCGGCAATGCTGTCCGCTATGCCGGCGATCTTGCTGCGCCTCAGCTTGACCATGCGCTCGTTGTTCTCCGGATCATAGCTTACGTTGCCGGTCACGTCTTCCTTGGCCAGGCCGCCGACGCGGTGCTCCAGGCCGGCGGCGCCGGGGATTGCCCACGGGCGGGCCAGCGTCTCGGGATCGCGCTGGTACGGCTGAAAACCCTTCGGATCGGTGCGGAACCGGACCGGGATGGAGGGCAGGTCGTCCATCGGCGGAATGCGCCACGGCTCCGATCCGTTCGCCAGGTAGCCGTCGGACAGGTACAGCACCGGAGTCATGTAGGTAACGGCGATGCGGAACGCCTCCAGCGCCATGGCGAAACAGTCGCTTGGCGTGGCGGGCGCCACCACCGCCACCGGCGCATCGCCGTTGCGCCCGAACATTGCCTGCAGCAGGTCGGCCTGCTCGGTCTTGGTGGGCATGCCGGTCGACGGCCCGGCACGCTGCACGTCGATCACCACCAGCGGCAGCTCCACGACCACCGCCAGGCCCAGGGCTTCGCTCTTCAGCGCCAGGCCGGGACCGCTGGTGCCGGTCAGGGCCAGCGAACCGCCGAACGCGGCGCCGATGGCCGCGCCGATGGCCGCGATCTCATCTTCCGCCTGAAAGGTGATCACCCCCAGGTTGCGGTGGCGGGCCAGCTCGTGCAGCACCGTGCTGGCCGGGGTGATCGGGTAGCTGGCGTAGAACAGGGGCCGGTCGGCGAGGTGCGAGGCGGTGATGAAGCCGAGCGCGGTGGCCTCGTTGCCGGTGATGTTGCGGTAGGTGCCTGACGGCAGGTCGGCCGCCGGAACCCGGTACGCGGAGGTGAACAGCTCGGTGGTGTCGGCGAACGCGTAGCCGGCCTTGAGCGCGGCGCTGTTGGCCGCCACGATCTGCGGGCGCGAGCCCCACTTGGCCTCGAACCAGCGCAGCGTCGGGTCCAGGGGGCGGTCGTACAGCCAGTACACGATGCCGAGCGCGTAGAAGTTCTTCGACCGCCCCGCCTGCCGCGGACTCATGTCGAGGTGGTCCAGGGCAGCCTGGTTCTGCGAGGTGATCGGCAGCGGGATCAGGCGGTAGTGGGACAGCGACTTGTCGGTGAGCGGGTTGTCCTCGTAGCCCGCCTTGGTGAGGTTCTGGGTGGTGAACGCGTCCTCGTTGACGATCAGGGTGCCGCCTTCGGGGATATCCTCCAGGTGCGCCTTCAGGGCGGCGGGATTGAGCGCCACCAGCACGTCGGGGGCGTCGCCGGGGGTGTGGATGTCCTCGCTCGCAAAGCTGATCTGGAAGGCGCTCACGCCCGGCAGGGTGCCCGCGGGGGCGCGGATCTCGGCCGGGTAGTCGGGCAGGGTGGCGAGGTCGTTGCCGAACAGCGCCGAAGTGTTGGTGAGCTGTGACCCGACTACCTGCAGGCCGTCGCCGGAATCGCCGGCGAATCGTACGGTGACCCGTTCCAGTTCCGATCGCGAGGTGTGTTCCATCACGCTCCGTCCGGTGCGCGGGTGGTCTGGTGCGGCCGGGGCGGCAGGTTGAGGATGCTGCCCGGCAGCAGCTCGGCCAGGAAGTGCAGCACGTTGTAACTGGTCAGCACGCCGACGCAGCCGCGCTCCCCGTCGGAGATCGGCACGTGGCGGTAGTGCCCCTTCGCCATCGCGTCGAGCGCGTCGCTGATCGGCCGGGAGGCATCGAGTACGGTCGGATCGGTGGACATGAAGTCGGCCACCGGCGCGTCCGGAAGCCCGTCCGGGTCCGTCGCTCTGGTCAGCAGGTCGTGCTCGGTAAAGATGCCGGCCAACGCTTCCTCTTTCGTTACTAGCACATAATCAGTATCGGAACTGCACATGGTGTCCACTACCGCCTGCAGGCTGGTGTCGGCGGTCACCGACAGCGGCGGTTCCAGCGCTATCGAGCGCAACGGCTGTTGGGCGAGTTCGCGGTAGATCGGCATGTTCGGCTGACCCCTGCTCATATTGTCCACCGAATGTCTAGAATTTTCAACCGCGCCGCATGCCGGCCGGCCCGCGAGCCGAAGAGGCTGTACGTTGCGCCCCGGCCGCCTGGACGTCGGCAACGCAATGTTCGAGCGCGTCGCGGCCGATTCGGGTGCAATGGCGCGGGATCGGTGCTGCCCGGAGTTCGACTTGCCGGCTTGTACCGACGCTCGGGCGGCGATCGTCTTGCAGACCTGCTGCGCCGCACCCGTGGAAGGTCAATCGTCGTCGGTGATCGTCCCTGTCCCGGTCGCGTCCGGGATGCTCGCGTTGCTTGCGTTGCTCAGCGTCACCGTGTACGTCTCGTCCGACTCGTCCGCCGTGTCTCCGGTCACCGCCACATCGAAGGTTCGCTCGGTCGTGCCCGCCGCGAAGGTCAGCGTCCCGCTCCCGGCCGTGTAGTCGGACCCTGCCGTCGCCGTCCCGCCGGAGGTCGCCCAGTCCACCGTCACCGTCCAACCGCTCTCCACGCTCAGGCTCACCGTGAACGTCGCGTTCACCGTCCCGCTGTCGCCCTCCGTCACCGCCACGTCGTCCACTTCGACGCTCGGCGGGTCATCGTCGTCGGTAATTTTGATCGTGGACGTAGACGGGCAAGCAACGCGGTAGCGGGGGTCCTCGAGGATCTGGACGGTGATGGTGCTGTCCGGTTCGTCGACGCCGTCGGCGACGATCGGCAAACGAATGCGCGGGTAGTGGTAAGAGTGGCCGCGGGGAGTCACGCCCACGGAAGGTGTCTCGAATTCACCCTTTGATATTGACTCCAGCACGTCGCCGGTTTCATCGACCTCGTATCGGATCGTCATGGGGAAGGTTTCCGCGGTAAAGTGTAAGGCCGCCGCAAGATGCGCATGAAAGCCTTTTTCGGCGGCGGCGGCACCCTCCGATATGGTTTGCTGACACCGACACTGACAGGTCTGACACCCACAGGAAAAGTGAACCATCGGTATACGGGCGGTCGTGAACGTCAGGGTCGCGGACCACGAGCCCGCGACGCTGCCGAACATGGCGCGCACCCGTGCCCGGTAGATGGTCTCCGGTTGCAGGCCCTCGATTGTGCCGGTGGTACTGGTGCTCGCAAAACCGGTGACCGGTGTCCATTTCGAGAAAGCGCCGCCGCGCACTTGCAGCTCGTAGCTGGTGATCGACTTGTGGGTGGCCGGCGCCACCCATTCTACCGTCACCCGGTCATGGCTTACCGTTTTCAGGGAGAGTCTGGGTCTGGCCGGCGCCGGCGCCGGCGCCGGCGGTGCCGTGGTCGATACCGTGATCGGCTCCGACCAGGCGCCGTCGGTCGTCGCGAACCGGGCGCGCACGCGCACGTCGTAGGTGGTCCGCGGTTGCAGGCCCCGGATGGTGTAGCTGGCCGCGGTGCTGGAGATGCCGGGCACCACGGTCCAGTCCACGTCCGTGCTGCTCCGCCAGTTCAACTCGTAGCCGGTGATCGTTTCGTCGGCGGCCGGTGCCGTCCACGTCACCGTGATGCTGTTCGAGTCCGCCGTCGGTTCGGAAATCCTGGGTCCGTCCGGGGGCGCCGACGCCGGCGTCGCCGTGGTCGATACCGTGATCGGCTCCGACCAGGCGCCGACGGTCGTCGCGGCCAGCGCGCGTACCCCAACCTCGTAGGTGGTGCGCGGCTGCAAGCCCGTGATCGTGTAGCTGGTCTCGGTGCTCGCGAGGCCGGGAACGTTGGTCCACGCCGTGTCGGCGCCGCCCCGCCACCGCAGCTCGTAGCCGGTGATGGTCAGTTCCGCCGCGGGTGCCGTCCACGCGACCGTCACGCTGGTCTGACCTCGCGCTCCCGGGGACACTGCCGGCGCTGCCGGCGCTTCGGATTCCGGTGCTTCCGTCGACGTCGGTCCCACCGCGCTGCACGCTCCCAGCAGGACGGCAACGATCATCGGCAAGCCCAGTATTCGTGGGCGCAAGGCCACGGTCCCCGGCTTCTCGAGTGTCCGCATCGCAACACCTCCACCATCAACTATACTAGGACATTACGTCTATTTATCGTAAATAGTTCTCCTGTAAGGGTGATTTTTTCATAATCGTGGCCAATGCCGGGGCGGATTCTCGCCGTGTTTGCTCCGGCAGCGACTCCTGGGGAGCAATGGCCGGAACGTTGATCCGCCGGTGACCGTGTTCGTACCTTCCCGGCGTGGACCATCGCATGCCCGGCAGCGCCCTTCCGGCGGCCATTCTGTTCGACATGGACGATACCGTGGTCGACACCTACCGCGCGTCCCGCGGCGCATGGCACGAAGCCGCGAGCAGGTTGGCGGGGGAGCGCGGGTGGGACCGGGAGCAGGCGTCCGTGGCATTCTTCGCCGCCGACCGCTGGTATTGGCAGGACCAGGAGCGCGCCGACTGGGGTCGTCTCAACCAGGCCGGCGCCCGCACCCGCATCGCACGCCGCGCGCTGGACGAGCTGGGCTGGCGCGATGACGGCGCCGCCGCCTGGGCCGGCCCGTTCGTGGTGCAGGAGCGGATCAACCGGCTGCAGCCGTTCCCCGGCGCCCTGGAGACGCTGGTCGAGCTGCGCCGCCGCGGCGTGGCGCTGGCGCTGGTCACCAACGGCGAAGCGCCCAGCCAGCGCGGCAAGATCGAGCGGGTGGGCTTGGTGCCCTACTTCGACGTGGTGGTGGTGGAGGGCGAGTTCGGCATCGGCAAGCCGGATCCGGCCGTATTCCGCCACGCCCTGGCCGCGGTCGGCCGGCAGCCGTACGAGGCGTGGATGGTGGGCGACGACCTGGCCAAGGACATCGCCGGCGGGCACGCCGCCGGCCTGCACACGGTGTGGGTGGACAGCCGCCATGACGGGCTCCCCGAAGCACCCGCCGCCAAGCCTCACCGCATCGTGCACGCCATCGCCGAGCTACTGCCGGCGGCCTGAGACCGATGTGGCGGCAGAGCAGCAGACACGCGCCGCCGTGGAGCGCTCGGGACACGCGAAGCGGCGCTGCCGAAGCGCCGACGACGGCATGGCAGGCCTTCATCGCCCCGACGACCCCACGCCTCGACGGCCCGTGGCATACAGCCCGGGATTGTCACGACCCCGAGTGACCCGACCGTCCGCGAGTGCCGCAGGCCCGCATCGGGTGGCACGTGGAGCGCCAAGGTGAGCACTCGGTCGTGACCCGCCCAGCGCAGCCGTCACCCGATGCCGACCGCGCCGCACGAATCCTCTACGTGTCGGACGTCGACCACACGCTGCTCGGCAGTGACGGCACGTTGTCGCGCTACAGCCGCGACACCCTGAACAACCTGCTGGCGGCGGGGCTGCAATTCACCGTCGCCAGCGCGCGCAGTTGCTCCTCGCTGCGCCACCTCCTGGCCGGCCTGCATCTGACCCTGCCGGTGGTCGACTTCAATGGATCGTTCGTATCCGACCTCGCGACCGGCCACCACCACGTCGTACACGCCGTGGCCCCGGCGCTGCTGGGGGATCTGTGGACCCTGGTGCAGCGCAGCGGCCACGTGCCGTTCGTCTCGACCTGGGATGGGCGCGCCGACCGGCTCTACTACGACACCGTGATCAATGCCGGTATGCAGTGGTACCTGGACGACCGCGAGTCGCTCGGCGACCCGCGTCTGCGCCGCCTGGCCAACCTGCGCGACGGCCTGCGCGAACAGGTGGTCTGCTTCACCGTTATCGGCCTCCAGGAACCGCTGGACGCGCTACGGGAAGAAATCCACCAGCGCCACTCCGACGCCGTCCGCACCTACTGCTTCGAGAACACCTACTCGCCGGGCTGGTACTGGCTGACCGTCCATGCCGCCGCCGCCAGCAAGGAGCGCGGTGTCGCCGCACTGATTCGCCGGCGCCCCGACCTGCACGGCTGCCGGCTCGTGGTGTTCGGAGACGGCGACAACGACATCGGTCTGTTCCAGGCCGCCGACACCGCCCTCGCCGTCGCCAACGCCACCGCGGCCCTGAAGCGCCACGCCACCACCACCATCCCTGCCAATGACGACGATGCCGTCGCCCGCTGGCTTGCGACCCACGCTGCCGCCGGGGTCACACCAAAACGGAGGTAGCGATGTTGGCAGGTTGCAGCGCATGATGGTGATGGTGGCAGGCGCTTGATTGCCGCCGGACGACGCCGATGGCTCCTGCAAGCCCCTCTAAGCCGACTTGGCGCTGGCGGCACCGAGACGACCCCCACCACCCCTGAGCCGCGGGTCGAGCAGATCCCGCACGGCATCGCCGAACATGTTGAGACTGTAACCGGTAATCGTCAGGCAAAGACCAGGCCACAGAGCCAGCCATGGCGTGTAACCACTGCCCAGACCCAACTGGCGGTGCCAGTTATACTCGGTACTGAAGCGATGAAGACGGCGATCAGGGCCCTACGGCGTAACGGTCAACTCGCGCGTGTCGAGGCTCGCGCACAGGGTGCACGCTCGGTCCTTGTGCGCCTGCACCACGCCCGGGCGGTGATGCTCCGGCCGCTGCTCGATCCATCCCAACTGTGCGAGCGCGCGCGCCACGACAAACATCGGCACCAATGCCGCATCCTGGTCCGGGAAGGCTCGCACCCGCCGGTAGCCACGCAGCAGCGACTCGAAGTGCGCGTCGAAGCGCTCGGCCGGATGCCCGGTGAGCACCACGGCGAGTTCGTACTGGTGCCAGCCGAAGCCGCAGTCGTCGAAGTCGATCACCGCGAGCCGGTCGCCGTCGACCAGGACGTTGCCGAAGTGCAGGTCGGAGTGGATGAGGCTGTAGGTGCGCGCGTCGGCGCCGTAGCGGGCGAGCGCGGCGCCGATCGCGTCGCGGGTGCGCACGACCAGCCGGCGCTCCGCCGGCGACAGCAGCGGCGAATCCCAGAATCGACCCCAGAACGGCGTCTCGCCGAACAAGCCGTCGACGTCGAACGCGTGCCGGGTAAACCCCGCGGGCGCCGCCCACCCGCTCGACTGATTGTGGACCGTCGCCGCAATGGCACCGATGGCATCGAAATGCGGCAGGTACTCGTCCGCCTCGGCAGCGCGCAGCACCCGGCCGAGCGGCGTGCCTTCGATCCAGCGCGTTACCCCGGCGTAGCGTCGTTCGCCGTCGGCGGCGACCACCTCGACGTAGTGGCGTCCGCCGTTCGTCGTGACGCCACGGGGAACTGCCATCCCCGCGCCCGCGAGGGCAGCGGTCCATGTGCGCTCCGAGACCAGCTCGGCGAGCGTGTGATAGCCGGGCCGGTGCAGGCGGAGCACGTACGCGTCTCCATCGGGCGCGTCGACGCGGAACGTGACGTTCTCGGACACAGCGACCAGCGACAGCGCACCGCCGGCGAGCCCGAACGCGTCCATCGCCGATCGAGCCGCTCCGCCGTAGCGCTCTTCGATCGCTGCTCTATCCACCGGAGAGATCGGCCATCGTCTCTCGGAAGGCTGCCAGGAACGCATCGGCATCGGCGGCGCCGAGGACCAGCGGCGGACGCATCTTGACCACGTTGTTGTGCACGCCGCTGCTCGCGGTCAGGAAGCCCTTGTCCTTGAGCGCGTTGACGACATTGGCGGCACCTTCCCGATCGGGCGCCTTGGTCGCCGGATCCGCGACCAGGTCGACCCCGACGAACAGGCCGTGGCCGCGCACGTCGCCCATGGCAGGGTAGTGGGGCTGTAGTTCCCGGAGCCCCTCGATCAGGCGCGCGCCGACGGTCGCGACGTGGTGCCGAAGCCCCTCGTCTTCGATGATGTCGATGACCGCCTTGCCGACGGCGCCCTGCAGCGGGCTCGACGCGAACGTGTTGAAGTAGCCGGTCCTTCGAAACGTCTCCACGAGTTCGCGGCTCGCGGTCGTTGCCGCGAGCGGAAGCCCGGCCCCCATCGGCTTGCCGGTCACCACGATGTCGGGCTCGAATCCGGCAACCTCGTAGCCCCACCAACGACCGGTGCGGCAATAGCCTGCCTGGACCTCGTCGGAGACCACGACTCCCCCCGCCGCGCGCGCGATCGCCGCGGCCCGCGGCAGGAAGCCGGCGGGCACCGTGGGCAGCCCCTCGTTGGCGAAGATCGGACACACGAGGAGTGCGGCAAACCCCACGCCGTCGTTGGTGAGGTCGTCGATGGCCGCCTGCAGGCGATCGAGGTAGCGATCCCGGAGTTCTTCGATCGGCTCGCCGGCCGGTCCGCCGGCGAGCGGTCGATAGGTCTGCGGGAACGGAAAGCCGCGTACCTCGGCGCCCCGCTCGGCACTGCGCCGGCGCACGTGCGTGAGCTTGCCGACCGCCTCGCTGGTGCCGTGATAGGCGGCATCCGAGCACACGATCCCGCGCCGGCCGGTCGCCGCCCGCGCCATGCGCAGCGCCACCTCGTTGGCCTCGGTCCCGGTGCATGAGAACACGACGCTCTCCATGCGCTCCCCGTGCAGCCCCGTGATCCGTTCGGCGAGCTCCAGGATGCCCTCGTGCAGGTAGCGGCTGTGCACGTTGAGGGTTGCCTGCTGGGCCGCCATCGCTTCGACGATCCGGGGAT
Source organism: Spirochaetia bacterium (assembly GCA_965208575.1). Classification (GTDB taxonomy): domain Bacteria; phylum Spirochaetota; class Spirochaetia; order SZUA-6; family Bin103; genus Bin103. Next base: position 863,789 of record CBDBOV010000004.1, on the reverse strand, counting down.
GGGCATGACCGACGCACGGCACGTTGTTGTACATGTCGACGTAGCGGCGGCCGGCGGCATCGAACAGATAGGCGCCCTCGCCGCGCACGATGTGCAGTGGCTCGCGGTAGAACAGCGGCGCGCCGGCGCCGAGCGCCCGGTTGCGCCGTTCGATAAGGTCAGCGGTCATGTGCGGCCTCCGGGGAGAAACTCGTGGCGCGGGTTACGCGCCCGCCTGATCGGTTGTCTCCACCAACGATTGTAACCCAACGAGCGCAGTGGAGTGCGGCACCTGCGACCGTGGTGTCCATCGTCAGCGCGCCGCCGCGGGCGAGCACGTCTACATCCCCCACACCACGATCGAGCGCGCGCCGAGGCGCTCGTCGCGCCGGTATTCCTTCTCGTCCCAGCTCTTGTCGGCACTGGGGTCGAAGATCACCAGGTGCCCCACAGCACCCGGTCCACGTCGTCCAGCCGCTCCAGCGGCGGAATGCAGTAGTGCCGGTCGGGAACTCTACCGGGCCCTCCGTGTTGAACCTGCGCACCGCCACACCTCAGTCGAACATCCTGGTCACCACCACGCCCCGGTGGTGAATCCGAACGTCTGGATCGCGGCAACAGCGTCACCCCGACGCCCGGCGCCGCGACCGTGCCGCCGCTCACCTGAGCGCAGCATACACCGACGGGAAGCGTAGCGCCACGCGCGAATGACGCTTGCTATACCGACCCCGCGCCCCCGGCATCGGCGCCGAGACACCCGCCACCGCGCAGCCGCGGGTCGAGCAGGTCGCGCACCGCGTCGCCGAACATGTTCAGACTGTATACCACGATCGTCAGGCACAGGCCGGGCCAGAGGGCCAAGCGCGGCGCCATCTCCATGTATTGCCGTCCTTCGCGGCTGAGCATGCCTCCACAACTGGGAACGTCGGGCGGCAGACCGAATCCCAGAAAGCTCAGCGAGGCCTCGGCGATGATCACGCCACCGATGTTGACCGTGAAGATGATGATTGCCGGAGCCGCGAACTCTCATTCGTCTGAAGGCGGCGGATGAGTTATACTTGACGTAGAAGGTTATACCATGTCGCACGTAGTAGGACAGAAGGGCCAAGTCGTCATCGCCAAGGCGATACGCGACTCGCTCGGGATCGCGCCGGGGTGGGTGGCGCTGCAACGGGTGGTCGATGACCACGTGGAGATTCGCTTCCTGCCGCCCGATCATCGCGAGTCGTTGAAAGGGACGCTCGCACCGTACGTCACTCGGCATATCCGCTCCGGCGAGGAGTTCTCGGAAGCCAAGGAACAGGCGTGGCAACGTGCGGCTGAACGGCGGATACGCGGGGATTCGCAGCAGAGGTGAGCGACCTGATCGATACGTCGGTCATCGTCAGGTACCTGACCGGGGATCCGCCTCATCTGGCAGATCTGAGCGCCCGGCTCATCGACAGCGAGACAGACCTGGTCATTACCGACGTGGTGTTGTTGGAGTCGGCCTACGTACTCGGCTCGGTGTATGGCGTTCCTCGCGAGCGGGTCGTCGACCAACTCGTTGCGTTGTTGCGCAGAGCAAACATCGCCGCCTACCCGGCGCGGAAGGAGCAGATGATCGAAGCGCTCCAGTTGTGCCGTCCGTCGGGCCGGGTGTCGTTTGGCGATGCCATGATATGGGCCGTCGCCCGTTTCACCGGCCAAGCCGTCTTCACCCTCGACGAGCGGTTCCCCGGCGGGGGTATCACCAGTCATCGGCTCGGACAGGATTCCGATCCGTAGGAGCGGCGCGGGCCGTGCGGCAACCGGAAGTTCGCGTCAGGCGGCTTCGATGAGCGCTAGTCCGCGGCACGCGGCGCACTTGAACGGTCGAATCGGGTAACGGGCCGAGTGCTCACTTCGCGTCCGTTCCCACATGGGACGCCGCAGCAATCAGCGCTCCGACTTCCTGCTGCGAGCGCGGAAGGCGAGCCCGATCGAGCTTGCGCGTGCGGCGGTCGTGCGGCGGGCCCGCATCAGCGAAGGTAATAGCGTCGCGCGCGAGTCTTGCCCTCGGCCCGGATCAGTCCGGCTTGTTCGAGCTTGTTCAGCACGGCGCGAACAGCTCCCGGAGCGATCCCGATGAGCTTGGCGCCTTCGGGAGTGGAGAGGCTGCCCCGGCGCCGGATTTCGTTGAGCAGCATCTGTGCGTGCGTGGTCACGGAGCCGCCGGCGAGCGGGACGATGAAATTGGCGAGGGCGTAGCGCGAGCCGCCGCGTGTGCCAATACGTGCCACCAAGCCCTTGGCCTGGGCACGTGCAAGCAGTTCGCGTGTGTCCGCTCCCGGCATCGCCTCACGGACCTGGCGCGGAGCGATGGAACCGCCGGCACGGCGGACTTCAACCAGCAGGCGGCGCTCATCTGCTGCCAGGTCCACACCGTCGAGAGCCTGCAGCCAGAGCTGCTCCTCCACGTCGATCACGCTGCGGTTGTAGAGCGTGACCGTAACCGAACTGTCGTTGGCAGAAAACACCGGCGGCTCCAGCAGCCGGGCCTCCATTTCCCGGTACATACGCTCGATTCCCTCGCCGTACTCCTCCACGAGCCCGACCGCCTTCAAGACCCGCATGATCCTTGGATTGCGGCTGTAGTGTTCGGTGCGCATGTTTTCGAGGGTGATGTGACCGGGGAGCGGCCCGGGGCTGTGAACCTCTATGCGGTCGTCCCAGACGCTGATGTCCACGGTGCTGCCTCTCAGACCATAGTCACGATGAGCGAGGGCGTTGACAATCGCTTCCCGCAGCACGGCCTGGGGATATTCAGGCAGTACCTCGCGCCTCGATCCCGACACTGCTTCCACCCCTCGCGTGTGGTCGGCGATGAACTTCAGGCAGCAGTCGACTGTCGCCACCAGCGGTGCCGAGCACTCTTCGCGAGCGGTGGCGGGGCCGGGCTGGGGGCCAACACCGACCCGCCGCACAAGCTGCACGGCGGCACCGCGGATCAGGTCTCGCGGTTTGGACGCGAACAGAATGGCAGCAGCCTGCAACACGTTGCTTCCCAGCGGTGGCGGGGCGGCGACGGCAACATTCAGGTCCGTCAAAGCGCGGGTCAGCCGAATTGGTCCGACGTGTCCGCGACCGTCGGCTGCCAGGGCCTGGTTCAGTGCGTCCAGGCTGAACGTCTCCGGTCGGACCAGCGCGAGTGGTTCATCTTCGCCGGATCGGTATTCCCGCTCGCGCACGAAGCGGCCCATGGCATCGCCTCGTATCGGCTGCGAGTCGCCGCCGACCCGGCGCAACAGCCGCCCATCTGGAGTGGTCACGATTCGTCCACGCACCTCCGGCACGGCGGTGATCGTCAACTCGTGCGGTCCGACGACAACGGTGCGTACTTGTACGTCTACGCCGCACTCGGTGGCGATGCGAGTAATCCGGTCCTGGGTGTTCTGGGAGAGGGGGCAGCCGATTATGGTACGCTGGTCGTCGATACCGTGGACAATCAGGCCCCCGTGCGTCATGGCCATAGCGGAGATAGTCTCGCGAATGCTTGTTGAAACGCCGCGTTTGAAGTCGAGTTGCTCGTGCTCGATCTGGCCAAGCATTCCCCAGAACGCTTCTTTGGTCAGGGTTGGGGGGAAGTCACCGAGCGAGGGTACACGAGCCATGTCGTGAATTATTATCTAATCTTTGGATTGAATCAACAGATTATTTGTTGAAATAGGTAAAGATTGTACAATCTTTGGCCCGGTAGCTACTGCCGGCCCGATCCTATGAGGGCTGGCGGTTGCGGCCTCTTCCCCGAGCTGCTGGAGATTTCCGCCCATGCCTGGCACGACAACATTCTCACCGGGCAGCCTTCGGCCACGGCATGGCCGCCCGCGCTGCCGTGGGGCTACCCGTCGCGGCTCCCCACCACCGGCCGCGAGGTGTACGAGGCGTACGCGCCCGGCATCGAGTACACCCGCGACCAGGGACTGCTGACCTACGACCCGTGCTTCCACCCCTGGTCGGTCTACCGGGTGGACCGGGGCGCCGCGCAGATCGACCTGCTGCTGCAGCACGCCCGCGGCGCCGGCCTCACCCTGGCCGCGTGCGGCGACGTGTACCGCCGCCTGGCAGCGGAACCCGGGCTCGCCCACCCGGCGCCGAAACTCCCGACCGCCGCCTCCGCGTAGTCCGGGTGGCCGGTGACCACCGGCCACCTCTCTGCGCTGTGAGCAGTTGGTCGATCCGCCCGGCACCGCCGCGCGTCGGTTCGTGGGCGGCCTGACCGCGGGCGCGCTCAGGGGTTAGGATATTGACGAGGGCGTAACCAGTTGCTCACCAGGTTGATCATCCGCAATTTCAAGCGCTTTGGCGAAGTCGAAATCGAACTCGGCAGCCCGGTGGTGTTCATCGGCCCCAACAACTCCGGCAAGACCTCCGCGATGCAGGCCCTCGCCCTGTGGGATGCCGGCCTGAGGCGCTGGAACGAGAAGCGGTCAGGTAGACGCACCCCCGAGAAGCGGCCGGGCGTGACCGTCAATCGGCGCGATCTCGTGGCGGTCCCCGTTCCTGACGCCAACCTGCTGTGGCGAGGCCTGCATGTGCGAGACGTGCGGCAGGTCGACGGGAAGCCGCGGACCAGCAACATCCGCATCGACCTGGTCGTGGAGGGCGTCTCCAATGACCGCTCCTGGACGTGCGGATTGGAGTTCGATTACGCAAACGAGGAGTCGTTCTACTGCCGGCCGCTGCGTTTGTCGGATGGCAGGACGCCGGACCGGATGCCTGTTCCTGAGGAGGCGGGAAGCGCCCCGATCGCATTCCTGCCTCCGATGTCCGGGCTGGCCGCCACCGAGACGCGTCTCGACAGCGGCGCCGTTAGCGTCCGCATCGGCGAGGGCCGCACGGCCGAGGTGCTGCGCAACCTGTGCTTGGCGGTTCACAATCAGCACCTGTCTCCGTGGGACCGGCTGGTGGCGCAGACTCGGAGCTTGTTCGGCGTTGAACTCGATCCCCCGCATTACGTCGCGGCTCGCGGCGAAATCGCGATGACCTATCGCGAAGGGCGAATCCAACTCGACCTCTCGTCGGCCGGGCGCGGCTTGCAGCAGACCCTGCTGCTGCTGGCGTACATGTACGCGAATCCGGGTGCCATTCTGCTGCTGGACGAACCGGACGCACACCTGGAGATTCTCCGCCAGCGTCAGATCTACGCCTTGCTGACTGACGTGGCGCGCGAGAGCGGCAGCCAGATCATCGCCGCCAGTCACTCCGAAGTGCTGCTCAACCAGGCCGCCGGCCGTGACATGGTGGTGGCCTTCGTCGGCCAACCGCATCGCATCGACGACCGCGGCAGTCAGGTTCTGAAGGCGCTCCGGGATATTCCGTTCGACCAGTACTACCAGGCGGAACAGACCGGCTGGGTGCTCTATGTCGAAGGTTCGACCGATCTCAGCATTCTGCAAGCGTTTGCCCGCCGGTTGGGTCATGAACGGGCAATCAAGGCGTTGGAGCGGCCATTCGTCTGCGTAGTGGAGAACCAGCCGGCTGCCGTGCGGCGGCACTTCCACGGACTGAAGGAGGCTCTGCCGGCCCTGCGTGGCATCGCTCTCTTCGATCGAATCCCTCCTCCGGATCTGGCCCCTGTCGAGTGTCAGATCTGGAACCGCCGCGAAATCGAGAATTACCTGAGTTCGCAAGCCACGCTGGAAGCCTACGCCAGGGCGTCGGCTGCCCAGTCCGTGCCGGGGCCGTTGTTCACCGAAGCCGAAGCGGACCGCCGGTTACGTGCCATGCGTAGGGCGATTTCGGAGATTGAGTCCGCCCTGGAGACGCTCGACAGGGGTTCTCCCTGGGATGCGGACATCAAGGCAAGCGACGAGTTTCTGACGCCTCTGTTCGCGTCGTACTTCAAGAAGCTGGGGCTGCCGAACCTGATGGCCAAGAAGAGCTTCTACGAACTGGCCGAACATGTGCCCGACCGCGAGATCGACCCGGAAATCCGCCAAAAACTGGATGCCATCGCACTTGTTGCGGAGCGCGTAGGCGTCGAACGTTCGCGGTAAGCGATTGCCACGCACCGGCTCATGGGCCATGTGGGCGCCCACCGACTTCAGATGCGGGCGCCGATGCGGTTGCCGGACTCGTAGCGGCGCAGGCCCAGGGCGAACAGCGCCCAGGCAGCCGCGATCAGGGCGGCGTCCCCGGCGACGATGATCGCCAGCAGGCCCCAGTCCATCCCGGTACCGCGGACGACGGCGCGGAACAGGTCGGCGGGCAGGTGGGCGACCAGCGCCGCCGGGATCAGGGTGTGCAGCACCACGGCCACCAGCGGGCCGTCGAAGATGGTACCCGGATACAGGGAGAAGGTGATGATCTGCTCCGAGCCCACGCCGGCCAGATCCTCGGCGTTGCCGAGCAGAAAGGTCAGGCTGTGGTACAGCACCCGCACCGCGACCAGCACGCCGGCGGCCAGCAGCACGAACACCAGGAACAGGCCGATGCTCGGCCCGGTGAGCGGCTGGCTGACGGCGAACAGGCCGAGTCCGTACAGCAGGTCTCCCCAGCTCGACACCGACATGCGCGAGGCCAGCAGGTTGGGCAGCACCGGCTTGGGCTGGGCCAGGTACACGTCGAGGTCGCCCCGGTAGATGATGCGCGACAGGTGGCCGGAATTGCCGCACAGCACCGCCCCAAGGCCGAAGCCGGCGGCCGCCACCGCCCACAGGAACATCACGTCAGTGAACGTGTAGCCGGCAATCGGCGCGTCTATCGCCTCGAACAGGATCGCCCAGAACGCCAGGAACATGGCGTTGTTGGCGGCCATGGCGACCACCTGGATCGCGAACGGCACCGGGTAGGCGGTGTTGGCGGCCAGGTTGACGCGGAAGTAGCGGCCGAGCAGGCGGAGCGTGCGGTAGCAGCGCGCCGCGCCGGTCGCCGGCGCGGCAGCGGTGCGGCGCCGGTCAGCCGCCATTGGCCTGTACCCTTTGCATGCCGAGTTGGAACAGGCCGGCCGCCAGCGCGCCGAGCAGCACGGCGTAGAACGCGGTGCCGAGCAGCGCCTCGGCGAACAGCTCGGGGGCTGGGTCTACCAGCATGCGCGCCGGCCAGTAGGCCTGGAATGCAAACGGCAGCCGCGCCGCCACCCCCGCCAGCCACGGCGGCAGCAGGTCGAGCGGGAAGAACATGCCGCCGACGATGAACACCAGCTTCTGATGAATCCACTGAAACGGCAGCACCGACTCGAACCAGAACGCGGTGAGGCCGATGATCAGCATCCACAGGCAGTTCAGCAGCAGCGCGCCGGCGAACAGGGGCAGGCCGCGGGGCAGGGCGGCCGCCAATCCCGGCAGCGGCCCCACCAGCGCCAGCGCGACCACCGCTCCCGCCATGCCGATCGGCACCGTCTTGGTGAGCGCCTGGCCGACGGCGCGGGCAACGGCGAACAGGGGGTAGGAGTAGGGGCGCACCAGGCCGTAGGCGATGCTGCCGTCCTGCACCTGCTCCTGGATCTCCGCCATGATGGTGGGCCGGGCCAGCTCGACCATCTCGGTGAACACCAGGTACCACGTGAGCTGCACCACGGTGAGGCCGCGCAGTTCGCCGTCGTCGCCGGCGATCGCCCGCCACAGCGTGTTGAACACGAACACGAAGATCACCAGCAGCACGCCGCGCGTGAGCAGCGCGGCGGGGTAGGCGAGCTGGTCGCGGCCGGCGTAGGTGAGGGCGCGGCCGTAGCGGCGCAGCCAGGGACTGCATCGGGAGACCACGGCGATCACGCCGTGTCTCCGTACAGCGCGGCAATGGTCTCCTCCAGGGGCGGGTCGGAGATGGTGATGTCCAGCACCGTGTTGCGCTGCAGGATGGCGCGCACCACCGCCTCGACTCGGGTTCGGGCGGTGTCGACTTCCAGCTTGGCGGAATACCGGTCCGCGTGTCGTACGGTGACCTCCGGCAGGTCGAGAGCCAGCGGTCCGGACAGCTTGAGGTCCACGATCTTTGCCGCCAGCACCGAGCGCCGCAGCTCGTCGACGGCACCGTCCCAGACGATGCGTCCCTCGTTGATCACCACCGCGCGCCGGCACACCTGCTCCATGTCGCCGGTGTCGTGCGAGGTCAGGAACACGGTTACTCCACGCTCGCGGTTGACGCGGGCGATCAGGTCGCGGATGCGCTGCCGAATCACCACGTCCAGTCCGATGGTGGGCTCATCCAGGAGCAGCAGCTCCGGATCGTGGATCAGCGACGCCGCAATCTCGCAGCGGATGCGCTCGCCCAGGGACAGCTTGCGCACCGGCGTGGCCAGGTGGCGGCCGATGCCGAACACCTCGGTCAGAGCGGCGATGCGTTCCCGCGCCCGGCGCGGCTCCAGGTCGTAGATATCGGCGAGCAGCCTGAAGGTGTCGATCGGCGGCAGGTGGAACCAGAGCTGCGACTTCTGGCCGAACACCGTGCCGATGCGGTAGGCGAGCCGGCGGCGCTGGCGTTGCGGGTCGAGCCCGAGCACCGAGACCGAGCCGCGGTCGCGCTGCAGGATGCCGGTCAACAGCTTGATGGTGGTCGACTTGCCGGCCCCGTTGGGTCCGATGAAGGCGATCGCCTCGCCGTGCGCCACGGCGAGGTCGATGTCGTCCACCGCCGCCACCGTCCGCCAGCGGGGCGCCGCTGCCATGCCGCGCAGTGCGCCCATCGCGCCGGCGGTGCGGGTGCGTGCCGCCCGCACCCGGAACCGTTTGCGCAGATTGCGTGCTTCGATGATCATTGGCGCTCCTCCCATCGGAGGGTCGCGCCGACCGCCGCACACCAATGAAAAAGGCCCTGCGCAATGGCAGGGCCTTCACGGTTGCGCCGAGGCGGCGACGTTACCCTGCCGGATTGACCTCCTCTGCCATGAGGACGCACCACATGTGATCCGCGACTAGCGAAATCGCCGCGAACGTCGGAGTCGATTCGGCCGCGAGTGTGGTGACCGGTGCGCCGCTCATCAGAGTGGAGTTGTATATACGCTCACCGATGGAGCCGTGTCAACCGGCGACCGCCGCCGGCGTCAGCAGGTCAGCCGAGGTAGCGGACAATCTCGCCGGCGGCGTTGCGGGCCTGGTGGATGCAGTCGGGAATGCCGACGCCGTCGTAGGCAGCACCGGCCAGCCACAGCCCAGGGGTGGTCTTGCCGGCGGCGGCGAGCTTGGCCAGCCACTGACGGTGCCCGACCTGGTACAACGGTGTGCCCTCCGGCCAGCGTGCCACGTGGCGGATGGTGGCAGGCGTGTCGCCGCCGAACACGCCGCCGAGCAGTATCGCCATCTCGCCCCGTACCAGATCCAGCAGCTCGTCGTCGTCCAACTCCAGGACCTTCGGGTCGCGCCAGCCGCCCACGAAGCCGCGCACCAGAATGGCGCCCTTGGGCGCGCGCGAGGCGAACTTGTTGGAGCTCCACGTACAAGCGAGCAGCCGGCTGTCCTCGCCGCGCGGCACCAGGAATCCCGACCCCAAGGGCAGCGCCTGATCAGGCTCGTGGAAGCCGAGGGTCACGACCGCCGACGAGGTGGCGCGCGCCGCCTCGAGCAGCCGGGCCAGGGACGGGTTGACGCCGTTCACGAGGCGCGCCGCGGCCGCCGCCGGCGTCGTCACGAGCACCGCGTCGGCGGGTAGCTCGTAGTGGCCACTGAGGGACGGATTTCCTTTCAGGACCAGGCGATAGCCTCCCTCGGAAGGAATCAGCTCGTGCACCGTCGTGTCGGTGCTTACCGAGCCGCCGAGTTCGCCCAGGAGTGCGTCGGTCAACCGCTCCATGCCGCCCGCGAGGCTGGCGAACGGACTGCCGTGCAGGTGCTTCGGCCCCGCTGCCGACTGCACCGGTGCGGCGCCGCGGCGCCGCCGCCCCGGTGCGGCGTGCAGCGCCGGGAAGGTAGCTTCCAGGCTGAGCTGCCACGGATCGGCCAGGTGGATCCCGGCAAGCAGCGGTTCGCCGAGCACACGCAGCATCTCGGCGCCGTAGCGGCGCTGCACGTAGGCGCCGATACTCTCGTCCCCGGTCGCGCGCCTGCGGCGGGTAAGCGGGTGGGCAAGCGCCCGCAGGCGTCCGCCCGGCGACAGCAGCGGTGAACGCAGCAGTTGCCACCGCCGGGTGGGATGGATGAGGCGCATTCCCGGCGGGATCGGCACGAGCCGGCGGCGGCGCAACACGTACGCACCGCGCGGTTGCTGCTGGGGGATCAGCTCGCCGTCCAGCCCGAGGTCGTGACACAGCGCCAATGCGGCCGGTTTGCTGGTCAGGAACGAGTCGGGACCGGTTTCCACGGCGAACCCGGCGTGGTGGAGGGTGTGCAGCTTGCCGCCCGGCCGGGAGTCTGCCTCCAGAACCACGACCTCGACGTCCGGGCGCTCCGGCAGTGCGCGCTGCAGGTAGTAGGCGGCCGACAGTCCGGTAACTCCGCCGCCGACAATGACCACGCGGCGCTGGCGGGTCCGAGGATCGCTTGATTCGCTCATCGAACCGCCGCTGCCGCGGACCGGCTAGCCCGCACGTGCTGCTCCGTCGGCGGCGGATTCGAGCACGCGGTCGGCGAGCGCCGCCATCAGCTCCGGGTCGGTGCCGAGCGACCGCGTTCGGCTTACCGACACGCCGAGCGAGTCGCCGAGTTCGCGCAGCTCGATGTCGATGTCGAACAGCACCTCCACGTGGTCGGCCACGAAGCCGAACGGCGCCACCACCAGGTGACCGATTCCCTCGTCCGCGGCCAGCCGCACCTCCGCGTCGAGCGCCGGCCCGAGCCAGGCGCCGGGCCGCGCGCCGGCCGACTGGTAGCACTGCCGCCACTGACCCGGCGCCAGGCCGGCGGCCTCGGCCACCGCCGCTGCCGAGGCGCCCAGTTGGTCACGATACGGGTCGCCGCCGCCGACCCAGGCCTCCGGCAGGCTGTGCGCCGAAAACAGCACCCGGAAGCGGGGCCGCGCCGGCGCCGCCGCGGGCCGCTCGGGTAGTGCGCGCAGCGCGGCGCGAACCTCGCGCGCCACCGCGGAGGTGAAGCGCGGGTGGTCGCAGAAGTGGGACACGAAGTTGAACCGGGGGGCGCGCGCCGCGGCGCCTGCGGCGGTGCGCACCTGCTCCTGGTAGGCGCCCACGCTGCGCCGCGCGTAGTGCGGCGCCATGGTGAGTCCGACCGCGCGCGTCACGCCGCGCTCGGTGAGGCGCTGCACCGCCGCGGCAATGCGCGGTTGCCAGTGGCGCATGCCGACCTCGACGGTGGCGGCGACCCCGCGTTCGCGCAGGGTGGCGCCGAGCGCCTGCGCCTGTCGCTCGGTGATCTCACGCAGCGGCGACCGGCCGCCGATCTTTCGGTAGCGCTCGCGAACTTCCTCCACCAGCGCCCGCGGCGTGGGCCGCCCGCCGCGGATGTCCAGCAGGTAGGGCTCCACTTCGGCCAGCGAGTCGGGGCCGCCGTACGCCATCACCAGCACGCCGAGCCGGCTCACGACGCGGCCCCCGGCGGTGCGTTGCCGGCCGCGGCGGCCGGGTGGCCATGGACCAGGTCGACCAGCCGCGCCACCGCTTCCGGCGGCGTCTGCGGCAGAATGCCGTGGCCGAGGTTGAAGATGTAGCCGGCGGTGTTTGCTCCGGCGGCAAGCACCGTGCGCGCGCGCGTCTTCAGCACCTGCTCCGGGGCGAACAGCAGCGCCGGTTCCAGGTTGCCCTGCAGCGCCATGCGCGCCGGCAGCCGGCGGCGCGCACCGGCAAGATCGACCCGCCAGTCCACGCTCAGTACGTCGCACGGCAGCTCGGAGAGCAGTTCGAGCAGCGTCCCGGTACCGGTGCTGAAGTAGATCAGCGGAACCCCGGCCGGCTGCAGATCGGCGCACACCCGGCGCAGGAACGGCAGCACGTGGGCGCCGTAGTCGGCGGCGCTGAGCACGCCCGCCCAGCTATCGAAGATCTGCAGCACCTGCGCGCCCGCCTCGGCCTGGGCGGCCAGGTAGTCGATCACCAGCCGCGTCAGGCGCTCCATCAACGCGCGCCACGCCTTCGGTTGCTCGAACATCATCCGCTTGGTAAGCGTGAACTGACGCGAGGTGCCGCCCTCTATGGCGTAGGTAGCCAGCGTGAACGGCGCGCCGGAGAAGCCGATCAGCGCTACCGCCGGCGGCAACTCGCCACGCACCATCCGCAGCGCGCTCATGGTGGCGGCAAGATCGCGGCGCGGGTCGGCCTCGCGCAGCGCCGCAACGTCATGAGCGTCGCGAACCGGGTTGTGAATGCGCGGACTGGTGCCATTGCCGAACGACAGGTCCAGCCCGATGCCGATCAGCGGCGGCAGAATGTCGGCGAAGATGATGGCGCCGTCGAAATCGAACCTGCGCAGCGGCTGCAGGGTGACCCGGGCGGCCAGCTCGGCGCTGCCGAGGATGTCGAGCATCCCGTACCGGCTGCGCAGCTCGCGGTACTCCGGCAGGTAGCGTCCCGCCTGGCGCATCAGCCAGATCGGCACCCGCGCGACCGGCTGGCGCCGGCAGGCAGCCACCAGCGGCGGCGCTTCAGCCGTGTGCACGCGTCGGCTCCCCGGCTGGCCTGGTCCCAAGAAGCCGGCCGGTGCACGATGCCGGTACATCGATTTTCGTCGTCTTCCACATCGCCGAGCGCCCGCGCAGGCTCATCGGAACAGATCCAATGCGGCGCCGGGCGGATGGTGGAGGGCGGTAGTCAACGGTGTGTCGCGTTCCGTATAGGCGCGTGCCTCGGTGCTGCGCAACTGCGTCACCAGGTCGGAGAACCGGGTCAGGTCGGCGGTCTCGTACACCACCACGAACTCCTGGTCCTGGACGCCGGTCGAGTACAGCAGGAGCTGGGTGATGTCGGGGTACTCCTTGCCGACGCGGATGTGGCCGTTCATCATGCCCTGGCGCGTGTCGCGGCTCAAGGCATACCAGCCGGTGGTCTTGACGAACGGATAGAGCACCAGGAAGGGCTGCCGGTCGGCAGTGAAGGGATCCATCTCCTGCGCCGACCGCACCCTGGTATAGGTGGAGGGGCGCGTGAAGCCCCACAGCGGTGCGCGGCAGGTCAGCACGCCGCGAAAGCGCGCCAGCCGGGCGGCGTAGTCGCGAAAGAACGCGTGCACGGCCACCGGCGCCGCCTCCCGCAGCGCGGTCCACAGCAGCAGGTCGGCGCTGTCCTGGGCAGGGAACACCTGGTACAGGTGGCGCGCATCGCCCAGGTCCGCAAGCGCCGCCCCGAGCGCCTCGCGCTGCCGGCGCCGCTCCTGGTCCGCGAGGTGCCACCAGGCCGCGGTAAAGCGCAGCAGGGCGAAGTGCGACAGGGTGCGCGGTGTCTGCCGCGACTCGGCGTGCGCCTCGCGTGACGGCGCCGGGCGGACTGCGGCGCGCCCGTGCCCGGCGGACTGCCGGCGTTCGTCGGATGCGTGTGAGTCGGTCTTCATCGTTCCAGGTGCCGGCGCGCGACCATGCCGGCTCATCGGGTGTCCCGAGGCGGCCGATCCGCGAACAGCGACTCCAGTGTACCGCGATACTGGTCCGCGAGTGGAGTTCCGGCGGCGTCCCGCAGCCGCGTCATCGGCCGGCGCAGCAGGCCGCGAGTCACGTTGTGGGCGAGCGATTCCACGATGCGCCGCTCGCGGTCGGTGAGCCCCGGCAGGCGGCGCCACACTCGTTCCAGCTCCGCGTCGCGGGTGGCGGCGGCCAGTTCGCCGAGCATGCGCAGGGCGGGCATGATCTCACGCTGCTGCCACCAGGAGCGAAAACGCGCCAGCTCCTGCTCGATCACCGCCTCGGCAAGCGGGATCTCTGCCGCCCGCGCCGCATGGCTTGCCCGCGTGGCATCCTCCAGGTCGGCGAAGTCGTAGTAGGTGAACCCGGGCAGCGGCGTGGCGCCGCGATCGACGTTCTGCGGCAACGCCAGGTCGACCAGGTGCAGTGGACGACGGCGGTCCGTCATGGCCGCACTCAGCATCGCGTCGTCGATGAAAGGCGTGGGTGCCGCCGTCGCCGCGATGGCGACATCCGCCGAACGCAGAGCGGCGGCCGGGGCCCACGGCACCGCCCGGCCCCCGCAGTGCTGCGCCAGCCGTTCGGCGCGTTCCAGAGTCCGGCTGGTAACGGTAAGGCGGTCGAACCCGAGGTCTCGCAGCCGCTCGCAAGCGCGCTGCGCCATGGTGCCGGCGCCGAACACCAGCGCCCGCGCCCCGCCGATCGTTGCCAACCGCCCGGCCACCAGGTCGACCGCCGCGGGTGCCAGCGAGGTGGCGTGGCGGCCGATCCCGGTGTCGGTGCGCACGCGCTTGCCGGCGTGGATCGCGGCGCGGAACACGGCATCGAGTACCGCGCCGGTCGAGCCGCCGGCAGCGGCGTCCTGCCAGGCCGCCACGACCTGGTGCTGGACGTCGGTCTCGCCGAGCAGCATGGAGTCCAGGCCGGCGGCCACCCGCATCAGGTGGCGCACCGCATCATCCTCCGCCACCTCGGCCACGGTAGTGCGCGCCGCGGCGGGAAACACGTCGTCCAGAACGCCGCCAACCAGCGCGCCGTTCGCTCCGTGAGTGTACACCTCGCAGCGATGGCAGGTTGCGAGTACCGCCCACTCCGCGTGCCCACCGTTTGCGCGCGCGAACGCCGCGGCTAGCCGCTCCGGCAGCGGCGCGGCTGCGGCTGCCGCCTCGCTTGCAAGGTGCTGGTCCAGGGGCCGATAATTGAGGAGCCAGGCTCGGATCATGGAAGGCGTCGTCGCAGATAAGATATATACGATTTTATGCGATTCGCAAGCGGTATAGTGCGCGCGCCGCAGCACCCCTCCGGCGCCGGCGACGAACGCCTGCTCACCATCGGCCAGGCCGCCGAGCTGCTTGGGGTGCATCCGCTGACCATGCGCAACTGGAGCGAGAAGGGCACCGTCCGCTGCCTGCGCACGCCGGGCGGGCATCGCCGCTACCGGTTGCGCGATCTGCGGCGCGTGCTTGCCGCGCCGCAGGACGACCCTGCCACCGCGGCCGCGATCGCGGAACTGGCGCGGCGTGCGGTGCGCGCCGCGCTCGCCGCGGCTCCCCCGGCCGGCTCGCCGGCGTCCGGCATCTCGGTGCTGCACGGGCTGCGCGCCGAGTTGAGCGGCAACCAGCGCCGGTCGATGACCCACCTCGGGCGCGAGCTGTTGGGGCTGCTGATTCGCTACGCGGTCGAGCAGTCCGAGGCCGCCGTCGACAGCGACGCAACGCGTGCCGACGCACCGCGCGCGGAGGCGCCGCGCGCGGACGCACTGCGGCGCGCCGGCCAGTTGGGCGCCAGCTACGGTCGCGCCGCGAGACGCCTGGGCCTGGCGCCCGCGGACGTTGTGGCGACCTTCAACTTCTTCCAGGAGACCGTCGTGCAGGCACTCGTCGAGTGTGATGCGCTCGACTACACGCGCCTGAGCCGCCTGTTCGGCGTGGCCCTGCTGGCCGCGGTCACCACTGCCGCACCAGCCGCCGGCGACCGCCAATCCGCTCGCGTTACCCATCCTTAACGAGCGGTTAATACGCTTTCAACATCGCTTTGGTACCGCTAATGCAATACCATTGAGTGCGTATACACGGCATGACGGGAGGGACGCGACGATGACGCAACGAGCAGGTATCACCGTGGCGCGGCGAGGCAGCGTGCTTGTACTCCTGGGCCTCCTGTTGAGCGCGGGATCCGCCATCGCATCCGGCATATTCGCCGAGGCGGACGCCGACGACCTGGTTCCGGTGCAGCCCGCGCCGGCGGCCGCACCTGCGGCCGTGCCGGCCGCCGAACCGGAGCGGACACACGCGTCGCCGGCACACCGCGCCTCGGGGCTCGATCTGCTGCGCGAACTGCAGGCATCGTACCGGGCGGTCGCGGCCGCGGTGATGCCGGTGGTCGTGAAGATCAACACTACCAGGACGGTGAGCCGCCGCCAGCGCAGTTTCGCGCCCAATCAGACGCAGCCGCGGCCGTTCGAACAGCCGGGCGGCACCGGCTCCGGGATCATCGTGAGCACCGAGGATGGCCGCTACTTCGTCTTGACCAACAACCACGTGATCGAGAATCGCGACCACATCCTGGTCACGCTCGACAGCGGTGAAGAGTACCAAGCCGAACTGGTGGGCACCGACCCGCGCCAGGACATCGCGGTCGTGTCGTTCGACGCTCCGCGCGGTCTGCCGACCGCGCGCCTCGGCGACTCCAGCCAGCTCGTGGTGGGCGACCTGGTGCTTGCCGTCGGCAGTCCGTTCGGCCTGCAGTCGACCGTGACGTCCGGCATCATCAGCGCGCTCGGGCGCGAGACCAGCGGCACCGCGGGCATCAACATTGCCGAGTACATACAGACCGACGCGGCCATCAACCCGGGCAACTCCGGCGGCGCGCTGGTCAACCTGGACGGCGAAGTGATCGGCGTCAACACGTGGATCGCCTCGAGCAGCGGCGGTAACGTGGGAGTGGGGTTCGCGTTGCCGATCAACGCGGCCAAACGGGCCATCCGCGACTTCCTGGAGAGCGGACGCGTGCGTTACGGCTATCTCGGCGTGTTCGTGAGTTCGGCAGGCTCCGAGACCCGTGCGGCGCTGGGCGTGGACGACATCGACGGCGCACTGGCATGGAGCATCATCCTCGACTCGCCGGCGGCGCTCGGCGATCTGCGCCCCGGCGACTGGATCACGCACGTGAGCGGCCGGCCGGTGCGCGACAGCGGTGAGTTGGTGCGCGCCGTGGGTGCGTTGGAGCCGGGTCAGGAGAGTACGTTCGCGCTGGTGCGCGCGGGGGCACCCATGCAGGTGACGGTCGTGGTCGCCCTGCGCGACGATTCCGAGGCATGGGCGGTGCGCGACTGGCCGGGCATCTTTCCGGTGCCGCTCACCGATCGCGTACGAGCGCGGTTCGAAATTGCCGACAACCAGCGCGGCATGTTGATCGCAAGCGTCAACGAATCGAGCGCGACATCGGCGGCCGGGCTGCGCGTGGGAGACATCATCACGCACGTCAACGGCACCGCAGTCCGCGACGCCGCCGACTTCTACCGGACCGTCGGAGCGGGGGAGAGCGGCGAGTACCGGTTCCGCATCGTGCGCGACGGAGTGCGCAGCACCATCGACGTCAACCTGTAGCACCGGGCGCTGCATGGCCGCGGGCCACGCGGCGGTGCATACGCGGCGCCGGGCCGCGTCGGGCAGGCCGGCATTGACAACCTGGCGCGGGACCGATTGGATAGCCGCGATGAGCGTGAGTTGGAACCGGCGGCGGGTCAGCGCGTTTGCCGACGAAATCGGCGCCGAACTGGACGAACAACTGGCGGCGCTCGCTGCCAACGACGTGGGCAACATCGAGTTGCGCGGCGTGTGGGGCAAGGGCGTGCTGGAGCTGTCCGCGGGCGAGGTGCGGCGCGTGAAGGACGCTGCTCGGCAGGCCGGAGTGGGATTCTCGGCCGTTGGCTCGCCGATCGGGAAGTTCCCGGTGGCCGGCGACTTTGCCGAGGAACGGGAGCGCATGCTGCGGGCACTGGAGTGCGCCGCGCTGCTGGAGGCGCCGTTCGTGCGCATCTTCTCCTACTACATTCCGGCCGGAGAGGACGCCGCCAGCTACCGGGGCCGGGTGCTGGATTGGCTTGGCGCCCTGGTGGAGCTGGCCGAACCGACCGGCGTGCGCCTGGCGCACGAGAACGAGCGTGGCATCTACGGCGACACCGGCGACCGGGTGCTTGATCTGCTGGACAGCATCCGATCGCCAGCCTTCACCGGCATTTTCGATTTCGCCAACTTCGTGGTGTGCGGCGAGGATCCCTACCGCTGCTGGCAGCGGGTGCGCCGGCACGTCGCCTACTTTCACATCAAGGACGCCGTGGCGGCCACCGCGACGGTGGTCCCGGCCGGGGAGGGCGATGGTGCGGTGGCGCGCATTCTCGCCGAGGCGTACGCGGCCGGTTTCGACAGTTTTCTCACGCTGGAGCCGCACCTGGACGTGGCCGGGGCCAGCCACGGACGCACCTCGCCGGCGCGATTCGCGGTCGCCGCCGCCGCGCTGCGGCGCGTACTGGCAGGCATCGGCGAACCGGTGGCCGGAAGGACCTCGCGAAGTTGAAGCTGCACGAACATCAGGCCAAGGCGGTGCTGGCGCGCTACGGCGTGGCGGTGCCGCGCGGCCGGGTCGCGGCCACGGCCGAGGACGCCGCGCGCGTTGCCGGCGACCTGGGCGGACCGGTGGTGATCAAGGCGCAGGTACACACCGGGGCGCGCGGCAAGGCGGGCGGCATCCGGCTGGCCGCGGATGCGGGGGCCGCGCAGGCGGCCGCGGGTGAATTGCTCGGCATCCGGCTGGTCACCAACCAGACCGGCCCGGCCGGACTTCCGGTGGACGCCGTACTGGTGGAAGAGCGCGTGGCCATTGCGCGCGAGCTCTATCTGAGCGTGGTGATCGACAACGCGGCCGGGATGCCGATGGTGATCGCGTCCGCGGCCGGGGGCATGGAGATCGAACAGGTCGCGGCCGAGCGGCCGGAGGCGATTCACCGCCAGCACGTCGACCCGACCTGTGGACTGCAGCCGTACCAGGCGCGCGCCCTGGCATTCGCCACCGGCCTGGGAGGCGAGCTGCTGGCGCCGGCGGTGCGGCTGATCGATGCGCTGGTGGCCGCATTCGAGGGCAGCGACGCGCGCCTGGTCGAGATCAACCCGCTGGTGGTAACGGATGACGGCGCCCTGCTGGCCGGCGACGCGAAGTTCGACGTGGACGACAACGCGCTGTTCCGGCAGCCGGATCTGGTGCGGCTGCGCGACCGCGGCCAGGAGGCGGAACGCGAACTGGAGGCGCACGACGCCGGGATCGACAACTACGTGAAGCTGGACGGCGACATTGGCTGCCTGGTGAACGGCGCCGGCCTGGCCATGGCCACCATGGATGCGATCAAGCTGGCCGGCGGTGAACCGGCCAACTTCCTGGACATCGGCACCGCCAACCGCCGCGAGGCGGTGGTCGCCGCATTGCGGATTATCGGCGCCGACCCCGACGTGCGCGCGGTGCTGGTCAACATCTTCGGCGGACTCGCGCGCACCGACATCATCGCCGCCGGCGTGGTGGCGGCGAAGGCGGAGGGCGCGTTGCCGCAGCCCACCGTGGTTCGCCTCGCCGGCACCAACGTCACGCAGGGGCTGGAGATTCTCGACCGCGCGGCGGTCGACCTGGTGCGCGCCGGCGGATTCGCCGAGGCGGCGCGCGCCGCGGTGCTCGCGGCCCGGGGAGGGGCCGCGTAATGGCGGTGCTGCTCGGCGCATCGAGCCGCATACTGGTGCAGGGCTTCGGCCGTGCCGGCCAGTTGCAGGCGCGCATCAGCCGCTCCTACGGGAGCGCCGTGGTGGCGGGCGTCACGCCGGGCCGGGGCGGCCAGCGGCTGGAGGAGACCCCGGTGTACGACACGGTGCGTGCGGCGGTGGCGGAGCAGGGGGCCAACGTGTCGGTGATCTTCGTGCCCGCTCCGCACGCCGCCGATGCCATACTGGAAGCCGCGGACGCCGGCATTCCGGTGGTGATCTGCATCACCGAGTTCATTCCGACGCGCGACATGGTGCAGGTAAAGCGCTACCTGCGCGGCTCCGCGACCCGGCTGATCGGCCCCAACTGCCCCGGCGTGATCGCCCCGGCGCAGCGTGCCCGGGCCGGCATCATGCCGGTGGATGTATACCGCCCCGGCAACGTTGGCGTGATCTCCCGCTCCGGGACCCTCGTGTACGAGGCCGTGGATCAGTTGTCGCGGCTCGGAATCGGCCAGTCGGGCAGCGTCGGCGTCGGCGGCGATCCGGTGATCGGGACCTCGCAGCGGGAGGCGCTCGAGTTGTTCGAGGCGGATGCCGACACCGGTGCCGTGGTACTGATCGGCGAGATAGGCGGCACCGCCGAGCAGGAGGCGGCCGAATACGTGGCGTCGATGAGCAAGCCGGTGGTGGCGTTCATCGCCGGCGCCACGGCGCCGCCGGGGCGCCGCATGGGGCACGCCGGGGCGATCATTGCCGGGGCCGCCGGCACGGCGCGCGCCAAGCAGGAGGCGCTGCGCGCGGCAGGCGCGGCCGTGGTGGAGTCGCCGTCCGCGATCGGTCACACGATGCGCGAAGTGTTGCTCGGCCAGTCCTGACGGGACCGCGCGTACGGAGTGCGGACGCTCGACTTCGCGGCGGCGCGCGCCGACATACAGACTATGGGCCTGCTGTCCCGGGTCGCAACCCTGCAAGGTGCGCCGCCCTCGCGCGCCGCCGTCCGAGGTCCCGATGGCCGGAGCGCCGGCATCGACGACGAGCCTGAACGCCCCGGACGCCCGCAATGCCCGGAACAGCCGCCCGCGCCGCTGCCCGGCGACGCGCGTCCGAAGCGCACGACACCGGGCCGATCGGTTGCCAAGGGCGGCGGCGCGCGGCGAGCGAAATCGCAACCGGGCGGCCCCGCCGCCGGGCGTTCGGCGGGCACCACGGCCGCGGCCAAGCCGGACACCTGCCCTGTGGTGGGGCTGCCGGTCTGCTACTATGATGGCTGCCGCCACTGGAGCGGCGCCGCCTGTGCCCATCCGAGCGCGGTATCCGCGCCGCGCCACGGCGGCAACCGAAACAAGCTCGGGTCGCGCCGCACGGGGTCCGCTGCACGGATCCGCGGGTAGCGACTGCCGGCATACCAACAGGAGTGACGTGGCGCCCGTGCGGGCGCCGGCCCATGGCTACCCCACCGAACAAGGCATACGAGAACCTGCCGTTCCTGCGCGGCCGCGACGCCCGCATGCTGCGCATCCTCGCAGAGTACCTGGAGCCGCAGTCGCGGCTGCGCAGGCGCCGCATTCGCAGCGCCATCGTGTTCTTCGGGTCGAGCAGTACGCTCGACCGTGAACAGGCCGCCAAACGGTTCGGCGATCTGGCAGCCGGCCGGGTGGTCGGCGCATCGCAAGCCGATGTCCTGCGCGCCCGCCATCAGCTTCGTCTCGCCGAGTACTACGAGGATGCCCGCGTACTGGCGCGCCGGGTTACCGCGTGGGCGCGGGAGTCGGGCGCGGAAGGCGAACTGGTCGTGTGCTCAGGCGGCGGCCCCGGCATGATGGAGGCGGCCAATCGCGGCGCGTCCGAGGCCGGCGGGCAGAGCGTCGGCCTCACCATCAGCCTGCCGGGCGAGCCGCTGCCCAATCGCTACATCGGTCAGGGCCTGGCGATGGAGTTCCACTACTTCTTCATGCGCAAGTTCTGGTTCATGTACCTGGCGCGCGCGCTGGTGGCGTTCCCGGGCGGCTACGGCACCATGGATGAACTGTTCGAGGTGCTGACCCTGCTGCAGACGCGCAAGGTGCAGCGCCCGGTGACGGTGATCGTCTACGGGCGCGACTACTGGGAGGAGGTGGTGAACTTCGACAAGCTGCGCGAGTGGGGCACCATCAGCGACCGCGACCGGGAACTGATTCACGTGGTCAACGACGTCGACGAGGCGTTCGCCATCCTGACCAGCGCCATCACCAGTCCGAAGGCGGGCAAGAGCGGCTGACGCGCCCGCCTGCGCCGCCGTCAATTCATCTCGCCGTCGACGTACACCCGCGTCTCCGGGCGGAACGCCGCCCAGGAGAACCAGAAGTGGTTTATGCTCACCACCGCCTCCAGCTTGCTGCCCTGCAGTGGCCCGGCGGTCGCTTCGCCGAGCAGGCTCCACGTGCTGGCCGTCTGGCTGTCGCGGATAGCCCCGTCCGACCACGCGAAGTCGAGCACTTGGCCATCGACGCGGCGGCTGAACGAGGCGCCGGTGCCGACGTCGCGGCCCGCGGCGATGCTGCCGGAGTCGAGCGCGGATGCCGTCCCCGCCTGCCAGAACACCACGATCGGCGCCTGCGCCACGGTGTCGTTGATCACGCGCACCTCGCGCAGCGTCTCGTACGGGTAGGCGACGGCCTCTTCCGGGAGGTCCACCGTCAGCACGCGCGCCATCGGCGGCAACGCATCCGGCGTACTCGGCCCGCGGTACAGGAACGGCCGGTTGTTGACGTTGTCGTAGCCGGCGTAGGGGTTGCGACCGTAGGCGCGGCTGTAGCCGGTGTCGCGCGAGAGCACCTCGGCATCGGGGTAGCGGTCGCGAAACTCCTGCCAACTGACGATATTGGCCGGATAGAAGGCAAGCTGGCTGCCGGCGTACGTGCCGGCGATGCCGGCGCCGGTGGCCTGCTGCCACCAGGTCTCGGTCTGGCGGTCGTACATGATCAGGTTGCTGTACCGCAACCGGCCGGTAGTGCCGAAGTCGAGCACCTGGCCGTCGAACTCACGCTGGAAGCCGATCGCGGTGTTGCACAGCGGGCAGAACGTCACCGAGATCGGCACGCCGCCTACCTCGTCGTTGACGATCTCGTGCCAGGTGAGGACCTGCAGGGGATACGCCTTGGCCACGCCGCCGGCCTCCACGAGCACCACCGGTTCGAGCTCGCCGAGCCAGCCGTCCGCGTCCGCCACCGGCACGAAGTTCGGATGGTCGATGGCGGGAATGCCGTCCTTGGGAGGGCCGCCCGACAACACGTCGCTGTACGGTACCGTGTGGCGCGCGAAGTCGGTCTTGAACTCGCGCGCCGCGCCGGGCGGGGCCGGCTCCTCGGCCAGCAGTTCGGGGTTGGCGGCGACGGTGGCGGGCGCCGGCGCGGCGACCAGCAGCACGGCGCCGCCCGCCAGGATCGCGAGCGCGATGGCCACAACCGTGAGTCGAATCCGGGTGGGCGGTTTCCATTGCATCGTTACAGCTCCATCGGAACGGGATAGCGGCTGCCGGCGGCAACCGCTCACGGTGCACAGACGGCCGCAAAGCCGCGAATCTTACCGGGGGTTCGCGGCCGTACGCGGCCAGGGCAATCGACCGAATATTTTGGGTAGGGTGACAGACAGGCGGTGATCAGTATGTACTGAAGGAGCTAGGAAATAGCTCTGGGAGGGGCATTCTGATGAACGATGACAGTGGTGGTGATGTCGAATTCTTAGGCAGTTTCGACGCTCTCGACGACCCGCGCCAGCAGGCGAAGGTGCTCTATCCGCTGCCGGAGATCCTGTTGCTGTGCCTGTGCGCAGTGCTCGGCGGTGCCGATAGCTGGGTCGAGGTGGCGCTGTATGGCCAGCAGAAGCTGAAGTTTCTGCGCCGCTTCTTGCCATTCGCCCATGGGGTCCCATCGCATGACCAACTGGGGAACGTGTTCGCGCGGCTGGACGCGCAGCAGTTCCAGAGTTGTTTCATCGCCTGGGTGGAGCGGTTTACGGCGGCGGTGCGTGGAGTGGTGGCGGTAGATGGCAAGACGCTGCGGCGCTCGCTTGATCGCGCTGCCGAGCAGGGACCGATCCATATGATCTCGGCGTGGAGTAGCCAGCAGCGGCTGGTGCTGGGCCAGTGCAAGGTGGCGGACAAGTCGAACGAGATCCCGGCGATCCCGGAGCTGTTGCGGTTGCTGGAGTTGCACGGCGCGGTGGTGACCATCGACGCGATGGGCTGCCAGCGCGAGATCGGTGCCCGGATCATCGAGCAGAAAGCAGACTATGTATTGGGTCTGAAAGGAAATCAGGGGACGCTGCATAAGGATGTGGCGTTGTTCTTCGACGAACGACAGGATGGCTTCGCCGGGCACCAAGTCACGGTACATGAGAGTAGTGACAAGGGCCACGGACGTCTGGAGACGCGGCGGGTGGTAGCGACCGAGGACATCGCGTGGCTGCAGCAGGACCACCGCTGGCCGGGGCTGCGCAGCATCGTGAAGGTGGAGAGCCGGCGTGAACTATTGGTCGAGGACAAGGTCGAAACCGAGACGCGCTACTACATCAGCTCGTTGCCGGCGGATGCCGAGCAGATCGGCCACGCGATACGCAGCCACTGGGGCGTCGAGAATGGGCTGCACTGGGTGATGGACATGGTGTTCCGCGATGACGAGTGCCGCATACGGAGCGGGCACGCGCCGGCGAACTTCGCCACCATCAAGCACATGGCCAGCAATCTCCTGCGGCGCGGCAAGGGCAAACACAGCATGCGCGCCAGTCGTCACATCGCTGCCTGGAATGAGGACTTTCTCTACTCGCTGCTCACGACCTGAGTAAATCCACTCAGTCGATTGCCCTGCGTACGCGGCCCCCTTCGGTTGACATGGCACGCTCGCGCGACGATATTTTCACCACTCCAGGTCTCCTTCGTCTAGCGGTTAGGACACCGGGTTTTCATCCCGGCAACAGGGGTTCGACTCCCCTAGGAGATGACGCCGCGCAGTTTCGTTGATCGCACCGTTCGCGCCCCGCGCCGGAGCACCCGGAATGCAGATCAGAGGACGCAACATTCACCTGGTAGGGGCCAAGGGCACCGGCATGGCGGCGCTTGCCGAGATTCTGGCCGCCCGCGGTGCGTCCCTGACCGGCTCCGACGTGGCCGAGTCGTTCCCTACCGACGAGATACTGGATCGCCTGCAACTCCGGCCCGGGGTCGGTTTCGCCGCTGCCGACCTGCCGGCGGACACCGACTGGGTGATCCACTCCGCCGCCTACGAACGCAGCGACAACCCGCAACTGCTCGCCGCCGCGGCGCGCGGCATCCCGTTGTCCAGCTACCCGGAGGCGCTCGGTGCGCTGTCGCGCGGCGCCCGTTCGGTGGCCATCGCCGGGGTACACGGAAAGACCACCACCGCCGCGCTGTGCGGGCTGCTGGTGCAGGCGCTGCAGCTCCCGGCAACCGTGCTCACCGCCACCGGGGTGGCCAACTTCGACGGCCGGGCGACCCTGATCGGCGGCACCGACTACCTGATCGCCGAGACCTGCGAATATCGCAACCACTTCGCCAGTTTCCGGCCCAGCCACATCGTGATAACCGCCGTGGAGCTGGAGCACGTCGATGCGTTTCCGACCCACGCCGCGCTGGTGGCCGCGTTCACCGACTTCGCCGGCACGCTGCCGGAGGGCGGCACCCTCATTTACTGCGCCGACAACGCGGGCGCCGTCGAGGTGGCGTGCATCGTTGCCGGACGGCGCCCGGACCTGCGCCTGCTCCCGTACGGTGAACACGCCGCCGGCGCGCTGCGCATCTGCTCGTTGCGGGCGGCGGCCGGCGTGACCCGGTTCCGGCTGCACTGCCTGGCCGAGCCGGTCGCGCTCCGGGTGCCGGGACGCCACAACGCCGCCAACGCCGCCGCCGCCGCCGGCGTGGCATGCGTGCTGCTCGGCGAGCAGGGCCGGGCGCTCGGCGAGCCGCAGCAGTCGGCGATCGTGCGCGCGCTCGGCGGCTACCGCGGCGGCAAGCGCCGCACCGAGATTGTCGGGGAGCACGGCGGCATCCTGGTGATCGACGACTACGCGCATCACCCGACGGAGCTGGTTACCACGCTGGCCGGGCTGCGGGCGTTCTACCCGGGCCGGCGCATCGTGGTCGACTTCATGAGCCACACCTTCTCGCGCACCGCGGCGCTGCTGGCCGACTTCGCTACCGCGTTCGGCGCCGCCGACGAGGTGTTGCTGCACCCCGTGTACGCCTCCGCGCGCGAGCGATCCCCGGTCACCCCCGCGCAGGCGGGACGCGCGCTGTACGATGCGGTCGCCGGCGCACACCCGTGCGTGCGCTGGTGCGACACCCTGGCGGCGGCAAGCGCGCGCCTCGCCGCCACCCTGCGCCGCGGCGACCTGCTGGTGACCATGGGAGCCGGCGACAATTGGCGGGTGGGCCGGGACCTGCTGCGCCTGCTCGGCGGTGCGCAGCGGCGCGGGGCAGCCCGCTGATGCGCGGCATGACCGGCTTCGGCCGGGCCGAGCACACCACCCGGAAGCGGCGCATCGCCGTCGAGGTAAAGTCGTACAACAGCCGTTACCTGGAAATTCAGGTCGGCGTGCCGCCCGGCTACGCCGAACTGGAGCCGCGTCTGCGCGCCGAGGTGGCCGAGCGCGTGAGCCGCGGACGGGTGGAACTGGCGCTGACGGTGGCGGATCTTGCCGACACCGTCGAGGTGAGCGCCGACACGGCGGCCGCCCGCGCCTACATCGGCGCGTTGCGCGAGTTGTCCGACGTTGCCGGCGGCGGCCCGGTCACGCTGACCAACCTGCTCGCGGTGGGTGGATTCCTGAGCGAGCGGCGCGAGCCGTGCGTGGAGGAGGTGTGGAACGACTGCAGGCAGCCGCTTGAGCAGGCGTTCGCACGGTACGACGCGGCGTGCCGCCGCGACGGGAGCGTCACCGCGGCCGACCTGCGCCGCCTGCTCGCACAGATCGCAAGCGAGGTGGACCGGATCGAGACCGAGGCGCCGCGGGCGGCCCGGCGCCAGCGGGACGCACTGGCCGCCCGCGTGCAGGAACTGCTCGCGGACGCGGTGGACGAGGAGCGGTTGGTGGCAACGCTCGCCACGCTGCTTGCCAGGAGCGACGTCAACGAGGAGCTGGTCCGGCTGCGCGGCCACCTCGAGGCGTTCGGCGACGCGCTCGCAGCCGGTGAACGGGCCAAGAAGCTGGAGTTCATCAGCCAGGAAATGATGCGCGAGGCCAACACCTTGGCCGCCAAGGGTTCGGCGGTCTCGATCAGCGCCGCGGCCGTTCGCGTCAAGGATGCCGTCGAGCGCATCCGCGAGCACCTGCGCAACGTCGCCTGACCGGGCCACGCCGATGCGCATAGCGATCTCGGGCAAGAGCGGCTGCGGAAACTCGACGGTATCGCGCCTGGTCGCCGACCGCCTCGGCCTGCGGCTGATCAACTACACGTTCAAGAACCTCGCCGCCGAATACGGAGTCGGTTTTGCCGAGCTGCACGCGCGCGCGGCGCGCGATTTCTCGATCGACCGCACCCTCGACCGGCGCCAGCTCGCCGCGGCGGCCGGCGGCGCCTGCGTACTCGCCTCGCGGCTCGCCATCTGGCTGCTCGCGGATGCCGAGCTGAAGGTGTACCTGACCGCGCCTCCGGAGGTGCGGGCGCGGCGCATCGCGCGGCGCGAGCACACCGCGTACGCCGCCGCCGAAGTCGACACCGGACGGCGCGACGCCAACGACCGGCAGCGCTACCTGGAACTGTACCGGATCGACATCGACGACGCCGCACCCGCCGACCTGGTAATCGATACGTCGGCGTACGATCAATTCGCGGCGGCGGCAGCCATTGTCGCGGCGGCGCGCGCGCGTGGCGGCGTTGCCGGCGGCGGCGTGAGCTGACGGCCCGCGCCGGCGGTGGCGGACGCGGCGGCGGACAATTCCGATACCCGAAGCGCGGCAACGGCTATATAATTGGGTGGACGTGATTCTTCCTCTGCACCTTCTGATCGGAAATGTCGATAACCGCTATCAGCTCTCGGCTGCCGCGATGCGCCGCGCGCACCAGCTCGCCTTGACCGGCGACGAAGATATCGAAGCGAACAAGGGCAAGATCGTCTCCACCTCCATCCAGCAGATTCTCACCAAGAAGGTGAAGTACGAGATAGCGCGGTAGCGCATCCGCGCTGCCGAGTCGGGGCGTCGTCGATGGCGGAACCGGGTTCGCGCGCCGGCGCGCAAGCCGCTCCTCGCCCGCGCGTAACGCTGCTGCTGGGCCCGACGGCGGTCGGGAAGTCTCGGCTCCTTGAAGACCTGCTGCCGCGCTTGCGCCGCTGGCAGGTGGAAGTGATCAATGCCGACTCGCGTCAGGTGTACCGCGAACTCGACGCGGGTACGGCCAAGCCGCCGCAGCAGTTGCGCCGCCGGATGCCGCATCACCTGGTCGACGTCGTGGCCCCCGACCGCCAGTTCACCGCGGGCGACTTCGTGCGCGCTGCGAACCGCCTGGTGGGCGAGATCGAGCGGCGCGGCGGCCGGGCGGTGGTGGCCGGCGGCGCGGCGTTCTACCTGTGGTCACTGTTGCACGGGCTATCGGCGGCGCCTCCGGCCGACCCGAGAATCCGGCGCGAGTTGCGCGAACGGCTGCGCACCGAGGGTGCGGCGGCGCTGCACGCCGAGCTTGCCCGCAGCGACCCGGACGGCGCGGCGCGGCTGCCACAGGCGGACGTGAATCGGGTGCTGCGCGCTCTCGAGGTGATCCGGCTCACCGGTACGCCATGGTCGTCGTTCCGCCCGTCCGAGACGGTGCGCAGCGATTTCGAGTTGCTGATCCTGGGGCTGCATCGGGATCGCGCCGATCTGTACCGGCGCATCGATCGACGGGTGGAGCAGATGTTCGCCGGCGGCCTGGCCGCCGAGGTGGCGGCGTTGCGCGCGCGCGGCTACCACCGCGACACACCGGGACTGCGCAGCATCGGTTACGCGGAGTTCTTCCAGGACCACTCGGCCCCGGATGAAACGATACTGCGGCTGATCCAGCGCAACACGCGGCGGCTGGCAAAGCGCCAGCTCACCTTCTTCCGGCGCTTCCCGGAGGTCCGCTGGCTGCCGGCCGATGCCAGCGCCGAAGTCGGCACGGCAATGGAGCGGTTTCTCGCGCGCACGGCACCTTGACGCACGGCACCTTGACGCACGGCACCTTGACGCACGGCACCTTGACGCACGGCACCTTGACGCACGGCACCTTGACGCACGGCACCTTGACGCACGGCACCTTGACACCGGGGGACAGGTTGGCGATAGTTACCGTGCGCTCCGTACTCCACGGCAACCCGTGACGGTGCAGCGCCGGTCGCGGATCCCGAGGCTGAACACACTGGTCACCGACCTGGTCAACACTGGAGTATCGTTGCAATGCCCTGTGGGCGGAAGCGTAAGCGCCATAAAATAGCTACTCACAAGCGCAAGAAAAAGCTCAGAAAGAACCGGCACAAGAAGAAGTAGCGTGGTCCGTCGCCGGCGTACTGCGCGCGCAGTCTCGTCAACGCGGTGAGTCCGTACGGTCACGCCGTGACAGGGAAGACGATGAAGCCCGATGCCCACGCATCGCCCGCCGGCCCGCTCTTCCGGATCAGGGCCTACGACGTTCGCCGCAATCTGCGCGTCGTCCCCTTGGGTGGGCGCAGGCCGGGTCCGGGGCAGCCGCAGCCGCTCGCAGCGGAAATCAGCCTCGACGCGCTTGATCGGCCGCGACAACGAATCGTCACCGCGTCCCTGCGAGATTTGTCCGCCGGTTTCAGCGTGCGCGGAGCGGCCCTGCGCGCCACGATCGCGGGCCCGGGCGTGGCGCGACTCGCGGCATGCTGGCAGCAGCACGAAGTCACCCGCGGGCTGGGCCTCGAGTTGGCGGCGGCGTGGGAGGCACTGCCGGGTGCGATTGCGACCGCCGCCGGAACCCTGAACTATGCGCGGCGCGCGCTGGTCATGGGCATCATCAACATCACGCCCGACTCGTTCTATGCCGCCAGCCGTCTCACCGAGCCGGGTGCGGTGGCGCAGGCCGCGCTGCGCATGCGCGAGCAGGGCGCCGACCTGGTCGATCTCGGCGGCGAGTCGACGCGCCCCGGCGCGGCGCCGGTGAGCGCCGCGGAGGAGCTGCGCCGGGTGGTGCCGGCGGTCGCCGCGGTGGTGGCGGCGGGTGGTCCTCCGGTCTCCATCGACACCGGCAAGGCGGTGGTGGCGGAAGCGGCGCTCGACGCCGGGGCGGTGATGGTCAACGACGTGAACGGCCTGCGCGATCCCGACCTGCGCAGCCTGGCGGCCGAGCGCGGGGTGCCGGTTGTGATCAACCACATGCGCGGCACGCCCGCCACCATGCAGCGCGGCGCCGCCTACCGCGACACCGTCGCGGAGGTGGTGCGGGAACTCAAGCAGCGCATCAACGACGCACTCGACGACGGCATCGATTGCCGCCAGGTGATCGTGGATCCGGGCATCGGGTTCGGCAAGCGCGTGCACGACAACCTGCGCCTGCTGCACGGCACGCCGGCCGTGCGGTCGCTCGCGCCCGTGCTCATTGGCGTGTCACGCAAGTCTTTCATCGGCAAGATATTGCAGGCGCCGGTCGAAGATCGGCTCGCGGGTACCACGATCGCCAACACCGTGGCCCTGGTGCACGGCGCGGACATGATCCGCGTGCACGACGTGCCGGCGGCGGTGCAGGCGGTGCGATTCGTGGCCGCGGCGCGGGAAGCTGCATGCAACCAACGCGACGGTTGACGGGTCCGGCAAGGCGCGCGATGGTGGCGGCGGCATGATCCTGGGTGTAGGCATCGACGTGGTGCACCCGCAGCGGCTGCGGCGTTGGCAGGAGATTCCGGGCCTGCTGGAACGGTTCTATCACCCGGAAGAGTTGGCGCAGTGCCGTCGGCGCTCCGGCGCGGCCGCGGTGCTGTCGCTGGCGGCGCGGTTCGCCGCCAAGGAAGCGTTCGGCAAGGCGCTGGGCTCGGGACTTGCCGGTCTTTCCCTGCGCGACATGGCGGTGTTGAACAACGCGGACGGCAAGCCGGAGTTGCAGCTTACCGGATCGGCCAAGGCGGCGCTGCAGCGCGCCGGCGGCGGGCGCGTGTTCATTTCCCTGTCGCACGAGAAGGAGGCGGTGCTGGCGATGTGCGTCATCGAGAGCGACCACGCGGCCGCCTCAACCGGCGCGTGACCGGGCGCGCCGCCGAGCGGTCCACGCCACCGGGCGGCCGCGGGTCGGCCGCGTCCGCGAATGCCAACGTGAAGCTCACGCTTGCCTACGACGGCACCGACTTCGCCGGCTGGCAGGTGCAGAACGACGAACGCACCGTCCAGGGCGTGCTGGAGGCGGCGCTGGCGCGGATGCTGGACCGCCCGGTGCGCGTGCGGGCGGCGGGGCGTACCGACTCGGGAGTACATGCGACCGGTCAGGTGGCCAACTTCAGCGCCCCGATGACATTTCCCGCCGAGCGCTGGGCGGTGGCGATCAACTCCTACCTGCCGCCTGACGTGCGCGTGCTGGCGGCGTGTCCGGCCGCGGCGCGGTTCGACGCGCGCCGCAGCGCGCTGGCGCGCGGCTATCGCTACCAGTTGCTCTGCGGCGGCGTCGGGCTGCCGCACCTGCGCCGCTACTGCTACCACGTTCGCCAGCGGCTCGACCTCCGTCACCTGAACCGGGCCGCCGGACTCCTGGTCGGCGAACACGACTTCACGGTGTTCGCGGCAGCCCGGGATCCGAGCCCGAGCAAGGTTCGACGGGTGCTAAGCGCGTCGTTCTACCCGTCGCCGCCGTATGTGGTGTTCCACATCGTGGCCACCTCCTTCCTGTGGAAGATGGTGCGCAGCATCGTGGGCACGCTGCTGGAGCTGGCCGCCATGGAAGCTCCCGCCAGCGACGTGCGGCGCCTGGTCGCGGGCCGGCGCCGCGCCGAGGTGGGCCGGACGGCGCCGGCGCGCGGCCTGTTCCTGGAGCGCGTGTGGTATCCTCCGCTCACTCCCGACCCATGACGCCTGACCAGCGCTACTGGCGCCTGCTGAGCCTGATCGAGGACTACTACACCGGCGGCGAGCGAACGGCGGGCGATCCGCCGCCGGTGCGGTTGCCGGCGCGGGAAGCGGCGCCGGCGGCGCCCGCCGAGGTCGCCCGCGAAGACAGCCTGGACGCGGTGGCCGGCGAGGTCGCGGCCTGTCGTGCGTGCGGGCTGTGCCGCGGGCGCACCCGCACGGTGCCGGGAGAGGGCGCGGCGCAGCCCTTGGTGCTGGTGGTCGGCGAGGGGCCGGGCTACGACGAGGATCGCACCGGCAGGCCGTTCGTGGGCCGCGCCGGGGAGTACCTGGACCGGTGGCTGGAGGCGATCGAGCTGCGGCGCGCCGACAACTGTTTCATCACCAACGTGGTGAAGTGCCGGCCGCCCGACAACCGCGATCCCGCCGGCGACGAATCGCAGGCCTGCCTGCCGTTCCTGCAGCGCCAGATGCGGCTGCTCGCACCGCGCGCCATACTGACCGTCGGCCGGATCGCGGGCCAGCTTCTCACCGGGCAGGCCGCCACGATGGCCGCGCTGCGTCTGCAGACCCACTCCTACCGGATTCCCGGGCTCGCGCACCCCGTACCGCTGGTAGCGACCTACCACCCGAGCGGCGTGCTGCGCAACCAGTCGCTGCGGCGCGCGGTGTGGGACGACCTGCGCCGCCTGCAGCACCTGCTCGCCGAGCCCGGCGCACCCGTCTCCGGGGCCGGAACCGCGGCGCACGCGCCCGACCGCGCGCCGGCGGCGCCCGGCGACGGCCGACCAGACTGACGGGAGCACGCGTGCCCCGCTACCTGCAGGTTGCGTTCAACCTGCCCGTGCAACAGACGTTCACCTATCTCGACCTGGACGACGGGGAAACCGCCAGTGGCGTGCGCGTCGTGGCTCCATTCGGCAGGCGGCGGGTCACCGGCTTCGTGGTGGGCACGCCGCGCCGCCCTCCGGCCGGCGTGGAGTTGCGCGCCATCGCGCGCCGCGTCGACGCGCAGCCGGTGTTCGACGACGCGCTGCTGGAGCTGGCCCGGTGGGTGGCGGACACCTACCTGTGCGCGGTCGGCGAGGCGCTGGCGGCCATGATTCCCTCCGGGCGGCGCGAGATCCTGCCCGACGACGGCGGCGGCGCCGTCGAACGGTGGCGGGACCACGCGCTGACCGAGGAGCAGGAGCACGCGGTGGCGGCGCTGACGGCGCCGGACGCCCGGCATGCCGCCGGCGGCGCGCAGCCGCCGCGCTTCTACCTGCGCGGGGTGACCGGATCCGGCAAGACGGCGGTATTCATGGCCGCCGCGAAGCGCGTGGTGGCGGCCGGACGCGGGGTGATTTACCTGGTGCCGGAAATCGCCCTGACCCACCAGGTGGTGGATCAGTTCGGCGACGTGTTCGGCGACCGGGTGGCGGTGATCCACTCCGCGCTCACCCCGTCGCAGCGGCTGCAGCAGTGGCGCCGCATCCGGCGCGGGGCGGCGCGCGTGGTGATCGGCGCGCGCAGCGCGGTGTTCGCACCGCTGCGCGACCTGGGCCTGCTGGTGATCGACGAGGAGCATGAGACCTCCTACAAGGCGGGCGCCACGCCGCGCTACCATGCGCGCCAGGTGGCGATGCACCGCTGTTCCGCCGAGGGCGCCACCCTGGTGATGGGCAGCGCGACGCCGTCGCTGGAGGCGCTGCACCACATGCGGCGCGGCGTGCTGCGCCGCCTTGACCTGACCCGCCGGCCGGGCGGGGCGCGCATGCCGTCGGTCGAGGTGGTGGAGATGAAGGGCCGGCCGGGTCCGCTGTCGGAGCGGCTGGTGGACGAGATCCGCTCCGCGGCGGCGGCCGGACGCCAGTCGATCCTGTTTCTGAACCGGCGCGGGTTCTCCTACTTCTTTCACTGCCGGAGTTGCGGTTTCGAGATGCGCTGCGTGCGCTGCTCGGTGAGCCTCACGTATCACAAGGCGAGGGGCGTGATGCTGTGCCACTATTGCGGCTACCGGACCGCTCCGCTGCGCGTGTGTCCGGAGTGCGCGTCGCTGGACATCGGCTACGGCGGATTCGGCACCCAGCGGGTCGAACAGGAGCTGGCCGCGGTGCTGCCGGGAGTGCGCGTGCAGCGCCTGGACACCGACGCGTTGCGCGACCGCGGCGAACTGCGCGACGTGCTCAGCCGGTTTCGCAGCGGCGCCGTGGACGTGCTGGTCGGCACCCAGATGGTGGCCAAGGGGCTCAACTTCCCCGCGGTGCGGCTGGTCGGCATCATCAACGCCGACACCGGCCTGCATCTGCCCGACTTCCGCGCGGCCGAGCGAACGTTCAATCTGATCGTGCAGGTCGCCGGCCGCGCCGGGCGCTCGCTGCCCGACGGCCGCGTGCTGGTGCAGACGTACCAGGCGGACCGGCCCGCCATCCGGCTGGCGGTGGAGGGCCGCAGCGACGAATTCTACCGGCGCGAGATCGCGACGCGGCGCGAGACCGGGTTCCCGCCGTTCACCCGGCTCATCCGGCTGGTGTTCCGGTCGCGCAGCAAGCAGCGCGCGCACGCGGCGGCCACCAGCTTCGCCGAGCACCTGGAACGTGGCCGCGGCGCGGCCGCGGAAGGCGAGATGCTCGGTCCGGTAGAGTGCCCGATCGAGCGGATTGCCGGCAGCTACCGGTTCCATCTGCTGCTGCGCCATCGCACCATCGGCCCGCTGCACCGGTGGCTGAAGCGCGCATGGCTCACCTTCAAGCCACCCGCCGGCACCCACCTGGAGATCGACGTGGATCCGACCTCGGTGCTGTAGCGCTTGCGGACTCCCCCGTTTGACAATCGCGCCGCGCGTTCGCCATGTTATCGCTTGTCCATGCTTGAAGTTGTCCATGCTTGAAGTTGTCACGCTTGGCCACCCCGCGCTCCGCCGGCGTGCCGATCCGGTGCCCAAAGTGACTCCCGAGTTGCGCCGCCTCGCCGACGACATGCTGGCCGTGATGAAGCGGCATGAAGGCATCGGTCTCGCCGCCACCCAGGTGAACCGCATGGTGCGGCTGTTCGTGACCCGCGCGCCCGAAGATCGCGAGCGGGTGTTCATCAACCCCGAGATCGTCCGCACCGGCATCGAGACCGAGAGCCGCGAAGAAGGCTGCCTGAGTATCCCCGGTCCGCGCGCCGACGTGGAACGGCCGGTCCACGTCCGCGTGCAGGCGCGCAACCGGCGCGGACGGTTGTTTTCCCTGGAGGCCGACGGGATGCTCGCGCGCGTGATCTTGCACGAACTCGATCATCTGAACGGCACCCTGTTCATCGACCACCTCAGCGGCGAGGAACGCGAGCGCGTGTGCCGGGAGTACGCGCAGGGCACGGAGGCGAGTGTCGGGGACGCCGACTGACGCGGTGCGTATCGTGTTCGCCGGCACGCCGGAATTCGCCGTCCCGGCGTTCGATGTCCTCGCCCGCGAAGAGCTGTGTGCCGTCGTGACCGCCCCCGACCGGCCGGCCGGGCGGCGCGGCACGCCGCAGGCGCCGCCGGTGAAGCGGCGCGCCGCCGAACGCGGGCTGCCGGTGCTGCAGCCGCACCGTATCGGTCGCTCGTTCAGCGCCGAGCTGGCCGCGCTGCAGCCGGACCTGCTGGTGGCCGTGGCGTACGGCAAGATCTTCCGTCCCTACTTCCTGGACCTGTTCCCGCGTGGCGGCGTCAACGTGCATCCGTCGCTGCTCCCGGAGCTGCGCGGTCCCGCGCCGGTTCCCGCGGCCATTCTCGCCGGCATGGAGCGTACCGGGGTCACGGTGCAGCGCCTGGCGGCGGCGGTGGACGCGGGCGACATCCTCGTGCAGCGCGCGGTTGCGCTGCTGCCGACCGACACCAGCGCGTCGCTGACGACGCGGCTGGCGCGCATCGGCGCGGAACTCCTGCGCGAGGCGGTAGACGCGATCGCGGCGGGACGCGAGAGACCGCGTCCGCAGGAGGAGACGGCGGCTACCTGGTGCGGACTGCTGGCCAAGGAACAGGGGCGGATCGACTGGCGGCAGCCGGCGGCGGCGATCGAGCGGGCGGTGCGCGCGTACCAGCCGTGGCCGCGGGCGTACACGACCTGGTCGGGCCGCGGGCTGACCATCCTGGCGGCCGCGCTGGACGACAGCGGCACGGCGCTGCCGGCGGGCGCGCCGGGCGAGGTGGTGGCCGTGGACAAGCGGCGCGGAATCCTGGTGCGAGCCGGGCGGCAGGGCCTGTGGGTGCGGGAGTTGCAGCTCCAGGGCAAGAAGCCGATGCAGTGGCAGGCATTCGTCAATGGCCATCCCGGGGTCGCCGGTGCCCGGCTCGGTGAGTAGCGCACCGGAGCGCCGCCGTTCCGGTCGCGGCGGGTTCCTGTTCCCCGTTGCCGTCTGCGCGCTGCTGGTGGCCAGCGGACTGGTAGCGTTCTTCGTCGTGGTGCGGGGCGAGGAGCAGACCCTGGTGCCCGACGTGATCGCCGCCGACCTGCTCAATGCGCTGGTGTTGCTGCAGGAGAAGGCGTTGGCGCCGCGGGTGGAGGGGCGGTTTTCCTCCGATCACCCGAAGTGGCAGGTAATCGAACAGGATCCGCAGGCGGGGACGCTGGTGAAGGCGGGCCGGCCCGTGCTGCTGGTGGTCAGCCGGGGTCCCATCATCGACCGGGTCGGCCACTACGTCGGGCGCGACCTGGAGGAGGTGCGCCTGGAACTGCAGACCGCGTTCGCCTCCTATCGGGCGCTGATCAAGATTCGCGAACCGGTGGCCCGGATCACCGACCCCGCGCCCGCGGGCACCATCCTGGTGCAGAACCCGCCCGCCGATACGCCGGTGGTTGGCGAGACGATGCTGGAACTGGTGGTGAGCAAGGGGCCGGGCGGAGACCTGATCGAACTGGGCAACTACGTGGGACGGCCGGCACTGGAGGTGCGCGACGAGCTGGCCGCGCTCAACCTGCCGTTCGTGTTCCGAATGCGGGCGGCCCGCGACGGCGACCCGCCCGGCAGCATCGTCTCGCAGTCGCCGCCGGCGGGCCAGGAGATACCCTACAGCTCCATCGTGCAACTGGAGATGACGGTGCCCGGCGAGGTCGAGGAGGGGATGGTGTTCGGCCTCGTGGAGTCTACGCTGCCGGACTATCCCATCCTGGTCGACCTGAAGCTGGAGGTGATCACTCCGGGCGAGACGCGCACAATATTGGAAACCAAGCACCCCGGCGGCCCGATCGCCATTCCGTACGTGGAGCCGGAAGACGGGCAACTCGTGCTGTCGATGTTCGGTGACGAGATCCTGACCCAGCCGACCCGGTAGCACCCGGAATCGCCGCTGCCGGCCCCATCCTCGTTTGCTCAGGTCAGGCCGCCGCGGCGGCGCACGACCGCGCGGACGTAGGCGATGACCGCGATGGCCAGCCACACGGAATTCAGTGCCGCGGCGGGGTAGGCGCGGTAGTAGAAGGTGTTGGCCAGCAGGCCGCCGGCGCCGATCACGTTCAGCGTCTGGTACAGGCGCGAGGTGCCGCGCACCCGGTTCGTCGATACCAGCCAGTAGGCGGACAGCAGTCCGGCCATGCCGATCCAGCCCGCCACGTCGAGGAGCAATCGCGCTTCCATGGCCGACAGAATCCGCCGAAACGGCGTGCCGCATCTACCCGCGCCGCGCGCACGACGGAGCCGCCAACTGACCGAGCGCGGTACGCCAGAGCCTCTGGATGTCCGCCGGCGCGATGTCCGGCCACGTGGTCATTCGAACAGTTCGGCATGGGTGCCGACGCGGGCGAAGTGGATGGACCCGCTCGGCCCGCTCGTGTCGTCGAGGCGATAGGTCAGAAGGAAATCGCCACCGACATGGCACTCCCGGTAGCGCGCCCACGAGCCTCTGAGCGCGTGATCTCTCCGTTCGGGACCGAGCGGCGTCTCGTTGGCGATGAGAAGGAGCATGACCGCCTTCAGGCGATTCATGTCGGAGCGGCCGGAACGCGAGAGCCGTTGCCAGTCCTTGAGGAATTGTCGGGCGTAGTCAGCCCGGCGCGGCAGGGTGGCTCGTTTACCGGCCGTCGGCTTCTTCAAGTTCCGCGAACATCTTGTCCGCGCTCGCGAATCGCGCCGTGCGCGTCTTCACCATCTCGTCTACCTCGGCCATGGCAGCGCGGGTTGGCGCGTTCGGCACCTTGAGTTCGAGCGGAAAGGCCTGATCGACCGCGATGCGATGGAAGAGCAACCGTACGGCCTCGGAGGGAGTCAGACCCATCGCCGCGAGCGCGGTCGTCGCCTTCCGCTTCATCTCGGTGTCCATACGGACGTGCAGCATCGAACTCTGTGTCTTCATCCCAGCATCCTGTATCGCATTTGCGACATAGTTTGTCATGTGGGCGCGATCCGGTCAACGCGATGCGGTGAGGCAGTGAGGCAACCTCGCGTGTTTGGTTTGTTCGGTCGAGGGGTGGACAGGCTCGGTTGGTGTGGGTTAGGGTGGGGGGAAGTCCGGCGAGCGTCGTATAATGGTTATTACCCGAGCTTCCCAAGCTCGTGACGAGGGTTCGATTCCCTTCGCTCGCTTTCCCGCCCGCTACCCCGGCAGTTGAATCGCCGCGTACGGGTACACCGCCGCCCTGCCGCCGTGCGGATAGCGTTGCGTGAGGTGAATCAGTACTTCGCTCCAGGTGCGGCACGCCACCGCGTCGGGCCCGTAGACGTCCAGGTCCACCCGTGACTGGTAGCGGGAGCACACCAGCACCAGGGCCGCCTTGCGGATCGGGCTCTCCTTGACCGGCGACCAGATCGCCCCGCCGTAGTCGCTGCCGAACCGGCCGACCAGGTAGTGGGGCGCCTGCCCCTCGACGCTCTCCGACACCACTACGGCGACGCCGCCCTCCTTCAGCGACAGGTCGGCGGGCCAGATGCCCTTGGCCGCCTGGTTTTCGATCGGGTAGGTGTTGACCACGGCGACGTCGCACCCCGATGCCAGGGGGGTGGTGTAGAGGCGCTTGGCGGCCGCCACGCCGGCGCGGTGCTGCTCCATGAACTGGCCGGCGAACACCTGCACCACCTCGCGGCGCTGGTTGATCAGCAGGTCGACCTTGAAGTCCAGGCCCACCATCGCCACCGCCTCTTCCAGGTCCTGGCGCACCACGCTGTCGTCGACGTTGCCCAGCAGGCGGGCGGGGCCGGCGGCACGGGCGGCGGCGCTGCGCCGGCCGAGGACGCGGTGGTTGTGGTCCACGGTGGCAATCCCGGCCACGCCCGGCACCACCAGCTTGGCGCCGCCGCCGAAGCCCGCCGCCAGGTGCGGGATGAGGCCGCCGACGCCGATGCGCAGGTCGCACGCCATCACCTCGCGGTTGATCTCGACGCGCGTGCCGCGGCTGGTGGTGCCCACCTCCACCAGGTGGTCGAACGGGTTGTGGTTGTACACCCGGTAGCGGCGCACCACGTCGGCGCCGAGCTTCTTGACGAAGTCCTCGTGCGACATCACGGCGTGGTTGGCGAACGCACCCACGAAGCGGATCCGATCGTCGGTGAACCCGGCCGCGTGCAACTCGGCGAGCACCATCGGCAGGATGCGCCACGTCGGCGCCGGCCTCGTCAGGTCGTCGAACAGGATCACCGCCTGCTTGCGTCCCTGCGCCAGATCGCGGAGGGGCGGGGTGCCGAGCGGCGTTCCGAGCTGCGCGCGGAGCTGATCGTCGTCGAGGGCGGGTGCATCGTGGCCGGCCATGCGGCACTCCTCGACCTGCCATGACGCGGGAAACGGCAACTCCATCTCGCGGTCGCCGTACCAGGCGTGGGTGGGAATCCGAATCGGGGCGTTGTCCATCGCGGGGCGATTATGCGCCACGTCGGCGATCGTGGCGACCCTTGAGGCAACCGATGACCCTCTTGCCCGTCGGTCTGTGGCTTGCTGGCGTTCTGACGCGGTTTCGCGTCACTGCGCCATGCGGGTATGATGAACTGGTGGCGAGACGCAGGCTGCCGATCGGCATACAGACGTTCCGCGAGCTGCGCGAGCAGGACTGCTACTACGTCGACAAGACCGCCTACGTGGAGCGGCTGCTCCGCGAAGGCAAGCACTACTTCCTGTCGCGTCCCCGCCGGTTTGGCAAGAGCCTGTTCCTGGACACGCTCAAGGAGCTGTTCGAGGGTAGCGAGGAGCTGTTCGAGGGCCTGCACATCCACGCCGGTCACGACTGGTCGCAGCGCCATCCGGTGGTGCGGCTGAGCTTCGGCGGCGGCAGCTTCACGGGACCGGACGCGCTGGAAGCGAACGTCATGGAGCAGCTCGCCGCCGCCGAACGGCGCCTGGGGGTGGAATCGGAGTACCTGACGGCGGCCGGCCGCTTCGCCTACCTGCTGGAAGCCCTGCACCGGCAGACCGGACAGCGGGTGGCGGTGCTGGTGGACGAGTACGACAAGCCGATCCTGGACGTGCTGGAGGACCGCGAGGCGGCGCGCACCAACCGCGACTACCTGCGCGGCCTGTACGGCGTGATCAAGGACAACGACGCCCACGTGCGGTTCACGTTCCTGACCGGCATCAGCAAGTTCTCGAAGGTCAACCGCCCGAGACACTTCCGTGGAAGTCTCTCGGGCGGCAGGACGGGATGGGCCACCGGCGAAGCCGAAGGCGCCGCTGGTGGGGCGCTCTTTTCGCAACTGAACAACCTTACCGACCTCACGCTCGATCCCCCGTACTCGTCGGTGTGCGGCTACACGGAACAAGACCTGGACACGGTGTTCGCTCCGGAGATGGCCGGGCTGGACCGGGAGCAGGTGCGGGACTGGTATAACGGCTATAGCTGGCGCGGCGCCGAGAAGGTGTACAACCCCTACGACGTGCTGCTGCTGCTGCGCCGCGGCGAGTTCGCCGCGCACTGGTTCGAGACCGGAACGCCGGCGTTCCTGGTGGACACCCTGTTCGAACGCCGCGTGTCGTCGGTGGCTCTGGACGACATGGTGAGCCCGGCGGAGTTGCTGTCGGCGTTCGACGTCGGCGGCCGCTCCGCCGCTGACCGCATCGGCACCGAGGCGCTGCTGTTCCAGACCGGCTACCTGACCATCACCGCGGAAGAGCGGCTGGGCGGCGAGGCGTTGTACCGGCTCGGCTATCCCAACCGGGAGGTGCGGCAGAGCTTGAACCGGGTACTGCTGTGCCACCTGGTGCAGGATACGGCGCAACAGACCGCCAACAGCATCCGCCTGGCGCGCCTGCTGGAGGCGCACGACTGCGCCGGCCTGAAGGAGCTGTTCGGCGCCTTCTTCGCCAGCATCCCGTATCACTGGTACACGAACAACGACATCGCCGACTACGAAGGCTTCTACGCGAGCGTGTTCTACTCCTACTTCGCCGCGCTCGGCTACGACATCGCGGTGGAGGAGTCGAGCAGCCATGGGCGGCTGGACATGGCGGTGCGCGCGGCCGGCCACGTGTACCTGTTCGAGTTCAAGGTGGCGGAGATGGCGCCGCCGGGATCGGCGCTCGCGCAGTTAAGGGAGCGCCGCTACGCCGACAAGTACCGCGCCCGAGGCGAGCCGATCCATCTCGTGGGCGTCGAGTTCAGCCGCGCCACCCGCAACGTCACGGCCTTCGAGGCCGCCGACGCCTGACGGCCAGCCGATCCTTGTGCCGGGTCGCCTTCCCGCTCATGGTCGAGCACCTGCCGCGCGCCCTCAAGGTTCGCGACGCGCTCGATGGGGTTGACTTCGCCACCCTGGACAAGCTCGCACCGGCTGCGTTGTCGCTACGCTGGCGCCGCGCTTCTCGCGTGCGCCGCCCAGGTCAGGAACCGTTCCGCGGGCCAGGTATTGGCGATGCGTTCGCGGTCCACCCAGCCGCGCTGGGCGTGCAGCACTCCCCAGCGCAGCCGGTCGAACTCGCGCTGGTGGTGGGCGTCGCTGTTCACGACGATGGTCACCGGCAGGGCGCGCGCCCTGCGCAAGGTGTCCGCGGCGGCGTCGAGGCGGCTCAGGCTGCTGTTGACCTCGATCGCGGTGCCGGTGCGCGCCGCCGCGGCCAAGATGGCGTCGATGTCCAGTTCGATGCCGGGCCGGCGTCCGATCATGCGTCCGCACAGGTGGCCTATCACGTTCACGGACGGATCTTCCATGGCGGCGATGATGCGCCGCGTCTGCGCGGCGCGGTCCAGGTCGAAGGCGGAGTGCACGGCCGCCACGCACCAATCGAACGACGCCCGGAAGGCGGCGTCGTAGTCGAGCGAGCCGTTCGGGCCGATGTTCAACTCCACGCCGTGCAGCAGGCGCAGGCGAGGGTGGGCGGCGTCCAGTTTGCGCAGCGCCGCGCGCTGGGCCAGCAGCCGTTCCCGGTTGACTCCGTTCATGCTGTCCTCGCCGTGGTCGGTTATCGCGAGGTACGAGAAATCGCGCCGCGCGGCCGCGGCTACCATCTCCTCAAGGGTGCTGCGCCCGTCGCCGGAGGCATCGGTATGCAGGTGCAGGTCGCCGCGCAGGTCGGCCACGGTCACCGGCGCCGGCAGCTCTCCGCGCTGCGCCGCCTCGATCTCGCCGCGGTCCTCGCGCAAGGTCGGCGCGATGAGCGGCAGGCCAAGCGCGGCGTAGATCGCCTCCTCGGTGTCGGCGGCGATCAGTTCGCGCCGCTCGTTCCACAGGCCGTACTCGTTCAGCAGCCAGCCGCGCGCCGCGGCCAGCCCGCGCAGCCTGATGTTGTGCGCCTGCGATCCGGTAAAGTAGAGCGCGCCGGCGCCGTATTGATCGGGCGCCACCACGCGCAGGTCGACGTGCAGCCCGCGCCGCGTGGTCAGCGCGGCGCGCGTGTCGCCGCCGTGCGCCGGCCGCGACGCATCAATCACCGGCAGGGCGGCGGCATGCGCCATCACCGGATGCGGGTCGGTTGCCGCCACCAGGATGTCGAGGTCGGCGATCGTGGACCGCAGCCGGCGCAGGCTGCCGCAGTAGCTGGCGGCCGCCACACTCGGCAGTTCCGCCAGCTCCCCGACCAGCAGCTCGGCCTCCGGCAGCACGCGGGCGATCGGCTGGCGCCGATTCTTGCCGGCCGCCCCGACGCGCTGCAGCCCGCGGCGCAGCATTTGCTCGCTCTTGTTGCCCAGCCCGGCAACGTTTCGCAGCGCTCCCTGCTCGACGGCGGCTCGCAGCGCATCGATACTCTCGATGCCCAGTTCGGCGCGCAGGCGGGCGAGGGTCTTGGGACCGACCCCCGGTATCTGTGCGAGCTGCTGCACCGCCGGAGGAAACCGCTCGCGCAGCGTCTCCAGCTTGGCGATATGTCCGGTGTCGAAGA
This sequence comes from Spirochaetia bacterium, assembly GCA_965208575.1. Lineage (GTDB taxonomy): Bacteria > Spirochaetota > Spirochaetia > SZUA-6 > Bin103 > Bin103. The sequence continues at coordinate 821,348 of CBDBOV010000004.1, read as the reverse complement.
ACTCGCGCATCTTGGCGGCAATCGCCTTGCCGATGCCGTCCCGCCGCAGCAGTTCCGCCTCCGACAGCGCGGTCAGATCCTCATCGCTGTCGCGCAGCCGGCGCACCGCGCGTTCGTAGGCGCGCGCCCGGAACGACTGCGGGTTCTGGTCGTCGAGAATGGTCAGCCGCCGCAACTCGTCGAGGTGCGCGACCAGCTCGTGCATCTGCAGCCTGGTGCCGGGGCGAGGCGGGTTGGGCGTGCCGGCCATGACGCAACCCTATGCGCATGACCGAGACGCGACAAGGGCGGACGCGCGGGCGATCGCCCGGGATAGTTCTGTACCGCCGGGCCGCATTGTCATGTGGCTACCTGCGACCACGTTCCACAGGTGACGATGTCCACCGGTTCAGCCGCTTGCGGCGCCGGACCGTGGTGCCGAAACTGGTAGCAGGGGGGACACGATGGCGGCGAAGGCTGCGGCTGCCGAGTTACTCGACATTGACGGGCGCGAGGTGCGGGTGACCAATCCGCACAAGGTGTATTTCCCGGCCGTCGGCGTGACCAAGCTTGACCTGGTGAGCTACTACCTGGCCGTGGCCGATGGCGCGCTGCGTGCCATCGGGCGGCGCCCGCTGGTGCTGAAGCGCTACGTGAACGGAATCGAGGGCGAGGGGTTCTACCAGAAGCGTGCTCCCGCGAAGCGGCCCGATTGGGTGCGCACCGTGGAACTGACATTCCCCTCCGGGCGCACCGCGCACGAACTGGTAATCAGCGAGCGCGCGCAACTGGTGTGGATCACCAACCTGGGCAACATCGACCTGCACCCCCACCCGGTGCGCGAGGACGATCTCGATCACCCGGACGAGCTACGCATCGACCTGGACCCGGGGCCCGGCGTGAGCTGGCAGACGGTGCGCGAGGTGGCGCAGGTCGTGCGCGAGGTGCTGGCCGAGCACGAACTGACCGGCTGGCCGAAGACCACCGGCTCGCGCGGCCTGCACGTGTACGTCCGGCTGCACCGCGAGTGGGGGTTCGGCGAGGTGCGGCGGGCGGCGCTGGCGGTGTCGCGCGAGGTGGAGCGGCGCGCACCCGGGCGGGCGACCAGCAAGTGGTGGAAGGAGGAGCGCGAAGGGGTGTTCCTGGACTACAACCAGAACGCCAAGGACCGCACCGTGGCCGCCGCCTACTCGGTGCGCCCGCTGCCGGAGGCGCGCGTGTCCGCGCCGCTGACCTGGGACGAGGTGCCCGAATGCGAGCCGGCCGACTTCACGATCCGCTCGATGCCCGCCCGGCTCGCCGCGCGCGGCGACCTCGCTGCCGGCCTCGATGCCAGCCCCGGCAGTCTCGCCGGCCTGCTGGAGCTGGCGAAGCGCCACGAGGCGGAGGGCCTCGGCGGCGACGCACCGTGGCCGCCCCACTTCCGCCGCCGGCGCGGCGAACCGAAACGGGTGGCGCCGTCGCGGGCCGCCGACCCTGCCGCTTCCGAATCCGGCGTGGCACGAAGTGCGGAGGTTGCTCCGGCAGCCGGTCCCTCGCCGGAGGCGCCGGCATCACCGGCGGCCGCGTCCGGCACGGCGGGGAGCCCCGCTGCGACGGGAACCATCGACACGGCGGCCGCACCGGTTTCGCCGGCTGCGCCGGCGGCTGCTCCTGCGGCAGCCGCGCCGGCGTTCCCGGCGGCCTCGTCGACGCCCACTTCCGAAGCCGCTCCCGCTGCATCGGCCAGTTCGGCAGCGCCGGCTCCCGGGCGGCGGCGCTCGAAGATGCCGCTGATCGTGGTCGCCAAGGCGCGCACCGAGGCCGGGGCGCTTGCCGGCCTGGACCGGTGGAAGCAGCGCCACCCGGAAGCGGCAAGACATCTGCAGGCCGCGGACGTGCTGACCGACGCGATGCGCGGGCGTTCCTCCACCTGGACGCGGATTCGCGTCAATCTGCGGCATGTGCCCGAGGCTGAACGCCCGCCCGCCGAGGCGCCCGACCCGGACTACGATCCCTGGCGCGACCGCAAGTGACATGAAGGACTGGACGTGGCCACGCTGGGCGTTGGTTGCGAAGGCAAGGTTTCGGGAGGCGGTGTTCCGCACCTGCGCGCTCGGCCACCGGATCGCAAACTCCGCCGCGACGGGCACAATGCGTCCCCCGGACTGCTCACCGATGGCTCACCGTGGATTCTCCCGGACGACCGGAGGGCCACGGCGTGCCTGGAGCCGAAGGGCTGATCGCCCGGAATCGATTGTGGCGCGCCGCTACCCGGTCGTGATCGGGCCGGACTCGTGGAAGATGGCCAGCGCCTCATCGAACGCGGAGCGCGAGGCCGGGTCGGCGGCGGCGTCGATCACCTCGTCGACCTGCTCGACCGTGTTCAGACCCACGATCAGGCTGGCGACGATCGGGTGGGCCAGGGCGAACCGGATGGCGAAGGCGGTGACCGACGCCGGTTGCAGCCGCTCGCGCAGGATCGCCAGGCGCCGGTAGGCGGCGTCCCACGAGGCCTCGCGCATGCGGTCGGCGGCGGGCAGGGCGTCGCGGTCGGCGCGCCGGTCGGTAAGCAGGCCGGCCAGGAACGGCCTGATGCACAGAAAGCCGCCGCCGCTCTGTTCCAGCGCAGGAAAGAAGCGGGCCATTTCCAACTCGACGGCGTTGTAGTACGCGACCAGTCCGGAAAAGGTACCGCTGGCCAGCGCCGCCTCGGCGAATCCGGGCGTGTAGGGGAACGAGGTGAGGCAGCCCACCTTGCCCTCGGCGCGCAGCGTCTCGAACACCTCGCGCAGCGGTTCGTCCACGGCTGCGACGTCGGGCAACCGCTTCCCATCGCTGTTCGGCTGCGCGCGCTGCAGGTGCTGGAGGATGGCGATGCGGTCGGTGTACAGGTCGGTAAGCGCCTCCTCGACGCGCAGGCGGAACTTGGCGGCGTCGAACCGCCCGCCGTCGTCGAAGTCGGGGACCGGCACCTTGATGACGTGGTGGATGTCGTGCCGGCGCGGATGGCCGGCGAGCACCTTGGCCATCGACCAGCGGGTGCCGTACTCGTAGCTGGAGTGCACGAAGTTGACGCCGCGCTCCAGCGCCCGCTCCAGGGCGCGCCGCCCCGCGCGCGAGGCGTCGTCGTCGGTGCCATCCTTGGCGGCAAACCGCATCGGACCGAAACAGATGGGCGACACCTCCAGGTCGGTGTCGCCGAATCGCCGCAACTGCATGATGTTCAGAGTCGCACGGCGCCGCGGCCCGCTACAAGCGAGTGTGTTTGTTGCTATCTGCTCGACCGGCTGCAGGAAGACCTGTTCAGAGCCCGGCGGCAGTCAGCGCCCGACGGGCTGTCTCGGGCAGTTCGATGGCAGTAAACATCGTTGCGGGGTAGAGGTAGCCATCCCGCTCCGAACGGTCTTCATCAAGGACGCGCAACAATTCGTGGCCGGCGGCCTTGGGGTCGGGCAGGGTGCGGTACACTTTGCCTACGGTCAGGCTGGCTGCCGAACCCTCGTTGTTCAAGCAGATTACAAACTCACTCAAAGAACGCCCTCTTGATCTTCAAATCGCAACGCACGCGACAGGTGAAGCCGCATTCCCTTTGTAGCACTCCCGGCGATGTTCGGCCACCGCGGGCCGCCTTGCGGGGGTGGCTTGTCGCGGGCCAACAATTTGACGCACGCTACGGCACGCAGGCGAAAGCATGAAGATCACGGCGGTCGAGGCTTACATCTTGCGAGCACCGGAAGGCGGGCGCCCGCACTGGGTCAGCCACTTCACGGTGCCCAAGGCCAACGAGTTGCTGGTGCGGCTGCGCACCGACGATGGCATCGACGGCATCGGGCTGGCCACCAGCTACACGCCGATCGAGGCCGTAATCCACGCGGTGCGCAGCGGTATCTTCGACTTGGTCGTGGGCGCCGATCCGCTGGCGCCCGAGGCGCTGTACGAGAAGCTGTTTTCCCTCACCTGGCAGCGCCTCTCCCACGAGCGCGGCTGGTCGCGCGATGCGCTGGTGAGGATCTCCGCCGCCGTGGACATCGCCGCCTGGGACATCGTCGGCAAGCGCGCCGGGCTGCCGCTGTACCGGTTGTTCGGCGGCTACCGCAGCGTGGTGCCGTGCTACGTGACCTGCGCCTACTACCGCGACGGCAAGGAGCTGGCCGAGTTGCGCGACGAGATGGAGATGCTCGTGGCGCAGGGACACACCGCCTTCAAGGCCAAGGCGGGCGGCGTCTCGCTGGCGGACGACCTGGAGCGCCTGGCGCTGGTGCGCGAGGTGATCGGCGACGAGGCCGGCCTGATGGTGGACGTAAACCGGGCCTGGGACCTGGACACCGCCACCGAGGCGGCGCGGCTGCTGGAGCCGCTGCGCCCGCGCTGGCTGGAAGAGCCGGTGCGCTGGGCCGACGACCGCCGCGAGTTGCGGCTGCTGTCCGCCCGAACCTCCATCCCGCTGTCGGCCGGCGAGAGCGAACTGACCAGCTACGGCTGCCGTGCCCTGCTGGACGAGCAGGCGATCCGGATCCTGCAGTTCGACTGCACGATGATGGGCGGCTTCACCGAGGGCCGCAAGCTCGCCGCCCTGTGCGAACTGAACCACGTGCAGGTGGCGCCGCACCACGATTGCTTCATCCACGCCCACATCGTTGCCGGCAGCCCCGCCGGGTGCATCGTGGAGAGCTTCACCGATCCGGAGCGCGATCCCCTGCAGGCGGAACTGTTCGAGGACCCGCCGCGCATCGCCGGCGGCCGGCTCACCCTCAAGGAGCAGCCGGGCCTGGGGCTGGCCCTGTCCGCCGCAGCCGTGGCCAAGTACGGCGAACGCATCGTGTAGCTGCCAGAAGCCACCTACAGTGCGTGGCGGCGGTTCATGCGGCGTTGCGACTGCACGAGGCCGTGGTAGATGCCGCCGGCGGCCATCAGTTCGGCGTGGCTGCCCACTTCGGCGATACGGCCCTTGTCGAGCACCAGCAGCCGGTCGGCGTGGCGCAGGGTAGACAGGCGGTGGGCGATGGCGAAGGTGGTACGTCCCTGCATCAGCGCGAACAGCCCGGCCTGGATCTGCTCCTCGGTTTCGGTGTCCACCGCGGCGGTGGCCTCGTCCAGGATCAGGATGCGCGGGTCGTGCAGGATGGCGCGGGCGATGGCAACGCGCTGGCGCTCGCCGCCCGACAGGCGCTGGCCGCGCTCACCGACGCGCGTGTCGTAGCCGTCTGGGAACGCGCAGATGAAGTCGTGCGCGCCGGCCACCTTGGCGGCGGCGATGAGCTCGCCCGGCGTGGCGCCGGGCCGCGCGTAGGCGATGTTCTCGGCGATGCTGCCGGCGAACAGGAAGGTCTCCTGCAGCACCACGCCGAGTTGCCGGTGCAGGTCGCGCAATTCGATGGCGCGCAGGTCGACGCCGTCGATGGCGATGCGCCCTTCGTCCGGATCGTACAGGCGCAGCAGCAGGTTGATCAGGGTCGACTTGCCGGAGCCGGAGTGGCCGACGATGCCAATCATCTCGCCGGGCCTCACCTCCAGCGATACGTCGTGCAGCACCGGGTCGTGACTCTTGTAGCCGAATACCACGTCCTCGAACCGCACGCTCCCCGCGATCGCCAGGCGCCGCGGGCGGGCGCCGTCGGCAACCGCCGGCTGCTCGTCGATCAACTCGAATATCCGTTCGGCGGCGGTCATCGACTCCGCAAACCGGCGCGGCAAGCCGGCGATCCAGACCAGCGGACCGTATAGCAGCATCGCGTACTGGACGAATTGGACCAGCTCGCCGAGCTTCATCCGCTCGCCCAGCACCAGGTAGCCGCCGACCGCGAACACCAGGAATTCGCCGGCGCGCATCACGAAGCTCCACAGCGGCATCATGTTGGCCCAGGTGCGTTCGTTGACGCGCATCACCTCGCGCAGCTCGCCGCTGCGTGCGCGGAAGCGGTCCACCTCGGCGCGTTCGCGGCCGAATGCCTTGACGACACGGATGCCGGACAGGATGTCCTGCAGCAGGGTGTCCACCTTGTCGAACAGCCGCTCCTGCCGGCGAAACAGGAACCGGACGTGGCCCCACACCGCGCCGGCGAGCAGCACCACCACCGGAATGGGGGCCAGCACCAGTACCGCCAGGCGCCACTCGCGCAGGAACAGGATCACCGCCACGCCGACCAGGAACAGCCCCTGCGCGACGCTGTCGGTGAGCCAGAAGTTGATGAACTGCTGGATGTTGCGCGTGTCCTTGCTGACCCGGTTGAGGATGTCGCCGGCGTCGCGCGTGCCCAGGTAGCCGAGCGAGAGCTTCTGCACATTGGTGTACACCATGCCGCGCAGGTCGCGCGCCAGGGCGTTGGAGAGCTGCGCCATGGCGCGCCCGCGCAGGGCGTCGGTGAGCGCGGTCAGCCCATAGGTGACGGCCAGCGCACCGATCAGCAGCAGAATCGGTGTCAGCTCGGGGCGCCGCGGCACCAGGTGGTTGTCGATCAGAATCCGGGTGAGTTGCGGCGGCAGCAGCGACAGCAGGGTGAAGGCGGCGAACAGCGCCACGGCGGCAACCACCCAGCGCAGGTGGGTGCGGGCCAGGGCCCACAGCCGGCGCATCATGGCCGCGCGGTTGGTGCAGGCGCGGCACACGCGGGTGCCGGGCTCGCGGCGGCGGCCGCAGGTGGGGCACACGCCTTCGTCGGGCGCGTCGTCCACCGCGGGACGCTTGCCGGCCAGCAGCAGGTTGAGGCCGCGCGCCAAGGTGGCATAGCGCGGCGCATGGCTCATGGAGTAGTGGGCCAGGATCTGCTCGTGGCCGTCCGCGCCGCCGGTGCCGTTGGTCGCCGGCTCCGCCACCAGGCGCCCGCTGCCCACCATGTTGTCGGCACGGAACCGCGCCACCCGGCTCAGGGGCAGGGTGCGCCAGCCGCGCGTGCCGGGCGCCTGCACCGCCACCAGCAAGTCGGTGGCAACCGTCCAGCCGTCGCCGAACGCGCCGTCCGCGGTCAGGTCCGCCGGCACCGCGTACCGCACCAAGGGTGCGGCCTGCTCCAAAGGTGCGGCCTGCTCCAAAGGTGCGGCCTGCTCCAAAGGTGCGGCCTGCTCGGAAGGTGCGGCGTACTCCTCGGGGACGGCCTGCACCCCCGCATCGGCGTGAACCACCGGCGCTCCCTGCACCATCGGTACGGCTTGCGCCCCCGGTGCGGACTGAGCGGCCACCGCGCCGAGCTCGTCCGCGCCGTGCGCTTCCGCACCGTGCACTTCCGCACCGAGAATCCCGGCCAGCTCGGCCGCGGCCTCGGCGGGGAGCTCGAAGCGCAGCCTCACAGCAGCGTCTCCAGGGTGCGCAGCACGTTGCGGTCGAGGCTGCGGTAGTCGTCCACGAAGAAGCGGTTGCCGTCGACGTCGACGATCAGCAGACGGCGGTCGCTGACCGCCGTGACGTTGTTCTTGCCGCTCTGCACCGTGAACCGGCGCTGCCCGGCATCGGTATCGACCAGCCAGTAGGAGTAGCCGAATTCCTCCTTCAGGGAGCGAATCCGCTCGATCACCGGGGTGAAGTAGCGCCGCTCCAATTCGTGGCGCAGCAGCGCCGCCTGGTCCGGGCGCAAGTCGGCGAGCGACTCGAGAATGCCGATCTCGTTGCCGTCCGGGGCACGCAACGAGAGGTAGTGGTCGGCGGCGCTCAGCGGAAACGTTCGGAAGGCGTTGATGCGCGGGTAGTGCTCGGCGCCCGTATCTCCGGTCACGGTGAGTGCCAGGAAGCCGCCGTCGGTAGCGGTAAAGCGTAGCGCTGCCGGGTCCAGCATGCGCACCTCGGCAACGTACCCGTCCGATGCGTCCGATGCTCCACTGCCGTTGGCGCGCTGAACCCGGTCGTGCATTGTTGGCAACTCGTCGCTCATCGCTCGACGCCGATCCCGATCACCGCCAGGGCATCCTGCTGTTTGCGCGCCAGCCGGCTGTATACGCCGCCGCCTGCCATCAACTCGTCGTGCGTGCCCTGCTCCACCAGGCGGCCTTCTTCCACCACCACCAGCCGGTCCGCCATGCGCAGGGTCGACAGCCGGTGGGCAATGGCGATGGTGGTGCGGCCGCGGATCAGCCGCTCCAGGGCGTGCTGGATCATCTCCTCGGTGGCCGAGTCCACCGACGAGGTCGCCTCGTCCAGGATCAGGATGCGCGGATCGAGCAGCACCGCGCGGGCGATCGACAGGCGCTGCCGCTCGCCGCCGGACAGTCCGTGGCCGCGGCTGCCGATCACGGTGTCGTAGCCGTTGGGCAGCGCGGTGATGAAGTCGTGGGCGAACGCGGCCCGTGCCGCCGCGACCACTTCCGCGCGGCTGGCGCCGGGACGCCCGTAGGCGATGTTGTCGGCCACGCTGCCGGCGAACAGGTAGGGATCCTGCAGAATGATGCCCACCTGGCGGCGCAGGTCGGCGGTGCGCATGTCACGCACGTCGATGCCGTCGATCAGCACCTGGCCGGAGCCGGTGTCGTACAGCCGGGTCATCAGGTTGATCAGAGTCGACTTGCCGGCGCCGGTGCGCCCCACCAGCCCCACCGTCTCGCCGGCGGCCACCCGCAGGTCGATCTCGTGCAGCACCGGCTTGTTGGGCTCGTAGCCGAACGTGACGCCGCGCAATTCCACGGCGCCCCGCATCTCCGGCAGCGGCACCGGATCGGCGCGTTCGGCGACCTCGGGCACCGTATCGAGGATCTCGAAGATGCGCTGCGCGGAGTTCATGGCGGCCGACCACCACTCCACCACCTTGGTCATGAACCGCAACGGCTCATACAGCAGTGCCACGAAGCCGACGAAGCTCATCAGTACGCCGAAGGTCAGGTTGCCGGCCACCACCTGCCAGCCGCCTACCGCCCACACCACCAGCCCGCCCACCTGGGTCAGGAAGGCCACGGACGGGAACAGGGCGGCCAGCGTGCGCTGGGTGCGGCGGTGGGCGCGGAACACCTCGTCGTTGACCGGCCCGAAGCGCTCGATCTCTTCCTGTTCCTTGCCGAACGCCTTGACCACCCGGACGCCGCTCAGGGAGTCCTCCACCACGCCGTTGAGGACCGCCAGCGAACGGTACTGCCGGCCGAACAGGCGCCAGATCTGCGGAACCAGCCGCCGGATGATCAGTATCACCAGCGGCGCCGGGATCAGGAGCAGCAGTGCAAGCGGCCAGTGCAGAGCGGCCATGGCGGACACGATCGCCACGATCTGCACCAGGTTGACGACGAAGTAGGGCAGGCCGTCGATGAAGAAGTAGTTGAGGTTGTCCGAGTCGTGATTGACCCGAACCATCAGCCCGCCGGTCTGCTTGCGGGTGAAGAACCCGAGCGACAGCCGCTGCAGCGCCGCGAAGATCTCGTTCTTGAGGTCGTAGATCATGCTCACCGAGACGCGCGCGGTAATGCGCATGTGCAGCACCTCCGCCAGGACGCCGAGGAGGTGCACGCCCACCAGAACGGCGATCAGCTCGGCGAGGTGGCCGTGGAAGCGCCCCGCCGGATCGAGCACGTCGTCGAACAGCACCCGCCCGCTGAGCAGCGGCGCGACCGTGCGCAGCCCGGCGGCGGCGACCATGGCGGCGGCGATCACCGCCACCCAGCCGCGGTAGGGGGTCAGGTAACCAAGCACGCGCAGAAACAGGCCGCGCTTGTCTATGCAGCGCGGACACACGTTGCGGTGCTGGTCGGGGTAGCGCAGCCCGCAGCGCGGGCAGTGGCGCTCCCGCTCCGCCTCGACCGCCTGTGCCCGCTCGCCCTTCTGCAGGGCGGCCACCGCGCGGGCGAACGTCTCGAACCGCTGCGCCTCGCTGTTGGTGAAGCGCAGCAGCAGGCGATCCAGCTCGGCGCCGTCCGCCGCGTCCGGCGCCGGCGCGGCCGCGTCGTCACCAGGGCCCGCCGGAGCGGGTTCGGAGAGCGCGCCGTCCGTGCCGGCCGGATCGGCAAGCGGCGCGGCCGTGGCGGCGCCGTGTGCCGCCGCGACGGTGGCAGATGCCACACCCTCCGTGCCGGCGGCTCCGGGGCTCGTCATGAGCAGACCGCCGGTGACCAGCGCCTGCACCTGCATTTCGCCGAGATCCGCAAGCGCGTGCGAGTCGACGCGCTCGGCGTTCACCAGGTGCAGGGCGGTGTCCGTGGCCAGCGCCCACTGCGACCCGTAGCGGCCGTCCGCGTCGAGGTCGGAACGCACCGCGTGGCGCACCTCCTCCGGGCGTACTCCGGCCGCCGCGAGCCGGTCGCGGATGTGCTGCGGAATGGTCTGCTCCATGTCTACCGGAGGTTCCAATATAACAACAGGCGGCGGCGTGCGGCGGCCTCCGGCGGTTGCCGATATTGGACACATGGCCGCCCGTTTCTTCAGCGCCGCCATCGGCCACGAGACCAACACGTTCGCCGTTACGCCCACGCGGCTGGCGGACTTCGACTTCGCCGGCGCGCCGGCCGCCGATGCCTCGCCGGAGCGGATCCGCCGCCGCTTTCGCGGCACCCGTACCGTGCACGGCGGCTACCTGGCCGCTGCCGAAGAGCTGGGATTCGAGCTGGAGCCGCTGCTGTGGGCGTACGCCACCCCGTCGGGCGTGGTGGAGCGAACCGCGTACGAGGCACTCGCAGGGGTGTTGCTGGAGCGCCTCGCGCGGCGGCGCCGGCAGGCCGGCTGCCGCGGGGTGCTGCTCGACCTGCACGGCGCCATGGTGAGCGAGCACCTGGAGGACGTGGAGGGCGACCTGATCGAGCGCACGCGCGCGGTGCTGGGCGCCGGCGTGCCGCTGGTGGTCACCATCGACCTGCACGCCAACGTCACCGCGCGCATGGCCGCGCACGCCGACGCGATTGTCGGGTTCGAGGAGTACCCGCACGTGGACGTGTTCGAGCGCGGCGTGCAGGCGTGCAGGCTGATCCACGCCGCCGCGGCGGAGACGGTACGGCCGCGGCTTGCGTACGTGCAGTTGCCGCTCCTCACCATGCCGCCGAAGCAATGCACCCTGATCGCGCCGGCGCGCGCCCTGCTGCGCCGTGCGCAGGCCGTGGCGCGGCAGCCGGCGGTGCTGGATGCCACCATCGCGTACGGCTTTCCGTTCGCGGACATCCGCAACGCCGGCACGTCGGTACTGGTCACCGCGGACGGCTCGGCGGAACTGGCCGCCGCGCACGCGGCCGAACTGGCGCGCGCCGTCTGGCGGCGCCGGCGCGCCTTCGACGTGACCCTGACGCCGGTCGCGGAGGCGACCCGCTTCGCCCGCGAGCAGGCGACCGGCCTCGTAGTGCTGGCCGACGGCTCCGACAACCCGGGCGGCGGCGCGCCGTGCGACGGCACCGTGGTGCTGCGCGAGTTGCTCGCAGCCGGCGCCGAGGACGCGGTGGTGGCAGTGATCGCCGACCCCGAAGCAGTAGGCGTGGCCGTCGCGGCCGGAGTAGGGGAGACGATCGAGGTGCGCCTCGGCGGCAAGACCGACCGCCGCCACGGCGACCCGCTGGCGCTGCGCGCGGTGGTGCGGCTGCTGTCGGACGGCCGCTTCCTGACCCGCAGCCGCATGGGCGCGGGCGGGGTCACCGAGATGGGCCGTACCGCGGTGCTGCAGAGCGGCGGCGTGCGGGTGGTGGTGACCGAGCGCCGGGTGCAGCCGCTCGACGCGGAACTGCTGCGCAGCGTCGGCATCGAGCCGCGCAGGCAGCGCCTGGTGGCGCTCAAGTCGGCCGTGCACTTCCGCAGCACCTACCAGCAGATCGCCGAACGCATCTTCGACCTCGACACGCCGGGCGTGCACCGCCCCGACTTCGCCGCCTACCGCTACCGCCGCCTGCGCCCCGGCCTCTACCCCCTCGACCGCGGCGCCCGCTTCCCGCTGGCTTCAGTGCCGCGGCCGACTGCTACCGCCGCAAACCGCGGGAGCGCCGGTCCCGACGGAGCATGAATCCCGGTATCGCGCTATTCTGTAGGCGGCGGGAGAGGTGATGCCGATCGATTCGTCACGCATATGGCAGCAGATTGGTCTCGGTGAAGACAGCGGACTCGAACTCAAGGATGTCAGGCTTCGCGGGAGCCAGGTTTCGGCGCCGCGTCGTGACAGCCTCGCCGACGAGTTCGCGGCGTTCGCCAATTCGGACGGCGGACGTCTCGTTTTGGGTGTGTCGGACGATCGTGAGCCGCAGGCGCTCAAGCCCGAGCAGTTGGACGCGTTGGCGGACTACGTCACGGAAATCTGCACGGACAGTGTAGAGCCGCCTATGGACTTCAGCATATATCGAGTTCCTCTTTTGACACCGGCGGAAGAAGGTGGCGTTCTGGTTGTCGAGATTCCCGAGGGAAACGCTGTCCATCGTTCTCCGGGCGGGTACCTGCGGCGGCGGGGGGATACGAAGCGGCAGATGCAACCTGACGAGATTCGCCGGCTGCTGCAAGTGCGCGGCCAGTCGGATGTGGCGGCGACCGACTCCCAGGTGGTCCGCAACACGGGAGTCAACACTTTGCGACCGGAGTTGTGGCGCCGCTACGCCAGTTCGAGAGCCAGAGATCCTGACGAGATCGCGCTGACCAAACTGAAGTTCGTCAAGGACGACCAGCGCGGCACGGTTCGCGCAACGGTTGGCGGTGTGCTGCTCGGCGCCGACGATCCGCGCCAGTGGCTACCCAACGCCTACATCCAGGCCGTCTGCTACCAGGGCAACCGTCTGGACGGCAATCGACAGCTCGATGCGCAGGACATCGGAGGTCCGCTTGACCAGCAGATTCGGGATGCCATGCGGTTCGTTGTCCGCAACCGGCGCATCGCGGCTCGGCAGCAGCCGGCCCGCAGCGACGTGCCGCAATTCAGCGAACGTGCGGTGTTCGAGGTGGTAGTGAACGCGGTGGTGCATCGCGACTACGCGGTATCAGGATCGAAGATCCGCCTATTCATGTTCGATGACCGCATGGAGATCTACTCACCGGGTGGTCTGTGTAATTCCATGAAGGTAGAAGATTTACGTACCAGTCAGTTCACTCGAAACGAACTGCTGGCGTCCCGGCTTGGACAGTGTCCGGTCGGTGACGTGCCGGGTGCAGGAGGGCGCGAATACTTCATCCAGCGCCGTGGGGAGGGCATCCCGGTCATCGAGGACGAGACGTTCGCCCTTGCCGGACGGAAACCGGTCTTTGAGTTGATCGGGGAGCGGGAATTGAAGGTGTCACTGCCGGCTGCCAGCCCCCCCTTGCCCGACGGAATCGCGGCCCGCATCACGGTCCTCCGGGACGATACCGGTGAGCCGCTCCAGGGTATCCACGTGCTGATGGTGTATCCAAACAAGACCTATCGCGAGGGGCGCACCGATGTATTTGGGCATGCCGACTTCGAATTGCACGCGCGACTGCCGATGACCGTGCTGTGTGCCGGGCCCGGGTTCAAGGCGGGTGTGTCCACCAATTTCGTCCCAAACCGGCCCCTTGAGGTGCGGGTGTCCCCGGAGCCGACCGGCGGCTCGATGATCATCGCCAATCGGAGGGGGCATCTTCCCGGCGTCCGGGGGCGGTTGAACCCGATACTTGACAGCCTGGACCGGTCCTACTTGTTCGCAGACAACATCGCGATCAACGACGGTGTGCAACAGCCCGTGCACTTCAGCTTGAACGAAGCTGTCCGGCTCACCGACTCCATGGGCGCTGAAGCCACCCTGTGGTTTCGTGAGATGGTCGGGTCCTCCTCCGTCTTCGATTACCGCGCCGGTCACTGAAACACGTCGCGGAGGTGGTCATGCATGCTTACGTCGTGTACGCGCACCCGACCAGGCGGTCGTTTACCGGAGCCGTGCTGGATGCACTCTGCCGCGGCCTTGAGGAGGGAGGGCACACCTTCGAGGTCGGCGACCTGTACGCGATGGGTTTCCGATCCGACATGACGCTCGCCGAGTACGAACGTGAGACCAACGTGCATGGCAACCGGGCGCACGGCCCGCTGCCCGCCGACGTGCGGGCGGAGCATGCGAAGATCGCCCGCGCCGATGGCCTGGCGTTCGTGTTCCCGGTGTGGTGGAGCGACTGCCCTGCCAAGCTGAAGGGATGGTTCGACCGCGTCTGGGTGTGCGGCTACGCCTACGATTACGGCCTGCCGGGCGAGACATTCCGGTATCCGCGGCTGTCGATCGACAGGGCGCTGGTCCTGTGTCCCGGCGGCAACACGGGCGATGCCTTCCAACAGTCGGGCGTTGCCGAGGGCATGCGCCGGATCTTCGCCAGCGACCGCCTGCCGCCCGCGGTCGGTGTCGGCCACTGCGAATTCGTGCTCCTGCCCGGCACGGAAGATCCCGGGGCGGCGGCCCAGGCCAGGACGCGCAATCTCGCCACCGCACATCGCCTGGGCAGAGACTTTCTCGCCGCGCCCTAGGCCGAGGTTTGAGAGGCCGTTCTTGTAACTGTTTCCTATTACAGGAATTAGCGTGTTCATGGGTGTAAATCGTGTCCATGTAAATAGTCCTGTGGTTCAGCGTTAATTTTCTCTCATCTGGTTGATATGTAATTATTAAATGATCTACCATTCCCTCCGTAGGGTGCCCATGTACATCGACACCGTCCCCAACCGCAACTCTCCCCCGGCCGTCCTCCTCCGCGAGTCCTTCCGCCAGCACGGCAAGGTCAAAAAACGCACCATCGCCAACCTCTCCAAGTGGCCCGATCACCTCGTCGAGGGTTTGCGCGTCCTCCTCAACGGCGGTATCGCTCTGCGCTCTCCCAACGAACTGCTCTCCATCTTGCGCAGCTATCCCCACGGCCACGTCGCCGCCGTCCTCGGTTCCCTCCGCAAGCTCTCCCTCCATTCCCTCGTCGCTCGTCCCGCCTCCCGTGAACGCGACCTGGTCGTCGCCATGATCGTCGCTCGCGTCGTCGACGCTCGCTCCAAACTCGCCACCGCTCGCGGCCTGAACCCCGAAAGCGCCGTCTCCTCCCTCGGCCACCTGCTGCAGTTGGGAGCCGTCGACGAGAATGAGCTGTATGCCGCCATGGATTGGCTGCTCGCTCGCCAGCACGGCATCGAGCAGCGCTTGGCCAAGCGCCATCTGCATGACAACACGCTCATGTTGTACGACCTGACTTCCAGTTACTTCGAGGGACACACCTGCCCGTTGGCGCGCCGCGGTCACAGCCGCGACGGCAAACGCGGCACCTTGCAGATCGTGTTCGGCCTGCTGTGTACCGCAGACGGCTGTCCCATCGCCGTCGAGGTATTCGAGGGCTCCACCAGTGACCCCAAGACGGTCGCCGCTCAGGTCGACAAGATTCGCAACCGTTTCGGCTTGCAGCGCGTCGTGCTGGTCGGCGACCGCGGCATGCTCACCGGCGCGCGCATCCGCGAGGACCTGCAGGGGATCGACGGCCTGCGCTGGATCACGACCCTGCGGGCGCCCACCATCCGCAAGCTGATCGAGGCCGGCGAAGTGGCGCAGACCATGTTCGACGAGCGTGACCTGGCGGAGATCAGCTCACCCGAGTTCCCCGGCGAGCGGCTGATCGTGTGCCGCAACCCGATCCTGGCCGAGCAACGGCAGCGCAAGAGGCAGAAGTTGCTGGCCTCCACGGAGGAGGAACTGACGCCGATCGTGACGGCCACGCAGCGCGCCAAAAAGCCGCTGCGCGGCGCCGCCGCGATCGGCCTGCGGGTGGGCAAGGTGATCAACCACTACAAGGTGGGCAAGCATTTCACCACCACCATCACCGACGACTCGTTCTCGTTCGTGCGTGACCTGGACAAGATCGCGGCCGAGGAAGAACTGGACGGGCTCTACATCGTGCGCTCCAACGTGGAGCCGGAGCTGTTCGACGCCGAGCAGACGGTGACGGCGTACAAGGATCTGGCCAAGGTGGAGCGCGCGTTCCGCAGCATGAAAACGGTGGATCTGAAGGTGCGACCGATCTATCACCGCAGTGCTGACCGGGTGCGGGCGCACGTGTTCCTGTGCATGCTGGCCTACTACGTGGAGTGGCACATGCGCAGCAAGCTGGCGCCGGTGCTGTTCGACGACCACGACCGCGCCGCCGGCGAGGCGCTGCGCGAGTCGGTGGTGCAACCGGCGGAACGCTCACCGGCCGCACACCGGAAGGCGGCGAGCAAGCGTACCGACGACGGTCTGCCGGTGCACAGCTTTCGCAGCCTGATGAGCGAGTTGGGGACGCTGACGGCCAACCGCGTGCGGATAGTGGATAGCGGCGCCACGTTCACCATGCACAGCGAACCGACCGCGCTGCAGCAGCGCTGTTTCGATCTCCTGGAGGTCAGCGCCCAAGTGTAGCCAGTAACGGACATCGGCTGTTGAGCGCAATTTTCAGATCAATAACGAATTAACAAGATTCCCGCTCTGGAACTTCGGCCTAGGCCGCTAGCCCTTCACGGCGCCGGAGATCAGGATCCGGACGATGAACCGCTGCAGGGCGATGAAAATGGCGATGGCCGGCAGCATCGCCATCAGGCTTGCCGCGGCCAGCAGGTGGGTGGTGACGATCGCTTCGCCCACCGTCTCCGCGTACTTGGCGACCCCGACCGAGATCGGTTGCAGGCGTCCCTTGCCGATCAGAATATAGGGAATCAGGAACTGCGACCAGGCGTTGATGGTGTTGAACAGCACGGCGGCGGCGATCCCCGGCATGGCGACCGGCACGATTACCCGAACCACGCTCTGCAGCCGCGATGCTCCGTCGATGCGGGCCGCGTCGTCCAGGCTCTTGGGTATGGAATCGAAGAAGCCCTTCAGCAGCCACACCGTAAAGGGAATCTGCACCGTGATGTAGATCATGATCAGCCCGTGATGAGTATCCAGCAGGTTCAGCCTGATGAAATAGCGGTACAGCGGCAGGATTATGATCAGCGTCGAGATCATCTGGAACAGCAGGATCGCCATCAGGATCTGCGTTCTGCCCCTGAATCTGAACCGCGAAAATCCGTACGCCGCGGGCACCGTAACGAGCAGGGTTCCGACCACGGTGATGACCGTGATCTTGGCCGAGTTGAGCATGTTGCGGGGAATGGTGGACTGCGCGAAAATGGTGCCGTAGTTCTCTATAGCAGGCCGGCTCGGAAACAGCTTCGGGGGGTAGGCGAGGATGTCCGGGATGGTCTTGAGAGACAACGATATCATCCACGTTACCGGTCCCCAGAACACCACTATGACGACCAGGTAGGATGCGTAGATCAGGATCCTGGTTGCATCCAGGCGGCTCCTATTCGGCAATGTCTTCGTCCAACTGGAACAGCTTGTAATAGACGATGGTCATGACCACGGTAATGGCGAGCAGCAGGACCGCGATGGCGGAGCCTCTGCCCATGTTCCAGTACGTAAAAACCTGAATGTAGGCGGCCAGGGTCAATACCTCGGTGGTGCCGGCGGGCCCGCCCGAGGTGAGCGTCGCGATCATGTCGAACGTGTTGAAGCTGGAAATCGTGATCAGCACCAGGTTGATGAACAGGATCGGCTTCAGTTGCGGCAACGTTATGTGCAAGAACTGCTGCCAGGCGCGCGCGCCGTCCACCCGCGAGACCTCGTACAGTTCGGCGGGAATCCGCTGCAGCCCGGCGTATTGCAGGATCATGCAGAAGGCGGCTCCTCCCCACACGTTGGCACCAATGATGGAGATGACCGCATACAGCGGATCGAGGAGAAACGGAATGCGCTCCATACCCAGCGATTGAACGAAGTGGTTGATGATGCCGGAGCTGGCACTCGACAGCAGCGTTTTCCACAGGATGCCGACCAGTACGCCGGGTATGATCCAGGCGGTGAGGACGGCAGTTCTGGCCAGGATGCTGCCATACACGTTCTTGTCCTTGCCGGCGTGGACGGCCAGGGCGATCAGCAGACCCAGTGGAATTTGCAGGACGCAGTTGGCGGCAACGAAGATGAAGGTAATGGACAGCGACCAGAGGAAGTCCTTGTCTCCGAACACCTTGGCATAGGACGACAGGGTATACGAATACTCGGGCT
The DNA here is from genome assembly GCA_965208575.1 of Spirochaetia bacterium. Taxonomy (GTDB): domain Bacteria; phylum Spirochaetota; class Spirochaetia; order SZUA-6; family Bin103; genus Bin103. Next base: position 803,474 of record CBDBOV010000004.1, on the reverse strand, counting down.
CGATGATGGATGCGGTGGTGAAACTGAGCCGGATTACGTCGAACAGGGGAAGGACCATGAACACCGCAAGGAACATGATGGCCGGCGCGAGCCACGCCATGCGCGATCCCAATTCACGCGCGGCTCCGATTCTTGTCACAGTCCCTCCCCCCGAAACTCGAAAGAGGGGGCCCCGAGTGTCCCGAAGCCCCCGCTACCTATTTCATCTGGTCGAGAGTGCCCTCCCAGAAGGCATCCACCGCTTCCTCGGGCGTCATCTGGCCAAGCAGCATCGCCTCATAGGCGTTGGTCGCTTCGCCCCACATGACCTGCATGGTGGGGCTCGAAGGCCACGGTCGCGCTACGGCGAGAACCGCGGACAGTTCCTGGAAGAATCTGCTCTGGAAGGCGGGATAGTCGTAGACGCTTGCCCGCGACGGCGGATAGCCGCCAGCTTCACACCAACCCGCCATGCCGTCCGCACTGGCATACAGATGCATCACGAGGTCCACCGCGAGCTCCAGTTTCTCGGGATCGTCGGAGAAGAAACCGTAGTTCCAGCCACCGGCGGCCGCGCTGCGCGGAGCGTCCGCGGTCATCTGCGGGTAGTGGGTCAGGGCCCAGTTGTCGACCTCCTCGGGGGACATCGCCTGCTCCAGTTGACTGGTCCACATGTTGCCCAGGAAGAACGCTACCGTGCCCCTGCCCATCTCGGTGGCCCAGTCCATGTTGTTTTTCAACTCGAGCACGTTCAACGACATCAAGCCTTCGTCGATGAGGCTCCGGTAGACGGCGAAGATGTCGATCATCGCCTGCCGGTCCTCCGGAATGTTCCCGAAGGTCGGTTGCTCGTTCTCGTCGTACCAGGATCTGCCCTGCGAAGACCACATCGGGAAGATCAGGTGATAGAATCGGCGCGCTGACCCCGCCGATCGGACTCTCCATGCCTTCCGCCTGCAACTTCTTGGCGGCGGCTATCAGCTCGTCGAAGGAACGCGGCGGATCCGGCGTCAGGTCGCGCCGGTACCAGAGGCCGCCGGTGCCGGTGTTGAACTTGATTCTCTTTATCTTGCCGTCCGCCGGATCGATCATGATCTCGTGCGTCCATGGGAAGAAGTCGTCGAGCTCATCCCGGATAAACTCATCGATAGGCTGCAGCCACTGATTGTAGATGGGAAGATCGGGCATCTGGACGGCGTCCGGAGCTCTGCCGGAGGCGGCTTCGGCAGCCAGCTTGGCATAGAACGCGTTGGCGTCCCCGCCCCAGACTACGGGCTCGATCTTGACGTTCGGGTGTGCCCGCGTCCACTCTTCCAGCTTCTCCCGCAGGTATGAGGTGCGCGCCGGGATGTCGGAAAACGGGCCGTAAACCTGCTGCGGGGACCACACCAGGGTGATCTCGGCGTTCGGGTTGCCGATCCGTTCCGGCGTCACCAGGTCGATGCCCTCGGGAATCGTCGTGGCGCCTTCTTCGCCGGCGGGCGCTGCCCACAGCGCAAGCGGGAGAAGCATCCCGGCAAGCGCTACAATCGAGGTTATGTAGAACCTCTTTTTCACTTCTATTCTCCTTGTAAAGTGTGTCATGGAGTACGTTTCGAGATGGTGCCGGCATTATGCATGTTCGGCCCCAACATCCTTGAGTCTGCGGTCGTCTCACCTCCCTGCTTGCGAGGCGCGCACGCGTTCCGTGGGAGCACGGGGGCGTGCGCGACTCAGCGCACATCCGCGGCCGACTCTAGGCGAACGGAGGCTGTAATGTCAACGCGACGGCAGCGCGTTTGTGGGGCGGGTGGCTGGACGGCGGGCTTGTCATGGCCAGGGGGATGATCTTTACTGGCGCGCATGAGTGATTTAGGGGTGCTGGTGTGGGACGAACGCCAGCCGCGCCAGCAGGAGGCGTACGACAATTTCCTGGGCAACGCGATCGCCGATCATCTGCGCGCGCAGGGCGGTCTGGCAGTGCGGTCGGCCGGGTTGGACGACGCCGACCAGGGTCTGTCCGACGAGGCGCTCGATGGCAGCCGCGTGCTGGTGTGGTGGGGCCACGTGCGCCACCGCGACGTTCCCGCCGACACCGGCAGGCGTATTCTCGACCGGGTATTGGCGGGGCGGCTGTCGCTCATCGTGCTGCATTCGGCGCACTGGGCAACCCCGTTCATCGCGGCGATGGACCATCGCACCCGCGAAGATGCGCGGCGGCTGTTCCCGGACACCGCGGGCGATCGGGTCGAATTCGATTTCGTCGCCCCCGAGAACCGTTACCAGGCGCCCGCCGCGGACGCCGTGGTCACCCCATCCTACCAGGTGCGCAAGTTTCCCGGCGGCGTGACCCGCGTCCGGGTCGGGCTCCCGATCTGCTGCTTCCCGGCATGGCGCGCCGACGGTGAGCCGAGCTTCTCGCGCACCCTGCTGCCCGACCACCCGATTGCCGAGGGTATCCCCGCGGAGTTCTCGCTGCCGCAATCCGAGATGTACGACGAGCCGCTGCACGTCCCCGCCCCGGACGAGGTGATCTTCGAGGACCGCTGGCCCACCGGCGAGTGGTTCCGCAGCGGCATGGTGTGGCGCATCGGGCGCGGCCGGCTGTTCTACTTCCGCCCCGGCCACGAGACCTATCCGGTCTACCACCTGCCGATCCCGCTGCGCATCATCGAAAACGCCGTACGCTGGCTCGCCGCGGAGACCGGCTCCGAGCAGGCCTGAACTCTGATTCCCTGACCTGAGCCGCCTGCGCGGTCCTGCCCTGTCGGTACAGTCCGGGCACGTACCTTGATTCGATATACAATCTTCTCAGAAGGGTATTTGATGTAACTTTCACATAGTGCTATAAGGGGTTTCGGTATACTCCGCGATGAGCGAACCGGGATCCATTCCATCCGCAAGCGACGCCCGGCCCCCCCCGTTGGCGCGGCTACGCACAGCTCGCGCTGATCCTGCTTGCGCTCGCAGCCGCAGTGTACTTTGCCCAGGCGCCGAGCCGATCGCCGGGGGGCGTATTGCCGCAGCCGGCGGCAGAAGGCCCGATGCAGGTGCGGGTGGTGCGGCCGGCCATCACGGCGGTGGCGCTGCCGGTGGCGCTGACCGGCACGGTCGAGGCGCAGGTGCAGGTCAGCGTACGCGCCGAGGTCGGCGGGCGCATCGTCTGGGTGTCGCCCAACTTTCGCGACGGCGGCGCGCTGGCGGCGGACGAGGTGATCGTCAGGATCGACCCGGAGGACGCGGCGTTGCGCGTCGAGGCCGCGGCTGCCGGCGTGCGGGCGGCGGAGGCGATGGTGCGCTTTCAGAAGGCGCGCGCGGCCGCCGCGCGGCGGCTGTTCGGCGATGGCGAGCCGGACGTGGACGGGTTCGACTGGGTCGGCCGCGAAGAGGCGGTCGCCGCCGTCGAGGCACGCCTGGAGCAGGCGCGGACCGCCCTCACGCTGGCGGAGCGGGCGCTCGACAAGACCAGCGTTTCGCTGCCGTTCGCGAGTCGGGTGATCAGTGCCCGGGCGGAGGTCGGGCAACTCGTCGGGCCATTGCGCATGCCGCTGGGCCGAGTGTACCGGGACGGCGCGCTGGAGGTCGCCGCCCAGATCCATCCGCGCGACCTGGCGCTTCTGGAGCCGGTGACCGGGCGCGCCGCTCAGGTCCGCACCGAAGGCGCCGTCCGTACCGCCGTGGTGACCAGAGTGTCTCCGGTGGTAGACCCGAACAGCCGGATGGCGACGCTGCACCTGGAACTGCAGGCCGACGCGGCGGGTGCGTCGCCGATGCCGGGCATGTTCGCCGAGATCGAGATTACCGGCCCGCTGCGGGAGAACGTGTACCGGCTGCCGCGCGCCGCGCGCCAGGACGGTGACACGGTGTGGATCGTCGACGCCGGCGTGCTGCGCTCGGTAGGGCCGCGGGTGGTCGGCGACACGGCGGACGGCTGGGTGGTGGAAGCGTTCGATGCCGGCGCCGGGGTCGTGGTCGGCACGCCGCCGCGCGCCCGCGACGGACTGGCGGTGACCGCCGCCGCCGCTCCCTGATGGCACCGTGAACGCCGGGCACTCGGCGAGCGGATCCCCGGCGACCGGCGATGACGGCGCTGCCGGCATGGCGGGCATGGCGGGCATGAAGGCGGGGCTGATCTCTTACTTTGCCGGCAACCCGGTGGCGGCCAACCTGCTGATGGCCGGGGTCGCCGTCATCGGCCTGCTGGCGGGTGCGACGCTCGTGGTGCGGGACGTTCCGCGCAACGTCCCGCACATCGTCGAAGTCGCGGTCGAGTCGCCCGGGTCGTCGGCACGCGAGGTGGAGGAAGAGATCGTCCGCCGCGTCGAGGAAGCGGTGATCGGCATCTCGGGGGTGGAACGCGTCCTGGGAACCGCCGCCGCGGACCACGGCACCGTTCTCGTCGAGTACTCACCGCTGTCCGACGGCGACGCCGTGTTGCACGACGTGGAGAACGCGGTCGACGGCATCGACAACTTCCCGCCGCCGAACGCCAAGGAGCCGGAGATCGAACCGGTGCGGTTCGAGGTCACGGCCCTGACCGTGGCGGTCTCGTCCGCGCATTTGAGCGGGCAGTCGCTGCAGCGCACGGCGGAGACCATCCGCGATGAATTGCTGCGACTGCCCGGCATCTCCGACGTGAGCCTGCGCGGCGCGCGCGATCGCGAGGTGTCCATCGAGCTGGACGAAGAGCAACTGCGCCGCTACGGGCTTTCGTTCGAGACGATCGCTACCCGCGTGCAGCGCTCGTCGCTCAACCTGTCGTTCGGGGAGCTCGATACGGAGTCCGGCCAAGTGGCGCTGCACATGGTGTCCAAGCGGCAGAGCGGAGCGCAGTTCGCGGACATCCCCTTGGTCACGAACGCCGACGGCACGATCATCCGGTTGGGCGACGTCGCGCAAATCCGGGACGCCTTCGCGCCGGACGACCGGGTGGTCCTGACCGTCAACGGCATGCCCGCGTTGCTGGTTACGGTGGGCGTTGCGGACTGGCAGTCGCTCACCGACATCGCCGCCGAGGTACGGGAGTGGTTGGCAGCGTACTCCCCGCCGCCGGAGGTTACCGTATCCGTGTGGGACGACACCGCCGGCCTCGCCCTGAAACGGATGCGAACCATCCTGCGCAACGTCGTGATCGGCGTGGTGCTGGTGTTCGCACTCCTGATCCTGGTCCTCGACCTGCGCGTCGCGGTGTGGGTCGCGCTCGGCATTCCGCTGGCATTCGTCGGCTCCCTGGCGCTCATCTCCCCCTTGGGCCTCACCATCAACGTGGTGACCATCTCCGCGTTCTTTCTCGTGGTCGGCCTGGTCGTGGACGACGCCCTGATCGTCGCCGAGAACATCGATACCGAACGCGCCGCCAATCCGCGCCAGCCACTGGCTGCTGCCATACGCGGCGTGCGGGAGGTCCGCGGTCCCGTCACCGTGGGCGCGGTCACCACCGGCATGGCCTTTCTGCCGCTGCTGTTCGTGGTGGGCTCGATACAGATTTTGAGGGAGTTGCCGCCGGTCTTGCTCTGTGTCCTGGCCGTGTCGCTGCTGGAGGCGTTCCTGATCCTGCCGGCACATCTGTCGCACCGGGGCAACTGGACGCTGTCGCCGCTGCGCGAACTGCAGCGCTCCGTGAGCGGTCTGCTGGACCGGCTCCGCGAGCGCACGGTGGCGCCCGCCGTATCATGGGCGGTGCGCCACGTCTGGACCACGTTCGCCGCGGCGGCCCTGGTGTTCCTGGCCGCGATCCTGCTCCTGGCGACGGGAGCAGTGCGGCTCATCACTTTCACCGGCTCCAGCAGCGTGCAGACGAGCATTCGCGCGGACCTGTACCTCCCCGTCGGGACGCCGTTCGAGACGACGCTGGCGACTGCCCGGCGGGTCGCGGACGAAGCCGCGGCGCTGGACGACGCGTTCGGCGGCAGCACCGTGCACGGCGTCAGCATGTTTGTCGGCAACCTGTTCTCGGCGCCCACCGACGAGGACGAAGTGCACGTCGGCCACCTGGCGTCGGTCATGCTCCACCTGGCCGAGAAGCCGGAACGGACCGCCTCGGCGACCGACGTCGAGGAAGCGTGGGCACGAAGGCTCGGCAACGTGCCGCTCCTGGAGCGGTTCGCGGTCGGCGCCCACGTCTCGACCCTGGGCGATACCGTCGGCTACGCGCTGCGCCACGACGACGAGCCGACGCTGCGCAGCGCCACCGACCAGTTGAAGTCGTTCATGGCCGCCATCCCGGGCGTGTCCGGAATCTGGGACAGCCTGGCCCCCGGCAAACGCCACATCGACATACAGGTGACGCCGGCGGGACAGGCGGCGGGCCTCACGCCGGCGGCCATCGGCAGGCAGTTGCGGGCCAACTACCACGGGCTTGAGGTCCAGGAGCTGCAGCGGGGGCCGGACGAGATAGAGGTCGTGTTGCGCTACCCGCCCGAACGGCGGCGCAGCCTGCGGGAACTGTCCGCCGAGCGCATTCACCTGCAGACCCCGTCCGGGTACGCGGAGATGCCCCTGAGCACCGCCGCTACCCTGGTGGAGCGGCGCGAGCCGGCCACGCTGACGCGCATCGACGGCGAGCGGGCCGCCCGGGTGAGCGCCAACATCGATACCGCGGTGCTGACCGTCAGGCAGGTGCACGCGCGGATCGAAGAGGAGTTGCTGCCCGCGCTGCTGGCCGCGCATCCCGGACTGCGGTTCGAGGAGGATGGTTACGGCAGGCAGGAGCGCAGGCTGCTGGCCACGGCAGCCGTGACGGTGCCGGCGGTTCTGTTGGCGATGTATGCGCTGATCGCGGCGTTCCTGCGCAGCTACTGGAAGCCGGTGGCCGCGGTGCTCGGTTTTCCGCTGGCGTTCGCCGGCGCCGTGTTCGCCCATTGGGTGCTGGGCTGGGACTTTGGAGGGAGCTCGTTCTTCGGGGTGGTGGCGGTGTCCGGCGTCGTCGTGAACGACGCGCTGGTGCTGCTGGACCGCTACAACAGGATACGGCGCGAGCGCAGCGATCTGCCGGCGATCGCCGCGGTGGCGGTGGCCACGCGCAGCCGCTTCCGCGCCGTGGTGCTGACCAGCGCCACCACGCTGGTAGGCCTCTGCCCCCTGCTCTACGAGCGCAGCGACCTGCTGATCTTCCTGGTGCCGTTCGTGGTCAGCATGGTCGGCGGGCTGATCCTGTCAGGCGTGTTCACCCTGTTCATCCTCCCCGCGCTGGTGATGGCCGTGGAGGGCCGCAAGTAGCGCCCGCGAAGCAGTCGGCCCCGCGTGCCGCGGACCCCGGCTTCGCGGGATGTCGGACCGCCGTCAGCCGTCGGCGACTTCGAAGGCGGTGACGTTGCGTGTCTCGCGGCTGATCTCCACACCGACAAGGTGAATCGGCTCGCCGCGGGCGCGGTACTTGTCGGCGTAGCGGCGCTCCCGTAACTGCGCGAGCGCCGAGCCCGGCGGCGTCATCTCCACCACCTTGAGTTCGAACAGGTAGACGTGCCCGCCGGTGCGCACCGCCATGTCCAGCCGGCCGTGGCTGCTCGACTCCTCCACCGCGATCTCGTAGCCGAGCGCTGCGAAGTAGGAGTAGAACACGCTCGCGTAGTAGCCCTCGTACCGCGCGATGTCGTTGTTGGTCCGCCGACAGCCGTCGGCGGCATGCCATTCGTACGGGATGCCGGCGAAGAAGGCGTGGAACAGATCGCGCAGGCCTTCGCAGTCGCCGCTCTCCAGCAGGCGCGCCAGACGGATGCTGTTCTGCATCTGCTGTCCGGCGTCCTGCACCAGGTGGCGCAACAGCACGCGGTTCAGGCTCTGGCGGACTTCCCGGTTCGGATAGCCGAGGCGATACAGGGGCATGCCGCCCAGCTTCTCCTCTCCCGTGATCGTCAGGTAGCCGATCTGGAACAGCAGCGCCTCGGTGCCGATGTGTTCCACGTCGAACGCCGCCAGCAGATCCGCGGTGCTCAGGGTCTGGTCCAGTGACACCGACGCGACCCCGCGGCTGACCAGGGTGTCCACCAGGAATGCCGGCGTGCCGGTCTCGAACCAGTGCGCCTCGAACTCGCGGGTGTCGAACAGCAGCAGCACGTCGTAGGGGTTGTACACCTTCTCCTCGCCGCGCCATCGGTAGCCGTTGTACCACTCGCGCACCTGCTCCCGGTCCAGGCCGGCGAGTTCGGGCGCGAACACCGTGTCCAAATCGTGTTCCGTGTACCCGCATATCGCCGAGTAGCGCCGGTCGAGGGTGAGGTCGGTAAGGTTGTTCAGTACAGAGAACACGCTGACCTTGGGAAACTTGCTCACACCGGTGAGGAACGTGAACCGGACGTTTGCTTCGCTCGCCTTGATCACGCCGTACAGGCCACGCAGGTAGTCGCGGTTGGCGCGCGCGATCTCGCGCTGCTCCAGGGCATCAAGGATAGGCTTGTCATACTCGTCGACCAGCACCACGACCCGCTGCCCGCTGCGCTCGTGCAGCCTACTGATCAGGTAGCCGAATCGCTCCGCGGGCGTCTCGTAGCGGGGCCGCACGCCGGCCTGTACCTCGATGCCGTCCAATTGCGCCGCCACGTTGGCGTGCAGAGCGCCGGGCTCGACGAAGTGGCCGCGGGCGAAGTCCAGCCGCACCACGGGATGGCGCTGCGACCAGTCGTGGCGGTCGTGAATGTGCAGTCCTTCGAACAGCGCTTCGTTGCCCTCGAACAGCTCCTTCAGCGTGTCCAGGAACAGGCTCTTGCCGAACCGCCGCGGCCGCGACAGGAAGTAGTGGGTGCCCTCGTCGAGCAGCCGCTTGACGTATGCGGTCTTGTCCACGTAGTAGCAATCGTGCTCGCGCAGCTTGCGGAAGGTCTGCATGCCGATAGGCAGCCTGCGCCTGATCATCGGGTCATCTTAACCGTTCGGGGCAGGCTCTCAAACCGCCCGCGCGAGCGTGCACGGCGTCAGCGTACTTGGCCATGTCGTCGGTTTCTCGCCGGTTCCCGCCCTGCGTGGAAGCATGATAGCATACGGACCAATCGGTCAATTATCCAAACTCGGGGAGGTAATCACCCTTGGTACGTTACGGTCGGCTCCTTTCGCTTGCCGCGGTCGCCCTCCTTGCGCTCGCCGCCTGCGCGCCGCAGCCGAACGAGCTGCAGGGCAGCGCGGATCTCGAAGGTTCGGTCGCCGGGTTCTGGCTGGGGCTCTGGCACGGGTTCATTACCCCGGTCACCTTCGTCATCTCGTTGTTCTCCTCCGGCGTGGGCATCTACGAAGCCCACAACAACGGCGGCTGGTACAACCTCGGCTTCCTGATCGGCGCCTCGGTCATGCTCGGCGGCAGCGGTCGCGCGTCGCACTCCCGCCGCCGGCAACGAGACCGATAAACCGGAGCCGGCATCACGAAGAGCCCGGACGCTCCCAATCGTCCAGCAGCCAGTGCGCGGCGGAAGCCCACGTCACGCCTTCCGGGAGGCGCCGCGGCGGCGACGGGTCGAGCGTGACCAGCCAGCGGCTGGCATTCCGGTACAACGCCCCCGCCGCCTGGAGGGCGCGCAGTTCCCGCTCCCAGGTCGCGTCCTGGCTGGTCTCCAGGCACACCTGGACCAGCATCGGCGCCGCTCCCGCACGGTGAGCGAAGAAGTCGACCTCCCAGCCCTGTTCGGTGCGCAGGTAGGATACCTCCCAGCCGCGTCGTTCGAGCTCCAGCAGAACGGCGGTCTCCAGCGCGCGCCCGTGGTGGCTGCGACCGCTGCGCGCGAACAGGGCGATCAGGCCCGGGTCCACCGGGTAAGCCTTGCGCGGATTGACCATGCGGCGGCGCTCGGAGGCGGTGTGCAGCGAGACGGTACGGATCAGGAAGGCATCCTCCAGGTGGCCGAGGTACTCGTGGAGGGTATCCTTGCCGACGCGAACCCCCTGGGAGCGCAGCGTGTCGTACTGCTTGTTCACCGAGAAGCCGCCTCCGGGGTTGGCCAGCAACTGGCGCTGCAACCAGCGCAGGGCGAGCGGATTCGACACCGCATGGCGGTCGATCACGTCGCGCAGCACGACCACGTCGACGTACCCCGCGAGCAACGCCGCGCGGTCGCGCGGCTCGGCGCCCTGCGCCTCGGGAAAGCCGCCCTCGACCAGGTAGCGCCACAGGCGCTGGTGCAGCACTGCCGCCTCCGGACCCGTGTCCGGCGCGTGGCGCGGAGCCGGCTCCGCGCCGGCGTGGCGCAACGATTCGCGGAAACTGAAGGGGTGGATCAGCACCTCCATTGCGCGGCCACGCAGGCTGGTCGCTACCTCCCTGCTCAGCAGGCGTGCCGAGGAGCCGGTCACGAACACCTGTACGCCGCCGGTGTCGATCAACCGGCGTACGAGTCCCTCCCAGCCCGGGACGTACTGGACCTCATCCAGGTACAAGGTGACCTCCTCGCGCACGTACGACTGCGGAAAGCGGCGGGCGTGCTCCTCGAGCATCCAACCCAGGTCGTCTACGGTGATACCGGCGAGCCGCTCGTCCTCGAGCAGAAGCAGCAACTGCGACTCGGCGGGCACGCCGGCGTGCAGGTTCCGGGAGCGATACTCGGCGAGGTAGGAGGTCTTGCCGCTGCGCCGCACGCCGATGACCGCGAACGCCTTCCCGGCGATGGCGGGAACCCGCACGTCACGGCGGGTGAGTCGGCGCCGCGGGAGGGCCAGCGACTCGTCCAACTTGGAGCGCAGGAACTCTCGCGAAACAGTCATTTCAGGAGTGACAATATAGGAATATATGTCACTCTGTAAAGGTCAATTTGAACCGAGGGCTGTTTCGGAGTCGGGTTCGGACAGGGGCAGCGGATGACCGGCAGCCGAAGGTCTGCACGCCGGTGGACAGCTTGTGCCTGATCATCGGGTCACTCCCCACGTCAGTTCGATCACGTCGACGGAGTCGGTCTCCCTGCCTCGGGAATGCTGAGCTTCAGGGGTCGGGTTGACGCGTCCGCGCCGCGGCGAATGACTCCCGGACGTTGACCGAGAACCCGGGCAGCACCGTCGAACCGGCGTGAGCGCCCGGTCGGAATACGCCGTGTTCCCGGTATGCGCCGTCCGCAAGGAAGAGCACCGTCACGGTCTCGTCGAGCGGGTTGACAATCCAGTATTCGGGGATGCCCGCCTCAGCGTAGTCGACGCGCTTGTCCACCATGTCCCGGTCGGGATTGTCCGGACTGACCACCTCCATGACCAGATCCGCACCAAGCCAATAGTCGTCCCGACAGCGAGGGTCGTCGGCGTCACGGACGAGCAGCAGATCCGGCTCGCGGAACTTGCCGTCGCGGATACGCAGCCGCAAGGGCGCGTAGAATACCTCCCCGCCAATGTCGCGAACGAACGAATCCAGGGCCCGGAACAGGAATCGCGAAATCGCTTGATGTCGCTGGGTAGGCATGGGCAGAAACTCGATGCGTCCGTCGGTAAACTCGATCAGGCGATTGGCTTCATTCGTCAGCTTCAGGTACTGCGCCTGCGTCCAGTGCCCCTGCAACGCGGACAAGTCGGCGAGCGTGCAGTCGTCGGACGTGACGACCCGCAGTCGATCGGTCTGTTCGGCGGCAACCGCAGTGTCCATGTCAGCTTCCTTGTCTTCAATGTCCGTGCGCCCGATTTTCCTGTCAACAACCTGCGCACCCGCACCGGCCGGCGAACGCGAACCCTGCGCACGCCGTCGACGTGGGAGGAAGTCCGACAGAAAGCTACGAACTGCGGGGTTCGGATTCGGCGGTGGTTCAGATGTGTCATCATTGGGGTCGCCGTCCGCGATGACGGCAGAGGAGGCGTGATGGAACGGATGCAGTTGGGCCGGGGCGGGCCGCTGGTGAGCCGGCTGGCCTACGGCTGCGCGGCGCTGGGCGGACCGTGGGATGCGGGAGCGTTGACTCCCGAGCGCCGGAGGAAGGCTCGCGCGGCTCTGGAAGCGGCGCTGGATGCGGGTATCGACCACTTCGACTTGGCCGACGTATACGCGTTCGGGAAGGCGGAGCGGGCGTTCTCGGAGATCTGGCAACTGGACGCAACGCTGCGCTCGCGGGTGGTGGTGCAATCGAAGTGCGGCGTGGTGCGCTCCGCCGATGACACCTCGCGGGCGGGGACCTGCTACGATTCGAGCCGCGAGCACATCCTGGCGGCCGCGCGCGGCAGCATGGCGCGCCTGCGGGTCGAGTACCTGGACCTGCTCGTGCTGCACCGGCCGGACGTGCTGCTGGAGCCGGCGGAGGTGGCGGCGGCGTTCGACCGCCTGCACGCCGCGGGCGAAGTGCGCCAATTCGGTGTCAGCAACTACGCCCCGGGGCAGATCGAGCTGCTGCAGGCCGCCCTGGATCGCCCGTTGCTGGTGAACCAGCTCCAGGTGAGCCTGGCGCATCCCGACCTGATCGATGACGCCGTGGTGGTCAACGACGCACAGCCGGACCGCCCGGTACGCGGCTTTGGTACCCTGGCGTACTGCATGCAACGGAGTATCACGGTGCAGGCGTGGGCGCCGCTCGGCGCCGGCCGGCTGGTCCGGGAGGACGCGGCCGGGGCCGACTCCCGGCTGCTCGCGGTGCGGCGCGAACTGGCGTCCGTGGCGCGGACGCGCGATGTCCATCCCGCCGCCATCGCCATCGCGTGGATCCTGCGCCATCCGGCCGGCATACAGCCGCTGCTGGGCGGCCGGACGCCGGCGGAGATCCGGCAGGCGGCCGACGGGGTGAACGTCACGCTGACCCGCGCCGAGTGGTACCGGCTGTTCAACGCCGGCCGCGGCGCCCCAGTTCCGTAAACGGAAGAGACGGTCGCCAGGCAGGCCGGCTGGCCGCTACGACATTGGCCGGCAACCTCCGGCCGCGGTCCGGGTGGCCGTCGGCTGCGCCGGCACGCCGTCGACCGTGACGGCGACTGGCCGGCGTCACACTCGCCACTGCCTGCCGCGGCGCAGATAGGCGAGACGCGGGGTCGGCAACGCGCTACACTCGCGCACAACCACGCAGGCGACTGCTGAGGAGGGGGCATGGGTGAGCCACGGATAGGCGTGTGCGGAGCGCACGCGGAGTTGCGCGCCGTCGCGGATGCGATCGACTTCGCCGAAGAGACCGTACTGAGGCTGTTGGTGCCCGAGCAGCCCGATGCGGCGTTCCGGCCCCCGGACGGCGCCGCGCTGGCCGCGCTGCCGATCCCGGCGGTCAACGTGTTCCTGCCGCGCGATCTGCGCTCGACCGGGCCGGAGGTGGACCTGGAGCGGCTGCGGCGCTACGCGCGGACCGCGTTCCGGCGCGCCCGCCAGGTCGGCATCGGCATCGTCGTGTACGGCAGCGGCGCCTCGCGGCAGGTCGACGAGGGCTTCGACCGCGGTCGTGCGGAGCAGCAGTTCGTGGAGGCGCTGAGGACCGTCGGTCCGCCCGCGGCCGAAGCCGGCGTCACCGTGGTGGTGGAACCGCTGAACACCGCCGAGTGCAACCTGATCAACAGCGTGACCGAGGGCGCCGAGGCGGTGCGCGCCGCTGACCATCCGCACGTCATGCTGCTCGCGGACCTGTACCACATGCTGCGCGAGGACGAGGGTCCGGACGCCATCGAACGCGCCGGCGCCCTGATTCGGCACGTGCACGTGGCCGAAGAGGCCGAGCGAACGCCGCCGGGCGTGGCCGGAGACGACTTTCGGCCGTTTCTGCGTGCCCTCGCCCGCATCGGCTACGACGGCGCCTACTCGTTGGAGTGCCGGTGGCAGGACCAACTCGCGCAGGCCCCGCCCGGCGTAGCGGAACTGCGCCGCCAACTGGTCTCGGTGTAGGTTCCCGGTGGCGGCGCGGCCGTTCGACCGTAGTCTCCCCGCGGGCGGGGCGCGCCGTGGGGATGCGCGGTGAGCCTGCACGCCGCTACGCTGTATCCACGGCTGGCGCGCCTGGCGCTGGCCTGCGTGGACCGCGCCTACCCGTACGCCCCGCACCACGTGTACACGGCGCCGACCGACCGCGGTACGGGGTTGCACCCGGCGTTCGGCGGCTGCTTCGACTGGCACTCCGCGGTGCACGCGCACTGGTGCCTGGCGCGAGTGATGCGCCTGCAGCGGCAAGCCGAGGTCAACGCGCGCTCCGCCGCGGTGTTCGACCACCACTTGAGACCCGCCACCGTGGCGGCGGAGGTCGCCTACCTGCACCGGCCCGAGGCGCTGTTGTTCGAGGCGCCCTACGGCTGGGCGTGGCTGCTGGCGCTGGCGGCGGAGCTGGCGCGGCTCGACACGTCCTCCGCGGCGCGTTGGCGGGCGGCATTGGCTCCCCTGGCCGAGCTGTTGGCAGCGCGGGCGGTGACCTACTTCCGGCGCCTGCCGGCACCGATCCGGAACGGACTGCACGCCAACTCCGCGTTCTCGCTGGCATTGATGCTGGATGCCCTCGACACCTTGGGGGACGAGGCCGCTGCCGAGAAGCTGGCCGCCGCGGCACGGCGGCTGTTTCTCGCGGACACGGCCTGTCCGACGCGCTACGAGCCGTCCGGAAGCGACTTCCTGTCGCCCTGCCTGGCCGAGGCCGACCTGATGAGACGGGTTCTGAGGCCCGGCGTCTACCGCACCTGGCTGCACCGCTTCCTGCCGCCGGCGGCGCTGGAGCCGTTGCTGGCCGCGCTGCCGGCGCCGGCCGCCGGCGACCCGCAATCGGCGCACCTGCTGGGACTTGCGTTCCATCGTGCCTGGTGCCTGCACGCCATTGCCCGCCACGGCGCGGCAGCGAGCCCGCGGTGGCGCGCCGCGGCCGGCCGCGCGCGGCGCGAGGCGCAGGCCGCGGTATCGGCCGCGTTCACCGGCGGCTACGACGTGAGCCATTGGCTGGGAACCTTCATCCTGTATTTCCACAGTGAAGCGGCGGGCGTAGAGGACCAGGAGATCAGAGAGCCTCTGCCGTCGCAAGTGTGAGTCCCCGGACCGTGACAACCAGACTGACACCGCGACTGTACCGCGGGACCATTGAACGCTCGTCCTGACGGGAGGTATCGTCGGGACGATGGCTTCACGGGTGGCGGTGCTGACCGCGGCGGGCAGCGGCATGGGTGCCGACGCGGCACGGACTCTTGTCGGCGAGGGACACTCGGTGGCCATCCTCTCCTCGTCGGGAAAGGGTGAAGCGCTGGCGCGGGAGCTGGGTGGTGTCGGGGTCACGGGGTCGAACCGCTCGAACGAGGATCTCCGCCGTCTCGTCGACGCCGCGGTCGCGCGCTGGGGACGCATCGACGTACTGGTGAATTCCGCCGGGCACGGGCCGCGCGGCCCGGTGTCGGAGCTGAGCGACGACCAGTGGCGCGAGGGCATGGAAGTGTACTTTCTCGCCGCCGTGCGGGCAGCGCGGCTGGCGGCGCCGGTCATGGCGCGCGGAGGCGGCGGATCGATCATCAATATCTCGTCATTTGCCGCCGTCGAGCCGGATACCGACTTTCCCACCTCGGCGGTGTTCCGCGCCGGGCTCGCGGCGTATGCGAAACTGTTCGCGGATCAGCATGCGAGTGACGGCATTCGGATGAACAACGTCCTTCCCGGCTTTATCGACAGCCTGCCGGAAGCGGCCGCGCGGCGCGAGCGCATTCCACTCGGACGCTACGGCCGGGTCCGGGAAGTATCCGCGTTGATCGCGTTCCTGGCTTCGGACGCCGCCGCCTACATTACCGGTCAGAACATCCGTGTCGATGGCGGTATCACTCGGTCAGTGTAGGCGGGGAGCCAGACCTCTGCCGGCATCGCCACGCCGGCCGGCGGCGGGGGTGTTCGGCCAGTTCACGGCCGACCTGCACGGTCAGCCTTGGATGGCACCGGGAGGGGTATCGGTTAGTGCCGTGAATGGGTTGACCACCGTTATCCCGTCGAACACCTGGCCGGCGTTCAGGTCCTCCGTGAGAAGCTGGTCACAGTCGAGCATCCGCGCCGCTTCGATGATGGCGGCATCCCAGTAGGACACGCGCCACCGCCTGGTCGCCGCCAGCGCCTCCCGAAGCAGCGCAATCGACACCTCCTGTACCCGGAATCGCTGCCAAGTGTCGATGAAAGCCAATGCGTCGTCGTGGGGCAGGGGCTCGGCGCGAGTCGCTCGGGTGGCCTGGACGTAGAACTCCTGCAGCACCTGAACCGAGAGACACAGATCCTCGGCGCCCAGCAGTTCCACCTCAAGTCGATCGCCCCGCGCCGGGGCGACCCCTCGCCGAATGCCGGGTTTCGTCATCATTGTGTGGTCACCCGGGCTGTCGCCGAAGCTCGAGACGTCCAGTCCCCGGCACACGGCCACATAGCAAGAACCCTCTGCGAAGATCTCGCCAGTGAAGTTGACCGATGTCATGGCTGTCATGGCGCGGTCTTTGTTCGTTTGCGTTTGGTGAACGACACGCGCCGGCGCTCATTGCCGCAGCTTCAGGTCGAGCTTGAGCACCTGCTCGGGCCCGGCCGCGCCGCCCTCGCGGTGCTCGCCCGCGAGCTCGACGCCGAGATTCACGTGCGCCGCCTCGAACCGGGTCCCGAGCCGGAGGCGCCAGTGATCGCCGGCGAGCCTGGTCTCGGCGAATGGCGTCAGCAGCCCGTGCGGAGCCACCCCGACCCCGTAGCCGATGCGCGCGTCGAGCGCGCCGGCATCGCCGTGCGGCGCCCCGGCCGCCGTCGGCAGCTCGTCGCGCCACAGCGCCTGCGCCCCGCCCGTGCCCGCGCCCCAGCGCGGGCTCAGCATCAGCGACAGCCCGAGCCCGTGCGCCCCGGGCCCTATGCGGGCGTTCACGCTCAACCCCCGTTCCTCGGTGCCCTCCCGGGTGTGCGCCGCCAGCCAGCGGCCGCGCAGCTCGACGTCGACGCGGGGCGCCGCGAAGCGCAGCCCGCCCGCCAGCTCCAGGCCGGTGCCGGTCACGCCGTCGCCGTCGTCCTGCCGCGCCGCCAGTTCCAGGAACGGCACGAGCGCCCGCTCGCCGCCCAGCGCGAAGCGCCGCGACGCCTCCACGCCTCCACGCACGCGCAAGCTGTCGGCGAGCAGCCCGTTGAGCGTCTCCCCGCCGCCTGCGGACGCGATCCGCGCGAAGCTCGCGTCGCCGCGCGCCGCCAGGTCGATCCCGACCACGCGCGGCAGGTTCTGCTTGATGCCGACCGAGCCCGCCCACATCGTCAGCCCGCTCTCCTCCGCCGGCGCGCCGCCGCCCGGGGCGTGGCGCAAGGTGCCGGTCCCCGCGCCGGCCATGCCGCGCAGCTCCAGCCCGTTCCCGAAGGTCCAGCGCGCGTAGGGCCAGAGCGCGCTCACCGCCGTCTCAAGCCGGCCCCGCTCCGCCGGATCGTCGCCGCCCGCGAAGCTGTAGTCGGACTCGCCGGTCCCGTGCGAGACCGCGAGGCCCGCGATCCAACGCCCGGCCCGGGCGTCCACCCCGAGCCAGCCGGTCCGCGTCTCGCCCTCGTAGCGCATCCCCGGCTCCGGGCGGCCCGCGAACGCGCCCAGGTCGCCCCGGCCCCACAGCGACCACACCTGCTCGCCCGCGTCGCGGATCCGTGTGACAGCCGGCGCGGCATCCCCGGCATCCAGCCGCCGCGCGTCCCGCCCGGTCGACCCGGAAGGGGCCGCGCCGAGCGTCAGCGAGAACGCGCTCGCGCCCAGAAGCTCCGCCGTCCCGAGGGTCCGGCTCCGCCCTGCCGGCGCGCAGCCGCCGCGCGCCGCGCCGAAGCCGGCGTGCCGGAAGCCGTTGCCGAACCCGTCGACCGGGCAGGGCCCAAGGTCCGGGCCGGCGCGCCACCCCGCGGCCGCCCCGGACCCCCCGGACGGAGAGAATAGCGGCACCGACTCGCCGGCCAGCGTCAGGTTCGCGCCGGGCAGGGCGCCGCTCAGCCGCGCGCCGATCGTGTCGAGCGCCGACGCCAGCGTGTGCGCCGCCAGCGCCGCCACGGTGCGCTTCACCGCCCGCCGCTGCACCTCCGGCGCCGTCGCCGCCACCGTCACCCGGAAGGTCACCCGAGCGGCGTCGGAAGGCGCGGTGTTGGAGTCCCCGTCATGGGCCGTCCAGGTGAAGGTCCAGCGCCCCTCCGCCGCCGGCGTGCCCGAGAGCGTCCGCGTCTCCGCATCGAAGGAAAGCCCCGCCAGGCCCGCCGGCGCCGAGGTCAGCGCATAGGTATGGGGGCCGCCGTTGCCGCCCGTGGCCGCCGGCAGCACCACCGGCTCCATCTCCCGGTCCAGCACCAGCGTCAGCGCCGGCGCCGGCGCCGGCGCCGCGAAGCGCGGCCCCACGTCGCGCACCGTCACCGTGACGTCGTCGAGGGCCGACAGCCCGCCGGGGTCGGTCACCGTGAGCCGGAACGCCAGCGCGCCCGGCTCCGCCGGCGCCGTGAACGTCGCCCGCGCCGTGTCCGCGCCCTCCAGCGCCACCGCCGCCCCCGAGGTCTGCGTCCACGCATAGCTCAGCGCATCCCCGTCGGGGTCCGCGCTCGCCGAGCCGTCCAGCGTCACCGAAGCGTCGGGATCCACCGCCAGGTCGGCCCCGGCGTCGGCCACCGGCGATCCCGGCGGGGGCGCCGGCGTCTCGTTGGTCACCGTCCGCGTGAAGTCCGCCACCGCGTTGCCCGCGACGTCGCGCAGCCGCTCGCCGCTCGCCGCGGGCCGGGTGTAGCGCACCTCGACCGTCTCGCCGTGGGCCACCGGCGCCGGCAGCGTCAGCGTCACCGTCCGGCCCGTGCCGGCGTGGTCCACCTCGACCGCCGACGGGGTGACGCCGCCGCCGCCCACCACCACCTCGAACGCCGCCGGGGGTATTGCGCCGCGGGCCAGCCGCTCGTTGAAGACGATCGTGAGCGTCGCGCCGTCCACCGTCGGCGCGGCTGACACCCGCGGCGGCGTCGTGTCCCGTGGCTGGGGTGGCTGAGGAGGCCGGGGAGGCGGCTCCGGCGTCCCCGCGACCTCCCAGTCCACCTTGTGGCCGGCGTCGTGGGCCAGTCCCGCATGCGCCAGGGTCGCGTTCGCGGTCCCGGCCCTGATCGTGCCGCCGTTCAGCTCCAGCGTGTTCTCGAGCACCGCGATGCCGTTCGGCGACTTGTTCGGCTCCACCACCGTGTAGGCGAAGAACAGTTCCGTGGAGCCGCTGCCGGTCTCGTAGTTCGCCCAGAACTCGCCGAAGTTCGGGTCCATCTTGATCTTCAGCCGCGGCGTGCCGGTCACCGTCACCGCCTCGCTGAAGGTGAGCTTCACCCGGATGACCTCGGTCAGCCCGTAGGTCTCCGGCGTGCCGCTGTCGTCGGTATCGAGCGAGGGCGTCGACGAGATGGCGACCCCGCTGACCGTCGGGGGACCAACCACGACGACGTCGAAGGTGTCGCCCGTTTCGGCGATGCCATCGGACACGCCCACGACCACCTCGACGTTGCCCGCGTCGCCCGCAGCCGGCGTGCCCGAGAAGGTGCGGGTGCTCGCGGTGAAGGTCAGCCAGCCCGGCAGCAGGTTAAAGGTGCCAGTGCCAGGGTCTCTGCGGAACACAGTGTAGATCAGGGTGTCACCGTCCGCATCGTTGAAGGTGTTGGCCGGGAAGGTGTAGCTGAAGGCCGTGCCCACCACCGCCAACTGGTTCGGGATGGCGTTCGCCACCGTGGGGGCGGCGTTGGACGCCTTCACCACGATGTCGAAGGTGTCGCTCACCGAAGCGATGCCGTCGCTCGCCGTCACCTTCACCGACAGCGTGCCGGCGTCGCCCGCCGCCGGCGTCCCCGAGAAGGTGCGGGTGCCCGCGGTGAAGGTCAGCCACGACGGCAGCGCGCTGTCGTCGGACTTCGTCGCCGTGTAGGTCAGGGTGTCGCCGTCCGCGTCGTTGAAGGTGTTGGCCGGGAAGGCGTAGCTGAACGCCGTGCCCCCCGCCGCCTTCCGGTCCGGGATGGCGTTCGCCACCGTCGGCGCGTTGTTGGACGCCTTCACCACGATGTCGAAGGTGTCGCTCACCGAAGCGATGCCGTCGCTCGCGGTCACCTTCACCGACAGCGTGCCGGCGTCGCCCGCCGCCGGCGTCCCCGAGAAGGCGCGGGTGCCCGCGGTGAAGGTCAGCCACGACGGCAGCGCGCTGTCGTCGGACTTCTTCGCCGTGTAGGTCAGGGTGTGGGTCGTGTCCGCGTCCGCGAAGGTGTTGGCCGGGAAGGCGTAGCTGAACGCCGTGCCCGCCAGCGCCGCCCGGTCCGGAATGGCGTTCGCCACCGTGGGCGCGTTGTTGGCGTAGCCCCAGACCTCCATCCTGAGGGACGCGCCGGCGCTGGTGCCGCCTCGAATCCGGTTCGTGTTCGCAATGCTCCAGCCCGTCGCGGCCCCCGTGTCCTCGTTGTCGCTCGTGGTTGCGTCAAGGTTCGCCCCGGTGCCGGCGAGCACCACGACGTACGTCGTGGTGGCCTTCAGTGCGATGCCGTTGCCGGACGCGGTGAACTGTGCGTTCGCAAGGGAACCGGTCAGGGTCGGGTTCGTCAGCGTGCCCAGGCTGGTGCCGGTGCGGGACCCCTCGCGGACCGTCGCGGAGAAGCTGCGGTTCTCCGTACCAGTCTTGGCGACGATTTCCACGCGCTTCAGCACATAGCCCCCAACGTTGCTGCCGGTCGTGAACGCCGTTTCCGAGAAATCGAAATCGACGTCGCTGACGCCCCACGACGTCTGGCCGGTGTTGCCGACCAGCTTGACCGTGGTCTGCGCCTCGGCGGTCTGCGCGCCCGGCAGCAGGAACAGCGCCGCCGCCAGCAGGCACGCCGCCAGGGGCGCGAGGCGGGCGAGGCCGAGAGGCCGGAAGCGGGAAAGAAGCGGGGGAGGACGGCGCCCGGCGCGGGCGGGCCGACGCTCGGAGGGGCCGGGGCTCGACCTGCGCGATGCGTTAGCTGCGGAGGACGGGGAGCTTACGCCGGAGCACCCGCGCGCGGACGCAGCTCTGGGGCTCTGGGGCTCTGGGGCTCTGGGGCTCTGGGGCTCTGGGGCTCTGGGGCTCTGGGGCTCTGGGGCTCTGGGGCTCTGGGGCTCTGGATTATACCGGCGGGGAGTCCTGCCATGTCAAGCTGTTTCCTCGTCGCTTCGCTCACCATCATTCGCCTGCTCCTCGGCCGGCAACGCCAACACTCTGCTCACGCGGCATCGGCGCGGCGCTGCAACACGCAGGGCCGGACCGACCGAATTTTACCGCTTTGCACGTCGACATTGTGTGAAATGTGCGTGAATATTGTGTGTATTGACGTGTCAATTTAGTGATTTACGGTGTGTATTCGATATATCACACCGTATCGACCCGCCGGCCGCCGTAGCGGCGGCGCAGACCGCCGATTCGCCGGCCCGGGCACCCCCGATTCGCACCGGCTCGCGGGGTGGCCGGAATCCGCCGCTCGCCGCGGGCCGCGCTCGCCGCCGGGCGGCGTGGTGGTGTTCGATGCCAAGGGCGGACGTGGGTGTCGGTCAACCGGGAGGCGCGGCGCATCGCGGAGAGACTTCGCATGCCGGGCCATCCGCCCGAGCAGCTTCTGGAGGTGATGCCTGATCGGCGACCTGCTCGACGCGGGCCGCATCGATACCGGCACGCTCTCGGCCGCCGCGGCGCTCGAAGCGGGCGCGGCCGACTATATCGTCAAGCCGTTCTCGCGAACCGAGCTGGTGGCGCGGATCCGCGCCGCGCTGCGCCGCACCGAGGCGCCCGAGCCGTTCGTGCTCGGCGCGCTCGCCATCGACTTCGACCGCCGCCGGGTGACCGTGGGCGGCGAGCCGGTCGCGCTGACCACCACCGAGTACGAGCTGCTGCGCGTGCTCGCGCTCGACGCCGGACGGGTGGTGACCTACGACACGCTGCTGCGTCGGGTGTGGGGCCAGCGCAACGCCGGCGACGCCAACCTGGTGCGCATCTTCATCAAGACCATCCGCAGGAAGCTCGGCGAGGATGCGGCGAAGCCCACCTGGATTTTCAACGAGCGCGGCGTCGGATACCGCGTGGCCGAGCCGGGCGAACTCTGAGCGGTACGCGATGCGGGCGCCTGCCTCATCGCGCGCCCAGCCGGTCTGCTCCGCCGCCGCCGTCGCCCGGCGCCGCACCGCCAAGCAGCATGATTCCATGGGAGTCCCTTCCCGACCAATCGCAGGATTCGCCGCGCAGCGCCTTGACTATCGGCGGCTCGTCGAACGAACTTCGCGCGCCATGGCAGGAGCGATCGATCATGTCCGCGCGGCCCGCAAGCATCTCAAGACGCTGACCATGGCGGCCGTGCGTTCGCTGGACGACCGCGGTTGGGTGCTGGCGGGGGACTTCGGGCTGCGGCTGCTGCGCGTGGCGCTGCTGCTGTCGCTGTGGCGCACGGTGCTGCCGGAGACCGGCACGACCGCGGGCATGACGCGCGCCGCGGTGCTGACCTACACGCTGATCGCCGAGGTGTTCGCCAGCCAGCTCACGCTCGGCACCGGGATCGAGCTCGCGCTCACGAGCGGGGACATCGCCAACCGGTTCCTGCGTCCGGCGGGGGTGTTCGGCCAGTTCACGGCCGAGATGGCGGGCGCCGGTCTGCGCGACCTGTTGCTGTTCTCGCTGCCGCTGTTCTGCCTGGCGCCGCTGCTGGGCGTCGATCCGCTGCCCGCGGGCGCCGGCGCGGCGCTGCTGTTCGCCTGCAGCCTGATTCTCGCGGTGCTGGTCGCCGCCGCGCTGGACTTCATCTTCGCGAGCGTCATGGTGCTGCTGGAACACAGCGTGCACGCGATGATGAAGCTGCGCACCGCCGTCAGCACGCTGCTCTCCGGGGCGGTGATCCCGCTGGCGCTCATGCCGTGGGGCATTGGAGAGCTCCTGGGCTACCTGCCGTTCGCAGCGCTGGCCTCCGCCCCGTTGCGCATCTACACCGGCACCGGCGATGCGCTGTTCCTGCTCGCATTGCAGGCGGGGTGGGCGGCGCTGCTGTGGCCGCTCGCGCACCTGATGTGGAAAGCCAACCGCGAGCGCCTGGTAACCCATGGAGGGTAAGTGCGATGGGTAGATCACGCACGCTCTTCGCGCGCTGGCGGGTGCAGGCGCACCTCGACTTCATGTGGATGACCAAGGACCTGCGCTTCTTCCTGATCAACGTGGTCTCCGACGTGATCCTGAACCTGGCCGGGGTTGCCGCGGTGTTCCTGCTCGCCGAGCGGTTCGGCGGCATCGGCCACTGGTCGCGCGACCAGGTGATCTTCATGCTCGGCTACGCGGCGCTGGTGCGCGGCTTCCTGGACGTCGGCTTCAGCTACAACGTGCTGCACGTCAGCCGGCGCATCGGGCGCGGGCAATTCGACCACCTGCTGGTGCAGCCGCAGCCGCTGTGGATGGGGCTGCTGACCGAGGGATTCATGCCGTTCTCCGGGGCGTGGTCGCTGCTCACCGGCGCCGGCATCACCGCCTGGGCCATCGTGCAGCTCGGCGCCGGGTTCCCGGCGCACTGGTGGCTGCTGTTCGCGGCCAACCTGTTCGCGTCCTGCACCGTGGCGCTGGCGTTCTCGTTCCTGTGGGGCGCGCTGGCGTTCTGGGCGCCGGTGGCCGCCGAGGAGATCAGCAGCCGCGCGGTGAACTTCCTGTATCAGCTCAAGGCGTTCCCGCTCGACGGCTTGAGCGCCATCGCGCTGACCGGCATGCTCACCATCCTGCCGGTCGGCTTCGTCGCCTGGTATCCGAGCCGCCAGCTCCTCGGCATCGCCGCGCCGCGGCTCTGGCACACGCCGCTGGCGGCGCTGCTGCTGACGCTGGTGGCGGGATTCGTATTCAAGAAGGGTATGGAACACTATGCACAGACCGGATCGCAGCGTTACATCGCCTGGGGACATCGCGGTTGAGCTGCGCGAGGTCGACAAGACCTTCTTCCAGCGCCAGCGCTCGGAGCGGTTCCGCGACGTCCTGACCAACCTGTTCCGGCCCACGATTCGCCAGATTCAAGCCCTGCGCGGGGTGAATCTGGCGATCCGCGGCGGCGAGATCGTCGCCTACGCCGGGCCCAACGGCGCCGGCAAGTCCACCACCGTCAAGCTGCTGTCCAGTGTGCTCGCGCCCACCGCCGGCACCGTGCGCTGTCTCGGCATGGACCCGATGAGCGAGCGCGTCCGCTACGTGCGCCGCATCGGCGTGGTGTTCGGTCAGCGCACCGAGCTGTGGTGGGACCAGCCGGTGGCGGCGAGCTTCGAGTGGAAGCGGGTGGTGTGGGAGATCCCGCGCCCGCGCTACCGGGAGATGCTCGCCTTCGTGAAGGAGCTGCTCGGCATCGGCGAGTTCTTCCACACCCTGGCGCGGCAGCTCAGCCTAGGCCAGAAGATGCGCGCCGACATCGCGTTGATGCTGCTGCACGAGCCGGAGATCCTGTTCCTGGACGAGCCCACGATTGGCCTTGACGTGCTCGCGAAGCGCACCATCCTCGACTTCATCAAGACCCTGAACCGCGAGCGCGGCGTTACGGTCATGCTGACCAGCCACGACATGGACGAGCTGGAGCAACTGGCCGGGCGCATCGTCCTGATCGACCGCGGCCGCATCGCCTACGACGGTGACTTCGCCACACTGCGCCGCCGCTTCGGCGACCGCCGCCACCTCACGATCGAGACCGGCAGCGCCGCCGCGCCGCGCCTCGCCGGCGTCCGGTTCACCGGCAGCGACGGCAACCGCCACCACTACACGTTCGACGCCGCCCGCACCCCGATCACCGTGCTGCTGCAGCAGGCATCCGCGCAGAGCGCCATCCACGACGTGGAGACCCACCGTTCGCGCATCGACGACGTGATCGCCGACATCTACCGGGACTGGAACGCCGACGGAAAATGAGCCAACAAAACGGCCACGGGATGTGCTCCCGTGGCCGCGTGAACTGCCCGCTTCGGGCCTCAGATCAGGGCTGCTTGGCTTAGTAGCCCATCTCCTTCTTTATGTTCTGATCGATCCACACCCAGGCGGAAGGCTCCAGCCAGGTGTTGGTGCTCGCGAGGTAGGTCTCGCCGTAATAGTTCTGAATCCACGGCCACCAGAAGCGGCCCTGCACCTTGACTGCCTGCGGAACCGCGATCACCTCGTTCAGCAGGTAGATCGACGCTTCCTTGATCATCTCGTTGCGCTTCGCCGGATCCAGCTCCTTCGTCAGTTCCTCCACCATCGCGTCGAACTTGGGATCGGACCAGTCGGTGTAGTTGCGGGTGTGCCCGGTAGTGAACCGCGGCAGCGTGGTCACCGGGCAGCCGCCGCAGTGCCCCTGCCGAACCGAGCCGGTGTAGGTGCGCTCGCGCGCGTGCGCGCTCCACACCGCCGCCTCGAAGCCCTGCAGGTTTACCGTAACGCCGATCTTCTCCCACTGGTCCTTGAGCAGCGCCCCGTCGGTCATGAACTCGGGCCAGCCCAGGGTGGTGTAGTCGATGGTGAAGCCGTTCGGGTAGCCGGCGTCGGCGAGCATCTGCTTCGCCTTCTCCGGATCGTAGTCGTACAGCATGCGGGTCTCTTCCGGCAGCTCGTCCATCGGCGTGTAGGAGGGCATGATCGGATCGACCGGGAACCAGTGCGTGGGCAACTCCAGGTCGCCCGCCTGGCGCAGCTTCTGGAAGCCGGTCAGGTCGGTGCCGACCATCATGGCGCGGCGCACGTCGCGGTTGTCAAACGGCGGCTCGGTGGTCTTCAGGTAGGCCGTCGACCCGAACGAAATCGGGAACCGGTGCGAGTTCAGGTCGGGCGCCGTCTCGTCGAGCGTCTGCCAGTGCACGGCGAACACCGAGCTGGCCATGTCGGCCCGGCCGGTGCGCAGTGCCGCGACCATGGACGCCTCGTCGGCGATGATCGGGACGATCACCTTGTCCACGAACGGGAGCTGGTACTCCTGTCCATCGATGGTGGTCTTGTCCCAGTAGTTCGGATTGCGCTCGTAGGTCATGTGGGAGTCGATCTCGTAGTCGTCGAACATGAACGGTCCGGTGCCCACCTGGTTTGCCCACTTGTCCATGCCCGCCGCCTCCATCTCGGGCGGCGAAATGGCGGTCGTCCCGCCCATCGTGAGGATGTTCAGCATGCCGATGTCGAGTTCGGTGAACTCGATCACCACGGTGTGGCTGTCGGTGGCGGTGATGTCGCCGGACACGCCCTTGAAGCGCGCCCCGGCGGGAGATTCGCGGTAGTACTTGAGGTCGGCGACAACGTCCGCGGCGACCATCTCGCGGTTTTCCATGAAGTCGACGTTGTCCGCCGCCCACATGACGCCCTTGCGCAAGTGCCAGGTGTGTTGCTCGGGCGTGACGTCCCAGCTCTCCACCAGCAGTCCGCGCGCGTACTTGTCGGGCATCGGGCCAACCAGGGTAAAGGGGTACTCGCCGGTGCCCTTGGGACCGAATTTCTCGTGGTCGCCGAACCGCGGGCGCTCCTGGATCAGGGAGAGAAAGAGCGTGGAGTGGCCCTGACCGTCAGCCGGGTCGGGGCTCTCCGGGCCGATCACGAAGGCGGCGCTGACCGCGGTCAGGGTGCCCCCGTACTGCGGGCCGCCGTCGCCGGCCGCCGCCATCTCGCTGTCCTGCTCTCCGGCCGCGGAGAGCCACATCGCCGCGGCGGCGAGAAGCACCACGGCGATCGCATGGGTCTTGTTCATGCAATACCTCCTGTTAAATTCCGGCTGCGAAGCAGCCGCTGGGAGCAGGCTACCGGCGGCCGCGCCGCCTGTCAAACCCACCGCGGGGCAGTCGGGGCATTGCTCCCGCCACCCAGCCACGCGCACCCGTGCCGCAAGGGTAGGGTCGGGCTTGAGGGAAGGATACGGACAGAACATGAACAACCTGTTATGGTGGTCCTTCAATAATGATCGTACACCTCACCGGCTCTTCGGCGTATCGCAGGAGGAGGGACATGGACCAGCAGGACAAGATCGATCGTGCTGTCGAGTCGTTGCATGGAGCGATGCTCGGCGACGCGGGCTGGGTCGCAGCCTCGGCGCTGATCGATGAAGCGCTCGGCACTCAGGGGATGCACCTTGTTGTCGTAGACCGTGATGGATCACGTGCGCCACCCGCACGCCCTGAGTGGCTCTTTGATCGGCTCTGTTTCCGCGGCGAACTTCGGCTGGATCTCGCGAAGCTGTACGTCGAACGATACTTCTCCCAGGATGAACGCATACCTCGCTTCATGCGGCTCCCTGACGAGGGCCTGGTACATGTGACCAAGATGTTCACCGAACCGGAGTTGAACCGTTCACCGACCTACAACGAAGCGCTACGCATGTCAGACTGCCAGGATGGTTGGAACGCGCGAATGGACGGCCCGGATGGGTTGGACATTCTCATCGGCATTGCCGATCCGGTAGCCGCCGACGGTTGGAATTCCGCTGATATCGAGTCCATACGACACATTCTCGGGCACATCCGGCAGTTCGTCCGGGTTCGTCACGCACTTGTGCGCGCCGAGGCCCTCGGCCTCACCTTCAGTAGTCTGCTCGACAACAACCAGGTGGGCGTGGTGTTCCTGAACCGGCGCGGGCGCATATTGGATGCCAACGGCAGCGCCCGTGAGATCCTTCGCCAAGGCGATGGGCTGTCGGACCGGGACGGCGTGCTGCGCGCCCGCCTGGCGACCGACGACGCCAGACTCGGCCGTTTTCTGGATGACGCGTTGGCAGAAGGCGGACGCCAAGCGGCGAGCGGCTCGATGTCTGTGGAGCGTTCACCGCTGCTGCCGAGGTTGGTGGTGCATGTCAACCCAGTGTGTGTCAATGTCGATCAGCTTGACATCGGCGCACGGAGCGCGGCCGCACTCGTGCTTATCGTCGACCCGGGAAACAGGCTGAGCATCGACGCCGACCTCGTTGCGGAGACCCTCCGCCTTACCCGCGCCGAGAGCCAGGTGGCGGTCGCCTTGGCTGAAGGCAGCACGGTTCGCGAGATTGCCAAGACGACGTTCCGAGCGGAGAGCACCGTGCGGTGGCTCATCAAGCAGATCCACAGCAAGTTGGGAATCTCCCGGCAGGCCGACCTGGTCCGATTGGTGCTGTCCGCGCGCTGAGCCAAGGTAAGAGAGATAGCGCCGAGCACATGTGCCCCAGGCCTCAGACACCTCGCGGGCACACGGTCACCGAGAGGCTCGATGAGGGTAGAGCGCTTACCGATGCCGCCGAGGCGGGTGGTACATGTCAACCGGTGGGCATCCATCGCGTCCATCGGCCGGAAATCGGCGCACAGAGCGCGGCCCCGCCCGTGCTGATTGGATGGAGGAGCCAATTGCGCTGTCGGTAAGTTCCAAGCGGGCAGTGAGATAGAAGTGGGCGATTTTGTCTTTACCTGAAGCGGAGCCCGTAGCGCCGGACTCCGGGCAGGGACGTGCCGGCACGTTGGGAATCTCCCGGCAGGCCACCCGGTCTTATTGGTGCTGACCGTTCGCTCAGCGTGAGGTCTTGAGAGATCGCTCATTGGGGGCATCGTGCCGGAGCCTCCAGCAACCCCGTCCCCTTCAGTAGACCGAGAACCCCCAGTTTAGGGGGCGATGCCAAGCCGGGCCGCATGTACGGTATCTGCGCAGGAACTCGGGATTTCGAACTGGAAGATATCCGACACATGCATCGCCCCATCCTTGTGCGCGCCCACACTCTGGGCACCTCTCTCGCCGGACTGCTGGCCAACGCTATGGTTGGGGCAGTCTTCCTGGACCGCCGCGGGAAAATCGTCAGGGCGAACTCCCGCGCCCGCAAGATCCTCCGCCAAGGCCGTGCGTTAGCGAATCGCGACGGCGTGCTGCACGCGCGCTCGGCAACCGACGACGTCAGACTGGGCAGGTTGCTGAAGGAAGCGTTGGCGGTACGCGGCCGCCAGGTGGCAGGCGGCTCGATGACGTTGGAGCGCTCACCGCTGCTGCCAAGGCTGGTGGTGCATATCAACCCCGTCGGCATCCATCGCGTCCGTCGGCTGGAAATTGGCGCACGGAACGCGGCCGCGCTCGTGTTGATAATGGACCCGGCCAGCAGGCCCAACGTCGACGCCGACCTGGTGGCGGAGACTTTCGGCCTCACCAGTGCCGAGAGCCAAGTGGCGGCTGCGCTGGCCGAAGGCAGCACGGTGCGCGAGATCGCCAAGACCACGTTCCGGGCGGAAAGCACGGTGCGTTGGCTGGTCAAACAGATCTACGCCAAGCTCGGGATCTCGCGGCAGGCGGACTTGGTCCGAATCGTCCTGTCCATGCGCTGAAATCCCGTCAGAACCGTCCGCATCGGCGCATCCGAGCACCGTCGCCCCACCGCCCCGTGCTCCACAGCCACGAACACCCGAAAAACCCCCAGTTTTGGGGGTGCAGGTCGCGGATCGGCGTGGAATAGTGAAATCGAAGTCGATCGGGCCGGACGAGCCCGCGTAGGAGGACACCGCGAGGTTATTATTCAGAGCGGTCCTGATGGGTCTGCTGGTACTTGCCGTCACCGGCTGCGAGAGGGTCGTACACCGCGATCGCGAACCGGACCGCACCGGACACCTCCGCCAACCGGTCCTGGGCTGAGCGGCGTGTGGCAACATACGGGGATTTGGCACCGCGAGATTGATGCCACCGAACGGAACTCTCCGCGCGGAACGTCGCCGTCGCGATCTCACCCACCGTGTTGCCTTCCGCCAGCGCCGCCGCCACCATCTCGCGACAGGCGGACTTGGTACGCTTGGTCCTGTCGGCGCACCACGTCCCGAAGCGGAGCCCGTAGCGTCGGACTCCCCGCACGACGCGCGGGCACGATAGAACATATCGCCGGGCTTCACTGGTCAAGCAGATTTACGCGGGGCTCGGCATCACGCTGCAGGCGGGCTTGGTGCGAAGGGTCCGTTTCGTGTGCTGACGCCCCGCTCAGGGTCCCATTCGGTACGGGCAGACCACCGTCGCCCTCATCGATTGGCTCTCGACAACTTCGGATGGCCGAAAAACCCCCAATTTTGGGGGCGCGGCCGCACGGACTGGCGTGGAATAGTTCAATGCCAAGTAGGAAGACACGATTGGGTTGTTGGCGTTGCTCATCGGTTGCAGCAGCGCCGTCAAGTGACGATAGCCGCGGGTCAAAAATCGGGCCGGGGTAAGCAAGGAGTTACACTATGAAGCAAACTTGGAGAGCCGTCCTTCCGCTCCTGTTGGTCATGCCGGTGCTGATCGCGGCGTGCTCGGGCGCTACGCCGAAGACGGCGGAGCCCGAGCCGGAACCAGAACCGCCGCCACTCACGCCGAAGCAGAGGCTCATCGGGACGTGGAAGACCACCGACATCGACTTCTGGGAGCAAAACGAGGACGGCTCATGGGATAAGACAGGATTCATTCACGAGACGCTGACGTTTACCGGCGAACGGTGGGTCGGGTTCCGTGAGCACTTCGCCTTCGACGGTACTACCGTGTTGGAGCCCTGGGGTTCCAGCTCAGGCGGTTGGAGTGCCGACGACGAAACGATCACGAAGCGCGAACGTAAAGAGGAAGCGATCGTAACGACGGAGAAGAGCTACCTATTTGCCGAGGACGGCCGCTTGATCCTGGAGTTCTGGGACGATGACGCCGAGGATCTGACGATCTACCAGCGAGTCGAGGACGCGGCGCCGGACATCGTCGGCACGTGGGAGCGCGTGCCGCGAGACGATGAGGACACGCTACGCTGGACGTTCACGCTGAGAGCCGACGGGACATTCCGTTACCACTCGGTCTCGCCTGGCCGCTGGGATTACATCCTGGTTGGGAATTACGAACATCACGCGGATCTGTACTACATCCACGCGAGCGACCTGTCGGCCACGAACCGCGGCGAAGACGCGCCGCCACGTGAGGGACCGTGGCGATGGGCCTACGCGCCGACCGGCGACGGTCGTATCCTCATCTCGTGGTGGGCACATGAACCTGGGCAGCCGGACTTGCCGATGCCGGCGTTCGGGCAGTACTCGCATATCCTCGCAAAGCAGGGAGAGTGATGGCAAAGGACGTGAGCCTCCCACCAACATGCGGTTGCACGAGGCCTACGGTAATAGGTTTCGTCCCTATGGGTATTACGAAAGGGTATTCACCAAAGATGAGCGGGAATAGTACGGAGGATTCCGCAGGCCGCACGGTATTGCGGTTCGGACTGATGGTATTACTGGTCGTGTTCGTGACGATCCTTGGCAATAGTTGCACGGCGGCGACTCCGAAGACTACGACGGAGCCGGAAGAACAGGTAGAGAAGGTCGAGCCTACGCTGTTGGGGACCTGGACGACGACGGGAGGTTACTACAAGAATGACGAGCACGTTGGCACCATCAAATACACAGTGACGTTTACCAAGAGTCGATGGATCGAGCACGAGCTCGGGTTGCTCGATGACGGTACATTCGATTATCAGTCGGCTGCCAGCGGCACCTGGGTAGTTGACGGTAGCACCATAACTCGGAAGTGGATGGATTACCATGACGATGAGCTTGTTGAGAGAAGTGTCGACAAGCAATACGTCTGGGCAGGTGAGGACGTGGTATTCATTCACCAGTGGCCAACGGAGGATGCCGAAACTCGTTTCTGGCGTTACACGAGAGTCAGAGATCCCATTCCGGGATCCATTGTCGGAACCTGGGTATTTGAGCACCCCATCGATCGAGAAGAAGGACAGTCGACCGGTGTCTACACGTTCACGATTGACGACAATACGTTCACGGAACGCTACGTCGAGATTGGAGCGACGAGCGAAGTCTGGATACTGACGGGAAGCATTCGGCACGTTCCTGACGAGAACTTTTTCTACTTCACGGTGACCAGCGGTACTCAAGACGGTGTTACCACTGACGAACTCAGTAAAATGTGGGTTGGTCGTGAGCTTCGCGTAGCATATGCTCCTACCGGCATCGAGAACCAGGTAGCGTTCTCCTACTATTATCATGAGCTGAAGTACGACAGAACTACGGACATGTGGGTGACTCGACACAGATATGGTCACTACGGAAGGTTCTTCTTCCTGAGAAAGACCGAGTGAGTCACATTTCGAAAGGGAAGCCACGGGGAGCGGTGGATCTTTGGTGTTTGGCACCCAAAGGAGTTCGACGTGAGCGAACATAGTGTAAGGGCGTCTGCGCGATGCAGAGCCGGGTCAGGGTCTGGCAGCAACGCCGTTGCGTTGTGTTCAATTGGTCATGCCATGGAGGGCAAGAACAAGGAGACAATATGAAGATGAAGATAAGGATTCGGCGTGAGTCTCATACTGACGATTCAGGCGGCACGACCGTGAGTCAGCTCGATGACGTCCGATACGATTACTTCGGGGCGAT
Source organism: Spirochaetia bacterium (assembly GCA_965208575.1). Classification (GTDB taxonomy): domain Bacteria; phylum Spirochaetota; class Spirochaetia; order SZUA-6; family Bin103; genus Bin103. The sequence goes on along the minus strand of CBDBOV010000004.1, from coordinate 771,375 downwards.
TAGTATGACGATTATGGGAGCATGCCGACGGACGCTGGCTTTGGTGGTCTTGGCAGCCATGGGTGTCGGTCTGGTTGCCTGCAGGGCGGCGGTGCCAGCCACCGAGCCGGGAGCGAACCCGACGCCCCTGCCAGAACCGGGACTGCAGTGGACACTGGTGCGGCAAGGCGGGGGCGTTCAATCTCCGAACGGCGAATGGAACAGAAGTCATCGCGACATCGTCTGGGGAGGGACGCGGTTCGTTGCCGTCGGCCAGGACGGAAGCATCGTGCACAGCGGCGACGGCGACATGTGGACGGCTGCGAGTGGCGGCGCTCCGTCGCAGCATCTCCACGCAGTCGGCTGGAACGGCTCGCGGTACGTAGCTGTGGGCGACGAGGGGACGATCGTGCACAGTGGCGATGGCGATACGTGGACAATCGCCAGTGACAGCGCTACGACGCTCGGCCTCAAAGGAGTCGCCTGGAGCGGGGCTCGGTTCGTAGCGGTCGGCAACGACGGGACGATCGTGCACAGCGGCGATGGCGACACGTGGACGGATGCAAGCGTTAGCGTCACGGCAGCCGAAGCGAGGCTGGAAGGACTGGAAGGAGTGGCATGGAGCGGGTCGCGTTTCGTTGCCGTCGGCTGGTGGTCGGACGGAACGTCCACGCAGTCCCTGATCGTGCACAGCAGCGACGGCGCCACATGGACGGAAGCGACCGCCAGCGTCACGGCGGGGTCAGCGGATCTGAATGGAATAGCGTGGGACGGGTCGCGTTTCGTCGCCGTCGGTTGGAAAGACGGAGCGGCCCTGATCGTGCACAGCAGCGACGGCGCCACATGGACGGAAGCGACCGTCAGCGTCACGGCAGCCGAGTCGTGGCTGGAGGGAGTGGCGTGGAGCGGGTCGCGATTCGTCGCCGTCGGAGTTAGGAAGGACGTTCGGCGGAACGCAACAACTTGGCGGCCCTTGATCGTGCACAGCAGCGACGGCGCCACATGGACGGAAGCGACCGTCAGCGTCACGGCTAAGGCGTCGTGGCCATATGGAGTAGCGTGGAGTGGGTCGCGTTTCGTAGCCGTCGGCCGGAACGGAATGATCCTGACGAGCGCGGACGGGGCGCTTTGGGACGAACCGGCTTCCGTTGCCAACCGGGATGATCTCTACGACGTTTGGAGCGATGACGCACGCTTCGTCGCAGTCGGAGGGGCCGGAACGATTGTGCGCAGCAGTGACGGCACGACGTGGATAGGCGCCGGTGATACCGGTACGGGGTGGTGGCTTCGCGACATTGCCCGGAACGACACGCGGTTCGTAGTGGTCGGATCGTCGGGAACGATTCTGCACGGCAGCGACGGGGACACCTGGACGGCTGCCGAAAACAACCCCGCGCTTCTTGGCGAACAACGCGATAGACTGCATGGAATAGTGTGGGGCGACTCTCGGTTCGTGGTGGTGGGCGACCGGGGGCGGATCATGCACAGCGGCGACGGCGATACGTGGACGGTTGCGAGTGGCGGCGCTCCGGCGCAGAATCTCCACGCAGTCGCCTGGAACGGCTCGCGGTACGTAGCTGTGGGCGAAGAGGGGGCGATCGTGCACAGTGGCGACGGCGATACGTGGACAATCGCCAGTGACAGCGCTACGACGCGCGGCCTCGAAGGCGTCGCCTGGAGCGGGACTCGGTTCGTAGCGGTCGGCAACGACGGGACGATCGTGCACAGCGGCGATGGCGACACGTGGAAGGTGGCGAGCGTCTTATCCGGCCGGGATTGGCTGCATGACGTTGCCTGGGGCGGCACGCGTTTCGTTGCCGTGGGAGATCGTGGGACCATCGTGCATAGCAGCGACGGTGACGCGTGGATGGAGCCAAGTGAGGTTCCTATGTCCCCCAGGCTCCGTGGCGTCACGTGGACGGGCACCAGGTTCGTCGCCGTCGGGACAGCGGGCACCATCCTGACGAGTCCGTAGGCGACGCGCACCACGACGAGGACTGCGGAGAGACTGTGGCGAGGGCGAGGCCCGGCCACAACTGCCTGCGAGTGCTGTCAAACGCGCGGGAGGTAGTTGCGCCGCCGCTGCTCGCGCGCGGGTACTGACGAATCCCACGCCAACTGAGACGTGCCACTTCTACCGCTGGCGCAAGGACAGTCGCTCAGCAGCCAAGCGATTCATGCTGACGCCGGCTTCCGCGGCGTCCAGGGCAAGAGCTCGGTGGGACTCTGGCGGAATACGAACAGTGAGCGTGCCGCTGTAGCGCCGAGTGGACAGCGGCTCGGGGACCGGAGCGCCCCTGTTGCGCAAGTCATCCACGCAGAAGGCCACCAGGTCGCGGATACCGGCAAAAGCCTTCTCCGGAGTCTCGGCCAGATGGCTGAGCAACGCGAACTCAGCGCACAGCCCAACGTATTCCTCGTCCTCCTCGGACCACATAACGCGATAGGTGTAGCGATCCATCACTGTACCTCCTCCAGCTTGTCGATAGCCTTGAGCACTTGGCGGATCTGATAGGGCTTGGCCATACCCTTGCGTGGCTGGATGTTGACCATCGGCTCTCCCGGCCACGGCGTATGGTAGATCAGGTGGCTACCGTGCCGCCGCGGCTCCCCGAAGTAGCGTTCGCAGACTTTCCGAAGGTCGTGGAACCGGACATTCGAGGGGCTCCGCCTGATCCGTTCCAACTCCTTGTCCACGGAGCGATGGTAGCACTATTGCCAGCAATGACCAAGCGATCGAACTGAGCCGCCTGGGTAGTGGGTCAGGGGTACCGGGTTTACCCAAGAACACGCCAATACAGCGCATGGGTCAGCGTTTGGACTTGATGCGCTTCGCGGCCTTGGCGGTCTTGACGCCGAAGCGGCCGACGCCGCCGCGCAGCTTGGGGTCGAGGATGTCGCGGGCGGCGTCGCCGAACATGTTGGTGCCGTACACGACGGTGGCGAGGGCGAGGCCCGGCCACAGCACGGTCCACGGCGCCACGAACATGAACTCGCGGCTGCGTCCGCTGAGCATGGCGCCCCAACTGGGAAACGGCGGCTGGATGCCGAAGCCGAGGAAGCTGAGGCTCGCCTCGGAAAGGATGATCGCCGGAATGCGCAGCGTGAGCAGGATCACCGCGGGCGCGAGCACGTTGGGCAGGATGTGGCGCAGCAGGACGCGCGTGGTGCGCCCGCCGATCGCCGCCGCCGCCATCACGTAGGCGTCTTCCTTGGTGCTGATCACCGCGCCGCGGATGATGCGCGAGCCGGTGATGCCCCCCGCCACGCCGAGCACCACGATGATCGGCACCATGCCGCCGCCGAGGAATGCAATGATCACCATGAGCACGATCAGGTCCGGCAGCGACATCCAGGCATCGACGAGCCGCTGGGTCAGCAGGTCGAAGGTGCCGCCCAGGTAACCCGAAATGAGGCCGATCAGGAGAGAGATCAGCGTGGCGAGAGTGGCGCCCGCCAGGCCCACGATCACCGACACCCGCGCGCCGTAGATGACCCGCGTCAACACGTCGCGGCCCAGGTCGTCGGTGCCCAGCCAGTTGCTGTCGGAGGGGGAGGCCAACGGCTGCTCCATGTTGGTTTCGTTCATCCCGTACGGCGCCAGCAGGTCGGCGAAAATCCCCACCAGCAGGAGCAGCGCGGTGATCACGGCACCCACGGTGCCGAGCGGCTTCTCCTTGACGATGCGCCGGAAGAAAGTGACCACGGCCGACCGGCGCACGCTCTCCGGCATCCCGACACTACTCATGACGAGCGGATCCTCGGGTCCAGGAAGCCGTAGGTGAGATCCACCACCAAATTGGTCAGCATCAGGCCGATGCTGAAGAACAGCATGATGCCCATTACCACCGGGTAGTCGCGCACCAGCAGCGACTCCACGATCAGCCGCCCCATGCCGGGCAGCATGAAGATCTGCTCGATGATCACCGTGCCGCCGATCAGGATCGGTATCTGCAGGCCGACGATGGTGACCACGGGGATGAACGCGTTCTTGAGGGCGTGCCGGCTCACCACCAGGGCCTCGGCCAGCCCCTTCGCCCACGCCGTCGGCGTTTGGACTTGATGCGGCGGGCGGCCTTGGCGGTCTTGACGCCGAAACGGCTCGACGCCGCCGCGCAGCTTGGGGTCGAGGATGTCGCGGGCGGCGTCGCCGAACATGTTGGTGCCGTACACGACGGTGGCGAGGGGCTGCGTCCAGATGGCGGGCGCAGCGGGCGAGGGGGGGGCGAAGGTGGCCAGCGGGGCGCTTGGCGTTCGGGCGGCCGCGAAGGGCGAGAAGAAAGGCAAGAAGAAACACTACTGGTTCGGCTACCTGTTGCACTTGGTCGTGGACGCCACCTACGAGGTGCCGCTGGCGTTCGAGGTCACCAAGGCGTCGACCGGTGAGCAGCCGCAGGCACAGCGACTGCTTGATCAGATGCAGGATCGTCATCCCGAGCTGCTGCAACGGTGCGATCGCCTGAGCGCCGACAAGGGCTACGACGACCAAAAGCTGATCAATCGGCTGTGGCAACAGCATCAGATCAAGCCGGTCATCGACATTCGAAACTGCTGGAAGGACGGAGAGGCGGAACAGGATGGCGTCCTCACCAAGCGGGTGAGCGGTCAGGAGAACGTGATCTATACCCACGACGGCCAGGTATCCTGCATGTGCCCGCGGACCGGTGAGCTGCACCGCATGGCCTACGGCGGCTTCGAGCAGGCTCGCGAGTCGCTCAAGTATCGCTGTCCGGCGCGCTACTCGGGGGTCACCTGCAAGGGCATGGATCGGTGCCCGGTGAGCGACGCGGTGCGCATCCCGCTGGCCGAGGATCGGCGCGTGTTCACGCCGGTGGCGCGGTCCAGCTACCGGTGGCAGGACTTCTACGACCAGCGCGGTGCCGTGGAGCGGGTCAAACAGCCGGTTGGCCGGCGGCTTCGGATTCGAGCGACCCGGCATCCGCGGGCTGGCGAAGATGCAGCTGCGCATCACCATGGCGCTGACGATCATGCTGGCGATGGCCGTGGGGCGCATCCGCGCCGGCCAACCCGAGAACCTGCGGAGTCTGGTCAAACCCGCCTGACCGGCGGCCACTCGCCGATCACCGAGAGAAACCCAATCCCACCGGCTCCTCCGCGAGACCGGTCTGTCCCGATCTGTGCATCGAGCCGCGGATGAGGCTTGATTCCACCTCGCGGACCCCACTCAGCACACTCGATATAGCCGTCATTCGCGCCGGGCGGGCGTGAGCGACGCCGTCAACGTCCCGGGACGCGGGCTGTCTGGCATGACCGGCCGCTCCACGGCCCACAAACCGCTACAGCGCAATTGCCTCGGATTGGGGTGCATTCTTTCTCTGTGGTAGCGGAATAGGAACCCTCCCAGAGACCAGAGATTCGGTGATGTGGTAAACATCGACCTGTCTCTGGGAGGGGACCAAAATGAGTGAGACCTTGGTAACGGAGTTGCTCCGGTTTTGCAAGACCCGGTGCGGGATTGACCTGAACCCGTGCAGCGGACCACGGGATCTGCTCGCCGCGGAGCTCGGTATGCTGAAGTGCCTGGTGGCTGCGGGACGTGCAGCGATGCAACGCTGGTGTGAGCAAGTCGGTGATGGGTATGTCGGTGCGCGCGCAACCCGCGGCGAGGTTCGGTACCGCTTTGTCGGGAGACGGCGGAAGACGCTGCATGGGCTGTTCGGCGTGATCACCTTGGTGCGCGCCTACTACGCGCCGCTCGGTGGCGGTGGCAAGGGGTGGGTGCCGCTGACAGAGCAACTGGGTATCGCGGGCGGGTACACGCCTGGGTGCCAGTACTTCATGGCGCGGTGGTGCGCCGAGCAGTCCTACGAGCAGGGTCTGGCGCAATTCCACGAGGTGTTGCGGCCTGACGGGCGGGAGCTGGTGTCGATGAACAAGGCGTTCGAGATGGTGCGGGCGGTTACTGACGGGTTGGCGGAGCAACGCCAGCGGGAGATTGTCGAGCGTGCCGACGAGCCGGTGGCGGTGCGCGAAGAGATCACCGGGACGATGGTCGTGGGCATCGACGCGGGGAAGGTGGCGACACGCGCGAACGAGCGGGTAACTGAAGATGGGAAAAAGAGTTACGATCGCGTGTTTCGGGACTCCAAGGTAGCGACGGTATCAGCGGTGAAGGTGGACCGGGAGGGTGCAGCGCACTGCACCAAGACCTCCTGTGTCACCGGGATCGAGCATGCTGATGAGTTCTTTCCCCGGATCGAGGTGGAAATGAGCCGGCGCAGCGCTCACCTGGCAGCGCTGGTGCTGGTGATTCTGGGCGATGGAGCGCATTGGATATGGGACCGGGTCTCCCAGCTGTCCGAACCCGGGCAGAAGGTCTGGCACATCCTCGATTTCTGGCATGCCTGCGACCACTTGGGGAAGATCGGCAAGGTGTTGTACGGCGAGGGCAGCGAGCAGTTCAAGAGATCCTTCAAGCGCTGGCGCAGCCTGCTGCGCAAGGGCTGCGTCGCCGCCGTAATCAAGGAACTGCAGGAACTGCACGTCAGTGGCCGCTACAGCGAGAAGCAGTGCTACGACCTCCAGGGCGAGATCAACTACTTCACGGCCAACCAGCACCGCATGGACTACCCGCTGTATCGATCGTGCGGTCTGCCGATCGGCAGCGGTGTAGTCGAGGGAGCCTGCAAGAACGTCGTCGCCAAGCGCATGAAGCAGAGTGGGATGACTTGGTCGCTGGACGGAGCCAAGGAGATGCTTCAGCTCCGCGCTTCGGCGAAGAGCCGTCGCTTCTGGGACGATTTCGAGAGCCTGTTGCCCTCATCGCCCACCCCAGAATCCAACCAGATCCAGCTTGAGGCTGCCTGACCGCTACCACACTGACGGAATGCACCCTCGGATTGTTCGCGGTTTGCAGCCAGCGTGCCGGACCGGTATCATGGTTTCTTCATGGCACGCACGTCGCGCATCGGCATGACCAAGATCGAGCCCGTGACGGTTCCTCTCAGAGAAGATCCGCCAGGAGTTTTCCGCGTCGGCGATACGCGCGTCTTGCTGGAGGTCGTGGTACATGCGTTTCGTTGTGGTGCTACTCCCGAGACCATCGTCCAGTCGTACGACACGCTGAGCCTCGCGGATGTATACGCCGTGCTGGCCTATTGCCTGACTCATCGAGAGCGGATCGACGAGTATATGCGCCGTTGCGACCGCGAGGCCCTACACGTGCGTGACCGAGTCCGGGCAGCGAAACCGGACCAGAGTGGCGTTCGGGAACGACTCCTGCGACGAGCCAAGGGCGATCGGCTTGCTCCGTCTGCTGAGTGACGAGAACTTCGACAACCACATCGTGCGTGGCTTGATGCGGCGCATGCCGACCATTGACCTGATCCGCGTACAAGACGTGGGTTTGGGGCAGACCGATGACCGTGCGATACTGAGTTGGGCTGCTGACCACCGACGAGTCCTGCTTACCCACGATCGTCGTACGGTGCCTGCCTTTGCCCTCGAACGGGTAACGCAGGGAGAACCGATGCCGGGGGTATTCGTCGTACACGTCCGCACTCCGGTCGCTCAAATCATTGATGATATGCTCCTCGTTGTGCAGTGCAGCGATGGTGAAGACTGGATCGACTCGGTTACCTATCTCCCTCTTGCTTGATCGGTGTCGGTCGTGTCGCCGACGAGTACCCGTTCTCAGATTTCAGGAAAGCTGGGTGCTGTCGGAGCACAAGGTCGCGAAGCAGGCGCGCTAACGACAGGACGCGGCGCTGCGCGGAAGTCGTGATCAGCGTTTGGACTTGGTGCGCCGCGCCGTCCTGACCACCTTGGCGCTGAACCGCCCGACGCCGCCGCGCAGCTTGGGGTCGAGGATGTCGCGGGCGGCGTCGCCGAACATGTTGGTGCCGTACACGACGGTGGCGAGGGCGAGGCCCGGCCACAGCACGGTCCACGGCGCCACGAACATGAACTCGCGGCTGCGTCCGCTGAGCATGGCGCCCCAACTCGGGAACGGCGGCTGGATGCCGAAGCCGAGGAAGCTGAGGCTGGCCTCGGAGAGAATGATCGCCGGAATGCGCAGCGTGAGCAGGATCACCGCGGGCGCGAGCACGTTGGGCAGAATGTGGCGCAGCAGGACGCGCGTGGTGCGCCCGCCGATCGCCGCCGCCGCCATCACGTAGGCGTCCTCCTTGGTGCTGATCACCGCGCCGCGGATGATGCGCGAGCCGGTGATGCCCCCCGCCACGCCGAGCACCACGATGATCGGCACCATGCCGCCGCCGAGGAATGCAATGATCACCATGAGCACGATCAGGTCCGGCAGCGACATCCAGGCATCGACGAGCCGCTGGGTCAGCAGGTCGAAGGTGCCGCCCAGGTAACCCGAAATGAGGCCGATCAGGAGAGAGATCAGCGTGGCGAGAGTGGCGCCCGCCAGGCCCACGATCACCGACACCCGCGCGCCGTAGATGACCCGCGTCAACACGTCGCGGCCCAGGTCGTCGGTGCCCAGCCAGTTGCTGTCGGAGGGGGAGGCCAACGGCTGCTCCATGTTGGTTTCGTTCATCCCGTACGGCGCCAGCAGGTCGGCGAAAATCCCCACCAGCAGGAGCAGCGCGGTGATCACGGCACCCACGGTGCCGAGCGGCTTCTCCTTGACGATGCGCCGGAAGAAAGTGACCACGGCCGACCGGCGCACGCTCTCCGGCATCCCGACACTACTCATGACGAGCGGATCCTCGGGTCCAGGAAGCCGTAGGTGAGATCCACCACCAAATTGGTCAGCATCAGGCCGATGCTGAAGAACAGCATGATGCCCATTACCACCGGGTAGTCGCGCACCAGCAGCGACTCCACGATCAGCCGCCCCATGCCGGGCAGCATGAAGATCTGCTCGATGATCACCGTGCCGCCGATCAGGATCGGTATCTGCAGGCCGACGATGGTGACCACGGGGATGAACGCGTTCTTGAGGGCGTGCCGGCTCACCACCAGGGCCTCGGCCAGCCCCTTCGCCCACGCCGTCCTGATGTAGTCGTTGCGGATCACCTCCAGGGTCATGGTCCGCGTCATGCGCATGGTGCCGCCGGCCATCGCCAGCGCCAGCACGATGGCCGGCACGATGAACATCTTGATGTTGCCCAGCGGGTCGTCGGCGAACTTGATCAGCCAGATGGAGGGCATGTAGCCCCACCAGATCGACGGGTACACGATCACCATCGTCGCCAGCCAGAAGCCGGGCACCGAGATCGACAGGATCGCGAAGCTGCGCCCCACGTAGTCGCCCCAGGTATCCTGCCGCAGGGCCGAGTAGACGCCGATCGGGATGGCGATGAGCTGCGCGATGATCAGGCCCATCAGCCCGAGCTCCATGGTCACCGGTATCTTCTTGAACAGCAGCTCGGTCACCGTCAGGCGCTCCCGCCAGGAGGTGCCGAAGTCGCCCTGCAGCACGCCGCTGATTTGGCCGTCCACGTTCGGCGCCACGCCGAGAAACCGTCCGTACTGGACGATCAGCGGCGCGTCGATGCCGAGCTTGCGTTCCAACTCCTCACGGTCAAGCTCGATCTCCTCGGCCGATTCGGCCAACTGGGCGATCATCACGTCGATCACGTCGCCGGGGACCAGGCGCATGAGCAGAAACAGCATCACGCTGATAAGGAACGCCGTAGGGATCATGAGCAGCAGGCGGCGGATTATGTACGCGCGCAACTATTCATCCTTGGTATCACGCTGATCAGGAACGCCGTCGGGATCATCAGCAGCAGCCGGCGGATTATGTATGCGCGCAACCTTGCATCCTTTGGCCCCCGAAGGGCAGGGCGATCTTAACAGCCGGCATTGCGGCGCACAACCGGTCAGTCCGGCGTGCCCGGCGTGCCCGGCGTGCGGGCGGTATCGGACGCGAAGCCGAACGAGTAGAGGCGGGCTCCGTTGAGCGTGAACCGCAGGCGGACGGGCCGGCCCGCGAGCGCGCCGGCAGGCGGGTCGCTCCAGGTCACGGCACAGTCGGTGGCGGTGCGGGTTACCTGGCCATGAGCGAGGGGGCGGCTTGCCGCGGGTTCAAACACCGAGATGTCGAGCGAGCCGATCGGGGACAGGTCGGCGGTGACGCGCAGGGCGGCGCCGCTCCAGGCGAGCGGGGCGGTCACCACGATGGCGGGGCGGTCGCCGCGGGCCTGCTCGTAGTATGCGAAACCGTCGGGGCGCAGCGTCGCCAGGCACAGGAAGCCATCGCGCCAGTTCGTGTGCTGGTAGTTGCTGGCGCCGTAGTAGAGGCGGATCTCGTCGCCCAGGATCACCGGGTGGGCGGCGGCGTAGGCGCAGCCCCAATCATGGCTGCCGGTCAGGCCGGCGTTGGCGATGAGCGGCGAGCCGGGGCAGACGCGGTGCCAGGTGACGGTGTCGGGGCTCCAGGCGAGCTCGGTCCATACCCGGTCGCTGTGCTGGTCGTGGATTGCCGGCAGGCCGAGATAGAGGCTGCCGTGCCGGAACACCGGCATCGAGTAGATCTGCAGGCTCTCGTCGGTTCCCTCCAGCACGGCGGTGGCCGCGCTCCAGTGCAGGAAGTCGGCGCTCGCGGTGCGGCCCACCTGGCGCGGCGGCCAGGCGCCGCGGATGCCGTCCACCGCGGCCGCGCCGGTGCTGCGCGGGTCGCGCAGCCGCGTAAAGCCGACGTACTCGCCGCGCTCCTTTACCCACAGCGCGTGGTAGTGGGTGCCGTCCACCTGGTACGGGTTGACGGCGGGGCAGGGGTGGAACCGGCCCCAGCGAATGCCGTCCGCCGAGAACGCCACCGCCAGCTCCTGCTCGGACAGCGACGTGAACATCTTGTAACGACGGGCGGGATCGGCTTCGCGCGCATCCTTGACCACCCCGGCGCCGTGCGGCCCGCGCAGCACGATGTTGTTGGCGCGGCTGCCGCGGTAGTCGACCAGGCCAAGCTCCGGCTTCTGCCACGCGATGCCGTCGCGCGAAGTGGCGTAGCACAGCGCCATTTCGCGCTCGGGCGGGCCGCTGTAGCGCGTGCCCTGCCGCTGTTCCAGGGTCATGCCGCCCGACCGGTAGTCGACGCAGAACGGGCTGTACCAGCACTTGTAGAGCCCTTCCTCCGCGTCCCACAACACGTTGGGATACAGGTTGTCGAAGCGCATCTCCCACGGCCGGTCCTCCCCGAACAGCGGGTTTGCCGCACTCTTGGCTGCCTCGGCGACGCGCAGCCGCGCGTCGTCGGCGCGCTCGATCACCCGCGAATCGAGCACCAGGTGGCGTTGTTCCATGCCCGCGCTCACCTTTGCATGGTGCGCAGGCGGCGGACCACTCGTGGAGTCGAAGTGATCGGAGTCTCGAGAACGATCACGTGCGCCAGTTGGCCCTCATCTCGGCCAGGCGGCGGCGTTCGCGCTCTGCCGCTTGCCGGTTGAGTGAGCCGCGCACGCGGGCTGCCACGCTCTGCCGAATGTCCTGTCCGCCGTCGAAGCAGGGGCGCGGCGCGTCCACGATGACCTGCGAGCAGCCCCTGAGGTTCCGCGCCGCCGCCGAAACGACTCGCCGACCAACGCCGTCGGGCGGTTCGGTGGTGGCACGCATGCCGGGACCGTACCACATGCATGCACGGGCATGGAATGTTTGCGGCTCGCCGGAACCATGGAGAGCCCGCCATTGCGGCACCGCGCCGTCTCCCCGCATGGTATGCGTACGACGATGGAGCGAAACAGTCACGGTGAAGGACACGGGGAAGGAGATGTCGTACAGATGAGCCCGGAACTTGACCCCAGCCCGTTCGCCGACGCGCTGGTAGCCTGGCACATGAGCGGGAGCGAGGGTGAGGCAGCTGCCGACCCGGCGGTCCAGGGTGCGGTGCAGCTTGGCGTTCCGCTGCACGGGGCGGAGCGGGAGGCATCGCTGGCCCGCGGCGGCAACGGCACGGTGGCGCAGTTCGCAGGCGGGTATCTCCAGACAGCCGGGCCGGGTGGTGGCGGCCTGCGCGGCGCTGCGATGAGCCTGTGCATGCGGCTGCGCGACCCGACCGGCCGCCTGGATGCGCCGCTGTTCGCGCGCGACGACCGCGACGATGCGCTCGCCTCGATCCTGTCCGGCACCGACGGGGCAGCCAAGCCGCTGCACTACGGAAGCGCAGGCGAGCGTGGACCGGCCACTCCCTGGTACCACCTGTTCGCCGAGCGGGGCGGCCCCTACCGGCTGGCGGGTTCGCGGGCGCTGCTGGAGTACCGCTGGCGCACCCGCCCGGCGGCTCCGGTGATCCGCTTCAACGAGCACGGCCACGCCGACCACCCGATCCTCGCCGAGGCGCGTGCCGGCGTGCTGCACCTGGGCGTACCGGTAGCCCTGGTCGGCGCGACCGCCTGGCACGACGTGGTGTTCCGCTTCCGCGGCCCCAACCTGGAGCTGTTCGTGGATGGCGTGCTGGTGGACGAGGAGTGGGGCTACGGTGCGCTGCACCGCTTCGAGCCGCCGTTCCTGATCGGCGCGGCCTGGAACGAGGGCAGGTTGGCAACCGGCTTTCACGGCCAGATCGACCACGTGGCGCTGTGGGACCGCGCATTGAGCGATGCGGAGATCGCCCGGCTCAGCGGCGGTGCCGCCGCGGTCGAGCAGCGGGCGGTGGAGATCCTGGGTCCGGAGCGGCCGGTGCCGCACCACTGGCGCCCGCGCGGCTACAACGTCTACGCCGGCGATTGCATGCTGCTGTGGGACGGCGCCCTGCTGCACCTGTTCTACCTGTTCGACCGCCGCCACCACACCAGCAAGTGGAACCTGGGCGCCCACCAGTACGCCCACCTGTCCAGCGCCGACCTGGTGAACTGGGAGCGCCATCCGCTCGCCGTCCCGCTCAGCCACGCCTGGGAGTGCGCCATCGGGACCGGCGATTTCATCCACCACGGCGGCCGCTACCACGCGTTCTACACCGACTGTGGCGGCCGCTGTCAGTTCGAGGACAAGCCGCACGCCGGCAGCGGCGTGTTTCACGCCGTCAGCAGCGACGGTATCCGCTTCCGCAAGGATCCGGTGCCGGTGGTCCCAACCAGCGCCACCGGCTGCGCCGACTGTTCGATCTTCCACGACCAGGACAGCGGACTGTTCCACCTGCTGGCCCAGGAACGGTCCGCCGACGGCACGCCGCAGGTGGCCCACTACCGGTCCACCGATCTTGCCGCCTGGCAGCGGCAGGCGGAGCCCTTTCTCCCCGCCGGCACCATGGGTGCGTGCCCGCACCTGTTCGCCTGGAACGGCTGGCACTACTTTGCCATGGGCAACCGGCTGTGGCGGTCGCGCTCGCTCGCCGGCCCGTGGCAGGAACAACACCCGCCGCCGCAGACCGGCCTGAACTTCTCCAAGACGGCGCCGTTCCGCGGCGGACGCCGCTTGACCGCGGGCTGGATCGGCCATTCCGGCTGGGGCGGCGACCTGCTGTTCCGCGAGCTGGTCCCGTTCCCGGACGGCAGCCTGGGCACCAAGTTCGTTCCGGAGATGCTCCCGTCCAGCGGCTCGCCGATGGCGCTGCGCCCCGAATCGCGGGAGGGCGGGATGGCGTGGGACGGCAGCCGGCTGCGCCTGGCGGCGGCGGGAGCGAAGGACGCGTCCGTTCGCCTGGCGGAGATTCCGGGCGATGTCCGTATACGGTTGCGCATCGAGGCCACCGGCGCCACGTTCACCGTCGGGCTTGCCGATGCGGACGGCAACGGGGTCGCCGTACACGTAGACTCGCACCGGCAGCGGGTGGCAATCTCCGGTCCCCTTGACTGGGCCTCATCGGACGGCGGGAAAGCGGCGCTGCAACCGGTGGCGGGTCTGGATCGTCCCTACACCCTCGACCTGTTCGTTATCGGCGGCATCGTCGACCTGTGCGTCGACGCGCGCTACACTGTTGCCGCGCGTCGCACCGGTCCCGCCGGTCCCGAGTTGCGCTTGTCCGCCGCCGCCGGCCCCGTTCTTGTCTCGGATATCAGCGTACGCCCGCTCACCGGCGGGCCGCACGGCGTGCGCCACCGGTGACCACGCACCGTGTCGGGCTTGGTCTCTCCTCTACCGTGCGTCAGCCTGCGCCTTTCCGTAGTGCGGCTGGTAGAGCTGCACGCTTACGCCGCCCGGCATCGCGAACCGGGTCGTGAAGCCGAATCCGGCGTCGACCAGCTCTTCGTCGAACACCACGCCACGGCCCTTCAGGTCCGCCACCGTAGCCTGGATGTCGTCGCAGTAGAACGAGATGTCGTGCGTTCCGGCGGGCTGGCCGTGGGTTCCGGCGGGATCGGCGGGATGTACCCCCATGTCCGCCTCCGGCAGGTCGAAGATCAGCCAGCCGTCGCCGACGTCGGTGAACGAGTCGAAGCCCAGCTTGTCGCGCAGGAACGCGCGCAACGCTTCCGGCTCCGACGAGAAGAACATCGTATGTACGCCCTTGATCATGGCAGCGCCCCCTGTTGCTTCTTGTTATCGGCCGGCGAACCCCGCAATCGCACCGGCGGTTGCCTCCAGTGTCGGCCGACCGGTGTCCCGACTGGATGCTATGATACCGGATCGCCGCCGCGGCGGGCGGCGAATGTCCAGTCTGCGAGGTATCAGGAATATGGGTGACGGCGCTGACGGTTTGGCCGATACGTATCGGCGGGACGGATTCGTGTTTCCGATCGACGTGCTCAGCGAGGCCGAGGCACGGGAGATTCGCGCGGACCTGGAGGCGGCCGAGGCGGAATTGGCGGACGATTCCGAGCGGAGTGGGCTCCTGCGCGGCAGCGTGAACCAACTGCTGCCGTCGTTCGACGCGCTGGTCCGCAACGAGAAGCTGCTGGCGGCGGTGGCCCAGGTGCTCGGGCCGGACCTCCTGGTGTGGAGCGCAAACCTGTTCACCAAGGAGGCGCAGTCGGCCAAGGTCGTTACCTGGCACCAGGATCTGACCTACTGGGGCCTGGACGACGTGGAGGAAACCACCGGCTGGGTAGCGCTGTCGCCGGCGACCATCGCCAGCGGCTGCATGCGGTTTGTGCCCGGCAGTCACCGGCGCCCAATCGTCCCGCACGTCGACACCTTCGCCGCCGACAACCAGCTCAGCCGCGGCCAGGAGATCGCCGTCGACGTGGACGAGGACGACGGCGTGGCCGTCGAACTGCACACCGGCCAGGCCTCGCTGCACCACGGCCACCTGTTCCACGCCTCGGGGCCCAACGGTACCGACGACCGCCGCATCGGCGTGGCCATTCGCTACATCAAGCCCACGATGCGGCAGCGCACCGGCGAGCGCTGGATGGTCCGGCTGGCGTGCGGCGAGGACCGCCACGGGCACTTTGACCTCGCCGACCCACCGCGGGGCCGGCTGCACGAGGCGGACTTCGAGCGCTGCCGGCGCGACGCCGCCGTCAGGCGCCGGACGCTGTTCGCCGGCGCCGACCCGATCCGCCACGCCCGGCGCACCGAACCGCCGATGCCGCCCGTAGGCGGCGCCACAGATAGCGGGCCGCTACGCGGAAGCTGAAGACGAAGGCCGCGGAGCGCTCAGTCGAAGTGATTATTGCTTGCGATTCAAGTAGTTGCCGCGGGGGGACCGGCTGCGTCACTGCCGTCGGTTACTGGGCCGTGGGCGTGATGTCGCATCCGTTCATTCCTTGCCTTGCTGACCGTTGCACGCCCGCACCGAGGTGTCAAGCGCACGCGGACTCGAGGGACGCGACCATCCGACCATCGCCTTCCGTGTGACGGAGTGACCGTGCCACCCCGTGGCGGCTCCGTTGCGCGTCGCACGTTGGAGACGATAGAGTCAGTGCCGGAGCCTGCCTCAGGCTACAGTAGTGAACACGCCACCCACGCACCCGCGCATTCCCTACGGCGAGGCCGACTTCAGGCGCATCCGCCTGAACCGGTGGCTGTACGTCGACAAGACCCCCTTCCTGCGGCGCCTGGAGGAGGAGCGCTACGCCTTCCTGATCCGTCCGCGCCGGTTCGGCAAGTCGCTGTGGGTGTCCCTGCTGGAGAACTACTACGACCGCTTCTGGGCGGACGACTTCGACGCCACCTTCGCCGACACCGACATTGGGCAGGGTCCGACCGGGGAACAGAGCCGCTACGTCACCCTGCGCTTCAACTTCTCGATGGTCAACGACAAGCTGGAAACGCTGGAGCGGGAGTTCGAAACCTACTGCCACACGGAGCTGCAGGGGACACTGGAGCGGCATCCCGACCTGTTTCCCGAAGCGGTGCTGCAGCGGATCCTCACGCCGCCCTCCATCAGCGCCAAGCTTGGGGTGCTGTTCCGGTACGCGGGCGACCATGAGATCCCGCTGTACGTGCTGATCGACGAGTACGACAACTTCGCCAACACGGTGCTGGCGTACCACGGCGCGGAGGCGTACCACTCCTTTACCCACGGCGGCGGCTTCTACCGCAACTTCTTCGCCACCCTGAAGGGCGGCGCGGACCGCAGCGGCGGCGGCCTGGAGCGGCTGTTCATCACCGGCGTGTCACCGATCACCATGGACGACGTGACCAGCGGCTTCAACATCGGCAAGAACATCAGCCTGCACCCGGACTTCAACGAGATGGTCGGCTTCACCATACAGGAGGTGCGGCGCTTGGTGGAGACCTACCGGGAGCTGGGCGTGTTCAACCAGGAGGTCGCTACCGCCATGGGCACAATGGGCGAGTGGTACAACGGCTACCGATTCGCGAGGACCGCCGACACCGACCTGTACAACTCCGACATGGTGCTCTACTACTTGGACAACTCGATCCCGAACCGAGAGGTACCGGAATACCTGATCGACACCAACGTACGCATCGACTACGGCAAGCTGCGCCACCTGCTGGTGACCGGGCGGCAACTCAACGGCAACTTCGACCTGTTGCGCGACGTCATCGCCGAGGAGCAGGTGGATACTCGCATCCAGCCCGGCTTTCCGCTCAAGGACCTCACCAAGCGGGAGAATTTCCTGTCCCTGATGCACTACTTCGGGCTGCTGAGCATCCGTGACGTGCAGGGCGTGATGCCGCGGCTGGCGATCCCGAACCAGACCGTGAAGCGGCTGATGTACGGCTACCTGCGCGACGCCTACCGCGACGTGGAGGTGTTTTCGGTCGACCTGTTCCGGTTCGAGCAGTTGATGCTTCGGATGGCGACCGAGGGCGAATGGCGGCCCGTGTTGGAGTTCCTGGGCGAGGCGATCGCGCGGCAGACGGGAATCCGCGACTACATCGCCGGCGAGAAGGTAATACAGGGCTTTCTGGCGGCCTTCCTGAGCGTGGCCGACTACTACGTGTTCCGCTCGGAGGCGGAACTGGGCAAGGGCCATGCGGATATCGCGCTGGAGCCGCTGATCGCCCGCTACCCGCAACTGCAACGCGGCTACCTGATCGAACTCAAGTATCGCGCGCGCTCCGAGTCGACGGATCAGGCCGAGGTCACTACGGTGGTCGAGGAGGCGCAGGCGCAACTGCTGCGCTACCTGGCGGACGAGCGGTTGTCGCGGCAGTTTCCCGGCGTGCGCTTCACCGGTTTGATCGTGGTCTTCCACGGCTGGGAACTGGTGTACTGCGACGCCGTGCAGCGTTGACCGCACGGCCGTTGGCGCGGCGGCGACGGCGCGGCGGGCGAACGGAGCTACACAGGAACGCGAGACGGGACCGTCGAACACTGCGGTGAGTGAGCCCCGCAACCCCCACCGTCTCGTTCACGCACCGCGCGCGGCTGCCCGCCTCACGACCGCCCGATCGGCGGGCTGATCTACACTACACCGGCGTAGCGCGATCGGCGCCGAGACGGCCGCCACCGCCGCGCAGCCGCGGGTCGAGCAAGTCGCGCACGGCGTCGCCGAACATGTTCAGGCAGTACACGACAACGGTCAGGCACAGCCCGGGCCACAGCGCCAGCCGCGGCGCCACCTCCATGAACTCGCGCCCTTCCCGGCTCAGCATCCCACCCCAGCTCGGCACCGAGATCGGCAGTCCAAATCCAAGAAAGCTCAGCGCAGCCTCGCTGATGATCACGCCACCCACGTTGATGGTGAAAATGATGATCACCGGAGCCGCGATGTTGGGCAGGACGTGGTGGATCAGGGTTCTCCACCGGGTGCCGCCGATCGCCTCGGCCGCCTGAAAGTAGGCATTCTCCTTGACGCCGATCACCGCGCCGCGGACCACTCGCGAACCGCCAATGCCGCCCGTTACCCCCAGCACCACGATGATCTGCGGCAACCCCCGCCCCACCAGCGACATGATGGTGAGCAACAGCAGCAGCCCCGGGAACGCCATCCAGGCGTCGACGAAGCGCTGCATCGCCAGGTCGAGTCGACCGCCGAAGAACCCCGAGACGCCGCCGATCAGCACCGCCACCACGACGTTGACGGTGGTCGCCGCCAGACCGACGGTCAGCGATATCCGGGCCCCGAACACGAGGCGGCTCAGCAGGTCTCGTCCCAACTGGTCGGTGCCCAACAGGTACCGGTTGGAGGGCGCCTGCATTCGATCCACGATGTTGACTTCATCATGCGGGTAAGGCGCCAGCACATCGGCAAAGATCGCCACCAGGATCAACAGCAGGATGACCACCCCGGCGACGATGCTCAGCGGCTTCTCCTTGACCAGCCTGCGAAAGAACTCAGTCATAGCTGGCGCTGGCATCGATGACCACCCCGACGACTATGCTCAACGGCTTCTCCTTGACCAGTCTGCGTGTCAACTCAGTCATAGCTGGCGCTGGCATCGATGACCACCCCGACGACTATGCTCAACGGCTTCTCCTTGACCAGTCTGCGTGTCAACTCAGTCATAGCGGACCCTGGGGTCCAGGACCGCGTAAAGCACGTCGATGAGCAGATTGATCACCACCACCCCGGTGGCGAAGAACAGGTTGATGCCGGAGACCATCGGGTAGTCTCGGTCGTTGAGGGCGTTCAGAAGGAGGCGCCCGAGCCCCGGCAGGTTGAAGATGTTCTCCATGATCACGGCGCCACCCACCAGGATCGGCAACTGCAGGCCGATCAGGGACACGACCGGGATGAGGGCGTTCTTGACGGCGTGTCGGATCACCACGGCCCGCTCCTTCAGCCCCTTGGACCAGGCAGTCCTGATAAAATCCTGCCGCAGCACCTCCAGCATCATGGTGCGCGTCATCCGCATGGTGGCGGCAGCCGCGGCCGTTCCCAGAATCAGGCTCGGGACCAGGAACCCCCAGAGATTCCCCAGCGGGTCTTCGGTAAAGGCAACCAGCTCCAGCGGTGGTGACCAGCCCCACCAGATGGCCGGGTAGATCATGACCATGATGCCGAGCCAGAAGTTCGGCGTGGCCAGGCCGATGATGGCGACCGAACGCCCCAGAAAGTCGGCGGCGCTATCCTGGCGAATCGCCGAGTAGATGCCCACCGGCAGCGCGATCACCAGCCCGATGAGGATTGCCAGCAGACCAAGCTCGAAGGTGACCGGCAGTCTCTCCAATATCGCCTCCCCTACTGCGTAACCGGTCAGCAGGGACTCGCCGAGAGAGCCGTGCAGGACAATATCGCCGATCCAGCGTCCATACTGCACGTACACCGGCACGTCCAATCCCAGCTTATGGAGAAGAGCTTCACGGTCAACTCCGCCCGGTGCTGTCCACACAATCCTACCTTGTATCGTGTCTATTACATCGCCGGGGATGAAGCGGACCGAGAGAAAGACCAGGATGGTCAATAGAAACAGGGTGGGGATTATCAGCAACAGCCGCCTAACGATATAGGCTCTCATGCGGACACCTCGTTTTCAATGAGCACGGGAGCCGGGAAGCGCGCTCGCATGCGAAACGCGCGCCTCCCAGCTCCACTTTGACTGAAATCGGTAGAGGCGAACCCCTAATAGCCCATTTCTTTCTTCAGGTCCTGGTCAATCCAGAGGCGGGCGAAGACTGGGATCTTTTGACCGTTGCCCATCCAGCTTTCGCCGTTATAACCTTTGAGCCAGGGCTGGGTTACCTCATACGTGGGCGCGTTGCCAGCCCATATCGTATAGAAGTTCTCTATCACATGCTGATTCATCTGTCTATAAATCGCGTTCTGCTCCTCGGTGGTGGTAGCGGCTCCGGCGGCTTCAGACATGGCATCATAATCCGAGTCGGCGTTAACGGAGCCGTAAAACCCAGCCTCCGTCAGCTGGCCACTCAAGTATGGCATTGGGAACCACTTTGCGGCGCCGGACAAATTCTTTATCTGGAAATCCTTCGCTCTGCTTCTCGCCACCCATGGGTTTATGGGCAGTACCTCGATCTCAATATCAACGCCAATCTTTTTCCAGTATGAACCGACTAATTCTGGCCAGCTCGTAGAATACCGATTGAGGTGCATGAACTCGACCGTGAATCTAGTGCCGTCCGGGCCGCGAGGATATCCGGCCTCATCGAGCAACGCTTCGGCACCTTCCGGGTCGTAGTCGAAGACCTTCTTGACATCTTCGGGCCACTCTTCAAATTGGATGACAACCTCGGTCATTAACCGGTTCAACAGACCCTGAGGTGTCATATCTGCATGACCTCCAAAGTAGGCGCTGTTGATTTCCTCGAGGTTTAGTGCCATCTGCATTGCCTTGCGCACCCTGATGTCGTCAAAGGGCGAATTAATGTTGTCCATGCCGAACATGTAATCCGCCCGACCGTAAATTGGCCAGATCTCGAGTTCGGGGTCGGTCCTCTGGAGGCTCTCTACCTGGTCGATAGAGTACAATCTGTATCCACGATCGACCTTACCGGTGCGCACCGCCGACAGCATTGTGGCCACTTCGGGCATAATCAGGACTCTTATCTCGTCGGCATAGGGCAGGCGGTTCTCCGGATATTTTTCGTCGAAGCCCCAGTAGTCAGGATTCTTGGTATATGTCTCAGAGCTGGCCGCGACCCATTCAGTCGCCTCATAAGGCCCGGTGCCGACCAGGTTCCGCCAATCGAGCATGTCACCGTGTTCCTGGAGTACCTCGGGGGGATATATCCAAGAAATCCAGTGGTCGAGGACAAGCCGCAGTGCAGTGAGGCTTAGCTGCTTCAGCTTGAACTCAACCGTCCATTGGTCGGTGGCCGTTATCGATTCAAATTCGACACCGGCCCAGTCTTGAAGCCATTCGCTAGCTTCGGTGAATCCGCTGCCCATGCCAAATACGCGGTGAAAGTTGACTGCGATATCATCGGCAATCAGCTCCCGACCGTTCATCGGTGCCTTGTCGTGCCAGTGAACTCCCTGGCGGACGTTTATGACGAGGGTCAGTGGGTCAGGCTGCGACCAGCTCTCCGCCAGTTGACCTCTCGTGTTAGCTGGAACGTTGAGAAACTGGAAGTCAAATATGTCTCTGGGCGTTGCCCAGTCCGCGATGGCCAGCTTCTCTACTACGCCAGAGACCATGCCAGATCCATTGGGGCCAGATTCAAAGGTGTCAGAACTCATCTGCTCTTCGACTGCGGCGAGGGTTATTGTCCCGCCGTACTCTGGCGCGGTCACCATCTTGCCTGTGGTCGGGTCGAGCACCATTTCCTTCTCGGCGGCGGACGCCGACTCCTCTTCTGCGCCAGCGGTCCACAGGCCGGTTGCGGTAACGACGAGGACCAACGCAATCGCGAAGGTCATTCTTACAATGTTCATACGTATCTCCGTATCTTGATTGTTGAGAGTATTGCGGAGCGGCTTGCCGCTCCCTGGCTACTCTCGCGCCCGCACCGCAAGCGACCAGCCAAGCAGAGTCAAATTCCTGCGCGCGCGCGGCGTGTGACTCACCGGGTTCACCCGGGCTCACGCCGCGCGCGCGTGCGGCTCTTTGAGTACTACTTGCACCTCGTCGTGTGGGCCGGGAGCAACCCGGCTGCGGAGAACCCACGGCAACAAGACGCGCCCCGGACGCTGCACCGGGAAAACGCGCATAGTGCGTCGGAGCGCGCATTTCAAGCAGTGAGACAGGATACGACGCCACGGTTCAGCGGCCGGGGATGAGGGACCGTTGCTACCGTTGCTGCGGCCGGTGAACGAACGTGGACTGAGGCGGCGCCACAGGTAGCCGGCCGCAGCCCGGATGCTGAAGGCGAATCCCGCGGCTGCGCGGCGATCAGTCGGAGCGGTTAATGGTTTCTCGTATAAAGAGTTGACGCGCCGGGGCGGGGGGGGGGGGGGGGATGCACCGGTTGCGTCACTGCTGTCCGGTTACTGGGCAGACGGTCGTGATGGCGC
This sequence comes from Spirochaetia bacterium, assembly GCA_965208575.1. Lineage (GTDB taxonomy): Bacteria > Spirochaetota > Spirochaetia > SZUA-6 > Bin103 > Bin103. Next base: position 749,257 of record CBDBOV010000004.1, on the reverse strand, counting down.
ATGATCCGCATCCATTCAATCCTTCTTGGATTTTTCATTGTTTCACGCTCGTTTGGAGGTGTCAAGCGCGCGCGAACTCAACTCGACCCACCGACGATTCGTCTTCGGTGTCACGGAGTGACCGTGCTGACGTGCTGACCGTGCCGAATCCATTGCACCTCGCGCCTTGGAGACGATAGAGTCAGTGCGGTACGTAGTGAGCACGCCACCCACGCACCCGCGCATTCCCTACGGCGAGGCCGACTTCAGGCGTATCCGCCGGAACGGGTGGCTGTACGTCGACAAGACCCGCTTCCTGCGGCGCCTGGAGGAGGAGCGCTACGCCTTCCTGATCCGCCCGCGCCGGTTCGGCAAGTCGCTGTGGGTGTCGCTGCTGGAGAACTACTACGACCGCTTCTGGGCGGACGACTTCGGCGCCACCTTCGCCGGCATCGACATCGGGCGGGAGCCGACCGGGGAACAGAGCCGCTACGTCACCCTGCGCTTCAACTTCTCGATGGTCAACGACAAGCTCGAAACCCTGGAGCGGGAGTTCGAGACCTACTGCACGATAGAGCTCCGCGGGAGGCTGCGGCGCCATCCCGACCTGTTTCCCGAAGCGGCGGTGCGGGACATCCTGGCACCGCCCTCGATCGTCGGCAAGCTGGCCGAGCTGTTCCAGTACGCGGGCGACCATGACATTCCGCTGTATGTGCTGATCGACGAATACGACAACTTCGCCAACACCGTGCTCGCATATCACGGTGCCGATGCGTACCACTCCTTCACTCACGGCGGCGGCTTCTACGGCAACTTCTTCGCCACCCTGAAGGGCGGCGCGGACCGCAGCGGCGGCGGTCTGGAGCGGCTGTTCATCACCGGCGTGTCACCGATCACCATGGACGACGTCACCAGCGGCTTCAACATCGGCAAGGACATCAGCTTGCACCCGGACTTCAACGAGATGGTCGGCTTCACCGAGGCGGAGGTGCGGCGCCTGGTGGAGACCTACCGGGATCTGGGTGTGTTCAACCAGGACCCCGCAACCGCCATGGGCATCATGGCCCAGTGGTACGATGGCTACCGCTTCGCCGAGGAAGCGGAAACCGATCTGTACAACTCCGACATGGTGCTCTACTACCTGGATCACTCCATGCCGAACCGGCGCGTGCCGACGTACCTGATCGACACCAACGTTCGCATCGACTACGGCAAGCTGCGCCACCTGCTGGTGACCGGCCGGCAGCTCAACGGCAACTTCGACCTGCTGCGCGCCGTGATCGGCGAGGAACAGGTGGATACCCGCATCCAGCCCGGCTTTCCGCTGAAGGACCTCACCAAGCGGGAGAACTTCCTGTCACTGATGCACTACTTCGGGCTGCTGAGCATCCGTGACGTGCGGGGCGTATTGCCGCGGCTGGCGATCCCGAACCAGACCGTGAAGCGGCTGATGTACGGCTACCTGCGCGACGCCTACCGCGACGTGGAGGTGTTTTCGGTCGACCTGTTCCGGTTCGAGCAGTTGATGCTTAGGCTGGCGACCGAAGGCGAGTGGCGGCCGGTGCTGGAGTTCCTGAGCGAGGCGATCGCGCGGCAGACGGGGATCCGCGACTACATCGCCGGCGAGAAGGTAATACAGGGCTTTCTGGCGGCGTACCTGAGCGTCGCCGACTATTACGTGTTCCGCTCGGAGGCGGAGTTGGGCAAGGGCCACGCGGACATCGCGCTGGAGCCGCTGATCGCCCGCTACCCGCATCTGCAGCGCGGCTACCTGATCGAGTTGAAGTATCGCGCGCGTTCCGAGTCGGCGGATCAGGCCGCGGTCACGACGGCGGTCGAGGAGGCGCAGGCGCAGCTCCTGCGGTATCTGGCGGACGAACGGCTGGCGCGGCAGTTCCCGGGAGTGCGCTTCATCGGCCTGATCGTGGTGTTCCACGGCTGGGAGCTGGTGCACTGCGACGCCGTGCGGCGGTGAGCGTGCCCTCTCGCCCTGCCAATCAGACCGGCATGGTGCGCTTGGTGTGGGCGCGTCCGGCGGCGGCGAAGTCCGGGCTTGGGCAGGTGAAGACCTGGCCGCCACGGTCGATCATGGCGGGGAGGTCGTCGATCACGTGGGTCCAATGGAAGGCCACGCCGTGCTCGCGGCACGCCGCCTGCACGCGCCGGTCTAGTTCTACCATCTCGTCCGGCCAGGGGTTGGGCAGGCTGCGGTAGCCGAGCGAGAGGCTCATGTCGCCCGGTCCCATCTCGGCGTATCCGATGCCCGGCACGGCCAGGATCTCCTCGATGTGCGGAATCGCGGCCCGCGACTCGATCTTGACCCCGAGCAGGAGTTCGCCGTCGGGGTTCAGCGGCCACGGGTCTGCCTTGGCGAGGTAGGTGGCGCGGTCCACGCCCCAGACGTGGGCGGCGCTGCGCTCCGACCCGACGCCGCGCATGCCCACGCCAAGACCGGCGCCGACGCCCAGCCGGTTGACCGGGTAGCGGCACGCCTCCACGAATGCGCGTACCGCGTCGGCGGTGGTGGCCTGACACAGCATGATGCCGTGCGCGCCGCGCCCGAGAATCTGCTGAAACTGCCACAGGTTGGCCCACACCACCTCGCGCGAGTAGCCGCCCACCGGCGCCTCCACGATGATCGGCGGCGTGCGGTGGCCGCTGGGGGTAGGGCCGCCGTCTGCCAGGCCGCCCAGGTACCGCTGCAGTCCGGCCAGATCGTACGCCCCGTGCTCGAACCCGACGTTGATGTAGTCGGCCCAGGTGGCGGCGTCGATGGTGCCCTGTTCGTGGGTCAGGACCGGGCTGTCGTGCGCGGTCAGGGTGGCGGAAGGCCGCCGGTCGGCGGTCCAGGGTGAGCCGGTGTGGCCGCCGGTGTAGTAGACCGGCTGCCCACCGGCCAGAAGCTCAATGGCTCGGTTGATGCGCTGTGCCATGTCGCCTGAGTGTATCAGGTCGCCGGGGCTGGGAGCAGGACTACCGCCAGCGGTCGATGTGGACGATCTCCCTGGCTGGGGGGCGCGCGGCGGGGCGCCACTCGCCGCCGGTGGTGTAGGCGACCGGCAGCAGGCACACCTGGAGCACGTCGTCGGGCAGGCGCAGCAAGTCCGCGGCCTCGCGCTCGGCGCCCAGGTGCACGGTGGTCAGGACGGAGCCGAGGCCGCGCGCCCGCAACGCGAGCTGAAACGACCACACGGCCGGGAAGATCGAGCCGTAGCGGCCGGCGAGGTTGGCGTTGGTCGGCTGTTCCGGCCAGCGCCCGCTGATACAGGGGATGACGTGTACCGGCACGCGCGCGAGCCGCTCCATCAGGAACAGGGCCGAGGCGTACACGCGGCGCGTCTGCGGCGTGCCCGCGTCCGCCACACCCCGCCGCAGAGCCGACTCTCCGGCGCGCCGGTAGATGTCGGCCAGTGCGGCGCGGGTGGCGGCGTCCTCCACCACGAGCCAGCGCCAACCCTGGGCGTTGCCGCCGGTGGGCGCCTGCTGCGCCTGGCGGATGCAGTCCAGGATCACGGTGCGCTCCACCGGGCGGTCGTAGTCGAGCCGGCGGCGCACTGCGCGGGTGGTGGTCAGCAGGTCATCCACCACCTGTAGATCGAGAGTGTTGCGTGCAGCAGCCACGGTCACCTCCGGTAGTCGCGCCCCTGTTCGCTGTCAGGGTAGCGTGCCATGAAGGGCAGTCTACGGATTTCATGCGGCGCGCGCCATGCCCGGCCGCCTACCTGCTGCCCCCGGCCTTCGCGGGTTGAAGCGCCAGCGCACAGCAGCGCGTTGCATAGTGATATGAGCGACGTGACGAAGTGCGGTGTACGGATCACCGCGGAGGGAGTAGGATGGCGGCCGTGGCGGTAGCCTTCGACACCCTCAAGGCGGCCACTCGGCTGCAGAGAGAAGCGGGTTTCGATGAAACCCAGGCGCGGGTGCTGGTGTCGACCTTTGCCGAGGGCATGGTCGAGAACCTCGCCACCAAGGACGATATCGCGGCTCTCCGCCGCGAGATTGCCACTCTTGCCACCAAGGAAGAACTCGCCGTGCTGCGCGGCGAGGCAGCTACCAAGGAAGACCTGGCCGCGCTGCGTGGCGAAGTAGTTACCAAGGAAGACCTGGCAGCGCTGCGCAGCGAAGTAGCTACCAGGGAAGACCTGGCAGCGCTGCGTGGCGAAGTAGCTACCAGGGAAGACCTGGCCGCGCTGCGTGGCGAGGCAGCTACCAGGGAAGACCTGGCCGCGCTGCGTGGCGAGGTAGCTACCAAAGCGGAGATAGCGAATCTCGCCACCAAGGCGGAGATAGCAAAGCTCGCCACCAAGGACGAGATAGCGACTCTCGCGACCAGGGACGAGATCGCCACGCTTGCCACCAAGGTGCAACTTGAGACGCTGCGCGTCGAGATCAGCAAGGTGCAGGAGCGGATGACGGTACGATTGGGAGGTGCTATCGCGGCGGCGGTGGCGGTACTCGTTGCCGTAGACAAGCTACTGTAAGCAACGTACGCGCCGTCGGCACGGCGGCGGTCGACGGCGACCGCCGGGTTCTGCGGCACGCCGGATCCTGGTAGGGTGGTGTGGCGCATGATCAGGATCGGGATCGATACCGGGGGCACGTTTACCGATTTGGTGGCGTTCGATCCCGAGGGCGGACGGCTGGCGTTCCACAAGGTGGCCTCCACGCCGGACGATCCGGCGCACGGAATCATTCAGGGCGCCCGCGAGATCGCCCGGCGGGTCGGCGCGCGCCCGGACCAGGTCGAGCTGCTGATCCACGGCACCACGGTGGCTACCAACGCGGTGCTGCAGCGTGCCGGGGCGCGCGTGGCGCTGATCACCACCGCCGGCTTCCGCGACGTGCTGCAGATCCAGCGCCAGGACCGCCCGCGGCTGTATGACCTGCGCGGGCGCCGCGCCCGTCCGCTGGTACCGCGCGCGCTGCGTTTCGAACTGCGGGAACGCATGCGCTACGACGGCAGCGTGCAGACTCCGGTCGACCGCGAGCAGCTCCACGCCATCAGCGATGCGCTGCGCCGGGAGCGGATCGAGGCGGTGGCGGTGGGACTGCTGCACAGTTGTGTCAATCCTGCACACGAACGTGAGGTGGGACGGGTGCTCGCCGACGGCTTGCCGGGGGTGACGGTGTGCCTGTCGCACGAACTGGTAGGCGAGCAGGGCGAGTACGAGCGCTTCAGCACCTGTGCCATGAACGCCTTCGTGCAGCCCGTGATCGGGGACTACCTGGGACGGTTGGAACAGGGGCTCGGAGCGCACGGCATCGCCGCACCGTTGTTCATCATGAAGTCGAGCGGCGGCGTGATGTCGGCGCGTTCCGCCGGCCGCCGCGCGGTGGAGACGGTGATGTCCGGACCAGCCGGCGGCATCGTGGCCGGCGCCGCCATCGCCCGCTCGGCCGACGCGTGCCGGAACCTGATTACCGCGGACATGGGCGGTACCAGCTTCGACGTCGGCGTGGTCCAGGATGGCGAGGTGGCGTTCGCCCGCGACACCGAGATGGGAGGCCTGGCGATCAGCGTGCCGATGCTGGACATCCATTCCGTGGGCGCCGGCGGGGGCAGCGTCGGCTGGATCGACGCCGGCGGTGCGTTGCGTGTCGGGCCGCGGTCGGCCGGCGCCCGCCCGGGGCCGGCGTGCTACGGCACCGGAGGCAGCGAGCCGACCGTGACCGACGCCAACCTGGTGCTGGGGCGGCTGGGGGTGGAGTCGCTGCTCGGCGGCGGCATGACGGTCGATCCGGAGGCGGCGCGGCGCGCGATTCACGACCGGCTGGCCGCGCCGCTGAGGCTCAGCGTGGAGCAGGCCGCCGAGGGGATGATCCGGGTGGTCAACGCGGCGATGACCGCCGCCATCGGCAAGCTCACCGTGGAACGGGGGCACGACCCGCGCGAGTTCGCCCTGTGCCCGTTCGGCGGCGCCGGCCCGCTGCACGGCGCCGAGCTGGCGGCGGATCTCGGCATCGAACGCATCATCGTGCCGCTGGCGCCCGGCGTGAACTCCGCCGTCGGCCTGTTGATGACCAACCTGCGCGAGGACCGCCTTGCTACCTTCGTGCGGCGGCTGGACCATACCAGCGCCGTCGAACTGGAGACGGTGTTCCGGGATCTGGAGGAGACCGCGCGCGAGCGGCTGCGCTGGTCCGCCAACGGCGCCGGCGAGGTGCGCCTGACCCGCGCCCTCGGCCAGCGCTACCTGGGCCAGCGTTACGAACTGCCGGTGGCGGTGGCACCGGGTCCTCTGGACCTGCAAGAGGTCGCCGGGAACTTCCACGCCGAGCACGAGCGCACCTACGGCTACGCGCGTCCGGAGCACCCGGTCGAGACGCACAGCGTCTGGGTGTCGGTCGAGGTCGACACCCGGCCGCTGCGCCTGCCGCCGGCACCGCCGGCGACCGCCCGCCCGCAACCGGCGGCGTTGCGCCAGGTGTGGTTCGCGGGCCGGCGCTGCGAGACGCCGGTCTACCGCCGTGAGGCGCTGGCCGCCGGCACCGCGCTGACCGGTCCGGCGATCGTCGAGCAGCTCGACGCCACCACGGCGCTGTGGCCGGAGCAGCGCCTGGAGGTGGACCGGCGCGGCCAGCTCCTGCTCGGTCCGCTGGAGCGCGCCCCGTGAGTGCGCCGTGCCGCATCGATCCCGTCACCCTCGAGATCATGCGCAACCGCTGGAAGGGGATCGCCGAAGAGTGCTGCGCCGCCTTGGTGCGCGCCAGCCACTCCACCAACATCAAGGACCGCCGCGACTGCTCGGCGGCGCTGGCGATGCCGAACGGCGAGATCGTGGCGCAGGCCGAGGTGGGCACACCGCTGCACCTGGGCGTGATGCCGGGCGTGATCCGGGCCATCCTGGCGCGCTACCCGGTGCGGCAGATGCGGCCCGGCGACGTGTACGGCACCAACCTCCCGTACCCGGAGGGGCCGGGCCATCTGCCCGACCTGTCGCTGGTGTCGCCGATCTTTCACGACGGACAGCCGATTGCGCTCGCCGCCTCCACCGCCCACCACGTCGACATGGGCGGCTACGCGCCCGGCAGCATGCCGTTCGGCGTCACCGAGATCTACCAGGAGGGGCTGCAGATCCCGCCGCTGCCGCTGGTGCGGCAGGGCCGCTTCGACGACAACCTGCTGCGCCTGATCGAGCAGAACGTGCGTACCGACTACGAGGTGCGCGGCGACCTGATGGCGCAGTACGCGGTGGCCAGGAAGGCCGAGCAGCGGGTCGGCGAGCTCCTTGAGCGCGTCGACGCGAGCGAGGTGGTTCGGTACATGCAGGAGATTCTCGACCACGCCGAGCGCTGCATGCGCGCCGGCATCGCGGAGCTGCCCGACGGCACCTACCGGTTCGAGGACCTCCTCGACGACGACGGCGTCACCGACGAACCGGTGAAGATCGCCGTGGCGATCCGCATTGCCGCCGACGAGTTGACCGCCGACTTCACCGGCAGCAGCGGCCAGGTGCTCGGCCCGCTCAACGCGCGCATCAGTGCCGCGCAGGCCGCGGTCTACTACACCTGCAAGGCGGTGATCGACCCCGACCTGCCCACCTGCGCCGGCTCCTACCGCCCGATCCACGTGCACGCCCCCGAGGGCAGCATCCTGCAGGCGGCCTACCCGGCCGCCATCGGCCAGGCCAACATCCTCACCGATCAACGCGTCGTGGACGTGCTGATGGGGGCGCTCGCGCAGTGCGTGCCGGAGCGGGTGTGCGCCGCCTGCAGCGGCGAAATGAACCTGATCAACATCGGCGGCATCGACAGCCGCCCCGGGCCCACCGAGGGGATCTACTACAACTACGTGGAGACCTACGCCGGCGGCCAGGGCGCTTCCCACGACCTGGACGGCGACGACGGCGTGCACACCCACCTGACCAATACCCGCAATGCCACCGTGGAGGTGATCGAGAGCACCTATCCGCTGGAAGTGGTGCGCTACGGCCTGCTGCCCGATACCGAGGGAGCGGGCCGCCAGCGCGGCGGCTGCGGCATGATGCGCGAGCTGCGCTGCCTGGCCGAGCGCACCGTGGTCAGCATGGGCTCCGACCGGCGCCGCTTCACGCCCTGGGGCCTGGACGGCGGCCACCACGCCGCCGGGGCGCACGCCTACGTCACTTCGCCAGACGGCAGCGTACGCGAGGTGCCGACCAAGGTGGTGGCGGAGCTGGGCCGGGGCGACCTGTTCCGCGTCGAGACCCCCGGCGGCGGCGGCTGGGGCGATCCGAGGCAGCGCCCCGCGGGGGCGGTAGATCACGATGTGGAAGAGGGCCTGATCGGCGAACAGCGCGCCCGGGACATCTACGGCCGCGATGGCTGACGGCGCCGCCAACATTCCCGAGCGGATGTGCGCGGTGCTGCTGACCGGTCATGGCGGCTTCGATCGCCTCGAGTATCGAACCGACGTCCCGGTGCCGCGTCCCGGGGCCGGTGAGGTGCTGATCCGGGTCGCCGCGGCCGCAGTCAACAATACCGACATCAATACGCGGACCGGGTGGTACGCGAAGGCAGCGCCGACGTCCGGCAGGGCGGGCGCGGACGCCGCCGCATCGCATGGATCCGGCGGGGCGAGCTGGCAGGGAGCGCCGCTCCGGTTTCCGCGCATACAGGGCGCCGATTGCTGCGGCCACATCGTTGCGGCAGGCGAGGGCGTGGCACGCAGCAGGATCGGGGAGCGCGTGGTCGTGGCGCCGCTGCTGCGCCATTACCGCGGGTATCGCCCGTTCGAAGCAGATACGTTGGGATCGGAGGTCGACGGCGCATTCGCACAGTACGCCAAAGCACCGTCCCGAGAGACCTATCGCGTCCGGTGCGGCTGGAGCAGCGTCGAGCTTGCTTCGATGCCGTGCGCCTACTCCACCGCCGAGAACATGCTGCGGCGTGCCGGCCTCGGCTCCGAGCGCGTGCTGGTGACAGGGGCGTCAGGGGGTGTCGGCAGCGCCGCGGTGCAGCTTGCCAAGCGCCGCGGGGCGCACGTGATTGCGCAGGCGAGCGCAGCGAAGAAGGGCGCGGTGCAGGCTCTCGGCGCCGACGAGGTGATCGACCGCGGCGCCGATGTGGTTGCGAGTGTCGGAGCCGGCAACCTCGACCTCGTGGTGGACGTGGTCGGCGGCGAGCGCTGGTCCCGGCTGCTTGACGTGTTGCGGAGGGGAGGGCGCTACGTCTGCTCGGGCGCCATCGCCGGTCCGGTCGGCCCGTTGGACCTGCGCACGCTGTACCTGCGTGACCTGACCCTGATCGGCTGCACGGTTCAGGACGAGGGCGTCTTCGAGAGCCTCGTGTCCTACATCGAGCGCGGGGAGGTCCGGCCGGTGGTGGCGAACACCTATCCGCTGGCGGACATCGTCGCCGCGCAGACCGACTTCCTCGCCAAGCGATTCACCGGCAAGCTCGTGCTGGTGCCGCCGTAGGCCACCACGCGTGTGTTCCCGAGACCGGCTACGCGCCCGCGGCGCGCGGCATCGGCAGCGGCTCCCGGCCCAGTTCCGCGTGCGGCAGCTTGCGGATCAGGTCGTTCTTGGTCGGAGGTGACGAGGAGGATGTTTCGTGCGCGCGGCGCCATGGCGCGCATCATGGGCCCGCCGCGGCGTGCCGTGCCATCGCCGTAATCGACGACATCGCCGGCGGTTGCGCAGAACCGCACCGAGCGATAGGGTGGCCGGTATGGCAACGGAAACGCAGGTCAGCGCGACCTCGAACGGCACCGCCGCCGGCACCGGACCACTGAGCCGGGCGGAGGTGGAGTTCTATCACGAGCACGGTTATCTGCGCATCGAAGAGGTGTTCACGCCCGCCGAGAGCCAGGCGCAGGCGGACGACCTCGACCGGCTGGCGCGCGAGTGGGCTACCGTGGACAAGCGCTGGAGCGGCCCCTGGCGCAAGGTCTACATGGACGAGGAGACCGAAAAGACGGCGAGCCTGGAGGCGATGCACGAGCTGCACTGCTACTCGCAGCCGTGGCTGGCGGCGGTGAGCAACCCGAAGCTGGTGGCGTGCCTGGTGCAGCTCCTCGGGCCCGACATCGAGTTGCACCACTCGGTGATGCACAACAAGCCGCCGGGCGGCCAGCCGTTTCCGATGCACCAGGATCATCCCTTCTACCCGCACGACGACGGGCGCTACCTGGACGTGCTGGTCCACCTCGACGACACCTGCCACGACAACGGCGAGATCCGCTTCCTGGCCGGCTCCCACAAGCAGGGGCCGCTGCCGCACATCACCGGCACCGAGAAAGAGCCGTCGGCGCCGCACCTGCCGACCGACCGGTATCGGCTCACCGATTCGGTCGCGGTGCCGGCGCGGCGCGGCGACGTGGTGGTGTTCAGCTACTACACCGTGCACGGCTCCTACATCAACGCCACCGACCGCACCCGGCGCATGGTGCGCGTCGGCTACCGGCACCCGCACAACGGCCAGAGCAACGGCAGAAACACCGGGCTCTCCAACATCCTGGTGGCCGGCTACCGCGAGCGCCGCGGCGAGGAACCGCTGCTGTCGTAACCTGAACTAACCTGAATCCGGTTGCGTTGACCGTGCCCGCGGTCTCGCTTAGCGTCTTGAGGGCATGAACGTCGTCTGCATCTGCCTCGATACCTTCCGCGCCGACATCGTCGGCGAGGGCAAACGCTACAGCCACGCGCACACCCCCAACCTCGATGAGTTCGCCGCCGGCAGCGTCCGGTTCACGCGCGCCTTCGGCGAGTGCCAGCCCACCCTGCAGATACGCCGCGGGCTGTTCACCGGCCAGCGCAGCTTCCCGTTCCGCTACCACTGCGACCGCCGCGGACTGTGGCCCCACCTGCCGGGGTGGCACAAGATCCCGCCCGGCCAGGAGACCCTCGCCGAGGTGCTGCTCGCGCGCGGCTACCTCACCGCGCTGATCGCCGACACCTATCACATGTTCAAGCCGACGGTGAACTTCTCGCGCGGCTTCGCCCACCTCGATTTCGTGCGCGGGCAGGAAACGGACAACTGGAAAAGCGGCGACCCGCGGCTGATCGAGGCGCAACTCCGCCGTCACGTGCGCGAGCCGATCGACTGGCCGCGCCACGCCTCCCTGGTCAACTACCTGCTCAACCAGCGTCACCGCACATCGGAGGACGACTACAGTTGCGCGCGCGTGTTCCGCGCCGCGAGCGACTGGCTGCAGGACAACCACACCATGGCGCCGTTCTTCCTGTGGATCGACAGCTTCGATCCGCACGAGCCGTTCGACCCCCCGCCGGCGTATGCCGACCTGTACTGCCCCGGCTACGAGGGCAAGGACTTCATCGTGCCGCCGGCGGTGTGGGAAGGCGGCAACCCCGCGGAGGAGGAACTGCGCCGCATCGAGGCGCTCTACCTGGGCGAGGTCACGTTCGTGGACAAGTGGGTGGGCGTGCTGCTGAACAAGCTCGACGAGTTACGGCTGTTCGACGACACGCTGGTGATCTTCCTGACCGACCACGGCACGCAGCTTCGCGACCGCGGCGGCTTCGGCAAGTCGGCGAAGCAACTGCATCCGTTCAACACCCAGTTGAACCTGTGCATGCGCCATCCCGGCGGACCGACCGACCGCGACGTCACCGCGCTGGTGCAGAACCACGACCTGATGCCGACCATCCTGTCACTGCTGGAGATCCCCTGCGATTGGACTGACGGCGAGGACCTGTGGCCGCTGGTGACCGGCGAGAAGGCGGCGATCCGGGAACGGATCATCAACGGCTGGGCCGAGATGGGAACCGAGGGCCGCGCGCGCGGCCGCGCCAGCGTGCGCGACGACCGCTGGAACTACTGCACGGCGGTCGGCTACGAAGACGAGGAGGGCGACGAACTGTTCGACCTGGGCCGCGACCCGGAAGAGCGCCGCAACGTCGCCGCCGAGCATCCCGAAGTGGTCGCCGGCTGCCGCGTCGAGCTGGAGGCGCTGATCGGCCAGCCGCTGCCCGGCACCATGGTCGAGCACACCGGCGCGCAGGTGGGCCCGATGGTGGAGTGGCTGAACCGCAGGTTGGCCGAGTTGTAGCACCCTCGCGGCGTGCCGTCCGGCGCCGGCGCGCTACACGCCCCGACGCTGGCTCGCCTCGGCCACAGGCGATCGAGCGGGCGTCGTCCAGCGCATCGGTGCTGTCGCGCAGATAGCCGAACCGTGCACTCGGCAACTCGATTCGCTTGCGTTGAAACTCCACCAGCATGCCGGCGTCACGGTCGCACGTGCTTGGCGTCTTGCATGGCAACGGCCGGCTTTACTGCCTCGACCGCAGTCAGTTCAGTTCGTCGAGGGCGAGGGTGAAGCTGTGCACGAACTCGCGCATGAAGTAGTCGACCTCGGGCTGCCCCAGGTCGGCAATCTCCCGCTCCAGGCTGTCCTTGGCCTTGGCGAATTCCTGGTTTCCCGCCTTCAGCTCTTCCAGGCACTTGGTGTAGGCGCTGACCTTGTCGGCGGCCTTCACCAGCTCCCAGGCGTCCGCGTCGCCCGCCTCCCGGAACAGCACCGAGCGATAATCGGGCTGCAGATCGCGCGGAATCATGTCCCACAACTTGCGGCTCGCGACCTGCTCGATCTCGGAGTAGGCACGGCTGATCTCCGGGTTGAAGTACTTCAGCGGGCTCGGGAAGTCGCCGGTGATCACCTCGCTGACCTCGTGAAACACCGCCAGGACCATCACCCGCTCGGGATCGAGGCTGCCCGCGAACAGCCGGTTGCGGATCAGCGCCAGCGCGTGCGCGATCATCGCCACCTGCAGGCTGTGCTCCTGGATGTTCTCGACCTGCGTGTTGCGCATCAGGCCCCACCGGTGGATGAACTTCATTCGCGACAGGTAGGCAAAGAAGTGACTGCCGCCCCCGGTCACCACCTTCGGGCTGTTCATACCAGGCCGAGTCTATACCACTCACCGCCGATTGTGCGCACGCCGGCGACACCGCCGCCGGCACCGACTACACCACGCAGGCGGCCACCGGTTCGCAAAGTGCGGCAGCGTCCCGGACGTCGCGTTTCGCGTTTATGGACGTTGCGTTTATGTACGTTCTCGGGCACGGTTCATGCAGTGGGCGCGTGGACTCGGAAGCGGAGCATTTCCCGGTGGGGCGGACGCACCGGCGGCATGCGGGCGTGGGTCGCCGCCGGCGGCTTGCTGCTCGCCGGGGCAGCCATCGGCACGGCCGAAGCCGACTGCGCGACCGGGCCGGCGGTTGCCGATCGGCACGGCAATCCCGGCCTGCTGGCGGATTGCGCGGCGCTGCTGGCGGCGAGCGAACGGTGGACCGGCGATGGCGGGCTGAACTGGAGCGCGCACCTGCAGCTCGCTGAGTGGGACGGCGTCACGGTGGATGCGTCGGTCATGCGAGTGACTCACGTGTCGCTTCCGTGGCGGCGGCTGGACGGCGAAATTCCGGTCGAGCTTGGCCGCCTCTCCGAACTGGAGCGGCTCGACCTCGCCCACAACCGGCTCAGCGGCAGCATCCCGGCTGCGCTGGCCGCCCTGTCCGACCTCGAGATGCTGGACCTGTCGCACAACGAACTGAGCGGAGCGATCCGGGCGGAATTGGGACTCCTCGCCGACCTGGAGACGCTGGATCTCGCCGGTAACGCGCTGACCGGGAGCATACCGAGCGAACTGGGCAGCCTTGCCGACCTGGAGGTGCTCGACCTGCGCTACAACGAGCTGAGCGGCGTCATACCGAGCGAGCTGGGCGCACTCGCCGATCTGCAGACACTGTCCTTGTCCGGCAACAAGCTGAGTGGTCGCATTCCCGGCGCCATTGGCTATCTGGCCGAGTTGGAGAGCCTCGATCTCAGTTACAATCGGCTGAGCGGGCCGATTCCGGCCGATCTCGGCAATCTGTCCGACCTCGAGAGGCTCGATCTCGGGGGTAACGTACTCAGCGGACCGATACCGGACCGGTTGGCCGCGCTTGCCAGCCTGGAAGCGCTGGACCTGTCCGGCAACAAGCTGGACGGCACAATCCCGCCCATCACGGTTCACGACCTGACCCGGCTCGAGGTGATGAATCTTGCCGACAACGATCTCGAGGGTGTCGTTCCGGCGTCGCTGCGCGGGCGCGTCGACCTTGTTCTCGATCTGTCCGGCAACCCGTCGCTCGTCGGCGCAGGCGGGCAGGCGGCACAGATGCGCGGCGGCGAGTCGGAGTCGCGGGACACTCGCCTCCTGGAGTGGGTCGGCCCTTCGCACCGCATCAGAATCGACCAGGTGGGCAGCAGGCCGCGCTATGCTTCCTGGCGCGTGGAAACCTCGCCGGATGGCGACCCCGATCTGTTGCTGGGCGAGGGCAGAGTGATCGAGGAGGTGGGCGGCCGCGCCGGGCTCTACTACCTGTTTACCACGGGGGCATACCGGTACGTCGTCCTCGACAGGAGCGGCGACGCGCGCGAACCACCCACCGGGTGCCTGCTCGTGTACCGGAGCCGCGAGCGGATCAGGGCGGAACCGATCCGTCGCGTGCGGTCCGACCCGGCTGTCGAGTCCGCGGCCGGCGCGTGCGACATCGACATCGGCGCCAGGATCGAGCGCTGGCTCGCGGAGCCGGAGTAGGCGAGGCTGACCTTGAGAGTATCGGCGACCAGGCTGCTCAGACGGCGCCGAAGATGCGCCGCAACTCGTAGGGTGCGGTGACTTCGAGCTGGTCGTAGGTGCACTCGGCCGGGCTCTTGTCCGGGCGCCAGCGGATGAACTGGGCGGTGTGGCGCAGGCGGCTGCCCTGCATGTGGTCGTAGCTCACCTCCACCACCAGGCCCGGGCGCAACGGCACCCAGCTCAGGTCCTTGCCGGTGCTCCAGCGGCTCACCGCGCCCGGTCTGCGCTGCGAGCCGCCGCCGCTCCAGCCGTGCCACGGGTGGTCGTCGTCCGTCGTCCGGAAGGGACGCAGCTCCTCCACGAGCGCGCGCCGGCGAGCGGCGGTGAAGCTGCCGATCACGCCGATGTGGTGCAACCGGCGCGCGTCGTCATACAGCCCAAGCAGCAACGAGCCGACGCGCTCCTCGGGCGCGCCGCGATGCCAGCGCAGTCCGGCCACCACGCAGTCGGCGGTGCGGCGGTGCTTGACCTTCAGCATGGCGCGCTTGCCCGCCAGGTATGCGCCGTCGGGATCCTTGGCCATCACACCGTCCAGGCCGGCCCCCTCGAAGCGCCGGAACCAGTCCTCCGCCTCGGAGCGGGCGGCGGTGATCGGCGTGAGGTGCAGCGGCGGGCGGGCCGCGGCGAGCAGGCGTTGCAGCCGCTCGCGGCGTTCGCGGAACGGCGCCGCCGTCAGGTCGAGGTCGTCGTGGCACAGCAGGTCCCACACCACCAGGGAGGCGGGCGTCTTCTCGGCCAGCATCGCCACGCGCGACGCGGCCGGATGGATGCGCGCCTGCAGGGTCTCGAACTCCAGGCCGTCCGCGCCGGCGATGACCAGCTCGCCGTCGACCGCGCAGCGCTGCGGAAGCTGTGCCAGCAGCGGCGCCGCCAACTCCGGGAAGTAGCGGTTCATCGGCTTGAGGTCGCGGCTCTGCAGCAGCAACTCATCCCCGTGGCGAAACACCAGCGTGCGGAAACCGTCCCACTTCGGCTCGAACAGCCATCGGTCGCCGTCCGGGATGCCGTCCACCCGCCTGGCGAGCATGGGGCGCACCGGCGGCGGAACCGGCAGGGACTGCAGCGGCGAGCCGGATCTGCCGGAGTCGGGCATGATACCCGGTTACAGCGACTCTGCTACCAGGTCTCCGACCGCGCTGGTGGAGTGGCCCATCCGGCCGGCGGACATGCTGCTCATCCTGGGCGTGGTCTGGCCGATGGCGGCATCCACCCGCTGCCCGGCGCGCACCAGGTTGTCGAGGCCCTTCTGCTCGCCGATCACGCTCAGCAGCATGCCCATGGCGGCGATGGCGGCGATCGGGTTGATCACGTTCTGGCCGGTATACTTGGGGGCCGAGCCGCCCATGCACTCGAACATGCTGCAGCCGCCCGGGTCGGGGTTGATGTTGCCGCCGGCGGATACGCCGAGCCCGCCCTGAATCATCGCCCCGATGTCGGTAATGATGTCGCCGAACATGTTGGGCACCACGATGGTGTCGTAGAACTCGGGGTTCTTGACGAACCACATGCAGGCGGCGTCGATGTGATTGTAGTCGCGCGTGATGTCCGGGAATTCCGCTTCGCCCATTTCGTGGAACGCGCGCTCCCACAGGTTGGCGGCGAAGGTGAGCACGTTGGTCTTGTGCACCAGGGTGAGCTGCCGGCGGTCGTCGCGGCGCCGGCAGTGCTCGAATGCCCAGCGCAGACAGCGGTCGGCGCCGAAGCGGGTGGCGATCATCTCCTGGGTGGCGATCTCCTGCGCGGTGTTCTTGCGCAGGAAGCCGCCGGCGCCGCAGTACAGGTCCTCGGTGTTCTCGCGAATCACGTCGAAGCGGATGTGCTCCGGCCCCTTGTCCTTGAGCGGGCAGTCGACGCCGGGATAGAGCTTGACCGGGCGCAGGTTGATGTACTGGTCGAGTTGAAAGCGAATCGACAGCAGCAGGCCCTTCTCCAGGATGCCCGGCTGCACCTCCGGGTGCCCGATGGCTCCCAGGTAGATCGCGTCGAACTGGCGCAGTTCGTCGATCTGCCGTTCGGTGATCACCTCGCCGGTGGCCAGGTAGCGGTCGCCGCCGTAGTCGAAGTCGACCCGCTCGAAGGCGACGTCCTCCAGGGGGGCGACCGCCTCCAGCACCTTGCACGCCTCGGCGGTGACCTCGGGGCCGGTGCCGTCGCCGGGAATGACTGCCAATCTGATCGTTTCGGACATGACTCTGGTTGTGCTCCGTAATCGAGTAGGTAAGGGCGTCGCGAATATAAGGGCCGCTCCCGCGGAGCGACAATGACCGCGTCTCCGGGCCGGCCGGGCGGCGTCCGGTTTCCTCTCCTCATGATCGGCGCGGCGAAGATGGTGCGACAGCGGCGCTGCGTGTATCGTGTGCAGCGTGGCACAGCGTACAGAGGGCTACGACGTAATCATCGTCGGCGCCGGGGCCTCCGGGGCGGTGCTGGCGGCGCGGCTCAGCGAAGATCGCGGTCGCCGGGTGCTGCTGTTGGAGGCGGGCCCCGACTTCCCCGACGGGAGGCTGCCGGACGAGATCCGCTACGGCTACGGGCGCGACCGCGACCTGTGGGCGCGGGCGTTCGGGCTGGATACCGCGTTCGGCTGGGGCTACCGGGCGCGCGCCACGAGCCGTCAGCCCGCCATGTTCGTACCGCGCGGCAAGGTGGTGGGCGGGTCGAGCGCCATCAATGCGCAGATCTTTCTGCGCGGCGTGCCGGAAGACTACGACTCCTGGGCCGCCGACGGCTGTCCGGGATGGAGCTTCGAGGAGCTGTTGCCGAGCCTGCGGCGCGTGGAGGCGGACCCCGACTTCGGCGACTCCTACCATGGCCGGGACGGGCCGATCCCGGTGCGCCGCTTCACGGACCCGGAGCTGCTTCCCGATCAGCGCGCGTTCCGCGATGCCTGCCTGGCGGCCGGCTACGCCGCGTGCCTGGACCACAACGCACCCGGTGCGGCCGGCGTGGGACCGCTGCCGATGAACAATCGCGGCGGCATCCGCTGGAGCGCGGCGCTCGGCTACCTCGCCCCGGCGCGCGGGCGGCCCAACCTGGCCATCCGGGCGGAGTGCCGTGTCGATGCGCTGCTCCTCGACCGGGGCCGGGCGATCGGCGTGGCGGCGGCGGGCGAGCGCATCCTCGGTGCCGAGACGGTGCTGTGCGGCGGCGCAATCGGTTCGCCCCACCTGCTGCTGCGCTCCGGCATCGGGCCCGCGGACGCACTGCGCGCGGCCGGGGTGCGCCCGGCTCACGACCTGCCCGGCGTGGGCGCCAACCTGCGCGATCATCCTCAGGTCAGCGTCGTGGTGCGCACCGGCGCGGCGCACCGGCAAACGGGCGCGGAGCCGCGCATCCAGGTGGGCCTGAGCTACACGGCGGCCGGTTCGCCGCTGCGCAACGACATGCTGACCATCATCGCCGGCTTCGCCACCCGCGAGGGCCACTACCGGCCGTCGACCTCGACGCCGGTGGGGTTCTCGGTGGTGCCGCAGCTCTACCTGGCCGCCGGCAGCGGCAGCGTCTGCCTGCGATCCGGCGATCCCGCCGTGTTGCCCGTGCTGGACTACAATTACCTGGCCGAAGCGTTCGACCGCGAGCGCCTGCGGGAAGGCGTTCGCATCGCGGCCGACCTGCTGGAGCATTCCGGCTTCCGCCCGCTGGCGGCGCACCGCATCAGCCCGACAGACGAGGAACTGCGCAGCGACGCCGCCCTCGACGACTGGCTGATGCGCACCGTGGCGACCAGCCACCACAGTTCATCGACCTGCCGGATGGGCGCCGCCGACAACCGGGCCGCGGTGGTCGATGCACACGGCCGGGTATACGGCGTGCCGGGGCTGCGCGTGGCCGACGCGTCGATCATGCCCGACTGCGTGCGCGCCAATACCAACTACACCTGCATGGCGATCGGCGAACGGATTGCGGAACTGATGGGCTGCTGACTGTCTGCCGGCCGCCGGTTCAGCGCGTGACCTGGAAAAACAGGTCGTGCACCTGCTGCACCCGCTCCACCTCGTTCTCGCCGATCTTGCGGCGCAGGCGTTGGCTGCTGTCGGAAAACAGTTCCAGGCAGTCGGCGAGGTGCTGGCGGTTCATCCTGGTGCTGCGGTCGGGGCTGTCGAACCCCCAGAACGCATACACCCGAATGGTCGTCTCCACCTCGTCATTGGAACTGTTGATGCGCGGGTTCCACGGCAGGCGCGAGCCGGCGGCAATCACTTCCCCGTCGGGCAACAGGCAGCGGAACAGGATGTGGCGTTCCTGCACCTGGTCGAGCAGGAAGAACGTCTCGTCGCGGAAGTAGAGCACCTTGATCGGAAATTGATCGCCGCGCACCGGTTTGATCACCGTCTCGGCGCCCTTTTCTTCGGTGCGCTGCAGGGACAGCCGGAAGTCGCTGTCGGTCTGCTGCGCGGCCGGATTGCGCCAGGAGTTCAGCAGCACGCGCAGGTCGCGCCACGTCATGGGGCGGTCATCCGGGGGAGGCGGCTGCGGATCGCGCAGAAACGCCTCGAACTCCTGCACCAGCGCCTCGCTGTCTTCGGCATGCACCACGAAGTCGAGGCGCCGCTCCGCACGCTGGGCCATGGTCAACGGGCGCCAACTGTCGGGGTCGCATCCCAGCAGGGTCGAGAGGGAAAGTGCCAGCCCTAGGGCGGCGATGCTCCGGAACATGACGGCGAACGGCAACCGATGCACGACTATAAGGTGGCACCATGTTGGGTACATGGCAAGGGATGGCCGCCGAATGCCGGAATCCCGCGCTATGCCGCGCCGCCGGCGAGCGCCTGCATGGTGGCGCGAACCGTGCGGTCGCCGAGCATGCCCCACCGGCACCAGCACAGCAACTCGTCGATACCGGCGGCCGCCAGGCGCCGCACGTGGCTCTGCAGCGCCCCCGGCGTACCGATCACTGCCCGCGCGCGCAGGTATTCGTCGACCTGCACCTCGGTCGGCGGCGGCTGTTCCACCATCCGCTGGCGGTGAGCGAGCGTCCACCGGATCGCCTCGCGCACCGGCGGCGGCGCGGCTTCGCCGTCCTGCGCGACGGCGCACATGCTGCGCAGCAGGCAGAAGCGTCCAGTCCGGCTGCTGCCGGCGTCCGGCGCCGCGTCGGGGCGATAGGCGCGCAGCAGGCGCGCAGTGTGCTGCTCGTCGCCAAGGGTGAGCAGGTCGAAGCCGCGCCGCGCCGCCCACGAGGCCGCTTCAGGTACGGCGCCGGTTACCGCGACCGGTGGATGCGGGGCCTGGCGCGGGCGCACGCCGCCGCCGCAGCGCCACTGGTCGATCACCGCGGCGACGGCGGTGCGATGCGCGCGGTGGCGCGACGCGAAGTCGGCCCCCATGGTCCGGAACTCGGCCGGCGAGTATCCCGGACCGAAGCCGGCGATCACCCGGCCGCCGGAAATCTGGTCCACGGTGGCGATCTCTTCGGCCAGCCGCACCGGCGCGTGCAGCGGCGTCACGTTTACCGCGTAGCCGATGTCCACGCGCGAGGTGCGGGCGGCGATGGCCCCGGCAACCACCGACGGGGCGGCGCTGAGGCCGTAACCGGAGCCGTGATGTTCGGTGACCCAGACACTGTCGAACCCCAGCCGCTCCGCCGCGACCGCGTCATCGAGGGCCGCCGCGAACACCTGCTGCTGCGACATGCCCGGCGGTTGCGGCAGGATCAGGAACAGCCCGAGGCGCATGGCGCCATCCTACACCGCTTGCCCGCCGCCGTGCCGGTCGCCGGCGCGCTGCCGGGCGGGGCTGGTTGAGCGCCGCGCAAACGTGTCAGGGTTAACCGTGCGTCTTGCGGACAAGAGGATCATCGTAACCGGCGCGGCTACCGGAATCGGCCGCGCCACCGCGCGGCTGACGGCGGCCGAGGGCGCCCGGGTGGCGGCGCTGGACATCAACGACGGCGGCGGCCGGTCGATCGTCGACGAGATATGCCGGTCGGGCGGCCGCGCCCGCTTCTGGCATGCCGACGTACGCGACGGCGGACAGGTCGCGGCCGCGGTGGGTCAGGCGCTGGACTGGTTCGGCGGCGGCGTCGACGTGCTGCTGCACCTGGCCGGCATCCTGCAGGGTGCCGCGGTGGCGTTGCCGTCGTTCCCGGACGCGGTGTGGGACGAAGTGATCGACGTCAATCTGAAGGGATCCTACCTGGTCAGCAAGCAGGTTGCCGAGCCGATGATCGCCGCCGGGTCCGGCGTCATCGTGCTGTGCAGCTCGGGAGCGGGCGTCACCGGCGGCAGCTCATCCTTCGCCTACGGTTCGAGCAAGGGGGCGACGCACGGCCTGAGCCTGGTGCTGGCGCAACGGCTGGCGCCGCACGGCATCCGCGTGCACGACGTGTGTCCGGGCTCGGTCGAGACGCCGCTCAAGGAGGCGCAGTTGCGCGCGGTGTTGGCACACGACGGCGACCGGGCCGCGTTCGAGCGCGAGATGCGCGGCCTGGTTCCGGCAGACGCAGTCGCGCCGGTGTTCGCCTTCCTGGCATCCGACGAGGCGCGCTGCGTGCGCGGGTCGCTGTTTACCGCCTGACCCGGTGACTCCCGCGTTCCGGGCCGCGTCAGCTATCGGCGCCGCACCCACTCCGCGCCGGTCGGGAACTGGTAGCGCGCAAGCGATTCGCCCTTCATGGTGATGCTGTAGCCGGGCGCCTCGGGCAGCAGGTAGCGGGCGTTGCGCACCACTACCGGGTGGATGAAGTGCTCGTGCAGGTGGTCGGAGTACTCGATCATCACGCCATCCAGGCTCGGCGCCACCGCCACGTAGTTGAACGCCGACAGGTGCTGCACGTACTCGCACAGCCCGACGCCGCCGGCATGCGGGCACACCGGGATGCCGAAACGGGCGGCCAGCAGCAGCACGGCCAGCACCTCGTTCACGCCGCCGAGCCGGCAGGCGTCGATCTGGCAGAAGGCGAGGCCGCCGGCCTGCATGAGCTGCTTGAACACCACCCGGTTGGGACAGTGCTCGCCGGTCGCCACGCCGATCGGCGCGATCGCCCTGGCAATGGCGCCATGCCCGATGGCATCGTCGGGGTTGGTGGGCTCCTCGATCCACAACGGGTCGAACCGCGCCAGCGGCTCCATGTGGGCGATTGCCTCGGGCACGTCCCATACCTGGTTGGCGTCCATCATGAGGTGGCAGTCGGGTCCGATCTCCTCGCGCAGCACCGCCGCGCGGGCCACGTTCTGTTCGTCGTCCGAGCCCACCTTCATCTTGAAGGCGCGCCAGCCGGCGGCGCGGTACTCCCGGCACAGGGCGCGAACCTTGCTCTCGCTGTAGCCGAGCCAGCCCGCCGAAGAGGTGTAGGTGGGCAGCCCGATTTCGCGCAACTGTGCCGTGCGCTGCGCCTTGCCGGGGGCGTGACGGCGCAGCAGGTCGAGCGCTTCGGCGCGCGTCAACGCCTCGCTCAGGTAGCGGAAGTCCACGCACGCGACCAGTTCCTCCGGACTCATCTCCGCCAGCAGGCGCCACAACGGCTTGCCCTGCCACTTGGCGTACAGGTCCCACACCGCGTTGACGATGGCGGCGGTGGCCATGTGGATCGCCCCCTTCTCGGGGCCGATCCAGCGCAGTTGGCTGTCGTTGGTGAGGGTGCGCCAGAAGCCGCCCATGTCGGCGGCGATCTCCTCCATGCGCCGGCCCACTACCAGGTGCTGCAGGGCGTGGATGGCGGTGATGCAGATCTCGGTGCCGCGGCCGAGCGTGAACGTGATGCCGTGCCCCTCCAGGCCTTCCCGGCTGGTGCGCAGGGTCACGTAGGCAGCCGAATAGTCGGGATCGGTGTGTACGGCGTCGGATCCGTCCAGGTTGTCGGAGGTGGGAAAGCGGATGTCGCGGGCGTCCAGCCCGGTGATGGTGATCATGGGGTTACTCCTGTTCGGTGTCGGGTGAACCGGTGGCGGCGAGCCAGCCTGCGACGCGCGGATGGTCGAGCGCCTTCGGGTTGAGAATGTGCGCCGGGCGGCGCCCGGCAACGGCCGCGCTCACCTGGTCGAAGGTCGCCCGGTCGAGGCGGGCCGAGGACTCGACGGTGATGCCGGCGCTGTGGTTGGTGGCGATGATGCGCGGATGATGGTGATGGATGGCGCGCGAGCCGTTCAGCGGATCGTCGACCACGTAGTAGTACAGCGTGCCGTCCTCGATCGCCGCGTGCACGGCGGCGTCGTCGACCAGGTTGCCGCGCGACGGATTGATCAGCGATGCGTGCGGCTGCATCTGTGCCAGCAGGTCCGCGCCGACGATGGTGGCGTCTCCGGAAACGTGCAGCGACACCGTGTCGCAGACGCGAAACAACGCCTCCGGGGCAGATACCGCCACCACTCCGCAGCGCAGCGCCAGCTCCTCGATGTCGGGGCGGGTGTCGTACACCAGCAGGCGGCCGCCGGGACCGAGCAGCGGCAGCGCGCGCTGCGCCACCTCCTGGCCGATGCGCCCGAATCCGTACAGGCCGAGCGTGGAGCCGCGCACGTCGTAGCAGCGCAGCACGCGGGTGTCGTCGGCATGCGCGTTGCGATTCAGCGTGTAGGTGCGTTTCATGGTCGCCAGCCACTGCCCGATGGTGTACTCCGCGACCGTGTCCATGTGCACGGGGGTAACGGTGATCAGCACGCCGTGGCGGGTGGCCGCGGCCACGTTCACCTGGTCGAAGCCGACGCCCCAGCGCGCCACCACGCGCAACTCGTCGGCCGCGGCGTAGAAGCCCTCATGAAACGGCGCCGAGTCGGCGATCACCGCCACCACGCCGGCGGCGTGCTCGGCGGTCAGCGCGGGCGGCTGATCCTCGACCCTGGCCAGCGTGGCGAGCTGCTGCAATCCCACGGAGCGGGCGGCGGAAGCGAACTCGGGGTTGCGCAGTTGGCGGGCAACGTAGATGCGGGTTTCCATGTCATTTCTCTCCGTGGTGCCGGTTGCGCGCCCGCGTGGGCGCCGGTCGCCGCAACCGCCGGTGATTTGCTATCCTCGGTGGTGCCATGAACAAGATCGATCCCCGCTTTCTCCTGACCGATGAGCAGATGCGCGGCTTCATCGTGGATGGTTACGTGCAGGTGCAGACCCACCTGCCGGCCGCGGTCCATGAAGCGATTTTCAACCGCTCAGAAGGCCTGTTCGCGGGCACCAGCGACCCGCGCAAGGATTTCGACCGCAATCCACAGAACAACATCGTACCGATGATTCCCGAGCTGCGCCAAGTACTCGAAGCGCCGGAGGTGGTCGGCGCGCTGACCAGCATCCTCGGTCCCGACTACCTGCTGCACCCGCATCGGCATTGCCACCCCAACTACCCGGTCGGCGGCAACGGCAACGGCTCCGGCACCGGCAACGGCGCGGATGGGGCCGATGACGATGCCGGGCCGCGGCTGACCATGATCCCGCACAAGGACGGCCACGCCAACGGCGCCAAGCCGCGCCATCGCGTGCCGCGCTGGGCGATCATCTTCTACTATCCGCAGGATTGCCCGCAGGACCAGGGGCCGACCGCGGTGATTCCGCGCTCCCAGTACCACAACGTGCTCACGCACGACATGGACCTGCAATTCCCCAACAAGGACTCGAAGATTCCCGTTCCCGAGACCGGGTCCGGCGGCTCGCTGCTGCTGCCGGACAGCTACGTGTACCGCGAGCTGCTGCCGTTGTCCTGCCCGATGGGCACGGTGTCGATCATGCACTTCGACGTCGGCCACTCGGTGCTCGCCAACCTGATGGAACGGATGCGTTACGGCCACAAGTTCGTGTTCATGCGCACCCGCAACCCGAGCGCTCCGAGCTGGAATTCTACCACCGTGCACTGGCAGACACCCGCGCTGCCCGACAACGCTCCCGACAACGAGATTGTATGGAGCTCGATCTGGAACTGGCTGCGCGGCAGCGCGGACCGCTTCGCGCGCGGCTCCGGCGCGGACTCCGGTGCGGTGGAGGAGCAACTCGCGGAGCTCGCTTCGGGCGACGACCTCGGGCGCGCAGACGCGGCGAACGCGCTCGGCTTTGCGGCCGCGCGTGACGAGCGGGTTGCCGAGACCGTGGCGGAGCCGCTGTGCGGCGCGCTGCGCGACACCTTCGAGCCGGTGCGGCTGAACGCCCTGTACGCGCTCGGCGCCGCCGGCGCGGCAGCCATTGCGCACCTGCTGCCGATGCTGCAGGAGGGCGCCGACTACTTCGATCGCAACCAGGTGCTCAACATCAACCACGCAGCCGACGCGTTGGCCACCATCGGAGCCCCCGCGGTCGCGCCGCTGATGGCGGCGCTCGGCGACCCCGCCGAGCACGTGCGCGCGAGCGCCGCTTACGGCCTCGGCGAGATGGGAGCGGCGGCCGCCGGCGCGGTGGACACCCTGATCGCGGCGGTGCGCGAAGACACCGCTCCGGTACGGTTTCACGCCATCTCCGCGCTCGGCATGATCGGCACGCCGCCGGCGCCGATTATCGACGCGCTGATACCGGTGCTCGACAGCGAGGATGGCGGCGAACCGTTGTTCGAGGTCGGCATTACCCGCTCGCAGTTGCGCAACGTGGCGGTACAGGCGTTGATCCGCATCGACGCGCGGACTCCGGAGGCGACGGCCGCGCTCGCGCGCGCGGTCAACGACCAGGAGCCCTACGTGGCAGCGTTCGCCGGCGAGCAGTTGCGCCGCATCGGCACGGCCGAGGCGCTCGGCCACCTGGCCGACGCGCTGAGCTGGACGCGCTGGTTCTCGTCGCAAGTGGTGACCGAGGCGGACCGCAAGCAGTTCTTCGAGAAGCTGATGAAGGTGTTCCAACGCCAGCGCGGCGAAGCTCCGGTCACCGCGGTATAGCAGGGCACCCGCGCGTGCCGCCGGTGCCGCGATGAGTCGCTCCCGCCGGCGCGGCGGCGACGGCTTTGTCTACTCCAGCGACCAAGGGCGGCTGTGCCGGGCCTGTGGGCGTCCGGTGGCGCGGTGCACGTGTGCCGGGGAGCGGCGTACGCGGCGCCCGCCGGCGGCGGGCCCGGTGCGGGTCGGACGGCAGACCAGGGGCCGCAAGGGCAGCGGGGTGACGGTGATTACCGGACTGCCTCTGAGCGCCGTGGAACTGTCGCAACTGGCCAGCGAACTGAAGCGCCGCTGCGGCTCCGGGGGAACGGTCCGGGACGGGACCATCGAGATCCAGGGCGACCATCGCGACCTGCTGGTCGCCGAGCTTGCCGCCCGCGGCTGGCCGGCGAAGCGCGCCGGGGGGTGAGCCTCTCGGCGGCCCCGTGCGCCGGCATCCGGCGGTCGCTCCGCGGCGAGGAGCGGCCGCGGCAGCGCGGGGCTGTCGCCGGCGGCCGCTGCTAGTCCGCGCTCCACAGGCGCGCAAGGCCGGCGAATCCGCGCCGCCCGGCCCGCCGGCACAGCAGCGCGTGGGCGGCCGCGACCAGCGCCACGTACAGCAGCAGCACCGCCACCGTGACCAGGTAGAGCGTGCGGTTGCCGTTGGCGTACGCGAGCGCCGGGAACCCCGCCACCAGGATCAGCGGCAGTACCAGGAAGAAGGTGAGCGCGGAGGCATACAGGTAGTCGGAGGCGGCCGGCGTCTTGAACTCCGGGTCTACCGCGCGCAGCAGCGCCAGACCGGTACTCAGAGTTCCGGTCAGCGTGCCCCAGAACAGCACCACGCGTTCGAACGCAAAGTCGCCCGCGAACAGGCGCGACCCGAGCCACATGATCGACAGCGCCGCCAGCGCGGCCATCAGCAGCGCGAACACGACGATCGGCAGCCAGTTGGTGCGCACCACGCTGATCGCGATGGCGCCGAGGGCCGCCGCCACCATGAAGTCCACCGCACCGCCGCTGATCCGCGTCAGTCCGCGCTCCTCCAGCAGGTGGTCCCACCCGGTA
This sequence comes from Spirochaetia bacterium, assembly GCA_965208575.1. Taxonomy (GTDB): domain Bacteria; phylum Spirochaetota; class Spirochaetia; order SZUA-6; family Bin103; genus Bin103. Next base: position 722,892 of record CBDBOV010000004.1, on the reverse strand, counting down.
GCGCGCAGCACCGCTCTCAGCAGCAGCGCCACCAGCAGGCCGAACACGAAGGCTATGCCCCACAGTCCCTCGGCGATCTGTGCCACCGCGCCGCCGAGCGGCATCAGCACGCCCGTGAGACCGCGCAGCAGCAGGTAGGTGAGCAGGTAGACGCCGAACACCGCCGCCAGCATGAGCGACAGCGTGTCGATCGCTTCGCTGCGCGTGGTCTGCCGCAGACCGACCGGCCGCGGTTCGCCGGGCGCAAGCAGCCCCGGCTCGGAACGCCGGGCGCGGATCTCGCCGGCGTCCAGCTTGAGGTAGCCGCGGCGCATGCCGAGGTTGATCAGCGCCAGCCCGCCGAAGCACGCCACCAGGAACCCGGTGGCGCCGAAGATCAGCCCCAGGCTGGCGGCGTCGGCAAATCCCAGCGGCTGCCAGCTCAGCCCGATCGAGAACGCCTGCCCCGGCCCGAGCACGTAGCCGAGCGTGACCAGGAACCCGTAGCTCGGAAACAGCGCCGGCAGCATCGGCAGGACGATGAACAGGAAGGTCAGGCCCAGACCGAACAGGCCCTGCAGGGCGAACTGCGAGATGATCACGGTGGCGGTGCCGAGGACGGCCCGGGACCGCTGCCGCGGCGGACTTGGGCGCAGGGCGATGGCGATGAAGGTGAGGTTGAGCAGGTGGAAGACCAGGTCCTGCAAACCGTCGCGGCCGATGCCGAGAAGCGGTGCGACCCAGTTGTAGAACGGCAGCAGCAACAGGCCGGCGATGATCGCGTTGGGAATGAGGAAGGATTGGAAGAACCGCACCCGGGCGCGCAGCAGCGTAGCGATGACCAGCGCGGCCGCGATGATCCCGAGGTCGACGAACAGTTCCCAGGCGAAGTTCACGGCCGCGACCCCGGCAGCGGCGACCCGCGCAACGGCAGCATCACGGCGGCGGCGGGATAGCGGCCGGCCGCCCGGCGCCGGTCAGCTTGCGTCGCGCTTGGTCCGCCGGCGGGAAGTGGCGGAGCGCGCCTGGCGCAGCCGTTGCGGGCCCTGCCGGTGAAGCGTCGCGAACACCTGGTTGAGATTGGTGATCCGGTCGAGCAGGTGCTGGTCGACGATCAATTCCGCATCGTCTACCGCCGCTTCGAGATCGGCCACCAGGTCGCGAACCCTGGTATTGATGTTTCTTGCCCCCCGGTCAGCACGCGGCATCAGTCAGAGCTGTCCTGTCCGGGGAGTGTCGTCCAACCACGTCGCTGGCGTCTCGGTCCCTGGCCGTCCGGCATGCGCCGGAATGGCCGCGCCGGCGCATGACGATAGACAAATTGTTCATATTCAATCCACATAAACCCGCCGTTCCGATCCGCCGCCGACCAACCCGGCGCCGCGTCGTTGGTCGGTAGTGTGAGCGTAGCATGACCATCCGTCAAGCAAGCGCGCAGGTTTGTTTGCATGCGGGCCGGCGGGGTCGGCGACTTCATCTTGACGCGGCCCGGCGAGGCTGCGACCTTGTTAGCCAATGGCGCAGCGACCCCACCGTTCATCAGGCAATCGGCCCGCATCACCGCCCGCGAGAGCGGGCGGTCCGCTGGCATGGACCGCCCTCTTGCTGGTCGTCGCCGGTCTCGTGTTGACCGTCGTCCTGACCAGCAGCTACTTCCGGCACGTCGTGGCCGGCCAGGTGAGCGGTTGCAGCATTTCCAGCTACGTGGACTGCGACCGGGTCAGCGAATCGCGCTTCGCGGCCGTGGCGGGAGTGCCGATCTCGGCCGTGGCGCTGGCCGTGTACGGGGCGATGGGGGTCCTGCTCGCGCTGCCGCTGCTGCGCCCGTTCCGGCGCCTGGCGGCGGTGAACCTGGATGTCGCGACCGTCCTGAGCGGGCTGTCCGCGGTCGCGGCGCTGGCGCTGCTGGTGATCGCGGCGGTGGTTATCGAGGCGCTGTGCCTGTACTGTGCGGCGCTGCAACTGGTGACCTTCGCGCTGTTCGCGGTGCTGTTGTGGCGCCGCGGCCGGGCCGGCGCCGCGGCCGGCGGAGGACGCCAGGCGCGCGGGCCGGGAACCGCCGTCGGCTCGGCGGCTCTGGCCCTGGCTGCCGGAGGCGTCGTTGCGGCCGGCGCGACGCTGGCCCTGGAGACCAGCGCCATCGGCCTCGCCGGCCGGTCGGCCAGCTCCGCGGCCGGCGCCCTCGGCGCCACTTCGCTCTACCTGGGCCGCACCACGCAGCAGTTCGCGCTCGCCGACTCGCCCGGCGTCGGTCCCGCCGACGCGCCCGTACAGGTGGTCGTGTTCGGCGACTACAACTGCTCCCACTGCCGCAGTTTCGATCCCGAGGCGCTGCAACTGGCGGAGGACTTCCCCGGCGACGTGCGCGTGGTGTTCAAGTTCTTCCCCCTCGATGCCACCTGCAATCCCTACATGGGCCGCGAGCAGGTCAGCTCCTCCTGCGTGGCAGCCGCGGCCGCCTACGCGGCGCACAAGCAGGATCGATTCCTGGACTTCCACCTGCTGCTGTACGAGCACTTCCAGAACCACGCTCCGGCACGCGTGCTGGCCAACGCCGAGGAGGCCGGCATCGCCGATGTCGAGGCATTCCTGGCCGACCTGCAGAGCGAGGACACCGCCCGCCACATCAGGCGCGACATCGACGAGGCGGTGCAGGCCGGCGTGCAGGGAACCCCCTCCGTGTTCGTCAACGGCCGCCGCCTGGAGACCAATCGGCTGCCGCCCGGGACCACCCGCTACAGCGCGCTGGCGCGGGACATCCGCGCGCTGCTGCGCGCCGCCTTGTAGCCGATGCCGCGGCACCGACGATGTTCGCCGTAGACGTACGGGAACTGACCAAGACGTACGTGGTTCCGGAGCGGGAGGCGGGTCTGGCCGCCGCTGCACGCAGCCTGTTCGCGCGCCGCACCCGCTCGGTGCCGGCGGTTGCCGAGGTGTCGTTCGCGCTCCGACCGGGAGAGTTCGTCGGCTTCGTGGGTCCCAACGGCGCCGGCAAGACCACCACCCTGAAGATGCTGTCCGGCCTGCTGTTCCCGACCGCCGGGCACGCGGCGGTGCTCGGTCACGTCCCGTCGAAGCGCGAGCGCGCGTTCCTGAGCCGCATCACGCTGGTGATGGGGCAGCGCAACCAGCTCATCTGGGACATACCGGTAATCGACTCCCTGGAGCGCAACCGGGTGGTGTACCGCGTGCCGGTCGCCGACTACCGGCGTACCCTGGACGAACTGACCGAGCTGCTGGAGCTGGGCGAGCTGCTGGAGCGGCCGGCGCGCAACCTGTCGCTCGGCGAGCGCATGAAGTGCGAGATCGCGGTGGCGCTGGTGCATCGCCCCGAGGTGCTGTTCCTGGACGAGCCCACCATCGGGCTGGACGTGACCATGCAGCGCCGCATCCGGCAGTTCCTGGCCGAGCACAACCGGCTGCACGGCACCACCGTGCTGCTTACCAGCCACTACATGGCCGACGTCGAGGCGCTGTGCAAGCGCATCATCGTTATCGACCATGGGCGCATACTGTTCGACGGCGAGCTCGCCGACCTGGTGGCACGCTTCTCACCGCTCAAGACGGTGGTGGTCGAGGTGAGACAGGACAGCGCCGACCTGTCGCGCTATGGCGAGGTGGTCGCGTGCGAGGGCCTGCGTCACACGCTGCGGGTGCCGAAGTCGCAGGCGGCGCAGGTCACCGGACGCCTGCTTGCCGACCTGCCGGTGATCGACATCACCATCGAGGATCCGCCGATCGAGGACGTGATCGAGCAGGTGTTCGCCGGCGGCCTGGACCGCTCCGAGCAGCGCGCGTAAGCCTGGCAGCCCGTGCTGGCCATCTACTGGGTATACCTCAAGACCTCGATCGCCCTGCAGTTCCAGTACCGCGTCGCCATGGCGATATGGATGATCAACCGCATCGTCGAGCCGACGGTGTTCCTGGTGGTGTGGAGGACGGTCGCCATCGCCCGCGGCGAGGTGGGCGGCTACGGGGCCGCCGACTTCGCCGCCTACTTCATCGTGCTGATGGTGGTCAACCAGCTCACCTTCACATGGATCATCTTCGAGTTCGAATGGCGGATCCGCAATGGCGAGCTGGCCGTGATGCTGCTCCGGCCGATCCATCCCATCCACGCCGACATCGCCGACAATATCGGCTACAAGATCCTGACGCTGACCATCCTGGTGCCGGTGGCGATCCTGCTTACCTTCCTGTTCGAGCCGGCGTTCGGGTTCCAGCCGGCATCCGTGGCGCTCGGCGCGGCGGCCCTGGTGGGCGCCTACTGCATTCGCATGTTCGTGGATTGGGCATTCGCACTGTCGGGGTTCTGGACCACCCGTACCGCTGCGCTCAACCAGATCTACTTCATGCTGGTGCTGTTCTTTTCCGGGCGGCTGGCGCCGCTGGACCTGATGCCCCCGTGGCTGGAGCGGTTGAGCTGGTATCTGCCGTTCCGCTGGACGGTCTGGTTCCCGGTCGAGCTGTTCCTGAACCGCCTCGACCATGCCACCATCGTTACCGGGTTCCAGATGCTGGCGCTGTGGCTGGTGGTGGGGGTGGTCCTGGTGCAGGCAGTCTGGCGCCTCGGCGTACGCAAGTTCACGGCGGTAGGAAACTGAGCTGATGCTGCACGCGCTGCGGGTCGCCTGGACGTTCTTCATCAAGATAAGGCTGCCTCACCGGGGCTGGACGTGAGCACAATCACGGTGGGCGGTGACCAATGATACATGCGCTGCGGGTCGCCTGGACGTTCTTCAAGATAGGGCTGCTGAACGAATTCGCGTACCGGGCCAACCTGTACCTGCAGATGCTGCAGTCGGCGGTGGCGGTGGGTGCGGCGATCGGCGGCCTGCTGGTGGTGTTCGGTCACACCGAGAGTCTCGGCGGGTGGGGACAGGACGAGGTGCTGGCGGTGCTCGGCGTATACCTTTTGATGAGCGCGGCCATGGGCGGGGTAATCGAGCCGGGCATGGCGGCGCTGATCGAGGATATCCACCTCGGCACGCTCGACTACACGCTGACCAAGCCGATCGATGCCCAGTTCCTGACCAGCATCGTGGACATCCGGGTGTGGAAGCTGGTCGACGTGGCGCTCGGCGTGGTGGTGCTGGCGGTGGCGCTGGTGCGGCACGGCGGCGCGGTCGGGGTTGTCGATGCCGCCGGGTTCCTGCTCATGCTGCTGGCCGGCGCCGCGATCATCTACAGCTTCTTCGTGGCAATGGCGTCGGTGTCGTTCTGGTTCCTGCGCATCGAGAACATCTTCGCGGTGTTCGGCGACGTCTACCAGGCGGCGCGCTGGCCGATCGGCATCTATCCGCAGTGGCTGCGCTTCATCCTCACCTTCATCGTACCGGTGGCGATTGCGGTTACCGTGCCGGCCGAGGCGGCGGTAGGGCGGCTCACCGCCGGGCGCGTGGCGCTGGCGCTGGGCGTGGCGCTGTTGACCCTGGTCGCCTCGCGTCTCCTGTGGCGGCACGGACTGAAGCGCTACTCGGGGGCCTCCGCGTAGCGCCGCCGCGGGGGCGCAGGCCGTCACGCCGCGCTCTTGCCGGACGGAGCCACCGCGCGCCACAATTCGGGGCGCGATGATTGACCTGCGCAGCGACACCGTGACCCACCCGAGCCGCGAGATGCGGCGCGCCATGTACGACGCCGAACTCGGCGACGACGTGTACGGCGACGATCCCACCGTGAACCGCCTGCAGGAGCGGATGGCGGCGCTGCTCGGCAAGGAGGCGGGCCTGTTCGTGGCCTCCGGCACGCAGGGCAACCTGGTGTCGGTGCTGGCGCAGACGCGGCGCGGCGAGGAGGTCCTGCTCGGCGATCAGTCGCACATCTTCGAGCACGAGGCCGGCGGCACGTCGGTGCTCGGCGGCGTGGTGCTGTTCCCGCTGCCGACCAACGCCTACGGCGAGCTGGCGCCGGAGGCGATCGCCGCGGCGGTGAAGCCGGACGACTACCACTGCCCGCGTACCCGCCTGCTGTGCATCGAAAACACGCACAACGCCAGCTCCGGGCGGGCGCTGGACACGGCACAGATCGCTGCCATGACCGGCGCGGCGCGCGCCGCCGGCCTCGGCGTGCACCTGGACGGGGCGCGGCTGTTCAACGCGGCCGTGGCCCTGAACACGCCGGCCGCGGAATTGGCCGCGGGGGCAGATTCGGTGACGGTGTGCCTGTCGAAGGGCCTGGCGTGTCCGGTGGGCAGCGTGGTGTGCGGCGGGCGCGACTTCATCGACGAGGCGACCCGCTGGCGCAAGATCCTGGGTGCCGGCATGCGCCAGGTCGGGGTGCTGGCGGCCGCCGGCCTGGTGGCGCTGGACACCATGATCGAACGCCTGGCCGACGACCATCACCACGCGCGGCTGCTCGCCGAAGGCCTCGTGCAGATCGAGGGAGTGCGCGTGGATCCGGCGATGATCCAGACCAATATCGTCTACTTCGGCGTGCCGGCGGGGACCGGCAACCGAGTCGCCGACGAGTTGCACGCGCGCGGCGTGCTGATCAACCCGGGCGATTCCGAGCTGCGCATGGTCACCCACCTCGGCATCGAGCGCGACGACATCGACGCCACGCTGCGCGCCGCCGAGCAGGCGCTCGCCGCCGTCCGGGTGGCGGCCGCACCGACCGCGGTGTAGCGGAGCGCGCCGACCGGCTCACGGAGCGGGCTTACCGGTGGCGCACGTCCGGCGACTGCCAATCCGGGGCGGTGGCGAAGGCCGCCCGCCAGGCGCTCACGGGCTGGTCTCACCGGGCACCTACGTGCTGGCGCCGTCGATACTCGCTCACCGCTCCCAGGGGCGATAGTTGACGACCAGCCGGTCGAGTAGCGGCCGGTGCGCGTCCAGCCGGCAACTGAAGTCGGCAAGGGAGCGCGACTGCGCCGGGGTCCACGCCACGTCGGCAAGCGCCAGGGCACGCGGAAACGCCATGTATTCCACGTGCGACTCGCCGGCGATGTACTCGGTCCAGATGTTGCCCTGCACGCCGAGCACGTGCGCCGCGTGATCGGCGAGCGCCGGCGGCACCGGTTCGAACGAAAACACCTGGTCCAGCGGCAGGTGGCCGCCGATCGCCGGCGGCTCGTTGGCGGTGTCCGGTGACTGGTAGTAGTCGAAGTAGCAATGCGTGTTGGGCGACATCACCACGTCGTGGCCGGCCCGCGCGGCCGCCACGCCGCCGGCGCTGCCGCGCCAGCTCATCACCGTGGCCCCGGGCGCCAGCCCGCCCTCCAGAATCTCGTCCCAGCCCACCAGGCGCCGGCCGCGGTCGGCCAGCCAGCCGGAGATGCGGCGGACAAACCAACTCTGCAGTTCGTCCTCGCCGGCCAGCCGCTCGCGCGCGATCCGCGCCTGGCAGTGGGGGCAGCCGCGCCACGCCTGCTTCGGACACTCGTCGCCGCCGACGTGGATGAACGGGCTCGGAAACAGCTCCAGCACTTCCTCCAGCACCGCTTCCAGGAACGCGAAGGTGGTCTCGCGCCCGGCGCACAGCACGTCGTTCTTGACGCCCCAAGTGGTAGCCACCTCGCAACCGGCGCCGGTGCAGCCCAGTTCCGGGTAGCAGGCCAGCGCCGCCTGCGAGTGGCCGGGCATCTCGATCTCGGGCACCACGGTCACGCCCCGCTCGGCGGCATAGGCAACCACCCGCCGCACGTCCTCCTGCGTGTAGTGGCCGGCGCAGGGGGTGCCGTCGGAGCGGGTGTGGTCGTGCGGCAGGGGCGTGGCGGCGCGCCGCGCGCCAACCTCGGTGAGCCGCGGCCGGGAGCGGACTTCGAGGCGCCAGCCCTGGTCGTCGGTCAGGTGCCAGTGGAACGTGCCCAGCTTGTACAGCGACATCAGGTCGACCAGCCGCTCGATGAACGGCACCGGGTAGAAGTGGCGCGCCACGTCCAGGAGCAGGCCGCGCCAGGAAAACCGCGGGCGGTCGACGACTTCGACCACCGGCAGCGCGGTGCCGGCGTCCGCCGGCGCAGGCAGGGCCAGGAGCTGGCGCAGCGTTTGCGCGCCCCACAGCACGCCGCGCGGCGTCGCTCCGGTGACCGTGGCGCCCCGCGCCGTGACCGACAGCGCGTAGCCCTCGTCGCGCAGGTCGGTGCGGGCGGCCTCGGTGGTCAATGTGATCGAGCCGGCCCGAGCGGACGGCCGGAGCGTTCTGACCGGCCGCGGCTGTCCGTCCACGGGCGGCAGCCAGCCGGCCAGCAGGCGGGCCGCCGAGGCGCTGTCCCGGTCGGCCTGCAGCGCGGTGTCCGCGGTGATCGGCAGCACGCCGGAGCCGGTATCGATGGCAACCGGAAGCGGAATGATCGCGGGCGTGCTCATGCCGTGCACGGTGAACCTCGTTGCATGCCGCGGTCAGCGCACGCCGGCGCGGCGCAGCACCTCGGCCGCGCTGCCGGAGAGCGTCCGCAGCGCCTGCTCCAGCGGCATCGCCTGCAACCGCGAGGCAGCCGGCTCGAACGGCTCCACCCACACCGGCCCGTCGTAGCCCAGTTCGTGCAGCACGCGCACCGGCGCCACGCTGTCGATCACCCCGGTGGTGAGCGGCAACTCGCGCTCCAGGTCCTGCTGCTCGTCGCGCGCGCGGCCCGCCCAGCCGTCATTGAGGTGTACGCCGACCACGCGGTCGCCGGAGCCGAGCAACCGGATCTCTTCGAGCGTCGTGCCGGAGGTAAACCAGTGGTAGGTGTCGAACTGCACCGCCACCTGCGGCGCGATCGCATCGGCCAGGGCGAGCATCTCGCGCAAGCCGCGGATGAACGGATAGCGGAACGAGTCGCACAGCGGCTTCGGCCCCAGGAACTCCAACCCCGCCTTGATGCCGCGGGCGCCCGCCGCCTCGAACACCGGTCCGAACCGCGCTACGCACCAGGCGAATTGCTCGTCGTACGCCCGTTCGTTGCTGCCAGGCCATACGTGGTTGTAGTAGCGCCGCACGCCGGCCTCCTGCGCCAGGTCCATCTGCCGCTGCAGGCGTTGCAGGTCGGCGGCGTATTGGTCGTCGGAGCACTCGCGCATGATGTCGATGTCCATCGGCATCAGCGCCCACTGCAAGCCGTGGTCGCGTATCCGCGCTGCCGCATCCCGGGCCTGCTCGCCGGTGGAGATTTCCCACAGCGGAAACGTCACCGTGTCGAAGCCGCACGTGCGCGCCAGCGGCAGCACGGTGGTCAGCGGGATGCGTCCGAGCCCGCCCTGCACGGTATCGAGGTTGATCAGCACCCGCGGCGGCCCTCAAGGTGGCCGCGCAGGAATTGCACGCTGTCCGGCACCTGGTGCTCCTCGAGGCCGTGCATCAGCAGCGGACCGGCGTAGCCCGCACGCGCCAACTCGCCCAGGTAGTGGCCGAAGTCGAGCTTGCCGGTTCCGGCCGCCGCGTGTCCCGCGTCGCCGTCCTCCTCTATGTCCTTGGCATGCGCGAGGGCGATGTCGGCGCCGAGCAGGTCGATCGCCTCGGTGAGCATCTCTCGCTGGCGGGCCAACTCTCCCTTGTGGTAGATGTTGGCGCCGTCGAACACCACCTTGAGACGGGGGGACCGGATCTCGTCCAGCAGGCGGCGCGCCTTGCGGGCGGTGTGCACGACGTTGTTCACCTCCGGCTCGAATACCAGCGTGACGTCGGCCTCCTCGGCGGCCCGGATGCACTCGCCGAGCGAGGCGAGCAGGTCGGCCCAGGTGTCGGCGTCGTCGTTGCCGTCGTGCCAGCGCCACATGCTGCCGGCGTCGCGGCTGCCGGTGCACAGCGCGACCTTGCCGGCGCCGTGCGCGCGGGCGCTGCGGATCAGAGCGCACAGCCGCTGCAGCCCGGCGCGCCGGCGTTCCGGGTCGGGATCGACCAGGTTGGTGTAGCCCGCGATCGAGTCGACCGAGATGCCGCGTTCGGCGGCGGCCTCGCGCACGCGCCGTGCGAACGCGGGATCGACCTCGTCGGGAACCTCTTGCTGCGCGATGGCAACGTAGTTCCATTCCGTGTTCGCCATGCCGTGCGCGCGCACTGCGTCGAATACCGCTTCGACGGTGGGGCGCACGAACGTGTAGGCAAATATGCCAAGCTGCATGATGCGGTTTCCTCCCCTTTGCGCTAGCAGATGACGGATGCCGGCGCTTGTCAATCGGAGCGGTTGACTCGTTCGAAAAAGGGGATTGACAGCCGTGGCGGCAGTGCGGCATGTTTGCGCTTCCACGTTGCCCGTGACTGGGCCTGGGCATGGCGTCGTTGACGGCACCCCGGGCCGGGCCGCCTCGCAAGCGGCGGTCCATGCCAACGAGACTTTCATGTTGAGGAGGTAGTTGTAGTTTGTGTGAGATACGTGTCCGAGTGAGGGATCACTCGGACTAACTTGCGCGGGCCGCCCGTCAGGGCGGCCCTTTTTCGGACCCGCGCGTGGTCAGTCGATGCCGTACTGGCGCAGCTTGTTGAACAGCGTGCGCCGGGTGATGCCCAGTTCGGCGGCGGCCCGCGTGCGATTGCCCTCCCAGCGGGCGAGTGCGGCCGCGATCAGGGCGCGCTCGTTCTCCTTCAGCGTGCCGGCGGCGCGCTCGGACGCACTTGCGGGCGGAGTATTGCCGGTCTCGCCCAGGTCGAGATCAGCGGCCTCGATGTTCGGTCCTTCGCTGAAGATCACCGCGCGCTCCAGGATATTCTCCAGCTCGCGTACGTTGCCGGGAAATCCGTAGCCGCCGAGCACGGTGAGGGCCGCCGGCGTGAGGCCCTGTACCTGCCGGCCCATGGCCTGGTTGAGGCGCGCCAGGACACGGCCCGCCAACTGGGGCAGGTCGGTGCGCCGTTCCCGCAGCGGCGGAACGTGCACGCGCACCACGTTGAGGCGGTAGTACAAGTCTTCGCGGAACCGTCCGGCCGCTACCTCCCGCTCCAGGTCGCGGTTGGTGGCGGCGACCAGGCGCGTTTCGATCGGAATCGGCGCGGTGGCGCCCAGGCGCTGGATACGGCGGTCCTGCACGGCGCGCAACAGCTTGACCTGCAACGGTCCCGGCATCTCGCCGATCTCGTCCAGAAACAGGGTGCCCGCGGCCGCCAGCTCGAACATGCCGACCTTGCGCTGCGCGGCGCCGGTGAACGCGCCGCGCTCGTAGCCGAACAGCTCGCTCTCCAGCAGGGCATCGGGGATGCCGCCGCAGTTGACCGGGATGAACGGTCCGGAGCGCCGCGAGTGGTGGTGCAGCGTGCGCGCCACCACTTCCTTGCCGGTGCCGCTCTCGCCGGTGATCAGCACCGTGGCGGGGGTGGGCGCGACCTTGCGCAACAGCTCGGCGATGGCGGTCATGGGCGGGCTGTCGCCGAGCTCCGGCGGCGATTCGGCAGCGCCGCGGCTGGCCACCTCGGCGTGGTCGCGCAGCGCCTGAGCTTCCACCAGCTTGGCGAGCCGCAGCACCAGCTCCTCGGGATCGAACGGCTTCACCACGTAGTCGTGCGCACCCAGCTTCATGGCGGTGACGGCGTCGGTCACCTCGCCGTAAGCGGAGATCATGATCACCGGCAGCCGCGGCCGCTCGATGCGGATCCAGCGCAGCAGCTCCAGGCCGTCCATGCCCGGCATCTTCAGGTCGACGATGGCGGCGCCGAACGGCTCCTCCTGCATGCGCCGCTGGGCGGCAAGGCCGTTGTCGGCGGCGACCACCTCGTTGCCCTCCAACTCCAGCAAACGGCGCAGCGAGTCGCGGATATTGGGTTCGTCGTCGGCCACCAGTACTCTCATGGCGCCGGCCGCTCCCGCGCCAGGGTGACTGTCGCCTCGGTGCCGCCGCCGGCGCGTGGGCGCAACTGCAGGGTGCCGCCGGCGGCCTGCACGAATCGCCTGCAGATCGCCAGGCCGATGCCGGAGCCCTTCGGCTTGGTGGTGAAGAAGGGGTCGAACACGCGCTCGCGCTCGCCTGCGGCGATGCCGGCGCCGCGGTCGAGGATGCGCACGGTCGCGGTACGGGCGGTCGCCTCCGCCACTACCTCGACGGGAGCCGAATCCACCCTGCTCTCGAGGGCATTGAGCACCAGGTTGTCGAGCACCGAGCGCAGCCGCTCGCGGTCGAAGCGCACGGTCAGCGGAGCCTCGGGGCGCTGCACCTCAAGCGCCGGATGGCGTTCGGTCAGGGCGTCGAGCAGCGGCCCCAGGTCGATCGGTGCGCGGTTGCCGGCCGGGTCTCGAATGAACTCGCTCACCCGGTCGGCAAGCAGCGCCAGGCGGTTTACCTCGTCGTCGATCACCTGCAGGTCGGCGGTGGCACCGCCGCCCGCGGTGCGCCGCAGGATGGCGGTCTTGAGGCGGATCGCGCTAAGCGGATTCTTGATCTCGTGGGTCAGCGTGCGCGCCGCCTCGCCCAGTTCCACGAGCTGGCGCTGGGCGTCGAGGCGGCGCCGGAAGCGTGCATTGTTGCGCATCAGCACGGCGCCGCCGCCCACGACCGCCGCGATCAGCAAGGGGCTTCCGATCTGGGCGGCACGCAACCGGCGGTCGGTGCGGAAGTAGTCGGTGGCATCCATCTCCAGGAGGACGTATTCGTGGCCGCCCGGGCGCCTCCCGCCGCGGCGGGAGGCGCCGCGGGCGCGCATGTTGTCGGGCAGCCAGCGGCGGCGAAAGAGGGTAAGGGTGCGCTGCGCCGGATCGTAGTCGAAGCGATCCTGGCCCGGTTGCAGGAGCTGAGGATCGATGCTCGGCGGCACGGCGCCGATGCGAATCGGCTCGACGCGGCCGGCGGCGTCGTAGGTGGCGGCCCGCACGATCGGGTCGGTGAGCGAGGCGTCGACCTCGGCACCGGCCGCCGCCTGGGCGACGATCAGGAACAGCCCGGAGGCGATCCGTTCCGCCTCGTACTGCGCCAGCAACCGGTTGCGCTCGCGCTCGCCGCGCAGGGAGAGGGTGGCCAGCAGGCTGACCGCGGCGAACGCGGCCAGCGCTATGCCGAAGCCGAGCCGTGCGCCTCGTGTCGGCTGTCTCATGGTGTGTCGCTCTCCCGCCATTCAAGCACGGATGCCGCGCAAACGAAACCGGGGATGGCGCCGAAGGTGGCCGCCATCCCGCGGTGCGGACTATGGTACGTTGCCCGCTACGCCGAGCCGCCCACGGTTGCGGCGGTGTTCTGCTGCTGAGCTTCCTGACCCTTGACCCCGGCAGCGCCGCGGTGCCAGCCGCCGCGGCCCATGCCGCGGCCGCCGGAAGAGCGGTCGCCGCGCCATGCACGGTTGCCGCGCGAACGACGCTCCCGCAGGTCGCCGAAGGTCTCCGCCCGGAACGCCCCGGCGCCGCCGGGCACGAGCAGCAGACCGAGATACGGGCCGCGCTCGTTCTCGCCGACCGTCAGGTCGAGGGACACCGACTCGTTGCCGCGCCGCAGAGCCACCCTCAGGGTGTCGTCGACACCGTTCTCGCTGATCGCCGCGAGGAAATCGCGGTGATTTTCGATCGTGACGCCGTCGACATCGAGAATGATGTCGCCGCGCTGCAAGCCGGCGTGCGCCGAGGGGCCGTCCGGGTCCACGGTGGCCACCAGGGCGCCGGTTTCGGCGTCGTTGCTCCACATGCCGTGCCAGGTACGGGCCGCTGCCGGCAGGACGACGAGCGCCGCGGCCACGGCCGCGCATCCGGCGATCACGCTCTTCTTGTACTTGCGAATACTCATGGTATTCCTCCTCCGCTGTTGCGGTAGTGCTTGATTGCGATGGTCCTTCCATCGCGGGATACCACGAATAAGCAGAAAGTGTGCCAACCGCGGATTCCTGCCTCGCCACAGTTCTTTGTCGGCAACGGGGTTCCCGCGGCGTGGCCCTCGCGGGCGAATAGTTCCCGCTCACGGCAAGGGTGGGAAATGTTTTCCCGCCTCAGCGAGACGGGCGGCAGATTACGTGAGCGGCCCACATTATGCGCGGGGAAGCTCCAGCGGGGCTCGGAGCCAGCCGGCGGCGAGTCCTCACTACAGTGGCAGCCTCCGCGTCCTGGTCCTGGTGTTATCGACCGTCGCGATGAATCCCTCAGCTACGGTGCCCTCCAAGGTGGGGAGGACTTCGCGCAATCGTACATTCACGTTCGCACGATGTCCCGGTCCGGAGCGTTCGGAGGCAAGACCGATAGTATCGAGATGACGTCGTGCCCAATCGAGTTGAGGAACTGAACAGTGCGAGGAGAAATGTGGATGTCGGAGATCAACCTCATCCTACGGAAACGGGGTTACCGCTTGCCAGCCAAGCGCCGTATGACGCGCACTCGTAGACATCGGCAAGCTCCAGAATCGGGTACTCGTGGACTACGTCATGCGCCGTATACCCGGCTCCCAACAGCCTCAGGACGAACTCGACCGTCATGCGAGTGTCTTTGACCGTTGCCTTGCCATCGCAGACTTTCGGGTTGATGGAAATCCGCTGAAACTCCATGGGTGCAAGAATAAGCCAAATGCGCGAAACCGCCACCAGGCCTCGACGCCATGCGCTTTGCAGGACGTGCGCAAAGCAGGGGATGATGCCGGTACATGCGTGGCGGCAATCGGCGGACGTACGGCCTGAGTGACCTGAAAGGGGACGTGTTCGGCGGCATCGTTGCGGCGGTGATGATGGTGCCGGTGGCGCTCGGGTTCGGCGTGCTGTCCGGGCTCGGGCCGGTGGCGGCGTTCTACGGCGCGATCGCGGTCGGCTTGTTCACCGCGGTGCTCGGCGGGGCCGCTCCGATGATCTCCGGTCCGAGCGCGATCGTGACCATCTTTACGGCGGCGATCATTGGCACCTACGCGGACAGCATGGCGGAGGCGTTCACGATCATGATGATGGCCGGCTTCATGCAGATCGTGTTCGGCGCGCTGCGCCTCGGCCGGTTCATCAACTGGCTGCCGTTCTCGGTGGTGCGCGGCGTGTTCGTGGGCGTGGGCGGCTACATCTTCATGACCCAGACGCTGTGGTTCGTGGGCGCGCCGGTCGAGCCGGGTATCGGAGTGGTGGCCATCATCGCTTCCTGGCCGCGTGCGTTGGCCAACCTCAACGTCGACGCGTTCGCCGTGGCCACCACGTCGCTCCTGGTATTCGCGCTGTGGCCGGCGAAGCTGCACCGCGTGGTGCCCAACGCCCTGGTCGCGCTGATCGTGGCAACGGTCGCGGGTGCCCTGCTGTTCGATGGGGCGACCCGCATCGGCGAGCCCGAGATCGGCATTCCGGCGCTGCAGGCTCCGGTGCTCACCACCTCGGTGCTGGTGGAGGCGATCCAGCCGGCCCTGATCCTGGCGTTCCTCAGCTCGATCTACAACCTGCTCACGGCGCTGATCATCGATCCGATCGCGGGGCGCACCCACAAGCCCAACCGCGAGCTGTTCGGGCTGGGCGTGGGCAACATCGCGGCCGGGCTGCTCGGAGCGCTGCCCGGAGCGGCGTCGGCGCCCTGCTCGCTGCTGGCCGCCCGGTCGGGCGGACGCACGCCGTTGACCGGGGTGGTGTGCGCCGCGGTCCTGCTGGCCGTGCTGTTCGGGCTCGGCAACACCCTGGCATGGATCCCCCATGCCGCGTTCGCCGGCATCCTGATCAAGGTCGGCTGGGACATGATGGACGTACGCTTCCTGCGCCGCATCCCCAGGCTGTCGCCGGAGATCGGCATCGTGACCCTGCTTACCGCGGCGCTGTCCATGTTTGTCGACGTGATCTCCGCCATCGCGGTCGGCTTCTTCGTCGCCGGCATGGCGCACGCGATGCGCTCGCAGCACCGGGAGATCAACCAGACCGTCTCGACACCGCTCCTGGACATGGTCCTGTTCGGCGAGGATCGCCTGCCCGCCGGCGCGGATCCGTTCCACGCCCGCGTTGGTCTGCTCTCCCTGCGCGGCCGCTACTCGATCGCCTCCGCGCGCGAGATCGTGCGCGTCATCAGCCCCGACCTGGCAGACCACGAGGTGGTGATCTTCGACTTCAGCGCAACCGAGGCGATGGACGACAACGCCGCGA
Source organism: Spirochaetia bacterium (assembly GCA_965208575.1). Lineage (GTDB taxonomy): Bacteria > Spirochaetota > Spirochaetia > SZUA-6 > Bin103 > Bin103. The sequence continues at coordinate 707,001 of CBDBOV010000004.1, read as the reverse complement.
TGGCGATGGAGGAACTGATCAACGGCAGCGTGCTCGACCAGGACAAGGGCTGCATCGTCGCCGGCCTGTCGGCGGAGATGAAGACCTCCCTCACCGCCCTGGGCATCTTCGACCGCCTGCCGGCGGAGTCGTTCGCGGCCGACCTGCAGCAAGCCAAGCAGGCCGCCGCGCAACTCCTGCACAACTGACCGCATTGGCATACGGGCTGTATTCGCATATCATAAGCATCGAATAAGACGCTGAGGGGGTGCCATGGATATCACCAAGGACATTCGCCCGCTGACCGAGTTCAAGCGCGACACCGCGCGCTTTCTGACTCGCCTCAAGGACACGGGCCGACCCTCCGTGCTGACCGTGAACGGCAGACCGGCGCTGGTCGTCATGGACGCGCAGGCGTGGCAGGAGGTTCAGGATCAACTCGATTACGCAGCCGCGGTCGCCGGTATCCGCAAAGGGCTCGATCAGGCCCGCGCCGGACGCGGAGTTCGCGCGCAGAGGTTCTTCGAGGAGTTTGAACACCGCAACGCCGCGGAGTGATGCAGCGCTACGGTGGCAGCCGTTACGTGCCGGGGGTCGCGAGGCGGCGTTCGTTACCGACGCGTAGCGTCACGCCGTCGCGGTCGAGCCGTTCGAGCAAAGGAATGATGACCCGGCGATTGGCGCCGATCGCCGTCCGCAGGGAGCTGGTGGTGGCTGCGCGGTGGCGCCGCAGGTGGGCAACGACAGCATCGCGCGCCCGTTCGTAGGCGTCCGCGCGAAGCACCACGTCTTTATCGAGTTGCACCACCTCGCCCGAATTGACCAGGTATTCGAGTATCGCCTGACCCGTCCGGTCAGGTGCGAGTTGACCGCGGCTCGGCGGTGCCAGGGGCGCCGCGGCCAGGGTGGTGCGCATTGCTTCCGCCGCCCGCGCGAGATGCGCCGGCAGAGCCGCCGCATGACCGGGCGGGCGGATCAGCGCTCCCGAGCGGCGATAGCCGCGTGCCGCCAACACGGCGAGGACGGCATCGCGCAGGGCGCCGGCCGCGCGCCGGGGGATGGTGCCCGCCGGCGGCGCAACCACCGCGTGCAGCGCCGTAACCGGAACCCCCGGGCGTTCGGGGTGTTCGCGCAGTTCGGCATCGATTGCTTCCGCGGCGGCCGCCACCTGGCCGTCGAACCACTCGGCATTGGCGGCGAACCGGTCGAACACCTGCAGCCGACGGTCCGCGGCGAGCGTGTTCGCGGTGCGCTCCAGCTCGGCCGGGGCAACGGGTACGAGCCGGGCAAACTCCGGCAGCGCGACCATGGCGTCGCCCGCCGTGCGTGCCAGGAGGATAGGTGCGACCTGCCGCGGGGCGTCGCCGATGGCCTGCAACTGCGCGCGCTGCACGCGGTCGCGCAGCGGTCGGGGCGGCGCCGGATCGAGCACCACGCCGCCGGCCAGGGTGTGGCGCTGTGACCAGTCGCGCAGCACGAAGCGGTCGCCGATGAGCAGGGCGCGCGGCTCGTCCAGGTGAATCCGTGCCAGGGCGGACGTGCCGGGCTGCAGGCCGCCGCGCGGGTGGTCCGCCTGCAGGCGGACGGTGCCGGGCACGTTGGCGGTGCCGTGATGCACGCGCACGCGGAGTCCGTCGCGCAGCAGCGGGGCGGCGCGTTCGGAGCCGCCTCGCGGGCTGCATGCGACCAGCGCATCGACGTATGCGGTTGCGGTCACGCTGTCCGGCGGGGTGATCAGGTCGCCGCGACGCGGGCGGCGAGCCGCGCGCGAGGAGCCGGTGGCGGCGAGGTTCAGGGCGACGCGGGTGGCGGGGCCGGCACGGTCGGCGGATCGGTTGAAGCTCTCCACGCCGCGGATGCGGGCGCGCGCCCCGCCCGGCCACGCCTCCACCTCCTGGCCGCGCCGCAGAGAGCCGCCGGAGAGCGTGCCGGTGACGACCGTGCCGGCGCCGGCCACGGCGAACGCGCGGTCCACCGCGAGGCGCGGCGTGCCCGCGGGCGGCTCGGGAGGCAGCGACTGCAACTGGGCGCCGACCGCCGTGCGCAGCGCGTCGAGCCCGGTGCCGTCGACCACCGAAACCGGAACGATGGGGCAGTCCGCGAAGCCGCTGCCGGCCACCGCGGTGCGGATCTCGGCCACCCGCGGCGCCGGGTCCGGGACCAGGTCCGCCTTGGTGAGGACGACCACACCGGAGCGCGCGCCGAGGTACTCGACGATCTGCAGGTGCTCCTCGGTCTGCGGCATCCAGCCCTCATTGGCAGCCACCACGAGCAAGGCGACGTCCACGGCACCCATGCCGGCGACCATGTTCTTGACGAAATCCTCGTGCCCCGGCACGTCCACGATCCCCACCAACAGGGTGAGGTCTTGTTCCGGCATCGGCAGCTCCAGGTGCGCGAAACCGAGTTCGATGGTAATGCCGCGCCGCTTCTCCTCCGGCAACCGGTCGGGGTTGGTGCCGGTCAGAGCCTGCACCAGCGAACTCTTGCCATGGTCGATGTGGCCGGCGGTAGCCGCGATGTAGTGATGCGTCCTCATTGCCGCCGAACTGCCGCGCCTGCGGCGCCCGCCGGGTTCGCCGTCGGGGCACCGCCCGGCGCCGGCGGAGCCGCAGCGCCGTGCTCCCGCGGCGGCGCCTCCGGAACGGGCGGCGTCTCATGCTGTGCGTCGACGGCCGGCGCCGGAGTCAGCGCGGTCGCGGCCGAAGTGAGCGCCGCCGTCAACGCTTCGTCATCGTGCGGCGGGACGGTGCGCAGGTCGAGCACGATCCGGTCGCGGTGGATGTGGCCGATCACCGGCGGGGTGGTGCGGCGCAGCGCGGCGGCGAGGGCGTCGGCGCTGCCGCCGGGCTGCGCGATGGCGATGCCGGCGGACGGCAGCGTCGCCACGGGCAGGGTGCCGCCGCCAAGACGGCTCGTGCAGTCGGTGGCTGCCGCTCGCAGGGTGGCCGGCAGACGGCGCACGATGGCCCGCGCGCGTGCCGTGAGCGCGGCGACCGGCGCATGCAGCATTGCCTGCAGCGGAACCGTGCCGGCGTCGTGCAGATGGCCGTCCACCGTCTGCTGCAGCAGCGCCAGCGCCACCTTGTCGAGGCGCAGCGCCCGGAACAGCGGATGCGCCTTCAGGCGGCCGATCCATGCCCCCTCGCCGACGATCACGCCAGCCTGCGGGCCGCCGAGGAGCTTGTCGCCGCTGAAGCACACCAGCGTCGCCCCGGCTGCCAGTACATCATGCGGGCGCGGCTCGCGCGGCAGGCCGGCGACGGCGTCGGTGCGCGTCACGGCGCCGCTGCCGAGGTCGGCTATCAACGGCACGCCGGCGTCCGCTGCCACTTCGCGCAACTCGCCGAGCCGCGGCGCGGCCACGAATCCTTCCATGACGAAGTTGCTGCGGTGCACGGATAGCAGGGCCGCGGTGCCGGCACCGCACGCGGCCGCGTAGTCGGAGCGCGTGGTCTGATTGGTGGTGCCGACCTCCCGTAGCCGCGCGCCCGCCGCGGTAAGGATGTCGGGAATGCGGAATCCGCCGCCGATCTGGATCAGCTCGCCGCGTGACACGATCACCTCGCGGCGCTCGGGATCGGCGGTCGCGGCGCTTGCCGCCAGCAGCAGGGCGGCGGCGCAGTTGTTCACCACGGTAGCGGCTTCGGATTCGCACAGGGCGGCCAGGGCGCGCTCCACGTAGTGCCCCCGGCTGCCGCGCGTGCCGGAGATCAGATCCAGCTCCAGGTTGCTGTAGCCACCAGTGGCCACCGCCAGCGCGGCGGTCGCGTCGCCCAGCGGAGCGCGGCCCAGGTTGGTATGCAGAAGCACCCCGGTGGCGTTGATCACCCGCTGCAGGCGTGCAGCCGCCAACCGCATCGCGGCGCTGCGCACCCGCGCCTCGATCACCGGGCGCGGCGGAACCGGAAAGGTGGCCCGGATGCGGTCCAGCTCGCTCCGCACCAGATCGACGCACAACCGGCGCGGGAGGCCCAGATCGGCGAGTCCGTCGACCAGTCGATTGACCGGCGGAATCGACTCGAACGGGTTGCGCCGGGCCGGGCGCACGCCTGCTTCGTTGCGGTCGTCAGTGCGCGGCGGACCGCCGCTTGAGCTGCTCATCGCGCGGCCGATACTGCCACATCCGGGGCGTCGTGGCACGGATCGCACGGCGCCGAGGGGTGGCAACCATGCCGGCTGCGGGTGGCGGTCCCGGTGCCGCCGGTGCGCGGAACGTGCGCGAAGCGGTAGCGGTCGGGAAGCGAGGCCGAGGGCGGCCGTCGAGGCGGTTGCCCGGCGCGAGCGCTCCCGCCGGTGACGGCGTCAATACCCCCGAGCAGGCGCGGTCGTGACGACAACGGGGACGTCCGCCGCGCTCGTCACCCGTCCCACGATCGCTGCCACGGCATCGTGGGCGGCGAGCACGGCGCACACCGCGCCATGCCGCGCCTCGGGGACGCACAACAGCAGCCCGCCGCTGGTCTGCGCGTCCGCGAGAAGGACGCGGGTCGGCTCCGGGCAGGTGCCCCAGTCAACCGACTCCGCGGCAGCGGCCAGGTTGTTCGTGGTGCCGCCGGGAACGCAGCCGTTCGCGATCAGCTCCGGGAGCGAGGCATCGAGCGCCGGCACGCGGTCGTACCACAGCTCCGCGCCGCATGCGCTCGCGGCGCACAGGTCGGCGAGGTGCCCGGTCAGCCCGAAGCCGGTAACGTCCGTCGCGGCAACCAACCCGCATGCTGCGAGATCAGGACCGGCCCTATTGAGTTGCGTCATGCCGGCCACCGCCCGCTCCACCGCCCGCGCCGGCGCGGCGCCGCGTTTCAGGGCCGTGGTGACGATGCCGGTTCCCAGCGGCTTGGTAAGCATCAGCAGATCCCCGGGCCGCGCCGCGTCCTTGGTGAGCAACCGTTCCGGATGCACCAGCCCGGTCACCGCCATGCCGTAGATCGGTTCCGGGTTGCGCACCGTATGTCCACCGATCACCACACACCCGGCGCCGTGAGCGGTGTCGGCGCCGCCGCGCAGAATATCGGCGATCACCGCGTCGGGCACCTGGTCCGGCGGATAGCCGAGGACGTTGAGGGCCGACAGCGGCCGACCGCCCATCGCATACACGTCGGACAGCGCGTTGGCGGCGGCGATGCGCCCGTAGGTGTAGCCGTCGTCGACCACGGGCGTGAAGAAATCCGCCGTCTGCACCAGTGCCCGCTCCGCATCGAGGCGGTACACTCCTGCATCGTCGCCGGCAGCCGAACCGATCAGCACGTTGGGATGGTCGATCGCGGGAAGCTGACCCAGGACCTGGGCCAGTGCCTGTTGGCTGAGCTTGGCCGCTCACCCGGCGCACGACGACAGCGCCGTGAGCCGAAAGATCTCTTCGCGCGTCAACTCGATCACCCCCCTCGCTGCAAGGTATGTGCGGAGAGGGTAGGAATCGAACCCACCTCGCCCTGCATCGGCAGGGTCGACAACGGTTTTGAAGACCGCGGGGACCACCAGGCACCCATCACTCTCCCGAACGCGGAGTTCCGCTCCGTGCCGGCAAGGGTAACTCAACCAGCCGTGCGCGCATACCGGGGCCGCGCAAGGGTCCCGGTGTTCGGTGTTCATTTTGCGGTGGTCACCGGACTCCAGGCTGGACTACGGTTTGACCCATGGTTGAGACGATGCCGCCGCGCGAGGAGATGCTCGCCGCGTTCAACAGCCGGGACGGCAGCTACGACGGCCTGTTCGTGGCCGCCGTGCGTACCACCGGCATCTTCTGCCGCTCCTCCTGTCCGGCGCGCAAGCCGGACCCGCGCAACGTGGAGTTCTTCGCAACGGCCGGTAAGGCGCTGGCAGCCGGCTACCGCCCCTGCCTGCGCTGCCGTCCGCTCGATCCCGGCGGCGCGGCGCCGGCGTGGCTGACCACACTGCTCGCGGGTCTGGAGCGCGACCCGCGGCACCGGTGGACCGATGCCGACCTGGCCGCGGCCGGCTTGCGCCCGGAGGCGGTCCGTCGCTGGTTCCGGCGCCGCTTCGGGATGACCTTCCACGCCTACGCCCGCGCCCGGCGGCTGGCCGCGGCGGTGGGCGACCTGCAGCAGGGTGCGCCCGTGACGGACGCCGCCTTCGACCATGGCTACGAGTCGCTGAGCGGGTTCAGCGACGCGATCCACAACCTGATCGGCACATCGCCCGGCGCCGCGGGCGGCTCCACGCTGCTGGCGGTGGCTCCGGTGGACACTCCGCTGGGCGTGATGATGCTGGGAGCCGTCGACGGCAAGCTGTGTTTGGCCGAGTTCGCCGATCCGGAGCGCCTCGAGGCGCAACTCCGGCGAGTGTGCCGGCGTCTGGATGCGACGCTGGTGCCGGGCCGGGAACCACCGATCGACCGGGCCGCGGAGCAGATCGCCGAGTACTTTGCCGGCGCCCGGCGCTGTTTCGAGCTGCCTCTGCAACCGGCCGGGACTGACCTGCAGCGGCGGGTGTGGGAGACGCTGCTGCAAATCCGGCGCGGCGACACCTGGAGTTACGGACGAGTCGCCGCCGAGATCGGGCGGCCGCGCGCCGCCCGTCCGGTAGGGCGCGCCGTCGGCGCCAACCCGATCGCGGTCGTCATTCCCTGTCACCGGGTGGTCGGCAGCAATGGCGCCCTGACCGGCTACGGCGGCGGCCTGTGGCGCAAGCAACGCCTCCTGGAATTGGAACAGGAGTAGGGTGCCGGCGCCCTGCCGGCCGACTGGCCGGTGCCGGTGAGGCCCCCGCGTGTGCGTTTTCCGGAAACGGGCTACGCTACCCGACAGGAGGTTCCGTTACGTGCCCAAGTTTGTATTCATGCCGCCGCAGGACGATGAGCGGCGCATGCTGGCCGCCCGGCTGGCGGAGGCCGTGCCCGAGTACCGCGTAGCCTCGCCGGAGACAGACGGGGAGGCGCTGGCGGCGATCCGCGACGCCGACGCGGTGTACGGCTGGGTGTCCCCGGAGGCACTCGCGGTCGCCGAGAAGCTGGCCTGGGTGCAAAATCCCGATGCCGGGCCGTTCTACGGCTACTACTACCGCGAGCTGATCGAACACCCGCTGGTGATCTGCAATCCGCGCGGCATCTACTGGGACCACATCTCGCACCACATCCTGATGTTCGTGCTGGCGCTGTCGCGCGGCCTGCCGTGGTACCTGGACGCGCAGCGCAACCGCGTATGGGGCAAGGATGCCCGCAAGACGCCCTACGTCTACCTGGGCGAGGCCACGGCGCTGATCAACGGGGTAGGGGGCATCGGCCACGAGACCGCGAGGCTGTGCCGCGAGCTGGGCATGACCGTGATCGGCATAGAGCCGCGCCCGGAGTACGACCTGCCGTACGTGGAGTTGCACGCCCCGGACGAACTGGACGACCTCCTGCCGCGCGCCGACTTCGTCATCACCACCGTCCCGCACACGCCGGAGACCGAGTTCACGTTCGACGCCGCCCGCTTCCGGCTGATGAAGCCCACCGCGTACTTCATCAACATCGGGCGCGGCATGGTGTGCCGGATCGACGACCTCGCCGACGCGATCGAGTCGGGCCAGATCGCCGGAGCCGGACTGGACGTCTACGAGCACGAACCGCTGCCCGCCGATCACAAGCTGTGGGGCCTGCCGAACGTGCTGATGACGCCGCACGTGGCGGTGGCGGACGCCGGCAACATCCCCGACCGCCGCTTCCGGATCATCCTCGACAACGCACGCCGCTTCCTCGCCGGCGAACCCCTGACCAATGTTGTGGACAAGACCAGGTGGTATTAGCCACAGCAACCCGGTGAGCGCATCAGCCCGATTTGACGCGCGCCGTGACGGTGCGATAGTATCAGATCTGTGCGCGATAAATCAGATTACCAATCCCGGGCGGCAATTGCTCGCGAGCAACGGATCTCTGCAACCGAGGCGAGCCGCTCGTTCTCGAAGCTGCTCGACCGGATCGAATTGCAGGGTGGCCGCTTCGTCGTCCATCGCCGGGGCAACGACGTCTGCGTCATGGCACCGCCTCCGGTTGCACCACGCCGTGCCTCGGAGTGCATCGCACATCTACGCAATCGATCCCCGGTGTTGCTCGACGGTGGTTTCGGTGGCGACCTGCGCGACATCCTGGCCGGCGAGGCGGTCGAGGAGCCTCCCGCTTGGGATTCCTGATCGATTCCACCGCGTGCATCCACGCCGAACGCAACCGCCGCACGCCGGAGCAACTCGTCGCCGAGATCATGGAGCGCTGGGGCAATGCCGAACTGTGGGTGTCGGTGATGAGTGCGGCGGAGCTGTTTCACGGCTGCTGGCGCGCCGACCACCCGTCGCGGCGAGCCAGACGAGAGGAATTCATCGAGGCGCTGCTGGCGGCGATTCCGGTGCTCCCCGTCACGCTCACGGTCGCGCGCGTGGTGGGCCGGATCGATGCGCAACTGAGCGCGGCGGGACAGAGGATTCCGACATCGGACCTGCTCATTGCGGCGACCGCGCTGTCCCGCGGCGACGCGATCGTCACCGGGGACGCGCGACACTTCGACCGCGTCGCCGGGCTCACGGTGCACCGGTTCACGTAAGCGTCGACGCGGCAACTTGCAGCCGATGAACGTCAAGCCTGACTCTACCAGAGGATCGGCACCGGGTAGCCCTTGATGAGCGGGTCCGGCGTAACCGGAGAGCAGGCATCCATGATCGCCTGGGCAACCAGGATGCGGTCGAAAGGATCCCGATGGCGGGCGGGCAGCTTGGCCAAGACCAGCGTAGCATCTTCGGTAATAGGCAGCCGCTCGATACCGTGCAGCTCTCGTTGGCGGGGAATGTAGTCTTCTACCGGGAGGGTCAACTGCAGGCGCCCGGCCGCGTGCTTGATGACTATCTCCCAGGCCGACGCGGCGCTCAAGTGGACGTCGTTGGCCGGATCGACGATAGCCTCACGCGCCCGTGCGCTCAGACTCGGATGGTCATCGACCAACCAGAGGAACGTACAGGTATCCAGGAGCAGGCGCATCAACGGTCGTCCGGTTGGGCACCGCCGTCAAACAGGTCGAGCAACTCATCCGGCAGCGGCGCAAAGAAGCTCTCCGGAATGGATGCGAGCCCCTTGCCGAGGCCTACCGGGCGGGGCGTCGAGCGCGGGGCTGGCAGGGGACGAATCTCGGCAATCGGCCGGTTGCGTCGACACAGATTGATGCGGTCGCGCTCGCCGAGGGCCGCGAGATGCTCGGACAGATGCGTCTTGGCCTCATGTATGTTCAGGACCCTGTCAGACATGGTTCGAAAGTAAACCATGTTTCAAGTCGTATCAAGGGTCATGGAGCGTTGGGGTGATGCCGAACTGTGGGTGTCGGTGATGAGCGCCGCGGAGCTGTTCCACGGTTGCCGGCGCGCCGACCGCCCGTCGCGGCGAGCAAGGCGAGAGGAATTCATCGAGGCGCTGCTGGCGGCGATTCCGGTGCTCCCCGTTACCCTCACGGTAGCGCGCGTGGCGGGCCGGATCGATGCGCAACTGAGCGCGGCGGGCCAGCGGATCCCGACATCGGATCTGCTGATTGCGGCGACCGCGCTGTCCCGGGGCGACGCAATCGTCACCGGGGACGCCCGCCACTTCGACCGCGTCGCCGCGCTCACCGTGCACCGGTTCACGTAAAGACAACCAGGAGGAGAGAGATGGGAGCAACGCACGTCACCGTTACCATTGGCAACCCGGCGGAGCCGGATAGAGCCTGGGAGGCACTGTTCCTGGTCGATACGGGTGCGACTGATTGCCTGGTGCCGCGTCCCTGTCTGGAGGGCATCGGCCTTCGGCCCAAGGGTCAGCGGTTTCCCGCCACCGGAAGCCGAACGAACCCGGACCCCGCAACCGGTACTCCCTCACCCCGCCCTTGGGCGCGCAACGCAATACCGGCGGAGCGTCGATGTCCGTTCGAACGGACCGCGAACGGTCCAGAGAGCTCTCAACTGGTGCGTATGCCCTGTTCCGCTCGCCGGTGGAGGGAAGCAGGCAGGGCAGGACTGTGCTGGTTCAGCTTCGCGGCACGGTCGACCCCGAGACGGGAGCACGCTACACCCCAAACCTAAAGCGCTACGAGAGCGAACGAGTCGCGGCCGGAGACTCCTGGCGCCATGTAACGATCGAGCGGTCAACCCCGAGTTCTATCCCATCGTGATCTCCGGCGCGGATGATGGCGAGTTGACCGTCGTGGCCGAGCTGGTCGACGTGCTGCCCCGCACTTCCGCAAGCTGATTGGCGCAATCATGGGGAGTCGATCCCTTGCTCGTTGCGCAGCTCCCGCCAGTCAGGCGGGCGTGCGGGGATGATTCCCTTCTGCAGCAACCAGTCGTCGATCAGCTGGTAGATTTCGGAAATCTCCTCATCGGAATGTCCGTGAGCATGCATCCAGTCCTCGAAGGGTCGTTCACCTGCGAGCATCCGGTCGAGCAGATCCTGAACGTCGGTCTCCGACACGCCGAGCGCTTCCGTTTGCACCTGCCCGCTCCCAGGGATGACACCGGTGGCGGTCAGGTCCAGCAGCGCCCGACGATTCTCTCGAACCAATTGCTCAAGGTAGTCGCGGACGGCAACCTCTTGGGAGGCGCTGAACCGGCGCATTTCCATCTGGTCGTCGAGACGCTCCCGGACCCTGGCGACCCCGCCCCTGGCAAGCCAGCCTCTTAGATCGTCCGCGGCACTGCCGACCGAACGGAAGCGGTCGTGCTTCATGACTTCGAGTGTGTACTCGAAAACACCTCGAAAGAACTCTTCCCACCTGTCAGTTTCCAGATGCTCGATCAGGGACATGTCAGCTATCCTCCAGGCTCACCATACGCCAGTGTTGAATCAGATCACAACACGCGAGGGCCGCCGGAGCCGGCGGAGTGCTGTCGAATGGCGTTGGTGGCGTTGGCGTGGCGTGGGGTGGCGGGGCGATGGTGGCGATGCGATGCGACTCGGCGGCAGCAAGCGGGAAAGCGGGCTTGCCGCGCCAAGTCACGTCGGGCCGAGATGGCCCGGCCAGAACCAGCGCATCAGGTCGTCGCTCCAGGCGATGGCGATGCTGGCCTCGCCGTGGCGGGCGCGCTCGCGGCGGCCGCGGCGGGTGGCGCCGTGGAAGGTGAACAGATACTTGCCGACTGCCGGGTGGCGGCGCAGGTCGGGGAGGTGGCCGGCGGTGATCCGTCCCTGCGCCCACGGCCACTGCCGTTGGCCGGGGAGTGGACCAGCACGTCTTCGTCTTCGGCCTGGTCGCGCAACGTGACGGCGTTCGAGGTGGCGGACGGCTGACGCCGGCTCGCTATCACGTTGAGCGGGTTCCAGCCGGCCCAGCCTGCGCCATGGCCCGCGAGTTGACAGGTTGGTGCGTGCATGCGGTGTTCCAACGTTGAAGGAGATCCACATGAACATTCCGAGAATCGCCCCTACCCTGGGGTTCGTGCTCGCTTTCGCCCTGGCCGCATCCGGCGCGTGGGCGGCAGGCGAGGGCGAGGCCGCGGCCGAGGCTGTGGACAAGCCGATGATTACCGACCCGACCACCGGCAAGATGCTGACCGCGCCCGAGTACGGCGGTACGCTGACCTACCCGTACAAGCTGGTGGCGGCGAACACCGACCCGGACCTGCGTGGACACTACGCCGGCTGGCTCATCTCGGCGGTCAACGAGAAGCTCGCGCTCGGCGACTGGGCCGCGCCCCGCGACCAGATGAGCCTGACCGGGTGGTACGTACCTACGTCGGGATTCGTCGGCGGCCTGGCCGAGAGCTGGGAACAGCCGGATGACCTCACCACCGTCCTCAACATACGGCAAGGCGTGCACTGGCAAGACAAGGAACCGTTGAACGGACGCGAGCTCACCGCGGACGACGTGGTGTACACGTTTCGGCGCCGGGCCGGACTGACCGACTTCGTACCCGAGCGCACCTACGAAATGATCGGACTGCCGTGGGAGTCGATCGAGGCGACCGACAAGTACACGGTCGTGCTCAAGCTGGCCGAGCCGCGCCTCGGGTCGTTGCGCGTCTACCTGGCCGAGGTGATTCAGTGGATCCTTCCGCCCGAGGTGATCGAGCAGAACGGCGACTACTCGAACTGGAAAAACGTGGTCGGCACCGGACCCTACATGCTGACCGACTACGTCGAGGGCACCTCGATAACCCGGACCCGCAACCCCAACTACTGGGGTCATGACGAGAAATTTCCCGACAACCAGCTTCCGTACGCGGATGAACTCAGGGGCCTGTTCATGGAGGAGGAGGCTACCCGCATCGCTGCCATGCGCACCGGGCAGGTCGACATCATCCACACGTCCGGCGGCGCCACCGAGATCAAGACTGCCGAGCAGGTCGAGGCGCTGTTGCGCACCAACCCCGACATCCAGGTCGGTCCCTACTTCATCCGGGCGTTGCAGGTATTCGGCGTGAACCAACGGCGGGCGCCGTTCGACGACATCCGCGTACGCCAGGCGCTGCAGATGTCGATCGACCGCCAGGCGATCAACGACAGCTACTACGGCGGCTACGCGCTGTGGAAACCGCAGGGCCATTTCGGCAACGCGGTCGCCGGCTACCACGTACCGTTCGACGATTGGCCCGAGGAGGTGCAGGCCACCTACCGGTACAACCCCGAGGAGGCCATGCGGCTGCTCGACGAGGCCGGCTACCCTGCGGACGCCGACGGCGTGCGCCTGCGGGTAGCCTACGACCACCGTGACGTGATCGACCTCGGCTTCGCCGAGATCGCGGCCGGCTACTGGAAGGAGGTCGGCATCGAGGTGGAGATCAACATCATGGACACCACCACCTGGGTCAGCCGGCGCAAGGACAAGAGCTACGAGATGACCACCGGTGACTCGGGCTGGGATCTCGCCCCGGTGCAACTCATGGGATTCTACCGCGGGATCGCGGAGGGAGATCAGGAGCTCAGACAGGAGGTCGAGTACCTGGGCGGGCTTTGCGACGAGACCATGACGCGGCTCTACAACGAGTTCAACAGCGCCACCAGGGAAGAGGACAGGATCCGAATCGCGCGCGAGTTCGACGCGCACTACATCAGGCACCACTTCCAGATCTACGGCGTCAAGGCGCCCGGCTTCTCGGTGGCTCAGCCGTGGCTCAAGGGCTGGAACGGCGAGACATTCCTCCAGGACATGGACAACCACCTGACGCTCGTCCGACTCTGGCTCGACCTGGACCTGAAGGCGGAAATGGGATACTGACCAGGAGGAACTGGTTACGAACCATACGCGCGGGGTGGCGGGTGATGGCACCTGCCACCCCGTTGTGGTTTGCGTCCACGGTTGCAGCGGGGCCACCTGACAAACAGGGGATAGTGCCGCTGAGCGGAGGTAAGTCGAAATGCGCGCCTACGTGATCCGGCGGGTGCTGCTGGTGATCCCGACCCTGTTCCTGGTCAGCGCGCTCGTGTTCCTGTCGGTGCGCTTCATCCCCGGCGACATCATCGACGTGATGAGCGCGCGCATGGAGTACGTCGGCAGCGGCGAGATCAATCGCGAGTTGCTGCGCGAGCGGCTGGGTTTGGACCGGCCGGTGTACGTCCAGTATGCGCGCTGGGTCAGCGACATTCTGCTGCACGGCACGCTCGGCGAGTCGCTGTACGGCGGTTTCCGGGTGGAGGAGCGGCTCGCCGGCAGGCCGGGAATCACCGTCGAGCTGGGGCTGGTCGCGGTAATCGCCGGCCTCCTCATCGCTCTGCCGGTCGGCATCTACTCCGCGATTCGCCAGTACACGGCGGCCGATTACGTCGGCCGGTCGTTCGCCATCCTCGGCCTGGCCACCCCCAACTTCTGGATCGGACTGATGGTGATGATCTATCCCGCCATCTGGTGGGGCTGGACGCCGCCGATGACGCACGTGCGCTTCACCGCCGAGCCGTGGGAGAACCTGCGCATGTTCATCATTCCCTCCCTGATCCTGGGAACCTACCTGGCGGCGAGCACCATGCGCATGACCCGCACCATGATGCTGGAGGTGCTGCGCCAGGACTACGTGCGCACCGCGTGGGCCAAGGGCCTGAGGGAGCGCAGGGTGGTGCTGCGGCACGCGGTCAAGAACGCCCTGATTCCGGTGGTCACCCTGGTCGGCCTGCAGCTCCCGATCATCGCCGGCGGCTCGGTGATCATCGAGAACATCTTCAACCTGCCGGGGCTCGGCCGGCTGATGTTGATCGCCCTCAACGAGCGCGACTATCCGGTGATATCGGGCGTGAACCTGTTCTTCGCCACCGTGGTGGTGCTGGTCAACCTGGTGACCGACCTCACCTACGCGTTCCTGGACCCGAGGATTCGCTATGAGTAGCAGCGCCGCGGGCGCGCCTGCCGGCGTGCGTACTTCGAGACGCCGTCATCCCGCCGCCGAATTCCTCGTGCGTCTGTTCAAGGAGCACCGGCTCGGCGCCGCGGCCGGCCTGGTAGTCGTGGGGCTGATTTTCGTGACCATCTTCGCGGAGCAGCTCGCGCCCTACGAGTTCGACCGCGGCCGCGTACAGGACCGCATGCAGGGCCCGTCGGCGGAGCACCTGCTCGGCACCGACCACGCCGGCCGCGACTTCCTGAGCCGCCTGATCATCGGCGCGCGCCTGTCGATCACGGTCGGGCTGGCCGCCACCACCATCAACGTCGCCGTCGCGCTGTTGATCGGCGGCACCACCGGCTTCCTCGGCGGCCGGCTCGACATCGTCACGCAACGGCTGGTCGACGCCTGGATGTCGTTCCCCGGCCTGCTGCTGCTGCTCACCATCATGTCGATCGCCGGCCGCGGCGTGACGCAGATCATCGTCGTGCTCGGCGTCGCCGGCGGCATTCCCGCCTCGCGCATCGTGCGCGGCGCAGTGATCGGGGTCAAGGAAAACGCCTACTTCCAGGCCGCTCAGGCAATCGGCACCTCCACGGGCGGCACGCTGCTGCGCCACGTGCTGCCCAACATCGCCGCCCCCGTCCTGATCGTCTACAGCATCAACGTAGGCAACGTGATCATTTCGGAGGCGTCGCTGAGCTTCCTCGGCTTCGGCCTGCCGGCCAACATCCCGAGCTGGGGCGGCATGCTGAGCCGCGAGGGCCGCCAGTACATGGAGATCGCGCCGCGGCTGGCGCTGTGGCCCGGCATCTGCCTCACCGTGACCGTATACTGCCTCAACATGTTCGGCGACGCGGTCCGCGACCTGCTCGACCCCCGCCTGCGCGGCACCGCCGGCCGCTACGGAGCCGCCACGTCCCGCCGCCGCGGCGTACGCGAGCCCGGCTGAGACGCCAAATCCTCGCGGAACTCCTGCTCGGGCTCGTCCAGGGTCGTGATCGGCCGAGTCGCGATCGGCCGAGTCGTGGACGTCATCGTCTGCCTCCCTCTTCAAGCACGCCCGATTCCATCAGCTCTTCGATCTCCGTCTCCGACAGGTCCAACAACGTGCGCGCGATATCCCGCGTGTGCTCACCGAGCACCGGAGCCGGTTCCAGCGCCGGCTCGGCGAGGCGGGAGAAGCGGGCAGGGCCGGTCTCCATCAGCAGCGGCTCGCGGTACAGCGGGTGGCGGGCGAGGGTGTGGAATCCTTGCTCCTGGAACAGGGGAAAATCGGGGAGGTCCTGCACGCGGAGCATGGCGGCCGCGGGGACGCCGGCCGCCTGCAACCTCTCCATCGCCTCATGCGGGGTACGGGTGGCAAGCCAATCGATCAACAGGGCGTCGATGCGCGCCCGGGCCCGGTCTCTCCCGGCCCTGGTGGCAAGCTCGGGCTCGGCACCGAGGTCGGGCCGCCCCATGGTCGAGCACAGTGCTCGCCACTCCTCATCGGAACGCACCGTCACCACGCACCACTCGTCATCGCCGAGTGCCGGGAACACTCCCCACGGTGCGTCGTGGGCGACCTGTCCAGCGATCGTCGCGCCCGCGGCGCCTGCGGCGCTCAGCGCACGAGCCGCGATGTCGGTGGCTTGATGGCTGAGGATGATTTCGGCCTGCGAGGTGCTGACTGTGCCGCCGCGACCCGTGTACAGCCTGCGGATCAGCAGGGCGAGAACCCCGAGGGCGGCCACCCGACCGGCAACATGATCGGGGTAGATGGTCGAGGCATCGCCGAAGCCGTCCACTTCACCTGGATGACGCCACTGCTTGGTCAGGCCGGCGGATGCCCGTACCAGCGGCCCATAGCCAAGACGCTTCGACCACGGCCCGTCCGGCCCGAAGGCTGAGCTGTCGGCAACGATAATGCCGGGATTGACCGCCCTCAGTACCTCGTAGCCGAGCCCGAGCGAGTCCATCGTGCCGGGCTTGAAATTGGTCATGACCACGTCGCTCTGCGCCACCAGCTTCAGGAACAGCCGCTTGCCTCTCTCGTCACGCAGATTGAGGCCCAGCCCGCGCTTGTTGCGGTGACCGGCGGCGAATGGCAGCGACACGGGACTGCCGTCACGGCTCCGCCTGGTGCCGTCCAGGAAGGCGCTGTTCTCGATCTTGATGACATCAGCCCCTTGATCGGCCAGCAGGCGCGCCTGTTCGGCGCCGACCACGATCACGCCGAGATCGAGCACGCGGAGCCCCGACAGCGGGCGCGCGCCTGCAAACGGCCAGCTCGGCACTTCCGGTTTACGCGGAGCAGGCGTTGCGGGCGGAGCAGCCGAATCCGCGGGACGGCGGCCGGCACGCGCCCCGTCGATCTCGATCATGCCATCGGGCACCTGCACCGAGTGTCCGGGGGAGATTTCGACCGGCACCAAGGCTCGGCGCGCGATGACCTGGTCGCTTCGCAACACCTCGTCGACGTCGAGCACGGCAGCAATCGGCACCCCGGCGCGTTGGCCGTGCCGCTCCAGGTCGGCGCGCGTGTGGCCGGCAAAGAAACGTGCGATGGCCGGGATCAGCTCCGGATTGTCGAACCGCGTAACCAAGTCATTGAACGAGGGGTCGGCAAACTCGGGAGGGCTCCCCATCCATCGGAACATGCCTCGCCACTGGCGCGGCGCGAGTACGCAAATGCGCACGGCACCATCCGCGCAGGGCACGATGGGATACATGAACCCGACGTCCGGACGGCCGCGGGGCGTTTCGCTCGGCGGGACACCGGATGTCGCGCTTCCGTAGATGCCGAATGCCGGATCGAGCGTCTGGCTAGCCCCCTTCATCAGCGAGAAATCAATGTGGTCACCGTGGCCGCTCTTCAGACGGTTGACGTAGCCCAGCACAGCGACGTACGCCGCCTGAGCGAGTGCGCATTCAATCGCAAGGTTGCCGGGCGGCAGGAGCGGCGGGCGCCCGGGAAGTCCCGAGCGTGCCAGCCCGCCGCCGAGCGCATCAAGCACCGGCGCCGTCGCCTGCCACCGGGCGTACGCACCGGTCTGCCCGAAGTCGCTCACGGACAGGATGACGAGCGTCGGGTGCTGCGCGGCGAGGCGGGCCGCGTCCAATTGAGCGGCCTCGGCAGACCCGGGGCGCGTCGATTCGATGAGAAGATCCGCCTCGGCGAGCAAAGCCCGGAATGCGGTCCGATCCTCCGGATCGCCAAGATCAAGCTCGACATTGGTCTTGCCCAGGTTGCGGATCGCGAAGTCTACGCTCAGTCCGGCAACGACTGGCGCCGCCGTCCGGTCGTGGTGGCCGCCACGTGGTTCAACGCGCACCACCCGCGCGCCCAATGCCGCGAGGTCTCGGCCGATGGACGCGGCCGCGCCACCGGCGAGGTCGACGACCTTCATGTATCGAAGCGGAAGTGCTGGTCTCACGAGATCACGACAAGGACCCTCACAAGGACTGGCACAGCGCCAGCGTTCGTGTCAACCGACACGGCAGCCTCCGCTCAGCCTCCGCGACGTGCCCGACTCTTCGAGTGACCATCGATCCGTCCGGGTTGAACGGATTGCACCGCAGGTCGCAGATCATGGCCGACAAACCGGTGACCGTCCGGCGTGGGAAGATCGGCGACCGGATCGGACGGTTGGACCGCGCCGACCTCGTCCGTCTCATTCGAGCACTCGCGTTCTGCATGGGCCTCTCCGACTGACGCACCGCGTCAGGATGACAACCGTGCCGGCGGATTGTGGATCAGAGGAGGGCCGGGTGGGTGAGGTGCAGCGTCTGGCCGGCTGAGACGCCGCGCAGGGAGGTGCGGCGGCCGTCCGGCCACTCCACCTCGACGTCGCACTCGGTGGCGGCGGCGAGGCCGAACACCTGCAGCAGCGGGTTCTGCGACAGGTAGTTGCTGCCCAGGGTCAACTCGCGCATGCGGGTTCGCTGCCCGGCGGCGCCGGCGGTGGTCACGCTGATGCGGGCGCCCACCGCCTCGGTGTTGGGCGGCGCCCCGCGCAGCAGGACGCGCAGGTAGTTGGCGCCGGTTGTCAGGTTCTCCCACAGGGTCGCCGACTCATGCAGCAGCAGGATGTCGACGTCGCCGTCGTTGTCGAAGTCGGCGCATACCGCGCCGCGCCCGAACTCGCTGTCGTCGAGGCCGAGCGCGGCGGCGCGGTCGGTGAAGGTGCCGTCGCCGCGGCCCACGAAGGCGCGCGACCGGTCGGCGGTGTAGTCCGCCTCGTAGCTGCCCAGGCTGATCCAGCCGTTGGTGTGGTAGATGTCCAGGTTGCCGTCGTTGTCGAAGTCGATGGCGCAGGCGGCCCAGCCCCAGCCGCCGTCCACCACGCCGGCGGCATCGGTGGCGTCGGTGAACACGCCGCCGTCGTTGCGGTACAGGCGGTTGCCGCGGAACGGGTCCGGCGTCTCGCCGGGCCCGCCGTAGTACACGCTGGTCACGAACCAGTCGAGGTCGCCGTCGGCGTCGAAGTCGGCCACCGCCGAGCCCATGCCGTGGTCGTCGATCAGCACGGCCGGGTCGGTGACGTTGCGGAAGGTGCCGTCGCGGTTGTTGAGGAACACCTGTGAGCGGTTGAAGTCGGCCGCGAACAGCAAGTCCGGGTAGCGGTCGCCGTCGATGCGGGCGAAGGTGGGGGTGAAGGTCCAGTCGCGGCCGAGCGAGGGGTGGCCGTCGGGAAACGGCTCCTCGGGATCGGGCAGCGTCAGGATGGTGGCCGCGATGCCGGCCGCGTCGCTGACTCGGGTAAACCGGATGCCCTGCGCGTCGCTGTCGTTGCGCCACAGGTGCTCGGTGAACAGGCGGCGGGCGGAGGCCTCTCGCACGTGCAGGACGGCGGGCCGCGCCGTGCCCCAGTGCGCCAGCGCCAGGTCGAGGTCGCCGTCCAGGTCGTAGTCGCCGAACGCCGCCGAGAAGGTCTGCTCAGCGCCCATCGCGTCGAGCCCGGAGTGCCGGGTCACGTCCGTGAACGTGCCGTCGCCGTCGTTGCGGTACAGCCGCGACGGGTCGCCTTGCAGGCCGCCGACGAACAGGTCGAGGTCGCCGTCGCCGTCGACGTCGGCGAAGGTCGGCCCGGCGTGGCGGTAGTTGTCCGCCGGCGGGCGGGTAAAGGCCAGACCGGCCGCCGCCGCCACCTCCGTGAAGCGCAGGCCGCCGTCGTTGCGGTACAGGAGGTTGGGGCCGATGTCGCCGCGCACGATGAACAGGTCGATATCGCCGTCGTTGTCGTAGTCGCCGGCGGCGGCGCTGGTGCGGGCCATCAGGTCCACGAACGCGAAGCCGTCGATGCCGCGCATGCCGCTCTCGAACGCGATCCCCGACTCCGCCGTCGCGTCACGAAACCGCGTGGCCGGCTCCTCCGCGGCGATCGGCGCGATTGCGGCGGCGAGGACAACCGCCACCAGCGCCCGGATACAGTGCGGGCGTGGGCATGCCTGGGGTGGCCGGCGCCGCCCGGCGGTCGCGGCGTGAGTCCATCGGCGGCCGTCAGTGAGGACGGAAGCCGGCAACGCTCGGGGGCAGATAGGGCGCGATTGCGGTGGCGGTGGCCGGCGGCGGCAGGTGATCAGGTGGTGAGCTGATCGGCAGCCGGCGCTCAACGGCCGGCCGTGGCACCGACACCGAGCCGGCGGTGACTGACCGCGTCCGGTGGATGGGTTGTGAGCAGGTCCGTGTCCGCCGTTCACCGGGCGGCCGTGGCCCCGGCGCCGCGCCCGCGGCTGCGGAATCCTCCGTAGTTGGTACTGGCGCCGCCGCGCAGGCGCGGGTCCAGCAGGTCGCGCATGGCGTCACCGAAGTTGTTCATGCTGTACACCGTGACGGTGAGACACAGGCCAGGCCACAGCGCCAGGTGCGGCGCCTGCTCCATGTAGCGGCGTCCCTCGCGGCTCAGCAGACCGCCCCAGCTCGGTATCTCGATCGGCAGCCCGAAGCCGAGAAAGCTCAGGGAAGCCTCGCTGATGATCACGCCGCCGATGTTGATGCTGAAGATGATCACCAGTACCGGCGCGATGTTGGGGATTACGTGGCGCAGCAGGGTGCTGCCGGTGCGGGTGCCGATCGCCTCGGCCGCCTGGAAGTAGATGTTTTCCTTGACGCCGAGCACGGCGCCGCGCACCACGCGCGAGCCGACGATGCCGCCGCTCACTCCCAGCACGATGATCACCTGCGGCAGGCCGCGCCCCACGATCGACATGATGGTGAGCAATAGCAGCAGGCCGGGAAACGCCATCCAGGCATCCACGAAGCGCTGCATCATCAAGTCCAGCTTGCCCCCCAGGTAGCCGGACACGCCGCCGATCAGCAGCGCCA
The DNA here is from genome assembly GCA_965208575.1 of Spirochaetia bacterium. Classification (GTDB taxonomy): domain Bacteria; phylum Spirochaetota; class Spirochaetia; order SZUA-6; family Bin103; genus Bin103. The sequence goes on along the minus strand of CBDBOV010000004.1, from coordinate 686,453 downwards.
CCAGCACGTTGAGCGCGGTGGCGCTCAGGCCCACGAACAGCGACAGGCGGGCGCCGAGCAGCACCCGGCTCAAGAAGTCGCGGCCGACGTGGTCGGTGCCCAGCAGGTGCTCGGCCGACGGCCCCTTGAGCCGGTTCTTGGCGTTGACGTCGTTGATGTCGTAGGGCGCCAACTGGGTCGCGAAGAGGCTGACCACGATCAGGACCAGGACCACGCCGCCGCTAATCGCGCCGAGCGGTTTCTCCCTGATCAACCGTCCGAAGAACTGCGCGAACGGCGACCGCTGGCGCGGGGCCTCCATGCTCGTTGCGGGCGGGCTCGCCTCCGGCGTTGCCGTTGTCCCGGTCTCACTCATGCCGGCGCACTACGCGTAACGGATCCTCGGGTCGAGGTAGACGTAGACCAGGTCTATCAGCAGGTTGATCAGCACCACGCCGACCCCAAAGAACAGGTTGACGCCGGACACGATCGGGTAGTCCCGGTCCGACAGCGCGATCAGCATGAGCTGCCCCATGCCGGGCAGGTTGAAGATGTTCTCGATGATCACCGAGCCGCCCACCAGCAGCGGCAGCGACAGCCCGATGGCCGACACCACCGGGATCATCGCGTTCTTGATGGCGTGCCGTGCGATCACCAGGCGCTCGCGCAGGCCCTTGGCCCAGGCGGTGCGTACGTAGTCCTGGCGCAGTACCTCCAACATCATCGTCCTGGTGAAGCGCATGGTGCCCGCCGACATCGCGGTGCCCAGTATGATGCTCGGGATCAGGAACACCCCCAGGCTTTCCCACGGGTCGTCCAGGAACTTGACCATCAGGATCGGCGGCGCCCAGTTCCACCACAGCGCCGGGTAGATGATCACCATGATCGCGAGCCAGAAGTTGGGCGTCGCCAGCCCCAGCACCGCGATGGTGCGGCCCGCGTAGTCGGCCGCGGTGTCCTGGCGGATCGCCGAGTACACCCCCACCGGCAGCGCGATCACCAGGCCGATGACCAGGGACATCAGGCCCAGTTGAAAGGTCGGCCCCGCGCGGGTCCAGATCTTCGCTTCCACGGTGTCCTTGCCGAGCAGCGAATTGCCCAGCGTGCCGTGCAGGAAGATGCCGCGCAGCCACAGCAGGTACTGCACGTGCACCGGCTTGTCGAGGCCGAGCACCCGCTCCAGCGCGGCGCGGTCGAGCGGCTCGGCCAGGTAGTCCATCCGTGACTCCAGCGCGTCGATGACGTCGCCGGGAATGAAGCGCACCGACAGGAACACCAGCGCGCTCAGGATCAGCAGGGTAGGGATGATCAGCAGCAGCCTGCGGATGATATAGGCTCGCACGCGGATGCCCTCGGGGCATTAACGAGGCCGCAGTGGCATGCCGGCTGAGCCGATATCCCGCTGCGGCGTCACGCGGACGCAGGCAAGACGCCCAGGAGCCGGTCGGATCGCGACAGGCTCCTGGGCGAACGGTTGGGATGGGCCAAGAGCGGCGCCGACCGGGTTTGGGGCGCTACTTGACGTATTCGTCCTTCAGCTCCTGGTCGATCCACAGGCGCGCCATCATCACCGGTCCGCGCTCCATGCTGCCGAGCTGCAGCTCGCCGCTGTGGCCGACGATCCACGGCTGGAACACGAAGATCTGCGGCAGCCGGTGCGACCAGCCGTACCAGTGGTTGGCGATCAAGTGGAGGTCCGCCTCCTTGACCAGCCGCTGGTGCTCCGCCAGGTCGGTGGTCTCCGCGGCCGCGTCGAGCAGCGCATTCATCTTCGCATCATCGATCCCGGGGGCGTTCCAGGTGGCGTCGGTATAGGCGATAACGCGTATCGAACCGAGCGGATTGCCGGTAAATGTGCCCAACTCGCGCCCCGACATGCCCTGGTACGCCCTGCTCTGAATCAGGGGAACCAGGGTGGCGCCATCGTGCGGCCGCACCTCCACCTCGACGCCGATGTCGCGCCAGTAGGCCACCTGCAGGTCGAAGAACGGCAGCGGCCGGCCCTCCCAGACGTCGTAGTGGGTGCGGAACCGGATGCCGTCCTCGCCGCGCGGGTAGCCGGCCTCGTCGAGCAACTGCTCGGCGCGCTCCGGATCGTAGCGGTAATACTGCGCGATCTCTTCCGGCCACTCCGAGAACGGGGTGAAGTACCCCTCCTTGGCGCCGCGGCCTATCCTGCCCTCCGGCACCCAGTCCGCCTGGCCGTCGAAGAAGTCGTTGTTCATCGCTTCCAGGTCGAATGCCATCTGCATGGCGCGGCGCACGTTGATGTCGTCGAACGGCTCGTTGCCGATGTTGAACCCGATGCAGGTCTCGCAGCGGAACACGCGCCGGAAGAACTGCAGCTCGGGGTTGCTGTTGCGCAGCGCGTTGGCGTCGTCGACCGAGTTGATCTGGCTGTTGCCGGGGCTGCCGAGGTGATCGACCTGCCGGGTGCGGATCGCCGCGATCCGGGCTGCCGGCTCCTTCATGAAGATGGCGCGCACCTCGTCGATGTAGGGCAGGCGATTGTCGGGAAACTTCTCGTCAAAGCCCCAGTAGTCGTCGATCCTGTTCCACACCATCAGGCTTTCCTCGACCCATTCGACCAGGTCGTACGGTCCGGTGCCGACGTTGTTGCGCCAGTCCTGCACGTCGCCGTGCTCCTCGATCACCTCGGGTGCGTAGATCGCGCGGCTGCGCTGGAACAGGATGTCGTACAGCGGGTCGAGCCGCGGCTGCGGCAGCTTGAACACCACGGTGCGGTCGTCGGTGGCGGTGATCGACTCGTACTTGCCCTCGTATCCGGCGCCCAGCGAGGGCGACACCCCCTGCTCGGCGAACTGCCCGAGTCCGATGTAGCGGTGCCAGTTGTAGACGACGTCGTGCGCGGTGAGCTGGCGGCCGTTGGTAGGCGCCCGGTCGCGCCAGAACACGTTGTCGCGGATGGTGAACACCACGGTGACGTCGTCGGGCATGGTCCAGCTCTCGGCCAGTTGACCGATCATCACCGACACCGGGACGACGTCGGTGTCGAACGCGTACACGTCGCGGTCGATGCCCCAGTCGCCGATGGCCAGACTCTCGTTGACGCCGTTGATGGCGTTGTTGGAGTGGTGGGTGAACCAGGTGTCGGAACTCGGTGGCGACCCGACCGCCGCGTAGCTGATCGACCCGCCGTAGCGCGGCGCGAGCAGCATCTTGCCGGTAGTGGGATCTTCCACCATGTCGCGCGTTTCGGGCGCGGCGGTCTCGGTTTCCTCCTCGCCGCCGGCAAACGGAACGGAAGCCGCCACCAGCGCGAATGCCAGTGCCAGTATCATGAATCTTGGAGTCATGCGGAACTCCTCCCTTTTCTTGGCCCCGAGACTGCCTCCCGGCGCCTGTGTTCGTGAGCGTACCAGCCTATGCTATCAGAACCGTCAGCGTATTCGAACGTTCGCGGCGGAATGGGCGGGATGGCCGGCGTGCGACCATCCCGCACCGTTTGTCATGCGTTCAAAGACTGCGAACGGCCAGACAGTCTACTTGACGTACTCGTCCTTCATCTCCTGGTCGATCCAGAGGCGCGCCATCATCACCGGCCCGCGCTCCATGGTGCCGATCGCCAACTCGCCGCTGTGGCCCACGATCCACGGCTGGAACACGAAGATCTGCGGTATGCGGTGCGACCACATGTACCACTGGTTGGCGGTGATGTAGAGGTCCGCCTGCTTGACCAGCCGCTGGTGCTCCGCCAGGTCGGTGGTGGCGGCGGCCTCGTCGAGCAGCGCGTTCAGCTCCGGATCATCGATTCCCGGGGCGTTCCAGGTGGCGTCGGTGTAAGCAAGGGCACGCAGCAGACCGAGCGGATCGGCGGTGAAGAAACCCGATTCGCGCCCCGACATGCCCTCGTACGCTCCGCTCTGAATCAGGGGAACCAGGGTGGCGCCATCGTGCGGCCGCACCTCCACCTCGACGCCGATGTCGCGCCAGTAGGCCACCTGCAGGTCGAAGAACGGCAGCGGGCGGCCCTCCCAGACGTCGTAGTGGACCCGGAACCGGATGCCGTCGTCGCCGCGCGGGTAGCCGGCCTCGTCGAGCATCTGCTCGGCGCGCTCCGGATCGTAGCGGTAGTACTGCGCGATCTCCTCCGGCCACTCCGAGAACGGGGTGAAGTACCCCGCCTTGCTGCCGCGACCGATCAGCCCCTCCGGCTCCCAGTCGGCCTCGCCGTCGAAGAAGTCATTGTTCATCGCCTCGAAGTCGAACGCCATCTGCATGGCGCGGCGCACGTTGATGTCGTCGAACGGCTTGTTGGCGATGTTGAACCCGATGCAGGTTTCGCAGCGGAACACGCGTTTGAAGAACTGCAGCTCGGGGTTGCTGTCGCGCAGCGACTTGAAGTCGTCGATCGAGTTGATCTGGGTGTTGCCGGGGCTGCCGAGGTGATCGACCTGCCGGGTGCGGATCGCCGCGAGCCGGGCCGCCGGCTCTTTCATGAAGATGGCGCGCACCTCGTCGATGTAGGGCAGGCGATTGTCCGGGAACTTCTCGTCGAAGCCCCAGTAGTCGTCGACCCTGTTCCACACCATCAGGCTCTCTTCGACCCACTCGACCAGGTCGAACGGGCCGGTGCCGACGTTGTTACGCCAGTCCTGCACGTCACCGTGCTCCTCGATCACCTCCGGTGCGTAGATCGACCGGCTGAGCTGGAAGAAGATGTCATACAGCGGGTCGAGCCTTGGCTGGGACAGCTTGAACACCACGGTGCGGTCGTCGGTGGCGGTGATCGACTCGTATCTGCCCTCGTAACCCGCGCCCAGCGAGGGCGAAATCCCCTGCTCGGCGAACTGCTCGAGCCCGAAGTAGCGGTTCCAGTTGTAGGCGATGTCGTGCGCGGTGAGCTGGCGCCCGTTGGTCGGCGGCCGGTCGCGCCAGAACACATCGTCGCGGATGGTGAACACCACGGTGACGTCGTCGGGCATGGTCCAGCTTTCGGCCAGTTGGCCGGTCATCGCCGACACCGGTACGACGTCCGTGTCGAAGGCGAATACGTCGCGGTCGATCGCCCAGTTTCCGACGGCGAGATTCTCGTTGACGCCGTTGATGGCGTTGTAGGAGTGGTGGGTGAACCACACGTCGGAACTCGGCGGCGACCCGATCACCGCGTAGCTGATCGACCCGCCGTAGCGCGGCGCCAGCAGCATCTCGCCGGTGGTCGGATCCTCCACCATCTCGCGCGGCTCGGCGGATGCGGCCTCGGTTTCGTCGTCGCCGCCGGCCCAGGCGCCGGTCGCGGTCAGACACAGGGCCAGGGTCACGGCCCACCAGACGTTCTTCATCGCGTTGCCTCCTTGCTGCGGGTGCCTGCAAGCACCAACGCAACGTTGCAAAGTATCTGTCACCGTATCACCTGTGCTGGCACCGGTCAAACGCGTGCGCGGGCGCTGCCGGCGCTCGCGCATGCAGGGCACCGGATGTTTGGTCGGACCGGTGGTGGCGGTTACTCGATCACTCGCGCTGCAGCCAGACATTCATTTCGCCGGCGCCGCGGTGCGACCAGGCGTAGTAGGGGATCAGGGTGATGCCGGCGCCGCGGATCGCCGTTACGCCGCCGAGCAGGGCGGAGTCGTGCTCGGCGCTGAGGGCGGCGGCGTCGGGCAGAGTGAGGCCGAGGGCCTTGCCGCCGTTGTCGGCCCCCTCGGCGCAGTACACCAGCGGGCCGCGCTCGACGGCGGTGCGCCCGCGGTTGTCCGTCACGGCCTCGTGGCTCACGACGCGGCGGACCGGCATCGGCAGGTCCAGTTCGACCGTGTCGCCCGGGCGCCAGCGGCGGCGCACCACGGCGAACCCCCGGTCCAGTTCCACGCCGGAAGGGGCGCCATTCACGCGTAGCGAGGGCGCCTCTCCGGCGGCGTCCAGGTAGCGATACAGATCGCTGGGCACCGGCTCGTTCCGGGCCCAGCCGGGTACGCGCAGGCGCAGGGCGAACCCGGACTCCCGGTCGGGGTCGACGGTGAGCCGGACGGCGCCCGACCACGGGTAGTCCGTCTCCTGCGCCAGGGTCACGGAGCCGGCGGACGTCGGGATGGTGGCCGTGCCGGCGGCGTACAGGTTGACGTACACCTCGCCGCCGCGGTGCGCGTAGACGTAGCCCGGCAGGGAGGGCAGCAGGCGCGCCACGTTGGTAGGGCAGCACGAGCAATCGAACCAGGGGTAGCGCTCGGCGCCCGTACTGACATTGAACGGCCACCGGCCGTCGGAGGACAAAGGGTTGGCGTAGAAGAAGGTGTCGCCGGCGAGCGAGATGCCGGCCAGGAGGCCGTTGTAGAGGGTGCGCTCCAGCACGTCGAGGTACCGGGCGTCGCCGTGCAGCAGGAACATGCGGTGGTTCCACAGCGCGCCCGCGATGGCGGCGCAGGTCTCGGCGTACGCCTCGGCGTTGGGCAGCTCGTAGTCGTCGCCGAACGCCTCGCCGTGGTGGCGCGAGCCGATGCCGCCGGTCAGGTACATGCGCCTGGACACGACGTTGGTCCAGATGGCGTCGAGCGCGTCGATGTACGCCTGGTCGCCGGTCAGCGCCGCCACGTCGGCCATGCCGCTGTACAGGTAGCCCGCCCGCACCGCGTGGCCGACCGCCTCGCGCTGCTCGGTCACCGGCAGGTGGTCCTGCATGTAGCCGGGGTTGTCGAAGTTGGCGTGCAGGGTGCCGCGGTCGGGCTGGCCGCGCTGGTCGAGAAAGAACTTCGCCAGCTCCAGGTAGCGGCGCTCGCCGGTGGTACGGTACAGCTTGACCAGGCCGATCTCGATCTCCTCGTGGCCGGGCACGTCGCGGATCTTGCCGGGCCCGAACACGCGGTCGATCAACTCCGCGTTGCGCACCGCCACGTCGAGCAGCGCACGCTTGCCGGTGGCCTGGTGGTGTGCCACGGCAGCCTCGTACAGGTGGCCGACGTTGTACAGTTCGTGGTTGACCTTGAGGTTGGACCAGCGCGTCAGGCCCTCCCGGTCGGGTTCCATCGCAGATGGGTCGATGGTGCGGGCGGTGTACAGGTAGCCGTCCTGCTCCTGCGCGCCGGCAAACTTGGCGATCAGGCCGTCCAGGTAGGCATCGAGCTCGGGGTCGGGGTGCAGGCTCAGCGAGTAAGCGGCGCCCTCGACCACCTTGAACACGTCGGAATCGTTGAAGAAGATGCCTTCGTGCGGGCCTTCCATGAGCCCGGCGGCCTTGGCGAAGTTGTCGATGCGGCCGGTCTGCTCGCACTTGCGGAAGTCGTACGGGATGGTGACCTCGCGGTTGGTGGTGAGGCGCGGCAGCCAGAAGCGGTCGTCGAAAGTCACCTCCGTGAAGGCGAGCGGCGTGATCGGGTAGTCCATGCGTGTCCTTTCCAGTTCCTGATTATAGTTCTTGGAGAGGGTGACGGCGATGCGGTCAGTAGTGGTAGCGGGCCGCGAGGAAGCGCACGCTGCGACTCTCGACCCGATAGACCAGGCGGTGTTCCTGATCGATGCGCCGGGACCAGGCGCCGGCAAGCTGCCCGCGGAGCGGCTCCGGTTTGCCCGGTCCGTCGAACGGGTCGCGGATTACCGCTTCGACCAGTGTCAGGATGCGAAGCGCCTTCCGCCGGTCCGTACGCACCCAATACACCAGGTCATCGAGGCAATTCCGGTCGAACAGCGCATCCGGGCGGCGGCTGTCCGTCACGCGTCGTCGAGGCCGATTCTTGTTCGCAGTTGTCCGACGGTCAAAGGAGTGCCTTCGCCGGCGGCCGCGCGGCGGTCGGCGTCGATTAGGCGCTGCGCGTTACCCGGCGAACGAAGCAGGTAGGCGGTCTCCATCCAGCCGGCGAGTTCATCGGCCGCGACCAGCGCGACCGGCTCTGCGCCGCGCCTGCGAATCAGGACCGGCTCGCGGGTGTCCGTCACCTGGTCCATCAGCGCCGCAAGGTGGGCGCGTGCGTTGCTGTAGGTCGTTTCGAAAATCATTACAGGCTTTTCCGTACAGCAATGTTGTACAATTATGCATCGGCGGTCAATAAGGACCGCGCCGGCTCACGGCGGCTGCCTGGGCCGCAGCATGCGGCCGTGGGGCAGGGCGGGGCCGTCGTATACCGGGTGCAGGGCGCTGACCATGGCCTTGCCCTCCGCGGACCACCCCTCGGCCAGCGGCTGCGTCTTGGCGACCATCTGCGCCTTGACCCGCTCCGGCAGCGACGGGTAGTCGGGCTGATACCACAGGGTAAGCACGGTTCGCCGCCGGTCGCTCCGGTTGGGGTGGGCGGCGTGCAGCAGGCGGGCATCGCCGACCACCAGCTCGCCGGCCCGCACCGGCACGTCGATCTCGTCGGGCCGCTCACCGAACTCGGCGCGGTCCAGGTCCTCGGCTCTGCCGAGCGTGGCGCTGTGCGGCTCGGCGATCAGGTCGTGCAGTGGGTTGTGGCGCGTGTGCGAGCCGGGAATGACGCGCAGGCAGCCGTTCTGCCGGCAGGTGTCGGTCAGGTAATACATGAGAAACACCTGCGGCGGCGTCGGCGCGTACATCTGCGGCTCCTGCCACGCAAACCAATCGTAGTGCCAGAATAACTGCGGGCTGTGCGGCGGCTTGCTGATGAGGTAGGCGTCGGTAAAGGTAACTTCCGTGAAGCCGAGCCGCGCCAGGGCGGCCAGCGCCGCAGGCAGCGCGATCAACTCGGCGAACACCGAGTCGGTGGTCTGCGGGAAGCCGAACATGCTGCCCTGCGACCGGGTGCGCGCCCTGTGCTCCTCGGTCTGCGCGTCCAGCATCAGGTCGGTCGCTGCCCGGAGCCGGCGGAGCATACCGGTGTCCAGGACGCCCGGTACCAAGCAGTACCCGTCCCGCAGGAGTTGCCTGCCCCTTGTTTCGTCCATGCGATCGAAGGACACCTCCAACAGCCGTCCGGCTCAACGGCCCGAGCCCTCGCCTGCCGGCGCGACCTGCCGCCGCTGTCCGTCCGTTCGCGAGTCGCGACGGCGAACTCCGGCTGCACTGGATGCCGCGATGCATCCCGGCCGGCGTGCTCGTGCTGCTCCTCGCTCACTCACCCCCAGCCGGGTGTCTCGCCACGCTCGGTGCGGCACCCGGTTCCGCTACGCCAACTAAGCGGGCAGGTCTTCGAGGTGCAGGGCGGTGGTGATGCGGATGCTGTCGCGCAGCGAAACGGCCACCGGGCAGCGGTCGGCGTGAAACCGATGCGCGCGCTCGGCGGCGGCGCGCTTGTCCGGGGACAGCCGCAGGCGGTAGTCGACGTGCACGGCCCGGATCACCAGTACCGAGCCTTCCTTGCCTATGTATCCGGTCGTGTCGCTGGTGAGGTAGCCCTCACCGGCGGGTATGTCGCGCGCTTCCAGCGCGCCTCCCAACGTGCCGGTCAGTCACCCGCCGGCGGCCGCCACCACGTAGTCGAGCGTCGTGGTGTGCGGCTCGTGAACCTCGGGATCGACCCCGTAGTGCTCGGCAATCTCGGAGTGGACGCCGAACAGCACCGGGTCGGACTCGGCCGGCAGATGAGCGCGGCGCAACGGACCCTTGATCCGCTCCACGCGCACATTCGATTGGTAGACCGTGTCCGCCGGGACACCGGTCGCAGAATCAGCCATACCGCTATCCTAACCTCTCGCCCCCACCCTCCGCTACCCCTCAGGGCGATCCCATGCTGATGAGGACTGAAAATCCCTGGAGGCAGTCTCCATCGCGGGCGCGCTGCTCATCCGCGCTGCGCTGCACCGCCAAGTTGCGGTTCGCTCAGGGAGCGCCGCCGCGCGCCGCCGCCACGGGCGGCTGCCACAGCACGTCGAGCGCCCCCGCCACGTTCAACGATTCGCCGTACCACTCGGGAGTAGCGGTGTGCGGACCGATGCTGATGCCGGCCGCCGCCAGGCGCTCCAGGGTCGGCGCCAGCGGCGGCCCGACACCCTCCCAGCGCGGCGCCGGTGGCACCGCCGGCAGCGGCTCGCCATTCGGGCGCAGGAACTGGAACCCCCCGGCGCCGTCAGCGACCACCTGAAACCCCTCCTCGTGCACCGCTCGGTGATGGAATCTGCAGACGAGAACCAGGTTGAAGAGCTGCGTCTCCCCGCCGTCGGCCCAGTGCATGACGTGATGGGCGTCGCAGTGGCGGGACTCGCAGCCGGGGAACTGGCACTGGTTGCGATCCCTGCTCTGCAAGGCACGGCGCAGCGCGGTCGGGATGGTGCGGGTCCTGCGGCTTACTTCGAGCACCTCGCCGTCGGCGCCGTGGCGCAGCTCCACGAGGCCGGCATCGCAGGCGATGCGACGCGCTGCCTCCTTGCCGACGTATATGCCTCCTGCTTGTTCGATCACCGCCTGCCCGGCGTCGGGGCCAGGCATCGGGACCGCCAAGTCGCGGTCGGGCGTCGCCTCGGTGGCCGGTAGTTCCTCAGCGTGCTCGATCGATACTTGCTCCGCCACCCCGTCCAGTAACGCTGCCGCCGGTGCGAAGGCTGCCTCGCTGCCCGGCGCAATTTCCGCGGAAACGTGCCGCGGGGCCGTGGCGGCCTCGCGGCAGCAAAGCCCGTCAGCCTCCACGTGTACCGTCACCTGGAAGCGGTCGCCGCTGCTGCCCGGATCAAGCCCGCCCGACAGCGCGCTCTCGGCCACCAGCCCCAGCGCATCCGCACGCCGCTGCGCGATGTTCGCCTCGTCGCCGCCGGCGGTATCCTCCTCCTCCGCCGCCGGCACCTGCTCCACGGCCGCCTCCAGGGCCCGCAGCACTACCGCGCCTACCTCAGGCGTAAGCCGCGCCCGCAGCACCACCGTGCCGTCCTCGTCCACCCGCGTGGTCAGCGTGCGCCGCGCCAGCCGCACCTGCTCGGCGTCCGGCTGCGCCTCCCGGTCCGCCTGCCGCCACCCCCGCACCAGCCGCTCCACCTGCGCCGCGGTGGCACAGCAGGCCACGGCAATCAGCCGTGCCTCGTTGTCGGCGGTGGCCACTCGAGTCAGGGCGCGTACGATGGAGTAGGACAGCCGACCGCAGGCCATGGCCGCGGAGAGGTGGTTGAGATCGGCCAGCGCAGCGGCCACGCGCAGCTTCTCGCGGGCAGCGCCGAGGTCGAGGCCGGTGCGCCAGTTCAGCCAGTGGGCGCAGGAACGGAAGCCCTCCCAGCCGTGGTGGCGGTCGAACTCGCGCACGTCACACAGCAACTCGTAGGTGGCGGCCTGGATGCGCGCCGACAGCTCGGCGATGCGGTTGCCGAGCTGATTCAGGTCGGGGGGTGCCTCCGGGGCCGGAGGCGCTGCGCTGTCGGCAACGGCGAGCGTCGCAGTCTCGCTCGCGCCGGGCGCCCTCGCAGCGGTGGTGGCCGCGGTCGCGGCCGGGTCGGTGGCTGCCGGGTCAGGCCGCGCTGACGGCGCCGGCGGGCGCGGCAGCGTATAGGTGTCAGGTGCCATGCCGCCATGGTACACCCGGTATTCGGTGCCCCCGTGCCGGCCCGTGGACGAGCCGCCCGTCCGATTTGGGCTTTGCGGGCCAGACCCGGACGCGGCGGGCCGAGAGCGCGCGCTGAGGGCGCCAAGGGGGGGCGGAACAGGCGGGGTCGGGGACGTGGCCCAATCGCGCGCCCGAAACCATGTCAACCCCCTCAGGCCCGCAGCGAGCGATTTTCTCGACTTTTTTCAGGCACTTGGCCCACGGCGAACCGTTCGCTGACCGTAGGCTGGTCCGAAAAAGCCGGCTGGTGGGCGATGCTCGGGCATCGGTTTTCATCGTCTTCCCTGTCACGGAGTGACCGTACCGGCTCACGTGAATCGTGGCATGAGAACCGCGGATCAGGTGCAGGTCGCCAGAATCGATGGGGCGGCGACGAGGCGGTGCGTGACAGACCGCGGTTTCGTAGCGTGGGATAGTCCTGGCTACCCCTCCTCGCCCTTATCGCGGCCCGGGTCCGAACGCCGGAGTCGGCAGAGTCCCAGGACCGGGATCGGCGGCAGCCTGCAGAGCGCGCGACGGGCGGCCGATTCCGAACGCGGCTACGGCGTAGAGATCGCACTACTTCGCCAGTTCCGACGGCGGCGCCGGTACGTAGCGGTGGTACATGCGGTGGCAAGCAAGGCACGCAAGCGCCTATGCAAAGTACCGCACGAGTTCCCATTTCCTTCGGGCCGAGCGCCGTGCTACCCTGGATCCATCCTTCCCCGTGTGGCGGGAGCCTGCGCCCATCCTATGAATGCACACGACAGACCTATCCTCAGCTTGGTAAGCGGACCGGGCCAGTTCATCATTCCCCCGTTCCAGCGGCCCTATCGTTGGAGTGATGAGCCGTGCCTGGTGCTCCTTGATGATGTCGAGCAGGCAGCAGCAGGGTCCGCCTCCGGTGAGCGTCATTTCCTCGGCAGTATCGTCCATTACCCGAGGATCACGGAGTTTGGCTTCACAACAAGCCTGCTCATCGACGGCCAGCAACGACTTACCACGCCTGGGAGGCATCTGGCAGACCGCCGGTCGGCCCTGAACGACATCGTGGGAGGCAGTATCACGATTCCCGCTCTTGCGGGATCCGGTGGCGCTGCTGATCGAGATCGAAGTAGGTTTGCTGTCGCGGCCAGAACGTAGGAACGCGGAAGTATGGAGGATCGGAAACTATTGAGAGCATTGCGCGGGCAAGGACTGTTGTCGAAGCCGGCTCGCGGCGCACCCGAGGCTGTGCACGATGAGCACGGGCGCGGGGTGAGCTGGGCGCTCTTTCTGATAGTGGTGGTTGGTGTCCTGTGCATCGGCGTTGCTCTCGGTTTCGGCGTGAGTGAGCGCGTACAAAAGCGTGAGCTCCTGTGGCGTTGGTTGCTTGACCGATCCGAGCGAACCATCGATGACGTAGCGTATCGCTACGGCGAGTTGTGGCTGAAACAACTACGTCTGGATACTAGTAGTTCATCCCCGTTCCTGGAAGGTCAGTTGAGAGCTCAGCTCGCGCACTTGGAGCACTTGGGCGCAGCGATGCTTGCCGACGAACCAGTACGGTCACTAGAAGGCGGTTCTGAGACGGAGATCATCTTCTTGAATGGCACCGATTCGGAGATTGTCTACTACTGGATCGACCACGATGGCGATGAGCACCACTATGGGCGCGTTGCGCCGAGATCCGGTGTTTGTCAACACACCTTCGAGGGCCATGCTTGGGTAGTGAAGGATGACGACGACGAAAACCTATTGTTGTTCTACGCTGTGCTCCCCAGGACCCTCGCATTTGTGAGCGAAGCCGTGCACAGCACCGCCCAAGTCGGGGCTGAACGCTAACAGGAGCACAGCGAGTGGCACAAGCGGATCGACGACGAGATCGTGTACCTGCGGATGGACGGCGTGTACCTGAAAGCCGGATTAGAGAAGCAGAGGGCGGCGTTACCGGTGACTATCGGAGCGAGAGCGACGGCCACAGGTGGTGCTGGCGGTGAGCAGCGGGAATTGGGAATCGACGGCGTCGTGGAGCGGCTTGCTGCGCGAGCTGAAGGCACGCGTAGTGAATGAACCGCGTTTGGCGGTCGGGGACGGCAACCTGGGACTGTGGAGCGCGCTACGCGAGTCATTCCCAGGGGCCGAGGAGCAGCGCTGCTTGCATCGGCTGGTGCACCTGCTGACGCAGGTACCCAAGCAACGGCACGGCGAAGCGCGCAAGCTGCTGACGAAGATTCCGTAAGCAGGCCGGCGAGCGCCAGGCGCAGCGCAAGAATCGGGTCTTTAGAGCTGGTGTGTTGGCTGCCACCGAGACCGCCATGGGATGCGATCCGGTCTCCGTCCACCACGAACAGCCGGGGCAGGTGTTGGCCGCGCTGCCCAGGACCGATTGTCCACCGGCGCGGCGCACCCATCGCTACGTTCGGCGCCTCCGACCTCCTGCTGCGCGACGCCCAAGGCGCGTGGCGGCGTATCCTGGAGGCCGACCAGACCGTCTACCTGCACCCCCGGACCACGCGGCCCCCTGGGCGCCAGGATCGAGTGGGCAGCGACACGCTGCCGGACGTGGTGCTGGAGGTCGACCCCAACACCATAGCGTACCAGTAGGTCCCCGCCCACGAGGCGCCATCGGCCCCCGGTGCGCAACCTGCCGCCGGGTGCTCCGCGACGGGGAACTGCTGCGCCGGTGGTTCGAGGCCGTGAAGGCCAGCCAGGTGCAAGGTCCCCGGATCGCCCTTACCGGGCGTCCTCCAACACAAGGGTTTCGCTACGCCACGGCTCACGTCATCGGCAGGCGCCCGCCTGCATCCTCACTCCGGCCCGGGCCACTGCCGGGCTCGCCACAGGAAGATCCCCGGCGCCTCATGCCACTCCCGGTAGCCGATACGCCCGTTGTCGGTCAGCCAGGCGATGTGACGATCAAGACACTCCGCCAGCTTCGCGTCCCTCGCCGCCAATGCGAACCCGCCGGTTTCCGCCTGTGCATCGAGCGCCGTGACCACCAACGCCCCGCCATGCGCGCGGGCGGTGGACCGGTTGCCGATCTCGCCCCGGGCCAGCGCGTCGATCCGTCCGGTGGCCAGCGCATCGATCAGCGCCGCTTCCTCGGTGAAGTAGACCACCTGCGGCTTGTCCTCATCGGCGGGCCGCAGACGCTGCCGGTCCCCCAGGCCCAGGGTGGCGCCCGCAGCGCCCACGACGTAATCGGCGCTGCCGTTGGCTACCACCACTCCACCCGCCGCCTCCACTCGTGTGCCGGCAGCCAGCACCCCGGCGGCGTTGGCGATCCCGGTAAGCTCCAGGAAGCGCGCCTCCCCCGTGGTCCCGGTCAACACGCCTACCCGGTCCGCTCCGGTCAGATCACCGTGCCCGGACAAACGCTCCGCGTCCGCCGCCCGCACCAGCAGCGACTGGCGAAACGTGATGTGGCCGGCGGTGAACACGACCACACTCCTGCCGGCGGCGTCGCGGGTGCGGGAATCAAGGATCGTGATGCCGCCCCCCACGATGTCGTATTCAGGGCCGACCGGCTGCTGCCAGATTCCGTCCCATGCCCCGATCCCGCCCCGGTCGAAGGTCAGGTTTGCCCCCTCCATCGCTTCCAGCGCGGTCAGCAGGTCCGCCTCGTATCCCCGATGGTCGTCGAACCCCAGTGATGCCGGATCCGGGTCGGCGCTGTAGCTCACCGGCTCGAAGTGCGCATAGAAACCAAACCGCAGAACACTCCCCGCCGGTGCGCACGCGCCCGCACCTTCGCCGATGAGCGGCGAGACCGCGGCGAGGCCACACAGCAGCCCGATTCCCGCCGTCCTGATTCCGGCCGCTGCCCCTCTCCGGCTTCCTTTCTGCATCGCTTCAGGTAGCGTCTCTGGCTTGGCACCGAGCGTCAACACGCGTTGCGACGCCGGCCTGCAAGCGGGTGTCGCCGTGTTGGAACGTGCCATAGGTCAAGCGCCGACAGGTGGGAGTGGCCGCAAGCAGAGAAGGCTCGGCTCGCGCGCCCGGCCGGTCGGCCGGCGTCGCGGTGCTGCCATACACTGCATAGCTATCCCAAGGGTCAAGTCCCGCTGCTCTTGGCGTTCGCACCCTTACGGGCGGCAGCAGCCGCTGCGGGTGGCGTTGACGGTCGGTGGGAAACAGGGCTACCAAACAGACGCGGCGTTGAAAGCCGGGAGCGAGGTTGCATGGCGGACGGCTTGAGATACGGATTGATCGGGTGCGGAGGCATAGCGCGCGGGCACATGGCGGCCTACAGCCATCTGTTCGAGATGGTGGCCTGCTGCGACATCTACGAACCAGCCGCCGACGAGTTTCAGCGGCGGTTCGGCTTCGAGAGTACCTACACCGACGTGCGCGCCATGCTGGAGGCCGAGCGGCTCGACTTCGTGACCGTGTGTACCTCCACCACCCACGACCGCCTCGACATCGTGCTCGCGTGCGCCGCGGCGGGCGTCCACCCGCTGGTGGAGAAGCCGATGGCGCTGACCCGCGAGCAGGCTCGGCAGATGGTCGCGGCCTGCGACGAGGCGGGCGTCAAGCTGGCCGTGTCGCAGCAGTACCGCAACTTCCCGCACGTCAAGGCGGCATACGACCTGCTGCGCTCCGGCACCCTCGGCAAACCGTTCCTGGGCGAGTTGCGCATGGCGCATTTCGCCTGGTTTCCGCTCAAGGGCGCCAAGCGCAGCGACTACTTCGTGAAGTTCGACAAGGTGATGCTGCTCAACGGCACCGTGCACCACTTCGACATGCTGCGCTTCCTGCTCGCCGAGGAGCCGCAGCGCATCTACACGCGCGCCGGGCAGGCGCCGTTCCGGACCGCCATCGGCGAGCGCGGCGACACTTGGGGCGTCTCCACGGTGGATTTCCCGGCTTGCACCTTCCAGGTGTTCAACTCCACCGACTGCCACGGCGGCGCGATGCAGTGGGACGGCTGGACGCACATCGAGTGCGAGCGCGGCTCGATCTACCTCAATCCCGACGCCGACACCCCGCTGAAGGCGTACAGCGCCGACCTCAAGTCGTGGATCTTCCCCGACCTGCCTGCGCGCGACGAGTTCCGGACCGTCGCCTGGCAGACCACGGTGCGCCAGTTCACGGAGTGGATCGCCGGCGGGCCGGAGCACCCCACCAGCGGGCGCGACAATCTGGGCACGCTTGCGATGGTGTTCGCCGCGTACGACTCGGCCGCACAGGGGACACCCCTGGAAGTGGGTGCGGTATGAGATACCGTTGCTGTTGCTCGAACGGGGTCACGCGGGTCGGATACGCCGCCGCGGTCTCTCGGGAGTCCGGCGACGGCGCGCCGCCGCGTTTCGACTTGGTGCCGGCTGTGCGGGTCACGCCGTGTCGCAGAGAGCCGGGGGAGCGGGCATGAGCGTGCGGCAGGACCAGGGCGACCGAGTGGTTCGCGTGCTTGGCCGGCCGCAGTTGGCCGAGTTGCGCGAGCAGGGGTTCTACCTGCTGCAGGGGCTGATCGACGAGGCCGAAGCGGGGGAGCTGCTGGCGGAAACCCGCCGGCTGATCGACCGGGCACCGGCCGCACCGAAGGGGCCGGTCGACGCTCACGGCGATCCGGTCAGCCATCCCGAGGACTACGCATTCCCGTTCGACGACGCCGGCGAGCCGGTGCTGAACCGCATCCGGTACCCGGCGTGGCGGTCGCGGCTGTTCCTGGAGGCGTACGGCAACCCGCGCATCCTGCGCGCGGCGCACGAACTGTACGGCGACCTGATGGTGCCGTTCGACGAGTCGATCGTGCTCAAGATGCCGCACCACGGCGCCGGCTTTCCCTGGCACCAGGACGGCAACTTCAGGACCGGCGCGGTGGCCGAGCGCGGCCACAACTTCGGCATCTACCTGACCCCGTCGGCGGTCGCCAACGGCGCGGTACACGTGCTGCCCGGCTCGCACCGGCGCGGCATCCTCGACCTGAACGCGATGGTGCAGCGGCACGGCTTCGCGTTGCCGGGCGCCGTGGCCGCCCCGGTGGGTCCGGGCGACGCCAACATCCACAGCCGCTCCATCGCGCACGGCTCCCAGCCGAATGTCTCCCCCGACCTGCGCGTCACCTGGTACGTCGGCTTCCACCACCGCGACGCAATCCGCGCCGCCTGGGACGAAGCGGCAATCGAGGCCCGCCGGCTACTGATCCCGATCGCCGTCGAAGCCCGCCGCATCTCGGGCCGCTTCCCCAACGAAGACCCGTTCCCCTACCGCAGCCTCGGCCTCGAACCGCCCGCAACCCCAGAAGACCGCGATCACGCCCTCCGCTCCATCGCCCTGCACATATGATCGGTATTACCGGCTGGGTGTCTCACATGATGACTGGCGAATCTCACTGCAGGAGCTCCGTTGCGAGTCCCTCTCGCTGGGCGACGTCCTGCTGGCGGCGGTCTCCCGTGATGAAGGGCTCGGCCTGTTCGGCGATGGCGACTGCCACATGGAGAATGTCCAAGGAGCGGGCGAGCGTTGCGGCGGTGTGGTCCATTGAGAGTCGTAGGGCGACCTGGAACACCTGTCGCCAGTCGGGAACCGCGCGTCGCAGCCTTCCCAATATCAGGTCACGCTCGAACTCGTGCTCCGCGACTGCCCGTTGCGCGTCGGTGATGATGGTGCGCCCGGCGAGCGCGCGCAGGGTGTTTCTTACCTCCAACTCCTGGAACGGATAGAGCTTCACTGAAGGGAAGGCCGTCACGAGTTGTGCGGCCGCCGCTGAATTGGGCTCGCGGACGTAGAGCTTGATGAGCACGCCGGAGTCCACGTAGGCGCTTGTCCGGGTTAGCCCGAAGTTCCAGAGCGGGGATTTTGTTAATTCGTTATTGATCTGAGAATTGCGCTCAACAGCCGATGTCCGTTACTGGCTACACTTGGGCGCTGACCTCCAGGAGATCGAAACAGCGCTGCTGCAGCGCGGTCGGTTCGCTGTGCATGGTGAACGTGGCGCCGCTGTCCACCATCCGCACGCGGTTGGCCGTCAGCGTCCCCAACTCGCTCATCAGGCCGCGAAAGCTGTGCACCGGCAGACCGTCGTCGGTGCGCTTGCTCGCCGCCTTCCGGTGTGCCGCCGGTGACCGTTGCGCCGGTTGCACCACCGACTCGCGCAACTGCTCGCCAGCTGCGGGATCGTGGTCGTCGAACAGCACCGGCGCCAGCTTCCTGCGCATGTGCCACTCCACGTAGTAGGCCAGCATGCACAGGAACACGTGCGCCCGCACCCGGTCTGCGCTGCGGTGATAGATCGGTCGCACCTTCAGATCCACCGTCTTCATGCTGCGGAACGCACGTTCCACCTTGGCCAGGTCCTTGTACGCCGTCACCGTCTGCTCGGCGTCGAACAGCTCCGGCTCCACGTTGGAGCGCACGATGTAGAGCCCGTCCAGTTCTTCCTCGGCCGCGATCTTGTCCAGATCACGCGCGAACGAGAACGAGTCGTCGGTGATGGTGGTGGTGAAATGCTTGCCCACCTTGTAGTGGTTGATCACCTTGCCCACCCGCAGGCCGATCGCGCCGGCGCCGCGCAGCGGCTCCTTGGCGCGCTGCGTGGCCGTCACGATCGGCGTCAGTTCCTCCTCCGTGGAGGCCAGCAACGCCTGCCTCTTGCGCTGCCGTTGCTCGGCCAGGATCGGGTTGCGGCACACGATCAGCCGCTCGCCCGGGAACTCGGGTGAGCTGATCTCCGCCAGGTCACGCTCGTCGAACATGGTCTGCGCCACTTCACCGGCCTTGATCAGCTTGCGGATGGTGGGCGCCCGCAGGGTCGTGATCCAGCGCAGACCGTCGATCCCCTGCAGGTCCTCGCGGATGCGCGCGCCGGTGAGCATGCCGCGGTCGCCGACCAGCACGACGCGCTGCAAGCCGAAACGGTTGCGAATCTTGTCGACCTGAGCGGCGACCGTCTTGGGATCGCCGGTGGAGCCTTCGAAGACCTCGACGGCGATGGGGCAGCCGGCGGCGGTACACAGCAGGCCGAACACGATCTGCAAGGTGCCGCGCTTGCCGTCGCGGCTGTGACCGCGGCGCGCCAACGGGCAGGTGTGTCCCTCGAAGTAACTGGAAGTCAGGTCGTACAACATGAGCGTGTTGTCCTGCAGATGGCGCTTGGCCAAGCGCTTTTCGATGCCGTGCTGGCGAGCGAGTAGCCAGTCCATGGCGTTGTACAGCTCATTCTCGTCGACGGCTCCCAACTGCAGCAGGTGGCCGAGGGAGGAGACGGCGCTTTCGGGGTTCAGGCCGCGAGCGGTGGCGAGCTTGGAGCGTGCGTCGACGACGCGAGCGACGATCATGGCGACGACCAGGTCGCGCTCCCGGGAGGCGGGACGAGCGACGAGGGAATGGAGGGAGAGCTTGCGGAGGGAACCGAGGACGGCGGCGACGTGGCCGTGGGGATAGCTGCGCAAGATGGAGAGCAGTTCGTTGGGAGAGCGGAGAGCGATACCGCCGTTGAGGAGGACGCGCAAACCATCGACGAGGTGATCGGGCCACTTGGAGAGGTTGGCGATGGTGCGTTTTCGGACCTTGCCGTGCTGGCGGAAGGATTCGCGGAGGAGGACGGCTGGGGGAGAGTTGCGGTTGGGGACGGTGTCGATGTACATGGGCACCCTTCGGGAAGGAAGAGTAAATCATTTAATGATTGACTGTCAATTAGATGAGAGAAAAAGACCGCTGAAAACAAGGACGATTTACATGGACACGATTTACACCCACAAACACGCTAATTCTTGTGATATAAAGTACTTACAAGAACGGGCCCCCAAACTTGGGGTTAGCGCCGCCTGCTCTGACACTGAACCACCTCAGTTGGAGGCGCTGCTGTCGATGCCGTCGCGGTCGCGATACAGTTGCTCGGCAGCAGACTCGGCGATCGGTCCGTCCGGGTAGATCCGTTCCAGGCGTTCGACGAGGTCCGGCCAAGCCTCGGACGGCTTCTCCGGTGAGCAGGGAACCACCCGAGCGATCACGCGGCGGCGGCGCCGCACTTCCAGGACCTCACCCGCCTCTACCGCATCCAGGTAGCGACCGAGATGGTGTTGCAGTTGGCGCACGTCGACCTGAGTCATGTTAGACAAACTGCACTACCGCGCTCCCGATTGTCAATCCGTTGCGCTATCGTTTTCGGGTGGTTTGAGTTGGGGAGAACCATTCGGGGCTGGATCCGGGCAGGGCTTCCGGCGCCACCGTCTGGTAGGGGAACGGGGTCTCGTTCGGGAAGCGGCTTGCGCGCAGGGCGATGGCGTCGCAGACCGATTGCTGCGCCCACAGGTAGAGCCGGCGCCACTGGTCGTCCTCGGAGCGCAACGCGATGTCGGCGTAGTTGTCCCAGTGGAAGTACAGGGCGCGCCGCAGCCGCGGCGTGCGGCTGGCGAACGATCCGTGCACCACCGAGTTGGCGTGCAGGTTGACGTCGCCGGGCCTGGCGATCACCGGCACCGCGCCGGGTACGTCGCCCGCTTCCCGGCCGCCGGTGTAGCTGGCGATCAGCTCGTTGCGCAGCTCCGGGTTGTAGCCGGCCAGGTGGCTGCCGGGAATGCCCCACAAGCCGCCGTTGTCGGGGTCGCTGTCGTCCAGGTAGATGTCGGTGTCGAACACCGGCCAGCGGTTCACCGCAACGCCGTCCTGGTGCCACCCCACCGGCACCACCGAGTTGGGCAGCTTGAACACCACCGCCGCCGCCGAAGCGGCGAAGTGCTCGCGCCCCACCACCTGCCACACCGCGGTGAGCAACGGCGGGTAGGCGAGCATCAGCTTGACGCTGTCGAGCCGATGGGTGCCGATCAGCTCGTTGATCCGGTACAGCCACGGCCGGTCTCCGGGACGCGGGTCCGTGTAGTACATGTAGGTGTGGTCGGGCGCCGGGCCATCCCTGGCGGCGTCGATCAGGCGGCCGAGGTCCTTCCGCACCGGGCCATACACGCTCTCCGGAATCAGCCCCGGGATCAGCAACAGCCCATCGGCGCGGAACTGCTGCACCTGGGCATCGGTCAGTACCTTCTCCATCCTTGCCTCGCGGAGACCGTAGTGTGTCGTGCAGGAGCTTGACAACGGTGCGCATTCGTCGTGCACTGGCCGGCAATCTCAAGGAGAAAGGAGCCTTTCGTGATGAGAATCGGATCGAAGGTGATGGCGCTGGGGTGTGGGCTTGCCCTGGCAGTCGCGATGCCGGTGTTCGGCGCGGGGGAGGCGGACCAGACCGCCGCGGCGCCCGAAGAGGGCGAGTCCCCGCGCGCGCTGATCGGCGAGCTGGAGGGAGTGCGCGTCCTGCGCGACTTCGTTCCGGCCAGCTACCAGGAGGCGCCGATGCTGGCCGAGATGGTGGCCGCGGGCGAGCTGCCGCCGGTGGAGGAGCGGGTCGGACCGGAGCCGCTGGTGCTCAGGCCGATTCACGAGATCGGCACGTACGGCGGTACCTGGCGGCGCGGATTCATCGGCCCCAACGACGGCGCCAATGCCACCCGCGCCGTGCTGCACGACCGGCCGCTGCACTGGAACTACACCGAGACCGAGATCGTCCCCAACATCGCCCGCGACTGGGAGGTGAGCGCGGACGGCCGCACCACCACCCTGCACCTGCGCCAGGGCATGCGGTGGTCGGACGGCGCCCCGTTCACGGCCGACGACTGGCAGTTCTGGTATGACCACATGGCCACCAACAACGACCTGCGGCGCGGCGGCATCGGCGAACTGATGCTCAACGGCAAGCCGGTGCGGGTGGTCAAGGTGAGCGACACGGCGGTCGCGTTCGTGTCGGACGACCCCTACTACGGACTGCTCAACAAGCTGGCCAGCACCAGTTGGCTGAGCGGCCACGGACGCTGGGGCGGCGCCTCCGGCGGCGGATTCGCTCCCGCCCACTACATCAAGCAGTTCCACCCCGACTTCATCGGCCAGGACAAGGTGGAGGCGATGGCGAAGGAAGCGGGCTTCGACAACTGGGCGCTGTTCGTCAATGAGAAGAACCGCTCCTGGCTGAATCCGGAGCTGCCGATCGTGTCGGCGTGGCAGGTTACCGTGCCGATCACCGAGGAGACCTTCGAGTGGAAGCGCAACGCCTACAGCATCTGGATGGACGAGGCCGGCAACCAGTTGCCCTACATCGACTACATCGTGATGACCAAGGGCGAGAACCTGGAGGTGCTGAACCTGCGCGCCATCGCCGGCGAGTTCGACTCGATGGCCCGCCACATGGACCTGCGCAAGCTGCCGGTGTTCCTGGAGAACGAGGAGAAGGGCAACTACAAGGTGCACCTGGACACCTCCCAGCACGGCGGCGACGCCGCGATCTACGTCAACTCCACCTTCGAGGCGGACGCCGAGATCGGCAAGTGGCTGGGCAACGTCGACTTCCGCCGCGCCCTGGCGCTCGGCATCGACCGCGACGCGATCAACGAGGTGTTCTTCCTCGGTCTCGGCACGCCGGGCTCGATCGCTCCCGAGGAGACCACCATCTACAGCCCGGGACCCGACACCGAGTGGCGCACCCTGTGGTCCACCCACGACCCGGCCACCGCCAACCGGATGCTCGACGAGATGGGACTGACCGAGAAGGACGCCGAGGGCTACCGGCTGCGCACCGACGGCGGCGGCCGGCTGGTGATCGAGCTGATGACCTACCTGTCGTTCATGGACTTCACCGGCCTCGGCGAGATGGTCAAGGAGCAGTACCAACAGATCGGCATATTCCTCGACGTCAAGGAGTATGAGCGCTCGCTATCGGGCCGGCGGGTGCGCGCCAACGAGCACCACCTGACCATCAACGTGCCGTGGGGAGCCGGCAACGTGTTCGGCCATCCGACGGCGCTGTGGCCGAACCGGGCCGGCGCCTACCAGGGGCCGCTGTGGGGCGAGTGGATCGCCACCGGCGGCGAAAGCGGCCGCGAGCCGCCCGCCGAGGTGAAGCGGGTCAACGACCTGTACCAGATGGCCAAGATGGCGCCGCCGGACGAGGCCGCCGAAATGGCCAAGGAGATGTGGCGCATCATTCTCGACCAGCAGTGGATGATCGGCACCGTCGGCCTGTCGCCGACCATCCAGGGGGTGCGCATCGTGTCCAACAACCTGGGCAACATCCCGGCCCGGCAGATGAACAACGCCAACACCTCCAACCCCAACATCTCCCGTCCGGAGCAGTGGTTTTTCAAGAACTGACGTCCGTCGAGGACTTCAGTTCCCTGACCTGACCGCCGAGAGCAGTCTCACGGGCTCCGCGCGCCGTCGTGCCGCGGAGCCCGTTCATTAGGCGCCTGCCATCAGGTCGCCGCGCCGGTGGTGGCCACGCCGGCCAGGTCGAGGTCGCCGGTGTGGTGGCAGCTTGCCTCGTGGTCGGTGGCGATCGGCTCCAGCGCCGGTTCGCGGGCGCGGCACGCGTCGGTGGCGTAGGTGCAGCGCGGGTGGAAGCTGCAGCCGGGCGGCGGGTCGGCGGGGTTGGCCACTTCGCCGCGCAGGATGATGCGTTCGGTGCGCACGCGCGGGTCGGGGCGCGGCACCGCGGACAGCAGCGCCTCCGTGTAGGGGTGGCGGGGCGCGGCGAACAGATCCTCGGTGGCGGCCGTCTCGACGATCTTGCCCACGTACATCACCGCAACCCGGTGGCAGAACTGCTTGACCACGCTCAGGTCGTGCGCCACGAACAGGTAGGAGAGCCCGATCCGGCCGCGCAGGTCGGCGAGCAGGTTGAGCACCTGCGCCTGGATCGACACGTCGAGCGCGGACACCGGCTCGTCCGCCACCAGCAGGCGCGGCTCCGGCGCCAGGGCGCGCGCGATGCCGATGCGCTGGCGCTGGCCGCCGCTGAACGCGTGCGGGAAGCGGCGGATGAATTCCGGCCGCAGCCCGACCAGCGTGAGCAGCTCGGCGACCCGGTCCTCGCGCTGCGCGCGCGAGCGCATGCCGTAGTTCAGCAGCGGGTCGCCGACGATGTCGAACAGCGTCATGCGCGGATTGAGCGAGGAGAACGGGTCCTGGAAGATCATCTGCACCTCGCGCCGCACCTCGCGCAGTTCGCGGTGGTCGAGGGTGGCAAGATCGACGCGCTGCCCGGCCCGGGTGCGAAAGTGCATCTGGCCGGAGGTGGGATCGAGGGCGCGCAGGATGCAGCGCGAGGTGGTGGTCTTGCCGCAGCCGCTCTCGCCGACCAGTCCGAGCGTCTCGCGCTCGTCGAGGCTGAAGCTGACGCCGTCCACCGCGCGCACCTGGCCCAGCACCCGTTTGAGCAGGCCCTTGCGGATCGGGAAGTACTTGGTGAGGTTGCGCACCTCCAGCAGGGGTCCGCCGCCGCGTGCGTGGCTCATCGGGTGCCCACCGGCGCCTCCTGGTGGAGGAAGCAACTGGCGCCGTGGCCGGCAGCCACCGGCAGCAGCTCGGGCACGGCACGGTCGCAGGTGTCGGGCATGAACGACGGGCAGCGCGGATGGAACGGGCATCCGGACGGACGCTCATTGGGGTGGGGGACCGTGCCGGCGATCGAGTCGAGTTCCTGCCCGGTGGGCGCGGCGATGTTCGGAATGGAGCGGTGCAGCGCCTGCGTGTAGGGGTGCCTGGGGTTGTGGAAGATGTCGTCGACCGGGGCGCTCTCCACCACGCGCCCGAGGTACATCACCACCACCTCGTCCGCCATCTCCGCGATCACCCCCATGTCGTGGGTGATCAGCATGATCGCCATGCCGTGCTCGCCCTGCAGCTCGCGGATCAGGTCGAGAATCTGCGCCTGGGTCGTGACGTCGAGGGCGGTGGTGGGCTCGTCGGCGATCAGCAGGCTGGGGCGGCAGGACAGGGCGATGGCGATCATGGCGCGCTGGCGCAGGCCGCCGGACAGCTCGAACGCGTAGGAGTCGATGCGCTGCTCGGGGTTGGGGATGTGCACCTGGCGCAGCGCCTCGATGCCGATTTCGCGCGCTTCCTCCTTGCCGGCGTCGGGCCGGTGCAGCCGGATCGCTTCCAGGAGCTGGGCGCTGACCGTGTGCACCGGGCTGAACGAGGCCATCGGCTCCTGGAACACCAGCGCGATTTCGCCGCCGCGGATGGCGCGCATCTGCTCGCCGTCCGCCTCGAGCGCGGCCAGATCGAGAATCTCCGCGTGCCCTCCGGCGGGCGCGCGCCGGAACAGGATCTCGCCGGCGACGATCTCGCCGGGGCGGTCGAGGATACGCAGCACCGAGCGCGCCGTGACGCTCTTGCCGCATCCGCTCTCGCCGACGATGCCGAGGGTCCTGCCGGCCGGCACGTCGAAACTCGCGCCGTCCACCGCCACCACGGTGCCCTCGTCGACCGGGAAGTGCGTGTGCAGGTTGCGCACCTGCAGGATCGGCGGCGCGTCGGCCGGCGGCGGCTCGTGCGCCCGAGGCGCCGGCCCGGAGGTGCCGGCGCGGGCGATGAGCCGCCGCCCGCGCTCCCTGCCCTTGCGGCGGGTCGAGGCGTGGCTGGCGTATGGGTCGGCGGCGTCGCGCACGCCGTCGCCGAGGAAGTTGAAGGCGAGCACGGCGACGATGACCGGGACCGCGGGAATCATCAGCCACGGCGTGAGCGCTACGGTCTGCACGTTCTGTGCCGCCTGCAGCAGCGTGCCGTAGCTGACCGCCGGCGGCCGGATGCCTAGCCCGAGGAAGCTGAGCGCCGTCTCGCTGATGATCATCTGCGGAATCGACAGGGTGATCTCGGCGATGATGTGGCTGTAGAACGACGGCAGCATGTAGCGGAAGATGGTCTTGGTGCGGCTCGCCCCGGAGAGTTGCGCGGCGGTCACGAAGTCCTCGTCGCGCAGCGCCAGGAACCGCCCTCGCACCACCCGCGCCAGCCCGGTCCAGCCGAGCACGGAGATGATGATGGTGATCGCGAAGTAGATCTGCAGCACGCTCCAGTCGCGCGGCAGGAACGCCGCCAGCCCCATCCAGAACGGGATCGCGGGAATCGAGCGGATGATCTCGATGGCGCGCTGGATCACCGAGTCCACCACGCCGCCGTAGAATCCGGAGATGCCGCCGAGCAGGATGCCGAGGAACAGGCTCAACGTCACTCCGACCAGGCCGATCGACATCGACACGCGGGTGCCGTACACCACCCGCGACCAGAGGTCGCGGCCCTGGACGTCGGCGCCCAGCAGAAACAGGGTCGGCGCCTCGGCGTCGGGCGCACCGAGCAGGTGGATGTCGGTGGGAAAGATCCACAGCAGCTTGTAGGGAAAGCCGCGCGCGAGCAGGCGCACCGGGTACTTGCGGGCCCGGTCCTCGGTGTAGACGCGCTTGAAGGTGCGCGGGTCGCGCGCGCCTTCCACCGCGAACACGTGCGGCTGCAGCCTGCCGTCGTCGAACCAGTGGATCTTCTGCGGTGGCATCAGCGTGCGTTCCGCCTCCGACAGCGTCGGGTCGTGGACGGCAAAGAACGGTGCGAACAGCGTGACCAGGTAGAACACGAGCAGCACGACGCCGGACACCACGGCCAGGCGGTGGCGGCGAAACCGCCACCACATCAGCCGCCACTGGGAGGCGACGAATACCTGTTCCTGCGCGGCGGCGCCCGACCTGACCTCGGCAACCGTGTCAGCCACGCTCAGCGGCCCTCGAACCGGATGCGCGGGTCGATCAGCATCAGCAGGATGTCCGAGATCAGCGTGCCGGCCACCGTCATGGCGCCGATCAGCAGGATGATGGTGCCGGCCAGGAACATGTCCTGGGACAGCAGCGCGCGCAGCAGCAGCGGCCCCACGGTCGGCAGGCTCAGCACCACCGACACGATGATGCTGCCCGATACGATGAACGGCAGGATGTAGCCGATGGTGCTGGCGAACGGGTTGAGCGCCACCCGCACCGGGTACTTCACGATCAGCCGCGACTCCTTCATGCCGCGGGCGCGGGCCGACACCACGTACGGCTTGCGCAGCTCGTCGAGCAGGTTGGCGCGCATGATCCTGATCAGGGTGGCGGTGCCCGCCGTGCCGAGCACCAGCGCCGGCACCCACAGGTGGCCGAGCATGTCGACCACCTTGGCCAGGCTCCACGGCGCGGTGACGTACTCGGGCGAGAACAGCCCGGTCACGTTGACGTTGAAGTAGCGAAACGCGAAGTACATCAGCACCAGCGCGAGCAGGAAGTTGGGGATCGCCAGGCCAATGAAGCCCAGGAACGTAAACAGGTAGTCCGCGAACGAGTACTGGCGGTTGGCCGAGAAGATGCCGATCGGCAGCGCCACCACCCACACGAACACCACCGCGGCCGCCGCCACCACCACGGTCAGCCACAGGCGGTCGCCGATCACCTCCGCGACCGGGCGGCGGTACTCCATCGAGAAACCGAAGTCGCCGCCGGCCATGCGCAGCATCCACTTGAAATACTGCACCAGGAACGGCTGGTTGAGGCCGAACATGTCACGGAGCTGCTCTTCCTCGTCGGCGCTGACCACGTCGCCCATGCCTTCCAGCTCCTGCACGTAGGCGGTCACGAAGTCGCCGGGGGGGAGCTGGATGAACGCGAACGACACCACCGACAGCACCAGCACCGTACCGATGGCCACGAACACCCGGCGTGTCAGGTACGCCAGCATGCCGGCCATCTTCGCCGGTCACGCGCAGTTGTCAAGCGTGGCGGGTGGTGTGGCGGCGGCAGAGAAGCGGTCGTCAGGATGGAGCCAGGCGAAAGGTCACGCGGACGAATTTGTTGCGTTCATCCTGCAGGAGTTCCGGCTCGGTACCGTTGAATTCGCGCATTTGTCGCTGCATGATCATCCAGCCGCGGCCGCGCTGCTCCATGAACCCCATCGCGGCCATGAAGTATGCCATGGAGTCATTCCGCGACCGGGGATTGGCGCCTGCGCGCACCCGCTCCACGGTCATGTGGTTCGGCAGCGCGCCGGGACTGGTCACGTCGACACGACTGTCGAACACTTCAAGGAGCACCTTGGACCCGGTAATGGCGTAGTCGCGATGCGTGACCGCGTTGACTATCGCCTCCCGGATCGCCGCTCTCGGCAGCAGGTGGCGGTCTTCGCGGGCCAAGGCACGGTAGGACTCGAATCCGTACTTCAGGCGGCGCAGGCGGAACGCGTCGTCGCCGCCGTCCACGGTGCGCACGATGGCGTCACGCACCGCGGGATCTTCGATAGCACCGGTCTCGGCCACACGTCCATGATTGGAACTCGCCTCCAATTGGATCACCTGATCGGCGTCGCCATTCACGACGATGTTGGCATCGTGCGTGGCTACGATGATCTGACGGCGTCCCTTGAGACGCTTCAGCGCCGGCAGCACCGTGTCGAACAGAAATCGGTTGTCCAACTCATCCTCGGGCTGATCGATCACCAAGGGGCGCTCATCCCTGGTCTCCAACCACAGGGAGAGCAGGACGCTGACGCGCTGTCCGCCGGAAAGGTCCTCCAACCTTCGATAGCTGCCGTCGTCCATCCGAAGCTCCAACACGCCGCCCATCACCAGGTCGAACGCTTGGAGATAGTGTGCACGGCCGATCTCGGGATCGAATATGAAGAGCAGGTGCAAGCCGCTTCTGCCGTTGTTCAGTGACGGCGATCACGCGGACATTGTGCTTGATGGCCTGCTTCAGGAAGCATCGGGCGTAGGCGGTGATCGCTTGTTCCGAAGCCGGTGGCCCGGGTAAGCCCGGCGGCATCTTCGCCCGGCCGCCGGGGCGGTCATCAATGGTGTGGACGTGCAAGTCAGTCTTGAACCAGCGCGCTCCTGGGACCTCACGATGCCAACGGTCAGTCTTGTTCCGAGTGAATCCAGACACTACATCCCCGGTCCTTGGCCAATCCTCGGAGCACTATACGGTACAGCACCCGCGCTGACCGACCACTTCCACAGCCAACGAACGCGTTCTTTCCGAGGATTCCCGTGGTTGGGACCAGTTCATCGTCTCCGGATGTCGCTCTCCGTTACGCGCTGCGGTAGAGCTTGGTGATGCTGAACTCGCGGTGGCCGAGGGTTTCGGCGCAGGTCAGGCGGCCGTTGCAGGTGCGGATGGTCAGGTCGATCAGGGCGTCGCCGGCCTCGTCGTAGGTCATCTCGCGGCGCAGGATGCCGGACACGTCGAGGTCGATGTGCTCCGCCATGGTGCGCGCCGTGCGCGGGTTGGCGGTGAGCTTGATCACCGGCTCGATCGGGTGGCCGATCACGTTGCCCTGGCCGGTCGGGAACAGGTGTACCACGAAGCCGGCGGCGGCCTGCAGGGTCACGCACTCGGCGGCCGCCGAAGAGGTGTCCATGAAGTACAGACCCGGGCTGGCGGGCGGCTCCTGCGCCGGCTCCAGCACGTCGACGAAGCGCGTGCTGCGGCCGATCTTCTGCAGGTTGCCGAACGCCTTCTCCTCGATGGTGGTCAGGCCGCCGGCGATGTTGCCCCTGGTGGGCTGCGACTCCGACAGGTCGCTGGTCTTGTGCGGTTCGATCACCTCGTCCATGTAGGCTTGCCAGGTGGCCAGGAACTTGGCCTTCACGGCAGCGGTGGCGGCGCGCTCGGCGCACACCCGCTCGGCGCCGGTGAGTTCGGAGGTCTCCCCGAAGCAGGAGGTGATGCCGAGCGGGTCGAGCTTGTCGAGCAGGTTGCCGACGGTCGGGCAGGAGCCGCTGCCGGAGGTGGTATCCGACTCGCCGCACTTCATCGACAGGTGGAGTTGGTCGATGGCGCACTCCTCGCGGCGCAACTCGGAGGCCCATATCGTGTATTCCTGGGCGGTGCGGGAGGCGGCGGCGATGGTGGCCAGGTCGCCGTGCTCCTCGATCGAGAAACCGGCCACCGGCTTGCCGGTGGCGGCGATGCCGTCCACCACGCGCGCGGTCCAGCCCGGCTCGATGCCGATCACCACGCACGCCGCCACGTTGGGGTTGCAGCCGGTGCCGATGATAGTGCGGAAGTACAGCTCCAGGTCGGCGCCGAACTGCAGGCGCCCGTAGGCGTGCGGAATCGCGAGCGTGCCCTTGATGTTGTTGGCCACCGCCTCGCAGGCGGCGTTGGAGATGTCGTCGAGCGGCAGGATCAGCACGTGATTGCGGATGCCGGCGCGGCCGTTCTCGCGCCGGTAGCCCCAGAACGAACCCGGCAGAGCCGTAGCCATGTTACCAGCGCCTCGTCTTGACGTTGTGCACGTGTACGTGATGACCGGCGCCGATCGGCGCAATCGCGCGTCCGATGTCGTGGCCGTACTTGATGATGGAGTCGCCGGCGGCGATTTCGGTCAGCGCGATCTTGTGGCCGAGCGGAATCGGATCGCGGGACCGGATGGACACTGTCTCGTCGCCATCCATCTGCCAGCCGGTCAGCTCCTGCGCCTCCGCGATCCCCTCAGCAACCGCCACCCCGACGGTATCTTTCTTGTGGTGAATAACATAGTGCGTCGTCACGGGCGTTCTCGATGGTCCTCCCTAGCCCTTCAATGCACCGCTGGTCAGGCCCTTCACGATGCGTTCGTGAAACAGAATATAGACAATGATGCTCGGCACGATGGTGACCACGATCGCGGCGAACATCGCCGTGTAGTCGGTAAAGAACTGGTGCACGAAGTGACGGATGCCGAACTGGACGGTGCGCACCTGCTGGCGCGAGGTAAGCAGCAGCGCGTAGATGAACTCGTTCCAGCCGAACAGGAACACGAACGTGCCGGCGGTCACCAGGCCCGACTTGGACAGGGGAAACACCACCTTGGTGAAGCGCTGCAGGAAGGTCGCACCGTCGATTACCGCCGCCTCCTCCAGCTCGAACGGAATCGACCTCATGTAGCCGTGCATGAGAAAGGTTGCTATCGGCAGGTTGATCCCGCTGTAAGTCAGGATCAGCGCCAGCCGGGTGTCGTACAGGCCGAGCGCGTTGATCAGCCGGAAGTAGGGCGCCATCAGCCCGATGATCGGGATCAGGACGCCGGCCAGGATCAGGCCGAGCAGCGCCCCGCTGAACGGAAACTTCTCGCGCGCGAACACGAACGCCGCCATCGAGGTTACCAGCACGGTGATGGCGGTGGACGCGAACGAGATGATGATGCTGTTGCGGAACAGGCCGAACAGACCCGCGATCTGAAACGCCGTCACGTAGTTCCGGAACTGCCACACCTCCGGCAGCGCGAACGGCCTGGTGGTCAGTTCCAGGTTGGTCTTGAAGCTGGAGATCACCAGCCACAGCAGCGGCACGAACGTGAACACCAGGAAGAACCCGAGCACCAGCCACTTCCCGGTACGCCCGGAAGCCACCCCGAAGGTCATGCGCGCGCCGGCGACATCGCTCACCATGGCCTCCTATTGCGCCGACTCGGACGCGGCATCGCGCCTCCCGACGGTTGTGCGGATCAGCGTGATCAGGGTCAGGCCGATCAGCACCAGCGTGCCGCCGGTGGCGTTGGCGTGCCCGTAGTCCAGCGCGGAGGTCATCTTGTAGAGCTGCAGGCCGAGCACCGTGGTCCGGAACGCGGGGCCGCCGTCGGTGAGCAGGAAGGTCGCCTCGAAGTGGCGCAGGGCGAAAGCGGTGGCCAGCGTCATGGTGGTGATCAGGATCGGCTTGATCATCGGCAGGGTGATGTAGCGCTCCTGCTGCAGCACGTTGGCACCGTCGAGCTGGGCGGCGTCGTAGTAGCTCTCCGGGATGGTCATCGCGTAGGCCAGGATGATGATCATGAAGTAGCCGATGTAGAACACTTCCTGGGTCAGGATGGCCGGCAACGCGGTGGCAAGCTCGCCGAGCCAGTTGCGGGTGAGGTGCGCGGCTCCCATCCGTTCCAGCGCCTGGTTGATGATGCCGTACTCGGCGTTGTAGATGGCGCGCCACATCATCGCGATCGCCACCTGGCTGATCACCACCGGAACGAAATAGACCGTGCGCAGCAGGCGCCAGGCGAACGGCTGCCGGGCCAGGATCATCGCCACCAGCGCGGCCAGCGAGATCTTGCCGATCGCCAGGGCCGCCACCCAGATGAAGTTGTTGCGCAATGCGAACTGGAACTGGCGCGCCTGGAAATTGTCGAGGTAGTTCTGTACGCCGACGAACACCGGCGCCGTGATGCCGTTCCACTCCAGCGTGCTGATCACGAACACGAAGCCGAGCGGATACACGAAGTACATCGCGAACAGGGCCAGTGTCGGGGCCAGGAACACGGCACGCCAGAACCAGACCCGGCCCGATCGCACTATCATCGCATCGCCCTCCCCATCCGAAAAAGAAAACGACCCGCCGCCTGGTGAGACAGCGGGTCGTCCCATCATCGAAGCTCCGGTCGAGCTACCGGTTGGCGTCGACGAGCATCTGCACGAACTCGGCCGGCGTCGCCTCGCCGAGCGCCATTGCCGCGAGCGCCTCCTTGAACGTGTCCACCACCTGCACCTTGTGGGCGACCGTGAGCGGTGGGATCACGAACGTCGCGTCGCTGCTGGCCTGCACGAACGCCTTTTGCAATGGATCCGCCGCATCGGTGAGTTCGTACTTGATCGAGAACATCGATCCCGCCGATTCACTGATGAAGCGCACGTTCTCCGGGTCGGTCATGAACTGCATCCACTTGACCACCGCGGCGCGCCGATTCGGATCGTCGGTGTTCGCGGCCGCCAGGTTGGAAAGCATGAATCCGATCTGGTGGCCGTGATGGTCGCCCACCCGCGGCGCGGCGGCCACCTTGGTGGCGGAGTAGGTGTCCGGCGCATCGTTGCGGATGCGGCCGATGTACCAGGGACCGTTCAGGAATACGGCGGTGTTGCCGGCCATGTAGTGGCCGCCCGACACGCCGGCGTCGCCGCCGACCGCGTCGCGCGTGGTGTTGCCGTCCTGGTAAAGGCGCATCAGCACCGCCGCCGCCTGCTCGAACACGGGGTCGGACAGCGGTTTCGACCACACGTCGGGGCCGCCGATGCTGCCGGCCAGGTGGCTGAACCAGAGCATGCTGGTCCACGCGTTGCCGCCGCCGGTCATCTGGCTGGTGGGCACGATGTCCGCGGCCTTCAGCGCGTCGGCCAGCGCCCAGAACTCGTCCATCGTTGCCGGGAACTCGTCGTACCCGACCTTGGCGAGGTGCGCGCTGTTGTACCAGATCGGCGTCAGGCCGATCTCGTACGGGACGGTCTTGGTGCGGCCGTTGCGGGTGCTCGCCTCGATGTAGCCGGACACGAAGATCTCCGACCACGGCCCGCTCAGCTCCTCGGTGAAGTCCATCAGCACGTCGGAGTCGTAGTACTGGAAGGTGGTCGGGTTGGGGGAGAAGATGAACAGGTCGGGCGCGCTGCCGCTGGCAAGCTGCGTGTTCATCTTGTCCGCGTAGCCGTCGTAGTCGGGGATGCCCTCCAGCTGAATGCGGATGGCACCCGCGTTCTCCTCGTTGAAGCGCTCGATCAGCGCCGCGATGGTCTCCGACTTGGAGTCTGGCGGCACCCAGATCGTCGGCCAGTCGAGCACCACCTCGCCACCCGCTCCTTCCTGGCCGGGGGCGCCCATCACCGGCGCCGAGACCGCCAATACCAGGGCTCCCACCAGGACCCCCGTCAATAGTCGTCGCATAGTTCCTCCTGTTGCGTGCCCTGAATAAAACGAACACAAGCCCGCCGGTCAAGATCCGCACCGAGAGTCCGGTTTCGTAACGGTGTCGAGATCAGCGGTCCGACCAATGGATGAGGGCGCCTATCACGCCGTCCGGGTTGCCTTGCAGGATGCGGCGATACAGGTTCGGGGCCTCACGGCTGGAGACCCGGTGGGTCACGGTGTGCTCCCACGGCAGGTAGCCGAGGGCGAGGTTGTGCATGATCATCTCGCGGGCCGGCTGCTCGCCGTCGTTGCAGGGGAAGAACATCCTGACGCGCTTGCCGTGCGGCACCGGGTAGCGGAAGTGGATCGGATCCTTGCCGTAGTGGCCCTGCCACACGAACTTGCCGCGCGGCCGGGTCAGGGCGATGGCGGCGTCGACGTTGGCCGGCAGGCCGGTGGCTTCGAACACCACGTCGCAGCCGCCCGGCCAGCGCTCCTCGACGGCGTGCGCGACGTCCGTGGCGGAGGCATCGATCAGGTGGCGGGCGCCGAGCTTGCGCGCCACTTCCAGGCGCGCCGGGTCGCGGTCCACGGCCACCACCACGCAGCCGCGCTGGTTGGCCCACACCACCACCGACAGACCCACCAGCCCGACGCCGAACACCAGCACCGAATCGCCGAGCCGCGGGTTGCTGATGTCCACCCCGTGCAGCCCGACCCCCGGCAGCACGAAGGC
The DNA here is from genome assembly GCA_965208575.1 of Spirochaetia bacterium. Taxonomy (GTDB): domain Bacteria; phylum Spirochaetota; class Spirochaetia; order SZUA-6; family Bin103; genus Bin103. The sequence goes on along the minus strand of CBDBOV010000004.1, from coordinate 651,924 downwards.
GCTGGCAACGTCCACGGGCACGCCGGCGGGCAGGAGGGCGGTGTCGGGGCGCCCCGCGTCCAGCACGGCGTGGCTGGCGTGCGTGCCGGCGACGGTGTGCACGGGCTCGCCCTGGAGCCGCATCCCCGGGCTGGCGCGGAAGTACACCAGGTCGCCGGCGGAGTAGGCTGACACGTCGGCGCCGGCGGCCTCGACCACGCCGGTGGCCATGTAGCCGGTGCACAGCGGGTAGCGGACGCCGTCGAGCGTCCCGCGCACGAACATGAACTCGGTGCCGATGCTGACCCCCGACCATAGCGTGCGGATCACCACGTCGCCGGGATCGGGGTCCGGGAGCGTCACGTCGCGCAGGGAGAAATTGTGCTGCGCATCGCAGATCAGGGCTTGGGCATCCATGGTGCGAACCTCCTCGCTTCCGGTGCGCGGAGCATGCCCCGCGCCGCCGGCGGCTGTTTCTGGTAGTCCGTTTCCGGGAAGGTGTCAAGTAAATCCGGCTTGGCAGGTTGTTGGCAGGTTTGGCATGCCCCGGCTTGCGATGCAGCAGCGCGGCCCGGAAGCACACGGGCGGCGCACCGCGCCGGCAGTGCCGGTATCCGGCCCGGCCCGCCGGAAGTGCGTAGCCGTGCCGCCCTCGACTCCGGGGAGCGGCTGGCGGCCGGCGCGGCGGTGCCCTAAACCGAGGTTTGAGAGGCCGTTCTTGTAACTGTTTCCTATTACAGGAATTAGCGTGTTCATGGGTGTAAATCGTGTCCATGTAAATAGTCCTGTGGTTCAGCGTTAATTTTCTCTCATCTGGTTGACATGTAATTATTAAATGATCTACCATTCCCTCCGTAGGGTGCCCATGTACATCGACACCGTCCCCAACCGCAACTCTCCCCCAGCCGTCCTCCTCCGCGAGTCCTTCCGCCAGCACGGCAAGGTCAAAAAACGCACCATCGCCAACCTCTCCAAGTGGCCCGATCACCTCGTCGAGGGTTTGCGCGTCCTCCTCAACGGCGGTATCGCTCTGCGCTCTCCCAACGAACTGCTCTCCATCTTGCGCAGCTATCCCCACGGCCACGTCGCCGCCGTCCTCGGTTCCCTCCGCAAGCTCTCCCTCCATTCCCTCGTCGCTCGTCCCGCCTCCCGTGAACGCGACCTGGTCGTCGCCATGATCGTCGCTCGCGTCGTCGACGCTCGCTCCAAACTCGCCACCGCTCGCGGCCTCAACCCCGAAAGCGCCGTCTCCTCCCTCGGCCACCTGCTGCAGTTGGGAGCCGTCGACGAGAATGAGCTGTATGCCGCCATGGATTGGCTGCTCGCTCGCCAGCACGGCATCGAGCAGCGCTTGGCCAAGCGCCATCTGCATGACAACACGCTCATGTTGTACGACCTGACTTCCAGTTACTTCCATGGCCACACCTGCCCGTTGGCGCGCCGTGGTCACAGCCGCGACGGCAAACGCGGCACCTTGCAGATCGTGTTCGGCCTGCTGTGTACCGCAGACGGCTGTCCCATCGCCGTCGAGGTATTCGAGGGCTCCACCAGTGACCCCAAGACGGTCGCCGCTCAGGTCGACAAGATTCGCAACCGTTTCGGCTTGCAGCGCGTCGTGCTGGTCGGCGACCGCGGCATGCTCACCGGCGCGCGCATCCGCGAGGACCTGCAGGGGATCGACGGCCTGCGCTGGATCACGACCCTGCGGGCGCCCACCATCCGCAAGCTGATCGAGGCCGGCGAAGTGGCGCAGACCATGTTCGACGAGCGTGACCTGGCGGAGATCAGCTCACCCGAGTTCCCCGGCGAGCGGCTGATCGTGTGCCGCAACCCGATCCTGGCCGAGCAACGGCAGCGCAAGAGGCAGAAGTTGCTGGCCTCCACGGAGGAGGAACTGACGCCGATCGTGACGGCCACGCAGCGCGCCAAAAAGCCGCTGCGCGGCGCCGCCGCGATCGGCCTGCGGGTGGGCAAGGTGATCAACCACTACAAGGTGGGCAAGCATTTCACCACCACCATCACCGACGACTCGTTCTCGTTCGTGCGTGACCTGGACAAGATCGCGGCCGAGGAAGAACTGGACGGGCTCTACATCGTGCGCTCCAACGTGGAGCCGGAGCTGTTCGACGCCGAGCAGACGGTGACGGCGTACAAGGACTTGGCCAAGGTGGAACGTGCGTTCCGCAGCATGAAGACGGTGGATCTGAAGGTGCGACCGATCTATCACCGCAGCGCAGACCGGGTGCGGGCGCACGTGTTCCTGTGCATGCTGGCCTACTACGTGGAGTGGCACATGCGCAGCAAGCTGGCGCCGGTGCTGTTCGACGACCACGACCGCGCCGCCGGCGAGGCGCTGCGCGAGTCGGTGGTGCAACCGGCGGAACGCTCACCGGCCGCACACCGGAAGGCGGCGAGCAAGCGTACCGACGACGGTCTGCCGGTGCACAGCTTTCGCAGCCTGATGAGCGAGTTGGGGACGCTGACGGCCAACCGCGTGCGGATAGTGGATAGCGGCGCCACGTTCACCATGCACAGCGAACCGACCGCGCTGCAGCAGCGCTGTTTCGATCTCCTGGAGGTCAGCGCCCAAGTGTAGCCAGTAACGGACATCGGCTGTTGAGCGCAATTTTCAGATCAATAACGAATTAACAAGATTCCCGCTCTGGAACTTCGGCCTAAAGTGTATGGCGTGATGCTAGCTCCTGCAGCGGTCCTTTGCTTGCGCGGCCATGGGCGCGCCCTCGGTGGCGAGGGTGGGCCGTCACCGTGAGTGTTCCGCGACGACTGGCGGCGAATCTCCGCCATCTCTACGGCCGCCGGGCCGATGGCGCGCTCGCGGAACTGCAGGAATTGTGGCACCGCCACGGCTTGGCCTCACAGGCACGCGAGGACCAGTCGACGTCGCAGCCGCGATCCGTGCGCATGCCCGGCGCCGGAGATGTGGCGCTGATCGCTTACGCCGACTCGATCGGCGGCGCGGCCGGCGCGCCGCTGGCCGCGCTGCGCCGCTTCGTGCGGCGCTACCTGCCGGCGGGCACCGTCAACACCCTGCACCTGCTGCCGTTCTACCCGTGGGACACCGACCGCGGATTCTCGGTGCAAGACTACCGTGCGGTAGACTCGCGCAACGGCACCTGGGCGGACATCGAAGCGCTGGCCGGCGAGTTCACCCACCTGATGGTCGACCTGGTGATCAATCACGCTTCGCTCGACAACCCGCTGGTGCAGGGCGCCCTGACCGGCGATCCGCGCTACCGGGACTTCGTCATACGGTATGACGACGGCAAGCAGCCCGCTGCGAGCGAGTTGGCGGCGCTCACCCGGCCGCGGCCGGACCCGGTGCTGACGCGTTATTACCTGGTGGCCACCGGTGGCCACACGCGGGCAACGTTCGATCCGCCGGCCATTGGGGCACCGGACGGCGAAGCGTCCGTCGGCGTCGGCGGCTGGGTGTGGACCACCTTCTCGCGCCCGCCCAACTCGGATGGCAGCGCTGCCACCCGGCAGGTCGATCTCAACTTTCGCAATCCGCGCGTGCTGCTGGAGATGCTGGAGGTGCTGCTGTGCTACCGCGGGCACGGCGCCGACTGGGTGCGGCTCGATGCCGCCGGCTACATGTGGAAGGAACTCGGCACCGCGAGCATTCACCATCCCAACACCCATCGGCTGCTGCAGGTGCTGCGCGATGCGCTGGCCGGACGCGCGGACCTGGTGAGCGTGGCCGAAGTGAATGAACCGCAGGATACCATCTTGCCCTACCTGGGCAGCGTGGAAGCGGGCGTGGAGAGCGACCTGGTCTACCAGTTCGCGCACTTTCCGCTGGCCGTGCACGCGTTGCATTCGGGCGACGCGCGACACTACAAGCGCTGGCTCGGCACCCTGGAGCCGTTCGGGGGCCGGCAGTTCATAACGGTGTACGGAAGCCACGACGGCATGGGCCGCAAGCCGGTGCTCGGCCTGCTGCCGGACGCCGACCTGGAACGGATGGTACAGGACCTGGTCACCGGCCACGGCGCACTGCCCAACTACTCCCGGCAGCCGGGCGGCGGGCGCATCATCTACGAGCTGTGCGCCACTCCGTGGAGCCTGATCAACCGCGCGGACGCCGACGAGCCGCTGCAACTCCAGGTGGACCGCTACGTGGCGTGCGCGGCGCTCGGCCTGACCCTTCGCGGCGTGCCGGCGTTCTACATCAACGGCCTGCTGGGCGTCCCCAACAGGGTCGACCCCGGCCAACTGGACGAGAACCGCTCCATCAACCGGGAGCAATTCGAAGAGGCGGCGCTGTACGCCGAACTGGACGGCGATGGCAGCCAGATGGCGCGGGTGCTGGAGCGCCTCCTGCACCTGATCGCCGTGCGTGCTGCGGCGCCGGCCTTCGACCCGGGGGGTCCACCCCTGCAGGTGCTCGACACTCCGCCAGCGGTGATGGCGGTAGTCGCCGACGGCGACGGACGCCGCGTTGTTGCCCTCACCAACGTCTCGGCGGCACCGCAACGGGTTCGGTTGGACTCCACCCTGTTTCAGGGCCGCCGCGCCGTCCGCGAACTGATCACCGGAACCGAACGCGCGCTACCCGCCGGCGGACCGTGGGAACTGCCCCTGGCCCCCTACGAGGTGTCATGGCTCGTTTCCCACCCAGGGTGCGGATAAGCAGCGACCGGCACGGAACGATCCTCAGTTGACGTCATCGGCATCGTCGAATGTTTCCTGGTAGAGCGCCTCTACCTGTGCGACCTCGTCCTCGGTCAGCGGCGCGAATTCCCTCGTCCTCCCGCGACGGGACAGCTTGCCGCCGTTCTGGCGCAGGAACCGCAGCAGGAGGTTGGACCGAGGTTCCGGCATGTCGACGATCAGGTTCAGCCCGGTGCGGAACGTAGCGTGCCGTCTCAGGAACTCGGCCTCATTCGGCAGGTCGTGCTCGATGGTGTGCTGCACGCACCCATACAGAAACTCGGCGTGCGGCGTGGCGTCGAAGAACCGGTAGAAGTCGGCGGTGGCGTTCAGAACGGTGACGTTGCCCCGTTCGGTCGGTTTCCAGTCCACCACCGGCAGCAGTCGCGTCGAGTAGTCCTCCAGGGTGGTGCGGTAGTCGCGGATACGGTCCAGGATCGCTGCGGAGACGGGAAACATCACGCCGGGAGGGTTGAAGCCTCGCTCGCCCAGGACGTGGTGGATCAGGTATCGGTGCACTCTGCCATTGCCATCCTCGAAGGGGTGGATGTAGACGAAACCGAACGCGAGGGCAGCGGCAGCTAAAACGGGATCGAGCTCGCGCGCCGCCTGTCGATCGAAGGCGATCAGGCCACTCACGAGGTCCGGCAGATCGTCCGGCTTTGCGCTTATGTGGTCCGGGATCGGCTGCTGGGTCTCGCGACCCCATTCGCCGACGAAGCCTCCCTCGGTCCGCAATCCGAGTTGCACGAAGCGGGCATCGCCAATCACGATTTGCTGTAGGCGCAGTAGCTCGTCGAGATCCAGCGGCTGCCTGCCCGCCTGACCGATGGCGCGGCCCCAGCGCTGGACGCGATCCTGCGGCGGGCGCTCACCTTCAATGACATAGCTTGCCTGGGAGTCCTTGAGCAGCAGAAACGCGGCGGCGCGCGCCATCAGATCCTGCGGCACGGCGGCTACGGCTTCTCGTGCACGGGTGGGCAGGTCCAGTTGGATGAAGCGGTCCAGGCGCTCGGTGCGGAACACCAGGGGGCAGAACTCGGGTGTCCCCGGCAGGTTGTTCTTTACTCGATGGCGCGAGGAAGTCGTAACGGCTGCGGCGTACTGTAGGTTCGGCTGGACGACCGGTGGGTAGGCGCCGCGGTCGGCGTTCGGCAAGTCGAGCCTCCTGCCGGTGAGCCATTCGTACAGGAACCAGACGCGCCGAGCGTAGGCGCCGGTAGGAGCGGCTCTGACGATCGCCTCGATCGGCGCGGGCCCGGTGGCAAGGAACAGCCGCTTGAGCACGGCCAGATCCAGTCCCTCGTGTTTCAGTGCGAAGGTCAGGTGGCCTGCCAGACTCGGCGGCGGTACGTGCCGCGGCGAGTAGATCCGCCAGCCGGCCTGCGCCAGAAACCGATGGCGCTCGCCGGTGGCGCTCAACGTGCGTGGTAGTGGCACGCGCAGATCGTATGCATCGATAAGCGCTGCGTAGCCCGCCGGAGTGCCGGTAACCGGTAAGCGTTGTTCGCGAAAAACCCTAATCGACTGTGAAAAACGATGCAGTTGAGCCAATTTTCCTGATTTGATGTTCTTCTTCAGTCGTCCACTCTTGTGCCTTCGTGGCAGATAGCGCTGAGGTTAAGTCTGTGAAAAACGAGAACAGCGGGTGAATTTAGATAACTTAATGGGATATCCATGAAAAAGAGTAACACACTTCGCTGCCGGTCGTCAACCAACGGCCGGCAACTCGGCACGTCGGGCGCTGAGCTCAGGTGGCGGCGGGCTGAATCTCTACGGTCGGGCTACGATCGCGGTCTACCCAGATGGCGCACGGGCCACCGCCGGGGCCCTCCTCCAGCGACACTTCGCGGGCGTCCATGTCCAGTACCGGGAAGTAGTACTAGGCCACCTGCCGGGCCTCGCCAGCGATGTAGTGGGCGATCAGTGCACGCCGGAAGCGGTCCTGGCTGCGATTCGGGAGGCTGCCGTGGACTACTTGGCCGTTGACCTGCGAAACAGGACGGCAGACAAACCGGATCAGCGTCCGGCATTCGGTGGCGCCGCCAGCAGCACCAATGAACGCGCGGCCGCATTATAGGACTCCTGGGGAGTGATCAACCGGCCCTCGTCGAGCGGGCATATGTCGTCCGGCGGTGGCTGCGCGGTCTCGATCAGCCGCCGCCAGGAGCCGCCGTGCGGTGCCGCGGGGACGGCGAACGAGCATGCGGCTGTGGTTGCGTTGCACATCAGGTACAAGTCGCCGGCGGCGTTCATCAGGCAGGCGGCCAGGCGGGACTGTTCCCGTTCCCAGTCGGGTGCGCCGCCGCCGGCCGCGTACCAGCGTACGCCGTCGTCGCCCGGCGACGGATCGGGGTAGAAGGCGTCGCGGTGCAAGGCCGGGTGAGCGGCGCGCAGGGTCGCCAGCGCCCGGCAGAAGCGGCTCAGTTCGTCGCCGGCCGCGGTGGGGGTCCAGTCGAACCAGGACAACTCGTTGTCGTGGCAGTAGGCGTTGTTGTTGCCGCGCTGGGTGCGCGCCAGTTCGTCGCCGCCGAGCAGCAGCGGCGTGCCGAGCGACAACAGCAGCGTGGCCAGCAGGTTCTTGCTCTGGCGCAGCCGGACCGCAGCGATCGCGGGATCGTCGGTGGGCCCCTCGACGCCGTAGTTTGCGCTCACGTTGTAGTCGCTGCCGTCGCGGTTGCGTTCGCCGTTGGCGTCGTTGTGCTTGGCCGCGTAGCTCACCAGGTCGTGCAGGGTAAAGCCGTCGTGGCAGGTGATGAAGTTGATGCTGTGCGCAGGGCGGCGGCCGTTGCCCTGGTACAGGTCGGCGCTGCCCGCAAGCCGGGTAGCGAGGGCGGCGGCGGTGCCGTCGCCGCGCCAGAAGCGGCGCACGTCGTTGCGGAAGCGGTCGTTGAGTTCCGCCCACCGGTCGCCCGGGAACTTGCCCACCTGGTAGGCGCCGGCGGCGTCCCACGCCTCGGCGATGATCTTGGTGTCGCGCAGCACCGGATCCTCGCCGATCTGCTCCAGGATCGGCGTGTTGGCGCTCAGGTTGCCGGAACGGTCGCGGCCGAGCACCGACGCCAGGTCGAAACGAAACCCGTCGACGTGCATCTCCACCACCCAGTAGTGCAGGCAGTCGATGATCATCCGCCGCACCACCGGGTGGTTGCAGTTCAAAGTGTTGCGGCAGCCGGTGAAGTCGAGGTAGCGGCTGCGGTCGCCGGGGTCGAGCAGGTAGTAGGTGCTGTTGTCCAGGCCGCGATAGGAGAGGGTAGGGCCGCTCGCGTCGCCTTCGGGGGTGTGGTTGAACACCATGTCCAAAATCACCTCGATCCCGGCCGCATGCAACTCCCGCACCATCTGCTTGAACTCGGTCACCTGCCCGCCGGGTTCGGCCTCCGCGCTGTAGCGGCGCTTCGGGGCGTACAGGCCGATCGGGTTGTAGCCCCAGTAGTTGACCAGCGGCGCGGCGTCCGGGTGCGCGGGCGCGCCGCCGGCATACTCGTCCGATTCGTGCACCGGCAGCAGTTCGACCGCGGTCACGCCTAGCGAACGCAGGTATGGGATCCGTTCGCACAGGCCGAGGAAGGTGCCGGGATGCGCGCCGCCGGCGCTCGGATGAGCGGTAAAGCCGCGCACGTGCACCTCGTAGATCAGGCTGCGGTGCAACGGGTGGCGCGGGTGGCGGTCATCCCCCCAGTCGAAGGCCGTGTCTACCACGACGCAGCGCGGCCTGCCATCCGGAAGCTCGGCGGCCCGTTGCCGCGCCGGCACGGCGCCGGTGAACGCCTTGGCGTAGGGGTCGAACAGCAACCGCCGCGCGTCAAAGCGATGGCCATGCCGCGGTGCGAACGGCCCGTCGACCCGGTACAGGTAGCACCAGCCGGCGCCCACGCCCGCAACCGCGGCGTGCCAGATGTCCCCGGTGCGATGGTGGTCGCGGTCGAGCACAACCTCGGCAGCCGGCCGAACCGCGCCCGCGTCCTCATACAGCAGCAGCGTCACCGCGGTGGCGTGGCGGCTGAACAGGGCAAACTGAGTGCTGTCGCCGACAACGGTGGCGCCGAGCGGCACCGGACGGCCCCGGCTGACGGAAAGCGTGTTGCGGTGGGCGGACACGACTCGATACGTACCACGAGGGACGCGCTCGCGCAAATCCCCGTGTGTGTCGGTTTCGATGCGACACCGTCATGTCAGCACCTGGCGCGGGGCCGTATGCCGGTTGTGCCGACAACACAGATCACGGTACACGGCACGAGAACCTAGGGTACACCTGATGCGAATCCGCCGATACTATGAGCAGAATGACAACAGTGTCCTACTGGATCGAGACGGGCGGCTGTACCCTTCATCCACCATGTGTCCGTAACTGGCCTCGATGCAGGTTCGTTATCGTCGGAAGCTGTCTCCCGATGGCGAGTGTCTGTGGCTGCTAAGCAATATACGGACGACGAGTTGGCTTCGCTGCAAGAGATGCCAAAGCTGTTTCCAATCCACGGGCGCGCTGGACGGAAAAGCCCAAGTCGAGGGAAAGAAGCCGGAGTCCGAGGCACAGGAAAGCGATCGATTCAGTGATCTCGATGGTGCACTAGATTGTCTCATTGAGGACTTCAATCTGAGTGGAGTCGAGGTCGCTCGTGACAAACAGTTGGAGATGTTCGAATGAGGTTCGACGTAGAATCGATTCAGCGGCTGCTATGTGATCGATTGTGTGTGGATGTGGGAATCGACACACGTCCTGATGGCGACTTGATGCTGCGCACTCACTTCAAGTTTCCCGACGGAGACAACTATCCAATCCACCTCTCTACTTCTCCATCCGGTGGACTTCGTCTGTCGGACCGTGGCCACACTCTGATGCACGTTAGCTATGAACACGACATTGATTCATTCATGGAAGGGACCCGAGGAATGCTTCTGGAACGAATCATGAATGAGAATGGGATCCAGTGGGATTCCGGAGGATTCTGCGTCGATACCTCGCCCGAAAAACTTTCTCAAGCCATCTTCACATTCGGTCAAGCATTGACGAAAATATATGACCTAACGGTGCTTTCGCGTGCGAGCGTTTCGTCTACGTTTTACGCTGATTTAGCCGATCTCCTGTTCAGTTTGGTAGATGAATCCAAGGTTCTACGAGACTACGAGCCGGAAGTGCCCAATTCTCAAGCCTATCGTGTGGATTACCGTGTCGACAGCAAGGGCGGAGCACCTCTTTTCTTGTATGGTATTCCGAATCGTGACAAAGCACGATTGACGACCATCATGTTGTCCTACTTCCACCGGAATGACCTGCAATTCGAGTCGCTTCTCGTATTTGCTGATCAGGCATCTATACCGAGATTGGATCTCGCAAGACTATCTGATGTTGGCGGTGACATGATTTCGTCTCTGGCATCGCACGAATCATTCAGTCGGAAGATCCTGCAGCGTGTTGCTTGAATTGGAGTGGGCAATAACAGTCGCCCCATAGGTTTCATCTCTCCGCTACTTCTACTTACCAGAGGTGCAGGTCCCCGGTCGCCGTGAGCCACAGGCCGTGCCCGGCTACCCGCATGCCGGTGGCCTCGACGGCGCGGCGGTACTGGTCCAACTGCGGCCGGTAGCGCTCCTGCAGCACGCGGACACCGCCTTCGCCGTCCGCCGGCAGGGCGTCGGTCTTGTAGTCGGCCAGCACCCAGCCGTCGGCCTCCTCGAACGCCAAGTCCACAAACCCTTCCACGTAGCGGCCGTCCCGGTCTTCGACGCCGTCGTACCATGCCACCGGCAGCTCGCGGAGGACGCGGCGGGCGGTCAGCACGCGCCGCATGGCGGCGCTGGTGATGACCGTTGCGGTGTGGCGCGCCACCTCGGCGGCGAGTTCCGGGACGCCATGCTCGCCGGCGAGACGCCTCGCCCACTGCTCGGCATCGGCGGTGTCGTCGAGCGCGCAGCGGTACAGAACCTCGTGCACCAGCGAACCGCGGCGCAACCCCGCCGATGAACCGACAAACGCCACGCCGGCCGCGCCATCTGCCGTACCGAGTGCTCGGTCGGCATCCCCGAAACGGTCCAGGTCCTGCTCTGGCGCACTGCGGTCGGGTGGCTCGGTTTCACGCGGTTCCTTGTGCGCCTCGGCGGCCAGCAGCGACGGGGTGGTATACCGCGGCCCCTGCTCCAGGTACGCGGTGCGGCGCGTTTGGCGCCGCCGCCATTGGTTGGCGAGGTCGCCGGGAAAGCGGGCCGGCGCCGGCTGCGCAGGTCGCCGCGGTTCCGGCAGGTCGGCGTCGAGGATTGCTCGCGCCCCCGCCGGCGCATTGCGCAAGCCGCCGTCGAACACCGACACCCAGGAGGGCAGATCGGGCAGATGCCCGAACATGCCGGGGTTTTCCTCCGACCGGAACACCGACACCACCAGCAGGTCGCGGGCGCGGGTAGCGGCCACGTACAGCAGGCGCGCCTGCTCGGCGTGGGCATAGGCCTGCTCGCGGGCGGCGGCGGGCGCGAACCCCGGCGTACTGAATCGGTTGTCGCGTTTACCGACCGCGAACTCCAGCATGCCGCGGTCGCGGTCCACTACCGAGCGGGCGGCACCATGGTTGATACCGGCGCTGAGCTTGGCCAGGATCACCACCGGGAACTCCAGCCCCTTGGCGCCGTGTACGGTCATGACGCGTACCACGTCGTCATCGGTCTCCGCCAGGTGCAGATCCCGGTCTCCGCCTGGGTCGCCTTGGCGGGCGGTGAGCCAGCGAACGAACGGACGCAGCGCATCCGTCTCTCCCACCGCGAATTCCGCGGCCCGGTCGACGATGGCGCGAAGGTTGGCGACGCGTTGCCGGTCGCGGCTGGTGATCAACAGCGGTTCGGCCAGGAAATTGTCGCGGATCGCGCGATCGACCAGAGACGGCAGCGTCACCCGGTTCTTGGTCTCATACAGCTCTGCCAGTCGGCGCAGGCCCCGCCCCACGGGGGTGTCAGGAAACATCCGGCCCAGCAGACTGAAGCGGCCGCCCGCGAGGCGGTGTTGCAGCAGGTCGACGTCGGAGCAGCCGAATGCCGCCGACTTCAACGCGGCCACCAGCGAAACCTGGTCGCTTGGGTCGTCGACCGCGCGCAGGATCGAGGCCACGTCGTTGACCTCCTGGTGCTGAAAGAAGTCGCGCCCACCGTCGACGATGTGGGGCACGCCGTGGCCGGCCAGCGCCTCGGTGTATACCTCCACCGCGGTGCGGGTCTCCACCAGGATGCAGATGTCGCGCAGGGCGATGGCGCGCCCGCCGACCGCGCCGTCCTCCGCGCCGATCTGCCAACGCGGGTTGCCGACCAGGTCCGCGATCAGGCGCGTCACCGCGGCGGCCTCGGCACGGCGCAGTTCGGCGAGCTTGGTGTCATGCAGGTCGGTTGCGGGGTACATCAGCGTGACCCGCGCGTGCCCCGCGGCGTCGCGGTAGGCGTGAATGGGCCGGTAGGCCGGTTGGGCGCCCGGAAACCGTGCGTTGGGCCCCAGCACGGCGGCGAACGTGGCGTTCACCCAGTCGGTGATCTCCGGCACCGAGCGGAAGTTCTGCGACACCGTCGCGATCCGCGCCTGCCCGTCCGGCTGGCGGCGAAACACTTCCTTGGCGCGCAGGTAGGTGTCGATGTCGGCACGCCGAAAGCGGTAGATCGACTGCTTCGGATCGCCCACGATGAACAGCTTGCCCGGCAGCAGCACCACTTCCTGCCAGGAGGGGCGGGGGCTCGCGGACGGCGCAGGTGGTTCGTCGGCGGCGAGCAGAAACACCATCTCGGCCTGCAGCGGGTCGGTGTCCTGGAATTCGTCGACCAGGAGAAAGCGGTACCGGTCGCGCAGCGCAGTGCGCACGGCAGCGTTGCCGGCGACCAGGGCCCGCGCCTCGATCAACAGGTCGTCGAAGTTGAGCTTGCCGGCACGCCGCCGTTCGGACGCCGCGTTGCTGACGAACACGGTCAGCGCACCGGCGAGGCGGTGCAGGGCGCCGTCGTTGAGCCGGGCATGGAAGCGCACGAGTTGGTCGTGGGCCTCGCGCTGCAGCGCGCGCATCTCCTCCAGCGCCTGCTCCGAGCGCCAGTTGCGGCGGTTCCCCTGCGCCGGCCGAAACCACACGGCATGCAGCGCCGCCTCGATGAGGACGTTCCGGCGAGGCCCTGGTACGGCACGGGCAAGTTGTTCCACCGCAATCAATTGATCGCGCAACTTGCGGAAACTGGCGAGGCCGCGGTCGTGGTCCCCGGTGCAGGCCTCGGCCAGGCGATCGCCCGCGGCGCGCAGATCCCGCATGCGCTGCAGGAATCGGACCGCGTCCGGGCTGTGCGTGGCCGCGCCGGACAGCCGCAGCTCGCGGTGGCGGTCCAGGATGCCGGCCACCTCGTGGACGGTGTCGAGCGACATGCCCAGGCGTAAGCAGTACTCCACGGCGGCAAGGCGGGGCCCTTCGACGTTCCAGATCCAGTCGTCCCACTGCTCCTGGAAGTCGACCCGGCTGGCCACCTCGTCGAGCTGCTGAAATCCGGGATTGACGCCCGCCTCGAGCGGAAACTCGCGCAACAGACTGGATGCGAAGGCATGGATGGTTTCAATGTGAGCGCTCACAAGGTCACGCAGAGCGGCACGACAGCGGGAGCGGTGCGGCTCGGCGGCATGTTCGATCTCACCGTGCAGACTGTCCCGGATTCGCGCGCGCAGTTCGCCGGCCGCCTTTTCGGTGAACGTGATCACCACCACCTGCCGAATTTCGGCCGCCCCGCGGCGCACGATCTCGACCACGCGGTCGACCAGAATGCGTGTCTTGCCGGTACCGGCGCCCGCTTCCAGGAAGAAGCTGGTATTCAGGTCGCCGGTGGCGGCGGTTCGGATTTCGTGGTCTACCGGTTGCCCCGGTGCGTCGCCGGCGGCGCTTCCGGGATTGGGCGGCGCCGGTGACGGGTCCGCGACCCGGTCTTGTGACTGCGGCATCAAGGCTGGCGTCTCCGCCCGGTAGCCGTGCCCGGCGGCGGCGCCGCGATGGTGTGGAACGGCGCCATGATCGCGGTGCTTCCATCCGCCTTGCGCTTGGCGTAATCGGCGACGCGGGTGTGGCACACGTCATGGTAGTCGCACAGCCGGCAATGTACGCGCCGTTCGCCCGGCTGGTAGAAGAACGCGCCGGAGGCGATTGCCTCGGCCATGGCCGCCAGCACCTCGGCAAAGCGCGGGTCGGCGGCGAGCTGCGCCCCGGCAAGCGCCAGCCGGCGGTATGCGGCGCGTTCGCTGACGTAGTGCAGTTCGGCACTGCCGGAGTCCAGGCTGCTTCGGTACAGGTGGGCGGCGGCGTGCAGGTAGACCGCGAGCTGCAGGGAGCGGCCTTCGCGGTAGCCGTCCGCGGTCTCGCGGGCAGCCGCGCCGGTCTTGTAGTCGATGATCCGCAGGGCGCCGCGCGAGCGGTCAATTCGGTCGATGCGGCCCGAGAAGCTCAAGCCGCGCCGGCCGGCGGCAATCGGCACCCCGGTGAACACCCGTTCGGCGGCGACCGGCTGCCAACCGCCGCCGGCATCCCTAGCCGAGCCAGGCCGCGTCCGCGCCGCCCGGCTGCGCTCTTCATCCACGTACGCGGCCAGTTCCTGCGTCACCTGGTCACGAATCAGGTTCCAGGACAGCGGCAGGCCGGTGACTCCCGCCGGCAATTCGGCGAAGCGCCGCTCCATGATTTCGCGCAGCGCTTCGTCGGCGCCGGCGATGAACTGGGCCCACGGTGCATCGCCGGCCAGAAACTGCTGCACCAGCTCATCGAGGATCGCATGCACCAGGTTGCCGCGTTGCAGCGGCGCGATCTCCAGGGTCTGCTCCGGTTCGCCGCGGGAGCGCACCTGCAGCACACGCGACAGGAAGAACCGATACGGGCACACCGCGAAGTTCTCCAGCGCGGTGGCGGTCAGGTCGCGGTCCAGGATGCCGTTGGCGGCGACCAGCTCCGCCGGCACGATGCCGTCGAATGCACCGAAGTTGCGCGTGCGGCGTGCCGCCTGGTGGGCGCGTGCCGCGTCGATGGCGGGCCAGATCTGCTCGATGGCCGGCACCGCATCCTTGCCGCCCTGTTCCAGTACGTGCCAGCGCAGATCGGAGTCGTCGAGCGCGCGCAGGGCGCCCTTGACGCCATTGCCGTCGAAGCCGACCCGCGCCGGCATGCGCTGGTACCAGAGGCCGGCGCTGCGCTCCAGCGTCTCGGCGGACAGGAAGCCGCCGGCCAGGTCGCCCACCTCCTCCAGCAGGAAGCTCGACGGCAGGCGCACGTTGGTCGAACTGGTACCGCGCCGCGGATAGGAGAGGGTAAGCCGCTCGGTTGCGGCTTGGCAGGCGAGCTCGAACAGCAGGCGCTCCTCGTCGAGCCGGCGTCCCTTGAGCGGCAGGTAGCTGCCGTGCGCGGCGCGGCGGTTGATCTGATCCCGTTCTGCGTCCAGCAGCAGCGGATCCTGGCGGATCACCGGTGGAAAGGTGCGTTCGGCACAGCCGGTGACGTACACACGGCGAAACCGCACCAGGCGCGCGCTCATCACGTTGCCGACGAACACGCCGCTGCGCTGGAAGTAGCCGCCCGACACGATCGCCTGGCGAATGGCGGTCTCAGCGGCTTGGCGGAACCGCTCCGGGGTGGCGGCCACCGTGCCGCTGAGCGTCGCCGCCCGGTCCAGAACGGCAAGCGCGCGGATGCGGTGGGCGAGTGCATCCCATGCCGGCGTGTCCGCTTCCGGCGGCATGAACCGCCGCAACAGGTCCAGGAAACGGTCGGCGTGGGTGGACCACCGGTCGGCGCCGGGAACCAGTTCGGCGGCGCCGGCCAGGCAACGCACCACCGACTGCAGTTGGCGGGCCGCGGCCACCGACTCGGCGGCGCGTTCGTCGGCGTCACCCCGCGCGCCATGTTCCAGGTGGAAGGCGAGCACCGAATCGAATTCCTCCCATCCCTTGACGAGCCCCAGTTCCTTGCTCAGCGCTTCCCAACGGGCCGGGCGTGGCGTCAGCGCGGCGTCCTCGGCCGCGGTCTCGATCCAGGAGAGGTCGAGTCCCGGCAGCGAGAGCAGCTCCAGCAACGTGCCGCGATGCGGCTCGGCGTAGAGCAGTTGCAGCAGGATGAGAGCAGCACGGCCCACTACCGTGCGCCGCACCGGCTGTCCGGCGGAGCGGTAGTGGGGCACCGCGGCGCGGTCGAGCACGCCGCAGATCAGCTCGTCGTAGATCGGGTCCATGCGGTGCAGGATGGCGATTTCCGCCGCCGGCACGCCGCCGGCAAGATCCTCCAGTACGCGGCGTACCGTCTCCTCCGTCTCCGCCTGGCGGTCGGCACAGGAGAACACGGCGCGCGTTGCGTGCCGTTTGCGTGCGGAAGTGTCGGCGTCCAGAGTGTGCAGCCGCAGGCCGCGCTCGCGCAGCCGGTCGACGGTCTCGGCGGCGAACGCGAATGGCTCGGTGCTCGTGTGCCAGGGCAGGAACAGCCGTGTCGGAAGTGCCCGCGAGAGCGCGTCGAGCATGCCGAACTGCAGCGCGTTGGCGTCGTAGATGCCATACACCAGGACTTCGCGCGCGCCGGGCGCCGCGTGCTGCACGGCGGCTGCCACCTGCGCCGGAGTGGCCGCGGCCGCCTGCGCAACCCGCGCGGTGGCGTCCGCGAACGGCTCCAGCGCCGCCTGATAGTCCCGTACCATCCCCGCCAGCGTACGCAGCCACGGCCGCTGCGAGGCGCTAGCGACCAGCGGTGGGTCGATCGCTCCCTCGCGCAGATCGCGGATGGTGGCAGCCACGGAGTGCACCATGCCGGCATCGGCGAGACCGTGCGCCCGGTCGCCGCCGGCCCGCGAGCGGCGCTCCGCCACCACGTGCTCCAGCAGCGGGACGTGGGCGCCGTCAGGCAGCGGCAAGGCAGAGTGTTCGCCGGTCGGGCGGTCGGCTTCGCTCGTCAGGGCCAGCTCACCGGCAAGATCCATCAGCGTGACGAATCGGACGTTGGCCACCGCGGTCAGCGAGCGGGCCAACAGCCGGCGCAGATAGATGTGCTGCAGGTGGGAGCCGACCACCACCAGCACCGCCGCCGCCGGATCTGCCCGCTTGGCGGCGCCCACCTGTTCCACGAACGCCTGCTCCAGCCGGGCAACGTCGGCGCTCACCGCCAGCACCGAGCCGCCATGCGCGGGCGCTTCTTTCGCCGGGCGCCGGTCCGCGGTCCCGCGCGGCCTGGTTCCGGCGTCGGGTTGGCGGGCAAGGCCGGCGCGTGGCTCAGCGCCGGAACCGCCGCCGGCCGGAGCGTGCGCGTGGGGGCCTGCGCGCGCGCGGCTCGCCGGATGCGGCGGTCTGGCGCCGGCGCCTGCCTGCGGGGACGTCACGGCCGGCGGCTCGCTGTCGCCAGCCGATCCCCTTGGTGAGCGATGCGGGCTAGCGGCCGCACGGCCTGCTAAGTCCAACTCTCGATCCGCAACCCATCGATCCGCTCGAAGTGCCGCGCGTTCCCGGTGACCAGCAGCGTGCCGTGAACGAGGGTGGTTGCGGCAATAAACAGGTCAGCGTCGGGCACCAGCAACGAATCGCGCCGCAATGCAGCCTTGAGTTGACCGAATTGCTGCGCGATTGCGTTGTCCGACTCGACCACCAGCACCGAGAGCAGCAAGGCGTCGACCGCATGCCGGTTCTGAGCCGGTTTCGCCGAGCGCTCCGCTCCGTAGTATAACTCGGCGGCTGACATGAACGACACGCTCACGGAGTCGTCGCTGAGGGCACGCCGTTCGATGACCCGCCGGTTGCCGCGCAGCAGTTCCACGCAGGTGTCGGTATCGAGGACGATCACAGTTCGACCTCGCGTCCCGGCGTGCGAGCGGAGTGGATATCCGAGATGATCTCGGCCGTCGAGCGTTCGTCCTCCCACCAACCGGACAGGTGTCGCCACATCCGGAGCTGGGTCCCCTTTGGCACCGGCGCGTTGCGATGGCCGGCGAAATGAAGTTCCCGTTCCAGCGCGCGGTCGATGAGGACCAGCAACTCGCTGTTCAGGCTCCGTCGCTCGACCTCTGCCAACGCCCGAATCCGCTCCAGCACGTGATCGTCCAGTCCGCGTACGGTGATACTTGGCATCGTGAATGCAGAATAGTTTCATTATGACATCGAATCAAGAGCGGCTGGCGGACGGTCGCGGCAGTGGGGCGCTCTCGGGTATCATTCCCATCGGAGGTGGCACGGATGAGCGGTAGCTGGTCTGGTTTCGACGAGGATCTGATGGCACACCACGGGCCGTCGGCGGGGCCGGTGTCCCGCGCGGCCCATCCGGCGGCGCGCTACGACTTTGGGGTGGCCTATCCCGACCCCGACTCGTTGCCGCTGGAACAACTTGTCGAATGCCTGGCAGACGAGTTGCAACGGGCGGGGCGCAGCCTGGCGCACTATCCGCACCCGCTCGGCTATCCGCCGTTGCGCGAGTGGCTGGCGGCGCGGCTGGCCGCCACGCGCGGCTTCTCGGTGGATGCCGACGACATCCTGCTCGGCTCCGGATCGAACGAGCCCAACTTCCTGGTGGCCCAGGCGCTGGTCGATCCCGGCGACGTGGTGCTGGCCGAGGAATTCACCTATGCCGGCACGCTGGGATTCCTGCGCCGCTTCGCTGCCGATGTCCGCGCGGTGGCGTGCGACGCCGACGGCATGCTGCCCGATTCGCTGGAGTACCAGATCCAGGCGGCGATCGACGAGGGCAGGCGGCCCAAGGCGGTGTACACCATACCGACGTTCCAGAACCCGCTCGGCTTCGTCGAGTCGCGGGCGCGCCGCGCCGAGGTCACCGAGATCACCGCGCGCTACGGAGTGCCGGTGTGGGAGGACGACTGCTACGTCGACCTGAACTTCGACCACCCCGACCTGCCGCCGGCCATCCGCTCACTCGACGACAGCGGGCGCACCATCTACGTGGCCTCGTTCTCGAAGAACATCGCTCCCGGCATGCGGCTCGGCTACGTCACCGCCGCGCCGGCCCTCCTGGATCGGATCTGCGCCATCAAGGGCACCGGCGGGGTCAGCCAGTTCACGGCGATGGCCGTGCATCGATTCGCACAGACCGGCCTGGACGCCCACATCGAGCGGGCGCGCGCCCGGCTCCGGGCCAAGCGCGACGCGCTGCTGGCGGCGCTGGATGCGCACGTGGGCGACCGCGCGCGCTGGACCGAACCACTCGGCGGGCTCTTCCTGTTCGTGCAGATGCTCGACGGCACCGACACGGTGGCCGCCGCCGAGCGCGCCGCCGCCCGCGGCGTGCGGTTCGCTCCGGGCACCCACACGGCCGCGGACGGCATCTCCGGCCGCGACCGGATGCGCCTGTGCTACGGCTGGAACCGCCCCGACGAGATGGACGCCGCCATCGCCGAGCTGGCCGCCGCCCTGCACCCCGAACCCGCACTGGCCAGCGGCTGAGCTACGCCTGCGGCGGGACGCTCTCCGGATGAACTGGATGCGGAGCGTCGCGCCGTGGCCAGATGCATGGCGAACCGGCGCTCAGAGCGGGAGTATCCTTACCCTACCGATGATCCCCCTGCTGCACGCGCCCCACGACTGGCAGGTGCTGGACGCCAACGCCGGCATGTACTCGACCCGCTACTGCGTCCAGTACTCCTGCATGGGGCTGTACCGGCGCTACCTGGCCGCGGTGGCCGGCGGCGCCGGCGACTGGTTCTGCGCGCGCACGGCCGACGACCGCGTCGTGGGGCTGGCGACCGTGCTCGGATCGGGCGCCGCCTGCCAGGTCGACGGCTTCACGCACCCGTACTTTGCCGCCGCATGGTCCGGCCTGATGGCTGCCGCAATGCAGCGGGGAGCGGCGCGGGGGGCCGCCGAGTGCCGGGCGGTGGTATGCGTGGAGGACGAGGAGAAGCGGTCGCTGTTCGAAGGGCTCGGCTTCCGCGCGGCGGGCGCTGCCGCCGACTTCGAGCTCGATGGGCGCACCGTCGGGGCGGTCAGAATGGTGGCTGCCTGAGAAGGCCACTGTGCGGCGCTTCTGACTTGACTCTCGTGTCGCAAATGTGAGACATTGGCGCACAAATGAAGGAGGTTGTGTTCGTTGGCTCGTCTCTCGATGATCTACGTCGTTTCCCGAGGGATGCCAAGCATGACGTGGGGCAGCAGATTGCCATGATTCAGAGAGGTATGGATCCACGCCACTGGCGGCCGATGCCGAGTGTCGGGAGCGGCGTTCGTGAGCTTCGCGTACGGATAGCCGGTAATGCGTATCGAAGCATATACACGACGACAGTCGGTGACGCGGTTTATATCCTGCACGTATTCGTGAAGAAGTCGCAGAAGACGGCAAAGGCCGACATCGATATAGCTAGAAAGCGCTTCCGGGAGGTGATACACAAGAGAACCGATAATATAAAGCGATCGTAGCTCGCATGTTCCCAAAAATCCATTTACAAAGGTATACATTCATATGACAGATACACAAACTTATTCTGATGTCTGGGATGCAGTTGCGGAGACCTCCTCGGAGGCTGCTAACCTAAAGATTCGGTCCACGATCATGATCGCTCTTGCCGATTACGTAGAGCGTCAGAACATCACCCAAGCCGAAGCTGCGAGACGTTTCGGAGTGCCACGTTCTCGGGTGAGTGAGCTCGTTAACGGCAAGATCAGCAAATTCAGCATCGATCGGCTCGTGAACATGGCAGCAAGCGTAGACCTGGAGACGCACATCGCCGTCCGCCCGCATAGCCAGCAATCGAACGCCGGCGGCGAAGCCGTCCATGCGGCTGGCGTGAGAGCCGGGACACGGTAGACCGACACAATCGGCCCGCCGTCGGCCAAGGCATACGGTCTAAGCCGAGTGCTGTGGCCCACGTCGTGCTTGATGGGTGGCGCGGTCGGAGCTGTCCGGATGGTGGTGTGAATCGGCTGAGAGAGGCCGGGGCTAACCAGGTGGTCCGCTCTGGTCAGCTTCGCCATGAGGTCCGTGTGTGAGATGGGTATTGGACTCGCACGGGGAACTACCTGACTCTTGCTCATGTGGTACTATTTGTATGCTAAGGGGAACTGAGAGAAGCAGGGTCCCGCGCTGTATTCCGTGTTTTGCGGAGTGTGTTCGGGTGGTCGCCACGTTCAACGAGGTTCCTCTCAAGGAGACTACCTCTCGTGTGTTTGGACAGGAGGGATTAGTTACGTATTTCCATTCGGATCGGCGGATACTTGGCAGAGGTGAACTCGTGGAACCGGGTAGTTATGGACGCATTGTGACCCAGGAAGGAGAGAGCGGTGCTCACTGGTTCCGCGAGGAGGCACTGGAACGTGTTCGGTCGTCGCGGGGTAGTGCCGTCGCGACCAAGGCAACCTTCCTCAGGCAGCCTAAGAGCATGCTATCGGAGAGGGAGCCCGTCCAACCGCGGGCGGGTGGTGTTCCGGACCGTCACATGGAAGGGTATGGCGCCGCCGGCGACATCCTCATCTGGCATCGCCTGCTGGCGCACACCGCCGGCTGGAACCGGTCACCGCGAATCCACTCGGCAGTTCGGCGAGCGTTACCTCTCGTTCCTCCAGCCGCCACGCGGCGTACGTCAGGCACTGGTCGATGTTCCCGCTCCAGACAAGGGGAGGCAGCCAGGATCTCGTTTACCGACCTCAGACGGAAGGCGCGGGGATTTCGTAGCCGTACCGCTCCATGGCGGGAGCGAAGAAGTCGTAGTAGTTGGGGCCGGGGTCGGTCTTCCAGCGGCCCACCGACTCGGGCCGCACGGGAATCCGGGCCAGCTTGACGCCGAGGTAGGACTCCAACCGGGCGAGCGTCTCGTCCTGGCGTTGGACGAAGTCTTCGAACCGCACCTCGATCCAGTGCCGGGGCCGCGGGGTGGCGTTGACCAGGTCGTACTGGTACTTCCACGACATCGCGCGGCGCAGGCGGGTGTCGTCGGTAGGCGGACAGCCCACGCCCCAGTCGGTGAGGTTGTCCGTGATGTGCCTGCCGATGACGCAGTCGCGCGGGTTGCGGATCCAGAAGATGTACCTCACGTCCGGGAACATTCGCACGATCCAGGGGTAGGTCAGGGTGGTCTCCGGGATCTTCCATCCCCTGTGTTCCGCCGGGCTGGAAATCACGCTCTGCAGGTACGACCGGATCAGCGACTCGAACTCGGGCGGAATCGACATCGTGTGGAGCCGGCTGAAGTCCCACTTCAGCCCGCCCAGCCAGCGAACATGTTTGGCGATGAAGCGGGACGCCTCGTACATCGCCTGCGGCGGCAGCAGGTCGCCCGATTTGTTCAACGGCTCGCCCATCCACACGCCGCTGGCGGAAAGCGTATGCGAAATGGCTCGCGTACCGGAATGACCCCGCCCGACGATGGTGGTCAGCATCGGCGGCCGGTGCCGAGCCGGTGGCCGTCAGTGTCGCCGGCTCGCTGTTTGTCCATGGTGTGATCCTTGTACACTGACACGAGCCTGGGGTTGAAGAGATCAAGTAGGTCGGAATGAGCGTTACGGTGGAAGCGCCGATAGCCGCGGCTCTGGCCGCGGAACTGCGGGCGTTTTGGGATGACATATTCGAGTATTCCGACGAACATCCGCCCGATGTTCCGCCTGATGCGTACCTGGGCCGGGAGACGGATCACAACCGGCTGACCGTCTACGTGGCGCGGCGGGCCGAGACTCTGGCGGGCACTTGTGCAATCACCGTGCCGAACAAAAGCCCCCTCCTGGGCGGGTTTGGGGAAGTCGCGACGAGGCCCGAATTGCGCGGCAGCGGCGTCGCCACCCGGCTGTGCGGGCGGGCGGTGGAGGAGTTTCGCGCCGCCGGCGGCGAGGCGCTGTTCCTCGGCACCTCCGTGCCGGCGGTGCGCAGGATCTACCACCGGCTCGGCTGGCGCAAGCTGGCCGGCGCCGACGTCATGGCCAACATCAGCAGCGGTGACTCGCCGGAGGCGTTCCTGGTCGACTACTTCCGCGAGCCGGGGGAGGCCACCGTGGCGCCCGCCACCGCGGCGGTGCGGGTACCGATGATCCCCCTGCTGCACGCGCCCCACGACTGGCAGGTGCTGGACGCCAACGCCGGCATGTACTCGACCCGCTACTGCGTCCAGTACTCCTGCATGGGGCTGTACCGGCGCTACCTGGCCGCGGTGGCCGGCGGCGCCGGCGACTGGTTCTGCGCGCGCACGGCCGACGACCGCGTCGTGGGGCTGGCGACCGTGCTCGGATCGGGCGCCGCCTGCCAGGTCGACGGCTTCACGCACCCGTACTTTGCCGCCGCATGGTCCGGCCTGATGGCTGCCGCAATGCAGCGGGGAGCGGCGCGGGGGGCCGCCGAGTGCCGGGCGGTGGTGTGCGTGGAGGACGAGGAGAAGCGGTCGCTGTTCGAGGAGCTTGGCTTCCGGGAAGCGGGCACGGCCGCCGACTTCGAGCTCGATGGACGCGCCGTCGGCGCGATCAGGATGGTGGTCGCTTGAGAAGGGCCGGGTTGCGTTCGCCGGGAAGGGCGCGGGCGGTCCGGATGCCGATTCGGCGATTGGACCGAGTGAGCGCCACCGAGAGCTACGGCAGTAGTGATGGCGACGCCATGCTGGCCTCCACCCGGTGATCTTCGGGTGGGCGAAACAGCTCCTCAGCCGAGGCGAACCGCGCGGTCCGCTCCCGGCCGGCCTGTCACCCAGCCGCTGCCGCCCTGTTCGCCACCTCGACAAGTGCGCGGAGGGCTTCGTTTACCGACTTCGAGTCACGAAACACCTTTGCGATATCCGGATCGAGGATGACGATGTTCGCACCCTCGCCATATCGTGCGGCATATTTGCCGCGGACTCCACCCGAGAAGTCGTACTCTTCGCGCAACTCGTCAATCCGTCTCGTGTCAGGTTCCTTCTTCATACCCTCACCGCTCTTTGGCTGTAGCCAGCCGAGCGCTGATCAGTCGAATTGCGTCACCACGCACGGTGTGCGATGACCAAGAGCCGGCTGCGCTCGGTCAAACCGAGGAGGATGAATCGTTCCTCATCGAGCGAGTGATCCGGGTCGGCAACGGTCACCGACAGGACGTCGCCGAACGCCGTCGCGGCTTCCTCAAACCCTACACCGTGCTTGCGCATGTTGGCGCTTGCCTTCACCTCACCCCACTCGAACGTCAGCGCCACGACCGATCCTGCAGTCCGACCTCCAGTGTAGCATCGAGCCCGCCACTCTGGCGACCGTACTCGATCACGGCGGCCGCCCCGCGGCTATTTGACGGTATGCCGTGCGTGCGCAATGATGGCTGCGGGCTTCGGGTGGAACGGATGCGAATGACGCGTGACGACAGTACCGGGCGCCGCCGCCGGTTGCAGATAGCGCAACCGGCGCTCTACCGCCGCTCTACGCCCTCTGTACCCCCCTCCCCCCCAGGGCTATTTCCATACAACCTCAGAAACACTAACGAGTTAGCCGGTCGCAACCGCTACCTTCTGCGCAGCCTGCGCGGTCCGCTGACCGCGGCGCTGCCTCACCGCCGATTCGTCGTCGGCGGGTCACCTCACCAGGCGGGAACTCCCGGCAACGGGCCGCTCGCCCGCAGTCCACCCGCCAGCACCCCAGGCACTGCTCGTGGTCGAGGGTGCCGCCCGCGCTGTTCGGTCCCTGCGAATCGCAGGCATACCGCGAGAGTCGGCGCGGGCCGGCAACTGAATTCAGCACTCTCGAAGAAACGAAGGTTTGGAGGAAACCTCATGATACGAAACTGTAGACTATGGGTTGCGGCACTGATCGGGTTCGTCTTGGCCGCAACCGCCGCGTGGGCGGCGCCCGCCGGCGAGGAAGCGGCCGCGGCTGCGGACAAGCCGATGGTGACCGACCCGACGACCGGGATGCAGGTGACCGCACCCGAGTACGGCGGCACGCTGACCTACCCGTACAAGCTGTTCGGGGAGACCACCGACCCGCATATCACAGGACACTACTCCGGCTATCAGATCTACGCGGTCAACGAGAAGCTTGCGAAGGGAGACTGGGGTGCGCCCCGGGACGAGGTGAGCTTTACCGGTTGGTATGTGCCGTTCTCGCGCTTCAAGGGCAACCTGGCCGAGAGCTGGGAGCAGCCGGACGACCGAACGCTGATCGTCAAGATCAAACCGGACATCCGCTGGCACGACAAGCCGCCGGTCAACGGGCGCGAACTCACCGCCGAAGACGTCGCCTTTACCTACCGCCGCATTGGCGGCCTGCTCGACTTCGAGCCCAGAGTTGCCGGCGAGGTTGAGGGTTATCCGTGGGAATCCATCGAAGCCCTTGACCGATACACGGTCGAATTCAAGCTGACCGAGCCGCGCGCCGGCCTGGCCCGGGCGATCCTCGGCCAGTCCAACTCATGGATTCTGCCACCCGAGGTCATCGAGCAGCACGGTGACTACAGCGACTGGCGAAACGTGGTCGGCACCGGGCCGTTCACGCTCACTGACTACGTCGAGGGCGTCTCGATAACCAGGACGCGCATTCCCAACTACCACGACTTCGACGAGAAGTACCCGGACAACCGGCTGCCCTACGTCGACGAGCTGAAGGGTCTGTTCATGCCGGAGGAGGCGACCCGCCTCGCCGCGTTTCGCACCGGCCAGGTCGACATGATCCACGTTGCCGGCGGCGGCGTCGACATCAAGACCTTCGAGGTGATAGAGTCGGTGTTGCGCACCAACCCCGACATCCAGGTGGGCCCCTACTTCCTCCGGGCGCTCGGGCAAATCGGCCTGAACACCCGTACGCCGCCGTTCGACGACATCCGCGTCCGCCAGGCAATGCAGATGGCGATCGACCGCGAGGCGGTTAACGAGAGCTACTATGGCGGGTACGCGCTGTGGAAGCCCCAGGGCATCTTCGGCAACGCGACCGGACCCTATTTTCTTCCATTCGACGAGTGGCCAAAGGAGCTCCAGGACCAATACCGCTACGACCCGGAGAAGGCGGAGCAATTGCTCGACGAGGCCGGCTACCCACGCGGCGCGGACGGCGTCCGCTTCAGGGCCACCCACGACCACCGCGACGTCATCGACCTGGGCCTCGCCGAGATCGCGGCCGGCTACTTCAAAGAGATCGGCGTGGAGGTGGAGATCGACGTCTACGACAGCAGCACCTGGTGGAGTCGTAAAGTGGACGCACTCTACGAGATGTCCACCGGCGATTTGGGCTTCGATGCAGCCCCTGAACACATCATAGGCTTCGCCCGTTCTCTTGGGGCGGACACCGAGCCGCACGGTTGGAACGAGTGGTTCGGTGGGACTCCCAACGCCACGCTGATTCGACTCTATAACGAGTTCCAAACAGCGACCAGCGAGGCGGAGCTGACACGAATCGCCAACGAGTTCGACCAATACCTCGTTTCGCAGCATTTTCAGGTGTGGACCGGCAAGGCGCCCGGATTCCAGGTGGCGCATCCGTGGGTCAAGGGCTGGAACGGCGAGACGTTCGTGCACCCAGAAAACTATCACGAGGTTCTTGCCCGGCTCTGGCTCGACCGGGACCTGAAGGCAGAAATGGGGTTCTGACGCTCGCTTCCAACGTCAGCGTTTTAAGGGCGAACACGGGGTGGCGGGCGCAACCTGCCACCCCTTTCATCCAAGGAGGTGAGCCGAGGTGCGGGCGTATGTGATCAGGCGGATACTGCTGGTGATCCCGACCCTGTTCATCGTCACCCTCCTGGTGTTTCTCTCGGTTCGCTTCATTCCCGGCGACATCATCGACGTGATGACAGCCCGGATGACCGCAACCCAGAGCGGCACGATCGATGAGGAGGCTCTGAAGAGACAACTCGGACTCGATAAACCCGTCTACGCGCAATACGCGAAGTGGATCGGTGACATCGTCCTGCGTGGCACCCTCGGCCGCTCGCTGTACAGCGGCTCGTTGGGCAGCGCAACGGTGGAACAGAAACTCGCCGGCAGGGTCGGGGTAACGGTCGAGCTGGGGCTGCTGGCGATCCTCACCGGGGTCATCATCGCCGTGCCGATCGGCATCTACTCGGCGATTCGCCAGTACACGGTGGCCGACTACGCCGGCCGGGCGGTCGCCATCTTCGGCCTGGCGACCCCCAACTTCTGGCTGGGACTGATGGTGATGATCTACCCCGCAATCTGGTGGGGCTGGACGCCGCCGCTGACGCACGTCCGCTTCACCGAAGACCCATGGGCCAATCTCGGCATGTTGATCATTCCCGCCGTGATTCTGGGGACCTACCTGGCAGCGAGCACCATGCGCATGACGCGCACGATGATGCTGGAGGTGCTGCGCCAGGACTACGTGAGGACCTCCTGGGCCAAGGGCCTGGCGGAGAGGACCGTGGTGCTGCGCCACGCGGTCAAGAACGCCCTCATCCCGGTGGTGACCCTGGTGGCGCTGCAGTTGCCCATCATCGCCGGCGGCTCGGTCATCATCGAGAACATCTTCAATCTCCCGGGGCTCGGCAGTCTGATGCTGTCTGCCCTCAACGCGCGCGACTACCCGGTGGTCTCCGGCGTGAACCTGTTATTTGCCTCGGTGGTGGTGGTGATCAACCTCGGCACCGACCTGACCTACGCCCTGCTGGATCCGCGGGTGCGCTATGAGTGAGCCGGCGCCGGGGGCCGCGGCCGGCGCCGGCCGCACAGGCGCACGCGGTGGTGGCGGCTCAAGCGGCGGCGCGGGTGCCGGACCCTCGGCGGCGGGCGCTCCTGCACCGGCGCGCCGGCGACCGGCGGCCAGCTTCCTCTCGCGGCTGCTGAAGGAACAGCCGCTGGGAGCCATTGGCGGCCTCATCGTCGTGGCACTGGTGTTCATCACCATCTTCGCCGCGCAGCTCGCGCCCTACGAATTCGACCGCGGCCGCGTGCAGGACCGGATGCAGGGCCCGTCCGCCGCGCACCTGCTGGGCACCGACCACGTCGGCCGCGACTTCCTGAGCCGCCTCATCATCGGCGCGCGCCTGTCGATTACGGTCGGGCTCGCGGCAACGTCGTTGAATGTCATCGTCGCGTTGCTGATCGGCGGCACCACCGGCTTCATCGGCGGGCGGCTGGACATCTACGCGCAACGGTTCGTGGACGCGTGGATGTCGTTTCCGGGGCTGCTGTTGCTGCTGACGATCATGTCGATCACCGGGCGCGGCGTGGCGCAGATCATCGTCGTGCTCGGGGTGACCGGCGGCATTCCCGCGTCACGGGTGGTGCGCGGCGCGGTGATCGGGGTCAAGGAGAACGCCTACTTCCAGGCCGCGGAGGCGATCGGTGCCCGCACGCTGCGCACGCTCGTCCGTCACGTGCTGCCCAACATCGCCGCGCCGCTGATCGTCGTGTTCAGCATCAACGTCGGCGGCGTGATCATTGCCGAGGCGTCGCTGAGCTTCCTGGGCTTCGGCCTGCCGGTGACCGTTCCAAGCTGGGGCGGCATGCTGAGCCGCGAGGGTCGCCAGTACATGGAGATTGCGCCGCGGCTGGCGCTGTGGCCGGGCCTGTGCCTGACGGTGACGGTCTACGCCCTCAACCTGTTCGGCGACGCGGTGCGGGACCTGCTGGACCCGCGTCTGCGCGGCGCCGCCGGTCGCTACGGGGGCCGGCGGCCGTCGTCCGGTCAGTCTTCGCGGGAAAAGTAGCGTTCGATCGCATGATCGATCGGCCAGAGATCCAGCAGTTCGAGGGATTCGCGCAACGAGATGATCGTGTAGAACGGCGGCTCCCGGTCGTATCGGTGAAGGATCTCTTCTACGTGCGATCGGTCGATGCGAGCCGCCGGGCGCTCGGTCAGGTTGGCGACGTGGAGGGCGATCCGCGCGTTGACCACCGCCGCCTCCGTGAGGCCCGGGATGCACACCTTGTCGATGTGATCGGTGTCGAGGTGATAGGAAGCGAAGTCCCCGGTCTTCGCCTCGGTCGACGTCAGGTGGACCGTCGGGACGCCCTTGAATCCGAACGGTGTGCTGTCCAGGCCCCACCAGCCGGGATGGGCGGTCGTGACGCGGAAAGGAGGCGGAGGTTCGCCACCGATCCGGACGCTCTCCGCGACCTGCTCCATGGTTCCGCGGAGTTCGTCGCGACCCTGTATTTCGATGCCGGACGGTCGACCTCCGAGACAGTCGTTGTTGATCATCAGCACGAGGTCGCCCAGCTCCCGCTCGTGGCGATGCACATAGGCCATGGAGCCGACGAGACCGGGCTCCTCCACGCCGAACAGGACGATCTTGACGTCGCGTCGAAGATGCGATGCGAACGTGCTCAGCCCCCGCGCGGCCTCGAGCACGGTGGCCACCCCCGCCGCATTGTCGATGGCGCCCGAAGCAACGTGATGACAGTCGTAGTGCGCGCCGATGACGAGGTGCTCGTTGCCGGTCGCTTCCGCTCCTTCGCCCCGGGCGGTCACTTCTCCGACGACGTTCCAGGAGTCCTTGCGTTCGATCCGGCTGTCCAGCAGCAGGCGAAACCGCAGCGACCCCCTGCGCCGTGCGACACGCTGAAGCCATGCGCCGTCTTCGTAGGTGATCGATGCCACCGGTACGCCGCCGACGCGCCCGAACGCGCACGTTCCCGCGGGCAGGTGCTGTCCGGGGCTGTGGTGCCAGCCGATGAAACCCAGCGCCCCGTATCGCGCCGCAAGCTCGGTCTTCATTTGGCGTGGGATGCTGTGCGCAACTCCGTCCACGTACGTCGAGTCGTAAAGCGCCAGCAAGGCGGGGTCTGGAACATGAACACTGACGCAGCGCTCCGAGAACGCGCCAAGCGCGTGATCCCCGGTGGCATGTACGGCCACATGTCAGTCTATCGGAAGATGCCGCCGGGTTATCCCCAGTACTATCACCGGGCCGATGGCTGCCGCCTCTGGGACGTGGACGGCAACGAGTATATCGACTTCATGTGCGCCTTTGGCCCGATGATCGCCGGGTACGGCAACCGGCGGATCGCCGCTGCTGCCGACGCGCAGCGGGATCTGCTGGACATCGCCAACGGCCCGCCGCCGGTCATGGTCGACCTGGCTGAGCGCTTCGTGGACCAGGTGAGCCACGCCGATTGGGCGATCTTCGCCAAGAACGGCAACGACGCCACCACCGTGTGCAACATGGTGGCCCGCGCGAAGAGCGAGAAGCGGAACATCTTGGTCGCGCGCGGCGCCTACCACTGCGCACAGCCGTGGGCGAATCGGATGTCGCACGGAACGCCGGCAGAGGAGCACGAGCTCTTTCCACGCTACACCTACAACGACATCGACAGCCTGACCGCAGCAGCCAAGGCGGCCTCGGGAGACCTCGCGGGCATCGTGGTCTCGGCCTTCAAGCACGACGCCGGCTACCACCAGGAGCTGCCCGACCCGGCCTTCGCCCGGAAGGCGCGCGCGATCTGCGACGCCGAGGGTGCCGCGCTCATCCTGGATGATGTCCGCGCCGGACTGCGTCTGTCCCTGGATGCGAGTTGGTCGTTGCTGGGAATCCAGCCCGACCTGTCGGCCTGGGGCAAGGCGATCGCCAACGGCGAACCGCTGTCGGCCATCCTCGGCAGCGAGCCCTACCGCGAAGCGGCCGAGTCCATCTTCGTGACCGGATCGCTCTGGTACCAGCGGCGCCGCTGGCGGCGGCCATCGAGACGCTCGATCTTCTCGCCGAGGTCGACGCTCCGGCCCTGACCGCGCGCATGGGTCAACTGTTCCGTGACGGCCTCGCGGAGCAATCCACCCGTTACGGCCACGCGATCCGCCAGAGCGGCCCCCCGCAGATCCCCACCGTCATGTTCGAGGACGACCCGAAGATGGAGAAGGGCATGGCGTTCTGCACCCACGCCCTGCAGAACGGCGTCTACCTGCACCCGTGGCACAACATGTTCCTGTCGATCGCGCACACCGAAGCCGACATCGAGCAGGCGCTGACGGCAACCGCGAAGGCGTTCCAGGCTCTCGCGTAGCTCTTACAGCCCCGCGCCCTCGATACTCAAGCCCGGCTCAGCGCGCTACGAGGCCATTTTTGGTCGGCCTCAGCCTCCTCATCCTACCTATCCGACCCAATTCGAGCGAAAATTCCAGCAGGCGCTAGCAGCGCTAGGGCGCTAGCGGCGCTAGCTCAGCTCGTTAGCTTGACTGCTTCCCGCAAGTTCGTTAGAGCTGTTCCACCATCAGTAAGCCCATCGCCCATGCCGCCTGTCTTGCTGGCTACTCGGTTCTCAGCGTCCTCGCTGCGGACATGATCGAAGACCTCTACGCCTCCCGGGCCGACGGAACCTTCAAACGCACCTTGGACGAGCGGCTGCGCAAGATGCGCGACCCCGAGGTGCGGGCGAAGATTCTGGCCAGCAGGCGCCTACGCGCGCGCCAAGGGCATTTCCGGCGAGGAGGCGTACTACGACCTGCTGACCGGTGGCGATGGCCAGACGACGCTGCTCCACTATCTGGAGGGGTATTCGCAGGGCAATCTCGACTACGTCGTCGACATGATGAACCATCCGATCACCCGCAACGGCCTCAGCGACGCCGGCGCCCACGTCGGCGCCATCAGCGATGCGCACATGCCGAGCTGGAACCTGGCGTACTGGGGGCGTGATCGCACGCGAGGCAAGCGAGTGCCGCTGGAGACGATCGTCTACAAGCAGACGCGCGGCCCGGCCGAGGTGTATGGGCTCGACGACCGCGGGGCGTTGCAGCCCGGTCTGCGCGCAGACGTCAACGTCATCGATCTGGAGCGACTGGACTTCCCGGCGCCGCGCATGGTCTACGACCTGCCCGAGAAGGCCAAGCGGTTCATGCAGCGCACCGTCGGCTACGACGCGACCATCTGCGCCGGTGAGCTGGTGCTGGAAGCTGACGAGCTCTTTTGACGCCGAGCTATCTCGTTTTTAGGAAGCGATCGAGCACGTTCCGGGTCACCTGAGCGACCACCGGATCGCCGAGCCCGTGCACCCAGTCGGTGCAGCCCGTCGTGAAGACCTCACCACGGCCCCGCCGGAAACGCCCCATCACAGCGCGCCCGCTTGCATACTTCTCGCGGTTTTCGGGCGTGTCCGCGCCGCCCAACCGTTTCGCCACCCAGTTCAGCTCGCCGACGTAGCTGTCCGGCAGGCCCGCCGCCGCCCCCTCGTGCGTTTCCCATAGGTGGGCTGG
Organism: Spirochaetia bacterium; assembly: GCA_965208575.1. Taxonomy (GTDB): domain Bacteria; phylum Spirochaetota; class Spirochaetia; order SZUA-6; family Bin103; genus Bin103. Next base: position 620,243 of record CBDBOV010000004.1, on the reverse strand, counting down.
AGCTGTGGCAAGGACGACGAAGTCCTCGGGGGTTCCGTCGCGACCCGTTGCCACCGGCAGGCCGTCTCGCAGGGTGAGATCGCAACCGTCGCACTCGTAGCCTACGACCACCGGATCGGAGCCGAGGAGATCGCCGCAAAACAAACCGAGTCCCTCGAAGGTCCAGTCGGCGGGCCTCCACACGGTGTAGCCGCCTGAGCCATGCGGCGCATTACGCATGTGGGCATAGCCGCCTCGGGTAAACGAGACGCCGGTCATGTGGTTCTCCGGTCGCGCGACCAGCGGGTCCGACCACATGGTGGAGAGGCTCTGGCCCCGTTCGGTTCCGTACACCGGATCGTCCTCGAACGCCAGCTTGTACCCCACGACCTGCTCGTATCCTCGCTGGAATCGAACCTGCCAGAAGGATGTGTTGCCGGAGAAGAAGGCAGCGTTCCCGCCCGAGTCGACGTAACCCTCCACCGTGTCGCGCATCCCCCCCGACCAGTACTCGTCGTGCCCGACCGACAGGTAGAGGGAGTAGCCGCTGAGCAAGTCCTGATCGCGGTCCAGATCGTGGCTGACGGCGTAGTCCAGCGTGAGACCCTCCCGCTCCGCCCAGCGAACGAAGGGATGCTCCCACCCCGCCCAGCCGGCAGCGAAGGACCACAGCGAATGACCGGCTTGCTTGAACGCCTCGAGCTCGCCGGCCGCAAGATCTTGCTCACCAGCTGCGCGGTACCTCTGGGGCTCGGGCCTGGCGAGAAAGCCCTTCGGCAGCGGTCGCTGCGTCGCGGAAACGTGGCCCCCGGGCATCACGTCAGAGGGCATTACCCCACCTTCATAGCTCATAGTATAGAAACTTGGGCCGCCCCAGTTGTTGTAGGCGGCCCAGGTCGAGGTCGACAGAACCAGCATCGCATCGTGGCGCTGCTGCGAGCGGACGACGAAGAAAGCCTCCGCGGTCTCTCCCTCCGCCGCGCGCAGCCGGACCAGGTAGAACCCGGACGGCCAGCTGGGATCCACCCCGATCTCGAGTGCCGGCTTCCAGTCGCAGCCTGTCACAGATAGTTCGGCGCCGAGCACTTGCTCTTTGCCCGCAAGGCCGGCCTTTCGGTACACCTCGGTGTCCTCCAGTCCTTGCCGAACCACAGAGACTTCGAAGCGCACCGCTTCCGTGTGGCAAAACACGGAGACCGTCTCCCCGGCTTCGACGCTCTGCGGCCAGCAGTAGCCGGCGATCGTTCGTTCTGACACTTGGCAATCCTCCTAGAAGTGAGGTGGTCCCGGTTTGTGGGACAGCCCGGGGGGTAGGTTAAGGTGTATTCCGTTGTTTGTTAACCCCGTCCTGTGCCAAAACTCAGCCGGATTTTCGTATGTTTCGTCAGCGAAAGCATTTAGCTGTCCAATCCGGCTCAGTTGTCATAGATCCGATTCCGATGTTCAAGGCACGCATTCACGAACTAAATCTTCGAAAATGTGATATCTTCCCCGCTATGTCAGACTATTTACGATTCTTCATCCTACTCGCAGCCGGCTGGATCAACAGAGATCAGCAGAAGATTATTGACTATCTCATTGAAGAGATCCGGGTATACCAGGAGCTCTGCAAAGGCCATCGGCTCCGATTCACTCATAAGCAGAGGCGTAGGCTGAATAATTCCCGCAAATGTCAGCTACTACGTCCTGTTTTCGATACACCTTGAAACGCGAGAGGTGCAGATCGTCGGCATCACGGATCAGCCTTCTGAAGCCTGGATGAAGCAAATGGGCCGCAATCTGACTGATCCTTTCGACGGGTTTCTTCGAGATGTCCGATATCTCATCATGGACAGAGATCCACTGTTCATCCTCTTCGCCTCGCCATCAAAGAATATATGGAGTACTACCACACAGAGCGAAACCACCAGGGATTGGGTAGCCACATCATTCATGCAGACGACAATGTAGGAAGAAACAAAGGCAATATCAAAACAAGGTCTCGCTCGGGCGGCTTCCTCAACTACTACTACCGCGACGCGGCTTGACGCTACACCTCCTTACGTGACGGACAGATAATCGTACCGATAAGTCGGATTGCCTCTCGGGAACAGATGACTGACTCCTTTCCTTTACGACCACCGTCAACCTGGAATGCCGTTAAAAACGCGTTAGTGCTTTTTGCGCATTCTGTTACCGGCTTCAGGTAAGTTCCGCTACGCAAACAAATGTGGACGGAATAGTCGCCATCTTTGCCAAATGGAGCAGGAACGAGAGATCGCAATTAGTATGCGGCCGCGCAGTTAGCTCTGAAATCACGATCCCGGGCGAGAATCTATAATGGTAACCCTTTCCGATAGAATCTCCGCACCGGAGATACCATCCGGCTGAGTTTTGGCACATGACGGGATTAAAGGCAAGAAAAGCGGTAAGAAAAGCATAGGCAGGGATGTATTACTTATAGAAACAGTTACAACGACAGGATTGAGGCTTCGTGCTCACGCCGCCGGTTGCTCGGCGACCTTGGCGCGACGCGCAGAATGTCATAGCGGGGTGTGGCTGTGTATTTCACCACACCCCGCCAGAGTTGTGTTATCCTGGTGATACGCGAGACAGTCCTAGTCCCGCGTTCCAGTCAGCTCGTGCTTGAGGTCCTGGTCGAGTCGCGCAGCGACTCCCGTTTCAATCGCCCTACGGGCGATTGATTCAGAATCCAAGCTCCCGCTTCAGGTCCTGGTCGATCCAGAGGTACTGGAAGATGCCAGCACGGTTCATGCGGCCGAGCTCGCCTTCTCCGTTGTAGCCCTTTAACCATGGTTGGGTCGCACCGAACAGGGGCGCTATGGGGCCCCTGATCACCACCAGCTGCTCGGCCAAACGCAGGTTGGCCTTCCGCGCCCACTCCTGCTGCTCCTCTATCGTGGTAGCGGCCGTCGCGTTCTCGTAGTACTCTTCGAATACGGGGTCCTGGATGTTCAAATGGTTTAGGTTTTTAGACGAGTATTGGGCAAGCGGGGCGATGCCATCGGGATACTCGGCGGCCCATACATTCGAGAGCAGACCGAGGTAGGTGCGGTTCGTAACTAATGCGCCCAACTCCGCGCGAGTTCTTACCTGGATCTCGACGTCGATGCCGATCTGCCTGAGGTAATCCATGGCGATCTGGTAGTAGCCGAGGTCGTAGAATTCGAAGTGCTCATAGACGGTGCTGAAGCGAATGCCGTCCTCGCCCCGCGGATAGCCGGCCTCCTCCAGCAGCTTCTCGGCCGCCTCGGGGTCGAACCGATAGTACTGCTTGGTCTCCTGGGGCCACTCGTCGAACGGGACGGCGTACCCGAGCACCTTGGCGCCAGTGGGACCGTGCGGGCTTGCATCGCCCCAACCCTGCATGTAGTTCTCGGCGATGGACTCCTGGTCTATGGCCATGCTGAGGGCCCGGCGCACCCGGATGTCGTTCCAGGGCGGCTTTTGGTTGTTGAAACTGAACGCCGTTTCCGAGCGAAAGGAAAACGGGTGGAGCACCAGGTTGGGACTGGTCTTCTGCAGACTCACCGCCGCATCGACACTGGTCAGATGCGAGTTGAGAGGGAACCCCATATAGTCCGCCTGCCCCGAGCGCATCAGTGAGGTGATGGCCGCGGGGTCGTTGACGATGATGTACTCGACCTTGTCCGCGTAGGGCAACCGGTTGTCGGGGAATTTCGGGTCGTTGCGCCAGTAGTTATCGTTCTTGGTGTAGGTCCACGAGCTGCCCTCCACCACGTCGGTCAGCTGATAGGGACCCGTTCCGACCACGTTGCGCCAGTCTTGAATGTCCCCGAATTGCTCGACCACCTCGGGCGGCACTATCCACGCACCGAAGTCCAAGAGAAGGGCATTCTGGGCTCGGAGATCGGGCTTGTTCAGTTTGACTACCAGGGTGAAATCGTCGGGAGCCGTGATCGACGCGACCGACAGCTCGTCGTACAGCTCTCCGGAGCTTTCCGCGCTCTTCTCACCGCTGAGTCCCACGATCCGCTCGTAGTGGAACTTGACATCGTGCGCCGTAAGCTGGCGACCGTTCACCGGCGCCTTGTCGTGCCAGAACACGCCGTCGCGGATCTTGAACACGTAGGTGAGCGGATCCGGGTTCTCCCAGCTCTCGGCCAGCAGCCCGGTGACGACCACGTTGGGCAGGTACAGCGTGTCGAAGCCGACCACGCTCCGGTCGACTGCCCAGTCCACTCCCCCCAGTTTCTCGTTGGTCAGCGAAACCCAGAATCCGGAAGTGTAGCTGTAATAGGGATCGATGCCCTCGTTCTTGAAGTTGACGATCGGTCGGATCGTGCCGCCATACTCGGGCGCGGTCACCATCTCGCCGGTGGATGGATCGCGCACCATTTCCTTCTCGGCCGCAGCCGAGCTGTCGCTGTCGCTGCCCCCTCCGGCAAACGCAGCGGTCGCCACCAGCGCGAACGCCAGTGTAATTGAAATGAATCGGACCATAATGGTCCTCCTCTGTCGGGTCGGCTGTACCGTTGCCCGTTTGTTTTGCTTGGCCGGCAACGCCGGCCTCAGTGGACTGGTGGAGGTTACGGCCGACATCGTCGGCCGTTGGACGCGCGGACGCGTGGCAGCCGACGGGGTCGGCTGTTGGACGCACGGCTTCGTGGCGGCCGACGTCGTCGGCCGTTCGAGGTACGGACGAATGATAGGAAGAACTATATCCGATCTGAATGATAGGAAGAACTATATCCGATCTGAATCTGTCAATACCCATCTGGCAAGTTGGCCCCGACAGAGCCTGCGGGATCGGACGAGCGCGCCCTAGCAGATTCCACTCCCCCCGCATCAACTCTCAACATGGGTGAACCATGGGCCGAAGCTGTCGATCTGTCAATACCCATCTCTGCCCTCATCTCGGCCCCCCACCAGAACGCTCCGACCTTAGGTGAAAGCGCCAAAGCTGTCAACTGGTGTGTTCTGCAACCAGCAATTCTCGGGGAGCAGCAGAGCATCATAAATAGTAATGCAACATTGGGGGCCGAAAGGTTACAGAAAAGTTTCGAGGGCGAGACCGCAAGCCCCCTCATAAGCTCAAGCCCTCCGAGTGTGAAACGCGACCATGCCCACCTGTTGGCCCACCGAGTGAATGCACGCACGGCCCGACCCGGCAGAAATTCTGTAACTGATTGCAGGTGATGTATTTAGCCACCGTCAAGCCAGCCCCGTGCGATGACCTGACCACCGTCAGCCACCGCCGCTCGGCCGATGCCGTGGGCTGGCGCGGTGCCGCGATCGGCCCTTCGGGGCCGGTTGCCCGCGCGCCGCCGGCACACCTGCGCCGCAGCCCCAGTCAGGGATCGTTCAGGGAGCAGGTTCAGTTCTCCAGGGAGCGGCTACCCGGACAGCGGCTGCGGCGGAGAGTTCATCCGCACCAGCACCTGGTCCCACGACGGGATCAGGAATAGCCGAAACGTGGCACGCACCGCGCCCCAGAACTCCCGGCGCGACCCGAACCCAGCCCGCACCTGCTGATACAGACCGTCCACCAGCTCGAATATCTGGTGCATGAAATAGGCGAGCAGGTTGAGTAGGAAGAACGCCTCCGACAGGTACTTGTCACCATGGCCGAAGTTGTGCTCCAGGTGATAGCCCTGGTTCTTCAGCGTATTGAACCTCTCGTTCTCGATCTTCCGGCGTGCTCGTCCCGCACGCACGATCCGCGCGACGCTGCCAGCGGTGGGTACCAAGTCGGTCACCCAGGCGTTTTGATAGGTGGTCGTGCCGGCCCGTACGATGCGGTAGTGCACGAAGTTGATCTGGGGACTGCGGGGGTTTGCCGTTCAGCGGCACCCCGGGAACCCACTCGTATTCATGCCGGTCCCCGGTCGCGTCGATGGTGCAGCGGTGGTCCAGCAGCCGACCGCGGCGCAGCCCGTCGATATCCTGGTACAGGCTGATGTGATCCTCCGGCTTGGCCACCAGCAGAAACGAGAAGCGGGCGGCGCGCACCTGTTTGATGAACGGTTGCTTGGAATACAGGCTATCGGCGACGATCACCGCAGCCAGCCGGGGATGGTCGTTACGGATGCGCTGCACGGCACGGTAGCCGGCTTTTGGTTCACAGTCCTGCTTGCGGCGTTTGGCGCTCTTGGCGCCAGAGTCATCGGCGTTGTGAATGAACACGGGAGCCAACGGCAGCACCTGCCGCTTGTCGGGGTGGACGATGGCGGTCTGCAGGATGTCGTGGTGGTAGCGTACGGTGCCGTTGTTGGTGGCGGTCAGACAGCACTCACAGTTCACCTTGTACGAGCTGAAGTACTGGGAGCCGTCCATGGTGACGAGGTAGCGACCGTCGAGGAACTGATAGTGCTGCAGCCATTTGGCGTCCTGCATGCGCCCTATCCAGTCGCCGAAGCAGCCGAGCAGCGGTTCATAGTCATGGCTGTCGAGCAGATCGCGGAACTGGGATGGAGCTGCCGTGCTTTTGGATCAGCGTGTTGTTCCGTCTCAGATTGACCTGAGCGAGGAAGTGACGGACGAGGTCAATGGCTGAGCATCGCGGGGCGATGAAGCAGCCCCGGGAACTCCCCGGTCACGCCGCTTCGCCAAGTGATAGTGGAAGAGTAATCGAGAACCGAACGAGCGCAAAAGCACCCGCGAGGTGCAGCGGGGGTCGTGACTGATCAGCACGAGGGCGAGCGAGCGGGTGGCTGTGGCAGGTGTAACGAGGGCTGTCGCAGGCGCGTGTGGCGAGAATGCAGCGGATAAGGGGGCTGACTCGGGTTGAACCCCAGTCGTCCAGTCAGTCTTCGCGGGAAAAGTAGCGTTCGATCGCATGATCGATCGGCCAGAGATCCAGCAGTTCGAGGGATTCGCGCAACGAGATGATCGTGTAGAACGGCGGCTCCCGGTCGTATCGGTGAAGGATCTCTTCTACGTGCGATCGGTCGATGCGAGCCGCCGGGCGCTCGGTCAGGTTGGCGACGTGGAGGGCGATCCGCGCGTTGACCGCCGCCGCCTCCGTGAGGCCCGGGATGCACACCTTGTCGATGTGATCGGTGTCGAGGTGATAGGAAGCGAAGTCCCCGGTCTTCGCCTCGGTCGACGTCAGGTGGACCGTCGGGACGCCCTTGAATCCGAACGGTGTGCTGTCCAGGCCCCACCAGCCGGGATGGGCGGTCGTGACGCGGAAAGGAGGCGGAGGTTCGCCACCGATCCGGACGCTCTCCGCGACCTGCTCCATGGTTCCGCGAAGTTCGTCGCGACCCTGTATTTCGATGCCGGACGGTCGACCTCCGAGACAGTCGTTGTTGATCATCAGCACGAGGTCGCCCAGCTCCCGCTCGTGGCGATGCACATAGGCCATGGAGCCGACGAGACCGGCCTCCTCCACGCCGAACAGGACGATCTTGACGTCGCGTCGAAGATGCGATGCGAACGTGCTCAGCCCCCGCGCGGCCTCGAGCACGGTCGCTACCCCCGCCGCATTGTCGATGGCGCCCGAAGCAACGTGATGACAGTCGTAGTGCGCGCCGATGACGAGGTGCTCGTTGCCGGTCGCTTCCGCCCCTTCGCCCCGGGCGGTCACTTCTCCGACGACGTTCCAGGAGTCCTTACGTTCGATCCGGCTGTCCAGCAGCAGGCGAAACCGCAGCGCCCCCCTGCGCCGTGCGACACGCTGAAGCCATGCGCCGTCTTCGTAGGTGATCGATGCCACCGGTACGCCGCCGACGCGCCCGAACGCGCACGTTCCCGCGGGCAGGTGCTGTCCGGGGCTGTGGTGCCAGCCGATGAAACCCAGCGCCCCGTATCGCGCCGCAAGCTCGGTCTTCATTTGGCGTGGGATGCTGTGCGCAACTCCGTCCACGTACGTCGAGTCGTAAAGCGACACGACGAACCGGCCACGGATCTGCTCCCGGTGCTGCTCGAAGTCGGCGGGGTCGCCGCGCTCGAGGATGACGGCCTCACCCACCTGACCGTCGGGGGGCGTGGACGGCGACAGCACGGCGCAGCGGCACTGAATCGTCCGGTCCACGGGGGCGCAGAGCGTCAGCTCCTCCCGGACCGGCGTCCATGCCCGGTGTTGGAACGGTTCCGCCCGGACCTGATGAAGTCCATAGCGCTTCAGGGTGTCGCACAGAAAGTCACGGGCCCGCACCTCGTTCGCGGTGCCCGGCTGCCGCGTGCCGATATCGTCGGCGAGTACCTGCAGGTTCTCGAAGGCTTCGGAGCGCGCCTCGATCTCCTCGACGAGCTGGCGCTCCGCCGCGTGTCGGGACGATGGCTTCATCCCGTGATGCCACGACCTCCATCTCCTACGACGCGCCACTGGTAACCAAGGATAAGCTGATGCGCGATCTCGGATGGCTGGATACGGTTTGGTGAGTCAAATGGCACAGCCGCCCCCGGATGCCGATGGAGACGTGCTCTGCATCTTGACCCTTGCGTCTTGTGTCCTTGGGCCCGCGCCATGGCGCGCGTAGGTCACTCTCCCTCGACCGCCGCCCGGAGCGCCGCCGCCAACGAGCCGTGGTTGACGATGCCCGCGATACGCTCAGCCATCATGTAGGTCGTCGCCTGCGTGTTTGCCCGCGGGCAATCCGGCATCAGGCTCGCGTCCACCACGCGCAGGCCCTTCGTCCCGAGCACGTTCCCGTCTTCGTCGCACACGGCCGTCGGGTCGGCGGGATCGCCCATTCGACACGAGCTGCTCTGGTGGTGCGACGTAATGACGTGCCGCTCGACCCAGTCGTCGAGGGCGGCGTCGGACGACTCGGCCGTCACCTCGTCCTCGGCCGGCACGATCGGACCTTCGAGGACGGTCGCCATCTCCGTGGAGGCGGCGAGCCGCAGCGCCAGGCGCAGCCCCTCGCGAAGGCGTATGCGATCGGCAGGATGCTCCAACCAGCCCATCTCGATCACGGGCATGGCCTCCATGTCTGGTGCGCCGTCTGCGAAGGCGGCCGGCATCTTCAGCGTGCCCGCGCTGAGCTCGAGCATGAGGGTCGGAATGATGACGAAAACGCGGTGGCCGGAAGAGTTGTGCCCGGCCAAGCGCTCGACCTCGCCCACCTGGCTCTGCCGCGGTCCCAGGAAAAACAGCATGTCGTTCCTCATGGGCGCCATCCCGTCGAGCGCGTCTGCGGTGTACCGAAGGTACATCGGCATGGGGTGCGCGGAGCCGTCGACGTTGTTCGAGGCGATGCCTTCCTTCATTCGGAACGTCAACGGAAGCGCCACGTGGTCGCGCAGGTTCCGGCCGACACCGGGGAGATCCACAATCGTGGCGACCCCCGCCGCCTCGAGCTCCTCCGCGGGACCCACGCCGGAGCGCAGGAGCAGGTGCGGCGAACCGATCGCCCCACCGCACAGGATCACCTCGGTTCGGGCACGCAGAACCGTCCCGTCCGTCAGCTCCACGCCGACTGCCCGAGGCGTGCCGCGGTCGTCATCGAAGAGAACAAGCCGGACCTCGGAATTACCGCGGATGACCAGGTTCGGGCGGCCCCGCGCCTGGGCGAGAAAAGTGAGCGCCGAGCTCTGCCGCACGCGGTTCACGTTGTTCAGCGCCAGCGACCCAACACCGCCCGCAGTCCCGGGCTCGTTGACGTCCGCGCAGCTGTCGAATCCGGCCGCCACGCAGGCGTCGTGCCAGGCGACGTCGGCCGCCCGCCACTCCGAGCGCAGGTGGCGCCGGACAGGGACCGGGCCGCGGTCTCCGTGGAAGTCTTCGGCCCCATAGTCGACGTCCGACTCGACGGCGTTGAAGAACGGCAGCACGTTTTCGAACGACCATGTCGCGCAGCCGAGCGTCCCGCTCCAGTGCTCGAAGTCCTCGGTCGTGCCACGGACCCACATCTGGCTGTTTACCGAGGTCGTCCCCCCGACCACACGCCCGCGCGGCAGGTCGACGGCGCGCCGTCCATCGCCCGCGCGCGTGTAGCCGTAGAGGCCGCCCCGCAGCGCGAACGCCTCGTCTTTGGATAGGGGGTTGTCGGAATCTGGATACCAGTGATGCCCTCGGACCTCTGCCGGGCCACCGTTGTCCCGATTCCCGTAGCCGTAGCGAATCGTGTCCGGGAGACCTTCGTTGCTTCCGGCCCTGTCGTAGTCGTGTCCTGCCTTGAGCAGCAGCACTCGCTTCGCGCGGCCCTCGGAGAGCCGTGCCGCCATCACGCCACCGGCCGCACCGGCACCGACGACGATGAAGTCGGCGTCGGCGTCGCGGCCGCTTGGCGCGCTGTTGTTTGGGGTGGGGCGCCGCATCTATTCGCTCGGAGACTACTTGGTACTGCCTTCGATTCGTTGGACATGCTCTCGCAGTGCACGGTTGATGTCGGTTTGATAACCACGGCCACCGCGAGACCGCTGCTTGAACCAGGCCACCACATCTGCATCCAACCGGAGTGTGATCTGCTGCTTCATGGGACGGAAGAACACGCCTCGTTTCGCCTCCGACCAGTCGAGGACTTCAGGAATGTCGGTCGTATCGATCTGCTCGTCCGGAGAATCCTCCAAAGCCATGATTTCCGCCTTCTGATCCCCGGTCAACCGGTCACTGGTTGCCTTCTTCATACGCCCTCCTTTCCTGCCTCGGTACCCTCCATGTAACTACGGCAGTGTAGTGACAGTTGTGGCCGTCGTCAAACCTCGGTCATGGGAAAGTGTACGCACGCAGTGCCGGCGCCCCGCGGCCATTTGACGGTGTGCCGTGCGTGTGCAATGATGGCTGCGGGCTGCGGGTGGAACGGATGCGAATGACGCGTGACGACAGTACCCAGCGCCGCCGCCGGTTGCAGATAGCGCAACCGGTGCGCTCTACCGCCGTTCCGCTGCTCGACGCCCTCTGCCCCCCCACCGGGGCCCATTTCCATACAACCTCAGAAACACTAACGAGTTAGCCGGTCGCGACCGCTACCTTCTGCGCAGCCTGCGCGGTCCGCTGACCGCGGCGCTGCCTCGCGGCCGATTCGTCGTCGGCCGGTCACCTCACCAGGCGGGAACTCCCGGCAACGGGCCGCTCGCCCGCAGTCCACCCGCCGGCACCCCAGGCACTGCTCGTGGTCGAGGGTGCCGCCCGCGCTGTTCGGTCCCTGCGAATCGCAGGCATACCGCGAGAGTCGGCGCGGGCCGGCAACTGAATTCAGCACTCTCGAAGAAACGAAGGTTGGAGGAAACCTCATGATACGAAATTGTAGACTATGGGTTGCGGCACTGATCGGGTTCGTCTTGGCCGCAACCGCCGCGTGGGCGGCGCCCGCCGGCGAGGAAGCGGCTGCGGCTGCCGACAAGCCGATGGTGACCGACCCGACCACCGGCAACGTGGTGAGCGCGCCAGAGTATGGCGGGACTTTGACCCACGCCATCAAATTCAACCTCGAGCCTGGCGATGTCTGGTTTGGCTTCCGAGCGTTAGGCATGACCAGTGGCGTTGTAGAGAAACTGGCCATGGCGGATTGGGCAATAGATAGGGACACATATCCCTTTCTCACCGGCTATGTCGCGCCGCTCTACGCCCTGAGGGGGGCGCTGGCTGAAAGCTGGGAACAGCCCGACGCCACTACCTACATCTTCCACATCCGCCAGGGGGTTCACTGGCACGACAAAGCGCCGATGAACGGGCGCGAGCTGACGGCCGACGATGTCGAACATAGCTTTCACCGCCTGTTGGGAAATAAATTGACCGGGACCCAGTTCAGTGAAGCCGACCCTTCCCCATCGGGTACCCTCAAAGCTTTTCCGTTCGAATCGGTAGAGGCCACCGACAAGTATACGGTTGTGATGAAGCTGAAGGAGCCGAAGCTCCGCGCGCTGAATCTTATTTTGGACGACTGGAATGCTGTTATACAGCCGCCCGAGGTAATCGAGCAATACGGGGACATGCAGGATTGGAGGAATATTGTCGGCACCGGGCCCTATACGATAACTGACTTTACCAAGGGCAGCTCCATAACCTGGACCAAGAATCCCAACTACTGGGGCTTCGACGAAAAATACCCGGAGAACCGCCTGCCCTATATTGACGAGGTAGTGGGTCTTGTTATCCCTGAAGAGGCCACCTTTCTGGCCGGGCTGCGCACTGCTAAGATCGATTTCATAGGTTGGCCGGGCGCCACCCAATTGAACGAGATAGAGACGGCGGATCGCCTCAGGGAGACCAACCCCGAGCTCGTTTTCCACACGTGGTCAGAACGGTCGAATGCCAGCTTTGCCATGAACACCAACAAGCCGCCCTTTGACGACATCAGGGTGCGCCAGGCGATGCAGATGGCCCTGGACCTCGAAACAATGAACGATGCCTTCTACAAGGGTGCTGCAGATACGATTCCTCGGGGCATAGTCGCCCTGGAATTCAAGGGCTATCACGTCCCATTTGAAGAGTGGCCGGAAGAAATCAAGCGATACCACAGGTATGATCCGGCGGGGGCAGAGAAGCTGCTTGATGAGGCTGGGCTTCCCCGTGGCGCGGACGGCATGAGATTCAAGACCACGTACATGCACTTTCCGCAGATTGAGGTGAGCTGGGCAGAATTAGTCGCAGAGTACTGGCGTGACATTGGCGTTGTCGTGGACATTGAGACGCCTAGCATGGCAGAATCTAACGCGAGAAGACGTGCTGGCGACTGGGAGATTGGGCCTCAGGTCCTGGGCATCAAGGCTGATCCAAGCATCAATATGCATCTTTATTGGAGCGGCAATCCCGGAAACACTGGAGTCTCGGACCCGGAATATGACGCCCTGTATGAGGCCGCCCAAGTGGCTACCACCATCGAGGAACAGAAGGCGCTGTTTAGACAGATGGACTGGCGCATTATAGAGCAGTTCTGGGCTATCTGGGGGCCTTTGGCGCCAGCCTTTAGCGTTCACTGGCCGTGGGTGATCGGCTATAACGGCGAAGGCGGCTTTGGAGGAATGCAAAACATGGTGGTCTTCTCCCGCCTCTGGATTGATAGTGAACTGAAGAGAGCCATGGGCTATTAGGCGTTTGACCCTTTGTAGCTGATCTCATGGAAAAGGGAGCTGCGGAGGCACAGGCTTCCCAGCTCCCTCACTTATTTTGGGCTATCGGGTGTCGCGATGACAAGAGACGGGCGGCGATGACGACAATGAGGTGTAGCTCATGAGAGCCTATGTGGTCAGGCGGCTATTGCTCATAGTCCCCACCTTGTTCTTGCTGACCATCTTCGTTTTTCTCTTGGTCCGGTTCCTTCCGGGCGACGTAATAGACATGATAGAAGCTCGGATGGAAGTCCAGGCCCCTGGTTCTACACTCGAGATAGACCGTGAAGCTCTCATGCGTGCACTTGGATTAGACGTACCTGTGTGGGTGCAGTATGGACGCTGGATGAGCGGCATTCTTTTCCGCGGCACCCTCGGCGAATCACTGTTTGGCACCTTTTCGGTAGAGGACCAGATACTTGAAAGATTGCCAGTGACTATCGAGCTTGGCCTCATGGCGATCGTCATCGGGCTCTTGATAGCCCTGCCGGTCGGCATCTACTCGGCGATTCGCCAGGATACTGCCGCTGACTACGCGGGGCGCTCTATTGCCATCATCGGCCTGGCCACGCCCAACTTCTGGCTGGGAACCATGGTCATGATTTTCCCGGCGATCTGGTGGGGCTGGTCGCCGCCGATGCGGCTGATCACGTTCAGCGAAGACCCGCTGGGGAATCTCGGAATGTTCCTCATTCCCAGCCTGATTCTGGGTACGGCCCTGGCTGCAAGCACAATGCGCATGACCCGCACCATGATGCTGGAGGTGCTCCGGCAGGACTATATCAGGACGGCCTGGTCCAAGGGGCTCAGGGAGCGGGCTGTGGTGATCCGACACGCCGTCAAGAATGCCCTCATCCCGGTAGTCACGCTCGTAGGCCTGCAGCTCCCCCTCCTGATAGGTGGCTCGGTTATCTTGGAGCAAATTTTCGTTCTGCCGGGGTTAGGTCGTCTTATGGTGAGTGCACTCGAGGAACGAGACTACCCGGTGGTCTCTGGAGTGAATCTGGTTTTCGCCACCATGGTTGTAGGCGCCAATCTGCTTATCGATCTGATTTATCCGTACCTGGACCCCAGGGTCCGATATGAGTGACGCCACCGGGATGCCATCACCAGCAATCGAGCCAATGAGAGGTAGCGGGGTGGCCGATTTCTTTATCAGGATGGTCAAAGAGAAGCCACTAGGTGCTGTCAGCGGGATGATCATCTTGATCTTGATCATTGTCGCTATCTTTGGAGACGTTCTATCACCCTACGTATATAGTGAGCGACACTTGGCAGACAAGCTGACTGGCCCATCAGCCCGGTATCTCCTGGGGACCGACCAGTTGGGGCGAGACCTATTGAGCCGCCTTATCGTCGGGGCTCGTCTATCGTTGGTCGTCGGTCTGTCAGCGACTATGCTCATTGTCGTCGTTGCTGTCTTGATAGGCGGCATTTCAGGGTTTATTGGCGGCAAACTGGACCTGGTGGTGCAGCGGTTTGTCGATACCTGGATGGCCTTCCCGGGACTGCTCATCTTGTTGACCGTCATGTCTATCGTGGGGCGGGGTTTGCCGCAGATCATCGTGGTCCTGGGGATCCTCGGAGGTATCGCCGCATCGAGAATAGTCAGAAGCGCCGTTATCGGTGTTAAAGACAATGACTATTTCCTGGCAGCCAGGGCGGTTGGCACCCCCACGCCCCAAATCCTGTTGCGCCATGTGCTACCCAATATTATGGCGACTGTCATCATCATCTTCAGCATCAACATCGGGGGGGTGATTATTTCCGAGGCCTCTCTGAGCTTCCTGGGATTCGGACTGCCGGTCCAGATTCCCAGCTGGGGAGGTATGCTCAGCAGGGAAGGGCGCAAATACATGGAGGTGGCCCCCTGGCTGGCGATCTGGCCTGGTGTTTGCCTGACCATTGTCGTTTACTGTTTGAACATGTTCGGCGACGCGGTGCGCGACCTGCTCGACCCGCGGCTCAGGGGTGGTGGGGGGCGTCTGGGTGCGACGGCGCCACGTAATGATAGGAAGAGTAATCGAGAACCGAACGAGCGTAAAGCACCGGGAGCTGCAGCGGGGTCGTGACTGGTTAGCACGACGGCGAGCGGGTGGCCGTGGCAGCGGAAACGAGGGTTGACGCAGACGCGTGCCGGTGAGAACGCGGTGTACAGGGGCTGGGATGAGGCTCGATGAAGACTGCGGCGTGCGCGTGCGGGCGCATCTAGTCCTGGGTGGAACCGCCGGCGCAATCCGAGCGGCAGTTCGACTCAGCGCCGAGTAACCTGTTCAGCCCTCGGCATCTTGCGGATCGCCTTTGCCGCTTGGGCACGAACGGTCAGTTGATATGGTTGCATCCAACCCGCACATTGAAGCACAGAGCACTACGAAAGTCAATCGGTCAGCTATTGACTAGCCTCCCGCTTCCGCCTACC
This sequence comes from Spirochaetia bacterium, assembly GCA_965208575.1. Taxonomy (GTDB): domain Bacteria; phylum Spirochaetota; class Spirochaetia; order SZUA-6; family Bin103; genus Bin103. The sequence goes on along the minus strand of CBDBOV010000004.1, from coordinate 604,882 downwards.
TTTCCGCGCCGTGAATGTGAACCCACGCCGGTCTGGTGCCTGCATACTCGCCGCACTCATGTTGGCGGGCGCCGTGTTCGCTCAGGAGTCTCCCGACGGGGGGATTGTCACCCAGGGGTTGGCGACCGAGACCTTCTCGTGCGGGAACCTTGCCACGGCCTGCACCGGGAGCGCGCGCCGCTTCATCGAGGCGCGCTGCGGGATCGTGACGACGCCGGACGGAACCCACCTGCAGGTGCCCGTGGTGCCGGCGGACGGGCCGGATCCGACCGACCTGTACAACAGTTGCACCGGTCCCGGCCACAACCCGGCGCATCTCGACGACCTCGAGACTGTCGTGATCGATGCCGACGGGGAGGAGGTCACCGGGTACCTGTTCGGCGACAACTACTACGAGCTCTACGTCAACGGAACCATCGTCGCCCGGGACCCTGTGGGCTTTGTGCCCTTCAACTCGGGGGTCGTCCGCTTCAGGGCCAGGCAGCCGTTGACCTACGCCGTCAAGCTGGTGGACTGGGGCACGCACCTCGGGGTCGGCATGGAGTACGACCGCTGGAACGTGGGTGATGGAGGCTTCATTGCGCGGTTCAGCGACGGCACCGGGACCGGCGCGGATTGGAAGTGCCGCGCCTACTACATCAGTCCTCTTGAGGACCGGTCCTGCGTCGGCCCGGGCCCCGACTCGTCGGCCTGTCCCGAGCGGCCGCCCTGCGTGGAGCGGGACCCGGCTTCGTGCCGGGCGCTGCACTTCCCGGTGCCCGACGACTGGGCCTCGCCGGAGTACGACGACTCGGAGTGGCACCAGGCATCCACCTTCCCGCCGCGCGCCGTGACCAACCAGCGTGCGTACCGGGACTATCGACGCCACTTTCGGCGCGCCGACTTCATCTGGTCGCACAACCTGGACCAGGACAACCTGGTGCTGTGCCGGCTGCACGTGCCGTGACGAGGGTCGTGTAGCGAGGACTATCCCGCGCGCGTGGTGCCGCGGCAGAAGTCAGCCGCCGTGGCGGGCCTTCCCGTCCCTGGCAGACACCTCTGCTATCACTGGGACGGCCGTCGGGTGGATGCATGGTTGGTGTACGGAGAAGCAGACTGGCGCCCTCGGTGATCGGGCGCCACCGCTCTAGCTCGAGGGTCGTGGCGACCAATCTCGCCGATTGCCGGGTCACCTCGTTGCTCAGCCCGAAGTAGCGGCGTCAAACCCCGCGATACCTTTGGCCGGGGACACGGTGGTGGCGACCGCGACCTCGGGCACGGTCGGCGCCGTGGTGGCCAACTCGGCCCGGGCCGGTTGGGGCCGTTGACAGCGCGTCGCGGAAGGCAATACCGTGCCGCCGTCGTCATGGCCGGCGAGGTCTCCAAGCCCCACGATCACCTGTTCCGATCTGTGTTCCGAGAGGAGGCCGAGGCGGCCGGCCTGCTGCGGGCGCACCTGCCGGAGGCGGTCAACAACGAGTTGCTGTGGTCGAGCCTCAAGGGGCAGGAGGTCAGCTTCATCGACGACCGGTTACGCGACAGCGAATCGGACCTGCTGTACGCGGTTCAGCGCAAGGCTGATGACGAACCGGTGTGGCTGTACGTGTTGCTGGAGCACCAGTCGACGCCGGACCCCTGGTTGCGGCTGCGGCTGCTGAAGTACAGTATCAGGATCTGGGAACGGGATCGGAAGCAGTACCCCGATGAGCAGCACCTGCGCCCGATAGTGCCGCTGGTGTTGTACCAGGGGCGGCACGGCTGGAGCCCCGCGCGCGAGTTCTCGGAGTTGTTCGTCCCGGAAGTTCGAGGCTGGCCGGGAGTGCCGCGCTACGCGCACCTCTTGGTCGACCAGACGAAGGTGGGGCCAAGTGAGTTGCGCGGTGAGTTGCGCGGTCGCATCGCGCAACTGGCGCTGATGGCGGCGTACCGGGCAAGTTGGCCGGTGATGCGGCGGTTGGTGCCGCTTCTGGCGGAGCTGGTGCAGGTCGGGGGAACCGACGAACTGAGGCAGATCGTCGTGTACATGGCGGCCACGACGAGGGAACCGGAGCGCTGGGACAGATTCGCGGATGCGGTACGGCGACACGTACCGGGAGGTGCAGAACTGATGAACAAGACGCAGGAGATGCTTGAGATCTACGGCGAGGTGATACAGCAGGAAGCCCGTCAGAAGGGCCTTAGGGAGGGCCGCCAGGAAGGGGTACTCATGACTCAGGTAAGCACCATCGAAGGATTGCTGGACCGGGATGTTCCGTGGGCCACGATAGAGGCGGCCACCGGAATCGACGAGGCCACATTTGGCCGGCTCAAGCAGCAACTGGAGGCGAGCTCTTCTTCCTAGTAGGGCGGCGTAAAGACTATCCAGTGGACTGGCCTAGGCCAATGCCCCGGCGCCCCGCGGCCATCCTGGGGCTTGACCGTGCCCTCGTCCCCCTCGTCCCCGGGGTGCCAATGCCAAAAGCGGTAACAGGGGTTGACACGATCAGGCCGCTTTGATCTCGCAGTCGTCAGGAGGACTGAAATAGCGCTTGAGGTCGCCGTTGAGCAGAGCCAGACGGGTGCGTAGCACGCAGCGGTTGTCGTGCGGTCGCCATCTCATCCCGTTGCCCTTGAAGCGTCGACCGACAACCAATTTGCACTGCCCTTCGACCAAGCCACTGCCGATCGGCCACCCGAGATCGCGGTAACGGGCATAGTCCATACGGTCCTGGTTGTTCGTGAAGTAGTTGATCTGCTTCCACGCTTCGTCAGTATCGGTGACCTTCGACAGTGAACGCTTCATCTCGTGGATCATCTGCAGCACCTCGCCTTCCCACATCATCGTGGACAAGCTGCGCTCGACGGCATCGCGTAGCGTAGCAGACAGCAGCTTGCAGTAATCGGCGAGGTGCTCAGCCGCGTGGTAGTAGTCCAGGATCGGTATCGCGCCGGGGAAGTGGGTCTGCTGCAGTTCCCAGTTGTGGTGTGCACCATCACCGAGGAACAGCGTTCGTGGAGCGTCCAGGAAGCCCATTCGCAGTCCAGCCTGCTCGGCGTAGCCGGCAAACTCACCGCGTGGTCCATAGCGTCCTCCGGTCCAGCGGTCGATCACCTTGCCATCATCGTGCTTCTCGATGACTATCAGGTTGCACTCCTTGTAACAGGTCGGCGCCCGGAGGCTGGCAAGACCAGTAATCCCTTCCTGCTCCGTGATCTGCGGGCTCGTCGTTCCGTCTACCTCGACCACCATCAGGGAACATGGCTGCCGCTGACGCTGCTCATCAATTAGATCGTCGGGGGTATCGGGTATCCGCTCTCCCGTCTTCTCGGTAGTGCGCTGCACCGCCGTCGAGCTCACCTTGAACCCGAGCATCGCCTCCAGTTTTGCCGCTGCACCGGCATACGACTCATCCGCGCCCAGCATGCAGATCAGGTACGTCATCAGCGGTGAGAATCCGAAGCACCCGTCGATCCCCAGCTTCACATCCAGCGGCGCCACGCCTCCGCTCCGGTGCCGGTACCGGTAGCAGCGCCGCGGGTGCACCACTTCTTCGCCGAAGCGGTTGATGAACCGCAGGTTACGCACCCGCTCGAACACTGCCACCTCACCGCCAACCGTGATCTGGTTGGCGGATGTCGGCTCCGCGAGTCCGGCTACCACTTCCTGCACCATCTCGTCGCCGATCCAGTTCACCATCTCAAGGATCTTGGCTTCCGCCTCCTGGAGATCCATCCGGCCGCCGTTGATGCGCCCTTGCAACTCCTTGACAAGGCCCTCGGCGGCCGTTATAAGTCCTTCCGTATTCATGGTCTACCTCCCCATGGTGTGGTGTCGTGGGGTAGGTAGACCTTTTTTCCGCCTCAGAGTCAATGATTTGCTACCGCTTTCGGCGTTCGCACCCCGTCCCCGCGGCCATTTGACGGTATGCCGTGCGTGTGCAATGATGGCTGCGGGCTTCGGGTGGAACGGATGCAAATGACGCGTGACGACAGTACCCAGCGCCGCCGCCGGTTCCAGAAAGCGCAACCGGTGCGCTCTACCGCCGCTCTACGCCCTCTGTACCCCCCCCCACCACCGGGGCCATTTCCATACAACCTCAGAAACACTAACGAGTTAGCCGGGCGCGACCGCTACCTTCTGCGCAGCCTGCGCGGTCCGCTGACCGCGGCGCTGCCTCGCGGCCGATTCGTCGTCGGCCGGTCACCTCACCAGGCGGGAACTCCCGGCAACGGGCCGCTCGCCCGCGGTCCACCCGCCGGCGCCCCCAGGCACTGCTCGTGGTCGAGGGTGCCGCCTTCGCTGTTCGGTCCCTGCGAATCGCAGGCATACCGCGAGAGTCGGCGCGGGCCGGCACTGAATTCACCACTCTCGAAGCAACGAAGGTTTGGAGGAAACCTCATGATACATAATTGTAGACTATGGGTTGCGGCACTGATCGGGTTCGTCCTGGCCGCGACCGACGCGTCGGCGGCGCCCGCCGGCGAGGAAGCGGCCGCGGCTGCGGACAAGCCGATGGTCACCGACCCGACGACCGGGATGCAGGTCACCGCCCCCGAGTACGGCGGCACGCTCACCTACGCGTACAGATTCTTCGGTGAGAACACCGACCCGTCGATCACGGGAGGCTGGGCTGGCTTTCAGCTTTCCGGGGTCAACGAGCAGCTCGTGCAGGGAGACTGGGGCCTTCCCCGAGACGAGTTTAGCTTCACCGGGTACTACGTGCCGACCTCGACCTTCCGCGGTAACCTGGCCGAGAGCTGGGAGCAACCGGACGACCGCACGTTCATCGTCAAGATCAAACCGGGCATTCAGTGGCACGACAAGGCGCCGATGAATGGGCGCGAACTGACCGCAGAGGACGTCGCCTGGGCATACCGCCGCCCTAGCGGCCTGCTCGACTGGAAGCCCGAGTACACCGGCCAGCTCTTCGGGTTGCCGTGGGAGTCCATCGAGGCCAGCGACAAGTACACGGTCGTGTTCAAGCTGACCGAGCCGCGCCTGACTATGGCTCGGGCGATCCTCGCTGAGGGCGCCGCGTGGATACTGCCGCGCGAGGTCATCGAGCAGCGCGGTGACTACACCGACTGGCGAAACGTAGTCGGCACCGGGCCGCTCATGCTTACTGAGCACGTCGAGGAAGTCTCGATGACCAGGACGCGTAATCCCGACTTCCACGGCTTCGACGAGAAGTATCCGGACAACCAGCTGCCCTACGTCGACGAGGTGAAGGGCCTGTTCATGGCGGAGGAAGCGACCCGCATCGCCGCTATGCGCACCGGCCAGGTCGACATACTTCACCGTTTCGCCGGCGGCTTGATCCCTAACCTCGAGGTGCTCAATTCTTTGCTGGGCACCAATCCCGACATTCAAGTGGGCCCCTACTTCCAGAGTGCGTTCGCAGTGTCCGGCTTGAACATCCGTAAGCCGCCGTTCGACGACATCCGCGTGCGCCGGGCAATGCAGATGGCCCTCGACCGCGATGCGATCAACGACAGCTACTATGGCGGGCACGCGCAACGGAACCCTTCAGGCTTCATCGGAAACGCTAATAAGCCCGCTTACACCCCATTTGACGAGTGGCCAAAGGAGCTCCAGGACGCATACAGCTACAACCCGGAGAAGGCCGAGCAATTGCTCGACGAGGCCGGCTACCAGCGCGGCGCGGACGGGGTGCGCTTCAAGGTCACCTACGACTTCCGCGACATCGGGGACTTAGGCTACGTCGAGATCGGCGCCGGCTACTGGAAGGAGATCGGCGTGGAGGTGGAGATCAACACCGTGGACACCCCCACCTGGGTCACTCGCCGCGACGACGGGCTCTACGATATGACCACCGGCTACGCAGGCTTTGATCAGGAAATCAGCACGATGTTCAGCTGGTACCGTTATGCCGTGGAAGGAGAGAAGAATCATTTGAAAGAGTTTATGGGCGGCGTTCCCGACGCCACGCTTATTCGGCTCTACAATGCGTTCAACGCCACGACCGAAGAGTCGGAGCAGATACGAATCGCGAAAGAGTTCGACCAGCACCTCCTCTCTCAGCATTTTCAGGTATTCGGATTCAAGTACCCCACATACCAGGTGGCCCAGCCGTGGATCAAGGGCTGGAACGGCGAGTCGTTCCTGCTGGACCAAGGAGATGTCCAGGTTTTTGCCCGGCTCTGGCTCGACCGGGACCTGAAGGCCGAAATGGGGTTCTGACGCGAGCTGCGCTGGCATCTAGCGCCAGCGTTTGACGTGCGATCACGGGGTGGCGGGCGCAACCTGCCACCCCTTTCGTAAAGGAGGTGAGCCGAGGTGCGGGCGTATGTGATCAGGCGGGTACTGCTGGTGATCCCGACCCTGTTCATCGTCACCCTCCTGGTGTTCCTGTCGGTGCGCTTCATCCCCGGCGACATCATCGACGTGATGGCCGCCCGGATGACCTTCAGCGGGAGCGGCACCATCGATGAGGAGGCTCTGAAGAGACGGCTCGGGCTCGATAAACCCGTCTACGTGCAATACGCGAAGTGGATCGGTGACATCGTCCTGCGCGGCACCCTCGGCCACTCGCTGTACAGCGGCTCGTCGGCCGGCGCCACGGTGGAGGAGAAGCTCGCCGGCAGGGCCGGGGTGACGGTGGAGCTGGGGCTGCTGGCGATCCTCACCGGGCTCATCATCGCCGCACCGATCGGCATCTACTCGGCGATTCGCCAGTACACGGTGGCCGACTACGCCGGCCGGGCGGTCGCTATCTTCGGTCTGGCGACCCCCAACTTCTGGCTGGGACTGATGGTGATGATCTACCCCGCCATCTGGTGGGGCTGGACGCCGCCGCTGACCCACGTCCGTTTCACCGAAGACCCCTGGGGCAATCTCGGCATTCTGATCATCCCCGCGCTGATTCTGGGGACCTACCTGGCGGCGAGCACGATGCGCATGACGCGCACGATGATGCTGGAGGTGCTGCGCCAGGACTATGTCAGGACCGCCTGGGCCAAGGGCGTGGGGGAGCGGAGGGTGGTGCTCCGCCACGCGGTGAAGAACGCCCTCATCCCGGTGGTGACCCTGGTGGCGCTGCAGCTGCCCATCATCGCCGGTGGCTCGGTCATCATCGAGAACATCTTCAATCTGCCGGGGCTCGGCCGCCTGATGCTGACTGCCCTCAACGAGCGCGACTACCCGGTGGTTTCCGCCATCAACCTGCTGTTCGCCTCGGTGGTGGTGGTGATCAACCTCGGCACCGACCTGACCTACGCCCTGCTGGATCCGCGGGTGCGCTATGAGTGAGCCGGCGCCGGGCGACGCGGCCGGAGCCAGCCGCGCACGCGGAGGCGCGGGCGCCGGACCCTCCGCGGCGGGCGCTCCTGCACCGGCGCGTCGGCGACCGGCGGCCAGCTTCCTCTCGCGGCTGCTGAAGGAACAGCCGCTGGGAGCCATTGGCGGCCTCATCGTCGTGGCACTGGTGTTCATCACCATCTTCGCCGCGCAGCTCGCGCCCTACGAATTCGACCGCGGCCGGGTGCAGGACCGGATGCAGGGTCCGTCGGCCGCGCACCTGCTGGGCACCGACCACGTCGGCCGCGACTTCCTGAGCCGCCTCATCATCGGCGCGCGCCTGTCGATCACGGTCGGGCTGGCGGCAACGTCGCTGAACGTGATGGTCGCGTTGCTGATCGGCGGCACCACCGGCTTCATCGGCGGGCGGTTGGACATCTACGCGCAACGGTTCGTGGACGCGTGGATGTCGTTTCCGGGGCTGCTGTTGCTGCTCACCATCATGTCGATCGCCGGCCGCGGCGTGGTGCAGATCATCGTCGTGCTCGGGGTGGCCGGCGGCATTCCCGCGTCACGGGTGGTGCGCGGCGCGGTGATCGGGGTCAAGGAGAACGCCTACTTCCAGGCCGCGCAGGCGATCGGCGCCCGCACGCTGCGCACGCTCGTCCGTCACGTGCTGCCCAACATCGCGGCGCCGCTGATCGTCGTGTTCAGCATCAACGTCGGCGGCGTGATCATCGCCGAGGCGTCGCTGAGCTTCCTGGGCTTCGGGCTGCCGGCGACCGTTCCGAGCTGGGGCGGCATGCTGAGCCGCGAGGGCCGCCAGTACATGGAGATTGCGCCGCGGCTGGCGCTGTGGCCGGGCCTGTGCCTGACGGTGACGGTCTACGCCCTCAACCTGTTCGGCGACGCGCTGCGCGACCTGCTGGACCCGCGCCTGCGCGGCGCCGCCGGCCGCTACGGGGGCGGGCGCCGCCCACGCCGCACGCCGCGCCGCCCCGCCGCTTAGCCAGCCGCCCCTCGGCGCCCCGGCTCATGGCGTTGCGACCGATCTGATGGCCGGAGCGGCAACCGTCAGGAACTGCAACGCCTGCGCCATCGGCTGGAAGAGGCCGGTTCGTCGGTCAGTCACCAATCAAGTCGTCGAGTTCCACGTCCAGCGCCTTGGCGATCGCCGCCAGTGTCGCAACGGAACCCGTGCGCGTCGCTCGTTCGATCTGCGAGAGATAGAGCGGGCTGATGCCGGCGGCCTCTGCCACCTCCTTCTGCGTCATGCGCCGGTGTTCCCGGTACACGCGAATCGGACTCTCGCCGGCAACGATTCGGTCAACGACGGCGATCGGAAACGACTCCTCGTTCTCGTCGACCGCTCGATCGAAAAGCGTTTCATCAGACAGGTCATCGTCGGCAACCTTGCCACCGGTGAGCCGCTGGTAGTCCTGCCAACGAATCACGGCAAAGGCGGGGCGCCCTGCATCATCACGGATCACTTGCGGGTCGGCCATCACTCCCCCTATCGCTTGTACACGTCGCCCCGACTGCCGATGCGCAGTACGTCGATGGTGCTGGCTGCATCGTCTCGCTCGTAGATCAATCGTCGATCCCCGACACGCAGGCGGTAACCGGTTCGACCATGCAAACGTCGCACGTCCAGATCGGCAGAGTCGGGGTTCTGTGCGAGGGTCCTCAACGCCGTCCGGACGCGGTCACGCTCAGCCCTCGGCATCTTGCGGATCGCCTTTGCCGCTTGGACACGAACGGTCGGTTGATATGGATGCATCCAACCCGCACATTGAAGCACAGAGCACTACAAAAGTCAATCGGTCAGCTATTGACTAGCCTCCCGCTTCCGCCTACCTTTCCGCGCCGTGAATGTGAACCCACGCCGGTCTGGTGCCTGCATACTCGCCGCACTCATGTTGGCGGGCGCCGTGTCCGCTCAGGAGTCTCCCGACGGGGGGATTGTCACCCAGGGGTTGGCGACCGAGACCTTCTCGTGCGGGAACCTTGCCACGGCCTGCACCGGGAGCGCGCGCCGCTTCATCGAGGCGCGCTGCGGGATCGTGACGACGCCGGACGGAACGCACCTGCAGGTGCCCGTGGTGCCGGCGGACGGGCCGGATCCGACCGACCTGTACAACAGTTGCACCGGTCTCGGCCACAACCCGGCGCATCTCGACGACCTCGAGACCGTCGTGATCGATTCCGACGGGGAGGAGGTCACCGGGTACCTGTTCGGCGACAACTACTACGAGCTCTACGTCAACGGAACCATCGTCGCACGGGACCCCGTGGGCTTTGTGCCTTTCAACTCGGGGGTCGTCCGTTTCAGGGCCAAGCAGCCGTTGACCTACGCCGTCAAGCTGGTGGACTGGGGCACGCACCTCGGGGTCGGCATGGAGTACGACCGCTGGAACGTGGGTGATGGAGGCTTCATTGCACGGTTCAGCGACGGTACCGGGACCGGCGCGGATTGGAAGTGCCGGGCCTACTACATCAGCCCGATCGAGGACCGGTCCTGCGTCGGCCCGGGCCCCGACTCGTCGGCCTGTCCCGAGCGGCCGCCCTGCGTGGAGCGGGATCCGGCTTCGTGCCGGGCGCTGCACTTCCCGGTGCCCGATGACTGGGCATCACCGGAGTACGACGACTCGGAGTGGCACCAGGCATCCACCTACCCGCCGCGCGCGGTAACCAACCAGCGCGCGTACCGGGACTACCGCCGCAACTTTCGGCGCGCCGACTTCATCTGGTCACACAATCTGGACCAGGACAACCTGGTGCTGTGCCGGCTGCAGGTGCCATAGCGGAGGCAACGATATAACGAGTAGATCGTGTAGTGACGCCGGTCATTGCTTGTCGCTCCCGGTGGATACGTTGCTCAACCTCGGTGGGCGTCCCGATCCGGCCAACTGGTTTACCATAGTGGTAAGAATAGCTACACTCGCAGTATGATTGGCAGGCGTCACCGTACTACCGTTTCGGAGAAGGGCCAGATCACAATTCCCAAGGCACTCAGAGAAACGCTTGGCATCCGCCCCGGGACCGTGCTCGAGGTCACGGCAGTGCGCGGAGAACTGATCGCACAGAAACGGGAAGCCGAAGACCCGTTGCTCAAGTGGCGCGGCCGCGGCCGGTTACCGCGCGGCGAGACGGTAGACGTGTACCTGGCGCGTATTCGCAAGTAAGTGACTACGGCGGTAGATACCTCGGTCGTGCTGGATGTGATTACCGACGATGCGTTGCACGCCAGTGCTTCGGTTGACGCCTTGCGGCGCGCCCGTCAGGAGGGGCGCCTCATCGTGTGCGAATGCGTAGTGGCGGAAACCAGACCCGCGCTGCAGTCGAACACGGAGCTGACGGAGATGCTGCAAGATCTCGGCATCGAGTTCGTGCCTGGCAATGCGGCCAGCGCGGCGTTGGCTGGACAGCACTTTGCGCGGTATCTGGAGCGCGGAGGAACCGCCGGGCGGGTCGTGCCGGACTTTCTCATAGGCGCGCATGCTCAGATCTGCGCCGACCGTCTGTTGGCCCGCGATCGTGGTTACCTGCGCGACTACTTCAGCGAACTAACGGTCATGGCGCCTGCTTAGTCGCCCACGGTGCCAGATTCACCGGAATGATGTGCCTCCACGGTCGGCCACCTCATACGACTCGGATTGGCATGAGTCTGTACGGTCACTCCGTGACATGGAAGACGATGAAAATCGATGCACTGGCATCGTCCGTCGGCTGGCACTTTCGGACCATGCATCGACCTATCCGCCGCGCGCCGTCACCAATCAGCGCGTGTACCGGCGCTATTCCCTGCGCGTGGTGCCGCGGCAGAAGTCGGCGATGCTGCGCGCGGTCTCCCGGCTCACCTCGGGCGCGGCGATCGGAAAGATCTCCGTGGCGTGGATCGTCCCCATGACTTGCCGGCACTGTGCCGGGACACCCGCGGCGAGCAGCAGCCGATAGAATTCGATGCCCTCGTCGCGCAGCGGATCGCACTCGTTCACGCTGATGACGGTCGCCGGCAGGCCCCGCACGTCCTTGATGGCCGCGAATCCGGGCCAGGCCAGCGGGTTGCCGGCTTCCAACTGCTTGATGCCGTAGGCCATCGTGCCGCGGTTGTTGTGCAGTTCCAGCAGGATGCCGTTGTTCTCGGTCGACGACGGGTGCTTGGCGAGCGGCCACCTGCCGGCGATGTACGGGCACAGCGCATAGAGGCCCTGGACCAGCCCGATGTCGCCGTCGCGCAACAGCTTGAGACCCGTGGCGAGGGTCAGGTTCCCGCCGCCGCTGTCCCCGGCGACAATGAGGCGGGACGCATCGATGCCGAGTCCGGCGGCGTTCCCGGCGACCCACTTCAAGCCCGAGATGCAGTCGTTGAGACCGGCGGGAAACGGCTCGATCTCGGGCACCGAGGACGGCGTCAGCGCGTTGCGGAAGTCCACCATGGCGACCGCCACGCCGCGGGCGGCGATGATCTTGCCCCAGGCGCGGTAGTTGCCCTGCAGAAAGGACCCCGACTGCATCCCGCCGCCGTGAATGTAATACACGCACGGCACCGCCTCGTTGCCGTCGGGCCGGATGAGCCGGATGTTGATCATGTTGCCGTCGGGCTCCGAGGCGAGCGTCCGAGTGGTGATGGCCAGCCCCGCCGAGGGCGCGATTCCCTCCGTGTCGTTCCGCTCCAGGAATGCATCCCACCGCCGGCGCATCGCGGCGGCTTCCTCGGAGCCGGCCTCCTCGACAAGCTGCTCCCGGCTGGTCGCATCGCCCGGATTCACCGGCGCGGGGAAGGCGCCGAAGACTTTCCTGATGCGCGGGTCGATTCTCGCGTCGTCTCGGATCGTGGGCATCGTCGGGCTCCTTGTTGATTGATGTCGACTGTCGATGCAGCGACCCGCGACACTCGCGCGGATCGCGGAAGCCTACACCATGGCCGGCTCGGCAAGCCGCCTGCGCCGAAAAATCTTGCAGAAATCGCCGACAGGGGTTGACGCAGTTTTCGCTGCCGCTGAAGGCCCCTGGTGCGCCTGGAAGCCCGGCAATGGTCCGCAACCGCCAAGTGCCTGACCGCGTGCCCCTGCAGGCGCCATTTCGCGCCCCACAGGCGCTGCCGGCACCGGGTCTGAGACCCGAAGTAAACGTGCTATCTAAAGGCCAGTAGTATACTTACAGTATGACAAGCGGCACCGGCACACGACCCTTCAGCACGCTCGGCGATCAGCAGCTCCTCGACCAGACCAGGCGCCTCGCGGCCAATCAGCGGGGCCTCGAAGTGCACATCCTGGACCACCTCGACGAGATCGACCGGCGCGGCCTGGCGCTGCGGCGCGGGTTCTCGAGCCTGTTCGACTACGCGGTGCGGGAGTTGCGCTTCACCGATGCGGCGGCGCAACGCCGTATCCAGACCATGCGGCTGTGCCGGCGCCACGGCTGGGTACGGGCCAAGCTGCACAACGGTGAGTTGACCCTGACCGCGGCGGCGCAGTTGGAGACCGCCTTTGCCGCCGCCGAGCGCCAATCCCGGAGAGCGAGCGCGAACGCCGGTCAGGAGTGCTGCCACGATCTGCCTGGCCTGCCTGCGACGCCAAGTGCAGCGGGTGCCCGGGAAGCCGATGCGTGCGGAGCGGGAGCGGGAGCGGCCAATGCCGCGGCGATGACTGCGCCCGCCGCGCACGGCGTGGCCGCCGGCGACCAGGAGGCGCGGTGGCGCCGTGACATCGAAGGCCACGAAGACCGGCGCACCGGAAGCGACCGCGGCACACGATCGTCGGACGAATTGGCGGCGCAGTCGCCGCGTGACTCCCGAGAGCGTGAAGACCGGCATACCGGGAGCGACCGTGGCAGACGACTTTCCGACGAATCGGCGACAGTCGATGCCCGTCCGGGAGCGGCAGGTTCGCAGCCGGTCGGTGTCCCGGATTCGACTACCGCAACCGTGTACGCGCCACCGCGGGCGGCGCCGGGGCATGCGCTGCGTACCGGCCGCGCGGGCGATGGGCCGGCAGACACGCCGGTAGTGCCGGGCGCGAGCCACGCCGCCGCGCAGCACCGCGGCGGCGGGCATGCCGATGCGCTGCCGGCGCTGCTGGAGTCGGGCGGTGCCGCCTCGCACGCTCCCGCATCCCCGCGCGCTCCCGGTCCTGCCGCACCTTCCTCGGACCAGCTCCTTGCTGCTCCGCTTCTGCCGCCCGCGAGTCGCGCGGCGCCGGGACCGTTGCCGGTCGTGGCCCCATCGGAGCCGCGGCCCACGGCGGCGCCCGCACCGGAGCCGTCCCGGGGTGATCCGATGAGCCGGCGGTCTGCCGGCCCGGTGTCCGCCGCCCCGTTGCTGCACCCGCGGCGCCAGCGCGAGCTGATCGAGCAGGCCGCCGGCATGACCACCCGCCAGGTCGCCGGCCTGCTGGCGAGCGCGGCTCCCGAGGTGGTGCCGCCGCGCGACACGCTGCGCGCCGCGGCGCCGGACCGCTTCACCTTGAAGGTGAGCATCGACCAGGAGTGCGAGCAGGGACTGCGCCAACTGAAGAACCTGCTGTCGCACGTGGACCCGCGCATGTCGTGGGGCGACCTGGTGGCGCGCCTGGTGTGCGAGGCGCTGGCGCGGCACGATCCCGGCGGCGGCGGGCGCCGGCGGAGGCGTGCGGGCGGCACGCCAGCATCGTCGCGGCCGGAGGGGACCACGACACCCGACGCTCCGGCGCCCGCACCGGCTGGGGGTGGGAGCGGCGATGCGCCGGCGCCGCAGGGAGAGACCGTCGCCGTCAGAGAGCAGCCCCGGGCCGCGATATCGCCCAACGCTGCCCCGGTGCGTAGCGCGGCACCCACTGCACCACCAGCCGCGATGGCAGCCGGTGCAGTGGTGCCCGGCACCTACTCCCGTCGCGCTGCTTCGGCCGCGCCCGCCGCTACGGTGGCGCCGGTTGTCGAGTCCCACCCGACAGGATCGGCGCCTGAGCCGGCTTCGGCCACGCCTGCCGCTGCCGTGGCGCCGGAGGGTCGGAGCACCGGCTTCCGAGTGCCGTGCACGGCCGCAAGGGGGCCCGCGTCCGCTGCTCCGCGCTTGGCCGTGCCCACCACCGCGCCGGCAGATTCCGCCCGCCGGGCCGGGCCGTCGGGCGCGCCGGAAGCGGCTGCGGCGCCGAAGTTCGCCAGGAGCGGCCCAGCGGCCGGCTACGACGCCGCGCCGTCCCCGCCGGCCACTTCTTCGCCGCCGCAGTCCACCAGCGGCGCCGCGGCGGCCGGTACCGACCCGGAGCCGGTCTCACCCGGCGCTCCTCCGGCGCCGGAGTTGGCAGGCGGCGTGTCGCCGGCATGTGGAGCCGGCGGTGCGCCGACGGGAGCATCGCCGCAGTTCACCCGCGGTGCGAGGCGCGGCCCCCGCCGGTCGCCGGTGCGGCGCCCCATTCCGGCGGCGGTCCGGCGTCACGTCTGGCTGCGCGACGGGGGACGCTGCCGCTTTCGGGATCCGCTCACCGGGCGCCGCTGCAATTCCCCCCACCTGCTACAGATCCACCACCTGCTGCCGGTTGCCGAGGGAGGCGGCCCGGAGCCGGAGAACCTCGTTTTATCGTGCTTTGCCCACCACCGCATGTGCCACGGCTACGGACCGGCGCCGGCTGCGGAGCCGGGGAGGTAGCGCGACTTCCTCGCCGTGGCCGCGTTCGGGATTGGCCGCCCGCCGTGCGCCCCTGCAAGCCGTCGTCGATCCCGGCCATGCGACTTTTGCTGCTTCTGGCGTTCGCACCCACCCGCCGCGGCGGGCCGACGCGGTCGCCGAATCGGTGTAGGATCGGGGCCACACGAATGGGATTCAGAACACGACCGGTAATCATGGGCCGCCGCGGCGTGGTGACCGCCGGCCACTACCTGGCTGCGTCCGCGGGGCTGCGGATCATGACCGCCGGCGGCAACGCCATCGACGCGGCCGCCGCGATGGGCGTCTGCCTGACGCTGCTGGAGCCGCACCTGTGCGGCATCGGTGGCGAGGTGCCGACGCTGATCTACTCGGCTCGCGAGCGCAAGACGTACGCCATCTCCGGCATGGGCTGGTCGCCGGCGGCGTTCACCATCGACTGGTGCCGTGAGCGCGGCATCGACCTCATTCCCGGCGACGGCTACCTGCCGGCGTGCGTGCCGGCGGTGGTGGGAACCTGGGCCACCGCGCTGGCCCGGTTCGGGACGATGAGCTTCGCCGAGATCCTGCAGCCCGCCATCGAGCTCGCCGAGCAGGGCTTCCCGGTGTACGAGGCGCTGAGCCGCCACCTGCACCAGGAGCGGAGGACCTACACCGAGCGCTATCCGACCACCGGCGCCGTCTACCTGGCCGGCGGCGGCGCGCCCGCGGTGGGCGAGGTGCTGCGCAACCCCGACTTCGGCGCCATGCTGCGCATCATGTGCCGGGCCGAGGAGGGCGCCAAGGGCCGCGGCCGGGTGGCCGGCATCGAGGCCGCCTGCGATGCCTTCTACCGCGGCCAGATCGCGGAGCGGATCGTGCGCTTCATCGGCGACCACCCGGTGACGGATGCCAGCGGCGCCGCCCACACCGGTCTCCTTTCGCTTGAGGACTTCGCCGACTGGCACGCCGGGGTGGAGGAGCCGGTGACGGTGAACTATCGCGGCATGGACGTGTTCAAGTGCTCGTCGTGGACCCAGGGGCCGGTGTTCCTGCAGCAGCTCGCAATCCTGCAGCACCTGGACATCAAGGCGCTGGGCCACAACTCCGCCGACTACCTGCACGCATGGATCGAGTGCGCCAAGCTGGCGTTCGCCGACCGCGAAGCGTACTACGGCGATCCCGGCTTCGACACGGTCCCGTTCGACGTGCTGCTGTCCGCCGGCTACGGCGAACGGCGTGCCGCCCAGATCGGGCCGGCCGCCTCCCATGAGTCGCGGCCCGGCGACCTCGGCACGGGTGTGCCCGATTACGCGGCTCGCAGCGTGCTGGATGACAATCGGCGTGCCCTGGGACTTGCGGCGGGGCATCGGAGTCTGGCCGAAGGCGCCGGTAGCCGTGCCGTGCCGGCGGATGCAACGCATCGCGGCGACACCACCCATCTCGACGCGGTGGACGCCGACGGCAACATGGTGGCGGCTACCCCGAGCGGCGGCTGGATCGGCTCGTCGCCGGTGATCGCCGGGCTGGG
Source organism: Spirochaetia bacterium (assembly GCA_965208575.1). Taxonomy (GTDB): domain Bacteria; phylum Spirochaetota; class Spirochaetia; order SZUA-6; family Bin103; genus Bin103. The sequence continues at coordinate 588,532 of CBDBOV010000004.1, read as the reverse complement.
CTTCCCGCTCGGCACGCGCGGCCAGATGTTCTACCTCAATCCGCGCCGACCGAATGCCCTGCAGCCGCGCAAGCGGCCGCGCGCGACGCTGACGCCCACCATCGTCACCCGCGACGGTGCGCCGTTCCTGGCGTTCGGCACCCCCGGCGGCGACGGCCAGGACCAGTGGACGCTGCAGTTCTTCCTGAACTACGTGGAATTCGGCATGGACCTGCAACAGTCGCTCGACGCGCCCACCGTGCACACGACGCACTTTCCCTCGTCGTTCTACCCGCGCAGCGCCTATCCGGGCCGGGTGGAAGCCGAGTCGCGCATCCCCGAGGAGACGCTCGCGGGCCTGCGCCGGCGCGGTCACGATGTCCGGCCGATCGACGGTTGGAGCAACGGCAAGCCGCTGGCGATCCACTGCCACGCCGACCGCGGCCTGATTCTCGGTGCCGCCACCGCCCGGAACAACATCGCCTACGCGATGGGCTGGTAGGCACGGGTTTGTCGATCAGCCGTTGATCAAGTCGTCGAGTTCCACGTCCAGGGCCTTGGCGATGGCAGCAAGTGTCGCCACGGAGCCGGTGCGTGTTGCTCGTTCGATCCGCGAGACATAGCCGGCGGTCGGCTTGACGCCGGCGGTGGAAGTGTCATACTTCTTTTCAGAAGGACAGTATGAAATGGCGAAGATCCGGGTTGCGGTTTCGGTTGAGCGGGCGTTGGCGCAGCGCGTGGACGAGGTGGCGCGCAGGTGGGGTACGCCACGCAGCCGCCTGTACGCGCTGGCGCTGGAGGAGTTTCTGGCGAGGGCGGAGAATCGGGTTCTCCTCGAGGGTCTGAACGCTGCTTACGCCGACTTTCCCGACGACGAAGAGTCGGCCACCCTGCTGGGAATCCGCCCTCTGCAACGGCGGTCCGCCGACAGGTGGTGATCAGGCAGGGGGATCTGTATTGGGTGGACCTGGGCCAGTCGTCCGGTTCGCGGCCGGCGTTGCGGCGACCGTTCGTGGTGATTCAGAACGACTTGTTCAACCACAGCCGGCTGGCCACCGTTGTAGTGTGCGCGCTGACGTCCAACCTGAGCCGTGCCGAAGCTCCGGGCAACGTGCTGCTACCGAAGGGTGAAGGCAACCTGCCGCGCGACAGTGTCGTCAACGTGACGCAACTGTTCACCATCGACAAGGGCGAACTGACCGAGCGCATCGGACGGCTCGGCGGAGAGCACGTGACCGACGTCCTCCGCGGCATCCGCCTGGTCATCGACCCTCGGCGAACGGTCGACATCGCAGCGCGCCAGGAACGCACAAGTTCCTGACACGAATGGCTCGCGCCACGGCCGCGGATCGCAGCTTTCGGCGTCCGGACCCGCCGACCGAAAGAACGAAGCGTGAACTTGATATGGAGGTGGGGCTGATCGACAAGCCTCGACAAGCCTCGACAGCCGGAACGGTCGGCACAGCAGGGCAGCGACTGACATCCGCCCGTCTTACGGTGGTAGCAACCTGTTTCACAAGCATTGCCTACTGATCGACGCCCGCCGATCAACCGGGCGATGTCAATGAACCAAGGGCGCGTCGGCGGGCCGAGGTGGGCGACCGCGGGTGGTGGACCCGCTCGACGCGCGTGCGTCAGCGCCAGTCGGTCCAGGAGTGGCGGGGCTGGTAGCCGACGGCGGCCTCGGCCTTGGCGTAGCTGACGAACGCCTGCCGGCCGGTGAGGTCGATCGGGATGGCGCCGACCAGCTCCGGACGCAGGCGCTCGATCAGTTCGCGTGACTCTTCCGGGGCGCGGTGGTCGGCCGCGCCGGCGTAGAAGCACGCGGCCGGCGGCAGCCGGTCGAGGGCGTCGAACAGCAGGCGGTGGGCGCGGGCCACGTCGCGGATGTCCACGCAGTGCCACAGCCCCGGCTCCCACGCGGTGGTCGGCGCGATGGTGCGGGCGTGCTCCTGCAACTGCTCCGGAGTCCAGATCCAGGCCGGCCGGCACGCCACCGAGTGGATGCCGTGCGCACGCCAGAACCACTGCAGCATCATTTCGCCCGCCATCTTGGAGAAGATGTAGGACTCGGTCACGCAGCCGGGGTGGTCGTCGTCAATCGGCAGGTAGCGGTAGGTGGTGGCGCCGCCCTTGATGGCGACCACCGAGCTGGTCTGCACCACCTTCTTGACGCCCGCCTCGGCCGCCGCCATCAGCAGGTAGTAGAGGCCGAGCACGTTGACCCGCATGGTAGTGTCGAACGGCGGTCCGCCGCCGTCGCGTCCGGCCTTGTCGGTGGCGTACGGAATGGCTCCGAGCGCCACGATCACCTCCGGCTCGCTCGCGGCGATCACGCGGCGGCAGTCGGCGAACTCGGTCAGGTCGGCGGTCACGAACGGCAGGTGGGCGCGGTCGCCGGGCGGCGGCCGGACGTCGGTCAGCACCAGACGGTGTTCGGCAAGCTCCCGCGCCACGTAGCCCGCGAGCCGGCCGCTGCCTCCGGTTATCAGCACGTTCATGGTCACCCCCCTCCCGATGCACCGCGCGGGCGCGCCGACGCTGTTGCTTGACGCATGTTGTAGCCCAACCGTACGATTCGCGCCATGGCCAACCGGGTCGAGGCCGCCGCCATCGCGGTAGCGTCTCCGCGCCAGCGGTTCATCAAGTTACTGATCAAGAAGCGCTACCTGTACCTGATGATGGTGCCGGTGCTGGCCTGGTACCTCGTGTTCCAGTACGCGCCGATGTACGGCATCGTGCTGGCGTTCCAGGACTTCCGCTTCTCGCGCGGCTTCGCCAGCCCGTTCGTGGGTTTCGACAACTTCGTTCGCCTGTTTACCGACAAGAACTTCCAGCTCGCGTTCCGCAACACCATCGTGATCAACGTGCTGCGCTTCATCTTCGGAGTGCCGGCGCCGGTGCTGTTCGCGCTGCTGCTCAACGAGGTGTTCCATTCCGGCTACAAGCGGGTGGTGCAGACCGTGACCTACCTGCCGCACTTCGTCTCCTGGGTGGCGCTCGCCGGCATCATCAACACCCTGCTGGTCAGGGACACCGGCGCGGTCAACGTGCTGTTGCAGGCGCTCGGCTTCGAGCAGGTGGGCTTCCTGATCGACAACCGCTACTTCCGCTGGGTGCTGATCTCCACCGAGCTGTGGAAGGAGACCGGCTGGACCTCGATCATCTACCTGGCGGCGATCGCCGGCATCGACCCGGCGCTGTACGAGTGCGCGCAGGTGGAGGGCGCCAAGCGGCGCCAGATGGCGTGGTACATCACGCTGCCGAGCATCTCCAACACGGTGGCGATCATGGCGATCCTCTTTCTCGGCAACATCCTGGCGATCGGCTTCGACCAGATATTCAACCTGTACAACCCGGTGGTATACGAAACCGCCGACATCCTGGACACCTACATCGTCAGGAACCTGCAGCAGAACCCGAAGTTCGGGCTGCTGTCGGCGGCCAGCATCATCAAGTCGGTGGTGGGGCTGGGCCTGCTGATCGCGGCCAACAACGCCTGCAAGCTGTTCGGCGTGGAAGGCATTTACGGGTCGCAGAGCAACGTCGGGACGGTACGCTGATCATGGCTCGCCAGCGCATGCAGCCGTTCGACTTCTTCAACTACTTCCTGCTGCTGGTGGCCACGGCGGTCACGCTGTACCCGTTCTGGTACATCCTGGTGGTCGCCACCGCCACCGAGCGCGGCTTCTTCGCCGACTACTACCACATCATCCCCAAGAGCTTCACCCTGGCGAGCTTCCAGACCGCGCTGTCGCGCCCGCTGGTGTACGTCGCCTTCTTCGTCAGCGTGCTGGTGACCACCGCCGGCACCGCGCTCAGCCTGCTGCTTACCTCGATGGGCGCCTACGTGCTGTCCAAGAACGACCTGCCGGGCAGGAACTTCTTCTTCCGGCTGATCATCTTCACCATGTTCTTCTCCGGCGGCCTGATTCCGCTGTACATCCTGCTCACCTCGTTGGGCATGCGCAACTCGCTGCTGGTGCTGTTCGTGCCCAACGCCATCAACACCTTCAACCTGATCCTGATGAAGAACTACTTCGCCACCGCGGTGCCGCAGAGCCTGGAGGACTCGGCCCGAATCGACGGCTACAACGAGATCCAGATCCTGTTCCTGATCGTGCTGCCGACCTCGATGCCGATCGTGGCGACCATCGGGCTGTTCTACTCGGTGTACTTCTGGAACGACTGGTTTTTCCCGATGCTGTTCATCTCCGACGCCAAGCTGTATCCACTGTCGATGGTGATGCGCAACCTGGTCGTGAGTGCGTCGAGCGTGTTCGTGCCGACCGACGTGGTGCCGCAGATGTTGAAGGCGGCGGTGATCGCGATCAGCATCATCCCGATCATGATGGTGTACCCGTTCATCCAGAAGCACTTCGTCAAGGGCATCATGCTCGGAGCCATCAAGGAGTGAGTCAATTCGCGCAGCGTTTGCTGCAGATTCCACCAATTCAAGGAGGTGTCGAATGACATCCAAAATCTTTTTCAGGGCAGGCAGCCGCACCCGATTCTGCGTCGCGGCCGGTGCCTGTATCGCCTTGCTGTGCACCATGAGCGCCACGGTGTGGGCCGCTGCCGAGGGCGAAGAGGGCGCGGCCGCCGAGATCGTGCCGATCAAGGTGTTCGTGCCGGGGCCGTTGCGCATGGACCAGGACACCGATCTCAGCATCAATGAGATGGAGCGCCGGCTGAACATCGACCTGCAGATCGTGGGCGGGCCCTGGGACCAGGTGTGGTCGAAGCTCAACCTGATGATGGCCTCGGGAGACCCGCTGGACATCATGCACGTGTCCAACCAGGGCCAGAACCCCTGGCAGCAATGGGCCGAGGAGGGGCTGATCGCGAATCTCGACGACCACGTCACGCCGGAGAAGTATCCGTTCATCCACAAGGTGATGACGGCGGACATGTTCAAGCCACTGACGATCGATGGCGGCCACTACTACGTGCCCGGCACCCACCACGGCTACGACTGGCAGTTCCACATTCGCCAGGACTGGCTGGACAACCTGGGCCTGGCGATGCCGCACACGCCCGACGAGTTGTACGAGGTGCTCAAGGCGTTCAGCGATGACGATCCGGACGGCAACGGCAAGGACGACACCACCGGCTTCGTGACCAGCGCCGCGACCGGCGTGGGAGCGCCGATCTTCATGGCCTTCAACGCCAGCGCCAACATCAAGGACATGGAGGTGCAGGAGGATGGCACGGTGATATCGCTGGCCACCCACCAGGGTACCCTGGAGGCGCTCAAATTCGGCAACCGGCTGTACCGTGAAGGCGCCCTGAACACCGACTTCATCAATCACCCCAACAACGAGGAAGCCTCCAACGCGTGGATCTATTCCAATCGCGGCGGCGCCTTCTTTGCGCCGGTCGCGTACGTCACGCCCAACCGGGTGGAGCGCATCGGGGTGCCTGAGGCGGCGTTCGACTCGCCCGATCCGCCCGTGGTGGCGCCCGGCTACAAGCTGAACGGAGCCGGCGTATCGTGGTGGCTGCTGCTCGGCGTCTCCGCCGACTCCAAGTACATCGACAAGTCGCTGGAGGTGATCGAGTTCGCAAACAGCCGCGAGGGCCGCCAGTTGTTCGTGGCCGGCATCGAGGACCGCCACTGGAGCAACATGGTGGACGGCATCTACGACCTCGACTTCGAGCAGTGGCAGCAGGACTACGACGTCGAACTGGTGAACAAGTCGTGGCCGCGCTGGTGGGGGTTCTTCAGCACCGTGCACGGCTACATCCCGATCAACGACTATCCCACCTTCGAGGAGGCGATGGCCAACGTCGAGGTGTGGGCGAACCGCGAAGACTACGAGGCCGGCGGCAGCGCCGTGCAGCGCATCAACGAGGCCAAGCCGCTGGTGCGGCCCAACCCGATGGACCTGGTCACGTTGGCCGAGGTCGAGGACATCCGCGTGAACCTGGACGAGAACGTGCGCGCGCCGCTGTTCGCGAAGATGCTGATCGCCGACTCCGAGGCGGAAGTCGAAGCGCTGTGGGCGGAGTACCTGCAGGGCCTGAAGGACAACGGCTACGAAGAGTTCCGCCAGGCCTACCAGGACTACGCCGACGCCAACCTGTAGCGGCGGCGGCAGTCGCCATCTGCCGCGGAGAGGGCCTGCCACCGGTGGCGCCCTCTCCGGCGGCTCGAATGATCCTGACCGATCCCGATTGATCCCTACCGATCCTGACTGATCCCGACTGACAAGGAGACGATTCGATGGACACGCTGCCGTTCGCCAAGCCCGGTCACTGGTACCGCGGCAACCTGCACACCCATTCCACCAACTCGGACGGTTTGAAGACGCCGCCCGACGTGTGCGCCCACTACCGGCGCCGCGGCTACCACTTCATCAGCCTGACCGACCACTTTCTCGCCAAGTACGGGTTTCCGGTCTCCGACACGACACCGTATCGGAGCGACCGGTTCACTACCGTCATCGGCGCCGAGCTGCACGCCCCCCCGACCAGCCTGGGCGAGGCTTGGCACATCCTGGCGGTCGGGCTGCCGCTCGACTTCACGGCAACCGGAGCCGACGAAACCGGCCCGCAGCTCGCCGCCCGCGCCAAGGCGGCCGGCGCCTACGTGGCGGCCGCCCATCCGGCCTGGTACGACCTGACCGACGCCGACGTTCTGTCCCTGAAGGCGGCTGGCGCCATCGAGATCGTCAATACCACCTGCACGGTGGCCAACGGCAAGGGCGACAGCAGCGGCTACCTCGATAGGCTGCTCAGCCAGGGCCACTACTACCACGCCATCGCCACCGATGACGCGCACTTCAAGCCCGCGATGCCCGATTGGGGCAAGAACTGGGTGATGGTACGCTGCGAGCACCTGCACCCGGACGCCCTGGTCGAGGCGCTGCACGCCGGCAGCTTCTACGCGAGCCAGGGTCCGGAGATCCTCGGCGTCGCTCCGGAGCGCGGCGGCAAGCTCTCCGTGCGCACCTCGCCGGTGCGCGCCATGCGGCTGACCGGCCGCAGTTCCTCGTCGTCCACGGTAGTGGGCACCGCGGACATCACCGCCGCCGAACTCGACCTGGCCGGGATCAAGGGCCCGTACGCACGGCTCACCGTGTTCGACAAACGCGGACGCCGCGCCTGGACCAACCCGATCCGTGTGTAACGCGCCATGTACCGGAATCGTAGTGATCGGGTGCCAATGCCAAAAGCGGTAACAGGGGTTGACACGATCAGGCCGCTTTGATCTCGCAGTCGTCAGGAGGACTGAAATAGCGCTTGAGGTCGCCGTTGAGCAGAGCCAGACGGGTGCGTAGCACGCAGCGGTTGTCGTGCGGTCGCCATCTCATCCCGTTGCCCTTGAAGCGTCGACCGACAACCAATTTGCACTGCCCTTCGACCAAGCCACTGCCGATCGGCCACCCGAGATCGCGGTAACGGGCATAGTCCATACGGTCCTGGTTGTTCGTGAAGTAGTTGATCTGCTTCCACGCTTCGTCAGTATCGGTGACCTTCGACAGTGAACGCTTCATCTCGTGGATCATCTGCAGCACCTCGCCTTCCCACATCATCGTGGACAAGCTGCGCTCGACGGCATCGCGTAGCGTAGCAGACAGCAGCTTGCAGTAATCGGCGAGGTGCTCAGCCGCGTGGTAGTAGTCCAGGATCGGTATCGCGCCGGGGAAGTGGGTCTGCTGCAGTTCCCAGTTGTGGTGTGCACCATCACCGAGGAACAGCGTTCGTGGAGCGTCCAGGAAGCCCATTCGCAGTCCAGCCTGCTCGGCGTAGCCGGCAAACTCACCGCGTGGTCCATAGCGTCCTCCGGTCCAGCGGTCGATCACCTTGCCATCATCGTGCTTCTCGATGACTATCAGGTTGCACTCCTTGTAACAGGTCGGCGCCCGGAGGCTGGCAAGACCAGTAATCCCTTCCTGCTCCGTGATCTGCGGGCTCGTCGTTCCGTCTACCTCGACCACCATCAGGGAACATGGCTGCCGCTGACGCTGCTCATCAATTAGATCGTCGGGGGTATCGGGTATCCGCTCTCCCGTCTTCTCGGTAGTGCGCTGCACCGCCGTCGAGCTCACCTTGAACCCGAGCATCGCCTCCAGTTTTGCCGCTGCACCGGCATACGACTCATCCGCGCCCAGCATGCAGATCAGGTACGTCATCAGCGGTGAGAATCCGAAGCACCCGTCGATCCCCAGCTTCACATCCAGCGGCGCCACGCCTCCGCTCCGGTGCCGGTACCGGTAGCAGCGCCGCGGGTGCACCACTTCTTCGCCGAAGCGGTTGATGAACCGCAGGTTACGCACCCGCTCGAACACTGCCACCTCACCGCCAACCGTGATCTGGTTGGCGGATGTCGGCTCCGCGAGTCCGGCTACCACTTCCTGCACCATCTCGTCGCCGATCCAGTTCACCATCTCAAGGATCTTGGCTTCCGCCTCCTGGAGATCCATCCGGCCGCCGTTGATGCGCCCTTGCAACTCCTTGACAAGGCCCTCGGCGGCCGTTATAAGTCCTTCCGTATTCATGGTCTACCTCCCCATGGTGTGGTGTCGTGGGGTAGGTAGACCTTTTTTCCGCCTCAGAGTCAATGATTTGCTACCGCTTTCGGCGTTCGCACCCGTAGTGATCGATTTGGTTGACGCCCTTCGGGTGCTCGTGAAACCATGGGCCCCATATGGCTGGGTCCACTCCATCGGTGTCCACCTCGCAGAATGAGTTGAACGCCATACTGTGCGAGGCCGTGCCTCGCCAGGGAGCCTGGACCGACGAAGAGTACCTGTGGCTCACCGATCGCAGCCGCCGCTTGATCGAGTTCACCGACGGCTACGTCCAGGAGTTGCCCATGCCGACTTCCTCCCACCAGGTTATCCTCGCGTTGCTCTATCGCCTGTTTCACGCGTGGCTTGGGCCGCGTGGCGGCGTGGTCCTGTTCTCGGCGCTTCGGTTGCGTGTGCGTGAGGGCAAGTTCCGGGAGCCCGACCTTCTGGTGCTGTGCGACAGTTCCGACTCGCGCTACCAGGATCGCTTCTGGCTGGGAGCCGACCTGGTCGTGGAGGTGGTGAGCCCGGATCGGCCGGACCGGGATCTGGTCGACAAGAAGGAAGACTATGCCGAGGCGGGGATCGGTGAGTATTGGATCGTCGACCCGCGCGACGAGCTCATTACCGTCCTCACGCTAGGGCCCGACGGCTATGTGGAGGATGGAGCATACGCCCGCGGCGGGGTCGCGACATCGCCGCTGCTCGACGGCTTCCGCATCACCGTTGCCGACGTGTTTGACGCCCCGGAGCCGGGCGCTTGACGCCGGCTCCGCGCGCCGCATGGCGAGCGGATTCTTGGCGTCCGACGAAGGAACGAACGGATCCGCTTGCATCGGCGAGGAGTAGTGGGGTAGGTTGGGCCTGGGTCGCCGGACCGACCAAGAGGGCAATTAGCTCAGCTGGATAGAGCGCTGGCCTCCGGAGCCAGAGGTCGTGGGTTCGAATCCCGCATTGCCCGTTACACGGTGTTCCTGTATGGTTCATCCCTGAGAACCATGCCAGTTGATCGCCCGCCGCTGAACGAGGTTACCCGCACCAAGCGCGTGCGCTGGTATCGCAGCCCGATCGAGCCGCAGGCGTTGCGCCGGCTGATGCAGCGCAGCGACCTGCAGGGGTGGCTGCAGGCCGGGGGCAACTTGGCCCTGTTTGCCGCCACCGCGACGATTACGTACTACCTGTTCCTGCAGCAGGCATGGGTCGGCTTCGCACTGGCGCTTTACCTGCACTGCACATTCGGCAGCTTCCTGTCCGCGGCGTGCCACGAGCTGGACCACGGCACGGTGTTCAAGACCAAGCGGCTCAACCGGGTCTTCCTGCGCATCTTCGCGCCGCTGGCGTGGTTCAACCACCACGACTACGCGCTGAGCCACACCTACCACCACCGCTACACGCTGCACCCGGACGGCGACCGCGAGGTGGTGCTGCCGCAGTCGCCGACGCTGCGCTGGCTGTACGTGCTGCAACTGCTGACCGTCAACATCACCGGCGGGCCGATGTGCCGCGGGTTGTGGCCGCTCCTGCGCTACACCGTGACCGCGGCGCTCGGACTGCCGATGCGGGCGGACACGGTCGGCGACACCGAGCCGGTCGGGGTGCGCGCCCAGGAGTGGATCGTCGCGCTGTACGAGGCGCACCCGGAAGAACGGCGCAAGTCGATTCGCTGGGCGCGGATCCTGCTGCTGTTCCACGGCTCGGTGCTGGTGGTGGCGGTGGCCTCCGGGCTGTGGCTGCTGCCGGTGCTGATCAGCCTGCCGGTGGCGGCAGCCAACTGGTGGCGCTACCTGGTGTTCATGCCGATGCACTGCGGCCTGCGCGACAACATCGCCGACTTCCGCAAGTGCGTGCGCAGCATCCGAATCGACCCGCTGTCGTCGTTCCTGTACTGGCGCATGAACTGGCACATGGAGCACCACATGTACGCCGGCGTGCCATGCTACAACCTGCGCAAGCTCAGCCGCGCCATCGCCGCCGACTGCCCGCCGCCGCGCACCCTGGTCGGCGCCTGGCGCGAAATGCGCACCGCCTGGAAGCGACAGCGCGTGCAGCCCGGCTACCAGTACGACACGCCGGTGCCGACCGCGGCGCAGGCACTGGCCGCGTCCGATGCGCGCAGCGACGACGCGCTCGGCGGCTCGATCGGCGACTTGGCCCCGGCCGTACTCGGGCGATAGCGCCCCAAAACCGCCGCTTGCCGGCGACGCTTTTGGCCCATCCCGTCCCACCGGCGTTGGCCCTTCAAGCAGCTACCAACGCATGTTGATGTTCTTGACCCGGGTGAAGCTCAGCAGCTCCTCGAACGACTCCTCCTTGCCGATCCCGCTCTGCTTCCAGCCGCCATAGGGCGCGCCGAGGTAGCGGCCCGAGGAGTTGATCCACACGTAGCCCGCCTGCAACCGCTCGGCGGCGCGCATCGCGGCGCCGAAGTCGTTGGTCACCAGCGACGCCGTCAGCCCGTACATCACGCCGTTGGCGACTTCGATCATCTCGTCGAAGTCGGACCAGCTCATGATCGCCATCACCGGTCCGAAGATCTCCTCGCTGCCGATACGCATCTCGGGCCGCACGCGGTCAAACACGGTGGGCTCGATGAAGAAGCCCGCGGCGAGTTCCGGAGCGGGCGGCGGGCCGCCGCCGGTGAGCAGCTCGGCGCCCTCGTCGCGGCCGGAGGCGACGTAGCCGAGCACCCGCTCGTACTGCGGCCGCGACACGATCGGCCCCATCTCGGCATCCTCCAGCCAGGGCAGGCCGATCGGGATGGCGGCCGCGGCCTTGACCAGCTCGGCGCGCACGCGCTCGTGCAGCGACCGGTGCACCAGTACCCGCGAGGTGGACGAGCAGGACTGCCCCTGGCGGTTCATGTTCATCGCCGCTACCGCCTGGGCCGCGGCCTTGGCCGGGTCGGCGTCGGGGAAGATGACGATCGGGTTCTTGCCGCCCAGCTCCAGGGTCACCTCCTTGAGGCTCTCGGCAGCTTCGCGGGCGACGCGGCGGCCGGTCTCCACCGAGCCGACGAAGCCGACCCGCGCCACGTCCGGATGGCGCACCATGGCCGATCCGGTGGCGCCGTCGCCGGTCACGATGTTCACCACTCCCGGTGGAAAGATCTCCGCGCACAGCTCGCCCAGCCTGAGGCTCGACAGCGGCGCCTGCTCCGGTCCCTTGATCACCACGGTGTTGCCGGCGGCAAGCGCGGACGCCGCCTTCTCGGCGCAGAAGCGGAACGGGTGGTTGAACGGGTTGATCCTGGCGACCACGCCGTAGGGCTGGCGCAGGGTCAGGTTGAGATGCCCCTGCTCGCGCGACATGGTCTCGCCCTTCATCTCGGTGACCAGCGCGGCAAAGTAGCGTAGCGCGTCGGCGGTCCAGGTCATGTCCCCGCGCATGCCGGAGATCGCATTGCCGCTGTCCACCGCGTCCATCAGCGCCAGGCAGTCGGCGTTGCGCTCGACGGCATCGGCGAGCCGGCGCAGGTAGTCGGCGCGCCGCGTCACCGGCAGCGCCGCCCACGCCGGGAACGCGGCCTTGGCGGCGGCGACCGCCCGCTCCACGTCGTGCTCGTCGGCCAGCGGCACCGCTCCCAGCAGCTCGCCGTTTGCCGGATTGATGCTGGTGATGGTACCTCCGGCCTGGGCGGCTACCCATTCGCCGCCGATGAACAGTCCGCGCGGTTCGAATGCCAGGTCAGGTGTCGCCGGGGTCATCTCGGTCGGTGCTCCTCAGGGAACGATAGCGGCACGCAGGACTGTGCGCTCGGCCGCCCGCTGAAACGCTTCGTCGATCTGGTCAAGCGTGAACCGGGCGTCGACGATCTCCCGGAACGGAAACCGGTCGCGGTTGGCCACCACGAAATCCAGCGCCTGGACCAGGTGCCGCGGGTGGTAGTTGTGGACGCCGCGCAGCGTGATCCACTTCTTCACGAGCACGTTGGCGTCGATGGTGACGTCGGCGTCCGGGGTGACGATGCCGCCCAGGGTATAGCGGCCGCCGATGCGCAGCATCTCCAGCCCGTCCGGAATCACGGCGGCATTGCCGCACACCTCGATTACCGCGTCGACGCCGTCGGGCGGCGCCAGCTCGCGCACCGCGGCCACCACGTCGTGCGAGCCGCGGCCGGACACGTCGATCACGGCATCCGCGCCGAACTTGCGGGCCGCCGCGAGGCGGTCGCCCACGCTGTCGATGCCGACCACGCGCCGGGCGCCGCGCGCCTTGGCGATGGCGCACGCGTACAGGCCCAGCAGGCCCAGTCCCTGGACGGCCACGACGTCGCCCAGCCCGATCCGCGTCGCCTCCGTGATCGCGACGACGGTGGCGACGCCGCAGTTGATCGGGGTGGCCTCCTCGTCGCTCAGCTCGTCGGGGAGCCTCAGGATGCCGGTGCCGGGCAGGACGTAGCAGTACTCGGCGAAGCCGCCCAGGAAGTGCGGGTCGTCGGCCACCAGGTCGTGCCCGTATTTTCTTACGCCCACCGACTTCTGCGGCAGGTCGTGAACCTCCCGGTAGTAGGACGGGCCGTGGTGGAAGTACTCGGTCCAGGTGATGCGGTCGCCGACCGCCACCGGATCGCCGCGCATATCGGTCTCGATGTCCGCCCCGAGCTGATCGATGACGCCGATGATCTCGTGGCCGAGGATCCCCGGGCACGGGTTGGGGCGATGGCCGTGGTAGGAGTGGATGTCGGAGCGGCAGATGGTCGACATCGTGACCCGTACCAGGACCTCGTCGCGGCGCGCGTCGCGCAACGGATAGCGGCGGATGACGAACGGCGTATTGGGTGCGTCGTAGACGGCGGCGCGGGCCGTACGCGGTGCCACGGGCTGCTGCTCAGTGCGCCCTCAGGCGGTGCCGTTGATGGCGTAGTCGAAGATCTGGTGGTTCAGCAGTTGCTCCGACCGCGCCCGTGCGCGGTAGGCGGCGTTCAGCGGCCGGCTGACGATGAACGGCACGTCCTGCTCGGAGATTCCACCGTGGGTACGCAGGCGTTCGCCGTGCAGGTCGGCCAGGTCGTGGTCGGCGCGCCCCATGCCGACACAGTAGTCCGCGGTGGAGATCACCGCCACGTCTCCCTCCAGGTCGGCGGGAAGATCGAACCGCTGGGCCGCATCCTCGCGCTCCAGCACCTCTTCGATGCCCTGGAGCGGGCGGATGAAATCGGCTGCGTCGCGCGGCTCCACGCCGCCGAAGCAATAGACCCGCACGAATCCGCCGAGCGATCCGTGGTGGCCGACGAACGCGTCGGTGATCGGGCAGATCACCCGGGTGCGGCCCACGCCGAAGCGCTCGTCCAGCAGATCCTGCAGGTAGACGATGTGGTAGCTGCCGTCCGCGCCGCACTTGTCCTTCATGCCGTGATCGGCGGTCAGGGCCACGGTCGCGCCCAGCTCCTGCAGGCGCGCGAAGCGCTCATCCAGCGCCGCGTGGAAGGCGAGGGCGGCGGCATGGTCGGGAGCGTACTTGTGCTGCACGTAGTCGGTCAGCGACAGGTACAGCAGCGCCGGTGGATCGTCCTGCTCCAGGAACCGGATACCGGCATCGAGCACGAACAGCGACAGTTCCTCGGAGTACATGTCGGGGAGCGGCTGTCCCACGAAGCCGAGTGCGTCGGTAATGCCGTTCTCGGCGGCGGTGCAGCGGTCGGCGTGCTGGGAGGAGAAGCACACGTTGCCGGCGGCGACGTCCAGGCCCTTGCCGAGCTGGGTGCGGAGCTTGTCCTTGGCGGTGATCACCACGGTCCGGGCGCCGGCCTTCGACAGCACGTCGAACACCGTGCGCGAGCGCATCAACTCGGGGCCGGTCATGACCACCGCCTGGCCGGTGGCGCGGTCGAGATAGAAGTTCCCGGAGATGCCGTGCACGTTCGGCGGCGCCCCGGTGGCGATCGACATGTTGTTGGGGCAGGTGAAACTGGGGATGCCGCAGTGCGCTACCGCGCTGAATCCGGTGTCCATGAAGCGGGAGACGGTGGGAATGCACCCGGCCGCCCGTGCCGCCGCGAAGTATTCCGGGTCGCCGCCGTCGACGCACACCACCACAACCGGAGCGTCCGGAACCCGGTACCTGACCCCGTTGAGTTCTACCCGTTCAGCGGCCAAGTACACACCCGCTCAGACAGAAATCCACTTCGCGACCGTGCCGATTGCCGCGCGTGCTGTCAAGACTCCCGTTGCCGATCGCCCCTCGCCTGGTCCGGGCGTAAACCGTCCGAAACCGGCGTTACAGGGCTGCGGGGTCGATCGGCAGCCAGCGCCGTTCGGCGGCCGCTCTCGATATCATCTCCATGACGTAGCTGCTGTACGCCGCCTCGCGCACGCTCACCAGGTGGTCGCGTTCGCCGTGTACGACGGCGGCGATGAACTGCTCGAGCGGCCGCGGCAGTGCCTCCGGCAGCTCGGTCCACGGGTCCTTGCCGGTGGCGCCGTCGACGGCGTCGGTGAGCAGGAACAGCTCGTTGTTCCAGTCGTTGTGCGGCATGCCGGGCGCGTTGCGGATCACCGCGTGGCCCTTGGTCCCGGTGATCAGCAGCGATGACGGCTCCACCAGGTCCACCCAGCTCGCCGCCAGGGTGGCGATGGTGCCGTTGTCGAAGCGCAGGATCGCCTCGCCGCACTCTTCGCCCTCCGCGTAGCGCCCGAGGGGCCGCGAGAAGCTGGCGGTGACCGCCTCCAGGCGGGCGGTGTCGCCGATCAGGTACAGCAGCAGGTCCAGCTTGTGAGTACCGAGGTCGCCGAATGCGCCGACGCCTGCCTGCTTCGGGTCGGCCATCCACTCCCAGTCGGAGCGGAATGCGCCGTTGATCGCCGCCGGCGTGCCGAACACCAGCCGCATGCGGCTGACCTCGCCGAACGCCTGCTCGGCGATCAGGCGCCGCAGCAACCGGTGCGCCGGGATGGTGCGGTTGAAGTACCCCATGTGGAAAATCATCCCGGCGCCTTCCAGCGCCCGCATCATGTTCCTGGCGTCGGCCAGTCCCATGCCCAGCGGCTTCTCGACGAAGCAGTGCTTGCCGGCACGGGCAACCTGCCCCACCAGTTCCTCGTGGCGATTGGTCTGCGACAGCACGATCACGGCGTCCAGATCCGGCATGCCGAGCACCGATGCCGCATCGGGCGCCGTACGGCATTGAAACTTCGCCGCGTACTTGCCGGCGATGGCCGGATCGGGATCCCAGACTGCCGCCACCGACACGTCGGTGTGGCCGGCCAGCACGTCGGCGAACCCGCGGGTGTGAATGTGGCTCGCGCCGAGCAGCGCTACGTTCTTCTTCATCAGGTAGTGTCCGCCGGTACACTACCTGCAGCGTTCGAGCAGGTCGAGAGTCCTCGACGGTCTCGACGTCTCGACGGCAAGGGGTTGACTCTGGCAGGTGGAAGTGCTGTGCTGCCGCTACGGTAAGGAGCAGCCCCATGCCAGGTCTCACGGAGAGTCAGATCGCTCAGTTCACCGACGAAGGGTACTTGGTGCTCGAAGAAGTGCTTGACCCCAGAGCGGACCTAGATCCAGTGGTCGAAGAGTACACGGTCATCCTGGAGCAGGTGGCAACAGACCTGTTCGCCGCCGGCAAGATCTCGTCCACCTGGTCGGAACTGCCGTTTGCCGAACGGCTCACCAGGATCCAGTTCGAAACCGGCGAAAGCTACCACCAGCATTTCGATATCGCACTGCCCAAGCGGAGTGTCGCGGAACAGACCCCGATTTCCGTCGGTCCGGCGGTCTTCGGCCTGCTTCGCAACGAAACGCTGCTCGACATCGTCGAGTCGCTCATCGGCCCCGAGATCTTCGCCAACCCGATTCAACACGTCCGGCTCAAGCAGCCGGTCGGCGGCGCGTCCGGCGCGCCGGCGGCGGACAGCGCCGCGGTCGCCCCGGACTGGTTTCACCAGGACAACGCGTTCATGATGCCCGAGGCCGACGCTACCGAGATGGTCACCGTGTGGCTTCCCCTCGCCGACGCGGGCGTGGAAAACGGCTGCCTCGCGGTGGTTCCGTTCAGCCATCGAGACGGGCTCATGCTGCACTGCAGTCCCGGCGTGACGATCCCGTCGCAACTCACCCGCGGCGCGGAGGCCGTGCCGGTGCCGATGCCGCGGGGAGGGGTGCTGCTGATGCACCGCCTGATGCATCACGGCCCGCTTCCCAACCACAGCGGCACCGTTCGCTGGAGTTTCGATCTGCGCTACAACCCGGCCGACCAGCCGAGCGGCCGCGAGGTGCAGCCGGGCTTCATCGCACGCAGCCGGGCGCGCCCGGAAACCGAGATCCGCGACCCCGAAGAGTGGGCCGCTCTCTGGCACCAAACCCGCGCCACCTTGGCCGGGCAGCCCGATCCCATCTACGAACGCTGGACCTCCGACGCGCCCGGATGCGCCTGAGCCGGGCGCGGAAGCCTCACCTCGCCGTCAGTAGTATCATCCCTTGATGGAGCCCAGCCGATCGGTGCCAAGGAGGTAGACACCGCCCTCGGCAACACCGAACAGGTGCCGGTCGGAGTGGATGAAGCCCACGAGTGTGCCTTGTGGCACAGACATGTTCGTAGCTAAAATTGTAGCTATGCCGACCGTACAGATGACGATGGATCCCGAGTTGCTTGCCAAGGTCGACCAGGTCGCCAGGAAGCTCAGTATCACCAGGTCCTCCTTCACTCGCGACGCGCTCCGTGCCGCACTGCAGCGGCACGAGGAAGCCGAACTTGAGGCGCGCCACGTCGCCGGCTACCGGAAGCACCCGCCGTCACGCGCGGAGTTCGACGTTCCCGAGGGAGACCGGGCGTGGGGTGGCGAGGCCTGGGACGACGGCGCTTGACCGGGGGCGTGGGACATCGCCGGTGAAACGCGCCGAGATCCGCTGGTATCGATTCGCGTCACCGGACAAGCGGAGACCCGTTCTGGTCCTGACGCGTGACTCGATCATTCCGTACTTGGGGGAGGTGACGGTAGCACCCGTCACGACGCGAATTCGCGACATCCCGAGCGAGGTGCTCCTCTCCCTGGAGGACGGCATGCCGCGAGAGTGCGCCGTGAACTGCGACCACGTCCAGACGGTGCAACGGGGCAAACTCGGTGCCCTGATCACGACGCTCTCCCCGCGTCTGATGGAGCAGGTCGCGACCGCCGTGCGCTTCGCGCTTGATCTCGGCTGACCGACAGGACGGCCACCCACCGTTCGGCACTTTGCTGAGCGTCAGTGGCTCGGCCGACCGTGCGCTGCTCCAGTGGGTTCCGGCAGAGTTGGTGGTTGGAACCATGTCCACCGTCCGCCAACCGTTGAACCAGGTTACCCACACGCTGCGCGTGCTGGTATCGCAGCCCCATTGAGCCGCAAGTACTGCGCCGCCTGATTAAGCCAGCCCCCGGCAATCCTCTCAGCGATCCACGAGCCAGGCCAGGTTGAACGAGTAGTGGTTGCTGCTGCTGATCAGGTGGACGCGGCCGTCCGCGGACTGGCAGGCGGTGAGGTAGCCGTTCGCCTCGGCGTGCCGGGTTCCCATGAGGCACGGGAATCCATCCATCGCTTCGATGACGCGGGCCGGTCCGCCGTCGCTGACCAGGCGGCGGAACGGCCAGGTCTCGCTGTCGTCGAAGGACAGGGCGCAGAACATGCCGGAGACTCCCCGGCGGCCGCCGGCGTCCTCGATGGTGAAGGCGTCGTCGGCTTCGGCGGGCGCGTTGGCGAAGGAGATGAGCAGAATCGGATCGGCGCCCGCGCTGCAGGTACCGCGAACCCGTTGCAGTACCAGGCGCTGCGAGCCGCCGATGGGGGGAAACGGACTGGCCGAGTACTGCCAGGTCGTGCCGCGGTCGGCGGATACGCTCATTGTCAGGGTGCCGTCCACCTCGTCGCCGCGCCCGAAGGCCAGCAGCCGTCCGTCGCCGAGTTCCACCGCCGATGCGTGGATTCCGGCGATGGTGCCGCCGGCGTCGCGCCACGTCTCGCCGCCGTCGGCGCTCATCCACAGGGCGGTGCCGCCGTGGCCGATGCTGACCGCGTCGCACGGCAGCACCAGGGTTCCGTCGCGCAGCGTGAACGCCGATGCGATCGGCATCTGGCGCGGGCCGTGCTCGCCGCTGATGAACCTGGCCCGGCTCCAGGTGGCGCCGCTGTCGTTGGAAGTGCGCAGGACCGTCCTCAGCGGTCCCCAGGTGGCAGCCGCCGACATGCCGTTGAAGTGGTACACCCGCCCGCCGTCGCACAGCAGGGCGGGCGCGTGGTCGTTGCGGTCGGGGGCGTCCCAGAACACCGACGCCGGCTCCCAGGAATCGGCTCCGGCACGCAGACGGCTGGCCAGTATGCCCAGTTCCCGGCCCGGTTCCTCGACGCAACTGTACCAGATGGCCAGCAGGTCGCCGTTGGGGCACTGGCAGATCGCCGGGTCGTGATTGTGCGTGCTGAACAGGGGTCCGTAAGAACGGGGAGGAATGTGGACGTAGCGGACCGGCCCGCGGAAGAAAGGATCATCGTCCGAAGCTGACTTCTCCGCGGCGGTAGTCTGCAGCACATTGCTGCCGTGCAGTTTCACCGGCGCCTTGCGGGCCGGTCCCGGCGGCGTCGGGCAGTCGGCGCACACGACACGGAACCCGATCAGCCAGTTGCGTTCCTGCGGCAGGGCTGCCGCCCGGTTGGCCGACCTGAGGTAGTAGGTTTCGGTCGAGTGGCTGCCGCCGCGGGTGACTCGGAAATCGCCTTCGGGGACGCCGACGGGGTCGCTCGCGTCGCGCTCGAGGTAGGGGCCGTACCAGTCCAGGCACCACTCTTCGACGTTGCCGTGCATGTCGAACAGGCCCCACGGGTTGGCGGGCGTACGACCGACGTGCAGCGGGGCGACGTTGTCGCCGGTGCTGCGCGACGGGTCGGGAAACCAGGTACGGCGCTGGTTCTTAGCCACCCCCGGCGGCGGCGCATCTCCGCTCCAGAACGGTGTCGAGGAGCCGGCCCGGCACGCGTATTCCCACTCCGCCTCGGTGGGCAGGCGGAACTCGGCTCCCTCGCGCTCGGACAGCCAGCGGCAGTAGGCGGCGGCGTCATGCCAGCTCACGAACACCACGGCTTCGTCGTCATCCCCGGAGAACCCCAGCTTGCCGCGCAGTTCCCGGTGCGCCGGGTCGAACAACTCGTACTGGGCGTTGGTTACTTGGCACTCCGCCAAGTGGAACGGCCTGGTGATGGTAACGCGGTGCACGGGCACCTCGTCGAAATCGCCGTGGCGGAAGCAGGAGGGAGACAGCAGTGCGTCGGGCAGTGGGCGGTCGTTCCCCATCAGGAACGAGCCAGCATCAACGCGCCTCATTCGTATACCGGTCGTAGTGGTCATGTAACTCCTCCAAGGTTGGGTGCGCCGGGATCGGCGAAGTATGACCGCACCGATGCGGCGCGCCAATGCCCAGCTTGAACGATGCTGTGCATCCGGACTACGATCCGGTCGAGGGCATTCCATGAGTGAAGCGGGCGATGGTTCTGTAGAACTTGGCAGAGTGGTTTCTCGTAACCCCGAAATTCACAGTGGGGATTTGGTGTTCGCGGCGACTCGCGTGCCTGTCGAAACGCTTGTCGACTATCTCAAGAGCTATCCCACCGGCCCCTGGGCCGGCGCAGTCATGAAAGAAACAAGGGTGAGCTATAGTGTGGGCAGAGTTCTGGGTGGAGCGCGAAAGTAGGCCG
This sequence comes from Spirochaetia bacterium, assembly GCA_965208575.1. Taxonomy (GTDB): domain Bacteria; phylum Spirochaetota; class Spirochaetia; order SZUA-6; family Bin103; genus Bin103. The sequence continues at coordinate 568,382 of CBDBOV010000004.1, read as the reverse complement.
GCGCGTCACTGGCGTTACGTTCTGCGAACCCGTTCAAGAGCTTGGCCCCGGGGCGGGTGGCGTAGTCATTGGTGAGGTTGTCAGCCGGCGCGGCCGGGTGGCGATCATCCCGTTCAGGAGAATACCTGCTACACACGCCTTGGCCGCACCACTCAGTCGTAGCGGAGGTTTCATGGCACGACGCAGACACAGACGCAAGGGCAAGGGCAGTCGCACAGCGCAACCAAAGGTGATGCACCCGGACGCTGCCGGCTTGGACATAGGCGCTACCGAGGTGTACGCGGCTGTGCGCCCGGAGCGCGACCCGGACCCGATCCGGAACTTTGCTACGTTCACCGCGGACCTGCACGCCTTGGCCGACTGGCTCAAGGAATGCGAGGTCACCACGGTGGCGATGGAGTCCACCGGTGTGTACTGGATTCCGGTGTATCAGATCCTGGAGGCACACGGCTTCGACGTGGTGCTGGTGAATGCGCGTCACGTGCACTCGGTACCCGGTCGGAAGTCCGACGTGGCCGACTGCGAGTGGTTGCGCTACCTGCACTCGGTGGGATTGCTGCGCGGCTCATTCCGCCCTGCCGACGAGGTGTGTGCACTGCGCTCGGTGCTGCGCCATCGCGACACCTTGATCAAGATGGCGTCGCGCAGCGTGTTGCACATGCAGAAGGCGTACAGCCAGATGAACGTGCATCTGCACCATGCCATCTCTGACCTGACGGGGACGACCGGTCTGGCCATTACGGACGCTATCCTGGCGGGTGAGCGGGATCCGGCGCGGTTGGCCGCTCTGGCCGACCGGCGGATCAAAGCCAGCCGCGAGACCTTGATCAAGGCGCTGCAGGGCGACTGGCGCGCCGAGCACCTGTTGGCGTTGCGGCACGCGCGAGCGACCTATGCCCACTACCAACAACTCATCACGGAGTGCGATCAGGAAATCGAAGCCGGCATCCGCGCGTTCGAAGCCAGCAGCGAGCCACCCGGCGCGGTGGGCGACGACCCACCGGATGAGGGAATCGATGCGGAGCCCGAGGCGCCAACCGAGTCACCGGCCAAGCGGTTCGACCTGCGCGGCCACCTTACGCACCTGTTCGGCACTGACCTGACGCTGATTCCCGGCATCGGCGAAAGTACGGCGCTGGTTCTGTTCACCGAACTCGGCCCGGAACTGTCCCGCTTTCCGACCGCACCGCAATTCGCCTCCTGGCTGCACCTGTGCCCCCACAACCAGATCACCGGCGGCAAGATCATCAGCTCGCACACCGGTCGGGGCACCAATCGGGCCGCCCAGGCGCTGCACTGGGCGACCCAGTCGTTGTACCGCAGCCCATCGGCCCTGGGCCAGCACTTCCGCCGCATGCGGGCGCGTCTGGGTACTCCCGAAGCGACCACTGCAGTCGCGCATAAACTGGCTCGGATCATCTACCATCTGATCACGCATCGCGTGGCCTACGATGACAGCATCCTCGCCGCCGAGGAGCGCCAGGACCGGCGCCGCTTTGAACGCCGGCTCCGAAGGCAGGCACACGCACTCGGTTATGAGCTTGTCCCGGAGGCCGCCTGATTGTTGTTTCTCAGGAGCGATCACTCCATTGACGAATTCCTGCGGGACTTTCCCACCGTCGAGAGGTGGCAGGTCGAGTCGTACCTTGAGATCTCAACCGACGGCATTGACAAACTGAGGGCCCTGACGATCATCGAGTGAGGGTGCTGCTCGACGCCGGGGTACGACTCCCGCGCGATCGGTGGCCCGGTATCATCGCCGGTGCTGTTGCGGGTAGGCTGCGGGCATGAGCAGCAGGCGACCCAACATCGTGTTCGTGTTCTCGGACCAGCAGCGCTACAGCGCCCTCGGCGCCAATGGCAACCGCGTGGTACGCACCCCCGTGCTCGACCGGATGGCGGCCGAGGGCATGGTCTGCGACAACATGTTCTCCAACCACCCCCTGTGCTCGCCGTACCGGGCGATTCTCCTCACCGGTCGGTTCGGCTGGCGCAATGGCGTGATCGACAACGAGTATCGGCCGCGGCGCGATATCCCGACCTTGCCGGGAACCTTGCGCGAGCACGGCTACGGGACCGCCCACGTCGGTACCTTCCACCTCGGCAAGGGACCGTATACCGAGGAGGGCAGGTACGGGATCGACTACCTGGCCGCGGTCGGCCCCGGCCGCGGCTACTTCGACCAGCCCTACTACGAGAACGAGCACGGGCCGACCGCCTTTCCGGGCTGGGGGCCGACTGTCGAGACCGACCTGGCGATCCGCTACCTGGAGCGCCACCGCGCGGAGCGGCCCGACGATCCGTTTGCCCTGTTCCTGTCGTGGCGGCCGCCGCACTGGCCGTACGAGCAGTTTCCCGATTCCATCGAGCGCTACGATCCGGCGGCGGTCGATCTGCCGGCCAACGTACCCGACGCCCTGGCCGACCACGCCCGCCGCGAGCTGGCCGACTACTACGCCTGCTGCACCGGGCTCGACGTGGAGATGGGTCGCCTGCTGGCGGCGCTCGACCGCTTGCAGGTCGCCGACGACACCATCGTGTGCTACAGCTCGGACCACGGCGACCACATCCGCGCCCACGGCTACGGCAAGCCCAACGAGACCTGGCTGCACCACACCCGGCGCGCCTCCAAGGCCACCCCGTACGAGGACTCCGCGCACGTGCCGTTCGTGATCCGCTGGCCGGGCAACACCCCGGCGGGCACGCGCAGCGACGCCTTCATGGGCGCCATAGACATCGTGCCGAGCCTGCTCGGCGCCTGCGGCGTGCCATTGCCGGCCGGCCTGCAGGGCCGCGACCTGTCGCCGGTGTGGCGCGGGCAGCCGGTGCCCGCCGACCCGCCGCACGCCCCGGGGGCAAGCGAGTCGGTGTACCTGATGAACATGGCCAACGGCTGGCCCAACCGCTACGGCTGGGTGGGGCGCTGGCGCGCCGTGCGCACCGCGCGCTACACCTACGCCCGCTGGTACGCCAACGAGCGCAGCCCCTGGCTGTTCGACCGGCAGGAAGACCCGCTGGAAATGAACAACCTGGCGTATTCGGCGGCCGCGCGTCCGGTCGTGCAGGAGATGGAGCAGCGCTTGCACCGCTGGATGGAGGCCACCGGCGACCCGTTCGAACACGGCGTCCGCGGTCCGCGCGGCTTCGTCGAGGTGGGCCAGCAGTGGGCCAACCCGGACAAGTGGGCGGAGTGGGGGACAAGCTGACGCGGCGTTTGGCGGGCGCTGGCTGAGAGTGGTTGTGAACGTCCAGGCGAACAGAAAGGTAACCGCTTTCTTCGACAGGAGGGTAAGCCGTGAGAGTAAGAGTGGATAAGCGGGTTGATGCCCTCTACTTCCGTCTTGACGACAGCCGGATCGTGGAATCGGAGGAGATCCGGCCGGGAGTCATCCTCGATTACGACGACGACGACCAAGTCGTGGGCGTGGAGTTTCTGGATGTCTCCAAGCGTGCCCCGGAGAACGAGTTGGCGTCGGTCGAATTCACAACCACATAGTTCTGATCCCCCGGCGGCTCACATCCCCCACACCGTGATCCGGTGCCGGTCCGCCGCGCACGTACGGGTCCCACGGGTCGGCCCAAATGACAGGGTGCCCGCGCCCACAGCAAGCTTGCCTCGCCTGGGGTTCGACGGATCGATGATGACGCGCCATGATAACCGTCAGCGCAGTCGCCCGTTGGCGGTCACCTCAACGTCACCACCTCCGGTGGCGGCGACGCTGGCGGGCGTCCGGAACGGCCGGATTTGGTGAGTTCCGAGTCGTTGACAGTGCGCCGCGCCCACGCTATCATACTTGGCTTGGGGTCGACGGATGCCGATGAAGCGCCTTGATGACAGTCAGCGCAGTGACCGGTTCGCTGTGACGCGACCGGTGCATCATACCCCCCCCCCGCAACTCTTTATCAGAAAAAGCATTAACCGCTCAGTCTGAGCGCCCCGTAGGCGCCCCCGCGCACACCGTCGCCTTCACCACCGCCGTAGCTATCGGTGGCGCCCGCTCGGTCCATCGCCGAACCGGCATGCTGGCCGCCCTCGTCCTTCCAGGCGACCGCAACCGTCCCGCCAAGGCGGTGCAAGGGATAGGGATGGCACACTCGGGGCGGCGGCAACCAGTGGTCGAGCAGACGGCTCATCCGCTCCCAGGTAAGCCGGGTTTTCTGACTGCGCCGCCGCATCGACCGATACCAGAGCCGACCAACCCGGAGGCGGAACAGGCGGAGTGCGCGGGAGTTCCTGGGCACCCCGTAGTAGCGCAGGTGCCCACCCACAACCGAGCGCAGCCAGCTTCCCACCTCCGGGACCGGATCGTGCAGGCGCCGCCGAAGCTCGGTCTTCACCAGCCAACCGTGGTCGATGGCATCGAAGAACCCACGGATGTCCCGCATCCTCCTACGGCGTCGGCACCCCAAAGTAATTCCTTTCGCGGCTCGATACCCGGCCCGCACGTACCCCTGTCAACGCTTCACCCCCGCCCTTACGAGCGACGGCGCATGACTCGGGGCCGCCGTGGGTCGCTAGCCCTTCGACGTATGACTCCTTCATTCACAACACCCTGCCGGTTTGTGCCGGCGCACAAGAGGTTCGAATGATACTCAAAGAACCGCACGCGCGCGCGGCGTGAGCCGGGGTGAACCCGGTGAGTCACACGCCGCGCGCTTCACAAATCTGACTCTGTCTGGCCGGCCGTCTGCGTTGCGGGCGCGAGAGTAGCCAGGGAGCGGCAGGCCGCTCCGTAATACTCTCAAGATCAAAATGATGGACAAAAACAATGAAAATCATTTTTGCAAGGACCTTCGCGATTGCGTTGGTCGTGATTCTGAGCGCAACCGGCCTGTGGGCCACTGGGGCAGACGAAGACGCGCCGGCAGCCGCTGCCGACAAGAAGTATGTGACCGACCCCACTACCGGTAAGGCAGTGTCCGCGCCAGAGTATGGCGGGACATTGACCATATCCAAGCAGCATGGCTTTCCTCCGAATGCTGACCCGTATTTTGCCAGTGCCTGGGCCACCCTCACCATACTCCATGGTGTTCTAGAGCCGCTAAGCATCGGCGACTGGGCAATAGATAGGGACGAATTTGACTGGTCAAATTTTGCCTCTCCTCTATTTGGCTTAAGAGGGGCGCTGGCGGAAAGCTGGGACTTTTCCGAGGACGGCCTCACCTATACCATCCACATCCGCCAGGGCGTTCACTTCCACGATAAACCACCGGTGAACGGTCGGGAGCTGACTGCCGATGATGTAGAATATACCTTTCACCGCAATTTGGGAAATGTATTGACAGGGACCGAGTTCAGTGAAGCCGAACCTACCCCCGGCCTCTGGTATGATGGGTGGGATACGATGCCGATCGAATCGATAACAGCAACGGACAAATGGACGGTTGTTTTTAAGCTGACGCGGCCAGACGCCCGTGCGCTGCGGTCTATCATCGGCAATGTAGTTCACTATATTGTTGCACGGGAGGTAATCGAGGAATACGGTGACATGAAGGATTGGAGGAACGTGGTCGGCACCGGACCCTGGATGCTGACTGACTTTGTCGAGGACAGCTCTATGACCCTTACCAAGAATCCTGACTACTGGAGCGACGACGAAAAATATCCGGGCAACCGCTTGCCCTATGTTGACGAGTTAAGGGTCAAGGTTTTGCCAGACCCAGCAACACTAATCGCGGCACTGCGCACGGGTAAGATCGATTACAGCGGCACCGTGCTCTCCTATCCTCCGCCGCTCAACAGTATCGACAAGGTGGAGAGCATGCAGCGGACCAACCCCGAAATCGTGATATGGGAGCATATTGTACGGGGGGACCGTGGTATTGGCATGAACACGCAGAGGCCACCCTTTGATGACATCCGGGTGCGCAAGGCAATGCAGATGGCACTGGACCTTGAGACACTGAACGAGACCTACTTCAAAGGGTGGGGAATGTCGGGACCTCAGGGACTGATTGCCAACGATGTCCCACTGGCTGGCACCCCATTCGAAGAATGGCCCGACGAGGTCAAGAAAGGCTATAGGTATGACCCGGCAGGGGCCGAGAAGCTCCTTGATGAGGCGGGGTATCCGCGCGGGGCCGACGGCATCAGGTTCAAGGCCTCAGTGACCTGGGGTGATAGATTCGATCCGGACTATATAGAATTACTAGCCGCTACATACTATCGTGACATTGGCGTTGATGTAGAGGTTGATGTAGTGACAAGTGATGAGGTGGTTAGTAGAAGGAAAGCTAGAGATCATGACATGATTTGGTCCCCCCTAATAGCCGACACGGGGACGTTCCCGCCTTGGAACATGATGGCTACGTACAAGACTGGTGCTGATGTTAACTCCGCCAATGTGAACGATCCGGTTTATGACGCCATGTTGGCAGCCGCCGAAAAGGTAAGCACGGAAGAAGAGCAATTGCTTTTGGTGAGAGAGCTGAATATGTACGCAATAGAGAGGCACTGGGTCGTATTTGCTGGTAATGTAACACCGTGGACGAGCGTGACCCAGCCGTGGGTCAAAGGTTATAACGGAGAATTGAGACTGTTCCCTAACCAAGTTGAATATACCATCGCCGCCCGCCTCTGGATCGACCAGGAGCTGAAGGAAGCAATGGGTCATTAGGGGTTTCACCCCTTGTGGCTTAGCTCAGGGAAAGAGGGAGCTGGGGGGCTCAAGCCTCCCGGCTCCCCACACACGATGTTATTGCGAGGCGCTTTCTTACTGTCATTCCGGGCGGAGACCCGGAATCCAGAAAACGCAACCATTTGAAATTACTCTGGATTCCGCCTTCCGGCGGAATGACGGGGGAGGTGGATTCCCGCATTCGCGGGAATGACGGGGGAAATGGGAATGACGAGAGAGGGGTGGTAATCACGGGGGAAAGTGAAATGAGGAGTATCACATGAGAGCCTATATCATCAGGCGGTTATTGCTGATAATCCCCACCTTGTGGATTTTGACGCTCCTGGTCTTTCTCACCGTCCGCTTCATCCCGGGCGATACAATAGACTTAATGGTGATGAGGCTAGAAACGTCTGTTTTTGGCTATGGCAATATAAACCGTGAAGCTCTTGAGCGTTATCTGGGACTAGATGTGCCTGTTCACGTGCAATATGGACGCTGGATAGGAGTGTTGCCGACCCCTGACTGGGTTACCGGTGAGTCCCACTTTAAAGGTCTCCTGCACGGCACCCTTGGCGAATCAATGTGGGGCAGCGCTTTGCCGATAGAGGAGGAGATATTAGGTAGATTGCCGGTAACCGTTCAGCTTGGCGCCATGGCAATCGTAATCGGGCTAGTGATAGCGCTGCCCGTCGGCATCTACTCGGCGATTCGCCAGGATACGGCCGCCGACTACGCCGGGCGCTCCATCGCCATCATCGGCCTGGCAACGCCTAACTTCTGGCTGGCCCTGATGGTCATGATTTTCCCGGCAATCTGGTGGGGCTGGGCGCCCCCGATGGAGCTGATTTCTTTCACGGAAGACCCGCTGGGGAATCTGGGGATGTTCATCATTCCCAGCCTGATTCTGGGGACGGCCTATTCTGCAGCCACAATGCGGCTGACGCGTACCGCGATGCTGGAGGTGCTCAGGCAGGACTATATCAGGACGGCATGGTCCAAAGGTCTGAAGGAGAGGGTGGTTGTTATGAGACACGTCCTCAAGAATGCATTCATCCCGGTAGTTACCCTCATTGGCATGCAGTTGCCTCTCCTGGTAGGTGGCTCGGTTATCATGGAGAACATATTTGCCCTGCCGGGGCTAGGTCGTCTCATGGTGAACGCCCTCAATGACCGAGACTACCCGGTGGTCTCCGGAATAAACCTGTTTTTCGGCACCGCGGTTATGGGGATCAATCTAGTGATCGACCTGATGTATCCTTTTTTTGACCCCAGGGTCCGTTATAGATAAAGGGGGACAATCAAGAACATGAGTGACGAGATACCGTCGGCTGTAAGTGAGCCAAAGAGACGTGCCGATCTGGCTGATTTATTCATCAGGATGGTCAAGGAGAAGCCGCTGGGTACTGCCTGCGGGATTATCATATTGCTATTGATTTTTGTGGCTATCTTCGCCGATGTTCTGACTCCTTATCCATATGATGAAGCACACATGTATGACATAATGAAGGGCCCATCAGCCCAGTATCTGCTGGGTACCGACCACATAGGGCGAGACTTCTTGAGCCGCCTTATCTTCGCGGCTCGTAGTTCGTTACTTGTCGGTCTGGCCACGACTGCTCTCAATGTTGTGGTCAGTACCCTGATAGGTGGCACCTCAGGATTCCTTGGTGGTAAATTCGACCTACTTGTGCAGAGATTTGTCGATGCCTGGATGTGTTTCCCAGGACTGCTCCTGTTGTTAACGTTAATGTCCATAGTGGGACGGGGTGTGTTACAGATAGTACTGGTCCTGGGGATCGCCGGAGGCATCGGCGGCTCAAGAGTAGTTAGAGGTGCCGTTATTGGCATTAAAGAGAATGTGTATTTTCAGACGGCGGAGGCGATTGGCTCCTCAAGATGGAGAACACTTATCCGACATGTCGTGCCCAATATTGCGCCTGTCGTAATCATCATATTCAGCGTAAACATAGGAGGCACGATCCTGAGTATTGCTTCTCTGAGCTTTCTCGGATACGGTCTGCCATACAAGATTCCTGAATGGGGAGGTCTGCTCAGCCGGGAAGGGCGCGAATTCATGGAGACGGCGCCACGGCTGGCTCTCTGGCCCGGTCTTTGCCTGACTATTGTGATTTACAGTCTAAACATGTTCGGCGACGCGCTGAGGGACTTGCTAGACCCGAGGCTGAGGGGTGGTGTGGGGCGAATGGGTGCCTATGGCGCAAAGTCGGTTGAGAAAGCCAGGAAGAAACTGGAGGCCAAGGGCTAATAAGTTTTCTAATGACGGTGCCTATTGTGCTTACAAATTCGGAGTGACCGGGTGACAAACGAGGAGGGTAGTTCATATGGCGTGGAAGCGACCCTTATCGAACCGAGACCGGCTGACACAAAGATGCTTAAGAAAAACATAAATCGCCGTGACGCCGCTCATTCTACGTTAAAGAAAGATGAATGCGTATCTGGGCCTTATAGTGTTAACACGGCCCGTCAACGTTATGGGTGGCAAACCAGGCCGCCGCAACCCTGCCGATTGCAGCGGCTTTTTTCGCTTCAAGCGAAAAATCAGGTGCCTGTCACCATATTTTTTTCCTCCACACCGCACCAGTCGGCGATGAAGAGCGCAATGGCCCCGGTGGTTTTTCTGATGGATTCGATCTCCACCGCTTCATCGAAGCCGTGGATGGAGCGGCTTCTCGGGCCGTAAACCAGCGAGGGCGTGTCCGCGTATAAAGCATATATCCGCGCATCCGTAGCCCCGGGGATGCAGATTTCAACCAGGTCCTTTTCGAATACCCGCTTGTGGCTTCTGCCCAGCACGGTCTCGGCTTCCCGGGCGTTTTTCAGGACATACCCCTCGGTCTGGTGTCCGTGGAACACGACCCGGGGCGGATGGTCCTTGAGAAACGGATGCTTTTGAGCAGCCTCCTGCACGCAGGATTCGATGTCGGAACGGATCTGGCCCAGGTCCCAGCCGGGATAAAATCCGATACGCATGTCGAAATTGCACCAGGCCGGCACGCTGGAAACCCAATCTCCGCCCTCGATTTTCCCGAGATTGAAGTGAACGGGATGAGGATGATCTGCGAATTCCGGATAATTACTCTTGGATTCGTTCCAGGATTTTTCCAGTTTCTTAAGCTCGCCAACCAGGTAAAAAGCATTCTCAATGGCATTCGCGCCGCCGGTCTGGGCAATGGATGCGTGTTGTGGATCGCCGCTTATCTGGACCTGAAACCACATGATGCCCATGTGAGCCCGCAGCAGGGTTTCACCCATCGGTTCGGTGTCCAGAAAGGCGTCTGCCCGATAGCCGCGCTGCAGGCAGGCCAGGGTCCCGTTTCCGGTAGGCTCCTCCTCGATAACGGATTGAAGGAATACGTCTGCTCCGGGCGCCAGCCCGGCTCGTTTTAACGCCTCGAGAGCAAACAGGCAGGAGACCAGTCCGGCTTTCATATCACCCGCGCCGCGACCGTACATCCACCCGTCGTCAATGACAGGTTCAAAGGGGGGATATTTCCACCCGGAAACAGGGCCGGTGGGAACCACATCGATGTGGCCGTTGAGGATCAGCGACCGTCCCCTGGATGTCGAGGAGCGATGCGTCCCCACCACATTGTAGGCCTTCTCGTAGGAGACATTGACCGGTGAATACCCCGTCATGTTTTCAATATCACCGACCTTGATTTTCCACCGGTCCACGGCCAGGCCTCTGGCGGCCATTTCCCGCGCCATGAAATCCTGGGCGGTGTGCTCCTGCCCCCTGACAGACGGGAATTTTACCAGCTCGGCGGTAAAATCGATCTGTTCATCAAAGTTCTTATCTACAGCTTCCAGGATCTCTGTTGCGGTGTTATTATCAAGCATATCGACACCTCGGTTGATCAGATTAAAAAGGTCTATATCGGCAAATTCCGATGTCAGTGATACCGAATGTCCTTTATGGTGTCAAGGGTCATCAGGAAGCTGGCAGGTGAGTTCACTGACGCCCAGATCGCGAGGATCCTGCGGCGCAAGAAACTGCTGACACCCAAGGGCCACTCCTTTATGGCCTATCACGTGGCCAACGTGCGCCTCAAACACGGTATCGCGCCGGGCCCACGGGTGCCGTTACACGGGCAAGATGTCTATACCGCCGAGCGGGCCGCAGAGCTGCTGGGCGTGACCAACAGCACCGTCATTCGCTGGGTGGAAGCCGGCTTGCTACGCGGTGCACAGGCCACCTCGGGTGCACCCTGGAGGATTGTTGTCACCGAGCAGGACATCAGCAAGCTCAAGCCCACCGAGCAGACCGACGGATGTCTCTCGCTGAAGGCGGCAGCGGCGGCGCTGGCCATCAGCACCAATGCCGTCTTGCAAAGGTCAGTCGACGCGAGCTGGAGGGTGCTCGGGTTCGCTCCGGGTTTGTGGCCGTAAAGAGAGATAAAACTGTTGTATGGATTTTCGGCGACTGCGTAACCACAGGTATGACCATGTCGGCCACGTCTTCAGGCTGCGCCAGCTTTGACAGATCATCTTTGTGGAAATCGCGTCGCATCTTCGTGTCAGCCGGTCCCGGGCCTTCACGCCGCGTAAACGACCCTCGATAGCAGTCATCCCGGTGAATCAGGTCACTCCGAATTTGTAAGCACAATAGGCACCGTCATCAGAAAAATTGCTTATTAGCCCTGGCCTCCAGCTTCTTCCTGGCTTTCTTAACAGACTTCGCGCCATAAGCACCGGGATGCCCCACACCGCCCTTCAGCCTGGGGTCAAGAAGGTCGCGCACGGCGTCGCCGAACATGTTTAGACTGTAAACTACAATAGTCAGGCAAAGACCAGGCCAGAGAGCCAGCCATGGCGCCATCTCCATGTACAGACGTCCTTCCCAGCTGAGCAGAGTACCCCAGCTAGGAATGTCCGGGGACAGACCGAATCCCAGGAAGTTCAGAGAGGCCTCACTCATAATCACCCCCCCGATGTTGATGCTGAATATGATGATTACGATAGGCATAATATTGGGCAGGACATGTCGGATAAGCGTTCTCCATTTTGCGCAGCCAATCGCCTCTGCCGCCTGAAAATATACATTCTCTTTAATGCCGATAACGGCGCCTCTGATTACTCTTGAGCCGACGACGCCTCCGGTTATCCCCAGGACCAGTATTATCTGTAAAACACCCTGCCCCACTATGGACATTATGGTTAACAACAGCAGCAGTCCCGGGAAAGCCATCCAGGCATCGACAAATCTCTGCACAGCCAGGTCCAATTTGCCGCCAAGGAATCCTGAAATGCCGCCTATCAGGACAGCCACCACAACATTGAGAGCGGTCGCCGCCAGACCGACAAGTATGGAAAGACGAGCCCCGAAGATAAGGCGGCTCAAGAAGTCTCGCCCTATCTGGTCGGTACCCAGGAGATACCGGGCTGATGCGCCCTGCAGCCTGTCTACCAGGTGCATTTCAGTATAGCCATAGGGGGCCAGAACATCGGCGAAGATAGCCACCAAAATCAATATCAACACTATAATCCCGCTGATAGTACCTAGTGGCTTCTCCGTCCACAGCCTGACAAAGAAATCAGCCAGCCCGGCACGTCTCTTTGGCTCACTTACTGCTGATGGTATCCGTATAGCATCACTCATATTCCCAATTTCCCCCCCCCCCCCTTATCCATAGCGGACCCTGGCGTCCAAATAAGGATAAATCAGGTCTATCATTAGATTGCCCCCGATAACCGCGGTGGCAAAAATCAGGTTTATTCCGGAGACCACCGGATAGTCTCTGTCATCGAGGGCAAGCAGCATGAGACGACCTACCCCCGGCAGGTTAAATATGTTCTCCATGATAACCGAGCCGCCTACCAGGAGAGGCAACTGCAGGCCTACCAGGGTAACTACTGGGATGAGGGCATTTTTGATAGCGTGTCTCATAATAACCACCCTCTCCTTGAGACCCTTTGACCAGGCCGTCCTGATATAGTCCTGCCTGAGCACCTCCAGCATCGTGGTGCGCGTCATTCGCATTGTGGCTGCAGCCATGGCCGTCCCCAGAATCAGGCTGGGAATGATGAACACCCCGAGATTCCCCAGCGGGTCTTCCGTGAAAGGAACCAGCTCCAGCGGTGGCGACCAGCCCCACCAGATTGCCGGGAAGAGCATGACCATAAGTGCCAGCCAGAAGTTAGGCGTTGCCAGGCCGATGATGGCGATGGAGCGCCCCAGGTAGTCGGCGATTGCATCCTGGCGAATCGCCGAGTAGATGCCGACTGGCAGCGCTATCAGGAGCCCTATTACGATTGACAACAAACCAAGCTCAATGGTCACCGGCAATCTACCTATTATCCTCTCCTCCACCGACCATTGGCCAAGCAGTGAGTCGCCAAGGGTGCCGTGTAGTAAGATACCTCCCAACCAGCGTCCATACTGCACGTGAACCGGCACGTCTAATCCCAGCGCACGCTCAAGAGCTTCACGGTCAATCGCCCCCGGTCCTGCGAACCCTGTCATTGCCATCTCAGCCACCATTGCGTCTATTACATCGCCCGGGATGAAGCGGACCGAGAGAAAGACCAGGATGGTCAATATAAACAAGGTGGGGATTAACAGCAATAACCGCCTGACGATATAGGCTCTCATGTGACATTACTCCTTGTCATTGCGATTTCCTCCGTCATTGCCAACCCTCTTTTGTCATTGCGAGGTCGCCTTTGGACGACCGTGGCAATCCCGTTGCCCTCTTTCACCCGTCATTCCGGCGAAAGCCGGAATCCACCTTCCACGTCTTTCCGGCCTTCCACTGAAGGGCTTGTCCTGTTTACCCTGAACGTAGTTGAAGGGAACGAAGTTGAAGGGCGCGGCACTCTCTAAGGTGCGAATGACCCCTGCCAAAAAAACTGGCCTCTCACCGTTTTGGGGAGTCCAGAGGGGTGAAACCCCTTTGAAACGGGGGTTCAAGGGGGTGTCCCCCTTGATTCCCCCCGTCATTAAGGGTACAGATTTACGACTGGGCCCCCGAATGGGACATCCACCCCGTCACCCACGATCCGATTCTGACGGCGCCCGCCAGGGAGTTACCCACACGATTTCCTGAAGAGCCCACTATTTGAGGAGTATCGGGAACTGGGAGGTTTGAACCCCCCAGCTCCCTTTTTCCTTCCCTAAGGTCACAAGCCACAAGGGGTGAAACCCCTAATAACCCATTGCTTCCTTCAGCTCATGGTCAATCCAGAGGCGGGCGAATTTTTGAATCCCGTCTATGTTTCCGTCAATTTCACCGTTATAACCTATGATCCACGGCTGCGACACATTAAAATGTGGAGCTCGCGGACCCCCGATGTACCAGTGCTTCTCTATGGTGTACTTATCAGCCTCTATAGCCAGCCTCATCTGCTCCTCAACGGTGGTAGCGGCTACGACGGCGTCATACATGGCGTCAAAAACCGGGTCCTGGACGTTGGCGAAGCCCCATAGATTGGTCGAGTGAGCGGCCCATAGTGCGAAGGGACTTGCATAGTCGGAGTTGTTATCGGCGTGTATCATACCTTGCTGCTTATGTTCGTGTATATAAGCGATTGCAGTAGCTCGGTCAATTACCTTCACCTCTACATCAATGCCAATGGCACGCAAGTATTCCATCGCTATCTGGTAATAGTCTAAATCGGCGGCCTCGTAGTGCTCATAGAGGGTCTTGAATCGAATGCCGTCGGCGCCGCGCGGGTATCCAGCCTCGTCAAGGAGCTTCTCGGCCCCTTCCGGGTCATACCTGTAGTATTGCTTGATCTCTTCGGGCCACTCTTCATACGGGAAGCGATACCCGATAAGCCCTATCCCTTGACGCCCCCCAGGTCGTGGATCTGCCCAACCCTGGAAGTAGGTCGCGTTAATTGTCTCAAGGTCCAGTGCCATCTGCAGTGCGTGGCGCACCCTGATGTCGTTCCAGGGTGGTATCTGTACGTTAAAAGTAAAAGCCGTTCTGGCCGCGGTTGAATATGGCCACAGGTTGATCTCGGGGTTGGTCCGCTGGAGGCTCATTGCCGCGTCGACACTAGTTAGTTGAGAGCCGCCCGCATTACCGATGTAATCAGCCTTACCGGAGCGAAGTAACGCCAGAATTGTCGCTTTTTCCTTCGAAATCAGTTTCCTAAACTCGTCAACATAGGGCAGGCGGTTCTCCGGGTATTTTTCGTCGTAGCCCCAGTAGTCAGGATTCTTGACATAGGTATAGGAGCTGCCCTCGACCCAGTCAGTCAGCTCAAACGGCCCGGTGCCGACCACATTCCTCCAATCCGTAACGTCGCCGTATTGCTCGATTACCTCGGGGGCCAATATATAAGCGCGAGCATCAATGAGGATTTGCTTCAGCGTATCGAGGCTGAGCTCCTTCAGCTTAATTACCAACGTATACTTGTCGGCGGCTTCTACCGATTCAACATTACGGATTACGGGGTTAACAGCTGCGCCAGGGCCAGCTTCGGTGAAGTCGCCCAGTCCCAATACACGCTCAAAGCTATATACGATATCATCGGCAGTCAGTTCCCGACCGTTCATCGGTGCCTTATTATGCCAGTAAACGCCCTTGCGGATGTGGACGATACCAGTTAGTGGGTCGGGTTGCTCCCAGCTTTCAGCCAGATGCCCTCTTATGGCAAATTCAGGGGTGTAAATTGTTTTATAGCCAAATACGTCCCTATCTAATGCCCAGTCCGTCACGCCTAGCTTCTCATTAACGCCCGAGATAACCGATCCCGCGTTGTACACGATATAGGGGTCAATATTCGGAGGGATCGTAGACATCACCATGCTGATTGTCCCGCCATACTGTGGTGCCACCACCACCTTGCCGGTGCTGGGGTCGGTCACATACTTCTTGTCGGCAGCGGCTGCCGGCTCCTCTTCTGCGGCAGCGGCCCAGAGGCCGGTCGCGCTCAGAATCAGGACCAACGCAACCGCGAAGGTCCTTGTGAATAGTATTTTCATCGTTTCTTCCTTGAACGTTTTTTTGAGAGTATTGCGGAGCGACTTGCCGCTCCCTGGCTACAATCGCGCCCGCAACGCGGACGGCCAGCCTGAGTCGAATACTGAAAGCGCGGGGCGTGTGACTCATCCGGGTTCACCCGGGCTCACGCCGCGCGCGCGTGCGGCTCTTTGAGTATCATTTTGCACCCCCTCGGTCGGGCGCAGATGTGCCCCTCTCTTCTGAAGTCCCGGCAACGCCGGTTGATGTAGACCGGTGGAGGTTGCGGCCGACGCGGTCCGCCGCCACACGCACGGCTGTGTGCCGCGCGGATCAATGGTGCCGCGGTCAGCACCGGTGCCGAGCGGCTGGCTTCCGCGCGGTTAGGTAGTCGGTAGTCGGTAGTCGGTAGCGGGCTGGATACTGTCGGTGCCCATTTGCGGACGAGTGTAGAGGCCGGCCCAAATCCGTGTCAAGCGCGACCCACCGCGTTGCGTCACCGCCAACCGGCCACTGCGCTGACTGTCATCATGGCGCTTCATCGGCATCCGTCGCCCCAGGCGAGGCATGCTAGCGTGGGCGCGACCAGCCTGTCAACGACTCGGACGTCACCGAACATCACCGGCCACCACTGCGCTGACTGTCGTCATGGCGCGTCATCATCGATCCGTCGAACCCCAGGCCATAGCCACGGACTCCTGGCCGATCCCGTTCTGATGCCGGTAGCTGATGGCCTGCGCGGTCCACAGCGAGGCCCAGCAGTTCTTGACGGCAGCCACCACGGCCTCGGCGCCGGTGACGTTGAGAAACGTCTCCTGCTGGCCAGCGAAGGAAAGACCCGGCAGGTCTTCGGCGTTCGCCGACGAGCGCACCGCCAGTGCCGGCGTGCCCGCCACGGCGCCGCCCTCCAGGGCGCCATAGGCCTCGCGAATCGCAGCGCTCATCTCGGCCGAGATCTCGGTGTCGGCAAACAACTGCCCGATGGCGGCCGACGACTGCTCAAACGAGGCTCTTCCAGCGACGACCGCCGGCCTGGCCAACGCGACGATGCGTGCCTGCAGCTCGTTGTCAGCGACAAAGCTGCGATACGCCGCGGTGGTTACCTGAAACTCGCCAGGCACCGGGAAGCCGGCGTTCGCCAACTTGGCCAACGAGCGGCCCTTGCCGCCGACGACCTCGAGGGCGTCCTCTTTGGTATCGAGTGACGTGATGTAGCATAGCTTTCGCCGCTGCTGGCGAACGTCTACCTGCACTATGTGCTGGATCTATGGGTGGAAGCGTGGCGCAAGCGCCATGCCCGCGGCGAGGTCTATATCGTGCGCTACGCCGACGATATACATAACGGCGTTTCAGTACCTGAGCGACGCCAAGGCGTTTCGCCACGCGCTGGCGCAACGTATGCGGAAGTTCGCGCTGGAGCTGAACACCGAGAAGACCCGCCTGATAGAGTTCGGCCGCTTTGCCATGGAAAACCGGGCGAAGCGGGGCGAGGGGAAGCCGGAGAAGTTCGCCTTCTTGGGTTTCACCCACATCTGCGCGCGCCGTCGCACGGACGGGCGCTATACCGTTCTGAGGAAAACCCTCGCCAAGCGGCTCAGGACGAAAGTCCTTGCAGTCACCAGGGAGCTGAAGCGGAGACTGCATGCCCCCGTGCCCCAGCAGGGCAGGTGGATCCGAAGTGTCGTGCGTGGGTACTTCAACTACCACGCAGTGCCAGGCAACTTTCGAGCGCTGTCCCGGTTTCGTCAGCTGGTAGCGTGCGCATGGCTGCGCGCGCTCCGGCGTCGGAGTCAGAAAGGCAGGCGCCGCCCCGGGCGGCGCTGGCGCGGCGCACCCTGTGGCTGGCCAAGCGCAGCTCGCTGGTGGTGCTGTTCCCCGAGCGGCCTGCCGACCGGCAGTGGGGTCCGGGCTCGCGGCTTGCCTATCGCTCGGCGCTCTACCACCTCAGGCCGACCTTCGTGGTGGCCTCACGGCCGCCTGTCGCTCCGGCGTTCTGTCGGGTGGCGGCCGCCGACCTCTTCGCCACGGTCGACGGCTACTGGGTGGTGCCGCACACCTTCCGCGACGGCCTCTGCGACGACGAGTACTGAGGGTCCAGATCGGAGCATCGGCTTCCCGCTGACCGGCAAGGCCACGCCCATGCACAGCCCGGCGCTCGCCGACCTGCTCGGTCGCCTTCCGGGCCCCCCTCCGGACCAAGAAGCAGCCCACCGCCCCCGACCTCGTGTCGTGGTCTGTGGGCCGTATGCCACCCGTCGCGCCAGGGAGGGCGCCACGGGTGGAGGTCACCGGTTACGGACTATGTCGCGGCCGATGATGCGGCGACGCCACCGTGATCCGCGCACGCACCACCGCCCAACTGTCACTAGCGGTGCGCCCGCGACATCAGCCAATCTTCGTCGTGGCCTCCCAGCCGCCGGCTACTGCCGGGTGGTGGCCTCCGACCTTCGCCACGATGATGCACAGACCCTGCGATGCCAGTCGCTGCTTTCAGACTGACCGGTTCGGTCAGCGGGTTCCATGGCCGTCGCTGGTGAGCGTGATGGTGCACGTGACTCCGGACGCGCCCAATCGCCCGCGCCCTCCATGGCGCGGGAACGCCTGTGTTGGGCCCCATGGACGGGGCCCACGAACGGACGACACGTCAGTCGTGTGATGAGTTACCTGTGCACTCCGCCGACTCGGTCTGCGGCGCCCGATGATGCGCCGACACTACGATGCCAGGCCGCGCCCAGTCGTTGCGCGGCGTACCGGGAGCGTTGCGCATGACGGCGCGGCCGTTCGACAGGGGAGTCAGGTAACCACGGGAACGAGATGATATGATTGCGGGAGTGGGGAAGGACGCGTGGGCCACGTATTTGCGGAACTGGAATTGAGCAATCCCCGGCGCCCCGACTTCGTACCGGTGCAGGTGGACGCGCTGGTTGATACGGGGGCCCTGATGCTGTGCATTCCGGAGCACGTGGCACGGCAGCTCGACCTGGAAACGGAGTCGGTGCGGGAGGTATCGGTCGCGGACGGCAGGACGGCGACCGTGCCCTACGTCGGGCCGCTGAAGGTCGCCTTCGGAAAGCGGTTCTGCTACGTCGGCGCGCTGGTGATCGGCGACGAAGTGTTGTTGGGGTCCGTTCCCATGGAAGACATGGACCTGGTCGTGAACCCCGGCCGCCGGCAGCTCACGGTCGATCCCGCCAGTCCCAACGTGCCTCACGCCCGCGTGAAGCGCCACGCCACCACGCCTGCTACCGTCACGGGGACCGGTGTTGAACCGTGGCCGGGACGTCTACGTCGTCGACCATGACTACACTCAATTCGTCGATTCCTTCGAAGCCAGAATCGGTGGTCACCAGGTGATCGGCGCGGACACGCAGGGCCGTGGCGAGTATCACGGAGTCGATGGTGAGCAGACCGTAAGCGGATTGCAACTCCCACACGCGGCGCTCGTCGCAGATGCCCTTCACGTGCTCGACCCACGCCTTCATGGAGGGGTACTGGCGGCGCAGCAGCTCCAGGTCGCCATAGCGCTCGCCGAGCGTCATCGGCACCACTGTGGCGGCGGCGCCCCAGCCGGCCGCGGTGAACGACGACGGCAGATTGGAGGGGATGACGAACGGTACGTTGCCGTTCGGTTCCTGCTCGGCAGCCAGGTCGATCAGCCACGAGTTCAGCAGCGCGGCGTTGTCGTAGAGCAGGGTGGCGGTGGCGGCGAACACCCGGATGTCGCCGGTCCAGCCGAGCCGCTCGTCGCGCTGCGGGCAGTCGGTCGGCACGTCCAGGAAGTTGCCGCGCATGCCCACACGATGTTCTCGTGGATTGGTTGACTTGCGGCTCGGAGCACTCGAACCAGCCGGTGCGCACCATGTCGGAGTGCAGCACCACGGCGGTGATGTCGTCGGGCCGCAACTCGCCCGGCCAGCCGCGCACGCCGGCGTAGCGGAAGCCGTGGAACGTGAAGCGCGGCTCCCACTCCTCGGGGCCGCCACCATGGGCAAGGTAGCGGTCGGTGGCCTGGGCGGAGCGCAGCGGGCGCACCCCCAGCTCGCCGTTCTCCAGCACCTCGGCGTGGCGCACGGTCACTTCAGTGCCCGCCGGCACCTCGGTGCCCGGCTCTGCCGCCAGGCGAATGCGCACGCGGCCCACCAGGTTCTGGCCGAAGTCGACGAGGGTCTCGCCGGAGGGCGCGCGCCAGATCGACACGGGAGCCACCTCCTGGACGGCGCGCACCGGCGGTACCGCCGCCGGCGTCTTGCAGCAGCACGCCCCAGCTCACCACCGGCGGCTGCCCGAGGCCGAGGAAGCTCAGCGCCGTCTTGCCCAGGATCGTCTGCGGGATGGCCAGCGTCAGCGACACGATGATGTAGCTGGCGAACGAGGGCAGCAGGTGCTTTGCGATGATGGCGCCCTGCGTGGCGCCGGCGATGCGCCCCGCCATCACGAAGTCCTCCTCGCGCAGGGCCAGCAGCTTGCCACGGATTACCCGCGCCAGCCCGGTCCAGCCGATCATCGAGAAGATGATCACGATGGCGAAGTAGATCCTCACCGGCGGCCAGTCGCGCGGCAGCGCCGCCGCCAGCGCCATCCACAGCGGAATGGTGGGAATGGAGATCAGCAGGTCCACCAGCCGCTGGATGATCGCGTCCACGATGCCGCCCAGGTAGCCTGACAGCCCGCCCAGGATCATGCCGAACACGAAGGTGAAGAAGATCCCCACCAGCCCACCGACAGCGAGATGCGCGCCCCGTACAGGACGCGGCTGAACACGTCGCGGCCGAGGCGGTCGGCGCCGAACAGCAGCACCGGGCCGTCGTCCGACCCGAACAGGTGGAGGTCGCTCTTGAACAGCCCCCACAGCCGATACTCCTCGGCGCGCACGAAAAAGCGCACCTCGAAGCGCTGTTCCGGGTCGGGAGTGAACGTGCGCCGGAACGTCTCCGGGTCGCGGCCGCGCACCAGCCCGTAAACGTGGGGGCCGAACCCCTCGCCGGCCGCGCGCCCGGTGGTGCAGGAGATGGAGCAGCGCCTGCACCGCTGGATGGAGGCCACCGGCGATCCGCTCGAGCACGGCGTCCGCGGTCCGCGCGGCTTCGTCGAGGTGGGTCAGCAGTGGGCGGACCCGGACAAGTGGGCGGAGTGGGGGACGAGCTGACGCGATCCCCGCCGGGCATCGGCTGAATCGACGCCGTCACAGCCCCGGAGACAGCCACCCCGACGGTGGGCCGACTCGGTTATCCGCTGAGGCCTCCCTGCCGGAGGGCGCGCCGGACCTCGCGGTAGACCGCGTTGAACTCGGGGAGCTCGGCCATCTGCGCCGCGAGGCGGACCTGCCACAGCTTCTTGTAGCTTTCCTCCTTGGCGGTGAACTCTTTGCCCACCTGCGCCAGTGTCAACCCCCGGAACTCCAGCTTCCGCGCCACGGGATTGACCAAGTCGGACAGATTCACGTGGCCTTGAGCGCGGTCCCGCCCTTGAACGCCAGGCGCTCCCGCAGCGGGTTGCGGGACAGCCCGACCAGAAGCCACGAGAGGCAGTAGTCGCGCTCCAGGACGGTCTCCGGGATACGCCGGCCTCCCCGCTGGGCGAGTCGGTTGGAAAGAAGCGAGAGATCGCGCTGCGCGATCATGGATAAGGTCCTCACGACGGCGCGGAGCTCTTGGGGGTCGACGTTGAGTTGAAGGCGCCAGCGGCGCAGGTGTTTCCCCTCGGCCGGAAGGACCGGGTCGAGGCGGACGTAGGTCGCCGTCAAGCCGGCGCGAACACCGTCCAGATCCGGCGGCGCCGCTATCTCGTAGGTCTCCAGCAGGAACCCCAGCCGGCGCACGACGGCGCCGACACCGATCCGCTTGGCGTACTGGATAAGCCGGTCGACCTTCACGTCCTCGCGCCGCATCCAAAGGCCCTTGGCGACCTCGGTCAGCCCGCCGCAATGCTCGGGCTGCTTGAGTCCGTCGATAATCGTCCTCTCCAGGTCGCTCACGCGCACTTTCTCCTGCTTGGTCGCCCAGTGGTCAGTGAGCCCGAAGAGGTGCTTGTGCCGGCAGCAAACGAACCGGAATTCCACGCCCAGCGCGGTCAGGGATCGCCGGGGCTTCAGGGTGCTGACCTTGACTACCAGTTGGGGCTGGGTCGTCATGCCGTGGATCTCCATGGCGGTGGCGTGCGAGAGGTAGTAGTCCTCCCCGTGCATGATCTCCCGGGCGACGACGAGAGGGTTTCCCAGGTAGTGCCGCTCCCTTCCCAGCTCGAAGGGGACCAGTACGTAGAGACCGGACTTGAGCCGGGCCGCCACACCCCGGTCCACGAGCTTGCGGGCGAAGCTCCTCGCGGAGGTTTCGGAGAGACCCGTGATGTCCCGGACATCCTCGAGGCGGAAAACAGCACGGCTCCGTTCGTGGAGCGCCGTCAACAACTTCGCCGCCTGGGGCCCCAGGGTCTTGAGCGGTGTACTGTTCATGAGCATTTCGTGCCCTTCAGGGACACGTTCTCAGTCGAGGATAGAACTCCGTCAAGTGGAAACTATCTTCTGACGTTCGTTCGTGCCCCTTGAAGGCACGTGTTGCATTTCAAGTATAATCGTCGCACCGGCATGGACCTCCAACACATGCGTGGGTCACCGGGAACGAGGGAGGAGGCTCGTACTCTCAGCAATGCCCATATTGCCGGGTGAGACTGTCAGACGAACGTCGGCGGCTGCCGGTCGAATACTGCTCACATCCCCCACACCGTGATCCGGTGCCGGTCATCGGTGCGTTCGTCGCGGCGGAAGATCTTGTCCTCCCACCGCTTGCCTGCGCCGCGGTCGCAGATTGACCAGGTGGCCCGCCTGCGCCGCGCACCGGTCCCTGTATTCGGCGGTCTGCAGCAGCCCCTCGCGTATCGTGCGCTCCAGGCTCCCGTGCAGCACCTTGCGCTCGATCACGAATCTGCCCGCCGCGTGCGGTCCCCGCGCCACCTGGGTGCGGCCAGATAATCAGCAGATCGGTGCGCCCCCGCCCCAGGCCGTACTCGCGCTCGATGCGCCCGCCGCTGTTCACGATCCGTTGCAGGAACGACTGCAGCAGGAGTTGCGGACCGCCTAGGCGTAGTCGAAGCGCGCCACCCCCGCGACGCGGGTGCCCAGGCGCTGCTTCGGGCTGACGGGTGAGCTCACGCCCATACCCAGCCCGACGCTCGTGGACCTGGTCGGGCGCGTTGCGGGCGCGACTCCGGAGTAGCCGACGGCGCATGCACACCCATGGGGCCAGGACGGAGCCACGGGTGGGCGCATCCGGCGTGACACCAGACGGCCCTGGCGGCAGCGGCACCCAGGCGCCCGCCACCGCCCCGCAACCGCGGGTCGAGCAGATCCCGCACAGCGTCGCCGAACATGTTCAGGCAGTAGACGACAATCGTCAGGCACAGCCCTGGCCACAGCGCCAGCCGCGGCGCCACGTCCATGAACTCACGCCCCTCCCGGCTCAGCATCCCGCCCCAGCTGGGCACCGAAATCGGCAGACCGAACCCCAGGAAGCTCAGCGCTGCCTCGCTGATGATCACCGCCCCGACGTTGATGGTGAACACGATGATGATCGGAGCGCCGATATTGGGCAGAACGTGGCGGACGAGCGTGCGCCACCTTGTGCTGCCGATCGCCTCTGCCGCCTGAAAGTAGACGTTCTCCTTTACCCCAATTACCGCGCCGCGGATTACGCGCGAGCCGCCGATGCCACCGGTTACCCTCAGCACCACGATGATCTGCGGCAAACCCCGCCCCACCAGCGACATGATGGTGAGCAACAGCAGCAGCCCCGGGAACGCCATCCAGGCGTCAACGAATCTCTGCGCCGCCAGGTCGAATCTACCGCCGAAGAATCCTGAAGGTCCGCCGATCAGCACCGCCACCACGACGTTGATAGCGGTCGCCGCCAGACCGACGGTCAGCGAAATCTGAGCCCCGAAGAGAAGGCGGCTCAGCAGGTCTCGCCCCAACTGATCGGTCCCCAACAGATACCGGTCGGAAGGGGCCTGCATCCGGTGTACGATGTTGACTTCATCATGCGGAAAGGGCGCCAGAATATCGGCAAAGATCGCCACAAGAATCAACAGCAGGATGACGACCCCGGCGATGATGCTCAGTGGCTTCTCCTTGACCAGCCTGCGCAAGAAATCAGTCATAGCGCTCCCTGGCATCGATGACGACCCCAACGATGATGCTCAACGGCTTGTCCCTGACCAGTCTGCGAAACAAACTCAGTCATAGCGGACCCTCGGGTCCAAGACCGCGTAGATCAGGTCGATGAGCAGATTGATCCCCACAACCGCCGTGGCGAAAAACAGGTTTATTCCGGAGACCACCGGGTAGTCTCTCTCATCGAGTGCCTTAAGCAAAAGACGACCTAGCCCCGGCAGGTTGAATATGTTCTCCATGATAACGGAGCCACCTACCAGCAGGGGCAACTGCAGGCCTATCAGGGTGATTACCGGGATGAGGGCGTTCTTGACGGCGTGTCTCAGAACGACGACCCTCTCCTTGAGACCCTTGGCCCAGGCCGTCCTGATATAGTCCTGCCTGAGCACCTCCAGCATCATGGTGCGCGTCATCCGCATGGTGGCGGCAGCACCGGCCGTACCCAGAATCAGGCTGGGAATGAGGAACACCGCCAGATTCCCCAGCGGGTCTTCGGTGAATGCAACCAGCTCCAGCGGTGGCGCCCAGCCCCACCAGATTGCCGGGAAGATCATGACCATAATTCCCAGCCAGAAGTTAGGTGTTGCCAGGCCGAGGATGGCGATGGAGCGCCCCAGGTAGTCGGCGGCAGTATCCTGGCGAATCGCCGAGTAGATGCCAACGGGCAGCGCTATCAGGAGCCCGATTACGATTGCCAGGACACCAAGCTCAATGGTTACTGGCAGTCTACCTATTATCTTCTCCTCTACCGAAAAAACGCCCATCAGTGATTCGCCAAAGGTGCCCTGGAGGAGACCGTTGTAGTAATACTCACCGGTAAACCAGTCAGGGGTCGGCAACACTCCTATCCAGCGTCCGTACTGTACGTGAACCGGCACGTCTAATCCCAGCATACGCTCAAGAGCTTCACGGTCAATCTCGACCAGCCCGAAATTCTCCGATTCTAACCTAGCCACCATTGCGTCTATTACATCGCCGGGGATGAAGCGGACCGAGAGAAAGACCAGGATGGTCAATATCCAAAGGGTGGGGATTATGAGCAATAGCCGCCTGATGATATAGGCTCTCATGTGCTACACCTCATTGCGATTCCCCCCGTCATTGCAAGCCCTCTTTTGTCATTGCGGTATATCCCAACCCCGGTATCAGGTACGGGGCAGGCTCTCGTCATTCCGGCGAAAAGCCTGCCCCGCATTGGAATCGGGGCCGGAATGACGGTGACGCTTGCGAAGAGTGGTGATTGGTTTGATTTGTCATTCCGGGCTTGACCCGGAATCTAGGCCAATCACTCCTGGATCCCGGATCAAGTCCGGGATGACAGTAAGAAGGGCCCCCTCTCATTATTCAACGAGTTAGGGAGCTGGGAAGCTTGAGCCTCCCAGCTCCCTTTTTCCCTAAGGTCAGCCACTAATGACCCATTGCTTCCTTCAGCTCACTATCAATCCACAGTCGGGCGAAGACTTGGTGTAGTTGACCGGTTCCGATTGCGAATTCACCGTTAAAACCTTTAACCCACGGCTGGGTCGGCTGAAACTTTGGGGGCATGGGACCCCATATCGTCCAGAACTTCTCTATTGCATACTGATTCATCTCTCCAGCTATCCTGTTCTGCTCCTCGAGGGTGGTAGCGGCTCCGGCGGCTTCATACATGGCGTCATAAGCTGGGTCGTCGACATTGGACGAGTTCCATAGCATTCCCGACGTAAGGTTATTTAGCATTACCATTGGGAACCACTTCTGGGCCGCGTTCGCACCTTTCATTTCGAAATCCCGCTCACGACTTCTAGCAACAATTTCAGCTCTTGGCGCTAGGTCAATCTCTACATCAACGCCAATCTTATTCCAGTATGAAGCGACTAATTCTAGATAGTTTACATCGAACGCCTCGCTGTGCAGCAACTCGGTCTTAAATCTAATGCCGTCCGCGCCGCGAGGATATCCGGCCTCATCAAGCAACGCTTCGGCACCTTCCGGGTCGTAGTCAAAGACCTTCTTGACATCTTCGGGCCAATCTTCAAAGTGGGTGACAATCTCTGTCATCATCACGGTAAGAGGCCCCTGAGGTATCACATCTGCAGTACCTCCATAATAGGCGTTGTTAATTTCCTCGAGGTTTATTGCCATTTGCATAGCTTTGCGCACCCTGATGTCGTCGAAGGGAGGCAACTGAACGTTCATACCAAACGCATTATCCGACCGATTGTAAATTGGCCACCACACGAGTTCGGGGTTGGTCCGCTGGAGGCTCCTTATCTGGTCGAGACTCGTCATTTGAGTTCCCCCGATCAGACCCATGTAATCAACCCCACCCGTGCGCAGTGCCGCTAGGCGTGTCGCTGCCTCTGGCATAATCAGTGCCCTTAACCGGTCAATATAGGGCAGCCGGTTCTGCGGGTATTTTTCGTCGAAGCCCCAGTAGTCAGGATTCTTTTCCCAGGTGATAGAGCTGCCCTCGACGTAGTCAGTCAGCATCCAGGGTCCGGTGCCGACCAGGTTGCGCCAGTCGGTCGCGTCGCCGTGTTCCCTGATTACCTCGGGGGGATATATCGCAGTACTCCAGTCGTCGAGGATAACAGCCAGCGCACGGAGGTTTAGCTCCTTTAGCTCAAAAACAACCGTCCAGTTGTCGGTGGCCGTTATCGATTCAAATTGCATACCCTTCCAGCTACTAGCACGTTCACTACGTTCGGTGAAACCGCTGCCAAGGCCCAAGATACGGTGATAGTTGAACTCGATATCATCGGCAGTCAGCTCGCGACCGTTCATCGGTGCCTTGTCGTGCCAGTGAACGCCCTGGCGGACTTTGACGATATAAGTCAGTGGGTCGGGCTGCGACCAGCTTTCAGCCAGACCCCCTATCGTGTTAGTTGGAACGTTGTGAAACACGAAGTCATGTTTGTCTCTGGGCGTTGCCCAGTCCGCGGTTACCAGCCTCCCTAAAACGCCAGAGGTAAAGGCACCATGACCGTGAGCAGAGACCATGTAGTCAGGATTCGGCGGCTCTCCTGCTTTGGCGTAGGTTATTGTCCCGCCGTACTCTGGCGCGGTCACCACCTTGCCGGTGGAGGGGTCGGTAACGTACTTCTTGTCGGCAGCGGCTGCCGGCGCCTCTTCTGCGCCGGCGGCCCACAGGCCGGTTGCGCTCAGAATCAGGACCAACGCAAACGCGAAGGTCATTCTAATTCTTACAATGTTCATAGGTTTCTCCCTATGTGGATTTTTCGAGAGTATTGCGGAGCGACTTGCCGCTCCCTGGCTAGTCTCGCGCCCGCAACGCAGGCGGCCAGACAGAGTCGAATGGGTGACGCGCGCGGCGTGTGACTCACCGGGTTCGCCCCGGCTCACGCCGCGCGCGCGTGCGGGTCTTTGAGTATCATTCGAACCTCCTGTGCGCCGGCAAAAACCGGCAAGGTGTTGTGAATGGAAGAGTCATACGTCGAAGGGTTACCGACCCACGGCGGCCCCGAGTCATGCGCCGTCGCTCGTACGACTTCCTGGGGTTCACGCACATCTGCGCGACGAAGTGGAGTGACGGACGGTTACGGCGCTCAGGCAGACGATGCGGAAGCGGTTGCAGGCCAAGCTGGGGCAGGTGAAGACCAAGCCTCGGCGGCGCCTGCACGATTCGGTCGCGGAGGTGGGAAGCTGGCTGCGCTCGGTTGTGGGTGGGCACCTGCGATACTACGGGGTGCCCACGAACCCCCGCGCACTCCGCCTGTTCCGCCTCCGGGTTGGTCGGCTCTGGTATCGGTCGATGCGGCGGCGCAGTCAAAAAACCCGGCTTACCTGGGAGCGGATGAGCCGTCTGCTCGACCACTGGTTGCCACCGCCCCGAGTGTGCCATCCCTATCCCTTGCACCGCCTTGGCGTCATACCTGAGGCAGGAGCCCGGTGCGGTAGCTCCGCTCGCCGGGATCTGTGGAGGGGGTGATCAGCGATGGTCATCGCCTACTCCAACTCTTCTCCAGATTTACGTCGGGATCTGCTTTACAACGCCACGCGTGGCGGTGGTCTGAGCAGCAGTGAGTCTGAATGGCCGCCAACGCCGGCGGTGGGTTTTGCGCGCAGTTAGTCGCGGGCGGGGATGCGGGACGGTTGCGGTCGCCTGGAAGGACGCGGGCGGCCAGCATGCCGGTTTGGCGATGGACCGAGCGGCGATCGGCTGAACTTGGGTGCCTCACCCCTAACCGGTCACTGCGCTGGCGGTGGTCGTAACGCGTCATCTGCATTCGCCGAACCCCTAACGGTGCACTGTCTCACGAGCGCGGCGACCCTGTCAACAGCGCCGACCCTTGGGTCAGGGTGATCCCATGCTGACGGACGTGATGGAGGGACAAGCGCCGACTCGGTGAGCAAGCAAGTTCGTGACGGCGAATTCGTCGGGCCTCAGTCTCCCGCCTACGCACGGCCGTCACCCCGACAGGACTCGCCGCACCTCGTCCGCATCCACCGCCAGCGCCGCGGCGATCGCCTCGGCATCCTGTCCCAGGCCATGCAGGCGGCGGATCGCCTGCGCGAGCAGCAAGCGCCGCTCCTGCTCCGCCTGTTGCTGCGCCTGTTCCGCCTGCTGCCGCTCCTGCTGCGCCTGCTGCCGCTCCTGCTGCGCCTGTTGTTGAGCCTGTTCCGCCTGCTGCTGTGCCCGTTCCGCCTGCTGTTGCGCCCGCTCCGCTCGCTGCGCCCGCTCCCGCTCCTGCTGCGCCTGCTCCCGCTCCTGTGCTATAAGGCGGTCGCGATGCTCCACCTGCCGCGCCAGCAGCATCGAGTCTCGCAACAGCAGGTCCTCTCCCTCCATGTCGCGCCGCACCTCTTCTTCCGCCATCGCCTCCCGCAACTGCCGCAGCACGAAGGCGCACTCCGCCGGATACTCCCCTTCTTCGATCGTCAGCACATGCGCGTCACCCCGCCCGTTGCCCTTCACCAAGCCCTGGTCGAAGATCGCCAGCAGCCGCTCCAACTCGTCCCGCCGCCGGCTCGCCAGCCGCGGTATCTGGATGATGTGGCTGCGGTGATGGATGCCCTCCACCAGCGGATGGCTCGCCGCAAGCTCCCGCCCCGTGCGCCGCTCGGTCACCTGCGGGCACACGTCGATCACCGCCTCGTCCGACAGGTCATCCAGGGCGTAGCCCAGGAAGTAGATGGTCACGATCGGCACCGCCTCGGTGCGGCCCGACGGATGGGTAAGGATGTTGTCGCCGCTGCCGATCTGCTGGCCCAGGTAGCGCCGGAAGCGCTCGATCACGGTCGGCGCGCTGGTCTTCTGAATCTCGATCAGCACCTGCCGCTCACCGCCGTCGGCAGTGCGCACGCGGGCGGCGAAGTCCATGCGCAGCAGCGTCAGCGGCTGGACGCGCTCCGGGTCTTCGGGAGTGCGGCGCACGGCGCTCTCCTGCGGGCTGACGGTGAGCGACCGCACCGCGAGGCCGGTGATCCTGCCGATCAGCAGGCGGGCGACGCGGTCGTTCTGCATCAGGTACTTGAACACCACGTCGTAGATCGGGTTGGCGACGTCCACGCTCCCCATTGAACCGGCGGCCCGCGCGCTGCGTCAATCGCCTTGCCCCCTGTTGCGGATGATCGGTGCGCCCCCGCCCCAGACCGTACTCGCGCTCGATGCGCCCGCCGCAGTTCACGATCCGTTGCAGGAACGACTGCAGCAGGAGCTGCGGACCCGCCTCGACGTAGTCGAAGCGCGCCACCCCGCTTCGCGGCCCTGCGGGGGCTCGGGGTGCTCGCGGAAGAACGCCTGGAAGTCCGCCAGCAGCTTGTCCAGGTCGAGGCCGCCGTCGGCGTCCACGTACCACACCGGATCCTGCAGCAGCTTCTCCTGGACGGCGTAGGTGAGTTCTCAACGACCCCGCTTTGATATTGAAGGCGCCGACGCCCGCGATCGTGACCTGCTCCGCGCTGGAACGGATGCGGCCACCCCAGCAGATGGACGTTGGTGGGGAAGAATCCAAACAGCTTGTAATCGGCTTCCCGCACCAGGAGACGGATCGGGAACACCGCCTCCTTGTCCGCGACGTAGATGCGGCGACGGGTCTCCGGGCCCGTTGGGCGGCTTGCCGTGGCGCCGCGCACAACGGCGTCCATGAAATGCTCCAGCGGCCGCGGCAGTGCCTCCGGCATCTCTCCGATGGCCCGCACTGTCCGGTCACGGGGCCCACGAAACGGCGACGCGTCAGTCGTGTGATGAGATACCTGGTGCCCGGCTTCGCTGTGACGACGAGTATTGAAAGTGCACCGATGGGAGACGTACGAGAAATCAGCGTCAAGATCGGTGGGGTCGCCGGTCGCCCGGGTCAACACCTGCCACGCTTCTCGGAGCCAGCCCTACGGGACCACTAACTCAGTACACTTCGGCGACTCGGTCTGCGGTGACGCGGTGCCCAGGCGCTGCTTCGGGCTGACGGGTGAGCTCACGCCCATACCCAGCCCGACGCTCGTGGACTTGGTCGGGCGCGTTCCGGGCGCGCCTTCGGAGCAGCCGACGGCGCATGCACACCCATGGGGCCAGGACGGAGCCACAGGTGGGCGCATCCGGCGTGACACCGCGGGGCTGCCGGTCCGCCGCGCACGCACGGGTCCCACGGGTCGGCCCAAATGACAGGGTGCCCGCGCCCACAGCAAGCTTGCCTCGCCTGGGGTTCGACGGATCGATGATGACGCGCCATGATGACAGTCAGCGCAGTGACGGGTTGCCGGTGACCTTCGCTCACCCCGGTGACCCCCTCGAGTCGTTGACGGCGCGCCGCGCCTATGCTAGCGTGCCTCACTTGGGGTTCGACGGATGGTCATGAAGCGTCACGATGACAGGCAGCGCAGTGACCGGTTCGCGCCCCAAAACCGACGCCAGAGGCGTCGCTCTTGGCCCATCCCATCGACACGCTCGGACCTCGTCGGCAATGCCGACAAGCTCCGACCGGTGACGCGACCGGTGCATCATACCCCCCCCCCCCCCAACTTTTTCAAACCGAGAAACCGAGAAACCGAGAAACAACTAACCGCTCGGGCTGATCGCCCCGTACGCGGCCCCGCGCACACCGTCGCCTTCACCACCGCCGTAGCTATCGGTGGCGCCCGCTCGGTCCATCGCCGAACCGGCATGCTGGCCGCCCTCGTCCTTCCAGGCGACCGCAACCGTCCCGCCAAGGCGGTGCAAGGGATAGGGATGGCACACTCGGGGCGGTGGCAACCAGTGGTCGAGCAGGCGGCTCATCCGCTCCCAGGTAAGCCGGGTTTTCTGACTGCGCCGCCGCATCGACCGATACCAGAGCCGACCAACCCGGAGGCGGAACAGGCGGAGTGCGCGGGAGTTCCTGGGCACCCCGTAGTAACGCAGGTGCCCACTCACAACCGAGCGCAGCCAGCTTCCCACCTCCGGGACCGGATCGTGCAGGCGCCGCCGAAGCTCGGTCTTCACCAGCCAGCCGTGGTCGATGGCATCGAAGAACCCACGGATGTCCATATCGAGCACCCAGTTCACCTTCCGTGTCAGCAGGCCCACATAGAGCGCGTCCAACGCATTGTACTTGCTGCGCCCCGGTCGGAACCCGTAACTGAACCCGAGAAAGTCAGTCTCGTAGATGGTGTTCAGCACTTCGACTGTCGCACGCTGGACGATCTTGTCTTCCAGCGCCGTCACGCCGAGCGGTCGTTGCCGCCCGTCGCTCTTGGGGACGAACACCCTCCGCACCGGCTTCGCCCGGTACGCTCCTCGCTGCAGCCATCCACAGAGGTCCAGGAGGTTGGCCTCCAGGTCCCCTCCGTATTGCCGGCGCGGTGTCCGGGGCGCGTTTTGCTGGTGCGGATTCCCTTTGGCCAGGCCCCTTTCCTCCACCCGCTCCGCGGCCCGGTCGCTACCGGCCGGCGTGGCCGTAGGTGCTCCCTTGGCTGTATCCGGCGTTTCCGCCTGCGTGCCCGTGTAGGGTTCACCATAGCCGCGCCGCCTGCGGCAGCTCCCGTCCTTGTTCGCGGGTTTCCCAGGTACTATGGGCCTGTCCGACTTCCCAGCTCCGTTCAACGTCGGCGTACGTCCTTGGACTTCCCGACACGGCCTGCGGCGCCATCCGCCACAGACGAAGCTGGGATCTCCCGGCTCCCGCGCAAGGTGTTTCCGTACGTGCTCGGGGTCTATGACCGCGCAGGGTCCCGTGGCGCCTCGCGATATCGGCGCCCCGGGTGTGGCCTTCCGCATCCTCCTACGGCGTCGGCACCCCAAAGTAATTCCTTTCGCGGCTCGATACCCGGCCCGCACGTACCCCTGTCAACGCTACACCCCCGCCCTTACGAGCGACGGCGCATGACTCGGGGCCGCCGTGGGTCGCTAGCCCTTCGACGTATGACTCCTTCATTCACAACACCCTGCCGGTTTGTGCCGGCGCACAGGAGGTGAAGATGATACTGAAAGAACCGCACGCGCGTGCGGCGTGAGCCGGCGTGAACCCGGGTGAGTCACACGCCGCGCGCTTCCGAAAACTTGACTGACTCAGACTGGCAGCCCGCTCTGGCGGGCGCGCCCGCGTTGCGGGCCCGAAAGTAGCCAGGGAGCGACAACTCGCTCCGCAATACTCTGGAGATAACATGTAAGGAAGACAGGATGAAAAACCTTTTGACAATGACCTTCGCGGTTGCGTTGGTCCTGGTGGTCTCCGCAACCGGCCTCTGGGCCGGCGGTAGCACGGAAGAGGAGCCGGCAGCGGCGATGGAAACGGAAATGGTGGAGGAAGCTGGACCGGAATACGGTGGGACGATTACCATGATGGACGCTTATCTCGGGCGCTTCCCGCCTACAGAGTGGGACCCAGCTGAGTTTGTCTGGCCGTTAATGGTCTATGTTGAACACTTCGAACAGCTTCTTGGTGGAGACTGGCAGAATAGGGGGCCGCGTGGCACCAATGAGTGGCCGTTCAATGTACGTTCAGGTCCTCCTAATGATTTTCTATCAGGTGTGTTAGCTGAAAGCTGGAGTACGCCCGATGCCACAACCGTTATTTTCAACATACGTCGGGGAGTCATGTGGCATGAAGCGCCGGGAGTAATGGCATCAAGGGAGCTGACAGCGGAGGATGTAGCTTATCACTGGACTCGTACTCTAGCGTCAGACAAGGCCTGGACCATATATGATGCAGTTGAGTCGGTAACCGCTACGGATGAGTACACGGTTGAATTCAAGTTGGCCTCTTACACGCCTGATTGGATGCTTCTCATAGGAAGGGGCCATTTACCGACGTGGATCGCGAGTCCTCCGGAGCTGGTGGAGGCGGGACCAAGTGACTGGAGGAATCATCGCGGGGTAGGGACAGGCCCGTTTTTGCTCGATGACTTCGTGGAAGGCACCTCGGTAAGTTACGTAAGGAACGACAATTACTGGCAAACTGAAACCATCGATGGCAAGGAATACGAGATTCCGTTCATCGACCGCCTGGTTAAAATTCTGACACCGGATAGAGCCGCCCAGATCGCTGCGTTACGAACAGGGAGGCTGGACCAACTAAATGTAGTTGGCGCGCAGTACGTCCAGTCGCTACAAAATACAAATCCCGAAATAAAGCTTATCGGGAGACCAGCAGGCGGGTCCTACTTAATAGGCATGAGGCTGGATACGGCGCCCTTTGACGATCCGAAGGTGCGGAAAGCAATGAGCATGGCTATAGATCGACAAGGCTTTATTGCCAATATATGGGGTGGTGCGGGAGAGATTTTAAACTTTCCGGCACCTTCGAACCTGCCAGAGACCGTCTATACTCCTCTGGAGAAGCTACCGGAATCAATCAGGGAGCAGCTTGAATATAACCCCGAGCGTGCGAGGCAACTATTAGCCGAGGCGGGACTCGCGGACGGTTTCGAGGCTACTCTGCAAGGATATGCAATAGAGCCCTGGGAAGATATAGCTTCATTACTGGTAGCTTTCTGGGCTGATATCGGAGTCGACGTTTCAATTGATTTGATTGAGAAGACTACTATGGATGCCATGTTTACAGCCAAGGAGCATGGGCCGCTTTCCATGTTTACCGTTGGAGGAGGTGTTGATGCGCTTGGTGTAATACAGGGACGATACATCGAGCCCCTGATATATAATACACCAATGTTCGAGCATCACCCTGAATACGCTGAAATTAGAGAGCGATGGCAGCAGGCATACGATACAAGGGACCTGGTTGAAAAGTACAAGCTGACCAAGGAGTTGAACCAGGAGGCCTTATCTACTGTGGCTTTCGCCCTTTTGCCAACTCCATATGTATACCTGGGTATCTGGCCATGGGTGGAAAACCACTACGGAGAACTCGCTCCAGCGGCGGGGACGGGTGGTGTAGGCCCGGTTATGTCTCGTGTCTGGATCAACAGCGCCTTGAAGCAAGAATTGGTGGGAGGGCAATAGGAAATAGGGAACTAGTGTGAGTTGATTCTTCTCTGACAGACGGGGGGAGGGTAGCTTCTCTCTCCCCCGTTTTTTTGGTTTGGAAGATAAGCGAGGAGATACAAGAGAGGGATGCAAGCCTACATAATCAGAAGATTACTCCTGATTATACCCACTATACTCGTAGCGAGTCTAATAGTGTTCTTCCTTCTTCGCTTTATTCCGGGCGATGTAGTTACCAAGATGGTGGCTTCGCATCCGGTGGTTGGGGAAGCAGTGGACGAGGCGGCTTTACGACAAAGCCTGGGACTGGATGTGCCAATCCCAGTCCAATACGGACGCTGGATAGGAGTTATTCGGGACCACCAAGGCTCATTTTCTGGACTCTTGCAGGGCAGCCTTGGATCATCCCTATGGCGCCAGCAACCCGTGATTGGGATAATACTCAATAGATGGCCAGTAACCTTGGAGCTTTCTATCTTGGGTATGACAATTGCCGTACTGGTAGCCCTGCCTATAGGTATCTATTCAGCGATGCGGCCGGACACCATTGGCGACTACATCGCGCGCAGCTTTGCCATTTTCGCTATCGCTGTACCCGTCTTCTGGCTAGGGACGATAGTAGTAGTCGTCCCCTCGATTTGGTGGGGTTGGTCTCCGCCGCTGGAGTTTATCAAGTTCACTGATGATCCGCTGGGAAACCTGGGGCAGTTCATCATTCCGGCTAGTGTTTTGGGCCTGCACATGGCAGGGGCGGTCATGAGGATGACGCGAACCATGACGCTGGAGGTGCTAAGGCAAGATTACATAAGGACAGCCTGGGCAAAGGGACTCAAGGAGAGGATGGTAATCCTCCGGCATGCTCTGAAAAACGCCCTGATTCCGGTGGTCACCGTGACAGGAGCTGTGTTTCCTACGGTGGTTGGGGGTTCAGTTGTCACAGAGACGATATTCGGCATGCCCGGCATAGGTACTTTACTGCTACTGGCTATCAACGATAGAGACTATCCCATAATCTCCGGAGTAATGTTGTTTGTGGCTGGCATTATGGTGCTGGCCAATCTAGTTATTGACTTGTCCTACGGCTTTCTTGATCCCAGGGTTCGGGGTTCGTATGAGTGAGTCGAACAGGCACTCCCCGTTTCTTGTCAGGCTGGCCAAGGAGAAACCACTGGGTCTTATCAGTGGGATCATAGTGCTTCTCTTTCTTTTGACTGGTATTCTTGCCGATTGGCTGGCTCCTTACGGAATGAACGAAATTCACCTTGCCGATGGCCTGCATCCACCATCAACCGAGTATTTCCTCGGTACGGATAACCTGGGGCGGGACATGTTAAGTCGTGTTATCTTTGGGGCTCGTATCTCGATGATTGTGGGTTTAGCTGCTGGCGCTATAGCTGTACTTATCGCCCTGTTGATAGGTGTTCCTTCCGGGTTTATCGGCGGTAAGTTCGATACTGCGGTGCAGCGGTTCGTTGATGGCTGGATCAGCTTTCCCTCGTTAGTCATTTTCTTAGCCGTTGTCTCTATAGTGGGGGCAGGTATCTTGCAGCTGATTATCGCTATAGGGGTGGGACTAGGTATTCATACTTCAAGGATAATGAGAAGCGCCGTTATCGGCATTAAGGAGAATATGTATCTTACGGCGGCGAAGGCGATCGGCAGTTCACGTAGGAGAATACTCTGGCGGAATGTGCTGCCCAATACTATGGCTCCCGCGCTCATCGTGTTTTCGACACAGGTGCCCTCTGCAATACTGACTGAAGCCGGCCTCAGCTTCCTTGGTTTCGGCATCCCCCCACCGCAGCCTAGCTGGGGAGGTATGCTCAGCGGCTCTGGACGCTCTTATATGTTCCTGGCTCCTTGGATGGCCATATGGCCTGGTCTTGCTATCAGTATTGTAGTCTACGGCATCAATATGTTTGGCGATGCGGTCAGAGACCTCTTGGACCCGAGGCTGAGAGGTGGTCTCGGGGGATCGTACTCGTGGCGCACCCGCGGGTCCAGCCAGGTGTAGAGCAGGTCGATCAGCAGATTGGTCAGCACCACCGCGGTGGCGAAGAACAGGTTGATCCCGGAAACCACCGGGTAGTCCCGGTCTTCGAGGGCGGTCACCATCAGTCGCCCCAACCCCGGCAGGCTGAACATGCTCTCCATAATCACCGAGCCGGGCTGGCGCCGCGACGATGTCCCTGTTCCCCCCTCTTGCCGCTGTTGACCATATAGATACCCGCAGCCACCAGTGCCGCGCCCCCCGCTAGCGCGATCGGGAGTCTTTCCCCGAGAATAGCCCATCCGAGCACGATCCCGCACAAGGGTACCGCCAAGGAGGGTGTCGCTAGCGTACTGGCGCGATAGCGGCGCAGCAGCGACTGAAAGGCGGCGAAGCCAAAGCCCGAGATGACGATGCCGGTGTAGAGGGTGGCGATCCACTGTGCTCCGCTGAGCGGTTGCCACAGATGGCGCTCCAGACCCCAGGCCAGGGATCCGCTCAGCGGGATGCTGAGTGCCATCATCCACACCAACAGCCGCTCAGGCGGCACGGTGGACAGAAGGCGCTTGGACACCGCCAGCCGCAGTCCCAGTCCAGCGGCCGACGCCAGCACCACGGCGTCGCCGAGAATCAAAGCGTCGGAGAGCACGGTGGCGTCGTCGCTCGCCGGCGCAGCCGCGACCGCCGCCAGGGCGACGCCCGCGAGTCCAAGCAGGCTGCCGGCGCTGGTCCGCCAGGTGAGCCTGTCTCCGGCCACGAACAAGTGGGCGAAGACCGCCGTGAAGAAGGGGAAGGTGTTCCCCAGCACGACGGAACGCACCGAAAGGGTAAGGCTGGTGCCGTAGATCATCCCCAGAACCTGAAGGCTGAACAGCAAAGAGAGGCCGCAGAGGGGGAGCAGCTCGCCTGGCCTGAGGCGAAGCGATACGCCCGCCACCGCCGACCAACCGAGCAAGAAGATCAGACCGAGGGCAGTGCGAGCCGTCTGTAGGGACAGCGACGGCAACCCGCCCACGCCCACCTTTATCGCCACTGCATTCCCGCCCCAGAGCAGCGCCAGGCCCAAAGCTGCCGCCAGCGCCCACGGCGTCGGCGAGCGGAGATTGGCAGCTGGCGGTGCAAGCATGTGCGCGCACCGTATCAGCTTTCCGCGGCTCGTTCACGACGAGCATATTGCCGTCCGGGTCGTAGATTCTCCCCAGCTCGGCGACCCACCTAGTTCTGCTCGTCGATTACCAGCCGAAGCGCCCGGACTGTGCCTCCACGCACTATCTCTACTGACAGTTCTTTTGCAGTCGTCGCGTCGCTCAGCAACTGTGACTGGATCAAGTAGGTCATCGCCCATAACCACCGAGCGGTTGGGGCACCCTGGTGACTGAGGAGGTCGTCCAGCTTGTGACCAGTGTCATAATGGCTCCCCACAGGAACCCCGTGCAGGCCGACGATGATGTCGCCCACGAGCAGGCCGCCCGTATCGGCAGGACTGCCCGGCTCCACCGAGACCAGGACCAGTCCGCTCTCCTGACCCAGCTCCTTGGCGAGCCCGTCGGGCAACCGGGCTGGCTGAGCCCCAACTCCGATCTGGCCTCTGCGGATGCGCCCCTCGGCTAGCAGCGCATCGACGACAGGGCTCAACATGGGCCTCCCCACTGCAACGTTGAATCCGTACCGCTGACGAGCGGTGGTGTTCAATCCCAACAACGCTCCGTTGGCATCGATCAGAGGCCCGCCGGAGAACCCGGGGTCCATCGCGACATCGGTCACCAGGTAGCGACTCGCAAACCCGAACGAGCCGACGATTCCCAGGTTTGCCTGGACGGTCTTGCTGGGTCTTCCCAGAGCGAACACCACGTGCCCGACTCGTATGTTGTCCGGGAATTCGGTGTAACCGGCGGTAGAAGTATCGTTGGCAGGGACTCTGTGATCGGCCCATGCTAGCGGCGTGAGGTCCCTGGCGTCGGTGCGCAGGACCGCGATATCGCTAGTCGGGTCGCGCCCCACAAGGGTTGCGGGCACCGAACTGGCGGGGTCGTCGGCAAGGCCAACCTTAATGTCGTCGTCTCGTTCAACGACGTGGTGAGCAGTGACGATGACCCCATCAGGCGACCAGACGAAGCCAGTTGCCAGGCCGCATGCCCCCAGGCGACGTGTCGCCTCCACCCGCACGACCGCGGGTCCTGCCGATTCGATCGCCGACGCAAGGTCGTCGGAAAGCGTCGATACTGTCTTTGCCATAGTGTTACCTCCATGTTTGGTTGTTTGCATCAGGACGGCAGTTCCGGGTTGCGCTCGTCGATAATGTTCTCCGCCCTTGTTCGTATCGCCGATATCAACGATTCCGGGTCGGCACTGGCGGGGAATCCTTTCGGCCCGATGTACAACTTGTCTTCCACAATACCCCTGAAGAGAACATCAGCCGATTCCTCGATAGATATACCCGTGGCGAGTGACGTCCGCCACTCTGCTTTCGCTTCTGGAGTTAGTGGAGGGGGCGGCGGGCCACTAGGGCGGTTACGCGCAACAGTATCATCCAGCTCGCTACTGACCCACAGCGGACAATAGACCGACACTTTGATATGAGGAGCCTGCTTGGCAAGTTGAAAGTAGAGCGCTTCCGAAAGGACGACTACACCGTGCTTCGAAACAGCATAGATCGTAGTCCGTTCTCCCGGTGCAAGTCCAGCACCTGACGAGACATTAATGATGTGACAGTCGGTCTCCTGTTTCATCATGATGGGGATGAATGTGCGTACCCCGTAGAGCACACCCCAGAAATTCACGCCCATTATCCATTCCCAATCAGCCAGGCTCCTGTCCCAGGTGTCCGGCCGGGAGGCAACCCCAGCGTTGTTGACCAGCATGTGGACTTCACCAAACGCCTCAACCGTCTTCTGTGCCAGCCTCTCCACATCCTCCAGCTTGGAAACATCCGCCTGCACGACCAGCGTCTCCGCGCCCATGTCTCGCAGGTCGGCATCCGTCCCGGTCAGCGACTCCGGTCCGATGCCCGCCAGCACGACTCTCATCCCCTCGCTGGCGCAGCGCAAGGCAATACCCCTCCCGATGCCGCGCCCAGCACCCGTTATCACTGCCACTTTTCCACTGAAATCTTTCATTGTGTTATCCTCTTGCTGCCCTTCACTATTTTGTCACTATTATCCTACGAGATTCTCGTAGTAGCCGGTATTCGATCCCAGTTCCTCAAGGGACCTGACGAGGTCGGACGGTAGCGGACCTGCCTGCGCGGCCATGACGCTCTCCTCGATCTCCTCGGGTGTGGACGCACCCACCAGAATGGTCGAAATCTCCTGATTCGCTATCAAGAAACGAACCGTCAACGTCGCGATCGACATGCCCGTCGTCTGCGCCAACTTGAGCAGAAGCTCCTCGGAGAATGCCCCTCCAACTGCACCTGTTGCGGAGAATATCCCGCCTACGACATAAGCAACCCCCTGCTCACGAGTGAACGGCAACACGACATGCGGGGAACGTCGGTTCCGCAGCGAATACTCCATGGCAGAGAGGCACATGTCCAGCTTTGCGTGCTTCAGGACGTGGACTATCATTTCCGACCACTGTGAGCTGATACCAATGAAACGGCAGAGCCCTTGCTCCTTTGCTTCACGCATCGCCTGCATCACCGGGGCGTTCTCAAAGTCCAGCTCCTCATCAAGGTTCACGATGTCATTACGCTGACGGTCGGGCTTCCAGAAGTGTGTGTCGGGCTTCCAGAGGTATGCCCGCTCGACGTCGTGCGCCTGGAGTACGTCGACCTTATCACGACGCAGGGCATGTAGGTTAT
The DNA here is from genome assembly GCA_965208575.1 of Spirochaetia bacterium. Taxonomy (GTDB): domain Bacteria; phylum Spirochaetota; class Spirochaetia; order SZUA-6; family Bin103; genus Bin103. Next base: position 528,516 of record CBDBOV010000004.1, on the reverse strand, counting down.
CTTGTATTTGGGCGCGAAAATCTTCTACTGAACTGCACTTATGTAGCTTGGTCGCAAGTAGATGCGGTTTCGTACTCCCGTCAAGGCCCTCACCCATGATTAACTGCGATTCACCTCTGCTGATCCACTTGCCATCCCTCATTCTTCCGTACGCTGGAGAGGTATCGAAATAGTTGACACCCAGCTCCAAGGCATGTTTGACTGTTTCTACCCCTTGCTCAAAGGAGTGCTTGTAGACGAAAGCGCCTCCCAAACCGATAACGGTTACCTTCTCACCGGTGTTGCCGAAGGGGCGTTGTTCGAGTGTTGCTGCCATCTGCTGCCTCCCTTCCCAGATGCCCGGTACGTGTGAGCTGGAATCGTGACTTCGTTATGCTCTAATGAAGTAATGAAGCCCCAGATTACTGCATTGGAGAGAAGTCGTAAGGCAGCATGATTTTGCTCTCCGACTTGGTCGGCATCGCAGCGCCCGGGGGCAACCAGTAGCCTCTCTTGTGGCTTTCTGCCAGTACTCTCGTCCTGTCTTCGAAGGTACTATACGCCCAGAGGTGAATAATCCTGCCGGTACAGTGTAGATTGAGGCCAGTTATATCTGAGTGCCAGAAGCCGGCAAGCGGGGAGAGTTTCTCTCTTTCATCGATAACTTTGCCCCACGCCTCCAGAGTTTTCGGTATATCTCCCGGCGCGTGTGTGTCGATTCTCATATCGTATATGGGACCGATGCGGCGCTCTCCCAAGGGCTTCATGAATGGAGCTGCAAACATGACTTCGTTGTGGCCACCGACGATGGCGACATTCACGCCATAATCGTGCATTGGCCCCCACGCCTTAACGGGATCGAACCGGGTACGGAAGTCTACATAGGAGTCCACGTCATTGTACGGCCAGATGTTTATGACCTGGTTAAGAGGCCCTATCTCGGTGTACCAGTACCCGCCCAGCGGGGATAACTTCTCCCTCCCGGGCAGGTTAGCCTTGATATGTTCGCCATATTCCTTGGCCAGCCCAAATTTCAAATCGTACGTCCTTACGTCATATACCACAGGTGGTATCCTCCACTATCTATCATAGTATATCACAGGCAGCATGAAGATTGCACTTCATCGCGACCGGCTCTCATGCCCGCAACCGCGGGCGTGTCCGTCAACGCGGACGGCCAGTCTGAGTCAAGTTCTTGGCGCGCGCACTCCGGCGCCTCCGGCCGCCCGCCAGCGCCGACTGTCGTCATGGCGCCTCATCACCGATCCGTCGAACCCCAGACGAGCCAGCTTGCTATGGACGCGGCCAGCCTGTCAACCACTCGGAGGTGACTGACGGTGACTGACAGTCCCGGCGGTGCTCGACCGGTTCTTACCAGGTGGTTGAGGATCTAAGCAGCGGCACGTTTTGCTACACTCGAAACAGGGTATGTGTGTTCAAATACGGGGTTCAGGGGTCCGGCTGCAATTATCTCATTGCTATACGAACGCCTCGGCGCTGTTGCGGTCCGGCACTGCCTGGCCGCCTGCTCGCCACTGCCCAGCCGCAAGCTCGCGAACGGCGACGACTCGCTGATGCCGCGTGGGGCAGGCCCGCAACGTGCGTGCCCGTGACTCTCCTGTGGGTAGCGCCGGTGGCGAAAGACCGCAGGGCATCGCTCAGCGGTGAGTCACTCCTGGGCGATAAGTGAGTGATGACGTCTCAGAGTTGCGTCAGCCGTACACAGCGGCACTCGCCGGGAGGCGCTGTGCGCAGCAAGCAGGCGATCGAACGGATCTCGCGTCCATTTCAGGGTCAACGCGTGGCGCACGATTGAGTACAGAGGTGGATCGTCGACGACGAACCTCGCGTCCGTAGCAAGGGCTGCGAAGAACAGTGACGTGTTGAGACTGATACGTCCGACCTCCGACAGAAACTGAAGCTCGAGAAGTGATACCGGCGATACGCCCCACGGCCGATGTCTCTCGATCCATCGATACTTCCGGAGTCGGCTCGAGTCGGTGAGGATCCAGATCACAAAGTGGGTGTCGAGAAGCACCGTCACGGCTGATCGGTGAGCCGCAGGGCCTCACCATCAGCCGCCCACTCCCATCCCCAGGCATCGGCTTGGTCCGCGTCGGGTACCTTGAGCAGCTCTGTGTAGTCGGGAACGGGCTCTGATGCCGCCGACGCAGCCGGATCCTCGCGCCGTAACACGATCTGCCGGCCACGCCGCTCCACCACCACCACCTCACCGGCTGCTACCTCGTCCAGCAACCGGAACCACTGCGTGCGCGCTTCCGACGCTTTGACGCGTTTCATAATGTACAACGTACAAATAGGTCTTTGCTCTGTCAATAGAGGCAACGATCCGATCGCCCATCGATCCGGTCCCAGTATTCAAATATCCATTTGCTCGGCAGCTGGCGAGACCGGCAAACGGTTCGGCCGCGCGCCAGCCTGGAGAGCGGTCAGCTTGACCACACCGCATGCGGCGTCTTCGCCGCCACGCGCAACGCGTCCACGCGAGCTGTTCCCGTGCGGTGGATCTGAAACCTCAGAGCGGTCAACGTTCTTCTTCCACCAACACCGAGATTGCCTTATCCTCGTAGCAAGGGAGCCAGCACAGATGCGTAGCCTCTCCGGCTTGGTTATCCAGGACTCAGAGATCATGTCAGGAACGCCCGTATTCGCCGGCACACGGGTACCCGTCCAGAGTCTGTGGGACCATCTCGAAGCCGGCGACAGCCTGGACAAGTTCCTCGATTCCTTCCCCTCGGTGTCCCGCCGGCAGGCCAAGGAGGTGCTCGAGCTTGCCGGCGAACTGCTCATAGACCGTGCCCTACGGGACCACCTAACTCAGTACACTTCGGCGACTCGGTCTGCGGTGACGCGGTGCCCAGGCGCTGCTTCGGGCTGACGGGTGAGCTCACGCCCATACCCAGCCCGACGCTCGTGGACCTGGTCGGGCGCGTTCCGGGCGCGCCTCCCGGAGCAGCCGACGGCGCATGCACACCCATGGGGCCAGGACGGAGCCACGGGTGGGCGCATCCGGCGTGACACCACGGGGCTGCCGGTCCGCCGCGCACGCACGGGTCCCACGGGTCGGCCCTAATGACAGGGTGCCCGCGCCCACAGCAAGCTTGCCTCGCCTGGGGTTCGACGGATCGATGATGACGCGCCATGATGACAGTCAGCGCAGTCGCCCGTTGGCGGTCACCTCAACGTCACCACCTCCGGTGGCGGCGACGCTGGCGGGCGTCCGGAACGGCCGGATTTGGTGAGTTCCGAGTCGTTGACAGTGCGCCGCGCCCACGCTATCATACTTGGCTTGGGGTCGACGGATGCCGATGAAGCGCCTTGATGACAGTCAGCGCAGTGACCGGTTCGCTGTGACGCGACCGGTGCATCATACCCCCCCCCCCCCCAACTTTTTCAAACCGAGAAACCGAGGAACAACTAACCGCTCGGGCTGATCGCCCCGTACGCGAAAGCGCGCACACCGTCGCCTTCACCACCGCCGTAGCTATCGGTGGCGCCCGCTCGGTCCATCGCCAAACCGGCATGCTGGCCGCCCGCGTCCTTCCAGGCGACCGCAACCGTCCCGCATCCCCGCCCGCGACTAACTGCGCGCAAAACCCACCGCCGGCGTTGGCGGCCATTCAGACTCACTGCTGCTCAGACCACCGCCACGCGTGGCGGCTCGATACCCGGCCCGCACGTACCCCTGTCAACGCTTCACCCCCGCCCTCGCGGGCGGCGGCGCATGACTCGGAGCCGCCGTGGGTCGCTAACCCTTCGACGTATGACTCTTCCATTCACAACACCTTGCCGGTTTTTACCGGCGCACAGGAGGCTCGAATGATACTCAAAGAACCGCACGCGCGCGCGGCGTGAGCCGGGTATGCACCCGCTGAGTCACACGCCGCGCGCGTCACCCATTCGACTCTGTCTGGCCGCCTGCGTTGCGGGCGCGAGAGTAGCCAGGGAGCGGCAAGCCGCTACGCAATACTCTCGAGAATCCACATACGGAGGAACGTATGAATATTGTACAGATTACCAGGACCCTCGCGGTTGCGTTGGTTCTGGTCCTGACCGCAACCGGCCTCTGGGCCGCTGGCGCAGAAGAGGAGCCGGCAGCCGCTGCCGACAAGAAGTATGTGACCGACCCCACCACCGGCAAGGTGGTGACCGCGCCAGAGTATGGCGGGACATTGACCTATTCGTATGCCTTAATAGGCGAAACTACCGCCCCCTTTGTTACTGGCAGCTATGCGGGCTTCATCATAGACGGTGTCAATGAGGCTCTCGCCGTCCCGGACTGGGGAATAGATAGGGACGAATTCGCCTTTAGAACCCCTTACATCCCTCTGTCTACTTTCACCGGGCAGCTGGCGGAAAGCTGGGAAACGCCCGACCCACTGACGTACGTATTCCACATCCGCCAGGGCGTTCACTACGCCCTTGACCCAGACAGTGAGGCCAGCCGCCTGGTAGGTGGTCGGGAGCTAACTGCCCAGGATGTCGTCTATAACTATCAGCGTAATTTGGTTCTGGGCGACTTCACCGAACCTCCTTTCGAGAAAAGACCAGCTATCGATCTGCCATGGGAATCGATAGAGGCCACCGACAAATATACGGTTGTTATGAAGTTGACGGAGCCACGCCCTGTTTTCGCTGTGCTGGAGGCTATCATCACCCAAGGTTTTTTGGTCTGGATATTGCCCCCCGAGGTAATCGAGAAATACGGCGACTATACGGACTGGAAGAACGTGGTAGGCACCGGGCCCTTTATGCTGACCGACTACGTCGAGGGCAGCTCTCTAACCTTTGACAAGAATCCTGACTACTGGGGCTACGACGAAAAATACCCGGAGAACCGCTTGCCCTATATTGACAAGTTAGTGGGCCTGCATATGGCGGAAGAAGCGACGCGTCTATCGGCACTGCGCTCGGGTAAGATTGATATGATACGCAGCGCTGCTGATGAGATAAGATCCATCGACGTGATAAATAGCCTCCAGCGGACCAACCCCGAAATCGCGACATGGCCATTTGAGCTGCGGTCGGAGGCTGCGATACTGAACACGCACAACGCCCCCTTTGACGACATCAGAGTACGCCACGCACTGCAGATGGCACTGGACCTGGAGACGATTAGCGATACCTACTTTGGCGGTTTCGCCCAGTGGGATCAACCTCGCTTCATCGGCGCCAAGGGGTATTACACCGAATGGGAAGAGTGGCCCGCAGAGCTCAAGCAATACTACACCTACGACCCGGAAGGTGCTGAGAGGCTCCTCGATGAGGCAGGATATCCGCGCGGCGCGGACGGCGTCCGATTCAAGGTCGAACATCAGCACCGTGACGTCGGAGATGTGGGCTTATATGAAATAGTCGCCGGCTACTGGGCTGATATTGGCGTTGATGTATCGATTAGTGTTGTCGAATGGGCGACTCTAGCCGCTGCCAAGAGGGAAAATACCTATGAGTCGATTTATGGCTACATGGCCATAGAGGGCCCGAGCTGGGGCATGGGACATTATGGCGCGGAACAGCTTTGGCGAAGGGCAAGCGTGGGCGGAGGAGTCGAGAACCCTGTGCTGGCCGCCGCCCAAGATGCCTTTTTCGGTGCCACTAACATCGATGAGCAGATGAAGGCGGCAAAAGAGTTTGGTATGGAAGCACTAAAGCAGCACTTTCAGATATGGGCTCCTGTGGCTGCATGGTATCAGGCAAGCCAGCCGTGGGTGAAAGGTTTTAACGGTGAAATGAGGTTTGGAGATATACGGTTTAATAGCATCCACGCCCGCGTCTGGATTGATTCCGAGCTGAAGGAATCCATGGGTTATTAGAGGGGTTCACCCCTTGTGGCTTAGCTCAGGGAAAAAGGGAGCTGGGAGGCTCAGGCTTCCCAGCTCCCTTACCTGTTGTCATCGTCCTTCACTTTACCTAGTTGGCTCTTCAGGAAATCGTGTGGGTAACTCCCAGTCGGCCGTTGCCAGAATCGGATGGTTGGTGAGGCGGTGCTATCCGACTGGTGGCGTAATCGTGGATCAGCACGTCCGATTGCCCCGAAAAGACCCTGTAGGGCAGGATTCTGCGCCCCAGACGACTACCCGGACAGAATTTGAGACGCTTGAGGGCATCGCCCATCACTACTTCCCGACTCGGACGGGAGTCGAACACCGCGCTACCCACACGAAACCCTGAAGTGAAGAGCCACCTAGTTTTAGAAATAGCCGTTAGGATAGTCCGTTCGCCCTGTAACCGTTCGCCCTGAGCCGGTCGAAGGGCGGTCCACGGACACACGAGAGTCAGCGAGTAAGCTTCTTCGTTTACATGCTTCGTTGCGTGGATGGCTCATATTACACCGGGCACACAGACAACCTTGAATCGAGGTTGGCGGCTCATGACGCCGGCGCGTTACCGGGCTACACCCGCGACAAGCGTCCAGTTACACTCGTTTTTTCGGAGAGTTTTTCGACGAGAGCCGAAGCTCTGGAACGGGAAGGCAGATCAAGGGCTGGACCAGGCAGAAGAAGGGGGCGCTGATTCGCGGAGATTGGGATCTTTTACAGACGCTTGCCAGGGGGGGGGGTGGTTCGACGGGCTCACCACGAACGGGTGTGGTAACGCCGACTATCGCAAGGAAGTATTGTGAAGGAACTTGAGGAAGCCCCGATAGAATCGGGGCTCGCAATGACGGGGCAAATTGAAATGAGGAGCGTTGCATGAGAGCCTATATCATCAGGCGGTTATTACTCATAATCCCTACCTTGTTTATATTGAGCATCCTTGTCTTTCTCTCGGTCCGCTTCATCCCCGGCGATGTAATAGACATAATGGTTGGGAAGATGGAATCGTTCGGGGGGGAGGTTGACCGTGAAGTTGTGGAGCGTAAGCTGGGATTAGACGTGCCTGTCTGGGTGCAGTATGGACGCTGGATAGGAGTGTTGTCGACCCCTGACTGGGTTACCGGTGAGTCCCATTTCAAAGGTCTCTTCCAGGGCACGCTTGGCGAATCACTGATGGGCGCTTTTACGATAGAGGAGAGGATAATAGATCGTTTGCCAGTAACCGTTGAGCTTGGCGTCATGGCAATCGTAATCGGGCTGGTGATAGCCCTGCCCGTCGGCATCTACTCGGCGATTCGCCAGGATACGGCCGCCGATTATGTGGGGCGTTCCATCGCCATCATCGGCCTGGCAACGCCTAACTTCTGGCTGGCACTTATGGTCATGCTCTACCCGGCAATCTGGTGGGGCTGGTCGCCACCGATGCGGCTGATTCCTTTCACCGAAGACCCGCTGGGGAATCTCGGGGTGTTCATCATTCCCAGCCTGATTCTGGGTACGGCTGCTTCTGCAGCCACCATGCGGATGACGCGCACTATGATGCTGGAGGTGCTCAGGCAGGACTATATCAGGACGGCCTGGTCCAAGGGCCTCAAGGAGAGGGCAGTTGTTATCAGACACGCCATCAAGAATGCCCTCATCCCGGTAGTTACCCTGGTAGGCCTGCAGTTGCCTATCCTGGTAGGTGGCTCCGTTATCATGGAGAACATATTCAACCTGCCGGGGTTGGGTCGCCTCATACTGGATTCACTCATAAACAGAGACTACCCGGTGGTCTCCGGAGTAAACTTGGTTTTTGCCACGGCGGTTGTAGGGAACAATCTAATGATCGACCTGATTTATCCTTATTTAGACCCCAGGGTCCGTTACAGATAAACGGGAAAAATCACGAGTATGAGTAATGTCACAGGGATAGCATCAGCAGTAGGTGAGCCAAAGAGACGTAACAAGCTGGCTGATTTCTTTATCAGGCTGTGGAAGGAGAAGCCACTGGGTACTGCCTGCGCGATTATCATATTGATGTTGATTCTGGTGGCTATCTTCGCTGATGCTCTGGCTCCTTATCGCTACACGGAAATAAACCTGGCAGACAGGATGCAGAGCTCATCAGCCCGGCATCTGCTGGGTACCGACTACGCGGGGCGAGACTTATTGAGCCGCCTTATCCACGGGGCTCGTCTTTCCATAATTGTCGGCATGGCGGCGACCAGTATTAATGTTGTCGTCGCTCTCCTGATAGGTGGAATCTCAGGATTCCTTGGCGGTAAATCTGACCTGGCCGTACAGAGATTTGTCGATGCCTGGATGGCCTTCCCGGGACTGCTCTTGTTGTTAACCATCATGAGCATATCAGGGCGGGGTCTGCTCCAGATCATCTTGGTCCTGGGGATATCAGGAGGTATCGGCAGCTCAAGAATCGTTCGCAGCGCCGTGATTGGTGTCAAAGAGAAAGTCTATTTTCAGGCGGCGGCGGCGATTGGCAGCTCAAAATGGAGAACTCTTATCCGACATGTCCTGCCCAATATTGCGGCTCCCATAATCGTCATATTTAGCATCAACATCGGGGGGGTGATTATGTCTGAGGCTTCTCTGAGCTTCCTCGGATTCGGTCTGCCAATCGGGGTTCCGAGCTGGGGAGGTATGCTCAGCAGGGAAGGGCGTCTATACATGGAGGCGGCGCCATGGCTGGCCCTCTGGCCCGGTCTTGCCCTAACTATTACCGTTTACAGTCTCAACATGCTCGGCGACGCCATGCGGGACCTCCTCGACCCCAGGCTCAGGGGCGGCGAGGGGTGAATGGGTGCCTATGGCGCTCCCAGTACGGATGCGCGCCTGCGGCGGCCCAGGTGGCCACGCGCGCCTGCGCATGGCGGCCGTCCGACCCCACCCGCCAATGTGCGAACGGGTCGGCCCTAGATCTCCTCACGCTCGATCACCCCGCCGCCGCCATGCTTCAGCTTCGCTACCGCCGCGCCGACCGGTGGGTGTGCGGGGACCGAAGTTCGCGTGGCCGACCGGCAGCCGGGGCGGTGTCACGCCGGATGCGCGGTGACCTCCACCTGTGGCTCCCTCCCTGGCGCCACGGGTGGCATGTAGCTCCCGGCCCGCGACAGGGACGTCGTGGGCTGGGAGCCCGTTGGCTATTCTCGATCCACTGCGCGAGTCAGAGCTGCACCGGCTGTTTACAATACCTTCGCACTTCCGGAGTAACATCCGCGTCCTACTCCGGAGGCGCGCCCGGAACGCGTCCGACCAAGTCGACGAGCGCCGGGCTGTGGATGGGCATGACCTGGCCGGTCAGCTCGAAGCAGCGCCTGGCATCGTAGTGTCTGCGCATCATCGGGCACCGCAGACCAATCGGTGAAGTGCGCAGGTCACACGACTGACGCGTCGTCCGTTCGTGGGCCCCGTCCGACGCGGTCCGCCGCGCGCACAGACACAGGCGTTCCCGCGCCATGGAGGGCGCGGGCGAATTGGGCGCGTCCGGAGTCACGTGCACCATCACGCTCACCAGCGCCGAGTCATGGAACCCGCTGACCGAACCGGTCAGTCTGAAAGCAGCGAACTGGCATCGCAGGGTCTGAGCATCATCGTGGCGAAGGTCGGAGGCCACGCCACACGAGCCGTGAACCCGCTCCCCACCGACCGTCGGCAGGCCGCTCGGGGAACACACCACTGACCTCGGGGTGAGTCCGGCGGGGAAGCCGGGCACCAGGTAAACTCTTCACACGACTGACGCGTCGTCCGTTCGTGGGCAGACACGGTCGGTCGCGAACAAGGGGCCTTGGGGCACATTAGTCCTGACAGTAGTGGGCCCGATCTTCATCCACCGCTGGCGAGATGCTCGCCGCCACCTGGTCCAGTCCGCCGCAAACCCCCAGTAGGTAGCTCGTCGATGCGCTGGGCAGCGACTGGGAGGAGACCAAGGCGATGATCGCTGGCGAGTGCCAGCGTGGGCTGGCGGAGCGCGAGCCCTGGAGTTCCAGTCATACCTGCCGGAGGCACTGCCGCGGCCGTTGGAGCATTTCATCGACGCCGTTGTGCGCGGCGCCGCTGTCAACGCGCCCAGTCGTTGCGCGGCGTGCCGGGAGCGTTGCGCATGACGGCGCGGCCCTTCGACAGGGGAGTCAGGTAACCACGGGAACGAGATGATATGATTGCGGGAGTGGGGAGGACGCGTGGGCCACGTATTTGCGGAACTGGAATTGAGCAATCCCCGGCGCCCCGACTTCGTACCGGTACAGGTGGACGCGCTGGTTGATACGGGGGCCCTGATGCTGTGCATTCCGGAGCACGTGGCACGGCAGCTCGACCTCGAAACGGAATCGGTGCGGGAGGTATCGGTCGCGGACGGCAGGACGGCGACCGTACCCTACGTCGGGCCGCTGAAGGTCGCCTTCGGAAAGCGGTTCTGCTACGTCGGCGCGCTGGTGATCGGCGACGAAGTGTTGTTGGGGTCCGTTCCCATGGAAGACATGGACCTGGTCGTGAACCCCGGCCGCCGGCAGCTCACGGTCGATCCCGCCAGTCCCAACGTGCCTCACGCCCGCGTGAAGCGCCACGCCACCACGCCTGCTACCGTCACGGGGACCGGTGTTGAACCGTGGCCGGGACGTCTACGTCGTCGACCATGACTACACTCAATTCGTCGATTCCTTCGAAGCCAGAATCGGTGGTCACCAGGTGATCGGCGCGGACCTGCAAGGGCCGTGGCGAGTATCACGGAGTCGATGGCGAGCAGACCGTAAGCGGATTGCAACTCCAGGCAACGAGTATAGTCCGCCACGCGATGTTCCTCGACGCGAATACCCATCTCGAGCAGTGCGTCCACCTTGGCCCGATAGGCATGCAGCCCCTTGACGACCTCCGGCTGGGCGGACAACTTGCGGGCAGGGTTCGACCCCGAGATCTTGTTCCCGGCGCGCGCTTCGATCAGCATGAGCTTGTGGCACACCTCCAGGAGCGCTGCGAACGGGAGGATTCCGCTGACCGCACCCTCGGCACACCGTGCGAGCAGGGCCGTCGCCTGCTTCGAGTGTCCCAGCACGCACCGAGAGCCGTCGGCGATGTCCGTATCCTTCACCGCGCCAGCAGGTCGTCGTCGACGATCTCGCGCAGATCATCCATGCCCGCGCCCATACCGCCTATGGGGTTGCTGCAGAAGCGGCGATACGCCTGCATCGCGCGGCGAGGCTCCGGAGCACGCTCCGCGGGGTATCCGGCAAGTGCCTCGGCGAACAGATCGCACAGCCGCTTCCCGTCCTCCGCCGCGGCGCGCTTCACCTCCCTGAGCAACTCCGCGCCGTGGAACGTGAAGCGCGGCTCCCACACCTCGGTGCCGCCGCCGCGGGCGACGTAGCGGTCGGTGGCCTCGGCCGAGCGCAGCGGGCGCACCCCCAGCTCGCCGTTCTCCAGCACCTCGGCGTGGCGCACGGTCACTTCAGTGCCCGCCGGCACCTCGGTGCCCGGCTCCGCCGCCAAGCGAATGCGCACCCGGCCCACCAGGTTCTGGCCGAAGTCGACCAGGGTCTCGCCGGAGGGCGCGCGCACCGCTGGATGGAGGCCACCGGCGATCCGTTCGAGCACGGCGTCCGCGTTCCGCGCGGCTTCGTCGAGGTGGGTCAGCAGTGGGCCGACCCGGACAAGTGGGCGGAGTGGGGGACGAGCTGACGCGATCCCCGCCGGGTATCGGCTGAATCGACGCCGTCGCAGCCCCGGAGACAGCCACCCCGACGGTGGCACCGGCGCTTCGCAGTCCGGTGGGGTCCGAATCTCCGGAATGTCACATTCGCCGGTCGGTGCGACTCCTGTTCTGCAACGACCAAGGGATGGAGATAGCGTACGGTGGCGGCAGAACGCCCTGTGAGCGACTCGGTTATCCGCTGAGGCCTCCCTGCCGGAGGGCGCGCCGGACCTCGCGGTAGACCGCGTTGAACTCGGGGAGCTCGGCCATCTGCGCCGCGAGGCGGACCTGCCACAGCTTCTTGTAGCGTGCCTCCTTGGCGGTGAACTCTTTGCCCACCTGCGCCAGTGTCAACCCCCGGAACTCCAGCTTCTGCGCCACGGGATTGACCAAGTCGGACAGGTTCACGTGGCCGCCCGACGTGAGGAACCACAGGTCGTAAAGGTCGCGCGGCTCGTTCCGGGCCCGGTCCAGGAGCGCGACGATCTTCTCGAGTGCCGTCTCGTTCAGGGAGTAGACCCGGACCCGGACGTCCTCGGGTAGATCGCGGTACTCCTCGTACCCGCGCAGGACCGGGCGGTCCTCCAGAGGCAGGACGATGCGCTCCCGGATCGTGATGTCGATCTTGACGGTCTTGCCGCGCGCCCGCGGAAGCGGTCCTTCGTAGGCCAGGTAGAACGTGTAGCTGTTCTCGTGGGCACGACGGTCGAGGTGGTCGAGACGGAACTCCACGCCGGAAACGCTGCGTGTCTCCTCGAACGCCCTCGCCAGGTTCCGTTCGATCTTCTCCCACGGCGTCTCCTGGGTCAACATGAAGTCCAGATCCTCCGAGAACCGGTAATCCGCGAAGTAGCACTTCTTGAGCGCGGTCCCGCCCTTGAACGCCAGGCGCTCCCGCAGCGGGCTGCGGGACAGTCCGACCAGAAGCCACGAGAGGCAGTAGTCGCGCTCCAGGACGGTCTCCGGGATACGCCGGCCTCCCCGCTGGGCGAGTCGGTTGGAAAGAAGCGAGAGATCGCGCTGCGCGATCATGGATCAGGTCCTCACGACGGCGCGGAGCTCTTGGGGATCGACGTTGAGTTGAAGGCGCCAGCGGCGCAGGTGTTTCCCCTCGGCCGGAAGGACCGGGTCGAGGCGGACGTAGGTCGCCGTCAAGCCGGCGCGAACACGGTCCAGATCCGGCGGCGCGGCTATCTCGTAGGTCTCCAGCAGGAACCCCAGCCGGCGCACGACGGCGCCGACACCGATCCGCTCGGCGTACTGGACAAGCCGGTCGACCTTCACGTCCTCGCGCCGCATCCAAAGGCCCTTGGCGACCTCGGTCAGCCCGCCGCAATGCTCGGGCTGCTTGAGTCCGTCGATAATCGTCCTCTCCAGGTCGCTCACGCGCACTTTCTCCTGCTTGGTCGCCCAGTGGTCAGTGAGCCCGAAGAGGTGCTTGTGCCGGCAGCAAACGAACCGGAATTCCACGCCCAGCGCGGTCAGGGATCGCCGGGGCTTCAGGGTGCTGACTATGACTACCAGTTGGGGCTGGGTCGTCATGCCGTGGATCTCCATGGCGGTGGCGTGCGAGAGGTAGTAGTCCTCCCCGTGCATGATCTCTCGGGCGACGACGAGAGGGTTTCCCAGGTAGTGCCGCTCCCTTCCCAGCTCGAAGGGGACCAGGACGTAGAGACCGGACTTGAGCCGGGCCGCCACACCCCGGTTCACGAGCTTGCGGGTGAAGCTCCTCGCGGAGGTTTCGGAGAGACCCGTGATGTCCCGGACATCCTCAAGGCGGAAAACAGCACGGCTCCGTTCGTGGAGCGCCGTCAACAACTTCGCCGCCTGGGGCCCCAGGGTCTTGAGCGGTGTACTGTTCATGAGCATTTCGTGCCCTTCAGGGACACATTCTAAGTCGAGGATAGAACTCCGTAAAGTGGAAACTATCTTCCGACTTTCGTTCGTGCCCCTTGAAGGCACGTGTTACATATCAAATATAATCGTCGCACCGGCATGGACCTCCAACACATGCGTGGGTCACCGGGAACGAGGGAGGAGGCTCGTACTCTCAGCAATGCCCATATTGCCGGGTGAGACTGTCAGCCGAACGTCGGCGGCTGCCGGTCGAATACTGCTCACATCCCCCACACCGTGATCTGGTGCCGGTCATCGGTGCGTTCGTCGCGGCGGAAGATCTTGTCCTCCCACCGCTTGCCTGCGCCGCGGTCGAAGATGACCAGGTGGCCCGCCTGCGCCGCGCACCGGTCCATGTATTCGGCGGTCTGCAGCAGCCCCTCGCGTATCGTGCGCTCCAGGCTCCCGTGCAGCACCTTGCACTCGATGACGAATCTGCCCGCGGCGTGCGGTCCCGCGCCACCAGGGTGCGGCCAGATGATCAGCAGATCGGTGCGCCCCCGCCCCAGGCCGTACTCGCGCTCGATGCGCCCGCCGCTGTTCACGATCCGTTGCAGGAACGACTGCAGCAGGAGTTGCGGACCCGCCTCGGCGTAGTCGAAGCGCGCCACCTCCGCGACGCGGTGTCCAGGCGCTGCTTCGGGCTGACGGGTGAGCTCACGCCCATACCCAGCCCGACGCTCGTGGACCTGGTCGGGCGCGTTCCGGGCGCGACTCCGGAGTAGCCGACGGCGCATGCCCACCCATGGGGCCAGGACGGAGCCACGGGTGGGCGCATCCGGCGTGACACCGCGGGGCTGCCGGTCCGCCGCGTACGCACAGGTCCCACGGGTCGGCCCCAATGACAGGGTACCCGCGCCCACAGCAAGCTTGCCTCGCCTGGGGTTCGACGGATCGATGATGACGCGCCATGATGACAGTCAGCGCAGTCGCCCGTTGGCGGTCACCTCAACCTCACCGCCTCCGGTGGCGGCGACGCTGGCGGGCGGCCGGAACGGCCGGATTTGGTGAGTGAGTTCGGGGTGCCAATGCCAAAAGCGGTAACAGGGGTTGACACGATCAGGCCGCTTTGATCTCGCAGTCGTCAGGAGGACTGAAATAGCGCTTGAGGTCGCCGTTGAGCAGAGCCAGACGGGTGCGTAGCACGCAGCGGTTGTCGTGCGGTCGCCATCTCATCCCGTTGCCCTTGAAGCGTCGACCGACAACCAATTTGCACTGCCCTTCGACCAAGCCACTGCCGATCGGCCACCCGAGATCGCGGTAACGGGCATAGTCCATACGGTCCTGGTTGTTCGTGAAGTAGTTGATCTGCTTCCACGCTTCGTCAGTATCGGTGACCTTCGACAGTGAACGCTTCATCTCGTGGATCATCTGCAGCACCTCGCCTTCCCACATCATCGTGGACAAGCTGCGCTCGACGGCATCGCGTAGCGTAGCAGACAGCAGCTTGCAGTAATCGGCGAGGTGCTCAGCCGCGTGGTAGTAGTCCAGGATCGGTATCGCGCCGGGGAAGTGGGTCTGCTGCAGTTCCCAGTTGTGGTGTGCACCATCACCGAGGAACAGCGTTCGTGGAGCGTCCAGGAAGCCCATTCGCAGTCCAGCCTGCTCGGCGTAGCCGGCAAACTCACCGCGTGGTCCATAGCGTCCTCCGGTCCAGCGGTCGATCACCTTGCCATCATCGTGCTTCTCGATGACTATCAGGTTGCACTCCTTGTAACAGGTCGGCGCCCGGAGGCTGGCAAGACCAGTAATCCCTTCCTGCTCCGTGATCTGCGGGCTCGTCGTTCCGTCTACCTCGACCACCATCAGGGAACATGGCTGCCGCTGACGCTGCTCATCAATTAGATCGTCGGGGGTATCGGGTATCCGCTCTCCCGTCTTCTCGGTAGTGCGCTGCACCGCCGTCGAGCTCACCTTGAACCCGAGCATCGCCTCCAGTTTTGCCGCTGCACCGGCATACGACTCATCCGCGCCCAGCATGCAGATCAGGTACGTCATCAGCGGTGAGAATCCGAAGCACCCGTCGATCCCCAGCTTCACATCCAGCGGCGCCACGCCTCCGCTCCGGTGCCGGTACCGGTAGCAGCGCCGCGGGTGCACCACTTCTTCGCCGAAGCGGTTGATGAACCGCAGGTTACGCACCCGCTCGAACACTGCCACCTCACCGCCAACCGTGATCTGGTTGGCGGATGTCGGCTCCGCGAGTCCGGCTACCACTTCCTGCACCATCTCGTCGCCGATCCAGTTCACCATCTCAAGGATCTTGGCTTCCGCCTCCTGGAGATCCATCCGGCCGCCGTTGATGCGCCCTTGCAACTCCTTGACAAGGCCCTCGGCGGCCGTTATAAGTCCTTCCGTATTCATGGTCTACCTCCCCATGGTGTGGTGTCGTGGGGTAGGTAGACCTTTTTTCCGCCTCAGAGTCAATGATTTGCTACCGCTTTCGGCGTTCGCACCCGTGAGTTCGGGTGCCAATGCCAAAAGCGGTAACAGGGGTTGACACGATCAGGCCGCTTTGATCTCGCAGTCGTCAGGAGGACTGAAATAGCGCTTGAGGTCGCCGTTGAGCAGAGCCAGACGGGTGCGTAGCACGCAGCGGTTGTCGTGCGGTCGCCATCTCATCCCGTTGCCCTTGAAGCGTCGACCGACAACCAATTTGCACTGCCCTTCGACCAAGCCACTGCCGATCGGCCACCCGAGATCGCGGTAACGGGCATAGTCCATACGGTCCTGGTTGTTCGTGAAGTAGTTGATCTGCTTCCACGCTTCGTCAGTATCGGTGACCTTCGACAGTGAACGCTTCATCTCGTGGATCATCTGCAGCACCTCGCCTTCCCACATCATCGTGGACAAGCTGCGCTCGACGGCATCGCGTAGCGTAGCAGACAGCAGCTTGCAGTAATCGGCGAGGTGCTCAGCCGCGTGGTAGTAGTCCAGGATCGGTATCGCGCCGGGGAAGTGGGTCTGCTGCAGTTCCCAGTTGTGGTGTGCACCATCACCGAGGAACAGCGTTCGTGGAGCGTCCAGGAAGCCCATTCGCAGTCCAGCCTGCTCGGCGTAGCCGGCAAACTCACCGCGTGGTCCATAGCGTCCTCCGGTCCAGCGGTCGATCACCTTGCCATCATCGTGCTTCTCGATGACTATCAGGTTGCACTCCTTGTAACAGGTCGGCGCCCGGAGGCTGGCAAGACCAGTAATCCCTTCCTGCTCCGTGATCTGCGGGCTCGTCGTTCCGTCTACCTCGACCACCATCAGGGAACATGGCTGCCGCTGACGCTGCTCATCAATTAGATCGTCGGGGGTATCGGGTATCCGCTCTCCCGTCTTCTCGGTAGTGCGCTGCACCGCCGTCGAGCTCACCTTGAACCCGAGCATCGCCTCCAGTTTTGCCGCTGCACCGGCATACGACTCATCCGCGCCCAGCATGCAGATCAGGTACGTCATCAGCGGTGAGAATCCGAAGCACCCGTCGATCCCCAGCTTCACATCCAGCGGCGCCACGCCTCCGCTCCGGTGCCGGTACCGGTAGCAGCGCCGCGGGTGCACCACTTCTTCGCCGAAGCGGTTGATGAACCGCAGGTTACGCACCCGCTCGAACACTGCCACCTCACCGCCAACCGTGATCTGGTTGGCGGATGTCGGCTCCGCGAGTCCGGCTACCACTTCCTGCACCATCTCGTCGCCGATCCAGTTCACCATCTCAAGGATCTTGGCTTCCGCCTCCTGGAGATCCATCCGGCCGCCGTTGATGCGCCCTTGCAACTCCTTGACAAGGCCCTCGGCGGCCGTTATAAGTCCTTCCGTATTCATGGTCTACCTCCCCATGGTGTGGTGTCGTGGGGTAGGTAGACCTTTTTTCCGCCTCAGAGTCAATGATTTGCTACCGCTTTCGGCGTTCGCACCCGTGAGTTCGGGTGCATTCTTTCTCTGTGGTAGCGGAATAGGAACCCTCCCAGAGACCAGAGATTCGGTGATGTGGTAAACATCGACCTGTCTCTGGGAGGGGACCAAAATGAGTGAGACCTTGGTAACGGAGTTGCTCCGGTTTTGCAAGACCCGGTGCGGGATTGACCTGAACCCGTGCAGCGGACCACGGGATCTGCTCGCCGCGGAGCTCGGTATGCTGAAGTGCCTGGTGGCTGCGGGACGTGCAGCGATGCAACGCTGGTGTGAGCAAGTCGGTGATGGGTATGTCGGTGCGCGCGCAACCCGCGGCGAGGTTCGGTACCGCTTTGTCGGGAGACGGCGGAAGACGCTGCATGGGCTGTTCGGCGTGATCACCTTGGTGCGCGCCTACTACGCGCCGCTCGGTGGCGGTGGCAAGGGGTGGGTGCCGCTGACAGAGCAACTGGGTATCGCGGGCGGGTACACGCCTGGGTGCCAGTACTTCATGGCGCGGTGGTGCGCCGAGCAGTCCTACGAGCAGGGTCTGGCGCAATTCCACGAGGTGTTGCGGCCTGACGGGCGGGAGCTGGTGTCGATGAACAAGGCGTTCGAGATGGTGCGGGCGGTTACTGACGGGTTGGCGGAGCAACGCCAGCGGGAGATTGTCGAGCGTGCCGACGAGCCGGTGGCGGTGCGCGAAGAGATCACCGGGACGATGGTCGTGGGCATCGACGCGGGGAAGGTGGCGACACGCGCGAACGAGCGGGTAACTGAAGATGGGAAAAAGAGTTACGATCGCGTGTTTCGGGACTCCAAGGTAGCGACGGTATCAGCGGTGAAGGTGGACCGGGAGGGTGCAGCGCACTGCACCAAGACCTCCTGTGTCACCGGGATCGAGCATGCTGATGAGTTCTTTCCCCGGATCGAGGTGGAAATGAGCCGGCGCAGCGCTCACCTGGCAGCGCTGGTGCTGGTGATTCTGGGCGATGGAGCGCATTGGATATGGGACCGGGTCTCCCAGCTGTCCGAACCCGGGCAGAAGGTCTGGCACATCCTCGATTTCTGGCATGCCTGCGACCACTTGGGGAAGATCGGCAAGGTGTTGTACGGCGAGGGCAGCGAGCAGTTCAAGAGATCCTTCAAGCGCTGGCGCAGCCTGCTGCGCAAGGGCTGCGTCGCCGCCGTAATCAAGGAACTGCAGGAACTGCACGTCAGTGGCCGCTACAGCGAGAAGCAGTGCTACGACCTCCAGGGCGAGATCAACTACTTCACGGCCAACCAGCACCGCATGGACTACCCGCTGTATCGATCGTGCGGTCTGCCGATCGGCAGCGGTATAGTCGAGGGAGCCTGCAAGAACGTCGTCGCCAAGCGCATGAAGCAGAGTGGGATGACTTGGTCGCTGGACGGAGCCAAGGAGATGCTTCAGCTCCGCGCTTCGGCGAAGAGCCGTCGCTTCTGGGACGATTTCGAGAGCCTGTTGCCCTCATCGCCCACCCCAGAATCCAACCAGATCCAGCTTGAGGCTGCCTGACCGCTACCACACTGACGGAATGCACCCCGTGAGTTCCGAGTCGTTGACAGTGCGCCGCGCCCACGCTATCATACTTGGCTTGAGGTCGACGGATGCCGATGAAGCGCCATGGTGACAGGCAGCGCAGTGACCGGTTCGCTGTGACGCGACCGGTGCATATCCCCCCCCCCCCCCCCCCCCCCCCCCCCCCCCCCCCCCCCCCCCCCCCCCCCCCCAACTCTTTATTAGAAAAAGCATTAACCGCTCAGGCTGATCGCCCCCTACGCGCCCCCGCGCACGCCATCGCCTCCACTACCGCCGTAGCTATCGGTGGCACCGGCTCCGTCCATAGCCGAACCGGCATGCGGGCCGCCCATGCCGTTGTCGGCGACCGCGACCGTGCCGGATCCCCGCCCGCGACTAACTGCGCGCAAAACCCACCGCCGGCGTTGGCGGCCATTCAGACTCACTGCTGCTCAGACCACCGCCACGCGTGGCGGCTTGATACCCGGCCCGCACGTACCCCTGTCAACGCTTCACCCCCGCCCTCGCGGGCGGCGGCGCATGACTCGGAGCCGCCGTGGGTCGCTAACCCTTCGACGTATGACTCTTCCATTCACAACACCTTGCCGGTTTTACCGGCGCACAGGAGGCTCGAATGATACTCAAAGAACCGCACGCGCGCGCGGCGTGAGCCGGGTATGAACCCGCTGAGTCACACGCCGCGCGCGTCACCCATTCGACTCTGTCTGGCCGCCTGCGTTGCGGGCGCGAGAGTAGCCAGGGAGCGGCAAGCCGCTACGCAATACTCTCGAGAATCCACATACGGAGGAACGTATGAATATTGTACAGATTACCAGGACCCTCGCGGTTGCGTTGGTTCTGGTCCTGACCGCAACCGGCCTCTGGGCCGCTGGCGCAGAAGAGGAGCCGGCAGCCGCTGCCGACAAGAAGTACGTTACCGACCCCAGCACCGGCAAGGTGGTGACGGCGCCAGAGTATGGCGGGATAATCACCTATTCGCAGGGTTATAACCCTCCGAGTCCTGACGTCTATATCCATCACGATGCGGCAGAAGCCCTCGGTGTGGTTGTAGAGAGGCTAGCCATCGCGGACTGGGCACTAGATAGGGACGTATTTAACTATAGAACACAAGGATTTGCTGCCCCCGTCTGGAGAGGGCACCTGGCGGAAAGCTGGGAAACGCCCGACGATACAACGATCATCTTGCACATCCGCCAGGGCGTTAACTGGCACGATAAGCCACCGATGAACGGTCGGGAGCTAACTGCCAAGGATATCGAATATAACTTGCACCGTTATTTGGGTCTGGGCAGTGGCTACACCGAACCGAATCCCAAGTACGCCCACGGATCGTTCGCTATTCTGCCATGGGAATCGATAACGGCCACCGACGATCGGACGGTTGTTTGTAAGCTGACGAGGCCAGACCCCAACGCGCTAGGGGAAATTCTATATAGCTTCATGACTTTTATATACCCCCCCGAGGTAATCAAGGAACACGGCGACCTTTCCGATTGGCGTAATGTGGTCGGCACCGGGCCCTTTGAGCTGACTGACTGGGTCGAGGGCAGCTCTATGACCTGGATCAAGAATCCTAACTACTGGGGATACGACGAAAAATACCCGGAGAATCGCTTGCCCTATCTTGACGGGTTACAGATGCTGGTTATGCCAGAAGAGGCAACACGTGTGGCGGCATTACGCTCGGCTAAGATTGATTTACTGGCTGGGTTTCTCGGCTGGAGTGCCCTAAGTTCCATGGACCAGGTAGACAGCCTTAGGAAAACCAACCCCGAACTGGTGCTGGAGCCGTTTTCATTTCGGTCGTCGACGTCTTGGACTGCTAACTCGAGGAGGCCGCCCTTTGACGACGTCAGGGTACGCCACGCACTGCAGATGGCACTGGACCTTGACACAATTAACGCTACGTACTGGAAGGGTTATGCAGATACGACACCTCAGGGCTATTTAGGGGCAGGAATTGTCGGGTATGTCACCCCATTTGCAGACTGGCCTGAAGAGGTCAAGGGATACTATACCTATGACCCGGAAGGGGCAGAAGCGTTGCTTGACGAGGCTGGATATCCGCGCGGCGCCGACGGCATTAGATTCAAGACCGTCTTGGAAGTGGCCCTCCCGTTTGGGTCACCCTTGTTAGAGTATAACGAATTAGCTGCCTCCTACTGGACTGAGATCGGCATTGATGTAGAGGTTAGGGAGGCTGAATCTTCTGAGCTTAGGGCAAGGAGAGAAGAAGGTGATTTTGATCTGATCCGTTTTTATTCGGGTCAGGATAGCCCGGCTATGGGGCTCATAATGCAGCAGACGTCGGACTCTGCTTACAACCCCCCCAACGTCCGGGACCCGGTTTATGACCCCATGGTTGCAGATGCCCAAGCCGCTACCACCATTGAGGAGCGGAAGAGGCTGATTAAACCGATAGATATGTACATTATAGAAAAGCACTGGTATATATGGGGTTCTAGAGTTCCACGGATGAACGTGCTCCAGCCGTGGGTCATAGGTTTTAACGGTGAACTGGAGCTGGGACAGGTGGACCGTCAGTTAATGGCGGCCCGCATCTGGCTTGATAGTGAGCTGAAGGCGGCAATGGGTCATTAGGGATTTCACCCCTTGTGACTGACCTTAGGGAAAGGGGAACTGGGAGGCTTGAGGCTCTCGGTTCCCCTACTCATTGAATAGTGAGAGGGTGACTGCCTCAGAGACCAGTACTGTCACATGAGAGCCTATATCATCAGGCGCTTGTTGCTCATAATCCCCACCCTGATCATTCTAACCATCCTGGTCTTTTTCTCGGTCCGCTACATCCCCGGCGATATAATAGACGCGATGGTGGCTCAGATGGAATTCTTCCAAGCCGCGACGATTGACCGTGAAGCTTTGGAGCGTATGCTGGGATTGGACGTGCCTGTCTACGTGCAGTATGGACGCTGGATAGGAGTGTTGCCGACTCCTGACTGGGTTAGCGGTGAGTCCCACTTCAAAGGTCTTCTCCAGGGCAACCTTGGCCACTCAATGATTCGCGGCAGGGAGCCGGTCGCCGAGTTGATAATGGGTAGACTGCCGGTAACCATTGAGCTCGGTGTCCTGGCAATCGTAATCGGGCTGTTGATAGCGCTGCCAGTTGGCATCTACTCGGCGATCCGCCAGGATACCGCCGCCGACTACCTGGGGCGCTCAATCGCCATCATCGGCCTGGCAACTCCCAACTTCTGGCTGGGAATGATGGTCATGATCTTCCCGGCAATCTGGTGGGGTTGGTCGCCACCGCTGAAGCTGATTCCTTTCACCGAAGACCCGCTGGGAAATCTCGGGGTGTTCCTCATTCCCAGCTTGATTCTGGGGACAGCCATGGCTGCAAGCACCATGCGGATGACGCGTACCATGATGCTGGAGGTGCTCAGGCAGGACTATATCAGGACCGCCTGGTCCAAGGGTCTCAAGGAGAGGGTCGTCGTTCTGAGACACGCCCTGAAGAATGCACTCATCCCGGTAATCACCCTCATAGGCCTGCAGTTGCCGATCGTGGTAGGTGGCGCCGTTATCATGGAGAACATCTTCAACCTGCCGGGGCTAGGTCAGCTCATGGTGAATGCCCTGACTGACAGAGACTATCCGATCATCTCCGGGATCAACCTGTTTTTCGCCACGGCGGTTGTGGGGATCAATCTCATGATCGACCTGATGTATGCTTTCTTGGACCCCAGGGTCCGCTATAAATAAAGGAAAACAGCGAGTATGAGTAACGCCACAAAGACACCATCAGCAGCCAGTGCGCCAAAGAGACGTGCCGCTCTGGCTGATTTCTTTGTCAGGATGTGGAAGGAGAAGCGACTGGGTACTGTCAGCGGGATTATCATATTGATATTGATTATAGTCGCTATCTTTGCTGATGTTCTGGCCCCTTATCCATATAATGAAGTACACCTGATAGACCGGCTGCAGGGCCCATCAGCACAGTATCTGCTGGGTACCGACGGGTTGGGGCGAGACCTCTTGAGCCGCCTGATCCATGGGGCTCGTATTTCGTTATTTGTCGGTCTGGCGGCGACCACTATCAATGTTTTGGTCGCCGTCCTGCTCGGCGGCACCTCAGGATTCCTTGGCGGTAAGTTGGACCTGGGTGTGCAGAGATTTGTCGATGCCTGGATTGCTTTCCCGGGACTGCTCCTGTTGTTAACCATCATGTCCATAGTGGGGCGGGGTGTGCCACAGATCATAGTGGTCCTGGGGATCGCCGGAGGCATCGGTGCCTCCCGAGTCGTCAGAGGCGCCGTTATTGGTGTTAAAGAGAATGACTATTTTCTGGCAGCCAGGGCTGTGGGTACCCCCACGAGCCTGATCCTGTTACGCCATGTCCTGCCCAATATTATGGCGCCTGTCATCATCATATTTAGCATCAACATCGGTGGCGTAATCCTGAGTGCGGCTTCTCTGAGCTTTCTCGGATTTGGGCTGCCCCCCGCGGTTCCTGAGTGGGGAGGTCTGCTCAGCCGGGACGGGCGTCTCTACATGGAGATGGCGCCATACCTGGTTTTCTGGCCTGGTCTTTGCCTGACGATTACCATTTACAGTCTAAACATGTTCGGCGACGGGGTGCGCGACCTGCTTGATCCCAGGCTAAGGGGCGCTGGTGGTGAGGGCCGGCTGGGTGCCGCTGTCGCCAAGTCCGGTTAGGTCGAAACGACTGGCGCTGGATGAGCCGGAGCGGCCGCTAGCCGCTATGCCCTTCGGTTCGCTGTGCCAGCCTCAGGGTGTCGCGCTAATCTGGATTCAATTTGGCTCGACCGGTTTCAAGGTAAGTCGATTGGCTTCGGAATGTCGTTTATCGAGCAGACCGACGAGACGAAGGCGCTGACTGCCGTTGAGGCAGCGATCGATCGGGGCATCAACTTCTTCGACTGCGCCAACACCTACGCCCCGTACGACGACAGATCGCTCGGGCCCGGACGCTCAGAGCGGATTCTCGCCAAGGCAATCAAAGACCGAACGAGCCACAGACGGCCCAGGGCCGGCAAATTACGGCCCGACAGGGGGCCAGACGCCAGGATCCGCGCCGCGGCGCAACTCATGCTGCCGTTCCTGCGCGAGCGGCCTCGAACTCGACTGGCGACTGGTAGCCCAGCGCCGAGTGGCGCCGCCGCCGGTTGTAGAATCCCTCGATGAACTCGAATACTGCCAGCCGCGCTTGGTCGCGGTTGCGGAATCTGTTCCGCTCCAGCAACTCGCACTCCAGGGTCGCGAAGAAACTCTCGCACATTGCATTGTCGTACGCATCGCCCACTGAACCCATCGACGGGCGCACGGCGGCCTCTTTACAGCGTAGCCCGAACGCAATCGACGTATACTGTTCCCTGGTCCGAAAAGCCGGCCGGCTGCACCGCTGGATGGAGGCTACCGAAGACCCGTTCGAGCACGGCGTCCGCGGCCCGCGCGGCTTCGTCGAAGTGGGCCAGCAGTGGGCGGCCCGGCCAAATGGGCGGAGTGGGGGACAACTGACGCTTTGCCCGCCGGGCAACGTCTGAATCTACACCGTCACCGCCCCGGAGACAGCCACCCCAACGGTGGCACTTCGGCGGCTCACATCCCCCACACCGTGATCCCGTGCCGGTCATCGGTGCGTTCGTCGCGGCGGAAGATCTTGTCCTCCCACCGCTTGCCTGCGCCGCGGTCGAAGATGACCAGGTGCCCCGCCTGCGCCGCGCACCGATCCATGTATTCGGCGGTCTGCAGCAACCCTTCGCGTATCGTGCGCTCCAGGCTCCCGTGCAGCACCTTGCACTCGATGACGAATCTGCCCGCCGCGTGCGGTCCCGCGCCACCGGGTCGCGGCCAGATGATCAGCAGATCGGTGCGCCCGCGCCCCAGGCCGTACTCGCGCTCGATGCGCCCGCCGCTGTTCACGATCCGTTGCAGGAACGCCTGCAGCAGGAGCTGCGGACCGTGCAGACCAACCTCGACCTGCGGTCCGCAGTCGCGCCAGCGAACGACACCGACCGATGTTTTTGGTCAGCGTCGCTCGTCCGAGAGCGCCACATCTCTCCGATGGCCCGCACTGTCCGGTCACGGGGCCCACGAACGGCGACGCGTCAGTCGTGTGATGAGATACCTGGTGCCCGGCTTCGCTGTGACGACGAGTATTGAAAGTGCACCGATGGGAGACGTACGAGAAATCAGCGTCAAGATCGGTGGGGTCGCCGGTCGCCCGGGCCACGCTTCTCGGAGCCAGCCCTACGGAGCCAGCCCGACGGGACCACCTAACTCAGTACACTTCGGCGACTCGGTCTGCGGTGACGCGGTGCCCAGGCGCTGCTTCGGGCTGACGGGTGAGCTCACGCCCATACCCAGCCCGACGCTCGTGGACCTGGTCGGGCGCGTTCCGGGCGCGCCTCCGGAGCAGCCGACGGCGCATGCGCACCCATGGGGCCAGGACGGAGCCACGGGTGGGCGCATCCGGCGTGACGCCGCGGGGCTGCCGGTCCGCCGCGCACGCACGGGTCCCACGGGGTCCCACGGGTCGGCCCTATTGACAGGGTGCCCGCGCCCACAGCAAGCTTGCTTAGCTTGGCGTTCGACGGATCGATGACGAAGCGCCATGACAGTCAGCACAGTGGCCGGTTTGTCAGTGACGGTCAGTGACGTCCGACCCGTTGACAGGTTTCCGCCCGCGTGCGACGGTTCACCGCTTGGGGTTGGATGGATGAGGAAGAAGCGTGACGACGACAGTCAGCGCCGTGACCGGGTTGGCGGTGACGCAGCCGATGTACCCCCCCTTACTTTTCGAACCGAGAAACAACTAACCGCTCGGGCTGATCGCCCCCTACGCGACCCCGCGCACGCCGTCGCCTTCACCACCGCCGTAGCTGTCGGTGGCACCGGCTCCGTCCATCGCCGAACCGGCATGCGGGCCGCCCCCACCCTTCCCGGCGGCGAGGGCAGCCGTCCCGGATCGCTGCCCGCGACTGACTGCCCGCAAAACCCACCGCCGGCGTTGCCGGCCATTCAGACTCACTGCTGCTCAGATCACCGCCACGCGTGGCATTGGAACGCAGATCCCGACCTAGATCTAGAGAAGAAGGCGGTTCGAATGATACTCAAAGAA
Organism: Spirochaetia bacterium; assembly: GCA_965208575.1. Lineage (GTDB taxonomy): Bacteria > Spirochaetota > Spirochaetia > SZUA-6 > Bin103 > Bin103. The sequence continues at coordinate 502,576 of CBDBOV010000004.1, read as the reverse complement.
CCGCACGCGCGCGCGGCGTGAGCCGGGGTGAACCCGGTGACTCACACGCCGCGCGCTTCACAAATCTGACTCTGTCTGGCCGGCCGTCTGCGTTGCGGGCGCGAGAGTAGCCAGGGAGCGGCAATCCGCTACGCAATACTCTCGAAAAATCTACATACGGAGCTACGTATGATTCTTGTACAGAATACAATTACAAGGACCTTCGCGGTAGCGTTGGTCCTGATTCTGACCGCAACCGGCCTGTGGGCCACTGGGGCGGAAGAGGCACCGGCAGCCGCTGCCGACAAGAGGTATGTGACCGACCCCGTCACCGGCAAGGCGGTGTCCGCGCCACAGTACGGCGGGAAATTAACCCACGTCATTAGATGGGACTTAAGCGCTTTTGGTTTTGACGCCTGGTTTACCGCGAGTGCACTTTTCGCCACCAGTGGCGTTGTAGAGAAACTGGGCATCGGGGACTGGGCAATAGATAGGGACACGTATTCCTTCGCTAGCGGCGACTTACTGCCTCTAAACGCCATAAGGGGAGCGCTGGCGGAAAGCTGGGAGCAGCCCGACGACACAACCTATATCGTCAACATCCGCCAGGGCGTTAAATGGCATGATAAGCCACCGATGAACGGTCGGGAGCTAACTGCCTATGATGTAGAACATACCTTTCACCGTTTATTGGGGAATAAGTTGACAGGGACCGAGTTCAGTGCAGCCGAACCTAATCAATCGTGGGGTGACTTCGCAACTTTGCCTTGGGAATCGGTAACGGCCACCGACAAATATACGGTTGTCTTTAAGCTAAAGGAGCCACAGCATCACGTCCTGGAGAGGATCTTGGACTGGTGGAACGGTGTTATACAGCCCCCCGAGGTAATCGAGCAATACGGGGACATGAAGGATTGGAGGAATGTGGTCGGCACCGGGCCCTATACGATAACTGACTTCGTCGCGGCCAGCTCTATAACCTATACCAAGAATCCTAACTACTGGGGCTTCGACGAAAAATACCCGGAGAACCGTTTGCCCTATATTGACGAGGTAGAGGCCCTTACTATCACGGAAACGGCAACAACGGTGGCGGGACTGCGCACGGCTAAGATCGATTTCGTAGGTTTCGCGGGCGACTCTCAATTAAGGGAGGTAGACCAGCTAGAGAGCCTCTTGCGGACCAACCCGGAACTCGTGGCGCATCTGTATTTAGACCGGTCCAATAATTGTGGTTTGATTAACGTGAGCAAGCCGCCCCTTGACGACGTCCGGGTGCGCCGCGCACTGCAGATGGCAATTGACATGGAGACAATCAACCGTGCCCTATATGACGGTGCTGGGGATACGATACCTCAGGGGTTTATAGGCAGGGTTTTCAAGGAGCATGTCGTCCCGTTTGAAGAGTGGTCCGAAGAGCTCAAGGGATACTATACCTATGACGTGGCAGGGGCCGAGAAGCTGCTTGACGAGGCGGGATATCCTGGCGGTGCCGACGGCATTAGATTCAAGGTCAGGCGCAGCTTCCGGGATGTGTATGATTCGAGCTTTATAGAATTACAGGCTGAATACTGGCGTGAGATTGGCGTCGATGTGGATATTTTTGCTCTGCCATCTGCGGAATGGTTCGCTGACGAGGTATCTGGAAATTATGAGATAACATCAGAATCGTGCGCCTATACGTACTCTGCCTTTGGTAACCCAGCCAGGAGCCAATATCAGCTGGGATGGTATTGGAGCGGCCATAATAGGAACGCCTCCGTCCGCGACGCGCAATTTGACGCCGGGTGGGAAGCGCTGCAAGCTGCTACCATCACCGTGGAGGAGGAGCGGAGGCTGGCGAAAGATATGAGCATGCGCGCGATAGAGCAGCACTGGGCGCTCTGGGGGCTTTTGTCCCCGCAGTATCAGGTGCACTAGCCGTGGGTGATAGGTTATAACGGCGAAGCCGGCATGGGAGGAAGGCAACACTTTACTATTTTCCCACGCCTCTGGATTGATAGTGAGCTGAAGAAAGCAATGGGTCATTAGGGGTTACAGCCCTTGTGGCTTAGCTCAGGGAAAAAGGGAGCTGGGAGGTTCAGGCTTCTCAGCTCCCTCACTCATTGAATAATGAGAGGAGGCCTTTATTACTGTCATTAGGAGGCTTGTCCTGAACCGAAGCTTTAACCCAAGTGAAGAGGCAGGGAAGGAACTTGAGGAAGCCCCGATAGTCTACGGTCTCAGAAGTGCGCTTAACAAACAGAAAGCCTTCGGCGGCCGTTCGACGGGCTCAGGGCGAACGGAGTGCTGGATTTCCCGTTCGTGGTGAGCCTGTCGAACCACAGGTCCCCTCCAGAACACGATGCGATTTATGCAACGAACTTCCGAGTCGGGACAATAGAATCGGGGCTCGCAATGACAAAAGAGGGTTGGCAATGACGAAAGAAATGGCGGGGGAAATCGCAATGAGGTGTGTCACATGAGATCCTATCTCATCAGGCGGTTATTGCTGATAATTCCCACCCTGTTTATCCTTACCATGCTGGTCTTTCTCTCGGTCCGCTTTCTCCCCGGCGATATAGTAGACGAAATGGTGGCTAGAACAACGCAGTACGGCGGGCATGGCGAGATTGACCGTGAAGCTCTTGAGCGTATGCTGGGATTAGACGTGCCTGTGCACGTACAGTACGGACGCTGGATAGGAGTGTTGCCTACCCCTGACTGGGTTACCGGTGAGTCCCACTACAACGGTCTCCTCCAGGGCACCTTTGGCGAATCACTGTTTGGCGGCGTTGTTTCGATAGAGAAGGATATAATAGATAGACTACCAGTAACCTTTGAGCTTGGTTTCCTGGCAATCGTAATCGGGCTCGTCATAGCCCTGCCGGTGGGCATCTACTCGGCGATTCGCCAGGATACGGCCGCCGACTACGTGGGGCGCACCGCGGCCGTCATCGGCATGGCAATGCCTAACTTCTGGCTGGCCCTGATGGTCATGATCTTCCCGGCAATCTGGTGGGGATGGTCGCCACCGCTGAAGCTGATTCCCTTCACGGAAGACCCGCTGGGGAACCTGGGGATGTTCCTCATTCCCAGCCTGATTCTGGGGACAGCCATGTCTGCCGGCACCATGCGGATGACACGCACCATGATGCTGGAGGTGCTCAGGCAAGACTACGTCAGGACCGCCTGGTCCAAGGGTCTCCATGAGAGGGTGGTTATTATGAGGCACGCCGTCAAGAATGCTCTCATCCCGGTGGTTACGTTGATAGGCATGCAGTTGCCTATCCTGGTAGGCGGCTCCGTTATCATGGAGAATATATTCAACCTGCCGGGGGTAGGTAGGTTATTTCTGACCGCCCTCAATAGTAGAGACTATCCGAGGATCCAAGGACTAAACCTGTTTATATCTGCATTCGTTATGCTTAACTTTCTACTTGTCGACATGATTTATCCCTATTTAGACCCCAGGATCCGATATAAATAGAAGGGACAATTCGACACTATGAGTGATGACACACCGGTAATCGAGCCAAAGAGACGTTCCATGCTGGCTGATTTATCTATCAGGATGGTCAGGGAGAAGCGGCTGGGTACTGCCAGCGGGATTATCATATTGATATTGATTCTTGTCAGTATCTTTGCCGATGCTGTGGCTCCTTATCCATATTATGAAGTGCACACGATAGACAGGCTGCAGGCCTCATCAGCCCAGTATCTGCTGGGTACCGACCATTTGGGGCGAGACTTATTGAGCCGCATCATCGTCGGGGCTCGTCTTTCGTTAGTCGTCGGTCTTTCAGCGACCACTGTTAATGTTGTGGTCGCCGCAATAATAGGCGTCCCTTCGGGATACTTGGGCGGTAAGTATGACATCATAGTGCAGAGGTTTGTTGATGCTTGGATAGCCTTCCCGGGACTGATCCTGTTGCTGACCATAATGTCGATAGTGGGGCGGGGTATCCCGCAGATAATCGTGGTCCTGGGGATATCAGGAGGCATCGGCACCTCAAGAGTAGTCAGGGGCGCCGTGATCGGCATTAAGGAGAATGACTATTTTCTGGCGGCCCCGGCAATCGGCAGCCGCGGCACCGCAACACTGATGCGGCATGTCCTGCCCAATATTATGCCTGTCATGATCATCATATTCAGCATCAGCGTCGGGGGGGTGATTATTGCCGAGGCCTCTCTGAGCTTCCTGGGATTCGGTCTGCCAGTCAACATTCCTAGCTGGGGAGGTCTCCTCAGCCGGGAAGGGCGCAAGTACATGGAGGCGGCGCCGTGGCTGGCTATCTGGCCCGGTCTTGCCCTGACTATTACCGTTTACAGTTTCAACATGTTTGGCGACGCCCTCAGGGACCTGCTCGACCCGCGGCTCAGGGGTGGTGGGGGGCGTCTGGGTGCCGACGGCGCCACGTCCGTTTAAGGGAGCCCGCGTGCGGCTCCGCGCCCGGGGCCACGCCGGATGAGCGGTGGCCTCCGTGTCGCGGGGATCCTGGTCCTTGAGCGCCTTGAGCACCTGGTAGAGCTCCTCGGTCGTCTCGGGAAGCGCGAGGCCGCTCACATCCCCCAAACCGTGATCCGGTGCCCGTCCTCGGTGCGTTCGTCGCGGCGGAAGATCTTGTCCTCCCACCGTTTGCCGGCGCCACGGTCGAAGATGACCAGGTGGCCCGCCTGCGCCGCGCACCGGTCCATGTATTCGGCGGTCTGCAGCAGCCCCTCGCGTATCGTGCGCTCCAGGCTCCCGTGCAGCACCTTGCACTCGATCACGAATCTGCTCGCGGCGTGCGGCCCCGCGTCGCCTGGTCGCGGCCAGATGATCAGCAGGTCGGTGCGTCCACGCCCCAGGCCGTACTCGCGCTCGATGCGCCCGCCGCTGTTCACGATTCGTTGCAGGAACGACTGCAGCAGGAGCTGCGGCCCCGCCTCGGCGTAGTCGAAACGCGCCACCCAGTGCTCGGAGTGCTCGCGGAAGAAGCCCTGGAAGTCGGCCAGCAGCTTGTCCAGGTCGAGGCCGCCGTCTGCGTCCACGTACCACACCGGATCCTGCAGCAGCTTCTCCTGGACGGCATAGGTGAGCTCTCGGGGCACCACCTCGGCGTAGATCGGGTTGGCCATGCGCGGCGGCGCCTCACGGGCAACGAGGCCGAGGTCGCGCACGTACTCCAGGTCGCGGGTCGACGACTCGTCCACGCTGGCGCCACTCAGCAGCGGCTCGATCACGCGCCGCACGCGCGCCTCCTGGAGCTTGTCGGTGAGCTGATCGAGATGCGTCACCCGGTTCAGGATGAGCTGCTCCTGCGCGTCGAGGATGGCGTCGCCGGTGATCGCGGGGCTCTCGCCGCTGCCGGTCGCGGTGCGGTCACAGACTTCCTGGCACAGGGCGTTCACCAGCCACGGCTGGCCCTGGGTCTGCCGCCACACCGTATACAACGCGTCGGCCGTGAACGGCTGTCCGGTTTCCGCGGTATGCTGCGCCAGCAACGCGCGCACCTCGGCCTCCGAGAACTCTCCCAAGCGCAATGAGCCCGCCTTGATGTTGAAGGCGCTGCCGCCCGTGATCGTGACCTGCTCCGCGCTGGAACGGATGCGGTAGTCGCGCACGTCGCGCACGCCGCACAGCACCACGCTATGCGGGAAGCTCTCGGGACGCTGGTCGTAGCCCGAGCGCAACTGGCGCAGCACCGATATCAGGGTGTCGCCGATCAGGGTGTCGATCTCGTCGATCAGCAGCACCAGCGGTTTCGAATCGGCTTCGCACCAGCGGGTCAAGGCCTCCACGAGGGCGCCGTCGCCGAAGTGGGCCACGATGTCGGACCAGGTATCGTACAGGAATCCGTCGCCCAGCAGCCGCGCCCGCGAGGCCAGCCCGCCCACGATCACGCGCATCGCGCGGCCCACGTCTTCGCGCACCGCCTGGGCCGCCTCGACGTTCACGTACACGCAGCGGTAGTCGCCCGCGGCGCCGCTGTTGAGCAGATCACGCAAGGCGAGCAGGGCCGAGGTCTTGCCGGTCTGCCGCGGCGCGTGCAGCACGAAGTAGCGCATGCGCCCGATCAGCGCCAGGACCTCGTCGAGATCGAACCGCTCCAGCGGCGGGATGCAGTAGTGCCGCTGAGCGACGACCGGTCCCTCGGTGTTGAAGAACCGCATGGACCTCAGTATGGCAGATCGGACGACAGTTTGACATGCCGGGGGGAGGGGAGGATACTGGGTGGATTGCGATAGACGTCTGCCGTGTGAATCGGTCGGAGCAGGAATTTCACAGGGGGAGGGTGTCCCATGAAAAAATCGTTGGTTGTGTGTCTGGTGGTTCTCTTTTTCGTTGCAGGTGCAACAATTGTAGCGGCAGGTTCCGAGCAGGAGAGCGCCACCGAAGAGGCGGCGGCGATGACCGCCGATACCGATATCGTCCTGGTGGGAGGCCGTTTCACCTGGCCTGCCAACTGGCTGCAGGCCCCGACTGCTTCCGAGCTCGGCATCACCGAGTTCAGCGAGGCTCCGATGTTGGCGGCGATGGTGGCCCAAGGAGAGCTGCCACCGGTAGAGGAGCGGCTTCCGGACGATCCCCTGGTGATCGGTCCGTACAGCGAGATCGGTGAGTACGGCGGCGAGCTGCGGGTGGCCCGCAAGGGACCGAGGGACTACGGTGACATGCTCCGCGGCAAGCACGTGTTTCTGTTCCGAGCCGATCCAAGCAGCGCGGAAATCATTCCTTCGCTGGCCAAGGGATACGAGGCTTCGAGCGACAACCGAACGCTGACCATCTATCTGCGCGAGGGTGCGAAGTGGTCCGACGGCATGCCGTTCACTGCCGACGACATCATGTTCATGTACACCTATGTCATGGCAGACCCCGATGTGAATTATTGGGTGACACGCGGATGGACATTCGAGGGAGAACTTTCAAAGTTCAACAAGATAGACGACCATACCGTGCGCATCACGTTTCCGGTGCCGGTGTCGCCAGCCCTGTGGAAGTCTCATCTGAATTGGTTCAGAACCCGGCAATCCTTCCTGTTCACCGCCGCGCACTGGGCGCAAGATTACCACAAGGCATTCAACCCGGAGGTGGAGAAGCTGGCCAAGGAGGAGGGCCATGAATCTTGGCCTGCGCTGTTCCTTGCGGCGATCGATACCCAGCCCAGCCAGAGCTACGTGCAGCCGGAGATGACCACCTGGATCATCGAAAGCCGGGACTCGTCCGGCATTCAGCACGTGCGCAATCCCTACTATTGGGCGGTCGACACGGAAGGCAACCAGCTTCCCTACATCGACAGCCTGTACGCCGAGTTCTTCGCGGATTCCGAGGTGGCCATCCTCAACATGATGCAGGGCTCGATCGATATCGGCGGTCGCTTGATGAATCCCGCTGACTTTCCGCTGTACAAGGAGAACGAGGGGATTGGCGATTACAGCATCCGGGAGTGGCAGGATACGAAGACGGGCCGCGTGGTCTACGGGTTCAACCTCAACATCGAAGACCCGGTCAAGGCCGCGATTTTCCAGGACGATCGTTTCCGGCACGCCATGTCGCTGGCCATCAATCGAGAAGAGATCAATGAGTTCGCGTTCCAGGGCCTGGCCACGCCGCAGCAGTTCACCGTGACTTCGGCAGCGGAGTTCTATGATCCCTCCTGGGCCAGAGCCTATGCGGATTACGATCCCGAGCGCGCGATGCGGCTCCTCGATGAGTTGGATCTGCGCGATGTCGATGGCGACGGTTTCCGCGAAGGCCCCGGCGGTGAGCCGTTCCTGATCGAGTTGAACATCAATACTTCATCGGTCATGGGAACCATGGGCTTCAGCACCACCGAGCTGGTCGCCGAGTATTGGCAGGAAGTCGGTATCAGGACCGATTACCGGCAAATCTCCTCGGACCTCAACCGCGAGTTGCGCGATGCCAACCAGCTCGATGTCCATGTCGGTGTTGCCGAGGGCTACATGCCGACGCGGGTCTCCGTCCCCGGCAACTTCACGACCGGTGCAACCGGCTACGCGCTGAATTGGCGGGACTGGACGAGCTACCAGTACTGGGTTGACGCCGGCCGCAAAGGCGACGAGCCGGCACGCGGGCAAGAACCACCGGAGAAGTGGAAGAAATTCGTCGAGACGAAGAACGCATGGGTCAGTGCCCAGAGCGATGCCGAGTTCAACCGGTTCGGCAGGGAGTACTGGGCGATGCAGGCGGAGCTCATTCCGGTGATCGGCACGGTCGGATATGCGCTGCGTCCGATCCTGATCAACAACAGAATTCACAATGTGCCCGAGACGCTGCCGTTCGCGTGGGAAACCGTTCTCTGGGTAAACACGACACCGGCTCAGTGGTTCATCCGCGAATAGCCTATCCTGTCGTCCAGCGCCGCTTGGCACTGGTCAGCAGCAGCCGCACTTTCGTTCGGAGGTGCGGCTCGTTTCGTTCCTGAGCAGGGACTGCCATGATTCGTTGGCTGACCAGAAGAGTCATCAACATGTTGATCGTGTTGTGGCTCATCTCTGTCGTTTCTTTCATCATCATCCAGCTTCCCCCGGGTGATCTGTTGACCGCCACGCTTATTGCGCTCGAACAGCGCGGTGTCGAAATCACCGACGACCTGGTCGATGAACTCAGGCGGCAGTACGGACTCGACAAGCCGCCCGTGCTGCAATACGTCCACTGGATCAGCAGGTTCGTGCAGGGCGACATGGGAAGGTCGTTCGTATGGAACGCACCGGTAAACGAGCTGGTGGGAGAGCGAATTGCCCTGACCTTCGTCATCGCGGTCTCGTCGCTGCTGTTCGTCTGGATAGTGGCGTTTCCGGTGGGCATCTACTCCGCGGTGCGGCAGTACTCATGGGGTGACCATACCGCCACGTTCTTCAGCTACATTGGACTCGCCACGCCCAACTTCCTGCTCGCACTCATCTTGATGTACGTGTCGTTTCGTTACCTCGGCCTCGACATCGGCGGCCTGTTCTCGCTCGAGTACCGGGAGGCGCCGTGGTCGTTCGCCAAGGTCGTGGACCTGCTCGCGCACCTGTGGATCCCGACGGTCGTGCTCGGCACGGCGGGCACCGCCGGGTTGGTGCGAATCATGCGCGCCAATCTGCTCGACGAGCTGCGCAAGCAGTATGTCGTCACGGCGCGCGCCAAGGGGCTGACCGAGACCACGTTGATCATGAAGTACCCCGTCCGCGTGGCACTCAACCCGTTCATCAGCACCGTGGGCTGGACCCTGCCGACGCTGATATCGGGGGCCACCATCACCGCCATCGTGCTCAACCTGCCCACCACCGGCCCGTTCCTGGTCGGCGCGCTGCTGTCGCAGGACATGTTCCTGGCCGGCAGTTTCATCATGCTGCTGAGCATCCTCACCGTCGTGGGCACGTTGCTTTCCGATTGTCTCCTCGTGCTGCTCGATCCGCGGATACGATACGCGAAGCAGGCGGCCTGAGGGTGGCCGCGAACGGCGGCGCGGCAGGCGCCGAGGCGGGTCGTGAAGTAAGACTGCGCATCCGGCGCCCGTTTCCCCCTGCCGTATCGCCTCGCCCGGAGGGCGGCGGGGACGAGGCAGCAGAAAACAGGGACGACTTCGCCTCGCAGTGGCAGCTCATGCGGCGTCGCTTCCTCAGGCACCGGCTGGCCATCATCGGGTCGGTGGTGCTGGTGGTGATGTACCTTGCCGCGCTGTTCGCCCCCTTCCTGAGCCCGCACGACCCCACGCAGAGGAACGTCGCCTACCGTGAAGCACCGCCGCAGCGGGTGCGCCTGTTCGCGGATGGGCGCCTGCGAGGACCCTTCGTCTACGCCTTGATCGGGGAAAAGGACCGCGAGACCTACAAGACCGTGTACCGGGCAGACCGTTCACGGATCTACCCGATCCGTCTCTTCGTCCAGGGATACGACTACCGCCTGTTCGGCCTGGTCCCGATGCAGGTCCACCTGTTCGGCACCGGCGTCGAGGGGGTCCCGGTGCACCTGTTCGGGGCCGACGCTCTGGGCCGCGACGTGCTCGCGCGCACCCTGCACGGAGCGCAGATCTCACTGTCGATCGGGCTGGTTGGAGTGGCCATCAGCTTCTTCCTGGGCATCCTGATCGGCGGGGTGGCCGGCTACTTCGGCGGTACCGTGGACGAGGTGGTGAACCGCCTCATCGACCTCCTCATTTCGATTCCCAGTTTGCCGCTGTGGATGGGTCTGAGCGCAGCGTTGCCCCGCGGCTGGCCGGTGGCACAGACCTACCTGGCCATTACCATCATCCTCTCGCTGCTCGGATGGACCACTCTGGCGCGCGTGGTGCGGGGCAAGTTCCTGGCGCTGCGCGAATCCGACTTCGTGGTGGCCGCCCGGATCGCCGGTCGGCGTGATATGCCGATCATCTTCATTCACATGGTGCCGTCGTTCTTGAGCCATATCATCGCCGCGCTCACCCTCACCATCCCCGGCATGATTCTGGCCGAGACGTCGCTCAGCTTCCTCGGGCTGGGCATGCAGGCGCCTGCGATTAGCTGGGGTGTGCTGTTGAAGGCGGCCCAGAACGTCCATACGCTGGCGTTGGCGCCGTGGCTGATGATTCCCGGGCTGTTCGTGATCGCCACGGTTCTCGCCTTCAATTTCGTGGGGGATGGGCTCCGTGATGCGGCAGACCCGTACGCCGACTGATCGCGGTCAGGGGAGGCTACTTGTACGGATCCGCCGCGTCCCGCAGGCCGTCGCCGAGGAAGTTGAAGCACAGCACGGTCGCCACCACGAACAGGGCGGGAGTCAGCAGCCAGGGGCTCAGCGCCACGGACCTGATGTTCTGCGCCTGCTGCAGCAGCACGCCCCAACTCACCGCCGGCGGCCGCAGCCCGATGCCGATGAAGCTCAGCGCGGTCTCGCCCAGGATCATCGACGGTACCGCCAGGGTCAGGTGGACGATCAGGTAGGTCATGAACCCCGGCAGCAGGTGCTTGCCGATGATGCGCATTTCGCCGGTGTTGGAGATCTTTGCCGACAGCACGTAGTCCTCTTCCCGGAGTTGCAGCATCTTGCCCCGCACCACGCGCGCCAACCCGGTCCACCCGACTATCGAGAGAATCACGGTGATCATGAAGTAGATGCGTATCGGCGGCCACGCGGTCGGTACGGCGGCCGCCAGCGCCATCCACAGCGGTAGCGTCGGGATCGAACTGAAGAACTCGATTACGCGTTGGATGAACATGTCCGCCGCGCCGCCGAAGTAGCCGGAAATGCCGCCCAGCAGGCAGCCGAGGATGAAGCTGATCGCGACACCCACCAGGCCGATGGTCAGCGATATGCGCGCACCGTGGAGCGTGCGGGAATACATGTCGCGGCCCAGCTCGTCGGTGCCGAACAGGAACAATACGCCGGGTTCCGCCACTCCCAGCAGGCGGATGTTGGTGGGGACGAATCCGAACAGCTTGTAGTCGGCGCCCCGCACCAGGAAACGGATCGGGTACACCGCCTCCTTGTCGGCGACGTAGATGCGGCGGAAGGTCTCCGGATCGCGCGTCGTTTCGAGGCCGTAGACGAACGGACGGTGGGGCCGGCCCTCGTGCAGTACGCGGATCCGCTGCGGCGGCGCCAGAATGAAGTCGTTGTTGCGCTGCAGGGTATCGTACGCGGAGAAGAATCCGGGCGCGATGGCGCCGGTCAGGTACAGCAGGGCCAGCACCGAGCCGCCGAGAATCGCCAGCCGGTGCTTGAGCAGGTTGCGCCGCATCAGGGCCCAACTGGAAGCGGTGAAGTAGGCTTCTTCCGCGGCGTTGTCGACCGATGCGGGCGCGGCGGCCTCCGAGGTCATGAACGCACCTGTGCCTGGTTCTCGAACCTGATGCGGGGGTCGATCGCCACCAGCAGCATGTCGGAGATCAGATTGCCGATGATGCCGAGGGCGCTGAGCAGCATCAGCATGCTGCCGGCAAGGAACATGTCCTGGGCCCGCAACGCGCGCAGCAGCAGCGGTCCGATGGTGGGCAGGCTGATCACGATCGAGGTCAGGGTGGCTCCCGAAATGATGGTCGGCAGCAACCCGCCGATGGTGCTGATCACCGGGTTGATGGCGATCCGGATCGGGTATTTCATCAGCAGGGAACGCTCAGTAAGGCCCTTGGAGCGGGCGGTAATAACGTACTGTTTCTTCAGCTCGTCGAGCAGACAGCCGCGCATCACCCGGATCGTCCAGGCGGTGCCGGCCGTGCTGATGACCACCAGCGGAATCGGCAGATGTTTGAGCAGATCCACCACCTTCCCCAGGCTCCAGGGTGCGACCACGTACTCCGGCGAGAACAGCCCGCCGACGCTCCACCCGGCGTACTTGTACAGCAGGAACATGAGCACCAGCGCGAGCAGGAAATTGGGCGTTGCCAGCCCCATGAAGCCGAACACCGTGAACGCGTAGTCGCCGAACGAGTATTGGTGGGTGGCCGAGTAGATGCCGATCGGGATCGCAATCAGATAGGTCAGGACGAGCGAGATCAGGGAGATGGTCACGGTGAGCGCCAAGCGCTCCTTGATCAGCTCGGTGACCGGCTGGTTCCACTGGAACGATTGCCCCAGGTCGCCCTGCAGCAGGTTGCCGAGCCACCTGAGGTATTGCAGGTACATCGGCCGATCGAGTCCGTAGTACGTCTTGAGCAACAGGATCTGTTCTTCGCCCACCACCGTCCCCTGGGCGCGCATGTTCTCGATGAACGCGGTCAGGAAGTCACCCGGAGGAAGCTGGATGATGAAGAACGACACCACGGACAGGACCAGGAGCACGACGATCATGTAGATGATGCGACGAATGATGTAACTCAGCATGGTTCCTCTGCCTGCCAAAAGACGCGAGCCGCAGACCCCGGAACGGTGCCCGCAGCTCGCACTCTCAGGAAGACTTCCTTTGCGCTTGCGCTTCTACTTGAAGTGCTGTGCGCTCTACGTGAAGCCTTCTACTTGAAGTACAACCCCTCGGCGAAGTAGTTCAGATCACCGCGCCAGCCCATCCAGGGCAGGAACTCGGTCGGCACGTTGCCGAGGCTGTTCTTGGCGATCAGCGGAACGGGGACCATCCCGACGGTGCCGATGACCACCAGGTTCCTGGCGTGCCAATCGTGTACCTTCTGGCGCAACGAGTTGTACTCCGGTGACCCGAGCAGATGCTTCTGAGACTCCCGGTCCCAATTCTCCAGGTCCATTACCCAGTCGGGGGGCTCCTCACCGGGCATCTTGCCGCCCTCGTAATCGTCCAGCGTGGCCGTGCCCGCTTCGATGGCGTAGTGCGCGGTCAACCACCGGCGCCACTCGACGCCCCAGGAAACATCCTTCTGGCGCCGACTCACGTTGTAGTACGGTTCCGTGTAGGCGAAAACCTCGGTGGAGAAGTACAGCGGAGCCACCATGACACCATGTTCGGGCGAGTCGCGCCGCTGGGTCCACAAGGCTGCTTCCTGAAACTTGATCGTGACTTCGAAACCCAACGCCTTCCAGTACTCCTGCACCAATTCGAACAGCTTGCTCGATATGGTGGCGCCGACGCTCACGGCGGTCTCTATGACCAGGTGTACCGGCTTGCCATCCGGACGCAGGCGGATGCCGTTCCTGTCGCGCTCGGTCAGACCCATCTCGTCGAGCAGAGCATTCGCGCGGTCCGGATCGTACTCGGCGAATGACTCCGCCCATTCCGGCTTGAAGTAGCTGACCGACGGCAATATGGTCGCCTGCCGCGGCACAGCCTGCCCGGAGTACACCACTTCGTTGATCTCGTCGCGGTTGATGGCGAGAGACAGCGCCTGCCGGAACCTGATGTCGTTGTTGATCTCCCGCTCCACCGGATCGGAGTGGTTCAGGTTGATACCGAAGATCGCTTCCGATCCGTGAAAGCCGGGTAGCAGTACGACCCGGTAGTCGCCCTCTTGTTCGCTCTCCTTGTACAGGGTGATGTTTTCGAACGACGTGTTCATCCAGGCGAAATCCGCCTCGCCGGTGACGATCTTGACGTCGTACAACTCCGAGTCGATGATCGTGTTGAGGATCCGGTCGACGTACGGAAGCTGCTGTCCCTCGGCGTCGACCTTCCAGTAATACGGGTTGCGTTCGAACACCTTGACCGTGGTATCGATCTGGGTGAACATCCACGGCTGCATGGTCGGCTTTTCGACGTCGTTCATCGGACTCCACCAGTAGTGGCTGTGCAGCAGTTTGGTCCAGTCTTCGAAGCCCTGCTCCTTGGCCAGCGTGTCGGCATCCGGATTGTACTCGATGTGGTATTGCTCCAGGTAATGCTTCGGATGGTAGCCCTGCCAGTCGCTGGTAAACCACTGCCCCATCTGGTAGTACATGATCGGTGAAGGGCTTTCCAGATCGGCCTCGTAGACGACGGTGAAGTCGTCCAATTTGCGCACATCCTTGACGAATGCCGAGCCACCCCAGGTGGTGACCCCTTCGTTCCAGTGCATGTCGTGAAACATGAACAGGATGTCGTCGGCAGTAAACGGCGCTCCGTCGGACCACTTGGCGCCACGCCGCAGCCCCACGGTGATGGTTGTCCGGTCGTCGCTGTATTCCACGGTTTGAGCCAGATTGCCGACCACGGTCTGGTTGTCGGCGGCGAAGTTGCCCAGGTACCCGCCACGCTCCGGTTCGTCGCCCAGGTCGTGCCAGGGATTGGCGTCCATGGAGAAGGAATTCAGTGTACCGCCATACTTCCCGACCGCCTCCAGCGGCTCGAACAGTGCCGGAACCTCCGGGAGTCTCTCGTCGACCGGCGGCAGTTCGCCCGCGGCCACCAGCGCGGCCAGCATCGGCGCCTCCTTGTAGCGCGTGTCCGACGCCGCGCCCGTGGCGGCGCCGTCGTCGGTATCTCCGTCGCCCCCGGCAACGGCAAGCGGCGCGGCAAGGCAGGTCAACACACCCACGATCAGGGAAATCGGCTTCATGTCTGCTCCTTTGTGCACTCGCGGTGAAGCGCAGGTAGTCGTCAGCGCGCGTGGGCTGACGTGAGATAAGCTGGCACGAGCGCGGCGCTGCTGTCAACGCGTTGGCTCGGCGGCATGTGGCTCGCAGTGGTGGCCGCGGAAGCCCGACCTGCCACAGCACGGCACGCGACGGCACGCGGGAGCCAGGGTAGTAGCCCGTTGTGCGCTAAGCTAACATCTGCTGGGCCGCCTGATCTACGATGGCCAACGAATCATCCCGTGTGGTTCTGGCGAAATGGGAGAGCGTCTCCAGTGCTTGAGGAATTGCGCTGCATATTCCTGTCCTCTGGTCTGAGGTATCGTAATCAATACGATAGCCATCTGAGGAAACCGATCCATGGCCTTCGATGCAGACTCAGCAAACAGCACATCTCTGGTCAGGATACAGGTGAATTCAGCACGACTCGCGACAGCCACGAGCGCACCATTATCCAGATCGTTCCAACCCCGATGTGCGGTCGTATCACAGTCGATTCCGAGGAACTTCAGTGAACCGACCAGTTGCTTCGGAAGATTGTGGTCAAGCAGCCACATGGGCTGAAGCGAATCTCAGCACCTCAGGCACACTCTCTGCAGGGAAACCAGGAAAATCATCGGCAATCTCTTGTGCCGTCATCCCGATGGAAAGGCATTCCAAGACATGCGATACGGATATCCGCGTCCCTCGCACCGTCGGTCTGCCACCCAACAAATCAGGATGGGAGACGACCCAGCGATACCCTGGATATGTGCGGAATCTCTCTTCTGGCTCACCCATGCTTAGCTAGGTCCTGGTCCGAAAAAGCTGGCCGGCTGGCGATGCCTTCGTTCGCTTTCATGGTCTTGGGTGTCACGGAGTGACTGTGCTGACTCATGCCAATTCTGATCCCATAGTCGCGTATACCGGGCGCCTTGTAGTGCCGGATCGCCTGCTCCATGCCCCGACAGCGCCAGCGTGCTGGTGTTCAGGAGGGGCACTCATAGAGGATAGCGTGAACCGCGTCTACAAGGGTGGCACGCAAGGTGCGACATTGTCAACCGATCACCCCCTCGAGCCAATTGCGCTGTAGCGGTTTTTTGGGCCGTTGAGCAGCCGGTCACACCAGAGAGCACGCGCCCGGGACGTTGACGGCGTCGCTGACGCTCGCCCGGCGCCGAATGACGGCTCTATCGAGTGTGCTGAGTGGGGTCCGCGAGGTGGGATCAAGCCTCATCCGTGGCTCAATGCACAGATCGGGACAGACCGGTCTCGCTGAGGAGCCGGTGGGATTGGGTTTCTTGGTGACCGGCGAGTGGCCGTCGGTCAGGCGGGTTTGACCAGACTCCGCAGGTTCTCTGGTTGGCCGGCGCGGATGCGCCCCACGGCCATCGCCAGCATGATCGTCAGCGCCATGGTGACGCGCAGCTGCATCTTCGCCAGCCCGCGGATGCCCGGTCGCTCGAACCCGAAGCCGCCGGCCAACCGGCTGTTGACCCGCTCCACGGCACCGCGCTGGTCGTAGAAGTCCTGCCACCGGTAGCTGGACCGCGCCACCGGCGTGAACACGCGCCGATCCTCGGCCAGCGGGATGCGCACCGCGTCGCTCACCGGGCACCGATCCATGCCCTTGCAGGTGACCCCCGAGTAGCGCGCCGGACAGCGATACTTGAGCGACTCGCGAGCCTGCTCGAAGCCGCCGTAGGCCATGCGGTGCAGTTCACCGGTCCGCGGGCACATGCAGGATACCTGGCCGTCGTGGGTATAGATCACGTTCTCCTGACCGCTCACCCGCTTGGTGAGGACGCCATCCTGCTCCGCCTCTCCGTCCTTCCAGCAGTTTCGAATGTCGATGACCGGCTTGATCTGATGCTGTTGCCACAGCCGATTGATCAGCTTTTGGTCGTCGTAGCCCTTGTCGGCGCTCAGGCGATCGCACCGTTGCAGCAGCTCGGGATGACGATCCTGCATCTGATCAAGCAGTCGCTGTGCCTGCGGCTGCTCACCGGTCGACGCCTTGGTGACCTCGAACGCCAGCGGCACCTCGTAGGTGGCGTCCACGACCAAGTGCAACAGGTAGCCGAACCAGTAGTGTTTCTTCTTGCCTTTCTTCTCGCCCTTCTCGCCCTTCTTCTCGCCGGAACCCTTGACGCCCCAATCGGCATCGCGGTCGCGGCGCCCGTCGGTGTCTTCCTTGTTATCCTTCGGCACCGGATAGCTGCTCGGACCGTTGGCCAGGGAGTGCAGCTCCTTGCCGTCCAGCGCCTGTACCTGGCCCAGGTCCGGCAGCTCAATCCGGAGTTCGTCGAGGGTGCTGTGGAACAGCTCATCGATCTGCCCCTGATGCTTGCGCAGCCGGCGCTGGAAGCGGGTATAGGCGTATTCGCTGGGCACCGCCCGTGCGCCGTCGAACGGGTCGAACCCGCACAGGTCTCGCAACTGCGCGTTGCGCAGCAACTCGCGCCGCAAGGCGGCGATGCTGGGATGCTGGAACACGAAGCCGGCGATCAGCGAGTTCCACATCGGGCGCACCGGATAATCGTTGCGACCGCGACCGCGACCGGCTTCCAGCAGTTGCATCAGCGGCTCGTCGGGGAGCGCGTCGAGCACCAGCGTCAGGCGTTCGAGATCACCCAACTGGTCGACGCTGTCCCAGCGGAACAGAAACGGATGTGGTATAGTGGCCATCGGCGGTTCTCCTGTTGTGAATTACTGTTCACTTGCCACTATGGCGAGTTACAGGAGAACCGTCAATTATTTTGTAGACAAACAGTTGCGATGTATCATCGGGGCCTTGACCGGCGCTCCCGACGCGCGTACAGGGGATCAGCAGGTCGTGGGGTAAGAAATACCTCCCCCTGGTTTCTGATCGCCTGCATCGGGCTTGCAGCAAGCGCAATTGCCTCGGTCACGGGGTAAAGAAAAAATCGCCCACTTCTATCTCGCTGCCCGCTTGGAACTTACCGACAGCGCAATTGGCTCCCCTCGAGCCAATTGCGCTGTAGCGGTTTTTTGGGCCGTTGAGCAGCCGGTCACACCAGAGAGCACGCGCCCGGGACGTTGACGGCGTCGCTGACGCTCGCCCGGCGCCGAATGACGGCTCTATCGAGTGTGCTGAGTGGGGTCCGCGAGGTGGGATCAAGCCTCATCCGTGGCTCAATGCACAGATCGGGACAGACCGGTCTCGCTGAGGAGCCGGTGGGATTGGGTTTCTTGGTGACCGGCGAGTGGCCGTCGGTCAGGCGGGTTTGACCAGACTCCGCAGGTTCTCTGGTTGGCCGGCGCGGATGCGCCCCACGGCCATCGCCAGCATGATCGTCAGCGCCATGGTGACGCGCAGCTGCATCTTCGCCAGCCCGCGGATGCCCGGTCGCTCGAACCCGAAGCCGCCGGCCAACCGGCTGTTGACCCGCTCCACGGCACCGCGCTGGTCGTAGAAGTCCTGCCACCGGTAGCTGGACCGCGCCACCGGCGTGAACACGCGCCGATCCTCGGCCAGCGGGATGCGCACCGCGTCGCTCACCGGGCACCGATCCATGCCCTTGCAGGTGACCCCCGAGTAGCGCGCCGGACAGCGATACTTGAGCGACTCGCGAGCCTGCTCGAAGCCGCCGTAGGCCATGCGGTGCAGTTCACCGGTCCGCGGGCACATGCAGGATACCTGGCCGTCGTGGGTATAGATCACGTTCTCCTGACCGCTCACCCGCTTGGTGAGGACGCCATCCTGCTCCGCCTCTCCGTCCTTCCAGCAGTTTCGAATGTCGATGACCGGCTTGATCTGATGCTGTTGCCACAGCCGATTGATCAGCTTTTGGTCGTCGTAGCCCTTGTCGGCGCTCAGGCGATCGCACCGTTGCAGCAGCTCGGGATGACGATCCTGCATCTGATCAAGCAGTCGCTGTGCCTGCGGCTGCTCACCGGTCGACGCCTTGGTGACCTCGAACGCCAGCGGCACCTCGTAGGTGGCGTCCACGACCAAGTGCAACAGGTAGCCGAACCAGTAGTGTTTCTTCTTGCCTTTCTTCTCGCCCTTCTCGCCCTTCTTCTCGCCGGAACCCTTGACGCCCCAATCGGCATCGCGGTCGCGGCGCCCGTCGGTGTCTTCCTTGTTATCCTTCGGCACCGGATAGCTGCTCGGACCGTTGGCCAGGGAGTGCAGCTCCTTGCCGTCCAGCGCCTGTACCTGGCCCAGGTCCGGCAGCTCAATCCGGAGTTCGTCGAGGGTGCTGTGGAACAGCTCATCGATCTGCCCCTGATGCTTGCGCAGCCGGCGCTGGAAGCGGGTATAGGCGTATTCGCTGGGCACCGCCCGTGCGCCGTCGAACGGGTCGAACCCGCACAGGTCTCGCAACTGCGCGTTGCGCAGCAACTCGCGCCGCAAGGCGGCGATGCTGGGATGCTGGAACACGAAGCCGGCGATCAGCGAGTTCCACATCGGGCGCACCGGATAATCGTTGCGACCGCGACCGCGACCGGCTTCCAGCAGTTGCATCAGCGGCTCGTCGGGGAGCGCGTCGAGCACCAGCGTCAGGCGTTCGAGATCACCCAACTGGTCGACGCTGTCCCAGCGGAACAGAAACGGATGTGGTATAGTGGCCATCGGCGGTTCTCCTGTTGTGAATTACTGTTCACTTGCCACTATGGCGAGTTACAGGAGAACCGTCAATTATTTTGTAGACAAACAGTTGCGATGTATCATCGGGGCCTTGACCGGCGCTCCCGACGCGCGTACAGGGGATCAGCAGGTCGTGGGGTAAGAAATACCTCCCCCTGGTTTCTGATCGCCTGCATCGGGCTTGCAGCAAGCGCAATTGCCTCGGTCACGGGGTAAAGAAAAAATCGCCCACTTCTATCTCGCTGCCCGCTTGGAACTTACCGACAGCGCAATTGGCTCCCCTCAGAAATGGCGTGTCTGGGGGAAGCATGAGGTAGAACCCGCGTACGCGGCGAACAGCGAACCGGCTACATGGTATCGCTCACGGAGATCGAGGGGCCCGGAAGGCTCGGCGAATCGGCGTGGGGTGCCCGGCAGCGCGCCGCGTACAACCGCCTGCGGCCGAATCGGCGCGCCTGCTCCGGCAGCTCGGGCGGAGAGCGAGATGGCGTAGATCGACAGGTAGTGGAAATGACGAAGTAGAGCACGCCGGGCGTGATCAGGTAGAGCAGGGCGCGGTTCTTCTTGACCTCGCGCCAGAGCGCACGGCGCTCCCGGTGTGCGGCGTCGCTCGACACCGGTGCTTGCCGGGTCGCTGCTGCGGCTGTGGGCGTGCCACCGGATTGCTGCTGGCGCTCTGGCCGGGCCTGTGCCTGACCATCGTGGCCTACCGCCTGAACATGTTCGGCGACGCGGTGCGCGACCTGTTAGACCCGCGGCTGCGAGGTAGTGGCGGCCGCCTGGGTGCCGATGCCCCCCGGTCGGCGTAAGAGAGCCATAAAGGAACGCGCCCTTTAGAGGCATTTTTCGCACGGCGCCGATCTCTCAGGGGGTCCCGGCTCCCCGGCGGCCCGTGAGTACTTGCGACGATCCTCGCGCACGGTGCTCCCTTTGCCAGTTCGACAATCTGCGTGGATCTGGCCCGATACCCGATATGAGCCGAGACCTGATGTTGGCCGCTCCTCATCAGGCGTGGGGTCGTTGACTGTCCATTGGGCAGACCATCCCATCGTTGCGTGGTCGCCTCGCCTACGCCGCCTACGCCCCACCTATTGCCTCACGTAAAAATCTAACCTTACGGTGAGCGTGCCTCACGTAAGAATCTAACCGAAAGGGAGGCGGAGAACGAGGGGGGAGCGCGAGGGGGGAGACTCATAAATTGTGGATAAGTGGATAGGCTGCTGGGCGACCGGCCGGGTTGATTCAAGCACACCAACGCGACCGGGGGCGTATCTGGTTGGTCGGCGCGGATGAGGAGGCGTCAACGGCAGGGAGGTGGTCGGTGCCGTGTCGTGTCGCTGACCGAAGAGGGGGCGGACGGGTCTGGAGGCGACTTCGGTGCTGGTGACACGGGGATGTCCAGACACCACCTCGTGTCGCGGAGAGGCCTTACAGCGCGGCTGAGGCGACATTTCTTGACGCCGACCGTCTGGCTCACGGATATACGGGCGTCAGAGACGCTCAGAAGTCATTTGCCGAGCCGGGTGATGCCGCCCACGCCGCGAGCGGCGCGCAGGTTGCTGCGGAGCGCACGGAGCGAGGCGCCCCGGACAACTGCACCGAGGTGCGTTGCCCGGGGCAGGGTCATGACAATTCCCCACCGCCGGGACGGGGTAGGCGACGAGGTTGCGACACCGGAGCCGTCGGGATCGAACGGGGCGGAGGAGATGCTGTACCCCGCTGACGGACGGAGGGCGTAGCCCGACCGGAGTCAGCCGGCGCGGTGCCGTGGAGGCCACCGTGGACGACGCCGAGATGGCGGACCAGGCAGCCAAGCTGCTCGCTTCCGGGATGAGCGGCTCAGCCTGCGCTCGCGAACTCGGCATCCCGGTGAGCACCTTCAACGAGAACCGCCGCGCCGGCGTCATCACAGATCCCACCCGGGAGCCCGCCGCCAGCGCCGAGGTTGCGCCGGCGGCCACCACCACTGATCACCCGGTCAGCACCGCCGCCGCGGTCAGCGACCCGGCGGTCGCCACTGAGCGCGCCAGCCGCGACGCCCGCGACAAGCACGCGCCCATGGGCCGCGCGGCGCGCGACGTGGAACGCCGCACGCTCGCCAGAGCCGGCCTGCTGACCGAGGCCACACCAGCGTTCGTCGAGCCCGCCCACGCGGTCGCTGGCGGCGGCGTGCTGGCCGCACTGGCGATGCTGCTGCGCGAGGGCCTGCTCACCGCCGCCAACCGCCTGTTCCGCCTGCCGGCCGGATTCTACGGCCTGACCACCATCCTCCTGTTCGTCGCCTGCATGACCCTGGCCCGGGTGCGCAACCCCGAGAGCCTGCGCTACCAGGCACCCGGCGAGTGGGGCGCCATCCTCGGCCTCGACCGCTGTCCGGAGACCAAGACGCTGCGCCGCAAGATCAGGCTGCTGGCCAGCGCCGAGCACACCGTGCGCGATTGGCAATCGGTACTGGCGCGTACCTGGGCCAGCGAGCACGACGACGACTGGACGACGCTGGCCGTGGATGGCCACGTGAAGGTGTACACCGGGCGCAACGGGCGGTTGCCGAAACACTTCGTCGCACGCCAGAAGCTGTGTCTGCCGGCGTCGGTGAGCTACTGGATCAACGCCCTCGGCGGCGCACCGCTGCTGTGCCTGCACAAGGCGCTGGACCCGAAGCCGGTGAATGCGATCAAGCACGACGTGGTGCCGCAGTTGCAGCACCTGGGGGTGGTGACCGAAGCGGCCCCCGACCTGACCGGAGCACCGGCCGGTACCCCGCAGCTGACCCTGGTGTTCGACCGCGAGGGCTGGAGCCCGGACCTGTTCAAGCGCCTGGCCCGGCGTGGCATCGCCTGCATCACCTGGCACAAGAACTTCAACGGCGCGGACTGGCTGCCGGAAGACTTCCACACCTTCGAGGTACCGATCCATGGTCCCGCCGGCACCAGCACGACTGCGGTTGATCTGGCCGAGCAGCCGATCATGCTGCGCAACGGGCTGGTGGTGCGCCAGATCCGGCGGCGTCTGGCCAACGGTCGTCAGGTGGCGGTGATCACCACGCACCCGCAGATGCCGTTGGCGCAGGTCGCCGGCGCCATGTTCTCGCGCTGGTCGCAGGAGAACTTCTTCAAGTACCTGCGCGAGCAGTTCAACCTTGACGCGCTGCCGAGCCATGACCTTGCGCCGCCGGAGCCCGACGCACGGGTCGTGAACCGGTGCGCCGGGCCCTGGAAAAGAGCATCAGGCGGGTACGCAGCCGGCTGGCAGCGGTCCGCAATCGCCTCGCCGAGGCACTGCAGGGACGGCACCGGGACTCCGCCACCCGGCTTACGGTCGCGGATAAAGTTGCACTGAATTGCATGGTTATGCATAGACACGGGGGTATCCAGACACCACCTCGTGTCGTGGAGGGGCCTTACAGCGCGGCTGAGGCGACGTTTTCTCATCGCTGACCGCCCATTCTCCGATTATCGACCGTCAGACCCGCCTGAGAGGGTCATTTTGCCGTGCGACCGCTGCCACCACGCTCCTCGCTCGGTGTTTGCACCGTGCTTGGTGCGGCCTTGGCGGTCTTGCTGACGTTCAGCTGCAGCAGATCCTCGGTCAACCTGGTCAGCTCGCGCTTGAGGGCGACCGGATTCAACGTCGCGTACTGCTGCTTGAGGCGGTTCTTCACCTTCTCGCTCACCGACTCGGAGGCCAGCATGCGGTGATACGGCGTCTGCGGGTCGTCATAGATGCGGCGCACCTTGCTGCCGGTGCGGGTTTCTTCACCAGCTTCACCGAGGGATAGAAGAAGTTCACCAGCAGGCACAGCGGGCGGTATATCGCGTTGAGGGCAGCCAGTTCCCGGTCGGTGTCGTAACGCAGGTGGCCGACCGCCCGTCGCACCACGTGGCCATTCTTCTGCTCGACGTAGCAGGTGTCGTTCTTGCGATGCGGGCGACCCCGAGTGAACGTGATGCCGTGCGCTTCGCAATAGCGCAGCAAATGATGATTGATGAACTCGCTGCCGTTGTCGGTGTCGATCCCCCGCATCACGATCGGCAGGCTCTGCCGGGCAGCGTCGATCGCCTCGTGGGTCCAGCGCTGCGCCTTGTTCTGCACGCCGTACAGGTCGACCCAGCCGGTGTCAACGTCGGTGATGGTGAGCGTGTGGCAGAAGTCGCCTGACGCGTTGCCGCCTTCATGGCCCACCAAGTCGATCTCGAAGAAGCCCGGCTCCTGCTCGTCCCAGTCAGCGAAGGTTCGGATCGCGATCTGATCCTTCAGGAGGGTGCCCGGCTTGGTGTGCGTGCGACCCTTCAGGCGCAGCCGTGCGCGCTCCTGCTGCAGCAGCCGGTCGATGGTCGCGGCGCTGATGGTCTGCAGCTTGCCGCGCACCGCTGCGGTCAGCTCGATCTCGCCGAACGACTCCAGCGTCGGCAGCATGGTGCGCAGCACGACCACCAGGCGCTTGCCGCACATGCAGTCGAACACGTACCAGATCAGCTTCAGAGCGACCAGCACCTCCTGGTCGTAGCGCCGCGGTCGCACGCGGCGCTGGGCAGGCCGCGGACGCCCGACCACCAGCTTCACCAGTGTGCCGTCGACTCGCACCATGCGGGTCCGTCCCCACCAGGTCAACAGATGGATCGCGTACTTGCGCTGGTACCCGGTCGACTCGACGAACTCGTCGAGTATGCGCCCCTTCTCCTTCTTGCCCGCCCGACGATACCGCTGCGCGTGCTGCTCGGTGAGCTCTCGCCTTGAACTCATCTTCAACCCCATCTCCTCCGGAACCTCCTCACGTCCCTCGGAGAGGCTCCAACCGGACCCGGAAGGTCCAGCCCGTTCGGTTAGATTTTTAGATGAGGCATGCTTTCGCTACGGTTAGATTTTCGATGAGTCAATGCGCCCCATTGCACTCGTCGATAGTGGTTGCTATAGTCGAATCGTGGATTTGGCCCGCCATACGCTGCCAACCGCGTACAAGACAACAACGGCAAGGAGAAACACGGCCTCTACGACGCCGAAGAGTCGGCAGAAGCCCTGGCAATCGAAAGTGAGGTGATCGTATGACGGACTGGGAGAAGTGCCCGGCAGTCGAGAGCGTGCCAGGCAAGGTGAGCGGCAACTGGGTGTTCACGGGCACTCGTTTGCCGGTGTACGCCCTGTTCGAGAACCTTGCGGAGGGCGCTTCGATATACGACTTCATCGACTGGTTCGAGGGGGTGGAGGAATCGGAGGTGAAGGCGGTGCTGGAGCACGTGGCGCAGGACCTCCGGGCCAAGGTCACCCATGCGCATCCTGTTCGATAACGGGACGCCCAAGCAGTTGCGCCGCCAGCTCTTCGGCCATGAAATCGAAACGGCCATGGAGCGCGGCTGGGCCACCTTGGCCAACGGGGTCTTGCTGGATCGGGCTGAAGAAGCCGGCTACGAGGTCCTGATCACCACCGATCAGGGCATCGGATACCAACAGAACATGTCAAACAGGCGAGTGGCCGTGGTCGTCTTGATGAACACCGCGTGGCCCCGCATATCGCGGCGAACGGAAGCCATCCGCAATGCCCTTGAGGAAATACGCCCCGGTGAACTGAGAGAAGTCCCGATCCCATAGATAGAATGAGGGATGGCGTGACCACCGACATCACCGAGAAGGGCTTGAGCAAAGCGGAACGGGGTGACCACGAAGTAGGATCAGTTCATCAGCCGGTAATCCACGAAACCGTCGGCGAAGCGGCGCGACCAGAGATTCCGAATGCTCAACGGCCCAACGGCTCAACGCCGGGGACGACCACGGCACCGCCGACCATGTAGAGACTGTCAACGAATCCCGCATGGCTTCGGGGAGCTAACCGGAGCCTACACGGTCAGGGAGTCGAACACCGCGCTACCCACACGAAACCCAGAAGAGCCCCATCTTATACCCGCCGGCAGCGTGCTGTCAGCCGGTAGGTCTGAGACCGGTAGGGTTGGCACCGTTGGACACCGTGACCGAGACGCTGCGCATAATCGTTCGAGAAAGTGTACTGCGGGGTCGACGTTAGTTCCTTACCTGTAGGACGATCACATAGGGTCATATGGAGGCAAAGAAGGATGTCCATACTTATTACCGGCGGAACAGGTTGGGTTGGTACTGGCCTGGCACATAGACTGGTAGAGAGGGGCGAGGACGTCGTATTGTTTGACATCGCTCCGCAAATAGAGCGCGTCGCGGATATCAAGAATAACGTAAAGGTTGTCCAGGGAGACCAAAAGATCTGGCCTGAAGTGTTGAATGTTGTCAAGGAAAACAACGTAGAAGGCGTATTTCACCTTGGCACGATACCCGCTCGGCGGCGAGGGCCGTGGCCAGGGCGGCGCGCACGGTCTAGCCCGAGGTTTGAGAGGCCGTTCTTGTAACTGTTTCCTATTACAGGAATTAGCGTGTTCATGGGTGTAAATCGTGTCCATGTAAATAGTCCTGTGGTTCAGCGTTAATTTTCTCTCATCTGGTTGACATGTAATTATTAAATGATCTACCATTCCCTCCGTAGGGTGCCCATGTACATCGACACCGTCCCCAACCGCAACTCTCCCCCGGCCGTCCTCCTCCGCGAGTCCTTCCGCCAGCACGGCAAGGTCAAAAAACGCACCATCGCCAACCTCTCCAAGTGGCCCGATCACCTCGTCGAGGGTTTGCGCGTCCTCCTCAACGGCGGTATCGCTCTGCGCTCTCCCAACGAACTGCTCTCCATCTTGCGCAGCTATCCCCACGGCCACGTCGCCGCCGTCCTCGGTTCCCTCCGCAAGCTCTCCCTCCATTCCCTCGTCGCTCGTCCCGCCTCCCGTGAACGCGACCTGGTCGTCGCCATGATCGTCGCTCGCGTCGTCGACGCTCGCTCCAAACTCGCCACCGCTCGCGGCCTGAACCCCGAAAGCGCCGTCTCCTCCCTCGGCCACCTGCTGCAGTTGGGAGCCGTCGACGAGAATGAGCTGTATGCCGCCATGGATTGGCTGCTCGCTCGCCAGCACGGCATCGAGCAGCGCTTGGCCAAGCGCCATCTGCATGACAACACGCTCATGTTGTACGACCTGACTTCCAGTTACTTCGAGGGACACACCTGCCCGTTGGCGCGCCGCGGTCACAGCCGCGACGGCAAACGCGGCACCTTGCAGATCGTGTTCGGCCTGCTGTGTACCGCAGACGGCTGTCCCATCGCCGTCGAGGTATTCGAGGGCTCCACCAGTGACCCCAAGACGGTCGCCGCTCAGGTCGACAAGATTCGCAACCGTTTCGGCTTGCAGCGCGTCGTGCTGGTCGGCGACCGCGGCATGCTCACCGGCGCGCGCATCCGCGAGGACCTGCAGGGGATCGACGGCCTGCGCTGGATCACGACCCTGCGGGCGCCCACCATCCGCAAGCTGATCGAGGCCGGCGAAGTGGCGCAGACCATGTTCGACGAGCGTGACCTGGCGGAGATCAGCTCACCCGAGTTCCCCGGCGAGCGGCTGATCGTGTGCCGCAACCCGATCCTGGCCGAGCAACGGCAGCGCAAGAGGCAGAAGTTGCTGGCCTCCACGGAGGAGGAACTGACGCCGATCGTGACGGCCACGCAGCGCGCCAAAAAGCCGCTGCGCGGCGCCGCCGCGATCGGCCTGCGGGTGGGCAAGGTGATCAACCACTACAAGGTGGGCAAGCATTTCACCACCACCATCACCGACGACTCGTTCTCGTTCGTGCGTGACCTGGACAAGATCGCGGCCGAGGAAGAACTGGACGGGCTCTACATCGTGCGCTCCAACGTGGAGCCGGAGCTGTTCGACGCCGAGCAGACGGTGACGGCGTACAAGGATCTGGCCAAGGTGGAGCGCGCCTTCCGCAGCATGAAAACGGTGGATCTGAAGGTGCGACCGATCTATCACCGCAGTGCTGACCGGGTGCGGGCGCACGTGTTCCTGTGCATGCTGGCCTACTACGTGGAGTGGCACATGCGCAGCAAGCTGGCGCCGGTGCTGTTCGACGACCACGACCGCGCCGCCGGCGAGGCGCTGCGCGAGTCGGTGGTGCAACCGGCGGAACGCTCACCGGCCGCACACCGGAAGGCGGCGAGCAAGCGTACCGACGACGGTCTGCCGGTGCACAGCTTTCGCAGCCTGATGAGCGAGTTGGGGACGCTGACGGCCAACCGCGTGCGGATAGTGGATAGCGGCGCCACGTTCACCATGCACAGCGAACCGACCGCGCTGCAGCAGCGCTGTTTCGATCTCCTGGAGGTCAGCGCCCAAGTGTAGCCAGTAACGGACATCGGCTGTTGAGCGCAATTTTCAGATCAATAACGAATTAACAAGATTCCCGCTCTGGAACTTCGGTCTAGCTCCCTCGTACACCCCTCGGTCGTTTGTGAAGGGAATGTCGCCGGAATAATGAATGTCCTGGAAGCGGCGCGACTGTTCGCGGTAAAGCGGGTGGTGTTTACCAGCAGCATGATGCCCTATAGCCTGGGAATACCTACTGAAACCATCACCGATGAGACACTGCAACGGCCTGCTAGCGTGTACGGTGTAACCAAGCTGTATGGTGAGCTTATTGGCAGATACTATCGGAAGACCCTTGACCTTGACTTTCGCTGCATACGATACCCCAACATCTTTGGTCCCAGTGTCAGGATCAGTAAGGAGCAAGACAACGATCAGCCCGGCGGGTCAGGGGCAGCGACCACGTTGAACCGCGCCATCGCGCCCCTTACAGGCGGATCAGGTCTTGTTCAAGGTCGTCAAGCCGCTTGTCGCTGGGCGACTACGTTGAACCGCGCCATCGCGCCCCTTACAAACGGATCAGGTCCTGTTCAAGGTCGTCAAGCCGCTTGTCGCTGGGCGGGTGCGGTGTCGACTGGAGCGCTTCGCGCAGCGAGAGCGCGGGTATCTCGTCGCCCTGTATCCGGATCAGCACGCCGAAGGCGCGGTTGCGGACCAGAATCTGCCGTGCCGCGTCGTCTGCAACCACCTCCGCCAGCGGCGAGTCGAGGTGCATGCGGGCGCCTTCCCGGCTCGGCAGGTAGCGGCGGCGCTGCACTTCGTTCAACTCGATCGACAGCTCGTGGGTGCCCGAGCCGGCCTCGACAGCCTCGGTGGCGCCTGGTAGCCACAATTCGGCCGTGGTGTTGGCGGGCACCACGGCACGCAGCGTGAATGTGGCGGGCGCGCCGGCGCGGCGGTCGATGCGCCAGCTCGATTCGGCGCGGCCGTAAGGCGTGTCCACCACCGCCCTGGCGTGGCGCAGGCCGCCGCCCGGGTGCGGCTCCACCACGATCCGCCGCCAGCCGCGGTCCTGGTCGTGCTGCCGCAGGCCGGCCATGCGTTCGTACAGCCAGGCGCCCACGGCGCCGTAGGCGTAGTGGTTGAACGAAGTCATCTCGCCGGGGTTGATCGAGCCGTCGGGCAGCATCGCGTCCCAGCGTTCCCAGATGGTGGTGGCGCCCATGGTGATGGGATACAGCCACGACGGCAGCTCGGTCTGCAGCAGCAGCCGGTACGCCAGGTCGTCGTCGCCGATGCGGGTCAGCACCTCGCACAGCCAGGGCGTGCCCAGGAAGCCGGTGGAGAGCCGGTGGCCTTCCTTCTCGATCAGCTTGCGCAGCCGCCGTGTCGTGGCCGGTCGCTGCTCGGGCGTGACCAGGTCGAACGCCAGCGCCAGCAGGTGGGCGGTCTGGCTGTCGTTCACCACGCGCCCGTTCGGGGCCATGAATTCGGCGCGAAAGCCGGCCGCCACTTCGTCCGCGAGCCGGTGGTAGGCGGCGGCATCGTCCTGCTCGCCGAGCAGTTCGGCCGCCTCGGCCAGGAGCCGGGCGGAGCGCGCGAACCAGGCGGTGCCGACCAGCGACGGGTCGGTCTGCGCGTCGGCCGGGGCGTCGGGCGGTGCCTTCGGGTCCACCCAGTCGCCGAACTGGAAGCCGTCTCCCCACACGCGGCGCTCGTCGCAGACGCCCGCTACGTGCTCGACCCACGCCTTCATGGAGGGATATTGGCGGCGCAGCAGCTCCAGGTCGGCATAGCGCCGGCTCAAGGTCATCGGTACGGCGGTGGCGGCGTCTCCCCAGCCGGCGGCCGTGAACGATGACGGCAGGATGGAGGGAATGACGAACGGTACATTGCCGTTCGGCTCCTGCTCGGCGGCCAGGTCGGCCAGCCACGAGGTCAGCAGGGCGGCGGTGTCGTAGAGCAGGGTGGCGGTGGGGGCGAACACCTGGATGTCGCCGGTCCAGCCCAGCCGCTCGTCGCGCTGCGGGCAGTCGGTGGGCACGTCCAGGAAGTTGCCGCGCATGCCCCACACGATGTTCTCGTGCAGTTGGTTGACCTGCGCATGCGAGCACTCGAACCAGCCGGTGCGCGCCATGTCGGAGTGCAACACCACGGCAGTGATCTCCTCGGGCCGCAACTCGCCGGGCCAGCCGCTTACGCCGGCGTAGCGGAAGCCGTGGAACGTGAAACGCGGCTCCCACACCTCGGGCCCGCCGCCGCGGGCGATGTAGCGGTCGGTGGCTTGGGCGGAGCGCAGCGGGCGCATGCCCAGCTCGCCGTTCTCCAGCACCTCGGCGTGGCGAACGGTCACTTCAGCGCCCGCCAGCACCCCGGTGCCCGGCCCCGCAGTGCCCGCGGTCACGGCCCCGCCCTGCGCCGTCCCCAACCGGATGCGCACCCGGCCCACCAGGTTCTGACCGAAGTCGACCAGCGTCTCGCCGGAGGGCGCGCGCCAGATCGACACGGGAGCCACCTCCTGCACGGCGCGCACCGGCGGTACCGCCGCCGGCGTGAGGGTGGCCAGGTCGTGCTCGATCACCTCGACCGGCTGCCAGCCGTCGGCGTCGTAACCGGGCCGCGACCAGCCGCCCAATTCGAGCCGCGCATCGTAGCTCTCGCCGTCGTACAGGTCGGAACCGCGCTCGGGTCCGACGCCGGAGCGCCACGCGCCGTCGGTGGCTACGGTGCGGACGGTGCCGGGACGGCCATGGCGGCCGTCCGCAAGCGTGATGTCGAGTTGCGCCAGCAGCGCCGGCCGGTCGGTGTAGAAGTTGCGTGCGCCGCTGAACCCGAGGCGCCCGCGCGCCCAGCCGTCGCCCACGATGGCGCCGATGGCGTTGTCGCCGTCGCGCAGCAGGTCGGTGACGTCGTGGCTGGCGAAACGCAGGCGGTGCCGGTAGCTGGTCCAGCCAGGCGCCAGCTCCTCGTCGCCGACCCGGCGGCCGTTGATCTCCACCTGGTACACGCCCAGCGCGGTCACCGACAGCACGGCGCGTTGCCACGGTTGATCCAGGGCGAACTCGCGGCGGAAGTAGGGGCAGGGCTCCGACTCGGTCGCGGCGCTCGCGCCGGCGGGGGAGATGAACCGCGCCGACCAGTCGCCCGCGTCCAGCAGCGGCGCGTGGATCGCCAGCGGCGCGCTCCAGTCGCTGGCCACCCCGTCGGCGCCGGTGACCCGCACCCGGCAGGCGACGCTCTGGTGCGATGCCAGCGGCGCCGCCGGCCACGGCACCAGCACCGAGTCGCCGGAGGCGACCGGGTCGCCGCGGAACTCCAGGTCTCCGGAGATCTCGATCTCGTAGAAGGCTTGGTACCAGCCCGGCGTTCTGGTGGCCACGCGCCAGGAAAGACGCGGCGTCGGGGTGGCTACGAAGGGGCCGGCGCCGCGATGCTCGGCGGCCAGATCGACAACGGTGAGTGACATGATTTTCCTTTGGTAGAGGGAGTCGGGGTTCAGTCGAGGTGGAACACTTCCGGCAGCTCGCGCATTACCGGCGAGCTGTCGGGGTTGGTCTCCATGATGTCGGCCATGTAGGCCCACCACTTCTTGACGATGGCGCACCCGGGCAGCGCATCCGCAGTGTTGCCGGCGCTAAGCTTCTGCACGGCGAACAGGGTCAGCGAATCCGGGTCGAGGTAGATCGAGTAGTCGCTGACACCGGCGGCGGTCAGTTCCCTGGCGAGCTCGGGCCAGATCTCGTCGTGCCGCTTCTGGTACTCGGCCTCGAAGCCGGGCAGCAGCTTCATGGCAAAGGCGAATCGTTGCATCTCGGCGGATCTCCTTGGTGCGGAACCTAGCGCGTATAGGGGTCGGCGGCGTCGCGCAGCCCGTCGCCGAGGAAGTTGAACATCAGCACGGTGACGATCACGAACAGGCAGGGGATCAGCAGCCAGCCGTGGTGGGCGATCGCCTGCACGTTCTGGGCGTCCTGCAGCAGCACGCCCCAGCTCACCACCGGCGGCTGCAGGCCCAGGCCCAGGAAGCTCAGCGCCGTCTCGCCCAGGATGGTCTGCGGAATGGCCAGGGTCAGCGACACGATGATGTAGCTGGCGAACGAGGGCAGCAGGTGCTTGGCGATGATGGCGCCCTGCTTGGCGCCGGCAATGCGCCCCGCCATCACGAAGTCTTCCTCGCGCAGGGCCAGCAGCTTGCCGCGGATCACCCGCGCCAGGCCGGTCCAGCCGATCATGGAGAAGATGATCACGATGCCGAAGTAGATCCGAACCGGCGGCCAGTCGCGCGGCAGTGCCGCCGCCAGCGCCATCCACAGCGGAATGGTGGGAATCGAAATCAGCAGGTCCACCAGCCGCTGGATGATCGTGTCCACCATGCCGCCCAGGTAGCCGGACAGCCCGCCCAGGATCATGCCGAACACGAAGGTGAAGAATATCCCTACCAGCCCGACCGACAGCGAGATGCGCGCCCCATACAGGATGCGGGTGAAGACGTCGCGCCCGAGGCGGTCGGCGCCGAACAACATCACCGGCCCCTCGTCCGATCCAAACAGGTGGATGTCGCTCTGGAACAGCCCCCACAGCCGATACTCCTCGGCGCGCACGAAGAAGCGCACGTTGAAGCGTTGCTCGGTGTCGATGGTAAAGGTGCGCCGAAACGTTTCCGGGTCGCGGCCGCGCACCAAGCCGTACACATGGGGCCCGAATCCTGCGCCGCTGGCAAGCAGCCGCACGCGCTGCGGCGGAGCGTACAGGTATTCGGAAAAGCGGGTGCCGGGCAGATAGGGACTCAGGAATTCGCAGAAGGCGGCGATGAAGTACATGACCGCCAGCACGATTCCGGCCACCAGCGCCATCTTGTGCTTCCGGAACTTCCACCACACCAGTTGCCACTGGGAGGCAAGATAGTAGCGTTCCGCGGCGGCGGTCTCCTGCGTGCTCTGTTCGACCGCCTCGACGGTACTCATCTGGTCGCCCCCTGGTAGCGGATGCGCGGATCCACCCACGCGAGCAGAAGGTCCGACATCAGTGTCCCCACCACGGTGAGGACGCTCAGGATCATCACCAGGCTGCCGGCCAGGTACATGTCCTGGAATAGCAGGGCGCGCAGCAGCACCGGCCCCGTGGTAGGCAGGTTCAGCACGATCGATACCAGTGCCTCACCCGACACGATGAACGGCAGCAGCCAGCCGATGGTACTGATCAGCGGGTTGATGGCGATACGCACCGGGTACTTGAACAGCAAGGTGCGCTCGGCCACGCCCTTGGCGCGCGCCGTCACTACGTACTGCTTGCGCAACTCGTCCAGCATCATGCTGCGCATCACCCGGATCAGGCTGGCGGTGCCGGTGAGCCCGATCACGACAATCGGAACCCACAGTCGCGGCAGCATGTCCATCAGCTTGGCGAAGCTCCACGGAGCGTCGGCGAACTCGGGTGAGAACAAGCCGGTGACGCTGACGCCAAGCTGCGTGAACGCCAGGTACATCACCACCAGGGCGAGCAGGAACCCCGGCACCGAGATGCCGATGAAGCCGAAGAAGGTAAATACGTAGTCGCCGAGCGAGTATTGGTGGGTAGCGGCGTAGATGCCGATCGGAATCGCCACCACCCAGATGAAGATCAGCGTCAGCAGCGAAATCGACATGGTCAGGGCGATGCGCTCGCCGATCACCTGGGTCACCGGCTGTTCCCACTGGAACGAACGGCCCAGGTGGCCGCGGCTGATGATGTTCCAGGCCCACAGCGCATAGCGCTCCACCAGCGTCTTGTCCAGCCCGTATTGCTCGGTGAGCCTTGCGATCTCGTCGTCGTCGACGCGGGTGCCGGTCTGCTCCAATTCGATGATCCGCATGGTCACGAAGTCGCCGGGCGGCAACTCGATGATCGCGAACGAGAGCACCGAGATGATGATAATCAGCGGAATGATCTGCAGCGTCCGCCGGATGATGTAGTCAAACATGAATCAAGCCGGGTGCCGGAGCGTTGCTCCGGCACCCGGCGCCTTCAATTCAGAATGGAAAACCCTAGTTTTTGAAGAAGAGCTGCTCGGCGGCAAAGTTCGCGGTGATGGCGAATCCTCCAGTAGGTACATTGCCGAGGTTCTTGTTGACGATCAGCGGTTGCTTGACGTCTTCGACGTTCAGGATGATGTAGACGTATTCGAGCATCCGTTCCTGCACTTCGGCGATCGCCGCTTCCCGCTCGGCGCCCGACAGGGCGATGGAACGGTCCATGGCATCCATGAGTGCCTTCACGTCTTCGGGCGGCTCCTCGCCACTCTCGCCCCCGGTGTTGAACCAGGTCATCCAGGCGGGGCCAAAGGCGCTCGGCACGAAGTCCCACAGTGCGCCCCACCACAATTCGGGGCCGTGATGCCACAGCACGTCAGCCTTCAACTCGTTGGCATTGCGGCGCGTTCTTTGCAGTCCCGGTTCGATGGTCTTCATGGTCGCCTTGAGACCGACGTCCTTCCAGTACTCGATGATCATCTCGGTCACCGGCACGATGTCGGAGGCGTGCATGGCGATCTCGAACGGGATCTCGAACGTCTCGCCGTCCGGTCCGAGCCGGAAGCCCTGGTCGTCACGCTGGTCCATGCCCACCTCATCGAGCAGTTGGTTGGCCATGTCGGGATCGAACGCCGCCGGCACGAAGGTGGACGGCGACGCGAAGCCGAAGTAGATGGCGTCGATAATCTCCTCACGGTTGATCGCATGGGTCAGGGCTTTGCGGAAACGCACGTCGTTCACGACCTGGCGCCATGCGGGATCGTCGTAGGTCAGGTTGATCCGCGGGTCGGTCGGGGTGATGTGCATGTCGAGCAGCACGACCGAGTATCCGGCGCGGTCTTCGTTTTCCTTGTAGAGGTCTACCTTGTCGAGGGTGGCGTCTTCGCGCAGGAAGTCCACCTCACCGGCCAGAACCTTCAGGTTGGACATTTCCACGTCTGCCACCACCTGCGAGCGCAGGCCGTTGATGTACGGGAGTTGCTGGCCGGCGCTGTCGACCTTGAAGTAGTAGGGGTTGCGGTCGTACACCGCGGTGGTGGGGCTCTGCTCCACCAGAATCCACGGGTTGAGTACCGGGAAGTCCAGCGCCTTGGGCCGGGTCAAGTCCCAGTTGCGGGCGTCGCGGTTGTTGAACAGCGTCCACCACTCACCCTTGCTCAGTCCTTCCTCGGCGATCTCCGCTTCCAGGTCGGCGAGCGGCGTGTAGTCGGCGTGCCACTGCTTGAGGTGGTGGGCCGGCTTCACGAACTCGGTGTAGCCCTTCCACTGCACGATCGACAGGTAGGCCGGGAAGCCGTCGTAGCGCTCCGCGAAGCTGATGGTGAAGGTGTAGTCGTCGACGATCTCGATCTTCAGCGGCTCGCCGTCGGTCTTGCTGGCCGAACGCATCCAGCGCGGGAATACCTTGGTCAGGTCTTCGTTGAGCAGGAAGTCCTCGTAGGTAAAGCGCACGTCCTCGGTGGTCACCGGCACGCCGTCCGACCACTTGATCCCCTCGCGCAGCGTGAGCGTGAAGCTCTGGTTGTCGGGGCTGACCTCGAAGCTCGAAGCGACGTTGCCGCCGATGCCTTCGGCCAGGATGCCGGGCGCGGCGAGCAGGGACTCGTCGTTCATCACGAAAATGTCGGGGTTCCAGGTCGGGCTCGGCTGCACCGAGCGCATGATGCCGCCGTACTTGCCGACCTCGAAGTTCAGGTCCCTGGCGGGAATGTCGTTGCGCTCCGCGCTGAGCACGCGCGGCTCGAGCGGCAGCCGTTCCTCGACCGGCGGCAGCTCGCCGGCGGCCACCAGGGCGGCCAGTTCCGGCGCCTCGCTGTACTTGCCGCCGGATGCCATGGCAGCGGCGGTATCGGTGTCGCCGCTCTCCTCTCCTTCACCACCGGCAAACAGAAGCGCCGGCACCGCCAACAACGAGACGGCGATCAACCATCGAATATTCATAGGATCCTCCATGACTGCGGGCACAGTGTCATCCCCGATCTCAAGGGAGCCTCCCGCAAAATTTCGTAATTGATAACCATAGGGCGATCAATCTGTCAACTGGACCGGTCGACCGGGTTCTGCCCGCTTCGGTTCCGCCGCGGTCGGCAGGTCTTGCACGCGCGGCCCGGTACGCCACACACTCCGGCCACCGAGGTGAACGATGACAACAACGAACGACGGGTCGTCCGCGCGCGCCGGTCTCAGTCCCGAACAGGTCAGCGCGTTTCAGCGCGACGGATTTCTCAACGCCGGGCGCGTGCTGGACGATGCCGAGCTGGACGAGCTGTCGGCGGAGCTGGACCGTATCATAGCCGTCGGTCCCGATGGCTTCGCCGACGGCGAACCGCAGCCGGTGGTGTATCGCACCTTCGAGGTGGAGCGGCCGGTGTGGCAGATCATCAACATCTGGGAGGCGTCGCCGCTGTTCGAGCGGCTGATCCACCACCCCGTCATCGTGCGCGGCATCAGCCAGCTCACCGGCTTCGCCGACCTGCAGGTGTGGCACGACCAGGTGCAGTACAAGCCGCCCCGCGCCGGTGGCGCCACCCGCTGGCACCAGGACGCGCCGCTGTGGCCGAGCATCGATCCCATGACCCCCGTGTCGGCCTGGATGCCGTTCGACGACGCCGATATCGAGAACGGCTGCATGTGGATGGTGCCCGGTTCCTACCGGTGGGGGGACCGCCAGAACGAGTACCTCTCCTCGCTCGACCACCTGCGCAACGTGGAGGACTTTGACCGGATCGGCGAGGGGTTCACTCCTCCGGATGATGCCGGGATCCGCGACATCGTGGCCGTGCCGCGCCCGGTCAAACGCGGCGAGGTGCACTTCCACCACTCCCTGACCTGGCACGGGTCACCGGAAAACGACTCCCCGCGGCGGCGGCGGGCGCTCGCCATCCACTACATGACCAGCGAGGCGCGGTTCACCGGCCGCGAACACCTGATGCGGCCGTTCATCGACCTGGCCGTCGGCGAGCCGATGGCCAACGCCGGCCCCCACTTCCCGGTCGTATGCCGGAACGGCACGCCGGTAGCGGCACCGACAGCGTGAAGGCCGACCGCAGGCGTTCGGCTACGGCCCACTCCCCGCGTTGGGGTGGCGCTGAGCGTGGCGCAACCTGTGGTGGGCTTTGCAGCGGAGCCTGAGATTGAGCAGCTCGGTAGCGCCGCCGAGCGCGAACGGCACGATGTGGTCGATCTCCAGCCGATAGCGAGAACCGCAGCGCCGGCCGCTGTGGCGGTCGACATAGCTGCAACAACCCTGGTCGCGCCGCCACACCTCCCGCCTCACGGCGGCCGGGATATACCGTGACCGGGAGCCCGGCAGCGTGCTGAAGCAGCTCAACGCGGCGAGGTGCCGCTCCAGGGCCGACGAACGCTCCGCCGGCCCAACTGTGCCATACTGGTCGCCGTATGCAAGCCGCTTCGCCGCCGAAGTGGTGCGCTCGCCGCCGTCCCGCCACGGCGCGGACTTCGTGCTGCCGCGCTCGGCCTCCGTAGGACGCTTCGCCGCCGAAGTGGTCCGACCGCCGCTGTCCCGCGCCGGCGCACGCGACGTGCTGCCGAGTTCGGCTTGCCCGTGGCGCTTCGCCGGCGAAGCGGTGTCCCCGCCGCTGCGCGGTGACGTCGCGGTTGCGGCGTTGCCGTGCTCAACTTCCGAGCGGCGCTTCGCCGCCGAATCTGAGCGGTGGACAAGACCCCGCACCGCCGTGGACTTCGTGCTGCCGCGTTCGTTCTCCGTCTGCCGCTTCGCCGCCGAGAGACCGGGCACGCAATTCGGAACGGCCGCCGCGGGCGATGCGCCATCCTGCGCGGCCTCGCTCCGGCGTTCGACTTCGCCTCCCTTCGCGCGGGCCGTGCTCCGCTGCACCGCCGCCGTGTCGTGCCGCGCCGGCGTGCTCTCGGTTCGCTCTCCCACTTCCGAGCCGCGACCGCCGGTGCGCCGCGCGCGCCGCGGACGCGCCGGGTCGTAGCGGTCCAGGCCGTCCCGCACCAACCGCGCCACCAGCCCACCCAGCGTCAGTTGCGGGTCCTGGTGTGACAGCAACATCTGCAGCTTCTCCAGCCCATGCCGGCATTCCGCGTCGATCGTCGCCTTCAGCTCCCAGCGCCCGCTCCCGAGCGCGCGCATCCGGTCGCTCGGCTGCGCCAACTCCGGATCCACGTCGGCCAGCATCTGCTGCAGTTCGCGCGTGCTCTTGCCCGCGGCCTGCTTGACCAACTGCTCCCGCGCCGCGGCGTCCAGCACCGGTCCGGCTACCGGTGCCGGATCGCGCTCCCCGGTGCGCATCGGTGTCGCCGACACCGGTTCCCCCGGTGCGCCGTCACTCTGCCGCTCCCCGCCCGGCCCGCTACCCGTTGCCTCACCGCCCGGCGGGCGGCCGTGGCCGCGGTCGCTGCGCTCGAACAGGTTCTGCAGTTGGGCCGCGTTGCTCAGGTTCAGCGAGCCGTCCTGCAGCAGTTCGCGCGCGCCGCTGGTCTGGCTGCACAACCGCATCGCCTTGATGCGCCGCCAGGCGGCGGCCGCGGTGTAGCCCAGTTCGTGCACCACGTAGTCGAACAGGCTCCCGTAGCCGCGGGTCAGGTGCAGGCTGCGCACCTCGATCTCGCGAAGGTGGTCGAGGACCAGGATCTGCAGCGCCTGCTCGTGCCGGGCGAGCTGCCGAGTCTGCCTCAGGAGGAGGTAGTCGGGGAGCGCGGCGACGGTGGACCAGAGGGCGGGAGAGGGCACGGTATCCATACCGTAAGTATACCATGGGATTAGAAATAACCGAATCTTCCGAGTCCTCGACAGCGCTGAAACGGCGCCCATAAGGCCGCTGAGCGGGGCGCTGTTGCGTCCACGGAGACCGAGTCACTCTCGGAGCGTCGGAGGGGCCGCCGCGCGCCGTGGCGAGCCACCACGAGCACCGAGAATCGTGTCAAGGGGTACGCACGATTTTTTTTCGATTTCTTGTTCGCGATCTGTCGGTCCGCGGGGCTGCCTCGCACGCTAACCACTTGGGTCCGAAGTAGCGCGTTCGGCGTTCGTACCCGGCCGCCAGTCCCGCCATCCGCCGCTCGCATGTCGCGCCGGCATGGCTTAAGATTCGAGTCTGGAAGCCAAGCCGGTCGGCTCCGGTCGATCCGGTGGCGATAGCCGCCGTGCTCTTCAAATACTCGTTTCACGAACCGATAGCGAACGGTGCGATCACTGTCACGTACCGGGCCTGGAAGCGCGCCCGCGTGAAGGTGGGCAACCGGTACCGGCTCAACGCCGACGGCGTGGTCGCGGTGGACCACGTGCGCGAAGCGCCCGTGGCGCAGATCACCGATGCCGCGGCGCGCGCGTCCGGGTTCGCGTCTCGGGACGCCCTGTTGCGGCAGCTTTCCCCGGCGGGCGCCGGTCATCATCCCGACACCGTGTTCGAGATTCGGTTTCGCTACCTTCCCGACCCGCGCACCCCGGTGGCTGACGTGTCTGCCGACGTCGCCGAGGACGTGCTGCAAGACCTGCTGGCCCGGCTGCGCAACATGGACGCCCGCAGCCGCGCGGGCCCGTGGACCGGCGCCACGCTGGCCCTGATCGACGCCCATCCCCGGGTGGCGGCCTCCCGGCTGGCGCCGCAGCTTGGGCGGGAAACTGCTCCCTTCAAGAGCAACGTGCGCAAGTTGAAGGCCCTCGGCCTCACCATCAGCCACGACACCGGCTACACTCTGACCTCCCTCGGCTCTCGCGTGCTCCGGGCCCTATGATTGAGCCGCTTTCCGATGTCCGGATCGCTCCTGCAATCGCGGCGTTGCCGAAGGCGGACATCCACGTGCACGCCGAATCGGGCGCGCGCCTGGAGCAGGTGCTCGCGCAGCGCACCGGGCGACGCGGCACCGACTGGCGGGTCAAGGCGCGGGAACTGATGCGCGACCGGGCGCCGGGCATGGCACGCCTGGAGACGTGGACCCCCGACCTGCCGTATCCCCGTTCCTGGGTGGACGAGGTGGACGGCAACCAGGACCATCTCGAAACCCGTATCTGCCGCGTCCTGGTCGAAGCAGCGAAAGACGGCGCTCTCCTGGTCGAAGTGATGTTCGGCGCCCGGACCATCCTGCGCGACGACTTCCTTGACAAGTTCGCGACGTCCCTGGCCGCCGTGCGTGACCGCTATCCGCGATTCCACGCGGTACCGCTAGTGGTAGCGCCGGTTACCGACGAGTGGGCCGCCACCTTGTTGCCGCGCTGCCTGGCCGCTGCCCGGAGCGGCCTGGCCGGGCTGAACATCCTGCCGGTGCCCTACGACCAACCGGCAGACTGGTCGGTGGTACACCGCTGGGCCGGACGGGCACGCGACGCCGGATTGGGCATCGCCGCCCACGCGGGCGAGTTCTGCGCGCTGCACTTGGCGGAGGCACTTGACGTGCCCGGCCTGACGCGCATCGGCCATGCGCTCGCCGCCTCCGCCGACCCGCGCCTGCTCGACCGGATCGCCGCCCGCGGCGTGACCATCGAGTGCGCACTTACCAGCAACGTGGTGCTCGGCGCGGTGGAGAGCTACGAGTGCCATCCCATACGCCGGTTCGTGGAACGCGGGGTACCGGTGGCGATCTGTACCGACGATCCGGTGCGCGCTTGCACCACCATCGGGCGCGAGTACGCGATCGCCGCGAAGCTCGGATTCTCCGCCGCGGAGTTGCGCGGGTTCACTTGCGCCGCGGTCCGGGCATCGTTCTGCAGCTCGCGTGTGCGCGACCGGTTGCAGCGGCTGATCGCCTCCCGATCCGACCTCGTTGCATCGTGCCGAGGCGGTACCAAGAAAGGAGCAGGAGACTCGGAGTCATGATGCTGACTCGCTGTCGGGCTGTGCTTGCTGTGACGCTGAGATACTGCCTGGCTGCCGGGCTTCGCCGGGAACTATGGCGTTTCAAACCGCAGGTTTATCGCTGTCGCAGTCGCCGATCCACTGGGCTACGCTCCCGTCGCCGGGAGACTCGCACTTACTCCCCCGTCTCCTGCTCTTGTTTGTTGGCTCGCGCTACTCGTCCGCGAAGTCGACCACCACCGTGAAGCTTGCCGCGCGCAGGGCACGGTTCAAGTCTCGGAATGCCCGGCGCGCCGACTCCAAGCGCTCGATACTCGCGGCGAAGGTGTCTTCGTTGGGCTCCACGATGTCGCGGTCTTCCTTGTAGATGACGCGCACGTAGGCGGACTGCACGCCCTGGGTGTGCAGCTCACCGATGCGGTCGGACAGGCCCTTGCGCAACTCGAGTGCTTCGCTCAAGTCAAGCGTCTCGCCGCCGGCGCTCACGGTGTGGGCGTAGTTGGCGCGCTGGATGGCGTTGTTGAGCTTGCGCCGCTTGTGCTCCAGCGAATGTAGCGACTTCTGCACTGCCGCCACGTCGAAGTCGTCAGCGGCGCGAAGCTGCCCCTCGTCACCGCGGTACATGCCGAGGCGGTCCCGGTTCCTGCGCGTCTCCGGCAGGCAGTCGCGGAAGGTCTTGATGCGGGCGTCGTATTCGGCCCGCAACTCCAGCGCCTCGTAGAGGTAAAGCTTGTTCTGTTCGGTCGGCATCAGTCACTCCATGTTGCTGCGTTGGATCCGTCGTACTCGGACGGACGATTTCTGGAACGAACGGTCTCAATATACGGATTGTGGGCCACGAACGGCCACCACCTGAACCAATGAGTTCTGAATTCATCGCCGGCGCTGCGTGGAGGGCTGTGCTTGCGCGGTGAAGTGGACAAATCGGGTAGACTGTTCACGGGATGACAGGGGGCGACGGGCAGGCTTGCCGTGGGTGGTGTTCCCGTGGCTGAGCGGGACGAGGCCTTGGGAGCCGCGCAGGCGTGGCTGGGTCTGCTCGATGCCGGCGGGTACCCGGCCTGCTGGTCGACCGCGGCCGGGCTGATGCGCGGAGCCGTGACCGAGGAGCAGCTTGCTCAAGCGCTCCGGGGCGCGCTCGAGCCGATGGGCAGGCTTGTGTCCCGCTCCGTGGCAGCGGCCGAGTATCACGAGACACTTCCCGGTGCTCCCGATGGCCGCTACTGGGTCCTTCGCTTCGAAGCCTCCTATGCCAACAAGAAGAACGCGGTGGAGACCGTCACCGTCATGTGGGACAGCGAAGCGTGGCGGGTGTCCGGCTACTACATCCGCTAGCCAATGTTGTACTTCAAATTATCATGATATCTTAAAGTACATGTTCGAACGATCGCTGATTCTTCCGGAGTCGGGTCGCGAGACCTTCTTTCTGTGGGGGCCGCGGCAGGCCGGCAAGAGCACCTTGCTCAGGCGCCACTACCCCGATGCGCTCTGGGTCGACCTGCTGAAGAGCGAGGTGTTCCGCCGGTACCTCGATCGACCCGAGCTGCTGCGCGAGGAGTTGGCATCGGAGCCGGCGCACGCCGGGCGGCAGGTCGTGATCGACGAGGTGCAGAAGGTGCCGGCGCTGCTCGACGAGGTGCACTGGCTGATCGAGAATCGCGGTCACCACTTTGCCCTGTGCGGATCGAGCGCCCGCAAGGTGCGCCGCGGTGCCGCCAACTTGCTCGGCGGGCGGGCCGTACGCTACGAGCTGCGCGGTCTCACCGCCGCCGAACTGGGCGCCGCCTTCGACCTGGACCGGATGCTGAACCACGGTTACCTGCCGCGCATCTACCAGGCGGCTCGCGCGCGCCGGCTGCTCGACGCCTACGTCGCCGACTACCTGCGCGAGGAGGTCGCCGCCGAGGGTCTGGTCCGCAACCTGCCGGCGTTTTCCGGCTTCCTGGACGCCGCCGCACTCAGCGACGGGGAGATGGTCAACTTCTCCAACGTCGCACGCGAGTGCGGGGTGTCGAGCCCCACTGCCAAGGCATACTTCGAGATTCTGGAAGACACGCTGCTCGGGCGCCGGCTGAACGCATACCGCCGGCGGCGCAAGCGCCGTGTGATCGGTGCCCCGAAGTTCTACTTCGCCGACGTGGGGGTGGTGAACCGCTTGACCCGGCGCGGCGAGCTGACTCCCGGAGCCCCGCTGTACGGGAAGGCGTTCGAGAACTGGGTCTTTCACGAGCTGTCCGCCGGTATCGAGTACCACGATTGGGACCTCGACCTGGCCTACTGGCGGCTGCCGAGCGGCATCGAGGTGGACTTCGTGCTCGGCGACATGGAGCTGGCGGTGGAGGCAAAGGCGAGCGCCCGCATCACCCGCGACCACCTGCGCGGTCTGCGCACGCTCGCCGAAGAGCATCCCGCCGTTCGCCGGCGCATCGTCGTCTGCCTGGAACCGCGCGCCCGCCGCACCGACGACGGCATCGACATCCTCCCCGCCGCCGAGTTCGTACGCCGCCTCGGTCGTGGGACGCTGGCGCAGTAGCGCTCCGAAGGTCAGCTCTCGGCCTGCGAGTCCCATTGGTCGATGGTTCTCATCATGTCTCGCAGCAGCCGGTTGAATGCATGGCGCAACTGGTCGAGGTCGGCGCTCTCGCACCGCGTGGAGAAGTCGCTGGCGGCGGGCGAGACGTAGAAGATCAGCAGTTCCCACTCGCACTGGCGCCGCCTGAGCGTGTTCCTGATGACCGTGGTAATCGACCAATCGGTGTCCTTGAAGTCGACGCAGGAGAAGCCGAATTCGATGGCTGCGTCGGATGCCTGTTCGGGGACCCGGTCGGCCACCGTGGCCCGCGCGACGCGAAAATGGCGGCCGTCGGCGTTGTGTCCGGAAATCTGCGGCAGCGACTCCGCACCCGGGCTGAACAGGTCGCAGGTAAGTGCCAGGAACTTCGTCCGGCAGTAGGAATGGAACGGCAGCACGACGTCGGTCACGTGCCGCCTCAGATGCACGTGATCCGGGGTTCCATCACCATCGACGAGCGCCTGCCGGAACATCGCGATCTCGCGGTCGATTTCGTCGCTGTCTTCGATCGGCTCGCCGCGGGCGGCGCGCAGGTAGAGGTTGAGGGGATACTCGCAGCAGGACGCGATGTAGTCGATGAACTGGCCGGGGTCTTCGGTGTGGTCGGCGCGTTCGAGTTCCTGCAGGTAGCGGTCCCGGTTGTCTCGGTGGACGATGGCAAGGGGATAGCCGTGCTCCAGCAGGATCCGGTTCATCAGCAGGCGCGCCATGCGACCATTGCCATCGTCGAACGGATGGATGCGGACGAACCGGTAGTGGAAGATCGCCGCGATGATGATCGGATGCTCGCCCTGAGCTTCCTGCGCATGGTACCAGTCGACCAGTTCGCGCATCGCGTACGGGACCTGTTCCGG
The DNA here is from genome assembly GCA_965208575.1 of Spirochaetia bacterium. Taxonomy (GTDB): domain Bacteria; phylum Spirochaetota; class Spirochaetia; order SZUA-6; family Bin103; genus Bin103. The sequence continues at coordinate 458,684 of CBDBOV010000004.1, read as the reverse complement.
CGGCGTGAAATAGTAGGTTTCCCCGGTGGAGGTCACGACGTTGTTGGCGGCGCTCTTGTAAGCGCCGACGGCGATGGGCCGGCGCGTGTTTCTGCCATCGTCGGCGACGGTTTCGACTTCGTAGGGTTCCTTGAGCAGCACGCGGTGCAGGTTGCGGATGAAAGACTCGCTCAGCGGCTGCCCTTCGCTGGCCATGCGCGTGAGTTCCTTGACTGCCCGGTCGTAGCCCTCGATGTCGACGTGTTCGCGCATCGGTTTGCCGCGCGCCGTAAGGCCGTGCAGCAACAGGCTGCGGGTCTCCGCCAGCGTGAGGGTGTTGCCTTCGAGCGCGTTGGAGTGATAGTTGGACTCGATTCTCAGTTTCTGCTCGACCCGGCCCGCCACCTCCGGCGGCAGCGGCAGCAACGCGTCGAGTTCCCGTTTGAGCCGGTCTATGGTTGCGAGGATGGTGTTCGGCATCGTTGTCCGTCTGGGATGAGCAATATATCGCAACAGGCGCCCTGTTCCATGCCGACGGGCGCCGTGGCGGTCGGCGCGGTTGCGCCGGCGGACAGAGCATCGGAGGTGGCGGGCTTATCAACGGCGTCGTGGCGCAGTACACTACGGGTCGCGATGACCTATCGGTTGCTGTCGCTGGGCTGCCAGATGAATACCTCGGACGCGGAGCGGATCGCGTCGGTGCTGGAAGGAGCAGGGTTCGCCGAGGCGTCCTCCGAGGCGCATGCCGATCTGCTCGGGGTGGTGGCGTGCTCGGTGCGCCAGAAAGCGATCGACCGGGTCTACGGCCGCATCCACGAATGGAACCGCTGGAAGGCGCGGCGCCCGCTGCTTACCTTCGTGTCCGGCTGCATCCTGCCGGAGGATGAGGCGAAGTTCCTGCGCCTGTTCGACCTGGTGTTCCGGATCGACGACCTGCCGCAGCTCCCGGAGATGATCCGTACTTCCGGCGTGGTCACCCCCGCGGCCGTCGACGCCGCGCTGCAACCGGGGCGCTCGGTTACCCTCGGCCATGCCGACCAGTTCTGGGGTATCACGCCGCGTTACGGGTCTGCCCATGCCGCCTTCGTGCCGATCCAGAACGGTTGCGACAAGTTCTGCACGTTCTGCGCGGTGCCCTACACGCGCGGGCGCGAGGTGTCGCGGCCGGCGGGCGACGTGCTGCGCGAGGTGGAGGATTTGCTGGCGCGCGGCTATCGCAACATTACCCTGCTGGGCCAGAACGTGAACTCCTACGGGCGCGACCGGCCCGGGGCCGAGCCCACCTTCGCCGCCCTGCTCGACGAGGTGGGGACGCTGTGCGACGCCGCCGCGCACAAGGTATGGGTGTACTTCACCTCGCCGCACCCAGCGGACATGTCGCCAGCGGTGCTGGAGAGCATCGCCGAGCACGACTCGCTGGCCAAGCAGATCCACCTGCCGATGCAGTCGGCGGACGACAAGGTGCTGATCCGCATGAACCGCAACCACCGCCTCGACCAGTACCGGGCGGTGGCCCGGAACATCCGCGCAACCCTGCCGGCGGCCACGCTGTTCACCGACATCATCGTCGGCTTCTGCGGCGAGACCGAGGAGCAGTTCGAGCGCACCCGCCGCGCCATGGAGGAGTTCGCGTTCGACATGGCCTACATCGCCATGTACTCGCCGCGCCCGGGAGCGGCGGCGGCGCGCTGGCCGGACGACGTACCGCTGCCCGAGAAGAAGCGCCGCCTGCAGGTGCTGTCCGAGGTGCTGCAGGAAACCGCGCTGCGCCACAACCGGCGCTGGGAGGGCCGTGAGGTAGAGGTGCTGGTCGAGGCCGAGGACCGCAAGCCCGGACTGCTGGTCGGGCGCACCGAGGGCAGGGTTCCGGTCCGCTTCCCAGGTGGCTCACACCTGATCGGCAGCCACGTCACCATTGATGTGACGCGTGCCCGGCCGCTGTCGTTGGAAGGCGAACTCGCGGTTCCGGCGGCGCTCGCTGCTTCCTGAAGGTCTCTCTCATCGCTCCGTGCATACGTCCGGCTCGGCGATCCGTGCACCCCGGACGGTGGCAGAGCCGAGTGTCCCATGGCGCGAGTGCCGGTGGAGAGCGAAGGGCCTCGCGCGGCCGGTCGGAGCCGCGGAGGTCCGAGGGTGATGGTCCTCGCGTGCCCGGGATGCGCCGATCCGCCGGTCGCGCACGTCTCGGTGTAACCGTGGCGCGCCCGCGACGATGACCGGGTCCGTCCCACCGATCGTGCTGCCGCGTGGGTTCCGCCGGCTGCCGCTGGCCGAGCGCCGGGCCGCGCTGGCTGCCGCGTTGGGTTGCGAACTGCCGGCCGCCCTGTGCGGAGACGCGGACACGAGCGCGCTTGCCGACCTGCTGGTGGAGAATGCGGTCGGCGCGTTCCCGCTGCCGGTGGGGTTGGCGACCGGTTTTCGGGTGGACGGTGAGGAGCTGGTCGTGCCTCTGGCCACCGAGGAGGCTTCCGTGGTCGCCGCCGCCAGCTACGGCGCGCGGCTGCTGGCCGAAGGGGAGGGTGGCGCCGGCATTCGCACCGAGGCCGACCCGCCGATCGCCACGGTACAACTCTTTGTCGAGCAGGCGCGCGGCGATGCCGAGCATACCGTGGGCGAGGCGCGCGTGGAGATCGCCTCGCTGGTGGACGAGGCCGTTGCAAGCCTGGTGCGGCGCGGCGGCGGCTTTCGGGCGCTCACGGTGCAGTGGGTCGGGGACACCCTCAAGGTGGAGATCCACCTCGACGTGCGCGACGCCATGGGGGCGAACAAGGTCAACACCGCCGGCGAAGCCGTACGCCCCCTGCTGGAACGGCTCACCGGAGGGCGCACGCTGATGGCGATCGTCACCAACGCCAGCCGCCGCGCGCTGGTCCGCGCAACGGGGCAGGTGCCATGCTCGCGGCTGGGGCGCGGCGGCTACTCCGGCGCCGAAGTGGCCGGGCGCATCGTGCGCGCCGCCGCCATCGCCGCCGCCGACCATGACCGGGCCGTGACGCACAACAAGGGCGTGCTGAACGGCATCGCCGCGCTCGCCCAGGCGACCGGCAACGACACCCGGGCGGTCGAGGCCGCTGCCCACGGCTGGGCCGCCTCCGGTAGCGGCTACGGTCCGCTCACCGGTTACCGGGTTGCCGCCGGCGTGTTGCACTGCCGGCTGGAGTGCCCACTGCCGCTCGGCACCGTGGGCGGCGCCATGGGCGTGCACCCGGTCAGCCGCCTCGCGCTGCGCATTCTCGGCAGCCCCGGCAGCCGCCGCCTGGCCGCCATCGCCGCCGCCGTCGGGCTGGCACAGAACCTGGCCGCGCTGCGCGCACTGGTGTCGGAGGGCATCCAGCACGGCCACATGCGCCTGCACGCCGAGCGCCTGGCATACGACGCCGGCGCGCGCGGCGTCGAGATCGCCGAAATCGCCGCCGCACTGGCGGAAGCAGGGAAGATGGACATCGCCACCGCCCGCGACCTCCTCCGCATCCGGCGCGCCTCGCACCCGGCATGACATGGAGCCGAGAGGGAGGTGCTACTGCGCCTGGTCCTCGGGTCGCGGAGGTGATCCGCCGGTACGTCGGAGCAGGCGTCGCGCCGCTTCGATATCGGCACCTTCGAGACGCTCGGCGAAGAACTCCGCCGTCTTCATGGCCGACACTTTCTCGGCGACCGCCATCGCCACGCACTGGTTGATGCTCGTACCTTCCTCACGACTGATTGCGGCGACGGTGGCTTTCAATGAGGCAGGCAACCTGAGTGGAAATGTACTGATCTGCTTCTTCACGCGGATATCCTCCTCAGCGCCTGCTGGGGTGAGTCTGAACGTTCACTCCGTGACAGGGAAGACGATGAAAACCGATGCCCGAGCATCGCCCACCAGCCGGCTGTTTCGGACCAGAGCACCGGAATCCCGAATCTCTTTGCGGGCCCCCCAAAGTGTCGCAAATTGAAGCTCACCAAGCCATCGGCGACCCCGTTGATACTACAACTACCGTCCGCAAGGTACGAGCCCGAATTGAATCGCTCGATTCAGGGGTGGCAGAATGACGTGGCCGATGTTGGATGCAGTGGGAGACCCGCGCTTGGCGGCTGCTCGTAGCGGTGGGTGACACGGGGAAAGTCGTGGTGCGGGCGGCGCCGTCGCTGGCGCTGGTCAAGTACTGGGGCAAGAGCGACCGCCGGCGCAACCTGCCGGCCACGTCCAGCGTGGCGGTCACCGTCACGGGGCTTGAGACGGAAGTCCGAATGTGCGAGGCCGCCGGCGACGACCACCTTACCGTCGACGGCGTGGCGGTGCCAGCCGAGCGGCATAGTCCGTTCTTCGATGCGGCGCGCTCCGCTTTGGGGTCGACCACCGGCTACCGGGCGGAGGCGTGCAACAATTTCCCCGGCGGCGCCGGACTCGCGAGTTCTGCTTCTCTGTTCGCAGCACTGGCGGTGGGATGCGGACGGATGGCCGGGTTGCACGACTCGGGCAGCTGGCGATCCCGGGCGTCGGCGCTGGCGCGCGTCGGATCCGCGTCGGCGGCGCGCGCGGTGTGGGGCGGGTTCAGCGTCCTGGAAGCGGGTGCCGAGGCCGGCGCGAGCGCATTCCCGCCCGACCACTGGCCCGACCTGCGCCTGCTGGTGGCCGTCACCTCGCGGTGCCGCAAGCCGGTCCCGTCGCGCGAGGCAATGAACCTCGTGGCGGCGACCTCGCCTTACTACGACGCCTGGGTGGCCGCCGCGGACGGGACTTACCGGGCGGCGCTGGAGGCGGTGCGCAGCCGCAACCTGGGCCAGCTCGGCCCGCTCATGCGGGTCAGCTACCTGCGCATGTTCGGCACCATGCTGGCCGCGGACCCGCCGATCAACTACCTGCGTGCACGGTCGTTGCGGGTCCTGGAGGTGCTGGAGCAGTTGCGCGACGCCGGCATCGACGCCTGGGAGACCATGGACGCCGGCCCGCAGGTCAAGATCGCCTGTCTCGCAGCCGACGTGGAGCGCATCCGCGGCGCGCTGATCGCCAAAACAGGACTAGCTCCCGCCGACCTGATCGAGACGGCCCCCGGCCCGGGCCCCCGCATCGTTGGTTGAGAAGTGCACCGTGGCGGTGCCGGGCAGCGTACTGCTGCTCGGCGAGTACGCCGTTACCGAGCCGGACGCTCCCGGAGTAGCGATGGCGATCCAACCCGAGGTGCACGCCACGCTCGAGCCCGGCGGTGCGCCGTGCATCTCAGGCCGCATGGGAGCACGGACATTCGGCTGGACGCCGAAGCGTTGCGACGCGCCGATATTCGCGGCCCTGGTGGCCGAGTACGGGCCGCCCGCCGGAACGATAACCGTGGACTCTACCGAGTTCGCCGGGCCGCATGGCAAGTTGGGGCTGGGGTCAAGCGCCGCCGTGGCGGTGGCCGTCGCCGCGCTCCTGGTGGCGCCGCCGCGGGCGGGCGAGCGCGAGGACGAGCGGGTGGGCGAGGCGGATTGCGCAGGCGCGGCGCCGGACACGGCTGCAGTCGCGTGCGATCGTTTTGAGGCAGGCCGGCAAGTGCCGCATGGCGATCTGTCCGCGGGCGCCGATGCCGTTCGGGAGTCGGTGCGGCGGCGCGTGTTCGCCGCGGCACTGGCCGCCCACCGGGCGGTTCAGGGTGGGCGCGGCAGCGGCTACGACGTGGCCACCTCGGTGTGGGGCGGGGTGGTGACCTTCCGCGGCGGCAGCACGCCGTCCGTTGCTTCCCTCCGGCCGCCGGAGTTGCCGGCACTCCGCCTGGTGCAAGGGACCATGCCGCTGGCGACTGCCGCCGCGGTAGCGCGCTACGAGCAGTGGCGGCAGCGTGAGCCGGAGGCCGCGGACCGGTTTCGCGAGCGATCGCGCGCGCTGGTGGAGCACTTTCTCGCAGCGCGCGACGCCGCCGCCTGCTGCGCCGCGATCGAGGCCGGAGGCAAGCTGACTCGCTGGCTTGGGGCACGGATCGGCGTCGCGGTGGAACCTCCCGACCTGCGCGCCCGCCTGGACCGATTTCGCGCCCGCGGTTGGGTGGCCAAGCCGGTCGGGGCCGGCGGCGAGTTGGGCATCGCCGCATCGCCGGCCGGCACCGGGCCGCCGGACCCGCCGGACGCGCCGGCCTCGCCCAGGCTGCGTCCGGCAGCGGACGGATTGCGCTGGCTGGTCCGAAACAGGCCGCCGGCGGGCGGCGCCGGCGCGCCGCGTTCATCCTCTCCGGTGTCAAGGAGTGGCCGTGCCGGCGCACCCGAGCGTAGCTGAGCGGACCGGGCACGCCACCGGCAAGTTGCTGCTGTTCGGCGAGCACGCCGCCGTGTACGGCCATCCGGCCCTGGGCATCAGCCTGCCGTGGCGGCTGGAGCTGAAGATCAGCCCCGTGGCGGAGACCGGCCGGGCCGACTCGCGCCACGACAGCGCCACGCCTCCGCCGCTTCCGGAGCAGCTCAGGGCGATACTCGGCACGCCCGGCATGCACGCCGTCGTCGAAATTCGGTCGCAGATTCCGAGTGCGCTCGGGTTCGGATCCAGTGCCGCGCTGTGCGTCGCCGCCGAACGTGCGCTTGCCGGCGCCGTAGCGCCGCATCGCTCCGCCGCGGCGGCGTGGCGCGGCGCCCACGAGCGGGAGCGGGTGTTCCACGGCACGCCGTCCGGCGCGGACACCGGGCTCGCGGCGCTAGCCGGAGCAGGGTACCTGACCTGGGAAAGCAGCGGTGCGCTGCCGCGTTACCATCCGCTGCCGGCCGCCGAATTGCACCTGGTGGTAGCCGCCGTGCCGCGGCGTGGCGATACGCGGGCGCACATCGCGGCGGTGGCGCAACGAATGCGCGCCGGCGACACCGCGACCCGGGACACGCTGCGCCGTCTCGGGCGGTGCAGCACCGAGGCGCGGGCGCTTCTGCTTGAACCAGGGCCGTCCGCGAACGACCTGGGCGCGGTGGCGGACCGGGCGCAGTGGATGCTCGCCGAGCTCGGCCTGGGCGACCGCACGCAAGAGCGGCTGCTGCACGCGGGCCGCGCCGCCGGTGCCTCGGGCGGCAAGCTCAGCGGTGCCGGCGGCGGCGGCGCCTGCTTCCTGGTGTGCCGCGACGCCCGCATCGCCGCTCGCGTGCTGGCCGCGATCGGCGAGCAGGCCGCCGTGGCGGCGCACGTCGTGCTCGGTGCCGGCGCCACGCGGCAGCAAGCACCGGGTCGGCGTTCCTGGGCCGTCGGTCGATGGCTGCATGTTCCTCGTACGGCGAGTCATGCGGGGTAGCGGGCGACGCCGCTACCGGCATACCTTGTCCGTGATGATCTGCGTCATCCGGTCCCACGTCCATGGCACCCGCGTGGCGGGTCCGCCGGGCGTCCGGCGGCTGGTTGCCGAGGAATCGTCGTGACCGGCCGCGAGTCAGTGAACCGAACCGACGACATCCCTGGGCGCCGGCGCTTGCGGCTGGCGCACGCCTCCGCGTGGTTCGCGCTGGTGATCGCGATCCACGGCCTCCTGCAGTTGACGCTGGGCGTGGCACGGCTGGTGGCGCCCGACGTGGTGCTGATCCAGAACGACAGCGGCGACGAGGTGTCCGGCCTGGCGCGAATCCTGGTCGGCATCCTGCTCGTGCTGCTCGCCAAGGGCCTGTTGGAACGTCGCCGCCGCGCCTGGATAGCCTCGCTGGTCCTGCTGGCGGTGGTGGTGATCACCAACGCGCAGCACTGGATCGGCGGCCAGGGCATGGTCGCGCTGGTAGCCACCGTGCTGATGATCGTCGCGCTGCTGGCGTTCCACCGCACCTTCTCGGTGCGCCCGGCACGACGGATCAGCTATGGGCAGGCGGTCGCGGGGATCGCGGTGGCCCTGGCCGTGGCGTACGGGATCGTCGGATCCTACCTGTTGCGCGATCAGTTTCACGGCATCGACGGCTGGACGGACGCCTCATACTTCGCATTGATAGCCTACAGCACGCTCGGCTACGACTACGATGTCGCCGAGATGTACCCGGTCGGCAGTGATGCGCGCTGGTTCGTGGTGTCGCTGTTTTTGATCGGGGTTACGCTGTTCATCACGGCGTTGTCGGTGACACTTGGTCCGATTGTCGAAGGACGAATGAAGGGGGTGATGAGCCTGATGAAACGATTCCAACGGCTCAGCAACCACGTCGTTGTGTGCGGCTACAGCGGCGTGGCGGCCAGCGTCGTCGACGAGCTGCGCGACCGCAACGTGGCGGTGGTGATCGTCGACGACCGCGAGCGGGTGGCGCAACTCCTGCGTACCAAGGGACATGACGTATTGGAGGGCGACCCGACGCTGCGCGACACCCTGCTCGACGCCAACGTGGTCACCGCCCAGGCGGTGATCGCCAGCTACGACTCGGACTCGATGAATACCCTGGCCGCGGTCAACGCCAAGGATCTGCGCGACGACACGCCGAGCGCGCGGTTCGCGATCCTGGTCCGCATCGAGGATGAGGAGAATGTCGAGAAGGTGCGCAAGCTGGGCGTCGACCAGGTGATCTCGCCCTCCACCCTCGGCGGACGCCTGCTGGCTTCCCGCGCGGTCGAGTCGGCGGAAGGGCAAGCGGCACGAGTACCTGGCGGCCGCCCGGACGCCGCGGAGACTCGCACGGCCCCCACGGCCCCCGATTCCGGTAGCTGATGGCGCGCGGAGTTGGCACAATTGTACGCGTGCGGGACTTGCGGATAGACGGCGACCGGCTGTGGGAATGCCTGTCGCGGATGGGGGAGATCGGCGCCACCCCGGCGGGCGGCGTGAACCGGCAGGCGCTGACCGACGGCGACCGCGCCGCCCGCGACCTGTTCATTTCATGGTGCCGCGAGGCCGGCTGCAGCGTCAGAGTCGACGCCGCCGGCAACATCTTCGCGCGCCGGGCCGGGCGGCGCGGCGGCGCGCCGGCGGTGGCGGCCGGCAGCCACCTGGACAGCCAGCCCGCGGCCGGGCGCTTCGACGGCGCGCTCGGGGTGCTGGCCGCCCTGGAGGTCGTGCGCACGCTCAACGACCACGGGGTGGTCACCGAGCTGCCCCTGGAGGTGGTCTCCTGGACCAACGAAGAGGGCTGCCGCTTCGCACCCTCGATGATGGGCTCGGGAATATTCACCGGCCGGTTCGAGGCCGCCCGGATGGCGGCCACGGTCGATTCCGAGGGGCGCACTTTCGGGGCGGAGTTGGAGCGCATCGGCTACCGTGGCAACGACCGGGTCTCGGTAGCGGAACTCGCCGCCTGGTTCGAGCTGCACATTGAGCAGGGACCGGTCCTGGAACGGGAACGGACTACAATCGGCGTGGTGACCGGCGCCAACGGGCTGCGCTGGTTCGACCTGGTCGTGACCGGCCACGATGCGCATGCCGGCCCGACGCCGATGGCGGAGCGCCGCGATGCGCTGCTCGGAGCGGCGCGCATTGTGACGGCGGTAAATCGCATCGGCCATGCCCACCTGCCGGGAGCGAGCGCGACCGTGGGCTCGCTGGCCGTGCATCCCAACTCGCGCAACACGGTTCCCGGCCGGGTCGAGTTCACCGTCGACCTGCGCCACCGGGACGATGCGCGGCAGGCGGCGATGAAGGACGCCCTGGAAACGCAAGCGGCTTCGATCTGCGCCGCGCACAACCTCGGTCTGGAGTTGAGGGAAATCGCCCACCAGCCGCCGCTGCGCTTCGATCCCGGCTGCATCGCCGCGGTGCGCGGCGGCGCGGCGGCAGTGGGGCTATCGTGGCGGGAGATGGTATCCGGCGCCGGTCACGACGCCTGCCACCTCGCGGCGCGGGTACCCACCGCCATGATCTTCATTCCGTGCGAGGGCGGGATCAGCCACAGCGAGCGGGAGAACGCCAACCGCGAGGACTGCACCGCCGGGGCCAACGTCCTGCTGCACGCGGTGCTGGAGCGCGCCGGCGCGCGCGATGCGCGTTGAGCGACGAGCAGCCCGCGGCGACGCGCCGGCTGCGGGATCATCGCCGCCGCCACGTAGCGCACCTCCGATTTCAGCGGGCTGGTCCAACGCGCCCGCTTGCGCAACTCGGTGGCCACCTCCTCCAGCCGGGCGAAGCTGATGGACGATGCCGCCGCACCGAGGCTCAGCGCCACGAACCGGAACGTCACCGAGTTCACCGACCACCGCTTGCGCGCCCGCAGCCGCTCGAACGTCTTCAGATAACTCTCAATGGAATCGTCAGCGAAGCTCATGGGCCAAGCATAGGCAGACCGACCCGGAGCGTCTGCCCAGTGGCCGCCTCTCCGGGACCCCACTTGACCCCGACGGCCACATCCTGCACATCCTGTACGAGGATCGGATCGACGTATTCTGAGCCGCGCTCGACGTGCTCTGGTGCGCGTCCGGTGTCACCGATGAACAATCCGGAGGATTCATGAACTACCGCTCCATTTTCGTTGCCGCCGCCGCCGCCGTCGTCGCTGCGCTTGTGCCGATCTGCGCCTCGGCGCAAGAGAATCAAGGCTACGACAAGACCGATCCCATAGTGCTCGCCGTGGACCAGGAGTACGCCGGGGCGATGGACGCCGACCACGAACGAAAGTACTTCGCGGCGCAGGTGGAACCGGGCGTCGAGTACGGCATCGATCTGACCGGCCTTGCCGTGGACCTGGACCTGTACTACAAGGGCTCCGACGCGTCCTTTCTGCGCGACGCACTGGCCCGGTCGACCAATGCCGAAGACAACGACGAGCGCATCCGTTTCACGCCCAAGGCCGACACCGCGTACATCATGGTTCACAATTACGACTACAAGGCATCGGACTTCCGGATTCTTCTGACCCGCAGCAAGGTATTCCTGGACGAAATGCAGGCGCTGTCCCCGATTCGCCTCGACGGCGAGGTCTCCTACGCCGGGCAGGTCGGAACGAGATCGAGCCTGTACGAGATTGGCGGCCTGACGGCGGAAGCCACGTATCGGGTCGCAATCTCCGGCATGCAGGTGGACGCCGATCTGTTCGTGTTCTCCGATCCGCGCTACCGGGAAGAACTGGCACGATCGACCAAGAACTACACCGAGGAAGACTTCGTGACGGTTACTGCGCCCGCTGACGTGCTGTACGTAGAGGTGCGCGGGCGCCACTCCACGTCGGGGACCCCGTTTACGTTGACCGTGGCCGGGCACGACCGGCTCCGTGACCAGGGCTCGGAACGCGAGCCGATGGAGATACCGGTAGGCGAGGAAGTGGCAGCCCAGGTCGGCGGCGACCGCAGCTTCTACTTCTTCTCGTCCACTCCGGGCGGCCACTACACCATCAAGCTGCTGGCGCCGACCATGGACGCCGACCTGTACACGCACGGCGGCGAAGCGGACCACGGAGACGACTCCGATGGCGATGCCGAGGAAGGCTCCGCGTTCGCCGTGGTGCAGGACATCTCCGACAATCTCCGCGGCGCGGACGAGGCGCTCTCGGTGACCGCGGCGGGCGATCGTTTCCTGTTCTCGGTGGATGGCAGCCACACCAACGGATCGGGCGCCAACTACGACCTGCACGTGATCGAGGAGACGTTCGAGAACGAGGGCGAGGAACAGGATCCATTGCCGATTGCCGGGACTCTTTATCGGGGACAGGTGCAGGCCGAGGGCACCAGCTACTACAAGCTTCCCGTGGACTCCGGCAAGGTGTACCTGATCAAGGCTACCCAGGAGGAAGTGCGGGGAACCTGGCTGTTCCATTTCTACGTATACGACGACGGCATCCACGGCACAAAGCTCGCCTCGGCCGGCTACATCAACGGCAATGAGTACAAGTCCGCCCTGATCGAGCGCTTTTCCGGCGAGTGGCTGTACCTGGAAGTGCACTCCTACGACGAGGAGTTCGGCAGCTACTTCAACATCGAAGTCAACGAAGTCCGGATTCTCGATGCCGGATAACGGGAATCTGCCGCAATACGCCGTGGCCGCGGGCATGCTGGTGCCGGGGGCCGGGCCGGCGTGGCATAATCGGTTGTCGTGAAGACCATTCTGGTAACCGGCAGCAGCGACGGGATCGGGCGCGCCACGGCGCGGGAGCTGGCCGAACGCGGTTGCGCGGTGATCGTGCACGGGCGCAACGAGCGACGCGCGCGGGAGGCGGCGCGGGCGATCGCGGCCGCCTCCGGCAACCGGAGCGTGACCGCCGTTGCCGGCGACTTCGGGTCGCTGGCGGAAGTGCAAGCGATGGCACAGCAGATCCTGCGCACCAGCGCACGGCTCGACGTGCTGATCAACAACGCCGGCATCGCCGTACGGCGGCGCCGCACCACCACGGACGGCTTCGAGAGCACGTTCGCCGTCAACCACCTCGCCCCGTTCCTGCTGACCAACCTGCTGCTCGACCGGCTGCGCGAAAGCGCGCCGGCGCGCATCGTCAACGTCAGCTCCGGGGTGCACACCGGCGGGCGCATCGACTTCGACGACCTGCAGATGGAACGTGGCTTTGACGGCTGGCAGGCGTACTCCAACTCGAAGTTGGCGAACGCACTGTTCACCTGCGAATTGGCCCGCCGTCTGGATGCCGCCGAGGTCACCGCCAACTTCCTCCATCCGGGCGTCATCGACACCAAGCTGCTGCACGTGAACTTCGGCGGCGGAGCTCCGGTTGCGGAGGGCGCCCGCACCCCGGTCCACCTTGCGTTGGCTCCGGACGTGGCAGGCGTCACCGGCTGCTATTTTGTCGACCGGCGGCAGACAGGTCCCGCCCCCGCCACCGGCGACACCCGGCTGGCCGCCGACCTGTGGCGCGTCAGCGCGGCGCTCACCGGGTTGAACTCGCCGGATTGAACAGGTCCCATGATGACCAGCTGCCTGCGGCGAGACAGGAAGGGCGGATGAGCGACCTGCTGCGCGACGCGGTGCTGGTCGGAATCGGCGGCTTCTTCGGGGCGCTCGGGCGGTTTCTGCTGTCCGGCTGGATCGGCGCCCGCGCGGAGCGGTTTCCCGCCGGTACGCTGGCGGTGAACGTGATCGGTTCGCTGGCGATCGGGTTCCTGGCCGGCGCGCTCGCCGGACGGATCCTTTCGGGCGGCGCCATCCGGCTGCTGGCGGTGGCCGGATTCCTCGGAGCCTTCACGACCTTCTCCGCGTTCAGCCATGAGTCGGTCCAGCTTTGGCAGGCCGGCCGCTGGTCGGCACTGCTCGCCAGTGTCGGCCTGAACGTGGGCGGTTGCCTGTTGGCAACCGCGGCCGGGATGGCTGCCGCCCGCGCGCTCTCCTCCCCCTGAAATCGGCGGCCGCGTTGAGCCGGTGACAACAGGTGACAACGAGGAACCGTTTTCGTCGTGCTCGCAAATGGGGTAGGCTTCCGGAAGCCATGCGTATCAGCGGCCGAGAGTCTCCCCACACGCCCGGGACGGTACTGCTCGACGTCGACACGGTGTCCGTCCCGGCGGACGCTTCCCACCCGGCCAGGTTGCACGTGCTGCCGTGAACGAGTTGCTGTTCGCCCCCCTTGGCTACCCGTTCGTGGCACGCGCGCTGCTGGCGGTCACCATGGTCGCCGGCGTGTGCGCGTTGGTAGGCACCTTCGCCGTGCTGCGCGGCATGTCCTACATCGGCAGCGCGCTCGCCCATTCGCTGGTACCGGGCGTCGCCGTCGGCTACCTGGCCAGCGGGTTGTCGCGCGACCGCCTGTTTTGGTGGGCAACCGGGACGGCGATTCTTACCGCGTTGGGTATGTCCGCGCTGGTCCGGCGGTTCCGCATCAGCGAGGACGCCGCGGTCGGGGTGGTCTACTCCGGCATGTTCGCGCTCGGCATCGCGATCATCTCCACGGTGCGGAGTTTCGCCGTAGACCTGGTGCACTTTCTGTTCGGCAACGTCCTGAGCGTGACCCGCGCCGACCTGATCCGCATTGGCGTGGTCGCGGCAATCATCGTCGTGGTCGTGGCGCTATTCTACAAGGAGATGGTGGTAGTCACCTTCGACCGCGTGTTCGCGGCGGCGCTGCGCCTGAACAGCCGGATGCTCACCGCGCTGCAGTTCGTGCTGATGGCGCTGGCCATCGCCGTGGCGCTGCAGACCATCGGCATCACGCTGGTGGTAACCTTGATGGTGGCGCCCGCCGCCGCCGCGCTGCAGGTCGTGCGGCGTTTCCATCACGCCGTCCTGCTTGCGGCCGGAATCGGTATGTTCTCGGGCCTGGTCGGCCTGTACATCTCCTACCATCTGAGCGTAGCATCTGGTGCGGCCATCGCACTGGTGTGCGTAGTCGTGTTTCTGATCATTTCGGCGCTGGACCGGGTCCTGCGGGCGGCGTCGTCAGAGGAGCGCCATGGAACGGCAAACCCGGCAGCGTGATGCGATTCAGGCGGTCATCGAGTCCTACGACCGGCCGCTGAGCCCGACGGAGCTGTACGAGGCCGCCCGCGAACACCAGCCCCAACTCGGCATCGCCACGGTGTACCGCGCCATCCGCGACCTGGTGAAGTCCGGCTGGCTGCGAACGGTCGAGATTCCCGGCTTGCCGGCCCGCTATGAACGTGCCGGCAAGCCGCACCATCACCACTTCCTGTGCCGCGTCTGCAACGCACTGTGGGAGGTGGGCGGTTGCCTGCGCGGCGTCGAGGCGCTCGCGCCCGCCGGCTTCCTCACCGAAGGGCACGAAATCACCCTGTTCGGACTGTGCAACGACTGCCACCGCGCGGACACTTGAGTCAATCGAGGAGCAGATCCTGTTTGCTCCGTACCGCGGCGGCGCGCCACAACCCACCGAACAGCGCATCCGCACCCCGTGGTAACGTGGCGCCCGCGGCATGACGATCTGGGTCGGCATAGCACTGGTTTCGGCGCTGCTGTTCGGGGCGTCCACGCCGTTGAGCAAGCTGTTGCTGGACCAGGTAAGCCCGTTCCAGTTGGCGGGTCTGCTCTACCTGGGGGCGGCGCTGGGAGTGAGCCCCTTTGCGGTCCGCAAGCGGGTCGTGCAACGGGTCGTCCGCCTGGACCGCGCCAACCTGGTGCGGCTCGCCGGGGCGGTTGTACTGGGCGGTATGGCCGGGCCGGCGCTGTTGCTGCTCGGGCTGCGGCTGGCCGCGGCCGCGTCGGTGTCGTTGTGGCTCAACCTGGAGCTGGTCGCCACCGCCGTGCTGGGCGTGGTGCTGTTCCGCGATCAGCTGACCGGCCGCGCCTGGGTGGGAGCGGGGCTCGTCGTGGCCGCCGCGCTGCTGCTGTCATGGGAGGAGCATTCCGCCGGGCTCCTGCCGGGGATGCTGGTGGCGCTGGCGTGCGTCTGCTGGGGCTTCGACAACCACTTCACCTCCCTGATCGACGGACTGACCCCGCAGGAGACCACGCTGTGGAAGGGCTTGGTGGCCGGCACCACCAACCTCGCCATCGGGCTTGGCGTGTCGACCTGGAGCGCCACGGCGGGCACCGCTATGGCCGCGCTGCTGCTGGGAGCACTCGCCTATGGCGCGAGCATCGTGCTGTACATTGCCGCCGCCCAGAATATCGGCGCCACCCGCGGGCAGCTCGTGTTCTCGGCCGCGCCGTTTTTCGGCGTGCTGCTCGCGGTGGTCGTGCTCGGTGAGCCGTTCGGCGCCATCCAGATCGCCGCTACCGCGGTACTGGTGCTCGGCCTCCTGGTGCTGATGCGCGAGGGTCACGCGCATCGCCACCGCCATCCGGCCCAGCAGCACGAACACTGGCACCGCCACAACGACGGCCACCACCTGCACCAGCACCCCGGGCTGCCCGCCTGGATCGGCCATGTGCACCCGCACCTCCACGACGCCGTCGAACACGAGCATCCGCACGTGCCCGACGTCCACCACCGCCACCAGCACGACCACGGCTAGGGCGGACCGGCGGGCGGCGTGTCGGCTACCGCAGGGTTGCCCGCCGCACGGTGAGCAGGGTGTTGGCGGCGGGAGCGGGCAGGGTGGAGCGGGCGCCGTCGGGCCAGGAGATTTCCAACCGCTGCAGCGCGGCGCCCTCCGGGAAGCCGAAGTGGACGCGGCCGGGGTCGCCGGACAGGAAACCGCTGGAGCTGCGGATCTCGCGCAGGTAGGTCCCGGTCGACGCGTGCAAGATGAGGCGCGAACCGATGGCGCGGGTGTTGCCGCTGCCGGGCCACCGCAGGTCCACCTGCAGGCTCGCGCCGCCGCACAGCCGGTTCTCCAGCACCTCCGCCGGCGCGCGCAGGTTGTTCACCACGATGTCGAGGTCGCCGTCGCCGTCGAGGTCGGCCATGCTCATGCCGCGGCCGCCGGCGGTGCTGCCCAGGCCCCACTCCGGGGCACGGCGGAACTTGCCGCCGCCCTGGTTGCGAAACACCTGGTTCTCTTCGATCAGCTCGGCGCCGGGAAGGTGCCCGAAGGAGTCCTCGCTGTACATGCCGTTGACCACGTACAGATCCTGCAGCCCGTCGTTGTCCAGGTCGGCGAACTTGGCCGACCAGCTCCAGCCACTGGCGTCCACGCCGCTGTCCGGGGCGCGATTCTCGAAGCCCTCGGCGACGCTGCCCACCAGCAGTGTGTTCTCCTCGATCTGCGGATCATCGGCGGCCAGCGCGTCGTAGTTCGCCTTCAGGGCGCCCCACGCCGCGCGGGTGGCGGCATCATCGGCGTAGGGCTTCATGTCGGCGCTGAACAACTCGAGCCGGCCGTCGTTGTCAATGTCGGCAGCGTCGAGGCTCATCGTGTTGCGCGGCATGCGCGGCAGCACGTTGCGGATCCGGAACCCGTCCGGAGTCCACAGGAAGGCGTAGTCCGGCAGCTCGAAGTCGTTGCCGACCAGGATGTCGAGCCGCCCGTCGCCGTCCAGATCGGTCAGCAGCATCGCAAGCGCATGCGCGTGGCGCACCAACTCGAACGCGTGCAGCTTGCCGTCGACGTTCTCGTAATAGGCGACGCCGCCGCCGATCACGAAGCCGTCGTAGAACTCGGCGATCTCGCCGTCGTAGCTCGCGCCCGCCAGGTCCAGGTCGCCGTCGCGGTCCACGTCCGCCAGGGCGATCGCGTTGAGCACGTGCCACGGCCCGAAGCCCTCGGTGCGCACGAAGGTGCGCGTCCCGTCGGCGGCGGCGCTGAGCCACAGGCTCGGCGGGTTGCCGGGGTGGGAGAGGACAAGGTCCTGCCAGCCGTCGCCGTCGAAGTCCACGATGTTGACCGCGCGCGCGTTGTCGGCCGCCAACTCCCGGCGCGAGAAGGTGAGCGCACCGCCGTTCCACAGGATGCTGCTCGGTCCGTCCAGGTTGGCCAGCACGATGTCGATGTCGCCGTCGTTGTCCAGGTCGCCCAGGCCGAGCGCCGAACCGACGCCGGCGAAGATCGGCCCCCGCTGCGGCGAGAACACGGTGGTGTGGGGCAGGGGATGGGACACGAACGCCCCGCTGCACTCCGCTCCCGCCACCACCGGCTGCGCCCGGTGGGTCACCCGCGGGTCCGCCGGAACCAGGGTGGGGCACATTGCACAGAACAGCAGCGTCAGCCCGAGAGCGCGTGGCCAGATCATGAACGCCGCTAATTGCTCTTGTACGGGTCGGCGGCGTCGCGCAGGCCGTCGCCGACGAAGTTGTAGCATAGCACCGTGACGATCACCAGCAGGCCGGGAATCATCATCCACGGGTGCAGTTCGATAGTGCGCACGTTCTGCGCCTCCTTGAGCAGCACGCCCCAGCTCACCGTGGGCGGGCGCAGCCCCAGGCCGAGGAAGCTCAACGCGGTCTCGCCCAGGATCATGCCCGGTATCGACAGCGTCAGCGACACGATCAGGAAGCTCAGGAAGGAGGGCAGCAGGTGGCGCACGATGATGCTGGTCGCGGTGGAACCGGCGATCGCCGCCGCCATCACGAAGTCCTCCTCGCGCAACTGCAGCAGCTTGCCGCGCACCACCCGCGCCAGCCCGGTCCAGGCCAGCAGCGACAGAATGATGGTGATCCCGAGGTACACTTGCAGCGGCCCCCACTGGCGCGGCACCGCGGCCGACAGCGCCATCCACAGCGGAATGGAGGGGATCGACTGCATGAACTCGATCAGGCGCTGAATCGCCATGTCGGCGGCGCCGCCGAAGAAGCCGGAAATGCCGCCGAACGTGCAGCCGAGCACGAACGCCAGGGCCACGCCGACCAGGCCGATCGACAGCGAGGTGCGGGCGGCGTACAGCGTGCGCGAGTAGATGTCGCGCCCGAACTTGTCGGCGCCCAGCAGGAACAGGGTGCCTTCGTCGACCCCGAGCAGGTGTATGCGGCTCGGGAACACGCCCCACAGCTCGTATTCGTCGCCGCGGGCGAACAAGCGCAGGTACGCCTTGCGCGAGGTGTCCGGGGCGTAGCGGTTGCGGAACGTCTCCAGGTCGAGCTCGACCCGCCACGGGTACACGAACGGGCGCAGCGAGAGGCCGTCTTCGCCCATGAAGCGGATGCGCTGCGGCGGCGCGTACAGGTGGTCGGAGTCGCGCCGGTAGATGTCCTGGGTGGCGAAGAACTCGGCGAACAGGGCCACGAAGTAGAGCAGCCCCAGCACCACCAGCCCGATCAGGGCCAGGCGGTGGCGCGTGAAGCGGCGCCGCATCAGGGTCCACTGCGACGCGAGGTAGTAGCGCTCCGACGCATCCTCCTCGGTGGCGAGCAGTCCCGCCTCGCCCGACCGGGGTTTGCTGTCGCTCATGCCGTGCTCCTTCCCGCCCCGAAGCGGATGCGCGGGTCGAGCCACAGCAGCAGCATGTCGGACACGAACACCCCGATGATGGTAAGGACCGAGAGCACCATCACGATGCTCGCCGCGAGCTGCATGTCTTCCTGGGTGAGCGCGTTGAACAGCAGCGGCCCCACGGTCGGCAGGTTGAGCACGATGGCCGTGATGATCGTTCCGGAGACGATCTCCGGGAACACGGCGCCGATACCGCTGATGATCGGGTTGATGGCGATGCGCACCGGGTACTTGAACAGCAGCGCGCCCTCCTCCAGCCCCTTCGAGCGCGCAGTGATCACGTACTGCTTCTGCAGTTCGTCCAGCAGCGAGCCGCGCATAATCCGAATCAGGCCGGCGGTTCCGCCGGTGGCCACTACCAGAATGGCGACCGGCAGATGCAACAGCATGTCCAGGAACTTGGCCACGCTCCACGGCTGATCCAGGTACTCGGACGAGAACAGCCCGGTGATGGGGAAACCGAACCAGCTCAGCGAAATCCACATCAGCAGCAGGGCGAGCATGAAGTTGGGCGTGGCCAGCCCGATGAAGCCGAACACGGTGGCCGTGTAGTCGCCGAGCGAGTATTGATGAGTGGCCGAGTAGATGCCGATCGGCACGGCCAGCAGAAAGGTGACCACGATGGTCAGCAGCGACACCAGCACCGTGAGCGGCAGCCGGTCCCCCAACAGTTCCCCGACCGGGATCCGGTACGAGTACGACTCGCCGAGGTCGCCGCGCAACATGTTGCCGACCCACACGAAGTACTGCATGTAGCCCGGTTTGTCCAACCCGTAGTAGGCACGGATGTCTTGCAGTTCCTCCTCGGTGAGCTGGGTGCCGGTAAGCCCGAGCTGGCGCAGGTGGGTAGTCAGGAAGTCGCCCGGGGGCAACTGGATGATGGCAAAGCCCACCACCGATACCAGTGCCAGGGTGATCATCATGTAGAACACTCTGCGCACCACGTACGCGGTCATCCGTGCGGTTAGCTCCTATCCCCTATATGCAGGAGGCCCGCGCGAGCGGGCCTCCTGCAGCGACGATCGCCTGAACTATTGCTTGATGTACCACTGGTCGGGCTTGACGTCACGGAGGAACTGCACGTCGTCGCCGATGTACCGTACGTCGCGCGGGACGTTGCCCATCTCGTTGCCGACGACGACCGGAATCGGGGCGTAGCCGACCGTACCGATCAGCAGCACCTGCTCGGAAGCGAAGTCGAACAGTTGCGTCGCGATGCGGTCGCGCTCGGCCTTGTCGGCCGTGATGTACCACTGACCGGCCAGCTCGAAGAAATCCTGGAACTCAGGCGGCGGCTCCTCGCCGCTCTCGCCACCGGAATTGTGCCACGCCCACCACAGGGGAGCGTAGTGGCCGTCCGGGGAGGTGAACTTGTTGGACGGCAGGTAGCCCTTGCTCTCGTTGGTGCGGCGCAGGAACCAGACGGCAATGTCATAGTCGTTGGTGCCCAGCCGCTCGCCCACCAGGTCGATGCTGTACGAGCGCGGGTCCACCTTCACGCCCACGTCCTGCCAATACTCGGCCACCAACTCGCCGATCGCCACGTGGATCGGCCACTCCAGCGGAATCAGAATCTGGGCGTGCAGCACTTCGCCGTCGGGCCGCAGGCGGAACCCGTCGCCGCCGCGCTCAAGGCCCATTTCGTCAAGCAGCCGGTTCGCGGTATCGGGATCGTACTCCGCGTGGCGGGTCGCCCACTCCTCCTTGTAGAAGGAGTTCTCGGGATCCATCGCCGCCTGCCGCGGGACCGCGAGCCCGAAGAACAGCACCTTGTTGATCTCCTCGCGGTTGATGGCCAGCGACATCGCCTGCCGGAAGCGCACGTCCTGGAATACCTCGCGCTGCGCCGGATCCTGGTGCGTGAGGTTGAACGCGTAAAAGCTCTCGGCGCCGGCGGCACGCGGCCACATCAGCGTCTGGTAGTTACCCGACTCCTCGTTTTCCTTGAACAGCGGGAAGTCGGGCGTTGCCAGTCCGAGGGCGGCAATCGACAGCTCGCCGGCGATTATCTTCAGGTTGAGGGTCTCGGAGTCGGCCACCGTCTCCACCCGCAGGCGGTCGATGTAGGGGAGCTGGTTGCCGGCCGGGTCGATGGCGAAGTGGTATGGATTGCGCACGTGGAGGACGTAGGTGGTGGTGATCTCCTCGTGGTTCCACGGCTTGGTGCTCGGCGTGTCGATGTCCTGGACCCGGAAGTCGCCGCCGCTGCTCTGTTTCTGCCACACTGCCTGCACCCAGTTGTCGAAGCCTTCCTCCTTGGCCAGGGCGTCGGCGTTGTCGTTGTACTTGGCGTGGTACTTGGAGAGGTAGTGCTTGGGATAGGAGTGCGGATGCCAGCCGCCCCAGAACTCGTACCAGCCCGGCAGCGTCGGAAACGGGTCGGAGTAGTGCAGCCGCACCGTGTAGTCGTCCACCTTCTCGGCGTGCGTCATCGGCCCCCAGCCGCTGCGATGCCAGCCGGACGGGAACTCGTCGATGAGCAGGAAGTCCTCGAACGAGAACATCACGTCGTCCGCGGTGTAGGGGTGGCCGTCGGACCACTTCATGCCGCGCCGCATGTACAGGGTGACGGTCTTCTGGTCGTCCGACATTTCCCATCCCTTGTGGATGTAGGGCACGATGTCGATCGGCTTGCCCGGACCGCGGTTGGCGGTCTGCACGGCGCCGACCAGCCCGCGAATCGGCGTCACCTCGGTGTACTCGGTGCCGATCGAGGCCGTCTTGAGCGTTCCGCCGTAGGTGCCGATGCCCTCGAACACGTTGAACACCAGCGGCTCCTCCGGCAGCCGTTCGTCGACCGGGGGCAACTCTCCGGCCGCCACCATCGCCGCCAGCATCGGCGCCTCGCCGAACTGGGTGATCGTGTTGCCGGTGTCGCGCTCGTAGTCCTGCAGGGTGTCCCACTGCCACACGTCGCCGTACTCGGCCATCATCTCGGCCGCCGGCGCGGACATCTGTACGTCGCCTTCACCCTCCCCGCCGGCGAACGCGGCAGCAGCCGCCAAGCCGGCAATGAGGACGGCAAGCGCCACTCGCCATACCTTTCTCACCATATTCCTCCTTGCTGAGAATCGTTGCGCAACCCTATCGCGCAGACCGCTGTGGCGTCAACGTAACGCACGCATGAGTTGGCGCTGCACGCACAGGAGCGCGTTGACGTCAGCGTGCAGTATATATTACATAGGGCGAGAAGGCGCCTTTGGCGCCGAACTATCAATTCCAGGCAAATCTTTATGAGGGAAAGGATCTATGAATAGGACAATCGTTTTGGCTCTCGTGCTGACTGTGCTGACCGGCGGAGCCCTCTATGCAGGGGCAGAGCCAGAAGAAGGTGAGACGGGCGCTCCGGTACGGACAGGCCAGTACGGCGAGGCGCCGATGCTGGCCGCTATGGTGGCCGCGGGCGAGCTGCCGCCGGTGGAAGAGCGACTCCCGCTGGAACCTTCGGTGCGGCCGTTGGTAGGAGGCGGGGTTGATGATATCGGCCTCTATGGCGGCACGCTGCATTCGGCGATGATGAACATAACCCCCTGGGGTGATCTGAGCGAGATGCCGGACGCCGGAGGTTCTCTCGGCGCCTACGATGCGAACATGCAGCTGCAAGGAGACATCGCGAAGTCGGTTGAACTGGGCCCCGACCAGACCTCAGTTATTCTCCATCTGCGTGAGGGCATGAAGTGGTCCGACGGCGCGCCGCTTACAGCGGACGACTTTGTGTTCATGTGGGAGGACATCCAAGCGACGGAAGGTCTCGAATCCTGGAAGGGCCAACTGACGTTCCAGTCAATCGACAGGATCGATGACTACACGGTGGAGCTGCACGCGGCCGGCGGTGCCGTAGGCGACTACACAAAGATGGGCTTGTGGCCCGGCTCCGACTGGCAGATGTACGCACCCAAACACTACCTGGAGCGGTTCTTCCCAAGGTACAACCCCGACGCAGAGGCGCTCGCTAAAGAGCTGGGGTTCGCCGACTGGAAAGCTGCCGCACAGCACCACTACTTCTGGCACAATAGACAACCCTCGGCCGATGGCGTTTGGCGACCGGTTACCTACCCGTGGAATTATGAGTCCCGGGACACCACCGTAAAGCGCTTCGTCCGCAATCCCTACTACTTCCGCGTGGATGAGGAGGGCAATCAACTGCCCTATGTCGACCGTGTGGTGATCAGCGTCGTGGCCGACACGGAGGTGTACACGGCGCGCATCCTCTCAGGTGAATCGGATGTCGGCTTCATGAGCGTTGCCTTTGAAAACTTTACGCTGTTCAAGGAAAACGAGGCCGCCGGAGGGTACCGTGTCTCCGCTCTACCCGGCTTCAACGCCAGTGATGGGGGGGTCGCCTTCAACGTAAATAACGGCGATCCGATCAAGCGGGAGCTCTACCAGGACGTGAGATTTCGCCAGGCGATGTCGATCGCCATTGACCGCGAGGACATTAACGAGGTCCTGTACGCCGGTCAGGGAGTTCCGCGGCAGTTCACCATTGGTCCGAGCGTCAGCTGGTTCAATCCGGAGTGGGAGCAGGCGTGGGCGCAGTACGACCCCGACCTGGCGAACACTATGCTCGACGAGCTTGGACTGACCCAAAGAAGCAGCGATGGGACCCGCCTGATGTCAAACGGCGAGCCGCTGGAAATTGTGATGTATGTAGAAGCCGGCAGGGGCGATCAACCCACCGCAATCGGCACGGTAGAGTTGCTGATCGATCAGTGGGCGGATGTGGGGGTGAAACTGATCCTGAAACCCGTTTTTCCGGAAACGGGAGGAGACACTTGGTGGGAGATCGACCCGGACACCGCCGACGCGAGCTTTGGGCTCATTCGGGAGGCTACCGAGTTCGCCGCCACAGGTATTATGCATAACGTACGGCAAGCTGACCTCCGTTGGGCAATGGGATGGAATGAGTGGTTCTATGTTCAGAACGGCGGCACCCCGCAAGGTTCCAGCTTTCAGCGCGACCCGGGATCAGCCTATTCCTACAGCCCCCCGCCGAACATGGTGGAAGAGCCGCCCGAGCACTGGAAGGAGTGGTCTCGCAACTTTGAGGCCGCCGCGAATATGCTTACCGGTACCCCGGAGTACGTCGAGGCAGTCACCAAGCTCTACGATTATCATGCCGAGCAACTGTATCTGATCGGCACCGTGGGGCTGGCACCACAGCTCTACATTGCCGGCACCGACCTCGGCAATACGCCAACGGGATTGCTACCGTGGATGACTTGGAATGGTGAGCTCAACTACTTCAATGACCAGCTCTACTTCAAGGATGCGTCGCGGCGCTAGCGCAAGCGTCGGGCGCCCAAGCTTGCGTCAGCGGCTGCGTACGGATAGTACGCAGCCGCTGACGCGGGCCCATTGGTGTCCAGAGTCCCACCGTCCCTGCGCCGCGCACGCCGGCAACAAAGCTGATATGTCTGTCAAGTACGTCCTCAATCGGTTTCTGTACATGGTGGTGACGCTCTTCCTGCTGTCAGCAGCCGTGTTCGCCATCATCCAGCTCCCGGAGGGGGACTACGCAGATTTTGTCGTCAACAGCGTGCGGACGGCAGGTACCAATACGGTGTTGGATGCGGAACAGGAGGCGCTGATCCGCGCCCGTTACGGGCTGGACAGACCGCTGATCGTTCAGTACCTCAGTTGGCTCGGAAACGTGCTCAAAGGTGACTTCGGCCGCTCGTTCTACTGGCAGCAGCCGGTAGGCGAATTGATCGGGGAGCGCATCGCCCTCACGGCGACAATTTCCTTTATCACCATTATTTTGGTGTACGCCGTCGCGATACCCATCGGTATCTACTCCGCCACCCACCAATACTCGGTTGGCGACTATGCCTTTACGACGCTGGGGTTTGTGGGTCTGGCGACACCCAACTTCCTGCTGGCACTGATCTTCATGTGGCTGGCATTTCGTTACCTCGGGTGGAACATCACCGGGCTCTTTTCCACTCGTTTCAGCGATGCACCGTGGAGCTTTGCCAAAGTCATCGACATGCTGAAACATCTCCCGGCGCCGGTGCTCATACTGGCGACTGCCGGTACCGCGTCAATCATCCGCGTCTTTCGTGGATCGCTCCTGGACGAACTGCGCAAGCAGTACGTGATCACAGCGAGGGCCAAGGGCGCGCCCGAACGCTCGCTGCTGTTCAAGTATCCGGTCCGGGTCGCACTCAACCCCATCGTCGCCTCCCTCGGCGGTCTGTTGCCGTTTCTGCTTTCCGGCTCAGCCCTGACCTCTATTGTGCTGGCGCTTCCTACGA
Source organism: Spirochaetia bacterium (assembly GCA_965208575.1). Taxonomy (GTDB): domain Bacteria; phylum Spirochaetota; class Spirochaetia; order SZUA-6; family Bin103; genus Bin103. The sequence goes on along the minus strand of CBDBOV010000004.1, from coordinate 433,868 downwards.
CGGGACCCATGCTGCTGAATGCGCTGTTACGACAGGACATGCTGTTGGCAGCCGGTTTTCTGTTGATGTTGGGGGCCCTCGGTATCATCGGCACGTTCATTTCGGACCTGCTGCTGGTGGCCGCTGATCCACGGATCCGGTTCGAGAAGAGGGCCGAAGGGTGAGCACATCGGATCAGATCATCGCCGCCGGGAGGCAGGAAACTGCTGAGCAGGAGAAACTCTACGCGGCGTCCAGCTGGACGCTGATGAGGCGGAAGTTCTTCAAGCATAAGCTCGCTCTGGTGGGGCTTACCGGACTCGCTGTGCTCTATCTCGGCGCTGCATTTGCCGGTTTCTTCTCCGTCTGGGGCACCTTTCAGCGCAGCTCGGATCATGTTTTTGCACCGCCGACACGGGTCAGGATCTTTCACGACGGCAGGCTTGTCCGGCCCTTTGTCTATGGGCTTGTGCCCGGCAGGGATCCTGAGACGCTGCGCAAATTGTTCGAGATAAACGAGTCTCAAGTCTATCCCATTCGCCTCTTCGTCCGCGGGGAGGAGGAATACAAGCTGCTGGGTTTGTTCCCTGCTCGCACGCGCCTCTTCGGTGTGGATGAGCCGGGCAAGCTGTACCTGTTCGGTGCAGATCACCTCGGTCGTGACGTGTACTCCCGTATTCTCGCCGGCGCCAGGGTGTCGCTTTCGGTGGGACTCGTGGGAGTGGCGCTGAGCTTTGTGATCGGTGCCATTCTTGGAGGAGTCTCCGGGTTCTTCGGCGGAACGGTGGATCTGCTCATCCAGCGCCTCATCGAGTTCCTGCAGTCGCTGCCGCAGATTCCGCTGTGGATGGCCCTCGCCACGGCCGTGCCCCCGCGCTTCCCGCCGGTGCGGTTGTACTTCCTCGTGACCGTCATTCTCTCCATCGTCAGTTGGACCGAGCTCGCGCGGGTGGTTCGCAGCAAGATCATCCAGCTACGGGAGGAGGACTACGTGCTTGCGGCGCGGATATCTGGTGCCAAAGAGCGGCGTATCATCACCCGGCATCTGTTGCCGGGATTCATGAGCTACCTGATCGTCAGCCTAACCCTTGCGGTTCCGAGCATGATCCTTGGGGAGACGGCGCTGAGCTTCATCGGCGTGGGCTTGAGACCTCCGGTAGTGAGCTGGGGAGTCCTGCTGAGCCAGGCGCAGAACTTCCGCGCCGTTGCCCTTCATCCCTGGCTGTTGATACCTGGTCTGTTTGTGGTGGTGACGGTGCTGCTGTTCAATTTCATGGGCGATGGGCTGCGGGATGCTGCCGACCCTTATCATTGAGGATTTTACTGCTTGATGTACCACTGGTCGGGCTTGACGTCGCGGAGGGAATGCGCGTCGTCGCCGGCGAACCGAACGTCACGCGGAAAGTTGCCCAAGTGGTTGCTCACTACGACCGGCACCGGGGCATAGCCGACCGTGCCGATCAGCAGCACCTGCTCGGAGGCGAAGTCGAACACCTGCGTGGCAATGCGGTCGCGTTCGGCCTTGTCGGCCGTGATGTACCACCGGTCGGCCAGCTTGAAGTACTCCTGGAACTCCGGCGGCGGCTCCTCGCCCTGCTCGCCTCCGGAGTGGTGCCAGGCCCACCACTGGGTCGCGTACCAGCCGTCGTTGGAGGTGAACTTGTTGGACGGCAGATAGCCCTTGCTCGCGTTGGTGCGGCGCAGGAACCACACGGAAACGTCATAGTCGTTGGTGGTCAGCCGCTCCACTACCAGGTCGATGCTGTACGAGCGCGGGTCCACCTTGACGCCCACGTCCCCCCAGTACTCGGCCACCAGCTCGCTGACCGCCACGTGACTCGGCCACTCCAGCGGGATCACTATCTGGGCCGTCAGCACCTCGCCGTCGGGGCGCAGGCGGAAACCGTCGCCACCGCGCTCAAGTCCCATTTCGTCGAGCAGCCGGTTGGCGGTGTCGGGGTCGTACTCCGCGTAGCGGGTTGCCCACTCCTCCTTGTAGAAGGAGTTCTCCGGGTCCATCGCCGCCTGCCGCGGAACCGCCAGCCCGAAGAACAGCACCTTGTTGATCTCCTCGCGGTCGATCGCCAGCGACATCGCCTGCCGGAAGCGCACGTCCTGGAAAATCTCGCGCTGCACCGGGTCCTGGTGCGTGAGGTTGAAGGCATAGAAGCTCTCCGCCCCCGCGGCGCGCGGCCACATCAGCGTCTCGTAGTCGCCCGCTTCCTCGTTCTCCTTGAACAGCGGGAAGTCGGGAGTGGACAGTCCGATGGCGGCCACCGACAGCTCGCCGGAGATCACCTTCAGGTTGAGGGTCTCGGCGTCGGCTACCGTCTCCACGCGCAGGCGGTCGATGTAGGGGAGCTGGTTGCCGGCCGGGTCGATCGCGAAGTGATAGGGATTGCGCACGTGGAGCACGTAGGTGGTGGTGATCTCCTCGTGGTTCCAGGGATTGACGCTCGGGGTGTTCAGGTCCTCCACCCGAAAGTCGCTGGTGCTGGCCTGTTTCGCCCACACCGCCTGCACCCAGTTGTCGTAGCCTTCCTCCTTGGCCAGGGCGTCGGCGTTGTCGTTGTACTTGGCATGGTACTTGGAGAGGTAGTGCTTGGGATAGGAGTGAGGCTGCCAGCCGCCCCAGAACTCGTACCAGCCCGGCAGCGTCGGAAACGGATCGGTGTAGTGCAGCCGTACCGTGAAGTCGTCCACCTTCTCGGCGTGCGACATCGGCCCCCAGCCGCTGCGATGCCAGCCGGACGGGAACTCGTCGATGAGTATGAAGTCCTCGAACGAGAACATCACGTCGTCGGCGGTGTAGGGGTGGCCGTCGGACCACTTCATGCCGCGCCGCAGGTACATGGTGACCGTCTTCTGGTCCTCCGACATCTCCCAGCCCTTGTGGGCATAGGGCACGATGTCGATCGGGTTTCCCGGACCGCGGTTGGCGGTCTGCACGGCGCCGGCCAACCCGCGGATCGGCGTCAGTTCGGTGTACTCGGTACCGATCGAGGCCGCCTTGAGGGTGCCGCCGTAGGTGCCGATGCCCTCGAACACGTTGAATACCAGCGGTTCGTCGGGGAGCCGTTCCTCCACCGGGGGCAGATCTCCGGCCGCCACCATCGCCGCCAGCATCGGCGCCTCGCCGAACTGGGTGATCTTGTTGCCGGTGTCGGCCTCGTACTCCTGCACGGTGTCCCACTGCCACACGTCGCCGTACTCGGCCATCATCTCGGCCGCCGGCGCGGACATCTGTACCTCGCCTTCGCCATCCCCGCCGGCGAACGCGGCAGACGCCGCCAAGCCGGCGATCAGGGCGGCCGGTACGAGCCGCGATATCACTTTCATCGACTTCCTCCTTGTTGGGAACGTCGCACAACCTATCGTGGCCCGCGCCCGCGCGTCAAACGTCGCCGTGGCTGTGCGTCGCTCTCCTCCGGCCAGGGGTGGCGCTCCAGGGACTCCAGGGGATGAACGCCAGTCCGCGCGCCTCGGTAGCGGCCAGGGTGCCGTCGCGCTCGGGCTGCCGGGATCAAACGCGCGAGTCCCGTGGCGATGCGGAAGCAGCGTGACCGCCACGCCGCAGGAGGCCTCGCTGGCGGTTACCCGAGGTGCCGTAACTTCCCTGGCCGCCGCGCAGCCGGGGGTCGAGCAGGTCGCGGACCGCGTCGCCGAACATGTTGAGCGCATAGACGACGATCGTCAGGCAGAGCCCGGGCCACAGCGCCAGCCGGGGCGCCTGCTCCATGTACTGGCGTCCCTCGCGGCTGAGCATCCCTCCCCAGCTCGGAACCTGGACCGGCAGCCCGAATCCCAGGAAGCTCAAGCTGGCCTCGGCAATGATCACGCCGCCGATGTTGATCGAGAAGATGATGATGATCGGCGCCATGATGTTGGGCACCACGTGCCGCACCAGGATCCGGCTGGTGCGCGTGCCCACGGCCCGGGCGGCCTGAAAGTAGTCGTTCTCCTTGACCCCGATCACGGCGCTGCGGATGACGCGGGAGCCGCCGATGCCGCCGGCGATCCCCAGCACCACGATGATCTGCAGCAACCCCTGTCCCACGATCGACATGATGGTCAACAACAGCAGCAGCCCCGGGAAGGCCATCCAGGCATCGACAAAACGCTGTACCGCCAAGTCCACTCTTCCGCCAAGGAACCCGGAAATCCCGCCGATCAGCACGGCGACCAACGCATTCAGTGCCGTTGCCGCCAGACCGACGGTCAAGGAGATGCGAGCTCCATGGAGGATGCGGCTCAACAGGTCTCGCCCCAGGTGGTCGGTCCCCAGCAGATAGCGGGCGGATGCGCCCTGCATGATGTCCGGCAGGTGTATTTCCTGGTAGGGGTAGGGCGCCAGACGCTCGGCAAGCATCGCGACGAGAATCAGGATCACGACGAGAATCCCGCAGGCGGTCCCCAGGGGCTTCTCCTGCCACAGCCTGATCAAGAAATCAGCCAGCCAGCCCCGCCACCTGGATTCACCGGTCCGAACAAGCTGACCGGCGGGTGCTGTCTGCGCATCCCTGTTCCTACTCATACCGTACCCTCGGGTCCAGGTAGGGATAGATCAGGTCGATGAGGAGATTGAGCAGCACCACCCCGGTGGCGAAGAACAGGTTGGTTCCCTGCACCACCGGGTAGTCACGGCTTTGCAGGGCATCGAGCATGAGGCGACCGAGTCCCGGCAGGGCGAAGATGTTCTCCATGATCACCGCACCCCCGACCAGGATCGGCATCTGCAGGCCGACGAGGGTCACCACCGGGATGAGGGCATTCTTGAGGGTGTGCCGCACAATCACCACCCGCTCCGCCATCCCCTTGGACCAGGCGGTACGGATGTAGTCCTGCCGCAGCACCTCCAGCGTCATGGTGCGCGTCATCCGCATGGTGGCGGCGGCCATCGCCGTCCCCAGGATCAGGCTGGGGATGAAGAACCCCGCGAGATTGTCCAGCGGGTGTTCGGCGAACGGAACGTATTCCAGCGGCGGGGTCCAGCCCCACCAGATGGTCGGATAGATCAACACCATGATGGCCAGCCAGAAGTTCGGCGTGGCCAGGCCGATGATGGCGACCGAGCGTCCCAGGTAGTCGGCGGCGGTATCCTGGCGCACCGCCGAGTAGATGCCCACCGGCAGCGCGATCACGAGCCCGATGAAGATGGCCAGGAGGCCAAGCTCGATGGTGACCGGCAACCGGGAGAGTATCTCCTCCTCTACCGGCAAGTCGCGCCACAGTGATCGGCCGAGGCTGCCGTGCCGGAACATGTCGCCGATCCAGCGTCCATACTGCATCCAGACCGGCACGTCCAATCCCAGCCGATGCTCAAGCGCTGCACGGTCCAGATCTCCGCCACCCTCCCATTGCATCTCGCTCAACATGGCGTCTACGACGTCGCCGGGGATGAAGCGCACGGTGAGAAAGACGATGATGCTCAGGAGAAACAGGGTGGGGATGACCAGCAACAAGCGCCTGATGATATAGGCTCTCACTGGGACACCTTATGCAATGAGTGAGGGATGCAATGAGTGAGGGCTGGGAGCGCGCTCTGAAGCGGCGCTCCGAATGCAACATCCCAGCCCCTGTGCACGGAGGTCAGCGGGGGCGCTAGCCGCCCATCTCTTGCTTCAGATCACTATCGATCCAGATGCGGGCCAGGATGGCAATTGCGCGAGCCAGTCCCAGCTCGACTTCGCCGTTATAGCCCTTGACCCATGGCTGGGTTGCATTGAACAACGGAACCTTGGGACCCCACAGGTTGTAATGCTGCGCGACAAAGTACATATCTGCCTCGCCAACCAGCCTCTGCTGATCCTCGGCGCTGGCAGCGGTTTCGGCGGCTTCCGCCTTGGCGTCCATCACCGGGTCCTGATGTCCGCCGGAGTTCGCGTCCGGTCTTCTCGAGTGAATCCATCCCATCATCGGGAGGGGCGCCTGGTCGACGCCGAGCACCGAAGACGCCATCCCTTCATAATTGCCTTCCCTCTTCAGCGCCGCATGCGGAGTGTTGTCATGTTGCTGAATCTCCACGTCGACGCCAATCTGCGCCCAGTATTGGACGGCTATTTCCTGATAGCCGACGTCCAATCGCTGCAAGTGGTGCAGGAAGGTCTTGAATCGAACGTCATCCGCGCCGCGCGGATACCCCGCCTCATCCAGAAGCTTTTCCGCCCCTTCCGGATCATACCGGTAGCCCTGCTTCACGGCTTCGGGCCACTCTTCGAAGGGGACATGGTACCCCTTCAGACTGTCGCCGATAATCCCCTGGGGTTGCCACTTGGCAAGACCCTTGTAGTAGGTGTTGTTGACGGTCTCCAGGTCGATGGCCATCTGCATGGCTTTGCGCACCCGGATGTCGTCGAATGGCGGCTGGTTGCGCAGGTTGAAAAGAACGGAGGTCTCCGAGCGAAAGTACCACGGGTGCAACGTGATCTCGGGGTTGCTCTGTTGGAGGCTCTCTACCTGGTTGACATCGCCCAATTGCGTGTCGCCGAACAAGCCGGTAATGTCATGCTTGCCCGAGCGCAGTGCCGCCAGCCAGGTTGCTTGTTCGGGCATGACCACGCGTCGTAACTCGTCGATGTAGGGCAACCGGTTCTGTGGGTATTTCTCGTCGGTGCCCCGGTAGTCCGGGTTCCTGGTATAGGTCAGGGAGCTGCCCTTGACCCAGTCCGTCAGCATGTAGGGCCCGGTGCCGACCAGGTTCCTCCAATCGTGGATGTTGCCATGCTGCTTGATTACCTCGGGAGGCAGAATGAAATGGAACCAGTGGGTGACGATGACCTCCAGCCCGTCGCTGCGAGGCACCTTCAGCTTGAACACCACCGTGGCATCGTCGGTGGCCGTAATCGATTCCCAGGTCGCGGCATTCATCGAGTTGAATTGGCTCGGTTCCGTGAAGCCGCTGCCCAGACCCGTATAGCGGTGAAAGTTGAATTCGACATCCTGGGCGGTCAGCTCCCGACCGTTCATCGGTGCCTTGTTGTGCCAGCGAACGCCCGGGCGGATGTTGATGACGATCGTGGTGGGGTCAGGCGTTTCCCAGCTCTCCGCCAAGTTGGGTTTCATGGCCCACAGCGGCACGTACCTGGTGGAGAAGGCAAATTCGTCCCTGCCTATGCCCCAGTTGCCGATGGAGAGCTTCTCCAAAACGCTATCGACGCCCCGTGGCGCGCCGCCCTGGTCGAAGGGGTCGGTACCCGGCGGCTCGATCCGCTCGGCGTAGGTCAACGTGCCGCCGTACCGTGGCGCCTCCACCATCTCGCCGGTGGTGGGATCGAGCACCATTTCCTTCTCCATCGCCGCGGCCGGCTCCTCCTCTGCGGCCGCGGCCCACAGGCCGGTTGCGGTCAGCACAAGGCCCAGGACCAGCGCAACGGCGCAGGTCTTTGTCATATGGTTCATGACGTACTCCTTGATAGAAAGATTACGAGCGTATCGGGTGGCGTATTGCCGCTTCCGGTACTCTCAGCGCCCGCAACGCAGGCGTTCGAACAGAGTCAACTCCCCAGGCGCGGGGCGCGTGACTCACGGGGCTTACGCCGCGCGCGCGTGCGGTTCTTTGCGTGCCATGTGCACCTCCTGTGCGCCGGGAATACCGGGTTGTTGTCGATGTGATGACGTAATTGACCAGTGGCTGCGCGGGTACGTGTCGTCATGCAGCATGCGCATCGGTCGCGATCCCAAGGGGATCACCATAGCCGACTCTGCAACGGCCGTCAAGCGCGCGTGGGGTGCGACCCCAAACTGTGGATAGCGGGCTCAGGCGGCAGCCGGCAGCTCCTCAATCTCGGGACGTGCTGGAAGTGAGTGCTGGAAGTCGCGTGCAAACCGCGAGCTCATGAGAGATGCACGGATCTGAAGCATGTGCTGTGCTCCCGCCAGGGTCCAGGTCATGCCGCTCTGCTTCATGCGGGCCGCGACGACGTAATCGCGCGCCTTGCCGCTGTCGGCGGTGTCGCGCAACTGCTTCAGCTCGACGATCAGCTCGGAGGCCCCGCCCTCGCGGAGGATGCCGCGCCAGCGTTGGAAGCGTTCATAGAAGCGATCACTGCCCTCTCCGTCGACGATCTTGCACACATCCGCGAGGTGATCGGCGGCGTGACAGAAGTCCAGGATGTGGCGACTGCGCTCGTGGTCCAGGTCTCCCACACGGCGCCAGATCCAGTCAGCCCCGTCGCCGATGAACACCAAACGTAGCGAGCTCAGATCGCGGCTGCGCCGGTTCATCTCCACCCAGATACGCTGAAAAAACTGATCGGCATGCTCGATGCCCAGCACGTAGGAACTGTCGCTGCAGCGTGCCTCCTGATTTACCTCATCCCACTCCAACGCCGACACGCTCGCCACCTTGACGTCTCGGAACTCACGGTCGTATCTCTTTCTCTTGTCGTCATCTATACGTTCGTTGCCCTTCGTTGGCGCCTTCCCTGCATCGATGCACACCACCATCGTGCCGGTGATCTCATCGGCGACCGCTATGCGCTTGCCGTCCTCGAACTGAGCCGTGATCTCCTCCTGACGTTCGTGCTCCAGCCGCACCCCAAGCCCATCGACCATCTGTTCGATCTTGTGCAGTGAGATCTCTTCGGTGCCGTCGGGGCGGAAGATCTGACAAAAATGTTCCCGGCTCCTCTGGTAGGGATTGTCGCCGACGAACCGCGCCACATGGTACTCACACGCCGGCGTGTGCCCGTGCCCGATCCCCAGCCGTTCATCCAGCGGCGCCAGCCCCCGACCCGTGCTGCTGGCGTAGTAGGCGCGCACCACCGTGAGCATCCCATACAGGCCGTGTGGTAGTGGGTCAATTTGAAAAATAGGGGGCTGGCGGATGCCGAACCGGCCACGCCATACCTCGCCGGACCATAACTTGGCTAAGAAAATGGCTTGGTGGGGCGTTGCTGGGCGCGCCAGCCCCCGCCCACTATATCACTGGTGCTCGCGCTTGCGCTTCGCTTCGTGGCGTTCCCACTCGCCGGCGGGCCGTCCGTCGTATCGACCGCCGGGCTCCTGGGGGGCACGAGCGAGGCGCGGCGGCGGGGTTGGCGATGCGGGTGGTGCTGATGGCTCTGGAGGGGATCGACGGTCCATCTCTTGGAGCAACTCAACCATGTATCTGTATGCGCGCCGGGCTGCCTTCTTGGGTGCCACGCCCTTGAGTGCGAGCCCTGTCATGGCGGCAGCCAGCACGTCCGAGGGCGAAACCTCAATCTCGCCGTGTTCGGTCGGGAACAGGAGAGTAGCCGTGATCTTGGTCATGCGTGCCTCCCGGCCCGGAAGGTGCCGGGCCATTGCCGCTACGACAGACCTGCTACATCGAGAAGGACCCTGGCTATTCGCGCGGCGCCAGGGGAGCGACCCCCAGCGCCAGGACGCGCTTATTCGACCAGGCAACCCGGCATCGGGAAACTGGCCTGTCGTAGCGTTGACTTAGTGTGGCGCAATGGGTAAGACTATGCAAGGACAAACGCACAGGCGTTTTATTCATTTCAGGAGGTAGAGATATGGCCATCCACCGGAGGCCGAAAGACCCTGCAGAGAGGGCCACTTTGATCGGGCGTATAGCCACCGGCGAACTGCCCAATGACAAGGACGAAATCCTGAACCCGCCGCGCCCGTCCCAACAGACGAAGGCGGCACGCGCGCGGGCACGCGCCCTGACCCCGGAGCGGCGCCGGGAGATCGCGCAGAAGGCGCGCGCCGCGCGTACACCATAACGGCATCAGTGATGTAGTGGAGGTGCGGGGAATCGAACCCCGGCTAGCGTGAGTTTCCTAGTTATTTCGGGTGGCTGGTAGTTTGAGTGGATAAGTCATTTTAGGATAGCAAGTTACTCGCTATCCTGTCGGACGGGGCTTGTATACACTGACCGTGGTGCTGTCAGGGATGGGCGTGTCGGTATACGTCAAGTAGGCGGCACAGTTTGTCTTGCAGGGACGACCGTTCAGAGAGCACGTATTGAGCCCGGTAGCGCCCTCTGGTGGCCGGCTCAGGCGCGGCGTAGAGGTTGACCACTTCGGTCACGCCGCTGAGTTCCGTCAGTAGTTGCTCGATGGTAAGGAGTTGTCCGCCGTCGGCCGCCTTGCGTTGCAGCAGCGAACTCAGCAGCAGTGCCAACACACAATAGAACACGTGTACGCGCAGCTTCTGATCGGTCCAGTGGAAGGTCGGCGAGAAGCTCACCCAGTGGGGATTCTTCATCTGCTTGAACGCCCGCTCCACGTGATGTTGAGCGCGGCTGGCCAAGATGATCTCCTGGTCGCTCCACGACTCGTTGTCGGTGCACAGGATGCGTTTGCCCAAGCGCCGGCGTTGCAAGCGCTGGTACGCTGCCCAATCGGTGCGAAATCGAAAACTGGCACGCCGTCGGATTCGCGCTCTGCACGACTCGTTGTCGGTGCACAGGATGCGTTTGCCCAAGCGCCGGCGTTGCAAGCGCTGGTTTGATCCCAGCCAGCTGCCCGTCCAGCAACCGGCGACTGTTGGTGACCACCACGGTGCGGCGCTCACCCCAGATCACCTTGTCGCTGCGGTAAGCGGTCACCCCGGCCAGCCGTGGGTCAGTGAAGGAGTGAAACCTGCCGGCGGGAACCGCCAGCAGATCCTCGTGCTTAGTCACGGTCAAGGAGGTGACGAAATGGTATGGGCCGGCTTGCAGCGCCTCGATATTCGCTCTCGAGGTGTTGCCGCCATCGAACACCAGCGTGACATCTTCGCAGTCCTGGGCCAACTGCTTGCAGCGGCTGATCAGCGTCTCGATCAAGCTCGAGAACATCGCGGCGTCATTCTGATTTCCCGGATACGGGTGTGAGAGCAGCGGAATGTGGTAGTCGCAGCTTACCAGGAGTGCCAAGCCCAGGATCCGCAGATCGGCGCGTTTGCTTTTCGCGTGGCCACGTTGTGCCAGTGCACTGACGGTGCGACTGTCGATGAACGTATCGAAGTTGGTCGCATCGAAGATGAGCGGTCGCAGATCGATCCGGTAGTGGTCGATCACCCGCTGCGCCAGTTGTTGCTCAATCGCGCCGATGGCAGCGCTGTCGAGCATGTTCATGTGATCCCAGAATCGCTGACTGGCGAGCGAGCGCTGTGCAGCGGGGAGCAGCCGATTCAACACCGTGCGTCGATACCACTGGTACAGAGAAGCCTTGCTGGAGGCGGCCACACAACGGTTCAGCGCCGCCACCAGCAGATACTGTCCGCAGGACAGTCCTTGGTCTCGCTTGGGGACCTGGGTATCGATAAGGCCCACCACATCCAACTCTTGGGCGATCTGCCAGAGCGCGGCCAACGCACCGAACTGAATGACCTTCGCCTTTGCCGGTCGGGTGGGAGCCTCACGGAGGCGCTGGAGCAACTTCTCTGCGCTGCCGAGATGTTCGAGGACGATGGGACGTGGTTTGCCGTTGACGCGTCTGGACTCGACGATCTGCCAGTAGGTGTGCCCGCGGGAGACCTTTTTCTGGAGGGTGGCCACTGCAATCAGTGTATACACTTAGTACGGAGACAGTCAAGGAGAACCGGCATGAGTGGGTCGGAAGGATCGAAGAGGGGATACTTCGAGTAGTATTGAGGAAGCTGTCCGGCACGGCGCTCGATATATTCAGTGTATACACTGATCCTCTCAAGAGGAGAGTCCACTTCCGTGAACCTATCTTGTTTCATGGTAACAACTTATCTGGATGAACCAGAGAATCCCGCGGTCAAATCAACGGGATAAGTAGGAAGGTCAGGCTAGGCTGAGTTTGGAGCCCGCTGGCGAACCAATCCACCCCCATGATTCACGAGCAGGGCCGCCGGCGAGGATACCACATCCCCGGCGGCCCTTTCCATTGAAACATTGATATTTCGCTTGCGCAACACCATATGAAGTAGTATATTTCATTCACGATGAACAAGTTACCTATCGAACGCAGGGCACTTATGTACCAGCTCCTGGTCGAGGGGAACAGCATGGCCGCCACCATGCGTATCGTCGGCTGCGCGAAGCACACGGTAGGGAAGTTCATCAGAGACGCCGGCCCGATCTGCGCAGAGTACCAGGACGAGGTGCTGCGCAACCTGCCGTGCTCCCGCTTGGAGATCGACGAAATCTGGTCGTTCATCTACGCGAAGAACAAGAACGTGGAGCGGGCGAAGAACCCGCCGCGGGGTGCCGGAGACGTGTGGACGTGGACGGCGCTGTGCGCGCACACGAAGCTGCTGGCGTCATGGATCGTCGGCGATCGCTCGGCGCAGACGGCGATCCCGTTCATGATCGACCTGGAGCAGCGGCTACGGAACCGGGTGCAGCTCACCACGGACGGGCACTCGGCGTACCTGGAGGCCGTGGACGCGGCATTCGCGGGGGACGTGGACTATGCCATGCTGGTGAAGCACTACGGCACCTCGAAGGGCGACGGCGAGGAAGCCACCGCCGCGCACCGGCGGTACAGCCCCGGCGAGTGCAACGGGGTGGAGCGGATCATCGTGCAGGGCGCGCCGAACCTGGACCTGATCAGCACGAGTTACGCGGAGCGGCAGAACCTGACCATCCGCATGTCACAGCGGCGGTTCACGCGGCTGACCAACGCCTTCTCCAAGAAGCTGGAGAACCATGTGCACAGCTTCGCCATGTGGTCGATGGCCTACAATTTCTGCCGGCCGCACATGAGCCTGAAGAAGAAGTGGGGCACGGGCACCACGCCGGCGATGGCGGCCGGCGTGGCGCGGCAGCGGTGGACGGCGCGCGAAGTGGTCGAGTTGATCGACGCCCGGACGCCGAAGCCGGGTCCGAGGGGACCTTACGGTCCCCGCCGAAAGGTGGTAGAGTAGGGGAAAGCGGCACGGAACTCGCCAGTTGGAGCTGGCGAGCCCCCCGAATCTAAGTCGCTGTGCAGGAGCGTCCCGTCCCTCCAGGCGCAGCATCGCGCACGCTCCCGATCTGGCACCACCGCCACCATCAGCGCCGTGTCCGGCCTTGACATACTCGACGAATCGAGTCACCAATTCCTCACTCATTTTGTTTGACCTCCCAGTCGTAGCCATCATGCCATCGACTGGGAGGTCTTTTTTCGTCTTCCTACTATCCACAAAATGGGGTCACACCTGCGCGCGTGTCGTCAGTCAGTCGTGGCTGTGTGTCCCGGTGGGATGCGCGGCCCCGGGCCGCTGCGGCGACGGAGCCCAGGTGGCTCGGCTCAGCTTCGGCCGTTCCGGTCAGCCGGCTTGACCGCTGCCCGGGTGGCCTCTACCATCGCGGACAACAGTGGACGGACGTGGCGTCGGTCATCGTGATGCGCCACACGTGCGTCGCTCCTGGAGGTACAAAGGTGACACTGATTGTTCGATTCGCACTGGCGGTGGGGTTGGCGCTGCTCGTAGCCGGCACCGCGTTCGGATCCGGTGACGAGGAGCAGTCCGGTTCGCAGGCGGGCACGGCGGCGGCATCCGACCTGGAGGTGCTGGTGCCGGGACGCACCGTGGTGTGGGGATCGCAGGCGGCCTTCGAGGCCGACACCGGCAACAACCTGCCGGCGTTCACGGAAGCGCCGGTGCTGGCCGCGATGGTGGCCGCGGGCGACCTGCCGCCGGTCGAAGATCGCCTGCCGGACGAGGTGGTGGTGGTCGACCCGCTCGACGAGATGGGGGTGTACGGCGGCGAGTATCGCGCGGCAACCATCACGCCCGGCTGCTGCGGCGACTTCGAAGTGATGTTCACGCGCTTCCAGAACCTGCTCACGGTGAGCCCGGAGATCGATGCCACCATTCCCAACGTGGTGCTCGACTGGGACCTGACCGAGGATTTCAAGACCCTCACCCTGACGCTGCGCAACAACATGAAGTGGAGCGACGGCGCGCCGTTCACGGCCGACGACTTCCTGTTCTGGTGGGAGGACTACGCCACCAACGAGAATCTCAGCCAGGCGATCAACGTGGCCTGGAAGCCGGGCGGCACGCCGATGACGGTGACCAAGGTGAACGACACCACGGTACGTATGCAGTTTGCGGTGCCGTACCCGATCGTGGTGGACAAGATCGCATTCTCTCCCTATGCCCGCAGCCGGTCGACCTTCCCGGTCACTCCCAAGCACTACCTGAGCCGGTTCCACGCCGACTACAACGACGACGCCGAGGCGAACGCCAAGGCGGCCGGCTTCGAGGGCTGGACGCAGCACTTCCTGGCGATTCTCGCCGGCCAGTCGGACGACCGCAACGACCTCGACTTTCCCACCATCGAGGGTTGGGACCTGGCGCGTGAAGATGAATTCGGCAGCCGCTTCTTCCACCGCAATCCCTACTACTGGAAGGTCGACACCGCCGGCCGCCAGCTTCCGTACATGGACAGCATGGCGCGCATTCTGGTCGAGAGCCGCGACGTCGCGGAGTTGAAGACCATCGCCGGCGAGTTTCACACCGGGCGGGCCCACCTGCAACTCAAGAACTGGACGCTGTACAAGGAGAACGAGCACCAGGGCGGGTACCGGGCGCTGCTGTGGAATTCCCCGGTGGGGAACGAGATGCGGTTCGCCTTCAACCAGCTCTACGAAGAGGATACGGTGCTGCGCGACCTGTTCCGGGACCTGCGCTTCCGGCAGGCGATGTCGCTGGCCATCAACCGCGACGAGATCAACGACTTGGTGTTCTTCGGGCGTGCCGTCACCAGCCAGGTGGCGCCGCCGCCGCTGGCCACCTACCACGAGCCGTGGATGACCGCCCATTTCGCAGAGTACGACGTCGACCAGGCCAATGCGCTGCTCGACGAGATCGGGTTGGCCTGGGACGCGAATCGCCAGTGGCGCACCCGTCCCGATGGTGAAACCCTCAGCCTGCTGCTGGAGTACTACGACCGCGGCGACCGCAAGCCGATCTTCGAACTGGTCAAGGAGTACTGGGAGGCGGTCGGCGTGCAGATCACGCTCAAGGTGGAGGAGGACCGGCTGTACTCGACCCGCAACGCCGCCGGCCAGGTACAGGTGGCCCATCATCCCGCGCACCTGACCACCGACGTGGGCTTCGCACTGCGCGAGGCGGGCCAGTTCCGGCCCGGCGACGTCAGCAACCACGGGTGGGACGACTGGTGGATGTCGGGTGGCGCATCCGGCGTGGTGCCGCCGCAGGAGGTGCAGGAGATCTACGCGCTGCTCACCCGCTACCTGCAGACGCCGCTGTTCACGCCGGAGTCGACCGCCATCGGCAACGAGTACTCCTCCAGGATGGTGCGGCAACTGTACGGCATCGGCACCGTGTCGCAGGCGCCCGTCCCGGTGATCGTGCGCAACGACCTGGTCAACGTGCCGGACGTGGACTGGTGGTGGCCGGAGGGCCGCTGGTTCAACAACACCATCCCCGAGCAGTGGTTCATCCGCCAGTAAGCGCGCACGTACCGCTCGGGACCTGAGATCATGGGCCGCTTGCCGCGTGGCGGGCGGCCCATGCGGTAATGCTCACCTACTTCATCAGGCGTTCGTTCTACCTGCTGATCACCGTGGCGGCGGTTTCGGTGGTGGCGTTCGTCCTGATCCAGCTCCCGCCCGGCGACTACCTCACCACCTACGTCATTCAGCTCGAGAACCAGGGCTCCACCGTGTCCGAGTACGAGTTGCAGGGCCTGCGGCGCCAGTTCGGGCTCGACCAGCCGATCATGGTGCAGTACCTGAAGTGGATCTGGGGCATCGTCAGCCGCGGCGACTTCGGCCGCTCGCTGCTGTGGAACGTGGGGGTGAGCGAGCTGATCTGGGAGCGCATGGGGTGGACCCTGGTAGTGGCGCTCGGCTCGCTGCTGTTCACCTACGTGGTGGCGATCCCGATCGGGATTTACTCGGCGCTGCACAAGTATTCCCCGTTCGATTTCTCGTTCACGGTGATCGGCTACGTCGGCCTGGCAACGCCCAACTTTTTTCTGGCCCTGCTGCTGATGTACATGGGCTTCAAGGTGTTCGGGCAGAGCGTCGGGGGGCTGTTCTCGCCCGAGTACGCCGACGCGCCGTGGAGTCTGCGCAAGCTGCTGGACATGCTTTCCCACCTGTGGGTGCCGGTGGTCGTCCTGGGCACCGCCGGCACGGCGTCGATCATCCGCATCATGCGCGGCATGCTGCTCGACGAACTCAAGAAACAGTACGTGGTGACCGCCCGCGCCAAGGGGCTGGCGGAACGGCGCCTGGTGTTCCGCTACCCGGTGCGCATCGCGCTCAATCCGATCGTCGCCACCATCGGCTGGCAACTTGCCACCATCATATCCGGCGCGCCCATCGTCGGGGTGGTGCTGAGCCTGCCGACCACCGGCGCCATGATGCTGCGCGCCCTGCTGAGCCAGGACATGCTGCTCGCCGGCGCGTTCATCCTGCTGCTGAGCGTGCTGACCGTGGTGGGAACCTTCATTTCCGACCTGCTGCTCGCGGCGCTCGACCCGCGCATTCGGTTGGAGCAATGAGCCGCGCACACCGCCGGGTCGACCCGGAGCAGGCATTCATCGCCTCCCAGTACCAGCTCATGTGGCAGCGGTTCCGCAAGCACCGCCTGGCCATCGCCGGCGGCGTGGTGCTGGGCCTGATGTACCTGGTCGGCGTGTTCTGCGAGGTGGTGGCGCCGTACCACATTCGCACGCGCTTTTCGGAGCTGCCGCTGGCGCCGCCGCAGCGGATCCACTTCTTCCACGACGGCCGCTTCCACCTGCGCCCGTTCGTATACGACTTCACGCTGGTGGAGGATCCGGTCACTTGGCGCAAGTCGTACGGCGAGGACCTCAGCGCCCGGCGACCGATCTACCTGTTCGAGCCCGGCGACGAATACCGGTTCTGGGGGTTGATTCCCGCGCGCGTGCACCTGTTTGCGGTGCGGGAGGGGACGCTGCTGCTGCTGGGCACCGACCAGATCGGGCGCGACGTGTTCAGCCGGCTGGTGTGCGGGGCGCGGGTGTCGCTGTCGGTCGGGTTGATCGGGGTGCTGCTGAGCTTCGTCCTCGGGCTCGGCATCGGCGGCGTATCGGGCTACTTCGGCGGCACCGCGGACAACCTCATTCAGCGCATCATCGAGTTCCTGCGTTCCATTCCCGTTCTGCCGTTGTGGATGGCGCTCGCGGCCGCCCTGCCGCCGCAGTGGCCGGCGCTGCGGGTGTACTTCGGTATCACCATCATCCTGTCGCTGATCGGGTGGACCGGCCTGGCACGGGTGGTGCGCAGCAAGCTGCTCAGCCTGCGCGAGGAGGACTTCGTGATGGCCGCGCGGGTGGCCGGCACCAGTGCCACGAGAATCATCGCCGGGCACCTGATCCCGTCGTTCCTGAGCTACGTGATCGTGGCGCTGACCCTGGCCGTACCGGAGATGATCCTGGCCGAGACGGCGCTCAGCTTCCTTGGTCTGGGCCTGCGCCCGCCCGTGGTGAGCTGGGGCGTGCTGCTCGGCGAGGCGCAGAACATCCACACCATCGCGCTGGCGCCGTGGCTCATGCTGCCGGGCGTGTTCATCATCATCACCGTGCTGGCGTTCAACCTGCTCGGCGACGGCCTGCGCGACGCCGCCGACCCCTACCAGTAGGGCAGGGACCACGCGGTCCGGGCATCAGCGCACGGCCCGACATCGAGGCAACGCAGCAGAGCAGTTGACGGCGATAGAATACAGTTGTACTCTCTGCGTATGCGAGTAGTCGTCGCCGACGCCAGCTCGCTCATACTGCTCGCCAAGTGTTCGACGCTGTCTGAATATTCTCGGGGAGTGGATTTGCAGGTTCCGCGGCAGGCGTTTGAGGAGGTCGCCTCTGCATCGCTTGTGCGCCGATACGACGATGCGGCGCTTGTTGCCAAGCTTGCCCGGGATGGTTCGATACGAGTGGTCACGGGGACCACGCACCGGGAACTGCCGCGCGCACTGGGGCGTGGCGAAGCTGCGGCGATCCGACTCTGGTTCGAGGCCGATGCCGACTTGGTGTTGTCCGACGATGGTCGCGCTATCCGGGCGTGTAGAATCTTGGGGATCCCGTTCACGAGTTCGCCCAGGGTTGTTGTCGACCTCTACCGCACGGGAGCAGTCACGTTGCCTAGAGCGCGGAGGGCCCTCGAGGTGCTGGCGGTGACCGGACGCTATGGCCGCGACATGATCGCTGCCGCAATGGTGGCGTTGCAGGAGGTGCGTCAAGATGACCAAACCAACGACGATCCGTCTGCCTGAGGAGATCTTGTGCGAGCTTGATCGCCGCGCCCGGGCGCGCGGCAAGGATCGCGCGACGTTGTTGCGGGAGTTGCTTCGCGACGCTCTGGCGCGCGACCGGGAGGACGAGGTGCTGGCCGCGTATCGTTCCGGCAGCATCTCCCTGTCACAGGCTGCATCGCTACTTGGCATCGACGTATGGGCGTTCTTCAATGTTCTTTCGCGCCGGGGTGAGACGATAAGCGTCACACTGGAGGACTGGATCGACTCCGAGTCTTCGCTTTAAGGGACTCAGGCTGCAAATTCGTCGGCATCAGCCGCCGCCACTCACGCTATCCACGGCATAACGGGTTCAGTAAGTGACGAGCGTGGTGGCGGCCGCGACGGCCGCGATGCCTTGTTGGGCAGGCTGACGCGCACCGGGTACACTTGAGACGCCGCGCAGGTTGGCCGGTGCAACCGAACGGAGCGCGAGCGAGGAGGATTACCGATGCCGACCGTCGGCGAGCGACGGCACTGGTCGATCGATCATGACACCGGGTTGCAACGCCCGCACTTCGGGAACGCGCTGTGCGCCGCCCTGGAGAGCTGGGCTCCGGGTACCGCGCACGACGGCGCCGTGCGCCGTTACGAGGTGCTGCCGAACTTTGCCGCCGGCTGGCACCAGGCATGGCTGGATGGGGACGGCGCGTTGCCCATCGGCAGCGCCGAGATCGTGCGCAGCCCCGAGGCGTCGGGCGGCGCGCACTACCGTGTCACGCACGACAACGTCACCAGCGGCGAGCAGGTGACGCTCGACTTCCGCACCACCGGCGACCCGTTGCCCCGGCTTGCCGGCCCTTGGAGCGTTACGACGACCAACGCGGCCGGCGACCAGTACAGCGGCATCAAGGTCGCGGGATCGACCGTGATGGAGGCCGGCCGGCGCGTGATCGCCCTGACGATCAACGGCATCGAGTTGCGCACCGGCGAACTGGGTCCTGCGCTGCCGCTGACCTCCTGGTGGACGTTGTTCGACGCTCTGCCGTCGATCGTGGCGGGCGCACCCGAGCTGGAGCCGTTCGCCGTGCTGGAGGACCTGGAGAAGTTGCGAGCGCCGTGCACGGTCCGCGTGCTCGCCGGCGGGCCGATCGAGGTAGCCGGCCACCGCCTGCGCGGATTCTGCCAGCATGGCGCCGGCATGCTGCCGAGCTACTGGTGGCTGGACGAGCGCGGCACGGCGTGCGTGGTGAGAAGCATGTTCCACACCCTGGTCCTGCGCGGCCCCGGAGCCGAGGACGGGTCATGAGCACACGTCCGAACATCGTATTCATCAACACCGACCAGCAGACCTGGGACGCCATCTCCGCCTACGGCAA
Source organism: Spirochaetia bacterium (assembly GCA_965208575.1). Taxonomy (GTDB): domain Bacteria; phylum Spirochaetota; class Spirochaetia; order SZUA-6; family Bin103; genus Bin103. The sequence continues at coordinate 414,414 of CBDBOV010000004.1, read as the reverse complement.
CCGCTGGCTGAACACCCCGAACATGGACCGGCTGGTGGCGTCCGGCACCTCGTTCATGCGCTCCTATTGCACCGACCCGGTGTGCGCCCCCGCGCGCACCAGTTGGGCCACCGGGCGCTACACATCCGAGGCCGGCGTGCCGTTCAACGGCGGCCACCTGCACGACGACATTCCCGACCTGGGACAGCTCCTGCGCGCCGGCGGCTACGGCGCCTTCCACGCCGGCAAGTGGCACGTCGACGGCCGCGACGTGACCCGCAGCTTCGACACGCTGTACTTCGGGGCGCGCCGCATCGGCGCCAGCACCGGCGAGTTCTACGACCCCGCCATCACCCACGCCGCGCTGCAGTTCCTGACCACCCACAACGGCGAGGCGCCATTCTACCTGCAACTTGCGTTCGTCAATCCGCACGACGTGTGCGAGTACGGCCACAACTACGAGGAGAAGGAGATTCCCGACGCGGTCGCCCAGGGCATCCTGCGCGAGGATGAGCTGCCGCCGCTGCCGAACAACTTCGACTACGACCCGCGCGAGCCGTTGCAACACCGCGTGATCCGGCGTGACGACGAGTGCCTCATCCACTGGAAGATCCTGCGCAAGACGCGCCGCTTCTCCGCCCTGGACTGGCGCTCGTTCGCCTGGAACCTGTACCGCTTCGTGGAGAAGGTGGACGCCGAGATCGGCCTGGTGCTCGACGCCCTGGCCGCCAGCCGGTTTCGCGACGACACCATCGTGATCTTCACCGCCGACCACGGTGAGGCGGCCGGTCAGCACCAGATGTTCCAGAAGTTCACCCTGTACGAGGAGAGTGTGCGCGTGCCGCTGGTGGTGGCCAGCCTCGGCGACCGGTTGCCGGTGGAGAAGGGCAGCCGGCTCGACCACCTGGTGTCCGGCGTCGACCTGCCGGCAACGATATGCGACTACGCCGGCATTCCCGCTCCGCCGCGCTGCCTCGGGCGCAGCCTGCGGCCCCTGGTCGAGGGCCGCGAGGTGCCGTGGCGGGACGGGGTCTACATCGAGTCCAACTACTGGGGCCGGGCGCTGGTCACCGCCACCCACAAGTACGTCACCGAGTACCGTCCGAAGGAAGTGGAGGACTACGTGCCGCCGGGGCCGGACACCGCCGAGCGCGGCCTGGAGCAGCTCTTCGACCTGCAGGCCGACCCCGGCGAGACCCGCAACCTGACCTCCGACCCGGCGCAGGCCGCCACGCTGGCGGCGTTGCGCGCCGCGCTCACCGCCGAGGAGCGCCGCCTGGAGAGGCGGCCGCTCGACCCCGGCAGGCCACGCGAGGTAGTAGACCAATGGGGCGCCCGCCTCCGCCGGCGCTGGCAAACGTATTCCGAAGACTCGTAACCGTCATCTCGTGCCGCGAGTCGGTGTCACGGTCGCTTTCGGACGACAAGTAAGCTTGACATAGCCGCTCACAAGCGGCAGCATCGCAGTATCGTGTACATGAGCGTGCTCAAGGCTGCGGCGGCGAAGAAGGGGTACCGGCAGGTAGACATGGCCCAGGCTGCCGCGGTGAGCCGGCAGGCCGTGTCGCTGTGGTTCGCCGCCGAAGGGGATTTTCGCAATGTGCACGTCGCCAACCTGCTGAACCTGAGCGCCGGTCTCGGCATCGCGCCCGCCGAGTTGCTCCAGCCGCTGCCGGGACTGGCGAGTCCCGCCGAGGAGAGGCGGTTGTACGCGGAGTTCTGTTGGGACCGCTCCTTTCCCGACGTCTACCGCTTTCTGGCCGCGCTGGCCACGGGGCAGGCCCGCGCGGTGGCACGCTTGATCGAGAGCCGCGGAATATACGAGGCCGCCGTCGTGCTCGGGCCACAGGTGTGGGACGCTTATCCCGATCTCCGCTCGAGGTTGCCGGCGGCGAGACGCACCGTGGTCGATGCCGTGTGGAAGATTCACCGCGATTTGAGCCGTCGTTAGCGGTCCGCGTGCTGCCGCCGCCGCTGCTGCAGGCGCTCAGGCACGTGTTCGCGCAACGGATCAGCGGCTGCATGCTGGTCGGCGGCACCGCGCTGGCGGGTTTCTATGCGGGCCACCGGCGCTCCGATGATCTCGACCTGTTTACCGGCAGCGCAGCCGCCTTTACCGAGACCGTGCTCGCCGTGCGCACCTTGCGGTCGCTCGGAGTCGAACTGGTCGAGGCGGCCCACAGCAACCAGTACTTCCGTGCCGTGTGCCACCACCGGGAACTCTCGTTCACCGTGGACGTCGTGCATGACGAGCACGTGTTCGGCATCACCTGCACGAACCGATCCGGCGACGTGGTGGTGGCCGGCCTGTCCGGGCTGCTCGCCATGAAGGCCGCAACGCTGGTGTCTCGGTGCAGCGAGAAGGATCTCTACGACCTGATCTGGCTGTGCAACGCGTTTCCCGACCGGGCTCTCACCGACCTGATCGAGCTCGCGCGCACGGTAGACGGCGGCGTAACCGGCGAGACGCTGGTCTACAGCATCGGGAGCACCAGGCTGGAGCGCGACGCCTGTGGATTCGCCGTCGAATTCGGCGTGTCCGCGGCTGCCGTGTTCCGCCAGGTCACGGCCTTCCAACGCGACCTCCTGACCTCCCTCGACCGGCACCTCACTCGCGGCGCAACCAGCCCGCTCCGCGACCTGGTACGCCGGATCCGAACACTGTAGGTCAACGGGTCCCCGTGCCCGCGCTGCTGTTCTGGTTCGGGCGCCACAGGTAGCTGATGTCGGGTTCATTTTCGGGCGGTGGGCTGACGCCGTGGTCGTAGGCTGCGAAGCCGCGGCGCTCGTAGAATCGGCAGGCGACGGCGTTGCGCTGCAGCGTGAGCACGCGCAGCCCGTGCGGCGACAACGCCTTGGCCTGTGCCAGCAGTGCGGAGCCGGCTCCGCGGCGCTGCTCCGGCGGGTCGACGTAGAGCTGATCGATCCACTCGCCGGCCATGGCCATCACGCCGACCCGGCGGCCAGGTCGGACCGCCACCCAGAGTTCCAGGTCACGGGCGACGACGTCGGTGAAGTAGCGGCGGTACTCGTGGTCGGCCCGGATCTGTTCCGGCTTCAGGATGTCCCGTAGTAGGCCGGTGATGCTTCGTACATACAGGTCGGCTGCCGACGCCAACTCCGTGGGGAGCATGCGCCGTACGTCGATCTCGGGCACGGAGGCGCTCTCAGCCAGCCCGGGTCCCTGCGCTCGGCGCGGTCACCGTTCGGGGAATGCCTCCTGGTAGGCGGTCCAGGTCGAGTCGTCGAGGGGGGTGGCCGCGGCGCGGATGTTCTGCTCCAGTTGGGCGGCGTTGAGGCTGCCGATCGGGTTGCCGTGGATGCGCGGCTCCCGCAGGCAGAACTGCAGGGCGAGCTGCAGCAGGTCGACCCCCCGGTCGCGGCACCACTGCCAGCGTTCGCGCGCCGCCGCGATGTCCTCTTCGTTGCGGTAGTTGCCGAGCCGCGCGGTCTCCGCCGGATCGCCGCCGGTCAGCAGGCCGCGCAGGATCGACCAGCCGTTCATGACGCCCACGCCGGCCGCGGCGGCGGCCGCCAGCACGCCGTCGGCGGCGGTCTGCCGCAGCAGGTGGTAGTCGCTGAAGCACAGCAGGAAGTCGACGTCGCCGGTGGCGATCGCCTCCCGGTGGAACTCGTGCGGGCGCATGCCGTAGCCGACGTTGCGCACCACGCCGCGCGCCTTGAGGCTCAGCAGTCCGGCCAGCGTGCCCTCCTTGGCCAGGGTCGGCTCCATGCGCGGCGGATCGTGGATCAACATGCCGTCGAAGTGGTCGATGCCAAGCACGGCAAGCTGATCCTCCACGTCGCGCAGCACGCGTTCGGCCGAAAAGTCCGGCTCACCCTCACCGTAGCCGCCCCACTGGGCTCCGGAGTGGCAGCACAGCCGTCCGGTGATGATCACGTCCGGGCGCGGGACTTCCCTGAGCGCCACGCCGAGCTTGCGTAGCGAGTCGCCGTAGCAGCGCGCACAGTCGAAGTGGTTTACGCCCAGCGCCACGGCGTGCTTCACCAGCGCCACCGCGTCCTCGTCGGACACAAAGCCGAAGTGGTTGCCGAATCCCTGGGTGCCGAACGGAATGACCGGGATCGACAGCCCGGTCTTGCCGAGCACACGGCGCGGGACGGCGGGGGTGTCGGAGGTGTTCATGTCGAGACTCCTGTGTCGGTTTCGCCGGCGCACCACGCCAGGCAGTTGCGCAGCAGGCGCTGGTAGGAAGGCTGCAGCCAGATGGGCAGGTTATGGCCCGGCGTGAGCACGCACACGCGGCCCTTGCCATGCGTGCGCGTCCAGCCGCCGGGCTCGGTGCCGTGTTCGGAGGCGGTGTGCAGGAACAGCTCCACGTGCGGGTCGTTCATCGCCATCTGGTAGTGCTCGTCGCGCCCGGCGAACCGCGTGCAGCCGGCGGTGAGCGGATGTCCCGCTGCCGGCTCTACGGTAACCTCGCACTGCGGCGGATGGCCCGCGAACGTGCCGCCCATGAGCCGGCACAGCGACGGCGAGTCGTCGTACAGCGCGGTGCCGGAGTGCAGAAACAGGATGCCGTTGCCGTCCGCCACGTAGTCCGCAAACGCGCTTCCCTCCTGCTCGGCCGCCCACGGCGCCGCGTCGGTGGTGGAGCGATTATTCGCCTTGGAGAACACCACCACGCGGTACTGTCGCATCGCCTCGGCCGACCAGGTGTCGGGATCCTCGATCCAGTCGAATTCGTAGCCGCTGCCGGCCAGCGGAGCGAGCCCGCCGCGCGTCAGCGTAGCGGGGTGGGCGCGGTCATCGCACAGTACCAGCGTTCGCATACTGGCGCGGAGACTACACGAATCGCGCGAGTTGCGGAATTGGGCCGCGACGTTACCCGCCATGGCGGTCCGCCCGCGTTTCCGATACAGTGCCGCGGAAAGAGACGAGATGAACATCCTGGTGACCAACGCCGACAACCCGTTCGCGGGCGCCGTTGCCGATCGGCTCGCCGAGCACCACGCGGTGCGGCGGATCGGGTGGGAGGAACCGCTGGAGGCGGATGCCGCGACCGAACAACTGGTAGTGGGAGTCAATGCCGTGGTCCACTTCGCGTACTCGTGCGCCGGCGGCCAGGCGAACGAACTGATCGACCATGCCACGCGGCGCACCTACAACCTGCTGCTGGCGGCCGCGGCCGCCGGGGCGGAACGATGCATCTGCGTCAGCACGCTGCGCCTGCTGGAGGAGCTGCCCGCCCACCTGACGGTAACCGAACAGTGGCGCTCACGGCCGCCGAGCGATGATCCGGCGCTGCTGGCGTGCCACCTCGGCGAGATGGTCGCCAAGGAGTGCGCCCGCGACCGACTCATGCGAGTGCTCACATTGCGAATCGGGTTCCCGGAGGTGCCCGGCGACCGCACTGCGCTGCGTTCTGAGCACGGACCGGCGGCGGTCGCCGCGTCGGATGCCGCGGAGGCGGTCGGCCGGGCCTTGACGGCGGAACTGGCGCAGTGGCAGGAGGTGCACGTGCAGTCTCCCGTGCCGGGGGCCCGCTACCTGATGCGCGAGGCCGGGACGCTGTTGGCGTTTCCGGGAGCGGATGACGGCGGGGCCGCGCCATGAACGTGCTCATCCTCGGTGGCAACGGCATGATGGGTCCGTGGGTGATCGACGCCCTCGCCGGCCGCCACACTCTGCGCGTGACCGACATCAACGACCCGCCGGCGAACTTCGGCCACGAATACCGGCGCCTGAGCGTCGCCGACCGGGATGGCGTGGTCGCGGCCGCGGATGGCATGGACGCCATCGTCAACCTCTCGGTGCTGCGCGAAGACCGCGTGCAGGCGTTCGAGGTCAATGTGCAGGGCAACTACAACCTGGCGGCGGCGGCGGTGCGCCACGGCATCAGGCGCATCGTCAACACCGGCCCCCACTACCAGCTCGCCGGCCCTCAGTACGAGGATTGGGACTTCGACCTGAACCCGGACATGCCGCCGCAGCCGGGCACCCGCCTGTATGCGCTCACCAAGGCGCTCGGTCAGGAGGTGCTGCGCGTATTCAGCGAGCGGCATGACCTTTACGTGCAGACCCTGCTGTTCATGGGCATGCGCCACCCGGGTACGTGGCTGTGGAACCGCCACCAACCCGGCGACAAGGCGATTCTCGGCCACGACCTCGAACGGCCGTTCGTGATCGCCTGGCCCGACACCGGGACCGCCGTGCGCGCCGCCCTGGAGGTCGAGCTGGCCCGCCTGCCGTCACGCTGCGAGACCTACTTCACGTTCGCCCGCAGCCCGCACCGCAAGTTCTCGAGCGAAAAGATCACCCGCATCCTCGGCTGGCAACCCGCCTACCACCTCGAACCGTTCTGGATCCGCCCGCCCGACCAGGCGGGTTGAGAGCCGACGATCCGGCAGCGTCTCAGGCGCCCGGTACGGGAGCGTCGGGGCGGAGCAGGGCCTCGGACTTCAGTTCGGACCAGAGGTCGGCGGGGATGGGGGTTTGCAGGCGTCGGACGTTGCCGGTGACGTATTCGGGCCGGGCGGCGCCGGGGATGGCGGCGGTGACCAGCGGGTGCGCGAGAGGGAACTGCAGCGCGGCGGTGGCCAGGTCGATGCCGTGGCGGTTGCACACGGCAGCCATCGCCTGCACGCGCTGCACCACTTCGGGCGGCGGGTCGGCGTAGCGGTAGCTGGCGTTGCCGCGGCCCTCCGTGGCCAGGATGCCGGAGGCGAACAGGGCGCCGATGATGATCGCCACCCCGGCGTCGGCACAGCGCGGGAAGTCGTGGTCGAGCACGTCGTGGTCGAGCAGGTTGTAGTCCTGGGCGACCAGGAAGAAGTCGAGCTCCATCAGGTCCAGGAAGCGGGGAATGAGGCCGACGAAGTTGATGCCGGCGCCCACCCCGGAGATGGCGCCGCTGGAGCGGAGCTGGTCCAGCGCGCGCCAACCGCTGGTGGCCATCTCCTGCATCAGCGCCGCGATGCGCTGCTCGGAGTGATGAAACATCCGGTCGAGGTCGTGGATCACCAGCAGGTCGACCGATGCCAGGCCGAGCCGCTGCAGGCTGTCCTCGTAGGAACGCATGATGCCGTCGTAGCTGTAGTCGAAGTGCAGCGTGAACGGCAGCGGATCGCGCCAGTATTGCTGATCGAGCAGGTCGGGCCGGGTGGTGGGGCGCAGCACGCGGCCCGCCTTGGTGGAGACCATGAACTGATCGCGCGGGATGCCGCGCAGGAACTCGCCCAGGCGGTGTTCGCTCTTGCCGTGGCCGTAGAACGGCGAGGTGTCGAAATACCGGATGCCGGCGTCCCAGGCACTGCGGAGCACCTCCCGGGCGGTCGTCTCGCTGACCGTGCTCAGCAGGTCGCCGATCGGCGCGCAGCCGAGACCGAGCCGGGTGAGTTCGACGCCGGTGCGTCCCAGGGTTGCCGTCTGCATGTCTTACCCAATCACGGAGCGACGCAACTCGTCCACCGCCGCAGGGCGCCGCCGGGACCGGCAGCCCGCGACGAAACCTGCTGGACCGAGTGCGGCGACGCCGGGTCCCGCGACCGGCTGCTCCGGGTGCGAGTGCACAGCAGCGCGGCCACGAGCAGGAGCCTCACCGGCGATCGTTCATCGCCGCCCGTAACGTCGAAAGGTCGGCGTGCAGTTCCTTCCGTAGCTGGTCGAGCCGGCCACTCATCGCGTCGAGCCGAGCGTTGATCCGATCCTCCGTCTGGCGGAGACGGTCGCCGCCGTCGGCGCGTAGCTGAGCCAGCTCGGCCCTCACGACACCCACCCGAGCATCGGTGCGCTTTTCCATCTCGTCCAGACATCGGCCGATTGCGGCGAGCTGCTGGCTGACGCCGCCCTGGCCGTGCTGCGCGTGGTCGACCCGGTCCAGGCGACCGTCGATCCGGTCCAGACGCTGGAGCACGTCCTGCAGGGTAGGTTCACTCATGGCTCCTACTGTTGCACGCATGCGTGGCGCCAGCAACCCGAGTCAGCGGTGCGTCGTGCCATCGCACGTCGGCCGCTCGCGCTGCTTCGGTCGTGTTGATTTCGCGGCTGGCGGTCAACTACATTGAGAATACTTGTGCCGCTCTGGCGGACCGGATGGTCCGGGCACGGCGGCCCGGCTGTGAGCGCGATCCGCTGTCGCAGCAACACGCAGAGTGAGAAGGGTAGAGGCATCGTGGACGTCACGCAGATTGGCGCGCAGGTGGAGCGCGAGAGCGGGCTGCTGCAGGGGGTCCGCCAGCAGCTTGAGAAGGTGATCGTCGGGCAGGGCTACCTGCTCGAACGGCTGCAGATTGGACTCCTGTGCAATGCCCACCTGCTGATCGAGGGAGTTCCGGGCCTGGCCAAGACGCTCTCCATCACCACGCTGGCGCAGGCGATCAACGCCCGTTTCCGGCGCATCCAGTTCACCCCCGACCTGCTGCCCGCCGACCTGATCGGCACCCTGGTGTACCAGCCCGGCAGCGGCGAGTTCACCACCAGGCGCGGGCCGATCTTCGCCAACATCATCCTCGCCGACGAGATCAACCGCGCCCCCGCCAAGGTGCAGAGCGCCCTATTGGAGGCGATGCAGGAGCGGCAGGTGACTATCGGGGACGACAGCCACGCGCTCGACGATCCGTTCATGGTGCTCGCCACGCAGAATCCGATCGAGCAGGAAGGCACCTACCCGCTGCCGGAAGCGCAGGTGGACCGCTTCATGCTCAAGGTGCAGGTGAGCTATCCCAGCCGCGACGAGGAACTGCGCATCCTGCGCCAGATGGCGCGCACCGCGGCCGCGCCGCGCGTGGAGCCGATTCTGCAGCCCGCCGACTTCGGCCGCCTGCGCGCCCTGGTGGAGCAGATTCACATGGAGGAGAAGGTGGAGGAGTACGTGGTCGACGTGGTGTACGCGACGCGCGAGCCGGCCAGCTTCGGATTGGAACTGGACGGCCTGATCGAGTACGGCGCGTCCCCCCGCGCCACCATCTACCTGACCCTGGCCGCCAAGGCGCACGCCCTGCTGCACGGACGTGGCTACGTGACGCCTCAGGACGTCAAGACGATGGCCCCCGACGTGCTTCGCCATCGCGTCATCCTCAGCTATGAGGCGGAAGCCGAGGAGCGCACCGCCGACGACCTGGTGGCGGAAGTACTGGACGCCATTCCGGTGCCGTGATCTCCCCGGAGCTGGCGCGGCAGATTCGCTACATCCAGATCAGCGCCCGGCGCGCGGTGGACACCGTGTTCGGCGGCGAGTACGCGAGCGTGTTCCGCGGCCAGGGCATCGAGTTCCAGGAGGTGCGCGACTACCAGCCCGGCGACGAGATCCGCTCCATCGATTGGAACGTGACGGCGCGCATGGGGCACCCCTACGTGAAGCGCTTCGTGGAAGAACGCGAACTCACCGTGTTGTTCGTGGTCGACCTGTCCGCGTCCGGGACGTTCGGCTCGGCCGCCAAGAGCAAGACCGAGGTGGCGGCGGAGCTGACCGCGCTGCTGGCGTTCTCGGCGATCCGGCACAACGACCGGGTCGGCCTGGTTGCGTTCACCGGCGAGGTCGAGCTGTTCATCCCGCCCAAGAAGGGCGTGACGCACGTGCTGCGCCTGGTGCGGGAATTGCTGTTCTTCGAGCCTGAGGGCACGCGCACCGACATCGGAGCGGCGCTGCGCTTCGTCAGCCGCGTGCAGCGTCGCCGGGCCACGGTGTTCCTGGTCTCCGACTTTCTCGCCGCGGACTACGAGCCGGAGTTGCGGCTGGCGGCGGCGCGGCACGACCTGATCGCGGCGTCGATCGTCGATCCGCATGAGCTGTCGTTGCCGCGTGCCGGGCTGCTCGACCTGCAAGACGCGGAGACCGGGCGCCGCGTGCTGGTGGACACCTCCAGCCGCCGGGTGCGCGCGGACTACGAGCGGCGCGGACGGGAACGGCAGGACAACCTCGCGGCGCAGTTGCGCAGACTGCGCGTCGACCAGATTCCGATCCACACCGACCGGTCGTGGACGCGCGACCTGGTGCGCTTCTTCAAGGCGCGCGAGCGGCGCGCCGCGGGCGGACGGTAGCACGGTGGCGTGGCGGCGCGGCGCTGCCTGGGGCGTGGTCGGCGCGTGGCTGGCGCTGCTGTTCGGCTGTGCGGGCGGCGGGGCGGGTGAGCAGGACGCGGCGGTCGCGTGGCCGGTGCAGCGGGCCGCCGCCGCGGACGGCGCCGCGCTGTCGGTGCGGGCCGACCGCGACGCCATCACCACGGCCGAGTGGCTGACCGTGGAGGTGGAGGTGCACGCTGCCGAGGGCCGGGCGGTGCGGTTGCCCGCGTCCGCGGAGCTGGAGGCCGGGTCGCTGCGCGTGGAGCGGATGCATACCGCGCCGCCGGAGTTGATCGAAGACGGCCTGGTGCGTTGGCTGCGACGGTTCGAGCTGCAGCCGTTCCTGGCCGGGGACTATACCGTTCCCGCCCTGCAGGTGGCGATCGCGGGCGCGCCCGCTGCCGCCGCCGACGCCGGGGGGGAGATCCGGCTGACCACGGAACCGATCCCGGTGACGGTGGTGTCGGTGATCGACCCGGCGGAGGCGGCGCCGCGACCGCGCGAGGTGCAGGATCCGGTAGCGGTGGCGCCGCGCATCACCCAGGTCGCGCTGCTCGCGGGTGTGGTGCTGGCGCTGGCCGCCGCCGGTGCCGCCGCCGCGTTCTGGTGGCGGCGCCGGGCGGCCCGCGCGCGCGCCCGCGCGGCGCTCGTTCCGCCGCACGAGGCGGCGCTGCGCATGCTCAGGGAGCTGGCCGCCGGCGACCTGCCGGAGCGCGATCCGCTGGCGTTCCACCACGCCGTGGCCGATGTCGTGCGCCGCTACCTGGAACGGCGGTTCGCGGTGCGTGCCCCGGAGCGGACCACCGAGGAGCTGATGCAGATCGTGGCCGACGCGGACTGGCTGGACGACGCGCAGCGGCACGCCCTGCGGGCCTTCCTGGCAAGCTGCGACCGGGTCAAGTTTGCGGGGGCGCGCCCGCCGGCGGCGGCCGCGCGCGGCTTGATCGACACGGCGGCCGACCTGGTCACCGCGTTGCGCCTGGTGCCCGGGGAGGAGGCCGCGGTTGCAGTTTGAAGCGCCGTGGGCATTCCTGCTGGCGCCGGTGGTGGCGGCGCTGCCGCTGCTGCGCCACCGGGCCGGGCGCCGGCAGGCCGGCCTGCCCTTTTCCTCGGCGGCGTTGCCGGCCGCGGTGGCGCCGTCGTGGCGGCAGCGGCTGGCGTGGCTGCCGCTGGCGCTGCAGGTGGCGTCCCTGCTGCTGCTGGTGGTGGCGCTGGCGCGCCCGCGCGAGGGGCAGGAGCAGGTGGTGGACGTCAGCCGCGGGGTGGCGATCGAGCTGGTGGTGGATCGGTCGTCGAGCATGCGGGTGCCGATGGCCGCCGGGCAGGACAGCCCGAGCCGCCTGCAGGCCGCCAAAGCGGTGCTCGCGCGGTTCATCAGCGGCGACGACTCCGGCCTGCAGGGGCGTTCCCAGGACCTGATCGGACTGATCACCTTCGCCCGCTACGCGGAGACCATTCTGCCGCTCACCCTGGCCCACGACGCCGCCGGCGGCTTCCTGCACGGCATCGAGCTGGCCGGCAAGGGCAGCGCCGAAGACGGCACCGCGATCGGCGATGCCATCGCCCTGGCCGCGGCCCGCCTGCACACCGCCGAGGAGGAGCTGCGCGCCGCCGGCGGCGGCGCCACCTACGAGATCAAGAGCAAGGTGGTTGTGCTGCTCACCGACGGCATCAACAACACCGGCACCCGCGACCCGCTGGCCGCGGCCGAGCTGGCGCGTGACTGGGGCATCACCGTGCACGCCATCGGCATCGCCGCGGACGAGACGGTACGCGCGCAGGGCAACACCACGCTGTTCCGGCTCGGCCGGCGCGAGATCGATGAGGCGGCCCTGCGCGCCATCGCCGAGACCACCGGCGGCCTGTTCCGGATCGCCGGGGATGCGCGCGCTCTGCACGAGGTGTACCGCGAGATCGATGCCCTGGAGCGCAGCGAGATCGAGTCGGTGCGCTACGTGAGCTATCGCGAGCGCTTCGTGCCCTGGGCCGTGGCCGCCGCGGCGTGCATGTTCACGGCCACCCTGCTGAGCGCGACCGTGTTGCGCCGGAGCCCGTGATGGCGCTCATCGCAACCGACGGCGCGCTGCGCTTCGTGCATCCCGAGGCGTTCCTGCTGCTGTGGCTGCTGCTGCCGCTGGCGGCGGCGCTGTACCTGGCCGGGCGGGCCCGGCGGCGCGACGCGGCCCGGTTCCGCGCCGTGCCGGAGCGGGCGGCGCCGGCGTGGGGCGCGCGCCCGCTGCTGGCCGTCCTCACGCTGGCGGGGCTGGCGCTGCTGGTGATCGGCATCGCCCGGCCGGGCTGGGAGTCGAGTCCCACCACCGTGGAGCGGCGCGGCCGCGACGTGGTGTTCGTGGTGGACACCTCGCGCAGCATGCTGGCCGAGGACCTGGCGCCCAATCGGCTGGAGCGCGCCAAGCTGGCGATCCTGGACGCGGTGCAGGTGCTGGACGGGGATCGGGTGGCGCTGGTGGCGTACGCCGGCAGCGCGGTGGTAAAGAGCCCGCTGACGTTCGACTACGGCTTCTTCCGCATGGCCGTGCAGCAACTGTCGGTGAGCAGCGTGAGCCGCGGCGGGTCGCTGCTCGGCGACGCGCTGCGGACGGTGCACGACGACGTGCTCGACAACCAGGTGCGCGAATTCAAGGACGTGCTGCTGATCACCGACGGCGGCGACCACGACAGTTTCCCGGTGGAGGCGGCCGAGACGCTCGGCCAGGGCGGGGCCCGCATCCTGGCCATCGGACTCGGTAGCGACACCGCGGGCCAGCCGATACCCGACCCGCAACGGTCCGACTCCGGAGCCGCCGCCTACATCGAGCACGACGGCGAGATCGTGCTCAGCGTGCTGGACGCCGACCTGCTCCGCGCCGTGGCCGGCGCCACCCCGGCGGGCCGCTACGTGCACTGGGCCACCGGCAACCTGGACCTGGGGCGCCTGTACCGGGAGATGATCGCCGCCGCCCCCGGGCGCCTGCTGGAGGCGGAGGCGATGGAGCTGATCAGCGAGCGGTTTCAGATCTTCATCGGGCTTGCCCTGCTGCTGTTCGCGGTCGCCTCCGCCGTGCCGGACCGTTTGCGGCTGCCACGCCTGCGCGTGCGCCAGCCGGGGGGCCTCCTGCGCCGGCAGCGCACGCCGGCGGGCGTGGGAACGGTACGGGATGGCCGGAGGTAGCCGGGTGAAGCCTCTCGCCGTCCAACCCGCGGGAAGGTGCATCAGCCCGCGCGCGTTGTGCCTGCTGGCGGTGGCCGGCTGGCTCGCGGTCAGCGGCAGCGGCGCCGCGGCGCTGGGCCAGCCGGAGCGCGCGGCGCGGACCGGAGTGTCCGCCTACCACGCCGGCGACTTCGAAACCGCCGCCGGCGCTTTCGCCGGCGCCGCCGAGCTGCGGCCGGGCAACGCGGGACTGCTGTACAACGCCGGGGCGGCGGCGTATCGGCTCGGCCGCTACGGCGCCGCGCGGCGCCTGCTGCAGGCCGCCATCAACAACGCCGCCGAGGACCGGCTCGCCGCCGCCGGCCACCTCGCCGTCGGACACTCCTGGATGGCGGAGGCGGAACAGCTCGCCCAGACCGACCCGGCGGGCGCGATGCCGGCACTGGAGTCCGCCATCAAGAGCTACGAGCGCACCCTGCGGCTGGCCGGCGATCATGAGGCCGCCGCCTACCACCTGGAACGGGCGCGCACGTTGCTCGACGAGTTGCGCCGGCAGATGGCGCAGCAGGGTACCGGCTCACCAGGCGACGGAGATCAACAACAGCAACCGCAAGGACAGGGGCAGCAGCAACAACAGCAACAACAGGACGGGTCAGAGCAGGGAGCGGATCAACAGCAGGAGCAGCAGGCGCCGCCGCAGAACCAGGGGCAGCAGGACTCCGGCGCGCAGCAGGAGATGGCCGACGCGCCGCGCTCCGATGAGGAGGCGGACGCCGTGGCGCGACAGATCATCGCCGCCGAAGAGGCGCTTGCCGCCATGATGGAACGCCGCCGGCAGCAGATGGAACCGGTGGCGCGGGATTGGTAGGACGAATGGGGTGTCGGCCGGACATCGGCGTACGATCGGACAACCGCAAGCGCCCGAGCTGCGCCGGGGCCGTGCGCGCCATGGTGAGCCGGGCCATCCCATTCCGGTTGGCACGTGCCGCGGCGGTGCTGGCGTTGATCGCGGGCGCGGTCATCGCCGGCGCCCAGGAGATCTCCGTGCGGGCCGCGGTCGACCGCCGGGCGGTGGACGTGGGCGATCCGTTTCGCTACCAGATCGCGGTGGGCGGCACCGACCAGGTCACGCCGCCCGACCTCGGCGCGCTGCACGGCTTCACCGTGCGTCCGCTGGCGGCCGGCCCCAACAACAGCGAAAGCGTGACCGTAATCAACGGCAATTCCACGCGCGAGGTGCGCCGCGGCTACGTCATGACCTATCAGCTCACCGCCACCCGGGCCGGCACGCTCACCATTCCCGCGCTGGCGGTCGTCGCCGGCGGTGTGCAGCGGTACACACCGGAGATCACGGTGGAGGTGAACGAGCCCGGCGCTGTGGACGGCTACCGCCTGCACCTGACCCTGGATGAACGCGAGGTCTGGGTCGGCCAGCCGGTAGTGCTCACCACCACCTGGATGTGGGATCCGCGCCTTGGCCCGGAGCGGTTCCACCAGTTGAGCTATCCTTTGTTCGACGGCGCGCCCGGCACCGGTGTCACTTACGAACACCGGCGGCCCGCAACGATGGCAGACGATCCGGTGCGCCTGGAGGTGTCCGGCCGCGAAGTGGTCTGGCAGCGCGGCGAGACCGGCGTCGACGGCGAGCGCCATGGGACGCTGAGCTTCACCACCACGCTGATCCCGCAGCGGCCCGGCGAGTTGGCCATCCCCAAGGCGACCCTGGTGTTCGAGGGCATCGCCGGCTATCGCAACACGCGCGACGTCTTCGGGCGTGCCGTACGGCAGGCGGTCACGCAACGCTTCGTGCTGCCGTCCAACGAGCTGATGCTGCAGGTCAAGCCGCTGCCGGACGCGGGGCGCCCCGGGGCCTTCAGCGGCCTGGTGGGCACGTTCACGATCGGCGCCGAGGCTGCGCCGCGGGAAGTGAAGGTGGGCGACCCGATCGACCTCACGGTGACCATTGCCGGCAGTGGCGACCTGCGCACCCTGCCGCCCCTGGACATCGGCCGAATGGACGGCTTCGAAGCGTTTCGCATCAGCGACGCGCCGGCGGCCGCGGCAACCTTCGAACGCGCCACCGTCCGCCGCACGGTGCGGGCGCTCAGTCACGAGACCACCGCCATCCCGCCGGTGCGCCTGGTCGTATTCGACGCCGCCGGCGGCCGCTACGTGGAGCTGGCCAGCGACCCCATTCCGGTGAGCGTACAGCCGACCCGCCAGGTGACCATGCTGGACGTGGAGGGCGACGGCGACGGAGCGGTGCCGAGCGCCGCGGTGGCCAGCCGCGAGGAGGGGATTACGCACAACTACGCCGGTCCGCTGCTGCTCAAGGAACAGCGCTTCGACGCGCTCGCCTTCGCCGCGTCGTCCGGCGGGCTTGCCGCCTTGTTGGCGGCGCCCCTGCTGCTGGCCGGACTCTCCGCATGGACCGCGGTCCGTCGCCGCCGGCAACGGACGGGCAGCCCCGGCGCCGCCCTGAGCCGGTTGCGCCGCGCCCTCGATGCCGGCGCCGGCCCCGCACATGCCGGCCCGTCGTATGCCGACCCGTCGGCCCAGCACCACGCGTTGCGCACCTACCTGGCGGAACGATTCACCGCCGGGCGCCCGGTGCACGGCATTGCCGACGTCGCCGGTCTGCTGCGCGAACGCGGGGTGTCGGAGCGCCACGTCGACCAACTGGGCGTTCTGTTCGGCGGCCTGGAAGCGGCCCGCTACGGCGCTGCCGGTACCGGTGCGGACGTGACGGCCGACCTGCGCGCATGGGCTGCCGACGTCGAGGCTGAGTTGCGCCGATGAGCCGCACTCTTGATCGGCACCGGAGCCGCGGCGGCAACGGCTCTGTGTCGTTGCACGGCGCCCGCGAGCGGCTTCGGCTTCCCGGCGGCTTTCGGCGGGTAGTTCTGCTTGCCGCGCTGTGCGGCCTGGGAGCGGCCGTGCCGGCGGCGGCGCAGGATGCGGCCGCGGCCACCCCGGACCCGGCCGCCGCGCCGGCGGTGCTGCTGGCCGAGGCGGAGCGCCACTTTGCCGCAGGCAACCGGCTCGCCGGCGAGCGCCGCTCCGCCGCGGCGGCAGAGCAGTTTCGCGCCGCGCTGCTGCGCTACGAGGCGGCCGCCGCGGCACTCGGCGGCGGCAACGGCTACCTGCTGTACAACATCGGCAACAGCTACCTGCGCCTCGGTGACCTCGGCCGCGCCATCCTGTACTACCGGGAGGCGCAGCAGTTCATTCCGGCGGACCGCAACCTGCAGCAGAGCCTGCGCCACGCCCGCTCCCTGCGCCGCGACCGGGTCGCACCCACCGCCGCCGGCGGCGTGGCGCGCCTGCTGTTCTTCTGGCACTTCACGATGCCGCTGCGGGCGCGCACGGCCCTGCTGCTGACCGCCTGGAACCTGCTGTGGCTGCTCGCGTTGCTGCGGGCCCTGGCCACCATGGTTGCGCCTGCCCGCCGTGTGCGCGAACGGCTGCACGCGTGGCGCACCTGGCGGCGGGTGCGCCGCCAGGTGGTCGGAGCGGTCGTGGCCGCCGCCGCGGTGGTTGCGGTCGCCATGGGCGGTTCCGTAGCGGTCGAGCTGGTCGATTTGCAGGATTCCGCCGCCGTGGTGGTGGCCCCGGAGGTGGTGGCCCGGCGTGGCGACGGAGCCGCCTACGAGGCCAGCTTCGACGGCGCGCTGCATGCGGGAACGGAGCTGGTGGTGCTGGAGCGGCGCAACGACTGGTACCAGGTAGCCCTGGACGACGGCCGCCGCGCCTGGCTGCCGGAGCACGCGGTCGCCGTGGTAGGCGAGGGAGCCGGCGCCCGGCTATGGTAGCGCCGCCATGAGTGATGATTCCTTGCAGGGCTGCTATGCGGTAGTGACCGGCGGCAGCCAGGGGTTGGGCGAGGCGGTTGCGCGCCTGTTCGCGGCGCGCGGGGCCGCCGGCATCGTGCTCAGCGGGCGCGACGTGGCGCGCGGTGAGGCGGTAGCGGCGGACCTGGAAGCCGGCGGTTGCCGTGCGTACTACGTGTCCGGCGACCTCGCCGAGGTGGCCAACTGCCGCCGCCTGGTCGCCACCGCCGACGAGCGGTTCGGCACCCTGCACGTGCTCGTGAACGCCGCCGCGGTCACCGATCGCGACAGCATCTGGAGCGCGAGCCCGGACGAGTTCGACCGCATGATGGCGGTCAACGCCCGCGCGCCGCTGCTGCTGATGCAGGATGCCATCCGGCTGATGCAGCGCGAGCGCGTGGCGGGATCGATCGTCAACATCTCCAGCGTGGTGGCACGCTGCGGCCCGCCGTTCCTGATGAGCTACGCCATCTCCAAGAGCGCCCTCGACGCCCTCACGAAGAACGTCGCCAACGCGGTGATGCACAGCCGCATCCGGGTGAACGCCATTCACGTCGGCTCCATGGACACCCCGGCCGAGGACGCCATCCAGCGCCGCTACCACGGCGCCGGCGACGGCTGGTTGCAGGCCGCCGAGGCATCCAGGCCGTTCGGGCGCCTCCTCAAGCCGGACGAGATCGCCCGCACCGTTGCCTTTCTGGCGTCCGGCGAATCCGGCATGATGACCGGCTCGCTCATCGACTTCGATCAGACCGTACCCGGAGCCAACAACGCGCCACCGCCGCCGGTGGCGGAGTGGCCGCGCATCACCGGCGTCAACTTCGCCTGACCCCGCTGCCGGCGCGGCGTTCGTGTGCCCTGTTCAGTCGCACCCGCTGGCGACGAGCAGCGCCCGGCACACTTGGCGCATCTTGTCCGCACCGACGCTCCCCACGAAGGTTCGCAGCCGGCGCTGCTCTACCGTGAACAGGTTGCACAGGTTGGCGCACGAGCTTCCCTTGAGCCCCTCGGCGGTACCCAGCTCTACCTCGGTGGGCGCGCCGCGGAGGGTCGAGGTGATGGCAAGCCAACATAGGAATTGTCGAGTCCGCGCGCGCTTGACGCCTCGGGGCGAGCGTGCCAGTCTGACTGACTGCCTGCGTTGCGGGCGCGAGAGTGGCCAGAGAGCGGCACGGCGCTCCGCAACACTCTCAACAAGTCAACATACGGAGTTACGTATGCACGTTGTACAGATCACACGGACCCTCGCGGTTGCGCTGGTCCTCGTTCTGACCGCAACCGGTCTCTGGGCCGCGGCGGCGGAAGAGGAGCCGGCCGCGACCGCCGAGAAGGAGATGGTGCTCGACCCCACCACCGGCAAGATGGTGACCGCGCCGGAGTATGGCGGGACAATCACCTGGCCGACGAAGGCTCTTGCCGAGAATCCTGATCCGTTCCTGATTGGTGGCGGCTGGGCGGCCCACTTCATCAGTGGCGTCAATGAGCCGCTCGCCTTCACCGACTGGGGAATATCCAGGGACACGTTCAATTTCGGATTCTGGGACCGACCGCCCGAGTTCAGTAGGGGGGCTCTGGCCGAAAGCTGGTCCATGCCCGACGACACCACGCTGATCTTCAGTATCCGCCAGGGCGTCTCCTGGGACGACAAGGCACCGGTGAACGGTCGCGGGTTCGATGCCTACGACGTCGAGTGGAACTTCCACCGCTATCTGGGTCTGGGAGATTTTGCCGAAGCCGGACCTAGTGCCCATGGGTATCTGCTCGGTGTACCTGTCGAGTCGGTAACCGCCACTGACCAATGGACGGTTGAGATCAAGCTGACGAACCCTGTACTCGCCACGCTGGAGAGTATGCTCAACAATTTCTGGTTTGCGGTCCCGCGTGAGGTGATCGAGGAATACGGAGACATGAAGGACTGGCGGAACGTGGTCGGTACCGGGCCGTTGCGACTGACTGACGTGGTAGAGGGAAGCTCCGTAACCTGGCAGAAGAATCCCAACTACTGGGGCTACGACGAGAAATTTCCGGACAACCGCCTGCCGTACATTGACGAGTACCGGGCCCTCCTCATGCCGGACATGTCAACCCGTCTGGCGGCACTGCGCACCGGCAAAGTTGATTACATGGGTAACACCGGCGACGTAAACATCTACTCGATCGACGACTTGGAGACCCTGCAGAAGACCAACCCTGAGATCGAGGCGTGGAGCGTTTATGGGGGACCATCGGGCCAGTTCAATTTCAACTGGGCGTTGGCACCCACTGACGATCCCAACGTGCGCAAGGCACTGCAGATGTCGGTGGACCGCGAGAACATTTCCGCCAACTACTTCCGGGGCTACGGAGATCCGACCCCTGGTGGGTTGGTCTCGCAAAACGTGGCGGAAGGATTTTACTGGCCATATGAGGAATGGCCCGAAGAGATCAAGGAAGAATACCGCTACGACCCGGCCGCGGCGGAAGCTCTGCTTGATGAGGCCGGGCACCCGCGCGGCGACGACGGCTATCGATTCAAGATCGCGTTAGCCCTGCACGACAGGTTCGACCCGACCTACGCAGAGATCGTCATGGGCTACTTTGAGGCCATTGGCGTTGAAAGCGAGCTCGTCTTGCAGTCCAATGCCGAGTCCGGAGCCAGAAACGCGGCGAAGACGGCTGAGTGGCACCTGTTGAGTGGCACATACCAGGGCTTCGCGGGCACCTTTGGCATGCGTTGGAACCTTGGCACGAAGACCAGCTATTGCAGGATTTGCTTCAACAAGGCTACCGACCCGCGGGTGGATGCCCTGTATCGTTCGACCGGCGGAGGGTGGCACTCGGAGTTTCCGGACGTGGAGCCGATCGACATGGACGAGATGAAGAGCATTATCAGACAGGCCGATGAGATCATGGTAAGGGAGCACTGGGGCCTGACCAAGTCCACCAGTCCCATCTATAGCGTGAATCAACCGTGGGTCAAGGGTTACAACGGCGAATGGAACATGGGACGCGCGGAACGCAATACGCTCTTTGCCCGCCTCTGGATTGACCAGGACCTGAAGGAAGCAATGGGCTACTAGTGGGTTTCACTCACTACTAGCGCCCCGAAGCCGCCGCCTGCGGCGGCGCTTCCGGCCCAACCGGACTGCCTGGGAGCTGGGAGGCGGTCGCGTACCGTAGCGCATCCCAGCTCCCTTTGCGGCTTTCGCCGGGGCAAAGAAAATGAGGTCTGTCCCATGAGAGCCTATCTCATCAGGCGGTTGTTGCTGACCATCCCGGCCCTGTTCATGTTGACCATCCTGGTGTTTCTCGCGGCCCGCTTCATACCCGGCGATGTAGTGGACTATCTCGTGACTTCGCTGGGGCCGCAGACCGGAGGCCAGGTGGACGAGGTGGCGCTTCGGCATTCGCTGGGGTTGGACGTGCCGGTCTACATGCAGTATGGACGCTGGATGAGAGGTATTTTTCTGCACGGCACGTTTGGCGAGTCGCTTATCGGCCAGTGGTCGATAGCGGAGAGGATATCGGGTAGATTGCCGGTCACCATCGAGCTCGGTGCCATGGCAATCGCAATCGCGCTCGTGATAGCCCTGCCGGTCGGCATCTACTCGGCGATCCGCCAGGATACGCCCACCGACTACCTAGGACGGACCGTCGCCGTAATCGGCATGGCAACCCCTAACTTCTGGCTGGGAATCATGATCATGCTGTTCCCGGCGATCTGGTGGGGCTGGTCGCCACCGGTCGAGTTGATTACGTTCGCGGACAATCCACTGGGGAATCTCGGCATGTTCTTCATTCCAGGCTTGATTCTGGGCACCGGCATGTCGGCAGCCATAATGCGGATGACGCGCACCATGATGCTGGAGGTGCTCAGGCAAGACTACATCCGAACCGCCTGGTCGAAGGGCCTCAAGGAGAGAGTCGTCGTAGCCCGACACGCCGTCAAGAATGCTCTCATCCCGATCGTGACGCTGGTCGGCCTGCATCTGCCGATCCTGATAGGCGGCTCCGTCATCATGGAGGACATATTTGTTCTGCCGGGGCTCGGCCGGATGTTTCTGGACGCACTCGATAAACGAGATTACCCGGTAATCTCGGCAATCAACCTGATTCTTTCCACCGTAGTCCTGCTCAATATTCTCCTCATCGACATGTTGTATCCCTATTTGGACCCCAGGATCCGCTATCAATAGGAGTGGAATCGGACTATGAGTAGTGCTGGTACCGCGCCATCCTCACCGGCAGGTACGCCAAAGAGCCGTAGTGCCGTGGCCGATTTCTTCGTCAGGCTGGCCCGCCAGAAGCCACTGGGCATGGCCAGCGGAATCGTCATACTCCTATTGATTGTGGTGGCTGTGTTCGGGGGCGAATTAGCCCCTTATCCATACAAGGAAATGCACCTGGCAGACAGGCTCTTGGGCCCGTCCTCCAAATATCTACTGGGTACCGACCAAACCGGACGAGACGTTCTCAGCCGTGTCATATTCGGGGCTCGTGTTTCCGTACTTGTCGGTCTGACGGTGACCACGCTCAGTGTCCTCATCAGTACCCTGGTAGGCGGCGTTTCCGGATTCGTGGGTGGTAAGCTGGATCTGATCGTACAGAGATTTGTCGACTCCTGGATGGCGTTCCCGGGATTGCTGCTCATGTTGACGGTCATCTCCATAGTGGGGAAGGGTCTCGTGCAGATAATCCTGATCCTGGGTATATCAGGAGGTATAGCTGGCGCGCGCGTAATCAGGAGCGCCGTGATCGGCATCAAGGAGAGTATCTATTTTGTGGTGGCGGAGGCCGTCGGTTCGTCGAAATGGAGGTCATTCTTACGCCACGTCTTGCCCAATATCACACCCGTCATAATCATTTCATTCAGCACCAGTGTAGGCGGCGTTATCATGGCTCTGGCTTCGCTGGGCTACCTGGGCTTCGGTCTGCCGCCCGCAATTCCTGACTGGGGAGGCATGCTGAGCCGGGAAGGGCGCAAATACATGGAGGCGGCGCCGTGGCTGGCCCTCTGGCCAGGTCTTTGCCTGACCGTTACCATCTACAGCCTGAACATGTTCGGCGACGCCGTGCGCGACCTGCTCGATCCGCGGCTCAGGGGACGTGGGGCTGGACTGGGCCGATAGGTAGAGCACGGAGAGGAGCTTATGCACAGTAAACAGGATGTCATCGAGTGGCTCGACCGGAACCGGGGGCGGTTTACGGATATGGCCGACACGTTGTGGGCCAACCCGGAAGTGGCCTGGGAAGAGTTCGCCTCTTCCAAGCTGCAGGCGGACTTCCTGGCCGCCGAGGGGTTTGCCGTGACCTGGGACCTGGGCGGCATCACCACCGCGTTCTGCGCCGAGGCAGGTTCCGGCGCCCCGATCATCGGCTACCTGGGCGAATACGACGCGCTGGCTGGGCTGTCACAGAAGCGCCAGCCGACCCAGGAGCCGGTGGTGGAGGGCGGCCCCGGCCACGGCTGCGGGCACAACCTGCTCGGTACCGGCGGCCTGGCCGCGGCGGTGGCCGTGGCGCGCTGGCTGCAGGAGACCGGCACCGCCGGCACCGTGCGCTACTACGGCTGTCCGGCCGAGGAGCAGATCAGCGGCAAGGCGTTCATGGCCCGCACCGGCTCGTTCGACGACCTGGATGCGGCGTTCAACTTCCACCCGGCCAATGTCAACGCACCGTCCAAGGGTACCTGCGTCGGCGTCAACGACCTGGTGTTCCGTTTCCACGGCCGCACCGCGCACGCCGGCGGCGCGCCGCACGAGGGGCGCTCGGCCCTGGA
Source organism: Spirochaetia bacterium (assembly GCA_965208575.1). Taxonomy (GTDB): domain Bacteria; phylum Spirochaetota; class Spirochaetia; order SZUA-6; family Bin103; genus Bin103. The sequence continues at coordinate 391,672 of CBDBOV010000004.1, read as the reverse complement.
CGCCGTGGAGTTGATGAACGTCGGCGTCAACTTCCTGCGCGAGCACGTCACCGACAAGGTGCGCATCCACTACGTGATCACCGACGGCGGCAAGCTGCCCAACGTGGTCCCGGACACCGCCGAGGTGTGGTACTTCGTGCGCGCCCTGGAACGGGCCGAGATCGAGGAGGTGTCCGAGCGGGTCCGCAACTGCGCCCGCGGCGCGGCGCTGATGACCGACACCACCGTGCAGATGCGGGTGCGCGGCGCCTGCTCGCGGGTGCTCAACAACGCTCACCTGGCGGATCTGCAGTACGAGGCGATGCAACTGGTCGGTCCGATCGAGTTCACCGCCGAGGAGAAGGCGTACGCGGCGACGGTCAACGCGGCGTTCCGGGCGCGGGGCGCCGACGAGATGTTCGCCGGCTGGCAGACGCCGCCGGAGGAGCGTCCGCGGCTGCAACGGCTGGCGCACGAACCGCTGATCGGCGACAACTTCCCGGCGTGGGACGCGGACTGGGTGGGCACCGGCTCTACCGACGTGGGCGACGTGAGCTGGATCACGCCGCTGAGCATGCTGCGCACCGCCTGCTGGGCCACCCAAGCCCCCGGCCACAGTTGGGGCATCGTGGCCACCGGGGCTACCTCAATCGGTCACAAGGGCATGATGCACTCCGCCAAGGTGATGGCGGTGGCGGCGCTCGACCTGTACCTGGATCCCGAGCACTTGCGCAACGCACAGGCCGAGTTGGCGGCGGCCGCCAACGGCACCCCCTACGTGTGTCCGATTCCGGCCGACGTCGATCCGCCGACGCGCCCGCACCCATTGCGCTGAGAGTCTGTACGGTCACTCCCCAGTGTGCTGTTTCTCATGCGCCGGCCGGCGGCCAGACGCGTAGTCCCGGGACGTTGCCGAAGTGTCCGTCGAGCGTGACCATGGTGGCGCCCAACTGAAGGCAATGCGAGGCGATCCACACGTCGTTCATGGGTAGCGGCGTGCCGGCTTGGCGGAGGGCCTCCTTGGTTACCGCGAATTGCTCGGACGTTTCGTCGGTAGCCGTGGCCACGAACACCGATGGCTTGTCGAGAAAAGCACCGAGTTCACGCCGGTTCTGGACATATCGATTGCCACCGCGGAAGCCGTACAGGAGTTCGCCCAGAACAAACACCGACATGAACACCCTTTCGGCCCTGCCAAGCGCATCCAGCACATCCGAGTTGCCGCGTCGGTACGCACTGTACGCGTTGGTATCGAGCAGGATCCACCTCACGGACCAACTACCACTCGTCGGGCGCTATGCGTTCGAGATCCGCCAACCGGCGCTTGAACCGATGCTCCTCTTCCTCGGACCAGCCGCCGAACAGATCCTCGAAGTCGGCCCGCCTGTCGATGGCGGCGGGTTTCTCGAGGCCGAGCGATGCTCGCAGCAGTCCTTTGACCAGCCGGTTGATCGACACGCCTTCGCGCCGAGCCTTCAGTTCCAGCTCCCGGGCCAAGGCGTCGTCCAGTTTATGAACTGTGATTGACTTCACGGTTCATAGACTATCCGCATAATGGTTCATGACGCAAGATCAGTCGCGCTGACCGCCTGGGACCGATCGCATGGCGCGTTCGACCTGCATCAGAAGCCGATGGCGTAGCCGTCCCGGCGCGGGTCGGAGCCGCCTTGCAGCACGCCGGTGGTGGCGTCGATGCCGATGAACTGGGCGTTGCCGGGGCCGCCCCAGGGGCCGATGGTATGGACACGGTGGCCCTTGCTCTCCAGGGCTGCCCGCACCGCCGGCGGGAAGCGGGTTTCCATGTCCAGCCGGTCCTCACAGGTGTGGGGGAGGGTGGACTCCATCGGGTTCTGCAGGCTGCGCCAGCGCGGCGCCTCGACCGCCTCCTGCGGGGTCATGCCGAAGTGGATGGCGCCGGCGAGCAGTTGCAGGTTGGTCTGCACCTGCGTGTCCGCCCCCGGCGTGCCGCACACGATCACCGGGCGGCCGGCGCGCGTGGCGATGACCGGGTTCATGGTGTGGCGCACCCGCTTGCCGGGAGCGAGCACGTTCGGGTGATCGGCCTCGAGGTGCCAGTAGGTCATACGGTTGTTGAGCAGAACGCCGGTGCCGCCGGCGACCACGCAGGAGCCGAACGCGGTCTGGATGCTCTGCAGCAGGCACACCGCGTTGCCGGCGCCGTCGGCCGCGCACAGGCAGGTGGTATCGCCCGCCTGATCCGCGCCGGGCAGCGCGCCGGGACCGACGCCGGGAGTAGTACGCGCCGGGTCGATCAAGGCTGCCCGTTGCCGGGCGTAGTCCTTTCCCAGCAGGCGGTCGAGCGGCACGTCGATCCAGTCGGGATCGGCCACGTACCGCTCACGGTCGGCGAAAGCGAGCCGGATCGCCTCCACCATGACGTGAATGCCGTCGGCCGACAGGCAGCCCATGCCGGCGAGGTCGAACCGCTCCACCAGGTTGAGCGCCTGCAGCAGGACGTGGCCGCTGGAGTTGGGCGGCATCTCGTACACCCGGTGGCCGTGGTAGTCCACGTGGATGGGCTCGTCCCAGCGGGCGTGGTAGGCGCCCAGGTCGTCCTCGTCCAGCACGCCGCCGTGTGCGCGGCTGGCTTCCCCGATGCGGCGCGCAATCTCGCCCTCGTAGAACGCCGCCCGGCCCTGCTCGCCGATCCGGCGCAGCGTGGTGCCCAGGTCGCGCTGCACCAGGATCTCGCCCGCGCGCAGCGGACGCCCGCGTGGTGCGAACACCGCCCCGGCCGCGGCGTCCGCCGCCAGCGGCCCGTGCTCGGCCGCCAGGGCGGCGGCCAGCTTGTGGCTCACCGGGAAGCCGCGCTCGCACAGCTCGACCGCCGGGGCGAGCACCTGAGCCAGGTCCAGCTTGCCGAACCGGCGCTGCGCCAGCAGCCAGCCGTCGACCAGGCCCGGCACCGACACGCTCAGCATGCCGTGCAACGGAATGCCGCCGCGCTCCAGGTAGCGCTCGCGCGTCGCGCGTGCCGGCGCCGGCCCGGTGGCGTTGACGCCGTACGGCCGCCCGGTCGCGGCGTCAAAGATCAGGATGAAGCCGTCGCCGCCGACGCCCGACATCGCCGGCTCCACTACGCCCACCGCCGCCGCCGCGGCAATCGCCGCATCGATCGCGTTGCCGCCCGCCTGCATGATGTGCACCCCCGCCTGCGAGGCGAGCGAGTGACCGGATGCCACCATGCCATTGAGGCCCGCCACCGACGGCCGGTAGGCCGGATGGCCGATGCCGTGCGGCGTCCAGAAACTCATTTGGTGTCGCTGGGATGGGGACCCGAGGTGCGCGGCCCTCTGGCGTGGGGAAGCATGCTCGGCGTCTACTCGGTTGCGTAGCGCACCATGTCGGACGCTGCCACCGCGTCCTCTCCCAGCGCCACGCCGAGCTTCGCGGCGCATTCCTCGATCTGCCGGTAGATCGCCTCCGGCACCTCGACCCCGTGCGCAAGACGCTGTGCGCGCGAGCGGTGCTCGAAGTCACCCGGCACCAGCACCGCGTCGAATCCGGGCGCCGGCGGCGTCCCCCTGATGCCGTCCAGGAACGCCCGAACCCCCTGCTGATACGTCTCCAGGGGTGTGAGTGCGGCTACGTCGATCACCTGCAGGTACGCCCCGCCCATGGTGCCCTGCTCGACGTCGAAGCGGCCCGACAACCCGCCAAGCAGGCAGGTCAGCATCGCCAGCGCGTAGCCCTTGTGGTTGCCGAACGGCAGCAGGAAGCCGCCGTCGTAGAAATCCTCCGGCTTGACGCTCGGGACACCGTTGCGGTCGACGATGTAGCCCTCCGGCAGGTCCTCTCCCTTGCTGCGGGCGACGCGCAGCTTCCCTTCGGCCACCATGCTGGTGGCATAGTCGACAATGAACGGCACCTCGTCGCCGGTCGGAACCCCGAACGCGATCGGGTTGGTGCCGAATGCGCCGCGCGCGCCGCCGTACGGCGTGGTGCTGCCGACCCCGGTCTGGCCCCAGCCGACCGTAACGATGCCGATGCAGCCGGCCCGCGCTGCCTGCTCCGCGTACTCGCCCAACCGGCCGATGTGTCCGGTGCGCACCAGGCTCGCGCAGCAGACCGCCGCGCCGCGCGCCTTGTCGATGGCCAGCGCCATGGCACGGCGCGCCGTGTAGTGGCCGAAGCCGTCGTTGCCGTCGATCAGCAGGGTGGTGGCGGTCTCCGCCAGGATCGCCGGTTCGGCATCCATCTTCAGGTTGCCGCGTTGCGCCTGCCGCACGTATTCCGGAATACGCAGCACCCCGTGGGAGTCGTGACCGGCGAGGTTGGCGCCGACCAGAATCCCGGCCACCTCGTCCGCGATGGCGCGCGCGGCTCCCGCGGCACGGAAAGCCCGCCGCGTGATCGAGTGCAGATGACTCGCCGTGAATCGATGCATCGGCGGACTATACGACCCGGCCCATTGGCGGTCAAGGTCGCATCCTTCGCGTTAGACGTTGGCGACAGTACCGCCGCCGACCTCCAGCGTCGCGGCGTTGATGTAGCGAGCATCGTCGGAGCTGAGGAACAGCACGGTGTTGGCGATGTCTTCCGCCTCCACCTTGCCGTCCAGAATCTGGGTGTACTCGCGGACGTGTTCGAGCCAGTGGTGGCCTTTCTTGTCCACTATCAGGCGCGGCCGGATGGCGTTGACCCTGATGTTCTCCGGCGCGCCCATGCTCGCGGTGACGCGCGTAAAGCCTTCGAGCCCCGCCTTGGCGGCGTAGTAGCTGGAGACGTCAAAGCCGCCGCGTATCTCCAGCATCTTCTGGGTGAAGCCCGCCCCGGCGGCGCCGGATGAGATATTGGTGATAACGCCGCCGCCGGCGGCTGCCATGTGCGGCCAGACGGCCCGGGTTACGTAGAACGGGCCGGTCAGGTTGACGGAGATGACGCGGTTCCACGTCTCGTCGTCCTCCAACCGCATCGGTTCCCCGGCCTTGCCGCCAAACCCACCGCCGCCGGCGTTGTTGACGAGGATACGTATCGCTCCGTAGGTCTCGACGGCTTGCGCGATTGCCGCCTCGACGGCTTCGTTGTCGCTGACATCACAGCCGATGAAGGTGGCGTCGCCTCCCGCGTCCCGAATCTCGTCCTGTACGGCCTGGCCCTTGTCCTGCCGTCTGGCCAGCAGCGCCACCTTGGCACCCGCCAGGGCCAACGCCTTGCCGGTTGCTTCGCCGATGCCGCTGTTGCCGCCGGTAACGACGGCGACCTTGCCTTCCAGTTTCCTGGCCATTCTCCCTCCTGCCCGTCGCGTGTGCGTCCACCGCTCACCTGGGCCCGTCGATCAACCACGGTAGGGGCGTTCGGCGCGGTCGTCAATCGTCCGCGAGCTTCACCGTTGCCAGCGGCCGGAACGGTGCCTCCGGACGGCCTGTGTGCACCCTTGACGAGCGGTTCCCGGACGGGGGAATCACCAGGCATCGGCTCACGGACGACGTGGACCCCTCGGACGACACGCCGACTTCAGATGCCACGCCGGTATAGCTTGGTCAGCCCGGCGCCACCGCGAACGCGGTCACGTTGCGGGTGGCGCGGCTGAACTCCACCCCCACCAGGTGGATCGGCTCGCCCAGGTGGCGGTACTTGGCCGCGTAGTCCCGGCTCTGAAGCTGCGCCAGCGCACTGCCCTCCGGTTCCATCTCCACGACCTTGAATTCGAACAGGTACACCTGGCCGCCGGCCCGCACCGCCATGTCCAGCCGCCCGTGACTGCTGGAGTCTTCCACGGTGATCTCATATCCCAGGGCCGCGAAGTAGCAGAAAAACACGCTCGCGTAGTAGCCCTCGTACTGCGCGATGTCGTTGTTCGTGTACCATTGGTACGGAATACTGGAGAAAAATGCCTGGAACAGCGCCTGCATGCCGTCGAAGTCGTTCGCCTCCAGCAGGTCGTAGAGGCGGATGCTGTTGGCGGTCTGGCGGCTGGAATCCCGCACCAGGTGGCGCAGCAAATGGTCGTTCAGGCTCTGGCGCACCTCGCGATTGGGGTAGCCGAGGCGATACATCGTCCTGCCGGCGCGCCGCTCCTCGCTGTCGATGGTCAGGTAGCCGGTCTGGAACAACAACGCCTCGGTGCCGATGTGCTCGGCGGCGGAGCGGCCGCCGACGTCGAACGCCGACAGTAACTCCGCGGTACTCACCGTCTCCCCCAGTGACACCGACGTGACGCGGCGCTCGAACAGCGTCTTCACCAGGAACGCCGGCGAACCGGTCTCGAACCAGTGGGCGTCGAACTCGCGGCTGTGAAACAGCCGCAGCACGTCGTAGGGATTGTACACCCGCTCGCTGCCGCGCCAGTGGTAGCCGTTGTACCAGTCGCGGATCTGCTCGCGGTCGAGCCCGGGGAGTTCCGCAGCGAACACCCGATCCAGATCCTCGTCGGTATAGCCGCAGATCGCCGCGTAGCGCGGATCGAGGGTGAGGTCGGTGAGGTTGTTGAGTCCCGAAAAGAGGTTGACCTTCGAGAACTTGCTGACCCCGGTCAGGAACGTGAAGCACACGTGGGCGTCGGCGTCCTTGATCACCCCGTACACGCCGCTCAGCTCGTCACGGTTGGCGCGCGCCAGCTCCGGCTTCTCCAGCGCGTCCAGGATCGGCTTGTCGTACTCGTCCACCAGCACCGCCACCCGCTGTCCGGTCTCCCGGTGCAGGGTTTCCAGCAGGTCCCGCAGGCGGTCCGCCGCCGTGTCAAAGCGCCCGCGGATCGACCGTTGGCGCTCGATTCCGTCCAGTTGGGCGATCACGTTCTTGGGCAGGTAACCCGGGTTGGCAAAGTTGCCGCCGGCGAAGCTCAACCGCACCACCGGGTGGCGCTGCGAGCAGTCCCGGCGCCCGTGAATGTACAGCCCCCGAAACAGCTCCTCGTTGCCCTCGAAGAACTCCTTCACGGTGTCCAGGAACAGACTCTTGCCGAACCGCCGCGGTCGCGACAGGAACCAGTGCTTGCCCTCGTCGAGCAGCCGGTCGAGGTAGCCGGTCTTGTCCACGTAGTAGCAGTTCCGCTCACGAATCTCGCGGAGGGTCTGGATGCCGAGCGGCAGTCTGCGCTTCACTACCGCCCATACTACCCGCGCCGGGTGACGGTTGCCACCCGATCCGCCCGCCGTGCTCCAGCCTGACCAGCCCGAGAAAGAGAGTTTGACAGCTCGCCGCGCATGGATTACGGTGGCTCTTGGCTGGACGGCGCGCATGGCTGCCTTTCGGCGCGGCGCGCGCCAAAGGAGGCACGCGATAAGAGACTCACGAGAGACCGAGCGGCTGCGGCCGCTACAGGGTGTCGCCCTCGTTCGACGAGAGTGCGCTCGCTTGCGACCGTCGCGAGCGTTGCGAGGGGCCGGCAGTGGAGTCAGTGCTCTCAACTGGCTTTCTCCAAGGAGATAAACCATGAGCAGTATGGTAAGAAAGAGCCTGGCGATCCTGATTGGATTCGCCCTGACCGCAACCGGCCTGTGGGCCGCTGGCACGGAAGAGGCACCGGCAGCCGCCGCCGACAAGAGGTATGTGACCGACCCCAGCACCGGGGAGGTAGTGGTCGCGCCAGAGTACGGCGGGACATTGACCTTCCCCACTACTAAGGAGTTTGAGATTGCCGACGCCTGGTTCATTAGTGGCAACGCCAGTTTGTTCGTCTCTGGCGTTATAGAGAAGCTAGTTATAGGAGACTGGGCAGTAGATAGGGACGAATGGAGCTGGCAAGGTCCAAACGTACCTCCAGAATACTTGATAGGGCAGCTGGCGGAAAGCTGGGAACAGCCCGACGCCACAACTTTTGTGTTCAATATCCGTAGAGGCGTTCACTGGCATGATAAGGCGCCGATGAACGGGCGGGAGCTAACTGGCAAGGATGTCGAATATAACTATCACCGCATCTTGGGTGTGGGCAGCGGCTTCACCGAACCTAGCCCATCATTACATGATATGAAGTCTGTGCAATTCGAATCGATAACGGCCACCGACGAATATACCGTCGTTTTCAAGCTGAAGCGGCCACACGTCAATCCGTTCGCGCTTATCACGGATTGGTGGACTAATTGGATATACCCCCCCGAGGTAATCGAGCAATACGGCGACGCTAAGGATTGGAGGAACCTGGTCGGCACCGGGCCCTGGATGCTGGGCGACTGGGTCGAGGGCAGCTCTTACACCTTCATCAAGAATCCTGACTACTGGGGCTACGACGAAAAATACCCGGAGAACCGCTTGCCCTACATGGACGAGTTAAAGGCCCTTGTCATGCCAGAAGAGGCAACACGTCTGGCAGCGATGCGCTCGGGTAAGGTTGAGTTTGGAAGTATGGCCGCTATCTCCTCTGACATCAAGTCTCTCGACCAGGTAGAGAGCCTCCAGAGGAGCAATCCCGAAATTGAGGTGCACAAGGTTTTTATCCGGTCGAATCATGCTTTTAGTATGAACCTGAATAACCCGCTTTTTAGCGACATTCGGGTGCGTATAGCAATGCAGAAGGCACTGGACCTTGAGACCATTGCCAATACCTTCTTTAGGGGTTATGCAAACTGGGAACCTCGCGGGGTGGTGGGGGATTCTCTCAAAGGCTATTACGTGCCATATGAGGAGTGGCCCGAAGAGATCAAGGAACGCTATACCTATGACCCGGCAGCGGCAGAAGCGTTACTCGATGAGGCCGGATTTCCTCGTGGCGCCGACGGCATTAGATTCAAGACTGTCAGCCTGGCCTTTGCGCACTTACCTACCGGCTATCAAGAATTAGCCTCTGCATACTGGCGTGAGATTGGCATTGTTGTAGAGATTGAAGCAATGGAGACTCCTCAGTTAGCCAAAATAGCGAGCTCCTCAATGCATGAGGCTATGCGTTCCGGGGAGATGAGCCATCACTATCTTGCTGAGCATCTGGTGGGCCGCTGGTACGGCAACCCTCCCATGTGGAACCCCGCCGGCCAAATGTCGGACCCGACTTTTGACGCCAAGTTTGAAGCCATGCGAGCTACTACCGACCTCGAGGAGTACAAGAGGCTGTTTAGAGAGCTGGACATGTACGCGACTGAGAAGCACTGGTATATATGGGGGCCTGAGTCCCCGCAGTTTAACTGGAATCAGCCGTGGGTCATAGGTTATAATGGTGAATCCACGCTGGGTTATGGTCAAGCTTATCAGATATTGGCCCGCCTCTGGATTGATGGTGAGCTAAAGAGCGCAATGGGTCATTAGGGGTTCATTGCCCCTTGTTACTGACCTGAGGGAAAGAGGGAGCCGGGGAGGTTCAAACCTGCCCGCTCCCGATACTCCTGGAGAGGGCGACGACAGTGCCGCGCCTTCAGTAGAAGGGCTCCCGGTGACAGGGGGAAGTATCACATGAGAGCCTATATCATCAGGCGCTTATTGCTGATAGTCCCTAGCTTGCTTATATTGACCGTACTGGTCTTTCTCTCGGTCCGCTTCATCCCCGGCGATGCAATAGACCTAATGAGTATGGAGTACGCGGTTGGCGAGGGAGACCGTGAAGCTCTGGAGCGGGAGCTGGGATTGGACGTGCCTTTGTACGTGCAGTACGGACGCTGGATGGAAGGTATTATCCTGCACGGCACCCTTGGCAAATCACTGTTTGGCGGCGCTTCTTCGGTGGAGGAAAAGATATTGGATAGATTGCCGGTAACCATTGAACTTGGAGTCCTGGCGATCGCGATCGGGCTGGTGATAGCCCTGCCCGTCGGCATCTACTCCGCGATTCGTCAAGATACGGCCGCCGATTACCTGGGGCGCTCGGTTGCCATCATCGGCCTGGCAACGCCTAACTTCTGGCTAGCCCTGATGGTCATGCTCTACCCGGCAATCTGGTGGGGCTGGTCGCCACCGATGCAGTGGGTTCCTCTCACGGAAGACCCGCTGGGGAATCTCGGCGTGTTCATAATTCCCAGCTTGATTCTTGGGACCTACCTTTCTGCAGCCGCCATGCGGATGACCCGCACCATGATGCTGGAGGTGCTCAGGCAGGACTACATCAGGACGGCCTGGTCCAAGGGGCTGAAGGAGAGGGTCGTCATTGTCAGACACGCCGTCAAGAATGCGCTCATCCCGGTAGTTACCCTGATCGGCCTGCAGATGCCTATCCTGGTAGGCGGCTCCGTTATCATGGAGAACATATTCAACCTGCCGGGGCTCGGTCGTCTCATGGTGGGGGCGCTCGAAGACAGAGACTACCCGGTGGTCTCAGGAGTAAACTTGTTTTTCGCCACTATGGTTATGGGGATCAATCTATTGATCGACCTGATGTATCCTGTTTTGGATCCCAGGGTCCGTTATAAATAGAAGAGCGAGTATGAGTAGCGACCTAGGAATACCATCAACAGCAAGCGATCCAAAGAGACGTACCGGGCTGGCTGATTTCTTCATCAGGCTGTGGAAGGAGAAGCCGATGGGTACTGCCAGCGGGATTATCGTATTGCTATTGATTCTTGTGGCTATCTTTGCCGATGTCCTGGCTCCTTATCCTTATTGGGAACAACACGTAGTAGACAGGCTTCAGGGCTCATCAGCCCAGTATCTCCTGGGTACCGACCACTTGGGGCGAGACTTTTTGAGCCGCCTCATCTACGGAGCTCGCATTTCGTTACTTGTCGGTCTGGCGGCGACCGCTCTCAATGTTGTGGTCGCTGTCCTGATAGGCGGCATTTCGGGATTCGTTGGCGGTAAACTGGACCTGGTGGTGCAGAGATTTGTCGATGCCTGGATGGCTTTCCCGGGACTGCTCCTGTTGTTGACCGTAATGTCCATAGTGGGGCGGGGCATGCCACAGATGATAGTGGTCCTGGGGATAACAGGAGGCATCGTCGGCTCAAGAACAGTCAGAGGCGCGGTTATTGGTGTCAAAGAGAATGTCTATTTTCAGGCAGCGGCGGCGATTGGCAGCTCGAAAGGGAGAACACTAATCCGACATGTCCTGCCCAATATTATGCCTATCGTAATCATCACATTCAGCATCAGCATCGGGGGCGTAATCCTGAGTGTGGCCGCTCTGAGCTTCCTCGGATTCGGTCTGCCATTGGAGATTCCTGAGTGGGGCGGGCTGCTTAGCAGGGAAGGGCGCAGATACATGGAACAGGGGCCATGGCTGGCTCTTTGGCCTGGTCTTTGCCTGACTATTACCGTTTACAGTCTCAACATGTTCGGCGACGCCCTGCGCGACCTTCTCGACCCGCGGTTGCGCGGCGCGACCTAGGAGCCTGTCGGATTCCGGCAGGCTCCTAAGTAGGCCGGTTGGGCCGGAAGCGCCGCCGCAGGCGGGGATTTCGGGGCGCTAGCCGGGCAACGAACGGCGAGCGCCGAGATACCGCCCATCCTCCCCGCGCCGGGTGACGGTTGCCACCCGATCCGCCCGCCGTGCTCCAGCCTTGGCCAGCCCGAGAAAGAGAGCTTGACAGCTCGTCGCGCGTGGATTATGGTGGCTGTTGGCTGGAGATCTGGCTGATGTGGACGATACGTTGTCGTAAGCACCTGAAGGCGCCACCGGTTGAACGGACCGGTGTGTCCCCGCCCGCCCCCGCCCCCCGCAACTCTTTATACGAGAAACAACTAACCGCTCCGGACGAGCGCCGCACACGCGGATCCCCTCTTGCGTCAGGCATCCGGCGGGCACCCCGTGCCCCGGGCACCCTGTGCCCAGGAAGGATGTGAGGATGATACTGAAAGAACCGCACGCGCGCGCGGCGTGAGCCCGGGCCAACCCGGTGAGTCACACGCCGCGCGCTTTCGGAATCTGACTCAGACTGGCGGTCCGCGTTGCGGGCCCGAGAGCAGCCAGTGAGCGGCAATCCGCTCCGCAATACTCTCGAACAATCCACATACGGAGAAACGCATGAATATTGCGATGACTCGAATGACCTTCGCGGTTGCGCTGGTCCTGATTCTGAGCGCAACCGGCGTCTGGGCAAGCGGCGCGGAGGAGGGGTCGGCAGCCGCGACCGACAAGGAGATGGTGCTCGACCCGTCCACCGGCAGGATGCTGACCGCGCCCGAGTATGGCGGGACCCTCACCTGGCCCACCACGGTGTTTCCTCCGAGTCCCGACAACTGGTGGAATCTCGGCTGGGCGATGCACTTCATCAGTGGCGTTTCCGAGAAGATGACCCACATCAACTGGGCGGTGAGCAGGGACATCTGGGATGGTACTCAGAGTGACCGGCCCGAGGTCTCCAAGGGAAATCTGGCGGAAAGCTGGTCGATGCCCGATGACCTGACGTTCATCTGGAACATCCGTCAGGGCGTTCACTGGCATGACAAGGAGCCGATGAACGGTCGGCAGCTCGATGCCCATGACATCGTGTGGAACTATCACCGCTATCTCGGCATGGGCGACTTCACCGAGGACGGCCCGAACGCCGCGGTCAGCGCGATCACCATGGGTGTGGACATCGAATCGGTAACGGCCACCGACGACTGGACGGTCGAGATCAAGCTGGCGAAGCCTGGATACGACGTGTTGGGGAAAATGCTGCGCAACTACTATTACGTGCACGCCCCCGAGCAGGTCGAGAAATACGGCGACGCCAAGGACTGGAAGACCCTGGTCGGCACCGGACCCTTGATGCTGGTCGATTACGTGGAGGGCAGTTCCGCGACCTGGGAGAAGAACCCCAACTACTGGGGCTTCGACGAGAAGTTTCCGGACAACCGCCTGCCCTACATCGACACCTACCGAGCCCTCCTCATGCCGGACATGTCGACGCGTCTGGCGGCCCTGCGCACGGCGAAGGTCGACATCATGAGCAACACCGGAGATGCCGCCATTTACTCCATCGACGATCTGGAGACGCTGCAGAGAACCAACCCCGAAATCGAAGTCTGGTCTCTGTATCGGGGACCGGACGGCATTTTCCTGTTCAACCATGCGATGTCGCCTACCGACGACGTCTTAGTACGCAAGGCACTGCAGATGGCAGTGGACCGCGAGACGATCTCCGAAACCTACTTCAGGGGTCATGGAAGACCGGCACCGTATGGTTTGTTGCTGCAGTCTCAGACCGGTTCGGCCTGGCCATATGAAGAGTGGCCGGAAGATGTGAAACGTGAGTACGAGTATCGGCCGGAAGACGCCGAAGCGCTGCTCGATCAGGCCGGGTATCCGCGCGGCGCCGACGGCATCAGGTTCAAGGTCAAGCTGGCCCTGCACGACCGGTTCGAACCGACCCATCCCGAGCTGATCATCGGGTACTTCGAAGCCATCGGCGTGGCCGGCGAGCTGGTCGTGCAGACTACCGCTGAGTCAGGAGCTCGGAACCGGGCCGAGACGGCTGAGTGGGAGCTTCTGAGTGGCGGATATGGAAATTTCCTACGGCAAAACATTATCGATTCCGTGTGCCAGAATCTCAATGACTTCAGCTACACCAAGGCACAGTGCACGCGTCTGAAGGAGCTGCACGACGCCGCCATGGCCAGCATCGAGCTCGAGGAGCTTCAGAGTATTATCAGAGAAGCCGATGAGATCACCGTACGGGAGCACTTCGGCCTGGTAAAATCGATCTCCCCCAGGTTCAGCGTGAATCAGCCGTGGGTGCAGAGCTTCTCCGGTGAATCAAGTATGGGACTCGGTGAACGTAATTCGTTCTTCGCTCGCCTCTGGATCGACAGTGAACTGAAGGAGGCGTCGACGGGGAATTAGTAGTTTACTGCTGCGGAGCTGGGAGGCGGTCGCTTGCACGCACGCTTCCCGGCTCCGTGCTCGAGGCGTGTCACATGAGAGCCTATCTGATCAGGCGGTTGCTCCTCCTGATTCCCACCATGTTCATATTGACCGCGATTGTCTTCCTCGCCGTGCGCTTCATCCCGGGCGATATCGTAGACCTGATAGCGGACGCGATGTGGTGGGAAGGGGGAGTAATCGACGAGGACCTTGTCCGGCAGATGATGGGATTGGACGTCCCCGTCCACGTGCAGTATGGACGCTGGATAGGAGATATTCTCCTGCGCGGCAGCTTTGGCGAATCGCTGTTCGGTGGTTGGCCGATAGGGGAGCGGATCGCGGGGAGGTTGCCGGTATCCATTCAGCTTGGTGTCATGGCAATCGTAATCGGTCTCGTCATCGCGCTGCCGGTCGGCGTCTATTCGGCGGTCCGCCAGGATACCGCCGCCGACTACGTGGGGCGTACCGCGGCCGTCATCGGCATGGCGACCCCGAACTTCTGGCTGGGCATGATGGTCATGCTGTACCCGGCAATCTGGTGGGGCTGGTCGCCGCCGGTGGAGTTGATCAAGTTCAAGCAAGACCCGTTGGGAAATCTCGGGATGTTCTTCATCCCGGCGTTGATTCTGGGCACGGCCATGTCGGCCGCCACCATGCGGATGACGCGCACCATGATGCTGGAGGTGCTCCGGCAGGACTACATCAGGACGGCTTGGTCGAAGGGCCTCAAGGAGAGAGTGGTCATCATCAGACACGCCACCAAGAACGCGTTCATCCCGGTGCTTACCCTGATCGGCATGCAGCTCCCGCTGCTGATCGGTGGGTCGGTCATCCTGGAGGAGATATTCGTGCTGCCGGGGATAGGCCGTCTGTTCATCGAGGCCCTCGATTTCAGAGACTACCCGGTCGTCTCCGCCATAAACCTGATTCTGGCTTCCGCGGTGCTGCTGAGCGCCCTCCTCATCGACATGCTCTATCCCTACTTTGATCCGCGGATTCGCTACCAGTGATGCCACAGGTGCAATCCGCCGACGTGCGTGCGCCGAGGAGACGGAGCGCGGTGGCCAGTTTCTTCGTCAGGCTGGTCAAGGAGAAGCCGCTCGGTTTTGCCAGCGGAGTGGTCATCCTGCTGCTGCTCCTGGTGGCGGTCTTCGGCGGTTACGTTTCCCCCTACCCATATAACGAAATACACCTGATAGACCGGCTTCAGGGCCCATCGGCCAACTACCTGCTGGGCACCGACCAGGCCGGACGGGACCTGCTCAGCCGCCTCATTTTCGGGGCCCGCATCTCCGTGCTTGTCGGGCTGGCCGTGACCACCATCAGCATCGTGGTCAGTACCCTGATCGGCGGCGTATCGGGATTCGTCGGCGGCAAGCTGGACCTGACCGTGCAGAGATTCGTCGATGCCTGGAACGCCTTTCCCGGGTTGCTTCTGCTGCTGACGATGATGGCCATCGTGGGCAAGGGGCTCCTGCAGATCATACTGGTGATGGGGATATCGGGAGGCATCGGCGGCGCCCGGGTAATCAGGGGCGCGGTCATCGGTATCAAGGAGAACGTCTACTTCGACGTGGCGGAAGCGATCGGCTCGCCGAGATGGCGGTCTCTCATACGGCATGTCGTGCCCAATATCATGCCGGTCATCATCATTTCGTTCAGCACCAGCATCGGCGGCGTGATCATGGCGCTGGCCTCGCTGGGCTTCCTCGGCTACGGCCTGCCGCCCAACATTCCCGACTGGGGAGGCATGCTCAGCCGGGACGGGCGCAAGTACATGGAGCTGGCGCCGCGGCTGGCGCTGTGGCCTGGTCTGTGCCTGACCGTCACCATCTACAGTCTGAACATGTTCGGCGACGCCGTCCGCGACCTGCTCGATCCGCGGCTCCGGGGCGGCGGGCGCTGATTGCCGCGCTCTGACCGGTAGGTGATAGTGGGCCCGTGAGGCGCCGGGGTACGTTCCAGGCCGCGGTCCTGGTCCTGTTCTTCCTCTCCGGCGCCACCGGACTGGTCTATGAAGTCGTCTGGCACAAGATGCTGGTGCTCGTGTTCGGCAGCACCGCGTTCGCCACGGCCACGATCCTGGCATCCTTCATGTCCGGATTGGCGCTCGGCAGTTTCTGCTTCGGCCGGTTTGCCGACCGCTACCGAGAGCCGCTCAAGGTCTACGCGTACCTGGAGGCCGGTATCGGCGTGTTTGCGCTGCTGTTTCCCGTTATCCTGTCGGGAGTTACCGCCGTCTATGTCGCCATCTATCAGCGCTTCGACGCCACCTTCTACCTGTTCAGCCTGCTGCGGTTCATCCTCTCGTTCCTGATCCTGGTCATTCCTTCATTTCTGATGGGCGGCACGCTGCCGGTTCTGAGCAAGCTGTTCGTCCGCGAGTTTGGCCGGTTGGGTTCCGGGATAGGCAGCCTCTACGGCACCAACACCCTGGGGGCGGTGGCCGGCACCTTCTCCGCCGGGTTCTTCTTCATCATCCTGTTCGGAGCGAAAGAGACCACCTATATCGCCGCGGCGGTCAACATCCTGCTGGCGGCCGCCGCATTCGGCTTGAGCAGGCTTGCTCCCCTGCAACATCAGGAACACAGGCAAAGCACCAAGAGCGCCGATAGTCGACCACCAGACCGGCCGCGGTATCCCCGCTACGTGTACTTCGTCATCCTGGGCGTGTACGGGTTGTCGGGACTCTGCGCACTGGCGTACGAGGTGCTGTGGACCAGGGTGCTGGTGTTCTACGTGCACTCCACGACCTACGCGTTCACGATAATGTTGACCAGCTTCTTGCTGGGGATAGCGCTGGGCAGCCTCGTCTTTGGCAGGCTCATAGACAAGTGGAACCGGCAGCTCGGCTGGCTCGCGTTCATCGAAGTGCTGATCGGGTTGTTTGCCATCCTGTCGATCTGGGAGTTCCGGGCGCTGGACGACCTGATGGTGAGTCTTACCGACCGGGTACCGAGCTGGCAGATGTTCGTGGTTGCCCGGTATGCCGGCGCGTTTCTCATCATGTTCATCCCGACCTTGCTGATGGGCATTGCGTTTCCGCTGGCCAGCAAGATCTACAGCCAGAACCGGGAGCGGTTGGGCAGGTACGTAAGCAACGTCTACTCGGTAAACACCGTCGGCAGTGTCCTGGGGTCGATCGCCGCCGGGTTCGTCATGATTCCGTTGCTCGGCATCACCAACGGTATCATCCTGGTGGCGTCGCTCAACCTGGTTCTGGGCATCGTCCTACTGCTTGCACACCCGTCCATGAGACGCTCCGCAAAGTGGGCCGTGGTCGCGGCGATCGCGGTCATCATCCCGGTTGCCGCTGCAGCGGTCCCCACCGACAGGCCGTTGGGCCTGTACAGTCGCCCATTTCGCGATCTCGAACAGGGCGGCAAGGTACTGTTCTACGACGAAGGCATCGGCGCTACGGTCACCGTACATCAACTGCCGCCCGACCCCGCCGACCAGCAGGTCTACAAGCTGTTGGAGGTGGATGGCGTGAACGTGGCGGGCACGATGCCGATGCTGCGCCTGTCGCAGAAGCTGCAGGGGCACTTGCCGGTACTGCTGTACAAGGCCTCCACCGGCAAGGATCCGGACAACGTGTTCCTGCTGGGCATGGGTACCGGGGCATCATCCTACGCGGCCACGCGCCACCGCATCAACCGGCTCGATATTCTGGAGATCGTCGCTGCCGAAGTTGACGCCCTGCGCTACTTCCGCGAGCTGAATCGAGACATACTCAACGAGCCCAAGGTGCGGATCAGAATCGATGATGCCAGGAATTATCTCCTGGCTACGCAGGAGGAATATGACGTCATCGAGAGCGACACGATCCATCCGGAGCAGAACGCCAACGTGTTCTCCCGGGAGTACTTCGAGCTGGCCAGGGAGCGGTTGTCCGAGGATGGCGTATTCTCGGTTTGGCTTCCGATGTATGGCATGTCGGAGGAAACCTTCAAGATTCTGATCAACACGTTGTACTCGGCCTTCCCGCACGTAACCGTGTGGTACGCGAGTACCCAGCCCACTCGACATGCCCTGCTGGTCGGCTCGAAACAGAAGCTCAAGATCGATTACGAGCTGCTGCAGGAGGAACTGGCGTACCCGCCGGTCCGGGAGAGCCTCGCGGAAGTGGGTCTGGAGGACGTATTCACGGTTCTGGGCAGCTTCATTACCGATGAGAGCAGACTGAGCGGATACGTTGCCGATTCCCTGGTGAGTACCGACAACCGGCCCTACCTGGCCTACTACAACCCGGTCCAGAAGGGGCGATTTCCCCTGACGGAACCGAGAGTCCTGCAGATCTTCGCCCAGTTGAGCCTGCCGGTCCTGCCCTACGTGGTGAACATGGGAATGGCCGAGACCCGGATCAGGACGACCCTGGAGCATCGTTCACGGGCGAGAACCCACGTCCTGCGGGCAATTGCACACGATTACGGGCGCGACTACTCCAACTCGATCGCCGAGTTGGAGAACGCCCAGGCACTCACCCCCGACGACGTCAAGATCGCGAACCTGCTCGAGTTTGCCCAAGCCAAGCAGTTTGCCGACGCCGAGAAACGCGCCCAGCCCGCAGTCACTGAAGGGGCGGGCCTGCTCAAGGCCGGCAGGTTGGACGATGCCGAGGCTGTGTTCCGGTCCGTGCTGGAGTTTCACCCCGCCTCCGCGGTGGCGCGCTACAGCCTGGCCACGATCCACTATGCCCGCGGGGAGCATGCGCAGGCCACCGAGGAGTTGCTGAAGGTGCTCGAGCTGTACCCCGGCAATGTGGATGCGCGCTATTCTCTGGCGATAGTCCATAGCAAGCTGGGAGAGTATGAACAGGCGGCGCTCCAGTTGCGGGAGGTGCTGCGACATGCGCCTGACCACGAGCGGGCCCGTACCGCCTTGGCGAACCTGAAAGAACGTTGACCGCTTGACAAACTGACACCCATGGTTGACACTTAACCTGTGATCACCGTGGTCGAGAGCGATGTTTTCCAGCGGTGGCTCAGCCGACTACGCGACTACCGCGCGGTGGCCCGTATCAACGCTCGACTGGACCAGATCGTGGCCTTCGGTCACTTCGGTGATTCCAGGGCGGTCGGCGACGGCGTCGAAGAGTTGCGCATTCACCATGGGCCGGGCTATCGCGTGTATTTGGTGCATGCCGTTGCCACTGCCGAGTGGGCCGCGGCGCTTGCGCCAAGCTCGCTGAACGGTGGGCGCAGTTGCCGCCCGTCCAAGCTGACACGGCGGTCGTTGTGCTGCTCTGCGGCGGCGACAAGGACAGCCAGAAGCGAGAAATCAAACGCGCCAAGCGATTGGCGGAAGACTGGAGGTAATCATGCGTGGCACATACCGCCGATGGGATCCGGCAGAGTACATCGGCAACGAGGAGGAGGCGCGCCTGTATCTCGAAGCATGCACCGAGGAAGATCCGGGCGACGGCAGCCTCATCCGTGTCGCCCTGGGGAACATTGCTCGATCCCGCAATATGAGCAGCTTGGCGCGTAAACTCGGCATGACGCGCCAAGGGCTCTACAAGGCGCTCTCGAAAGACGGGAACCCGACGTTTGCCACCGTCATGCGAGTCACCCGGGCACTGGGCATGGACCTGCGCATAACGATCGGCGCTGATCCGATCGGCGAACAGCAAGCGGTCACCCCCGCTCCGAGTCCACACCCAGTCCGATAGCAGCAACCGTCCCGTCTTGGAGATCTGAAGACAGTGGGCGCTGCCGGGACCTGCTTGTACCTGTCAACTCCACTCAGTTAGAAACTCGGTCACCGAATGTTCGACAGTGATCCGGCCCGATAGGATCGGCTCCTCGAAGCAGTACGTCCACTTGGCCAGCAGGGGATGGGCTATCTCCAATTCACGGCAAATGATGCGTGCCACGGCGCCGCTTCCCCCGATGAACTCCGGCGCAACGCAGTCGGCGCGTGTTCGCTGCCAGTCGTAGGCGAGGCGGCGGATGGTGACCTGCCAGCCGCCCGGGCCGGCCACGGCGCGCGCATAGCCGGCCCGCCGGTCGCCGTCGAACGGCAACCCCACAGAACCCACGTTGACCACCAGCGTGCCGCCCAGGTCGCGAATCAGGGGCCGGTGAGTATGACCGACCGCGAACAGCCGCGCGCCGCCGTCGACCTTGGCGGCCAGCTCGCAGTCGTCCATTTCGGGGTAGATGCCGTCGCGGTTGCCGCGCAGCGAGGCGTGAACACAGGACGCACGGCCCGCCGGTTCGGCGAAGTCCAAGTCGACTCGATCGGGGAGCTCGCCCAGCGCGGCGACCAGGCCGAAGAGCTGGCCGGCGGTCCAGTAGGTGTGCTGGTGGATCGCGAAGGCCGGGGTGCCGGGCGCGGCGGGCTTGAGGTGCTTGCTCAACACGTACTCCTCGTGGTTGCCGGCCAGCAGACGCCAGCCGTCGGCACGGGCGCGGGAGTCGATCAGCTCATGACATTGGCGCGGGTGGGGGCCTCGGTTGACGATGTCGCCGAGCACCACCACCAGATCGGGCCGCCAAGCGTCGACATCCGCCAGCACTGCCTGCAGGGCGGGCAGATTTGCGTGGATGTCGGCAATCAGGGCCAGCTTCACCGCGGTACGGGCGCGCGTCACCGCAACGCGGCGCCACGGCATCGCGCAGCTTCCGGCGGCCGGTGCGGCCGGTGCGGCCGGTGCGGCCAATGCGGCGAATGGGGCGTGGCGGGTGGCCCGACGATCGTCGCTTCCATCGACCCGGTCAGATCCTGCCGGCCTGTTTCATCTCGGCGGCGAGCTTGCGCTGGTAGGCGTCGTGCTCCTCCAGGCTCTCGCGGGCGCTGACCCCGTAGTAGATCAGCCCCAGGGCGCGGCGCGGCCGGTCCGGGGCGCGGTTGGCGTCGGCGCGATGGATGGTCATGGCGTGATGGGCGATCAGGTCGCCGACGCGCGCCGTGCACGCCACCTCGTTGGCCAGGTCCTCCGGCGTGCCGAAATCACTCACCCCCTGCGAGAAACCGAGCGTCGCGGTGCGCCGGTGCGGGCGCACGCCGCGCAGGTGCGAGCCGCGCACGTAGCGCAGGCAGCCGTTCTCGGCATCGACGTCGTCCAGCGCCAGCCACAGCGTGGTGGCGATGCACGGTTGGAGGTGGAAGTAATAGGCGTCCTGGTGCGGCGGAGTGGGGCGGCTGTCGCCGCCCGGCGGCTTGATGAACACCTGCTGATTGACCGGCCGCACCGCCTCCCCGAGCAGCCGGGCCGCCGTGTCACGCATCGGTCCCTCCTCCAGCAAGCTGCGAAAGTACGCGTCATGCTCGTGCAGGCGGATGAGTTGTTTCAGCGTCTCCGGACGCGCCTTGTCCTCGTAGAACACGTCGGTAGCCGGCGCGGCCGGCACCACCTCGCGGATGTAACGCGCGATGTTTGCATGTACCTCGGCTACCTGGCTGGGCGAGTAGAAGCCGCTCAGTTGCACGAAGCCGTCTGCACCGAACGCATCGCCCCGCGCCGGTTCGCTGGTCACGTCGCCCATCGTCGCAGGCACGGTAGGATCGTTCGGCGCCATCGTCAACCGTCGTGCGAGTGAACGAGTCAGCCGGACTTGACGTAGGGGATGCCGCTGGCCTTGGGGGCGATGGCGCGGCCGACGAAGCCGGCCAGCAGCAGCACCACCAGGGCGTAGGGCAGCGCCTCGATGATGAACGGGGCGGCGTCGACCATCTCGCGCACCAGCGGCGAGGTGGCCTCCAGGTCGAACGCGCCCTGCAAGCGGGCGGCGACGGCGTCCAGGAAGCCGAACAGCAGGCAGGCGAGCAGGGTAGGTACCGGGCGCCACTTGCCGAACACCAGCGCCGCCAGGGCGATGAACCCCTTGCCGGCGGTCATGTCCTTGATGAACGCCGCCGACTGCGCCGTCGACAGGTAGGCGCCGGCCACGCCGCACAGCGCCCCGCACACGATCACCGCCCGGTAGCGCATGCCGGCCACCGAGATGCCGGCCGTATCCACCGCCTCCGGGTTCTCGCCGACGGCGCGCAGGCGCAGCCCGAAGCGGGTGCGGTACACCACCCAGAACGCCAGCGGCACCGCCACCAACGCCAGGTACACCAGCACATTGTGGCCCGACAGCAGCTCGCTGTACAGGTGGCCGATGATCGGCACGTCGGCGACCGCCTCGGCGCCCGGCCACACGACGGGCCGGAAGCGGCCGCCCGGCGGGAGCTGCGGCGTGCGCCCGCCCTGGCTGAACCAGGCGATGCCCAGCAGTACGGTGAGCCCCGACATCAGGATGTTGATCGCCACCCCGGAGACGATCTGGTTGCCGTGGTAGCGGATCGACGCGACCCCGTGCACCAGCGCCAGCAGCACCGACCACGCGACGGCCGCCGCCAAGCCCACCCATGCCGCGGCCGGCAGCAGGCCCTCCAGCCCGGCCGCGGCGAGCCGCTCGGAGGCCACGAAGGAGGCCGCCGCGGCCGCGAACGCGCCGCCGAGCATCTTGCCCTCCAGGCCGATGTCGACGATGCCGGAGCGCTCGGAAAACAGGCCGGCGAGCGCAGCCAGCACCAGCGGCACCGACACCCGCAGCGTGGCGTCGAGCAGCAGGATGAAGAACCCGAAACTCTCCATCAGGCGCGCTCCTCGGGTGCCGCGGCCGCCTCCCGGCGCGCCCGCAGCCACGGCCTCAGCGCGGGCAGGAACAGGAACTCCAACGCGCCCACGAACATGATCACCAGCCCCTGGATCACCACCACCAGCTCCCGGCTCACGCGCGGCATCTCGAACGCCAGCTCCGCGCCGCCCTGGTAGAGCGCGCCGAACAGCAGGCTGGCCACCAGGATTCCGGCCGGATGGTTGCGCCCCATCAGCGCCACCGCGATGCCGACAAAGCCGTAGCCGGCGGTGAAGTTCAGCAGCAGGCGCTGATTCACGCCCATCACCTCGTTCAGCCCCATCATCCCGGCCAGCGCGCCGGAGACCACCATGGCGCGGATGATGTTGCGCGCCGGCGAGATGCCGGCGTACACGGCGGCGTCCGGGTTGGCGCCGACGGTGCGCAGCTCGTAGCCCCAGCGCGTGTGCCACACGTACACCCACACCAGCACCGCGCACGCCAGCGCCCACAGGAAGGCCGCGTTCAGCGGCGTGCGCGGGAAGTCGATCCCCAGCCACGCCATAATTTCGTGCATCGCCGGCAACCGCGCGTGCTCCGCGAAGTCGCGGCTCTGCGGCGACATCTGCCCCGGTTCGATGAGCACGTTGACCAGCAGGTAGACCATCACCGTGGCGGCGATGAAGTTGAACATGATGGTGGTGATCACTACGTGCGAGCCGCGCCGCGCCTGCAGGTAGGCGGGCACCCACGCCCACGCCGCTCCGAACAGGGCGCCGCCGATGATCGCCACCGGCACCAGCAGGAAGAACGGCAGGACGTCCAGGTACAGGCAGGCCAGCCCCACGCCGAGGCCGCCGATGTAGCCCTGTCCCTCGCCGCCGATGTTGAACAGCCCGCAGTGCATGGCTATCGAGAACGCCAGGGCGGTAAAGATGAAGTTGGTCGCGTAGTAGAGCGTGTAGCCCCACGCCTCGCCGAACCCGAACGCGCCGCGCACCAGCGCCAGCATCGCTTCCACCGGGCTCTCGCCCAGGATCATGATGACGATCCCGGACACCACGAACGCCGCTACCAGGTTCACCAGCGGCAGCACCCCGTTGGCCGCCCAGCGCGGCAGCCCGGCGCCCGCGCCCGTGGTAGCCATGCGCTAGGAGCCGCTCCCGATGCCGGCCATCAGGCTGCCGAGCAGTTGCTCGGTGGCATCGGCGGCCGCGACTTCGCCGGCGACCGCGCCGTCGAACATCACCACGATGCGGTCGCTCAGCGACACGATCTCATCCAGCTCCACCGACACCAGCAGGATCGCCTTGCCGCGATCGCGCAGTTCGACGATGCGGCGGTGGATCGACTCGATGGCGCCGATGTCGAGGCCGCGCGTCGGCTGTCCGATCAGCAGTACCTCCGGATCGCGGTCGAGCTCGCGCGCGACGATGATCTTCTGCTGGTTGCCGCCCGAGAAGCCGCTGCTGAACAGCATCGGATCGGGCGGACGCACGTCGTACTCCTCCATCTGGCGGCGGCACGATGCCACGATCCGCCTGCGATGCATCAGGATCGGCCCGTTGTAGGCGGCATCGTCCTGGTAGCCGAGGATGCTCGACTCGCTGGCGGTGAACGCGGTCACCAGTCCCATCCGCTGCCGATCCTCCGGTATGTGCGCCAGGCCCCCGGTCCGCATGCGGCGCGCGTCGGTGCGCTCCACGTCCGACCAGCACAGGCGGCCACTCACCGTCAACGAACCGGAGGCGGGCCGGCGGATGCCGCTCAACAGCTCCAGCAGTTCCGACTGGCCGTTGCCGGCCACGCCGGCCACGCCGACGATCTCACCGCGCCGCACGGTCAGGCTCACGTCCTTGACCCGCCGCACGCCGGCGTCGTCGACCGACTCCAGGTTGCGCGCCTCCAGCAGCACCTCGCCCGGCTGCGCGGCACCCTTGTCGACGCGCAGCAGCACCTTGCGGCCCACCATCAGCTCCGCCAGGTGTTCGCGCGAGGTGTCGGCGGTGCGCACGTTGGCCACGACCGATCCGCGGCGCATCACCGTGACCCGGTCGGTGATCGCCATGATCTCGCGCAGCTTGTGGGTGATCAGGATGATCGTGCGGCCCTGCCGCTTGAGCGCGGCCAGGATGCGGAACAGGTCGTCCGCCTCCTGCGGCGTCAGGACGCCGGTCGGTTCGTCCAGAATCAGGGTCTCGGCGCCGCGGTAGAGCGCCTTGAGAATCTCGACGCGCTGCTGGATGCCGACCGGCAGGTCGCCGACCGCCGCGTCGACGTCGACCTCCAGCCCGTAGTCCCGCTCCAGGCGGTCCAGGTCGCCGCGCGCCCGCCGCAGGCCGTCGCGCAGCAGGGGTCCGTCCTCCGCGCCCAGCAGCACGTTCTCCAGCACCGTGAGCGGCTCCACCAGCATGAAGTGCTGGTGCACCATGCCGATGCCGGCGGCGATGGCATCGCCGGGACTGGCGATCGCCGCCGGCCTGCCGTCGATCTCGATGCTGCCGGAGTCGGCCTGGTAGAAGCCATACAGAATGCTCATCAGGGTCGACTTGCCGGCACCGTTCTCGCCGATAATGCCGTGAATCGACCCCTTGGCGACCTCTACCGAGACGGCGCGGTTGGCCTGCACCGAGCCGAACCGCTTGTCGATGCAGCGCAATGCGACAGCAGGCGGCGCAGCGGTCGGCTCGGCGTCCGGGGCTTTGGTCAGTACGTGCAGGAGTTGTCGGACATGTAGTCGTGGACGCTCATCTCACCGGCGACGATCGCCGCTCGGGCGGCTTCCACCTGCGCCTCCATCTCGTCGGTGATCAGGCCGCCGTTATGCTCGTCCAGCGCCCAGCCGACGCCGTCCTCGGCCAGCCCCAGGTCCTTGATTCCCGCCGCCCAAGTGTGATCCATGGCGGTCTTGAACACCTCGTAGGCGGCCACGTCGACGCGCTTCAGCATCGAGGTGAGCACCGATCCGGGATGCAGGTAGTTCTGGTTGGAGTCGACGCCGATCGACAGCTTGCCGCCGTCGGCTGCCGCCTGCAGCACGCCGAGCCCGGTGCCGCCGGCGGCGGCGAACACGATGTCGGCGCCGCGGTCGAACTGTGACTTGGCCAGCTCGGCGCCCTTCACCGGGTCGTTCCACGCCGCGGGCGTGGTGCCGGTCATGTTCTGGTACACCTGCGCGTCGGAGTTGACGTACATCACGCCCTGTTCGTAGCCGCACGCGAAGCGGCGGATCAACGGAATGTCCATGCCGCCGACGAAGCCGACCTTGCCGGTCTCCGAGGCGAGCGCCGCGATCATGCCGACCAGGAACGAGCCTTCATGCTCCTTGAACACGATCGACTGCACGTTGGGCTGGTCCACCACCATGTCGATGATCGAGAAGCTGGTGTGGGGATACTCGGCGGCCACCTTGTCGAGCGCCGGCGCCTGCCCGAAGCCGACGGCGATGATCGGGTTGTAGCCGCGGCGCGCGAAGTTGCGCAGCGCCTGCTCGCGCTGTGCCTCGTTGGTCACTTCGAACTCGCCGTACTCGATGCCGGTTTCTTCCCGGAACTTCTCTACGCCGTTGTAGATGCCCTCGTTGAACGACTTGTCGAACTTGCCGCCCATGTCGAATACCACGGCCGGCTTGATTTCGTCCGCCCCGGCGGCGGCGACCAGCAGCAGGGCCATCCCTGCCGCGATAAGGATTCGTTTCATGTCACGAGACCTCCTCGGATGCTGCCATGCTCCGCGAAACGGGCGGTTTCTGCAAGCACGTTGGCGGACGACGGAGACGTGCTGCGGCACCACAGCGGCAGCGTCTCGACTTCGGAGCCCGCGGGCAACTCGGCGGCCTCCGGCGGTATCACCAGCCAGCGGTCGGCGTGGCGCAACGCGGCCACCTCGGATGCCTTCTGCCGCCGCATGGGAGCTACCTGGTCGATGCCGTCCGCGAACGCAGTCGCGGTAGCGACCGCGATGCGATGCCCGAGCACCAATCGCGTCAGGCCCGGGCGACCGGCTACGGCGGCTGCCAGACGGGCGGCGACCGGCTCCGAGGGAGGCCGGCCCTGCAAGGCACGCAGATGAGGGGCCACCAAAGCCCGGAACGTGGCCAGCACCGCCAGCGGGTTGCCGGGCAGACCGAACAGCATCGCGCGGCGTTCCGGCAGGCGGGCGCACAGCACCGGCTTGCCGGGACGGATCGCCACCCCGTGGAACAGCACCTCGGCGTGCAGGGCGGCCAGCGCCGCGGGCACGAAGTCGGCGGCGCCGCGCGACACGCCGCCGATGGTGACGGCCAGGTCCGCGGCCGACTGGTCCACATCGAACGCATCGCGCACCCGCTCGGCGATCACGTCCGGGTCGTCACCGGCGGCGGGGAGCAGAACGGGCTCGCAGCCGGCGGCATGCAGCGCCGCCACCAGGTAGCGCGCGTTCGAGTTGCGCACCTGTCCCGGCTGCAGGGCGGCGCTGAGGTCCTCCACCAGCTCGCTGCCGGTGGCCAGCACCGCCACCCGCGGCCGGCGCACGACCGGGACCTGCGCGCAGCCCACGTTGGCGAGCAGCAGCACGTGCGGCGGGCCGATGCGCCGCCCGGCTTCCAGCAGCACGTCCCCCGGGCGGTGATCCTCGCCCCGCCGGCGTACGTTGGCGCCCGCCGCCACCGGCGCCGACACTTCGATTGCGCCGCTCGCTTCGGTGACCTCCTCGAACGGCACCACGGTGTCGTACCCGTCCGGCAGCAGCGCGCCGGTGGCGATACGAACCACGCCGGCGGCGGTCGCGCCCGGTGGCGGCTGCTCGCCGGCCGCAACGGCGCCGATGACGGCCAGCCGGCCCGGCGTCGCGGCCGTTGCGCCGTGCAGATCGCCGGCGCGTACGGCGTAGCCGTCCATCGCCGCCAGGTCGGCGTTGGGTGAAGTCTCGGTACTGACCACCGCACGCGCCGTGACGCGGCCCACCGCCTCGTCCAGCACCACCGTGGTCGCCGCCAGCGGCGCGCCGGCATCGAGGACCAGGCTCAGCGCCGTCCGGTAGGGGAGGTTGGTGCGGAGCGCGCGGACCGGGTCAGCCGAGTGAGTACTCACGAGCGCTGCCGGCGGCGCCCGAACAGCAGCCGGCCGCCCCACTTGACCAGCACGAACAGCGCGACCACCAGTACGAAGAACCAGATCAGGGACGCGCTGAAGAACAGCCACACGCGCAGGCTGCGCAAGATCAGGGCGATCGCGAACACCGCGGCGATCATGGTCATCAGTCCGGTGATGCGGTCGAAGCCCGGCACCTCGTCGAAGCTGACGTTGCGGCGCATCACACCGAGAGTCAGCACCATTGCCGCGATCGGCGCCACGTAGGTGGCAGCGTTCAGATCCAGCAGGTTGTCGCCGCTGAACAGCAGGGCATACACCACCGCCACCGCGGCGAAGATGCCCGGCGCGCACGCCGCGTACACCAGGAATGCATACAGGTAGCGCCACGGCGCCCGCCCGCCGTTGCCGCGCCCGTGCAGGACACCGATCAGGGCAGTCAGCACCACCACGCCGCCCAGTGCGATCAGCAGCGGCACGCGTACCTCGTCCACGGCGGCGAACAGCTCACGCAGGGTCATCGTCGCTCTCAGGATACCGCGTCACCGCCGCCGTGGGCAGAGGCCCGCGGTTTCAGGCGAGGTCGCGGGGGTCGATGAAGGCGCCGACCAGGTGGCTCTTGCCGCCTTCGTCGCCGAGGTTGGTGTAGTCCACGAACACGATGGTGCCGTCCTCCTGCTGCAGCCAGGAGGAGTAGCCGTGGTCGGGTCCCGGCTTCTGGTCCGGGTGGTTGCCGTGCACCTGGGTGAGCCGGTCGCGCTGGTACTGGTCGGGCCAGGCGCCGTCGGCCGCCGCCCAGCTCCAGCGCCAGTCGACGAGCCGCGGATTGCGCGTCTCGTAGCGCACCCGCCGCCACCAACTGGTGCCGGAATCGCCGAGCTGCCCGAACGTGGTGCGCGCGTGCAGCGGGCCGCCGCGCATGAACTCGCTCAGCACCAGCTCCTCGTGGAACACGCTCGCCGAGCGCACCACCGCGCCGTCCACGCGTACCTGCAGCAGCCCGCGCCGGTGCGAAATCCGCACCGTCCGGAAGCGGGAGAAGTCCACCGCCGCCGGGCGCCGGTCGGCCAGCGACAGGTGATCGCCGGCCAGCGACAGCACCACCGGGCCGCGGTTGGAGCGCAGCCGCGAGATCGACAGGAACGCCGCCGGCTCGCTGCCGGCCACCTTCACCTCCGCCTCGAACACGATCTCGCTGTGGGCTCCCTCCGGCGGCAGCAGGTGGTACCGGCACTCGTGGCCGGGGCGATTGTCGATGCGCAGGGCGCCGCCGGTCAGCTCGGCGGCGAACCTGCGGCGCGGTCCGCCCACCTGGTAGGTGCCCGCCTCGGCGCGCAGGTCGCCGCACCAGGCGTAGGTGCCGAGGCCGCCGTTGACGTGGCGCCCGGTCACCAGCACGCGCCCGTCGGCCAGCCGCTTGGCGTACGGCCGGTGCAGCGCGAACGGGCACATCTGCGGTGGTGTCCAGGTCTCCCCGTGGTCGCTCGAAAACGCCACGAAACTCGGGATGCCGGCGGAGTGGTTCTCGCGCATCACGCACGCCAGCTCGCCGCCCGCGCCCGCTCCGCCGTCGGGACCGCCATCCAGGAACACCAGCGCACCCTCGCAGAAGCGGTGGTAGCCGTCGTGCGCCACCTCCGCCGCCTCCCGCCACGTCGTGCCGCCGTCCTCCGACAGCGACAGGATCTCGGCGAACTCCTGGCTGTCGGGGCGCATGATGTGGGTCAGCACGGCCAGCTTGCCGTTGCCCAGCTCCAGCATGCGATCCGGCTCGAAGCCCATGATGCCGGTCTCCCGCGCCGGCCCCCAGGTCTGCCCGTCGTCGCCGCTCCACCACGCCAGGTTGGCGGGCGGCTGGTCGGGGTGGAAGTGGCCGTCGTCGTCGCGGTCGCACAGCACCACCAGCCGGCCGTCGCCGAGCCGGCTCAGGCGCGGCGTGACCAGGCGCTCCTCGCCGGCCTGCAGGTCCGCGCGCGCCACCTCCGCCTGCTTGTGCCAGGTGCGGCCGCCGTCGTCGCTGGCCAGCAGGATGAGGATCACGTAGTCGCTCGCCCAGTGCTGGTCGGTGTCGGCGTATACCAGCAGCAGCCGGCCGGTGGGCAGGCGCACGATGTCGGGGTTCTTGGTGAACCGTCCGGGGCTGCGCCACGCGTCGAAGGTGGTATGGTGCAGGGAGTGCTCGGGAATCTTCACGTCGCAGGTGCTCCTCAGTCCAGGTGAAAGCGGGTGCAGCAGATGAACTGCACCGGCCGCGGATCGTCGCTGTACTCGTGGTAGGCGGCGACGATGGTGCCGTCCGGGGTCTGCGCCACGCTCGGGTAGCCGATGTGCCAATAGAACGGCACCGCGGGATCGGCGGCGCCGCCCTCGCGGATCACGAATTCGTTGGCCACGTCCCAGGTCACGCCGTCCGCGGAAACACAGCCGCGCACCCCCCAGGGCGGGCGCCGGTAACCGTACACGGCCAGCACGCGGCCGTCGCCGAGCTGCGTGACGTCGGCCGGGTAGCCCCAGATGTTGGTGCGCCGCGGCGGACTCCAGCTTGCGCCGTCGTCCTCCGAGCAGGCGAACCACAGGTTGTCGTAGCGCCCGGGGCGCCGCGACACCCGCAGCAGGGCGATCAGGCGGCCATCGCGCAGCCGGGTCACGCCCGGCTCGTGGAAGTGGATGATGTGCGCCGGATCGTAGGCGATGGTGGACCAGTACTCCCAGTGGCCGCCGCCGTCGTCGGAACGCAGCAGGAAACTGCGTCCGGTTTCACCCACCGGGCCGGTGGTGTCGTTGTTGCTGATCGTTCCGCACAGCGGCATCAGGACGACACCGTCGGGAAGCTCGATCACGTGGCCGGCGCCGGAGTTGCCGCACGCGTAGCGGCCGAGTGACGCCGCGGTGATCGGGAAGGTGTTGACCTCCACGGGATCCGACCAGGTGTCTCCATCGTCGCGCGAGGTGAGCAGGGCGTAGCCGGTCTGCCGCTTCAGCCGCTCCGCGCGCAGGGTGGGGGAGCGCAGCGCCTGCGGATCGTCGCGTGCGCCGGCGCCGCCGGAGTCGATGAAGCTGCACACCCTGGTGTGCATCAGGATGACGCCGTCCGTGAGCTGGCCGAAGGCGCAGTCCCAGTTGCCGGCGTGTTCGGTGCACGGCCACACCACCCGCCTGCTCGCCGGATCCCAGGTGCGCCCGCCGTCGGGCGACTTGATCAGGCACGACTGCCCGCTGTCGGCATGGATAGGGCCGCGTTCCTCGTTGAAGCCGAGCAGCAGTTCGCCGCCCGCAAGCTGCACCAGGCTCACCTGGTTGGTGGCATGCGCCGGATCCTTGTGGACCTGGACGTACTCGGGGTCTCTCATCTGTGGCACGCCGGCACTCTATCGCACCCGCGCGCATGGTGTCACAGCCCGCTCACGGACGGCCACGCGCGACCGGCGGTTGCTCGGACGCGGCGCCGGAAGTATGGTGACGGCCATGAGTGATGCTGCAGTTCGCACCGCCTACGAGCGCGACGGCTACCTGATTGATCGGGGTGTGCTGAGCGCCGCCGATCTCGAGCCGGTGCGCCGCCTGCTTGCCGGCCAGGTCGACGAATACGCACGCAAGATGCATGCCGAGGGCAATATCGACTCGCTGTTCGAGGATGAACCGTTCACGCGGCGGTTCGCGGCGATCTGCGCGGCGATGAACAGCTCGCCGCGCGGCTGGATCGGGAACACCCTCGACAAGGCGTACTTCGACCTGTTTCGCCATCCCGGCATCGTGCGGGTGGTGGGCGCGATCCTGGGGCCGGAGGTGTGCGAACTCGGCGGACTGAACGTCCGCACCAAGATTCCGGAAGCCGAAATCACCGCATTCCCGTGGCACCAGGACAGCCACTACTACAATGAGCCGGCGCGCGGCAGGCGGGTCGGACGCACCGAGGCGGCGCACATCGTCACCGTGTGGGTTCCGCTGGTCGATGCCACCGTGGCCAACGGCTGTATCTGGGTGATGCCCGGCAGCCACCGCTGGGGACTGGTGGATGCCGCGCGCGGCGAGGACATGAACGTGCGCACCAACGAGGAGATCGAGCAGCGCGGCACCCCGGTGGCCCTGGAAATGGCGGCCGGCGACGTGCTGTACCTGACCAACCTCACCTTCCACGCGAGCAAGATGAACAGCACCAGGGATGCGCGCTGGAGCATCGACTTTCGCTTTCACGTCACCGCGTCGGCGCTTGACGGACCGGAACGGGATGCCATGGAGGAGTTCGGCAAGCGCCAGCGGGCCAACGGCCGGGTGCCGCTCCCGGTGCTCAGCGCATCCGCCATCCCTTCCTGGGAGGAGTGGCGGGACGCCATGCTGCAACAGCGCGAGCAAAACGCACGGACCGCCGCCCGCGCCAAGGCATGACGCCGCGCCGCATAGCGACCGGAACGCTGGCCGGCGGTGCACCAGGTACCGGCCCCGGCGTCACGGCTCCGCCGCGGTCGCGCTCGTCAGGCCGGCTCTCCGCCGAACAGCAAGCCGAATTCGCCCGGCAGGGTTACCTCGTGGTGTCCGGTGTCCTGCCGGTGGCGGAGCTGGCCGCGCTGGACGCCGAATTCGAGGCCGGCTACCGGGAGCGGCTCGCCGACCCGGATATCGCCGCCGACGACCAGCGGCGCAACCAGGTCCACCGGCTCGGCACCGACTCGGAGACGTCCCGCCGGCTGGCGTGCGACCCGCGCATCATCGGCCTGGTCGAAGACCTGGTGTACCCCGGCCTGGCCCTGTTCTCGGCTAAATTGATCTCCAAGGGCCCGCACGAGCCGCACAATGTGTGCCACTGGCACCAGGACGAGGCGTACTGGCACATCTACGGCGCGGTCGAGCGGCGCATGTCGGTCTGGCTGCCGCTGCAGGACACGCACCGCCGCAACGGCTGCCTGCGCGTCGTGCCCGGCAGTCACCGCCGGCACATCATTCCGCACCAGCCGCGTTCTTCCCGCGACCACGGCGCCTGCCGGCTCAGCTTCCTGCCGGGCGAGCGGGAACTGCGCAACACGGTGTATTGCGAGATACCCGCCGGCAGCGCGGTGCTGTTCTCCAACAAGATCTTCCACTCCTCGCTCGGCAACCACACCGGCGGCCACCGCCGGGCGTTGATCCTCACCTACATGGAGGCCGCCGCCGGCGCCGGCAAGGACAGCGACTTCACCATCCTGCGTTCCGCCTGACGCCCCATCAGCCAGTGGTGGACCCCGGGTGCCGTACCGAGAGCGTCGAGGCGCCGGGATGCATCGCCGCCTTCGATGCACCGCGTGCTTCGCCACGGACCGCTATGGCCCGCCGGACGGGCGGCGGTGACGACGCAGCCGCCGGCGCCCAAAGTTGCCGGCGCGGCGGTCAGCCGGCGCCGCAGGGAAGGGGAACCACCGTTTGCCGGCCCGTGTAGTCGTGGCCGCGCAGCATCGCGATCTCGCGCGGCTCGTCCGGCGCGTGACGGGCGCGGTCGCGGCCCGCTCCGCGCGGATTGCCGGTCACCCGCACGAACGGCACGCTGATGCGCGGCGTCAGGCCGACGCGCGGCCGCGACGTCCGGTTGGGGCCCGAGCCGTGCAGCGTATTCTCGTTGAACAGCACGAATTCACCGGGACGCAGCACCAGCGTGCGCACGGCGTCGGGATCGATTGCGTCGTTCGGTACCGAGCGCCCGAACGACTGGCGGCCCGGATCATGGTCGTGATGGATCGTCTGCGTGTGCGAGCCGGCGACTACCTTCATGCAACCGTTCTGTTCGGTCGCCTCGGTAATGGCGATCCAGGCCGACACCAGCACCAGCGGCTGCAGGCCGAAGTAGGCCCCGTCCTGGTGCCACGGCACCTCGACGTAGCGGGCCGCCTCTCCTTCCGCGTCCGCAACCGGCGGCTTCACCTGGAAGTTGGAGCGCCAGATCATCAGGTCGGGGCCGAGCAGCGATGCCACGCGATCGATCAGTTCCGGGCGGCGGCAGATGCGGCACACCGTACGGTGGTCGAGATGGCGGTCGTGGTAGTGCAGCACCGGGTCGTCCTTGGCCGCCGGCGCGATGATCTCCCGGTCGATCACCCGCATCGCCACCGCCATTTCCGCCTCGGAGAGCAGCGGGTAGGGTCCCAGGACCCCATCGCGATGATACTGCTCCACCTCGGCATCGCTCAGGGCGAACTGCAGACTGCTGACAAACGTCGCATCGCTCATGTTCCTGATCGTAGCGAGCCAGTCCGTTCTGGTGAACCGCTCCACGGGCTGCTATAGTCCGCCCGGAAGTGAGTGCATGCGGCTGGGTCTGGTGTCCAACGTCTGGAACGTGCAGCTTGCCCGCGGCGAAGACCTCGGCGACCTGATCGGCACGGCCGCCCGCCGCGGCTACCGGGTCGTCGAACTGCGCCAGAAGTCGCTGGGCCGGTACGAGTCGCCGGAAACCGCGCTCCCGAACGTGCCGGAATTGGGCAGGGTGGCGGCGCGGTACCCGGACCTCCACTTCGTGGCCGCGTACGAGGTACCGTTCCTGGATCCGGACACCACGCCCGACGAACCGTACTATGCCGCCGCCGTGGCGCTGGCCCGGGCGGTGGCCAACGGCCGCCGCCCGCACGTGCGCCTCGTGGACCTGCGCACGTTGCCCGAGCAGGCCGCCGACTGGGGAGCCGCGGCCTCGGGAAGCGCCATCGCTCGTCTGACCAGGGCCCTGGCGGCAGTCGGCGGCATCTTCTCGGTCGAGAACTCCCGCCAGCCGTGGCCCCTGCTGGCGGCCGCGATCGACGCCGCGCGCGCTGAACTGGGGAGCGCCGGCCGGCGGCTGCGCGTCTGCTTCGACCCGTGCAACTTCGCCGCGACCGGGGACCCCACCGATCCGGCTGCCGTGTACGAATCCCTCACCCCGGAGCAGGTCGGCATGCTGCACTTCAAGCAGCGGCGCGCCGGCAAGCTGGACGTGACGGTCGGGGAGGGGGAGGTGGACTGGCCGCGGCTGGTGCCGCTGATCGTCGCCCGCCGCCTGTTCCGCCAGGGCCTGTTCGAGATGGCCAGCGACCTCCGGCTGTGGGACCACCTGGAGCACAGCAGTTCCTATCTGCGCCGCCTGTGGCAGCAGACCGGCACCGACGAACCCTGGGGTGCCGGCGAGTAGCTGGAATGAGCCGCTCATTTGGCCGCAATTGGAACCGAATACCCGTTGATTTTCGCCACTTCCTGCCGGATGACCGGCACTACCGCTGATCTTGGTCGACGTCGGTCTGATGCAGAACCTGTGCGGGGCAACCGAGCAGCATCCGGGCGGCGTTCCACCTGAGGAGTTCGGGATCATATGAAATAGACACTCTATATCCCCTGTATATTTACTAAATCATTATGATATCTCCTTGAGTTTGGCCGAATTATCCGGCAGTGTGGGTTCATCCAGGCCGCTGGTTCTGCTGCGCCACCGGAACAAGAAGCAAGGAGCTGCACATGTCTATCGAACAGAGAACACCGCACTACGGAATCGATGCCGGGTCTGTTGGGTGGTCCAAAGGCAAGGGCTCCTCCGGCCGCGCCGGCTGGAGCCGTTCGGCGGCGCTCGGAGCCGCGCTGGCGGTGACGCTACTGATGATCGGCTGCGCGTCGGCGGTGAAGCAGCCACAGCCGACCGTCACGGTGTCATCGGAGTTCAGCGCAGCTCCCGGTTCGCATACCCGCCTTGGTATCCGGGACATATTCGACGATGCGGGGAGCAACCCGAGATTCACCAGTGTTGCTCTCTCCACCATGGAGTACTACCAATCCGACCGCACCGGTATCGTCGGAACGCCTCCCGTCGAACTCCATGTGCAGGTCAAGACGAGCGCGGAACTGAATGCGCTGTCTGCCCCACCTCCGAGTCCCTTTACGGTCACGGCGACGGTAACGATGACCGACGACGCGGGCCGGACGGCTACCGGCACGATCACATTCAAAACGACGTACGACCATGTCCGGGACGAGCCGGAGGAGGTGGCGCCGAGCTTGGCGCCGACGCAGGCAGTGCCCGCACCTGTCGATGTCCAGGTCAGCGCTTCCGCCGATGAGGTGTTCGACAATGCGGGGACGAACCCGACGTTCACCGGTGCGAGTTTCTCTACCACCGAGTACACGAACATGCACGAGATTCGCGATGGCCGCCTGTGGGTGCAGGTCAAGAGCGCCGCGGAACTGAACGCGTTGCCGTTGCCGCCGCCGAGTCCATTTACGGTCACGGCCATGGTGACGATGAACAACGACGAGGGCCGCCCGGCCACGGGCACGGTCGCTTTCGAAACGACCTATAGCCGGAGCGCCGCCGCCCCGCCGACTCCTCCGCGGCGGAGCGCCCCGATCTTCGCATGGGAGGAGAGAATAGCCACGCGTCCCGGCGTCCCGTTCGCCGCTTCCGCCGATGGGACCTTCCTCTATGCGGGGACTGAGGCGAGATTCACCAACGTGGTTTTCTCCACCACCGAGTACTCGAATACTCACGAGATCAGCGATCGCCTCCTTCGGTTTGAGATCAAGACCGCCGCGCAACTGAACGCGCTGCAGTCGCCGCCGTCCAGCCCGTTTACGGTCACGGCCACCGTGACGATGACCAACGACGAGGGCCAGACCGCCTCGGGCACGCTCACATTCAGAACGTCGTACGACCAGGACGGCGTCGAGGAGGTGCCGACTCTCTCACGAACGGAGGCGATGACCACGCGCGCTCCTGACTTTGTCAGCATCGGCGTCTACGACGTGTTCGACAACGCCGGGACGAACGCAAAGTTCACCAGCGTGAAGTTCTCTACCTTGGATTACTACCACGAGAAGTACAGCGTCATTGCTTCGAATGGCAATCTCTGGGTGCAGGTCAAGACCACCGCGCAACTGAACGCGTTGTCGCCGCCGCCGCCGAGTCCATTTACGGTTACCGCCACCGTGACGATGAGCAACGCCGAAGGCCAGACGGCCACGGGCACCCTCTCCTTCGTAACGAGGTATAACCGGAGCGCCACCACCACGCCGATTCCTCCGCGGCGGATTGCCCCCATCTTCGCATGGGAGGAGAGAATAGCCACACGTCCCGGCGTCCCGTTCGCCGCTTCCGCCGATGGGACCTTCCTCTATGCGGGGACTGAGGCGAGATTCACCAACGTGGTTTTCTCTACCACGGCGTACTCGAATACTCACGAGATCAGCGAAGGCCTCCTTCGGTTTGAGATCAAGAGCGCCGCGCAACTGAACGCGCTGCAGTCGCCGCCGTCCAGCCCGTTTACGGTCACGGCCACCGTGACGATGACCAACGACGAGGGCCAGACGGCCTCGGGCAAGCTCACATTCAGAACGTCGTACGACCAGGACGGCGTCGAGGAGGTGCCGACCCTCGCACCGGTGGAGGAAAGAACCCTATCTGCCCCTGACTTTGTCAGCATCAGCGTCTACGACGTGTTCGACAATGCCGGGACGAACGCGAAGTTCACCAACGTGAAGTTCTCTACCTTGGATTACTACCACGAGAAGTACAGCGTCATTGCTTCGAATGGCAAGCTCTGGGTGCAGGTCAAGACGGCCGCGCAGTTGCGCGCGCTGCCGACGCCGCCGCCGAGTCCGTTTACGGTCACGGCGAAGCTGACGATGACCAACGGCGCGGACCAGACGGCCACCGGCACCATCACGTTCACAACGACGTACAACCGCACTACCACTTCCTGACGATTCCCGGCTCGTTCGAGGCCTGTGGTGAGTGGGGATGCCGCGCCTGAGGACAGATCGGGCTGACTCACCACGCGTGCGCACGCGTGGCGGTACCGTCGCCTGGTCGTCACGCGGCGGACGTGCGCCGGGGCGCTGCGTCGCCGGCGGCGGCGAGGCATACGATGGCGGCGACGAACAGGACGGCGATGATCAGGAACGTGGAAGTGAACGAGCCGGAGCGGTCGTGCAGCCAGCCGGCGAGTGCGGGTCCGCCCGCCAAGGAACCGATCATCACCATCTGCACCATTCCCATGATGCTGCCGAATGCCTTCATGCCGAACGCTTCCTGCACCACCAGGAGCAGCAGGGCGCCGAGGCCGCCGAACCCCATGCCGAACACGACGATGCCCGCCCACATCACCGGGACGGACTCTGCCAGCGCCATGACCACAAGCCCCACGGTCTGCAGGGCGACCGACACGATGCAGGCGCGGCGCGCCGTCCACCGCTCGCTGGCGCGCCCGTAGACGATCTTGGCGGCGATGCCCATGGCGGCGATCACGGCGAGTCCCGTGGTGGCGAGCGCGGGCGGGAAACCGTGCTCGCCGAAGTGCTGGCGCAGTTGGGTCAGCACTCCCTGGTAGGTGAAGGTCGCTCCGAACAGGCCTGCCAGCACCAGCCAGAAGCGCCGGCTACGCAGCGCCTCGGCCAGCGACATGCCGCTGCCGGCCAGGCCGCGCGCCGCCGCTGCGCTGGCGCCGCGCCCGGTCGCGTGCATCTCCCGAGCCACCTGGGTCGCGTCCTCCCGGATCACGAACAGGGCAACCACGGCCAACAACCCGATGAGGCTACCAAAAGCCACATAGCCCCACTGCCATCCACCGGCCGCGATCATTGCCGCGGCCAGCGCCGGCATGGCCAGCCCGCCGACGTTGTTGCCGGAGGTAACCGCGCCCATCACGCGGCCGCGGGTAGCGGGAAACCACAGCGCGACCAGCTTGCCCGAGGCGAGGGAGGTGGCGCCGGGAAAGCCGGCGTACACCAGCGCGCTGAACAGGTACCAGTGCCACAGCGAGCTGATCAGCGGGCGCAGCAGGAATCCCGCCGCCACCAGCAGCAGGGAGATCACCGCCACCGGGCGCGCGCCCCAGCGGTCGAGCGCACGCCCGAGAAGAGGCGCCACCAATCCCGACACGACAGCCAGACTCAACGACAGGTTGAGCGCCGTCTGGCTCCAGCCGAAGTGCTCGCGCAGCGGTGCGGCGAACTCGCCGAACGCGTACTGGCTGGTACCGATGGTCAGTCCGGTAGACAGAAACAGCACTACCGCGATCGGGTAGCCGCGGTAGACCGTCATGCCATCCGACCGTCCGGAGCCGAAGGGTCGACACGCGCCCCCGCCCCGACTATCGTCAGGCTATGAGTCAAGGTCAGTTCTTTGCGCGCGACGAGGTGAAGCGCGATGCGATGGAGGGTTTCGAACTCGGCTGGCACAGCCGTCCCGAGACCACCGCTGCCAAGCAGCTCGTGGTGATCGAGGTGAAGCTCGACCCGGGCGGCGGCCACAACTTCCACCGCCATCCCAACCAGGAGGAGGTGATCTACGTGCTCGACGGCGAGATCGAGCAGTGGGTCGACCAACGCAAACAGACGCTGCGAGCGGGCGACTCCGCGTTCATCCCGGCCGCCATGGTGCACGCGTCGTTCAATGTGTCCGAAGCGCCGGCAAAGGTGCTGGCCATCCTTGCGCCCTGCATCGGTGCCGAGGGCTACGAACTGGTAGAAGTACACGAGCAGTCCCCCTGGAGCGAATTGCGCGCCTGACCTCGGTCCGTGCGCTTCTCGCGTGCATCGATGGCATTCAATCGCGCGCCCGCTGCAGGCCGGCTGGCCACGCGTCCGCGCGAGTCTGCCACGGTTCGCGGCACGCCGTCTGCCGCGCCTCCCATTACTGGCGCCGAAAAAGTCGAAGCTGTTTCGACTATGGAGGTACCAGGTAGAGATTCCCGTTGCGATTGATCATGCTGGCGGCGGCGTTGCCGCTGTTCGCCACGCCGGCACAGGAGGAGGACTCGGACGCCGCCGCGTCCGCGGCCGGCGCCGGCAACGGGTGGTTCGTCGGCTCCGGCGTGCCGGTGTTCTACAACTCGCCGGACGAGTACCAGGCAGCGTGAACCAGCGTGAACTCAGTGGCGCAGGGTGCCGGTAAGGGTCAGCGCGGAGGCGGCGGCGGCCCGTTCGCCGATCAGGCTCACCTGCAGTGCGTCGCCGAGCGCGAAGCGCCCGCCGAGCCGGTAGCTGTGCACCGCGCCATCGGCCAGCGTCATCCCGGCCAGCGGTGTCAGCAGCCCCTGCGCGCCGAGCACCGCGAGGCCGTAACTCGCCTCCGCGGCCAGCCGCGCCGCCGGCTGCCCGCGCTCGCCGCCGCCCACGGGCGCCGCGCCGGCCCACACCTGCTGCGCGCCCGCGGCCACCGGGCCCCACTCCGGGCGCACCTGCAGCGCCAGTCCCTCCGCCCCGCCGCCGCCCGGCGCCACCAGGACCAGGCCGCCCGCGCCCCACTCGCGCAGTGCCGCGCGGCTGTGCGTCAGCAGCACCCGCCCGCGGCCCTCCACCGTCAGCCAGCCGCCGTAGCCGTAGCGCAGCGCGCCGCCCACCTCCAGTCCGGTGCCGATCGGGCCGGTGCCGTTGTCGTGGCGTACGCCCACCTCCACCGACGGCGTCAGCCGCGACCCGCCGCCCAACTCCTGCTCGTGGCGACCCTCCAGCAGCAGCCGCGACGTCAGCGCGGTCACCGTCAGCCGCGCGAGCTGCGCGTTGCCGCGCAGCGTGCCCTGCACCAGCGACGCCTCCGCCTTCAGCGCCGCGCTGCTGCGCCCGCCCGGCAGCAGGTCCGCTTCCAGCAGCGTCATCCGCCCACCGCCGGCCGCCTGCATCTGGGTCAGGGCGCTGAGTGACTCGCGCTCCGCCGCCGGCGCCGCCGCGTCGTCGATCACCACGTCGCCCCAGCCGACGCCGCCGGTGACCCACAGCCCCAGCCGCGGCATCGCCCAGCTCAGGTACGGATGCAACCCCAGCAGCCTGCTGTTCCAGGTACCCCGCAGCGCGCCGCCGCCGGTGGTGTCGGTGTAATCGAACGCCCCCTGCGTCCACGACAGCGCCAGGCCGGTCAGCACGTGCGGCGCCGGGCGCAGGTCCACGCCCAGGTGCGCGCTCAGCAGGGCGCCGTCCCAGCGCACGCCAGCCGCGCCGGCGGCCGGTCCGTCGCCGAGGCTGCGGTAGTCGCCGCTGCCCCAGACCGTCAGCGTCGACAGCATCCCTTGCCCGGCCTCCGGCCCGTCGTCAACGCCGCCCGCCGCCAACGCCAGCGGCAGCGCGAACGCGGCGCCGTCCGCCACCTGCGGCAGCGCGTCCGCGACCGCGTACACACCCGGCCGCCCCCCGAACGGCGCCGCCACCTGCAGCACTCCGCCGCCCGGCATCCGCCCCGCGGCGGCCTGCTCGATGCGCTCCGCCACCACCGCCAGCGTGCCGGCCGCAGTCGCCCGCAACACCTGCGGCAGCATCCGCTCGTTCGCCCGCTGCATGCGCAGCGCCGCATCGGTCTGCACCCGTACCGTCACTCTGTCGCTGCCGGCGGCCCCTTCCGGATCGGTCACCGTCAGCGCAAACTCCAGCTCGCCGGACAGCGCCGGCGCCGTGAACGCCGGCCGCACCGCCGCCGCGTCGTCGAGCGTCACCGCCGTGCCGCCGGTCTGCCGCCACGCGTAGGTCAGCGGATCGCCGTCCGGGTCGCTGCTGCCGGAGCCGTCCAGCCTTACCGCGGCGCCGGCGTCCACACGCCGGTCCGGCCCGGCGTCTGCCGTCGGCGCCCGGTTGACGCGCGGCATCGCCGGCGCCGCCGGCGCCGACCCCGGCCCGGCCCCGGCGACGTTCACGGCGCGTACCCTGAAGGAGTACGCCATGCCGTTGGTGAGCCCGTGGACCGTGAAGCCGCTCGCGTTCGCCTCGCCCGGCGCGCTGTCCGGGATAGCCCGCCAGTCGCTCCAGCGCCCGCCCCCGTCGCTGCTCTGCCGGTACTCGTGGCGCAGCACCGGCGAGCCGCCGTCACCGCCCATGCTCCAGCGCAGCCGCACCGCCGCGTCCATCGCGGTGGTGGTCAGTTGCACGGGAGCGGCCGGGGCCGCCGCGCGCACCGTGACCGTGACCGTGTCGGCGGCACTGCCGGCCGCCCCGTCGTGCACGGTCAGCGCGAACACCAGTTCCGCCGGCGCGGCAGGCGCGGTGAAGGTAGGCTGCGCCGCACCGGCGTCGTCGAGCGTCACCGCCGTGCCGCCGGTCTGCGTCCAGGCGTAGGTCAGCGGGTCGCCGTCCGGGTCGCTGCTGCCGGAGCCGTCGAGCGTCACCGCCGCCCCCACCGCCACCACCT
Source organism: Spirochaetia bacterium (assembly GCA_965208575.1). GTDB lineage: Bacteria > Spirochaetota > Spirochaetia > SZUA-6 > Bin103 > Bin103. Next base: position 350,290 of record CBDBOV010000004.1, on the reverse strand, counting down.
GGTCGGCGCCCACGTCGGCCACCGGCGCGCCGTTCACCGGCGCGGCCGGCGGCCGCGGCGTGGTGTTGGTCACCGCGTTGCCGGCGAAGTTCTGCACGGCGTTGCCGGCGGCGTCCTGCAGCGGGTCGCTGGCCGGCTTGGTGTAGCTCACCGTCACCGCCGCGCCGGGCGCCACCGCCGCGTCCAGGGTGACCATCGCCGTGGCACCGGAGATGTCCGCCGTGCCGGTGCCGCTCTTGCCGTCGCTCAACGTGAATGCGCTGCCCGCCGGCGCCGAGTCTCCGTCCAGGTGCTCGTCGAACATCACCGCCAGCCTGTCTCCGTCCACCCTCGCGCTCTCGAACGCCGGCGGGGTGTCCGGGGTGTTGTTGGTCACCGCCTGTCCGGCGAAGTCCACCACCTCGTTGCCGGCGGCGTCCTGCAGCGGGTTGCTGGCGGGCTTGGCGTAGCTCACCGTCACCGTCGCGCCGTGCGCCACCGCCGCGTCCAGCGTCACCGTCGCCGTGGCCCCGGAGATGCTCGCCGTGCCGGTGCCGCTCTTTCCGTCGCTCAGCGTGAACGCGCTGCCCGCCGGCGCCGGGGTCGCCTTCAGGTTCGCGTCGAACGTCACCGTCAGCGTGGCTCCGTTCACCGCCGCGCTCTGGAACGCCGGCGGCGTCTTGTTGGTCACCGCCTGGGTGGTCAGCGCGTCCGCTTGCGTGCCCCACATGTTCTGGGTCCGGGGCGCATTCGCCTTGCTGTAGCTCACGGTGATGCCGGACTCGCCGTGCGTCACCGCCGTGCTCAGCGTCAGCACCACGTCCGTGCCGTTGGGGGGAACGGAGACACCGGTCACGGTCGTGGCGGTCGCCGTTCCCGCGACCGTGAAGGCGCTCGTCTGCGGTACGCGGCCGGGATGCAACGTCTTGTCGTAGGTCAGCGTCAGCGTGTCCCCGTTCACCGTCGCCGTCGACAGCGCCGGCTTGCCGGGGTCGGTGCCGGCGGTGTTGGTCAGCGTGAACGACGAAACCGGCGCCAGGGCATTGCCGGCAGGGTCCTGGATCCCGGTGGTGGTGGAGATGGCCAGGGTGACCGTCTCGGTCGTGGTCGAGGCGTTGGTCGTCGTCATCGTGATCTCGCTCCCGCTGATCATGACGCCGCTGATGGTCCCGAAGCCGGCGGTAGTGGTAGTCGTGCCGGACAGCTCGAACTGGCTCCCGGCGGGGGCGGTGCCCGTCGTGTCCAGGTCCTCGTTGAAGTACAGCTTCACGGACTTCTGGTGGATCGTGCCGGCGATCAGCTCCGGCGGATCCGTATCTGTCTGCGCCTGCGCCGCCCCGGCGCCGAGCAGCAGGGCCAGCGCGGCGGCGAACGCGCACCAGGAGCCGCGCCGCCTGCGCCCCCGACGGCCGATGCGGAGATCGCAGCCGGCGCCATGCTCACCCACGGGGCTGCCGGTCTGTCTCGTCTTCCGGTTATCGCAAACCGCAAGCCCCGCACAACCTCCCGCCCACGCCGCCGCAGTGGCGGCGCGCCCATCGTGCACCGCTTCTCCGGCCTGCCGATCCATGCGCGTCACACCGTCCATGCCCGAGAATGTGAAGTGATTGGAACGATTAGTCAATAAATATTTGGCACCTGTGGCATGAAAGTACATCTATTGTTGGTAATCATTTAGGACACTTCGTATCGTAACCGTGTCCCCGCGCGGGCGCCGCGACGGGGCTGACAGCGGGTGCGCCGGGCGGCCTGCCGGCTGGTGGACGTGCGTCACGTGCCCCCGCCGCCGTGGCTACGTCACGGTGGGGGAGTATTCCTGGATCTTGATTCGTGTTAACTTGGCAAATCAGGAGTTCGTTCCCGTCATGACACCTACCACCAGGGTCCTCGACGTCGGTCTGCCGCAGCGGCAGTCGGCATTCCTGTGGGGCGCCCGCAAGACCGGCAAGTCGACCTACCTGCAGCACCGATTCCCCGACAGCGTGCGTTTCGACCTGCTCGATTCCGATCTGGTCATCGCCCTGCTTCGGCGACCGGCGCTGTTGCGCGAGCGGCTCCTGGCCCAGACCGAGCACCTGCTGGCCAAGCCGGTGATCATCGACGAAGTGCAGAAGGTGCCCGAGCTGCTGGACGAGGTCCATTGGCTCATCGAGAACCGCGGCCTGAGGTTCATCCTGTGCGGTTCGAGCGCGCGCAAGCTGAAGCGCGGCCGGGCGAACCTGCTCGGCGGGCGGGCGTGGCGGTACGAGATGTTCCCGTTCGTCACCGCCGAGCTGGGCAACGTGGATCTTCTGCGGGCGCTGAACCGGGGCATGATTCCGTCCCACTACCTGTCCGACGGCTATCGCAAGTCGCTTGACGCCTACGTGCGCGACTACCTGTCGGAGGAGGTCTTTGCCGAGGGCCTGACGCGAAACGTGGCCGCGTTCGCGCGCTTCTTCGAGGCGGTCGGCTACTCGCACGGTCAGCTCACCAACTACACGAACATCGCCCGCGACTGCGGCGTCGACGCCAAGACGGTCCGGGAGTACTACCAGATCCTGTCCGACACGCTCCTCGGGAGAATGGTGCCGCCGTACCGCAAGCGCCAGGACCGGCGAGTGCTGTCGCGGACCCCGAAGTTCTACCTGTTCGACGTCGGCGTCGCCGGGGCATTGGTCAAGCGCCGCATTGCCGAGCCGCGCGGCGAGCAGTTCGGGCAAGCCCTGGAACACTTTGTCCTGATGGAGTTGACGGCGCACGCATCGTACAGCGAACTGCAGTACGACATCCACTTCTGGCGCACTCGCTCGGGGCTGGAAGTGGACTTCATCCTCGGCGCGGGGGAGGTGGCGGTCGCGGTGAAGGGCTCCTCGCACGTTCGCGACCGGGATCTGCGGCCCCTGCGCGCGTTCGCGCAGGAACACCGGCCGCGGGCAGCGCTGGTGGTGAGCGTGGAGCCGGAGGAGCGCGACGTCGGCGGCGTTCGCATCGTGCCCTGGCGGCGCTTCCTGAGCCGGCTGTGGGCCGGCGAGGTCATCGCCTGACCGTCTGACCCGGTCGGGTGTGGGCGCAGACGATCACTTCGCCAGGTTCGGCGGCTGACCGGGTGACCGGCTGACCGGCGTTGCGGGCGTTGACCGGCACTCGACACTGCTCCGTGGCGTCAGTATATATTACCGAGCACTCACGCCATCCTCACCATCAGTCGCAATACGGAGGTTTGATGGGCAACGTCGACACCGCGGGCGCCTTGCGCGTGGAGACCGCCGGCGCGCAGGCCGCGGCCAGGCGCAGGACGCCATGGATGAAGATACGCCGTCACTGGCAGTACTACCTGATGGTGGCGCTGCCGCTGGCCTACGTCATCATCTTCAAGTACATCCCGATGGTGGGCGCCCAGATCGCGTTCCGCGACTACTCGCCGGTGCAGGGCATCTGGGGCAGCGAGTGGGTCGGGCTGGAACACTTCCTGCTGTTCTTCAAGTCGCCCAACTTCTTCCCGCTGATCCGCAACGTGGTGGCGATCAACGTGCTGGTGATGACGCTCGGCTTCGTGTCGCCGATCATCCTGGCGCTCGCGCTCAACGAGATGCGCAGCATCGCATTCAAGCGCTCGGTGCAGATGGTCACCTACTTCCCGCACTTCATCTCCACCGTGGTGATGGCGTCGATGATCATCCTGTTCCTCAACCCGCGGGTCGGATTCACCGGCAACCTGGCACGCCTCCTGGGGTGGGAGCCGGTCGACTTCATGGGCATTGCGGCGGCGTTCCCGTGGATCTACGTGTTCTCGGAGATCTGGCAGCGCTCCGGGTTCGGCGCCATCATCTACATGGCCGCGCTCGCCGGCATCAACCCGGAGCTGTATGAGGCGGCGCGCATCGACGGCGCCTCGCGCCTGCAGAAGATCCGCCACATCGACCTGACCGGCATTCTGCCGACCATCATCATCCTGCTCATCCTGCAGTCCGGGGAGGTGATGAACCTCGGCTTCGAAAAGGTGTTCCTGCTGCAGAACCCGCTCAACCTGCCCAACTCCGAGGTGATCGCCACCTACGTGTACAAGATCGGCCTGATCAACGCCAGCTTCAGCTTCGGCGCCGCGGTCGGCCTGTTCAACTCGGTGATCAACTTCACCCTCATCATCGTCATCAACGCCATTGCGCGGCGCGTCTCGGAGCACAGCCTGTGGTGACCGAGTCCGCCGCGGCGCGGCTGCCGGGCACCCGCATCCGGGAGTCGTTCGGCGACCGGGTGTTCCTGGTGTTCGTGACCATGTTCCTCTCCCTCATCTTGATCATGGTGCTGTATCCGCTCATCTACGTGATCAGTTCCTCGTTCAGTTCCGGGCACGCGGTGACCACCGGCAAGGTGTGGCTGCTGCCCGTCGAGCCGACCCTGCACGGGTACCAGACCGCGTTCGCATACCCGCAGATCCTGCGCGGCTTCCAGAACAGCGTCATTTACACAGCATTCGGCACGCTGATCAACGTGGTCATGACCATCCTGATCGCCTACCCGCTGTCGCGGCGCGACTTCTACGGCCGCAAGGTGATCATGATGGGACTGGTGTTCACGCTCATGTTCTACGGCGGCCTGATTCCGACCTACCTGACGGTCCGTGCCGTGGGCATTCTCAACACGCGTCTGGCGATGGTGCTGCCGCAGGCGCTGGCGGTGTGGCAGGTGATCATCGCACGCACCTTCTTCCAGTCCACCATCGCCGATGAACTGGTGGAGGCGGCGGACATCGACGGCTGCAGCGACCTGGGCTTCGTGTGGGCGGTGGTGCTGCCGCTGTCGAAGCCGATCATCGCGGTGCTGGTCCTGTTGTATGCGGTCGGGCACTGGAACGCCTACTTCGACGCACTCGTGTACCTGCACCAGACCGACCTGTTTCCGCTGCAGATCATCCTGCGCAACGTGTTGATTCTCAATGACGCCACCCGCGCCACCATGCGTGCCAGTGAGGAGATCGCCCGCGAGGGCCTGATCGACATCCTCAAGTACGCCGTAATCGTGATCGCAAGCGTGCCCGTGATGGTTCTCTATCCCTTTGCTCAAAAACACTTTGTCAAGGGTGTGATGATCGGATCGCTGAAGGGTTGACCATGGATTCCACTACGGTGCGTTGCACCGGGAAATCACAAATGCAAGGAGGAGCTTTCCAAGTGAGAAAGACTCTATTGACGCTGGCCGTACTGCTGTTGGCCGGCACGTTGGCCTTCGCCGCGGGCGAGGGCGAGGCCGCTGCCTCGGGAGACGTGGTCAGCCTGACCATGTTCGGCAGAATATCCCCGAGAGTCGAGACCGTGGATTCGCCGGAAAACGAGTACACCGTCTGGATGGAAGAGAAATTCGGCGTAAAGATCGAATGGGTGGTGGTGCCGAGCCAGGAGGCGAGAGAGAAGCAGAGCCTGCTGTTGGCATCCGGTGACTATCCGGAGATCTTCTGGTCGGGCAACTTCACCAACGCCGACCAGATGCGCTACGGCGGCCAGGGCGTTCTGCAACCGCTGAACGACCTGATCGACCATGCTCCGGACATTCTGGCCGCGTTCGAGTTCAAGCCCTACTTCCGGCCCGAGATCACCACGCCGGACGGCAACATCTACACGCTGCCCCACTTCGAGGAGTGCTACCACTGCTCAGTGCGGCAGAAGTTGTGGATGAACAACACCTGGCTGGACAACCTGGGCCTGCAGGTGCCCGACACCACCGACGACCTGGAGGCGGTGCTGCTGGCTTTCAAGCATCAGGATCCCAATGGCAACGGCGAAGCGGACGAGATCCCCTTGACCGGCGCCACCGGCACCTGGTCCGCGGACGTCTACGACTACCCGATGAATCCGTTCATCTACAACGACGGCGCCAGTTACCTGTACATGAACCACAACAAGGAAGTGGACTTCAACGCCAACAAACCGGAGTGGCGTGAGGGCCTGCGTTACATGCACAACCTGTACAAGCAGGGGCTGATCGACCCGCAGGCATTCACCCAGAACCTCGATGCCGGACGCGCGGTGATGAACGCTGAAACGACCGTGATCGGCTCCTACACCGCGGGTCACAACCGCATGTTTCCGCGTGACACCGACGACAGCCTATGGCCGCAGTACCGGGCGGTACCGCCGCTGATGGGTCCCACGGGTCTGCGCCAGACCGCTTACTGGCCCTCCGGCGTCAGCCGTGGGAAGTTCGCCATCACCGACAAGGCGAGCGACGCCCAGGCGCGCAAGGCGATGGAGATGGCCAACTTCGCCTATACCGAAGAAGGCACGATCATGGAGATCTTTGGCCTGCCGACGAACTCCGAGGGCAAGGTCAACTGGCGTTGGGCCAAGGAGGGCGAACTGGGCCTGAACGGCCAGCCCGGCATCTACTGGGGTGCACCGCATGCCGCGGACGCTCCGCCGAGCAGGGACACCTGGAGAATGGAGCTGATCTTCTGGCACTTCGACCTGTTCAACGGCTGGGTGGCTGATCAGGACATCACCTCAATCGCCGGTTACGAGCGGTTCCTGGTCGTGGAGAGCGACAAGTACATCCCGCACGTGCCGCCGCCGGACATGCGCATTCCGATTGGCCGCGGTACTTCGGGCGGACTCTACTTCCCCGAAGAGGTCGCCCAGCGGATCGCCCAGATTCAGGCCGAGACACAGACCTACGTGCGCCAGCACATGGCTGCATTCATCACCGGCCAGAAGGACCTGGACAGCGATTGGGATGCCTACGTTGCCGGCCTCGATGCCCTGGGCATCCAGGAGTACGTCGACACCTTCCAGGAGGCGATGGACGCCGCAGCCGCGATGCAGTAGCTGACCGTCCAACACCTTCGTTCGATTTGCTGGGCCGCTCCGGAAAGGAGCGGCCCTGCTCTTGTGGGGGCCTGCTCATCGCGCGATGCCGTGCGTGACATCCAACCCGCGCGGACGCAGGTGCCGTATCAGGCGTTGAGGGCGGCGGCAGCCTCCATGGCGTCCCGGATCGTCTGCAGGTACCACTCCAGGCCGAGACCGTCGAAACCGCGGGCGTAACTCTCCCAGTCAGCATCGAGGTCGCGCTGACCGACGATGAAGGCGGCAACGTTCTGCTGCACGTAGGTGGCTATCTCGGCGGTGATCTGAGCGACGCGCTGCGACTTGTCTTCGGTGAAGTACAGGCCGCCGGTGCCGCGGGTGCCGAACGGGACCAGTTCATCCGGCACGTAGGGCAGGTACTTCTGGCTCTCCAGGTACAGCAGCCGTTCGTATCCCTCGATTTGCGTCACGTCCTGGTTGGCAGCCCAACCGTTGAACAGATCGCGATGCCAGAAGATCAACTCCATCCCCCACGAGTCGGTGCGTGAGCTGCGGTCCCAGGCGTGCGGCGAGCCCCAGTAGATGGCCGGCTGGCCGTGCAGCCCCAGTTCGCCCGGTTCCGCCCAGCGCCAGTTCACGGTGCCCTCCTTGTTGGTGGCGACTCCCCAGATCTCGCTGACGGTCCCCTCGTGGGTATAAGCCCAGTTGGCCATCTCTATCGCCTTCTGCGCCTGGATCGCGGTGGCCTTGTCAGTGACAGCGAATTTGCCGATACCCACGCCCGACGGGTAGTAGGCGGAGAACTGTACCCCCTCCGGACCGCGCAACGGTGTGACCGCCACGAACTGCTGCCAGAGTCCCTCGTTGCGCGCCATGCCGCGCGGGTGACTGGCCGAAAAGGCGCCCACCACGGCCGGATCGCCGTTCACCACGGCCCGCCCCGTAGTCCGATCCTGGGTGAAGGATTGCGGATCGATCAGGCCGTTCTCGTACAGTCGGCGAAGGTAGCGCAGACCTTGCCGCCATTGCGGCTTGTTGGCTGCGAAAGCGGGCAGACCGTCGTCGTTGATGTACAGGAAGGTGCGGCCGTCGTTGTAGATGAACGCGCTGAGCAGAAAGTTGTACACCCTGTAGTGGCTCGGTGCGGTGACTCCGGTGAGCGGAATCTCGTCGGTCTTGCCGTTGCCATTCGGATCGCCCGTCTTGAACGCCATGAGCGTGTCTTCGAATTCGGCGGTAGTCTCCGGAATCGGCAATCCAAGCTTGTCCAACCAGGTCTGGTTGATCCACAGCTTCTGCGACACCGAGCAGTGCACGCACTCCTCGAAGTGCGGCAGCGTGTAAATGTTGCCGTCCGGCGTGGTGACCTCCGGGCGGAAGTAGGGCTTGAATGCAAACGCTTGCAGGATGTCGGGGGCTTTGTTGTCGATCAGGTCGTTGAGCGGCTGCAGGACACCCTCGGTGCCATAACGAATCTGCTCGGCGTTGTTGAAGCTGCCCTGCCAGAACAGCGGCGGGTAGTCGCCGGCGGACAACATCAGGTTCTGCTTGTTGCGCCGGTCTTCGGCCGGGACCGCCACCCACTCGATCTTGACGCCGAACTTCTCCTCCATGAATGCCGTGTACTCGTTGTCGGGCGAGTCCAGCGTATCGATGGAGGCCCTCTGGCCGCCGAACATGGTGAGCAGCGGCACCTCCCCGGCGGCGCCGGCCTCTTCTTCCCCGGATGCGAAGCCGATTCCGCACACGGTCACGAGTACGATCAATACGAACCATAGCTCCTTCATGAGAGCCTCCTCGCACGAGCGGGCCGCACGCTTGGCATCCTGCCTCCGCCACGATGGCGAACCCCGTCCGGACGCCACGCCCGGGCTGGATCCGCGACGATCAGCCCGTCTGCTACGAACTGCCATCGTACATACTGGCACAAGCTGAGCGAGAGTCAAGGTCGTTCGGTGCGGTGCGGTCGGTGCAGTGCGACTGTTCAGATTCAGGGAGGTTCAGGTCGCCGCGGATTGCGCTTCGCGGGTGAGTTCGGCGATGCTGTAGCGCCCCGGCCCCCAGAATCACGTAACGCATTGCGCCTCCGAGCATAGCAAAGCGGGTCTTCGGTGTGGTAGATTGGGGTGCGTGGGTATGCGGTGACGACGCACCACAACCACATCGGGTTACTGGACACGATGTCCGTTTTTCGGCTATCTACCTGTACCGTCATCGTGGACCGCTGGTTTGATTTCTGAATTGCACATGAACTTCCACATCGAGCACCATCCGTACCATGAGTGAGTGGGAACCTGACCTGTCCCGGGCGCGCGACCTGGCCATGGAACTGATGGCCATTCCCGGCAAGAGCGGCGAGGAAGGGGAGGTCTCGCGTTACGTCACCGGCAAGCTGCGCGCGGCCGGGGTACCGGCCGAGATCATCGTCAGCGACCGCGTGCAGCGCCGCACTCCGCTCAAGGGCGATACCGGCAACCTGATCCTCAAGCTGAAGGGAACGCGGCGCGGTGCGCGGCGGCTGCTCGCCGGCCACCTGGACACCGTGCCAATCTGCGTCGGCAGCAAGCCGCTGCTGCGCGGGCGCGAAGTGCGCTCGGCGAGCCGCGGCACGGGCCTCGGCGCCGACAATCGCGCGGCGTGCGCCGTGCTGCTGGCGGCTGCGCTGGAGATCGTGGAGCGGGGACTGCCGCATCCGCCGGTGACGTTCTGCTGGTTCGTTCAGGAAGAGGTGGGGCTGCAGGGTTCGCAGCGCGTTTCGAAGGCGACGCTGGGCAATCCGCGGCTCGCCTTCAACTGGGACGGCGGTGGCGCAGCGCGGTTGGTGGTGGGCGCCACCGGCGCGTATCGCATGCACGTCGAAGTTGGCGGGGTAGCCAGTCACGCCGGCGGCGCGCCGGAGCGCGGGGTGAGCGCGATCGCCATCGCCGCGCGCGCCATCGCCGACCTGGACCGGGCCGGCTGGCATGGCAAGGTGGAGAAAGACGAGGGCAGCGGAACCAGCAACGTGGGCGTGATCCAGGCCGGCGACGCCACCAACGTGGTCACCGACCGCGCCGTCGTCCGCGCCGAGGCGCGCAGTCACGATTCCGCGTTCCGCAAGCGCATCGTGCGCGAGTTCGAGCACGCGTTCCGGCGCGCGGCCGGCCGGGCGATCAACGTCGACGGCGTCACCGGACGCGTCAAGGTGTCGACGACGCTGGACTACGAGTCATTCAAGCTGCCGCTCAACGAACCGTGTGTGCTGGCGGCGGCGGCCGCGGCGGAGAGTGCCGGCGCTACCGCGGAGTTCCACGTCGCCGACGGCGGGCTGGACGCCAACTCGCTCACCGCGCGCGGCATTCCCACGGTCACCATGGGCGTTGGCCAGCGCAACGCCCACACCATCAACGAAACCCTGGACCTGGACGACTTCGAACTGGCCTGCCGCATGGCGTTGCGGCTCGCCACCGGAACCGAGTCGGAGCCCGCGGCGTAGCAGTCCGGTAGAGCCCGGCGCCGCGCTGCTCACGGGCAGCCGGAGTGCGCCGCGCGCTGCTACCGGCGCACGGCGCACGGGGCGCGGCTCCCGGGGCGCGCGGACCCGCGGCCCTGGTCAGGTGGACACCTGCGGTTCCACCTTGCTCATCACCTCCACCAGCGCCGGTCTGCCGTCACGGTTGGCTGCCCGGGCACGGCGCAGCGCCCCCGCCAGCTCGCCGGGCGCGCTCACCCGTTCGGCATGCGCGCCGAGCGCGCCGCCGACTTGGGCGTAGTTGCCGCCCAGCCGGTTGCTGCCGTACCGCTGCGAAGCGTTCGGCATGTGGCTGTCGTACTTGGTCATGACCCCGTTGTTGAGCACCACGGTCAGGATCGGGATCTCCGACCTCACCGCGGTCTCCACGTCGAGCCCCGACATGCCGAACGCCGCCTCTCCCATCAGGTTGATCACGTGCTTCTCCGGCGCCGCCAGCTTCGCTCCGATGGCCAGCCCGAGCCCGTAGCCGAGCTGCGTCGACTTGCCCCAGCCGATGTAGCCGCGCGGCACCTCGCTCTTCCACATCGGCACCAGTTGGTCTCGCGGATAGCCCGAATCGTGCGTGATAATGGTGTCGGCCGCGCCGAACTCCCGCTGCAGTTCGCGAATCACCCGGTAAGGGCTGATCGGAACCTCGTCGGAGGTGGCGTGCGGCTCCCACTGCCGCGTGAACTCCTCCGCCACTGCCGCCACGCGAGCCGCGGCACCGTTGCCGTCGCCACGCACCTGCGGGCCGTCCTGGCGCCGGTACTCCTCGCTCATCTGTGCCAGCACCAGCGCCGCATCGCCGACCGCTCCCAGCGCCACCGGGTAGTCCTTGCCGATGTCCTCGCCGCAGTTGGTGACCTGCGCTTTCGCGGTGCCCGCCGGCATCGGCGTGGTGAAGGTGTTGATCGTGAAGCTGGTGCCGATCCCGATGATCAGGTCCGCCTCGGCGAGGAAGCGCGACACCATCAGGGTGCGCGTCAGGCCGCCGGTGCCGAGCGCGAGCGCGTGGTGTTCCGGGAATGCGCTCTTGCCCGCGAGGGTGGTCATCACCGGGATCTGTGCCAGCTCGGCGAACGCCACCAGTTCCGCGGTGGCCTCGCCGTACAGCACGCCCTGGCCGGCCACCACGATCGGGTTGCGGGCGGCGAGCAGCGCCGCGACCAGGTCGCGCACATCCTCGCTCGCGGCCGCCGAGCGGTGCCCCCGCACCGGCGTGTAGTCCACGCTGGCGCCGGGACAGTCCTGGCTCATCGCGTCATGGACCATCTCCAGCAGCACCGGGCCGCGCCGGCCGTTACGAAGCTGGCCGAGGGCGCGCCGCATCATCGCCGGCACGTCCGCGGCGGTGCGGATCTGCGCCGCCCACTTGGTCACCGAGCGGTAGGCGCGCACCGGGTCGAACGTGGGCGGCACACCCTGGCGGCCACTTGGCGAACCGCCGGCAAGATGCAGCATCGGCACCGAGTCCGCGAATGCCTGGGCCACGCCGGCGAACGCGTTCTCCGCGCCGGGACCGTACTGCATGGTGAACACGCCGAGACCGGCGCCGTTGGTCACCCGCGCGTACCCGTCGGCGATATTCACGCCGGTCCGCTCCTGGCGGCAAATCACCGGTCGAATGCCGATCTTTGCGCTGCTTTCGATCAGGTTCTGCAGCGGAAACGCGGACAGAAAGGTCACTCCTTCCGCCGCGAGCACCTGCGCCATTACGTCATATCCTGTCATCTTGTCATTCGACTCCGCGCGCACTCTACCAGATTCGCGCCGATCCGTGCGCCATCAACCTGTGCAATCTGCGTGCGCCGTTGGCGCGTGGCGCGGCGCGCGAGCATGCGCGACCCGTTGATGCACGGCCGCCGCTTCCGTATCGTAGGGCACGATCATGAGTACCGCACAGAACGTCTGGCCCAAGTCGAAGGTTCCGTTCCACACGTTTCCCGCCACGCTGGAAGAGCAGGAACGCGCCCTGGCCGAGAATCCCCTGATGCAGCGGCTGCACGCCGCCCGCGCGAGCTACGCTGCCGATCCGCATCGACCGCAGTATCACTACGTCAACCCGGAGGCGAGCCTGAACGATCCCAACGGCCTGTGCTTCTGGCAGGGCCGCTGGCACCTGTTCTACCAGGCGTACCCGCCGGAGGATACCCGCCAGCACTGGGGACACGCGGTCAGCGACGACCTGGTCCACTGGCACGACCTGCCGTACTGCATCTATCCGAGCCCGGAGGACAAGTGCTACTCCGGTGCCACGCTGGTGGAGGAAGAGCGCGTCATCGCCATCTACCACGGCACCGAGGTGGGCAACATGGTGGCCACTTCCAGCGACCCGCTGCTGCTCAACTGGCACAAGGTGACGGGCGCGGCGGTCATTCCGATGCGCCGGCCCGACGGTTCGCCGCAGCCGTACCGCGTGTTCGACCCCTGCATCTGGAGCAAGGACGGGCGCTACTATTCCCTGTCGGCGGGCACCCGTCCGGCCGGCCCCGGCGGCAAGCCGATCCGCGCCAACTTCCTGTTGCGCTCCGACGACCTGGCTACCTGGGAATACCTGCATCCGTTCGTGGAGCATGACCGGTACACGCTGGTGGGGGATGACGGCGCCTGCCCCTACTTCTGGCCGATCGGCACCGGCGACGGACAGCGCCACATTCTGCTGTTCTTCAGCCACATGAGCGGCGGACAGTACCTGCTCGGCGACTACGACACCGCGCGCGACAAGTTCGTGGTGACCCACGGCGCCAAGTTCAACCACGGCCCCGCGCTCCCGGCGGGGGTGCACGCTCCATCCGCCACGCCGGACGGGGAGGGCGGCGTGATCGTGATCTTCAACATGAATCCGGCCAAGCCGACCCGCGGCTGGAACCAGATCATGACCCTGCCGCGGCGCCTGACCGTGGACGGCGACCAGCTCTACCAGGAGCCGGTAGCCGCCGTCGAGTCGCTGCGCGTCGCCCACCGTCGCGTCGGGCGCACCGTGCTGCCGGCCAACGAGGAGTTGGTGATTGACGAAGTCGGCGGCAACACCATGGAACTGGCCGCCGAAATCGATCCCGGGGCCGCCCCGATGGTGGAGTTGAACGTGCTGCGGTCGCCGGGACGCGAAGAGTACACCCGCATCGGGTTCTACCCCGAACGCGGCTTCCGCGACCGCGTCCACGGCACCCGCGCGGTCGACAGCCTGGTCACCCTCGACAACGCGTACTCGTCCACCGCGCCGGACGTGCTCTCGCGCGCGCCGGAGACGGCGCCGCTGCGCCTGGCGCCGCACGAGAAGCTGCAACTGAGGATATTCGTCGACCGCAGCGTGGTCGAGGTGTTCGTCAACGGCCGTCAGTGCCTGGCGGAGCGGGTGTACCCGGAGCGTACCGACAGCCTCGGCGTGTCGGTGCGCGCGCAGGGCGCGCCCGCCGTGCTGGAGTCGCTCGACGCATGGCAGATGGACTGCATCTACTGACGAATCAGGAACACGGGCGCTGAAAAAACGGCGCCACGCGCGATTTTCTGCTTGACAGGGTTAATCTGCCTTTAGGTACACTTACCTTGGTTACGCTTCCAAAGGTGGATGAATCCTGCGATGCGAATAGTGTGTGGCCGGGGCCGGCGGCGCAATGACTGACTTTGTCAGCCGTGGGCACGTGGTGAACGGCGCCGGTATCGGCGCAAGAACCGCGAGTGTCGGCGAGCGGGTTCTGGCTTGGCAGCAGCGGTTGCGCGCCATGTGGCTGCGCGCGCCGTGGTCGAAGGGCTGGCGGTTGCGCCGCGTCAGCGCGACGCTCGTCGAGCCGACATCCCGGCTGTGGCTGGTGGCCCCCGCCATTCTGGCGGCGCTGATCGGCATCCCGCTCGTGGTGGTGGCCGCCCACCTCGGCGCGCTGTCGAGTCCGGAAGTGCACCACCTGGCGCAAACGGTGTTGCTCGGTTACGTGGCCAACACGGTCGGGTTGGTTGCCGTGGTCGGCTGTCTGACGGTGCTCATCGGCGTCAGCACGGCTTGGCTGACCACTGCGTTCGAGTTTCCGGGCCGACGCGTACTGAGCTGGCTCCTGGTGCTGCCACTGGCGCTTCCCACCTACATCGCCGCAATTGCATACGCCGGCATGTTCGATTACACGGGCCCCGCGCAACTGCTGTTCCGCCGCCTGCTGGCAATGGCTCCTGGAAGCTACCCGACCGTCGACATTCAGACCTTTGCCGGGCTGAGCTTTGTGCTCACCGTGACCTTGTATCCCTATGCGTATCTGACCTCGCGAGCCGTGTTCGCCCGGCAGAGCGCAGCGGTCATGGAAATCGCGCGCTGCCACGGATACGGGTGCGCGCAGGCGTTCCGCCACGCCGTGCTGCCGCTGGCGAGGCCCGGCATCGTGGCCGGCGCCGGTCTGATCGCCATGGAAACGCTCGGCGAGTACGGCGCCTCCCACTTCTTCGGCGTCGACACGCTGACCATCGGCATCTTTCGCGCCTGGTTCGCACTGGGCAGCGTGGAGGCGGCGCTCAGCCTGGCAGCGGTCCTCCTGCTGGTGGTCGGAGCGATCATGGCGCTGGAGCATTGGCAGCGCAGCCGCGCCCGCTACCACTCGCCAGGCGGGCTGCAGCGTCCGATTCCGCGCGTCGCGCTGCGAGGACGCGCTGCCGCGACCACCACGGCGTGGTGCGCCACTCCCGTGTTGTTCGGGTTCGTGCTGCCGGTTGCCCAACTCGGCTGGTGGGCGCTGGAGGGCAGCGGACGCGCCATCCGCCTGGACCTGGTGCGCTACCTGGCGAGCAGCGTCGGCCTTGCCGGCACCGCTTCCCTGGCCATTGTCATACTGGCAACCCTGGTAGCGTATGCCGCCCGGGTTCGCAGCGGCCGCCTGGTGAGCGCTACCGCCCGTCTGGCCACATCCGGCTACGCAATACCCGCGGCGGTGCTGGCAGTGGGCATCGCCACTGCCTACAGTTGGCTCGACCACCGCATCATCGGAGCGTCGCGCGGGTTGTTCGGCGTGTCTCCGGGTCTCATCATCACCGGCACCGCGCTGGCGTTGCTCGCCGGCTACGTGGTGCGCTTCTTCGGCGTCGGCTATCACGCGATCGACTCCGGGTTCTGCGGCGTCACCCGCCGATTCGACGAGGTGGCGCGATGTTCCGGCATGCGTCCGCGGCACGCGTTGCTGCACGTGGCTGTGCCCAGCTTGCGGCCCGCGCTGATCGGCGCCGCCGTCCTGCTGATCGTGGACATGCTCAAGGAACTGCCGCTCACCATGATCCTGCGACCGTTCAACCTGGAGACCCTCGCCACCCGGGTATTCCGCATGGCGGGCAACGAGATGATGCAGGAGGCGGCCGTCCCTGCGCTGCTGATCGTGGCGATAGGGATGATTCCGGTATTCGTGCTGCAGCGCCTGGCGTCCGCCCACGTGAAGGCGCGCTTGACGACCTGAGCGCGGTTCTCGGTTCGCGGCGGCGATGCGCAGCTCCAGGTCCGAACCGAACGGCCGGCGCCACGCCGTCAAGCGCCGTCACGAACCAGGTCCGGCAGCACTCGGTGAGTCGCCGCGAGCGGGAACCGGTCCCCACCTGCGGCTGAACGAGGTATCCAAGTACTTTGCCGGTAATCCGCGACCCGCGCTGCGCAAGGTGTCGCTGGAGCTCAACCGCGGCGCGGTCCTGGCGCTACTCGGCGAGAGCGGCAGCGGCAAGACCACCTTGTTGCGCTTGGTGGCAGGTTTCGAACAGCCGGCGTCGGGCACGATATCGCTTGCCGGATCGCTGATCAGCAGCGCTGACCACAATGCGCCGCCGGAGGAGCGCGGCGTCGGCATGGTGTTCCAGGACACCGCCTTGTTGCCCCACCTGACCATCCTGCAGAACGTGGCGTTCGGTCTGCGCAGGTTGCCCGAGCGGGAACGGCGCAGGAGGGCGGAACAGACGCTGGGACTGGTCCACATTGCCGACGTGAGGGACCGTTATCCGCACGAGGTGTCGGGTGGCCAGGCGCAACGGGCGGCGATCGGACGCGCGCTCGCGCCGCAGCCGGCATTGCTGTTGTTCGATGAGCCGTTCAACAACCTCGACCCGGTGTTGAAATGGGAGTTGCTGCACGAACTGCGGGCGGTGCTGAGCGAAACCGCCGCCACGGCGCTGTTCGTCACCCACGACCGCGACGAGGCATTCACCATTGCCGATGCCATCGCGCTGCTGCATCGCGGTCGCATCGCCCAGATCGGCGAAGCCGAAGCGCTCTACAACGCGCCCGCGAGCGCCTTTGTCGCTCGTTACCTTGGCGCGGCCAACCTGGTACCGGTGTGGCGCCGGGGAGCTACATGGACCTCGGCATTCGGCGAGCTTGCCGCGGCGGCGCCGTTCCGCTACGCCGGGGCCGACGCCGTCTCGGTGCGTCCGTGGCAACTGCGCATCGACCGCGTCGATGTCGCTCCGGTCGATCGCGCCGCCGCGCGCGGCAACGGCGAGGTGGGCGTTTCCGGTACGATCCGGGGCGTGCGGTTCATGGGAGAGTATCGCGAGCTTCGCGTCCGGATGGATCCAGGCTCCGGGCTTCGCGACCTCACCATACACGCGGCGACCGAGTGTCGCTATCGCCTCGGCGAACGCATCCGGGTCAGGCTGTCGCAGGCCGCCGGCGACGGCTGATTCGCTGCCGGCGCGGCCGCCGGCAGCCCGAGGCGCCCGGTCAATCCTCGTCGCCGGCGGCTTCGTCGGACGTGCGGTTCTTCAGCCGCTCGTCCATCATGAACAGGCCGATCTCCGAATCGCCCACCATGCGCAACTGGTCGACGATCTCGCTGGTGGTGCGTTCCTCCTCCACCTGCTCGGTCACGAACCAGTCCAGCAGGATGCGCGTCGCGTGATCCTTTTCGCCGTTCGCGAGTTCCATCAACTCGTCGATCGACCTGGCGATGCGCCGCTCCTCCGCCAGCGCCGCGGCGAATGCCTCGGTGGGCGAATCCCACGAAGCCTGCGGCTCGGACGCCACCGACAGCGAGATCGTGCCACCACGGTCGAGGATGTGGTCGAATATACGCAGTGCGTGGGTGCGTTCTTCGTCGTACTGCACGCGAAACCAGTGCGCGAAGCCGTTCAGGTTGCGCGCCGCGAAGTGTGCCGACATTGCGAGGTAGCTGTGCGCCGAATTGAATTCGTTGGTGATCTGCTCGTTCAGCGCCTTGTTGATGTTGTCGGAAATCATGGTGTTCCCCCTGGATCGGCAAACCTACCGCCCCCCCACCCGGGGGTCAAGCGAAACCGTGAACCCGAGACCGGCCCGCATCAGCCCTTGGGTTCGCCGCCCACCGTGCGACATCTCTGCTGCGAAGTACAGGCGGCGTTATAATGTGTGCGATGTCAGCGCAGTACCCTGTCGCGGAGATGGCCCACGCCGGCGGCGGAAACCGGGCTCGGCGCCGCCGCATGCCGTTGATCGCAGGAGCCGTGATACTGGTGGTGCTGGCGCTGGTGCTGGCCTGGGCAGTCGCACGCACCCAGTCGTCCATCGACGCCGCCTTCACCGCGCCGGTATCGGTGCCCGACAGGTTGCACACCTTCACCACCATCTTTCTCGGCATCTTCATCGAAGCGCTGCCGTTCCTGCTGCTCGGCACGCTGGCGTCCGGGTTCGTTGAGGTATTCGTGCGCCCGGAGTCGCTGGCGCGCTGGATTCCCCGCCATCCGCTGCTCGCCGTGCTGGCCGGCGCGGGACTGGGCATCGTGCTGCCGGTGTGCGAGTGCGGCATCGTGGTGGTGGTGCGCCGCCTGCTGGCCAAGGGGCTGCCCCTGCGCGTCGGGGTGGCGTTCCTGCTTGCGGCCCCGGTGGTGAATCCGATCGTGTTCGCGAGCACCCTGACCGCCTTCGGCGCCGGCAGGATGCTCGCGGCGCGCTTCAGCCTGAGCTTCGCCATTGCCGCCGTGATCGCCCTTCTGTTCGGGGCGGCCCGCCCCGGAGAGGTATTGCGCGACCAACCCGCCGGCGATGGCCACCACCACCATCATCACCATCACCACCACGACCACCATCACCACGACGATGCCGGCAGCGAGCGGCTGCCGGCTCGTATTCGCGGCGCCTTGGGGGCGGCTGCCGATGACCTGTTCGACGTCGGTCGCTACCTGGTGATCGGCTCCCTGCTTGCGGCCGCACTGCAGGCGCTGGTGCCGCGCGAGGCGATCCTGGCGATCGGCAACGCGCCGGTGAGTTCGGTGCTGGCGCTCAGCGTGCTCGCCTACGTGATCTCGGTGTGCTCGACGGTCGACGCATTCGTCGCGTTGTCGTTCGTCGGCACCTTCACGCCGGCGTCGATCCTGGCCTTCCTGGTATTCGGTCCGATGGTGGACATCAAGAGTTCGCTGATGTTCGGGAGCGTGTTCCGTCCCCGCGCGGTCGCATACCTGATCGTCCTCCCGCTCGGCACGACCCTGGTGGCGTGCCTGTTGCTCGCCACACAGGTGGGGTTCTGATGCCCACGATGGTTGGCCGCCGTGTCGCGGCGGCCCTGCGCACGGCGGTGGTACTGGCCCTGGCGGTGGTGCTGGCGGCGCGCTATCTGGACGGCTCGCTGGGCTACTTCATCAATCTGCGCTACGGCTGGCTGACCGCGGTCGCCATGGTCTGCCTCGTTCTGCTTGCCGGGGCGCTGCTGGCGACGGCGCGGACAAGCGCCCGCGGCGGGGCCGGAGAGCGCGTTGCGATGCCGTGGATGGGCGCCGCTCTGCTCATCGTACCGGTCCTGCTGGCACTCGTGCCACCGCGGCCGCTGGGCACCGACGCCATGGCCACGCGCGCTTTGCAGATCGGGTCGGTACCGGCGGCGGCAGGCCTGGGGACGGAGTCCGCACTGGAGGTGGGCGCCTCCGGTGCCCGGCGAACGGTCCTGGACTGGTTGGTGCTGTTCGACCAGGAGAGCACCGGCGGCGGTGACCTGAGCCGGTTCGCGGGCGAGTCGGCGCGTGTACGCGGCTTCGTGTATCGCGACGAGCGGTTCCCGGCCGGCACGTTCATGGTGAGCCGATTTCTGCTCAGTTGCTGTGCGGCGGACGCGGCGCCGATCGGCCTGGCGGTGCGCTGGCCGGATGCCGAGTTTCTGGAAGATGACGCGTGGGTGTGGGTGGACGGGGCATTCTCGGTGGAATCGTTCCTCGGCGAGCGCATGCCGGTGCTGGTCGGCGCGGAAGTAACCGCCGCCGACCAACCGCCGCAGCCCTATCTGTACTACTAACAGCCCGTGGCGGAACCTCGGCCGCACTCGCGGCACGTCGTGTCGGACCGAATGACCACCACGCCGCCGGCAGCACGGAACCGCGATGCCGGCTGATCCGGCCGCGCCCCGAGTTACCCGCTTCGACCGCCTGGTATGGGCCGTTGCCGCCGTGCTGGCGATGGGCGTTGCCGGGCTTGCGCTGATCGGCGACCGCGTCGGCGTGCGGGTTGTCGACACGTGGCCGGAGGAGGGAATGGCCCCGGCGTCCACGCTGATCCGGCCGCGCGTGGTATTCGATCAGCCGGTGTCGCCGCCGGTCAGAGCCGCCACCGTTCCCGTACGGCTGGTTCCGGAGACCGCGGCCGAACTGGTCTGGTCCGCGCGGACGGTGACGCTGCGGCCCCTGCAGCCACTGCAACCGGGCGTCACCTACACGGTGCACGTCGACGCCGGCATCGCCAGCACGCAGGGCCGGCGCCTGCTGCGTCCACTGAGTTGGCAGTTCACCACCGACATGCCGCGCATCGCCTATCTGCGCAGCGGCCGCGACGGGCAGGACCAGTTGTTCGCCGCTGACCTGCAAGGTAGCTCGCAGGGGGCCGAGCACCAGCTTACCGAACAACCGGGCGGTGTGTGGGACTTCCACGTGGCCGGTGATGGATCGGCCATCGCCTATTCGTCGCCGCGCGATCAGCACGGCAATGACCTGTTCGCCGTCGCGCGCGACGGCAGCGCGGGGAGGCTGCTGCTCGACTGCGGCAGCGACGACTGCTTCGGGCCGCGCTGGGCGCCGGGCGGAGGCCGCATCGCGTTCGCGCGGCGCACGCTGCCCGGGCCGCCGCGCGTATATCTGCTGGATCCGTCCGGCGGCGCAACCCGGCCGGTGCTGGACGATGCCAGCTTCGTCGGCTTCGAACCACGCTGGGCGCCGAACGGCGAATGGCTGGCGTGGGTGGCGCCGCTGGAGAACGGCGTGCGACTGGTGCGTCTGAGCGATGGCGCCACCGCGTTCGTCCCCAGCCGCACCGGCGAGCCGCCGGTCTGGAACCGCACCTCCAGCAAGCTGCTGGTTACCGACGCGGACATGGACGACACCGACTTTCGCACCCGGCTGGTGATCCTCGACATCGCGACACTGAACCTCGACGCCACCAACAGCGACTACGAGGAGTGGGCGCTGCGCTGGGCGCCGGACGGCCAGCGGGTAACGGTGCTGCGCCGCCCGCCGGGAGCGCGCGGAGGCGGGCAGGTGTGGCTGGTCGAGCAAAGCGGGCCCGCCCGGCAACTCACCGACGATCCGTCGTTCGACCACGGTGCCGCACAATGGAGCGCGGACGGCCGTTACCTGGCATTTCACCGGATCGCACTGGATGATGCCGGCGCCCCGTCCGAGATCGTGATCTGGGACACCGAGACCGGCAGCGCAGCGGCGCCGCCGATTGCCGGCCGCCGGCCGAGTTGGCTTCCATAGCAGCCCGTGGCCAACACCGCCGCATTCGAGCGGTGCGACGGTGCCACGCCGGGTTCCGCCGCCGGCTGCCAACCAGCGCACGCGCCGGAGCGGTCGCGGTGGCCGGGTAGGGAGGTGGTACCGCGCGCGACGGTCTGGTAGCGTCGGCGCATGCAGATCGCTTACAGCACCTACGCCCTGCAGGGAGTCGACCCGTTCGAAGCGGTGGCGCGCGTCAGCGAGATCGGCTACGACGCACTGGAGATCAACTGCGGTGCGGCGTGGCCGACCGCGCCCGAGCGCTTTCGATCCGGGCAGCGGTCACGGCTGCGCGATGCGTTGCGGGGTGCGGGCTTTCCGCCGCCGCCGGTAATGAACCTGGTCGGACTGTGCGCGGCCTCCGAGCAGCCGGCGGCGAAGTCGGAACAACTCCGGCAGACCTGCCGCCTGGCGCGCGAGTTGTCGTGGTGGGACCGCCCGTCGGTGGTCACCACCACCCTTGGCCCGCAAGCCGGTTCCTGGGAGGAATCGAAGGATGCCGTCGCCCGCCGCCTGCGCGGCTACGGCGAACTGGCGGCGGGGGAGAACTGCACCCTGGCGATCGAGCCGCACATCGGTCAGGAACTGGACACCCCGGAGAAGGCGAACTGGCTGATGCAAGCCGCGGGCCATCCGCACGTGCGCCTGAACTTCGACTACAGCCACTTCCTGGTGCAGGGCATCGACCTGGCGCACTCCCTCGAGCTCACCGCCCGCCATGCGGTACATGTCCACATCAAGGATGGCCGCATGGTGGACGGCGAGGTACGGTTCGCCCTGCCCGGAGACGGCCGGCTGGACCTGACGGCCTACCTGCGCGCCGTACGCGCCGCCGGCCTGGACGTGCCGATTACGGCCGAGGTGAGCGGCCAGATCTGGCGCCGCGCCGGCTACGACCCCTGGCTGGTGGCGCGCCGCTGCTTCGCCAACCTCGACGCCGCCCGCCGCGCCGCCGCCTGAAGCGCTCGCGGCGCGCTTGACCGCCTCCGACGCGATATTGTACAGGTATTGCCGGAACATGTACATGTCATCGAATAACGTGATTACCGTCAGGGCAAGCGACCTGCGCAAGGACCTGTTCCGCCTTCTCGATCGATGCGTGGAGAACGGAACTGCAATAGAAGTGCCGCGAAAAGGGCGAACGGTGCGCATTGCCGCACTGCAGCGGCGAGCGAGCGTTGCCGATCTGCCGCGGCGCCCCGGTGTGGTCGTGGACGGAGATTCGCTCGACCGCTTCTCGCCCGCGGAATGGCAACCCGGCGAGTAGGGTCAGCGGCGTGATATTTCTCGATACGCACGTCGTGGTGTGGCTGTTTGCCGAGGCGGACCGGATTCCTGCCTCGGTGAGGAAACGGATCGATGAAGCCGAACTGTTCGTATCTCCGATAGTGCGCCTCGAGTTGTCGATGCTCGCCGAGATTGGGCGCGTCACGCTGCCGGCGGAAGCGTTCCTGAGCGCTCTGCACCGCGACCTGGACCTGCAGGTGGAGGAGTCCGGCTGGCTGCGTTGTGCCGAGATCGCCGACCACCTCAGTTGGACACGCGATCCGTTCGACCGCCTGATCGTCTCACACGCAATCGCCTTCGCCGCTCCCCTGTGTACGCGCGACAGGCATCTGCGCGACCGCTACCGGGAGGCATTCTGGAGCACGCCCTGAACCGGTGCCGAGGCGCCCGACCGAGGGCGACGTGGTCTCGAACCGTCTTGTCCCGGACGGCGGTGATCACCTACGGTACGGGCGGGAGCACAGCATGTCGTTCAAGATAGCGTTCATCGGCGCCGGCAGCATCGGGTTCACCCGCAAGCTGCTCGGCGATCTTCTTACCGTCCCGGAGTTCGACTCGCTCGAAGTGGCATTGTCCGACATCAGCGAGCAGAACCTGAACATGATCCACCAGTTGGCGGAGCGGGACATCCGCGCCAACGGTCTCGACAAGGTCAAGCTTACGGCGACCACGGATCGTCGTGAAGCCATAGCGGGCGCTCGCTACGTATTCTGCACGGTGCGGGTAGGGGGCATCGAGGCGTTCGCGACCGACATCGACGTGCCGCTGCGCTACGGCATCGACCAGTGCGTCGGCGATACGCTGTCGGCCGGCGGCGTGATGTACGGCCAGCGCGGCATTCCGGTGATCCTGGGCATCTGCCGGGACATCCGCGAGGTGGCGGAACCCGGCTGCCGGCTGTTCAACTACGCCAACCCGATGGCGATGCTCACCTGGGCCGCCAACGACCACGGCGGCGTGGAGACCATCGGCCTGTGCCACGGCGTGCAGGGCGGCCACCGGCAGATCGCCGAGGTGCTCGGCGTGCCGCGGCAGGAGCTGGACATCATCGCCGCCGGCATCAACCACCAGACCTGGTACGTGCAGCTCCGCCACCACGGCAAGGACATGACCGGCGAGTTGCTGGCCGCCTACGAGCGCCATCCGAAGTACCGCGAGACGGAGAAGGTGCGCATCGACATGCTGCGCCGCTTCGGCTACTACTCCACCGAGTCCAACGGCCACCTGAGCGAGTACGTCCCCTGGTACCGCAAGCGGCCGGGCGAGATCCGCGACTGGATCAGCCTCGATACCTGGATCCACGGCGAGACCGGCGGCTACCTGCGGGTGTGCACCGAGAAGCGCAACTGGTTCGAGGAGGACTTCCCGCGCTGGATGGCGGAGCCGCCGATGCAGTTCACGCCCACCGAGCGTTCCTCTGAGCACGGCTCCTACATCGTCGAGGGTCTGGAGACCGGGCGCACCTACCGCGGCCACTTCAACGTCAAGAACAACGGCGCCATCGCCAACCTGCCCGACGATGCCGTGGTCGAGGTGCCGGGCTACGTGGACGGCAACGGCATGAACATCCCGCTGGTCGGCGACCTGCCGCTCGGCTGTGCGGCCGTGTGCAACGCCAGCATTTCGGTGCAGCGGCTGGCCGTGCAGGCCGCGGTCACCGGCGACGACGCCCTGCTGCGCCAGGCGATGCTGCTCGACCCGCTGGTTGGCGCCGTGGCCTCGCCGCCGGAGGTGTGGCAACTCGTGGACGACATGCTGCTGGCGCAGCGGCAGTGGCTGCCGCAGTACGGGGAGGCGATCGCCGCCGCCGAGGCACGGCTGAGCGGTTCTGACCGGCTGCCCACCCGCGAGTGGGAAGGCGCAGCCCGCCTGGACGTGCGCAGCGTGGATCAGCTCCGCGCCGGCGACGGCAACGGAGAGGCCACCATGCGCGCCGAGGAGCACGCCTTCCGGCTCGCGGGCGGCAACCGCGCCTGAGCTGAGCGGGCCGTTTCTCCGTGGCGAATTGACGGCGGTTCGATCAGTCCGCATAGTGGCCGAGATGGATCACGACCTGGAGATGCGGCGCTACCTGTTCGACCTGGCGGGATACCTGGTGATTCCGGACGTCCTGAGCCGGGCCGAGATTGATGAACTGAACCGGCTCATCGACGCCCAGGGGCTGCCGGCGCCGAGCGAGAAGATCCGCTTCGGCTCGGCGGCCGGGGGAGCGCCGGAGTGTCCGGGATTCCTGGAGTGGGGCAAGCCGTTCTGCGACCTGCTCGACCATCCGCGGATCATGCCGCTGCTGCAGCTCACGCTCGGCGACTGGTTCCGCCTCGACCGCCTGTACGGCATCAACATGGAGGCCGGGATGGGCGCCCACCAGTTGCACGGCGGCAACGCACCCTACTCGCCGGCGGAGTACTACCACGTGCGCAATGGCAGGATTCACAATGCATTCACCGTGGTGTCGTGGAACCTGGTGGACACCGGCCCGGCCCACGGCGGCTTCTGCTGCGTGCCGGGCAGCCACAAGAGCAACTTCGTGCGCCCGGACCCTATCCCGACGGTAAACCAGGGACGCTGGGAGATGATGGAGGGCGGCTCCCTTGTGCCCGGCGCCGTGATTCCGGAGGCGCCCGCGGGATCGGTAGTGATGTTCTCGGAGGCGTTGACGCATGGCACGGCGCCGTGGAAGGGTCCCCACCAGCGCCGCACGCTGCTCTACAAGTACTGCCAGTCGCACCTCGCCTGGTCGTCACGCCGCGTGCTCCCGCCCGCCTCGGTGCCGCTCACCGAGCGCCAACAGATCCTGTTCCAGGAGCCCGCCAACCCCGGCACCTGGACCACCTCTCTTTTCCCGGAATCCGAAGCCAACCCGGCCTGATACATAACGCCTGTCGCGTCGAATACCAAATCGTCTTTCGTGTCGCCGACATTCACGCTCGCTCCGGCGGCTGTCGGGTTGGCGCCGTGCGTTCGGCGATTGCGGCGAGGAATGTATCCACTTCGGTCGGGGAGGTGAGTCGGACGAAGCGGATGTGGGACCAGCGGGGGTTGGTCTGGTAGGCGAGCATGGCATTCCGTTTGCGGGAGTGTTGGGTCACGGACCAGTTCAGCAGGCTGTCCTTCCGCCAGACCATGAGGTTGGGCCACAGGCGCTCGTAGTTCGTTCCCCACAGCAACTCGCGCGTTCGCCAACGCTGCCAGGTGCGCCGGATGATCCGCCAGACACATGTCCGCAGCGGCAGATCGAGCCAGACGATGGTCTCGAGGCACGGCCAGAAGGTGCGCTGGCAGTGGCGCGTGTACGAGCCGGACGCCACCCAGCGCTCGCCGGCGGTCGCCGCGAGGAATCGGCGCTCCAGCTCCGCGGGATCGGAATCGTTGAGCGCCCGCCAGCCCGGTTGCCAGTTGAGGGCGTCCAGGTCGACGAAATCCGCGTCCAGCATATTCGCCAGCAGCTCGGCGACGGTGGTCTTGCCCGACCCGCTGTTGCCGGTAACCTGGATGCGAACCCCGATCGGAGAAGAGCCGTGCACGCCGTCCATGGAGTGCATCAACTACCCCGAACGGGTGCGCCCTGGCAACGGCCCGGCGATCCGGCGCGCAGGAGCGCGGTGCCCCCGGCAGGGTGCGCCGGTCAACCGGTGGGTGCGTGCGGCGACGGGCGCATCAGGGTGCGGTTGCCGGCCGAGTAGGCGGTGTTTCCGCCGAGCTGCCAGACACCGCGGAACAGCGTGCGCCGCTTCGGCGGCATCGCTTCCACCTGCTCGTGGGTGACGTTGGGTCGGTGCCACTGCGCCCACAGCGAGTTGTAGCACTGGAAGATGGCGCAGCGACCGTTGTCGGGGTTGGTCCAGTCGTTGGCGGCGTGCAGCAGGCTCTCGGTGAAGATCACCACCGAGCCGGCGGGGCAGCCGTAGGTGTCCATGGCGCCGTATATGCCCGCCAGCCACGGCGAGCCCTCGGCGCTGGATGCGAACCGGTCGGGGCCGCCGTAGCCGAAGTGCGCCTTGTGCGAGCCGCTCAGGAACGAGGTGCCGCCCCGGCCGTGCTTGACCTCTTCGAGTTCCCATACCACCCGGGTCAGGCCGGAGAATATCCTGTTGCCCGCCACCTGGTAGCGCATCGCGTTGGCCATCTGCGGCGGGCGCACCACGTGCGGCATGCCCTGGTCGCCGCGCCGGGTCTTGCGCCAGCCGGGCGGCCGCATGATCACGTGCGAGTCTTCGCAACGGAACCCGTAGCACTCGTCCAGGTCGTACGGCTCCTCGGACAGGATCTCTGCCAGCACGCCGGCCACCGCCGGATGGTCGAGCAGGGTCTGCAGCACTCCCGAGTGGCCATCCTTCACGCCGCCGGCGCGCTCGGCCAGCCGGTCGACGCCGGCGTAGCACTCGCCGCGCATCGCCTCCAGCTCACCGTCCGAGAGCACCGCCGGCAACACCAGCCAGCCGCGCAGGTCGAAGAAGAACTTCTGCTCATCGGTCATCGGCACCGGGGGCCGGGCGTGGTCGGGGTAGCGCACCATGCCGCACGATACTCCCGCCGCGTTGCCGTGCATACCCCGACCGGGCTTGCGCGTGGCTTGCGCGGGCCGACCTCCGGGAGCATGATCGGCACCGGAATCATGGCTCTGAACGTCTACGACTACCGCGATGATATCGCGAACCTGCTGGTGACGCCGCAGATTCGCTGCCGCTTCCTGAAGATGGCGGTGGGGCGGTGCAACGCCGGCCACACCCACGACCCGGCCCGATCATCGACATCGTGAGGAGGTACCAGGGATGAACGCGGACCAGTGGCCCAGGGAGGTGCGCGACTTCCGGGTGGCGGTGACCAGCAAGGAACGCGAAGTGTTCGCCGGCGCCGCCCGGGAGTTGCGCCGCTGGATGGCGGCAGGCGACCCGCACCGGCCGCTCTACCACTTTACGGCGCCGGAGGGTTGGATCAACGATCCCAACGGCCCCATCTACCACGACGGCGTCTACCACCTGTTCTACCAGTACCGGCCGGTGTACGCGAACGGCAGCGAGAGCGGAATCTGCTGGGGCCACGCCAGCTCCGCCGACCTGGTGCACTGGGAAGATTGGCCGGTGGCGATGTGGCCCGACAGCCGCTACGACGTGGCCGGCGTCTACTCCGGCAACACGTTCATCGACGACGACGGGTTTCCCTGCGCCCTGTACACCGGCAACGTCGGCGGCCACGACGAGACCTACGGCGTCCTGGCACGCAGCACCGACGGCTGGCTGACCTGGCACAAGCACAAGGTGATGGGCAACGAGCAGCGCCCCAACGCCGCCTCGCCCGTGCACTGGGACGCCCAGGTGTGGAAGGAGGACGAGCTGTGGCAGCAGCTCATCGGCGGCGCGGTGGGGGAGGGCGCCGGCCGGCGCGGCGCCGCCCACCTGTGGACTTCGCCCGACCTGGAGTACTGGACCCACCGCGGCACCATCGCCGAGGACCCCGACCCCGGGCGCCGCTACTGGGAGCTGCCCTACCTGGTCCCGTTCGGTGACCGCGCCGTGTTGATGGTCGGTGCTCGCAACAACCCCTACTGGACCGGCAGCTACGACCGCGCGGCGCGCCGCTTCCACCCCGACCGGCGCGAACCGCGCTTCATCGACCAGGGCTTCTACTACTGCGTCAATCCGCACATGGTCGACGACAAGGGTCCGGGCGGCTCACCGCGCCGCCTGCTGCACGGCTGGGTGGTCGGCGCCCGCTCGCCGGTAGACACGGTGCCGTACTGGATCGGCGCGCACAGCATCCCGCGCGTCCTGGAACTGGCCGGCGACGAGCTGATCCAGCGCCCGATACCAGAACTCGAAACCCTGCGCGGGCCGGTCGAGCGGCAACGCGACCTGGCCGTCGCCCCCGGCACACGCGGCTACCTGGACCAAGTGACCGGCGATGCCCTGGAACTGGAGCTGACCGCCGACCTGTCGCGCACCTCCGCTCACCGCTTCGGCGCCGCGGTGCGCCTGTCACCGGACGGCCGGGCCGCGCGGGTCTGGTACGAGCCGGCAAGCAACCGCATCGGCATCGACCGCCTGCTCGGCCCGGAACAGACCTACGCCAACCCCTCCGCCAACGAGCGGCGCGAGTTGCAGGGCGCCGCCGACAAGTTGCGGGCGCCGCAGGTCACCGCACCAGCCGGCACCGTTCACGGAGAGTCAGGCACCATAACCCTGCGCATCTTCGTGGACCGCTCCATCCTGGAGGTGTACTGCGGCGGCGCCGCCCTCACCGACCGCCTGTATCCCGACCCCTCCGCCACCGCCGTCGACCTCGTCGCGGAGGGAGGAACGGCACACTTCGAGTCGGTCTCGACCTGGCCGCTGTCCGGCACCTGGTAAGCAGGCCCGGTGAACATTGTGGGCGGGCGCGAGGCGTGCGATAGTCCGGCGCATGCAGGCATACACGACGCTGCAGTCGTTCGAACCGTTGCAGAGGTTGCTGTTTTATGACGACTTCAATGCCGGAGTGAACGGGTGGGGGGCGCTGATCGGCAACTACGAGGATCGCATCGACGCGATGCTGCCGGAGTACATGGACATGCGCCCGCCGATGCTCAGCAACCTGACCATGTGGGACGCCGGCACCTCCGGGGCGATCGGCGGCGCCTATGCGCTGAAGCTGGCCACGCGCGCCAAGCCCGGCGCTTTCTGCACCGCGATCAAGCGCTCCACGTTTCGCACCGCCGGACCGGTGCGGGTGGAAGCGGTCGTCACCTTCAAGCCGGAGGCGAGCGAGCTCGAACTCGGCGAGACGGCGGTGCGCGCATTCGGGGTCGTGCTCGACCTGCAGCACGCCGACGGCCAGGCGGCCGAGCCGCTGCGGGTCATGCCGCACATCCGCTACCTCAACGCCTTCGAGGGCCGGCGCATGGAGCGCTGGCAGTACAAGAACGAGCGCGAGCCGCTCATCGACATCGGCACCCGCGGCAACACGTGGTCGCACTTCCACCTGAAGTCGAACAACTGGGTCGACATTCCCGGCGGCGGCCAGCGCCTCTGCTACAACGAGATCGCCACCAAGCACAACTGGTACTACCTGCGGATGGACTTCGACCTCGCCGGCATGCGGTTCCTGGGCTTCCGCTGCAACGAGCGCGACCTGGACGTGGCCGGCATCGAGCCGATGCGGCTGCCGGCGATGCCCAACCTGTGGTCGATGCTGAACGTCGTGTTCTTCGTGGAGAGCGACGCCGCCACGCGCGCGTTCTTGTACCTGGACAGCGTCGCGGTCTCCACGGCCCCATGACGGGAGGGAACCGATGAGACAGAGTCACACCGCGGCGATCGAGTTGGGCACCACCTGGGAGGGCGAGTACGCCACCGAGCCGTACGAGTCCGCCTGGGCGCGCGAGGCGATCTTCTTCATTCGCCTGATCGACGGCGAAGTGCCCGCGGGGGCCGTCGCCCGCGTGCAGATCGCCCCCGACGGCATCCACTGGACCGACGAGGGAACCGCGATCGCGCTCCCGCACACGCCGGGGCCGACCACCTTCGCGCGCGTCCGCCACTTCGGGGGCTGGCTGCGCCTGACCGGCTCGCTGCCCGCGGGCGTGGCCGTGCCGGTCATCGTCCACCTGGCTCTCAAGGAGTGACGCCGGCGGCCAGGCTAGCGCGGTTGGTCGCCGGCGAGGGTGACGCGGTGCATGACGCGGCGGAAGCCGTCGTAGTCGTTGATCGGCAGGTGCTGCGTGCAGCGGTTGTCCCACATCGCCAGGGTTCCGGGCTGCCAGCGCAGGCGGCAGGTGAACTGCGGTTGCACCTGGTGCTGAAACAGGTACTCCAGCAGCGGTGCGCTCTCCGCCTCGCTCCAGCCCTTGAACTGCGACGTGTGCCCGCAGTTGACGTACAGCGCCTTGCGTCCCGTCTCCGGGTGGGTGCGCACCACCGGGTGCTCGCTGGTGAGCACCTTCGCCTGCACGCCGCGTTCGCGCAGCCGGTCCTCGCGCGTGGCCGCCACCGCCGGCTTGGTCGACGTGTAGATGGCGGTCATGCCCGCAAGGGTCTCGCGCAGCCCCTCGGACAGGCGCTCGTAGGCCAGGTACTGGTTGGCGAACAGGGTGTCGCCGCCATACGGCGGCAGCTCCACCGCGTACAGCAGGCTGCCGAGCGGCGGTTTCTCCAGGTAGCTGGTGTCGGTGTGCCACACGCCGCCGAACGCCACCCGCTCGTGCTCCAGCTTGGTGACCGCGGTCACCAGCGGCGCCTCCGGCAGGCCCTGCAACTGCGGGTATTCGAGTGGCTCGCCGAGGCAGCGCGCGAACGCAAGCAGCGACTTCGGCGTCAGTTCCTGCGCCGGGAACGAAATCACCAGGTGGTCCAGGAGCGCCTGCCGGATTTCCGCCACGGTGGCGGCGTCCAGCGAGCCGCCCAGATCCACGCCGCGCACCTCGGCTCCCAGGGCGCCGGCGATCGGAGTCACGTCGAGTCGGGACATCGTCTTCCTCAAACCTCCGCCAACGGCCACGCCGACCGCAGCCGCGCCACCGTCACCCGCTTCGCCACCGCGCTGCCTCCCGCCGCCACCAGCCGCACCGAGCGCTCCCACTCGGGCAGGATGACGCCGGCCGCGATGTTCACCGCGCCGCCGTCCGCGTACAACTCCAGCGAGGCGCGGTCGGCCAGGATGCGCCAGGTAAACGGCCCGTC
This sequence comes from Spirochaetia bacterium, assembly GCA_965208575.1. Classification (GTDB taxonomy): domain Bacteria; phylum Spirochaetota; class Spirochaetia; order SZUA-6; family Bin103; genus Bin103. The sequence continues at coordinate 319,406 of CBDBOV010000004.1, read as the reverse complement.
CGGCTCCGGCATCGGCACCGTGTATTCGCCGCAGCACAGCGCCCCGAGGCGACGGTCGTAGAACACCGGCACGCCGCGCACCACCACGCCCACGCAGTCGGCCGCGCCCAGCTCCAGCTCCGCCTCCACGTCCAGCAGCTCGCCGCCCACCTCGGCCTCCAGCGGCCGCGCCGGCGCGATCTCGGTATCCGCCACCTCCCAGCGCTCCGCCCGCAAGCTCTCCAACTCGCGTACCGGGTCCGCGGTGAGCAGCACCTGGCCGTCGCGGCGCTGCAGCTCCAGGCTGTGCGCAACGGTCATGCACTGGCCCCACGGCATGCCCGGCATCTGCTGCCGCAGCCACGCCATCTGGATCCGGCGGCCATCCTCCGGCGGCACGTCGCTCCAGGTCTGCGCGGCGTAGCCGTTGCCGTCCGGCTGCAGCTTGCGCGGACCCTGCTCCGGGCGGAAGGTGCGCCCGTCGAACGAGCCCACCAGGTAGGTAGTGTTGGCGCCCCAGAACACCCACTTCTGCTCCCCGTCCAGGGCGAGCGGAAACAGCTCCGGGCACTCGGTGCAGCGCGGCAGTTCCAGGTCGCTGACCCGCTCCCAGTGCAACAGGTTGGGCGAGGTGAAGATGGCGTAGTCGAAGCGGTCCATGTACAGCACCATCACCCAGCGCCCGGTTTCCGGATGCCAGATCACCTTGGGATCGCGATTGCGGTGCACGATGTGCTCGATCACCGGGTTGCCGTGGTACTTGCTCCAGGTGGTTCCGCCGTCGGTGGAGATGGCCAGGCACTGCACGAAACCGGGCGTCCAGGAAGCGTGGCCGGCGGTGTAGACGGCGACGATCGCCGGTGCGTCGGCGCTGCCCAGGCCGGAGGTATTGGCGTAGTCCACCACCGTGCTGCCGGTGGACATGGCGCCCAGCGCATCCGGATACAGGGCCACCGGGCGCTCCGTCCAGTGCACCAGGTCGCGGCTTACCGCGTGCCCCCAGTGCAGGTTGCCCCATTCGACGCTGTACGGGTTGTGCTGGTACAGCAGGTGAAACTCGCCGCCAAAGCAGAACAGGCCGTTGGGGTCGTTGTTCCAGCCCCTGCGCGACGAGAAGTGGAACTGCGGCCGCAAGCGTTCGCGGTACAGCGACTCCGGTGGCACCGGCTCGGCCGCAAGGCGCAGGCCGTCGAGTGAATCCGCTCCCGAGCCCTCGAACTCCACCTGCAACCGCTGCCCGAGAAACGGCTGCAGGTCGCTGAACACCTGGTAGTCGCCGCTGCCGTCCGCGAGGTCGATGTCGAAGTGTCGCAGCACCTGCCCGTCGCGGCACAGGCGCATGTTTCCGCCCCACTGGCCTCTTGCCTCGGCGGCCGTTCGCCGGCGCACCGGAAGGATCAGGTAGCGGTGGTCTATTCGCAGCTCGCGCTTCAGCACACTGGGCAGATTCACATTGGGCAGATTCGCACTGTCCGCCCGGCGCGTCAACGCACGGTGGGCCAGGCGGGCGGCGCGCCGTGCCGGACAGGGCTGCCGGAGGTAACGGAACGGCTGCTCCGTGCCGGTGACACACCGGCGGATCATGATATGCTTCCCCATGACAAGGAGGTGACTCGGCATGGCACAGGCGGCAACCACGGCACCGGCGAATGGCGCGCCCGCGGCGTACCCACCATTGGACGAGGTACGGCGTACGATGCGCGTACGGTGGTACCGGAGTCCGATCGATCCACGCGTGCTGCGCGGCCTGATGCAGCGCAGCGACCTGAAGGGCTGGTTCCAGTCCGTCGGCCCGCTGGTCCTGCTGGCGGCGAGCGGATTGCTCACCTGGCACCTGTTCGCGCGGCAGGCGTGGATAGGGTTTGCCGCGGCACTGTTCCTGCACGGCACCATGGGCAGCATCTACGCCGCCGCCAACCACGAGCTTACCCACGGCACCGTGTTCCGCACCAAGGTGCTCAACACGTTCTTCAAGCGCTTCTACGCGCTGCTCACCTGGTTCAACTTCTACGACTACGCGATGAGCCACACCTACCACCATCGCTACACGCTGCACCCGAACGGCGACCGTGAAGAGGTGCTGCCGCGCTCGCCCACGTTCCGGTTCTTCTTCCTGGTGCAGATCCTTACCCTCAACTTCACCGGCGGCCCGCACACCGCCGGGCTGATTCCGGTCGTCGGGTACACCGTCAAGAGGGCACTGAACAGGGCGGGTACCGGCGATCGGGGCGGACTCGCATCCCCCAAGGCGGAATGGCTGACGGCGGTGTACGCCGGCCACCCCGAGGAGTTGCGCAAGTCGGTGCGCTGGGCGCGCCTGATCCTGCTGTTCCACGCCCTGGTGCTGGCCGCGGCAATCGTATTTCAGCTCTGGCTGCTGCCGGTGCTGGTCAGCCTGCCGATCTTCATCGCCAACTTCTGGCGCTACGTCACCCACCTGCCGATGCACTGCGGGCTGCGCACCAACGTGGCCGACTTCCGCAAGTGCGTGCGCTCCATCAAGCTCGACCCGCTCACCACGTTCCTGTACTGGCGCATGAACTGGCACATGGAGCATCACATGTACGCCGGCGTGCCGTGCTACAACCTGCGCCGCCTCGGCAAGGCGATCGCGGCGGACACCCCCGAGCCCAAGTGGGTATTCGCCGCCTGGCGGGAGATGCGCGCCACCTGGCGCCGCCAGCAGGTCGAGCCCGGCTACCAGTACGACGTGCCGCTGCCGGCCACGGCGCAACAACCGGAGGAGAAGTCGAACGGCCACGGCAGCGCCGACCGGCTCGGCGCGTCCATCGGCGACCTCGCGCCCGCGGTGATCGCCGACTGAGCATGTTGCACCGGCTCGACTCCCGCCGCCGGGTGCGCTGCGCCGCCCCTGCCGTGCGCCCGCCAAGCAGCGCGGAGGCCTGATGGCTCACTATCTCGTGCGCCGCGTCATCTACATGATCATACTGCTGCTGGTGCTGTCGCTGGTGTCGTTCCTGATCATCCAGCTCCCGCCCGGCGACTACCTCAGCACCATGATCCAGAACATGCGCAACCTGGGGATGACGGTGGACGACGAGATGATCCGCGCCCTGGAGGACCGCTACGGCCTCGACCAGCCGGTAATGCTGCAGTACCTGAAGTGGTTCGGCAACCTGCTGCAGGGCGACATGGGGCGCTCCTTCCAGTGGAACGAAGAGGTCACCGACCTGATCATGGAGCGCCTCGCCCTGACCGTCACCATCTCGGTCGCGTCGCTGATTTTCGTGTATGTCATCGCGGTGCCGATCGGCATCTACTCGGCCACGCGGCCCTATTCGGTAGGCGATTACGCGTTCACGGTGGCCGGCTTCATCGGCCTGGCTACCCCCAACTTCCTGCTCGCTCTGATCCTGATGTACCTGACGTTCACCCACCTCGGCTGGAGCGTGGGCGGACTGTTCTCGCGCGAGTACGTGCTCGAGCCGTGGAGCATCGGCAAGGTGATCGACCTGCTCAAGCACCTGCCGATCCCGCTGATCGTGATCGGCACCGCCGGCACCGCGGAGATCATCCGCATCCTGCGCGGCTCGCTGCTCGACGAGTTGTCCAAGCAGTACGTGATTACGGCCCGCGCCAAGGGACTGCGCGAGGGCATCATCCTGTTCAAGTACCCGGTACGGCTGGCCCTCAATCCGATCATCAGCACCATCGGCTACCTGCTGCCGGCAATCGTGGCCGGCGAGACCCTGGTCTCCATCGTGCTCAGTCTGCCCACCGTCGGCCCGCTGCTGCTGCGCGCCCTGCAGGCGCAGGACATGTACCTGGCCGGCAGCATGGTGATGCTGCTCAGCGGGCTGGCGATGATGGGTACGCTGGTGTCCGACCTGATGCTGGTGACCGTCGATCCCCGCATCCGCTTCGAGAACGAGGCACGGGCGTGAGTTCGAGCAGGTCGCGGGACGACGCGCCCGCGCCCACCGGCATCGCCCGCTACCGGATCGAGGCGCCGGCCGAGCCCGCCACCGACGAACGCAGCGAGCGCTACTACGTGGCGTCGAGTTGGACCCTGATCAGGCGCCGCTTCCTGAAACATCGCCTGGCGGTGTTCGGCAGCGTCATCCTGCTGGTCATCTACCTGCTGGCGGCGTTTGCCGGATTCTTCGCGGTCGCGGACACCTACCAGCGTCACCCGGACCACCTGTTCGCGCCGCCCACGAGGGTGCGCCTGTTCCACGACGGGCGGCTGCATCGCCCGTTCGTGTATGGCCTGATCGTCGGCCGCCACCCGGAGACGCTGGCCCCGGTCTACGAGGACGACCGCGAGCAGATCTTTCCGGTGCGGTTCCTGGTGCGCGGCCACGAGTATCGCGTGATCGGCCTGTTCCCGAGCACGCTGCACCTGCTCGGCGTCGACCGGCCCGGCTACATGTTCCTGTTCGGCACCGACAGCCTGGGCCGCGACATGTACTCGCGCGTACTGGCCGGGTCGCGCATCTCGCTTTCCATCGGACTGCTCGGGGTGACCATCAGCTTCGTGCTCGGCTGCCTGCTCGGCGGCATCTCGGGATACTTCGGCGGCGCCGCCGACATGGTCGTGCAGCGCATCATCGAGTTCCTGCAGTCGTTGCCCACGATCCCGCTGTGGATGGCGCTGGCGGCCGCGGTGCCGTTGAACTGGCCGCCGCTGCGAATCTACTTCATGATCACGGTGATCCTGTCGCTGGTGGGCTGGACCGGGCTGGCACGGGTGGTGCGCGGCAAGATCCTGCAGTTGCGGGTGGAAGACTACGTCATGGCCGCGTCGGTCGCCGGCGCACCGGAACGGTCGATCATCTTCCGCCACCTGCTGCCGGGGTTCATGAGCTACCTGGTCGTCCACATCACCCTCGCGGTGCCGTACATGATCCTGGGTGAGACCGCGTTGAGCTTCATCGGCATCGGGCTGCGGCCGCCGGTGGTGAGCTGGGGGGTGATGCTGCAGCAGGCGCAGAACGTGCGCACCGTGGCGCTGCACCCGTGGCTGCTGATTCCGGCGCTGTTCGTGGTATTCACGGTGCTGTGCTTCAACTTCGCCGGCGACGGCCTGCGCGACGTGGCCGACCCCTACAAGCAATAACCTGTTGGCAGTAGCCACCAGAGGCCACAGTGGATCGAGGTGTACATGGGACGCCGCCCTCAACTATGATTACGGCATCCGCACGAGGGAGGCTTCCATGTTCAATATGTTCAAGACCTGTTTGGCGATAGCCGTGGTTGCGGCGCTCGCCCTGACCGGCACGGCCGCATTCGCCGCCGGTGAAGGCGAGGAGTCGGGAGGCTCCTCCGGCAGCACCGCCGGCGTCATGCCGACCCGATTCAACGAGGCGCCCATGCTCGCCGAGATGGTGGCGAACGGAGCGCTGCCGCCGGTCGACGAGCGCATGCCGCCCGAACCCATGCTGCGGCCTGTGTTCGACGAGATCGGCACCTACGGCGGCACGCTGTTCGTGTACCACCGCGATCCGAGTCCGTGGCAGGACGTGGGCGACATGACCGAGATCTCGCCCCGCTTCTTCCGCCAGAACCTGGACGGCACCTTCGACGACGGCCTGATCGTCGACTACGAGCAGTCGGACGACTACACGAACCTCATCCTGCACGTGCGTCCCGGCATGCGCTGGTCGGACGGCGACCCGCTCGATGCCGAGGACTTCGTGTTCGCCTTCAAGGACATGCACCTGAAGGACGGGGTGGAGATGTGGAACTTCATGGGGGCGCCGTTGCAGGATTCGCAGCAGATCAGCGAGTACAGCTTCTCGGTAACCTGGACCGAACCGGTACCCAACATCGTCACCGACTTCGCCGGGCCGGCCGGCGGGGCCTGGGTCGGCCTGCAGCCCGCCCACTACCTGAAGAAGTGGCACATCGACTATGGCGACGACGCCGAGGCGCTGGCCAAGGAGGAGGGCTTCGACACCTGGCAGGACGCGTTCCGCTCCCACTACTGGTGGAATCCCTCCGAAGATCTCGCCAGACCTACCATCCACCCGTGGGTGCTCACCTCCTCCGATACGGTGCGCAAGGTGATGGACCGCAACCCCTACTACATGGTGGCCGACTCGGCCGGCAATCAGCTTCCCTATATCGACCAGGTAATCGGCGAGATCGTCAACGCCGAGACCTACGATCTCAAGATCGTCTCCGGCGAGGCCGACATCGCCTACCTGTTCACTACGTTCGAGAACTTCTCCCTGTACAAGCAGAACGAAGAGGCGGGCGACTACACCGTGCACCTGGTGCCCGGGTTGTTCGGCTCCGAGATGGGACTGCAGCCCAACTGGAACGTGGGCGACCCGGTCAAGCGCGAACTGATCCAGAATCGCGACTTCCGCATCGCGCTGTCGGTGGCGATCAACCGCGACGAGATCAACGAGGTGATCTACTTCGGCCAGGGCACGCCGCGCCAGGCCACGGTGCCGGAGAGCTTTTCCGTGTACGACGATGCCTGGGCGCAGGCGTACGCGCAGTACGACCCGGAGATGGCCAACGAGCTGCTGGACGGAATCGGCCTGACCGCGCGCGACCGCGACGGTTTCCGGCTGGCCCCGGACGGCGGCCCGCTGCAGTTCACGATTCACCACCAGGTGATCGAGATCGGCTCCTCGCGCGGCGAGTTGCTGGAACTGATCAAGGAGTACTGGCAGGACGTGGGCATCCGCATCGAGTTGCGTGGCCATGAACCCTCATTCTTCTGGGAGCTGACCGACACCGACCAGTTCGACATCGCGGTGCGCGCCTTCGAGAAGCTGATCCAGCACCTGGCCGCGAGCACCGAGTCCAACTGGGCGCCGCTGTGGGACCAGTGGCTGAGCGAAGTGTACGCCCGCGAGGCCGGCGGCGGGTCGGAGGGCGACCTGCCGGGCGAACAGCCGCCGGAGTGGATCGAGGAGCATGACCGGCGCATCTACAAGGCGCAGCAGACGCCGGAGCAGAGCGACGAGTACCGCGACCTGATCTACCAGATCGCCGAGACGCAGGCCGAGAACCTGTTCTGGATCGGCACCGTTGGCCAGGTGCCGGTGCCGGTGGTGGCCAAGAACCGGGTCGGCAACGTAATGACCTCGTTCGTGCCGCGCCACGTGTGGACCGGCGGCCTCAGCGAGTTCGCCGACCAGCTCTACCTGAAGGACCAGTAGGGGAGATTCAGGCGCGTAGCGACTCCCTGACCAGCGCCATGGCGCGTTGCGCGTCGATGCGGTAGGCCACCCGGACGTTGGCCGGCGGGCCCAGGTGGCTCGGGCGCTCGTCCACCACGGTCATGCCGCGGGTGAGGGAGCCTGCCAGCTCGACGCCGACCGCCCGCGGCGTGAATTCGAACAGTTCGGGGTGGGTGGCAGCCAGCACGGCGCACGGGTCGTGCAGCGCCGTGGCGCGTTGGCCGAGCAGATCGGCCATCACCCCGTGCAGGTAGTCGAACACCCCGGCGGCGAACCGTTCCAGCGGCGCGCCGCCGGCGCGCAGGTCGGCGACCAGCGCATCGCTGGTCATCACCTGGTGGGTCAGGTTCAAGCCGCACATGACGATGTCGGCGCCGGAGGCGAACACCCGCGCCGCCGCTTCCGGGTCGGCGTAGATATTGAATTCGGCCGCCGCGGTCACGTTGCCGCCCGCGGTGCTGCCGCCCATGATCGAGATGCCGGCGATGCGCTTCACCCAGTCCGGATCGCGCTCGATGGCCAGCGCCAGGTTGGTCAGCGGCCCCACCGCCACCACCCACACGTCCGGCGCCGCCGCGTCCAGCAGGTAGGACACCGCGTCGTCGCCGGCTGCCGTGCGGTCGTGGTCAGGCGGTTCGAAGTCGCCCATGCCCGACTCGCCGTGCACGTGCGGCGCATAGGTGGGCTCACCGACGAGCGGCCCCGCGGCGCCGCCGTGCACCGGCGTGGGCACAGCGAGCATGGCGGTGAGCATCAGCGCGTTGGCCGTGGTGGCCGCCAGCGGCACGTTGCCGCTCACCGTCGTGATCCCGACCACCTCGGCACAGTGGTGGGCGAGGATCAGGGCAATGGCGTCGTCGAGGCCGGGATCGCAGTCTATGATCATGCGCGTCATGGGCTGAACCTTACCGCGCATCCGGTCACGCGGTAACCCGCTCAGGGGCGCTCCGCCGGGCGGCCCGCGGAGGACGGGGGCGGACGGCGCTGCCACTGGCATCATTTTACGCGGCCGCGTACACTGCGCCCCGACAAAAAATGGCCAGCTACATCGTACGCCGCATCTTCTACATGTTCGTGCTGCTGCTCATCCTGTCGTTCGTGTCGTTCGTGATCATCCAGCTTCCGCCGGGAGACTTCCTGTCCACCCTGGTGATCAACATGGAGAACCGCGGCATGACCATCGACGCCGAGACCATCGCCGATCTCAAGAAACGCTACGGCCTCGACCGCCCGTTCATGGGCCAGTACATGACCTGGCTGTTCAACCTGCTGCAGGGCGACATGGGGCGCTCGTTCCAGTGGGACGAGGAGGTGACCAAGCTGATCGGCGAGCGCCTGTTGCTCACCACCACGCTCGCCATCTCCAGCCTCATCCTGGTGTACCTGATCGCCGTGCCGATCGGCATCTACTCCGCCACCCACCAGTACTCGTTCGCCGACTACACCTTCACGGTGTTCGGGTTCATCGGCCTGGCCACGCCCAACTTCCTGCTCGCGCTGATCCTGATGTTCGTCACCTTCAAGCTGTTCGGGTGGAGTCCCGGCGGCCTGTTCTCGCGCGAGTACATCATGGCGGACTGGAGCTTCGCCAAGGTCGTCGACCTGGCGAAGCACCTGCCGGTGCCGCTGATCGTGATCAGCACCGCCGGCACCGCGGCGATCATCCGGGTCCTGCGCGGCTCGCTGCTCGACGAGCTCGCCAAGCAGTACGTGGTGACCGCCCGTTCCAAGGGCGTGCGCGAGCAGCGCATCCTGTTCAAGTACCCGGTGCGCATCGCCATCAACCCGATCATCAGCTCCATCGGCGGACTGCTGCCGTTCATCGTGTCCGGCGAGGTGCTGGTGTCGATCGTGCTCGGCCTGCCCACCATCGGCCCGCTGCTCATACTCGCGCTCACCGATCAGGACATGTACCTGGCCGGCAGCATGGTGATGATGCTCGGCGGCCTGGCGATGGTCGGCACCCTGATCTCCGATCTCCTGCTGGTGACCATCGACCCCCGCATCCGCTTCGGCGCGGCGGCCCGCGCGTGAGAAGTCCGGCATGAGTACCGACCTCAACCCCGACTTCAGCCCCCAGGATACACACCTTCCGCCGGCCGGTTTCGAGACCGCCGGCGCCGCCGAAACCGCCGAGGAGGAGCGCTACTTCCTGGCCTCGAGCTGGACGCTGATGCGGCGCCGGTTCCTGAAGCACAAGCTGGCCGTGGCCGGCACCGTCATACTGCTGGTGATTTACGCCCTGGCGGCGTTCGCGGGCTTCTTCGCGGTGGCCGACACCTTCGAACGCAATACCGACTACGAGTTCACGCCGCCGACGCGGGTGCGGATCTTCCACGATGGCGGCCTGCAGCGCCCGTTCGTGTATGGCCTCAACCAGGAAATAGACCCGGAGACGCTCGCCAAGACCTACGTGTTGGATCGCACGCAGGTGTTTCCGATCCGCTTTTTTGTCCAGGGCCACGAGTACCGGTTCCTCGGACTGTTTCCGAGCCGGCTGCACCTGATGGGGGTGGACGAGCCAGGCGCCTTCTTCCCGCTCGGCACCGACCGGCTCGGACGCGACATGTACTCGCGCGTATTGCAGGGCGCCCGCGTGTCTCTGTCCATCGGCCTGGTCGGGGTGGCGATCAGCTTTGTGCTCGGCTGCCTGCTCGGCGGCGCCTCCGGGTTTTTCGGCGGCACGGTGGACATGATCGTGCAGCGGATCATCGAGTTCCTGCAGTCGCTGCCGTCGATTCCGCTGTGGATGGCGCTGGCGGCGGCGGTGCCGACCGAGTGGCCGGTGCTGCGCACCTACTTCATGATCACCCTGATCCTGTCCATCGTGGGCTGGACCGAGCTGGCGCGCGTGGTGCGCGGCAAGATCCTGCAGCTCCGCGTCGAGGACTTCGTGATGGCGGCCGGGATCGCGGGGGCCAAGGAGTTTACCATCATCCTCCGCCACCTGCTGCCCGGCTTCATGAGCTACCTGATCGTCCACCTGACCCTGGCGATTCCCTACATGATCCTGGGCGAAACCACGCTCAGCTTTCTCGGCATCGGGCTGCGCCCGCCGGTGATAAGTTGGGGCGTGATGCTGCAGCAGGCGCAGAACATACGCACGGTGGCGCTCAACGAGTGGCTGCTGCTGCCGGCGCTGTTCGTGGTGTTCACGGTGCTGTGCTTCAACGTGGTCGGCGACGGCCTGCGCGACGTGGCCGACCCCTATGCCACTCGACACATGTAAGATTCGGTACTACCGTAGACGACGGTTGCGGGCGACGGGCGCCGGCAGATCTTGCGGAATTTCTACAAGGAGAAACATCGTGAAAGAGCGATTGTTCCTGGCGTCGCTGGTGACGGCGGCGCTGTTGATTACTGGCACGGCATGGGCCGGCGGCCAGGAGGAGGGCGGCGGCGTAACAACCACGGCCACGGTGGCGAGCGGCACCTACAACGAGGCGCCGATGCTCGCCAAGATGGTGGCGAGCGGCGAACTGCCGCCGGTCGACGAGCGGCTGCCGGTCGAGCCGATGGTGCTGGAGGTGGCCGAGGTAGGCAACTACGGCGGTACGTTCTTCGTGTTCGCCACCAACAACTCGCCGTGGAACGACCTGACCGAGGAGCCGAGCCGCGGCCCGACGCTGCTGCGCATGGGCGCGGACGGCCAGATCGGCCCCGACGTGGCCAAGGACTACCTGCTTGCACCGGACAACATGAGCCTGACCCTGTTCCTGCGCGAGGGCATGAAGTGGTCGGACGGCGCGCCGTACACCGCGCATGACTTCACCTTCAAGTTCTACGACATGTTCAAGCAGGAAGAGGTGGAGACCTGGGGCATCCGTTCCCAGATCGAAAACGTGGTGGCGGTGGACGACTATACGGTGCGCTACGAATTCAACCGCCCGTTCCCGGCGTTCCTGCTCGACATGGTGCACTGGCGCTCTACCGACTGGATGCTGTACAGCCCCAAGCACTACCTGAGCAAGTGGCACATCGCGTACAACGAAGATGCCAACGCGGTCGCCAAGGAGGAGGGCTTCGAGAACTGGGGCGAGGCGTTCAACAATCACGCCAGCTTCCGGCCCACCCATGATATCAACCGGCCGCGCGTGGATCCGTGGATGTTCACCGAGCAGACCACCACGATCCGCGCCTTCGTGCGCAACCCCTTCTTCCACCAGGTGGACCAGGCCGGCAACCAGCTCCCCTACGCCGACCGGATCGTCTCCGAGCTGGTCGAGAAGGAGACCTACGACCTGAAGATCATCGCCGGCGAGGCCGACGTCGCCTTCCTCTCCGCCACGCTGGACAACTACACCCTGTACAAGCAGAACGAGGCGGCCGGCAACTACGTGGTCAAGCTGATCCCGGGGGTCGAGGGCAACGAGGCGTCGTACGGCTTCAACCTCAACCACACCGATCCGGTGCGCCGCGAGCTGTACAACAACATCAAGTTCCGGCAGGCAATGTCGCTCGGCATCGACCGCGACGAGATCAATCGCGTCGCGTTCTCCGGCTTCGCAACGCCGCGCCAGGCCTCGGTGCTGCCCGGCACCAGCTACTACCAGTCGGAGTGGGCGGAGACCAACCCCTATGCCCGCTACGATCCGGACGAGGCCAACCGCATGCTCGACGAAATCGGTCTGGCCCGCGGCTCGGACGGCCTGCGGCGTGACTCCGAGGGCCGCAAGATCCTGCTCACCATCGAGTATTCGTCGATCATCCACCAGGGTATTGCGCTCGGCCACGAGCTGGTCAAGGAGTTCTGGGAAGACCTGGGCTTCGAGGTGCAGGTCAAGGAAGTGGGCGGCAACATCTGGGGCGAGCGCCGGCGGTCGCCGGACACCGACGTGACCAGCGGGCCGGTGCACGGCATCGAGATGTACACCTTCCTGTCGCGCTATACGTTCGGCTTCAGTTGGCGTGCGCCGACGTGGTGGCTGTGGATCGATGCCAACGAGCGGGTCCAACTGGGACTCGCGAAGCTGGAGGACTTCGAAGGCGGCGTGCTGCCCGGCGAGGAGCCGCCGGAAGAGATCAAGGAAATGATCACCATGGGCCGCAACCGCATCAACCTGGTCTACAACAGCGAGGAGTACCTCGATGCCAGCACCGAGTACCTCCAGTGGCTGTCCGACAACCTGTTCACGATCGGCACGGTCGGCATGTCGCCGATGGTGTTCATCGCGCGTCCCAACATCGGCAACACGCCCGAAGTCCCGCACCCCTGGTTCGAGGAGACCCTGAACCTCAACTACTTCGCCGCCCAGTTCTTCTACAAGTAGGCCCTCCTACAAGAACCGGGCCGCTTCCTCCCGGAAGCAGCGCGAAGCAAATCGGCAGCGGCCGCCCCTCCGGCGGCCGCTGCCTTGTTCCCGCCGCATCCACCCACCGCCGCCGGATCCATGGCCAATGTCCATTATAGACCCCTATATTGTCAGTGGTTATGATCTAATAGGGGTGTATTATGGAAAGACTCGCCGAACAGGTCCTGCACCGGTGGCTTGATCGGCGCCGCCGCAAGCCGCTGGTGCTTCGCGGCGCGCGGCAGGTAGGCAAGACGACGCTCGTACGCCAGTTCGCGGCCGCCTCCGGGATGGGCCTGTGCGAAGTGAACCTGGAACGCAACCTCTACCTCGACCGGGTGTTCGAGACCCTGGACACCGGGCGCATCACGCGTGAGCTGGAAGCGGTCGGCGGGGTCCGGCTGGCAGGGTCAATCCTGTTTCTCGACGAGGTGCAGGCGGCCCCGCATGCGCTGCAAGCGCTGCGCTATCTCTACGAGGACCGCCCGGAGCTGCCGGTCCTGGCGGCGGGTTCGTTGTTGGAGTTCACCCTTGCCGATCACCCGTTCCCCATGCCCGTGGGGCGCATCGAGTACCTGCACCTGGGCCCAATGTCGTACTTCGAGTTCCTGAACGCTACCGATCCAGGGGCGGCCGAGCAACTCGCTGCACTGGACCTGGACACGCCGCCAGCGGAAGCGGCCCACCGCCGCCAGCTCCGGCGTTGCAGGGAATACCTGCTGGTCGGCGGCCTGCCGGAAGCGGTGTTGGCACACGGGGAGACGGCAGGCTCGCCCCTCGAAGTGGCGGCCGTGCAGCGCTCGATCGCGGAGACCTACCAGGACGACTTCGCGAAGTACGCCCGAGGCGCTCAACTTGTCCGCCTGCAGCGCCTGTTTCGCAGCATACCGGGATCGGTGGGGCGCAAGGTCGCATACCACACACTGGACGCGGACTCGCGCTCGGGCGACGTGCGCGATGCGATCGAGTTGCTGGTGAAGGCGCGGGTCTGCAACCGCGTCGTCCACAGCCATTGCTCGGGCCTGCCCCTCGGCGCCGACATCGACCACCGCACCTGCAAGCTGCTGTTCATGGATGTCGGATTGATGAATCACCTCTGCGGCGTCGATGCGCCGACCGTCGACGCCATGGACGAGACCCGCCTGGTGAACGAAGGCAGTATCGCCGAACAGTACGTTGGGCAGGAACTGGCGACTATTGGCGGCGGCGAGCGGCGCCCGGACCTGCACTACTGGCTGCGCCAAGCACGGACCGGCAACGCCGAGGTCGACTACGTCATCTCACGCGGAGATTGGATCATTCCCATCGAGGTTAAGGCAGGCCGCAGCGGCTCGATGAAGTCCCTGCTGCAGTTCGCGCACGAGAAACGGCCACCGCTGGCCGTCCGCTTCGATGCCAACCCGCCGAGCCTGCAAACCATCCGCCACACCATCCGCACCGCCAACGGCCTGCAACCCGTCACCCTGAAATTGCTTTCCTTGCCGCTGTACGCCGTGGAAACCCTGCCACGCCTCATCGACCAACTCCGCACGATGAATCACGCTTCCGAAGCTGGCGACTCTGGCGACTTGACATAGTGCCTCTTCGTGGCACAACAGTCTTGCATGACAAGGAACGAGAGGCGCGACAGCGTCGCACAAGCCAGACGGCGAGTACGGCGCGGCACGGTAGTGGACGTGGTCCTTCCGTATGAAGTGGATTCGGTAGCACCGTCTTGTCCGGTCGGCCTGGCCGTTGCCGCTGGCGCGCTCTCCGATTATGAAGGACTCCACGAACTGGTGTCCGAAATCTACGCCGCGCGAGATGCGGCGGTAGACCGGGTTGCGCCACATTTGGAGTGACGTCCGTAGTGACATCAGGCTTGTACACCGGCTATGTGTGCCAATCTTCGGCCATGAGATACATGTGGTTGGAAATCGACGAAGAGCAGCTTGCGCGGGCTCAGGAAGTACTCGGCACCTCGGGAGTCAAGGACACTGTTGAATCGGCGTTGCAAGAGGTGGTCCGTGCGGCACTCCGGAGGCGGTTGGCTGAGGCCAGCCCGCAGAGTGGATCGCCCCGCGAGGCACGTTATGAGAACTGAACTGTCCATGCGATAGCTCTTGGTCTCGATGTCGAACTTCGCTTTCGGGGGTCAAGGGCGTGCCTGGTATTCGCCGCGGGGGATGCGGAAGTAGAGCCAGAAGATCAGTGCGCTGACGACGGTGATGGCCGTGGCAAGGTGGTAGAAGCCGGGGAAGCCGAGGGCCGGGATCAGGTAGCCGCCGCCGAACGAGATCGACATGAAGCCCATTCCCATCGCCATCGCCATCACGCCGGAGGTTACCGTGCGCCGGCTCGCGGGCACGATCTCCATGTGCAGCACCGCGGACACCGACTGGGTGATGGACCGCAGCCCGACCACCAGCGTGAAGCCGAGCCCCGCCCCGGCCCAGTGCGGGACGGTTGCCAGGATCACCATGCCGGCAGCGGTAAGCAGACCGGTGATCACAATCACCGGTACCTTGCCGGCGCGCGCGGCCAGTGCCGGGGCGATCAGTGCAGCCGGTCCCGCGGCCACCGTTCCGATCGCCAGCAACACCCCGATGCGCGCCGGCGACGCCGCCAGATCCACCTCCAGGTAGACGTTGATGAAGGTGCGTGCCGCCCCCTCGCCGGCGGAGCGCAGCAGGGCGGTGAAGGCGAGCACGAAGATCAACGCGTACAGGGCGCCCTCCGCGCTCCGTCCGCCTCCGCCGGGCGATGAACGGATCTGCTCCGCCCGCGGCGAACCGCGCTTG
The DNA here is from genome assembly GCA_965208575.1 of Spirochaetia bacterium. GTDB lineage: Bacteria > Spirochaetota > Spirochaetia > SZUA-6 > Bin103 > Bin103. The sequence goes on along the minus strand of CBDBOV010000004.1, from coordinate 304,196 downwards.
GCCGGCTCGCGATCGCTGGTGCGCGCCACCGCGGGAACGGTCGGCAGCAGGACCACCCCCGCCAGGATCAGGGCGACCGCGAACGGTTCCGGGTGGCTCAGATCCAGCCCGAGCAGGGGCGCGACCCACCCCGGCAGTACCCCGGAGACGATGCTGCCGGTGAAGCCGGTGAGCGGCGGCAAGGCGGACATGAGGGCGAACGCGTAGGTCCGCTCCCGGGGACCGGTGGCCGCCACCAGGTAGGGATAGGCATTCACCATGTAGAAGGCAAACCCAATGCCGGAAAGCACGCGCATGGCGATGATGCCCACGTCCCGCGGCGCGCCGGACAGGACCGACCCGGCCACCGGCACGAGCGTCACTCCCGCCGCCACCAGTGCCATGCCGAGCGCCGCTGTACGGCGCATCCCGAGGCGCCCGCCGATTGCCCCCGCCGGCAGCGAGCACGCCGCGAACGCAAAGGCAATGCCGCCGTTGACCAGGCCAATGTAGTCGGTGCCGTAGCCGAGCCGCAGCAGGTACAGATTGAGCAGCACCGCTATGAAGCCGAAGTAGCTGAACCCGACAATGCCCATGGCGAACAGGTACCGGTACACGTCGGGGTGGAAGGTGCGAAGCGCCTGGCGAAAGTTGGTCATGGTTTGCTCGACTCCGGCCTGGCGGCTGCTACCGTGCGGCGGTCAGCATCGGGCGGCCCGTGACGGGACCCGGCGGCGCGCCGCTCGAATGCAGCCGGTGTTCGTCTGCGGACTGCCATGGCTCACGACCGCTGCGCCGGAACGGCGGCGGCCGGCCGTTCGGCGGTCAGCCGGTACTCGCCCTGCGGTACGCGGAAGTACAGCCAGAAGATCAGTGCGCTCAGCGCGGTAATGAGCGCGCCGATCAGGTAGAGACCGGGGAATCCCAGTGCCGGGATCAGGTAGCCGCCGCCGAGCGCCATCGACGAAAACCCCAACCCCATCGACATCGACGTCACCCCCGAGGTAAGCCCGCGCCGGCTTGCCGGCACGATCTCCATGTGTACCAGGCTGGTAACCGACTGGGTGACCGAGCGCATGCCGACCACCAGGGTAAAGCCGATGCCCGCCGCCAACCAATGCGGCACCAGCGCCATGATCACCAGGCTGGCCGCGGTGATCGCGGTGGTGACGACAATGACCGGCACCTTGCCCGCGCGCGCCGCCATCGCCGGGGCGCACAGTGCCGCCGGACCCGCCGCGAGTTGCCCGAACGCCAGCAGCAGGCCGATGCGGGACGTCGATGCACCCAGATCCAGTTCCAGGTAGACGTTGAAAAACGACCGGGCGGCACTCTCGCCCGCCATGCGCAGCAGCGCGGTAATGCCCAGGAAGAACACCAGGAGAAAGAACGCGCCATCGGCGCTGCGCACCTCGCGGGCGGTGCGGCGCCGCGCGTTGCCGTTGCGGCGCCGCTTCGGCGGGTCCAGGTCGCGCGTGCGTGCCACAATCCACAGGTTGGGCACCAGGATCACCCCGGCAAATACCAGGATGAGAGCGAACGGCAGCGGATCCGCGCTGTCCAGCCGCAAGCCGTTCGCGATCCATCCGGGCAAGGCTCCCGAGATGATGCTCCCGGCAAAGCCGGCCACCGGCGGTATCGCGGCCATCAGGGCGAACGCGTAGGGACGGTCACGGGCGTCGGTCGCCGCCACCAGGTACGGGTAGGAGTTTACCATGTAGAGGGAGAACCCGATCCCGGACAGCAGCCGCATGGCGATGATGGCGGTGTCGCGCGTGCCACCTGCCGGCAGCAGCGCCACGATCGGCACCAGCATCACACCGGCGGCCAGAAACCCCATCCCTCCGACCACCGCGCGCCGCATGCCGAAGCGGCTGCCGAACGCACCGGCCGGCAGCGAAGAGGCGGCAAACGCGATGGCCGTGCTGCCGTTCACCAGCCCGATGAAGTCGGTGCCGTAACCCAGGCGCAACAAGTACAGGTTGAGCAGCACCGTCACGAACCCGAAGTAGCTGAATCCCACCAGGGTGGAGGCGACCAGGTGCCGGTACACGTCGCCGTGAAACTGGTGCAGCGCGCTGCGCAGATTGGTCATCGGTGCCGATCCCGTGTGGTCGCGTTATGCCTGGTCCCAGACCGAACCGAGCCGATGCACGCCTATCCGCTCCAGGGTTACCGCGCCGCCGCGGGCGAAGACGCGGATGCCGCCGCCGAACGGGGTGGGGAAGACCAACGTCGAGATGACCACTTCGCCGCCGTTCGCAATGGTCTCCACCGACGACCAGTCGGTCAGTACGTGCAAAACGATGCGGCCGCCGGACGGCGCCAGCGGCGCCCTGTATTCCTGAGCGAACTCATCGTCGTACACGGTGCCGGCGGTGCGCCGGTCGACCGCCAGTTCCGCCGCCCCCACGTTGAAGGTAATCCGCGTGCGCTCGCCGGCGATGCGATGACTGCGATGCGCAAATACGTAGATGGTGCGCTCGCTGGCCATCACCTCAAGGCCGAAGTGGGTGGCGGTGCCGAGGAGAAACTCGGCCTCAATCTCGACGCACGTCCCGGCCAGATCGGGCACGAATGGTATCCCGTCCCGGACTGTGATCCCCTCGTGCAGGCAGCTTCGCTCGCGCAGTACCGCCAGCTCGGCGATCGGGTTCTGAAACAGCCGCACGCCGGCCGTGGTGCTGCGCAGCGTCAGCTCGCGCGGCAGCGACATCGAGCCGTTCCAGGGGCGCGTGGGAATGATGTCGAGGCGCCGGGCGTAACGCCATGCCATCATCCAGTCGATCATGATCCGGCGCCCGCCGGGCGCGTCGCTCCAGGTCTGGGAAGCGTAAGCATCGGGACCGAAGTTCATCGGGACCGCTACCGTCTCCGGCGTGAAGATACGGCCGTCGAACGAACCGAGGTGATAGCATCTTCCCGCTAGAGTGAGCACCCACTTTGACCGTTTTGCGTCACCGTCGACCGACAGCTCGAACAGATCGGGACATTCGCTGCGCACTCCTTCGACGACGCTCTCGAACTGCCAGTCCAGCAGGTTGGGCGAGGAGTACAGGCACAGCTGGTCGCTAGTCAGCACCATCACCCAGCGTCCGGTCGCCTTGTGCCAGAACACCTTGGCGTCCTTGAGCTGGCCCGGCTCGCCGGGGTCGAGCAGCGGGTTCTGGTCGTGCAGCTTGTGCCACGTGCGCCCCCGGTCGCTGCTGTACGCCAGGGCCGGTGCTTCCCACACGTCGTAGCGCACGTACACGTAGATCAGCACCAGTCCCGGCCGGCCGCCGAACAGTCCTGACGTGTCGTGCCAGTCCACGACGCCGCACCCGGTCGAGATGCCGCCCAGGTCGTCCGGCCCCAGTTGCAGCGGCATGTGGCGCCAGTGCAGCAGGTCGGTACTGGTCGCGTGACCCCAGTACAGCAGGTTGGGATCCTGGTCGAGGTCGAACGGGTTGTGCTGGTAGAACAGGTGGTACTCACCGTCGAAGTACACCAGTCCGCACGGATCGTTGATGAAGTTCCGCTCCGGCGAGAAATGGTACTGCGGCCGAAACTTCTCCCGATAGTAGGTGATAGGCCGATCTGCCATCGTCAGGGTAACCCGATCCCGTTCGTGCGGGGAAACCGTATCAAGATGTCGTACGCGTTCCCGGCCACCGTGCCGGGCCGCAAGCCGTGGCCTTGGCGCGCCGCTCCCGAGGAAGCCTCTTCCATGGTGATGCGGCAGTCCGACAACGCGACGCGGCCCATGGCATCCCACTCGTCGAGATGCGACAGCAACTCCTCGACCAGCGACGTTGACCCATGGGTCAGCAGTTCCACGTCGTCCGAGCCGCGCTTCGTAGCCAGCAGCACGAGCGAGCACGAATCCCAATCCACGTAGCCCAGTGCCTGGGAATCGACCCGTCCACTCTCGTCGCAGCGCTCGGCCACGGCAAAGCGCGCGTCGCGCATCGCAAGGTACAGCCTGAAGGGAACTCCGAGATCGCGCTTGCTCCGGCGTACCTGTCTCGCGTTGCGCGCCGCTTCGATGAGGGCGGGAGCCAGGCGAAGCTGATCGACCGTGTCCGGCTGCTCGTGACATAGCGTCCAACCAGCGCACTGCACGTAGCCCTCTCCCGTTCGGCTGCTGCCGCGCAGGCGCATGAACCCACCGTACGTCAGCGAAACGGACCTGAGTTGATCGCCGGCCTTCCGGAAGGTGGCGACGAGCTGCTGGCCGCGAATCCAGATCGGCGTCTGCAACAGGCCTCCTTCGGAGAGCTGCGCGACCCAGGCGGGAAACGGCTCACGCACGCCCACCGTGACGGTAATGCGGTCATACGGTGCTTCGGACGGGAACCCGTGGGCGCCGTCGGCGGCGACCACGCGCACGTTGGCAAGCCCCGTGCGGCGTACGTGGTGGCGCGCCGCGGCGGCTACTTCGGAGTCGATGTCGATGCTCACGACGCGCCCGGAAGCGCCGACGACGTGACCGAGGAGTGCCGCGTTGTAACCGGTTCCGGCGCCAATCTCCATCACCCGCAGCCCTGGGCTCAAGTCGAGATCCTCGAGCATGCTGGCAACCAGACTCGGCATCGAGCATGAGCTGACCGGTCTGCCCTCCACGTCGGTCCTGGTCACGATCGGGGCGTCGGAGTAGATATCCTCCAACGAAGACTCATCGACGAACAGGTGTCTCGGTACCTTGAGGAACGATCTGCGAATCGTCGGCGACCGCAACACCCCCGATGCAGCCAGTTCGTCCACCATGCTCTGCAGCAGTGGTTTCCACTTGGCCTGCGGAGCGGAACCTCTCGATTCGTTCATGGCTGTCTACCTGCCTTCAGTCCAGGGCCGCGATCACCGCGGCGGTGAAGGCGCGGGTGCCGAGGGAGCCGCCCAGGTCGGCGGTGCGCGTGGCCGGGTTGGCCAGCGTGCGGTCCAGCGCGGCGGCAATGCGGGCCGCTGCACCAGCCAGGTCGGATCGCTCATGCCGCTCGGCCAGCCACTCCAGGAGCATGGCCACCGACAGCAGCATGGCGGTCGGGTTGACCCGGTCCCGGCTGGCGATGTCGGGGGCTGAGCCGTGCTGGGTCTGCGCACAGGCATGGTGGTCGCCGGCGTTCAGCGAGCCCGCCAGCCCGAGGCTCCCCGACAGTTCCGAGGCCAGGTCGGAGAGGATGTCGCCGTGAAAGTTGGTGGTGCACAGCACGTCAAAGCGCGCCGGTTCGCGTACCAGGAGCGCCGCCGCGGCATCCACCAGCACCTCGTCAAGCTCCACGTCGGGATAGTCGCTTGCCACCGCGCGCACCTCGCGCAGAAACAGGCCGTCGCTGAGGATGAAGTTGTTGGCCTTGTGGATCGCCGTCACCTTGCACCGCCGGCGGCGCGCAAGGGCGAACGAACGGCGCGCGATGCGGCGGCAGGCGGCGGCGCTGATCTTGCGCACCGACAGCGCGGTGTCCGCGTCCGGCATGAACTCGCCGCTGCCGGCGTACATGTTGCGGTCGGGGTAGAAGCCCTCCGTATTCTCGCGCACGATCACCAGGTCGAAGTCGCCGACCGGACCGCTGAGCCCGGGCCGGGTGCGTGCCGGGCGGATGTTGGCGTACAGGTCGAGGCCGGTGCGCAGCGTGGCGGAGACGTTGACGCCGCCCTGATCGCGCGCGGGGTAGCGCATGTGGTCGATCGGGCCGAGAATCACGCCGTCGGCCGCGCGCGCCCGCTCCAGGGTCCCCTCCGGCAGGGTGGTGCCGTGCGCCGCGTGCGCGGCCAAGCCGATCTGCGCCGTCTCCCGTTCCACGTCCAGCGGACCGCGGCCGGCGACCGCAGCCAGCACCGCCACCGCGGCCTCGGTGATCTCGGGACCTACCCCGTCGCCGGGCAGTACCAGCAGCTTCATCTCGCCTCCCGATCCTGTCGTGTTCGCCGCTCAGCCGCCGGCCGCGGCCAGCAGCGCCTTCATGTAGCCGAGCGCGTAGGCGGTCGCCACCGGCTTGTCGGTGGGCAGGGCCATCGTGTCGGTCGGGTCGGTCGCCATCGGCGGGGTATGATCGAGAATCATGGTGCCGTGGTAGCCACCGTCGTGGAACAGCCGCATCAGGACGTTCATGTCCTGGTAACCCTCGTCCACGAACGTCTCGTGGAAGCGCGGCAGCGGCGCGTTCACGTTGCGGAAGTGGACGATGAAGATCTTGTCACGGGCCAGGAAGTCCGTGATCGCGGCCTCGATGTCGCCGAAGACGGCGCCACCCTCCAGCCAGCAGCCGGTGCAGAACACCATCCCCAGTTGGGCGGAATCGGCGATCGCGAACGCCCGCTCGTAGCTCGCCCCGGAGCGGATGATGCAGGGAATGCCGGCGACCTCCGGCAGCGGCGGATCGTTGGGGTGCAGCGCCAGCCGCACGCCGGTCTGTTCCGCCACCGGGATGATCCGCTCCATGAGGTAGGCGAAGTTGTCCCAGATCGTCTCCTCGTCATACGTGCGGCCATGGCTGTACGGCTGTCCGGCCAACTCGGCGCCGTCCACCGCACGCGCGGGAGCGCCACCACGCGCCGCCGCCGGCGCGGTGCTCCATACGCCGTCCGGCTCGAAGGTGAAGGTAGTGGTATGGATTCCGGCGGCGCTCAGGTTGCGCAGGTACGCCGCGAACCGGTCGATCGCCTCGTCGCGCCCGGGCAGCGCCAGGTGGATCTTGTCGCACTTGGCCAGGGTGAGGTGGCCGGCGTTGAACAGGGTCAGGCCGGCGCTCTCCACCCGCCGGCGCAGCGCCGTCAGCTCCGCCGCGCCGCTCAACTCGTCCGGAACCCAGGTGTAGACGTGGGTTATGCCGAACTCGTTGGCGAAGCGCAGGATGTCGTCGCCGGGCCGCGGCGGAATGAGCATGCACAGCTTGATGCCGGGGCTCAATTCGACGGTGGCAGCCGGGGCAGGCCCTTTGCGGCCGCTCGCGTGCGCTTCCATGCCGCAAACGCTAGCGTGCGCCGAGTTGCTTGAGGCAGGCGTTCAGATAGCCGTAGCTCTCCGCGGCGATGATCGCCACCTCCGCCAGGCTCAGCCCCGCCGTGGCGGCGCCGATCACCTCCAGGCTGGCGGCACCCTCGTAGCCGGCGTCGGTGAGCACCTTGCAGTAGCCGAACAGGTCGATGTCGCCGCGCCCGCACGCCTGCAGCGGCGGCGCTCCCGGGCCCTGCTGGCGCCCCTTGCAGTCGCGGATGTGGCTGTGGCGCACCCGCGACACGACCTGCCGTAGCGCCTCCTTGGGCACCTCGCCGGCGCGGTGGATGTGGCTGGGGTCCATGTTGATGCCGAACCCCGGCGACGGGATGGCATCCATGGCGGCCAGGGTGGTCGGCGTGTCGTACACCGCGCTGCCCACGTGCGCCTTGCACACCACGGTCACGCCAAACTGCGCTGCCGCCTCGGCAAGCTCGGCCAGCCGCGCGATACGCTCGCGCAGGTCGTCAGGGTCGCCGCTGGTACCGCCGGATCCTACCGCAACCACCGGGATACCCAGCTCCGCGCTCGCCTCAAAAGCGCGCAGGCAGTGGTCGCCGCCGCGGTCGGCGGTCTCCATCGACACCGGCGCCAGCCCGGTCTCGGCCAGGGTGGCGCGCACGTCCGCCGCCTGCTCGCGCCAGCGGTCCACCGCCAGGTGCTCGCACATCCCCGGTATCGCCGCGATCTCGATGCCGTCGTAGCCGGCGGCGGCGACATGACGGGCGGCGGTGGCGAAATCGAACGCATCGAACAGAACCGAATTGACGGCGAGGGAAATCATCTGTTTCTCCGTGTTTGAGTTGGATACCTGGACGCGGGAGATTCGCACGACGGCGAACATAACATACGGCCGCCCCGTCAACTCCGGGAACGCTCCACCGTCGATTTTCGACCCGCATGATGCCTGTGCCAACGGCGGCCACTCGGACAGGTGGACAAGCGCCCGTACAACAGGCAGGCTCGGTTTCATGATCATGGCACTTGGCTACCTGGGCGTTCGCACCGACCGCCTGCCCGACTGGTCGTACTACGCCGGCAGCCAGTTGGGCATGCAGGCGGTCGATCGCGGTGCCGGCCAGGTGGCATTCCGCATGGATGACCGCAAGCAGCGGCTGATCGTGACCGCGGAGCCCGGCGACGCGCTGGCCTGCATGGGCTGGGAAGTGGCGGACGCCGCATCGCTGGACCGGCTGTGCGCACGCCTCTCCGATGCCGGCGTTGACGTCAAACCCGGCACCCGCAACCTGTCCGACCGGCGGTTCGTCACCGACCTGGCAATTGTGTACGACCCGGCCGGCAATCGCCTCGAATTGTTCCACGGCCCGATGCGGACCGAAGATCCCTTCAATCCAGGCCGGCCCATCTCCGGCTTCAAGACCGGTCCCCTCGGCATGGGACACGCGGTCCTGAATACGGGAGACATCGACTCCCTGCTCCCGTTCTATCGCGACCTGCTCGGCTTCCGCCTCAGTGACTACGGTCTTCAGCCCACGCCGCTCTACTTTTTCCACGTGAACGGCCGGCACCACAGCTTTGCGCTGCTCGGCACCGGGCAGAGCGGCTTCCACCACTTCATGGTGGAGTACATGAACCTCGACGATGTCGGTCAGGGCTACGACCTTGCCCAGCAATCCGAAGGCACGGTCGCGTACACGCTCGGCCGCCACACCAACGACTGGATGACATCGTTCTACACGCACACGCCATCCGGCTTCTTCGTCGAGACCGGGTGGGGCGGGCGGATCATCGAGCCGGACACGTGGCAGGTCGAGGTGATGGAGCACGGACCGAGCTTCTGGGGCCACGACCGCGCCCATCTGCCGGACGAGCAGCAGCGGGCGTACCGCGAGTTGCGGCTCGGCGTGGCCAGAGAAGGCATGCAGGCGCCGCCGCCCACCGACTGCCCATGGCTGTGGGGCGCGCTCAGCGGCAACCGGCCGGTCTGACCACGCGCATGCCGCGCGAACGTCGACGGCCCTACGACGTCGCGGTCGTCGGCTTCGGTCCAACCGGTGGCGCGCTTGCCAACCTGCTGGGCCTGTGCGGTCTGCGGGTTGCGGTTCTGGAGCGGGACCGGGCCATCCTCGATCTGCCCCGTGCCGTTCACTTCGATGGCGAGGTGATGCGCATCTTCCAGACCATCGGCATCGCGGACCGGGTCGCCGCGGTGTCCCGCATCAATGCCGGCATGCGCTTTGTCGATCCCGACGGCAAGCTGATTCTCGACTGGCCGCGTCCGCAACAGGTCGGGCCGCAGGGCTGGTATCCGAGTTACCGCTTCCACCAGCCCGACTTGGAGGCGATCCTGCGCGATCGGCTCCGCCGCATGACCAAAGTCGAGGTCGTTCTGGGAGCCGAAGTGATGTCGATCGTCCAGGATGCGGATCGCGCAACTGTCGCATACTGCGAGGGTCACCGGCACGGCACGCTGGCAGCGAGTTACGTGGTCGGCTGCGACGGTGCGCGGTCGCAGGTCCGGGAGCGGATCACGGACCGGCCCGAAGACCTGGGGTTCCACGAACGCTGGCTGGTAGTCGACCTGCTGCTGCGCTACGAGCGGCCCGAACTGGGCGACTTCACCATCCAGTATTGCCATCCGCACACCCCGATGACCTACGTCCGGGGTCCGGGCCTGCGGCGCCGCTGGGAGATCTTCATCGGCGACCTCCCGGACGCCCAAGCGCTCGCGCCGGAGCACATCTGGCACCGCCTGGCTCGCTGGCTGACACCTTCCGACGCCGAAGTCGAGCGGGCGGCGGTGTATACGTTCCACTCGGTCATTTCGTCCCGCTGGCGCCGGGGCCGGCTGCTGATCGCCGGCGACGCCGCGCACCAGAGCCCGCCATTCATGGGCCAGGGCATGTGCGCCGGCATCCGCGATGCCGCGAACCTGGCCTGGAAGCTCGCCCTCTGCATCCGCGGCGGGCACAACGACGCCCTGCTCGACAGCTACCAGAGCGAACGCCACCCGCACGTCCGGGCCTTCATCGAAGGCGCGGTCGCCCTCGGCCGGCTGGTCAATGCGTCGGACAGCGAGGCTGCCCTGAAGTCAGCCTTCCGGCAACCGGATGGTTCGTACAAGATGAACACCATCTCACCCCGCCTCGGCCCCGGCCTGTGGCAGGCCGGCTGTCCCGCCGCGGGCCACCTCTCCCGGCAGCTACGCGTTCCCGCCGGCAACCGGTCGGACGACCTGGTGGGTTACGGACCCTCCCTCCTTGCGGACCACTCGCTTCTGGCCGGTTGGGACCACCGAGCGCACGCCGCGAAGAAGGGGATCCACGTCTCGACCGCCGGCGAACTGGACGGAGGCGCGGAGTATCTCGCGCAACTCGGAACGCGCGCCGTCGCCATCCGCCCCGATCGGTATCTGCATGGCACGGCAAACGATCCCACGGCGCTTGCTGCCCTGGTCAAAGGGGCACTCCCGACCAGACACTACTATTGGAAGAAGGATGGCCAGAACAAGGTGTAAGGCATCGGTGACGGTGCGGACGTTGCGGGAGGACGATCTGCGAAATGGGTTCCTGGAGGCGCTGGATGCGTTGCGGCCGGCCAGCGACCTGGCGCCGGAGCGTGCGCTGGAGGTGTTCCGGCGCTTGGAGCGTAATCCTGACTGCGTGGTGGCGGTGGCGGTGGTGGACGGCCGCGTGGTGGGCGCGGCCACCCTGCTGGTCGAGCACAAGTTCATCAACCAGGCGGGCAGGGCGGGGCACATCGAGGACGTGGCGGTGGCCGTCGAACAGCAGGGGAGGGGGATCGGACGGGCGCTGGTTCGCTACCTCCTCGAGCGGGCCAGGGAAGCGGGCTGCTACAAGACTATCCTCGATTGCGCCGACGACGTGGTGCCGTTCTACGAGGGGCTCGGATTTCAGCGCCGCACCAACGGAATGGACTTCCGCCACCGCTGAGCGTGCCGGCGTCACCGGCTGGTGGCGAACTCCCCACTTGCAAGGCGCCGATCGTGCTACACTGCGGCCCCGAGATCGATTACCCCTCGACAAGGAGATTCGAGTGAGAACCAATTCGCTGCGCAACAAGCTGAACGCCAATGAGATTTCGGTGTGTACGCGCATCTTCAACCCCGACCCGGTGAGCGTGGAAGTGCTCGGCCAGACGCGGCAGTTCGACTACGTGGAGTTCGTCGCCGAGTACGGCTCGTTCGATCTGCACGACCTGGACAACGTGTGCCGCACCGCCGAGCTGTACGGGCTCGGTTCGATGATCAAGATCGACCAGAGCCACCAGGCGTTCCTCGCCCAGCGCGGCATCGGCGCCGGCTTTGAGGCGGTGTTGTTCACTGACTGCCGCTCCGCCGAAGACGTGCGCGAGTGTGTGCGCGTCGCCCGCCCCGACACCCCGGAGGACAGCGGCCTGTACGGCGCCGCCGCGCGCCGCAACGTGCCGATGGGGTCCGGCGGCAGCCCCGCCTACGTGAAGGCGATTCGCGACATCGTGGTGGCGGTGATGATCGAGAAGAAGGGCGCCGTCGACGAGTTGGAAGAGATCCTGGCCATCCCGGGGCTCGACATGGTGCAGTGGGGCGCCACCGACTACTCGATGAACACCGGCCACATCGGCGAACGCGACCATCCCGAGGTGCGGGAAGCCCACGACCTCGTGTTCCGCCGCTCGCTGGAGTGCGGCGTCCACCCGCGCGCCGAAATCGGCAGCCCCAACGTGGCGCAGAAGTACCTCGATCTGGGTGTGCGCCACTTCTCCATCGGCGCCGACGTCAGCATCCTGGGCGGCTACTGGAGCACCACCGGCGCGCAACTGCGCGACGTTCTCGGCGTCCCGGTCTGATCCCGGAACCCGGCCGCACCGCGCGGCCTCCGCGGTAGCCCGGTTGCGCCGGCGGCAACGGTTGGGGAGCCGGGAGCGGCCCTGACCGCCGGCCGCCACGGCGCCGAACTTGGCAACTAGCCGTCAGGCGCCGTGCCGCGTTGAAGCCCCGCGCCTTGGGGTGTCCCGGAAAGCGCAGCGTCTCCCGCGAAGCGGGGCGTCGGCGGTGCCGCTGCCCGGCCCGGGCGCCCTTACGCTACTCCAGAACCTCCGGGTTGACGATCGCCTGTGGCCGCTGACCGGCCAGCACCGCGATCACGTTGTCCACGGCAAGGCCGCGCATCGCCTTGCGGGTTTCGTGCGTCGCCGTGGCCATGTGCGGGAAGATCACCACGTTGGGCAGCGTGAGAATCGGATCGTCCGGGTCGGGCGGCTCGGGAGCCAGCACGTCGAGGCCGGCGCCGGCGATGCGGTTCTCCTGCAGCGCCGTCGTCAGGGCCGCCTGGTCCACCACGCCGCCGCGCGCCGTGTTGACCAGGTAGGCGTCGGGCCGCATCAGGGACAGTTCGCGCGCCCCGATCAGGTGGCGGGAGGAATCGTTCAGGTCCATGTGGATCGACACGAAGTCCGCTTCGCCGAGCAGGTCGTCGAGCGGCCGGCGCGCCGCCGCCGGGGCGTCGGGCGGCGGGCCTTCGAATATGTCGTACCAGACGGCCTTCATGCCAAGCGCCAGCATGCGCCGGGTCACCTCGCGCCCGATGCGTCCGAAGCCGACCACGCCGAGCGTCTTGCCGGCAATGTCGTGGGCCAGGTCCGGCATCGGCTCGCGGCGTGCCCAGGCACCGCTGCGAGCGAATCGCTCGAACTCCAGCAGGCGGCGCGACAGGATGAGGATCAGCGCCACGGTCAGATCCGCTACGGCGGCCGTCAGCACGCCCGGCGTGTTGCATACCGCGACGCCACGCGCGGTCGCCGCCGCCACGTCGATGAAGTCGTAGCCCACGCTCGACGTCGCGACCACGCGCAAATCCGGCCCGGCGTCGAGAAACTCGTTATCGACCCGGAAATAGCCGAGAAACGCCTGCGCCGACGGCAGCGCCTCCAGCACCTGCTCGCGGGGCGCCCCGACGAGCGACACGATCTCCCCGGCGGCGGCAAGCCGTGCCTCGAACTCCGGCTCCAATTGCAGTGTAGTGACGATTCGTGGTTTGTCGTTCATATCTGGACGCGCATCCTAATCGCCTTCCCGCCCCGCGTCCACCACGACCACCTGCGCAAAAAAAACCGGAACCCTACCGGCGCGTTTGTTGTAGGATGCACGGTATGGCAACCACCGAGCCGCTGCTGGCGGCAGAAGGACCGGCGAGCGTCGGGATCGTACGCGCGCTCGAGAGCGCCGGAATCGACATGGTGTTCGGCATCATCGGCGGCAACATGGGGCGGCTCTACGATGCCTTGTACGACCGCCAGGAGGCGATTCGCGCCGTGCTGGTGCGCCACGAGCAGCTCGCGAGCGTAATGGCCGAGGTGTACGGCCGGCTCACCGGCAAGCCGGGAGTAGCCATCGGGCAGGGCGCCTTCATGCTCGCCAACGCCCTGCTCGGCACGCTCGAGGCACACATGGGCAGCTCGCCCATGCTGCTGCTGACCGACCTGTCCGACCAGGCGCCCTATTCGCAGCACGCGCCGTATCAGAGCGGCACCGGCGACTACGGCTCGTTCGACACGCGCAACGCGCTCGCCGCGGTCACCAAGTACACCACCGTCGCGTACGACGCCGCGCAGGCGGTACAGAACACCCAGCTCGCCGTCAAGCACGCGCTCAGCGGCGAGCGCGGCCCGGTGGGGGTGATCTACCACAGCGCCGCCCTCGGCGGCACGGTAGGACCCGACAGCCGACCGGCACTGTACCCGACCGGGCGCTATCTCCCGGCCAGGGCCCACGGCGGCGAGGCGCATGTCGCGGCCGCGGCCGCGGCCCTCGCCGGCGCGCGGCGGCCGGTGATCGTGGCCGGCAACGGCGTGCGCATCGCCGGCGCCTACGCCGAGCTGGCCGCCCTGGCCGAGCTGCTGGCCGCCCCGGTCGCCACCACCGCCTCCGGCAAGAGCGTGTTCCCGGAAACGCACGAGCTTGCGCTCGGCGTGCTTGGCAGCTTCGGGCAGGACACCGCCAACGTCACCGTGGGCGCGGCCGACCTGGTGCTGGCGGTCGGTACCCGGCTGAACCCGTCCGACACCGCCAACGAGAACCCGAAGCTGATCGATCCGCGCCGACAGACCCTCATCCAGGTGGACGTGGAGCCGAAGAACGCCGGCTGGTCGTTTCCCTGCGACCACACCGTCGTCGGCGACGCCGCCCTGGTGCTGGCGCAACTGCACGACGCGGTCTCCCAGGCCGGCGCCCCCTCGGAGGCGGACCGCGCCGCGCGCAAGGCGGACCTGGACGCTACCCGGAGCGAGCAGGGGTTCTTCAGCGGTGCCGACTACCACTCCGACGAGAGCCCGGTCTTGCCGCCGCGCCTGTTCACCGAGATCTGCAACGCCACGGCCGAAGACGCGTTCATCACCTGCGACGCCGGCGAGAACCGGCTGTTCATGACCCACTTCTTCCAGACCCGCAGCCCCGGGTCGCTGATCATGCCCGGCATCGGAGCGATGGGCTACGCCATCCCGGCCGCGCTGGCCGCCAAGCTGGTCTACCCGGACCGCCAGGTGCTGGCGGTGACCGGCGACGGCGGCTTCGGCATGGCGATGAACGGCCTGCTGACCGCGCGCGACGAGAACATCCCGATCGTGGTGGTGGTGCTCAACAACAGCGCCCTCGGCTGGGTCAAGCACGGCCAGCAGGAGCGCGTGATCGCGAGCGAGTTCGCCCCCACCAACTTCGCCGAAGTGGCGCGCGCGATGTGCTGCAACGGGGTGCGCGTGGAGTCTCCCGGAGACCTGCCGGCCGCCTTCGCCGAAGCCCTCGCCGCACCCGTCGCCACCGTCATCGACGTGGCCACCTCACGGCGCGTGACCTTCCGCGACGTCACCAGCCCGCTGACCGGTGGATAGCTGCTCAGCCGCCGGTTCGCGGCGTCAGTGGTACAGGCCGCCGTCGATGGGAATGGTGCACCCGGTCACGTAGTCGGACAGGTCGGTTACCAGGAACTCCACCACCTTCACGCAATCCGCAATGGTGCCTTCGCGGCGCAACGGAATGCGCGGCGCCAGGTGGGCGCGGTCGCCGAGCCGGCCGGTGCGGATGATGCCGGGGGCGATGCAGTTGACGTTGATGCCGTGCGGACCCAGTTCCTGGGCCAGGGCACGCGTGTAGTGCACGATGGCCGCCTTGGCGGTGCCGTACGGGTGGTAGCCACCTGACGCCACCAGCCCCGCGGTGCTGGACACGGTCACGATCTTGCCGCCGCCGCGGCGCTTCAGATGCGGCACCACGGCCATGCAGGTGTACATGCAGGTCATCAGGTTGATGTCGAGCACGCGGGTCAGAACGTCCTGCGGGCAGTCGCTCGCCGTCGCCGCAGTGTTCACGTCGGAGGACTCCCGCCCGGCTTCCACTGCAGCGTCGCCGACGCCGGGCGCCTCATCGGCGAACCGGGTGGTGCCTCCACCGGCGTTGCACACCGCAATGTCGATGCCGCCCAGTGCGTCGGCCACGCTTGCCACCGCCCGCTCGGCGGCGGCCCGGTCGGCGAGGTCGACCTCGCGCGCCTGCGCGCGCACGCCAAGCGCCGCGCACTCTTCCTCCACCGTGGCGGCCGTCATCAGGGTGCGTTCGAACTCGTAGACCGCGGCGGCATCGAGGTTGCGGTCGAGGATCGCCACGTCGGCGCCCAATTCCGCCAGCCGCAGCGCGTAGCCGCGCCCCAGGCCGCGCGCGCCGCCCGTGACCAGCGCGACCTTGCCGCCAAGCGGGCGGTGCATCAACACAACCCCGTGCGCGCCGCGTATCCCAGGCCGCGCCGCGCCGATCCGGCGCCCACCGCGCCGGCGAGCGCGCCTCTGCCGAACCCGGCACTGCGAAACGGGTCAGGCGGCGGCCAGGATGCGCCACCGGTTCGGAAGTGGGCGCTCGCAGGGCGGGGACCGCGACCGCCGTGCCCATACGCGACACTCATGGTCAGCCCACCTCGACGCGAGCCGCGGCCAGGGCCGCGGTCAGTTCCGCGTAGCCGATGCGCGCGTAGGTCAGCGGGTTGGCCTTCGCCGGATCCTGCTCCGCCTCCACCACCGCCCACCCGGCGTAGCCGATCTCCGCCAGCAAGTGAGCAACCGCTCGGAAGTCGATGCTGCCGTCACCGGGCACGGTGAACACCCCGGCCAGCACCGCATCGAGGAAGCTCATGTCCTCGGCCCGCACCCGGGCCAGCACTGCGGCGCGGATGTCCTTGCAGTGCACGTGATTCACGCGTGCGGCGTGGCGCCGCGCCATCGCCAGCGGGTCGCCGCCGGCGAACACCATGTGGCCGGTATCGACCAGCAGGCCCACCGACGGCCCGGTATGGGCCATCAGCAGGTCCACCTCGCGTTCGGTCTCGATCACGGTACCCATGTGGTGGTGGTAGGTCATCGGCACGCCGCGATCTGCCAGGTAGTCGGCCAACTCGGTCAGTTCGCGCCCGTAGTCGGGAAAGTCGGAGTCGGCGAGGGCGGGGCGCCGGCTCACCGGCACGTCCTGCTGCGCCTGCACGCTGCCGGTGGTCTCCGCGTACACCAGCACCGGCGCGCCGAGCGCCTTGAAGGTGGCGAGCTGCCGCTCGATGCGCTCCCGCTCGCGCGCTACCGAACCGTCGAGCAACCGCCCGGAAAACCAGCCGGAAACCAGCTTCAGCTCATGCGCGCGCAGTTGCGCCCCCAGCGCGGCGGCGTCCAGGGGAAACTTGCCGCCCGATTCGACACCCGTGAATCCCGCCAGGCGGCTCTCCCGCAGGCAGGTCTCCAGGGGGGTGTCGGCGCCCAACTGCGGCAGGTCGTCGTTGCTCCAGGCAATCGGTGCGATACCAAGCTGCACTGCCATCGACTGCGAGCATACACCGCCGCCCGCGGCGCGCTGCAAGCTGCAAGCTGCAAGCTTGGCGTTGCGCCGGAAGCGCGGACGCGGGGGGCGGGGGGCGGACTCCGCGTCCGGAGTCTGTCCGGTTGCGACAGACTCCGAACGCAGACCACCGTGCGCCGCTAGTTGCCGTGGAAGCGATCGTACGCGGTCTGGAAAATCTCCATCACCTTGTCCAGACCGAGCCGGTCAAGCTCATTCAGGTACTCGTCCCAGCCTTCGTCGACTCCTCCGTCCACCATCCACCTGGCGATCGAGGTCTGGATGTAGTTGGCGATTTCGGTACTGCTCACCGCAAGCTCTTCCTGCTCCTCGTCGGTGTAGGTGATGTAGGCGAAATGACGCTCCTGCGGCCACAGGTAGGGCTCGTAGATCTCGCGGATGTAGCGGTCGCGGTTGCCCTGCTCCCCGGTCCAGTTCACCTTGTCGGCGGCGCGCTTCGACACGTAGGTGGGGAAGAAGTTGTGCGGTCCGTGCTCGAACCAGTCCACGCCGCGGCCGGTCACGGTGCGCGTGCCGTCAGACTCCTGCCGGATCAGCGGCCCGCCGTAGGAGGCTTCGACGCTGAACGTGTCGTCCGCCCACGGATCGATGAAACGCACCAGCGCCTCCGGGTACTCGAACTTGCTGAAGATCGTGAACTGGTTCTTCTGCAGGCGCACCGGCTGCGAGCGGTAGCGCTGCACGCCGGTGGGGCCCATCAGCGGCGGCAGGGGATCGTAGAACTCCTCCACCGGGGAGGTGATGAAATAGGAGCCCCAGTAGCCGGAGATCGGCGGCACCGAGCGCGACCTCGGGGTGAAGTCGGACCCCTTGTTGGTAAAGAACTCCTCGGTAATCAGGCTCTCGGAGTAGAGGCGGTGCAGGAACTCGACCGCATCCTTGAGCTTGGCATCGGTGGCGCCGAATTCCACCACCCCGTCATTGACCGACAGGTACTTCTCGGCACCCGAGCCCTGGCCCTTCATCCACAGGCCGAAGGCGTTGTACAGCTCCCACTCGCCGCCGTTGCCCCAGGCGTGGAACCGCCCGAGCCACGGTACGCCGTTCTCCGGCAGGGTGCCGTTGTCGATGCCGGTGCGGAACGCCTTGAGCGCGTCGTAGAACTCCTCGGTGGTCTCCGGGACCCGGTCGATGCCCATCTTGGCAAGCCAGTCCACGTTGATCGCCATGGTGTCGCGGATGCCATAGTCGTTGAGAATCTCGCGATAGTAGGGGAGGCTGTACACCTTGCCGTCCGGCTGGGTGATCGCCTTGCGCACGATGGGCCGTTCGGCGAACGCCCGCTTCCAGCTCGGCGCGTAGGCGTCGATCATCTCGTCGAGCGCCCACACGTCGCCGGCCTGGGCCGCGCCCCACAGGTTGCGGTCGGAAACCCCCATGTTGAGCATCAGGTCAGGGTACTCGCGGCTGGCGAAGATCAGGTTGCGCTTCTCGGCCGCCTGCGCACCCGGCACGGTTTCGAACACCAGGTCGATGTTGGAACGCTCCTGCAGGTCCGCGATGAGCGTCATGTCGTCGAATTCGTAGTGCACGTGAGCGGCGCCGCGTATCATCGCCTGCACGGTGATCGGCGTGTCCACGATCGGGTAGCCCGCGCTGTTGAAGCCAACCTCCGCCAGCCGGTCGCCGGCGGCCTCGGCACCCGATTCGACCTCTCCCGCGGCGAACGACACACCGGCGGGAACCAAGACCGCTGCCAGCACGGCAGCGGCGAAACGATGCATTCCTTTCACAAGCATCCTCCTTGAGATGGCGCCACCCTACGCCAATCCCGGCGAATGATCAACGGTCGGTCAACCCTTGATCGCGCCGATCATCACGCCGCGCACGTAGTGCTTCTGCACGAACGGGTACAGGATCAGCACCGGCACGCTGGCCACGATGATCATGCCGTACTTGATCGACTCGGCGAGCATCATGGCGGCGAGCGCGTTCTCGTCGTCGATCTCCAGCTCCTCGGTGAACGTGTTCTGGATCAGGATGTCGCGCAGGATGAGTTGCAGCGGGAACCGCTCCCGCTCGCGCAGGTAGATCAGCCCATGGAAGAAGCCGTTCCAGTGGCCGACCGCGTAGAACACCATCAGCACCGCGACGATCGCCCCCGACAGCGGCAGCACCACCGAGCGGAAGAAGCGCAGGTCGCTGCAACCGTCCATCACTGCGGCGTCGAGCAGCTCCTGCGGAATGGTGTTCATGAAGAAGGTGCGGGCGATGATGATGTTGAACACGCTCACCGCCAGGTGCAGGGCGCTGCCGCCGGCGGGCAGGATCATGATCCAGAACGAGTTGTACAGCCCGAGGTCGCGGATCAGCAGGAAGGTCGGGATCAGGCCGCCCGAGAAGAACATGGTGAAGGTGAGGTACAGCATGATCGCGTTGCGGCCCGGCAGGTCGCGGCGCGACAGAGCGTAGGCGGCGGTCAGGGTCAACCCGAGGTTGAGCGCCGTGCCGAGCGTGGCGTACGCCAGGCTGTTGCGGTAGCCGCGCAACAGGTCCTCGTGCTGCACGATGCGCGCGTAGCCGTCCAGGGTCAGGCCGCGCGGGATGATCCACACCTTGCCGGTATTGACCAGTACCGGATCGCTGATCGATGCGATCAGCACGAAAAACAGCGGGTAGGCCACCGCCGCCAGGATCAGCGACAGCAACAGGTACAGGATCGCGTTCAATACGCGGTCCTGCCGCGACAGCGCGGTCACCGCCACGGCGTTACCATTGCCTGAGCTACCACAGCCCGGACTGCCCGAGCACCTTTGCGAACCGGTTCACCGACACCAGCAGCACGAAGTTGATGACCGCATTCAACAGGCCCACCGCCGCCGAGAAGCTGAACCGGGCGTCGAGCAGTCCCACCTTGTAGACGAAGGTGGAGATGATTTCCGACACCTGCAGGTTGAGCGCGTTCTGCATCAGGAACGCCTTTTCGAAGCCGACCCCCATGATCTGCCCGACGTTGAGAATGAGCAGAATGACGATGGTGGGCAGGATGCCGGGAATGTCGATGTTCCACACCCGCTGCCACAGGGTGGCGCCGTCCACGATCGCCGCCTCGTGCAGCTCAGGGTCGATCGCGCTGAGCGCGGCCAGGTAGATGATGGTGCCCCAGCCGGCGTTCTGCCACACCCCCGAGAACACGTACAGCGACCGGAACCACTGCTCCTTGCCGAGGAAGAACACCCGCTCGCCACCGAGCGCGTCCAGGAAGTGGTTGGTCAGTCCGAAGTTCTTGGACAGGAACACGCCGAGCATGCCGACGATTACCACGGTGGAGATGAAGTGCGGCGCGTAGGTGACCATCTGCACGGTACGCTTGAAGCGGGCGCCGGTCACCATGTTCATCATCAGCGCCAGAATGATCGGGATCGGGAATCCCACCAGCAACTCGTAACCGCTCAGGAAGATGGTGTTGCGGATCAGCCGCCAGAAGCTCGGTGACTCGAAGAAGCGGATGAAGTGGCGCAGGCCGACCCAGTCGCTGCCGATGATGCCGAGGTGCGGCTTGAAATTCTTGAACGCGATGGTGACGCCGTACATCGGCACGTACTGGAAGATGAACACCAGCGCGACGGTGGGCAGCAGGAGCAGGTACAACTGGTAGGATCGGATGATGCGCACGGCAAGCGGCGTACTCCGCACTTCCAGGGGCTCTACCGCGGTGCGCTGCATCGGCGGTAATCGTGCGCATCCGCCGGGCCGCTGTCAATCCGGAGCAGGCGCGGACAACCCGACACACGGACACGACCGGATCACGTCGATGATAGACTGCCGCCATGAAACGGAATCGGTTGGGATCGAGCGGCCTGTCGGTCAGCGAGATCGGCCTTGGCTGCATGTCGCTGGCGAAGGCGGGCGATGCGGCCGATGCGATCGTTCACCGTGCGCTCGACCTCGGCGTCAATTTCTTCGACACCGCCGACCTGTATGAGCGTGGCGCCAATGAGGAGCGGCTCGCGCGCGCGCTCGGCGGGCGCCGCCGGGAGGTGATCGTCGCCACCAAGGTGGGCAACCGCTGGCATGCCGGCGGCGACGGCTGGGACTGGGATCCGTCACCGGCCTATATCCGCGGCGCGGTCGAGGCGAGCTTGCGCCGCCTGGGAACCGACTACATCGACCTGTATCAACTGCACGGCGGCACCATCGACGACCCGATCGACGACGTCATCGCCACCTTCGAAGCGCTGCGGCAGGCCGGCACGATCCGCGCCTGGGGCATCTCCTCGATCCGTCCCAACGTGATCCGCGAGTACGCGGCGCGCTCGTCGGTCGCCAGCGTGATGATGCAGTACAGCGTGTTGGACCGCCGCCCCGAGGAACAGGCGCTGCCACTGCTGCGCGACCGCGGCATCTCGGTGATCGTACGCGGACCGGTGGCCAGGGGGCTGCTTGCCGGCCCGACGCCATGCGGCGGGCACGGTAAGCGATCGCGTGCCGAGTTGGGCCATGACCGGGAACGGGTAGCGGCAATCCAGCAGGTACTCGGCGACGTCAGCGCGGCGGCCAGGCGCTCGCCGGCGCAGAGTGCACTGCGCTTCGCACTGGCGGCGCCTGCCGTGGCCGCCGCGGTCCCCGGAGCGAGCAGCCTCGTACAGTTGCAGGACAACGTGGCAGCCACGGCCAGCACTCCTCTCGGCGACGGCGAAGCGGCCGCCCTCTGCGCCGCGGCGCCCGCGCAGCGCTACACGGCGCACCGCTGACATGAGCGCCTGCGCGCCGCCGACCGTTACCCTCGCTTCCGCCTCGCCGCAGCGCCTTGCCCTGCTGCGGGCGGCGGGCTTTGCGGTGCGCGTAGTGCCGTCGGGCGCGGACGAGACGGTGGCGGCGCACGTTCCCCCGCAGCGGGCGGTGGTAGAACTCGCCCGCCGCAAGGCGCGCGCGGTGCTCGCCCGCGTGCCGGAAACGGGCTGGCTGATCGCGGCCGACACCGCCGTCCTGATCGGCGCCGACCTGGTCGGCAAGCCCGCCGACCGCGACTCCGCCCGCGCCACGTTGAGGCGGCTTGCCGGTGCCGTCCATCACGTGCTGACCGGCGTTGCGCTCGCCACCCCGGACCGCGTGCTGGACGTGGCGCTGGCCCGTACCGCCGTCACCTTCGCCCCGCTCAGTGGCGCGGAAGTGGACTGGTACCTGGACAGCGGCGAGTGGCGCGGCGCGGCCGGCGGGTACCGCATCCAGGGCCGCGCCGCGCTCCTGGCCACTCACCTGGACGGCTCCTACAGCAACGTCGTAGGCTTGCCGCTGGAAACGATATATCGTATGTTGGCGCGGAGCGGTTATCCGTTTCGCAGCCCGCAATAAACAGGTTGCAAAGACAGGGGGAGCTAGTTGGCCGTCGTTACCATGAAAAACCTGCTGGAGTCCGGAGTGCACTTCGGACACCAGACCAAGCGCTGGGATCCGCGCATGCAGCGGTACATATTCGCCGAGCGCAATGGCATCCACATCATCGACCTGCAGAAGACCATCGTCGCGATCAAGGAAGCCTACGAGACCGTCCGCCAGAGTGTTCTGGCCGGCAAGCACGTGCTGTTCGTCGGCACCAAGAAGCAGGCCCAGCAGTCGATCGAACGGGAAGCCCGGCGCTGCAACATGTTCTATGTCAACAATCGCTGGCTCGGCGGCATGCTCACCAACTTTTCGACCATGAAGCGCTCGCTGCTCAAGCTCAAGAAGATCGAAAAGATGGAGGTTGACGGCACCTTCTCCAACATGACCAAGAAAGAGATTTCGCGCATGCAGAAGGAGCAGGCGCGGCTGGAGCGCAACCTGGGCGGCATCAAGGAAATGAAGGATCTTCCCGGGGTCATGTTCGTGGTCGACACCCGCAAGGAGGCAATCGCGATCGCCGAGGCCAACAAGATGAAGATTCCGGTGGTTGCCATCGTCGATACGAACTGCAACCCGGACGTCATCGACCTGCCGATCCCCGGCAATGACGACGCCATTCGGGCCATCAACCTGTTTACCCAGATCGTTGCCAACGCCGTCGTCGAGGCCGAGAACGAGGTTGGTCTGGAGGTTATCGAGACCCTGCAGGACGAGGGCCCCGACGAGTACGACTACGACCAGATCATCGACAAGGATCAATTCGGCGAAGAGTACGACGCCGAACCGGCGCAGGAGCTCGAGACGGTGTCGCTCGGCGAGATGGCCGGCGCCGCCGGACTGGTCGACGATCAGGGACAGCAGGGATTCACCGACCAGGACTATTCCAACTACACGCCGCAGGATGAGCCCGAGCAAGCGCAGCCGGAACAGGAAACGGTCACCGACAAAGCCGGGATCGACGAAGACACGCTCTACGATCGCTGACGCGGCGTGCCGGCACGGGCCGGAGCGCGCCTACAACCAGGAGTTACCATTGGCAATTTCCGCACAAGATGTAAAACGGCTCCGCGAGCAGACCGGGGCCGGCATGATGGACTGCAAGCGCGCATTGGTGGACAGCGGCGGCGACCTGGCCGCTGCGGAACGCCGGCTCAAGGAGATGGGCCTCTCGGCGGCCGCCAAGCGCAGCGGGCGCGCCACCAACGAGGGCCGCGTGTTCACCACCGTAAACGGCACGGCCGCGATTCTGGAGCTGTCGAGCGAAACCGACTTCGTGGCCCGCAATGATCAGTTCGTGACGCTTGGCGAGGAGCTCGTCTCCGAAGTCGCCGCCGAGAGTCCGCAGGCTCCCACCGACCGGATGCAACAGTTGATCACCGCGGCAATCGGCCGGATCAAGGAGAACATCGCCTTGCGCCGGTTTCGCAGCGTGGCCATCGGCGACGGCGATACCGTGGCCCACTACCTGCATGGCGAAGGCACCATTGGCGTGCTGGTCAAGCTGCATGCCTCGGACGCCGCTTTCGCCGGCCACGAGCGCATCAGTGAGACCGCCTTCGACCTGGCGCTGCACGTAGCCGCCTATGCGCCGCCGTTTCTTACCCCCGACAACGTGACCGGCGATTACCTGGCCGAGCAGGAGGCGATTTTCCGCAAGCAGGCGGAGTTGCTCGACAAACCTGCAAGGGTGGTTGCCGGCATTGTCAAAGGCAAGCTCCGCAAGCATCTGCAGGAGATCTGCCTGCTTGAGCAGGCATTCGTGAAGGATCAGAAGCTGAGCGTAAAGCAGCTCGTGGCCGGGCTCGGAAAGGAGCTTGGCACCGAGGTACAGATCGCGGACTACGTCTATTACAAGGTAGGTGAGGAGGCCCCGGCGGCAGGCTGAGGCGCACCACCTGAGGAGAGGAAACCGTGGCCGATCCCGCCGGCGAGGCACGACAGCGCATGCAGAAAACGCTTGACGCGCTGTCGAGCGAGTTCAAGACCATCCGTACCGGGCGTGCCAGCGCCGCCATGTTCGACAGGATACGCGTTGAGGCGTATGGCCAGCAGATGCCGCTCAACCAGACGGCGACAATCTCCATTCCCGAGGCGCGGCTGGTCGTTATCCAGCCGTGGGACCGATCCACCTTGACCGAGATCGAGCGGGCAATCCAGAAGTCGGACCTGTCGCTCAATCCAAGCAACGACGGCAAGGTGATCCGCATCGCGATTCCGCCGCTCACCGAGGAGCGGCGCAAGGAGATCGTAAAGCAGGCGCGCAACGCCGCCGAGCAGGCTCGGGTCGCGGTGCGCAACATCCGTCGCGACCTCAATGAGGGCATCAAGCAGGACCAGAAGGAAGGTCTCAGCGAAGACGAGGCAAAGCGCGCGTCGGAACGGGTGCAGACCGCGACCGACGAGCGCATCGCCGAGATCAACGACCTCCTCGCCGCGAAAGAAAAGGAGATCATGGAGATCTGACGGTTTAGCGGTGGCACCGAATTCAAAGATCCTGCGTCGATCGTGAAGCCGCAGACGCTGTTGTCGGCCGATCGATTCTGGACCCGCCTCCTGCTGTTCGTGGCGGCGGTACCGGTGTTCTTCGTGCTGATCTTTGCCGTCCCTGCGTATCGCCACCTCCTGTTCAGCCTGTGCGCCACCGTCGCGGCCGTGCTCGGATCGCGTGAGGTGGGCGCATTGTTCGCCCGCCGCGCGGTTGCCGGCCGCTGGCACCTGGCGGCGGGTTGTTCGGCGCTGTTTCCGGCAATCGCTTACCTGGAGAACTGGGGCCTGGTATCCGGGCATGCATTCGGCGGCGTGGCCGCCGCGGTGATCGCACTCATTCTCGCGGTCACCCTGCTGCCGGGAACCTCGGCGCGCGGCCGGCACCACGATCCGCTCGGTCAGGCCGGCGCGACACTGATTGCCAGCCTTTATCCCGGATTGTTCATCGGCTTCATCGTGCGTCTCGCCGGTTTCGGCACGCCTCAGTGGCTGCTGCTCACCTTCTTCGTGGCGGTGTTCAGCAACGACACCATCGCCTACCTGGCAGGCAAGCTGGCCCGCGGGCGCACTACGCTCGGCCTGCCGGCGAGTCCCGCCAAGACCGCCATCGGTTACATCACCGGCATCACCGCGTCGGTGGCGGCATTGATCGTCGCGCAGCGTGTATTCCCCGGCGCCCCACAGTTCGGTACCTTTGAGGCGGCACTGGGAGGTGCGGCCATGGGCGTCTGCGCCGCGGTCGGCGACCTGGTGGAGTCGGCCTTGAAGCGCGCCGCGCAAGTCAAGGATTCCGGCGAACTCATTCCGGGACGGGGCGGATTGCTGGACTCGATAGATTCCTTGATGCTGTGCGCGCCGTTGTTCTACTTCTGGATGCAGCACGTGCATTGGACAGCAGCTTGACGTCTATGGCCACCATCTTCTTCGGCATTCTCGGTCTCGGAATCATGGTGCTCATACATGAGCTCGGGCACTTCCTGGCCGCCAAGGCGAACGGCGTCGAAGTGGAGGTGTTCTCGCTCGGTTGGGGCCGGCGCCTGGTCGGCTTCCAGCGCGGCGGCACCACCTATCAGATCTCCTGGTTCCCGCTTGGCGGCTACTGCAGGATGAAGGGCGACAGCGCGCTGCGCGAGGCGTGGCGCAACGACGACGCGGGCGTTCGGGCGGAACCGGGATCGTTTTTCGCGGCGTCTCCGTGGCGCCGCATCGCGATCATTGCCGCCGGTCCTCTGGCCAATCTCGCATTCGCGATTGTGGTCCTCAGCTTGATCTGGTGGGCGGGGTTCCGTATCGACAGTCCGGGAAACCGCATTCTGCTGGCCTCCGACTTCTCTCTGGATGCCGTGTCGGAACCGACCCCCGCGCAGGCGGCCGGCCTGCACAGCGGCGACCGCATCACCGGCATCGCCGGCCACGTGATCGCCAATTTTCAGGACATCCGCCGCCACATCTCGTCGGCACCGCAACAGGAACTGGCGATGACGGTGGAGCGGGACGGTATGCTGCTGTCCACGGTCATCACGCCGGAAGTCGATCCGGACACCGGCGGCGGACGGATCTGGGTCTACCCCTGGATCGACCCGGTGCTCGAAGTGCGCCTCGGAGGCGCGGCATCGATTGCCGGGCTGCGCAGCGGCGACCGTGTCGTGGCCCTCGACTCGGCCGAGGTCCGCCACTCGATCGACATCGTGCAGCGCCTCGGCGCCGGCGTGTCGGAGGTCGACTTTACGGTGGAGCGTGAGGGTCAGACAGTGACCATCACGGTGGTGCCCGCCGAAGGCAGCGAGGATTGGGGGCTGGGGTTCCGGCTCCCGCAGTCGCGTTCGCCCCGCCTGTCGCCGCTCGGCGCGCTGGCCCGCGGCGTGGACGACACCTGGAACACCATCGCCCTCACCTTCGGCGGCTTCGCCCGGCTGTTCGACGGCAACGCCCGGAAGGCCGTGGCCGGACCGCTGCGCATTACCTACTTCGTCGGACGCGCCGCCACCGACGGCTTCGAGCGCAGCTTCGGAGCCGGTCTGGTACGATTCTTCCGCCTGTTGTGCCTGATCAGCATTGTCCTGTTCATCATGAACCTGCTGCCCTTGCCGGCGCTGGACGGCGGGCACCTGGTGCTCTATGTCACCGAGTTGATCCGCGGCAAGCCGCTCCGGCCGGCCCTGGTGTACCGAATCCAGACACTCGGCATGTCGCTGCTGCTGGTGCTGGCTATCACGGTCACCTTCAGCGACATCCTGTTCTTCTTCGGCAGGTGACATGAGCCAAGGCCTGCGCTGGACAGTGCTGCCGCTGATACGCGCATGCTCGTTCGCGCTGCTTGCCTGCGTCGGCGCCACCGCCGCCGCCGGCCCGACTCCCCTGGTGAATACCAGTCACCGCGGCACGATCAACGATCTCGCCTACGATGCGCAGCGGCGGATGCTGTTCTCGGCGGGAGAAGACGGCACGGTACGGGTCTGGAGTCACGACCGACGTGCGATTGTCCGGCATTTGCCGCTCGGCGCGGTGCGTGTCCTGCGCATCGCCCTGCATCCCGATCGACCGCTGGTTGCGGCGGTAGCACGCTCCACGATGGGCCACGACCTGCTCGAGGTGTGGGATTGGCGGAGCGAACGCCGGTTGTACCGCCACCGGCTGCAGGATGCTCCGCTGCACCTCGGATTCACCAGCCTCGGCTCCTCGCTCGTGTACAGCCGGGCTCAATTCGACAGCGTGGTGTTCCTCGAACCCGTAACCGGTAAACGTCAGGACCGTCTGTCGGCGGCGTTCGGCATCGTTTCCTACGTCGCGATGTCAACCAACGAGCGCACCATCATGACCTATCAGCCAACCGGCGAGGTGCGTTACTGGGACGCGGCAACGTCCGCGCTGAAGGCGGCGGTGCCGACCCTGCCCGGGCTGGAGTCGATCGCGCTCAGCGCAGACAAGAACCTCCTGGTGGCACGCTCCGGTGGAGACCTGGTCGCCATCGACGTGGTCACCGGAGCGGTGCGGAGCCGACTCCGGATGCCGCGGCAGGCACAGGTAGTGGTGGCCGATCAGTTCGCCCAAATCAGCGTGTTGCAGCCGGACGACCGTGAGGATGGCGTATTCGTCCTGCAACAACGCGCCCTCGACCGAGCACTCACCCCGCACCCCGAACGCCGCCTCCCGCTGGACGCGGCGCCGACCGCGGCGGCCTACGCAAGCCGCACGCTGTTCTTCGCGGAAGGCGGCACGATTCGGGAGGTGCTCCCAAGTGGGGTCGTGCCGTTCGTGCGCGACGAACTGGTGGATGCGGAGGCGCTGGCGGCGGATGGCGCAATGCTGTTGGTCGCTACCCGGCGCCGCATCGCCGTTGCCCGGCTGCAGCGGCCGGAGGCGACGCTCGTGCCGGAATTCGCCCCGCTGTCGGCCGGCGCGCAGATGCCGCGGCTGGCCACGGCGAGCGTGTTGCGCAATCCATTCGGAAGCGCGGTGGGGCTGACGGTAGTGCCGGCGGCGGCATCGTCCGCACCCGTGCCGGCCTCAACCCGGTCGCCCGACGCCGGTCGGCCGCCCCGGCAGAGCGGCGCCATCCTGGTGTGGAATCGCGAGGGAGAGAGCGGCCGCCTGGGCACGTTGGATCCACGCACCGGCCGCTACCGAATGCGCATTTCCGGCTTGCCCGCGCCGCTGAGCCAGGTGAGCCTGGTCGACCAGCGGTTGGTGCTGCTCGACAGCGTTGGCAACATAGCGATGTACCGGGTCGCCGACGTGATGAATGCCACCGTGCTTACGGCACCGGAGCCTGAACGAGAGTTCTGGGCTCCGGGCACCGGCACGGTGCTCAACATCGGCGACCACCTCATCGCGGGGCGGACCCGGGCGCACGCCACCACGACGCCGCTTCTGAAGATCGACGCCACCCACGCCGAAACGCTGCTGATTCCCGACGATGCGCTGCTCATCTTCGACCTGGCCCAACATGCCAGCGGACAACTCCTGACGCTTGGCGTAGAGCCGCCGCGAGACGGCGCCGGCTCCGGCCGTACGCGCACCGTGCTGCGCATGCGCGACGGCAGCGACCTTGCCCGGCAACGAGTCGTGTACGGATTCTCCGGCGAAGACCTGTCCGCGACGCTTGCCGAGGCGCCGGACCGTCAGCGAATCTATTTCACGCTCGGCGCAGACGCGGTCCGCGTGTGGGACGGGACGCGGCTGCAGGAGATGGAACGCACCGACCGGCAACCGCGCGAACTCGTCATGGTCGGGGACCTGCTGGTGGCGCGCAACGCGGATGCCACGTTCACCGTCTGGAACCGGTTCACCCGCAGCGTGTTGTTTCACCTCTACCTGTTCCACGACTTCAACTGGATCGTGGCGCGCCCGAACGGCGCCTATGTCCACTCGCCGGGTGCGGAGCAGTACCTCGCGACCTCCTCGGGGCGACAGCCGCCGTTCTGATCTAATCGCGCGGAGAATGGGACTCGAAGGTGGTGTACTCCGGGAAGAACGTGAGGTTGATCTTGCCGACCGGGCCGTTGCGCTGCTTGGCCACGATCAGGTCTGTCTCGCGCTCGTTCAGACTCTCGTCGGTACCGCGTTCGCGATGCAGAAACATCACCACGTCGGCATCCTGCTCGATCGACCCCGACTCGCGCAGGTCGGCGAGGTTAGGGAGCTTGCCCTCGGTCTCGCGGCGCACCTGGGAAAGCGCAAGCACCGGCACATCGAGTTCGCGCGCGAGTGCCTTCAGCGAGCGGCTGATCTCGGCAATCTGTTCATGCCGGGGCAGATCCTGGTTCTCCG
This sequence comes from Spirochaetia bacterium, assembly GCA_965208575.1. Lineage (GTDB taxonomy): Bacteria > Spirochaetota > Spirochaetia > SZUA-6 > Bin103 > Bin103. The sequence goes on along the minus strand of CBDBOV010000004.1, from coordinate 274,812 downwards.
ATGAAATGAGGGTGAGATAGTCGATGAAAACGATCTCGATCGAGTGATTCGATTTCATGCGGCGTGCCTGGGCGCGCAGGTCGAGCAGCTTGAGATTCGGCGAGTCTTCGATGAACAACGGCGCGTCGTAGAGGCGCCCCGCCGCGTCGGTGATCTTGTGGAAGTCGGACGGCCGCAGCATTCCGGAACGGATGCGGTTCGAATCGAGTCGCGCCTCGGCGGCCAGCAACCGCTGCATCAGCGCAACGGCGGACATCTCCAAAGTGAAGAACCCTACCGGCTTGCGCTGCTGTACGGCAATGTTGGCAGCCATGGTGAGTGCGAGCGCGGTCTTTCCCACCGACGGACGTGCCCCGATTACCACGAACTCGGAATTCTGGAACCCGCTGGTGAGATTGTCGAGATCTGCGAACCCGCTCGGTATACCCGTGTAGCTGCCGCTGGAGTGGTACAGCCGCTCGATCGCGTCGACAGTCTGGTTGATGATCTCCCGCGCAAGCCGGAACGATCCGGACTGCTGGCGATCGGTGATCTCGAAAATGCGCCGTTCGGCCTCCTCGATGATGATGCGGACTTCCCGCGAGTCGTCGAACGAGTCGGCGATGATGGAGGCCGCGATGCGCTGCAACTCGCGCCGCATACTGAGTGCCTGCACGATGCGTGCGTAGTACTCGACGTTGGCGCTGGTGGGGACGGCCGACGTGAGCTGTGAGATGCGCGCCATCCCACCGCATGCCTCGAGCTCGCCGACGCGGCCGAGTTCGTCGCACAGCGTGATCAAGTCGATTGCTTCATTGCGGTCGAACAAGGCCAGGATCGCCTGGTACACCTTGCGATGCGCGGCTCGGTAGAAGTCGTCGGCGCGCAGGTAGCGCAACACGGTCGACAGCGCCTCGGGATCGAGCAGCAACGCCCCGAGCGTGGCGACTTCTGCATCGATGTTGTGCGGCGGAATCGAGTCTCGCAGCGGTACGCCGGCCGGCGCGGCGGAGTCGGCCACGCCAGCTATTCCTGGTCAGCTTCGATGACAACCTTCACGTTTGCTGACTGGTTCTCGTAGAGCCGGATTCGGACCGTGTGGTCGCCGATCATCTTCAGCGAATGGTCCGGCACCTCGATGCGGCGGCGATCCACGTCGTATCCACGCCGCTCCAGTTCACCGGCTATTGCCACGTTCGTGATCGAGCCGAACAGCTTGCCGCTCGCCCCGGCGGTCATCTGGAAGGTCAGCTCCTCGTTCTCGAGCCGCTCGCGGAGGCCGGCCGCGCCGGCGCGTTTCTCTTCCTTGCGGCGCTCGATACCCTCCCGGCGATGCTCGAGCAGAGTCATCGCCTGGGTGGTATGGGGCAGCGCCGCCCGGGTACGAAACAGGAAGTTGCGCGCGTAGCCGGTGGCTACCTCGCACACGTCGCCCTCTTCGCCGAGGCCCGGCACATCCTGCTGCAGTATCACTTTCACTACTTGCTCCTGTCGTCAGGTGACGTCGTTCTGTTGGCCCGGCTTCGGACGCTTGAAGTCGATCCATATTTCGGACAATCCGAGCAGCGGCAACCCAAACACCGGTACGAAGGTGAGGACCGAACGGAACAGCATGAACACCATCGCCACGCCGATCACTACCCGCATCGGGCCGGGAACATTATACCGTCTGAACAGCCACTGCAATACACCGATTCCCTGGAGCGCAAACAGCAGGAGGAACACCGAGAATACGTTCCACCCGACGTATCCGAGCACGCCAAGGTCGCCGAGTGCGTCGCCCAGTACCGCCGCGCCGCTCAGCAGCAGTGCCCAGATGCTCCAGGGCTCCAGACGGAACGTCAACAGGCGACCTATGGGCGACCGCATGCCGATGGTGCGCGCCCCCCACAGCGAGCCCAGCCACCACGCCGCCATCAGGTACACCATGTACACGAACAGGACGCCGCGCAGCAGCACCATGCCGACCGTGTCGATGAACAGGTCGATCTGCTCGCTGGTTACGGCAGGCGCGCCGCTTACGCCGGACACGTCGGCCGGGGCGATGCCCAGGCGCAGGATCGGCTGCCCGGCTATGTAGTCGCGCATGGTCGGCACGAATTCGGGGTCGCTCGCCAATCCTCCGACAAATGGTACCGCGACCAGACCGGCGGCGCCGGTCGCGATGAGAATGCGCAGCAGGTTGCGGTATGGCAGCACGCGCGGCTGGTTCACCAGCCACAGGCCGCCGAGCAGGAGCGCCGAAAGAAACAGACCTATGTCGCGCAGGTAGCCTTCTTCCGCCGGCATGTCGCTGCGCCAGCCGGCCATCGCCAACTCCACCACCGCCGCCAGCAACACCAGCAGGAGCGCGGCAAGATTGAATGCGCTGCTGCCACGCCGAATGGCGAGCATCTGCAAGGGAACCAGGAACAGGAACACGCCCGGCGTAAGGAGATACAACCCGAGCGCCACCGCGGCGAATACCCCGACCTCTATCCAGACGCGGTTCGGTACGCCCTGGCTACTCATGTGGCGCGCGCCACCAGCCGCGGTGTTTCGCCGGCAGACGGGTTATTGCGCCGTAAACGGAAGCAGCGCCAGTGCACGAGCGCGCTTGATCGCCGCCGAGACCTTCCGCTGGCACTTGGCGCAGTTGCCGGTTACGCGGCGAGGCAGAATCTTGCCTCGATCGGTCGTATAGCGGCGCAGGGTGTCCGTATCCTTGTAGTCGATGATGACCACTCCGTTGGAACTGCGGGCGCAGAACTTGCAGAACTTCTTGCGATAGAACGGGCGGCCCGGACGAGTGCGGACCCGCCCGTCGCGCCGTTCACGGATGCCGCCCGTCGCATACGGTGTCGGGGGTGCGGATGACCCGAGCGGTGCCTCCGGCGCGGAGGGAGTGGTGTCAGACATGAATAAGGATCCTCATAATCGTTAGAACGGTATGTCGTCGTCGAAGTCATCCGCCGCCGGCAGGCCGCCGCGCGGGGGCGCGGCGCGCCCCACGGGACCGTCGTCCCGAGGCGCGACGCCGTCGTTGCGTCCGCCGAGCAACTGGAGATTATTGACGGAAATCTCCACCCGGCTACGGGTCCGGCCATCCTGCTCCCATCGACTCTGGCGAAGCTGACCTTCGATGCCGACCTGCTTGCCCTTGACCAGATAGGGATTGAGAGCCTCGGCCGTCTTGCCCCATACCACGCAGTCGAAGAAATGCGCCTCGTCGACCCACTGATCATCCCGCCGGCGCCGCTGATTGATGGCGATGCCGATATTGGAAACCGCCTGGCCGGAGTTGGTGTACTTCAGTTCGGCGTCGCGCGTGAGCCGTCCCACCAGCGTGACGTGATTGATGTCAGCCATTTCCCTCTCCCCCTATCCCGTCTGCGCAGCGGATGGCGCGACGGTGGGAACGCGATGCACGATGAAGCACTTCAGAATGTCGGGAATCAGCCCGGCAGCCTGATAGAGCCCCTGCACGTTCTGTGGATCGGACTCGATTTCGTAGAGGAGGTAGTATCCCCGGTCCCGCTTCCTGATTGGATAAGCGAGCACCCGCTCTCCGATGTCGTCCTCACCGGCAATCTCTACGCCGGATTTGGCAAACATGCCTTGCACTGCCTGCTTACCTCGCTCCACGGACTCCGCGTCCGGGAGAAACACGAATGTAGCCTCGTATGACGTCAAGCGCTGCTCCGAATTCGTTACGTGATGGACCACGTATAGTTACCGCTGTCGGAGTCCGCTGTCAACCTGCGCAGCGGGCGGACGAGTCGGATGCCGCCCAGCACAACCGGGCCGTGCGCGCCGCCGGGGCCGACGTCACCTCGATGAGGTAGTCTCCGGCTGCAAGCTCGTATCGCTGCCCGCCCGCTCCGGTGGAACCGCGCTCCGCGGGTTGCGCTCCGGAGACCGGTGCCACGGAACGCATGTGCGGTACGCCGAACACGCGCAGCTCGGCTTCGCCGGCGCCGGCTTCGACAACCACCCGGTACGAGCCGGAGCGAAACACGCGCAGCGTCTGGAACCCGGTGCCGCGCTCGAGCGGAACCTCATGTGCAGTTCCGTCGGCGAAGCGGCGCTCGGCGTCCAGCGGACGCAAGCGCAGGTAATACGCCACCTCGTCACCGGTTGTCGTGCTGACGCGAGCGTAGCTTTTCCGCAGTCCCGAGAAGATCCCGAGCTTGCTATCCACGCCCCGGGGCAGTCCTTCGGGATCGCGGCCGGCAGGGGAGGGTGCGTCTGCCCGCCCCGTCACTACCGGCGCGCCGCGGCGGTCGTAGTGCAGGGACACCGCCAGGGGACCGGCGAAGGAGCGCCCCTCGAGCAGGTAGAATCCGGGAGCGGGGATCTGCAGAGCAACCCAGTCCTCACCCGCCGAGGTGTACCGGTGCTGGCCCTGGTCGACCGAGATCGCGGCCGGCAGGGGGGTCCGCGATGCTTCCGGTTCAACGCCCGCCGCGGTGGATGGCAGGTCGCCGGAACGAGGCACGCCGGCCTCCGCGCCGTCGAGCAACTCCCACAGTTCCTCGTTGACCGGCAGGTCGATCCATTCGCCGTCACTCACCATACCCGAACTGCGGACCCGCAGGACTACCCTCAGGATGTCGCGAAACGGCTGCATCTCCAACTCCAGCGCATGAGCCGCCGACGCGGCGCCGGCGGGCAGTGCGCCGGTCGCCGGTGCAACGCCGGCAATCGGCCGCCGCTCCACGACCCGTATCTCCGCTGAGCGATAGTGACGCAGCAGCCGCAGGTGCACGGCGCTCTGCAGGCGGTGACCGAGGCGCGTCGGTACCCCCGTGTCGGTCAGGAAGGGAAGCAGCCAGATGGTTGCGCCGGCTCGATCCGGCACCTGCCGGTGCAGCAAGAGCGCGGCGCGCGCCGCCAATCGGTCTATTTCCGCCGGTGCAGACACCTGGTCGCCTTCCGCCGCCGGCGGGCCCTGCGCCGCGTGCGGGGCGCGCGGCACCTGTGCCGCGAGCGGCGCCGCACCGGCAGCCAGGAGCAACACCAGCACACCGGCCGCGTGCGGTCGGCGCCACCTCCCGATCACGGACTCAAGAGCTATCCCACCGGCCCCTGGGCCGGCGCAGTCATGAAAGAAACAAGGGTGAGCTATAGTGTGGGCAGAGTTCTGGGTGGAGCGCGAAAGTAGGCCGGCGCGTCACTGGCGTTACGTTCTGCGAACCCGTTCAAGAGCTTGGCCCCGGGGCGGGTGGCGTAGTCATTGGTGAGGTTGTCAGCCGGCGCGGCCGGGTGGCGATCATCCCGTTCAGGAGAATACCTGCTACACACGCCTTGGCCGCACCACTCAGTCGTAGCGGAGGTTTCATGGCACGACGCAGACACAGACGCAAGGGCAAGGGCAGTCGCACAGCGCAACCAAAGGTGATGCACCCGGACGCTGCCGGCTTGGACATAGGCGCTACCGAGGTGTACGCGGCTGTGCGCCCGGAGCGCGACCCGGACCCGATCCGGAACTTTGCTACGTTCACCGCGGACCTGCACGCCTTGGCCGACTGGCTCAAGGAATGCGAGGTCACCACGGTGGCGATGGAGTCCACCGGTGTGTACTGGATTCCGGTGTATCAGATCCTGGAGGCACACGGCTTCGACGTGGTGCTGGTGAATGCGCGTCACGTGCACTCGGTACCCGGTCGGAAGTCCGACGTGGCCGACTGCGAGTGGTTGCGCTACCTGCACTCGGTGGGATTGCTGCGCGGCTCATTCCGCCCTGCCGACGAGGTGTGTGCACTGCGCTCGGTGCTGCGCCATCGCGACACCTTGATCAAGATGGCGTCGCGCAGCGTGTTGCACATGCAGAAGGCGTACAGCCAGATGAACGTGCATCTGCACCATGCCATCTCTGACCTGACGGGGACGACCGGTCTGGCCATTACGGACGCTATCCTGGCGGGTGAGCGGGATCCGGCGCGGTTGGCCGCTCTGGCCGACCGGCGGATCAAAGCCAGCCGCGAGACCTTGATCAAGGCGCTGCAGGGCGACTGGCGCGCCGAGCACCTGTTGGCGTTGCGGCACGCGCGAGCGACCTATGCCCACTACCAACAACTCATCACGGAGTGCGATCAGGAAATCGAAGCCGGCATCCGCGCGTTCGAAGCCAGCAGCGAGCCACCCGGCGCGGTGGGCGACGACCCACCGGATGAGGGAATCGATGCGGAGCCCGAGGCGCCAACCGAGTCACCGGCCAAGCGGTTCGACCTGCGCGGCCACCTTACGCACCTGTTCGGCACTGACCTGACGCTGATTCCCGGCATCGGCGAAAGTACGGCGCTGGTTCTGTTCACCGAACTCGGCCCGGAACTGTCCCGCTTTCCGACCGCACCGCAATTCGCCTCCTGGCTGCACCTGTGCCCCCACAACCAGATCACCGGCGGCAAGATCATCAGCTCGCACACCGGTCGGGGCACCAATCGGGCCGCCCAGGCGCTGCACTGGGCGACCCAGTCGTTGTACCGCAGCCCATCGGCCCTGGGCCAGCACTTCCGCCGCATGCGGGCGCGTCTGGGTACTCCCGAAGCGACCACTGCAGTCGCGCATAAACTGGCTCGGATCATCTACCATCTGATCACGCATCGCGTGGCCTACGATGACAGCATCCTCGCCGCCGAGGAGCGCCAGGACCGGCGCCGCTTTGAACGCCGGCTCCGAAGGCAGGCACACGCACTCGGTTATGAGCTTGTCCCGGAGGCCGCCTGATTGTTGTTTCTCAGGAGCAGCCAGCGTGCGGCACTCGGCTCGAACTCCGCCGCTACCTGGTACGGCTGTGCCAGCCGATGCAGGTCAAGTTGCAGGTCGGCAATGCGCCACCCGTCGGGCGTGGCTTCCAGGTATGCCTCTCCCGCCACCCGGCCGGGTTCGCCGAACAGGCGCAGGGCGACGTATACCTGGTCTTCCGTGACAGTCACCGCACCGATCCGTGCCGCGTGCGGCAACCGCCCGTCACGCACGTGGAACCGCAACGACCTGGACAGGCTTTGCCGGCGTTCCGAAGCAAGAGCCGCTTCCGCTATCTTCCCCTCGGCGAGCGAGCCGAGAAACGACAGCAGGGTGTCCAGCACCTCGCGTTCGGTACCCCCGGCCGCAAGCAGATCCTGCAATGGCCCGATCTCGTAGTCGTGTGGCAGCAGGCGGGGCGCACTCCGGTGGAGGAACCACGCATCCAGCTCCGCCCCGGACGCGGAGGGCGGCTGCGCGGAATCGGACCCGGCCGCCGCTTGCAAGCTGCCATCGCTGGTTTCGGCGCCGCCTTCCGCCGCCGCCGTCCGCTCCGCGGCCGGCGAGGCCTGGGAATCGTCTCCGTTGCAGCTCGACAGCAGCGCCGCAGTCAGAACCGCCACCGCAAGCCGCACAACGCTCGTCAGCGACACACTCGATAGGTACCAGAATACCCGCCGCCGTTCAACTGCCGCGCGCCGGCCCCGCCCGCGCAGCACCGGGCGCACCCCTCTCAGTAGTGTTCGGAAAACACCTGTGCGCTGCGGATCGGGTAGGCCAGGTGCTCCTCGGCGTAACCGATCACCTTGTGCAACACTGACTCACCGAACGTATGCGAATTGGATACCACCGCGCACCCGATTTCGGCAACGTTCCACAGGTCATTGGTGCCCACCTCGGCAATTGATACCCTGTACTTGTGACGAATCCTTTCTTTCAACGATCCGATCACACGGCGCTTTTCCTTCAGCGAACCCACGCCGGGGAGATCGACAGTCAGGTGCAGCATCGACACAACCATGCAGCTTTCTCGTGGCCAGTATAACAGCGCTGCCGGCGGCGGCGGAGCCGAAGTGATGCCGGCGGCAGCGTCCGGCGGCGGCGGCCGGCAGGCGCGTGCACCCGGTGCCATCCGCGTGCTCGACGCCGACGTTGCCGCCCGCATTGCCGCCGGCGAGGTAATCGAACGCCCGTTCTCGATCGTACGCGAGCTGATCGACAACGCGCTCGACGCCGGCGCAAGCGAGATCGACGTGCAACTCGACTCGGGCGGCCTTGGTCAGATCTCCGTGCATGACAACGGCCGTGGCATAGCGCGATCCGAACTGCAACGGACCGGTCTGCGCCACGCGACCTCCAAGATCAGCAATGAGCACGACCTGCTGCATGCCACCACCCTCGGATTCCGCGGCGAGGCACTGGCGAGCATCGCGGCATGCGCACGCCTCGAAGTGGTTACCCGTACGCGCACGGCAACGACGGCGGCGCGCCTGGTTGCCGACAGCCGCGAGCGGCGCATCAGCGCGGCGGCGGCGGCGCCGGGTACCCGCGTTCAGGTAACCCGGTTGTTCGCCGACATGCCGGGCCGGCGCCGCTTCCTGCGCCGGCCCGGCACCGAGACCACCCTGTGCCGGCGCATGGTGCTGGAGAAGGCGCTCGCTCATCCGGGAGTGACATTGCGCCTCTCCGTGGACGGCGAGGCGGACACCACCCTGGCCTCCGCCGGGCTGCGCGACCGGGTTGCGGACGTGCTCGGCAGCCCGGTGATGCCGGATGACCTGTTCGAGGCGCGGCGCGACTATGCCGAGTTTCGGGTTGCGGCAATCGGCGCGCGCCCGGAGCTGGCACGCCGCGACCGCGCGCGGCTCATGGTGTTCGTGAACCGCCGGCGGATCCAGCAGTTCGGGCTTGTGCAGGCGCTCGAGTACGGCTACGGCGCGATCCTCGCGGGCGGCAGACACCCGGTTGCCTGCCTGTTCGTGGAGATTGCTCCCCATCTCGTGGACTTCAACGTGCATCCCGCGAAACGGGAGGCGCGCTTTCGAAACCTGGCGCCGCTCCACCAGGCGGTGGTACGACTCGTGCAACAAGCGGTGGTTCGGTTCGGCCACCGATCGCCGTTGCCGGCGCAGCAGGGCGGGCCGGAGTCCTTGCCGCTCACCGGCCGCGATGGCCGCGCCTTCCCCGGCCCCGCCCGACCGCCTGCCACGGTTGCGGATCCCGCCCGTCCGTACGTGGCCGGAAACCCGGCAAGCGGCGCCGGCGCGGGGACCGTCCACTCAACCGGGCCGGGGCCTGACTCCGCGGCGCATGTCGCCACGGCGGGCACGCCCGGGGTGATCACACCCGGACCCTCCGCTGCCGACGACGGCATCTCGCTCCCGGACCGGAGCGCCGGCATCCGCTACATCGGCCAGTCACTCGGCACGTTTCTGCTCGTCGAGATCGGACGGACCCTGTATTTCGTCGATCAGCACGCGGCCCACGAACGGGTGCTCTACGAGCGCCTCCGCCGGCGCTCGTTCGCCATCCAGCAGTTGCTGCTCCCCATCGAACTCGACCTGGAGCCGGAATCCGCCGATGCGCTGCACGAGGCGCGCGACCTGCTCGTCGGGGTCGGCATCGTGGTAGAGCTGGAGAAGGGCCGGCCGCGACGCATCACGGCACTGGCCGAACCGCTGCATCAACTACCGGCACGGTGGCTCCGGGAGTACGTCGCCGGAGTGCGGGGCAGCGGAGCGGATCTGGAGCGCGCCGTGCTTGCCGACGTCGCGTGCAAACTGGCGGTCAAGGATGGCGAAGTGCTGGACCGCGATGCGGCGGCTGCCATAGCGCGGGAGTCGTTTGCCATCGACCTGCAGCACTGTCCGCACGGGCGCCCGCTGTGGTACTCGGTAACCCGGGATCAAGTCAGCGCCCAGGTGGGACGCCAATCCAGCAGGTGAGCTGCCGCCAACGCAGGGTCAGCCAGCTCAACACGCGCTCGAACCACCAAGGGCGGCGCAGCCGTTCCAGGCGTGCCACGGCCGCGGCGAGTTCCTCATGGCTGAGTTGTTTGCGCTGCACGTTCTCCTCAATCTCCAACTCCAGCAGTGTCTCGTCGCTGGCCTGGTCGAGCACGATCGCCTCGATGCTGCTCCAACCAAGCCGCCGCGCCGATTCCAGGCGCCGGTGGCCGGCGACCAGCTCGGAGTCGCGGGAAATCAGTATCGGGCTGAACTGTCCGTGGCGACGCAGGCTCTCCATCAGCGGCTCCAACTCTCCCAAGTCGGAGCGGATTCGCTCACGCACCACTACCGCGTCGATGCGGACCTGCATATTTTTCTTATCGGCCTCGGCAGCCCGTGACGCAACACCGGCTGCTATGGCAGGTCGCCGGCGGTGCGGCGCGCGTATTCGGATGCCGACAACAGCGATTCGAATTCGCCCGGGTCGTCCATTTCCATGACGAACAACCAACCGGCGCCGAGGGGATCGCTGTTGATCAAGCGCGCGCCGCCGCGTGCCAACTCCTCGTTGCGTGCCACGATCATGCCGCCGACGGGCGCGTACAGCTCACCCGCCGACTTCAACGACTCGATGGCGGAGACCGCCGCCCCGGCGGCGACCCTGGTGCCGACTTCCGGCAACTCGAGGTAGGCGACTTCGCCCATCTCGCGTTGAGCGAAGTCGGACAGCCCAACGGTGATGCGTTCCGCCGAGTCGCGCCGCACCCAATGATGATCCAGAGAATAACGAAGCTCCATAGCCAACGCCCCTAATCGAGCAGCGGATTGCCACCGCGCGGCTGTTGGCGCTGCGTTGCCGTGCCGGTGTCTCCCCGTACCAAGGGCGGCGCAGAGCCCACCGGTCCCAACGGATCGGGCGCCAGGCCGAGCGGCTGGCCGGCGTCCACGCGCCGCATCGCCAGGCGCAGATTATTCACAATCTCCCCGCGCCGTTCGGACTCATATGCCAGCAGGCCGTCACGCTCCTTGGGATCGGTTCCGGAGAGAAAGATCTCCTGAATGATCTCCTCGCCGTCGGCGCCCGACGGCAACAGGCCGGAGCGCGCGTTCACCGTGACTTCGATCAACCCGGTCGCGGGGCGTGCGAATTGCACCGCCCGTCCGGGCTCCACCGCCTTCATGTACTCGGCCCAGGCGGGGCCGGCGGCAGTTGCTCCGGTAAGGTTCAGTCCCAGGGTTTCGCCACGCTCGTCGAAGCCCATCCACAGCGCCGTGGCCTGCAGCGGGGTGAATCCGACCGTCCAGGCATCCGACCAGTTCTGCGTCGTGCCTGTCTTGCCCGCGGTGTCGGTCCGAAAACCGCCGACCGTTCCCGACGCCCAGCGCAACGTGCCCCACTGTACGGTACTGCGCAACAGGTCGGTCATCACGTACGCCGCCTCGGGACTCATGATCTGCCGTTCCTGCTGCTGCACCCGCTGCCGCGCACGCAGTTCCTTCTCCACTTCCAGCACCATGCGTCCGTTGCGATCCATGACGTACTGGATCGCCAGCGGAGACACCTCCTGCCCGTGGTTGGCGAATGTCGCGTAGGCGCGCGCCATCTGCAGCGGCGAGACCGCGATCACGCCCAGACCGAGCGGGTACTTGCGCGGAAACGTCGCCTCGATCTCCGCCGGCGTCTCCACGCCCAGCATGCGGCTCGCACGCTCGATAGCGGCATCGAATCCGATCTCCTCCAGCACCTTGAGAGAAGGCACGTTCATCGACCGCGCCAGGGCGGTGCGCAGAAGCACGCGGCCGGTCCACTCGCCCTTGTAGTTGAGCGGAATGTAGGGGGTCCCGTCGTCGTTCACGAAAATCGCCGGCGCATCCGTAATCATGGTTGCGGGCGTAAAGCGTCCGGAACTGATCGCGGCCGAGTAGTACAACGGCTTGAACGCGGATCCCGGCTGCAGCTTTGCCTGAGTGGCGCGGTTGAATTGATTGCCGGTGCCGAACTCGCTGCCGCCTACCATGGCAAGGACGTGACCGGTGCGCGCATCGAGTGTGATCAAGGCGCCCTCGACCTCGGTGCGTCGCGCCTCCTGCTCGCCACGGCCGTAGGCGGCGGTTGAAATCGCGCGCAGGTCGCGATCGTCCAGCATCATGCCGAATACGTCGAGAGCCGGCGCAAGCTCCTTGATGAAACGGTCGGTGCCCTTCTTGCGCTCCCGGATGCCGGCCACCCGCATCCCGTCGATGCCGAAGGCGAGCGAGAGCAGGTCGACGGTAGGCAGGAAGGTGCTGTCGGCCACGGTCCGGCGCTGACGGGAGCTGTTGCTGCGCGTCCGGTTCACGCGTTCGAGGTGGCGGGACAGGGTCTGCTGCGCGGCGTGCTGGTAGTCGAGGTCGAGCGTCGTTCGCACGACCAGGCCATCCTGATACACGTCCATCGAGCCGAGCATCAACTCGTCCAGCCGTCCGCGGACGTATTCGCTGAAGTAGGGGGCCGCGTCCTGGCGCTCCAGGAACGCCGTGGAGCGGTTGGAGCGTGTGAAGTCGTAGTTGTCCCAGTACTGCTTGAACGACAGGTCCGCCTCTGCGGCCGTGGTCAGCCCGCGTTCGACCATCTGGTTGAGAATCTCGCGCTGCAAGGTGCGAGCCCGATTCGGATGGTTGATCGGGGAGTTGCCGCCCGGCCGGTTCAGTTGGATCACCAGCATGGCGGCTTCCGCCAGCGTGATGTCCCGGGCCGAGTGCTTGAAGTAGAACTGCGACGCCGCCTCCACGCCGTAGGTGCCTTCGCCGAAGTAGACCAGGTTGAGGTAACGCTCCAGAATCTCGTTCTTGGTGAGCCAGCGTTCCAGTTGAATCGCCCACCACAGCTCTACCAGCTTGCGCCGTATGGTGATCTCCGTGCGGTCGGCGTAGATCGAGCCGGCAAGCTGCTGCGTAATGGTGGAGCCGCCGGACCAGAAGCGTCCCGCGACCATGTTCCAGGCGGCGCGCATCGTATCGGGTATGCGAAAACCGCGGTGTTCGAAGAAGTGGCGATCCTCGCGGGTCAGCAGGGCCTGGATCAGGTGAGGCGGAAGCTCCTCATAGCGGATGATGTCTCGTTTCTGGTCGCGGAAGAACTGCGTGATCAGGCGACCGTGGCGGTCGAGGATCTGCGTGGGCAGCGCCGGTCTGTCGCGCTCGTACACGTCGAGGCTGCGAATGTTCCGAGTACCCGCAGTCGACAACCCGACGGCGGCGCCGACCGCAACGGCGACCAACAGGCAGACGACAACCCCTACTCGGGTAATGAAGGGTCACCTCCCGGGCGAGGTCCGCGGCGGACGCACCAAGAAAAACGGTCGGCCCCCCCAAGAGGGGACCGACCTACCCTTTCGGGCGCCGGCACAAAACGAAGTAAACTGGGAGGGGAACTTAATCTTGTAACCGACACCCTAATTATCGACACCGAATGGCGAAACCTAAGAGGCCGAGGCCGCCCGCGTCGTCGATACGCAATTGCCGGCCGGCGTCCTCATCAGGAGCCTGATCCAAGTATAGACCAAGCGTGATTCGCCAATCAATAGTTGCCGATCACTCGTTCCGGCGCGCTCTCGAGCCGGGGAAGGAGACAAACAGCACCGCACCGGCCAATACCGCCACCACCGCCGCGGCCAGCAGTCCAGCCAGCGTGCCGCCACGGGCAAACGCAAGCAGCGCGCCGGCGACCAGCGCCGCCACGGCCAGCACGCGCAGCGCGCCGCGCGCCGCGCGCAAGGCCCAGGCGCGCAGGTAGCCGGCCCCGCTTGGCGCGCTGCGCGCCGCGCGCACCACGCGTCCCGCAATGGCCGCCAGCGCACCGGCCGCCAGGACGACCGCCACGAACCAGTTGTAGACCCCGGTCGCACGCGTCGCGAACAGCCACAACGGCAGGGCGATCAGCGCGCCAGCGACCGCCGCGCCGGCAACGATCGTCACCAGGAACGCGGCCACCCGCAGCACGCCCAGGTACCCGAGCGCTATCTGTGCAGCGATTCCGGTGCGCACCATGGCGCCGCGGCCGTGATCAGGCGCCGTCGATGGGGCGCGTCACCCGGGCGGTCACGCCGCCGGTGCGCAGCGCCCCCATTGCCGGTCCGTACTGCTTCATGTGCGGCGCCTGCAGGTGGTCCGCCAACGCCGCGGCAGACTCCCACTGTTCGATCAAGGTGACGCGGTGGTCGTCGATGGCTCCCTGAATCGGGAGCGGAGAGGTCGTGTCGAGGGTGTACTCGTAGCGGATGCAGCCCTGTTCGGCGTGCACCAGCGGAGCGAGTTGGCGGGCCAGGGCAAGAAAGTCGTTCAGCCGGCCCGGCTTGATGGTCATGGTAACGATTACGTGCAGCATGGTCGCTCCATCATATCGCACGGCGCGTCACTCGTCAGCGTGCCCGGATCGCTGCTATCGCTGCTCGAGTGCGACCGTCACTCGTTGCCGAAGGCGCCGTCACTCCTGACGAAAGGCGTCATTCATGACGAAGTGGTCATTCATGACGAAGGCGTCACTCATGACGAAGGCACTGCACGATGTCGAGGCGCAGCGCCCGGCGTGCCGGCAGCAGCGCGATGAGCATGCTCGCGAGCACGCCGAACACCACGGCGACCGCCATCGTGCCGGGGTTCCAGGCGCCGCGAAACACCGCCGTGACGCGATAGCCAATGCTGATGTCGCCGTAGAACCGGCTCATGTCGATGCCTCGATCGACCAGGAAGAACACGGCGACGGCGCCGAGCAGCAAACCGCAGAGCGATCCGAGGCAGCCGATGAGACCCGCCTCGAACACCATCGTGGCGCGCACCGCGCCGTCCGCCATGCCGAGCGCCCGCATCATCCCGAACTCCCGCATACGCTCGTACGCCGCAATCAACATGGTATTCGAGATCCCCACCGCGGCGATCAGGAATACCAGCAGCAACAACAGTACGTTGCCGGATCTCTCCGACTCCATCATCGCCAGGTAGTCGCGCGCAAGCTGCGGCCACCCCACGGCAACCGCCCCCGGCAGCTCCTCGGCAAGCATCGCGTTCACGCGCTCGACCTCGCCGGCCAGGAAGGCGCCGGCAGGCACGGCAACCGCTCGTCCCAGCCTCGACGGCATCGCTCCGAGCGCCACTTCGGTGACGCCGGCCATTTCCAGGTCGAATTGCGCCACGTCGAGCGGCAGAAATCCGACGCCGCGGTTGATGGTGGGATTGGGGCTGAGCAGGGTGCCGACCAGTTCCAGCTCCAGCACCTGCATCGCGCCGTGGCGGGTGCGGGTACGCACCTCGACGATGTCGCCGAGCGACATTCCCAGGTCGTCGGCCATCCACGCGCCCAGCAGCAGGCCCGGCGAGCCCGGCTCAAGGTAGCCGCTGCCCGCAAGCAGCGCATCCCGCAACCGGAATACCGCCCCGTCCGTGACCGGATCAATGGCGATGAGCCGAATCGGCAACGATCCCTCGCCAAAGAACATCTCGCCGCCAAAACCGATGCGCGGTGTGTTGGCAATTCCCATCTCGGTCAGCCTGGTCCCCAGCCGGGCGTAGTCGATCAGTTCGTACTTCAGCGCCACCCGGTCCAGATCATCATGCTGCTCCCGCGTCACCACCCGGCCGGACCCGGTTTCGTACCACACCAGGTTGCGTTGCGACTCCTGGTCAACCCCGCGCAGCATGGAATCCATGAAGATGAGAACGGCGATGCTGAACGCCAGGGCCAGCATCGTGATCACGGTGCGCCGCCGGTGCCGGGCCAGATTGCGCCACGCCAGCAGCAGCAGCAGCCGCAACTCGCCGCGCCGGAACGCCGCCCCGCTCATGTCGGTGCCGCCACCGTCAGGACGACCCGAACACGAACCTTGCCGCCACGGTGGCGGCCAGATTGCCCTGCCGGTCCCAGGCAAAGGTGTCATCCTCGTCGCCCAGCATGGCACTCGCAAACAGGCTGAACGTCAATCCCTGCAGCATGTTCCACGACGCGCCGGCGGCGGCTACGGCCGAGCCGTCAATTGGGGAGATCACCCCGCTCAGGCTCAGGTTCCAGTTGTCGGCCGGGGCGAAGCCGATTTCAGGGAACAGGTACAATCCATATCGATCGAGCGCCGCCGACGTTCCCGATTGCTCCTGCCAACTCCGCCACGGCCGCACACCGGCCTCCAGCCGCAGGTTCAGCAGCCCGGACTCCGGCCCCAGGTCCACGAAGCCGAATCCGCCGGCGGTGACGTACAGGCGATCCTGTGCCGTCTCGCGCAGGTCGCGGCCGTCGTGTGCCGGCAGTGCCGAGCCGGCACTCACGTGCCAGTCGATGCCGAGCAAGGCGCCCTTCAGGCCCACGTAGGCACGGTGCTCGTGTCCCGCGGGTGGATCCGGGCCGGCGCCGTACAGGTAGCCCGCCTCGCTGGTCAATTCGCCGATCCGGATCACGGCGCGCGCCCCGGCAGCCGTCTCCGCCAGACGATCCGGCAGGGGAGGGGGCAGCACAACCGCCTCCAGGAACGAGCGCCGATCGACCGCAACATAGGCGGCAACGAGCCAATCGGTCGCGGTCAGGTACTCGCGCGCGCCGGACGTGAATCCCGGTTCCTGGCCAAACAGAATGTCGCCGGCGTTGAAAAAGCGGCCCCGGCCCCACGACAGCCGCGTCTTCCCGGCGGTCAGGCGGAAACCGGGAAGCCGCGCGCGGATGAAGGCGCGCTCGACGCCGAGGCTGGTCACCAGGTGGTCCGGGCTGCTTCCCGCCGTGCCGGACGCCGAGGGCGGCCGGTGCAGATCCGCGGAAATGCTCAACTGGCCGCGCACGTTGCGGTTGCCGGTCGCGGCCAGGTCCAGCCGGGCGCTCCCCCCGCCCCCCAACAGCAGCGTCTCCTCGGGGTCCGCGACGGCGCTCATCTCGGCGTTGAGCGTGACCGTGGTGCGCAGATCGGCAGCGGCGACCGCAGCAGTCGCGAGCAGGAGCAGCGCCGCGCCGCGGCGCGCGGTCAAAAAGTCAGCTCCTCGAGCGAAAACAGACTCTCGTCGACCGGCTCATCGATCGCGATCTCATCGATCGTGAACACCGTCAGCGAGTCCTTCTTCATGAAGTCGGACATCTCCAGGCGAACCCCGATTACCTTGTCGCCAACCTCGCGAAACTCGGTAACCGCCAACCGCTTCAGCGCCCGGCCGCGGAGCGAGAACAGGTCGACCCGCCGGGTAACGAACCGCTCGCTGTCGATCCAGGCCACCTGCACCGGGTATACGACGTCGCGCCGCTTCGCGGTCAGGCGCAGCCGGAACGTCTCGTGTCCGTCGACCTCCTCCGTGTCCTCCAGCACCACGTCATAGTCGTCCAGCCGGCTGCTGCTGCCGGTCATGTCCTCGTAGGAGAAGTCGGATCCAAGCACGCTGTCGCGCAGCGCCGCGCCCTGCAGGTGGATCACGTCCTCCGAGTCGGGAAAGTACAGGTAGATCTCGTCCTCCAGGCGCAGCACCTTCTGGCCCGCCTCCTCCGGATTGGTGAATTCGAGCAGCGAGTGGTCGTCGCCGAGCGCCGTCGAAATGAATGTCTTGGTGCGCGTGCCGAAGCGATCGGTGATCTCCATCGAGCCGGTGGAGTGCACCGAGCTGTGGCGCTCGTGCCGTTCCATGCGACGGATGATCTCGTCGCCGGTCAAGGCGAGGAGCGGATCCGCGGCGAACAGCGCGAGCACGCCGCCGCACGTCGCCAGCAGGCTGCGCCGGCGTGTGCGCGGCAACCGGCGAACGTCCTGGCGGCCGCGCGTCGTGCGAAGCATCGTGCCAAACATGGTCACGTGGCGCGGAGCGCGGTCACCGGGTGCAGCCTGGCGGCCCGGCGGGTAGGCCAGAACGAGGCGGCCGCGGTCACGGCAATCGAGTAGCACAGCACCAGCACCGTGGAACGCAGGTTGAGTTGCGGGTAGATGATATTGGACATGTTCAGTTCCACTCCTTCCATAGCCTCGGTGTAGTCGATCCCGACCTGCGACAGCGGCACCACGAGCGCGACACCCAGTCCCACTCCCACCAGCGCGGCGGCCACACCGATGAACAGCGCTTCCAGGAAGAACAGGCGCGTTATCTGCGCGCCGGTCATCCCGAGCGCCGCAATGGTACCGATTTCACGCATCCGCTCGTACACCACCATCATCGTCGTATTGACGATCACCGTGGTGGCCAGCAGGAAAAACACCAGCGCGATGATGTCGTAGATGCGCGTCGCGAGCTCGAACAACCGGTACATGGCGTTCTCTTCGGTCCACGACCGCACCTCGAGCCGGTCGCCCACCGCATCCCGCACGGCCTGCGCCAGGGCCGGCACCCGGTCGTCGTGCTCGCTGTACAGCAGCAGGTCGGTGACCGCGCCACTCGCGTCGAGCTGCAGAAAGGCTTGCGCCACGCCGATCGGAAGCAGCACCACCCGGCTCAGTCCACCGACCGGAAACCCCACCAGTCCGCTGATGCGAAACGTCCACGCCTGCGTGCTCATCACCGCGGTACGGGTCAGAATCGTCAGCTTGTCGCCGACCGCCACGCCCAATTCGTCGGCCAGGGTCTTCGCCATCACCAGTTCGCGCGCATGCGGGTCGGGCAGGGCACCGCCGAACAGATCCAGCCGCCACACCCGCGCGAAGTCCTCCAGGCCGGGCGCGGCGCCGGCGGCCGGCGCGAGATGAGGCAAGCGCCGGGCCGCGGTCGCGACCTCCCGGCCGAAGTCGACGCCGATCCCGTACACGGCGTGGTTCTGGTCTTCCCGGTAGACGGCGCCGCCAAACCGCACCCGCGGCAGCACCGCCGCCACTTCCGGCAACTCGGCGAGCCGCGCCTGCACTTCCGCCGCGCCGGTCACCGCCAGGTGCACGGGGCTGAGATGCTCGTAGCGCCCGAACTCCGGGTGGCGTACCTGAACGTGACCGGTGTCATACGTCAACGCAATCGATACCGTGTCGCCGAGCACGCCGGCGATCAGCGAGAACAGCAGCACCACGGCCAGGGTCGCCACCGCGATGGCAGTGCCGGAGAGCAGCGAGCGGCGCTTGTTGCGCGCGACGTTGCGCAACGCGATTCTCCACAGATTCATCGGTCTACCAGCATCAGGTTACCCGAGTCGGCTCGTTCACTCACTCGCGGCGCGGACGGTCGCTCATGACGCGCTCCGTCATTCATGGCGCACTCCGTCATTCATGACGAACTCCGTCATTCATGACGAAGGCACTGCACCACGTCGAGACGCAGCGCGCGGCGCGCCGGCAGCAGGGCAATAGCCATGCTGGCAAGCACGCCGAACACAACCGCGGTCGCCATGGTGCCGGGATTCCAGGCGCCGCGGAACTCCCCGGTGACGCGGTAGCCGATACTCACGTCGCCGTACAGTCCGCTCACGTCGATTCCCCAATTGACCAGCCAGAAGGTCGAGGCTGCACCCAGGACGAGACCCGTCAATGACCCGAGCAGTCCGATAATGCCCGCCTCGAACACCATCGTCGCCCGGATCGCCGCGTCGTCCATACCAAGGGCGCGCATCATGCCGAACTCACGGATTCTCTCGAACACCGCGATCAACATGGTGTTTGAAATACCGACGGCGGCGATCAGAAATATGAGAAACAGCAGCATGGCGTTGCTTGAACTCTTGGACTCCATCAACGCCAGATAGTCACGCGCGATCTGTGGCCACCCGACCGCCGCCACGTCGGAAAACCGTGCTCCAAGCTGCCCGTTCAAACGCTCTATCTCGCGGCTCAGGAAGGCGCCGCCGGGAACTGCTATGGTGCGCCCAAGCACGGAGGGCAACGCGCCGAGCGCAATCTCGGTCACCCCCTCCATGTCCAGGTCGTATTGGGCGATGTCGAGCGGCAAGTAGCCCACTCCCCGGTTGACGGTCGGATTGGCACTGAGCAGGATGCCCACCAGCTCCAGCTCCAACACCTGCATCGCTCCATGCCGGGTGCGGGTCCGAACCTCGACGAAGTCACCAACCGAGAGTCCCAGGTCGTCGGTCGTCCAGGAGCCCAGAACGAGCCCGGTATACCCGCTTCCACGTATGAGCTGCCCGGCAACAAGGCGTCACGCAGCCGGAACACCTCCTCGTCCGTATCCGGATCGATGCCGACAAACCGAATCGGCAACGACCCCTCGCCGAAGAACAACTCGCCGACAAAGCTGATGCGGGGGGTATTGGCGATGCCGAGTTCGGACAGCGCGTTCGTGATCGGCACATAATCGACCAGTTCGTGCTTCAGCGCCACCTGGTCCAAGTCCTCCAACTGGGCGCTCGTCACCACCTTGCCGGAGCCGGTCTCATACCAGACAAGATTGCGCTGAGACTCCTGGTCGATGCCTCCCAGCATGGAGTCCATGAAAATCAGCACGGCGACGCTGAACCCCAGGGCTATCGTGGTAATGACGGTACGGCGCCGGTGCCGGCTCAGATTCCGCCACGCCAGCCGGAGCAGAAACTTCGCGTCACCACGCCCGGGCGACTTCGCCGGAGACGCCGGGGCGGCGGTCACCGCGTTCGACGAAAGTGAAGCCATCGCCGATCCTACCGGAGGGCGTCCGCGGCAGCCGGCGCGCGGTCCTCGCCGGTGCGCGTCTCATCGCCGACAATCCGGCCGTCCTGCAATCTCACCAACCGCTCAGCGTAATTCATGACCATGGCATCGTGGGTGGAGAACAGGAAGGTGGTGGCGCGGCGGCGATTGAGCGTGCGCATCAGGTCCAGCAACCCCTCGCCGATCTCCGAGTCGACGTTGGCGGTGGGTTCGTCGGCCAGCACGATGTCCGGGTCCTTCACCAGCGCGCGCGCGATCGCCACCCGTTGCTGCTGCCCGCCCGACAGCTCGCCCGGGCGACGGTCGGCCATGTCGCCCAACCCGACGTCGCCGAGCATCGCCAGGGTGCGGTCACGCACCTGCTTTGGGTCGCGGGTGACCAGCGACAGCGCAAACGAGACATTCTCGTAGGCGGTGAGTACCGGGATGAGATTGAACGACTGAAAGATGAATCCGAGACGATGGCGGCGAAACAGGGCAAGCTGTTTGCGGTTCAGGTCCGATACGCGCTCGCCGCCGATCACCACCTCGCCGCTGGTCGCCGTGTCCAGACAGCCAATCAGATTGAGCAGAGTCGTCTTGCCGGAACCGGAGGGGCCGGCAATCGCCAGAAACGCGCCGCCATCCACCCGCAGACTGACGCCGCGCAGAGCCGCGACCTCGGTGCTGCCGCTGCGATACACTTTGGTCACCTTGTCCACTGAAATCACAAGACACCTCCCGGCGTGTGCGGTGGAGCCGTCATCGTTGTTCACGCCCCACTGAGGGCGCTGCAACGGTGTATACGCGGGACCAGCTTACGCATCGAGTCGTGACTGCGGCAACCAATCTTCCCATAAGCGGTGAAATGCCACCGGGGAGCTGGGACCGCACCGGGGCGGCAGGCGGCCGCACGTGGAGCGGGTCGGGGTGGCGAACGACCGCGGCCGGCGCCCGGCGGACACCGGGTGCCCGGCATTCTTATCTGGTCGGCCGCGGTTGCTCGCACCGCCTCAGGGGCGGCTGTAATGAAAAATCAGCCGTTTCGCAGGCGCAGCACCAGGCGGTCTTTGTCGCCGCGCGGACGACGGGCAATCAGATCTACCCCCAGGTTTTCCGCTGCGGCCTTGAGGGCTTCTCTGGCCTGGGACATGTCCTCGGACTCTGCGAACGTCAACTGTCCGGGTCCCTCGTTGACAACGCGCTGGACATACTTCTCGTACTTTTCGACCAGCTTTTTCGAAACGCCTTTCTCCTTGACTTCCTTCGTCCGAAGAATCGAGAATCTTGGCATGACATCCTCCTGTCAGGTTCAGGTTGCTCGTGCGGGCGCTCATATTGCACCGCGCCGTAGCCACCGGTAACCAAATAATGTAGCACGCATTCCCTCGGGTCAAGTGCGGCGTCGGCCAACCCCGTCAGCCGACGATGCTGCCGAGAATGCGAGATTTCCGTACCATTATCGTCATCTCACGAGTACGTCAAGACCCCGCTAGCGGAAAAAACATCGTCCAACATTGCGCCACTAGGCGCTCTCGGATATAAATCGATCATGACCATTACGTCACTGAAGACGGTTTCGGTAGCAGGTTCCAAGATTTGGAACTACGTGCGGCTGGAGACCGACTCCGGCATTACCGGGACCGGAGAAGCGCACCCGGGAGCGGGCATCAGCGACCTGATCGAGCGCCGCCTGGCGCCCATGTTGATCGGCGCGGACGCGCGCAACGTGGAGCCGCTGCATCGGCGGATGCTGGCGTCGAGCACCGGAGATTCGGCCGGCGGCATGCTGGTAGGAGCGATCGGCGGAGTGGAAACCGCGCTGTGGGATCTTGCCGGCAAGGCGCTCGGCGTGCCGGCTTGTCGACTGCTCGGCGGTGCGTACCGCGACCGAATTCGCCTCTATGCGGACGTGGGCCGCGGCATCGCCATGGAAAACACGCCGGCGAGCTGGGCGGCGCGCGCCCGCGAGGCCGCCGCCGAAGGTTTCGATGCCCTCAAGTTCGACATAGACCACTCGGCCGACGAATTGAGCCACGACCTGCTGGCGCGCGGACTGAGCCTGGCGGAACTGGAGCGCATGACGGCGCTGGTGGCGGCGGCGCGCGAGGGGGCCGGGGACGGTGTCGACCTGGCGATCGATTGTCACGGCATGTACCAGGTGCGCGACGTGCTGCTGCTGGCCGAACGGCTGGCCCCGTTTCGGCTCATGTTCCTCGAAGACCCGGTGCCCCCGGAAAACGTCGCCGCTCTGGCGAAAGTCACGCGCAGCACCCCGATTCCGGTGTGCACCGGAGAGTGGCGCTACCGGTGCGACGGATTTCGCGACCTGATCGAACAACAGGCGTGCGACCTGCTGCACGTGGATGTCGCCGCCACCGGAGGCATGTCGGAAGCCAAGAGGATCGCCGATCTCGCGGACCTCTACTACCTGCCGTTCGCGGCTCACAACATCACCTCGCCCCTGGGCCTCGTTGCCAGCGCGCACGTATGCGCGGCGGTGCGCAACTTGAACAGCATGGAGCTGCCGTATCACTCCGACCAAGTCGCGTGGCGCTGGGACCTGGTGCGCAGCCCCGAACCGCTGGTCGACAGCGGACGCTTCGTCGTGCCGCGCGGACCCGGTCTCGGTGTCGAGCTCGACGAGACCGTGGTCAACGCCCACCTCGCGCCCGGATCCGCGCCGTTGTAGGGTTCGGGGCGCCAGCACAGCTCAACGCAACCGCGCGCTGCCGGATCGCCAGCGCGGCGCACGCCACGAGCGTGGCGGATCAGGCACACTCGGCCGCCCCGCGCGCCGTGGCCACCATGGCTCGCACCTCCACGATGTCGTGGAGTTTGGGTCGTCGGTCAACATTGCATCACATCAGGGGAGTGAATACTACCAAGTGCGTAGTATCATGATGTTTTGCTCCGTGACAGTATAAACTCCTCCCTGTGAACGTCACACTCATCAGGCAACTTGCCATGGCGCTGACCGTGGCAATGGTCCTGTCTCTGTCGATGGCGGGCTGCAGTGCGGCCACCGCAGGGAGGGGAGGGGCCCCGACCTCCGCCGCCGAAGCGCCGCTCCCGGAGCCGGTGCCAACGCCGCCCGAGACAGAAACGCCGCCCGAGCCCGAGCCCGAGACGCCGCCCGAGGAAGAGACGCCGGACCCGAGCCAGCCGACGGACGGCGACAGCCCTCCCGCCGGCGCGCCGCAAACGCCGCCACCCTCCACCGGCGGACCTTCCGGCACGCCGGCCAGCCCGAGCGTCCCGGCACGATACTGCAGTAGGTTGTTCTACGACGATCCACACAGGCGCCCTCCTCCCCCAAATTCAGCCTCTACGCCTCCACCGGCGGACTACTCTCCACCTCTGGTGATTCGGCTGGGGCATACTAACGACGGCATGCCGCAAAAACGGAACGCCATGACGGTGACGTGGCCGAGCGCGACCAGCGCGCCCTGGCCCGTCGCAACGTACGAACTGGCCTGGACCCGCGCCGGCGACCCGTTCCCGCCGGCGACGAGCATGCGGGTGTACCAGGTGGGGCAGAAGCGATTCATCACAACGAACTACACCATTTGGGGGCTGACGGCAGGTACGGAGTACCAGGTCCGGGTTCGCCCAAGGTATGAAGGCGCCGACTATGAAGCGGGTGTGAGAGTCAGCGCATGGTCGCCGGTCTTCACGGTGCGCACGATGGATCCTGAGCCCCTGCTGGACTGCACCGAGGGCCAGTTTGTGCACAAGAGTCCGTGGTTCACGATCGCCACTGGGCCAGACGGTAACGAGCACGCGGTGTGCGACAAGACGCATCCTGCCTACAAGACCTTCGAGGACTTGGCTCCTTGGAACGCATCAAGGACTTGTGCCAGCGTGAGCACCCGGTGGCGGGAACCGAGGATCCGGCGCGTTTCTCTGCGGGTGCGCATCGCCGGGAGGGGCGACGTGCGCGTCTACCCGGATTCCGCATCTGGCCGGCTTCCGGTATTCGGCTCGAGTGTGTCCGTTGGGGGCCAGTCGTGCGAACTGACCGATCTGCTGTATCTCATGATCGACGGAACGGCTACCTTCGATACGACGTGTTCCGAGTAGCGCCGGACCAGGTCAACTGGACCGTGCCGCGCGGTGTGGCCACCGTGGCGCGCAGCCCGTGCCGGATCCGCAGCCCGCACCGTGGCTACCACGCCCTTCATGGCCCCCGCCGGGAGCGGGGGTAGCGCCTCACAACTCGGCGATTTGTGCAACCCCCGCCGACAGTTCCGGCACCTCGTACAGGAGGTGCTCGACGTCGAGGTGTTTCGGGTGTTGGTCAAACAATGGAATCAAATCAGAGAATCAGATTCTACCACATGCGTAGCATCATGATATTCTACTCCGTGTCAGTATATACTCCTCCCCATGAACGGCACACTCAGCGGGCAACGTGCCATGGCGCTGACCGTGGCAGTGGTCCTGTCTCTGTCGATGACGGGCTGCAGTTTGGCCACTTCCGGAAGGGGAGGGGCCACGACCTCCACCGCCGAAGCGCCGCTACCGGAGCCAGTTCCAACGCCGCCCGAGCCGGAGACGCCGCCTGAGCCCGAGACGCCGCCCGAGCCCGAGACGCCGCCACCCTCCACCGGCGTGCCTTCCGGCACGCCGGGCAGTCCGAGGGTCCCGGGACGATACTGCAAGGTCTTGTTCTACGACGATCCGTACAAGCGCCCTCCCGCCCCATCTTCAGCCTCTACGCCCCCGCCGGCGGGCCACACTCCACCTCTGGTGCTTCGGCTGGGGTACAGACTGGGCCGCGAGCCGCAACAACAGAACCGAATAACGGTGAGGTGGCCTAAGGCGACCAGCTCGACCTGGCCCGTCAAAACGTACGAACTGGCCTGGACTCGCGCAGGCGACCCGTTCCCGGATGCGACGATCATGCAGAGTTCGAAGGTCACGCACTACACCATTACGGGGCTGAAAGCAGGTACCGAGTACACGGTACGGGTTCGCGCGAGGGGCGACGGTACGAATGTCGGCGCATGGTCGCCTGTCTTCACGGTGCGCACGAGGGATCCTGTGCCCCTGCTGAAATGCACCGAGGGCCGGCAGGTGTCCGATCCGCCGTGGGTCAGGTTCTCCAGGTTGC
Source organism: Spirochaetia bacterium (assembly GCA_965208575.1). Lineage (GTDB taxonomy): Bacteria > Spirochaetota > Spirochaetia > SZUA-6 > Bin103 > Bin103. The sequence goes on along the minus strand of CBDBOV010000004.1, from coordinate 249,514 downwards.
CGGACGGGCGGTCTACTTATCGTTGCGACCGGGCGCATCCTGCCTTCCGGACCTACCGGGATCTGGCTCCTTGGAGCGCACGACGTAATTGTGGCAGCCGTGTCCACGAGAACGAACCGATGATCAAGCGCGCTTCGCTACGGGTGCGCATCGCCGGGAGGGGCGATGTGCGAGCCTACCCGGATCCCACATCTGGCGAGGTCAAGGTATTGGGCTTGAGTGTGTCCGTTGGGGGCCGGTCGTGCGAACTGACCGATCTGTTGTATCTCACGGTCGACGGATCGGCTACCTTCGACACGAAGTGCGCCGAGTAGCGCGGGATCAGGTCAACTGGACCGAGCCGCGCGGGGTGGCCACCGTGGCGCGCAGCCCGGGGCGATCCGCGGCCCGCACCGCCACCGGTACACCGAGCGCGCGTAGCGCGGGACCGACGGCTCCCGGTTCGGGAGACTGCACCTCGAGGTCCAGCAACCGGCAGCCCGCCGGGGCGGATGCCGCGGGAGAGTCGGCCGCGCCCCAATCGATCAGGAACGGCACCGCGCCGTCGAACGGCAGTTCCTGGTGCTGGCACAGGTGCCAGTACAACAACGAGCCGTCGCCCCGGCGGCGGCTTCCGGCTGCCACCGGGCCCGCGTCGTAGCCGTGTGCCGCGGCGTGCGCACGCCAGCGTTCCAGCCGATCCTCCGCCGCCGCCGGCTCTGCCGCGCCGGTGCGATCGGCATGCACCGCGAAGGTCACCAGGCGGGGCGTGGCGAGCGAGTCGAGGCCGAACGGCCGCGGGCGCCGCGGCCGCGGCTGCGCCGGGTCGGGCGCGATGATTTCGAGGTACGCGTCGTCGCCGAGCGAAAGGAGCGCGTTGTGGCTACCACGCCCTTCATGGCTGCCGCCGGGAGCGGGGGTAACGCCAAGCAGCTCGGCGATTCGTGCAATCCCCGCTGCCAGCTCCGGCACCCCGTACACCAGGTGGTCCACTGCCGCCGTCATCGCCCGGGCTAACCGATTCCCATGCCGTGCAGAAAGCGCAGGCTCGCCGCCAGTTCCGCGAACGGGTCGGCACCGTAGGTCTGGTCCTGCTCGACCAGCGCCCATTCCACGCCCGCGCCGCGGCACGCCGCCACGATGCGCGGCCAGTTCAGGTTACCGGCGCCGACCGGGGCGAAGCGCTGCGTGCGATCCGGCAGGACCACCATGTCCTTGAAGTGGATGACCGGCTGCCGAGCTCCGAGGTCGCCGATCCACTGCGCCGGGTCGGCACCGCCGGCGGCCAGCCAGTACACGTCCAGTTCCGCCTTGAGGTGCTCGGGAGGCGCCGCGTCGTACACTTGGTGCAGCCAGGTGGTGGCGCCGTAGCGGACCAGCTCGTGGCTGTGGTTGTGGTAGGAGAAGTCGATCCCGGCCGCCGCCAGCCGCTCCGCGACGGGGGCCAGCTCGCCGGCAAAGCGCGCCGCGCCGCCGGCCTGGAAGTACTCCGCGGGCAGGCCGCCGATCGCGGCGTGCGGGCAGCCCCACGCCTGGTGCACTTCCACCATGTGTTCGGTGTTGTCGCGGAACTCGTCCCAGGCGAAGTGGGTGGCGACGATCTCGAGGCCGTTGTCGCTTGCCATCCGCGCCACCTCCGGCGGCGCAATCGGACCGAAGGCGGATACCTGTACGGCGCGGTAACCGATCTCGGCCACCTTGCGCAACGACTCCGCCGCGCCGCTCGCCGTCTGCGTGTAATCGCGCACGGTGTAGAGTTGCGCTCCGGCCTTCAATTCCTGAACAGCATCTTCCACTTCTTTTGTCACTCCTCGTTCCAGATCGACGCGAGGCGCCACAGGTCCAGGCAACGCAGCCGTGCTATCCCGCCGCGTGCCGCCACCGCCAGTTCGTTGGCGTCATCCACCGGTACGACGCCGAGCGGGATCACCACCTCGCCGTCGGCGCCGAACACCTCGATCGATGCACGGTCCAGCAAGACGTGAAGTCGCAGCAGTCCGCGCTTCAACTCGATCGCGGTCCCGGCCGGATTGCCCGACCCGCGCCGCCCCAACGTACACGACAGCGCGCGGGCACCGGCATCATATACGATCCAGATGCCGCGCAGCACCACCGCCACGACATCCGCGCCGCCGGGCTCCAGTTCCACCACCACCTCCGCGGTGTCCGGCATGCGCGCCAGCGGCACGACTCCCCAATCACCATGCCGCACCGGCACGCCGAGGAAGGGAGGTGCCGGCGGCGGCACCGCGCCGGGATCCAGCACCAGGCCCCGCCAGCGGCGATGGCCGCGGCGCAGCGCCTGCAGTTCGCGCGCCGGCACCGCGCACAGCCGCACGCCGCGCGCAGTGCGGCGCAGGGTCAGTTCGCAGGGGAGCGTCATGCAATGGGTGAACGGCATGCCCGGCGTCGTGGTGCGCAGCCAGGCGATCTGCAACACGCGCCCGTCGTCCGCCGGAAGGTCGCTCCAGGTCTGGCCGGCGTACGCGGTGCCCAGCGGCTGCTGGCGCAACTCCCGCGCGCCGCCGTCCGCCGCGTCCGGGACGAACCGTTCGCCGTCGAAGCTGCCCAGGAGGTACTGGGTGTCCGCGGCCCACAGCACCCAGCGCAGATCATCCGGATCGCCGTCCACCGCGAGCTGAAACAGGTCGGGGCAGCTATGGGTGGGGAGGCGCACCTCGTGACGCCGGCTCCACTCGCGCAGGTTGGGCGAGGTGAGCAGGGCGAACCGGTCGTCATCCAGGTACAGCACCATCACCCAGCAGCCCTGCGGCTGGTGCCAGAACACGCGCGGGTCGCGGTTGAGGCCGGCAATGTGCGGCACAACCGGATTGTCGGGGTGCTTGCTCCAGGTGCGCCCGCGGTCGTTGCTGTACGCCAGGCACTGCGTGAACGGGCGTTCCTCGTCGGCTGAGCGGCCGTCGGCGGTGTACAGCGCCACCAGCGGCGGATCGCCGCCGCTCTGCAGGCCGCTCGTGTTGTGCCAATCCACGACCGCCGACCCGGAGTACATGGCGCCGTGTTCGTCGGGCGCCAGGGCCGGCGGCAGCTCTTCCCAGTGCACCAGGTCGCGGCTCACGGCGTGTCCCCAGAACTTGAGGTCGTGGCCAATGTCGGTGCCGAACGGCTGGTGCTGGTAGAACAGGTGGTATTCGCCGGCGAAGTACACCAGCCCGTTGGGGTCGTTGATGAAGCCGCGCCGCGACGAGAAGTGGAACTGCGGGCGGTAGCGTTCGCGGTAGATGCCGTCGGCATCCGGCAGCGCGTCGGCGAGTGCCAGTCCGTCCAGCGCGACGCCCGGCTCCGGACCGCTGTCGAAGGTGATTTCCAGGGTCCGGCCGCGGAACGGTTCCAGGTCGGCGAAGGTCACGTAGTCGGGATGCGCCGCGGTGACCTTGGCGGCGAACTTGAGCACCTGCCTGCCGCCGGCGTGCACGCGCATCAACCCGGCGCGGGCGTCGCAGCGCACCGGGATGTGCAGGTAGCGGCGGTCGATCGGCAACCGGCGGGAGGTGATCACTCAGTGGCCGGTGCGGATGCGGCGCGACCGGATCACAACAGTGAGCGGCGCAACAGGCTCAAGGCAGCGACGGCGGCCCGGCGCCGGTCCACCTGACCTCGCACGCCGATGCCCAGGTGATGGCTGTGCTCGCCGGTCGCCCCGGCAACCGCCAGCCACGTGTTGCCGGGACCGAGGTTCTGCGGCTCGGCGGACGCCGCGACCGTAGCGGCGCCCGCCATCTGCCCGTCGGCGCCGCCACCGGAGCCCGCCGCTGCAGCGTCGGTGGAGTGCACCGCGAGGGCCACGTCGGCGCCGCTGAGCCGGCACACGGCGCGGGCCAGGGCCGACGCCAGTGCCCCGCCCGACCCATCCGTTCCCTCGCCGGCGGCATCGGCCAGGCGCACGCGGGCGGCGTCGGCGGTGACGATGCGCCCCTCCACGAACCGCTCACCGGCCGCCTCCCGGAGCGCCGCGGCGACCGTGCCGCCGGTGCGATCCTCGTAGCTAGCCACTTGCCAGCCGCGCCGCGCGAGCGCGGCCGCGACCACGCTCTCCAGGGTCTCCTCGTCGACCGCAAAGACGTGATCGCCCAGGGCTGCCCGGATCCCGGCTTCGGTCGGCTCGATCAGGCGGCGGGCGGCCTCCTCCGAATCGGCGCGGGCGCTGATGCGCACGTCGACCTGCCCCGGGTGCGCCAGCACCCCTACCTTGGGATTGGTCGAGGCGGTCATGATGGCGCCGATGCGGTGATCCACGGCGCTCTCGCCAAGCTCGCCCACCTTGAGCACCCGGTGGTGGATCACCTGCTTGAGCCGCCAGCGCCGGCGGAGATAGGGCACCACGACGTGCTCCATCAGCCACTTCATCTCGAACGGTACGCCCGGCAGGCAGATGATGGTGCAGCGGTCGTCCTCGACGACGAACGCGGGAGCGGTGCCGTTCGGGTTTTGCACCAGAATCGCACCGCGCGGCAGCAGCGCCTGCTTCTCGTTGTTGGGCGTGAGCACGAATCCACGCGAGCGGAACCGCTCCTGGAGGTCGTGCAGGGCGTCGGGGTGGGGGTGCAGCGGGCGTCCGGTCACCCTGGCCACCGCCTGGCGGGTCAGATCGTCCTCGGTCGGGCCAAGTCCGCCGCCGGTGATCACGCAGTCGGCCCGCGCCATCGCGCCGCCGAGCACGTCTGCCATGCGCTCCAGGTTGTCGCCCACGGTGGTCTTGCGAAACAGGTTGGCGCCCACCTCGGCCAGCCGCTGCGCCATCCACGCCGAGTTGCTGTCCACGATCTGGCCGAGCAGCAGCTCGGAGCCGATCGCCACCAGTTCTACGTTCACGCGCCCATCATCCCGCATGCGCCGGCCCGTGTCACCCGGAACCACGATTGACCTCCCACAGCACCGTGCCGTCACGACGCCCACGACGCCGGGAACGGTTGACCACCCTCCGGGCGCGTGCTAGCGTCACCGGCAACACGGAACACGATGGCAACCGATATCCAGGAATCGCCTGCCGGCCAGGATCTCCAGGCCACGGCAACGAGGGGACAACCGCTGGCGCGCTACCTGCGCGAGAACTGGGTGCTGTACCTGTTCGTGCTGCCGACCGTCCTCTACTTCGTCATTTTCCACTACTGGCCGATGTACGGGGCGGTCATCGCGTTCAAGAACTTCACGCCGATCAAGGGCATCCTGGGCAGCCCCTGGGCCGGCTTCGCCCACTTCGAACGGTTCTTCAACTCCTACTTCTTCGAACTGCTCATTCGCAACACCATCCTGATCAGCGTGTACGTGCTGGTGGCGGCGTTCCCGGTGCCGATCGCCTTCGCGCTGATGGTCAACCAGGTCGAGTATCCGCTGCTGCGCAAGACCCTGCAGACCGCCTCCTACGTCCCTTACTTCATCTCGATGGTGGTGTTCATCGGCATGATCTTCCTGTTCCTGTCGCCTACCAACGGCGTGGTCAACCGCCTGATCATGTTCCTCGGCGGCGGGGCGACCGACTTCATGGGCAGCGCCGCCTGGTTCCGGCACGTCTACGTGGGCACCGAGATCTGGAAGGAGACCGGCTTCGCCGCCATCATCTACCTCGCGGTGCTCAGCACCATCAACCCGGAGCTGCACGAAGCCGCGATCGTCGACGGCGCCACCAAGCTGCAGCGCATCATCCACATCGACATCCCCGGCATCCTTCCCACCGCCATCGTGCTGTTGATCCTGCGCGTCGGGCGGCTCATGGACATCGGCTTCCAGAAGGCGTTCCTGATGCAGACCGAACTCAACATGGACGCCTCGGAGATCATCCCCACCTACGTCTACAAGCAGGGCCTGATCGGGGCGCAGTTCAGCTTCTCGGCCGCGGTGGGGCTGTTCAACGCGGTGATCAACCTGGCGCTGATTCTGCTCGTCAACCAGATTTCCAAGCGGGTCACCGGCAACAGCCTGTGGTAGCCGGAGTGGCAGGGGAGCGATGGCAGACCGCGAGTTGAGCGGCCGCGCCGCCGGACAGCCGCTCGACCGGGTCCTGGAGGCCGCCCCGAGGCGCCGCGGCCGGACCCGGCCGAGCGCCCCCGACCGGGTGTTCGACGCCGTCAACCTGACCATCCTGACGCTGGTGCTGGCGGCGCTGGTGTACCCGCTCTACTTCGTGCTGATCTCCTCGATCAGCGAACCGAGCCTGGTGAACACCGGCAAGGTGACCTGGTACCCGCGCGGGCTCACCCTGCAGGGCTATACGCGCGTGTTTCGCGATCCCAACATCATGATCGGCTACCGCAACACCTTCATCTACACCGGGGTCGGCACGGCGCTCAACGTCACCCTCACCGTGCTCGCCGGCTACGCCCTGTCGCGGCGCGACTTCAAGGGCCGCAACCTGATCTCCGCGTTCATCGTGTTCACCATGCTGTTCAACGGCGGCCTGATCCCGCTCTACCTGCTGGTGCGCAACCTCGGGCTGCTCAATACCATCGGCGCCATGGTACTCCCAACCGCCGTCAACGTGGTCAACCTGATCATCGCGCGCACCTTCTTCGCCACCACCATTCCCGACGAACTGCTGGAGGCGGCACGCGTGGACGGCTGCGGCACCGCGCGCTTCTTCTTTCAGATCGTGCTGCCGATCTCGCCCGCGATCATCGCCGTGGAGGTGCTGTTCTACGGCGTGTTCCACTGGAACGCGTTCTTCGAGGCGCTGATCTTCCTCAACGATCCCGACAAGTACCCGCTGCAGATGGTGCTGCGCGACATCCTGCTGCGCGCCCGCCTGTCGGAGATGATGTTCACCGGCGACCCGCGCGAGTTCGCGGAGATCCAGATGCTGGCCGAGCTGATCAAGTTCTCCGCCATCGTGGTCGCCTCGGCGCCGATCCTGCTGCTGTACCCGTTCCTGCAGCGCTACTTCATGACCGGGGTGATGATCGGATCGCTGAAGGGGTAGCGTGGCGGGTCCGGCCTTGTTAGGCCGAAGTTCCAGAGCGGGAATCTTGTTAATTCGTTATTGATCTGAAAATTGCGCTCAACAGCCGATGTCCGTTACTGGCTACACTTGGGCGCTGACCTCCAGGAGATCGAAACAGCGCTGCTGCAGCGCGGTCGGTTCGCTGTGCATGGTGAACGTGGCGCCGCTATCCACTATCCGCACGCGGTTGGCCGTCAGCGTCCCCAACTCGCTCATCAGGCTGCGAAAGCTGTGCACCGGCAGACCGTCGTCGGTACGCTTGCTCGCCGCCTTCCGGTGTGCGGCCGGTGAGCGTTCCGCCGGTTGCACCACCGACTCGCGCAGCGCCTCGCCGGCGGCGCGGTCGTGGTCGTCGAACAGCACCGGCGCCAGCTTGCTGCGCATGTGCCACTCCACGTAGTAGGCCAGCATGCACAGGAACACGTGCGCCCGCACCCGGTCAGCACTGCGGTGATAGATCGGTCGCACCTTCAGATCCACCGTTTTCATGCTGCGGAAGGCGCGCTCCACCTTGGCCAGATCCTTGTACGCCGTCACCGTCTGCTCGGCGTCGAACAGCTCCGGCTCCACGTTGGAGCGCACGATGTAGAGCCCGTCCAGTTCTTCCTCGGCCGCGATCTTGTCCAGGTCACGCACGAACGAGAACGAGTCGTCGGTGATGGTGGTGGTGAAATGCTTGCCCACCTTGTAGTGGTTGATCACCTTGCCCACCCGCAGGCCGATCGCGGCGGCGCCGCGCAGCGGCTTTTTGGCGCGCTGCGTGGCCGTCACGATCGGCGTCAGTTCCTCCTCCGTGGAGGCCAGCAACTTCTGCCTCTTGCGCTGCCGTTGCTCGGCCAGGATCGGGTTGCGGCACACGATCAGCCGCTCGCCGGGGAACTCGGGTGAGCTGATCTCCGCCAGGTCACGCTCGTCGAACATGGTCTGCGCCACTTCGCCGGCCTCGATCAGCTTGCGGATGGTGGGCGCCCGCAGGGTCGTGATCCAGCGCAGGCCGTCGATCCCCTGCAGGTCCTCGCGGATGCGCGCGCCGGTGAGCATGCCGCGGTCGCCGACCAGCACGACGCGCTGCAAGCCGAAACGGTTGCGAATCTTGTCGACCTGAGCGGCGACCGTCTTGGGGTCACTGGTGGAGCCCTCGAATACCTCGACGGCGATGGGACAGCCGTCTGCGGTACACAGCAGGCCGAACACGATCTGCAAGGTGCCGCGTTTGCCGTCGCGGCTGTGACCACGGCGCGCCAACGGGCAGGTGTGGCCATGGAAGTAACTGGAAGTCAGGTCGTACAACATGAGCGTGTTGTCATGCAGATGGCGCTTGGCCAAGCGCTGCTCGATGCCGTGCTGGCGAGCGAGCAGCCAATCCATGGCGGCATACAGCTCATTCTCGTCGACGGCTCCCAACTGCAGCAGGTGGCCGAGGGAGGAGACGGCGCTTTCGGGGTTCAGGCCGCGAGCGGTGGCGAGTTTGGAGCGAGCGTCGACGACGCGAGCGACGATCATGGCGACGACCAGGTCGCGTTCACGGGAGGCGGGACGAGCGACGAGGGAATGGAGGGAGAGCTTGCGGAGGGAACCGAGGACGGCGGCGACGTGGCCGTGGGGATAGCTGCGCAAGATGGAGAGCAGTTCGTTGGGAGAGCGCAGAGCGATACCGCCGTTGAGGAGGACGCGCAAACCCTCGACGAGGTGATCGGGCCACTTGGAGAGGTTGGCGATGGTGCGTTTTTTGACCTTGCCGTGCTGGCGGAAGGACTCGCGGAGGAGGACGGCTGGGGGAGAGTTGCGGTTGGGGACGGTGTCGATGTACATGGGCACCCTACGGAGGGAATGGTAGATCATTTAATAATTACATGTCAACCAGATGAGAGAAAATTAACGCTGAACCACAGGACTATTTACATGGACACGATTTACACCCATGAACACGCTAATTCCTGTAATAGGAAACAGTTACAAGAACGGCCTCTCAAACCTCGGGTTAGGATCGGAGCATACGAACCGAGCAAGCAGAGGAGGAACCTGATGCTACGAATGTTCGCCTTGTCCGCCGGCCTGTTGCTGGCGGTGACCGCCGGGGCTTTCGCCTCGGCAACGGAGGAGGCGGCCGCCGAGGCCGCGGGCTTCAACGCCACCGGCTACCCGATCGTCGACGAGCCGGTAACCATCAGCGTGGTGTGGCAGAAGTGGGCCAGCCACGTCAAGGATCCCTCCGAGATGATGGTGCCGGAGCAGGCGCGCGAGATTACCGGGGTCGAGGTCGACTGGATTGCCGTGAACGGCGATGCGTGGCTGGAGCGCACCAACCTGATGCTGGCGTCGGGCGACCTGCCGGACACGTTCGGGGCGCCGTTGAGCGACTTCAACGTGGTCAGCAACGGCGAAGCGGGCGCGTTCCTGCCGATGAACGACCTGATCGACCAGTTCGCTCCCAACGTGACCGCGATTTTCGACAAGAAACCCACGCTGCGCCCGTTCATTACCGCGTCCGACGGCAACATCTACGCGCTGTTCAAGCTCAACGAGGGAAGCTGGACCACCACCTGTCCCCTGACCTACCTGAACAAGCCGTGGCTGGATCAGCTTGGCGCCGAGGTGCCCACCACCACCGAGGAGTACTACGAGCTGCTGATGGCGGTAAAGAACGCCGGCGACCTGAACGGCAACGGCGAGGCGGACGAGATCCCGCTGTCGTTCAACTTCGGCGGCTGTGCTCAGGGCATGAGCACGTTTTTCTGGGCACATGGCCTGCCGGTGGAGGAAGGCTTCAGCGACAACCGCGACCTGATGATGGTGCAGGACGGCAAGGTAGTCTACGCGCCCACGCAGGAGGGCTTCCGGGACACGGCCAAGTACCTGCACCGGCTGTGGGAGGCGGGACTGGTCGATCCGGAGGTGTTTTCCCACGATTGGAGCGGCTACGTTGCCAAGTTCAAGCAGGACCAACTGTTCAGCTTCAATGACTGGTGGGCGCAGAACAGCGTGGACACCAGCCGCTGGCTGGACTGGGAGTACCTGCCGGCGCTGAAGGCTCCCGGCTACGAGCCGCAGGCCAACTACCGCTTCTCCTGGGATCGCGGAATTGCGCCGATCACCGCTGCCGCCGAACACCCCGAGGTGGTGATGCGCTGGATCGACTACTGGTACGATCCGCTCAACAGCCTCACCACCATGGAGGGCCCGCTCGGCGTGCGCGTGATCGAGAACGACGACGGCACCTACGGCGTGGCGCCGACCCCGGAGGGCCTCGGGCTGTCGGAATGGCGCGACCTGGAGACCATCGGACCGGGGTTCATCACCTCGATCGACAACGACATGTACCTGAACATGTTCATCTTCGAGGCCGCCGAGATGTGCGGCACGGTGAAGTACGACACCTATGCCGACCAGTGGCCGGAGATGTACTGGCCGCGTCCGATGTTGTCCTCTGCGCAGATCAACGAGGAACAGACGATGCTGCCTGACATTCAGGCCCTGGTGAAAAAGACCCTCGCCCGGTGGATCACCGAGGGCGGCGCCGACGAGGAGTGGGACCAGTTCCAGGAAGACCTGAACTCGATCGGCCTGCCGCGGCTGATGGAGATCTGGCAGGAGAACCTGGACAAGTTCCTGGCAGGCACCGGCGGCGTCACCCCGCGCCCCCACGACCGCGGCACCGGCCACCCGGTCCGGCCACTCTGACGAGCGGGTCGCTCTGACAGCGAACGCACCAAGCGAGCGTTCACTTCGACTCGATCAAGGAGGCGGCGGTTCACGCCGCCTCCTTTGCGTTCCGCCCCGCGGGCGCACGGATGCAGTTGTCAATGTGCTCGCCCGCGGAGACAATGAGGCACGGTGAGCCGCACGCTGCCCATCAATCTCGATGACCTGCTCCACTGTCGCGTGGTGGAGTCCGTTCGCGTCGAGTTCAAGGCCGGATGGGATCCCAAGACCACGGGACCGCAGGTTCTGAAGACGATCTGCGCATTCGCCAACGACTTGCAGAGCCTCAACGGCGGTTACGTAGTGCTCGGCGTGAAGGAAGCAGATGGCCGGGCAGCATTGCCCCCGGCGGGTCTCACGCCGGACCAGCTCGCCGCTGCCCAGAAGTGGATACGCGGCAATTGCAACAGAATCGATCCCGTCTACCAGCCGGTAGTGTCCCCGGAGATTGTGGACGACCGTCACATCCTCGTCGTGTGGGTGCCACCGAGCGATACGAGACCTCACGCGGCGCCGGAAGGGCGTGGGGAGGAGCGCCGGTTCTGGATTCGGCTTGGTGCCGAGACCGTCGATGCTCAGGCGAACGGCATGCTGCAGGCGCTGCTCGAGACCACGGCGCGGGTGCCATGGGACGACCGCAGAGCGCTGCAGGCACGGGTCGAGGATCTGCGCGCCGAGTTGGTGCGGGAGTACCTGCGCGACGTGCGCAGCGGTCTTATCGATCAGCCGGACGCGCTGGAAATCTACCGGCGCATGCGGCTCACGGTGCCGGTGAATGGACACGGCGTTCCGCGCAATGTAGGCCTGCTGTTCTTTTCGGATGCGCCGCAGCGCTGGTTTCGCGGCGCCTGGATCGAAGTGGTGCAATTCGCCGCCGACCGCGCCGGCGAAGTCCAGGAAGAACGCATGTTCAAGGGCTCGCTCGTTACCCAGCTGCGGGCCTGTCTCGACTACCTGGAGAATCTGGCGGAAGCCCATCTGAAGAAGGAACACGACCGCATCCAGGTGCGGCGCTGGGTAAACTATCCGCAACGCGCGCTACGCGAGACGCTGGTAAACGCCCTGTACCACCGCGGCTATCAGGAAAGTGACGTGGAACCCACCAAGGTGTATCTGTACCCTGATCGGATCGAGATCGTCAGCTATCCCGGGCCGGTCGCGGGAATAGAGTTGAGTCATCTGGAACCAGACGCGAACATTCCGCTCGTACCACCGCGCAATCGCCGCATCGGCGATTTCCTCAGGGAGTTGCGGCTCGCCGAGCAGCGCCTCACCGGGCTCCCGAGGATCTTTCAAGCCATGGAGGACAACGGATCACCGGTCCCGCGTTTCGACTTCGACGAGGGACGCACCTGGCGCAAGTCGGCGGCTGCTCGGTGAGGCGCGCGCGCTCCTGGAACGTGTGCTTCAGCTCGAAGCGCCGAAGTCCCGCCACGGCTGGGCGAGGCGCGATCTCGGGCGCACGCTGAACCGTCTGCGAGCACCAGTTCACGAGGTCGAGCAGTCCTATCAACGGGCTATCGCCCTGCTCCCGGATGAAAAACGATTCCAGGAGGAGTTGCACACGCTACGCGGGCGGTGGCACAAGTCCGCGGGCCGGCGACAGAGGGAGTGACGCTTACCGCTCCTCGCCGCTCGCAAGCGTGGAGCAGGGCAGGTCTTCGACGATCCCGGAAATGCGTTCTACCAACCCTCGCACCGGGGTAACGATGCCGTCGTCGGCCCGCTCTCCCGACAGGATGCGGATCGCTTCATGCGGCAGACCGTCGGGTATCTCTTCCGGCCCGTTACCCAGCAGGAATGCCGCGGCCCCGTCGGCGTCGTCCGGCTCCGGCTCGCCGCGTCCCGCAGCCAGCGCGCCGACCGCAAGGCGCGCACCCTCCAGCGCCGGCGCCTGCGCCTCCTCCGCGAAGCCGCCTCCCTCCAGCAGTGCCGCAGCCTTGAGCTTGTGCACTGCCTGGTCAACCAGGGTGCGCGCCCGAGCCGCCCGCGCCGCGGCTCGCTCCTGTTCTGCGCCAGGAGTCGGATGTATCTCCCGCAACCGCTCGCCGGGCATGGTGATCAACCCGTTCCGGGCGAGGCGCTGCATCGCCTCGTGGCTGGCCGCGTCGATCACCGTAACGCGCATGCCGGTGGCCTCGGCGAGGCGGCGCTCTTCCTCCGCCGCGCCTGCCGCGGGCAGGTCCAGCACCACCAGCATCGCCCCCCGATCTTCGGACTGATCTGCATCCTCGCCGACCAGGATGCGCTGCAACGCCGAACCATACCGGGCCACCAGGTCGTCGCGCAGTCGCTCGGTCTCGGTGCGCGGCTGAGGCTCGGCGGTCGCAACGGCGTCCCGCTCGCCATCCGTATCGAGCACGGCGTTCAGACGCTCCATGAACGCTGCGCGGCTGGTGGGCATGCGGATCGCGGACAGATCGCCGCGCCGGTCGATCACGCCGTCCGCGAGAGCCCGCTTGGCGTCCAGCAGCCCGAGCATGCGATGCTCGATGGTCTTCTCGCTCACCAGGTTGATCACCGTGACCGGACGCGTCTGATGCTTGCGCCAGGCGCGCGCGATGCGCTGCTCCAATCGCGCCGGATTCCACGGCTGGTCCAGGTTGATCACCGTGTCGGCGGCCTGCAGGTTGAGTCCTACGCCCCCCGACTCGGAAGAGAGGAACAGCCGGCACTCGGGGTCCTCGCGAAAGCGGTGTATCTCGGCCCGGCGCCGTACCTGCGACACGGACCCGGTGTGCCAGGCGAATTCGACGCCGGCGGCGACGGCGCACTCGCGCACCAGTTCCAGCATCCGCACCCACTCGGAGAAGATCAGGATCTTGCGTTGCGGGTCGCTCAGCAGTTCGGGCAGCAGGCGTTCGATCTCGTCGAGCTTGGGACACTCGTGACGTTCGCCGTCGAGAATGGTGGGCGTGTCGCACACCATGCGCATGCAGGCCAGGAACATTTGCAGGCGCTCGTACTCCTCCTTGGTGAGCGGGCGGCGCTGCGCAATCGCGGCGAGACGCCGTGCCCAGTACTCGTAGTCCTCGTACACGTCGAGCTGGGTATCGGTCATGGGGACGAAGAACGTCTTCGTCATCCGGCTCGGGAGTTCGTGCTCCACCTCCTCCTTGCGGCGTCGCAGCATTACCGGGGCGACGCGGTCGGCAAGCCGTTCGAGGTTGCGGGTAGCCGGTCGGGTGGCCCTTGTCATCCAGCTCGTAGAACTCCCGGTTGAAGCGAAACAGCGGGCCGAGCACGTCGGGGTCGAGAAACTGAACGATGGAGTAGAGCTCGTCAATGCGATTCTCCAGCGGCGTGCCGGTGAGGACGAACGCATAGCGGCTGTGCAACCGCTTGACCGCACTCGCGGTCTTGGTCTGCCAGTTCTTGATGCGCTGCGCTTCGTCCAGGATCACCACCTCCGGCTGCAGGAGGTCGAGCAGGTCGTCGCCGTCGGCCAGAATCTGCTCGTAGTTGCACAGCGTGAAGAAGGTTCGGCTGCGGTACGCCGCGCGCCGCACTAGCCGGTTGCCCGTTACCACGCGCGCCGGCAACGCCGAGAAGCGGTCGATCTGTTCTTCCCACTCCGCCTTGAGCGACGCGGGTGACACCACCAGCACGCGCTCGATGCCGCGCAGCTTGCGCAGCAGGGCGCACGCGGCAATCGCCTGCACGGTCTTGCCGAGGCCCATGTCGTCGGCCAGCAGCGCGCGCTCCCGAAACACCAGGTGCAGCACGCCGTCGACCTGGTAGGGCAGCAGCGGCTGCTTGAGCAGCTCCCGCGCCCCGTCGGCAGTCAGACTGGCCCGGAAGCGGTCGTACTCGCGCCGCCGGCGCCGCACCGCCCGGCGTGCGGCGGTCCAGCCCTCCAGCAAGCGCGAAACCCGCAGGTGATCAGGATGCAAGTCCGCCAACCGGTGCAGCGTGCGCAGCGCACGCTGCGAGCCGCGGCGCAGGTTGACGCACAGTCGCTGCACCTCCTCCATGAGATCAGGCTCGGCGCCAGCAGGCTCGGCAGGGGTGGTCACACGCACCGCACGTCCGGCGCCCTCATCGAGGAAAATCTCGATGCGGCGGCTGGCAGCTCCGGCCCGGACACGCAGCGCACGGTCGTTCCGGATCCGATGCAGCACGCCCTCCACGTGCTTGCAACTGCCCAGCCGGTTGGTGCGGTAATCATGACACTCGCACGAGTTGATGCGTTCGCTCAGGGAGCGGATCTCGACGACGTAGCTGCGGCCGCTCGACGAGGTGACCCGGTAATCGCCGAACGGGTGGTGATTTGCGTCGACGGGAAGTACCCGGTCGATCTCGGTGCGCCCGCGCCACTGCCGGCGCGTGATCTCGTCCTCGTCGGTCGAGATCCACCCGACCGTCGGCGGCGGTCCGTCTCGCGGCCGCCGCTTGCGCCTCGATTTTCCTCTCTTTCCTGCCTTGGTCATGGTGGCCGGCGGTGCCGCCCGCACCGCACGCCGTATCCTACCTGCGCCGCCCCGACGCTCACAAGGCCACGATGCCGGCTTGGCAACCGGCGGACGCATGTGGCAGGAGATCTACGACGACCCCTACGGCCTCGACGCCTGAGCCAGCGCCACGCCAGCTGCTGCTTCGGCAGCTTCGGAAACTGCGCGATAGCCTCCACTAGGTTCTTGACCCGCCGCGCAATCTCGTCCTCGCGCCACAAATCGTAGGGACCGCCGGGCAACATCGCCTCCGCACTGATCGCGGTCTCCTGGATACGCGATCGGCGATCGGCCTTGCATTTGTCTGGCGGGTCTGGACTGCCACTATCCACCTCTCCTCACGAGATTAGCCCCACCGTTGCCAGAGACAAACCATGCACAGAGGAGAGGAGACAGCGCGATTTGCTCGGTTGCTCGGACTCCCGTGCAGCCGCCGGAAATATGTGCGACACTTCCGAGTCTTGATGATCAGTGGCACGAGGGTGGGGCCGTGACGCCCATGGCGCTC
The DNA here is from genome assembly GCA_965208575.1 of Spirochaetia bacterium. GTDB lineage: Bacteria > Spirochaetota > Spirochaetia > SZUA-6 > Bin103 > Bin103. Next base: position 233,919 of record CBDBOV010000004.1, on the reverse strand, counting down.
ATGTGGTCCGGCGTGGTGGTGTCGATTCAGCCGCGGATCCGGTTGCTGCGGTCGTTCGACCAACGCAGCCACACCTACTTGGGTTACGTGCTCCGGCTCGCCGGCTCGGTCGACGAGGAACCGCGCATGTTCGCCATCGCCATTGGTGAGGCGGCGCACGCCAGGCATCGCATCGAGGTCGGCAACACGTTGAGCGGGATGGGCGTACCCGTTCCCGATGCGCGCAGGGAGACCGCCGAACTGTACCGAATCTCCAAGCTCAAGGTCTTGCACCGCGCGGACCGAGCCGGTGCGCCGCCGCCGTGGCATGGAGTGCCACCGGACCTTGAGGCGTACCGCGAGCGCGGCTGCCGACGCCTCGCCGCACGGACCTACTCGGCGTCGTGCACGAGTTGCATCTGGGGGTGCCGGATGCCGGTGGAAATCATCGTCGACCACTGGAACCCCGCCCACAAGCGTTATCGTGAGGAGACCTTCTGCTACGGACCGCTCTCCTGTCGAATCTACAAGGCCGGTCCCACCCGCAAAGTCCCGGGCCGCCAAGGAACGACGTGGGAAGAGGAGGACTGGGTAGACGAGGACTCCGTCTCCCATCGCGACCTGGACGACTGAGTATTGCGTTATCTCAGGCCTGACGCCAATCATGCAATCCGTGGCGGCGAGTTTCGGTCTGGTCGAGTAGCGGATGCTGGGGCGCCGTGAGTACAGCAACGCTACAAGGGACACAAGTCGCGGCGTTCTGGCGGGACGGATTCGTCGTGCTGCGCGGACTGATCGAGGAAGGGCAGGTGGGGGAGCTGCTGGCCGACTACGACCGGGCGCTGCGCGGTGAGATCGAGGTGCCGGCGTTTGGCGACCGGCGGGTCAAGGGGGCGATGGTGCAGTTTGCCAATCCGTCGCAGCACATGGCGCACTGGCGCGGGCACGCCTACTTCCGGCGCGCGCTGGCGGCGGCCAGGCGGTTGATCGGGCCGGACGCGGCGTACCAGTACGATCAGCTCATCATGAAGCCGGCGCACTATCCGGCACAGACCGACTGGCACCAGGATGCCGGCTACTGGCAGGACCGCAACGGCTCGGGCCGCGCCGTGACCTGCTGGCTGGCGCTGACCCCGGCGTGGAAGGCCAACGGCGGCATGCAGTTCATTCCGGGCAGCCACCGCGGCCCGATCCGGGAGCACGTCTCCATCGCCGACCGGTCGGAGATCAACGGCGCCCTGGCCACCACCGCCGACGCCGGCAAGGCGGTGGCCGTCACCCTGCAGCCGGGCGACGCCACCTTCCACCACTGCCGCACGCTGCACTACGCCGGCGGCAACGCCACCGGCACCCCGCGCTACGCCGTCATCACCCACTTCTGGTCAGCAGGCGAGGTCACCCCGTGACCGCGACCACGACCGCGGCTGCACTCGGCCGTACCGTGCCGGTCGCTGCCGTTACGAGGCGCGCCGGTCGGTAGGCACGGCGCCACATCGTGACGCCGCGAGCTGGCAAGTCGACGCCCGGGGTCACGAGCAGTTGGCGAGTTCCGGAGGCGCAGACCCGCCGCGACGCCGGCGGCCGGCAAGCCGCGGAACGGCCACCAACGCCGGGACGTCATGCTCGTCAGGCGACGCGGTCTTCCATGCTGCGCAGCCGCGCGTAGATGTTGCCCACCCGGTAGACCGCTTCCGCCGGCGCAAACCAGCCGCGGTAGTGCACGGCGTCCGGCGTCACGTCGTGGTGGTAGTGGCCGCCGAGGCCGGGATCGCGCGGGTGGTAAAAGTGCGTGTGTTCGCCCGACGGGCGCAGATCCAGCGCCCCTCCCGTCGGGTCGCCGGTCCACAGCACCGAGAAGCACACCAGATCGGGGCCGACCGGTTCGAAGAAGCGCAGGAAATCCCCGACCACCTCGTCGCGCTCCGCGTCGTAGTAGGGCATGTCGATGCAGTCGTAGTCAGGCATGACGTGGCTGCGGATCTGCCCGGCCACCAGCTCGAACACGCCGCCGAGGGCGATTGGCCCCAGCCCGGTCGCCGCCAGCGGCGCCAGGGCCGACCGCATCGCCTGCGGCAGGGACCCCTCCGCGCCGATGCGGTGGCCGACCTCCACTTCCAGGACCGGCCCCGGGGCGCCGTCACACACGTACAGGTTGGCAAGCCCGGCAAACACGCCGGCGCCGTACGGCTCCACCACGCAGCGTCCCCCTTCGTCCACCCGTGCCACCCGCGACCGGTCGCGGACGCCCACGTCGAGGTTGGCGATCACCTCGCCGCAGTGGCCATCGATGTGGGCCGGGCACGCCATGCCGGCGCCGAGCACCCCGGTGCCGGCGAGGCCGGTGCAGCGCAGCACGTCCGGCACCGCGAACCGGACGTCGCGGTAACGCGGGTTGTGGGCGTACGGCTCGCCGCCGACGTCGACAATGCCCGGCGAGCCCCCCAGGCCGGCCCACGAACAGCCGACACGGCGCAGGTCGGGGCAGGGCACCACCCGCACGCGAACATCGCGGTAGTTGGCCTGCAGACCGCGGGCGAGCGCTTCACGCAACGCTTCCAGGGGCGGAGCACTCAGCCGCGCGCCGCTGGTATCCACGCAGGGTTGAGGGGCAAGCACCATGGTTCGGTCTCACTCCGCTCTAACCGGCGAGGTAACGCGACTCGATGCCCTTGACCAGCGCTACCAGGGTGGCGTTGATCGGCGTGTCGATGCCGTGCCGAACGCCATGCGACACCACGGCGCCATTGATCACGTCCACCTCGGTGGGCCGCCGGTTCAGGATGTCGACGCACAGGCTCGACTTGTTGGCTCCGGTACCGCCCGGACCGACAATCAGGTCGAGCGTCTTGCGGCTCTCCTCGTGCGTGAGGGCGACGCCGTCGGCACAGGCCACCGGCACCGCCTCCGCCACCGCGCCGTAGCACATCGCCTTCAGTTCGGGAGTCGCCACCGCCTCGCTGATGGTCAGGTTGGTGATACCCGACATCGCACTCACGCTGACGTTCACCATCAGCTTTTTCCACATGTCATGGCGGATGTCGGCGCTCGCTACGGTCTGCAGACCGTGTTCGCTGAACGCGGCCGCAATCGCGGTGGCGCGGTCGCTGACACCGCCGCCCATCTCGCCGATCTGGCTCGGCAGGTCGGCGTAGCTGCGGATGCAGCCCGGCCCCTCGACGCTCGCTCCCTGCGCGGTCACGCCGCCGAGCACCCGCCGCGAACCGATCACCTCGGCGATCGTCTCTTCGTTGCCGAGGCCGTTCTGGAAACTGATCGCGACCGTACCGTTGCGAAACAATCCGGCGTCGCGCGCGGTGCTCACCGCGGCCACGGTGCACGCCGCCTTGCAGTGCACCAGCACCACGTCCACCGCTCCGCACGATGCGGGATCGGTAGTCGCCCGCACGCGGACCCGGCGATTGCCGCGATGGCCCACGATGCGCAACCCGTCGCGGTTGATCGCATCGACATGCTCGCGCCACACGTCTATCAGCGTGACGTCGAGGCCGTGCTCGGCGAGCTCTCCGCCGAACAGACATCCCATGGCTCCGGCGCCAAGGACAGCAACTTTCGGAGTCATACCCCCTCCCTTCGGTGCCGATTCCTCCTCGGGAGTGCGAGGTCATGCCAGCCGTAGGCGACCTCCGCGAAATCGGCACCGCCAATCGTAGTAATGCGGTTGCGCGTCCGCGAACCGCCGATCGCCGCGCACAAGCGGCACGATGGATTGTCCTGCAATACCCGGATCGACATGGAGCCGAACGAGGCGTCGATCAGGCGTTCGACTACGGCCGCGACAAGCCGCCGTCCGACGCCAAGCCGCTGCTGCGGGGTAAGGAAATGGATCTCGTGGAATTCGCCGTCGTACTCGAGGTCGCCCCCGAGTTCACGGCCGCCGCTGGCGAAGTCGACCGCTTCGCCGGCGTCCGTCTCGGCAACGAACTGAAGTTCCTCGGAGCGCTATTCGGCAATGATTTTCCGCCACGCGGACTCGCGGTGACGGTAGGAGAGGGTGGCCAGGCGTACATCCGGTGCGATCCCCCCGTAGGTGGTGCGCCACGTAACCACTTGCACACACGCGATAACGCTTGCATCGGCGGGCGTGGCTAATGTGACGCGCAATATCGTTACTAGCTGATCGGATGGTCAACAAAAAAATATTACGAAAATATCAGCACCCCGAATCGGTGCATACTGCCGTGCTTTCGGTCCACGTGAGACTACGCTCCCAGAGTTCATGTGCCAGCGCCCTGTCGGCTGCTTGCGGCTGCGGGGCCGATTCGCGGGTTACCCGAAAGTAGCGTCCAGTGGCCCGTTCCGGAATAGCCGGCTGGTGGGCGATGCTCGGGCACCGGTTATCATCGTCTTCCCTGTCCCGGAGTGACCGTACAGCCTCATGTTGCAGCGCCGATTCCAGCGCATTCAACACTGCATTGCCGCCGACTCTCGGGCTTCGCATGAACAACGTGAAGAGGCGCAGGACGGCCGCAAGTACACCGCTATTCTGATTCCAGAGGCCGGTCGCCAGCACGCCGGGATGCACGGCGTTGACGGTCACGCCGTGCTCCCGCCAGCGCCGCGCCGCCTCGACCGTGAACAGCACATTGGCCAGCTTCGAGTCGGCGTAGGCGGGAAAGGTGCCACGCCAGGCCGGGCCGCGCGCAATCTCGTCCAAGTCCGCGCGCCGCAGGTCGCCGCTGCGGTGGGCCTCGGAACTGACGTTGACGATGTGGCCGCTGCCGCTCAGCCGCGGAAGCAACAGGTTGGTCAGCAGGAAATGGCCCAGGTGATTGGTGGCGAACGTGCGCTCGAACCCTTCGGCCGTCAACTCCAGCCGGTTGCGCCACACGCCGGCGTTGTTCACCAGGATATCGATGCTGTCGTGCCTGCCGGCGAGGCGTGCCGCCAGCGCGCGCACGCTCCCCATGGCCGCCAGGTCGGCGATCTCGAGCGTCGCGGATGCGGACGGATGATCGGATTGCAACTCGGCCAGTGCGCGTTCGCCCCGGCCTCGGTCGCGGCACACCAAGGTGACGCGAGCACCGGCCGCCAGCAGCAACCCGGTGGCCGAACGCCCGACGCCGGAATTGGCGCCGGTCACGACCGCGGTACGGCGGTTCAAGGAATGTTCAGCCACCGCCGCGGACAAGCCGGCCGCCGGCGCGCTGTCAGTTTATGGTGACCGGTGCTCCACGGTTGCCGAGCTTGCGCTTGCGCTCGCGCATCGCCTTGTGCGCCTCCGGCGAACCGTCGTGAAAGCTGCCGAACCACTTGTCCAGCGGTACCCCTTCGTTGCCGTAGTTGCAATCGAAGTAGCGGTGGTGCAGGTAGTGAAAGTAGCCGCCGTTGCTGATCGCATGCTTCTCACCGAGCTCGAACTTGTAGAACCCGGCGTGGCCGGCAGCCGGGCTGATGCCGGCGTGCAGCAGGTGGAAGATGGCGTGCAGCGGATGCGAGGGGATGATCCAGTGGATCACCACACCGGAAAGGTAGAGCACATGCTCTATCGGGTGCATCGAAAGCCCCGACCATGGCCCGATGTTTACGTTCTTGTGATGCAGGTAGTGGGCCCACTTGTATAGCGGCTTCCAATGGGTGAGGCGGTGCGTCCAGTAGAAGTGCGCCTGCCGGAACAGCAGGATGAACACCATCATCAGCACGCAGTACAGCGGATGCCGTGCCCAACTGACCGAGAAGATGAACTCGTTGGCGTAGAACCACAGCGTGACCGCCTCGTAGAGCGTCCAGATGGTGCAGCCGCTCGCGAGCGTCCAGAACACGTTGTCGCGGGTCTGGTTGCCGAACATGAACGCGCGGCTGCTGCCGGCAAGCCAGCGCGGGTTGTATTTGTAGCGCTGCCCCTGGACGCGCTTCATGTACAGCCGCAGGTGCAGGCCGCCGGCGACCAGGATCAGCAGCGCCGCGTTGCGCAGATAGAGTTCGGCGATCCAGCCGATCGCGAACGTCTCGGTGCGCGCGAAGCTCGGCGTGAACCACAGCCAGGCGACCACGGCGAGGCCGGCATAGATGGCGTTCTTGGGATACAGCAACCCGTCATGTGCGAAAAAGAAGTTGAAGATCGGACGCAACTTGAGCGGCTTGGTGAACAGCGGTGACGGTTTGGGCAGCGACTCGGGCTGCCACTCGCCCCGTACTGAGCGCCCCGTAAGATCGGCTTCGGCCATAACGATTTTACCTCCCGCGCGGTAGGCAAGGTGTTGCCCGAACTATAGCCCGACGCCAGTGCCCGTGGCAACCACCGCTGAAATACCGCGATTGCTGCCGGCGAGGCGGGCGGCTTTCCGGCTATACTGTGGTCCGCGATCGGCTACGGCCTGCAGCCGCCGTGCCGCGCACTCGAACCGAGGAGGCAGGACGCAATGGCGAACAAGATGAAGTCGGTACGCTGGACGGACGATCTGAAGCTGGCGATCGGGGAGTCGGAGGTGGCGGACCCGGGGCCGGGCGAGGTGCAGATCGCGGTGGCAAGCGCCGGCATCTGCGGCTCCGACCTGCACTTCTACCGCAACGAGTTCACGCCGCGCCCGGGAGTGACGCCCGGCCACGAGGTGGCGGGTACGGTGACCGCGGTCGGCGCCGGCGTCCGCCACGTGCGAGAGGGCGACCTCGTGGGTGTCGAACCGTTGCTGAGCTGCGGATCCTGCTCATTCTGCCTGACCGGCAACTACCACGTGTGCACCGAACGCGGACTGGTGGGAGAGACGGTCGCCGGCGGCATGAGCGAGCTGGCCACGGTTCCGGCGCGCACCGCCTACCGTGCCCCGGATGGCGCCGACGGCGAAGTGATCGCGCTTGCCGAGCCGCTCGCGTGCTCGGTGCACGGCTACGGCAAGATTGGCCTGCGCGCCCGCGAGACGGTGCTGATCATCGGCGCAGGATCGATCGGTCTGACCGCCCTGATCGCCGCCAAGGCGAGCGGCGCCACGGCCCTGATCACCGCCCGCCACCCGCACCAGCAGGAAGCGGCCCGGCGCCTCGGTGCCGACGAGGTGATTGCCGACGACGAGGCCGGGCACGAGCGCCTGCAGGAGCTCGCCCGGATGCGCGTGATCGACGTGGCGGTGGAAACGGTCGGCGGGCGGGGAGACACCCTGCTTACCGCCCAGCTCGCGATACGGCCGAAGGGGCGGCTCCTGCTGCTCGGCGTATTCACCGTGCCCACCGTCGGCATCAATCCGCTGCTGCTGGCCAAGCACGAGGTGGAGATCGTCGGCGCCATGACCTACTCGGCCACCAACGGCCGCGCCGACTACCAGATCGCGATGGAAATGGTTGCCGACAACGCCGAAGCCGCCCGCTCCCTGGTCACCCAGCGCTTCCCGCTCGATGCGGTGCACGATGCGTTCGGCGCCGCCCTCGACAAGTCCTCGCAGTCCATCAAGGTGCATATCAATCCCAACGGTTGAACGCGCTCATGGCCATGAACTACCGCGATCCCGCGGTGCTCCGCGAGCACGTTCGGCGGATCATGCACTTCTACCACCCCGCGTGCATCGACACCGAGCGCGGCGGCTACATCAACCAGTTCACCGACGACGGCACCATCTATGACCGGGATACCAAGCACCTGGTGGGCACCTGCCGCTTCGTGTTCAACTACGCGGTCGCCGCCGAACTGTTCGACGACGACGCGTACCGGTCGGCGGCCGCCCACGGGGTTGCGTTCCTGCGGTCGGGACACCGGCAGGCCGACGGCGGCTTCGCCTGGGTGCTCGGCGCAGGCGGGGTGGAGGACGGCGCCCGCCACGCGTACGGCCACGCCTTCGTGCTGCTTGCCGCCGCGCAGGCGGCGCGCGTCGGCGTGGCCGGCGCGGACACGCTCATCGGCGAAGTCTACGGCCTGCTCGAACAGCGGTTCTGGGAACCGTCCGCGCGCCTCTACGCGGATGAGATCGCCGCCGAAGACTGGCGGGCGGTGGACCCCTACCGGGGCCAGAACGCCAACATGCACCTGTGTGAGGCGCTGCTCGCGGCATACGGGACCACCCGCGAAGCGCGCTACCTGGACCGGGCGCTCACCCTGGCGAACCGAATCTGCGTCGAGTTGGCGGCGCCGGCGCAGGGCCTGATCTGGGAGCACTACACCACCGACTGGGAACACGACTGGCAATACAACCGCGACGATCCCCGCAACCTGTTCCGCCCCTACGGCTATCTGCCCGGACACTTCGCGGAGTGGGCCAAGCTGCTGCTGATTCTGGAGCGCCATCGGCCCGAGCCGTGGCAGTTGCCGGCTGCCGTGCGGCTGTTCGACACCGCGCTGGCGCGCAGTTGGGACGAAGCGTACGGCGGCATGCACTACACGTTCGCGCCGGACGGGAAGATTCTCGACACCGACCGCTACTACTGGGTGCTCGCCGAGACGGTCGCCGCCGCGGCGGTGCTGGCCGTGCGCACCGGAGAAGCACGTTACTGGGACTGGTACGACCGCGCCTGGCACTATGCCGACAGCCACTTCGTGGACCACGTCCACGGCGCGTGGTACCGGGTGCTGGACCGCCGCGGGCGCCGCTACGACGACAGGAAGAGCCCGCCGAGCAAGACCGACTATCACCCGCTCGGCGCCTGTTACGAGATCCTGCGCGCCATCCAGCAGCGCCCGGCATGAGCGGTCGGGACGTTACCAGGCGAGGCCCTCCATCCCGCGGCTCACCTCCTGCAGGCGGCGCAGGGCGGCGTCGCCGCCGGCCATCGCGTTGAGCAACTGCGCGAGAGAGGCGACCTCGACCGCGGTGGCGACAGCGTGCAGCTCGGCGGCCAGTTCCGCGCGCGCCGCGGCGGCCGGCCCCGCCTCGCGGGCCTGTTCCAGCACCGTCTCGGCGGTGGCTTCATCGACGCCGCCGACCGCGGCCAGGAAACCTACCAGCTCCGCGTCTTCGCCGTCGGTACGGGCGCGGTGAACCGTGACGTGCACTACGGCTGCGCACCACACCGCCAGCCGGCGCGGCACGCGAACGTCCGCCGGGTAACCCAAGCGCGCAGCGGCCGCTTCCCGCACCCGATCCACCAACGGCGGGGCAGCATCGCGAGCGCCGCCGCCGGCAAGGTCGCCGAGGCGTATCGCGCCGTCGTCGCGGCCATCGCCGGCGTCCGCCGCAGCGGACGCCGCTTGCGTCGGGTCCGGCTCGTTGGCATCCGGGTGACTGCCTCGCCAGTCAAGCGCCGATCGCGCCTGCGCGAACAGCCTCTGCTCCGCCGCGTTGAGCTCGCCGTCGGCCGCCAGCAGCGACTGCAACCGCTGCAGCGCGAACTGCAACCGCGGGCGGCGTCGCGTGAAGGCGCTCAATGCAAGCAGCAACTCATCCCAGTGGGCGTCCGGCACCGGCTCGGCGAGGTAGCGCTGGACCGACTGCAATTCGCGACTGGTGAGACGCGGCGACAACTCGTTGAGCAGGCTCTTGATCACGTTCACCTCGGGCTGATTGATCGGCGCATCGATCCACGCCGCGGCGGCAAGCACCTTGGCAAGGGCCAGGTAGAACCCCTGGCGGAAGTCGGGCCGGTCACGCCGCCGGGCGCCGCCTCCGATGAGATCCGACAGCGCCGAGCCGATCTGTGCGGGATTGGGGAGCACGCAGTGGAGAGTGTACCGCAGCCGCGTCCTGCGTGACTCGGTACGGTTCGCGTGTGCTGCCGCCCGGCAACGCGTGCTCGGCAGACGCCACCCGGCGCCTCGGACGGCCCGGCGGCACGTTGCGAACGGTGTCATCGACGTCCTGGAGCAAGCATTCCGGACGGCCCGGCCAATCCGGCAGCTCCGAGTCAGTCGGTCGGCTCCTCATCGATCGGCCCGAGCGCCCGCTATGAAACACGATTGACCGGGCGGTATGGCGAGCGCACAATATTCAACGCGATTGATCGCTTGGCACGGGGTAGACGGTGTGCCAAGTTCCGGATATCTTTTCGACCATGGCTGACAGCGACGCCGGAACGGCACGTCGAAAGTACGCGTCCGCCCAACGCGAACACATCCTCGATTCGGCGGCGACCGTGTTCACCGAGCGCGGCTTCGAACGGGCCACCACGAAGTTGATCGCCGCGGAGGCGGGCCTCTCGGAGGGTGCTCTCTATCACCACTTCAGGGGCAAGCGCGATCTGCTCGTCGGCGTGTTGCAGCGGGTGATCGGCGACGCCCAGGTGGTGGGCGGCGGAGGCGGGGCAGCCAGCATGCATGAACGCTACCGGCGCGCCATCAACAATCGCGTGCGCCACGCCCATCCGCAGATGACCACCTTCTTCGCCGTGCTGTCGGCGGTGCTTGCCGACGACAAGCTCGCCGAGCAGGTGCGCAGCGACCTCCTGGAACCCGGCATCGAGCGGGCGGAACGTTCTCTGAACGCATCGATCGCCGGCGGTGCCATGCGCCCGTTGGACGTGCCCGCCGCGGCGCGGCTGGTCTACGCGATCTTCATGGGCATCGAACTGCTTGCCCAGATTGGCGACGAGGAGTCGCGCCGGTTGGTGGAAGAGGGCGACCGCCTCGGCCAGGCCTTCGCGACCCTGGTGCTCGACGGGCTCCTGGCGTAGAACCGGCTCCGCCCGGTGCTCGCGGCACCCCACCTACCGGACGGCGCCCAACCGTTCGGTGAGCGGGCGCCTACATCTCACCGAGCCGCGCCTGCACAATCGCCATCGCAGCCACGCATGCGGTCTCCACGCGCAGTATCCTCGTTCCAAGCCTGCACAGGGTATACCCATGGCGCGCCAGCGTGGCACGGTCGTCCGTACTCCAGCCGCGTTCCGGGCCGACCGCGAGCACCAGCGGCAGGCGCACGCGGGCCACGCCGAGACGCCGCGCACCGCTCTCCGGATCGAGCGCCACCGCGGTGCAACCCGCTGCTGAGCGTTCCAGCACGCAGCGCAGCGCCATGCCGCAGGTCACCTCCGGCATGGTGGTAGCGGCCGACTGCTGTACTCCGTCCACCAGGTGCCGGCGCCATTCGTGCTCGCGCCACAGCTTGCTCCGGGCGTAGTTGGGATCGCTCAGCCCGGTATGCACGAAGTGCATGGCCCGGCAGCCGAGCGCGGCGCACTGGTACAGGATCTTCCTGGCACTCGGCGGGCGCGGCAGCCCGACGATGAGCGTGATGTCGGGCAGGGCGACCGGCGCCGCGTTCCAGCACAACGTGACTCGAATCCGATCCGGCTCGACGGCAGCCACGGTACCGAGGCCGGACGCACCGTTCACGACGCCTGCCCGGAACTGCATGCCCGGCCGGCAGCCCAGGACCTCCAGCAGGTGGCGGGCACGGGGATCGGCAATCGGCACGCTCTGCGCACGACGGTCGCTGTCGAACAGCACGACGTTCATGGCTCCGGTCACCCCCGCGCGGACGCGGCGGAAACGCTGAACCGGTTGTGATGATGGCCCATGATCGGGATGATACACCTGCCCGGCGACACGTGCCTGCCGCAGGCAACCGGTTGCACGCCGGCAACGATACAAGGAGCCCCGATTACTGCCATGACCGACACCGCCACCACCGAGACCCGTGCAGCGCCCCGTGACCGCGACCCGATCCGCGGAGTGATGGTCCCGATCCTGACGCCGCTCACGCCGGCCGGCGAGGTCGACACCGCATCGCTGCGCCGGCGACCTTCGTGCGGCTGGCCGTCGAGGGTACGGTGGCGGGCGTCAAGGACAACTCCGGGACCGGTGAGGCATTCGCCGAGCTGGTGATGCGCTGCCGCACGCAGCACGTCGACCCGTACCGGTTCCTCGGCACCACGTGGCGCAGCACCATGACCGGCATCGGCGCCCACGGGGTCGTGCCGAGCCTCGCCAACCTGGCGCCGGCAAGCGTGGCGGGCGAGTGGAATGCAGGCGAGCGCGGGGATGGCGAGGCGGCGTTGCGCCACCACGGGAACTCGCTCGCCGCAGCGCGCCTCACCACGCTCGGGAGCGGCCGGTCAGGCAGCTTCGCAGGTCTCAAGGCGGCGCTCAAGCTGCTCGGCGTGATCGATCATGACACCCTGACCGCGCCAATGCGGCCGCGCACCGACGAGCAGAAGGCGGCGATCCCCGATCTGCTCAAGACCATCGGACTCTGACCGGATCGCCGCGCCATGCCGGACACCCCTGCATACCGCTACCACTTCGCGCCAGGCGCCCACTTGGATGCAATCGCCTGCCTGGAACGGCACGGTTTCTGCGTCGTGAGCGGCATGATCGGCGCGCAACTGGTCGACGAATTGAAGGAATCGATCGACCGCCACCTGGACCCCGAGCGCGACCTGCCGCCCGCTTCCAACCGCTACCACATGGCGTTCGCGGAGGTGAGCGAACCGGTGTGGAAACTGGTCGATCACGCGCCGTACCGGGAGTTCATCTGCGCGGTTCACGGGACGCGCGACCTGTGCCTGCACCGGTCGGCCGCGATTCTGCGCACGCCGGGGGAGGGCATGGGCGCCTGGCACGTCGATTTTCGCGGCCACCTCCGGACCGCCCCCAGGAACGCCAATGAGGTCCTCAATCGGTTCCCGATCCCGAGCGGTCTGTGGTTCTACCTGAACGGCAGCGACCCCGCCCGCAGCGGACTGGCGGTGATCGAGCATTCGCACCTGCCGGAGTGGCAGCCGGAGGGATTCGAGTTCATTGGCGACCGTACCCAAATCCGCCGGCTCGGGGCGGAGGCGGTGTGCAGCGACATGGCCGTACCCGGCTGTGTCGCCGTCGACGCGGAGCCGGGCGACCTGCTGTGCTTCGCCGATCGCACGTTGCACGCCAACATGGCGACCGCCGAACGGCGCTACTCGTGCGGCATCGGCTTCCGGCCGCGGGCGTGGCGGATCGACGCGCCGTGGCCGCTGCCGGAATCGGCACGTGCCCTCATTCGCCGCCTGCCGCCGCGGTTGCGGCACTACACCGACGGCTACACCGGCTACGACGGCACCTGGCGCGCAGAGTGATGCCGCGGCCCGCGCGCGGCTGACGTATTCCTCATTCGCGCCGGAAGCATTACCTTAAGGCCACGCCAGAATAGCTCAGTTGGCAGAGCGGTTCACTCGTAATGAACAGGTCAGGGGTTCGAATCCCCTTTCTGGCTCACTGCACTCGACCGCCGCAACAACACGTCGCGACCTGAAGGCGGCGGTCGCGTTAGCCGAGCGGGCGCCGATTCGACAGGGTGCTTAGCGTACGCAGCCGGCGAAGGTAGATCCCGCGATCGGGTAGTAGACCGGGCCGCCGCCGGCGTCGGTGTGGGTCGAGCGCGCGCTCATGTAGGACAGCGCGATGGCGCGCCGCCACGCGCCGCTGCGGTTGGGCTCGGTGGCGTGCGGCAGCAGGGAGTGGAAGAACAGCCCCGCACCGGCCGGCATCGGCGCCAGCGTCTTGGCTGCTGCGGCGTAACGTTCGGGTGGAATCACGTAGTCGTCGGTTACGTGCACGTGGGGCAGGGCGCCGTCCCGGTGTGCGCCCGCGATCACTCCCATGCAGCCGTTCTCGACCGTGGCCTCGTCGATGGCAAACCAGCAACTGCACAGCTCCATGGGCCGGATCGGCCAGTAGGGCGAATCCTGGTGCATGCCCTTGGCCGAGCCCACTTCCGGCGGCTTGAGCAGCACGGCGTTGCGGAACATCTTGATGTCGGGCCCCAGAATGCGGCCGAGCACGCTTACGATGTTTGGATGGCGGCCGAGCGCCTGGTACCGGTCGTCCGACTCCACCAGGCCGTCGATCTTGCGGATGCCGTCGCCGGGATGCGCGACGCTCAGCTCGCCCCGGCTCACGCGCGGTTCCACCTGCACCTTGATGCGCGCCTGCGAGCGCCCGCCGTGCGTGTACTCGCGCAGCCGCTCCTGCAAGCCGGCGAGCTCCGCCTCCGATACCAGGTCTTCGACAATCACGAAGCCCTCGGTGCGATAGTCGTCAAACTGTTCGTCGGTCAGCTCGATCGCCGCTTCCGCCACTGCGGTACCGGTCCCTTGTGCAGTGCCCATGACGATCGCAGGGTAGGCCGGGAGCGCAACCGTGGCAAGCCGCCCGGCAACCGTGGCAACCGCACGGCGGCAGCCAAGAAGGCGGGGCGGCCGTTACGCGGCCGCCCCGCCCCGGCAATAAGTTGCGAGTGCTGATCTCCCGCTCGCTATGGTAATCGACCACCGGCCGCCCCGCCTTGAGACATATCGAACTCAGTGTCCAATTATTCGCGCACGCTCGCCAGCGTGCTGCCGGACGGGCTGAATCTCTGTCCTGGTCATGAACTCTCCCATGCGTCTGCTGGTCCCTTCAGGCGTAGGTGTCGTTGCGCCACTGCGGATCGATTTCCGGACAAGCGTCCAGCCTGGCGCGGAACAGGGCGCGGATCTCGCGCAGCCGCTGCTCGGTGCGGGCTTCGAAGATGATCACCAGCTCGGGCAGGTTGGACGATGCCCGCACCAGTCCCCAGCCGTCGCCGAAGTCGACCCGGGCCCCGTTGATGTCGATCACCCGGTCGCCGTAGTCCGCCTTGAATTCGGCGACCAGCCGATCCACCACGGCGTACTTCACATCGTCCGGGCAGTGCGCGGCGATCTCCGGCGAGGTGAGGTAGGGCGGGGTAGTGGCAACCAGGTCGGACAGGGAGCCGTCGTGGTCGGCCAGCACCTCCAGCAACCGGATGCCGGCGTACAGCGCGTCGTCGAAGCCGTAGAAGCCGGCGCCGTAGAAAATGTGGCCGCTGCGCTCGCCGGCAAGCTCGGCGTCCAGTTCATGCAGCTTGGCCTTGATGTGCGAGTGGCCGGTCTTCCACATCACCGGGCGCCCACCGCCGTTCCGCACCTCTTCCTCCAGGCCGCGCGTGCACTTGACGTCGTACACCACGGTGGCGCCGGGGCGCTCGCGCAGCAGCCGCCGGGCGAGCAGAATCAGCACGCGGTCGCTCCACACGTCCGCGCCGCGCTCGTCCATCACCCCGATGCGGTCACCGTCGCCGTCGAACGCCACGCCGGCGTCGGCGCGTATGTACGGGTGGGTGACGATCTCGCGCAGCCGGCGGCGCGCCTTCAGGTCGGACGGATTGGGAAAGTAGTGCGGGTAGCGGTCATCGGGGTCGCAGTAGAGCTGAAAGGTGAGGCAGCCGACGCGCTGCAGCGCCTCGTAGGCGAATACCCCCGCGGCGCCGTTACCGCAGTCCACCGCCACCCGCAGCGGGCGCGCCAGCCTGGTGCCCGCGGTGACCCGGTCGAGGTAGGGGTCGCGCGTGTCGGCGGTGCTGCGCGTGCCGGCGCGGCTGCCGCTGCGCTCGCCCTCGGTCACCAGGGCGTACAGTTCGCGCATCTCGGCGGGTCCGAGCGTGCGCGACAAGCCGTGCGCCAGCTTCATGCCGCACCACTCGCTCGGGTTGTGGCTGGCCGTGACCATCAGCCCGGCGGGTACGCCGAGGTGGTGCTGGCTGAAGTAGAGCGCCGGGCTGACGGTCAACCCGATGTCCACCACGTCGATTCCCGCCGCGGTCAGGCCGGCGACGGCCGCCTCCTTGAAGCCGGGCGACGCCGGACGGTTGTCGTAACCCACCACCGCACGGGACATGCCGCGCGCCGCCAGGAGCCGCCCGAAGGCGTTGGCGATGAGCCGCACCGAATCGTCGGTGAGTTCGCCCTCGGCAACGCGCCCGCGCAGGTCGTACTCGCGGAACATGGCCGTGAAGGCGGGATTGCGGATATCTACCACGGTTTGCAGCCAGCCTGGTGCCCGGTTCAGGTCACCGCCGGCGCCGTCGCGGCCACCAATCAGGAGCGCCGCGGCGCGCTCAGATTCCGGTCGCCGAACCGAGGCCCATGGCCCGGCGCCAGGCCGCGAGCTGCCCCAGGTGGTTGGCCTCGTGGGTGGTCATCAGCGCCACGGCGTAACCGCCCACGGTGCCGAATATCTTGCGCCCGCGGGGGTTGGGGAGGGGCTGAGCGAGGACCTCCTCGCCGGCGGCGGCAAAGGCAGCGGCCACCCGCTCGTGCTGCGCGCCGAGCTCCTCCAGCAGCCGATCCCTGGTGGGAAAGTCGGCCGCGTTGCCGCTGGGCGTGCCGCCGGTGCTGCAGGCCTCGCGCCACTCCTCGGGAAAGGTGGACTCCTGGCCCAGCGTCCTGGCGAGGTTGTCGGAAGTCGCCGCGAGATGGCCCAGGGTCCATGCCGGGTGATTGATCACTCCGGACGGCTGCTCGACCATCTGCTCGGCGGACAGATCCTGGACATGCATGCCCGTGCGTTTCAAGTTCATCGCGTAAGCGTTCAACACATGCTGCAACATAGGTTACTCCTGACGGAACGCCGCGGCGCACGCGCCACGGCTGGTTGACGGACCCGCAGTATACCACGAGGCACGCGTGTCGTTGGTGGCGGCACCTGCCTGCTGCTCGTGCGCGGAAATGGTTTGGCCGGGCGGGGTGGCAGTCGGGCTGGTGGGGGCAGAAGTACCGCCGCGCACTGCCGGCCAGCACGGCCCCAGGGAGCATCGACACTCTTGCGTTCAACGTCAGTCTTCACATCCTGGAGGTTGCGCGGAGCGTCAGCGCCGTGCATGCTGCCGGGCCATGGCACAGCTTCGCGCAGGCGTTATCGGTCTGGGGCGCATCGGCAGCACGTTCGACGACGAGATCATCCGGGGCGGCACCTTCTTCCTGCCCTACTGTCACGCGCCGGCCTACCACGAGTCGCCGCTGGTGGAGCTGGCCGCCGGTGCGGATCCCGACGCCCGGCAGCGTGCCTGGTTCGCGGAACGGTGGGGACTGGACGAAGCGCACGTCTACGCGGACTACCGCGAGATGCTGGCGCGCGAGGACCTGGACCTGGTCAGCATGTGCACCAGCGCCCGCCCGCGCGCCGCCATCATCGAGGACACGGCGCGCGCCGGAGTGCGCGGCATCTGGGCCGAGAAGCCGATCTCGGTCAGCCTGGCGGAGGCGGATTCGGCGCTGCAGGTATGCCGCGAACACGGCACCGTGGTGGCCGTCAACTGTCACCGGCGCTGGAACGCGTTGTTCCGGGAGATCAAGACGATGCTCGACACCGGTGAGTTCGGCACACTGCGCCAGATCAACGTGCACGGCACCTTCGGCCTGTCGAGCAACGGCAGCCACATGCTCGACACGATGAACTTCCTGGCCGGGAGCCACGTCGAGTGGGTGTTCGGCGAGATGGAGTCGGACGCGGTCGCCGCCGGCGACGACGATCCGCGGGGCAACGGCTACCTGGCGTACGCCAACGGCGTGCGCGGTTTCATCCGCACCATGCCCAGCGGCGCCGCCTTCACCTCGTTCGACATCATCGGCGACGAGGCGCGCGCCTGGACCGGCGACGACGGCATGAGCTGGAAGCTGATCCGCCGCGTCCAGGGCAACACCGAGCGCCCGAGCATGCGCCCGCTGTCCAACCGCTTCCAGGGCTCGCTGCCGGCGGAGTACCCGTTCCCGCTGCCGAACCGCCTGCAGGCCACCGGGTTGGCGATTGTCGAGGACCTGGTGGCCTGCCTCGCCAGCGGCGCGGCGCCGCGGTGTTCCGGGGAGGATGGCCGGGCGGCGCTGGAGATCGCGATCGCGATGCGGGAGTCGCACCGCCGCGACTGCCGGCGGGTACGGTTGCCGCTCGCCGACCGCGAGCTGCGGCTGGTCTCCAGCGATACGTACCAGGACCATACGCCCGCCCGCTTGCGCCCCAAGCGCCGCAAGTAACGGGCCCCGGTCACGCCGCGAGCCGGGGCGGCCGGAGCGCCGTTCACGCCGCCGCTCGCGTCAGCGCGAGATCCAAACAACGGGTGCGGCTCCTGCCGCGGCGCCGAGCGGGCCACGCCGGCGCCCGCCGACCGCGATCTGTGGCTGATCTCCAGCGACACCTTCCACGACGCCATGCCGGCGCGCCCGCGCAAGAAAAGGTAGTAGGGCGGGCGTACCGGTTGGGCCGGAAGCGCCGCGGCAGGCGGCCGTGCGGCGCGCTATCGGGGCGGCGTCAGCGAGTGCAGGCCGGCGGCCGCCAGCAGGGTCTCCTGCACCGCCAGCTCGTGGGCGAAGGTGCGGTCGGCCGGCTGCTCGCCGTGGATGGTGGCCAGGAAGGCGCGCAGGCTCTCCACGTAGCGCGGCCGCGCCGCCACCGGCACCTCCTGCCAGCCGGCTTCGTAGCCGGCGCGCGCGGCGTCCAGGCACAGGCGCAGGCGGGGCGGCTCCATCGGCTCCAGGATGGCGCTGCCGCGGGTGCCGTACACTTCCATGCGGCGCGCGGCGCCCGGCTCCACTTCGCCGGCCACCGACTCCACGACCGCCAGGGCGTGCGGGTACTCCAGCACCGCCACGTTGTTGTCCCGGTACCAGGGAAAGGCGTCGGTCTGCTGGCGGGCGAAGGCACTCACCCGGTGCGGGCGGCCGAGCAGCGCCACCACGATGTCGACCACGTGGCCGGCGAGGATGAACATCAGGCCGCCGGCGTGCTCGCCGTGGCTGTCCCAGCGCCGCCACGCGGCATCGTTCGCGACGCCGGTGGAGATCCGCGTGCGCACCGAGCGAATGGCGCCCAGCCGGCCGGATGCGGCCCAGTCCAAAATGAACTGGTAGCCGGCGTTGTAGCGGAACATGTAGCCGAGCTGCACGTGCCGCCCGCGCGCCGACGCCAGCCGCAGCAGCGCCCGGAACTGGTCCAGGTCGTCGCCCGCCGGCTTGTCCAGCCATACGTGCTTGCCATGCTCCAGGCAGGCGCGCGCGAACGCCAGGTTCTCCGACACCCGCCCCTCGACCGCGACCGCCGCTATGCTCGGATCCTCCAGCATCTCCCGCGCCGACCCGAACCAGTGCACTCCGTCGTAGGGCGGACGGGCGCCGAGCGAGCCGCGCAGCCACTCCGCCGGCTCGTACACCCCCGCCAGTTCGACCGCGGCACTGTCCCGCATCACGCGCGCCTTGCCGCCCGCGTGATCGTGCCCGATGCCGTATTGCGCCATTCGCGTCTTTACCACAACACCTCTCCTGGCAGCCCGTGGTGGAGCCCCGGCTGCCACGCCGATTACACCACACACCCCGGAACGGCACCAAGGGGGTGACCGGCGCACGCAAACCGGTCGCGCCGCCACGGCGATTCGGGGTAGTATGCGCCCGCAACCCCGCCCAACAGGAGGAACGAACCATGCCCAAGACCAGTGGCCAAGCACCCTTTGCGTTCTCGCTCTGCGATGACCTGTACTCCCTGCCGGAAGCAGCGCGTCCGTGCGAGGTGGACCTGCACGGCGGCTTTGCCGTCGACACCGAGCCCGGCGGCCGCATCTACTACGGTATGCCCGGCTGCGGCCTGATGTCGATCGCCTCCGATCTGCGCAGCCAGGAAATCATCGAGCTGCCGCCGGACCTGAAGCCGATCAATTTCCACAGCACCAAGTTGGTGCAGTTCGACGGCAAGCGGCGGCTGGTGATGCCGGCCAATGGCGACGCCAAGGTGGTCGTGCTCGGGCTCGACGGCAACCTGGACTTCGTCCTCTCGCGGCCCGAGTTCGACGAGTACCAGGACGGGGAGACGCCGTTCAACCCGACCGACACCGTCTACGCGGACGGCACGCTGTACGTGGCGGACGGCTACGGCGCCAACCATATCTCGACCGCCGACCTCGGCACGCAGCAGTGGAAGGGAATCTTCGCAGGCAAGACCGACGACCCGAAGGCGCCGGGACTGTTCGGCACCGCGCACGGCCTGAACGCGCACCCCGACGGCCACCACCTGTCAATTGCCGACCGCCCGCACGCGCGCTTCCAGCACTTCAGCCACGGCGGCCACTTTCACTCCTCGCACGACATCAGCCACGGCTCCAAGCCGTGCGGCATCGACTTCCTGCAGCGCGGCCACCACTGGTACGCCCTGGTGGGCAGCCTCGATGACCCGCAGGAGGGGAGGGCGGCGCCGATCTACGTGCTCGATGCAGGCACGTACGAACTGGTCTCCACGATCCGTCCGAAGGAAGAGCTCGGCGTGGAGTTGGCGGATCACATCCACAACACGGTGTGGTACGAGCATGGAGGACAGCTCTACCTGATCTGTCAGGCGTGGAACCCGGGACACTACTTCGTGCTCGCCCACGAGGGCTAGCGAGCGCAATCCGTCAGCCGTTCCCCCGGACCGGACACGCCCTACCGGTGCAACGGCAATTGCCCCGGTACCGGTTCGATGGAGACCGGTGCCACCGCGTCGGCGGACTCGAAGGCGTAGTGATTCATGCGCGGTGTCACCCGGTGCAGGGTCAGTTCATCGTCGAACGGGCGCAGCAGTGCGATCACCGCCTCGCGCGGCGCCTCCGGGTCGAGCCACAGGTCCCACTCCGCCGGATCCAGGATCGCCGGCATGCGTTCGTGGAGCGGCTCCAGTTGCCCGTTGGCGGCCACGGTGATGATGGCGCAACTGGCAATCGGCGCCGAACCATCGCGCTGCCAGCGGGCATGGAGGGCGGCGAACGCCAGCGGAGCCCCGGCACGGTGGCTCATGAAGTAAGGCTGGCGCACGGCGCCGGCGCGCCGCCACTCGAAGAACCCGTTCGCCGGTACGATGCAGCGGCTGCCGGCGAACAGGCCGCGAAACAGCGGTTGCCCGGCAATGCCCTCGGCGCGCGCGTTGATCAGCGGCGCCCGCCTCCGGTCCGGTGTCGGCCACTGCGGCGGCACCAGCCCCCAACGCGCCATGCGCAGGCGGCGCGGTCCGGCGCGGCGTGCGCCGGTGGGACGCATCACTACCGGTACCTCCTGCGTCGGGGCGATGTTGTAGCGCGGCTCGGTCGTCGGGGTAGCGGCGTCGGTCACCACCGAGAACGCATCGATCAATTCCTCGTGTTCCGCGTAGAGCGCGTAGCGGCCGCACATGGCACGCAGTGTGCCGCCGGCACGACTCAGCGGTCAACGTGCGCAGCGGCACGGCCACGCGGCTCCGCCACGGCCACCGGCACGGCCGGCACGGCGCCCCGGAGCGGGCGGCGCACGCCACCCGGTCATGAGCCCGCGCGCCGCTACCGATAAAGGATACGTGTACGGTCACGTGAAGCGAATGTCGTCCCGGCTTCAGGAAGCAGCGACACGGTGAGCGCGCAGAGAAGGGCAACGCAGGTGCCGCAGGCGCGTCTGGTCGTCGCCCTGGTCACGATGATTGTGGTGCTGACCGGCATCCTCGTCGGCCTGGTGCTGCGCCCGCCCGCCTACGACAACTCCGGGCCTGGTGCCGAAGCGGCGCGCCCGCTCCCGAACTTCATGGAACGATTGAAGATTCCGACCGGCGAGATGGAGCCTCCGCCATACCTCGGCACGATTCCCGACCGCGTGACCCCGGGCGCCGAGTCGTACGGCGCCGTTCATCCGCCGGACGGCGCGCGCGCGCCCGCTCCCGAAACCGCTCCGGCACCCCAGCCGCCGCCCGCGCCCGACGGGGAGGTGAAGCTTGCCATCGTGATCGACGACGCCGGCAACAACCTGCAGGAACTGAAGCCCTACCTGGAGTTCCCCGGACCGCTGACGTTCGCCGTACTGCCGCAGTTGCACCACTCCGCGCGCGCGGCCGAACTGGCGCGAGCGCACGGCCACGAAGTGATCCTGCACTTGCCGATGGCGGCGGTCAGCGGCAAGAATCCCGGGCCCGGCACGATCTCCGACGAACTCTCGGAGGTGGAGATTCGCCTGCTGCTCGAACTCAACTTCGCCTCGATCAGCGGCGCCGTGGGCACCAACAACCACATGGGATCGGCCGGCACCGCGGACGCCCGCATCATGGACGCCGTCATGGCGTACCTCGCCGATACCGGCCGGTTCTTCGTCGACAGCCGCACGACCGCAAGCAGCGTGGCCGCGGTGTATGCGTCGAAGCACGGCGTACCGTTCATGGCCCGCGACGTGTTCCTGGACCATGACCGCGATCCGGCCGCCATTCGCAGCGCCCTGCGCCAAGGGCTCGCCGTGGCCCGCAGGCAGGGACACGCGGTCCTCATTGGCCACTCTTCCGTGCGCGAAGTCGCACAAGCGCTGTTGGAGGTATATCCCTACCTGCAGGAGCAGGGATACGTGGTGGTGCCGCTCTCCGAACTCGTACCGATCGACGGCGGCGCGGTCGCGCTCTCTCACCTCCCGGCCACCGGCGCGGTCGGCGGTACCGAGTTCGCCACCCCGTGACGGTACTGGGGATCGAGACCTCGTGCGACGAGTGTGCGGCCGCGGTCGTTGCCGACGGCTCGACGATGCTCAGCAACGTGGTCTACTCCCAGATCGAGGAACACCGCCGCTACCGGGGCGTGGTCCCGGAGATCGCCAGCCGCAAGCACGTCGAGTGGATCGACGGCGTCGTGGAACACGCCCTCGCCGACGCCGGCGTGGAGTTGTCGGCCATTGATGCGCTCGCCGTTACCACCCGCCCCGGGTTGATCGGATCCTTGCTGGTGGGCCTGTCCTACGCCAAGGGTTTGGCGCTCGCGCTTGGCCTGCCGATGATCGCGGTGGATCACGTACAGGCGCACTTCTACGCCCCGCACCTGGAGCGCGACCTCTCCTATCCCTACATCGGGCTGCTGCTGTCCGGCGGCCACACCTTGATCGCCCAGGTCTACGGGTTCGACCGCATCACGGTGATGGGCGCCACCATCGACGACGCCTGCGGCGAAGCGTTCGACAAGGTCGCCAAGTACTTCGACATCGGATTTCCGGGCGGCGTCGCCATCCAGAATCTCGCCGAAGACGGCGATGCCGCGGCGTACCGGTTTCCTCGCCCCTCCCTGCACAAGGGGGACCACCGCTTCGACGTGTCCTACTCGGGCCTCAAGACCGCGGTAATTCACCAGCGCGACCAGTTTCGCGATCCGGCGCACCAGGACACGCTGCCCAATCTGGCCGCCGCCTTTCAGCAGACCGCGGTCGACATCGTGGTGGACAAGGCGCTGCTCGCCAGCCGCGAAACCGGCATCGACTGCATCGTGGCGGCCGGAGGCGTGGCCGCCAACACCTACCTGCGGCGCCGGCTGGACGCGGAGCCGGTGCGCACGGTCTATCCCAGCCTCAGGCTGTGCACCGACAACGCGGCCATGATAGCCGGTCTCGGCTACCACCTGCTCGCGCGTGGCGAACGCAGCGGCCTCGATACCGGCGCCCGCGCCCGGGTAGGGGAGTTCCGCGCCCGCTATCCCTGACCGCGCCCGCCGCCGCGAGTCGCGGTTAGCTCACCGCCTCCCGCGCCCACGCGAGGTGTTCCACCTCCACGTCGTTCGGCAGCGTGCAGCCGGCGCCGACCATGAATCCGGCGCTGCCCATCGTCGCCAGCGCACCGTGCACCTCGGCGGCGATCGCCTCGCGCGGCCCGTCCACGATCGGCCCCCGTTCATCGATGCCGCCGATGATCGGCCGCCGAAACAGGTCGCGGCCCGCCGTCAGGCTCAGGTTGTCGTTCTGCGGCGCCCAGTTCACCGTGTGCCCCGGATAGTCCACGTAGTGCTCCAAGCGGATTCCGCGCCCGCATATGTGCACGATGTTGCAGGTGGCCCCCGCCGCCGTGGCCGCCTCCAGCACGGTGACGTCGTGCGGCTTGATGTAGCGCCGGTGCTCCTCCGCGGTGAACCGGGACGCGTCGCCGCCTTGCGCCGAGAAGTAGATACCGGCCGCCCCGGCGTCGATGCAGGCAGCCGAAAACTCGGCCAGGCTCTCCGCGATCGCGGCAAGCCCCGCCGAGACCGCCTCCGGGTCTTCCTTCAGGTGCTCGGTGACCTTGTTGTCACTGATCTGGTTGCCGGTGGCGTACGGGTTGAAGATGGTCGTCGCCATCAGCACCTCGCCGCCGAGGACATCCACCAGGGCGCGCAGGCCCGCGAGCTGTGCCTGATAGGGCGCCGAAGACAACGGTGCCGGCTCCAGCTTGCGCCAGTCCGCGGGCGACCTCACCACGTCCACGCCGACCGCTTCGTAGCCGTTGTCATTCATCACCTTCAGCAGGTCGGGGTCGGCGGCGCGGTAGTAGTCGATGTGCGCCTGCGCCATCGCGGTCCCGGCTGCGGCGGATTCCGGAAAGTGGAACCAGAACCCGGCCGGCACCCGGTCCGGCCGCTCGCCGCGCAGCATGGTGTGCATTCGCTCGATCTTGTTCATGCCGACAGGGTAGCATTGGCGGCGCGCATACGCGAAGCGGGGCCCGCGTCGGCGCCTTCCGCGACCCACAAGTAGACAGAATATACATTATCGGCGCTTGCATGCGGTTCCGAACGGGTGCGACTGCTGGTAGACTGGGTACCATCGTGAGTGTTTCCTTGAACGAGCCGGCCCCCGACTTCGAACTGACCACCGGCGCAGGTACCCCGCTTCGACTCAGCTCCCTGCGCGGGCGCAAGGTGGTGCTGTTCTTCTATCCGCGCGACCACACGGCGGGCTGCACCGCGCAGGCGTGCGGGTTCCGTGACATCTACGAGGAACTGGTGACCGCCGGCGCCGAGGTGGTCGGCGTCAGCAGCGACTCGCCGGAGACGCACCACGGGTTCGCCGCCCGCCACGCGCTGCCGTTTCCCATCGTCAGCGACCCGGACGGAGCCGTACGCCGTCGGTACGGTGCGAGCACTCGCCTGTTGCTGAACCGTACCGGACGCGTCACCTTCCTCATCGACGAGCACGGCGTGGTGCGCGACATCTTTGTTTCCTTGTGGCGGGTTGGGGAACACGTCGAACGAGCACGCGCTTGGGTCGGCGAGATCAGTCGTTGAGGCGGGAGAACAACCAGATCAGCAGGAACGCACAGAACGCCGCCGCGAACACGTTGACGGTATTGAAGCGCGACAGGCGCTCGATCACGCCCGCGAACGCCTGGTCCAGGAGGCCTCCGAGCACGGCGCCGATCAACCCGACGATCAGCGCTCCCCAGAACTCCCCCGGCACCCGGCGGCGCAACACGAAATGACAGAAGATCGCCGCCGTCAGCCCGATCGTCACGAACGTCAGCCCGACTTCGATGTATTCGATCACTGGCGCATGAACGTCAGGTCGATGGAGTGCAGGTACAATGGCTCGCTGTAGACGGTGAAACGGTCCGTGGCCCCGTACGACAGGGCGTAGAGTTGGAGCTGTACCATCTCGCAATTCCCCGGATCGGCAAGCTCATCGGTCACGGTCCCGATGTCAACGTCGCCGGGGTCAAACTGGTCGCACGCGAACCTCTTGTAGCCATCGGTCCCACTCCGGACCGCCCGCCGCAGCGACACGTCGTCACCGCCGGCCCAACTGGCCGTCGGAGGATCCTCACCCGGCTCCGCCTCGTTGAAATCGCTGAAATCGATCGTGACCACGACACCGGCATCCGGCCCGTCGATCAGCGGAAGTGACGGCGGATCGTCGTCGGTGCTGCTCGCGATGCGGCGGAAACCGTGCGCCGCCAACTCCTCGCGCGACTCCCGATCAGGCTCGGGCACCGACCCGACCGGCACGATCCGGTAGTACAGCTCGATGCCCAGGAACGGCGCGTCGGTAGAATCGGGCACCTTGAACGTGAATCTTCGCGCCGTCACGGAAGAGTCAGGGTCCGTGGGTGGAGGCAGGACAGGCCGGGCGTCCGGGAGGCCGCAGCCGGAGGTGGCGCAGATTGCGACCGCGACCACCAGCGCGCCTGCGCGCAACGTCCGCGCCAGCGCCACGCCTCCCCTACTCTGCCGGCAGCAGGCCCTGCGTTTCCAGTGCGATGAGGCGGTTGCGCACGGCGGTAGCCCAACTGCTGCCGGCGTGATCGTCGGTCACCCTGGCGTACGCTTCGCGCGCCGCGTCGTAGTCAGTCCGCTGCTCAGCCATGCGGCCGATGGAAAACAGCGCACGAGGGACCAGCAGGTTGTGCTCCCAGTCGGCGACCAGGCGCTCGAGATGCGCGCGCGCCGCCTCCGCCTCGCCCGCTTCCTCCAGGGAGACCGCGGCGTTGAAGATGCTCAACGGCGCCAGGTAGCTGGTGGGCCAGCGCTCCGCCAGCTCCTGCCAGTCAGCGGCGGCGTTCTGCCACTGCTCGGTCGCGAACCAATACTCGGCGCGCACGTAGAGCGCCCGCTGGGCGGCGTAGCGGCGCGGGAATTGCCGCAACAGGAGGTCCACCTCTTCGATGAGGTCGTTGCCCAGGTTGGTCTTGCGGGTGCCGTCGGGGGCTCCGTTCCAAGACTCGAACAGATCCTGCAACTGCTCGGCACGCAGCGCCGAACTCTCCTCCACGCTGCGTTCGCGTTCTGCCCAGATCAGCCACACGCCGAGCGCCGCCACCACCACGCCCGCCACCACCAGCAGCGGCAACCGGTAGCGTTCGACGAATGCCGACACCAGGGTGACGACACCGGACGTAGCTGCCGAAGATGACTGGGCGCTACTCACCGGTGCACCCCTCCGAGCCGCGACTCCGGTACATCACTCGTTCGTGCGGTCTCTGAGGAACTCGCCAAGCGACACGCGATCCGGCTCTTCATCGTCGTGAATATACTTCACCAGTTCCTGACGCTCTTCACGGCGCTGCAACTCGCGCAGCGACAGGGACAGCCGCTGCTTGTCGGCGCTCACCTCGGTAACGACCGCCTTCAACGGATCGCCGACGCTGATCTCGTCGCGCATCCTGTCGATGGCGCCTCCGCTCGGTTCGGCGAGCTGGTTGTTTGCGATCAGCCCCTCGATGCCTCCCTGCACCCGCAGGAATACCCCGAAATCGGTCTTGCTGCTCACCTCGCCCTCAATGACGCTGCCGCGCTTGAAGGCGCGTGCCAGAGCCTCCCACGGGTCATCGGAGAGTTGCTTCAAGCCAAGCCGGATGCGGCGTGCCTTCTTGTCCAGGTCGACCACCGCAACTTCGATCTCCTCGCCGGAATTCACCACCGAGCCCGGATTGCGCACCTTCTTGGTCCAGGACATGTCCTCGACGTGCAGCAGCCCGTCGATGCCCTCCTCCAACTGGACGAACGCTCCGTAGCTGGTGATGTTGCGCACCGTGCCCTTTACCACCTTGCCGGGCGGGAACCGCTCCTCCACGGTGTCCCACGGATTCGGCAGAACGTGCTTGAGCCCGAGCGACAGCTTGCCCCGCTCCAGGTCGTAGTCCAGGATCTTGACCTGCACCTCGTCGCCGCCGCCAAGCACCTCGCGCGGGTGGCCGATCTTTCTGACCCACGACATGTCCGAGATATGCAGCAGGCCTTCGATGCCCGGCTCGATTTCGATGAACGCACCGAAGTCCGTGATCTTGCTCACCTTGCCGGTTACCACGTCGTCCACGGTGTAACGCTCTTCGAAGGTGGTCCACGGATCGGGTGTGAAGTGCTTGAGACTGAGATTGACCTTCTGCGAGTCGCGATCGATGCGGATCACCTTGACGTCCACCTCTTCGCCGATCACCACGGCATCCTTGGGTGAGGCCACGTGTCCCCAGCGCATGTCGTTCACGTGCAGCAGTCCGTCGAAGCCGCCCAGGTCGACGAACGCGCCGAACGAGGTGAACGTCTTCACCGTGCCGCGGTATACGTCTCCCACCGCCGCGCTCTCGTAGAACTGATCGCGCTTCTTGCGCGCCTCGCGCTCCAGCCACGACTTCCGGTTCAGGACGATGTTGACCTTGCCGCGGTTGTAGAGCTGCTCCACGAAGAACCGCGTCTCCAGGCCGATGTAGGCGTCCTCGTCCCGTACGCGCATCACGTCGACCTTCGAGAACGGCACGAACGCTCGCAGAGCCGCGCCGAGGTCAACCTCGTAGCCGCCCTTGATCTTCCGGGTAACCCGACCAGGCACCGGCTCGCCGGTCTCGTCGGACTCCTTCAGTGCCCGCCACACGACCTGCTCGTCGGCCTTGCGCTTGGACACCACCACTTCACCGTGGCGGCCCTCCTTGCGCAACAGGACGACGTTCACCTCGTCCTTGACGTGCGGCGGCTTGTCGAATTCATCGAGTGGTATGCGGCCTTCCGACTTCAGACCGACATCCACGAACACGGTTTCGGGGCCAACTTCGATCACGTGACCCGTGATCAACTGACCCTCTTCCACCTGATCAAGGCGGGTGATGTATTGCTCTTGCAGTTGTGATTCGAAGGATTGGGGCTTCGACGCGCCTGCTTCCGAGTCGCTCATAATGCGAACAGGATTACTCCGGGGGGAAATTAGTGGGGATTACGGACACAACCTTCGCACAAACCTCAGCCACCGTCAAGTGCGAAGTTTCAATCAGTTGCGCATCCGCGGCCGGACGCAACGCGCCCATCGGCTTTCGCCGGTCGCGGCGGTCGCGTTCGGCCAAGTCCTCGGCGATCCGCCCCACCACCGGACCGGCCGACCCGCGCTGGCGAGCCCTCCTCGTGGCACGCACATCCGGGTCGGCATCGAGAAACACCTTCACGATCGCCTCGGGGAACACTTCGGTCCCCATGTCGCGGCCTTCGACCACCCACCTGCCGGCGGCCACCCGTGCCCGCAGGGTCCGGTTGATCTCGGTGCGAATCGCGGGAACGGCGGACAGCGGCGCTACCAGGCCGTCCACTTCCGAACTGTATAGTGACGGGCTAAGGTCCAGACCGGCAGCATATACCGACCCGCCGCTCACCGTCCAGTGCGTCGACCGCATCATGTCGAGTATCCGCTCGGTACTCCTGGTTCCGCCCAGCCGGTCCAACGCCAACCGTGTTACCGCGCGGTACAGTGCGCCGGAACTCAGCCACGGGAGGTGCAACCTGCGCGCCACGCATGCCGCGACGGTCGACTTGCCGGAACCGGACGGCCCGTCTATCGCGATCACCGCCGGCACCCTCACCGCGGCCGCCCCGGCCCGACGCGCCGCACCGCTTGCGGCCGGCGATCGAGAAACCAGGTCACCTCCGGTGCACTCAGAGTCCGCCAGGTTCCGGAAGCAATGCCGTCCAGGGCGACCGGACCGATGCGCACGCGCACGAGCCGGCGAACCCGCAAGCCGGCGTGCCCGAGCACCCGGCGGATTTCACGATTGCGCCCCTCGGTCAGGGTCAGCGTCACTCGGTTTCCGTCGCTGCGGCGATAGCCGGCCAGCGTGTAGGTGGTGCCGCCGATGCACCAGCCGGCTCGATATCGCTCCAGCACCGCGATCGATACCGGGCGGTCGGTGGTTACCGCGTACTCCTTTTCCACACCGTATCGCGGATGCGTCACGCGAACCGCCAGCTGCCCGTCGTTGGTGAACAGGATGAGTCCGCTTGATGCGAGATCCAGTCTTCCGACGTGGAACGTCCGTCCGGCTTCGGGCGGAAGCAGGTTCCGTGCAAGCCGACGCCTGCGCGGGTCCGTGTTCGAGCACAGGTAGCCCGCCGGCTTGTGCAGCGCGAAGTGGGCCGGCCGGAACTCAGCGGTCACCACCCTGCCATCGACGGTTACGCGGTCGCCCACGGCCACCGTGCACCCCTGCACCGTGACCTGCTCTCCGTTTACCGCGACCCTGCCGCTCGCGATGAGCCGCTCGCCGCCCCGCCGCGAAGCCACCCCGGCGCGCGCGAGAAACACCTGCAACCGCTGCGGCGCGTCGTCCGAGCCGGCGCTCGGTTCGGCCGGCGGCGCCGGGGCGTCAGCCATCGGGCAGCTTGAACTTCTCGCGGTCGGCCTCGGCCAGCTTGGGCAGGTCGGCGATGGAGGTGATCCCGAAGATGCGCAGGAATTCACCGGAGGTGCCGTATTGGATCGGACGCCCCGGAGCGTCCTTGCGGCCCACCTCGCGGACCAGGTCGCGCTCACCGAGCAGCCGAAGCATCCCGTCCGCCGACACGCCACGCACGCTTTCGATCTCGCTGCGGGTGATCGGCTGCGAGTAGGCAACGATGGCCAGCGTCTCCAGCGCCGCGCGCGACAGGCTGCCGCGCGACAGGCGTCCATAGTGGTGGCGCAGCCACGGCCACAACTCGGCTTTCGGAACCAGCGTATAGCCGCCTGCCACTTCCAGCACCTGGACCCCGTGCTCCGGATCTTCGAAACGACGCTGCACTTCGGCCACCGCGGCGCGCACCGCACCGGCGGGCATGCCGGTGAGTCGTGCCAGCCGCTCGGTGCTCTGCGGCTCGGCCTCGACCATCAGGATACCCTCCAGCAGCTTGCTCTGCTGCTTCAGTCCAGCCGGAGGGGCGACGGCCTTCCCGGTACCGTCCGCGACTCGGCTCACGCGCCGGACTCTGCCGCGGGCAACGACCCGGTGCCGCGCCGCTCTACCACGATGGCAGCGAACTGTTGGCGCTGCACCACCGCTATGGTCTGACTCTTGGCCAGTTCGAGCACCGCCCAGAACGCGCAGATGATCTCCAGCGCCGACCCGCCGCGCACCAACTCCAGGAACGAGAACGCCGCCGTCAGGGCCAACCGCTCGTACACCAGCGCGATCTTTTCGTTGACGGTAAACTCCTCGTACAGGCTGGTGAGCTGTTCGCCGCCGATGGCGGCCACGATGTTCTTGAACGCGGCCAGGAGATCGTCCGGGGAAAGCTGCACTTCATTGCCGTCGTCCAACTCAGGGGACTCGACAAGCACCCGTGGTTCGTGGCGCGTGATGATCCAGTGCGCCTCCTGCTGATGCTGCGCCAGGATCTCGCTGAGACGCTTGAACCGCTGGTATTCCAGAAGCTGCTCGACAAGCTCCCGGCGCGGATCCTCGTACGGCTGGTCGTCGGTGTACGGGAGCGGCAGCAGCATGCGTGACTTGATATGCAACAGCGTCGCCGCCATCACCTGGAACTGGGTCAAGTGTTCGAGACGGCGCTGTGGATCGCCGTTGCGGGCGGCGGACGACGCGACGTAGCGCAGGTACTGGTCGGTAATCGCGGCAATGGGAATGTCGTAGACGTTGACCTCGGCGCGTTGGATCAGATGAAGCAGGAGGTCGAGGGGGCCCTCGAACTCGTGCAGTTGGAAGCTGAGGTCGGCGAATGCTCCGTCCGAACCGCTGCTGCCCGCGAATGGCAACTCGGGCGGTGCGCGGCCGTTGGCTTGGTCGTACGCGGTCGACATTGCAATTACCGGGATGGTAACGCGTTTGGCGGGAGCGCCGTCAACCCGCGAAGGTTGCGCGCGCCCGGCGGTCAGTCATCCGCCGCAGCATCGGACGCGGTGCCGAACAGCAGCGTTCGCACGCGCTCATCGATCGCCTCGCGCACGTCATGTTTCTCCTCCAGGAAACGCCTCGCGTTCTCACGCCCCTGTCCGATGCGGTCTTCGCCGTACGAGTACCAGGTGCCGCTCTTGTCGATGATGCCATTCGCAACGGCGGCATCGAGCAGGCTCCCGGCTGCCGAAATGCCCTTGCCGAAGATGATCTCCAGCTCCACCTTCTGGAACGGCGGGGCGACCTTGTTCTTGACCACCCGTACGCGCACCCGGTTGCCGAGGGGGTTGTCCGCTCCCTTGGTGATGGTCTCTATCTTGCGCACCTCCATGCGGATCGTCGAATAGAACTTGAGTGCGTTTCCGCCGGTGGTCGTCTCCGGGTTGCCGAACATGACGCCGATCTTCATGCGCGTCTGGTTGATGAACATGAGACAGGTGCCCGACTTGCTGATCGTGCCGGTCAGCTTGCGCAGCGCCTGGCTCATGAGCCGCGCCTGCAACCCCATGTGGGAGTCGCCCATGTCGCCCTCGATCTCGGCGCGCGGCGTCAGAGCAGCCACCGAGTCGACCACGATGATGTCCACGGCTCCGGAGCGAATCAGCGACTCGACAATTTCCAGGGCCTGCTCTCCGTGATCGGGCTGCGACACCCAAAGCTTGTCGATATCCACCCCGAGCGATCGTGCGTAGTGCGGATCGAGCGCGTGCTCGGCGTCCACGAACGCCGCGATTCCCAGTTCCTTCTGCGCCTCCGCGATCGCATGCAGAGCCAGGGTGGTCTTGCCGGATGACTCGGGTCCGAAGATCTCGATGATGCGGCCGCGCGGGTATCCTCCCACCCCCATCGCCGCGTCGAGCAGCACCGACCCCGACGGTACCACGCGAATGTCCGCCTGCTGAGCCGCCGAACCGAGCTGCATGATCGAGCCCTTGCCGAATTGCTTCTCGATCTGCAGCCGGGCCGCATCGAGCGCCTTCAAGCGTTCCGGATCGGGACCGATGGAGAACTCACCCGCCGGAACGGCTGCCGCCGTCGCCGTGACGCTCGCTCCTTTGCTGACCTGCTTTGCCATACTTCCTCCCGGGCCGGCCCTCGGGCCGTGTCACCGGCCGGTCGGGTCGCCCACTTCATGATGTTGGTACTAGTGTTATAGGCGCAGAAAGGGCTGACGCTTCAAACGGTGCCCCAACATGGTACGCCGTAGTCAGTTACAGGTCAATGAACGGGCGCCCGCCCGCGGCATCCGAGCGCGGTCAGAAGCAGCGCTCCGAGTCGAGCAGGATGGTCACCGGGCCGTCGTTGACCGCATCCACCTGCATGTGGGCCTGAAAGCGGCCGCTCGCCACCCGCAATCCTTGCTGCCGCAAGCGGGCAATGAACGCCTCGTAGCGCGTCGCGGCCGCATCGGGTGCCGCGGCGCGCCCGAAGTAGGGCCGCCGCCCGCGCCGTACGTCGCCATACAACGTGAACTGCGACACGACGAGCACCTCGCCGCCGACGTCGGCGACCGAACGTTCCATACGACCCTCGCTGTCCGCGAACACCCGCAGTCCGGCGACCTTGTTGGCCATGTAGGCAAGGTCGTCGGCGCCGTCTTCAGCGGCGACGGCGAGGTAGACCAGCAAACCGCGCCCGATGCGCGCCCGGTAGGATGCGGGTGGGACGGATCGGGCCGGCGCGGGCCGCTCGGCGGCGCCGCCCGCTCCGCCTGCTTCCGCACTCCCGGCGTCCGCGCGCACCTCGCAAGACAGCACGCGCTGTACCACCGCGCGCATCACCGAACGGCCGCGGACAGGTCGCGTACCACGGCGGCCGGGTCCTGCGCCCGGTAGAAGGCGGTGCCTACCACCAGCACGTCGGCGCCGGAGCGGAACACGTCCACCGCCGTGTCGCCGGTGATGCCGCCGTCCGCCTGAATGAGGAACCCTGCTCCCGCCTCCTGCCGCGCCGCCGCCACCTGCGCGACCTTGCGCACGCAGCGCGGTATGAGCCGCTGGCCGCCATACCCCGGGTTCACGGTCATGACGAGCACCAGGTCGACGACGTCCCAGAGCTCGCAAAGCAGCGCGGCGGGGGTCGATGGCACGATGGCGATCCCGGCCGCCGCGCCGGCTGCGCGTATTGCACCCAGGGTGCGGTGTGCGTGAACGGCGGTCTCGAGGTGAACGGTGATCAGGTCGGCGCCGGCGTCCGCGAATGGCGCCACGTGGCGCTCCGGGTGCACGGTCATCAGATGCACGTCGACGAGCAGGCCGGTGCGCCTGCGCAACGCCGCCACGGTATCGGCGCCGAACGAAATCGGCGGCACGAACACCCCGTCCATGACGTCGATGTGGAGCCACTCGGCGCGCGCGCGCTCGGCAACTGCGAGCCCCTCGGCCAAGTCGCCGGCATCCGCCGCCAGCAGCGACGGCGCGACCACCGGACCGCCGGACTGCGACGCGCGGCGCAGAAACCGAGTCAGTTTCGGCAACTCATCCATGCCGCGTCAAGTTAGACCGGTTGCGGTAGCGCGACAAGCGCTGTCCACGGAACCGCCGGCGTCCGGTTTGACGTACCGGGCGGTTCGGTATACTCTGGTTGTACGCCATTCCCGCAATGCCCGACCGCCAGCTCACCCTCGTAACGAATGACATCGCGCATCTGGTCAACAGCGCGTATGGGAAGCTCAGGATCGGCGCGTTCGGGGATGCAGCCAAAGTGTTGGAACGCGCCCTTGAACTCGACGTAGAGTACGAGGGCATCACCGCTACCCTCAAGAGTGTCCGGTTCTGGGGCGAGCGGCGCCGACGACTCCGGTACGCGGTTGGCGCATCGAATGTGACGAGAATCGAGAATATGCGGAGTAACGAAGAATGACAGAATCACTTATCGATCGTATCGAAGAGATGCTCAATGAGGAGAAGTGGACGCGAGCCTCGTTGACCGGCTACACCACCTCCAACTTCCACGAACTCGACGAACTCTTGCGCGAGGCCAAGGAGCAGGATGTCCAGAATGAAGTTCAGGGCATCTGCGAAGACCATTTGCAGGTCAGTCGGGACAGCATAATCGCGTTGTACCTTGCCGGCACGCTGACCTTGGGGAGACGGATCGTCGACGACTCCAACCTGGTAGTGTTGACGAACATGTTCGTGGACAGCGCCAAGTGGAACATTGTGCAATACCTGTGCACCGGCATATTGGCGCACGGCGAAAACAAGTTCGCGCTGCGTACGTTGGCTGATACCTACGACAAGACAGGTGATAAGGAGCAACAATACGAGGTTTGGGAGCGTCTCATAAAGGTCGACTTCGAAGATGCCGATACGGCACGTGCGCTGGCCGAAAAGAGCGAGGAAGAAAGCGACCTGGACGGTGCTCTCTCGTATTACAAGAAGGCCCTTCATCGCTATATCAATCGCCGCCAGCATTCCCCCATCAAGCAGGTTTGGGGCAAGATCATCGAGCTTCAGCCCGACGACCTCGAAGGCTTGATGCAGATCGAGGCAAGAGTGGCACGCGCGCTCGGCGGCGATCGGGCAATTTCGCTTCTCGAGGTCTTGTATCCGCACTTTCGCGAGGACGAGAACTGGGATGCCTCGGTGGCGATATTGAAACGTATCCTATACCACGATCCCAAGAATAACGGTGCGCGCGCCGAACTTGTCGACGTCTACTCCAACCGACACGCCGGGCACAGCCATCTCGATGACTATATCAAGATTTCCAATCTGAGCCAGTCCTGGCGCAACGTGCACGAAGCGATCGCCGACTTCGAAAAGCATATCAGTTTCGACGAGGGCCACTACGTGTTTCATCGCGCCTGGGGTCTCGGTCGGATCAAGTCAATCAAGGACGATCAATTCGTGATCGACTTTCTCAAGAAGCGCGGCCATAGAATGTCGCTGAAAATGGCCGTGAGCGCACTCCACATCCTGGCCAACGACCATTTCTGGGTGATTCGCGCGACCGTGCCCCGTGACCAGATCAAGGACCGGGTAAAGGCCGATCCGGTGTGGGCGTTGCGTACCATCATCAAGAGTTTCGACAACGCGGCCGACATGAAGCGCATCAAGGCCGAGCTTGTGCCGCGCATCCTGACGCCCAGCGAGTGGACCAAGTGGAGTACCACGGCGCGGCGTATCCTGAAGACCGACTCGATATTCGGCAGTCCGCCGGGCAAGCTGGACATTTACTCGGTGCGCGATCGACCGATTTCCTTCGAGGAAAAGACGTTCAACAAGTTTCGCTCCGCCAAGACCTTCCTGAGCCGCGTACAGACCCTGCACGAATTTCTCGACCTCGCCCAGCCCGACTCCGAATACCTCGGCGACATGTACCAGTACTTCGCTGGCTTTCTGAAAGCGTCGTCGGGCCAGATCGAGAACAGCATCGCCAGCCTGCTGATCGTGGAGCGGATGAATCGCGATTATCCCTATCTCGATCCCAACGTGCGCGTCTCATTCCCCGATCAGTTCGCCGACATTGACGACCTTGAATTTGTCTTTACGGCGCTCGATAGTGCCGGACTCGCAAGGGACTTTCTTACTCATGTGCGCAATGATATCGGCGCTTGGCCGCATGTCTACGCGCGTGTCTTTCTGTTTCATCCGCTCCGTCAGATTGTCGACACGCTGGTCTCGCCGGAGCACGCCGACGTGGTGTCTCGGCTGGTTTCCGATATCATTGATGACTACCGCGACTATCGTCTACCGTTCGTATGGCTGGTGCGTAACGAGGACGACACCGGATGGCTCGCCAAGCACGATGTACGCCAGGAAAAGGTGTTGATCGGGATGATCCACCTGCTCGATCTCACGTACCGCGACATTGGCAACAAGCGAGACCCGCAAGTCAACCGCAAGCTGAACCGGCAGATCGCCGACTATCTGTTCAAGGAACACCAGCTCGACGACTTCATCGCTACGGCCAGCGAGGAGTCCATAACGCGAATCTACACGCTCGTCGAAGACGTCAAGGATCTCGATCCGTCGATCAAACTACGCCTCCGCCAACAGATCAAGGAGCGGTTTCCGGCGTACCGTTTCGCTGACGACGCCGAGAAGGAGACTGTCCGTCTCGGCTTGCTTGTCACGCGCGCCGGATACGAGGGACGACAGCGCGAGTTGCGCGACATACTTGAAGTCGAGATACCGGAGAACTCGAAAGAGATTGGACTCGCACTGCAGAAGGGCGACCTGCGCGAGAACGCCGAGTACAAGGCCGCTCTGGAGAAACAGGAACAACTGAAGAATTCGGTGTCTCGACTGCAGGAAGACCTGCAGAACGCGCAGATCTTCGATCTCGCCGAGGCCAATGACGCAGTGATCTCGTTCGGCACCCGGGTCAAGCTCACCAACATGGAGAGCAACGCGACCGAGCAATACCTGATTCTTGGCCCGTGGGAGTCTGATCCCAACCGCAACATCATTTCCTACTTGTCGCCACTCGGCGCCGAGTTGTGGAATCACCGCGCCAACGACGAACTCCAGTTCACGATCAACAACAAGGACTTTCGCTATCGCATCGACAGCATCGACAAGATTGCGCAACTCGATCCGGTGGGGGCCGGCGGCTAGCGGCGGCGGCGGGTCACGCTCCGCCGGGTTGCCACCATGCCAACCGCAGGATCCGGTAGAGCGCCAAGGTTGCGGCCACCGCAACAACACCGACCGAGGAGATCAAGGCGGCATTCTGCCACGTGCTGCCCGCCTGCCACCAGGCGGCGGTAACCGCAGCCACTCCCGCCAGCAGCAGCGCCAACACGACATTGGCGGTGAGCACGCGGACGCCATAGTTCGCCGCGCGCTCGCCGGCCAACCGATGCAGGCGTTTTCTGGCGGCCGCCAGCAACAGTACGGCACCGGCCGAGAATGCGATCGAGTTGGCGACCGCCAAGCCGGCCACGCGGAGACCGGTTTCCTTCAGGATGATCGCCAGTGGAACATCGATCGCGGCCACCGCGAGGGCGGCCAGGAACGGCGTGCGGTAGTCGGAGATGGCGTAGAAGTAGCGTTGCGCGAAATTGAACAACGCCACGCTCAACAACCCTGCCGCATAGCCGGCGAGCACGCGGCCCGCGAGCCGCGTCCCGCTCGCGGTGAACGTCATCCGCTCGAGCGCGACCTGGATGACCTGCTCACCGAAGAACAGGTAAAACACGGCGGGCGGTACCATGAGGGCGACAATCAGCCGGAGGGCGCTGGCAAAGGCGTTGCGGAGGGCCGCGACATCGCCGGCCGCGGCGTGCCGGCTCATGCGGGGAAAGTGTGCGGTTACGACCGACACCGACAGGATGCCGAACGGGAGCTGCCAGAACACCAGCGCGTTGGCCAGCGCCGACGTACTGCCATCTTCCAGCCCGGAGGCGAGTATCAGCGCCACCTGCTGGGTGATGGCGAAGATCGACGCCGATGCCACCACCGGCACCCACTGGCGCACGATGCGGCGCACCCGCGGATCGGACCAGCGCCAGTCGGGACGCAGGTCGTAACCGCGCCGAAAGAACAGCGGCAACTGGCCCACTACCCCTCCGATTCCCCCGGCCAGGATGCCGACGCCGGCAGCGAGCAAGCCCCAGTGGCGATAGAAGAGCAGAATGGCGGCGATTACGTTGACCGAGAACAACAGCGGCGCGAGAGCCGGAACCACGAACCGGTCATGGCAGTTGAGGACTGCCATCAGGACCGCTCCCACGCTGACCAGCAACAGGTAGGGAAACACCAGCCGAAACAGCTCGACGGCCAACGCCATTTTCCACGCTTCCGGGAAGCTCAGCACCACGCCCACCACGGGGCGGGCAAACAGCACGGCCAGCGCAACGACGGCCAGGACCGTCACGGTCACCAGGGTCAGCACGCGGCGAATCAGGACGCGGGCGTCGCGCTCCGTCGCGTTGCGCCCGCGCTCCAGTGCCCGCGCCAGCTCCGGAATCAGCGCCGCGGACAGCGCCCCCTCGGCGAGCAGCTTGCGCAGGTTGTTGGGAATCATGTACACCGCGTTGAGCACGTCGGCTACTCCGGCGGCGCCGAACACGGCGCCGATCACCGCGACGCGCACGAAGCCGAGGACGCGCGAGGCGGCGGTGCACACCATGAGCGCAACAACCGCGCGGCGCGAGCTATCCGTGGCCTTCCCCCTGCAGGTAGTCGGCCAGAAAGCGGCGCCGGAACGACGCGAACGTACCGTTGCCAATGGCGGTGCGGGCTTCCTCCATCAATCGAGCCATGAAGGCCAGATTGTGGTACGTGGTCAACACGGCGGCCATGATCTCCCGCTGGTTGAACAAGTGGCGCAGGTAGCCGCGGCTGAAGCGGCGGCACACCCGGCAGTGGCAGGCGGGATCGATCGGTTCGTCGCTCATGCCGACGCGGGCGGCGCGCAACGACAACGGCCCGGCTCCGGTCAGAGCGCGGGCATTGCGCGCGACCCGCGTCGGATATACGCAATCGAACATGTCGGCGCCCGCAGCCACCGCCTCGATGGCATAGTCGGGGCTCCCCACGCCCATGACATAGCGTGGACGGTCGGCCGGCAACAACGGCACGGACAGGGCGAGAAACTCCAGGAACCGGCTGCGGCTCTCCCCGACGGACAGGCCGCCGACCGCGTAGCCCGGCAGGTCCAATGAGCCGAGCTGCTCGGCGGAGCGGCGGCGAAGATCGGCGTGAAAGTGGCCCTGGACGATGCCGAACAACGATCCGGTCCGTTGCTCCGCGTCCGGCGACTCGCGCGCGGCAAGCCACGCCGCCCTGCTTGCCGCCGCCCACCGGTAGGTCAGCTCCGCGGCGCGCTCGGCCTCGCCGCGGCCCGCGGCCGCATCGGTGCATACGTCGAGCGGCATCAGAATGTCACTGCCGAGCGCGAGCTGGCTGGCCACCACGCCATCGGGCGTGAACAGCAGCGGCGCGCCGTCAAGATGCGAGCGGAACCGCACCCCTCCCTCCTCCACCGTGCGCAGGGTTGCGAGGGAAAACACCTGGAAGCCACCGGAGTCGGTCAGAATGGCACCGTCCCATGCCATGAACCGACGCAGGCCACCCGCCCGGCGAATGCGCGGGATCCCCGGACGCACGTACAGGTGGTAGGTATTGCTCAACACGATCCGGTAGCCAAGCGACGCGAGGTCGTCCGGCCACAGCCCCTTCAGCGATGCGCTCGTCGCCACGGGCATGAACACCGGGGTGCGCATCGCCGCGGTGGCGAGTTCCATACGCCCGCCGCGGGCGGCGCTGTGCGGGTCGATCCGATCGATTGCAAACCGCACGATGGCAGGCTCAGGTACGCGCCATCTGCAACAGCAGCAAACCGGCAAGGAGAAACAGCAACACGCCGGCAAATGCGCCGACCTCCGGCGCAACCAGGCCGTTTTCCGCCAGGATCTCGCCGGCGAGACGCAGCACGTAGAACACCACGGCAATGCCCAGCGACAGCAGCAGGCTCATGAGCATGATGTTGCGGCGCAGCAACCCGCCCACCGTTGCCGCGATGAGGCAGACCGCCAGCGGGGTAACCGCGAAGCCGATCTTGCCGTACGCCTCGGTCAGGGGTGCGCGATAGTCGCGTCCCGCGCGGCGCAATGTCGCGACCCAATCCATGGCGTCAAGGTAGCGCATTTCCGACACCTCACGATTTCCTCGCCGAAACGTCGCCGGTCCATCGCCGACGCCGGCAAGTGACAGGCTGGCCATCTGCTCCTCGACCATTACCCGGCCCTGCGGAGTGTCCTGCCAGCGAAACAGGCGCAGATCCTCGAATTGCCATCGGTCGCCGTCCCAACGCCCGCGTTCCGCGTCGATGCGCTGCACCATGCCGCCGTCAGCGTCACGCTCTACCACAACCACGTCGGTCAGCTCCTGGGTCTCATCGTCGTACCTGGTCGCGTGATACACGATACGGCCGGTGGCGCTCGTCACCGTCACATCGAAGTTGTCGAGGCGAAGCTGAATGCCCAATGCGGTGCGATGCAACTGATTCTTTTTGCGCAGCGTATCGATCGCCACCGCGTCGTTGAACAGGAACAAGCCCACGCTCAGCAAGCAGCCGGCGCCGACCAGCGGGGCAATGAGGCGCCGCAGACTGACCCCGGCGCCGAACATGGCGACCAATTCATTGCGCGCATAGTATGAGCCGAGCGTGTAGGCGACCGAGAACAGCAGCGCAAGCGGAACCGCAAACACCACGCAGGTGGGCAGATAGAGCAGGATGATCCGCGCCACGACGTCCGGGCCGACGCCCGATGCAACGTAGCGGTAGAGTTGCGGCGAGACGTCCGCGAGTTCGATGATCAATACGAAAAACAGCACTGCAATCCCGAACACCGGCAGCAGCGATGCGAGGATCAGGCGTTGAAGCCGCGCCGCCAACGTCTCATGCCCCACATTGCCACGGAGAGCGACAGTACGAACAGGTTGGGTGTCCACACGGCGACCGCCGGAGGCAGCCGGAATCGGAGCCCGCCGCTGTGGGCAGACACCAGCAACGCCCAGTAAATGACCAGCACCGCCATCCCGACCAGCAAGCCGTAGGCGCGACCGCTGCGCGGCACCAGCAGGCCGGCGGGAATCGCGAACAGCGTGAACACCAAGCAACCGGAGGGCACGGCGAGCTTCTTGTGAAACTCGAACAGGTGGTTGCGCAGATCGCGGCCATGATGTTCGCCATCCGCGTCGATCAACTTGCCGAGCCCGTCCGCCAGGCGCTCGCGCTGCTCCCCCAACCACGCCATCCGTTGATCCTGCGCAGGAAGCTCCCCGCCGTCGGCAATCGCGGCCAGATCGACCCACAGCGCATATGCCAGTCCGCTGCGGATCCGGCTGCGCTCCCGCTGCCAGTCTCCGCGCAACTCGGTGATCGACTGCCATACGTCTCGCGAACTCTGTTCTCCGGGTCCGATGTCTACCAGCGCTTCGACGATTTCCGGCAGTACGATCTGGTAGTCCAGGATGTCGGCGCTGATATACTCGAAGTCGCCGGGTTCAGAGCCGCTTACGTGCGTCAGGACATTGCCGAGCCGCAGGGTGATCACGCCCGTCTGCTGTCCGCTGTCGACCAGGCGCAGATCGCTCGCGGTGATCACACGCAATTCCCCGGAAGAGTCGCGGTCCATGATGGTCACGTCGCGCAACACCTCGCCGGTCAGCTCCCCGGTGACGATCGCGGTATCCTCGAACTGCTTGACGCTGTCGGCCTCCAGCTCCAGGCCCGGGTTGCGGTAGATGATGCTCCGGTACACGCGGTTGAATTCGATGGTGCTCGCCGGCAACAGCATGTCGTTGGTGACAAACGACATGCCGGCGAACAGCATGCCGAATCCGACGATCGGCGCAAGCCCGCGCGACAATGGAATGCCGAGTGCCTGTACCGCGACCAACTCACGGTCGCCGCTCAGCCGGCCGAGGGCGAGCAGCGCGGCGAGCAGTGTGGCAAACGGGAACGACAGATGGACGATCTGTGGGAGCGAAAAGGTCAGCAGACGTACCACGTCCTCGATCGGAACCTGCTTGGCCATGATGTCGGTTGCCGTGACCAGCAACACGTTCACGAAGAAAATCGAGAAGAAGAACAGGAACGCCGCGACGAACCAGAGGACAAACTCGCGCGCCACGTAGCGCATCAGCAGTCTGCTGCCCCGCATGCCCGAATGCCGCCGGAGTTCTGCCATGCGCGGTTACAAGCCGTGCACGCGGCTACAAGCCATGCGCGCGGCTACAAGCCATGCACGCTGCGGCGTTCCGAAAGCACGGCCACGCCGCCGCCGAGCGTCCCGAAGTAGACGGTGCCGCGGGCCGCCGTCACCACCGCCACGTTGAGCGATGGCAGCCCATGCGCGAGGCTGATGATCGACCACGTGCCGCCCGGCTGCGCGAAGCGCGCAACGCCGCCCCCGAACGTGCCGAAGTACATGCCGTTGTCGCCCGCCGCCCCGGACAGCACCCAGTCGTCCGGAAGGTCGCCGCTGGCGACGCTGAAGTGGGTGACGCGATTGGGGCCCGGCTGCCACCGGTACACGCCGGAACCGAAGGTGGTGACCCACAGCGCGCCGTCGGCGGCCGGCACGATGGCGGTGACGTTGCGCGGCCCGAGGCCGGAATTGATCTCATCGAAGCTGCGCACGGCGCCGCTCGCCAGGTCGAGAACTACCAGGCCGAGATCAATCGTCCCGATCCACAGCGTATCGCCCACCACCTGCAAGGCCGTGATGAACTGTCCCGGCAGCGCCCCTTCCATCGCCTGCCAGCCGGAGCCGTCGTCGCGCCACAACCCTTGCCCGAGCGTGCCGGCAAACACCGTGTCGCCGATACTGGCGATCGCCGCGAGCGCCACCGGCTCGTGCTCATCGCCCAGGGTCAATTCGTGGCGCCAGCGGCTGCTCGCGAGCGCGTACACCGACAGTCCGCGGTCGGTGCCGACCCAGATGTATTCATCCACCGTCGCGATGTCGCGCACGCGCAACGACAGCAGCGACCGCGGCCCGTCGCGAAACACGGTGCGCTGACCGGTGGAGTGGGTATAGCGAGCAAGACCACCGGTCCAACTTCCCACCCACACGTCGTCGCCATCGGTGGCGATCGCCGATATGTTGGCATCGTTCAAGCCAAGCTCGCGCGGCGTGAGATAGCTCCACATCAGGGCGCGAGCCAACTCGCGGTATGCTTCGATCGCTGCCCCGGTGAGCTGCGCAGGGTCTATCTGATCGAAGAATCGTTCGGCATCGCCGCTGGCTCCGACGCCGTACCGGTGGCTCAAGCGCGCTGCCGCCAGCCGCATGTGAGCGAGGTCCCGGCGCTCGGCCGGCGACGCCGCCGACCGGGCACGCACTCCCAACAGGG
This sequence comes from Spirochaetia bacterium, assembly GCA_965208575.1. Classification (GTDB taxonomy): domain Bacteria; phylum Spirochaetota; class Spirochaetia; order SZUA-6; family Bin103; genus Bin103. The sequence goes on along the minus strand of CBDBOV010000004.1, from coordinate 191,103 downwards.
CGATACCTTCCGCGTAGTTGCGCAGCGCCGCTTCGTACTCCCGTTCCTGCTCCAGGAGCGTGCCCAGCCGCTGCGCTATGCGCAGGCGCAGTGCGACCGCCTCGCCGTCCGCCAGCAATCCGGATGCCGAGAGTCCGCGTACCGCTTGCCGCGCTTCGGTGAGGAGAAACCGCTCGCGGAACGGATTGTCCTGTGTCTCGGCGACCTGCGCGGCGAGCACCAGCGACTCCGCCAACAGGGGCGACGCGGGGTACAGCAGCCGCAGTTGGCGCAGGCTGGCGGCCGCGGAGTCGTGCGCCCCCTGTGCGAACGCGGAACGGGCAGAGCCGAGCAGATCCGCCGGCAGCGGATCGTCCGCCGACTGCGCCCCGGCGAGCGTGACACCCAGGAGCGCCAGGAGCGCCGCCGCCGCTCCGGCGGGCCCAAACTGTGGCCGGGCCTGGATCGGCGGGCGAGCGCGACCGGGTACCGGTACGCCTGCACGGCCCACGGAGCGGCTGTGCGAACGGGCAGCCAGCGGAACCTACCAGTCGAACCTTGCCCGTCCCGAGCCGTTCGAGTCCCCCGCGCCGTACACCAGGAGATTGAAGCGATCGGGCTGCACCAACCGTGCCGCAACCGCTGCGACATCCTCGGCAGTGACGGAGTGCAGCAGGTCGGCCGTCTGCTCCAACTCCATGACGCTTCCGAACAGTTGGTACTGTCCGGCGATGCGCTTCATGCGCGTCTCCATGTCCTCCTTGGCGAACACCATGCTCCCGGTCAGGTGACTGATGGCGTCGTCCACCTCGCTCGCCGACGGCGGGTGGTCGGCAAGCCGGTGCAGTTCCCGGTTCAGGGCGGCAAGCAGCCGCGGGGCGAGTTCGGGCAGCGCGTTGGCGTAGATTCCCCACTTCCACACGTCCGAGTAGTGACTGCGAAACGTCTCCACCGAGTAGCACAGCCCCGCATCCTCGCGGATGCGCTGGAACAGGCGGGAACTCATCGACTCGCCGAACGCGGTGGACAGCACGAGGAGCGCGTAGTAGTTGGCAGGCGCCGCTGGCGGCGCCAGCGTGGTAGCGGCGTAGATCTGAGCCTGCTGGAAGGGACTGTCGGCGTAATCCTGGGTACGATGCTGCGCCGGCGGCACGCGCTTCCCGGCGGCGACCGGTTCGCCGCCTGTACTGAGCCGCTCGTTCACTATCGCCGCCACGGCATCGAAGTCCAGGTTGCCGGCGGCGGTTACCACCAGATTGCCCGGGTGATACCGGTGCCGGTAGAAGGCCTCGAGACCGTCCCTTTCGATGCGCGCCACGTCCTGTTCCATGCCGGCGACCGTGGCCGCGAGAGGATGCGTTCCCCACATTCGCTCCAGGAACATCTGGTAGCCCTGCTCTTCCGGAGAGTCGTCGGCAGCGCGGATCTCATTGCACACCACCACCTTCTCTTTCTGAATGTCCGCCTCGGCCAGGGTAGCCGATCTGACCATGTCGCACAGCACGTCCACCGCCAGACCGGCGTGCGCGGCGGGAAGCGTACAGAAAAAGCAGGTCGACTCGCGGTCGGTGAACGCGTTGATGTTGCCGCCCACGCGATCGATCTGCACGGCGATATCCAGGGCCGAACGGCGCTCGGTGCCCTTGAACAGCATGTGCTCAAGGAAGTGCGAAAGCCCGCGTTCATGGCGCCGCTCATCGCGCGAACCGGTAGGAAACCAGAAGCCGACGGCGCACGTCTCCGTGCTCTCCACCGGCTCGCACAGCAGGGTGACGCCGTTGGCGAGCGTCCCCCGCTCGATCAATCCTCGCTCCGGCGGTAGTCGGTGTCGCGTCCGCGGCGCGGCCCGCGCGGCCGGTCGAACCGCGGCCGCCCGCGGCCGCCGTCACGGCGCGCACCGTCGCGCCCGCGGCCGCCGTCGCGGCGGCCCCCGTCACGGTGCGGGCGGCCGTCGTGCGAACGCCCGCCGTCGCGGCGGCTGGCGAGCGACGGACGCGAATCGGCGAACCGGCCGACCGGCATCTCGTCGCTGTCGAACGCTTCCGCATTCGCCAGGTTGGCGCGGCCGAGCCGATCGATCTCGATCAGCCGCACCTTCACCTCCTGGCCGAGCTCGAGCACGTCGGACACCGACTCCACGTGTTCGCGCGAGATCTTGGAGATGTGCAGCAGGCCCTCCTTGCCGGGGAGGAACTCCACGAACGCGCCGAAGTCCATGATGCGCTTCACGACGCCATCGTAGTCCTTGCCGACTTCGGGTTCTTCAACGGAGGCTTCGATCAACTGCAGCGCCTTGTCGGCGGCCGGCTTGCGCCGCGCGTAGATCATTACCGTGCCGTCGTCGCGAATGTTCACGTCAGCGCCGCTCTGCTCCGTGATCGAGCGGATGTTGGCGCCGCCGGGGCCGATCAGCGCGCCGATCTTGTCCTCCGGGATGGACGTGGACATGATCTTGGGAGCGTGGTCGGAGATGTCGTCGCGCGGCGAGTCGATCGTGGCCGCCATGATCTTGAGTATCTGCAGGCGTCCGGAGCGCGCCTTGTCCAACGCCTGCGCGAGCACCGATTGGTCCACCCCGGCGACCTTGATGTCCATCTGGAACGCGGTGATGCCGTCGGTGGTGCCGGCGACCTTGAAGTCCATGTCCCCGAGGTGATCTTCCTCGCCGAGGATGTCGCTTATCACCACGTGACGGGAGCCGTCGGTTACCAGTCCCATCGCGATGCCGGCCACCGACTTCTTGATCGGCACGCCGGCGTTGAGCAGACTGAGCGTCCCTCCGCACACCGATGCCATCGACGAGGAGCCGTTGGACTCCAGGATTTCGGAGACCAGCCGGATCGTGTACGGGAACTCTTCCTTGGCGGGGATCATCCCCTCGAGCGCGCGCTCGGCCAGGTGACCGTGTCCCACCTCCCGACGTCCGGTTCCGAGGCGGCCGGTCTCACCGACCGAGAACGGCGGGAAGTTGTAGTGCAGCATGAAGCCCTTGCGGGTGTCCTGGTCGGTCTCCAGCGCGTCCAGTACGCGTAGTTCGTCGCTCTCGCTGCCCAAGGTGGTGAGGGCAAGCGCCTGCGTCTCGCCGCGGGTGAACAGGGCCGCCCCGTGCGCCCGCGGCAGCACATCGATCTCGCAGCTGATCGGGCGGATGTCGTCCGGACCGCGACCGTCGGTGCGCACCTGCTTGTCCAGAATCGACTCGCGCACCACGTGCGTCTCCAGATCCTCCAGCAGACCGTGCGCACGCTCGGTTTCGTCGTCCGCGATGCGGTCGGCAAACTCGGCCAACGCGGCGCCGCTCACTTCCTTGATCGCGCTCGACCGCTCGAACTTGCCCTTCACGAAACACGCTTCCTGCATCTTGGGAAGCGCCCACGCCCACAGCTCGTCGTGCACGGCAAGGGGCGTCTCCGCGGGCGGCAGTGGCAGCTTGGCGCGGCCGACAGCCGAAGCGAGTTCCGACTGCAGCGAGCACAGCTCCCGGATATGCTGATGCGCCAGGCTGATCGCCTCGATCATGCGCTCCTCGGAAGCCTCATCAGCACCGCCCTCGACCATGGTGATGCCGGTTTCGGTACCCGCCACCACGATCTCCAGGCCGGCTCCGTCACGCTGTTCGTACGTGGGATTCACGACCAGCTCACCGTTCACGTCGGCGACGCGAACCGCTCCAACCGGTCCGTCGAACGGGATGTCCGACACGGTGACCGCCGCGGACGCGGCAACCATCGCCACGACATCGGGCGGGTTCACCTGATCGGCCGAAATCACCGTCGGCACGACCTGTATGTCCCGCTTGAACGCCTTGCTGAACAGGGGCCGCAGCGGGCGGTCGATGAGCCGCGACACCAGGATCTCTCGATCCTTGGGACGGCCCTCGCGCTTGAAGATCGAGCCGGGGATCTTGCCGGCGGCGTACGCCTTCTCGTTGTACTCCACCTGCAGCGGCACGTAGTCGAGCCCCTCGATGGTCTTCGCGGAGCAACACACCGTGGCCAGCACGGCAGATCCGGCGTACTCCGCATATACCGACCCGTTGGCCTGCTTGGCCAGACGACCGGTTTCCAATATCAGTTCCTCGCCGCCGAGCTGGCAGCGTACTCTGTGTGACATTCCTGGTATTTCCTTGTGTGTTTCGTTCGGACGGACGCGTTCAGCGACGCAGTCCGAGCGCGGCCAGCGTGGCGCGGTAGCGCTCCGGGCTGGCGTTGCGCAGATAGCGCAGCAGCCGACGGCGCTTGCCGACCATCTTCAACAGACCGCGCCGCGACGCATGGTCCTTCCGATGATCGCGAAAGTGCTCGGTCAACTGCTGAATCCGTCTGGTCAGCAGTGCGATCTGCACCTCGGTACGCCCGGTGTCGCGTCCGGGCTCCTTGTCGTCGGCGCCGAACCTGGTGATGATGTCGCTAACTTCCTGGGAATCGAGAGCCAATTTCCTTACTTCTCCTGTATGTGTGCTGTCGGGGAGACACCGGGCACACTCCGTTCCAAGCGCCGGTGAAAGCGCAGTTCCGCCGGAACCTCGCGCATCCGTTCCGGCAAGGTACCGCAAATCTGATCGGTCGTGACCGTGACGACCGTGGTCACCGGGTCTCGATCCGGGAACACGGCGGAGACGGCATAGGAGCCCGGCTTCGGCAGAACCTGCTCAATACGGTCCACCGCAACGGCGAAACTGCGTTCGCCGGGATGACCGGAATCGGAACGTGCAATCTTACCGCAAGCAGTGTGCAGATCAACCTCGAACGGACGGCCCATCAAGTCTCGGGTCACTGCGAAGTCTCCATCCCGCACAGCAGCGCGTATCCTGGTGCTGCTTACCGCGGAAGCGCCCGCGATAACCGCGGGAACTGCTACCACGCGGACCCCGGCGGGAGCCAACAACCGTTGCAACTCTTCCACGTCGGTGTCGCGTCCGCGGCCGCAACGGAAGTCTTCACCGACCACCAAAGTCTGGAGAGACATGCCGCTGCGTAACGCTCCGACAAACTCCCGCCCCGTTAGTCTACTAAAACCGGCGGAAAAGTCAATCATGACCAGACAGGTAACGCCAAGGGCGGCGAACTGTGCCTGCCGCTGACGCTGAGTGGTCAGGACTCCCGGATGGCGTCCGGTCAGCACGGCGCGCGGATGCTCCCGGAACGTCAGCACCACGCAGCCGGGCGCGGTCACGTGGTCACGGCGAAGCTGCCCGGCCCGCGACCGGAGTTCACGCAGAATCCGGCGGTGGCCGAGGTGAATGCCATCGAACGCGCCGATCGTGAGGGCGGCCGGACCGCTGATCGGCGCGCTGCCGCCGGTCAGCGCAGACCAGGTAGTGGTGATCATGCGCGACTCGGCAACAAGCTGCTAATGGTCGCAGAACACACCTGCGTAACTCCAGCCGATGCTCGCCGCGGGGCCGTCCGGGGCGTCCGGGGCGTGTTCGACGACGGACGCCGGGCGGGCGGGACCGCGGGCGGAGCGCCGGCGCAACACGGCAAGCAGACAGTCGTCGTCATCCAGGACCGCGCAATAGTCGGCGTCCGCATCCGGATCGCTCGCGAAAAAGTGGCCGGCCAGCGGCTGACCGTGCACCACGGAGCGGCGAAACCGTGGCTTGACCCGCACCGTGCTCACGCCCGGCAGGCGGCACAGGAACGCCGCCGGAGGCTGCACATGGTCACAGGCAAAGTCGCACGGCGCCACCGAGTTGTCGCTGCTGAACGGGCCGATCGACAAGCGCCGCAGTTGCACGACGTAGGCGCGCGACGCGGCAGCCGAGCCGAGGTCGCGCGCCCAGGAACGAACGTAGGTCCCCGCACTGCAGGTCAGCTTCACAGTCAGGTCGGGCGGCTGCCAGTCAATCGGCTCGGCTGCCGTCACGGTAACTTCGCGCAACGGGAGAACGGGAGCCTCGCCGCGCCGCGCCATCGTGTAGGCGCGCCGGCCGGCTATCCGGATGGCGGAAAAGGCGGGCGGCCGCTGGCGCAAGCGGCCGGTCAGCGCCGGCAGTACGCGCCGGATGGCGTCCAACTCCGGTACCGGAGCCCGACCGACCACCGCACCCTCGGGATCGAGCGTGTCGGTTTCACGGCCGAACCGGATGGTGGCCAGATAGCACTTGTCGAGTCCACTCAGGAGGCCGGCAAGACGCGTGGCACGTCCGGTAACGGCGCCGAGCAGGCCGCTGGCGAACGGATCGAGTGTGCCGACATGTCCAACGCGCCGCGTTCCGAGCACTCGCTTGATCCGGCCGAGGCACTGAAAGCTGGTGACCCCTCGCGGCTTGTCCAGCAGCACCAGTCCGTCCACGGCCGGCGTCGCCGCTGGACCGGAATCAACCGTTGACTTCCCTGATCTGTTGAGTGACGCGGAACCCATCGGAAATGGAGGTGTCGGCGATGAAGCGCAGCCTCGGCGTGTGGCGCATGCGCAGTTTGCGGCCGATGCGCGCCTGCACGAATCCCGCCGCGTGATTCAAGGCCGCCACGGTGTTGTCGAGCACCGCTTCCTCGCCGAAGTAGGAGACGTAGATGCGCGCCGAGGTGAGGTCCTTGGCAACGCGCACGCCGGCCACGGTAACCAGCGACTCGACACGAGGATCCTTGAGAGCCTTGCTGCTGATGAGACTGCTTATCTCGGCGGCGAGAAAGCTCTCAACCTTTCTGAGCCGCAGCTCCGACATGTTGTGCGCGGCGTTCCCGGCCCGCGTGGCTTGCCGTTCCGTTGGTGGCGGGCTCGCCAAGTTTCTTTGCCACCGTACGCTGTTCGATCACCTCGAGAATGTCCCCTACCTTGAGGTCATTGAACCCTTCGATGCGAATACCGCATTCGAATCCCGTTTCCACCTCGCGGACATCGTCCTTGAAGCGACGCAGGGTGACGATGCGGTTGCGATACAACGGCCGTCCGTCGCGGGTGACCTGCGCCAGAGCGCCGCGTCTCACCCGGCCGGACTGTACGTAGCTGCCGGCAATGGTGCCGACGCGGGAAATGCGGAACAGTTCGCGAACCTCGACGTGGCCGACCGTGTCCTCGACGATGTCGGGGGCGAGCATGCCCTCCATGGCGGCACGGATGTCGTCGATCACCTCGTAGATGATGTCGTACTTGCGAATCTCCACCTTCTCCTGGTCGGCCATCGCCTGCGCGTTGGGCGTGGCCCGGATGTGGAATCCGATGATGATCGCGTTGGAAGCGGATGCCAGCGCCACGTCATCCTTGTTTACCGCGCCGGCCGCCGAGTGGATCACGGTAAGCTTGATCTCCCGGGTGCTGAGCCGCTCGAGGGCACTGCGCAGCGCCTCCACCGATCCGTGTACGTCGCCCTTGATGATCAGCTTCAATTCCTCCACCTCGCCTTCGCTGATCTGCTCGTAGAGGTTGTCGAGGGTGACCTTGGTAACATTCTGAGCTTCTTCGGCTTTCTTCAACTCCTGCCGTTTGGTGCCTACCTGGCGAGCGGTCTTTTCGTTGTCGGTTGCCTGGAACGGATCGCCGGCATCGGGCAAACCGGTCAGCCCGACGATCTGTACCGGCTGTGACGGTACCGCCTCGCTGACGCGCGTGCCGCGGTCGGTGAACATGGCGCGCACCTTGCCCGGGAACACCCCTCCGACAAACGAGTCTCCGGTACGCAGGGTGCCCTTCTGGATCATCACCGTCGCCACGATGCCGCGTCCAAGGTCCACCGCGGACTCCACCACGCGGCCCACCGCGCGGGCGTCGTAGTTCGCCTTGAGCTCCAGCAACTCGGCCTGCAACAGGATGTTCTCCAACAACTTGTCGATACCGGTGCCGCGCAGCGCGGAAATCTCGTTGAACAGCGTATTGCCGCCCCACTCTTCCGAGATCAGATCATGGCCGGACAACTGCTGGCGCACGCGTTCCGGTCTGGCGTCGGGCAGATCGATCTTGTTGACGGCAACGATGATCGGAACCTTGGCTGCCTTGGCGTGGTTGATCGCTTCGACCGTTTGCGGCATGAGCCCGTCATCCGCGGCCACCACCAGCACCACGATGTCGGTGAGCTGGGCGCCGCGCGCCCGCATCTCGGTGAACGCCGCGTGGCCGGGGGTGTCGAGAAAGGCGATTCTGCCGCCGGGAGTTTCAACCGAATAGGCGCCGATGTGCTGCGTGATGCCGCCGGCCTCTCCATCGGCAACATTGGTCTCGCGAATCGCATCGAGCAGCTTCGTCTTGCCATGATCGACGTGACCCATGATGGTGACAATGGGAGGCCGCGACTGCATGAGATCGGGCGTGTCCTCATCTTCTTCGATGACGGTCTCGTCAAACAGCGAAACAACGTTGACCTTGGAACCGTATTCCTCCGCCAGCAACGTGGCGGTGTCGGAGTCGATCTGCTGATTGATGGTCACCATGGTGCCCATCGCCATCAGCTTGGCGATCAGGTCGGACGCCTTCAGATTGAGCTTGCGAGCCAGTTCGGAGACGGTGATGACCTCCAGGATGTCGATCTCCTTGGGCACCGGATTGGCGACCGGAATCGGTTTCTTGCGGTTGAGGGTGAGCTTTTCCTCATGCTCTTCGGGACCGATGTTGTAGCCAACGCTGCTGCGCCGCCTGGTTCGGAAGAACTTCTTGCCACCGGTGCGGCCATCCGGCGGTGGACCCTGAGGCGCGCCGCCGCTGCGCGGCATGGTAAGGCGCGGACCGCCGCGGCCGGTGGTGGATCGGCCCCGAGGGGGCGGACCGCCGCGCAGCCCGCCGGCTCCCGGACGCCGCGGCCCGCGGTCTGCCGGCGGCCGCTGGCCCGGTCGCCCGGTTGGCGTACCGGGGCGACCGCCCGCCCTGGGCGATGACCGGCGCGGAAAACGATCGCGGAAATCGAGGATCGGTTGATCGTTCTCGCTGGCGCGGGACAACGGCCGCAACGGCTGTTCGGTAGCGCGGATTCGATCCGCTGACGAGGTCAACCGGCGGCCGGTGGAACCGATTCGCGGGCCGCCGTTACCGCGCACCGGGGTATCGGATCCACTGCCGGGCCGCCTGGCCAACGGAGGTCGGTCCGGGGCCGGGCCACGCCGAACCGGCCGTTCCCTCGGTGTCGCCGGGCGCGGACGCGGCGGGCCTTCCGGGCGCGCGGCCGCACGAGGCGGCGGCGGCGAAGAAGGTATGGCAGGCGGAGAAGGTGAACCGGGGGGCGGACCCGGCGCCCTTCCCCCCGGCGGTGAGCCCGCGGGGCGGGTACCGGTTGGCGGCGCAGCAGACGGCCGCACACCGCGCGCGCCACCGTCCGGTCGCGGCGCGGGAGACGGCGCACTCGCCGGAGCGGAAGGCCCTGCCTTGGGGGCCTCGGCGTCGGCAACCGTGCGTTGCGGCGTGCGTTGCCCCGCGTCCGGCTTCGCCATCGCCGCTCCGGGCGGCCGGCGCTTCACCACCACGGTGCGGCGCTGTTTCTTGACCACCACGATACGCCGGCGGTCCTCACCTGCTCCGCCGCCGGGGCGGCTGGGCCGTGACCGTGCCGGCGACGCCGGGGCGGCTCCCGCGGGGCGCTCGTCGGCACGCGGCGGGGTTGGCGCAACTCTCTTCTGCTCTGGCTTGCGCTTGATCAGAGTAGCGCGAGGGCGCGCTTTTTTCTCTTCCGTGTCCGGGCGCTCGGTGGAAGGATTGGGCGATGGCGTATTCTTCTCGTCGCTCATTCTCAGTAAGTATAATGCCGTGCCGGGCGAATCCTACATTCGTATCGTAGCAACCGCAGCCGCCGGGGCAAGTCAGGAGTATCCGGCAAGCGAACCACTCCTGTCAATCGCGCCACGCGATTCGGTTCGGCAACCACCGGTGCCGCTACTTGACCTCGTCCACCGCGGTGTCCGTCTCTTCCTCCACCACTTCCACGTTCTCCTCGATCACGCGGAGCAATGTTGCCACGTCATCGCCGGTCAGGCCCGCGATCTGACCGAGCTGCCGTTCGCTCATCGATACCAGTTCCGCGACATCGTCCAGGCTGGCGGTGCGCAGCGCGGTACTGATCGCGTCCGGCATACCGGGTAGCTCGCTCGCCAGAACGACGCGGTAGGCGTCGCCGCCGTCATCGATGTCATCGATGTCATCACCGTCGTCGCCGTCGACACGCTCGCCGGCATCGAACGTCCGAGCACTCGCCTCCGCCGCCTCTGCCTCCGCGACAGGTGGGTCGGGGACGACAGGTTGGACGGCGTCAGGCGCTGGCGTCGCCGCAACGTCGGCGCTGGCGCTGTTCGGCTGCGCCGGCCGCACGGTACGCTCCGACTCGGCCGCGCCGAACTCCTCGCCGACTTCCGGCTCCGGCTCCTCGTCGACGATCTCCACGTTCTCCTCGATGAGCTTGAGCAGGTCGCCGACATCGTCGTCGGACAGCTCCGGTACCGCGCGCAACTGCTGCTCGTCCATGGCGACCAGCGTCTCCAGGAGTTCGACGCCCACCGCCTTCAACGCTGCTGCCACGCGCGGCACGATGCCGGGCAACTCGGCGACGTCGGTGATTTCCTCCTGCACGTCGCCGAACAGGGCCGCCGCCGCGCGCTGCGACTCGGCCCCGATATTCATCTCGTTGACCTGCACGCGGGTGCGCACGTCGATGCTCCAATCGGTCAGGCGGTTGGCCAGCCGCACATTCAGTCCCTGCTTGCCGATGGCCAGCGAGAACTGGCTCTCGGGCACCACGGCCAACGCCTGCCGCTTGGCCTCATCCAGGATGATGACCTGCTCCACCTCGGCCGGCTTCAACGCTTCGGTGATGAACGAACGCACGTCCGGGTCGTAGCGCAGAACGTCTATCTTCTCGCCCTCGAGTTCGCGCACCACGGTCTGGATGCGGACCCCGCGCATGCCAACGCACGCGCCCACCGGATCGACATCGTCGCGCGTCGAATAGACCGACATCTTGGTGCGGTAGCCGGGCTCCCGCACCATCTTGTGAATCTCGATCGTGCGGTCGTAGATCTCGGGTACTTCCAGCTCGAATATCTTCTTGACGAACTCGGTATGGGTTCGGGTAAGCACGATCTGCAGGCCGAGCGCCGACTTCTCGACTTCGTAGATCATCGCCCGGACCCGGTCATTGGCGCGGTAGATCTCGCGCGGAGACTGGTAGCGGCGCGGCAGAATGCCCTCGGTGCGGCCGAGGTCCACAAAAATCGTGCCGTTGCGCTCGCGCTGGTAGTAGCCTACGATCAGCTCTCCCTCGCGATCCTTGAACTCGGAGTACAGCGTGTCCTTTTGTATTTCCCGCAGTGACTGGCGCGCCTTCTGCTTGGCACTCTGGATCGACACGCGGTCGAAGTCGCGCGGATTGATTTCGATAAGCAATTCGTCGCCGAGCTCGGCATCGTCGTTGTACTCCAACGCGTCCTTCAATGAGATCTCCAGTGCCGGATCGTCGATTTCGTCGGCCGGGACGATCCTCTTCTGCGCGTAGATCGACACGTCGGCGCCGTCGTCGGCAAAGCGTACCACGGCATTGTCGATGGTGCCGAACTTGCGCTTGTACGCCGCCAGGAGGGTGTCCTCGATGGTATGCAACACCAGTTCTTCCGAGATTCCACGCTCCTGTATGAGCTGGCGTATTGCCAGTGCCATTTCACTCGACATGTGCTCAGGTACTCCCTCTCTCAGCGCCGGTGAGTTGGGCTCGCCGGATGGTCGCAATCGGAACCGTCTCCTCGCCGCGGTCGAATTGCAGGGTCACGGTCTCTCCCACCGAGGAAACGATCACGGCCGCCTCCCACTCCGTTGCGTCGCCGCGCAGGACTCGAACCGCCTTGCTGGTGAAGATCGCATACTCGCGCGGCGCACGCAGGACACGATCCACTCCCGGAGAACTCACCTCCAGGGTAACGTCGGCGAGGTCGGTTCCCGGAGCGTCGCCGATGAGCGGCAATTGGAAGTGAATCTCCCGCGCAAGGGATTCCAGGGATGCGGCGTCCACACCATCGGCGCGATACACGATCACCCCGAGACGTTGCGCCCGCCGGTTGCGCTGTAGCTGCAAGTCGACGCACTGGAACCCGGCCGCGTTGATGACCGGTTCCAGCACCGACCAGAGACGCCGTTCCAACCTGTCCTGTGCCGTGCCATAGGGAAGCATGCTCTGCATAAAAAAAGGAGCCGTACGACCGACTCCTCGCTCACTTGCCTTAGAGTGCTACCAGTAAACTAGCCCATGCGTGCCCGGCTGTCAACCCAGGAACGCGCAATTCGAACCGCCGGGATGCGCTGACGATGCGCGCCCGCGCAGCGTCCCGGCGGGAGCCGGTTCAGTCCTGTGCAAGGGTCAGCACGCGCACCTCCGGAGCGCCGCCGGCGACGAGGACGGCGGCGCACTCGTGCGCGGTGGCGCCGGTGGTATACACGTCGTCGATCAGGAGCAGTGCACGCCTCGGCGGCGGGTGGGTCAGGCGCAGCCGGCCGGCGATGCTGGCTTGCCGGTCGGCCCGCCCGAGACCCTTGAGCTGGCGGCCGCCGCGCCGGTGCAGCAACCGCCGGACGCAACACCGGTGGGTGGTCTGCAGTTGCCGGACCACCAGGTCGACCGCGTCGTAGCCGTGGCGGCGCACCCGCCCGCCACGCGCGGGCACCGGCACCACCACGCAGCCGCGATAGGCGGCTTCAACGCGCACCGCGAGCAACTCGGCGAACAGGCGCGCCAGGCCGGTGCGCCCGGAGAACTTGAACTGCCGCACCAGTTCGCGGGCCAGGCCGCGGTAGTCGAACAGCGCTTCATGCGAAGCAAACGCCAGGTCGCGGGCGCGGCAGCGCAGGCACGGGACGTCCTGCTCCCGCATTACCGGCGCGCCACAGCGCGGGCAGTGGTCGCGCAGGCGGCGCTGCTCGCCGCCGAGCACGCCTCGACAGCGGCCGCACAGCGGCACCGCGCCGGCCCCGGTCGGGAGTTCGCCGCCGCAGCCGCCGCAGGCCTGAGGAAACAGCACGTCCAGTACCGCGGCGACGATGCGCTGCGAACCGGCCGCGCTCACGGCTGGTCCCGGCGCAGTTCGCGCTGCCAGCGCGCCAGGAGCCGCAACGCGTCCAGCGGCGTGGTGGCGTCCACGTCCAGCGCCGCCACCGCCCGGCCGACCAGTTCGTGCGACGAGAACAGCGCACCCTGGCGAAATACGGAAGCGGGCGGTTCCGGTTCCGCGTCGGTGTCGGACGCGCGCGCCGCGACGGCAGCCGACGCACCGGCCCCGAAGGCGGCGCCGGATCCGGCGGCGGGCTCGCGCAGCAACTCGCGCGCACGCGCCACGACTGCGTCGGGCACGCCGGCGAGAGCGGCAACGTGCACGCCGTACGACTGGTCGGCGGCGCCGGCCGCCACCCGCTTCAGAAATACCACCTCGCCGCCGTCATCCTCCACCTGCATCGAGTAGTTGGCGGCGTGCGGGTGACGAATCTCGGTAAGTTCGCGCAGGTGGGTGGCAAACAGCGTCTGCGCCCGCACCACACCCAGCAGGTGCTCGCATACCGCCCACGCAATGGCGCGCCCGTCCTCGGTGCTGGTGCCCCTCCCGATCTCGTCCAGGATGATGAAACTGCGATCCGTTGCCGCGCGCAGGATCCGCGCCGTCTCGTTCATCTCCACCAGGAATGTCGACTCGCCGCGCGTGAGGTTGTCGCTCGCCCCCACGCGGCAGAAGACGCCGTCCACAATCCCTATGCGCGCCTCCTCCGCCGGTACGAAGGAGCCGATCTGCGCAAGCAGAACGATAAGCGCGGTTTGCCGGAGATAGGTGGACTTGCCCGCCATGTTGGGTCCGGTAAGCAGCACGAACCGCGTGGCGCCGGGATCCAGGTGAAGATCGTTCGGCACGAACGCTCCGGCCGGCAGCATGGCCTCCACCACCGGGTGGCGGCCTTCCCGTATGCGGATGCCGCTGCCAGGCTCGGCCAGTTCGGGCCGCGTGTAGCCGCCGGTAGTCGCAGCCAATGCGAGGCCGTGCGCCAGGTCCACGCCGGCGAGCACGCGGGCGAGCGCCAGCAGCGCGGGTACGGAGCCGGTCACCTGCTGCCTGAGCGCGAGGAAGCGGTCCCGCTCCAGCTCCCGGATCTGCTCGCCGGCCGCGCTGATTTCGCTGTCGAGCTGGGCCAGGCGTTCGGTGGTGAAGCGTTCGCCCGCAACGAGCGATTGCCGGCGCACGAAGTGGCTGGGCACGCGCGCTGCCTGAGCGCGGGTAACCTCCAGGAATCGCCCCAGAACACGGTTGTGGCGCAGCCGCAGCGTTGCGATGCCGGACCGCTCGCGTTCCTCCTCAAGATAGGAGTGCAGCACGGTCTCGGCGTCTTCATGGACCGCTCGCACGCGGTCCAGCTCCGCATCGTAACCCGCACGTATGATTCCACCATCATTGATTGACAACGGCGGTTCGTTCACTACCGCTTCTTCGACCAGTGCGGCGACCTGTTCCGCGGCGCCGGCCGCGGCCGTCAATGGAGCGGCGAGCGCCTCCGCGCCGCCGTCAATCAGAACACGGGAGACCTCCGCGGCGGCGCGTACGCTGTCGGCGATGGCGCGCAGATCTCGGGGATGGGCGCGCGCCAGTGCCACCCGCCCCGCCAGCCGCTCCAGGTCGGAGATCCGGCGCAGCCGCTCGCGCACCGCGGTGAGCAGGTGCTGTCGCCGGAACAGTGATTCTACCGCGTCAAGCCGAGCGGCAATCGCGTTCCGGTCGCACAACGGTTCCAGGATCGCGCGGCGCAGCAGGCGGGCGCCCATCGGCGTGCGGGTGTGGTCCAGGACGGCGAGCAGCGTCCGTTCCCGCGAGCCGTCCTCCAGGTTGCGTACCAGCTCCAGGCTGCGCTGCGCGGTTTCGTCCAGCGTGACGAACGAGTCGCGGCCGTAAACGTGGATACCCTCAAGGTGAGCGAGGCTGTGTCGAGCCGTCTGGCGGGCGAAGCTCACCAGCAACCCGGCCGGAGCCAGCTCGGGCGAGTCGAGGCGCAGGCCGAACGCTTTCAAGTTGGTTACGCCGAACAACTCGCACAGCGTTTCAGCGCCGCCGGCAACGTCGAACTGCCAGTCAGGATACCGCTGCACGACGGTCGAGCGCGGAATGTGCTGATGGATGGCGCGCGCGACCGGCGGCGAGTCGTCCAGCAGCGACTCCTGCACCAGCAGCTCGCGCGGAGCCAGCCGCGCCAATTCATCTGCCAGGCGCGCGGCGGCGTCGGCGAGCGCGAACGCCGTGGCGCGGAATTCGCCGGTCGACAGGTCGAGCGCGGCCAGCGCTACCTTGCCCTCCGCTGCCCGACGGTCGCCGCCACGGCCCGCCATGCAACCGACGGCGACCAGGAAGTTGTTGCTGCCACCATCGAGCAACTCCTCGTCGAGCACGGTCCCGGGCGTGACCACCTCCACCACTTCGCGGCGCGCGATGCCCTTGCCGGCGCTCGGGAGCGAGGTCTGTTCGCATACCGCCACCCGGCGTCCCGCCTTGAGCAGGCGGGCGATGTAGGAGCGCGCGGAGTGATGAGGCACGCCGCACATCGGCATGCCGTTTCTCTGCGTGAGGGCGATGTCCAGCAACTCGGCAGCCTCCCTGGCGTCGGCGTCGAACATTTCGTAGAAATCGCCCAGCCGAAAGAAGAGGATGGCGTCCCGATGGCGGTTCTTCAGCGCCCGGTACTGGACCATCATCGGGGTGGGTTCCTTGGCCATCGGAGCGCCGGCGTCAGCCGCTGCGGTCCGGGGGAGCGGCGCCTCCCGAGCCCCGCTGAGGGACGGCCTCCAGGTATGACTGCAGGATCAGGGCCGCGGCAATCCGGTCCACCATGCCCCGTGCGCGTGCGCGTCGCGCCGGCACGTTGCCGGCCAGCAGCCGGCGGGCGTCCACCGTCGTGCCGCGCTCGTCCCAGAGATCGACCTGGTATCCCGCGTGGCGCAACTCCTCCGCGACCCGCTTCGGCAGCCGTGCGGCAGTTCCGGCGCGGCCGTCGGCCTGGCGCGGGATGCCGATTACCACCTCCGAAACCTGCTCCACGTGGCACACGGCGACCAGTTCGGCCACCAGCCGGCGCACGCCGCGGTGGGTAATGGTGGCGTACGGCGCTGCGATGCTGCGCGTGGCATCGCTCAGCGCGACGCCGACACGACGGGAGCCGACATCCAGGCCCAGGATCCTCGCCACGCCCGGCTCAGTTGCGTCCGGCGCGCCGCCCGAGCTCAGCGATCACCAACTCGGTGATGTCGATTTCGGGCAGAAAGTAGAGCAGCGTCACGTTGTTCTTGTCCAGCACCAGCGACAGGCCACGGCTCTCCGCCACGTACTCGATCGCGTCGGCAAGCTCGCCGAGGAAAGCATCCGACTCCGTGAGCAACGCCTCCCGGTGACTCAGTTGCCGGTTCATGACCGACACGAAGTCGCGCAGGTGCTGCTTCTGCGTGAAGACCTGATCGCCGATTCGCAGCGCTTCCTGCTCGCGGCCCTCCTGCTGCGCGCGCAGCCTGCGCGCCTCCAGTTCGAGAATCCGAGCTTCCAGCCGCCCGCGCTCCGCCTGCACACGATCACGCTCCGCATACAGGTCGCGCACCGCGGTGGACTCGCGGAAGTATGCCGTCGTGACGGCCTGCAGGTCGACCAGCCCGATGTTGGTGATCAACTGCTGTGCCGGCGCGCTGCCGGCGGCTGCCAGCAGGACAGCGAACGCCAGCCGGCGCCGCAGCAGGCGGCCGGTCCGCCACAGCCTGTTAGAAGACATCCCCTCCGAGAGAGATCACGAACTTCCACTCGTCGAGGCTGAACAGGTCGAGGGTCTCATTGGGGGCCGCCGGCTCATCGACGATCTTGAACGTGTTCGCAAAGTAGAGCCGAATCGGAAACTGCGGGATCGCGAATCGAAGTCCCGCACCGAGGCTGAAGTGGAAGTCCTCAAGCGAAGTCGCCGCGATATCTTCCAGCTCCGGCCACAGCACCGCCGCATCCGCGAACATGACGGCCCACAGCAGTCTCGGGTCGATCGGCACCCGCACCTCGGCGGAGTTCTCCCAACGCGCGCGTCCCCCGCGCACGGTGTCCCAACCGCGAGCCACGCGGATGCCGTCGAGCGCGAGCAGATCGGTATGGCGGTCGGTAGCCAGGTGTCGCTCGCCCGCCGGCACCCAGAATTGCGGCAGGATAACGGAGAATCCCGAGTGTGTGCCCAACACGATCTGGAGATCCCAATCGGCAAACACCGGGGCACGCACCAACGTGACAAAGCCGTCGGCGCGGCTGTTGAGGCGAATGAAGTGGCGGTCACCGAACAGGAACCCGCCGGTAAACGAGGCGCCCTGCGAGAGCAGCCAGCCCTCGGTGGGATTCAGGAAGATGTCGCGGCCGTCCCAGGCTACGCCGACATCCATCCGGTTCACCATTACCCAGTTTTCCCGATCGTCGCGGATCGTCTTCTCGAACGGCCGGTAGATCGCCGTATCGAAGGTGAGAAATCGCAAGGTGGATGACAGACCACCGCTGAACCGCACGATGCCGAGCGAGGTGGGAATGCGGTATGCGGTCGTGGTTCCGACGATGATGTCCCACTCGGTGTATTCCATGGCGTAGCGGCCGGAGACCTGCTCGCCGTCGTCGCGTGCCTGTTCCCACTCTTCCCGGCTATCGTACGGATCGGGCGCGGCCTGGTCGGGATCGTCGAAGATGGGCGGCAGGACATCCTGCTGCACGCCGCGTACCACGGAGCGCTCGAGGCCGAGGTTCACGCCGCCCGACCAGCGTGCGCCGAACAACCACGGCTCGACAAACTCGAAGGTCAGGGACTGCTTGATGGGCGACAGCTCCAATCCCGCACCGATGGACTGCCCGCCACCGCCCAGGTTGCGTTCGTTCCAGCGCACGGTGCCGGCGAACGGAAACTCGGATCCACCGATGGTAACGCCGAAATTGATGTCCGCGGTACTCTGTTCCTCGACGGTGATGACCACGTCCATCAATCCTTCCGCGGTTCCGGGTGGGGTGTCCGGCGTTACCACCGAGAAGTACTGCGTATTGTACAGGTTGCGCAGTCCCTGCACGATCGCCGTCCGGTTGAAAACGTCGCCGACTTCGAACGGCAACTCGCGCAGGATGACGTGATCCCTGGTTTTCTCCGCGCCGCTGATCACGATGTTCTCGATGTGCGCGCGCTCGCGCTCCTGAATGACCACGCGATAGGCGATCTGGCGGGTATCCTCGTTGCGCTCCGCGAACAGTTCGAACAGGTTGAAGATGTAGCCGTTCTCGTAGTAGCGGTCCTGGACACGGACGAAGTCGGCTTCGACGATTTCCCGGTTCACCTCGCGGTCGGCCCCGTGCCGGACGAGGCCGTTGAGTTCGTCGTCGGAGAAGATCGCATTGCCCTCGAACGACATGCCGCCATAGGAGTACTGCTCGCCCTCGGTGAGATAGATGGTCAGGGTCAGCGAGCGGCGCTGCTGATCGGCGTCGAGAACCAATTCGCGCTCGATGCGATCGACGGCGGCGTCGACGTAGCCATGCGACGCATAGTACGACTCGATGATCTCCTCGTCCTCCTGCAGCGTGACCTCGCGGAACGCGCCGCTCTCGAACAGCGAGCGCTTCTTGGTGCGCATGCGGCCCCTGAGGGTGCTCTCGGAAGCGAATTCATTGCCGACGAAGCGAATGTCATCGACCGTCACCTCGAATCCCTCCACCACCTGCACGATGACGGCGACCTCGCCGGCTTCGTCGTCGCGCACCGTGTCGATGGTGATCGTGGCGTCCGGATATCCCTTCGTGACGTACAATCCACGTACGGCGGATTCGTCGGCATCGAGCTTGATGGGGTCGAACACGTCGCCGCGCGACAGCTCCATTACCTCCAGCAGCTCCGAGTCCCGGATACGCTGGTTGCCCACCATGTCCACGCTTCCCACCACCGGCCGTTCCTGAACCAGGAACTCGATGATCACCGCCGACTGTTCATCGTCGACCGCCACGGCATTCGACTCCAGGCTCTCGAAGAGGTCGGTTGCATACAACCTGCCCTGTAGCTCCCAGAACAGGTCGAGGGTGAACTCGCGCTCCACGTAGGGTCGTACAATCTCGCGCAGGTCCGACTCGGCCGCGTGTCGCAACCCTTCAAACCGAACGTCGGCGATCGGTTTGCCGACATACCAGTCATCGCCCGACTGTGCATACAGCGTACCGACGAGGCCGATGCCTGCCAGCAGCGCCAGCACGGCCGCGGCGATGCGCCGCCCCGGTCCCCGGGTCCCGGCGCCGGTCATCGGCCGCGTCTCCGCAGCGACGACGCGGCCAGCGGTGCCGTGCGGTCGGCGAGTCGATGCGGCGTCAATCGATACGGCGTCAATAGCGCCACCCCCAACGCAAGGTAATGGCATTGTCGGTGACAAACAGCGTATTCGCGTTGCGCGGCAGGAAAGACCACTCCAACATGAAAAAGGGTGTCGCCCACTCCAGGCTTAGCTCGATATCGGAGAGCAACGGCGGCTCGCTCGAGGAGGAGTCCCCGGGAGCGTCGAGCCGGAGCAGCATGGTAAGAAACAGGTCACTACCCAGGTACTTTCCGAAAGACAGGGAGGTGTTGTCAAGAGGATTCCCCACCGTGACCGCCGAGCCGTCCTCGGCAGGCGTGGCCAGTCCGTCCAGCACCAGGTTCTGCACGAACGGCGAGCGGATGCTCACCATGTCGACGCCGAGCGCTTCGCGCAGCGCCCGCTCGACCGGCTGCAACAACGCCACCTGAGCGAGCAGGTCGCCGGAGAACGCCGCGGCGGACACTCCCGCGCCGCCGGTTACGTCGGCATTCTCGCCGGCCAGCGGATCTCGCACCAAGGCATCGAGGGCGAGCGCGCTCTGCGGCGGATCGGATGCCAGCCGTACCGTCTCCGGACTGAACTGGCTGAGCGTGGTTTCGGCATTCAGCATGATCCGCACCGGGTCGCCGTTCGCATCGCGCTCGCGTGTCTCGGCGTGCACCTCGAGCCGTGGGTCGAAGCGGTCCTCGTTCTCGGAGAAGCCGATGCTTCCATCGCGAAGACGGAACTGGCGATTGAAGTAGAACAGGTCTCCGCTGCGCACGTCGACGGTGCCGTCCACGGAGAAGCTGCCGGCCAGACCATCGTAGCCGATGCGCACCTGCTCGGATGGAACGAGCATCACGCGCAGAATCGGAAACTGCGCCGTCGGCCACGTGAACTCCACGCTACGGCCCGTGTCGATGGCCAGATCCACCTGCAACGGGTCCGCCCGCCCTGCGCCCGCGGTGACCTCCGCGATGGAGATGTCGCCCTGAACGGCCTGGACGCGACCGCTGACCGACACGCCCTCCGGCGCCCCGGTCACCGTGATCGCGCCGGACGCGTAACCGTCGAACAGCACCGGTCCGAATTGATAGTCAATCGGCACGCCGCCGGCTCCGGTCGTGGCCAGCTCCAGCCGAAAGACGGTCGGAATCCAGCGTTCCACCGTCGCGCCTCCGCCCAGGGTCACCGGCAGCGCGGTTGCGCTCTCCGAGGCAAACCCGGAAATCGCCACCGCCTTCTCGTCCAGGTTGAGGTCGACGGTAAACGGTCCGATCACCTGCGGTGACAACGCCGAGGCCACCGAGCCACCGGTTACGCGCAGCCGGCCCCACATGTCGGGATCGTTGAGGGGGCCCGCCACACGCGCGGTGCCGGTAGCACGCCCCGACTCCACGCTGATCGGCGAGTCGCGGATCAGCTCGTTGATGACGCTCGCGTCCGCTTCTTCAAGCTCGATGTCCGCCGCGACCACGCCGCCGGTGATCGACCCGGTAGCGGTGCCGCGCAACGGGTACGGTTCGCCGCGTACGCGCACCTGAAACTGCCCCAAGGTCGAGATGAACCCTTCGAACGCCTCGTGAGGACCGCCGTCGAAGTGTACGACGACATCGGTGCCGCGCTCGCCGCCCACCGGCGCGGCATCGCTGCTGGCCACCACCAGGTGCAGCTGCCAGTCGTCGAGCGGTGCGCCGGCAACCTGCAGGGCGCTGGTGTGCAGCGTGGCCCGTACGCCGGCGGCGAGGGCGGCGTTCAGATCGCCGTCCGCGCCGAGCTGCACGTCGTCCGCGGCAAGGCGCAGGTGAGCGGTCACCGGGTCGCCGAAGTAGTCTGCAACGTAGTCGGCGTCGAACTGGGCGCGGGCGCTGTCGCGATCGTAGGTCAACGTTCCTTCGCTCAGACGGTGGCTGAGAAGATGAAAACTGATCTGATCGACTACCAGGCTGCCCGGTGCGGCATCGACGTTCGCCGCCAGCGAGACGGCCTCGTCGTTGAAGCGGCCCCTCTCCAGGTTCAACGCCGCGCTCCACGCCAGCGCTTGCATCGGACCGGACGCCTGTACGCTTGCGCGCAGGTCGCCGCCGATCGGAAACTCGCCGATTCGAGCGAGCGGGACGCCGCGAATCTCGGCGCTGCCGTCCAGTTGTCCCTGTTGGAACGACGCGGCGACTTCGTAGCGTTCATGGTCGGCGGCATCGACCAGTAGCAGCCGGCCGGCCACGGCTCCGTGCGGGCCGCCGTAGGTCAGGCTGCCGCTGCCGGTCAACTCGGTGTCTCCGTCGCGCAGGCGGATCGGCTCCAGGGACACCCCGTTTGCGGACGCCCGGAATCCGAACTCGAGTTCCGCGCCGCGGCGATCCAGCAACGGAATCCCGGCAACCGTCACCGCATCGCTGCGCAGCGACCACTCCGCGGACGCGGCCACCTCCCCGCGGAACGCCATGCTGGTTTTCAGTGGCGGGTGTTCCTCCGCCCAGGGAACCGGCAGTTCGCTCACGGCGCCGCTGAATGTGATCCCGCCCGCCGCAGGGTACTCGGCGGCAACCCGGAGCTGGTGGCTGCCGGAGGCGGTGAGCCCTTCACCGGGCCGGTGCATCACCTGCAGGAACAGGGGCTCGTCGTTCACGGTGAAGCTCGCGGCAACCGCAAGGCCCTCCTCCACCGTCGTCACGCGAGCGTCGCCGCGCACCCGGAAGCCGCCCCACTGCGCCGCCAGGTCATCCAGCAGCCACTCCTCGTCATCGCGGCCGATGCTGAATCGCAGCCGGGTGTCGCGCTCCGAGCGGTCGAGCACCCGTACCGTCGAGCGGCCGAGTTGCACGCCGGCGAAATCGGTGCTGCCGGAAACCATCCCGCTCACGAGCAGCGGATCGAGCGTAGTCACCAGCCATGGCTGGCGCTGATCGGGGGCGGCGGCAAGCCGGTACAGGACGCCGCCGGCCACGTCCGTGAACCGGGCGCTGAACTCCAGCCGTGCACCCGAGCGCAGATCGAGCACGCCGTCGCCGGCGATCGAGTTGGCAAGGTCCTGTTCCAGCTCCAGCAGCGCCTGGTAGCGAAAGCGCGCCTCGCCGCCACCCGCGGGCGACAGGTTGGCCTGGAAGCCGCGCACGGCGACATCGCCCAGCGTCAGGCGGGTGGTTCGCACGTCGATGCCGGAGCCGTTGCGACGGAGCGTCAAGCGGGCGTCCAGCGGCGCGCCGCCCAGGAGGTCGGGCGCCGCGGTAACGGTCAGGTCGCCCTGCGGCGACAACGGATCGAGGAGCAGGTCGCCGACGAACTGGAAGCCGGCCCGTTCCATCCGCGCTTCCAGTCTCGACACCACCACGCGCTCGCCGTTGCCGCTCGCCGCCACCACCAGCTCCGTCGCCGGCCGCTCGCCGCCGGCCGCGATCCGGGCACTGAAATCGCCCTCGTAGCGCGCCCCGGCAACCGGATCCTGGAGCCAGCGGCCGCTTCCGGTTATCGCTGCACCCTGCAACACGTCGAGCGCCCGGCCAGGGCCGTTGAACCGTGCGACATCCGCCACCTGCAGATCCTCGGCTTCGATCCGCAACTCGCTGCGCCCGCTGGCGAGGTCGTGCGTGAACAGTACCTCCGCCGGCAGGCGATCCCTGGCGGTGACAATCTGCACGACGTCGTCGGTGGCCGTCACCTGCAGGGTGAGCGCCGCGGTGGCGAAGGAGGATGTCGTCAACTCCGGTATGCGTACCGTCGCGTCGACCGAGCTGAAGTCAGCCGCGGCGCTGCCGGTGATTCGGAATTCGGTTTCCAGGAATTCGTTGCCGATCAGCGCCGGACTCACCGTCGACGACAGCAGACCGGCCACGCTGCCGCTCGCCGTGATCCGCAGCCGATCGCCGGAGCGGACACGAAAGTAGAGTTCGCGCAACTCCACGCGTGTGCCGCGGCCCTCGATGACGACGCCCAGGTTGGCGCCGGCGAGATTCAGCGGCGGCAGCTCGCCCGGCACCGACGCACCGGCGCCTCCGCTGACGGCGGCGCTCAGGGCCTGCAGGAGTATACCGAGGCCCTGGTCGCCTTCCAGGTCGAGCGCGAAGTCGGAGTCGACCAACTGAATCTCCCGCAACGCGGCCACCGGATCGCGGCTGGTCACCAGGCGCGAAAGGCTGTAGCGGAGGCGCAGGTGGCGGATGAACACCAGCGGACTGTCGGGGGCCTCCCTGCTCGATATGGCCAGGTCGCGGATCTCGAACGCGCGCAGCAGCGACGGGGAGATGTCTCGATAGCTGATGTCGTAGTCGAGCGTCTGCAACAGGTTGGCGATCGTGTCCTCGCGCTTGCCGGTCAGGTGGCCCTCGATCGCGTTGCCAAGCGAGTGCAAGCCCCAGCCGGACGCGGCGATGATCAGTGCAAGGACACAGACCTCCAGTAGCGAAGGATTCCACTTCGGCCCTGAGCCGCTGCGGCGATCGCGGCCACTCAAAAACCGCGCTCCAGGCGATAGCTCACCCGAATCGTGCCGGTGACCGGCGCCTCGCCGGCCGAGGCGAACAGGAATTGGCGAAGCGCCTGCGCCACCTCGGCATCCACCGACGACACACCCGAACTGCGCACCACCTCGGCGCCGGCGACGGTGCCGTCGATGGCCACGGTGAGCCGAATCTGCACGTCAGCCTCGATGCCGCGCCGGCTCAGCTCGGGCGGGTACGGAAGCGCGATGCCGCGCTCCACGGCCGGGAGACCGCTGCTGGTGATGCGCGGAAGCATGGTGTCGGTTGCGGCGGCAACCGGTGCGGCCGCGCCCGGGCCGGCGTGCGAGGCAGCCGCGAGCGCGCCGGCCAGTGCGGTGCCGGGGTCGGGCAGCCCCACGACGGCGGCGGAGGCCGCGCCTGGCCGCGCCGGCGCCCGGGGTGCGCCGGCGGCCACGCGCGCCCGCGGCGCGACCAGGGCCGGCAGCGCGCCCGCTCCCGCGGACGGCTGGCCGGGAACCGCGGCGCCGCCCGCCTGGCTGATGACCGGCCCAGGGTGGCCGGCAAGAGACTGTGCGGCGCCACCCACCGCCGGCAGAGTGAGGCGCAGCACTGCCACCGCAGGCGCGTCCCGCTCCGGCACGCGCGCCAGCATGAGGGCGGCCAGCACCAACACGTGGACGGCAACGCTGGCGACCAGCGCATTGATCTCGCGCTGCGCGGTCATCGCGATGCGTCGGGATACGCCGTGACCAGGCGTATGTCGGTGACGCCGGAGCTGCGAATCGCGTCCATGACCGCGACCAGGCGCCCATAGCTGGCGCGGGCGTCGCCGTGCAGCACCACGCCGTCGACCGGTTCCGCCGCCTGCCATTGTACGAGTGCCAGCCGCAGGCCGTCGAGGGTGACCGGTTGCAGGGCGCCGGACCGCGCCGTGAAGATCCGTCCCGACTCGTCGACGGTGACGGCGAACGGCGCCGTTGCATCCGGCGGGTCGGCCGCGGCGCGCGGAAGCTGCACGGGGACGGTGGACTGCACGGCGAACGTCGCGCTCACCATGAAGAAGACTACCACCAGGAACACCACGTCGATGAGTGGCGTGAGGGGCACCGCGGATGCCGGGCTCAGCGAGCTCCGGTAGTATGGTAGATCGTTCGACATCCCCTCCCCCCGTGGGCACGTTCGTGATCAGTATACCCGTTTGGGGCAACTCGCGCGCGGCGCCGCGGCCCCGGGCTCCCCGGGCCCGCCGGCTACGACCCCGCTTCGGGACGGAGGGTAGCGGCAATGAAGTGCGCCGTGATCTCGCTGACCGCAATGTTGAGGCGCGCAACGGTGCGCTGCACGTGGTTCACGAACAGGTGGTGGCACAGCGTGCTCGGAATCGCCACGGCAAGGCCGGCCGCGGTGGTGATGAGCGCTTGTCCGATGCCGCCGGACAGGATCGTCAGATCCGTGCTGCCGGCGCTGCGCATGCCCACGAATGCGGAGATCATGCCGACCACGGTGCCGAGCAGCCCCAGCAACGTGGCCACGTTGGCGATGTTCTGCAAGGAGGACACGTACCGCTCGAGCGCGGCGATCTCGGTCAGCACCAGGTGGTCGAGCGTACGGCGCTGGTCCGGGTCGGCAAGCAGTGGGCCGCGTTCGAGCGCGGCGGCGATCACGCGAGCCTGCGGCGAACGCCCGCGGCTCAGTGTCCGTGCCACCTGCCCGGCCGGCGTATGGGTGAGCAGTTTCAACACCTCGTCGGTCGACTCGCCGCCGGTGGCGCGCTGCTGCCAGTAGAACAGCGCGCGCTCGAAGATCAGGAACACGGCACCGAGCGACAGCAGCAGGATCGGTATGAGCAGAACTCCGCCCTGGGCGATGAGAGCTACCATGCTTGCATTGCCTACGGCGGCGCGGTCAAGCGCACTACATCGCGGGCGTACTCGATTCGGATACCCCACGTCAAGTCACTTGCCGCCGCCAGCGCATTGATGCCGGCAGTCAGTTGCAGGCGGTGCCCCCACGCCGGCGACCAGCGTATCCCGGCGATCACGGCCGACCCCGGCTCGTCGCGAAACATCTCCAGCGTCCAGTGTTCTCCGGCGTACACGGCCCGGTACTCACGGACATCGATCCACCGCGCACCTACCAGGAGCGTAACCGGCGGCGCGGCGCTGATCTGCCATTGGCCGTCGGCGCGCACCCGCCAGTGCGCGGCTTCCGGGTGCCAGTTGGCCCCCGCCCGCGCCGTCACCGTCACCGGTCCGCCGGAGCCGGTGTTCCAGGTCGCCTCCGCGGCCACCCCGAACAGCAGCAGGTCAGGGCCGAGCACGGGCGGCGCGTGGCTGCCGCTGGCGGGGCCGTCCACGGAGCGGGTCCCGGTGCTCAAGCCATGTGCCCACCCGGCCCGCAGGTCGACGGCGCCGATGCCGCCCCCCAGCCACGCCAGCCAGCCCTCGTCCGGCTGAATCTCGAGGTTGCTGACCTGCCCGTCGTGGACCAGGTGTGGCAGCCAGCGCGGAAACCCCAGCACCGGACGCACTCCGGCCGCCAGATGCCAATCCGCCGTGCCGCCGGAGCGCACCCGCACCGCCGGCAGTGCGAACAGCCGGTCGCCGGTGCGACCCGCGGCCAGGCCGACGACGGCCTGCGGGCCGCGCGCGGAGATCAACTCCAGCTCCGTCGCAAGCGCCGGCCGCCACTCGGCGGGGGCCGAATGCGCCTGCCAGTGCTGCGCGGACAGCGTTCCCGACCACGGGCCCGCGCCGCCGCTCAATGCTAGCCACGCGGCTCGTACGCCCCGGCCCGCTGCCAGGTCGCCGGCGACGGTCGCGGCGCCATCGAGACCGACCCGCCAGGAGTTGGCCTCCAGCGCGACATGCGCCGACACGTCGGCCGCCTCGCCGTCACGCGTCGGCGCCAGCCCGGACAGTCCCAACTCCACGTTCGGAAGGAAGCCGGCATCCCGGTAGGACAGGGCGGCAAGAGTCTCCGCCAGCGCATCCGCGCCGACGGCGCCGGCCCATGCGCTGAACTCCGAGCTGCGTTCCACCGCGTGCACCGATCTGGCGATGCGCAGCACGCCGCCCGGTGCGGGTAACGGCCCGAAACCCGGTGCGCTGACCGCGGGCGCGGCGCGATGCACGGCGCGCCCGCGATCCGACGCCGGCACGGCGAGCGGCTCCTGGTTCACCGGCGGCCCGAGAGGGGGCAGCAGAATGAGCGGATCCTCGGCGGTGACGGTGAGATCGGGGATCTCCAGCGGCGCGGCGTCCGCTTCCTGTGCCGCTGCCGGCCCGTGCGCGGAGGCCGCGACCGCCAGCGTCAGCACCACCGTGGTGCGCCATGCCGCCGGCGTTGCTCTCCGGCACACCCATGCGTGGCGCACCGGCACGCGGCGCGCCGGCGGCGGGGCGGCGGTCCGGTGTACACTGGCCACGCCCGGAAATGAGCGACACGCCCGATATCCTGGACCGATTCGTGGTGTTCGAAGGCCTCGACGGCGCGGGAACCTCGACTCAGTTGGGGATGCTGCAAGATGCACTTCGCACCCGCGGCACGACCTGCTTCGCCACGTGCGAACCCACCGACGGACCGATCGGAAGGCTGATCCGCGCGGTATTGCGCGGCGAGCTGTCGGTGTCCGGGTGCACGCTGGCGCTGCTGTTCGCGGCCGACCGCAGCGAACACCTGCACGCTCCGGGCGGCGTGCTCGCCGCTCTGCGGGCCGGCGGCTACGTGGCCAGCGATCGCTACCTGTTCTCCAGCGTGGTCTATCAGTCAACAGACTGCCCCGCCGACTACGTGTCTGCGATCAACGCCCGCTTCCCGCTGCCGCGCCGCCTGATCTTCATCGACACCCCGCCCGAGGAGTGTCAGCGGCGCGTTGCCGCCCGCGGCGCGCGCGAGCTGTTCGACCGTCTGCCATTGCAGCGGCGCCTGCGCGAGCGCTACCTGGAGGTGAACGCGCACTACGCGGCGCTCGGTGTGGAGGTCGTGACCGTCGACGGCAGTGGGCCGCGCGCGGCCGTGTTCGACCGCATCTGGAAGCACATGGCGAGGTTCTGAGTGCGCCGCCACGATCACGCCACGACCGTGCAGACCATGCGACCCGGCCGTCATCGGATCAGCATCGCGTCGCCGTAGGAGAAGAATCGGTAGCGCATCTCGACGGCCGTGGCGTACGCGCAGCGGACCTCCCGCTCGCCGGCCAGCGCGCTGACCAGCGCCAGCAGCGAGGAGCGCGGCGTGTGGAAGTTGGTCAGGAGCTGATCCACGACCCGGAACCGATGTCCGGGATAGATGAACAGGTCGGTTGTCCCGGGGCCGCGCCGTAGCGTGCCGCCGTCCCAGGCCGCCTCCAGGGTACGCACCACGGTGGTCCCGACCGCCACCACCGGACGGCTTTCGCGCCGCGCCTGCTCCACCGCCAGCGCGGCTTCCTCCGGAACCGAGTAACGCTCGCGGTGCATCACGTGATCCTCGATCCGCTCGCTGCGAATGGGCGCGAAGGTGGCGGTTCCGACGTGCAGCGTCACGCGCACCACCGCGACCCCGCGTTGCCGGAGTTGCCGCAACAGTACGTCCGTGAAGTGCAGTCCGGCGGTGGGCGCGGCCGCGGAACCGGGATGCTCGGCATATACCGTCTGGTAGCGTTCGGCGTCCGCGGCGTCCGCGGGACGGTCGATGTAGGGCGGCAACGGTATCGAACCATGCTGCTCCAGGTAGCCGGGCTTGACCGGGCGATCGAAGGAGAGCACCACCGCGCCGCTGCCGTCCGGCGGTTCGCCCAGCGATGCCGAGCGGCCGCCCGGGAATGCCACGGTGCGTCCGCCCCGGGCAAGCTGCCGCGCGCCACGGGCAAGCGCCAGCCAGCGGGTGCCGCCGTTGCTCTGTTCCAGCAGCAGAAACGGCACCTCTCTGCCCCCCGGCAGGCAGCCGGACAGGCGCGCGTGCAACACCCGGGTATCGTTCAGCACCACTACGCTGTCCGGGGCCAGGAACGCCGGCAGCTCGGCTACCCGCGCATGGTGCAGCGCTCCGGTAGCCCGCTCCAGCACCATGAGCCGCGCCGCGCCGCGTTGCGCCGCCGGCCGCTGCGCGATCAACTCCGGCGGCAGATCAAAACAGAACCTGCTGGTCCGCATCGGCCCCCTTCCGCGATGGAGCGCCGCCGAGTGGGAGCCCGAGGTGCTGGTATGCCAGCGGGGTCACCACCCGGCCGCGCGCGGTGCGCTGCAGAAATCCGCGTTGAATCAGGTATGGCTCATACACGTCTTCCAGGGTATCCACCGCCTCGCTGATGGTAATGGCCAGGGTTTCCGATCCCACCGGTCCGCCGTCGTACTTGGTGATGATGGTGTTCAGTATCTCACGATCGAGCTTGTCGAGCCCGCTGGAGTCCACCTCGAGCGCTGCCAGACCGCGTTCCACAATCTGCAACGAGATCGCCCCGTCGGCCCACACCTGCGCATAGTCTCGCATCCGGCGCACCAGGCGGTTGGCCACGCGAGGGGTGCCGCGCGAGCACTGCGCCAGCACCCGCACGGCGCCGCCGTCCAGTTCCGTTTGCAGAATCCCGGCCGTGCGGCGCACGATCGCGGCGATTTCGGGCGGCTGGTAGTAGTCGAGGCGGGTGGTTATGCCGAACCGGGAGTGCAGCGGACCGGACACCAGCCCGGTCTTGGTAGTGGCGCCGACCAGCGTGAACGGCGGCAGCGGAATCTTGATGGAACGCGCACCCGGTCCCTGCCCCACCACCACGTCGATCTCGTTGTCTTCCATGGCGGTGTAGAGCAGTTCCTCCACCGGCGGACGCAGGCGGTGAATCTCGTCGATGAAGAACACGTTGCGCTCGCCGATGTGGGTGAGAATCGCGACCAGGTCGCCGGTCTTTTCCAGCGCCGGCGCCGACGTGGCCTGGAACTCCACGCCCATTTCGTTCGCCAGAATCGCGGCCAGGGTGGTCTTGCCGAGCCCCGGCGGGCCGCTCAGGAACACGTGGTCCAGACTCTCGCCGCGCTGCCGCGCGGCCGCCACGAACACGGACAGGTTCTCGCGCAGGCGATCGTGACCGATGAAGTCGCGCAGGCGCCTGGGGCGTAGCGCGCCCTCCTCCCGGTCGTGGTCCGGCAGGTAGGTGCCGGCTACGTCGCGGTCAGCCACTGGCCGCGCTGCCCGGTGCGGCGGGGGCGGGAGTCCGCTCGGCGGTGAGCGAGCTCAGGCGGGCGACCGCGCGGCGCAGAACCTCCTGCTCGCTGTCGCTGGCCGCGCCGGCCTCCGCGGCCAGTTCCTTGATTGCCGCGCGCACCGCGCCGCGTGCCTCGCGGGTGCCGAATCCCATGCCGGCCAGCGCCGCGGTGATGTCCTCCTCCAAACCGGGGGTACGCGCCGCGGCGGCGGGCGGCAGGCTGAGCTTGCCCTGCAGGGTGAGCACCATTTTCTGGGCAGTCCTGTTGCCGAGGCCGGGAATCTGCACCAGGCGGGGCAGATCGTTGGTTTCCAGGGCCTGCACCAGCTCGGCGGCCTCGATTCCGGACAGGATGCGGATCACCAGCCGCGGCCCCACCCCGCCGACCCGCAGCAGGTCGAGAAACAGGGTGCGTTCCGCCTGCGAAGCGAACCCGTACAGCCGCATCTGGTCATCGCGATGATACAGGAAGGTGTACAGCTTCACCTCGGCGCCGGGCGCCGGCAGCGCCTCCAGGCTGCGCGCCGAACTCGACAGTTCCAGTTCCAGCCCGCCCACCTGGACGTGGGCGACGTCGAGGCCCTTGTGAGTCAGCCGGCCGGTGACGCTGTACAACATCGGTTGGGCCGATTCTACCGCGTCGCGGCGGCGCGGGCGAGCGCGGCACGCACCGGCGCATGCTGCACGTGGCACAGTGCGACCGCCAGCGCATCGGCACTGTGGTCGCTCACCGGCTCGTCGTGCAGGCCGAGCACCATCTTCACCGAGCGCATCACCTGCTCCTTGGGCGCCCTGCTGTGACCTGCCACCGCCTGTTTCACGGCGCCGGGCGCATACTCGCCGTATTGCACCTTGCACTGCGCCAGCACCAGGATGATCACGCCGCGCGCCTGGGCAACCGCAAACGCGGTACGCACGTTCCTGGAGAAGTACAACTCCTCGATGGCGCTCTCGTCGGGGCGATAGCTTTCGATCACCTGGCGCAGGCCGTCACACAACATGACCAGGCGGTTGCCGTAGTCGGCGCCGGCGGGCGTGCGAATGACGCCGTCGGCGATGCGCCGTACGCGGCTGCCGGTAGCGGCCAGCACGCCGTATCCGGTCGACGCGAGCCCCGGATCAATGCCCAGCACCACGCTCATCGCGCGTCCATCCTCTTGCAGGGCGCGCGGCGAGTGCCACGCCGCAGCAGCCGCTCAACCGATATCCGCGGCAACCGGCTCCGGCGCCTCCATGTTGGTCGACACCTGCTGAACGTCGTCGTGATCCTCGAGCGCTTCGATCAGCCGCAGGGCGCTGCCCGCCTTGCCCTCGTCGAGCGGCATGCTGACATCCGGAACCCAGGAGATCTCGGCCACGCGATGTTTGAGGCCGGCGCGTTCCACGACGTCGAGCGTGGCATGGAAGTCCTCCGGCCCGGTAAGGACCTCGACCGTGTCGGCGTCGGAGGAAACGTCCTCGGCACCGCCCTCGAGCACCACCTCCATCACCTGATCTTCGTTGTAACGCTCTGCTTCGAAGGCTATTACTCCTTTACGGGAAAACAGATAGGAAACAGATCCGGTGTCCCCGAGGTTGCCGCCCCCCTTGGTGAGGATATTGCGTATCTCCGCCGCCGAGCGATTCTTGTTGTCGGTGAGCACCTGGATCAGCAACGCGACCCCGCCGGGGCCGTACGCTTCGTAGAGCAGCTCGTGGAAGTCGGACCCCTCGCCGCCGCCGGACCCTTTCTTGATCGCGCGATCGATGTTGTCGCGCGGCATGTTTGCCTCGCGGGCCTTGAGCATCACCGTGCGCAGGCGCGGATTCGCATCGGGGTCGCCGCCGCCGAGGCGGGCGGCGACGGTGATCTCCCGGATCAGCTTGGTGAAGATCTTGCCGCGTTTAGCATCCGTGGCGCCCTTCTTGTGGCGTATCGAGTGCCATTTGCTGTGGCCTGACAATATTCTGACTCCTGTTCATGCACCCTACCAGCCGCCATTGATGCGCGTCAACGCGGGGTGGTCGGGAGGGCCGGGCCGCGCGGTCCGCTGACGGGCAGACAACGCGTACGGTAGAATCGGCGGCGAGCATGCGCACGCACCGTACCTCCTCCGGCGCCACTCCTCGCGGCAGCCGGTTCCGCGGTGCGGTCCACGTACCGCTGCTGGCACGCCGCACGCTGGTATTCGGCTCCATCCGCAGTTTCGCCTTCGGCATCCTGGAATCAGGTCCGAAGACCTTCTTCCTGCTGATTGCGGTGCGCCACTTCGACGCCGGCGACGCCGTCAAGACACTGGTGTCGCTGCCGCAGGCATTCGGCCTGATTGCGGCTCTGCTGGCGGTGGCCTACCTGGCGCGCCTGCCCGTGCGGCGCAACCTGGTGGTGGCCGGGGCGATGGCACTGGCGGCGGCCGGATTCTTTGCCGCGGCGGGCGCAGCCTCCCTCACTTGGCACGTCCTGTGGCTGATTCCGGCGGCGGCCACCGGCGCGGTGACCCTGCCGTTGTACACCGCGATCATCAAGGAGAACTACCCGGCGCGCCTGCGCGGCCGACTGGTGGCCGTCGAATTGGTGCTGGCGATGCTGGGCTCGGCACTGTTCCACGTCGTCGGCGGCGCCATTCTGGAGAGTTCCGGCGACCGCTACCACACCGTCATAGCCGCCTATGGCATCGCGAATCTGGTCGCGGCCGTGGCGATGGTGTTCGTGCCGTCGCGGCGCCCGCGACGGACCGCCCGTGCTGCGCGGGCGGTCTCTCCGTTGGCGGCGCTGGCGCTGTTGTGGCGCGACCGCACGTTCGGCCTGACCGTCGGGGCGTGGTTTCTGTTCGGCCTCGGCAGCCTGCTGGTTGCGCCGCTGCGCATCCTGTTTCTGACCGAGCCGCGCTACGGTTTCGACCTGCCGGCCGTCCAGGTCGCGTTCATCGCCGGCACCGTACCGGACATCATGCGCCTGGTGTGCACGCCGATCTGGGCAAACCTGTTCGACCGTTTCAACTTCATCACGGTGCGGGTCGGCCTGAACATGTGCTCGGTGCTCAGCATCGTGCTGTTCTTTCAGTTGCACAGCGTGCCGGCGGCCATTATCGGGGCGGCGCTGATGGGGGCGTTCAACGCCGGCGGGATGTTGGCCTGGAGCTTGTGGGTAACCCGCTTTGCCGACCGCGAGAATACGGCTGCGTACATGTCGGCGCACACCTTTGCCACCGGCATGCGCATGATGCTCGGCGCCACGGTCGGCATCCAACTGGCCAGCCGCGCCGGCGCCGAACTGGTGGCCTGGATCGCCACCGGCTTTGTGGTGCTCGGCACGCTCGCGCTGCTGCCGCTGCGGCGCAGCGAGCACCGCTTCGCGGCCCACCGCCGGCCGTAGACACGCGCGCCGGCCCGCGCCGCCGCCCGTGTCCGGTGAATTCTGTTCGCCCGCCAGCCGCCGAGTCAGGAGCCGGCGCCGTCCGGCCAGGAGGCGACGATCCGTTCGCCGGTGCGCGCCGCCTGATCGAGATGGTCGATCGCCATCGCCATCAACCCGTCGAGCTGCAGGCGTCCGCGGGCAGTCAGCGCCAGCCGCTCGCTCTGCCGGTGCGCCAGTCCGTGCCGCCGCCACCGCCGCCACAGCTCACCGAGCAGCGTGCCCGGCGGTGGACGGAACCAGGCCGACACGGCGGCGATGCCGGCAGTGAACCGGAGCCCCTGCAGGAGGTGTTCCACCAGCAGGTCGCGCGCGGACACGGGTTCGGTGGCACATCCCCAGCCGTCGTCGCAGCCGGCCAGATAGCGGTCGAGGTCCGCGGTGTGGGTGCAGCGCACGGCGCCCGACTCGGTGGCGACCGCGCCGCCGTAGTGAGCGGCGGCCGCTGCCGGCAGCGTGCCGGCCGATCCGGGACCGGCCGCCGCCACCGGTTGCAATTGCAGGGCATGGCACAAATAGTGCGAATGGTCGCCGCCCCGGGCGAAGTGGCTGACCTCGTAGTCGGCGTATCCGCGCGAGCGCAGTGCCTCGCCGGCGGCCAGCCACAGGTCATCGGCGTCCGTACTCGGTTGCGGCCCGCCGGCCGGCGGATCCGCCAATTGCAGCAGCGTGACGTGGCCTACGCCCAGGTCGGCGGCCTGTTCCAGGTCCGCCCGCACGTCCGCCCACCGCTGACCGGGCACCCCGACCAGCAGGTCGATGTTCAGCCGGCCGCGCCACCGTCGGAAGAGCAACTCCATGGCGGCCCGCACACCGCCTCCGGTGCAGCGCCTTCCAAGGCGACGCAGCACGGGCCCGGCGAACGACTGCACGCCGACCGAGAGGCGATTGATGCCGGCGGTCGCGCACACGTCGAGCAGCTCGGGGGTCACGTCCTCCGGGTTCGCCTCCAGGGTGCACTCGAAGTGCTGCCCGGTGCTGCCGCCCGCCGCCGGCGTGCGCAGGGCGCGGGCCAGTCCGGTGAGCAGCCGCCGCAACTCGCCGAGCGGCAGGAAGCTGGGCGTGCCGCCGCCTACGTACAGCGCCGCAACCGGGCGGTCTGCCAGAGCGCCGCGCAGGGTCTCCACTTCGCTCAACACGGCAGACACCAGCTCAGCCGCCCGGTCCAGGCTGCCGACGGTAATCGGATAGTCGCAATAGGGGCAATGCGCCGCACAGAACGGCACGTGGACGTAGTACGCCACCGGCGCGCGCCGCGGCGTCTCGTTCATCGGGCGGCGGTCAGCGCACCGCCGCCCAGCGCGACGGCGGCCAGTAGTGGAACAGGGCCTTCCCCAACACCTTGTCCAGCTTTACGGGCCCGAAGTCTCGGCTGTCGCGGGAGTCGTCGCGGTTGTCGCCCATCGGCATGAACGCATCGGAAGGCACCTGCCAGCCATGCTCCAGGCGCCGCCAGTCGCGCGCGAGCGCGTGGCTGTGTGGATCCAACTGGTAGCGGGCGCGGGCGATCCAGGTGTTGGAGAAACTGTAGTCGACCCGTCCGATGTCGCGGATGCGCTCGGCGGCAAGCGCCTCGGCGGCCGACACCCGCACGCCCGCGGCTGCCCGCACCCGCGCCATCGAGGCGAGCCGCAGATCGGCGTAGCTGTC
This sequence comes from Spirochaetia bacterium, assembly GCA_965208575.1. Classification (GTDB taxonomy): domain Bacteria; phylum Spirochaetota; class Spirochaetia; order SZUA-6; family Bin103; genus Bin103. The sequence continues at coordinate 156,220 of CBDBOV010000004.1, read as the reverse complement.
CCGCGGGAACAGCCGCCGCACGTTGTACGGCAATCCCAGTTCCTGCATCAGCTCCCGTTCCGGTCGCCACGGCCCCGCTCCCGCGACCATGATCTCCACGTCGCCGCCGCGCACCCGCACCCGGTCGCCAGGCATGCCGACGGCTCTCTTGATGAGAAAGTGAGCGCGCGGCCGGCCCTGCTCGTCGGTATCGATGTTGACCAGCGACAGGGTGGCCATGTAGATGACGCGCTGCACCAGTTCGAGCGCCGGTCCGACCGGCGCGTAGGTGGGGTTCTCGAAGATGATCACCTCGCCGCGGCGCGGCCGCCGCGGGCTCGGCAGCTTGACCGATCCCGGTATCAGTTCGGGCCCGTAGATCAGCTTGTTCACGAATATGCGGTCGCCCACCAGCAGGGTCGGCACCATCGACTCGGACGGAATGCGGTACGCCTGCAGCAGGAACTGGTTGATGACCAGCACGATCAGGATCGCCGACCCGATCGCCTCCGCCCAATCGAGCAGCGGATGCTTGCCCTGCATGCGAATCTTGCGGCGCACGCGCCGCAGGCGACGCCAGGACAGGTACCGTTCGGTAACCGCCACCACTCCGTGCTGCCAGCGCTGCCACGCGCTGGAGAAGTCTGCGGACCGGGTCGGCGACGGCGTCCTGCTCACGCTCCGGTAAGGTAGTGGAACCGCCGTTGCCTCGGCAATGGGCACGCATCGAGCTATGCGCGGCGTTGGGCGCATACCTATACTTGGCGAACCATGCACGCGCGGCGCGCACGCAACACCACGCTCCCCAACGCGGCGGACCACCGGGTCCGGCTGCGGACGGTGGCCGGTATCGCACCGGGCACCTATCTCACCGTGCTGTACGGGTGTGCGGCCGCGGCGCTGCTGTTCGCCATTCTGGTATTGCCCGGCCTGCGCTGGTCGGGCACGGTGATCGAGTTCACCTCCTCGCCGCCCGGCGCCACGGTCTCGGTGGACGGACGCTTCGCCGGCGTCACCCCGCAGGTGGTGCGCGTCGCTGCCGGTGCACGGACCGTGACCGTGGCCAAGGACTACTTCCATCCCCGGGAGCTGCCGCTGGAGGTGGGCGGACGCATCCTGCTGAGTTGGCCGCTGCCACGGAGCGACGCGCGCCACGTCGAGTTGGCGCCCGCCGACCCGCAAGGATTGCTGCGTCATGCGCTGCTCGATCTTGCCCGCAATCCGACCGTGGCTCGCATCGTCACCGATGCCGCGAGCGATCTTGTGCTTGCCGGCGAACCGTCACGGGAATTGGGCGAGCGCCTGATGCGCAATGCGATGCTTCTGATCGAGGACGAAGCGGGGCTCGCCGCACTGCTCGCCGCCCATGCCCGGCTCGCGGGCGGTTCGCCGCCGTCGGCCGCGGGACTGCAGCGGCTGCTGCGAGACCTGGCGCGGCTCGCCGCCGACAGTCCGAGCCTGCCGCTGTGGCTCGCCGCCCTGCTCCCGCAGCAGCCGCGCTCCGAACTGCTCGCTTCCGACTGGTACGGCGCGGCCGTCGAGCAGGGCCGGCGCCTCGCTGCCGAGCAACCCGCGGCGGACCGGCCGGTCGAGTCGCCGGAGGACACCGTGACCGCCGCCGGCATGGTGTTCCACCGCATCCCCGCGGGCACGTTCGTGATGGGCGACGCGCGGCGGCTGACCGGCGAGCAGGAACCGGTGCTGCCGTTCGAGACCTGGCCGCACCGCCTTGCCGTGGAATCGTACTACCTGCAGCAACGAGAGGTGACCAAGGCCGCGTTCGCCCGCTTCGTGGCAGCGCGCCCGGAGTGGTCGCCCGCGAACCGGGCCGCCCTGGTGGCGCGCGGCGTCGTCGCACAGGACTACCTGGCGGACTGGGAGAACGGGGCGCCGCCGGCGGGGCGGGAACGGGAGCCGGTGGTGTACGTATCGGCGCCGGCGGCCGAGGCATTTGCCGCATGGGTCGGCGAACAACTCGCCGCCGCGCCGAACGGCGGCCACTGGCAAGTGCGGCTGCCATCCGAAGCGCAGTGGGAGTACGCCGCGCGCGGCGGCCTGCACGGTCGGCTGTACCCCGGCGGCGACCGTGCGCAGGGCCATGTCGCCGCCCCCGGCGCCGGACTGCTGCCGGCCGGGTATTCGCCGCCCAACGGTTACGGGCTGCAGGACATGCTCGGCAGCGTGTGGGAGTGGACGGCGGACTGGTACTCGCCGACGCGTTACCTGTTCGCCGCGGGTGGCGCAGCGGCGGCGCACACGCACGCGCTGCCGGAGGTCGGCAGCCGGCGCGCGGTGCGCGGCGGGGCGTTTACCTCCGATCCACGCGTGGTCACCGTGCATACCCGTGGTTCGCAGCCGGCCGAATGGTGCACGCCGGTACTCGGCTTTCGATTGGCGCTGGTGCGGTCGTGAGCCGCCGATCCGGGACCGGCGCCGAGGCGGTCAAGACGCTCGCCACCAACCGCCGGGCGCGCCACTTCTACCACGTCGACGACCGCATGGAGTGCGGCATTGCGTTGCGCGGCACCGAGGTGAAGTCGGTCAAGGCGGCGCAGTTCTCGTTTACCGATTCCTACGCGCGCATCGCCGACGGAGAGCTGTTGCTGGTGGGGCTGCACATTACCCCGTACGCGTTCGGCAACCAGTTCAACCACCACCCCACGCGCGTGCGCAAGCTGCTCGCCCACCGCGACGAGATTCGGCGCCTGCGCCGGCGGGTCACCGAGCGCGGGTTGACGCTCATCCCCCTGCGCTTCTACGTTAAGAGCGGGCTGGTCAAGGTCGAGCTCGGCGTGTGCCGCGGCAAGAAGACCTTCGACAAGCGCGAAGACATCAAGCGCCGCGACCTGGACCGCGACCTGGACCGCCAGGTGCGCAGCGGGCAGCGGAGCTTGTGACCTTACAACGTGCGGGTGACCCCATGGCTTTTTGGGGGTGACCCTGCTCTTTAGGGGGTGACAAGGCCTCGACTGGGAGGCATGACGTTTACGGTTGCAGGTGGAGTCCAGCCTCCTTAACCTGGACAATTTGATCTGCCGATACAGATCTAGCACTGGCTGCCTAAATCACGTAGCCACGGGGACTTGAAGTGCGGTCCTGAGCGACGAGCATCCCCGACGCCATTCAGGACTCACCGCCGCATCGGCCTGCGGGTGCGGCGGGAAAGACAAACAGCGGGCTGCACCGCCGCCCGTGAGCCGGCTCGCAAAGGCGGCGCCAAGAACGCAACAGTCCGGCTAAACCTGTAGACGCCGTACGCGCACCTTTCAGGACGCGGGTTCGATTCCCGCCACCTCCATCGTCGCAGTTGTATAATCGATTGCAGGATAATATCTTATACTATCGTGGTGGCAGACGGTATCACTACTGTTGCCACTTTACGAAGTTCTCCACCATAGGTGCTTTACGCCGGTTGAGGCTGCTCCGCACCAGGGAAGTCGCCACACGGTCCCGAGTGTAGTGCGCCCTCCGATTCCACGTCAGAATGAATTGGAGGACCAAGCGCACGTCAACGTCATGGAGTCGTTCTGGGCGCACTGCTCAAGCGGGGCTACTACGGCACCTACCACCGCATGAGCCCTGGTCCACCTCCAGCGGTACATCGACGAGTTTGTCGGTCGTCACAACCAGCGGCCGTTGGACACGGAGGTCCAGATGCGCATGATGGCGCACAGGATGGTCGGCGCGAACCCTTGGAGACTCGACTTCCGGTCGTATCCGTTCGCGCCGTTGGCGGAGGGTGTCATGCCGACGGCCGCGACTCCACCCACCGTTGTAAGTCGCTAGCGCGCCAGCCGACTGCGCGTGCCCCAAGGCGAACTGGGCGTGGGAAAGTCCCGGCCCTCACCCAGCGCCATATTGAGACCCTGCTAACGCCAACCATCGCGATCACGGCCGGTAGCCGCAGGATTGTGGGAGTATCAGCCATCAGCCAGACCCACGGCGCCTACTTCACCTGCTCCTATGAGCACCGGTACAGCCTTGTCATCAAGGTGCACGAATAACGTCCCTCCGCCTCCCGGCACTCCTTCCGGGTGGAATGTCACCCCTCGAACCACGCTGTTGGGCAACGCCCGCGCTACAAACTGGGTGAGCACGGAGATGACTTCCTTTCTCATCCGCTCTTCAACCATTGGTGCGGCTTCCTTTGGCGACAGCCACGCACCGCGAGAGTGAGCATCCTCCAAACAGACAAGCGCCCGATCGATCGTGTCCGAGATCGTCATTTTGCGGCTGCTCATCGTAGACAGTGTGTCCCGTATCTGCGATGCCTTCTTCCAAACGGACGTACGGAGCGATATCTGCCGGCGGTTCTCTTGTGCCATACGCAGAATATGGCATATCACTCACCTATAGTCAACTTAGGGTATTCGAAATACGCATAATCCGGTGCAATAGAGCCACCGATCCGATTTCTAGGAAGCCACCCGTCCGGGGGAAAGAGCCAATGTGAAACTGCTGCCCGGACGGGACCTAGCTCTGGGGATATAATATAGTTAGTTGACAGGGGTGCATGGGGATCGAGGTGGGTGCATAATTATCCACCCCTCACCCGGGGCCCCGCAAGCCTTCCGCCGCCAGGTCTATCCCGCAGATTCATCGGCACCGGCACGTCGTCCATCGACGGCAAGCCATCAGTCCCAATCGTCCGGCAGCGGTGGAAGGCTGGCCAACGCTTTCTGTCGCTGCTGAACGATGTTCGCCTGATGAGCTATCACGTCCAGCAGATGGAGGCAGGCTTGTTCCAGTTGGCGGTTTCTGACCCGTGTTCGCTCGACAATCGCCAATCGCCAATCGCCAGGACGTGTTGAAGGTCGCCTCGATTCACCGTAACCTTTGGGGACTCATATAGGTGAGTGGCCCACTGGCCCTGGCCCGCCGTGGCTGGTAAGCTGCCGCGCGTGGCACCTACCATCAAGGCGATCGGCGCAGCGCACCGCCGACTCCAGGACGCCAAGCGCCCATACCAGCACTCAAGCGCGGCTGGAGGAGATGTCCAAGGACTTTTCTGGGTTGTCTCAGGACTTCGGTCCGTTCTTTACAAAGGCGCGGAGGCCACCGTCCGGCTGCACAGGCTTCCTAACTCGGACAGCGTTCTGGAGGCGGTCAACAACTACGCCGCCGCGAGGCAAGAACTGGTCGAGGCAGAGGCTGCTGCCTGGAAGGAGGTCTCCGGAGGCTAACTGCGCGGCTTCGCTGGAGTCCGCAGGACGGCCTTCGCCAGGGCCTCCGGCGAGACGGCCAACGGAGTCCACAGCTCGTCGAAGTCCTCCTGGATGAAGCTCCGCCGCGGTCGCTTCGCGGCCTTCCTCGTCTTCGCCTTGTCAGCCATCGGGGCAAGGCTACCGCCACCCAACGCCGCCGGTCAACCGCCTCCGGCTCGTCAGGCCAACTCGCGTTCCAGATTCCGCTTGATCTGGAACGCGAGGGGGCTCTGCATGGCTTCCAGTAGGTCTGTCACGGCCGTGACCAACGCTTGATTCGTCCTGTCCACGCCGTCGAGCCGCGCATGGATCGGAGCGAGCTTCTCGTCGAGCAGTGCTGCGATCCACGCCTTGTCCTCTTTCGTCATCATGTGATCCTCCCGGCCTGTGATTTGGTGGCGGCCGCCTTGCCCCAAGTGTGCCCCACGTATGGCCAAGTGTAAGTAAACCAGCCGGTTGACAGATGCCGGTCCGGCGCTACACTGACCCTTCAAGCAAGAGGTACTCGATCACGCCCGAGCCGGGCTGCTGGTCGAATACAACAGCGTCGTCAACGAATGGGAGTAGCTACCCGGCCGTGGCGTGAATAGGTCAGAAGTTCAGAGTAACTGCGTGATCGTGGTGCCTCTTGCGAACCAGCCCGGCACCTTTGTTGCGGGCCGGGGACGAGAGGTGATCCATGAACGAGAATCAACCGAAGAAGCGTCCTCTCCGGCGCCTGTTCCGAAAACTGCTGCGCATCGGCTCGTATTTCGTCGTTGCCCTGTTCGCCTTCCTGATCGGGGTAGGTGTTGGGATTTCCGACACGCCGACCGACGCGCAAGAATCGCCAGTAAAACCAGTAGCCACCGTCGCTTACGCGGCGCCGTCCGCTACGGGGGAGGAGCGGGCAGCCGAGCAGGAAAACGAAGTGCCTGCGTTCCGCCCAGAGCCCGATAAGGCCGCTGGGCCGCCCGAATCAGACGGTGAAGGGGTTTCCCTCCAACCGGCCACCCAGCCAGACCCTCCCGACCCGCCTGCCGCAACCGAGCCCGAAACAGAGCCCAAATCGCGAAATTACCGACGAGACATGGATGCCATGGGCCATCTCGCCGGCCAAATCACCCGCGAAAGAGAGGCCATCGAGAGATTCCGCCCTGTTGGCGTTTGGTCTGTCAGGCAGACAGAGGCCAAAAACGCCCCCAGAATGGGTTACATTCGGGTCTTCGAGGATGGCACGGCCACCATGGTGAACCCGAACTGTGGACTCATTGGTCATGGCCGGTGGCAGTATGAACCGAGGTATATGCAGTTCACCATGATCGAGCCAGACGGCACGCAGGTCACGTCGGCGGTGCTTGGTGTGCCGTGGGCGTCGCTGGTAGACGCCGACGGCCGCGAGAACTACACGAGCGGATACGTATGGCTGGACTCGGGAAGGACCTGGATGTTCTTGAGTAGCGACCCCGCGATGGAGTGCTGAGTGGACCCGCTCCTCAATGCCGACGCAGAACTGAAGGCGTACCTTGATGATGCGATGAGCGTGCTGAACGTCCGTTTCGACCGGCTTGAAGACAAGATGGACCGCCGCTTCGAGGAAGTGAACCAGCGCTTCGACAAGATCGACCGGGACAACGAAGACCGCTGGGACCGCACCGAGGCTGCCCATGCGGATCACGAACGCCGAATCAGGGAGCTTGAGGCAAGGCCGGCCAGGTAGCTTCGGGGGGCGGCTGATGGGTCTCCGAAAGGTAGCTTTCGGGGACCAGGTCGGGAGCAGGATGAACTGCCGCAGGCGCCGCGGCGCCAGCTTGCTTGCGGAAAGGGCAGCACCTTCCCGACCATCTGCTGCACCATCACGATCATCCGCATCTCGGTGTCGAGCGGGCGGAGGTTGTGCCGGCCGGCCATTTCGTCCAGGTAACGCTGGATGTGGCGCCGGCTCCAGTGATGGTAGGTGCCGTGGTACGCCCTCCGGAAAAGCGCCCAGAAGCTCTCGAGGCCGTTCGTGTGCGCCAGCCAGTCGACGTACAGGCCGCGGCTGTGGTTCACCGCGTAGTGGTTGGAGAGCGCCCGGTACGAGCCCAGCTCGTCGGGCACGATCATGGTGTCCTCCGCGATGCGCTCCTTGGCGAAGGGGTGGATCACGCCCCGCCCGGTGTGCGGGATCACCGACGCGGTGATCCGGTTCGATGGCCGGTCGCGGACTGCGCGGACGATCGTCTTGCCCCAGTAGGTATCCTCCCTCCCAAGCCGCTTCTTCGCGTGCTTGTTCCGCTCCTTGCCCCCGACATACGCCTCGTCGATCTCCACCGGGCCGGAGCCGTCGAACTGGTCGGTGCCCTGTTCGCGGAACGCCTCGCGGATGCGATGGCCGAGGAACCAGGCGGTCTTCTGCGTGATCCCGAGGTCCCGGTGGAGCCGCATGGAGCTGGTCCCCTTCACGCCGGCGGCCATCAGGTAGATCGCCATCGCCCAGGTCCGGTAGCCGAGCTTCGACTCCTGCAGGGGAGTGCCGATGCGGACGGAGAAGCGCTTGCGGCAGGCGCGGCAGCGGTGCGGCATGGACTTGTGGGCGGCCTTCTCCTGGACGTTGGCGGAGCCACAGTGCGGACAGCGGATGCCGTCTGGCCAGCGTTGCGCGATGAACCAAGCCTCCGCGGTGGCGTCGTCCGGGTACATCTCCATGAGCTGCACCAGCGTGATTCCGCGCCGGAAGGAGTTGCCTGGCCCGCCACCCATCGTTTGCCAGAATAACGAGTTACCATTACCAGACAAATGTATAGTAGTTCGGCGAAACTTCAGCAGATAATTCTCTCCCCAGAAATGACATACGGGAATCCGAGATCGGAGCGCGACCAAGCGGCAAATGAGGTCCGCGCGCCGTGCCGGCAGAGCCTTCCGCGTCGAACCATCCGGGTCATGACCGAGGCGTAGTGCGCGGCGAGGGCGAGAGTTTCATCGTCGGTGTTGACGAGAGGTTGGGCGCAGGCGTAGTCTGCGCGGGACGGAGAGTCCATTCCGCTTCCTATCCAATCGGTCTGATTTCAGGCCGGCGCGCACTCGGGGCAAGCCGCTCCGGACGTGCACTGGCACGGACGCCCTGTATCTGCGCCCGCGGAAGTCTTCGGCGACCACACTGAGCCAGCCGATCCCTTCGCTCTCTCCCCGCACGATCACCCAGCCACGCTTCTTCTCCTCGATCGAGAAGATGGCAGGCGTAACTGACTCGGCGGAGACGAGGCCTGCATACTCCCCCGGCCACAAACGGCTCAGGAACACATAATGGATGAACCCGGCCTTGACTACCGTGACGGGAACGCCATCGTAGGACTCCGTGGCCGGGATTGAGGCGATGGGCTCATCGCCGTAGCCTGATACGGGCGGATGCAACTCAGGCTCGCCCTCGACGGGGGTACGGATGGTCTCTGCTGGAGCCGACACCGGGCTGCCCTCCGGCGGGGAGCTTGAGGGAGGTGAGACTGAGACCATGAAGGTTCCAACTGCCACGACCGTCCCGACGACTGCAGCGACCGCCAGGACTACTGTAGCGAGCGTCCCGAGCCACTTCCTGACGCGGTCGCTCTTGCGCTCCTTGGGCGCCGGTGGCTGCGAGGGCGCCGCGCCAGAAGGGCGTCCGGGCCACCCGGTGGCGAGAAACTCCTCTACGGTCAAGCCCGGTTTGCCGGCGGCCAAGTAATCCTCCCGAGCCGCTCGGCTACTTGGTGGTTCCAGGCGACCCGCAGGAAAGGTAAGAGCGGGTCCGAGCGCCGGTCAACTCTACCAGCGACGCGGTAGTGGGTCACTTTCAAATTGACCCACTACCCAACAAGGAGCGCACCGCGCACACCTCGTCAGGCGGTCGGAACGAACCGCGCAGAAACCCTACCGAGTGCTGACAACACTGCCACTCGCAGTCTTCGACGTCGCTCTTACGACCGGGCACCGAGCGCACGTGGCGGGCGTTGACCAGCACCACCTCGAAGCCGCGTGCTTCCAGGATCTGATAGACCGGAATCCAGTAGACGCCGGTCGACTCCATGGCCACCGTGTCTACTTGGCAGGCGCTCAGCCAATCGGCCAAGGCATGCAGATCGCACGTGAACGTCGGGAATGATTGGATCGGCTGTTCGGCACGCTCAGCGCGTACCGCCGCATATACCATGGTGGCGCCCACATCCAATCCGGCCGCGTTGGGGTGCACCTCCTGCGGTTGCGTCGAGCGATTGCCTTTGCCGCTCCGTCTGCCTCCGCGTTTGCGTCGTGCCATGACTCCTCCCTGGGAATGAGAGGAGCGGCCGAGGCGTGAAGCAAACTGAGCATTCTCCTTATCGGGATGGATCAACAGCGACAGCGCCGCGAGTCGACCCTCACCAATAACAACGCCACGGGCCTCGGGACCAAGCTTGACAACGGGTTCGCCCGCAGGCGCTACACCAGTGCATCGCCGGCCTACTTCGCGCCCCCCTCAAAGATTACGTCGCCCAGTATACGCTCGCACCCGTGTTTCTCCCATGCCAACTCCGGTCCGACCAAGCCCGGTGGGGAGCTTGACAGAAAATGGTCAAGGTGATAGGTTGGAGGCATAGTCTCCGTAAGTCTCTATTAGTCCAGGGGTTAGACGTGTTAGTGGTATACGAATCAGGTGGTTTTCTGGTACAATGGGGTTGGGGCGAGGTAGAAGAAGTGACGATCAGGTGTCGTTGCTTGATGTGTCGGCTCGACGCTTCCCGTTCTATTTGGGGATCGTCGAGACCGTCGTAATTGTCGGGCTGGTGCTTTCGATAGGTAGCACCGTGCAGCAGGGAAAGGGATGGTGCCTGGAGAGCCTCTTGTACTTCTTGGGCGCTATTGTCGAGTACCTGAACAGCTACGTCTCGGGAGCAATCCTGGGATGTGGCGCGATCGAGGGGTTCATCGTGGGGATCACGAAGGTGCTGCTTAGGCAGACCAAGCAACAAGCGCTGGAAGAAGGTATGGAGCGAGGCCGGCAGGAGGGAATCCAGATAGAGCGTGAACGATTGCGCCGGGCCGGCATAGAGGGGCCGCCCGATCCAACAGTGATCGTGCGAGACAAGAGTGGATACTTCTTCGTGATGATGAACCAGCCTCCAAGGATGGCAGAGTCGCTGATGGCCGTTGTGTACTGTGACCGTGGCGAGACCATCCTGATCGACGAGCGGAAGCTGAGGCATGTTCTTGATGGTGAGCGGCACGACTACGAGCCGGGGTGGCTTGTGCTGAACGCTCACGATGCCCCGGAAGGATTGAAGATATTCCTCGGAGTAGGGGCTACATGAATGTCGTGTTCCTGGCGGTACTCTGCGCGGTGGCTTGGCTCGGCAGCCTATTGAGCGAGACCGGGGCTCCAATCCTAACTGGTTATGACGAACGCTGAGCGGTTCCAGCAGGCCCCTGCAGGCCATTCTATCGACCTCGTTTGAGCAGGTCCAGCGGGGGCGGAGCGCCGGGTGCATTCCGTCAGTGTGGTAGCGGTCAGGCAGCCTCAAGCTGGATCTGGTTGGATTCTGGGGTGGGCGATGAGGGCAACAGGCTCTCGAAATCGTCCCAGAAGCGACGGCTCTTCGCCGAAGCGCGGAGCTGAAGCATCTCCTTGGCTCCGTCCAGCGACCAAGTCATCCCACTCTGCTTCATGCGCTTGGCGACGACGTTCTTGCAGGCTCCCTCGACTACACCGCTGCCGATCGGCAGACCGCACGATCGATACAGCGGGTAGTCCATGCGGTGCTGGTTGGCCGTGAAGTAGTTGATCTCGCCCTGGAGGTCGTAGCACTGCTTCTCGCTGTAGCGGCCACTGACGTGCAGTTCCTGCAGTTCCTTGATTACGGCGGCGACGCAGCCCTTGCGCAGCAGGCTGCGCCAGCGCTTGAAGGATCTCTTGAACTGCTCGCTGCCCTCGCCGTACAACACCTTGCCGATCTTCCCCAAGTGGTCGCAGGCATGCCAGAAATCGAGGATGTGCCAGACCTTCTGCCCGGGTTCGGACAGCTGGGAGACCCGGTCCCATATCCAATGCGCTCCATCGCCCAGAATCACCAGCACCAGCGCTGCCAGGTGAGCGCTGCGCCGGCTCATTTCCACCTCGATCCGGGGAAAGAACTCATCAGCATGCTCGATCCCGGTGACACAGGAGGTCTTGGTGCAGTGCGCTGCACCCTCCCGGTCCACCTTCACCGCTGATACCGTCGCTACCTTGGAGTCCCGAAACACGCGATCGTAACTCTTTTTCCCATCTTCAGTTACCCGCTCGTTCGCGCGTGTCGCCACCTTCCCCGCGTCGATGCCCACGACCATCGTCCCGGTGATCTCTTCGCGCACCGCCACCGGCTCGTCGGCACGCTCGACAATCTCCCGCTGGCGTTGCTCCGCCAACCCGTCAGTAACCGCCCGCACCATCTCGAACGCCTTGTTCATCGACACCAGCTCCCGCCCGTCAGGCCGCAACACCTCGTGGAATTGCGCCAGACCCTGCTCGTAGGACTGCTCGGCGCACCACCGCGCCATGAAGTACTGGCACCCAGGCGTGTACCCGCCCGCGATACCCAGTTGCTCTGTCAGCGGCACCCACCCCTTGCCACCGCCACCGAGCGGCGCGTAGTAGGCGCGCACCAAGGTGATCACGCCGAACAGCCCATGCAGCGTCTTCCGCCGTCTCCCGACAAAGCGGTACCGAACCTCGCCGCGGGTTGCGCGCGCACCGACATACCCATCACCGACTTGCTCACACCAGCGTTGCATCGCTGCACGTCCCGCAGCCACCAGGCACTTCAGCATACCGAGCTCCGCGGCGAGCAGATCCCGTGGTCCGCTGCACGGGTTCAGGTCAATCCCGCACCGGGTCTTGCAAAACCGGAGCAACTCCGTTACCAAGGTCTCACTCATTTTGGTCCCCTCCCAGAGACAGGTCGATGTTTACCACATCACCGAATCTCTGGTCTCTGGGAGGGTTCCTATTCCGCTACCACAGAGAAAGAATGCACCCCGGAGCGCCTAAATCCTCGCCTAAGCCGCCTTCCGAAGGACCGGAGGCAGTCGACGCTTGTAAGTACAGTTCCTTACATCATTTATGAGCATGGCAGCGCTCCTCCGCTCCCGGCGATCCGTTGTATCTCTATAAGAGATCGCTGGCGCAAGTCCCTACCTGTGCACATGATAACGGGTCTCCGGTATGTAACGCGAGGATCAAGGGAGCGTATCTCAGGGCAATCGACTGAGTGGATTTACTCAAGTAGTGAGCAGCGAGTAGAGAAAGTCCTCATTCCAGGCAGCGATGTGACGACTGGCGCGCATGCTGTGTTTCCCCTTGCCGCGCGGGTGACTCGCCGCGCCGTGTTCCGTGCCGCCCGGCGATGGTAGGCAAGAGGCTTGCGACCGGAAAGCGGGAGATGATTTGTGGATGAGACGATGATCGCTGTTTTCGTCGCATTAGCGGGGATAGCCGGACTGACCGTCGCTTGGTTCAGGTGCTTGGCGATGCTGAAAGCAGAGAGAGCGGAACATGCGTCATTCGCAAAGCGGTTTAGCGCCATCATCGACCTGGAAGCGGAGGCGGAAGTCGTCCAGCAGCGTTTGCGCGCACAGACTGAAGAAATAAAAGGAGAAATTGAGCGTGCGGAGAAGCATCATCTAACGGAACGAAAACGCCATCAGTCCATCGTTGCTGAGGAAAGACAAAAGCGGACAGAACTTACGAACCAGTACAGGAAAGCACGACACAAGTACACGCGATTAGAGGAAGAAATAGCGCTTCTTGAAGAAAACCTGGAGGACGTCTCCTTCGGACTATACCGACCGCATTTCACTTTCGATACGTCTGAGGACTACAAGGTTGCTCTGAAGAGTTGCCGAGATCGGCAGCGGCAGCTGATCCGCAAGGGTGGAGCGGTACGGACGCCCGGAAATTGGACCGTTGAGGGAAGCCGAGCGGCCGGGAAAAGAATGGAGAGGCAGTACACCAAGGTGATGCTTCGTGCATTCAATGGAGAATGTGACTCCGCCGTAGCAAAGGTCAGATGGAACAACGCAACTAAAATGGTGAGGCGCGTAGAGAAATCCTATGCCGACATCAATAAGCTGGGCGAAGTCATGAAGATGTCGATTTCCACTACCTATCTGAAGGAGAAACTCACCGAAATCAGGCTGACACACGAGTACCAAGACAAGAGAAACGAGGAAAAGGAGCAAGAGCGCGAGCATCGAACACAAATGCGAGAGCAGGCACGATCCGAACGGGAACTAGCGAAGGCCGAGGCAGAAGCAGCACGCGAGGAAGAACGACAACTAGCGGCGCTGGCTAAGGCGCGATCCGAAGCGGACGCGGCAACAGGAGAGCAGCTGAAAAGGCTCATAAAGCAGATCGCCTCCTTAGAGCACAAAGTAGGAGAGGCACACGGCCGACGGGAACGAGTGAAAGCACGAGCACAGCTAACAAGGTCTGGGTTCGTTTATGTGCTCTCGAACAAGGGGTCTTTTGGCGATGATGTGGTGAAGATTGGTATGACACGGAGGATGGAGCCCATGGATCGTGTCAAAGAGCTTAGCGACGCCTCGGTTCCGTTTCCGTTTGATATGCATGTGATGATGTTCTCCGAGGATGCACCTGCGTTGGAGCGGTCTCTACACGAACACTTTGAGGACCGTCGCGTAAATCTCGTGAACTACAGAAAGGAGTACTTCTGCAACGTGTCTCTGGGCGAAGTTGAGTCGTTTATTCGTGCCAAAGGTGTAACGGCCCAGTTTACTCTTATCCCGGAGGCGAGAGAGTACCGAGAGACGCAAGCCGCGCTGGTTGCGAAGAACGGATCAGAGCCTGACGCGCAACACGCAATGCCGGAAGCAGACGAGTTGTTTGCCGACAAAACCTGACAAGCTATACGAGGCGGGTCGCTGGCCTTTCCGACGTACAACAAGGGGGGCCTCAGGCGGCGTAGCTACAATGCGTTGTGAGTCGAACGTATCACTTACCACCGTACACCGCAAGCACCAGGAGGCGGTGTAGATTTCAAACTGACGCACTGTCGAGCCCAGCCCAGCCCCCAGTCAGATCACGAATCTTTCAGCGTGATATCACGCTCGATGGGTCACGTTATTTCGACTCCGACTCGGTCCACTGCGAGCACTGCCTGACCACCACCAAAGCCGGCGTCACGAGTTATCACCATGACATCCTGCAGGCCGCCATCGTGCACCCGGACAAGCGCCAAGTGCTCCCCCTTGCTCCCGAGTTCATCCGCAACAGTGACGGCAGAGGCGGCAAGTACCACAAGCAGGATTGCGAAATCAATGCCGGCTGCCGGATGCTGGAGCGGCTCCGTGGCGACTACCCGCGCATGGCGGCAATTATCGTCGCCGACAGTCTTTACTCCAAGCAGCCCTTCGTCGAGCGGTTGCGCGCGGCGCGCTTCTCGTTCCTGCTGGTCGCCAAAGAAGGAGACCATAAATCCCTCTACCAGGATATCGACGGCCTGCGCCGCGGCAACCTGCTGGACCGCCACCATACCCACCACCGCGGCGAACGCCGCGAGTACGAGTGGGTCACCGATGTGCCCCTGAACGGCAGCCGCAACGCTCCGCGCATCAACTTCATCCAGTTCCGGATCGTCGCAGACAGTGGCAAGGTGAACCTTCGCAACGCCTGGGTCACCGACCTGGTGCCCACCGCCGACAACATCGTGCAACTGGTGCGCGCCGCGCGGGCACGCTGGAAGATCGAGAACGAAGGCTTCAACACGCTCAAGAACCAGGGCTATCACCTGGAGCACAACTTCGGCCACGGCCACCAGCACCTGTCAGAGGCGTTGTTTACGCTCAACCTGCTCGCCTTCTTCATGCACCAGATCTTTGAACTGGTGGACGGCCTGTATCAGCGCGTCCGCACCTTCTTCAGTTCCCGCCGTGCGTTCTGGGACGAGGTGCGCTCCGCCTTCCGGCTGTTTCTGTTTACCTCCTGGGACCAGGTGCTGGTGCGCATGAACTCGCCACCGCAGCCGTTGCCGCCCTATCAGGATCGCTAGTGCCCCAGCTTGTCCCGATTCATGCCACGGCCACCGACCGGTGCGCCCCGACAACCTTGCAACGCATCTCTCCCAGCGGTCGAAACGTGCCATCCATCGTCAGAAACGGCTCGCTGAACCGAGTCCTACCCGGAATCCGCCCGTTTGCGCCGCCCGGTTCGTTCTGCCGACGTGCTCTCGCCACCACCTTGCCGTGCCGGCGCCCCAGACATCCGCCTCAGGCCGTCAACCGCCGCTCACCGAGAATTGCTGAGGTGCCAGCCTACGGGTGCCAATGCCAAAAGCGGCAACAGGGGTTGACACGATCAGGCGGCTTTGATCTGGCAGTCGTCAGGAGGACTGAAGTAACGCTTGAGATCGCCGTTGAGCAGAGCCAGACGGGTGCGTAGCACGCAGCGGTTGTCGTGCGGTCGCCATCTCATCCCGTTGCCCTTGAAGCGCCGACCGACAACCAATTTGCACTGCCCTTCGACCAAGCCACTGCCGATCGGCCACCCGAGATCGCGGTAACGGGCATAGTCCATACGGTCCTGGCCACCTCACCGCCAACCGTGATCTGGTTGGCGGATGTCGGCTCAGCGAGTCCGGCAACCACTTCCTGCACCATCTCGTCGCCGATCCAGTTCACCATCTCAAGGATCTTGGCTTCCGCCTCCTGGAGATCCATCCGGCCGCCGTTGATGCGCCCTTGCAACTCCTTGACAAGGCCCTCGGCGGCCGCTATAAGTCCTTCCGTATTCATGGTCTACCTCCCCATGGTGTGGTGTCGTGGGGTAGGTAGACCTTTTTTCTGCCCCAGAGTCAATGATTTGCTACCGCTTTCGGCGTTCGCACCCTCAGCCTACGGGTGCATTCTTTCTCTGTGGTAGCGGAATAGGAACCCTCCCAGAGACCAGAGATTCGGTGATGTGGTAAACATCGACCTGTCTCTGGGAGGGGACCAAAATGAGTGAGACCTTGGTAACGGAGTTGCTCCGGTTTTGCAAGACCCGGTGCGGGATTGACCTGAACCCGTGCAGCGGACCACGGGATCTGCTCGCCGCGGAGCTCGGTATGCTGAAGTGCCTGGTGGCTGCGGGACGTGCAGCGATGCAACGCTGGTGTGAGCAAGTCGGTGATGGGTATGTCGGTGCGCGCGCAACCCGCGGCGAGGTTCGGTACCGCTTTGTCGGGAGACGGCGGAAGACGCTGCATGGGCTGTTCGGCGTGATCACCTTGGTGCGCGCCTACTACGCGCCGCTCGGTGGCGGTGGCAAGGGGTGGGTGCCGCTGACAGAGCAACTGGGTATCGCGGGCGGGTACACGCCTGGGTGCCAGTACTTCATGGCGCGGTGGTGCGCCGAGCAGTCCTACGAGCAGGGTCTGGCGCAATTCCACGAGGTGTTGCGGCCTGACGGGCGGGAGCTGGTGTCGATGAACAAGGCGTTCGAGATGGTGCGGGCGGTTACTGACGGGTTGGCGGAGCAACGCCAGCGGGAGATTGTCGAGCGTGCCGACGAGCCGGTGGCGGTGCGCGAAGAGATCACCGGGACGATGGTCGTGGGCATCGACGCGGGGAAGGTGGCGACACGCGCGAACGAGCGGGTAACTGAAGATGGGAAAAAGAGTTACGATCGCGTGTTTCGGGACTCCAAGGTAGCGACGGTATCAGCGGTGAAGGTGGACCGGGAGGGTGCAGCGCACTGCACCAAGACCTCCTGTGTCACCGGGATCGAGCATGCTGATGAGTTCTTTCCCCGGATCGAGGTGGAAATGAGCCGGCGCAGCGCTCACCTGGCAGCGCTGGTGCTGGTGATTCTGGGCGATGGAGCGCATTGGATATGGGACCGGGTCTCCCAGCTGTCCGAACCCGGGCAGAAGGTCTGGCACATCCTCGATTTCTGGCATGCCTGCGACCACTTGGGGAAGATCGGCAAGGTGTTGTACGGCGAGGGCAGCGAGCAGTTCAAGAGATCCTTCAAGCGCTGGCGCAGCCTGCTGCGCAAGGGCTGCGTCGCCGCCGTAATCAAGGAACTGCAGGAACTGCACGTCAGTGGCCGCTACAGCGAGAAGCAGTGCTACGACCTCCAGGGCGAGATCAACTACTTCACGGCCAACCAGCACCGCATGGACTACCCGCTGTATCGATCGTGCGGTCTGCCGATCGGCAGCGGTGTAGTCGAGGGAGCCTGCAAGAACGTCGTCGCCAAGCGCATGAAGCAGAGTGGGATGACTTGGTCGCTGGACGGAGCCAAGGAGATGCTTCAGCTCCGCGCTTCGGCGAAGAGCCGTCGCTTCTGGGACGATTTCGAGAGCCTGTTGCCCTCATCGCCCACCCCAGAATCCAACCAGATCCAGCTTGAGGCTGCCTGACCGCTACCACACTGACGGAATGCACCCTCAGCCTACCTACCTATTGGGTGCCAATGCCAAAAGCGGTAACAGGGGTTGACACGATCAGGCCGCTTTGATCTCGCAGTCGTCAGGAGGACTGAAATAGCGCTTGAGGTCGCCGTTGAGCAGAGCCAGACGGGTGCGTAGCACGCAGCGGTTGTCGTGCGGTCGCCATCTCATCCCGTTGCCCTTGAAGCGTCGACCGACAACCAATTTGCACTGCCCTTCGACCAAGCCACTGCCGATCGGCCACCCGAGATCGCGGTAACGGGCATAGTCCATACGGTCCTGGTTGTTCGTGAAGTAGTTGATCTGCTTCCACGCTTCGTCAGTATCGGTGACCTTCGACAGTGAACGCTTCATCTCGTGGATCATCTGCAGCACCTCGCCTTCCCACATCATCGTGGACAAGCTGCGCTCGACGGCATCGCGTAGCGTAGCAGACAGCAGCTTGCAGTAATCGGCGAGGTGCTCAGCCGCGTGGTAGTAGTCCAGGATCGGTATCGCGCCGGGGAAGTGGGTCTGCTGCAGTTCCCAGTTGTGGTGTGCACCATCACCGAGGAACAGCGTTCGTGGAGCGTCCAGGAAGCCCATTCGCAGTCCAGCCTGCTCGGCGTAGCCGGCAAACTCACCGCGTGGTCCATAGCGTCCTCCGGTCCAGCGGTCGATCACCTTGCCATCATCGTGCTTCTCGATGACTATCAGGTTGCACTCCTTGTAACAGGTCGGCGCCCGGAGGCTGGCAAGACCAGTAATCCCTTCCTGCTCCGTGATCTGCGGGCTCGTCGTTCCGTCTACCTCGACCACCATCAGGGAACATGGCTGCCGCTGACGCTGCTCATCAATTAGATCGTCGGGGGTATCGGGTATCCGCTCTCCCGTCTTCTCGGTAGTGCGCTGCACCGCCGTCGAGCTCACCTTGAACCCGAGCATCGCCTCCAGTTTTGCCGCTGCACCGGCATACGACTCATCCGCGCCCAGCATGCAGATCAGGTACGTCATCAGCGGTGAGAATCCGAAGCACCCGTCGATCCCCAGCTTCACATCCAGCGGCGCCACGCCTCCGCTCCGGTGCCGGTACCGGTAGCAGCGCCGCGGGTGCACCACTTCTTCGCCGAAGCGGTTGATGAACCGCAGGTTACGCACCCGCTCGAACACTGCCACCTCACCGCCAACCGTGATCTGGTTGGCGGATGTCGGCTCCGCGAGTCCGGCTACCACTTCCTGCACCATCTCGTCGCCGATCCAGTTCACCATCTCAAGGATCTTGGCTTCCGCCTCCTGGAGATCCATCCGGCCGCCGTTGATGCGCCCTTGCAACTCCTTGACAAGGCCCTCGGCGGCCGTTATAAGTCCTTCCGTATTCATGGTCTACCTCCCCATGGTGTGGTGTCGTGGGGTAGGTAGACCTTTTTTCCGCCTCAGAGTCAATGATTTGCTACCGCTTTCGGCGTTCGCACCCTACCTATTGACAAGTGCTACGCGCATTGATATGATGCAGATGTGGAGATTGGAGGGCTGCCGTGAGTGAGTTTGAGCGGGAGGTGCTTCAGCGCCTGGATGCAATGGGCGAGCGTCAAAGGGCGTTCGAGCAGAGCCAGAGCGTGATCGTCCAGCGTCTGGATGCAATAGACCAACGCCAGCGCGCGTTCGAACAGGAGGTGCTGAGGCGTTTCGATGAGGTCGACCAGCGTTTCGACAGGTTCGAGCAGGAGGTATGTCAACGGCTAGATAACATCGAAGCGCTGGGTGAGTACACTTTCTTTGCGTTGTTTGATCTGCTGGCCGCGATGAAAGAGGATGAGAAGATGCGCTCGCAGATGCGTGCCAGGGTATCGGAGATCAAGGCGACCTATGAGCAACGGGCCTCCGAACTTGTGCATAGGCGTGCTTCATGAACGAAAGACCGATGGCTCTACGACAGTGGTGTTCCGCCGTCCCCGCCGTGTTGTAGTAGTACGCCGTCCCCGCCGTGTTGTAGTAGTACGCCGTCCCGAACGCCGTGTTGTAGTAGTACGCCGTCCCGAACGCCGTGTTGTAGTCGTGCGCCGGTCTGATGGCCGTGTCGCTGTCGTGCGTGGTCGTCGCGCCGTACCAAGGCCCTCAGAAACCACCGAGCGCGATGAACGACGTCGCATGGAAGAGGAAGCCTACCGTCGCCGAGTCGAAGAGGCCGAATATGACGAATGGCGTCGGCAACAGGAAGCGGAGGAGGATGATGATTACCAACGAGAGGCGGAGGAAGCCTACATACGTCAGCTCGAAGATGATGAATGGCAAGATCGGTGTGCGCAGACGAACGAGGACGACGATGAATTGGACGAGTGGTGCGGTCTCAGGTAGCGATGTGGGAATGAGGGTCGCGCCGGCGGCCGGCCGTGAGCCGCTTGTAGGGTAGCCGTCTGCCGACCATGCCCTGCGCCATCATTCGCATCTGCAACTCGGTATCGCAGTCGCGCTGGTTATGCCGTCCGGTGAACTCGTTGACGTAGCGCTGCAGGTGAGCGGGACTCATCCGGTGGTAGGTGCCATGGTAGCCCCGCTTCATCATTCCCCAGAAGGACTCCATGCCGTTGACGTGCGCCTGATCGTTGACGTACTCGCCGACGGAGTGGCGCACCGTGTATCGGTTCGGCCTTCGCTGGTAGGCACCATGATCGTCCGTGTAGATGTCGGCGTCCGGGGCGACCCGCTCCTCAGCGAACGGCTCCAGCTCCTGTCGTGACGTCCCGGTCACGACCGCTGCGCTGATTTCGCTGGTCGCGTGGTCGCGAGCGCCGGCCACCACGGTCTTGCCGACGCCGCCACGCCCGGCCCGGTAGCTTCTTGCTACTAGCGTGCTTATTCTTTTCGAGCCCGCCGAAGTACGCCTCGTCCAGCTCCACCGGCCCCTCGAACAGGTACGGGTTGCGGTTGAAATTCTCACGGATTCTATGCGCCATGAACCAAGTGGCCTTCTGGCCCAGCCCGAGGTCCCGTCGGAGCTTCATGCTGGACGTGCCCTTCAGCCCGGTGGCGAACAGGTAGATCCCGACCGCCCACTCGCGGTAGCCGGTGTTCGACGAGTCCATCGAGGTCCCGGTCTTGACCGAGAAGAACTTCCGGCAGGGCCGGCACCGGTGGTGCATCGTCGGGTGGGTGGTGCGCTCCTGCACGCTGTCGGAGTCGCACCGCGGGCACCGGATGCCGATCGGCCAGCGGGTCTTGATGAACCACTGCTCGGCCGCATCGTCGTCAGGGAACAGGCCCATCAACTCCATCAGCGAGATGCCGTTCCGGTAGTGCCGCCCCGGCCCGCCCTGCTTCGGTCCCTGCGTGGGTTGGGTTTTCATTATGGACTAATCCGAGGTTTGAGAGGCCGTTCTTGTAACTGTTTTCTATAACAGGACTTAGCGTGATAATGGGTGCAAATCGTGTCCATGTAAATAGTCCTTGTTTTTCAGCGGTCTTTTTCTCTCATCTAATTGACAGTCAATTATTAAATGATCTACCCTTCCCTCCGAAAGGGTGCCCATGTACATCGACACCGTCCCTAACCGCAACTCTCCCCCAGCCGTCCTCCTCCGCGAGTCCTTCCGCCAGCACGGCAAGGTCCGAAAACGTACCATCGCCAACCTCTCCAAGTGGCCCGATCACCTCGTCGATGGTTTGCGCGTCCTCCTCAACGGCGGTATCGCTCTCCGCTCTCCCAACGAACTGCTTTCCATCTTGCGCAGCTATCCCCACGGCCACGTCGCCGCCGTCCTCGGTTCCCTCCGCAAACTCTCCCTCCATTCCCTCGTCGCTCGTCCCGCCTCCCGGGAGCGCGACCTGGTCGTCGCCATGATCGTCGCTCGCGTCGTCGACGCTCGCTCCAAGCTCGCCACCGCTCGCGGCCTCAACCCCGAAAGCGCCGTCTCCTCCCTCGGCCACCTGCTGCAGTTGGACACCGTCGACGAGAATGAGCTGTACAGCGCCATAGACTGGCTACTCGCTCGCCAGCACGGCATCGAGCAGCGCTTGGCCAAGCGCCATCTGCATGACAACACGCTCATGTTGTACGACCTGACTTCCAGTTACTTCGAGGGACACACCTGCCCGTTGGCGCGCCGCGGTCACAGCCGTGACGGCAAGCGCGGCACCTTGCAGATCGTGTTCGGGCTGCTGTGTACCGCCGCCGGCTGCCCCATCGCCGTCGAGGTGTTCGAAGGCTCCACCGGCGATCCCAAGACGGTCGCCGCTCAGGTCGACAAGATTCGCAACCGCTTCGGCTTGCAGCGCGTCGTCCTGGTCGGCGACCGCGGCATGCTCACCGGCGCGCGCATCCGCGAGGACCTGCAGGGGATCGACGGTCTGCGCTGGATCACGACCCTGCGGGCGCCCACCATCCGCAAGCTGATCGAGGCCGGTGAAGTGGCGCAGACCATGTTCGACGAGCGTGACCTGGCGGAGATCAGTTCACCCGAGTTCCCGGGCGAGCGGCTGATCGTGTGCCGCAACCCGATACTGGCCGAGCAACGGCAGCGCAAGAGGCAGGCGTTGCTGGCCTCCACGGAGGAGGAACTGACGCCGATCGTGACGGCCACGCAGCGCACCAAGGAGCCGCTGCGCGGCGCCGGCGCGATCGGCCTGCGGGTGGGCAAGGTGATCAACCACTACAAGGTGGGCAAGCATTTCATCACCACCATCACCGACGACTCGTTCTCGTTCGCGCGTGATCTGGACAAGATCGCGGCCGAGGAAGAACTGGACGGGCTCTACATCGTGCGCTCCAACGTGGAGCCGGAGCTGTTCGACGCCGAGCAGACGGTGACGGCGTACAAGGACCTGGCCAAGGTGGAACGTGCGTTCCGCAGCATGAAGACGGTGGATCTGAAGGTGCGACCGATCTACCACCGTAGCGCTGACCGGGTGCGGTCGCACGTGTTCCTGTGCATGCTCGCCTACTACGTGGAGTGGCACATGCGTAGCAAGCTGGCGCCGGTGCTGTTCGACGACCACGATCCCGCCGCTGGCGAGCAGTTGCGCGAGTCGGTGGTGCAACCGGCGCAACGCTCACCGGCGGCGCGCCGGAAGGCGGCGAACAAGCGCACCGACGACGGTCTGCCGGTGCACAGCTTTCGCAGCCTGATGAGCGAGTTGGGGACGCTGACGGCCAACCGCGTGCGGATGGTGGACAGCGGCGCCACGTTCACCATGCACAGCGAACCGACCGCGCTGCAGCAGCGCTGCTTCGATCTCCTGGAGGTCAGCGCCCAAGTGTAGCCAGTAACGGACATCGGCTGTTGATCGTAATTGTCACTTCAATAACGATTACCACGATTCCGACTCTGGAACTTCGGACTAATGGTAACCAATAATATGGCGTGGTTGTCAAGTGGTTGAACCATTTAAGTCGATACTCAATAAGGAAATGTCTCCGTCATGGCGTCAGCGGCACCCCAAGTCGGCCAGAATGCACAGATCATTGCGGCGTCCGTGGCAGGGCGCGGGCAGAGCTGTCCGTTATCTTCTGCCGGAGATCAGCTTGCGGTCGGCGGTAGGTGGGCGGAGCGGCGGGTTCAGTTCACCAGGCGCAGCAACTGGTCCACGGTTAACGCCAGCACCCCGAACATCAGGTGGCACAGCACCTTGCTGTGGCCGCGCACGCGTACCTGCCGGGCGCCGAATTCGTCCTTCAGCCGACCGTTGACGCGCTCCACCGTCGACCGCTCCCGGTAGCGCACCTCCTTGGCGTACGGTTGGCCGAGTGTGCGCTCGCTTTCGCTTCCTGCTTCAGTTCCCGTTTGAATGCGGCACCCGTTGTTGCGCGGATTGACATCGATGATCGGCACATGTCCGAGCGCCGCGCTGTGCGCTCTGATCTCGGCGGCATCGTAGGCTGCGTCCATCAGGTCGTACAGGTTGGTGACCCGTGCCGCGGTCATGGTGGCCAACGGAATCGCGACTTGGCTGTCATGCACCGAGGCCGAGGTGAGGATGCAACTGAGCGGAATCCCGCCGTCTCCCGCGTCGATATGCAGCTTGTAGCCGATCCAGGATTCCTTATTTCCCTTGGCGTTGCGCTTGGTCCCCACATCACAGGCGTGCGGCAGGTCGTCGAGCATCTCGGCCAGCGTCATCTGCGGCTGACGCTCAAGACGGCTCGGCTCCTTGGGCCGTTCCTCGCCCTTGCGGGGACGCCCGCGCTTGCGCTTCGGTTTGGCTGGCTGCTTGGGCTTCGGCGTCGGCTTCTCGCGCCCCTCGATTGCCGTCGCATCGCGTGACACATGACCGACCAACTGCTCGGCCATGGTGTTCTCGATCAGCGCCTCGTGCAGGCGGCTCGGCAAGGTACCCTCAGCGAACCCGGCAAAGACGCGCGAGAAGGTCGCCTCGCTGGGCAGCGCACGGATACTCTCCCAGCCGCACAGACGGCGCAGCGCGCGGTCGTCTGCCTCTGTAGCTCATCGCCCATGCCTGCATTATCGGCGCGTGAGCGAGCCCATGAAAAGCCCCGAGGGGGCTAGTTAACGGGGCGAAAATTATCTTTTTGTAAGTGAAGAAGTTAGGGATTCGGAAAGTCGCGTGTGGCACTACATTCGCCGACCAACCGCGCGGTTGCACTACGCTACCACCAGCTTCTTGACGCCGCCGGGAGCGGCATCGACGCCCAACGCATCGTATAGGGCGCGTTGTTCGGGCTCGGCCACCGTCGCCTTGCGGACGTGCAACGTGCTGCCATCAGCGCGACGAAAGCTGGCGGTGACGCGCTGCTGGCCGGCGAGGATCTCGCGCAGGCTGCTCCAGGACCGGCTCTCCCGCTGCTCTCGCAGGCGCCGCCGAATCACCTGTACCAACTGGTAGGCCAGCACGGTGATGAACAGGTGGCCGTTGGAGCGTTCCTCCGTCTGGTGATAGATCGGGCGCAACCCCAGTTCCGACTTCAGGGACCGAAACACCGCTTCCAGGTCGGTGAGCATGATGTAGGTGCGCCACATCGCCTCGGCGTCCCAGTCGGTCTGGTTGCTGCGCAGGCAGTACACCCCCGGATCGGTCAGCTTCGAACCGGCCACCGGGCGCAGCTCCCAGGTGACCGCGGTGGCCCGCTGGCCGCTGTCGTCGGTGGCGACCTTGATCTGGTAGTGCTGTCCGGCACCGCTGCTGGTGCTCTTCAAGCGCCCGATGCGGCGCCACACCGCCTCGGTCTTCTTGTGCGTGCGTGGTCGCGACAGCCCCTCGTGCAACTCCTGCAGCGCTTTCTCGAAGCGGGCGCGCGCCTTGTTCAGCATCGCCTGCTCCTTGCCTTCGCGTGCCGGCGAGTAGCAGTACAGCCGTACCTCCGGGCCATCGTCGCTGTGTACTTGCTGTACTTGTACCTGCAGCTGGCCCGCCGTCGTCAAGCTCACCGCAGCCGCCGCGTCGAAGCGCCGGGTGCGTTCCAGGCTGACCACCAGGTAGCGGTACCCCTGCTCGCGCAGCCAGTTCAGATTGTCCTCCGTGGCCGCCCCGCAATCCATCACGATCAGCGCTCCCTTCGGTACTTCAAGACGTTCCAGCACGCCCCGCAGTACCGCTCCTTCGGAGATCTTGCCGGCCATCACCTCGCTGCGGCGCACGAAGCCGCTGCCATCGAGCACCAGGGCCAGGGTTAACAACGGGCAGTCGCTGCGCTTCTCCTTGGAATGGCCGTGGCTGGCCAGTGGCTGCGCGGCCGCCACGCCCTCGAAGTAGGTGTTGGTCAGATCGTATAACGTGACGGTCGTCTGCAATCCGAACAACTCGGTCACCTGGTCGAACAGATGCCGTTCGATCTGCTGCTGGTGGCGGACCAGGGCATCGGCGGCGCGGTACAGGCGCATCATGCTCATGGTCTCGAAATCCACCTCCAGCAACTCACCGAGAGCGCTCCGCTGACACAGCCAGCGATAGGTAGCGCGTTCCGAGCCTGGCGCGGCCATGCGGCCGATGATCGAGCCGACGGCGGCGGCGCGCTGGGGACCGTTGAGTCCCAGTCGTTGCAACAACGGAATCAGCTGCACCTGCTGGATGGCCCACAGGGCGACCTGTTCGACGCCAACGCTACGTGGTCGCAGCAACGCCAGGGAAGCGACATCGACGCGCTCGAACAGGCACTCGGCGTTGCCGTCGGTCGGTTTGGCAGCGGTCGGCGCGAGCGACACCTGGCGGGCGAGCAACTGCGCGGCGATGCGTTGTGCTTCCTGCTCGACGGCGGGCGCGACCGTGGCCGGGATGAGGGTTTGCTGAGGGCTGAGAAGTTGTTCGAGGCGGACACAAAGCAGAGGCCAATCATCCTGCGGGATGTGGAAGTGGCGACCGAGATTGAGCAGGGTGCGTTGGCGGACGCGAGCGCCGACGCGTTGGGAGTGGACGAGGCGAAAGGTGAAATAGTGGTCGCCGCTGGCGGTGGAGCGGGTTTGAGTACGGCGCACGAACATGGCTTGGAGGGAAGGTACGAGGCGCGGAGGAGGGGGTCAATGGGGCAGCCTACGATTATGGCACTACAATGGACATTCGGGCTCATTAGACCGAAGTTCCAGAGCGGGAATCTTGTTAATTCGTTATTGATCTGAAAATTGCGCTCAACAGCCGATGTCCGTTACTGGCTACACTTGGGCGCTGACCTCCAGGAGATCGAAACAGCGCTGCTGCAGCGCGGTCGGTTCGCTGTGCATGGTGAACGTGGCGCCGCTATCCACTATCCGCACGCGGTTGGCCGTCAGCGTCCCCAACTCGCTCATCAGGCTGCGAAAGCTGTGCACCGGCAGACCGTCGTCGGTACGCTTGCTCGCCGCCTTCCGGTGTGCGGCCGGTGAGCGTTCCGCCGGTTGCACCACCGACTCGCGCAGCGCCTCGCCGGCGGCGCGGTCGTGGTCGTCGAACAGCACCGGCGCCAGCTTGCTGCGCATGTGCCACTCCACGTAGTAGGCCAGCATGCACAGGAACACGTGCGCCCGCACCCGGTCTGCGCTGCGGTGATAGATCGGTCGCACCTTCAGATCCACCGTCTTCATGCTGCGGAACGCACGTTCCACCTTGGCCAAGTCCTTGTACGCCGTCACCGTCTGCTCGGCGTCGAACAGCTCCGGCTCCACGTTGGAGCGCACGATGTAGAGCCCGTCCAGTTCTTCCTCGGCCGCGATCTTGTCCAGGTCACGCACGAACGAGAACGAGTCGTCGGTGATGGTGGTGGTGAAATGCTTGCCCACCTTGTAGTGGTTGATCACCTTGCCCACCCGCAGGCCGATCGCGGCGGCGCCGCGCAGCGGCTTTTTGGCGCGCTGCGTGGCCGTCACGATCGGCGTCAGTTCCTCCTCCGTGGAGGCCAGCAACTTCTGCCTCTTGCGCTGCCGTTGCTCGGCCAGGATCGGGTTGCGGCACACGATCAGCCGCTCGCCGGGGAACTCGGGTGAGCTGATCTCCGCCAGGTCACGCTCGTCGAACATGGTCTGCGCCACTTCGCCGGCCTCGATCAGCTTGCGGATGGTGGGCGCCCGCAGGGTCGTGATCCAGCGCAGGCCGTCGATCCCCTGCAGGTCCTCGCGGATGCGCGCGCCGGTGAGCATGCCGCGGTCGCCGACCAGCACGACGCGCTGCAAGCCGAAACGGTTGCGAATCTTGTCGACCTGAGCGGCGACCGTCTTGGGGTCACTGGTGGAGCCCTCGAATACCTCGACGGCGATGGGACAGCCGTCTGCGGTACACAGCAGGCCGAACACGATCTGCAAGGTGCCGCGTTTGCCGTCGCGGCTGTGACCACGGCGCGCCAACGGGCAGGTGTGGCCATGGAAGTAACTGGAAGTCAGGTCGTACAACATGAGCGTGTTGTCATGCAGATGGCGCTTGGCCAAGCGCTGCTCGATGCCGTGCTGGCGAGCGAGCAGCCAATCCATGGCGGCATACAGCTCATTCTCGTCGACGGCTCCCAACTGCAGCAGGTGGCCGAGGGAGGAGACGGCGCTTTCGGGGTTGAGGCCGCGAGCGGTGGCGAGTTTGGAGCGAGCGTCGACGACGCGAGCGACGATCATGGCGACGACCAGGTCGCGTTCACGGGAGGCGGGACGAGCGACGAGGGAATGGAGGGAGAGCTTGCGGAGGGAACCGAGGACGGCGGCGACGTGGCCGTGGGGATAGCTGCGCAAGATGGAGAGCAGTTCGTTGGGAGAGCGCAGAGCGATACCGCCGTTGAGGAGGACGCGCAAACCCTCGACGAGGTGATCGGGCCACTTGGAGAGGTTGGCGATGGTGCGTTTTTTGACCTTGCCGTGCTGGCGGAAGGACTCGCGGAGGAGGACGGCTGGGGGAGAGTTGCGGTTGGGGACGGTGTCGATGTACATGGGCACCCTACGGAGGGAATGGTAGATCATTTAATAATTACATGTCAACCAGATGAGAGAAAATTAACGCTGAACCACAGGACTATTTACATGGACACGATTTACACCCATGAACACGCTAATTCCTGTAATAGGAAACAGTTACAAGAACGGCCTCTCAAACCTCGGATTAGAGCATCTACAGGCCGTCAAATCAGCACACTTTCCTCCAAAATCGGCGAAAACGATCCTTCGCCCGTTAAACTTGGGATAGTGGGCTTTGGCTGAGCGTTGACACGCGCTCGCTCCTCGATACACTGGCCAATCTGCAAGAGGTACTCGATCGCGCCCGAGCCGGGCTGCTGATCGAATACAACAGCGCCACCAGCGGAAGGGAGTAGCTACCCGGACGCGGCGCGAATACATCAGGGCCTCAGAGTAACTGCGCGATCGTAGTGCCTCTTGCGAACCAGCCCGGCACCTTTGCGGGCCGGGCGACAGGAGGCGCCACATGGCCACCACCAGTCGCATGTCGGGTCCTGGGATCGGCACCTCTGCCGCTCATCGCTTCGACCGTATTCGGAACGCCCTCATCGGCCTCGTCCGCCAGGGGCGACGGGGGCCTTGTGAGTAGCCCTGCCGACCCCGCATCTGAGAAGAAGAAAGGTTGCCGACGCGCGTTATCGATCGTCGGGATCGCATTCGGGTCTCTGTTCGTCCTATTCATGGTGATCGGGCTCCTTGCTCCTGAGTCGGATAGCCGACCCCGGCCGCAGAAGACTGCGTCGGCTCCAGAGAAGCCCACAGAAATCGAAGTGCGCGTTACCGCAGAAGAGCTTTCGGCTGCCTACAGGGAAAACGAGGCTCGCGGGAACCGTTTGTTCAAGGGCAAGTGGATGCAGGTGGAGGGCTATGTGTTCAGCATCAACGAACAGGAAGTATTCGGAGGGTATAC
The DNA here is from genome assembly GCA_965208575.1 of Spirochaetia bacterium. GTDB lineage: Bacteria > Spirochaetota > Spirochaetia > SZUA-6 > Bin103 > Bin103. The sequence continues at coordinate 127,401 of CBDBOV010000004.1, read as the reverse complement.
CATCTCCTTGGAAGCCGAGGGATTCAGCACTGTGGCTTGCCGGACGAAAGATGAGGATTTCGTGATGACCCTGAGCAAAGGCGACCGTGTGACTGTCGTTGGGATCGGTGATGGACAGATGCTGGGCAACCCTTCGCTCAAGGACTGTGGGCCGGGATGAGAGCCCGCCAGGGCCGCGTAGGCGGCGCCTGACGCGCCGATTTGGGCGGGTTGTCACCCACCGCTCGGCTCGATTACCCTGTGGACGTGGTGAAGCACGACCGAGAGGCAGCCCGCCCCAAGCAGACCAAGTAGCTCGACCCAAGAGAGGGTCCCTGGTTGGAGCCGCTGGACATGGATACGGTTCTGCTCGCCCGGGCGGTGCTGCGGTCACGGCACCATCGGTGCGGGGTATAGCACATTCGGACGCATAGGAGGCCACATGCCCATCGGACCCCAAGGACAGAAGCGCCCTGCTGACTCGCTCGCCAACGAGCCATCTCATGAACTAGAGAGGAGATACGGCCTTACCGCGTCCGAACTACTGGATGCGATCAACCGTAGATTCCGTGCCAGGGTAGCCCTCGAAGGCGCGGTCGCTGAAGTTCATCTCGACAAGATTCTTAGCCGGCTCACATCAGAAGGGGCCATCGCAGGCTACGAGGAGCACGACCGGGACGGGTACCCCGATTGTACGATTAATCTCCTGGGCGGAGACCAGCTCACCGTGGAGTGCAAGACGGTTCGGGATGCGAACCAAGGCTACCGGACGAAAGGCGAACTGGTAGCATACAAGGTCGAAGTCCAGAAGACACGGACATCAAACGATGATCCCCGCACCCGTTTCTACGACGTAGGGTACTTCGACATTTTGGCCGTTTGTCTCGGAAAGAAGACGGGGCGGTGGTCGGATTTCCTGTTCATCAGGTCCAGTGATCTGCTCGAACACCAAACCCACCCCGGGAAGTTGCGAGCGATGCAGCGGGTGCCGATGCCGAAGAAGGAGCTATCACCGGCGTGGTATCGGTCACTACGAGACCTGTTGGAGCAAGGATCGTGACGTCCTACTCTACCAGTCTTGGGATCGCACACCGCGCCGACGCGATCAACGTGCTCTCCGATATGGAAAGCAGCACCGTAGACCTAGTGGTCACGTCGCCGCCCTATGCGCTGCACTTCAAGAAGGAGTACGGGAACGCAGACCAGGAAGACTACGTTGATTGGATCAGCCCTTTCTGCGAACAGATACTCCGGGTGCTCAAGCCCACCGGCAGCCTCGCTTTGAACATTGGGGGTGCTTGGACGCCGGGTGCTCCTACACGATCCTTGTATCATTTCAAGGTGTTGTTGCATCTATGCGAGGAGATTGGGTTCCACCTGTGCCAGGAATTCTTCTGGTTCAACCCGGCCAAGCTCCCTGCTCCTGCGGAATGGGTGAACGTCCGCCGTATCCGCGTGAAGGATTCCGTGGAGTATATTTTCTGGCTCGGCAAGGAGGCATTTCCAAAGGCGAACAACGCGAAGGTGTTGCGTTCCTATTCTAAAGACATGGAACGACTTATAGCGCGTGGCGTAATCGAGACGACCAGACCCTCCGGCCACGTCATTCGGCAGACCTTCTCGTCCAATAACGGCGGGTCCATACCTCCAAACTTGTTCCAATGCGGAAACAACGAGAGCAACAGTGAGTACATCAACGGCGCGAAGGCGAACGGGCGAAAGATTCATCCGGCAAGATTCCCTGCCGAATTGCCACGGTTCTTTGTCAGCTTCTGCACCGATCCCGGAGATCTGGTGGTTGATCCGTTTGCCGGCTCCAACACTACCGGTATGGTCGCCGAATCACTTGGCAGGAGGTGGATCTCGGTCGAGAAGGACCGTGGGTACTGGGAAGATTCCCACCGCCGATTCTCGCCAATCGAAGTACAGCAGCAGTTGCCCGCATTCGCATAAGCCGGGAAGCGCGTCACGATCAGCCTCTGGTTGCTATTCCGCGTAATTCCTCAGACGAAGGGGTTGACACGCCGCGACGCAGATGCGCCCCAGGCTGGCTCCCCCTCGCAAGGCAGTGCTTCGGCGGGTAGCGCCGCGGCTGGTTGCGTTCGTGATGGTTGCGGAGATGGCGCTGTTCGCCGCGGTAACGGTGTACGCCGGCTGCAAAGTCGTGAAGGAGTCGAAGTGGGTGCGACGATAGAGAGCAGGCGAGTCTACAAGTGCACGGTCTCCAAGGGCACTTTCAGTGACCTGCTGCGCGGACGGCCGGCGGGGACGCTGAGCTGTTGTTGGACCACGGTTCGGGTCAAGACTCACAAGAAGGTGACCTACGAACGGATCGTATGCACGCCAGACCCACCGCCACCGCCGCCGCCATCCTCATCTCCAGGGGTATCGCTGCCGTTCGATGCGGGATGCGATCCATGGGACCTGGACTGCGCTGACGGGCACAGCATCCACGGTTTCACGGATTGGTCGAGTAGCGAGCCTCAGTAATGGTGAAGCTGGTCATACCGGGCTGGGAGTGGGTGAACCTAGTAACGCTGCCGTTCGTGGTCGGGATTATCGTGCTGATCGTGAAGTACCGGAAGTGGCGCAAGTGGCGACACTTCCGGTAGCCGGCCAGGCGAGACTGGCGCGGCCGGTAACAGGCACAAGTGGTCGAACGTTCGGCAACCCTACGATCCGGCATACATTGAGCGCTATTTCAGGTACAACGATGACGACGGGCGCGGATTGTATTGGACCGGAGACATGACCGGTAGCGGCGAACGACGTGGCGCTACCGGGCAACCGTGGCGAGGGTTCGATCCTACCGACAAGGGCCGGCATTGGATGGTGCCGCCTGATGAATTGTCCCGCCATGGACGACGACGGGCGGATATTCTGGCCGGAGACAGTCGGAGCATGGCCGAAACTCAAAAGATACCTGTCGGAAGCTAAGGGGGTGCCGCTTCAAGATACAATTGCCGATGTTCCTGGACTTTCCACTATGGGCTGAAACAGAGCCGAGCGTATGGGCTACGCCACGCAGAAACCAGTGGCGTTGCTTGAGCGTCTGATTTCGTCGTGTACCGATTCGGGAGACCTTGTTTTGGACCCGTTCTGCGGTTGCGCCACCACATTGGAAGCGGCAAACAACCTGGGGCGCCAGTGGATCGGCATACACATCGCGTTGCACGCCATCAAGCGGGTGAAGCAGACGCGGCTCGAAGACCGCTGCGGTCTGGTGGAGGGTACCGACTTCGTGGTCGACGGCGTACCGGAGACCATCGAAGGTGCGCGCGTGCTATGGCAGCGCGATACGCACCACTTTTAGTGCTGGGCAATCGAGCGAGTGCACGGTTTCGCCTCCAACAAGAAGACGGCGGACGGTGGGATCGACGGCGCCTGTACTTCTCGGAGTACGAAGGCGCGGACATTCAGTCCATGATCATCGAAGTGAAGGGCGGGAAGAACATCGGTATCGGCGTGCTGAGGCAGCTACGCGGCGTGCTCGAAGACGAACTGGCGGTGGTCATGGCCGGGTTGATCGTCCTGGAGCCGCTGAGCGCCGCCAAGGAACGTAATTTCAAGCGTTTCGTGGCCGAGGCCGGTGTCGTTAAGCTGGGCGGGCTGGAATACCCGGCCATGAGATACTGACGGTCGATGAAATCCTGGAGGGCTACGGGTTCGCCACGCCTGGCATCGTAGGCCGACGGCTCAAGCTCCAGCGCGAACTCCCGCTGGGTGGCCCCGGCGCCGGCGCTTGACTCGGGGGCGTCAAGCCCATAACTTGTACCTTGATCCTCGCGTTACGCGCCGGAGAGTCGCTAACACGTGCGCAGGTAGGGACTTACGCCAGCCTTCTCTTATAGAGATGCAACAGACCTGTGGAAGTGGGGGAGCACAACCATACTCATAAATGATGTACTGGAAGGCACTTACAGGCTTCGACCGTCTCCAACCCTTGGGATACGGCCTTAGGCGAGGATTTGGGTTGTACCTCCGATCCTCGATACGCCGCCGCGCGGCTTGCCGGGCGCGCTCAGCACAGCCTGTGCGAGGACCTCGGGCGAGACGCCCAGGGTCCACAGCTCGTCGAACTCCTCCTGTGTGAAGCGCCGCCGCTACGGTCGCAGGGTACGCTTCCTATCCCTCGCCTTGTCAGCCAACTCGGCAAGGCTACCCCACCGAACCTTGACCGGAGCCGATCTGATCTGATCTGATCTGATCTGGTTGGTCTCGCGGTCGCGCGCGGCAGCGACCACCGTCTTGCCGACCGCCCGCGGCCCAAGCGGAGCTTCTTGTTCGAGTGCTTGTTCTTCTCCTTGCCGCCGAAGTAGCTGTCAGTGCCCGCGCTCTGGTCAGCGAATCGGGCCGATTTTCCCGAATTGACGTATTTTGGCAGGACCCCAAGGGCGCGTACTGAGGGTGATCCGCGCTCTGCTCCTTCACCAACCCGAACCGAAAGAAGATTGTCGGTCCTCTGTGTGCGTCGCTGGCGCCGTCCAGCATGTATGAGGCGAACTTGGCTACCTCACTCAATTCGGGAATAACACCGGACACCGGGAATCATCGCCGACCAGATCGCGGCATCCCCATCTACCAGATCGCGGGCGTCAACACCCTATTCGCCCCTGGAGCGGCTTCGGTGATGGCACCTGTTGGCCCCTGATGCGGCGCGCTGGACCACCTTGGATACGTCCGGCAGATCGTCGGACAGAGTCACCCCTGACGTTCTTCTTCAGCTGAGCTCCCTGCTCGCCCTTTCCCTGGGTCCCCTTCTTCTTGCTCATGGCAGCCGCAGCTAACCACAGCGCGGCAGGTCGTGACAAGCGCCTCCTCCTGCTGTTCTGCCCTAACTCATTATTTAGAATGAGGTTAGCAAGATTATAGGACAAGTGCTTGACTACCGGGCACGCAATGGTATCGTGGACGGTGGGTTGCGGTGGACCCACCAAGACCAAGCCGCCGCAACCGGGAGGATCAGAATGATCAATTTCAGGAGGACGCCATTCGTCGCGATGGCGACTCTGGCGTTTGCCATCGCTCTGATGGGTTGCGAGGACGAGAGGCAACGCCTGGAGCGCGTGGTACGCGACGAGATCGCGTGGTGCGCCCAAGAACTTAGCGACAAACAGGTGAAGTCGAAAGTCGACGCCGCCGTGGAAGCAAGTTGGAGCGAGAAAGAGGGCGCCTCAGTTTCGGCAAAGGTCATTTTCTCCTTAGAGAAGATGACCGCGGACACCGTGATCCGCCGTTTTCTCTACCAGAAAGGCCTTACTTTTCAAGAGGCCGCCCAGAAGCTCCAGGAGTGTGCAACGCCGAAGATAAAACAGTACCTGAGCGTGTCATCGCGGCAGGCGCAAGAAACCTTCGACGTGGCCACCGCCGAGGTCGCAGCGTACATCGACGATCTGAGCTAACCGAAGGAGGCGCATGGCCCGGCGGACGCAGATCGTCCCGCCGGGCCTCCCAGGGCCTGGGCACTCAGGTATATAAGCTCCCAATATATTCCGCCCACTGCTCCATCAGGTTCCGTCGCCGCTCAAACAGATCACTTCGCATGTATGCTACCTCGACCTTGTTCGGGTTGACGTGTGCGAGCGCTTGCTCGGCCAGCTCCCGCGATTGCCCCGTCTCGCCGCACCACGTTCTGAAACTGGTCCTCATCCCGTGCGGTGTACATCCCAGCCGTAGGTCATGGCAAAGCTTTATCAAAGTGTTGTTGCTTAGCGGCCGCTGCCCCGAGGGCGACGGAAACAGCAGCCCGGAGCCGTCCGACAGCTCCCGCGCCTCCGCCAGCAGCACGACCACTGATGTGGCGAGCGGCACACGGTGATCTCGGTTGGCCTTCATGCGCGCCCCCGGCACGGTCCACACGCGCCCCTCAAAGTTGACCTCTGACCAATCGGCAAGGCGCGCCTCGCCAGATCGGGATGCTGTTAGCGTGATGAACGAAAACAATAGCTTCGCGGCCCGACTTGCGCCGGACTCGCGCACCTTGGCAAGCGCGCCGGCAACATCATGGTGAGCCAGAGCCCGGTGATGCGCTTGCGGGGTACGGTTGTTCGGCAATGCCGCGGCCACGGCATCGCCCGCCGGGTTATTCTCTATGTGGCCATGCGCTATGCACCAGCGCATGATTGTCGAGATGCGCCCCTTCACCCGACGTGCCGTCTCAGCCTTGGCCTGCCAGATCGGCACCAGCACACTGAGCACATCGGCAGTCGTGATTTCACTCACAAGCTTGGCTCCGAGCCGTGGGAAGACGTGGCGCGTCAGCGAAGAACGCCAGACTTTGTCCGAGGGCGCACCGCCGCCAAGGCGCCACGTCGGCTCGTGGAGCCGGATCACGTTCTCAGCCGCCTGCTCGAATGTAGGAACGTGAGGTCGATTCCGGGGGTCGCTCCCTTTCGCGACGGCCCTGGCGTTCTCCAACGCTTTCGCACGCGCTTCCGCGAGCGTCACAATTGGGTAAGTGCCGAGCCCGAAGTTGCATGGCTTGCCGTTGATACGTAACCGTTGAGCCCAAGCCTTCGACAGTCCGCCACCCGCTCGCGGCTTGACCAGTAGGGAAAGACCAAAGCCGCCGCGTCCTTCGCCGTAACGGCCTGGCACATTGACCGTCCTGACGAAGGTGGCGCTAAGTCGCTTCGGACGCTTCATAGTTCGATACCCTCCTAACTATCAGACGTATGGCATACCTTATGGTACCACTTTCTATAGTACCTTAAGGGGTATGATGTGAAACGTCAAGAGACAGAATAGCTCTTTATTTTTATTTTATGTAGTAACTTCCTGACCGTGGACGAAATCAAGGGAAACACTATAGGAATGGACGCCACCTCCATCGCCACGCCGCCCCGGGCCGAGTTGTTGCCCGGGTGTGCGGCCGGTTCGACCGTCGGCGGTCGTTGTTGTCGACACGCGGCGGGCGGATCACTACTCTGCCCTGCGAACATGGCACGCCCGAGTGAACATGGCGGCGGCCGCCGCGGGCCGCCGATCGCCGGCACACCCGAATCGTTTCCCAGTGATGCAGAGCTGTCGCGCACGCTGACCGCAGGACAGCGGCAGGCCACCCTGTGCACGTTGACCGCGGACGGCTACCCATACGGGAGCGTGGTTTCCTACGCCGTGGATGGCGGCGGGGCACCACTGCTGTTGATCTCAGAGCTGGCCGAGCATACCGTCAATGCGCGCGGCGACGACCGGGCAAGCATGCTCGCCGCCGCGGCCGCGCCGCGCGACGGCGACCCGCTCGGCAGCGCCCGCCTGACCCTGTTGGGCAGGCTGCGGTGCGCCGAAGACCAGGCCGCCCCGCGCGACGCGTACCTGGAACGCCACCCGTACGCAGCTTCCTACGTCGACTTCTCGGACTTCAGTTTCTGGCGGCTCGACGTGGAGAAGTGCCGCTTCGTGGGCGGCTTCGGACACATGAGCTGGGTCACGGCGAACGACTACGCCGACGCGGCGGTCGACCCTCTGGCGCAGGACGCCGGCGCCATCATCAGCCACATGAACGACGACCACGCCGACGCCAACCTGTTGTACGTCACCGCCCTGGCGGGTCTCGACGACGCAACGGGCGCCGCCATGGTGGGGGTCGACCGGTACGGCGTGACCCTGCGCGCCCACACTTCCGGCGGCCCGCGCCTGGCGCGGGTCGCATTTCCCGAGCCGCTGCAGAGCCCCGACGAGGCGCGCGGGACGCTGATCAAGCTGCTCAAGCGGGCGAGAGACCAAGACTCCGGAACCGCCACGTGACATCCGGCTTTGAAGAACTGACCGCCTCCCGTTGCGTAACCGCCGGCGGCATCTACAACACGCGCGACCCGGGCGGCGCTCGGCGCGACGGTGGCCGCAACTTGACCGCGGCCGACTGAGTCTACGGCATCAGCGAGCCGCCGCTGACGTGCAGCGACTGGCCGGTGACGTAGCAGCCGGCGTCGGATACGAAGTACAGCACCGCGGCGGCGATGTCCTCCGGGGTGCCGACGCGGTTCAGCGGCACCCGCCAGCCGAGAAAGAACTTGTCGTCGTGGGCGGGCGGCGGCGGCCACCGTTCGCCGCGCTCGTCGGCGGTCTGCCGGTTGGTGCCGCCCGGCACGATGGCGTTGGCGGTGATGTAGGGTGCGCCTTCGTGGGCGATGCCCTTGGTGAGGGCGATCAGGCCCGCCTTGGAGGCGCCGTAGGTGGCGAACGACGCGCCGCCCTTGCCGAAGAAACCGATATTGGAGGAGATGGTCACCACGCGCCCGTAGCGGTGTTCGATCATCGACGGCATGACGGCCCGCGCCAGCGCGAAGGTGGCGCGCAGGTTGACGTTGATGACCCGCTCCCACTCCTCGTCGGGCGTATCGACGATGTGATGCGGCTGCCCGATGCCGGCGTTGCTGATCAGGATCTCCACCGGCCCGAACGCCTCCTCGGAACGGCGTACCAGCTCCTTGCACTGGTCGATGTCGCCGACGTCCGCCTTGACGGCGACCGCCTGACCGCCGGCGGCGGCGATGCGCCCCACCGTGTGCGCGGCGGCCGCCTCGTCGCGCGACCAGTTCACCACCACGCGCGCCCCCTCGCGTGCCAGCGCGTACGCAATCCCGCGTCCTATGCCGTGTCCGGCCCCCGTAACCAGCGCGGCCCGCCCGTCAATTCCGATTCCGCGAATTCCCATCGCTCAGCCTCCGTGATCGTTCATGCGACCGCCACGTGGCGCACGTGGCGCGCCTGGGTGTCGACGATCTTGTCCAGCAGCCGGCCCTCCATCTCGCTGCGCAGCGCGGCGGCGCCCGGGTCGGCCCAGCGGTTGAATCGTTGCACGGGATCCTCGGCCAGATCAAACAACTCGCCATGCCGGTTGCCGCGATAGCGCGTGTAGATGGCGTGGTCGGCCACCAGGGTGCGCAGCGACACGGCGCGATAGTCTTCGTCGTTCTCGATCAGCACCGCGTCCTGCACCGCGCCGGCCGCGCCGGTCAGCAGCGGCACCAGGGACTTGCCCGGCAGCCGCGGCACGCCATCGTACATGCTGCGCTCGCCGGCGGCCTGCGCCGCCTCGGGACCGCGCCAGTCGTCGAACGGCTCCTCGGGGTACGGTACGCCGGTAAGCTCCAGCAGCGTCGGTACCAGGTCGAGCAGGCTGACCAGGCCGCCGGCGGCGTGGCCGGCGCGCACCCCGCCTCCCGGCCAACTCACCAGCAGCGGCACGCGCAGCACGCCCTGGTAGTGGTACGGACCCTTGAACAGGATGCCGTGGTCGCCCATCAACTCGCCATGGTCGGACAGGAACACCACGATGGTGTTGTCGAACAGGCCGTTGTGCTGCAGGTGATCGAGGATGCGCCCCACCCCCCGGTCGACCAGCCCCATCATCCCGTAGGCCAGGGCGCGCATCTCGGCAATCTGCGCCAGCGAGCGGTCGTCGGCCGGTACCGGTCCGCCGGCCACCCACGCCCGGTGCGCGTAGTAGTCGAACTGATGGTGGGGAGGCATCAGGGAGCGGTCGTCGTCCCACGCCTCCGGGCGCGGCATGTCGTGCGCGTGGTAGCGGGAGTGCCACGGGGCCGGCGGCCCGAACGGCTGGTGCGGGTCGGGGTAGGAACACCACAGGAAGAACGGTGCTGCACCGCTGCATCGGTCGATCGCCTGCACGGTGCGCTCGGTGATCCACTCGGTGTAATACAGCTCCTCGGGAATCGGCGAATAGTAGCTCTCGCGGTGCAGGCTCGAACGCACGCTCGCGCGCGCGGCGATGTCGGCCGCGGCGTGCGGATGATGGTCCTCGAGCCAGTGCAGGTACTCGCCGAACACGCTCGCGCTGTGGCCGCCGACGAACGCCGACTCCTCGAAGCCGAAGTAAGGCGCCGGCAGCCGGGTTACGACGCGCCGGTCCCAGAGGTGGCGCGACTCCGGCAGGGCGGCCGGATCGTAGCAGTCGATGTTGGGCGTACGCTCGGGTGTCGCCCACCAGCAGGAAAAGTGCGGCTTGCCCACCAGCGCGGTACGGTAGCCGGCGCGGCGCAGAATCTCCGGCAGCACCACCGCGTGCGGTGACAGGTTGATGCCGTTCGCGCGCACCCCGTGGTCGCTCGGCAGCAGACCGGTAACCAGCGTGGCGCGCGACGGCATGCACACCGGATTGGCGCAGTAGGCGCGCGAGAAGCGCACCCCGGAGGCGGCGATGCGGTCGATGTGCGGCGTGTGCAGGACCTCGTTGCCGGCGCAGCCGAGCCAATCGGCACGCTGCTGATCGGTCACGAACACCAGCACGTTGGGCCGTTCGGGCCGTTGCGCGGGCGGCGCGGCAGCGCTCATGCAGCCGCCAGCCCCAGACCGCGCCAGCGGTCACCCAGGTCGACCACGCGGCCGTGCAGCCGCGCCTCGTCGATCGCCAGCGCGGTGACGCTGGCAACCAGCCCGGCGTGTCCCCCCACCGGCGGCGGCGCGCCGTCCAGCAGCGTGGCCACGCAGGCGGCCAGTTGCCGTGCGTCGCCGCCGCCATGCTGGCCGATGTTGCCCACCTTCGACCGTTGCCACGCGCTGCCTTCGAAGTGCGGCGACCAGGCCACCGGCGCATACTGGAAGTGGCCCCAGTACAGGTCGCCCTCGATGCAGCCGGCCTCGCCCGCGACGTACATGCGGCGGCTCGGCATGCCGCCGTTCTGATTGGAGTGAAAGGTGGCGCGCACGCCGTTGTCGTACTCGATAATCGCCACTTGGTGATCGACGATGTCCTTGTCCGAGTTGAAGCAGCACAGGTCGAGCCGGCGGCCGTGATTCATCTCGATCTCGGCGCGAGCGGCGGGCTTCGGCGGCGGATCGTCCAGGCGCAGGCGATGGGCGCAGTCCAGGTCGCAGTCTCGGCAGTAGAGCGGCGCGGACGGGCGCGGGGTGAACACCGTCCGCCCGCCGAACGACGCCACGCGGCGCGGCAGTGCGCCGGCGAACCAGGTGAGAATGTCGAGGTCGTGGCAGCACTTCTCCAGCAGGTAGCTGCCGGTGAACTTGCGGAACCGGCGCCAGTCGCGGTGGAAAAACGCTCCCTGGGTGGCGCTCAGGTTTTCGTTTGCCTCGATGCTTACCACCCGTCCCAGGTCGCCGCGGTCGATACGCGCCTTGATGCCGCGGTAGAACGGCGCGTGGCGCAGCACGAAGCCGACAAACAGGTGCCGGTCAGCGGCGCGCGCAGCGTGCCAGATCGCCTGGCAGTCTGCCACGGTGGTCGCCATCGGCTTCTCGCAGAACACGTGCTTGCCGTGCTCGAACGCGGCAACCGCCGGCTCGCGGTGGGCATGGTCGGGCGAAGCGACTACCACGAGGTCGACGTCGTCGCGCTCCACCACCTCCCGGTAGCCGGCGACCAGCTCCGGCCCGGGCGCAAGTTCCGACCGCGCAAGCGCGGCAGCGTCGTCCGCCGGATCGTACAGGGCGGCGATGCGCACCCGGCCCGTGGCTTGCAACTGCTGCAGTATGCGCCTTCCCCGCGCCCCGCAGCCTACCGCGCCGACACCGAGCTCATGCACGGCGCGCTCCCCGGCGCCATCCGCTCGCCCGGCGGCGCTCCATAGTGAACACCCGTTCTACGATCGCCCGCGTTACCTGCCACGCTGCGGCAGGCGACGTACGCCGTTGCATACCGCGCATCGGACGCGATGCGCTCGCTCCGGCGCTCGTTGACTCACACACCTGCATTACGCCCGACTATAGCCTTCCCGGGGCACTGCGCCCACCGCGGACCGCCGCCCTCGTGCCGCCCACGCGCCCGCATCGGCAGCGCCGGAGGCGCACTTCGGCAAGCTCGCCGCTCGGGGGCGATGTGGGATAGACTGCCGGCCATGATCGGCGACTTGCACAAGGCGGCCGTGGTGGTCGACAGCGTGGCCGAAGCGGAACGGTTCTACACCGAGGTGCTCGGCCTGACCGTGGCCAAGCGCATTCCGAGCGGCACCGGTGCCGACGACGAAGACTACGTAATGCTGCACGCCGGACCGGCCACGCTGGAACTGATGCCGCGGAAGGCGATGGGCGTCGCGCCGGGGTTCCATCACCTGTCGTTTTGGGTCGCCGACGTGGATGCCGCCGCGGCCGCCCTGCGCGAGCGGGGAGTGACGCTGGAGAAGGAGCCGTTCGACGCCCCCGGGGAACTGCGGCTGGCGTTCTTCCGCGGCCCCGGCGGCGTGCTGCTGCAACTGTTCCAGCGTCGCTGACACTACCTTGGCCAAGCAGGAGGGACTACCCCATGGCACAACTCACCATCACCTTTCTCGGACACGCCTCGTTCCGGTTCGAGTCGGAACGCGGCACGGTCAGCTACTTCGACCCGTGGCTCGACGGCAACCCCACGGCCACCATGGCCGCCGCCGAGGTGGACAGGGCGGACATCGTGCTCGCCACCCACGGCCACGTGGACCACATCGGCGACTGCTACGAGATCTGCCGGCGCACGGGTGCCGCCTTCGTCGGTCACTATGAACTGTGCGAGGTGGCGATGCAGGTGGGCGTGGCGGCCGACAACGTGCACCATCTCAATCCCGGCGGCACGACGTCGATCGAAGACGTCGAGATCACCATGACCCAGGCGCACCACTCGCACTCGCTGTCCGACCACGTGCTGCCGCGCCCGCTGCCGGAGGGGGTGCTGTACCACACCGGCGGGGCGGTGGCCGGCTACGTGATGGCGTACGACAACGGCATCACCGTGTACGACGCCGGCGACACCTGCCTGTTCAGCGACATGCAGTTGATCAGCCAGATGTACGGCCCGCAGGTGGCGATCCTGCCGGTCGGCGGCAAGTTCACCATGGGCGTGCGGGAGGGAGCGCGCGCGGCCAGCCTGGTCCGTGCCGACGTGGTCATTCCCTGTCACTACAGCGAGGCGCTCGGCCAGCCCGCCGACATCGAGGAGCTGACCCGGCAGGTGAAGTTCCTCAGTCCCGGCACCGACGTGGTGCCCCTGCAGCCGGGCCAGGGCCTGGTATACACCGCCAGTTCCTTCACAGTGAGCGGCTGAGCCGAAGCCCGGAGCGCCGCTCCTCCGCCTCCGCCGGCACATGCGACACGGTGGCCGTACAGCGGCGGCGAATCCGGCTACCTGCCGCTTTGTCGCCAGCTCCGGCCCGTGGAATCCTCCTTCCTTGCCGGCAACCCCGCTGTCTGTGATCGCTTGGCATCGTCATCCGGTCCCTGTCCACCTGACAAGGCCGAACCTATGTTGTCCTATGTCAGAGAGTCGCTCGCAGCGAGTCTTGTGTGATTCGAAGATCGAGGTTTCGGTCAAGGAAAGTCATGTAAGACCGGACTACACCAAATCGGTCGTAATTCCGCCGTATCTCTCCATTGGATTGATGTCCGTCACGCGACGGGCACTAGTGGCGACGGCCACCAATTGTGCGCGGCAAACGGAATCGGGGGTCATTGAGCGTATAGCGGCCTCAGTAAAGGCAAATGCACGGTGACGAACCTTCACGATCTCGTCAGTTTCTGCTAAGCCAAATAATGTCAGCCTCACAACATAATTGCGTCCATCACTGTATCTAGTTGGGTTGCAATCGTTGTTTCTAAGGATCGGTGTTATATACCGCTCGTCCACAGAGACTTCCTCAATATCAGCCACGTTAACCGGTTGGCCACCATCTCTGATCAGCGTAGCCGTCCACACGTTCGCAGGGTCTTCCGACGCAAAAACCGCCATCGTGAACGCCCGACCACGATTCTCGGCCCACACAGTAATGTGTTCTTCATCGACTCTCGTACCGAATGGCACAACTATAAAATCGTAGCGCCTCATGAGCCGCTGTTCATCACATACGTTTTGAGGATTCTCCATGTTCAATTCCTCCGGCTGCAACTATGGAGGTGGTGAAGTTCCTGAGTCCGGGCGCCGACGTGGTGCCCCCTGCAGCCGGGACAGACCTTGGTATGAGCTGGTCCCGGAAAAACGGACGGTATGGTAGAGTGTATCCAAGGCCACGAGGAGGGCCAGCAAGATGGCGACGAAGAGGCGTCGGTTCACAGCGGAGTTCAAGGCGAAGGTAGTGATTGAGGCGCTGCGGGGAGACCGTACGATCCAGGCGATCGCGGCCAAGCACGAAATACATCCGAACCAGATCAGCAGTTGGAAGCGGCAGGCTCAGACCGGTCTGCGGGACCTGTTCGCCGACGGCCGGAGCCGGCGGCAGAAGGAGCACGATGAGACCATTCACGACCTGCATGCCAAGATCGGGGAGTTGACCGTGGAGCGCGATTTTTTAGCACGCGGGCTCGGGCGCTGAGCCGGGCCGAGCGACGAGAGATGATCGACCGCGAGCACGAGGGTCTGAGCATCAGCCGGCAGTGCCGCCTGATCGGGCTGAACCGGTCGACGCTGTACTACCGAGCGGTGGGCGAGAGCGCTGACACGCTCGCGTTGATGCGCCGCATCGACGAACTTTATCTGGAATGTCCGTTCTACGGCAGCCGGCAGATGATGCGCCATCTGGCACGCGAGGGAAAGCGGGTCGGTCGGCACCGGGTGCGGCGGCTGATGCGGCTGTTGGGGCTGGAGGCGATCTACCGCAAGCCACGCACCAGCGTCGCGCACCCGGACCATCGGGTGTATCCGTATCTGCTGCGAGGGCTTACGATTGAGCGCCCGAACCAGGTGTGGTGCGCGGACCTGACCTACATCCCGGTGCAGGGAGGATTTCTGTACCTGGTGGCGATCATGGACTGGGCGAGCCGGCGGGTGTTGGCCTGGCGGCTGTCCAACACGATGGACACCTCCTTCTGCCTGGAGGCGTTGGCGGACGCTCTGGAAGACTTCGGCATTCCCGAGATCTTCAACACCGATCAGGGCAGCCAGTTCACCAGCATCGCGTTCACCGGCCAGTTGGAGGCGACCGGGATACGGTGCTCGATGGACGGGCGCGGTCGTTGTCTGGATAACGTATTCATCGAACGGTTGTGGCGCTCGCTGAAGTACGAGTCGGTATACCTGCACGATTTGGAGGATGGCTTCGAGGCGCAGCGGGTGATCGACGGGTGGATGGCATTCTACAACGAGACCCGACCACACTCGGCGCTCGGCGGGCGTACGCCCGCGGAAGCGTACCGCGACGGGGTGGCGGAACAACAGCAGGAGGTGGCGTAGCGAACAGGAACGGCAGGCGGTTGGCATGGGGTGCAAGGGCATCCGAGGACCAACGGGAGCGCGAGCAGTGGGGACGAAGTATCCACATATCCACAGGCTCGCTCACCCCCTCCCCGGACCCCACCCCCATTACCGCCGCCTGATCATCTCGACCAGGAGGGTGGGTTGACAACGAACGAGATGCACTCTACAATATCCCATCCACTGTCCAACCTATCGGGTCCACGTCAGTATACACCTCCAGTTCTTCGCGGTGACCGGCTGAGCCGCCACCTCCCGAGCCGCGGTTGTCGCGGGCACGGGTGCGCGGACACCGGCGCCGAGCCGTGGCACGCTACCCGGCCGCCGCATTGTGGTCGTCGACCGCCACCGGGCCGCCGCGGCGGGCGGACGCCTCGGCGGCGAGCGCGAAGCGCAAGACTTCACGGGCTTCGGGCCCGGACAGGAGCGGCTGGGAGCCGGCGCGCAGCGCGTCGACCGCGTGCCGCGTGGCATGCACGAAGCTGCGCTCCCAGCCGGTTTCCAGGTCCCGGTGATCGGTCCAGCGCCCGTCCCGGTAGTGCTGCAGCGGCACCACGTCGCCGAGCTGGCCGTGGCCGCGGTTGATCAGGAGCACCCCCTCGGTGCCGGTGATCTCCACGCGGTCGTCCTGCGCGTAGTGCTCGGTGTCGACCTGCAGTCCCGGCGAGTACACCACCTCCAGGTTGCCGACGCGCCCGCCGGAAAAGCGAAACGAGACCATGGCCGGGGCGTCGAACCGGTAGCCGCCCTCCCCGACCGTCGATCCGATCCACGCGTGCACCTCCTGCGGCGGCCCCATGAAGTGCCGGGCCAGGGCGAACTTGTGGTGGCCGTCGTCGAACACCAGCGGCCCGCCGCCCGACTGTGAGCGGTTCTGGCGCCACGCCTGCGCGCCGGGCGGTACGTCCCACGCGAACTGGCGGCTGCCCGGGTTGCTCTTGATGCGGATGCTCAGCGGCGTGCCGATGGCGCCGGCGTCCACCAGTTCCTTGGCGCGCATCACCGGCGGGTAGAAGATGAAGTTCTCGAACACCCGAAACGAAACGCCGGTCCGCTCGGCCGCCGCGACCAGACGGTCCGCGTCGGCGAGCGTGGTGGTCATCGGCTTTTGCAGCGAGACCGCCTTGCCGGCGGCGAATGCCGCCAGCGCGGCCTCCGCGTGCAGGTGGTGCGGCAGCAGAATCTCCACCAGGTCGACCGCCTCCTGCGCCAGAAGTTCGTGGTAGTCGGTGGTGATCAACGCACCGGGCACCCCCCACGCACGCCGGCGGCCGGCCGCGAGCTCCCGGTCCCGGTCGCACAGGGCGACGATCCGGGTGTGCGGGTTGCGCCGGTACTCGATGGCGTGCAGGTCGGAAATGCGGCCGGTGCCGATTATGCCCACCCCGATAGTGTCCAAGACTCAGACCCTCCCTCTTGTTGTTCCTCGCTGACCGCGTACTTCGTCGCCAACGCGGCCAAGGCTACGGTATCATTGACAGCGTCCCCGCTTCGGTACCATAACAGCGGGACGGAGGTACTTCATGTATCACTCTTTCATTTTTTACCCTGGGGCGAATGCTGCACGGCGTTCCTGCAGCACCCGCGGCACGCGGGTTACGACGGCGACCAGGGCGGGGGGACTCATCCTCGCGCTGGGACTGGTCGCGAGCCTGGCCTGGGCCAGCCCGGCCGGAGAGGCGGGAATGGACTCGCAGGAGGTCACCATTACCCACTACTTCGGAGGCGACCTCGGGCGCGCCGGCCTGGAGGAGATCTTCGGTAGCTTCAAGGAGCAGTCAGGGGTCACCGTGGTCGACAGCCCGATCGGGCACGAGGACTTCAAGGACGGCATCCTGGTCCGCGCCGCGGGCGGCAACCTGCCGGACGTGTTCAGCTACTGGGCGGGGGCGCGCACGCAGTTCGTGGTCGACGGCGGCAACATCGCGGCAATCGACGACATGTGGGCGGCCAATGGCCTGGACGCCGTGATAGCCAAGTCGGTGGCGGACGGCGCCACCATGTACGACGGCAGCCGCCACCTGGTGCCGTTCGGCTACCACTACGCGGGCATGTTCTACAACGCCAAGGTGATGGCGGAAGCCGGGGTCACCGAATTCCCGGCCGACTGGGACGGGTTCATGGCGCTGTGCGAGAACCTCAAGTCGCAGGGCATCACCCCGATCGCGCTCGGCACCAAGGCGCGTTGGCCGGGCCAGTTCTGGTTCGACTACCTGCTGCTGCGCACCGCCGGACCCGACTACCGAGCCGCCCTGATGGCGGGCGATGCCTCCTACACCGATCCCGAGGTGCAGCGGGCCATGGAGTTGTGGAAAGATCTGGTGGACGCCGGCTACTTCGCACCCAACGCCAACGCCGACGACTGGACCGACGCCTCCGACAAGGTGGCGCGCGGCGACGCGGCGATGACGCTGATGGGCACCTGGATTACCGGCTACTGGAACGGCCAGGGCATGATGGCCGGCGACGACTACGACTTCTTCGAGTTCCCGGCGATCGACGCCGGCGTCCCGAACGCCGTGGTGGGGCCGGTCGACGGCTGGCTGATCTCGGCCAACGCCCCCAACCGGGCCAACGCCGAAGCGCTGGTCTCGTTCCTGGCCAGCGACGCCGAGGTGCAGGCCAAGTGGGCGCAGATCCAGGGCGCGCTGTCGGCCAACGTCAACGTGGACGTCAGCACCTACACGCCGGTGATGCAGCGGGCACTGGAGGCGGTCGGCAACGCCGATACGTTTGCCTTCAACTACGACCTGGCGACCACGCCGCCGGCGGCCGAGTTCGGCCTGGACATGTTCTCGCGCTTCATGGACAGCCCGGGCGACTACATGCAGCACCTGGCCGACACCGAAGAGGGTGCCCGAGGGGTGTTCGAGAGTCAGTAGGCTCACCAGGCGGAGAGCACCACGCCGCGCGCTCACCGCGCGGTGCGCTCTCCGGGCGGACGGAGGATGAAGCAAAAAGAGCTGTTCTGGCGGATCGCGCTGCTGTTCCTGCCGGTTGCGGTGTTCGGCGTGTTCGTCATCTGGCCGCTGCTCGATACCTTCTACTACAGCTTCACGAACTGGAACGGCTTCAGCCGCGACTACCGGTTCGTGGGGCTGGACAACTTCGCCGGGGTGGTGACCGACCGCCTGTTCAGGAATGCCACCATCAACACGCTGATCTGGACCGCGCTGGCGATCGTGCTGCCCACCGCCGGCGGGCTGACGCTGGCACTGATGCTCGACACCCAGGTGCCGGGCGCCAAGGCGTTCAAGTCGGTGTTCTACCTGCCGATCTGCCTGGCCGCGGTGGTGGTGGGCCAGATCTGGATCTGGATCTACCAGCCCGACTGGGGCCTGCTCAACGCCGCCATAACGGCGGTCACCGGCACGCCGCCCACATTCGCCTGGCTGGCGGAGCCGGAGACCGCCCTCTACTCGGTGATCGTGGCCTGGTCGTGGCAGCAGATGGGACTGGCGATGGTGATCTTCCTGGCCGGCCTCACCTCGATTCCTACCCACCTGCTGGAGGCGGCCGAAATCGAAGGCGCCTCGCGCGGCCAGCGCATCCGCCACGTGGTGCTGGCCCTGCTGCGTCCGGCCACCGTGGTGGCGGTGGCGCTGAGCGTGATCAACTCGCTGAAGGCGTTCGACATCCTGTTCATCATGACCGGAGGCGGACCGTTCCACTCCTCCGACACGCTCGCGATGTACATGTACAGCGAGTCGTTCAAGAAGTACCGGATCGGCTACGGCAGCTCGATCTCGGTGATCCTGTTCCTGATGACGCTGAGCGTGATCGCCGTCTACTTCCGCCAGCTCAAGAAGCTGGACGAACTGTATGACTGACACCGCGGTCGCCGCGCCGCCGCGCCGCCGGCGGCTGTCCGCCACGACCGGCGTGCTGCTGGTGTGCCTGACGCTGCTGGCGGTGCTGTTCCTGACCCCCACCGTGGGAGTGATCCTGAGCGCCCTGAAGAGCACGCGCGACATCGCGTTCGGCACGCTGTGGGCGATCCCGCGCACCCTCGACCTGTCCAACTTCCAGGTGGCGCTCGCCCACCCGTCGGTCACGTTCTACTTCGTCAACACGTTCCTGGTCACCGCGCCCGCCACCGCCGGCTCGATCGCGCTCGGCATTCTGGCCGGATACGTGTTCTCGAAGCTGCCGTTCCGGGGCAGCGAGATCCTGTTCCTGGTAATGGTGTCGGGGATGTTCTTTCCGCCGCAGATCATCCTGATTCCGCTGTTCCGGCTGTTCAACCGGATCCGCCTGCTCGACACGCTGTGGCCGATGATCATCGTGCACATCGCCATGGGCATCCCGATCTGCACCCTGCTGATGCGCAACTTCTTCGCCACCGTGCCGGCCGCGCTGCGCGAAGCGGCCATCGTGGAAGGCGCCAGCGAGTGGCGCGTGCTGACCGGAGTGGCGCTGCCGGTCAGCCTGCCCGCGCTGGCAGTGCTCGGCACCCTGCAGTTTACCTGGATCTGGAACGACTTCCTGTGGCCGCTGATCTTCACGCAAAGCGACAGCAAGCGCACCATCATGCTCGGCATCGTGTCGCTGCGCGGCCAGTACACGGTGGCCTGGGGCGTGCAGGGCGCGCTGTCGCTGCTGGCCAGCCTGCCGACCCTGCTGGTGTTCCTGTTCTTCCAGCGCTACTTCATCGCCGGCATGACCATGGGCGCCGTCAAGGGATAGCCTCGGTCACTCGACCACGCGGAACAGCTTGAATCCGTAGCGGCCCAGGTCCAGGGTCAGGGTTCCGTCCTCGGGTCGGACCACCTCGTCGCTGAGGTAATTGCGCAGCGCGGTGACACCCACGCCGAGCTTGACCCGCACCCGGCACGGGTGGGCGCTGAAGTTGAACACGGTCACCGCACGTCCGGTGCCGTCCGCGCTGGTGCGCAGCGCGGCAAACACCGGCTTTCGGAGGTCGGTGGGCAGCTCCTGCATGTCCCCGATCGCCAGCGCCTTCTCGCGTGCCCGCAGCGCCATCATGCGCTTGAAGAAGCCGAACGGAGAGTGCGGATCGGCCTTCTGGCGCTCGATGGCCGGCAGGTCGAGCTGTCCCCAGCACACGCAATCGAGCGACGGCAGCGGCTGCAGCTCTTCGGTAGGAAAGGCGATGGCGTTGGCCAACGCCCACACCTGGTCGGGCAGCGCGGCGTTGAAGGCCACCTGCAGGCGGAACATCTGCAGCTTCCAGGGCAGGTTCTTGCCGCTGTACTGGTCGTACATGTCGTCGCCGAACTGCTGGAACGGGAACATGCCGGCCTCGATAAGCTGCCGCCGCCGCGCCATGCCGCGGCGAATGTAGTCCGCGTCGCCTTCGAGTATCGCCGCCAGCTCATTGTAGAGCTGGGTGCGGCGGATGCCGGTGCCGGCGTTGAACTCGCCCTGGCGGATGAGGTCGTGCTCCAGCGCCCGGTTCTCGCTGGTCACGAAGCCGCCGCCCTCCTTGACGACGCCGGTGATCGCACGCAGCGCGCCCAGGTTCAGGTTGCGCCAGGTGCTCGGCGCATCGACGTCCCAGCCGGAGATGCCCCTGTCCATCCAGAACGCCACGTGCTTCAGGTAGGCATCCACGTAGGACTCGTTGGCGAGATCGGGTCCGGGATGGCTCCAGGTCAGCGCCACGCTGCCGTCATCCTCCCAACCAAACCAGCCGATGCGTGCATCGTCGCGGCCCGCCGCACGGGCATCGCGCGCCGCCAGGTAGTCGGGATGGCGCCAGCCCAGGTACTCGGGCACGGCCATCACCATGAGCGCCACGTCGCGCGCGCGGCAGTCCGCGACAAGCCGGTCGAAGTCGGCCATGGTGCCGTACACCGGGTCGACGTCGAACCAGTCCTGCGCCACCAGCCCGAACCACTCGAAGTCGTCGCCGAAGCGCGTCACGTGCTGGAAACGCAGCCCGGAAATGCCCATTTCGACGAGCTCGCCGAGATGGCGGCGGATACCCTCGAAGTCTCCGATCCCGTCACCGTTCGAGTCCCAGCACCCCGCCACCGTTACCGTGAGAATAGTCGGGTGGCTCGTCCACCACCCCTTCGGCTTCGCCATGTCGATATTCAGCCGGAATGAGTCGCTTTGAGCAAGGCGGGGTGACCGGATGGCCCCTGAGCACCCTGGTCTAATCAGCCAACTCTACCGGCCTCGCCTGATCTGCCACTGGCGGTGGGAGTCCCGAAACCGGTCTTCATTCGGCTTCAGTGACATCGCATGCAGGTATGCCTGCTCGACATCGCTCTCCGGTTCACGCAGCCAGGCGATTGTTCGCGCGAGATCGAACCAGCACCAAGCCTTACGCGTCGGATCATCGGTCAACTGGATCGCTCTGCGGAGCAGTTCCGCACCCTGTCGATTCAGCCTCTTCTTCGTAGGCAAGTCTCGATAGTGTGCGGCGCGCGCAAGTGCAAGCTTGGTCTGGGCGAACTCCTGTACCACCTTGGCGTCGTCGTTCGCACGGGCATACAGCCGCTCGAACATACGGTGTGCCTCACGGTAGTTTCTCGCTCGCTTGCTCAGAATCGCCGCGTCAAGAAGATCACTGTACCCACTCGCCGGCGGAATACGGCGAAGCCACTTCCGCGCTTCCTCGCTGTCGCCTCTATTCAACAAGACCGCTGCGTAGCGCAAGTAGGGTAGCGAGCCTTCGGTTCGGGCTCTTGCTGACTCGAAACGTTCGAGGTACTCCCTGGCAAGTTCGAGATCGTCCATGGCACCGGCGTACTCAATCACTTGTCCAGTGACTGCACCTGATCCCGGCTGATCTCCCGCCGCGCGCAACAGGTGGTTGAGAGCGTCGTTCCGCTTCCCCGTAGCCCACATCAATGCGCTCTCACGTAGCGCATGGATAACCCGATAGCGGGGATGAACGGGCAGGATCACCCGGAAGTAGGTGCGCCCTTCGTCGAAGTCGAAGCGCGGATCCGATGACCCGCTCTCGATCATGTGTCGGCGCATCTTGGGAACGCCGGTGCCTCGAGACTCTGCGAGTTTGAGCTCCTTGAGGAATCCGCCTATCCTCCGGTTGCGAGCGGGCACTGCCGGGATTGCTCCGCCGCCGGCAAAGTGGTGCAGTTCGATTCCCCGAACCGGGCCCGGATAGCTGGTGACCTCCATTCGGTCCGGGTAAAGGTAGATCTTCGTTGGCTCGACCTCCTGATAGGAGCGGTGATATACGGCGTTGACCACAGCTTCCCGGATCGCCTCATAGGGATACGTGACCATCCGGTCCACCTCGGCTCGGCCCGGGATCTTTTCGATGATCGTGCTGCCGAGAGACTCCAGGTAGGTCAGAGTCTGCCTGACCTGATGATGGAGCGGACCGCGGATCGTCTTCTCCTCGATGAGGTTTCCGCCGGCGTCATCCGCAAACTGCACCACATCGATTTGCGCCCCCGGAAACTCACGGTCGGGATCGTCTACAAAGAACAGAATCGCGACATTGCGTGGCGCATCATCGCCATTGAGAGGTGCGGTAAGTTGCATACTCGAATAGACGTGGCGATTGAATGGAACGGTACGACCAATGTCGCTCCCGACGTCCGCCAGAAAGTCTTTCACCAATCGGGCGGAAACGTCGTCCAGTCCCATCGACCTGTTGATCCGGTCGTCGAATGGAATCTTCGCAGCCTGGTCGAGCAGTTGAGAGAGGAGAGCACCCTTGGCCACGACCGTCTGTGACCCTTCACGGACGTAGTAGGCGCGCTCACCGGACGTTGCTGACTTCGGTGCTTCGTAGGGACGATTGTCTCCTCCCGGACACCAGATTACCAGAATCGACCGATCTTCAAATGACATGGGGAAGACGCGCGGCGAATAGTTTGGGTTGATTCGCTTACACTGGCCGCGCAGTTCGCGCTGCACCCTGTCAAGGTCCACGTCTTCCAAGCCTCGGGGCGGGAGCACAGGTCTGCCGAACTCGTCGGTCTCGATCCCAAGCAGTACATAGCCACCATTGAGGTTCAACAAGTCGTTGGCGAAGGCGCAGATCGTGCGCACGACCGCCGTCTGGGTCGCAGGGTTCCAAGCTGCCTTGAACTCTCGCCGATTGTCCTCAACAGACTTGGCGTGGACCAGGTCCTCCAGAGAAATCGGTAGACCACTTGTATTGGCTGGAGAGGTTGTCCTCGTTCCTGACATGCCTAAGTGCACGGCCCGAGGGTAACCATCTCTCAGCCGTGTTCACCAACAATAGCACCCATCGTTGCGGCCGCCAAGCTCGGCACCGTCCTTGCCGGGCTTGTACTACTTGTAAGGATCGGCGGCGTCGCGCAGGCCGTCGCCGAGGAAGTTGAAGGCCAGCACCGTGACGACCACGAAGCCGGCCGGGATCAGCAGCCAGGGGTGCAGCGCCACGGTGCGCAGGTTCTGCGCCTTCTGTAGCAGCACGCCCCAGCTCACTACCGGCGGCCGCAGACCCAGGCCCAGGAAGCTCAGCGCGGTCTCGCCCAGGATCATGCCGGGCACCGCCAGGGTGAGGCTGACAATGAGGTAGCTCATGAACGACGGTAGCAGGTGGCGACGAATGATGGCGCCGTCCAGCGCGCCGGCCACCCGTGCGGCCATCACGAAGTCGCTCTCGCGCAGCTCCAGCAGCTTGCCGCGAACCACCCGCGCCAGGCCGGTCCAGCCGACGATCGACAGAATCAGCGTGATGCCGAAGTAGACCCGGAGCGGCGGCCAGTTGGCCGGCAGCGCGGCGCTCAACGCCATCCACAGCGGGATCTGCGGGATGCTGATCAGGAACTCCACCACGCGCTGGATCACCAGGTCGACGGCGCCGCCGTAATAGCCGGACAGGCCACCGAACAGCAGGCCGAGCACGAAGCTGAACGCGACCCCCAGGAGGCCGATCGACAGCGAGATGCGGCCGGCGTGCAGCACGCGGGCGAACATGTCGCGGCCCAGGTCGTCGGTGCCGAACAGGTAGATCACGCCCGGCGCCTCCACCCCGAACAGGCGGCGGTCGGTCTCGATCAACCCCAACAGCCGGTACGGCTCGCCGCGCACCAGTAGGGACAGCGGATAGCGGCGCGAGGTGTCCTCCGCGTAGAGCCGGCGCAGCGACTCCATGTCGACCTCGCCGCGCACGGCGTACACGAACGGACGCAGGTGCAGCCCATCCTCGGACAGGAAGCGCAGCCGAGTCGGCGGTGCGTTGATGAAGTCGTTGTTGCGGGTGAACGGGCCGTAGGGCGCGACGAACCCGGCGAACAGCGCCGCCACGTACAGCAGAAGCAGCACGCCGCCTCCCACCAGCGCCAGCCGGTGGCGGATCAGCTTGCGCCAGGCGAGCTGCCACTGCGAGGCCAGGTAGTAGCGCTCGCTCGCCGACGGTGCCGCCGCCCCGGCGCGGGCGGTGGTGCGGAGCCTCACGACCCCGTCCCCGGACGCATCAGCGGCTGCCGCCCTCGAAGCGGATGCGCGGGTCCAGCACCACCAGCAGCAGGTCGGACAGCAGCGTACCGAGCACGGTCAGGAAGCTGAGGATCATCACCACGCTGCCGGCCAGGATGATGTCCTCGTTGACCAGCGCTTCCAGCAGCAGCGGTCCCACCGTGGGCAGGCTGAGCACGATGGCGGTGATGGTCTGCCCCGACACGATCGCCGGCAGCGTCCAGCCGATGGTGCTGACTATCGGGTTCAGCGAAACCCGTACCGGGTACTTGAACAGCAGGCGCCGCTCCGCCACCCCCTTGGCGCGGGCAGTGACCACATACTGCTTGGCCATCTCGTCCAGCATCAGTCCGCGCATTACCCGGATCAGGCCGGCGGTGCCGGCGGTGCCGATCACGATCACCGGCACCGGCAGATGCTTGAGCAGATCCACGAACTTGCCCCAGCTCCACGGCTCCAGCAGGTACTCGGGCGAGAACAGGCCGCCGATGCTGAGGCCGAAGGTCTTGAAAAAGAAGAACATCAACAGCAGGGCGAGGATGAAATTGGGCGTGGCCAGACCGACGAAGCCGACGAGGCTCAGCGTGTAGTCCCACAGCGAGTACTGGTGGGTGGCGGAGTAGATGCCGACCGGGATCGACACCAAGTAGGTGAACAGCAGCGCCAGCAACGACACCAGGAGGCTCAGCGGCAGCCGCTCGGCGAGCAGCTCCAGCACCGGCCGGTTGTAGAAGAAGGATCGCCCGAGGTCGCCGCGCAGCAGGTTGGCCATCCACTTGAAGTAGCGCAGGTGCGGCGGCAGGTCGAAGCCGTACTCGCGCTTCAGGGTCTCCACCTCGGCGTCGGTCACCTCGCCGCCCTGCATCTCCAGGCGCATGATGTAGGAAGTGAGATAGTCGCCGGGCGGCAACTGGATGATGACGTATGCTACCACCGAGATCACCAGCAGCGTGACCACGGCGTAGATCACCCGCCGGACGACGTAAGCGGCCATCGCTCTCTCAACCCGCGCCGGCGGTCCCGGAAGCGGCCCGGGAGCCGCCGGCGGCTCCGGGCAGCGCTACTGCTTGAGGTAGAACTGCTCGGGATGGTGCGGGAAGGTCCAGATCACGCTGTAGCCCCACAGCCCGCGCTCGGGAAAGTTGCCGACGCGGTTCTTGATCACCAGTGGCTGCGGGATCAGGCGCACCGTGCCGATGGTCCACAGGTTGTCCGCCTGCGACTGCAGGATCTGCTTGCCGATGCGGATCCTTTCCGCCTCGTCCGGCTCGATCAGGAACTGGTCGCGCAGCCGCTGCAGCTCCTGGATCTCGGCCGGAGGCTCCTCGCCCTCGGCGCCGCCGGACTGGTACCAGCGCCCCCACTCCACGGCCCACGGATTGGCCCAACCCACCGAGGTGGGCACGAACCACTGCATACGCCCCGACTCGAAGTGCAGATCGTTGCTGCCGAAACCGTGCGCGAGGCTGAAGGAGATCTGGTTGGCGGCCACCCGCTCGTTGACCAGCCGCCGCCCCTCCTCCTTGAGGATCGCCTCCACGCCGATCGCCGCCCAGTGCTCGGCCACCAACTCCGAGACGCGCGTCTTGGGCGTCTCCACGTTGATGTACTCGACGGCGAAGGAGAGCCGCTTGCCGTTCGGCAGCAGCCGGTGCTCGTTGCGCGCGTCCCACTCCAGCCCCATCTCGTCCAGCAACGCGTTGGCGGCGTCGGGGTCGTACTGCGCCCACGACTGCGCGAAGCTCTCCTCGTAGTACTTGGAGGTGGGCAGCAGGGTCATCTGCGCCGGCTCGCCAAGGCCGAAGAACACCACCTGGTTGATCTCGTCGCGGTTGATCGCCAGCGACAGGGCGCGGCGGAATCGCACGTCCTGGAAGATGGGGCGCAGGTCCATGTCGGGAGCGGTGAGGTTGGGCTCGTAGTTGACCGCGGCCGCGAACGCGGTGGGCCAGTTGATCACCCGGTAGTCGCCGTCCTCCTCGTTCTCCTTGAACAGGGCGAAGTCCTCCACCGAGGTGAGGAAGCCGCTCATGGTATACTCGCCGGCCAGGGTCTTGCCGTTCCACACCTCCAGGTCCTCGACGTTGGTGACCACGATGCGTTCCATGTAGGGGAGCTGGTTGCCGGCCGGGTCCACCTTCCAGTAGTAGGGATTGCGCTGCCACTGCGAGACGTCGGTGGCGTACTCGGTGAGATGGAACGGCAGGATTGTGGGCAGTTCGGGATTGTAGCGCGGCACGATGGTGGCCCAGGACTGCTTGGTCTGGCCGAAGAACTTGGTCCACGACTCGAAACCCTCCTCCTTGGCACGCTCCTCCAGCTTCGCGCGGTCGGTGTAGTCGGCGTGGAAGCCCTCCAGGTAGTGGCGCGGCAGCAGCATGTCGCCGCCCATGGTGGTGGCCATCGACGGCGCCCAGTTGGGAAACGGCGCCGCGAAGTTCAGGGTCACGGTGTGGTCGCCCACCTTCTCCACCTGCACGAAGCTGCCGCCGGGAGCCCAGCGGCGTGGCTGGCGCGGGGTCAGCTCTTCGTTGAGCATCACGTCCTGGTACCAGAACATGATGTCGTCGGCGTCGAAGCCGTCGCCGTCCGACCAGTGCATGCCGGGCCGCAGGTGGATGGTCACGGTCTGCGCGTCGTCGCTCATCTCCCACGCCGCGCACACGTTGCACACCACCGAGCGGTGGTCGGAGGCGAGCCGCGTGACCGGTTCGTAGCTGATACCTATCATCTGTGCGTCGGACCAGTTCAGCCGGCTCATGCGGCCGATGAACGCGGTGCCGCCGTACTGGCCGATCTCGTGGTAGGGCACCACCAGCGCCGGATCGTCGGGCAACCGGTCCGCGACCGGCGGCAGCGATCCCTCCGCTACCCGCGCCGCCAGCTCCGGTGCTTCATGGTACTCGCCCACGGCGTTGCCGGTCTGGGTGGCGTACTCGGACACCGTCACGAACGTGCGCAGCGAG
The DNA here is from genome assembly GCA_965208575.1 of Spirochaetia bacterium. Classification (GTDB taxonomy): domain Bacteria; phylum Spirochaetota; class Spirochaetia; order SZUA-6; family Bin103; genus Bin103. The sequence continues at coordinate 99,933 of CBDBOV010000004.1, read as the reverse complement.
TCCCACTCGTGGTCGAAGGTCATGCCGGCCCCCGCCGCCAGCGTTCCGCCAACGGCTTCGCCCGCCGCCTGCGTGCCCTCGTCGGCGCCGCCGGCGAAGGCTGCTGCCGCCGCCAGCGCCACCAGGGCCGCCGCCACGGGCACCCGAATCGCGATCCGTTTCGTCATTCCTATGCCTCCTCGCCACAGCGCGCGTACGTCGCGTGCGGTCAGTTGCGGACAGTGTATGGCATAATGCGCTCCGCCGCTAATCATGGCGCGCCGCACCGCACGGCGCCGGCGGACAGCCGACACGCTGCGGCGGACCGGAGTCATCCGCCCACGAGGACCACAACGTGAGAACGATCTTCATCATCATGGATTCGCTGAACCGGCATTACCTGCGCTGCTACGGGAACGAGTTCGCCATCACGCCCAACATCGACCGGCTGGCGGAACGGGGGACGGTATTCGACAACCACTTCGCCGGCTCGCTGCCGTGCATGCCGGCGCGGCGCGAGATGCTGACCGGGCGGGTCAACTTCCTGGAGACGCCGTGGAGCCCGGTGCAGCCGTGGGACGAGTGCCTGCCGGCCATGCTGCGCGAGCGGCGCGGCGTGTACAGCCACATGATCACCGACCACTACCACTACTTCCACTCCGGCGGCGAGGGCTACAACACCATCTACAGCTCGTGGGAGTTCGTGCGCGGGCAGGAGGGCGACACTTGGCGGCCGCTGGTGCAGGAGCCGGCCAAGCCGGAGGGGGCGCGCGGCCTGGAGGGGCCGTGCCGCTGGGGCTACTGGCGCAACCAGACCTGGGCACCCATGGAGCGTGACGAGGACTACTCGACGCCGCAGTGCTTCGCGCGCGCCATCGACTTCATCGACCGCAACCACGACGCCCGGGACTGGCACCTGCACCTGGAGGTGTTCGACCCGCACGAGCCGTTCGACTGCCCGGCGCGCTACCGCGAGCAATACGGCGACTCGTGGGACCGCTACCACTTCACCTGGCCGCTGTACGGGTGAGCGTGAGCGCGCTCATGGATGGGGTGGTGAGCACGGAAATTGATGGTGTTCCCGAATGCCGTTCCCGGGCGGCCTAGAGGGGACGGGAAGCGGTAGCGGCCGGTGGAGAAGCGAGGCGGTAGCCGGCGGTCGACTTGACGAGAATGCCGTCGCGGCAGAGTGCAGCGAGACGGCGGTAAAGGGTGGCGTTGCGGACGCGGCAGAGTGGGCGCAGTTGTGCGACGGGGAGGGGAGCGGCGGAATCGGCGAGAACGGCGGTGATGCGGTCATCGAGTGACATCGAGGAAGGGTTGGTGAGAGCGGTGCGGTCGGTGACGGCCAAGGCGAGCGCGTCACCGTCGGCGGAGAGGGTGAGCGGGATCGGGTCAGGAGAAGGAGCAGCGCGATGCTCGACGGAGAGAGTGAGATCATCGCGGTGACGGCGGAGAAAGAGGTTGCAGTCGCCCCAGGCGTGGAACTCCGAAGAGCCGCGCAGAGCCTGGCCGTCGCGGAGGCGGCCGGCGCCCTTCTTGGCGTGATGGACGACGACGACGGCGAGATGATGTTGACGCTGGAGATGGCGCAGAAAGGCGAGCAAGGGAGCGACCTCGGCGGCCGAGTTTTCATCGCCGCAATGCAGTCGGACGAAGGGATCGAGGATGAGCAGGCGCGGCCCCAGAGAGGCGACGGTGTGTTCGAGGCGGAGGCGATCGGCGGGCAGATCAAGGCGGAGGGAGGGGGCGGTGATGACCTGGAGGTCGAGGCCGCGGAGGGGGACGCCTGCGGCGCCGCAGATGCCGTCGAGGCGGAGACGGACGACCTCGAGGGCGTCCTCAGCGGCGTAGAGCAGGACGCGACCTGGGGTGGGCACGGGGAAGCGGCGCAGGCACGGGGAGCCGGCCGCGACGGCGACGGCGAGGTCGAGAGCCAGGAATGATTTATAGGACTTGGGCTCGCCTCCGACAATACCCACCGCCTGCTCGGCCCAGAGACCGGTGACCAGCCAGCGGTGCTGCTCGGGGCGGACGGCGAGGCGATGGGCGGGGACGACGGGGAGGAGGTTCATCGCCAGCGCCCGGCGCCGTCGGCGTCGGAGGGAGGCGCCGCGAAGGTCTCCAGGAACAGGTTCTCATCAAGACGGTCGAGGTCATGGTGTGCGGCGACGGCCAGCAACTCGCCGGCCATGTTGAACAGAGCGCGATAGTTGCCGGCTGCGTGGTCACACAGGGTTGCGCATAGTTCAGGGGTGATGAGCGGCGCCGCGCCGGCCTTGGAGAGGGCATGGCGGAGGCAGGCGAGCAGTTGTTCGGAGCTGGCGCGAGACAATGAGAGGCGGACCCTGATACGGCTGTCCAGGGGCAGCAGTTCCTCCGCCTCCAGGCGCTGGCTGAGGCGGCGGTCGCCGGCCAGGATGACGGTGAGCAGGAGATGGGAGTCGAGTTGTGCCTGGCACAGCAGGCGCAGTTCATTCAACACCGACGGCGCGGTCTCCTGCGCCTCATCGACGAGCAGGACAGGACGCAGCAGAGCAGAGTCGATATGGGTCTGCCAGCGATTGCGCAGGAGCTTGGCGCCGGCCCAGCGGTTGTGGGGTCGCAACTCGACGCCGAACAGGTCGCCCATCTCGCGGTAGAAGTCATGCAGGCCAGCCTGTGGCCGGGACAGGACGCCGACCTTGACGTCGCGCTGAGCCATGAGCCGGTCAGCGAGAATGCGCAGGGTGACCGACTTGCCGGTGCCGGGACTGCCGGTGACGAGCGCAAAGCCGCCTTCGCCGGAGAGCTGCGCGATGCGCCAGCAGAAGGACTCGACGGCGGGGCTGACATGCAGCGCCTCGGTCGGCACGTCGGGACCAAACGGGTTCCATTTCAGACCGTAGAGAGACAACAGCTTTCGGTTCATTGGGCGGCTCCTTGTTCGTCCTTGGGCAGATAGGCCGGCGGCAGGCCGCTGGCGGCGCGTTCGGCGATCAGTTTGGCAAGCAGCGGCGCCATCCGGGTCGCCGGCGCAGCCGGTGGTGCGGGCGGTTCGTCGGAGACCGGCTCGAGCGCGCGGCGCAGGCCACTGGCGTTGCTGGTTTTGTCCTGCGGGTACAGGCGGCACAGCACGGTGCCGGTGTGCTCGTCGACCTGATGCACGGTAGTGAGATCCCAGGCGGCATAGCGCACCGCGATGCGCCGCAGGTGCCGGTAGCGGTTGGGCACCTCGAAGCGGCGGCCCTCGATTGAAACCGTGGCGTCGCTGCGCCGCAGGGTGCGGGTCGCGGCGCGCGTGAAGGCGATCCGCAACGCCGCACTGGCGGGCGCCGCGCGCAATACCTCCGGGCCCGCCAGCCAGCGTGCCGCCGGCGTTTGCCCGGTCTCGGCATGCCGTTTGCGGTTGTATTCCCGTTCCACCCACGCCTGGGTGGCCTCGTTCAGCAGCGCCAGGCTCAGGTCCCCGACGCCTTCAAGCATCGCCAGCAGTCGCCCCTCGACTTGGCCCCAGAACGCTTCCTGCTTGCCGTTCTGGTAGGGGCTGTAGGGCAGCGTGGTCTCATGCACGATGCCCAATCGGGGCAGTCCCTCGACGATCTCAGCCGCCGTCATCGCACCGCCGTTGTCACTCATGCCGGCGCGCGGCAGGCCACGCTTGGCGAACGCCTGCATCAGTCCGTGCGCCGTGTTCTCCGCGGTCTCGCCCAGATACCATTGCACGTGGCAGGCAAGGCGCGAGCGGTCGTCCAGCACGCCGAACATCAGCGGCCTCTCCCACTCGCCTTGCGCGGTCACCACCTTCAGGGAGCCGTGATGGTAGTCCCAGTGCCACAAACCGCCGACGTATTCGACTTCGTAGCTGCGCACCTCGCGCTCCTCCAGGCGCGCCGCGGCACGCTCGGCGCCGACCGTGTTGCGGGCGCCGCGCCGCGGGCGTCGCGCCAGGCCGTGCGCCTTCATGAACCGTCGCACGGTCCAATAGGACGGCACCGGCCTCAGCTCGCGGTTGCTCTCGGCCAGCGTCACCAGGTTGTCGTAGTGCAACTGCGCGCTCCAACTCGGGTGCTCTCGATACTGAGCCCGCACCGCTCGCCGCAGTTCGTCTGCCATCGTTCTCTGCCGACCGGCGTCCTTGCGCACCTTGCGCCGTAGCGCCGCCACCGGATCCTGACCGGCGTTGCGCGCCACCAGGTACCAGCGTTCGATGGTGGCGTAGGCGAACCGCGTCGGCTTGCCGGTCACCGGGTGCTTCCAGGTGCGCGCCGCCAGCCGCTCCAGTTCCGCACGCAGTTGGCCCCGCGCCGGCGGTGCTGCCAGCAGCCTGCCAACCACCGCGAACCGAAAATGTGCCCAGCGTTCGTGCACCCCGGACTCTGTCCTCTCGCTCATCGGTAACGCCCTCCGTTCCGTCGGATATGCGCTACCGTAGCCGCCTGCTCCAAAGCCGCCGACGGCCAACTTCTGCGGATTGCCCCCGCCCCGCAGAAATGTTGCTCCTTATGCCGTCCCGCTCAGCGGTCCCAGGAATCTCAGCGCGCCCACCAGCTTGCTCTCGTCATCACCGCCGAACCCCTGCAGCAGGGAACTCGGCAGCTCTTCGGGCGCCACCGGTTCCGCGAACTCTCCCTGCGCCAGCCGCCAGAACGGCGTCTGCACGAACTCGCTCCTCCACCACCGGCACCAGCGCTCCACCGTGCGCCGGCTCACCCCCACCAGTTCTCGCAACCGCCGTACCCGCGTCGGGCTCGGCCCATGCCGCAACACCGGTACCAGCACCACGATCAGTCCCAAGTACACACGCCGCCCCAGAAACCGCAGCGACGCCGGCGTCACCCGTTTCCGGCACCCGTCTTTCGCGCAACAGAAACTGAACCGTTTGTCGTACTCCGCCGGCAGCTGCACTCCGCTGCGCGGCTTGCGTTCGTAGGTCGCCACGTGCAGCCGACCGCCGCACGCCGGGCACCCCTTCGCTCGCGTCTCGCTCGCGATCTCCCGGTCCGCCTCCAGCAGTACTTGATGCAACCTTGCGTCTCGCAGCAACTTGTGCCACAAAGGTGCCACCTCCTCTCCGTTTGTTTTCCACAGAGAAGGAGGCACCCTCCGGGGCTTCTTTGCAAGCTCCCGGAGGGGCTTTTCTTTTTCCCAGCTCCTACCGTGCCCAGATTCCTCGGTCAACCACCTCGAATTTCGTGCCCGTGGTTACGGGCGCCTCGACCCGGAGTTGGACGACGAGCAGACGGTGCGCCACATCCGCGCCTGCTACGGCGGCGCGCTGACCATGGCCGACCACTGGCTCGGCAAGCTGCTCGACAAGCTGGACGAGCACGGCATGTGGGACGACACCGTGGTGGTGCTGACCACCGACCACGGCCACATCCTCGGCGAGCGCGGCTACTGGGGCAAGATGCAGATGGCGCTGTACGATGAACTGGCGCACATCCCGTTGATCGTGTGCGCGCCGGGCGCCGCCGGCGGGCGCCGGGTACGGCACGCCCTGACCACCACCATCGACCTGATGCCCACCTTCCTGGAGCTGCACGGCATGGCGACGCCGGCACAGGTGCAGGGCCGCTCGCTGTGCCACCTCCTGGCCGCCGACGCCGACCACCACGAGGCGGTGCTGTACGGCGGCTTCGGCAAGGACGTGTGCCTGACCGACGGCCATTACCGATACTTCCGGCAGGCACTGCCCGAGAGCTGGGTGCACCATCACACGATGATGCCGCGCGGCAGCCAGGACTTCCTGGCGGTGAACCGGCCGGACGTGGAATACGGCTACTTTCTCAGGTACCCGAGCCAACGTGGCTACGCGCAGCTACGCTGGCGGCAACCCTCGGAGGCGGCGCTGGACGCCCCCGACTTCAACCTGCTGTTCGACGGCGAAACCGACCCCGGCCAACAGCACGCGCTCCGCGACCCCGCCCTGGAGGAGCGCATGGCCACCTTCCTGCGCGACCATCTCGCCGCCGTCGAAGCCCCCGACTGCCAATACCAACGCCTCGGCCTCTGACCCTTCGTGGCCAACGCTGGGTGCCAATGCCAAAAGCGGTAACAGGGGTTGACACGATCAGGCCGCTTTGATCTCGCAGTCGTCAGGAGGACTGAAATAGCGCTTGAGGTCGCCGTTGAGCAGAGCCAGACGGGTGCGTAGCACGCAGCGGTTGTCGTGCGGTCGCCATCTCATCCCGTTGCCCTTGAAGCGTCGACCGACAACCAATTTGCACTGCCCTTCGACCAAGCCACTGCCGATCGGCCACCCGAGATCGCGGTAACGGGCATAGTCCATACGGTCCTGGTTGTTCGTGAAGTAGTTGATCTGCTTCCACGCTTCGTCAGTATCGGTGACCTTCGACAGTGAACGCTTCATCTCGTGGATCATCTGCAGCACCTCGCCTTCCCACATCATCGTGGACAAGCTGCGCTCGACGGCATCGCGTAGCGTAGCAGACAGCAGCTTGCAGTAATCGGCGAGGTGCTCAGCCGCGTGGTAGTAGTCCAGGATCGGTATCGCGCCGGGGAAGTGGGTCTGCTGCAGTTCCCAGTTGTGGTGTGCACCATCACCGAGGAACAGCGTTCGTGGAGCGTCCAGGAAGCCCATTCGCAGTCCAGCCTGCTCGGCGTAGCCGGCAAACTCACCGCGTGGTCCATAGCGTCCTCCGGTCCAGCGGTCGATCACCTTGCCATCATCGTGCTTCTCGATGACTATCAGGTTGCACTCCTTGTAACAGGTCGGCGCCCGGAGGCTGGCAAGACCAGTAATCCCTTCCTGCTCCGTGATCTGCGGGCTCGTCGTTCCGTCTACCTCGACCACCATCAGGGAACATGGCTGCCGCTGACGCTGCTCATCAATTAGATCGTCGGGGGTATCGGGTATCCGCTCTCCCGTCTTCTCGGTAGTGCGCTGCACCGCCGTCGAGCTCACCTTGAACCCGAGCATCGCCTCCAGTTTTGCCGCTGCACCGGCATACGACTCATCCGCGCCCAGCATGCAGATCAGGTACGTCATCAGCGGTGAGAATCCGAAGCACCCGTCGATCCCCAGCTTCACATCCAGCGGCGCCACGCCTCCGCTCCGGTGCCGGTACCGGTAGCAGCGCCGCGGGTGCACCACTTCTTCGCCGAAGCGGTTGATGAACCGCAGGTTACGCACCCGCTCGAACACTGCCACCTCACCGCCAACCGTGATCTGGTTGGCGGATGTCGGCTCCGCGAGTCCGGCTACCACTTCCTGCACCATCTCGTCGCCGATCCAGTTCACCATCTCAAGGATCTTGGCTTCCGCCTCCTGGAGATCCATCCGGCCGCCGTTGATGCGCCCTTGCAACTCCTTGACAAGGCCCTCGGCGGCCGTTATAAGTCCTTCCGTATTCATGGTCTACCTCCCCATGGTGTGGTGTCGTGGGGTAGGTAGACCTTTTTTCCGCCTCAGAGTCAATGATTTGCTACCGCTTTCGGCGTTCGCACCCGCCAACGCTGCTTGCATGCATAATATGGTCCATGATGGACTACATTGGAGGTTGAAGAAGCCCGTGAACCATCGCCCTGCGAGCCACATCTGGACGGTTGCCGACGCAAAGGCCCGGTTGTCCGAGCTACTGCGCCGCTACGAAGAAGAGGGCCCTCAGCGTATCGGCGTGAGGAAATCGTTTGTGGTCGTGCCTGCCGAGCTCTGGAATGCCAAGTCGAAACCAGCCGAACCCATGGGCCGCTGGTTGGTCGAAAACATACCTCACGGCGCGAACCTCAAGGCTCCGGATCGTCGCGAACCGGCGCGGTTGATCCCGTTCATCGAAGATTCCTGATGTGGCGGTGATCCACCCATGGGAGGGCAAGATACGGTCAGCTAACGCTGGTGAAGGTTGACGCGGTGCCGGTGGCGGGTTGGTTCTCCAGGCGCCCAGGAAGTAGCCGACGTATCCTCCCGCGCGGCGGTGCCGTCGTACAGCGACCAAGCCACTACCCGGCTGTTGAGGTCGGAGCTGTGCAGGAACAGCACCAGAATCTTCTGCCTCAACGCATGCACACCTATAAAACAGTCCGGACGTGCGGGTACTCTACGATCTTGTCGTCCGAAGTGACCAGATCGCAATCGTGTATTCGAGCGGTTGCGACGATGATCTGATCGGCCGGGTCGCGATGAAACGATCCCGGAAGGCGAGTCGACTCGATGGCGACCTCCGGCGTCAACTCCAAGAGTGTCACTCCCGGATAGGCAAGCGCCGTAGAGACCCATTCCGGCAGTTCAGCGGGAAGCTCGATTCTTCCATACTCATGCAGTTTCGCCACCTCCCAACAGGAGATGGCGCTTACACCGATCAGATCGTCTTCATTGCGGCTGATGGCGTCACGCTGGGCAACACTCAACCGTTCAGTGTCGAGCGTCCACCACACCCATACGTGCGCGTCGACCACGATCACTTGCCAACAGCCCATTCATCCTCGGCAACGGGATCGAAGGGACGAACAAGGCGATAGCGAGCACCCCGCAGGGGATACTTGTTCGCCCGCCTCGACACCGACTTTGCCGCCCAACGAGGTTCGGGATCCAGCCGGTAGTGTACTCCGTGTTCGAGGATATATGCGCGGAGCGGCGCTGTTGACATCCACTACCCGATACATCCGTGCTCTCCTGGTCGTCAGCAGATGGTGAGACCGTCGGCTAGAGACCTTCAACTGAGCCAACGCAATCCCGGCGCTCCTGGTGCCCTTTATCTCAATCGTCTCTGTCCTGCCCCCAAGCGAAACCCTGATATCGGCGCCGTTGCGATCTTCCTCGATGCTCGCTGAAGCACCATATTTCTCTCGAAGAAGTTTTCGAACCAACCAGTCTGCCTTCTTCTCAGTAGTACGGAGTTCCTTGATGGAACGACACTCAGCCTCGGTTAGGCAGATCCTGATCGGATGTGGCGGCGCATTGAGATCGTCAGGATCCCTCTGAACCTGTTTTCTGCGGTTCCTCAGATCGCGAGCGAGCTCGTTCGCGCATACTCGGCTTGCGTGCCTCGTTTCTTCGTCATCGCCCGGATCTTCAATGAGCACAAAGCTGCCACCTCCGAGACGCCAAGCCCTTGGCTCACTACCCTTCATCACCAAATAACCGATTCCCGGTCCATCCCGTTCTAAACTAAAATTCGACGGCTCGGTGCCGATGGTATTCGACGCGTAGTTCAGTCTTTCCTTAAGGTCTGAGCGCTTCCATATCCGAGGAATCGCACCTTCCGCTCGCAAACGGTAGACGTCCTTCCAGAATCCCATCACGCTCTCCCTCGTTTCACAACTGTAACCTCACGACCACATCGCGTGCCACAATGACCATGCGTCGACCATGCGTCAATGCTCGTGGTGGGAGGCGTGGTCGTGCAATGGGGTGTGCTGGTGGAACACGCCGTGGCGGTGCATGGTCTGGTGGAGGCGGTTCCAGGCGCGCTCGAGGGTGGCGCGGAGCTGGCGGTAGCGCTGGGCGTCGGGGCGTGGGGCGATGGTGTCGACGTAGGCCAGGGCACCCTCGATCTGGTCGAGTATCAAACCGGCGTCGGGGGCCGAGAACGGGCGTGCACCTCCTACCCTGACCTGCACCGCGCTGGTGTGGGCGGCGATGTCCTGCGGGTGCTCGTCGCGGTAGCTGCCGCGCACGCGCAGGGCGAGCCAGGAGGAATGCTCGACGCGCACGGATGCACTGCCCGAGAGGGACAGCGCGCCGCCGCCGACCTCTTCCGCCACCACGCCGCCGAAGATCACTTCCACCTTCGAGATCGGCACGCTGACCGACTCCACGCGCCATTCCACGTTGACCGTGCCGCCGCCGGGAGGCAGGTCCACGGTGGCGCCGGGCGCCCTGCCCTCCACGGTCAGCTCGGCGAGCGGCCCCACGGTGACGAAGGTGTTGCCCGCGCGCAGCGCCGCCATCCAGTTGTCGTAGGTGAACTCGAGCTCGCCGAGCTGGGTGTAGGTGCGCACGCCGCCCAACTGGGAGGCGGCCGCCATCTTGTCGGAGCCGCCCACCACCGGCAGGCGGTAGCCGAGGTTGAGGTAACGGTACCAGTCGGCGATGCCGTACGGGTTGAGCTGCCAGTCGCACGGGTTGAAGGTCATCATCTCCATCGCGTCCACCACGCCGAGCACGATGTCGGCGGCGCGCTCGCACTGCGGGTTGGGCGCGTGCGGCATCACCACCAGCCCGCCCTGCTGCAGGCAGCGGGTGGCCCAGTCGGCCATGGTCACCTCCTGCGGGTCGCCGATCGCCGACTCAGACGGCCCGCCCGTGCACAGTGGGTGGATCATGGCGCCGGCGTAGCCGAGCAGGGAGATGTGGCCGAGCACCTGCATGCGGTTCTCGGTACCCACCCGCACCAGGAACTCGCCGCTGCCGCCGAAGTCGCGCGCTCCCAGGGTGGTGGCGCCGTCGAAGTCGGAGACGTTGCTGAACATCTCACCCCACTGGCTGGCCAGCAGGTTGACCACGTTCACCCCCTCGGCGGCGCCCTCCAGCAAGGCGGTCTGCGGGCTGAGGAAGTGGACGTGGGTGTCGGCGGTCACCCAGCCGCGCTCGCGCCAGCGCAGCACCCGCTCCAACTCGAAGGTCAGCTCCTCGGTCCGCGGGGTAACGGTGACCCGGGTGCGCAGCGGGCGTACCTCGTAGCCGCGGCTGATCTCCACGTACACGTCGCCGAGCGGCAGGTCGGCCACGCACTCGCCCGGTATGTAGGCATACTGGTTGAGGCCGTTGACGAACTCGCCGTAGTTGTCCTCGAACCAGTTGCCGTTGACCGTGCGGTGGTTGCCCTTGGGCGGCAGGTACTCGCCGGCGGCACCGTGCAGGTGCAGGCGCACCGCCACCGGCTGCGGCGAGCCGCGCTCGGTGACGGTGATCTTTACCGGGCGCTCGGCAGCCACGACCGCTGACAGGTACGACGCTCCCGACTCGCCCGACGCCTCCGAGACTTCGCCGGACGGCTTTGACACCTCGCCGGACGGCTTTGACACCTCGCCGGACGGCTTTGACACCTCGCCGGACGGCTTTGACACCTCGCCGGGCAGGTCCGTGCCGAACGCCTCCGCCGCCTCGACCGGCAACGGAACGGCTCGGTCTCCCAGGTACAGCCGGGCGGCGGGATGGGCGGCGTATTCCACCAGCGCGCGGGTGGCGGAGAGGGCCGGCTGCACGTTGGCAGGGCCGGAGCGCCACTCCGCGGCGTCGTAGTCGAACGCGCGGCGGGCAGAGATCACCGTGCCAAGGTCGATGTCCACGCCTTCCACCTCGCCGGCGGCGTTGAAGCTCATTCCCGGCGCCAGGTCCACGACCAGCTTGCGGCGGGTGCCGGGGCGCAACGGGTGATCGGTCAGCTCGGTGGCGGCGATGCCGTACACCACGCACGGCTCGCCCGCTGGCCGCAGCTCCACCGCGTCGATGGCCCGGTCAGGATGCGGGTTGGGCAGCGCGTACAGCCAGCCGCCCGGGCCGGCGTCGCGCCCGGAACCGTGCCGGGTCTCGCCGCGGCCGTACGATGCCGCCGGGCTGCGCCCCGCCGCCTGATCCTCGGCAGCCGACGCCGTCACCTGGTCGGCCAGCAGCGGCACCGCGGCAAACGGGCTGGCGCCCCAGCCGACGCGCGCCTGCTGGATCGCAAACCGGCGCCGGATCGGGTGCATGTGCTCGGAACCGTCGGCGTAGTGCAGCACGTAGTCCGCCACGTGATCGCCCAGGTCGTTACCGTCGCGATCGGTGTCGGCGAAGCCGGGCAGATAGTTGGATGGCCGGTCGGCCACGTAGTGCACGAAGACCAGGTAGCGCGCGGTCAGCCCTCCGGCAGCGATGGTCGCCGGCTCGCCGGCCACCAGCACGACGTTGGCGGCGCCGGGCGAACCGAGCAGGAACGGCATGCCGCGCAACGCCTGGGCGCCGAAGGCACGCTCCAGGGCGGCCGGCGGGGCGAGGTCATCGGGCAGCGAGGCGCGGTCGGCGTTGCATGCTTCGTCCAGCGACAGGGCCTGGAAACGGTCCGATGGAGGCGTGGGCATGACGCGAGCATAACATTTAATTATGACGATTATTTGACAATCTTTTTGCAATTCTGTCAGGTATAATGAAACTTCAGGGCTGGGACGTGCGAAGAATCGAGATACCGAGCTACATTACCCGTTCGGTCTACGTCGAGCGGCTCGATCCGCTGGTAGGCAAGGACGTGATCAAGGTGCTGGTCGGCCAGCGGCGGGTTGGCAAGAGCTACCTGCTCTACCACGTCGTGGACATGATCAGGAAGCGCGACCCCGCGTGTCCCATTCTGTATATCAACAAGGAACTGGCCGCTTTCGACGACATCCGGACCCGCGCCGATCTTCTCGACCGCACCGCAAGGGATCTCGGATCGGCCCGCCGGGGATGCATCCTGATCGACGAGGTGCAGGAAATCGACGACTGGCCGCGTGCACTGCGCAGCCTGGCGGCGGAGAAACGGTTCGATATCTACTGCACCGGCAGCAACGCCGAGATGCTGTCCGGCGACATCGCCACGCTGCTGGCCGGACGCGCCGTCGAAGTACCGGTGCAAGGCCTGTCCTACCGTGAGTTTCTCGCGTTTCATCGGCTCGAAGAGAACGATGATGCGTTGCGGCGCTATATGCGCTACGGGGGCCTCCCCCACCTGGTGGACCTGGAACTGACCGACCGCGTCGTCTACGAGTATCTCGGCAACCTCTATAATGTGATTCTGTTCAAGGATGTCGTTGCCCGGTACCGAATTCGCAACATCGACTTCCTGGAGCGGCTGGTCCGATTTCTGGCCGACAGCGTCGGCAGCGTGGTTACCGCCAAGCGGATCAGCGACTACCTGAAGTCGCAGCGCGTACGGATTTCGCCCAATGCCGTGCTGGAATACCTGGCGCACCTGTGCCACGCCTGCTTCCTTGCCAAGGTCCACCGGGCGGACGTGGTCGGGCGGCGCATCTTCGAGATCGGTGAGAAGTATTACTTCGAGGATCTGGGGCTGCGCCACGCCGTGAAGCCGTTCGTTCAGCAAGACATCGGGAAGGTGCTTGAGAACCTGGTCTACCATCACCTGCGCGTGTGCGGCTGGCAGGTGTCCACCGGCCGCCTCGACCGCCGCGAAATCGACTTCGTGGCAACACGTCTGGAGGAGACCCTGTACGTCCAGGTCGCCTACATTCTCGCCGACGAGGCGACCCACAAGCGCGAGTTCGGCAACCTGCTCGAGATCCCGGACAACTACCCCAAGATGGTCGTTTCGATGGATCCCGTGACCGGCGCCGGCCACAAGGGCATCCGCCACCTCCATATCCGCGAGTTCCTGCTGACCGCGTGGTAGCGCCGCCGCTTGCGACGGCCGCGCATGGCCCCACGGCCGGGCGTCGTGCGGGCTCTACTGAATTATACCGACCTCGCGGCATCGGCACTCAGACGGCCGCCGCCGCCCCGGAGCCGCGGGTCGAGCAGGTCGCGCACCGCGTCGCCGAACATGTTCAGGCAGTACACGACAACCGTCAGGCACAGCCCCGGCCACAGCGCCAGCCGCGGCGCCACCTCCATGAACTCGCGCCCTTCCCGGCTCAGCATCCCGCCCCAGCTCGGCACCGAGATCGGCAGTCCGAACCCCAGGAAGCTCAGCGCAGCCTCGCTGATGATCACGCCGCCCACGTTGATGGTGAAGATGATGATCACCGGGGCGGCGATGTTGGGCAGGACGTGGTGGATGAGGGTTCGCCACCGGGTGCCGCCGATCGCCTCGGCCGCCTGAAAGTAGGCATTCTCCTTTACCCCGATCACCGCGCCGCGGACCACTCGCGAACCGCCGATGCCGCCCGTCACCCCCAGCACCACGATGATCTGCGGCAACCCCCGCCCCACCAGCGACATGATGGTGAGCAACAGCAGCAGCCCCGGGAACGCCATCCAGGCGTCGACGAAGCGCTGCATCGCCAGGTCCAGTCGACCGCCGAAGAATCCCGAGATGCCGCCGATCAGCACCGCCACCACAACGTTGACGGTGGTCGCCGCCAGACCGACGGTCAGCGATATCCGGGCCCCGAACACGAGGCGGCTCAGCAGGTCGCGCCCCAACTGGTCGGTCCCCAACAGGTACCGGTTGGAGGGCGGCTGCATCCGGTCCACGATGTTGACTTCGTCGTGCGGGTAAGGCGCCAGCACGTCGGCAAAGATCGCCACCAGGATCAACAGCAGGATGACGACCCCGGCGATGATGCTCAGCGGCTTCTCCTTGACCAGCCTGACAAAGAAGTCACTCATAACGGATCCGCGGGTCGAGGACCGCGTAGACCAGGTCGATGAGCAGGTTGGTCACCACCACCCCGGTGGCGAAGAACAGGTTGATGCCGGAGACCATCGGGTAGTCTCGGTCAATGAGGGCATCCAGCAAGAGACGGCCAAGCCCCGGCAGGTTGAAGATGTTCTCCATGATCACGGCGCCCCCCACCAGAATCGGCAACTGCAGGCCGACCAGGGACACCACCGGGATAAGGGCATTCTGGACGGCATGCCGGATCACCACGGCCAGCTCCTTCAGGCCCTTGGACCAGGCGGTGCGGATATAGTCCTGCCTGAGCACCTCCAGCATCATGGTGCGCGTCATCCGCATGGTGGCGGCCGCCGCGGCCGTGCCCAGAATCAGGCTGGGAACGATGAACACCGCCAGATTCCCCAGCGGGTCTTCGGTGAAGGAAACCAGCTCCAGCGGCGGCGCCCAGCCCCACCAGACGGCTGGGTAGATCATGACCATGATGCCGAGCCAGAAGTTGGGCGTGGCCAGGCCGATGATGGCGACCGAGCGCCCCAGGTAGTCGGCGGCCGTATCCTGGCGAATCGCCGAGTAGATACCGACCATTCTGTCTTCCGTGTCGCGGAGTGACCGTGCCGCCCCGTGGCGGCTCCGTTGCGCGGCGCACCTGGAGACGATAGAGTCAGTGCCGGAGCCTGCCTCGGGCTATAGTAGTGAGCACGCCACCCACGCACCCGCGCATTCCCTACGGTCAGGCCGACTTCAGGCGCATCCGCCGGAACCGGTGGCTGTACGTCGACAAGACCCGCTTCCTGCGGCGCCTGGAGCGGGAGGACTACGTCTTCCTGATCCGCCCGCGCCGGTTCGGCAAGTCGCTATGGGTTTCGCTGCTGGAAAACTACTACGACCGCTTCTGGGCCGACGACTTCGACGGCACCTTCGCCGGCACCGACATCGGGCGGGAGCCGACCGGGGAACAGAGCCGCTACGTCACCCTGCGCTTCAACTTCTCGATGGTCAACGACAAGCTGGAAACGCTGGAGCGGGAGTTCGAAACCTACTGCCACACGGAGCTGCAGGGGACACTGGAGCGGCATCCCGACCTGTTTCCCGAAGCGGTGCTGCAGCGGATCCTCACGCCGCCCTCCATCAGCGCCAAGCTTGGGGTGCTGTTCCGATACGCGGGCGACCATGAGATCCCGCTGTACGTGCTGATCGACGAGTACGACAACTTCGCCAACACGGTGCTGGCGTACCACGGCGCGGAGGCGTACCACTCCTTTACCCACGGCGGCGGCTTCTACCGCAACTTCTTCGCCACCCTGAAGGGCGGCGCGGACCGCAGCGGCGGCGGTCTGGAGCGCCTGTTCATCACCGGCGTGTCGCCGGTCACCATGGACGACGTGACCAGCGGCTTCAACATCGGCACCAACATCAGCCTGGAACCGGACTTCAACGAGATGGTCGGCTTCACCGAGGAAGAGGTGCGTCACCTGGTCGAGACCTACCGGGACCTGGGCGTGTTCAACCAGGACCCGGCGACCGCCATGGGCATCATGGGCGAGTGGTACAACGGCTACCGCTTCGCCGAGGAAGCCGAGACCGGCCTGTACAACACCGACATGGTGCTCTACTACCTGAAGCACTCGATGCCGAACCGGCGCGTGCCGACGTACCTGATCGATACCAACGTGCGCATCGACTATGGCAAGCTCCGTCACCTGCTGGTGACCGGGCGGCAACTCAACGGCAACTTCGACCTGCTGCGCGACGTGATCGCCGAGGAGCAGGTGGACACCCGAATCCAGCCCGGCTTTCCGCTGCAGGACCTCACCAAGCGGGAGAACTTCCTGTCCCTGATGCACTACTTCGGGCTGCTGAGCATCCGTGTCGTGGAGGGGGTGATGCCGCGGCTGGCGATCCCGAACCAGACCGTGAAGCGGCTGATGTATGGCTACCTGCGCGACGCCTACCGCGACGTGGAGGTGTTTTCGGTCGACCTGTTCCGGTTCGAGCAGTTGATGCTTCGGATGGCGACCGAGGGCGAATGGCGGCCCGTGTTGGAGTTCCTGAGCGCGGCGATCGCGCGGCAGACGGGAATCCGCGACTACATCGCCGGCGAGAAGGTAATACAGGGCTTTCTGGCGGCCTACCTGAGCGTGGCCGACTACTACGTGTTCCGCTCGGAGGCGGAACTGGGAAAGGGACATGCGGACATCTGCCTGGAGCCGCTGGTGGCCCGCTACCCGCAACTGCAGCGCGGCTACCTGATCGAGTTGAAGTATCGCGCGCGTTCCGCGTCGGCGGATCAGGCCGCGGTTACGACGGTGGTCGGGGAGGCGCAGGAGCAGCTCCTGCGGTACCTTGAGGACGAACGGCTGGCGCGGCAGTTCCCGGGGGTGCGCTTCATCGGCCTGATCGTGGTGTTCCACGGCTGGGAGCTGGTGTACTGCGACGCCGTGCAGCGGTGACACGCCGACGCCGTGGCGCGGCGAGTCCGAACGGAACTACACCAGGACGCGTTACGGTACCGTCGATCACTGCCAGGAGTGAGCAGCGCTACACTCTACCGTCTCGTACACACAGCGCGCGGCTGCCCGCCTCACGGCCACCGATCGGCGGGCTACTCTACACCGATGCAGCGCGATCGGCGCCGAGACGGCCGCCGCCGCCCCGGAGCCGCGGGTCGAGCAGGTCGCGCACGGCGTCGCCGAACATGTTCAGGCAGTACACGACAACGGTCAGGCACAGCCCCGGCCACAGCGCCAGCCGCGGCGCCACCTCCATGAACTCGCGCCCTTCCCGGCTCAGCATCCCACCCCAGCTCGGCACCGAGATCGGCAGTCCAAATCCAAGAAAGCTCAGCGCAGCCTCGCTGATGATCACGCCACCCACGTTGATGGTGAAAATGATGATCACCGGAGCCGCGATGTTGGGCAGGACGTGGTGGATCAGGGTTCTCCACCGGGTGCCGCCGATCGCCTCGGCCGCCTGAAAGTAGGCATTCTCCTTTACCCCGATCACCGCGCCGCGGACCACTCGCGAACCGCCGATGCCGCCCGTCACCCCCAGCACCACGATGATCTGCGGCAACCCCCGTCCCACCAGCGACATGATGGTGAGCAACAGCAGCAGCCCCGGGAACGCCATCCAGGCGTCGACGAAGCGCTGCATCGCCAGGTCCAGTCGACCGCCGAAGAATCCCGAGATGCCGCCGATCAGCACCGCCACCACAACGTTGACGGTGGTCGCCGCCAGACCGACGGTCAGCGATATCCGGGCCCCGAACACGAGGCGGCTCAGCAGGTCGCGCCCCAACTGGTCGGTCCCCAACAGGTACCGGTTGGAGGGCGCCTGCATCCGGTCCACGATGTTGACTTCGTCGTGCGGGTAAGGCGCCAGCACGTCGGCAAAGATCGCCACCAGGATCAACAGCAGGATGACGACCCCGGCGATGATGCTCAGCGGCTTCTCCTTGACCAGCCTGACAAAGAAGTCACTCATAACGGACCCTCGGGTCCAAGAGCCCGTAGACCAGGTCGATGAGCAGATTGATCACCACCACCCCGGTGGCGAACAACAGGTTGATGCCGGAGACCATCGGGTAGTCTCGGTCATTGAGGGCATTCAGCAGCAGTCGCCCGAGCCCCGGCAGGTTGAAGATGTTCTCCATGATCACGGCGCCCCCCACCAGGATCGGCAACTGCAGGCCGATCAGGGTCACCACCGGGATGAGGGCATTCTTGACGGCGTGCCGGATCACCACCGCCCGCTCCCTGAGACCTTTTGCCCAGGCGGTCCTGACAAAATCCTGCCGCAGCACCTCCAGCATCATGGTGCGCGTCATCCGCATAGTGGCGGCGGCCGAGGCCGTTCCCAGGATCAGGCTGGGGATGAAAAACACCGCCAGATTCCCCACCGGGTCTTCGGTGAAGGCAACCAGTTCCAGCGGTGGCGCCCAGCCCCACCAGATGGCCGGGTAGATCATGACCATGACGCCGAGCCAGAAGTTGGGCGTGGCCAGGCCGATGATGGCGACCGAGCGTCCCAGGAAGTCGGCGACCGAATCCTGGCGGATCGCCGAGTAGATGCCGACCGGCAGCGCGATCACCAGCCCGATGAGGATTGCCATCAAACCAAGCTCGATGGTGACCGGCAGTCTACCCAGTATCCTGTCCTCTACCGCCAAACCGCCATACAGTGATTCGCCAAGGGTGCCCTGGAGGAGACCCCTGAAATGGGACTCACCGGTAACCCGGTCAGGGGTCGGCAACGCTCCCATCCAGCGCCCATACTGCACCCAGACAGACACATCCAACCCCAGCCGACGCTCGAGAGCTGCACGGTCAATCCCCCCCGCTACGTAGATCTGCACCCGAGCCTCCAATACGTCTATGACATCGCCTGGGATGAAGCGCACCGAGAGAAAGACCAGGATACTCAAGATAAACATGGTCGGGACGACCAGCAGCAGGCGCCGGATGATGTAGGCTCTCATATCTTCGTGGTAGAAGGGCGCCGGGAAGCTCAAGGGCTCCCGGCGCCCTTCGCTGCAGGCAGAAGCAGCGCGAAAACGCCAACGGCGAAGCCGTCGGCTCAGAATCCCATTTCTTTCTTCAGCGCACTATCAATCCAGAGGCGGGAGAAGATCACTTCCTCCCCCCCGCTTAATATCATTTCACCGTTGTAGCCTATGAGCCACGGCTGGTTCACCGAAAACTGTGGAAGCAACGGACCATATATCGTCCAGTATTGCTCCAATGCGTACATGACCAAGTCTGGCACCAGCATGTCCCGCTCCTCGATGGTGGTCGCGGCTGCGGCTGCGGCATGCATGGCGTCATAAGTCGGGTCGCTGACGTTGCTATTTACACCATCCGTGGTAAACCCACGCATGATTGACACCGCCCACTGCATGGAAACAGCATACGCCGTATCGTTACTGGTCATTTCGTATTCCTGAGCTGTTCTTCTGGGACCCCATGCAGCTGCTGGCGTTACTTCAACCTCCACGTCAACGCCAATGTTCTTCCAGTACGAAGCGGCTAATTCTGCATAGTTCAGATCGAAACGCTCGAGGTGCATCAACACGGTCTTGAATCTGGTGCCGTCCGCTCCGCGAGGATACCCGGCCGCATCAAGCAACGCTTCGGCCCCTTCCGGGTTATACGTGCGGCCCTTCCGGAGCTCTTCGGGCCACTCTTCGAATGGGATGGACCCGTCTTTCATGAAACGGCCCAGCCGCCCTTGCGGTATCGGATCTCCAAAACCCTTGAAGTACGAATTGTTGATTGTCTCGAAGTCCAGTGCCATGTTCATTGCCTTGCGCACCCTGATGTCGTCAAAGGGTTCTATCTGAGTGTTCATGGCAAAACCATTATCCGACCGAAACCGTACCGGCCATAATTCGACTTCGGGGTTGGTCCGCTGGATGCTCTCTACCTGCTCGACAGTCCTGAGCTGAGCTACCCCGGCCACCCCGACGTAATCAACCTTGCCCGTGCGCATTGCCGCCAGTTGTGTTGCCACTTCAGGCATAATCAGAGCCCTTAACGTGTCAACATACGGCAAGCGGTTCTCCGGGTATTTTTCGTCGTAACCCCAGTAGTCTGGATTCTTACTATAGGTGATAGAGCTGCCCTCGGTCCAGTCAGTAAGCTCAAAGGGACCGGTGCCAACCAGGTTCCTCCAATCCGTTACATCCCCGTGTTCCTTGATCACCTCGGGGGGGTACATGACTGCCAGGGAGTCGTCGAGAATAACCATCAGCGTCAGGAGATTTGGCTCCTTCAGCTTGAAAACAACGGTCCCTTCGTCGGTAGCCGTTATGGATTCGAATGACACCTTGGTCAACAGACTATAAGCAGCGCTGGGTTCGGTGAATCCGCTGCCCAGACCCAGAGTACGGTGAAAGTTGTATACGATATCGTTGGCAGTCAGCTCCCGACCGTTCATTGGTTCCTTATCGTGCCAATGAACGCCCTGACGGACTTTGACGATAACGGTTTTGTCGTCGGGCATTTCCCAGCTTTCCGCCAGAGCCCCCCGCGTGTAATTTGGAGCGGCCATAGTCGGGAAGTCATATTGGTCCCTGGGCGTCGCCCAGTCGCCGATACCTAACTTCTCTACGACCAGGCCGACGGCTACCACACCCCCACTTAGATGTTTGTCAGTATGCGAGGGCGATTCTTTCTTGACGTAGGTTATGGTCCCGCCATACTCCGGCGCGGTCACCATCCTGCCGGTGGTGGGGTCCAGCACCATTTCCTTCTCCATCGCCGCGGCCGGCTCCTCCTCGGCGGCAGCCGCCCAGAGGCCGGTGGCGGTCAGGACCAGCACCAACGCAACCGCGAAGGTCGTACCAATCTTTACAAACGTCATACGCAACTCCATGTGTTGATTTCTTGAAGTATTGCGGAGCGACGTGCCGCTCCCTGGCTACTCTTGCGTCCGCAACGCGGACGGCCAGCGGAGTCAGATGGTGACGCGCGCGCCGTGTGACTCACCGGGTTCACGCCGCGCGCGGGTGTGGTTCTTGGAGTATCGCTCGCACCTCGCGTGCGCCGGGAAAACCGGCAGGGTGTTTGCTCGCGCCCCATGAGGTGCCGGAGTCATGCGGCCTGCGTAGAAGCGGTGAAGCGTAGATGGGGATATGTTCGGCCACGCGGGCCGGGAGTACCCGGGCCGCGGAGAATCGACGCCACCAGGACGCGGCTCCGACACTGCGCCGGGAGGGCGCGTCCAGTGCGTTGGAGCGCGCATTTGAGGAATTCGAGCAGCGCGACGGGAAAAGACGCCGCGGTTCAGCGGCCGGGGCTCCCGGACCGTTGCCGCGGCCGCTGAACGAACGTGGACCGAGGCGGTGCCACAGGTAGCGGGCCGCTACGCAGAAGCTGAAAACGAAGGCCGCGGAGCGCTCAGCCGAAGTGATTATTGCTTGCGATTCAAGTAGTTGCGGGGAGGGCACCGGCTGCGTCACTGCCCTCCGGTTACTGGCCAGAGAGTCGTGATGGCGCAAGATCCACATCCGTTCAGTCCCTACCTTGCTCATCGTTTCACGCCCGCCCCGAGGTGTCAATCGCACGCGGACTCGAGGGACGCGACCATCCGACCATCGCCTTCCGTGTCACGGGGTGACCGTGCCGCCCCTGGCGGCTGCATTGCGCGTCGCGCCTTGGAGACGATAGAGTCAGTGCCGGAGCCTGCCTCAGGCTATAGTAGTGAGCACGCCATCCACGCACCCGCGCATTCCCTACGGCGAGGCCGACTTCAGGCGCATCCGCTTGAACCGGTGGCTGTACGTCGACAAGACGCGCTTCCTGCGCCGCCTGGAGGAGGAGCGCTACGCCCTTCTGATCCGCCCGCGCCGGTTCGGCAAGTCGATGTGGGTGTCCTTGCTGGAGAACTACTACGACCGCTTCTGGGCGGGCGACTTCGAGGCCACCTTCGCCGGCACCGACATCGGCCGGGAGCCGACCGGCGAACAGAGCCGCTACGTCACCCTGCGCTTCAACTTCTCGGCGGTCAACGACAAGCTGGAAACCCTGGAGCGCGAGTTCGAAGCCTACTGCCTGATTGAACTCCGGGGAACGCTGGAGCGCCATCCCGACCTGTTTCCCGACGCAGCGCTGCAGCGCATCCTGGAGCCGCCCTCCATCGCCACCAAGCTCAGCATGTTGTTCCGGTACGCGGGCGACCATGACATCTCGGTGTACGTGCTGATCGACGAGTACGACAACTTCGCCAACACCGTGCTCGCGTACCACGGCGCGGAGGCGTACCACTCGTTCACCCACGGCGGCGGCTTCTACCGCAACTTCTTCGCCACCCTGAAGTCCGGCGCCGACCGCAGCGGCGGCGGCCTGGAGCGGCTGTTCATCACCGGCGTGTCGCCGATCACCATGGACGACGTCACCAGCGGCTTCAACATCGGCACCAACATCAGCCTGGAGCCCGACTTCAACGAGATGGTCGGCTTCACCGAGGCGGAGGTGCGGCGCCTGGTGGAGACCTACCGGAACCTGGGCGTGTTCAACCAGGACCCCGCGACCGCCATGGGCATCATGGGCGAGTGGTACAATGGCTACCGCTTCGCCACAACCGCCGACACAGATCTGTACAACTCCGACATGGTGCTCTATTACCTGAAGCACTCGATGCCCAACCGTGACGTGCCGGAGTACCTGATCGACACCAACGTGCGCATCGACTACGGCAAGCTGCGCCACCTGCTGGTGACCGGGCGGCAACTCAACGGCAACTTCGACCTGCTGCGCGACGTGATCGGCGAGGAGCAGGTGGACACCCGAATCCAGCCCGGCTTTCCGCTCAAGGACCTCACCAAGCGGGAGAACTTCCTGTCCCTGATGCACTACTTCGGGCTGCTGAGCATCCGTGTCGTGCAGGGGGTGATGCCGCGGCTGGCGATCCCGAATCAGACCGTGAAGCGGCTGATGTATGGCTACCTGCGCGACGCCTACCGCGACGTGGAGGTGTTTTCGGTCGACCTGTTCCGGTTCGAGCAGTTGATGCTTCGAATGGCGACCGAGGGCGAATGGCGGCCCGTGTTGGAGTTCCTGAGCGAGGCGATCGCGCGGCAGACGGGAATCCGCGACTACATCGCCGGCGAGAAGGTAATACAGGGCTTTCTGGCGGCCTACCTGAGCGTGGCCGACTACTACGTGTTCCGCTCGGAGGCGGAACTGGGAAAGGGACACGCGGACATTGCGCTGGAGCCGCTGGTGGCCCGCTACCCGCAACTGCAACGCGGCTACCTGATCGAGCTGAAGTATCGTGCGCGTTCCGAGTTGGCGGATCAGGCCGCGGTCACGACGGTGGTCGAGGAAGCGCAGGCGCAGCTCCTGCGGTACCTGGCGGACGAACGGCTGGCGCGGCAGTTCCCGGGGGTGCGCTTCATCGGCCTGATCGTGGTGTTCCACGGCTGGGAGCTGGTGTACTGCGACGCGGTGCGGCGCTAACTGCGCACCCTCGTTCGGCCATTCGGCTGCCCGTCTCACGACCACCGATCAGCGGGCTGCGCTACACGTGCGCAGCGCGATCGACGCCGAGACGGCCGCCGCCGCACAGCCGCGGGTCGAGCAGCAGTTGTTCCGGTGCAGCCGACCCGCGCGGGAATGGCGTTGATGCCGGGCGACGTGCGATCATGGCGCGCCATGCCCCACGTCGAGATCAAGTTTCAGCCGGAGCGGACTCTCACCTACCTCGGCAGCCCCAGTGTCGTGCGGCTGCCCGATGGTGCGCTGCTCGCCACCCACGACTACTTCGGCACCGGCTGCCCGCGCAACCACGAGGGCGAACAGGGCCTGACCAGCGTGTACCGGTCGCAGGACGACGGCGCGAACTGGTGCAACGTGACCCACGTCATGAACGCCTTCTGGAGCAGCCTGTTCGTGCACGACGGGGCGGTCTACCTGTTCGGGACGTCGCAGCAGTACGGGTCGATCGTGATCCGGCGTAGCGACGACGGCGGGTTCACCTGGACGCACCCGCAGGACGCCGGCAGCGGGCTCCTGTTTGCCGGCGGGCCGCACCGCACGCCGCCCAACTACCACTGCGCGCCGGTGGCGGTGCTGGCGCACGAGGGGCGCCTGTACCGCGCGTTCGAGGACTGCAACCCGATGCACTGGGGAATCGGCTTCCAGGCGTGCGTGATCTCGGCGCCGGTGGACGCCGACCTGCTGCAGGCCGCCAGTTGGCGGATGAGCAACAAGCTGCCGTTTCAGCCCGAGTGGGCGCTCGGTGCGTGGGGCGAGGTCAGCCTTCCCGGCTGGCGCGAAGGCAACGTGGTAGCGGCGCCGGACGGTCAGTTGTGGGACGTGTTGACCTTCGAAGCGCAGCCGCTGGCGCAGGACGTCGCCGCGATGATCAGGATCGAAGACGACGGCCGGCGCCTGAGCTTCGACCCGTCGACCGATGCGGGGCATGCCGGCGGCTTCATCTCCTATCCCGGCGGCAAGGCCAAGTTCGCCCTGCGCCGCGATCCGGTGACGGGTGTCTACCTGACCCTGTCCAACGTGGTGCCGGACCAGGAGTGGCTGGTGTCGCGGTGGCGGGCGTCCCAGCAAAGCGGCGTACACTTGCATCAGCGCCAGCGCAACGTGATGGCGCTGTGCGCGTCGGACAACCTGTGCCGGTGGCGGGTGGTGAAGAGGTTGATGGAAGACGACAGCGGGCTGTTGCCGGAGGACTCGCTGCGGCTCACCGGCTACCAGTACGTGGATTGGCAGTTCGACGGCGACGACCTGATCTACGTGGTCCGCACCGCCTCGCGCGGGGCACGCAACTTCCACGACTCCAACCGCATCCTGTTCGGCCGCGAGCGCGGTTTCCGGTCCCTGCTGTAGCGGAACCGGAAGGAGCGCCGCTCAGTTCCAGGTATCCAGGCCCAGCAGCCGGCGGCCCAGGCGGTCCAGCTTCGCGGGCTTGCCGTGGCGCTGCTCCCAGTTGCGCGGGTCGCCCGGCCAGCCGCTCGCCGAGCGCTGCTCGCGCCACGCGGCGATGCGCCCGAGGCGCTCCTCCTCGCTGCCGCGCGCGGCCGGGAACATGGAGATGTACTGCGCCAGGCGCGGGCGGTCGGAGATGTTCTCGCCGTTGCCGTGCGGCAGCAGCGAGTTCCAGATCAACAGGTCCCCCGCCCGTCCCGGAATCGACTGCACTTCCAGCCCGGTCAGGTCGGGGAAGCGCGCGTCGCGGTCGGGGGGCTGGGTGCTGGCCCATTCGGAGAAGCGCCGGGGGAAGCCGGGCACGCACTGGAAGCCGCCCTGGTCCGCGGTGGTGTCGGTGAGGTAGAGGACGCCTTGCACACCGCACGGGATCGGGTCCTGCAATGTGTCCAGGTCCCAGTGGATGAATCCGCCGTGCTGCCACGCGGGACGGTCGTCGCGCACCGGCGGCTTCATGTTGGCGCGGTCGAGGGTGACCCAGAGGAGCTCGGTCTGCCAGATGTCCACGAACGCCTGGTATACGCGCGGGTGCTGGCGATTGTCCCACAGCTCCTGCTGCTGGTAGACCTCCACCATGCCTGCGCGCGAGATCGGGGCGGCTTCCCCGGTTGCCTCGCGCGGCGCAATCCGATACCAGCTTTCCGGGTCCGCTTCGTCAGCTTCCATGAAGCGCCATATCAGCTCCACCACGGCGCGCAGATTCGCGGCCGGAACGGCGTCCGGAACCACCACGTAACCCTGCTCGGCGAACAGATCCAGGTCGGCGTCGCTGAGCACGCCGGTGCGTATCCGGAGGTCGGCGGAAACCGTCTCGTGGGGCAGCTTCGTCACCTCGGGAACGGTCGCCACGGGCATCACCGAACCTTGAAGCGGGAGATGATGTCGTCGACCCAGGCGTGGTTGGCGTCGACCGTGCGGCCGGCGATGTGCGGCGTGTGCACCACGTTGTGGCGCCCGAGCAGGGGTGAATCGAGCGGCACCGGCTCGCCTTGCCGGCGTCCCGGCGCGGCGGAGAACACGTCAGCGGCCAGGGACAGCTCGTCGTTCAGCACGCGCCGGTAGAGGGCGTCCAGGTCGCAGATGAAGGCGCGCGTCACCTGCACCACCAGGCAGCCGCGCGGCAGGGCGTCGATCAGCTCGGCGGTGATGATGTGGTAGGTCTGCTCGGTGGGCGGCAGCATGGGCGCGAATATCTGCGCGTCGCTGACCAGGTCGTGCAGCTCGTAGCGGCGCTCCGCCTTGGCCAGCGTGAACGCGGCCTGTGCCGCGAACGGATCCCACGCCGCCACCTCGGCGCCCATCGCCCCGCACCAGGATGCGTAGCGGCCGCCGATGTTGCCGAGGCCGGCAACCCGTACCCGCTTGCCGGCGATGGTGCCGTTGCTGAACCGCGTGTCGTCGCACATCTGACCGCCCGGCTGGCCGGGCCGGCCCACCTCCGGAACGAAGCGCCACGTCTCGTGATCCTGCATCATCGCCGTGTAGCGCTGTGGAATGCGCCGCAGCGCGCAGATCGTCAGGCCCAGCCCGACCTCGGCGACCGACTGCCCCCAGTACAGGTCATGGCGGTGCGGAATGAAGCGCACGCCGCGCGCCTCCGCCGCCTCGATCCCGTCTGCCGACGATGCCCGGGTGCGCTGGTAGTAGCACTCCTCCAGGGCGGCGAACGGCTCCAGGTCCTGCGCGTCGCCGGGAAACCCGAGCACGGCCAGCCGCTGCACCGAGCCCGGGTCCGGCACCAGAGCCGGCATCCGGGCGTCCGCCTCCTCGCTGCGGTACAGTTCGCAGCCGCCGTTCTCCTGCCAGCGCCGGTGCCAGTAGTCGGCCGCAAACGGCCACATTCGTTCGAAGCGCTCGTGAACGCAAATCACCGACCTCATCGCTCTTTCCTCCCTTCCGCACGGATGCTATCAGGTTGCGGCTCGCCGTGGCCATGCGACGCCGCCGCCTCTTGCCGCTGCACGGCCAGCCGGTGGACAGTCCGCATCATGGCGCAGATCAAGGTCGCGGTCGGTGCCCCCGCGCGGGGCCGGACACCCCGCTCGAAGGCGCGCCGTCCCGCGGCAGGCGCGGTCGATCAGGCCTTGTGAACCAGTGAGACTTGCGCAGATTGCCTACGAGGGTCGACCACGTAGCCGGTGCCCGGAGCCACCGTGACGGTCACGTAGGCTGTCCTCTGTGGCTTACCGTCATCGGGGGTGCCTATGCTGTAGGTTGCCGTGCTGGACGATGCGGAGATCGTGACCGTCAACGAAATGCTGTCCAACCACCCTACGTCCAACATGAGCATCGGTTCTTCCACTGTGTAAGCCGCACCTACTGAGAATTTGACAACCAGGTCGGACAGCGGCGCCGGATCGGCGGTCACCGTGAACGATGCAGTTTCACCCTCGGTCACGCTCGAAGCGTCTGCCGCGATGCCCACCGAAACGGTCGGCCCTGTCGCCCCTTGAGGTCCTTGAGGTTCCCCGGTTGTGGGTGGCGGCGGCGACGGCGTCGCTCCGGTCGGGGCTTGGTCGTTGTCGGCGACGGCCACGGTGGCCGAGCCCGGCGAACCGACCCTGTAATCGCTGCCGGGTTCGACGGCGACCGTCACCGAGCCGTCTACCTCGTCCGCACTGTCGTCGGGGATGGTCTCCGTCAACTCCACCGTTCCGGTCCTCGGGATGGTGACCGTCTCCGGAGGGCTCGGCGGCAGGAACGAGCCAATCTCCGACCAGCGCACGGTGACCGGCAAGTCGGACGCCGGTGGCGGCGTCGCGGTCAGCGTGAACGACACCGGGCTGCCCTCCGCTACCGACTTGGCGGTCTCCATGATGGTCACCACCGGCAGCATCGGCGCCCGAGGCTCCCGAGTCTGCTCCGGCGTCACGGTGGCGCTGGCCGACGCGGCGTCTCCATCGCTCTTCCGGTAGCCCGCGCCGCCGGCGATCGCGGCGGTGACCACGCAACCCGCGTCGCCGACCTGGGTGCCGGTCGTCACCATCAGCATGGCGAGCGACTCGCCCGCGACGATCGTCACCGACCTCGGCGCATGCGTAAGCTCGCAGCCGGAGGCGGTGATCTTGACCCCGATGGTCAGGGCCGCCCGCGGGGCCGGTGCTGCCCGGACCAGGAAGTGCACCGGACTGCCCGCGGCTACCCGCTTCGCCTCCCATTCGATGGTGACCACGGGCGTGGGCGAACGGGATTCCATCCCCGCACACCCCGCGAGCGCGAGGAGCAGGAGCAGCACCAGACCGGCGCGACCCAAGCCGAAGGGAAGAGAGTACGATGATCTCAATCTCACCATTGTTTCCGACACAGGACGCCTCAAGGAGACAGACCTTCCTAACAATAATTCAAATTTATAAGTTTTTCGAGTACCTGCCGCTAATAGTACACTTATTTCATATCCGGACCGTTAACTCCAATCTACGCGTTCGGATCTCTTCCCGTCCCACCCCTGTCCTGAACAGCCGCGGAAACACGCTGATCGGCTGCGCCGAAGCCGATGCAGATCACGAAGACCGGCGCCCCTTGCCGCTGCACGGCCATCCGGTGGACAGTCCGCATCATGGCGCAGGTCAGGATCGCGGTGGTCGGTACCGGCGGAATCGCCCGGCAGCACGGTCTCGCGCTGGCAGAGAACCGCGACGCCGAAATCGTGGCGGCGGTCGACATTGACCGCGAACGGCGCGAGCGGTTTGCGGCGCGCTGGGGCGGTGAGCCGTTCGACTGCCTCGCCCCGGCGCTGGAGCGGTGCGATGCCGTGTACGTTCTTACCCCGCCGGGGTTCCGCCGCGAGTACGCCGTGCCGGCGATCGCCGCGGGAAAGCACGTGTTCTGCGAGAAACCGCTCGCCGTCACCGAGGACGACGGCGCGGCGATTGTCGAAGCGGCGGAGCGCCAGGACGTTGGGGCGGTGATGGGCTTCAACCAGCGGTACCGGACCG
This sequence comes from Spirochaetia bacterium, assembly GCA_965208575.1. GTDB lineage: Bacteria > Spirochaetota > Spirochaetia > SZUA-6 > Bin103 > Bin103. The sequence goes on along the minus strand of CBDBOV010000004.1, from coordinate 71,322 downwards.
GCTACCGGCGTCTCCACGACACCGCGCGGGGAGGCTCGCTCGGCAGGCTGCACCACTTCTGGTGCCAGCGCTTCGGCATGGGCGCCGGCGCACTCGGGACGGCGCGCGGCAACAACTGGCGCACCGACCCGGCCACGCTGTGCGGCATGACGGTGGAGTCGCTGTCGCACGACATCGACCTGGTGCGCTGGATCATGGCCGACGAGGTCGCGGCGGTCAGCGGCGTCACCTTCAGCACCGCCACCGACCTGGACGGCTTCGACAACAATGCGCACGTACTGCTGCGGTTGCGCAGCGGCGCCTCGGCGGTGATCAACGCGAGCTGGTCGAGCCGCATCGGCTTCAACAGCCGCGGCGTGCTCGGCACACGCGGCACGGCGTTCGTGTCGGGCACCGCGCTCGGCAACAACGGCATCTGGTGCAGCCGCGAGTTCCACCGCAAGACCGACGACGACGAGTTCGAAGTCGTCGAGATGCTGCAGGACGACCTCGACGACCAGTCCTACCGCCGCCAGACCGACGATTTCATCGAATCGATCGCCACAGGACGCAAACCCCTCGCCTCCGTGACGGATGGCCACAAGGCGCTACAAGTCTCCCACGCCATCCTGCAATCCGCCCGAACGGGTGAAACCATAACCCTGCACTGACCAACGGCTTTGCCCGTCCTCACTCGTAGATGCTGGTCATTTGCCAGCAGTCCAGGGAGTGGACCAGGGACTCCTGGCCGCGGGAGATGAGGGAGACGCCCTTGCTGTCGGGGCGGCCCGGGTAGACGCGGACTGCGACGCACTGTCTGCCGTTGACGAACACTTCGACCACGCTGCGGTCGACGAAGATGCGCAGGTGTACCGGTTCGCCGGGCTCGATGAGCACCGGGGCCGACTCGGGCGGCCGCGACAGGGCGTCGGGCAAGGTCGAGGAGCACGAGTTGTCGATGGTGATGACGCTCTCGTACCGCGCCACGGTCGACAGGGCCGTGGACATCACCAAGTTGGCGCCGACGTCTTCCGGCAACGGTTCCCGGTACTTGAGACCTCGCCGGTGGTAGAGGCAGATGCGGGTGTACTCCTCCTTGCCGGGGGACCGCAGGACGTCGACCTCGAACAAAGACGAGTGCTTCGGGTCGACCTCGATGCTCAGCTCGATCGCGTCGCCGCGGATGTCATCGAGCACGATCTCCCGGTTCGGCGTGACCACGGTGCGGCCGACGTGCCGGTGGGCGGAGCGTAGCGGATTGCCCCGGAGCTGCTCTTCCTGCTCCGCGAGGGTGTCGGCGAACGCGAACCGCGGGGCTCGCGACGGAGGGAACTCGATCACGGTGGCGCAGGTTAGCCTGCCCTACTCCCGCGAATCCACCTCTTGAAATACGCCCGCAACGTCGCGTTCCGGAGCAACGTGAGCGGCGCTGCGAGGCGTGCGCCTGCCTTCAGCCGGCGCGCAGGCGCGCGTCGGGGGTGCGGTGAATCTCCATCGGCGGCTCGCCGCCCGCGTAGCGCGGGATCAGCGGAGCGATCTTGGCCAGCGCGTCCGCCGGCCACTCGGCGTGCTTGCGGTGCATCTCGCTGTGGTAATAGCTCTGCACCGGCTCCAGGAGCGCGCCGAACAGCGGGTAGAACCAGATGGTGATGACGGTGCGGCGCTGGTCCGACTCGTTGCTGTGCGCGGCGTGGAACATGCGCGCATCGCCAACCACCAGGTCGCCGGCCCGCACTGGCACGTCCACCTCCCCCTCGTGGTCCAGGAAGCGCGGATCGGCGGAGTTCTCCATGCTGTTGATGTCCACCTCGTGGGCCACGCCCAGGTCGTGCAGGTCGAGCCGCCGGCGATGGCTGCCCGGTATCAGGCGCAGGCACCCATTGTGGCGGCTGGTGTCCTCCAGGTAGTACATCAGGAAGATCTTCCCCGGCACCTCGCTGTAGGAGCGCGGGTCCTGCCACAGCATGCAGTCCTGGTGCCAGTACAGGCGCGGCCCGCCGGGCGGCTTGCTGATGATGACGGCCTTCCAGAACTTGATGTCCGTGAAGCCCATGCGGTGCAACTCGGCAAGCGCAACAGGGTTGCCGATCAGGTCGGCCAGCTCCGGATAGCCGTCGGAGTCGATCAGCGTCCCCGGCGACCGGGTGCGCGCGAGGCGCTCTTCGTCCTGCGTGGCGATGGCCCGTTCGGCACAGGCGCGGGTGTGCTCGATGAGCGACGGCGGCGCCATGTCGGGAACGATGCAGAAACCCTCATCCTGCAACTGCCGGAGACGCTTCGCCGCGACCGCATCGGCGGGAGTCAGCGCGGGCGCAGCGTAGGTGGTAGCCATACCCGGATGCTAGTACCCCGGCACCGGTTGCGTCAACGAGGGCTCGAACACGTAGCGCGGTACGCAGACGATCGCCGAAAACCTCACCCTGATCGCCTACCGGGATGTACCGTGACCTCGGGCCCGGCGCGGCGCCGGAGCAACTCAAACGCGGCAAGGTGACGCTCCAGGCCGGCGAACGCGGCCGGCGCCACCGCGCAGTCCTGGATGGCGGCGAGACGGCGCCAGGAGAGCCGCTCAGCGGGGCCTGCCGCGTCCACGGAGGCCGAGTCGTTCGGCAAAAAAGAGTCGGAAGGTCCGCCGCACGCCGTAGCGAGCCGCTACGGGACCTGAAAATCGCGTCAAGTGGTGCGCGCATGTTTTTCGATTTCTCCAAGCCAGGACTGCCTCGGATTCTCAGTTTGTATCCAGGTCGGGCCCGTGGAATTGCCCGCCATGCTGCTCGATTACATCGGACAACCAGTTCATAAATGCATCAGGGATGCGGACCTGATTGACGATCAGTACTAGTAGGGTCGGGCTGTGCCGGTGAGAACCCACCCCATCCTGGACTGCCGGTGCGACGTGATTGCCCGAGGCCCTGCGGCTTGGGCGTCCCTGAAACGACCCGCCAGTCAGGGGTCATACGCAAGCATCTTTCGGACACAGAAGGAGGTACACCGCAACAAGGTTGAGCGCTTGGCGCTTGCAACCTGAGTGGGTCAGTGTGGATACGAAATCTGCACCACGTTGCCTCTCGCTGGATCTGGAAATCGGCAAGGATAACCGAATTCATACCCTGGCGGCGGTTCGAGCGGACACCGGCCGGAGCCTGGTGCATTCCGGCGGCGGACTGTTCGCCGCTCTGGCGAGGCTCGACGACTTCGCCGAGGGCGCGTCCGTCGTGCTGGGGCACAATCTGATTGCCTTCGACCTGCCCTACCTGGCGGCGGCGAAGCCGGACCTCCGGCTGCTCAAGCTGCCAGCGGTTGACACGTTGCGGCTAAGCCCGCTCGCCTTTCCCCGCAACCCCTACCACAGCCTCATCAAACACTATCAGGACGGCGGTCTCAAACGTGGCCGAGTGAACGATCCCGAGCTCGACTCCCGCATAGCGCTGAGACTCTTCGGCGACCAGCGCGAGGCCTTGGCCAAGGCCGCACCGGATCTGCTCGCCGCATGGCACTGGTTGTGCACGCCGGATTACACCGGCGCGGACCGCGCTCTGGACCGACTCTTCCGGCAGGCTCGGCGAGTTCGCCGTCCATCTCAGGCCGAGGCCATGGCGGCGATTGACCGGAGACTGGAGAGTGCCGCTTGCACCACCCAAGCGAGCGAGGTAATCGCGATGGGGGCTAAGCTCGGCTGGGCGCTGGCTTATGCCCTGGCATGGCTGTCGGTGGCGGGCGGCAACTCGGTGATGCCGCCCTGGGTGCGCCACCAGTTTCCGGAAGCGGGGCGACTGGTGCGCCGCCTCAGGGATACTGCCTGCACCGATCCGGCCTGCGGTTGGTGCCGGCAGCGCCATGACGCGGGCAAGGAGTTGAAACGCTGGTTCGGGTACGACGGCTTTCGTCCTGAACCGCCGGATGCCGACGGCAGGCCAATGCAGCAGGCCATCGTCGAGGAGGCGATGGCGAGACGGCACGTGCTCGGGATTCTCCCCACCGGCACCGGGAAGTCGCTCTGCTACCAGATCCCTGCGCTTTCGCGCTACGACAAGACCGGTGCGTTGACGGTCGTGATATCGCCCCTGGTCGCGCTGATGGCGGACCAGGTTGCTGGCCTGGAGCAGCGGGGCATTGGCTGCTGCGTGACCATCAACGGCCTGTTGTCGATGCCGGAGCGGGGCGACGACCTGGACCGGATCCGGCTGGGAGACGCCGGCATCCTGCTGATCGCGCCGGAGCAACTGCGTTCGCGCTCCGTGCGGCGGGCTCTGGACCAGCGCGAGATCGGCGGCTGGGTGCTGGACGAGGCGCACTGCCTGTCGCGCTGGGGCCACGACTTCCGGCCCGACTACCGCTATGTGGGGCGCTTCATCCGCGAGCAAGCAGGTGACGGACCGATACCTCCGGTCGTGTGCCTGACCGCTACCGCCAAACCCGATGTCGTCGGGGACATCGCCCGGCACTTCCGGGACCAACTCGACATCGAATTGGCCGTGTTCAACGGCGGTGCAGAACGCGCCAATCTCACCTTCGAGGTGATCCCGACCACGGGAGGAGAGAAGTTCTCGGATATCCATCAGGTTCTGGCGTCTCATCTGCCGCCCGACGCGCCGGGCGGCGCGATCGTCTACTGTGCGACGCGGCAGCAGAGCGAGGACGTCGCGGACTACCTTCAGTTGAAGGGGCTCGCCGCGGACCGGTTCCACGCGGGCCTGTCTCCGGAAACGAAGAAGGAGGTGCAGCGGCGCTTCATTTCCGGCGATCTGCGCGCGATCTCGGCCACCAACGCCTTCGGGATGGGGATCGACAAGCCGGACGTGCGGTTGGTGGTCCACGCTGACATACCAGGCTCGCTGGAGAACTATCTCCAAGAGGCTGGCCGCGCTGGGCGCGACCGCGACCCGGCCCGTTGCGTACTACTTTATGCGCCCGACGATGTCGAACGGCAGTTCGGCATGTCGGCGCGCTCGCGCCTCACCCGCGCGGAGATCCACGGGATCCTGAGAGCCCTGCGCAACCTCGACCGGAAGAAGCGGTTCGCCGGCGACGTGGTGGCGACCGCGGGCGAAATCCTCGGCGAGGACGAGGAGAAAGCATTCGAACGCGACTCCGCGACCGACGACACCCGGGTGCGGACCGCCGTCGCCTGGCTGGAGGAGTCGCAACTCCTCACCCGCGAGGAGAATGTCGTGCAGGTGTTCCCGTCCTCGCTCCGGGTGAGCACGGCCGACGAGGCCAAACGGCGGCTCACCAGCGCAAGGATCTCGGAAGCATATCGCAGGCAGCTCCTGCGGATCGCGGAAGCTCTGATCGGCGCGCACGCCGACGAGGGGGTGAGCACGGACGAACTGATGGCGATCTCGGGCCTGAGCCCGGAACGGGTGCGCGGCGCCCTGTACGACCTGGAGCGGTTCGGCATCGCCAGCAACGACACGGCGCTGACCGCGTTCGTCCACACCGGCGTGGACCGCTCGTCGCGGAAACGCCTCCAGGAGGCGGCTGCCTTGGAGACCGCTCTTATCGAACACATGCAGGAGGCGGCTCCCGACCTCGGCAAGGGAGACAGTTCGTCACTCCATCTGCGTATCGCGGCCCAGGGGCTGCGGGACCAGGGTTTGGTCGATCCGCTGCCGGAACGATTGTTCCGGATCGTGCGGGGCATCGCCTTCGACGGCAGGGGCGAGGACGACGGCGCCGCGGGCAGCCTCACGGTGCGCAAGCGGGACGCGGAGACCGCATGGATCACGCTGCATCGCAACTGGGGTAAGCTGCAAGAGACCGCCGACATACGCCGCGATGCAGCCGGCCGGCTGCTGGCACATCTCCTGAGCTGCCTTCCGTCCGGAATCCGCGGCACCGATCTCCTGGCAGAGACCACGCTCGGGAAACTCCTGCAGGCGATCGAGTCCGATCTTATGCTGAAATCCAGAGTCCGGAACCCCGCCAAGCTGCTGGACCGGGCCCTGCTCTGGCTCCACGAACTGGAGGTGATCCGCCTCAACAAGGGACTGGCGGTGTTCCGCCCGGCGATGACGATCCGGCTGGAGCAGCGGGACCGGCGCGGGTTCTCCAGGACGGACTTCGAGCCCCTCGCGCTTCACTACGAGGGACAGGTGCTGCAGGTCCACGTCATGGTGGAGTTCGCCGAGCGCGGCCTCGCGACCATGAGCGAGGCCGTGCGTCTGGCCATGGACTACTTCACGCTCACGGAGGAGAAGTTTCTCGCCCGCTGGCTGCCTGGTCGAGACCGGGAGATCGGCCGGCAGACGACGCCCGCGTCCTGGCGCGCCATCGTCGAGAGCCTGGGGAACCCGGTCCAGCAGCGCATCGTGGCCGACGAGCGGGAACGGACCAACGTGCTGGTCCTCGCTGGCCCCGGCTCGGGCAAGACGCGCGTGCTGGTGCACCGCATCGCTTGGCTGATCCGCGTCAGACGGGAGAACGCGGCGGGCATCCTCGCACTGGCCTACAACCGTCACGCGGCCGTCGATATCCGCCGCCGGCTCACGGAGATGGTCGGCGACGACGCGCGCGGCGTGACGGTGCTCACCTGCCACGCGCTTGCCATACGGTTGGCGGGGCAGAGCTTCACGGGCCGGTCGGAGCGCCCGGACGACGCGACGTTCAAGGACGTGATGCACCGTGCGGTCGCGCTCCTCCGCGGCGAGGAGCTGTCGCAGGAGGAGGCGGACGAGCGCCGCGTGCGCCTGCTCGCCGGCTTCCGGTGGATTCTCGTCGACGAATACCAGGATGTGGCTCTGGAGCAGTATGAGCTGATCTCGGCGCTGGCCGGCCGCACGCTGGAAGACGACGCGGGCAAGCTCACCCTGTTCGCCGTCGGCGACGACGATCAGAATATCTATTCATTCAACGGAGCGTCGGTGGAGTTCATCCGGCGCTTCGAGGCGGACTACGGGCCGAAGCCCGTCTACCTGACCGCCAATTACCGTTCGACCGCCCGTATCGTGACGGCGGCCAACGCGGTGATCGAACCTGCGCGGAACCGCATGAAGGCGGCAAATCCCATCCGTGTGGACCGCGCGCGCGAGGGGGACCCGCCGGGCGGAGCGTGGGCGGCGCTGGACCCGGTCTCGCGCGGGCGGGTTCAGATTCTGCCGGCCGGAGGCGATCCGGTCGGCCAGGCGCGGACCGTCATGGCGGAGTTGCTGCGCCTCTGTGAGCTGGCGCAGGAATGGGACTGGTCGCGGTGCGCGGTCATCGCGCGCGAGTGGGAGTACCTGGTTCCGGTGCGGGCGTTCTGCGAGGTGCATGACGTCCCGGTACAGATGGCGAACGAGGAGATCCCCAGTTTCTGGCGCCTGCGGGAAACTCGGGCGTTCGTGGCATGGCTGCGCGGACGTGAAACGCGGATTGTCGACGGCGCGTCTCTGCGCGGGTGGGCCGATGGGAGGCCCTCCGATCCCTGGCACGAACTGCTGCGGCAGGCGGTCGAGGAACACGCGCTGGAAACCGGCGGCGGAGAAACACCGGTGGACCAATTCATCGAGTGGCTTGCCGAGTGGGGTCGGGACATACGCCGCCGCCAGCGGGGACTGCTGCTGCTCACCGCCCATCGCGCCAAGGGGCTGCAGTTCGATCACGTGGCGGTCCTGGACGGCGGCTGGGGCCGCGTGGGCCGCGACGAGGATCCCGACGCGCCGCGCCGGTTGTACTATGTGGCGATGACGCGGGCCCGGCAGACTCTGACGCTGGCAGGGCTCGACGGCTCCCGGAGCTTTCATGGCGAACTGGCTGACCATCCAGCCACGATCCGTCGCGAGGCTGTCGAACTTGCTCCGAGCCCGGAGGCGATGGAGCGCCGCCATGTTCGGCCCACCCTCCAGGAGGTCGATCTGGGATTCGCGGGACGCCGTCGTGCCGGCGATCCTGTACACGGCGCCATCACAGCGCTGTCGATCGGCGATCGGTTGGACGTGCGGGTCGGAGAGGACGGGCGGTGGACGCTGCTGGACCGGGCCGGGCGAGTTGTGGGACGCCTCGCCGGGTCGTTCAGGCCGCCGTCCGGGTCACGGTGCCGGCAGGCGGAAGTGTTCGCGGTCGTGGGCTGGAACCGGGAGGGGTCAGACCCGAAATACCGCGACTCCCTGAGATGCGACGCCTGGGAGGCGGTGGTCCCCGAACTGGTGTTCGAGCCGGAGAGTGAGCGACCTCAGTGAGCGCAACACATACCCAGGTCGATGGTTACGCGTCGTCCGCATCGTCAAGTTGACACTCGACGAATTCCGTAGCCTTCTACGCGGCCGAACTCGACCTCCAGGCGGGAACCGCGGGCTCCCTCAGGTCACCGGAACGAGCGCCACTACTGAACGATGCGGCGTTACGGGCATTGCCGTCAACCTGGCGGGCACCGCCAAGTCGGCCCCGGCCGCGTTGTCGCGGCTCCGCGCAGTCGCGTCGTCGCAATGACCGTACGGCGCGGCCGGAACTGTGTCATCCTCTTGCCACGTCCCTACTTGTAGGGGTCGGCGGCGTCGCGGAGGCCGTCGCCGAGGGAATTGAAGCACAGCACCGCGGCCACCACGAACAGGGCGGGTATCAGCAGCCACCAGTTCTGCGCCACCGTGCGGACGTTGGATGCCTGCTGCAGGGCGACCCCCCAGCTCACCACGGGGGGGCGCAAGCCGACGTTGAGAAAGCTGAGCGCGGTCTCCGCGAGAATCATCCGCGGCACCGCCAGCGTGAAGTGCACGATCAGGTAGCCGATGAAGTTGGGCAGCAGGTGGCGCGTGATGATGCGTGCCGCGGTCGATCCGCTCACCGACGCCGCCATCACGTAGTCTTCCTCGCGCAGCTCCAGGACCTTGCCCCTCACCACCCGCGCCAGCTCGGTCCACCCCAGGATGGAGAGGATTATCGTGATCATGAAGTAGGTGCGGATCGCCGGCCAGTCGATCGGAATCGCCGCGGCAAGCGCCATCCACAACGGGATGGTCGGCAGCGATATGAGAAACTCGATGACCCGCTGGATCGCCGTGTCGATGCCGCCGCCGAACAGCCCCGACACGCCGCCGAGCAGGCAGCCGAAGATGAAGCTGAGCACCACGCCCAGGAACCCGACCGAGAGCGAGATGCGCGCGCCGTACATGATGCGGGAAAACACGTCCCGCCCGAGCTGATCGGTTCCGAACAGGAATACGGTGCCCGGCTCCTCGACCCCGAACAGGTGCAGGTCGGTTCGGAACAGGCCGATGAAATCGTACTCATCGCCGCGCACGAAAAACCGTATCGGGTAGATGGCCTCGCGATCTTCCTCGTAGACGAACATCAGGGTTACCGGATCGCGCCCGCGGTCGAGCCCGTAGACGAACGGTCGCTGCAACCGCCCGTCATCGAGAATCCGCACCCTCATGGGTGGCGCGAGGGCAAACTTGCCGCGGCTGTCGGTCTTGTGATAGGGCGCCACGAAGCCGGCAACACTCGCGGTGATATAGAGCCCGGCCAGGAGAATGCCCGCTACCAGGGCGACGCGGTGGCGGACGAACTTGCGCCACATCAGGCTCCAGCTCGAGGCGACGTAGTATCGCTCGGTGTCCATTTCGCTGCGCATCCTAAGCGCGTGCCTCAAAGCGGATTCTCGGGTCTATTGCCATCAGAAAGAGGTCCGAAACCAGCGTGCCGACCATGGTCAGGGCGCCGAGGATCAGGATGATGCCGCTGGCGAGATACATGTCCTGGTTGCTCAGGCCGTGCAGCAGCAGCGGCCCGATGGTCGGCAGGCTCAGGACGATGGCGACCAGCGCCTCCCCCGAAACGATGGTCGGCAGGATGTAGCCGACGGCACTAATGATGGGATTGAACGCGATGCGCACCGGGTACTTGAACAGGATGCGCCGCTCGCCCACTCCCTTGGCGCGCGCCGTAATTACGTACTGCTTCGACAGTTCGTCGGCGAGCGAGCTGCGCAATATGCGGATGATGGCCGCGGTTCCGGCGGTGCCGATCACGATCAGCGGCACCGGCATGTGCTTGAGCAGGTCGATCACGCGCCCGAAACTCCAGGGCGCCGCCAGGTACTCCGGCGAGAACAGCCCGCCCGGGCTCCATCCCAGGATGCGCTGAAACAGGAACATCAGGATCAGCGCAAGCAGGAAATTGGGCGTTGCCAGGCCGATGAAGCCGAATACCGTGAACGCGTAGTCGCCCGCCGAATGAGGGTGCGTGGCCGAGTAGATGCCGATCGGCACCGCCAACACGTAGGAGATCAGCAGCGCGGCGAGAGAGAGCACCACCGACAGTCCGATCCGCTCCCGGATCAGGTTGGACACGGTATCGCTGTAGGTCATCGATTCGCCGAAGTCGCCGCGCAGAATGATGTTGCCGATCCACTTCAGGTACTGCGCGTGCAGCGGCCGGTCGAAGCCGAACCGCTTGTACAACGATTGCATCATCTGGTCGTCCACGATGATGCCGCGCTGCTGCATCTGGTAGACGAACGTGGTGACCCAGTCGCCCGGTGGAAGCTGGATGATGAGGAACGCCACCATCGACAGCACGGCCAGCAGCACGACCATGTAGAGGATGCGGCGGACTATGAGCAGTGCCATGAGAAATGGAAGCGCCCCGCGGTGCGGGGCGCTTGGCTCATCACCTCGATACGATACCGCCGGCTACTTGAAGTACCACATGTTCGAGTAGTAATTGAAGGTGAGCGATCCTTCCGCCCAGGGCGGCAGTCCGCGTGCGATATTGCCGAGGTTCGCCCGGTAGATGATCGGCTGTGGAGCCAGGCCGACCGTGCCAATGGTGAACAGGTTGTCATAGTGCATTTCGTACACGCGGGTGCGCACTTCATGGTATTCGTCGCTGCCGAACACCGTCGACTGGCTCTCGGTGAGCGCCGTGTCGTACAGCATCTGCAGCAGTTCCGGCGGCTTCTCGCCCGGCGCTTCGCTCGGATCGGCACCGTTCCGTACCGCGGTCCAGTGGTTCCAGTAACGCGTTGCGCCCTCCCGGCCGGCATTCACCGTGCCGCCGATGGTGGACAGGAAGTCGTATACCTCGGCGCCGTGGGTCACCTCGCCGTAGACATCGACCAGGCCGGCATCCTGCGCCTCGTCGATAGCCGCACGCTCCATCTGGTTGAGCTGGATGCCGATGCCGACATCCTCCCAGTACTCCTTGACCAACTCGGCGGTGAGGTCCAGGCCGACGTTCGCGGGGCCCGAGAAGAACACCAGGGTGAGGGTCAGTGGTTCGCCGTTCAACAGCCGGACATCGTCCCGGTGGCGCTCCTCGAGGCCAAGCGCGTCGAGCATGCGATTCGCCTCATCCGGGTCGTATGCGATCCACGGATTTTCTTCGCCCCAGCGCGCCTGGTAAAAGGTGGCGTTGCTGCTGATGGTCGCCTGCCGCGGCGTCGCCAGCCCCAGGAATATGAGATCGTTGATCTCCTCGCGTCTGCCCGGCTACGGCGCTCGCGGTCAGCTCTTCAGTCCGCCCTGCGTCAGTCCCTGCACGAAGCGCCGCTGCAGGGCCAGGAACATCGCCACGATGGGAAAGATCATCATCAGCGACGCGGCACTGGTCAGAGTCCAGTCGCGACCGAAGCGCACCGTGAACGCCTGGTAGCTGGTGACCACGGTGAACTTCTCGGTCTTGGTCAGGAACACCGTGGCGATCAGGAACTCGTTCCAGATGTTCATGGAGTTGACCAGCGCCACGGTCAGGAACGCGGGCCAGGTCAGCGGCACCATGATGCGCCAGAAGATGCCCAGCTCGCCGGCCCCCTCCACGCGGGCGGCGTCGCGGAAGTCGTCGGGAATCTGCAGGAAGTAGGAGCGCATCAGGAACATCGAGAACGGCGACCCCAGCGCGATGTAGATCAGGATCACGCCCAAGTGAGTGTTCACCAGGCCGAGCCGCAGCCAGAACGAGAACAGCGGCACCAGGAAGAGCTGGATCGGCAGGCTCTGCAGCACCAGCAGGTAGACGATGAGGGCGTTCACCGCGCCGCGCGACAGGTCCAGCTTGGACATGCTGTAGGCGGCCGGTCCGCCCAGTACCAGGATGCCGGCCACGCTGCCCACCACCAGCAGCAGGGTGTTGGGGACGGTGCGCGCAAAGCTGCCCCGGACCCACGCCTGCACGAAGTTGTCGAGGTTGATGCTGCGCGGGAATCCGAGCGGGTTGAGCGCCATGTCGGCCGCCGTCTTCACCGAGTTGAACACCAGCACCAGGATCGGATACAGCGCGAACACCAGCAGCAGCGACAGCACCGCGTAGCTGAACCAGGTGCGGCCACGCAGATTGCGGTTCATATCTCCCACCCCCTGCGCCGCAGAATCACGAACATCACGATGAACACCGACGAGATCAGGCTCAGCAGCAGGCCGATGGCGGTGGCGTAGCCGGCGTCGAAGCGCAGGAACGCGTGCTTCATCACCAGCGTGTTGAGCACCTCCGACGACCCGGCCGGCCCGCCGCGGGTCAGCAGCCAGACGAAGTCGAATACCATGAAGGTCCAGATGCTGACCATCAGGATCAGGAACATGAGCGTGGGCCGGATGCCCGGCAGGCTGATGTGCCAGAACTCCTGCCAGGCGCTCGCGCCGTCCACCCGCGCCGACTCGTACAGCTCGATGGAGATGTTCTGCAGCGCCGCCAGCAGCAGCAGCATGATGAACACCCACCAGCGCCAGTTGTCGATGAAGAACACCGCGGCCAGCGACGTCTCCGGGATGCCGAGGAAGGCGATGTCGAGGCCGGGGATGCCGATGGCGGCAAGCTGCGCACCGATGCCGAGGTCGGGATTGAGCAGGTTGCGCCAGATTCCCGCCACCACCACGCTCGGCAGGATGTAGGGGATAAACAACAGCGTGCGGAACGTGAGGCTGGCCTTGCTGATGAACCCCAGCAGCGTCGCCGCCAGCAGCGCCATGGCAAAGGTGAACACCGAAAAGGAGAGCCACAGCCAGTTGTGCCAGAACGCCTGCCAGAAGGCGCGGTCCTCGAACAGGAGCTTGCGGAAGTTCTCCAGCCCGATGAACTCCGCCGCCCCGATGCCCGACCACTCGGTCATCGAGTAGTAGACGGCGCTCACCGACGGGCTGATCTTGACGACGAAGTGCAGCAGCAGGATCGGGACGATGAACGCCCAGGCGATCAGGCGTGTCCTGCTCATGGTCATTGTCTTGGTGGCATGGGAGGCCGTCCGCGGCGGCCCGCGCGGGGCCGCCGCAGAGGTCTTGTCCAGGTTGGGGAGCTCGCCGGCAGCGAGCTCATGCAGCCGGGGTCAGCTCAGCAGCCTTGCGGCTAGCGGGCGGGAGCCGGCGGAACCATGCCCTCCGCCATCTCCTCGACGTGCAGCTTCTGCCAGCCCTCCATGTACTCCTGCGCCGTGATATCGCCGGCCCACAGCCGTTCCACCTCTTCGATCATGTACTGGTTGGTCTTGGGACCCCAGAACACCCAGGTGGTGTAGCCGTAGTTGTCGGCGGCAAAGGCCTCGTTCATGGCCGCCAGAATGTCGATGTAGCGCGGATCCGCACCCTGCAGGTCGTTGGGGTCCACCTTCACCGGCGCCGGCGCCTTGCCGTGATTGACGAACAGCCGGCCCTGTACCTCCGAGGAGTAGTAGTAGTCGAGCAGCTCGGCGACCGCGTCGGGGGTGTCGCTGTGTGCGCTGATGCCGAAGGCGTTGCCGATGCCGACGTTGAAGATGTCGACGCCGGTCCTGGTGGGCATAGCCGTCCAGTTCCAGTCGTTGTCGTTGCCCGCCTCTGCGCCGAACTCCGTGGGGAAGCGGCCGATGGACCAGGTTCCGGAGATGCGCATCGCGGCCTCGCCGCTGCCGAACATGGCGCCGGCGGTGGCGCACGGCACGGTGTAGTAGCGGTCCAGGCCGCCGGAGAACCAGCCGTTCTGCTGCATGTCGGCGAGCAGTTGCATCGACTCCACGAACACGGGCTCGGCGAAGCTCATGTTGCCGACGATCGCCTCATAGACGTTGTCGGGCCCGGCCCAGCCGTTCAGAAACTCGCCGATGAACCACTCGTTGGTCCCCCGCCAGCACTCGTTGGCATGCCCGAAGGGAACGATCCCGGCGGCCTCGACCTGCTCGGCCACCGCGAACAGCTCGTCGAGGGTATCGGGCACCGGCCAGCCGTGCTGCTCGAACAGCGTCTCGTTGTAGTACAGCACCAGCGTCTCGATCTCGTCCGGCACCGCCACCGGCACGCCGTCCACGTCGAACGAGGCCAGCGACCAGGGGGCGAAGTGGTCGTCCCAGCCGAATCGCTCAACGTACCCGTCCAGCGGCACCAGCAGCTTGTTGCGGCCCAGCTCCAGGGCGAACGGGCCATAGGTCATAACGAGGTCGGGGCCGGCGCCGCTGGCGAGGGCGGTGCGGGTGGCATCGTAAAGGTTGGCAATCAGCGCAATTTCGAACAGGACGTTGGGATTGGCCTCGGTATAGGGGTTCAATACCATGGTCTCCCAGCGCTCCTGCCGGACATCGCCGCTGTTGGAATCGAGCCAGACCTCGACGGTCACCGGACCATCCGCGGCGCCCTCCGACTCGGCGGCGGCAAACACCATGCCCGCCACCATGGTGAGCACGAGCAGCATCAAAGCTGTTTTCTTCACGTGTGCATTCCTCCTGTTGTCATGCGTGTAGATGCAAGCTGTACCAATGATCGGAGCGCCGGTCAAGGCTCCGCGCCACGGACCCCACGGACCGCGGACCGGACCACCGTGACCGTCGGCGGACCCGCTGGACTCGCCGTCCACACCCATCCCCCATACATCCCCCATACATCCCCCATCCTTGCCCGGTGTTGCGCCGGCGCCGCGCGCGGTAAGATGGGCGGGTGGCAAAGCGCAGACTGCCTATCGGCATGCAGACGTTCCGCACGCTGCGGGAACAGAACTGCTACTACGTCGACAAGACCCCTTACCTCCAACGTCTGCTCGACGAAGGCGCGCACTACTTCCTGTCTCGCCCCCGCCGGTTCGGCAAGAGCCTGTTCCTGGACACGCTGAAGGAGCTGTTCGAAGGCAGCGAGGAACTGTTCGTCGGGCTGCACATCCACGGCCGCCACGACTGGTCCGAGCGCCATCCGGTGGTGCGCCTGAGCTTCGGCGGCGGCAGCTTCACCGGGCCGGACGCGCTGGAAGCGAACGTCATGGAGCAACTCGCCGCCGCCGAACGGCGCTTGGGAGTGGTATCCGACTATCTGACCGCCGCCGGCCGCTTCGCATATCTGCTGGACGCACTGCACCGGCAGACCGGCCAGCGGGTCGTGGTGCTGGTGGACGAGTATGACAAGCCAATCCTGGACATGTTGGAGCAGCCGGAGCCGGCGCGCGCCAACCGCGACTACCTGCGCGGCCTGTATGGCGTGATCAAGGACAACGACGCACACGTACGGTTCACGTTCCTGACCGGCATCAGCAAGTTCTCCAAGGTCAATCTGTTCTCGCAGTTGAACAACCTGACCGACATCACCCTGGATCCCGAGTACTCGTCGATCTGCGGGTATACGGAGGAAGACCTGGATTCGGTATTTGCGCCCGAACTCGGCGGGCTGGACCGGGAGCGGGTGCGTGAATGGTACAACGGCTATAGCTGGCTGGGCACGGAGAAGGTGTACAACCCCTATGACGTGCTGTTGTTCTTGCGCCGCCGCAAGTTCGCCGCTCACTGGTTCGAGACTGGTACACCGGCGTTCCTGGTGGACAAGCTGTTCGAACGTTGCGTCTCGTCAGTGTCACTCGACGGAATGCTGGGTACGGAGGATCTGCTGTCGGCGTTCGACGTGAACAAGATCGGGACGGAAGCATTACTGTTCCAGACCGGCTACCTGACCATCACGGAAGAACAGGAACTGGGCGGCAAGGCGCTGTACCGCCTCGGTTATCCCAACCGCGAGGTGCGGCAAAGCCTGAATGAGCATCTGCTGCGCCACCTGGTCCAGGATTCAGACCGGCAGACCGCCAACAGCATCCGTCTGGCCGCGCTTCTGGAGGCGCACGACTGCGCCGGCATGAAGGAGCTGTTCCACGCCTTCTTCGCCAGCATTCCCTACCAATGGTACACGAACAACCACATTGCGGATTACGAGGGCTTCTATGCCAGCGTGTGCTACTCCTACTTCGCCGCCCTCGGCTACGACATCTCGGTGGAGGAATCGAGCAGCCACGGGCGCCTGGACATGGCGGTGCGCGCCGCCGGCCACGTATACCTGTTCGAGTTCAAGGTGGCCGAGATGGCGCCGCCCGGCTCCGCCCTCGCCCAACTGCGGCAGCGCCGCTACGCCGACAAGTACCGCGCCACCGGCGCCCCCATCCACCTGGTTGGCGTCGAGTTCAGCCGCGCCACCCGCAACATCACCGCCTTCGAGACCGCCGACGCCTGAGGCAGCCGCATGCGTCGCGCGGAACGCCGTCGCCTCAACGCATCTGCAACCGGGCCCGGCTTGCGGCTTGGTCCAGCTTGGCGCGGTCGGGCTGGCGGTTGAAGTCGGGCGGCTCGACTGTTCCCCGGTAGTCCGGGATCACCGGGCGGATCTGGTCGAGCGCCTCCCGCGGCCACCCGGCGTGCTGGTGGTGGAAGGCGTGGTGGATCCAGCTCTGCGTCGGTTCCTGCAGGCCTTCGAACAGCGGGTGGAACCAGATCGTGATCACCGTCCGGTACTCGCCGGTGGTGTTGGCGTGGGTAGCGTGGAACATCCGGGCGTCCCCCACCACCAGGTCTCCCGCCTGCACCGGCACGTCCACCTCGCCCGGGTAGTCGGCGAAGCGCGGGTCGTGCTCGTCGTCCATCCGGTTGATGTCCCTGGTGTGCGCCGTCCCCATGTCGTGGAGCTGGTGCCACCGGCGGTGGGTGCCCGGCAGCAGCCGCAGGCAGCCGTTCTCGCGCGAGGTGTCGTCCAGGTAGTACATCAGGAAGATCATCGGCGAGTAGTCGCTGTAGGCGCGCGGGTCGTCCCACCACATGCAGTCCTGGTGCCAATACAACCGCGGGCTCGGCCCCGGCTTGCTGATGATCACCGCCTTCCAGAACCTGCTGCCGCCGAACCCCATCGCCGCCAGCGCCGCCAGCGCCCTCGGGTTGCCGACACACTCCGCCAGCCCCGGATGGTCATTCGAGTTGATCAGCGTCCCCGGCGACCGCGTAGCCTCCAACTGCTCTTCCGAGAGCCCGCTGACCGCCCCCATGGCGACATCGCGGGTATGCCGCAGGGTGCCGGCGTCGAGCATGCCCTCGAGCACACAGAACCCCTCTTCGATCAGTTCCCGCCCCTTCCGGTCGTAGTCGACGGCGGGCGGCGCGATGTCGTTACTCATACCGCCATGTTACCGGTAAGGGTCCCCGGCGTCGCCGGCCTGCCAATCTGATCTGAGGGTAGTGACAACGACCGGCACATCGACAACAATACTGATCAGTGGCACGCACCGAGCGGCTGCTCGCCCGAGTACTTCGGGGACAGTCCGATGCCAATATTCCGTTTCGGGAGCTGTGCCGGCTACTGGAGGGACTCGGCTTCTCGTGTCGTGTCCGAGGCGATCATCACATCTTCACCCGTGATGGAGTCGAGGAGATTCTGAACCTGCAGCCGAGGTCAGGGAAGGCGAAGACGTACCAGGTCAAGCAAGTTCGCGCCGTCATCCTGAAGTACCGTTTGGGAGATAAACTTGGTCAAGTATGAGATCATCATCTATTGGAGCGGGGAAGATGAAGCGTTTATCGCCGAAGTCCCTGAACTGCCGGGCTGTGCCGCCGACGGCAGTACCTATCAGGAAGCTCTGGACAACGTACAAGTGGTCATCCGCGAGTGGATCGACACCGCCAAGGAGCTCGGCAGAGAGATCCCGCAGCCGAAGGGGCGGCTAATCTTCGCCTGAGTGCGCCAATGTAGGCTCCCGTCGCAATACCTATCCGGGTTCGACGATCCGACACCCTATCGACGAAACGCAGTTGTGGAACCACGGGACTGTGCAGCAGCCTGCTGCACGATTTCGCGCCCGGGCCAGCCGAGGCGAATCCACGCACTTACTTGAGGTTGTGAGCCGGCGGTCGTGGCGGAAGAAGATGCGCAACGCCTTCGGCAGGGCGAACACAAACTGGCGATGCGGCAAGTTCAGAAGCACCTCCTCAGTGAGATGCTCGGCAAATGGAAGCGATCGTTTCTGGCTACCCGACGGCCAGAGGTAGAACCCTTTGCAGCTGAACGCACCGCTCTAGTTGTAGACGGGTAACCCGCCTGATGCCCGGATAGGCGGCGACCTCCGCGCGACAACCGGCGGCCTTCATTATGGCCCCGATCATCTTTCGCCGTCGCCTACCGAGGCGCACTCACGCGGATCAGTCGGAGTCGTCAGTATCGGGCCGGTCCAGGTCACGCAGCCACAGGCGGGCGAGGCGGGCGAGCTGATCGACCGCGTCCGCTCCGGAAGCGACGAAGCGTTGCACGCGCCCGAAGCTCAGTTCCAGGTACTCGTGGGCGAACACGTTGCGCAGCGCCGCCAACGGGCGGAGGCGGCCGGCCAGATCCGAGAACCGTTCCACGGCTTCCAGTTCGGCGGGGATCTGGCCGTAGGTGTAGGGGACGTCTCGCCGTTCCGAGGCGAGCACTATCTTGCCGGTGTCGATGGCGGCGTTGATCAGCATCTCCACCCAGCGGTCGAGATTGCGCCGCAGGTCGCGGTCGCCCTGGTAGCGGTCCAGGGTGACGTTGCGAAACCGATCGCGGTCCTGCAGTCCGGTGCCGATGAAGTCAAGGATGCGTTCCAGCCGGCTGCGGTCGATTGCCGACAGCGAGCGGCTGCGGTTGCGGATGGCGCGGTATTCGCGCTCGGTCTCCAGGAAGTCGCTCGCCACCGCGGTGACGGCGAGAAAGTAGCGGGTGTAGAACGCCCGGTCGCGCACCAGGAGCGGCCGTCCGGAGAGCAGCGCCGCGGCGCACACGGAGGCCGGCGCGCAATTCAGGAGCAGCAGGTCGACGTTGCGCACGGTCGCACGTTCGAGCGCGACCTGGACGTCAGCTTCCCGTTCGAGTTCGCGTGCCGCCTCGATCTCCAGGTAGCCGCCGGACGCCTGGTACACTGCCACGTCCAGGTCGGAGTCGCTGCGCAGCCTACCGGCCGCCGCCGAGCCGAACAGGAACCCGAACAGCAGGTGCGGGAACCGCTCGAGCGCCAGCCCGGTGGCGGCGACGATCTGGTCAGTCAGCCCCACGGGTCGAAGCGGTCGGTGACCGCCGGGAGCGCTGCAATGGAGCGAACGCACCGGCGGCGTCGCCGGTTGTGCCCACTCCGCGTCGCGAGTCGCCATCCGGCGCGCTTGCAGCGGGGTCCGAAGTCGCGAAGCGGACTGCACGGGTCATGCGAGGCGCTCCCAGCGGGCGTGGGTGATGGCTCCTTTCACCGGCCGCCCGGCGAAGAAATCCTCCAGTGCATGCGCGGTGGCGTGGCCGATGCGGGTGTGGCCGTAGCGGCCCTGGCCGGCGAGGTGCGGGGTGATGATGACGCCCGGCATCGCCCGTAGCGGGCTGTCGGCCGGCAGCGGCTCCGGGGTGGTCACGTCCAAGGCCACCCGGATGCGCCCGCTGCCCGCCTCCCGGATCAGGGCCTCCTGGTCGATCAGGCTGCCGCGCGCGGTGTTGACCAGCAGCGCGCCGTCACGCAGCCGCCGCAACTGCGCCGCGCCCACCATGTGCCGGGTCTCCGGGATGCTCGGCGCGTGCAGCGACACGATGTCGGCGCGGGTGAACAGCTCGTCCAGCTCCACCTTATCGGCGTGCAGCGCACCCGCCTCCTGCGCGTCGACGTAGGGATCGAACAACAGGAGGTGCACGTCAAACGGGCGCAGCAGGCGCATCACCTGACGGCCGACGTCGCTGGCGCCCACGATGCCCACGGTGGCGCCGAACAGGTGCTGCTCATCCACCGGGATGCCGGGGCTGCGCCAACCGCCGGTGTCGCGCACGTGCAGGGCGTACTCCATGAGGCGCTTGGCGCTCATGATCATCAGTCCGACCGCCGTTTCCGCCACGTTGTAGCCGATCTCTACGGTGGCGGTGAACACACAGATGCCGCGCGCTGCGATGTAATCCCGCCACACCTCGCCGAGCATCTGCCGCACCGACCCTGCCGCATGCGCGATGATCCGGAGCCGCTCCGCCGCC
Source organism: Spirochaetia bacterium (assembly GCA_965208575.1). Classification (GTDB taxonomy): domain Bacteria; phylum Spirochaetota; class Spirochaetia; order SZUA-6; family Bin103; genus Bin103. The sequence continues at coordinate 51,214 of CBDBOV010000004.1, read as the reverse complement.
TCCATGATCGCCGGCGTCAGCGCCATGGCGCCGCGCGGCCGCAACACCCGCGGGTCGCTCGCGCCCCAACCGGTCACGAGGCCGTCGCAGCCGGCGATGCGCTCCCGCAACTCGGACTCGGAGAGGTCGGTGTCGCGGTGGTTGCGGTCCACGTCGAAGCGTGCCTCCAGGCGCGCCATCACCTCCGGGGCGAACACCTTCTGGGTGTGCTCGCGGGCCGGCGCGAACAGGATGCGCGGCTTGTCGCCGTCATCGCGCCGCAACGGCGGGTGCGTGTTGCTCACAGTGCGCCGCGCCCCCGCTCGATCTCGTCAGCCGCCTGCTTCTTGATCGCCGCGACCAACTCGGCGGGCAGGCGCCACGGCAGCTTTGGGAAGCCGGTGTAGCGAAAGAAGCGGATCTCGTCGGTGGTAAGGGGGCGCGGTTCCTGGATGGCAGCCGGACCTTGATGCTGGATGGTGAGAGAACTCGGTTCGCGCATGGCGCACACCGGCTGTGATACCCGGTGTGAACCCTTATTTTCAAGACGTGGTGGCCACCGTCGGGTGGCAGTCCTGATTCTCGCCTGAGTTGCACTGCGTAGCGTACGGATCCGGTTCGCCTGCTTTTTGAGGGCTCTGTTCGATCACTCCACCACTCCACCTTTCCACCGATCGCCTGGAAGGAGCCGGATCAGGCGCTCGGAGACAGTTCGCGCCGCTTCCGCCGGCTGCCACTGGTAGCCCGGCGTGAGGAGTGCACTCAGATCGGCGCTGAACCGGGGATCCCTCAGCTTCGCCGCGAGGTTCCTTTCGAACATGGCGCGCGTCACCGAACTGCCGGCGCGGTTCATGTATTCTCCGAAGGCGGTCACGATTCGCCTGGGCTCGCTCCGGTCGTCACCGAGTCCGGTAGCCAAGTCGAACAGATCTCTGCCCTGCGTTCGTTGGTAGAGCGCCCTGAGCTTCGTCGCCAGCAACTCGTCGAGTTCGAAGGTGTTGATGGTCGCGGACCCGGAGTACCAGCTCGACTCCACCGAGAAGGGACGACCCGTATAGCCGTAGAGTGCCAAGTGGTCGCGGGTATTGATCTCGACCTTGAGACGCAGCCGCATCGGTGGCACGTGCTCGGACAGGTAACGGTAATCGAACGTCACCCGGCCTTTCGACTGCTTCCAACGCGCCCCGCCAAGCCACGGATCGAGCACGCTTCGCACGGCGTCCATCATGGGACCGGCGGGTCCCGCTGCGACCTGCACGAGATCGATGTCCTCCGAGTAGCGAGGCGGTGGCGTCAGGTAGAGCTTGTAGAGCGCCGTGCCGCCCCGGAAGGCCAGTGCCTCGGCGAGCGAGGGTTCGGAGAATATCTCGACCATCGCACGGCTGATGACGAGATCCTGCTCGATCTGGAAATCTTCTATCCACGGTGCCCGTGCTCGCCACGCGGTGATGTAGTCGCGCGGGATCACGGTTCGGTCTCGATGTTGGCGTTCACGTACAAGCGCCAGTCGCGGCTTCGCGGCACGTTGTCGGCAGACGCGGCCGGCAGGAGTTTCGCGAAGTTGCACACCTGATTTCGCACGTGCTCCTTGAGAAGTTCGGCCTTGTCCCCCGCTCCCACCCGTTCCAGCAGGTAGCCCAGTCGCTGCGCCCACGGGGTCGACGCCGATTTCGCGGCCTCGACGAGGCGAGCCGGGTCCATCTCCTCGTCGAGTTCGGAGAGGAGCGCCGCCACGCGATCCACGCCGCCGGCGCGATGCATGTATCCGACGAGGTCGAACGCGGTAGCCTCGACAGTGGAGACCAGTACGGTTCCGCGCGGCGTATTGAAGGTCCGAACCGGGACGTCGCACACGTTTCGACGGGCGACGAACGATACCCGGACGGCGCCGCAGGAAATCGCGGGCCTGTTCCGGCCGAGCATGACCTGGAACGCCTGCGGGCGATGATGCGCGGCGCCGTGGTATTGTGCGGCGGACAGCAGGGCAGCGTAGTAGCGCACCCTTCGGAACTCCATGAGCGCGGGGACAAACTGCTCCGCCGGCAGGCAACCGATCCTGCGGTACTCCGGCGGTACGATGACATAGAACCCGCGCGCGGGGCTTGCGATCGCGCCCTTGGCGGCCAGGCGACTCAGCGCCTGTCGTGCCGCCGCGGCCGAAACGCCGAGGGCCGCACGAAGCTCGGCCGACCTAAAGTGATACCGGCCGCGAGCGGACAGATCCGCGATAAAGTCACGGGCGCGTGGAGCCGTGGGCGCATACATGACGCCTTCAAAGTAGCATTTTTCGTCACATTGCGATAGCTAATTCGCGCCGGTGGGCGGATTACAGGCCGCGGAAGTTGGGGCGGCGTTTTTCCATGAAGGCGCGGCGGCCTTCCTTGTAGTCTTCGCTGTCGAAGCAGGCGGTGACCATCGCTTCGAGCCTGGCGAGGTCGCGCTCGCCGGGATTGCGTTCGAACTCGTTGATGGCGGCCTTGCACAGGCGGACGGTCAACGGCGCGTTGGCCGAGACCAGGCCGGCGTACTCGCGCACGCGCGTTTCGAGTGCGTCGTCGTCGACGATGAAATTGACCAGGCCCACGCGCAGCGCTTCTTCGGCGTCGAGCATTCGCGCACTGAACAGGATGTCGCGCGCCACGCTCGGTCCGACCAGGCGCGCGAGGGCGGCGACACCGCCGTACTCGTAGCCGAGCCCGAGCTTGGCGGCGGGGATGCCGAACTTCGATCCGGGCGTGGCGATGCGCACGTCGGCGGAAAGCGCGGTGGCCAGGCCGCCGCCGATGCAGTAGCCCTGGATCATCGCGATCAACGGTTTGTCGAGCTTGCCGAGCCAGCGACCCGCCGCGCCCGATACGTTCGCGTAGTGCTCGCGCTGCTCGGCGGTGGCGCGCTTGGATTCGAACTCCGAGATGTCGGCGCCCGACACGAACGCCTTCCCGCCCGCCCCGCGCAGGACCACGACACGCACGTCGTCGTCGTTCTGAAAGCATTCGAGCACGGCGGCCTGCGCCTCCCACATCTCCAGCGAGACGGCGTTGTGGCGCGCGGGATTGTTGTAGGTGAGCCAGCCGATGCCGCCGTCCACCTCGGCGAGCATCTTGTCGGTGTTGAGTTGCATCGGACGTCTCCCTTCCTAAACGACCTCAAACGGCTCCCGCCGCAATCAGCCGGTCGATCTCACTGTCATCGTAGCCGAAATCGCGCAGCACCTCCGTCCGGTTCTCGCCCGGGTCGGGCGCCGCGTGATGGAACTCGCCGCCGTGCGGGAACAGCGACAGGTTGATCGGCGAGCGGATCAACTCCACGTCGCCGAGCTCCTTGTGGTGCGCGACCCGGGTCATGCGCAGGTGCCTGGCCTGCGGATCCTCGAACGCCTCGCCGATGTCGTAGATCGGCCCGCAGGGAACGCCGACCGCGTTCAGCTTCGCCACCAGTTCCGCCGTCGTGAACTTGCGCGTCACCTGGTTCACCTCTTCGTTGAGCGCCGCCCGGTGCTTGCGGCGCCCCCGGTCGTCGGCAAACGCGGGAATGTCGAGCAGGCGGTCCGCGCCCGTCGCCCTGCACAGATTCGCGAACATCTTCGGCGAGTTCGCCGCGAGGTTGACCAGTCCATCCTTCGACTCGAACGTGCCCATCGGCACGTACACGGGATGATTGTTGCCCTGCTGCTTCGGCACGTCGCCCGTCATCGTGTAGCGGGCGCCCTGAAAGTCGATCTTGCACAGCATCGCCTCCAGCAGGGAGGTGTGCACCCACTGGCCTTCGCCGGTCCGCTCGCGGTGCAGCAGGGCAAGCAGAATGCCCTGGCCGAGAAACATGCCGGCCGAGGTGTCGCTGATCGCGATGCCGGCGCGCACCGGCCCGTGGCCCGGATGGCCGGTCACCGACATCAGCCCGCAGGTGCCCTGGACGATCTGGTCCACGCCGGGACGATCGCGGTACGGACCGGCCTGCCCGAATCCCGAGATGCTCGCGTAGATGATCTTCGGGTTCACCTCGCGCACCGATTCGTAATCGACGCCGAGGCGATGCTTGACGTCGGCGCGAAAGTTCTCGGCCACTACGTCCGCCTTCTTCACCAGCTCCATGAACAACCGGTTGCCGTCCCGATTCTTCAGGTCGATGGTCAGGCCGCGCTTGTTGCGATGCATGTTCTGCTCGTCGGGTTCGTGCCGCGCACCGGTGACCTTGGCCGGCGTGCGGCCGCGTCCCGGCGGCGGCTCGATCTTGATGACGTTGGCGCCCCAGTCCGCGAGCAGCCGCACGGCCGTGGGCCCGGCGCGGGCGATGGTGAGATCGAGCACGGTGTAGTTCGATAGCGGCAGCACGCGTTCACTCGGTGGCATGGACGACGATGAAACCTCGGGCCGGGCAACTCGGGCATGGCGCTCCGGACCGGGATTCCGCTGCGCAGCCTATCGCGATGCCGGGTGCGCGGCAAGCGGCGGCGCAAGGCCGGCAAGGCCGGCGGAAGCCCGCGGTCCGAGCGGTTGACGCCGGCTCCGACTCGGCGGATCGGTCGGTGGCGGGTTGCACAGGCCCGCCGTGCGGGTGAGAATCAGCGCCGGTCGCCATGCTCAACTATCTCGCACGCCGCGCCTTCTACATGTTGATCATGCTCTGGATCCTCACCATGGTCGTGTTCTTCATCATCCAACTGCCGGCCGGCGACTACGTGACCACCCTGGCGGCCCAGCTCGCGCAGCGCGGCGAAGAGGTGAACGAGGAGTTGCTGCACAACCTGCGGCGCAGGTACGGGCTCGACCAGCCGCTGCACGCCCAGTATCTCAAGTGGCTCCGCAACGCGCTGCAGGGGGACTTCGGCTACTCTTTTCAATTCAGCCGCCCGGTGGTGGAGATCATCGGCGAACGACTGGCGCTGACCGTCGCGATCTCGATCTTCACCCTCACCTTCACCTACGTGACGGCGATCCCGATCGGGATCTACTCGGCCACCAGGCAATACTCGGTCGGCGACTACTTCTTCATGTCGGTCGGGTTCATCGGCCTGGCCACACCGAACTTCCTGCTGGCTCTGATTCTGATGCTGGCGTTTTTCAGTCTCGGCATCAGCGTCGGCGGCCTGTTCTCGCCCGAGTTCAACCAGGCGGCCTGGAGCGTGGCCAGGGTCTGGGACCTGCTCAAGCACCTGCCGCTGCCGATCATCATCGTGGGGACCGCCGGCACCGCGGAGCTGATACGGGTGATGCGCGCCACGCTGCTGGACGAACTGGCCAAGCAGTACGTGATCACCGGCCGCGCCAAGGGCGTGCAGGAGACCCGGCTGCTGTTCAAGTACCCGGTGCGGGTGGCGATCAATCCGCTGGTCAGCACCATCGGCTGGCTGCTGCCGACCATAGTGTCGGGCTCCACGATCACCGCCATGGTGCTCGGACTCCCCACCACGGGACCGCTGCTGTTCCGTGCGCTGCAGTTCCAGGACATGTTCCTGGCTTCGAGCCTGCTGTTGTTCCTCAACTTCCTCACCCTCGTCGGCACGTTCGTATCGGACGTGCTGCTGGTGGTGGTGGACCCGCGCATCCGGTACTCGAGGGCGAGTCGATGATCCGGCTGCCGTGGCGGTCGGCGCACGCCGGCGGCGCAGGTGCCGGCGCCGTCGTGGAGGAGGCGCCGGGGAGCGCCGAAACCAGGGAGATGGAGGCCTATTACGTCGCCTCCCAGTGGCAGTTGATCTGGCGCAAGTTCCGGCGCCATCGGCTGGCGATCACCGGCGGCTGCGTGCTCGCGGCGTTCTACTTCGTCGCCATCTTCGCCGAGTTCGTGGCGCCCTACCCCGCCGGTCTGCGGTTTCAGGAGTGGCCGCACCATCCGCCGTCACGGCTGCACTTCGTGGACGAGGATGGGCGCTTCGGTCTGCAGCCTTTCGTGTACGGGGTGTCGAAGCAACGCGATCCCGAGACGTTGGAGATGATCTACACCGAGGACAGGAGCGCGCGCTACCCGGTGCGGCTGTTCGCGCGCGGCGAGCCGTACCGCCTGCTCGGCGTGATTGCCAGCGACATCCACCTGTTCGGCGCCGAGGCGCCCGGCGCCGTGTGGCTGTTCGGGACCGAGAGCATCGGCCGCGACCTGTTCTCACGCACCGTGCACGCGGCGCGGGTGTCCCTGTCGATCGGGTTGGTAGGCGTAACCATCACCTTCCTGATCGGCATCGTGCTCGGCGGCATCTCCGGCTACTTCGGGGGCGCGGTGGACACCGCCATTCAGCGGCTCATCGAGTTCCTGATCTCCATTCCCACCATCCCGCTGTGGATGGCGTTGGGGGCGGCGATGCCGCAGGACTGGCCGGTGCTGCGCGTGTACTTCGGCATCGTCATCATTCTCTCCCTGGTCCGCTGGGGCGGCCTGGCGCGGGTGGTACGCGGCAAGCTGCTGGAGTTGCGCGAGCTCGACTTCACCACGGCCGCGCGCGTGGCCGGCATGCGCGAGTCGAGGATCATCTGGCGTCACCTGCTGCCCAACTTCGCCAGCTACCTGATCGTCAACCTGACGCTGGCAGTGCCGGAAATGATCCTCTCGGAAACGGCGCTCAGCTTCCTGGGGCTGGGGTTGCGCTCACCGGTGGTGAGCTGGGGCGTGCTGCTGCAGAAGGCGCAGAATATCCGTAGCGTGGTGATCTTCCCCTGGTTGATGATCCCCGCGCTGTTCGTGGTGGTGACGGTGATGGCGTTCAACTTCCTCGGCGACGGCCTGCGCGACGCCGCCGACCCCTACAAGCAGTAACTCCTTTGCAAGTGTGTCCGGCTCCCCTGTAGAGTGGCCGGGAATACAGATCAGTCAGATCATAGGAGGATCCATGAAAGACAGGTTCAGTTTGGCGCTCATTGTGGCAATGCTGCTGGCCGCGGCACCACTTGCGCTGTTCGCCAGCGGCGAGGAAGAGGGCGGTGCAGTGCAGGGCGGCACGCCGGTGGAGGGCGAGCCGTACGTCGACCACATCTACCAGTCGGTGGCGGAGTACGAGCAGGCCACCGGCAACACCATCGCCCAGTTCAACGAGTCGCCGCTGCTCGCGGCGCGGGTGGCCGAGGGCGACCTGCCGCCGGTCGAGGAGCGGCTGCCGCAGGACGTGCTGGTGGTCCGACCGCGCGACGCCATCGGCGTGTACGGCGGCACCTTTCAGGCGATGACGGTATCCGGCGAGATCGGTAACCCGATCGAGAGCGCTGCCCAGTATCTCGCCACGTTCGGACCCGATACCCGGCACATCGTCCCCAACGTCATTCGCGCATGGGAGTTGTCCGACGACGCCACCACCCTCACGCTTACCCTGCGCCGCGGCATGAAGTGGTCTGACGGCGACTCGTTCGACATGGAGGACTTCGTTTTCGATTACCAAGACATCATCGCGGACAGCGACGTCACCGAACGGCCGCCGCGCGCGTACCGCATCGGCGGTTCGCTGGTGCAGATGGACGTGGTGGATCCGCTCACGGTTCGCTACACCTTCCCGGTGCCGGCGCACAGCGCCCTGAGCCAGTGGTCGCTGTCGCGGCCGTTCGCCCCCGCCCACTACCTGAAGCAGTGGCATCCGCGTCACAACGACGGCGCCCAGGACCTGGCCAAGAGCCAGGGCTACGACCAGTGGTGGGAGGCGATCCAGGCCGAGTACGATGGCTTCCGCAGCGCCAAGACCCGCAAGCCGGAGACCCCCGTCCTGGTGGCGTGGCGCACCGCGACGGTGCGCATGGATGCCAAGATCTACGAGCGCAACCCCTACTTCTGGAAGGTGGACATCGCCGGCAACCAGCTCCCCTACATTGATGGCGTGTTCTCGGCGCAGGTCGAGAACCTCGCCGACCTGGTGTCGATCAGGGCGATGGCAGGCGAGCTGGACCTGGCAACGTGGGGCCTGAAAACCGCCGACTATCCGATCTACAAGCGCAACGAGGAGTCCGGCGGCTACACGGTGGGCCTGTTCGACAACAACCGCAAGGGCTTCGCCGCCGGCTTCGTGTTCAACTACACCCACAAGGACCCCGTGCTGCGCGAGCTGTACAACGACGTCCGCTTCCGGCAGGCGCTGTCGCTGGCGGTAGACCGGGACGACATGTCGGAGACGTTGTTCCTGGGGCTGACCCGGCCGCACACCGCCCCGGTGCCCAATTCGTGGACCGGTTTCGAGGACTGGTTCGCGACCTACTACGCGGAGTTCGACCTGGACCGCGCCAACGCGCTGCTGGACGAAATCGGCCTCGAGTGGGACAGCAACGAGCAGTGGCGGCTGCGCCCGGACGGTGAACCGCTGCTGATCGAGGGTCTGTGGGTCACCGAGTGGTTCGGCTGGATGAGCGACCTGATGGACCTGGTGAAGGAGCACTGGGCGCGGGTCGGGATTCGCATGGAGCCGAAGTTCGTCCCGGAAGAGCTCGGCTTCCAGCGCGCCCAGGCGAACGAGCTGGAACTGATGATCGGTGAAACGGCCACCACCTCCGAGTTCCGCGCGCGCCGCTCCGAGCCGATCACCCTGGTGCCGCCCTGGCACTGGGTAGGCTGCTGCGCCATGTCGTCGGTACCGTGGCGGCAGTGGCTCGACAGCGACGGCGCCGAGGGCATGGAGCCGCCTCAGGACATCAAGGATATCTGGGAAGTCGCGGAGGCGTGGCGGTTGGAGAAGCGCGGCACCGAGCGCTACCAGGAGCTGAGCAACGAGTTGATCCGCCGCAACGTCGAAGGCCAGTACTTCGTCGGCCTGGTTTCGATGCCGCCCACCGTGGTGATTCTGAACAACCGGGTCGCCAACATGGAGCGGGACAAGGGCGTGTTCGCCTCGCTGCCGCCGCTGATGCCGTTCATGCCCGACACCTGGTTTCTCATCCCGGAGTCGGCGCAGTAGCCCTTCCCCATTATGCGATTCGCCCCTGGCCGCCGCCCCGTGGCGGCGGCCAGGCGTGCCGACCCGGCCTGAACGGCCAGCGAACCTGTTTCGCGCCCGCCAGGTGGTACCAGCCAGCCTGACCTGACGGCCCCCTATCAGATTGAGCCGCGACGGATTCGAACCGTCGACCCACAGCTTAAAAGGCTGTTGCTCTACCGACTGAGCTAGCGGCCCGGGTGGACTGAGAATGTAAGGCAGCGCGGGCGCCGAAGTAAACCGTACCGGGCAACCGGTGGCGAAACACGGCTGCATGCGGGCGTGCGATGCCGGGCCCGCCGCGGCTTGTCAGCAGCGCGCGTCGAGCTGGCTGCGCACGCTGCTCAAGGCATCTTCGAGCCGCGCGCGCATCTCGGCGGTGTAGGGATTGTAGCGTTGCAGGTCGACGAACAGCTGCATCGAGTCGTTGCAGGTCTGCTCCACGATCTCGCGCAGCTTCTGGTAGCCGACGGTAGCGATCTCGGAGCGATGCAGTCCCATCTCCGCCAACACGCGGCCGAGGTAGTGGGCAATTCCCTGGGTGAACGCCGCCTCGCGGTCGTGCTCGTCGGCGGTCATCGTCATCACGCGCAGCCCCATCGCCGCGAACCGGTGACGCCACTCCTGCAGGCCGCCGGCGGAGATACGCACCGGACAGACGATCATCGGCAGGCCGGCGATGCCGCCGCGCGCCGAGTCGGGGCCGAACATGGGATGGGTGGCGAGTATCTGGACGGTGGGCGGCAGGCGCTGCTCCATGACGCGGGCCGCCATCCCCTTGATCGAACAGGTGTCCATTACCAGCGTGCGCGGTTTCAGGCGAGGAGCGATGCGGTCGACCACCTCCTCGAAGGCGGAGATGGCGACGCACAGAATCACGACCGGACTATCCAGCACTTGCCGCTCGGAAACCATGCGCACGCCCGCTGGCGGGCGATGGAGGCGGCGCGAGTATGCGCACACCGGCAGGTGGCGCGCCAACTGAGCGGCCCAGAACACCCCGAAGCGTCCCAGGCCGTAGATGCCTACTTGCACACGCCCGATCATACGAAAAGGCGCGCGCCGGTCGCAACATCCGGCACGGCGCGCTATGATGGGCGCGCCATGAGGATCGCGATTGTCGGTTACGGACGCATGGGCCGTGAGACCGAACGGCTCGCCGGCGCCGCCGGCCATGACATCGTCGCCCGCATCGACCCGCACGTGGCGGATGCCGATGCCGCCACGCTGAACGAAGACCTTGCCGCCGCGGCGGACGTGGCGATCGAGTTCGGCGCGGCGGAAGCGGTGGTGGAGAACGCGCGCCGCTACGCGCAGCACGGCCTGGCCGCGGCCGTCGGCACCACCGGCTGGGGCGACCGCCTGGCCGAGGTGCGCGCCATCGTGGAGGCCGGCGGCAGCGGCTACCTGCACGCGAGCAACTTCTCGCTCGGCGTGCAACTGTTCCTGCGCCTGGCAGCGCGCGCAACGGCACTGCTGGACCCGTTCGAGGACTACGACATCGCGATCTTCGAACGCCACCACCGCCGCAAGGCGGACTCCCCTTCCGGCACCGCCCTGACCATCGCCGAGGCGGTGCTCGGGGCCAGCTCGCGCAAGCAGCGTGTCGCAACCGAGCGGCTCGACCGACCGATCGACGGCGACGAGCTGCACGTGGCATCGGTGCGCGGCGGGGAGGAGCCGGGCACCCATACCCTGGTGTGGGATTCGGCCGACGACACCATCGAACTGACCCACCGGGCGCGCGGACGCGCAAACCTGGCGGCCGGCGCGCTGCGCGCCGCCGAGTGGCTCACCGCGGCCGGCGGGCGGCGCGGCATGTATGGAATCGACGACCTGATCGATGATATGTTGGCCTGATCCGGGGCGCTGACCCGGTCGAGGCAAGGAGATCACCAGACCGATGTTTGAAGGAACCTTTACCGCGCTGGTGACGCCGTTCACCGCTTCCGGCGAGTTGGACCGCGACACCCTCAGGAAGCTGGTCGACCGCCAGATCGACGCCGGCATCACCGGGCTGGTCCCGGTCGGCACGACCGGCGAGAGCCCGACGCTGACCGACGAGGAACACCACGAGGTGATCCGCGTGGTGGTGGAGCAGTGCGCGGGCCGCGTACCGGTGATCGCCGGCTGCGGATCGAACAATACCGTCGAGGCGCTCGAGCACACCAAGTTCGCCAAGGAGGTGGGCGCCGAGGCCAGCCTGCACGTCGCCGGCTACTACAACAAGCCGTCCGCCACCGGCTTTCTGCGCCACTTCCAGTTGCTCGCCGACTCGGTGGACCTGCCGCTGATCGTGTACAACATCCCGGGCCGGGTCGGCAAGAACATCGACAACGAAACCATGCTCGCGCTCGCCGAGCACCCCAACATCGTCGGCGTCAAGGAGGCCAGTGGCGACATTGACCAGATGATGGACCTGATTCTGCGCCGGCCGCCCGGCTTCACGGTGCTCAGCGGCGACGACGCGATCACGCTGCCCCTGATGGCGCTCGGCGGCAACGGGATCATCTCGGTGACCAGCAACCTGCTGCCGGGGAAGATGGTGGACCTGGTGCAGCGCATGCTCGACGGCGACACCGCCGGGGCGCGCGCGGTGCACTACGAGATTCTGCCGGTGATCAACGCCCTGATGGGCCTGGACACCAACCCGATACCGGTCAAGGGGGCAATGCACGCGGCCGGGTTGCTGGAGGAGAGCTACCGTCTGCCGATGACCCCGCTCACCGAGCCCGGCAAGCAGAAGCTGCACGGCGTGCTCAAGGAACACGGCGTCATCTGACAGCTATCCGCCCGCCGTCTCCTCGTCGTCGTCCGGGGGGCAGAACGGCGGCTGCGCCGGCACCGCGGCGCCCTTGCGGGCCAGCGCGTCGGCGAGCCGCACAACGGTAGCCGGAGCCAGTTCCTCGGCGCGGCTGCCAGGATTCACGCCGGCGTCTTCGACCGCGTCCAGGAGATCCGCCTTGCTGAGCCCGAAGCCGCCCCCGGCGAGCAGGTTGTTGCGCAGCGTCTTGCGGCGCGCCTGGAAGGCGGCGCGGATCAGCGCGAACAGCACGTCACGATTGCGCACGCGGCGTGCCGCGCCGCCCGGGCGCAGGCCGATCACCGTGGAAGTGACCTCGGGGACGGGGTAGAACGTGCCGGGCGCCAGTTCACCGTACGCACGCACCTCGCTCAGGCACTGGCAGAGCACCGAGAACGACGAGTAGTTGCGCGATCCGGCCGGCGCCACGATGCGGTCCGCCAGCTCCTTCTGGACGGTAAACACGGCATGCACCGGGCGCGCGTCGTGTTCCAGCAGCGCGGCGACGATGGCCGACGCACTGCGGTACGGCAGGTTGCCGACGATCCGATCCGGTACGCCGTGCTCGACCCTGGCCTGCCGCCAGGTGCGCAGAACGTCGCCCGCCACGATGCGGACGTGGGCGTGATCGCGCAATTCGTCGTTCAGGTGGCGGATCAGGCCGTGATCGATTTCGAACAATACCAGCCGGGCACATCGCGGCACCAGTTCCTCGGTGAGCGCGCCGAGGCCGGGGCCGATCTCCCACACCGTCTCGCCCTTCCCGATCTCCAGGGTGTCGATCAGCTTCCGCCGAGTGCGCGGGTTGACCATGAAGTTCTGCCCCCACCGCTTCTTGGGCTCCACCGTGAGACGGTCCAACTCGGCACGAATCTCGGCCGGTGAATTGTGGTTCACCAGCGCACTCCGGGCGCGTGCCCGAACAGACTGTTGAGCATGGCAAGTGCACTATACAACAGGTGCAGCGGGACGCGGGTAAGCGGATCGAGCGCGCCGCCGCTGAGCGCCGACAACGCCACGGCGCCGATGCCTGCCCACAGGAACAGCGCCGTGCACGGTACCAGCACCAGTCCGGACAGCAACCCGATCGGATGCGCCCGGCCGAACGTCGCGAGCACCAGCGGCAGGGTGGCCAGTTGCGCGCCTGCCGCCATGCCGGCCGCGGCGCGCGCCCCCGGCGGCAGCAGGCCCGGCAGGCGGCGCGCCAGCGGCGGTCCGGCCAGCAGAATACCCAGCAGCGCGGCATAGGAGAGCTGAAACGACAACTCGTGCACCGAGCGCGGGTCGGTCGCGACGATCACCAGCGCGGACAGGGCGAGCACGTTCACGGCACCCGGGTGGCGGCCGGAGGCCGCGGCCAGACGCGCCAGCGCGAGCATGGTGGTGGCTCGCGCCAGGGAGGGGCGCGCACCGGCAAGCTCCACGTACAGGAATACCGCCCCGACGCCGAGCAACCCGGCGCCCGCTACCCAGCCCCGCTGCCAGCGCGGCACCAGCGCCATCCCGGCCATCGCCAGCGCGCGTCCGGCGCATACCGCCAACAGGTATACCAGTCCGACGTGGAGCCCGGACAGGGCCAGCAGATGGAGCGCTCCGGCACGCCGGAATCCCGCCATCTGCTCCGCCGTGAGGTGGTGCCGGTCGCCGAGCAACACCGCCGCGAGCAGCGCGGAAGAGGGCCCGCGCAGATCCAGGACGAGCTGCTCCAGGCGGCTGCGCATGGTGGCGCGGGCGGCGGCGAGCGACGACGCGAAGCTGCTGCGGCGCACCTCGTCCGCGCGTCCGCGCACCGCCGCCCCGGCACCGGCGGTGAACAGCACCACACCGTCCACAGCCACCCGCCGGCCGCGGTACGCGCGTCCGGCAACCTCCGCCGGCAACGCAACGTGCGCAACGAAGCGCGCGGATGCGTGCGCATCCAGGCGCGCGGAACCGACCTGATCCACGGCGATGCGGTAGTGGACGCCGGCATCGCGCAACGATGCATCCTGAAGCAGGACGCCGTGCAACTCGTCCACCTGCTCCAGCGGCAGGCCGGCGCCGGCGCCGGCGCCGGCGATGCGCTCGCCGAGCTCGGCTCCGCCGGCCAGCGCGCAACCGGCCGCCGCGGCCAGCAGCAGGCGCCGGTACGCACCGCCGCACGCCTGAGCCGCCGCGACCAGGCAGCAGGCCGGCCCGGCGAGGAGCAGTGCCAGCACGGCGTTGGGGGAGGAGCCCGGCAGGTGGTCCGCCGCCAGGAGGTAGCCCACCGCGGCACCCGCGGCCGCTACCGCGGGCGTGATCCGGATTGGGTGATGCCTTGTTCGTTCTGCCACACACCAACCAACGGCATGCCGTCCACTCGCGCTTCAATCGCACCGCTCCCACAACCCGCCGAAGCTCGAATGTGTCGAGTATGATGGTGCCGATGCGCGCCACGCCGCGGACACTCGCCGGAACGGGGGAGCCGGCCACCGGGACGCCGTCCGGACGCAGTGCAGCCGCCGCCCTGGCACGCCTGGGCGTGGTGTACGTGCTGCTTTCACTTCCGGCGCTGCTGGTGCCGCTGCCGCGCACCCTGGCCGCGGGCGCCCTGCTCGCGGCGCTCCAGGCAGGCGTGATGCTGCCGATCCTCCGCTTCGACACCGCGCGCGCGACCGTCGACTGGCGGGTACGCGGCCGCGACGCCGGCGAGGCGCTGCTGATCGCGGCCGCGATGGTTGCGGCCCTGGCGGCCGTGAGCGCGCTCGTGAACGTGTTCCCGGAACCGGTAAGCGGGGTGTTGCGGCGAGGCCACCGATGGCAGTTGGAACGCGTCGGCCAAATCCCGCTCGCGGCGGCATTCGTGGTGGCGGGAGCCTACCGCGAGGAGTCCTACTTCCGCGCCTACTGCCTGACCCTGCTCCGGGGCGCGGGAGCGCCGGCGTGGCTGGCCACGCTCGGCTCCGCCCTGCTGTTCGGCGCCGGCCATCTCTACCAGGGATGGGGCGCGGCCGTGTTCGCCGTCCTGATGGGCGCCGCTCTCGCCCTGTTGTTCCAGCAGCGCCCGTCCCTGCATCGCGTGGTGTTTGCACACGCCATGTTCAACGGCACGGTGCTGGCAGGCACCTTGTTCGGTGGGTAGCCGTCCGGTACCATCGGTCGCAATGGGAAGTGACCGCGCGCCGGAGCGGCCGTTCCGGCGCGCCGCGATGCGCACGCCACGGCTGCTCCTGCTGGTGCTCGCGGCCGGCCTGGCGGCGACCTCCGGGCATGCGTTTGGACGTCGCGAGAGGCAGGATCCGGCACCGGCTTCCATTTCGCAGGCGCAACCGGCGCCGGGAGCCGAGGCGCCGGTTTCCGGCGGCGCCGCGACCCCAGACCGTGCGCTGACCGACCGGATGCAGGACCTCGGCTTCCAACTGCCGAGCCGCTCGGTGCAGGCGGTGGAATTCGACCTGGCCGACCTGGCCGGAGAGGTCCACTCGCTGCAGCGCTACCGCGGCTCGGTGGTGTTCCTGAATTTCTGGGCCACGTGGTGCGCGCCGTGCCGCATCGAGATGCCCGACCTGCAGGAACTGCACGACGAGCTCGGCGACACCGCGGAGTTCACCATGTTGGCGATCAATCTCCAGGAGGATGCGGCGCAGGTGCGCCGATTCGCCGCCGAGCTGGAGCTCTCGTTTCAGATCCTGCTCGACAGCAGCGGCGAGACATCGGCGGCATACGGCGCCCGCACCCTCCCGATGAGCTACATCATCGACAAGGACGGCTCCATCCTGGCGCGCATCATCGGCGTCCGCGAATGGGCGGCGCCGGAATTCGCCGCGCTGTTGCGCGCCCTGACCAACCGCACCCCGTCATCTCCCTGAGCCTGCGCGGAGTGCGGGAGTGCCGGAGTGCGGGAGCGCGGAGGTTGATCTTTACACGGTGCGCCATTGGGTGTACCCATTGAGTCGACAGTCACGCCGATAACCAACACGATGACAAGATAGAATGGAGCAACCAACTACCACCAGCAATTCCGTCGACCTGTTCCAGAAGGTGCACAGCATGGCCGCACAGAGAGCGGCCAAGATCGAGGCTATCGGGTTCTATCCCTACTACACCGCCGTCGAGGAGAATCACGGCTCGCGCGTCATAATCGACGGCCGCGAGCTGATCATGATCGGCTCCAACAACTACCTCGGCCTGTCATGGGATCCGCGCGTCATCGAGGCGGCGATCGAAACCACCCGGCGCTACGGCACGAGTTGCTCCGGATCGCGTTTCCTGAACGGTACGTTGCGTCTTCACGAGGAGCTGGAGACCGCGCTGGCAGAGTTCGCCGGCAAACCGGCGGCGCTCTCCTTCACCACCGGCTATCAGACCAACCTCGGTGCAATTCAGGCGCTCTCGGGCCGCCACGACCACGTATTCTCCGACCGGCTCAACCACGGCTCCCTGGTGGACGGCATTCTGCTTGCCGCCGGCACCACCGGCGGCACCCGCATCCACCGCTATCAGCACAACGACCTCGCCGAGCTGGAACGGCTCCTGAACACGGTGGACGACGACGGCGGCAAGCTGATCGTTACCGACGGCGTGTTTTCGATGGAGGGCGACATCGCTCCACTGCCGGAGATCGGCGCGCTCGCCCGCCGCTACGGCGCCCGCGTCTACCTCGACGAGGCGCACGCGCTCGGCGTGATCGGCGCCACCGGCCGCGGCTCTCAGGAACACTTCGACTGCTACGACACCGCGGACGTGGTGATGTGCACGTTCTCCAAGTCGTTCGGCGCCGTCGGCGGCTTCATCGCCGCCGACGCGGACGTGGTCGACCATATCAAGCACCACGCCCGCTCATTCATCTTCAGCGCGAGCATGCCTCCGGCAACGATCGCCGCGGTCTCCACCGCGCTGCGCATCATGAAGGAGGAGCCGCATCACGTGCAGCGCCTGCAGGCGATCGGCACGCGCATGATCGCCGAGTTCAAACGGCTCGGATTCGATGTCGGCGATGCGCAAACCCCGATCATTCCGCTCATCATCGGAGACGACCTGCTGATGTTCCGGTTCTACCGGGCGCTGATCGAGCATGGCGTGTATGCAAACCCGGTCGTGGCCCCGGCCGTCCCGCCGGGGCGGGCGCTCATTCGCACCTCCTACATGGCCATCCACAGCGACGACGAACTGGACCGTGCCCTGGAGGTGTGCGCCAGGCAGGGCCGCGCCCTGGGCATTATCTGAAAGCGCCATGAGGCCGATTACCGACCTGATTCCGCATCGTCCCCCGTTCCTGTTCGTTGACCGGCTGTCCGTTGCCGGCGACGACGAGATCGTCGGACACAAGCGATTCGACCCAAGCGAACCGTTCTTCGCCGGCCACTTCCCCGGTTTTCCGGTGGTGCCCGGCGTGTTGCTGGTTGAGTGCATGGCGCAATGCGGCGGCGCCGGTCTGGCTGCCGCGCGCGAGCCGGCGCCGGACGACGGCGGCGAGCCGGAGCGCGCGTTTCTGGCCAGCGTCGAGAAGGCGAAGTTTCGCCGTCCGGTGCGACCGGGCGAAGAGGTTCGCATCGTGGTAGTCACCAAGCGCCGCACCGCCGTAGCCATCCGGCAGAGCGGCAAGGTATACGTCGGAGAGGAACTGGCAGCCGAAGCAGAGTGGCTGTGTCTACGAGGAGCTTAACCATGTCGGGTACCCTTTCGCAGCGTTGGCAGCAGGTGTGCGAGGAGCACAGCGCCGGCACCGCGCTGCTGACCAGGAACGGCGGCGGCGACTTTCAGCCCACCACCTTCGCTCAGCTCTGGTCCGAGGTCGCCAATGTCGCCGCCGGACTGGCGGCCAACGGCGTGGCTCGCGGCGACCACGTCGGGTTGATCTGCGACACCCGCAAGGAGTGGCTGCTGATCGACCTCGCGGTCCTGGCGCTCGGCGCGGTGGACGTGCCGCGCGGCAGCGACTCGACCGCTGACGAGATCGCCTACATCCTGGAGCACGCCGACTGCGCGGTGGCCGCGGTCGAGAATGCCGCGCAGTTGGCCAAGGTGGGCGGCATCAAGGAGCGGCTGCCGAAGCTGGCGCGCGCCATCGTGCTCGACAGCACCGACATCGGCAGCGCGGCGCTGGCCCAGGCCCGGAGCCGCGGCCTCGAGGTGATCACGCTGGACGACCTGGTGCGCGCCGGCGCCGAGCATGGGCAGGCGGAGGCGCTGCTGCGCGCGGAGCTGGCCAAGGGCCGGCCCGAGGACCTCGCCACCATCATCTACACCTCCGGCACGACCGGCGAACCGAAGGGCGTGATGCTCACCCACGCCAATTTCGTGTACCAGGTCGACGTGATCCCGGACGCCGTGCCGCTCGGTCCCGGCGACATGCTGCTGTCGGTGCTGCCGGTGTGGCACTCCTACGAGCGCGTGTGCGAGTACGCGGCGCTGTTCGCCGGCGCCGGCATAGCGTTCTCGAAGCCGATCCGCGAAGTGATGCTGGCGGACCTGATCGCCGCCAATCCGACCTATTTCCCGAGTGTGCCGCGCGTGTGGGAGGGCGTTCGCGCGGGCGTCTACCGAACCGTGGAGGCGGAGGGCGGAATCAAGGCGGCGCTGTTCAAGTTCTTCGTCGCGGTGGGCGCCGCGCACAGCGCCATGTCGCGGCTGCTGCGCGGCCGGGTGCCGCGCTACCAGGTGAGGCCGCGCATGCTGGACGTGCTGGCGGCGGCGGTGCCGCTGGTCCTGCTCACGCCGCTGGCGCTTCTGGGCAAGGTGCTGGTGTTCAAGAAGATCACCGCACGCCTCGGTACCCGCTTCAAGGCCGGCATTTCCGGCGCCGGAGCGCTGCCGGGATACGTTGACGACTTCTTCGCCGCCGCCGGAATCGTGGTGCTGGAGGGCTATGGGCTCACCGAGGCGGCGCCGCTGGTGTCGGTACGCCCCTACCGCCACCCGGTGAGCGGCACCGTCGGTCCGCCGATCTCCGGCACCGAGGTGAAGATCGTCAAGGAGGACGGCGGCGCGGCGCTCCCCGGACAGCAGGGCGTGATCCACGTGCGCGGTCCGCAGATAATGAAGGGCTACTACAAGCGCGTCGGCGACACCGCCGCGGTGCTGTCGGGCGACGGCTGGCTGAATACCGGCGATCTCGGCACCCAGACCGTGAACGGTGAGATAAGCATCACCGGCAGGGCCAAGGACACCATCGTGCTGCTCGGCGGCGAGAACATCGAGCCGGAGCCGATAGAGGATCTGGTGCGCCAGTCGGAGTATGTCGAACACATCATGGTGGTCGGCCAGGACCAGCGCCTGCTCGGTGCGCTCGTGGTTCCGGAGCTGGCCGCGGTGAAGACGTACGCCGCCGCCCACGGCGTGGCAGGCGACGACTTGGCAACCCTGGTCACCGCGGAGCCGATCGAGCGGCTGATCCGGGGCGAGGTGCAGAGCCGCGTAAGCGCCAAGAACGGCTTCAAGAGCTTCGAAAGAATCGCCCGCATCGCGTTGATCGACCGCCCGTTCGAGGTGGGCGACGAGCTTACCCATACCCAGAAGATGCGCCGCCACGTGATTGCCGAGCGATACGCCGCGCGGATAGCCCGCCTGTTCGAGTGACCGGCAGCGCCGGCAGCGGCGGCGGCGCCGGCGCCGGGAACCATGACCGCGGACGGCACCGGCCCGTGGTGGTGTACCTCGCCGGGTTTCGCCAGCACGCCGGCAAGACGGTTACCAGTCTCGGCATCATCTCCCAGCTCAGAAAGCACCTCGACGCGCGCCAGATCGGCTACCTGAAACCGGTCGGCCAGCAACTCGTGCGAGCGGCCGGCGGGGTTACGGTCGACAAGGACGTGGAGTTGATCGGCGAATTCGCCGGCCTCGCCGACCTGCCGCTCGAGAAGCTTTCGCCGGTACGGTTCTCCACCAATTTCACCCGCTCCTACCTCGATTCGAAGTACCGCACGCGGTTGACACGCGCGCTGTCGTTGGAAATCAAGCGCTCGGTGGATCAACTCGCCGACCGGCGCATCATCATCGCCGAAGGGTCCGGGCACCCGGGAGTAGGCAGCGTGGTGGGGCTGTCCAACGCCGCGGTCGGCAAGTTGCTCGGCGCGCAGACGATCTTCGTCTCCGGCGGGGGCATAGGGCGCGCGCTCGACACCATCGACGTCGACCTGACCTATTTTCTGTATCACGGGTGCCGGGTCAGCGGTCTGATCGTCAACAAGGTGATCCCGGAGAAGGCCGGACAGGTAAAGCGGTACATTACCGAGGATCTGATCAACCAGCGCTACGCCACCGCGAACGGCGCACCGATGCACGTGTTCGGCTACATGCCGACGATACCCGACCTGCCGCATCCGTCGATGCGGGTGATTCTCGGTGCCCTCCCTCACGTGCAGCCGTTGGGCGACCCCGAAACGATCGCCTGGCGGCGGCCCTGTGCGGCCATCAAGCTGGTGTCGCTGCCGGCGCAGCACCTGCAGTCGCAGCTTCGCCACTACGTGGGGCCGGGCGACGTGCTGATCATCGGCGCCAGTTCCACGCCGCGCATCAGGCAGATCATCGAGTTTCACGAGGACGTTCTGCATCGCGGCGGCGTCGGCGGCCTGATTCTGACCTGCGGCGAAACCGAGAAGGTCGAGCCGCCGGTGCGCGACGAGTTGATTCGCGCGAACCTCCCGGCACTGTTCGTCAGCGAGGACTCGGCGGCTACCGAAGAGCGCTTGTTCCGTCTCTACCAGAACACCAAGCTGCAGGTATTCGACACCGGCAAGATCGCGGAAATCGAACGCCTGTTCGAGGAGCACTTCGAAACCGAGCGGTTCCTCGACGTGTTCCTCTCCTGACCTACCGCGGCGACCCTGACTACGATCCGAATTCGGCCAGCGCCGCCAGCGCGTCGTGCGCATCGGCGGCGGCGCGCAACCCGTTCAGCACCGGATCGCGCACCAGCGTGGCAATCGACGACACCAGTTCCAGGTGCGGCTCCGGCGGCGACAGGGGCGACAGCACGAGGAAGATCACGTCCACGACGAACTGCAGGCCGGAGCCGAGGTGCAACGACTGTCCCGGTGCGAGGATGCCGAGCGCGGCCACCGGCGCATCGAGCGCATCCAGCCGCGTGTGCACGATGCCGGCGCCGTGGCCGACCAGGGTGGCCCTGAGTGCCGCCTCCTCGGTGAGATGGCGCATGATGCGGTCCGGGTCGCTGAGGCCGGTGGCGACGACCAGCCGTTCGACCAACTGGCGCAGCGCGTCATCGTCGCTCCTGGCCCGCAACGGTACCAGAATCGCCGCCGGAGAGAACGCTCGTGCGAGATCCATAATGCGATTCCTCGGGGTCAATCAGTCGGGGGATTCATGAGTGTGTGGACGGCGTCCCGGTGACAGAGACGCGCGGATAGCCCCTAGGGGAATCGAACCCCTCTTTTGAGAATGAGAGTCTCATGTCCTAGCCGATAGACGAAGGGGCCACGGGCATCGATAACGTATGGCGCCCGGGGGCGCCCTGTCAACCCCCGCCGGCGTCCGCGGGGTCAGCCGCCGGTGCCTGTGGCCGGTTCTGTTCGCCCCTCCCAGAGGTCGCGAATCATGCGCCGCGCTTCCTCGCCGTGAACCTGTCCGACGGAACAGTTTCCGTCCAGCATCGCGCCGTCCTGCAGAACCAGCTCGGGCGTGAGCAAGTTGCCCAACACGCGCGCGCTGGGAAGCAGCAACACGCGGCTGGCGGCGCTGATGTTGCCCACCACTACCCCCTCCACGACCACCACGTTGGCCACGACCTCGGTCTTGACTCGACCGGCCGCGCCCACGTAGAGCTGATCGACCTGCAGCGCCGGGCCCGCGAAACGACCGTCGATACGCAGATTGCCGTGTACCGCGCACTGTCCCTCGAAACGGGAGCCCTCGCCGATTGTTGTGTTGGGCTTGAAATCGTTGCGCATCCGGCCAAAGGCTAATACGGATGACGCGTGATTGGCGACAGCGTGTCACGGAACGGTGCGTACCGCGTCGACAAGGCCGTTCGAGCCGTCAGGGAGGGGGGCGCCGGCGCCCCAGACCACCTCCGACGCCACCTCTACCGTACTGCCCGGGGCAGCGTCGATACCGGCGCGAAGGGCCGCCAGCGGAGGATCGTTCACCGACACCAGCACCGTCTCTTCGAAGCCGGCGCGATAGCCCCAGTTTCTGACCATCGCGAACGTTCCGTCACGCGCCAGGGCCTCCAGGGCGGCCCCGGTCAGCGACCCCACCTCCAGGAACACCACGCGCACGTCCGACCGCTGCAAGGCATCGAGGGATCGTTTCAGCGACCCGCTGTCGGCCGATCGGTCGATCCGGCGCTCGGTCAGGCGGGCCGCGGCGCCGGCGCTCGTGACGCCACGGCGGAACGCGGCCACATGGGCGCCTTCCACGCGCCCGCCAGTGGCAAGGATGCCGACTCTGCCCTCCGGCTGTCCGGCGATGTAGGCGGCCAGCAACGCTCCGGCGCGGGTCAGCGCGTCGCTGCGCGAGAACCACACCGACGTTACGTTCGGTCCGCCGGGCGGCGCGGTGGAGCCGGCTGCCGACTCGCCGCTCCAGG
This sequence comes from Spirochaetia bacterium, assembly GCA_965208575.1. Lineage (GTDB taxonomy): Bacteria > Spirochaetota > Spirochaetia > SZUA-6 > Bin103 > Bin103. Next base: position 29,044 of record CBDBOV010000004.1, on the reverse strand, counting down.
TCAGGACGACGATGGGCAGGCCGGGGTGCGCGGCGGCCACCTCATCGGCCTGCAGAGACAGCAGCGGCGTCAGCACGACTCCCGCGGGTCGGGCACGCGCGAGCCGTGCGTACAACGCGTCGAGCGGCTGCTCGGAATCGATGTGGGCTATGCTGAGCCGCCGCCCGCCCGCGAATACCGACGCGCTCAGGTCGGCTTCCAAGTCAGGGTACGCCTCGCTCACCGCTCGCCAGAAGGGCGCTTCCAGCGCCACCAGGTAGGTGTCGCTCGTTCGCGAGCGTACGCAGCCGCCCATGGCGGCAAGGATGAGCAAGGTGCCGGCAACCGCCCGCACCGCGCGGCGCACCGGTCGACGACTACCGGGACAACTCGTCGGGGGCCTCCGAAACCGAGTTCGCGAACACCAGCGGCAGACACACCGCCAGCAACGCCGCGCCGCCGACCGCCGCGAGATCCGGCTGCTGCAGTGTGCCCGCGTACGCGATGCCCGCGGTCACGCACGGTATGGCGGGCACGGCGGCTGCCCACCACCGCGCACCGCGCGCCGCGCGCGTCAGCAGGTACGCCGTCGCGGTAACCGCTGCCAGCCGCAACATCGGCAGCAGCACCAGCCGATACATGCTTGGGTCGGCATGATTGGCGAACTGGTCGAGAACGGCATACACGCTGAAGAACCCTCCCATGCCGACCAGCCACGTGATCGCGCGCAGCGCGCCGGCCTCATGCCTGCGGCGCCGATACCGGTGCGTGCCGAGCGTTGCCGCCGCCGCCGCGATCAGCGGCAGGCCGTGGTCGACCGCCAGCAGCCGTGCATACTGCAATCGCGGCTGCACCAGAGGCGGGAAGGTGGCCGCCAGCATCTCGAACAGCGGATACAGCGGAATTGCCGACAGTCCGGCGGCGGTGTACGCATGCAGCAGGGCCCAGCCGTCGCCTTGCCCGCGGGCATGCGCGTGGCCGGCGACCGCGAGCACGAACAACGGCGTGGCAAGGTGGACGAACAGCGTCATCGGGCCAGGGACCGCTACTCCCACTCCACCGTGGCGGGCGGCTTGCTCGACACGTCGTATACCACGCGGCCCACGGCCACCACCTCGTTGGTGATGCGCGCCGAGATTTCGAGCAGGTCGGCCATCTCGAACGGGAACACTGCCGCGGTCATGAAGTCGTCGCTCACTACCGCGCGCAATGCGACCACCTCCCCGTAGCGGCGGCTGTCGCCGGTCACGCCGACCGAGCGCACCGGCAGCAGGACCGTGAATGCCTGCGTGACGCTGTCGTACAGGCCGCGGCTGCGCAGCTCCTGGAGAAAGATCGCGTCCGCGGCGCGCAGCAGGTCGCAGCGCGCGCGGGTTACCTCGCCGAGTATGCGCACGGCGAGACCAGGGCCGGGAAACGGATGGCGCGCGATCACCCGCGCGGGCACCCCCAGCCCCTCCCCCAGGCGCCGCACTTCGTCCTTGTAGAGGGTTGCCAGGGGCTCCAGCAGCCGGCCCGCCGCGCGCCGCTCGGCGACCAGCGGCGCGGCGACGTTGTGGTGCGACTTGATGACGTGCGCCTTGGTGCCCACGCCCTTGCCCGACTCGATCAAGTCGGTGTACAGCGTGCCCTGCGCCAGGAAGCCGTCGCCGCACTCCTGCTGCACCGCGTCGCGCTGCACCTCGATGAACAGGTCGCCGATGATGCGCCGCTTCGCCTCCGGTTCGGTGGTGCCGGCGAGCGCGGCGTAGAACCGGTCCGATGCGTCGACCACCTGCACATTGGTGGCACCGAGCCCTTGCAGGATGGCCCTTACTTCCGCCGTCTCGTGCAACCGCATCAGCCCGGTGTCGACGTACAGCAGGTGCACCTGGTCGGCCGGCAACGCCTTGAGGAGCAACGCCGCCACCACCGTGGAGTCGACCCCGCCGGAGATCATCAGCACGACCGGGCGGTCGCCCACGGTGGCGCGCAACTCGGCCATCGCACGGCGTTCGAAGGAGGTCATGTTCCACTGCCGCCGGGCGCCGCAGATGGCGGTGGCGAAGTTGCCGAGCATGCGGGTGCCGTACTCGGTGTGCGATACTTCCGGATGAAACTGGATGCCGAACGTCGGTGGCGCCGATGCATCCACCGACTCGACCGCGGCAATGCCGCCGTACTCGGAACCGGCAACCCGCCGATATCCGTCCGCGATGCGCTCGACCGCGTCGCCGTGGCTCATCCAGGAGTGGAACGTGGCCGGGATGCCGGCGAACAGAGGCGACTCGCCTACCCGCTCGACCCGCGCCCGGCCATACTCGCTGACGTGCGTCGCCGACACCACGCCGCCGCCACGGTGCATGAGGTGCTGCATGCCGTAGCAGATGCCCAGCACCGGCACGCCGCACCGCAGCAGGTCGCGGTCGGGAGTGGGGGCCTCGCGGTCGTGCACCGATGCCGGGGAGCCGGACAGCACGATGCCGCGCACACGCTGCATTGCGTCGACCTCCGCCAACCGGATGTCGCCCGGCAGCACGCGGCTGTAGACGCCGCTCTCCCTGATGCGGCGAGCGATGAGCTGACAGGTCTGGCCGCCGAAATCGAGTACCAGGATGGTATCGACCGCCGGCTCAGACATCGCCGCTCCGGGCCGCCGGCGCGATGCCATCCATCAGGCCGCGGTATCGTTCCGCTATCGCCCGCGCCTTGGCCGCGGCCTGCCCCACGTAGCGCTCCGGGTGCGAGAAGAAGTCGAGTGCCGTGGTGGCGAAGCGTGCCTGCACGGCGTGCTCGAGGCGTTCCCAGGTGGCCCGGTCGGCACGCGCGGCGTCCAGCAGGCCCACGCCGCGCCGTTCGCACTCCACGGTGAGGCGGCGCATCTGCTCGTGCGCGTCGGCGCTCCCGGAGGCGGCGAGCAACACGTACGCCGCTTCCGCCATCACCAGTTCGGAGGTGCCGTCGCGCAACCGCATGCGCATCCGGTCGCGATTCACCTGCAGGCCGTCGACCACGCGCAGCAGCCGGTTGGCCGCGGCCGCGAACCCGGCCACGAACTCCGGCACGAACCGCGCCGACGCCGAGTTGGTCAGGTCACGCTGGTGTTCCGACACCTGGTCCAGGTAGAACGTCATGATACGCGGCGCAAAGGTCTTCCACAGACTCTTGACGTGTTCGCAGTTCCACGGGTTGCGCTTCTGCGGCATGGTGGATGAACCGACCTGCCGGCGGCCGAACGGTTCCCGCACCTCGTCGATCTCTGAGCGTTGCAACTGGCGCAGATCGTCGGCCAGGTTGGCAATGATGCCGAACGCCGTACCCACCTCGACCAGGGCCGCGAGCAGATACTCCGGCTCCACGATCTGGGTAGCGGTCTCCGACGGCTTCAGATCCAGCCGGCGCAGGACCGCGCGCTCCAACTCCGGCGCATCGTCCACCAGCAGGCTGGTCGCGTGGTAGGCGCCGACGGCGCCGGCGAGCTTGCCGCGCAGGTCTCCCGCGCGCCCGGAGATGCGCACGATCGCCTTGCCCAGGCGGGCGACGTACTCTGCCATGGCAAAGCCGAACGTGAGCGGCGATGCGAACTGCCCGTGCGTGCGGCCCACCTGAACGGTGTCCGCCTCGCGCTCGGTCAGGTCGATGAGCGCTCTTTCGAGGCGGATCAGGAGCGGTACGATCACGGTGCGCAGTGCGTCGCGATAGCGCAACGCGTTGGCGGTGTCGGTTATGTCGTAGGAGGTCGCGCCAACGTGCACCAGGTGGCGGACGCCGGCCGGCAGTTCCCGCTGCAGCACGTTGACCAGGGCGCGCACGTTGTGATCGGTAACGCGCTCCTCGGCCGCTACCGCATCGGCGGTCACCCGTTCGGCGGCGGCGCGAATGTCGCGCTCCAGGTCGGCGTCGCATGAAGACCCGGGCAGCCGGCGCAGCAGCTCAAGGAGCAGGGCAAGTTCGACCCGAACCGCGTAGCGCACGCTCGCCTCCTCCCCGAGGTGGTCGGCGAGCGCTTCGAACAGGTCACGGTTGGCCAGCCAATAGCGGTGATCGAGGGGCGAAATGGAGCGGAACCGATCAGGCTTCGCCATGCCGCAATATGGCGTCGCGGGGAAGCGTTTGTAAAGCTGTGCGGTGCCCGCCGTGGTGCCCGCACGGCGCCATTGCGGCGCCGCGGACGCGCGCGTACGCTCACCGGGTGTCCAGCAAGGCTTTCGACCTGTTCAGCGCGTATCGCACGGGCCGGGTCCCGGCGCGCGGCGGCTACATCGTGTCGTCGTTCATGGTGGATGGCAGCGCGTACGTACGCTTCGAGATCGTCGCCTACCGCGAGGCACAGGCGCTGCGACTGTCCGATGAGGGGCTGTCAATCGCCGCCGACGCGGGCAAGGTGTACGTCGTGGTGGAGCCGGCCGGCTACCCCCAGGCCGGCACCGAGCCGTGGCAACGCGATGCGCGGCACCGGGTTCCCCACACGTTCGCCGAGTTGTCCATGGTACGTGCGCGAGGCCATTCGCGCATCCTGATAAGCACCACCCCGGTACTCGCCTCGGCGGTGGTCACCGTGGCGCGGCCCGGCGGCGTCGACTTCTCGTTCCTGTTCCTGCCGGCGCGGGAAGCGCTCGATACGATCGGCTCGTTCCTGGGGCGAACCTTTCAGGATGAGTGCCTGGTGCCGCCTGCCGCCGCGCGTCGGGCGGCGGCGTTGATTCGTGCCCGTCTCGCCGCCTGCCACGTCGGCGCGGCGCCGTGGTAGTGTGCCGTCCGGAGCAGCCGCGGTGCAATTCGGATCGGCCACCCACGAGTACGGATGCCGGAAGCGAGCCGCACGACTGCGCCGCTGGTGCGCGACGTCGGGCCTGCTGCCGGCAGTCCTGTTGTTGGCCGCCGGCTGCGGCACCGGCAGCGGCACCGCCACCGATGCCGGCACTACGGGCTCGGACGATGCCGCCAACGCTGCCGGGCCAACCGTTGCGGCCGGCAGCGACCGGCGCGCGCACGCGGCCGGTGCCACCGAACCGCCGCCCGCCGGGCGGCCGGGGCCGCGCACGCGGCAGGAGTTGATCGACAGCAGCGGCGCCGAGCCGTTCGAGCGGTTCCTGGCCGGGCCGTGGTATCGCGGTGCGGTAGACGACAGCGGCGCTCCGGACCGGCAGCAGGTCGATATCATCCACTTCGAGCCCGAACAGCGGCGCATCACGTTCTTCGACGGCGAAGTGCAGGAGATCTACTCCTGGGACAGGTCAGATCGGCGCACCGCGTCACGGATCGCAATCCGGATGCACAACGCGCTGGTCCCCTCGGTCGAGAAAACGGTGGTAGCGGAAGTGGCCGCGAGCGATGAATTGCGGTTGCGCGTCTGGAGCAGCGACTCCGACGACGAGAGCGATCGCAACGGCACCTACCGGCGGCTTGGCAGGGCGGCACGCCACGAGCTGGTCCGAACCACGGTGCCACAGCCGGGCATGGCGCAACTGGAACTGAACGGACTGTACCATGGCAGCGACGGCGAAGCGATTCTGTTCGATGCGCCACGGTTCACGTGGCGGCAGGACGGCCGCAGCCTGACCGGCGGCTTCGCCGTCTACTCGGCAGGGGTCACGGTGATCGTGTTCAAGGTCGTGTCGCGAGCCGGGCACACCAGCGACATCCGCGCCTATACACTGGAATTCCGCGAACATCGAGGCGCCGAACGGGTGCGCCGATCGCTCATCCTCCATCCGGCGACGCTGGAAATCACCGGGCTGGCCGCCGTCGGCGCTACCGCCCTCCACTTCGAACAAGTGGAGCTGTCGGGCGCCTCGGATGCCGCCGACGTTCCGGACGCCGCCGAAACCGAGGGCGGCGTCCAACCCGCACCGGCCGGCGGCGGCTGACCGGGTCTATCGCTTGCGCGGCGCCGGCGGCAGATAAGACACCACGTCGCGCCGGCTGATGTAGGCCTCGAATCCGGCATCCTGCAGCCGAGCGAGCAATTGCTCAACCTTCGCGCGGGTCAGATTCCCGCCTACTCCGACCCGGTGCACGATGGAACCATCCCGGTGGCGGTAGGAGCGGGCGGTCGCCGGAAACCCCGCCTGGCGCAGTCGCAACTCCATCTCGAGCGCGTTGTCCGGGTCGACGTAGGCACCGACCTGGGCGACGAACGCGGCCGGATCGGGCAACGAGGAGACGCGCACGGCGGAGGTCGGCGGCGCCTGCGGCGCGGCCGCGGCCGCGGAGGAGCGGTCTGCCGCGCCGCGGGCGGCGACCGGTGTTGACCGGGCCGACGGCGACCGCCGAGTAGTTCCGGTGTCCGGCTCGGCGGGCACGAACACCCGGTCGGTCGACAACAGGGGGCGCGTAGCGGGCTGCGCGGTGACCCGGATCAACTTGCCCGCGGGCAGCGCCGGTGTGGGCGCCGCGGCGGCGGCGGGACGGCTGGATGCCGCGACACCGGGCGTCGCGCCGCTGCCCTCCTCCGGCTCCGCCGACGTGTACCGGACCGTCCGCGACCTGACCGCCGGCGCCGCGGCGGCGCGCGCTTCTGCCGCCGCGGCCGTGCGAGCCGCGGCACCGGAGCCTGCGGTACGGCTGCCGCCGCCGGTAGCGGCGGCAGGTGCCGGACGCGGCACCGCGGGCGCGTCCGCGGCAGGTTGCCGCGGCTCGGAGACCGGCTCCGCCACGCGTGCGGGTACCAGCACGACCCGATCCGGTGGCGGTTCGCCACGCGGTTCGCCACGCGGTTCGCCACGCGGTTCGCTTGGCGGCGAGGCGGGCGGCGGCGCGGTTGCCGCCACGCGGGCAGCCTCGATCTGCCGCGGCCCGGCGGCCGGCGCCGGCGGCGCTTTCGGCGCGGCCGGCTGCGGCAGTGCCACCGCGGGTATCATGCAGGGAGCCGGACACGCCAACATGGCACGGGCGAGCAACATCGCCGGCGACGGCAGCGCCACCACCGGCGGCAACCCGGCGCCGGCGGCGGCCCCGCCGCCGCCCAGCTCGGCCGCCGCCAACGCGTACTCGGGACTGCGCGGATAGCGGCGGCCCAGCTCGGCGAGCACGGTGGACGCCTCCCGGGCACGTTCCGAGGCGTTCAGCAGAGCCACCAGACCGTAACCCGCTACCGCTCCATCGGCGCCGCCGCCGGCTTGGCCGGCGTGCGCGAACGCCGTGCGCAGCGATTGCTCCAGGGTAGACTCCTCCAGGCCCTGGCCGGCACGTGCCAGACCCGCATGCATCGCCACCGGCGCGTCCCGGGGTGGCGCCCCATCGCCGATCTGTCCGAGCTCCAGGAGCAGCAGCGCCCGCCGCCCGGCCGCACCGGGAAGTCGCGACCGGCGGAGTTCGACGAGGGCCTGCTCGACGCCACCGCGCAACTCCGCCAAGTCAGCCGGGACCGCGCGCAACACGCCCACGTTCTCCACCGCCAGCGCGTGTTCGAAGCGCCCGAGCACCGCATCCACCGTGCTCTGTTCCGGGGCCGCGGTGACCACCTGCAACACCACCCGGAACAGGCGTTCATCGCCTGGGTGCTCGGCGAGCCATCCATCCAGCAACGCCAGTGCGGCGTCCAGCCGCCCGCTGGCCGCCAGCTCGGCCGCGGCATCGCCGGGCGGCTGCGCCGAGTGCGCGGTCGGCACCGCCACCATGGCCGCAACGGCGATCAGGCAGGCTGCGAGCGGGTTGCGCAGCCGCGACCGGACGCGGACTGCGGGGGGCGCGGTGATCGACGCTCCCGAGTTAGCCGCCACCGCCAGCATCGCGGTCGCCGCCGGTGCCGCGGTCGCGCATCGGGGCGCCGGCCGGATCCTGGTCCCGATGCCGGGCACCGAACGGCCAGCGCACGCGCCGGCGAGGCGCATCCTCCGTTTCCTGGGCGTCGCCCGGGCCGTCCTGCTGCGGCGTTTCGTCGGGCGCCGCGGGCTCGGGTTCGTCGGGCAATGTTTCGGCGGCCACTTCCACATCCTCGGCGTCGGCGTCGGCCTGCCGCCGCACGCGCTTGCGCAGCGTCATGGGCACGACCAGTACGGCGCCCAGAATGAGCGCGATCAGGCTGGTGAGAAACACCGGCACGCCACGGAAGGTGTACACTCCCAGCGACACGTCGGAACGGTTCTCCAGATTCAACGCCGAATAGGCGGTCACCACGATCAACAACCCGATGACGCCGAACACTCTCCAGGGTAGCGGTGCGCGGTCCTTCACGGATTGATTATCGGCAGGTTTCATACGCTGCCCGCGTGCAAGGTGCGCTGCCGGAGCTACATGCGGCGGCGCAGGTTGCGGATGAACTGGTACAGGTTGTATCCGCCGAAACCGAGCAGGCCAATGCCGCCGATACTCATCAACGTCTTCAGCACGCCGCCGAGCACCGGCAGCATGCCTACCAACGGTCCGAGCAACAGCAGGGCGAGCGCCCCTGCGACACCTCCCGCGGCGCGCACGCCCTGTTGCGATACCTTCTCTCGCGGCACGATATCCGACATGATCGGCCCCCTCGCATACAAAGGTAGCGATCCGTCAGACCCGGCGTCCACCGGCTTGGCCGCGGATCGGCCGGACCGGGCCGGACAGGTATTCGCCTTGCAGCCTCGATGGCAATTCGGTATGGTGCTGGAGACTCGTTGAGCGCAGGCAACACGGTCGTTCCACGAGTCGTTCCACGAGTCGTTCCACGAGTCGTTCCACGACACGGATGGGGGAGATGACAATCGATATTCACGCATCGACCGCGGGACGGAGATAGGACGGCGAACATGGCAGCGAGGCACGTGGCCGCGAACTGCACCATCGGCGCCGGGTCGATCTTTCATGGCAAGCTTCACATCAGCGGGACGATTCGAATCGAGGGCAAGTTCCAGGGCGACATCCATACCGAGGGGGACGTGATCATCGGCCCCACCGGGCAGGCCAAGACCGACATCACGACCGGCAAGGTGGTGGTGGCCGGCACCTTCATCGGCAACATCACGGCAAGTGAAGAAGTGTTTGTCGCACAGACCGGCAAGGTACTCGGCAGCATCACCACCCCCAAGCTCACCCTCGAGCCGGGAGTCGTCCACAGCGGCAACGTCACCATTACGCAGGATCAGCCGGATACCGTCGTCGATGCGGTCCGCAGCGCATACGGAGCGGATGCCGAGGAGGCGTTCACGGACACCCAGGGCAAGCCGCTGCGGCTCGAAGGACCGCGGTGAGACGGCTGAAGAGCGACGCCGACATCGAACGCATTCGGCAGTCGGCAGCCCTGGTCAGGGAGAGCCTGCGCCTGTTGCGCCGCAGCGTGCGCCCCGGCGTTACCACCGCCGACCTGAACGACATCGCAGCGCGGTTTCTCACCTCGCGCGGCGCGCGCCCGGCGTTCCTCGGATACATGGACTATCCGGCGGCCATCTGCGCGTCGATCAACGACGAGGTGATTCACGGCATTCCCGGCAAGCGGCGGCTGCGCGACGGCGACATCGTCGGCCTGGATCTGGGGGTGGAGATCGACGGGTACTTCGCCGACGCGGCGCTCACGGTCCCGGTGGGCGGGGTGTCCGAGGAGTTGCAGCGACTCCTGCAGGTCACCGAGGAGTGCCTGCGCGCGGGGATCGGGCAGGCGGTAGCGGGCAATCGCGTCCGCGACATCTCCAACGCCATCTACGAACGTGCCCGCGCGGCCGGCTACGGCGTCGTGCGGCAATACTGCGGCCACGGCGTGGGTTTCGCCGTGCACGAAGATCCGCAGGTACCGAACTATCCTGCCGGCGGCGAAAATCCGCGCCTCAAGCCCGGCATGGTGCTGGCGATCGAGCCGATGCTCAACCTCGGAACTTCCGAGATTGCGGTGCGCGATGATGGCTGGACCGTGGTTACCGGTGACCGGCGGGCGTCAGCCCACTTCGAGCACACCATCGCGATCTTCAAGGACCGCACCGAGGTCCTCACGGGATAGCGTGCGCGCCCGGTCACCGTCGCCGGCGGATTACTCCCAATCCCAGGTGCCGGTGTCCTTCGCGGCCGTGCCGACGTCGATGCTGGACAGTCCGTCGCCGGCAGTACCGGCGAACACCAGGTTGTCGTGGCGGGCGAACACGGTCACGTGCGCGCGATACAGTTGGCTGGTGCTGCGCGGGCCGCGCCGGACGCTGTCGAGATCCAGGTCGTGCTCGGCAAACTGGTAGAATCCGTAACCGCGCGTGCCGACCAGGAGCTGGTCGCCGATCTGGGTGAACAGCGTCAGGGGTACCGTCGGTTCCTCGTCGTCCGGCGGCTCGATCTGTCCGAGCCGTTCCCAACCGTTGCCGTCGTGTTCCCAGACCTCGCCGACGGCGTTGGCGAACAGGCAACGCGCGCCGCCCTCGAAGCACCAGATCCCGCGAAACCGCGCTTCGGCCTCCGGCGGCGTGGCTTCCGGTGCAAGGCTGTGCAGATCGTCCCCGGAGTACACCATGTTCCCGACCGTCAACCAGTACCGGCTACCGTCGTGGGACGCATCGAACGGGGGCCCGGCCGCGCCGTCCGGCGTCACCTTGGTGAAGCTCGCGCACGCGTTCTCGCTCAGGTATACCTCGTGATCCTCGGTAAACGCCAGAATCTTCCGCTCGCTGCCGCGGATCGCGAACACCCGCACGATCTGCCCCGACACCCCGCCGGCCCGCTCCCAGCGCGGCGACTTCGGATCGGCGACAGCGTAGTGCACGCCGTTCTCGGTGCCCACGCACAGCGTAGCGGCGCTCTGCGCCATGCCGAGCACGGGCACCTCGGTGGAACCGGATCGCGGGCGCGCCACCGCCTGCCAACTGTCCCCCGCGGCCGGCCGGCTCCACATTCCGTGGGCGGCCACGTAGTAGGTGTCTCCCACCTTCGCCACCGCGCTCACGGTCAGCTCGTCGTGCAGGTTGCGGTTGGCCCGCTCGCTCTCGGTAGCAAGCGTGTGGAATATTCCGGGCACGCTGCTCTCGCACGCCACCACCAGCAGCAGCGCCGGCAACAGGGCCGGCAGGTACCGGCCGGCGCGCGCGCCGCCCCGCCGGGCGGGAATCGTGCCGCGTGCAGCCATCAGAAATGGTACACCGCGGTAGCGGTGGCACTGAGGAAGTTGCCGAAGAAGTGCGGATCGTTCGCCTCCGCCCACGGCGGTTCCCAGGAGAACCAGTACTCGAGGGTGACGCCGAACGACCAGTCGGGGGTGGCGCGCCACAGAAATCCCGCGCTCGGTTGCAGGGCAAATGCCACGCGGGTGTTGTCCACCAGGCGCATCACCACGGCGCCGACTCCGGCACTGATCGGAATCTCCATCTGCGGCAGGTTGATCACGTATCCGGTACGGACCAGGATCGGCACCATGTACCAGAGGGCGTCGTTGATGTCGACGCCCAGGCCGCCGCCGAGTTCCGCTCCGATCGTGAACGACTCGTTCAAGTAGGCATTCCAGTTGACCGCGGCCGTGCCTACCACGGACAGGTTGGCCGGAAGCACGTGGTCCTTCTCGCCGTCCGGAGTTTCCACCTCGTCGGTCGCGAGCAGAAACAACGGCAAGGCGATTCCCAGCCGCATGGCCAGCGTGCTGTCGCCCAATCCGTAGCGCGGCGCGACCAACGGTTCGCTTTCCTCTCCGCTGCCGCCTTCGTCCTGATCCTGTGCATGCGCGACGGCCGGCAGGACCAGCATCCCGCCCAGCAGCAGCACCCCAAGAGCGGCGGTCCGGGACCACCGGTACAAGCAAATCACCGCCGCCACCCTATCATTGGGGAACCGGCACGCCAAGACCGGCCGCACGGAACTGCTGCACGAGCGGCGGCATTCATCAGCAGCCCGTGGCGACCCTGCCGGGGGCGCCGACAACGTGGCGGTAAATGCCGTCGAGCACGCCATTTACAAACCGGTAGGAATGCTCTCCGCCGAACTGCCGGGCGGCGGCGACGCTTTCGTCGATCGTCACCTCCGCGGGGATGTCGCGCTGATGCAGCAGGCAGTAGGTGCCGACGCGCAGCACCGACAGGTCGATCCGCGAAACGCGCTCGATGTCCCAGTGTTCCAGGTGGAGGTCGATCTCGCGGTCGATCGCATCCAGGTTGCCGATGCATCCGGCGATCAGCAGGGAGGCGAATTCGAGCGTGGCCGGTGCCATGCTGCGCCGCCGCTGTGCGCCGATCCACGAGTAATCGAGCAATTCCTCCAGCGGTGCCCGTGAAATCTCGAACCGGTACATCGACTGCACGGCGATCGTCCGTGCATCGCGCCGCTGGTGCATCACCGACCGCACGTGCGGGCACAGCGGCGCCCTACCACCGGAGATTGTCCTCGAAAATGCGCACCTCCGCCTGCCGGCGAAGATCCTCCAGGGTCGCCAGCAAGGCGCTCTGGTACGCCTGTGTCTGCACGCTGTTCGCCAGCAGCACGCGGATCTGGTCGCGGACGGTGCTCTCCGACATCGGATTGACCGGATCGTCGAGGCCGAGGATACGCGCCGACACCTTGTCGACCACGCGCACGATGTGAAATCCGACGTTGGAGCGCAGCACGCCGCTGGTCTCGCCCTCGTCCATGGCGAACGGCGCATCGAAGAATTCCCGCCCCAGGAGCTGGCTCGTCGCCTGGTCATCGCGCCGCAGGTAGGTACCGAACAGCCCGCCCGAGTCGTGCGACTCCGCGTCCTCGGAGTAGGTGCGCACCAGGTTGTCGAAATGGGCGCCGTTCACCAGTTCGCGATGCACCCGCTCCGCGCGCTCGCGCACCGCCAAGCGTGCGGATGCCTCGTTGACACCGCGGGTGTCGAAGAAGATGTGCTTGAACTGCACCATGTCGGGCTGGACGAACACGGTGGTCTTGTTTGCCTCGTAAAACGCCTCCACGTCGGCGCCGCTGGGCAACTCGACCGCGCGCAACTCGTCGCCGCGGACGCGCGCCACGTAGCGCTGCTGGATGAGCGCCTTGCGAAGCTGCTCGCGGTACTCGCCCCAGGACAGGCCGGTCTCGCTGACCAGCGACCGGTACTCGGCATCGGTCAACGCGCGCTCCAGGTTCAGACGCTGCCCTTCCTGGTCTCGAAGCTGCCCGATGCGCGTGTCCACGTCGGCGTCGCTCACCGTCACGCGTTCGCGCTCCGCCGCCTGATCGAACAGTCTCTCCCCGACCAGGAGATCCAGGATCGCAGGGCGCTGTTCCACCGGTACCGGCTGACCGGTGCGCAGTTCGAGCAGCTCGATCTGCGTGCGCAGTTCGCGTATGCCGATCACATCGGTCTTGTGCAGCCGTACCGTGGCGGCCGGGCGGTCGATCGCCTGCGAGGCGACCGCGGCGGGAAGCAAGCTGGCGAGAATGAGAGCAAGACAGGTTGTGCGGGCGAACACTGCTCCTCCGGGACGCAATATACCACGCGCCACGGTCGCAGGACGAACATTGCGATCACAAACGGTGCACACCGCCGTGCCGGCGGCATGGAACGCCCGGCCGTGCGGTCTCGGCTAGGTGGCGGCCAGTTCGGGAAAGCCGATCTTTTCCTTGAGCTTCTTGACGCCGGCGAGCTTGGTGTCCAGGGCCAGCCCGCGGCGCAGGTGCTCGGCGGCGCGGTGGTTGTCGCCGTTGCTGGAGTAGATCTCGGCTATCTTCTTGTGAAAGAACGCCGAATCCTTGCGCGAGATGTCCATATCGATCAGATCCTCGATGTGTGCGACAACCAGCTCCGCCGGCAGGTGCGGCACCATCTTGAAGCAGATCAGGGTACGCAACCGGTCCACAACCTCGTCGACGAAGTGGTGGAAGTAGGGGCGTTCACGCTCGTACAGGTAGAGCCGCCGGTACAGGTCCGCCGACCGCACCAGGTCGCCGCGCCGTTCGAACGCTTCCGCGAGGAGGAACGAGCAATCCATGAAGTCCTCGTGGGACATGTACTTGCGCAGGTCGATGTGGGCCATGAGGAGCTGTTCGTAGGTCTCCAACGCCTCCTCGTCGTGGGAGTTCAGCAGATCATAGAAGATGAGCTTGGACTGACTTACGTAGTCGTGGCGGCGCTGCCTGAGAAACTCGCGGTAGTCGAACGTGACGGTACGGAACAGGCTCGCGTGGGTACGATCGTAGTTGATGCGCCGCTGTGGATCGCTGAGCACCTCGTAGGCATCGATCAACGAACGCATGCGTTCGTCGGAGCCGACGAGTGCGGTGTCGGGATGGAGCTCTTTAGCGCGTCTGCGAAACGAGCGTTTGATCTCGACGGCGTTGGCCCGCGGCGAAATACCGAGGGTCTTGTAGTGGTTGGGAGACAAGGCACAACCCCATGTGACCGTGACGGGGGCTGCCCCTCCCTGAACTGCCCGCCCGATAATCTGACGGCCCGTCCGCCAGCTATCAGCGCCGATTGTAGGACGCGGGATTCTTGACTGTCAAGTGCAACTTGCCGGGGGCAGCCGGGGGCGCCGGGGGCCCGGTGCGGGCGGCCGGTGGCGAGGCGGGGGCGCCGGAGGCAGCCGCCCGGAGGTTGTTGTATACCGCCCGGCACCGTGATACAAGGAAGCACACGACTGCCCAAGATGCTCGGATTTCTGGTCAAGAAGGCGTTTTTCGATACGTGGGACAACCTGTTCCGGGTGTTGCTCCTGAACATCGGGTTCTACGCCCCGGTCGCTCTCCTCGTATACGCACCGGTGATTGCCCCGGTACTCTCCCTGACCCTGGCGCTGCAGGTCGTCGCCCTGGCCTGTTTCTGTGTCTATACCGGCGGGGCGAGCGCGGTGGCGAGCGCGATCGCCGATTACCAGTCGCCCGGCTTTGCGCTGTTCTGGGATGCGATCCGGGATACCTACCGAACGACGCTGCTGTTCGCGCTGGTCAACGGCGTCTATTTCGTGATCCTGCAGGTGGCGATCCGCGTGTACGCCCAGGTGGACCAACCGGTGCTCGGCATGATGGGCCAGATCATCCTGCTGTGGGTCACCGTTGGCTGGATCCTTGCGGCGCAGTTCTTTTTTCCGATCCAGTCGCGGCTGGAACGCAACCCCCGCAAGATGGTGCGCAAGATGCTGCTCCTGTTCTTCGACAACACCGGCCTGATGCTGGTACTCGCGGTCGGGGCCTTGGCTATCCTGCTGGTGTCGCTGTTCACGGGCGGCATATTGCCGGGGCTCGCGGCGATTCTCGTTTGGCACAACGTCGCGCTGAAGCTGCGTCTTTACAAGTACGACTACCTGGAGGAGCATCCGGACGCCGACCGCAAGGAGATTCCCTGGGACGCCCTGCTGGTGGATGACCGCGACCGGGTGGGGAAACGCACGCTGCGCGGCATGATATTCCCGTGGAAGGAGTAGCCGCGCTCCGCACGCTCCGGCTCAGGAGACGTGCAGGCGGCGCCCCACCTCCTGCGCTTCCACCTCGGAGTTGAGGACGCCGGAATTCTTGAGGAACATGCCCTCCCCCTCCATCGCCTTCATGATCCGCTGCAGGGCGCGGTTGGCGCTGACCGGGCTCTTGCAGACGAACGCGTAGCAGCGCTTGCCGGAGATCATCCCCGCGTTCTTCAGGTAGCGGTCGATCACTTCCGGAATCTTGCCGGTAAACGTCGTGATCGACTCCCCGCCTATGGCAACGTACCCGTAGATGGTAAGCTTGCTGTTGATGTCGTGAGCACCGTCGATCACATCGACCTGGTGGCCCTGCGACTCGATTCCCTTCGCCAGCGCTTGCGCCAGAGACAGGAGCCGCTTGCGATTCTTGCCCTCGAAGAATACTACCGCGATACGCATATGCAAGGAGATGTCGGCACTTGAGGCAGTATAGGGAGCGGCGAATCGCGCGGTCAACGGCCGGCGAGCGGCACGCGGGCAGCCTCTTCGTCCCGGTCTGGCGGCGCATGGCGGTGCGTGCGGCCATGCTGTTCGGCGTGCTGGCCGCGCTGTCCACCTGCACGAAGCCGGACGCTCCCACCTCGCCCAAACCGATCCTGGCGCTGCCCGACGGCGTGTTGCTCGCCGAACACGCACCGCCGTTCTACTCGCTGCAGGAGTCGGCCGCCGGAGGCCAGTGGATTGCGGTATACGCCGACGCGGCCGACCTGACCCTGCGTCTGGCGCGCGGCTCGCTGGCCGCTGGGCAGGCACACGCGGACGAAGTGGTGACCATCGACCGCGTCGATCTCGTGCCGGGTATCAATCCCTACTTCGGGCGCCATGCGTTCCTGCAGCACGACGGGATCGAACACCTGTTGTACACCGACCAGGAACTCGCCGATGCACGCGTCACCAAGTGGATCCATCGCCCGGTGGACGGCGCTGAGCCGTGGACCGTCGACTTGCTTCCGGAACCGGTCGTGCCGGTGGGCGTGCTGCCCGGTCCCGCTTCGGACTTCGAACCGGCCGGGTTCACGCTGTTCGGCCTGCTCGGTGAACAGGACGACGAGGCCATACGATCATTCGACGTCCGTCCGGCGCTGCTGGAGGACCAGTCGACACCGATCCACGCCGGCGACCGGACCCTGCCTGCGGACGCGGCGCCCACCGGCGCGCCGGAGGCGCCGGGCCCTGCGCTCAGCCCCTACCATTGCGCCGGCCGGCACGGCTTGTCGATGTTCGACCACGGCGGACTGCTGGTGGTGGAAGATGGCCGCGACGATCTGCGCGTCGACCTTCCCGGACGCGAACCTGAGTTGCCGCCGCCGCCCTTGTCGGTGGCGTGTGGCTCCCAGGAGCTACTCGTGGTGACCTACGTGCGTGACGACCGCACGGCGCTGGAGTCCAGCGACGGCGCCGCGCGGGGCGCACACGAAATCGTCGCCGTCACGGTCGACCACGGCGGCGCCGTCGGATCCGAGCGCAAGATCACGCTGGCGCGCGAAGTGCATGCGCTCGCGGCGTTCCCGGAGCGCGGCGAAACCGATGCGGTCGTGCCGGCGCTGACGGTGCTGTTCTCGGAACTTGCGCTCGGTGACGCCGGCGAGCCGGAGTACCACCTCTCGCTGGTGACGCCGGACGCCGAGGGGGCATATCGGAAGCTGATCCTGGCACGCGGCAGCGAGCCGGTGCAGGACGCGCGGGCGCTGCGCGCGGGAGGCGCGCTGGCGGTGTTGTTTCGGCGCGCGAACCAACTGTGGCTGTTGCTGGTGGCACTGGACGGGCCGGCAGCGGCCGGAGAGTCGCAGAGCGCGGGAGGCTGGTAGCAGGTCCGTGAAGCTCGGCTGCGCCGAGTTCCGTGAAGCTCGGCTGCGCCGAGTCCGGGCGCAGTCCGAACGGTCAGCGCGGCGTGCCCCCGCGGTGGCGCCGCGCGACGGCGAGGCGCACGGCGGAGTGGCGCAGCGCATCACGCGCATGCCCGAGTTCAAGGTCGGTCGCGCCGCGTTCCATTGACTCCTGCGCCCGCTGATGAGCCTCCTCGGCAAGCGCCAGATCGATCTCGTCGGCGTGTTCGGCCCGATCGGCGAGGACCACCACGTGATCGGGCAGCACCTGCATCACGCCGCCGCCGATCGCCACGTACCGGTCGTCCTGTCCGTCGATCCGAATCACCAGCTCGCCATGCTCCAACGCCGTGAGCATCGGCTGGTGAAGCGGCAGTATGCCGAGCACGCCGTCCGCACTGGGAACAATCACCATGCTCACCTGTTCGTCGAACAACTGGCGCTCTATGGTCAGTATCTCCAGGCGCAGGCGCCCGGCGCCCGCCGCCCGCGCAGCCGCGCCGCCGGCCTCCGCCGCCGCGGGTTCGGAGTGACCTGACCCGCTCACGTCAGCTCGCCGCGGCGTCGGCTCGCTGCCCGCCGGCGCGCTCGAGCACCTCGTCCAGTGAGCCTGCCATGTAGAACAACGGTTCCGGGATCTCGTCCACCTCGCCGTCGAGCAGGCGGCGGAAGCTGGCTACGGTATCGGTAATGGTGACGTAACGACCCTCGCGGCCGGTGAACTGCTGTGCCACGAACATCGGTTGTGACAGGAACTGCTGGATCTTGCGCGCCCGCGTCACCACCAGCCGGTCGTCCTCCGACAGCTCGTCGACGCCGAGGATGGCGATGATGTCCTGCAGGTCGCGGTAGCGCTGCAGCACCTCCTGCACGCCGCGCGCCACGTCGTAGTGTTCCTGCCCCACCACGCGCGGCTCCAGGGCGCGGCTGGTCGATGCCAGCGGATCGACCGCCGGGTAGATGCCGAGCTCGGCGATGGACCGCTCCAGGGCCAGGGTAGCGTCGAGATGCGCGAACGTGGCGACCGGCGCCGGGTCGGTGTAGTCGTCCGCGGGCACGTACACCGCCTGCATGCTGGTAATCGAGCCGCGCTGCGTGGAGGTGATGCGTTCCTGCAGCTCGCCCATCTCGGTGCCGAGCGTGGGCTGGTAGCCCACCGCGCTTGGCATCCGCCCAAGCAACGCCGATACCTCCGAACCGCTCATCACGAAGCGAAACACGTTGTCGATGAACAACAGCACGTCGCGGCCCTGGTCGCGGAAGTACTCTGCCATGGTGAGCCCGGTCAGGGCCGCCCGCAGGCGCACGCCGGGCGACTCGTTCATCTGCCCGAACACCATGCACAGCTTGTCGATGACGCCCGCTTCCTGCATCTCGCCGTACAACTGGGTACCTTCGCGGGTGCGCTCCCCCACGCCCGCGAACACCGAGTAGCCGCCGTGCTCGCGCGCGAGCGAGGAGATCAATTCCTGAATGATGATGGTCTTGCCGACGCCGGCGCCGCCGAACACGCCGGTCTTGCCGCCCTTGGTGAACGGGGCGATCAGGTCGACCACCTTGACACCGGTCTCGAACACCTCGGTGCGGGTGACCTGGTCGGTGAACGCCGGCGCCGGCCGGTGAATCGGATAATGCTCGTCCGCCTCTACCGGTCCACGCTCATCGACCGGCCGTCCAACGACGTTGAAGATCCGGCCGAGGGTGGCCTGCCCCACCGGAACGGTGATCGGTGCGCCGGTGTTGATTACGCGCTGGCCGCGGCGCAGTCCATCGGTAGTGTCCATCGCCACGGTGCGTACCACCGCCCCCGACACGTGCTGCTGCACCTCCAGCACCAGGTTGCCGGCCGACTCGTCCACGTCCGCGGACACGACCTCCAAGGCGAAGCGGATCTCGGGCAGATGCTCCGCCGGGAACTCCACGTCCACCACCGCTCCGACTACCTGGACGATGCGCCCGTCAGCGGCTCCCGAACCGTTTTCGTTCGCCATTCCTTCCTCTCTTTGCAATCTCAACCCGCCGCTCTCAGCGCCTCGGCACCGCCGGCAATATCGAGCATCTCCTCGGTGATCGACTGCTGGCGCAGCTTGTTGTAGGTCATGGTCAGATCCTTCAACAGGTCGTTGGCATTCTCGGTGGCGTTGCGCATCGCCACCATGCGCGCCGCGTGTTCGCTGGCCAGCGACTCCACGACCGCCTGGTAGATCTGCAGTTCCACGAACCGGCGCACCACCTGCTCCAGCAGCGTCTCCATGGGCGGTTCGTAGCTGTAGCCACCCGCCAGCGGCGCCGGCGTGTCACGCAGATAGCCGGCCATCACCGGGCGCTGCCGCTCGTCGCCGGCGGCATCGGTCAACGCTTCCGGATGCAGCGGCAGGAGCTGCCGCACCCACGGCTGCTGGCGCAGCACGTTGACGAAGTCGGTATAGCCGATGTACACGGCATCGCTGTCGCCGCCCAGAAAGCCGTCGGTGGCCAGCCGAGCGATCGGCGCCACGTCGCTCTCCCGCGGACGATCGGGCAGGTCGCCGAATTCCGCCTCGATCGTGTAGCCCGCGCGCAGCATGGCGTCGCGGCCCTTGCGCCCGACCGTGATGATGCGTTGCTCGGCTCCGCCCTGGTCATGCAGGAACTGCGTGGCGGCGCGCACCATCGCGCCATTGTAGCCGCCCGCCAGTCCGCGGTCCCCGGACACCAGAATCAGGACCACGCTGCGTACCGGGTCGCGGTCGGTCAGCAGCCCCGCCGGCACGTCCACCACCGCGCCCTGGGCGACGAGCTGGACGAGCAGCTCCCACGCCTTCGCCGCATACGGCCGCGAGGCGGTGACCTGTTCCTGCGCGCGGCGCATGCGCGACGCCGCCACCATCTCCATCGCCCGGGTCACCTGTGACAGGTTGCCGATGCTGCGAATGCGCTTGCGCAGTTCGCGAATCGAGGCCACGCGGAGGCTCGCCAGGCGCTAGGCCTGGCCCTCCGTCACCTCGTACCCTGCCTGCCGCGTATACTGCCGCACGGTCTCGGACAGGCTCGCCTCGAGTTCGTCGGTAAGCTGACGCTCGGTGTCGATGGCACGGATGATCGCCGGCTGGGTGCCGGCGATGTGGGCAACCAGGCCCTCCACGTAGCCGGCGATGGCGCTGGCCGGCACGCCGTTCGCAAAGCCTTGCGTCAGGGCGAAGATGCCGATTACCTGGTGGGCCAATTCCTGCGGCTGATACTGCGGCTGCTTGAGCAGCTCGGTGAGGCGCTGGCCGCGTTCCAACTGGCCGCGCGTGGTCTGGTCCAGGTCGGATCCGAACTGCGCGAACGCGGCCAGCGCGTAGTACTGGGCAAGGTCCAGGCGCAGTTGTCCCGCTACCTGCTTCATCGCCTTGGTCTGGGCGTCGCCGCCGACCCGGGACACCGACAGGCCGACGTGCACGGCGGGCCGCTGGCCGGCGTAGAACAGGTCCGACTCCAGGTAGATCTGCCCGTCGGTAATCGAGATGACGTTGGTCGGGATGTACGCGCTCACGTCGCCGGCGAGCGTTTCGATGATCGGCAGTGCGGTGAGCGATCCGCCGCCGCGCTCCGGCGACAAGCGCGCGGCGCGTTCGAGCAACCGCGAGTGCAGGTAGAACACGTCGCCCGGATACGCCTCGCGGCCGGGCGGCCGGCGCAGCAGCAGCGAAATCTGCCGGTAGGCCCAGGCGTGCTTGCTCAGGTCGTCGTACACCAACAGCACGTCCTTGCCCTGCTCCATGAAGTACTCGCCGATGGCGCAGCCGGCGTACGGGGCGACGTACTGCTGCGGCGCCGAATCGGCTGCCCCGGCGACCACCACGATCGTGTGCTCCATGGCGTCGTGTTCGCGCAGCGTGGCTACCACCTGCGCGATCTGACCCTGCCGCTGGCCGATGGCCACGTACACGCAGATCAGGTCCTTGCCCTTCTGGTTGATGATGGTGTCGACGGCGAGCGCGGTCTTCCCGGTCTGGCGGTCGCCGATCACGAGTTGCCGCTGGCCGCGCCCGACCGGGGTCATCGAGTCTATCGCCTTGATGCCGGTCTGTACCGGCGTGTCGACGTTGACGCGCTCCACCACGCCCGGCGCCACCCGCTCGATCGGCATCGTGGCGGTGGCGCGGATCGGTCCCTGGCCATCCACCGGAGCACCGTTGGCGTCCACCACGCGCCCGATCAGCGCTTCGCTGACCGGAATCGACGCGATGCGCCCGGTGCTCTTGACGAGCGCGCCCTCCTCGATGTGGGCGTACTCGCCGACGATTACCGCCCCCACCTCGTCCGGCTCCAGGTTGAGGGCGATGCCCTGCACGCCGCCGGGAAACTCCAGCAGTTCGGTGGCCATCACCCCCGACAGCCCGCTGATGCGGGCAATGCCGTCGCCCACCGACAGCACCGTGCCGACTTCGCTGGCCTCCAGGGGCGCCTCGAAGCGTTCGATTCGCCGGCGAATCTCGCTGGTGATCCGGTCGAGCTTGAAACTCACTCCGCCGCGCTCGTCAGACACGGCGGTCCACCCGGCGCAGCCGTCGGCCCCGCCGTCGGCGGGGCCTTGCATCGTTGGTCATCGTTTTCCTCGTCACGGGTTGCCCCGCGCTACTCGCCGCGGGCCAGGGCGCCGTCGATCGCCTCCAGCCTCGTTCGGACGCTGCCGTCGACGATCTGGTCGCCGATACGCACCACCACGCCGCCGACGATCGCGGAGTCCACGGCGAACGACACGCCGAGGTCGGCGCCGTGGGTCCGCTGCAGGGTGGCGACGAAGCGCTGCCGCTGGTCGCCGTCCAACGGGTGGGAGGTGGTAACGATCGCCATGCGCGCCCGCGGGCCGCCGCTGGCCATCGAGCCCATCCAGTCGACGATTGCCGCCAGTTGCCCCAGGTCGCCGCGCTCCATCAGGGTGAGGAGGAAGTTGCCGCACTCGGCGCTCGCCGACTCGGGCAGCGACGCGCGGAGCTGCCGCTGACGGAGATCGAACGAGATGCCCTTGTCCGAGAGCCGTGCCAGCAGCTCCGGCTCGCTTTGCAGCTTGTCCCGGACGCTGCGCAGTGCATCGATCCACGGCTCCACCGCGGTCGCGAACGCCGCCAGTGCGTAGCTGCGGGCGTCGGTCACCGGCCCTCCCCGCTACCGAGCTCGCTCACGAACTGATCGACCAGACGCCGCTGCGCCGCCTGGTCGAGAGCCGCGCCGACCACCTTGCGGGATATCGCCATCGCCAGGTCGGCAGCCTGTTGCTCCAGCTCAGCCGCCGCCTGCCGGCGCTCCTGCTCGATCTCCTCGCGGGCGCGCTCCTTGATCTCGGCCGCCTCCTGTTCGGCGGCCTGCAGCACCTCGTGGCGCACCTGCTCGGCCTGCTGCGCCAGCTTGGCGGCTTCCGCCTGCGCGGTGCCGCGCGCCTCGTCCAGTTCCCGCTCGAACTTGCCGCGCTGTTCGGCGGCGTCGGCGGCGGCGCGCTCGGCCGCATCGAGTCCCTCGGCGATGCGCTGCTTGCGGTTCTCCAGGAGCTGCTTGACCGGCTTGTAGAGCAACACGCGCAGCAGCACCACCAGGATCACGAAGTTGATCGCATACGCGATCAACCCGAACAGAGAGATGCCGAGAGCTTCCACGGTAGCCTCTTGGACCTAAATCACGAACAGCAGAATGAGCGAGACCACCAGCGCGAGGATGGCGAGCGCCTCGGCGAACGCGATCGCCACGAACATGTTGGTCACGATCAGGCCGCGGGCGTCCGGGTTGCGGCCGAGCGCCTGCAGCGCCCCGCTGGCAACCAGGCCGATGCCCAGGCCCGGTCCGATCGCCCCCAGGCCGATCGCGAGCCCCGCCGCCAGTAGCTTTACTGCCTCAGCATCCATGCGTTTGTACTCCTTGTCCGAATCTGTATTGTCCCAATCTCTTGGCTGTGTCGATTGCTTTCATTGGCGTGTCGTGTGGGATCAGTGGTCCTCATGGTGCTCGGTCGCCAGGTGGAAGAACGCCAGCGAAAGGATGAAGAACACGAACGCCTGGATCAGGCCGACGAACATCTCCAGCCCGAAGAACACGACCACCAGGACCAGCGATACCAGGCTGGTGATCACGATCAGGATCACCTCGCCGGCGAAGATGTTGCCGAACAGGCGGAACGAGAACGAGATCACCTTGGCGAACTCGCTCAAGCCCTCGAACAGGCCGACGAAGATGTCCACCAGGCCCATCCCGAACCCCTTGGTCTTGAGACTCCTGAAGCGCAGGAACTGTCCGACATAGCCGATTCCGCGGCTCCAGAATCCGAATACCTGCACCAGGAACATGGTTATCAGGGCCAGCGCCAGGGTCAGGTTGAGGTCGCTGCTCGGGGCGCGCAGCAGCGGCACGATCACGAACTTGGCCTCGTCGGTGCCGTGATGGGCATCGCCGCCGTACTTGGCGGCGTGATCGGCCAGCACCTGTTCGGCGTTGCCGCGCAGGAACGTGATGTCGCCGGCGTCCAGCGTGCCGTGATCGCTGGCGTGAATGATACCGATGCTGCCGAGAGCCGGGCCCAGAATCCCGAACCAGTTCGATACCAGCAGGAAGATGAAGATGGTGCAGCAGATCGGAAAAAAACGCGGCGCCCAGGTACGCGTGGCGGTCTGGTTGACCAGGTTGCCGAGCCCTTCGATCAGCGCCTCGACCACGTTCTGCAGGCCGCCCGGGCGCAATTTCAGCGTGCGCCCGACCACGAACGCCACCGCCAGGATGACGGCGCTGAGGATGAACGAGGTGAGCATCGCGTTGGTGACCCGTCCGAGGCCGATCGGTTCGGCGGCCACCTCGATGGCTGCCCGCGGCACCGGCATCAGCACGTTGCCGAGCACCAGCACGGCAACGGCGGCCACGATCAGCAGAACGACCTTCATCGCTGCCTGGCAGCCGGTCGCGGAAGCCGGGATGGATCGCCGCTCGATTGCAACCGGAGTCTTTCCACGGGCTGCCTAACCACCACCCTCGGCGGCGGCCTCCTCCTTGGCGGGTTCGCCCCCCTCGGCGGCGGGCGCGTCCGCCTGCACCGGCGCTGCGGCCGACTCGTCGGCGGCGGCCGGACTCGCGTCCACCGCCGCGGGGGCTTCTTCGGTGAGCACTTCGGGCGCCGGCGCCGCTACCCACCAGTCGGTGCGTTCCATGCTGCTCATGCGTTCCGCACGTGCGCGGCCGATCACGTTGCCCGCGTCGGGGGTGCGATTCATCCACGCCAGGGTGAACGCCGCGGCCAGAAATATCACCGCCAGAATGGAGGTGAGGCGGGTCATCACGTTGCCGGTGCGCGCGCCGAACGGGGTGCCGGCTCCGCCGCCGAACATCGCGCCGATGCCGCCGCCCTGGTCGTCCTGAATGAGCACCACCGCCATCAACAGCAGCGCGCTCACGACGAACACGACGAGGATGAGAATCGAAACTATTGCCATGACGTTCGCAGGATCAGCGGCGCGCGAGAGCGGCGCGATCCGCGCCAACTATACTCACTAGGCAAGGCGCGAATCAACGGGCGCGGAGACCGCGGGCGGCGGCGGTTCAACTCGAGCCGGCGGCGGCGATGCGGGCAAAGCTGTCCACTTCCAGCGACGCGCCGCCCACCAGCAGGCCGTCCACCTGCGAACTGGCCAGCAGCTCGCCGGCGTTGGCCGGCTTGACCGAGCCGCCGTACTGCACCAGCAGGGCTTCGGCCGCCGGCGCTCCGGCCAGGTCCGCCACCGTGGCGCGCACTTCGCGGTGCATGGCCTCGGCGTCCGCCACCGACGCGGTACGGCCGGTGCCGATCGCCCACACCGGCTCGTAGGCTACGACAACGCGGCCCAGGTCGGCCGCGCAGCAGTTGCCGAGGGCGGCGCGCAACTGGCGCGCCACCACCGCCGCGGCCGCGTCCGCCTCGCGCTCGGCGAGCGTCTCGCCGACGCACAGTATCGCCTCCAGTCCGGCGTCCAGCACCGCGCGCAGCTTGCGCGCGACCAGCGCATCGTCCTCGCCGTACAGGTGGCGGCGCTCCGAGTGGCCGACAATCACGACGCCGACACCCAGCGCCGCCAGCATCCCGCACGCCACCTCTCCGGTGTGGGCGCCGCCGGCCTCCGGATTCACGTCCTGCGCTCCAAGCTCGATGGCGGAGCCGCGCAGCGCCTCCGCCGACGCCTGCAGGGCGGTGAACGGCGGCGCCACCATCACCCGGATGCCGGCGCAGGCGCCGAGGCGGGTGGCGAGCCCGGCGGCGAGTGCCGCCGCCTCGGTGTGGGTGAAGTGCATCTTCCAGTTGCCGGCGATGAACGGCGTGCGATTGCTGGTTGCGGATGTCATGTTCCCGTCGTTACTCCCGAAGGGCGGCGACGCCGGGCAGCTCCCGGCCCTCCAGCAGCTCCAGGGAGGCGCCGCCGCCGGTCGATACGTGCGCAATCCGGTCGGCGACGCCGGCGGCGTTGATCGCCGCCACCGAGTCGCCGCCGCCCACCACGGTGGTGCCGCGGCACGCGGCCACCGCCTCGGCCACGGCAAACGTGCCGGCGGCGAACGGCGCCACCTCGAACACGCCCATCGGCCCGTTCCACATCACGGTGCCGGCGTCCGCGATCGCCGCGCCGAACGCCGCCACGGTGCGCGCGCCGATGTCGACGCCGATGGCGCCGGCCGGAATATCGGCGCCGTCGGTCGCGCCGCGCTCGGCGTCGTCCGTCAGCGCGGCGGCCGTGACGTGGTCGCAGGGCAGCAGCAGCCGCACGCCGAGCTCGTCGGCACGCTCCAGCAGCGCCCCGGCGGCCACGACCAGTTCCTGCTCGACCAGCGAGTTGCCGACCGCGGTACCGCGCGCGGCGAGGAACGTGTAGGCCATCGCACCGCCGATCAGCAGGGTGTCCACCTTCGGCAGCAGGTTCTCCAGCACCGCCAGCTTGGACGACACCTTGGCGCCGCCGACAATCGCCACGAACGGCCGCCGGGGCGCCGCCAGCAGGTTGCCGAGCGCGGCGACCTCCCGCTCCATCAGGAGCCCGGCGCCGGATGGCAGGTACCGGGCGACCGCGGCGGTGGAGGCATGCGCGCGGTGCGCGGCGCCGAACGCGTCGTTCACGTACGCATCGCCAAGGGCGGCGAGCTGCCGGGCGAATGCCTCCTCGCCGGCCTCCTCGGCGGCGTGAAAGCGCAGGTTCTCCAGCAACAGGACGGCGCCGGGAGCCAGCGACGCCGCGCGGCGTTCCACCTCCGGCCCGACGCAGTCGGGCGCCATCTGCACCGGCCGTTCCAGCAGCGCGGCCAGGCGGGCAGCCACCGGCGTCAGGCCGAGTTCCGGCCGGCGCACGCCCTTGGGGCGGCCAAGGTGGCTCATCAGCACCACGCTCGCGTCCGCTGCTGCGAGAATGGCCCGAATGGTGGGCAGCGCGGCGCGAATGCGCGTGTCGTCGGCTACCGCGCCACCGGCAAGAGGCACATTGAAATCGACGCGAGTCAGCACCCGGCGCCCGGCCAGGTCGAGCGCCCCCATGCTGCGAATGCCGTGCAACCCGTCCCCCCTAATCCGCTTCGTGGTCGCCGCCGCCCGCGGCCGGAGACTCGCGGCGGCTCACGATCTTGACGCTGGAGATGCGGTTTCCTTCCATCTGCTGAATGACGAAATCGGCCCTGCCGTAGCGTTCCTTTTCGTACTTCACCGGAATCTTTCCGAACAGGTCGAACACGAATCCGCCGAGGGTCTCGAAGCTGTTCGCCGGCAGATCGAACCCGCCATACTCGTTCAACTCGTCGAGGCGAACGCGGGCATCGCACAGGTAGACGCCCTCGCCGATCTTGAGGACCTCCTCCGCCTCGTCGTCGAACTCATCCTGAATGTCGCCGACGATCTCTTCGATCACGTCTTCGAGGCACACGATTCCCGACGTGCCGCCGTACTCGTCCACCACCACCGCAATGTGCACGCGGCGCAGTTGGAACTCGCGCAGGAGCTGGTCGACCTTCTTGGTCTCCGGGACGAAGTAGGGCCGGCGCATGATGCGGTCGAGCACCGCTTCCCCGGCCGGCTCGCCGGCCGCCGAAACCTGGGCGCGCAGCAGATCCTTGGCGTACACTACGCCGACGATGTTGTCCATGTTCTGGTGATAGACCGGCAGCCTGGAGTGGCCGCTCTGCGCTACCCGTTCGAGAAGCGTGTCGGCGGGCACGTCGAGCGGCACCGAAATCACGTCCGGGCGCGGCACCATGATCTCCTTCACCGTACTGTGCGAAAGCTCGACCACGCCCTGGATCATCTCCTTGGCGGCGCCGTCGAGGTTGGCTAGGTCATCGTCGTCCTGATCTGCCCTGCCGAGCAGCTTCTCCAGGAAACCCATCACGATCTCCTTCATCCTATCGTGTGGCTGGCGCCACGTCTCCGAGCAGGCCGTGCAACGTCCGCTCCTGCAATTGCAGCATCGGCTCGCACTCGCGCGGCGGGTCGGCGTGGTCCATGCCCACGAGGTGCAACATGCCATGCAACAGCAAGCGGCACAATTCCCGCTCCACCGGCTCGCCGCGCGCGGCTGCCTGACCGGCGGCCACGTCGGTGGCGATCACCACGTCTCCCGCCGCCGGCACGGTAGCCTGACCCGCGCATCGCGGCCAGCCCGCCGCGCCGATGCGTGAGTCTGCACGGCCACTGCGCGCGCCGGCTGTTTCGGACCGGGCACCGCGAGGCTGCTCGGCCGCGTGCGGCGCCGGCGCCTCCATCTGCGCGAACGACAGCACGTCGGTCGGCGCGGCGACGCCGCGGTAGCGCGTGTTGAGCGTCTGCATCAAGCGCGCGTCGCACAGCAGCACCGACACTTCCAGGCGGTAGTTCAGGTGCCCCAGCGCGCGACGACCGAACCGTTCGAGCAAGTCGGCGAGCGCGGCTCCCGCACCGGCGGCGCCAACGGTCGCGCCGGGCTCGGCCCAGCGCACTTCCACCACCGCGTCGGCGACCGTCATGGAGCCGCTCGGGACCGACGTCCGGCATGCTCGCGAGGCTGGTCCGCATCCTCGTACGCCTGCACGATCTTGCGCACCAGCTCGCTGCGGACCACATCCTCCTGGCCGAGGCGGACGAAGCAGATGTCGCGCACCGGAGACAACACCGACATGATGTGCACCAGACCGGAATCGTGCCGGCGCGGCAGGTCGATCTGGGTAATGTCGCCGGTGATCACCGCCCGCGTGCCCTCGCCGAGCCGGGTCAGAAACATCTTCATCTGCTCGCGGGTCGTGTTCTGCGCCTCGTCGAGAATGACGTAGCTGTCGGAGAGCGTGCGCCCTCGCATGTAGGCAAGCGGCGCGATTTCGATCGCCCTGGTCTCTTCGAGGCGGCGCAGCGTGTCGCCGGGAACCAGGGCGTCCATGGCATCGTACAGTGGGCGCAGATAGGGGTCGATTTTCTGCGCCAGGTCGCCCGGCAGGAACCCGAGGCTCTCGCCCGCCTCCACCACCGGGCGGGTCAGGACCAGCCGCCGCTTCTCGCGCCCGATCACCGCCCGCAACGCGGCCGCGACGGCAAGAAAGGTCTTGCCGGTACCGGCCGGCCCCACCGCGACCACCATCTCATAGCGATCGATGGCCGCCAGGTAGCGCGCCTGAGTGGCGCCGCGCGCGTAGATGCGGCTCCCTCCGCCGGGAATCAGCAACCGTGCCTCCGCGGCCGCGTCGCGCGGCGCCGTGCTCACCGCGTCGTGGGCGGCGGCAACGGCGAAGCGGTCGATCACGCGCCCGCCCGCCGCCTGTTCGCGCAACCACTCCAGCATGGCGGCGAACCGGCGCTGTTGCAGCGGGTCATCGCAGTCAAGCAGCAACTCGTTGCCGCGGCTGCGCACGGGAAAACCGAGCAGACGCTCGAAAGCGCGCAGATTGCGGTCGTTGGGACCGCACAGTTCACGCAGGAAATTGAGGTTGTCGAGGGCGACCGCAGCCGGAGGCGACATTACTGAACCAGGCCGCCCGCCGGCACGA
>CBDBOV010000003.1:0-844087 GCA_965208575.1 Spirochaetia bacterium | reverse complement strand
GCCGGCGTGGCTAGTGTGCGGCGCCTGTTGCGCAGCGTGTTGTGGACCCTGCGCGGCGTGCAGGTGACCGCCCTGGTAGGCAAGAGCGGGACCGGCAAGAGCTTTCGCGCACAGCTTATTGCGCAGAAGTACAACGTCGACGTGATCGTGGACGACGGGCTGCTCATTCAGGGCCAGAAGATCCTCGCCGGGCGCTCGGCCAAGCGCGAGCGCGGCGCCATCGAGGCGGTAAAGGCGGCGGTGTTCCACGACGAGACGCACGCGCGCGAGGTGTTGCGCGTCCTGGAGCGCGTCCGGGCGCAACGCATCCTGATCCTGGCAACCTCGGAAAAGATGGCGGTGCGCATCGCCGACAGGCTCGACCTGCCGCCCCCACAGCGGCTCATCAGCATCGAGGACGTGGCGACGGAAGAGGAGATCGACACCGCGTTGCGCTCGCGGCGCGCACAGGGCCGCCACATCATCCCGGTGCCGCCGATCGAGGTACGCCGCGACTACGGCCACATCATGATCGATTCGATCACCATTTTTCTGCGCAACAAGATCCTGCGCAGGCGCGGCAAGGTGTTCGAGAAGACCGTGGTCAGCCCGCAGTTCGAGCGCCGCGGCAGCGTGACGGTATCGGAAGCGGCCTTGACGCAGATGGTGCTGCACTGCGTGAGCGAATTCGCGCCGGAGTTCAAGGTCGAGCGGCTGGTGGTGGTGGGCGACCTGCGCCAGCCGGGCCTGGAGGTGATGTTGCGCGTACCGTTCGACGCGCCGGTTGCCGGCCGCCTGCACCAGCTCCGCGACTACATCATCTCGAGCGTGGAGCGGTTCTCGGGGCTGCTGGTGGACCAGGTCGACATCACCGTGGACCAGATAGAAGGCCTCGACTCATCGCCGGGCGCCGCGCCCGCGCAGACACGGGCCGGCGAGCCGGGCCGGCGCCACGGCTTGCGGTGGCCGCGCCGCGAACGCTCCGGCAGCCACGACGATCCGGAGCCGCCGGCACCGGACGCCGCCGGATCCGGCGGCGACTGACGCCGCGGCGCGCCGGCCGGGCGGTGGCTCAGCTCAGCGCGGTCTTTTGGAGCCGTTCCGCCACCCGCAGCGCGTCCACCTGCGGCAGCACCAGCGGCTCCATGGCCGCGCGCAACCGCTGCGCCAACCCCTTGACCGGGCGCTCCTCGAACTGCCAGGAGTCGTCACCGGCCGCTACGTCGCTCAGCAATGCGCTGAACATCAGGACGCGCAGCCGGCGCCCGCTCGCCGTGCCGTCGGCGACCTGCTCGTCGAGCGCCGCCAGGCGCCGGCCGACGGCGGATCCGTCCAGCCGCGGTCCCGCCTGGCCGGCCAGGTGCGGCAGCAGCACGGCGAACAAACCCAGGTCGTGGGCGGAATCGAGAATCTCCGCGGCCCGGCCGCAGGCCAGGATCTTGACCAGCTCTTCGGTCAACCGCTCCGCCGAGCACTCCCTGAGACGCGCGGCGTGCCGGCCGATCAGCATCCGGTAGCGCCGCTCCATGGAGAAGCCGGCCAGGCGGGCGTACTTGACCGCGCGGATCATCCGCACCGGATCCTCCCTGAACGATTCCTCCGGGGCGCCCACGGTGCGCAGCGCGCGCCGCTGGATGTCGTCGAACCCACCCACGTAGTCGATGAGCCGCTCGCTGCGCGGCGCGTAGTACAGCGCGTTGAAGCTGAAATCGCGCCGGAACGCGTCCTGGTCCACCGTGCCGTAGCGATTCGCGGTGGAGGTATCCGCTGCCCGGAACGTGGCTACTTCGAACACCCGCCGGCCCGACGGCACGTGCACCAGCTTGAACCGGCGTCCGATGATGCGCGCGCCGCGAAACAGCGCGGTGATCTGCCGCGGGCGGGCACTGGTGGCCACGTCGAAATCCTTCGGATCGCGCCCGGTCAGCAGATCGCGCAGCGCACCGCCGACGATGTATGCCTCGTGGCCGGCGCGCGTCAGCCGCTGGCAGACCGCGGCCGCCCCCGAGTCTATCGCGGCGCCGCGAATGCCATGCTCGCTCGGCAGGTAGACGTTGGCGGTGGCCCGAGTGGCGCCGTCGACGGATCTTCGATATCGCTTGAGCAATGGTCCGGGACAGGCGGCGCCGGCGGTCAGCCGAGCGCGAAGCCGAACTCGCCGTCGCGCAACTCCAGGCGCACGCGCTTCACCCCCGCTTCGGAATACGCCTGGAACGCGGCATCTTCGAGGTGCCGGGCAAACACCGACTCCAACCCGCGCGCGCCGCTCTCCTTGCGCAGCGCCTGGCGCACCATCAGTTCCACCACCGCGTCGTCCACCTCCAGCTCGATCTCCTCGAACAGGAACTCGTTGCGGTACTGGGTGATGATGTTCTCCCTGAGGATGCCGGCGAGCTGCCCGGCGGACAGTGACTGGAACGGCACGATGCGCTTGAACCGGCCGATCAGCTCCGGCAGAAAGCCGAACCTCTGGAAGTAGCGCACCGCCGCGACATCCTCTTCGCTGTAGGACACCGCGATGCGCTCCGGTTCGTCGCCGATGGCGCGGCGGCCGAAGCCGATGCCGGATCCGGCGGCCGCATCGGTCACTCCCTTGAAGCCGGAGAATGCCCCGCAGGCGATGAACGAGATGTCGGCGGTGGACACCACCGTGCGCGCGCCGTACTCGGAGTGGGACAGGTCGTTGGGCACCGAGATGTCCGCCGCCTCGAGCATCTTGAGCAATTCTCGCTGCACGCCGAGGCCCGACACGTCCTTGGTGGTGGCGGCGCCGGCGAACACCGCGTTGTTGTGTCCCGCCGCGACCTTGTCGAATTCGTCCAGGCACACCACGCCCACCGAGGTGGCGTATTGATTCAGATCCGCGGCATACAGGAGCCGGGTCAGAATCGAGGTGACCTCCTGGCCGACGTAGCCGGTTTCCGAGTAGCCGGTCAGGTCCACGATCAGCGTCGGCAGGTGGAGGATGTGCTGAAACAGCAGCTCGACCAGATGCGTCTTGCCGCACCCGGTGGGACCGACCAGGAGCAGGTTGGTCTTGGCCGGCAACAGGTCGCGGCTTACTCCTTCGAGGTGGATCTTGCGCAGCCGGGACACGTGGCGGTAAGCCATGAGCGACACTGCCGTGACCGCCCGCTCCTGGCCGACGTAACCCAACTCGCGAATCGTATCGGCGATCTGGCGCGGCGTCAGGAACGGGATGCTGCGCACGTACAGCACGATCTCCTGATCGTTGCGTTGCGGGCGCAGGTTGCGTGTCTGCCGCGCAAGTGCCATGAGCCGGGGCAACCCTAACATCCCGCCGGGCGATGCGCCAGCCCGAACGCCGGGGTGCGGACCATGGGCGAATGCGGCCGTCGGGAGGGTCGATCGGCGCACGTGCAGCGCAGATGCCGTCGGGTCGCCGCCGGGGTTAGACTATGGGTGGAATGCAGCCGTCAGGAGAGTCGATCAGCGAGCTTGCAGCAGCGCTGCCGGTGGTCCGCCACCGCGACCGGATCCTGCGCCACGTCGCCGCCAACCCGGTCATCGTGGTGGAAAGCCCGACCGGCTCCGGAAAGACCACCCAGCTTCCACGCATCCTGTACGATGCGGGCTACGCCGACACCGGTCGCATCGGCGTAACGCAGCCGCGCCGCATCGCCGCGGTGTCGGTCACCGACTTCATTGGTGCGCAACTCGCGGCCGATGCCGGGGCCGGGGCCCCCGCCGGCGCGGTCGCCGCGTACAAGATGCGCTTCGAGGACACCACCACGCGCGACACGCGCATCAAGGTGATGACCGACGGCGTGCTGCTGCAGGAGCTGGCGCACGACCGCCTGCTCGGCGAGTACTCGGTGATGATGGTCGACGAGGCGCACGAACGTTCGCTCAACATCGACTTCGTGCTCGGCCTGTTGAAGGGCGTGCTCGCGCAGCGGCCCGATTTCAAGGTGGTGGTCTCGTCCGCCACCATCAACGCGGAGGTGTTCTCGGAGTACTTCGACTCCTGCCCGATCGTACGCCTCGATACGCCGGCGCACCCGGTACGGATCCACTACCGCCCGTTTCAACCCGCCGGCGACCCCGACCAGCTCATGGCGGCCGTGGAACGGATCGTGCTTGAAATCGACCGCTCCCGCCGGCCGGGCGACATCCTGGTGTTCCTGTCGGGCGAACGCGACATCCGCGGCTGCATCGCGACGCTCGCTGCGCGCCGCGAGAGCCGGCGCTGGCAACTCCTGCCGTTGTACGCCCGGCTGTCGCGCGCCGAGCAGGACCGGGTGTTCGCGCCGTTTCCGGGCCGGCGCAAGATCGTGGTGGCAACCAACATCGCCGAGACCAGCGTCACCATTCCGGGCATCGGCTCGGTGATCGACTCCGGCCTGGCCAAGGTGAACTCGTTCAACACCCGCACGCTCACCGCCGCCCTCACCGAGCAGCCGATTTCGCACGCGTCCTGCAGCCAGCGCCGCGGGCGCGCCGGACGCACCAGCCCCGGCACCTGCTACCGGCTCTACTCGGAGCCCTCCTACCAGCGGCGGCCGCTGTTCGAGACCGAGGAGATCCATCGCACCGACCTGTCCGAGGTGGTGCTGCGCATGGCGGAGTTGAACATCACCGAGTTCGAGGAGTTCGACTTTCTCTCCTCGCCCGGCCGCGAACGGATCGCCAGCGCGGTGGCGCTGCTCGGCATGCTCGACGCGCTCGACGCCGACCGCGCCCTGACCGAGGTGGGCCGCACCATGGTCAAGTTCCCGCTCCTGCCGCGCCACGCGCGCATCCTGGTGGAGGCGATCCACCGTTATCCGGAGGTGCTGGAGGAGGCGATCATCGCGGCCGCCTTCCTGTCGGTGCCCGCGCCGTTCGTGGTGCCGGACGGCCACGAGCTGGAGGCGCGCCACGCGCACCACGCGTTTCGCCACCCGCTCGGCGACCTCGTAGCCTGCCTGGACCTGTACCGGCAGTTCCGCGACAGCGGCGACCGCGACGGTTTCTGCGCGCGCCACTACCTGGAGTCGCGCACCATGTACGAGATCCTCAATGTCAAGGAGCAACTCGAGGAGATCGTCAGCGGGCTCGGCGTGCCGGTGAGCGGCGGCGGTTCGACCAGCCACTACCTGCGCGCCGTCGGACGCGGGCTGATTCAGTTCATCTGCGTTGCCGCCGCACCGGGCCGCTATCGCAGTCCGACCGCCGGCAACATCTTCATCCACCCCGGGTCGGGCATGTACCAGCAGCCGGCGCGCTACATCGTGGCGGGCGAGATCATGCGTACGTCGCGCGCCTACGCGCGCTCGGTGTCACCGCTTACCCGCGAGGAGGTGCGCGCCATCTCGCCCGACCTCCTGGCCGACCTGATCGCGGTGTCGCAGGACGGATCGAAGGGCGCGCGCCGCGCCGGCCGCGGTCGCGGCCGCGACCGGCAGGCGGCCGGGGAGCGTCCCGGCCGCCCTGCCCGTTCCGGCGCGGCGCGCGAGGCGGCGCGGCAGCTGCACCTGCTCGGGCGGGTGTTCGAGGTCACCGAGCAGCGCAGCAAGCGGCCGCTGGTTACCCTGCCGTGGCAGGAGGCCGCCCCCATCGCGCGCCGCGCCGGGCGCCGCTCGCTCGCGGCGTACCGCGCGTGGCGCGGCCGCATTACCCTGGACGGCGCCGAGATCATGCCCGGGGCGCGCCTCGAGGCGCTGTTCGAGGTGCTCGCCAAGATCGATCCCGCGCACCGCGTCGACGCCGGCTGGCCGCGCGATACCCTGCGCATGCCGCGGGACGGCGCACTCCTGCTCGACCGTCTCGGACACCTGCTGGCGATCGGCCCGCGCCGCGCCGGATCCCGCAAGCTGGGCTTCATCGCGTTGCAGACCGATGCCAACGGCGCGTTCTGGCTCTCACTGCGGCGCAATCTGCAGAACGCGGTGGCGGACAGCCTGGCTTCGCTGGAAACCCTGGCCGATGCTCGGCAGGGCGAGCTGGACGACGACCAGAGGGCTGGCGTGAGCGCGGTCTACCGGCGGGTGGCGAACCTGTTGTGACCGCCTGCCGTTCGCCTGGTCCGACAAGGCGGGCGGGCGGGCGATGCCTGGCCATCGGTGTTCGTCGTCTTCCAAGTCAACGGGCTGACCGACAGGATCAGCCTTCGTCGCGCAGCGCTGCACGCACCGCTTCGGCGGGCACGGCGCGCATCTCGGTCTGCTCGAGGCCGCGTTGCACCACGAAGCGCAGCTCGTCGCCGCTGCGCTTCTTGTCCGCCCACATCGCGGACAGGATCCGGTCGGCGCTGACCTCGACGGCGCACAGGCGGTAGCCGTACGCACGCAGCAGCCGGATGACCCGCTGCGCGTATCCGGGGTCGACGATGCCGAGCACGCGGCCGAGGCGCACGGCGCGACCGAGGCCCCACGCCACCGCGGCGCCGTGGCTCCAGGCGAAACCGGACGCCGACTCGAGCGCGTGCGCGAACGTGTGGCCCAGGTTGAGAAACGCGCGCGAGGTGCCGTCCGGGCGCACCGCGGTGCCGAGTTCCTCGCGCAGGTCGTGGGCCACGAAACGAGCCTTCACCGCCAGGCAGCGGCGCACGTATTCCTCCACCAGAGCAGGTCTGCGCGCCAGCACCTCGTCGCGGCGGCACTCCAGCACTCCGAACAGCCCGCGGTCGCCGAGCATGGCAGTCTTGATCACTTCGGCCAGCCCGTCGAGGTAGTCGCTGGTGGACAGGTGCGAAACAGCGTGCGGTACCACGACCAGGCGGTGCGCCGGATAGAACGTGCCTACCAGGTTCTTCCCGGAACCAAGATTGATGCCGGTCTTGCCGCCGAGCGCGGCGTCCACCATCGCGGTCACCGTGGTGGGTACCAGCGTCAGCCGTACGCCGCGCAGATAGATGGAAGCGGCGAACGCGGCCACGTCGCACACCGCGCCGCCGCCGATGCCGATAATCTCGCCGCCGCGGTCCATGCCGCGTTCGTGCGCGGCCAGCAGCACGCGCTCCACGGATGCCCAGCGCTTGGCGCCGTCACGATCCTCGAGCAGCACCGGATCGGAGACCCCGGTGCCGAACAGCCGCGCCGTGTTGGCGTCGAACACGACCACGCGGTTGGCGGCGCTGCCGAACCGTGCCGGCAGCCGCGGCTCGAACCGTACCTCGGTTGCCGGGTCGGTAACGGAGAATCGGTAGTTGATCGCGGTCGCCATGGGCTGCTATACCCGGGGCGCCTGCCAGGGATCGGCCGGAATGCCGTCCTTGAACACCAGGAAGTAGAGATTCGGCTTCTGGTCGTGCGGGTTCAAGCCCAGACGCCCGATTTCGGTGCCGATCTCCACCCGGTCGCCGACGGCGACGTAGGTCTCGGCGCTGCCCAGGTAGCCGAAGATGTAACCGAGCGGATTCTCCACCAGAACCACCTGCCCGAAGCCGCGGCTCGGACTGGCCCAGCGCACCGTGCCGGAGGAGACCGAGCGCACCGCCGCGCCCTCCGTACCGGCGATCTTCAGACCGCTCAGCTTGCCGTTGATCCGGGTGCGCTGTCCGTCGGTGGGCCAGAGCCGGTTGTCGCCGCCGCCGGTGCGCACGGCGGCCGGACCGGCGGCGACCGGGGGCCGCCGCGCCGCCGCCGCGGTGGGTGTCTGCGGCGCGGAGCTGGTACCGGCTTCCGGGACCACCAGCACCTGGCCGATGCGCACCGTGGTGGGATCGATGATCTCGTTCGCCGCCAGGATGAGCGCGGGGTTCACGCCGTACTTGCGCCCGACGGAGTAGATGGTGTCGCCCTTGCGCATCACGTGCGCACGCGGAATGGTCAGCTTCTGCCCGCTGCGCAGCCGGGTCGGGTCGGTAATGCCGTTGCTGCTCTGCAGCAGGGAGACGGTCACGCCATATTTCTTGGCGATGCTGTAGAGGGTCTCGCCGCGGGCGATCTGATGAACCTGAGCCGCCGAGTCGACCGCGGCCACCGTGACCACGGCTGCCAGAACGCACAATGCCGCCAGCGGCCGCAAGAGAAGCCCCATTGCCTTAATTCTCGGAGCCGCGGCGCGGCAACTGGAGAGTAGGAACAACCTCGCCACGCGCCTTGCGCCGCGGTCGAGGTCCGGACAAGAACGGGTAACAAGGCAGAAAGGGGAGTCGGGCTGGGGAGACTTGAACTCCCGACCTCTCGGTCCCGAACCGAGCGCGCTAGCCACTGCGCCACAGCCCGTAGCGACATCGGCGGTTTCCTGATGGATGAACGGGAGCGACGGGACTTGAACCCGCGGCCTCCGGCTTGACAGGCCGGCGCGATAACCACCTTCGCCACGCCCCCAGTTGGCAGCCCGCACAATATAGGAACCGCGCCTGCGCAGTGTCAACGCCCGCGCCCCGCCAACGCCCGCCGAGGTGTGACAGGTGCGACAAGTGCCACCGGTTGGCGCCGGGGCACGTGCCGAGGCAACCGCCAAGAAATACGACAGGCCTTGTTGCAAACGCCGCTATTGCGTACCATAAGAGCAATTCCCTTCATGGCCAAGACTCGAAATCGCACCTCATCAAAGCGCCCGCATGCCGCCATCGCGGCGCAGCGTTCCAATCACCCGCTCCTGTACGTGGGCAGCCTCATCGTGCTGGTAATCATTACCGTCACCTTCATAGGCACGCCGGCGATCGGACGCTTCGGCGGCGCCGGCGCGGGGACGGAGTTCGGCACCTACGACGGCATCGCCATCGAGCACCGGCGCGGCAACTACTTCGACAGCCAGATCCTGCAGATCTCCCAGCAGCGCCGCAACAGCGGATTCCGGCAGGATACCGAGACGGAGGCCCGCGCCGTGGTGCGGCAGGCATTCCAGCGCGCGGCGTACCGGGTCGCCGTGCTGGCCGAGGCCGCAAGCGCGCCGCTGGCCGTTTCCGAGGAGCGCATCGACGGCGAACTGATTCGCTCCGGCCCATACGTGGTCGGCGGCGTGTTCAGCGAGGAGCGCTACAATGCCACTCCCGCGTCGCAGCGCAAGGTGAACCGCCGGCTGGTGGAAGAACAGCTCCTGGAGCGCCAGTATTTCGCCGACCTGACCGCGGTCCACACCAGTTCGCAGGCGGTCGCGTTCTTTCGTGACATGGCAGCGGTCGAGCGCCGTTTCCGGGTCGCCGCGTTCAGTTACGCCGAGTTGCCGGAAGCGGAACTGCAGCGGTTCGGCGAGGCCAACGCCGCGCAGTTTCAGCGCATCAAGCTGAGCCGGATCCTGATGGCCGGCGCGGACGAAGCCGCGGACGTGCTGCGCCGGCTGCAGGATGGATCGTCCACCTTCGAGGAACTCGCGCGCCTGTTCTCGATTGACGACGTCGCCTCCGGAGGGGTGCTGGGCTGGCGCTACTACTACGACCTGGAGCGGGACTTCGACGACCGCGAGGCGGTGGAGGCGATCTTTGCACTGGCGTCCGGGGAGCACACCGAGGTGCTGACCAGCCGCTTCGGGAGCGTGATCTACCGTGCCGACACCGCCGCGGCGGCGCCCGACTTCGCCAGCGAGGAGGTACTCGCGGCGGTGCAGGACTACCTGCAACGATACGAGCGCGGCGTCATCGAGGACTACTACA
The DNA here is from genome assembly GCA_965208575.1 of Spirochaetia bacterium. Classification (GTDB taxonomy): domain Bacteria; phylum Spirochaetota; class Spirochaetia; order SZUA-6; family Bin103; genus Bin103. Next base: position 834,564 of record CBDBOV010000003.1, on the reverse strand, counting down.
CCACGCTGGCGGCGGAGTTCCGGCAGAGCGCCCAGGCAACCGGATTCACCGACGCCGCCGCGGCGCTCGGCGTTACCACGCTGGAAAGCGATTTCTTCCCGATCAACTTCCAGAACCTGATCGCAATCAGCCGCGTGCGCGCCGGCGAAGGCGAGGAGCCCGCGGCCAACGAGAGTCTGCAGTCGGCGCCGTTTCACGAGGAGTTCTTCGAACGCGCGTTCTCCCTCGCGCCGGGGGCGGTGTCGGACCCGATCGTCCTCGGCGACCGCATCCTGGTACTGGAGATGCTCGAGGAGCGGCCCGCCGAGGACGCTGCCCTCGATCGCGTGGCGAGCTACTACCCGTTCTTCGTCACCGGATCCCTGGACCGCGCCATGAACGCCCAGGTGTTCAGCTCCGACCGGCTGGTCGACACCTTCGAGCAGGGCTATCTGAACTTCCTGCGCGTCCTCAACACGCCGGTGCAGGGGCCGCCCACCCAGGCGGCTTTCTAAGCAGCCCCGCCTTGAATCAGGCTACCCGCAACTTCTGCATCATCGCCCACATCGATCACGGCAAGTCCACGCTCGCGGACCGGTTCATTCAGCGCGCCCACATGGTGTCGGAGCGCGATTTCCACGATCAGATGCTCGATTCGATGCCGATCGAGCGGGAGCGCGGCATCACCATCAAGTCGCAGGCGGTCTCGATTCCGTACCGGGCAAACGGCACCGAGTATCGACTCAACCTGGTCGACACCCCGGGCCACGTCGATTTTACCTACGAGGTCTCGCGCGCGATCTGCTCGTGCGAGGGGGCGCTGCTGCTGATCGACGCCACGCAGGGGGTGGAGGCGCAGACGCTGTCCAACTTCTACCTGGCCCTGGAGCAGGACCTGGAGATCATCCCGGTAATCAACAAGACCGACCTGCCCGGCATCGACTACGACTGGCTCGACGAGCAGATCGACCGCGACCTCGGGTTGGATCCGGAGCACGCCATTCGCGTGTCCGCCAAGCATGGCACCGGCATGGACGATCTGCTCAAGGCGATCGTCGACCAGGTGCCGGCGCCGAGCGGCAGCGATGCCGACCCGCTGCGCGGACTCATATTCGACTCCGCCTACGATCCGTACCGCGGCGTGGTCATCCACCTGCGGGTGTTCGAGGGGACGGTCGCGCCCGGCATGCCGATCCGGTTCTGGTCGACCGGAGTAACGCACGTGGTGGAGGAGACCGGCACCTTCGGCGTCGGCACCACGCAGCGCACCGCGGAGTTGAAGGCCGGCGACGTGGGCTACCTGGTCGCCGGCGTGAAGCGCATCGCCGACGCCCGCGTCGGCGACACCGTGACGCGCGCCGACCTGCCGTGCGAGCGTCCGCTGGAAGGATTTCGCGACGTCAAGCCGGTGGTGTTCGCGTCGGTCTACCCGGTCGATGCCGACGACTACGGCGAGTTCAGCGCGGCTCTTGACCGGCTCGCGCTCAACGACGCCGCCCTGACCTACGAGAAGGACAGCTCGGCGGCGCTCGGCTTCGGCTTCCGGTGCGGCTTTCTCGGCATGCTGCACCTGGAAATCGTGCAGGAGCGCCTGGAGCGCGAGTTCGACCTGGCGGTGATCGTGACCGTGCCCACGGTGCGCTACCGGGTGGTACACACCGACGGTACCGAGTGCTTCATCGACAATCCGCTCGAATACCCCGACCCGGGCCACATCGAGTACAGTGAAGAGCCGTTCATCCGCGCGAGCATCATCACCCCCACAGCCTACGTGGGAGCGGTCATCAAGCTGTGCCTCGACCGGCGCGGCGTGCAGAACACGATGAACTACCTCGACCAACGGCGCGTCGAATTGACCTACGACATGCCGCTCGCGGAGGTGGTGTACGAATTCTACGACACCCTGAAATCGGTCAGCCGCGGCTATGCGTCGTTCGACTACGAGCTCACCGAATACCGGGCCTCGCACCTGGTGCGGCTCGACATCCTGCTCAACGGACGCCCGGTGGACGCGCTCGCGCAACTGGTGTTCCGCGACAACGCCCGAGGGCGCGCCGGAGAGATCTGCCGGCGGCTCAAGGACGAGATTCCGCGCCACCAGTTCAAGGTGCCCATCCAGGGTGCGGTCGGCAGCCAGATCATCGCCCGAGAGACGGTGTCGGCGGTGCGCAAGGATGTCACCGCCAAGTGCTACGGCGGCGACATTACCCGCAAGCGCAAGCTGCTCGAGCGCCAGAAAGAGGGCAAGAAACGCATGAAGCAGATCGGCGACGTACAGTTGCCCAAGTCCGCCTTCCTGGCGGTCCTGAAGCCGCCGGCCGACTGACGCCCGGCGCGCGCTGGTGTGCGCTACAGGAGATTGGCCTGCTCCAGCGGCGCGGACAGCAGCACGGATGCCTCCAGTGGCCCGGTGAGCCGGCCGCGGACCACCAGGCGCAGGTACGCGGTCCGGTACTCCTCGTCCAGCGCGAACTCCTCCAGCCACACCGGGTCTTCCACCGAGATGCGTGAATCGTCGGCAACCGATCCGGGCACGATCGCCGTTACCCGGTATTCGTCCCGGAACAGCGTGCGGCGCACGTGCTTGACGCCGATACCGAACAGCGGCACCAGCACATCCTGCCACGTGTCGTGCTGCAACGCCTCATCCAGCGGCGCAAACGGGCGCGGCCCCAGGAGCGCGAGCAGACGCCGCTCGCGGCCGCCGCGGCGCACCTCTATCTCGACCAGGGCGGGCGCCGGGAACCCGAGCAGGTGGCGCTGCACTCCCACGATGTCGTCCACGGCGTAGTCGCCGAACCGTACCAGCACGTCACCGGCGGCGACTCCGGCCAGATCCGCGGGCCCGCCGGGCAGCACGTAATCCACCACCAGCCCGGCGTCGCCGCGATGCACGCTGACGCCCAGCCACAGGTGCGACACCGCGCCACCCTCGTACAGCTTGGGCAGCACGCGCTCGATCCACTCCGCGGCGATGCCGAAGTTGATGCCCTCGAACTGCTCCATGCCGGCGAAGGTGACGCCGACCAGCTCGCGGTCCTCGTTCAGCAACGGACCGCCGCTGTTGCCGGGATTGAGCGGCGCATCGACCTGCAGCGCGTCGCCGACCTGCAGGAAGCGCCGCCCGACGGCGGACACGATGCCGGAGGTCACCGTCTTGGCCAGGGAGATGTCGCCCGGGGTGCCGATCGCCGTGATCGGATCGCCGGGCGCCGGGTGCGCGGCGGTGACCGCGCCGAACACGTACTCCGGCGTCACCTCCGCCTTCAGGAGAGCGAGGTCGAACACCGGGTCGTATCCTGTTACCCGCGCCGTAACCCGCTTCTCGGGCTGCTCCGACAGCCGGATGTAGAGGCGCGAATAGCCCTCGTACGCCGGGTCCACTTCGCTGCTGATCACGTGGTAGTTGGTCAGCAGGTGACCTTCGCGATCGATGAAGAAGCCGCTGCCGATCACCCGGTCCGGGTAGCCGACGCCGCGGCGAATGGCAACCCCGCGGTCTACCCACACGGTGACCGTGCCGGCAAGCATCTCCGCGTAGGACGCCGGCGGCGGCAACTCCGGCACCGGCAGTTCGCGGCCGCTGTCCGCGGCGGCGTCCGCCAGCACCGCCAGCGCGTGCCGGCTGCCTGCCTCCACCGCCAGGTCGCGCAACGCCGGCAGGTCGTCGGCGGGCAGCAGCCGCTCGCTCGCCGCGCGCAGACCGGTTATCAGCGCACTGACCTGCCGCCCCGCGCCGACCAGGCGCTGCACCTCGCCGTGGTAGAGCTCGGTCAGCAGGTCGCGGTGCGCGGCGGGCGCGTCCGCGCCGACCGCAGCCAGCGACTGTGCCAGCGCCACCGCATCCAGGTAGCGCTGCTCGCGCCGTGCCAACTCCAGGTCGTCGCGCAGCGCACGGATCGCACTGCGGCGCAATTCCCTCAGGTCGCCCGCCGCGACCCGGGCCGGCTCCTGCGTCTCCAGGGACCAGATGTTCTGCAGGGCGCGCAACGGCTCTCCGGCCGCCAACTGGCGCTCGATGTCCGCCTTGAAGTACGCCGCGGAGGATGCCGGCGGGAGCGCCGGCGCGCGCGTCGTAGCGCAACCGCCGGCCAGCAGCGCCAAGCCTGCCAGCGCCAGGAGGAGACGCAACCCTACCGGATCGCCGCCCGGAAGCAGCCGGCGTCTTGCCACCAACTGCTAACTCGCCTTCTGGCTGGTCTCCCCATCGGTCGACGCGCGCGGCGGAAAACCGAGCAGGGCGCGGATCTCGGCGTCGTCCAGCGTCTCCTTGTCGACCAGCGTCGTGGCCAGCAGCTCGAGCTGGTCGCGATGCTCGTCGAGCACCTCCTGCGCCCGTTCCAGCCGCGAGTTGATGATGGCGTTCACCTCTCTGTCGATGACGCGCGCGGTATCCTCCGAGTAGTCCTTGTGGCGAGCGATCTCCTTGCCCAGGAAGATCGGCTCGTCCTTCTGCCCGTACGAGATCGGACCGAGCACGTCGCTCATGCCCCACTCGCACACCATCTTGCGAGCCAGATCGGTGGCCTGCTCGATGTCGTTCTGCGCGCCGGTCGTGGTCTCGTTGTAGATCAGCCGCTCGGCCGCGTAGCCGCCCATGGTGATGGCGATCCGGTCCATCAGCCAGGCCTTGCCGCGCGAGTAGTAGTCTTTTTCGGGCAACGAGAATGCCACACCGAGGGCGCGCCCGTGCGGGACCACGGTGACCTTGTGGAACGGGTCGGCATTCTCGAGGTGGTAGTGCAGCAGCGCATGGCCCGATTCGTGGTAGGCGGTCATCTCGCGTTCCTTCGGCTCCACCACCTTGGAGCGGCGCGCCACGCCCATCATGATCTTGTCGCGCGCTTCCTCGAAGTCGATCATCTCCACCCGCTCCTTGTTCTGGCGTGCCGCCAGCAAGGCCGCCTCGTTGACGATGTTGGCCAGATCGGCGCCGGAGGTGCCCGGCGTCGCGCGCGCCACCCGGTTCAGGTCCACCCCCGCCCCGGTGGGGATCTTCTTGATGTGAATGGCGAGGATCTCTTCGCGGCCGCGCACGTCCGGCATGTCCACGACCACCTGGCGATCGAAGCGGCCCGGGCGCAGCAGCGCGGGATCGAGCACGTCGGGCCGGTTGGTGGCCGCAATGATGATCACCCCTTCCTTGGTGTCGAATCCGTCCATCTCCACCAGCATCTGGTTGAGGGTCTGTTCACGCTCATCGTGACCGCCGCCGTAGCCTGCCCCGCGCGTGCGGCCGACGGCATCGAGCTCGTCGATGAACAGGATGCAGGGGGCGTTCTTGCGTCCCTGGTCGAACAGGTCGCGCACCCGGCTGGCGCCGACGCCGACGAACATCTCCACGAAGTCGGATCCGGACATGTGGAAGAACGGCGCGTTGGCCTCGCCGGCAATCGCCTTGGCGAGCAGCGTCTTGCCGGTGCCCGGCATGCCGACCAGCAGTACCCCCTTGGGGATGCGCGCCCCCATCTTGGCGAACTTGCCGGGGTTCTTGAGGAACTCGACCACTTCCTGCAACTCGTACTTGGCCTCGTCCTGGCCGGCGACATCGGTGAAGTTGATCTTCTTGCTGCTCTCCACGAAACGCTTGGCGCGGCTCTTGCCGAACGAGAACGCGCGATTGCCGCTGCCCTGCACCTGCCGGAACATGAACCAGATGAACACGAAGCCGAGCATCCAGGGCAGGAAGTCGATGAACACCCGCAGCGGCGACACGTTGCGCGGCCCACCGGTGACCTGTACCGTCTTTTCCTGCAGCGTGCGCAGCAGATCGGGATCGGAGTAGGGAATGTTGGTCTTGAAGTACTCGCCGGGACGCCCCTTGAGCTGCCCCTGGATTTCGTAGCCGTCGATGATCTTGACCGCTTCCACCATGTCCTGGTTCACGTAGTTCAGAAACACGGAGTAAGGGATCTCCTGCGTCAGCGAGCCCTGGTTGTAAACGAAGAAGAAAATGAAGAAGACGATCAGGATCAGCAGCGTTATGAGGGCGACGCGATTGTTGAAGTTGAACTTCGGGAACCCGGAGTCGGGACCTCGTTTCTGCGAGTTGTTGTTTTCTCCGTTACTCACAATGCCTCCGCGAGGCCACCGCCGGTGCCGGCCGCCCTGCGCCGCGAACGCCCGCCGCCCACACGCGGCGTACGCCTTCCGCCACTCATGGCCCCAGCCGCCAAGGCACACACCAGACACCAAGGATGCGGCGCGCAATTACGCTGCAGCAGAGGGAGAGACCCGAACCGGGTTTTGCCGTCGCCCGCCGCGATTGCCGGTTGGGAGGATGTGGGACACATTCCGGTAGCGTTATTCTATACGTCGGACATGCCCGCGAGGAACCAAACCCGACTCCGATAACATATCGGTAAGCGGCACGCAGGACAACCGGGCCCGATCCCGGTCGCATCGGGGCCGGCACGGGGCGCGGATCAGGTGGTGAGCCTGGGGTGCCCCCGGCGGCCCGCGCGGCGGGGCCGGCGACGCGGCGCGGCTGCATCGCGGCGGCGGGCGGGCGCCCGGTGGCCGCGGTCATTGCGCATCCGGCGGCGCGGCGCGCCGGCGCGCCACCACGACCGTGCGCAGGTCGCAGGCGATGCACACCCCGTGGCCCGCGGTGAGCAGGCGGCGCGGTGGTACGCGGACCGCGAGCAGCGGCTGCAGGAAACGGCGCGGCAGCCGCGCCCGGTCGCGCCGGGCGCTGAGGCCGCGGCTGGTGACGGCGTCCCAGGCCTGGTACAGGGCGGCCTCGCGTACGTCCGGCGGCGCGCCCCAGAACAAGCGCGCCGCGACCCGGTAGTGGCTGCCCCAGCGCGCATCGCGGGCGTAGCGCCACGGCACCGCGCGCCGCGACCGGGCGACCAGTTCGCGCCACGCGGCGGCGCTGCCGTACGCCAGCCGGGGAAGATTGCGTGCCGTGCCCGGCACCGCCGCTTCCAGCGCCGGCAGCAGCTCGCGCACCCGGTTGCGCAGCATCGCCGGGTCGGCGTTGCTGGGGTCCTCCATGACCGGCAGCCGGGCCGCCGCCACGCAGCGGCGCAGTGCCTCGCGCCGCACGCCGAGCAGCGGGCGCAGCACCGGCCCGCTGCTCGCGGCGATGCCGCCTCCGCGCAGGCTGCCCTGCAGCGCCCGCATCAGGATGGTCTCCAGGTTGTCGTCGAGATGATGCCCCACGGCCACCGCCGCGGCGCCGCAGCTCGCCGCGACCGTCATCAGAAAGGCGTAGCGCCGCTCGCGCGCAAGCTCCTCCAGGCTGCGCCCGGTGGCGCGCCGCCGTTCGCGCAGCTCGCCGTCACCGGCGCCGCCCTCGCGCAGCGCCACCCCGAGGCGCGCGCATTGCTCCCGAACCGCGGCCCGCTCCGCGGCCCGCGACGCTGCGTCGCGAATGCCGTGATCGTAGTGGGCGCCCACCACGCGCATCTCCAGCTCTGCCGACAGGTGGGTCAGCACCAGCGCCAGGGCGGCGGAGTCCGCTCCCCCGGACATGGCCGCCACCACCGTGCACGGGCGCGGCAAGGCGGCCTCGCGCAGCACGGCGCGCGCCGCGGCAACGGGGTCGGACGCTGTGCCGCGGGTCGCGTTCAAGCCGTTGCGGAGCGTTGATTGATCCGGTTCATGGCGCCCTGGTAGTCGCCCGCCAGCAGCAGGCCGACGTGGTCGCAGACCCGCTCCACCGCCTCCGCTATGGCCCGCGCGTCGGCCGGCGCCGGCCTGCTCAGTACGTGGTCGATCACCGCAACACCCGGCAGCGGGCGGCCGACGCCGAGGTAGATCCGCTTCACGTCGTCGGTCCGCAACACGCGCAGCACCGAGGCCAGCCCGCGGTTGCCGGCGGACGAGCCGGACAACCGCAGCCGGCTCGCGCCCGGCGCCAGGTCCATGGTGTCGCACACCACCACCAGCTCCGGCACGCCGGCTCCGCACTCCGACAGCACCGGCTTGACGATGTCCCCGGACCCGTTCATGTAGGTGTGCGGCTGCACCACGGTGAGCCGCGTACCGGCGACCTGCAGGTGCGCGAGCGCGTAGTTGCGGTGCCGCCGGCGCTTCAACCGCTGCCCGAAACGAGCGGCCAGACACTCCGCCACCTGAAAGCCCGCGTTGTGGCGGCTGCGCGCGTAGCGGCGGCCGGGGTTCCCGAGACCGAGCAGTACCAGCGCCATCGGCTACGCCCCGCCGGCCGCGGCATGCGGCAGGCGGCGGGCGGCGCTACTCCTCCTCGTCGACCTCGCCTTCCAGGGCCGCCTCTTCGTCCACCTCGTCTTCCTCTTCATCGACTTCTTCCACCTTGTGGGCGATCAGTGCGATCACCTGGTCCCGGGAAGTGAGCACGCGCACGCCGTCGGGAACTACCAGGTCGCTGACGTGGAACGATTGCCCCACGCCGAGGTGTTCGATATCGACGTCGATCTCCTCGGGCAGGTCGCGGGGCAGACTCTCCACCTCGACCTCGTGCACGAGCAACTCCTGCAGGCCGCCCTCGCGCACGCCGACCGGGTTGCCGACAAAGTGCAACAGCACCCGCGCGCGCAGCACCCGCCCGCGTTCGATCTCGAAGAAATCGATGTGATCGAGCCGCTCGATGATGTGGTCGATCTGGAAGTCCTTGACGAGCACGTCGTACGTGTCGCCCCCGGCCGACAGGTGAATGATGGTGCTCTCGGAGATGCGCTGAAACTTGCGTGCGAACTCGCGCGCATCGATGCTCAGCAGCAGCGGGTCGCGATGCCCGTACATCACGGCGGGAATGCGGCCCGCGCGGCGCAGGCGGCGCGCCGCTCCCTTCTTGGTCTGGGTTCGCAACTCGGCGGACAGGCTTCGATCGGACATGTCAGGCTCCTGTTTCGTTGTATGGTTTCAGACGCCGCGCCGGCTCATGCCGCGGCGGCGCCGGGCGGACGGCTCGTCTCGCATACTGGGACGGCAGGATTCGAACCTGCGAGTGCCGGTACCAAAAACCGGTGGCTTACCACTTGCCGACGTCCCAACGGGAGCCGCCATTCTGGCACGGGCGCGCTCGCCGTGAACATCCCTCACTCCTCCGGGCCCGGTTCCGGGCCGGCGTCGGCAGACTCCTCGCTGCGCCGGTAGTCATCGAGGATCCGCGTCTGCAACACGTCGCGAAACGCCGCGGTGATGGGGTGTGCTATGTCCCGGTAGCGACCGCTCTGCGTCTTGCGGCTCGGCATCGCCACAAACGGGCCGCCGCGCCCGAGGATGATCTTGATGTTGTGCACCACAAAGCAGTGGTCGAACGTGGCAGAGACGTACGCCAGAAGCTTGCCGGCGACCGCGTTGCGCGTAATGCGAATGTCGGTGATCTCCACTGGGTCCTCCGCGGGAACCACGCTGCCCGGCGACCGCCGCGACCCACCGCCTGCAACACCCACCGCAGACGCCCAGGAGCACGGTCAACGCCGTAATATTAGTTTTCCGTGCCGCCGCTGTCCAGTGCTTCGACGCTCGCGCGCTCGCCGGGCCGGCCGCGGCCGCCGCGCGGGAGCACGTGCTTTGCCGAAGTGGCCGTTGACACAACCGCGCGGAGGGATTCTATAGTGCGCCATCGCCACTCAACGTGGCGACCAACATTGCTGAACGATGGTGGGGAGGAACACTTGTCTCGGTATGTGACGGCAATGCCGCTCGCCGCTTCGGGTCAGCCGGGCGCCAGTCTCGGCTATCGCCCGCTCGGTTACCGCAAGCTCACGGTCTACGGAACCGATCTCGAGGATCTGGACGAGTTCGAGGACGACTTCGACGACGAACTGGACGATGACGACCTCGATGACGAGGGATTCCAGGAGGACGACCTCGACGACGAAACGGATGACTTCGACGACGATGACGACGACGACGATGACGACGGCGACGACGGCGAAGATGACGCCGACGATGACGGATTCGTCGATGCCATTTTCGATGACGATGACGATGACGACGACGGACTGGACGAAAACCTCGACGATACGGACGACGACGAGCTCGACCTGGAGGAGTTCTGACCGGCGGTCCGACCGCGGCGCAACGTCACTCCGCCGGCCCACCGTCGACCGGTGATCGGACGGGTACGGGACGCCCGTTGAACCAGAGCCTCTCCAGTTCGTAGTACTCGCGCGTTTCGTGTTCCATCAGGTGCACTACCACCGGTCCGAGATCCACCAGCAGCCACGGGTTGTTCGCCACCCGCCTGGAGCCGCCCAGCGGCTCCAGGCCCTGTTCCTTGCAGTACTGCATCAGGTAGCCGTACACGCCGGCGAGATGGGTTGAGCTGCGCACGGTCGCGATCACGAAGTAGTCTGCCACGTCGCTGACCGCGGCGATGTCCAGGATCACCGGGTTCTCGCAGCGGTGGTCGGCGAGCAGGCGCGCCAGCGCGCGAACGGCGTCCTCGCCGAACGCTCCCGGTGTCGCCGGGGCATCGGCGGGCCGATCGTCCGAATCCGCCGCCCGGCCTGTTGCTCGGCCGCTGTCCGCTGCGGCGGGTCTATTCGGTACAGGATCTTCCGTTGAAATCACCTCCCAGAATCACGGTCACGTCTATCTCGCTGTCCGCCTCCGCCTCGCCATGCGGTTCGGTGCGCGCGGTCCCGCACTCCATCAAGTCCGCCACCCGCTGCGCCACCTCCAGCCGGCCGCGGCGGTCGATCACCTCGGTGGCCGCGTAGCCATGATGATCGGCATTGGCGACCCGCGCCACCCGGAACCCGAAACTCTGCAGCACCGGTGCGGCGCCGCGCGCCAGGCCGGTCACTCCGGAGCCGTTCAGAATCTCCACGGTGGCCGACGCCACCGAGTCCGCCTGGCCGCTGACCAGCGCGGCCACCACCTGCGTCACCGCCTCGCGCAACAGGGCGCCGTCGTAGTGCGGGAAAATGAGCGTGCGCCCGTCGACCGTCTGCGGCTGGCCGACCGTGTACTGGAAGATCATCCGTTCGCTGTCGATCTCGGTGAGCGATGCCAGCAGGGTAGCGAATCCGGCCTGCGTCAGGTCGTTGCCAAGGCGCTGGTGCAGGTAGCGCTGCACGTCCGCATGCAGCAGCATCCGGCGCTGCTCGCCGACCGCGCGCAGCGCCGCCTGCATCAGGCGGTGGACGCGGGCGGCCCACTCCACGTCGGGTTCGTCGGCCGCCTGGTAGCGCAGGTACTCCAGCGCCTTGTCGCCATCCAGAAGCACCGCGCCCGCCGGCAGCAGCACGCGGCCCTCGGCGTCCTCCTGGTCGACCGGATCGGGCACGAACACCTCGACGCCACCGAGCAGATCCACCAGGTCGCGCATGCGGTCGCCGGTAATTTCGAGCACGTACATCGGCGCCACGCCGAGCAGTTCCTCCACCTTGTCGCGCAGTGGCGCCACGTCGCCGTCGCGGTAGATGGTCTCCAGTGCGTCCATGCGGTTGCGGCTGGCGATCAGGGCGCCGACGTTGCCGGGAATGAACAGCAGCCCGGCGCGGTCGGTATGGGGATCGATCAGGAGCACCTCCACGGCGATGCGGTGGCGCGGGTCGGAGATCACGACCAGGCCGACCAGGAGATCATGCTCTTCCAGCCACCGGGACACCTCGTCGGTGCGCAGCCGGGTGGCGGCGAACACCGCGGTTGCCGCGAGCAGCGCCACGATCGCCAACAGCAGGAGGTAGCTGTAATCGCGGCGCCCGCTGCGGCCGCCACTCACACGCATGGCGGACTAGCCTCGCGGCGAGCAGCCATACAGCCTGTGCTCCCGAATGTATGCTTCCACCGCGTCCGGCACCAGGGCTCGTATCACCTGACCGGCACCGACGCGCCGGCGCAGCTCCGAGGAGGAGATCGGCAGCCGGTGGTTGGCCAGCACACGGTGCGGCCATGAGAGCGGCAGCGGCGACCGCCGGCGGCGCGCCACCAGCAACTCAACCATGCCGAACAGCGCGGCCGCCTCCCGCCAGGTGTCGAGATCGGCGCCCAGGTCGTCGCCTACGACCAGCCCCGGACGCTCGCCGATCACGCCGCGCGCCTGCAGTTCGCGCACCGTGTCGACGGTGTACGATACGCCGCCGCGCCGTACCTCCACGTCGCTGACCGCCAGCCGTTCGTTTCCGGCAACCGCAAGCTGCAGCATGCGCACGCGATGCGCGGCGGCGGCCAGGCGCGCCGCCGGTTTGTGCGACGGCAGGTGGGCCGGCACGAACAGCACGCGGTCGTAGCCGGCGCGCGCCAGGACGACCTCCGCGATGTGCAGGTGGCCGACGTGCACGGGATCGAACGAACCGCCGAGCAGCGCCACCCGCGGGCGTGCGGGCGCGGCGCCGACGGACGGACCGACGCCATCGGCCGCACCCGCCGGCCTCACGCGGCGCGCGCGAGCCGGCCGAGTGCGCTGCGCAGATCGGACAGGCCGGAACCGTCGTGGGCGGACACCGCCACTACCTCGTCGTCCGGGCAGCGCATCCGCAGCCGGCGGCGCAGCCTGCCGTCGGTGTCCAGGTCCTGCTTGGTGCCCACCAGGAGGCGCGGCCGGTCGATCAGCGACGCGTCGTACGCGCGCAATTCCGCCTCCAGGGTGGCGAGCGGGTCGCCGTCGTCGGTGAGGTCGATGACGTAGGCGAGCAGGCGCGCTCGCGCGATGTGGTCCAGGAACTGCAAGCCGAGGCCGGTGCCGCCGGATGCGCCGGCGACGATGCCCGGAATGTCCGCGAGCACCACCTCCGAAGGTGCGTGCCAACCGGCCGCGGGCGCCGGGCGCGCGGTGCCGCGGCCCGCGCCGCCGTGTGCGCCGCCGGGCAGCGGCGGCGCTTCCCGCTCCGGCTCCGCGCCGCCGTCCGCGAATGCCGCGGCGTCATTCACGCGCATGGTGCCGAGTCCGGGCACGATGGTGGTAAACGGGTAGGCGGCGACTTTCGGGCGCGCGTTGGTCAGCGCGGCGAGCAACGTCGACTTGCCGGCGTTCGGCAGGCCAACGAAACCGACGTCGGCGATGCTGCGCAGTTCCAGCCGCACCTGCAGCACGCGTCCCGGCCGGCCCGGCGTGGCGAAGCGCGGCGCCCGCCGTACCGAGTTGGCGAAACGCACGTTGCCGGCGCCGCCGGCACCCCCCTGCAGGCACAGCCACTCGTCGTCGCGGCCGGCCAGGTCGTGCAGCACCTCGCCGCTGTCGGCATCGCGCACCAGCGTGCCCGGCGGCACCGCAATGCGAACCGACTTGCCGTCCGCCCCGTGCTGCCGGCGGCGCCTGCCCGGCGCGCCGTCCTCGGCCCGGTAGTGGTGGCGGCCGGCCAGGTGGGCGAGCGTGTGCACGTTGTGCCGGACCGTGAACACCACGTCGCCGCCGCGGCCACCGTCGCCGCCGTCCGGCCCGCCGCGCGGAACGTACTTTTCCCTGCGGAACGATACCGCGCCGCCGCCGCCGCTTCCGGAACTGACGGTGATCACCGTTCGGTCGACGAATCTCGTTCCGACCCGCGCCACGCCAGCTCCTGACCTGTCGTTTGGAAGTCGCTCCCGCTGCGACTCAGGCGAGCGGTTCGATCGCGACCAACTTGCGTCCGAGCCGGCTCTTGTACACCACCGTGCCGCCAACGCGGGCGTACAGGGTGTAGTCGCGACCCACGCCGACATTCTCCCCGGCATGCATCGTGGTGCCGCGCTGGCGCACCAGGATGGTCCCCGCGGCAACCTGCTCGCCGCCGTAGCGCTTGACGCCAAGACGCTTGCCGCGGGAATCGCGCCCATTGCGCGAGCTTCCTCCGCCCTTCTTGTGTGCCACGCTGTTCTCTCCTCAGGCACCGGCTTCGAGCTTCAGGCACCGGCTTCGAGCCTCAGGTGCCGGCTTCGAGCCTCAGGTGCCGGCTTCGATCTTCTCGATGCGCAGCCGCGTCAACGCCTGACGATGGCCTCGCTTGCGCCGGTAGTTCTTGCGCCGGCGGAACTTGTAGACAATCACCTTGGGCCCGCGCGGATGATCCGCGAGCGTGGCCGTGACCTTCGCTCCGGGCACGTGCGGACGCCCGATCCTGGTTTCGCCGTCTGCCGCCACCAGCAGCACGTTGTTCAACTCAACCGTTTCGCCGATCCCCGCCATGCGTTCCACCGTGACGTGCATTCCCTCACGCACCCGATACTGCCGACCCTGAATTTCTACCAACGCGTACATCGCTGCAAATCGCTCTTTTCCCGAATCTCGCCGTCTCGAATCTCGTTCGCCGTCTCGAATCTCGGGGGTCAAACTACCACGCGGCCGGCGCCGCGGTCAAACCGATTCGCACTCGCGGGCTGCGGAGGCGTGCGGCTAACCTGCTGCGTAGCGCCCCCACAGGTCGGCGATCCGGGCGGGCGGGAGTGGCCCTTCGTGGGCCAGCAGGCGGTAGCGGAGGTGCAGCGCGCTGCCCGCGGCGAGGTCGATGGCCCCCGCTATGCTGGGCGCCGGGTTGATCCCGAACTGGCCATCGACGCGCCACTGGACAGGGTGGCCAGGATTGCCGGGATGGTCGAACACCGCGATGCCGGCGCTGGCCGGTGCGTCGTCGCCGCGCCACGCCTGGTCGATCGGCATGTGCACGTCCACCCACGCCGCCGGCTGCTGCTCGGCGTCGCCGTCCCGATTGCCGGTGGAGGTGACCACCTGGGCGCCGAGGTGGCGGTGGTACGGCATGCGCACGTACAGGCCGCCGTACAGGTACGGTTCGATGCGTATGTCCGGGATCGCGCGCAGCGTCCACTCCAGGTCGAGCAGCAGCAGGTCTCCTTCGCGCCCGAGCTGCCACTCCTGGCAGTCGGCCAGCACATGGCGTCCGTCGGCGTGCTGCCAGAGCGCCTCGATCACCCAGCGCGGCGGAGCGGTGCCGACGATGCGCGGCAGCCCGGGGTTGATTCGGCCCAGGGTCTGGCCGGGGCGCTGACCGGGGAAGTGCCAGAAGTCGCTGCCGTCGATGCCGACGAAGCGGGTCTGGATACCGTGCTGATGCGGGTGGTGCCACGGGCTGTCCGCGGTAAGGCACAGGTGCCGGGGACCGATGCGTAGCGGATGAATGTAGGCGCCGATACCGGGTCGGGCGTGATGCTGGAGCACCGCCCGGCCCAACCCGGTATCGTCGATGAACAGGCAGCCGTTCTCGACGCGCGGTTGCCAGTTGTCAGTGTCAGGCATGATCGGGCGTACTGTATCCGGCGACGGCGTTTGCCGCTACCGGGTGGCAGGCGCGCGCCGACAACGCCCGTTGCGGGGCGCGCCGGGGTGCCGGTATTCTTTGGCGCGGACAACCATGACCATAAACGCTTACTTGACGTTCGCCGGCGAATGCCGGGCAGCGTTCGAATTCTATCGCTCCGTGTTCGGCGGCGATTTCCTGTTCATGCAGACCTTCGGGGACGGGCCGGCCGAGATGCAGGCGCCCGAGGAGGCGAAGGACCTGATCATGCACGTCACCCTGCCGGTGGGCGGCGGCGTGCTGATGGGCAGCGACACCATCGAGCAGTTCAGCCCGCTCCCGGTGCAGGGAACCAACTTCTCGCTCTCCCTTGGGCCGGACAGCAAGCAGCAGGCGGACGAGCTGTTCGCGAAGCTGTCCGACGGCGGGCGCGTCACCATGCCGATGCAGGACCAGTTCTGGGGCGCTTATTTCGGCACCTGCACCGACCGGTTCGGCATCGGCTGGATGATCAACTGCCACACGGGGCAGGGCTGACGGCACAACGCGGCCGCTGACCTCCCGGCCCGCCGCGGTTGGCGCCGCGGCGGCCCGACCCGACGAGGGACACGCACGGCGATGAAGCCGAACAAGGTAGTGTCGGCGGCCGCGGCGGCGGCGCTGATCGAGGACGGAGCCACCGTGGGGCTGGTAGGCGGCGGCGGCGGGCTGTGCGAGGCCACCACGCTGCACCAGGCGGTGGAGCGCCGCTTTCTGGACACCGGCGCGCCGCGCGGACTGACCTGCGTGCACGCGCTCGGCATCGGCGACCGCGACCGGCGCGGCATGAACTGCTTTGCCCATGAGGGGCTGGTGCGGCGGGTGATCGGCGGCCACTGGGTGTGGTCGCCACGCATGCAGGAGCTGGCGCGCAGCGAGAAGATCGAGGCGTACGTGCTGCCCGGCGGCGTGCTGATGCAGCTCCTGCGCGAGATCGCGGCCGGCCGCCCGGGGCTGTTCACTCACGTCGGCCTGGGCACGTTTGCCGATCCGCGCCACGAGGGCGGCCGGCTCAACGCGAGCGCCCGCGACGAGTTGGTGGAACTGGTGGAGATCGACGGCCGCGAGCTGCTGCGCTACCGCCCGTTCGCCATCGACGCGGCGCTGCTGAAGGGCTCCTGCGCCGACGCCGAGGGCAACGTGAGCCTGGACCGGGAGCCGGCCAACGTCGACCTGTACGCCATGGCGGCGGCGGCCCACAACAGCGGCGGCACGGTAATCGTGCAGGTACAGGAACTGGTGCCGGAGGGCAGCTTGCCGGCCCGCGCCGTGCGCATTCCGGGCGTGCTGGTGGACGCCGTGGTGGTCGACCCGGAGCAGCGGCAGAGCTATGCCGTAAACTACGATCCCTCGCTGTCGGGGGAGCGGCGGCGGTCGGTCGAACCGCCGCCGCCGCCGCCGTTCGACGTACGCCAGGTGGTGGCGCGGCGCGCGCGCATGGAACTGAAGCCCGGCGCCACGGTCAATTACGGCTTCGGGATTCCGGACGCGGTGGCGGCGATGGTGGCCGCGCGCGGGGAGACCGGGCTCTACTACCAGACGATCGAGCACGGCACCTACGGCGGCGACCTGCTCACCGGCATGCTGTTCGGCTACGCGCGCAACCCGACCGCGATGATCGACGCCCCGTCGCAGTTCGACTTCTACTCCGGCGGCGGACTGGACATTGCCTTCCTCGGGTTCGGCGAGGTGGACGCGACCGGCAACGTCAATGCCTCCAAGCTCGGCGGGCTCACGGTAGGGCCGGGCGGATTCGTCGACATCGCCGACAACGCGCGCACGGTGGTGTTCTGCGGCACCTTCGAGGCCAAGGGCGCCGACGTGCGGCCGGGGAATGGCCGGCTGGCCGTGCATCGCCACGGCGCCATCGCCAAGTTCGTGCGCGAGGTGGCGCAGATAACCTTCTCCGGCTCACAGGCCATGGCGCGCGGCCAGACGGTGCGTTTCGTGACCGAGCGCGCCGTGTTCACCCTGACCGGCGGCGGGCTGCGGCTGGACGAGGTGGCGCCGGGGGCCGACCTGGAGGCCGACATCCTGGCGCGCATGGCGTTCCGCCCGCTGCTCCCGCGGCCGCCGGCGGCGATGGCCGGCGAGCACTTCGCCGAGTAGGGAGGGTACCCGATGAGCGCGCTGCGCATTGCCGTGATCGGCGCCGGTTACATGGGCCGCAAGCACGTTCGCTACCTGGCCGGCAGCGAGGAGTGCCGGCTGGCCGCGGTGGTCGACCCCGATGCGGCGGCCGAGCAGGCGGCGCGCGCGCACGGCGCCCGCTATTGCCGCGGTGTCGATGAGCTGCTGTCCGGTGCACCGATCGACGGCGCCATCGTGGCCTCGCCGACCGGGCTGCACGAGGAGGTCGGGCTGCGCTGCATCGACGCCGGAGTGCCGGCTCTGATCGAGAAGCCGATCGGCGCGACCGTCGAGTCTGCCGAGCGATTGAACCGCGCGGCCGAACAGGCCGGCGTGGCGCTGCTGGTCGGCCACCACCGGCGCTACAACCCGGCGGCGGCGGCGGCGAAACGGCTCCTCGACGACGGCGTCCTGGGCCGGCTGGTGGCAATCAGCACCATCTGGTGCATGCGCAAACCGGACAGCTACTACGAGGCGGCGTGGCGCCGGCAGCCCGGCGGCGGACCGGTGCTGACCAACCTGATCCACGAAATCGACCTGCTGCGCTACCTGGCCGGCGACATCGCCGAGGTGGCGGGGTTCACTGCCAACAGCGTACGCGGTTTCGCCACCGAGGATTCCGCCGCATTCACCCTGCGCTTCGCCGGCGGCGCGCTGGCAAGCGTGGTGATGTCCGACTCCGCCCCGTCGCCGTGGAGCTGGGAGCAGGCATCCGGAGAGAGCCCGCAGTTCCCGATCAACCGGCAGAGTCTGATCCGTTTCTTCGGAACCGAGGCGGCGCTGGAGTTCCCGCGCCTGACCGTGTGGCGCTATCGCGGCAAGAAGAGCTGGACCAGCCCGCTCGCCGCGGAGAGCGTGCGCGTGCCGGGCGGCGACGCGTTCGCGCTGCAACTCGCCCACTTCGGCGCGGTAATCCGCGACGGCGCCGCGCCGCTCGTCACCGGCCGCGAGGGCCAGCGCACGCTGGCCGCCACCCTGGCCCTGTTCGAAGCCGCACGCACCGGTACGAGCGTTACGGTCACGCCCGCCGGGTGAATGGCGCCTCCCGGCGGCACGCCGCGAGCCGGCTACCCTCGCCTCCCGTGGCGGCCACCGGCTGCATTGGAGCGGCGCTCCCGGTGCGACGCCGGGTGCCACCACCGGCTCCCGTGCGGGGGCCGCGACTACCGCCGCCTCACGCGCCCGTAGACTGGTCGCGTGCCGCGCGGCCCGATCCGTCGCCCGGCCCGTCTCGCGACGGGTCGTCCGGCACCCATTGCAGGATGTGCCGCCCCACCGCCACGACGTCGCCGTGCTGGTTGGCGACCTCTATCTCCGCCGTCGAGCGGCGCCGCGCCCGGTCGATGGCCGCGATGGTGTAGGTCACGGTGATGGTGTCGCCGAGCAGCACCGGCTTTATGAACCGGATGCGGTCATAGCCGGCCGACACCGGCGTCTCGGGCGCACCGCGGGTGTGGGCGATTGCCATCGTCGACGCGGTGGACATGAAGCCGACCAGCAGCGCGCCGTGCGCCATGCGGGTGCCGAAACGGGAGCGCTCCATGTACACTTGGTCGACGTGATTGGGGGAAAGGTCGCCGGTGATGCCGGCGAACAGGTAGACATCGGACTCGCCCACGGTCTTGGTGAACCGGGTGCGCTGCCCCACGCGGACGTAGAAGTCGGATCCCACTGCTGTTCGCTCCCGCCGGCCGTCGCCGGGCACAGCGTAGGGAGGCCGGTTGCGGCGCGTCAACGGCGGTGCGCCCGATGAAGCTCGATTTCGCCGGGCAGACCGCGGTGGTGACCGGCGCGGCGCGCGGCATCGGGCTGGCCATAGCCCGCCTGCTGTGCGAATCGGGCGCGCGCGTGGAAGGATGGGACCTGCGGCCGTCGGAAGACGCCTGCTTCGCGCGCTTTTGCGGCGTCGACGTGAGCGACGAGGCTTCCGTGAACGGCGCCGCCGCGGCGGCCGGGGAGGTCGACATCCTGGTCAACAACGCGGGTGTGAACGGCCCCACCAAGCCGGCCTGGGAGTACGCCCTCACCGAGTGGAACGCGGTGCTGGCGGTCGACCTGACCGGTGTGTTCCTGTGCTCGCGGGCGCTCATTCCCGGCATGCGTGAGCGCGGCTACGGGCGCATCGTCAACATCGCCTCGATCGCCGGCAAGGAGGGCAACCCCGACGCCATCGCGTACGGCGCCGCCAAGGCCGGCGTGGTGGGCGTCACCAAGACGCTCGCCCGCGAACTGGCGCGATCCGGCGTGCTGGTGAACTGCATCACCCCGTCGATGGCCGAAACGCCGTTCCTGGAAGGCATGTCCGCGGAGTACGTCGCCGACCGCAGGGCACGCATCCCGATGGGGCGCTTCGCCAGGATCGAGGAAATCGCCGCCATGGCCGTGTTCGCGGCCAGCCCGGCGTGCAGCTTTACCACCGGCATGGCATTCGACGTATCGGGCGGACGCGCCGACTATTGAGCCGCCATTGACCTCGCTCTGCATCCACCAGGTCTGTTTCGGCTTCGAACGCGACTTCGCGACCTGCGTGGCGGCCCTCCAGCGGCAGGGGGTTGGCCTGACCGCGGTGTGGCACGACAAGCTGGCCGACATCGGCGCGGCGGCGGCGGCGCGCCTGCTCGACGACCACGGCGTCGAGGCGGTGGCGCTGTGCCCGGGCGGCCTGCTCACCGCCCGCGACTCGCGCCGCCGGCAGGCGGCGCTGGAGCACAACCGGCGCCTGCTCGATGACGCGGCGGCGATCGGCGCGCGCTCCCTGGTTACCATCTCGGGAGGCCTGGAGGAGGGCGAGCGCGACCTGCGCTGCGCCCGCGACCGTGCCCTGGAGGGAATTTCCCGGCTGCTGCCCGACGCACGCGCCGCCGGCGTACGGCTGGCCATCGAGCCGCTGCACCCGATGACCTGCGCCTTCCGCGGCGTGCTCACCACCCTGGCGCAGGCCAACGACTGGTGCGACCTGCTCGACGCCGGAACCAGCGTCGGCATCGCGCTGGACAGCTACGCCACCTGGTGGGACCCGGACTTGCCGGCGCAGATCGCGCGCGCCGGCCCGCGCCTGCTGCACCTGCACGTCGCCGACTGGCTGCCCGACACTCGCGACCTGCGCCTGGACCGCGGCATGCCCGGCGACGGAGTGATCGACTTCGACTCGTTCCTGGCGAAAGTCGCGGCCACCGGCTTCACCGGCCCGCTGGAGTTCGAGGTGTTCTCCGCGCGCCACTGGTGGCGGCAGCCGCCCGACCGCATCGCCGCCGCCTGCGCCACCCGCGCCGCCGCCCTGATGCCCCCGCCGCGGACGCAAGCGTAAGGGCGCCTGCTCCCGGCAGCCGGACGCTGTCAGCGCACACCAGACAACGGGCGGATCGTCGCTGACGCTTCATACCAGGCGAATCGTTCCCTGGTCGGTTGATCGCAGGCGCGTATTGGCGGCACAGTGGTGGGCCATGGCACGGCCCAACATCATCTACCTGCACTCGCACGACACCGGACGCTACATCGAGCCGTACGGCTACGGCGTGCGCTCACCCAACCTGCAGCGGCTCGCGGAGCAGGGCCTGTTGTTCCGGCAGGCGTACAACGCGGCTCCCACCTGCTCGCCGAGCCGCGCCGCGCTGCTGACCGGCATGTGCCCGCACAGCGCCGGCCAGTTCGGACTGGTCAATCGCGGCTTCGACCTCGCCGATCCGAGCCGCCACCTGGTGCACACGCTGCGCCCGGCCGGCTACCGCAGCACCCTGTGCGGGGTTCAGCACGTGCGCCGCGACCCGCGCACCATCGGCTACGACAAGATCCTCGACACCGCATCGCGCAAGGCACGCGACGTAGCACCGGCGGCGGCCGAGTTTCTCGGCGCCGCGCCGCCGGAGCCGTTCTTTCTGACCGTCGGATTCAGCGAGACCCATCGCCGGTTTCCGCCGCCGGCACCGGCCGACGACGCCCGCTACGTACGCCCGCCGGCGCCGTTTCCCGATACTCCGGAGACGCGCGCCGACATGGCCGCCTACCAGGCCAGCCTCACCGACCTCGACCACGGCGTCGGTACGGTGCTCGGCGCCCTCGACGACGCCGGCCTGGCGGACAACACGCTGGTGATCTGCACCACCGACCACGGCCTGCCGTTTCCGCGCATGAAGTGCAACCTGACCGATCACGGCACCGGCGTGATGCTGATGCTGCGCGGGCCGGGCGGCTTTGAGGGGGGCCGGGTGAGCGACGCGCTGGTGTCGCACATCGACCTGTTCCCGACCCTGTGCGAGCTGCTGGAGATCGATCCGCCGGCGTGGCTGCAGGGGCGCTCGCTGCTGCCGCTGGTGCGCGGCGAGGCGGAGGAGATCAACGACGCCGTGTTCGCGGAGGTCAACTACCACGGCCAGTATGAGCCGCAGCGCATGATCCGCACCAGGCGGTGGAAGTATATCCGCCGCTTTACCGACCGCGCCATCCCGTCGCTGGCCAACTGCGACAACAGCATCAGCAAGGACCTGGTGCTGCGCCACGGCTGGGCCGAGCTGCCGATGGCCGAGGAACAGCTCTACGACCTGGTGTTCGATCCCAACGAGGCGGCCAACCTCGCCCGCGAACCGCGCCACGCGGCGACCCTCGCCGACCTGCGTGAACGGCTGGCGCACTGGATGGACGCCACCAACGACCCGATTCTGGATGGGCCGATTCCGAAGCCGGCCGAACACGGCGTCAGCCCGCCCGACGACGTCGACCCGATGGCGGTATGGGAGTACACGCCGCGCATACCCCGGTACGACTGATGGCGCAGTAACGCTGCCGGCGGCGGCACCGGCTTCGGTTGCCCGGCGCGGCGGCTGACCCGTACCTTGCGGCTCCGGTGACCGACGCTGCCCCCTCCGCCCTGCCGGTAACACTGTTCGGCATGCTGCGCCACTACCTGCGGCGCCGGCGCGGCACCGTGGCGCTGCTCGGGGCGCTGCTGCTGGCCAGCACCGGCGCCCAGGCGTTGACCCCGCTGATCGTTCGCCACGTCATCGACGCGGCGACGGCCGGCGCCGCGCTCGCCGGCCTGGTGTGGTGGGGAGCCGCCTACGGCGGAGCGGCCACCCTCGCCTACGTGATCACGGTGGTCGCCACGCTGCTGAGCGTGCGCATCGGCTGGCAGTCCACCAACGCCCTGCGCGCCGACCTGCTGCGCCACACGGTGCGCCTCGACCTGCGCTTCCACCACGACCACACGCCCGGCGAGATGATCGAGCGGGTGGACGGCGACATCACGCTGATGAGCAACTACTTCGCCGAGTTCGCGGTGCAGATCGTGGGCAACGCGCTGGTGATCGTCGGGGTGATGGCCGTGGTGTTCAGCCAGGACTGGCGGGTGGGTGCGGTGATGGCCGGCTACGTGGTGGTGTCGTGGTCCCTGCTGCTGGCGCTGCGCAGCATCGGCGTGGAGCAGTGGCAGCGTACCCGGCAGGCGAGCGGCGAGTTGTTCGGCTTCCTGGAAGAGACCCTCACCGGCATGGAGGACATTCACACCAGCGCCGGCCAGCCATTCGTGATCCGCCAGTTCTACCGCCTCACCAGGCGCTTCCTGCGCCACCAGATCAAGGCCGCCATGCGTACCACCTTCATGGTCAACTCGTGGCTGATGGTGGATACCCTCGGCTTCGCGGTGGGACTCGGCCTCGGCGCATTCCTGTACCTGCACGGCGGCGCCACCCTCGGCGTCGCCTACCTGGTGTTCCACTATGCCGGCATGATGTCCCGGCCGCTGCGCGTGGTAACGTGGCAGATGGAAGACCTGCAGCGCGCCGCGGCGGCCGCGCGCCGCGCGGTGCGGCTGTTCCGGGCGCGATCGGCGCTGCCCGCGCCGCCGGTACGCTTCGACGCCGCAGCGCGCAGGCCGTCTCTGGCGCCCGGTGCGCTCGCCATCGACTTCGACGCGGTCACGTTCGGCTACGACCCGGCCAACCCGGTGTTGGAGGAGGTTTCCCTGCACCTCCCGGCGGGCGAGGTGCTGGGCCTGATCGGGCGCACCGGCAGCGGCAAGACCACCCTGTCGCGGCTGCTGTTCCGGTTCTACGACGTGGACCGCGGCAGCGTCCGGCTCGGCGGCCACGACGTGCGCTCGCTGGAGCTGGCCGATCTGCGTGCCCGGCTGGCGATGGTCAACCAGCGCGTCGACCTGGTGCACGGCTCGGTGCACGACAACCTGACCCTGTTCGACACCGCGGTGCCGGACGAGCGCGTACGGGAGGTGCTGGACGACCTGGGTCTGGGCAGGTGGTGGCGGGAACTGCCGCACGGCATCCACACCGAGCTGGCCGGCCAGAACGCGGAGCTGTCCGCCGGCCAGGCGCAACTGCTGGCGTTCGGGCGGGCGTTCCTGCTCAGCGCCCCCGGCGTGGTGGTGCTCGACGAGGCCTCCTCGCGCCTCGACCCCGGCACCGAGCGCTCCATCGAACGCGCCGTCGACCGGCTGGTCGCGGGGCGCACGGCGATCATCATCGCCCACCGGCTGGCCACCGTGATGCGTGCCGACCGCATTGCGCTGCTCGACGGGGGGCGGCTGGCGGAGTTCGGCCGCCGCGGCGACCTGCTGGCCGATCCCGCCTCCCGCCTGTCGCAGCTGCTGCGTCACGCGCACGGGACCGAGCAGGTGCTGCAGTGAGCAGGCTGGCCGTGCTGGCGCGGCTGCTCGGCTACCGCAAGTGGAACTTCCTGTTCATGACCTGTGCGCGGGTGCTGGTGTTCGGCGTCTCGTTCCAGATGATCGGCATCGTTTCGCGCGTGCTGCTCGACGAACTGAGCGGCGCCCGTCCGCTGGTGTTCGGGCCGTGGCTGCTGTGCGGCGGCCTGGTGGCCATCGCCCTGGCGCGCTCGGTGGTGGTGTTCGTGGACGTGCCGCTGCACTTCCGCACCGAGTTCGCGCTCGCCTCGCTGCTGCGCAAGAACGTCCTGGAGCGTGTCCTGAGCCGGCCCGCCGGCCACGCGCTGCCGCATACGCCGGGCGAGGCGATCAGCCGGCTGCGCGACGACGTGGAAGGCGTCGTGAAGCTGCTGATGGAGGCATCCTTCCAGGTCGGCACGCTGGCGTTCGCGGTCGCCGGGGGCGTCGTCATGGTCGGCATCGACCCGCTGCTCACCGCCTTGGTGTTCGTGCCGCTGGCCGTGGTGGTGGCGATCGTACGCTTCCTGCGCAAGCGGATCAGCACCGTGCATGCCCGGTTCCGGCGCGACACCGGCGCCGTGACCAGCTTTATCGCCGAGCTGTACGCGGCGATTCCGGCGCTGCAGGCGTTGTCCGCCGAGGAGCGCGCCGCGCGCCGCTTCGAGCAACTCAACGACCGCCGCCTGGACGGCGCGGTGCGCGACCAGCTCCTGACCAAGCTGCTCAGCTCCGGTTTCGACAACATGGCGCAGATCGGCACCGGGGTCATCATGGTGGTGGCGGCCGGGGCCATGATCGACGGCAGCTTCACGGTCGGCGACTTCTCGCTGTTCGTCTACAACCTGACCTTTCTCTCGCATCAGGCGGTCGGCATGTTCGGCGGCTTCCTGACCCGCCTGCGCCAGGCCGGGGTATCGCTGGACCGGCTGCAGGAGCTGTTCGGCGACGCCGAGCCGCGCGCCCTGGTGGCGCCGAGCAGCGTGCACCTGCGCGGCCCGCTGCCGAAGATCCCGTACCGGCCAAAGAGCGCCGCCGACCGCTTCGAACGGCTGACCGTGGAGGGCGTATCGTTCCGCTACGGAGCCTCCGGAGAGGGTATCCGGGACATCGATCTGGAGGTGCGACGCGGCCAGCGCGTGGCCGTGGTGGGCCGCATCGGGGCCGGAAAGTCTACCTTGCTGAAGGTGCTGCTGGGGTTGTTGTACGCCGACGCGGGCCGCGTGCTGTGGAACGGCCGCCCGGTAAGCGAGGAGGCCACGGCGATGGTGCCGCCGCGGGTGGCCTACACGCCGCAGGTGCCGGCGCTGCTGAGTGCGTCGCTGCGCGACAACGTCCTGCTCGGCCTGCCGCGCAACAAGGTTGACCTGCCGTCGGCGGTACGCGCCGCCATGCTGGAAACCGACCTGGACGCCCTGGAGCAGGGCCTGGACACCATCGTCGGACCGCGCGGGGTACGCGTGTCCGGCGGCCAGGCGCAGCGCATCGCCGCGGCGCGCATGTTCGTGCGCGACACCGAGCTGCTGGTGGTGGACGACCTGTCGAGCGCACTGGACGTGGAGACCGAGGCACAGTTGTGGCGCAACCTGTTCACCCGTTCCCCGGAACTGTCGGTGGTGGCAGTCTCGCACAGCCAGGCGCTGCTCCGCCGCGCCGACCTCGTGGTGGTGCTGGAGAACGGCGCCATCACGGCCCGCGGCACGCTGGACCAGTTGCTGGACTCCAGCGCCGAAATGCGCCACCTGTGGAGCGGCGCGCGCGCCGAGGCTGACGCGGCCCGCTCGGCGCAGCGCTGATCGGACGCCGCAGGGCGGCGCAACGAGTGCGAGTGCGCCCACCGCGGGGCTCGGGGCCGCAATCCGGACAGCCGGTGCACGCTGCCGGTCAGTTCGGCGCGCCGGGACCGGGTGGGACGCCCGCGGCCGCGCCCAGGGCGAGCAGTACGTGCAACCGGGACTCGGGGTCGGCGAGCAGCGCCCGGCGCGGCCCGTACTCCACCATCCGGCCGCGCTCCAGGATCAGGATGTCGTCCACCTTCTCCACCGAGCGCGGCCGGTGCGCGATCACCACGCCGGTGCGCCCGACGAGCAGAGCGGCGAGCGCCTCTTCCACCTCGTGCTCGGAGACCGGATCGAGCCGTGCGGCGGCCTCGTCGAGGATGACGACGTCGGGATCGCGCAACAGCGCGCGCGCCAGCGCCAGCCGCTGTGCCTCGCCGGCCGACAGCGCCAGTTGCGCGCTTGCCAGCACGGTGTCCAGCCCGTCCGGCTGGGCGGCCAGCCACGGCATCAGGTGCAGGCGATCGAGCGCGCTCTCGATGCACCGGTCGTCGACGGTGGCATCGAACAGGGCAAGGTTGTCGCGTATCGTGGCGCCGAAGAACTGCACCTCCTGGGTCACCACCGCGATGCGGGCGCGCACCTTCCGCAGCCGGAACTCGCGCAGGTCGACGCCGTCCACGGTGATGCGCCCCGCCTGCGGGTCGTACAGGCGCGCGAGCAGACGCATGATGGTGGTCTTGCCGCTGCCGGTGCGACCCAGGATGCCGAGCGTGCGCCCCGGCTCGATGGTCAACGACAGGTCGCGCAGCACCAATTCGTCCTCTTCCCGCCGGTCGCCCGCAACCGGGTAGCGGAAGCTGACCTGCTCCAGCGCGATGCGCACCGGCCGGCGCGGGAACCCCTCGCGCGTGCCGTCCGGCAGCGAGCTGCGCTGTTCCAGAAGGCGCTGAATGCGCACCACGTTGCCGCCCGCCTTCTGCAGCTCCTCCATCTGGTGGGCCAGGTCTTCGAACGGCCAGAACAGCAGGTTGATGTAACTGAACATCAGGTACAGCGTACCCAGGGTCATGTCGCCGCGCAGCGCCAGCGCCCCTCCCCATGCCATCATCAAGCCGGTACCGATGCCCATCACCACGTTGACCAGCGGCCACACCAGCGTGCCGAGACTGTACGCGCGCTTGGCGTGATGTACCTGGGCCCCGATCAGGCCGGTCATGCGGCGCACGGTATGCACCAGGCCGCCGAGCGCCTTGATCTCCTCGATGGCGGCCAGCCGCTCCTCCACGAAGCCGTGCAGGTCGGCGGCCGCCTCGCGCAGGCGGTCGTAGTAGGGGACCCCGAAGCCGCGCAGCTTGAGCAGCAGCGCGGTAACCGCGACGGCGAACAGGAACAGCGCCAGGCACAGCTTCCAGTCCTCGATCAACAGCGCCACCAGGATCCCGGTAAGCAGCAGCGCGGCGGCCAGCAGGCGCAGCGAAAACTGCGCGAAGAACGTGGCGAGCTGGTTGGCGTCGCCGTCGATGCGTTCCAGCATCGCCCCGGGCGGATGGCGCCCGACAAAGCCGGGATCGAGGCCCAGGGTATGGCGAACCAGGTCGGTGCGCACCCGGTTGGTGGCGATCCAGGACACGTCCTCCCCGATCACCGCGGCTGCCCCGCGGGTGAGTTGGCGCACGGCGGCCACCGCCAGGAACCAGGCCGCCGCGTGCGTCAGGGCGGCGGACGCGCCGCGCGCGGTCAACTGGTCCACGATGCCGCGCAGCAATTGCGGCGCGTACACGCCGGCGGCGGTGTGCACGAGCAGCAGCAGCGCCAACACGGCGACCTGCCCGCGGCAGCCGGCCAGGTAGCGGGTCAGGAACCCGCGATACACGGCGAACGAGGGGCGCATCGGCGTTACCGCGCCAGGGCGCGCCGGGCGGCGCCGGCGGCGTTCCAGATGTGAAGCATTTCCGCCGACCCGGCGAGCAACTCGTCCAGGCTGCCGGCGCCGTCGACGCGGCCGCCGCGCAGCACCACGATGCGGTCGGCGCGGCGCAGCACGCGCTGGCGGTGCGACACCACCAGGCAGGTTGGACGCAAACTGGCCACGCGGCTCAGCAACCGGTCCCACAACAGCCGCTCGGTGTCGGTGTCCAGTGCGCTCGACAAGTCGTCGATCACCAGCAGGTCGGCGCCGGTCACCAGCATGCGCGCGGCGGCCAGCCGCTGCACCTGGCCGCCGGACAGGCGCACGCCACGCGGGCCGACGCGCGTATCCAGACCCTCCGGCATCGTTTCCAGGTCGGGATCCAACACGGCGTCGCGCACCGCCCGCGCCAGCGCTTCGTCCGTGACCGGCGCGCCGAGGGTGATGTTGGCGGCGATGGTGTCGCTGCACAGGCGCGGAACCTGCGGTGTGTAGGCGGCGCGCGGCGGCGTCATGAAGCGGCCGGGATCGGCCACCGGCGCGCCGTTCCAGCGCAGCTCGCCCGCCTGCAGCGGCAGCAGGCCGAGCAGCACCTTCAGCAGGGTGGTCTTGCCGGCGCCCACGCGCCCGGTCAGCACGGTAAACGAGCCGAGCTCCAGGGCCAGGGAGACGTCGTGGACGCCGCCGCCGCCGCGCGGGTGGCGGTAGCCGGCGCCGCGCAGCTCCAGCCGCTGCAGCGCGGCAGAGGCCACCGAGCCGCCCTGCCCGGGACGTGCCGGTGCACCGGTTGTTGGGCCCAAACCGCGCCGTTCGGCACACCGCGTATTGCCTGACCGTGCCGGCCGGCGCCGCCCGCGCGGCTCAGTGACTTCCACTCCGGGGCGTTGCGCCGCGGCCGGGTACTGTGGTGCCGGGCGACCGCCGCCTCCGGTACCTCCGGATTCGGCGAACGGCCGTTCACCGGACAGCCGCGTCCGTTCACCGGACACCCGGGTCGCCTGCTGCAGAAGGGCGATCGGCCGGTGGGCGGCCAGATCGGCGCCGCTGCTGCCGGCCGGGGCGGCCGCCAGCAGCCGGCCGACCGACACCACTGAGCGTCGCACGTTGACCAGCATGCCGCTCATCCAGTTGGCGTAGTCGGCCACCCGCTCCAGGTAGGTCACGAACAGCACGAACGCGCCGACCGTGAACTCCGCGCCGCGCGCCGAGAAGGCGAGGAACACCAGCAGGACCGCCGTGCACACCACCGCCGTGTTGTCGGCAATCGCCTCCAGGAGCTGGGCCAGAAGCTTTTCGCGCACCTCGGTGCGCCGCCGCGTTTCGTTCAGCTCCTGCAGGCGGCGCGCCACGCCGGCGCGGCTCGCCGCCAGCTTGAATGTGGCGAAGGAGCCGAACACCTCGCCCACGAACTCGGCCACGTTCGCCCCGGCCGCGCGGGCGGCCCCGCGCAGCGCCATCACCCGAGATCGGACCAGTTCCGCGGCCAGCGCCGACAGCAGAATCGGCACCACCACGATGATCGTAATCAACCAGTCCACCGTGCCCATAATCACGATCGCCGCCACCGCGAACACGACCACGCCGAGCCCGTCGACCATCTCCTCCACCACCAGGCAGGAACCGTCGGCATCGTCGCGCACGCGGCTCACCGTCTCGCTGGAACTGCGTGCCGCCGCCAGGGCGCCCGGCCCGGCGGCGATCAGGCGGACCAGGTTGCTGCGCACCAGTCCGGCGGCGCGGGTCGACAGGTCGCCCCAGAACCAACCGCCGCCGAAGTTGGCGGCCGCGCGCGTCACGCCGACCGATGCCAGCAGCACCAGGATCAGCCACGGCGTAATGACCAGCGGCGCGTCGCCGGCAAGGCCGTCGTAGTACACCTTGACCAGGTAGCCGGGCAGCAGCGGCGCCACGGCCGACCAGGTCCAGGTGAGCACGTTGGCCAGGTACAGTTGCGGCCGGTAGCTGAGCACGCCGCGCACGAAGCGCACCATGCCTACTCTGCCGCCGGGGTCGGGTGTAGCTGCCGGGTCAAGCCGTGCCATGGGGAGCGGCAACTTACGCAAGCCGGAATTCGCCCGGCAACCGCCGGGGCTACCGCCGGGGCTTCCGCCGGAGACGCGATGCCGGGTCGACCGGAGGGACTATCGGGCTGACCCGTGCCGGGTCATCCGGGCGACGCGACGTGCCAGTCGGCTGCCTTCGCCGCGTCCGCCAACCTGCCGTCGTAGCACACGAATCGGCGCAGGGAGCGACCGAACAGAGCGGCGGTGGCGAGGTGAATCGCATCGAGGGTACGGAGATCCGGCGGGTCCATGGCGGCAGCCCGGGTGAGCACCTTGCTGTTGACCCGCACGAGGTCGAAGCGGGAAAGCACGTCCCCGGCCTTGCGCAGCGCAGCCTTGCGCAGCGCACGGGTTCCCTGCAGCTTGACCGCCCGGGCCACCTCCACGCGAGCGAGCGCGCTCGAAACGAGGGTGCGGCCCTGCAGATAGCGCCGCAGAGCGGCAGACTCCTTCTCTCGTACCACGAGCTTGACGATCGCCGAGGAGTCGAGATAGCAGACCTGGTCAGCGTTCATCGCGGCGCAGACGCGCAAGGCGCACCGAGGGTGGTTCCGTGCCCGGATCGGGATCGACCGGCTCCGGCAGCTCATCCGTCGACCCGGCCGCTTCCTCGAGGTCGCCCGCGGCACGCAGCTGATCGAGCGGCATCCGGTCGGGAATCGGGGTAAGGAGCGCTACCGGAAGCCCGCGGTCGGTCACCTCGAACGTCTCGCCCGCCGCTACCCGCCGCAGGTATGCGCTCGCGCGCTGCCTCAACTCCCGGATTCCGATCGCATCCATGGTGCTACTTGTAGCACTTCGCATGACTCACACCAACACGTCGGCGCCGATATTGACAACGCACCGAGAGCGTTGGCACCTTGGCAATTCCTATGGATACTACAACAGCGGGTGACGGTCGCACGCGCGGCCTGCCGGCGTGGCTGCGGCGGCTGGCGGCCTGCGCCATCATCGGCGCCGCGGCGGTGGCCGCCGGCGCGGAGGCGGAGCCGCACTCAGTGGCGCGGCTGTGGAACGAGGTGATGCTGAAGGCGATCCGCAACGACTTCGCGCGCCCGCCGCTGCACGCGCGCAACCTGTACCACGTGTCGGCTGCGATGTGGGATGCCTGGGCAGTGTACGACGACGTCGCCGAGCCGATATTCCTCAAGGAGCGCCACCACGCCGACGACGTCGATGCCGCGCGCCACGAGGCGATCAGCTACGCCGCCTACCGGGTGCTGTACCGCCGCTACCAGATCTCGCCGGGCGCCTACGAGTCGCTGCCGAGCTTCGACGACCTGCTGATCGAGCTCGGCTACGACTACCGCATGACCGACCGCGAGGGCGACCACCCGGCCGCGATCGGTAACCGCATCGCCAAGCTGATCCTGGACCATGGCTACGACGACGGCGCCGACGAACTCGGCTCCTACGCGTTCGAGTTCGACTACCGGTCGGCCAACCCGCCGATGGTAGTGGCCAACTCCGGCGTCGGCGAGCTGCTCGATCCGAACCGCTGGCAGCCGCTGTCGCTGCGCCTGTTCGTGGACCAGGCGGGGCGCGTGCAGCCGGGCCGGGTGCAGCGCTTCATCGGCTCGCACTGGGGCATGGTGGCGCCGTTCTCGCTGCCCCTGCCGGGCTCCGAGACCATGTCGAGCGACGGCGTGTTCCACGACCCGGGCCCGCCGCCCTACCTCGGCGGCGCCGGCAGTGACGAGTACCAGGACGGCTTCGCCGAGGTGCTGCGCTACGCCGCCACGCTCGATCCCGACGACGGCGTGATGATCGACATCTCGCCGCTCTCGTTCGGCAACAACAGCCTGGGCGCCAACGACGGCAGCGGCTACGACGTGAACCCGGTCACCGGACAGCCGTACGCGCCCAACCTGGTGAAGCGCGGCGACTGGTCGCGGGTGATCGCCGAGTTCTGGGCCGACGGCCCCGACTCGGAGACGCCGCCGGGGCACTGGAACTCGCTGGCCAACTACGTCACCGACCATTCCGGGACCGAGCGCCGCCTGCAGGGCGAGGGGCCGATTCTCGATCCGCTGGAGTGGGACGTGAAGCTGTACCTGGCGCTGAACGGGGCGACGCATGACGCCGCGGTATGCGCCTGGGGACTGAAGGGCCACTACGACTACGTGCGCCCGATCACCGCCATCCGCTACATGGCGAGCCTGGGGCAGTCCTCCGACCCCGGCCTGCCCTCCTACCACGAGCACGGCCTGCCGCTGCAACCGGGGATCGCCGAGCTGATCACCGCCGACAGCGCGGCGCCGGGCGAACGCCACGCCCACCTGGCCGAGCACGTCGGCGAGATCGCGGTGTACTCCTGGCTCGGCACGCCGGAGCAGGACACCGAGTACACCGGCGTGGACTGGATCCTCGGCGTCGACTGGGTGCCCTACCAGCGCGACACCTTCGTGACGCCGCCGTTTGCCGGCTACATCTCCGGGCACAGCACGTTCAGCCGCGCGGCCGCGGAGGTGATGGCGCACTTCACCGGCAGCGAGTACTTCCCGGGCGGGCTCGGCGAGTACGTGGCGGAGAAGAACGAGTTCCTGGTGTTCGAGGAAGGGCCGAGCGAGACCGTCGTGCTGCAGTGGGCCACCTACTACGACGCCTCCGACGAGGCCGGCATCTCGCGCCTGTACGGCGGCATCCACCCGCGCATGGACGACCTGCCCGGCCGGCGCATCGGCTCGCGCATCGGCAAGGACGCGTTCCGGCGCGCCCTCGCCTACTTCGACGGCAGCGCCGGAGGCTGACCTTCCGCGCCGCTTACCCCGGCTGCGCGCACGTAAGCAGCCCGTGGGCTGCTACTCGGGGTGGGCCTTGAACTCGGTGAAGTCGCGTTCGAGTTGCTTCGCGTCGGGGTCGAGGTCCGGGCCGGCGTCATCCTGCGGCCGGTAGCCGAGCACCTCGCGCGCCTTGTCGAGCGAGAAGATCTTCCAGTAGTTGTCGGAGGTGGCGAACACCACCGTGAAGCCCACCTCCGGCGGAGCGTCGATGGCGCGCACGTGGATCTGGGCGGTATCGCGGTGACTGAGCCACAGGGAGAGCGCCGAACCGTCGAAGGTGGGCACGTTGTTGGACAGCGTGAAGCCGATCCTGATGGCGATTGTGGAGATGCCGTGGATGTCGTGGTAGTAGTGGCCCATCGCCTCGCCGTACGCCTTCGACATGCCGTAGTAGCCGGACGGGCGGATCGGCGCGGTCTCGTCGAGCAGCGCATACGGACGCCGCACGCGCTCGAACTCGCCGGCGAAGATGTGGCAGTAGGGAGGATCGCGGTAGAAGCCGCCCACCGTGTGCTGCGAACTGCCGAACACGATGCGCCGCACACCGCATCGCCGCGCCGCCTCGTACACGTTGTAGAGTGCCTTGATGTTGTAGTCGACGGTGGACTCGAACGGCGCCTTCATGCTGCGGTCGGCGGCCAGGTGCACCACCACCTCCTGGTCCCGGAACGCCGCGGTCAGCGCATCGGGGTCGGTGATGTTGCCGCGCAGGTTGTGCGCGTCGTCCAGCCCCTCGGCGCCGTAGCGCGACAGCGACGAGAGCTCGTAGCGGTCGGCGAGCTCGGCCTGCATCGCCTGCCCCACCACGCCGCTCAATCCGGTTACCAGCACTCGCGTCTTGGCCACTGTTCCTCCTTGCGCCGGTGCGCCGGTGCGCGGGCCGCGACCCGCGACCGGCGGGCGATGCCTGCGCAGCGCCGCGTTCATGTTCTCGGTGTCCGGGTCGCGGGGCGACCGCTCTGCGAGCGGCAGTGTACCCGCGCAGCGCCGCCTTGGGCACTGTACCGCGCGCATCGCGACGGTCGTAGCGCTGCCGCCAACGTGCGCGGTGGTCAGAGCTTGGCCGCCACTCCCCCGTCGACATTGATGGTTTCGCCGTTGATGAAGCGCGACTCCTCGCAGGCCAGGAACAGGGCGAGGTTGGCCACGTCCTCGGGATAGCCGGGCCCCTTCACGATCTGCGCGAAGTCGAACATCGACTCGAACACGTGGTGGCCGCCGTCGGCGTCGTTGATGGTGCCGCGGGTGGCGCCGGGAGTCATTATCTGGCCGGGACGGATGCCGTTGACGCGGATGTTGTGCTTGCCGCCGACACCGGCCATGAAGCGGGTGAGCGCATCGACGCCCGCCTTGGCGGCGTAGTAGGAGGCGGAGGCCACTCCGAACTCGTCCAGCATCTTGGGGCTGAACCCGCGCTGCGCGGCGAGCGATGACATGTTGACCACCGCGCCGCCGCCGGCACTGATGAGGTGTGGCCAGACCGCGCGGCTCATGTAGAAGGTGCCCATCAGGTTCAGGTGAACGACGCGACTGAACTGCTCGGTCGACTCATCGGGGAACGTGCCGCCACCGCCGCCGCCGGCGTTGTTGACAAGGACGTCGACGGCGCCCCAGGTCTTTGCGGCCGCGGCCACGGCGGCCTCGACGGAGGCCACCTCAGACACGTCGCAGGCGATGAACGCGGCGCTGCCGCCGTCGTCCTGAATGCGCGCCGCTACCGCACGCCCCTGCTGTTCGCGGCGCGCCATCAGGATCACCTTCGCACCCTCGGCGGCAAATGCCCGCCCAATGCCCTCGCCGATGCCGCTGTTGCCGCCGGTGATGATCGCGACCTTGCCGCTCAGTCTGTCTCCCATCCGCAGCATGGTGCCGTAAAAGGGCGGCAAGAGGAAGCCTCCCGCCACGGCGCGACTCGAGCGGCAGAAGAGGCGCGTCCGTTGCGGGCCGGAGCACGCCGATGCCGGCAGCGCGCGCGCACGTCGGCGGCCACGGAAGCCAGCTCCGGGCGGCCGACCAGGTTGTGCGACTCGGCACTCGGGACTCGGCCATTTGTTGGTATTGCGAGAGCGATATCATTATACTGCGGCCATGCATACCTCCCCGAAGCTCTCTATTGGTCGCGCGTGGGCCACTTCGATCGGCGCCGTACTGCTCGCGCTGGCCGCCGTGCCGGTGCTGTTCGCCTCGCCGGCGGGGGAACACCCGGCGGGTGACCGGGTCCTGGTGGTCGCCACCACCAACATCGTCGGCGACATCGTTGGCCGTGTCGGCGGCGACCTGATCTCGCTCTCCGTGCTCATGCCGCCAGGGGCCGACCCGCATACGTTCCAACCGACTCCGCGGGATGCGCACCTGCTCGCCGACGCCGCGGTGTTGTTCACCAACGGCGCAGGTCTGGAGGCCGAGTTCCTCGGCGACCTGATCAGCAGCGCGGAGCCCCGCATGGTGGTCGACTTGACCGCCCACTTGCCACTCATGCGCCTGGGCGAGGCACATGACGACCACGACGAACACGACGAGGACGAGCACGACCACGACGAGGACGAGCACGACCACGACGAGGACGAACACGACGACCACGACGAGGACGAACACGACGAACACGACGAGGACGAGCACGACCACGACGAGGATGAACACGACCACGACGAGGACGAGCACGACGAACACGAGGACGAGCACGAGGGGCATGCCCACCACCACGGCGAGTTCGACCCGCACGTGTGGATGGATCCGACCCTGGTTGCCCGCTGGGCCGACGAGATTGCCGAAGTGCTGGCCGGGATCGACCCCGCGCACGAGGCCGACTATGCCGCCCGCGCGGATGAGCTTGCGGCAGAGCTGGACACGCTCGACGCGTGGATCAAGGACCAGGTAGCGGTCGTACCGCGCCACCACCGGGTGATCGTCACCGACCACGACGTGATGGGGTACTTCGCACAACGCTACGGCTTCGAGCTGCTGGACTCGGTCGTGCCGGGTTTCAGTACCGTGGCCGAGCCGTCGGCACGCCATCTCGCGGAGCTGCGCGAACTGCTCGCAGAGCGCGCGATCCCGGCGATCTTCGTCGGCACCACGGTGAATCCGCAGGTGGCGGAGTCGATTGCCTCCGACCTGGGAATCGCCGTCGTGCCGATCTACACCGGGTCGCTGAGCGAAGCCGGCGGACCCGCGGACACCTACGACCGCTTCATGCGCACCAACGTGGAACGGATCGTGGCCGCACTTGGCTCCTAGGCCGAGGCTGGCGCACGCCGTGCGCAGCCACGACTGTTGTGAGCGGGCCCCTGCCGACGGGAGCGCCATGCTCGACCTGCACGGGGTGTGGGCCCACTACGGCGGGCGGTGCGCCCTGGAGAACGTGTCGCTGCGCCTCGGCGCCGGCGAACGCATCGCCGTGGTCGGTCCCAACGGCGCCGGCAAGAGCACCATGTTCAAGGTGATTGCCGGCACGCATTCCCCGTCCGCCGGTACGGTTCGCTTCTACGGCAGCGATCCCGATCGTCACGTCTGCATCGCCTACATCGAGCAGCACGCGGACATCAACTGGCGGTTCCCGGCCACCGTCGAGGATGTGGTGGCGATGGGCCGCATCGCGCGGGTCGGCTATTTGCGCTATCCGCGGCGCAGAGACCGCGCCATCGTCGCCGACGCCATGGAACAGGTGGCAATCGCCGACCTGCGCCACCGCCAGATCGGCGAACTCTCCGGCGGCCAGCGACGCCGCGTGTTCATCGCCCGCGCGCTGGCGCAGGAGGCGGAGATCATGCTGCTCGACGAGCCGTACGCCGGCCTCGATGCCGACGCCAGCCGCATGCTGTCCGACACGCTCGACTCGATCAGGGAACCGATCGCCGTCATGGTGGCCACCCACGACCTGGGCGTCGCCGAGCACCTCGGCCGGGTGCTGCTGCTCCACCGGCGGGTCGTCGCCGCCGGCACGCCGGACGAAGTGCTGGCTCCCGAACCCCTGGCGGCCGCGTACGGCAGAAATCTGCGCCGCGTTGATGGAGCAGGTTCCGGATTCGCGCTCCCGACAGCCCCTGCAATCACGAGGTCCCCGGCGGCGGCACGCCTGCGCGCCGGATGACCGCACCGGTACGCGCGCCGCTCGTGCACCCGTTCGTCGGGTGCGGACGCTGCGTGCAAGCCGGGAAGCCCCGGGCGTCAATCAGAACGGTCGGCTGGTGCCGTCGGCGAGGCGAGGTACGGGGCGCAGGCTCGCACGGTCGTCGCAGGGAAAGCGCGCGGCGAGGCGTTCGTCCATCTCGATGCCCCAGCCCGGGCGATCGTTGACGTTCACCGCACCGGCGTGCACCTCGGGGATGCCGGGGAACAGGTCCTCCTCGGCCGGCGAGCGGAACGACCACTCCTGGATGCCGAAGTTGGGAACGTGCAGGTCCAGGTGCACGTTGGCGGCCATACCGACCGGCGACACGTCGCGCGGGCCGTGCCAGGCGGTGCGCACCCCGAATGCGGCGGACAGGCTGGCGAGCCGGAGCGCTGCGGTGATGCCGCCGTAGGTGGACACGTGCACGCGCACGAAGTCGATCAGCCGCCCGGTGACCAGCGGCTCCACCTCCAGGGGATGGACGAACAGCTCGCCCATCGCCAGCGGCACGGCGCATTGGGAACGCAGCATGCGGAAGTAGCCGAGATCCTCCGGCGCCAGCGCGTCCTCCAGGAAGAACAGCCGGTACGGCTCCAGTGCCTTGGCCAACCGCAGCGCGTCGACCGGCACCAGCCGCTCGTGGATGTCGTACAGCAACTCCGCCTCCGGCGGCAGGCCGGCGCGCACCCTCTCGAACAGCTCCGGCACCCGGCGCAGCTTCTCGCCGGGATCGAAGAAGATGGAGCCGGTCCCGCTGGCATTGGAGAAGGTCCCGGCCGCGCTGCTGGCCGACCCGCCGCCGACCCCGACGTAGCCGCCGAGCTGGCAGCGGATGTGGCGGAAGCCCCGTTCCCAGTAGGCCAGCGCCTGGTCGAGCACCTCGCCCGGCTCGTTGCCGTTGGCGTGCACGTACACCGCCGCCGCGCCGCGGCTGCGCCCGCCCCAGAGCTGGTAGCAGGGCAGCCCGGCCGCCTTGCCCTTGATGTCCCACAGCGCCATCTCCACCGCGCTCACCGCGTTGTTCAGCACCGGCCCGTTGCGCCAGTAGCCGTCGTGCATGGCGCTGTGCCAGAAGTCGGCAATCGCCGCCGCGTCGCGCCCGATCGCGAACGGCTTCAGGTGACGCTCGATCGCCGCCTCCACCGCCCGGAAGCGCTGCGTGAAGGTGCCGCAGCCCCACCCGTACAGCCCCGGCTGATCGGTCACCACCTTGGCCACCACCAGCGGAATCCCTGCCGGCTGCACGGCATGCGTAACGACGTCGGCAATTCTCATGCTGGTCAGCCTACCTGCGCGCCGTCGGAGTCCGCGGCCGCCACCTCTTCGCCGTACACCAGCTCCCAGCCGCGGAACACCAGCGCCACGCCCGTGAACTCCACGTCCGGGTGCTGCCGCGCCAGCCGTTCATCCGCCAGGTATCGGCGCAACTGCGACACCGCCTCGGCAGCCGTCGTCGTCATCCGGGCCTCGGTCTCGGGAACGCGGCTCAGGTACGTCAACTCGATCACGAAGCCGTGTCGCATGCCGGGATAGCGCGCCGCCAGCGGCACCAGCACGATGTCCGCGTAGCCCTTCGCCAACTCCTGCTCGGTGTGCAGCACGAAATAATCCGATGCGCTCAGGTAGGCCGCCAGGAACCCTTGCAGGATCTTCTCTCCCTGGATGTAGTCGCGGATACCGGTGTGCTCGGTCACCGCGTCGCACAGCCGCTCCACGGCCGGCCGCCAGTCGCCCTCCAGCGCCATCCGCCGCGTGAGCCGGTCGAACTCGACAAGGTCCAGCGAGAACACTCCCACGTCGCGGTAGGCGTCGCGCAGGTAGCCGAACGTCAGCCGCCGCACGGTCTGGTTGGGGATGCCCAGCCGCGGCACGCCGGCGACCAGGTCGCGGATGCTCAGCAGGCCGAAGTAGTGCAGCAGCGAGAGGAAGTTTTCTCGATCCGTAAGCCGCGCCAGTGGGAAGCTCTCCACGATGTCGCTGTGCGCCCGTCCTTCGGCGATCACGTGGCGCAGCAGGTCGAAGTTGCCGTTCAACTGCCGTCCGGTCAGCAGCAGGTGACGCAGCTTGCCGTAGTCGATGCGCACGTTGCTGTCGATCAGGTTGTCGGGGCCGCGTTTGTTGGGCACCGAGTGCTTCAGGTAATGAAGCACCATGTCGGTGTTGTAGACGATTCCCTGCGCCGTCTTTGCGAACCGGTAGCCATTGTACCACTCGCGCATGGTGGCCAGCGCCGTCTCGACGTCCTGGTCGAATACGCCCAGGTCCCGGTACGTCTCCACCAGGCGCCGCACCTCGTCCTCGGTGAAGCCGAGCAGCTCGTTGAACTCGGGCCGCAGGCTCAGGTTGGCGCCGATGTTGAAGCCGCTGGTCACGTCGTCCATGGTCACCGGCGACACCCCGGTGACGAACAGCCGCTCCACGCTGCCGTTCTCGGTGCCCGCCTTGAGCGCCGCGAAGAAGCTGCGGTAGAAGCCGCCGCCGTGGGTGAACGCGTAGTACGCCTCCGCTCCCTCGCCGGCAAGGATGGTGTTGGCGAAATTGTCGTACTCGTCGATCAGGACGTAGAGCGGAATCCCCTCCCGGCGGGCGTGCAGGAACAGCTCGTCAAACTGGCCATGGATGGTCGATGGCGCCTGGATGCGGCGGGCCACCGAATCGGGGAACAGGTCGGGATTGTCCTCGAGGGCGTCGCGCACGTGCCGCCGGCAGTACTCGTCGAACTCACGTTCCAGCTTCGCCGGGTCACTGCCGAAGGTGGAGAAGTTGAACCGCACCACCACGTAGCGGGCGCGGTTCGGGGTGGGTTGCCGGTAGATGTCCAAGCCGCCGAATACCCGCTCGAAGTCGCCCGCCTGGTTGCGGTCGTAGTAGCTCTCCAGCAGCGACAGCCAGCAGGTCTTGCCGAAGCGCCGCGGGCGGATGAAGAACACGAACCGCTCCTGCTCCAGCGGGTGCAGGAATCGCGTCTTGTCGACGTACAGGCAGCCTTCCAGCCGGATGCCCCTGAAGAAGGCGCGCCCATAGGGAATCGCCGGGAACGGCGGTAGCTGGTAGTGCGTGCTCTCCGGCGAGGCCATACCCGCATCCTATCAGACCGTATGCGAACCGTGCTCGCGCGATGGACGCGGTTGGGGTGCCGCGGGACAACCATCATGCGTAGATCGACGTGCGCCAACAGACCCTATGTTCGCGCGTGTCGGTCGGCGAATGTCCCTGACGACTGGCAGGCTGACGGGAAGGTTGCGGCGTGTGGCGCGTCGCGTTACGTTTCTGTCGTGACGATCAGGCACAAGGGACTGCTGGCGCTGCACGAGCGAGACGACGCCGCCCGGCTCCCTGCAGACCAAGTGTCACGACTTCGCCGGATACTGTTCCGGCTCCAGGAAGCAAAGCAGCCGAGCGACGCGGCCGCGCCGGGTTTCCGGTTGCATCCCCTGAAGGGGAACCGCGCCGGCCAGTGGAGCGTGCGCGTTACCGGCAACTGGCGCGTAGTGTTCCGGTTCGAGAATGACGAGGCCGTCGACGTGGACCTGATCGACTACCACTGACCGCAAGGAGAGCACGGACCCATGAACGAACGTAGTCAACGTGTCGGCCCTATGGCCAACCCTCCGCACTTGGGCGAGCTAGTCCGCGAAAGCATGGAAGACATCGGCTGGAGCGTGACCGAAACCGCCCACCACTTGGGCTGTGAGCGTGGAACCCTGTCACGCCTGCTGAACGGCAGGGCCGGTGTATCCGCGAATATGGCCCTGGCGCTGGAGGACATCGGTTGGGGCACCGCCGAACACTGGATGCGGATGCAGGCAAGCTACGACCTCGTGCAGGCGCGGCGTGATCGGCTCATGAAGGGGCTTGCGTCCAGCAATATGGCGTAGGAGAGGGGGCAATGCCGATGCGACCGAATATCCTGTTGATCGTGGCGGATGAGCTGCGGGCCGATACGCTGTCGGTTTACGGCAATCCGGTGTGCCGCACGCCGAACCTGGACCGCATGGCGGCGGCGGGGGTGCGGTTCGTGGATTGCGTGGTGACCCAGCCGACCTGCACGCCGAGCCGGGCGTCGATACTGACGGGGGCGTTTCCGTCGGTGCTGAAGACACGCATGGTGGGCTGCCATGCGCCGGACGATCCGCGCTTTCTCGGCCACGGCCTGCAGCGCGCCGGCTACCGGTGCGCGTCGGTCGGCAAGATCCACCTGGTGCCGCAGCGCGCCGAGCCGGAGGTGCTGCGCGCGGCCATGGCCCGTGAGGGGAGTGACGGCTACTACGGTTTCGCCGAGGTGGACCTGGTCAACGGCCACGGCGACGGCTGCTTCGGCGCCGACTACGGAGCGCACGCCGCGGCCATGGGCGTGGACCTGGATCAGGCGCGGGCGCAGCCGCGGGTGGGAGAAGATCAACTGACGCCGGTGCTCGGACCGCACCGTTTCCGCCTGCCCGCCGAGTTGCACTCATCGCACTACCTGGCGGACCGCACCATCGAACTGCTCGACTCGGCCCGCGCCGACGGGCGGCCGCTGTTCGCCCACGTCAGCTTCCCCGACCCGCACCACCCGTTCACGGTGCCCGAGCCGTGGGCGTCGATGTACGACCCCGCCGCGGTGCCGGCGCCGGTTGCGCACGGCGGGCGGCACATGCCGTCGTGGTACGACTCGATCTTCCGCGGCGAAGCGCTGGACGTCGCCGGTTGGGGGGAACGTCCGCAGGGGCCGGGTATCGACCGCATCATCGGCACTCCGCCGCTGGACTACTCGCGGGTAAGCGCGGCGACCTGGCGGGCGGTGCGCGCCTCCTACTACGGCATGACCTCCTGCCTCGACCACCACGTCGGGCGTATCCTCGACCATCTCGCGGCCACCGGCATGGCCGACTCCACCGTCGTGGTGTTCGTCGCCGATCACGGCGAGTACCTCGGCGACCACGGCTTCGTCGGCAAGGGCATGCACTTCGACTCCGCCCTGCGCGTGCCCCTGCTGGTGCAGGGCCCCGGCATCGAGGCGGGACAGACCATCGAGCAGCCCGCCTCCACGCTCGACATCGCGGCCACGCTGTGGGACCTGGCCGGCGTGCCGGCTCCCGAGGGCTTACAGGGCATCTCGTTCGCGCCGGCGCTGCGCGGCGCGGGACCCTACCGGCGCACGGCCGCCCTGACCGAGAACGACGACGACATGATGCCGGCGCGCATGCGCACGCTCACCACCGCCAGGTGGCGCCTGACCAAATACGCCGGGGGCATGCACGGCGAGCTGTACGACCGCCGCGAAGATCCCGCCGAAACGCACAACCGCTACGCCGACGCCGACTACGCCGGCACCCGGCGCGAACTGGAAGCAATGTTGTTCGAGGAAGTGCTGTGCGCCTGCGACTACGCCAATGCCCGGCGCCAGCAGCCGGCGCCGCCGCCCCGCCACTGGATCCCCTCCCACCATCGAATCGCCTGAGCCGCCCGCGCCGGCAGCCCCCAGCAACACAGCACGCCGCCGGCCAGGCGCCGTGGGCTCGGCATACCGGTGCGGATTGTGGAACACTCCGCAACATAGGAGATTACCGATGCGGGGAGAGGAGTACCTGCTCAATGACGAGCAGGTCAGGGCGTTCATTGTCGACGGGTACGTACAGGTGCAGACCGGTCTGGACGAATCGGTGCACCGTACGATCTTCGAGAAGACCGACCGGATTCTGCGTTCGGGCGACGGCGGCAGGGACGGCGGCGGCGCCAATCCGCAGAACAACATCCTGCCGGTGGTCGGCGAGCTGGCGCGGGTGCTGGAGGCGCCGCAGGTGGTCGGCGCGCTGACCAGCCTGCTTGGCCACGGCTACGTGATGCTGCCGCACCGCCACTGCCACCTCAACGCACCGGTGGCGCCGCTGCCGGACGGCCGCCGGGGCATCACCATGGTGCCGCACCGCGACGGCCAGGCCGGCTGCCACAAGCCGCGCCACCGGGTACCGCAGTGGGCGCTGCTGTTCTACTACCCGCAGGAGTGCCCCGACCGCCAGGGTCCCACCGCCCTGATCCCCGGCACCCACCTGCTGCCGCGCCTCACCACCGAGCTGGACCTGGAGATGCCGCTCGTCGTGGACCGCGGCGCGAACGGCGGCTACCGGCTGCCGGCCAACTACGTGCAGCGCGAGTTGACCTCCCTGGCGTGCGGCCTCGGCGCGGTGTCGATCATGCACTTCGACCTGGGCCACTCGGTGCTCGCCAACGTCGCCGAGCAGATGCGCTACGGCCACAAGTTCGTGTTCATGCGCACCGAACAGCCGGCGGATCCGAGCTGGGCCAACGACGCCCCTTGCTGGCGCCGGGAGTCCGCCAACGGGCGCGGCGGCGACCATGACGGCGGCAATGAAATTGCCTGGACCTACGTCTGGAACTGGATGTGCGGCGCCGGCGACCTGTTTCGGCGCGCGCCCGGCGCCGCCGCGGCGGGCCGGCCGGAGTCGATCGCCGATCTGGCGCTCCGGCTGCGGTCCGGCGCAGAAGACGATCGCCTGCAGGCCGCCAATGCGCTGGGGTTCGCGCGGGCGGGCGCGGCGCCGGCGGTTGCGGACCTGGTCGCCGCCCTGGAGGACGACTCGCCGTACGTCCAGCTCAACGCGTGCTACGCGCTCGGCGCGGTCGGCGCTGC
The DNA here is from genome assembly GCA_965208575.1 of Spirochaetia bacterium. Taxonomy (GTDB): domain Bacteria; phylum Spirochaetota; class Spirochaetia; order SZUA-6; family Bin103; genus Bin103. The sequence goes on along the minus strand of CBDBOV010000003.1, from coordinate 791,391 downwards.
CGCGGTCGATCCGCTGGTGGCGGTGCTGGGCAGCTACGAGGAACTGTACCGCACCTACCCGCCCTACGGCATCGGCCACGCGGCCCACGCCCTGGGTTCCATCGGCGCACCGGCGGTGCCCGCCCTGGCGCGCGCGCTGCGCAATCCGCATGACCACGTGCGGGCCAATGCGGCCTACGCACTGGGCGAGATGGGGCACCGGGCGGCGGGCGCGCTGGACGCGCTGGCGGAGGCGCTGGGCGACTCGGACGAGGAGGTGCGCCGCCACCTGCTGTCCGCCGTCAGCCTGGTCGGCCACCCGCAGGCACCGGCGCTGGCAGCGCTGGCCGGCGCGCTGCAGCGCGAGTCCAACAGCCAGTTGCGGCAGCTTGCCGTCCAGGGCCTGGCGCGGCTGAACGGCCCGCAGGACGCCGCGGTGCCGTCGCTGGCGGCTGCCCTGGAAGACTCGGATCCGTACGTGGCCGCCTACGCCAGCGAGCAACTGTGCCGCATCGGGACGCCGGCGGCGCTGGCGGCCGCGGTCGGCCATCTGCGCCGCCAGCGCTGGTTCGGCGACGCGCCGCGCCTCGAACCGGAACTGGCGCAGACCAGGCAGCGCACCCTGGCCCTGAGCAGGGTGGTCGGCCGGCGCTGACGCGACGCACGCGCCCCCGCGCCACGCGTGCTATGCTCGCAGGCAGTCCGTGGAGGAGTGGAGCACGCCATGACAGAAATCGAGGGGAGCCTTCTTTATGACAAGTGCCTCGGGGCGCTGGTCGGCGGGGTGATCGGCGACGCGCTGGGGGCGCCGTCGGAGGGCAAGAGCGCGGACGAGATCGACGCGCAGCTCGGCTGGCTGGACGACTTCGAGTCGGGCGGCACCGACGACACCGTTCTGCGCGACATCCTGGCTCGGACGCTGATCCGCACCTCCGGGTACGCCACCATCGACGACTGGGCGGACGACTGGATGGCGGCGTGGGACGATATCTTCGGTCCCAAGCAGCAGAAGTTCTTCCTCTCCGTGCTGCACACGGCGCGCCGGCTGCGCGTGCAGGGCGCGCCGAGAATGGCGGCGCTGGGCAACATCCCCTGCTCCAGTTCCGCCATGTGCATGGCGCCGGCGGGGCTGGTGAACGCCTGCAACCCGGCACAGGCGGCGGCGCAGGCCACTCATCTCGCCTCGCTGATCAACGTCCAGGACGCCGGCTTCTGCCAGGACGGGGCGGCCATCGTAGCCGCGGCCGTGGCGGCCGCCTGCCGCGCCGGCGCCACGGTCGAGTCGATCGTGCAGGAGGCGGTGGCGCCGATCCCGGCCACCAGCGGCGCCCGCATGCTGGCCGGAGTCGAGCAGGCGCTCGACGCCGCCCGCGACCGCGAGTACGCCGCCTTTCGCGCCTACGTGCACGAACACAAGGAGCGTTTCTTCCAGCCCCGCAAGGCCAACTCCCTGGAAACCGTGCCGCTGACCCTGGCCCTGTTCTCACTGGCCGAGGGCGACGTGGAACGCTGCGTGACCTTCGCCGCCAACCTTGGCGGCGACACCGACACCATGGCCGCCATGGGCGGCGCGATCGCCGGGGCGTTCGGCGGCGTGGGCGCCATCAGGCCGGACTGGGTCGACAAGGTGAAACGCAACGCGGACCAGGACCAGGAGGAGCTGGCCCGCGGCCTGGCGCGGGCGGCCGCCGAGAAGGCGGAGCGCGAACGCGCCGCCGGCGCCGCCCTGAGCGCCCTGCTGCCATGAACGACTGCCACGCGAGTCCTGCGGATGGCGCTCATAACGAGCGGCGGCGACGGAACGCGCGGCGGGGCACCGGGTGCCCGCACACGCCGGAATCACATCAGGAGCACACCGACATTGAGTGAACACCCGCTGCACTTGACCGACACCGACGTCTCGTTCTTCACCGAGCAGGGCTACCTGGTCTACCGCCACCAGCTTTTTCCTGCAGAGAAATTCCGCCGCCTGCAGAGCGTTTTCGATGACATGCTCGAGCAGTTGCCGGCGGACGCGCGCCCGGAGGGGATGGACGTCCCGCATTTCGCGTTTCCCGAGCTGTTCGAGTGGCTGGCCGCGGACGAGGTACTCGACTTCGTGGAGCGCCTGATCGGGCCCAACATCGCCCTGTGGGCCAGCCACTTCCTGTGCAAGCTGCCGAAACGCGGCCTGGCGGTGCCGTGGCACGAGGACTCCGCCTACTGGAACGTATCGCTGAGCAAGTACCAGGTGGTCACCGTATGGCTGGCGATCGACGACTCGCAGCCCGACAACGGCTGCATGCGGGTGATCCCCGGCACCCACCACCACGGCTTCTCGGAGTACGAGGAGGTGGACCACTCCGAGCACGTGTTCCGCACCCGCATCCGCCCCGACCAGCTCGACGAGAGCAAGGCGGTGGACCTGGCGATCCGCGCCGGCGAGTGCCACGTGCACCACGCCAAGCTGATGCACAGCTCCAGCCCCAACACCAGCGGCCGCCGCCGCTGCGGCTACACCATGCGCTACATGACCAGCGACGTGAAGTTCAACCCGGAGCGGCAGAAGGGCCGGCACACCGTCTACCTGCTGCGCGGCAAGGACCTTGCCGGCAACGACTACGGCGAGCCGGGGCGCGTGTTCGAGCCCGGCAAGCTGCGCTGGATGGGCCGCTGACCGGCACCACTGCGCAGCAGCCGGCGGAGCAGCGCGCGGCGAGTTGCGCATCGCGCCCGCCACCGCTATCGGCAGACTCACCAGGGCGCTCCGGCGCGAGCACCCGTTGCGGATCGTGGCGGCACCCGCCGTCGCCTACTTCATCCTGCGTGACGCTGGCGCTGGGGCGGCGCGGTTACGGCATCTGCCGGCGCACCAGGTCGCGAAACGGGCCGTCGGTGCCGGCGAGCTCGTCGAACCGGCCGACCTGCACGATCCGCCCGGCTTCGAGCACGTAGATGCGGTGAGCCTCGCGGATCGTCGACATGCGGTGGGCGATGACGATGCGCGTGGCAGTGGACGTGCGCAATCCCTCCATCACCGCCGCCTGGTTCGTGCGATCCAGCCAGTTGGTGGCCTCGTCGAGAAACACGATGCGCGGGTTGCGGACCAGCGCGGCGGCGATGCGAATGCGCTGGCTCTGCCCGCCGGACACGACCGCCGCACGCTCACCCATGCCGGTGTGCATCTGCATCGGCATCGCGGCGATGTCGCGGTCCACCGCTGCCAGCCGGGCGGCGCGCCAGGCATCGCCGGCGGTCAGGGCCTGGTCCAGTCCGATGATGTTGTCGAGCACCGTGCCGATGTGGCTGCCGCCATCCTGCAGGACGACACCTACCTGCCGGCGCACCGAGACCCGGTCGAGATGGGCAAGGTCGCGGTCGTCGTAGTACACGGCGCCTCCGGTCGGCGCCTCGAGCCCGAGCGCGACGCCCACCAGTGTGCTCTTGCCGGCTCCCGATTCGCCGACGATGGCGACGAACTCGCCCGGCTCCGCGTACCAGGTGACGCCATCGAGCACCGGCGGGCCGGCGTCGCCATAGCGAAAGCTGACCGAATCGAAGCGGAGTCCGCCCCCGAGCACGACCGGCGGACCCCGTCCGCTTGCGTCCTCGGGGGTGGCGGCAAGCACGGGCAGAATCTGCTCACAGGCGGGAACGACCGACGCAACCGCTTCGAACGCGCCGCCGAGCGCGATGATGGCGGCGTAGAAAATCATCGAAGCGACGTACACGACCACGAACTCGGCGACCCCGAGGGCGCCGTCCTGCCGTGCCGCGGACACCGCGAACAGGGCAGCCCCCGCGATCAGGGGCACCGCTGCGCTGAACGCCTTCAGGTGTTCGTCCAGCACGCCGGCGCGCATCTCCGCCAGTTTCTGTTCGCGGTAGCGCCGCGCCCACGATGCACGCGCGGATTGCTCGGCGCCGGCGGCCTGCAGCTTGCGGATGCAGTCGATGAATTGCGACATGCGGCCGGTGAGCAGACGTTCCTCGCGGAATCGCCGGCGCCCGGGCGCAAGCTGCGCCGCCCCGAGAGCGACCGTCACCGCCAGGGCGATGATCCCGATGCCCAGGCTCACCGAGCCGAGCACCGCGTCGTACAGGAGTACGAGGCAGATCGACAGCACCAGAAACAGGGCGGACAGCAGCGCGGCCCCGGCCGCTCCGGAGAGCCGGTCGCGCGCGGTCTGGAACGCCAGCGCCCGCGTCGACAGCTCGCCCGAACTGTACTTGCGGTGGAACCGGATCGGCAGCCGCAGCAGGCGGTCCCAGAGCGCGGCGGTGGCGCGGGCGGCGAGCCGAGCCTCGATGCGCATGACCGCGGTGCCGCGCAGCACGTGGGCCAGCGCCCCGGTGAGCGCGAGCACCACCAGCACCGCCGCGAGCTGGAGCAGGGCCCGGTGGTCGTTCGACGGGATGACGCGGTCCACCAGCACGCCGATGCCCGCGGCCGGCGCCAGCGCCAGGACGCCCGCCACACACCCGGCCGCGACGACCCGGGCGAGGTCGGCGCCGAACCTGCCGGCGGCGGTCGCCAGCAGCGTCCGCAGGCCGACGGGTCCGCCGTCGGGCAGCGGCGGGTACAGCACGTAGCCGTGGTCCGCCAGCTCGGCGGCGGCCGAGCGCCGGATCGGCGCCGAGCCGCCGGTCTGCGGGTCGTGCAGCCGATAGCGCCCGGTCGCTCCCGGCAGGAGGGCGACGGGCGCGCCGCCGTCGCGCCGGAAGGCGACGATCGCGCCGCTGTCGCCGCGCCACCATCGGTCCCCCGGAGCGAGGCGCACCCGCCTGGCCCGGACTCCCGACGCGCGCAGGACGCCGGCGAGCGTCGGCGGCTCGTCCGAGAGCGTGGCCGGCTCCCGGACGGCGATGCGCTCGTGGCGGCCCACCGCACCCACCGCGGCCATCAACGCCGCGCCGCTCGAGGCGGCCGGCGCACCCGGCGCACCCGGCGCCATGAGGCGGTACAGCCGTCCGCGCGCCTCGTCCTCGTCGCGGCGGCGCCACGCCGAACGCGCGACCTGCAGATTGGCCTGGTCGGCCAGCGCCAACTGCCGGTTGAACAACTCCGCGGCAAATGCCAGGCGATGGAACCCCGGCAGGGCGCGGGACAACAGCTCCTCGCTGCCGAGTGCGCGCGAGGTGCGAACCGTAATCCGGGCCGGTTCATGGAGCGTGGCCCAGCCGGCCGGCGCCAGCGGCACGAGTTCCCCCTCGCGCGGATCTTCGGTGCCGAACAGCGCCGCCGCGCCGCCGTGCACCCACACCACGCCTTCGGCGCTCGCTACCACCCCGCTGACGCCGCTCCTGACTCCTTCGGCGAGCAATACCTCCGGGCGCGGTCGAGGCTCCACCTGGGCGGCGATCGCGGACACGAAACCGCCGATCCAGTGGTCGGCGTGCGCGGCGAGCGCGCGGCGCAGCATGTCGGCACCGCCGCCCGCTCCGGCGCCGAGGTCGCTCGTTCCGGCGCCGAGGTCGGCTGGTCCGGCGGCGAGGTCGGCGACCGGCATCCGCCGCAGGATGGTGCCCGGCAGCCCCTTGGCCACCACCCTCAATTCCTCGGCGGCGGCGGAACCGAAGGCCAGCCGTCCGGTTTCCAGCCGCAGCACGTGGTGAAACGGCGCCTCAGCCATGCCGTCGCAGAAGCGCACGAGGAAGACGTCGAGTGCGCCGTGCTCGACCAGCCACACGCTTTCGGGGTCATCGAGCCGCACCGGGAGGTTCGCCGCGCTCACCACGCGCTCGCCGCGCACCCCGGCCATGCCGGCGATCCCCGCGATCCCGGCGCGACGCCCCGGCCGCCGGGCGGCGGCCCCGGAACCGTGTTCAGGAGGCATGGACGAGTTCCCGGTAGAGACCGCCTTGGGCGGCGATCAGATCGTCATGCACGCCGTCCTGCACCGCCCGCCCGCCGTCGAGCACGATGATGCGGTCGCAGTCGCGGATCGTGCTCAGGCGGTGGGCGACGATCAGGCACGAGCAGCCGCGGCGGCGCAGTGCGTCATCGATCCGGACCTCGGTGACCGCGTCGAGCGCCGCCGTGGCCTCGTCGAGAATCAGCAGCGCAGGGCCCGTGACCAGCGCGCGAGCAATTTCCAGCCGCTGGCGCTGGCCGCCGCTGAAATTGCGCCCGCGTTCCTCGACCTCGGCGTCGTAACCACGGGACCGGGCGATGATGTCGTCGTGGATCACCGCATCGCGGGCGGCGCCGATCACCAACGGGTCGGGGACGTTCGGGTCCCACAGCGTGAGATTGTCGCGCACAGAGCCGGCGATCAACGCCGTGTCCTGGGTCACGACGGAAATCGAGTCGTTGAGCACGTCGGGCGGAATCTCCCCGCGACTCATTCCGTCGAACAGTATCCGGCCCGACCAGGGCCGGTAGATCCCTGCCGCCAGCAGCGACAGGGTCGACTTGCCCGATCCGCTCGGCCCGACGATGGCAACGCGCTGGCCGGGCTCGATCGTGAGGTTGAATCGGTCGATCAGCGGCGGACGATAGCGCTGAAACCCGAACGTCACGTCACGCATCTCGAGCCGGCCGCGCAGCCGCAGCCGCCCGCCGACGCTCACGATACCCGGCGCGGCGGGCGGTTCAGCCGCGTGCCGCGCATCCGGCGCGGCGCTCCCCGCGTTCCGCGGGCCAGACTCCGTGTTCGGCGGATCGAAATCCGCGTTCTGCGGATCGAGCACCTCCTCCAGCCGCGCCAGCTCCGCGTCCAGCGTGCGCACCAGTTCGGCAAACCGCACGAAGCGCCCCACCGGCTGCAGGAAGTTCCACGCCAGCACGTAGAATGCGATCAGGCTGCCGAGCGGCATCGCCGCCGCCAACGCGTACCATCCACCGATCGCCAGGACCGCGGCCCCGCCGAGCGCGGTAAACAGGATCGGCACCGCCTCGGTGACGTGCCCGAGCTCCTCGAATCGCTGGCGGGCGTTCAGTTCGCGCGCCTGGTGCCCGCTCCAGCGCGCGAAGAAGCCATCCTCGGACGCGGTCGCCTGAATGGTCTCGACGATGCGCAGTCCCCCGAGACCGACGCCGGTCCACAGGCCCTGCTCGCGGCGCAGGGCATGGCTGTCGTCGGTTCGCCAGCGGCTTGCGAGCCGCGCCGCGGCCGCGCACGACACCGCGACCACCACGACGAAGGCGGCAAGCGCCGCATCGTAGACGAACATCAGCGACAGGAACGCCAGGCTCATCGCCAACTCGACGGTCACGCCCACCGACTGCTGCACGCCGACGGTGACCACCCGCTCGATGGAGTGCATCCGCGACAGCAGGTCTCCTGCCATGCGCCGTGCGAAGAAGCGCGCCGACCGGCCCAGCAGACGGCCCACGAAGCGATCCGCCTGCCGGACCGCGACCGCGACCGACAGCCGCCGCAGCGCTCGCACGCGCAGCCAGGTGAGGAGGTAGGCGACCGCCGCGGCGGCGGCCATGGCGCCCACCAGGGCACCGCTCCAGTGGCTCTGGCCGCCGGCGAGCACGTCGTCGACGAACAGCGCCAGCAGGACCGGTGCCGCCGCCCCCGGCGCGGCGAGCAGCAGCCCGGCGAGGACCGCGAACAGGAGCGACGGCCAGAGTCCACGGACCCAGGGCCACAGTCGGCGCAGCACGCCCGGCGGCCTCCCGGTGCGGCGAAACGACTCACCCGGCTCCAGTTCCAGGGCCACTCCGGTGAATCCACGGTCGAAACCGTCCCGATCCACCACGCGCCGGCCGCGGCTCGGATCGTTGAGATGGTAGCCTCGCCGGCCGATCCCCTCCAGCACCACGAAGTGCCGGAACTCCCAGAACAGGATGGCCGGCAGCGACAGCCCGGGAAGATCCTCCAGGTCCTGCCTCCACCCGGTCGCCTGCAGCCCGTACTGGCGCGCCGCGCGCACGATGTCGGCGGCGGAGCAGCCGTCGCGGCCCACGTCGCACGCTGTGCGCATCTCCTCGAGCGACACCCAGTGTCCGAAATGGCGGAGCACGGCGGCCAGGCACGCGGCGCCGCACTCGGTCGCCTCCATCTGAAACACCAGCGGCGTGCGTACGCGGCGCGTGAACTTCGGCATCGTCCCTACCTGCGGATCAGAAGACTGAACGGAGACGTGCGTTCCACCACGACCTCGATCCGGCACGGCGTGCCATCGTCGAGACCTCGCGGCGCATCGTCCGAGTGCCCGGCGCGCGGCGTGTTCGCGATCGTGACCCGGAGGAGATGACCCCGTCGCGGCAGCGGGGCGTCCGGTACCATCCGCGTCAGCCAACCCGGAGGACTCGCGGCGCGCGGCGCGATCGCGGTGAGCGTGGCCGGCAGCACGCGGACGCCCGCCGGCGACTCGACCGCCACGCGCGCGCTCAGGCCGGCGCCGAGCAGCCACGCTTCGCGCGGCGAGACGAACGCCACCGCATCCATCCGGCCGGCGGCGCCATACACGACGTCGGCGACCGGGCCGCCGGCCGGAACCGCCTGTCCGGGCATGACAAGCAGGGTGGCTACCACGCCATTGCCGGGACTGACGATGGTCTCCTCCACCGCCGACCCCGGGTGTTCGGCAAGGGCGATACGGGCAATCGCCTGGCCGCCGGCCACCCGTCGCCCCACCGGCGCCCGTATCTCGGTCACCGTTCCCGCGGCCCCCGACAGGAGCGTGCGCCGTTCGCCGGACAGGACCAGCACGCCGCCGGTGCGCAGCGTGCGTTCCACGCTGCCGAAGACACCCCAGGCGACGAGCGCAGCAAGAGCCAGTCCCAGGCAGGCGAGCACCACCCACTCACGAGGCGCGGTTACCTGGGCGCGGTCGTCGAGCGGTTCCGGCTGTGCATTGCGGACGATGGCGCGCTCTCGAAACGGGCTGTTGCCCAGGCCGGTCACGAGACGCTTCCGCGGTCACGACAGCCGGCGCAGCACGCAGGCCACATAGCCCTTCGCTCCCGCTACACCGTCGCCGGAAGTGCCGACGCCGCGCTCGCCGCCCGCGACGGCCAGCTTGACGTGATGGAGCCCGCAGTGCAGTTCGGAGACGCCGGCGGGCGAGAAGAACCGTTCGCTGCGGGTAGTGCGGCCGAGTGCCTCCGCTTTCCCGGGCAGGCACCAGCGGTTGCGGGTCATCATCGCGAGCGCCTGCCTCCATCTCCCGGCGGCGCGCCCTGGCCGCGACAGTTCGAGCCCGAGTCGGGGCGCTATGCGTCCTGCCGCCACGTCGAGGGCGAGCACCCAGTTGTCCACTCCGACGGCGTGGAACGGAGCCAGTATCCGGTCGATGGCCGGGGCATCGCCGGTCCAACCGATCCGGGCGAGGAACGCCGCCGCACGGTCGCCCAAGGCGCGGATCAACAGCCGCACGGCGCGCTTCTCGCGGTCCGGAAACGCCCCCGCCCAGCGTACCGCGGCGCCGGCCGGCAGCGCGGCGAGCACGCGGGCGACCGCGTCTCGTTCGCACGGTTCCTCGTCCCAACCCGCGGCCAGGGCGATGGCGGCGGTCAGCAGGCGCGCGTCCGCGTACCCGCTCGCCGCGGTACTGCGCAAGAAAACACCCGGCGCCTGAGTGCCTTCCACGCCGGCAACGTCATACTCGAGCGCCACCAAGTCCACGACCGGCGCAAACGGGGACCGCGGCTGCCGCAATTCGCACAGCAAACGCGCGAGCGATGTCGTTCGGGAGCCGGCCGCAGCGCTGTCTCGAACCAGGGCATCGGCGAAACGCTCGGCCGGCGGGACCGACAGCAGCAAGTCAGCCGCGGCTTCGCCATTGTCGAGCCGGCACTCGAACCCGAACATGGCATCGGCGGCCTCCGCGGGAAGCTTCCCGGCGCGCGCCGCCAACCGCTCCCAGCCACGATCATCGATAAGGGCCTCGGGCAGCGTGGAACGCGCCAAGCGCAGGACAGCGGCGAATCCGGCGCCACCGCGTCCCAGCGACGCGATCAGTAATACGACGAACCGGAGGTGGACGCGAGTTCCTCTTCGGTGAGCTTTTGGGAGCGCGGCAGCACCAGGTGAGCGGTCGTCGCGTCTTCCTCGTGGACGTGGAGCTTCAGGTTCTCCGGCAGGACGATGCCGTAGTCGTCGCGCAGGAGGGCACTCGGATCCGCCAGGAGCCGCGAGCGGAACTCGTCGTCATCGGCTGCCCTCGCGAACAGTTGATCGCGCAGCTCGGTTGCGGTCATCGCGCCGCTGGTCGTTTCGATCGTACTCATCGAAGTCTCCTTCGTTGTCGACATGATTGATTCCCCGCGATGGCGTCGCACGGAAACCTCGGATCTCGAACAACATGGTCAAAATACCATAACATATTGTGTACTGTTGTAAATGATACGGGGAAAAGGTCGATCTTTCGTGATGTTCGTGCCGTCGCCTGCGGACGGCGGCCGTTGACACGCCGCTCACCGGAACCGGACGCTGCGGCGGATGGTCCTGCCGGCGGCCGATGCCGCCTCCGCGTTCGGCGCAGTCCTCGACGCCCTCTCGCGGGCGATTTCCCCGGTGCTGATCGACGGCGCCGGCTGGCTCCGCCTGCGCGAGGCGGTCCGCGGACTGCCGGTCGACCCGGGCACCGGCTTCGGTTTCGAGCTGCGGCTCGGCGACCCGGCGGCCGGAACCGACCTCTACATGGCAGTGCGGCGCGGGAGTCGGCTCGCCGAGCACTACGTGCGGCAAGGCGAGCGGGCGGCGGCGGGGTCCCCCGCCGCCGGGTTCGGCGACCATCTGGCCGCGATCGAGGAGAGCGCACCGTGGGCCGACGACATGGGCATCGAGTTCGACCTCACGTCCGGCTCTCCGGGTGGCCCCCATGGGCGGTTCGTACGGATTCGATCCGACCTGGCGGCCCAGGGCGCTGCCGGGTTTCCGGCGGCGCAGACCGTGGGAGCGTGGATCGCGGGCGCCGCCGGCTGGCGCTTGACCGGCGCGGAGCGAGGAGCGCTGGAGCGGACGTTCGACGGGCTGGCGGCGGCCGGCGGCATGGTCGATTGCATCGGGATCATGCCGGGGCGCGCGGGTCGAGCGTTCAAGGTCGTCAGCCGCACCCTGGAACCGGCGTGTGCGCTGCCGCTGCTGGAAGGGCTGCGGTGGCGGGGACCGGGCGGCAAAGTCGCCGCCTTCCTGGCCGCGTTCGAGGGGTCGTTTCGCTCGCTCCGGCTGGCGGTCGGCGTAACCGCGGCCGGCGTCGTACCCCGCGTCGGACTCGAACTGTTCCAGGGCGAGCCGGGCAGGCTGCAGCACGCCGGTGTCGCCGGCTGGCGCCCCTTCCTCGCCCGGCTGTGCGCAGCGGGACTGTGTCTGCCGGAGAAGTTGGACGCGCTGGCCGTCTGGCCCGGACGGGAACTCGTGTTCCGCGGGCGGGACACGTTCGGGGTGTTCACCGGCCTCCATCACGTCAAGGTTTCGTTCGATGCGGACGACGGGGGCGCCGGCGCCGCGCTGGAAGCCAAGGCGTACCCGGCCGCCGGTTACCGCACGTTCGAGACACTCAGCTCGTGGTACGGCAGACAGACTCCCGCCGCCGGCCACGCGCGGCGCGGGTAGCGTACGGCGGCGGCGGCGTGCACCAGGTTGATGCGCAGCGTTGCCGGCGCAACGCTGCGCGTCGAACGCTTACGGGGGGAACGCGGTGACAGTACGCGGCGTAACGAGGTTCGAGGAGTTGATCGCGGCCCATGGCACGCAGGAGCGCGATTCGCCGCTGGCCGGCTACTTTGGCGACCCGTTCCGGTTCTTCGCCTGGGCCAGGGCCGAGGCGCCGGTGCTGCACCTTCCGGAAGTCGGCTGGTGGGCGGTTGCCCGTTACCGCGACATCCGCTCGGTGTTCAGGGATCCGGTCACCTTCTCGTCATCCATTGTCCGCCAGCCGATCACCCCGCTGTGCCCGCGGGCGAGCGAGATCCATGCGTCGGCCGGCGTGCGGCTGGAGCCGACGCTCGCCGACGAGGAGCCGGCGACCCACCGACGCCACCGCCGCTTGTTCGGCGAGGGCCTCTCCGCACGCCGCGTGGCGCGGCTCGAGCCGAAGATCCGCGCCATCGTCACCAGCCAGATCGACCGCTTCGCCGATGACCGGCGCGCGGACCTGCTCTCCCGGCTCCTGCAGCCCGCGGCGAGCCGGATGACGTTCCACCTGCTCGGCGGGGAAGACGACCACTTCGACCTGTCCGACTGGCCGGGCGGGATGCCCCGCGTGGAAACCTGGGGAACGCCGACGGAGGCCGCGCAGATCTCCCACATGCACATGGTCGCCCGCTTGTGGTGCGTCAGCGGCTGGCTGGTGAGAAACGCGATCGAGCATCCCGGCGACAACTACCTCGGCGACGCGGTGCGCGCCCGGCGCGCACAGCCGTCGCTGTTCACGGACAACTACCTCCACAACGTCGCGTTCCTGCTGCAGACCGCCGGCGCCGACAACCAGAGCCATGCGCTTGCCCACGGCATCAGGACCATGCTCGACGACCGGACGCCGTGGCGTCGGCTGTGCGCCGACCCGGGGCTCATCCCCAACGCGGTCGAAGAGATCCTGCGTTTCGGCACGCCGCTGCTGGCGTTCCCGCGCCTCGCGACCCGCGCCACCGAGGTGGGCGGCCGACCCATTCCCGCCGGTGCGCGGATTCTGCTGCTGCTCGCGTCGGGCAATCGCGACGAAGAGGTGTTCCCGGACGGCGAACGGATGGCCATTGACCGCGAAAACGCCCGCGATCACCTCTCGTTCGGGCACGGCCCGCATTTCTGCCTCGGGGCGCCGCTTGCCCGGCTGGAGATGAAGATCATCCTGGAGGAGTTGACCCGCCGCCTGCCGGGCTTGCGGCTGGCGGACGGCGGCGGCGGCGGTGCCGACATCTTCCGGACGTTCACGTTCCGCGGGCTGAAGCACCTCACGGTCGAGTGGACCGGCACCGGCGGCGGTAGCGGGGCCGCCCACCGGTAGTGCACCGCCGGCAACACGGCCCTGAGCCGCGGCAGGAGCGGCCGCCGGAACAGGGAACGGCACCGGCAACGACGCGGTTCGAGCAGATGATCGCCGCGCATGCCGGGAACGTGCGCGAATCGCTGCTGACCGGCTACTTCGCCGACCCCTACCGATTCTTCGCGTGGGCGAGGGCCGAGGAGCCGGTGCTGCACGTTCCCGAAGTCGGCTGGTGGGCGGTTGCCCGATACCGCGACATCCGCGCGGTGTTCACGGATCCGGCAACCTTCTCGTCGGCCATCGTCCGCGAGCCCGTAGCGGCGCGGTCGCTGTGCCCGCGGGCGCGGGAACTCTACGATTCGTCCGGCATGCGGCTGGAGCCGGCGCTGGTGGACGAGGATCCGCCGACCCACCGCCGCCACCGGCGTTTGTTCGGCGACGGCCTTTCCGCCCGCCGCGTCGCGCCGCTGGAGCCGGAAATCCGCGCGATCGTCACCCACCGGATCGACCGCTTCGTCGATGACGGTCGCGCGGACCTTCTCGCCGAGCTTCTGAGACCGGCGGCGTACCTGATGATGGTGCGCCTGCTCGGTGCGGACGACGATGCCGACCTCGCCTCCTGGCCGGGAGGGATGCGCCGGCTCGAAACGTGGGGCGCGTGGTCCGAAGACGCGCAAGTGTCGCTGATGAACGCCGTCGTCCGGTTGTGGGCCTCCTCCGGCAGGCTGGTGGCGCGCGCCATCGAGCGGCCGGGCGACGACTACCTCGGCGCGGCGATCCGCGCCCGGTGCACGGACCCGTCGCTGTTTACGGACAACTATCTCCACAACATCGCGTTCCTGCTGCAGAGTTCGGCCGTGGACAACGTGAGCCACACCCTTGCCGGCGGCATCCGGAGGCTGCTCGACGAACGCGTACCGTGGCAGCGGCTGTGTGCCGATCGCGCGCTCATCCCCAACGCGGTCGAAGAGATCCTGCGCTTGTGCGCGCCCGTGCTGGTGTCTCCGCGCCTGGTGACCCGCGACACGGAGGTGGGCGGTCGGCGCATCGCGCGCGGCGCGAGGATCATGCTGCTGCGCGCCTCCGGCAATCGCGACGAGACCGTGTTCGCGGACGGCGAGCGGATGGTCATCGACCGTGACAATGCGCGTGAACATCTGTCGTTCGGACATGGCCCGCACTTCTGCCTCGGTGCGCCGCTTTCCCGACTCGCGATGAGGATCATCCTGGAGGAATTGACCCGGCGCCTGCCCCACATGCGGTTGGCGGACGGCGGCGTTCCCGATATCCTTCGGGCGTTCACGTTTCGGGGACTGAGGCACCTGACCGTCGAGTGGAGTTGACCGGGTCTCCGTTTCCGCGGTCAAGGCAGCAGGGTGCGAGTGCCCAACGGAGACCGGCGTTTTGGCGAGACCAACCTGCACCAGCCTGCACTCCACCGCCGGACCGCGAGAGCGGGCTGCGCCGCGCGGCCACGAGCGTTGCACGGTGACGTGCGCAGACCCGCCCGCGCCGCCGCGGACAGCGCGGCGGGACGGCCCGGGGGAGCCTGTCGCCGGGGCGATTGCGCGTGGCCTGCGCTTTCTCCGGGACGCCGTGACGGCGCACGGTGCCTGGCCGATGCGGCGTCACGCGAACCGCGCGATGGATGGCCCGGGTGCTGCCGAGTATCCGCCGTTCGTCGCCGGACTCGGGTTGCTGGCGCTGCAGGGGTGTGACGACCCGGTCGCCGAGCGGCTGCGCCGGCGCACCCGGACGTTCCTGCACGCCTGTATCGGATACCCCGGAGTGTGGCGCTACTGGCCCCGGCTCCCGCCCGACCTCGACGACACCGCGATCTGCTCGCTGGCGGCCGGTCCCCACCTCTGGCTGCTGCTGGCACGCAACGTCGCGCTCCTGGCGTCGTTCCGCGACCGCGCGGGCCGGTTCCGAACCTGGATGGCCGGGCCGGAACGAGTGAGCCACGCCCTGAATCCGGTCGACTCCGTGGTCAATGCCAACGTCGTGGCGTACCTGGGCGACCGTCCGGAGACGCGCGCGGCGCAAGACTGGCTCGAGACGCTGGTCGCGGACGGCGGCGAACGAGATCTCTCCCTGCACTACTATCCCTTTCCCATCGATCTGTACGTGGCGCTGGCCCGCGCGCGCCGCCTTGCTCCGCCGGTGTTCGCCCGGCAGCAGGCGGCGCTGGCAGCCCGGATCCTGTCCTGCCGGCAGCCGGACGGCGGGTTTGGGGACATCATGCGCACCGCGCAGGCGGTGACGGCGTTGCACCGCCTGTGCGCTGATGCTCGGGCGGAGGTGGTACGGATGGCGGTCGGCCGGCTGCTGGAGGCGCAGCGCGCCGACGGCGGCTGGCCGGAGTGTCTCGCCTGGCTCGGTCAGCCCGGCACGAACCTTGGCTTCGGTTCCGAAGCCTTCACCACGGCGTGCTGCGTGGAGGCTCTGACGTGCGTAGCGCCGCGGTGACGGGGGCGCGGATCGCCCGATGCCGCAAGGAGGCAGCATCGTGAATGCATCGGCGGAGCCGTGCCTGGGCGGTTGGCCCTTCGGTCTGCGGCGTGCTCGCCTGCCGGATCTTCGCTCGCCTGCGCGAGCGATCACATCCCGGTAGCGTCGGCCCATGGCGGAGACCAGCACCGGACGCGCGTGGCCATGGCGCCGCGGCCGCCCGCGGCGCGGGGCGGTGTCGGCGGAGCAGTGGCGCTGGGTGCGCGAGCAGCACCCGATCCTGGCCCGCCTCACCACGGACGAAGATGCCCGCCTGAAGGAGCTGGTGGAGCGGTTTCTGCGCCGCAAGCGGTTCGAGGTGCGCGGCCTGGAGGAGGACGAGACGCTGTACCGGCTGGTAGTGGCGGCGCAAGCGTGTTTGCCGATCCTGGGGCTCGGCTTCGAGTGGTACCGCGGCTGGCGCACCGTCGTGCTGTTGCCGCAGGCGTTTGCCGCGGAGATGGAAGAGACCGACGACAGCGGCGTGGTGCGCGAGTGGGAGGAGGAGTTGGCCGGCGAGGCGTGGGACGAGGGGCCGGTCGTACTGTCCTGGGAAGACGTGGAGGAGTCGGGCTGGGGGCACGGCTGCAACGTGGTGATTCACGAGGCGGCGCACAAGCTGGACCTGCTCGACGGCGCCATGAACGGCCGCCCCGCCCTGCACCGCGACATGGACCCCGAGGCGTGGCACCGCGAGCTCGGCGGCGCCTACGAGCGGATCTGCGCCGACGAGCGCGCCGGCCGCGAGGGCGCGGTCGACCTGTACGCCGCCGAGAACCCGGCCGAGTTCTTCGCCGTCACCAGCGAGCTGTTTTTCGAGCAGCCGGATGCGCTACACGGGCAATATCCCGGCGTGTACCGGCAACTCGCCGCCTTCTACCGCCAGGACCCGCTGCAGCGCGGCGGGCGCTCCGCGACACACTGACAGCCCGGCGCCGCAAGGCGCCGCGCCCGGAGCCCGGCATCGCCGACCGCCGGCGACAACATGGGAGGAGACCGGTTGCGGATGGCCGGGTCAACCGTGACGGCCAGACCGGCGTCGCTCCCATTCGGCCGCTGGACCGAAGGCCTTCCCGACTGCCTCTGACCTGACGCGCCTGGCGCGGCGGCACTGACGGACGCGGCGCGGGCACAAAGAGGCCGGGACGCGCGCGTCGGCGTGCCCCGGCCGTCAGCCTGCAAGCAAGAAACTGCCAGCAGTTTCGCTACATGTTGGCCAGCAGGGTCTCCTGCCAGATCTCTTCGTAGCGCTTGGCGCCGGCGCGCTCGAGCTCGGCCACGTAGTTGTTCCAGTCGGCGTCGGAGTGAATGTCCAGGTCGCCGAGCACGAACTGCGTGGAGCGCTGCATGACCAGGCCGGTGGCGCTGGTGATCAGCTCCTGCAGGTCGACCAGTTCATCCTCCACCGCGCCCTCGAACACCAGGTCGGGCGTCATGTGCTTCTCGACGCGGTAGGGCTGCATCAGGTCGCGCGTCCACACCATCAGGTGGTACTCCTGCTTCGACGGATCGTCCGCCCACTCCGGATCGAGCGCCGAGTAGGCGTAGCGCGACCAGCGCCCCGGCGCGGTGCGCGGCCAGCCGGTTTCGTGCAGCTCGGTGCCGAACGGCAGCGCCTTCAGGTTCTTCATGGTGGCGGGAGTGCCGTCGCGTCCGACCAGCCCCATCTTCAACTCGTCGTCGGTGAGGTAGCGCCACTCGATGCCCTCGCGGCGCCCGCCGACGATCTGCTGAGTCTCGGGGTCCGACTGGTGGAAGTAGTCCAGGTACTGGGCGATCACTTGCGGATGGCGGGCCTGGTTGGTGATTTCCGCCTGGTAGCGCATGGAGAACGGGAAGAACGACGCCTGCCTGGTGCCGTCCGGGCCGGTCAGCGGCGCCACCGCCTTGAAACCGGCAAAGCGGCCGGTGCCGGCTCCGTTGATGGTCAATACGCCAAACCAGCCGGACGGATACGCGCCCACCATCTCGGCTTCGGGATTCTCCACCAACTGGCGGCTCTCCTCGCGCCGCCACACGAACGTCTCCTCGGCGAGCAGCCCCTCGGACGCCAGGCGGTGCATGTACTTCAGGCCCTCACGCCACTCCGGCGTGTCGGCCACGAAGCGCACCTGGTCGCCGTCGCGCTCCAGGAACGAGCCGTAGTTGTTCAGGTGCTGCGGCATCACCGTGTAGACGAACGAGTTCATCAGGAAGCCGAACGGATCGGTGCGCCAGCTCGTGGTGGCGCCGAGCAGCGGCACCTCGTCCGCCTTGCCGTTGCCGTTGGGATCCTGCTCCTTGAACGCCTTGAGCACGTTGTAGAAGTCCTCGGTGGTCTCCGGCCACTCCAGGCCGAGCTTGTCCACCCACGGCTTGTACAGCCACATCTTCACCGAGTACTGGCAATGGAAGCAGTTGGCTTCCAGGTCGACGGTGGAGTAGATGTTGCCGTCCGGCATGGTGAGGCGGTCGGCCACTTCCGGCTCTTCCTCGAGGCGCTGCTTGTACTCCGGCATGCGCGCGTCGATCAGGTCGTTGAGCGCCAGGAACGTGCCGTTGCGGCCATGCGTGAACACCTGCTGCGCGGTAAGCGTGCCGTGCGGAATGAGCAGCTCCGGCAGGTCGCCGGACGCGAGGATCAGGTTGAACCGCTCCTGCGCGTTGTTGGCCTCGATCATCTCCAGGAAGTCGACGCGGATGCCGGTGAGGTCGGCGATGTAGTCGGCGAACCACACGTCGTCCGGGTTGCCGGTCGAGGTGCTGGAGCTGTAGTAGGCCACCGCCGTGAACGAGTAGGGCTCGTTCACGACCGGGTAGGTGCCGGGCGGATTGAGCGCCGGGCCTTCCCCGGCCGCACCTTCGCCGTCGCCGCCCGCAAAGGCGAATGCCGCCAGCGCCGCAAGCACCGGCACGAGAATGACTCTCTTCATGCAAGGTCTCCTTTTGGTGCCCGTGGGCACCGGTTTGGAAGTTGGATTCGCCGCGCAATGTCGGCCGCCGGGTGCCGGCGTGTCAATGCGACTCGGCGCCGCGCGCCGCGCCCGCGCCGCGCCTACCCCTTGATGGCGCCGATCATCACCCCGCGCACGAAGTGCTTCTGCACGAACGGGTAGGCAACCAGGACCGGCGCCGTGGCGATGATGATCAGGGCAAACTGGATCAGGCTCTGCAGAAACGCGCGCTGCTGCAGCGCCTCCAGCTCCTCGGGGGTGGCCGATGCCATCAGGTCGCTCAGCGCGGCCGGCGAGTTGAGCACCAGGATATCGCGCAGCACCAGTTGCAGCGGCTTGAGTTCGCTGCGGCGCAGGTAGATCAGCGCGTTGAAGAACTGATTCCAGTGCCCGACCGCGTAGAACAGCGAGATGACGGCGATGATCGGCCCCGACAGCGGCAGCACGATCATCAGCAGCATGCGGATGTTGGACGCGCCGTCCACGCGCGCCGCCTCGTACAGTTCCGTGGGAATGGAGGACTGCAGGAAGGTGCGGGTAATGATCACGTTGTAGACCGCGATCGCCCACGGGATGATCATCACCGCGCGCGTGTCGATCAGCCCGAGGCTGCGGATCAGCAGGTAGGTGGGAATCAGGCCGCCGTGAAAGAACAGCGTGAAGGTAAAGGCGAACATGATCAGGTTGCGGCCCACGAAGTCGCGGCGCGACAGCGGGTAGGCGACGATCATGGTCATGAACACGTTCAGCGCCGTGCCGAACACCGTGTAAATGATCGTGTTGTAGTAGCCGACCCACACCTCGTCGAACTCGAACACCGCCTGGTACCCTTCCAGCGAGGGTTTGATCGGCCACAGGATGACGCGGCCCGCCATGACCGCAAGCTTGTCGGAGAAGCTTGAACTCAGGATGTAGATGAGCGGATAGATGACCAGCACGAAGACGATCGTGAGCACGATGAAGTCGAGCACGTAGAACAGGCGGTCTTCCTTCGAGTAGCGGATGCCGCCCGCGCCGGTGAGTGCCTTCAGCACGTGCAGCCTACCAGAGCGAGGTGTCGGATACGCGCCGGGCGATCCGGTTGACCGCGATCAGCATCAGGAACATCACCACGTTCTGGAACAACCCGATCGCGGTGGCGTAGTGGAAGTTCGGGTTGCGGCTGGCGATCCCGATCTTGTAGACGTAGGTCTGGATCACCTCCGACGCCTCGATGTTGAGGTTGTTCTGCAGCAGGAACACCTTCTCGAAGCCGACCTGCAGGATCATGCCGGCGCGCAGGATCAGCAGAATGATCACCGTGGGCAGGATGCCGGGTATGTCGATGTGGCGCATCCGCTGCCAGATGGAGGCGCCGTCCACGGTGGCCGACTCGTGCAGCTCGGGATCGACCGCCGACAGCGCCGCCAGGTAGATGATGGTGCCCCAGCCCATCTGCTGCCACACGTTGGTCCACACGAACACGTGCCCGAACAACTGTGAGCTGCCCAGGAAGTTGACTTCCGGCAGTCCCAGCCCCGCGAGCATCACGTTGACCAGCCCGATGCGCTGCGAGCCGAGCTTGAAGATGATCCCCACCATCACCACCGTCGAGATGAAGTGCGGCGCGTAGGTGACCATCTGTACGGTCTTCTTGTAGCGCGCGATCGGCATGTAGTGCAGCACCAGGGCGAGCGCGATCGGGATCGGGAAGCCGACGAGCAGGTCGTAGAAGCTCAGGTAGAAGGTGTTCCACAGCACCTGGAAGAAGCGGTAGGACTTGAAGAAGCGGATGAAGTTGTCGAACCCGACCCAGGGGCTGCCGAGCACGCCGAGGGTCGGGACGTAGCGCTTGAAGGCGATCAGGTTCCCGTACATCGGGATGTACATGAAGATGATCAGCCAGGCGATCGGCAGAACGCACAGCAGGTAGAGCTGCCAGTTGACGGTGATCTTGCGCCACTTGGCGTTCAGCGGCGGTGCGCTCGTGACCGCGGGCGTGGTTGCGGTCGACTGGTTGTTTGCCATGCTCCTCCCGATGTGCCGCGCCGCCGCCCAGGGCGGCGCGACATCAGAGTGTATCCCCGCGTCAGGCGATCTTGCCGAACTCGGAGATGGCCGCCTTGCGGTCGCGGATCTTGGCTACCGCGGTGCGCACCAGGTCGTGGGCCAATTCCTGCTGGTCGGTGGCGGTGAGGCGCTGCGCCTTCTCCACCCAGTCGGCGCGGATGCCGTCGACCCCGTTCAGGGCGCCGCCGAGGGCGCCGCACATGGTGGCGATGGTGTCGGCGTCGCGGCCGAAGTTGGCGCCGTAGGTCACGCACTTCTCGACGTCGCCCCCGGCCAGCTCGAACAGCGCCACGGTCACCGGCACCGTCTCGCGGGAGTCGCAGCCGATGCGCCGGAACAGGGTGTCCGCGTTCGCGTAGGCGCGCTCGCGGAAGCCCTCGTAGTCGCCGTCCTCGCGCGCCAGCTCCAGGAAGCGGCCGATCAGGTCGAGCATCTCGGCGCCGCTGTCCTGGACAATGTAGTCCTGGGTGGCGGCCACCACGGATGCCACGCTGGCGCCGGAGCGGAACGCCTCGGCGACGCCGGCGGCCATCGCCACGGCGGCGTCCTGGCAGAAGCCGACGTCGTGACCGTGGATCAGCGCCGCCAGGTTGTAGCCCTGCAGCGCCGCGGAGCGCGGGTTGCAGGCGTTGACGATGCCCACCGGCGAAAAGCACATGGCGGTGCTGGAGCTCGGCATGTTGCCGAGCGCCGCCATGCGCGGCACCGAGTGGCGGCGCAGCTTCTGCGCGGTATGGGTCACCGACGGGAAGAACTTGTTCAGCTTGGCGCCGAAGATGTCGTCCCAGCGGTCCAGCCAGACGGCCGCCCAGTCGTCGATGGTGGCGTGCCCGCCGGTGCGGATCAGCGCATCGGCGAGCAGGTGCTTCATGATCGTGTCGTCGGTGCCGTCGTCGTCGAAGTCGTCGATCCAGCCGTGCGCCTTCAGCACTTCGTACGGCTTGCCCTCCGCGGGCGTGCCGATGGCGTCGCCGATCAGGCCGCCGAGCAGGCAGCCGAGGGTCTTGTTGAACAGGGTGGTGGTCGCCGCCGAGGTGGCCGGCGCCGTGATTGCAGTTGCCATTCGTTACTCTCCTTGAGTTGTTACCATTATCGCCAGACTCGAGCGTCTGTTCCAGGCAGCCCCACTGCAACAACCTGCAACACGATCAACTACCGAATGGCGCGCAGTTCGGGGGACCAGTGCTGCCACATGTCGGCGGCCGGCGGCTGGTCCTGGACCTGTTCCAGGTCGCGCTTGCAGTAGTCGTACAGCACGGCCTGGCGGATGTGCGACGAGTAGTTGTGCCCCGCCATGTGGCCAAGGCGGTGGTGCCAGAACACCACGTCGCCGGCCTTGCCGTGGCATTCCACCGGCGGCGTGTCCCGGTTGACGCGCTCGGTGGCGGCGTCGTGCGCCTCGGCCGGCTCGTGCACGTAGCCGGTGCGGAAAGTGTGGTAGAACGCGCGGTGGCTGCCCGGCCATACGTGGAAGCCGCCGCCGCCTGGCGCCACGTCGTCGATGTAGCCCACCACGCCGAGGTGGAAGGGATGGCCGTCGCAGTGGCAGCCGACCGGCGGGCGCGGGCGGTCGCCGAACGGCAGGATGCAGTAGATGCCGCGGATGCGCTCCGGCGGCTGCAGCTCGCCGGCGCCGAGCATCTGCTCCGCCATGGCGAAGATGGCGGGGTCGGTGGCCAGCATGCGCACGATCCATGGCTCGGCGCCGACCCGGCGGTACTTCCAGTGGTACTCGCCGCGCACGCTGTCCGGGTCCTTGGACAGGTCGCCGGCCGGCAGCGGACCGACCCACGTATTCGGATCATCCCGCTTCAGCGACCGCGGCGGCTCTTCCCACAGCGACTCGCGGGCCCGGGCCATCAGCGCCGCGTCCATGACGCCGCGCTTGACCAGGTACCCGTTGCGCTTGAAGAAGCGCAACTCTTCAACGGTCAGCATCGGCTCACGTCCTCCCGGCGCTGGCCGCGCACCCATGCCGCCGGGTTGTCGTCCCACTCGTGCCCGGAGTCGGCAATCGAGCCGAGCGCCGCTTCGATGTCGTCCCGGCGCCGCTCGTCCTCCAGCGCGCGCCGTACCAACTGCCCGACGAATGCACTCCGTCGGCGCGCCCCTGCACGCCGGTCCAGCTCGGCCACCAACTCATCTTCCAGAGTTATGTGCAACCGCATGTGCGCATGCATAGCACACACTGCCGCCGCCGTGCCAAGTGTACAGACCCGTGCGGGCGCGCGTCGCAACAGTTCGGCGGGTTAAGGGTACCGGGGGGTGCATCGTGCTCGACACGGTGGTAGGATTGCGCAACTCTGTGGGCGCAGTGCAGAGGCGTTAATTGGATTTCGACGACTACGACCTCGATCCCACCATCTACGACGAGATGTTCGCCTCGGACGGTACCCCGCGCGCGCACTCGGGCGGCCTGTACGACACGCTGACCTCGCTGTCCCGCGAGGCCCTGGCCACCATCCAGGAGCAGGTCACGCGCTCGTTCCGCAACGAGGGAATCACCTTCACCGTGTACGCCGACGACCAGGCGGACGAGCGCATCATCCCCATCGACAGCATCCCGCGGGTGATGTCGAGCGCCGACTGGAGCGAACTGGAGGCGGGGCTCACGCAACGGCTCAAGGCGCTCAACCTGTTTCTGAGCGACGTCTACGGTCCGGCCAGGATCGTCGAGGACGGCGTGATCCCGGTCGACGTGGTGCGCGACTGCCCGCAGTACCGCATCGAGATGCGCGGATTCTCCCCGCCCGCAGGAACGTGGGTATCGATCTGCGGCACCGACCTGGTGCGCACCCGCGACGGCTTCCGCGTCCTCGAAGACAACCTGCGCGTGCCTTCCGGCGTGTCGTACATGCTTGCCAACCGCAAGGCGACGAAGGCGAGCTTTCGCCGTCTGTACCGCGCATCGCGCGTGCGCGACGTGGAACATTACGGACGCGAGCTGCTGTCTACGCTGCGCGAACTCGATCCCAGGGGCCGCTCCGACCCTGCGCTCGCGCTGTTGACCCCGGGCGTGTTCAACTCCGCGTTCTACGAGCACGTGTTTCTGGCCAGCGAAGTCGGCGCCGAGCTGGTGGAGGGGCGGGACCTGCTGGTCAACGACGGCTGCCTGTTCATGCGCACCACCAAGGGCCTGCGGCGCGTCGACGTACTCTACCGGCGCGTGGACGACGACTTCCTCGACCCGCTGGTGTTCCGCCCCGACTCGGTGCTGGGCGTGCCCGGGCTGATGCATGCGTACCGGCTCGGCAACGTCGCGCTGGCGAACGCGCCCGGCACCGGCGTCGCCGACGACAAGAGCGTCTACGCCTACGTCCCCGACATGGTGCGCTACTACCTGGCGGAGGAGCCGTTGCTCGCGAACGTCGACACCCGGCTGTGCCGGCGTCCGGAAGACCTGGAGTACACCCTCGACAACCTGCACAACCTGGTGGTCAAGCGCGTCGGCGAGTCGGGCGGGTACGGCATGCTGATCGGGCCGCACGCCACCGCGGAGGAACGGGAAGCGTACGCCAGGCAGGTGCGCGCGAACCCGGCGGACTTCATCTCGCAGCCGGTGCTCGCGCTGTCCCGCACGCCCTGCCTGATCGACGGCCGCTTCGAGCCGCGCCACGTCGACCTGCGCCCGTTCGTGTTGCACGGCACGCGTACGCGCATCGTGCCGGGCGCCTTCTGCCGCGTCGCCATGCGGCGCGGCAGCCTGGTGGTCAATTCGAGCCAGGGCGGCGGCGGCAAGGACTTCTGGGTGCTCGATGATTGAGCGTCTGTGTTTGCGAACCGGGCAGCCGGTGGTCAATTCGAGCCAGGGCGCCGGCGGCAAGGACTTCTGGGTCCTCGATGACTGACGCGATGATGGAACGGGACGGCGGCGAACGGGCCGGACCGTCCACGGACAGCTAGTCGCCGATGCTTGCGCGCAGCGCGGAGGGTCTCTACTGGATGGGGCGCCACTTGGCGCGCGCGGCACACCTGTGCCGCCTGCTGCGGCTGCAGACGCAGGCGCTGGTCGACCGCTCCGAACGCGAAATCGGTGTCGGCTGGCGGCGCATCTATCGCACCATGAACCGCGTGCCCCCGCTGGGCGAGATAGAAGCCACGGGCGACGATTTCATCCTCGCCGACTCCTACACGCTCGCCGACGACCTCACCTTCGAGCCGACCAATCCCGGTGCGCTGTGGAGCTGTTTCGCCATGGGGCGCGAGAACGCGCGGCAGATGCGTCACTGCATCAGTGCCGAGATGTGGACCCGCCTCAACCTGGCCTACCTGCGCATTCAGAAGCTCGGCATCGGCGACATCTGGCGCCGGTCACCGGAAGATTTCTACGCGCAGACCGCCGCCGAGATCGACACCTTCGCGGGCGTGGCGGCGTCCACGATGTACCGCGGCGACGGCTGGGCGTTCCTGCAGCTCGGGCGGGTCATCGAACGTTCACAGTCGATCACGTCGTTGCTGCGGTTCCAACTCGCGGCGGACGGCGAGCAGGCGGAGGACATGGCGGCGGAGTGGACCACGGTGCTGCGCATCTACGACGCGCAGGAGGCCTACCACCGCGTGTACGGGATGAACGTGGAACGCGCCGACGCGATGACCATGCTGGTTACCGACCCGTTGCTGCCGAACTCGCTCGCGCGCGTGTTCGGCCAGGCGTCCGACTACCTGGTGTCAGTCGGGCCGGGCGCCGGCGCGCGGGCGAGCGGCCGCGCCGAGCGCCTCGCCGGCAGACTGCACGCCATGGTGCTCTACGAGTGGCCGGACACCGACGACCACGACGGCTTCCTGCGCCGCATGGACGCCTATTGCCGGGAGCTGCACGAACTGGTGACGGCGGCTTGGTTCGACTACGCGGTAGAGGACGCGCCCGGTTCCTGACGCCATGTCTCCTTCTGCATCCTTCGAGATCGAGCACACTACCCGCTACACCTACGACGAGCCGGCCCGGCACTGCGTGATGGCCCTGTGCATGCGGCCCCGAGACGACCGGGGCCAGAGGCTGCACTCGTTCGACGTGTGGACCGATCCCCCCTCGTCGATGACCGCCGAGACCGACAGCTTCGGCAACGCAAGGCACGTCCTCAGCGTGCTCCGCGAGCACGCCGCGATCGAGATTACGGCGCTCTCGCGCGTCGAGGCGCGCGCGCCTGCCGGCACTCCCGGAGCCCTGGACGGCGACGCGTGGCAGCAGACCGGCGCGCTCGCTCGATCGTTCGCGCACTGGGAGTTCTCGCGTCCGAGCATGTACGCGCGGCCCTCGCCGACGCTCGCCGCGTTCCTGCGCAAGGTGGACCTGCGCCCCGGCGACGACCCGCTGCAGTCGCTCATCCGGCTCTCGGACACGCTGCACCAAACCTTCGCCTACGTGCCCGGCAGCACGACCGCGGTGTCGCCGATCGACCACATCCTGGACTCGGGCCGCGGCGTGTGCCAGGACTACGCGCACGTGATGATCGCGGTCGCGCGCTCGTGGCGGATACCCGCGCGCTACGTGTCGGGTTACCTGTTCGCGAGCAAGCCGGGGCAGGAGGAGATGGGCGCCCAGTCGCACGCCTGGGTGGAATGCCTGCTGCCCGGCTTGTCGTGGGTGGGATTCGACCCGACCAACCGCACGGCCCCGGACGAGCGCCACGTGCGCGTGGCGGTGGGGCGCGACTACCACGACGTGGCGCCCACCCGCGGCGTGCGCGTCGGCGGCGGCGCGAGCCTGCTCGAAGTCTCCGTGCGCATGCTGCCTCTCGACTGACGCGCCCCGCACTTGTTCCGGTGGACGCGCCCGGCGTGTGGACACGGAGGACGGATATTCATATATTCGCCGACAATTGTGCCCCGAGTGGGCAAATTCACGAACAGTGTATCGATCAAGGAGGATAACTGACGTGACGAAGTATGTGCGTTTGCTGGCAGCGCTGACGCTGCTGGTGGTCGGCACCACCGCATGGAGCCAGTGGGCCCTGGACCCGACGGGACGGCAGAAGTACGCCGCTCCCGCGACCTTCAAGGAGTCGCCGCTGCTCGCCGCGCGCGTGGCCGCCGGCGAACTGCCGCCGATCGAGGACCGCGTTCCCGTAGAGCCGTTCGTGGTCGGCCCCGGAGTGCTGAACTCCGAGCAGTGGCTGGACTGGGAGCCGGGCAAGCACGGCGGCACCATCCGGGTGCCCAACCTGAACAACAGCGGCGTCCACGAGATCTACCTGGCGCTTGGCATGTCGCTCCTGCGCGCTCCCGACCAGAGCACCAAGGATCCGCTGCCGGCGATCGTCAGCGAGTACAGCATCAGCGACGACTTCAAGGAGTTCTGCTTCACGATCCGCGAGGGGCTGCGCTGGTCGGACGGCCACCTGCTCACCACCGAGGACGTGCGCATGACCTTCGAGTTGTACGGCGACGAGCGCATCTACCCCACCTACTACTTCCGCGCCGTGTCTCCGGACGGTACGCCGCCGGTGGTCACCATCATCGACGACCTGTCGTTCTGCGTGGAGTTCAACGTGTCGTACGGCTTCTTCCTGGCCAACCTGGCCTCGTGGATTCCCGACTACACGCTGCTGTTCCGGCCGGCGCACTTCATCAAGAAGTTCCACGCCGACTACACGCCGATGGACGAGATCCAGCCGATCCTGGACGAGTTGGAGATCGAGACCTGGGAGCAGTTGGTGCAGCAGAAGGACATGCAGCACTGGGAGCTGCACCGCGCGCACGGCCTGGACGTGCCGTCGCTGGCCCCGTGGGTCGGCATCGAGGCCACCAGCACCGGCTACACGCTGGAGCGCAACCCCTACTACTGGAAGATTGACGTGGCTGGCAGCCAGCTTCCCTACGTGGACTACATCGTCGCCGAGAACTCCAACGACCTGGAGGCGATCAAGCTGAACACCGCCGCCGGCGAGTACGACGTGGTGACCAGCTACGCGCAACTCAAGGAGCTGCCGATCTACCTGCAGAATGCCGACAAGGGCATCGCCACGGTGCTGCACGGCTCGATCAACAACCCGCCGGTGCTGTTCCTGAACCAGGACTTCGAGTACGACAACCCGGACAGTACCTGGCAGATGCTGATGAACGACAAGCGGTTCGGCAAGGCGCTGGCGCTGGCGGTCGACAAGGACGACGTCAACGAGAACGTCTACTTCGGCCAGTACAAGCTGGACACCATCACCGACCGCGAGTACGACCCCGCGCAGTCCAACGAGCTGCTCGACGCGGCGGGCATGGACGAGCGCGATGCCGACGGGTTCCGGCTCGGTCCCGACGGCACCGAGTTCACGCTCGACATCATCACCGCCAACGTGTCCCCGGACTTCCTGCTGGTCGGCGAGCTGTTCAAGCAGTACTTCGAAGAAGTCGGCGTGCGCACCTCGTTCTCCGTTCTGGGCAGCCAGATCTGGGGCCAGCGCCAGGCCGCCAACGAGCACATGGCCACGGTGCACTGGTCCGACCGCCCGATCTGGGCGCCGGGCATCTCCGAGGACTTCGGCCCGTACGCCAAGGGCGACTGGGCGGCACAGTCCTGGGCCTACTACCAGAGCGACGGCGAGACCGGCCGCAAGCCGCCGCCCTACATGGAGGAGTACATCGCGCTGTGGGAAGCCTGGAAGGTGTATCCGCCGCAGTCACCGCAGGGTGAGGCGGCGTTCGCCGACCTGATGGACTGGTTCAGCCGCAACTACGTGTCGATCTGGCCCACCGGCAGCATGACGGTGCCGACGGTGTACAACGTCAACCTCGGCAACGTGATCAAGGAAGGCTACCCCTTCGACCGCGCGCTCGACTACGGCATGGAGCAGCTCTTCTACCGCAACATGTAGCCGTCCGCCAGCCGGACGCTACCGAACGAACGGGCGGGGAGTCGTTTCCCCGCCCGTTTTTCTCTCCCCGCACGTCTCCTGTTCTGGACAGGCCACCGGCCACCGGATAGGATCAGCGTCCGCGGGGCGGGGAGCATCTCTCGCCGCTCCCCCTGAGTAACCGCGCATGCTTGCTTTCATCCGCCGACGATTCTTCATCGCGATCCCGCTACTGGTGATGATCTCCATTGCCTCGTTCGGCATCATCCTGCTGCCGCCGGGCAGCTACGTCGAGACCTACATCCAGCGCCTCGAGGAGCAGGGCTTCCTGGCCAACGAGAGTGTGATCGAACAGCTCTACCGCCAATACGGACTCGACAAGGATCCGGCGACCCAGTACTGGCGGTGGATGCGCAACTTCCTGACCAAGGGCGAGATGGGGCGCTCCTTCATCTACAACATGCCGGTCACCGACCTGATTCTGGAGCGCCTGCCGCTGTCGCTCGCCTTCACCTTCGCGGCATTCGCGGTGACCTGGATCATCGCCGTCCCGCTCGGCATCTACTCCGCGGTACGGCAGTACTCGCTGACCGACTACGCGGCGACCACCATGAGCTTCGTCGGCCTGGCGGTGCCCAACTTCCTGTTGGCGCTGGGGATGGCCTACATAGTCTTCGTCAATACCGGCCATGCCATCACCAGCCTGTACTCGCTGGAGTACCGCAACGCGCCCTGGTCGTTGGCCAAGGTAGTCGACGTCGCCAAGAACGCCTGGCTGGGCGTCGTGGTGCTCGCCGTGGGCGGCACCGCGCCGCTGGTACGGATCCTGCGCGGCACCCTGCTCGACGAACTGAAGAAGCTGTACGTGACCACGGCGCGCGCCAAGGGATTGCGCGAGACGCGCGTCATCTTCAAGTACCCGGTGCGCATCGCCTTCAACCCGCTGATCAGCACCATCGGCTGGACGCTGCCGGCCCTGGTCAGCGGCGAGGTGATCGTGTCGCGGGTACTGGGTCTGGAGACGCTGGGGCCGGTGCTGCTGGAGGGCGCGCTGTCGGAGGACATGTACCTCGTCGGCAGCATCGTGATGATCCTGAGCGCGCTGGTCATTGTCGGCACCCTGGTGTCCGACATCCTGCTGGCGGTGATCGATCCCCGCATCCGCTTCGGCCGGAGCGCCGGCTGATGGCTCGACGGGGCGCCGACGCGGCTGCCGTCCGCGCGGCGGCGCCGGGTCGGGCCGCGGCGGAGACCACGGCATCCGACA
This sequence comes from Spirochaetia bacterium, assembly GCA_965208575.1. GTDB lineage: Bacteria > Spirochaetota > Spirochaetia > SZUA-6 > Bin103 > Bin103. The sequence continues at coordinate 762,025 of CBDBOV010000003.1, read as the reverse complement.
ACGGAGCCACGACCGCCGAAGAGCGTGCTTTCGTCGCTTCCCAGGGGCAACTGGTGTGGCGCAAGTTCCGGCGCCACAAGCTGGCGGTGTTGGCGATCGTGGTGCTCGGCGCGCTCTACTTCATCTCGCTCTTTGCCGAGTTCTTCACTCCCTACCCGGCGCTGCACCGCTTCAAGGAGTTCGGCGAGGCGCCGCCTACCCGCGTCCGATTCGTCAGTCCCACGCGCGGGTTGAGCCGGCCGTTCGTTTTCGCCCGGGCGCGTGAACTGGACAAGGCCACCTTCACCTACCAGTACACCGACAGCGACCGCGAACTCGTCATCCGCTTCTTCGTGCGCAGCGAGGAGCCGTTCACCCTGCTCGGGTTCATCCCCTGGAACGTCAAGCTGTTCGGGATCGACGACCCGTCGGTGCCGCTGTTCCTGTTCGGCTCCGACCGGCTCGGGCGCGACGTGTTCTCGCGCACGTTCTACGCCGGCCGCGTCTCGCTGTTCATCGGCTTCGGCGGCGTGTTCGTGGCGTTCATCCTCGGGGTGATCCTGGGCGGCATGTCGGGCTACTACGGAGGCGTGGTGGACGACGCGATCCAGCGCGTCATCGACATGCTGCTGAGTATCCCTACCATCCCGCTGTGGATTGCGCTGTCGGCCGCCCTGCCGCACGACTGGGGCATCCTGAAGATCTACTTCGCCATCACGATCATCCTGGCGCTGCTGGCCTGGCCCGGCCTGGCGCGGGTGGTGCGCGGCAAGCTCATCAGCCTGCGCGAGGAAGACTTCGTGATGGCCGCCCAGGTGGCGGCCGCCAAGAACGGCGCCATCATCCGCCGCCACCTGGTTCCCGGCTTCACCAGCTACCTGATCACCCATCTCACCCTGGCAATACCATTCATGATCGCGGGAGAAACCGCGCTCAGCTTCCTGGGCCTGGGCATCCGGGCGCCGGCGGTGAGCTGGGGGACGCTGCTGCAGGACGCGCAGTCGATCTCGGTGCTGGCACTGCAGCCGTGGCTGATCATCCCCGCGTTTCCCGTGATCCTGGCGGTGATGATGTTCAACTTCGTCGGCGACGGCCTGCGCGACGCCGCCGACCCCTACGCCACCTGACCCCGGCTCAAACTTTCTTGAGGTAATCGCCGCGGCGCCGGTTGGTCGCGGCCGGCTCGGCGGTTCCGGAGTAGCGCGGCAGCAGCGGCAGCAGACGCTGGCGTGACGCCGGCGGTACGCCCCCGGTCGATGCCCGGTGGCCGGCCTGCCCTCCCTGGACGCGTTTCTCCTCCTCGCTGAGCTGATCGAGCAGCGCCGACGACTCCCGTCGCAGCGAGTCCAGCATGCCGGCATCCAGAACGCCGGGGACGATGCAGAACCCGTCGCCGACAAGTTGCTCCCGCTCGCGCTCCATGCGGACCCCACCTGCCATGCGCCGAGCGTAGCACAACGACGACCCGCCGCCGCCCCATCCCGGAGGAAGCGCCTCCGCCCAGCGGCTTCGCTGCACTTGTGATCCAGCCGGAACCGATTCGTTCGAGACGGCGGTTGACCGGCAGGCGCGTGCGCGGCCAGCATTGAGCACACCAACTCTCGTGGAGGCGCTCCCCTGAGCAACCATGATCCACCGGGACCACGCGGCGTCCCGCTGGTCGGCAATGCACTGCACTTTCGCCGCGATCCGCTCGGGTTCCTGACCCGGGCCGCCCGCGAGCACGGCGACATCGTGCGGCTCACCGCGGGCCGCCAGGAGCTGCTGTTCATCAACCACCCGGCGCTGCTGGAGAGCGTGCTCGCCACCAACGCGCGCCGGTTCACGCGCAGCAAGTCGAAGCCCCCTACCCGGCTCGACCACTTGCTGGCCGGCGGCGAGGACGTGTACCGGGTGATCAACTTTCCCGGCGACGAGGACTTCTGGGTCCGCGAGCGGCACCGGTTCAACCCGCTGCTCAAGGGCAGCGCCCTCGCGCGCTACGGCCCCACCATGGTGCGCATGGCCGAGCGCCACATATCGACCTGGAAACAGGGCGAAGTGGTCGAAGTGCATCGCGAAATGGCCCGCCTGTCGCTCGACATCGTGCTCAATTCGCTGTACGGCGCCGACTACCCCGACCGGCGGGACGCGATCCTGGACACCTGCGAGACGATCGTCCGCGACATCACCCACCGCGCGACCCATCCGTTCCAGGCGCCGCCGATCGTGCCGACGAAGGAAAACGTCAAGCTGCGCAGGGCGGTTCAGGAGGGGCGGGCACTGATCGAGCGGGTGATCCGCGACCATCCGGAGGTGCATCACGGCGCCGGCGACCTGATCGACCTGCTGCGCCGTGCGGGCGCGGCCGAGCCCGGCCTGCTGAGCGATCCGGAGTGGCACTACCAGATGATGGCGCTGCTGATCGCTGGCCACGAGACCACGGCGGTCGCGCTGACCTGGACCTGGTACCTGCTCGCCCAGCACCCATCGATCGCGGACCGGCTGACCGGTGAAGTCGACGCGACCCTGAACGGGCGCGCACCGGCGAAGGACGACGTGCCGGAGCTGACCTGGTGCGACGCGGTGTTCAAGGAGGCGCTGCGCCTGTATCCGCCGGTGCCGATAATCCCGCGCATGGCATACGAGGAGTTCACCCTCAATGGCTACCCCGTGGCGCCCGGCACGGTGATCCTGATCTGTCCGTGGGTGACACACCGCGACGAAAGGTTCTTTGCCGAGGCGGAGCGGTTCCGGCCGCAGCGTTGGCTCGACGGCCCGGACCCGCGGCGGTACAGCTACCTGCCGTTCAGCGCCGGTCCGCGCACCTGTATCGGGCAGGGCTTCGCCACCACCGAGTCTATCCTGGCCATCGCCCGCATCTCGCAAGACTATCGGCTCGAGTTGACCGCCGGCGAGCCGCCGCGGCCGGCGCCGTGGGTGGGGCTGAGGCCGCACAACGGCATGCCCATGCAAATCGTCGGGCGGAACGGGAAGTAACTGCATGCCGGCATCCGCCGCCGCGGAACTGGAACGAGCCATGGAGGTGTTCGCGCGCGGATTCTCCTACGTCCGCAGCCGCACCCACCCCTACGAAGCAACGAAGGTCGGCGTGCCCGGCTTCCCGTCGGCGCCGCCGCTGTGGGTACTGCGCGACGCCCCGCGGCGCCGCGGCAACTATCGCAGCGAGGAGTGGGTGAGCTGCAACCTGCCCGCGGCCGCGGTGGACGCCGCCGCGCGCGCCGGGACCCGCGGCCGCTACGTGATCTGTGCCATCCATCCTGCCGGTACCTCGGACCAGCCGTTGCGCGACGGCTTCAAGGCGCTCGACTACCGGCTCAACACCACCGAGCCGCTGATGGCGCACCCGCTGCGGCGCATACCGCGCGTGCCTGCCCCGGCCGTGATCGAGCGCGTACTGACGGCGGAGATGGCCGAGCACCTGCACCGGGCCACCCGCAACCGGCAGATCCGCCCCGAAGACCTGCATCCGGGCGCCCGGCAGCGCCAGTACGCGGCGTTCATCGACGACACGGTGGTGGGCTGGGTGGGCAGCATCACCGTGAGCGGCGCCACTTGGTGCCAGAACCTGTTCGTGGTGGAACAATTCCGGCGCCGCGGCATCGCCCGCGCCATGCTGTGCCGCATGCTGCGCGACGACCGTGCGCACGGCGCCAGCATGGCGGTGCTGACATCCAGCCACACCGGCGCCAAGCTGTACCCGCTGGTCGGCTACCGCCAGATCGGCCTGTTGCTGGCGTACACGCCCAGGCGGCGCGCGGCCTCCGGCTGACCGGGATCTGACGGTCCCCCGGCGGGTGCCGGCTACAGGCCGAGCATGAACTGGAAGGTTCGGTCGCGGAACCCGGGCAGGGCTTCGTGCTCGTAGTCGGGGAAAATCACCATCTCCTTCGGCGCGGTGATCTTGTTGTAGGCTGCGAACTGCGTGGAGGGCGGGCACACCTGGTCCATCAGGCCCACCCCCATCAGCACCTGCGCTTCGATGCGCGCGGCGAGATGCTGCACGTCGATGTAGCCGAGGCGCTCGAAATAGTGCGCCTGCCGTTCATGCGTGGGGTCGAACATGCGGAAGAAGTCGCGCAGCTCGCGGTAGGCGCGCTCCGCCTGATCCATCTCCCATACCCGCTGGTAGTCGCACAGGAATGGGTACACGGGAGCCGCGCGCCTGATGCGCGGCTCCAGCGCGGCGCAGGCGAGGGTCAGACCGCCGCCCTGGGAGGCGCCGGTCGCCCCCAAGCGCCCCGCGTCCACTTCGTCGAGGCCCATCACGATGCCGGCGAGCTGTGCCGTGTCGAGAAAGATGTGCCGGTACAGGAGCTGGTCCGGGCCGTCCGCGAGCCCGCGGATGATATGGCCGTACAGCGTGTTGCCGCGCACGCCGCCGGCGTCGTCGGAGCGGCCGCCCTGGCCGCGGCAGTCCAACGCCGCCACCGTGAAGCCGGCGGCGACGTAGCCGAGCATCTCCGACCACTCCGGCGACTGGCCTCGGTAGCCGTGGAACATCAGCACCGCCGGGCCGGGTTCCGCCGCCCCGATGCGGCGCAGCAGCTTGGCGTGCACGCGCGCTCCGCCGGCGCCGGTGAAGTAGAGGTGGTCGCAGCGCGCGAACGGCGCCTGGAACTGCGCCGGCACCAGTTCCACCGCGGCTTCCACCGCCGCAAGTTCCCGGTGAGCGCGCTCCCAGTACGCGTCGAAGTCGGCGGGCCGGGGATTGACTCCCTGGTAGTCCTGCAACTGGTCGAAGGGAAGATCGAACAAACCTGGCATCGTGGCCTCCTTGGTCTCCTGGTGTCGCGCATCTCGCCGCGCGGACGCGCTGCCTGGTCCGAAATAGCCGGCCGACAGCCGATGCTTCGGCATCGGTCTTCATCGTCTTCCATGTCACGGAGTGACCGTTCAGACTCACGGCAACATGCCGCGCAACATGATGCTGAGCGATGTTCGCGATCAACATAAATGCTGAACGCTTCGCGCTCAACATGATGCTGAACGCTTCGCGCTCAACATGATGCTGAACGCTTCGCGCTCAGCATGGCGCAGATCGGTCCGGTTACCGGCGGTCCCGCAGCACAGCCGCGGTCATCGCCGGCGGCCCGTCGCGCCCGCCCTCATCGAGCGGCCCGTGGCGAACCACCTGCTGCCAGGCGGCGGCACTCCCGCCACAGCGCCCGGTAGGCCGCCGTCGCCTGCGAGGAGGGGCGCTGGGCGACGATCGGCTTGCGCGTCTCGCCCATGCGCTCGATGTCGGCACGATAGGGAATCGCCGTGTTCAGAAAGCGCGAATCGCGCCGGCGCAGCTCCGCCATCGCCTGCCGGTGCAGCCGCTTGCGGTGCTCCACCATGGAGAAGAACGGTACGATGCGCTCGCGTCCGGCGCCGGTCTTGGCCGCCAGTACGAGCAGTTCCTCGTAACCACGGATCGCCAGCGGCGACGGCACCACCGGCGCCAGCACCAGGTCGGCGGCCCGCAGTACGTGTTCCATGAGTCGTCCCGCACCGGACGGGCAATCGAGCACCACCCACCGGTAGGAGCGCCGCACTCCGCGCAGCGCCCTCCGAACCCCGGCACGCTTACCGCCCGCCGGACCGAGCAGGCGCTCCAGGTGGCGCATGCCCAGCCGCGACGGCACCAGGTCCAGGCCCCGGTATGGAGTCTCCACCGCTTCTGCGCGCAGGGCAGTGCGTCCGGACAGCAGCCGGGCCGGCTTGCGTCGCAACGTCGCCTCCTGGGCCAGGCAGAACCCGGCGGCGCCCTGCGGATCCATGTCCCAGAGCAGCGCGGGAGCGTCCGCACGCGCAGCCAGGACCGCCAGGTTGACGGCCGCGGCGGTCTTGCCGACGCCGCCCTTCACGCCGGCCAGCGCAATGACCGTCATCCCAACAGCTCCTGCAACGATTTGCGCAGCCGGCTTCGCTGCCGGCGCCAACCTTGCGCGAAGTTGCGGGCCGCCCGCTCCTGCCGCTGCTGGAGCACAGCGACAATCCGGTGAGCGAGATCTGCCGCGATTCGATCATCTCCGCTGTCCCGGTTGCGCACCACACCGGCCGCCGCGGCAATCTCCGTCTCGGCAACTGCGTCATCGTTGAGGTCGCCGAGCAACGTCTGTGCGGCGGCGCACTCGGCAACGACAGCGCCCAGGGCGCGATTGTCGCGCCTTCTTTTCAGGGCTCCCGAGAACAGCTCCGCCGTGTAGCGCAGCCGCTTCAAGCGCAGCCGCAGCCGGTGCAGGTTGCCAACCGGCACGGACTCGGAGGTGGCAACCGCGGTTCCCGCTTTGTCCACCCGCTCCAGGGCGACGCGCAACGCATCACGCGCGCTGCTCCCGGCCGGCTGATCGGCAATGCCGTCCGCCCGCCAACCAGAGATCTGCTCCAGGAGGCGGCAGGTGTCCGCATCGTGCAGCAACTCGCCAGCCGTGCCGCGGCGCTCCTCGCGGCGCGCCCACAGCTCGTCGGACAAGCGCTGTTCGGCGGCGCTGGCGGCGGTTCCATCCGGATCCGCGTCCGGCCGGGCCGCCGCTGCCAGTTTCGGGAGACGGGCCAGCAGCACATCGAGGTCGCGCACCGGCCCCAGCAGCCGGGCGACGCAGCGCAGGCGGCCGCTCAGTTCGCGCGCCGCCGGGTCGCCACCTGCCGCCGCCACGAGAAGCGCGAAGCGCGCCCGTCGCACCGCTACCCGGGCATCGTGTACGTATTCGGAATGGTGGTCGCAAAGGATGCCGTCGACGCAGCTCGCCAGGCGCAGCCCCTGCAACCGAATCGTCTTACCGAGCACCGCCGTCAGAGAGTCGGCGCGGCGCACGACCAGGCTGCGCGGCGCGGCCAAGCCGGGCGGCAGGCGGCCGATCAGCTCCAGGCCGGTGGCAAGCGGATCCCAACTGCCTGCCGGGCGGCCACGCGGCAACCCGACCGCGCGGGCATGCTCGCTCAGCAACATCTCCAGGTAGGCGCGGTCGTGGCGCGGGCCGTCGTCCGGCGCCACGTACCAGGCGGTGGGCATCCGCGCGGCTGGCGAGGTGCTGCTCGTGGCGGCCGCGCCCGGTCGCTCAAGTGCCGCGCGCACCAGCAGCCCGGGGGGTTGGCCGTCGGCAGGCGGCGCCGTGCCGGCAAAGCTCCACCGCTCCACCACCACGGTCAGGTCACGAGTCGCCAACCCGCGCAGCCGCAGCAGGACAGCGCTACGTACCGCTCGCAGTATCGGATGCAACTCGGCCTCGTCGGGAAGCCAGGGCACATCGCGGCGCAGGCCCGCCAGCGAGGCGCAGCTTGCCGAAGCCTGGCGGCGGTCGAAGAACCGCCACGGCGACCGCGCCGGCGGCAGTTCACGAGACGCCGCGGCTGGCAGGTTCCGGAACAGCCGCGCGCCGCGCGCGAACACCGTTCCCTCCTGGGTGTCGTAATAAAGCAGCGGCTCGTCGATCGCCTGCTGCCGCAGCACTCGATAGCCGATCGCCTCCAGGCGTGCCGCCAACGTCTCCGGGCGCGTCCCTGTCACTCCCTGCAGCAAGCAAACAGCATGTTCGGGCAGCGTGTTCCTGTCAAATCATGCCACCGGCTTGGCCGGTTTGCGCTGCGGTATGATGTGTCGCATGTCTCGGAGGAGAGCGAAGTGACTATCGTACTATTGAATCTGCTCTACGCACTGCTCGGCGGGGGTGCGGCTATTGCGTTCATGTTCGTGGGCTACAAGGTGATCGATCACCTGACCCCGTTCGACACCGCCGAGCAACTGGCCGCCGGCAACCGCGCAATCGGCACCATGGTCGGCGGCATGTTCGTCGGTATCGGCATCGCCATCGGCCTGGTCGTCGGCATGGGCCTCAATTGACCGCGACCGTCACACGGATCGCCCGCGGGAGCCTGCCGGCGGCCCTGGCGGCCGCCGCGCTTCTGGCCGGATGCGCAGCCGGGTTGCCTGCAGCAGATGCTGCGGACGACACCGCGACGGGAGCATCGGCTGAGGGTGCGATCCCGGCCGATGCGCAGGCTGGCACGGACGTGCTCGGTCGCAAGCCGGTGGAACACGACGTGTGGACCGACCGCTACGATCCGCTGTTCCGGAAGTACTCGAAGCGGTTCTTCGGCCCCGGCTTCGACTGGCGCTGGTTCAAGGCGCAGGGCATCGCCGAGTCGGGCCTGCGTGAGGATGCGGAGAGCTGGGTGGGGGCCAAGGGGATCATGCAGATCATGCCGGCCACGCTGCGCGAGATCGCCGAGAAGTCGGACCTGCCGGTGCTGGACAACGACGATCCCGGGGCCAACATCGCCGCGGGTATCTTCTATGACCGCGACCTGTACGAACGCTGGCACGACATTCCGATGCCGCGCGAGCGGCTGGCGTTCACCTTCGCCAGCTACAACGGCGGGCGCAGCCGCATCCTGCGCGCCCAGGAAGCGTGCCGCGCCGACTGCGCCCTGTGGGCCCATGTGACCGGCCACGCTCCCGAAGAAACCCAGGGCTACGTCGCCCGCATCCTCACCCTGATGGGCACGACCAACGATAGTTGACCGCAGCACGCCGGTCTTCGGACGACGACCACCGTATACTCGGGGTCAGAAACTCTTCCTGTCGATGGTCAATGGGCGAACTTCGCGAGCCTTACGAGCCCGCGGAATCAAGTCTTCTGATAGTCCGCGAGAACTCGGTGAATGTCGGGCTCCGCCTGGCGACAACACTGGAGGTGACCTGGTCGGCGATCTGCGGATCGTGGCGGGTCTTGACGAAAGTCCTTCCGTTCTCGCGAAATAGTCGTCGCAATATTTCAGCCGGCCGCGGGTGGTGCTCGGGATGGCTCTTGATATTTATCCTCGCACGCGAACCGAGCACCGCACGTAACGCCCCCTCGTCGCAGGCAAGCCAGCCTTCCAGCGCACGGTCGACGATGATGTAGTTCACCTGCACCGACGACACGCGGTTCAACTGCCGCGCCGGCTGAATCACGCGTCGTCGCAACTGATCGGGCGTGAACTCGTCGCCATCCATGCATATCAGAATGTCTGTCAGGTCGGGATGCTGCTTCGAGAGACTCCGAACGTGGGGTGTCATCCGATCGGCCGACAGCATGCTGCCGCGTTCGACCACACGGCACCGGATCGCCCTTCGAAAGCCGATCTTCCTGGCGAGGATCGGGATCGTATCGCGGTCGCTCTGCCCTTCGACGAACAACCCCAGGCTCACGGTACGCCGCCGAGATAGCCGGCGTACCAGGCTTCTCCGGCGCCCAACTCCTGAACCAGTTCGCGAAGGTCCGCGTCATCGTGCAGGGGACGCAACGTAGTTGCGCCTTCGACCTTGTCCACGACCACGAAATGCTCGTACGGCAACCAGCGCAGCAGGTAGGGAGAGTGGGTGGTGACGATCACCTGAGTCTCCGCGGACGCGGACACCAACAGATCAGCGATCGCCTCCAGCATGCGTGGATGAATGCCGGCCTCGGGAGACTCCAGGCAAATGAGATCGGGCGGCCTCGGCGTAACGAGGGCGACGGCGATCGCCAGGGCCAGCAGCGTGCCGTCGGACAGCCCCCACGACCCGACCGGTCGTGGAACATCACGCTCGGCCAGCGCGACGTAGGTCTCACCCTCTCCGAAGATGGGAGAGATCAGGCGCTCCACGGTCGGGACACATCCCTTCAAGAAATCGAGCGCATCCTCGAGCGCGGGATCAGCGTCGGAAAACAACGTGTGAACCACGGTAGCAAGCTTGCTGCCGGTTACGTCCAGTCGGTACTCGCGCTTGATCGGCTTCGGTCCCCTGGTAGCTCCGGGAACGAGATCATAGAAGCTCCAATCCGGAAGGCGCAGTGACGGTATCTTCCGGGCCAGCATCTGGGTGATCCCGAGGTGAGCCACGCTGAGAGCACCGCTTGGGGGGCTGGCGAGGACGCCGTCCGATAATTCCACTCGTTCGCCGCGCCTAGCAATCTGCGGCGTATCGTTGACGGCAAGCGACTCTGCATCAGCGACGGTTTCACCATCGCGGCGTGGGCGGAGGGTCGCACAGTACGCAACGAGACCACACTCCTGCTCGAAGTCGACACCGATTTCCAAAGGAGTGGCGGCATCGCCGCCCCACACCAACTCCGTCCAGCCACCGCGGGCATCGATCTCATTGTCCAACCTCCGGCCCTGCCAAGCAAATGCATCGACGAACCGAAGGGCGTCGATCACGTTGGTCTTCCCGGACCCGTTGGGTCCGATCAGCACCGTCAGTGGTCCGAGATCCAACTCGACCTCCTGCAGGCTGCGGAAATTCCTGAACGTGACCCGCTTGATCATGGCGCTCACATGTTACCACTCGATGCGCGGATCGCACACAACCGCCGACGCTAATGCACGGCGTTTGACGCTGATGGGCCACGGGCCGCCGTAGCGAGGTTCGGGGTACTTGCCGGACGGCGCGATTTGGGTTTGGGTAAGGGCCGGAGGAACTGATGGCCGATACGGTAGTGCTGGTGGGGGCGCTGGACACCAAGGGGGCGGACTTCGCGTTCGTCAAGGAACTGATCGAAGGAGCCGGAGTGGACACGCTGGTGGTGGACTTTGGGGTGATGGGAGAGCCCGCCTTCACGCCCGACGTGACCCGCGCCGAGGTGTGCGCGGCCGGGGACGGCGATCTTGCGCACCTTTCGTCGGGCGGCCACAAGGACGCGGCGATGGCCACCATGGCGCGCGGGCTGGCCGCGGTGGTGAGCCGCCTGCACGGCGAGGGGCGCCTGGACGGCATCATCGGCATGGGCGGCAGCGGCGGCACATCGCTGGCCACCACCGCCATGCGCGAGTTGCCGGTCGGGGTACCGAAGGTGATGGTGTCCACGGTGGGCGGCGGCGACGTGAGCGCCTTCGCCGGCACCAAGGACATCACCTTCATGCCCTCCATCGTGGACGTGGCCGGCATGAACCGCATCAGCCGCGCCATCTACGCCAACGCCGCCGGCGCCATCGCCGGCATGGTACGGGGCCGCGGCGCCGCGGCGACCGCCACCGGCGACGAGCGGCCGCTGCTGACCGCGTCGATGTTCGGCAACACCACCACCGCGGTCGGCCACGCGCAAGGCATCCTGGAGGCCGCCGGCTACGAGGTGCTGGTGTTCCACGCCACCGGCAGCGGGGGCCGCACCATGGAGGGCCTGATCAGCGACGGCTACATCGCCGGCAGCCTGGACATCACCACCACCGAGCTGGCCGACACGGTGTGCGGCGGCGTGTTCGACGCCGGCCCGGAGCGCTGCCTGGCCGCCTCCCGCGCCGGCATCCCGGCGGTGGTGGTGCCCGGTTGCGTGGACATGGCCAACTTCGGCGGCCCGGAGACCGTTCCCGAGCACTACCGCGGCCGCCAGCTCTACGAGTGGAACCCGGACGTCACCCTGCTGCGCACCAACGTTGCCGAGAACCGCCGCATCGGCGAGATGATCGCCGCCGCCGTCAACGAGGCCGCCGCGCCGGTCAAGGTGCTCGTGCCGAAGCGCGGCGTATCGATGCTGGACAGCGAGGGCGAGCGGTTCTGGGACCCGGAGGCGGACGCCGCCTGCTTCGAAGCGATCCGCGGCAACCTGCGCGCCGACATCCCATTCCTGGAGTCGGACCATAACATCAACGACCCGGAGTTCTCCGGGCGGGCCGCCAACCTGCTGCTGGAGATGCTGAAGTGACGGCCATTCCTCGGCAAGAAATCGTGCGCCGTCTACGGGCACAGTCGGCGTCCCGCTTGCCAGTGCCGGAGGTGTTGGAGTGACGGGCATTCCTCGGCAAGAAATCGTGCGCCGTTTGCGGGCGCAGTCGGCGAACGGGACCCCGGTGGTGGGCTGCGGCGCCGGCACCGGCATCTCCGCCAAGCTCGCCGAGGCGGGCGGCGCGGACCTGATCATCATCTACAACTCGGGCCGCTACCGCATGGCCGGGCGCGGCTCGCTGGCCGGGATGATGCCCTATGGCGACGCCAACGGCATCGTGGTGGAGATGGCCTCGGAAGTGCTGCCGGTGGTCCGGGACACGCCGGTGCTGGCCGGGGTGTGCGGCACCGACCCGTTCCGGCTGATGCCGGTATTTCTGCGCCAGCTCAAGGAGACCGGCTTCTCGGGGGTGCAGAACTTCCCCACCGTGGGGCTGATCGACGGCGAGTTCCGCCTCAACCTGGAAGCCACCGGCATGGGCTACGACAAGGAGATCGAGGCAATCCGGCTGGCGCACGAGATCGACCTGTTCACCTCGCCCTACGTGTTCGACGAGCAGCAGGCCGCGGCGATGGCGGAAGCGGGCGCCGACCAACTGGTAGCGCACGTCGGCCTGACCACCTCCGGCAGCATCGGGGCAGCGGTGGCGTTCAGCCTGGACGAGGCGATCGAGCGCGTGCTGGCGATCGCCGCGGCGGGCCGCGCGGTGCGCGAAGACCTGCTGGTGATCTGCCACGGCGGGCCGTTCGACGAACCCGAGAACGTCTCCGAGGCGCTGGCGCGCATGCCCGGCATCGACGGTTTCTTCGGCGCCTCCTCCATCGAACGGCTGCCCACCGAGCGCGCCATCACCGGCCAAGTGAAATCGTTCAAGTCGGCGCCGCTCGCACCCCGTTAGCGGCGCCGGCGTCCTACTCCAGGACGAAGTCGCGGGTGGCGGTGTCGTAGGCCACGATCATCTCGGCATCCTCGTCGCCGTCGTTGATGCCGTTGTGGAACACCCCGGCGGGAATCGAGATGGTGTCGCCGGCCTGCATGGTGAACGTCTCGTCGCCGAGGGTGTGGGTGATGGTGCCGCGCAGCAGGTACAGCACCTCCTCGCAGGTGCGGTGGCAGTGGCGCGGGTTGGAAGTGCCCGCCTTGATCGATACGTGGCCGAGGGTCAGCCCCGCCGCGTTGCCGATGGCGCCGCTGGCCAGCCAGCGCAGCGCCCCCCACTGCTCTTCCATGCGTGCGGCGGCGCTTTCGCCGCCGCGGTACAGAGTTCGCTCCATGTCGTGTTGCTCCTGTTGGCCCGGCGGCGACCACTCGCGCGCCGGGAAATGTTGTCTCGCGGCCGTTGGCGCTGATCTAACGCAGGTCGGGGGTTGCCGCCGCCCCCGGCTGAGGAACGTACCTGCGGCCGAGCTTGATGCGGCGGTGACGGCCGCGCATCGCCTCGTGCGCCTCCGGCGAGCCGTCGTGGAAGCTGCCGAACCACTTGTCCAGCGGCACCCCTTCGTTGCCGTAGTTGCAGTCGAAGTAGCGGTGATGCAGGTAGTGGAAGTAGTCGCCGCTCTTCACGCTCGGCTTGTCCCTTACCTCGACGCGGTGGAAGCCGCTGTGACCGTTGGCCGGGGACAGGCCGGCGTGCAGCAGGTGATACACCATGTGGATCGGGTGCGACGGCAGGATCCAGTGCAGCAGGAAGCCGGACAGGTAGATCAGGTGCTCCAGCGGATGCATCGAGAATCCCGACCACGGGCCGGGACTGACGTTCTTGTGATGCACGTAGTGAGCCGCCCGGTAGTACGGCTTCCAGTGGGTGAGCCGATGGGTCCAATAGAAGTGTGCCTGGCGGAACAGGAGGATGAACGGGAACAACAGCAGGCAGTACACCGGGTTGGTGCGGAACTCCACCCACGGCAGGATGTCGTTGGCATACGCCCACAGGCTGAGCGCCTCGAACGCGGTCCAGATGGTCACTCCGCTGACGAAGCACCAGAACACGTTGTCCCAGGTCTGACTCCCGAACAGGAACTTGCTGTTGCCGGCTTGCGGGAAGTGGGCGTTGAACTTGTAGCGGTCGCCCTGCGCCTTCAGCACGTACAGCCGCAGGTGGAGCGGGCCCGCGATCAGCAGCAGCAGCGCCGCGTTGCGCAGGTAGAGCTCGGCGATCCAACCGATCCCGAAGGTGCGCATGCGTGCCATGTCCGGGGTCAGAAACAACCAGCTCACCACGGTCAGGCCGATGTAGACCAGCGACTGCCAGCCGAGAATGCCCTCGAACCCGAATATGACGTTGATGGCCCGCTTGATTTGCCACGGGCGCGAGAACGCCGGCCCCGGTTTTGGCAATTCCGCAGGTACCCATTCGCCGCGCCTGTCACGTGGAAACGCAGGTGCCGTGTCAGCCATGCGATAGACCCTCCCTGGTCGGCAAGTGCACTTGGGATTTCCGGCACCCTACCGCCTCTGGCGAACCACTGTCAAACGCCGGTACCATGCGCCCATGCCGACATTCGACATGAAACCGAGACACGTGCCGCAGGATGTCCTCGACGGCCTGAAGTCGATCCCCGGCGCCACCGTGTACGGCGCCGTGTGCAACTTCGGGTGCCCGCTGAACGTGTGCGAGGGGCTGCGCAACCTGACGCCCGGCAAGCAGCGGTTCGCCGCCCGCGCGGTGACGCTGCGCTTCCTGCCGCGGCGCGCCGACCTGATGGCCGAGAAGCCGGGCGGCGTCGACGATCCCGAGTACGTCGCGATGGGCAAGTGCGGCCCCGGCGACGTGCTGGTGGCCGACATCATGGGCTCCAGCCGCGACGTGCTCGCCGGCGACGTCAAGCTGCTGCAACTGGCCATGAACAACGCCGACGGCGCGGTGATCGACGGCGCCATCCGCGACCTGGACGTGATGACCGAAGAAGACTACGGGCTCACCATCTACGCCAAGCACCGCAGCTTTCACGGCGGCGTGGACGCGACCCCCGCCGAGGTGAATATCCAGATCCAGTGCGGCGGCGCCCTGGTGCGCCCCGGCGACGTGATGGTGGGCGACAACGACGGCGTGCTGGTGGTGCCGTCGTGGATGGCCGAGGCCGCCCTGGAGTGGGCGCTGGAGCACGAGGACGCCGAGAACTACGTCAAGGAAAAGATCCGCGCCGAACGGGTCGTGCCCGGCACGTACTATCCGCCCACCGACGAACTGATCGCCGAGATGCACCGCGCCAGGAAGGAGGCCGGGTCGAGGCACGCCCCCTGAGCAGCGCAGCTCGCATGCAGCCGGCGTTCGCCACGGGCTGCCGGTGCCGATGGCTCACGGTGCCGCGCGCTCCGGCTCGGCGCGCCGCCGGCGGCGCACGTCGTTGCCGTGGTATGTGCGTTCGCCGCACACCACCACGCGCTTGGGATCCCACGCGCCGGCGTGGTGGTCCACCACGTGGTAGCCGGCGGTCAGCGTCATGCGGGTGCCGTCGGTGCGGTTGCGTCCGGCGGCGTGCGCGAGCATGCTGTCGATTGCCAGCAGGCCGCCGGCCGGCATCGGAATCGAGATGCGCTGCTCCAGCAGGCCGGAGGCAATCCACCATGGGTCGTTCTCCGCCCTCAGCCCCGGTGCGAAATCGGGCAGCAGGTGGCTGCCGGGAATGACCTGCGTGCAGCCGTTCTCGAGGTTGGTGTCCTCCAGGTAGAACAGGATCGTACAGATGGTGCGCGACCAGTTTCCCACGTCGCGGTGCAACTCGATCGACATCGCCGTGCGGTCGTCCTGGCGCCGCAGGGTGAGGTGATTGTGACGATTGAGCGTGTACTCCACGTCGGGGCCGAGCAGCGACTGCAGCGCCGGCACCACTTCCGGGCCGCCGAGTGCGCGCCGGATCGCACCGCCGCGCTCCCAGATGGCCGACAGGCGCATCACGTCGCCGCGGTAGTCGCGGACCAGCGGCTCCACCGCCTGCTCGATGTCGTTCGCGGCCTGCCTCCTGATCGCCTCCACCAATTCGGCGGGCAACCGCCACGGCAGCTTGAGGAAGCCATTGTAGCGGAAGAAGCGGAACTCATCGGTGGTAAGCGGGCGTGGTTCCCGAATGGTCGGGAGACTTGATTCCTGCATGGCTGATAGCGGCTATGATGCAGTATGGACCTTGGTTTGCAAAACATGGTTGCCATCGTGACCGGTGGCAGTTTCGGAATCGGACGCGCGGCGGCGGAGCGGTTTGCGCGCGAGGGCGCCCGGGTGGCGATCGTGGCCCGCAACCAGGCGGACCTGGACACCGCGGCACGCGAGATCTCGGCCGCGACCGGCGCGGACGTGCTGCCGGTGGCCGCGGACGTCGGCGACATGGAGCAGATCGCCGCGATGGCGGAGCGCGTGCGCGGTCACTTCGGGCGCATCGACATACTGGTCAACAACGCCGGCACCGGCAACGCCTACTCGTTCGAGGTGATGGACGACCACCTGCTCGGCGAAGACCTGCAGCTCAAGCTGTACGGCGCCGTGCACTGCACCCGGGCCGTGCTGCCGGCACTCAAGGAGCGCGGCGGCGTAGTGATCAACATCACCACGCCGGCCGGCAAGGCGGCGCCCGGTGGATCGGTGCCCACCTCGCTGTCGCGCGCGGCCGGCATCGCCCTCACCAAGGCGCTCGCCAACGAGTACGCCGGCGCCGGCATCCGGGTGAACACGGTGTGCGTAAACAACATCAGGAGCCGGCAGAACGACCGCCGCTGGCAGAGCGCGCACGCGGACGACCCCTCCTACACGCTGGAGCAGTTCTACCAGGACGGCGGCAAGCGCATCCCGCTCGGTCGCATCGCGCCCGCCGAGGAAGCCGGCGACGTGATCGCGTTCCTGGCCTCCGCCCGCGCCGCCTTCGTCACCGGCTCCGCCATCAACGTCGACGGCGGCGCCGCCCCCACGGTGTAGCGCAGCCGATGCGTGCCGGTCAGTGGAGCGGCACGGCACGGTTGACACACTCTTGGCAGCGTAGAGAATGAAGACCATGCCCTCCGTCAAGGAATCTGCCCGCGACGTGATCGAACGGCTTCGCGACGACGCTACCTGGGACGATCTCATGTACGAACTCTATGTGAAGCAGAAGATCGACCGGGGGATCGCCGATGTCGAAGCTCAGAGGGTCATCCCGCACGAGCGCGTCAGAGCCGAGCTTCTTGAGCGTGAGAGTTAGCTGGGCCGATCACGCGCGAGCCGACCTCCGAGACATTCGCGACCACATCGCACGGGACTCACCGTACTACGCCCGGCAATTTGTCGAGCGAATTCTGGCCGTGGTCGAAGACATAGGCTCGTATCCGGAGATTGGTCGTCTGGTGCCGGAAGCACAACGCGACGATGTCCGCGAACTCCTTTTTCGCAGCTATCGGATCATGTACCTGGTGCAGCCAGAGAACCTGTACATCATCGCGGTCCTGCATGGTAGCCGTGACCTCACGTTGCAGGCGCACCGCCCCTGGGAAGTCGTGTAGTCGAAGAGACCGCGCAAGGAGAGACAGCGCCTCCCTGGCCGTGCCAAGCTCGCGTGGCTATGCTGCGTGAATGCGGATCGGAGTGGTCGGGGCGGGGGTGTTCGGTCTGGCGGCTGCCATCGAGGCGGCGGACCGAGGGCACGTGGTGTCGGTGTTCGAGCAGGGGGAGATACCCCACCCCGGGGCCAGCTCCACCGACGTGTCCAAGGGGATGCGCCGCATGTGGTATGCCAGCGACAACGAGACCTACGTCGAGCTGGCGGAACGAGCGGCCGTTCAGTGGCAGGCCTGGGAGGAGCGGTCGGGGGAACGGTTCTATCACCAGGTCGGCAGCCTTCGGGCAGTAGCCGATTTCAGTGCCGACAGCCCGATGCGGGCCAGCGCCGACTTCCTTCTCGACCGCGGCGCCGAGATCGCGGTGCTGTCAGCGGACGAGGCCGGGAAGCGTTTTCCGCAGCTCCGCTTCGCCGCCGGAGAGACGTGCGTGTTCGACCCGTGGGCCGGCTACCTGGAGAGCGCCCGCGCCGTCGGCGTCATGGCCGGCATCGCCCGCGACAGCGGTTGCCGGGTGTGCGCTTCAACACCGGTCACCCGCGTCGAGGAGCAGGCGGCGGGCGTCGAGGTGACGTACCGGGACGGACGCGAGCGGTTCGACCGCATCGTGGTCGCGGCCGGTCCGTGGGTGGGCCGGCTCCTGCCCGGCGTCGGCGCCAGGGTCAGGGTAACGCGTCAGCAGATGCTGTTGATCGAGCCGCGGGACCCGCGCGCGTTCAGCGGCGACCACTTGCCGGTGTGGATGATCGACGAGGACGGCGAGGGCTGGTACGGGTTTCCGCTCCTGCGCGGCGGCTACGCGAAGATCGCCCGCGACCGGCTCGGCGCAACCGTGGACCCCGACGTCGAGCGCGCCGGCACCGCGGAATTCGCCCGCGACGCCGTCGACTTCATGCGCCGCCGGCTTCCTGGTCTGGCCACCGGAACGGTCGTCGAGGGGCGCTCCTGTCTGTACACCAACACACCGGACGACCACTTCCTCATAGACCGCGTACCTGGATCGGAGCGCATCTTCGTGGCCGGCGGCGGCAGCGGCCACGGCTTCAAGTTCGGCGGCGCACTCGGCCCGGTGATCGTCGACGCCGTCGAGGAGCGCCCCAACCTGCTCGGCATCCGCTTCCGGATCGGCAACCGCCTGGCCGCCGCCCGTGAACCAGACTCGGACCAGACGCGCGGCTTCGCCAAGCCGCCGCCCGCCTGACCCGGCCAAAGGCCGGCGCGGCGGTCACCTGACGCCGCTTCTCACTACACGTCACCGCTCATCCAAGCGTTCCGCGGCGATCAGGTGGCTGGCACTGACCCCATCCGGCAAGCGGGGACTCGGCATCGCCTGCAACTCGTCGACGGTACATGGCGCCGTACGAGGTTCCACAATGCCTCGGCGTATGAGGTCCTCGGCAGCTTGGTCATCACCACGTCGGTTCGGCACGGCTCGATGTGAGTCCAAGCGCGGATTTCTGGCAGTCATGGGCGGCTCAGTTGAACTCCGTTCCGCCGCGGCGGGTCAGGTACTTGCCGGAGACGCTCTTCAGGATTACCCGGCCGAACTCGTGCGAGACACGCTCGGCGGCCGGCCGCACCACCACGCCTTCGCGCACGTGCGCGCCGCCGAGCGTGGTGGCGCCGTCGGTCAGCTCCTGCAGTTTCGCCAGGCTGAACGGCCCCCGGAACAGCACCGGCACCAGCGGAAACAGGTCGCTCAGCGACTCGGCCAACTCGTCCGGGGTCAGGTAGCGGCCCTGTCCCGGCTCGCCCACGTAGGCGTCGAACACCGCGAAGTCGGGGTTGGGCTTGCCGTAGTGCAGGTCCTGCACGCCGCGGCCGTATACCTCGCCCAGGACGTAGCACGGCGCACCGTCGCCGGCGAGACGGGTACGCGCCGCCTCGAACGCCTCATGATGTGCGGTCCAGGTCCGCACGTACAGGTTGCCTTCGTTCGCCTCGTTCAGCAGCAGCACCAGGCCCTTGTCCGACATCCCCTTGGAGGTGACGATCGGGCCGTGCTCGGGGTGCCAGCCGAGGCAGCACCAGGTGCCGTGCAGCTTCTCCGTGATCGCCACCGGCTCGCCGGCGCGGAACTCCTCCGGGTACTTCTTGAAGTCCTCGATGTCGTACTTGACGGTGGCGCCGTGCGCGGCAACCACCTCGCCCTGCATCGAGATCGGGATCGGCGGCTCGTACTTGACCAGTTCCAGCAGCTCGGTGACGTCGTCGCCCTCGACGACCTCTCGTCCGCGGATCATGCCGTCGCGGACCGGGTAGACCAGCCCCTGCGACAGCGAGCCGCGCAGTTGCACGGCCTTGACGCGGTTCTTCTTGCTGCCGGCCAGCTTGCCTTCCAGCCCCAGCTCGGCGATCAGCCAGCCGGGGCACACCGCGCCTTCCGGGATGTAGGCTGCCAGGTCGCCGTCGGTGAAGCTGTCCTTGCCGACGACGCAACGGAACCCGCCGATCGCCGCCAGCTCCAGGCGGTCGGCGTTGGGGTGCTGCTCGATGCGCAGCGCGTAGACTCGTGATTCGAATGCCATGGTCGAGCGGCGGAACATAAGAACGCAAACAGCCGGCCGTCAAGCCTCGCCGACCTAATCGGTCGGCAGAGCGGCTCCCGACAGAAAATCGACCAGGTTGAGGTGCCTGATGCCGTCGAGCGGTCCCGGCGCTATCGGGTCCATGGAAAGAATCACCTTGGCGTGTGCGTCCCCGGTGCGCAGGAGGGACGACTTCTCCCGCTCCAGCGTCTCCGGTGCCCCGATCAGGTAGCTCACCTGCACGTACACGCGCCCGTTCACCCCCTCCGCAACGAAGTCGATCTCCCGGCTGCCGACGGTGCCCACCGCCACTTGATAGTCACGGCGCAGCAACTCGTGGAACACCAGGTTCTCCAGGTCGCCGGCAATCCACCGCTCCCGGGTACCCAGAAGTCCCCGGCGCAGCCCGAGATCGCCCAGGTAGTACTTGCTGCCGACTTGCAGGTGGCGCTTGCCGCGCACGTCGAACCGGTCGACCTTGTCCAGCACGAACGCGTCGCACAGATAGGAAAGGTAATTCAGCACGGTGTCGGCCGTTCCACGCCGCTGCTGAGAACGCATGAAGTCCGAGATCCGCTTGCCTGACGTGAGATTGCCGACATTGTCCATGGCAAAGCGGACGATCGACTCGAACATGTCCAGATCGCGGATCGACTGCCGCTGCACGACATCACGCAGAGTGATCGTGCTGTAGACATCGCGCAGCATCTGCCGAACGAGGTCGGCGGAGAGATCGGTATGGAGCAGTCCGGGCAAGCCTCCCAGCGCGCGGTAGCGCGAGAACAGATCGGCCGGCGCCGGCGTTTCCCGCTGGGTCGCGGAGTAGAGCTCCCCGAATTCGCGCAGCGACAGCGGCAGCACGCGTACGGTCACGTAGCGCCCGGCCAGGCGTGTCGCGAGTTCTCCGGCGAACAGCGTCGAATTCGAACCGGAGACGACGACGTGGGTCTCGTTCCGGTTCTGGAGCGAAGCCACCGCGCGCTCCCAGTCGCGAATCTGTTGCACCTCGTCGACAATCACGTACGTCGGACCGACGGCCCTGTGCTTCGCTACGTGCGCTACGAGGTCTCCGGCATCGCGGATCCACTCGAACGCGATCTCCTCCATGTCGACGTACACCACGCTGCCCCGGTCACGCAGAAGCTGGGCGAACTGACGCAGGAGCACGCTCTTTCCGACCCGCCGGAGTCCCACCACCGCCACGGCCACCGGCGCGTCGACGTAGCGCACCAGCTTGTCGAGATACGTTCCGCGCTTGATCTCGTACATGGTCGTATTGTAATCGAAATAATTCTCTCGTTACAGAAAGTTTCGAGTATAGACAGGTACTATTCTGGACGCGGCCGCCTCGAAAGGGCGGGTAACCGGTACACGCGGCGGGCGGTGCCGCTGAACAGGGCGTCCTTGTCCGCGTCGGAGAAGTCGGAGACCATCAGCTTGAATGCGTTGTAGAGGTCGCGATAGCTGACCGATACCCGGTCCACGGGGAAGTTGCTCTCGAACATGCAGCGCTCCGGCCCGAAGCAGTCGATCGCGTGCAGGTAGTAGGGGCGCTGGGCCGCCGCCAGCTCCTCGGCGGTGGCGCGGGTGCCGCGCTCCGCCCACGGGAACCCGTTGTCCCACATCGCCAGGCCGCCGAGCTTGGCGACCACGTTCGGACAGGCGGCCGCGGCCGCCAGGTTGCGGTTCAGTTGTGCGTAGACCTCGGCGCGCTGCGATTGGTAGCGGCCCACGCCGACCGGGGTGCCGAAGTGATCCAGCACCATAACCGTGTCGGGCACGGCGCGGGCGAGGGCGATGAACTCCTCCATCTGGTAGTGGTAGTGCCAGCTCTCGTAGGGCAGTCCGCGGCGGCCGAGCAGCCGCACGCCGGCCCGGAACGCCTCGTCCCGAGCCAGACCCGCCGGCGCGGGGCCGGGGGCAAGCGCGGTGCCGGCGCGGTGGTCGCCGCGGGCCAGGCCATGGCGAATGCCGCAGAAGCGCCCCTCTCCGGCGGCCTCGTGAGCATCGAGCACCTCTTCGAGCGCACCGCCGAGCCGCAGGTCGGCGTGCGCCACGATGCCGGCGACTGCCGGTCCTGGCCCGGCCTGCGACTGACGCGCGATCTGCGCCACCCACTCCGTCTCTCCCACCGGCCGCAGGTGCTCCGGGCCGCCGGCGCGGTAGCTCGCGCCGCACTGCAGGAACACCGTCTGCACCACGTTGTGTCCGGTGCACAGGTCGGCGTACAGCTCGCGGAGCCGGTAGCCGTCCGGGCCTCCCCCGCTGCCGGGCCAGTCCACCGGCATCCGGGCATGCGGCCACAGGTGGTGATGCGCCTCCACGATCTCGCGGCCGGGATCGATGATCGCTCCGCCTCCTCCGGTCTCTTGCATGGGAGACAGATACCGTGAAACAACCCCCACCGAAAAGCCTCCCCGGCTCACGGAGCGGTGGCCCGGCGCTCAGGCCACGAGGGGTCAGCGGTAAGGAGAGCAGCAAGATTATCATCAGGCCGACCACGCTGTCACTTCGCCGTGGGCCGAGTGCCTGAAAAAAGTCGAGAAAATCGCTCGCTGCGGGCCTGAGGGGGTTGACATGGTTTCGGGCGCGCGATTGGGCCACGTCCCCGACCCCGCCTGTTCCGCCCCCCCTTGGCGCCCTCAGCGCGCGCTCTCGGCCCGCCGCGTCCGGGTCTGGCCCGCAAAGCCCAAATCGGACGGGCGGCTCGTCCACGGGCCGGCACGGGGGCACCGAATACCGGGTGTACCATGGCGGCATGGCACCTGACACCTATACGCTGCCGCGCCCGCCGGCGCCGTCAGCGCGGCCTGACCCGGCAGCCACCGACCCGGCCGCGACCGCGGCCACCACCGCTGCGAGGGCGCCCGGCGCGAGCGAGACTGCGACGCTCGCCGTTGCCGACAGCGCAGCGCCTCCGGCCCCGGAGGCACCGCCCGACCTGAATCAGCTCGGCAACCGCATCGCCGAGCTGTCGGCGCGCATCCAGGCCGCCACCTACGAGTTGCTGTGTGACGTGCGCGAGTTCGACCGCCACCACGGCTGGGAGGGCTTCCGTTCCTGCGCCCACTGGCTGAACTGGCGCACCGGCCTCGACCTCGGCGCTGCCCGCGAGAAGCTGCGCGTGGCCGCTGCGCTGGCCGATCTCAACCACCTCTCCGCGGCCATGGCCTGCGGTCGGCTGTCCTACTCCATCGTACGCGCCCTGACTCGAGTGGCCACCGCCGACAACGAGGCACGGCTGATTGCCGTGGCCTGCTGTGCCACCGGGGCGCAGGTGGAGCGGCTGGTGCGCGGGTGGCGGCAGGCGGACCGAGAGGCGCAGCCGGACGCCGAGCAGGTGCGGCTGGAACGGCGCACGCTGACCACGCGGGTGGACGAGGACGGCATGGTGGTGCTGCGGGCGCGGCTTACGCCTGAGGTAGGCGCGGTAGTGCTGCGGGCCCTGGAGGCGGCCCTGGAGCAGGTGCCGGCGGCGGAGGAGGACGATGCCGCCGGCGGCGACGAGGCGAGCATCGCGCAGCGGCGTGCGGATGCGCTGGGGCTGGTGGCCGAGAGCGCGCTGGCCGGCGGGCTTGATCCGGGCAGCAGCGGCGACCGCTTCCAGGTGACGGTACACGTGGAGGCTGACGGGCTTTGCTGCCGCGAGGCCGCCGCGGCCCCGCGGCACGTTTCCGCGGAAATTGCGCCGGGCAGCGAGGCAGCCTGCGCACCGGCGGCAGCGTCACTGGACGCGGTGACGGAGCAAGTGTCCATCGAGCACGCGGAGAAACTACCGGCCACCGAGGCGACGCCCGACCGCGACCTGGCGGCCCCGATGCCTGGCCGCGACGCCGGGCAGGCGGTGATCGAACAAGCAGGGGGCATCCACGTCGGCAAGGAGGCAGCGCGCCGCGTCGCCTGCGATGCCGGCCTCGTGGAGCTGTGCCACGCCGCCGACGGCGAGGTGCTCGACGTGGGCCGCAAGACCCGCACCGTCCCGACCGCCCTGCGCCGTGCCCTGCAGAGCAGGGATCGCAACCAGTGCCAGTTCCCCGGCTGCGAGTCCCGCCACTGCGACGCCCATCACGTCATGCACTGGGCCGACGGCGGGGAGACGCAGCTCTTCAACCTGGTTCTCGTCTGCAGATTCCATCACCGAGCGGTGCACGAGGAGGGGTTTCAGGTGGCCGCTGACGGCGCCGGGGGGTTCCGGTTCCTGCGCCCGAATGGCGAGCCGCTGGCGGCGGTGCCACCGGCGCCGCGCTGGGAGGGTGTCGGGCCGCCGCTGGCGCCGACCCTGGAGCGCCTGGCGGCGGCCGGCATCAGCATCGGTCCGCACACCGCTACTCCCGAGTGGTACGGCGAATCGCTGAACGTGGCGGCGGCGCTCGACGTGCTGTGGCAGCCGCCCGTGGCGGCGGCGCGCGGCGGCGCTCTCTGAGCGAACCGCAAGCTGGCGGTGCAGCGCAGCGCGGATGAGCAGCGCGCCCGCGATGGAGACTGCCTCCAAGGATTTCCAGTCCTCATCAGCATGGGATCGCCCTGAAAGCCGTCCGATGGTCGTTGACAGGCGCGCCACGCCTATGCTAGCGTGGCCCCGTTGGAGCGACGGATGCCGATGAAGCGCCATGACGACGCGCCAGGATGGCGTAAGCGCAGCAGCCCGGTACGCGACCCCGCGCACGCCGTCGCCCCCAATACCGCCGTAGCTATTGGTGGCACCGGCTCCACCCATAGCCGAACCGGCATGCGGGCCGCCCCCACCCTTCCCGGCGGCGAGGGCAGCCGTCCCGGATCGCTGCCCGCGACTGACTGCCCGCAAAACCCACCGCCGGCGTTGCCGGCCATTCAGACTCACTGCTGCTCAGACCACCGCCACGCGTGGCGGTGTAACGCAGATCCCGACGTAGATCCAGTGAAGAAGGAGGTTCGAACGATACTCAAATAACCGCACGCGCGCTCGGCGTGGGCCGGGGTGCACCCGGATGAGTCACACGCTGCGCGCTATTTGGTGACTTGACTCGGACTGGCCGTCTGCGTTGCGGGTGGCCAGGGAGCGGCAATCCGCTCCGCAATACTCTCAACGTGACATCGAAGGAGAAACGATGAAGATATCTATTGCAAGGACCTTCGCGGTAGCGCTGGTCCTGGTGCTGACCGCGACCGGCCTCTGGGCCGGTGGCGAAGAAGAGGAGCCGGCAGCCGCCACCGACAGAGAGACGGTGTTCGACCCCGCCTCCGGCCAGACGTGGACCGCGCCAGAGTATGGCGGGACACTCACGTGGGCCCCTAGGCACTATCCTGTGAATGCCGACGTGTGGTCGGCCAGTGGCTGGGCCGCTCACTTCTACAGTGGCGTTTTGGAGCAGATGGCCTTTGGCAACTGGGATGTAGACAGGGATCTCGTCACTGACATGGTTTGGGCGTATACGGGCACACAGATGTACGGACCCGGTCTGGCCACAAGCTGGGAAATGCCCGACGAGTCGACGTTCATCTGGCATGTCCGGCAGGGCGTTCACTGGCATGACAAGGCGCCGGTGAACGGTCGGGAATTCAATGCTCATGACGTCGTATGGAACTACGAGCGCTATGCTGGTATCGCTCGTTTCGCCGAGCTCCCACCGGCCCCCCACCCCCACACACTGGGTGGTCTGGAGTTCGACTCGATAACGGCCACCGACGACTATACGGTCGAGTTCAAGCTGACGAATCCTCTGATCAATGCTGAGGAGCTATTCCTGAACAAGATGACTCCTATGTACGCCCCCGAGGTATACGTGAATGAAAATAGCTTCGAGGACTGGAGGAACCTGGTCGGCACCGGGCCCTATGAACTGACTGAATTTGTGGAGGGCGCCTCGCAAACCTATATAAAGAATCCCGACTACTGGGGTGTTGACGAAAAATTCGGGAACCCCGTGCCCTATATTGACGAGTTGAGGTCCGTGCTGTTACCAGACGAGGCCACACGTATTGCGGCATTGCGCTCGCGTAAGGTTGATTATGTTGGTAACCCAGGCGACTCTCAGATAAGCAATGTCGACACTATAGAAAGCCTGCAGAAGAGCAACCCTGAACTCCAATTCCATTTCATTGTAAATACCCCAGGCGCCTTGACATTCAACCAGTCTTTGCCGCTGATGCAGGACGTAAGAGTGCGCAAGGCGCTGCAGATGGCAGTGGACAACGAGGCAATCAACGCTAGTATCTATAAAGGTCTAGGAGTTGTAGCGCCTTATGGGATTTATATGCCGAATCTTACCGATTGGGTCTGGTCATATGAAGAATGGCCCGACGAGGTCAAGCGTGAGTATGAGTATCGCCCGGAAGATGCAGAAGCGTTGCTTGATGAGGCCGGATATCCACGCGGCGCCGACGGCGTTCGATTCAAGCTCGCGGCGTCCAATTCTCCGCGGCAAGAATCGACCTACATCGAAATCGTCGGAGAGTTTTTCCGCGCCGTTGGCGTTGATTTGGAGATCTCTACTCATACTGAAGCTGAGGCGGCCGCTGCCTGGAGCGCGGACACGCACGAGTTTGACATGTATTGTTGCGCGATAATGGGGACACGTCGCCCAGCGCTCTGGATTGCAGGGACCGTCACCCAAGACGTGGCTGGTAACAGCTTGAGCAAGTCGAGGGACCCGCGTCTCGAAACGTTCTATAATGGCGCCACGCATGCTGCGGACCTTGATGAGTTTTTTAGCAACATCCGAGAGATCGATGAGATCGTTATAAGGGAGCACTTTGGCCTGGTTAGACCTATGGTCCCCTTATATCAGGTGGCCCAGCCGTGGGTGCAGGGTTGGAACGGTGAATGGGGTATGGGATACGCCGAGCGTCATACCCACTTTTCTCGCCTCTGGATCGATAGTGCGCTGAAGAACGAAATGACGGGAAACTAGCAGTACACTCCTGTGGAGCTGGGGGGCGGTCGCTCGTGAGTGCGCTTCCCAGCTCCCATACTTGGGGCACACACACGTGAAGACCTATATCATCAGGCGGCTATTGCTCACAATCCCCAGCCTGTTTATTTTGACCATTTTGGTGTTTTCTGTGGTCCGCCTTATCCCCGGCGATACAGTAGACGCAATGGTGGCTCAAATGGAAACTGGCAATAATTTTCGTGCGGCAAGTGGCAGGGACCGCGAAACTCTCGAGCGTCTTATGGGACTGGACGTGCCTGCCCACATGCAGTATTTACGCTGGATAGGGGTATTGCCGACGCCTGACTGGCGGGGTACCGGTGAGTCCGAGTTCAAAGGTCTCTTCCAGGGCACGCTTGGCGAATCGCTGTATGGCGGAGGCAGTACGATAGACGAGATCGTAGGTGGGAGATTGCCGGTAACCATTGAGCTTGGTATTCTGGCAATAGTAATTGGGCTCCTCATAGCCCTGCCCGTCGGAGTCTACTCGGCGATCCGCCAGGATACCGCCGCCGACTACGTCGGGCGCACCGTTGCCGTCATCGGCTTGGCAACGCCGAACTTCTGGCTGGCAACCATGGCCCTGCTCTACCCGGCTCTCTGGTGGGGCTGGTCGCCACCGATGGAGTTGATTCGCTTCGAGGAAGACCCGCTGGGGAATCTGGGGATGTTTCTCCTGCCGGCCCTGATTCTGGGTACGGCCCTTGCTGCCAGCACGATGCGGATGACGCGCACCATGATGCTGGAGGTGCTCAGGCAAGACTATATCAGGACGGCTTGGTCGAAGGGGCTCAGGGAACGGGTAGTTGTCATGCGGCACGCCATCAAGAATGCCTTCATTCCAGTAGTGACACTCATCGGCCTGCAGCTACCTATCCTGATAGGTGGCTCCGTTATCTTGGAGCAAATATTCGCTCTGCCGGGGTTGGGCCGTCTGTTCGTAAGGGCGATCGATTCAAGAGACTACCCGATCGTCTCCGCAATAAACCTGATTTTTGCTGCCGCGGTTTTGGCGATCAATCTGTTGATCGACATGCTTTATGCCTTCTTGGACCCCAGGATCCGCTATCAATAGAAGAGGAAGATCGGGACTATGAGTGATCTCCCAAGGATACCATTACCAGTAGGTGAGCCAAAGCGACGTAACGCCGCGGCAATTTTATTTGTCAGATTGTGGAAAGAGAAGCCGCTCGGTGTCGCCAGCGGAGTTATCGTATTGCTATTGATTGTTGTCGCTATCTTCGGCGATCAATTGGCCCCTCATCCATATTTTGAAATGCACCTGATAGACAGACTGCAGGGCTCATCAGCCCAGTATCTGCTGGGTACCGACCAGATGGGGCGAGATTTGTTGAGCCGCCTTATCGCCGGGGCTCGTATCTCCGTAGTTGTCGGTCTGGCCGCGACTACACTGAATGTCGTCGCCGCAATCCTGGTCGGCGGCGTTTCCGGATTCGTTGGTGGTAAATATGACATTGCGGTGCAGAGATTTGTCGATGCATGGATGTCTATACCAACTTTGCTCATATTGTTAACGGTAATGTCCATTGTGGGGCGGGGATTTTTTCAGATCATCGCAGTCCTGGGCATATCAGGAGGTATCGGCGGCTCGAGAGTGGTTAGAAGTGCGGTTATCGGTGTTAAAGAAAACGTGTATTTTCAGGCGGCGGAGGCGATTGGGTCGTCGCGATGGAGGACGCTCATCCGACATGTTCTGCCCAATATTGTCGCTCCCATAATCATCATTTTCAGCATTAACGTCGGCGGCGTGATCATGGCTGAGGCTTCTCTCAGCTTCCTTGGCTACGGTCTATCGGTGGATATTCCGAGCTGGGGGGGTATGCTCAGCCGGGAAGGACGTCAGTATATGGAGCAGGCGCCATGGATGGCTCTGTGGCCAGGGCTGTGCCTGACGATTGCGGTGTACAGCTTCAACATGTTGGGTGACGCCCTCAGGGACCTGCTCGATCCGCGGCTGCGAGGTGGTGGCGGGCGGCTGGGTGTCGAAGCCGCCACGTCGGTTTGACAGCGCGCGCATGAGCTTGCAGGAGGTGAGTGGCGTTCAAGAAGCTTGATCATATCGGCTACCTGACCCTCCGTATTCAACTTGCGTACGGTTGCCATCGTCGCAGACTATTCTTGTTACCGACAGTGTCGCCCGCTGTTGGCACGACCAGACGGGACGTGGTCAGATTGGCGTGTGACAAGCGCAGACGTGCCGCCGCGACCGGCGGGAGCCGGTGCAGGTCCAGCGCGTGCCACACGATTGCTGGACCGGCCGATCATCACGCCCGATCTCGACCGGTCGATCGGAGGCAACATCCAGGGGCCGTCGATCATCCGCGTGCCCGACTGGGCCGGGAATGCCCTCGGGCGCTACTACCTCTACTTCGCCGACCACAAGGGCCTGTTCATCCGGCTGGCGTACGCCGACGCGGTAACCGGGCCGTGGCGCATCCACCGTCCGGGCGCGTTGCGGCTGGAGGATTCCCACTTCCTCACCCGGCCTCCGGAGCTGGACGGGGAGGAGGAACGGCACCTGCTCGCGCGCTACGCCAAGCGCGGCGTGCGCCTGCCGCACGACCCGTTGCAGGAGGCGACCACGCCGCACATCGCCTCGCCGGAGGTGATCGTCGACCACGAGCGGCGCGTGATCCGCATGTACTTTCACGGCCTCGAAGCGGCGGCGACCCAGGCCACGCGGGTGGCGGAATCCGCCGATGGGCTCCACTTCGTCGCGAGCGAGCCGCTGGTCGGCCCGTCCTACCTGCGCATCTTCACCTGGGCCGGGCACACCTACGCGCTTACCATGCCGGGGCAACTGCACCGCGCCACCGACGGCGTGAGCCGGTTCGAGCCGGGGCCGCGGCTGTTCAATCCCCACATGCGCCACAACGCGCCGCTGGTGCGCGACGGGGTGCTGCACGTGTTCTGGACCCAGGTCGGGGACGCGCCGGAGCGGATCCTGCTGAGCACCATCGGCCTCGCCGGCGACTGGCGCTCGTGGCGGGAGTCGGCGCCGGTGGAGGTCCTGCGCCCCGAGCGGGTGTGGGAGGGCGCCGCCGCGCCGGTGCAGCCATCCATGCGCAGCACCGCTTACGGGACCGTCAACCAGCTTCGCGACCCGGCCATCCTGGAGGACGAAGGCCGTACCTACCTGCTGTACGCCGTCGCCGGCGAGAGCGGCATCGCGCTGGCCGAGCTGCATTTCGGGTAATCCCTATCCGGTTGAGCCAGCCGCTGGTAAGATGCGCGCATGGCCAACACAGACAACATTCGCGTCGGGATTATCGGCGCCGGCGGCATCGTCCTGCTGCGGCACATCCCGGGGCTCAAGAAGATCGACGGCGTAACGCTGGTGAGCGTGTGCAACCGCAGCCGCGCCTCCTCCGAGAAGATCGCGCGCGAGCACGGCATCGAAACGATCTACGACGACTGGCGCGAACTGGTGAACGCCGGCGACACCGACGCCGTGTTCGTCGGCACCTGGCCCTACCTGCACTGTCCCGCCACCCTGGCCGCGCTGGCGGCCGGCAAGCACGTGTTCACGCAGGCACGGATGGCGATGAATGCCTCCGAGGCGCGCAAGATGCTCGCCGCCGCGCGCAGCAACCCGCACCTGGTGACCCAGATCTGCCCCGCGCCGCACACCCTGGCGGTGGACCGCACCGTGCGCCGGCTGATCGTCGAAGGCTACCTCGGCGACCTGCTGGCCATCGAAATCTGCGATGGGGGCGCGTTCATCGACCGCGACGCACCGCTGCACTGGCGCAACGACGAGTCGCTGAGCGGCATGAACATCATGACCATGGGCATGCTGTACGAGACCATCCTGAAGTGGGTCGGCCCCGCCACCCGCATCACCGCCCTGGCGAGCACCTTCGTCAAGGCGCGCCGGGTGGGCGACGGCACCCTGCGCGCCACCACCATCCCCGATCACCTGGTGGTGCTCGGCGAGCTGGCCTGCGGCGCGCAGCTCACCCTGCAGTCCTCGTCGGTGATGGGCCACGGCTGGAGCGGGGTAACCGTGTACGGCAGCGAGGCGACGCTGCGCTACAAGCTGTTCGACGACAAGCTGTACGCCGCCCGCCGCGGCGCCGAGGGCGACGATCCGTTCGAGCCGATCGATATCCCCGCATCGGAATTCGGCCCCTGGCGCGCCGAGGAGGAGTTCGTGAGCGCCATCCGCGGCCAGGAACAGGTGACCCACATCAACTTCGTGGACGGGGTGCGCTACATGGAGTTCTCGGAGGCGGTGCACCGCAGCCTGCGCGAGCAGCGCACCGTAGCCGTTCCCTTCGAGTAGCGCGGCAGCAATCATCAATCGCCGTCGAGTTCGGCGATCGCCTCTTCCAGTCGGGGCAGGAGGTCCGATTGCGCGAGCGCGCGCTCCAACTGGCCAAGCAGGTTGCGGGCCTCGTCCTGATCCACATCGCCACTGGCCAGCAACGAGCGCAGGTCGTCCAGGTCCTTGCCGCGACCGGCAAGCACCTTCATGACGACGAGGTCAGTGGCATGGGCAACCGGCACCTCCACACCGTCGATCGCCACGCGGGTGGCGCGGACGAGTACTCGCAGGGTGTCAGCGACGGCCGACATGGGACGCGCGGTCCAGGAGCGCGCGTACTCGTTGATGGTTGGCGAGGTCGGACCGGCGAGTCTCCTCGTCCGGCCAGCCGGGCCGGGTAGCCCGCACGGCCTCATAGAGCTCGACCGCGAGTTGCACCTTGCGCGCGACCGGCAGGCGCACCCGCTCCCTGCGGGCCAGCCGCGCCGGAGCCCCCCAGTCGCGTCGAGCGTATGCCCTGAGTTCCGTCTCGTCGAGAAGCGGCACCTTGATCCTCGGGATAGATGATCCCGGTATCGCGCGCGCCAGTCCACCCGTTCAGCGATCGCCGAGACAGCGCCGCGAGCGCCACGAACGCGAGTTTGACGGCGGGCCGGACGTGTGCTAGCGTGGTGAGATTCCCGGTACGGGAATTACGCGCATGCGGATGATGCGAAACCACGCCAGCCTCCCCTGCCACCAACCAACGTCAGTGGGACGCGTGCGCAGTTCGCGTCGTCCGCCGGCCGTAACGCCGCGCCGCGGCCGTATCGACCTCGCCCGCGGTCCGCCCGCCGGCGCCGCGCAATGCTCGATCACTCGGGACCGAGGGTACCGCATCTTGATTTCTGGTCACCAGCGATTGCCGGCGTAGCGTGAGAGTGAATGCCGGGCGGTACTGAATCAGCACTCTCAACAGAAACAAGGTTTCGGAGGAAACCAAATGATACGAAACTGCAGATTGCCGGTTGCGGCACTGCTCGGGTTGGTCCTGGCCGCGACCGGCCTGTGGGCGAGCCCGGCCAGCGAGGAGGCGCCGGCCGCGGCGATGGAGAAGGAGATGGTGCTCGACCCCACCACCGGCGAAATGATCAGCGCGCCGGAGTACGGCGGCACCATCACCAGCCTGTTCCACCCCGGCTGGCAGACCGAGCATGCCGACATGTGGCACTTCCGCTCTGTCATCCATCCCACCAAGATCGTCCTGGAGAGAATGGGCGGCGGTGACTGGGGACTGCCGAGAGACGAATTCGCCTTCGCCGGCGCCATTCCGAATCTCCCGCAATACACCGGCAAGCTGGCCGAGAGCTGGGAACAGCCCGACGCCACCACGATTGTGCTCAACATCCGCAAGGGGGTGAAGTGGCACGACAAGGAACCGGTGAACGGCCGCGAGCTGGTCGCCGACGACGTCGTGTTCAACTTCAACCGCAACCTGGGGCTGGGCGAGTTTGCCGCCGATGGACCGAGCCCGGTGATCAGCGTGCTCGGCACGCTGCCGGTCGAATCGATCACGGCAACCGACAGCCACACGGTCGTGTTCACGTTGCAGGAACCGATGCTCGCCGCGCTGTACCACATCGTCGGCGACATCTACGGCAATCAGTACCCGCCCGAAGTGATCAGGCAGGACGGCGACGCCAAGGATTGGAACAAGCTGATAGGCACCGGGCCGTTCATGTTCACCGAGCGGGTGGCAGACGTTTCCTTTACCTATACCAAGCACCCCGACTACTGGGGTTACGACGAGAAGTTTCCGGACAACCGGCTGCCCTACGCCGACGAGTTCAGGGCCCTGATCATGCCGGACGAATCGACGCGCCTGGCGGCGCTGCGCTCGGGCCAGCTCGACGTACTCGGTGGTCCCGCCGCGTATGCGCTCTCACCCGGCCCCGCGACCGAGGGCCTGGCGCGCACCAACCCGGAACTCAAACAGTATTCGTACCAGAATCGCAGCCAGAATTCGGCCGCCTTCAACGTGAAGGCGCCGCCGTTCGACGACGTTCGCGTGCGCCGGGCAATGCAGATGGCCCTGGACCTGGAGACGGTGGCGGACACCTACTTCAAGGGCTACGCGGATCCCACACCGCGCGGCGTGGTCGGCATCGCCAACACCGGCTACGCGTTACCGGTTGCGGAGTGGTCCGACGAGATCAGGGGATACTACAGTTATGACCCGGAAGGTGCGGAGGCGTTGCTCGACGAAGCCGGATATCCGCGCGGCGCCGACGGCGTCAGGCTCAAGACCGTATTCAACGCCCATCCTTCCCCAGCGGCAACCGACCAGGGCTTTGTCGCGATTATGCTCCAGTTCTGGGATGCGATTGGCGTCGACGTGGAACTCCAAGTCGTGGATGGCGCGGCATTCGGGCCGATGATCCAGGGCGCCGACTACGAAGGGATGATCTGGTTCATCACCGGCTGGAACCGGCCGCTTCCCGTTACCACCATCGGCTGGCAGGCCACGGGTGCGTACAACAACGCCACCGGACACAGCGTGCCGGAGTACGACGCGATGATCGCCGCCGTGGGCGCGGCGACGACGGTGGAGGAGGAGCGGCAGTTGATCCTGGAGGCGGATCGCTACCTGATCGAGAATCACCTGTACCTGTGGGGTCCGATCATGCCGCAGGTTGCGGTGACGCAGCCGTGGATCGTCGGCTACAACGGCGAAAACAACCTGGGCGACGTGGACAGCTACACGATCTTCGCGCGCCTGTGGATCGACCACGCGACCAAGGAGGAGATGGGGCCCTAGAACTGCTCGAAGGCCTGAGTCCCACCCGCTCGGCGCCATCCGGGCGGGTGGGCTTTGCCGGCGTCACATGAGAGCGTACGTCATCCGGCGGGTGCTGCTGGTCATCCCCACGCTGTTCATCCTGAGCGTCCTGGTCTTTCTCTCGGTGCGCTTCCTGCCCGGCGACGCGATCGACGTCATGCTGGACAAGGCCGGCTGGATCGGCGCGGTCAACGTGGACCGGGCGGCGCTCGAGCACATGCTCGGACTGGACCGGCCCGCCTACGTGCAGTACGGGCGCTGGATCGGCGGCATCGTCCTGCGCGGCACGCTCGGCGAGTCGCTGTGGGGCGGCGAGGCGATCGAGGGCAAGATCCTCGAGCGCCTGCCGGTAACGCTGGAGCTCGGCTTCCTGGCGATCGTGATCGGGCTGCTGATCGCGCTGCCGGTGGGCGTCTACTCGGCGATTCGGCAGGACACGGTTGGCGACTATGCCGGCCGGACGGTCGCCGTGATCGGCCTGGCCATGCCCAACTTCTGGCTCGGGGTGATGGTGATGCTTTACCCGGTGATCTGGTGGGGCTGGTCGCCGTCGATCGAGCTGATCCGGTTCACCGACGACCCGCTCGGCAACCTCGGCATGTTCCTGGCGCCGAGCTTCATTCTCGGCACCGCGATGGCGGCCAGCACCATGCGCATGACGCGTACCATGATGCTGGAGGTGCTGCGCCAGGACTACGTCCGCACCGCCTGGGCCAAGGGCCTGAGCGAGCGCCTGGTCGTGGTCCGGCACGCGATGAAGAACGCGTTCATCCCGGTGGTGACCCTGGTCGGCCTGCAGCTTCCCCTCCTGGTGGGCGGCTCGGTGATCATGGAGAACATCTTCGTGCTGCCGGGGTTGGGGCGGGTGCTGCTGACCGCCCTGACCGACCGCGACTACCCGGTCGTGATGGGAGTGAACCTGTGCTTCGGCGCGGTAGTGCTGGGGGTGAACCTGTTGATCGACCTGGCCTATCCCTACCTGGACCCGCGGGTCCGCTACCAATAGGGGGTGCGCATGGCGAAATCGGCGAACGCGCAGCGTCACTGGCTGGTCGATCTCCTGGTCAGGATGGTCAGGACCAAGCCGCTCGGCACCGCCTGCGGGGTAGTTGTGCTGGCACTGATCGTGGTCGCGGTGTTTGCCGACGTGCTGGCGCCCTATCCGTACGACGAGATTTACCTGATGGAGATCCTGGAACCGCCGTCGGCGCGCCACCTGCTGGGCACCGACAACGTGGGACGGGACTTCCTGAGCCGCATCATCCACGGCGCCCGGGTGTCGCTGCTGGTCGGCCTGGCGGCCACCACCATCAGCGTCGTGGTGGCGGTCCTGGTGGGCGGCGTCACCGGATTCCTGGGCGGCAAGCTGGACCTGGTGGTGCAGCGGTTCGTGGATGCGTGGATCGCCTTTCCGGGACTGCTCCTGCTGCTCACCCTGATGTCGGTCCTGGGCCGCGGCGTGCTGCAGATCATCCTGGTGCTCGGCATCTCGGGCGGCATCGGCAGCGGCTCACGGGTGGTGCGGTCGGCCGTGATCGGCATCAAGGAGAACGTCTACTTCGAGGCGGGAGACGCGATCGGCTCCACCACGTGGCGCATGCTGACCCGCCACGTGCTGCCCAACATCGCGCCGCCGGTGATCATCATCTTCAGCATCAGCATCGGCGGCTACATCCTGAGCGCGGCGTCGCTCAGCTTCCTCGGCTTCGGCCTGCCCCCCGACGTCCCCGACTGGGGTGGCATGCTGAGCCGCGAGGGGCGCACCTACATGGAGGCGGCGCCGCGCCTGGCGCTGTGGCCGGGCCTGTGCCTGACGCTGGTCGTGTACAGCCTCAACATGTTCGGCGACGCCCTGCGCGACCTGCTCGACCCCCGGCTCAGGGGCAGCGACCGGTAACCCCAAGCAGCCGTCGTGGTAAGGGTTAACCGGAGAATACCGCGACGACGTCCTGCTCGACCCGCTGCAGCGCCTCCACGTCGCCGGTCGGAATGGCGCCGAACATGATCTCGTCGACTCCCTCGTCGGCGAACCTGCCGATCAGGTCGATCACCTCGTTCAGCGACCCGACCGCGGCCTCGACGTCCTGTGCCTCCATCAAGCGGCCGGCGTAGTTGCCGTAGCGGGTGTTGGCGCGCCGGCCGAAGAACTGCATGGACCGCTCGACGGCCGCCGGGTCGTCGGTGATCACCAGCGGCATCAGCAGCGAGCGCTTGATCTCCGCCGGGTCACGCCCAACGGCTTCGCAGTGGCGCTCCAGCACGCTGACCTTGTGCCGGAACACCTCGATCGACATGCCGCGCCCGGCCCAGCCGTCGTAGTTCATGATGTCGCCGTACTTGGCCAGCGTGCGCAGCGTCCGCTGCTCGCCGGTGCCGCCGACCAGGATCGGCACGTGCGGCTCCTGGTAGCAGCCCGGCGACAGCGGGGCCTGCTCGAGACGGTAATAGCGGCCGTGGTGGGTAACCGGCCCGTCGGCGGTGAACAGCCTGCGGATCAGGCCGCACGACTCCTCCAGGCGGTCCGACAGCTCCCGCATGGTCGGGAACGTGCCCCACCCGTAGGCGACGTGCTCGCGGTCGAACCAGCCGGCGCCGAGCGACAGGGTGAAGCGCCCCTCGGAGGCCTGGTCGAGGGTCGCCGCCATCTTCGCCAGCAGCCCGGGATTGCGGTACGGGTTGCCGAGCACCAGGTGGCCGAGCCGCAGCTTGCGGGTCATGCCGGCGGCCACCGCGATCAGCGTGTAGCCCTCGAACGCCGTGCCCTGCTCCCGTTCCAGGTTGGGCTTCACCTTGTCGTCCGAGACCGGTGGGAGAAGATGGTCCGCAAACCAGAGGCTGTCCCACGGCCCCTTCTCCATCGCCTCGATCGACGCGCGGATCCGGTCCCAACTGGTCCCGTAACAGTTCACTTGTACTCCGAACTTCATGCGTGGTCCCCTTCACCGCCGGCTGGCGGCAGTTCACTCTACCACGGTGGCCGGACATCTGCTCGGCGGTCGGCGGTTAACGGCGGCGCGGCGCCGGGATGCGTTCGCCGGCGGGGCGGGGAATGTCGGCCCAGTGGCCGGCGGCGTCACGCCCGCGGCAGATGATGCTGCGGGAGGCCCAGCTCGGGTCCAGGGCGCGCACGTCGGCAGAGGTGAAGCGCAAGGTCAGGCCGCAGCGGCGGCGCGCGGAGCGGTTGGGGTCCGAGCCGTGGATGAGCCAGTCGGTGTGCAGCGACATCTGGCCGGCGCGCAGCGCGATGGTCACCGGCGGGTCGCCCTGTTCCTCCGCCGCCAGGGTGGTCTGCGACAGCACGTTGTTCTCTGCCTCGGTGCTGTGCCGGTAAGCGAGCTGGGCGTTCACGTGCGAACGCGGAATCACCCGCATGGCGCCGTTGCCGGCGTCGGCGTCGTCGATCGCCAGCCACACGGTGACCGTCTTGCTCGGGGACAGCGGCCAGTAGGAGGCGTCCTGGTGCCAGCTCACGCGCCTGGCGTCGCCCGCCTCCTTGAGAAAGAAGTGCGTGCCCCACATGACCAGGTCCTCGCCGAGCAGGTCCTGCACCGGGTCCAGGATGCGCGCCTCCGTGCACAGGTCGTAGAGGCCGGCGCAGTGGCAGTGCCAGCCGTTGATGTCGTAGCTGCCGTGGCCGGCGGCCACCGCCCTGGCGAACAGGTCGTCGCAGTAACCGCGCAGCGCCGCCACCTCCGGCGCATCGAACACCGGCAGCGGAAACAGGTAGCCCAACTCGTTGAACTGCCTGACCTGAGCCGCGCTCAGTACCCTCGGATCCGGCACTCCGAGCGGATGGAAGCGCCGCACCCGTTCGTCCTTGACCGCACCTGACATGACGGCGTGAGCAAACACCCCTGCACCGAGAACGTCAAGCCGCGGCGCTCGTCTGCTTGCCACGGCCTCCGGGATCGCCGCGGGGCCGCGACACCGGGGGCCACTTGCGGTACGGTGGCAGTTGAGGAGCACAGCGTGCAGACAGAGGACATACGGCGCGTGGGCGTTGCCGGGGGCGGGACCATGGGGTTCGGCATCGCCGCCAACTTCGCACTGGCCGGCTACGCGACGGTGGTCTACGACCTGACCGACGAATTGCTGGAGCGGACGCTCGCCAACGTGCAGGCGGCACTGGAGCTGTTCGTCGAGGAGGGTCTGGTCACCAGGCAGCAGGCCGACGGGGCGATCACCCGGATCACCACCACCACCGACCTCGAACGGCTGGCCGCGCACAGCGATTTCATTACCGAGGCGATCGTGGAGCGGCTGGCCGACAAGCAGGAGCTGTTCGGCGCCCTGGGCCGGCTGTGCAAACCCGGCTGCATCGTGGTCAGCAACACCTCCGGCCTGGTGCTCAGCGACATCGCCGTGCACTTCGAGCGCAAGGACCGCACCGGGCTGACCCACTACTTCGTGCCGCCCCACATCGTGCCCGGCGTCGAGGTGGCGAGGGGGCCCGCCACCAGCGACGAAACCTACGAGATCATCTGCGAGCTGATGCGGCGCACCGGGCGGATACCGATTCCGGTTCGGCGCGAGCTGCCCGGCTACCTGATCAACCGCCTGACGGCGGCCCTGTCGCGCGAGGCGTTGCGCCTGTGGGCCGAGGGAGTGGCCACCGCCGAGGATATCGAGCTCGGCGTGAAGAGCACCATCGGGTTCCGCATGCCGTTCCAGGGCCCATTCGCCCACTACGACCTCTCCGGCTCCTGGCGCTGGCCGGACGACCCCGCGGCCCGCCGCAACCCGCTGCCGGAACCGAGCGAAGAGGTGCGCGCCCGGATCCAGGCGCGCATGGCCGAGCGCCGCCCATGGTTCCACGACCCTGACCGCATCGGGGAAGCCGCGCAGGTCCGCGACCGCGAGTTCGTGCGCCGCCGCAAGGCGCTCTACGGCATCCCCCACTACGGCCCGCCTCGTGAGGAAACCTGACCGCCGGTGGCACTGAGCCGTCTGACGGAGGACCCGGCTTTTGTTCCCTGTACGCGGGCGAACAGCCCGGCGCGCTCCGGACCAGGCCGGTCACCTGGCCGGGCGGCGAGCTGCTGGTGCCGACCCGCGGCGCGACATCACGGGCCACCACTCGGGCGACGACGGCACTTACGGCAGCATCCGGGTAGAGGTACGCGACGCGGAGAACAAGCCGCTCGACGGCTACGGCTTCGCCGCCGGACCGGAACGATCTGGCCGGGCGGGGTGGGTGCCCCGCTCACCACCGGTAGCTTACCGGGTAGTCGTGAATTGCATCGTCCGGGGTCAGGATCGCCGCGCCGGCGCCGAGGGCCACGGCGACCAGCAGGCGGTCGAACGGATCGCGGTGGTGCAGGGGCAACTCGGAGGCGCGGTAGATGTCGTCCCGGGTCAGGCTCAGGCAATCGAGATCCCATTGCGCGACCTGCCATTCAATCCACTGCCGCGGCGGATCCGGCAGGACGATCTTGCCGGCCGTCCACTTGAGCGTAATCTCCAACGCCGACACGTCGCTGAACAGCACCGCGGAATCGGCCCGGTCAATCGCCTGCCGCGCCGCGGGCGACAAGCGCTCCGGCTCCGTCGTCAACCAGATCAACGTGCAGGTGTCGAGCAGATAGCGGCTCAGAGGCCCCACTCCCGCAGATCCTCATCGCTGAGCGGGCGGAATGCGTCGTCGGAGTACCGCACCGGCGCGGAGGTGCGCGTTCCCACTCGCGGGCGCCGCCTCACGTCACGTTCGAAGGCGATCAACCTGGCAACCGGCGTCGAGCCATTCAATATCACGATGGTTTCGCCCGCCTGCACCTCCTTCAACAGCCGCGAGAGGTGGGTCTTCGCCTGATGGATAGTCGCCGTCTTCACTCCCACCAGGATATGACTTAGTTCTGACTAAGTCAACGACACCATGCAGCCGGCCACCGAGTACCTGCGATGCAGTAGGTGAACAGTGCCTGCCGCTCGGCCGCGCCGGCATGCCCCAGCCAGACCTCCGCTTGGTTGCGCCCCCCTGACCGTCCGCGGCACGTCGATGCCGCACAGACCACACAGCGTCGGGAACAGGTCCTCCGGCGCCACCAGCGCGTCACAGACACTGCCGCCGCAGCGCCCCTGAGGCAGGCGAACCGCCAACGGCACCGACACGCTCTTCTCCCAGGGGGTGCGCGTGGGTCGCGTTTCACAACGGAAGGGTGGCCGCGCTGGCGGACAGCCTTGATGGCGTGCTTGAAGCGGCCGACGAGAAGAACATCCCCCGCGGCAAGATGGTCATCAGGTACCTCGATCCAGATCCCAAACTGATGATCCTGTAGATGCTTCAGGGGTATTTCGACGATGACGGGCGTCCAATGCTTGAAGCCGTCGTGAAACTACACGAGTACGGGATTCGCGCCGTGTTCTCGTGCGGCGGGCCGCGGTGTGGTAGGATCAGGGCCATGGCGCGATACAGCGTCGGCGTGGTGCCGCTGCCGGCTCCGGAGAGTGAACCGGAGTCGCTGGAGTTCCCGGGCTGCCGGCCCGTCCGTATCTCGCGCGAGGCAATCGCCGACTACGAAGGCCGCATCGAGTACTGGGACGCCCACACCGAGGTCGCGATGGTGTGCGAGCCGGTCAGCATCTACCACGAACATCCGCCGCAGCGCCTGGCGGGGCTGCTCAAGACGATAGCCCACGTGCGCGGCTCGCCGATCGAGACCTTCGGGGCGAGCGACCTCGTGGTGCGCGACACACAGGGTGCGCACCTGCGCATCATGCAGGCCGACCAGACCGTGTACCTGCGCCCGCGCTCGATGCGACCGTGGGGACCGGCAATCGAGGTGGGCAGCGACGTTCTCCCCGGCGTGGTGCTGGAGGTGGACAACACCACCGACGTGCGCCGCGGCAAGTTCGCCCTGTACGAGTCGTGGGGCTTCCCGGAACTGTGGGTGGAAGTGCCTGACACGCCGTCGCCGAGCCGTCCGGCGGGACTGCGTCCCGGCCTGACGATTCACCTGCTGGAGGAGCGGGGTTTCCGCACGGCTCCGACCAGCCGGGCCTTCCCGGGCTGGACGGCGGACGAGATTCACCGGGCGTTGAACGAGCGGGAGTTGTCGGCCGCCACCACGGCGGCGCTGCGCCGGGTGGGCCGGACGCTGGGTGCAGCGGAGGGCACGGGGCCGGATGACGATCCGTTGCTGCGCGCAGAGCGCTTGGAGAGCCGGGCGGAAGCGCAACGTGCGGTGGTACTGCAAGTGTTCAGCACCCGCACCTTGGCGGTGTCGGCGGCTTTGCCCCGGCGCTTGGCGGAGCTGCAGGACGTCGCCACGGCGACACTGGTGCAAGCCGCGCTAGAGTGTCGGGACGAGACCGACTTCCTGCGCCGGCTGACAGCCAGGCGCTAACCGTCGGGCTCGGTCACGATCAGCATCTGGTTCGCGGCCACGTTGCTCAGGTTGCTTGACCGGCCGCTGGGCCGGCGTACGGTAAGGGTGTCCACGTGCTCAGCGGTGCCCAGGCCGAAGCGGGCCACCAGCATGTTTTGCGACATCTGGCTGCCGGCGGTGACGGTGCGGCGTTGCGTGCTTCCCGCGGCAGAGATGGTGATGGTGGCGCCGATGCCGTCGCGGTTGCCGCGGGTGCCCACGGGTGAGCCAGCGGTGGTGCAGTTGTTGTGGAACAGCCGGGCGACGCCGGGGCGGCCTTTGAGTTCGCCGATGTTGACCAGGTACAGGTCCAGGCAGCCGTCGCCGTCGAAGTCGCCGTAGGCGGCGCCGCGGCCGAAGCCGGTGTCGTGGGCGCCGCGTCGCCGGCTGCTGGCCCGCGAAGTAGCGCCCCGAAGCCGTCGCCTCGCGGCGTTGCGGCGGCGGCGGGTGCGAACGCGGAAAGCGGTACGCAGGTCATTGCAGCATGGTCTACCCGCTCGATGGCACGGATGCGAACATCCGGGGACTGGCGAGCTGGATCGGCGGCGCGATGGAGCGCGGCCTTACACCGCCTGCGATCCGACGGTGCGCCCGTGTTCGTTCGGATCGACCGCGGAGACCGGAGCGCGCCGGGCTTCATTCGGCACACTCTCGGCGTGAGCATGGCGCTGAGCGTGGCGCAACCTGTGGTGCGCTCGACAATGGAGCGTCAGATTCCGCGGCTCCGCGCCGCCGCCGAGCGCGAACGGCACGATGTGGTCGATCTCCAGCCGATAGCGGGAGCCGCAGCGCCGCCCGCTGCGGCGGTCGACATAGGTGCAACAACCCTGGTCGCGGCGCCACACCTCCCGCTTCACCGCTACCGGGATGTACCGCGACCGGGAGCCCGGCACCGCGCCGAGGCTGCGCAACGCGGCAAGGTGCCGCTCCACTGCCGGCGAACGCTCCGCCGGCCCCACCGCGCCATGCCCGGCGGCGTACGCAAGCCGCTTCGCCGCCGACTCCGAGCGCCGGACCGTGTCCCGCACCGGCGCGGACTTCGG
The DNA here is from genome assembly GCA_965208575.1 of Spirochaetia bacterium. Taxonomy (GTDB): domain Bacteria; phylum Spirochaetota; class Spirochaetia; order SZUA-6; family Bin103; genus Bin103. The sequence goes on along the minus strand of CBDBOV010000003.1, from coordinate 719,902 downwards.
GCCGCCGCGCTCGGCCTCCGTGTCCCGCTTCGCCGCCGAAACCGCCGGACCGGTGCCGTTCCGTGCCACCGCGTGCGGCCTGCGCCCGGGTTGGGCTTCGGATCGGCACTTCGCTGGCGAAGTGGTGTGCGCACCGCTGTTCGGCGCCGCCGCCCGTGACGCGCAGCCGTGCCCGGTGACCGAGTGGCGCTTCGCCAGCGAAGTGGTGTGCCCCTCTCTGTCCCCCACCGGCGCGGACTCCTTTCGGAGGTAGTCGGGCAGCGCGGCGACGGTGGACCAGGGGGTGGGCGAAGACGACTCGGCGTTCCCACCCGCGGCGGCCCGTCGTGTTGACGAAGACCGGCAAGTTAGGCATTCTGTAATACATGAAGTCGCTCAACGTGCGGCACATCCAGCACCGGCTCGCTGCCGTGCTTGCCGAGGTCGAAGGCGGCGAGGAGATCGAGATCGTGCGGCGCGGCCGTCCGGTGGCGCGAATCGTTCCGTTGCGGGTGGTCGCACAGCCCGCGGACTGGAGCCACGCCGCGGGTCGCCTGCGGCAAGCCTACCCCGAGCCCGTCGGCGGCATCGCAGCCGCGGATCTGATTGCCGATGGTCGCGGCGAACGGTGAGCCTGTATTACGACTCCGGCGTACTGGTAAAGCTCTACGTCCGCGAACAGATGAGCGATGCCGTTACGGCGTTCGTCGCCCGCCGAGGCGAGGCGATCACGGTCAATGGCCTGCATGAGCTCGAGATCCGCAATGCGCTGCGCCTGAAGCGTTTCCGCTCCGAACTCGACGCCGAGCAACTGACTGCGTCGATGGCGATGCTGGCCGGCGACATTGCCCGGCGCCGGCTGATCCGTGGCGCGTTCGATTGGCGACTGGTGAAGGAGGAGGCCGAACGCCTCTCCGGCACCACGAGCACAACCGTCGGTACGCGGACCATCGATCTGCTCCACGTCGCCGCGGCGCTCAGCCTGGGCGTCACCGGCTTGGTGTCCTTCGACCACCGCCAGTGTGCGGCCGCCCGCCTGGCGGGATTGGAAGTGGTCGAACCGGTAGCCTGAAGAGATGCCCGTAGGCTGGTCGATGCCGGACCGCGACAAGCTGTGCGTGCACCCGGTCACCTGGCGGGAGGGCCGCTCCGCCCGCGAGCCGGCAGGCAGGCGCATCCGACCACTCTGCAAGATCCAGGACGCCCACCTCTACTCGTTCCGCGCCAGCACCTCGTGATCGCTTTGTGCGACCCGATGAGCTATGGTAGGGGAACCTCAGAGATGCGCGGGAGGTGCGGATTGTTGATCGGAGATGTCGGAGAGGGGGGTCGTCGATGGCAGCGCCAATGACGCACCGGGAGCGGGTAGCGGCGGCGCTGAACGGGCAGTCGGTGGACCGGCCTCCGATCAGTGCGTGGCGCCACTTCTACAGCCAGGAAAACACCGCGGAAGACCTGGCCGAGGCGATGCTCCGGTTTCAGCGCGAATATGAGTGGGATTTCATGAAAGTGAATCCTCGTGCCAGCTACCACGTCGAGGACTGGGGAGTAGAGATGCGCTTCAGTGACAGCGACGCGGAGGGCCCGAGCGTCGAGCGCTGGCCGGTCACGCGGGCGGAGGATTGGGATGCGGTCAAGCCGCTGGAGGTTACGCGCGGCGTACTGGGTGAGCAGTTGGAGGCGCTGCGGCGCATCGCGGCCGGCCTTGCCGGGCAGGTGCCCTACCTCATGACTGTTTTCACTCCGTTGTCGATTGCCGAGCGGCTGGCGGGATCGCCGGATGCGATGTTGCGCTACCTGCGCCACGATACGCGGCGGGTGCAGGACGCCCTGCAGCGCATCACGGATACCTTCATCGAGTTCGGCCGCGAATGTCTGGCTATCGGGGCCAGCGGTACGTTCTTTGCCACCACCGGCTGGGCGACCCGCGATGCCTGGAGCGAGGCAGAGTACCGCGAGGTGGCGCGCCCCTACGACCTGCGCTTCCTGCAGGCACTCGACGGCGCCGAGTTCCACCTTCTGCACGTGTGCCGCAGCAACAACATGCTGGCGGCCTTCGCCGACTACCCGGTGGCCGCACTCAACTGGGACAGTCAGGACCAAACCAACCCGTCGCTGGCCGAGGGGGCGCGCCTGACCGGCAAGTGTGTGGTCGGGGGCGTCTCCCACGGCACGCTCCTCGGCGAGGGCACACCGCACGAGGTGGCGGCGCAGGTGCAAGAGCACGTCGGCGCGATGACCGGCTCGCGCTGGATGTTGGGGACGGGCTGCACCTACGCTGCCGCCGTTCCCGAGGCGAACGTGCGCGCCCTGCGCGCCGCCGTCGATCCCGGCTGAAGCAGACGGCAGGCCAGCATCAACGCGCATGCCGTGGTTTCGCGTCGTCAAGGGTTGCCGGAGCGTGCGTCGGCCGGACGCACCGCTCGCGACGGTTTGGGCGCCACCCGCTCGTAGCGTCCCGCTTCTCCCCGGAGCCGCGGATCGAGCAGGTCGCGTACGGCGTCGCCGAGGTTGTTCAGGCTGTATACCGTAATGGTGAGAAACAGTCCCGGCCACACTGCCAGATGTGGCGCCTGCTCCATGAAGGTGCGCCCCTCGCGGCTCAGGAGGCCACCCCAGCTCGGTACCTCGATCGGCAGCCCGAAGCCGAGAAAGCTCAAGGATGCCTCGCTGATGATGACGCCGCCGATGTTGATGCTGAAGATGACGATCAGCACCGGCGCGATGTTGGGTATCACATGGCGCACGACCGTCCTGCCGAGCGGGCTGCCGACGGTCTGCGCGGCCTGGAAATACGTGTTCTCGCGCACGCCAATGACGGCCCCGCGCACCACCCGTGAGCCGGCAATGCCGCCGGTGACGCCGAGCACGAGGATGACCTGCGGCACCCCACGGCCGACGATGGACATGATCGTCAACAACAGCAGTAGCCCCGGGAACGCCATCCAGGCATCCACGAACCGTTGTACCACGATATCGACCCTCCCGCCGACGTAGCCCGAGACACCTCCCACCAACAGCGCCACAAGAACGTTGACCGCGGTCGCGCTCAGGCCCACGAACAGCGACAGACGGCCCCCGAAGAGGATCCGAGTCAGGAGGTCACGGCCGAGGTGGTCGGTGCCCAGTGGGTGCGCAGCGGATGGGCCCTGCAGGCGATCCTTGGCGTTGAAGTCCTCGATGTCGTACGGAGCCAGTGCGCCGGCAAAGACACTCATCAGGACCAGGATCACGACGACGGCCGCGCTGACCGCGCCGAGCGGTTTTTCCTTGATGAGTCGTCCGAAAAAGAGGACGAACGGCGAGCGCCGGCGCGTGGCCGGCCCGCTGGTCGCCGGCTTGCTCGTTACCACGTTAGTGGTAGCGGACTCGGGGGTCGAGATAGACATAGATCAGGTCGATGAGCAGGTTGATCAGGATCACGCTGGTGCCGAAGAACAGGTTTATGCCCGAGACGACCGGGTAATCTCGATCCTGCAGCGCCACCAGGAGCAGCTGGCCCATGCCCGGGATGTTGTAGATGTTCTCGATGATGACCGAGCCGCCCACCAGGATCGGCAGCCCCAGGCCGATTGCGGACACCACCGGGATCATCGCGTTCTTGATGGCGTGGCGCACGACGACCAGTCGCTCCCTGAGGCCCTTGGCCCACGCGGTACGCACGTAATCCTGCCGCAGCACCTCCAACATCATCGTACGGGTAAAGCGCATGGTGCCGGCCGAGAGAGAGGTGCCGAGGATGATGCTCGGGATCAAGAACATCCCGAGGCTCCTCCAGGGATCATCCACGAACCTCACCATGAGTACGGGCGGCGACCAGTCCCACCACAGCGCAGGGAAGATGATGACCATGATCGCCAGCCAGAAGTTCGGCGTTGCCAGCCCCAGAACGGCGACCGTCCGGCTCGCGTAATCTGCCGCGGTGTCCTGGCGGATGGCCGAGTAGACACCGACGGGAAGAGCAACAACCAGGGCGATGAACAGCGCCATCAGGCCCAGTTGCAGCGTCGGCCCGACACGAGCCCAGATCTTCGCCTCCACGGTGAGGTTGCCCAGCAGAGACTTGCCCAGCGTGCCGCGCAGGAAGATGTCCGACAGCCAGCGAACGTACTGAACGGCCACCGGTTGGTCGAGTCCGAGTATTCGCTCCATAGCATCGCGGTCGAGGGGCTCGGCGAGGTAGCTCATGCGTCCTTCCAGCGCGTCGATGACGTCGCCGGGGATGAAGCGCACGGACAGGAACACCATCGCGCTGAGTATGAAGAGAGTCGGAATGATCAGCAGCAGTCTGCGGACGAGGTAGGCTCGCACGCGCTATCGACACTGCCGTGGGATGGCAGTCTAGCCACCATCCCACGGCACCCTCGTCACGCCGCAGCGCCGGCGAAGGGCGGCGAAGGGTTAGTTGACATACTGGTCCTTCAACTCCTGGTCGATCCACAGTCGGGCAAACTGCACCGGCCCCCGTTCCATGACTCCCAAGAGAGTCTCGTCACTGTGGCCGACGATCCACGGTTGGTACACGAACATCTGCGGTACGCGATGCGACCACAGGAACCAGTGGTTGGCGATTACGTACATGTTGATTTCATTGCCCAGTCTGGCCTGCTCGGTCCTGTCGGTCGCCGCGCTCGCCTCGTCGAGCATCGCGTCCAACTTCGGGTCGTCGATACCCGGAGCGTTCCAGGTGGAGGTGCTATGGGTATTGCTTTTCAAAATTCCGATAGCGTCCGCGATGAAGTAACCCGTCTCGCGCCCCGACATGCCCTCGTACGCCAAACTTTGAATGAGCGGAACGAAGGTGGCGCCATCGTGGGGCCGCAGCTCCACCTCCACCCCGATTTGCCGCCAGTAAGCGTTCTGCAGCTCGAAGAAGGGTAGGTCGCGGCCTTCCCAAACGTCATTGTGCGTCTTGAATCGGACGCCGTCGGCCCCGCGCGGGTAGCCGGCCTCGTCGAGGAGCTGCTCGGCGCGCTCGGGATCGTAGCGATAGTACTGCTTGATCTCCTCCGGCCACTCCGAGAACGGGGTGAAGTACCCGGGCAGGCTGCCGGTGCCGACAATGCCCTCGGGCACCCAGTGGGCCTGGCCTTGGAAGAAGTCGTTGTTCATGGTCTCGAGGTCCAACGCCATCTGCATGGCGCGGCGGACATTGATGTCATCGAACGGCTTCTTGGTAGTGTTGAATCCGATACAGGTCTCGCAGCGGTACATCCGCGGTGTGAACTGCAGCTCCGGGTTGCTCTCGCGCAGTCTGTTCACCTGTCCGATGTCGTTGATCATCGTGCCGCCGGCGATGCCAAGGTGATCGACCTGCCTGCTACGGATCGCCGCGATCCGAGCTGCCGGTTCCTTGATGATTATCGAGCGCACCTCGTCGATGTAGGGCAGGCGGTTGTCCGGAAACTTCTCGTCAAACCCCCAGTAGTTGTCCACGCGCCTCCAGACCAACGTGCTGTCCTCTACCCATTCGACCAAGTCGTAGGGACCGGTACCGACGTTGGTTTGCCAGTCCTGGGCGTCGCCGTACTGGTCGATGACCTCTGGCGCGTAGATCGCGCGACTGATCATATTGAAGATATCGGATACGGGATCCAACCGCGGCTGGACCAGCTTGAACACGACGGTCCGATCGTCGGTCGCGGTGAACGACGCGAACATCCCCTCCCGCGTCCCCCCCAACGCCGGCGAGATTCCCTGGTCTGCGAACTGGTCGAGGCCGAAATAGCGGTTCCAGTTATACGCGATGTCATGGGCGGTGAGCTTCCTCCCGTTCACCGGCGGCTTGTCGTGCCAGAACACGTTGTCGCGAATGGTGAACACGACGGTAAGGTCATCGGGCAGCGTCCAGCTTTCAGCCAGGAGGCCCCTCATGGCCGACACCGGGATGACGTCGCTGTTGAACGCGAACACGTTCCTGTCCAGCCCCCAGTCACCCAAAGCGAGGGTCTCGTTGACACCGTTGATGGCTTCGTATGAGTGGTGGGTGTACCACACGTCGGCGCTCGGCGGCGTGCCGACAGCCGCGAAGCTGAACGTCCCGCCATAACGCGGTGCGAGGATCATCTTGCCGGTGGTGGGGTCACGCACCAACTCGCGCTCTGCCGCCGCGGGCGCGGCGGCGCTGTCGCTGTCGCCACCGGCCCACAGGCCGGTCGCGGTCATTACGAGGACCAACGCAACCGCGAAGGTCCGTGTGAGTTTTACGATCTGCATACGTAACTCCTGTGTCGGTTTGTTTTTCGCGCCCGCCAAGGCGGCGGCCGGTCTGAGTCGATTTGTGACGCGCGCGGGGTGTGACTCATCCGGGTTCACCCCCGGCTCACGCCGCGCGCGCGTGCGGCTCCTTGAGTATCATTCGAACCTCCTTCACTGGATCTATGTCGGGATGCCAATGGCTCGCCACCCGTCGATCAGTTTTTCCAGAACAGTTGCTGGACCTCGTTGTGCAGGCCGCCGGCCCACTCGGCGGACAGCGGGTACTCCTTCACCACGTTGCCGAGGTTGTTCTTGGCGATCACCGGCTGCGGCGCCATGCCGACGGTGCCGATGATGTACAGCTTCTCCGCCCACAGGTCGTAGATCTTCTGCGACAGCTCGGTGTACTCGGGTGACAGGAACCGGGTGCGCGGCTTGCTGATGCCCCACTCGTACAGGTCCTTGACGTCCTGCGGCGGCTCCTCACCGGGCAGCATGCCGTCGGTGAAGTCGGCCAGCGTCTTGGTGCCCTTGCGAATGTCCTCGTTCGCCTGCAGCCACTGGTTCCACGCCGGGCACCAGCGGCCCGGACCGGCGCGCGACCAGTTGTAGCTGGCCACCTCGGTGGTGGTCTCGAACGGGTGCACGGTGATGATGTGGTCGAGCGCCCGGCCGCGCTCGCTGAACAGCGCATTGGGCAATTCCTTGATCCCCACCTCCAGGCCGACGTCTTCCCAGTACTCCTTGACCAGCTCCAGCTCCAGCATGGTGCGGCTGGTGGCCTCCACCGCCAGGAACATCGGCTCGCCGTCGGGCCGCAGCCGGAATCCGCGCGAGTCGCGCGCGGTCAGGCCCACCTCGTCGAGCAGCCGGTTCGCCTCGTCGGGATCGAACTGGTTGTACGCCCTGCCCCACTCTTCCTTGTAGAAGCTCGCGGTCGGCATCGCGGTGGCCTGGAACGGCACGCCGAGGCCGTGGTAGATCACCTTGTTGATCTCCTCGCGGTTGAGGGAGATCGACAGCGCCTGCCGGAAGCGGACGTCGTTCAGCACCTGGCGCAGGCCCGGATCGTCGTGATTCTGGTTGATCTCCAGGCCGGTCTGCGCCGCGGTGATGCCCGCCGCCGGGTGCACGGTGTAGTCGCCCGCCTCCTCGTTCTGCTTGTACAGGGTCCAGTTCTTGAACTCCGTAAACATGGAGGCGATGTCCGCCTCGCCCTGGATGATCTTCAGGTGGTACAGCTCCGGGTCCACGATGGTGGCGACCACGCGGTCGATGTAGGGAAGCTGCTGGCCCGCCTCGTCGACCTGGTAGAAGTATGGATTGCGCTCAAGCGCCTTGACCGTCGCGGTGAGATCGGAAATCCGCCACGCCATCACCGTCGGCTTGTCCAGGTCGTTCAGCGGCGCCCACCAGAAGTGGTAGCGGAACGCCTCCGACCAGGAGTCGAAGCCCTCTTCCGCGGCCACCGCTTCGGCGTCGTCGTTGTGGTTGATGTGCCACTTCGCCAGGTAGTGCCTGGGGTGAAAGGCGACCCACTCGCCGCCCGGCCACTGCACCATGATCAGCTCCATGGCGAAGTAGGGTTCGTCCATCTCGAAGCGGACCGTGTAGTCGTCCACCTTCACCACCCTGCTGACGCCAGGGAACAGGTTCCAGGTCTCCACCTGGTCGTTCCAGTGCATGTCCTCGAACGCGAAGACTACGTCGTCGGCGGTGAGCGGGTGGCCGTCCGACCACTTCGCCCCCTCGCGCATGTAGACGGTGAAGCTCTTGCCGTCGTCGGTCAGCTCGTAGCCGCGCGCCAGGTCGGGCACCACCGAACCGTCGCCGGTCATCTCCAGGAAGCGGGCGCCGACGTTCTCGGGCGACTCGGTGATGTCGTTCCACGGGTTCTTGTCGATGGACACCACGTTCAGCGTACCGCCGTAGGTGCCGACCTCCTCCACCGGCGGCGCCACCCGCGGCTCCAGCGGCAGCCGTTCGTCGACCGGCGGCAGCTCTCCCGCCGCCACCAGCGCCGCCAGCATCGGCGCTTCCTTGTACTTGCCGGCCGGAACGGCCATCTCGGTGCTCGACTCCGAGCCCTCCTCGGTGGCGCCCGCCAGCAGCGCAAACGGCGCCAGCAGCGCCAGCGCCGCGCTCAGCAACACTCCTCTGGTAGTCATCGATCTCCTCCTTGGAACACTCCGTGCCAGGTGATTATTCGGCCACGGTAGTCCGCCCCTGCCCCCCGGTCAAGCGCGCGGCGAGCGGAGCGCCGCGGGCGCCGGGCGCGCGGACTTACACCCAGCGGGCCATGCGCAGGCCATCCGCCCGGTCGAACTCGCACTGGTTGTTGGTGACCAGCGGGCCGGCCCCTGTGCCGCGGGGTTATGGAATGATCGGTCGCTCCTGTGGTAGGATCGGTGCCATGGCTGAATACCGCGCCACCATCGTGCCGCACCCGGCGCAGCAGGAGGTGCCGTCGCTCGAGTTTCCCGGTTGCCGGCCGGTGCGCATCTCGCGCGCCGAGATCGCCCACTGCGAGCGCCGCATCGAGTACTGGGACGCCACTACCGAGGTCGCCATGGTGTGTGATCCGGTCAGCGTCTACCACGAACACCCGGGCCAGCGACTACTCCAGCTCGCGACACGGATCGCCCTGGTGCGCGGCTCGCCGATCGAGGCATTCGGCCACGCGGACCTGCTGCTGCGCGATGACGATGGCGCGTACCTGCGCATCCTGGAGGCCGACCAGACCGTGTATCTGCACCCGCGTACGACGCGGCCCACCGGTCCGGCAATCGAAGTGGGCAGCGACACGCTGCCGGACGTGGTGCTGGAGGTGGACAACACCACCGACGTGCGTCTCGGCAAGCTGTCGCTGTACGAGTCGTGGGGCTTCCCGGAGGTGTGGGTCGAGGTGCCCGAGCAGTCCTCGCCGAGCCGCCCGGCGGGTCTGCGTCCCGGCCTGACGATTCACCTGTTGGCGGGCGGCGTCTTTCGCACCGCGCCCTCCAGCCGCGCCTTTCCTGGCTGGACGGCGCAGGAGATCCACCGCGCGCTGAACGAACCGGAGTTGTCGGATGCCACCGTGACGGCGTTGCGCCGGGTGGGGCGGGCACTGGGCGCCGTCGAGGGCACTGGGCCGGAAGACGACCCGCAACTGCGGGCCGAACGCCTGCGGGGCCATGCCGCGGGCCATGCCGCGGGCCATGCCGCGGGCCGCGCGGAAGGACGGATCGAGATGACGCGAACCGCCGTGCTGCACGTGTTGAAGTCGCGAGGCATTGCGGTGTCGGCAGCGCTTTCCGGGCGCCTCGCCGATCTGCAGAACGTCTCTGTTGCGGCACTGGTGCAGGCCGCGCTGCAGTGCCGCGACGAGGCCGACTTCCTGCGCCTGATTCGCCGCAAGCAGACTCGATAAACGGGATCCGGCTAAAGCTGCCGGCTGCCGTCGGGAAGAGCTTCGGCGGACTTCGGCGGGATCCCCTTTGCGACGCGCTCGTACACGGCCGCCATCGCCTCGATGAACGAGGTGTTACGGTGCCAGAACTCCGGATAGTCGCCCTCCCGGCGCAACAGCAGGGCGGAGACCGGCGGCGCCTGGCCCTCCGCCGTCACCTCCCGCGGCAGCGTTCTCCCGCGCCAGAACGCCCGCAGGTCGGAGGCGGGGGTATCGCTGCCGCTCACCGCCACCGCGGGGATGCGCGGCTCCCGCACCGCCGCGGCAGGATCGCGGTCTCCGGCGCCGGCAGCGCCGAGCAACGCCGCGCCGAACTCCGACTGTGAGACGGCCTTCCGGAGTTGCAAGCGATCCATGCCCCGCAGCTCGAACAGTAGCAGGGGATCGCGGTCGAGCAGCGCCGCAACGTGGAAGTACACGCCCGCCACGTGCTTGCACGGATTTGCCCAGTCGGGACAGGAGCAGGATGAGCGAATCTCCTCGCCCGTGCGCGGCAGCAGCTTGACCCTCGAGCCGGCGAACGCCTTCTCGATAGTGGGCGGCACCTCCCCCAGAATCAGATGCGTTACCCAGTCCGCATTGGAGCCCAATCGCCCCAGGATCGCTCTCCAGCGGGCAGCGCCGACCTTTTCGAGCTCGATGTTCACGGTGTAGTAAGGGGTCTTGTAGACGCCGAAGTGAGGATTGACGTTGCCGACCATCGTGGCTTCGACCCTGCCCTGCCGGATCGAGAAATCCGTCCGTCTGCGCGGCGCGGCGTAGCTCCTCCCTCGCGACAGTCGGCCGGCGTCCATGCAGCTCTCCAGGGCGTTCAGGAACTCCTCGCCCCACCAGGTCTTGCTCCGCCCTGACAATGTGCCGCCCTCCTCGTCAGCTCACGACCGCGTCGCCGCGGTCCAGCGCGATCAACCGACGAAAGGCGTCGTTGTCCAGATTCGCCAGCCACGACTCGTCGCCGCCCACGATATCCTCCGCCAGCTTCTTCTTGGACTCGATCAACGCGTCGATGCGCTCCTCGAGCGTGCCCATGGTCACCATCTTGTGGACGAACACGCTGTTGCGCTGCCCGATGCGGTAGGCGCGGTCGGTGGCCTGGTTCTCGACGGCGGGATTCCACCAGCGATCGAAGTGAATGACGTGATTCGCCCGCGTCAGCGTGATGCCGGTGCCGCCGGCACGCAACGACAGCACGAAGATCGCCGGCTCGGCTTCGGGATCCTGGAACTCCTCCACCATGTGCTCGCGCCGCGCCCGCGGCGTGCCGCCATGCAGGTAGTAGACCGCGCCGCCGTAGCGCCGCCGGAACAGCGCTTCCAGCGATTTGCCGATTTCCGTGAACTGAGTGAACACCAGCACCGATTCGCGCTCCGCCTCGATCTCGTCGAGCATCTCGCAAACGCGCGCCAGCTTGTGCGAGCGTGTCTCGGTGAACTCGCTGGCATCCTGGAGAAACTGCGCCGGATGGTTGCAGATCTGCTTCAGGCGCAGCAGCGTGGAGAGCAGCAGCCCCTGGCGCCCGCTCTCCTCGGTGTCCCGGAGCCTCGCTTCCAGGTCGCGGACAACCGCTTCATACAGGGTGGCTTGCTCGGGAGTCAGATTGCAGTAGGAGTTCTGTTCCACCTTGTCGGGCAGATCCTTGATGATCGCACGGTCGGTTTTCATGCGGCGCAGGATGAACGGGCGCACCAGGCTGCGCAGACGCTCGGTCGCCGCGCGGCTGCGGTCGCGCATGATCGGCCGCTCCACGTTCTTGCGAAACTCGGCCATGGTGCCCAGGAAGCCGGGATTGAGCACGCTGAACAGCGACCACAGGTCCATCAGCCGGTTCTCGACGGGAGTGCCGGTCAGGGCGATGCGCCGTCGCGCCGGGATGCCGCGGATCGCCTTGGTCACCGCCGCCGTCGGGTTCTTGACGTTCTGGGACTCGTCCACGACCAGGCGCCACCAGCGCACCTTCTGCAGGACCGACGCGTCCAGCCGGGCGACTCCGAACGAGGCAACGACAATGTCGATGCCCCGGATCGCTTCCTCGAACGCCTCCCCGGTCCTGACCCGCTGCGGTCCGTGGTGGAGGCAGGTGGTGAGCGCCGGTGCAAAACGTCTCGTTTCGCGCTGCCAGTTGCCGACCACCGAGGTGGGTGCGATCAGCAGCGTGGGCCCGGCATCGGGGTTGCGCGCCTTGTCCTGCAGCACCGCCGCCAGCACCTGGATGGTCTTTCCCAACCCCATGTCGTCGGCCAGGCACGCTCCAAATCCGAGGCGCTCCAGGTACGCCAGCCAGGAAAACCCGCGCACCTGGTAGCCGCGCAACTCGCCGGCGAACCCGGCGGGCTGGTCGAGCATCTCCAGCGAGCCGGTGCCGCGCAGGACGGCGAGCATGCGGCCGACGGCGCCTTCGCAGACCACTTCCAGGGCGTCGGAACCAGCCTCGGCGCGCAACAGGTCGGCCACCGTCATGGTCTGTGAACCGGCATCGGCCGCCCAGTACTCCTCCAGACGCGCCACCTCGTCGCCGCGCAATTCCATCCACTGCCCGCGCAGCCGAACCAGGCCTTCCTTTGCCGCAACGATGCTTCGCCACTCGCTCGCGGTGATCGGCTCGCCGTCCAGGACCACCTGCGCATTGAACGCGAGCAGCGTGTCGAACCCCAGCATCGCCGCCGGCTCGGATCCGGGAGCGGCTGTGCCGTTGGCAGCGGCTGCGCCGCTCGAACTCCGCGACGTCAAGCGCAGGCGCAGGCGCCGCTGGCCGGTCGCGGTCCACCACGCCGGCACGATCACCCGGAACCCCGCTCCTTGCAGAATCGGGGCCTGCCGGCGCAGGAATTCGAGCGCCTCGGCGCGGTCCAGGACCACCTCCGCGGGGGCCTCGCTGTCCATGCCCTCCCAGAGCTTGGCGTAGATGCGCGCCGCCTGGCCCAGTTGCAACAGGATCTCGCGCACGCTGCGCGCCCCCGGCCGCGCGGAGCTCCCGGATCCCCAGTAGTCGGCGAGCGAATCCAGCAGTGACGGATCGCGGCGCGATGACAGGAGCCACTCGAGGCGCCAGGCGTCGGGCGACCCGCCCTTCGCGTCAGCCAGGCGGAAGCACACCCGTTCGTCGGCGGCCAGCGCCGACCGCCGCATGCGGTCGCGCCAGCGCCGCCACTGCGCCCAGGTGTGTTCACCGATAGGAGCTTCGTGACTCCGTGCGACCGGGTGAGCAGGCTCAGCCGGCGGCAGCGCCTGCACCAGAAACGACCCTTGGACGCTCTTCAATACCGACTGCGGAAACCGCGTGCCGCCAACAAGCCGGTGCAGGTGCACCGCCAGGAAGTGGCGCAGGAGCGCGCGCGGCTCGTGCAACTCGGGATCCTCTCCGGTCCTGGGAGGCGCTGCCGCCCACAGCGCCCGGCACGCCCCCGGCATCGCGCGGGCGAATGGCTCCACGATGCTCTCCTCCGCGGTGGCTGAGAATTCCCAGCCAGCTTCGAACCGAACGGCACGCTCGCGCGCCATCCTGCCGCGGTTGCCGCGGTTGCGGCGGTTGCGGCGCGACTGCGGCGCCGGCGGTGCCTCCGGTCGCGCTGCGAAGATGGCCGGCAGATACTCGTGGTGGCGAACGGCCCGCTCGAAGCTCCCGGCCAAGCGGCTCCAGAAGCTCACATCGTCCCCGATCCGGATGACCTGCGCCGCACCCGTGCGCGGCGTCACCTGCGGGCGCCGATCGAGCGCGCGAAGCAATGCGAGCGGGTCGGCCACCTCCGCCACATCCACCCGCCAGGTCTCCCAGCCGGTTACGGCGGCGATCTCCTCGTCCAACTCCGCCTGCAACTCCAGCGAAGGCGCGGGCCGCTCGCCGTCACTGGGCAATACGGCCCAGGCCGAACCGCGCTTGGACGCAATACCGGCGGTTTCGAATAGCGACGGCCACGCCTCCGCGAGCGCGTCCGCGAGTTGCTCCCGGCGCAGTTGGAATGGATGGTCGCCCGCGCGCCTCCGGCGCGTGCGGTGCGTGGTTTCAGCCCACACCAGGAACCGGCCGCCAGCCTCGCCGGGCACCCATGCGCCGTGCAGGACGCACGCCGCCGGTGCCGTGGCGCCCGGACCGATCCCCGACCGCGACGGCAACCCTTCCTCCGCCCCAGCCGGCACCGCGAGTTGCGCTGTTCCCTTCACCCTCCGTACCCTCGTTGACCCGGAATATCCTGCCTGCGTCGCAACGCGACAATGCGTACTTGGTGGGCGTACTTCGTGGACCCCAACGAACCTGCCAGCGAGCCCGCCAGGATCTGTGTCGACTACCTTACGGAGCGCAACCCCAGATTTGGAACGGTGTGGCGAATATTGATATGTGACCGATATTATGGCAGACTGACGCCATGGCTGACCGGCAGACCAGGAACGTCTCCCTGCCCCGACACCAGGATGCCTTCGTGGACGCTCTGGTGTCGGCGGGACGTTATAGAACCGCCAGCGAAGTGGTCCGGGAGGGACTGCGCTTGCTTGAGCAGAGCGAGCATCGCCGCCTCTTGGAGAAATGGATCTACGATGGACTGAGCGAACAGGAAGCGGAGCAGCTTCCGGCGGATTTGAAGGCGCGCGCGCGGGCTCACTTCGGCGGCTTGGTTGACGCGGCGATGCAGGACGTGGAACACGGCCGCGTAACCGACGGCCCGAGCGCGATGCGGCGCTTGCGCAAGCAGCTAGAGGCACGGTCGGATTGCGCGTGATCCACGGGGCGCGGGATCTCGAACGCCTCCTGCGCATAGACCACTGACGTCGATGGAGCTTGTCTATGAGGGCTCGAAGACCGCGGAGATTTCGTTTCCGCTGGGAGGGATCGGCAGCGGCTGCATCGGCCTGGCGGGTGACGGGCGGCTGGTCGACTGGGAGATCTTCAACCGGCCCAACAAGGGCAGCAGCAACGGCTACACCCACTTTGCCGTCAGGGCGGAACGAGACGGCGAGGTGCTCGACGCGCGCGTCCTGCAGGGGGATCTTCAGCCGCCGTACACCGGGAGCCTGAGAGCCGGCGCCGGCAGCACGCCGTTCGGATCGGGTCCGCCGCGCAGCCACCTGTCGGCGGCGCCACACTTCCGTACCGCGAGCTTCCGCGGCGAGTTTCCGATCGCCGCGCTCTCGCTGCGCGACGACGCGTTTCCCGGCACCGTGACCATCACCGCGTTCAACCCCTTCATTCCGCTCGACGAGGACGACTCCAGCATCCCGGCGGCCTTCTTCGAGGTCGAGGTCCACAACCCTCAAGACATGGCGCTGACCTACACGGTCTGCCTGTCGGTCAACAACCCGGTACCGGGAGACGCCAAGGTCAACCGGTTTCAGCGGATCGACGGACTCTCCATGATCGGGATGGAAGCGCGTGGCGCGGGAGCGGGTGGCCCGGCGGCGGGAGACATGACCGTGGCCACCGACGCGAGCGATGTCAGCTACCAGGAGTACTGGCGCCGGGCCGCTTACAAGGGGATGTGGGTCGATGACGTGAGCGCCTACTGGCGCGACCTGTCGACGGCCGGCAGGTTCGCGAATCGCGGCTACGAAGAAGTCCGCGCCCGTGGGGCAGGCCTGCGCAGCGCCCACTGCCTGCTGGCCGCGCATCTGCGCGTGCAACCGGGATCGAGCGGCCGGGCGAGATTCGTACTGGCGTGGAATTTCCCCGTCTACACCAACTACTGGAACCCGGCGCAGCACGATCCGGTGAGCGGAGAGCCCGCCGCCAGCAGTTGGCGGAACTACTACGCCACGCTCTGGAAGGACTCCGGCGACGCGGCGCGCTACGCCCTGTCGAACTGGGACCGGCTGCACCGGAACACCTTGTCGTTCAAGCAGTCGCTGTTTTCTTCGACGCTGCCCGCGGCCGTGGTCGATGCGGTGTCCGCGAACCTGTCGGTGCTCAAGAGCCCGACCGTGCTGCGCCTGCAGGACGGCACCTTCTACGGATTCGAGGGCTGCCACCCCGATGAGATCTGCTGCGAGGGGAGCTGCACCCACGTGTGGAACTACGCCTACGCGCTGCCGTTCCTGTTTCCGCGGCTGGAACGCGGTATGCGCGAGGCCGACTACCGCTACAACCTGCGCGAGGACGGCGGCATGAGCTTTCGCCTGCAGCTTCCACTCGGCCGCGGGCGGTCGTCGTTCCGGCCATGCGCCGACGGCCAGTTCGGCGGCATCGTCAAGGTGTACCGGGACTGGAAGATAGCGGGCGACTCCGCGTGGCTGGCCGAGCTCTGGCCCGCCATCAAAAAGAGTCTGGCGTTCGCCTGGTCGTCCGAGAACCGCGACCGGTGGGACCGCGACCGGGACGGCGTACTGGAAGGCCGCCAGCACCACACCCTCGACACCGAGCTGTTCGGCCCCAATTCGTGGCTCACCGGCTTCTACCTGGCCGCCCTGAAGGCCGCCGCGGAGATGGCCGACCACCTGGAGGACGCGGACGCCGCGGCCGGGTACCGCGCCCTGTTCCGGAGCGGGAAACGCTGGGTGGACGCGCACTTGTTCAACGGCGAGTACTACCACCAGCTCATCGACCTGACCGACAAGGGCATGCTCGACGAGCTGATCGAGGACGATGTCACCGTGGTCGACGGCGACACCGGTCGCACCGCCACGCGCCGCGACTGGGACGAGTACTGGGACGCCGAGAGCGGGCGGATCAACTACCAGGTGGCTGACGGCTGTGGAATCGATCAGGTGGTCGCCCAGTGGCACGCCAACATCTCGGGGCTCGGCGAGGTCTTCGATCCGCAGCAGAGGCGCATTGCGCTGCGGTCGGTATATCGGTACAACTTCGTCAGAGCGATGCGGCACACCTTCAACCCGCGCCGCGTGTTCAGCCTGAACGACGAGGCGGGCGTGCTGACCTGCTCCTACCGGCGCGGGCGGCCGAACACCGGCATCCCGTTCGCCGAGGAGACGATGAGCGGTTTCGAGTACCAGGCCGCCGGCCACATGATCCAGGAGGGGCTGGTCGACGAGGGCATCGAAATCGTGCAGGCGATCCGGGCCCGCTACGACGGCGAGAAGCGCAACCCGTGGAACGAGATGGAGTGCGGCAGCAACTACGCCCGCGCCATGTCCTCCTACGCGCTGCTGCTCGCCCTCAGCGGCTTCACGTTCGACATGACCAGGGGCAAGATCGGTTTCCATCCCCGGCAGGCACGCACTCACCATCGCTACTTCTGGTGCCTGAGCAGCGCATGGGGAACCGTGGAGTTGCATGCGGACCGGGTCATCCTGTCGGTGGTGCACGGATCGATCGTACTGCGGCGTTTCGACGCGAGTCCGCTTCTCAAGCGGGGCGTGACCAACGCGACTCTGGACGGCCAGGACTTGCCGTATGCCCAGCGGCAGCAGACGGTTATTCTCGCCGAACCCGCTCACCTGCACGCCGGCAGCGTGCTGTACCTGGAGGTCGGCGGCGCGGAGGCGGCTACTTGAAACACGCAAACCGTACTTTACCGTTATGCGTATGAGAATTCCCGTGTCCACCACATGGGCGGCGCGCAACCTGGGTGACTGCCTGGCCCGGATCAAGCACACCGACGACCAGTTCGTACTGGTCAAGAACGGCAAGCCGATCGCCGAGCTGGTGCCGGCGGCCGGTTCTCGCACAGCGACCCTGCGTCAGGTCTGGGGTGCTCTCGCCAGCGTTGGCGTCGACCCGGATTTCGCCGACGACCTGCAGGCGGTCAACTCCTCGGATCGTATTCTGGACAACCCATGGGATTCGTCCTCGACACCTCGGCGCTGATCGAGCTGGAGCGCGCCATGCACGCGGAAGTGCGGGCGCTGGTGCTGCCCTAGCGGTCCGTGCTGCCAGCAGCCCGTGGCTCGCCGCGGGCTCCGTTGGAGACCGTCCGGGCGGCATCGGCGCCGAGACGCCCTGTGCCGCCCCGCAGCCGCGGGTCGAGCAGGTCCCTGAGCGCGTCGCCGAACATGTTCAGGCTGTACACGGTGATGGTCAGGAACACGCCGGGCCAGATCGCCAGCCACGGCGCGATCTCCATGTAGCTGCGCCCTTCCCTGCTGAGCATGCCGCCCCAGCTCGGCACACTCGCCGGCAGACCGAAACCGAGGAAGCTCAAGCTGGCCTCGGCGATGATGACGCCGCCGACGTTGATGCTGAAAATGATGATGCGCCACTGCCACGTTCAGCGCCGTCGCCGACAGGCCGACGACGAGCGACAGGCGGGCGCCGTAGATGAGTCGACTGAACAGATCCCTGCCGAGCCGGTCGCTGCCCAGCAGATACTTAGTGACGCCCCGGACGAAGGTTCGGCATCAAGAATCTCGGCGTCGGGGTAGAGGTGATCAATCGGTGCCCCTTGCGTTGCAGCGCCGGCGTCCAACGCCGCGATGAGCCGGCGTGTCAGCTCGGGTTCAGCTGGCCTTTGGCCGCGCCGTGGCGTCTGCGCCGTAGCGCCCGAGCCGGCCGCGCAGCCGCGGGTCCAGCAGGTCGCGCACCGCGTCGCCGAACATGTTGAGGCTGTAGACGACCACGGTCAGACACAGGCCCGGCCACAGCGCCAGATGCGGCGCAATCTCCATGTACTGCCGCCCCTCCCGGCTCAGCATGCCGCCCCAGCTCGGTATGTCCGGCGGCAGACCGAAGCCGAGAAAGCTCAGCGCCGCCTCCGACATGATCACCCCGCCGACGTTGATGCTGAAGATGATGATGATCGGCGCGGCGATGTTGGGCAGCACGTGGCGCAGCAGCGAGCGCCGGCGCGAGCTGCCGATCGCCTGCGCCGCCTGGAAGTAGACGTTCTCCTTCACCCCCAGCACCGCGCCGCGCACCACCCGCGAGGCCGGGATGCCGCCCGACACCCCCAGCACGATGATGATCTGCGCCATGCCGCGGCCGGCAATCGACATGATCGTCAGCAGCAACAGCAGCCCCGGGAACGCCATCCAGGCGTCGACGAAGCGCTGCGTCACCAGGTCCAGCCGCCCGCCGATGAATCCGGTGGTGCCGCCGATCAACACCGCCACCACGACGTTGAGGGCCGTGGCGGCCAGCCCCACCGACAGCGACAGCCGCGCCCCGTGGATGAGGCGGCTCAACAGGTCACGCCCCACGTGGTCGGTGCCCAGCAGGTACGCGGCCGAGGGGGCCTGTAGGCGATCGCGCAGGTGGATCTCCTCGAAGCGGTAGGGCGCCAGCGAATCGGCGAAGATGCTGACCAGCACCAGGAGCAGGATGACGATGCCGCCGGCCGTGCCCAACGGCTGCTCACGGACCAGCCGGCCGAAGAACCGCCGCGCTCCAGCCTGCCCAGCCGCAGCCGCCCCGGCGGCCGGCTCGGCGCCGGCCGGCCTCAGCTGTGATACGTCACCCATGGGCGTGCCTCATTCGTAGCGAATCCGTGGGTCCAGCGACGCATACAGCAGATCGGTCAGCAGATTGACGAACACCACCACCGTGGCGAAGAACAGATTCACCCCCGAGACCACCGGGTAGTCGCGGGTGTTGAGCGCAGCCAGCATCATCCGCCCCAGCCCCGGCAGGTTGAAGATGTTCTCGATGATCACCGAGCCGCCCACCAGGATCGGCAACTGCATGCCCACCAGCGTCACCACCGGGATGATCGCGTTCTTCACCGCGTGGCGCAGAATCACCGACCGCTCCAGCAGCCCCTTGGCCCAGGCGGTACGGATGTAGTCCTGGCGCAGCACCTCCAGCATCATGGTGCGCGTCATGCGCATGGTGCTGGCCGCCAGGTAGGTGCCGAGGATCAGGCTGGGGATGAGGAACATGCCGAGGTTCCCCAGCGGGTCTTCGGAGAGGGAAACAAACTCCATCGGTGGCGACCACGCCCACCAGATGGCCGGGTAGATCATCACCATCGTTCCCAGCCAGAAGTTGGGCGTGGCCAGCCCCATGATGGCGACCGACCGTCCCACGTAGTCGGCGGCCGTGTACTGGCGCACCGCCGAGTAGATGCCAACCGGCAGGGCGATGACCAGGCCGATGAGGATGGCCAGCACCCCGAGCTCGGCGGTGACCGGCAGTCGTCCCAGCATGCGCTCCTCGATGCGCCAACCGCGAAACAGTGATTCTCCAAGGGTGCCGTGCAGGAGGATGCCGCCGATCCAGCGTCCATACTGCACGTGCACAGGCTGGTCTAATCCCAGCATACGCTCCATAGCTTCACGGTCAAGCTTGCCGCCGCCGCCCGACTCGGCTTCCATCCTACCATCCTACCCACCATTACGTCTATTACATCGCCGGGGATGAAGCGGACCGAGAGAAAGACCAGGATGCTCAATACAAACAGGGTGGGGATGATCAGCAATAACCGCCTGATGATATAGGCTCTCATGTGACCCACCCTGTCAGTCTTGTCGGCTGCTCAAAACCCCTAATGCCCCATTGCTTCCTTCATCTCCTGGTCAATCCAAAGGTGGACGAGGGCGAGACGAGGACGATTTCCAGTGACTTCACCGTTATAGCCTATAACCCACGGCTGGGCCTGAATAAACCCTGGGGCTATAGGACCCCATACTTGATTGTGCCGCTTTATGCCGACCTCCATATCAAACTCCTTAAATATCCTCTGCTGCTCCTCAACGGTTTTTGCGGCGAAAAAGGCGTCATACAGGGCGTCCATCTCAGGGCTCTGGTATCCGCCTATGTATTCGCTCCGATGTTTGTAATCCGTGCGATAATAGGTTACCCAGGTTTCAGGGTTATAAGTAAAGCCCTGGTAGCTAGTGGCTAGCTCATACAACGTAGTGTCTGCTCTGCCTGCTACCCAAGAAGGCGTGTCGTATATACCAACATCTACATCAATGCCAATCTCACCCCAGTAGCTGACAGCTATTTCTGTATAGCCTAAATCCGAAACATCGCGGTGGTGCAGGTGGACCTTGAGTCGAACGCCGTCCGCGCCGCGCGGATATCCAGCCTCTTCAAGCAGCTTCTCGGCACGTTCCGGGTCATAGATATAGTATTGCTTGACCTCTTCGGGATACTCATCAAATGAGGTGTTATACCCCACGACGGCTTTCCCTACGCCCCCCTGAGGTTTCCACCTAGCCAAACCGCCAAAGTAAGTGTCGCTAATCGTCTCAAGGTCCAGTGCCATCTGCATTGCGCGGCGTACCCTGATGTCGTCAAAGGGCGGCTTGTGCGTGTTCAGAGTAAAAACAGTCGTAGAAGTCCCGAAAGTAGTGGTCACCGTGATTTCGGGGTTGGTCCGCTCGAGGCTCTTTACGTCGTCGAGAGTCTTGAGAAGGAAACTCCCCACCGTAAGATCAATCTTACCCGTGCGTAGTGCCGACAGAGCTGTTGCTCTTTCTGGCATATACAGGGCCCTTATCTCGTCTACATAGGGCACGCGGTTCTGCGGGTATTTGGGGTCGTAGCCCCAGTAGTCAGGATTCCTGGTCCAGGTCTTGGAGACGTCCTCGGTCCAGTCAGTCAGCATAAGGGGCCCAGTGCCGACCACGTTCTTCCAATCCTCGTAGTTCCCGTATTTCTGGATTACCTCGGGGGGTAATATCCAAAATGAATCTTCGGTGATGATAGCCCTTAGCGCAATGAGGGAGAACTCCTTCATCTTGATAACAACCGTATATTTGTCGGTGGCCTCTATCGATTCCCATGGCAGATTGATCATTTCGTAAGTCCGAACGGGGCGTTCGGTGAAGTCGCCCAGAGCGCTATGACGCTGAATGGAATATACGACGTCATCGGCTGTGAGCTCCCGCCCGTTTACTAAGCGGCTGGCCTCACTGTCTGGGTCAAGGGCGTAGTGAACGCCCTGGCGGATGTGGAAGATATAGGTTCTATCGTCAGGCATTTCCCAGCTTTCAGCCAGCTGCCCTACATAGAACTCCATACCGATGTAGCCGCTTCTATAGTCAAGTTGATCCCTATCTATTCCCCAGTCCGGGACGGCAAGCTGCTGATTGACGCTGTCGATGTCACCCGCAAAGTGGCCGCTAGTATGGGGGTCAGTAGTCTCCAAAACTACATTGTAGGGATAGGTTATTGTCCCGCCGTACTGGGGCGCGGTCACCATCTGGCCGGTGGAGGGGTCGCGCACCATTTCCTTTTCGGCCGCCGCTGCCGACTCCGTGTCTGTGGCGCCAGCGGCCCAGAGGCCGGTTGCGGTAACGACGAGGACCAACGCAATCGCGAAGGTCGTCATTCTGATCTTTACAATGTTCATACGTTCCTCCGTATGTGGATTTTTCGAGAGTATTGCGTAGCGGCTTGCCGCTCCCTGGCTACTCTCGCGCCCGCAACGCAGACGGCCATTTTGAGTCAAATGGCTGAAGCGCGCGGCGTGTGACTCACCGGGTTCACCCCAGCTCACGCCGCGCGCGCGTGCGGTTCTTTCGGTAACATCTTCACCTCCTTCTTGGGACGTTGGGTGCCCTGCGAGATGCCTGACGGACCATGGGATCCGCGTGCGCGCGCCATCATGCAAACACCGACCGCTCGGCGGACGTTGGCACCTGCGTCATAACGCCACGCGGGGCGCTGGTCGGCCGAGCAACGAATGTGATTGACCGGCGACGCCGACGGTCGGTTCTGTGACGGTGAGTTCGGGGCGGGGATCCGGCACCGTTGCGGTCGCCGGGAAGGGCGCGGGCGGCCAGCATGCCGGTTCGGCGATGGACCGAGCCGGCGCCACCGATAGCTACGGCGGTGGTGAAGGCGACGGCGTGCGCGGGGTCGCGTACCGGGCGATCAGCCGGATCGGTTAATGGCTTTTCGTATAAAGAGTTGCCCCGGGCTGGAGGGGGGGGGGTAGCTTGTCGTCGTATAATATACGGTGCCGGCGCATGGCTTCGAGTTTCCAATCGTAGCAGGGCACTGTAACTGATGTCAATTGTCGAAACTCGCGACAGCTCGCCACGTCTGCTTGGAACGGTGGCATAATGGGCCATGGCTCGACTGCCAGTGCTCGACATCGATCAGCTGACCGATCAACAACGCGCCGTGCTCGACGCGATCAATTCCGGCCCGCGTGGTGGCGCGGATCCGAATATCGGCCTGCGCGGACCATTCAGCGTGTGGGTGCGGTCGCCAACGATCGGCATGCCTGCGCAGCAGCTCGGTGCCGCTGCCCGGTTCGACACGTCGCTGAGCGACCAGGTACGAGAGGTGGCGATCTGCGTCGTCGGCGCCTACTACCGCGCGAAGTTCGAGTTTGCGATGCATGGTCCGATGGCGGTGGCGGCGGGAGTCGATGCGGCTGCCGTCGAGACCATTCGCCGGCGCGGCACACCGTCGCTGCCGGCCGATCAGGCAGCCGGCCACGACCTGGCCGTGCAGCTCGTGCGCGACCATCGCATCGACGATGCCACCTACCGGACCGCCGTCGACCTGCTCGGGGAAAACGGCGTCATCGAGCTGGTCACCATCATCGGCTATTACTGCCTGGTCTCGGTGGTCCTGAACGCCTTCGAAGTGCCCCTCCCGGCCGGCATGACCGACCCGTTTCCGGACGCGGATTCGCCGCCCCACTCCTGACCAGCCAAGCTTGCGATTCGCGGGCGATGTGATACAACACTGCACATGAGTGGTTTGACCTCAGCAGGTTCCTCCCGGCCGTTTACCGGGACGCCGTCGCAGGTGGTGGTGGAGCAGCTCGCCGCCCTCGGCGTCCGTTACGTGTTCAACAACACCGGCTCCCATGAGGCGGCGTTCTTCGACGCGTTGTACGGCCACGCCGAGGTGCACGGCATCCTGGGGCTGCACGAAGGCGTGGTCACGTCGATGGCGGGCGGCTACGCCCAGGTGGGGCCGCGGCCGGCGGTGATGCTCGCCCACCTGGACGCCGGCCTCGGCCAGTCGTTGGGGCAGATGCTGAACGTGTGGAACGCCAAGCTGCCGCTGGTGACCCTGACCTACGCGGCCGACACCGGCAGCGCGGTGGACAAGCGCGGCTGGGGGCACCACATCGACCACAGCTTCGGCCCGACCTACCTGTCGGCGCCCTACGTGAAGGCGAGTTGGGCGGTGATCGACCCGGCCGGGCTGGCCCACGCCGTGTACCGCGCGGTGCTCACCGCCATGACGCCGCCGATCGGCCCCGTGCACCTGGCGATCTACGAGGACGCCATCGGCATGCAGCCGATCGACGCTTCCATCATTGAGGGGCCGCTGCCGGAGCTGCGCGCCGGCTACCCGAGCGACGCCGAAGTCGAGGAAGTGATGCGGGCGCTGGCCGAGGCGCAGCGCCCGCTGCTGTACGTGGGCGACGGCATCTGGAAGAGCGGCGCCGCGCACCTGCTGAACACGTTCGCCGACCGGGTCGGCGCGCGGGTGGCCGACGGCGACCAGTTCAACCGCGCGGTGCAGCCCAACCATCCGCTGCACTGCAGGGACCTGGCGGCGTTCGATCCCGACTACGTGCTGGCGATCGGCGTGCGCCAGCACAGCTTCTCGCGCGCGCCGGCGGCCCTCCGCAAGTTCCCCCACGCACGGCTGGTGGCGGTGGGCCCCGACGTCGAGAACCTCACCAACATGGAGGGGCTGAGCGCGGCGGTGGTGGCCGACGAGGCGCGCACGCTCGAACGCCTGTCGGGGTGGCTGGATGCGTCAGCGAGCGCGGGGAGCGCAGCGTCCGGCAGCGGCAGCGCGTTCGCCGCGCGGCGCGAGCAGGCCCTGCAGGCGGCGGCCGAGGAACGCGCACGGCGGCATGCCACGCGCCCGGCGGCGCCGGCGCCGGACGGCACCGTGCGCGCGTGGGTGCTGGCGGACGAGATCCACAAGGCGGCGGAGGTGGTCGGCGGCGCCAACATCACCATGGAGAACTTCGCCCTGTGGGCGTGGATGGGCGGTATTCAGCCGCCGGGCCGCTCGCAGTACATCCCGCAGGCGGGCGGTTCGGAGGGCTACGGCATGGGCGCCGCGCTCGGCGTGAAGCTGGCGGCGCCCGACGTGCCGGTGATCGGCGTGGTCGGAGACGGCTCGGTGTTCTATGCGGACACCGCATTCTGGACCGCGGCCCATCACCGGGTGCCGGTGCTGTACGTGGTGCCCAACAACGGCGGCTACGGGGTCGTCGCCGGCAGCTTCGTCCGGGTCGCTTCCGAAGGCGCGATGGGAGCCGCCGGCGAATGGCCGGGGGTGGTGCTCGACGGCATCGACCTGGTCGGGGTGGCGCGAGCGTACGGAGTGGACGGCCGCGACGTGCGGTCGGAGGAGGAGCTGCCGGACGCGCTGCGGGCGGGCCTGGAGGTGGTCCAACGAGAGCGGCGGTCCTACCTGCTGAACGTCCACATCCCTTCGGTGCTGCCGGACGGCGGCCGCCAGGCAGCTCCCTTCCAGCTCGCGTAACGCCCGCCTTACTCCAGTTCGATGCCGAGCTTGGCGGCGGCCTCGGTCATCTGCTGCCAGGTGGGTTCATCCACGTACACGCCGTCGGCTTCCCGCTGCCGGCGGGTGCGCGTCTCCGGCTCGCCCGGCAGCAGGATCTCGTCGAATCCCTCCATCAGCGCCGAACTCTTCAGCCAGTCCACGAACGTCGCGGTGTCGCGCTTGAACTCGTCGGGGGCGATGAACGCCGCGATGTCGATCGCCATCATGAACACGCCATTGCCCCAGCGCGTCTGGGCGTCGCGGCTGTAGCCGGCACCGCCGAGGGCGCCCGACAGCACTTCGACCAGGATCGAGAGCGCGAAGCCCTTGTGCGCGCTGTCGCCGCCGAACGGCAGGATGGCGCCGCGCGGCGGGCCGTAGAACTGCTCCGGATCGGTGATCGGGCGTCCGTCCGCGTCGAGCGCCCAGCCGTCCGGCATCGGCTCGCCGAGGTTGCGCTTCATCTTGATCTTGCCCTCGGCCACCACGCTGGAGGTCATGTCGACGACGATCGGCAGCTCACCGCCGGTCGGTACGCCAAGCGAGATCGGATTGGGCGACATGCGCGGCTGAGCACCCCCGAACGGCACTTGCAGCAGCCCGCCGCCATGGTTGTTGCAGGTCACCAGGCCAATCATGTCGGTGGCCGCGGCCGTCTCCACGTACTCGCCGAGGCGGCCGATGTGGCCGCAGTTGAACACCTCCACCACCCCCACCGAGGTCTGCCTCGCCTTTTCGATGGCCAGCGCCATCGCCTGCCTGGCGACCGTCTGGCCGAAGCCCCACTTGCCGTCGACCACGGCTGAGGCCGGAGCTTCGCGCACCACCTCGATGGTGACGCCCGGCACGAAACCGCCTTGTTCCAGGACGCCCAGGTATTGGGGCAGGCGCGTGACGCCGTGGGAGTCATGGCCCATCAAGTTGGACAGAACCAGCGATCCGGCGATGTGCCGGGCTTCGTCGTCAGCGAGACCCGCCGCGCCAAGCAGACGCTGCGCGTGGGAGGTGAGTTGATCGGGAGTGAAGGTAGGCATGTCGGTTGCGGCATGGTACCACATCCCCGAACCACGAGTAGCGGGGTATGGGATCGCGCCGGATCGCGCGGATTGCGTGACAATTTCGCACCGTCGCTGCGACCGCAGGCACTGCGGTCCGGTTGTTCTTCGCTGCGCCTCATCGGCCGCGCGAGGTCGATCTTGATACGCTTGAGCGGCACCGTTGGCGCTCGCGTGCGCTCGTTGTCTTGCTCCACGAGACCTCGTTCCGAGTGTATGCTTGCCGGCGAGCGATGGCTGCAGCTCGGCGGTCAGCGGAACAACGCATCGGTGCAGGCTCCGAGCCGTACGGTGGACCGAGCGCTCGAGCGTCCGCCGAGCATTCGCCGATGGTCCCCGCTTGGCCCGTCTGGTTCCCTTGCCGGCGCGCTGGCGGGCGGGTATAGTTGGCGCATGGGGAACTCTGGCAGCCGCGCGGCGTGGCGGCGATCACTCGTTGCGCTGGCGCTTGCAAGCGTGATTCCTGCGACACTGATGGCGACCACCCCGGAGACAGGAACGGCCGCGCCCGACTTCGAGCTGCCGAGCGCGGCCGGCGACACCCATTCCCTGAGCGCCACCCTGGAAGAGCACGCGGTGGTGCTGGTGTTCTACCGCGCGTTCTGGTGAACGTACTGCCGGCGTCAGCTCGTCGAGCTGAGTAATCACTACGAGGAAATCACCGAGCTGGGAGCAGAGGTGCTGGCGATCAGCACCGACGACCTGTCGGGGGCGCAGTCGATCGTCGGCAAGGTTGGCATCGAATTCCCGGTGCTGTACAACAGCGACACCGATGTGGTGGACGCCTACGGGGTATACAACCTGCGCGGGGACAGCCTGGCCGCCCCCGCCACGTTCATCATCGACACCGACGGCATCGTGCGCTGGTCGCACGTCAGCCGGCGCACCAGCGACCGCCCGAAGACGTCCGAGATCATCGAGCAGCTCAAGAAGCTGAGCGGTTAGCGCCGTTAGCGCCCCGAACCCGCCGTCGCGGCCGGTCGCCTGTGCTATATTGCGGCCATGGCCACCACTGAATCGCCGATCGCCGGACGCGACTGGAACGGCATCGTCGCCTATCCCGATCCCGCCGTGCAGGTGCACGACCCGCGCTTCGCAAGGATGCGGATCGGCAACGCGGCCGTGGAGCGGCTGTACACCGGCGCGCGCTGGGCAGAGGGCCCGGTGTGGTTCGGCGACCACGACTGCCTGCTGTTCAGCGACATTCCCAACAACCGCATCCTGCGCTACGACGCCGCCGGCGGCCGGGTCAGCGAGTTCCGCCGGCCCTCCAACAACACCAACGGCAACTTCCGCGACGCGCAGGGGCGGCTGATTTCCTGCGAGCACGACAGCCGCCGCGTCACCCGCACCGAGCACGACGGCTCGATCACCGTGCTGATCGACCGCTTCGACGGCAAGCCGCTGAACGGGCCCAACGACCTGTGCACCCACCCGGACGGCTCGATCTGGTTCACCGACCCGGGCTACGGCACCCTGTACCAGTACGAGGGCCACTGGGCCGAGCACGAGCTGCCGGCGCGCGTGTACCGCCTCGACCCGGCCACCGGCGCGGTCACGGTGGCGGTCGACGACATGGTGATGCCGAACGGGATTTGCTTCACGCCCGACTTCGCCGGGCTGTACGTGGTGGAGACCGGCATCTCGCACCATCCCGGTACCCCGCGCGTGATCTACCGCTACGACGTGGCCGACAACCGGGCGCGCGGTCAGCGGGTGTTCGCGGACATGAGCCCGGGCAACTCCGACGGCCTGCGGGTCGACATCTACGGCAACGTGTGGGCGGGCGCCGCCGGCGGCGAGGGCATCAACGGGGTGCACTGCTTTTCCCCGGAGGGCGAGTTGATCGGCCAGATCCACCTGCCGGAGCGGTGCGCCAACCTGTGCTTCGGCGGCGCCAAGAAGAACCGCCTGTTCATGGCCGCCAGCCAGTCGCTGTACGCCGTCTACGTGGAAACGGTCGGCGCGCAGAGCCCCTAGCGGACCCGATTGCAGCGCCCCCGGTGGGGACGGTCGCGGGGACCAGGACCGCCGTCACGGACCTTGCCGGTCGCTTCGCTTTGCCCCTATAGTGCAGGTCGGCTGTGGCGGTGGCGCTTCGCCCCTCGGAGGGCACGTCCGCAGCGGCGTATTCAAGGAGTAAACAGCCAATGGCAGGGTCCAACGGAACTTCAAGTGTCGGCATTCGCGAGCGGGAACGCCCGCACACACGCCTCGAGCGGGCGATGCCGGTTCCCGCCTACGACGCGGAACGATTCGAGCAGGTGGGCTTTCTGACCGCCATGACGCTCACCCTGCTCGGCAACTACGCGCAGACCGGCCATTTCGGCGGGCCGCTGGCCTACACGCCGTATAACGTCGCGCTGCACCTGGCGGGCCCGGACGCCGGCGGGCTGCGCTACGACTACCGCCATCCCAAGCACCCGTTCGCGGACCGCTTCCTGCTCGCCGGCGGCCACAACATTCCCACCGCCTACGCGCTGTGGATGATCATGGGCGAGGCGCTGGCACGCCGCCACGCCGCCACCGGCGATGACCGCTACTACGCGGATCCGGAACTGGGGCTGCTGTCGATCGACTGTCTCGGGTTCCGGCGCGGCGCCGGCGCCCTCGCCACGCTGCTTGCCGATCACGGCCTGACCGACGACCCGCTGTTCGCCCAGGCCGGGCTGCGCGGCATCCGCGCGCTGGCGGGGCACGCCGAAACCACCGACGTGACCAACGACGTAAACGGCGGCCCGTCCGGCATCGGCATCGGCAGCGCCGCCGGCAAGGCCGCGTTCTGGGACTTCGCCGGCGCACCATCATCACTCAAGGTGATGGCGCTGGAAGGGGAATTCGCCATGACCGCCGGCCATGCCCAGGAGCTCAAGACCCAGGCGGTCGCCCAGCAGGTGGGCAAGCGGCTGCGCATCCTGCTGTCCTACAACAACGCCGGCATCGACGACCGGCTGCAGGGCGGCGTGATACCGGACGGCATGGACGGGTACGACATCGCCGAGCAATGGGCGTCCTACGGCTGGAACGTGCTATCCCTCGACGACGGCAACTCCTACGACGAAATCCTCGCCGCCATGCGGGCGATGGAGCAGTGGGACCCGGACGACCGCCGCCCCATGATCGTGGTCGGACGCACCACCAAGGGCTGGTGGCCCGCCGCCGCCAACGGCACCATTCCCGGGTTCGGCGAGCAGTTGGTCAGCTACCACAGCCACCCCTACGAGATGAAGATGAACGTGCCCTACTTCGTCGCGCTCGCCGAGACCTTCGAGCGGCGCTTCGGGGTGACGTTCTCGGGCATCCGCGACGGCGCGGTCGACGACCCGCGAGAGCGGCTGATCCAGTTCAAGACCAACGTCGACGTGGCGATGTCCGCGCTGGACAAGAACGGACTCGGCGACTGGCTCGCCGACCGCCTGCTGGAGATCGCCGACACCGTCCCGAGCGAAATGCCGCTGCGCATCGACGCGCGGACCGATCCGTTCCAGGACGCCCGCCTGCGGGTGAGCGCGCTGCCGTCCGAGCCGACCACGGTCACCGCAACCCACCCCACCAGCGGCGAGCAGTCCGAGGTGAGCGTCAACCTGTTCAAGAAGCCCGGTGAGGTGGCCGGCACGCGGCGTGCCATCTCCGAGGTGATCAAGTGGATGAACCACGTCACCGGCAACCGCTTCGTCACCGTGGCCGCCGACCTGTCCGGTTCGATCAACGTCGAGGGCGGCTCGCTGACCGGCCACTACGACCCGGTGCGCAACCCCGCCGGCACCCGCTTCAAGGCGGCCATCCAGGAGGCGTGCAACACCCTCACCGCCGTTGGCCTGGTCAGCCAGAGCGCCTCTCCCGACGCCGCCGTGCACGGCGGCGTGTGGGCGCTGAGCGGCAGCTACGGCGCGTTTACGCCACTGATGTACCTGCCGGCGCGGGTGTGGAGCCAGCAGAACCAGGACAGCCCATTCCGCGTCGGCGTGCTGAACATCCTCGCCGGCCACTCCGGCCCCGAGACCGCCGCCGACGCGCGCACCCACTTCGGCATCTTCGCGCCGCAGGTATGGCGCCTGTTTCCGAAGGGCCAGGCGATCGTGCTCAGTTTCTGGGACTACAACGACGTGGCGCCCGGGTACTTCGCCGCCGCCGAGATCGCCGCCCGCGAAGCGGAGGTCGGCATCATCGTCATCGAGGTAGCGCGCCCCGACTTCCCGGTGGCCGACCGCTCGACGTTCGCCGACAGCGACCGTGACGCGGCCGCCAAGGGCTTCTACGTGATCCGCGACTTCGCCGCCGGCCGCCCGCGCCACGGCTACGTGGTGGTGCAGGGATCGAGTTCCACCTTCAACCTCGTGCAGGCGATCCCGCGGCTCGAGGAGGCCGGAATCAACGTGAAGATCGTCGCCGCGGTCAGCGAAGAGCTGTTCGACCGGCAGCCGCAGGCGTATCGCGATGCCGTGCTCCCCGCCGAGGCGCGCGCCGACCTGATGGTGGTGAGCACCGGCACGCAGCGCATGTGGCCGCTGCGCGACGTCGGCCCGCTGGTAACCGAGTACTCGTTGACCTCCGACTGGCACCAGCGCTGGCTCACCGGCGGCACCGAGGCGGACGTGATCGCCGAGGCGCACCTGGACACCGAATCGATCATCGCCGGCGTGCAGCGGTTCGCAGCCGACCGCGCGCAGCGCCTCGACCGCCAGCGCCGCCTGCTCGCCGCTCTCGATCCTGCCTGACCGTGTGAGCACCGCCACCATTCATTACACCCGGAGAAATTGACTATGAGCACACTGAGCATGAGCCGTCCCCGCACCCCGCGCCGCATCTCCCGCCTGGGTACCGAGACGGCGTTCGCCGTGTCCGGCGATGCGGCCGCCTGGGCGGCGCAGGGGCACCGCGTCTATCCATTCCACCTCGGTGACATGAACATTCGCACGCCGCTGAACATTATCCGTTCCGCCTACTCCGCGATGATCGACGGCAGGACGTTCTACACGCCCGCCGGCGGCGTGCCGCAACTGCGCGAGGCGCTCGCAGAGTCGCTGAGCGCGGAGCGCGGGGTGGATTACCATGCCGCCAACGTGTCGGTGCAGCCGGGCGGCAAACCGTGCATCGGCAAGTTCCTGATGGCGGTGATGGAGAACGGCGACGGCGTGCTGTATCCCAATCCCGGCTACCCGATCTACGAGTCGCAGGTGGACTTTCTCGGCGGGCGCGGCCAGCCTTACACCTACACGATCGACGAGGGCCGGTTCCGCATCGACCGCGACTCCGTGCAGCGCGCCGTCGACGACACCACGCGCGTGCTGATCGTCAACGCTCAGCACAACCCCACCGGCGCCGACGCCAGCGCGGAAGAGTTGGAGTGGCTCGCCGACCTCGCCCGCGACCGCGACCTGTGGGTGCTGTCCGACGATCCCTACATCGACATCCGCTACGCCGGCAGCAGCCACTCCATCGTCGAATTCGACGGCATGGCCGAGCGCACGGTTATCGGCTACACGTTTTCCAAGAAATACGCCATGACCGGGTGGCGGCTCGGCGCCGCGGTGGGGCCGGAATCGGTCGTCGACATCATCACCAAGATCAACACCAACGACGAATCGTGCACCAACCAGTTCGTGCAACTGGCCGGCGTGGAGGCGCTGCAGGGCGACCAGAGCGGCTCCGGGCACATCGTGAACACGCTGCAGGGCCGCCGCGACCGCATCGTCGACCTGCTGAACGGCATCGACGGGGTAACGGTGCCCGACTCCGACGCCACCTTCTACCTGTTCCCGGACGTGACCGACGTGTACCGCCGGCTCGGATACCGAGTAGGCAGTGACGAGGACACCCAGGCATTTCGCATCACCACCATGCACGAGACCGGCGTGTCATTCTGCGCCCGCACCCACTTCGGGCGGTCGCTGCCCGGCGAGGAGCGGGTGTACGTGCGCTTCGCCTACTCCGGCATCGACGAGAAGGACGCCGAGGAGGGCCTGACGGCGCTCAAACGCTATTGGGAACAATAGCTCCAGGTACCGGGAGGCGTATTCCGGACAGACGCGGACAGCCGGCCGGCTTGTTGCCGGGCGCGCGTCCCCGGTACTATCTTGCCGCGTGCAGCACGCAACGAAGACCCAGTTCCTGGAGCGCGACCAGCGCCACCTGATTCATCCGATCCACAGCCGCAACGTCCATGCCGACGGCCACGTGTGGGTGCGCGGCCACGGCGCGGTGATGGAAGACGCCGACGGCAACGAGTACCTGGACGGCCTGTCTGGGCTCTGGAACGTGGTGGCCGGCCACGGGCGCACCGAGCTGGCGGACGCCGCCGCCGGGCAGATGAGCACCCTCGCCTACTGCTCCGCCTACGCTGGCAGCTCCAGCCCGCCCGCCATCGACCTGGCGGAACGGCTGGCCGGGATCACCTACCCGTCGATCAACCGGTTCTTCTTCACCTCCGGCGGCGGCGAGTCGAGCGAGACCTCGTTCAAGCTCGCGCGCTCTTACTGGAAGCTGCGCGGCAAGCCGCACAAGACCAAGGTGATCTCGCGCCAGTGGGGCTACCACGGCGTGACGCTGGCCGCCATGAGCGCCACCGGCATCGCCACCTACTGGCCGGCGTTCGAGCCGCGCGTGCCCGGTTTCATTCACATACCGTCCCCCTACCCCTACCGCTACGAGGCGCCGGCGGGGGTGAGCCAGGGGGTGGCGGCCGCCGACGAGCTGGAGCGGGCGATCCTGCGCGAGGGCGCGGACACGGTGGCGATGTTCCTGGCCGAGCCGGTGCAGGGCGCCGGCGGGGTGATCGTGCCGCAGGACGACTACTTCCCGCGCATTCGCGAGATCTGCGACCGCTACGACGTGCTGTTTGCCGCGGACGAAGTGATCACCGGCTTCGGGCGCACCGGCAAGCTGTTTGCGCTCGACCACTGGGGCGTGCAGCCGGACATGATGCAGTTCGCCAAGGCGGTGACCTCAGGCTACTTCCCACTGGGCGGCGTCGGCGTGAACGACGCGATTGCCGAGGTGCTGGACGGCGCCTCCGGGCCGTGGATGCACGCCTACACCTACAGCGCCCACCCGACCGGCTGTGCGGTGGCGCTGCGCACCATCGACATCATCCTGGACGAGGACTTCCCGGGCCAGTCGGCTGCCAAGGGTGACCGGCTGCTGGCGGGCCTGAACGATGCGCTCGCCGACCACCCGCACGTTGGCGACGTGCGCGGCAAGGGATTGATGTGCGCGGTAGAGATCGTGCAGGACAAGGCGTCCAAGGACGAGTTCCCGGCCGCCGACAACGTGGGCAACCGGGTGCACGCCGCCGCCCAGGCACGCGGCCTGTTCAGCCGCGTGCGCGGCGACGTGTTCCCGCTGGCGCCGCCGGTGGTCACAAGCGAACAGCAACTCGACCGGATGGTGGAGATCCTGCGCGACTCCGTGCACGAGGTGCTGCCCGCCTAGGCCGCGCGCTGGCGGCGGCGCTGCCCGACGCCGCAACTGCCGCAATTACAGGTACTTGACGTCCTCCAGGTAGGCGTAGGCGGTGAGCGGGGCGGCGGCGAGCAGGCCGGCGTCCACCGGCAGCACCACGCCCGAGATCCAGCGCGCTTCGTCGCTGGCCAGGAACACCGCCGCCCAGGCGATGTCCCACGCGGTGCCCTCGGTGCCGAGCGGACCGGCGCGGCGCCGCAGGTCGCGGGTGCGCTCCGGGAATCTGTCGGTGAACGCGGCGTGCAGGTGCCCCGGTGCGATGCAGTTGGCGCGGATCCCCTCGCGCCCGTGGTACACCGCGGTGGTCTTGGTCAGCATGTGCAGCGCCCCCTTGGCGATCCCGTACGGGGCGTTGGTCATCATGCCGGCGGTGAGGCCGTCGATGGAGGACACGTTGATGATCGATCCGCCGCCCGCCGCCGCCATGTGCGGGATGGCATGCTTGCTGGAAAAGACGGCGCTCTTGAGATTGACGTTCAGGCTGCGCTCCAGAATCGCCTCGTCCATGCCGCTCACCGTGCCGCTGGTGCCGCCTGCCCCGCAGTTGTTCATCAGCACGTGCAGGGCGCCGAAGCGCTCCACCGCCGCCGCGGCCATGGCGGCGCACTGCTCGCTGTTCGACACGTCGGCGGCGAACGCTGACGCCTCACCGCCCTCGCCGCGGATTTCCGCCACGGTTCGCTCCGCGTTGTCCTGGTGCAGGTCGGCGACCAGCACCCGCGCTCCCTCGCGCGCCATCGCTATCGCGCTGGCGCGCCCGGTACCCAGTTCGGTTCCTTCGCGCGCCCCGCCGCCGGTAACGATCGCCACCTTGCCGGCCAGCCGGCCGGTGCCCTTGTTCGATTCCATGTCCGTCCGAGCATGCCGGATTCTCACCGGTTCGGGTAGGGGTGCGCCGGGCGGCATCAGCGGCCGCGGTCGATGCGCAGCAGGCGGGCGGTCGCCGCGCCGGTGTCGGCCCACGGGCCGGCGATGCTCAGCACTGCCATGGCGCACGTCGGCAGGGCGATGAAGCGCCGCGAGAGGCCGGAGACCAACTCGCTGAAGGTGGGATTGTGCCCCACCAGCAGCACCCGCCGCAGCGCCCCGTCCAGGCCGTGGACCAGGCTCAGCACGGCTTCCGCCTCCGCCAGGTAGATCCCGCCGCGCCGCATGATCACCCCTGCCGGCAACCCGGCTGCCCGCACCCACAACTCGGCGGTCTGCACGGCGCGCGCCGCGGTGCTGGCAATGACCAGATCCGGGAGTTCTGCGCCGCCGGCGTAGCGGGCGCCCAGGGCCGCCGCCTCACGCCGTCCGCGGCCGGTCAGCTCCCGGTCGTGGTCGCGCGCTCCCGCAGCCGGGGATCCTGCCTTGGCGTGACGCAGCAGATACAAGGTCCTGGACATCGGCTCTCTCCTCCTGCTCTTGCAGCGGCGGCGCATGACCGCGGGGCCGCGTCACCGCGCTGTCGAGTCGCCTGCAGGCGTACACCATGTAGTGTAATGGAGTGTCGACCGCTGGGAACCACCGTGCCGAGGGTATCCGAACCGGCCGTCCGGCTCCTCCACGAGTTGGCGGCGCGGGAAGGCTGGCCGGGCCGCGCGGGAGCGCCCGCGGCGCGCCGAACGCCGGTCAGCCGCAGTCACTGAAGGTGCTCAACCCGCCGCGTTCGTCGCCGCCGAGGCGGCAACCGGCGGCGACGAGCGATTGGCTGGACGATTGCACGGCTGCGGCGTTCGCATGCCGCCCGAGGTTCGCCGCGGGCCGTTACACCGGTTCGATATCGACGTCCCAGTATTCGACGCGCCCCTCCTCGCCGATCAAGGCTACCGCGCCGCCGCGCAGCGCGTCGTCGGTCGCCTCGAGAGCGGGGCCGCCGTCCACCGACCCGCGGATGGTGGAGCCGTCCACCTCCAGGGTCAGCCGGTGCCGCTCGTCGAGCCCACCGGCCAGCGGCGCCTCGCCGAGCACTACCGTTTCGTTGACGTGGCGCACCAGGCGCACCACGCCGTCGCCGCCGATCAGCAACGCGTAGTAGCGGTGCATGCCGCCGGCACGGGCGCCGATGCCGCCCGCCTTGGCCATGTGGATGCGCATGGTGGCGGTGACCCGGTAGTCGGTCCAGGTCTCGTTGCCCTGAAAGGCCAGCCCCGTGCCCTCGTTCTGGATCAGCCGCATCGGTTCGGCCCAGTCCTTGGGCCAGAACATGGAGGCGCCGTTCACCCAGGCCCGTCCCCACCACGGCCACGCGCGGATCTTGGGACGCTCGATCGCGGCGCCGCTCGGACGCGACAGGCTGGTGCGCGGGGTGCCGTCCCAGGTCAGCCAGTCGAGATACAGGGTGCCGGCCACGGCGCCGGCGCCGGATGCGGCGGACACCGCGGAGATGCCGACCCGGGCCACCGGGTGGCCGTTGGTGTCGGGCACCTCCCACTCCAACTCGGCGCCGGCGCCGGGCGCCAGTTCCACCGGGTCGGAAGCGACCTTCTCCGTGTCCTCCGCGCTGCGCACCACCTTGGCCCACAGCCGGCACGCCACGGCGCCGCTCGCCGCGGCGTCCAGGTCCACCCGGGCGCGCACGCGCTGCCCCGGGTGCAGGGTCGGCGAGGCCAGGAGCTGGTAGCCGCCCACCTTGTCGGCGTCCATGGGGATGAAGGTGGCGGTCGACGCGCTCGCCTTGCCGGTCGCGTCGACGCCCTTGAACCGTATCGCCAGCCGGCCGCCGTCGTTGGCGACCGACGAGGCGGCGCCGCCCGGCTCGAAGCCCTGCACGGAGCCGGGCAGCGAGAAGTGGAAGCG
This sequence comes from Spirochaetia bacterium, assembly GCA_965208575.1. Classification (GTDB taxonomy): domain Bacteria; phylum Spirochaetota; class Spirochaetia; order SZUA-6; family Bin103; genus Bin103. The sequence continues at coordinate 683,661 of CBDBOV010000003.1, read as the reverse complement.
CGCGCCATCCTTGGGCGCCAGCGGATCGAGCCCCTGCAGCCCGCGGCCCAGGTTGATCAGCCGGTACGACTGCTGCACGGCGTCGGTGATGCAGCGCCCGCCGTCGGCGGTGGGCAGGTACAACCGGTCCGCCACCGGGCCGCGCCACTTGCCGACGCCGGCGCCGTTGCCGCCTCCGTTCGCGCCGGCGGCGTCGATCGCCGCAAGGCCGCCGCGGATGCCGAGCAGGCAGCCGACGTTGCCGGAGTTGCAGTCGGTGTCCCAGCCGCAGGTGTTGGCGATCATCAACGAATGGGCAAAGTCGCCGCCGCCGGCCAGCAGGGCCAGGATGATGATGGCGTGGTTGGGCACCATGTGGCAGTTGCCGCCGTACTTGTCGTAGCCGTAGCTGCCCTGGATGCGCCCGAAGCTCTTGCGCCAGTCGTCGCCGTCGGCCGCGTGCCACTCGCGCAGGTCGGCGATCAGGCGCGCGATCACCGAGTCGGCCGGAATGAAGCGCACGCCGGTGTCCAGCAGGGCATCCATGTTCGACTCCGTGAACGCCGCCGCCTCCATCGCCGCCAGCACCTGGGCGCCGTACACCGCTTCGCCGTCGTGGCTCACGCTGCCCGCCTTGCCGGCCAGCGCCGCGGCCAGCTCCGGGTCGCCCGGCGCCACCATCGCCCAGCCGTCGATGAAGATCTGGGCGCCGATCTGCTCCGCCACCACCTTGCTGTTCAGGGCGATGGAGCCGCTGCGCGGCGCCTCCACGCCGTGTTTGAGGCGCAGGTAGGCGGTGTGCTCGGTGGAGTTGCCGAGGCCGCCCCACCACAGCACGGTGCGTTCCTCGATCAGGTAGTTGAGCCAGGTGCGCCCGATGTCGGCGGCACTGATGCCGGCGCCGCCGGCGAAGTCCTCCAGCGCACGGATGAAGGTGAAGGTGCCGGAGATGTCGTCGTCGGTAACGATCAGCGGCACCCCCATCCGCTCGTGCACGTAATCGGTAATCTCGCCGAGCTCGCGCTCGATGCGCTCGAACTCCCAGCCCTCGAACGGGCGCCCCAGGTAGACGCCGATGATCTTGCCCAACACGCCCGCATAGACGCGATCGGCATAGTCCTTTGGTAGCTGCATTACGGCGGCATCCTACGGTTTGCCCCCGCCTCCTGCAACACGGGCATGGGCTGGGGTTGGGATTACGGGATTTGCGACAGCCTGGTCTCTTCCGGCACGTCGGTGGGACTCTCGAACAACAGCCGGTACCCGTCCGGATCGGTCAGCTCGGTCACCCACATGGCGTTCCCGACTTGCGGCTCGGTCGCCGCCAGCCCGCGCTCGCACACTGCGCGGTAGAATGCCACTGCGTCGGCGCAGAAGAAGCACAGCACCACCCCTTCGCCCTTGTTGTCGCTGAACCGGCGTGCGTCGTGCCCGGAAGTGCGGAACTGCTGCAACATGAGCGACGCACCGCCACGGCGCAACCGGCACCAGCGCAGCGCGCCGTCATCCACCCATTTGCCCTCCATCGCGAACCCCAGCCCGTCGACGTAGAACGCCAGCGAGGCGCGCATGTCCGCCACTGCCAGAAACGGCACCACCTCCGTCACGTCCCGGCTGAAGTGCTCGTCCAGCGTTACGTTCGTGTTTCCCGCCATGCCAATCTCCCTCATTTGTATTGCTTGATACTATCGGACTTGGGGAGCGCACGGGCGATTTGCCGCGCGCCGGCTCCGGCGGTAGGATTGGCGGAACGCCGTCCTGAGAAGGAGAGCATCAGTGGCAACCCCAGCCCCCACCGCACCGTCTACCGTCGACCGCCCGCCGCTGGTCAACGGGGCTTCGGCGCGGGAGCCGAGCTTCGCCTACACCGACCTGCGCGGCATCGCCAGGGTCGACATCGACGACCTGCTCGATTACGTGCACGACAGCGCGCGCGAGTTTCCGAGCTACCTGCGGCTGTACGAGAAGTACCTCAAGCAGCGCTGGGACGTGACCGAGCTCGACTTCGCCACCGACGTGCACGACTGGAACGAGCGCATGTCGGAGGAGGAGCGGGACACGTTCCTGAAGATGGCATCCGGGTTCCACCACGGCGAGCGGCAGGTCACCGTGTGCCTGGGACCGCTGTTCATGGGCATTCCGGAGGACTACCGGATCTTCCTGTCCAGCCACCTTGAGGACGAGGCGCGCCACACCATCTTCTTCGACCGCTTCTACCGTGAGGTGGTGGGCATGCCGGGCGACACCATCATGGACCTGCTCGACGAGTCCTACCCGTTCGTCGGCGACGGCTTCACGGGACCGTTCGGGCTGCTCGCCTACCTGACCGACGACCTGCGCCGCAACCCGTACGACAGGCACCTGCTGATGCAGTACGCGGTGACCTACATGCTGTGGATCGAGGGCGTGCTGGCGCTGTCGTCGATGAAGGTCACGCTCGGGTTCGCGCGCGACCGCAAGGTGCTGCCCGCCTACTACGCCGGCTTCACCGCCACCTGCCGCGACGAGGCGCGCCACGTACAGGCTGGCCTGCGCTTCATCCGCGAGCTGCTGAACGACGATCCGGGGCTGGTGCGCGACCTGCACGAGACCATGCGCACCCTGCTGACGTTCGCCAACACCGGCAGCATGCGCGTGGACCTCGGCGTGCTCGGCTGGTCGGCGGAGCGCGAGAAGGCGCTGCGCGGGCGCCAGCTCCGCAAGAAGCTGGGCCTGGTCGGCGTCGCCCTGCCCGCCGACGTCGAGGAGATGATCGACCAGATGGACCCGGTGATGGCCGGCGGCTGATGGCACCGATCCCGTTCTTCTCCGCCGACTGGGCGCAGGCGGCGCGTGCCGCGATCAACGAGGGCCCCGATCCGGCCACCGTGGAGCGCAAGGTGGAGGGATTCTGGAACTGGATCGAGCGCGCCAAGGCCAACGTCAACTGCACGCTCGGCCTGGCGGTGCGCGACCTGCCCGGCGGCAACCCCGACACTATCGTGCTGGAGCTTGAGCGCGGCGCATGCACCGGCGTCCGCCTGACCACTCGCGCGGAGGCGGAGCCGCGCTGCACCTACCTGCTGGCCGGCGACTGCGCCGCCTGGCGGGAGGTGATGGACGGCTACGACATGGGCCGCTCGATCATGTACCGCAAGCTGCTCCTGGAGCACGGTGACGTGCTGGTGTTCTTCCGCACCGTCTACTACTGGACCGAGACCCTCGCCTGCCTGCAACGCATCCCCACCGCCTTCCCTGTCGAGTTGGATCCGGAGAAGTTGGCGGAACTGCGTGACGCGGGCCACGAGATGGAACGAAGCATCCTCGCCGCCCGCCGCAGCCGCGGAGTCTCTCCGCTGTGAAGAAAAGCGATGCGAACGGTAACGTTCACCGATGCCGGGAACGGTCTGAAGCTACCACGTGAGCGACCGGCTGCCGCCGCGGGCAGGTATACCGAATCAGGTCGATCAGGGTGCCAGCGGCTCGATTTCGTCGAGGAGGCCGGTCACACTCACCGCGCGAATTCGCTCGGCCAGAGGGAACGTCGCCTGCCCGGCGTGGACCACGTCCAGTGAATCGAGGCGCAGAACCTGCAGCGCGGAGTGCATCGACTTGGTTACTCTGGGCGCGACGGTTCGCTTTATCTCGAAACCGCGACGCTGCCGACCGCGCACGATCAACAGGTCCAGTTCCGGGCCGGAGTGGGTGGCCCAGAAGAAGCACTCCTCGGGATCCGCGCGCAGGTGGCCGATGAGCTGCTCAACGGCGTATCCCTCCCAGGACGCACCCAGCACCGGATGCGACTCGACATCCTCCCGCCCGCGCAGGTTGAGGAGCGCATGCAGCAGACCCGAGTCGCCGATGTACACCTTCGGCCGCTTCACCTGACGCTTGCCGACGTTCTCATACCAGGGCTGGAGTTGACGCACGATCAGCGCTCCCGTGAGGAGGTCGAGATAGCGTCGCACCGTGGTGTCCGCCACGCCGAACGAACGCGCCAGCTCGGCGCTGCGCCACACCTGGCCATGACTGTGCGCCAGCATGGTCCAGAATCGCCGCAGCGTGGTGGCGCCGATGGTGACACCGAGTTGCGGCAGATCGCGTTCCAGGAACGTGCGTACGAACTCCTGACGCCACTCGAAGCTCGCCGCGTCCGACGGCGCTAGGTAAGAGCGCGGAAACCCGCCCCGCAACCAGAGCGCTCCGGCGTGACCCGGACTCACCTCGTCGAGCAGGAACCCGCCCACCTGCAGGTAGGCGATGCGACCGGCGAGCGACTCCGAGGACTGGCGCAACAGCGCCGGGGAAGCACTCCCCAGCACCAGAAACCGGCACGGGACGCCGGGACGGTCGGCCAACACGCGCAGCGCCGGGAACAGGTCGGGACGCCGTTGCACCTCGTCGATCACCACGAGGCCGGTCAGGCCCTCCAGCGCGAGCATCGGTTCAGCCAGGCGTGCCACGTCCCCCGGGTGCTCCAGGTCGAAAACCGCGACCGGGCCGCTGCTGGTGGCAGCGATCTGTCGTGCCAGAGTAGTCTTGCCTACTTGGCGGGCACCGACCAGACCAACCACCGGGAACCGCGCGAGCAGACGGGTGAGCCGCTCGGTCACCCGTGCGCGGGCTACGTGTCGTCCCTCCATTCCTTGAAATATCTGCGATCATCACAGAATTTTCAAGGACACGGCTGGTGGCCGCCCCGACGCCACCGCATCGACGAGACCAATCGCCTCAGTTCTGCGAGCAGTTCGGCGCGGGCCACGATCGTGGCCTCGGTCGCTCCGTCGCCGGCAGATACCGTGTGCATGCTATAGTCGCAGGCGTGTCACTGATCAAGCGCCAACTGGAGGAAGTGTGGAGTTCGCTCCGTGCGGCCGCAAACCGGCGCCGGAGCGTGCTGCAAGCCGTCCGCATCAGGAATCTGCGCGGCATCGGCGACCTGCGCGTGCCGTTCTCCTATCCGGTCAGTGTGCTCGCCGGGCCCAATCGGTGCGGCAAGTCGACCGTGCTGTTCGCCTGCGCCTGCGCCTACCGCGTTCCCGACCGGCCGCGTGACTACAGTCCCGGTGTCTTGTTTCCCAACTTCGCGGGCCGTTCGTCCGGAGAGTTCTCGGACCTCGTGCCACCGACCGAACTGGAGTTCGAGTATCTGCATCACGGCGACCACTTCGCCATGGCGTGGCGGCGGGGCAAGTCATGGAACCGGAGCTATCTCGGCCGCCCGAACGCCAGTCAGCCGGAACGGGCGCTCTACCTGCGCACCCTGGCGAATCTTACCAATCCATCCGAGGTGCGCGGCATCCTGCAGTTGGCGCGCAAGGAGTTCGGAGCTACCGAGATTACGCCCGACTCGCTCCTCTTTGCGGATCGCATTCTCGGGAGTCACTATCGCAAACTGTCGGTCATCCACGCCGGCGCAAGAGACCTGCTGTTTGCCGACGGGCGTTCCGGTGCGCCGTCGAATTACTCCGAGTTCCACATGTCATCCGGGGAACGCGCCATACTGCGTCTGTCGAAAGACCTGTCACAGCTCCGGGGAGCGTTGGTACTCATCGACGAACTGGAAGTCGGGTTGCATCCCTATACACAGCAACAAACCATGCTGGAACTCCAGCGTCTTGCGCTGCGCCGGGAACTGCAAGTCGTGGTCGCCACGCACAGCCCGGTAGTGCTCGACAGTGTGCCGGAAGAGGCTCGGTTGTTCCTGGACCGCGATGACGTCACGGCCGAGGTCCGGCTCGTGCTCCCGTACCGCGACATTCTGCAGAAGGCGCTCTACGGTCAGTCACGCGATCAACTCTCCATATTATGTGAAGACGCGATTGCCGAGGCGGTGATTCATGGTGTTCTCGACGTGCTCAACCCTCAAATCGGGATGCGCCATGACGATTTCGTGATCGGCCGGGACACTGGTCAGGATGAGTTTCCGGGCCACGTTCGTACCATGGGCAAATTCAACAAGCTGCGCGACTTTCTGGTAGTACTCGACGGCGATGGGCGGCATCGGGCAGCCGGGATTGGGGAGATTGCCTCCCGGTTCGGTCACAGTATGCAGCCCCTGTTTCTCCCCGGCGAGGGGCCGCCGGAGGGTTGGATTTGGGACACGCTGCAGGCGCAGGCCGCGGAGTACGCCGAGGTCCTGGGAATACCTGCGACCGACCTGCGTGCCGAGATGCGGGGGATCGAACGGCTGCTGGCGGGGAGCGTGCGCCAACGCGACCGCGTGAAGGCTGCGCTGAGAGCACTCGGCGATCGTCTGAACCGATCCACGACGGAGTTGGCGCGGACCGTTGCGCGACAGGAAGCCGCCGCGGGACGTTCCCCGATGCCCCGCTTCCAGATCGAGTTGCGTGAGCAGATCGAGACCTGGAGGCGCCGCTGAGCGGCGAGATGTGATTCATCGGCCAGAACGAGGCAGGACTATATCAGGACCGTCCCGATGCCGCGTTCCGGCGTCATGCCCGCCCGGCGGCAGGTTCCCGAGTCGCCCCCACGTGGCGTCGCGGAGCCGGCAACGCAGTACGCCGCGGGCCACGCGCCGAACGGCGGCCTGTTCGCCCTGCTGCATGGCCGCGGCGTGCTCAAGATGGTGCGCAGCGGTCTGCCTTTTTCCATGTTCGATGAACTGGCAAAGGCCATCGGCGGATCGCAGGGGCAACTGGCGGCGATCGTCGGCATCCCGGCGACCACCCTCGCCCGCAGGAAGCGGAGCGGCACGTTGACGCCGGCGGAGTCGGACCGGCTGGTACGCGTCGCTCGCCTGGAGGCGATGGCCATGGCCATGATGCGGGGCGACGCGAGTGCCGCCGGGCGCTGGCTGCGCACGCCACATGATCTCCTGGACCGGGAGACGCCCCTCCAGCGTGCGTCAACGGAAACGGGAGCCCGCGACGTCGAGCACCTCATCGGTCGACTACGGCATGGCGTATTCAGTTGATCACCGGCTGGCGCCTGGCTGCGCCGGAGTTCGCTCAGACCGCTGAGCAAATGATGACGGGCGAGGGTGCCCGGCGTTACGGCGGGCGCTGGAACAGCGTGGGCCGCGCGGTCGTCTATCTCGGCGACAGTCTGGCGCTTGCCGGCATGGAGTTGCTGGTCCACCTGAGAGCCGAAAGCGTCCTGCGAACGTATCGAAAGATGCCGGTGTTTATCCTGGAGCACCTGGTGATGCACATCGGCGAAGATCAGTTGCCGCCGGAGTGGGCGCAACCGAGCCTCTGCCCCGTAACTCGGGAAATCGGCGACGGCTGGACCGAATGCACGCAGTCTGCCGTGCTGCAGGTGCCGAGCGCGGTAGTCCGCGGCGAAACCAACTACATCGTCAATCCCGAGCACCCCGACTTCGGCGCCATCCGGGCGGGGCCCATCTCCCGTTTCCAGTACGACCCGCGACTGGCGCGATAGCATTCGGTCTGCCGGCGCGCCCGCGACGCCCGCATCGGGCATGCGCATGGCGCATGGCTATGGCTCGCGTGCCCTATTGCCTCACGTAAAAATCTAACCTTACGGTGAGCGTGCCTCACGTAAGAATCTAACCGAAAGGGAGGCGGAGAACGAGGGGGGAGCGCGAGGGGGGAGACTCATAAATTGTGGATAAGTGGATAGGCTGCTGGGCGACCGGCCGGGTTGATTCAAGCACACCAACGCGACCGGGGGCGTATCTGGTTGGTCGGCGCGGATGAGGAGGCGTCAACGGCAGGGAGGTGGTCGGTGCCGTGTCGTGTCGCTGACCGAAGAGGGGGCGGACGGGTCTGGAGGCGACTTCGGTGCTGGTGACACGGGGATGTCCAGACACCACCTCGTGTCGCGGAGAGGCCTTACAGCGCGGCTGAGGCGACATTTCTTGACGCCGACCGTCTGGCTCACGGATATACGGGCGTCAGAGACGCTCAGAAGTCATTTGCCGAGCCGGGTGATGCCGCCCACGCCGCGAGCGGCGCGCAGGTTGCTGCGGAGCGCACGGAGCGAGGCGCCCCGGACAACTGCACCGAGGTGCGTTGCCCGGGGCAGGGTCATGACAATTCCCCACCGCCGGGACGGGGTAGGCGACGAGGTTGCGACACCGGAGCCGTCGGGATCGAACGGGGCGGAGGAGATGCTGTACCCCGCTGACGGACGGAGGGCGTAGCCCGACCGGAGTCAGCCGGCGCGGTGCCGTGGAGGCCACCGTGGACGACGCCGAGATGGCGGACCAGGCAGCCAAGCTGCTCGCTTCCGGGATGAGCGGCTCAGCCTGCGCTCGCGAACTCGGCATCCCGGTGAGCACCTTCAACGAGAACCGCCGCGCCGGCGTCATCACAGATCCCACCCGGGAGCCCGCCGCCAGCGCCGAGGTTGCGCCGGCGGCCACCACCACTGATCACCCGGTCAGCACCGCCGCCGCGGTCAGCGACCCGGCGGTCGCCACTGAGCGCGCCAGCCGCGACGCCCGCGACAAGCACGCGCCCATGGGCCGCGCGGCGCGCGACGTGGAACGCCGCACGCTCGCCAGAGCCGGCCTGCTGACCGAGGCCACACCAGCGTTCGTCGAGCCCGCCCACGCGGTCGCTGGCGGCGGCGTGCTGGCCGCACTGGCGATGCTGCTGCGCGAGGGCCTGCTCACCGCCGCCAACCGCCTGTTCCGCCTGCCGGCCGGATTCTACGGCCTGACCACCATCCTCCTGTTCGTCGCCTGCATGACCCTGGCCCGGGTGCGCAACCCCGAGAGCCTGCGCTACCAGGCACCCGGCGAGTGGGGCGCCATCCTCGGCCTCGACCGCTGTCCGGAGACCAAGACGCTGCGCCGCAAGATCAGGCTGCTGGCCAGCGCCGAGCACACCGTGCGCGATTGGCAATCGGTACTGGCGCGTACCTGGGCCAGCGAGCACGACGACGACTGGACGACGCTGGCCGTGGATGGCCACGTGAAGGTGTACACCGGGCGCAACGGGCGGTTGCCGAAACACTTCGTCGCACGCCAGAAGCTGTGTCTGCCGGCGTCGGTGAGCTACTGGATCAACGCCCTCGGCGGCGCACCGCTGCTGTGCCTGCACAAGGCGCTGGACCCGAAGCCGGTGAATGCGATCAAGCACGACGTGGTGCCGCAGTTGCAGCACCTGGGGGTGGTGACCGAAGCGGCCCCCGACCTGACCGGAGCACCGGCCGGTACCCCGCAGCTGACCCTGGTGTTCGACCGCGAGGGCTGGAGCCCGGACCTGTTCAAGCGCCTGGCCCGGCGTGGCATCGCCTGCATCACCTGGCACAAGAACTTCAACGGCGCGGACTGGCTGCCGGAAGACTTCCACACCTTCGAGGTACCGATCCATGGTCCCGCCGGCACCAGCACGACTGCGGTTGATCTGGCCGAGCAGCCGATCATGCTGCGCAACGGGCTGGTGGTGCGCCAGATCCGGCGGCGTCTGGCCAACGGTCGTCAGGTGGCGGTGATCACCACGCACCCGCAGATGCCGTTGGCGCAGGTCGCCGGCGCCATGTTCTCGCGCTGGTCGCAGGAGAACTTCTTCAAGTACCTGCGCGAGCAGTTCAACCTTGACGCGCTGCCGAGCCATGACCTTGCGCCGCCGGAGCCCGACGCACGGGTCGTGAACCGGTGCGCCGGGCCCTGGAAAAGAGCATCAGGCGGGTACGCAGCCGGCTGGCAGCGGTCCGCAATCGCCTCGCCGAGGCACTGCAGGGACGGCACCGGGACTCCGCCACCCGGCTTACGGTCGCGGATAAAGTTGCACTGAATTGCATGGTTATGCATAGACACGGGGGTATCCAGACACCACCTCGTGTCGTGGAGGGGCCTTACAGCGCGGCTGAGGCGACGTTTTCTCATCGCTGACCGCCCATTCTCCGATTATCGACCGTCAGACCCGCCTGAGAGGGTCATTTTGCCGTGCGACCGCTGCCACCACGCTCCTCGCTCGGTGTTTGCACCGTGCTTGGTGCGGCCTTGGCGGTCTTGCTGACGTTCAGCTGCAGCAGATCCTCGGTCAACCTGGTCAGCTCGCGCTTGAGGGCGACCGGATTCAACGTCGCGTACTGCTGCTTGAGGCGGTTCTTCACCTTCTCGCTCACCGACTCGGAGGCCAGCATGCGGTGATACGGCGTCTGCGGGTCGTCATAGATGCGGCGCACCTTGCTGCCGGTGCGGGTTTTCTTCACCAGCTTCACCGAGGGATAGAAGAAGTTCACCAGCAGGCACAGCGGGCGGTATATCGCGTTGAGGGCAGCCAGTTCCCGGTCGGTGTCGTAACGCAGGTGGCCGACCGCCCGTCGCACCACGTGGCCATTCTTCTGCTCGACGTAGCAGGTGTCGTTCTTGCGATGCGGGCGACCCCGAGTGAACGTGATGCCGTGCGCTTCGCAATAGCGCAGCAAATGATGATTGATGAACTCGCTGCCGTTGTCGGTGTCGATCCCCCGCATCACGATCGGCAGGCTCTGCCGGGCAGCGTCGATCGCCTCGTGGGTCCAGCGCTGCGCCTTGTTCTGCACGCCGTACAGGTCGACCCAGCCGGTGTCAACGTCGGTGATGGTGAGCGTGTGGCAGAAGTCGCCTGACGCGTTGCCGCCTTCATGGCCCACCAAGTCGATCTCGAAGAAGCCCGGCTCCTGCTCGTCCCAGTCAGCGAAGGTTCGGATCGCGATCTGATCCTTCAGGAGGGTGCCCGGCTTGGTGTGCGTGCGACCCTTCAGGCGCAGCCGTGCGCGCTCCTGCTGCAGCAGCCGGTCGATGGTCGCGGCGCTGATGGTCTGCAGCTTGCCGCGCACCGCTGCGGTCAGCTCGATCTCGCCGAACGACTCCAGCGTCGGCAGCATGGTGCGCAGCACGACCACCAGGCGCTTGCCGCACATGCAGTCGAACACGTACCAGATCAGCTTCAGAGCGACCAGCACCTCCTGGTCGTAGCGCCGCGGTCGCACGCGGCGCTGGGCAGGCCGCGGACGCCCGACCACCAGCTTCACCAGTGTGCCGTCGACTCGCACCATGCGGGTCCGTCCCCACCAGGTCAACAGATGGATCGCGTACTTGCGCTGGTACCCGGTCGACTCGACGAACTCGTCGAGTATGCGCCCCTTCTCCTTCTTGCCCGCCCGACGATACCGCTGCGCGTGCTGCTCGGTGAGCTCTCGCCTTGAACTCATCTTCAACCCCATCTCCTCCGGAACCTCCTCACGTCCCTCGGAGAGGCTCCAACCGGACCCGGAAGGTCCAGCCCGTTCGGTTAGATTTTTAGATGAGGCATGCTTTCGCTACGGTTAGATTTTCGATGAGTCAATGGGGTGCATTCTTTCTCTGTGGTAGCGGAATAGGAACCCTCCCAGAGACCAGAGATTCGGTGATGTGGTAAACATCGACCTGTCTCTGGGAGGGGACCAAAATGAGTGAGACCTTGGTAACGGAGTTGCTCCGGTTTTGCAAGACCCGGTGCGGGATTGACCTGAACCCGTGCAGCGGACCACGGGATCTGCTCGCCGCGGAGCTCGGTATGCTGAAGTGCCTGGTGGCTGCGGGACGTGCAGCGATGCAACGCTGGTGTGAGCAAGTCGGTGATGGGTATGTCGGTGCGCGCGCAACCCGCGGCGAGGTTCGGTACCGCTTTGTCGGGAGACGGCGGAAGACGCTGCATGGGCTGTTCGGCGTGATCACCTTGGTGCGCGCCTACTACGCGCCGCTCGGTGGCGGTGGCAAGGGGTGGGTGCCGCTGACAGAGCAACTGGGTATCGCGGGCGGGTACACGCCTGGGTGCCAGTACTTCATGGCGCGGTGGTGCGCCGAGCAGTCCTACGAGCAGGGTCTGGCGCAATTCCACGAGGTGTTGCGGCCTGACGGGCGGGAGCTGGTGTCGATGAACAAGGCGTTCGAGATGGTGCGGGCGGTTACTGACGGGTTGGCGGAGCAACGCCAGCGGGAGATTGTCGAGCGTGCCGACGAGCCGGTGGCGGTGCGCGAAGAGATCACCGGGACGATGGTCGTGGGCATCGACGCGGGGAAGGTGGCGACACGCGCGAACGAGCGGGTAACTGAAGATGGGAAAAAGAGTTACGATCGCGTGTTTCGGGACTCCAAGGTAGCGACGGTATCAGCGGTGAAGGTGGACCGGGAGGGTGCAGCGCACTGCACCAAGACCTCCTGTGTCACCGGGATCGAGCATGCTGATGAGTTCTTTCCCCGGATCGAGGTGGAAATGAGCCGGCGCAGCGCTCACCTGGCAGCGCTGGTGCTGGTGATTCTGGGCGATGGAGCGCATTGGATATGGGACCGGGTCTCCCAGCTGTCCGAACCCGGGCAGAAGGTCTGGCACATCCTCGATTTCTGGCATGCCTGCGACCACTTGGGGAAGATCGGCAAGGTGTTGTACGGCGAGGGCAGCGAGCAGTTCAAGAGATCCTTCAAGCGCTGGCGCAGCCTGCTGCGCAAGGGCTGCGTCGCCGCCGTAATCAAGGAACTGCAGGAACTGCACGTCAGTGGCCGCTACAGCGAGAAGCAGTGCTACGACCTCCAGGGCGAGATCAACTACTTCACGGCCAACCAGCACCGCATGGACTACCCGCTGTATCGATCGTGCGGTCTGCCGATCGGCAGCGGTGTAGTCGAGGGAGCCTGCAAGAACGTCGTCGCCAAGCGCATGAAGCAGAGTGGGATGACTTGGTCGCTGGACGGAGCCAAGGAGATGCTTCAGCTCCGCGCTTCGGCGAAGAGCCGTCGCTTCTGGGACGATTTCGAGAGCCTGTTGCCCTCATCGCCCACCCCAGAATCCAACCAGATCCAGCTTGAGGCTGCCTGACCGCTACCACACTGACGGAATGCACCCGAGTCAATGCGCGAACTTGCGCTGACCCGAGCGGGCCGTCTATACTTGCATGGGTAATGGGTGACGACATGATCCAGCCCAGCCGCCGCCTGATGTCCGCACTAACCGGACAGTTGTGCACAGCGAAGCGCCCGAGCCAAGCACGCGACGACCGAGCGCGCGGCGTGGTGCTGACCGCGGCACCGTCGATCAGCGTAGCGGCGGCGGCCATAGGTCCGCACATCCACCGTTCCACTGCCTCGGCCAGCCACCCGCATCTCTTTCATCTCCCCCATCCACCAGCCACACCGGCCGGCGTTGCCGGCAGCAAGCGCACAAGTGGGTCACCGCATGGCGGCCCGAGAGGAGGAACCAGTATGGTTTCCAGATTCGTATCGATGGCACTGGCGTTCGCGCTGGCGGCCACCGTTTCGTTCGCCGCCGGCGAGAGCGAGAGCGCCGGCGCGGCAGCCGCCGCCGACAAGAAGTACGTCACCGATCCCACCAACGGCATCGTGTACACGGCGCCGGAGTATGGTGGGACGCTGACCTACGGCGCCTCGTGGGAGCCGCCGAACTCCGACGCGATGGTCGGTGGTATCGGGGCAGGATCTGCCGCCAGCGGCGTCGTCGAGAAGCTCGGCATCGCCAACTGGGGCATCGATCGGAGCGTGAACAATCTCGCCAACGAGTTCCTGCTCGAAGACCATTTTGCCCCGGCTCTGGCCGAAAGCTGGGACATCCCCGACCCTTCGACCTATATCTTCCACATCCGTCAGGGCGTTCGCTGGCACGACAAGGCGCCGATGAACGGTCGCGAGCTGACCGCCGAGGACGTGGTGTACAACATCGAGCGCTGGCGCACCAGCGACCAGAACACCCGATACCCCGCGATGTCATGGGAATCGGTCACCGCCACCGACAAATATACGGTCGAGGTCAAGCTGGTAGATCCACCCCTCGATGCGCTGTTGGTGCTGATCGACGACAATATCGGGTTCGTAAACGCCCCCGAGGTGATCGAGCAGCACGGCGACGTCGCCGACTGGCGGAACCTGGTCGGTACCGGTCCCTTCATGCTGACGGACTGGGTCGACGGCAGCTCCATGACCTGGGTCAAGAATCCCGACTACTGGGGCCACGACGAGAAGTACCCCGAGAACCGCCTGCCCTACGTCGACGAGTTGGTCAGACTGATCATGCCAGACCAAGCGACGCGCGTATCGGCCATGCGCACCGGCCAGATCGACTACCTGGCGCACAACGGCCACGGTCAGTTCTTCACGGTGGACCCGATCGACAGCCTGCAGCGGACCAACCCCGAACTGAGGGTGAACGCGTACTATTTTCGGGCGGGGGAGAGCGCTGCCTTCAACGTGACCAAGCCACCCTTCGACGACATCCGCGTGCGCCACGCAATACAGATGGCGGTCGACCTCGAAACGATCAACAACACCTACTACAAGGGTTGGATGCGGCCCGAACCCATGGGGTCGATACAGCCCGCCACCGGATTTGCGATTCCGTATGCGGAGTGGCCCGAGGAGGTCAAGCAGTACTACCGGTACGACCCGGAAGCTGCCGAGAAGCTCCTCGACGAGGCCGGGTATCCGCGCGGCGCCGACGGCATTCGATTCACGATCAGCGACATCATCGCCAACCCCGCGAGTATCGGGCATCGTGAGATCGTCCAGGGCTACCTTGCCGAGATCGGGGTCCAGGTCGAGATCCGGCAAATGGACTGGCCTACGTTCCAGGCCAGCTTCCGGGGTGGCAAGGGCGAGTATGACGGCATCGGCAACTGGAGTCAGGGAACCCCATATCGCCCTCTCATTATTCTGCCCCACAAGGCGTCCGGCGCCGACAATAACGTCCCCGGACTCAGTGACCCGGAGTACGACGCACTGATCGAGCAACTGAGAGTGGCTGCCACCGCGGAGGAATATCAGCGGCTCGGCAAAGAGGCAGATTACTGGCTCGTGGAGAACCACATCTTCATGTGGGGAGGCCTGAATCCATGGTTCAACGTCACCCAGCCGTGGCTGCAGGGCTTCGACGGTGACTTCTACATGGGGGTCTGGAACAAGAACGCCGTCTATGCCCGCCTCTGGATCGACCAGGCGCTGAAGAAAGAAATGGGCGGCTAGTTACGCCATATGAGGGAGCCGGAAGCCTCGCGCAAGCTTCCCGGCTCCCTCACAACCAGGTATCTGCCATGAGAGCGTACGTCATCAGAAGGGTGCTGCTGGTCGTCCCTACGCTCCTGATCCTGAGCATGATCGTCTTTCTGCTGGTCCGGTTCATCCCCGGCGATGTCATCGACGCCATGCAGGCCGACTTCGCCTTCACCGCCGGCGAGATCGACCGCGAAGCTCTCGAGCGCAAGCTCGGCTTGGACCAGCCCATTCCCGTGCAGTACGCGCGCTGGCTGGGCGACATCGTGCTGCACGGGAGCCTGGGTCAATCCCTGCTCGGCCGCTTCTCCGTAAACGAGAAGATAGCGGGCAGGTTGCCGGTGACGATTCAGCTCGGCGTGACGGCGCTGGTGATCGGGCTGCTGATCGCCCTGCCGGTGGGCATCTACTCGGCGATCCGCCAGGATACCACCCCCGACTACGTGGGACGCTCGGTTGCCGTCGTCGGCCTGGCAACGCCCAACTTCTGGCTGGCGTTGATGGTCATGCTCTACCCGGCAATCTGGTGGGGCTGGTCACCGCCGATGCGGCTCATCCGGTTCAGCGCCGACCCGCTGGGGAACCTGGGGATGTTCCTCATTCCCGGCGCCATCCTGGGAACGGCGATGGCCGCGGCCACCATGCGGATGACACGCACCATGATGCTGGAGGTGCTACGGCAGGACTATGTCCGCACCGCCTGGTCCAAGGGGCTGAAGGAGCGGGCGGTGGTCGTGCGGCACGCGGTCAAGAACGCCATCATCCCGGTGATCACGCTGGTGGGCTTGCAGCTGCCCATCCTGGTGGGCGGCTCGGTCATCATGGAGAACATCTTCAATCTGCCTGGGCTGGGTCGTCTGATGCTGAATGCGCTCGAAGACCGAGACTACACGGTGGTGTCGGGAATCAACCTGCTGTTTGGCAGCTTCGTCGTGGTGGGGAACGTGCTCATCGACCTGACGTATGGGTTCCTCGATCCGAGAATCCGCTATGAGTGACAGACAGACCACCGCGGTGAGCGAGCCCAGCGAGCCGAAGACCCGCGCCGGCGCCGCCTACTTCTTCGCCCGGCTGTGGAAGGAGAAACCGCTGGGAACCGCCAGCGGGATCATCATCGTGCTGTTCGCGCTGACCGCCATCTTCGCCGACGTGCTGGCTCCCTACGGAATGCTGGAGATGAGCCTGGCCGATCGGCTCAGCGGCCCCTCGGCGCGCTTCCTGCTCGGCACCGATCATGTCGGACGCGACCTGCTGACCCGCCTGATCTACGGCGCCCGTGTTTCGCTGACCGTTGGCCTGGCCGCGACCGCCCTCAACGTCGTGGTCGCCATGGTGGTCGGCGGTGCCTCCGGATTCGTTGGCGGTAACGTGGACCTGGCGACCCAACGATTCGTCGACGCCTGGGTGTCGATACCCGGACTGCTGATCCTGTTGACCATCATGTCCATCGTCGGGCAGGGGCTGGTGCAGACCATCGTGGTCCTTGGCGTTACCGGCGGCATCGGCGGCTCGCGGGTGGTCAGAAGCGCCGTAATCGCGATCAAGGAGAACGCGTACTTTCAGGCGGCCGAGGCGATCGGGTCCTCGCGATGGAGGACGCTCGTGTGGCACGTGGTGCCCAACATCGTCGCTCCCGTGATCATCGTGTTCAGCATCAACATCGGTGCGGTGATCATCAGTGAGGCCAGCTTGAGCTTTCTCGGCTTCGGTCTGCCACTGGAGGTTCCCAGTTGGGGTGGTATGCTGAGCCGCGAAGGCCGCGAGTACATGGAGCAGGCGCCGTGGCTGGCGTTCTGGCCCGGCATCTTCCTGACCGTGCTGGTCTACAGCCTGAACATGTTCGGCGACGCGGTGCGCGACCTGCTCGACCCGCGCCTGCGGGGCGGCGGCGGCCGCCTGGGCCGCGAGCCGGCGAAAAGAGCGTAGGTAGATAGGCTCTGGCCGGAGCTCTCTGTCGCGGAGCCATCGAGCTTGACTGTGCTGTTACACGTGTAATATACGTGTTACTCATGCAGCGGAAGCTCACCATCACGATTGACGAAGCCGTCTACGAAGGTCTGTACAGAAAGGTAGGGCCCAGAAAGATCGCTCGGTTCATAGAAGAGATCGTACGCCCGCATGTGGTCGACGCCGATCTTGATCCGGTCTATGAGGAGATGGCCCGCGACGAGAACCGGGAGCGGGACGCCGAGGAGTGGTCGGAGGCTCTCCTGGGCGACGTGAAAGATGACCCGCGGTGAGGTGTGGTGGGTTTCGTTTGAATCGGGCCAGGGAGGCGAAGTCCGAAAGCGACGCCCTGCGGTCATCGTAAGCAACGACGCAGCGAATCGGCATCTCAATCGCGTGCAGGTCGTGCCGCTGACATCAGCTACTCGCAGAGTGTATCCGAGCGAGGCTCTGGTACATGTTGGCAGCCGACGACAGAAGGCCATGGCCGATCAGATCACGACCACTGCCAAGCATCGGCTGACCAGGCGGCTCGGCATCCTGACAGGCCAGGACATGGACTCCGTCGAACGAGCCTTGCGAGTCCAGCTCGGACTGACGTAGAGCTGGCACCGCCCGCAAAGCCCCCACCAGATCAAAGCGCCTGGGTGACCGACTTGGTGGCCTGCCTCACCGCGGTTAGAATGCCGCTATGACCTCTCGTACGCAACAGCTTCTCCGCGAAGCCCTGACGCTGCCTGCCGAAGAACGCGCCGATGTGGCTGCCGAATTGCTCGTCAGCCTGGACGAGGCCGAAAGCGACATGCAGGATGTCGAGACAGCCTGGGCCGCTGAAATCGAGCGGCGGGCCCGGCGGATTCTCTCCGGCCAATCAGCTGGGACTCCCTGGGAAGATGTGAGACGGCGAGCCGAAGACGAGTTGCGTCGGCGGTGACCCGCGCCATCCGGTTTGAAGACGAGGCAGAACAGGAATACCGCGCTGCCGCCCGCTGGTACGACGACCAGCGAGCCGGATTGGGCACCGAGTTCCTCGACACGGTAGACGCCACCCTGGCCCATATCGTTCGCTTCCCACGTGCAGGTGTGTTCGTGCCTCGAGTGCCTGCCGAACTGCGTGTGCGGCGCGCACCTGTCAAGCGCTTCCCGTACCATGTCGTCTACATCAACCACGAGACCGAAGCCACGATCCGAGTGCTCGCTGTCGCCCACGATCGTCGCAAGCCTGGTTACTGGAAAAGCCGGCTCTAACCGCGAACACCGGTGTGGTGCACACGCGCTGGTCCGAGCGGATCGCCTCGGCGGTGGTGAAGGCGACGGCGTGCGCGGGTCACGTACCGGGCGATCAGCCGGAGCGGTTAGTTGTTTGTCGGTTGGTGATGGAACGCCGCGAGATGAGTTCGCGCAGCGGGTGCCGCCGTTGGACGCATCAACGGGCCGTGATGGTGAGTGTGCGGTTGGTGGGCACCTGGTGGTAGGTGGAGGTGCTGCCGTCGGCCCAGTGCACCTGCAACTCGTCCACCACCGGCGCGGCGCCGAGACCGAAGTGGGCCGACAGCTCGGACGGGCCGAGGTAGCCGGCCGCCGCGCCGACGTAGCGCACCTGGCGAAGATCGCCGGCGCGCACCGCGACCAGGCTGCCGAACCCGTCGGGCGCCAGATCCGCACGCGCTGCCGTGTCCAGAAACACGCGCAGCCAGCGCCCGGCGCCGTCGCTGCCCGCGTCGAGTTCGTTGCGCACCAGCGTGGGTAGTTCCGCGTTGTTGAAGATGACCAGGTCCTGGTCGCCGTCATTGTCATAGTCGAGGTGAACCACTCCCCGGCCCTGCCCGCGGTGCACGAGGCCCGCTTGTTCGGCGACGTCGGCGAAGGTCAGTTCAGACGAGGCGGCGGTGAGGTTGCGGAACACCCTGGTCGTCTCGGACGCCCACTCGGGATCGTCGCGGCCGTTGGGCCCCTCCCAGCCGTTGGTCTGCACCAGGTCGAGCCAGCCGTCGTGGTCCAGGTCCACCGCGACGGCACCCCATCCCCAGCCGCCCTCCTTGACCCCCGCGCGGTCGCCGACCGACTCGTAGCGATGGCCGCCCTGGTTGCGGTACAGGAAGTTCCCGGTACCCGGCGCCTTGTCGACCGCATACCGTGTGCTGATCGAGGTCACGAACCAGTCGAGCCTGCCGTCGTTGTCGAGATCGGCTGCCGCTGCGCCCATGCCGTTGGCGTCCAGCCCGGTCCCGGATTGCGCGGTGATGTCGGTGAAGCCGCCACCGCCGTCGTTGCGCAGGTAGCTGCTGGTGAAGTAGTCGGCGGCCCACAGCAACTCGGGATAGCGGTCGCCGTCCATGTCGGCGAACAGCGGCGTATACCCCATCGGGGCACGCTTGCCACCGAATGGCAGCAGTGAGGTCACGTTCTCGAACGTCCCGTCGCCGTTGTTCCGGAACAGCGCGTTGCCCCCCTCGCCGTAGAACCACGAGGCCACGGCCAGGTCCAGGTCGCCGTCGAGGTCGTAGTCGCCGAAGCTGGCCCCGGTGCCGGTCGGCTGCTTGAGGCTGGTGGTCGCCACCCCCGCGCGGGCGGCGATGTCGGTGAACGTGCCGTCGCCGTTGTTGCGGTACAGGCGGTGGTTGCCGGGCATGGTGAAGCGCTGGTCCACGCTGCCGTAGCTGATGACGAAGATGTCGAGCCAGCCATCGCCGTCCACGTCGCCGACGGCCGCGCCGTAGCCGTGATGGCGGGCCGCGATTCCGGCCTCGGCGGCGCGGTCCGTGAACGTGCCGTCGCCGTTGTTCATGTACAGCCGGTCGGGCGAGGTGCCGCCCGACGGCACGAACAGGTCCTGCCAACCGTCCCGGTCGAAGTCGCCGACGGCGCCCCCGGCACTGGTCACCGAGTGCCCATGGATGGTGGGCGTGTGCGGCCAACGGAGTCCGCTCTGCTCCGGGCACGGCGCCGGCTCACCGGCGCAGGTGGCCAGCACGATGGCGTTGGGCACGGCGCCGACGTGGCCGGTGGCGTCCGTAGCCGGACCACCGTCGAGTCGCAGCGCCGCCCGCTCCGGCCCCAGCAGCGCCCCCACCAGCAGCACCGCGCATCCCCCGAGCACGGCGATCGCCCAGGTGCCGCCCGCGTAGACGGCGACGCCGCGGCGCCCGAGGGCCTTGGCAAGCGCGAGGAAGGTAACCGGCCCGGCGGCGGCGGCGGCGAACAGCAGGGCCGCCGCCGGCGCCGTACCGGCGCCGAGGATCAGCAGCAGCGCGACCAGCGGGATCTCGAACAGCAGCGGCACGTTGATCAGCACCCCGAGCGTCGCCGCGATTACCACCCCCAGCAGGCTGTCGCCGAGGTAGGCGGTAACGGTCTCTGGCTGCAACGCCTGGATCGCCGCGCCGCTGGCGAAGCCGGCCACGATCATGAGCGGCAACATGCGCCGCACCAGGCGGGCGAACGAGCGCAGCCATGCCGCGCCGCCGGTGCGCAGCACCTCCGACCAGGTCGCCGTCTCCGCTGCCACGGCCGGCACCGCACAGGCGAGCTCGGCGCCCGCGCAGTGGTCGAGGCGCGCGCCGCGCCGCCGCACCGCCCACGCGACCAGGGGCCCCAGCGAGAACGCTGCGACCAGCCCGAGAACGAGCCGGCTTGCACCGAGCAGCGGGGTGAACACCACGGCGATCATCAGCAGCGACGGCACGTTCAGGGTGGCCGATCCGTGCACCAGGGCGAGCGCGCCCTCCACTCCCATGCCGCCGCGGCGCAGCGTGCTGGACACCGGAGCGACGCATGCCGAGCAGAGGTTGAGCACGGGGCCGAGACCGACGCCCTTCAGGATGCGCCGCCAACGCCCGCGTCCAGCGGCCGCGGTAGCGGGGCCTGCACGCACCGACAGGTCGGAGACCAGGAACGCCTCGGCAATGGCGGCGGCGGCAAACGCAAACAACATCCCGACGGCAACGAGCTGCAGGTAGGTCACGGAGAATCGCCACCAACGGTCGAAGAAGCCACTCCGTTCGCCCGCCCGCTCGGGATCCTCGATGCAGAACCCCTGAAAACACTGCGCGGTGGGGGCGAGCGCGGCGCGCAGGTCCTCGCGCACCGTATCCAGCTTGGGGAGCCGGTTCAGCGCCGCGAACGGCACCAGGATGACGAGCAGCAACGGGACGCCCGCGACGCTTGGCGGCGGCGCCGGCGAGCAACGGACGAGCCCTGACCGCCGCAGTCTGCATCACCGTAGCATAGTAGCACGGAACCCGCCGGGGCAACGGAGCGGTCCGAGCGGTCCAGCGGCATGATCGCCGGCGTCGCCCTCATCACCGACGCGCTTCTCCGGCGCCAGCCACGGCAACGTCGTTCGCCCACATGGCTCCGGAAGCCCAGGCGACGGGGGCAGTAGATTGCGGTAGATGCGTGTCCTTGCACTACCCGGGCGGGCCGTCTATACTCGCACGGGTAATGGGTGGCGACATGACCCTACCCGACTACCCGACTACCCGACTACCGCGCGCCGCTAACTATAACTAACTGCCCGAGCCAACCACGCGACGGCCGAGTGCGCGGCGCGGTGTTGACCGCGGCACCATCGATCCGCCGAGCGGCGGCGGCCATAGGTCCGCACATCCACCGTTCCACTGCCTCGGCCAGCCACCCGCATCTCCCTCATCCACCAGCCACACCGGCCGGCGTTGCCGGCAACAAGCGCACAAGTGGGTCACCCCATGGCGACCCGAGAGGAGGAACCAGCATGGTTTCCAGATTCGTATC
Organism: Spirochaetia bacterium; assembly: GCA_965208575.1. Lineage (GTDB taxonomy): Bacteria > Spirochaetota > Spirochaetia > SZUA-6 > Bin103 > Bin103. The sequence goes on along the minus strand of CBDBOV010000003.1, from coordinate 662,048 downwards.
GATGGCACTGGCGTTCGCGCTGGCGGCCACCGTTTCGTTCGCCGCCGGCGAAGGCGAGAGCGCCGGCGCGGCAGCCGCCGCCGAGAAGAGGTACGTGACCGACCCCACCAACGGCATCGTGTACACGGCGCCGGAGTATGGTGGGACGTTGACCTACGGCTCCTCGTCGGAGCCTCCGAACTCCGATGCGATGGTCGGTGGTATCAGCGCAGGATTTGCCGCCAGCGGCGTGGTCGAGAAGCTCGGCATCGCCAACTGGGGCATAGATCGGAGCGTGAACGATCTCACCATCGAGTTCCTGCTCGAGGACCACTTCACCGGGGCTCTGGCCGAACGCTGGGACATCCCCAACCCTTCGACCTATATCTTCCACATCCGTCAGGGCGTTCGCTGGCACGACAAGGCACCGATGAACGGTCGCGAGCTCACGGCCGACGACGTGGTGTACAACATCGCGCGCTGGCGCACCAGCGACCAGAACACCCGATACCCCGTGATGTCATGGGAATCGGTCACCGCCACCGACAGATACACGGTCGAGGTCAAGCTGGTAGATCCACCCCTCGATGCGCTGTCGGTGCTGATCGACGACAATATCGGGTTCGTAAACGCGCCCGAGGCGATCGAGCAGCACGGCGACGTCGCCGACTGGCGGAACCTGGTCGGTACCGGTCCCTTCATGCTGACGGACTGGGTCGACGGCAGCTCGATGACCTGGGTCAAGAACCCCGACTACTGGGGCCACGACGAGAAGTACCCCGAGAACCGCCTGCCCTACACCGACGAGCTGGTCAGACTGATCATGCCTGACCAAGCGACACGCATCTCGGCCATGCGTACTGGCCAGATCGACTACCTTGGTCACAACAGCAACGGGCGGTTCACGACGGTGGACCCGGTCGAAAGCCTGCAGCGGACCAACCCCGAGCTGAGGGTGAACGCGATGTATTTTCAGGCGGGGGAGAGCGCTGCCTTCAACGTGACCAAGCCTCCCTTCGACGACATCCGCGTGCGGCACGCCATACAGATGGCGGTCGACCTCGATACGATCAACAACACCTTCTACAAGGGTTGGATGCGGCCGGAACCCATGGGGGAGTTACAGCCGTTCACCGGAAATGCGATTCCGTATGCGGAGTGGCCCGAGGAGGTCAAGCAGTACTACCGGTACGACCCGGAAGCTGCCGAGAAGCTCCTCGACGAGGCCGGGTATCCGCGCGGCGCCGATGGCATCCGATTCACGATGACCGACAACTACAGATTCCCCACAAACGTCCCGCATCGTGAGATCGTCCAAGGCTACCTTGCCGAGATCGGGGTCCAGACGGAGATCCGGCAACAGGACTGGGCTACGATGCACCCCAAGATCAAGGGTGGCAAGGGCGACTATGACGGCATCAGCTACTGGGGTCAGGGCACTCCGTATCGCCCTCTGATTCGTCTTCCCCAGATGACGTGCGGCGACAACGTTAACGTCTCCGGACTCTGTGACCCGGAGTACGACGCACTGATCGAGCAACTGAAAGTGGCTGCCACCGCGGAGGAACACCAGCGGCTCGCGAGAGAGGCCGTTTTCTGGCTCGTAAAGAACCACATCCACATGTGGGGAGGCCTCATTCCATACTTCAACGTCACCCAGCCGTGGCTGCAGGGTTTCGACGGTGACTTCTACATGGGGGTCTGGAACAAGAACGCCGTCTTCGCCCGCCTCTGGATCGATCAGGCGCTGAAGAGGGAAATGGGCGGCTAGCTCAGTTATCGCTAGTCAATCGTGACTTAGGGGAGTCGGGGGATAGTCGGCCTGCAGGGCCGACCGCTATCCCGGCTCCCCTCTCATCTCCGCACGCCGCGTGATCACAGCCAGGTATCTGCCATGAGAGCGTACGAGCTTCAGTTGACGGTGCGCATAATCGTTCGAAAAAGCGTACTGCGGGGTTGACATTTGTTCCTTACATGGAGGACGATCACATAAGGAAGCAGAGAAGGATGTCTATACTTATTACCGGCGGAACAGGTTGGGTTGGTACTGGCCTGGCACATAGACTGGTAGAGAGGGGCGAGGACGTCATATTGTTTGACATCGCTCCGCGAATAGAGGGCGTCGCGGATATCAAGAACAACGTAAAGGTTGTCCAGGGAGACCAGAAGATCTGGCCTGAAGTGTTGAATGTTGTCAAGGAAAACAACGTAGAAGGCGTATTTCACCTTGGCACGATACCTAGCTTCCCGCTACGCCCCTGGATCGTTTGTGAAGGGAATGTCGCCGGAATAATGCATGTCCTGGAGGCGGCGCGACTGTTCGGGGTAAAGCGGGTGGTGTTTACCAGCAGTATGATGACCTATAGTCTGGGAATACCTACTGAAACTATCACCGATGAGACACTACAACGGCCTGCTAGCGCGTACGGTGTAACGAAGCTATATGGTGAGCTTATTGGCAGATACTATCGGAACACCTTTGACCTTGACTTTCGCTGCATACGATACCCCAACATCTTTGGTCCCAGTGTCAGGATCAGTAAGGAGCTGCAATATATTTCCTGGATGATTCAAAGTGCGGCCCTGGGCAGGCCGGCCGAGTGTCCTGTCAGCGAAGACACCAAACTTCCTGTCCTGTACTATGAAGATGCCATGCGGGCCACACAAATGCTGTATGATGCACCCAAGGAGCAAATAGAGACCGTCTGCTATAACATTGTAGGGGTGTTCCCATCACTACCGGCCAGGGAGGTAGAACTGACTATAAAGAAGTTCATTCCGGAAGCTCAATTTACCTATAAGCCGGACCCATGGGTGATGGATTATTACCGCAGTCTCGATAACTTCGATGATCGCCGGGCTCGTGAGGAATGGGGGTGGAGGCCAGTGTATGCGGATTTCGAAAAGATAGTGGCCGATTTCATTAAAGAAGTAAGATCGAAACCTGAGTACTACAGCCCGGCGTTAAACACATAGCGGTGCTCACTCACCTCATCGATCGCGCCAAGCTGCGATCTCATCGACCGCATTTCGCGCTGCACGCTCCAGAAACCATAAATCCGAACTGAGCGCACGCTGCCGGTAAATCACGTACCCCGTACATGCCAAACGCACGCTTTCCTTCCGGGTGGAACTTGGCAAACTCTATGAACCGCCGGGCTTCCGCTCCGGTCCTGATACTTGGTAGGATCAGACATTGACAACCGTTATCCAGCAATCTAGTGATGAAATGTTGCTCCAAGGCAGGAAGGCGTACCATAGGTGTGATACCCCAGCCAGATGAGCATAATGGACGGTCTCCACTAGCTCTTTCATGTCAAAATTTGTATGCTCAGCGTCCATATCCAAGTAGTCCACACCGGCCTTTGCAAAAGCCTCCGCCACGTATGGTCCGCGGCTCTTCGTCAATGTTTCGATGATAACCTCACCTCTTTTCAACTTTGCTTTAACTTATTCTCCCGCAGTGGCATTGTTTCCTCCAATTAATAAGGGCGTATGCCCGATAGGTCCTATACCTGAAGCAGGTATATTAGCGATCAATAGTATCTCCTTTCCAGATGATGGTGTCATCTTCATCCCGCCGCACCGTGCGGAGCAGGTCGTCAAAACGTCCGAGTTAATCCGTTTGAGGGATCTGTTCGGAAAGCTGTGTTACAAGACGACATGCCGCCGCAAAGTCCTCCAAGGCAATCCACTCATCCGACGTATGTACATCTCGCTGTCCCGCCCCGAATGTCACTGTCGGAATCCCGTGCGTGACAATCCAGTTCGCATCCATCCCGCCGTCGTTGCTTACGGTCTTCGGATCCATCCCGCAGGCCTTCACTCCACTCAGATAGCGTTGAACCACGGGGGCATCATCATTGAGAGCGAACGCCTCGTAGGTCGGGCCAGGTCCGAACGCGACTGTCCCGTTCTCGCCCCGTTCGTTATGAACGCTCTCAGCGGACCTCACGAAAGCCGCCTTCCACGTAGCGATGATCTTCTTCCGAAACGCTGGATCGTGTGATCGGGCCTCCGCCAGGATATGCATCGAAGGCATCACCACGTTCGTTCCCTGGCCACCTCGCACGATACCCACGTTCGCCGACCCTTTCCCATCCGGCTGATCGATCACGCTCTGCCATCCTCCCTGCTCGATCTCGGCGAGCGCCTGCGCCGCGATGATGGCCGCTGACACGCCGCCGCCCGGCTGCCCCGCATGTGACGCGATTCCAGTTACCTCGATCGTAAAGCGCTCGGTGCCGATCACGGCCGTCACTCCCACATCCGACCGACCGCCGTCCAGATTGAAGCACATCTCGGGCAGGGAATCGCCAAGCATCGAAAGATCCATCCCTCTGGCCCCGACGAGCCCAACTTCCTCTTGGATAAAGAAGACCAGCGTGATCGGTTGATGGTCTCCCCCCTTCTCGACGAGAGCCCGGGCCAGGTGAAGCAGCACTGCGCAGGAGGTCCGATTGTCACCTCCAAGCGCCCTGCCTTCGGCATCATTGACAATGCGGTTATTTTCCCGATCGAGACGAGGAATGCAGCCAACCGCATCAGGCACCGTATCCATATGCGTGCTGAACATCAGCCGCTGCCCGCCTCGATTGCCATCCATCCGGACAATCAGATTGCCCGTATCGCCTCCGTACTCGCTCTGCTCCTGCGCCTGGTCGACGTGGATGTCCGCCTCGGGAACACCGATCTCAATGAGTGCGCCACGCAGATGCTCGGCAACGCGACCTTCACCTGCCGGCGGGCCTTCGATTGGGAGCAAGGTCATCAGGTCTTCAATGGCACGGTCAATCATTGGATTCTGCTGGCCTCGCAGTCTAACGAAGAGGGGTAGACACGCCCACCCTACGTCTACGGTGTTCCCTCCTGGGATTCCTTCGTGTTTCTTCGTGTCGGTTTCGTGGACTTAGTCGTAGGAAGAGAGCAGGCGTGCCCACGCATGCCGACGTGCACGCGCGCCTGTTTGGACGGCGAAGGCGCCGGCGTTCACAAGGCTTTCGAGGCTGACTCACACGAGATCAGCGCAGAGGTTACCGCTCAGGGCAGGGCCGGATGCGTGACCAGCAGCGTCTCCCCGACCGCTACCTGCGCCAGCCGCGTTCGCCGGCCGTCGGGCCATTCGACCTCGACGTCGCACTCGGTTTGGCCGCCCAGACCGAACACCTGCACCAGCGGGTTCTGCGACAGGTAGTTGCTGCCCAGCGTGAGCTCACGCATACGCACCCGTGCGTCGCCGGCGCCAGTCGTCGTCACGGTGATACGCGCTCCCACCGCTTCGGTGTTGGGCGGCAGGCCACGCAGCTGAACCCGAAGGAAGTTCGCGCCACGCGACCACCGACGCGAACTGCCCGGAGAGAACTCCGGCGAGCTCCGGCGAGCTCCGGCGAGACCTCGGTGAAACCACTTCCCAGGCCCAGAAGCCGGCATCCACTGACACGCGTCATCCGTTCGTGGGCCCCCGTCCAGCATGCCGGGGCCGGCTTGGCGCCCGGCCGGCGTCAAGGGTGATCGTCATGTTACGCAGTGATTGCCAGCGGGTGTCCGATAAGCTGCCGGTCCGCGGTGAGAAACTTGAGACCTTCTTCCTGGGCCTGCACAAGGAGGAGTTCGTCGAACGGGTCTTTGTGCGCGATAGCGACTTCGAGTTCACTCGCGGCGTGTTGCATGGTCATCGGCAAGCAAGTCACGTCCTGTCGTTCGACCATGGCGACCACCGAATTGGGATTGAAGGGACTCTTGCGTTTGCCGGACGGATGACGGGCGCGGTACTTCAGACGCATCTCCCAGATGGACACGGCGCTCACGAAGAGCTCAGCTTTTTGCTCGGCGAAGAAACGGCGTTCGTTGTCGGAAAACTTGCCGCTCGTTTCCATCAGATCGTAAAGGTAGGACGTATCGAGAAGAACACGCATGGCCGTCAGCCTATTCGTCGTCGAGTCCCAACACGGCGCGGCTGAAGGCCGGATCGTCGAATTCCTTAGGCCACCTCTCTTCGTCCCCCTTGATTCCGAGCCCGCGGCGATCCGCGTCAAGCTTGTCGAAGTCGATACCGCCTCGCTTCGCGCGGCAGCGGACCAGCTCCACGGTTGGTTCTCCGTTCCTCGTTATGACGACCCGTTCGCCACTCTGGACGGCGATGACGAGATCGGAGAGGCATGTTTCCGCTTCGTGCAAGGCAAGTTCCATAATCAGTTCTCCTTGGCGCTCAACTGTGAACCCACCTCGCTACCGAAAGGGCGGGGCTGGAAACCCTCCACCTACGGGTGCGCGCACCAGCGCTCTACCCGACGGGGATGCACCGGTCGCGTCACAGCGAACGGGTCACTGCGCTGACTGTCGTCGCGGCGTTTCATCAGCGATCCGTCGGACCCCAAGTGACGCGAGCTTGCTATGGACGCGACCACCCTGTCAACGACTCGTGGGGGTCACCAGGGGTCACCGGGGGGAGCGAAGGTCACCGACAACCCGAGGGCGATGGACGCTGGCCTGCGGGACCAGACGAGCCTGCTGTCGCCCGTCCTACCGGCGCCCATGCCCGGGTCGACCACCGAAGCGGTTGCACATCACTTGCTTTACGCCCGTTCGGTTCTCGATTACTCTTCCTATCACCTGATCACTTGCTTCATCGGTCCTGGTCGAATTTCGTTCGTCCAGATCCGCCGGTTGCGCGATTTGCCGGAGAGTCAGTGCTGCCAAGGCCGGCTCGTGGGAGAGCGGTGCCTGGGAAGACGTGGGAGAGATCACCGGATGAAGCCATCGTCCCGACACGCGGCGGAGCGCCAGCTCGTCGAGGAGATCGAGGCGCGCTCCGAAGCCTTCGAGAACCTGCAGGTACTCGCCGACGATATCGGCACGCGGCAGCCGGGCACCGCGAACGAGGTGCGGGCCCGTGACTTTCTGTGCGACACCCTGAAGCGCTATGGACTTCATCAGGTCCGGGCGGAACCGTTCCAACACCGGGCATGGACGCCGGTCCGGGAGGAGCTGACGCTCTGCGCCCCCGTGGACCGGACGATTCAGTGCCGCTGCGCCGTGCTGTCGCCGTCCACGCCCCCCGACGGTCAGGTGGGTGAGGCCGTCATCCTCGAGCGCGGCGACCCCGCCGACTTCGAGCAGCACCGGGAGCAGATCCGTGGCCGGTTCGTCGTGTCGCTTTACGACTCGACGTACGTGGACGGAGTTGCGCACAGCATCCCACGCCAAATGAAGACCGAGCTTGCGGCGCGATACGGGGCGCTGGGTTTCATCGGCTGGCACCACAGCCCCGGACAGCACCTGCCCGCGGGAACGTGCGCGTTCGGGCGCGTCGGCGGCGTACCGGTGGCATCGATCACCTACGAAGACGGCGCATGGCTTCAGCGTGTCGCACGGCGCAGGGGGGCGCTGCGGTTTCGCCTGCTGCTGGACAGCCGGATCGAACGCAAGGACTCCTGGAACGTCGTCGGAGAAGTGACCGCCCGGGGCGAAGGGGCGGAAGCGACCGGCAACGAGCACCTCGTCATCGGCGCGCACTACGACTGTCATCACGTTGCTTCGGGCGCCATCGACAATGCGGCGGGGGTGGCGACCGTGCTCGAGGCCGCGCGGGGGCTGAGCACGTTCGCATCGCATCTTCGACGCGACGTCAAGATCGTCCTGTTCGGCGTGGAGGAGCCCGGTCTCGTCGGCTCCATGGCCTATGTGCATCGCCACGAGCGGGAGCTGGGCGACCTCGTGCTGATGATCAACAACGACTGTCTCGGAGGTCGACCGTCCGGCATCGAAATACAGGGTCGCGACGAACTCCGCGGAACCATGGAGCAGGTCGCGGAGAGCGTCCGGATCGGTGGCGAGCCTCCGCCTCCTTTCCGGGTCACGACCGCCCATCCCGGCTGGTGGGGCCTGGACAGCACACCGTTCGGATTCAAGGGCGTCCCGACGGTCCACCTGACGTCGACCGAGGCGAAGAGGGGGGACTTCGCTTCCTATCACCTCGACACCGATCACATCGACAAGGTGTGCATCCCGGGCCTCACGGAGGCGGCGGCGGTCAACGCGCGGATCGCCCTCCACGTCGCCAACCTGACCGAGCGCCCGGCGGCTCGCATCGACCGATCGCACGTAGAAGAGATCCTTCACCGATACGACCGGGAGCCGCCGTTCTACACGATCATCTCGTTGCGCGAATCCCTCGAACTGCTGGATCTCTGGCCGATCGATCACGCGATCGAACGCTACTTTTCCCGCGAAGACTGACCGGACTCGTCGGCGTATTCCTCCGGCAAGGAAGGCCCACCCCCGATTCACCCTGGCGAGATCCTGCTACAGGAGTTTCTGGAGCCGATGGAACTCAGCCAGTATCGGCTTGCAAAGGACATCAGCGTTCCCCCTCGGCGGATCAACGAGATCGTGCATGGCAAGCGGGCGATCACGGCTGATACCGCGCTGCGGCTTGCGCGCTATTTTGGCACGACCGAGCGCTTCTGGCTTAACCTGCAAACGCGCTACGTGCTCGAGGTAGAGAGAGCACGACTGAAGGGACGCCTCAGTAAGGAAGTGGTGGTACTGCGAGAGGCGGCACCGACAGCACAGGCGTATTCCGGAAGCGGAACTTCCTGAACACCTGAGAATCGCCCATTGGCTCTTCCCGGCGGTCCGCAGGATTCGCCATTGAGGGGGTGGCGGCGGGGACAGGACGCGGCAATGGGCACATGAGGCGGGGTGAATGGCAGTCTGATCGGCGTGCTGTTAGCTATTCGCGCGTTCCGGGCGCGCCTCCGGAGCGGCCGACGGGCATCCGGCGTGACACCGCGGGGCTGCCGGTCGGCCGCCCACGCATGGGTCGGCGCGGGGGTGGCGAACTGAATGATGCAGGCGCCGCGGTGATCGAGCGTGAAGACATCTGCGGTCGATTCATTCGCACGTCGGCGAGTGGGGCAAAACGGCCGGCCGCGCCACAGTGTCGGGCAGGCGCCGAAGATCGGCAGCGGGGAGGGCGTGGTCGACGAAGGGCTCACACCGCGGTGGTCGCGGTGGAGGATTCGTGCAGGCGTGGATTATGACAGCTCGATGTGGACCACTTTCCCGAGCGCGTGGGCCACCTTCTCGAGCGTCGCAAGCGTAATGCTCTCGGAGTGATTCTCGAGTCTGGAGATTGCACTCTTGGTGGTGCGAATCTCCCGCGCGAGCTGGTCCTGCGTCATGCCTTTCTCGAGGCGGAGCTCTCTGATCAGGAGGCCGATCCGCAGATTGCGCCGCTCCTCCGGTTGGTGATGGAGCGCCGCGAGATGAGTTCGCGCAGCGGGTGCCGCCGTTGGACGCATCAACGGGCCGTGATGGTGAGGGTGCGGTTGGTGGGCACCTGGTGGTAGGTGGAGGTGCTGCCGTCGGCCCAGTGCACCTGCAGCTCGTCCACCACCGGCGCGGCGCCGAGACCGAAGTGGGCCGACAGCTCGGACGGACCGAGGTAGCCGGCCGCCGCGCCGACGTAGCGCACTTGGCGAAGATCGCCGGCGCGCACCGCGACCAGGCTGCCGAAACCGTCGGGCGCCAGGTCTGCACGCGCTGCGGTGTCCAGAAACACGCGCAGCCAGTGCCCGGCGCCGTCGCTGCCCGGGTCGAGCTCGTTGCGCACCAGCGTAGGTAGTTCCGCGTTGTTGAAGATGACCAGGTCCTGGTCGCCGTCATTGTCATAGTCGAGGTGAACCACTCCCCGGCCCTGCCCGCGGTGCACGAGGCCCGCTTGTTCGGCGACGTCGGCGAAGGTCAGTTCAGACGAGGCGGCGGTGAGGTTGCGGAACACCCTGGTCGTCTCGGACGCCCACTCGGGATCGTCGCGGCCGTTGGGCCCCTCCCAGCCGTTGGTCTGCACCAGGTCGAGCCAGCCGTCGTGGTCCAGGTCCACCGCGACGGCACCCCATCCCCAGCCGCCCTCCTTGACCCCCGCGCGGTCGCCGACCGACTCGTAGCGATGGCCGCCCTGGTTGCGGTACAGGAAGTTCCCGGTACCCGGCGCCTTGTCGACCGCATACCGTGTGCTGATCGAGGTCACGAACCAGTCGAGCCTGCCGTCGTTGTCGAGATCGGCTGCCGCTGCGCCCATGCCGTTGGCGTCCAGCCCGGTCCCGGATTGCGCGGTGATGTCGGTGAAGCCGCCACCGCCGTCGTTGCGCAGGTAGCTGCTGGTGAAGTAGTCGGCGGCCCACAGCAACTCGGGATAGCGGTCGCCGTCCATGTCGGCGAACAGCGGCGTATACCCCATCGGGGCACGCTTGCCACCGAATGGCAGCAGTGAGGTCACGTTCTCGAACGTCCCGTCGCCGTTGTTCCGGAACAGCGCGTTGCCCCCCTCGCCGTAGAACCACGAGGCCACGGCCAGGTCCAGGTCGCCGTCGAGGTCGTAGTCGCCGAAGCTGGCCCCGGTGCCGGTCGGCTGCTTGAGGCTGGTGGTCGCCACCCCCGCGCGGGCGGCGATGTCGGTGAACGTGCCGTCGCCGTTGTTGCGGTACAGGCGGTGGTTGCCGGGCATGGTGAAGCGCTGGTCCACGCTGCCGTAGCTGATGACGAAGATGTCGAGCCAGCCATCGCCGTCCACGTCGCCGACGGCCGCGCCGTAGCCGTGATGGCGGGCCGCGATTCCGGCCTCGGCGGCGCGGTCCGTGAACGTGCCGTCGCCGTTGTTCATGTACAGCCGGTCGGGCGAGGTGCCGCCCGACGGCACGAACAGGTCCTGCCAACCGTCCCGGTCGAAGTCGCCGACGGCGCCCCCGGCACTGGTCACCGAGTGCCCATGGATGGTGGGCGTGTGCGGCCAACGGAGTCCGCTCTGCTCCGGGCACAGCGCCGGCTCACCGGCGCAGGTGGCCAGCACGATGGCGTTGGGCACGGCGCCGACGTGGCCGGTGGCGTCCGTAGCCGGACCACCGTCGAGTCGCAGCGCCGCCCGCTCCGGCCCCAGCAGCGCCCCCACCAGCAGCACCGCGCATCCCCCGAGCACGGCGATCGCCCAGGTGCCGCCCGCGTAGACGGCGACGCCGCGGCGCCCGAGGGCCTTGGCAAGCGCGAGGAAGGTGACCGGCCCCGCGGCGGCGGCGGCGAACAGCAGCGCCGCGGCCGGCGCCGTACCGGCGCCGAGGATCAGCAGCAGCGCGACGAGCGGGATCTCGAACAGCAACGGCACGTTGATCAGCACCCCGAGCGTCGCCGCGACGAGGACCCCCAGCAGGCTGTCGCCGAGGAAGGCGGTAACGGTCTGTGGCTGCAACGCCTGGATCGCCGCGCCGCTGGCGAAGCCGGCCACGATCATGAGCGGCAACATGCGCCGCACCAGGCGGACGAACGAGCGCAGCCAGTGCGCGCCGCCGGTGCGCAGCACCTCCAACCAGGTCGCCGTCTCCGCTGCCACGGCCGGCACCGCACAGGCGAGCTCGGCGCCCGCGCGGTGGTCGAGGCGCGCGCCGCGCAGGCGCACCGCCCACGCGACCAGGGGCCCCAGCGAGAACGCTGCGACCAGCCCGAGAACGAGCCGGCTCGCACCGAGCAGCGGGGTGAACACCACGGCGATCATCAGCAGCGACGGCACGTTCATCGTGGCCGATCCGTGCACCAGGGCGAGCGCGCCCTCGACTCCCATGCCGCCGCGGCGCAGCGTGCTGGACACCGGAGCGACGCATGCCGAGCAGAGGTTGAGCACCGGGCCGAGACCGACGCCCTTCAGGATGCGCCGCCAACGCCCGCGTCCAGCGGCCGCGGTAGCGGTAGCGGGGCCTGCACGCACCGACAGGTCGGAGACCAGGAACGCCTCGGCAATGGCGGCGGCGGCAAACGCAAACAACATCCCGACGGCAACGAGCTGCAGGTAGGTCACGGAGAATCGCCACCAACGGTCGAGGAAGCCACTCCGTTCGCCCGCCCGCTCGGGATCTTCGATGCAGAACCCCTGAAAACACTGCGCGGTGGGGGCGAGCGCGGCGCGCAGGTCCTCGCGCACCGTATCCAGCTTGGGAGCCGGTTCAGCGCCGCGAACGGCACCAGGATGACGAGCAGCAGCGCGACGCCCGCGACGCGACGCGGCGCTTGGCGGCCGCGCCGGCGAGCAACGGACGAGACCTGACCGCCGCAGTCTGCATCACAGCGGCATAATAGCACGGAACCCGGCGGGGCAACGGAGCGGTCCGAGCGGTCCAGCGGCATGATCGCCGGCGTCGCCCTCATCACCGACGCGCTTCTCCGGCGCCAGCCACGGCAACGTCGTCGCCCACATGGCTCCGGAAGCCCAGGCGACGGGGCGGTGGATGGCGGTAGATGCGATTGTCCTTGCACTACCCGGGCGGGCCGTCTATACTGGCACGGGTAATGGGTAACGACATGGTACGCTCGACTACCCGACTACCCGACTACCCGACTACCCGACTACCCGACTACCCGACTACCGCGCGCCGCTAACTATAACTAACTGCCCGAGCCAACCACGCGACGGCCGAGTGCGCGGCGCGGTGTTGACCGCGGTACCATCGATCCGCCGAGCGGCGGCGGCCACAGGTCCGCGCATCCACCGTTCCACTGCCTCGGCCAGCGACCCGCATCTCTTTCATCTCCCCAATCCACCCGCCACACCGGCCGGCGTTGCCGGCAACAAGCGCACAAGTGGGTCGCCCCATGGTGACCCGAGAGGAGGAACCACTATGGTTTCCAGATTCGTATCGATGGCACTGGCGTTCGCGCTGGCGGCCACCGTTTCGTTCGCCGCCGGCGAAAGCGACAGCGCCGGCGCGGCAGCCGCCGCCGACAAGAAGTACGTCACCGACCCCACCAACGGCAAGGTGTACACGGCGCCGGAGTATGGTGGGACGTTGACCTACGGCTCCAGTTCGGAGCCTCCGAACTCCGACGCGATTGTCGGTGGTATCACCGCAGGAGCTGCCGCCAGCGGCGTGGTCGAGAAGCTCGGCATCGCCAACTGGGGCATAGATCGGAGCGTGAACGACCTCGCGAACGAAATCCTGCTCGCCGACCACTTTACCGGGGCTCTGGCCGAAAGCTGGGACATCCCCAATCCGACGACCTATATCTTCCACATCCGTCAGGGCGTTCGCTGGCACAACAAGGCACCGATGAACGGCCGCGAGCTCACGGCCGAGGACGTGGTGTACAACATCGCGCGCTGGCGCACCAGCGACAAGAACACCCGATACCCCGCGATGACATGGGAATCGGTCACCGCCACCGACAGATACACGGTCGAGGTCAAGCTGGTCGATCCACCCCTCGATGCGCTGTTGGTGCTGATCGAGGACGGTTTGGGGTTCGTAAACGCCCCTGAGGTGATCGAGCAGCACGGCGACGTCGCCGACTGGAGGAACCTGGTCGGTACCGGTCCCTTCATGTTGACGGACTGGGTCGACGGCAGCGCCATCACCTGGGTCAAGAATCCCGACTACTGGGGCCACGACGAGAAGTACCCCGAGAACCGCCTGCCCTACATCGACGAGCTGGTCAGACTGATCATGCCTGACCAAGCGACACGCATCTCGGCCATGCGTACTGGCCAGATCGACTACCTTGGTCACAACAGCGACGGATACTTTCAGACGGTGGACCCGATCGACAGCCTGCAGCGGAGCAACCCCGAGCTGAGGGTGAACGCGTACTATTTTCGGGCGGGGGAGAGCGCTGCCTTCAACGTGACCAAGCCACCCTTCGACGACATCCGCGTGCGCCACGCAATACAGATGGCGGTCGACCTCGAATCCATCAACACTACCTACTACAAGGGTTGGATGCGGCCCGAACCCATGGGGACGCAACAGCCCGCCACCGGATTTGCGATTCCGTTTGCTGAGTGGCCCGAGGAGGTCAGGCAGTACTACCGGTACGACCCGGAAGCTGCCGAGAAGCTCCTCGACGAGGCCGGGTATCCGCGCGGCGCCGACGGCATCCGATTCACGATCAGCGACATCTTTAGCAACCCCCAGAGCATCGGGCATCATGAGATCGTCCAGGGCTACCTTGCCAAGATCGGGGTCCAGGTCGAGATCCGGCAACAGGACTGGTCTACGATGAGCGCCAACTTCAAGGGTGGCAAGGGCGAGTATGACGGCATCACCACCTGGGGTCAGGGCGTCCCGTATCGCCCTCTGGTAATTCTGAACGCCACGTCGTCGGGCCACCCGAACAACGCCCCAGGACTCAGTGACCCGGAGTACGACGCGCTGTTCGAGGCACTGAAAGTGGCTGCCACCGCGGAGGAGTATCAGCGGCTCGCGAGAGAGGCAGATTTCTGGCTCGTCAAGAACCACATCTTCATGTGGGGAGGCCTGAATCCATGGTTCAACGTCACCCAGCCGTGGCTGCAGGGTTTCGACGGTGACTTCTACATGGGGACCCGGAACAAGAACGCCGTCTATGCCCGCCTCTGGATCGATCAGGCGCTAAAGAGGGAAATGGGCGGCTAGCTCAGGTATCGCTAGTCAATCGTGACCTAGCCTGACCTTCCTACTTATCCCGTTGATTTGACCGCGGGATTCTCTGGTTCATCCAGATAAGTTGTTACCATGAAACAAGATAGGTTCACGGAAGTGGACTCTCCTCTTGAGAGGATCAGTGTATACACTGAATATATCGAGCGCCGTGCCGGACAGCTTCCTCAATACTACTCGAAGTATCCCCTCTTCGATCCTTCCGACCCACTCATGCCGGTTCTCCTTGACTGTCTCCGTACTAAGTGTATACACTGATTGCAGTGGCCACCCTCCAGAAAAAGGTCTCCCGCGGGCACACCTACTGGCAGATCGTCGAGTCCAGACGCGTCAACGGCAAACCACGTCCCATCGTCCTCGAACATCTCGGCAGCGCAGAGAAGTTGCTCCAGCGCCTCCGTGAGGCTCCCACCCGACCGGCAAAGGCGAAGGTCATTCAGTTCGGTGCGTTGGCCGCGCTCTGGCAGATCGCCCAAGAGTTGGATGTGGTGGGCCTTATCGATACCCAGGTCCCCAAGCGAGACCAAGGACTGTCCTGCGGACAGTATCTGCTGGTGGCGGCGCTGAACCGTTGTGTGGCCGCCTCCAGCAAGGCTTCTCTGTACCAGTGGTATCGACGCACGGTGTTGAATCGGCTGCTCCCCGCTGCACAGCGCTCGCTCGCCAGTCAGCGATTCTGGGATCACATGAACATGCTCGACAGCGCTGCCATCGGCGCGATTGAGCAACAACTGGCGCAGCGGGTGATCGACCACTACCGGATCGATCTGCGACCGCTCATCTTCGATGCGACCAACTTCGATACGTTCATCGACAGTCGCACCGTCAGTGCACTGGCACAACGTGGCCACGCGAAAAGCAAACGCGCCGATCTGCGGATCCTGGGCTTGGCACTCCTGGTAAGCTGCGACTACCACATTCCGCTGCTCTCACACCCGTATCCGGGAAATCAGAATGACGCCGCGATGTTCTCGAGCTTGATCGAGACGCTGATCAGCCGCTGCAAGCAGTTGGCCCAGGACTGCGAAGATGTCACGCTGGTGTTCGATGGCGGCAACACCTCGAGAGCGAATATCGAGGCGCTGCAAGCCGGCCCATACCATTTCGTCACCTCCTTGACCGTGACTCAGCACGAGGATCTGCTGGCGGTTCCCGCCGGCAGGTTTCACTCCTTCACTGACCCACGGCTGGCCGGGGTGACCGCTTACCGCAGCGACAAGGTGATCTGGGGTGAGCGCCGCACCGTGGTGGTCACCAACAGTCGCCGGTTGCTGGACGGGCAGCTGGCTGGGATCAACCACGCGTTGCGCAAGAAGCGCGCTGCGTTGCGCGCCTTGCGCAGCAAGCTGGCGCGCAGCCAGCTACCGGGAGCAAAGGGCAAAGGCTACAGCAGAGCATCCTTGCAGAAGCATTTCGACACGATCACCTCGGGTCAGTACGTAAAGCAGATTCTCAAGGTTCAGATCAGCGAATCCGACGGCGTGCTCAGTTTTCGATTTCGCACCGATTGGGCAGCGTACCAGCGCTTGCAACGCCGGCGCTTGGGCAAACGCATCCTGTGCACCGACAACGAGTCGTGGAGCGACCAGGAGATCATCTTGGCCAGCCGCGCTCAACATCACGTGGAGCGGGCGTTCAAGCAGATGAAGAATCCCCACTGGGTGAGCTTCTCGCCGACCTTCCACTGGACCGATCAGAAGCTGCGCGTACACGTGTTCTATTGTGTGTTGGCACTGCTGCTGAGTTCGCTGCTGCAACGCAAGGCGGCCGACGGCGGACAACTCCTTACCATCGAGCAACTACTGACGGAACTCAGCGGCGTGACCGAAGTGGTCAACCTCTACGCCGCGCCTGAGCCGGCCACCAGAGGGCGCTACCGGGCTCAATACGTGCTCTCTGAACGGTCGTCCCTGCAAGACAAACTGTGCCGCCTACTTGACGTATACCGACACGCCCATCCCTGACAGCACCACGGTCAGTGTATACAAGCCCCGTCCGACAGGATAGCGAGTAACTTGCTATCCTAAAATGACTTATCCACTCAAACTACCAGCCACCCGAAATAACTAGGAAACTCACGCTAGGAGGCTGTCGGATTCCGACAGGTTCCTAGGCAGGCCGGTTGGGCCGGAAGAACCTGCTGTTTGGCAGCTTCGTCGTGGTGGGGAACGTGCTCATCGACCTGACGTATGGGTTCCTCGATCCGAGAATCCGCTATGAGTGCCAACTTCGTCGTGACCGCCGACACCGAAAGATCCTACGTCCGCGACTATGGCGGGACCAGTACACGATTCCTGAATCTGCCGGAGTTGATGCAGCGTCTGCTCGCCGGTTAGCCCTCGGGTCAGGGCCCCGAAACCGCCGCCTCTCGGCGTCGCTTTCGGCCCAGCCCCGCCTACCGTACGGAGTCCTGTCGGAACTGCCGCTAACCCGCCAATCCGACAACTCGGACGGGCCGAGGTAGCCTACGTGCCTCACTGACGGCCAGTTGGCTTCGACGTGGAACGGAAGGATGCGAGCGTATCATCGGCGCCGGTGTTGCCGGTGATGCCGAGACGCTGCAGCGTGTCGAGCGTCTCGCTCAGCGACAGGTCCAGGCGGTCCGCCACGTCACGCAGCGTGCGTCGTCCCGCCCGGTACTGCTCGGCCAGATAGAGCCCGTAGCCCATGTGCAGGAGCTTCCGCATCGCCGCCGATTCCTCGATCTGTTCGGCACGTCCGATTTCCCGTACCGCGCTCACCAGGGAGTCCGACAACCGCAACGATTTCGTGATCACCTCACCACGCCTCCCGAAACCAAGAGCTGTGCAGCGGCATACTGATCGGCGCTGATATGGGGACGCAAGGCTTCGAGAGCCTCCCGCGCTTGATCTGCCGTCAGCGCGCCGTCACGGCAGAGCAACACCGCGATTACCGCCGGGACCGCGAACGGCACACCAAGTCCGCGCAGTCGGCGGATGAACCGCGCATCGTCACTCGCAATCAGGTCGAAGCCGCCTTCCCGGAACAGGAACAGTGCCGCATCTTCTCCGTCACCCTGTGGGCCTGCAACGTCTCGTACCGCGATACGCCTCTTCTCGACGTTCTCGCGGATGCGTACCGCGTCGGGAAGCTGGGGAGCCCGCTCGACCGTTTCGCGTCTCACCAACTCTGGAATCGTAATGCTCCACCCGGCGCACACCTGTTCTTTCAAGTCGGCCTTGGTCAGCTTGATGAGGCAGTCAGCATCCATGACGATCTTCACTGTATTCTATTGTAATAATCTGCATGCGACCGATCAAGCTCGCGGCTACACGCCTGTCATTGCACTACCCGGGCGGGCCGTCTATACTGGCACGGGTAATGGGTGACGACATGACCCAGCCCACCCGCCGACTACCCGACTACCGCGCGCCGCTAACTGCCCGAGCCAAGCACGCGACGACCGAGCGCGCGGGGTGGTGCTGACCGCGGCACCGTCGATCAGCGTAGCGGCGGCGGCCATACGTCCGCACATCCACCGTTTCACTGCCTCGGCCAGCCACCCGCATCTCTTTCATCTCCCCCATCCACCAGCCACACCGGCCGGCGTTGCCGGCAGCAAGCGCACAAGCAGGTCGCCGCATGGCGACCCGAGAGGAGGAACCAGCATGGTTTCCAGATTCGTATCGATGGCACTGGCGTTCGCGCTGGCGGCCACCGTTTCGTTCGCCGCCGGCGAGAGCGACAGCGCCGGCGCGGCAGCCGCCGCCGAGAAGAGGTACGTCACCGACCCCACCAACGGCAAGGTGTACACGGCGCCGGAGTATGGTGGGACGCTGACCTACGGCGCCTCGTGGGAGCCGCCGAATTCCGACGCGATGATCGGTGGCATAGGGGCGGGATCCGCAGCCAGCGGCGTGGTCGAGAAGCTCGGCATCGCGAACTGGGGAATCGACCGGAGCGTGAACAATCTCGCCAACGAGTTCCTGCTCGAAGACCAATTTGCCCCGGCTCTGGCCGAAAGCTGGGACATCCCCGATCCGACGACCTATATCTTCCACATCCGCCAGGGCGTTCGCTGGCATGACAAGGCACCGATGAACGGTCGCGAGCTGACCGCCGAGGACGTGGTGTACAACATCGCGCGCTGGCGCACCAGCGACCAGAACACCCGATACCCCGCGATGTCATGGGAATCGGTCACCGCCACCGACAGATATACGGTCGAGGTCAAGCTGGTAGATCCACCCCTTGATGCGCTGTTGGTGCTGATCGACGACAATATCGGGTTCGTAAACGCCCCCGAGGCGATCGAGCAGCACGGCGACGTCGCCGACTGGCGGAACCTGGTCGGTACCGGTCCCTTCATGCTGACGGACTGGGTCGACGGCAGCTCCATCACCTGGGTCAAGAACCCCGACTACTGGGGCCACGACGAGAAATACCCCGATAACCGCCTGCCCTACGTCGACGAGCTGGTCAGACTGATCATGCCAGACCAGGCGACGCGCGTATCGGCCATGCGCAC
The DNA here is from genome assembly GCA_965208575.1 of Spirochaetia bacterium. Classification (GTDB taxonomy): domain Bacteria; phylum Spirochaetota; class Spirochaetia; order SZUA-6; family Bin103; genus Bin103. Next base: position 643,121 of record CBDBOV010000003.1, on the reverse strand, counting down.
CGGCCAGATCGACTACCTTGCGCACAACGGCCACGGTCAGTTCTTTACGGTGGACCCGATCGACAGCCTGCAGCGGACCAACCCAGAGCTGAGGGTGAACGCGTACTATTTTCGGGCCGGGGAGAGCGCTGCCTTCAACGTGACCAAGCCTCCCTTCGACGACATCCGCGTGCGCCACGCCATACAGATGGCGGTCGACCTCGAAACGATCAACAACACCTACTACAAGGGTTGGATGCGGCCCGAACCCATGGGCTCGTTACAGCCGTTCACCGGATTTGCGATCCCGTATGCGGAGTGGCCCGAGGAGGTCAGGCAGTACTACCGGTACGACCCGGAAGCTGCCGAGAAGCTCCTCGACGAGGCCGGGTATCCGCGCGGCGCCGACGGCGTCCGATTCACGATCAGCGACATCATCGCCAACCCCACCAGTGTCGGGCATCGTGAGATCGTCCAAGGCTACCTTGCCGAGATCGGGGTCGAGGTTGAGATCCGGCAAATGGACTGGCCTACGATTCGGGCCAACGCCGGGGGTGGCAAGGGCGACTATGACGGCATCAGCACCTGGAGTCAGGGGACCCCATATCGCCCGCTCATTATGCTGCCCCACACTGAATCCGGCGCCGACAATAACATCGCCGGACTGAGTGACCCGGAGTACGACGCACTGATCGAGCAACTGAGAGTGGCTGCCACCGCGGAGGAGTATCAGCGGCTCGGCAGAGAGGCAGACTTCTGGCTCGTCAAGAACCACATCGTCATGTGGGGAGGCCTGAATCCATGGTTCAACGTCACCCAGCCGTGGCTGCAGGGCTTCGACGGTGACTTCTACATGGGGGTCTGGAACAAGAACGCCGTCTATGCCCGCCTCTGGATCGATCAGGCGCTGAAGAGGGAAATGGGCGGCTAGTTACGCCATATGAGGGAGTCGGGAGCCTCGCGCAGGCTTCCCGGCTCCCCTCTCATCTCCGCACGCCGCGTGATCACAGCCAGGTATCTGCCATGAAAGCGTACGCCATCAGAGGGTTGCTGCTGGTCGTCCCTACGCTCCTGATCCTGAGCATGATCGTCTTTCTGCTGCGCATAATCGTTCGAAAAAGCGTACTGCGGGGTTGACATTTGTTCCTTACATGGAGGACGATCACATAAGGAAGCAGAGAAGGATGTCTATACTTATTACCGGCGGAACAGGTTGGGTTGGTACTGGCCTGGCACATAGACTGGTAGAGAGGGGCGAGGACGTCATATTGTTTGACATCGCTCCGCGAATAGAGAGCGTCGCGGATATCAAGAACAACGTAAAGGTTGTCCAGGGAGACCAGAAGATCTGGCCTGAAGTGTTGAATGTTGTCAAGGAAAACAACGTAGAAGGCGTATTTCACCTTGGCACGATACCTAGCTTCCCGCTACGCCCCTGGATCGTTTGTGAAGGGAATGTCGCCGGAATAATGCATGTCCTGGAGGCGGCGCGACTGTTCGGGGTAAAGCGGGTGGTGTTTACCAGCAGTATGATGACCTATAGTCTGGGAATACCTACTGAAACTATCACCGATGAGACACTACAACGGCCTGCTAGCGCGTACGGTGTAACGAAGCTATATGGTGAGCTTATTGGCAGATACTATCGGAACACCTTTGACCTTGACTTTCGCTGCATACGATACCCCAACATCTTTGGTCCCAGTGTCAGGATCAGTAAGGAGCTGCAATATATTTCCTGGATGATTCAAAGTGCGGCCCTGGGCAGGCCGGCCGAGTGTCCTGTCAGCGAAGACACCAAACTTCCTGTCCTGTACTATGAAGATGCCATGCGGGCCACACAAATGCTGTATGATGCACCCAAGGAGCAAATAGAGACCGTCTGCTATAACGTTGTAGGGGTGTTCCCATCACTACCGGCCAGGGAGGTAGAACTGACTATAAAGAAGTTCATTCCGGAGGCTCAATTTACCTATAAGCCGGACCCATGGGTGATGGATTATTACCGCAGTCTCAATAACTTCGATGATAGCCGGGCTCGTGAGGAATGGGAGTGGCGGCCAGTGTATGCGGATTTCGAAAAGATAGTGGCCGAATTTATTGAAGAAGTAAGATCGAAACCTGAGTACTACAGCCCGGCGTTAAACACATAGCGGTGCTCACTCACCAAACGCACGCTTTCCTTCCGGGTGGAATTTGGCAAACTCTATGAACCGCCGGGCCTCCGCTCCGGTCCTGATACTTGGTAGGATCAGACATTGACAACCGTTATCTAGCAGTCTAGTGATGAAATGTTGCTCCAAGGCAGGAAGGCGTACCATAGGTGTGATACCAGCCAGGTGAGCACAATGGACGGTCTCCACTAGCTCTTTCATATCAAAATTTGTATGCTCAGCGTCCATATCCAAGTAGTCCACACCGGCCGGAACGCGCCCTTTAGAGGCATTTCGCGACGGCGCCGATCTCTCAGGGAGTCCCGGCTCCCCCGGCGGCGGCCTGCGGCTCCCACAGCACGGCGAGCGCCGCCGTCACGTCCAGCCCTGATCAGGCATCTTTGTTGCTCGTCATTCCCGCGAGATATGCTGCTCGATCCAAATCCGGATTTCTTCGCGGCCGATTTGGGACGCCGCCGCCGCGAGGGTCAACTGCTCCAGGGCATCGGCATCGGCCTCGAGGCGATGGCCATTGGCGAGCAGGAACAGCTCGGTCGCCGCAATTGCGACTCTCTTATTGCCGTCCACGAACGCATGGTTGCTCACCAGCGAGTGCATCAAGGCTGCCGCCTTTTCCGACAGAGACACGTAGAGATCCTGGCCGGCAAAGGACGCGGCGGGCCGCGCCAGCGCCGATTGCAGCATCCCCCGATCCCTCAGGCCGCCGGCTCCGCCGGTGGCGGCCAGCAGCGACCGATGGAGGTGGAGAATCTGCTGCTCACCGAGATACTCGATCATTCATCACTGCCGCCGGCGAGGCGTTCGTACAGTTCTCGCCGCTCCTCCACGAGATGGTTCACCATTTTCCGGTACCGCGGTGAGACCTCGCCCTCCTCGAACAACTTGACTCCGGTGCGCACCACGAAACTCCCGTCACGCGGATCAACCGTCGCGTCTACCTCCATGCCGGGCCGCAATGCGAACTCCTTGACCAGATCGTGCGGCAGGGTGACGGCAAGGCTGTTTCCGACGCGTACAAGCTTGCGCTTCATACGTACAAAATACTAACGGCAGGGACGGCTATCAAGCCCGAGCACGAATTGACTAACCTCCCGCTGCCATCTACCTTCCGCGCTCGTGAATATGAACCCGCGCCAATCTCGCCGGCTAAGCCTTGGCATCTTCGGGGCAGCCCGGTTCCTCGTGGCGTTCGTGATGGCGAGCGCCGTGTTTGCTCAGGAGTCTCCCGACGGGGGGATCGTGACCCCGGGCCTGGCGGTCGAGACCTGGAAATGACGAAGTAGAGCACGCCGGGGCGTGATCAGGTAGAGCAGGGCGCGGGGGGTCACATCATATAAGATCAGGTCACGCGCGCCAGCGGTACCCGCGTCGACTTCAGCATCTGCCGGTCTCGAGTCAGCAGGGGGATGTTGTGCACCACGCTGGTCGCCGCGATCAGTTCGTCCGCCGGGTCGCCGCGAAAGTCCAGGTCGATCGAGGCCCGGGCTACGGCGAGGTCGAGCGGCCAAATGTGCAGGCTGGCCAGCACACTCTGGACCTCGGCGTCGCCGAGATCGACGTCGATCCGGCCAAGCTGCGACAACTTCGCCAGCTCCCAGAAGACGATAGCCGCCACTCCCCAGCCGTGCTTGATCAGCATCGACTCCTCCGTAGGTCTCAGGTCGCCGGTGAGGGCGTGCACGAGAATGTGCGTATCAAGATTCAGCAGCGGCATCCCACGTCACTCCCGTGGTGAGGATGTCACCGCGTACGGCTAGCTTCCCTCGTAACGCGCCGATCAGCTGGCGCGGTTGCACTGGATAGCGCACAACCCGGGCCACCGGCTTGCCGTGTTTGGTAACGATCAGGCCGTCACTGGGGAGGTCGTCGAGAAGCGCCAGACACTGCTCCTTGAATTTCGCTGCGCCGATCGTCCGCGTGTTCATAAGTAGTCATATAATACGACCAGGCGGAAATTATGACCAGTGCCGGCCACCCGCCGCCGGCAGCCTTCCCGGGTACCAGCAATTCCAAGCCGCGGAGGCGGCCGAGGCGCGCAGGTGGACCGGGAGTCGAACCGTCAACCCGCGGAGGTCCCTCGAAACCGAGCTTGGATGTCGATGTACGATGACGTGACATTCACTCCACGATTCTCGTCCGGCGACACGTTGCCGGCCCTGTTCCTTGTACGGAGTGAGCCGGGCAATCGGCGTGCCGGCCCTGGCGATGACGATCTGCTCGCCAACGGCTACCCGCTTCAGCAGCCGGGAGAGATGCGTCTTTGCCTCGTGTATGTTCACCGTAGTCACCAGGGCAGAATAGACTTAGTTCGTTGACTAGCCAAGAACAGCCAACCGTATACAGTCACCGGGCGCGCAGCAAGAGCGACACCATGCGCATGACGCGCACCATGATGCTGGAGGTGCTGCGGCAGGACTATGTCCGCACCGCCTGGTCCAAGGGCCTGAAGGAGAAGGCGGTCGTGCTGCGCCACGCGGTCAAGAACGCCATCATCCCGGTGGTTACCCTGGTGGACCTGCAATTGCCGATCCTGGTGGGCGGCGGTCCCGCGTTGCTGGGCCGGTGACGTGGTCGCTCATGCCGGTGGTCATGATATAGTCGAACCTGTGGCAAGCACTGAGAGTTCCATGCAGGCGGTGGTCAAGACCCGTCGAGGACGCGGCAACACCGAGCTGGTCGAGATTCCGGTACCGGAACCCGGGCCGAGACAGATCAAGGCAGAGATCAAGTTCTGCGGTATCTGCGCCACCGACCGGAAGATCGTCAGCGACGATCACGCATATTACCGTCCTCCCATGGTACTCGGCCACGAGTTCAGCGCAGTCGCGGCCGAAGTGGGCGAACAGGTCACGCGCGTGCAGCCCGGCGACGAGATCGTGGTGGCACCCCTGGACGCGCGTGTCACCCTCCATCAGCGGCATGGCTGGGACTGGCCGCAAGGCAAACGTCGTGGGTTCGAGACGCCCTGGGGCATCGCCACCTATGGCGGCATGACGCGCTTTGGGGTATACGAGGAGGACGCGGTACTTCGGCTGCCGCCCGGAGTCGACCTGCAATCGGCTGCCATGACCGAGCCGCTCGCCGTGTGCACCAGGGGCATCCTCTCGCATGGCGAGATTCACACCACCGACCTGGTGGTCGTTTCCGGCCCGGGGCCGATCGGCCTGCTGGCCGCGCAGATCGCCAAAGCCGAAGGTGGCTACGTGGTGGTTTGCGGCGTCGACGGCGACGAGGCCAAACTCGAGGTTGCGCGGCAGCTTGGCGTCGACGAGGTGTACAACGTGGAGCGGGAGGATCCCCTCCCCCACCTCCTGGACCTTACCGCCGGTGGTGGTGCGGACGTGCTGATCGAGTGCTCGGGCCACGGGTCATCGGTCAATCGGCTGTTCGACTACGGACGCCGCGGGGCGCAGTTCATCCAGCTCGGCACCTCCATGCACCGCTACGAGATCGACTTCATGCAGATTGCCTACAAGGAACTGAGGGTGGTGGGGAGTTTCGGCTACCGCCATCGCGACTGGGAACGGAGCCTGCAGTTGATGAGCACCGGCAAGGTCGATGCGCGCCCGCTGGTATCCCACACCATGCCGATGTCCCAGTGGCAGCAGGCATTCGACGCGTTGCAGGATCGGCAGGGCATAAAGATACTCCTCTATCCGGACCGGTGATCGCGACGGGACTGACGGGACTGACGACACGCGCTTGACGGCCGTTGCAGAGTCGGCTACGGTGAACCCCTTGGGATCGCGACCGATGCGCATGATGCATGACGACCCGTATCCGCGCAGCCACTGGTCACCGCCCCGCCCGCCACGGTCCTGGATCCCCCTTCCACTGGTCAATCACGTCATCATATCCACAACAACCCGGTATTCCTGGCGTACAGGAGGTGCAAAGTGGTACGCAAGGAACCGCACGCGCGCGCGGCGTAAGCCCCGTGAGTCAGGCGCCGCGCGCCTGCGGAGTTGACTCTGTTCGAACGCCTGCGTTGCGGGCGCTGAGAGTACCGGAAGCGGAGTAGCGGCCGCCGCGGCTGAGTTACGGTTGTTCCACCGTATCCAACCCCGCCAGTACCAAACTCTCCGCCGAAGTTCCCAGCGGCACCCAACGCGGCAAGTCGGTCGAGGGCCATGCTTGCCGGCGCCATTGCGCGCAGCCGGCTGATCCGGAGCGCGTTCGACTGGCGCGTTGTGCGGGATGAGGCGGAGCGGCTCTCCAGCATGGCGCCTGGGTGAGACGGCGAGCCGAAGACGAGTTGCGTCGGCGGTGACCCGCGCCATCCGGTTTGAAGACGAGCCGCTAACGCGCCAATCCGACAGACTCCTGACGCGCCGTGATGGTGAGGGTGCGGTTGGTGGGCACCTGGTGGTAGGTGGAGGTGCTGCCGTCGGCCCAGTGCACCTGCAGCTCGTCCACCACCGGCGCGGCGCCGAGACCGAAGTGGGCCGACAGCTCGGACGGGCCGAGGTAGCCGGCCGCAGCGCCGACGTAGCGCACCTGGCGAAGATCGCCGGAGCGCACCGCGACCAGGCTGCCGAAACCGTCGGGCGCCAAGTCTGCACGCGCTGCGGTGTCCAGAAACACGCGCAGCCAGTGCCCGCTACCGTCCGTACCCGTGTCGATCTCGTTGCGCACCAACGTGGGTAGCCCGCCGTTGTTGAAGATCACCAGGTCCTGGTCGCCGTCATTGTCATAGTCGAGGTGAACCACTCCGCGGCCCTGCCCGCGGTGCACGAGGCCCGCTTGTTCGGCGACGTCGGCGAAGGTCAGCTCGGACGAGACGGCGGTGAGGTTGCGGAACACCCTGGTCGTCTCGGACGCCCACTCGGGATCGTCGCGGCCGTTGTGGCCCTCCCAGCCGTTGGTCTGCACGAGGTCGAGCCAGCCGTCGTGGTCCAGATCCACCGCCGCGGCACCCCATCCCCAGCCGCCCTCCTCGACCCCCGCGCGGTCGCCGACCGACTCGTAGCGATGGCCGCCCTGGTTGCGGTACAGGAAGTTCCCGGTACCCGGCGCCTTGTCGACCGCATACCGTGTGCTGATTGAGGTGACGAACCAGTCGAGCCTGCCGTCGTTGTCGAGATCGGCTGCCGCTGCGCCCATGCCGTTGGCGTCCAGCCCGGTCCCGGATTGCGCGGTGATGTCGGTGAAGCCGCCACCGCCGTCGTTGCGCAGGTAGCTGCTGGTGAAGTAGTCGGCGGCCCACAGCAACTCGGGATAGCGGTCGCCGTCCATGTCGGCGAACAGCGGCGTATACCCCATCGGGGCACGCTTGCCACCGAATGGCAGCAGTGAGGTCACGTTCTCGAACGTCCCGTCGCCGTTGTTCCGGAACAGCGCGTTGCCCCCCTCGCCGTAGAACCACGAGGCCACGGCCAGGTCCAGGTCGCCGTCGAGGTCGTAGTCGCCGAAGCTGGCCCCGGTGCCGGTCGGCTGCTTGAGGCTGGTGGTCGCCACCCCCGCGCGGGCGGCGATGTCGGTGAACGTGCCGTCGCCGTTGTTGCGGTACAGGCGGTGGTTGCCGGGCATGGTGAAGCGCTGGTCCACGCTGCCGTAGCTGATGACGAAGATGTCGAGCCAGCCATCGCCGTCCACGTCGCCGACGGCCGCGCCGTAGCCGTGATGGCGGGCCGCGATTCCGGCCTCGGCGGCGCGGTCCGTGAACGTGCCGTCGCCGTTGTTCATGTACAGCCGGTCGGGCGAGGTGCCGCCCGACGGCACGAACAGGTCCTGCCAACCGTCCCGGTCGAAGTCGCCGACGGCGCCCCCGGCACTGGTCACCGAGTGCCCATGGATGGTGGGCGTGTGCGGCCAACGGAGTCCGCTCTGCTCCGGGCACAGCGCCGGCTCACCGGCGCAGGTGGCCAGCACGATGGCGTTGGGCACGGCGCCCACGTGGCCGGTGCGCTCGGTAGCTGCACCGCCGTCGAGTCGCAGCGCCGCCCGCTCCGGCCCCAGCAGCGCCCCCACCAGCAGCACCGCGCATCCCCCAAGGACGGCGATGGCCCAGGTGCCGCCCGCGTAGACGGCGACGCCGCGGCGACCGAGGGCCTTGGCAAGCGCGAGGAAAGTGACCGGCCCCGCGGCGGCGGCGGCGAACAGCAGCGCCGCGGCCGGCGCGGTGCCGGCGCCGAGGATCAGCAGTAGCGCGACCAGCGGGATCTCGAACAGCAGCGGCACGTTGATAAGCACCCCGAGCGTCGCCGCGATTACCACCCCCAGCAGGCTGTCGCCGAGGTAGGCGGTAACGGTCTCCGGTTGCAACGCCTGGATGGCCGCGCCGCTGGCGAAGCCGGCCACGATCATGAGCGGCAACATGCGCCGCACCAGGCGGACGAACGAGCGCAGCCACGCCGCGCCGCCGGTGCGCAGCACCTCCGACCAGGTCGCCGTTTCCGCTGCCATCGCCGGCAGCTCGCACGCGACCTCGGCGCCCGCGCGGTCGTCCAGGCGCGCGCCGCGCCGGCGCACCGCCCACGCGACCAGGGGCCCCAGCGACAGCGCGGCGACCAGCCCGAGAACGAGCCGGCTCGCACCGAGCAGGGGCGTGAACACCACGGCGATCATCAGCAGCGACGGCACGTTCAGCGTGGCCGATCCGTGCACCAGCGCGAGCGCGCCCTCCACTCCCATGCCGCCGCGCCGCAGCGTGCTGGACACCGGAGCGATGCAGGCCGAACAGAGGTTGAGCACGGGGCCGAGACCGATGCCCTTCAGGATGCGTCGCCAACGCCCGGGTCCAGCGGGCGCGGTAGTGGCGCCTGCACTCACCGACACCTCGGCGACCAGGAAAGCCTCGGCAATGGCGGCGGCCGCGAACGCGAACAACATCCCGACGGCAACGAGCTGCAGGTAGGTCACGGAGAATCGCCACCAACGTTCGAAGAACCCACTCCGTTCGCCCGCCCGGTCGGGGTCCTCGATGCAGAACCCCTGAAAACACTGCGCGGTGGGGGCAAGCGCAGCGCGCAGATCCTCGCGCACCGTATCCAGCTTGGGGAGCCGGTTCAACGCCGCGAACGGCACCAGGATGACGAGCAGCAGCGCGACGCCGGCGACGCGGCGCTTGGCGGCGGCGCCGGCGAGCAACGGACGAGACCTGACCGCCGCAGTCTGCATCACAGCGGCATAATAGCACGGACGAAACACGCCGGCAGTTCGGCGAAACCCCGCTGAGCAACGGCCCGGAGTCGAAGAAGGCGGTGGATCTGGTCGCGGCCATTTACCGCAGCCTGGACACCGGCGCCCCGGTTCCGTTGCCGGGGTCGGAGTAGTCGGGGCGATTCGGATCGCAGCCGAATACGGTTGCCGCCTGAGCAGATTGCCCCGGTCGCGGAGCAGTCGCGGCAGAGTATTGCGGACGCGGGGTAGCCAACACGTTCCGGGCGGTGTATCTGTAAAGCAATCACGATGGCTTCGACGACGAGCAACGGGACGGTGGAACCCATGGCCGGCGAATTCCAGCCGCTGGCGGAGGTGCGGCGCGACTTCCGGGTCAAGTGGTACCGTTCGCCGGTGGAGCCGGCGCTGCTGCGCGAACTGATGCGGCGCAGCGACTGGCGCGGCGGCCTGCACAGCGTCGGCCACCTGCTGCTGTGGGCGGCGACCGGCGCGCTGACCTGGCTGCTGTTCGCGGCGGAGCTGTGGCCGCTGTTCGCGGTCGCGCTGATGGCGCACGGCGTGGTGGGCTCGTTCTTCAAGGGCGCGGCGATCCACGAACTCGGGCACGGCACGGTGTTCCGGACCAAGTGGCTGAACGGGCTGTTCACGCGCGTGTTCTGCCTGTTCGGGTTCGTCAACATCTACGACTTCAAGGTGAGCCACAGCTACCACCACCGCTACACGCTGCACCCGCAGGGCGACCGCGAGGTGGTGCTGCCGCAGAACCCCACGTATCGGTTCCTCTACCTGCTGCAGTTGTTCACGGTCAACATCACCGGCGGCTACCAGTCCGCCGGGCTGTGGCCGGTGCTGAGCCTGCACGTGATCACCGCGCTTGACCGCTACCCGTCCGCCACCGGCGCCGGCGGCGACTGGGACGGCGAGTGGATGCGAGCGATCTACCGCGACGCGCCGGCCATGCGCCGCAGGGCGGTGTGGGCGGCGCGCTTCATCCTGCTTTCCCTGGGCGCCGCGGTCGCGGTGCCGGTCGCCCTGGGCGTGCCGATCCTGGCCCTGCTGCTCACCGCGCACCTGGCGATCGGCCACTGGCTGCGCTGGCTGGTTGGGGGGCCGATGCACGCCGGCCTGCGCGACAACGTGCCCGACTTCCGCCTGTGCGTGCGCAGCAACACCCTCGACCCGATCTCGGAGTTCCTGTACTGGGGCATGAACTGGCACACCGAGCACCACATGTACGCCGGCGTGCCGTGCTACAACCTCGCCCGCCTGTATCGGGTGATCCGGGACGACGTGCCGGCGCCGCGCACGCTGCTCGGCTCGTGGCGCGAGATCCTGGCCATCTGGAAGCGCCAGCAGGAGGAGCCCGGATACCAGTACGACACGCCCCTGCCGCCCACCGCGCACCCGCCCGTGCTGTCGCAAGCCGACCTCCCGCAACGCTCCGCCGCCGCGCGCGCCCGCGCCGCCGCGCTCGACTCCGCCGGCGACCCCCTCGCCACGGTGGCCCCCTCCGCCGCACCCCGCTGAGACTGATACGGCACGCCGTTCACTCGGGAGTCACGCCGCAACGGGTCGCCACTTCGCGCGCGAGCGCACGAAAGTCGCGGTAGCAGCCCCGCACGGCGTTGGCGTGGCCGCCGAGGGCGCCGTCCGCCGGCTTCAGAGCGAACATCGGCTTGCGCGCCTCCTGCGCCAGCGGCATCAGGCTCCGGAAGTGCTTCAACGTCGCAAGGCAGTGCGGATCGGTGTAGGTCGATGGCGTACGCGTCGTTGACTTGTCGATCACGAACTCGCGGTACGCGCCCGGAATGCGTTCCATCCAACGTTCATAGGCCTTCACCGGACGGTTGAGCCGCGCGGCATGTTGCAGCACCACGTATCCGACGGGGTGCATCTTCCCCCGAGGCATGTCGAGATCGGTTACCGGGTTGCGATCGCGGCGCTCCGACCACTCCCGCCGCCACTGCCGCAGGGTCGGGCCAAGGTTGCGCAGACCCTGTACGGAGTAGAGGTCCGGCGCCAGGGGCACCACGACGTAATCGGCCGTAACGAGAGCTGCCCGATTCAGCGCGCCGAGATTGGGGCCGACGTCAACCAGAATCAGGTCTGCTCCTTTCGCCTCCGCCGCCATGTGCAGTGTTCGCCAAAAAGCAGACAGCACGCGGAATGCTCGCGGCTTGCGATCGAGACAGTCGGGCCAATTGCTTGCCAGTTCATCTTCCGCGCCCGACAGCAGCATGTCCCCGGCAACCAGCCCTATACCCGTCGTCGGCTCGATCACGTGCGGTTCCGCGACATCCCCCGTTCCGTCCAGGAGCGGGCGCAAAGATGCATGGATCGTTCGGCTACGGCTGTCGCCTGCCCACAGATCCTCGATCTCGTCGTCGTCCAGAAACATGCTGGTCAGGTTGGCTTGCGGATCCAGATCGGCCACCACAACGTCGAAGTCCAGTTCGGCATACATCCACGCGAGATGATAGACGAGCGAGGTCTTCCCGGCGCCGCCCCTGTTGTTGAATACCGCGATGCTCGTCACGCTGCAATCCGGACGGTGGCTACCACCAGCGTCGGTTGGAAGTTGAATTCCGGAGGAGGGTTGCCATTCTCGGCGAGTGTCCGGCGAGCAGCATGCGCTCATCGGAGACCGCCGCCTCGCGCACCGACGGACCGACGCGGACCCAGACTCGGCCGCGGTATCGCACCGGCGGATCAAGCGACGGCTCGACGGTTATGACCGCCACCGGGCAGCCATCGAGTACCCGCTTCTGGACGGTCATTGACGGTAGCGGCAGAATGTCGCCCTCTCCATGAATGTTCGCTAGCCGGGTCAACAACTCGTCGTTGATCGTCAGGGACGCGCAGGAACCATCGTCGCGAACGCCTACCAGCACGACCCCGGCGCGGCCGCTCCCGGGCAGGTCGTTGGCGAAAGCGCAGATGTTGCGGCGGATCTTCCGGCCGTCGGCGGCCGACTCCTTCCGCTCCACCAGGTCGGACTCCAGGTCCGCCATCAGCAACTCCAGCTCAGCGTCGGAGTATGTTGGCATCGTCGTCGAGGGTCGTCACGAAAAACATAGCGCGAATCTTGTTGCACGCCCGCTTGGCCGCGGGTGTTACCTGCCTACCGTAGCATGTTTTATTCGCTCGCGGTCAGTCGTGGCGCAGGGCTTCGACCGGGGGCAGGCGGGCGGCGCGGCTGGCAGGGTAGAGGCCGAATACCAGGCCGGTGCCGAACGACATCAGGAACGCCAGCCGGACGGTCGGCCACGTGATCAGGCCGGGCCAGTCGGTCGCCTCGGCGATGCCGGAGATCACGGCGGCCGCCAGGCCGACGCCGGCCAGGCCGCCTCCGCCGCACACCAGCACCGCTTCCACCATGAACTGGTTGAGGATCGCGGCCGGCTGCGCGCCGAGCGCCTTGCGGGTGCCGATCTCGCGCGTGCGCTCGCGCACCGACACCAGCATGATGTTCATCACCCCGATGCCGGCCACCACCAGCGAGATGACGCCCAGGATCGAAACCAGCGCGGTAATCGTGCCGGTGGTGGACTCGATGGTGGACAGGAGCTGCGCCCAGTCGTGCACCACGAACTTGTGATGGACGCCGTCGAAGCGGCCGTGGTTGGCGTCCAGAATCGCCACAATCTGCTGCTTGGCGGCCTCGATCGCGCGCAGGCTGACCGCTTCACCCCACAGAATCGACACCACGTCGTCGAATCGGGTGACGCGCTCCAGGGTCGAGATTGGCACGAACACGCGGTCATCGACCGTGAACTCCTCCCCCACCTCGAGCAACGAGTCCGCCTCGGGAGCGAGGATGCCGATCACCTCCAGCTCGAACCAGTTTTCGATCGAAATCAACTCGCCCAGGGCCGCCTGGTCCGGGAACAGGTCGGCGGCGACGCCCGCCCCGAGCACCGCCACCTTGCGCTGCAGGCGGTCGTCCTCCGGGTGCAGGAAACGTCCGCGCGCCAGGCGCGTGGATGAGTTTACCGCCAGGAAGTGATGCAGCGTGCCGAAGATCTCCACCTCGCGGGCGCGGCCGGCGCGGCGCGCGGAGAAACCGCTCCAGTTGGCCTGCGGGGTCACCGCCCGAACCGCGTCCGCCCCGGCGTTGATCTGCGCGATGTCCTCGCGCGTGATCGACGGCCACTCGTAGCGGCCGTCGCTGGCCTCGATCACCTGGTAGTTGGGCAGCACCATCAGCGAGCCGGCGCCGAAGCGCGAAATCGCGTCGCGTATCACCAGCTTGGCGCCGTCGCCGAGGCCCACGATCGCGATCACCGAGCCGACGCCGATGGTGATGCCGAGCAGCGCCAGGGTAGCGCGAAATCGATTGTCCGCGACCGCCGCCAGCGCGGCCATGATCAGGGCGCCGATACCCACGCGTGGGCCTCTTGCTAATTCCGGCTCAGGGCGACCACCGGCGGCAGCCGCGCCGCCTTGGTTGCCGGGTAGACGCCGAAGAACAGGCCGGTCGCCACCGCCACCCCCAGGCCGACGGCGGCAACCTCCGGCAGGATCAGGTTCCAGCCCAGGGCCAGCGCCACCGCCAGCGTACCGCCGAATCCCAGCACCACGCCGCATACCCCGCCCAGCAGGCAGATCACCATCGACTCGATCAGGAACTGGCCGAGGATGTCGCCGTCGCGGGCGCCTACCGCCTTGCGCAGGCCGATCTCGACGGTGCGTTCGCTGACGCTCACCAGCATGATGTTCATGATCCCGAGGCCGCCGACCAGCAGCGAAATGCCTGCCACGAGGGTCACCACCATGCTGATCACGCGCAGCACCTCGGCCTCGGTTTCGAGCCGCGCCTGGTCGGTCTGCACCACGAACGGCCGCACCGACGGCGAGCCGGGCAGCACGCGGTCGAGGAAGCGCTGCACGAGCGTCATCGATTCGCCGAGCCGCGCGGCGTCGCGGGCGCGCAGGGTCACCTCGGGCACGTGCGGGCCGATACCCGGATCCCACGGGTAGATACTGCGATACAGTTCATGCGGCAGGTAGCAGGTGCGGTCGTCGGAGCCGTCGCCGGCGGCGCGGAAGTCCGCCGCCATCACGCCGACCACCTGGAGCTGCAGCCCGCCCGCGCTCACCATGCTGCCGAGGGCGCGTTCGGCATCGTCGAACAGCGCGTGCGCGACGCGGTCGCCGAGCACGATCACCTTGCGCCGTTGTGCAACCTCGTCCGGTTCAAGAAAGCGCCCCGCCTGTACCGGCAGCGGCCACAGTTCCGAGTACTGCGCACCGACGCCGAACAGCGACGCCTGCGCCTGCCGGTCGCGGAAGCGCAACTCGGCGCCGCCGCGCAGGATCGGACTCACCGAGCTGGTGTCGGCGACCAGCGCGGATATCGCCTCCAGGTGCTCGATACGCAGGTGCTGGTCGCGGCGCCCGTCTTCCGATCCGCCATTCTCCGCTTCGATCCAGTACAGCGCGCCGCCGAGCGCTGCCAGGTCGCCCATGATCGCGCGCCGGCCCATGATCCCGATCGCCATCACCGCGATTACCGAGGCGACGCCGATCACGATGCTGAGGATGGTCAGCGCGGTGCGCAGCTTGTTGTGGCGCACGGTGTCCAACGCCTCGCGCAGTCCCTCGGTGACGCGCATGCTGCTTCCTGCCGCCTCCCGCTACTCGGCCGGCGCCGCCGTGCGCGCTTCGTCGCCGGTGATGCGTCCGTCGCGCAGGTGGATGACGCGGCCGGCGTAGGCGGCGACGTCGGCCTCGTGGGTGACCAGGATGATGGTGGCGCCGGCGTCGTGCAGGTCGGCCAGCAGGTCCATGATCTCGCTACCGGTGGCGGTGTCCAGGTTGCCGGTGGGCTCGTCGGCGAACACGATGGAGGGATTGTTGACCAGGGCGCGGGCGATGGCGACGCGTTGCCGCTGGCCTCCGGAGAGCTGGTTGGGGCGATGCCGCGTGCGGTCGGCCAGGCCGACGCGGACCAGGGCCGCGGTGGCTCGGCGTTGGCGTGCGCCGCGCGCCACGCCGGCATACACCAGCGGCAGCTCGACGTTGCGCAGGGCGGTCATGCGCGGCAGCAGGTTGAAGGTCTGGAACACGAAGCCGACGCGCGCATTGCGCACCTGTGCCAATTCCCGGTCGCTCATGCGCGCCACGTCGATGCCATCCAGGGTGTAGCGGCCCCCGCTGGGCCGGTCCAGGCAGCCGATGATGTTCATCAGCGTCGACTTGCCGGAGCCGGACGGCCCCATCACCGCGACGAACTCGCGCGCACCGATCTTCAGGTCGATTCCCGCGAGCGCGTTCACCGTCACGTCTTCGCCCATGTGGTATACCTTGGTGATCCCGGCGAGCCGAATCACTGCTCGTCGTCCTGCCGCCGGCCGAACGGCCCGCCACTCTCCTCGTCCTCGTTGCCGTCAAGGTCGCCGCTCTCCAGGGTGACGAGCAGCCCGTCGCGCAGCAGTGACAGGTTGCCCACCACCACCAGCTCACCCTCCTCCACTCCCGCGGTCACCTCCACGTCGCTGACGCTGGAGGAGCCCAACTCCACTTCACGCCGCTCCAACCGGTACAAGCGCGGTGCCGGATCCGCGAATTCGCCGGTTTCGTCGCCATCGCCATCGCCGGTGGCGTTGCCGGGGCCGTCGTCAGCGGCGCGGTCGGCGCTCTCCGGCGGGTCGGCGGCGGGGCCGGTCTCGGCCGCAACGCCGCCGTCCGCACCGGTCGCGCCCGCGGCATCCGAGCCGTCGAGAACCGCCACGAACGCCACGCTGCCGCCCGGACGCTCCAGGAGCGCGGCAAACGGCACCACCGTCACGTCGCGCTTCAACTCCGCCTCGATGCGCGCCCGGCAGGAGGCGCCGGCGCGCAACACGGCGCCCGCGGGCAGGCCGCGCTGGTCCACCGCCACCTCCACCGCCACCCGGTGGTCGGTCATCGCCGGCGGGATGAGCGCGATGCGGCCGGCCAGCTCGACGTCGCGCACGCTGTCGGTGGTCAGCACCACTTCCTGGCCCACCTGCAGCTTGCCGATATCCACCTCGTCGATCTGCACCTCGGCCAGGATGTCGTCCAGGGTGGCGACGGTTGCTACCGCCGCTCCGGGAGCCAGGTGATTGCCGAGCGTCGCCTCCAGCGCGGTCAGGGTTCCGGCCAGCGGGGCGGCCAGGATCGCCTGCTCCAGGTCGTGCGCCGCCTGCTGAGCCGCCAGCCGCGCCTGCAGCACGCCGGCGTCCGCCGCGACGATGGCGGCGTCCGCCGCCGGGTCGAGCGCCGGCTCCGCGCCGGGCGCGCGGCCGGCCGCGAGGTTGAGCTGCTCACGCGCACCGCGGAGCGCTTCGGAGGCATCGCGCTCGGCATGCAGCGCCGCATCCACCTGGGCCCGCGTCGCGCCGCCGGCGGCATGCAGCTTCCGGTCGCGCTCCAGGGCATCGTGCGCCCGCCGCCAGCCCGCCTCTGCGCCGCGCAGGTTGGAGCGCAGCGTAAGCAGGTTGCCGCGCACGCCGTCCTCGGCGTCCTGCCGCGCCGCCTCGGCGCGCCGCAATGCAAGCCGCAGCTCACGGTCGTCGAGCACCACCAGCTCCTGACCGGCGCTGACCGCGTCACCTACCGCGGCGTGAATCGCAACAGCGCGGCCGCCCGTCTCGCTGAGCACCGTGACGCTGCGCCGCGGCCGGAACGTGCAGCTCCCTACCACGCGCGCCCGCAGGGTGGCGGTGCGCGCCGCCTCCACCGTCACCGGGACGGCGTCCGCCGCCGGGTCGCTGGCGAACAACCGCCACAGTGCGGCACCGGCGCCGAGCAGCACCACCACGACGATGCCCGCCCGCAGCAGGCGGCTGGTGCGGCGCTTCATGCCAGCAGCGCCCAGCGGCCGCCCGCCACGGTGTCGAACAGCGTCCACAGCGCGGCGATTACCGCGGTCAGCACCAGGGCGCGCAGAGTCGGCAGGCGCAGCAGTGCCGCGGCGCCGGAGGCGAGCACGGCCAGCGCCCACAGGCCGAACGGGTCGGTGAGCAACACGGCGGCGCGCTCGACGACGCCGGCGGGAGCCGCGTCGGCCAGCGCCGCCAGGTCGAAGCGCACCGTTGCGCGCTCGCGGTAGGCGGCGACGGTGGTGGCGCCGGCGGCGGCCCGGGTCGGATCGACCGCCGCCAGGGTTACGGCACCGGACAGCAGGCGGCGCAGCGCCAGCGGGGCGAACGCCACCGCGACCAGTCGGATCGAGGCACGCGGGCGGCCCGGGCTGCGTGGCTCCTCGCCGCCAAGGAATTGCGCCAGCACGAGCAGCGCCAACCAGGTGAGGACAACAGCGGCCGGCAGCACGAGGCCGGAGAGCAGGACGGCAACGGTCTTGGCAACGGCGCCGGTGGGTGCGGTGAGCCGGCGGTAGGCCGCCGCCCGCCGCCGGTCGACCTCCTCAGGCTCGGCGAACGAGGTGCTGCGCTGCTCGGCAACGTGGAGCGACTCCACCAGGGCAATCCGCCGCAACTCAGGTCCGCTCGTCCGCCACAGGATCATCGTTTCACCGGCGACCACGGAAGCCAGCTCCAGGGCCAGCAATGCCAACAGCGAGACCCCGGAAGCCACCCGAAATGCAAACGCCCGGTCCGGAGCAACCAGGCCATGGGCTACACCGCTCAGAACCCGCATATGCCCACCGTTGATTGCACTTGGCCCTTCGACGCCTCCCGCATCAAACCCACAGCCGAAGTGTCAGCCCTCCCCTCAATAAAATCAACATCCGCCTTGAATTTTCTAAGGGTCTGGTTTCCTGCTACCAGCGACCACAATCAGACAAGTTCCGAACGTGCGTCATTGCCCGTTGCAGGCTCGGCGCCCTCTCGGCCGCTCGCGAGCGAAACGAGGTGGGACTTCGGCGCCGGCAACCGCTCGGGAGCGGGACTGACCAGATCGCCGGATACCGACAGGAAGCGCGCAATGCTTGCGCGATCTGCGAGCAACCAAGCTTCCACGGCCCGCTCCGCGATGCGAAAGCACATGCCGGACGCCGGGGCGGCGAGAAAGTCCCGTGCGCGAGCCGGAGCACACTCATCGTGGTCGAGATCGCACCATCTGCACCTCGTGCCGCAGGTGGTGCGGGACGGTGCCGATTCGGATGATTGCGGAAGTGCAACTCGTAAGACCACCGGGCGCTGCCGTCGCGAGGTCCCACGTCGACCGCGATTCGGACGCCCGGAAACTGCCTGGCATGCAGCGACCGCACCTCGCGCATACCGCCACGCGACGAAACCGCTTCGTCGTCCCGACCCGGCAACGTCGCGCAAGAAACGGAACGCATCCAGGATATTGGACTTGCCGGAGGCGTTCGGACCGACGAAGAAGGTGCGACCGCGCAGCCTGATCTCCGTCTGCCGACTGAAGTTACGCCACGCCTCCATCTCCAGTCGGGTGACATTCCAGCGGCGATAGTCGATCCGATCCGGCATGCAGTGACCTTACCAACCGGGCATGCCGCGGGCAACCGGAAGTAATGGCGGGTGCGGTCCGGCAAACGACGGCGCGTCGAGCGCGGGATGGTAGCGAGTCCCAGGTACCGGCAGAAGGTGTCAAGCCGTTTCAGCCTCGGATCCGCCGGCCGTTGAGGAGCGTGCCGAGCGGGGTGTAGCGGACGAGGTAGCGGTAGGTCGCCAGACCTACGGCTGTGGTGACGAGGCTGGCGGCCAGGAACTTCAGTCCGGCGCCCCAGGCGAACCCGGTCAGCGCGGTGAGGCGTCCGGACCGGTCGAGGTGGGCGAGCCAGAAGGTGAGCCATGCCACCACCGGCAGGTGCATCAGGTAGATCCAGTAGGACGCGTCTGCCGTCCACCGCACCCACGCCCGCGGCACGCTCAACAGTGCCTCGCAACTGCCCATCAGCGCCAGTGCCAGCAGCGCAACCGCGGACCCGTGCGCCAGCACCTCCACCAGCGCCAGCCGCGCCGCCACGCCGCTCGAACCGGCGCCATCCGCCGCCTCCAGGACACCGAGCAGGACCAGGTGCAGGGCGTACACCGAGCAGGCCGCCGCCCACAGGACGGCCACGGTCCCGGGGTGCTGCAGATAATCGATCAGCGCGCGGCGGGCCCACAGCCCGTAGCCGTAGACGAAGAATAACGCTCCGTACAGCAGGTCGGGGACATTGGGAGGAAAGATCGGTTTCGACTCGTCGCCGCCGCGCCAGGCAAGCAGCAGCGCCGCCGCCGCCATCAGCAGCAACGGCGCTCGCGCGTACAGGGCGGCAACCGAGCGCCGCCGCAAAGACGCAACCGATGGCACGTTACGGACAGCCAGACCAAGCCGCGTCGCACCGACACGGCGCAGCACGAGCAGCACGGCATACATGAGCAGCAGGTGCCACAGAAACCAGAGGTGCGCCAACGGCATGCCCTCGGCGGCATAGTGCGGCCACTTGCGCGGATCGAGCACGCCTGGGTCGACCGCGAACGCTCCCTTCCAGCCGTAGTTCCACAACACCGGCAGGATCAGCGCCATCACGCCCGTGAACAAGACCAGCGGCACGGCGATGCGCCGCAACCGGTCGCGTATGAATGCCCCGGTGGAGCGGCGCTCCAGCACCCGGTGCGCGAAGAAGCCGGCCAGCAGGAAGAACACCGGCATGCGCCACAGGTGGATGAAGTCGAACAGCACCAGCAGCGCCAGCGACTGGTCGTCGTCGGCCGGCCACATCGACTCGATGCCGGCGATCCGCGCGAAGTATGGCAGGGTGGCGTGCAGCACGATGCCGAGCAGCATGGCGAGGGCGCGCAACCCGTCCAGCCCGTGGTACCTGGCCTGCGCGTCCCGCACGGCGTCCCGCGGACTCCGGGAATCCGCCGCCGGGGCGGTGGTCACGTCAGCGGTCCGCCGGTCGGCCGTCGCCCGGGTCGGCGGGCGGCGCCTCCGGAATCGGACGCCCGTGGGGATCGGTGGCGCCGGCACCGCGGGCCAGGTCTGCGCGCATGCCGGCCGAGGTCACGTGCTCCAACTGGTGGGCGGCGAAGTGCACCTCGCCAACCGCGGTGGCGCCCTCGGCGAACAGGTAGCTCTCCCACAGCCGGTGGCTGCGCAGC
This sequence comes from Spirochaetia bacterium, assembly GCA_965208575.1. GTDB lineage: Bacteria > Spirochaetota > Spirochaetia > SZUA-6 > Bin103 > Bin103. The sequence continues at coordinate 622,801 of CBDBOV010000003.1, read as the reverse complement.
AGTCCGGTCGCCAGCTTGCGCCCGGCGGCGGTGAGCCGGTAGCCGTCGCCGCTGCGCCGCACCCGGCCGCCCACGCGCTCGGCCAGCAACGCCACGGTACGGTCGAAGCGCGTGGAGCGGCCGGCGATGCGCGAGGGCTCCTCGCGCACCAGGTCACGACCACGGACGCCGGGACTGCCGCGCTCTTCGCCACGCAACAGTTCCACCAGCAGGTCCTCGCGGCCCACCCCGACAGCAACCCGAACGCGGTGCAGCGCGCGCGCGGCCAGTCCGCGTTGCGGGGCAGCCACCAGTGCAACCCCCACCACCATGCCGGCGACCACGGTCATCATCCCGGCCGTGCTGGTGTCGGACAGCCCGAACCAGCGCGGCACGGTAATGGCGCCCAGGTGCCCGCCCACGGCGCACACCAGCGCCACCGCCTGGCCAAACAGCAACAGCGACCACAAGCGCCTGGTGAACAGCCCGGCGACTACGCCCGGCACGATCAGCATGGCGATCACCAGGATGCTGCCGACGCTCTCGAACGCGGCCACGATGGTCACGGCCACCATCACCATCAACGCGTAGTGAACGAGCCGCGCGTTGAAGCCGATGGTGCGTGCGAACTCGCCGTCGAACGAGGTGAGGTTGAGCTCCTTGTACAGCAACAGCACGAACGCAAGGTCCGCCGCGAACACCGGGCCGAGGATCAGCAGCGCGCGCGGAATGCGGACGCCGGCGACCGCCACGTCGTTGAGCGGCGCCAGCTCCACGGCGCCATAAAACACGGTGTGCACGTCGATGTGCACCGCGTCGGCGCTGCGCACGATCAGGATGAGGCCGACCGCGAACATGGTGGTGAACACCACGCCCATCGCGGCGCCGCGGTCGACGTTGCCGGCCTGGTGGATAAGCTGCGTGAACGCCGCGGTGAGCACGCCGGCGAGCGCCGCCCCCACCAGGATGACCGCGGTGTCGCGGCTCAACGTGACCAGGAAGGCGGCGGCGATGCCCGGCAGCACGGCGTGGCTGATGGCATCGCCCATCATGCTCATGCGGCGCAGCACCAGGAAGCTGCCGATCAGCGCGCACGCCATGGCGCTGACTGCCGCCACCACCACGATGCCGGCGTCGAGCGAGGTCCAGGTCATTGCGAGCCCGTGAGCCGCAACGGCGCGCCGGCAGAAAGCCCGGGATGCGGCAGCGCAGTGCCGGGCAACTCGTGCGGGCTGGCGGCCACGGCGGCGCGGTCGCGCTGCCGGTCGAGCTGTTCCTCCAGTTCCGCGACCAGTTCCGGACCGAGCACGTGCTCGATGCGGTCGGCGCCGCGGTCCACGCGGCTGGTGGCCACGTCGGCATACCTGATCAGGTAGAGCTCCCAAAGCCGGTGGTTGCGCACCACCTGCAACGCCTGCTCCGCACCGGCCGCGGTCAGCCGCATGTCCTGCCGCCCGGCGCTCTCCGGGCGCAGCCAGCCTTGGCGGCGGGCGCCGCGCAGCGCAGACACGAGCTCGGCCCGGCTCCAGCCGCGCCGGCGGGCAAGCCGCTCGCGGCGCACCGGCGTCGCGGCCAGCTCGCGCACTCCCGGCATGGCCCCCAACTGAGCCTCCAACTGCTCGAACAGTGCGCGCAGCAGGTGCTCGCTCCGGATGCGGCGGTCGCCGCGATGCCGCTCGACGAGCATGCGCAGCAGGCCGCGGCGGGTTCCGAACAGCACGCTGATCACGAACCCGGCCGCGATGGTCACCACGATCACCGCCCCCGCCGGCAGGCGCGGCACCAGGGCCGACAGTCCGGCGCCGATGAACCCGCCCGCGGCGCCGAACAGCGCGGCCAGCACCGTCATCGCGCGCAGGTCGTGGGTCCAGAAACGGGCCGCGGCGGCCGGGGTGATCAGCAGTGCCACGATCAGGATCAGCCCCACGGCCTGCAGTCCGATCACCGTAACCGCGACCACCAGGGTGAGCATCAGTGCGTCCAGGAGCGCCACCGGAAAGCCCTGCGTCGCGGCATACGGCGCATCGAAGCAGAGCAGGTTCAACTCCTTGAACAGCAGCACCGCGACGGCCACCAGGATCAGCGAGGTGACGGCGATCAGCAGTGCGTCGGCGGACAGCATCGAGGCGGTCTTGCCGTAGATGAAGGAGTCCAGGCCGGCAGCGGAACCGCGGCGGATCTGCTGGATCAGCCCGAGCAGCGCAATGCCGATGCCGAACGAAACCGACAGCACCACTCCCAGGGCCGCGTCCTCGTGCAGGCGCAGCACGCCGCGCAGGGTCAGCACCGCGCCGACGGCTATCAGGCCGCCGGCCGCCGCGCCGAGCAGCAGGCCGGGAAACCACTTGCCGGTGCCGCCGAGCGCGACCATCACCAGCCACGCCGCGGCGACGCCCGGCAGCGTGGCGTGGCTGACCGCGTCCGACACCAGGGCGCGCTTGCGCAGCAGCGTGAAGGTGCCGACGATGCCGGCCGCCATCCCCAGGAGGGCGACGCCGACCACCACCACGCGGGTGTTGAAGTCGCTCAGGAGCAGCACGCGCAGCACCTGCTCCCAAGAGGGCAGGTAGGTCATCCGCCGTGCCCGCGCCCGGCCGGACCGCGCCCGAGCGCGTCCACCGCCCGATCGAGCAGCGTCAGCCGGCCGCCGTAGGTCTTGTGCAGGTTGTCGTTGGTGAACACCGCCGCCACCGGTCCGTGCGCCACCACGCGCAGGTTGAGCATCAGCAGGTCGTCGAAGTAGCTGCTCACGGTCTGCAGGTCGTGGTGCACCACGAACACGCTCTTGCCCTCGCGGCGCAGCCGCTGCAGCAATTCCACGATGGCGCGCTCGGTAGCGGCGTCCACGCCGGCAAACGGCTCGTCCATGAAGTAGATCCGCGCATCCTGAGCAAGCGCCCGCGCCAGGAAAAGGCGTTGCTGCTGGCCACCGGAAAGCTCCGAGATTTGCCGCCCGGCATAGTCGGCCATGCCGACCAGGTCCATGGCGGCGCGCGCCGCCTCGCGGGTGGCGCGGCGCACCGGGCGCAGCCAGCCGAGCGACCGGTACAGCCCCATCGCCACCAGGTCGAGCGCGCTGACCGGGTAGTCCCAGTCCACGCTCTCACGCTGCGGGACGTAGGCCACCAGCCGCCGCTGCTGCCGGTAGGGCTTGCCGTAGATGCTCACCGAGCCGGACACGTGCGGTACCAGGTCGAGCACGCCCTTGAGCAGCGTGCTCTTGCCGGCGCCGTTGGGCCCGACGATGCCGGTAATCACCCCGTCGGTGGCGGCCAGGTCCACGTCCCACAACACCGGCCGGCGCCGGTAGGCGATGGTCAGGTCGCGCACCACCAGCGGGCTGCGCGCCGCCTCGGACGGCGCCGCGACCGGATGGGAAGCGGTCGCCGCCTTCGGGTGGTCGCCGCCACGCTGCGCGCCGGGGCCGCCGCGCCGTGGTCTGCCATCGCCACGTCGTGCCGGCTTGGCGGCGGGCCGGCCCGGATCGCCGCGCACCGCAAGCGATCCGGCAGCCGGCACACCGCCGCGGTCTCGTGCCGGCGGTGCTGCCGGAGCCTGGTCCGTGAGTCGCGACCCGGTTGCGGTGCCCGTGCCTGCGACTGCATCGCCCTTGGCGCAGCGAAGCGACCGCGCCCGCGACGCAACCAACAGCGAACCGTGAGCGCGTACCCGCCGTAGCCGCTCATCGCCCGCCGCACGTGGTGGACGGGCCTGTCTCTCCGGCCCGCTCACGGCGCCGCCGCCGCGTGCGACAGCTTGCCCTGGAAGCCGCGCTCCGGGGCGTCGCCGCCGAGGGCGCGCGCCACGGTGGTGATGTTGTGGTCCAGCATGCCCACGTAGGTGCCCTCGTAGGTGCCCGGCTGACCCATGGCATCGGAGAACAGCTCGCCGCCCACCTGCACCTCGTGACCGCGCGCCGCGGCGCCTTCGATCAGGGCGCGCACGTTGCGGTCGGCGATGGTGGTTTCCACGAACACCGCCCCGACCTGCCGCGTCACCAGCAGGTCGACCAGCCGGTTGATGCGGTCCAGGCCCGCCTCCGACTCGGTGGACATGCCCTGGATGCCCTCCACGTCCAGGCCGTAGGCGCGCCCGAAGTAGTTGAACGCATCGTGGGCGGTGACCAGAATGCGTTGGCGCTCGGGAACCGTGCCGACGGCGCGCAGTGCGTAGTCGTGCAGATCGGACAGCGTGGCGCGGTAGTCGGCTGCGCGCTGCCGGTAGCCCTCCTGCCCGGCGGGATCGAACTCGGCCAGCGCACCGGTCACGGCGTCCACCGCCTGCATCCAGCCGGACACGTCCATCCACAGGTGCGGATCGAAGTGCCCGGCGAACTCCTCCGGGGCCAGCAGCAGCGACTCGTCCACCAGCTCGGTGACCGCGTGCACCGGGCGCCCGCCGCGCGCCACCTTGATCAGCGTGTCGGTCATCTTCCCTTCCAGCAGCAGCCCCGAGTAGAACACGATGTCCGACTCCATCAAGGCCGCCACGTCGCTGCGCGTGGGCACGTACAGGTGCGGGTCGACCCCCTCCCCGATGATCGCGGTCACCTCGCCACGGTCACCGGCTACCTGCCGCACGATGTCTGCCACCATGCCGATGGTGGCGGTGATCCGGTACGGATGGTCGCGCGCGCTCGCGCCGCCCACGCCGCCGGCGGCCTGCCCTCCTTTTCCGGTCCGGCTGCCGCCTTCGGCGGCGTCACAGGCAACCAGCATCGCCGCCGCGAGGGCATACCCCAGCAACGCCAGTGCGCGCATCCCGGACCGACCACAGTTCGTTCTTTGCATTCAACAAATCCCAATTTTGATTACTCAAAATCCAAACTTAGGGTAATCACGTCAACAGTTCGGGTCAAGCGGGAAGATCCGCTTGTACTCGGCCGCGACCGGGACCAAGTGGTGTATGCTGTGCGCCGCGCACGCCACGGTCGCCGACCACCGGCGGGCGCGGTTTCCGCCGCAACGACGATTCAGGGGGAATTGCGATGCCGAGAGTGTTCGCCGTGGAGGCGACCATAACCAGACCCGCGGGCGAGGTGTGGCAGGCCCTGACCGACTGGGGCAACGCCCACCGCTGGATGGCCGGCGTCGACTCGCTGCAGGCGGAGGGAGCGGCCGCCGTGGGGACGCGCATCACCTTCCGCGCCCGCGGCCAGGACCGCACCTCCACGATCGCCTCGTGGCAGCCGGGCCGGTCGTTCGTGCTGCGCTCCGAGCACGCTGGCGTGACCGCCGACTACGAGTATGCCGTCGAAGCATCCGGCGCCGACAGCACGCGGGTCACCCTGACCGCCGAGTGCCGGATGCAGGGGCCGTGGCGGTTCCTGGCGCCCCTGATCCGGATGGCGATCCGCAAGGCCGACAGCGGCCAGCTCGCCGCCCTCAAGCAACTGCTCGAAAACTGACTACCCGATCCGGTACAAGACGATCCGTCCCGGCGGGGAGTGCACGGGCTCGGTCAGGCGAGTTCGATGCGGCGGCCCTCGGAGTGCAGCGCTGCCTCGTAGGTGCGCATCAGGGAGAGCGCGAACTCGAGCGAACCCTGCTGCGCCGGGCGGCCTTCCAGCACGCAGTCGCAGAAGTAGCGCATCTCGTTGTAGAAGCCCTGGATGAACAGCGACTTGTTCTCCAGCGTGGCCAGGGTGTTCTGCGGCTCCCACACCACCGCGCCGGAATCGATGCCCTCGGGGACGAAGCTGGTGGTGCGCCCGTAGGCGAACGGAATGCCGCGCCGCACCGTGATGCGGCTGCCGTTGTCGACGCTGACGTGCCAGTTGCCCCAGAACGCGTAGCGCTCCAGCGGCATGGTGCGCGCCGACACCAGGCTGAAGGTGCCCACCGCCCCGCTGGCGAACTCCAGCACGCAGACGCCCACCCGGGCCGGGGTGGGGTGCGCCGTCACCGCCGCGACTTTCCCGCCTACCGCAAGCATCATCGCCATCGGGTGGACCGCGTCGCCGAAGGAATTGCGCTGCCCCGGATCGGTGAGTACCTCCGCACCGCGTTCGGGAAACTGCAGCCGGTATTCGGCGGTCATCCCCTGCAGGGGTCCGGCATCGTCGCGCGCCATGATCTCGATCACCTTGCGGGTGGCAGGCAGGAACGCTTTCTTGAACCCCACCACTGCGACGCGGTCGCCGCGGTGCTCGATCATCGTCTCCACCTGTGCCGGATTGATTGACGGCGGTTTCTCCATCCACACGTGCAGGCCGGCATCGAGTGCCTCGCAGGCGAGCTCCGAGTGGAGGCGCGGCGAGACGCAGATGAACACGGCGTCCAGATCCTCGTTGCGGTACATCTCGGCGGCATCGGCGTAGCAGGACGCCACGCCGTACTCGGCCGCGGTGCGCTCTGCCAGCTCCAGGTTGCGGTCGCAGAACGCGGCCAGCCGGACCGGCAGGAAGTGCATGGCAGGCAGCAGGTTGCGGTAGGAGTGGGAACCCACGCCCACCACGCCGACGTTGAGGCGGCGCTCGAATTCGCGTTGATAGCTCACCGCGCGCCTCCGGCTGTCCCGACGCCGCCGGCCGTCTCGACGCCGGCGGCGATTTCCCTTGCGAACGCAAGGTCGCGCGCGAGCACGTCGTCGTACGGGTAACCCGGTTTGCGCTGTCCGTGCGAGCCATTCAGGCAGATCACCGGGCTGACGCCGTCCGCCACCACCTGGCGTGTTATCTCCCGCACCGGCCAGGATGCGTCCTCGAGGCTCGACTTCCAGTGCAGGGCGTCGCCGCCCGCCGCCGCCTGGCCGCCCTTCAGGTGGTAGTAGGCGAGCAGCGGGCGCAACCGGCGGTACGCCTCCATGGTCGGCACCGTGCCCATCTGCCACATGTTCTGCACGTCCCAGGTCAGGTTGACCGCGTCGCCGCAGTCCAGCTCGGCGAAGAAGCCGGCCACCTCGTCCGGGGTCGCGAGGATGTTGGCGTGGCACTCGTTCTCGATGGTCACGCGCAGCCCGGCCGCCGCCAGCCGCTCGACCGCCTCGCGGTAGCAGGACATCACCCAGGGATGGCGGTCGCGCAGCCAGGCGATGCTGTCGGCGACCTGCCCGCGCAGGGTGGTGCGCGCCGACAGCAGCCGGAACAGGTTCGGGCGCAGGATCCGGGCGACCGCGATGGCGCGCTCCAGCGGCTCCAGGTGCGCCTCACGGAACGCCGCCTCGCCCACCTCCACGTCGCCGTGAAAGAGTTGCGTGGACATGCAGTACACCGAAAGCTCGCGGGCATCGATCAACTCCGCGGCGCGGTGGGCCTCGGCGTCGCTGAGGTCGGCCACACCCTTGCCGAACACGGAGTCCTTCACGTCCAGGTAGCGCAGCTCCCACGCCACGTGGCGGTCCAGGGCGGTCTCGAAGTCGCGGTCCGCCATCGAGTTGAGCATCGTTATCGAAACCTGTGCCATGTGTGGCCCTCCCCAGTGCGGCGGCATTCTGGCACACCGCCACGCGGTTGTCGAATCCAAGCCGCGAGCTTTCCTTTTGGCGCGCATCTTGCATAATGCTGCACAGGAGGATTCTCATGCACACATTTCAGCGCGCGGTGCTCGGCTTTCTGGCCGTCGCCTGCGCATCGTTGCTCGGCGCGGCCGCGGTGAGCGCGGACGGGCTCGACGTCAAGTTCTCGCTCGACTGGAAGTTCGAAGGTCCGGCGGCGGCCTACCTGCTGGCCCTCGACAAGGGCTACTTCGCCGACGAGGGGCTGGACGTCACCATCGACACCGGCCAGGGCTCGCTGGAGGCGATCCCGCGCGTGGCCAGCGGCGTCTATCAGTTCGGCTTCGCCGACATCAACTCGCTGATCAAGTTCCACGACAAGAATCCGGACGTCGGCATCAAGGGCATTCTCATGGTGTACGACGCGCCGCCGTTCGCCATCGTCACGCTCGCCAAGACCGGTATCGAGACGCCGAAGGACCTGGAGGGACGCATTCTCGGCGCGCCCGCTCCCGACGGCGCCTACGCGCAGTGGAAGGCGTTCGTCAAGGAGAACGGCATCGACGCGAGCAAGGTGACCATCGAGAACGTCGGATTCCCGGTGCGTGAGCCGATGCTGGTGGCGGGCCAGGTGGACGCGATCACCGGCTACTCGTTCTCCTCGTTCCTGAACCTCAAGTCCAAGGGTGTCGCTGCAGAGGACATTCGCGTGTTCCTGATGTCCGACTACGGGCTCGAATTGTACGGCAACACGGTGATCGTCAACCCCGAGTTCGCCGCCGCCAACCCGGACGCGGTGTCCGGCTTCGTGCGCGCCATCATCAGAGGTTGGCAGGATGTGGTCGCGGATCCCGCCGCTGCCGTGAAGCACGTGCTGGAGCGCAACCTGGTGGCGCGCGAGCCGGTGGAGCTGGAGCGCCTGGAGATGAGCATCGCCGACAACGTGAACACGGCGTACGTGCAGGAGCACGGCTTCGGCAGCGTCGACCTGGCGCGGCTGGCCTCGTCGATCGAGCAGATCGGCGTGACCTACGAGTTCAGTGGGACGCCGCCGGCGCCCGAGGAGGTGTTCACCAACGAGTATCTGCCGGCTGCCGCGGAGCGTATGCTACAGTAGCGCCGCGGTGAGTGCGGGCGATACGGCAAACGCGCAGGCGGAGGCATTCGTCGAGTTGCGCGATGTCAGCCTGACCTATGGCGGCGACGCCTCCGCCGAGCTGGTTCTGCAGGGCCTGGACCTGCAGGTGCGGCGCGGCGAGTTCGCCGCCGTGGTCGGGCCGAGCGGGTGCGGCAAGTCGACGCTGATGAAGCTGACCTCCGGCCTGCTCCCGGCCCGCACCGGAAATACGTACGTGGCCGGCGAGCCGGTGACCGGCCCGCTGAAAATCGTCGGCATGGCGTTCCAGAACCCGACCCTGCTGCTGTGGCGGTCGACCCTGGACAACGTCCTGCTGCCGCTGGAAATCGTGCAGCCGCACCGGCGCCGGCTGCGCGCGCGGCGCGCGGAGTACGAAGCGGCCGCCGAGGAGTTGCTGGCGCTGGTGGGCCTGTCCGGCTACGGCGCCCATTACCCGTGGCAGCTCTCCGGCGGCATGCAGCAGCGCGCGTCGCTGTGCCGGGCGCTGATTCACGAGCCCGCCCTGCTGATGCTCGACGAGCCGTTCGCGGCGCTGGACGCGTTCACGCGCGAGGAGTTGTGGTGCGTGCTGCGCGACTTGTGGCAGCGTAAGGGATTCACCGTGATCCTGGTCACCCACGACCTGCGCGAGGCGGTGTTCCTGGCCGACACCGTGCACGTGATGAGCGCCCGGCCGGGACGGATCGAGGTGACCCGCGAGATCGACCTGCCGCGCCCGCGCGAGCCGGACGACTGCTACTCGCCCGAGTTCGTCGCCATCGTGCAGGAACTGCGCGACCACATCGCGCGCTTTCGGGTGATATGACCGACTCCGTGGAGGCACAGACCGGCGCGGCGGTTGCGCCGCCGCAGGCGGGCCAGGCCCGCTGGCGGGAGAAACTTTCACCCTGGCTGATGACGCTGGGCGGTTTCCTGCTCTGGGAAGCGGTGTGCCGGGTGTTCCGGATCCCCGCCTACGTGCTGCCCACGCCCACCGTGATCCTGGCCACCTTCGCCGAATTCCGCCGCGCACTGGTGGTGAACTCCATTCAGACCCTGTGGACGACGCTGGCCGGGTTCGGCATCGCCGTGGGGTTCGGGCTGTTGCTGGGGCTGATCATCGGCTGGTCGAAGACCATCTACAACGGCCTCTACCCGATGATGATCGGCTTCAACTGCGTACCCAAGGTGGCGGTGGTGCCGATCCTGGTGTTGTGGTTCGGCATCGGCTCGCCGCCGGCCATCCTGACCGCGTTCCTGATCTCGTTCTTCCCGATCGTCGTGAACGTCGCCACCGGCCTGGCGACACTGGAGCCGGAACTGGAGGACGTGCTGCGCGCGCTGGGAGCCAGGAAGCGCGACATCATGCTCAAGGTGGGCATCCCGCGCGCCCTGCCCTACTTCTTCGGTTCGCTCAAGATCGCGATAACGCTGGCGTTCGTGGGCTCGGTGGTGGCCGAAACGGTTGCCGCCAACGTCGGCATCGGCCACATGATGCTGATCGCGCAGGCCAACTTCGAGGTGCCGCTGGTGTTCGCCGGGTTGTTTGCGCTGGCGGCGGAGGGAATCGGCATGTATGCTGCCTTCGCCTGGCTTGAGCGGCGCCTCACCGGCTGGGCATTTCGCCGCGACGCCGCGGGCGCCTGATCCGGCAACAGAGGGCGCGGTTCCCGACCGGCACACCGGTACACCGGCTCAGCGGAGGAGGAACGATGAGCGAGCGACGCGGCCACGGCGGCGAATACCTGCTGGAGGCGCGTGACATCGTGAAGAAGTTCGGCGACTTCACCGCCAACGACCGCATCACGGTGCGCCTGCGACCCGGCCAGATCCACGCCCTGCTGGGCGAGAACGGCGCCGGCAAGTCGACCCTGGTAAAGATCATGTACGGCGCACTGCAGCCCACCGCGGGCAGTCTGTACTGGCGTGGCGGCGAGGTGGTGGTGCCCAACCCCGCGGCCGCCCGCCGGCTTGGCATCGCCATGGTGTTTCAGCACTTTTCGCTGTTCGAGGCGCTCACGGTGGTGGAGAACATCGCCCTCGCCCTGCGCGGCGCGTTCGACCCGGCCGCGCTCGGAATGCGGATCACGCGCGTATCGCGCGAATACGGCCTGCCGCTGGAGCCCACCGCGCTGGTCGCAGACCTGTCGGTGGGCGAACGCCAGCGCATCGAGATCGTGCGCTGCCTGCTGCAGGAGCCGCGGTTGCTGATCATGGACGAGCCGACCTCGGTGCTCACGCCGCAGGAGGCGGACCAGCTTTTCGTCACCCTGCGCCGCCTGGCCGACGACGGCTGCGCGGTGCTGTACATCTCGCACCGCCTGGAGGAGGTCAAGCAATTGTGCCAGGACGCCACCATCCTGCGGCTGGGCAAGGTGGTGGCCGAGGTCGACCCGCAGGTCGAGACGGCCGGCTCGCTGGCCCGCCTGATGGTCGGCGCCGACGTGCACGAGGTAGACGCCGCCGGCCACACCACGGGTGGAACGCCGCTGCTGTCGGTCACCGGCCTGTCGCTGCCGGCAGCCGGCCCGTTCGGGGTGGCGCTGCGCGATGTCTCCCTGGAGGTGCGCGCAGGCGAGGTGGTCGCGATCGCGGGAGTGGCCGGCAACGGCCAGTCGGAGCTGTTCGAGGCCCTGTCGGGAGAGCGCCTTGCACCGGCGCCGGAGATCGTCACCATCGCCGGTCAGCGCTGCGGCACACGCGACGTCACCGCCCGCCGGCGACTCGGCGCCGCCTTCGTGCCCGAGGAGCGGCTCGGCCACAGCGCCGTACCCGGCTTCGAGCTCGCGGAAAACGTGCTGCTGACCCGCCACGCCTCCGACCGCGGCATGGTGCGCGCCGGCTTCGTCGACCGCCGCCTGACACGCACCACGGCGGACCGCGTGATCGAGCGATTCGACGTGCGCACCGGCCTGGGCAATCCGCCGGCGTCGTCCCTGTCCGGCGGCAACCTGCAGAAGTTCGTGGTGGGACGGGAGCTCGACCGTGAGCCGAAGGTGCTGGTGATCAACCAGCCGACCTGGGGCGTGGACGCCGGCGCCGCGGCATTGATCCGCCAGGTGCTCTCCGATATGGCGCGCGCCGGTGCCGCGGTGCTGGTGATCAGCCAGGACCTCGACGAGATCTTCGAGATCGCCGACCGCATCGCGGTGATCTCGCGCGGTGAGCTGTCGGACACTTTCCCCGCCCGCGCGATCGACCGCGCCCGGGTCGGCCTCTTGATGGCGGGTGCCCACGAAAGCGCGGGTAACCGGGAGGTGCCGGCGTGACGCTTCCGTTCACGCAACGCCCGCGGCCGAGCCGCCGGATCGGCCTCCTGATGGCAGGTGCCCATGAGAGCGCGGGCAACCGGGTGGTGCCGGCGGACCCGGAGGTCCCGGCGGACCCGGAGGTCCCGGCGGACCGGGAGGTCCCGGCGTGAAACTGCTGTTCGAGCAGCGCCCGCAGCCGAGCCGGGTGATGACGGTGGTTTCGCCCCTGCTGGCGATCCTGCTCATGGTGATCGTCGGCGCCATCCTGTTCGCGGCGCGCGGCGTCGACCCCTGGCGCGGGCTGTACGTCTACTTCATCGAGCCGGTGGCTTCCCTGTGGTCGATTGAGGAGCTGGTGGTGAAGGCCACGCCGCTGGTGCTGATCGGCGCCGGGCTGGCGGTGTGCTTCCGGGCCAACGTCTGGAACATCGGCGCCGAGGGCCAGCTCACGCTCGGCGCCATCGCCGGCGCCGCCATCCCGATCCTGGCCAGCCAGTGGCAGTCGCCGCTGGCGCTGCCGCTGATGATGCTGCTCGGCATCGCCGGCGGCATCGCTTGGGCAGCGATTCCGGCGTTCTTGCGCAACCGCTTCGGCGCCAACGAGATTCTGACCAGCCTGATGCTCGTGTACGTGGCGCAACTGCTGCTCGACTGGCTGGTGCGCGGGCCGTGGCGCGACCCGGAAGGCTACAACTTCCCGGAGTCGGTCGCGCTGGAGGGGTTTCAACTGCTGCCGACGCTCGGCTACAGCCGGGTGCACCTGGGCGGCGCGTTCGCGGTGCTGGCGGTGGGAGTGCTGTTCCTGTTCATGGCGCGCACCCTCAAGGGGTTCGAGGTAGTGGTGAGCGGCGCCGCCCCGCGCGCCAGCGGCTTCGGCGGGTTCTCGCGCCGGCGCACCGTCTGGTTCTGCCTGGCCCTTTCCGGCGGGCTGGCCGGACTGGCCGGCATCGGCGAGATCGCCGGCCCGGTCGGGCAGTTGCAGCCGGTCATCTCGCCCGGCTACGGCTTCACCGCCATCATCGTGGCGTTCCTCGGCCGGCTCAACCCGCTCGGCGTCCTGTTCGCCGGCATCATCCTGGCGATCAGCTACCTGGGCGGCGAGGGAGCGCAGATCGAACTCGGCCTGTCCGACAAGACCGCGCAAGTGTTCCAGGGCACCCTGCTGTTCTTCATCCTGGCCAGCGACACCCTGATCCGCTACCGCATCCGGGTACAGCGCGGCACGCGGGCGGCCGCGGGGGTTGCCCGATGACCGGACTGGAGGCGGTGCTGCTGACCATCATCACGGCCGCGACGCCGTTGCTGCTGGCCGCCGTTGGCGAGCTGGTGACGGAGCGTTCGGGGGTGCTGAATCTCGGAGTCGAGGGGATGATGATCATCGGCGCGGTGAGCGGATTCGCCGCCGCCCACACGCTCGGATCCGCCGTGGCCGGGGTAGCGGCGGCGATCGTCATGGGGGTGGCGGTCGCGCTGCTGTTCGCGTATCTCACCCAGACGCTGGTGACCAATCAGGTCGCTACCGGGTTGGCGCTGACGCTGTTCGGGCTGGGCCTGTCCGGCCTGATCGGCGAAAACTTCACCGGTCTGCCGTTGCCGGACGCTGCCAAAATGCAACGCCTGCACGTTCCGGTACTGTCCGACATCCCGCTCATCGGGCCGGTGGTGTTCGGCCAGGATCCGCTGGTGTACGCCTCGGTGGCGATCACGGTGCTGGTGGCCTGGACCCTGGCGCGCACCCGGGTCGGGCTGGTGATCCGCGCCACCGGCGGCAACCACCACTCCGCGCACGCGCTCGGCTACCGCGTGATCGCGGTACGCTACGCCTGCATCGCGTTCGGCGGCGCCTGCGCCGGGCTGGCCGGCGGCTACCTGTCCCTGGTGTACACGCCGCAGTGGATCGAAAACATGACCGCGGGACGCGGCTGGATCGCCCTGGCACTGGTGGTGTTCTCCACCTGGGCGCCGCGCCGGGTCGCGATCGGCGCCTACCTGTTCGGCACCGTGTGGATCATGGGCCTGTACGCGCAGGGGGTGGGCATCGGCATTCCGCCGCAACTGCTCTCCTCGCTGCCCTACCTGGCCACCATCGCCGCGCTGGTGCTGATCTCCGGCAACCGCCTGCTCACCAGGAAGAACACCCCGGCCTGCCTCGGGCTGCCATTCGTGCCGGACCGTTAGCGTTGGCGGCACGTGCCGCTGCCGCCCGCCGGTTCGTATCTGGACACTCCGTCGCCAACAGCGTCGCCCTTGCGGCGCGGCTTGACCAAGCGGGACACTCGTGGTGTCATTCGTTCTGGTCCGCTCGCCGGCCCGCAGGCGCTGAGAGTTCGGCCACATCCATCTTTCATCACACCAAGGAGTGACCTCATGAGAAAGGCATTCGCGCTGATCGTCAGCCTTGCGCTGCTGCTGTCGATCTCGACCTTCGCCTTCGGCGACAAGCTGAAGGTGGGCTTCGTCTACGTCGGCCCGATCGGCGACCACGGCTGGACCTACCAGCACCACCAGGGCCTGCTGGCCGTGGAGGAGGAATTCGGCGACCACGTGGAGACGGTGTACGTCGAGAACGTCGCCGAGGGACCCGACGCCGAACGCGCCATCACCCGCCTCGCGCGCCAGGGCGCCGGCCTGATCTTCACCACTTCGTTCGGCTTCATGGACCCGACCGTCAAGGTGGCCGAGCGCTTCCCGGACGTGAAGTTCGAGCACGCCACCGGCTACAAGCGCGCCGACAACGTGTCGATCTACTCGGCCCGCTTCTACGAGGGCCGCTACATCATCGGCCAGATCGCCGCGCAGATGTCGGAGGCCGGCGTGGCCGGCTACATCGCGTCGTTCCCGATTCCCGAGGTGGTGCGCGGCATCAACTCGTTCCTGCTCGGTGCGCAGACCATCAACCCCGACTTCAAGCTCAAGGTGATCTGGGTCAACACCTGGTTCGATCCCGGCAAGGAGGCGGACGCCGCCAAGGTGCTGATCGGCCAGGGCGCCGACATCATCACGCAGCACACCGACTCCACGGCGCCGCTGCAGATCGCCGAGGAGCAGGGCGTGGTCGGCTTCGGCCAGGCCTCCGACATGCACCACTTCGCTCCCAATGCGCAACTCACGTCGATTATCGACGAGTGGGCGCCCTACTACGTTGAACGCACCCGCGCGGTGCTGGACGGCACCTGGGAGTCCACCGACACCTGGGACGGCATCGCGCCGGGCATGGTGCGCATGTCCGAGTACCTGAACATGCCCGAGGAAGTGGCCGCGCTGGCGCGCGAGACGGAAGCGGCGATCGCCTCCGGCGAGCTGCACCCGTTCAAGGGCCCGATCTACAACCAGGACGGCGACATGGTGATCGGCGCGGGCGAGGTGCTCGACGACGGCACGCTGCTCGGCATGAACTGGTACGTGCAGGGCGTCGACGACAAGCTGCCCGAATAACGCGCCCGGCCTCCGCAGGCGCAGGCAGACCCGCTGCGGCCCCTTCCAAGGTGGCCGTGGCGGGTCTTTTTCTTGCCCGGTCGTTCAGCCGCCGAGGAACAGGCGGCCGACGCGCGGGTCTTCGAGCAGTTCCGCGCCGCTGCCGGCCAGGGCCAGGCTGCCGGCCACCAGCACGTAGCCGAGGTCGGCGAACTGCAGGCCCTTGCGCGCGTTCTGCTCCACCATCACGATGGTCTTGCGTTCGCGGTCGCGCAGGTCGACCAGGATCTCGAACACCATGTCGATGAAGCGCGGCTCCAGGCCGATCGACGGCTCGTCCACCAGCAGCACGTCGGGATCCATCACCAGGGCGCGGGAGATCTCCAGCAGGCGGCGCTCGCCGCCCGACAGCACCCGCGCCGGCTGCGCGCGGCGCTCGGCCAGGCGCGGGTAGCGGTCCAGCACCCCGGCAACGGCGTCCCGCACCGCGGCCTTGTCGCGCATCAGGAACGCTCCCATCTGCAGGTTCTCTTCCACCGTCATGTCCGGGAACACCGAGTTGTCCTGCAGAATGTAGGCGATGCCCGCCTGCCTGAGCTTGTCGGCGGAGTGCATGCGGGTGATGTCGCGGCCCTCCTTGCGGATGGTGCCGCCGGTGATCGTGTTGAGGCCGTAGATGGCGTGCAGCACGGTGGACTTGCCGGCGCCGTTGGGGCCGATCAGGCACAGCGACTGGCCGCGCCCTACCTGCAGGTTCAGGCCGTGCAGGATCTGCATGCGCCCGTAGCCGGCCACCAGGCCGTCGATGCGCAGGTAGTCGTCGCCGCCGGCCAGCTCCGCCAGCCGCTCGTGCGGCACGCCTCCTTCCAGCAGCGACGCACTCTCGCGCGCCACCTGCTCCACCGAGATGGCCGCGCCCAGCTCGCCGCCGCCGTAGCCGGAAATCGCGCCGCCCGGCTCCCCGCCGGCCATCACCCGCCTCCCAGGTACGCCTCGACCACGCGCGGGTCGCTGCGCACCTCGTCGGGCGCCCCCGCGGCCAGCAGGCGGCCGTGCGCCAGGCAGTAGATGTGGGTGGCCAGGCTCATCACCACCCGCATGTTGTGCTCGATCACCAGCAGGGTCACCCCCAGCTCGGCGTTGGCGCGCACCAGGCGGTCGATCATGCCGTTGATCAGGGTGGGGTTGATGCCCGCCGTGGGTTCGTCCAGCAGCAGCATCTTGGGCCGGAACATCAGCGCCATGGCGAACTCCAGCAGCTTCTGCTGCCCGAACGACAGGCTGCCGGCGCGATGGTGACGCAGGGCATCGAGGCCGACGAATTCCAGTAGCTCTTCCGCCCGCTCGGTGACCGCCGCCGGTACCCGGCGCAGCAGCAGGCCGCCGTGCGCGGTGCGGTGCGGCGCGCTGACCTGCATGTTCTCGACGCAACTCATGGCGCCGTACACGCGGGTCTGCTGGAAGGTGCGCAGCAGGCCGAGGCGGGCGATGCGCGGCACCGTCATGCGCTCGATGCGGGTGCCGTCGAACGCCACCGAACCGGCGTCCACCGGGTGGTGGCCGACGATGCTGTTGAACAGGGTGGTCTTGCCGGAGCCGTTGGGGCCGATCAGGCCGTGCACGGCGCCGGGCGGGACGCTCAGACTGATCTCCCGGTTGGCCGTTACCCCGCCGAACGACTTGCTCACCCGGTCGACCCGGAGCAGGGCGTTCATGCGCCGCGCCCCTCGGCCAGCGCCGTGCCGCCGCGCCGCTCCCGGAACCAGCCCAGAATGCCATCCGGCAGGAAGGTCACGATCACGACGATCAGCAGCCCCATGGCAACCCGGTGCCAGCCGAGCAGGAAGGTCCAGAACAGCTCCTGGGTGACGTGAAACACCATAGCGCCCAGGATCGGCCCCCACAGCGTGCCGCGGCCGCCCATGATTGCCATCAGGATCATCCACACGCCGAAGGTGGCCCCGGAGAACGCGATGTCGAGCGGATCGATGAAGCCGATGAAGTTGCCGTAGGCGCCGCCGGCCAGCGCCAGGAAGAACGCCGCCACCGACCAGGCCGCCACCTTGGCGCGGATGGTCGGCAGGCCCATCGCCTCCGCCTTGTCCTCGTCGTCGCGGATGGCGTTGATCAGCAGTCCGAAGCGGCACCGGTACAGCAGTTTCAGCACCGTGAAGCAGGCGCCGGCCAGCGCCAGGAAGTAGAAGCAGAAGAAGCGGTTGCGGCCTCCCAGTTGCTCCGGGAACAACGGCGTGACCAGCCCGGCCCCGGCGCCGAGCCAGTCCCAGGCGCTGGCTATCTCGCCCGCCGCCACGCCCAGACCAAGGGTGCAGATGGCGAAGTAGTGGCCGCGCAGGCGCAGAATGCTGGCGCCGAGCGGCAGCGCGATCAGTACCGCCACCAGCGCCGCGCAGGCCAGCCCCAGGCCCAGCCCGCCGAGGTACTGCGCCGGCGCCAGGTGCGCCGCCGCGCCGCCGGCGATGGCGGCGTAGTCCTGTGCGCTGAACCACAGGGCGCGCTGCACCACCGCGCTCGCGTACATGCCGGCGCCGAAGAACACGATGTTGCCGAACGAGTTATAGCCCATCTGGCCGCCCACCACGTCCCAGGTCAGCGCCAGCACCACCATCACCCACAGCACCGCCATCTGCGACTGCAACCCCGGCGCGGCGAACGGTGCGGCGACCGCCGCGGCGGCCAGCACCACCAGGCCCAGCCGCCGCGGCCCGGCTCCCGACAGCGGGCCGCCGCGCACGCTCTCCCCCCGGCGGGCGTTGGCGGCGGCACTCATCGCAGCACGTGCCGGCGCCGGCCCCGGATATAACCGCGCAGCAGCAAGATTGCCACCGGGGGCACGTCCGGCAGTCTCGGTTTCACTTCAGCACCTGGCGGCGCCTGGCCAGCAGGTAGCTGCGCAGCAACAGGATCGCCACCAGCACCAGGAACACGAAGGCGGTCTGGAATTCGGCGCCGAGCAGGAACCCGGTGACGTTCTCGGCGTCACCGAGGGCGGCGCCGGATATGAGCACCGGCGCGATGTTGCCGAGCCCCGCCACCACCACGATCACGAACGAACGCACCGTGTAGGTGATGCCGATGAACGGGTGCACCACCCACACCATCGCCACCAGCGCGCCGGCGATGCCGCACACCGCGGCGTTGAGGGCGAAGGCGAGCGCGTAGACGCGGTCGGTGCGCACGCCCATCAGGCGCGCCGCGCGCGCGTTCTGCGCGGTCGCCCGGATGGCGCGTCCGGCGCGGCTGCGGCGCAGGACCACGAGCAGCCCGGCGGCCGCCGCCAGCGCCACCGCGAACGCCACCAGCTTGATGTTGGCCAGCACCACGCCGTCGCCGAGCAGGTAGGTGGAGCCGAGCCCGGCGTTGGCGTTGCGTATGTCGGCGCCGAACACCTGGTTCATCAACTGCTGCAGCAGGATCGACAGGCCGAAGGTGGCCAGCAGCGATACGAACAGGTCGCGGTCGACCAGGCGGTGCACGACGGTCCGGTAGAGCAGCCAGCCGAACGCGAACAGCACGGCGCCGGCGACCGGAATCCCGAACAGCGGATGGATGCCGAGCGTGGTCATCCACCAGGTCAGGAATCCGCCCAGAATCACCAGCTCCCCCTGCGCAACGTTGATGATATTCATCACTCCCCACACCAGCGCCATCCCGTAGGCGGCGAGTGCGAAGATGGCGCCGACCAGCAGCCCGTCCAGGAGAAGCTGCACCGTCAACGGACCGAAGCGCGGCAGGCGGGAGCCGGACCGGCCGGAGGCGGCCGCGGCGGCGCTGCCGGCCGGCCAGGGGCGGGGAAAGCGCAACTCGTGCGACGCCCACGCGGTCGGCGCCACCACCCGGTACTCACCGTCCTGTATCTGGCTCAGCACCATCGGCTTGGCGATGTTCTTGCCGGTGACGTCGAACCGGATGTTGCCGTAGAAGGTGCGCAGGTCGGTCGCCGCGAGCGCCTCGCGAACCGCCTCGGTGTCGAACGATCCGGCACGCTGCAGCGCGTCCGCCCACACCATCACCGCCGCCGTGGACTCCGCCGCCTGGTAGGGCGGCACGTAGCCGTACTCCTGCTCGAACAGCGCGGCGTACTCGGCGGCGCTGCCGAACAGGTCGTCGCGGTAGGTCAGGGTGGGCGCCCACTGCCCGGTGCACAGAATGCCCTCGGCGGCGTCCCCGAAGCGCGCCGCGTCGGTTACCTCGGCGGACTCGCAGTGCGAAATGGCGACCATCGGAGCGGACGCCTTCAACTCGGCGGCCTGGCGCACCAGCAGCGCGGCGCCCTTGGTGTGGCCGGACACCAGCAGCAGGTCGGGCCGCAGCGCCTTGACCTTGAGCAGCGTCGCGGTCATGTCGTTCAGGTCGCGCGGCAGCTTGTCGTCGATCACCACCTGCATGCCGTGGCGGGCGGCGTCGTCGATCACGCCGTCGCGTATGTCCTGGGAAAACGGGTCGTTCTCGGTGGCCACCGCGATCGTCAGCGAGGCGGGATCGCGCCCTGCCGCCCGCGCCCGCTCGGCGGCGAGGTTGATCGCCTCCTGCAGGTATTGCTCGGAGGTGGAAAGGACGGCGAACAGGTAACGGTAGCCCTTGTTGAACAGCTCCCGCGAGGCGCCGTTGCCCTCCACCATCGGCACCCGGTAGCGCTCGGTCACCGGCGCAATCGCCTTGGTCAGGCCCGAGCTGTACGGGCCGAGCATGAACTGCACGCCGTCCTGCCGAATCAGCCGCTCGGCGAGCTGCGCCCCGCGCGCCGGCGTCGACTCGTCGTCGTAGTACAGGATCTCCAGCCGGTAGCCGCGGTCGCCGACGCGTACTCCGCCGCGTTCGTTGATCACCTTCACCGCCAGGTCGTATCCCTTGCGGGTGTGGTTGCCGGCGGTGGTGTACTTGCCGGTCAGCGACACCGCCGCACCGAGCACGATGGTGTCGCCGTCGACACGCGCGTACCCGGCCTGCGCAACCAGGCACAGCGCGGCGGCCAGCAGCGGCACCGGCAGGCGGCCGCGAGTGGCGCGGCGCAACGCCGCGTCGGCGGCGGGAGAACGGCGAACAGGTGGCCGCGTGATCTCGTGGTGGAAGATGGTCATGCTACGCGCCAGCCCCAGCCGATCGGCGCATTTCGGCCCGCATGCGGCTGCCGGATGCGCCGAGGGTCGCCGGACGCCCTGTCAGGTTGCGCCACAGCGGGAACGCTCGTCAAGCGACGCTCGTCGCGCACTTCGCGCACTTCGCGCACAGCCCTCGGCGGCTCCGCCTCGGCTCGCGGGCGCGCCGTGTCGATAAACAAACAGGAAGCATGCAAGCCACATCCTTGTCGATCGACGCCGTCAACGCTCTGTGCGAGGCGGCGTTCATCGCCCATTTCGGCGATGTCGCGGAACACTCGCCGTGGGTGGCGGAGGCCGCGTTCCACGCGCGCCCCTTCGCCGACCGCACGGCGCTGGTCGCCGCGTTCACGGCAGCGGTGCGCGGCGCGGCGCCGGACGCCCAGCTCGCCCTGCTGCGTGCTCATCCCGACCTGGCGGACCGGGCGGCGATTGCCGGCGACGACCTCGCCGCCGAGTCGCGGCGCGAGCAGGCCGGCGCCGGCCTCGACCGGCTCACGCCCGCCGAGTTCACCCGCTTCGGCGGCCTCAACACCCGCTACCGCGAACGATTCGGGTTTCCATTCATCTTCGCGGTCAAGGGAGCGACCAAGGAGAATATCTTGAACGCATTCGCAGAACGGATCGCCAACCCGGCCGCGACCGAGCGCGCCCTGGCGCTGGCCAACGTGGAACGCATCCTGCGGTTCCGGCTCGAAGACCGGGTGGCGTCGTGAGCGTGCCGTGCCGGGGGCGGGTAGTGTGCGGCGCGCTGCTCACCTACCGCGACGACCCCGCGCGCGTCGCACCGGAGCGCGCCGTGCTCCACCACCTGCGCGGCGCCGTGGCCGTCGACGGCGACGGCCGCATCGCGTGGCGCGGCCCCGCCGCGCGGTTGCCGGCCCGGTTCCGCTCGCTGCCGAAGGACGACCACGGTACGGCGCTGCTGCTGCCGGGATTCATCGATGCCCACACGCACTATCCCCAGCACCGCATGCTCGCCGCGCCGGGCCGCGACCTGCTCGACTGGCTGAGGCGGTTCACCTTCCCCGAGGAGAGCCGCTACGCCGCGCCGGCGTATGCGAGCGCCGCGGCCGAGGTGTTCCTGGACCGCCTGCTCCGGCACGGCACCACCGCGGCCGTGGTGTTCTCCACGGTCCACCGCCAGGCCACCGAGATCCTGCTGGCGGCGGCGGAGCGGCGCGGCATGGCATTGGTGACCGGCAAGACGATGATGGACCGCAACGCACCGGACGCCCTGCGCGACGATCCCGCCACCGGTGTGCGCGACAGCGCGGAGCTGATCGAACGCTGGCACCGCCGCGGGCGCCTGCGCTACGCCATCACGGTGCGTTTCGCCGTCACCTCCAGCGAGGAGCAGCTTCGTGCGGCCGGCGCGCTTGCCGCACGCTACCGGGACTGCCACGTGCACACCCACCTCGCGGAGAGCGAGCGCGAGATCGCCGCGGTGCGGCAAGACTTCCCGTGGGCGTGCGACTACACCGACGTCTACGACCGCTGCGGTCTGATCGGCCCGCACAGCCTGCTCGCCCACGGCATCCACCTGTCGGAGCGGGAGTGCGCGCGGCTGTCGCAGGCGGGCGCCACCGTCGTGCACTGCCCCACCTCCAACACCTTCCTCGGCTCCGGCCTGTTCGACATCGGCCGCCTCCGGGACGCCGGGCGCCCGGTGGGCATCGGCATCGCCACCGACATCGCCGGCGGCACCAGCTACTCGATGCTGCACACCATGGGCGAGGCCTACAAGGTGGCGATGCTGCACGGCCACACGCTCGCAGCCCACGACCTGTTTCACCTCGCCACCCGCGGCAACGCCGTACAACTCGGGCTCGCAGACGAAATAGGCTGTCTCGAGCCGGGCCGCTGGGCCGACCTGGTGGTGCTCGATCCGGCCGCGACTCCGGTGCTGCAGGAACGCCAGCCGTTGTCGAGGCAACTGGAAGACACCCTGTTCGCGCTGGCCATCCTGGGCGACGACCGGGCGGTACGCGCCACCTACGTCGCCGGCCGGCGGGTGTGGACAAGGCCAGGCGCCAACGGGAAGTTCGACCGGGCGGTACTGGCTGCGGAACCGTCGCTGATGGCCCCGGTGCACGCTTAGCTTCGCAGCCTCGAGGCGCTAGGTACGCCGCGCCATGCCTCGCGACCGTGTTCCGGGTACAATCGTTCCAACAATGCGGCAGCGCAGACCGTGGCACGAGGTAGCCACCCGGCTGGTGGACGTGGCCGCCGGGAGGGAGCCGGCCGAGCTGGTGATTCGCAACGGCCGCTGGGTCAACGTGCTGACCCGCGAGGTGGTGACCGGCATCGACATGGCCGTCAGCAGCGGGCGTATCGCCTGCATCGTGGCGGACGCGTCGTACTGCACCGGCGCCGGCACGCGGGTGATCGAGGCGGAGGGACGCTTCCTGGTGCCCGGACTGGCCGACGCCCACATGCACGTCGAAAGCAGCATGTGCACGATTACCGAGTACGTGCGCGCGGTGCTGCCGCATGGCACCACGGCGATCTTCGCCGACCCGCATGAAATCGCCAACGTGTTCGGCCTCGACGGCGTGCGCATGATGGCCGCCGAGGCCGCCGCGATGCCGATCAACGTGTTCCTGCAGATACCCTCCTGCGTGCCGTCGGCGCCCGGCCTGGAGACGCCCGGGGCGCGCATTACGGCGCGCGAGGTGCAGGAGGCGATGAGCTGGCCCGGCGTGATCGGCCTCGGCGAGATGATGAATTTCCCCGGCCTGGCCGGCAACGACCCGCAGATGCACGCCGAGGTGGCGGCCACCATGCGCGCCGGCAAGACGGTGGGCGGCCACTACGCGAGCCCCGACCTGGGCCGCGGCTTCCACGCCTACTTGGCCGGCGGCCCGGCCGACGATCACGAGAACACGCGCGAGGTGGACGCCGTCGAGCGCGCCCGCCGCGGCCTGCGCCCGATGCTGCGGTTCGGCTCAGCCTGGCACGACGTGGCCGCGCAGATCACCGCCGTCACCGAGCACGGCCTGGACCCGCGCCGGTTCATCCTGTGCACGGACGACGTGCACGCCGCCACCCTGGTGCGGGAAGGGCACATGGACCGGGTGCTGCGCCACGCGGTCGAACTGGGCTGCGATCCGCTGGTGGCGCTGCAGATGATGACCATCAACACCGCCGAGCACTTCGGCGTGGAGCGCGACCTCGGCTGCCTGGCGCCGGGACGCTGCGCCGACATCGTGGTCGCCGACAGCCTGGAGGAGTTCACCGCCGGCATGGTGATCACCGGCGGCGAGGTGGCGGCCGAGGCGGGCCGGCTGCTGCTGGACCTGCCCTCGTGGGCGCACGAGGAACGCTTCCGGCAATCGGTGCACATCCCTCGCCCGCTGACGGCCGGCGACTTCGCCGTACCGGCCGGCGGGGCGCACGGGACGGTAACCGCCAACGTGATCGGCGTACTGGAGAACCAGGCGCCCACCCGCCGCCTGACCGCGGAACTGTCCGTGGCCGGCGGCGCGGTTCAGCCGGACCGTGCCAACGACGTGCTGCCGCTGGCCCTGGTGGAACGCCACCGGGGCAGCGGCGCGGTGGTGAACGGCTTCGTGCACGGCTTCGGGTTCGAAAGCGATTGCGCGGTGGCCTCGACCGTGGCCCACGACAGCCACCACCTGCTGGTCGTCGGTACGGAGGCCGAGTCGATGGCACGGGCGGCGAACACCCTCGCCGGCGCCGGCGGCGGGGTGGTGGTGGTGCGCGGCGGCGAGGTGGCCGCCCTCGTGGAGCTGCCGGTCGGCGGCCTGATGTCCGGTGAGCGGGCGGAGGTGGTGGCCGACAAGTCGGCGCGGGTAATGCGGGCGATGCGCGACTGCGGCTGCACCCTCAACAACGGCTACATGCAGCTCAGCCTGCTCGCCCTGGTGGTGATCCCGGAGCTGCGCATCTCCGATCTCGGCCTGGTCGACGTCTCCCGCTTCGCCCACATCCCGGTAATCAATTAGGTTCCGAAGGAAGGATCTCGAATGGCATTTGCAAGACAGCGGTATGGCAAGGCGAACGTGCGGGTGCTGCGGGTGCTGCGCGCGGCGGCCCGCCACGAAGTGCGCGAGGCGCGGGTCGAGGTGTCCGTGGACGGCGACTTCGCGCGCGCCTACACGGCGGCCGACAACAGCCTGGTGGTGCCCACCGACACGATGAAGAACCTGGTCAACGTGCTCGCCCTGGAGCACCTGGATGCCGCCAACGAACCGTTTGCGCTGGCCATTGCCGAGTGTCTGCTCGATCGCTACCGGCAGGTGGCGGAGGCGCGCGTGGAGATCGAGGAGACCGTGTGGAGCCGCATGCGGATCGCCGGCGAGCCGCACGACCACGGCTTCGTCCACTCCGAGAGCGGCACCCCGTTCGCCCGCGCCACGGTGACGCGATCGGCGCGCGAGGTGGTGGCCGGCGTGCGCGACCTGGCGATCATGAAGACCACCGGGTCGGGTTTCGTCGACTACGTGCAGGATGAGTACACCACGCTGCCGGCCACTACCGACCGCATCCTGGCCACCCGGATGTGCGCGACCTGGCGCTTCGCGAATGCCGGTCCCGACCAGCCGCCCGACTACGCGGCGGCCGCCGGCGCCATCCGTGCCGCCCTGCTCGGGGTGTTCGCCTCCAGCTACAGCTACTCGGTGCAGGACAGCATGTACCGCATGGGAGAGGCGGCCCTGGCCGCCGCCCCCGGCATCTGTGAGATCACCCTGGCGATGCCCAACGTGCACTACCTGCCGATCGACCTGTCCGCGTTCGGGCGCGACGCGGCCGGGTGCCTGTTCCTGCCCACCGACGAGCCGAACGGGCAGATCGAAGCCACCATGAGGAGACAGTGATGGGCATGCTCACCACCCACGTGCTGGACACCGCACAGGGCAGGCCGGGGGCGGGCATCCGGGTAGAGCTGTATGCCGCCGGCGCCGACCGCCGCCTGATCGCGACCGCGCGCACCAACGACGACGGGCGCTGCGCCGCGCCGCTGCTGCAGGGCGCAGCGTTCCGCACCGGGCGGTGGGAACTGGTGTTCCACGTGGGTGAATACTTCGCGGGCGCGGGACTGACGCTGCCCGAGCCGCCGTTCCTGGATCAGGTCACGGTCGCGTTCGGCATGGCCGCCGACGCCCACTATCACGTGCCTCTGCTCGTTTCGCCGTGGAGTTACACCACCTACCGCGGCAGTTGACCGCCGAAGCCGCGGGCCGGCCGCGCGGCGGCGCTATCCGATGCCCGACATGCACGCCTTGAACGACGCCGCGAGGTTGCGCAGCAGCGTGAAGTAGAGCTCCGGTCCATCCTCGATCTCGGCGCCGAGCGGATCCACGATACCGGCGTCCGCGGCCGTGCCCTCGGTGACCACGTCGATGACGCGCGAGTCGAATTGCGGCTCGGAGAATACGCACACGCCGCCGAGCTCGCGAACCTTGTCGCGAATCTCCGCGATCCGTTGCGCGCCCGGCGCCCGTTCCGGGTTGACGGTAATGGAGCCGGCGGCGTTCAGGTCGAAGCGTTGCTCGAAGTAGCGATAGGCGTCGTGCAGGACGATGAACGGCTTGTCGCGAATCGGGGCCAGCTCGGCGTCGAGCTCGGCGATCAACTCGTCCAGGCGGTCGATCAGCGCATACCCGTTGCTCTCGTAGGTTGCGGCGTTGTCGGGATCGGCCAGCGACAGCGCCTCGATGATCTCGTAGGTCATCAGCACGGCGTTCTCGGGATCCAGCCAGACGTGAAAGTCGACGTCGCCGTGCTCGTGATGATGGCCATGCTTGTGGCCGTGGCCATCGTCATGATGCTGGTCGTCCCCGTTCATGTCGTGCTCGTGGTCCGCCTCTTCATGATCGTGCTCCTCGAACGCCCCGCCCTCGCGCAACGGCAACAGGTGCAGGCCCTGCGAGCCGGCCAACCGCACCACCAGGGCATCGTCCCCGAGGTTGCCGATGGGACCGGCCAACGCGACCTCCTTGTGTTCGTCGATCAGGAAGATCACCCGGGCCTTGGACAACGCCGCGGCGTCGGAGGGACGCATGCTGAAGGTGTGCGGCGACTGCGCCCCGCGAATGACCAGGTGCGGCTCGGCCACGCCCGCCATGACGGCACTCACCAGCGAGTGCACCGGCTTGATCGAGGCCACCACGGGAAACCCGTCGCCGTCCGCTTCTCCATCTCCCGCGGCGAATGCCCCCGGCGCGGCTATCGTGAATCCCGCGAAACCGAGCGCCAATACCAGGAATCGTTTATACCTTGTATACATTGCTCCTATCCGTGTTCCTTGATCCCTGGAACAATTAAGAAAAAGAAGCGACGGCGTCAAATGATCAACGCAACCAAGACCGGTTCCTCCGGTGCTGTGGCACTGGTAGCGGCGCATGACATCGGCGTGCGGCGCGGCGAACGCTGGCTGATCCGCCACGTCGACCTGCAGGTGCCGCGCGGCGAACTGGTCTACCTGATCGGCGCCAACGGAGCCGGCAAGTCGACCTGCGCGAAGGCGATCCTCGGCTTGATCGACATCGACGAGGGGACAATCGAGCGGGCTCCCGGGTTGGCGGTGGGCTACGTTCCGCAGCGGCTGGCGGTGAGCCACACCTTGCCGCTGAGCCTGCGCCGGCTGATGAAACTGACCGGTCGCTTCGCGGCGCGGGAGATCGACGCCGCGCTGGCCGCCGTGGGCCTGGAGCGGCTCGGCGACCCGCCGGTCACCTCCCTGTCGGGCGGCGAGCTGCAGCGCCTGCTGCTGGCCCGCGCACTGATCCACCGGCCCGACTTTCTGGTGCTCGACGAACCCGCCCAAGGCGTGGACCTGGCCGGCGCCGGCGTGCTCCACGAGTTGGTCGAGGGCATCCGCAACGACCTGGGCTGCGGGATTCTGCTGATCTCGCACGACCTGCAGATGGTCATGAACAGCGACTGCGACGTGGTGGTGCTGCTGCCGCACGAACACGACCACCCGCCGTCCGGCGAGGCCGCGGCTGAGCCGGTGAGCGTCGGTGAAGCGCGCCCGAGGGCGGACTGAAGCGGTGCTGGACGACTTCCTCCTGCGCGCGCTGCTCGCCGGCGTCGGACTCGCGCTGGTCACCGGGCCGGCCGGCTGCTTCGTCGTGTGGCGCCACCTGGCCTACTTCGGTGAGACCATCGCCCACTCGGCACTGCTGGGCGTGGTGCTCGCCCTGGTGCTGCAGATCGACCTGGTGCTGGGCATCTTCGCGTCGGCGTGCCTGGTCACCTTGCTGATGTTCTACCTGCAGGGACGCGGCACGCTGCCGGCGGACACCGTGCTCGGCCTGCTCGCGCGCGGCGGCCTGGCCACCGGGCTGGTGATCATGGCGTTCTTTCCCAACATCCGCATTGACCTGCAGGCGCTGCTGTTCGGCGACATCCTCGCCGTATCGCGCACCGACCTGGCCCTGATCTGGGGCGGCGGCATGCTGGTGCTGGCGGTGCTGGCGCGGATCTGGCGGCCGCTGCTGGCCGCCACCGTCAACGTCGACCTGGCCACCGTGGCCGGGCTGCGGCCGGAGCGGACGCGCCTCGTCTTCGGCCTGCTGATGGCCACCGTGATCGCGGTGGCGATCAAGATCGTCGGCATCCTGCTGATCGTGGCGCTGCTGGTCATCCCGCCCGCGACCGCGCGCCGCTTCGCCGTCAACCCGGAGCAGATGGCCCTGCTCGCCGCCGCGGCCGGCGTCCTCGCCATCGCCGGCGGCCTGTTCGCGTCGGCGCGGCTCGACACGCCCTCCGGCCCCTCGATCGTGGTCGCCGCCCTGCTGCTGTTCGCCGTCACCCGCTTGCGCCGCCCGCGGCAATCCAACCGCTCAGGCTCCTGACGACCCGCCGCGCCGGCGCAACACTCACCCGCCGGTCATCGCCGGCTCACGCGGGGAGGGGCTCGGTCGAAGTTGTTGCGGATCGACCTCGGAAATCATTAGATTCCAATCATCCCGACCCACCAACCAACACGGAGGACTCACCACGTGAACACCACTGTAGCGAAGAGACCGCGAGCGGTAGCGGCTGCCGCACTGGCCGCCCTGCTCTTGACTGCCGGCCACCTGTTCGCCGCGCCGGTCGAACTGACCATCGTGCACTTCAACGACCTGGACCGCATGGAAGAGAGCGGCGGCCAGGGCGGCGTGGCGCGGCTGGCGGCGGTAATCAAGGCAGAACGGGCCATGCACGACAACGTGATCGTCACCTTTGCCGGCGACGCCATCTCGCCGTCGCTGATGTCCGGCTTCGACCAGGGCGCGCACATGATCGAACTGCTCAACCAGCTCGACCTCACCGCCATGGCGATCGGCAACCACGAGTACGATTTCGGCCCGGCGGTCGCCATGGAACGCATCGCGGAAGCCGACTTCCCGATGCTCGGCGCCAACAACATCGACAGCGACGGCGAGATCATCGACGGCGCGCAGGAGTCGATCCTGGTCGACGTCGGCCCGTTCCAGGTGGGCATATTCGGACTCACCACGCTCGGCACCGCGGTCAAGTCGAGCCCCGGCTCGGTCACCTTCCGGGACGTCGAGGAGGTTGCCGCGGAGCAGAGTGCGGCGCTGCGCGAGGCGGGCGCCGAGCTGGTGATCGCGCTCGCGCACACCGACACCTCGGAGGACCGCGCGCTGCTGCGGCAGGGCGCGGTGGACCTGCTGCTGAGCGGCGACGACCACCAGTTGCGCGTCGACTTCAACGGCGACACGCTGTTCGCCGAATCGGGCGAGCAGGCGGACTGGGTAACGGTGATCGACCTTACGCTGGACGAAGTGGAGCGGCGCGGCAGCATGCGCTTTACCTGGAGCCCCGCGTTCCGGATCATCAACACCGCGCGCGTGGCGCCGGACGCGGAGTTGGCCGCGGCCGCCCAGGTCTACCTCGACCAGTTGTCCGAGGAACTCGACGTCGAGATCGGCACCACCGCAACCGAGCTCGACAGCCGCCGGGAGACGATCCGCGGCAAGGAGGCGGCCATCGCCAACCTGATCGCCGACGCCATGCGGGCGGCAACCGGCGCGGACATCGCGCTGACCAACGGCGGCGGCATCCGCGCCAACCGGATCTACGAGCCCGGTACCACGCTGACCCGGCGCGACATCCTGAGCGAGCTGCCGTTCGGCAACAAGACCGTGGTGCTGGAAATGACCGGCCACGACATCGTCGCGGCGCTGGAGAACGGCTTCAGCAAGATCGAGGACGGCGCCGGCCGCTTCCCGCACGTCGCCGGACTGGCCGTGCGCTTCGACGCCGGGCGGGCGGCCGGCGACCGCGTGCTGGCGGTGACCCGCGACGGCGCCGCGCTCGACCTGGACGCCACCTACACCCTGGCCACCAACGACTACATGGCCGGCGGCGGCGACGGCTACGACGTGCTCGAAGACCAGGTGCGCCTCGTGGACGCCAACGCCGGCACCCTGATGGCCAGCCAGGTCATCGACTACATCGCCGCCCGCGGCTCCGTCGCCCCCGTCGTGGAGGGCCGCCTACAGGCGGTCGAGTAGCACTGCGCCTGGCTCCGGGACTTGCCTCCCACCTCTCAAGCGTGCAGGGCGAGAAGGAGGCGTTCCGGAGTCATGGGGGCGTCGAGGGTGAGGTCGGCGCCGGGGCGGAAGGCCTTCATGGCGTTGCGCAGGGCGAAGAAGACGCCGATGCCGTACATCAGCGGCGGTTCGCCGACCGCCTTGGCGCCGAGCGGGCCGTAGGGGTTGTCTTCCGGTTCCAGGAACTGCACGGCCATGTCGTCGGGCATGAAGTAGACGTCCGGGGCCTTGTAGGTGGACAGGGCGTGGGACAGGCAGCGGCCCTGCGCGTCCCACTGCAGGTCTTCCATGGTCATCCAGCCCATGCCCTGCGCAAGGCCGCCCTCCACCTGGCCGCGGTCCACGGTGGGATTGATGGTACGGCCGAGGTCCTTGACGATCTTCACCTAGCTAGTCCACGGGCTCCATCACCAAACAACTCCCCGCGCCCATCTTGGCTTACTCGCCAGCCCTTGTGAGTCGCACCATTAGTGCTGTATGTGGACGCTGTTGGCAATTTCCTATTAGATTGCGACCGAGGTCGCCCCGGACGTGTGTTGAAGTCGCAGGCGGCGACTCCGGCGACCCGTTCGTTTGGTAGAGGTTTGAACTAGTGCGGTTTTTCGAGGCATAGCTGTTCCATCGGCAAGCGCGATGAGCACGATCGACACAATACGGCGAACTGGGCTCCAACCGGGACAAGGGGCGTGGCCGATGGAATACAGCCGCCCCGGCGACCTTGATGCGCTGTACGCGAATGATGACTTGAGCTTGTCCGACACGCGAACAGGGCAAGACTCCGCACCTGCCATATGTGCGTGTGGAGAACCATACGGGGCATCCTACTATGCTTGGCAACACAACCTCAACGAAACCAACGATACCCCGGTGATGATTGAGTTCGAAGCATCTGAGCGCCTAGTCGCGATCGATGGTCGAGATTTCCTGTATTCGGTCTTTCAACTAGGTGATCCCGTACGAGCACAGCCAGTGTTGGAACGAGTCTATGGCACTAAGGTCCTACGCTACGCGAAAAAAGCTTGGGCCAGTGAGAGTCAGGACTTTCGCATCGCAATGTGCGACTTGGCCGTCCACGATGTGAATGTAATCGGAGCACATCATGCCAACGATCTGATCCTTCTTGGTCGTTATCGAACAATGTTCAGGAATGCATTTGTCGTCAGACTGCCGATCAGTCCAAACGCAGTGACTAGGGTGTGGACTCCAAGAAATCGGAGCGGTGTGTCGTCTGCTCAAGTGAACCTTTGGGATCTGATTAGTCGCTGAGTCAACGATTCAATGGCCGAGACGCACCGCCACAAGCAGTGCCGCGTGCTTAGGAAAGGGTACGTTACCAATGAAGAAGAAGTCGCTACCACAGTTATTCATCATCGAGTCTCTCCGAATCCAAGATGAAGAAGCGCACATACAAGAGGGTGACATAATCTCACGGATGCTTACTCTATCGGGAAAGAAAGATACGAAATATTTCTATATCCGTACGCACCGCGAGCTGCAAGAGATCGCCAAACTCTTCCGCATATCTAGTTACCGATACCTGCACATTGCCTGCCACGCAAATGAATGTGGAATTGACACGACATTCGAAACGATCTCCAATCCGGCACTGAGTGCTATACTTCGAGATTGCCTATACAATACGAGGTTATTTGTTGCGGCGTGTGAGATGGCGAATAAATTCCTCGCAGAGCGACTATTCAGAGAAACTAAGATTCTGTCGTTTGCCGGTCCTAGCGTGGCCATTCGTGTCGATGATGCCGCGGCCCTGGTATCTTTCTACCATCTAATGTTTAAAAAAGATGATGGATCAATGGAAAATAAAGACGTTAGAGACGTACTCAACAAGCTATCGAATCTTTACAGTGTTAAGATTAATTTTTTTGTAAGAAAGAGGACCCACGGACTCTACAATATGTACACGTTCCCGACCAAGGACGAAGGGACTTCGTGTCAAGTAGATCTCTGACATCGGTCATGAACGACCTCGACTTCTCACGTCCGAGCTGGTTCTGTCATCTACATGGGTGGCGACCTGTTGTTTTGTTCACCCTGTTACGAGATAGACGAGGGATTAGTGGCGCACCGAGCTAGGAAGACCAAGCGCGCTATCGAGAACTACGCGCATGCCGGCAAGGACCGCACCAACAATCCACCTGTCGGTTTGGTCACGCCGGCCACCGACCCCGAATCGGCGCGAGTGAGCTACGCCCATGACGCATACCTCGATCCGCAGCTGTCCTGGGCCGGTAAGGCGGAGCACACGTCGTTCGAGGTGCCCACGGTCTCCCTGCATGTGCACGAACGCATCGACCCACGCTCCGTCGTTGAGGCCGTCCGCCAGCGGAACGGTGCGGACCCACAGCTCTCGTTGTTCGAAGAACCCGCGGCGAATCCGCCAATCCGTCAAGCGATCGAGTTCTACCGCCACCGGCACAACTGGACCAACCGTCTCATCGCCGGAGACAGCATGCTGGTGATGAATAGCCTGCTTGAGAAGGAAGGCCTCGCCGGGCACGTGCAGATGGTGTATGTCGATCCTCCATACGGCATCCGCTACGGATCGAATTTCCAGCCATTCGTGAATCGACGCGAGGTCACGGACGGAAGAGATGACGACCTTACCGCCGAGCCGGAGCAGATACGCGCATTCCGGGACACTTGGGAGCTCGGCATTCACTCGTATCTTGCCTATCTCCGCGACCGGTTGCTACTAGCACGTGATCTGCTGCACGTGAGCGGTAGCTGCTTCGTGCAGATCGGAGATGAGAATGTTCATCGCGCGGCTGTCGTACTCGACGAGATCTTTGGCGCAGCGAACCGCATGGCTACTATCTCCTACGCGACTACTGGCGACAGTTCGGCCAGTACGCTGCCACAAGTCGCAGACTATCTTCTTTGGTACGCGAAGGATCGACAGCAATCAAAGTACCGACAGCTCTACGAATCGCTGAGCCGGGCAGAGATCGTCGACTTTTTCAGTAGTTATGCAATGGTCGAATTGCCAGACGGAGAGTGTCGCAACTGCAACCCCAAGAGCGATTTGATCCCGACAAGTATCTACCAGAAGATGCACGAATATACCGCCGCATGCCTCTTGATTCTCAGGGCGCGTCACAGACCGGACGCTCAGAACCCTACAATTGGAAGGGACGACTTTTCCCGTGCGGCGATGATCGGCACTGGGCGATCTCGCACGAGGGTATTGATCGGCTCTCAGAGTTAAATCGTCTCGACGCTGCAGGAGACGATGCTCGGCTGAGTTGGAAGCGGTATGAGTCGGAAATACCGGGACGCCGAATCAACAGCATTTGGCACTCACCCATGTCTGAGAAGAACAAGCGTTACGTAGTTCAGACCGCCACCAAAGCAATCCAACGGTGTGTCCTCATGACCACCGACCCTGGCGATCTGGTGCTTGACCTGACCTGCGGCTCGGGCACGACTGCCTGGGTTGCCGAGCAGTGGGGACGTCGCTGGATAACCTGCGACACTTCGCGGGTGGCAATCACCATTGCGCGCCAACGTCTTATGACTGCCAACTTCGACTATTTCAAGTTGGCCCATCCTGCCGAAGGTGTTGGCGCGGGATTTCGCTACGGAGGAGTGCCGGCTGTATCACCTCGCACTTTGGGGTACGATGAGCCGTTGAGGGAGACCACCCTATACGATCAGCCAGAGGTCGACCGACGGAAGGCGCGCGTTACTGGACCGTTCACCGTGGAGGCCGTTCCCGCACCAACGGTAAAGCCATTGGACGAGACTGTGGAGAACACACCGCCTGCCGACGAGTCGGTCGCCCGATCCGGGGCGACGCTACGGCAGGGCGATTGGCGTGACGAACTGCAAAGGACCGGCATCCGCGGCAAGGCAGGTCAGCGGATCTCGTTCGCGCGGCTTGAGTCTCTGCCCGGAACCCGGTGGCTGCACGCCGAAGGTGACACACGTCCGGATGCCTCCGGCGCTGCCCACATTCGCGATGCGGGCACAGCCTACGATCCGCAGCGGCTGGCAGTGTCGTTCGGCCCCGACCACGCACCGCTGGAGCAGGGCCAAGTGGAGCTTGCCATTGAGGAAGCACAGAGCCTCGTTCCCAGGCCCAAGATCATCGTCTTCGCCGCGTTCCAGTTCGACCCCGAGGCCTCAAAGGACATCGACGAGACAAACTGGCCCGGTGTAACACTGCTAAAGGCGCAGATGAATGCCGACCTGCTCACCGACGATCTCAAGAAGAAGCGGACAAGCAATGAGAGCTTCTGGCTCATCGGCCAGCCCGATGTTGGCATCGAGCGGATCGAAGCGGGTGAAGATACCGGCAAGCTACGGGCTTCCGTCCACGGCTTCGACTACTACAACACTAGGAGCGGTAACGTGGAATCGGGCGGCGCCGGCAGAATCGCCCTGTGGATGCTGGATCACGACTACGATGGACGCAGCCTGTTTCCGCGTCAGGTGTTCTTCCCCATGGCCGGCGACGCTGACGGATGGGCGCGGCTCGCACGCAATCTCAGGGCGGAGATCGACCAGAACCGGATTGCAGCCTACCGCGGTACCGTGTCCCTCCCGTTCGAGCCCGGTGAACACGAACGAGCGGCCGTCAAGATCGTAGACGACCGGGGCATCGAAAGCTTGAAAGTGATACCGCTCGCCGACGTGGCAGGATCTCGAACAAGGGTCTGATGGAGGGAAACCTGCGCCTGAATGAGGAGATCAAGGCCCGCCAAGCAGAGGTTGCCGGGTTCTGCAGGCGCTGGGACGTCTCCGAACTCGCGCTGTTCGGCTCGGTACTCCGCGATGACTTTGGCCCCGAGAGCGATGTTGATGTTCTGGTCACGCTAGGAGAGAAAGCCGAACATACGCTGTTCGATCTGCATCAGATGGAGGAAGATCTCCGATCGATATTCGGACATGACGTGGATCTGGTCAGTCGACGTGGCATCGAGAGAAGCCACAATCAAGGACGCCGAAGAGCGATACTGCAATCAGCGCGGGTCATCTATGAGTCGTGATTCAGACTATCTCGTCGACATCGTCTTGTCAGCTCGTCTCATAGTTGACTACGTGCGAGGTGTAGAACGTGACCGATTCCTTCGGGACACGGCACTTCAGGACTCGGTCATCCGTCGTCTTGAGATTGTCGGTGAGGCCGCCGGTCGGGTGTCGTCGGAGTTCCGCGCAGGTCACCCCGAGGTCCCCTGGACCTCAATGACCGGAATGCGCAACCGGATGATCCACGGGTATGACGACATCGATATGGACATCGTATGGAACACCTCGCAGCAGAGCGTCCCGAACCTCCTCACGCTCATTGAACCACTGATATCTACGGGACCGCAGTAGTGCCTCGCAGGAGGATAGATCGGCTGATTGTGAACTCGCCCTACGTGGAACCGGCGAGTTACTGGCGATACGAGCGTGAGACCCGGATGTTCGATCAGCTCGACGGGCGTCGACCGGCAGGTTACGTCGTCGCATCGGCTGACTCAAAGGCGTTCGATGATCCTGGTGTGTTTATCGAGATCCCGCTGGTCAATCGGATCCGCCCGCGCGTACGACAGTGGCGACTGAACGGATACCCGGGTGTCTCCGCGATCACCCGCCGGCTACTCACCTACTGGAACGATCCTGAGGAGTTCGGGGCGAGGCGGTTCTTCTTCTGCCAACTGGAGGCCGCGGAGACACTGATCTGGCTCGCCGAGGCACCGCCGGCCGACAGGGTCGGGGTGGAGGTTCCATCCGACGGAGGAGCGTTCGCGCGGTTGTGCGCGAAGATGGCGACGGGCACCGGCAAGACCATCGTCATGGCCATGGTCATCGCGTGGCAAGTGCTGAATAAGGTTGCCTACCCGCAGGACACGCGGTATTCCAAGCACGTCCTCGTGATCGCTCCCGGCCTCACGGTCCGAAGCCGTCTGGCCGTGTTGGAGCCGTCTCATACCGAGAACTACTACGACGCGTTCCGCATCGTACCAACGTCGCTGCGTGACAGGCTGCTTCAGGGCAAGGTCGTGATCCGCAACTGGCACGCACTCAATTGGGAGACGCCTGAACGGATTGCGCGAAGGCGTAGCGTTGACAAACGCGGTGTCAAGAGTGACGAAGCCTACGTACGCGACGTACTCGGAGACATGGCGAAGGCGCACAACATCCTGGTCATCAACGACGAGGCTCACCATGCTTGGCGTGTTCCCGCCGAGTCCAAGGTCAAGGGAGTTCCGAAGGAAGAAATCGAGGCCGCCACCAAGTGGATTGGCGGTCTGGATCGGATCGACCGGACGCGTGGCATTCTGACCTGTTATGACTTCTCCGCCACGCCATTCGCACCATCCGGAAAACGAAGTTCCGATGACGCCCTGTTCGGCTGGATAGTCAGCGATTTCGGGTTGAACGACGCCATCGAAGCCGGACTAGTCAAGACTCCACGCGTGGTCATCCGCGACGATGCCGTACCAGACGCCAAGAGCTACAAGTCACGTCTGTACCACATTTACAACGATGCAGCCGTCAAGGACGACCTGAACCGACGCGCTAAGTCCGAGGAACCTCTGCCGGATCTGGTCATCAACGGTTACTATCTGCTCGGCTACGATTGGCGCGAAATCGCGAGGAGTTGGGCGGCCCAGCAGAGAGAGGGAAACAAGCCGTCCACTCCGCCGGTGATGATCACCGTGGCCAACCGCACCGAGACCGCTGCGCGAATCAAGTACGCGTTCGATCGCCACCGGATCCGTATCGATGAGTTGTGTGATCCTGAGCGCACCCTGCACATTGACTCGAAAGTGCTCTCCGCCGCTGAGGCCGCCGAGGAACCGGTGGCTGACCTCGACGGCGGTGACGGGAAACAAGCCCCAAGCGACAGCTCAAGGCGTAAGCCGACGAAGAAACAACAAGCTGAATTGCTGCGCCGACAGGTGGATACTGTCGGGAAGGTTGGTACTGAAGGCGAGAGCATTCAGAACGTGATCTCTGTCGGCATGCTCTCGGAAGGCTGGGACGCCAAGACTGTGACGCACATTATGGGCCTGCGCGCGTTCACAAGCCAGCTTCTCTGTGAGCAGGTCGTCGGCCGCGGCTTGCGCCGTACGTCCTACGACGAGATGACACCGGACGGCTGTCTCAAACCGGAGTACGTAAATATCTTCGGAGTGCCTTTCACGTTTCTGCCTCACGAGGGGGGAGCTGACGGTCCGCCAGCGCCGCCAACGCCGAAAACCGCAATCGAGCCAGTATCGGAGAAGCAAGAGTTCGAGATTTCGTGGCCCAATGTAGTCCGCATCGATCACACGTATCGGCCACGCCTAACTTTGGATTGGGATACCGTCGAGCCTCTGGAGATCGACGCGAGCAAGACCGCACAGCTCGCCGAACTCGCTCCGATCGTCGAGGGCAAGCCGGACGTCACCAACATCGCACCGATCAAACTCACGGAACTGGCGCGCGAGTTCCGGTTGCAGCGCATCATCTTCGAAACTGCCGGTGAGGTATTCGATCAGATCCAACCAACGTGGCGCGGCGGACGTGCGATGCTCCTCGCACAACTCGTGCGCCTGATCGAGCAATTCCTTCACTCAGACAGAATGGTCATCACTCCCAAGGTGTACCAGCGGGACGACCTCAAACGCCGCCTCGTTGTGACGCTCAACATGACGTCGTTGGTCAGGCATCTGTGGGAGGCGATCCGCCACACCAACTCCGAACGGCTTGAGCCAGTCTTCGACCGCGACCGCCCGATCCGCTCAACAGGCGACATGCGAACCTGGTACACCGGCAAACCCTGCGAATACACAATCCGCAGCCACATCAACTCCTGCGTATACGATAGCACCTGGGAAGCATCCGATGCATTCGTCCTCGACCACGCGCACGAGGTTGCCTCCTGGGTCAAGAACGATCACCTTGGCTTCGAGATCGTTTACGTCCACCGGGGCGTCGTACGCAAGTACCGTCCCGACTTCCTCATCCGGTTACGATCTGGCGGCATGCTGATCCTCGAGACCAAGGGTCAGGAAACCGAACAAGACCAAACCAAACGACGTTTCCTCGGCGAATGGATCAAAGCCGTGAACGCGTACAACGGTTTCGGCTGCTGGTGTCATGGTGTATGTTCGCACCCAGGGGAGATCCACAACATCCTTGAGCGAAGCATGGTCTCATCGATCACGTACACAGGTTTCAACACGTAAACCGTGCCAAAGCGGTTGTTCAGTTTGAATGATCTTCCCAGACGAGACGAGAATAGCCAAATAAGAGATCAATCGGAGAGCGCCTTTCACAAGGCAATCTCTCAATGCGGAAGGTTCGTAGTGCAGTCTCCGGACAGGATTGATTACGGTACAGACGTTCAGATCGAAGCCGTCAACGATGGCACGATGACTAATATTCGTGTACACGTCCAACTGAAGGCCACGAACAAGACACCGAATAATGATGGCGCCGTAAGCCTACCGATAAAGCGACGCACCTTGAACTATCTCGCTATGCAGCCCGGCTCGATACTTGTGTGTTACCATGTACCGTCAGCGCGTCTGTTGGTGCGCATGGTCGATGACGTATTACGTGAACATGAACACACCCTGACAAATGATGTGAACCAACACACCATAACAGTCTGGTTCGCCACGGCTTTAGATCCGTTCTTTCAGGAAGAATTGTCCCGCTATGTCACTATCCATGCCAAGAGCGCGAGGGATAGCCGGCTGAATTTCGAAGCAGCGCCTCCAGAGAACATAGTGCGCAACGTAGAAACCACTTCACTCGACTTGTATGTTCCCTCTGATCGGAGGAAAGCTCACGGACTCCTACTCGATCTATACAATCGCGGAAACGACGCTATTATCAGCTGTAATTTCGACACTTTTCAGACGATAATAGGCACTTCAAGTGACTCCATTCTTCCAACGTACTTTGCAGAGATTAACCTTGCGTTAACTGGTCAGAAACATAACGATGAGCGAATTCGCCAAGGTATCGACTCTATCAACGGTGCCCTTAGTCGTGACGTTCCCTCGCCGGGCACCATGCGGTACAACCTTGGAAATGCTTGGTTTGCGTTACGGGAGTACGAGAAAGCGAGCGATGCATACAACGCCGCCCTACGAGCGCTCGATCCAAAGCAATCCCCCACCGCTGTCGCGCGCTGCTACAAGAATCTCGGATCAGTCATGGAAAAGACGGGCAGAACATCCGGAGCCAAAACACTATATGCTCGGGCACTGGATCTCGATCCTCATCTTCCCGAGGCACACCTTGCGTTGGCGCTGTGGTACATCCGCGACGGATCGGACCTCGCAAGTGCACTCCAACATCTCGATTCCATTGTCTGGTCTCCTGACTCTTCTGGCGCGTCGCCGTCGATCCTCGGGTGGCGCGCTGAGACTCAGTTTCGATTGGGACGATCCGTAGAGGCGTTCCGAGATATCAACACCCTATTGAACATTGGTAACGATTTGGATTGGTCGTGGCCATGGTGCACAAAATTGGTAGCATCATACGGAACGGACACGCTCGCGTCCTCCGAGTTATCAGTTACCTTTTGGGAACGGTATACCAAAGAATTCTCGGAGGATCTTCGGGGTCACAGAGCGAAGCTGCTTTGCTACTTCCGTATCCACGATATGGGCGGAGACCCCAAGCTGGCTTATGAAGAGGTACGCCAAGCCGTTTCAGATCTGGTAGAATACGGCGTGGAGAATCCAGCTCTTTTGTGGGACCGAGCTGGACACTGGGCTCAAAGAGAGGGCGACTGGAAAGAAGCCGAGAAATGCTATCGCAAGGCCTATCAACTTTCCCCGGCAGCCTACGGGTATTGTCTGGGCACGGCGCTGAACTTCCTGAAGCGTTACCCGGAGGCTCTATCTGTGCTTTTGGAGCAGGCTCGGGAGCATCAACCTGATGCTTTGAGTTGGTTTCAAGTTGCAATCGCAAAGGAGGGTACCGGCGACGTTCAGGGATGCATAGCTGCTTACAAGAACGCGTTGCAACAGGATGAAAACTATGCTCTGGCTTGGTTCAACCTAGGAGGAGTAACGTGGAACGCCCAACGCAAAGCGGAGGCAATCTCAATATGGACGGAAGCCATGCGAAGATTCCCGCAACACGAGCTAGCGCAGCAACTTCGAGATGACCTCCCGATCTTGAGAAATTAGTTCGGAATTGTAGCGCCATCATCGAGAGACTCACCAGCGGTATTTTGTGCGTATCCGCCGAGGAAAAGAGATGCGGACGGCTAATCTACCCTGCCAACGGGCCACGATTACACATCGCGGAATGTTGGGAGCA
Organism: Spirochaetia bacterium; assembly: GCA_965208575.1. Lineage (GTDB taxonomy): Bacteria > Spirochaetota > Spirochaetia > SZUA-6 > Bin103 > Bin103. The sequence continues at coordinate 582,681 of CBDBOV010000003.1, read as the reverse complement.
CGGGTCGAATTTCTGGGGAACGGTGACCCGTCACTTGTCTCACACCAATGGTCTTCATGTCCCGGTGCAGGGCGAGGAGGAGGCGTTCCGGGGTCATCGGGGTGTCGAGGGGCAGGTCGGCGCCGGGGCGGAACGCCTTCATGGCGTTGCGCAGGGCGAAGAAGACGCCGATGCCGTACATCAGCGGCGGCTCGCCGACCGCCTTGGCGCCGAGCGGGCCGTAGGGGTTGTCCTCCGGCTGCAGGAACTTCACCGCCATGTCGTCGGGCATGAAGTAGACGTCCGGGGCCTTGTAGGTGGACAGGGCGTGCGACAGGCAGCGGCCGTCCGCGTCGCACTGCAGGTCCTCCATGGTCATCCAGCCCATGCCCTGCGCGAGGCCGCCCTCCACCTGGCCGCGGTCCACGGTAGGGTTGATGGTGCGGCCGAGGTCGTGGACGATCTTCACCTGGTCGACGGCGTAGGTGCCCCGCAGGCAGTCGACGGTCACCTCGAACACGGCGGTGCCGTAGACGTGGTAGGCGAACGGGTGGCCGTGCTCGCGCTGCTCGTCGTAGTGGATGCCCGGCGTGGCGTAGTAGCCGTGTGCGGACAGCCGCCTGCGGGCGTGGTAGGTGAGGTCCACCACGTCGGTCCAACTCATGCCGGCGGGCCTGCCGGCGACACGGACCTGCTCGCCGGCGATGGTCACCGTGGCGGGATCCACCGCCCTAAGCTCCGCGGCGGCCGCTTCGCGCATGCCCCCCAGGATAGTCTCGACGGCGATGATGGCGGCGTTGCCGTTCAGGTCGGTGGTGGCGCTGGCCGCGCTCGGCGACATGTTGGCCACGCGCGTGGTGTTGGTGCTCTCCACGCGTACCCGGTGCCTTGCAATGCCGAAGGTGCGCGCCACCACCGAGGCGACGTTGCTGCTGATGCCCTGCCCCATCTCGATGCCGCCGGTGGTCACGCTCACGCTGCCGTCGGTGTAGACGTGCACCAGGGCGTGGCCCTGGTTGAGGTGGCTCTTGGTAAACGAGATGCCGAAGCACACCGGCATCAGCGCGCAGCCTTTCTTGAGGGCGAAGTTGCGGCGGTTGTGTTCGGCGACCCGCCGGCGGATGCCGTCGACCCCGAACGTCGACTCCAGCTCGTCCCAGGTGCGCTCGGCGCGGCAGCGCCCGGCCACCTGGCCGTAGTGGAACCGGTCGCCGTCGCGCAGCAGGCTGGCGCGCTGGATGGCGGACGCATCGATGCCCATGGCGTCGGCGGCCTTGTTGATGGCGGCCTCGATGACATACATCCCCTGCGGACCGCCGAAGCCGCGGAACGCGGTGTGCGGCTGCAGGTTGGTGCGGCACGCCGCGCCCGTCACCCGCACGTTGGGGATGAAGTAGGCGCCCGTGGCGTGAAACAGCGTGCGCGCCAGCACCGGTGCCGACAGGTCGGCGAAGGCGCCGGAGTTCTGGTAGAAGGTGGCCTCGTAGGCCAGGATCTCGCGCCGTGCGGTGAGCCCGATCTTGAAGTCCGCGGAGTAGGGGTGGCGCTTGCCGGTCATCCGGATGTCGTCGAGCCGGTTCAGCACCAGTTCCACCGGCGCTTCCAGGCGGGCGGCGGCCAGCGCGGCCAGCGCCGCCCAGTGGGTGGCCTGGTCCTCCTTGCCGCCGAAGCCGCCGCCGAGCCGCTTCACGTCGACCTCCACCTTGTGCATCGGCCTGCCGAGCACGGCCGCCACCACGTGCTGCACCGCGGCCGGCCCCTGCGTGGAGGAGAACACCTGCATCGCACCGTCCTCGCCGGGCACCGCGCGGGAGCGCTGCGTCTCCAGGTAGAGGTGCTCCTGGCCGCCGACCTCGCAGCGCCCCTCCACCACCACGTCGCAGTCGTCCCATGCCCCGGCGACGTCGCCGGCCGCCATGGTACGCTGCGGATGGATCAGGTCGCCGGCTGCGAACGCCTCGCGCGGGTCGACCACCACCGGCAGCGGGTCGATCTCGACTTCGATCAGCTCACGCGCCTGCCGCGCCTGGTGCGCGGTACGCGCCACCACCAGGGCGATCGGATGGCCGATGAAGCACACCTCGCGCTCCACCAGCAACTGCTCGTCCTCGATGATCGGGCCGAAGCGGTTGACGCCCGGGATGTCGTCCGCGGTGAGCACGGCCACGACACCGGGGGCGGCGAGCGCCGCGCCGGTGGCCAGGCGAGTGACGACGCCGTGCGCCACCGGCGAGCCGAACACCGCGGCGTGCAGCATGCCGGGCGGCGGCGGCACGTCGTCGACGTACAGCGACTCGCCGCGCACGTGCAGATGGGAGTCGATGTGTTTCGTGTCGGCCGAGGCCATCCTGGTCATGCGCTCTTCCCGGCGTAGAACGCTTCGGCGGCGAAGCGGTCGGGAAACAGGGAGACGAAGTGGGCAATGAGCAACTGCCGTGCCAGCAGGCGCTTGTACTCGGCCGACCCGCGCACGTCCGAGATCGGCGCAATCTCCTGTTGTGACACGCGCACCGCCTCCCATGCCGTTTCCAGGGCGAGGCTGCGGCCGCGCACGGCCCGCGAGGTCTCGTGCAGGTAGAGCGGAACCGGCGCCACGCCGCCGAGGCTGAAGTGAGCATCATCGATCGTGCTGTCCGTGCAGCGGATCGAGCAGGCGCTGTTCACCGAGGCGATGTCGAGGCAGGTACGCTTGGACACCTTCTCGAAGTTGACCCGCGCCCCGGCCGGGTCTGCGAACGCAACCTCGGTGAGCAGCTCGCCGGGGCGCAGGTCGATCTGCTTGTAACCGCGATAGAACTCCTTGAGGGGAACGGACCGCTGCGCACCGCCGTCTTCCAGCACAACACGCGCGTCCAGGGCCAGCAGCAGCGCCGTGAAGTCGCCGATCGGGGAGGCGTTGACGATGTTGCCGGCCAGGGTGGCGCGGTTGCGGATCTGCCAGGAGGCGATCAGGTGATTGAACGACGCGATGGCCGGAATTGCTTCGATCACCGCCGGATGGGTGCCGAACTCCTCGAACGTGGTCAGGCCGCCGACTCGGAACTCGCCGCCGTGGCGGCGGATCCCCTTCAGATCGGGGCGCCGCCCCAGCACGGTGACCGGCCGTCCGGGTATCGTCTCACCCTGCTGCACGTACAGGTCGGTGCCGCCGGCGATAAGAAGATCGGACGGACGCGGGTAGGAGCCCTCGGTCTCCGCCACGGCAGGCGGGCCGGACGGGACGGTTGTGCTCGGCGACTCCACTTGGGTTGCGCGCGCCGACGCAGCAGCAGGATCCTCCGGCGGAGGCTCGGACGCCGCGGAGGCGGCAGTCGCCGGCGCAGTGCGGGCCGGTTCGGCGTGTGGGCCGCGTTCGGAGGGCGCGCGCGACGAATCCGGCGGCGAAGCGGTAGCCGGCGACCCGTCCGGTCGCTCCGCCACGGGTGCGGGTCGCGGTGCCGCGGCGGTGCCCGTCGGTGGCAGCTTCAAGGTCGTAGCGGTGCGCCTCGCGGACGCTGCCGGCGGCGCGCTGCCCTTGCCCGCATCCGACGCTGATTTGAGGCGTGCCATCGTATCCGCAGGCAGCGCCGCTGAAGCGGAACTTGGGGACGCAGCCAACCCCGCAGGCACGCTGGCCGCGATCGACGCCGGCTCCAGGAGGGCCGTCGCATCCCCGGCAAGCGTGGCTGCGGCGTGGCTCGGCGCACACAGGGCGCGCAACCGCCCGGGGATGGCGGCGAAGTACTCCGGCAAAGCGCCGGCGGCGGTCAGCGCAGCCACGCGGTTCGCGCTGCCGTTGGCCTGCAGCCGGCTGCCGAGGTCGCGCTCGAGCGTGGCGGCGCAGTCCTTGAGCGAGCGGTAGCCGGTGCAGCGGCACAGGTGGCCGCTCAGGGCGTACTTGACGTCGTCGAGGGAAAGCCCCTTGCCGTTGTCGAGCAGCAGGCCGTGCAGCGACACCACGATGCCGGGCGTGCAGAACCCGCACTGGGCGCCGCCGAACTCGACGATCGCCTCCTGCACCGGGTTGAGCCCGGCAAGGTTGCAGCCCTCAATGGTCACCAAGTGCCTGCCATGCACCTCGGCCAGCGGCACCAGGCAGGAAGTGACCGGCTGGTAGCGGACCGAATCCCCGTCCAACTCACCGATCAGGATCGCGCAGGCGCCGCAGTCGCCCTCCTTGCAGCCTTCCTTGGTGCCGGTGAGCCGCTCGCAGTCGCGTAGAAAGTCCAGCACCAACAGGCCGGCGGGGGCGTTCGTCTCCACCTCGCGGTCGTTGAGGATGAACCGCGTGCTCGCCGGCATCGCGTCAGGCCCGGTTGCGCTCGCGCAGGATCTGGGCAGCGACGCTGATAGCGATTTCTTCGGGGGTGTCGCTGCCGATGTCCAGGCCAACAGGTGCGTGGACCCGGTCAAGCGCCTCCTGCGCGGTCCCCTCCTCCCGCAGCTTGGCGAAGATCCGGGCGATCTTGCGCCTGCCGCCCATCAGGCCGACGAAGGGAAACGGCAGTTCCGCCGTCCCCAGAAGCGCGCGCACGTCGGTCAGGTAGTCCGCGGTCATCACCACCACGGCGGTCAGCTCGGGCCAGGCAATGAGCGGTCCCGCGGCGGCGTAGTCCGCGACGTGGGTCACCGTCCCCACGGCCGCGGCGCGGTAATGGGTCACCACCTCGGTGCGGGTATCGAAGATCTGCGTGCGGTAACCGAGGCGCGCCATCGCCTCGGCCAACGCCACCGCGCAGTGGCCGCCGCCGATCACCGCCAGCCGGCGCCGGTTCAGCAGGTCCTCCTCGTAGTGCCAGAGCTCCCCCTCCCCGGTCAGCGCAAACGGCGGCCGTGAGAGGTCCGCATCCCGCTCCATGAGCCGCAGGCCGCCCGCGTCGATCGCCATCCATGCGGGCCGGTCCTCCCGTACGGCGGCGGCGATGGCGCCCGCGGTGGTGCAGTCGCGGTCGCCGGCCAACACGCAGAACACGTTGGTCTGGCTGCCCTCGCATACCATGCCCGACTGTTCCCCTTCCGCGGTATCGCTGTGCACCAGGGTGCGCTTCTCCGGCTGCGCCCCGCCGCTGCGCAGCAACTCCCGCGCCTGCTCCACCAGCCGGTGTTCCATCGTGCCGCCGCCGATAGTCCCGAACGGGCCGCCGCCCTCTGCCACCAGCAGCTTCGCCCCTGCCGTGCCGGGCGAGCCGCGCGTGCTCTCGGCCACGCAAGCCACGAACACCCGCTCGCCCCGCTCCAGACAACCACCCACCTGCTCCCAGAACGCACTCATCTCTCGTCATCCCATGATAGCCTATCCGGCCATCGGCAACACATCCCACCCTCTCGCTTGCTGCAGAGCTTCGTAGACAACTCGGCGTGATGGTGCACGATGTCACTTCACAGGAACGCCGGTGTCACACCCGCGGCCGGCGCTGCTCAATCCATCGAAGCATCGCTCGCAGTAGCTCCGGGGTGGAATAGTCCCGAATGTCGGCTTCGGAAAAGCCTGCGGCAAGTTGACGCTCGTAGTTCCACTTCTGGAAGTCTTCATACTCTGCCAAGATGCGAGCAGCTCCGACAAGCTCACTAGCAAGGAACCCGGTAATCCAGTTCCGCACCTTCCTAACGGCTATTTCGTAGTCGCCGTGATGTACTTCAATGTCACTTCCTGCCAAGTCTGAAAGTGCAGCCTGATAGCGATAAGGCTGCTCCTCAAGCACAAGAATAGCCTTCTCCGAAAACGGCTCGCCGCCATAGCGTCGACATCCGAAATCGACTCCGAGCTCAAAGGGCATGTTGAGTCTATAGTGTTCCCCCGGGGCGCGGGCTTGACATCTGCTGAGGTCGTGAATCGAATAACGACACGACCTGATCAATTCAATGATCTTCTCTACTCTTGGTTCGCCGGCGTCGTTTCGTTCGGTCGCAATGCGCGGTTTCAGACCCAAGCGTACCAAGCAGAACAAGACCGCCTGCAGAATCGGCTCGTACTCTTGATCAAACGGACAGTTTACGAAAACGCTTCGACGGAAGTCTGCGTCAACCAGGTTTTGTGTCTATCCCTTTGGTGGAAATGGGTCGTCCCCGAAGGAGTCTCGTTCGCGAATTCGTCCATCCTTCCCATGAATGTACAACTCCGTTTTCTGTTTTCGAGCGAGTTCTCGGGCGGCCTCGATGGCTTCACGCTGAGTATCGAAATGTTTCGTTACGCGATCGGCGCCGGTTTTGCGTACGGCCCATTTCCCATCTCTGGGAACGACGTGTTGTGCCTTGCGACCCATCATCGGAGAGCATACTACGCCTAAACTGCAAGGTCTACCGAGCGTCGCCGCTGCACCGTGTGCGTTTGTTGCGCTCGCCACCGCGACTACACGCCTCGTGCCGTGATCGGCCCAACCTCCGCTTTCTGCTACCCTGGAGGGCACATGCGACCTGACATCATCATCTTCAATCCGGATCAGTGGCGGGGGGACGTGCTCGGGCACGTGGGCAACGAAGCGGCGGTGACGCCGGCGATCGACCGGCTGGTGGCGGGGGATGGGGTGTCGTTCTCGCGGGCGTTCTGCCAGAACCCGGTGTGCACACCGAGCAGGTGCAGCTTCATGAGCGGCTGGTACCCGCACGTGCGCGGGCACCGCACCATGCACCACATGCTGCACCCGGAGTGGAACGAGCCCAACCTGCTGCGCACCCTCAAGGAGCACGGCTACTTCGTGTGGTGGGGCGGCAAGAACGACCTGGTGCCCGGCGGGGCCGACCTGTCGCCCTACTGCGACGTGAAGTTCGAGCCGACCGCTGCCGACTACCGGCGCTGGGGTTGCACGCCGCGCGAGGGCGCCCACGCCGGCGACCTGGCCTGGCGCGGCGACCCGGAGGGCGACAACTTCTACAGCTTCTTCAAGGGCCGGCTGGAGCGCGGCGACGACCCGTGCTACTGCGACCGCGACTGGGCCAACGTGCTCGGCGCCATCGACTGCCTGCGCGAGTACCGCGGCGACCAGCCGCTGTGCATCTACCTGCCGCTCACCTACCCCCATCCGCCCTACTGCGTGGAGGAGCCGTGGTACGGCGTCACCGACCGCGCCGCGCTGCCGCCGCGCATTCCGGCGCCCGCGGACGAGACCGGCAAGCCGTCGCTGCTCGGCGGCATTCGCCGCGGCCAGCGCCTGCAGCGCTGGAGCGAGGAACGCTGGACCGAGTTGCGCGCCACCTACTACGGCATGTGTGCGCGCGTCGACCACCAGTTCGGCCAGCTCTGCGACGCCCTGCGCGAGTGCGGACGCTACGACGACGCGGCGGTGTTCCTGTTCTCGGACCACGGCGACTTCACCGGCGACTACGGGCTGGTGGAGAAGGCCCAGAACACGTTCGAGGACTGCCTGACCCGGGTGCCGCTGGTGGTCAAGCCGCCGTCCGGCGTGGCGGTGACGCCGCGCGTCTGCGACGCCCTGGTGGAGCTGGCGGACTTCTCGGCGACGGTATACGAGCTGACCGGCATCGATCCGGGCTACGACCACTTCGGGCGCAGCCTGTTGCCGCTGCTGAGCGGCAGGGGCGACCGGGAGGGCCGTGACGCGGTGTTCTGCGAGGGCGGGCGGCGGCTCGGCGAGGTGCAGGCCTCGGAACTGGAGAGCACCAGCGGCGGCGGCCCGCTCGGCCTGTACGCGCCGCGCATCGCGCTCCAGGTGCAACTCGACGAGCCGTACCACGGCAAGGCGGCCATGTGCCGTACGGCGACCCACAAGTACGTGCAGCGCCTGTACGAGAGCGACGAGTTGTACGACCTGGCGCTTGATCCCGGCGAGCAGCGCAACGTGGTCGACGAGCCGGCCTACCGCGATGTGCTGGCCGAACTGCGCCTCCGGATGCTGCGCTGGTACCAGGAAACCTGCGACGTGGTGCCACGCGTCACTGACCGGCGCTGACGCCGGCCCCCGGCGCGGGACCGCACGTGCCGGCCGCCCGGCCCGCGGCCGGCACGTCGGTCTCCCCCGCCGCCACCGACGCCCTCGGCAGCCGCTTCGCACAAAGCCGCATCAGTGGTACAATATACAAATCAACAGATATTTATCTTGACCACTCCCTAATATGGGAAGCAGATACCACAGGTTGATCATTGAGGGACTAATACCGGGACGGTTGCCGGGCGTAGCGTTGAGGGCCGGCAGCCGGGTGGCCCCTCGCAGGAGGACGTAGAGAGATGCCAGCGAATGCACGCAGTTTTCTTGGAGAGTTGGTGGGTACCTTCGCGCTGGTCTTCATCGGAACCGGCGTCGCCACCCTGCAAGGGTTCCTGCCCGGCTACGGAGACACCGGCTGGCTCGGAATCTCGTTCGCCTTCGGTTGTACGCTGATGGTGCTGGTCTGGGTGATCGGGCCGGTATCCGGGTGCCACATCAACCCCGCGGTGACCATTGCCATGTTGATCGCCCGCAAGATCGAAGGCGGCAAGGCAGCCGCGTACATCATCGCACAGGTAGTGGGGGCACTCGTCGCCAGCCTGGTGTTGCTGGTCATCGTCGGCGGCATCCCAGGGTACGAACTGGGCAGCAACGGCCTGGGCGCCAACGGCAATCCGCGGCAGATGGGCGCCTTCTCGCTGCTGCTGCTCGAATTGGTGATGACGGCCCTGTTCCTGGTGGTGATTCTGGGCGCAACCCGCGACGACGCCGCCCCCGGCGTCGCCGGCATCGCCATCGGCGGCTACCTGTTCGTGGCTCACCTGGTGGGCGCGCAACTCGGCGATGCCTCCCTCAACCCGGCGCGCAGCCTCGGCCCGGCGCTGGTCCAGGGCGGCGCGGCGCTGGCGAACGTGTGGATCTTCATCGTCGGTCCGATTGTGGGTGCGATTCTCGGTTGGCTCCTCTACCGACTGCTCTACCGCGACTGAGCAGCCTGTCGCACTCGTACCCCGAAACCCGGGCGGTCACAGGAACATGGTGTTGATGTCGTAGTTCTTCAGGATCGACTCGCGCGCGTCCTCGTTCCAGCGGTTGGCCTCGGGCTCGCCGGCCAGCGGCTGGTACACGTAGGGGACCTCGTGCGGATAGTGCTGGCGGCGGGCATCGATGGCCAACGCGACGATACGCGAGCGCTCGTGGATGCGTGCGGCGTCATAGAGCCGGGGCGGATTGCCGCGCATCACCCCGAGCACCGAAGCGCGCGGGTAGAACCCGAACACCAGCGTCACCCGCCGCCGGTCGGATGCGTTCGCGAATGCCCCGTGCAGGACCTGGCGGTCGTTGACCGCCACGTCGCCGGGGTGGCACAGCATCGGCACCGCGCCGGGCAGGCGATCGGAACCGCCGTTGGCGGCAACGCGCGCCACGATGTCGACCTTGGCCAGATGGGTGCCGGGAACCACCCAGAGCGCATTCGCCGGGGTGGTCAGATAGAGCTGGGTCATCACGTTGAACCCGTGCGCGCCCGCGCCGAGCGCCGGGTTGTCCCAATGGGTGGTACCGTCCTGATGCCATGCCGTCGATGGACCGAGTCCGGCATGCTTCACGAACACCGCCTCGTACCACGGAACGAAATCGGGTCCGGCGATCTGCTCGGCCACGCGCAGCAGATCCGGGTTGCCGTACAGCCGCAGATAGGTATCCATGAGCTGCAGCGCACCGTTGCCGATGTAATACAGGATCCTGTCCGGCGCATCGCCCGGCGCGGGCGGTTCGGCCATTTTCACCGGGTGGCGTCCGTCGAGGAGCTTGGTGCCGCCGATCGGATCGCTCAGAGGCTTGGCGAAGTGGAATTGCGGCAGCTTGAGATCGACCCCGAGCGCCGGCCGTCCGCGCGCATCGACTACGGCCGCTCCCGAACGCGGCGCCTGCTGCAGCACGCGCTCGAAGTCGGCCCGCAATTCGCCCAGTTCCGTATTGCGCAGCAGTCCCTCGAACACGTAGAAGCCGGTGCGGCGGTAGGCCTTGAGGATGTCCGGCGCCAGGTTGCCGTCGCGGTCGAACCGAAGCGGTCCGCGGTTGCCCAGCTCACCGGCCCGCCGCTCGCCCTCGACCAGATACGCGTCCCTCATCGGTTCCTCCTCATGCGCCGCCGCCTGGCAGCCGGCGTTCGGCCCGTGCGTGCATGGTAGGTCGTTCCGGGACGTTGCGTCATCATCCCGCTTGCGCTTGCCGGCGCCGGCAGGGAATCGACGGGCAGTTCGGAAGTTGACGACACGTCCGTGCGCCAATACCCTTCCGATATCCAGAGCCCTCCGTCGCCTGGGCGCTGATACCGCCGCCATGTTGGAACCCGTGTGGGAGATACCCGATCCGCTCGCCGTGCGCGAAGTGCGCCTCGACCACGACACCGTCATTGCGCTGCGCAGATATGGCAACCCGCACGGTACGCGGCTCGTGCTCGGACACGGCAACGGCCTGGCGATCGACCTCTACTACCCGTTCTGGTCGCTGCTGGCCGACGAGTTCGACCTGATCCTGTATGACCTCAGGAACCACGGCTGGAACACCGTGGGCCCGCGCGCCCGGCACAACATTCCGACCCTGATCCACGACCACGAGCACATTCTGCAGGCGATCGACCGGCACTTCGGCGACAAGCCCAAGATCGGCGTCTATCACTCCGTTTCCGCTCTCATTGCGCTCCTGTCGTCGGCGACGACGCAGATCCGGGCAATCGACGACCGCCGTCCGCTGGCCGCTCAGGTGCTGCTGGATCCGACGCTCTGCAAGCCGGGGACCAGCCAGTTGGAGTTCGAGGTGGCTGCCACGCGCGCCGCGGAAGCGATCCGGCGGCGCGGGTACCGGTTCCCGTCCCGAGACGCCTTCGTCGAACTGCTGAGCTTCTTTCCCGCCTTCGCGCGCGTCGTTCCGGGGGTTCGCGAACTGATGGCACGAACCACGCTGCGCCGATCGTCCAACGGGCAGGACTACGAACTGCGCTGCCCGCGCGAATACGAGGCACAGGTCATGCAATACACCCGCATCTACTGCGTGCTCGTGGACCTCGGCCAGCTCGCCTGCCCCACCAAGGTGATCGGGTCCGACCCCACCCTGCCCTATGCCTACCTGCCGACGCTCGACCTCGCCGACATGGCAGACGTTGACTACGACTTCCTGCCGGAGTCCACGCACCTGTTTCCACTGGAGAAACCGGCCGAGTGCGCCGCGTTGATCCGGGACTTCCTGGAGTCGAACGGTCTGCCGTAGCGTCCCGCGGCTGAGCGCAGGCCTTACGTCCGTGTGCCGCGGGCGGGCACCGGCGCCTGCACCCGGACGGTCACGATGTCGGTGCCGTGATACTGCCGGTGGTGCACCGAGGAGGCGAGATGGCGCAGCAGGCGCAGGCTGACTTCCCGCTCCACCGCTTCCTCATCGGTATGCTCGCGGAGTAGCGCGATCCGGTCCTGCAGGTTCTGCCCGGCGGGACCGACCGCGAATTCGAGCACCGCCCCGCCTTCCTCGCGGTACGCTGCCAGGTGCAGGTGCCGGCCGTGTCCGTCCCGGCGGCCTGCATCATCGCCGAGCAGCGCCAGCAGCGTTTCTTCGCCGGCGGCGTCGAGTCGCCGCGCCGTCGCCTCGTCCCAACCATTGCGGGCGGCAAATGCGCGAACGAACGTGGCCACGTCTGGCAGTACCGAGCGATCGAAGCGCGCCGCCCGGAAGCGGCTGCGGCGCGACTCGGTGAGCGCCACGAACAGCGTCATCAGGATCGCCGAGTAGCCGCCGGCGTTCATGCCGTTGCGCAACAGACCACCGGCGAACTCGGCGAGCAGGCCGGGAAATATGAAGCCGTAGTGCGCGCTCACGCCGATCAGCAGCGCCAGCCCCACGATCATTCCCTTGCGTGCATCGAGGCCATCCTGCACGACGATGTTGATGCCGACCAGGAACAGCAGCCCGAGCAGCACGAGCAGGTAGCCGGCAAGGACCGGGTCGGGGACCGCCAGGATCACCGCCAGCGTCTTCGGCAGAAACACCACGACGACGAACACCGCGCCGGTGGCAATACCGACGCCGCGCGCCGCCACTCCGGTGAGCGAGATCAGCGGTGCGCTGACCGAGTAGGTGGTATTGGGCAGGGTGCCGGCGAGACCCGACAGCAGGTTGCCCACGCCGTCGAGGGTCACCGCGCCCTGCACGGCGCGGTAGTCGATTGCCCGCGAGCCGCGCCACGACACGCGCTGGACGGCGACGGCGCTGCTCATGGTGCGAACGGCGGCGATCACCGCCACCAGCAGGAACGCCGGCAGCAGTGCCCAGAACGAGGCCCCGAAGGAGAGATCGAAGCCAGGCCACCGGCTCTGCGGGAGATCGACCCACGCCGCCGCGGCGACCCGGCCGGTATCGTACAGACCGAACCAGCCGCCCACGAGCGCACCGGCGCCCACCCCGATGACCGGCGCCCACAGCCGCCACGCCCCCGGTGCCTTCAACGTCAGGGTGGTGATCACCGCGACCGTGGCCAACGCACTGAGCGGGGCGCCGGCGGCCGGGCTGCCGGCCGGCACGCTGGTCAGCAGGTTGCCGACCGCGGGGAGTACCGTGAGCGGGATCAGCATGATCACGGTGCCGGCGACCGCGGGAGTCACGATGCGTTGCACCTGCGCGAGCCGCCAGGAGAGCAGCAGCGGGACCACGGCGGTGATGATCACCAGCGTGGCCAGCAACGCCGGCCCGCCCTCGGCCACGGCCGTGATGCTGACCGAGATGAACGCCGCGGAGGCGCCCATCAGCAGCACGTGTCCGCCGCCCAACCTCCCGAAGCGAAACGCCTGCAGCGCCGTGGTAAGGCCGGATACCGCGACGGTGGCGAACACCGCCCATGAAGCGTACGCGTCGCTCGCGCCGGCGGTCCGCATCACCACCGCCGGGATCAGCATGATCGCCGCGATATTGAGTATCGCGAGCTGCACTCCGACCCCGATGGCGAGCAGCGCCGGAGGCCGGTCGTCCGGCTGGTAGCGAATGCCCGAATGCGCGCCGGCGCCGGCGTGGGCCATGGTGCGGTCAGGCTCCCGGCAGCGATGCGAAGTGCATTGCTACCGCATCCGGATCCAATGGCGCCGGCGCTGGAACGGATAGGTCGGCAGCGAGATCCGGCGGCGCGCTTCGCCGGCGAACAGCCCGGCGAACGAAACCGGGAGTCCCGCCTCGTAGGCGGCCGCGACCGCTGCCGCGAATGCGCCATCGGGCTCACCGGAAGCGCCGCTGCCGGCCGTGTCGGCGGCGCCCGCCCGGACTACCGGAACTGCGCCGCCGTCTGCCGGCACCCCCGGCAGCGCCTGCGGGGCAATCTCCACGACGGCGTCGATCCGCAGGTCGGCGAGGGTCCGCAGACACGCGCCTGCGGCGACCGGCTCGCCCGCCTGCCGGTGCCACCGCTCGCTGTTGACACTGCTCCCCGACTCCACGATGCGGCCCGTGGCGGCACTGACCAGGGGAAGCGCCCCTCCCACCAGGACGAACTCCGCCGGCGCCACGGCGGCGTCGTCAGCCGCGGTGCCGCCAGACGCCGTGGACGCCGCCAGACGCAGTCCCTCCTCCAGGCCGGCCAACATGCCGGCCGCCTGCGCCGCCGCGAGTTCCCCGACCCGCTCACCGAGCACGGCGGCGGGCCGGATTCCCACGCTCGACCACAGCGCCGTCAGGGCGCACTGCAGCGCAAACACCGCCGGCGGCGTCCACGTTCCACGGTCAAGGTGCCCGGTCGCTCCAGGCCGCTCGAACATCGCCTCCAGCAGGGAGGCGCCGCGCTCCTCCCACAGCGCCTCCTCGCAGCGGTCGAGCACGGCGCGCACCACCGGCTCGCTGTCGTACAGCACCCGCGCCGCCGCCAGCCACGGCCCGGCCTGTCCCGAGTATGCGAAGGCTGCCCGGGCCGCGGTGCGCGGCTCGGCATCCGTCTCGGCGACCGCGCCGGCCAGTGCCTGCAGGCCGGCGTGCAGCGATCCGAGGTCCTGGAACAGGACCGCTGCCCGGTGCGGGAAGTGGCTGCGCCCGACACCGGCGGTCCACGCCGCGTCGGCGAGCAGCGCCTGCGCGGCGCCGCCGTCAGCAAGCTCGTCGGCGCGCTCGTCCAGCCACCCCAGGTAGCGTTCGGCGAGCGCCCGCAGCGCCGCACCGGACTTGCCGGACAGCGGCAGCAGGCGGGTGCGGCGCGGCACGAGGTCACTTCCCCCCGGGGGTTCGCCGGGCGCCCAGTCCGGCAACGAAGCGGCGACCGGCTGCGCGCTTCCGGCGGGCACAAACGCCGCGCCCCGGCCGGCGGCAGTGTCGGCGTCGGCTCCATCGTGCCCCTCCACCACGACGTGTGCGTTGGCGCCGGAGATGCCCAGAGCGCTCACCCCCGCCCGCCGCGGGCGCCCCGGGCTCGCTGGCCACGACGTCGACTCGGTGGTGATCCGGACCGGCAGCCGGTCCCAGTCGAGACTCGGGCTGGGGTCGTGAAAGTGCAGGTGCGGCCCGATCACGCCCCGGTTGATCGCCAGCACCGCCCTGATCAGGCCCGCGATACCGGCCGCGGGCTCCAGGTGGCCGATGCTGGTCTTGACCGAGCCGATCAGCAGCGGGCGTTCGACCGCGCGGTCGCGCCCGTATACCGCCGCGGCGGCCTGCACCTCGATGGCGTCACCCATACTCGAACCGGCGCCGTGCGCCTCCAGGTAGTCCACGTCGGCGGGTTCCACTCCGGCGCGCGCCAGCGCCTCCGCGATGACCCGCTCCTGCGCGGGTCCGTTGGGGACCGTGGGGCCGGCGCTGGCGCCGTTCTGGTTCACCGACGAGCCGCGGATCACGGCCCAGACGCGGTCGCCGTCCGCCCGCGCGTCGGCCAGCCGCTTCAGCACCACCAGCCCGCACCCCTCACCGCGCACGAAGCCGTCCGCGGCAGCCGAGAAGGGGGCGCAGTGCCCGGTCGGCGACAACAGGCCCAACTCCGCCATCTCCAGGGTAATGGCGGGAGACAGGTTCGCGTGCACGCCGCCGACCAGGGCCAGGTCAACCTCGCCCGCGTGCAGACCCGCGGCGGCTTGATGCACCGCTACCAGGGACGAGGCGCAGTTGAGCTCGACCGGCATGGTCGGCCCCGCCAGGCCAAGCAGAAACGACAGGCGCCCGACGGTCATGCTGCCGGCCGTGCCGAGGTAGCTGACAATGTCGTTGCCGGCGGTCATCAGGTCGCGGTATTCGCTGGCGGATACACCGACATATACCCCGGTTCGGCTGCCGCGCAACGCCTCCGGGTCGAGCGCGGCATCCTCCAGCGCCAGCCAGCCGGCCTCCAGGAGCATGCGCTGGCGCGGATCCATCATCCGGGCCTCGATCGGGCTGACTCCGAAGAAGCGGGCGTCGAAACGGTCGATTTCGGTGACGAATCCGCCCCGCCGGAACGCCGCACGGCGAATGACGGGCAGTCCGGGAGCATCACTCCCCGGATCCGCGTCGGGCCGCCCGTCCGTTACCGCGTCGCGGCCCTCCTCGAGCTGGCGGGCGAAGGCATCAAGATCGGGCGCGCCCGGGAAGCGGCACGCCATGCCCACGATGGCGATCGCGTCAACCGCGGCGTCCACCTGCGGCATCGACTCCGCCGCCGCACGCGTCGGTGCTGCCCGTGTCGGTGCTGCCGCCGCGCGTGTTGGGGGCGGGGACGCAGGTGGTGATGATGCCGGCTCCGCGGCCGGCCTTGCCGCCGGCGGCGGGCCCGGGTCGGCTGCCACGGCCGGGACAGGCGGCGCGAAGCCATCGGTCGCGGCGCCGGCGGCGGCATCGCTGGCGGCCGGATCGCTGCCGGTGGCTGCGCTGCCGGCGGGATCGCTGCCGGTGGCTGCGCTGCCGGCGGCCGCTCCGTCACCGAGCGCGGCCGCCAGGTGGCGCGCCAGCGTGGCGATGTCGGGGTAGTCGAACACCAGCGTGTTGGGCGCCGTGTAGGCGTCCGCGCATGCCCGGTTGAGCCGGTTGCGCAGTTCGACCGCCATCAGCGAGTCCATGCCCAGTTCGAAGAAGCCGACCTCCGGGGCCGGAGTCGACGGCAGCCGCAGTACCGCCTGCACCTCGCGCTGCAGAAACGACACCAGCAGCCCCTCGCGTTCCGCCGCCGGCGCCGCGCGCACGCGGCCGGGCAGGTCGTCAGCCTCGCTCGCGGTGTCGTCCTCGGGGTCGGCGGCGGTCGCCAGCAGTTCGTCCAGCAACGGCGGCCGCCCCTCGACCGCTTCCGCGAACACCGGCCAGTCCATCGCCATTACCGCCGCGGTGGCGGGATCGTCGCGCACCAGCCGGTCCAGGGCGCGCAGGCCCTGCTGCGGGGTGAACCAGCCGCCGCCGAACGCCGATCGCTGCCGGGCGATGCGCTCGCGCTGCTCCTCCGCTTCACCGAGTCCCGACCACGCCCCCCAGGCGATCGCCTGGCCCGGCAGGCCGCGCGCACGCCGGTGGGCCGCGAGCTGGTCCAGGAACGCATTGGCCGCGGCGTGGTTGGCCTGCCCGGCGTTGCCCATGGTGCCGACGATGCTCGAAAACAGCAGGAACAGCTCCAACTCACGCTGCTCGGTGGCGCGGTGCAGGTGCCACGCTCCGAGCATCTTCGGCCACAGCACCTGCGCGAACGTCTCCCAGTTCTGGTTGCCGAGGGCCGCGTCGGCCAGCACGCCGACGCTGTGAATCACGCCTCCGAGCGGCGGCAGATCACGGTCGATCCGCGCCAGCATGGCGTCCACCGCCTCGGCGTCGGTGACGTCGGCAAGCTCGACCCGTACCGTGACCCCGCGGTCGCGCAGCGCCGCGATCGTCTCCTCGGCGTCGGGAGTGGGCGCGCGCCGTCCGTTCAGCACGATCGCCTCGGCGCCGCGGTCGGCGAGCCAGCCCGCCACCGCGCAGCCGATGCCGCCCAGGCCGCCGGTCACCAGGAAGGTTCGGCCCGCCCGCAGCCGGCCGCGCTCCAGCGGCGACGCGGCGAGGACAATCTTGCCCAGGTGGCGCGCGGCGCGCATGAAGTCCATCGCCGGCCCCGCCTCGGTCAGCGGCCAGCGACTGTACACCAGCGGGCGCACCTCGCCCGCCGCCAGCCGCGCCATCACCCGTCGCAGCGCGTCGCCGGGCACCGCCGGGTGGTGCTCCTTGAGCACGTCGAGCTTCAGGATGGTGTAGGCGGCGTCGGGCCGCGCCGCCGCCATTTCCTCCTCGCTCAGGATGTCCACGCGCGCCAACTCCACAAAGCGCCCGCCGCGGGCCAGGCAGGAGAGGCTGGCGTCGATGAATCCCTCGCCGGTGAGGCTGTTGAGCACCACGTCGACGCCGGCGCCACCGGTGGCATCGAGAACTTCGCGCCCGAACGCGGTGGAGCGGCTGTCGAACACGTGCCGCACGCCGAGCGAACGCAAGTACGCCTGCTTCGGAGCGCTCGCGGTGGCGAACACCTCCGCGCCGGCGGCCTGCGCCAACTGGATCGCCGCCAGTCCGACGCCACCGGCTCCGGCATGAATCAGTACCCGCTCGCCGGCCTGCAGCTCCGCCTCGTCGTACGAGAGCAGCGCCGACACGAACGCCGTCGGCATGGTCGCCAGCTCGGCAACCGGAACGCCCGCCGGTGCGTGCGCCACCATCTCGACCCTGGTCACGACCTCCGAGCCGAACGTGCCGAACGCCAGCGCGACCACCAGGTCGCCCGGCTCGACCTCGGTCACCTCGGAGCCCACCTCCAGGACGCGCCCGCAGGCCTCGCCGCCGAGCAGTCCGGCGTCGACCAGCCCGATCGCCCGGAACACGTCCCAGAAGTTGAGTCCCGCCGCCTCCACCGCCAGGCGCACCTCGCGCGGCTGCAGCGCACAGGCGGGCAACGGATCGATGCGCAGGCCCTCCAGCACGCCCGCGGAGTCCGGCTCCAGCAGCCAGGCACCCTGCTCGGGGTGCGGCAGCCGCGATGCGGCCGCCGCGCGAACCAGGCGGGCCGCCTGCCGGCGCCCGGCGCGGTAGGCGACGTGCGTCTCGCAATCCGGGTAGAGCAGCTCGTCGGCGAGGTCCGCGCGGCCCGCCACCGGTTCCGGGTCGAGATCGATCATGCGCGCCTGCAGTTGCGCCGCCTCGCGGGCGATCACCTTGCCGACGCCCCACAGCGTGGCGCCGGCCAGCTCCCCGGCGCGCTCCTTCTCCAGCACCTGGGCGCCGCGCGTGATGAACCACACGCCGTTCGACGGCGTGAGGTCGGCGTCGGCCAGCCCCTGCACCAGCGCCAGGGCGCTCGCCGCCGCTCGCTGAGCGTCCTGTGCCATCTGGTCGGTCGTCGCCCGCACGCCGTGACCGTCCAGCGCAGCGAGATGGACCACGCCGGCCAGCGGCACGTCGCCCGGCAGCGCTTCCAGCAGCTCCCGCCACGCATCGCGCCGCTCCATCGCCACGGCCACCGCGGGCACCCCGCCGCCGTCCGGCGCACCGCCGGCGGCCGCGGCGGTCGCCAGCACCACGGTCTGGTTACGCGCCGCCAGCTCGCCCGCCAGGCGCGCGGCAACCCCGTTGCGGTCGGCTGCCAGCACCCACGCGCCGGGCGGCTCCGCCACCTCGGCGGGTCCCTGCGCCACGATCACGCCGCGGTCCGGTTTCCCGCTGCCGTGCTCGCGCTGCTCGACCGCATCCGACCGCGGCACGCCCAGCACCGCGGCGTCGATGAACCCGCTGTCGCCGAGCGCCCGCCGCCACACCTCCGGGCTGGCCAGGGCGTGGTGGGGACGGTAGTGGTCGGCAAACCGCCACCAGCCGTCCAACTGCCCGAAGGTCAGGTCCAGCCAGCCCTGGCCGCGCAGGTTCTCCAGTGCCACCAACTGCCCCGACGGCGCCAGCAGCGCCAGGCAATGGGCCAGCGTCTCGTGCAGGTAGCGGGTGGCGTGCAGCACGTTGGAGGCGATCACCAGGTCGTAGCCGTGGGCGTCGAACCCCTGCGCCACCGGGTCGTGTTCGACGTCCAGTACCCGGTACTCGATCGCAGCCTCGCCGCCGCCGAAACTGGCCTCCGCCTCCGCGAAGAAGCCCGCCGATATGTAGGTGTAGGTGTAGTCGTAGCGGCCGGCGGGCAGTTCCGGCAGCACCGCGGCGGTAGCCGAACCGGTCCCCGCCCCGACCTCGATCACCCGCAGCCGGCGGCCCTCCGGCAGGCGGCGCAGCAGCGCCGCGACCGCGTCGGCGAGCATCCGGTTGGCGGCGCGCGCCACCGGCGCCTTGCGGTACAGGTCGGCCGCGCTCGGCTCGCCGCTGCTGAACAGCAGGGTCAACGGATCCGCATTCCCCCGCAGCACGTCCGGCAGGGCGCCGCCGCTGCGCCGGAACAGTCCGATCTCGTTGGCCCCATGCGCGTAGCGCCCGGCCATCGCGGCGGCGAACTGCTCCGGATCGGGCGGCAGGTCGTCCGGCAGCGGCTCGCCGGAGCCGACCGTGACGACGAAGCGGGCGTCCTGCTCGTCCAGCACGTCCAGCACTCCGGCGCGCGCCACCATCTCCAGCATGCGCCGGAACAGGCGCGCATGTTCGGCGCTCACCTGCAGGCGCTGCCGCAAACCATCGGCGTCGACCGATTCACCCGCCGATCGTCGCCAGCCCAACTTGTCCAGGGCGGCCAGGGCATAGCGGCGCGCCAACCGCTCCAGGTCGGACAACAGCGCCGCCCGGCCCTCGGCACTCACCTGTTCCGCCGCCAGGTAGGTGGTGAACGGCCCGGCGCCGGCAGCGATGGCGGACGGCGCGGTGAGAAAACCGGCGGGCTGCATTCCGGGCGGCAGGGCGCGGTCGCGCCACACCACCTCGTACAGCAGGTCCTGCACGCCTTCCACCGCGGACAGCAATGCCGCTCGCGTCGCCCGCTTCACCAGGTAGCCGGTCAACTCGCCGATCAGGGTCCCACTCGGGTCATGGATGCGCACATCGGCCGTCAAGACCTCCGGCGGCGTCCCCGGTGCAATTCCGTCGATGAGCCGTTCGGCTCGCCGTCGGCTTGGTTCGGCTCGCCCGCCTGCCCCGCCATGCGTAGGTGGCAGATCAGCCGTTCCGGGAGCGTGCCGGCGAGCCACAGGCGCTGAAAGCCGAACGGCAGATAGGTGGCGCGGCCGGCCGCGCCCTCCTGGCTGCGCGCGGCGGCCATCACCTGAAAGCAACCGTCCAGCAGCAGCGGATGCACGTCCAGACCGCTGCCGGCAAATGCGGCAGGCAGCACCACCTCGGCCACTGCTTCGCCCGGCCGCGACCACACCGCCTCCAGCGTGCGAAACGCCGGCCCGAGGTCGATACCGGCACCCGCCTTGGCGCGGTACAGGGAGGAGACATCGACCGCTGCCATGCTCGCCCTGAGTGCGTCCAGGTCGACGCGCCGCCCGCCGTCAGGCGGGCGCGCAGCCGCCGCGGAGGGGAGTTGCGCCTCCGCGTGCAGCGTCCAGCCTTCCTCGTCCACCCCTTTGCTGAGAATCTGCGCGCGGCGCGGCGCCCCGTCTCCGGGTGGGTCGAGCAACACCTGCACCCTGCGACCGGACACCGCCTCCGAGCCGTCCGCCGCGTCCGCTTCCGGGAGCAGCAGCGGGTTGTGCAACTGCATCTCCGTCACCGTCGCCGCGCCGCCGCCCTCGGCGACCGCGGCGGACGCCGCCATCGCTCCGTACCACGCTCCCGGCACCAGCAGCCGCCCGAATACCCGGTGGTCGCTCAGCCACGCCGGGTCGCCGGCCAGCAGTTCGGTGTCGAACGCCACCTCGCCGCGCGCCGACTCGTGGCGCTCGCCCAGCAACGGGTCGCCGGCGCCGGCACGGCGCCGCCGCGCCGTGGGGATCCAGTGCCGCTGGCGCTGGAACGGGTAGCCCGGCAGCGAGATCCGGCGCCGCTCCTCACCCGCGAACAGCGCATCGAACCGCACCGGCAGCCCCGCCTCGTAGGCGCCCGCGACCGCCGCCGTGAACGCGTCCTCCACCTCCGCGGGCGGGGTATCGCGGGACGGCCGGCGCAGGCTGGCCAGCACGGCCGGCGGGCCGCCTGCCACCGGCGGCCACGCCAGCGCGGCCATTGGCCCGAGCACCGCGTGCGGGCCGATCTCCACCAACGCCTCGGTGCCCAGTTCGGCCAGCGTCTCGACGGCCTGGCGAAACTGCACCTTCTCGCGCGCGTGGCGGCGCCAGTAGGCGGCGCCGGGGACGCTGCCGGGCTCCAGCAGGCGGCCGCTCAGGTTGCTCACCAGGGGAATCGACGGCGCCGCGAACGCGAACTGCCGCAGCGCCGCCTCCAGGCCATCGAGAGCCGGCTCCACCAGCGCGCTGTGGTAGGCGGGGCTGTTGCGCAGCAGCCGTACCCGCACCTGCTGCGCCTCGAACCGCTCCAGCAGCGCCGCGACATCGGCCGCCGGCCCGCTCACCACCTGGTTCGAGCCGTTGTCGACGGCCACGCACAACCCGATCCCGGCGGCCGAGGCGTTGTGCTCCGCCACGGCCGCCGCAACCCGGTCTGCCGGTGCAAACACCACCGCCATGGCGCCCGCCTCCGGCAGGGCCCCGATCAGCGCGCCGCGCGCCGCGGCGAAACGCAGCCCATCCTCCAGGCTGAATACGCCCGCCGTCTGCGCCGCCGCGATCTCACCGAGACTGTGCCCGACTACCACCTCCGGCACGATGCCCAGGCTCCGCCAGAGGGCGGCGAGCGCACACTCCAGTGCGTAGATCGCCGGTTGCTTCCACGCCGGCTCGTCCAGCCCGCCCGCCGCGTCAGGGCGACCGAACATCACGTCGAGCAGCGAGGCGCCGCGCTCGGCGCGCAGCAGCGCGTCGCACCGATCCAGGACAGCGCGCACCACGGGTTCGCTCGCGTACAGCGTCTCGCCCATGCCGGGCCACTGACTCGCCTGCCCCGTGAACGCGAACGCCACCTTCGGCGGCGCGCCCACCGGCGTGCGCGGCGGCGCGCCCGCCTCCGGGTCGGCGAGCGCGCGCAACCCGTCGCGCAGTGTGGCGGCATCTCGAAACACGACACCGGCACGGCAGGCGAAGCGGCCGCGCCCCACGCTCGCCGTCCACGCCAGGTCGGACAACGGCGCATCGGCCGCGCTCCCGCGCGCGGCCACCTCCTCGCCATGGTCGTCGAGCCAGCCCAGGTACCCGCGCGCCAAGTCGCGCAGCGCTCCTTCCGACTTGCCCGACAGCGGCAACAAGCGCGCCGCGCGCGCCGCGATCCGGTCGCTGACCCCAGGCACCTCCGCGACCGGCTCCGGCATCGTCACGGCGATGGGCCGAGCCGGCCCGCACGCCCAGTAGGCCTGTTCCACCGCGGCGCGGCCGTTCGCGGCCGCCGCCCCTTCCAGCACCACGTGCGCGTTGGTGCCCGACCACCCGAAGCCGCTCACCCCGGCGAGCGGTGGATGCCCGGCGTGCACCGGCCACGCCGTGGCCTCCGCGGTAACGCGCAGCGGGAGCCGCTCCCAATCCATTTGCGGACTCGGGTTGCGGAAGTGCAGGTGCGGCGGGATCACTCCCTGCTGCATTGCGAGCACCACCTTCATCACCCCGGCGACCCCCGCCGCCGACTCCAGGTGGCCGATGTTGGTCTTCACCGAGCCGATCAGGAGCGGCCGGTCGGGATCGCGGCCGCGGCCGTAGACCGCCCCGGTGGCGTTGGCCTCGATCGGGTCGCCCACCTCGGTCCCGGTGCCGTGCGCCTCCACGTAGTCCACGTCCGCCGGCGCGATGCCGGCGCGCCGTAGCGCCGCCTCGATCACCCGCTCCTGAGCCGGTCCGCTCGGCACCGTCAGGCCCGGGCTTGCCCCATCCTGGTTCAGTGCGGTGGCGCGCACCACCGCCCAGATGCGGTCGCCGTCGGCCTCGGCATCGGCCAGCCGCTTCAGCACCAGGATGCCGCAGCCCTCGCCGCGAACGTAGCCGTTGGCCGCCGCGTCGAACGTCTTGCAGCGGCCGTCCGGCGACAGCATGCCGGCGTTGGCGCGCAACTCCAGTAGCCGCCCCGACAGGATGGTGTGCACGCCGCCGGCCAGCGCCAGGTCAGACTCGCCGCCCTGCAGGCCTGACACCGCCTGGTGCAACGCGACCAGCGACGATGAGCAGGCAGTGTCCACCGCGATAGCCGGTCCTTCCAGCCCCAGCGCGAATGCCACCCGCCCGATCGCGGTGTTGTAGGAGGTGCCGGTGACCGTGTACAGGCTCGCGGCCGGCTCGGAGGTGTCGCTGGCCTCCATGATCAGGCTGCGGTACTCGTTGTTGCTGATCCCGGCGTACACCCCGGTGCGGCTGCCGGCCAGGCGCTCCGGGTCGATCGCGGCGTCTTCCAGCGCGCGCCAGCTCGTCTCCAGCATCAGGCGCTGCTGCGGATCGAGCATCTGTGCCTCGACCGGCGAGATGCGAAAGAATGGGGCGTCGAACAGCTCCAGGTCATCGAGGTAGGCGCCGAACCGGCACGCCGGCCGGCGCTCGGCGGTGTCCGGGAATAGCCGGCCCACGCGCCCGACCCCGGATCCAGGCTCGCCCTCGCTGATCAGGTCCGCGCCGGCGGCGAGCCGGCGCCAGAATTCGGCCGGGCCGTCGGCGCCCGGAAACCGGCACGCCATGCCGACGATCGCGACAGGCTCGGCAACTCCGGCGCGCGGGCTCCGATTGTGGGGACTCGACTGCATCATGTACTCTCCGTCCGAATCCATCCTATCAGGAAACCGGGTTGCCGGATCGCGACGCAAGGAGATGCTCTGGCGCATGACCGAACCGCAGCGCCCGCCCATCGTGGTCATCGCCGCCGACACCTTGCGTCCGGCCTCCCTCGGCTGCTACGGCAACGGCGCCATGCGGACACCCAACATCGACCGGCTGGCCGCGCAGTCGATCCGCTTCACGCGCGCCGACAAAGTATGCGGTACGCGGGAGCTGGGCTACCGCGTCGTCGCCGTCGCTTCGTGCTTCCCCCAGTTGCAAGCGGAGTGGCGCCGCAACTCGCTGTCTCTCCACAGTGACGGAGTAGCGTTCTTTTCCTTGGAAAGATATGAAAAGAGTACGAATTATAATGAATAGTACATCGTAAAAATATCGACTAGGCGCTCTCTTTCCCGCTAATCTCGTAGGTCCGCTGAATGAGCACGGGCGCCAGTGGGCTCCCGACTCCGTTCAGGACGCCTCTCCTCGCTTGGATGCGGTGAATGTTTCGGAAGCACGGCATGTGGCCTACAGCCGACAGGTCGGGTGCGGGCCGGGGCGGCTTCTCCCGCCTCGCCGCCGAGACGGAGATGGGCGTGCCGTTCACGCTGCAGGTCGCCGTGGACGGTAGCGACGCAGTGACGCGCGCCGGCCAGGGTAGGCTGAAAAACGGGACAGCCCAACAGCGATGTAGCAATAGCAAGGCTGGCGGCAGGATCCTGCTGCCAGCCTTGCTGATTCTGTTCGTGGACGCGCCAGCCTGGTCTCAAACCAAACCGGTGGTGACCGTTGCGGCGGTCTCGAGTCCGGTGACGGAGGGGGCGAACGCCGAGTTCACGGTGACGCGCACGGGTTCGACGGCCGCCACGCTGACGGTGGTCGGGGTGGCGACCGAGACGGGGGCGATGACGACGTTTTCGGGCAGCACGAGGCCGACGAGCATGACGATCGCGGCCGGTTCCGCGTCGTTCACGCTGGCGGTGGCCACGCTGGACGATGCCCTGGACGAGGTCGACAGCGTGATCACCTTTGCGTTGCGGGCGGGCGACGGCTACACGCGCGGCAGCGCGTCGACGGCAATGGTGACGGTGACGGACAACGATCCGGGCATCTGCAGCCGCACCCCGGAGGTGCGTGACGCCCTTGCGAAGGCGGTCTCGAAGGCGAAATGCGGCGCCGTCACCGCGGCGGACCTGGCGGGCATCACGTCGCTGAATCTGGCCGAAAAGCTCTTCTCCGGATCGTCTCCATCGTTGCAGGCCGGTGACTTTGCCGGGCTGACGGCGCTGACGACGCTGGACCTGTATGGCAACAGGCTGACCAGTTTGCCGCCGGGCGTGTTCGACGACCTGACCGCGCTGACGTCGCTGAGGCTGAGCGGCAACAGGCTGACCAGTTTGCCGCCGGGCGTGTTCGACGACCTGACCGCGCTGCGGAAGCTGCGGCTGTTTAACAACGATATGAGCAGTTTACCGCCGGGCGTGTTCGACGACCTGACCGCGCTGACGGAGCTGGGGCTGGGCGGCAACAGTCTGAGCAGTTTACCGCCGGGCGTGTTCGACGACCTGACCGCGCTGCGGAAGCTTTGGCTGTTTCGCAACGATATGAGCAGTTTACCGCCGGGCGTGTTCGACGACCTGACCGCGCTGACGGAGCTGGACCTGTATGACAACAGTAGTCTGACCAGTTTGCCGCCGGGCGTGTTCGACGACCTGACCGCGCTGACGTCGCTGGGCCTGAGCGGCAACAATATGAGCAGTTTGCCGCCGGGCGTGTTCGACGACCTGACCGCGCTGACGTCGCTGAGGCTGAGCGGCAACAGTCTGAGCAGTTTACCGCCGGGCGTGTTCGACGACCTGACCGCGCTGACGTCGCTGGACCTGCAGGACAACAGGCTGACCAGTTTGCCGCCGGGGTTGTTCAACGGGTTGACCGCGCTGAGGTCGCTGTGGCTGGGCTACAACAGTCTGAGCAGTTTACCGCCGGGCGTGTTCGACGACCTGACCGCGCTGACGACGCTGGACCTGCAGGACAACAGGCTGACCAGTTTGCCGCCGGGGTTGTTCAACGGGTTGACCGCGCTGGGGGAGCTGGACCTGACCCGCAATCCGGGTGCGCCGTTTGCGCTGACGGTGGGTCTGGAGCGGACCGACGGGGCGCCGCACGCGGGGAGTCCGGCGACGGTGAAGGTGACGGTTCGCGAGGGCGCGCCCGAGAGCCTGGAGGTTCCGCTGAGCGTGACGGGCGCTACCGCGCCAGCATCGGCGTCGGTGGGCGCCGGGGGGCTGGCGAGTTCGACCTTCACGGTGACGCAGTCGACCGACGGACAGCCGGCGCAGGTGAACGTCGGGACGCTGCCGTCGCCGAACCGTGGCGGCTGCTGGGGGTGGCGGCCACCCTGCTTCCGTGGAATCAGCTACGCCGCCGCGGACGACCTGCCGCTGACGCTGTTCGGCAGCGAAACGCCGAGGGTGGCGATCACCGGGGTGCCTTCGGCGATCAACTCGACGACGGCGCTGAGCGTGACGTTCACGTGGTCGGAGGACGTGACGGGGTTCGAGACCGGCGACGTGACGGTGACCGGCGGGACGAAGGGAACGTTCGCCGCCACGGACGCCAAGACCTACACGCTGACGGTGACGCCCACCTCCGGGTCCAACGTGGTCGTGACGGTGGCGAATGACGTGGCCACCGACGGGGTCAACACGGGGCCGGCGGCGGCGGTGACCGAGACGGCGGCCTGGGACGCGGCGGCGCCGACGGTGGCGATCACCGGGGTGCCGGCCCGGATCAACTCGGCGAGCGATTTCTTCGTGACGTTCACGTGGTCGGAGGACGTGACGGGGTTCGAGACCGGCGACGTGACGGTGACCGGCGGGACGAAGGGAACGTTCGCCGCCACGGACGCCAAGACCTACACGCTGGTGGTGACGCCGTCCGGGAACGCCGACGTGGTCGTGACGGTCGTGGCGAACGCGGCGACCGACGGGGTCAACACGGGGCCGGCGGCGGCGGTGACCGAAACGGCGGCCTGGGACGTGGCGGCGCCGACGATGGCGATCACCGGGGTGCCTTCGGCGGTCAACTCGACGACGGCGCTGAGCGTGACGTTCACGTGGTCGGAAGACGTGACGGGGTTCGAGACTCACGACGTGACGGTGACCGGCGGGGCGAAGGGGACGTTCGCGGCCACCAGCGCCAAGGAGTACACGCTGGTGGTGACGCCGTCCGGGAACGCCGACGTGGTCGTGACGGTCGTGGCGAACGCGGCGACCGACGGGGCGAACACGGGTCCGGCGGCGGCGGTGACCGAGACGGCGGCCTGGGACGTGGCGGCGCCGACGATGGCGATCACCGGGGTGCCGGCCAAGATCAACGCGAAGAGCGATCTCACCGTGACGTTCACGTGGTCGGAAGACGTGACGGAGTTCGAGACGGGTGACGTGACGGTGACAGGTGGTACGAAGGGGACGTTCACGGCCACCAGCGCCAGGGAGTACACGCTGGCGGTGACGCCGTCCGGGAACGCCGACGTGGTCGTGACGGTGGCGAACGACGCGGCCACCGACGGGGTCAACACGGGGCCGGCGGCGGCGGTGACCGAGACGGCGGCCTGGGACGCGGCGGCGCCGACAGTGGCGATCACGGGGGTGCCGGCCAAGATCGACTCGGCGACGGCGCTCACGGTCACGTTCACGTGGTCGGAGGACGTGACGGAGTTCGAGACGGGTGACGTGACGGTGACGGGTGGTACGAAGGGGACGTTCAAGGCGACCAGCGCCAGGGAGTACACGCTGGCGGTGACGCCGTCCGGGAGTGCCGACGTGGTCGTGACGGTCGGGGCGAACGCGGCGACCGACGGGGTCAACACGGGTCCGGCGGCGGCGGTGACCGAGACGGCGGCCTGGGACGCGGCGGCGCCGAAGGTCGGGATCAGCGGTGTGCCTTCGAAGATCAACGCGACGACGGCGCTGAACGTGACGTTCACGTGGTCGGAGGACGTGACGGGATTCGAGACCGGCGACGTGACGGTGACCGGCGGGACGAAGGGGACGTTCGCCGCCACCGACGCCAGGACCTACACGCTGTTGGTGACGCCGACGTCCGGGGCCGGCGTGGTCGTGACGGTGGCGAATGACGCGGCCACCGACGGGGTCAACACGGGTCCGGCGGCGGCGGTGACCGAGACGGCGGCCTGGGACGCGGCGGCGCCGAAGGTCGGGATCAGCGGTGTGCCTTCGAAGATCAACGCGAAGACGGCGCTGAGCGTGACGTTCACGTGGTCGGAGGACGTGACGGAGTTCGAGACGGGTGACGTGACGGTGACAGGTGGTACGAAGGGGACGGTCACGGCGACCAGCGACAGGGAGTACTCGCTGGCGGTAACGCCGACGGGCTCGGCGGACGTGGTGGTGACGGTGGCGGCGAACTCGGTGACGGACGGGCTGCAGACGGGTCCGGCGGCGACGGTCGAGGCGACGGCCGCCTGGGACGCGGCGGCGCCGAAGGTGGCGATCACCGGGGTGCCGCCCAGGATCGACTCGGCGACGGCGCGCACGGTCACGTTCACGTGGTCGGAGGACGTGACGGACTTCGCGGCCGGGGACGTGACGGTGACCGGCGGGACGAAGGGGACGTTCACGGCCACCAGCGCCAGGGAGTACACGCTGGCGGTGACACCGTCCGGGAACGCCGACGTGGTCGTGACGGTGGCGAACGACGCGGCCACCGACGGGGTCAACACGGGGCCGGCGGCGGCGGTGACCGAGACGGCGGCCTGGGACGCGGCGGCGCCGGCGGTGGCGATCACCGGGGTGCCGGCCCGGATCAACGCGACGAGCGATCTCACCGTGACGTTCACCTGGTCGGAGGACGTGACGGGATTCGAGACCGGCGACGTGACGGTGACCGGCGGGACGAAGGGGACGTTCGCCGCCACCGACGCCAGGACCTACACGCTGTTGGTGACGCCCACGTCGGGGGCCGGCGTGGTCGTGACGGTGGCTGCGAACTCGGCGACGGACGGGCTGCAGACGGGGCCGGCGACGGCGGTGACCGAGACGGCGGCCTGGGACGCGGCGGCGCCGACGCTCTCCACCGCGGCGGTGGACGGGGCGACGCTGACCCTGACGTACAACGAGGCGTTGGACGAGGCTTCGAAGCCGGCGTCGAGCGCGTTCACGGTGAACGTGGGCGGGACCGAGGTGAGTTTGGCGGCCAGCGGCGCGGTATCCATCACCGGCTCGGCGGTGACGCTGACGCTGGCCTCGGCGGTGGCGTACGGCGACATGGTGACGATGAGCTACATGGCGCCGTTGGCGAACCCGGTCCAGGACATCGCGGGCAACGACGCGGGCTACCTGACGGACCGGGCGGTGACCAACAGCACCCCCTTCACGGGCATCTGCGGCCGCACCCGGCAGTTGCAAAACAGTATTCTGAGAACGGTCTCGAAGACGGACTGCCAGGCCGTCACCCTGGCGGACCTGGCGGGCATCACGCTTTGGTTGTTGCCTGGCCTCGGCATCGAGTCGCTGCGGACCGGCGACTTTGCCGGGCTGACCGGGCTGACGTCGCTGTGGCTGATTGGCAACGATATAAGCAGTTTACCGCCGGGCGTGTTCGACGATCTGCCCAGGCTGAGGACACTGGATCTGTCCGACAACAATCTGAGCAGTTGGCCGCTGGGCGTGTTCGACGACCTGACCGCGCTGAGGACGTTGCGGCTGGGCGGCAACAGTCTGAGCAGTTTACCGCCGGACGCGTTCGACGACCTGACCCGGCTGAATAGTCTGAATCTGTCCGACAACAATCTGAGCAGTTTGCCGCCGGACGTGTTCGACGACCTGACCTGGCTGAGTAGTCTGTATCTGTCCGACAACAATCTGAGCAGTTTGCCGCCGGACGTGTTCGACGACCTGACCTGGCTGAGTCATCTGAATCTGTCCGACAACAATCTGAGCAGTTTGCCGCCGGACGTGTTCGACGACCTGACCTGGCTGACGCGGCTGGACCTGGATGGCAACAATCTGAGCAGTTTGCCGCCGGACGTGTTCGACGGGCTGA
This sequence comes from Spirochaetia bacterium, assembly GCA_965208575.1. Lineage (GTDB taxonomy): Bacteria > Spirochaetota > Spirochaetia > SZUA-6 > Bin103 > Bin103. Next base: position 553,067 of record CBDBOV010000003.1, on the reverse strand, counting down.
CCAGGCTGCATTATCTGTATTTGCAAAACACCGGTCTGAGCAGTTTGCCGCCGGGCGTGTTCAACGGGTTGACCGTGCTGGGGGAGCTGGACCTGACCGGCAATCCGGGTGCGCCGTTTGCGCTGACGGTGGGTCTGGAGCGGACCGACGGGGCGCCGCACGCGGGGAGTCCGGCGACGGTGAAGGTGACGGTTCGCGAGGGCGCGCCCGAGAGCCTGGAGGTTCCGCTGAGCGTGACGGGCGCTACGGCGCCAGCATCGGCGTCGGTCGGCGCCGGGGGGCTGGCGAGTTCGACCTTCACGGTGACGCAGTCGACCGACGGACAGCCGGCGCAGGTGAACGTCGGGACGCTGCCGTCGCCGAGCGTTGCCGGCTGCCCGAGGAGTGAGTCACCCTGCTTCCGTGGAATCAGCTACGCCGCCGCGGACGACCTGCCGCTGACGCTGTTCGACAGCGAAACGCCAACGGTGGGGATCACCGGGGTGCCGGCCCGGATCAACGCGACGAGCGATCTCACCGTGACGTTCACCTGGTCGGAGGACGTGACGGGGTTCGAGACCGGCGACGTGACGGTGACCGGCGGGACGAAGGGGACGTTCGCCGTCACCGACGCCCGCACCTACACTCTCGTCGTGACGCCCGCGTCCGGGTCGAGCGTGGTCGTGACGGTGGCGAATGACGCGGCGACCGACGGGGTCAACACGGGTCCGGCGGCGGCGGTGACCGCGACGGCGACCTGGGACGCGACGGCGCCGACGGTCGGGATCAGCGGTGTGCCTTCGAAGATCAACGCGACGACGGCGCTGGACGTGACGTTCACGTGGTCGGAGGACGTGACGGGGTTCGAGACCGGCGACGTGACGGTGACCGGCGGAACGAAGGGGGCGTTCACGGCCACCAGCGCCAAGAAGTACACGCTGGTGGTGACGCCGTCCGGGAATGCCGACGTGGTGGTGACGGTGGCGAATGTCGCGGCCACCGACGGGGTCAACACGGGTCCGGCGGCGGCCGAGACCGAGACGGCGACCTGGGACGCGACGGCGCCGACGGTCGGGATCAGCGGCGTGCCTTCGAAGATCAACGCGACGACGGCGCTGGACGTGACGTTCACGTGGTCGGAGGACGTGACGGACTTCGCGGCCGGGGACGTGACGGTGACCGGCGGGACGAAGGGGACGTTCACGGCCACCAGCGGCAAGGAGTACACGCTGGCGGTGACGCCATCGGGGAATGCCGACGTGGTGGTGACGGTGGCGAATGTCGCGGCCACCGACGGGGTCAACACGGGTCCGGCGGCGGCCGAGACCGCGACGGCGACCTGGGACGCGACGGCGCCGACGGTGGGGATCGGCGGTGTGCCTTCGAAGATCAACGCGACGACGGCGTTCACGGTCACGTTCACGTTCTCGGAGGACGTGACGGGATTCGAGACCGGAGACGTGACGGTGACGGGGGGTGCGAAGGGAACGCTCGAGGCGACGAGCGCCACGGAGTACACGCTGATCGTCACCCCGACCGCCTCTGCGGACGTGGTGGTGACGGTGGCGAATGACGCGGCGACCGACGGGGCGAACACGGGTCCGGCCTCGGCGGTGACCGCGACAGCGACCTGGGACGCGACGGCGCCGACGGTCGGGATCAGCGGTGTGCCTTCGAAGATCAACGCGACGACGGCGCTGGACGTGACGTTCACGTGGTCGGAGGACGTGACGGGGTTCGAGACCGGCGACGTGACGGTGACCGGCGGAACGAAGGGGACGTTCGCCGCCACCGACGCCAGGACCTACACGCTGTTGGTGACGCCGTCGGGGAATGCCGACGTGGTGGTGACGGTGGCGAATGTCGCGGCCACCGACGGGGTCAACACGGGTCCGGCGGCGGCCGAGACCGCGACGGCGACCTGGGACGCGACGGCGCCGACGGTCGGGATCAGCGGTGTACCTTCGAAGATCAACGCGAGGACGGCGCTGGACGTGACGTTCACGTGGTCGGAGGACGTGACGGACTTCGCGGCCGGGGACGTGACGGTGACCGGCGGGACGAAAGGGACGTTCACGGCCACCAGCGGCAAGGAGTACACGCTGGCGGTGACGCCGTCGGGGAATGCCGACGTGGTGGTGACGGTGGCGAATGTCGCGGCCACCGACGGGGTCAACACGGGTCCGGCGGCGGCGGTGACCGAGACGGCGACCTGGGACGCGACGGCGCCGACGGTGGGGATCAGCGGTGTGCCTTCGAAGATCAACGCGACGACTGCGCTGAGCGTGACGTTCACGTGGTCGGAGGACGTGACGGACTTCGCGGCCGGGGACGTGACGGTGACCGGCGGAACGAAGGGGACGTTCGTCGCCACCGACGCCGGGACCTACACGCTGTTGGTGACGCCGATGTCCGGGGCCGGCGTGGTCGTGACGGTGGCGAATGACGCGGCCACCGACGGGGTCAACACGGGTCCGGCGGCGGCGGTGACCGAGACGGCGACCTGGGACGCGGCGGCGCCGACGGTGGCGATCACCGGTGTGCCGGCCAAGATCAACGCGACGAGCGATCGCACCGTGACGTTCACCTGGTCGGAGGACGTGACGGGATTCGCGACCGGGGACGTGACGGTGACCGGCGGGACGAAGGGGACGTTCGCCGCCACCGACGCCAGGACCTACACGCTGTTGGTCACGCCGACGTCCGGGGCCGGCGTGGTCGTGACGGTGGCGAATGACGCGGCCACCGACGGGGTCAACACGGGTCCGGCGGCGGCGGTGACCGAGACGGCGGCCTGGGACGCGGCGGCGCCGACGGTGGCGATCACCGGTGTGCCGGCCAAGATCAACGCGACGACTGCGCTGAGCGTGACGTTCAGGTGGTCGGAGGACGTGACGGACTTCGCGGCCGGGGACGTGACGGTGACCGGCGGGACGAAGGGGACGTTCGCCGCCACCGACGCCAGGACCTACACGCTGTTGGTGACGCCGACGTCCGGGGCCGGCGTAGTCGTGACGGTGGCGAATGACGCGGCCACCGACGGGGTCAACACGGGTCCGGCGGCGGCGGTGACCGAGACGGCGACCTGGGACGCGGCGGCGCCGACGGTGGCGATCACCGGAGTGCCGGCCAGGATCAACTCGACGAGCGATCGCACCGTGACGTTCACCTGGTCGGAGGACGTGACGGACTTCGCGGCCGGGGACGTGACGGTAACCGGCGGAACGACGGGGACGTTCGCCGCCACCGACGCCAGAACCTACACGCTGGCGGTGACGCCGACGTCCGGGGCCAGCGTGGTCGTGACGGTGGCGGCGAACTCGGCGACCGACGGGGTCAACACGGGTCCGGCGGCGACCGAGACCGCGACGGCGACCTGGGACGCGGCGGCGCCGACGGTGGCGATCACCAGGGTGCCGGGCAAGATCAACTCGACGGCGGCGTTCACGGCCACGTTCACGTGGTCGGAGGACGTGAGGGGTTTCGCGACCGGGGACGTGACGGTAACCGGCGGAACGACGGGGACGTTCGCCGCCACCGACGCCAGAACCTACACGCTGGCGGTGACGCCGACGTCCGGGGCCAGCGTGGTCGTGACGGTGGCGAATGACGCGGCCACCGACGGGGTCAACACGGGTCCGGCGGCGACCGAGACCGCGAAGGCGACGTGGGACGCGACGGCTCCGACGGTGGCGATCACCGGGGTGCCGGCCAAGATCAACTCGACGACGGCATTCACGGCCACGTTCACGTGGTCGGAGGACGTGAGGGAGTTCGCGGCCGGCGACGTGGCGGTAACCGGCGGAACGACGGGGACGTTCGCCGCCACCGACGCCAGGACCTACACGCTGGCGGTGATGCCCACGTCCGGGTCCGACGTGGTCGTGGCGGTGAGGGCCAACGCGGCGAGCGACGGGGCGAACGCGGGTCCCGCGGAGGCCGAGACCGCGAAGGCGGCCTGGGCGACGGCGCCGACGGCGTCCGGCATCAGCAAGACCGTGGACGAGGACACGACGCTGACGTTCGCGGCGTCTGACTTCACGGGAGCGTTCAGCGACGCGGACGGGCACACGCTGAAGTCGGTGAAGGTGGTGACGCTGCCGGACGCCGAGCACGGGAAGCTGAAGGTCGGCACGACGGACGCGACCACCAGTCAGGTCGTGCTGGCCGGCAGCCTGGGGACGCTCAAGTTCGAGCCGGCGGCGGACTGGAACGGGAAGGCGAGCTTCACGTACAAGGTGACCGACTCCGACGACGATGAGTCCGCGGACGCCGCGACCGTGAGCATCACGGTGAGCGCGGTAGACGACAAGCCGACGGCGTCGGACATCAGCAAGACGGTCAACGAGGACACGACGCTGACGTTCGCGGCGGCGGACTTCACCGGCGCGTTCAGCGACCCGGACGGCCACACGCTGAAGTCGGTGAAGATCGTGACGCTGCCGACCGCCGCGCACGGGACGTTGAAGGCAGGCGATCCGCTGGCTGCGGTGAGCGCCGGCGCCTCGATCACGGCCGCCAACCTGGGCACCCTCAAGTTCGAGCCGGCGGCGGACTGGAACGGGAAGGCGAGCTTCACGTACAAGGTGACCGACTCCGACGACGAGGAGTCGGCGGACGCCGCGACCGTGAGCATCACGGTGAGCGCGGTGGACGACGCCCCGACCGCGTCGGACATCAGCAAGACGGTCAACGAGGACACGACGCTGACGTTCGCGGCCAGCGATTTCACCGGCGCGTTCAGCGACCCCGACGGGCACACGCTGAAGTCGGTGAAGATCGTGACGCTGCCGGATGGCGGGCACGGGACGTTGAAGGCAGGCAATCCGCTGGCTGCAGTGAGCGCCGGCGCCTCGGTGGCGGCCGCCAACCTGGGCACCCTCACGTTCGAGCCGGCGGCGGACTGGAACGGGTCTGCGAGCTACACCTACAAGGTGACCGACTCCGACGACGAGGAGTCGGTGGCCACCGCGACCGTGAGCATCACGGTGAGCGCGGTGGACGACGCGCCGACGGCGTCGGACATCAGCAAGACGGTCAACGAGGACACGACGCTGACGTTCGCGGCGTCCGACTTCACCGGCGCGTTCAGCGACCCGGACGGGCACACGCTGAAGTCGGTGAAGATCGTGACGCTGCCGACCGCCGCGCACGGGACGCTGAAGGTGGGCACGGCGGACGCGAGCGCGGGACAGAGCGTGCTGGCGGCGAGCCTGGGGACGATCACGTTCGAGCCTGCGGCGGACTGGAACGGGAAGGCGAGCTTCACGTACAAGGTGACCGACTCCGACGACGAGGAGTCGGTGGCGGCGGCGACGGTGACGATCACGGTGAGCGCGGTGGATGACCTGCCGACGGCGTCGGACATCAGCAAGAGCACCGCGGAGAGCACGACGCTGACGTTTGCGGCGAATGACTTCACGGGAGCGTTCAGCGACGCGGACGGGCACGCGCTGAAGTCGGTGAAGATCGTGACGCTGCCGGCCGGCACGGGCGGGACGCTGAAGGTGGGCACGGCGGCGGCGAGCGCCAATCAGACCGTGGTGGCGGCGAGCCTGGGGACGATCACCTTCGTGCCGGTGGCGAACTGGAACGGCACGGCGAGCTTCACGTACAAGGTGACCGACTCCTCCGACGCCGAGTCGGCGGCGGCAGCGACCGTCACCATCGCCGTGGGCGAGCGGCCGACGGGGTCGGACATCGGCAAGAGCGTGGCCGAGGACACGACGCTGACGTTCGCGGCGAGTGACTTCACGGGGGCGTTCAGCGACCCGAACGGGCACACGCTGAAGTCGGTGAAGATCGTGACGCTGCCGGACGCCACGCACGGGACGCTGAGGGCAGGCGATCCGCTGGCTGCGGTGATCGCCGGGGCCTCGGTAGCGGCCGCCGACCTGGGGACGCTGGTGTTCGAGCCGGTGGCGGACTGGAACGGGAAGGCGAGCTTCACGTACAAGGTGACCGATTCCGACGACAAGGAGTCTGCGGCGGCGGGGACGGTGACGATCACGGTGAGCGCGGTGGACGACCTGCCGACGGCGTCGGACATCAGGAAGAGCACCGCGGAGGACACGACGCTGATGTTTGCGGCGAGTGACTTCACCGGCGCGTTCAGCGACCCCGACGGGCACACGTTGAAGTCGGTGAAGATCGTGACGCTGCCGACCGCCACGCACGGGACGCTGAAGGCAGGCAATCCGCTGACTGTGGTGAGCGCCGGGGACTCGATCACCGCCGCCAACCTGGGCACCCTCACGTTCGAGCCGGCGGCGGACTGGAACGGGTCTGCGAGCTACACCTACAAGGTGACCGACTCCGACGACGAGGAGTCGGTGGCCACCGCGACCGTGAGCATCACGGTGAGCGCGGTGGACGACGCGCCGACGGCGTCGGACATCAGCAAGACGGTCAACGAGGACACGACGCTGACGTTCGCGGCGTCCGACTTCACCGGCGCGTTCAGCGACCCGGACGGGCACACGCTGAAGTCGGTGAAGATCGTGACGCTGCCGACCGCCGCGCACGGGACGCTGAAGGTGGGCACGGCGGACGCGAGCGCGGGACAGAGCGTGCTGGCGGCGAGCCTGGGGACGATCACGTTCGAGCCTGCGGCGGACTGGAACGGGAAGGCGAGCTTCACGTACAAGGTGACCGACTCCGCCGACGAGGAGTCGGTGGCGGCGGCGACGGTGACGATCACGGTGAGCGCGGTGGACGACCTGCCGGCGGCGTCGGACATCAGCAAGAGCACCGCGGAGAGCACGACGCTGACGTTTGCGGCGAATGACTTCACGGGAGCGTTCAGCGACGCGGACGGGCACGCGCTGAAGTCGGTGAAGATCGTGACGCTGCCGGCCGGCACGGGCGGGACGCTGAAGGTGGGCACGGCGGCGGCGAGCGCCAATCAGACCGTGGTGGCGGCGAGCCTGGGGACGATCACCTTCGTGCCGGTGGCGAACTGGAACGGCACGGCGAGCTTCACGTACAAGGTGACCGACTCCTCCGACGCCGAATCGGCGGCGGCAGCCACCGTGACCATCGCCGTGGGCGAACGGCCGACCGGGTCGGACATCAGCAAGAGCACTGCGGAGGACACGACGCTGACGTTCGCGGCGAGTGACTTCACGGGGGCGTTCAGCGACCCGAACGGGCACACGCTGAAGTCGGTGAAGATCGTCACCCTGCCGGCCGCCGCGCACGGCACCCTCAAGGCAGGCAATCCGCTGGCTGCGGTGAGCGCGGGCGCCTCGGTAGCGGCCGCCAACCTGGGCACCCTCACGTTCGAGCCGGCGGCGGACTGGAACGGGTCTGCGAGCTTCACCTACAAGGTGACCGACTCCGACGACGAGGAGTCGGCGGACGCCGCGACCGTGAGCATCACGGTGAGCGCGGTGGACGACGCCCCGACCGCGTCGGACATCAGCAAGACGGTCAACGAGGACACGACGCTGACGTTCGCGGCCAGCGATTTCACCGGCGCGTTCAGCGACGCGGACGGGCACACGTTGAAGTCGGTGAAGATCGTGACGCTGCCGACCGCCACGCACGGGACGCTGAAGGCAGGCAATCCGCTGACTGCGGTGAGCGCCGGGGACTCGATCACCGCCGCCAACCTGGGCACCCTCACGTTCGAGCCGGCGGCGGACTGGAACGGGTCTGCGAGCTACACCTACAAGGTGACCGACTCCGACGACGAGGAGTCGGTGGCCACCGCGACCGTGAGCATCACGGTGAGCGCGGTGGACGACGCGCCGACGGCGTCGGACATCAGCAAGACGGTCAACGAGGACACGACGCTGACGTTCGCGGCGTCCGACTTCACCGGCGCGTTCAGCGACCCGGACGGGCACACGCTGAAGTCGGTGAAGATCGTGACGCTGCCGACCGCCGCGCACGGGACGCTGAAGGTGGGCACGGCGGACGCGAGCGCGGGACAGAGCGTGCTGGCGGCGAGCCTGGGGACGATCACGTTCGAGCCTGCGGCGGACTGGAACGGGAAGGCGAGCTTCACGTACAAGGTGACCGACTCCGACGACGAGGAGTCGGTGGCGGCGGCGACGGTGACGATCACGGTGAGCGCGGTGGACGACCTGCCGGCGGCGTCGGACATCAGCAAGAGCACCGCGGAGAGCACGACGCTGACGTTTGCGGCGAATGACTTCACGGGAGCGTTCAGCGACGCGGACGGGCACGCGCTGAAGTCGGTGAAGATCGTGACGCTGCCGGCCGGCACGGGCGGGACGCTGAAGGTGGGCACGGCGGCGGCGAGCGCCAATCAGACCGTGGTGGCGGCGAGCCTGGGGACGATCACCTTCGTGCCGGTGGCGAACTGGAACGGCACGGCGAGCTTCACGTACAAGGTGACCGACTCCTCCGACGCCGAGTCGGCGGCGGCAGCGACCGTCACCATCGCCGTGGGCGAGCGGCCGACGGGGTCGAACATCGGCAAGAGCGTGGCCGAGGACACGACGCTGATGTTCGCGGCGAGTGACTTCACGGGGGCGTTCAGCGACCCGAACGGGCACACGCTGAAGTCGGTGAAGATCGTGACGCTGCCGGACGCCACGCACGGGACGCTGAGGGCAGGCGATCCGCTGGCTGCGGTGATCGCCGGGGCCTCGGTAGCGGCCGCCGACCTGGGGACGCTGGTGTTCGAGCCGGTGGCGGACTGGAACGGGAAGGCGAGCTTCACGTACAAGGTGACCGATTCCGACGACAAGGAGTCTGCGGCGGCGGGGACGGTGACGATCACGGTTGTTGGGTCTCACGTAATTCTGCTGTTTTTTCGCACGGTAATCTGGACACCATATTATTCTGCACCGGGTTGCCGGTGGCCGCGGGCGAGATCTCCTGTCGGTGGTGCTGAGGGGTCCTCAGGAGATTGTCTCAGGAAGCCGAGAACGGCAGGATGTTTGAGAGAGAGTTCCTGTTCGACGAGAGTCAGCTTGACGGGTGAGTTCTGGAACACGGCGCGCAGCATGTCGGTGAAGTTGTGCAGCACCATGGCGCCCCAGATGTCATCACGGAAATACACGAAGTAGGTGGCGCGACCGGCGAACGTCCTGGCGTAGGCGAAGTATTCGCGGTCGCTGCCGGCGATTTTTCTGATAGCGACGTTGATCACGGAACCGACCTACAGAATCTCGGTGGCAGCGAGCCGGACATGCTCGGCGGCGACCACCGAGCAATGCTCGCGAGCGGCCGCCATGAGGGCGCCGCGGGCGAGATGATTGGCGCGCCGCAGGAGCCCGCCGGAGCCCTGATGGATGGCGACGGCGGCTTCGTCGCTGAGCAGGTCGGCGCTGCGCCGCGCTGTGGCGGACTGGGTGTCCCGCCCGGCGGCGAGCTGCAGATGGTGGTCGAGGTAGCCGCGCATGTCATCAAGGGAGAGAGCATCGAGGTGGCTGCGGCCCACGACCCGTGAGGCGAGCGGGCGCGAGGTATGGAACAACAGGCGGTCAAGCAGGCTGCTCTGGCCGGCCAGCACCATCGGCATCAAGGTCTGCGAATCGAAGGCGAACTGAGTGAGAGTGTGGAGCTGTGCGAACACCTCGAAGCGGAGCAGATGTGCCTCGTCGACGACCAGCAACGGGGTCTGCTTCTTGCGCCTGATGTCGGTCAGCAGGTCGCGCACGGTGCGGCTGAGGACGGCCAGTGAGGAGCGCGGGGGGGTGCCCATCTCCAGGCAGATCTGGCGCAGCAGGTCGAGCAGCGTGCCGGTGGTGGCGATGACCGCCAGGAGACGGTATTCGGCGGGGTGCAGGGTGCTCGTGACATGGCGCAGGGAAGTGGATTTTCCCGCTCCCACCTCGCCGGTGATGACGGTGATGAGGCCGAGCCCGAGGGCATACTGAAAGCGCTCGGTGAGCGCTTTCAGGCCCGGGATCGGGTACAGACCGTTGATCGGGACGTCCTGGGGGAACGGATCGCGTTGGAAACCGAAGGCATGTCTGAGGTCGATCATCGGTCGGACTCCTCGAACAGCTGGCCGCCGCGGGGGCCGGGCTGGGGGTCATCAGCGGGCGGCTCCGGCGCCGGCTCGAGCTCGGTCTCATGGCCGCTGATGCGGCGCACGCGGCTGTTGACGTGGGGGTTCAACTCACTGAGGAAGCCGTAAGAGCGATCTTCGAAGAACACCTCGATGCGGGACGGATCAGCCTCATGATAGAGCAGGTTGACGGTGTTCCCGATGAGCCCCACCGGCGCTTCGTAGAGCTTGCCGTAGAGGGCGACGGCACGATCCTTGTCGACCTTGCGGCGCACCATGGTGCGGAAGTGGTCACGCACATTCTGGGGCGCAGGCCGCAGCAGTTCCAGGTGGCGCAGATAGCGCTGCAGGGGCTGCTCCCCGGTGCTGGAGTGAAGCCGCTGATGGTAGCTGTGGTCGAGCCACTCGGCAAGCTGGGCGTTGAGCTGCTCGAGGGTATCGTGATCGCTGACCAGAGGCAGCATCTGGGTGCGTATGGTGCGGAAATAGCGCTCGATTTTACCCTTTCCCTGGGGCGTGTATGGGGTCGCGAAGAGGAGCGCTATGCCCAGCGATGCACAGGCGTAACTGAGTCGTTGGGAGCGAAAGCTGGGGCCGTTATCGACATACAGTTTGCGTGGCAGACCGCGCGTTTCGAGCGCCCGCAGCAGGCAGTCCTGGAAACAGTCGATGTTTTCACGCAGATAGAAGCGGGCGCCGGTGATGAGCCGCGAGTGATCATCGATGCAGGCGAACAGAAACGTCTTGCGCAGCTTGCCGTCGCTTTTCACGCGCGGGCCGTGCATGCAATCCGCTTGCCACAAGTCGTTCGGCAGTTCCGCTTCGAAGCGCCGCCGGTCCTGCGTCGCGGGCCGCTGCCGGTGCAGACCATGGCGCCGGAACAATCGGTAGATGCTTTGCCGTGAGGCTGCGAAGTCGGGCGGCAGGAGATTGCGGCGGCGCGCCACCTGCAGCACCACTGACAACGACGCCTGTGCCAGTTCACGCCGGAGATTGACCAGTGCCAACTCGGTCTCGGGATCGATGCTGCGCCCCACGCCGGCGTCCGCGCGGTCCTTCGGGAACAGGCTCTCCAGTTTCTTGCCGCTGTGCTCGTAACGCCGCAGCCAGTCGCGGATCGTCGACCGGCTGATCGAACTGCGCAGCGAGAATGGGATCTTCCATTCCTGCTCCGCCAGGTCCTTGATGCGCGCCTCGCGCTTGCCCTGGTCGAGCTTCGCATACCCGATCAGGCCGGCGATCACACCGAACCGGAACAACGCGATCCGCTTTTTCTTCTCTTCCTCCATGATCGAGGAACCTCCTGGGGTGTTGGTGGCATCAATTTGCTCCCCATTGGTTCGCCGATCACCGCAAAGATCCGGTAGGCTTGGGGTCACCCAGGCGCCAGTTCGCGTTATTTTCTCCGCTCCGATCATGATCAGCCGCGCCACCAGCGCCCTGCCCGCAGCGTCGCCCGGACAGCCACCCAAGCGCCAAAGGCGCTCGCCAGCACCGCGGCGGCGTCCTCCTGCACTGCTCACCAGCCACTTGCCCGGTCTGAGCCGGCACCCCGCGACCAGCACCGTGCTCATCGTGCCCCGTGACTGGGTGTCGGCTCATTCCCTGGCTCCTTCAGGGCGCTGTCTGCTGTGCTCCCGACGCCATCAAGGTGTCCCGCAAAGCCCACCACCGGCACCGCCAGCACCAACTCGGGGGCGGCATCCACTCGCCGTATCTGGCGGTAGCTCACCGAATGCGTACTGACGATGATCAACCGCACCACCAGCGCCTTCAGCGCACTGGCCGCAACCTGGCCCGGCCGGCTCACCGCGGTCACCCCCTCCAGCAACAACTGCCGGCGCAACCCCTGGCGCCAGTACTGCTGCCGCTGTCGGCTCACCCGCGCGATCCAGCGACCACCCTTCAGCTTGCCCAGCAGGGCTACCAGAATCACTCGCCACGGCGCCCAGAACCCGCGGTAGTGGCTGTCCGGTCGCAGCGTGTACACGGTCCCGCAGTCCGGACACCGGTAGCGCTTCATCCACAGCGGCTCGCCGCAGCCATCGAAGCACCGTCCGACATAGCCATGGCCCCACGGCCGCCTCCGACCGCACTCCAGGCAGCGCTCCGGCCGCGGCCACCGATACTCCTTGCCCTGTTCCTGAAGTCTCTTGAAATCAACCGCCAGATGGAGTACCAATCGGCTGTCCTTAGTTCAGGGTAGCTGTCCGGTTCTCATCACCTGGGGCAGCTACCCTGTTTTTCTGGTCAGTTTACCTCGACTCTCCCGTCCTCCACTCCAGTCGATCGTGAGACGTCCGCCCCCATTCCGCTCAGATCAATCTGAGAGCCGACAACGGTGAGCGCGGTGGACGACCTGCCGACGGCGTCGGACATCAGGAAGAGCACCGCGGAGGACACGACGCTGATGTTTGCGGCGAGTGACTTCAGGGGAGCGTTCAGCGACGCGGACGGGCACACGTTGAAGTCGGTGAAGATCGTGACGCTGCCGACCGCCACGCACGGGACGCTGAAGGCAGGCAATCCGCTGACTGTGGTGAGCGCCGGGGACTCGATCACCGCCGCCAACCTGGGCACCCTCACGTTCGAGCCGGCGGCGGACTGGAACGGGTCTGCGAGCTTCACGTACAAGGTGACCGACTCCGACGACGAGGAGTCGGCGGACGCCGCGACCGTGAGCATCACGGTGAGCGCGGTGGACGACGCCCCGACCGCGTCGGACATCAGCAAGACGGTCAACGAGGACACGACGCTGACGTTCGCGGCCAGCGATTTCACCGGCGCGTTCAGCGACCCCGACGGGCACACGCTGAAGTCGGTGAAGATCGTGACGCTGCCGACCGCCGCGCACGGGACGCTGAAGGTGGGCACGGCGGACGCGAGCGCGGGACAGAGCGTGCTGGCGGCGAGCCTGGGGACGATCACGTTCGAGCCTGCGGCGGACTGGAACGGGAAGGCGAGCTTCACGTACAAGGTGACCGACTCCGACGACGAGGAGTCGGTGGCGGCGGCGACGGTGACGATCACGGTGAGCGCGGTGGACGACCTGCCGACGGCGTCGGACATCAGCAAGAGCACCGCGGAGAGCACGACGCTGACGTTTGCGGCGAATGACTTCACGGGAGCGTTCAGCGACCCGGACGGGCACGCGCTGAAGTCGGTGAAGATCGTGACGCTGCCGGCCGGCACGGGCGGGACGCTGAAGGTGGGCACGGCGGCGGCGAGCGCCAATCAGACCGTGGTGGCGGCGAGCCTGGGGACGATCACCTTCGTGCCGGTGGCGAACTGGAACGGCACGGCGAGCTTCACGTACAAGGTGACCGACTCCTCCGACGCCGAGTCGGCGGCGGCAGCGACCGTCACCATCGCCGTGGGCGAGCGGCCGACGGGGTCGAACATCGGCAAGAGCGTGGCCGAGGACACGACGCTGATGTTCGCGGCGAGTGACTTCACGGGGGCGTTCAGCGACCCGAACGGGCACACGCTGAAGTCGGTGAAGATCGTGACGCTGCCGGACGCCACGCACGGGACGCTGAGGGCAGGCGATCCGCTGGCTGCGGTGATCGCCGGGGCCTCGGTAGCGGCCGCCGACCTGGGGACGCTGGTGTTCGAGCCGGTGGCGGACTGGAACGGGAAGGCGAGCTTCACGTACAAGGTGACCGATTCCGACGACAAGGAGTCTGCGGCGGCGGGGACGGTGACGATCACGGTGAGCGCGGTGGACGACCTGCCGACGGCGTCGGACATCAGGAAGAGCACCGCGGAGGACACGACGCTGATGTTTGCGGCGAGTGACTTCACCGGCGCGTTCAGCGACCCCGACGGGCACACGTTGAAGTCGGTGAAGATCGTGACGCTGCCGACCGCCACGCACGGGACGCTGAAGGCAGGCAATCCGCTGACTGTGGTGAGCGCCGGGGACTCGATCACCGCCGCCAACCTGGGCACCCTCACGTTCGAGCCGGCGGCGGACTGGAACGGGTCTGCGAGCTACACCTACAAGGTGACCGACTCCGACGACGAGGAGTCGGTGGCCACCGCGACCGTGAGCATCACGGTGAGCGCGGTGGACGACGCGCCGACGGCGTCGGACATCAGCAAGACGGTCAACGAGGACACGACGCTGACGTTCGCGGCGTCCGACTTCACCGGCGCGTTCAGCGACCCGGACGGGCACACGCTGAAGTCGGTGAAGATCGTGACGCTGCCGACCGCCGCGCACGGGACGCTGAAGGTGGGCACGGCGGACGCGAGCGCGGGACAGAGCGTGCTGGCGGCGAGCCTGGGGACGATCACGTTCGAGCCTGCGGCGGACTGGAACGGGAAGGCGAGCTTCACGTACAAGGTGACCGACTCCGACGACGAGGAGTCGGTGGCGGCGGCGACGGTGACGATCACGGTGAGCGCGGTGGACGACCTGCCGGCGGCGTCGGACATCAGCAAGAGCACCGCGGAGAGCACGACGCTGACGTTTGCGGCGAATGACTTCACGGGAGCGTTCAGCGACGCGGACGGGCACGCGCTGAAGTCGGTGAAGATCGTGACGCTGCCGGCCGGCACGGGCGGGACGCTGAAGGTGGGCACGGCGGCGGCGAGCGCCAATCAGACCGTGGTGGCGGCGAGCCTGGGGACGATCACCTTCGTGCCGGTGGCGAACTGGAACGGCACGGCGAGCTTCACGTACAAGGTGACCGACTCCTCCGACGCCGAGTCGGCGGCGGCAGCGACCGTCACCATCGCCGTGGGCGAGCGGCCGACGGGGTCGGACATCGGCAAGAGCGTGGCCGAGGACACGACGCTGATGTTCGCGGCGAGTGACTTCACGGGGGCGTTCAGCGACCCGAACGGGCACACGCTGAAGTCGGTGAAGATCGTGACGCTGCCGGACGCCACGCACGGGACGCTGAGGGCAGGCGATCCGCTGGCTGCGGTGATCGCCGGGGCCTCGGTAGCGGCCGCCGACCTGGGGACGCTGGTGTTCGAGCCGGTGGCGGACTGGAACGGGAAGGCGAGCTTCACGTACAAGGTGACCGATTCCGACGACAAGGAGTCTGCGGCGGCGGGGACGGTGACGATCACGGTGAGCGCGGTGGACGACCTGCCGACGGCGTCGGACATCAGGAAGAGCACCGCGGAGGACACGACGCTGATGTTTGCGGCGAGTGACTTCAGGGGAGCGTTCAGCGACGCGGACGGGCACACGTTGAAGTCGGTGAAGATCGTGACGCTGCCGACCGCCACGCACGGGACGCTGAAGGCAGGCAATCCGCTGACTGCGGTGAGCGCCGGCGACGCGGTAGCGGCCACCAGCCTGGGGACGCTGGTGTTCGAGCCGGTTACGGACTGGAGCGGCACGGCGAGCTTCACATACAAGGTGACCGATTCGTCCGACGCCGAATCCGCTGCCGCGGCGACGGTGGGCATCACGGTGAGCGGGGTGGACGACCTGCCGACGGCGTCGGACATCAGCAAGACGGTCAACGAGGACACGACGCTGACGTTCGCGGCGTCCGACTTCACCGGCGCGTTCAGCGACCCGGACGGGCACACGCTGAAGTCGGTGAAGATCGTGACGCTGCCGACCGCCGCGCACGGGACGCTGAAGGTGGGCACGGCGGACGCGAGCGCGGGACAGAGCGTGCTGGCGGCGAGCCTGGGGACGATCACGTTCGAGCCTGCGGCGGACTGGAACGGGAAGGCGAGCTTCACGTACAAGGTGACCGACTCCGACGACGAGGAGTCGGTGGCGGCGGCGACGGTGACGATCACGGTGAGCGCGGTGGACGACCTGCCGGCGGCGTCGGACATCAGCAAGAGCACCGCGGAGAGCACGACGCTGACGTTTGCGGCGAATGACTTCACCGGCGCGTTCAGCGACGCGGACGGGCACACGCTGAAGTCGGTGAAGATCGTGACGCTGCCGACCGGCACGGGCGGGACGCTGAAGGTGGGCACGGCGGCGGCGAGCGCCAATCAGACCGTGCTGGCGGCGAGCCTGGGGACGATCACCTTCGTGCCGGTGGCGAACTGGAACGGCACGGCGAGCTTCACGTACCAGGTGACCGACTCCTCCGACGCCGAGTCGGCGGCGGCAGCGACCGTCACCATCGCCGTGGGCGAGCGGCCGACGGGGTCGGACATCGGCAAGAGCGTGGCCGAGGACACGACGCTGATGTTCGCGGCGAGTGACTTCACGGGGGCGTTCAGCGACCCGAACGGGCACACGCTGAAGTCGGTGAAGATCGTGACGCTGCCGGACGCCACGCACGGGACGCTGAGGGCAGGCGATCCGCTGGCTGCGGTGATCGCCGGGGCCTCGGTAGCGGCCGCCGACCTGGGGACGCTGGTGTTCGAGCCGGTGGCGGACTGGAACGGGAAGGCGAGCTTCACGTACAAGGTGACCGATTCCGACGACAAGGAGTCTGCGGCGGCGGGGACGGTGACGATCACGGTGAGCGCGGTGGACGACCTGCCGACGGCGTCGGACATCAGGAAGAGCACCGCGGAGGACACGACGCTGATGTTTGCGGCGAGTGACTTCAGGGGAGCGTTCAGCGACGCGGACGGGCACACGTTGAAGTCGGTGAAGATCGTGACGCTGCCGACCGCCACGCACGGGACGCTGAAGGCAGGCAATCCGCTGACTGCGGTGAGCGCCGGCGACGCGGTAGCGGCCACCAGCCTGGGGACGCTGGTGTTCGAGCCGGTTACGGACTGGAGCGGCACGGCGAGCTTCACATACAAGGTGACCGATTCGTCCGACGCCGAATCCGCTGCCGCGGCGACCGTGAGCATCACGGTGAGCGCGGTGGACGACGCGCCGACGGCGTCGGACATCAGCAAGACGGTCAACGAGGACACGACGCTGACGTTCGCGGCGTCCGACTTCACCGGCGCGTTCAGCGACCCGGACGGGCACACGCTGAAGTCGGTGAAGATCGTGACGCTGCCGACCGCCGCGCACGGGACGCTGAAGGTGGGCACGGCGGACGCGAGCGCGGGACAGAGCGTGCTGGCGGCGAGCCTGGGGACGATCACGTTCGAGCCTGCGGCGGACTGGAACGGGAAGGCGAGCTTCACGTACAAGGTGACCGACTCCGACGACGAGGAGTCGGTGGCGGCGGCGACGGTGACGATCACGGTGAGCGCGGTGGACGACCTGCCGGCGGCGTCGGACATCAGCAAGAGCACCGCGGAGAGCACGACGCTGACGTTTGCGGCGAATGACTTCACCGGCGCGTTCAGCGACGCGGACGGGCACACGCTGAAGTCGGTGAAGATCGTGACGCTGCCGACCGGCACGGGCGGGACGCTGAAGGTGGGCACGGCGGCGGCGAGCGCCAATCAGACCGTGCTGGCGGCGAGCCTGGGGACGATCACCTTCGTGCCGGTGGCGAACTGGAACGGCACGGCGAGCTTCACGTACCAGGTGACCGACTCCTCCGACGCCGAGTCGGCGGCGGCAGCGACCGTTACCATCGCCGTGGGCGAGCGGCCGACCGCGTCGGACTTCGGCAAGACGGTCAACGAGGACACGACGCTGGCGTTCGCGGCGAGTGACTTCACGGGAGCGTTCAGCGACCCGAACGGGCACACGCTGAAGTCGGTGAAGATCGTGACGCTGCCGGACGCCACGCACGGGACGCTGAGGGCAGGCGATCCGCTGGCTGCGGTGATCGCCGGGGCCTCGGTAGCGGCCGCCGACCTGGGGACGCTGGTGTTCGAGCCGGTGGCGGACTGGAACGGGAAGGCGAGCTTCACGTACAAGGTGACCGATTCCGACGACAAGGAGTCTGCGGCGGCGGGGACGGTGACGATCACGGTGAGCGCGGTGGACGACCTGCCGACGGCGTCGGACATCAGGAAGAGCACCGCGGAGGACACGACGCTGATGTTTGCGGCGAGTGACTTCAGGGGAGCGTTCAGCGACGCGGACGGGCACACGTTGAAGTCGGTGAAGATCGTGACGCTGCCGACCGCCACGCACGGGACGCTGAAGGCAGGCAATCCGCTGACTGCGGTGAGCGCCGGCGACGCGGTAGCGGCCACCAGCCTGGGGACGCTGGTGTTCGAGCCGGTTACGGACTGGAGCGGCACGGCGAGCTTCACATACAAGGTGACCGATTCGTCCGACGCCGAATCCGTTGCCGCGGCGACGGTGAGCATCACGGTGACCGACGACGCGCCGACGGCGTCGGACATCAGCAAGAGCACCGCGGAGGACACGACGCTGACGTTTGCGGCGAGTGACTTCACGGGGGCGTTCAGCGATCCGAACGGGCACACGCTGAAGTCGGTGAAGATCGTGACGCTGCCGACCGGCACGCACGGGACGCTGAAGGTGGGCACGGCGGCGGCGAGCGCGGGACAGAGCGTGCTGGCGGCGAGCCTGGGGACGATCACGTTCGAGCCTGCGGCGGACTGGAACGGGAAGGCGAGCTTCACGTACAAGGTGACCGACTCCGCCGACGAGGAGTCGGTGGCGGCGGCGACGGTGACGATCACGGTGAGCGCGGTGGACGACCTGCCGGCGGCGTCGGACATCAGCAAGAGCACCGCGGAGAGCACGACGCTGACGTTTGCGGCGAGTGACTTCACCGGCGCGTTCAGCGACGCGGACGGGCACACGCTGAAGTCGGTGAAGATCGTGACGCTGCCGGCCAGCACGGGCGGGACGCTGAAGGTGGGCACGGCGGCGGCGAGCGCCAATCAGACCGTGCTGGCGGCGAGCCTGGGGACGATCACCTTCGTGCCGGTGGCGAACTGGAACGGCACGGCGAGCTTCACGTACCAGGTGACCGACTCCTCCGACGCCGAATCCGCTGCCGCGGCGACGGTGACGATCACGGTCAGCGCGGTGGACGACCGGCCGACGGCGTCGGACATCACCAAGACCGTCGTCGAGGGTACGACGCTGACGTTTGCGGCGACCGACTTCGCGGGCGCGTTCAGCGATCCGGGCGGCGATACGCTGAAGTCGGTGAAGATCGTCACGCTGCCGAACAGTGCGCACTGCACACTGAAGGTTGGCACGGCGGAGGCAACGGCCGGCCAGACCGTGCTGGCGGCCAACCTCGGCACCATCTCGTTCAAGCCCGCGGCGAACTGGCACGGCACGGCCCGCTTCTCCTACAAGGTGACTGCTTCCGATGACGAGGAGTCGGCTGACGCCGCGACCGTTTCCATTAGGGTGAGAGCGGTCGACGCCCGTCCGGCGGCGTCGGACTTCACCAAGACCGTCAACGAGGACACGACGCTGACGTTCGCGGCGAGTGACTTCACGCGAGCGTTCAGCGACCCGGACGGGCACACGCTGAAGTCGGTGACGATCGTCACGCTGCCGGACAGTACGCACGGCACACTGCAGGTTGGCCCGGCGGTGGCGACCGCCGGTCAGACCGTGGTGGCCGCCAACCTCGGCACCATCTCGTTCAAGCCCGCGGCGAACTGGCACGGCACGGCCCGCTTCTCCTACAAGGTGACCGACACATCGGCCGAAGAGTCGGCTTCGGTCGCGACCGTGACGGTCATCGTAGCGCCGGTAAACGACCCGCCGGAGGCGAACGCCGGCACCGGCCTCACCGTCGATCCGGGCGCGACCGTAACGCTCGACGGCTCCGGCAGCAGCGATGCGGAGAACGATCCGCTGACCTTCGCCTGGACGCAGACCTCGGGAACGGAGGTGACGCTGCAAGGCGCCGCCACGGCGACGCCCTCCTTCATCGGTCCGCAGCCGCCGGGCGTGCTGACCTTCCGGCTCACGGTCACCGACCCCGGCGGCCTGACCGCCTCCGACACCGTGACGGTCACCGTGCGCGACACCGCGCCGAGTTTCGGCGGCGCGACGGTCGCGGCGATGACCGTGAAGCCCGGCCGGCCGGTCGAGCCGGTCGTCCTGCCGGCGGCGACGGGCGGCAACGGCGCTCTGACCTACCGCCTGACCTCCGAGCCGGCCGGCTTGGCCGGCCTCGCCTTCGACGCGGCGACCCGTACGCTCTCGGGCACGCCCGCGACGGTCGGGCCCCACGTCTTCACCTACCGTGCGGACGATGCCGACGACAACCGTACCGCCGCGGACGCCGCCGTGCTCACGTTCGCGGTCACGGTCGATGCGGCGACCGCCGAGCGCAAGGAGGCCCTGACCCGCACGCTGGCGGCGGTGGGGGCACGGACGCTGGCGAGCGCGCTCGAAGTGATCGGAGCCCGCTTCGCGGACGGGACCCCGGCCACGAGCGTCACGGTCGCCGACGAGCGGCTGCCGTTCGACGTGCCCGCCACGACTACCTCGCCGAGCAGCGTCACCGCCGGCACGGGAACAACCTGCGCCACGGTGGAGAGCTGCGGCGATCCGGTCGGCGGCTCCATGCCGCAGGGCCGGCGCATGGAGGTCGACGAGTTGCTGCACTCCAGCGACTTCTCGTGGACGCCTGCGGCTGCCGACACGACGCAGCCGCGCCCGCCGCGCGTGTCGATATGGGGGCGGGGCGATGTGGCGTCGTTCGCGGGACGTCCCAAGAGCGGTTCCAGCTACCAGGGGCAGACCTGGACCGGATGGCTCGGCGCCGACGCACGCATGGGTGAGTGGATGCTCGGCGCTGCGGTTTCGCACGGCGTCACCGAGGCCGACTACCGCTACGGAGACGCGCCCGGCGAGCACGGTCGACTGGAAGCTACGCTGACCACGTTCTACCCCTACGGACGATGGGCGCCGGTGAACGGGTTCGATCTGCGCGCAATTCTGGGCGTGGGCGTCGGAGACCTGCGCCACGCTCCGCCCGGCGTTGCGCGGGAGCGGAGCAAGTTGTCGATGTGGATGGCCTCGTTCGGTATGCGGCACGACCTGCCCACGGTGGCGGTGGTCGACCTTGCGGTGCGCGCCGACACGAGCGTTGCGCGGTTGCAGGCCACTGACGAGCCGGACGTCGACCAGGGTATCGACGGTCTGCAGGCCGATACGTGGCGGGCGCGGCTGGGGCTGGAGGCGTCGCTGCCGATCGGACTCGGCGATGGGGCGACGCTGGCGCCGTTTGGAGAGGTGGCCGGCCGCCGCGACGGTGGCGACGGGCTGACCGGGACGGGGCTGGAAGTTGCCGGCGGCGTGCGCTACACGGGGACGCGCGTGCAGATCGAGGCGAGGGGCCGGCTGTTGGCGGCCCACACGGAAGCGGGCGTACAGGAGCGGGGGTTGAGCCTGACCGCGCGGCGCACCCCAGGGGCGGACGGTTCCGGAATGTCCCTCTCGGTCACGTCGCGCTGGGGCGGTCAGACCGGCGGCGCGGAGGCACTGTGGCGTGACGAGATGCCGAAGATTACGGGGAGCACGGGTGCCGAGACCGGTTCGCTCGATGCGAGCATCGGCTATGGTTTCGCCTCGCCGTGGGGGGTGTTCACGCCCTTCACCGAGGCAGGGCTCGCCGACGGCGCGAGCCACGTGCGGCTCGGCACCCGTTTCAGGGCGTCGTCAGCCGCCCTGGACGTCGAGTTGTCCGGAGAACGGCGCGAGCGCGCGCACTCCCTGCCCGAACACGCCGCCAATTTCAAGACCACGTACCGCTACTGAGTCACGGCGCACGGTGACCGGGAAGCCGTCCATCGCCCGGCAGATGCCGGCGAAGTCCTCGCCCTGCAACGGCGGCAACCGCTCCAGTACCGCCGTTCGGGTGGCGGCATCTTCTGCCACGATGCTCGACTGCGGGCCGGTGCTGAGAACTCAGCGCAGCGCCTGCCGCGAGCGGGTCACTTGAACGTCGGGCGCTTCAGCGTTGTTTGGTGCGAGTCCGCCGCAGGAAGTCGTCCTCGTCGCGGCAGTGCAGCGCGGCCTCTACCAGCGTTGCGGTGGAGGCGCCCCGCAACTGCGCCAGGTGGCGGGGAAACGCCGCGGACACCGGCAGGCCGCGCGACTGCAACACCTGCAGGACGGCATCCCGTTGCGTCGCCGCGCGCGCCTCGGTCCGGCCTTCCGCGTGTCCCGCTGTCCGGCCTGCGACAAGGCCCTCGGCGCGACTCTCCCGGCGCTCGGTGCGCAGCAGCGGGTCGTCGTCCGGCCCGGTGCCGAGGGGCACACCGAGCGCTTGTCCGATCCTGCGCAACACGGCCATGGTGGCGTCCGACAGCTCCGGCTCGTTCAGCGCGCGGTGGATCTCCGCCGCCGTCCAGCCCGCAAAGGCGCGGCTGGCCGGCGCGGTGCGAAAGCGGCCTTCCTCGAGCAGGTAGATCGTCAGGCCGGGGCGCAGCCCCGCCGGGCGGCTCGGGGAGGACTGCTCGGGCACCTCCACCCACACCTCCGGGAAGCCCCACGACTCGTACAGCGCCAGCTTGCCGCGGCGCACGTCGGTGGTGTTGTCCACCACCATCATCACTACTCAGTAATTCAATACATTATGAGAAGGAGTCTATCCGAGCTGTGCCCGAGAGCAGCGTGCGCTAGCCATAGCCGGCGTCGCCGGGCACAGTTCGGATAGGGTTGATTGAACTAAACCGCGGGCCTATCTATGGGGCTTGGAATGCCGGTATCGCGTGCCGGCGGAGTGCTGAGCGTGGTGGGGAACGCCCAGGCTGACGAAGAAAGACCGGGAAGCGGTGATGTTGCCGTGCGATGCGGCGGCGGCGCGCGGTTGGCGGGCAGATCTCGGGTTCCCGACGGGCACGGATGCGCTCGGGCAGCGACAAAAGGGCTGCCAGAGAGGCGAGTGCTGGAGTCGAGCCGACGGCGTGGTGGCGATTGCTTCATGCGGTGTCGGGTGGACCACGGCGAAGCGGCCGGTATTCCCAGGTGGTTTGGGAGCGGAATTCCTGGATACGCCGCATGGTTTGCTGACACGCAGGACAGCGCTCGCCATCATCGGTGGAAGTTTCGAGAGCAGGTGCAGCAATCATTTCGTTGCCGGTGGTGCGCGCGATCAGGCGGCGGCACAGCGGCAGTTTCTCCTTGCGGGCACGATTGGCGAGAAATCCGTAGTGACGAATGCGGACGAAGCGATCGGGCAGGACGTGCTGCAGGAAACGACGCAGAAATTCGACCGCATCGAGTTGCATCATGCGGTGCCGGTGGCCACCAGCATAGTCCTGGTAGCGGAAGCGCACCGAGTCCGCGTCAGCCGCCGTGATCCTGCTGTTGGCGATGGCGACGCGATGGGTGTAGCGGGCGAGATATTTCAGCACCTGCTCGGGGCCGCCGAAGGGTGGCTTGCAATACACCACCCACTGCTTGGCGCGCAGTTGCTCGCAGAGTGCTCGGAAGCGACCGGGATCAGCCAACTCGGCAAGGGCACCGTGGAACTGGAGGCGGTCGGCAGCGAAGTGTTCCTGCAGCGCCGCCAGCATCTTGCCGCGAAACAGTTTCGAGAGAACCCGGACCGGGAGGAAGAAGCCGTTGCGGCAGGATATCCAGTCGGCGCCGTCGGGTGACAGCCCGCCGCCGGGGATGACGCAGTGGAGATGGGGATGGTGCACGAGCGTCTGGCCCCAGGTGTGCAGTACGGCGATGAAGCCGATGTCGGCGCCCAGATGTTTGGGATCGGCGGCGATGGTCTTGAGGGTAGCTGCGGTGGCAGCGAACAAAGCGCCGTAGATTGCGCGTTGGTTCTGCAGTGCCAGCGGGGCAAGTTCGGTCGGCAGGGTGAAGACGAGGTGGAAATAGGGCACCGGCAGCAGATCCTGGCAGCGATTCTCCAGCCAGGTGGCGCGCTGCTGCGCCTGGCACTTCGGACAGTGGCGATTGCGGCAGGAGTTGTACGACACGCGTACCTCGCCACAGGCATCGCAGGCATCGACGTGGCCGCCGAGCTTGGCGGTACGGCAGGCTGCGAGGTCGCGCATGACGCGCTGCTGGGCCTGCGACACCCGCAAGCCGGGCACGCGGCCATCGGCAGCTGCCAGGGTACGGATGACGTCGGCCACCTCGAAGGGTGGCTGGGGCACGGCTCGCTCAGCGCAGCGGCGGCAACGACTCCAGTGGGCTCTCGACCGCGGTGATGCGCTTGCGGGTGACGTGGGTGTAGATCACGGTACTCCTGATCGAGGCGTGCCCGAGCAGCGCCTGAACGGTGCGCAGATCGGTGCCGGATTCGAGCAGATGGGTGGCGAAACAGTGGCGCATGGTGTGCGGGGATACAGGCTTGCCGGCGACGACGTGGCGCACCTTGGCGATGGCCTGCGCCACCGCATCCCTGGTGACGTGGCGGTCGGGATAGGTCCTGCTGGGAAACAGCCAGGAGCGCGGCCGATAGCGTTGGTAGTGGCAGCGCAAGTGGTGCAGCAGGGCCGGCGACAAGGTCACCAAACGATCCTTGCGGCCCTTGCCTTGCACGACATGCAGCAGCATCCGCTTGCTGTCGATGTCTGCGACCCTCAGGGAGACCGCCTCGGAAACGCGCAGCCCGGCCGCATACAGGGTCATGGCGATGACGCGGTTCTGCGGGTTGGTGATCGCTTCGAGTACGGCGCGCACCTGGTCCTGGCTCAACACCAGCGGCAGCTTCTTGGGCTGCTTGGCGAACGGGATGGACTCGATGTGCCAGTCCTGTGCCGAGGGTCTTGAGGTACAGGAAGCGGAGCGCGCAGACCGCCTGATTGAAGCTACCCCAGCCCAGATTTCGCTCCTGCACCAAGTGCAGTTGATAGACCCGTATGTCGTCGAGCCCGAGAAGTTCCGGAGAGCGGTTGAAGTAGCGAGCAAAACAACGCGACCTGGCGGACGTAGTATTCGATGGTGTGCGGCGACAGGGTTGCGCACCTGCATGTCTTCGATCATTCTCTGGCGCAGTGGTGTCATGATGGACTCCTCCTCGTGTCGAGACACGTGGACCATCAGCCCCCGGGGCGGCGCTTCGCTCCGGGGGCAACCACCTGTCTCCCGGTTAGTAGCGTTCAGACACCATATGAGCGTTGCGTTTGGAAAGGGGCTCCCGCATCGCGACGGCAGGCGCCCCTACCGCGGAGCGGTTTAGTTCTATAAAGAATAGATTGTTCCTTATCCGTTCGGCTATCACCGCCGATACTACATTGGTGATCAGTCGATGCTCCGAGGTCGTGAATTGCCACGGCTGAATGCGCGCGGTGCTGGGTCACACTCCAAAAAGGCACCGTGCGTGACTGCTCAGCATCCACGTGTCCCTGGCGCTTGTGAGGGTGCCCCGTTTCGGTGGACAGGTAACTACTGAGGTGGCGGGGTAGTGCATGGTAGGTTGAGGTGTATTCGGTTGGTTGTCAACCCGCGCCTCCACGACCCCCACGACACGACGCCTCCCGAGATTCCACGGCAAATAAACGGTGGCGGTAAAGGGGGTGGGGGTCCGGGGGAGGGGTGGGATTTGCCTGTGGATATGTGGACAAGTCCGCATCAAGCTGGGGGTGGTGGCGGTGTGGATGGCCGTGAGCGGCGCCGGTGTGCGCGGTCAGGAGATCGCACGACCGTGATCAGTGCTGGCGGCATGGACAGCGGGTGCCGGGAGTCGAAACGGAGCGCCTGAGGGACGATTCGGGGTTCAGCAAGGGTATCCGGGACCACCTGCTCGCGAGGAGCGGCCTTACAGGGCCGCTGAGAGCGCCAGTTCGCGCCGCACCGGCAAGATGTCGGCCCGGGTGGGGCTGCAGCCGCCGGGAGCGGCGCGGTCGAGCCGGTCCGGGGCGCCCGTGTGGGGACGGACCCGCGAGCGGTGCGCCGCTTGGAAACTATGCAGCCGTCGCAACGGGTCGGCAGCAGGTTGCCTCAGTCGCGCCCATACCCGCGTGGCGGCTCGACGCTCTCCAGAGCACCAAGATCAAGCGCGCAAATCGCCTTCAGCTTGTCGCCGAGCGCGGTCTCCTGGAGCGCCTCGGGCAGGTTGTCGAGCCACGCTTGATACTCTCCCTGGAGGTCGAGCAGGGTGCGCACCGCATCCTGCCAGCGCTGCGGTCGGGAGCGCCGGTCGTGCGGTCGGCGGTACTGCGCTCGCGGCTGCTGCGCCTTGCGCCGCGCTCGATAGCGCCGTTGGCGTTGCGCATTGGTCAACGCCATGGGCACTGATCACCGTTACGTAACGGCTCCTGGTCCAGCACCTCAGACGCTGCATCCCCGCTGCGCTGCGTGCTCACCGCGACGCCGGTCGGCGCGCGCAGCCGACTCGGACGCCAAGCGGTCCGGAGAGGGCCAATTGCCGACGAATATTGTCCCTGGAGGGGGCCGAGCGCCAGCATCGGCACCACGACGATGCTCATGCTGCCGCTCCTGTCCGAGTGGCCTCGAACGCGACCGGCGACTGGTAGCCCAGCGCCGAGTGACGCCGGCGACGGTTGTAGAACCCCTCGATGAACTCGAATATTGCCAAGCGCGCCTCGGCACGGCTGCGAAATCGGCTCCGATCAAGCAACTCGCACTCCAGGGTCGCGAAGAAACTTTCGCACATCGCGTTGTCGTATGCATCGCCCACCGAGCCCATCGAGGGACGCACGCCGGCCTCTTTGCAGCGCATCCCGAACGCAATCGAGGTGTACTGAGAGCCCTGGTCGCTGTGGTGGATCACCTGCTCGGGTCGCCGCTGCCAGAGCGCCATGTCCAGCGCCTCCAGCACCAGTTCCGTGCGCAGATGACCGGCCATCGACCAGCCCACTACCCGGCGGCTCCAGGTATCCAGCACCACCGCCAAGTACAGAAACCCCGCCCACGTCGGCACGTACGTAATGTCGGCCACCCACAATTGGTCGGCCCCGGCCGCGGTGAAGTTCCGATCCACCAAGTCTGGCGCCGGTCGGGTCGCCGCGCCACGCGTTGTGGTCCTGGGCCCGCGGCGGCGACTGGCCCCTTCGATGCCGGCCTGCTTCATCAGCCGCGCCACCCGCTTGTGCCCGACTCGCTCGTTCTCAGCCTGCAACTCGGCGTGGATGCGCGGCCGACCATACACCTCGCGGTTGGCTCTCCATATCGTCGTGATACGTTCCCGCAACTGTTTGTCGCGCCGCTCTCGCGCCGACGGCTCGCGGTGCACCCACGCATAGTAGCCGCTGGCGGAGAGACCCAGCACTCGACATATCGTGCGTACCGGCCAGCGCGCCTGGTTGGCTTTCACGAACTCGAACCCCGCTCGGGGATCGAGTCGCTCTCCCGTGCGAACCAGGCCGCTGCTTTTTTTAGGATGTCGCGCTCGATCCGCAGTTGCTTGTTCTCTCGCCGCAGTCGGCGCAGCTCCTGGCGTTCATCGCTGCTCAACCCGTCCTCGCGGCGTCCAGCGTCCCGCTCCTGCTGCGCCACCCAGTTGCGGATCGCGCCCGCGGACGGCTCGTACTCCAGCGCCAACTCCTCGGGCGTGCGCCCAGACTGCACCAGCTCGACCATCTGCTGGCGAAACTCAGGCGCGTATGGTCGATGTGTCTTCGGCATCGTTGCCTCCTCATTCCGCCTCACTCCTAATGTGTCCACGAAAGTGGGGCAACTCCACTTGAGAAAGAAGGCATCAAGCGCCGAACAACCGCAGGCGGGGGCTGCTTGATCAGACGGAGAATCGTCAGTCCGAGCTGCTGCAACGGTGCAGTCGACTGAGCTCCGACTAGGGTTACGAAGCTGATCGATTGGCTCGGGCAACGGCATATAGCCACGCGATGATCGCCAATCGAAATAGCATGGGTGTACCAAGCTGATGCCCGCGGGATCGCGGGACGCTGAGGTACCGCGGTCCGCCGCGCTTCTATAGGCGCAATTTCAGAGACATGGATCGGCCAGCCGGATACGCACCGCGTCGCCCCACACTCACCGGAAGCCAAGGACCGACGTGTTCATGCCAGCAATGCAATCCAGCTACCAGTGGCAAGACTACTACGCCTTGACAGCGCCTTGGCGCACGGCCGATCGACCGGCTGCCTAGGGTTCGAGCGTCCGGCCATCCGCGGGTTGGCCACAATCGCGCTACGCGCGTCACGATGCCGATCACGCTGACGATGGCCCTGCGCCGCATCGGGGCCGGCCAATTCTAGTGTCCTGTGTCAGAAACGTCTTTACAGTAGATTTTCAGTGACTCCAGTATCTGGTCTGCACGTTTCGTCCATACGAACGGATTCGGATCCTCATTATACACTGCCAGATACTCCCTGATCGCCTGCTCAAGTGCCTGCGTGCTGGCAAACGAGCCACGCCGAATCCGCTTCTGCGTGAGCTCCGCGAACCACCGCTCCACCTGATTGATCCACGACGCACTTGTCGGCGTGAAGTGCAAGTGATAGCGCGGTCGGCGGAGCAGCCAGTTGTGGATCATCGCCGTCTTGTGGGTCCCGTAATTGTCCAGCACCAAGTGCACATCCAGTTCCGCCGGCACCGCCTGGTCGATGATCGCCAGGAACTTCTTGAACTCCACCGAGCGGTGCCGCCGGTAGCACTTGCCAATCACCTCTCCGGTGGCGGCGTTCAAGGCCGCGAACAGCGAGGTCGTCCCGTTGCGCCGGTAGTCGTGCGTCTGCCGCCGCGGCACACCCGGTCGCATCGGCAGCTCCGGCTGGCTCCGCTCCAGCGCCTGGATCTGCGATTTCTCGTCCACGCACAACACCACCGCTCGCTCCGGCGGATGCAGATACAGCCCCACGATGTCGCGCACTTTCTCGATGAACAACGGGTCGGCCGACAGCTTGAACGTCTCGCTGCGGTGCGGCTTCAAGCCGAACGCACGCCAGATGCGCCCCACTGTCGCAAAGCTCAGCCCGCACTCCTTGGCCATCGACCGCGTGCTCCACTGCGTTGCCCCCCGTGGCAGCGTCTCCAGGGTGCGCGTCACCACCCGCTCCACATCCTCGTCCGCGACCGTGCGCGGCGCTCCCGGTCGTGGCTCGTCCAGTAACCCCTCGCAGCCGTCACTCAGGAACCGCTTCCTCCACTTGCCGACCGTGGCGCGTGTCGTGCCCAGCGTGCTCGCCACCGCTTGGTCGCTCTTGCCGCTGGCGCTCTCCAGCACGATCTGCGCCCGTAGGGCCAACGCCTGCGCTGTCTTCTTGCGCCGCAGCCAGCGCTGCAATTCCCGCTCCTGTTCTTGCGACAACTCGGGAAGCTCTCTCGTGTAGTGGTTTGCCATAGCCTGCCTCCTGTCTAAGGCAGACCGTACCACAAGCATGATTTACTGGTCAATCACTTACGACACATGACACTAGCGCCTGCGGGGTCCGCTCGACCCGCCCGACGGGCAACCTGCAGCCGTTCACCACAAAGTCCGCTCCCCGGCTCGTAGGCGGCGGCGTTTGTCTTCACCGGCCAGCCGAACCACCAACCGGACTTCACCCATACCCATCTGAGTTTACACCTACGCGCCCCTTTGTGGCAAACTCAGGTCCTGGAGTGTGCGGTCGAAGACCAAGGCGCCCAATCGCTCGTTCCATTCATCGCGATTTTGTTCAAGTTGATCTCTCAGTAACCCAAAAAGAGTAGTACGGTCCTCTGAAAGCGAGAGAGGTCGCCGGTCTGAGACGAGGACGCCCAACTCGATGGCCGCGCGGCGGTGCCGAATCCCGTAACCAGCGAGTATTCGTGCTCCGGCACTAGGAACTCCAAATCGAAGGTGGTCAGGAAACCGCCTCACAGCGTCCGCCATCTCACGTCCTTGAGAGCCAACAAATCGCTCGAGTAGTGCTGTTGCTTGTTCGACAAGAGTCTGAAGTACGAACGCAACAACTGATGTATGGACGCCGAGTATGTCATCTACCGAAAGCCTAACCGACTCCCCGATCACACCGAACGTGTGGCCTGCCAACCACCCCGCAACGATGTCGTCCAACAGACCACGTACCGAATCCGTGGCAACCTCGTCGCCGAGTCGAAAACCAGTCCTCACTGCCGGATCAAAGTCCGGTTGATTCCACGCCCAATCTAGCATCACGCGCACAAGCCCAGGCTCGATAGGATCTGTCAAGTCCTCCCACGAATCACGAAGAGGAAGCAACCCGGACTCTACGGAATCCAGCATCCTTACACGTGCCCCGGTCTCGCGAATCCATCCGAGGCGACCAATCGACCTAGTATAGACAACGCGGCGTGCTCGGAACCTAAACACGTCGCGCAACAATCTCTTCGATGCATCACGCGTCGCCTGCCGCGCGGCGAATGTGTCGTCTGCCACCTCTATTGCAAGCCTAATCAATTCATCCTCGCCGATTTCCTCCGTAGCCAAATCGATCAACGTGGCGTCCACCCCATCAATCAGGGCGTGTACAGCCGGCGTAGCCTCCAAAACGTCATTCGACAGTACCACGTCCCCGACCGCGAGGCGTCGGACGAGGCGTTCTGTTAGAGCTCGAAGAGCACCGGTGACAGCCTCGCCGGGAAGATTCTTTGCAGCCGGCTCCACCAATGCCCACTGGGTGGGATTAGCGCAGATGACAAGCCCTTTCGTAGCGGCCCCGGCACGACCTGCTCTGCCAACGAGGTTCTTGATATCGCGGGCTAGCAGGTTTTGAGCTGCGCCGCCTCTGCGCCGTCTTTGAACGGAGTATAGCACCAACGTTCTGATCGGCAGGTTGACACCCTCGGCGAGAGTGGACGTGCATATCGCGAAACGAACCTCACCCCTGCGAACAAGGGACTCGAAGACCTCGCGTGTCTCCTGCGGTACATCTCCATGGTGGAGAATCGCGGCGGCGCGCAGCGCTCGTGTGCCCGTCCAGCCGGCTCCATACTCCCGCTCTAGATAGTCGAGCGTCGGAGCGACGCTATCAGCATCCGAGTACGAAATTGGGCTTGGAAGCGAAAGTGTTAATCTTAGCTGGGAGAGAAGCTCATCGACAAGGCCAATAGCACCCTGAGTGCCTCTCTTATTTGCGGCAAACACCGCTACCGTGCCCATCGGTAAACACTTTCTGGCTGCGGCGATGGCTTGGGTCTTGATCGTCGTTGGAGCGTATGTGTTGAGACGGTTCGTGTGGGGGTTTGTCCATGCAAAATCGGCACGTTTGAGAAACTCCGGAATGCGGAAACGAATGTGCTCGTCTTCATGAGGATGCATGACAAGCGCGATAGAATGGCTCACCCGGTTCGTGGGTGTCCGCAAGACGGAGAATTCAGCAAAGGCGGGTCGGTAATCGCTGCGGATTACGGTGGCGTCGTTACCACCTAACCATGCATTCACCTGTTCGATGTTCGGCACGATAGCAGACAGAAAGACGAAGCGCGGCGGGCCGTGCTCTCGCGCACGCATGCGTGCGAGCAGAAGTTCCAAGCTCACGCCGCGACCGAGGCTATCCAATAGATGGCCCTCGTCACAGATCACTAACCCAATGCGGCTGAAAAAAGTCGGCTCCGCACTCAAGAGCCCGGAGAGCGCTTCGGGCGTGGCCACCATCACACGTGCTTCTTGAAGGCGTTGAACTTCAGCGCCCGTAGGAACGGTGCCGCCGTAAGCGCACCGAGCGGAAATATGCATTGAATTAAGCCGTCTCACCAACGAGCCCCTTAGCTCGGACGCGAGTGAACGATAGGGAACAAGCAATACTGCGACCGAATCTCGGGTCGTACGAGCGAATTGGTACAATAGGGTCTCACATAGCGCGGTCTTCCCGGCTCCGGTTGGCATCTGGAGCGAAAACGTCTCTGCGCTGCTGAGGAGACCGCCTTCGATCGCCTCGATCTGGGATGGAAAGAACTCCCAAGAAAAGCGCGCTACGAGAGACTCCACCAGCGGTGTCCACAGTTCACCAAAACCTCCGGGGAGCACCGCTCGAAGATTAGTCCGCCGGAGTCTATCTAGCAACTTCTCCGATAGCCGAGCGGGAATCCATTCATCGGGACCCGCAAGCATCGCCGACGACGCACCCCGTGCCGAGGCCTCGCTGAGTTCACTCAGCAGCCGTGCGTCACCGCGGACGAGCGCGTCGCGTAACTCTCCAGCGAAACGCGAACGCATTTCAGCCGGCCGCGATAGCAAGTCGAAACAGATTGTTGTGGTATCTTCTGAACCTTCTTCAGAATCTCCGTGGTCTCGAGCAGTCAGATACGCCGAAGCCGGGTAACCTCCGCAATAGAAAGCCGTAGCCGCGTACAACGCTGCCTCCGACCGCGAAACGAATGCTGATGGGAATAATCTCGACGAGTCATCCACAGCAAATGCAGCAAAGGCGTTCCCCAGCCGCGCCCAGTCTGCCCCTATTCCAAGCCCCGTGCGCATGTACTCGAACAGCGTGCCGACGAGTGATACATAGTAGTCATCAGTCCGTCTAAGAACGTCTGAAATGTCCAATGACGGTTCAGAGACCTGGAAATGGTCCATGTGTATGGTAGAGTCTGCGTCGCGGATCCAACGAGCCAGTGATTCCTGCATAATTAGCTCCTAAACCGTCATGGCAGATTGAGCGTGCACGATTGCTGCAGAAGCGGCATCAAAGACAGAACTATAGACCGACCGTAGCTGTGGAACCGAGATTACGACAATCGTATAATCGTCCGATAATGCGTGTGATATATCTGCAATTTCCGATTGCACCAGTTCACTTGATAAGACAGCTACCGCTTGAAACTCTTTCCGCGTAGGAGGATGCTTGGTTGTATCGATAAAACGCTCTAGTTGGGCGATCCGAATGTCGCCGAGATCTTCGGTTAGCGCACGTTCACGGAGCCAGACCAGCGTCTTAGCTAAGCGGCTAGTACGATCTTTATTTATGCCGACAACTGCTGTTCGTATGGGTTCGAAGCTACTATTGGTTGACTTTGTCTTGACTTCCGCACATATAATGAGGTCGTTGGCGCTAGCGCGAGGCCAATCTGGAAGCACAAATTGGACGACATCAGAATACGGAGCTGGCTTCGTGCGATCTTCCTTTAGACGCCATTTTATTGGCCCAATAGGAGTATTGATGTGCTCTCTCGTAACTTGGTATAGATATACAAGAATCTCTCCGAAGTCGCCTGCCATAGTGGATCCAGGGTCAGGTAATTTCGCCGAAATAATGTCTGTCTGTGGTACGCTCTTATGTGCCGAGTGATAGACTAGGCGACGGTCGGTGATGTAGCAACGCCGCACCGCAGTGCCAAGCTCGTTGGGAAGATGCTGGGCGTGCGAGTGATTCACGTGCACAATCACATAGGGGGTGTTCTGGTCTTGGTTAAACCAGTTGCGTACTCGGTCGATATCGAGTTCGAGGTCGTTCATTCGAGTCCTTGGTGTCTGGAGTGGTCACGCGAAGCGGTTTTGGATGGTAGTGATCGACAGTGCTGGGAACTTGGTGGCCCGAACAGATTGGTGGCTCGTTGGATGTGCTTTGCTTCGAAAGCCCCTTGTGAGCAGGTGGGTGAGTGGGGACGGGATTCGATTGACGCGGGAGTTGATCCGATATCAGGGCTTTGGGAGATGTCGCCGTTGCACGAGTATGTGTACAGCAAACCGAAAGGGAATTATATACGATAGTGCCCTGCGGCCCGCTACGATCTGCTCAGTTTCTTTCGGTTAGGATTCCCACCACCAAGCTAAGATAGTCTACCGTAAGCATTTGGAGTTGAGCGTGCGCGATCGCTATGTCTCGGTCGCTGCCATTTCTCTCTGCCTCGCTCAACTCACTCCTGAGATTCTCGGATCGATCCATGAGACGGTCGGTGTAACCGTCAATGGTGTGGATCTCCTTGGCGTAGGGTTCTCCCTTGTCCATCCTCATCCGCTACCTCTGCTCTCGGCGCTTCGCAGAGCTGACCTCCCGCACCTTGACAGGCCGGAGCAACCGCCGCATCGCCTCCTCGACGGTCATGTCGCCCACATCCACCCGGATCGGCTCCTCCAGCTCCGCCTTCGTCGGCTGGTAGTCCTTGGCCGACACCACGATGGTCCGGCGCCTCCCCTTCGTTCTTCCCATGGGTCTCTCCCTCAGCCTGCCGCAGCGGGCAGCATCCCGTGATCCGATAGATCACGACGCAGATCGCTCACGCGGTTGTCCACCACGTTGATGGCGTCCAGCAGCCGATGCTCGCTTGCTCCGACCCGGCGTTCCACGGCATCCATCCGGTGCTCCATTGCACCCATCCTATGCTCGATGGCGTCCATCCGGGACTCAAGGCGGCCGAACCCGTCCCGTAGTTCGAGCAGTAGATCATCCCGTTCCCGATCGGTCATTTGGAGCCTCCTCCGTAGGTGTACCCCCGGGAGACGAAAACTGTCAATGCCAAAATGACAGTTAGTTGCGCTCCCCGTGATTCCTGCGCGATACTGTGCATAGCAAGCGACCCTGTGGCACCGGCGTCACGCCGGGTCACCGGGCGAATACAACAGCCTCGTGTGGGCAAGGGGTAGCTCCCCTGGCCCGGGGTGAACAGCTCGGGACGTTCCTCAGCTACACACACCGTGTGCCACAGGTCGCTTGCAAACGGCCCGGCTCCTTGAGCCGTGGCGACATCAAGCGGGCCTGACGACATCTACAGCACGGCTTCTGCACCTCGCCCGCGGTGGAGGTGCGGCATGAAGGTGCTGCTGATTGGGGCCGTGGTACTACTGCTTACGGCGTGCGACGAGGATCTGGTTCACCCGATCGTCGGGCGATGGGTATCTGACCCGCCGGAGGAATCGTCCTGCGGTACCACGACGATGGATCAATGCTGATGGACGACAAAGGACGGCGCCACGTGACTCACGGGACCTGGGTATGGAACGAACCCACCCTCACGATGACGCTCACGCGTGTCGTGGCGTCTGGCACAACCACTGATCTTGACCCACCCGTGGTGGTGGAGATTCAGCCCAGCAGTCTGACGCGGCTGTGCTGGGCGCAAGAGAACGAGGAGGTGTGCTTTACGAGGGGAGGATAGGGTCCGCCGGGTACGTCGTCAGGCACTAGTACCAGACGGGACACGTTCGGGAATACCTGAACACGGACGAGACGGCGCCGTAGTTCGGCATCCTCTCGGCTGAGAGGCCGAGGGCGGGAGCGTTGCATGGACGGCTCCTGTTGACAGGAGCGCGGCCATCAGTTGCAATGTTCGCGGCAGTCATCTTTGTCGCTGCTCCCGTCAGCGGCATGATTGAGAACTCGCGAGCGGCTAACTCGCGGGCTCTCGCCGCGTCTGGGGGCTACTATCGCACGGCGCGTCTCGACGGAACAAGCGCCCGAGCGCCGGACGGCCCGCCCGTTCGGCTTGATGAGATCCCGGTAGCGGAGAAACTTGCCGAGCAGGCCGCGGGCGACGAACTCCATCTGGTCGATCGTGTCCTGGCAGCGGATGTTGTGGCGGCCGCTGAACTCGTCCACGTAGCGGTCCAGGTGCTTCGGGCTCATCCGGTGGTAGATGCCGTAGTACCCGCGCTTCATCAGCGCCCAGAAGCTCTCCATCCCGTTGACAATGCGCTTGGCCGTCCACGTACTGACCGACCCATGTTTCACGGCGCGGTGGTGGGGAGGCCCTGGTAGGAAGCCAGCTCGTCCGTGTACAGGTCGGCGCCGAGCTCTACCCGGTGGGCGACAAAGCTGTGCAGCTCTCGCTTCGTGGTGGTGTCCACCACGGCGGCGCTGATCCGGTTGGTCTCCCGGTCCTTCACCCCCGCCACCACGGTCTTGCCGACCGTGCCGCGGCCGGCGTTGAGCTTCTTGTCGGCGTGCTTGTTCATCTCCTTGCCGCCGAAGTACGCCTCGTCGACCTCGGCCGGGCCGTCGAACATCTCGTCGTCCCCGCCCCACGCCTGCCTGATCCGGTGGGCAAGGTGCCAGGCGGACTTCTGAGTGATGCCCAGGTCGCGGTGCAGCTTCATCGAGGACACGCCTTTGACGGAGGTGAGGATCAGGTAGATGGCGACCGCCCAGGTCTGGTATCCCAGGTTGCTGGACTGCATGACAGTGCCGGTCTTGACCGAGCACCGCTTGCGGCAGCCGTGGTTGCGGCAGCGGTACGGCATGGTCTTGTGGGCCGCTCCCATCAGCACGTCCTCGGTGCCGCAGTACGGACAGGCTGGCGTCCCGCCCCACCGCTGTGCGGCGAACCAAGCCTCGGCGGTGGCGTCGTCAGGGAAGGTGCGGAACAGCTCGGGCAGGGGCACACCCTGGCGGAACGCCTTGCCCGGGCCGGTGGTGGCGGTGCTGGTTTCCATGGCTACAGAATAGTGCCACAGGTCCGCCAACCCGTCAAGGCACTATCGTATATAATTCCTTTTTTTTACCCTCTTTCCCGACTCGGCTCTACTAATGATTCATCCCACGAGTTAGGAAGGGAAGTTCGTTTCTCCCACCTACTATCGACCAGTTCAAATACGGCGCCATCCGCGTACATACAGGTTGGCGGGTTGGCACAGACAATGGAAACTAGTGATCGATCCACCGATGTCATCATTTCACCGCCTGATTTAAGCTGTGGGCGACCAAGTCCTCGCTGAGGCGGCTTTGGTAACTCGTCCCAATTGTCGTTACTATACTTCCACAAGGTGTTGTCCGTTAGCAACACCAATACTGGCTCGGTAGGCCACGCCAATCTTATTGGACGTGGGTTGTCAGACATCCCGACGGTATATCTTGATTGAACTACGCTCATTCTTTTGCCTCTCTAATTGTCAGCGTTCAAAACCCGAATTAGGTTCTCCTTATTCAAACCGCCGAAGTGCTCCTTGATGGAGCGAAAAACAGAAAGCATTTTCCAATACTCATCAAGCATCGGCCAGTGACTATTGAGATCGCGTGCGTTCAGTTCCTGAAACCGATTCATCTTCTCCACCAGGAACATTGCAACTAATAGGTGCGAGGCTTCTTCGTTTCCATCAAAACCAGGAAATTTCAACTCTCCGTCTTCTCTGAATCGGGCTCTTGTCTGATTGACAACATCCTTCTGGTCATCTTCGGAAAGCCGTTGATAGCTATTCCCAATGACGCGCCACATCGTAAGAATGTTGCCTACCGCTTCAGCGATTTTCTCAGGAATTGTCTCAAAGCGATACCCGTGCCATTCGAAAGCCCACATGTGGCCTTCAGCCAATGCATCACTTATGAACTGCGCCGATTCCTTGACGTACTCGTCCGCTTCCTCATCCGCAATGATCTGATCACACTGTAAGCCAAGGCTGACTCTTTGTAGTAGAATAAGCTCTTTCAGCATCGCACGATCTTCTTGGGTCACGTCTTCATCCTCCGAGAATCTCACCAACCCATACAGGCCAGCACGATAGATGTACCTCTTGTCCCGGTACAGAGTCAACCTTCACCGAGGCAATTGCGCTGTAGCGGTTTTGTGGGGCGTTGAGCAGCCGGTCACACGAGAGAGCACGCGCCCGGGACGTTGACGGCGTCGCTGACGCTCGCCCGGCGCCGAGTGACCGAGTGACGGCCATAGCGAGTGTGCTGAGTGGGGTCCGCGAGGTGGAATCAAGCCTCATCCGTGGCTCGATGCACAGATCGGGACAGACCGGTCTCGCTGAGGAGCCGGTGGGATTGGGTTTCTCTTGGTGATCGGCGAGCGGTCGCCGGTCAGGCGGGTTTGACCAGACTCCGCAGGTTCTCCGGTTGGCCGGCGCGGATGCGCCCCACGGCCATCGCCAGCATGATCGTCAGCGCCATGGTGACGCGCAACTGCATCTTCGCCAGCCCGCGGATGCCCGGTCGCTCGAACCCGAAGCCGCCGGCCAAGCGGCTGTTGACCCGCTCCACGGCACCGCGCTGGTCGTAGAAGTCCTGCCACCGGTAGCTGGACCGCGCCACCGGCGTGAACACGCGCCGATCCTCGGCCAGCGGGATGCGCACCGCGTCGCTCACCGGGCACCGATCCATGCCCTTGCAGGTGACCCCCGAGTAGCGCGCCGGACAACGATACTTGAGTGTCTCGCGATCCTGCTCGAAGCCGCCATAGGCCATGCTGTGCAACTCACCGGTGCGCGGGCACATGCAGGATACCTGGCCGTCGTGGGTGTAGATCACGTTCTCCTGACCGCTCACCCGCTTGGTGAGGACGCCATCCTGTTCCGCCTCTCCGTCCTTCCAGCAGTTGCGAATGTCGATGACCGGCTTGATCTGATGCTGTTGCCACAGCCGATTGATCAGCTTGTGGTCGTCGTAGCCCTTGTCGGCGCTCAGGCGATCGCACCGTTGCAGCAGCTCGGGATGACGATCCTGCATCTGATCAAGCAGTCGCTGTGCCTGCGGCTGCTCACCGGTCGACGCCTTGGTGACCTCGAACGCCAGCGGCACCTCGTAGGTGGCGTCCACGACCAAGTGCAACAGGTAGCCGAACCAGTAGTGTTTCTTCTTGCCTTTCTTCTCGCCCTTCTTCTCGCCGGAACCCTTGACGCCCCAATCGGCATCGCGGTCGCGGCGCCCGTCGGTGTCTTCCTGGTTGTCCTTCGGCAGCGGATAGCTGCTCGGACCGTTGGCCAGGGAGTGCAACTCCTTGCCATCCAGCGCCTGTACGTACCCGGCCCAGGTCCGGCAGCTCGATCCGGAGTTCGTCGAGGGTGCTGTGGAACAGCTCATCGATCTGCCCCGGATACTTGCGCAGCCGGCGCTGGAAGCGCGTATAGGCGTATTCGCTCGGCACCGCCCGTGCGCCGTCGAACGGGTCGAACCCGCACAGGTCTCGCAACTGACCGTTGCGCAGCAACTCGCGCCGCAAGGCGGCGATGCTGGGATGCTGGAACACGAAGCCGGCGATCAGCGAGTTCCACATCGGGCGCACCGGATAATCGTTGCGACCGCGCCCGCGACCGGCTTCCAGCAGTTGCATCAGCGGCTCGTCGGGGAGGGCGTCGAGCACCAGCTTCAGACGTTCGAGATCACCCAGCTGGTCGACGCTGTCCCAGCGGAACAGAAACGGATGTGGTATAGTGGCCATCGGCGGTTCTCCTTTTGTGAATGGCGATTCACTGGCCACTATGGCGAGTTACAGGAGAACCGTGAATTATTTTTAGAGATAAATAGTTGCGATGTATCATCGGGGCCTTGACCGGCGCTCCCGACGCGCGTACAGGGGATCAGCAGGTCGTGGGGTAAGAAATACCTCCCCTTGGTTTCTGATCGCCTGCATCGGGCTTGCAGCAAGCGCAATTGCCTCGGTCACGGGGTAAAGAAAAAGTCGCCCACTTCCAACTCACTGCCCGTTTGGAACTTACCGACAGCGCAATTGGCTCTTCACCCGGCCTCAGATTCAACGAAATTCCCCTTTCTTCGGAGTCCTCATGTAACCTTCCCGCTTGTTTACCCTCCTCAGCCCGGAGAGGGTGTACTGGTTGCTCTTCAGCCGATTACATGGGCTGCACAGAAGAATCCTGTTTGAAATGTGGTTCAACCCTCCATCCGATCTCGGCGTGTTGTGGTCTAGTTCCAGATAGCGGGGATCGTAAAAAACTCTGTCGCATTCCTGACAACGTGGAAAAAGTATCGTAACTCGAACAGGAAACGGTCAAACTCGCTTGTCGTGGGCGCACTGTATGAACAGGATTCGGGCGGTGGCCGCCCTAGCGCGTCGCCGTCGCCGACAGCCCAGCATGGCGAGGCGTGGAGTCTCGGGCCGCGCAGGTGCATGGCGTGGCAGTGCGTGAGGCCCGGCGGTGCTGAGCGGACGTGTGGTGTCTTCATAGAGGGGGAGCGGTTTCCAGAGAGGGGCTTCGGAGCCTTGGCCGGGACCGGACGACGACGAAACGGCTTACCAAGGCTGTGGCGTCGGCATCGTGGAGAGGAGCATTCTCCGATGATGCCAGCGAGGGGCGGTCTGCGAACGCCGATTGCCATCGTCCGCACCGGCACTTCGAATGCCGGATCACCCGTCCGGCCGCCGACTGGTTCAGGATTCTTGAAAGGTCGGTTGCAGATCCCAATGAAGCGCAGGGCGCGCCACGAACAGGTCACGCTTGCTCAGTTCGTCTGCAAGCGAGTATGGTCGTGGCGAGGCCCGGTGCACGCCGGCGGCGTCAAGCCCCACGCGCGAGTTGGTAGGCGCTGTCGTCTTCGGCAGCGCACGGGCGCACGGAGCGCGTGGTATCAGGCGTTGGGTCGGGTGACGCCTTGGATGCGGAGAGCCGCTCGCAATGCCCAAACGCTGACGCGCAACTTGGCTACTCGATGACGACCGAAGCCAGGCTGTCAGCGAATCGTATGAGGGCGGGGCGCTGACAATGCTTACTACTACGCGACCTACGAAACCGATGTCGCATATCACGAGCGCGGTACGCCAGTTAGCCGAACACGGCGGCCCCTCCCGAAGCATCGTCAGGCGGTTTCGGCACATGGTATGAAGCCGAGTGTTTCTGGCGTGCGGTTGGAACGTTTTGGGCGACCATCGGTTGGGAAGGAGTGCTGCTGACTGTGGCGGGCTGCAGCCGCGGTATGCGTCCGGTTTGCGCGATACCGGCGGTCAGCCCGGCTACGGTTGCGGGAGCGGTGGTGTCTCGTGACAAGTGAGCGGGTGGCGGTTGATGATCGCGGGCCGGTGCGCGTCGGCGGGCGGCGGTGTGGCGGCGGGTGGCGGGTACGGCGCCGGCGGAGGGGCCGGGCGAGCAGGCGGTGCTGCCGTCGCGGGGGGAGAACGTGGTGGCGGTGGCGGTGGACTTCGGCGACGGCGACGGGCTGGAGGACGATCTGGTCAGCGCGCTGCTGGCAGCCGAGGAGGAGGGCGACCGGCTGACCCACGAGGAGCTGCTGTCGCTCACGGCGCCTCCTCCCGCTCCGCAAGCGCACCTCAATACCCGGCACTCCGGGCGGTCGGCCTCGCAAGCGAGTTGACCGCGCGCGGCGCCTTCACCCCAGAAGCGCTGCTGCCGGCGGCTGGAAACCGCCCGCATGGTCGCCCACTCCAGCTATTAGCCGCGGGCCGTGCCTGGTCGGCAGCACGGGCGGGGCGCGCCTCACCACCTGATGCGGCTTCTGAGCATCACCCCGTGCTTGGGGGCGTTGTCGTTGGCGGCCTCGCGCCGCGTCGCATCAAGGCTGACCTTGAAGCCCGGGTCGTCCGGCACCGCCGAGTTGAGCCGCCAGCCGAGGCGGTATTCTCGCGCGCCAGGGCGGCCAGCGCTCCGCGGCGGTAGACCATCCTGCAGGACGGGCACTACCACCGCGCCGGGGGACGTCGTAGCACAGGGGGCGCGTCCTCGCAGGCGCCGCACGGCAGATCCGCGGTGACGCGCGTCGCCGAAGCATGCGAGGGGGTGACTAGTTGGCGGGCTCGGGGTGGACGGCGCCCGCTCGCATCCTGGCTCAGAAGCCGTTGAATTGTTCCATTACCGGGTTCCGCCGACACGGGACCTCTTGACGCGGTTCGGGGCCACAGGACATAGTGTACTGGTCCTATCAAGGATATAAAAAACCGATAAGGAGTCACGACTATGGCATCAACCGCGGAACGGATCAGGACGTTGGTCAACGAAAATATCGAAGTGGATGGCAAGCCCATCGATCTCCCCGACGACCTCGACATCAGCCTCACCGAGGCTGGCGTGCCGTCAACGGACGTCGTCGCGCTGACCAAGCTGATCGCCCAGGAATACGGTGTGGAGTTCTCGCCCGACCAGTGCGCCGAACTCAACACGCTGAAGAAGGTGGTAGCCTACCTCGACAGCAAGTCCGGATAGTCAGCACCTCCGTTTACCGGAGTCACCTCATTCGACCTGGTCGGGTGAGCGCGGGTTACAGCCAGACCCCTTCGTCAAGAGCATCCTGCTCGATGCCGGGCGGAAGCTCTGCGTCGGCGTGAGCCGGACTGCGCGAACGCGGTTCGACGCCCACCTCTGCCACTCCCAGTGCAGCGGCCAGGGCGGCGATCACCGTTTGATTGAGGCTCGCTCCGCGCTCCCGCGCCCGCCGCCGCAACGCCGCGTCGAGAGCCGCGGGAATGCCGTGGATGGTATACTCGATCACGTCCATGTCGTGGCGCGCACTATAGGCCCGGTCGGCAGGCGCGGATCAAGTGTGCGTCGCGTGTGACGGCGGAACGGGAAACTTCCGTCGCCATCTCAGGCAGCGTTGCGCGTCACGTTCCTCATAGACACGCAAGGCAGACTGAGGATCGAGCGCAAACGTGTGCTCACGATCCTCTCCCAGTGCGGTCAATCGCATGGAATACCACGCCGTGACCCCGTTGGGGGGCGGCGACTCGAATGTCGGAAACTCGGGATCCCGGTAGTCGCCGCTCAACCAGACCTCGGCGAGCCGCGGATTCAGAATCATGGCGCGTGCCAGACTCACCATGTCGACAGTTCCACTGGCCACGGCATCCACCGCCTGCGTGCGCCTTCGGAATCCCCCCGTCAACATGAGCGGCACATCGGTTACCCCCCTTGCGCGTTTGGCAAACTCGATCGTGGCGCGGCTGACCAACGACTCGATTGCCTGCTGATCGGTATGCGCGCCGAGCACCAGATTCCCAGGTCTTTCCGGATAGCGGGGATCACCTTGAACTTCGCCAATTATCGACACCGCGGCTCCGCCTTCCGCCCATCTCTCGTAGAGTCGAATCTGCGCCTCGGTAGGATCGCCTTCACCGTTTCCGAGTGAATCCGACATGGCGGACTTCGCGAGTCGATTCTTCAGGCTCGCACCACAAGGTAGTTCCAGCGCACTGCGAAGCACCTCTCCGTTCACGGTGAGCAATCGGCGGCCGCGAGCCACTCGGCGGCGATTCCTCGATGACGAAGCAGCATGTCGTCGACGCCGGTGGCCTTCAGGCGGCCATCTTCGACCAGCGAGCGCCCCGCCACTATCGTGTGCCGGGGAACGACGGGACCGCAGCGCAGCAGTGCCTCGACCGGATCGGACAGCGCACCGGCGAACGTCACACCTCCCGCATCGCCGCACGGCCAGACGACCACATCGCCCGCTCGGCCCGGTTCCAGCGCGCCGATGTCGTCGCGGCCCAGGCAGGCGGCGCCGCCCAGCGTCGCCATCTCCAGCGCCTCGCGCGCACTCATCGCCCGCGCCCCGCCGCGCAGCCGCGCCAGCAACAGGGCGGCGCGGGTCTCCAGCCACAGAGACGCGCTGTCCGCCGACGCCGAGCCGTCGCAGCCGATCCCGACCGGCACACCCGCGTCGCGCAGCTCGCGCACCGGGGCCAGACCGGCACCGAGAATCTGGTTGGAACTCGGGCAGTGCGCCACCCCGGTTCCCCAGCTCCCCAGCCGTGCGATTTCCGCCGGGTTGGGATGCACGCAATGCGCGACCCAGGCGCGGCCGGAGCCCCAGCCAACCCGTTCGAAGTGCTCGACGGGCCGGCAACCGAACGCCGCCTCGCAGTAGCCGTTCTCGTCCCGATCCTCCGCCAGGTGGGTGTGCAGGCGCACGTCCAGGCGCTCCGCCAGCTCCGCGGTGCGCCGCATCAGCTCCGGGGTGACCGAGAACGGCGAGCACGGCGCCAGCGCAACGCGCACCATCGCCCCCGGGGCGGGATCGTGGTGCGCAGCGACCAGCCGCTGCGAGTCGGCCAGAATTTCGTCCTCATCCTGCACCATCTCGTCGGGCGGCAGGCCGCCGTCCTTCACCGACAAGCTCATCGACCCGCGCGTGGGGTGGAACCGGAATCCGAGTTCGCGCGCGGCTGCGATCTCGGCGCCGATCAGGTCG
This sequence comes from Spirochaetia bacterium, assembly GCA_965208575.1. Classification (GTDB taxonomy): domain Bacteria; phylum Spirochaetota; class Spirochaetia; order SZUA-6; family Bin103; genus Bin103. The sequence goes on along the minus strand of CBDBOV010000003.1, from coordinate 509,659 downwards.
CCGGCGCCGCGCGGATGGAGGTACAGGTGATCTGTGGTGGTGGTGCAGCCGCCGAGCGCCAACTCGCACAGGCCGATCCAGGCGGATACGTACGCTGCCTCCTCGTCGAGCCTGCTCCACACCGGGTACAGGGCGCGCAGCCAGTCGAACAGGTTGCCGCTCAGCGCCGGCGCGAACGCGCGCGTCAGGTTCTGGAACAGGTGGTGATGGGTGTTGACCAGGCCCGGCGTCACCAGGCAGCCCGCGGCGTCGATCACCCGCTCCGCCGCCGGCTCCCGCCCCGGCCGCCCCACCGCGCTGATCATGCCGTTGCGGATCGCTACCCAGCCCCCCGGTATCTCACGGCGGCAGCCATCCATCGTCACCAGTAGTTCAGCACCGCGCACGCACAAATCGACGCACACGTCGCGTTTCGCCTCACCCATGAGCACCGGTACGGTTCCCCTCCACCGAGGCGATCGTCAACGCTACCCGCCCGCCGTGCGCTGGCCAGGAGCGAGCCGGGCATCGCGCTACCAACGGTCCGGACGGAATGGATGGTGCTCCGGTTGCCACCCGTATCCCGAGGGACACCGGACGTCGCCCTACCGAGGTGCCGCTCGATTCCCCTCCTGACCGGTATCGCTGCCGCGCTCCCGGCGCAACAAGGCCTCCAGCTCGGCCACCCTTGCTTCAGCGGCTTCGCGCGCTGCCGCTTCCTGCTCGCGCGCTGCCGCTTCCTCCGCGAGGCGCTTCTCTGCCGCTTGCCGCCCCTGCCGCTCACGCTCTCGCCCCTGCCGCTCACGCTCCCTCGCCTCGTCGGTTTCCGCCAGGTTCGGCAGATCCATTCCGGCCTCCGAGTCGTGGAACCGCAGCCCGCGCTCGGTCAGTCGCAACTCCAGCCCCAGCACACCGCTCGCCAGCGCCAGCGTGCCGCCCGCCAACTCCCTCCCCGGCAGCCGCCGATACTCCCCCGCGCTCAACTCCAGGCCCTGCAGCCGCGGCTCCAGGTAGTCGCCCGTCGGGTCGTATTGCCAGTACTCCTGCACGCCGAGCGACCGGTACAACTCGCGCTTGCGTCCCTGGTCTTCGCGGTAGGTCGTGCGCGAAGTGATCTCCAGCACGAAGTCAGGCCCCTTGGGCTCATCCCACAGCCGGTAGATGGACCGGTCGGCGCTGGACGCCCCCAGCACCACGAACACGTCCGGCGCCACTACCGCCCGCGGATTGCCCTCCTCGTAGTACAGCAGCAGGTTGCCCGACACGTACACGTCCCGGCGGCTGCGAAAGTGCTGCCGCAGCCGGTCCACGGCGTAGGTCAGCGGGGTGCGTTGGAAGTCGCTTTCCGCCATCGGCTTGCCGTCGGATGAGGGGTAGTGAACCTTGGCGGGAGCGAGCGGCGGGCTGGCCATGGGCTGTCCTCCATTCCATCACAGCATACCACAGGTCCGCCACCTCCATGGACTCACGCGACTCACGCCCTTCCCGTCTTCCCTGAGCGCCGCGTGCACCGTGCGGCCCGAGTGCGCTACCATCGCGGCATGCAGGTAACGCAGGTCAGGAGCTTTCCGGTCCAGGACGACGAGGGGCGCGGCTACTTCATCGTCAGAGTGGACACCGACGCCGGCATCCATGGGCTCGGAGAAGCGGGCATCCGCAACTGGGCGGGGGCCATCACCGAGGCGGTCGAGCACCTGAGCGAGCTGGTCGTCGGCGCCGACCCGTGGCAGACCGAGCGGCTGTGGCAACTGATGTTCCGCGGCGGGTTCTTCCCCGCGGACAAGGTGTACGCCTGCGCCATCAGCGCCATCGACATCGCCCTGTGGGACATCAAGGGCAAGGCGGCCGGCATGCCGGTGTACCGCCTGCTCGGCGGCCCGGTGCGCGACAAGGTGGTGTGCTACCCGCATTCGCAGGGCGCGAGCACGCAGGAGCTGGTCGACAACGCCCGGCGCCAGGTGGACGAGGGCTGGCGCTTCGTGCGCTGGGGGCAGCCGGAGACCTCGGGGGTGCTGGAGGCATCCGGCGGCGCGCTGCTCGATCCGCACAAGTCGGTGGCCCTGGCGGTGGAACAGACCCGTGCACTGCGCGAAGCGTTGGGCCCGGAGATAGAGCTGTGCCTGGACGTGCACACCCGGCTCGATCCGCCGCACGTGATCCGCATGTGCCGGTGGCTGGAGGAGTACCACCCGTTCTTTATCGAGGATCCGATCCGGTCCGAGAACCCCGCCAGTTACCGCAACCTGGCCCGCCACGTGTCGCTGCCGATCGCGGCCGGCGAGCAGTGGGCCACCAAGTGGCCGTTCCGGGAGGTGATCGAAGAGGAGCTGATCAGCTACGCGCGCATCGACCTGTGCATCGCCGGCGGCCTCACCGAGGCGCTCAAGATCACCCACGCGGCGGAAACCCACTACATCGACATCGCCCCGCACAATCCGCTCGGCCCGGTCAGCGCCGCCGCCTGCGTCGCGCTGTGCATGGCCTCCACCAACGTCGGCGTACAGGAGATGCCGCGCCGCCCCGGTTCGTTCGCGCGCGAGTTGTTCCCTCAGCAGATCGGCTGGCGGGACGGCTTCGCGTTCGCCCACGACACCCCCGGCCTCGGCGTCGACATGAACCTCGACGCAGCGGCCGCCTCGCCGCTGACCCCGAGCGGCTGGCCGCCCCGCCTGTCCCGCGAGGACGGCGCCTTCACCAACTGGTAAGCGCGCCGTCCGTGAGCTGCGCCGACCTCACGGTCTCGCGCACACTGACCGCGTCAGCAGGTTGGCATTGCTGGCTCGCGAGTATACCCTCCCTTTCGGATTGATCACACTCCGGTCCTTGAAGTCGTCGATCAGGTCGCCATCTGCGGTGTACAGAAGCCGCACTCCCGTCACCCGAGCCAACGCGAGCACGTGTGGGTCGTCAGAACGAATACGCGGCGCTAGATCAGTTGCGTCTGCTTCGAATTGCTTGGGTGATATGAGCACAGCCTTGCCGGCCTGAGCATAGGCTTCAAGCTTGGCTCTCGCTTTGCCCACGACTTCCTGGGCGAATTTACCTCCCGTAGAATACACTATTCGGCCACCTTGCGCATCGACCCATCTGCGGACCGGGATCGAGTCTTCATGCACTGGATCGGAGAGGAAAATCCCTAACCGGTTGGCATCCACAATCATGCACATTGAATCTGACCCAGTGAGCTACGCGAATCCTAGCAATCGGTCAGTCTCTTTCAAGAAGAAGTCTCGGTACCCATCCGGTACGTTCTGCAGATTTCCTTCGCCGTCCAAGGTGATATTGTGAATAACGACGGAATTCTTCTTCGATTCAAAGTACAAGATCGCCACATCGTTCGTCTTCAAGTGTCCTTTCCGTACCAGAATCCGTATCCGATCAACTATGTAGTCGCTGTGGGTTTCGATCAGGAAACGGTTCTTGTTTACTCTCCATGACTCAGCAAACAAGACTGCAAGACTGGCCTGTGCGCGCGGATGCAGATGTACCTCCGGCTGCTGCAGGAGGAAAGTGCGCCGACTTGCTCGACGGACGTCAACGAGGATCGGCAAGCTCTGACTAACGCCGTAACCAACATCCATAATGTTCGCGTACGACCCTGATCGCACCTTCACCTGTAACTGGAACGGATCGCTCATCTGCCTGCCGTGGCCGCGAACCTTGATGTCGGAAAACAAACCGGAGTCGTGACCAAAATCCGTCAAGTGATCATGCAGCGAACTCCAGTCGCCCTTTGCTGTCCGGTCCAGGCGCATCATCAACATAGGGATGTGCTCGCCATCCGGAGACGCAGCTTCCCGAACAGGATCATAGGTCCGCTTCGGCTTCGACCGCAGCGGCGCTATCGATACGACCGCCGGTATGTCAGGAAGCCAGAGCCGCCCACTTGCCAGACCGTCCTTGCCGACTAGCAAATCAGACAATGAGTCGACAACCGCTTTCATATCCTCCGACTCTCCCACGGAAACGTTAGGGTTCAACAGAGAGTCAAGAAGATACATCCAACCGTCGATTGAATTGGCGAACGCGACTTGCTTATCTGCTACTGTCAGCCAAGTCATCTCGGATCTGCCACGCTGGAAACTGAGAGATATATCATCCCGGAACAGAAGATCGATCGATTCCACGATAGGCTGTGAACCGTATTCCGAAAAAGTCGCCACCAGAGGGTATGGCTTCCGACCAGACCCAGGAAGTGGAACTACTGTGAACGCTAGCTTAAACTGCTCGATGCGGCCGTCCCGGCCACGTCGTGCTCGTACGATATCACGGAAAGAACCCATGGAAAACGGCTCTCTATTGAAGTCGACAACTTCACCGAATAAGCGTGGTCTCGATATCAATCTATGCAAGACGCTGTAGCATCCAAGGAACGTCGTTTTACCTGTACTGTTTTCGCCAACGAGCAACGTGATTGGACGCAATTCCGCCCTCTGTTCTCCCTCAAAGCATCGAACGTCACGCAGTCCGAATTGCTCAATCATGGCACATGGCGGCTCGTCAGTGGGTGGTGGCGCCGTAGCTGGCGGAGGAGACCAGGCGGGCGTACTTGGCGAGCGCGCCGCGGGTGTAGGGGATGGGCCGTTCCGGGAGGGCGGCGAGCCGGCGGCGGATCTCGTCGTCGGACAGCTCCAACTCGATTGACTTGTGCTCCAGGTCGAGGGCGATGATGTCGCCCTCCTGGATAGCAGCGATCGGGCCTTTCGCCTGCGCCTCGGGGGCGATGTGCCCCACCACGATGCCATGGCTGCCGCCGGAAAAGCGCCCATCGGTGATCAGCGCCACGTCGGCGATCAGGCCGGCGCCGGCGATAGCGGAGGTCAGGGCCAGCATCTCGCGCATGCCGGGACCGCCGCGCGGCCCCTCGTAGCGGATCACCAGCACGTCGCCCTTGTTCACCTGCCCCTTGAGGATCGCCTGCAGGGCGCCCTCCTCGGCGTCGAACACGCGCGCCGGGCCGCGGTGGCGGCGCACCGTCACCCCGGACGACTTCAGCACCGCGCCCTCCGGCGCCAGGTTGCCCTTGATCACCAGGATGCCGCCGCTCTCCTTGTGCGGCTGCTCCACCGGGTACACCACGTCCTGCCCGTCGAGATGCACCTCGACGTCGGCCAGGTTCTCGGCGATGGTGCGCCCGGTCACCGTGATGCAGTCGCCGTGCAGAAGGCCGGCGTCGAGCAGCATGCGCATCACCATCGGCACCCCGCCCACCTGGTCGAGGTCCTTCATCACGTAGCGGCCGGCGGGCTTGAGGTCGGCCAGGGTCGGCGTGCTCTCGGCGATCGGGTTGAAGTCGTCGATGGTCAGCTCCACCTCAGCCTCGTGGGCGATGGCGAGCAGGTGCAGCACGGCGTTGGTGGAGCCGCCGAGCGCCATCACGATGCGGATGGCGTTCAGGAACGCTTCGCGGGTCATGATGTCGCGCGGCTTCAGGCCCCGCCGCAGGCACTCGATTACCGCTTCGCCGGCGGCGCGCAGGTCCTGATCCTTGCGCGGGTCGACCGCCGGGATCGACGAATTGCCCGGCAGCGACATGCCGAGCGCCTCCACCGCCGAGGCCATGGTGTTGGCGGTGTACATGCCGCCGCACGCGCCCTGGCAGGGGATGGCGGCGCGCTCGATGCCGGCGCGCTCCTCCTCGTCGATCTTGCCGGCGCTGAATGCGCCCACCGCCTCGAACGCGGAAATGATGTCCACGTCGCGCCCGCGGTATACGCCCGGCAGGATGGTGCCGCCGTACACGAACACGCTTGGGATGTTCATGCGCGCCATCGGCATCACGGTGCCGGGAATGGTCTTGTCGCAGCCGCCGATGCCGATGATGGCGTCGAACTGGTGGCCGATGGTGACCAGCTCGATGGTATCGGCGATGGCGTCGCGGCTCACCAGCGAGGCCTTCATGCCCTCGTGGCCCATCGCCTCGCCGTCGGTCACCACGAAGGTGTTGTAACGCAGCGGAAAGCCGCCGGCCGCGCGCACGCCGGTCTTGGCCTGCTCGGCGAGGTCGTCCAGGTGCATGTTGCACGGCGTCACCTCGGAGCCGGCGCTGGCGATGCCGACCAGGGCGCGGTCGAAGTCGGCATCGTCCATGCCGACGGCACGCAGCATCGAGCGGTTGGGCATGCGCTCGACGCCGGCGGTCATGTTGCGGCTGCGGCTGTTCAGCGGTGTGCTCACGTAATGCTCCTGGCGCCGGTCACCCGGCAAAGGCGTTCAGATAGGGAAGGTTGCCCGCGGTGGCGGCGATCTGGTCGCGGCCTGCGAGCAGCAGGGTGGTGGAGTCCCATGTGCCGCGCACGAGCGCATGGCGGGCGCCCTCCGGCAGAGTGGCCGGGCACTGCAGCGAGCCGGCGGTGACCGTCTGCGCCTCCAGGTCGACGGTCACCTCGGTGGACGGATCCTGCTCCACCAGCGCCTGCAGGCGCTCGATGTCGGCGGCCGCGGCGCGCACCGCCGGGATGCCCAGCACGGTGCAGTTGCCGGAGAAAATCTCCGCGAACGACTCGCCCACCAGGGCGCGGATGCCGAACCGCTGTAGCGCCTGCGGGGCGTGCTCGCGCGACGAGCCGCAGCCGAAGTTGCGCCCCACCAGCAGGATCGAGCCGCCGGTCCAGCGCTCGTCGTCGAGCGGGTGGGTGCGGCCGGCGGCCCGCTCGGCGGCGCGCTCGTCAATGAACGCGGCCTCCCCGAGGCCGTCGAAGGTAATACTCTTCAGGTACCGCGCCGGAATGATCCGGTCGGTGTCTATGTCATTTCCCGGCAAGGGAATGGCGCGGCCCACGGTGACCGCGCGGATGGCATCGCTCATGATCGACTCTCGGCGATAGAAGGACTCCGCCTCGGGGACGGGACGTTCAACACAAAGGCGTACATCAGGTACATCAGGGCCGTAACATATCCCGACTCCCGAGCCGCCGGCAACGGCTCCACCGCACCACCGCGAGGTCGGTGGCCGTTGCTACCACGAAGGCGGTCATTGGCGGGGCGCGCCAAGAAAACGGCTCCGTTCGCACATCGGCATCGATTCACACGGGCCGTTACGGGCTAACGAGCGAAGAAAAGCCGCATCAACCAAGCCACAAGGACGTCGACTTGGCGGACGTTCGCGTCGAGAAAGCGAGCACTAATCGCCGCACCGAGCGGCATTCCTGGTTCCTTCTGCCAAGCAAGCCAGGTGTGGATTACTGCTTTCGGTTCTGATACCTCCCTGAAGCGCCGGTCGGCGGGAGGTATGTTTGCCACGCTGTCCTGCACATGGTCGAAGAGCTTGCTCGGCAGTGGTACCAGGAATCGGAGGAAGTCCTCCATGATCCCGTTGGTCCGATTGTCCGGCATGATCCACACTCCCGCTCGGGGCAGATGCGCACTCGCGGGAGCGTCGAGAATCGTCCCGTCGGCTACCGGCTGGTCCGGCACGGCGTCGTATCCGACACTCACAAGCGCATGATAAATCGACTGCCAACGCGCATCGATATTGGTGTCTGCATCCAGGACAACGCCCACGACATCGCCTTCGTCTGCCGCTTTGAGCTGTACCGGAACGGCCTCAAGGAGGCTCTCCACATTGCCGAGTGGCTTCACATCGTCGAGACGCGGAACATCGCGGTTTCCGCATATATGCTTCACGACATGTTCATCGTTGGGCCCCTCTACCAGCAGTATGTTGCGGCCCAACTCAGCGCACCTCGATTCTCTCGCGAGTGGCGACCGTGACTTCTTTCGCGGCGAACACCGTGGGCACGATGTCGCCGCCCCTGCGCGCCAGGCGTAACAGGACACCCGTGTTGGGACTCTCAACGGCGGCCTTCTGGAATGCGTCAACTGCGTCCCAACTGTGGGTAGTAGCGAAGACCTGAATGTCGAGTGTCTCAGCCAATCGGAATATAGTGCGCCACGCATGGAGCTGAACGGTGTAGTGCAGCCCGTTCTCGAACTCGTCGACCAGCATGAACCGGCCGCGAGCGTTGACGAGTGCAAGAATCATGGCGAACAAGCGATTCATGCCGTCGCCGAACAGCCGTAAAGGAATCGGGCGCAGAACGTCTTCGGTGCGGACAAATGCGGTACGCCGGCGGTTCGAACCGTCGCCGCCAACCATCGTGATCTTGGAGATTCGAGGATCGATGATGCGCAGCGCCTCGACTACCTCCTGTTCATTGTCCGATAGCGCTATTCCATCCCACATGACCCCAAGATCAGCCGTGTTCTCAGCGTTGTTCGCACCGACAAAGAAGCATCCTATTCCACTCCGCCGGGGACCGGAAAGACGCAGCGCAAAACCTGAACGGAGATTTTCTATTTCATGGATACGGGTGCCCTCCGGGGTGGCAATCACAACCGAAGCCGCTCCCTCTGCGTCATCTGGGCGGTGTTCTTCGAAGCGAAGATTCCCTTTCTCGTCAGGCTTCCGGGAGAACCAACTGACATGGATCGAGACTTCGTTCGGATGGATGTCGCTAGCCGTCGAAATGACCAACGGATCGCGAGTCTCAGTGGTTTCGGGAAAGCCGTGAAACAGACCAGAGAACTGAAACTGAGGGCGCCCAGATTGCTCTACTTCCGGACCAACGACATACTCCTCGCGATCCCCGAGTATTCGTTGTAGCTCATCCAGGGCGCCCCCCGTCGAGATGATGCGGATGCCTTCGAGAAAAGAGGATTTCCCGGTGTTGTTCTTTCCGGTAATCAGATTCACGCGTCCGAGACCACGAACGCACAGCTTACGGAACGTACGAAATCTCTCGAATGTTACATTATCCAGCTTGACAGGCATCGTACCAAGCTTCCTGGACACCGTTTGGTCACGGTGTTTCCGGTGAATTCACCCTATGCACCAACCAGCGGGGTCAGGTGAGCAACTGGCGCACGTCGGTGACGGCGCCGTTGACGGCGGCGGCGGCGACCATGGCCGGGCTCATCAGCAGGGTGCGCCCGGTGGCCGATCCCTGGCGCCCGATGAAGTTGCGGTTCGACGAGGACGCGCTCACCTGGTCGCCGACCAGCTTGTCGGAGTTCATCGCCAGGCACATCGAGCAGCCCGCGCCGCGCCACTCGAAGCCGGCGTCGGTGAAGATCTCCGGCAGGCCCTCGGCGGCGGCCTGTTGCGCGATCTGCTTGGAGCCGGGCACCACCAGCGCCTTCACGCGCTTGTCCACCCGCTGGCCGCGCACCACGCGCGCCGCTTCGCGCAGGTCGGACATCCGGCTGTTGGTGCAGGAACCGATGAACGCCACGTCGATGGGGGTGCCGGCGATCGGGTCGTTCTCGCTCAGCCCCATGTGCCGGTAGGCGGCCGCGGCGGTGTCGCGCTCGTCGGCGGCCACGCCGTTCAGGCGCGGCAGGCGGTCGGAGACGCCCACCGACTGGCCCGGGTTGATGCCCCAGGTGACCACCGGCTCGATCTCCTCGGCGCGCAGCACCGCCTCGTCGTCGAACCTGGCGTCCGGTCCGCTGGCGATCGAGCGCCAGTAATCCTCCGCCCGGTCGAACGCCGCGGCGTCGGGTGCATACGGGCGTCCGCGTACGTAGTCGGCGGTGGTCCGGTCTGGGTTGACGTAGCCGACGCGTGCGCCGCCCTCGATGCTCATGTTGCAGATCGACATGCGCTCGTCCATCGACAGCGCTTCGATGGCGGTGCCGGCGAACTCGTAGGCGTGGCCGATTCCGCCCTTCACGCCGAGCGTGGCAATGATCGACAGGATGATGTCCTTGGCGTACACGCCGGGGCCGAGCTGGCCGTCGACCCTGATGCGGCGCACCTTGGGCTTGGTCTGCGCCAGCGTCTGGGTGGCGAGCACGTCGCGCACCTGCGTGGTGCCGATGCCGAACGCGATGGTGCCGAAGGCGCCGTGGGTGGAGGTGTGCGAGTCGCCGCACGCGATGGTCATGCCCGGCTGGGTGAGCCCCAGCTCCGGGCCGATCACGTGCACGATGCCCTGGTAGTCGGAGTCCAGCCCGAAGAAGGCGATGCCGTGGCGCGCGGCGTTGCGCTCCAGCACCTCGTACATCTCCTCCGCCATCGGGTCGCTCAGCGGGCGCACCTGGCGGTCGGTCGGCACAATGTGATCCACCGTGGCGAAGGTGCGCTCCGGGTGCAGCACCGGCAGACCACGCTCCTCCAGCATCTGAAACGCCTGCGGCGAAGTCACCTCGTGGATCAGGTGCAGGCCGATGAACAACTGGGTCTCGCCGGTTTCCAGGGTGCCGACGGTATGCAGATCCCAGATCTTGTCGAACAACGTAGCTTGCGACATGGGTGCCCCAGGGTATCGCAATCAGCCGGTGCGCGACAACGCGGGTGCGCCGCGCCGGCCGCGCCGCGAGCCACGCCGGTCATGAGCGTCCGCTCGCACGACCGCGGCTTCGGTGCCGTTCGCTTCGTGAGCGGCGCCAACGCCATGGCGGGCGTCCCGGCGATCGCACGGCGCGCTGCCGCGCGGTCCGCGACGTGCTGCGAAGGAGTAGCCCGTGGCGACACAGCGGCCGTAGTCGAACGGCCGTAGTCGAACGGCCGCATCCCGGCTGCCGAACCGCGCTCGGTGCGACAGCCGGGTCTCACCTCGGACTGCTACGACGTGTTGTCCTACAGCCCGATGGCGGCGAAGTCGGCAGCCGCGCCGGCGCGCATGTGGCCGGCGTCGCCGCCGCAGTTCAGGAACTGGAAGCCCTCCGCGATGCGGCGCGCCACCTCGGCGCCGGTGTTGCACCACGCGCCGCACGGCATGCCGGCGGCGCGGCAGGTCGCCAGCACCTGTTGCACGACCTTCTCGTGCTCCGCACCCATCTCGCTGAGGCCGAGCGACAGCATCAGGTCGGAGGTGCCGATGTAGCAGGCGTCGATGCCCGGCACCGCCACGATCTCCGCCAGGTTCTCCACCGCCTCGGCGGTCTCGATCTGCACCGCCACCACCAGGTTGTCCTGCACCCACTGGCGGTAGTCGCTGCCGGTGTAGGCGGCCAGGCGGCTGCCGCCGAAGCTGCGCTGCCCCCCCGGCGCGTACACGGTGTTGCTCACGGCGAACTCGGCGTCCTGTTTGGTACTCACCATCGGCACCAGCAGCCCCATCGCACCCGCGTCGAGGGCGCGCTGAATCCAGATGGTGTCATTCCAGGGCACGCGGGCGAACGGCGCGCAGCCGCCCAGTTGCGCGGCGCGGAAACAGTTCACCATGGCGTCGAAGCCGACCGGACTGTGCTCCGCGTCGACCAGCAGCCAGTCCCAGCCCACCTGCGCCTGCAGCTCCGCCGAGACCGGCGTCCCGAGGCTGATCCAGGTCCCCACGCTCGGCTCGCCGCCGCGCAGCTTGTCGAGCACGATGTTGCGTTCGATGATCGTCTTGCCAATTCCTTGCATGGGTAGGCACTGAACCAGATCAGCGCGCTCTCGGCAAGCGAGCGCCGGCGGCAACGGAGTCAGACGCGGCGGAACCGCGGTGGTATCTTGCGAATCGGCGCAGATTGGCCGCATCATGGCACCCGATGGCGCGGAGACCCTGTAGTGAGTTGACCGGCGAGCAGGTGCAGCACTTCCTCGAACGCGGTCACGTGGTGTTGGAGCAGGTACTGTCCCGGGAACTGGCCGAAGAGTGGCGGTCGTTCGCGTTCGAGCCGGCGGAACAGAAGCGGCGGCTCGGTGTAGGCTGACGCCGCCCGGACCACGACCGTCATGCGTTACGCCATCCGCCCCGCCCCCTCCGCCCTGCCCAGGGTGCGCCGTGTCGACGTGATCCCGATCGAGCAGAACGGGATGCGTTCGTTCTACGTGCGCGACCCCCTGGAGTTCGCGTCGCAGCCCCTGGTGCTCCGCCGAGCGGGTTTGTTCATCCTGTCGCTGCTGGACGGCCGGCACTCGTTCGACCAGGTGCTCGCCGCGCTGCGACGCGAGTTCCCGCGCACCCGGGTCCGTACGCAGCAGGTACGGGAGTTGCTCGCCACGTTGAGCGAGCGCTGCTACCTGGACGACGAAGTGTCCGCCGCCCACATCAGCCGGGTGCGCGCCGAGTTTGCCCGCGCCCGCGTACGTGAGCCGTGGCACGCCGGCAGCGGATACCCGGACGACGCACATGAACTGGACGCGATGCTCGACCGATTCTTCGCCGCGGCGGCCGGAACCGAAGCCGGGCCGACCGCCGATGCCGGGGCAGCGGACCGAGCCGGCATCTCAGCGGCAGCCGGCGGCGGCCCGGCGGTCGCCGGGCTCGCCAGGCGGGAGGGCGGCGCCGGCTGCGACCCGCGGCTCACCGCGAACAAGGGAGCCGGGCACGGTCCGCCCGCCTCCCTCGCGCAACCGCGCGGCGAGCTGGCCGCCATCATGTGCCCGCACATCGACCTGCGCGCCGGCGGCGAGATCTACCCGCCGGCGTTCACGGCACTGGCCGCGGCGGCACACACCCCGAGGCCGATCGAACGGTACGTAATCCTGGGCGTGGCCCACTACGGCGGCACCCGGCCCGGTGCCACCTTCGCGGTCGCCTGCGACAAGGACTACGCCACGCCGTTCGGCGAGGCGACCACCGACCGCCGCCTGATCGGTGAGTGGTCGCGCCGCGCCGGCCGCGACGTCACCGACCAGCAGTGGGTGCACCGCACCGAGCACTCGGTGGAGTTTCCCCTGCTGTTTCTGCAGTACATCCAGGCGCAGGCGGATCTGCCTCACTACGAGGTGGTGCCGGTGCTGCTCGGCGGCGTCGACCACCACCTGCAGGCCGGAAGCGACCCGCTGCAGGCGCCGGAGGTGCAGCGTGAACTGACGGCTTTGCGCGAGGCGGTGGCCGCGAGCGGCAAGCGCGCGTGCTACCTGCTGAGCGTCGACCTGGCCCACATCGGCCCCAAGTTCGGCGATCCTGAGCGGATCGACGACGCCGCCGCGGCCGCCTGCGAGCAGAAGGACCGCCACCTGCTGGGCTTCGCCGAGCGGTTCGATGCGCCCGGCCTCACCCGGACCCTGCACGCCGACCGCAACTGCCGCAACGTGGACGCCGTGTCCGGCCTGTTCTCCCTCTACCCGCTGCTGGCCGGCGCCGAGTGCCGCGGCTCCCTGCTCAGCTACGGCCAGAACCGGCAGCCCGACACCGGCTCGCTGGTCAGCTACGCCGGCATGGCCTTCTACCGCACTCCGGGAGCACCGCAATGAACGAGATGGAACGATACGAGTTCGATCGCCAGGGATACGTGGTGATCGAGAATATGCTCACTGCAGCGCAGGTGACCAGCCTGGCGGCCGCGGTCGACGCGCTCGAAGAGCACGCCGTTGCCCGGCTCGACGCGCCGCCGCGCAAGCGCAGCCCGTGGGGCCGGGAGTACCACCGCGACCCCGACCTCGGGTACCACGTGCAAGGCGCACGCGAGGAGGGATCCACCATCATCATCGAGGACTTCTGGAACGCCGACCCGGTCTTCGAGCTGCTGATCTGCCACCTGCCGACCATGGACTACGTCGAGGCGGTGATCCAGGGACGGCCCACCATCAACAACTCAGAGATCCGCATCCGCTACCGCGGCAACCAGAGCAGCAACCACGGCGGCACGCGCGCGGCCCACGGCAAGTACCGCTACCAGGTAAACCGGCACGGCATCGACTGCATGATGGTGCGCATGGTCTACTTCGTGCACGACGTGAGCCGCGAGCAGGGAGCGTTCTGCGTCGTCCCCGGCACCCACAAGAGCAACTTCGACTGCCCCCACGACAACGACCCCGACCGCGAGCCGGGCGTGGTCGGCCTGGAGGTGAAGGCGGGCGATGCCATCTTCTTCACCGAGGCGCTACGCCACGGCGGCCTGACCAACCGCTCCGCGCAGGTGCGCAAGACCCTGCACGTCGGCTACGGCCCGCACTTCATGATGTCGCAGAACATCGCCACCATAGATGAGCCGCCCTACCTCACCGCCGCCACCCGCGCCCGCCTGGCGCCGGCGCAACTCGACCTGTTCCGCCCCTACCCCGCTGCCGGAGCCCAGTGACCGCTGCGCGCCTCGCAGACCGTGGTGGAGCCTGGCCGTCGCGCGCACCGCGGCGAGGCGCCGGCCGGCAAGGCAGGGCGACAGCTTCGGACGGCGCTTCAGCGGGCCAGCCAGGCGGAGAAGCGCTCGGTCATCTCGTCGCCGCGGTCGCTCCACCAGCGCCAGTCGTGGTGCAGGGCGCGGGTCAGGTTGGCCGGCGTGGTGGGCATGTGCGGCGCCATCTCCACGCCGGTCTCGACGTGGGTCCCCACCAGCGGCGTGCCGGAGCGGCGCACCGGCCCGTAGGAGATGTACTTGCTCACCGCCGCCATCGACTCCGGCCTCCCCGCGAAGGCGATGAACTCGCGCGCCGCCTCCAGGTTGGGGGCGCCGGCCACGATCACGAGCTGGCTGTTGTCCAGGATCTGACCGTCCCACACGATCTCGAACGGCTGATTCTCGCGTACCTGGGCGTTGAAGATGCGCCCATTGTAGGCGGTGCTCATCACCACCTCGCCGTCGGCGAGCATCTGCGGCGGCTGCGCGCCCGCCTCCCACCACACGATGTGGTCCTTGATGGCGTCGAGCTTCCGGAACGCGCGCGCCACTCCCTCCGGCGTCTCAAGCGTGGCGTACACCTCGTCGATCGGCACGCCGTCGGCGAGCAGCGCGATCTCCAGGTTGTCGCTCGGCACCCGCCGCATGCCGCGCCGCCCCGGGAACCGCTCCAGGTCGAAGAAGTCCTCGATCGTGGCCGGCTTGGCGTCCGGGAAGTGGCGCGGGTCGTAGGCGTAGATGGATGAGAAGAAGATCGTGCCCATCCCGCAGTCGGTGAGCGTGCCGGCGACAAAGTCGTCCTCCACGGAGGATCCGTCAGCGCCGGGCGGCAGGTCACCGGGATCGATGGACTCCAAGAGGCCCTCGTCGCAGCCGAGCACGGCGTCGGCCACGTTCAGGTCCACCACGTCCCAGTGCACGTTGCCGGTCTCCACCTGTGCCCGGATCTGGGCCAGACCGCCGTTGTAGTCCTCCAGCCGTACCTCGATCCCGGTCTCCGCAGTGAACGGCTCGTGATACGCCTGCTGGCAGGCCCGCGCGTACGACCCACCAAACGAAACCACGGTCAGCTCCTGATCTGCGGCCAGCGGCGGGATCACCGTAAGCGCGGCCAGCAACAGCGCCGCCGTGGCAAGGCTGCGCCGGACGCGCGGTCTGGTTCGTCTCATGCGCCCATCATCGGGCGGCCGCACCCCGCGGATCAAGCGTCCCGCAACTTCCGCCGGACCAAACGGTCGGATCCACGAACGGTGCCGGTCGCGCGCGATGGCTATGCTTCCATGCGAGGTGCCGAGATCAAGACTCGCTACTCGGCGAGAGCGCCAACTGGCGCCAGGGGATGATGTCGGCGTCGCTGCGCTGTTGTGGCTGGTCGCCGCCGTACACGATGACGGGGCGGCCGGCGGCGTCGCCGGCGAGCTCGCGCCAGCGGCGCAGCGGACGCAGCCAGTCGGAGGAGACCGTGGCGCCGGACTTGATCTCCACCGGCGCCAGCACCGGCCCCTGCTCCAGCACCAGGTCCACCTCCAGGCCGCCGTGGCTGCGCCAGAAAAACAGGTTGGGCTGCCGGCCGGCGTTCCAGCGCCGCTTGAGGTACTCGGTGATGACCCAGTTCTCGAACAGGGCGCCGCGCAGCGGGTGGGTGCCCATCTGCTCCGCCGACTCGATGCCGACCAGCCGCGCGGCCAAGCCGACGTCATAGAAGTAGAGCTTGGGTGTCTTCACCAGCCGCTTGCGGAAACTGTTGTGATGCGGCTGCAGCCGGAACAGGATGAACGATGCCTCCAGTACGCCGAGCCATGCACGCACGGTCTTCTGATCGACGCCGGCGTCGTTGCCGATTCGGGTCAGGTCGGCAAGCTGACCGACCGCCCCGGCGCACAGCCGCAACACGCGCTGAAAGGTGGGCAGGTCCTGCACGTTGCGCAGTTGCCGCACGTCGCGCTCAACGTAGGTGTTGAGATAGGCGTTGTACCAGCGTTCCGGCGACGCCGGCATGTCGAACACCGGCGGATAGCCGCCGTGCAGCAGGGCTGCATCAAGTGATGCCGGCAGCCAGCCGCCGGCAAGCAGCTCCGGCGCCGAGAACGGCAGCAGGTTGACGAAGCCGACCCGTCCCGCCAGGGACTGGGTGATGCGTTGCACCAGCCCGAAATGCTGGGATCCGGTCAGTACGAATTGCCCCGCCACGCGGCGCCGGTCGACGATCCCCTGCAGGTAGGAGAACAACTCCGGGCAGCGTTGCGCTTCGTCGATGAGCGCGCCGCCCGGATACTGGCCGAGGAAACGCCGCGGGTCCTCCTGCGCAAACCCGAACAAGTCGGGATCCTCCAGGCTGGCATACGGCTTGGCCGCGAACACCTCCCTCGCCAGCGTGGTCTTGCCCGACTGGCGCGGGCCGACGATCGCCACGACCTTGAACTCGCGCGCCAGGGTCCGGGCCAGTGGTTCTGCCTCTCGGACAACCATGGACCCTACCTTACTTCCGCGCGGAAGTCGTGTAAATCCGGAATTGGAATCCGGATTATCGTGATTCTCGCCGGCGCGGGCCCGGGGGCTTGCTAGCCGGGGTGGCCGGTCCTCCACTCCCACGGCCGGAATTGCGTTTCCGCGAACACGTCCGCCTTGCCGTATGGGCTGTCGGCCAGGAATGCCCGCGCTGCCTCCAGGGATGGCGCGTCGAGGGTCAGCAGCAGGCCGACGATGGTCTGCGAGTCGTCGGACAGAGTCGGTCCGCCGTTGTGGACGACCACGCCGGGATGGTCGGGATGATTGCGCAGATAGTCGATGAAGGCGTCCTGGAGCTCGCTGCCTGACTGCACGCGCCCCGGCTTGTGTGTGACGTAAGCCACGATGTACATCGGTTCCTCCGAATGGATGAGCAGTTTCGGCCACGCTACGCCGCAGCATGGTCCGCGGTCAATACCTGGACAGGGAGTTCAGGACCGCGTCGACGCCACTCGGGCGTGTCGCACGTCCCGGCCCGTCGGGCGGCAAAGCGGCAACGGTACGCGGCGCCTGACGGAATCGGCTGGTGCAGGAGGCGCTCTATCGGGAGGTGGGCGCAGACGCCGATGGCGGCGCCAATGACAATCGCCGTCGATGCCGCACCGCAGGACCGCCAACCGCGTTCCGGCAGATGACGCAACGGCTGCACTCGATTACGCTTGTTGGCATGGAACGACTGATCGTGTCGATCGGGTGCTGCTTGCCGCGCTTCGTGCTGCTTGGATTCGTACTGGCCGTCGCCTCCTGCGCAGCACCGATGGACGGAGAAAGACCCACGGACGGTCTCGTACCCGGCGCCCCGGCGCGACCGACCCTGACGCCGGGCCACCAACAGCTCACGGTTTCCTGGACCGCGCCGGCGTCGCGGGTCGAGGTCGTCGCCTACACGGTGCGGTGGACGCCCTCCGCGCAAGGCTGGGCGCACGCCGAGGTGCTGCGCACGGTGTCGGGACCTCACACCATCACCATCAAGGGGCTGACCAACGGCACCCGGTACGACGTGCAGGTTCTGGCGAGCAGCGCCCGCGACGACGGCCCGTGGTCGCCGTCGGCCACCGCCGCGCCCGCCGCGTGCGTCGGCAAACCCGCTCCCACGCGGACCGGGTGGAGCTATCCCGACCCCGTAGCAGACGATTTCACCGACTACGAACGGGACGCACTCGAGAGGCTGCACGCGGCCGGCTGGAACGGCGACGGCGTCCAGATCCTCATCTTGGACCAGTTCAACGAAGAGCGGCCTTCGCCGGAAGGCTCCGACCGGTCGCACGGCACCGGCGTCGCCCACATAGCGCGCCACTACGCGCCCAACGCAACCTTCATCTATGCCGTCGACGGCAGCGACGATACGCGGCCCGCCCCGCTCGACCCCTACACGTTCTTTGTCCAGAACAGATCCGTCGGCACGCCCCGTCCGCCCGATCTGCCCGATCTACTTCCGATCGAACAGACCGGCAGCACGAGCGACCTCTCGACCGAAGGCAGGATTGTCCAGCTCATCGTCCTGGGGGGCGGCAACGCCGACGCGGCGCTGGCGGGCGGCGCGCCGGCGAACGCGACACCCGCCATCGAGCAGAGCGGCCTGGTCGCAGGGTACGCCGGTTACCGCCCGGACAACGCGGGACCCGACTTTCGTCCGATCGGATTCATGCACGCCAAGAGCGGCCTCTTGGTCGTCGGCGCAGTCGATCATCGCCCCGCCCATCCGGCCGACGACGGCTGGATTCTGTCCCACGATTCGGACGGCCACTCGGTGCGCGCCGGCGCGGCCCGCAACGCCTTCCTCGTCGCTCCGGACGACAACCGCCCGTCGACGTTCTCCGGCACCTCGTTTGCGGCACCCCGCGTGACCGGCGCGGCCGCCGTGTTGCGCCAGATGTGCCCCTCCCTCAGCCCGGAACAGATCGGATACGTGCTGCTGAGGTCGGCCCGCGACCTCGGCGAGCCGGGTGTCGACGACGTGTACGGCTACGGTCTGCTGGACCTGGAGAACGCCGTGCGGATGGCGAAGGAACTGATCGCCGGATTCGACGACTTCGACTCCACGATCCCCGCCGGTCCGTAGCGGCGTCCCCGGGTGGCGCGCGGGCCTCTACTTCCCTTGGGGCATGCGTGCCGCCGGCCGCTCCACGCGGACGGTCACGATGTCGGTGCCGTGGTACTGCTGGTGGTGGACCGAGGAGGCGAGGTGACGGAGCAGCCGTAGCGAGACCTCCCGTTCGATCATGGCTCCGGCGGCGGCCTCGCCGAGCAGCGCGATCCGGTCCTGGAGGTTCTCCTTGCCGGTCGAGGCCACGAACTCCAGCACCGCCCCGCCATCCTCGCCGCGTACGGTGAGGAGCAGTCGCCGACTCCCGACCTCGACACCCGGCTCGCGCTGTTGCTCGAGCGTCAGCAACGTCTCTTCGCACACGGCATCAAGGCGGTCCACCATCGCCGCGTCCCAGCCTCTCCGCGACGCGAACGCGGCGATGAATCGCCGGACCTCGTGCAGGACGGTGGCATCGAGGTCCACCTCCAGCCGGCGGCGGCGCGGCTTGGTCAACTCGACGAACATGGTCATGACGACCGCCGCGATGCCTCCGGTCAGCATCCCGTTGCGCAACAGGGAGCCGGCGAAATCCGAAACATGCCCCGGAAATATCGCGTCGCTCTGAAAGCCCACGCCGACCCAGAACGAGACCCCGGCGATCAGTCCCTTGCGATGGTCTACGCCGTCCTGAATGATCACCCTCATGCCGACGATGAAGATGGTCGCCATGGTGACGGTGACGAACGCCGCTATCACCGGCCCCGGTATCGCCAGGATCACGGCAAGCGCCTTGGGAACGAAGGCGAGCACGATCAGCGCCGCGCCGAGCGCGAGGCCGACACGGCGCGAGCTGATCCCGGTGATCTCCACCATCGACGCGCCATGCGGCCGGAAGCCGAGCGGCATCGTGCCGGCGAGGCCGGACAGCAGGTTGCCCACCCCGTCGGCAGCCACGGCGCCCTGCACCGCCCGAAAGTCCACCGCCCGCCTCCCGGCCCACGACACGCGCTGGATCGCGACGGCGCCGCTGATGGTCTGAATCGTGCACACCAGCGCGATGAACACGAAGGCGGGCAGCAGGGTCCAGAACTCGGGCCCGAAGCGCAGGCCCAGGGCCGGCCACGGGGGCCTCGGAATACCGATCCACGAAGCGCGGACGATGCGCTGTGCGTCGTAGAGGCCGAACACGCCCGCGACCGCCGAACCCGCGATCATCCCGATAACCGGCGCCCACAGGCGCACCCGTCCCTTGGCCGTCAGGGTGAGGCCGGCAATCACGACCAGGGTCGTAACGGCGCTGAGCGGAGCGGCCAGCGGCGGCGTGAGGCCCGGCACACTCTCCAGTTGGGCGAACATCACCGGCATCACCGTGACCGGCGTGAGCATCAGCACCACCCCCGTGACGGTCGGCGTGAGGACGCGCCGGAACAGCGACAGGCGCGCGGAGAACACGAACTGCACCAGAGAGACCACCACGACCATGGTGGCGAGCAACGCCGGACCGCCGGCGGCGAGGGCGGCAATGCTGACCGCGATGGCGGCCCCGGAGGTGCCGATCGCGAGGATGTAGCCGGCGCCGAACCAGCCGACCCGCCGTGCCTGCAGCATCGTGGTCGCCCCGCAGATCGCGACCGAGGCGAACACGGCCCACAGCAGGAGCTCCTCGGGCTGACCGGCCGCCCGGAACACCACCGTCGGAATCATCACCGCACCGGGCAGCACCAGGCAGGCGATCTGCAGGGCGAGGCCCACGCTGAGCGTGGCCGGGATTCTGGCGTCGGGATCGCGGCGGTCCGCGGAGCGCTGGCCGGATTCGTCAAGTCTCATTTGTTCCGGCACGGGCTGCTAGTCCAGCCTCGGCAGCCAGAGGCACGTCGCGGGCACGGCCAGGAGCATGGCGACGCGGGCGAAATCGACCAACAGGAACGGGAAGATGCCACGGAACGACTCTCCGAGCGAGACGCCGTCGGCGAGCGAGTTGATCACGTAGACGTTGAGGCCGATCGGCGGGGTGATCAGCCCGATCTCCACGACGATCAGCGTCAGGATCCCGAACCAGATTGCGATCTCCGGCTCCGTAAGGCCGAACTCGAGGCCGGTTACCAGGGGAAAGAACACCGGCACGGTCAACAGGATCATGGCCAGGCTGTCCATCACGCAGCCGAGCAGCAGGTAGATGAGCAAGATGCCGATCATGATCGCCATCGGCGCCAGCCCCGCTGACGCGAGCGCGGCTGACAGCCCGACCGGGAGCTGGGACAACGCGAGAAAGCCGTTGTAGACTTCGGCGCCGATCAGGATCAGGAAAATCGCCGCAGTGGTCTGCGCGGTCTCCAGTATGCTCGACGCGAAGCCCTTCCAGCTCAACCGCCCAAGCGCAATCGCCAACAGCGCGGTTGCCGCCGCCCCGATCGCAGCAGCCTCCGTCGGGGTGAAGACTCCAAAATAGATCCCGCCGATGACCACGAGGAAGATCGCCGCCACCGGCCATCCCGCGGCCAGGCTGCGCACGCGAGCGCGGTTTGGAAGCGCCGGCGCGGGCGGACCCGACTCGGGCCTGAGCCGGACCTGGACCGCGATCGCGACCGCGTAGCCGAGGGTTGCGATGACGCCCGGGAGCAGCGCGGCCAGGAACAGCTTGCCGACCGACTGCTCGGTGATGACGGCGTAGATCACCAGGATGATCGACGGTGGTATCAGGATGCCGAGCGTTCCACCCGCCGCCAGGGTGCCGGTGGCCAGTGCTCCCGAGTAGCCGTGGCGTCTCATCTCGGGCAGCGCCACCGACGCCATCGTCGCTCCTGTCGCGATCGAGGATCCGCAGACGGAGCCGAACGCCGCGCACCCCAGAACGGTGGACACGGCGAGTCCGCCGCGCCGGTGACCGACCCAGGCGCGCGCGGAATCGAACAGCGAGCGGCTGAGCCCGGCACGCGTCGCCAACTGGCCCATCAACAGGAACAGCGGCAGCACCGACAGGGTGTAGCTCGATACCCGGCCGAACGGTGCCGTGTTCAGCAGATTGAGGAACGCCGGCCATCCCGCCAGCGAGGCGAAGCCGAAGCCGCCGACGATGAACATCGCCACCGCGACCGGCATCCTGAGTGCGATCAGCACCAGGCAGACCGCGAACAGGAGCCCGGCGAACCCGATGCTCGTCATCGCCGCAGGACGCGAACCTGACGGCAGACGACCAGGACGCAGATCGCGGTCAGCAATCCGGCTCCGAGCAGCGCCGGGAAGTAGGCCCAATGCAGCGGAATGCCCAGGAACAGCGTCGTCTCGCCATCCCGCAGCTTATGCACGCCGCCGACGAACAGGCGCCAGGTGATCAGGCCGGCAACCAGCGTGAAGGCGATATGGTGAACCGTGGCCAGCGCCGTCTTGTGACGCGCGCGCAACCTGCCGGTGAAGAACTCCACGACGATGTTGCCGCTCCTGGCGTGGCAGTACGGCAGGAAGGCGAACACCGCGATGCCGAGGGCGAGCTCGGTGATCTCGTAGTCGCCGGGGATCGGGGCGCCCAAGAGATAGCGCCCGAGGACGCTGATCACGGTCATCAACACGACTCCGATCAACAGCACGCCCCCGGCAATCGCAACCAACCGGGCCAGCCGCTCCAGGTGGGCTCCAATGTGATCGCCCGGCAGGCTTTCCCGGCCGCGCGCCGCAGCGGCCGCCTCTTGGTGCTCTCCCGGCCTACCGGTGGAGGTCATCGCCGTACTCGGCGACCAGGCGCCTGGCATCGGCGAGCATCGCTTCTCCGTCGTGGCCCATGGCGCTGACCTGCTCGACCCAGCCATCGGTCACCGGCTGCAGGACGGTCCGCCAACGCTCGCGCTCCGCTTCCGGCAGCGGAACGATCGAGTGGCCCCGCTCCAGCGCGATGGCACGGCCCGGCTGTTCGTCGTCCTGCCACAGCCGCCCCAGTCGCCGGGCCAGCGCTATTCCGGTCGTCTCGTCGATGATCGTGCGGACTTCCGCCGGCAGTCCATCGTAGCGCGCCTTGTTCATGGTCATCAGGAACAGGGCGCAGGAGAACGCAACCTCCGTATGGTGCTGCGTCACTTCGTGCAGGCGGAACGGACGCATGATGGTCCAGGGGATCAATGCGCCGTCCACCACGCCCCGCGAGAGCGCCTCGTAGACCCTCGGCACGGGCATGCCGATCGGCACGGCGCCAAGAGCTTCCAGCATCTCAGCGCTGATCCGCGAGGGAGCGCGTATCTTCAACGCTTCCAGGTCTTCCAGCGTGCGCACCTCGCGGTCGGCGGTGTGGATGTGGCCGGGCGCCGCCGCATGGAACACCAGCGGATGCGTATCGTCGTACTCATCCCGCAGCCATTTCCCGGAGAACTCGTGCAACGCTTGACTGGTCGCTTCCGCGTCACCGCAGACGAAGGGCAGCTCGAACACCTCGGTCAGTGGGAATCTCCCCGCCGAGTAACCGGGCAAGGTCCAGACGATATCGACCACGCCGTCGCGCGCCTGCCCGTAGAGATCCGCCGGCCTGCCGCCGAGCTGCATCGCGGGAAATACCTGCACCTCGACCCGGCCGTCGGTTCGCTCCTCGATCTCGTCGGCCCATGGCTGCAGGAACGACTGGACGGCGATCGACCTGGGCGAGTTGAACGTGTGCAGCCGAAGCGTGATCTGCTCCGCGCCCGCACTGCTAGCGAGCGCGCAGAACAGTGCCGCAACGAGGGCGGGAAACGGCCCGTTGACGATGGCTCGGCGGCGATCGATCCGGCGCATTGCCCGAGTGTACCGGACTTACCGGACAGAGTGTCAAATGTGGATAACCCGGAATCGGAATCCGGACTATCCTGGTCTGCGCTTAGTACGACTGTTGATCGGGGTCGATTTCGTCGACCCAGGCGCTGATGCCGCCCTCCAGGTTGACCACGTCGCGGAACCCGGCCTCCTGCATCTGGGCGACCGCGTTGGCGCTGCGCCCGCCCATCTTGCAGTGCACGACGTAGCTGGCCGCCGGGTCGAGCTCGTCGAGGCGGTCGGGCAACTCGCCGAGCGGGATCAGCTCGGCGCCGTCGATCTGGTTGATGTCCGCCTCCCACGGCTCGCGCACGTCGATGAGCTGGAACTCCTCGCCGCGCTCCCTGCGCGCCTGCAGCTCGAACACGTCGATCTCGCGGATGCCGCCGTCGCCGTCGCCGTTGTCCGCCGCGCCGTGCGCCGCGACCGCCTGCCCGCCGGCGCTGCCCTCGAACGCCGGCATGCCGCAGAACTGCTCGTAGTCGATCAGCTCGGTCACGGTCGGGTTCTCGCCGCACACCACGCAGTCCGGGTTGCGGCGCAGCTTGAGCTGGCGGAAGGTCAGCTTCAGGGCGTCGTAGATCACCAGCCGCCCGGCGGCAACGTCGCCGATGCCGAGCAGCACCTTGATCACCTCGTTGGCCTGCAGCGCGCCGACCACGCCGGGCAGCACGCCGAGCACGCCGCCCTCGGCGCAGCTCGGCACCAGTCCGGGCGGCGGCGGCTCGCTGTACAGGCAGCGGTAGCAGGGGCCGCCCTGGTAGTTGAACACCGAGATCTGCCCCTCGAAGCGGAAGATCGAGCCGTACACGTTGGGCGTGCCGGTGAGCACGCAGGCGTCGTTCACCAGGTAGCGGGTCGGGAAGTTGTCGGTGCCGTCGGCCACCACGTCGTAGTTCCGGAACAGCTCCAGGGCGTTGGCCGACGTGAGCGGCTCCTCGATCGGCTCGATGGTGATGGCCGGATTGAGGTCGCGCAGCCGGTCGGTTGCCCGCTGCAGCTTGGACTGGCCCACCTGCGAGGTGCCGTACAGGATCTGGCGCTGCAGGTTGGTCTCGTCGATCTTGTCGAACTCGACGATGCCGATGCGCCCGATACCGGCCGCAGCCAGGTACAGGGCCAGCGGCGAGCCGAGGCCGCCGGCGCCGATCAGCAGGGCCGAACTGGCCTTGAGCCGCTCCTGTCCCGGGACGCCCACGTCCGGAATCAGGATGTGGCGGCTGTAGCGCGCCAGCTCGGCGGGGCTCAGGGCCTCGGCGGCACCGCTGCCGCCGGCGATCGACGGCACGATGGAGACGGTGTCGCCGCTCTTGACGGCGGTGTTCTCGCCGTCCTGGTAGCGAATGTCTTCCTCGTTCACGTACACGTTGACGAAGTTGCGCAGCGCGCCGTCGGCCCCGAACAGGTGCTTGCCCAGGTCGTCGTGGCCGGCCGCCAGTTGCCGCAGCACCTCGCCGACGGCGCCTTCGCCGTCGACGGTAACCGTGTCCTGGTTGTCCAGAAAGGGCCGCAACGGAGTGGGAATGTGAATGGTAATGGCCATGTCGCTACGATAATAACTCCGAACCGAACCGGCGCCAAACAACCGGCTGAGCCCCGTCCGTGTCCACTCCGTGTAACGGACCGTGTGTCCAACACGCAACGGAGCAGTATAATCAGGCCACTGTGAAGGATAATCAGGCCACCGTTAAGACTGACAAGCTCGGGATCACCTTCGGCCTGGAGGAAGAGTTCTTCCTGGTCGATCCCGACTCACGAGACCTGATCGCCGACCCCGACCCGGCGCTGTTCGACGCCTGCGAGCGCGACAGCGGACCGCACAAGGTGGTGCACGAGCTGCTGCGCACCCAGATCGAGACCAACACCCGGGTGTGCACGTCGGTGGCCGACCTGCGGGCAGCGCAGATCGAGACCCGTTCGCTGGTGATCGACACGGCCGCGCGGTTCGGCGCGGCGGTGATCGCTTCCTCTACCCACCCGTTCGCCCACTGGCAGGCGCAGGCGATCACCCCCAAGGAGCGCTACGACCGCTTCGCGGCAACCTTTCAGGACGTGGTGCGCCGCTACCTGGTCGGCGGCATGCACATCCACGCCGGCTTCGGCGATGCCGAGTCGCGCATCCGGGTGATGACCGCGCTGCGCCGCTACCTGCCGATCATGCACGCGCTGTCCACCTCGTCGCCGTTCAACGGCGGCCGCGAGACCGGTTTCAAGTCCTACCGCCTCACCGTGATCGCCTCCATGCCGCGCACCAACCTGCCGCCGCCGTTTCGGACCCGCGCCGACTACGACCGCCTGGTGGCCGACTACCAGTCGATGGACTTCATCGGCGACGGCACCGAGTTGTGGTGGGACATCCGTCCGGCGGTTCGCTTTCCCACTATCGAGGTGCGCATCTGCGACATCTGCCCGCGCATGGAGGACACGCTGAGCCTTGCCTCCCTGTATGCCTGCCTGATCCGGCGGCTGTTGCGGCAGGACGCCGAGGAAGGGCTGCCGCCGGAGCCGCCGACCGAGCTGATCGCCGAGAACCGCTGGCACGCGTCGCGCTACGGGGTCCTCGCGTTCCTGGGCGACCTGCGCGCCGGCAAGCGGGTCGACATTCTGGAGGGTGTCGAGGAGCTGATCGACGACCTCGCCGAGGACGCCGCCGCGCTCGACTGCGAGCGGGAATTGCAGCGCGTCACCGAGATCATCCGCCTCGGCACCGGCGCGGACCGGCAGATCGACCTGTACCGTCTGCGCCGGCTGGAGGGCGACACCATCCCGCAGGCGCTGCGCGCGGTCGTGGACATGGTCATCGCCGAGACCCGCGACGGAATCGCCGACCCGCCGTAAGGGGTACCTACACCAGCCCGCGCAGGAACGGCAGCGCCGGCTGCACCCGGATGCCGCCGTGGGTGCGGTAGTCGTCCGTTCCCGTGGCGCTGAGTTGATATGCCGCTGCCTCGGGGAAGCGTTCGCTCAGGTAGCGCAGAGCCCGATCCAGGGGCCGGTCGCGCCACTTCACCTCGACCAGGTGCGTAGGAACGCCGCGTTCCGTGATTACGAAGTCCACCTCGCGACCGTCGACATCGCGAAAGTAGCGCAGGTCCAGCTCTCGTCCGCGCACGTCCTGCTCGTGGTGCACCCACTTCAACAAGTGCAGCGCCACGACGTTCTCGAAGCGCGCTGCCCGATCGGCGATCGGCAGCCAATCGTAATGGTAGTGCTTCTGAGCCTTGCTGACTGCCCTGATCGCCGGTGCACCGACCGGTGCGATGCGTACGATGGCGTACAGCCGCTCGAAGATTTCCAGCCAGCGGGACACAGTACGATGGCTCACGCGCAAGTCCTCGCGCAGTGCGTTTACCGACAGCGGACTACCTACCAGGTCGGACAGCCTCACCGCCAGCAACTGCAGCGCGCTGAGGTCATCCACCCGCTCCAGGTCACTGATCTCATCGTCGACCAGGCGAACCCGGTACTCGCGCGACCAGCGCTGGGCGGCATCCATCGACTCGCTCAGGTAGGGCTCCGGGAAGCCGCCCCGATCGAGTAGCCGCATGAGCCCGTTCGGGTCGTCGACCGCAAGCTCGGCGACCGACAGCGGGTGCATCCGCAGGTGATGATAGCGGCCCTGCAGAGAGTCGCCGCCGTGCCGGTAGTAGTCGAGCCGGCCGCTGCCGGTGACCAGAATCCTCCTGCCGTCCCGGCGGTCGTAGAGCCCCTTGAGAAACTCGCGCCAGCGCCGGAACTTGTGCAGCTCGTCGAACGCCAGCATGTCGGTTGGTGGCAGGCGGCCACGCAGAATCATGTCGCGGTGTTCGGGAATGTCCCAGTTCAGATAACCGGACGGTTCGGGCAGCAGGTGCCGGGCCAAGGTCGTCTTCCCGACCTGCCGCGGCCCGGACACGAACACCATCTTGCGTTCCAGATCGGCCCGAATCTGCGTGGTGAGATACCGCGGGAGGGAGGCTTCCATCCCACAACACTAACATTTTTGCTTCGACGTGAAAAACATAGCAAAGAGTTTGTACTCTAAGCAAAAAATCAAGCACCACTGAACCCCTACGCCGCCGGTTTGGGGGCGAGGGAGAGCAGGGCGGCGCTGTGGGCGTTCATCTCCTTCCAGGCCTGGCGCAGCGACTGCGGGGCCTCCCAGTGCTCGCGGGTGGCTTCGTGGAACTTCTTCAGGCGGTAGCAGGGGACCGCGGGGAAGGTGTGGTGCTCGGTATGCCACTCCATGTGCCAGTACAGGAACGACGTGAACGGGTCCACTTTCACCGACCGGCAACTCTTGCGGAAGTCGTCCGCCTCCGGTTCGCGGCCCACGTGCATGGTCGCGTGCACCAGCGTGTGGTACCAGCGCGCCCCGTAGAAGCGCGGCAGGCTCACCACCACGACCAGGAACCAGTGGCCGATGGCGACCGCGAACACGGCGAACGCCGCGTGGAACAGGAACTGGGTCACCTGCCGCCGGTGCGCCTCGCGGCGCTCGTGCTCGGTGGCCTGCTCGTAGACGTAGCGCTGCCACACGCTGCGCCGCGGGTTGCTCAGGTAGGGCCGGAAGATCGAGTAGACCTGGTCGTACAGCGCGGTCACCAGCGCGCCGATGTCCACCACCTGGAACGCCTGCTGCAGCACCTCCTCGGTGGTTTTCACCTTCGGATGCACGCGCTCTCCCTCGCTGCGGCGGTGCAGGGTGTAGCGGTGGTGGTACTTGTGGCTCATCCGGTAGGTGGCGAGATTGCTGTGCCAGTGCACCAGCCCGAAGATGCGTCCGAACAGGTTGTTCAGCCAGCGCGTCCGGAACATGGTGCGATGCGACAGTTCGTGCGTCTGCGGGTTGAACGCGAACAGGCCGCCGTGCACGTACAGCGCCAGCGCCATCAGCACCCATTGGCCGGTGCTGAAGAACCACCAGCACAGGGAGCCGGAGGCGGCCAGAATCCCCAGCACTCCGAGGCTGTGCCACAGGCCATGCAGGTCGCTGCGCCGCATGAACCGCGCCAACAGCTCCCGGTCGATCCGCGGCCGCTTCCACGCCACCCGGATCGGTATATAGGGATACGCACTCATCTCACGCGACAGTATAACGATAAGCGCCGTCCGGTCACGGCAGCTTCTGGAACGTGAAGGTACCGACCGGCGGTTTGCCGTCGGTGAAGTCGGTGTCGCCGGATTCGCTGGTCAGGCGGGAGATCGGCTGCGCGGGGTCGGAGTCGGCGTTGCCGCTGGTGAACCGGGCCCCGTCGTCGGTGCCGGCGTCGTAGAGGCGGAGCATCACTTCCTCGCGCTCTTTCCAGGTGCCGTCCTCGGCCAGCAGTGGAAGGGCGGAGACGCCGACGAACCAGTCGGGGCTCGGCGCCAGCATGCTCACCAGCGTCACGTACGGATGCGACGAGACGATGTCGAACTCCAGGCTGACGCTCGATGAGGTGGACAAACCGCCGCCGGACAGCTCGCCGTGTGCGGTCCCGGCTGCGATCAGCGCATCGATCTCGTCGCTGAGTGTCGACTTCCCGCCGGTCTCCGCCATCGACTCGATGCCGTCCGACGCGAGTTGGCCGAGTTGCCAGATGCGGGGCTCCGCGTCGTGCGTGGCCCCGATCAGCCCGGAGAAGTGCGGACCGTCCGGAAAGTTGGTCGGATGGGTCGCGGCGCTCCAGGTGGCCGCGAACGTGACCCGATACCGCGCTTCGCCCTCGGCCGGCAGGGGCGATTCGGTCTCCGGCGACTCCGTCTCCGGCGATTCCGTTTCCGGCGATTCGGTCTCCGGCGATTCCGTTTCCGGCGATTCCATCGGCGCAGTTCCTGTCGCGCCTCCCATGGAGCAGGTTGCGCTGAACAGAACGGCGGCAGCCAGCGCCAGCAGAGTCAGAATCCGATTCATGGCGAGAACGTAGCGAGGTCGAGTCCGTGCCGCAATCACGAGGCGATCACCAGTTCGTCGGTCAGGAAGCCGGAGCGGTCGGGGTCGAGCAGGAAGGCGCCGGCGCCGGCGGCAGCGGGCTCGGCGTCTCCGGAGCGCCGGATCGACATGATGACGTAGGCGAAGTTGGGCTGCGCCCAGGCGAGGTCGGTGGCGCTCGGCTCGGCCGGGTGCTCGGGATGCGAGTGGTAGAAGCCGAGCAGCGCCTTGCCGGCGGAGTCGGCGGCGCGCTCGGCGGCCAGGTAGGCGAGCGGCGACACGAGGTAGCGCCGCTTGCGGTTCTCCTCGGAGCGGTTGTCGATCGGGAACAGCCGCTCCACGGCGCGCTCGCTCCCGCCCGCGGCCACGGTGCCGATCAGGGCACCGACGCACTCCTCCGGGTACGCATCGCGGCCGTGCCGCTCGATTTGGTCGAACAGGATCTTCGGTAGCGTAGTCATCGTCCTCTTTCATCGGCGTCGCCGGCCGCCGTTGCCGCAGATCGGAACGGGTCCTCGATCACGTAGTTGCCGTTATCGATCGGCGGCATTGCCGGCCGCGGACCGGAATGGGTCTTCGGAAACATACTCCTCGTTTTCCCAGTAGGGATCATCCAGGTACTTCAGCGAATTGTCGGGAAACAGGGTGACCACGGTGGCGCCGGGGTTGGCGCGCGCCACCTGCAGCGCCGCCCACAGGTTTGCGGCCGCACTCGGGCTCAGCGCGTAGCCCAGGTAGCGGCCGGCCGCGATGGCGAACCGGTAAGCGGACTCGGTGTCCGCCTCCAGCACCTCGTCGGCCACCGCGTCGTCGTAGATGCCGGGCACGCGCGCGGTCGGCATGTGCTTCCAGCCCTCCAGCCCGTGGATCGGGTTGTCCGGCTGCACGGCGATGCAGCGCACGCCGCGCTCGCGCAGGAACCGGGCGGTGCCGATGAAGGTGCCGCTGGTGCCGAGGCCGGCCACGAAGTGGGTCGCCTGACCGCCCGACTGGCGCCAGATCTCCGGTCCGGTGCCGTCGTAGTGGGCGCGCCAGTTGTGCTCGTTGTTGTACTGGTCGGGATAGAAGTAGCGCTCGGGGTGCGCGGCGGCCAGCTCCGCCGCCTTCTTCTGCGCGCCGTCGGTGCCTTCCAGGTTGGAAGTGAAAAGCGAGCGCGCGCCGTAGTTGGCGATGATGCGTTTGCGCTCCGGGGTGACGTTGGCCGGCATCACCAGCTCCACCGGCAGCCCGAGGGCGCTGCCGAACATGGCCAGCGCGATGCCGGTGTTGCCGCTGGTCGCCTCCAGGATGGTGCGCCCGGCCAGCGTGCCGTCGGCCAGCGCGGCCTCCACCATCCCCTTCGCTGCGCGGTCCTTTACCGAGCCGCTCGGGTTGTAGTACTCCAGCTTGGCCAGGATGCGCGCCGCCGCCGCCGACTGGGAGATCTCCGCCAGCGGCGTGTTCCCCACCAGGCGCGCGACGCGCTCGAAGGCGTCGACTCGCATGCGCCTTCAGATGCCTCCGCGGGCGCGGGCGGCCAGTTCGCCGCGGGTCGGGTCGGTGGTGCTGGCGTGGCCGGGCAGCGGCAACAGCTCCGCGTGGATGGCGTCCAGGATCCACTCCTTCTGGGGAAAGAACGACTGCTCCATCTCGGCCCCCGGCGTGATCCAGTTGCGTGCGCCCACCACCACCGGCGGCGCGTCCAGGTCCTCGAAGCACAGCCGCGTGAGATTGGAGGCGATGGTGTGCAGGAAGCTGCCGCGGTCACAGGCATCGGAGGCCAGCACCAGGCGGCCGGTCTTGCGCACCGAGGCCGCGATCGGCTCCAGGTCGAGCGGATTGAGAAAGCGCGCGTCGAACACCTCGGCGGTCAGGCCATGCGCGTCGCGCAGCTCGTCGGCCGCTTCCAGGGCGCGGTACAGGGTGGCGCCGATGGTTACGATGGTGAGGTCGCCACCCTCTCGGCGCAGCACCGGCCGGCCCTCCTGGACCTCGTAGTAGCCCTCCGGCACCCCGCCTTCCACGAACTCCTCGCCGTAGTCGTACAACCGCTGGCTTTCGAAGAACACCACCGGGTCGGTGCCCTGCAGGGCGCGGTTGAGCATGCCCTTGGCGTCGTACGGGGTGGCCGGGAAGTACACCTTCAGGCCGGGGATGTGCGCCAGCAGCGACGACCAGTCCTGCGAGTGCTGCGCGCCGTAGCGGTTGCCCACCGACACCCGCATCACCAGGGGCAGCCGCAGCACGCCGGCGGACATCGCCTGCCACTTGGCCATCTGGTTGAGGATCTCGTCGCCGGCGCGGCCCATGAAGTCGCAGTACATCAGCTCCACCACCACGCGCCCGCCGCTCATCGCGTAGCCCACCGCGCTGCCGGCGATCGCCGCCTCCGAGATCGGCGAGTTGAACAGCCGGTGGTAGGGCAGCAGTTCGGTGAGGCCGCGGTACACGGCGAATGCCCCGCCCCAGTCGCGGTTCTCCTCCCCGTAGGCGACCAGCGTCGGGTCCACGGTAAAGCGGTGCGCGAGTGCCTCGAACAGGGCGTCGCGGAACGCCACCACGCGCGAGCGCGGCAGCGGCGTGCCGTCCGCGCCGAACGCGCCGCGGGCACGCTTGGCGATGGCGGCGACGCGCGGGTTGTCGGCCAGGCTGCCGGCCAGTTCCGGCTCGCCGGCCGCCATGGCGGTGCGCGACTGGTCGGAAAACATCACGCCGGCAATCAGGCGCGCCTCCCGGTCGGGCCGGGGAGAGTGCTCCAGCGACACCGCCAGCCGGCACACCAGTTCCATGCTGTCGCCGGCGCGCGCCGTCTCCTCCTCCAGCTCGGCCTCGCTCGCCAGCTCGTTCTCGGCAAGGTAGGCGGCGTAGCCGGCCAGGCAGTCCACCTCCTGCCACTGCGCGACCTCGTCGCGGGTACGGTAGGAAGCGGCGTCCGACGGCGAGTGGCCGGCCAACCGATAGGTGACCGTGTCGAGCAGGACCGGGCCGCGGCCTTCCTCCAGGACCTGCCGCTTGGCGGCCACGGCGGCGGCCACCGCCAGCGGGTCGTAGCCGTCCACCCGTTCGGCGTGCAGCCCGTCGGCGTTGACGCCGGCGCCGATGCGAGCCAGCACCTCGAAGCCCATGGTCTCGCCGGCGGTCTGGCCGCCCATGCCGTAGAAGTTGTTGAGGAAGTTGAACAGCATCGGCGGCGCCCCACCCACGTCCGGATCCCACAGCGTGCGATATTGCTCCATGGCGGAGAAGGTGATCGCCTCCCAGGTGGGGCCGCAGCCGGCCGCCGCGTCGCCGATGTTGGCGACCACGATTCCGGGGCGCCGGTTGCAGCGTTTGAACAGGGCGGCGCCGGCCGCGATCGGCGCCGAACCGCCGACGATGGCGTTGTTGGGCATGCTGCCGAACGGGGCGAAGAAGGCATGCATGGAGCCGCCGAGACCGCGGTTGAGGCCGGTGGTGCGGGCGAAGATCTCCGCCAGCACGCCGTACAGGATGAAGTGGCGGGCCAGATCCCGCACCGAGCTCCACTGCGCCGCCGGCTCGATGACGCGCAGCACGTCGCCGTCGAGGTAACCTTCCATGATGCGCTGCAGGTCGGCCTCCGGCAGCACGCGGATGGCGCGCGCGCACTTGGCCAGGATCTCGCCGTGGCTGCGATGCGAGCCGAACACCAGGTCGTCGGGCGACAGCGGCAGGCACAGGCCCACCACCGCGGCCTCCTGGCCGATCGACAGGTGGGCGGCGCCCGGATGCTCGTACGCGATGCCGCGGTAGGCGCCCTGCGTCTTGATGTCGCCGAGCATGGTTTCGAAGGCGCGGATCATCACCATGTCGCGGTACACGTCGCGCAGGGCCGCGCCGCCCCAGCGCTCGCGCTCGGCCCGCGCATCCGGCTGATACCGGTTCAGCGGGATCGGCGCCGTCTCCAGCCAGCCCTCCCGGCGCACCAGCTCCGGTGCTATCACCATCGACTTGGGCATGTTCCGTTACTCCCTCGCGGCGCGCGGTTCGCCCGCCGCCGACCGCGCTACCACTGCACTTCCCACAATACGTCGCGCAGCGCTTCCGACACCGTGGGATGGGGAAACACGATTTCGCGCAATTCCTCCACCTGCAACTCCGCTTCGATCATGGTGGCGGCACCGAAGATGATCTCCGAGGCGGGCGTGCCGATCATGTGCACGCCGAGCAGCACGTGGCTGTCGGCGTCGACGACCACCTTGACCAGCCCGCGCGGCGCGGCATGCGCGCCGGCGCCGGGGGCAAGGTGCTCGGCGAGAAAGCGCCCGTTGGCGGCCAGCGGCAGGCGGGCCACCCGCACGTCGCGGCCGGACGCGCGCGCGGCTTCCTCCGACAGGCCCACGCCGGCGATCTCGGGCAAGGTATACACCACCCACGGCACCGCGTGGTAGCGCATCCGGTTGCTGCCGGGCCGCGGCGACGCGATGGCATCCGCCGCCACCTCGCCCATGCGCGAGGCGGCGTGCGCGAGCAGGGAGCGCCCGGTGACGTCGCCCACCGCGTACAGGCCGGCCACGTTGGTGCGCTGGTACTCGTCCACGGTCACGCCGCGGCGGTTGAACACCGCCCCCACGGCCTCCAGTCCCAGGCCGTCGGTATTGGGCGTGCGTCCGGTGGCCAGCAGCACCAGGTCGGCCGCCTCCTCCCGCTCGCCCGCGGCAGTGGCGATGGCGACGCCGGAAGCGGTGATCGCCGACACCCGCGCCCCGAGGTGCCACGCCACGCCGGGCAGTGCGCTCTTGAGCTGGCGCACGATGTCGCCGTCCACCCCGGCCAGGATGTCGTCGAGCATCTCCACCACCACCACCTCGCTGCCGACGGCGTGGTAGTAGCAGGCGAACTCCATGCCGATGTAGCCGCCGCCGACGATCACCACGCGGGCCGGAAGCTCCTGCAACTGCAGCGCACCGGTGCTGTCCACCACGTGCGGCAGGTCGGCGCCCGGAATCGGCGGGCGGGCCGCGCGCGAGCCGGTGGCCACGATCACGTTGCGGGCGCCCAACGCGCGGCCGTCCACGGTCAGCCGCCCGCGTCCGGTCAGCACCCCGGTGCCGCGCTCCACGGTGACGCCGTGCCGTTCCATCTGGCTCGCCACGCCGCCGCGCAACCGCTCGGTGACCGCGCCCTTCCAGGCCATCGCCGCGCCGAGGTCGTAGCGCGCCTCGCTCACCGTCACCCCGTTGGCGGCGCTGCCGCGCGCCTGCTGCAGCAGCTTGGCGGAGTGGATCAGCGTCTTGGTGGGGATGCAGCCGCTGTTCAGGCACACCCCGCCGAGGTGCTCGCGCTCCACCAGCACCGTCTGCAAACCGCGCGCCGCCGCACGCTCGGCCGCCACGTATCCGCCCGGCCCGCCGCCCACCACGGCCAGATCGAAGTCGCTCACGCCCGCTGCCCCGCTACAACGCGGCGAGCAGATCGATGTCGGCGATCGCCGCGCCGAGCGCCTGCAGGAAACGCGCCGCCGGCGCGCCGTCCACCACCCGATGGTCGATGGTCAGCGACAGGCCGAGGTGACGGCGCCAGGTGACCTGCGCCGGATCGGGTGCGCCGGGTGCCGCCGGATCGGCGAGCACCGGCTTCAACGCCAGCGCGCCGACGCCCAGGATCGCCGCCTGCGGCAGATTGAGGATCGGCGTGAAGCTCTCCACCCCCAGCGCACCGAGGTTGGTGACCGTAAAGGTGCCACCGTGCAGCAGGTCGGGGCTGATCGACCCCGCCTGGGTGGCCGCAGCCAGCTCGTGGGCGCGCGCCGCCAGTGCCGCGATCGACAGCCGGTCGGCGCTCGCGATCACCGGCACCACCAACCCGCGCTCGGTATCCACGGCGAACGCCAACTGCACCGCGCGGTGGCGCTCGACGCGGTCTTGGGCCACCACCGCGTTGAGCTCCGGGTACCGCGGCAGCGTGCGCGCAACGGCGTACAGGACCAGGTCGTTGATGGTGACGCCGGCCAGGCCCAGGTGCTCCGGGCTGGCCTTCAGGCGCGCGCGGTAGGCGAGCAGCGCCTCGGCATCGGCCGTGGCATGCATGGTGAGCTGCGCGGTGCCGCTCAGCGACTGCTGCATGCGCTCGCTGATCAGCTTGCGTACCCCGGTAATCGGAACCGTCTCGACCGCTTCGGGCCCGCCGCCGGCCTCGGCAGCCGCGGGCGTGGCGGCGACCGCCGCCATGTCGGCCAGCGTGACCCGCCCGCCGATGCCGGTGCCGGTCGCGGGCACCCGAGCACCGGCGGCGGCTGCCGCACGGGCGGCGCCGGTCAGTGCCGGCCGCGCCTGCGCGGCGGCGACCACGTCCCGTTCGATGATGCGCCCGCCCGGCCCGCTGCCGGCCAGGGTCGTGTAGTCCACGCCCAGTTCGGTGGCGCGGCGCCGGGCGCGCGGTGACGCCGCGGGGCACCGGCGGGACGCCCGCGTGCCGTTCCCGGCGGGCGCGGTTACCGGTTCAGCGCCCACTTCGGCGCCGCTGGCGCCGCCCGGACCGCCACCGGGACCGCCGTCGGCAACCGCGGACGGCGGCCGGCTCGGCACGCCGCCGGCGGTAGCAGGTTCGCCCGGCTCGCCGGCCTGTTCCGGCGCGGCGGCCGAGGCCTCGGCGGCTGGGCTGCCGGGCGCGGACGCTTCCTCGCCTGGCTCGCCCACCGCCGCGATCGGCGTCAGCACCGGCACCTCCTCGCCCTCGCCGGCGAAGTGCGCCAGCACCGTGCCCGCCGCCGTCGACTCCACCTCGAACGACGCCTTGTCAGTCTCTATCTCACACAGCAACTCGCCGGTTGCCACCGTGTCGCCCGGCTGCTTGAGCCAGCGCACGATGGTGCACGCCTCCACCGACTGCCCTTGCCGCGGCATTACTATCTCGGTTGCCATCTGCTCGCTCTCAGCATAGCCGGAAGGCGCCGAAATATCGACGGTCCCGCCGCCGCCCGCCGCCTCGGCCAGCCTCACGCCGGCCTCAGCGCCGCCGGCGCCTACGGATTCTGCAGGCGCGCCAACTCGTCGTCGATCAGCTCGGCGAATTGGTCGAATGGCACCGCGCCCGACAGGAAGCGCCCGTTCACGAAGAACGCGGGCGTGCCCGAAACCCCGGCGGCCGTGGCGGCCAGCAGATCCTGGCGTACCGCCTCCGAGTGGCGGCCCGAGTCGAGGCAGGCATCAAACTCCGCGCCGGCCAGGCCGATGCGGCGCGCCTTCTCCTTGAGGTCGGGCACGCCCATCGCGTGCTGCTCGGCAAACAACAGGTCGTGAAACTCCCAGAACCGGTCCTGCTCGCCGGCGCACAGGGACGCCTCGGCGGCCGTCCAGGCTTGCGGGTGAATCGCCGTCAGCGGAAAGTGCCGATACACCAGCCGCACCCTGCCGGCGTACTGCTCCATGACACGCTCCAGAGTCGGCTGCACCCGCACGCAGAACGGACACTCGAAGTCGGAGAACTCGATGATGGTCACCGCGGCATCCGGTTCCCCGCGGGCGGCGAAACCGTCGGCCGCCACCTCGAAGCGCAGCGGATCGAGCAGGTACTCGACCGCGAACCGCGCCTCCAGCACGGCAAAGAACTCCTCGCGCACGCGAGCCAGGGCCTGCCGTTCCAGGAACGCCCGGATCTGAGGCGCCACCTCCGCCAGCGGGCGTCCGATACGCGCCTGGTTGCGCTGGTAGAACAGCGCGATGTCCTGGTCCCGGATCGGCTCCGCCGCGGCCTCGAGGTCGGCTTCCACCGCCGCCGCGGTTGATCCGATGCGGGCCGCCTCCAGGTCGAGCAGCCGGCGCTGCACGAGTTGCCGCAACGACGACTCCAGCACGTCGTGGCGGTCGCGTGTGGCCTGCGCCTGGCAGCGCAGGAGTTCCATTTCACGCTCCGCGAGCGCGGCCTCGGCGGTCGCCATGAGTTCGCCGCGCGACACCTCGTGATCGCCGATCACCGCAACCGCGCCCTCGTCGTACGCCCACGGCAACGGGGCGGCCGCCGCCAGCCACAACACGGCAAGACCCCACGCCGCGGTCCGCCGGCCGGGAACCCGTCGCAACCCCGGCACGCACCGGCCCGCGTACCCCACGCCGCCGGACATCAGCCGGCCTCCAGGGAGCCCTTGGTGAACCAGAGGTCCACGGCCATCACCGCCGCCCCCGAGTGGGTCTCCAGGTCGCCGGTGACCTGCTCCAGTTCGGTGACCAGCGGCAGCAGGTCGCGCTCGGCGACCACCGCCATGATGGTGCGGCTCGCCTCGCTGCGGTCGCCGAGAAAGTTGAGGAAGTCGCCGAACAGCGGCACGTTGGTGAGAATGTTCTTGATGCCGGTCGACTCGGTGATGGTGGCCCCCTGGATGCCGTGTTCCAGGAACAGCGTCACCACGTCATCGAGGAATCGCAGGTCGTACAGCACGATAATCAGCAGCTTCTGCTTGCCGCCCTCGCGGGCCGCGGCCGGCGCCACCGGCATCAGGTGCGCGGCCACGGCGTCGCGCAGCGCGGTGGGCGTCGGCGCGGCCAGCATCTCCTCGCGCGCGGCGCGGTTCAGCCCGACGCGCGAGATGTGAGCCAGGTAGCGCAGGTAGTCCTGGGGCGCCTCCTCCGGACCGACCAGCACGAAGAACAGCCGGCTCGGCGCTCCGTCGGAGCTGTCGTAGCGGACCCCGCGCGGCGACACCGCGACCCCCAACGCGAACTGTGCGGCGCCGGGCAGGCGCGCGTGTGGAATCGCAACGCCATGCTCGAACCCGGTGGAGCCGAGTTGCTCGCGCTCGCGCAGGGCGGCCAGCAGCGCTTCGCGCGTCACCCCCAGGTCGACCGTCGTCATCAACGCCGCCAGCTCTTCCAGGCAGTCGTTCTTGTTGCGCGCCTGCAGCGCCACGGTGCAGCGCCGCGGCTCCAACAGTCCAGCCAACTCCATCGGCTCACCTCCGTCAGCAGCCATCTCTACAACCGTGCGGCGCCGCGCACAATCCCGAACCGCGAAATCAACGGCCCGATCAGTTCGTTCACGAACACGCTGAACAACACCACGTTGGTCAGCAGCCGAAGCATCTCCCGCACCTCGTTCGGTGCGTCCGTGAACAGCGACGAACCCTGCACCACCATCGCCAGCCCGATCGCCACCCCGGCCTGCGGGAACAGACAATAACCCAGGTAGCGCCGCACGTTCGCGGGTGCCTTTACTGCCAGCGAGCCGAGCGTCACGCCCGCCATCTTGCCCGCAAAGCGCGCCGCCAGGTAGACCAGCCCGAGCACCACCACCAGGCCCTGACTCACCACGCTCAGGTCGAGCTCGGCGCCTGCCAGTATGAAGAACAGGGCGAACACCGGCGCCGTGATCGGCTCCAGGGCGGCGAACACGCGCCGGTTGCGCGGCGCCAGGTTGACCAGCATGACACCGGCGCACATGTTGGCAATCAGCGCGGACAGGTGCAGGAGCAGTACCAGCGCGGTGGCTGCGAACAGCACGCCGAGCGTGATTATCAGCACTTCGTTGTCCGGCCGGCGCCGGCCCGCCACCGTATGGATCAGCAGCGCGGCGCCGACTCCCGCCAGTGCCGACAGCCCGATCTCGGCCAGTCCGTGCCCGAGAGCTGCCAGCACGCCGGCGCCGTGCGCCGCGCCGCCCATCAGCAACGGCGTTACCACGGCGAACCCGATCGAGAACAGCAGCACGCTCGCGGCGTCATCGAACGCCACCACGCCGAACAGGTAGTCGACGAACTCGCCGCGCGCGCGCAG
Organism: Spirochaetia bacterium; assembly: GCA_965208575.1. Taxonomy (GTDB): domain Bacteria; phylum Spirochaetota; class Spirochaetia; order SZUA-6; family Bin103; genus Bin103. The sequence continues at coordinate 470,778 of CBDBOV010000003.1, read as the reverse complement.
GTCGCGCACGATCACCACGGTCGCCGCGGGTGCGGTCGCCGCCGCGATCGCCCCGAGCAGCAGCGCGTAGCTGAACGGCAGCAGCAGGAACCCCAACACCACCGACACCATCGCCGCCGCGAACAGCGCCTCGAACAGCGTGATGGTGAGAATCTTGCCGCCGGTGCGGCGCAGCTTGGCGAAGTGGAACTCGCCGCCGATGGTGATCGCGATGAAACTGAGAGCCACCTCGGTAATCGGTGTCAGGGACGCCACGGTGTGGTGGTCGACAATGCCGGCCACCGAATCGCTGACCACCAGGCCGGCCACGATGTAGCCGGTAATGGTCGGCAGGCGCAGCAACTGGCACAGGCGCCCGAACAGGTACCCGGCCAGAATCAGAACGCCGAGGCTCAACAGCGGCTGGCCGTTGATCGCCGCGATGGCATCGTGCAGCAATTCCCCCAGCATCAACGCCGTTCATCCTAGTCGCCGCACCCGGAAACGGTCAACGCCACCGTCAGTACTGCCAGCTCCAACCGCCCCGGACCAGAAACTCCGGCGCCGCGGCGGCGCGGTGGCGGGGCTGGTGCGTGACCACCGCGCCGACGCGAAACTCGCCGATTGCCAACGGCTGGTGCCACTCGGCGGTCACGTCGACCTGGCGTCCGCTCGGCGTGAGATCGGCCGAGAAGACGTGCTGCACTACCTCGCCCGCCTTGGTACGGCCGGCGGGCACCGACAGCACCGCCCGGCCCGATTCCACCCGCAGCGGTTGCGACACCGACACACGCAGCGTGCCACCGCCGGCGACCGGCCGGCTCACCGAAACGGCAGCCGCACTCGTGGTCAACGGCGACACCGCCGAGACAATGCCGCCGTGCGGCGCGGCAGCGGCCGTTCCGATTTCCGCGCTCGCCCGCACCTGCCATGCGCCAAGCCCCGCCTCCGCCGCGGCACCGGCAAACGCGGTATCGCCCGCCAGCGTCCCGAAGGCGCCGTCGCCGGTGCTGCCGAGCACGCTCGCCGGCTCGCGCAGCCAGCCGGCGCGAAAGCCGAGCGGGGAATCGGCCGGCTGCCACCACACCGCGGCACCGGAGACCGGCGTGCGCCCTGATGACCCTTCGGTGGTGAAGGCGGTGCCGGCCAGCGCGCGGCGATCGGTCAGCGTCAACCCCGGCGCGCGCTCGGCGAGTGCGAGGTGGCCGCCGGACAGGCCGGCCGGCTGCTCCAGGAAGCCCACCCGCCAGTGAGCATCCGCCGCACTGCCTGACGGCCGGTAGGCCGGGTACCCGGTCCCGTCGACGCGCGGCTCGTCGACCAGTCCGCGCGCCGCCGCGGTCGCCGTGAGATCGCCGAGGTCGAACCAGAACGGGGCGCCGAGCGTGTCGAAGGCGGCAATCTCGCGCCCCGACAGGGAGCGTTCCATGCCGTCGCCGAATGCGGCGCCGGCCCGCAGCCGGGTCGCGGCCAGGGCGGCGCCGGGACCGTCCACGCGGCTGCTGCCGACCGGCACGTCCAGTACGCCCACCGGCCAGGTCGCGGCGCGCAGGTCCAGCGCGCCCCGGCCGTACACGGCGCGGTCGGCGTAGATGCCGTCGTCGTTGGCGGTCTGCAACAGCCGCGCAACCAGTTCGGTGTTGGCAAGCTGGCCGCGGAACAACTGCTTCATCACCGCCAGCCCGCCGGCCACGAACGGCGCGGCGAAGGAGGTGCCCGACGAGTCGGCATGGCCCCGAGTCGGGGCGCCGGTGCCCGCGTGAGGGCCGAAGTAGGCGACGCGAACCGCCTGTCCCGGCGCCGCGATGCAGTGGTCGGCGGCGATGCCGCAGCGATTGGAGAAGTCGGCAATGGTGCCGTCCGGCTTCAGGGCGACCACGGCGATCGAGTGTCCCTGCAGCTCGCTGATCCGGGCGACCAGGCCGGCCAGTATGTCGACCGAGACCGCATTCACCTGGAAGTCGTCACAGAGGGCGGTCGACTCGGGCAAGCAGAGCCAGCCGTGGCTGTTGCCGGCGGCCCACACCAGAATCGTCTTGTCGTCGGAGCCCGCTTGCGCCATGGCGGTTATCGCGGTTCCGAAGTTGTCCCGCAACTCCTGTTCGCTGTAGCTGTCGATGATGCCTTGGTGGCCGATGCTCAGGTTCAGGACATCGACTCTTCTCGTTCCGTCACGCCAGGCAAACACGTCGTCGAACAGGTCGCGCCAGAGACCGGCGACCGAACCAAGCCCGGTAAGCGATATGGGATCGTACTGATAGCCTCCCGATCCCGTAGGAATCGCGAACATGGTGATGTCGGCACCCCACGCCACGCCATGCGCGGATTTCTCGTGCTGACTCCGGATTCCGGCGGCCACGCTGGCCACGGCGGTGCCGTGGGAGGAACGAGTACCGGTCTCATCTTTCGTGTCCTTGCCGACCAGCACTTCGGTGATCGTTTTGCCGGCGAAGTCGGGATGGTCCTGGTCGATTCCGGAGTCGATGAATCCGATGGTCACGCCGGCGCCGGGCGCCGCGGCCTCCCCTTTGAGCTGATTGACATGGGCATAGGCGTGGTCCGCCCCCACGCGGCTCAGGCCCCATTGGTTGGCGAAGTTCCGGTGCGATCGATACTGCTGCGCGAGCGCATTCGTCGCCGTCTTGAAGGCGGCCGCCGACACACACCCGCCGTCGTGAACGGGGATACACTTGGCCCGCGGGGTCTGCGGGGTCTGCGGGGTCGGTTGCGGCTGGGGTGGCGGTTGGGCCGGCGGTTCGGCTGGCGGCTGGGCTGGCGGTTGAGCCGGCGGCTGGGCTGGCGGCGGGGCTGGCGGTTGAGCCGGAAGCTGTGTCTCGCTGTCGGTTCCGGGGCCGCCCGTCCCCGGCACGGCAGGCGTCGCGGTTCGGACGGTGGCGGCGCGAGACGCGCACGACCCAACTGCCAGCAGAATCGACAGCATCACGGTCAAAAAAACGAACGTTCGATACACGGGAGAGCAGATTATCACGAATTCGATACCAAGAGCCGAACCATTGCGGCGCGGACCCGCCGCATGGGCAGGGTTGAGCGGCGGCATGCGAACGGTTAGATTGAGGCGATGAGCGACCATCGACCCGACGCCCGGCCCGATGTGGTCGTGATCCTGGTGGACGACATGGGCTGGTCCGACCTGGGCTGCTACGGCGGCGAGATCGCCACCCCCAACCTGGACCGGCTGGCCGCGGGCGGCGTCCGCTACACGCAGTTCTACAACTGCGCGCGCTGCTGCCCGACCCGTGCCGCGCTGCTCACCGGGCTGTACCCGCACCGCGCCGGCATCGGGCACATGACCGCGCAGACCTCGGACGCCGTGCGCCAGAGCCGCCTGCTCGGACGCCCCCACTACCGCGGCTACCTGGGCGACCACACCGCGACCATCGCCGAGGCGCTGCGCCCCGCCGGCTACCAGACCTTCATGGCCGGCAAGTGGCACGTCGGCAACTACCGCCCGCACTGGCCCACCGACCGCGGCTTCGACCGCTACGCCGGCATGCTGTCGGGCGCCTGCAACTACTGGGAGCCGGGCGCGCAGGCGGGGCTGCTGGAGGACGACGAGCCGGTTACCGACCTGCCGCCCGACTTCTACACCACCGACTGGTTCAGCGACCGCGCCGCGCAGTTCGTCGCCGAGGCCGATCCCGACCGTCCCTACTTCCTGTACCTGGGCTACAACGCCCCGCACTGGCCGTTGCACGCTTGGCCGGGAGACATCGCCCGGTACCGCGGCGCCTATACCTGCGGCTGGGACGAGGTCCGCCGCCGCCGGCTGGCCCGCCAGAAAGAGCTGGGGCTGTTCGCCGACGACCTGCAGCTATCGCCGCGCGACCCGGAGTGTCCGCCGTGGGACCAGATCGACCGCTTCCCCGACGCCCAGGGGCGCACCTTCAGCGCGGACGAGTGGGACCTGCGCATGGCGGTGTACGCGGCCATGATCGACCGCATGGATCAGGGCGTCGGGCGGCTGCTCGACCAGATCCGCCGCACCCGCGACCTCGACAACACGGTGATCATGTTCGCCTCCGACAACGGTGCCTGCGCCGAGTCGTGGGATCCCGTCCCCGACGTGCCGGCCGGCCCCAAGGAGTCCTACACCGCGTGCTTCCTGCCGTGGGCCAACGCCTCCAACACGCCGTTCCGGCTGTTCAAGCACTGGCTGCACGAGGGCGGCTCGGCCACCCCGTTCATCTTCCACCACCCCAACCAGGTCGGCGGCGGCCGCATCGAGACGAGCTACTACGCGCACGTCAAGGACATCATGGCCACCTGCCTCGACCTGACCGGCGCGCCCTATCCGAGCCACGTGCGCGGCTACCCCACCCTGTCCCTCGACAGCCGCTCGTTGCTGCCCAACCTGCAGGGCGAGGAGTCGGAGAACCCGGAGACCCTGTACCTGGAGCACGAGGGCAACCGCGCCGTACGCCGGGGCAACTGGAAGCTGGTCTCCTATTACAATAAAGCGCGCGGCTACACCCGCACCGGCGTCGGCAAGGGAATGCGCACCGGCCCCTGGGAGCTGTACGACCTGGAGGCCGACCGGGTGGAACTGAACGACCTGTCAGCCGCCGAGCCGGCGCTGCGCGACAAGCTGATCGAGGACTACGGCCGCTTCTCCGAGCGCACCGGCGTGTCCGACTGGCAGGAGATCCAGCGCGACCTCGAGAGCCTCTACCGCGAGCAGTGAGCCGTGGCGGGCGGCCGCGTCAGCCGTACACGGTCAGCCGGTCGAGCGATGCGAATTGCTCGGCGGCGTGGCGGCTGGAGGCGGCGCCATCAACTCGCACATTTGCGGGACCTCACTGCTAAACGGTAGAGTTCGGATTGTGAACCATCATGAGAAGTATTTCTTCGACTTGCGCGGGTACCTGGTCGTCAGAAACGCCCTGACCGCCGACCAGGTCGCCGCCTTGTCCGAGCAGTTCGACCGGGTGCGCGCCAAGGGCGTCAGGCGTCACTACGGGTCCGACCGAACGCGGTTGCCGGCCGATGCCGACCGGGCCTGGTCGTCGGCCTCGCTGCTCGAGTGGGGCGGTCCCTACATCGACCTGATCGACCTTCCCACCATCGCGCCGTATCTGGAACAACTCCTGGGAGTGGGCTACCGGCTCGATCACGACTACCTCAACGTCAACAATGCCGAGGACCACCGATCGCTCTATCTGCACGGGGGCGGGCAGGGCGCCGGCGGAGACACCACGCTCGTGGGACCCACCGATGGTGGTCAGTGCTACTACCGCTACAACAACGGCACGTTTTACAACGGTCTGATCGCGGTTGCGTACGAACTGCACACGGTGCAGCCCGGCGATGGCGGTTTCGCCTGCGTCGCGGGCAGCCACAAGGCCAACTTCGAGCTGCCACCTGACTGGAAGAACAGCGCCACCCAGGACGAAATCCCGGAGGTCGTGGACCGCGTGGCTGTCGGCGCCGGTGACGCCATCATCTTCACCGAAGCCCTTGCCCACGGAACCGTGCCCTGGAGGGGACCGAACGAACGGCGGACGATCTTCTACAAGTACACTCCGCACGCCGTCGCCTGGAGCCCGTGCTACTACAACGCTGACCACTATGGCGACCTTTCGGACCGGCAGCGCGCCATGCTGATGCCGCCGAGCGCCTACGGTCCCGACGAGCGCACCAGGGCGATCTGGAACCGAGCCCAGGCTGAGCAAGCTGAGCTGGTGCGGCTGCGCGAGGAAGTCGCCGCTCTCAAAGGGTCGGCCTGAGTGCCGCGGCGGGCCGCTCGGGTCAGCCGTAGACGGTCAGCCGGTCGGGCTTGTCCGGGTCCACGGCCCACAGCTCCTCGGCGCGATACACGCGAGGGGCCGCGGGCGGGCGTCGGGCATGCGCCACTGTGGGTTGTACTGGCGGATCAGCTCCAGCATGTTGCGGTAGGCGATGCGGTCCTTGAGGTCGTCGTCGACCGGCGCCTGTTCGATGATCCGCTGCAGCAGGCGGTAGTCGTAATAGGGCAGGTCGGCGCCGAACAGTATCCGCTCGCGGCCCACCTGGCCGGCCAGCCGGCCGAAGTCCCAGCGGCTGCCGCGCCCGTCCGGGTACTGCACCACCTCGAACCAGACGTTGTCCAGCCCCGCGAAGTGCTCGGCGGCGTGGCTGCTGGCATGGGTGATGAAGGTGGCGCCGGGGAACATGCGCGCGATCTCGCCGAACAGGGCGTCGTGCATGTGCACGTTGCACAGCCCGCCGCGTGCCGCGGCCATCTCCACGAACGGGATGCACGCCTCGCGCACCGGCGGGTGGGAGACGATGCCGTGCAGGCCCAGTTCGCTCATCGCCCACTCCGCCTCGTCGACGGCGACGCGCCCCAGGCACGGCTCCACCAGCGCCAGTCCCAGCGGCGTGTGCGCGGGAAAGTCGCGGCGGGCGCGGGCGATCACCCGGTTCTGGTCGCGGATATCCTCCAGCCCGCGCAGCATCAGGCCGCCGGTGGCGGTCGGCATCGAAAGGCTGGCGTAGACATTCGTCTCGGCGAATCGGGCCAGCGCCATGGCGGTGCTCTGGCCGGTGGGCGGCAGCCGGTTCAGGGTGCGCCCGACGTGGTTGTGACAGTCAATCCAGGGTCTCATGGTGCTCCTCCTTGAAGCTCGGTTGCTCGGTTGCTCGGGGGTCGCGTGCCGGGTGTTCCGCTTAGCCGGCGGCGTCCGGCGGCGGCAGCTCGACGGCGCGGCGTTCGGCGCTGGCGCGGCGGGCAGCGGCGACGATGCGCAGGTTGTGCAAGGCCAGCTCGCCGCCGATCGGGGGCGGCGCGCCCGCGGCCAGGGCCTCGAAGGTGGCGGCGAAGTAGCGCCCATGGCCGCTTTCCGCCCACGCCGGCTGCGGCGGCAGCGCCACCTCCCACCACTGCCGGGTATCGCGCGCATACTGCCACAGTCCGCGGCCGCGGCGCATCACGCGCACCCCGCCCGCCGGGCCCTGCGCCTCGGCCAGGTTGGCGCTCTCGCCGGCGTCGCCGCCGGGGACGCACCAGGAGGTGGCCACCGTGGACAGGGCGCCCCCCTCGTGCTCCAGCAGCAGCAGCGCCAGGTCGTCCACGTCGAAGGCGAAGTGCTGAGTGGCCACGCGCGCCTCCACGTAGCGCACCGGCGAGCCGACCAGCGTCTCCAGCAGGTAGATCTCGTGGTAGGCGGTGTCGTTGATGGCGCCGCCCCCGGCCGCGCGCGAGGCGCGCCACTCGTTGTTCGGGTCGGCGCGATCGTCGGTCTTGTTGAACAGCGACTTGGCGCGGCCGAAGAAGGGTGTCCCCACGCCGGCGCCCGCGGCCAGCAGCGCCCGCGCCCGCTCCATGCCCGGGGTGAACAGGAAGTTGTGCACCACCGCGTAGGGCACGCCGTGGCGCTCCACCGCCGCCAGCACCTGCTGCGCCTCATCCACGGAGGTGGCCATCGGTTTCTCGGAGATCACGGCCACGCCCGCAGCCGCCGCGTCCATCGCGTGCGCGGCGTGCAGGTGGTGCGGCGTGGCGATGGTGACCGCGTCCAACTCGGCGTGCTCCAGCATCTGCCGATGGTCGGCGTAGCGCCGCTCCGGCGGCACGGCCAGCATCTGCCCCACCTGCTGCAGGTTGTCGCCGACCGGATCGGCCAGCGCGGTGACCTGCACCAGTTCGGGGATCGACTGATAGCCCGGCGCGTGTGCGATCCGCACGATGCCGCCGCAGCCGATCAGACCCAAGCGTATCGGTCGCTGCATCTCCACCATCTTAATCCAATTCGACCGGCGCCGCGCCACCAGGCGCCGGACCAGCCTTGGCGGTGCCGCGCCAATCTTGCCACACCCGCCGGCGACCGCCGTCGCGACCGCGACCACCGCCTCGCCCTCGTCCTGATCAGTCACGACCCCGAAGCGGCTCGCCGTGCTTTACACTCGTTCGGGGGGTTCGATATGCTGATCCATCACTCAAGGAGGATAACGATGTTTCACAGGAGATTGTTGGCCTTTGCGCTGATCGCCCTGGTGGCGACCGCGACGGTCTTTGGAGGCGGTGAGGCCGAACCCGAGGAGGCAGCGGCCGGTGCAGGCGGTGCGGCGCAGCAAGCACTGACGGCAGCGGCTGACCAGTGGCCCAACGCTGCTTTCAAGACGGGGGATTTCGTGTATGCCACGCCGGCCGACTTCACGGAAGCCACCGGCCACGAGATAACCAGCTACCAGGAAGCGCCGGAGTTGACGGCCAGGGTCACCTCCGGAGAGATCCCGCCAGTGGAACAGAGGCTTCCCAAAGAGCCACTGGTGCTGGTTCCGATGGAGAAGGTAGGCCAATACGGCGGCAGCATGCGTGTGGGTTCGGTCGGCTTTACCGGGTGGACGGATTTCACCGATGCTCGCTGGCCCGGACTGCTGAGATACAGTGCGGATACCGCCCAGGTGCTGCCCTACCTGACCAAGGGTTACGAGCTCTCGGCAGACGGCAAGACTATCACCCTTCACTTCAGGGAGGGCCACAAGTGGTCCGACGGCTCGCCGTTTACCCTTGAGGACGTACTCTTCTGGTGGGAGGACCAGATCCTGAACGATGAGCTTACACCGACCAAACCCGGACGGTGGATGTCGGGAGGCGAACTCGCGCAATTCGAGAAGATTGACGACACTACCCTGCGCATCCGGTTTGCGGAATCGAATCCCGCCGCGGTCTTCACCATTGCCCACCACGGCGGCCGGCAGAACGCATTCTACCAGCCAAGCGAATATCTGAAGAACTGGCACATAGAGCACAACTCCGAGGCCACCGCGGTAGCAAAAAAGGAAGGCTATGACACTTGGTGGGAGGCCTTCAATTTCCACCGAACCTACGGGCCGCAGCAGACGGACACGGGGTTGCCTGTGGTTGCCGCGTGGGCACTGGATACCGTTGCTCCCACCCACCGGACTTTCGTCAGGAATCCCTACTACCTGGCGGTCGACACGGCGGGCAACCAGCTACCCTACATAGACAGCATCACCAGATCCTTGGTCGGTGACGCAGAGACTCTGAAACTGCAGGTGGTGGCGGGCGAATTCGACATCAACTGGAGAGAGGTCTCGGGAGACGACTATCCCTTGTTGTTGAAGAACCAGGAGAGCGCGGGCTATCGTGTTGCGCTGGTAAAATATCCCGGGCACCTCGTGTTCCTGGCCTTCAACCAGACCAGCAAGGATCCTGCCAAGCGGGAGATTTTCCAGAATGTCGCGTTTCGGCGGGCCATGTCCATGGCCATTAATCGGGACGAAATCAACGAGATCGTTTTCGCCGGCCAGGGGGTTCCCTCGGCGGTGACACCGGACGCATCAACCAGCTTTTACAAGCAGGGGTGGGAAAACGCGTGGGCTCAGTTCGATCCGGATCATGCCAACAGACTTCTGGATGAGATCGGCCTGGCGGAGCGGGACGACAGCGGCTTTCGCCTGAGGCCCGACGGCGAGAAGCTCGTGGTGATCATAGAGTACCAGGAGAGAGGGCCCAGAACGCCGACGCTCGAACTCATAAAAGAATACTGGGATGCAGTCGGTGTACAGACAGAGCTGAAGCCCCTGGAGCGCACGTTCTACTTCACCCGGATCAATGCCGCCGAGCACGACGTCGGGGTGTGGCATCTGGACGCCGCACTGGAGGGGCCGCTGCTGGCCTCAAAGAACGGCTCTATCAACTTCTCCGGCGGGATAGGCGCCGGCGTGGAGTGGATCAAATGGCGGGACACCCAGGGACAATCCGGCGAGGAGCCTCCTGAGGAAGTAAAGGAGTGGTTCGAAGGCACGGATAAGTTCGTGGTCCTCCCGCAGGGCTCGCCCGAGTACATCGAACTGGGGCAGGAGCTGTTCGACTGGTTCATCGATCAGGTCAACCTGATCGGCACCGTCACGGACATCCGGCAACCCCTAGTTCTGAACAAGGATCTGAGGAACGTCGCCCTGGACCAGGGTGTGTACACGTGGGACAGTCTGTACGTGTATTCTTACCTTCCAGAGGTGTGGTTTTTCGATAATTGAGCAACAGGGGCCGCCCGCAAGAGGGCGGCCCCGCTAGCAGAGGGAATCCGCGTTTGCTGCCCTACATCGTTCGGCGGATGAGCTATATGGTGGTTGTGCTCTTGGCCACGGCCACCGTGTCGTTCATGCTGATCGAGCTTCCTCCCGGCGACTACCTCACTTCCTACATCATGCAGCTCCGAGAGAGCGGGAACGAGGTCTCCAAGGCGGAGATCGCCTCCCTGGAGAAGCAGTACGGTCTGAACCTGCCACTGTATCGCCGCTACCTGAAGTGGTTGGGCGACATGATGCGAGGGGATTTTGGCAGATCCTTCGAATGGAACAGACCCGTGGGCGAGCTTCTTGTCGAGCGCTTGCCCCTGACGATCATCATCTCCAGCTTCTCGATGGTATTCATATACGGCGTAGGCGTGCCCATCGGCATGTATTCGGCTCTCCACCAGTATTCCGTTCGTGACTATGCATTCACCTTTCTCGGTGTCATCGGCCTCGCCACGCCGAACTTTCTTCTGGCCTTGATTCTGATGTTTGGCTTCTATTCCTGGTTCGGCTGGAGTCCCGGAGGCCTCTTCTCTCCTGAGTACGAGGTCGCCGCCTGGAGCATCGCCAAGTTTCTGGACATGCTGAAACACCTGCCCGTGCCCGTCCTTGTCATCGGTACGGCCGGCACCGCGGGAGTGATCCGCGTCATGCGCGGCGTCCTGCTGGACGAGCTGAGAAAGCAATACGTCGTAACTGCGCGCGCCAAAGGGGTGGTGGAAAGAAAACTGCTGTTCAAGTATCCCGTGCGGGTTTCGATCAACCCCATCGTGAGCACCATAGGTTGGGTGCTGCCTGCCGTTGTCTCGGGGTCCACCATTACGGCGATCGTGCTGAGTCTGCCCACGACCGGGGCCTTGCTGTTTAGCGCTCTGATGAGCCAGGACAGCTATCTGGCGGGAAGCGCCGTGCTGTTTCTGAGCGTTCTGACGGTCCTCGGCACATTCATCTCCGATATGCTGTTGCTGTGGCTCGATCCGCGGATTCGCTATGAGAAATAGGCGCAGCAGCATGCCGGAAGGACGCGGTATCAGCGCCGAGGAGAGGTACTACATAGCCTCTCAGTGGCAGCTTATGTGGCGGAAGTTCAGGAAGCATAAACTGGCCGTTACTGGTGGCGTGGTGCTCTTCATCTTCTACTTTCTGGTGGTTTGGGCCGAGTTTGTGGCGCCCTATGGCCCGCTGGATCGCACGGACTACCGGTATCATCCACCCCAGCGGGTTCGGCTGGTCGATGCGGAAGGCCGGTTCCATTTCGGCTTCTTCGTGTACGGCATCGAAAAGACGCGCGATGCGGAGACCTGGAGCTGGAAGTTCGCCGAAGATAAGAGCGAACGCTACGCGATTTCTTTCTTCGTGCATGGCCGCCCGTACCGGCTCTGGGGCCTGTTCGAGACGAATCTCCATCTGTTCGGTCTGCAGGATCCCGCAGCGCCCTTGCTGCTGTTTGGCACCGACAGGTTGGGCAGAGACTTGTTCTCCCGGATCATTTACGGTACCCGCGTTTCCTTGAGCATCGGCCTGGTAGGCGTGGCAATCGCCTTCGCTCTGGGCTGCATACTGGGCGGCGTGTCGGGATACTTCGGCGGCACCATCGACGTCATCATCCAAAGGGTTATCGAGTTCTTCCTATCGCTGCCATACATACCGCTGTGGATGGCCCTCGCCGCTGCCGTTCCCGCGGATTGGCCGATTATCAGGACCTACTTCGCCATTACGATAATCGTCTCGTTCATGGGTTGGTGCCAGCTGGCAAGGGTGGTGCGGGGCAAACTCATCAGCGTGCGGGAAGAGGACTACATCCTGGCGGCCGGAATCGCCGGCGCCAAAGACCGGAAGATCATCATCAGGCATCTTCTGCCGTCGTTCTTGAGCTATCTGATCGTCAGCCTGACGCTGTCCATACCCAACATGATCATTGGCGAGACGGCTCTGAGCTTTCTCGGCCTTGGCATCCGTCCCCCGGCCGTCAGCTGGGGCGCGCTGCTCAAAGGAGCGCAGCAAGTGAACGTCGTAGCTCTCTACCCGTGGCTTCTTATTCCGGGCCTGTTCGTCATCACTACCGTCATCGCTTTCAGCTTTCTGGGAGACGGACTGCGCGACGCATCCGACCCGTACAAGTAGCAACGGGTCGAAGGAGCGGAGTATGAGTTGCCGAATTGCCGTCATCACGGACATCCACTACTGCGTCACGCCGCCGAACGTCGCGGCCAGACAAGGCCAGTGGGGTGCGGTGCTGCTGCGCCGCACGATCGAGAGGTTGAATCGTTACGTCAAGCCGGATGTCACCGTCGTCCTGGGCGACCTGGTAGATGACCCGCACGCTGCCGACGCGTCGGCTCTGCTGGGGGCACTGCGTGACCTCCTCGAGCGACTCGACTGCCCATGGCTGGCGCTGCCCGGCAATCACGATCCGAGTCCGGCCGTATTCTACGACGTCTTCGAGCGCGTCGAGCATCTGGATGTCAACAATGTGCGCATGGCGAGCTTCGTGGACGCCGAAGAACCGGGCTACAACGCGTCGCGGAGCGCGCGGGACCTGAACCGGATGGCCGCCGTGGCCGACGGCCACCGCGGGCCGCTGGTGGCGCTGCAGCACGTGCCCGTCGCCGTACCCGGCGGCGAGGCCAGCTACGGCTACACCAACTGTGCCGAAGTCACCACCACGATGCGCGCCCATGGGTACACGCTGGCAGTAGGCGGTCACTATCACCCCGGTGTCGGGCTACGGCAGAAGGACGGGGTGACGACGCTGGTCGCGCCGGCGCTGTGTGAGGCGCCGTTCTCGTTCGCCGTTGTGACGCTTGACGATGACGACATCGGCGTCGAAGTGCTGGAGCATCGGCTGCAAGGTTCGCTGGCATTGAACGACTACCACTCGCATACCCAGTTTGCCTACTGCGGCGAAGATGTGGACATGGCGCAGAGTGCGGGTTTCGCGGCGATGATTGGGCTCGAGCAGCTGGCGTTCACCGAACACAGTGGCCAGCTCTACTTCGACAGCCCGACGTACTGGAGCGGCATGCTCGGAGAGAGCGGCATCGACGGCAGGACCGGGCGGGCAGAGCGGATGGCCGACTACTGGCAAGCCGCCGCCGAGCATCGCAGCGACTCCGTGTTGACCGGACTCGAGGTCGACGCCGACTTCGCCGGTAACCCGGTGGCCGAGCCTGCCGACCTGGAGCGGGCCGATATCGTCGTCGGCGCCGTTCACTGGCTGCCGGAGTTGCGAACCCCCACACCTGACACCGCGCGTGCGGCCGACGAGTTCCTCCGCATCGTAGCTCGGCTCTGCCGCCACGGCATCGACGTGCTGGCACATCCGTTCCGCGTCTTCCGGCGCGCGGGCGTTGCGGTGCCGACGTCTCTGTTCGCCCCCACGGTGGCGCTGTTGCGGGAGCACGGGGTGGCGGCGGAGATCAACTTCCACACTAACGAGCCGCCACCATCGTTCTTCGCCGACTGCATCAGGGCGGGCGTTCGCATCAGCCTTGGGAGTGACGCCCATGCGCTGTACGAGATCGGGGAGTTTCACCCCCACCTGGCGCTGCTTGCCGACATCGGCGTCGACGGCGATTTGACCGACATTCTGCTGCCCAGGATGTCGATCCCCGGTTGCTGAAGAGGAGGTGGCCCGGTTCGGACGCGCCCATCCAACCCTGTTCGCGCCATTGGCTCAGCGGGCGGTACAGTCTGGGTTGTGAACCATCATGAGAAGTATTTCTTCGACTTGCGCGGGTACCTTGTCGTCAGAAACGCCCTGACCGCCGACCAGGTCGCCGCCTTGTCCGAGCAGTTCGACCGGGTGCGGGCCCAAGGGCGCCAGGCGTCACTACGGGTCCGACCGAACCCGGTTGCCGGACCATGCCGACCGGGCCTGGTCGTCGGCCTCGCTGCTCGAGTGGGGCGGCCCCTACATCGACCTGATCGACCTTCCCACCATCGCGCCGTATCTGGAACAACTCCTGGGCGTGGGCTACCGGCTCGATCACGACTACCTCAACGTCAACAATGCCGAGAACCACCGATCGCTCTATCTCCACGGGGGCGGGCAGGGCGCCGGCGGGGACACCACCCTTGTAGGACCCACCGATGGTGGTCAGTGCTACTACCGCTACAACAACGGCACGTTTTACAACGGCCTGATCGCGGTTGCGTACGAACTGAACACCGTGCAGCCCGGCGATGGCGGTTTCGCCTGCATCGCGGGCAGCCACAAGGCCAACTTCGAGCTGCCGCCAGACTGGAAGAACAGCGCCACCCAGGACGAAATCCCGGAGGTCGTGGACCGCGTGGCCGTCGGCGCGGGCGACGCCATCATCTTCACCGAGGCCCTTGCCCACGGAACCGTGCCGTGGAGGGGACCGAACGAACGGCGGACGATCTTCTACAAGTACACGCCGCACGCCGTCGCCTGGAGCCCCTGCTACTACAACGCTGACCACTATGGCGACCTTTCGGACCGGCAGCGCGCCATGCTGATGCCGCCGAGCGCCTACGGTCCCGACGAGCGCACCAGGGCGATCTGGAACCGAGCCCAGGCTGAGCAAGCTGAGCTGGTGCGGCTGCGCGAGGAAGTCGCCGCTCTCAAAGGGTCGGCCTGAGTGCCGCGGCGGGCCGCTCGGGTCAGCCGTAGACGGTCAGCCGGTCGGGCTTGTCCGGGTCCACGGCCCACAGCTCCTCGGCGCGATACACGCGAGGGGCCGCGGGCGGGGCGTCGGGCATGCGCCACTGTGGGTTGTACTGGCGGATCAGCTCCAGCATGTTGCGGTAGGCGATGCGGTCCTTGAGGTCGTCGTCGACCGGCGCCTGTTCGATGATCCGCTGCAGCAGGCGGTAGTCGTAATAGGGCAGGTCGGCGCCGAACATTATCCGCTCGCGGCCCACCTGGCCGGCCAGCCGGCCGAAGTCCCAGCGGCTGCCGCGCCCGTCCGGGTACTGCACCACCTCGAACCAGACGTTGTCCAGCCCCGCGAAGTGCTCGGCGGCGTGGCTGCTGGCATGGGTGATGAAGGTGGCGCCGGGGAACATGCGCGCGATCTCGCCGAACAGGGCGTCGTGCATGTGCACGTTGCACAGCCCGCCGCGTGCCGCGGCCATCTCCACGAACGGGATGCACGCCTCGCGCACCGGCGGGTGGGAGACGATGCCGTGCAGGCCCAGCTCGCTCATCGCCCACTCCGCCTCGTCGACGGCGACGCGCCCCAGGCACGGCTCCACCAGCGCCAGTCCCAGCGGCGTGTGCGCGGGAAAGTCGCGGCCGGCGCGGGCGATCACCCGGTTCTGGTCGCGGATATCCTCCAGCCCGCGCAGCATCAGGCCGCCGGTGGCGGTCGGCATCGAAAGGCTGGCGTAGACATTCGTCTCGGCGAATCGGGCCAGCGCCATGGCGGTGCTCTGGCCGGTGGGCGGCAGCCGGTTCAGGGTGCGCCCGACGTGGTTGTGACAGTCAATCCAGGGTCTCATGGTGCTCCTCCTTGAAGCTCGGTTGCTCGGTTGCTCGGGGGTCGCGTGCCGGGTGTTCCGCTTAGCCGGCGGCGTCCGGCGGCGGCAGCTCGACGGCGCGGCGTTCGGCGCTGGCGCGGCGGGCAGCGGCGACGATGCGCAGGTTGTGCAAGGCCAGCTCGCCGCCGATCGGGGGCGGCGCGCCCGCGGCCAGGGCCTCGAAGGTGGCGGCGAAGTAGCGCCCATGGCCGCTTTCCGCCCACGCCGGCTGCGGCGGCAGCGCCACCTCCCACCACTGCCGGGTATCGCGCGCATACTGCCACAGTCCGCGGCCGCGGCGCATCACGCGCACCCCGCCCGCCGGGCCCTGCGCCTCGGCCAGGTTGGCGCTCTCGCCGGCGTCGCCGCCGGGGACGCACCAGGAGGTGGCCACCGTGGACAGGGCGCCCCCCTCGTGCTCCAGCAGCAGCAGCGCCAGGTCGTCCACGTCGAAGGCGAAGTGCTGAGTGGCCACGCGCGCCTCCACGTAGCGCACCGGCGAGCCGACCAGCGTCTCCAGCAGGTAGATCTCGTGGTAGGCGGTGTCGTTGATGGCGCCGCCCCCGGCCGCGCGCGAGGCGCGCCATTCGTTGTGCGGGTCGGCGCGATCGTCGGTCTTGTTGAACAGCGACTTGGCGCGGCCGAAGAAGGGTGTCCCCACGCCGGCGCCCGCGGCCAGCAGCGCCCGCGCCCGCTCCATGCCCGGGGTGAACAGGAAGTTGTGCACCACCGCGTAGGGCACGCCGTGGCGCTCCACCGCCGCCAGCACCTGCTGCGCCTCATCCACGGAGGTGGCCATCGGTTTCTCGGAGATCACGGCCACGCCCGCAGCCGCCGCGTCCATCGCGTGCGCGGCGTGCAGGTGGTGCGGCGTGGCGATGGTGACCGCGTCCAACTCGGCGTGCTCCAGCATCTGCCGATGGTCGGCGTAGCGCCGCTCCGGCGGCACGGCCAGCATCTGCCCCACCTGCTGCAGGTTGTCGCCGACCGGATCGGCCAGCGCGGTGACCTGCACCAGTTCGGGGATCGACTGATAACCCGGCGCGTGTGCGATCCGCACGATGCCGCCGCAGCCGATCAGCCCCAAGCGAACCGGTCGCTGCATCTCCGTCCTCCTTTTCCGCCCATGGCGTTCACGCGCAGCATAGTGGCGGTCAACCGGCGACGGCAAGGCTGCCCCTGGCGTGCTCGCCCGAGCGCCGGCGGCGCGCTATGATCGGGCCACGCCCGTGACTGCCGATCCCGCCGGCGCCGAATGAACCCCACCCGCCCCGCCGGCAGGCGGTGGCTCACCACGCGATGCGCCGGCGATCCGCCTCCACGGCGTCGAACCACCGCTCCAGGTCGCCGTAGCCTTGGTCGTCGGTCAGGATGAGCACGACGTTGGGCGCGCTCCGCGGCCGGCTCACACCCGCACCTGCTGGAAGTTGATGCGCTCCTTCAGGTGGCTGTAGTGGGTCAGGCGGATCATGCGCGCCAGCATCTGGTGGCGCACGCGCGCCGGCTACCGTCCACTAGCCGCGGCCGCTCATGGCATAGGGGTCGGCGGCATCGCGCAGCCCGTCGCCGACGAAGTTGTACAGCAGTACCGCCACGATCACGAACAGCGCCGGGGTCAGCAGCCACGGATAGATGGCGATGCTGGTCACGTTCTGCGCCCCGCGCAGCAGCGTTCCCCAGCTCACCGCCGGCGGCTGGATGCCGAGCCCCAGGAAGCTGAGCGCCGTCTCGCCCAGGATCATGCCGGGGATCGCCAGGGTGAGGCGCACGATCAGGTAGCTCAGGAAGCCGGGCAGGAGGTGGGTGGCGATGATGGTGCCGGCGCGCGTGCCGGCCAGCCGGGCGGCGGTCACGTAGTCGTACTCGCGCAGTTCCAACAGCTTGCCGCGCACCACGCGCGCCACCCCGGTCCAGCCGAGCACCGACAGGATCAGGGTGATGGTGAAGTAGGTGCGCAGCACCGGCCAGTTCACCGGGATCACGGCGCTCAACGCCATCCACAGCGGGATGCCCGGAATCGAGTTGAAGATCTCGATCAGGCGCTGGATGAGCAGGTCGGGCAGGCCGCCGAAGTAGCCGGAGATGCCGCCGAGCAGGCAGCCGAGCACGAAGCTGATCATCACCCCCACCAGGCCGATGGTCAGGCTCACCCGGCTGCCGGCCAGGATGCGTGAGAACAGGTCGCGGCCGAGTTCGTCGGTGCCCAGGAGGAACACCCGCCCGTCGCCGGCGTCGAACAGGTGCAGGTCGCCGTCGAGCGAACCCCAGAAGCGGTACGGCTCGCCACGGGCCAGGAAACGCAGCGGATGGATCACCGCCTGGTCCTCCACGAACTCGCGCTGAAAGGTCTCCAGGTTCACCTGCCCGGTGAGGCCGTACACGAACGGCCCGCGCAGGCGCCCGTCGGCATCGATCAGGCGGATGCGCGTCGGCGGCGCGTGCACGTAGCCTTCATGCTGGGTCAGCGAACCGTAGGGGGCGCAGAACTCATAGGTGAAGGCCACCAGGTAGGCGAGCAGCAGGATGGCGCCGGCGATCACCGCCATGCGGTGCTTGCGGAACTTGCGCCACATCAACTGCCGCTGCGAGGCGATGTAGTAGCGCTCCTCCGCACTGGTGGTTTGCGCTTCGGCGCGGTTCACGGCAGGGGCGCGGTCGGTCGCCATGTCAGCCCTTGCGCTCGTAGGAGATGCGCGGGTCCACGACCACCAGCAGGATGTCCGAGATCAGCACCCCGATCACGGCCAGCGCGCTGATCACCAGCAGCACGCTGCCAGACAGGTTGATGTCCTGGGTGCGTACGGCGGCGTACATCAGCGGACCGAGCGTCGGCAGGCCGAGCACGATGGCCACGATGGTCTCGCCGCTGATCAGCTCCGGCAGGACGTTGCCCACCCCGCTGACCATCGGGTTCAGCGCCAGCCGCACCGGGTACTTGAAGATCACGCGCGGTTCCGCGAGCCCCTTGGCGCGCGCCGTGATCACGTACTGCTTGCCCAGCTCGTCCAGCAGCGTGCCGCGCATCACCCGGATGGTGCCGGCGGTGGCGGCGGTGCCGATCACGATCACCGGTATCCACAGGTGGCCGATCAGGTCGAACAGCTTGGCCATGCTCCACGGCTGCTCCTCCATGCCGGGCGTATAGAAGCCGCCGATGCTGAGTCCGAAGAACTTGTAGAACACGTACAGCAGGATCAGCCCGAGCAGGAAGTTGGGCGTCGCCAGGCCGATGAAGCCCAGGGTGGTGAGGCCGTAGTCGGCCAGGCTGTACTGGTGGGTGGCGCTGTAGATGCCGATCGGGATTGCCACCAGGTAGGTGAACAGGATGCTGATCAGCGACAGCATGATGGTGCCGCCGAGCCGTTCGGCGATCAGGTCGTTCACCGGCACGCCGCGGATCGAGCGCCCCATCTCGCCGGACAGGAACTCGACCACCCAATCGGCGTACTGCACCACCAGCGGGCGGTCGAGGCCGTACTGGCGGCGCAATTCCAGCTCCTCGGCCTCGGTGATCACGTCGCCCTCCGACTCCCGTTGCGCGACGATGGTGTCCACGGCGTCGCCCGGCGGCAACTGGATCACGATGTAGATCAGCACGCTGATGACGGCAAGCGTCACCACCATGTAGAGCAGGCGGCGCAGCAGATACGAGGTGTAGTTCATGTGCGTGACGAGAAAGGGGAGAATGAACGGCACGGCCGCCGCCCACTCTCCCCGGATGTCAGTGCGGCAAATGGCGCCTCCCGCGGTGCGGGATCACGCCATGGAATTGCGCTACTCGGCGATATACCACTGTTCCGGCTTGTACGGGGCGTAGAAGTTGGTGTCCGAGCCCCAGAAGATGTTGTCCTTGGGAACGTTCCGCAGGCGGTTGTGGATCACCACCGGGTGCGGCGCCAGGCCGATGGTCGGGATCATCGGCAGCTCGTCGGCGAAGAACACGAAGTAGTCCTTGCCGAGCTCGACCGCTTCCGGCGTGCCGGTGGCGGCCTGCTTGAACGACTGCCAGCGCTCGTTGAGCGCCTTGATGTGGTCGGGCGGCTCGATGCCGGCGTCGCCGCCGGACACGAACCAGAAGCACCACTGCCGCCCCCAGTTATTGGCGGCGCAGCGTTCGAACGCGAACTGGTCGGGTGTGCCGCGGCCGAGCAGCGTGGTGCGCCCCAGGTGCCAGGTCGAGATCGCCGTCTGGTTGGTGTCCAGCCGTTCCCTGAGCAGCGCACCGTCGATCACCTTGCAGGCGCCGTCGACGCCCACCTGCCGCCAGTCGTTGGCGATCAGCTCGCAGATCGCCTGCTTCGGACCCTCCAGCACGCCGATCTCGATCACCAGGCTGAGCCGGCTGCCGTCGTCGGGGCGCAGGCGGAAGCCGTCGCCGTCGCGGGCGGTCAGGCCCACCGAGTCGAGCAGCCGGTTGGCGCGCTCCGGATCGTAGGACAGGTTGTCGTTGTACCAGGCGTGATCGAAGAACTCCATGGTGTTCAGCGGCGTCGCCGGATGCGCGTCGCCCATGCCCGAAGAACACGATGTCGTTCATCTGCGGGCGGTTCAGGGCCACCGACAGGCCGACGCGGAAGTCCAGGTTGCCGAACAGCTCGTTCAGCACCGGATCCTCGATGTTCTGGTTCAGGAACAGCACCAGCTCGGCGGTGCGCAGCGACTGCGCGATGATCGTCTGGTAGTCGCCCTGCTGCTCGCCGGCGCGGTAGGTGGGCAGGCTCGGTGCCGAGGTGTAGTAGGCGGCGAAGTCGACCTCGCCCGCCGACGCCTTCAGGTCGTACAGGTCCAGGTCCCCGACGTGCCTCACCTCGAACCGGTCGATGTAGGGAAGCTGGTTGTTGGCCGTGTCGACGTGGTGGTAGTAGGGGTTGCGCACCAGTTGCACGCGGTCGCTCTCCACCACCTCCGGCGTGTGCATGTCCAGGTAGGGGCGGCCGATGATCACCGCCGACTGGGTGTAGCCCTGGGTGCCGTGCGCCCGGAACATCTGCTGCCAGTCCTCGTACCCCTTCTCGGCGGCCAGCGCCGCGGCGTCGTCGTTGAAGCCGGCGTGAAACTGCTCCATGTAGTGCGCCGGCAGGAACAGCACGTTGTCGCCGGAAAAGTGGGTGCGCCCGTAGCGGTCCATGGCCACCGGGTTGGGAGCGGCCCAGGTGATGCTCAGCGTGGAATCGTCAATCGCCTCCCAGACCGCGCGCTCGCCGCCGAGCGTGTAGAACGGATCGAGGCTGGAGGTGAGATCCTCGTTGAGCATGTCCTGCTCCCACTTGAACAGCATGTCGGCCGTCGTGAACGGCTCGCCATCCGACCAGCGCAGCCCCTCGCGCAGCTTCAGGGTGAGGGTGCGGTTGTTGTTCGACCAGGCGTGGCTCTCGGCCAGGTCGGGCTCGAAGGCGCTGGCGGTCTGGTTGTAGCGGAACAGGCCGGTGTGGCGCACGCGCAGGCCGATCGACATGCGGTCCGACACGTCCATCATGCGCAGGGTGCCGCCGTAGGTGCCGATCGAGTCGAACGGCTCCACCACCAGCGGATTGGCCGGCAGCCGCTCGTCCACCGGCGGCAACTCCCCTGCCCTGACCATCGCCGCCAGCATCGGCGCCTCGTTGTACATCTGCGCCCAGGCGGCGCCCCCGGCCAGCCCCAACAGCGCCAGCACGGCACCCACTGTCCGCATCGCGGTAACTCTCATAACTACTCCTTTCTTGTGCGTGAGCGGCCCGCCCCGCGGCCCGCCCGTCGATTTGCCGGGGCAGCCTACCCCCAACCCCGCACGCTCGGCAAGCGAACAACAACCGCCGTCCCCGCCGACCATCCGGGCGCATTCGGCACGCAAGAGCGGTCGACTGCGGCATCAGGCCGCCGTTCGACACGTGTGGCGTGAAGTCGAAGCTGCCACCAGCCCCCTGGCGGAGGAGACCGCTACTTCGTGCTGCAAGAAACGGATTGCGCGTACATGGCGGAATCACTATAATTTGGCGTGGTCGCCGACGCACCCAGACCCGTCGAGTGGATCGGCTCCACCAGGACAGATCTCAGGAGCTTTCCGGACGCCGTGCGGGGCGTGGTCGGCTACGCGCTCTATCAGGCCCAGATCGGCTCAGGCACGGGGACGTCAAGTCGCTGCGGGCCTTCGGCGGCGGAGGGTAGATCGATGGCGACCGACAACGTGAAGATCGAACGTGGCAGCGGGAACGTATTCGCCGACCTGGGGCTCCCGGATGCCGATGCGCACCTTCTCAAAGCCGAACTGGTAACACGGATCGACAAGATCATTCGCCAGCGCGGCCTGAAGCAGGTAGAGGCGGCGAAGTTGCTCGGTCTGTCTCAACCCGATGTGTCGCGCCTGCTGCGAGGGAGCTTCAGGGAGTACTCCATGGAGCGGCTCCTGCGACTCCTGATGGCGCTCGGGCGCGACGTGGATATCGTAATCCGCGAGTCTCATTCAGAGCGAACGGGACGTCTCACCGTCGAAGCACTTGATTCGGCGTGACACGAGTGTAGAGCCGTCGCCCTCGTTGCGGAACAGGGCGCTCGGCTGTTGTACCGGGTTGGTGTCCTGGTCGGTGTCGAGGTAGCCGGCGGCCAGGTACAGGTCCTGGTCGGCGTCGTTGTCGTAGTCGAGGAACGCCGTGCCCAGCCGACCGAGTTGCCCTCGTGGACGCCGATCCTGCCCCGCCCCACGCCGGCGGCGCGGGCGCAGGCGCGGGCGCTGAAGGTGCCGTCGCCGTTGTTCCTGAGCCGCACCCGCGTCGTCGATGTTGGTGACATAGAAGTCGGTGAAGCCGTCGCGGTCGTAGTCGCCCAGCGCAACGCCCATGCCGTATCGGCGACGTGGCGGCGCAGAAAGTGGTGCACCTGACGTCGCGCAGGCAGAGCATGATGCTGTCCGTTCGGTGCCAAGCGCCCTGATTCGACGATCAACCCGCCCGGGGTGCACCACACGGCGCTCCCGGCGACAGAAAGTAGTCCTATCGGTAGCGGCGGGTCATTCGGTAGCAGCCTCCGAGGGAGCATCGGATGTCGCCGTAGGCGACTAGCCGTTGGTGGTAACCACGGGCAGGCTCGGAGCGCCGGTGTAATAGGCCACGAAGTCCGCCTCGCCGGCCGATGCCTTCAGGTCGTAGAGCTGCTTGTCGCCAACGTGGGTAATCTCCAGCCGGTCCGCGTAGGGGAGCTGGTTGTTGGCCGTGTCGACGTGGTGGTAGTAGGGGTTGCGCACCAAGAGCACGCGATTGCTCTCCACCACCTCCGGCACGTGAAAGTCCATGTACGGGCGCCCGACCGTCACCGCCGACTGGTTGTAGCCCTGCGCGCGGCGGTCGTTGAACATCTGGATCCAGTCCTCGAAGCCGAGCTCGGCGGCCAGCGCCGCGGCGTCGTCGTTGAACTCGGCGTGGAACTGCTTCAGGTAGTGCGCCGGCAGGAACAGCGAGTTGTCGCCGGAGAAGTGAGTGCGCCCGAAGCGGTCCATTGGCCGGGGTGACCGCTTACCGCAGCGACAAGGTGATCTGGGGTGAGCGCCGCACCGTGGTGGTCACCAACAGTCGCCGGTTGCTGGACGGGCAGCTGGCTGGGATCAACCACGCGTTGCGCAAGAAGCGCGCCGCGTTGCGCGCCTTGCGCAGCAAGCTGGCGCGCAGCCAGCTACCGGGAGCAAAGGGCAAAGGCTACAGCAGAGCATCCTTGCAGAAGCATTTCGACACGATCACCTCGGGTCAGTACGTAAAGCAGATTCTCAAGGTTCAGATCAGCGAATCCGACGGCGTGCTCAGTTTTCGATTTCGCACCGATTGGGCAGCGTACCAGCGCTTGCAACGCCGGCGCTTGGGCAAACGCATCCTGTGCACCGACAACGAGTCGTGGAGCGACCAGGAGATCATCTTGGCCAGCCGCGCTCAACATCACGTGGAGCGGGCGTTCAAGCAGATGAAGAATCCCCACTGGGTGAGCTTCTCGCCGACCTTCCACTGGACCGATCAGAAGCTGCGCGTACACGTGTTCTATTGTGTGTTGGCACTGCTGCTGAGTTCGCTGCTGCAACGCAAGGCGGCCGACGGCGGACAACTCCTTACCATCGAGCAACTACTGACGGAACTCAGCGGCGTGACCGAAGTGGTCAACCTCTACGCCGCGCCTGAGCCGGCCACCAGAGGGCGCTACCGGGCTCAATACGTGCTCTCTGAACGCTCGTCCCTGCAAGACAAACTGTGCCGCCTACTTGACGTATACCGACACGCCCATCCCTGACAGCACCACGGTCAGTGTATACAAGCCCCGTCCGACAGGATAGCGAGTAACTTGCTATCCTAAAATGACTTA
The DNA here is from genome assembly GCA_965208575.1 of Spirochaetia bacterium. Taxonomy (GTDB): domain Bacteria; phylum Spirochaetota; class Spirochaetia; order SZUA-6; family Bin103; genus Bin103. Next base: position 446,955 of record CBDBOV010000003.1, on the reverse strand, counting down.
TCTACTCAGACTGCCAGCCACCCGCAATAACTAGGAAACTCACGCTAGGCAGGTGAACAAAGTCTAGTCATGTAACTTCTTGCACTGTAATGATTTACAAGACAGTCATTCGTTCGCCCCCTCAGAAATCACCTGAACTGCGTCTTTCCCCTCTCACTCACCGAGAACCGCTGCAGTCGGCTAAGCCCCTGGGCCAAGCACGCAGATTGACTCGCCTCTCTCCACCATGGTAAGAGATAGGTCACTTATGAACGAAGACACAAAATGGTTCAACGCTGCGATACAGATCAATCGTCAGATAGTCAGGATCGAAACACCCAACGGCTTCGGAACGGGGTTTATCTCCCATGCTGCCGATGATCTTCGAGGTGTTGCGACCGCACTTCATGTTGTGGCCGATGCTGTCGAAAAGAATCTCACCGTCACCATCCGCCATGGGAATGAAAAACCGATATGTGTGCAAGCAGGGAGCGAAGACGAAGTCATCTTGATTCGGAGCAAGCTATCCGACAGGGACTCGGCATTGCTTCTGTTTGCAAACGCATCCAGCTTGCCCGAACCACAGGTAAAGATTATCGAATCAGATGCCAAGTTAGTCCCGTCTACGCACGTAGCCTGGATGGGTTTCCCGGAATTCTACAAAGATCATGCGTGCTACTTCTCCGGTCGGATCAGCGCGGTATTTGATGACGGTAGTGGGTATTTCATCGACAGCGGTTCGCCGCCGGGTACGAGCGGTGGCCCCGTATTCTATATCTCTAAGGACCGTCCCGTCATAGTTGGGTCTATCAGCGGGTATCGCTATCCTACCAAAACCCAAGAAATCCGTGACGATAAAACTGTGTCCTTCCATGTTATTCCTCTACCTGGAATGGCTGTAGCCAACGACATTTCGCTGGTCAGCAAATTCGACATAGTGAAAGCGCCAGACACGCGCCCACTCTCAGAACGAATCGTCCGTCAATAGTGATCGTTGGCGCTCATTTTTGACACCCGGTCCATGTTAATTTCGTATGTAATTGCCCAAGAGCGACTTACTACGGCACTGCGGCTTCAGTCCGCGTTCGACTCAGCCCCTCTCCCAGGCACACTTGCCTTCCGCCCACCACCCGGACCTGCGTGAGATACAAGGTGTCGTAGGTACAGGTGCCGGTCGTCGAACAGTCTTCCGCTGCCGGCCTTGCCGGGAACCGGTTCGGTCCGGAAGAGCTTCGCCTGCGAGCGGTGTTCGCGCTCAGCCATCCACATCGCCTCCGGCGAGTCGTACCGGGAACAAGCCAGCAGAAGACAGTGACCAAGTTGCCGCACGGCAGTGGGATCCCTCAGTGACCAACCCCGGATGGTCAGTGACCAACCTCGACACGTGGCAACCGCCGCCGAAAGAATGTACGGTGCGAGAGACCGATCTCCTGCATGAGGTCCTCTTGCCTTCGCGGTACTTGGCACCGCGTGATGGTCGCGCGCTGAACGGCGGTCAGGTTGGTCAGTGCGGGAGTGACCAAGGTGTGCAGCGTCGAGACTACCCCTGACGTGTTCGGCAAGGCCGTACCGGCCTGACTCTCCTGACGGCTCCAAGAGTCTTTGCGCGGCAAGTGCATCCCGCGCCTTCCGGGCCGGCGGCCCCGACTGGCTCATCACCGCCTTCGCGTGTGCGACCGAGGCGCCGCGCCGGCGGCGAGCCCGTCCAGCCCCGCCCCACCCGTCCTTGCCAACCGCCCGCATTGCACGGATACTCGGCGGCATGGATACGGCCCGGGAGGAAGCGGCTGTGTCAACGGGCAACGAAGCCGGTGGCCGGCGACCGACCGAGAGTTCCGTGCGCGACGATGTAATCGAGACAGGGTCGGTTGAGACTCTGATCGGACCGCTCAACGAGATTGAGCGGAAGTACGCTCCCCGGCAACTCTGGGTGGCCGGCGATCGATCGATCTTCGCACGCGGACGCATCGCGTCGGTGGTGGGATCACGCCATCCATCCCCGGCAGGAGTTCGCCGGACTCGCCGACTGGTGTCCGAGTTGGTGAAACGGGACATCGCCGTACTCAGCGGGTTGGCGCTGGGCGTCGACACGGTGGCCCACACGACGGCCATAGAGCGCGGTGGCCGCACGATCGCCGTGCTTGGTACTCCACTCGGTGAAGTAACGCCCCGGAGCAATGCCCGGCTGCAAGGTCTCATCATCCGAGAACACGTTGCCGTCTCTCAGTTTGCTCCCGGGAGCATCGTACAAAAGTGGAACTTCACCGTACGCAATCGGACGATGGCATTACTGTCACCGGCAACCGTTGTCGTGGAGGCCGGCGAGGGCAGCGGCACCCAGCACCAGGGGTGGGAGGCACTCCGCCTCGGACGCCCACTGTATTTTCTCAAGTCGGCTGTGGGGGCGGGGGACATCCGGTGGATCAACGAGCAGATCGAATACGGCGCCGAGATTCTGACCGATGCTAACTGCGCCGCCGTTCTCGACGCGATCCCTACCCGCCTGCCGATTCCCGCACATGGGCTTGAAGAGATAGTGCCCTTCTGACCGTCCCCTTCGCCTCACTGTTGATCTATTCGCCGCGCGGGACTCGGGATCTCGAACGGCGCTCGCGTGACCGGGTCTGTTACCCGATCAAGCGAGGGCATCGCGCGGTCATCGAACACGCCGCCCTCCGTGTCGGCCAAAACCGAAGCCGGTTCCTTGGCTATTTCGGTTCAGACGTGCTTGCTGTTCCCGTCCCGGGGCATGCTGCTCCCACAAGAGGCGCGCTGTGGCCGGCGTACATGATTTGCGAAGCTCTCACGAAGTACAAACTCGTGAATCGCTGCATCCCGATGTTGCGCCGTGTACATGCAGTCCCGAAGGCCGCTACCTCAACAGAACCGCGTACCGTCGGCCGGCATCGAGAAACAATGGAGATCGCGCAGGCTGAACTCGTTGACGTGCCCAAGATCTTGATCGTAGACGATGTCGTGACATCAGGCGCGACCCTCTTCGCGGCTGTCGAGGCAGTGCAGGGTTTCTGGCCGAGTGCCGAAGTTCGGGCATTCGCGCTGGTTCGCCGAGTCGACGAGATACCCGATACTCCACATCAGTGTCTCGATCCGTGTAACGGCGTCATCACGTTGCGCGACGACGGCAGAACCATCCGCGACCCGTAGGTTCTGCGGTTCCTCAGAAAGTGCTCTTGCGGGCTTCGACGTGGCCGCTCGCTACCGTGCAACCGAGCAACCGGTCGATGGCGGCGCAGCCGAGGCGCCGGACGCGCATCCTCGGGCGGCAGCTCCAGCACCTCGCGCGGGTGGAACGGGTCGTGATTGAACTCCGGCGAGACCAGCCGCTGAAGAGGTGGTAGTCGATCGGCCGTCGTACTTGTCCTTGATCAGCTTCCACTCCCGCTGGCGCCCTACTGGACGAAGCGGTAGTGATCCTCGTGACGTACCGCAGCAGTCTTTGCACTGCAAGCGTGTTGAGCACCTTCCGAGCCTCCGGCCCCGCCTGGCCGGTCACCGCCTTCGCGTCGGTGAGCGACGCGCCGCCCTGGCGGCAGGCGAAGCGAAAAGCCGTGTCACTGTCTCGCTGAGCTTCACGCCGAGTTGCGCCTGTAGCAGTTGCTGCTCTTCTCGGGACAGTGGCTCGCGTAACAGGAGAAGCTCGAAGGTCTTCCTCGCCTTGTCGCTGTTTATTACCGGCGGAGGGTGTCCGAGACGCTGCCAGCCCTGAAAGATCGCGCGCATGCCCGTCCCGGCCTGCCCGCTCAGCCCGATGCGACGGAATGCGGCGACGATCGCCGGGTTGCGCACCTCCTTCTCGGTACGGTCCAGGAGCTCATCGGTCATGGCGAAGGCGTCGCCCGGATTCCAGAACACCATCCGATCGCGGAAGAATCTGATCGACGCCTTACGGCTGTGGTCACCGTAGTCCTGGTGGATGAGCAGATTGATGGCTGCCTCACGGAAGGCAATGTAGTCGGGGGGATCATCGTTCCGCCCGAGCCTCGCCGCATCCACCCCGAACGGATGCTCGGCATATTGCGCATAGCGCTCGGACAGCATCAGCCACGCCTGGACGAGGTTCTCTTCTACTACGATACGGTCGTTCCATCGACGGTCGGTCGTCCAGGAGTCGGCTGTGAAATCGATGAACTGGCAATCGACCACCGGTCTCGGGAGTATCCGGCGAACGTGACGCGCGCGACCGAACACCAGGACCGCAGCCCGAGTTGGCACCATGAGATCGTCATGTTCGATGAAGAAGCCGCACTCGTTCAGGAACTCGACATCGGAGAGCGCCCGATTCTTGCCGGCGTTGCGTTCGTCGAACAGGCGCCGGTACCACCGCACGGACTCCGGGTCGAAGAATTCCTCACGGAAGACAGGGGGGTTCACGCCGTCTCCGGTCTCAGTCGCGGAGCTCGGGCTGGCCGATGGCGGAGAGCTCGACCGGCGGCCGGTCGGGAAAGGTGGCGATCAGCGAGAGGTTTCCGCCCATGGCCTCGACCGTCCTGCGCAGCGTCGAGCGCAGCGGGTCGCTGCACTGCCCCAGCCGGGGCACTCCGTCCTGGCTGATGCCGAGCTGCCGCGCAACACTGACTGCCGAGCCTTGCGAAGCTCGCGCAGCGCCATTTCCTCTGCGATGAGAGCCGCGGCCTCGTCCTCGATCTTCCGCCGCCGCGCGGGGTCGAGCGCAGAGATCACATCGTTCACGTCCAAAGCCATCACGATCCTCCTTCCTTGGCGAGTCGCGCGAGGTGGCGGTCGAAGCGCTCGCCGTCCTTGCGGAGGGCGCGCGCGGTAGAACCGCGCGGAACCAGACCCCCGACTTGTCGCCCGCGTCCGGTAGTATAACCTCGCGCCTGGCGTCGGAGGCGAGCGCGAGCCGCGATTTTCCATACTCCAGCCGTAGCGATTGACCCCGTATGCACTCCATGTTATATAGAACAAACATTATATATCTCAATGTTGTTGGAAACAGATATGCCAAGGCCAACTAAATTGGTCCGCTCTCCCCCGGCCGCGGTCGAGGAAGCGCTGGAACGGCTGGGGCGGAACATCCGCACGGCGCGGCTGCGCCGCATGCTCCGGCAGACCGAGCTCGCGGAACGCATGGGCGTCTCCCGGTTCGTGGTGGCCGACGTCGAGAGAGGCAAGCCGACCACCGGCGTTGCGGGCTACGTGGGCGCATTGTGGGTGCTGGGCCTGCTCGGCGACCTGTCCAAGGTGGCCGATCCGGATCGCGACGAGGAAGGCAAGACGCTGGAACGCGCACGCAGTCCGAGGCGCGCGCGGGGCCGCCGGTCGCTGAGCGATGACTTCTGAGCGCGAGTGCTTCGTCTACATTGTGCCGCCGGGTGCGACGAACTTCGTGACCGCGGGCCGCTTCCGCTGGATCGACGACGGGGCGGCGGCGGTCGGTCAGTTCGTGTATGGCCGCTCGTACCGGGAGCGGGCCGATGCGGTCGAGCTCGATCCGGTCGAATTGCGTCTCTCCGCCCAAGTCTACGAGACGGCACGCATGGAGGGGTTCTTCGGCGCGATCCGGGATTCGATGCCCGATTTCTGGGGACGGTGCGTAATCGAGCGCAACTCCTGCTTCAGGGAGCTCAGCGAGTTCGACTACCTGATGCAGGGGCCGGACGACCGCGCCGGGGCTTTGGGCTTTGGCCTTGCCGTCGAGCCCCCCGCCCCGCGGCGCCGGTTCAACCGAACGCTGGATCTTGCCGCGCTCCAGCGGGCCGCCGATGCCATCCTCGACGATGATCCGGAGCGCGGCGGGTCCGCCGAGGATCGGGTCGAGGAGTTGCTCCTGCTCGGCACGTCGATGGGCGGAGCACGCCCCAAGGCGGTGGTGGAGCACGAGGGCGCTCTCTGGATCGCCAAGTTCAGCCGCGGCGACGACCGCTGGAACAATTCGCGAGTCGAGCATGGCATGCTCAGCCTCGCCCGGGCATGCGGCCTGAACGTCGCCGACAGCCGTATCGAAACCGTCGGGGCGCGCGATGTGTTGCTCGTGCGCCGCTTCGACCGCGACCGGGAGGATGACGGTCGAACCGGCGCCGGCTTTCGCCGTCACCGGATGGTCAGCGCCCTGACGCTACTGCGCTCCGGCGACGGTCTTGGCGATCGCGGTGACTGGTCCTATCTGCTGCTCGCCGATGAAGTCCGCCGGGTGAGCGCGAGACCGGAAGACGATCTGCGCGAGCTGTTCGGCCGGATGTGCTTCAACGCGGCGATCTCCAATCTGGACGATCACCCGCGCAATCACGCGGTCCTCGCCAAGGGACGTTCGTGGCGTCTGAGTCCGGCCTACGACCTGACGCCCTCGCCGGTGGTGGCCCTGGAACGGCGCGATCTCGCGATGGCCTGCGGCCGCTTCGGGCGTTATGCCAACAGGACCAACCTGCTGAGCGGTCACGGGCGTTTTCTGCTCGGGCAGGCGGCCGCGGCGGCATTGTTCGACCGCATCGCGAGCACCGTGCGCGAAGGATGGCATACCGAGATGCGGCGTGCCGGAACGAGCGAGCGCGACTGCGAGGCGATCGAGCCTGCGTTTCTGTATGACGGCCTGTTCTACGAAGACGTGGCATAGCGGGTTGACGGGATACGGGCGACGCGACGCGGTGTCCGATCAGGTCGCGCACTGCGGGAAATCCGCTCGGCGCAGTTCGGAAATACGGCCGCTGTACCTTCTCAAGTCGGCGGTAGGTCCGAGGGACATCAAGTGGATCAATCGGCGCGGTTGACATCACGCACAATTGTGTTCATTTGCGAAACTTACTATCTGACGCGGTCGTCCTGTAGTCAGCCCAAGGATGTCCCGCGCCAGATCTAGCTGAGCGCGAGCCCTGTCGCTCACGCTATTGTTCGTTTGAGAGCGGGCCACTCCGACTTTGCAACCGGCGAAACTACGGGGAAGTCCATGATGTTCTCATGGGCCAACTTGTCTCGAATTCTTCCGATCAGCCCCGTCGTCCAGCCAGGAATCCAAAGATCCTTGGCCGTACCGTCGAACACAATGTAGATTCGGAGGTATCTCTCGTCGTCCAGGATCGCCTCGGCCTGGTGAACAAAGACCTCGAACTCCTTGTTGTAGAACTCGGCCAAGTCAGCCCGGACGATCTTCCGCACCGTTTCTTCCACGGTGCCATTCATGGTGGACGTCATTCACACGCTCCTTGACATTGAATTCCTTCGGACGGCAGACTGGCGCGCCACGGAACGGCCAAACTTCGACCTTGACCGATCCATCCCGCCGAAATTATACCACAGTTGCCCATGCTATCTACGTGGGCAAGGGGCAAGCTGAGGTGACCCTGCCGCCGCAGTGCGGCTATCCGGGCGCATCCGGCACGCAAGAGCGGTCTACTGCGGCTTCAGTCCGCGTTCGACCTCTCCCAGGTGCAATCGCCATCCGACACGACCCGGTCCTGGGTGAGGTATGAGGCTTCGTAGGTACAGGTGCCGGTCACGCCGGCATACTTGCCGGTGCCTCCCATGAGTTCCAAGCGGCCCTCGCCACCACCACCTGACGCCATGTCGCCCGCATCTCGGCGCGACATGGTGTACCATCGGTCGCCGGACCCATCGGTGATCGTGCACGGCGCTTCAATGCTCAACCCTTCTGCAGTGCTCGTGGCGTAAAACAGGCACGAGATGAGGCTGTGGTCGCCTTGGGTGAACGGTTCGCCGCTGCTGGCCAGGGTGGTGATGGTTCCCTCCAGCGAGCCTGTGCTGATCGTGCCCGCGGCGTGTTCCAACGTGGCGTGGGTGCGCGCGTAGCTCCGGATGATGCTGAAGGTGCCGCCTTCATCCGCCGCCACGTTCGTTGCGGCGACCAGGAATCCGACTACGGCGGCAATCGTGATGGCCCTTGCTTTGGTTGTGAACATCTTGCTCCTCCTCTTCCAGGGTGTTCGGCTCAGGATGGTAGAGGTGGGAGGCGCGTACGCGCAAGCAGGAGTCGGGCGTAGGAGCTCGTGGGGTAATCGAGGGTCGTGGGAGACATATCTTTCCGGTCATCAGTAAGGTTCATGGTGATTGTTTGATATGGCTTGATCTAGTACGCTGTATGGATGAAGACGACCATGAACCTTGACGACGCGCTGGTCCGCGAGGCGATGGCGATCCATCGGGGCAAGACCAAGACCGCCGTGGTGGAACTTGGTCTGCAGGAGTTGATCAACGCCGACCGGCGCCGCCGGCTGGGGGAGGCATTCGGTTCGCAGCCCGATCTGCGGCCGGTAGCACGGCGGCGCTCGGCAGGAGATCGAGGTTGACCGTCCTGATCGACACCAGCGTGTGGCTCAGGTTCCTGCGCGGCGAGGAGGCCGGACTTGTTGCCCAGCCCTGGATCACGAGCGGCCAGGCACTGGTGCACCCGTTCGTAGTCGGCGAACTGCTGCTCGGCGGCCTCTCCGCCGAGAACGAGGCGCTCCTGCGCTCGCTGCCCCGGAGTCCACCGCCTTCACCGGAGGCGTTGTACGAATTCATTCGGCGCCACCGCCTCGCAGGGACCGGCATCGGCTGGGTGGACGCGGCCCTGCTCGCCGCCGCCCGAACAGTGGGCGCCCAGCTCGCCACCTTCGACACGCCCCTTGCACGCTGTGCCCGCCAACTGGACGTACCGACGCCGGTACCCTTACCAGCGAGCGATCAGTAGCCGGGCGGTCACGCTTCGGCGGGCGGCCCGCCCTCCACTGGTGCGGATGTATCGTGTCCGCCGCCACCTCCAGAACTTCCTTCCACTTCGCGGCGGACCGCGGCGACGATGCGGCGGGCGACGTCCACGGCCGCGGTCGCCTGAGCCGTGGTATAGACGTCAGAGGGAATCCCGCCCGGCAGACCGTTCGGATACCGGGTCGGAACGTAGTACTGGTCGAGCACCGCCAACTCGTCGTGGAACCGGGCCATCACCTCTAGCGGTGCGGCCAGCTCGACGAGAGCGTGACCGATCACCACCCGTTCACCGCGGGCGTAGCGCAGCGCCTTGATCGCCTTCTCGCAGACCTGTTGGCATTGGAAGCAAACCTGCGCAGCGAAGCCTTCGCGCAGTCCGACCGTCGCGTAGGCAAGGTCATTCTCGGCTTGTCTGAGCCAGCGATCGGCCTCTCTGTTGGGTTCCGTCAATCCGGTATCCTGTGCGGACCGCATGCTTTACGAAGTAGCGGCCATCCTCGGCGAGCATCTGCTCCAACTCGGCCGGGGTGTAGATCAACATGTCCGCGGCTCCGAACTCCAGGCGCAGATCCATGATCTCCCGCATGCGGTCGAAGAACGGCTGCGTCGTGTGCCGCACCACGATCACGTCGATGTCGCTGTGCTCGTCGGCGGTGCCGGCCGCGACCGACCCGAACACGTAGGCCACGACGAACTGGTGCGCGTAACGAGCGAAGATCGCGCTGGCGGCCGCTAGGTCCATGCCGCAAGTCTACACCACGCGCACTGGTCTCCGGTATCCCGCAAGGTGCGCGGCGACATCGGCCCCGGCGGTTTTGCCGGTCGCGTGCCGACCAAACCACGAAGCTGTGGTGATGCCGACGACCTGCGTCCCATGTGCGACCGGCGTCGATTGCCTGTCTCCTGCCGATTGGTCATACTAACGGTATGAAAACTGCCGTCTCCCTTCCGGATGAGCTGTTTCATGCCGCGGAGCGTCACGCACGGCGTTCGAGCAAGTCGCGCAGCCGGCTCTACGCCGATGCGATCGCCGAGTACCTCGCCAGCCACGCCCCCGACGAGGTCACCGAGGCCATGGACCGCGTGGTCGACCGGCTCGGCGCGACGACGACGAACGACTTCGTGGCCCGCGCAGCACGCATGTCGCTCGAGCGCTCGGAATGGTAGAGGTTGCTCAAGGTGACGTGTGGTGGGCCGAATTACCGGAACCGACAGGCTCTGGCCCTGGACTGCGGCGACCGATCGTCGTGGTGCAGGGCAACCCGCTGAACCGCAGCCGGATTTCGACGGTCGTGTGCGTGCCGCTAACCAGCAACCTGGCGTGGGCGGATGCGCCCGGCAACACGCTCTTGCCGGCGACCGTCACCGGCCTGCCGAAAGACTCGGTCGCCAACGCGTCGGAAATCATAGCGCTCGATCGGCGCATTCTGGCAGAGCGCGTCCGCGGCATCGGGGGCAGGCGGCTCGCGCTCGTCCTGCGCGGGATCGACATCGTTCTCGGCCGCTGAGCGAGCCGCCTCGCCGCCTACGACGAACGGGCGGCGATCTGGCGGCGCTCCGCCTCCACCTCGGCGAACCAATTTTCGGCTGCCAGCCGCATGCGGGCGGCGCGGTCGGGATGCGCGACGGCCAGGTTGCGCGCCTCGGAGGGGTCGTCGGGGATGTGGTACAGCTCCGGCTCGCCGGGCGCCGACAGCGTGCGCTCCACCGGAGGATTGCGCACCTCCATCTCGTAGTGCGGGCGCGCCATCAGCTCGCGCACCGCCACGTTGTCCTCCTGCAGCTTGACCATCGCCTCAGGAATCCGCGGCCAGTACAGCTTCCACGGACCGTCGCGCATCGCCAGGTTGCAGCCGGGCACCGGATCGTAGCGGTTGAACTGCCAGAAACGGGGCGCCGAGCCGCCGGGGACCGTGCCGCGCAGCGGGAGCAACTGATCGCAGCCGTCCAGCGGCTCCCCATCCGGCACAACGCCCGCGGCCGCGGCCAGCGTCGGCAGCCAGTCGCAGAAGTGAATCATTTCGTCGCACGCGGCGCCGGCCGGCAGGCCGTCCGGCCAGCGCACGATCGCGGGCACCCGGATGCCGCCCTCCAGCACGTCCTGCTTCTGGCCGCGGAACGGGCCGTTGAAGCGCTCCATGCTGAAGCGCCGCGCGCCGTGGCGCTCCGGGCCGAGGCGCTCCGGCCCGAGGTGGGGGCCGTTGTCGCTGGTGACCAGCACCACGGTGTCGTCGCCGCAGCCGGCGGCCTCCAGCGTGTCGAGGATCTGGCCGATACCCCGATCCATGTGCGCCACCATGCCGTACATGGTGGCCAGCGCATCGTTCAGGTCGCCGCGCCGCCGAAACGGCGCGCAGCTCTCCTCGGGTGCCTGCAGGGGCGCGTGCGGGGCGTGGTAGGCCACTACCAGCAGGAACGGCTGCCGTGCAGCGGCGCCGGGCGCCGCGCCGCAGCGCCGGATGAAGTCCACTGCCTCCGCCGTGAACACGTCGGTCTGGTAACGGCCGTCGGCGCGGCGCGAACTGCCATTGTAGTCCAGGAACCAGTCCCAGTAGTCCATGATGCCGCTCAGGAAGCCGGCGAACTCGGCGAAACCGCGCCGGTTGGGATGGTAGCGCCGGTCGTGCAGGCCGCTGTGCCACTTGCCCACGTAGCCGGTGCGGTAGCCGGCGGCGGCGAACAAGTCGCCGATGGTGCGTTCGCGCAGCGCGATGCGGTCGAGGCCGCGGTTCGACTCCACGCTCAGCACGCCGCAGCGGTGGTGGTAGCGTCCGGTGAGCAGGGCGGCGCGCGCCGGGGCGCAGATCGGTGCGCCGCTGTAGTGCTGGGAGCAGCGCACGCCCTCGGCCGCGAGCCGGTCGATGCTGGGCGTGGACAGGATGGTGTTGCCGTAGCAGCTCAGGTCGCCGTAGCCGAGGTCGTCGGCCACGATCAGGACGACGTTGGGTCGCGTGCGCGACTGCGAGGCGGCCATGCGCGGCGGGGACAAGCGGCAGATGCGCCGGGGCTCAGGTGCGCGCCGGCTGTCCCAAGTGCCGCTCTTGGCCCTGGCCCACCACCTTGTAGGTCAGGCTCTGCTGCTTGCCGCGACGCTTCAGCCCCGCCACCACGAAGTTGTTGTAGGGATCGGTCGGCTTCACGAAGGTCGGCCGCATGGCGGCGTCGTGGTAGCCGATCCGCACCGAGCGCCGCCAGTCGCCCGAGCGGTTCATGTCGGACCAGTGGATGGTCAGGTAGCTGAAGAAGATCACGTCACCGGCCTTGGCCGGCACCGGCAGCGACGGCGTCTTGTCGGGATGGTATTTCTCGGGCGGCAGGTAGGGCCGCGTGTGGTCGCCGGTGATGTGCTCCAGGGGGCCTTCCTTGTGGCTGCCGGGAACCACCTGCAGGCAGCCGCTGGCCTCCGGCGCGTCGTCCAGGTGCAGCAGGCAATCGACGAAGTCGGGCCCGTCGTGGGGATAGAACGGGTAGTCCTGGTGCATCGGAAACGGTGTGCCGCGCTCGGGCGGCTTGGCGTGCAGGATGGTGCCGTGCCACTGCACCGCGGGGCCCACCAGGGCACGTACGCACTCGGTAAGGCGCTGGTGGAAGATGATCCGGCCCCAGGCCGCCGAGTAGAACTGCGAGTTGCCGATGAACACGGCGCGCGTGTTCTCCTGTTCGCCGGCGGGCAGGTAGTGGTCACGCCACGGGCCCTTCCAGCCGATGCTGTCCTCCCCCCACCACTCGTCGACGATGAAGTCCATCTCCCGTTCCAGCTCCTCCAACTCCTCCGCCGTGAAGATGTTGGAGACGCGGAGGTAACCGTCCTCGCGATAGGCTTCGACCTGCTCTGCCGTCAACATGGGAGTGAACCTACCCCGCCCCCGCCCCCGTGTCGAGATCGGACAGGAGGGAGGCCGTCCGGATGCATCCCGAGCGTGGCGGCGATCAGGAGTCGCCGAACTTCTTCACGGCGCGTCACCCCCTGTTGGAACTACCTTCCGCGAATAGCGAACGGTCGCCGGCTGTTCGTTCATAGGTCCTCGGGTGTCAGTCCGGTCCGACGTGCAATGCGCGCAAGCATTCTCGGCCCGATTTCCTCTTTGTCATGAAACGCGAATACGTAGTTGGACCAGCCGGATCTCGCGAGCGTACGATGGGAACCTGATTGACGCTTGACGGTCCAGCCGATGCTGACCAGAGCCGCGAGAACTCGCCAGCGCACGTGTGCTCGACCACCGCTTCACGCTGCTTCGAATGAGATGTGGAGAAGCTCCGGAACGGACTCGCCGTGCTCCAGACGGTCGGCCAGGACTCGGAGAGCAAGCGCTTGTACCTTCGCCTTGGCATCGTCTGGAGAGTTGCCGTAGGTCATCACGCCCGGCAACTCAACAACTTCGGCTATCCAGCGTTGGTCCTGTTCCTGTTCTATTTCGATAGTGAACTTCTGGGTACTCATGCCGCAGCCGTAATCTACGGTACACGATTCGGGGCAATGGGGCGAGCAAGCCGCGGCAGGAGGGTGGCAGGAGGGCAGGCGGCAATGGAAGCCGGCGTGCGCCCCGCGTCAACGCGACGAGCGGGCTGTGCTACGGTGTCGCCATGCAATTGCCGGTCGATGGCGGGGCGGCGGACGTCCTGGACCGCGCCAAGGGGGCGCTGATCGGGCTCGCACTCGGGGACGCGCTCGGTACCACGCTGGAATTCGCGCTGCGGGACACGCAGCCGAAGGTTGCCGACATCGTGGGAGGCGGGCCGTTCGGCCTCGCAGCGGGCGAGTGGACCGACGACACCAGCATGGCGCTGTGCCTGGCCGACTCGCTGCTCGCGGCGGGCGGGCTGGACGTGCGCGACCTGATCGAGCGCTTCTGCCGGTGGCGCGAGCACGGCTACAACTCGGCCACCGGCGAGTGCTTCGACATCGGGGGCGCCACGGCCGCGGCGCTCAGCTCCTACCGCGCCACCGGCGAACCGCTGAGCGGCAGTACCGATCCGCACAGCGCCGGCAACGGCTCGCTGATGCGCCTGTCGCCGGTGGCGATCCGCTGGTGGCGCGACCCGGCACGGGCGGTCGAGGCGGCACGCTTGCAGAGCCGTACCACGCACGGCGCGCCGCAGGCGGTCGAGGCGTGCGCGCTGTTCGCCGAGCTGCTGGCGGAGGCGATCGGCGGGGCGCCGAAGGAGACCGTGTTGCGTACCCGGGACTGGCGCGGCGATGCGGCGATTGCCGAGGTGGCGGCGGGATCGTGGCGCGCCAAGGAGCGCGGCGCCATCTCATCGTCGGGGTACGTCCTGCACACGCTGGAGGCGGCGCTGTGGTGCGTGGGCCGATCCGGGTCGGTCGAGGAGGCGCTGATTCTGGCCGCCAATCTCGCCGATGACGCCGACACCGTGGCCGCCGTTACCGGCCAGCTTGCCGGCGCCCTGTGGGGGATGTCCGGCGCACCCGCCGCCTGGCTCGGCAAGCTGGCCTGGCGCGACCGGATCGAATCGCTTGCCGTACGCCTGTACGATGCCGCCGGGCAACAACGGAACGAGGATGCCACCGGGAGATGACCGCTCCAGGCGCCGAACCGTCGCAGCCCATGGTGGAGGTGGAGGACGCCGCCTCAGATCGGCGCGTACGGAGCTGCGAAACGAGCGGCCTGCCGGCACCTCGTGGCCGCCGGTGAGATGCAGCAGTGTGCGGTGGCCATCGCTCTGCATCCGCACGGCGCCACCGTCCCCGAGCCGCCGGCGGACGAATAGCAGCCGGGACCGCTGCCTACTCCGGGCCGGCGAAGAAGTCGGCGGCCTGCATCATCATGTCCTGCTGCCGGACCGCCAGGCCCCTCACCGCCGGCACGTACTCGCCTGTCCAGCGCGGATCATTGCGCACCGCATCGCGGGCCTCCTGATAGTGGGCATAGTCCCGGTAGGCCCAGATATGCACGATCCGGTTGAGCGGCCCGATGTCGGTGTAATACCAGCCGGCCAACTTCACGCCGTGGTCCTCCCGGATCTTCAGGGCGATGTCGCGAACCGCATCCATGTAGCGCGGCACCGCGCCCGGCTGCAGATCATAAATCCTCATGTCGTAGATCATTGCGCTCCTCTTCTCGGATCGATCCAGGACACCGCGATGCCGTGACCTGCCGCCGAATGCTCGCACGAAGCCGGCTGCATCGCAAACTCATGGCGCCGGCGCGCTCCGGCAATCTGCCGCGGACGACGGCATGGACGGCGGCACGCGGGGGACGGAGCACCGTTGCGGCGGGGCGCTCACGGATCGCCCGCAGGCGGCACCGGTCCCGCAAGGTGTGGTCGGCCCACTACTCTGTTCTGCAAAGTACTTGACATTGTTGCAATCCCCTTCGTAGGTTCGCCGCGCCCCGCCGGGATGTGCCGGCAGCGGCGCCGGATGCACCATGAGCAGGACCGACGGCGACATTCCGACCCACCGGATTGCCGAGTGGCGAGCGCGCCTGCGCGACCACGGCCTGGGCGACGGCGACCTGGACCGCGTGGAGCGCACGCTGCGCGAACAGGTGAGCGGCCTGGTAGCAGCGGGGTTGGATTCGGACGAGGCGCTCCTGATCGCGGTCAAGCGCACCGCCTGCCGCAGCGCCGCGGCACGCGCGTGCAACCAGGCGCACGCCGAACGGCTGTGGCGGCAGCTCGTTGGCCGCCCCGTCGCCAGCATCGGCCGACTGCCTCTGCGCGGCGACCTGGTGCG
The DNA here is from genome assembly GCA_965208575.1 of Spirochaetia bacterium. Lineage (GTDB taxonomy): Bacteria > Spirochaetota > Spirochaetia > SZUA-6 > Bin103 > Bin103. The sequence continues at coordinate 431,600 of CBDBOV010000003.1, read as the reverse complement.
CGCCGCCGCCCTTGCGCTGGCGGCCGCCGCGGCGGTCAAGGCTCTGGCGCTGTTCGGCGCGCAGTTCGGCCCCGCTCCCGGCGGCTTCTACGCGCGCAACCTCGGCCTGCTCGTACTCCCCCTGCTGGCCGCCCTGCTCCTGTGCCGGCGCCGGGCGAAGAAGGCGCGGGCCGTGACCATCGCGGTGCTGTTTGCCGCCGGCGCCGTGTTCGCCAACGTGTTCCCGTTCCTGCCCGGCGGCGCCACCGAGATCCTCACCGCGACCCACCTGCCGATTGCGCTGTGGCTGGTGATGGGGCTTGCGCACGCCGGCGACGGCTGGCGGACCGCTTCCGGGCGCATGGAATTCATGCGCTTCTCCGGGGAGTGGTTCATCCACTACGTCCTGTTCGCCCTCGGCGGCGGCGTGCTGTCGCTGCTGGCGGCGGCTCTGTTCGAGTCGGTCGGGGTCGGCATCGACGGCTTTCTGGAGCAGTGGCTGCTGCCGTGCGGAGCGGCGGGCGCGGTGATCGCCGCGGGCTGGCTGGCAGACGGCAAGAACAGCGTGGCCGGGCAACTGGCGCCGCTGCTGGCGCAGGTGTTCACGCCGCTGTTCGCGGCCCTGTTGGTGGCGTTCCTCGCTGCGATGGTGTGGACCGGTGCCGGCATCGCCGTGGACCGCGAGGTGCTGATCGCCTTCGACCTGCTGCTGGTGCTGGTGGTCGGCATGCTGCTGTACGCCATCTCCGCACGCGACCATGGGGCGCCGCGGGGCGTGTCCGACATGCTCAGGCTGGTGCTTGCCGTGGCCGCTCTCGTTGCCGACCTCGCCGCTGTGGCCGCGGTGGCGGCGCGCATCGGCGAGTTCGGCTTCAGCGCCAACAAGGCCGCGGCCTTGGGCGTGAACCTGCTGCTGCTGGCCCACCTCGCCGGGACCGCGTGGCTGCACGTCCGGTTTCTGACCGGCACCGGTTCCTTCGCCGCCGTGACGCGCTGGCAGACCGCCTACCTGCCGGTGTACGGCGTGTGGGCAGCCCTGGTGGCCGTCCTGTTCCCGCCGCTGTTCCGCTATCTGTGAGCCTGCCTGCATCACCGTGCCCGGTGCTTGGGTCGGCAAGCCCGGCAGGGTAAGGTGATGCACCATGCCATCCGCACGTCCCAACATCGTCTTCATCCTCACCGACGACCAGGGGCCGTGGGCCGCCGGCTGCTACGGCAACCGGGAGATGCGCACGCCCAACATCGACCGCATCGCCGCCAGCGGCCTGCGCTTCGACAACTTCTTCTGCGCCTCGCCGGTGTGCTCGGCGAGCCGGGCGTCGTTCCTCACCGGGCAGATGCCCTCCCGCCACGGCGTGCACGACTGGATCCGCGGCGGCAACCACGGCCCCGACGCAGCCACCTACCTGGAGGGCCAGACCGCCTACACCGACCTGCTGGCGAAGGCGGGCTGGACCTGCGGCATCAGCGGCAAGTGGCACCTCGGCAACAGCGCCCTGCCGCAGCACGGCTTCAGCCACTGGTTCGTGCACGAGAAGGGCGGCGGCGAGTACCACGATGCGCCGATGATCCGCGACGGCGAGCTGTTCAACGCCCCCGGCTACGTCACCAACGTGATCACCGACGACGCCGTGGACTTCATCGACCGCCACGCCGGGGAAACGGCGCCGTTCTACCTGAGCGTGCACTACACCGCGCCGCACAGCCCCTGGACCGGCCATCCACAAGACATCGTCGACAGCTACGACGACTGCCCGTTCGACTCCTGCCCGCAGGAGGAGATGCACCCGTGGGCCCACTGGCTGTCCCGGAAGTGCCTGGGCAACCGCGAAATGCTCAAGGGCTACTTCGCCGCCGTCACCGCCATGGACCTGGACGTGGGGCGCATCCTCGACCGGCTGGAACGGCACGCCATCCGCGACGACACGCTGGTGGTGTTCACCAGCGACAACGGGTTCAGTTGCGGCCACCACGGCTTCTGGGGCAAGGGCAACGGCACCTCACCGCTCAACATGTACGAGAACTCGGTCAAGGTGCCGTTCCTGGCCAGCCACCCGGGCCGCATCCCCGAGGGGCGCGCCACCGACCGGATGTGCAGCGCAGTCGACTTCATGCCCACCCTGCTCGACTATGCCGGCGTCGACTTCCCCAAGGTCCTGCACCGCGGCCGCCCCGGGCACTCCTTCGCCGGCCTCCTGCAGGGCGGCGACGCACCGGCACGCGACCGCGTGGTGATCTACGACGAGTACGGCGCTACCCGGATGATCCGCACCGCCGAGTGGAAGTACGTGCACCGCTACCCGGTCTCCAGGCTCCCGGCCGCCCCCAACGAGCTGTACGACCTGGTGAACGATCCCGACGAACGCACCAACCGCATCGACGACGCCGGCCAGCAGCCACGCATCGAAGAACTGCGCGGCCTGCTCGAAGACTGGTTCATCAAGCAGGTGTCGGCCGACAAGGACGGCCGCTCTCTGCCGGTCAGCGGCGGCGGCCAGTTGCGCCCCATCGGCCGCTCCTGGAACGACGGCTCCCCCGCCTTCCAGTCCAACCACGCCCCCCCAAGCCCCTGGTGGCGCAACAAGTGACCAGCCCCGGAGATCCCAGCGATCTTATCGGCGCCATTACCGAAGACTTCGCATCTCGATTCGTCCCTGGCAGCACGCTTATCTACGTCGGAGACACCGCCAACAAGGGGACAAGCTTCGACCGCGACCATCTCGCCGCACTGAATGTGCCGGTCGACCCGCAAGGAAAGATGCCGGATGTCGTGCTCCACCATGCGGAGCGAGGATGGCTGGTACTGGTCGAGGCGGCAACCAGCCACGGTCCGATCGACAACAATCGATACGCCGAGTTGACCGAGCTGTTCTCCGAAGCCCAGGCCGGCATCGTCTACGTGACGGCGTTCCCCAGCCGCGCCGCGATTGCCCGGCACCTCAGAGATATCGCATGGCACACCACGGTGTGGGTAGCGGACGAACCGTCACATCTGATCCACTTCAATGGCGGCCGATTCCTTGCTCCCTATGGGACCAAGTAGTCCCTGGCGCAGCCTTGCCCACCACCAATCGGAGTTGAGCCGTTCGATACCGGGGTACGGAGGACGGTTTAGTTGCTATTATTCCTGCTGAGGAGAGTAATCACGTGAGACGTCCGCGACGCGTACCGGAGCGTCCTGCGCTCTCTGACGGCCAGCGCCGAGCGCTGGCGAGTCGTTCCCGGTACGTAGGAAGCCCCGAGCACAAGGACAAGCGCTGGTGGGGCGGCTTGCCGGCGGCTCGACAACTTCGCGGTGGCCGAGTTGGCCGCCACGGCAAACAAACCACGACGGTCTGCCCACTGTCCTCACCCGAGGACCGTGACCGCGCCACGCACTGGCTCCGGAGTGCGATTCGAGCGGGCCAGTACCGGTTTGTAGAGTCCGATCAGGACTTTCCAAAGAAGGTGTGGTGCCACGAACGCGGTCAAGTCTGGTTTGCCCTGTGCGTCAATACCAAATCGGGTGAGTACAAAGGCTGGCCTATCGAGGAGGACGAGCGGCGTGCGATTTTTTACTGAGTGGATCGGCGACGGCCCGAACGCCTCGGCGGAGGAGCGGGCCACGCTCTGCAATCTCCAGATCTTCGTGAATGACGAGAATGCGTGCCTCCATTTCGATCCTGACTCCAAGACGACGTTCGAGCACATCACTGTGCCCGCAGTCCACTTGGCCGAGGGATTGGCCACCGACTGGTGGTCGATCTTTGGCGGTCGCGACCGCGAACACTCGATACTGCACCATCGTACCGGGTTCGCCCTGCCGAATCTGGGCTTCAAGTGCTTCGGCTCGACCCTGGAAGTCACCGGTTCGCAGCTATCATCCGATAACCCGAGTGTGCGCTTCTGGCAGACCGGCGCGGAACTGCTCCTGCGGGACGCCGCCGAGTCCACGTTGGCAGAGTTCATCGAACGGGTTGCGGATCGACTGTCCTGCCGTAGCGTTTCCAACTCCGAGGTGGCTGCTCGGTGGTCACGCGTTGCCGGATCGCTCCGTGACCCGGATGAATGCGCGTTCTGCGAAGCTGCCGGGGCGTTGGGCATCGACCCCTACTTGATTTCGGACTCCGATGCGCAGCTCATCGAAGATGCAGGCGACCTGTTCGCCGAAGAATCGCTTGTCGAGCTTCTCGCGGGTATCAGCAAGCAGAGTCGAGCCCGCGCACAACGGCTCCTGGAATGGGTACGCCAAACGGAGGAACGGCCGTCCAGTGAGTCGCGATTGCCGGACCTGGCGGACGTCGTCGAGCGGATCAGGCACTCGGTGGGTTGGAGTTCGCGGGAGCGAAGCTGGGCCGCCGGTTACCGCGCCGCACAAGCGCTTCGGGCCGAGATCACGGCGGGCCCGAGCGAACGACTGACATCGACGGAAGCTATCGCGAGGAAGCTCGGGGCCGAAACCTTCGTGGCCACGCCTGCTGTACCCGGAGTCCTGGCCCTCGTCGCTCGAAACAACAGGGACATCCATATCCACTTGCGGGATCATGAGGCGCAACAGTGGACACTACAGTCACAGAATTTCGCGTTCGCACGGGCAATCGGAGATGCCGTCTGTTTTCCGGATACAACTCGATCTGTCGTCAACGAACTGCGCGATGCGGAAAGACAAGCCGCTGGCCGCGCCTTTGCGGCCGAGTTCCTGGCGCCGGTGCAGAGCGTCCTCGACATGGCGAACAGCGGGTGCGACGACTACGAGATCGCCGGTTCGTTCCGGGTGTCGCCCCTGGTAATCGAGCACCAGATAGAGAACCAGCACCGGATTCGGCAAGCCTGTGCCTCGCTGTCTACAGGATAGTGACAGCGAGCACGCGTCCGTCACTTCGGGGCCAAGTACGGTCGTGGAATAGCACCGGTGCCCTGGACTCGCACGGAACGAGTGATCCCTGAGTCGCATCGAACGCCGGATCATTCGCCCTCGGGCGGCCTCACGGACTGAGCCGCGTGACGGCGGGGCGGTTCAGAAGTCGATGCCGCGTTGGGCTTTGATGCCGGCCTTGAAGGGGTGCTTGATCTCTACCACTTCGCTGACCAGGTCGGCGTACTCGATCAGCTCGCGGGCGGCGCCGCGGCCGGTCAGCACGACGTGGGTGCGGTCGGCGCGCGCTTCCAGGCAGTCGACGATCGCGGCGGCCGGCAGGTATTCGTAGCTCGACACCACGTTGATCTCGTCGAGCACCACCAGGTCGAATTGCCCGCCGCCGATCAACTCGCGCGCGCTGTCGAGCCCGGCGCGGGCGGTGGCGATGTCGAGTGCGCGGTTCTGGGTGTCCCAGGTGAAGCCCTGGCCGGTGGTGCGCCACTCCACCTGCTCCGGGAAGCGGCTGAAGAAGCGCCGCTCGCCAGTCTGCCACTTGCCCTTGATGAACTGCACGATTGCGACGCGCTGTCCCCAGCCAAGGGCGCGCGCGGCCACGCCGAAGGCGGCGCTCGACTTGCCCTTGCCGTTGCCGGTATGCACCAGCACCAGCCCGCGCTCCGGATTCACGGCACGCGCCACCTTGGCGCGCTGCTCGGCCTGCAGCCGGCGCATGCGCTCGGCATGCTGCCGGTCGGCACTGCCGCCGCCCGGCGCCTCGCGCGCCTCTGCACTGTCGGTTCGATCGGTCATTGCTCCACGTCTCCTTTCGCCGATGGTTTGATCTGCAGCGGCAGGCCCGCCACCATCAGGCACACCTCGCCGGCGCGGGTGGCGACCGCCTGGTTGACCCGGCCGAGCGCATCGCGGTAGGCGCGCCCCAACGGCGACGGCGGCACCACGCCCAGCCCGACCTCGTTGCTCACCAAGATCCAGTTCGCGTGCGAACCCTCGTGGACATCCAACAACTCGTTTGCAGAAAGCAGGATACGCTCCTCGAGATCGCCCTCGGACGCGCTCCCCGGCCGGTCGAGCAGCAGGTTGCTGACCCACAGGGTGAGGCAATCGATCAACACGGTGTCGTAGCGGTGGTGAACGGACCGCAACGCGCCCGCCAGGTGGAGCGGTTCCTCCAGCGTGTCCCAGTGCTCCGGCCGTGCGGCACGGTGAGCGGCGATGCGGCTGCGCATTTCCTCGTCCCGCCCCTCGGCCGTGGCGACGTACAACACCCGCTCGCCGCTCGCCGCGAGCTGCTCGGCGCGCGCGCTCTTCCCGGAGCGGGCGCCGCCGACGATGAAGGTCAGTGCGCCGCGCATGAGCGCAGGTGGCCGGTGTCGTTGAACCGGTCCAGCGTCGCGGCGCCGTCGTCAAACACCGTGACCTGCGACAGTCCGCAATTGGACAGCCTGAACCGCCAGATCGCCCGTGCCGGCAGCCCCAACAGGGACACGATCAGCGCACACAGCGAGCCGCCGTGTCCCGCGATGAGGACGTTCTCGTCGCGCCCGCCATGCTCGTCGCGGAGCCGGCGTGCGACTCCCGACACCCGCCGCAGCATCTGCAGGTCGCTCTCCCCGCCCGGCGGCGCGGTGCGCCCATCGTAGGTGAGTACGCGGAAGATGCGGCGGTAGCGCTCCGGATCCCGCGCCTCCGCTTCCCGGTAGTTCAGGCCCTCCCACTCGCCGAAGCGCTTCTCGCGCAACTCGGCCAACTCGGTCACCCGCAGCCCGCGGCCGTGCGCTACCGCCGCCGCCGTCTCCGTGACCCGGCCCAGGTCGCTCGCGTACGCCGCGGCGAACGAAACCGCCGCCAGGCGCTGCGCGACCGCCCGCGCCTGCGCCCGGCCGGCGTCGTTGAGCGGCGGATCCGCCTGCCCCTGAAATCGCGACTCCCGGTTCCAGGCGGTCTCGCCGTGCCGAACCAGGTACCACCTGCTCGCTCCCATCATCCCGCTCCGTCAAACCAGCCGGCGACCGGCGAACCCATGGCGCCGGTGCCCCCGGCCGTGATCGCCGCCGCCGCAACGAGCACCGCCACCTCCGCGATCTCGTTCACCGCACCATAGATGTCGCCGGTCATGCCACCGATCAGGCGGCGTGCGACCGTCGCCACCGACCAGGCGGCCGCGCCGGCCAGCGCCAGCAGCGCCAGTGACCACGCGCCGGCCAACGCCAGCCCGGCCGCCGCGGCCGTGCCGCTGCCGGCGACCAGCGCCCGCCGGCCGCGGCCGTCGGCGAACGGCGTACCCGCGCCGCGCTCGCGCACGTACGGAAATATCTGCATCGCGAGCAGCATCGCCCACCGCGACAGGCACGGGAACAGCAGCAGGACTGCGGACCGGCTCGCGCCAGGCAGCGCGGCGACCGCGGCGACCTTGATCAGCAGCAGGCACACCACGCCCACTACCGCGAACGCGCCGACGCGGGAGTCGCGCAGGATCTCCAGGCGCCGGGCGCGGCTGAATCCGCCCGGTAGCGCGTCGCAGGTGTCCATGAAGCCGTCCAGGTGCAGCGCGCGCGTCAGCACCGCCAGCGCGGTGACCAGCAGCGCGGCGGCCAGCAGGGAGAGCGCCCCGCAAGCCGCGGCACGGTCCGCGTCGCACGCACCGGGAGCGGGCCGCAGGCCGGTCACGCCGAACAGCAGGTCGAGTGCCGCGGCAATCGCGCCGAGCAGCAGCCCGACGAACGGGAACCAGGCGGGTGCGGTAGCCAGCGAGCGCGTGCCCCCGGCGCTGTTGGCGGCGCCGGCGGGCAGGATGGTGAGGAAGGTCAGCGCCGCGCGCAGGCCGTTCATTGCTTCATTGCTGGCCGCGGTCGGACACGCCCGCCTCGGCGAACGTCGCCATCTCGGCCAGGCAGGCCGCTGCCGCCTCGATGATCGGCATCGCCAGGACTGCGCCGCTGCCCTCGCCCAGGCGCAGTTCCAGGTCCAGCAGCGGCCTCAGGCCGAGGTGCGCCAGCACGACGCGGTGCCCCGGTTCGGCCGAGCGGTGCGCGGCGACCAGGTATCCTCGGGCATGCGGACTCAGGAGGACGGCTGCCAGCGCCGCCGCCCCGGCAATGAAGCCGTCCAGCACCACGGCGCGGCGCCTGCTCGCCGCGCCCAGGATGACGCCGGCCAGCACGGCGATCTCGAAACCGCCCACCTTGGCCAGCACGTCGAGCGCGTCGCCGCGATCGGGCGTGTTGCACGCCAGGGCGCGCTCCACCACGGCGATCTTGCGGCGCAACTGGTCATCGCTGCGCCCGGTCCCGCGCCCCGTCGTCTGTTGCGGCGGACGGCCGGTCACGGCGGCGGTGATCGCGCTCGCGGCGGTGGTGTTGCCGATCCCCATGTCGCCGGTGGCAATCAGGTCGGCCCCTTCCGACGCCACCTCGCCGGCGATCCCGATCCCGGCTTCCAGGCAGCGCACAGCCTGCTCGCGGCTCATCGCCGGGCCTTCGCTGATGTCACCGGTGCCGGCCCCGGCGCGCACCACCCGCAGAGCCGGATCGGGCGCCGGCTCCGGAGCCGCGATGCCCGCATCCACCACCAGTTGCCGCACCCCCAACCGGCCGCACATCACGCTCACCGCGGCACCGCCGGCGAGGAGGTTGGCCACCATCTGCGCGGTGACCGCCTGCGGATAGCCGGTCACCCCCTGTGCCACCACGCCGTGATCGCCGGCCGCCACGACCAGCGCCTTGCCGCCGACCCGCGGGCGCCCGTCGCCGCGCATGCCGGCCAGCCGCACCGCCAGCTCCTCCAGCCGTCCCAGGCTGCCGGGCGGCTTGGTCAGCACCCGCTGCCGCGCCTCCGCGCGCCGCATCGCGCCCGCGTCCAGGGGCCCGATGCGTGCCAGCGCCGCGGCCAGATTCGCGTCAGTCGAGGCCATCGAGCGCCTCCGCGCCGGCACGCTCGCTCGGACCGACCAGCCACACCCGCGGCTCTCCGGTTGCCGCGTCCCGCGACACCCGTGCCTCCACGCCGAACACCGCCCTGAACTGCTCCGGGACCAGCACCTCGCGGGGGCTGCCGTAGCCAGCCACCCGCCCCGCCGCCAGCAACACCAGCCGGTCGCAGTAGCGGCCGGACAGTTCCACGTCGTGCAGTGCCACCACCACGGCCGCGCCGCCCGCCGCCTCGCGCCGCAGGGTTGCCATCACCGCCAGCCGGTGGCGCAGGTCGAGACTCGCCAGCGGCTCGTCGAGCACCAGCGCGCCCGCCTGCTGGGCCAGCGCGCGCGCCAGCAGGACGCGCTGCCGCTCGCCGCCCGACAGGCGGTCGAGGCCGCGCGCTTCGAACCGCCTGCTCTCGGTGCGCGCCAGCGCGGCACGCGCGATCTGCCGGTCGCGGCGCCCCTCCAGTTGAAACCGCCGCAGGTAGGGGTAGCGGCCCATGAGCACGGTCTCCAACGCGGTGAACGGCTGCGCCGCGTCCTGCTGCGGCAGGTATGCGATGCGCTGCGCTCGGAGCCGGGAGGCGATACCCGCCAGTTCCACCGCTCCGAGGCGCACCGACCCCGACTCCGCCGCCAGCACGCCGGCGAGCACACGCAGCAGCGTGCTCTTGCCCGCCCCGTTGGGTCCGATCACCCCGGTCACCTCGCCGGCTCGCGCGGTCATCGACACCGAGCGCAGCACCGGCACGCCGCCGAGGCGCACCGACACGGCGCGGGCGGCAAGGTCGTTGCCGGCAAACGGCGCAGTCACGGCCCTGCTGCCGGCAGCCGGTGGCGAAACTCCGGCTGCATTCGAGCGGCGATCCATCCGGCTGGCGGTCAGTAGGGGGCGAAGTCGGCGAATTCCACCCCCGCGAATCGATCCGGATACAGCAGGCGGGCGGTCTCCTCGATGCCGCGCACGTTCCAGTGCGACAGCGTGGTGTAGTAGCGCGGCGCCACCACCAGCACGCGCCCCTCGGCGACCGCGGGAATGGCCGCCAGCGCCGGCGCCGCGAGCAGTTCGTCGCGCAGCGCGGTGCCGCCCATCTCGGCCGGCTGGGTGATCAGGATCACCTCCGGAGCCAGCGCCGCCAGCGACTCGACGCTCACCGTCTGGTGCCCATCGATGCCGCCGCGCGCGGCCGCGTTGATGCCGCCGGCCGCCTCGATGATGCCGCCCTCGGTGGTACCGCCGCCGGCCGCGTAGATGGTGTCCGAAAAGCGGGCGATCGCCAGCACCGCCGGGATCGCCGGATCGCCGGACGCCGGCACCCGTTCCGCCACCGCGGCAATACGGCCCTCGATCTCCGCGACCAGCTCCAGCGCGCGCTCCTCGGCGCCGAGCAGGTACCCGAGCAGCAGAATATTGGGAATGTTGCCCGCCGCGGAGTTCTCCAGCGCGGTACGCAGCACCGGCACACCGGTCTCCTTGATCAGCTCCACCAGGTCCGCCTTGGTGTACCGCGACACCACGATCAGGTCGGGACGCATGGCCAGGATTCCTTCCGGATCCTTGGACGGCAGGGTGTCGAGCCCGGCAACCAGGCCGGCGACGTTGGAATAGGTGGCGTCGGCCGCGAACGGCCCGACGCCGGCCAGCCGCTCCCGCCCGACCAGGGCGAGCAGCATCTCGTCGTGGCCGAGCGACAGCGCCAGGATGCGCTGCGGCGGCGCCTGCAGCCGTACGCGGCCCTCGCCGCTGTCCACCTCGCGCGGCCAGCCGCGGTTGCTCACGTCCACGATGCCCGCCACCGCGGGATACCCGTCGGCAAACGCGCCCGCCGCCGCGCCCCACAACAGGGCGCCGGCCAACACTCCGCCAACGACTCGGCGCAGCCTTCGTAACAAAATCATAACTAGTTCCTCCAAAGTAAGTTACATAGCTCCAGCCCGCGCCTTGTGGCGAGCCAGCAGCAGGATGAAGAACGGCGCTCCCACGAGCGACGTGATAATGCCGACGCGCATCTCCGCCGGGGCGATGACCAGCCGCGCCAGGGTATCGGCGGCGAGCAGGAACAGCGCCCCGCCCAGCGCGCTCAGCGGCACCAGCACGCGATGGTCGGCGCCGGCCAGCAGCCGCAGCGCGTGCGGCACGATCAGCCCGACGAACGCGATCGTGCCGGAGAACGCGACCGCGGTCCCGGTGACCAGCGAAGCGGCGAGCAGCAGGACGGTACGGGTTATGCCGACGCGCACGCCCAGCGCGCGCGCCTCCTCCTCGCTCAGGGTGAGCAGGTTGAGATCGCGCGCCAGCAGCACCGCCGCCGCCAGCCCCGCCAGCATGAACGGCGCGGCCAGCCGCACGTGCGTCCAGCGCGACGCATCGAGGCCGCCGGCGAGCCAGAAGATCATTTCGCGCTGCGCACCCAGATCCTCGGTGAACAGCACGATGGCGGAGATGATGGCGGCCAGGAACAGGCTCACCGCCACCCCGGCCAGCAGCAGCGCAGCCATCGAGAAGCGACCGCCCACCGATGCCACCGCGAATACCAGCGCCAGGGCGCCGGCGGCTCCCGCGAACGCCATCGCCGGCAGCGCCAGCGGGACCGCCGCCTGCGCACCGACGGCAATCGCGATCACCGCTCCCAGTGCCCCGCCGGTGGACACGCCGATAATCCCCGGATCGGCCATCGGGTTGCGGAACAGCCCCTGCATCACCGCCCCGGCGGTGCCGAGCGCGGCGCCCACCAGCAGCGCCAGCACGATGCGCGGCAGCCGGATCGTTGCCACGATCGCCCGCTCGGTGTCGCCAGCGGTGCCGCCAGCCCCCAGGCCCACCAGGTCAAGCAGGATTGCCGCGGTCTCCGCCAGGGGAATCGCGTACGACCCGAGCGCCGCCGCGGTCACCACCAGCACGACGCCGGCGCCGGCGAGCAGCACCGTGCCGCGGGCAAGGCGCAGCACCACCGGCGACCCGGACGCGGATGGAGAACGTGCAAACCGCCGCCACAGGGGCGCACGGGAGATGCCGACGGGCAACCCGACTCCTTTGCCGCTCGGCATCCTTCAAGGGGTGAAGACAGCCACGAGGCCTGTGACCGACATCCCCCGACAACCATCGTGGGATTCGAACAAGGCGCTAATCCCGAGGCGCTCCCTGGACGGAGAGCGGCCGCTCAGCCCTGCCCGGTAGGTCTCCTGGCTCCCGGGTCGTCGCCTCGCCCGCCCCCTTCCCATCCCGCGGCGGCGCAGGTGCGCGCCATGAGGACAGTGGCTTTGCGGCGGCTGGCTCGCCGGTCACAGTGGGCCCTCCGCAGCGGATTCTCACCGCTTTCCCTGTTACCCCGAACGATGCGGCTGGCATCCTCGGGCACCGGACGGGTTGGCCTGAATGAATTTCTGCTTCGCAGCCTACCGGACCGCCCGTCCTCCTGTCAACGCGCCCGGCAAGCGCAGCAAGCGCATCAAGCGAAACCCGGCAAGTGCGCCGGTTGACCGGCCCGGCGCGCGGCGACACACTGCCGCAGGTGGCACTTTTCCGCTCATGAACAGGTTGCTCGCGGCACTCGAGGCGGAGCGGCCGCTGCAGATCCCGGGGGCGATCAACGCCTACGCTGCGCTGCTCGCCGCGGACGCCGGCTTTCGCGCCCTGTACCTGTCGGGCGCCGGCGTCGCCAACGCGGCCTTCGGCCTGCCGGACCTGGCCATGACCACCCTGTCGGAGGTGGTGGCCGAGGCGCGCCGCATCACCGCGGCCACCGATCTGCCGCTGCTGGTCGATGTCGACACCGGCTTCGGCGACGGCCTCGCCATCGAACGGATGGTGCGCGAGATGACCGCGGCCGGCGCGGCCGCCGTCCACCTCGAGGACCAGGTGTCCGCCAAGCGCTGCGGCCACCGCCTCGGCAAGGCCCTGGTCAGCGCACCGGAGATGGCCGACCGTATCGCGGCGGCGGTGGCGGCACGCGGCGCCGGCGACTTGGTAGTCATGGCCCGCACCGATGCGCTGGCCGCGGAGGGCCCCGAGCGGGCCGTGCAGCGCTGCGCCGCGTACGCCGCCGCCGGCGCCGACGCGATCTTCTTCGAGGCGGCCACCGCACTCGACCAGTACCGGCGCGCCGCGGACGCCGCCGGGGTGCCGATCCTGGCCAACATGACCGAATTCGGCGTGAGCCCGCTGTTCACCCTGGACGAGCTGGCCGCGCACGGCGTGGCGATGGTGCTGTATCCACTCACCGCGTTCCGGGCCATGAGCCATGCCGCACAGCGCGCCTACCGGGTGCTGCGCGAGCAGGGCGGCCAGCACGCCGTGCTCGCCGAGCTGCAGACCCGGGCGGAACTGTACCGGGTGTTGAACTATGCCGCCTACGAAGAACGCATGGACCGGCTGCTCGCACGGCAGCGCGGTCGGGAGGATGGAATCGGATGAGCAGCGGCAGCGCGGGGCTGGCCGGCGTGGTGGCCGGCGAGACGGAGGTAAGCACGGTGGGCAAGAGCGGCGCCGGACTCACCTACCGCGGCTACCCGATCGAGGAGCTGGCCGCGCACGCCACCTACGAGCAGTGCGCGTACCTGCTCATCCATGGCGAACTGCCCGGCCCCGCCGGGCTGCAGGACTATCGGCGCGCGCTGCGCGCGCGGCGCGGTCTGAGCGCCGCCCTGCGCCGCGTGCTGGAGGCGATGCCGGCGGCCTCCCATCCCATGGACGTGCTGCGTACCGCGTGCTCGTTCGCGGGCGCCGAGGCCCAAACCGCCGCCGGCGCCGGCGCGGGCGCCGCCCCGTACGATCCGGCCGCCGTCCGCGGCCAGGCGGACGGCCTGCTGGCGCTGCTGCCGGGCGCGCTGCTGTACCAGCACGCGTTCGCCGCCGGCGGCGAGCGCCTCGACGTGGGCGGCGGCGCACCATCGCTGGCCGCCTGGATTCTCGACCTGCTGCGCGGCCCCGGCGCCGCGAGCGCCGACCAGGTCGCCGCCCTGGATGCGGCCCTGATCCTGTACGCCGAGCACGAGTTCAACGCGTCCACCTTCGCGGCGCGGGTGGTGGCCTCGACCCTGAGCGACTTCCACTCCGCGATGACGGCCGGCATCGCCGCCCTGCGCGGCCCGCTGCACGGCGGCGCCAACGAGGCCGCCATGGCCCTGATCGAGCGGTTGCACGACCCCGGCGAAGCGGAGCGCGCCCTGCTGCAGATGCTCGCCCGCCGCGAGCTGGTCATGGGATTCGGACACCGCGTGTACCGCGAGTCCGATCCGCGCAGCCCGGTGGTGAAGCGCTGGGCCGAGCGGCTGGCGGCATCCGGCGAGCAGCGCCGGCAGTTCGCCGTCGCGCAGCGCATCGAGGCGGTGATGCGGCGCGAGAAGAAGCTGTTTCCCAACCTCGACTTCTACAGCGCGCTGCTGTTTCACAACTGCGGTATCCCCACCCCGCTGTTCACGCCGTTATTCGTGATCAGCCGCGTCGCCGGCTGGGCCGCGCACTACCTCGAGCAACGCGCCGACAATCGGCTGATCCGCCCCACCGCGGCCTACACCGGCCCACCGCCGCGGCCGCTGCCCGGCCCGCATCGGCGCGATGGCGCCTAGGCGGCCGGCGGGGGCACTCCTCCCCCGCCGATACCCGATGCGCTCAGTCGTCGCGCCAAGCCGGGCCGCTCCCGGCACCGCACCGGGTTCCCCCTCGAGCCGGGTCCGAACGAGCCGGCCGGTGGGCGATGCTCCGGCATCGGTGTTCATCGTCCTCGGTACCGCGGCGTGACCGTACAGACTGGTTCGCGGATGGTGACCGCGGCGGATCCGGTCCTGGCCAGGATCACCGATTACCTCACCGCGCCGCCCGAGTTCAGCGAGCTGGCCTACCGCACCGCGCGCAAGAGCCTGCTCGACTCGCTCGGCTGCGCCCTGCTCGCCCTCGACGTGCCGGAGTGCCGCCGGCTGCTCGGCCCGCTCGCCGCGCCGGCCCCGCAAACCGCCCCGCCGGCCGCCGGCCGGGGCGCCGCGCCGGCACCGGGCGCCGAGTCCGCCCCGCGCGCTCCGCACGCGTGCGATGCCGCACCCGTAGCGGACGCAGCATGCGCGCCGGCGGCCACGCCCGCGCCCACGGACGTGCCCCGACCGGACGCCGCACCCTCACTGGACGCCACACGCGCCGGGGGCGCGGCACCCGTACCGGCCACCGCCGGCGTGCCGGGCACGGCGCTGGAGCTCGACCCGGTCACGGCGGCGTTCAACACCGGCGCCCTGATCCGCTGGCTGGACTACAACGACACCTGGCTGGCGGCCGAGTGGGGCCACCCGTCCGACAACCTCGGCGCATTGCTCGCGGCCGCCCAGGTGCGCGGCCTGGCGGTGCGCGACCTGCTGACGGCGCAGATCCAGGCGTACGAGGTGCAGGGCATCCTCGCCCTGCAGAACAGCTTCAACCGCGTCGGCCTCGACCACGTGATCCTGGTGCGGATCGCCAGCGCGGGGGTGGCCGCCCGACTGCTCGGCGGCACCCCCGAGCAGGTGCTGGCGGCGCTGTCGCACGCGTTCCTCGACGGCGGCGCCCTGCGCACCTACCGCCACGGAGCCACCACCGGGTCGCGCAAGTCATGGGCCGCCGGCGACGCCACCAGCCGCGGGCTGTGGCTGGCGCTGCTCGCGCTGCGCGGCGAGATGGGCTATCCGGCCGCGCTCAGCGCGCCGCGCTGGGGCTTTCAGGACGTGGTGCTGCGCGGCGCCGAGGTGCGCCTCGACCAGCCGCTCGGCTGCTACGTGGCCGAGAACATCCTGTTCAAGGTCGGCTTCCCGGCGGAGTTCCACGGCCAGACCGCGGTCGAGGCTGCCTTCGCCCTCCATCCGGAAGTGGCCCCGCGCGCGGCCGAGGTGGCCGAAATCGTGATCCACACGCAGGAGTCCGCCGTGCGCATCATCGACAAGCAGGGTCCGCTCACCAC
Source organism: Spirochaetia bacterium (assembly GCA_965208575.1). Lineage (GTDB taxonomy): Bacteria > Spirochaetota > Spirochaetia > SZUA-6 > Bin103 > Bin103. The sequence goes on along the minus strand of CBDBOV010000003.1, from coordinate 415,930 downwards.
GCCCGCCGCCCGCGACCACTGCCTGCAGTACATGGTGGCGGTGGCGCTGCTGTGCGGCGAGTTGCGCGGCGAGCACTACCGGGACGCCGCCGCGGCAGATCCGCGCATCGATTTCCTGCGCGAACGCACCAGCGTGCACGAGGATCCGCGCTACACCGATGCGTATCTCGACCCCGGCAGGCGGGCCATCGGCAACCGCGTCCAGGTGCGCTTCCGGGACGGCACGTCGACCAACCCGGTGGCGGTGGAATACCCGCTCGGCCACCCGCGCCGCCGCGCCGAGGCGGAGCCGCACCTGGCCGCCAAGTTCGCGCACAGCGCCGCTCGGTTGCCGGCGCCGCGGGCCGCCGCCGTGCGCCGCCTGTGGGACGCTCCCGAGCACACCGACCGGCTGCCCGTCGACCAGCTCCTGGCCCGCTTCGCCCCGTAGCGCCGCCCGCTCGGGTCGTGCCGCCCGGCGGTCAGCGCACCCCGCGCGGCGCCTGGTCCGGTACCCGGGTCAACAGGATGCCGCCCACCACGAACAGCACCGAGATGCTCAGCACGCCGATGCTGGAGTCGCCGGTCAGCGCCGCGAACGCACCCACCAGGGCCGGTCCCATGATGGCCGCGAACTTGCCGAAGATGTTGTAGAAGCCGAAGAACTCGGCCGACGAGTTCGCTGGTATCAATCCCGCGTAGAACGACCGCGACAGCGCCTGGATGCCGCCCTGGGAGCTGGCCACCAGCATCGACAGCAGCCAGAACACCGGCACCCGCGCCGGCTCCGGCAGCCGCCAGATAACGAACGCCATCACCGTAATCACGGTGTAGATGCCGATTCCCACCAGGAGCAGGGTCCGGGTCGCCCCCGGCCGCCCCTCCGCCAACCGTCCGTAGATCAACGCGCACGGAAACGCCACCAACTGCACCACCAGCAGCATCATCAGCAACGTCTGCGCGGACAGACCCAGGTCGGTGCCGTAGGCGGTGGCCAGCTTGATCACGGTGCCGACGCCGTCGATGTAGAAGAAGTAGGCGCCCAGGAACAGGAACACCGCCCGGTGGCCGCGCACGTCGCGCACCACCGCCGCCACCCGCCGCACGCTGTCGCGCGCCAGGTCGCGCAGCGCCGGCCCCGCCGCCGCCACGAAGTGCACCTGGCGCACCGAGCGGAACAGCGGTACCGTGAACGCCACCCACCAGCCGGCTGCAACGAGAATGGCGATGCGCACCGTCGCCTCGGTGGACAGCAGCCCGGCGCCCGGCGCGAGGTTGATCAGCGCCATCGCCGCCACGAACGGCACCGTCGAGCCGACGTAGCCCCAGGCATAGCCGGCCGACGACACGCGGTCCATGCGTTCCGGGGTGGTCACGTCGGTCAGGAACGAGTCGTAGAACACGTTGGCGGCCGCGAATCCGATCGCGGACAACCCGTACACGGCCAGTACCGCGACCTCCCGCCCGGCGGGCACGAACGCCAGCACCGCGGTGGCGGCCACGCCAAGCCCGAAGAAGCCGGCAAAGAATCGCTTCTTGCGCCCCTCGTAGTCGGCCATCGGACCGAGCGCGGTGGCCAGGACGGCGACCACCAGCGTGAACGCACTGCTCGCGAACGCCAGGCGGGCCGTCGAAACCGCGCCCGGTACGCCGGCCGCGATCACGTTCTTGTAGAACAGCGGGAAGATGGCGGTGGTCACCATCAGCGCGTACGCCGAGTTCGCCACGTCGTACAGTACCCAGGCCCGCTCGGTGCGCCTAGCTGACATGGCGTTCATCATCGCGGCGGCGGTGCGACCGTGCAAGTGGCCGCGACCGGCCGCGACACGCAGGCGCTCGGCGGCTCCGCCGACCGGCGTCACCGAGCGGATCGAGCCGGATCAGCCGGGACCGCGGTCCGGGTCGGCGGCAAGACCGCGCAGGATGCCGGCACACACGGTGCAGGAGTTGGCCGCGGCACGCCGCAGACAGGCGCCGAATTCCGCCGGCGCGGCGCCGTCGGCGTGGTTCGCAACCGCACGGACTATCACAAACGGGATCCGGTTCACCGCCGCCACCAGGGCAACCGCCGCGCCCTCCATCTCCACGGCGGCGCCGTTCAGACCGCGCAGCCGCTCGCGCCCGGTGGCAGCGGCGGCGACGAACTGGTCACCGGTCAGGATCCGTCCCGCTACCACGTTCTGCCCGGGCACCTCCGTTGCCGTCGCCAGCGCGATCAGCCTCGGGTCGGCGGCCACGAACCGATGCCCGGTACGGGGCACCTGCCCCACCGGGACGCCGAGCGCGGACACGTCCAGGTCGTGCTGCACACAGTCGCGGCTCACCACCACGTCGCCCAACTCAAGCCGGCCGCTGAGCGCGCCGGCGATCCCGGTCGCGATCAGGTAGTCCGGCCGGAAGTGATCGACCGCGTACTGAGCAGCCATGGCGGCGCTAACCTTGCCGGCACCGGAGTGCAGCACCGTCACGTCGGCGGCGGCGTGCCGCCACCGAAACGCCGCGAACGGTCCCCGCGGCGGCACCGGAGCGAGTTCGTGCGCGCGCCGGAAGGCGTCCAACTCCTCCCGCAGGGCCACGATGATCGTAACCTTCATCCCCGGAGGTGGGCACGCCATCCCACAAAACCCGCGAACCACGCCGGCCACTGTATCCAGGACATATCGCTAGTCATTGCCTGAATCATCGCGCAAGCCACCTCGCCGTGCAACGGCCACCGGGTCCGAGCGGATCCTCCGCCGGCAGCGCGAATACCACTCGTGCTACTCGTGCGGCGTCGGGCCTATTGCCTCACGTAAAAATCTAACCTTACGGTGAGCGTGCCTCACGTAAGAATCTAACCGAAAGGGAGGCGGAGAACGAGGGGGGAGCGCGAGGGGGGAGACTCATAAATTGTGGATAAGTGGATAGGCTGCTGGGCGACCGGCCGGGTTGATTCAAGCACACCAACGCGACCGGGGGCGTATCTGGTTGGTCGGCGCGGATGAGGAGGCGTCAACGGCAGGGAGGTGGTCGGTGCCGTGTCGTGTCGCTGACCGAAGAGGGGGCGGACGGGTCTGGAGGCGACTTCGGTGCTGGTGACACGGGGATGTCCAGACACCACCTCGTGTCGCGGAGAGGCCTTACAGCGCGGCTGAGGCGACATTTCTTGACGCCGACCGTCTGGCTCACGGATATACGGGCGTCAGAGACGCTCAGAAGTCATTTGCCGAGCCGGGTGATGCCGCCCACGCCGCGATCGGCGCGCAGGTTGCTGCGGAGCGCACGGAGCGAGGCGCCCCGGACAACTGCACCGAGGTGCGTTGCCCGGGGCAGGGTCATGACAATTCCCCACCGCCGGGACGGGGTAGGCGACGAGGTTGCGACACCGGAGCCGTCGGGATCGAACGGGGCGGAGGAGATGCTGTACCCCGCTGACGGACGGAGGGCGTAGCCCGACCGGAGTCAGCCGGCGCGGTGCCGTGGAGGCCACCGTGGACGACGCCGAGATGGCGGACCAGGCAGCCAAGCTGCTCGCTTCCGGGATGAGCGGCTCAGCCTGCGCTCGCGAACTCGGCATCCCGGTGAGCACCTTCAACGAGAACCGCCGCGCCGGCGTCATCACAGATCCCACCCGGGAGCCCGCCGCCAGCGCCGAGGTTGCGCCGGCGGCCACCACCACTGATCACCCGGTCAGCACCGCCGCCGCGGTCAGCGACCCGGCGGTCGCCACTGAGCGCGCCAGCCGCGACGCCCGCGACAAGCACGCGCCCATGGGCCGCGCGGCGCGCGACGTGGAACGCCGCACGCTCGCCAGAGCCGGCCTGCTGACCGAGGCCACACCAGCGTTCGTCGAGCCCGCCCACGCGGTCGCTGGCGGCGGCGTGCTGGCCGCACTGGCGATGCTGCTGCGCGAGGGCCTGCTCACCGCCGCCAACCGCCTGTTCCGCCTGCCGGCCGGATTCTACGGCCTGACCACCATCCTCCTGTTCGTCGCCTGCATGACCCTGGCCCGGGTGCGCAACCCCGAGAGCCTGCGCTACCAGGCACCCGGCGAGTGGGGCGCCATCCTCGGCCTCGACCGCTGTCCGGAGACCAAGACGCTGCGCCGCAAGATCAGGCTGCTGGCCAGCGCCGAGCACACCGTGCGCGATTGGCAATCGGTACTGGCGCGTACCTGGGCCAGCGAGCACGACGACGACTGGACGACGCTGGCCGTGGATGGCCACGTGAAGGTGTACACCGGGCGCAACGGGCGGTTGCCGAAACACTTCGTCGCACGCCAGAAGCTGTGTCTGCCGGCGTCGGTGAGCTACTGGATCAACGCCCTCGGCGGCGCACCGCTGCTGTGCCTGCACAAGGCGCTGGACCCGAAGCCGGTGAATGCGATCAAGCACGACGTGGTGCCGCAGTTGCAGCACCTGGGGGTGGTGACCGAAGCGGCCCCCGACCTGACCGGAGCACCGGCCGGTACCCCGCAGCTGACCCTGGTGTTCGACCGCGAGGGCTGGAGCCCGGACCTGTTCAAGCGCCTGGCCCGGCGTGGCATCGCCTGCATCACCTGGCACAAGAACTTCAACGGCGCGGACTGGCTGCCGGAAGACTTCCACACCTTCGAGGTACCGATCCATGGTCCCGCCGGCACCAGCACGACTGCGGTTGATCTGGCCGAGCAGCCGATCATGCTGCGCAACGGGCTGGTGGTGCGCCAGATCCGGCGGCGTCTGGCCAACGGTCGTCAGGTGGCGGTGATCACCACGCACCCGCAGATGCCGTTGGCGCAGGTCGCCGGCGCCATGTTCTCGCGCTGGTCGCAGGAGAACTTCTTCAAGTACCTGCGCGAGCAGTTCAACCTTGACGCGCTGCCGAGCCATGACCTTGCGCCGCCGGAGCCCGACGCACGGGTCGTGAACCGGTGCGCCGGGCCCTGGAAAAGAGCATCAGGCGGGTACGCAGCCGGCTGGCAGCGGTCCGCAATCGCCTCGCCGAGGCACTGCAGGGACGGCACCGGGACTCCGCCACCCGGCTTACGGTCGCGGATAAAGTTGCACTGAATTGCATGGTTATGCATAGACACGGGGGTATCCAGACACCACCTCGTGTCGTGGAGGGGCCTTACAGCGCGGCTGAGGCGACGTTTTCTCATCGCTGACCGCCCATTCTCCGATTATCGACCGTCAGACCCGCCTGAGAGGGTCATTTTGCCGTGCGACCGCTGCCACCACGCTCCTCGCTCGGTGTTTGCACCGTGCTTGGTGCGGCCTTGGCGGTCTTGCTGACGTTCAGCTGCAGCAGATCCTCGGTCAACCTGGTCAGCTCGCGCTTGAGGGCGACCGGATTCAACGTCGCGTACTGCTGCTTGAGGCGGTTCTTCACCTTCTCGCTCACCGACTCGGAGGCCAGCATGCGGTGATACGGCGTCTGCGGGTCGTCATAGATGCGGCGCACCTTGCTGCCGGTGCGGGTTTTCTTCACCAGCTTCACCGAGGGATAGAAGAAGTTCACCAGCAGGCACAGCGGGCGGTATATCGCGTTGAGGGCAGCCAGTTCCCGGTCGGTGTCGTAACGCAGGTGGCCGACCGCCCGTCGCACCACGTGGCCATTCTTCTGCTCGACGTAGCAGGTGTCGTTCTTGCGATGCGGGCGACCCCGAGTGAACGTGATGCCGTGCGCTTCGCAATAGCGCAGCAAATGATGATTGATGAACTCGCTGCCGTTGTCGGTGTCGATCCCCCGCATCACGATCGGCAGGCTCTGCCGGGCAGCGTCGATCGCCTCGTGGGTCCAGCGCTGCGCCTTGTTCTGCACGCCGTACAGGTCGACCCAGCCGGTGTCAACGTCGGTGATGGTGAGCGTGTGGCAGAAGTCGCCTGACGCGTTGCCGCCTTCATGGCCCACCAAGTCGATCTCGAAGAAGCCCGGCTCCTGCTCGTCCCAGTCAGCGAAGGTTCGGATCGCGATCTGATCCTTCAGGAGGGTGCCCGGCTTGGTGTGCGTGCGACCCTTCAGGCGCAGCCGTGCGCGCTCCTGCTGCAGCAGCCGGTCGATGGTCGCGGCGCTGATGGTCTGCAGCTTGCCGCGCACCGCTGCGGTCAGCTCGATCTCGCCGAACGACTCCAGCGTCGGCAGCATGGTGCGCAGCACGACCACCAGGCGCTTGCCGCACATGCAGTCGAACACGTACCAGATCAGCTTCAGAGCGACCAGCACCTCCTGGTCGTAGCGCCGCGGTCGCACGCGGCGCTGGGCAGGCCGCGGACGCCCGACCACCAGCTTCACCAGTGTGCCGTCGACTCGCACCATGCGGGTCCGTCCCCACCAGGTCAACAGATGGATCGCGTACTTGCGCTGGTACCCGGTCGACTCGACGAACTCGTCGAGTATGCGCCCCTTCTCCTTCTTGCCCGCCCGACGATACCGCTGCGCGTGCTGCTCGGTGAGCTCTCGCCTTGAACTCATCTTCAACCCCATCTCCTCCGGAACCTCCTCACGTCCCTCGGAGAGGCTCCAACCGGACCCGGAAGGTCCAGCCCGTTCGGTTAGATTTTTAGATGAGGCATGCTTTCGCTACGGTTAGATTTTCGATGAGTCAATGCGTCGGGTAGATCAACAGGACGTTCTGTTCTACAGTATGCTCCCGGAGCTTCTTGAAGTCGCTGTCATGCGCTGCGACCGCGCACCCCTTGCGAGGGTGGGCCCACTCCGGCCACCTTCGTCGGAAGCCCCGCCATGGTAGCGCATAGAGGAGAATGGACAACTATGATTCGACGCCTTGGTGACCTGCTTTCCGGCCGCCTCGGGACTTCGGCACCGCGGGCACTGCTGGTGCTTGGCCTGCTGTTCGGCGGCGCATCGCTCGCGTACGCGGCGGTGGACGAGGAAACGCTGTTCGTGTTCAACACCTTTTCGTTCCTGGTGTGGGGCGCGCTGGTCATGTGGATGGCCGCCGGTTTCACGATGCTGGAGGCAGGCTCGGTGCGCACCAAGAACGCCTCCGTCATCTGCCTGAAGAACATCGGCCTGTACTCGATCGCCGGGCTGGCGTACTACCTGATCGGCTACAACCTGATGTACGTCGACGTGGGCGGCTTCATCGGCAAGTTCAAGCTGCTGTACGGCCCGTCAGCCGCCGAGCTGGCGTTGCTCGGCGACGATGCGGCGGCGGCGGCCGCGGCGACCGCGTCGGTGGTCGAGAGCGGCTACGCGGTCATGTCGGACTGGTTCTTCCAGATGGTGTTCGTGGCCACCGCCGCGTCGATCGTCTCGGGCGCCCTCGCGGAGCGGGTCAAGATGTGGTCGTTCTTCGTGTTCACCGCGATCCTGACCGCGATCATCTATCCGGTGGTCGGGGCGTGGACCTGGGGCGGCGGCTGGCTCGCCGGCATGGGCTTCCAGGACTTCGCCGGTTCCACCATCGTGCACGGCACCGGCGGCTGGGCAGCACTGGCCGGCGTGCTGGTGGTCGGCCCGCGGCTCGGCAAGTTCCGCAAGGACGGCTCCGTCCGCGCCACGCCGCCCTCCAACGTCGTACTGGTCACGCTCGGGGTGTTCATCCTGTGGCTCGGCTGGTTCGGATTCAACGGCGGCTCGCAACTCGCCCTCGGCTCCGCCCTCGACGCGGTGGCGATGAGCAACGTGATGGTGAACACCAACCTGGCCGCCGCCGCCGGCGTGATCACCGCGCTCGCCTGCTCCCGCTGGCTGCTCGGCCGCACCGACATGTTCGCCGCGCTCAACGGCGCCATAGCGGGGCTGGTTTCGATCACGGCGGGCCCCGACATCACGCAGCACCTGTGGTCGGTGATCATCGGCGCCGTGGGCGGCTTCCTCTGCACCCTGGGCATCAAGACGCTGGAGAAGATGAAGATCGACGATGTGGTGGGAGCCGTACCCGCCCACCTGATCTGCGGCGTCTGGGGCACCCTGGCGGTGTGCATCGCCGCCGGCGGCAACTTCGGCGTGCAACTCGTCGGGGTACTGGCGGTCGGCGCCTTCGTATTCGTGCTGTCGTACGCGGCCTGGAAGCTGATCGACGTACTGCTCACGGTGCGCGTCACGAAGAACGTGGAGCGCATGGGTCAGGACACGGCAGAGTTGAAGATCGACGCCTATCCCGAGTTCGTGCTGATGCCGGAAGAGGACGACGAGGAGTGAGCGGGTCGGCCCCTCCGTGATACCCTGTCAGCGGCGGAATTCAAGGTAGATGCTGCTCAATCTCCCGGCCCGCGTGTCGGTCAACATCTTTCTCATCCTCACGCTCGCGGTATCCCTGACCGGGCTGATGAACCACTACAAGTACCGCAAGTACCTGTCCGACCTGCTGCGCGACCGGCACGCGCTGGTCCTGCAGGACGTCGGCCACTCCATCGAGGCTTCGCTGTCTCTCGGCCTCGCCGTCGACTCGCTGCCGGGGGTCAACGCGGATCTGCAGGCACGCACGCTGCGCGATCCGGGAGTACTGTCGATCGAGATGTTCGACGAACAGGGCACGGTGCTGTACAGCTCCGACGAGAGCCTGCGCGGCGACCTGGTATCGACGGAATGGGCGGCCGCGTGGAAGGGTCCCGATCAGCCGGTGTGGACCCGGATAGAACACGACGCCCACGTCGTCGGCGTGCGGGTGCACGACGTTCTCGGGCGTGCGGTCGGCGCGCTTGCGCTGCGCTATTCGCGCGACGCGTTCGACCGCGAGGTGCGCACCATGGCGGTGCGCATCGCCGGACTGTGCGCCGCCACCGTGGTGCTGGTCTCACTCACCGGCACGGTACTGGCCGTGATCCTGACCAGCCGGCTGCGCAAGCGCCTGCAGTTGATTCGGGTCACCCTCGAAGATTCGGGGAAGGAGCGCGAGGCGGGGCACGATCCGTCGGCGGCGGACCTTGCCCGGACCGCCGACGAGGCGTGCGAGGCGGTCGTTCAGGCCACCAGGGAAATCCGCCGCATCGAGGCCGAGCCGCACGCCTCGCGCGTGGTCACCAATCGATCTTCGTCGCCTTCGCTACCACGGAGCGACCTCGCCGACTCATGAGTGACGCCCCGATAGATCCGAGACCCGCCGAGGAGGCAGCGCGCAGCGCGCCCGCCGACGAACAGCGGCTCTTCCGCGGCGTGATCCTGCGCCTTGCCGCGTTGACCGCGGTACTGCTGCTCCTTGCCCAGGGTGTCGTTTCCTACGTCCTGGCAATTTCCTTCGAAGACTCGCTGCTCCCCGAAATCCATCGCAAGGCCGAGGTTGCCGGGGGTCTCGCCACCGAGCAGATCAGCTATGCCGTCGCGCTCGGCATACCGTTGGACGCGCTCGTCGGCATGGACGAATTCCTGCAGGGCGTTCTGACCCGCAATCCCGACTTCACCTACGTGGGGGTGTCGAACCGCGACGGTGCCGAGCTCTACACGCAGGGCACGCGGGCCGCTTCCACACGCGCCGCCGATTCGCTCCAGTTGCCGATCGTGGCGCGCGGCGAAACGGTAGGATTCCTGCACGTCGATGTGCGCGAGGGCGCCGTGCGGTCGGAGTTGGCCGGCTTGCGGTTCGATATCGTGACCGCGTTCCTGGTCACCCTGCTGATCGGCATAGAGTTGCTGGTGGCGTTCGTCGTGGTACGCATTTCCGGTCCCATCAGACTGGCCGACCGCCTCATCGTGCGCGGCGCGAAGGGCGACTTCCTGTACCGGATCGGGTTGCGCAGGCGGGACGAAGTGGGCCACGTCGCGCGGGCCTACAACTCGGTCGTGCAGCGCGTCAACACGGCGTTCGCCATGTTGACCGAGGAGGCCGAGGACGCACGCGCCGTGCAGATCGACCGCACCATTCAGCAGCGCATACGAGACGTGGTGACCGGCCTCGGGGAGCGATTCCGCTTTACCACTCCGGGCCTCGAACGGACCGTCGTGCCCCGCTCACCGATGGACGTGCGCATTCCGCTGTTCCTGTTCATGCTCGCGCAGGAACTCTCCCGTCCCTTCCTGCCGCTGTTTTTCGGCGACGTGTATACGCCGATCGGCAACCTGAGCCGCGAGCTCACGATCGGCCTGCCGTTCACGACGTTCATGGTGGTGGTGCTGCTCGCCACGCCGATCGCCGGTGCGATCACCGACACGTTCGGCCCCCGCTCCTTGTTCATCCTGGGCATCGTGCCGTCGGTCGCCGGTCACGTCGGAGCGGCCCTGTCGACCACCATCGTCGAGGCGCTGCTGTGGTGGACACTCGCCGGCCTCGGCTACGGAACCATTTTCATTGCCGCCCAGACCTACGTCGCCCACCACGCGGAGGCGTCGCGCCGTGCCGTCGGCATGACCGGCTTCACCGGCGCGTTCTTCGCGGCATTCGTCTGCGGTCCGGCAATGGGCGGCATCCTCGCCGACCGCCTCGGCTATCGCAACACGCTCCTCGTCGCCGCCGCGATGGCCGTGTTCGCCGCCGGGGCGGCGCTGATCGCGGTGGACCGGGACTCGCAGACGCAGAGGCGTCCGCGCATGCAGTCGATGCGCAGTTGGCGGCGCGTGTTCTCGCAGCGCGAGTTCGTGGTGCTGACCCTGTTCTCGGCGGTGCCCAACAAGCTGATCCTCAGCGGCCTGTACTTCTTCCTGCTGCCGCTGTTCCTTGCCGACCTCGGCAACACGCAGTCGAATATCGGGCGCGTGCTGATGGTGTTCGGCATCGCCTGCATCGCGATTACGCCGCTGGCCGCGAGCGGCTCCGACCGCAGCGGACGGCCGCGCACCTTCATCATCTTCGGCGGCCTGATGAGCGGGGTCGGGTGCCTGTTGCCGACGCTAATCGGATCCACGGCCGGGGTGGTGGCCGCCGCCGCCGTGCTGGGCACCGGGCAGGCGCTGACCACCGCCCCGCAACTCGCGGTCGTGCAGAGAATCGCCGAACACGGCAGAAGTGTCGGCCTGGGACCCGGTGCGATCGTCGGCGCGTTCCGTACCATCGAACGCGTCGGCACCGCGGCCGGCGCGCTGGCGGTAGGCGCGGTGGTCACCTTCGTCGGCTACGGGCAGGGAATGCTCATCGTCGGGGTGCTGGTGTTCGCCTGCACGGTCTGCTATACGCTGTTCGGCGGGCGCCCCCGCGAACGGCAGGGCGGACATGCGGACGCCGGGATCGGAACCGGGAGGGTGTCGGCGTGAGGCGCATCCCGCGCACGGCGCCGCGCTGCCGGTACGCGGTGCCGCGCTTCCCTGTCGCGACGCGCGCCTCGGAAGCGGTGCCGCGCCTCCCGCTCGCGATGTCGCGCTCATGGTACGCGGTGCCGCGCTTTCCGCTCGCGGTCGCGCTCCTCGCCGCATTGCTGTTGGCCGCGGCCGGTCACGGCGCCGCGCAGTCCGCCGGCGGCGCGTTCCACGTCTACCTGGTGGTCTGGCGAGGGGAGACCGACGTGGAGCACGGCTTCCGCGCACACATGTACGAACGCGGAATACCGGTGCGCTACACCTTGCGCAATGCCGATCGCAACCGCGCCAGGCTCCCGGAATTCGCCGCCGAGATACGCGCCGAAAAGCCGGACCTGGTTCACACCTTCGGCACCTCGGTAGCGCTCGGTATTTTCGGCCCGCACACCGGCGCGGAGCCGGGCATGCACATCGGCGACATTCCCGGCGTGTTCTCGGTCGTCTCGTACCCGGTACAGGACAAGGTCGTCATGGAGTTCGAAGCCCCCGGACGGCCGCTCACCGGCAGCATTTTCCTGACGCCCATCAGTTCGCAGATTGACACGATCCTCGCGTACCGCCCGATCGACACGCTCGGCGTGATCTACAACCCGCTGGAGCGCAACTCGGTGACCAACGTCGACCAGCTACGCACGGAAACCGGCGCCCGCGACATCACGCTGCTGGAGTATCCGGTTCCGCTGAACGCGGAGGGCAGACCGGACGCCACCCGCCTGGACGAGCTGGTTGACGACCTGGTGGGAAGCGGCGCCGACTTCCTGTACATGGGCCCGGACTCGTTCATTACGGTCAACAGCCTGCAGATCAGCGAACGCGCTGCACAACAGGGCATCCCGTCGTTCGCCGCCGTCGAAGCGAGTTTCGAACGCTCGCGCGCAATGCTCGGCCTGGTCAGCCGCTACTACCTGATCGGCAAGCTGGCCGGCGCGCATGCGGAGCGCATTCTGGTCGACCGCGAGCCGCCGGAACAGATCCCGGTGCGGTCGCTGGCCCGGTTCGCGATCCTCCTGCGCATGCCGGTGGCGCTGCAACTGGGGATCTATCCGCCCATGGGACTGCTGCGCGTCGCACAGGTGGTCGAGTAGCCGCGGTGGGAATCAAGACACGCATCGGCATCATCGTGGTGGCCTTCCTGGCCGTCATGGTCGCCGGACTGCTGTTCGCCGGCTACCAGCGGGAGGAGTTGCTGCGCAACCAACTGGAGGTGACGGAGATCAACGGCAGCCGCGCCATTTGGGGCAAGATCGTCGAAACCGGGCTGCAGCGTATCCGCGAGGTCACGCCGGTGGTTGCCGAGGACGGCAACCTGCGCGACGCCATCGTCAGCGGCGACCGCGGGCTCGTGTCTGACGCCGCCCGGCGCACCCTCGCCACGCTGCAGCGCAGCAGGGACGTCACCCGGCTCGACATCGTGTCCCGGTCGCGCGAGGTGCTGTATTCGTCGGTGCCCGCGTTCGAACCGGCCGCGGCGGCGAGCGACGATGCGGTCGCCGCCATGATCGCCGCCGGCAGCGGCAGCAGCGGTGTGGCGATCGACGCCGAACGCAACATCACGCTCTCGGTCGGCGTACCGCTGTACCGGGAAGACGGCGCGCTGCTCGCGATTGCCATCTGCGCCTCCGACATCGGCTTCGCGCTGCGCGAGCTGAGGGACGATTCCGGTTCGGAAGTGCTGATCGTGAACCGGCGCGGCCGCCTCATGGCAGGCACCGACGAGCAGGTTTGGGACCTGGTGCGCGGTGCGGCACGCGTGCGCGACGGGGCCTCGCAGGTGCTGCGCTTCGACGACCGCGTATTCTCGATCGCCGCCTTTCCACTGGAGGCGTCGCTCGGCAACCTGATCGCGAGCGTGGTGACGGTGCGCGACGTGAGCGCGGCGTTCGCCGGCCAGCGCGAGGTGAGCATGATCACCTTTCTGTCGATCGGCGGCTTCCTGCTCGTATCCCTGCTGGCCCTCTCCTACTATCTGCGCCGCGCGCTGTCTCCGCTTATTGAAGGGGTGCAGGTCCTCGACGCGCTGTCACGCGGCGACACCCAGGCCACGGTGAAGATCAGCGGTGAGCGCGGCAACGACGAATTGGCGCGCATCGCGCAGGCGGTCAACACGTTCCGCAACCAGACGCTGACGCTGCGCCGCCACCGCCGCCGCGCGATCAGGCGGCAGCGCCAGGAGGGGCGCTTCATCCGCGGCGAGATGACGCGCCTGGCGACCACGCTCGACGAGGACGAGCGCCGCGACATCCTCAGCGACCTGGCCGAGATCGAGGTACCCGAGGAAGCCGCCGCGGACGAACAGACCGACGTGCAGTCCGACCTGGAAATGGCCGGCGACCTGCAGATGATGGGGTTCGCGTTCCAGAAGATGGCCGACCGCGTCGGTGTGCAACAGGAACGGTTGCGCAAGCTGGTGGCCGAATTGCAGGAGGCGCTGCGCACGCAGACCGCCTACCTGGCGCTGCAGCACGACCTGCAAGTCGCCACCCGCGTACAGCGCTCGTTCCTGCCCGGCGAGCGCCTCGACACCGAGGGCGCCCACATTCATGCGGCCATGCAGACGGCCCGGGAGGTGGGCGGCGACTTCTACGACTTCTTCCCCCTCGACGACGATCGCGTCGGCATCGTCATCGGCGACGTCGTCGGCAAGGGGGTGCCCGCGTCCCTGTTCATGGCGGTCACCCGCACCGTGATCCGCGCCACCGCGCGCTACGTTCTGGACGGACCGGGCAAGTGCCTGGAGATGGTCAACGATACGCTCGCCGACGCCTCGCGCGAGGACGTGTTCGTAACGGTCTTCTACGGCATCTTCGACCGCCGCGACGGCACCCTGCGCTACGCCAACGGCGGTCACAACCCACCGGTACTGGTCGCTCCCGGGCGCGCCGACCTGCTGCCGTTGACCGGCGGAGTGGCGCTGGCCATGTTCGACGGGTTGACCTACGACGACGGCGAGGTGGTACTGCCGCCGCAGGGGAAACTGTTCCTCTATACCGACGGGGTTCCGGAGTCGACCGACCTGCGGGAAGAGGAATTCGGCTACGACCGGATGCGCGAGAACCTGCTTGCCAGTGCGGGGCGCAGCCCCAACGACACCATCGAGGCCATGCTGCGCGGCGTCGAGGCGTTCGCCGGCGAGGCGACGCAATTCGACGATATCGCGATGCTCGTGCTCAGCCGCGAGGACATGCCGGACTCGATGGTCGTGCACCGGCTCTCCCTGCGCAACGACCTCGCCGAGATCCCCCGCATTGCGCAGGGCGTCGAGACGTTCGCGCGCCAGTGCGGCATGGACATTGCGGACACCCGCAGCGTGCAGATGGCCATCGCCGACGTGCTTACGACCACCATCGACTTCCGGCTGCCGGCCGGCAGCACCTACGAAATCGATATCAGGCTCAGCATCGAAGAGGGCGTTGTGGAAGTCGCCGTGGACGACGACGGCCAGCCGTACACGCTCGTGGATCCGCCGTCCGACCTCGCGTCCGGCGGCGACGGACGCTACATCAGCCGCACCGGAAACCAGATCGCACGCCCGGCACAGATGGACGACGCGGACTACCTGGTGATCGGCGGGCGCAATCGGTTGGTCATGAGAAAACGAATCGCGGCATGAACGCCGCAGACGACGGACGGCGGGTTGTAGTATACTCGGCGTCAACCTTCGCACGTGCGGTCGCGTATCGAGTTCGCGCGAATCCGCGCAGTGGCGAATCACAAATTGGCATAGGAGACACGTCGGAATGAAAATCTCAGAGGAACGACAGGGAGACACTCTGATCGTAACAGCCGCTGGGCGGGTCGACGGCAGCAATTCGCAGGAATTTCAACAGGCCCTCGAAGGGGTGATCGACGAGGGCGACCGTGCGGTGGTCCTGCAACTGAAGCAGCTGTCCTACATCAGCAGTTCCGGGCTGCGGGTCATGTTGATGGTCGCGAGAATGCTGCAGAAGCGGGGCACCAAGTTCGCCCTCTGCGAGCTTACCGAGTCGATTCGGGAGGTGTTCGAGATCAGCGGGTTCGACCGGATCATCCCTGTGCACGACTCCGAGTCGGCCGCGGTGTCGGCGGTCTCTTCCGGCTAGACGGGCTGCGAGAGCGGCGCCGGTGAGCGGCACCTGGAACGCCTGGCAATGTTGATGCCTGCCCCGACTCGCAACGTTGCGCCTCCGACCACGGGCAGGCCGGCGGTGTGAGCGAGGCCGTGCACCTGCAGCTTGACGCACGGCCCGAGGAGTTGCCGCGGGTTGTCGAGGCCGTGGAGGAGATGGCGGAGCGGGACGACTGGGCCCCCAAGCTGCTGTTCCAGGTGAACCTGGTGCTGGAGGAGTTGGCGCTCAACGTCATGACGCATGGCCGCGACGGCGGCGCGCGCCACCTCGACGTCATCGTCGGCTCGACACCGAAGGCAGTCACCGTCGAGTTGCTCGATGACGGCCCCCGGTTCGATCCGCTGCAGGAAGCACCCGAATTCGACGCCGAACTGTCGATCGACGAGCGGCGCGTCGGAGGGGTGGGGGTGCACCTGGTGCGTACGCTGGTCGAAGACGTGAGCTACCGCTACGAGGACGGACGGAACCGCCTGACCCTGGTGCTGCCGCGTACCGCCGAAGGGTGACGCCAGGGTCGGCTGCCCCCGCTAGCGCACCCCGTTCCCAGGTGGCACTTGCCTGGCGGACCCCTGCCCGGCGCGAAGTTGGACCAGCAGCACGCTAATGTCGGCCGGGCGCACGCCGCTGATGCGCGACGCCTGGCCGAGGGTACGCGGCCGCACCAGCGCCAACTTCTCGCGGCTCTCGCGCGACAGCGCATCGACCGCCTGGTAGTCGAACCGCGCCGGGATTCTGAGCGCCTCGAACCGCTTCAGGCGTTCGATGCTCCTGCGCTCGCGGTCGATGTATCCCTCGTACTTCAGCTCCACCTCGGCGGCGGACAGCACCTCGGGCCGGCCCAGCAGGGCGCGCAGTTGCGGCTGAGCGGGCAACGCCGCCGCCAGCAGGCCCTGCAGCCGCACCTCCGGGCGGCGGCACAGCGCGGCGGCGGTTTCCGGGTGCTGCAACTCGCGCACGCCCAGCGACCGCAGCCAGCGGTTCACCGCGGCCGGGGCGACGGAGGTCGTTCGCAACTGGGCCAACGCCGCATCCAGCATCCCTTGCCGGCGCCGCGTCCGATCCATCTCCGCGCCCGCGACCAGGCCAAGTTCGTGGCCGTACGCGCTCAGGCGGCGGCGCGCGTTGTCCTGCCGTAGCGCCAGCCGGTACTCGGCGCGCGAGGTGAACATGCGGTACGGCTCGTGCGACGGCTTGGTGACCAGGTCGTCGATCAGCACCCCGATGTAGGCCTCGTCGCGCCGCAGCACCAGTTCGTCGCGCGCCCCGCCGCGTACCGCCAGTGCCGCGTTGATACCGGCCATCAGCCCTTGCGCCGCCGCCTCCTCGTAGCCGGAGGTGCCGTTCACCTGCCCGGCGAAGTACAGCCCGCGCACCAGCTTGCTCTCCAGCGTGGCATCCACCTGGTAGGCGGGGAAATAGTCGTACTCCACGGCGTAGCCGTAGCGCGCCACCTCGACCCGCTCCAGCCCCGGCACGGTGCGCAGCGCGGCAAGCTGCACCTCGGCCGGCAGCGAGCTCGAGAACCCGTTCAGGTAGATCAGGTCGGACTCCAGCCCCTCCGGTTCCAGGAACAACTGGTGGCGGTCGCGGTCCGCGAAGCGCACCACCTTGTCCTCGATCGACGGGCAGTAGCGCGGTCCGGCGCCCCGGATGCGCCCGGTGAACATCGGGGAGCGATCGAAACCGGTGGCCAGAATCTCGTGCGTTGCCCGGTTGGTGAAGGTGATGTGACAGCTCACCTGCGGCAGCCGCGGAAACGCGCGCGGGTCGGTGCGGCCGGAGAACGGCGCCGGATCGGCGTCGCCGGGCTGCTCGCTGGTCACGCTGAAGTCGATGCTGTCGCGGCGCAGGCGCGGCGGGGTGCCGGTCTTGAGGCGGCCGGTCTTCAGGCCGAGCAGCCGGAATGCCTCGGACAGCCCGCCGGCGGGCCGCTCGCCGATACGGCCGCCGGCGGTGCCGTTCAGCCCCGTGTACAACACGCCGTTCAGGAACGTGCCCGACGCGACCACCAGGGCGCGGCAGCCGATCTCGCCGCCGCGGTCGGTCACCACGGCGGCGATCCGGCCCGCGCGCACCGCCACCCCGGTCACCATCGCCTCCACCACCGAAAGGTCGCGCTGCCGGGCCACCATGCGCCGTGCCGCGTCCGCGTAGGCGTCGCGGTCCGACTGGCAGCGCGACGACCAGATCGCCGGCCCCTTGGAGCGGTTCAGCAGGCGGAACTGGATGCCGGTAGCATCCGCGAGCTCGCCCATCACGCCGCCCAAGGCGTCGACTTCGTGCACCAGGTGCCCCTTCGCGGTGCCGCCGATCGCCGGGTTGCACGACATGCGCCCGATCGCCGCCGCCTCGCCGGTGACCAGGCCGACCGTGCAGCCCATGCGCGCCGCCGCGAGCGCCGCCTCGATGCCGGCGTGACCGCCGCCTATGACGATGAGATCGAACATCGCGTGCCGCTAAAAATACACCTCGGCGAACAGATCGGCGCCCGCGATGCCCTGCTTTTTGAGAATGTCGAACGCCGCGAAGATCATCTCGCTGTTGCCGCACAGGTAGCAGGCGGTGCCCGGCGCCACCGGGTGCTCGTGCAGGTACGCGGTAACCCGGCCATGGTAGCTGCCGCGCGGAACGGCCGCCGCCGGCACCCGGCTCAGGCAGGACAGGTAGCGTTCCGCCGGGTACTCGGTGCTGTCGTAGCGTTCGCTCGCCGTCCTGACCCCATGCAGGATCCGGTAGTCCAGGCCGCGGTAGCTGCGCGCGAAGCTGCGAAACGGGGCGATTCCGGTGCCGGAGGCGATGAACAGCAGCGGTTCGCCGCGGCGCGCGGCCGGTATCGTGAAGTACCCGAACGGCCCGTCGCAGTCGAGCACCGCGCCGGGCGCCAGGCGCGCGAGCTGGCGCGACACCGAGCCGCCTTCCACCTGTTTGATCAGCACCTCCAGGAACGGGTCGCCGCCGCCGGAGTAGACCGAGTACTCGCGGCGCGCCGTGCTGCCGGCCAGGCCGAGCGTCACGTACTGCCCCGGCTCGAACGCCAGCTCGCCGCGCTCCAGCCGCAGCACGCAGGCGGACGCGCTGAGCCGGCGCACCCCCTCGAGCCGATGCTCAGCCATCGCGCCGCCGCGCTCCGTGCGCCGGCGGCCGCCGCACACCACGTATTGACAGGGCCATGCCGAATACTATACACAACACCGTCATTTGCGCCGCACGGTACACAATTGCACAAACAAGGGGGAGCGAATCGAATTAACAAACAGGGTGTCAGTATGCGGATTGTCCTATCCTTACCAAACGTGAATCCGCTATCGCTTCGAACCAATCTCAAGACAACAAAACCAAAGACAGCGAAAGGAGCATAGCCAATGTCCTCGAAACGAACCAAGGCGTTCTTGTATTCTGTCCTCGCATTCTTCGCCCTCGCCATTCTGGCCGAGCCGGTAGTGGCTCAGAACATGCCGCGCGAAGATACCCTCATCGTGCGCGCCGGCAGAAAGTTCGGTGCGCCCGAACTGTACAATCCATACCTGGCCGGCCACCGTGGTGAAACCGGTAACTGGTGGATGGCGGAGAATCTCTTCTACATGAACCTGTACCAGGGCGAGATCGTGCCGTGGCTCGGCACCTCGTTCGAGTATGGACCCAACCACGACTCCATCACCATCAAGCTGCGTGAGGGCGTCACCTGGAGTGACGGCGAACAGTTCAACGCCGACGACGTCGTCTTCACCTACAACATGCTGAAGGCAAACGCCCCCACCCTGCGCTGGTCGGGGTGGATCGACGAGTGGATGACCGAGGTCCGGGCGGAGGACTCGCACACCGTATTCATCAAGCTGAAAGAGCCCCACACCAGGGCGCACTACAGCTTCCTGATCGGCCTCTGGGTGCCGCCGATCGTGCCCGAGCACGTCTGGTCCAAGGAAGACCCGACCACCTTCAAGAACTACCCCGACCCGGTGTGGACCGGCCCCTACACGCTGGTGGATACGAGCGCCGAGGCGGTCTCCTGGAAGCGCCGCGACGACTACTGGGCCAAGGACGTGATGGGCGAGTTCCCGGGTGCGGAGTTCCTGCTGGTCACCGGGCCCGGTCCGGCGGAAAAGATGATGATCGAGCAGATCGAGCACCGCATGGACGTGTGGTCCGGCTTCACCAAGTCGCAGTACGAGACGGTCGTGAAGCGCAACGACGGCGTCGACGTGTGGGTGGCGCTCGACCCGTGCACCAGGGCGCTCTGGTTCAACATCCAGCGGCCGCCGCTGGACCAGCGTGAAGTACGCTGGGCGATTTCCTACGCCATCAACAAGAACAAGCTGAACTTCGCGGCCTTCGAAGGGGTCACCCGGACTTCCAAGCTGCCCTACCCCTACTACGGCACCATCACGCCGTACCTGGATGACTGGAAGGAGATGCTGGAGAAGTACAACACCGAGGAGTACGATCCCGAGCGCGCGGTCAAGATCCTGGACGACCTGGGCTTCGAGAAAGGCCGCGACGGCATCTACGTTACGCCGGACGGCATCCGGCTCTCCTGGGTGATCATTTCGCCGCCGTGGTCCGGGCACCGGGAGATGGCGCAGAGCATCAGCGAGGACCTCAAGGCGATCGGCGTCGACGCGTCGTGGAAGGTGCTGGAGCCGGCGCCTCACGGTGAAGCGTGGCGGCGCAACGACTACGACATGAACGTGGCGTGGGCGTGTGCCCAGGGCCTCGGTCAAGCGTGGGACCCGTACGCCTGGCTGGAGGGCTTCCACAGCAAGTATGCCCTGCCGGAAGGTGAGTCTGCCGATCAGAACCGCATCCGCTACTCGAACCCCGAGTACGACGCGCTCCTCGACGAGCTGACCGCGCTGCTCCCGGACGATCCGCGGGCCGACGAGGTGCTGGCGCAGGCGCAGGAAATCTACCTGCGCGACCTGCCGGTCATCGGCACCCTGCAGACGGTTACCTCGAACACCTACGATACCCTGCACTGGAAGGGGTTTCCGAGCGAAGACGATCCGTACATAACGCCGTTTCACTGGTGGCCGCACTTCCTGTTCACGTTGCTGAACGTCGAGCCCCAGTAGGCCGGCACGTATAACGGCTGCCGATTCCTTGATTCCCCCTCTCCCCAGGCACCCGACGTTGGCCGGGAGAGGGGGAATCTTGTCTACCCGGAAGGAGCATTCATGGCCGCTCTTGTGACCTACATCGGAAGGAGGTTGGTAGCGTATGTATTGACCGTGATCATCGCGATCAGCGCGAACTTCTTCATTCCGCGGATGATTCCGGGCGACCCCATCTCGGCGCTCATCGACCAGATGGCGCAACACGGCGAGGTGGTCTCCGGCGGCGCCGAGATAGTCGCGGCATACAAGGAACAGTTCGGCCTCAACGGCACCTGGCTCGAGCAATACTTCAGATACCTGTGGAGCCTGTTGCGCGGCGACCTCGGACCGTCGATCATGGCCTTTCCCACTACCGTGCAGGAGTTGTTGGTAACTGCACTGCCATGGACCATGGGGCTGCTCCTGGTGGCCACCGTGATCAGTTGGGTGCTCGGCAACCTGCTCGGCGCGATCGTCGGCTGGCGGCGCGACTCGAAGATAAACTCGACGATTGTGGTGGTGAGTCTCGGACTCAACCAGATCCCCTACTACTTCGTGGCCCTGCTGCTGGTCTTTTTCTTCTCTTACAATCTGTCCGTGTTCCCATCTTCCGGCGGTTTCAGCCTGATCGGCGGGCGCCCGGAAGGCTGGAAGCTGGTCTGGGACATCATCTATCATGCGACCCTGCCGGCGCTGTCGATCGTCATCGCATCGATCGGTTTCTGGGTCATCACCATGCGCTCGATGATCCTGACCACGCTCGGCGAAGACTACATCCTGCTCGCCGAGGCCAAGGGCCTGAAGCGGTCGATGATTCTGACCAAGTACGCACTCAGGAATGCCCTCTTGCCGCAGGCGGCCGCGTTCGGGATAGCCCTCGGGTTCGTCATGAACGGGTCGATCCTGACCGAAACCATATTCAACTATCCCGGCCTCGGTGCACTGCTGCTGTCCGCGATCGGCAATCTCGACTACAACCTCTTGCAGGGTATTCTGCTGTTGACCATCCTGTCGGTGCTGACCGCCAATCTCATCCTCGAAATCCTGTATCCGATCATCGATCCGCGCATCAGCCATGGAGGTGACTGACCGTGAAGGTGTCCATCGCTTCCTCGGCGAAGAGCGCCGTCAAGTTCGCGTTCCGCACCAACGCCAAGTTGTCGGTCGGCTTCGCCATCGTGCTGGTGCTGGTGCTGGTCTCCGTCGCGGCCGACCTGCTGGCCCCCTACGACGTGGCGTCGATCGGACTGCACGCGCCCGACCTGCCGCCCTCGTTCCAGAACCTGCTCGGTACCGACACGCTCGGGCGCGACGTCTTCGACCAGTTGGTGCACGCGGTCCGGCAGTCGCTGATCATCGGGTTCTTCACCGGGCTGGTTGGCCTGGTGGTGGGATCGGCGGTCGGCATATTCAGCGGCTACCGGGGCGGCCTGGTGGACGACTCGCTGCGCAGCGTCACCGACGTGTTCCTGGTCATCCCCACCATTCCCCTGCTCGTGGTGCTGTCCTCCTACGTCCGGTTCCTTACCATTCCGGCGCTGGTCCTGATCCTGGCCGTGTTCGCCTGGCCGCTCCCGGCCCGTACCTTTCGCTCCCAGGTTCTCAGCCTGCGCAAGCGGGAGTTCATCAATCTCGCCAAGCTGTCCGGGATGAGCGACGTGAAGATCGTGTTCCGGGAGATTCTGCCCAACATGCTGCCCTACGTCGGCACCACCTTCGCGAATGCCGTTTCGGGCGCGATCCTCGCCGAGGTATTCCTGGAGATTCTCGGCCTGGGACCGCAGAACACCACCACCCTCGGCGTCATGGTGTACTGGGCGATGTGGCGGGGGGCGATGATCCGCGGCATCCTGTGGTGGGTGCTGCCGCCGATGATCATCCTGGTGCTGATCTTCCTCGGCCTGCAACTGATCAACATCGGTCTCGACGAGGTCTACAACCCCAGGGTCCGCAAGGGAGGAGCACGGTGACTCCGCGACAGGGAAGGCGATGAAGGCAACAGGCTGCCGTCGCGGTACAGCCGGAATGTTCGCACCAGGGGCACCGGCATGACCGATGTTGCGCTCAAGGTGGAAGACCTCAAGGTCTACTACTGGACCGATCGCGGACCGGTCAAGGCGGTGGACGGCATCGACCTCGAGGTGAGGCGGGGCGAGCGCTTTGGCATCGTCGGCGAGTCCGGCTGCGGCAAGTCGACCACCGCGACCACGCTGCTGCGCCTCATCAAGCCGCCCGGGTCGGTCGAGCAGGGACGCATTCTCGTTGACGGCACCGACATTCTCCAACTGGACGACGAACAGATGAGGTCGGTGCGCTGGAGCCGAATCTCGCTGATTCCGCAGGGCTCGATGAACTCGCTCAACCCGGTGGTAAAGATCGGCAGCCAGATAAACGACGCGGTCGCCGCCCATGGCGGCGGCGGCAGACGCGCGCAATCGAAGGCCAGAATCATCGAGCTGCTCGGCATGGTCGGCCTGCCGGCCCGCGTCTACCACATGTACCCGCACGAGTTGTCTGGCGGCATGAAGCAACGCGTATGCATTGCCATGGCGATCGTCCTGCAGCCGCAGGTGATCGTCGCCGACGAGCCGACCAGCGCACTCGACGTCGTGGTGCAGCGGGTGGTCACACAGACGCTCATCAAGGTGCAGGAGGGCCTCGGGGCGGCGCTCGTCATCATCGGGCACGACATGGGCCTTCTGGCCCAGTTGGTGAACCGCCTCGCGGTGATGTATGCCGGCAAGGTCGCCGAGGTCAGTACGGCGGAGGACATCTACAACGACCCCTTGCATCCCTATACCCAGCTCCTGATCGGCTCGGTGCCTTCCGTGAAGGAGAAGAAACCGCTAGAGGGGATACCGGGGCTGCCTCCCAACCTCCTCGCGCCGCCGCCCGGATGCATCTTTCATCCACGTTGCCCGCACGCCACCGAGCGCTGCCGGGTGGAAGTGCCGCGGTACCGGGAGGTCCGGCCGGGGCGCATGGTCGCCTGCCATCTGTACGATGAGTAGGACGGCGACGACGAGCAACCGGCTGCTGGAAGTGAAACGTGAAGAATCTGTACGAATGAGTCGCGGGCATTTGTACAAATGAGTGGGGCGGCGAGAATGAGCAACCGGCTGCTGGAAGTAAAGAACGTGAAGAAGGTGTTCGGCGGCGGCATCGGCAGGCAGCACGAAACGATCGCGGTCGACGACTTCTCCCTCACCCTTTACGACGACCAGCCGAAGATCACGGCAATCGCCGGCGAGTCGGGCAGCGGCAAGACCACGCTCGCCCGCCTCATCCTGGACTTCATCAAGCCCACCTCGGGCGAGATCCTGTGGCGCGGCCGCAACCTCCACAAGATGTCCAGGAAGGAACTGATGTCGTACCGGCGCGAGTGCCAGGCCGTGTTCCAGGACCCGTACGCGGCCTTCAACCCGTTCTACCGCGTCGACCACGTGTTTCACATGGCGGTCACGGAATTCAAGCTCGCGCGCCGCAAGGTCGACGAGGCGCGCATCATCGGCGAAGCGCTCGAGGTGGTGGGCCTGCGCCCGCAGGAGATCCTCGGCAAGTACCCGCACCAGCTCTCCGGCGGCCAGCGCCAGCGGCTCATCGTCGCTCGCGCCTTCCTGCTCAAGCCGCGTCTGATCGTGGCCGACGAGCCGGTTTCGATGATCGACGCCTCGCTACGGGCGATGATCCTCGACATCATGCTCAAGTTGAAGGACGAATTCGGCATCAGCTTCCTGTACATCACGCACGATCTCTCCACCGCCTACCAGATCAGCGACCGCATCTTCATCCTGTACGAGGGAGCGGTGTCAGAAACCGGCGACGCCACCGCGGTCATCGGCAACCCACAGCATCCCTACACCCAGTTGCTGATCGGCTCCGTTCCCACCCCCGATCCGGCCCGCAAGTGGTCGGAGGAGATCGAGGTGTCCGCGGAAGAGGAGTTCGGCAAGGGCGACAAGGCGGGATGCCGCTTCTACAACCGCTGCCCGCACGCGATGGAGGAGTGCCACCTCAGCCCGCCGCGCCTGTACGAAGTGGGAGACGACGGCCACTACGCCTCCTGCTACCTGTACCGGGAAAGCGGCTGACCGGCGGCGGCGCTGCCGTCAGCGGCGTGGGGACGTGAGAACGGGAACACCTGGTTCTCGCCGTGGGATATCTACACAATCAAGAGGATGTCCGGCATGTCTCCGAATCCAAGACCGAACTTTACACCAAGATCGACGTATCCATAGAGCGTTGAGATGCGATGGTTCAGCACGAATATACTCGTCCGTGTTCTTGTCGTCGTCGTCGCCGCGTTGTCCGGTTACTCCTTTACAGCATGTCGCATAGACGGGCTGAAGGCTGACTATATTACGGTGTATGCCCTTGAAGTGGTCAATGATGCGCCCGAACTCGTCAGGATACGTATTGATGTGGGAGGACAGGAATTCAAGGACATAGCAACCGGCGTAAGAAACCCTTATGGGAGCGGTATTATCACCCTGAGAAGTCGCGAGAAAAGGGAGTTTGAGATGTCAGTGTTCGGTCCGATGGATTCGCCGGAAGACAACTACTCGGTGACCTCCTTTGGCAGCATAGCGTTTTTCGAGGAAAACCATGATGCTCCTTACAGGAGATACGAATACTGGCGCGTTAGCTACGATTCCCTGCCTCGAGGGTGTGCCGAGTTGCCGCCTGCGCCGGACTGCAGCGACGACGCGTGGCTCTTTGAGAGACGTCCCGAAGGAACGGAGGAGAGGCTCTTCGTGGAATCGCCAGATCGTCCGTTCTATCTCGAGAGAGACAAGGAAGATCCGGATCGAGCCCGGATAGTGATTACGTTCGTACCGGGGGCCGGCGCCGGCTCGGCAGTGGCCGTGGACTAGGCCCCTCAGCTTGCAGCCTGAGCCCGAGGGCGACATCGGCTAGCCCGGAAAGCTCACCAGGGGGATAGACACGGGGTGGAATTTGTGGTTATCTGTATATGGTAGCAACAAATACAAAGCCACAAGGAACCACCCCGTGGAAACACACTGTACTACAGAACAACTGCTATTTGAAGGTCTCGGACGGCGCTCGGTCGTGGGCGCGTTTGATGGCGGTCGGCTGACATCGGACAGCGGCGTGCTGTTGCTCCGCGAAGCTGACCGGTTATTTGACGTGACCGGCCGACTGGCGGCCTGTTTCACCGACTATCGCGATCCGGAGCGGGTCGAGCATCCCCTTCAGATCCTGATCGCCCAGCGGGTGCTGGGGCTGGCGGCCGGCTATGAGGACCTCAATGACCATGACCGATTGCGTGACGACAGCGCTCTGGCGTTGGCCACCGGGTGCGCCGATGTGACCGGCGCGCAGCGCCTGCGCGAACGTGACCGCGGTCACGCCCTGGCCGGGTCCAGCACCTTGAACCGCCTGGAGCTGGGCGATCCAGACACGGCCAAGTGTCATCGCTACAAGAAGATCCTCGCCGATGGCCGGATCATCGACGACCTGCTGGTGGATCTGTTTCTGGACAGCGAGCGGCGACCGCCGGCACAGGTAGTGCTGGATCTGGATGCGACCGATGACCGGTTGCACGGCAACCAGGAAGGCCGCTTCTTCCATGGCTACTACGGCCATTACTGTTATCTGCCGCTGTACATCACCTGTGGCGAGCATGTGCTGCGCTGCCGTCTGCGCCGCGCCGACTGCGACGCGAGTGACGGAGCGGTGGAGGAACTGACAGTGATAGTGGCGCAGATCCGCCAACGCTGGCCGGAGACGAAGATTCTGGTGCGCGGTGACTCGGGATTCTGTCGCGAATCGATCATGGCTTGGTGCGAGGACAACGGCGTCGATTATGTGCTCGGCTTGGCGCGCAACGCACGCCTGCAGCGGCGCATCGCCAAGGCGCTGCGCAAGTCGCGGCGCCGCAGTGCGGCGAGCGGGAAGGCGTCGCGACGGTTCCGGGAGTTCCGCTACCGAACGCTGGACTCGTGGAGCCGAAGCCGCCGGGTGGTGGCCAAGGCGGAGTGGCTGCCTGGCACCGGCGGCGGCAATCCGCGCTTCGTGGTGACCAGCCTCGACCGGCAGACGATTGCCAAGCAGGCCCTCTACGAAGAGCTGTACTGCGCCCGTGGTGACATGGAGAACCGCATCAAGGAGCAGCAACTGTGGCTGTTCGCCGACCGTACCTCGACGGCGACGATGCGTGCCAATCAGATACGGCTGTACTTCTCCGCCTTTGCCGGCATCCTGTTGACGATCCTGCGCCGCGTGGGACTGCAAGGAACCGAGCTTGCCAACGCGCGCTTCGACACCATCCGGGCGCGGCTGATCAAGCTCGCGGGACGTATCAAGGTGTCGGTGCGCAGGGTACGGATCTCGTTGTCATCGGTATATCCGTTGCAGGAGCTGTTCGCACAGGCGCTCACCGCCCTGCGCGCTGCCCCCGTGTGCGTGGCCCCTGTGCGCGACGCACCTGGGTAGCCCCGCCACAGCGCCACGAAACTCACTGCAGCAGGTCTGACCAGGGGGAGGTGCGTCCAATTCCGCAGCTTGCAGCGCCTGTGACTGACCATTACGACCTGATCAGCGGCGCGTGGCACGAAAACCACGCTCGCACCGCCGCCCCACGGCCCCTCCTTGCTCTCTGCACACTTCCGGCGCCCTCAACTCGGGACCAAATCGGCCAGCCGATCCCCTTGGTGAGCGATGCGGGCTAGCGCAGGGCGCGTGCTACGACTGGCGTTCCTCACCCTTCTTACGGTAGTCGTCGGGACGGCCGTTGTGGAAGTGCTGTATCCTTTTTCGTCGAGGTGCTGTGATCCGAATCCGGAGTGGTTGGTCGGCCTGGAATCGGGAGCTACCTGGGCGGCCACGAGAGAGATCGTGGATGCGCGTTCGGATTATGTCGCGGATTACTTGAGCCACTTGACGTGGGATGCTCTTGTTGGTCGTGCCGGCATTCATGTCAGCCACCGTATGCGCGGCATGCTGCGAATGAACGGAACCCTGTGGTTTCTGGCCGCCACGCCGGGAGGAACACTGGTAAACCTGGACTACCTGGACTCGACGAGCGATGCCGTTACTCACCGGTCCCTCAGTACGTCGGAGCTCTTCGGCTTTGGCTGGGAGCTCTCGACCGACCTCATGCTGGTGGAACAGAAACGTGACGGGCTGTACGTGCGGTCCTTTGCGCGATTGGCGTATCGGGGCAACTACCACTCCTGGACGGCGCGTGGAGGAGAGTACGAGTATCCCGACAGGCAGGGGAGGTTCGACGCCGACCAGGAGCTGCTCCGGTATCTCGTGCTTCACCAGGTTGTCGGCCTCGGCGCCTTCGTAGAACTCGGCCAAGTGAAGGATGGGTTGTACGGAAGGTTGGGAGGAATCGTCTCGCCGATTTCATTGGTAGACGACCGCGACGTCCACGTTCTGAGCGGCACGGAGTACTACAACGCATATCGGGGCGGATGGTACGTGCAGCCTGAGGTGGCCGTCGGCGCGCTGCTGGGCGAAAGGCTCGCGGTGGAGGCGTTTTACGTACCGGCGCTGCAGTTCGAATTCGGAGAGACCAGGACACGAATCAGGACGCCGCATGGCGTCACCGTGCCCGAAGAAAAGCCCAACTACGAAATGACCTTGCACCGTGCGGGGGTTCGGCTGCTTTGGTCCGTGCCGGTCAAGTAATCGGGCGCAGCGGGCTCGGATATAACGGCTACGGGGAGATGCCGAGGACGGCGTGGGCGGCAGTGCACCGGCTGCACGCTCGCTACGCCGCACAGCCATAACCTGCGCGCCACTTCGCCGGCGGCGCACCCTTCACCGGCGCACGCGCGGCGCTACCCTACTTGCCGATGCAGAACTCGGCGAAGATCCGGTTGAGCACGTCGTCGCTGGCCACGATGCCGACGATCTCCTCCAGGTGAAATACCGCCTCGCGCAGGTCGGCCGCGACCAGCTCGCCGCCGACCTGCGCCGCCGCGGCGGCCTGCTCGGCGCGCGCCAGGGCCGTTTCGGCGCGCTGCAGGCTGTCGCGATGGCGTGCGCTCGCTACCAGTGCGGTGCGCTCGGTGTAGCCGCCGGTACCTACGGTTCGCTCCAGCAACAGGTTGCACAGGTCGTCGATGCGCGCGCCGGTGCGGGCCGAGACCGCCAGCGCGGGCCGATCCGCGTTCTCCGCCGCGGCGCGGTCGCCCCTGTCGCGGCGATCCGGCAGGTCGCGGCGATCCGGCAGGTCGCGGCGATCCGGCAGGTCGCGGCGATCCAGCAGGTCGCTTTTGTTGGCGATCGCCACGACCGGGGCGCCGCTGGCCGCGGTGGCGGCGCGCACCTGGCGCAGCGCGTCATGCGGGAACGGTTCGTTGGCCGCGCTCACGAACAGCACCAGGTCGGCGTCCTGTGCCGTGGCGAGGGTACGCTCGACCCCCAGGCGCTCCACGGTTTCCGCGGTCGCCCGCAATCCGGCGGTATCGTACAGACGCACCGGCACGCCGTGGATGTCCAGGTCCTCGCGGATCACGTCGCGCGTGGTGCCGGGAATGTCGGTTACCAGCGCGCGCGCTTCCTGCGCCAGGCGATTGAGCAGCGACGACTTGCCCACGTTGGGCGGTCCGGCCAGCACTACGTGCACGCCGTCGCGCAGCATGCGCCCGGCGCGGAACGTCGCGAGCATGTCGGCGATCGCGGCGCGCACTCCGTGCACCTCGGCGGCGATCTGCGCGCCCGGCGCCAACTCCACGTCCTCCTCGGCGAAGTCCAGCGCCAACTCCACGTGCGCGGCGCAATCCAGCACCTGTTTCCGGAGATCCGCGACCCGCCCGCCGACGGCGCCGTTCAGGCGGTTGCGGGCGCCGCGCAGCGCGGCGGCGGTGGCCGACCCGATCACTTCGGCTACCGCCTCGGCCTGGGTCAGGTCCAGCTTGCCGTTCAGGAATGCGCGGCGGGTAAACTCGCCGGGAGTGGCGCCGCGCGCGCCCTCGTTCAGCAGCACTTCCACGATCGTCGCGGCGACCAGGCCCGACCCGTGACAGGTAATCTCCACCGTGTCCTCTCCGGTAAAGCTCGCCGGCGAGCGGAACACCGTGGCGACCACGTCGTCTATCACCTCGCCGCCGCCCGCGGCGCCGTCCGCCCGGCGCACGATGTCGCCGTAGTGGGCGGTGTGCGTCGCCGCCGCGCGCAGACTCGCGCGCCCGCGGAACACCGCGTCCGCCACCGCCAGCGCGCCGGCGCCGCTCAACCGGACTATCGCCAGTGCGCCGGCGCCGGGCGGCGTGGCGATGGCGACGATGGTGTCGCGCTCCGGATCCACGACCGCCGCCGCATCGTTCATGGCTGCGGGCGCCCGCGGGCGGGCGGTTCGGCGGCGCCGGTTATCCGTTGCACCGCCCAGCGCGCATGCTCGGCCACGCCGCGGTCCCGATCGCCCATCAGGCGGCGCAGTTGCGGCAACAGCTCGACCGCGCCCCGGTTGCCGGCCACCGTGCAGGCGTTGCGCACCAGGCGGTCGCGGCCGGCACGCATCAGCGGCGACCCGGCGAAGCGCGCCACCAGGTCGTCATGCGTGCGCAGTTCCAGCAGCGGAGCCAGCTCCAGCGCATCACCGGCGCGCCAGTGCAGCAGGTCGGGCTCCGCGGTGGCGCGGGCGCGAACCGTCCACGGGCACACTTCCTGGCACAGGTCGCAACCGAACAGCCAGTCCCCGATCGCTTCGCGCAGTTCCTCGGCCACCGGGCCGCGGTGCTCGATGGTGAGGTAGGAGATGCAGCGCCGCGCGTCGAGCTGGTAGGGAGCGACGATCGCGTCGGTCGGGCACACGTCGATGCAGTACGAGCATCCGCTGCCGCACCGCTTGCGCGAGCGCGCCGGCGTCGGCGCGATGGCCAGCGTGGTCAGCACCTCGCCGATAAAGAACCAACTGCCATCCTCGCCGTTGATGGCCAGCGTGTGCTTGCCGCGGAAACCGACCCCCGCCGCCACCGCGTGGTGCGACTCCAGCAGCGGCGTGGCGTCCACGCCGGTACGGAACCGCTCGCCCGGGTAGTGTTCCGCCAGCCGCCGCACCAGGCTGCGCAGCCGGGCGCGCAACAGCTTGTGGTAGTCGCGCCCCCAGGCGTACTGCGCAACCCGGCCAGCCACCGGCCGTGATTCATCCGCTACGGCGCCGCGTGTGCCGGGTCCACCGGTTGCAGAAGCCTGGACCGGCGCCGACGCAATTCCTGACGGCCGCGGTGCTTCCGCGCCCTCGCCGGCGGCGTGCGGCGCCGAACCACCGGCCACATTCCGGTCACCGGGTTGCACGCCCGCCGGCGCCACCGCCGTCGGCGAACCGGCGCCGGCCCCCGGTCCCGCCGGCGTGGGCGCCGGCAAGGCCGCCTCCGGCACCCGGTTCTCCGCGCGGGTGCGGTCCACCGCGGGCGGACGGCGCAACGCCTCCTCCGGCCTGATCCAGCCGCGCTCCGGCGTCTGGTAGTAGCCGAGCGCCACCACCAGCACGCTGCGGCAGCCGGGCAGCAGCGCCGCCGGGTTGGCCTTGAACGGCGCGTGCCGCTCCAGGTACGCCATCGAGCCGTGCCGGCCCGCCGCCAGCCAGCGCCGATAGCGCGCCTCCGCGCCGCGGTCGCGCTGCGCGGCCACCACGCCGCACGGCGTCAGCCCGAGATCCCGGCAGTGCCGCGCGATCGGCGCGAACGCGGCCTCGTTCGGCGGCGGCGCCCTGCCGCCGTCAGGCTGTCGTGCGGAATCCGGCACGATCCTGGTGGCGCCGTTACGAGGGCGCGTACTCCGGACGCATCGGCGAGAACACCTCGACGAACTCGCTGTCCTCGAGCATCTCCGCCGCGTGAAACTCGTTCGGACCGAAGAAGTAGCTGGTTCCCGCGCTGGCCACGAACCGGTCGTCGCCCTCGCCACGCTGGAAGCGCACCTTACCCTTGATGCAGAAGCCGCTCTGCACCGCCGGATGGTTGTGCAGCGGGATCCTGGCGCCCTGCCTGGCCGTAAAGTGGCACAGCATCGCCTCCGCGCCGTAGCTCAACGTGGTGCGGAATACGCCGTCCGGCCCCTCTTCGGTCTTGCCGTTCTCGAGTTCGATCAGATTGGTCATGACATCAGCCTCCGCCGGCGATTGTACTAGGAGGCTGTCGGATTGCGACAGCCTCCTAGCGTGAGTTTCCTAGTTATTTCGGGTGGCTGGTAGTTTGAGTGGATAAGTCATTTTAGGATAGCAAGTTACTCGCTATCCTGTCGGACGGGGCTTGTATACACTGACCGTGGTGCTGTCAGGGATGGGCGTGTCGGTATACGTCAAGTAGGCGGCACAGTTTGTCTTGCAGGGACGACCGTTCAGAGAGCACGTATTGAGCCCGGTAGCGCCCTCTGGTGGCCGGCTCAGGCGCGGCGTAGAGGTTGACCACTTCGGTCACGCCGCTGAGTTCCGTCAGTAGTTGCTCGATGGTAAGGAGTTGTCCGCCGTCGGCCGCCTTGCGTTGCAGCAGCGAACTCAGCAGCAGTGCCAACACACAATAGAACACGTGTACGCGCAGCTTCTGATCGGTCCAGTGGAAGGTCGGCGAGAAGCTCACCCAGTGGGGATTCTTCATCTGCTTGAACGCCCGCTCCACGTGATGTTGAGCGCGGCTGGCCAAGATGATCTCCTGGTCGCTCCACGACTCGTTGTCGGTGCACAGGATGCGTTTGCCCAAGCGCCGGCGTTGCAAGCGCTGGTACGCTGCCCAATCGGTGCGAAATCGAAAACTGAGCACGCCGTCGGATTCGCTGATCTGAACCTTGAGAATCTGCTTTACGTACTGACCCGAGGTGATCGTGTCGAAATGCTTCTGCAAGGATGCTCTGCTGTAGCCTTTGCCCTTTGCTCCCGGTAGCTGGCTGCGCGCCAGCTTGCTGCGCAAGGCGCGCAACGCAGCGCGCTTCTTGCGCAACGCGTGGTTGATCCCAGCCAGCTGCCCGTCCAGCAACCGGCGACTGTTGGTGACCACCACGGTGCGGCGCTCACCCCAGATCACCTTGTCGCTGCGGTAAGCGGTCACCCCGGCCAGCCGTGGGTCAGTGAAGGAGTGAAACCTGCCGGCGGGAACCGCCAGCAGATCCTCGTGCTGAGTCACGGTCAAGGAGGTGACGAAATGGTATGGGCCGGCTTGCAGCGCCTCGATATTCGCTCTCGAGGTGTTGCCGCCATCGAACACCAGCGTGACATCTTCGCAGTCCTGGGCCAACTGCTTGCAGCGGCTGATCAGCGTCTCGATCAAGCTCGAGAACATCGCGGCGTCATTCTGATTTCCCGGATACGGGTGTGAGAGCAGCGGAATGTGGTAGTCGCAGCTTACCAGGAGTGCCAAGCCCAGGATCCGCAGATCGGCGCGTTTGCTTTTCGCGTGGCCACGTTGTGCCAGTGCACTGACGGTGCGACTGTCGATGAACGTATCGAAGTTGGTCGCATCGAAGATGAGCGGTCGCAGATCGATCCGGTAGTGGTCGATCACCCGCTGCGCCAGTTGTTGCTCAATCGCGCCGATGGCAGCGCTGTCGAGCATGTTCATGTGATCCCAGAATCGCTGACTGGCGAGCGAGCGCTGTGCAGCGGGGAGCAGCCGATTCAACACCGTGCGTCGATACCACTGGTACAGAGAAGCCTTGCTGGAGGCGGCCACACAACGGTTCAGCGCCGCCACCAGCAGATACTGTCCGCAGGACAGTCCTTGGTCTCGCTTGGGGACCTGGGTATCGATAAGGCCCACCACATCCAACTCTTGGGCGATCTGCCAGAGCGCGGCCAACGCACCGAACTGAATGACCTTCGCCTTTGCCGGTCGGGTGGGAGCCTCACGGAGGCGCTGGAGCAACTTCTCTGCGCTGCCGAGATGTTCGAGGACGATGGGACGTGGTTTGCCGTTGACGCGTCTGGACTCGACGATCTGCCAGTAGGTGTGCCCGCGGGAGACCTTTTTCTGGAGGGTGGCCACTGCAATCAGTGTATACACTTAGTACGGAGACAGTCAAGGAGAACCGGCATGAGTGGGTCGGAAGGATCGAAGAGGGGATACTTCGAGTAGTATTGAGGAAGCTGTCCGGCACGGCGCTCGATATATTCAGTGTATACACTGATCCTCTCAAGAGGAGAGTCCACTTCCGTGAACCTATCTTGTTTCATGGTAACAACTTATCTGGATGAACCAGAGAATCCCGCGGTCAAATCAACGGGATAAGTAGGAAGGTCAGGCTAGTCGAGAGGACGGGATGGGCCAAAGGCGACGCCGGCAGGCGGCGGTTGGGGCGCTAGATGAGCATGTTGCGCGACGAGGCGAACGACCCGGCGCCGTGCGGTCGCCCCGGCGCGGTTGCCGCCGTTTGACACGGTCGGGCGGCGACAGTAGCTTGCTCACGAGGAGTCGCGCCGTGCAGCAAACCATTACCAGCCAGCCGCTGATCAACGTCAGCGAGCGTGCCATCGCCGAGATCACCCGGATTACCGGAGAAGCCGACCAGTTCCTCCGCATCTGGGTCACCGAGGGGGGCTGCGCCGGGATGACCTACGAAGCCGCGGTCGACACCACCGAAACCCCCTTCGACCGCAAGGTATTCGGCTCCGGCGGCGTCCGCATCCTCGCCGACCGCAACAGTTCGCAGCACGTCGACGGCCTGGAGATCGATTACTCCGACGACCTGATCAATCTCGGCTTCCGGTTCCGCAATCCCAACGCCAGCAAGGCGTGCGGCTGCGGTTCCAGTTTCGCCGTCTGACCGCGCATGGCGGTCCGGTCGGTCGACATCACCGGTGGGGAGTCGGTGTATTGCATCAACCAGGCGCAACTGGAAGCGGCGTTCCGCCTCGCCCGCGAGGACCCGCAGGCGGGGCCGCGCATCGACCGGCTGCTCGCCACCATCGAGAACGACCTGTCGCGCAACGAGCAGGCCGCCCTCGCATTCGTCCTGATCGACCGGCTGCTGAACACCGCCGCCTGAGCAACCGGCTGCCGGCTGCTCGCTGTTCACGCGAGGTTGTCGGGGCCGAACGATTCGGGCAGCAGCTCGCCGAGACTGAATTCTCTGCGCAGCCCTTCCGGGCCGCACACCAGCACGCGCGTGTCGGCGCGCCCGAATTCGCGGATCTTCTGGCGGCAGCCGCCGCACGGCGTGCACAACTGCTCCCCGGCGCCCACCACGGCGACCGCCGTCACGCGCTGCTCGCCCGCCATAACCATCGCCGCCAGGGCGGAGGCCTCCGCGCACACCCCCTCCGGATAGGCGGCGTTCTCGACATTGCAGCCGGCATGGATGGTGCCGCTGTCGGTGCGCACCGCGGCACCGACCCGGAACCGCGAGTAGGGGGCGTAGGAGAAGCCGCGCGCCGCGGTCGCCGCGGCGATGATGCCGGCGTCGCCAGAGTCGCGGTTGTGGCGGTCGTGCCGGTCGTGGCGCCGAGGCGCCGCGCCGTCAGCCATCGCGGCGCCTCAGCGGGCACGTCCGGTCGGGGCGGCGCCACCCGCGCCGGCGACCCTGGCGACCACTGCCGGCGGACTGGACCACTGCCGGCTGATGTGTCATGGTTATGAAACACGCTGTCCTCGCCGGTCGCGGCGAGTGAGGAGGTAGGTGCATGCTCAGGTTCTCTGAAGAGATCATGTTGCTGTTGCTCGACGACGGCGATGGTACGTTTGTCGACTTGCCGGTGCAATCCCTCGAATTCGCGCTGGCGGGATCGGTGCTGATGGACCTGGCGATGGAAGGGCGCATCGACACCGATCCGGAGCGTCTGTTCGTGGTAGACCGGACACCGATCGACGACGACCTGCTCGAGCCCACGTTCCGCCGCATCACCAGCTCGATGGTGACCTACAACACCCGCGACTGGATTCAGCAAATCACTCCCTATGCAAGAGATATTCGCGAGCGCTCGCTTTCGCGGCTGGTCGAACGCGGCATTCTGCGCGAAGAGCAGGGGCGCTTCCTGTGGGTATTCCACACCCGCCGCTACCCGGTGATCGACAACCAGACCCTGCGCGAGGTCAAGCTGCGCATCATGGAGGTGTTGTTCACCGACCAGATCCCGGACGTCCGCGACGTGGTCCTGATCGCGCTCGCCGACGTGTGCGGCATCTTCAGCAGCCTCCTTTCGAGCCGCGAGTTGAAGCAGGTCACGCCGCGCATCCGGCAGATCAGCAAGCTCGACCTGATCGCACGCGAAGTCGCTTCCGCCGTCCGCGAAATCGAGTCGTCACTGGCATTTGCCATGGTGCCGATCCACTAACCGCTCGCACGCGCGGCGTGGCGCGGCCGTTGCCGGTGGCCTGAAAAAGCGTATCTTCCACCCGCCCGGCGACATTCATGGTGACAATCCCTACTGACGCCCGCGTGCGCGTGCTGACCAAGGTCTCCGCCGGCGCGACGCTGCTGCTCGTGTTCATCGGCAGCTTGGTAACCAGCACCGGATCGGGGCTGGCGGTACCCGATTGGCCACTCTCGTACGGCATGCTGTTCCCACCCATGGTGGGCGGCATCCTGTATGAGCACGGCCACCGCATGGCGGCCGCCGCCGTCGGCCTGCTGGTGGTGATTCAGGCGCTGGTGGTGAACTGGCGAGAGCGGCGGCGGTGGGTGCGGGTTCTGGCCTGGTTGGCGTTGGTGGTGATTCTGATCCAGGGCGGGCTGGGCGGATTGACGGTGCTCCTGCTGCTGCCGACGCCGGTCTCGATGACCCATGCCGTGTTGGCGCAGACGCTGCTGCTGCTCCTGGTGTTCATCGCCTACGCCGAATCGCGCGAGTGGGCCGGGCGCCACACCGCCGCCCAGGCGCCCGCACCGCGGGACCGTTCCGAACCCTCGCCACACAGCCGTGCCGTGTACGCTGCCGCCATCGCCCTGATCGCGGCGGTATACCTGCAGTTGCTGCTCGGGGCGCTGATGCGCCATACCGAGTCCGGCATCGCGATACCCGACTTTCCGCTCATGGGCGGCCAGTTGGTGCCGCTGTTCAACGACCGGATGCTCGCGCACGTCAACGCCCGCCGGTTCGAACTGTTGCTTGAACCGGTCACCAAGGCACAGATGGTGATCCACTTCCTCCACCGGCTCGGCGCCGCCGGCGTCGGTGTCGCCGTGGTCGCTGCCAACCGCGCCGTCTACCGCAGCGGCGGTTTTCCGACCGCACGGCGGCTGCTGAAGTGGATCAACACGGCGACCGTGCTGCAGGCCCTGCTCGGCGTGCTCACCGTGCTCACCGCGCGCTCCCCGGCGCTGGCCAGCTTCCACGTCCTGCTTGGTGCGGCGCTGCTCGCCGTCTCGCTGCTGTTCCTTTTGCGGTGCTTCCCGCTTCCGGCACGAACGCCATCCGCCGCGCTCACTCAACCGCGCCGCCATGGGTAGCCGTTCCAGGTTGCGCTGCATGCCGCTTCCGGCACGAACGCCATCCGCCGCGCTCACGCAACCGCACCGCCATGGGTAGCCCTTCAGGTTGCGGTGCATCCCGCTTCCGGCACGAACGCCATCCGCCGCGCCCACGCAACCGCGCCGCCATGGGTAGCCCACTCAGGTTGCCTGCATGCCGCTGCACGCACGCGCCTTGTCGGCGCACAGGCAACCGGTCGCGATACCAGGGACAGTGCCGTGAGGTTGCGGCGCGTCTCGTGAACGCCATGGCCGGCGCCCGCGGTGGCGGTGTGCCCCGCTGCCGGGCCGCGTCCTTCGCGTTGCGGCACGCCGCCGCTGCCGTGGAGCAACGGCCATGACCGGCGCCCCCACCCCGGCGCCGCGCGCCGCCACCGGCGGCCACGCCGGGCTGCGCGCCGCCACGTGGTCCCGGTTCGGGGCACTGCGCTCCCTGGTCAAGGAGCGCATCGTGCTGATGGTGGTGGCCGCCACGGCGCTCGGCTACGGAGCGGCCGGCGCGGCGCCGGACGGCGGTGCGGTGCTGGCGCTTGTGCTGATCGGTACCGCCCTGCTGTCCGCCGGTTCCGGTGTCCTCAACAACGTGCTCGAGCACGAGGTGGACGCGCGCATGGAGCGCACCCGCCGGCGCGCGCTGCCGCGCGGTGCGGTGTCGCGCCGCGCCGCGGCCTGCTTCGGAGCGCTGCTGCTGGCCGCCGGCGCCCTCCTGCTGTGGCGCGGCGGCGGCCTGCTGCCGGCGCTGATCGGCGCACTCGCGGCGCTGCTCTACCTGCTGGTGTACACGCCGATGAAGCGCCGCTCCTGGCTGAACACCCCGCTCGGCGCCATTCCCGGCGCCCTGCCGCCGCTGATCGGCTGGTCCGCCGCCACCGGCGGCGTGCAGGCCGGCGCCTGGATTCTGTTCGCCGTCCTGTTCCTCTGGCAGCATCCGCACTTCTACGCCATCGCCTGGACCTACCGCGACGACTACCGCCGCGCCGGCCTGAAGATGGCCAGCGATGTCGGCGCCGGCGGCCGATTTCTGACCACTCAGGTAATCGTGTTTCTGGCGGTACTGATCCCGGTGTCGATGTCGCTCACCGCCGCCGGCACGGCCGGCGCCGCCTACGCCGCCGGCGCCCTGGTGATCGGGCTGCTCTACCTGGCGGCCGGAATCTCGTTCGCCCGCCGTCGCGACCAGGACAGCGCCCGCCGGCTGCTGCGCGCGTCAGTACTCTACCTCCCGGCCCTGCTCGTCATCGTGCTCGCCGACGCCTGGTTGTTTGCCGGCTGACGGCCCGGGTCGCAGGTGCGTCTGCCTGCTACCGCGAGGACGCTCCGCTATCTGACGGCGGGCCGGCGCCGTTGAACGTGGCGCCGGAGTGGCGCGCCGCCAGGCCCGCGAGTTGTTCGCCGGCGTGGTAGGAGGAGCGCACGAACGGCCCCGCCTCGCAGTGCATGAATCCCATGGCCCGCGCCGCGCGGCGCAGGTCGGCGAACTCCCGTGGGTGCCAGTAGCGTACCACCGAGAGCTGTTGCGCGGTGGGCTGCAGGTACTGGCCGATGTTGACGATCGACACGCCGACCGAACGCAGGTCGCGCAGCGTCGCGCGCACCTCCTCGGCCGTTTCGCCGAGCCCCACCATCAGGCTGGACTTGACCAGCAGGTGGGGAGCGAGGCGATGCGCGGTCTCCAGGAAACGGAGGGAACGGTCGTAGCGGGAATGGGAACGCACCCGCGGCGTCAGGCGGCGCACCGTCTCCACGTTGTGCGACAGCACCTCCGGCGCGGCGCGCACCACGGTGGCGATGGCCGCTGCGTCGCCGCCGAAGTCGGAGGTGAGCAGCTCCACGCTGCAGCGCGAGGCGGCGCGGATCGCGGCCACCGTTGCCGCGCACACCCCGGCGCCGCCGTCCGCAAGGTCGTCGCGGTTCACCATGGTCACCACGACGTGGCGCAGCCCCATCTCGGCGACCGCCTCGGCCAACCGCCGTGGCTCATCCAGGTCCAGCTCGGTCGGCAGGCCGGTAGCCACCGAGCAGAACCGGCAGCGGCGCGTGCAGACACTGCCCAGGATCATGAACGTGGCGGTGCCGTGGGTACCCCAGCACTCGTGGATGTTGGGGCAGCGCGCCTCCTCGCACACCGTGGTGAGCGCCTTGGCGCGCATCAGGCGCCGCACCGCCCCGAATTCCTCGCTGGCCGCGGGACGGGTACGCAGCCACTCGGGCTTGCGCCGGTAGGCGGTGTCCGCCGCGGCGGTGGGAACAACCGCCGGGGCTGCGGTCGTTGCTGTCGTTTCGCTTGACTCTGGACCCACGGGCACCAACAAACGTAGGTTGAGGCGCCGTGCAAGTCAACGCCGTTCCTCCGCCGAGTTTCTGGGACACCCTGCCGCGGCCGATGATGCTGCTCGCGCCGATGGCCAACGTCACCGACACGGCGTTCCGGCAGATCATCGCGCGCTGCGGGCGGCCGCACCTGATGATGACCGAGTTCACCTCCTGCGAAGGCCTGTGCTCGCGCGGGCGCGACCGGCTGCTGGCGGAACTTACCTACCATGAGAGCGAACGGCCGCTGGTGGTGCAGTTCTTCGGACCGCGCCCGGAGCCGTTCTACCGCTGCGCGCAACTGGCGCGGGAGCTCGGTTTCGACGGCATCGACATCAACACCGGCTGCCCGGACCGGCGCGTGCTCCGCCAGGGCGCCGGCGCCGCGCTGATCGGCGACCCGGCGCGCATGCGCGAGATCTACGCCGCCGCGCGCGAGGGCGCCGGCGGCCTCCCGGTATCGATCAAGACCCGCCTCGGCATAGCGCGCGACATACTCGAGGAGTGGCTCGCGGTACTGCTGGAGTTGCGACCGGCGGCAATCACCCTGCACGCCCGCACCGTACGCGAGCTGTCCAACACCGCCGCGCACTGGGATGCCATCGCGCGCGCCGTCCGCCAGGCGCGCGGCAGCGGCGTGCCGATCATCGGCAACGGCGACGTGCGCGACCCCGCCCACGGCCGCGAGCTTGCCGCGCAGACCGGCGCCGACGGCGTCATGCTCGGACGCGCCATATTCGGCAATCCGTGGCTGTTTCACCCCACCGTACGCAAGCGCGAGCTGGGACTGGAGCGGGTGCTCGAAACGATGCTGGAGCATGCCGCCCTGTTCGACCGCCTGCTCGGCGAGGTGCGCCCGTTCGTGGAGATGCGCCGCCACTTCAAGGCCTACCTGGCAGGCTTTCCCGACACCCGGGCGTTGCGCGTGGCCTTGATGGAATGCGCAGACCTGGCCGACGCGCGGGCGATCGTGGCGCGCCACCTGGCGCAGCGCGGCGACCGCACGGGGCGAACACCGGGACGGCATCGCGAGCCGCAACTGAGCGCCGCGCGCTGACCCCGCCACCCGCGCAATCTCGCGCCACCCGAGTGAGGGCTCGGCGCCGCACGCGGCAGGCCCCGGCGCGCGGGCCCGCGGGCGCGCGGTTGACCCCCTTGGGGGCCGATAGTACTTTGCCGGTGAGGTTAATCCCACTTCATAAACTACGCGTTACAAGGAGTAACACATGGCCTTCGAGACCCCTCCCCTGCCCTACGCTTACGATGCTCTGGAGCCGCATATCGATGCGCAGACCATGACCATCCACCATGACAAGCACCACGCCACCTACGTGACCAATCTCAACGCGGCGGTCGCCGGCACCGAGTTCGAGAGCTGGGACATCGACAAGCTGATGCGCGATATCTCCCAGGTGCCGGCCGATATCCGCACCGCGGTGCAGAACAACGGCGGCGGCCACGCCAACCACTCGCTGTTCTGGTCCGTGATGGGCCCCGGCGGCGGCGGCGAGCCGAGCGGCGCACTTGCCAACGCCATCAACGCCGCGTGCGGCAGCTTCGACGGCTTCAAGGAGGCGTTCGCGGCCGCCGGCACCACGCGCTTCGGCAGCGGCTGGGCGTGGCTGGTGAAGAAGGGCGAGGGCGGCGTTGCCGTGTACAGCACGGCCAACCAGGACAGCCCGCTGATGCAGGGCGACACCCCGATCCTGGGCATGGACGTGTGGGAGCACGCCTACTACCTGAACTACCAGAACCGGCGCCCCGACTACATCGCCGCGTTCTTCAACGTCATCAAC
Source organism: Spirochaetia bacterium (assembly GCA_965208575.1). Classification (GTDB taxonomy): domain Bacteria; phylum Spirochaetota; class Spirochaetia; order SZUA-6; family Bin103; genus Bin103. The sequence goes on along the minus strand of CBDBOV010000003.1, from coordinate 375,121 downwards.
TGGGACGCGGTAGCCGAGCGCTTCTCCGCCTGAGCTGCCTGGCAGCCCGCGAGTGACAACCGAGAACTGCGTCATCGTCGGCTCCGGTCCGGCGGGCCACACGGCCGCCGTGTATGCCGGGCGCGCCATGCTGGAGCCGCTGATGTACGAGGGCTTCATGGCCGGCGGCGTCGCCGCCGGCGGCCAGCTCACCACCACCACCGACGTCGAGAACTACCCCGGCTTCCCGGATGGCATCGGCGGACCCGAGCTGATGGACCTGATGCGGCGGCAATCGGAGCGTAGCGGCGCGCGCATCGTCACCGAGACCGTGAGCGCGGTCGACCTGAGCGCGCCGCCCTACCGGGTGACCACCGACGGCGGCGCCACGGTGGCGGCGCGCACGGTGATCATCGCGACCGGCGCCACCGCCAAGCGGCTGTCCGTGCCGGGCGCCGAGCGCCTCTGGCAGCGCGGCATCTCGGCCTGCGCCGTGTGCGACGGCGCCCTGCCGGTGTTCCGCGGCAAGCACCTGGTCGTGGTGGGCGGCGGCGACACCGCGGCCGAGGAAGCCACCTTCCTCACCAAGTACGCCAGCCGCGTCACCATGCTCGTGCGCCGCGACCAGATGCGCGCCTCCAAGGCGATGCAACAGCGGGTGTTCGCCAACGAGACCATCGACGTGTCGTGGAACACCGTGCTCAGCGAGGTGCTCGGCGACGACCTCGTGGGCGGCGTACGGGTCAGCGACGTGCACAGCGGCGCCGACCACGAACTCGAGGCCGGCGGCTTGTTCTTCGCCATCGGGCACGAGCCCAACACGTCGTTTCTCGCCGGCCAACTGGAAACCGACGAGTCCGGCTACCTGATCACCCCCGGCAACTCCACCGCCACCAGCCGGCCCGGCGTGTTCGCCTGCGGCGACGTGCAGGACAAGATATACCGGCAGGCCGTGACCGCCGCCGGCAGCGGCTGCATGGCCGCCATGGAAGCCGAACGCTACCTGTCGGAGCACGCCGCCTAGAAGGCTGTCGGGTTCCGACAGCCTTCTAGGCAGGCCGGTTGGGCCGGAAGCGGCGCCGCAGGCGGCGGTTTCAGGGCGCTAGCAGCGTCCGGAGTGGCAGCGTCCGGAATACGCCGCCGGGCAGCGCAGTCCTACACCTCCCCGGCCTCCTCGCTTGCCGTATCGGCGCCGCGCAGGTTGCGCAACTGCTCCTTTACCCGGCGAATCTCCGCGAATCCGTCCTGAATCTTGGCGAACATCTCGGCATTGGCCTTGATGCCCTCGGTAACGAGAAAGGTGGTCGCCGACGAACGGTCCGAGAACACCTCCGCCTCCACCAGCTCGTCGATCCGCATCAGGCACTCGTCGTCGGGCCGCACCGAAATCGAATTCGCCCGCGCGTCCAGCGCTCCGGCAACCACGTCGGTTGCCCCGTGTACGATTCCCTCGACTCTCTTTTTCAACATGGAATTGGATGCCCCTCAATACCGCACACCTCGTCCGGGTATGCGTGCGAACGCAGTCTACCAGCCAAACGACCGCGCGGGCAATGCCCACGTACTACCAGGCGCGAGCGATGGACCATCTTCGCCGACCCCGGTACAGTGGGAAGCGGGTAGTTTGAGTCATGGCAGTGCTGTCCGTGCCACGTCCGTTGCAGGAGCGCCTCGGAGAAGCAGCGACCGAGTCGTTGGTCGAGATGTTGCGCCACATCGAATCCGATCAGGAAGAACGGCGCGAAGTGCAGAAGGAGCAACTGCTCCAGGTCCTGGAGGAGCGGTTTCTGCGTCACGTAGCGGAGTCGGAAAAGCGAACGAACGCGGAGATCGCCGCCGTGAGGGTGGATCTCGGCAACGAGATCACCGAGGTTCGCAAGGAGATCGTCGCGGTGAGGGTGGATCTCGGCAACGAGATCACCGACGTCCGCAAGGAAATTGCCGCGGTGAGTGTGAATCTCGGCAAGGAGATCACCGACGTCCGCAAGGAGATCGCCGACGTCCGCAAGGAAATCACTGTCCAGACGCGCTGGATCCTGGCCGTGCTGGGCGGCGCGGCGGTGCTGATCCCGATCCTGCAGCGTGTAATGGCGGCCCTCATCCCGTAGCCGGGAGTAACCCGCCGGCATCGTCGGCCGACGCGTTACCGCCCGCTCGCACCGGTCGATCCCGCAGCCCGCGCCGGTGGCGCACCTCACTCGGTGGGCCGGACGCCGGCCATCGCCTGCCACGAAAGCGGCAACCGTATCTGCCGCAGTGGCCACTGGCCGGAGTCTACTCCGCCACATCCGGACCGACTCGCCCCCGGCGCATAGCACGGATCGTCCGGGACCGGTTGCACACCCGGCGTTTCCACCACGCGCGCCACCGCGGCTGACTCATTCGTCGAAGGGAATGCGCCCGCCGTCCTTACGCGGACCGAGAGCCTGTGAATTCCCGGCGCGAGAGGCCGTGATGGGCGGAACGCCCGTGTCGATGGATGCAGGGGTCGATACGGCCCACCGTCGAACGACGCCTCCAAGACGGCGACCCCGGCGCCCGCGCCCACGCTCCACTCCCAGAGGGGCGGGTTGGCGTAATCGCCGAGCAGCTCCGAACGATGAACCCAGACGCTCAGTTGGACCGGTTCGGCGCACGACGCCAACGCAGCCGCCACCGCCACGAGCACGCCAACTCCAACACCAATGCGCGAACCGGTGTACGCCATTGGGTTGGCCCTAACCGCACACGCGACGCGAAGTATCGTCCTCATACCACACTCATCCACTCGATCCGCGATCCGCTGCTGCATCCATTCCGGTGCGCACTCATGCGGCCACTCCTCCCACGCGTCCCTGCGTCCCACCCTAGCCTGACCTTCCTACTTATCCCGTTGATTTGACCGCGGGATCCTCTGGTTCATCCAGATAAGTTGTTATCATGAAACAAGATACGTTCACGGAAGTGGACTCTCCTCTTGAGAGGATCAGTGTATACACTGAATATATCGAGCGCCGTGCCGGACAGCTTCCTCAATACTACTCGAAGTATCCCCTCTTCGATCCTTCCGACCCACTCACGCTAGGGAGGGGGAGACGGGTACTTGCCTGCCGGGAGTTGGCGTGGTAGGTTAGGCGCGGACTTCGGTATGGACACGCGGCGGCTTGATACATTGCTACGCAACCTGCTTCTCACCCTCCTGGGCCTACCGGCCTGGGTTGTCGCGTGCTCCGCCGGGGACCGCATGTAGCGACGGCGTAGAGCAAAAGCCGCAGCCCAGGCTCACAGTTGACGCGCTCAACTGCGAACCTGGGCTTTTTTTTCGCCATTTTTCGCCGATGGAAGAAAATAAGGAGAACCCCATGCAGCGAGGAACGATCACCAAGTACCGACCCTTTCCGGTCATCGACCTGCCGGACCGCCGGTGGCCGAACCGTACCATCGAGCAGGCGCCGATCTGGTGCAGCGTCGATCTGCGCGACGGCAACCAGGCGTTGATTAACCCGATGAACCTGGAGCAGAAGCTGCGCATGTTCCGCCTGCTGACCGACATCGGCTTCAAGGAGATCGAGATCGGATTCCCGTCCGCCGCGGCGGTGGAGTTCGAATTCACGCGCACCCTGATCGAGCGCGGCCTGATCCCCGGCGACGTCTACCCGCAGGTGCTCACCCAGGCGCGCGACCACCTGATCCGGCGCACCTTCGAGGCGATCGAGGGCACGCCGCGGGCCGTCGTGCACCTGTACAACTCCACCTCCACGCTGCAGCGGCGCGTGGTGTTCGGCATGGACCGGGCGGAAATCCGCGCCATAGCGGTGGACGGCACCCGGCTGGTGCGGGAACTGGCGGAGCGGACCGACACCGAGGTGGTGTACGAGTACTCTCCGGAGAGCTTCACCGGCACCGAGCTCGACTTCGCCGTGGAGATATGCGACGCCGTGATCGAGGCATGGGATCCGAGTCCCGAGCGGCGCATCATCATCAACCTGCCGGCCACGGTGGAACTGGCCACGCCCAACGTGTACGCCGACCAGATCGAGTGGTTCCTGCGCCACGTGCGGCGCCGCGACAGCATCATCCTCAGCCTGCACACCCACAACGACCGCGGCACCGGCGTGGCGGCCACCGAACTGGGCCTGATGGCGGGTGCGGAGCGGGTGGAAGGCACGCTGTTCGGCAACGGCGAGCGCACCGGCAACGTGGACATCGTCACCGTCGGGCTCAACCTGTACACCCAGGGGGTCGATCCGGGACTCGACCTGCACGACCTCGGCCGCCTGATCGAGGTATCCGATTACTGTACCGACATTCCGGTAGGCGCGCGCCATCCCTACGCCGGGGAGCTGGTGTTCACCGCCTTTTCCGGCTCCCACCAGGACGCCATCAACAAGGGCATGACGGCGCAGGGCAACGGAGCGGGCGCCCTGTGGGCGGTGCCCTACCTGCCGATCGACCCCACCGACGTCGGGCGCTCCTACCAGGCGATCATTCGCATCAACTCGCAGTCCGGCAAGGGCGGCGTGGCGTACGTCATGGAGACCGAGTTCGGCTGCCTGCTGCCCAAGACGATGCAGCCGGAGTTCGGCCAGGTGGTGCAGGCCCTCACCGACCGCACCGGACGCGAGGTGGAGGCACAGGAGATCTGGCAGGCGTTCGAGACCGAGTACCTGGAAGCCGATCAGCCGGTGCGATTCATCGACTACGCCATCGCCACCGCGGCCGATGACAGCTCGCGCATGGACGGGGTGCTGACCATCGCCCGCGATGGCGTGGAGATGGTGCTGGAGGGGAGCGGCAACGGACCGATCGACGCGCTCAAGGACGCCCTCGGGACGGCGGGGCTGGCCGATTTTCGCCTTACCCACTACAGCGAGCACTCCCTCGGCCAGGGCACCGACTCCACCGCCATCGCCTACATCCAGATCGCCTCCGGCAGCGGCGTGCAGTGCTTCGGCGCCGGTACCAACCCGAACATCGCCAAGGCCTCGGCGCTGGCGCTCATATCCGCGCTCAACCGCAGCATCGCCGCGCAGGCGGCCGCCGAGCCGGACGAGCCCGCCGTGCTCGCCCCCGCGGTATCAGCGGTCGCCACGGCCGTCGCGCGCTGACCCGGCGGTGCCGGTGCCGCCAATTGCCGGGGTAGCCCGAAGCGGCCGCCCATACGGCGGACGAAGCACGGCGCGCGATGCTGGCGGCCGGGCCGGGGGCTGACGGCGGCTCGATCCGGCGGCCACCTCCCTGCCCGGCGGCGCGCGGGAAGCCGCCTGCCCGGCGCCGCGCCCGGATCAGTCGCCGTGGATGGCTGCCATCAGTTCCATGGTGGCGACCGCCTCGTCCAGGTCGCAGGCCGGGAGCGCGAGGGGCCGGTCGTTGCGGATGCAGTCGAAGAAGTAGCGGTCCTGCTCCAGGGTGCCGCCGCCGCCGGTTTCGGCTCCGGTGCCGGTGCCCGGGCCGGCAAGCTCGGTCTCCTCGCCGTCCGCCACCACGTGTCCGCGCTTGACCCCTTCCAGGTAAGCGGAGATGCCGGCGCCGTGAATCTCGTACCGCTCCAGCCGCGCGCCGGCGGTGATGTTGGCGACCAAGTGCACGATGCACCCGTTGTCGCATTGCATCACCGCCCCGAACGCATCGCGGTGGCGCGACACCGCCCGCCGCGAGAAGCTGTGCACCTCCCGCACCGGGGAGCCGGCCAGCCAGCGCACGCAGTCCAGGGCGTGAATCGGCGTCTCGTAGAAGTACCGCGCCAGCGTCGGCTCGGCGAGCTTCCCCTGCCGTTCGAGCTCGACCAGGTTCTTGTGAAACGCCCCGACCACGGTCACCGGCGCGCCCCGTTCGGCGACGCGCCGCTTCGCCTCCCGGATCAGCGGGTTGAAGCGCCTGTTGAACCCCACCATGCAGCGCGCACCGCTGCGCGCCGCCGCCGCGCGCAGGGCACGGGTCTCGGCCACGTGCAGCCCCGGCGGCTTCTCCACCAGGGTGTCGACCCCCGCCTCCAGGCACACCATCGCCGCCTTGGCATTCACGTGCGGCGGCACGTTGACCAGCACCGCATCCGGTGTCACGGCCTCCAGCATCTCGTCGATCCGCTCGTAACGGCGACCAATGCCAAACTCATCCGCCATCGTGCCACGCGGCGCAGCCAAGGGATCGCATACCGCCTCCAGGCGCACACCGTCCGTCCTCTCGACCAGGCGCGCATGGCTGTGCGCGCGCGGCCCGCAACCCACGAGCGCCACCCTCAGTTCCTTCACCACGCCCGTAGCATACGCCATCTCCGGCGCCGTTGCTGATCCTTGCATCGTCGACAAGCTCCGGAATTCGAGGCGCACGGCCGCCGCCGGCCGTCAGGTGCTTACTTTGCTATCGATGACGCGATGTTGGGGCTGTCCGGGTTGACGACTACCGTCCGGGATCTCGGCACCACGACCAGATCCATGTCTTCCATCGGGATCGCCCCCAGCAGCGCCTGATCTCCCATAACCAGCGCACCTGCGAATCCGGTCCGGTTTCGGTAGCGCAACTCGATGGGGCCGACGTAGGGCACGAGTTTGCGGCTGCCATCCGCCAGCGTAACTTCCTTCTCATCTACCTGCGCGAGTTTGAGCTGTATCTGCGTATGCGCCGGAATACACAGGTGAACCGACCCGGTGTCCGCCAGGGCGTCGACCTCTACCGGCTCAAGGTCGGGAAGCCTCGGGTTGCGCAACTGGATTTTCGCGTTCGTCAGACCCATCGATAGCAGACAGCATACCTCCTCGCTGGCCGCTCGTCACAACTCCGCGGCACGGCTGGCGCAAGCTAACCCCGGCGGATCGGCACGCCCGGTATGTGCGAATATACTGCCAGGATGAGCAGCAAGCTGGGCATCGCGGTGATCGGGATGGGCTGGATGGGAGAGGCGCACAGCCGCGCCTATCTGCAGGCTCGGCATCGGTTTGCCGACCGCGGACTGGAGCCGCGGCTGGTGGTGTGCGCGGACGAGGTGGCGGCGCGGCGGCAGGCGGCGCAGCGCGGCTACGGGTTCGCGCGCACCACCGCCGACTGGCGCGAGGCGGTTGCCGCACCGGACGTCGACGTCGTGGACGTGACGGCGCCCAACTTCCTGCACCGTACCATGGCGGAGGCGGCGGTCGCCGCCGGCAAGCACGTGTTCTGCGAGAAGCCGGTCGGACGCAGCCCGGAGGACACGCTCGCGGTGGCGGCGGCGGCGGAGCGCGCCGGCGTGGTCAGCGGGGTGGGCTACAACTACGTGTTCGCGCCGATGGTGCAGCATGCGCGGCGGCTGATCGAAGCCGGCAGGCTCGGCGAGCTGACCCACTACCGGGGGCGCTTCTTCAGCGGCTACGGGCGCGACCCGAACGGCGTGCTTTCGTGGCGCTTCCGGCGCGAGCAGGCCGGCAGCGGCACCCTGGCCGACCTGATCTCGCACGTGGTCGACATGGCCCACTTCATCGCCGGGCCGATCCGGCGCGTGGTGAGCCAGCGCCACACCTTCATCGCCGAACGACCCCTGGCCACGCCCGGCGAGGGCACCCACTTCTCCGCCAGGGCGGGCGGTCCCACCGGCCCGGTCTCCAACGAGGACTACGTCGGCATGCTGGTGGAGTTCGCCGGCGGCGCGCGCGGCACCCTGGAGGCGTGCCGGGTGATCTTCGGACCGGAGTGCCAGATGGCGTTCGAGGTGAACGGGCGGCGCGGCGCACTGGCCTGGGACTTCGAGCGCCTCAACGAGCTGCAGGTACGCCTGGCCGGCGGCGACGGCGACGGCGCGGCCGGCGACGGCTTCACCACCGCCATCGGCGGGCCTCAGCACCCGTACCACGGCCGCTTCAACCCCGGCGCCGGCATCGGCATCGGCTACGACGACACGCTTACCATCGAGCTGGCGGAGTTTCTCAGCGCGGTTGCGGCCGGCACGCCGGGGCGTGGATCGCTGGCCGCGGCCGCGGCGGTGGCGCGCGTGCAGCAGGCGGCGGCGCGTTCATGGGACAGCGGGGCGTGGGAGACGGTAGCCTCCTGACCGGCGCGCCGAGCCGCCGGCGGGCGTGATGAACGAGAGCCCTCCCGATCCCGGCGGACACGACGGCCGGCCAGCCGATCCGGCCGGCGACCGCGCGTACCGGAACCTCGTCCGGCGCAACGGGCGCTGGAACTTCTGGGTCAACGTCGGGGACCTGTCGTTCGTCAACCTGGCCGGCAGCTTCGTCTTCATCTCGACCATCCTGCCGCTGTATGTCAGCTACCTGACCGAGTCGCGGGTGCTGATCGGGCTGATCCCGGCGGTTTACCTGGTCGCCTCCCACCTTCCGCAGCTCCTCATGGCCGCGCGCGCCGAGTCGCTGGCGCGCAAAAAGCCGTGGATCGTGCGCATCAGCGTGTTCGAGCGCGTGCCGTGGCTGGTGCTGGGGCTGGGCATCCTGCTGTGGCCGGTCGCCCCGGCGTGGTTCTCCTACCTCTTCCTGGTGGCGATGCTGCTGGTCGGCCAGGGCGCGGTGGGCGTGGCGTCGCCGGCGTGGCGCGCCATGCTGGCGAAGATCATCCACCCGGACCGCAAGGGGATGATGTTCGGCCTCGGCGCCGCCATCGGAGCCCTGATGGGCGCCGGCGGCGCGTTGCTGGCGCGGCACATCCTGGACACCATGCCCTATCCGCGGTCGTTCGCCGCCTGCTTTCTGCTCGCCTTCGCCGGCCAGGCGATCTCCTGGACCTTCCTGACCTTCAACCGCGAGCCGGCGCACACCCCCGAGCGGGCCCGCGTGCGCCTGGGCGCCTACCTGCGCGAACTGCCGGCCGTGCTGCGCCGCGATCACAACTTCGCGCGCTTCCTGCTGAGCCAGCTCCTGGTGATCTTCGGCGCACTGGGCGTGACCTTCTACGTGATCTACGCGCGCGAGGCGTTTGCCATCAGCGACGCCTTCGCCGCCACCCTTACCGTGGCGGCGCTGATCAGCCAGGCGGTCGGCACGCCGCTGATCGGCTGGTGGGGCGACCGCTTCGGACACCGGGCCGCCATCGAGGTGGCGGCGTTGCTGTGCGCGGCGGCCGGCGTGGTGGTGCTGGTGGCGCCGGCGGCGGCGTGGATGTATGCCGCCTTTGCCCTCCTCTCCCTGGCCGACGCCGGCATCAGGGTGTCTCGACCGAGCCTGGCCATGGACCTGGGCGCCGCCGGCCGCGTGGCCACCTACACCGCGCTCACCACCACCCTGCTGGCCGTGCCCGCCCTGGCGGCGCCGATTGCCGGCGGGTGGCTGATCGACACGGTGAACTACCGGGCGGTGTTCGCGGCCGGCGTGGTGCTGTCGCTGGCCGGCTGGCTGGTGCTGCGCTTCGGCGTGGCGGACCCGCGCGTGGCACGGCGGCGGGCCGGCAGCGGCGGCGGTGCTCCAGCTCGCGACGCCCGAGGTTGACGCCGGCGTGAGCCGGATCGGTCATAATGGGCGCCATGAACGCTGAAGGCCGTGCCGGCGAGAGCGTCCTGCTGCTGGATCCCACGCTGATCGAGCAGCAGCGCGGCATCCACCGCGAGGTGCAGGTCGGGCGCAAGAGCGGCGTGCTGTGGGAGCACGCCGACCGCGAGCGCACGCCGGCGATCCCGCGCGGCGACGGCTTCGACCGCGGCATGATCATCGGCACCGCCAAAGAACCGGTCGTGGCGGGCGACGACATTCACTGGTACTACACCGGCTGCCGGCACACGCACGGCGAAACCGACCTGGAGAAGCGAGTCAAGTGTCTGGCGCGCGCCACCTGGCGGCGCGACCGGTTCATCGCCCTGCACGCTCCGCAGACGGGCATGGTCACGACCCGGGCGGTGCCGCGCCCAGCCGGCGCCGGGACGCTGGTCGTGAATGCGGACGCCGGCCGCGGCAGCGTGGCGGCGGAGCTGTGCCGCGCCGACGGCAGCGTACTCGAAGGCTTCTCGCGCGAACGGTGCGTGCCGCTGCGGGGCGACGACCTGGACGGCGAGCTGCGCTGGCGGAACGGCGATCCCGGCGCGCTGCCGGACACCGTGAAGATCCGCTTCCTGCTGAACGGCGCGCGGCTGTACAGCTACCGATGGAACTGACGCGGCCTATCCGCCGCGCGCCATCTTGCGGGCGAGGCGCTCGATTTCGCGCTTCCTGCCGAGGCGCTCCCAGATCGCCATCGCCTCGTCATGGCGGCGCTCCCGTTCGAACACCCGTGCTACCCCCGCCTCGTCGCCGCGCGCCGCGTAGCAGCGCCGTGCATCGTCGTACCGCTCACCGTCGCGAAAGGTGCGCGCCGCCTGTCGCAGGTCTCCGGACTGCTCGTAGATGCGCCCGCCCTCGGCGAAGTCTCCGTGCTGCAGGCAGACCGACGCCGCGGCGCCGGCCTCGCCCGAAGCCAGCAGGATGGCGACCGCCTCGCCGTAGCGCGCGCCGCTCTCGGCAAACAGCGCAACATTGTGCCGCGCCGGCTCGATATCGGCGATTGCCGCTTCGAACGCCGCGTCGTCCCCGAGCAGCGTACACAGCGCCAGCTCCCGGTCCCGCTCGACCTCCGCCACTGTTTGCAGCCGGTCGAGAAAGTACCGCTGGTCGGCGGATTCGATGCCGGAGACAGAGAGGTACGCCACCACGCCCAGCACGTGATCGTAGCTGCGCAGCGCGATCAGCAGCTCGCTGCAATCGCGGGACAGAGGTGTCCAGAACGCGAACTCCGGCGCCATGCCGCGCAGCAGGGCGGTCAGGCGCGGCCGTCGGTCGGCCTCACGGCCACGCAGCAAGCAGGCATTCATGATCCGGAACAGCACCTCCGCGATGTCGCCGTTGTCGACGCCGCCGAGCCGTCCGTCCGCGCCCTGTGCCAGCCGCTCCACCTCGGCGATCGGCCAGTCCGCGTCGGGATATTCGTCCAGGTAGTCGTGCGCCGCGCCGGGCGCACCCTGCCGCAGGCAATGTTCGACCGCGTCGCCATGGCGCTCCAGGCCGGCATAGGCGACGAGCAACTCGGCCCGGAACGCGTCCCCCTCCAAGGGCAGTTTCCGCAGCGCAAGATAGTGCGCCAGTGCACGCCGGTGCTCGCCGGCACGCGCCAGGCGCCCGGCTGCGCGCGCGAGTTCGCCGACCCGTGTCACGAGTTGCTTGTCCTGCGCAACCCGCGCTCCAGGCGCCGGGTTGCCGAGCACGTAGCCGTACAGATTCTCGACCGCAACATCGAGGGCGCTGTCCGCGGGTGCGCGCAGTGCCTCCAGAGCGGCATCCTTGAGCCGGCCGCTGGCTGCCAGGCAGCGCGCCGCCGGTTCATGCTCGCCACTCGCGCTGTACAGCTCCGCGGCGCGGAGCGAGTGGCCGTGGCGCTCGTATATGGGTGCCGCGCCCCGGTGATGTCCGAGGGCGTCCATGCGTACCGCCGCACGCATGCCGGGGCGCTTGGGAGTGATGGTGGCCAGGCGCCGTTCCAGGTCGGCGCGCGCCTCCGGCGAGCTGTCGGCGTAGCGGCGGAAGTGCTCGGCCGCTTTCTGCCAGTTGCGTTGGCCCTCGTACACCAGCGCCGCTTCGTGGGCGCCGCCGACGTGCATCGATCCCAGGCAGCGCAGCAGGGCGGCGCTGTCTCCGAGCCGCCGGTACAGTGCGGCCGCACGCCTGTAGTCGCGCGCACGCTCGAACTCCTGCGCCGCAAGCTGCAGCATGCCGGCGCGGCGAAACTCGACCGCCGCTGCGGCATGGTCGCCGGCCAGCTTCAGGTAACGCGCCGCCTCGCCGCTCACCTTCCGCTCCCGGTAGAACGCCGCCATCTGCCGGTACTGGCGACCGCGTTCCCAGGTGCGCAGCATCGCCGCCTCGTCACCCAGTTGCCGCCAGCGCTTCGCGGCCGCCTTGAAGTTGCCGGCCGCCTCGTAGTGGCGCGCCTCGCACGAAACGGCACGCTCCTCATCGCCGGCGCGGCGCCACTGCCGGGCGGCATTCGGGTACTCCCCTACCCGCTCCAGGTTCGCCGCCGCCCGCTCGGCGCGGCCATGGCTGGCGAACAGGCCGGCGGCGGTGCGGTGCTCTCCCTCCTGTTCAAGGCGGTGGGCGCGCGCCACCTCCTCCTTGGCCGAGGCCTGGGCATTGCGGTAGCACTCTTCGGCGGCGGCGTAGTGCTCCCGCGCGGCGAAGTAGTCACCCTGCGCCTCCCATTCGGCGGGCGTCGAAACCCGCTGCCAGGTGGCGGCCAGGGCGTCGGCGTCCGGTGACCGGTAGACGTGCGTGGCCAGCGCCGCCATGCCCCAGACCGGACTGACCGTCTCGCCGTCCCAGATCACCAGGGTGTTGCGCGCCCGCGACACCGCGACATACAGCAGGCTCAATTCGTGGCGGATGTGGGGAGCGTCGGCGGCGCCGCGCACCTGTCCGGCGGCGATACGCCGCCACAGTCCCGGCGCCCCTTCCGCGGCCGCGAACCGCCACAGGAGTACCGCGTCGAACTCCAGGCCCTTGGCGTCGGCTATCGTGAATACAAGCTCCGACTGCAACGCCGCGCGCAGCCGATCGCGCTCCGCCGCCGTGCGCACCAGCACCACGTGGCCCGCCCCGCCGCGGCGCACGGCGTCCAGCACTTCGCGCTCGACAAGCCCCTCGACCAGCAGCGGCGGCCGCCCCCGGAACATCCAGCGTTCGGTAATCTCGCCGGCCGCGGCGCCGACCAGCGACCGCTTCAGCACCAGCAGCTCGTTGGCAAGGCCGACGATGTTCCCAACGCTGCGAAAGTTGATGCTGAGGTTGACCATCTCCGGCACCGGCAGGCCGCGCTCGTAGTAGCGGGCGCGCACCTCCTGCCAGCGGAACCCGCTCGGATTGATGATCTGCTTGGGGTCACCGGTGAGCACGGTGCGGCGCGGATCCTCGGCAAGGCGAAACAGCAGCGCCAACTGCAGGTCGGTGAAGTCCTGTACCTCATCGCACACCACCAGGTCGAATCGGAACTGGTCGTCGTGCCGCTCCAGGTAGGTCAGCGCCGCCCGGGTCAAGTCGATCTCGTCGTGCAACCCGCCCGCTTCAAGCTGTTCCTGGTAGTACCCGGCCAAGGCGTGGATCTCCTGCCGCTCGAACGGAAAGTTGGGCGCGCGCTTGGCTCCGAGCCCTTCGTACTCGCGCAGCGTCAACAGCGGCTGACCCAGGCGTGCGGACTGCTTTTCGACCAGGCGCAGCGCGGCATCGAGCAGGAACTGTTGTTCGTCCAGCCGCGACAGGTCTCCGCCGCGCAGGCAGGCCGCGAACTCGCGCAGTGTCGCGAACGAGGTCCTGCGGGCGCGCATCGCGTCGAGCCGGGATCCCGCCTCCAGGTTGGCCAGCCGCACCACGTACTCCGCCAACTCGGCGCGCTCCCGCCCGGTAGCCGCGGCGGCGCCGGCGCGGGCCGCCAACTCCCTGAACCGGCGACCGCTCACCTGCGGTTTCGCGCCCTTCACGATCGCCCGAATCTCTTCCCACACCAGCTCGGCGTCGTAGCGCGCCGCTGCCGGGTGGTTCTGGAAGATGGCGCGAAACTCGGCAAGTCCCGCGGGCCGCCGGTGCGGTTCGCGCGGTCCGGCGCGGCTCAGAATCTCCTCCAGCAGCTCCCGGTAGGTAGAGAAGCGCACCGCCTGAGGAGCCTTTTCCAGGTCGGTGGCGGCCACCAGGCCGCGATACATCCGCTCCGAAAACGCTTCAGTTGGGCGCTGTGGGTCAGGAACAGCGCCCGCTCCGGCGCCGACGGCGACCCTTGCAGCGTCGCGGCCACATGGCGCCCGCCGGCCGCCGCGTCGAGCCGTCGCACGCGGTGGCGCAACAGGAAGTAGACGGCGATGGTGGTCTTGCCGCTGCCGGCCGTGCCGGACAGCAGCAGCGGAGGCTCGCTGCTAAGCCGAAGTTCCAGAGCGGGAATCTTGTTAATTCGTTATTGATCTGAAAATTGCGCTCAACAGCCGATGTCCGTTACTGGCTACACTTGGGCGCTGACCTCCAGGAGATCGAAACAGCGCTGCTGCAGCGCGGTCGGTTCGCTGTGCATGGTGAACGTGGCGCCGCTATCCACTATCCGCACGCGGTTGGCCGTCAGCGTCCCCAACTCGCTCATCAGGCTGCGAAAGCTGTGCACCGGCAGACCGTCGTCGGTACGCTTGCTCGCCGCCTTCCGGTGTGCGGCCGGTGAGCGTTCCGCCGGTTGCACCACCGACTCGCGCAGCGCCTCGCCGGCGGCGCGGTCGTGGTCGTCGAACAGCACCGGCGCCAGCTTGCTGCGCATGTGCCACTCCACGTAGTAGGCCAGCATGCACAGGAACACGTGCGCCCGCACCCGGTCAGCACTGCGGTGATAGATCGGTCGCACCTTCAGATCCACCGTTTTCATGCTGCGGAAGGCGCGCTCCACCTTGGCCAGATCCTTGTACGCCGTCACCGTCTGCTCGGCGTCGAACAGCTCCGGCTCCACGTTGGAGCGCACGATGTAGAGCCCGTCCAGTTCTTCCTCGGCCGCGATCTTGTCCAGGTCACGCACGAACGAGAACGAGTCGTCGGTGATGGTGGTGGTGAAATGCTTGCCCACCTTGTAGTGGTTGATCACCTTGCCCACCCGCAGGCCGATCGCGGCGGCGCCGCGCAGCGGCTTTTTGGCGCGCTGCGTGGCCGTCACGATCGGCGTCAGTTCCTCCTCCGTGGAGGCCAGCAACTTCTGCCTCTTGCGCTGCCGTTGCTCGGCCAGGATCGGGTTGCGGCACACGATCAGCCGCTCGCCGGGGAACTCGGGTGAGCTGATCTCCGCCAGGTCACGCTCGTCGAACATGGTCTGCGCCACTTCGCCGGCCTCGATCAGCTTGCGGATGGTGGGCGCCCGCAGGGTCGTGATCCAGCGCAGGCCGTCGATCCCCTGCAGGTCCTCGCGGATGCGCGCGCCGGTGAGCATGCCGCGGTCGCCGACCAGCACGACGCGCTGCAAGCCGAAACGGTTGCGAATCTTGTCGACCTGAGCGGCGACCGTCTTGGGGTCACTGGTGGAGCCCTCGAATACCTCGACGGCGATGGGACAGCCGTCTGCGGTACACAGCAGGCCGAACACGATCTGCAAGGTGCCGCGTTTGCCGTCGCGGCTGTGACCACGGCGCGCCAACGGGCAGGTGTGGCCATGGAAGTAACTGGAAGTCAGGTCGTACAACATGAGCGTGTTGTCATGCAGATGGCGCTTGGCCAAGCGCTGCTCGATGCCGTGCTGGCGAGCGAGCAGCCAATCCATGGCGGCATACAGCTCATTCTCGTCGACGGCTCCCAACTGCAGCAGGTGGCCGAGGGAGGAGACGGCGCTTTCGGGGTTCAGGCCGCGAGCGGTGGCGAGTTTGGAGCGAGCGTCGACGACGCGAGCGACGATCATGGCGACGACCAGGTCGCGTTCACGGGAGGCGGGACGAGCGACGAGGGAATGGAGGGAG
Source organism: Spirochaetia bacterium (assembly GCA_965208575.1). Lineage (GTDB taxonomy): Bacteria > Spirochaetota > Spirochaetia > SZUA-6 > Bin103 > Bin103. The sequence continues at coordinate 359,757 of CBDBOV010000003.1, read as the reverse complement.
AGCTTGCGGAGGGAACCGAGGACGGCGGCGACGTGGCCGTGGGGATAGCTGCGCAAGATGGAGAGCAGTTCGTTGGGAGAGCGCAGAGCGATACCGCCGTTGAGGAGGACGCGCAAACCCTCGACGAGGTGATCGGGCCACTTGGAGAGGTTGGCGATGGTGCGTTTTTTGACCTTGCCGTGCTGGCGGAAGGACTCGCGGAGGAGGACGGCTGGGGGAGAGTTGCGGTTGGGGACGGTGTCGATGTACATGGGCACCCTACGGAGGGAATGGTAGATCATTTAATAATTACATGTCAACCAGATGAGAGAAAATTAACGCTGAACCACAGGACTATTTACATGGACACGATTTACACCCATGAACACGCTAATTCCTGTAATAGGAAACAGTTACAAGAACGGCCTCTCAAACCTCGGCTAAGCAAGCGCGCCTGCTCGCGCGTCAGGGAGAGGTACAGCTCGAGGTGGTCGCTCCGATGCGCCTCCTGCAGGCGCCGCCACTCCTCGTCGTCCACCACCAGCCAGCGTTGCGGCCCGGTGTCCGCGCCATCCGCGGACCACTCGGCCGCGGCCGGCGCGTCGCGGCGCGCGCCGGCGCCGGGCGCGGCCGCGGGGTGCGACTGCAGCAGCGAGAAGTACTCGCCGTCGAGCGAGTCCGCGTCCAATTCCGGCAGATTCTCGACGGCGAACGGCTCGAAATCGAGAAACGGCGCGTTCGCCGGCACGATGCGGCGCTCGGCGGCGCTGACGTCGTCGTGTTGCACCACGCCCCACACGTAGATCGGCGTGGCACCGCCCGTGTCACGTCCGAGCGTAAACAGGATCCGGTCGCCGCGAGTCAGCCGCGCCTCGAACACCGCGCGCGCCGCTCCCTTGAGCTTCTTGACGCGCACGCCGGTGTCCCACAGGCCAAGCTGCAGGAACTCCAGCTTCTCGCGCAGGCGTTGCCGGGCGCGGCCGCCCAGGGACAGGAGGTACGCGCGCACGGTGTCGTGCAGGAGGAGAGTATAGGTGCGTGGCATGCTGATTGCCCCTGCACGCGCACGCCCGGCCCCATCCATGCGGGAACCCGCGTCTCCGCGGCCGCGGCTGGCGCGCCGCCGGCCCGGCGGTCCGAAGCGGCGCGGTGGCCGGCCGCTTGGGGGGCGCTACGCGAGTTGTTGTTTGAGGGCCGCCAGCGCGGCGTCGTAGTCCGGCTCGTCGACCACCTCGGGGACGATCTGCCCGTACACGACGGTGCCGTCCGCATCGAGCACGTACACCGCGCGCGCAAGCAGCTTCAGTTCCTCGATCAGGGTCCCCCAATCGGCGCCGAACGCACGCTCCTGGTAGTCGCTCGCGACCCGGATGTTGGCGATCTCCTCGCTGCCGCAGAAGCGCGCCATCGCGAACGGCAGATCGCAACTGACCGTGACCGCGTTGACCTTGTCCTGCAGGGCCGCCAGCTCTGCGTTGAAGCGGCTCGTCTGCGCCGCGCACACCGGCGTGTCCAGTGACGGCACCACGCTGATCAGACTCGGCTTGCCCTTCAGATCGGCAAGCGTGAGCTCCTGCATGCCGTCGTCGAAATAGTGCAGCCTGAAGTCGGGCGCCGCTTGTCCGGCGTCCAGCCGCTCGCCCGCCAGCGTCATCGGATTGCCCCTGAACGTAATCTCTCCACTCCGTGCCATGTGAAATCTCCTTCGAAATTGTTGCGGCCCGCAGTATACCGAACCGTTGCCAGGCGTGCATGACTGCACGCGCGCGCCTTGCGCCGCGGGTCGCGGGTCGCGGGCCGAATTGACAGGCGCGCCGCGCGGCAGCAAATTGGTATCATGGCGACCGCCATGGAGCGCGGTGCTCCTGCCGCCGGGCCGAAGACGCGCCGCGCAGCATCCGATCAGCCGCACGTTCAGTTCCGGAACATCGCCAAGAGCTACGACGGGCGCACCATGGTGGTTCGCGACCTCGACCTCGATATCCGCGCCGGTGAGTTCCTGACCCTGCTCGGACCGTCGGGCTCCGGCAAGACCACCTGCCTGATGATGCTCGCCGGGTTCGAGGCGCCCTCGTCCGGCGCCATCCGCATCGACGGGCGCTCGGTGCACGATCTGCCCGCGCGGCAGCGCAACATCGGCGTCGTGTTCCAGAACTACGCGCTGTTCCCCCATCTCAGCGTCGGCGCGAACCTGTCGTTTCCGCTCGAGGTGCGGCGCGTCGACGCGAACCAGCGCCGGCAGCGGGTGCGGCGCGCGCTCAGCCTGGTGCGGCTGGAAGGGTACGAGGAGCGGCGTCCCGGGCAGTTGTCGGGCGGCCAGCAGCAGCGGGTGGCCATCGCCCGCGCACTGGTGTTCGAACCGAACCTCGTACTGATGGACGAACCGCTCGGTGCGCTCGACCGCAACCTGCGCGAAGAGATGCAGTACGAGATCCGCCGCATTCACCGCCGTCTCGGCGTCACCATCGTGTACGTCACCCACGACCAGCAGGAAGCGATGGTCATGTCGGACCGCATCGCGGTCTTTCGCGACGGGCGCATCGAGCAGGTGGCGGCGCCGGAGATCCTCTACGAAGAGCCGGAGCGACCGTTCGTGGCGCGCTTCATCGGCGGCAACAACCTGGTGGACGGCAGCGTGGCGGCGGTCGACGGCGACTACTGCCGGGTGGACGTGAACGGCCGGACCGTGGTGGCGTACCGGGTGGCCGACTGTGTGCCCGGCGACCGGGTGACCGTTGCCATCCGCCCGGAGCGGATCGGCATTGCCCGGCGCAACGGCGCCTACCGCAATCAGTTTCCGGCGCGCGTGGAGATGATCACGTTCCTCGGCGACCACCTGGTCGTGCACGCGAGCGTGGACCGGCGTACCGAGTACCTCTTGCGGATCCCCAACATCGTAGGGCACGGCGCGATGCTGGAAGGAGACGAGATAGCGATCGGTTGGGCGGCCGCGGACTGCCGCGCGCTGGCGGACTCCCGCGAGCCGGAGGAGGATGAACGATGACGAAAAAGATTGCCGCGTGCCTTGCCGCGGCCGGCCTGTTGGCTGCCGCCTGGGCGGGGGCGCAGGAACGGATGACCATGGTGTCCTGGGGCGGTGCCTACGGCCGAGCCACCGACCGGGCGCTGCTGCAGCCGTTCGGCGCCGACACCGGCGCCAGAATCGGCATGGAAGACTTCAACGGCGGCCTGGCCGAGATCCGCGCGCAGGTGGAGACCGGCAACGTGCACTGGGACGTGGTCGACCTGGAGTCGGCGGACGCCATCCGCGGTTGTGACGAGGGCCTGCTCGAAGAGCTCGACCCCGCCGCCCTGTTCCCGGACCAGGACGCGGCCGAGGCGGCCGGCGACTTCCTGCCCGGTACGCTGTCCGATTGCGGCGTCGGGTTGATCTTCTACTCTACCGTCTACGCCTACCACCGCGACCATTTCCCGGGTGAGCAGCCTGCCACGATGGCCGATTTCTTCGACCTGGAACGGTTCCCCGGACGGCGCGGGATGCGCCGCTCGCCGTACGGCAACCTGGAATTCGCGCTGGTGGCCGACGGCGTGCCGGTCGACCGGGTATACGAGGTGCTGAGTGCTCCCGGCGGCATCGACCGGGCGTTCGCCAAGCTCGATTCGATCAAGGAACACGTGATCTGGTGGGAGGCGGGAGCACAGCCGCCGCAGATGCTGGCCGACGGCGAGGTGGTGATGACCACCGCCTACAATGGGCGCCTGTTCGACGCGCAGGTGGTGGAGAATCAGCCGTTCGAGATCGTCTGGGACGGCCAGGTACTGGATCACGGGCAGCTCACCATCGTGGCGGGATCCCCGAACCTGGATACGGCACTCGAGTTTCTGGCGTTCGCCGCCCGCCCGGAGTCGATGGCCGCGATGAGCCGCTACATCTCCTACAGCCCGGTCCGCGGCTCGGCCATGGCGCTGATCACCACGCACGCGGACACCGGCGTCGAGATGGCGCCGCACATGCCGGCCACCCCGGAGCGGCTGGAGCGGTCGGTGTTCAACGACTGGGCCTGGTGGGCCGACTTCGGCGAACAGGTGAACGAGCGTTTCGGAGCGTGGCTGGTACGCTGACCGCGGCGCGGCGCGGCCCCGGACTCCGGCGCAGCGGCGGGGGCTGGCGCGCCGCGGCCCTGGTGCTGCCGCTGGTGGCGTTCATCGGCGCGGCGTTCGTAGCGCCGCTGGCGACGATGCTGGTGCGCAGCGTGCACGACCCGACCGTCGCCGACGCGCTGCCGCGGACGCTCGCCCTGCTGCGCGCCTGGGACGGCGGCGAGGCGCCGGGCGAGGAGGTGTTCGCGGCTGCCGCGGAAGAGTTGCTGCGGGCACGCGAGCAACGCACCATCGGCCAGATCGCGACGCGCGTAAACCGCATCGAGTCGGGACTGCGCAGCGTTATCACGCGCAGCACGCGGCGGTTGCAGGACGCCGAGCCGGAGTCCTGGCGGGCGGCGATGGTGGCGGCCGATCCCGCCTGGGGAGAGCCGGGCACCTGGCTGGCGCTGCAGCGCGCCGGGCAGCGCTGGACGCTGCGCCACTATCTGAACGCGCTCGACCGCGACCGCGGCGCGGACGGCCGCATCGTGCGCCGGCCGGAGGAGCAGCGCATCTACCTGCAGTTGTTCGCGCGCACCTTCCTGGTCAGCCTCGCGGTTACGGCACTGTGCCTGCTGCTCGGCTACCCGCTCGCCTTCCTCATCGCCCACGCGCCGCCGCGCCGCGCCGCCCTGCTGCTGGTCGGCGTCCTGCTGCCGTTCTGGACCTCGCTCCTGGTCCGCACCACGTCGTGGATCGTGCTGCTGCAGACGCAGGGAGTGATCAACGACCTGCTGGTGGCGGCGGGCGCGATCGGCGACGACCGGCGGCTCGCCATGGTGTACAACATGACCGGCACGCTGATCGCCATGACCCACGTGCTGCTGCCGTTCATGGTGCTCCCGCTGTACTCCGTGATGCGCGCCATCCATCCACAATACCTGCGCGCGGCCTCCTCGCTCGGCGCGGGGCCGGTGCAGGGGTTCGTGCGCGTGTACTGGCCGTTGTCGCTGCCCGGCGTGGGCGCCGGCACCCTGCTGGTGTTCATCGTGGCGCTCGGCTACTACATCACCCCGGCCCTGGTCGGCGGGCGCACGGGACAGCTCATCTCCAACCTGATCGCCTACCACATGCAGGAATCGCTCAACTGGGGGCTGGCGGCGGCGCTCGGCGGCATTCTGCTGCTGTGCGTGCTGGCGTTCTACGCGGCGTACGACCGCGTGGTGGGCATCGCCCGCCTGCGCCTGGGCTGACCCATGCTGACGCGTACCATCGGCGCACGGGCCGCGCGCCTGGCGTTCTCGACGTTGTGCGGCCTGGTGCTGCTGTTCCTGATCGCGCCGCTGCTGGTGGTGGTGCCACTGAGCTTCAACGCGGAACCCTACTTCACCTTCACGGAGGGCATGCTGCGGCTCGATCCCGACGCCTGGTCGCTGCGCTGGTACCGGAACGTCGCGGAAGACCGGGAGTGGCACCGGGCGCTCGCCAACAGCCTGGTGATCGGCAGCGCCGCCACCATCCTGGCCACGCTGCTCGGCACCCTGGCGGCGCTCGGCCTGTCCCACCCGGCCATGCCGGGCCGGGCAGCCGTTACCGCACTGTTGATTTCACCCATGATCACGCCGCTGATCATCTCCGCGGTAGGCATGTTCTTCTTCTACTCCTCGGTCGGCCTGGCGCAGACCCACCTCGGGCTGATCCTGGCCCATGCCACCCTGGGCGCGCCGTTCGTGGTAATCACCGTCACCGCGTCGCTGGCCGGCTTCGACCGCAACCTGGTGCGCGCCGCGGCCAGCCTGGGCGCCGGGCCGCTGACCGCGTTCCGCCGCGTCCAGTTGCCGCTGATCGCGCCGGGCGTGGTGTCGGGCGCGCTGTTCGCGTTCGCGACCTCGTTCGACGAGGTGGTGACCGTGCTGTTCATCGGCGGCCTGGAGCAGCGCACCGTGCCGCGCCAGATGTGGTCGGGCATCCGCGAAGAGATCAGCCCGGCGATCCTGGCGGTGGCCACCTTCCTGTTCGCGCTCGCGCTGCTGTTCATGGCCGCCGTCGAGTGGCTGCGCGCGCGCGGCTCCCGCGGGGACAGCGCGGCACCAATTCGATACAGTGACGACCGGAAGGGAGAACGATGAATACAAGATTGACCGACGAACAGATCAATTCGTACCGCGACAACGGATTTCTGGTCGTGCGCCGGTTTCTGGACGACGCCGAACTCGGCGAGTTGCGCGCCGGCGTCGAGCAGGCGGTTGCGCAGATGGGCAGGAACAAGCTGACCGACAACACCGGCGACCGGTGGATCGAGGGAGACACCTTCTACGACCGCGTGTTCGTGCAGCGTCTCAACCTGTGGAAGATCAGCGCCGCGGTGAAGAAGTACATGCTGGCGGCGGAGCTGGGCGAGATGCTGTGCAAGCTGGAAGGCATCGACGGCATCCGGATCTGGCACGACCAGACGCTGCAGAAGCAGCCGTGGGCCAACCCCACCGCCTGGCACTCCGACAACCCCAAGTGGTCCTACCACTCGCCGCACGCGCTGTCGATCTGGATCGCGCTCGACCCGGCGACGCTGCAGAACGGCTGCATGTACTACCTGCCGGGCAGCCACAGGGTGAACGACTTCAGCGATACCGGCATCGGCGTGGAGATATCGGAGTACTTCGAGAAGTTCCCGCAGTTCAGCGGCGTCATGCCGGTGGCCGGCGAGATGGAGCCGGGCGACGCCGGCTTCCACAACGGTCTGCTGGCGCACGGCGCCGGTCCCAACATGACGCCCACCTGGCGGCGCGCGATGACCGCCGGCTACATGCCGGACGGCTCGGTGTTCAACGGCATCCAGAACGTCCTGTCCGACGCCCAGGTGGCCGCGCTCGAAATCGGCGACCCGCTCGACGACGAACGGCAGAATCCGCTGCTGTGGCGGCGCAGCGCGTGAGGCCCCTCCCGGCGCCATGACCAGCCAAGGGCCGCCCGGCGCCGATCCGGCGGCACCGTCGCAGCCGCACCACTCGGGGCCGTACTACGGCTGGTACGTGGCGGGCGCCCTGTTCTTCGCCATGTTCCTGAGCATCGGCATTCGGCAGGGATTCGGCATCTTCGTCGAAACCTGGCAGACCGAGTTCGGGGTCGGCGTGGCCGCCGTCTCGCTGGCGGCATCGGTCGGCTGGTTCGTCAACGGCGCCAGCCAGGTGATGATGGGCTGGCTGATCGACCGCATCGGCGGGCGCATCGTGATCACCGTGGCGGCGCTGCTGCTCGGCGCCTCGGTGCTGCTGATGGCGGCCGCGAACAGCGTGTTCCACCTGATCGTCATCTACGGGGCGGTGATGTCGCTGGCGGCGGCGGGGCTGGCCGGCGGGCCGCCGGGCGCGGTCGTGGTACGCTGGTTCCGGCGCAAGCGCGGCGCGGCGATGAGCCTGTTGACGTCGGGCGGTTCGGTCGGCGGGCTGGTGCTGGTCCCGTTCCTGACCTACCTGTTCCTGTGGACCAACTGGCGCAGCGCCTGGCTGATCGGCGGCGGCATCGTGCTGGTGCTCGGCGTGCCGCTGCTCTACCTGGTGTTGCGCGACGACCCGGCGGACCTGGGCCTGCAGCCCGACGGCGACGGCGCGCTCTCCGGCGGCGCGCGTCCGCCCGCTCCCGCCGGGCCGCTGCTGGCCGGCCGCTGGAGCGACGCGTTCCGCTCCGCGCCGATGTGGCAGCTTTCCATCGCCTACTGGGTGTGCGGCGTCACTACCGCCTCCATCTCCGTGCACTACGTGCGCTGGGCGGGCGCGGAGGGCATCACGCCGGCCACCGCCGCACTCGCGTTCGGCCTGCTGAGCGGCATCAACGCGGTCGGCGTGCTGCTGGTCGGGCCGCTCTCCGACCGCGTGCCGCGCAGGATCCTGCTCGGCACCGTGTACCTGGTGCGCGGCGTCGCCTTCCTGCTGCTGGTGGTGCTGCCCGGGTCCGCGGCGCTGTGGGGCTTCGCCATCGTGGGCGGCGCCTCGTGGCTGGCCACCGTGCCCCTCACCACCTCGCTGGCCGCCGACGTGTACGGCGTCCGCCACCTCGGCACCCTGGCCGGCCTGATCAATTTCGCGCACCAGGCGGGCGGCGCGCTGGCGGTGTACCTGTTCGGCCTGGTGTTCGACGCGCAGGGCAGCTACGACTACGCGTTCCTGGCCTGCGTGGCGACCCTGGCGGGCGCCGGCCTGGTGAGCCTCAGCATCCGCGAGCGGCGCTACTCCAGCCGCTACGTGGCGGCTCCGCAACCCGCGTAGGCAGACGTGATGCTGCCGGTCGTGACGATTCTGCCGGTACTGCTGCACCACTCGGAGCCGGCCGACCCGACGCTGCTGGCATGGATCCGGGAACGCATCGACGCCATCCCCGGCCTCGGACCGGCCGCCATCGTGCTGATTCTGGGTGCCCTGATCGTCGCATTCCCGGTCGGCCTCGGCGTCCGGGTCGTGCTACAGCGCCGCCGGCGTTGAGCGCGGGCGCCGCCCCGAGCAACTTCGACGCGCGCTCGCATCCCGTCCGGATTGCGCCCGCGTCGCCCGGCAACGCGCCCGCCCCCACCGGCGGCGCGCTGCCTTTCACCGCCGGCGCGCTCGCTTCGCGCCGGCAAGCCTGCTACGGTAGCCGCGCCACATGAGAGAACCCCATCCATTCGCCGGCAACCCCCTCGACCGCGGCGAACGGGAACGGCATCCCTGCTACGACAGACGCGGCATATGAGAGACCCACACCCTTTCGCAGGCAACCCGCTTGACCGCGGCGAACGGGAACGGCGCGACGAGGCATGGATCGCGGCCGCGGCGCGCGCCGCCGGCAGCCGATACCTGCCGTTCTGCAATCTCGAAGTCCTGCTGAACGACCTCCCGCAACCGGGGCTCGGCTGGCTGGACGGCGCACACGTGCGGGCGGCGGCGCCGGACGCGGAGCCGATGCTGCTCGGGCTGGCAGACGGCGTGGCGCACTTCGCCGTCGACCTGTCCGAATTCGCTGACGCCGCCGGCCGCATCGCCGGCCGGCAGGGGTGGCGCTTCGAGGACTGCCGCAGCGCCGGCGGCGTGCTGACCGGCGCGGACACCGGCATCCTTGCGCAGGCCCGCTCGAACCTGGACTGGCACCGCCGCCACCGCTTCTGCTCCGCCTGCGGTCAACCCACGGTCGCGCAGCGGGGCGGCCAGGTGCGCCGCTGCGCCGCCTGCGGCGCGCAGCACTTCCCGCGCACCGATCCGGTGGTGATCACCGTGGTCGCCGACCCGGTCACCGACCGCTGCCTGCTCGGCCAGTCGCGCGGGCGCCTGTCACGCATGCGCATGTACTCGGCGCTCGCCGGGTTCGTGGACCAGGGCGAGGCGATCGAGGAGGCGGTGGCGCGCGAGGTGATGGAAGAGGCCGGCATCCGGGTCAAGAACGTGCGCTACCACTCCTCGCAGCCGTGGCCGTTCCCCTGCTCGCTCATGATCGGCTGCCTGGCGGAAGCCGCCAGCACCACCATCCGCTTCGACAACGAGGAAATGTCCGACGTGCACTGGTTCGAACGCCGGGAAGTGCTGCGCGCCCTCGCCGGCGACAGCGACGTGCTGACCGTGCCCGGCCCCATCGCCATCGCCCACCACCTGATCAAGGCGTGGGCCACCCGCGAGCGGTTCTAACAACCGGTTGTCGCCAGCCGGTGCTCAACTGTGCGCCGCGCGGTCGTCGGCGTAGCCGCGGAAGCCGGCAACCATCAGGCCGAGCTGATTCTCCTTCTTCGCCTCGTCCACCTCGGCCGCGCGTGCCTTGCGGTCCTCGACGGTCGAGGCCCTGATCACCGCGTAGTCATCCGCGCGCCGGTAGCGGTGGATGAACACCGGCCGCGGCACCTGCGAGTGGTTCGGCGGCGAACCGTGGATCATCTTGACGTGGAAGAAGATCGCGTCGCCGGCGTCGCCCTCGATCGGCAGCGCCCGGTCGAACGTCCACTGCGCGGGGTCGAGTCCGAGGTGGCTCTCGGTGTCGACGTGCTCCAGGATCTCCAGGCGGTGCGACCCCGGCACCACGTGCAGCGCACCGCGCTCGACCGTGGTGCGGATGGTGTAGCACAGCACCCCGACCGGACCTTCGTACTTGTGCTCGAAGTAGGACGCGTCCTGGTGCAGCAGCTTCGGATGGCCGCCCGCCGGTTCCTTGCACAGCGTCTGGCCGTTGCCGAAGATCTCCACCTCGTCGCCCAGAATCGCCTGCACGATGCCGAGCAGATCGGGGTCGAACGCGGAACGCAGGAAGGTGCTGCTGGTGGTGTATTGGCAACTCGTCACCATCACCTGCCAGTCGCGCTCGAAACCGGCCGGGGCCGGGATCAGGAGCGTGCCGTCGGGTGTGCCCAAGCCGACCTTGGACGCCGTGTAGCGCCCGGCCTCGTAGAGCCGGATCGCCTGCTCCATGGTGCGCACCACGTCGGCGCCGATTGCCTCGGCATAGGCACGCATCAGGCCGCGCACCACCAGGCAGCCGTGCTCGGCGTAGATCGCCGCCGCGCGGCCCGGATCGAGATCGTCGGCGTGCATCTCGATATCGCCTACCTGAACGGTGGTCGGTTCTGCAAGCGTCACGCTATCCTCCTTCCGCTGAACCCGGAACCCACGAACCAGCGTGGCCACGCACTGTGAGCGTGTCAATCGGCCACCGCGGAAAAAAAGACGACGGCGCGCGGCGATTTCGCTTGACTTAATTAATCTTTATTAATCTCATTGTACCTGATTAATTCAATTAATGGAGGCTGATACCATGACGTATCGCTTGGTACGGCTGCTGCTGACCGCAGCCGTGTTGATTGGAGTGGCCACTGCCGCGGCCGCGGAGGCGGCGGGAGAGAGCGAGGTCAACGTCTACTCGCACCGCCATTACGATGTCGACCTGGAGCTCTACCGGCTGTTCGAGGAAGAGACCGGCATCAAGGTGAACCTGGTCGAGGGCGGCTCCGATGAGCTGATCGAGCGGCTCTTGCGCGAGGGCGCCGAGTCGCCGGCCGACATCCTGATGACCGTGGACGCCGGACGGCTGCATCGCGCCAAGGAGGCGGGCGTGCTGCAGGCGGTGTCCTCTCCGGTGCTGCTGGCACAGGTTCCCGAGCACCTGCGCGATCCTGACGGCTACTGGTACGCGCTCACCCGCAGGGCGCGCGTGGTGGTCTACCACCCCGACCGGGTGACGCCGGACGAGCTGTCCAACTACGAGGACCTGACCAATCCCCGCTGGGCCGGCCGCATCCTGATCCGCTCCTCGTCCAACATCTACAACCAGTCGCTGCTCGCATCGATGATCGCCAACCACGGCGACAACTACGCACGCGAATGGGCGGCCGGCATCGTCGCCAACATGGCGCGCACGCCGAAGGGCAACGACCGCGGCCAGATGTCGGCGGTGGCCGCCGGCGAGGGCGACATCGCCGTCGTCAACACCTACTACGTGGGGCGCATGCTGAATTCGTCCGATGCCGAGGAACGCGCGGTGGGCGAGCAGGTGCGGGTGTTCTTCCCCAACCAGGATGGCCGCGGCGCGCACATCAACATCAGCGGCGCCGGCATCACCGCCAGCTCCCGGAACGTGGACGGTGCGTTGAGCCTGCTGGAGTTCCTCACCGGCGAAACCGCCCAGCGCGTGTGGGCGCATGCCAACTACGAGTACCCGGTAAACCGCAACGTGCAGCCGGCGCCGCTGCTGGAGTCGTGGGGCGAGCTCAAGGGCGACACCCTCGGCCTGCATCGGCTCGGCGAGAACAACGCCGCCGCGGTACGGATTTTCGACCAGGTGGGCTGGCGCTAAGCGGTCGCCAGGAGCAGAACCCAACGGGCAGCCGGCTTCGCCGCCGGCTGCCACAGGCCGCGGGGCGGGTGGCGCGTGCTACCCGCCCGCGGCTACCGCTTCGCTCGCGCGCGCCGGTGCGCCGGCCGGGAAGCCGGCCCTGGCGTAGGGGTGGGGGCCGCCGATGCAGTACGTGCACAGGTTGTCCGGGGAGATGCCGAGCCGCTGGTACACCTTGAGCATCCCCTCGGTGGTCAGGAACACGATGCGCGTGCCGGCATCTTCGCTCATCTCCTCCACGCTGCGGTCGCGGGCAAAGAACTGGTCGCCCGGCGGCATGTCCACCCCGAACAGGCAGCCGCGCGGCACGCCATCGTCGCCGACGATGCCGATCGGCGGCGTATACAGCGCATGCACCACCTCGTCCAGCCCCAGTTCCTTCAACAGCACGTGCTCGCGGCGAATGTTGTTGCCGCGCACGATGGAATCCTCCACCACCAGCAGCGAACGCCCGCGGACGCCGCCCACCACCCCCGGAATCAGGTAGATGTTGCTGAATATCGACTGCGACCGTTCGTCCGCACTCGGTCCCTGGAAGGCGCGCTCGCCGCGCAGCTTGTAGAACAGCGGCTGAAACGGCGTGTTCGACGCCCGCGCCAGCCCGCGCGCGGCGTCTTCCGGCGCGCGCGGGAAGTAGCTCACGAAGTCGACGCGATCCATGGCCAGCTCCTCGGCCAGCATTTCGCCGAGTGCGCGGCGCAGCTTCTTCACGTACAGCCCCTCCACGATCGAGTCGCGATCGGCGAAGTAATTCCACTCGAAGAAGCAGTGCGCGAGCCGCGGCTTCACCACCTGCCGCTTGCGGTAGCCGCCGGCGGCGTCGAAATAGTACACCGCGCCGGGGTCGAGGTCCTCCAGGTAGTCGCCGCCGTTCTTGCGCAGCGCGATATCCTCCGACACCGCGACGTGCTTGCCGTCCTTGATGCCGAGCACGCCGGGGCGGATGCCGGTGCGGTCGCGCAGTACCAGCACCTCGTCGCAGCGTCGATCGGCAATGGCCATGGTGTAGGCGCCCGGTATGGCGCGCATCAACTCGATCGCACCCTGTTCCCAGTACAGGCGCAGCAGACGGGCGGTGTCGCAACTGTCGGCCCCGTGCCCCCCGCGACCCGCCCCGTTCAGGAACCGCTCCTCGACGTGCCCATTGTGAACCGCCACGGCGTCGCAGTCGGTGTAGATGACGTGACTGCCGTTGTCCGCCATCGTGCCGCCGATCACGTGCGGGTGCGCGTCCTCCAGCAGCCGCCGCTTGCTGCCCTTGGTGGCATAGCGCACGTGCGCCAGGAAGGTATGGTAGCCGGAACTGGGCATGATCTTGTGCAGGTCGACCAGGTCCACCGTCTCCACCGTGCCGATCCACTTGAGGGCATCGATTCGGTCGTCGCCGATTCCGGCGATCCCCACCGCATCGCGACCGCGGTGTTGCAGCGTCTTGATGAACGAGTAGGCGTCGTGCAGCGTGTGTGTGACGCACAGCCCGCAGTGATGGCTGATGTGCTCTCCCATAAGCTCCGGCGACAGGTCAGAGTAATGGATTTTCGACCCTGTTGCGATAGTGAGCATGGCGGGCAAGCTGGCGGATGGTGGCCGGCGGCGGCGGGTGGCGGCGCCCCGGTCGCCCCATTGCCTCACCGCCGGCGGGCGCGGTAGGCTGTACGGATAAGTGAACCCGCCCAGCCGACGATTCGCGACGTCCTCGCCGAGTTGCGCGAGATCCGCGCCGAAATCGCCGCGATGCGCTCCGACCTCGGCTCCCGCCTGGACGGACTGTGCGCCGAAATCCGTGCCATCCTGGAGGAGTTCGCCGCCGAGTTGCGCGCCGACCTCGCCGCCCGGCTCGGCGGGGTAGGCGACCAGGCGGAGCAGGCGCGCGCCGCCCTGCACATCGTCGAGCGCGACGAGGAATAACCCCCGTCAACCGGCTTCTGCATTTGCGCTGGTCGGGCTCACCCGCTCACCGCTCACCCGCCCCGGCGCCGGCCGCCGCCGGCTGCGCGGTTCAGAACCGCAGCCTGAGGTCGAACCTGAGCGCGTGCTTGGGCTCGGCCGCGCCGCTCTCGACGCGCTCGCCCGCGACCTCGACGCCGAGATCCAGGTGCGAGGCGTCGAACCGGGCGCCGAGCCTGAGCCGCCAGCGGTCCGCGCCGGCGAGCCCGGTCTCGGCGAACGGCGTCAGCAGCCCGTGCGGAGTGAGACCCACACCATAGCCGATCTGCGCGTCGAGCGCGGCGGCATCGCCTTCCGGGGTTCCGGGCGATTGCGGCAGTTGGTCCCGCCACAGCGCCTCCGCGCCGCCGGTTCCCGCGCCCCAGCGCGGGCTCAGGGACAGCGACAGCCCGCGCCCGTGCGCCCCGGGCGCCATGCGCACGGTCGCGCTCACGCCGCGCTCCTCCGCGCCTTCCTCCGAGTGCAACGCGAGCCAGCGCCCGCGCGCCTCCATCTGCAGACGCGGCGTCATGAAGCGCAGCCCGCCCGCCATTTCGAGGCCGCTGCCGGTGATGCTGTCGCCGCCGTCGTGCCGCCCGGCCGCCTCGACGAACCGGCGCGAGCGCGGTGTCGCCGCCCAGCGCAAAGCGCCGCGAGGCCTCGAGCCCGGCTCGCAAGCGCCAAGTAGTGGCGGTCACGCCGTCGACGTAGTCCGGGCCGTCTCCGGTCGCCATCCGCGCGAGGCTCGCGTCGGCCCGCGCCGCGAGGTCGATCCGCGCCAGCGCGGGCAGCTCGTGGCGCAGGCCCAGCGACACCATCTGTATCGAGAGCTCGCTCGTCTCGCGCTCGTCGCCGTCCAGGCGATGCACGGCCTCGCCGAGCCCGGCGCCGAGTACGCCGCGCAGCTCCAGGCCGTCCACCACGGTCCAGCTTGCATAGGGGTAGAGCGCGGTCAGCGACGTCTGCAGCCGGCCGCGCCGGGACATGCCCCGCTCTTCGAAGCGGTAGTCCGCCTCGCCCGTGCCGTGGCTCACCGCAAGCCCCGCCACCCACGCGCCCGCGCGCACGTCCATCCCGAGCCAGCCCGTGCGCAGCTCGCCCTCGTAGCGTATCCCCGGCTCCGGGCGGCCCGCGAACGTGCCAAGGTCGCCGCGGGCCCATACCGACCACAGTAGCGCCGACGGCGCCGCCTGCGCCGCGCCCGGCGTCAGCGAGAACGCGCTCGCGTGCAGCAGCTCCGCCGCCGCGACGCTCCGGCCCCGCGCGTCGGGCGCGCAGCCGTCGCGCGCCGCGCCGAAGCCGGCCTGCCCGAACGTGGTCCCGAACCCGTGGCGGCCGCGCGCGTCCGGCGCACACGCACCCGCGAGGCGCGCCGCGGGCAGGCCGAGCGGCAACGTCTCCCCGGCCAGCGTCAGACCGCTCGCCGGCACCGAGGTCTCGATGCGCGCCCCGATGTTGTCGAGCGCGCTCGACAGCGCCCGCCCCGCCACCGCCGACAGCGTGCGCCGCACCGTGTGCTTTACCATCGCAGCGCCCGAGTCATCCACCGTAACCCGGAAGGTCAGGGTCGCCGCGTCCGCGTCCGCCCGGTTTGCGTCCGCGTCGTGCGCCCGCCAGGTAAAGACCCAGCTCCCCTCCGTCCCCGGCCTGCCCGACAGCCGCCGCGCCGCCGCGTCGAAGTTGAGCCCCGCAAGCCCCGTCGGCTCGGAGGTCAAGCTGTAGGAGAGCGCCCCGTTGCCCCCCGCCGCCTCCGGCAGCACCACCGGCGCCATCGCCTCGCCCGACACCAGCACCAGCGCGGCGACCGCCGCATCGCCGAAGCTCGGCGCCAGGTCGCGCACCGTCACCGTCACCACGTCGCTGTCCGACAACCCGCCCGGGTCCGTCACCGTGAGGCGGAACTCCAGCGCGCCGGGCGCGGCCGGAGCCGTGAACGCAGCCCGCGCCGTGTTCGCACCGGAAAGCGTCACCGCCGCGCCCGAGACCTGCTCCCACGCGTAGGCCAGCGCGTCACCGTCCGGGTCCGAGCTCCGCGAGGCGTTCAGCGTCACCGAAGCCCCCGGGTCGACCTCCACGTCCGCGCCCGCCGAAGCCGCCGGCGCGCTGCCGCGCGACGGTGACGGTGACGGTGGCGCCGGAGGCGCGGGCGGGCTCGCGTCGATGTCGCGCACCACCGTGGTGAAGGCGTTCTTCGTCGCGTGCACGGTGTAGCCGGTACCCGCGACAAGCGTCGCCGTCACCGCCCCGTCCGCCTGATCCGCCCCGTTGTGTACCGTGGGCACATTGAAGATGTGAGACTGGGTGGTCGGCATGCTCACGGTCCTCGCACCCAGGTGCTCGCTTGCCACGAAGGTGCCCGTCTGCGAAATCGTCACCTCGACCTGGACCTCCGACACCGGCACCGGGTCTATGTTCAATGAGAAGCTCGCAAGCTGGCCTTCTTCTATTGGCTGCCCGTCTCCAGCGGACTTGATCAAGACCACGGGCGGGTCGGTGGCGTTGGTCACCGCACGGATGGAAAGCGCGGTCACCTGACTGCCCCACTCGTTCTGGAGCCGCGGCTTCGTGGCCTTGCTGTAGCTTACCGTCACCGTCTCGCCGTGCTTCACCGGCAGGCTCAGAGCCAGCGCCACGGTCGAACTCGTCGAGCCGGGGGTGAGGGCGACCTTGTCCACGCTCACGCTCGTCGTGCTCGCCGAGACGGTGAAGTCCGCGGCGGGCGGATATCTCGGCAGCAGCTTCTGGTTGTAGGTCAGCGTCAGCGTTCTCGCGTTGACCGACGCGGCGGTAAGGAGCGGGGCGCCGGGATCGTCGGGGTTGATGTTGGTCAGCGTGAACGCCGTCGTGATTGCCGCGAGGGAATTGCCGGCGAGGTCCTCGATGCCGGTGGTGGTGGGGATGGTGACCGTGACCGTATCGGCCGCGGCCGAGGCATTAGTCACCATCAGGGTAATGATGTTGCTCTCGGACGTGTCGATCGTGGCGCTGGTGACCGCCCCCAGGTTGGTGGGATTGCCGGTGACCGTGAACTGGCCCGCAGCCGGGCCCCCCGCCGTCTTCAGGAGCTCGCTGAAGTACAGCTTCACGGTTTGCCCGCGAATCGTGCCGCCGACCAGCGTCGGCGCGGATTCGTCCTTCGCGTGGCCGTGGACGGCGAACTGAGTGGAATGCCCTAATTCATCTTCAGTCCAACTGTCGCTCATGTGTTTTTGAAGGCCAGCGTCCGCAATGCTCCAACCCGTCGCCGCACCCGCATCCTCCGCGTTCGCGACTGTCCTACGGAGTTGAGATTGTCTGTCCCCCACGGCGGTTGTGTCCACCACCACCCAGTAGGTTGTCTGGGCGTCCAGATCGATGCCCGTGGCGGCGGCGAACGAGTTGGTCCCCTGAACCAGGGAGGCCGGGTTCGTGAGCGTACCCAGATTGCTGCCCGGATGGCCACTCGAGTTCGACGACCAGATGCTCACCGTATACTGCGGCTCCGTCGTTCCTAATGGGGCAGCCAGCAAAACTCCGAGGTCCACGCTGGTCAGCTTGTAGCCCTCACTATTGCGGCCGGTGGTGAACCCGCCGGCGTCGTCGTAATCGGTTCGAAAACTGCTATTGCTATCGTTTGATTGCCCGGTGTTGCCGACCAGCTTGACCGAGGTCTGCGCCTGTGCGGTCTCCGCCGCTGTCAAAATTATCAGTAGCAAGGCGAGCGCGGCGGATGTCCTCCGTACAACTGTCGTGCTGTATCTCGTCGTCGTCATTGCCACGAAGGTACTCAACGAAAGTATGATGGACGTATCGATTACCGTTAGAAAGGTGTCTATTTCATAACTGGCGAACGGAATGCAGGAAGCGGTGCGCGGGCCCGCGTGGCGGACGGCACGGTGATGCGGTCGAGCACCGGCGCGAAGGCTCGCAACAACCCCGTCATACGGCGCCGCGCCGCCTTCGGGCACCCAAAGCCGGGTAATGCGCCCTCATCCTCGCTGCGCAACACGTACTGGCGCGTCTGCAGCGGCCGGTGGCTCCAGTCCGCCTCGTGCGAGCCGATCAGCCAGCTCCCCGCCTCGGTCTCGCACATGCGCATCACCGACATGCCGGTGAATCCCGCGTCGTCGTCCGGCTCGATCAGCCGTACATCGCCCCAGGTGTGCCCGTCGTCGTGCGACCGCCGGTAGCCGATCGGTGCGTTCTCCCGCCGCCCCCGGTCGCGCCGGTAGCGGTCCCAGATCGGCTGCGTCCCGAACGCATGGAGAAGGCTGCCGCCGCGCGGAATGAACGGTACGAAACCGTGCTGGTTGTAGTCGATGGCGAAGGCGACGCGCGGGCCGTGCCAGCTCTCGCCGCCGTCGGATGAACGGAACGCCACCAGGTCGTTGACCTTGCGGTCCGCGCGCCCATAGTGGCAGTGGCCCTCGGCCGGGTCGTGGCCGGCGCTGTCGGTCGGGAACGTCAGCAGGTAGTCACCGCCGGGCGTGACCGTGGCGCGGGTCTCGAACAGCGATCCCGGCGCGCGGTAGATCACCTGCCCCCTCACTCCCGCCACCGACAGCAACCCTCTTCCAGCGTCCGCAGACCGTCGGGCGGAGCGCCGGGGTCCACCCGCGCCCCGTGAACGGTAATGCGCTCTGCCAGCGGCAGCGGTTGGTACCTCATCACGCGCCGCCGACCCTACCGCCCCCGGCGCAGCCCGCTCAAGTTGCCTTCCGGCGTGGGTCCGAACGCCGGAAACGGCAGCATTCGCATGGCCGGGATCGACGACAGACCGCTTGCCGGAGCGCGCGACGGGCGGCCAACTCCGCACGCGGCCACGGCGTGAAGCTGGCGCTACCGCGACGGATCCGGCGGCGGAGCTGGTCCGTAGCCGTGGCACATGCGGTGGTGCGCCAGGCACGCAAGAGCCAGGTTCTCGGGCTCCGGGCCGCCCCCGTCGGCAACCGGCAGCAGGTGGTGGATCTGTAGCAGGTGGGACGAATTGCAGCGGCGACCGGTGAGCGGATCCCGATAACGGCAGCGCCCCCCGTCGCGCAGCCAGACGTGACGCCGGACAGCCGCCGGAATGGAGCGCCGCGGCGGCGACCGGCGCGGGCCGAGCGGAACATCGCGGGTGCACCGCGGCGACGCTCCCCCCGGCGTGCCGCCCGCACCACGCGCAGACCACACGCCGCCGGCCAACATCGGCGCCGCAGTCGTGCCCCGCCGGATCGGCATGGCATCAGTGCCGTCAGCGGAACCGCCGCCGGCCAACTTCGGCGCCGCAGTGGTAGCCGGCCGGATCCGCGTGGCATCAGCGCCATCGACGGGGTCGCCGCGGACCAACTTCGGCGCCGCAGTCGTGCCCTGCCGGATCGGCGTGGCATCAGTGCCGTCAGCGGAGGCGCCGCCGGCCAACATCGGCGCCACAGTCGCGGCCGGCCGGATCCGCGTGGCATCAGCGCCATCGACGGGGTCGCCGCCGGCCAACTTCGGCGCCGCAGTCGTGCCCTGCCGGATCGGCGTGGCATCAGTGCCGTCAGCGGAGGCGCCGCCGGCCAACATCGGCGCCACAGTCGCGGCCGGCCGGATCCGCGTGGCATCAGCGCCATCGACGGGGTCGCCGCCGGCCAACTTCGGCGCCGCAGTCGTGCCCCGTCGGATCGGCGTGGCACCAGTGCCGTCAGCGGAGCCGCCACCGGCCAACATCGGCGCCACAGTCGCGGCCGGCCGGATCCGCGTGGCACCAGCGCCGTCGGCGGGGCCGCCGCGGACCAACTTCGGCGCCGCAGTCGTGCCCCGTCGGATCGGCGTGGCACCAGTGCCGTCAGCGGAGCCGCCGCCGACCAACTTCAGCGCCGCAGTCGCGGCCGGCCGGATCGGCGTGGCACCAGCGCCGCCGGCGGAGCCGCCGCCGGCCAACTTCGGCGCCGCAGTCGCGGCCGGCCGGATCGGCGTGGCACCAGTGCCGTCAGCGGAGCCGCCGCCGACCAACTTCAGCGCCGCAGTCGCGGCCGGCCGGATCGGCGTGGCACCAGCGCCGCCGGCGGAGCCGCCGCCGGCCAACATCAGCGCCGCAGCCGCGGCCGGCCGGATCGGCGTGGCACCAGCGCCGCCGGCAGGGCCGCCGCCGGCGCTCTGACCCTCCGGCGCCGCAGCAACGGCGGGCGGGGCCGAAGCAGCGCCGCCTGCGCGGGTGCCAACTGCCCGCGCACCGCCCGCAGGGGCGGCGGGCGCAACGCCGCGCACCCCGGCAGCGTTGGGGGACGTCGCGGCCCGCGGCTGCTCGCCGGCGCCCGCGTCCGCCGCCACGATCGAGGGTGTGCGGATCCGCTCCCACCGCGGCGATGCTGCCGCGCCGCCCGTACGCCCCCGCCTGCCACCGCCGCCCCGCGGGTCGTGCCGCGCCACCGCCTCGCGCACCAGCCGCGCCACCAGGTCCCCCCACGACATGCGCGGGTCGACGTGCGACAGCCAGTTCTTCAGTTGGCGCAGTCCCTGCTCGCACTCCTGGTCGATGCTCACCTTCAACGTGTAGCGGTCCGGCGCCACCGCACGCAGCGTGTCGCGCGGCGGCGCCACCTGCGGAGCGGCACTGGCCAGCAGGCCGGCGACCTGGCGCGTGCTCATGCCGGCGGCCTGCTCGATCAGCTCGCGCTGGCGCCGCGGGTGCAGCAGCGCGGCGGCCGACACCGGCCCGGCGGACCGCTCCGGGCTGGCACACGGGTCCGGGTTGGAACAAAGTTCCGGGTTCCGATCACCCCGCAACGGCGCCGGTGCGAGCGCAGCGGTGCGCCGCGGCTCCGATGGGGCCACGACCGGCAACGGGACCGGCTCGGCGCCACTCGCCGGCGGTGGAATTGGCGCGGCCGGGCCTTGGTCCGAGGAGGCCACGGCGGGACCGGGAGCGTGCAACGGTGCCGGACAGTGCCAGGCGGCTCCGCTCGACACCCGCCGCGCCGGCAGCGCATCGGCATGCCGGGCGCCGCGGTGCTGCGCAGCCGCGTGGCTCGCCACCGGCACCACCGGCGTGGCCGCCGCCGCGTTGCCCGCGATCCCGGGCCGCGGTACACGCCCCGGCACCGCAGGCGGTGGCGCGTGCAGCGTTGCGGCCGTCGAAGCCGGCGCAGCGCCCGAGGTGGCGGCACTCGAATCCAATCGGCCCACCGGCTGCGCACCCGCCGCTGCCGGGCGGGCGCCGACGGCCGCCGGCTCGTCCGACGATGGCCTACAACGGTCGCTCACCGCATGCCGGTCCCCGTGGCCTCCGGCGGCACCGAGCGACCCCGCCACCGGCTCGTCCGGCGGTCGCCCGCAGCCGTCGTTCCCGTTATACGGGTCCTCGCGGCCCCCGGCGTCACCGAGCGCCCCCGCCTCCTGGTCGACGGCGGCCACGCCGGGCCGCGGCGATGCCGTCATCGCCGCGGCACCGGCCATCCCCGCTCCCGACGCTTCGGCATCCTGGGCACCCGCTGCGCTCGGCGCAGCAGGCAGCCCATGCAGACCTTGGCAGCGCTCCTCATCGACGGGCGCGCTCGCTCTCCGGCACTGGCGCTCGGCCGCCCCAAACGCGGTCTCCAACTGCGCCGCCGACGTCACACTCAGCTCGCCGCTGTGCAGCATGGCCCGCACCCAGCCATGCCGCCGGCACAACCTCATGGTCTGAATACGCCGCTGCGCCGCCGCATCGGTGAACCGCAACTCCCGCACCGCGTAGTCGAACAGGCTCGAGAACCCGCGCCGCAGCGCCAGCCCGCGACGGTCGATCTCGTCGAGATGGTCCAGGATGTGCACTTCGAGCCCGCGCTGGTTGGCCGCCAGGCGCCTGGTCTGCTCCAGGAGCTGCTGATCACCGAGTGAGCTGAAGGGTCGTCTGCCGGTCCCGCCGGTCACGTCTATCATGCCTTAAATATAATACTAGCCTGTAGATAGCACTTTCGTGCAGGTCCTCGACCCGGTACCGGCAACGCCCGTGGGGCGCGAATTGGCGGCTCCAGGGGCACGCGGTCAGCCACTTGACGGTCGCACACCATTGGCGGACTTCACGGCCCGCCAGGGGCCTTCAGCGGCAGCAGAAAAGTGCGTCAACCCCTGCGCCCGATTTTCTGCAGTTTTGTGCAGGACGAACGCCGGCCACTGCGGCACGCAGGAACCCACCCCACGCCGCAACGATTTGTCCGACCCGCCCGGTACGTGGGGCCCTCACGACACCGGCGCCCGCGGCAGCCCGCCCCGTCCCCATCTGCTGCCGTGCCGACCGGAGCGATGGGGTGAGACCGGTGCGTGCCGATTTCGTCGACCGCCACCACGCCTTTGCATTCGCACCCTCCGGCGTCCCGAAATCCCGTGCCGAGGCCTCCCGGCACAACTTGAAACCCGCCATGCGGCATCCGATCAGCATCGCCCCATTCGCCCGGCCCGCGGTTGCGCGTATAATCGAGCTGGATCCCGACATGCCCGAGCGCGCCCCTCGAAATCGTACGATCACCTGCACGGCGCGGAGCGGGAACAACTCGTACACCGCGTCTTGCGGCTGCACCACCCGGCGGGCGTGCTCCTCGCTCACGGTGGCGATCCAGCGCGTCTCCACCAGGCCCGGCACCACGCAGTTGACCTGCACCTCCGGCGCCTGGCTGTGCGCCATGCCGCGGGTCAGGTTTCATCACCGCCGCCTTGCTCGCGGAGTAGATCAGCGAGCTGCCGAGGCCGTTTAGCCCGGCAATGGCGCTGCTCGCCTTGACCGCGGCCCAAGCGGCGCGCTACGCTTTGCGCGAGTGCTCTTCCTCCTCGGCGAGGTGCTGCAACCCCTCTACGGCCCATTTCGCCTGTTCACGTCGCACATCTTTCTGGCCGGCGCGGCAATCGTCCTGTCCGGCCTGGTGACCTGGCGGCTGCTGCCCGCGGTGGCGTCGCGCCTGCCCCGCGACCGCGGGCGGGAGTTCGCCGTGGACACCGAGGCGGCGCGCGGCAAGCCGACCAGCGCCGGGGCCGTATTCGTGGTCGTCTACCTGGTGGTGGCGCTGATCACGGTGCCGTGGGATGTCCACCACCTGCTCGTTCTGGCCATGGTGACGCTGGCAATGGCCGCCGGATCGCTCGACGACCGCACCGATCTGTCGGAATACTGGCTCGGCGCGATCGACTTCGCGGTGGCGCTGCTGACCGCCGTCGTGTTGTGCGGCTCCGGCCCGACCGAGGTGTGGCTGCCGTTCGTTACCGCGCCGTTGGTGATTTCGCCCTGGATCTGCATTCCGGTGGCCACCGTGCTGCTGTGGGTCGCCATCAACGCCACCAACTGTACGGACGGCGTCGACGGGTTGTCCGGCAGCCTGGCCGTGATCGCGCTGATCACCCTGGGAGGACTCCTCTATTTCGTGGTCGGGCACGACGATGTCGCCGCCTACCTGCTGCTGCCCCACTACGCCGACGGCGCCACCTGGGCGATCAGCGCGTTCGCCATGCTCGGCTGCCTGCTCGGCTACCTGTGGTACAACGCACATCCCAGCGAGTTGCTGATGGGGGATGCCGGCTCGCGGGCGGTCGGGTTGCTGCTCGGCATCCTGGTGATCAAGAGCGGCAATCCGTTCATGCTGCTGATCGTGTCGGGGGTACTGCTGGTGAACGGCGGCACCGGGCTGCTGAAAGTCGCCCTGCTGCGCTTTTTCAAGATCAGCATCCTGCACAACGTCCGCTTCCCGCTGCACGACCACCTGCGCCACCGCGCCGGTTGGTCGGCGAGCCAGGTGCTGGTCCGCTTCACGCTGCTGCAGGCGATGATCACCATGGTGTTCATCGTCGCCCTGATCAAGATTCGCTAGCGCCGGATTCAGTGCAGCGTGCGCGCCGTGGCCGAGAGAGGTATAGTTGCTGATGCCATGCTGTTCGGTAATCACGCGGCGGCCCGCCGCCCGGCCCACTCGCTCGCGGCCATGCCGTGCGCCGGCGCCAGTCTGGCCGCTGGCGCGGCGCTGTTGCTGCTGCTGTCGCCTGCGGGCGCCGAGGAACACGCGAACCGCACAGCCG
Source organism: Spirochaetia bacterium (assembly GCA_965208575.1). Classification (GTDB taxonomy): domain Bacteria; phylum Spirochaetota; class Spirochaetia; order SZUA-6; family Bin103; genus Bin103. Next base: position 335,982 of record CBDBOV010000003.1, on the reverse strand, counting down.
ACGAGGACGAAGCCACCGTCCGGGCCCGCCGAACAATGGTAGAACGGCAACTGCGGGCGCGCGACATCGACGATCCGCGGGTGCTGGAGGTTATGGGCCGCGTGCGGCGCCACCTGTTCGTGCCGGAACGGATGCAGGGCAGCGCCTACCGCGATTCGGCGCTGCCGATCGACGACGGCCAGACCATCTCGCAGCCCTACATCGTCGCCCTGATGACGCAACAGCTTGCGCTGGAGACCGACGACCGCGTGCTGGAGGTGGGCACCGGCTCCGGATACCAGGCGGCGGTGCTGGCGGAACTGGCCGGCGAGGTGTTCACCATCGAGATACGGCCGCTGCTGCACACGCAGTCGAAGGAACGGCTGGCCGCGCTGGGCTACGACAACGTGCGCGCGTTCGAAGGCGACGGGTACTTCGGCGTCGAGCAGCACGCGCCGTTCGACCACATCATGATCACCGCCGCCATCGACCACATCCCCGCGCCCCTGCTGGAGCAGCTTGCCACCGGCGGCACGATGATTCTGCCGCTCGGCAATCCGTTCAGCTACCAGAACCTGGTGCTGGTCACCAAGACCGGCAGCGGCGGCAGCGGCGCCGACTACACGGTCGACCTGATCCTGGGGGTCCTGTTCGTTCCGATGACCGGCCACGCTCTGCAGCGCTGAGTGAGGCGGCGTCATGGCGCTGGCGCTGGTATTCGCGGTATCGGCGGCGGCGCTGGCGCTGGAAGCGCTGCTCGCGCGCTACTTCGCGCTGACCCAGTGGCATCACCTGTCGTTCATGGTGATCAGCGTCGCGCTGCTCGGGTTCTCGGCCAGCGGCGCCTACCTCAACCTGGCCGCGGGCGGGCGGCGCTGGCGGGACACCCGCCTGGCCACGTCCGGCGGCGTGGTACGGACCATGCAGCGTTCGGCCACCGCCATGGCGGTCAGTTCGGTGGCGATGTTCATGGTACTGCGCTTGCTGCCGCTCGACTTCTTCCGCATCCCGAGCGAGCCGCTCCAGCTCCTGTTCCTGGCGGTCAGCTACCTCGCCTGCGCGGTGCCGTTCTTCTTCGCCGGCCTGGTCACGGCGGTCGCCTTCGCGGCCGGCACCGAGCGCCCGGGAGCGGTGTACGCCGCCGCCATGGCCGGCTCCGCGGCGGGAGTGTTGCTGCCGCTGGCGCTGCTGCCGCTGGCCGGGCTGCGCGCCGCGCTGGTCATCCCGGCGCTGGTGCTGCTGCCACTCGCGTTGCTGCCCGAACCGGCCGCCGCCACCGGTGGCGGCGGAACGCGGCGCGCGCGCCGGCTGCTGCCGGTACTGGCGCTGCCGGCGGCGGTGCTCGGCGCCGGCATCGTGCTGGCCCATCCGGCGCTGGAACCACGGCCCGGACCCTACAAGTACCTGTCTCACGTGCTGCGCTTCCCCGACACCCGGCAGGTCACCCGGCACGACACGATCCGCGGGCGCATCGACGAAGTGGCCGGCCCGACCATCCGGTTCGCTCCCGGCCTCAGTCTCGGGGCGGGCATCGTGGTGCCGGCGCAGCGTGCGCTGGTTCGCGACGGCGACGCGGCGCTGTTCGTGGCAGAGGACACGGTCCCAAGGGGGAAGGCGCAAGGCGGGGGCGCGGGCGGGGGCGTGGACGCGGGCGCCTGGCTGACGGCGATCCATCCCGCCGCGGCCTTTCACCTCGGCGCGGCGCCGCGGCCGGCGCTGGTGCTGCAGGAGGGTGGCGGGGTGCTGCTGGCAGCCGCGCTGCCGGCGAGCGGCCGGGTAGTGGTCGCGGAGCCGAGCCGCGTCATGGCTCGGCGCCTCCGGGATCTGCCGCGGCCGCCGAACGCTGCGATGCAGGTTGTGGAGGATGAGCCGCGCGCCCTGGTACGCCGCCTGGTGCGCCGCGGGCAGCGCTTCGGGGTCGTCCTGGTCGAGGCCTGGGGAGCGTCGCTGGCCGGTACCGAGAGCCATGCGCAGGAGCCGCTGCTGACGGTGCAGGCGTTCCGCGACTACCTGGCCGTGCTGGAGCCGGACGGCGTGCTGTCGGTGTCGCGGCGCCTGCTGCTGCCGCCCTCCAACGCGCCGCGGCTGGCGGCCGTCGCCGTGCAGGCGCTGCCGCCGGCGGCGCGCAGTTCGCCGCGCGACCACCTGGCCATGATCCGCAACTGGGATTCCTTCACCCTGCTGGTCAGTCGGCGACCGTGGCCGCCGGACCGGGTCGCGCGCCTGCGCTCGTTCGCCGCCCGGCACGGCTTCGACCTGGTCGCCGCGCCCGATCTTGACCCGCAGGAAACCAACCGTTTCAACCGGCTGGCGGAACCGTTCCATGCGCTCGCCGTCGCTGAAGTGCTGGACACCATGCAGGCAGCTTCGCCCGCCGCCGGGACGGCGCGGTCACCCCCGGGAGCGGCGGACTCCGAACGCTCCGGCGGCGCAGCGCGGCGCGGGCCGCGGCGTTGGACTCCGACACCGGCCGCGCTGGCTGCCGGGTTGATCGATCTGCGTCCGCCCACCGACGACCGGCCGTTCTTCAACCGTTTCGTGCGCTGGAGCCGGCTCGCCGACTTTCAGCGCGCCACCGGCGGGCGCCTGTACGGCCTGCTGCTGTCCGGCGACGTGGTCGCCCTGGCGGTGCTGGCCGAGGCGCTGCTGCTCGCCCTGGTGCTGCTCGCGGTGCCCTGGCTGCGCGCCGCCCGGCGCCCCGCGCCGGTCCCGCGCGCCGCCCTGGTCGGCTACTTCCTGGCCATCGGGCTGGGCTTCATCCTGATGGAACTGATGCTGATCCAGCGCCTCACGGTAGCTCTCGGCGACCCGGTGGTCAGCTTCAAGGTGGTGCTCGGCGCCCTGCTGGTGTGGTCCGCCGCCGGCGGACTGGCATCCGAGCGGATCGCGCAGCACCGCACCTGGCTGGCAGTATGCGTGGCCGCCGTCGTGGTGCTCGCCTGCGCGGTCGCCGGGGTGCTCGCCGTGCCGTGGCTGCTCGGGCTGACGCGCGTGGTGCGCGTGGCGGCGATCGTCGTGCTGCTGGCGCCGCTCGGCGCGGCGGTCGGGGTGGCGTTCCCGCTCGGGCTGCGCCTGCTGGCCCCCGACCCACCGGCCCGCGCCCTCGCCTGGGCCGCCAACGGCTGCGCCTCGGTCGTCGGCGCGGTGGCCAGCACGCTGCTCGCCGTGGCCCACGGAATCGCCGCGCTCGGCCTGGTCGCCGTCGCCGCCTACGCCTGCGCCGCGCTGGTCGCCGCCCAGGCCGGCAGGGCGGCGAGGGCTCCGCACCAATAGATGCATGGCCCGCAATTCGCGCATTCTGACGCGCGCTGGACGCCGACGAGGAGACCGCGCCGCGCGTGGCGCCCGTGAGTCCGCGATGGAACCCGCGACACACCACGAATGTCGTGGGTGCGTCACGGGCTTGCGATATGGTTGCCGCGCTAGCGCGATGCGGCGGCCACGGGCGGGGCGGCACCCTGTTCGGGGCGCGGAGCTTCCATGCTGGCGGCAGTCGCGGCGCGGTCGGACACCGCGTCCGCGGCTACCATGCGCCCGCACGGGCACACCGCCTGCTCGGCGCCGGCTTGGCGCATGGGCAGCCGCTGTGCTCGGCTTCCGGTTCGTGCGTTTCGCTGACCATGCGGCTACGCCAAGTCCAGGGTGATCTCGAGCACCTTGGCGGCACGCGCGAGCAGCGCCGACAGGGTGGTGGCCAACTCCTGCGCCTCGGTCCCGAACAGGTCGGCCTCGGCCGCGGTGAACTGCCGCCCGGCGCGTTCCTGGTCGTACAGGTCGCCGACGTAACCGAGCAACTGCTCGAAGCCGGCGCGGATCTGGGCATCGAGGGAGGCGTCCTGCTCCGCCACCAGGCCGGTGACGTGCTGGTAGGCAACGTCCAGGCCGGTCAGGATGCCGTTGATGTCGAACAGGCGGCTCACGGCGACAAAGCTGGCTTCGCCCGACGCGGCGCCGGCCACGTAGCGCGACTCCTTCCACTGTCCGAAGTACTCGTTCATGGTCGGCACCATTACCACCAGCGCGGTGAACACGTCGCTCAGGGTGGGGTCCCAACCATCGACCGCCTGCCCCATCTCGATGGCCGCGTCGTCGATGGCGCCGGCGACCGCCAGGAACATCTTCACTTCCGGCAGCGAGTCACCGACCTTGGCGACGGCGCCGTCGCGGTCCAGGTCGACGCGCGCACCGCTCCAGTCGTCCATGGTCCCCCACAGCACCGGCTCGGTGAGGTGATGGAACAGGTTGCCGGGGCTCTCCATCACGTTGCCTTCCTCGATGGTGAGGGTCCAGTCCAGCGCCTCGGCGGGATCTTCCGCGCCGGACGGGCCGGCGTCGATCCACACGTCGTAGTAGGCCAGGGACGGCACGCCGGCGATGATGCCCTCGCTCAGCTCGTACGCGGTGCTCGCGGCCACCCAGGCATCCCTGCCGGCGTCCACCAGCAGACGCAACTCCTCTGCCTGCGCGTTCCACGCGGCCTGGTAGTCGAAGCCGTGCGCCGCCAACACGTCGTTGTAATCGCCGGCCACGGCGCGCAGCGTCGCGGTCGCGGCCTGCAGTCGTGTCCCTGCTGGCCATCGCGGTACTGCTGCTCATCACCAACTGGTTCTTCCACAAGGTGTACTGGAGCGGCTGGATCGCCAAGTTCCACGGTCGCAGGCGCACCCTGCTGGCGGGCGCCGCCGGCCAGCTCGCCGGCTTCGCCACGCTGGGCTTCGTCAGCGTCTACCGCGAGGGGTTCGAGACGGCGCTGTTCCTGCAGGCCCTGTTCCTGCGCGCCGGCGCCGACACCGTGCTGGCCGGCGTGCTGCTCGGGTCGGCCGCGGTAGCGGCCGTCGGCGTGGTCACCCTGCACTTGGAGAAGAAGCTGCCCCACAAGAAGATGCTGGTGGTGACCGGGGTCCTGATCGGCGCCGTGCTGATCACCCTGGTGGGCAGCACCGTGCACGTGATGCAGGCGGTCGCCTGGCTGCCGGTGACCCCGATCGTCGGCCTCGCCATGCCCTACTGGCTGGGCAACTGGTTCGGCATCTACCCCACCTGGCAGACCTGCCTCGGACAACTCGGGGCGGCCTCCTTCGTTCTGCTCAGCTACTACGCCGCTCGCGCCCGGGTACGCCGCACCGCGCCGCGCCCGGCCGGGACGGCGCGCGTGGCCCCGGCTCCCGGCGGCGCCGGCTGGTCGCCGGCCGCGGTAAACAGCCGGCCGCCGGGGTAGCGGTCCGCCGGCGACACCCGCCCGGCGGCGCCCGTTTCCCCCGCGCGGCGGGCCGGCTCACCAGGCGCCATCAGCGGCGTCGCCAGCGCCGGCCACCCGGCCGCGGCGGGCCGACCGGAAACGGCGCGTCAGTGCCAGGAGTGGGCGGGCTGCCAGCCGAGCAGGCGGCGCGCCTTGGCGATGCTCAGCACGGCGGCGTGGCCAGCGAGCGGCGCCTTCAGCGGCACGCCCGGGTACCACCTGGCCAGCGCCTCGGTGGTGGGCAGGTCCAGCGTGGTGTCGGCGGCGTTGATCCAGAACCGCTCGTGGCCGCGCCAGGAGGCCGCCAGCGCCAGCCGGCAGGCGCTCGCCACGTCGCGGATGTCGATCCACGACCACAACCCCTTGGCGCCGCGCTCCTGCTGCGCCAGCGGATCGCCGCCGGCCCGCGTCCGCTCCCGGATCGCCTCGTCCATCACCCAGGTGTAGCGCAGGCTGGCGATCTGCACCTCGCGCCGCCGCGCGTAGGCGGCGGCCAGTTCCTCGCCCAGCCACTTGGTGGTGGAGTAGATCTCCTCGCAACGCGTCTCGTGCTGCTCGTCGACCGGGAAGTAGCGCGGCGCCACCACCGTGCGATTGAAGGAGGCGCCGAGCGCGTTGATCGACGACGACATCACCAGCTTCGGTATGCCGAGCAGGTCGGCTGCCTCCAGCACGTTGAAGTCGGTCACCATGTTGGTGTGGAACACCTCGCCGGCCACATGGCCGGTGGGGTTGGGAATCGCCGCCAGTTGAATCAGGCCATCGGCGCCGCGCAGCACCGATACCACGTCACCCAACCGCGACAGGTCCGTGTGCACGTACAGCTCCGCACCAGCCTGGTCATACAGCCACCTCACGTGCGGCGGCGGCGAGCGGTCGGCGTTGACCACGGAGTGCCCATGCGCGATCAACTCCGCCACCACGTGGCGCCCAATCCTGCCCGAACCCCCGAACACCACCAGCCTCATCGCATCTCCCGCGCCCGCGCAACCTCGTCCGGAAGGCTGCAACCGTGCAACGCTGCCGCCGACTGTGCGAGACAAGGCTTCAATCGCGCAACCCCTTCGTTCCATCCATCAAAAACACGAAAACGACATTCCATTATCCATTCTGAATATGATTCGGTGATGGACAATCGGCCGCCATGCAACTACGATGCAGAATGCCATGTATCGCAGGGCAGTGATACGCCGCGGCGGCGACGTGCAGGCGATTCTTCTCCTGCTGACGGTCGGAGGGTTGCTCCTGGGGGCATGCGGCGGGATGCATCCGAAGATTCAGGCTCCGCAAGACGAAACACCGCCCGCACCGCCGCCGCCGCTGCTCTCGGCAGGAGCGACCACGTCGACCAGCGCCACGGTGCAGTGGACGGCGCCGGACACGGAGATGGTGATCACCGGTTACGCGTTGCGCTGGCGCCCCGCCGGTGACGCGAACTGGACCATGGCAGCCGACCTCTCAAGCGCGTCGACCGAACACACCATCCCGAATCTCGATGCGGGTACCCGGTACGAGGTACAGGTACGCGCGCGATACGCGGGCGAGCAAGGTGAGTGGTCGCACATCGTCACCGTGGAGACCGCGCCGCCGCCACCGGTGCTGGCGCCGGGCACGCGAACCGCGACGGCCGTCACGGTGACCTGGACGGCCCCGGAGACCGATTCGGCAATCACCGGTTACGAGCTGCACTGGCGCCGCGCCGGTGACACGGACTGGATCATGGCAACCGACCTCCCGAGTACGCCGACGGAATACACCATCCCCGACCTCGATGCGCGCACCGTGTACCAAATACGGGTACGGGCGCGCTACGCAAGCGAGGAGGGTGAGTGGTCGCTCGTCGTCACCGTGGAGACCACGGCGCCCCCGCCCCCCACGCCTGCGCCGCGGCGGCCGCCGCGGACGCCGCCGATCTTCACGGTAACCATGGTTACGGAGAGCACCGTCACGGTGAAGTGGACGGTGACCGATCCGGCCATCACCCACTACGACCTGAAGTGGAAAGGGTTCCTGGTGCCGGTGGAGCCGGGAGCGTACTCGCAGGTTCGCGTGCCGTCTACCACCGAGACGTACACGATCGACATGGGGGCCTGCCACTGTATTGTCGGCTCGCGCACGGTGAAAGGAGCGGTCGAGGGCCCATGGTTCTACCTCGCGGCCGATACCATAGTGCCATTCAAACCTCAGGGTCCGCGCATCTCGATCATCACGGACGACGCCTTCGCCGACGAAGGCGACGGAGCGGTCGAGTTCATCCTGACCCCACAGGACAGGGTGACTAAACCCCTGACCGTGTCCGTGTGGGTGGCGGAAGACGAAAACATGCTGCAACAGTTCGGAACGATAGAGGTGCGGGTCGGGGTCGGCAGCACCAGGGTGAGATTCCGCGTCGGATTGCAGGTCGACAGCGTCGATGAGCCCGACAGTTGGGTTTCCGCGCGGGTCCAGACCAGCCCCTACTACGAAGTGGGAGACATCACCACCGCGTTCGTCAGGGTGAGGGACGACGATTGAGCGAAGCGGTCAGTCCTGTTTTGGCTCCGACACTGAGCGGCCTGCCGCAGTGCGGGCGCACGTGTCCGGCACCGGAGCCGGTGTCGATGCCTTCCCTTTGCCTGTTTCCGGTTGGGTGCGGGAGAACGACTCGACGAATCCGGATCGCCGTGGGCCGCGCCATCGGCCCGATGCGAGCACGGCGGCGATGCCGCTGAGCAGGCCGCCCATGCCGGTATGGCGCCGTGGCCGCGACGTGCGACGGCTGCTTGTCCTGCTGACACTCGCAGGGTTGCTCGTGGGCGCATGTGGCGGGATGCATCCGAAGATTCAGGCTCCGCAAGACGAAACACCGCCCGCACCTCCGCCGCCGGTGCTCTCCGCAGGGGCAACCACGTCGACCAGCGCCACCGTGCAGTGGACGGCGCCGGACACGGCGATGGTGATCGCCGGTTACGCGTTGCGCTGGCGCCGCGACGGTGACGCGGACTGGACCATGGTAGCCGACCTCCCAAGCGCGTCGACCGAATACACCATCCCGAATCTCGATACGGGTACCCGGTACGAGGTACAGGTACGCGCGCGATACGCGGGCGAGCAAGGTGAGTGGTCGCACATCGTCACCGTGAAGACGGCGCCGCCTCCGCCGGTGCTGGCGCCGGGCACGCGAACCGCGACGGCCGTCACGGTGACCTGGAAGGCCCCGGAGACCGATTCGGCAATCACCGGCTACGAGTTGCACTGGCGCCGCGACGGTGACACGGACTGGACCATGGCAACCGACCTCCCGAGTACGCCGACGGAATACACCATCCCGGATCTCGATGCGGGTGCCGCGTACGAAATACGGGTACGGGCGCGCTACGCAGGCGAGGAAGGTGAGTGGTCGCTCGTCGTCACCGTGGAGACCGCGGCGCCTCCGCCCCCCACGCCTGCGCCGCGGCGCCCGCCGCGGACGCCGCCGATCTTCGAGGTCGCCATGGTCACGGCGACCAGCATCACCGTGCGGTGGACGGCGACCGACACGGCCATCACCCACTACGACCTGTGGTGGGGAGCTTATGATTCCGAGTATTTGATCTCGGAAGTTCGCGTTCCGTCTACCGCCGGGAGGACGTACACGATCAACCTGCCGGGCGGCTGCGACTGTCTTGTGGCCTCGCGCACGGTGTCAGGAAACGTCGTGGGCGAATGGTTCTACCTCGGGGCGGGGACCAGAGCGTACAAACCTCTGGGTCCGCGCATCTCGATCGTCACGGATGATGCCGTCTACGACGAAGGCGACGGAGCGGTAGAGTTCATCCTGGCCCCACAGGACCGGGTGTCTGAAGCCCTGACCGTGGCCGTGTGGTTGACCCAACAAGGGAGCGTGCTGAGACGTTCCGGATTGTACCAGGTGCGGGTTGGAGCCGGCAGCACCAAGGTGAGATTTCGTGTCGGATTGGAGGTCGACAGCGTCGATGAGCCCGACGGTTGGGTCTTCGCGCGCATCGGGACCCGCATCACCGGCACCGGCCCCTGGTACGAGTTCGGCGACGCGACGGCCGCGATCGTCAAGGTGAGGGACGACGATTGAGCGGCGCGGTCAGTCCCGTTCGGCTCCGGCATCGAGCGGCTTGCCGCAGTGCGGGCACACCTGCACGGCACCGGTGCCGGCGTCGGTCCCGGCCGCCTTCGCATCGCCCTCCTCCTGCTTGCTGCGGGCCAGCGCTTCGACGAACCCGGAACTGATGATCGCGGTGGGCAGCGCCACCAGCCCGATGCCGAGCACGGCGATGATGCCGCTGAGCAGGCGGCCGAGGCCGGTGACCGGGAACACGTCGCCGTAGCCGATGGTGGTGAGCGTGGCCACCGCCCACCACAGCGAGGCGACAATGTTCGGGAACGCCTCCGGCTGTACCGTCGACTCCAGGTAGTACATCAGCGTGGAGGCCACCACCAGCAGAATCGCGGTGAGCAACACCGCCACCATCAACTCGTGGCGGCGCTCCCGCACCACCGCCGCCATGGTCGCCACCGAACGCGTGTAGCGGGTCAGCTTCAGCAGGCGCAGGAAGCGCACCAGGCGCAGCACGCGCACCACGCGCAGGTCGACCGGGATCAGCAGCGGCAGGTAGAACGGCAGGATGGCGAGCAGGTCGATCAGCCCGATCGGCGATACCAGGAAGCGCACCACCGCGACCGGCCACGAGCGCCCCGGGCGCAGCAGGTCGCAGGTCCACAGGCGCAGCGCCAACTCCGCCGTGAACAGTATCACCGATACCACTTCCACCGCGGAGAACCAGGCGGCGTAGCGATCGGAGAGCCCGGCGAACGACTCCAGCACCACCGCCGCCATGTTGGCGAGGATCACGGCGATGATGGCCACGTCGACCGCCTGCGAGAGCCGGTCGCCCTCGGCGACCTTCTCCAGCACCTCGTACGTGCGCTCGCGCACGCGCCGATATCGGTTCATGGCCGCCATTGTGCACCTCCGCGCAGCGCCCGTACACCGGCGCGGCCCGGCCGCGGCCGGCCCCGGCAGGCCCCGGCCCGCCGCGATTGGCGCGCGGGAAAGCCGGACGATATATTAGCGGGGACGGCCGGACGAAGTGCCGACACGCCGCCCGTCAAGGAGTGGCCCATGGATGCACTGACCACTACGCTCGAGTTCGTGGTCGAGAAACTGCCCTACTTCGGCGCCGGCATCGTGCTGGTGTTCCTCGGCAAGCTGTTCTACAACCTCACCACGCGCTACGACATCGACCGCCACCTGACCACCGAGCGCAACAACGCCGTGGCGGTGAGCTTCGGCGGCTACCTGGTCGGACTCGCGTTCGCCATCTCCGCCACGCTGCTCGGCACCACCAGCGACCTGCTCGGCGAACTGGCCGGCATCGTGATCACCGGGGCGATGGCGATCGTGCTGCTGCGCATGAGCATGATGATCAACGACCGCTTCGTGCTGTTCACGTTCAAGGTGAGCACCGAGATCGGCGACGAAAAGAACGTCGGCACCGGCTACGTGGTGGGCGGCATGAGCATCGCCACCGGCCTGATGCTCTCCGGCGTGCTGTCCGGCACCAGCGGCAGCCTGATGCTGCTGATCCGCGACGTGATGATCTACTGGGCCGCCGGGCAGTTGATCCTGATCATCGACGGCCTCGTGTTCCAGGCGATCACCCGCTACGACGTGCACAAGAGCATCGAGGACGACGCCAACCCGGCGGTGGGCATCAGCTTCGGCTCGTTCCTGGTCGCCCAGGGGCTGATCGTCCGCACCGCCCTCACCGGCGCCGGCAGCGACCTGGGCCGCGAACTGCTGATCACCGCCGTCATTGCCGGCAGCGGCCTGCTGCTGCTGCTGGTCGGGCGGGTCATCGCCGACAAGGTGTTCCTGCCGCACGGCGTCCTGTCGCAGGAGGTCGCCGAGCACAAGAACACCGCGGCGGCGGTGATCGCCGCGGCCGCCTTCCTGGTCATCGCCATCCTGTTCAGCACCGCCGCCAACCCCGGCCTGGCCGCCGGCGCAGGCGCCGCCGTTGCGGGAGAAGTGCAGTGAACGCGCCGCAACGCCCGCCCGCCCGCCGGTTGCGCGGCTCCCTGGCGCGGCGCCGCATCCTCGCCGCCGGGGCGATCGCGCTGACCCTGCTGATGGTCGCCGACGACGCCTTCGCCCGCCGCGGCGGGTTCTCCGGCGGGCGCTCGTTCAGCAGCCGCAGCTTCTCGTCGTCACGCAGCTTCTCGTCGCGCCGCTCGGTCAGCTCGTGGGGCTCGACGCGGCAGCGCACCGGCACCACCACCCGCCAGTCGTTGTCCGGCACCCGCGGCTCGACGGCACGCGCCAACACCCGCGGCGTGAGCCAGGCCAACTACCAGCGCGCGCGCACCAACGGCACTACCTTTCAGAGCCGGCAGCAGGCGGAGCAGGCGTTCGTGAGCCGCAACGCCAGCCAGTATCCGTCACGCTACGCCAGCCAGCCGAGCAGCCGGCCGGGGCACATTCCGCAGACCACCCGCGTCGACGGGCGCAACGTCAACGTTACCTACAACGCCGGGCTCGGCGGCTACGGCTACCTGCACCCCGGCCTCGGCACCTGGGTGCTGTACAGCGCGATGGCCGACGCCGCCATGCTCGGCGTGCTCATGTCCAGAAACCATTACTACTACGGCCCCGCGCCGGGGGCCTACTACGGCGGCCGCCCGTCCGGCTTCTGGACCGGGCTGATGGTGATCGCCATCATCCTGGCGGTGTTCTTCGTCATGCGCGCCGGCTCGCGCCGCTACTAGCCCGGCGCGGAGGCGCGTCAAGATGTTCTGGAAGCGCCGCCGGCGCGAGGAGCCGGCGGCGCAGTACAACCAGGATCAGCCGGAGTTCTGGCGCCTGCTGGCGGTCAAGAGTTCGGTGGCGCTACGCGACTTCCAGGCGCTCCAGGAGGCCGACCAGGCCGGCAACGTCACCGCCGGCGGCATCAACTACGAGGTGACCGGCAAGCGCCACTACCGCTTCCGCAGCCACGGCGACACCGTGCTGGCCGAGTACCTGCTGTTCGACATCACCGACGCCGAGACCACCTACGTCCTGGCCGCGGTGCTCACCGGCGAGCACGTCGAGTTGCGCATCTACTTCCAACCCGACGGCTTTCAGCCCGGCAACCGCGCCATGCTGCTGCACCACGGCTACCAGTGGCTGTTCGTGGAGCCGCCCGACCCCGACAACTTCGTGCCCTACGACCTGCAGCTCGCCACCCACCCCGATGTTCCGCCGGTGCACGACGGCGGCGAGGAGAAGCAGCTCGACTTCCGCGCCGTCACGCCGCAGCCGTTGTATGGCGACTACCACGACGAGCGCGCCCGCCTGAACGTACCCGTACTGGCCATGGACTACCACACCGAGCAGGCGGCCAGCAACCCGCTCATGCTGCTGCTGGAGGAGGGCGGCCTCGACGCCGACGGCGAGCCGGTGCACGACGGCGGCTTCGTCACCCTGCTGCTCGGCAGCCCGATCGACCTCACCCAGATGGACATCTACCCCGCCTGACGGCTTGACATCACCGCGCGGGCGCTGTTAGCGGTTGCCATCACCCCGCGAGGAGACCGCATCGTGCCCGCATTGACCACCGCAGACCGAGACACCTTCGCCCGGCAGGGCTATCTGCTGGTGCGCGGCACCATTCCGGCCGCCCGCCTGCAGGCGATCACCGCCGTGATCGACCAGATCGTGGACACCGAGTCGCGCAACATGCTGAGCGCGGGCGAGATCCAGGATCTCGCCGCAGAGCAGCCGTTCGAGCGGCGCTGGCACCACGTCTGGCGTCAGTGCGGCGGCAAGCAGCGCTTCGGCCAAGTAGGCTGGCACAGCCGGGTGTTCAGCCGCGCCCTGTTCGAGCTGTGGGTGGAGCCGGCCATCCTGGACGCGGTGCAGGCGCTGATCGGCCCCGAGATCCAGTTCAACGGCGACTTCTGGGTGCGCCCCAAGCTGCCCGACGAGCAGGAGACCACCCTGCCGTGGCACCAGGACAGCGGCTACATGCCGGACACCGCCGACCACCCGCTGCTCACGTTGTGGATGCCGCTGGTGGAAACGACTGCGGAAAACGGCACCCTGCAGTTCATCCCGGGCAGCCAGCAGATGGGCATACAGGACCACGACACCTCGGACGGGTCGTTCCGCACCACCGCCTTCGATCCGGCCGCGGGCGCGCAGGTCGACACCGTGGCCATGAGCCCCGGCGACTTCGTGCTGTTCGACAACCTGGTGTTCCACCGCTCCACCGTGAACCGCGCCGAGGTGGTGCGCTGGTCGATCGACTTCCGCTACAGCCCGGTCGGCACCCCGATGGCCCACCTGTGGCACGCCGACATGGCGTTCACGGCGCGCAGCCGGTGCGATCCGGGTCAGGCCGCCACCTGGGAACAGATCGCGTCCGCGTGGCAGCACAGCAGCCAGCGCCGGGAACGCGCCTGGTAGCGGACCTGCCGAAGCCGCCGAACGCCAGGCCGAACGCCGCCGAACGCCCGGTGCGGGTAGACCGGCCGCGCCGCGCACGTTTATATTCGAGCGAACTTTGGGTTCGTCGTTCGTTATGAACCGGACCTCGGGCGGGAGCGTCTCGCGCTCCCCTTTACAAGGAGACCCCATGTACAAGTTGTTTGCCACGGGGCTTGCACTCCTGATGGTCAGTGCAGGCGCCTTTGCCGGCGGTGAGTCCGACAGTGGATCCGCCGAGTCGTCAACGATGGCCGCAGTCGTCAGCGGCGAATACTCGGAAGCGCCGATGCTCGCGGCGATGGTGGCAGCGGGAGAACTGCCGCCGGTGGCGGAGCGGCTTCCGGTCGAGCCGCCGGTGATGGAGCCGATCGATTCGGTCGGCACCTACGGCGACACCATCTACGTGTTCGTGAACAGCACCGAACCGTGGAACACGCTGCAGGAAGAGACCGAGCGCGGCAGCTACCTGGCCTACATCCGGGCCGACACCACGGTGGTGCCCAACCTGGCCAAGAGCTTCGATCTCGCGGACGATTTCCTGAGCCTCACCATCACCCTGCGCGAGGGTGCGCAGTGGTCGGACGGCACGCCGTTCACCGCCGACGACATCGTGTTCGCATACGAAGACTGGCACTTCGACTCGCGGGTCGGCAGCGGCACACAGGCGTTCTGGATGAACAAGGTGCGGCGCGCCATCAAGATCGACGACTACAACGTGCGCCTGGAAACCGACGTGCCCTACCCGGTCATGCTGGCCAAGATGGGCGAGCCGGCCGGCGGCGACTGGCACAGCTACCTGCCCAAGCACTACATGGAGAAGTTCCACATCAAGTACAACCCGGAGGCCGACGCCCTGGCCAAGGAGCTCGGCTACGATAGCTGGAACCTGGCCTTCAACGCCCACGACTGGGAATACCAGAACGGCTTCCGCCACCTGATCGACGACAACGAGCCGCGCCCCACCATGCAGCCGTGGAAGCTGATCGAGGTCACCGACACCACCAAGGTGCATGAGCGCAACCCCTACTTCTACAAGGTGGACGAGCTCGGCCAGCAGCTCCCCTACCTCGACCGCATCATCGCCGGCATCGCCGACATGGAGACCATCCAGCTCAAGATCATCGCCGGTGAGGTGGACTACGACTTCGTCAACGCCACCAGCGACAACTACGCCCTGTACAAGGAGAACGAGGCCGACGGCGGCTACGACCTGCGCGAGGTGCCGGTCAACCATATCCCGATCGCATTCGCGTTCAACCAGACCCACGAGGAGAAGGGACACATCTTCCGCGACCTGCGCTTCCGGCAGGCGATGTCGCTGGCGATCAACGCGGACGAGGTGCTCGACAGCGTGTACTTCGGGCTCGGCGAGCCGATGGTGTTCCCGGTGTCGCGGGCAACGTTCTCGCCGCCGGAGTGGAGCAACAACCCGATGGACGCCTACGACGTGGATGAGGCCAACCGGCTGCTCGACGCGGTCGGCCTGGACCAGCGCGACGGCGACGGCTGGCGCCTCGGCGATAACGGCGAGCAATTCACGATCACCATCGAAGGCCGCATCCAGGGCGAGCACAGCGCCACCGGCAAGTCGATCGAGCTGATCCGGGAGTACTGGCGCGCGGTCGGGCTGCTGACGGAGATCAAGCTGTCCGACAACGCCCTGCACGGTCAGCGCCGGGATGGCAACCTGCTGGAGGTCAACGTCGGCACCTGGGGCTTTCCCTCCGAGGCGCGCCAGTACATGATCGACCGCGAGGCGTGGGTGCATGGCTCCCACGACCTGCACTGGGCGCCGTTGTGGGGCGATTGGCTGATGGCCTGGATCCAGGTGGAGGAAGGCACGCGCAGCCTCAGCGACTACGAGGGCGGCGTGCTGCCGGGCGAGGAACCGCCCGACGAGTTCAAGCAGCTCTTCCAGTGGGGCGAGCAACTGCAGCAGACGGTGCTCGGCTCGCCCGAGTACCTCGAGGTGACGCGCAAGATCTATGGCTACCACTTCGACAACCTGCTGATGCAGGGCATCGTCGGCGGGCAGCCGCACCTGGTAATCGCCAAGTCCAACCTGGTCAACGTGCCCAAGGGCTACTTCGGCAGCGCCGCCTGGTGGGGCGACCTGAACATCGAGGCGGAGCAGCTCTACTTCAAGTAAACGACCTGTGGTGGGCGGCGGCGGACAACCTGGACTCTCGGGGCCGCGCCGCCGCCCCGCCATGCCGAAAGCCCACCGCCGGGCCCCATGACAAGAGCTCATAGCTGATGGCTCGCTACCTGCTGCGGCGCGTCGCCTACATGATCGCGCTGCTCATTCTGCTCTCGTTCGTCGTGTTCGTGATCATCCAGTTGCCGCCGGGCGACTACCTGACCACCTACATCGCGACCCTGGAAACGCGCCGCATACCGGTCACCGAATCGTTGCTGGAGGGACTGCGCGAGCAATACGGGCTCGACCAGCCGCTGCACGTCCAGTACTTCAAGTGGGCACGGAACTTCCTGCAGGGCGACATGGGCGATTCGTTCTCTCAGAACCGCGACGTGGTCAAGGTGATCGGCGAGCGGCTCGCCCTGTCGGTGACCCTGTCGATATCGACGTTGATCCTGGTATACCTGATCGCGGTGCCGATCGGCATCTACTCTGCCACCCACCCGCACTCGTTCGGCGACTACGTGGCCACCGTGTTCGGGTTCCTGGGCCTGGCGACGCCCAACTTCCTGCTCGCGCTGATCCTGATGTACCTGGCGTTCACCTACTTCGGCTGGAGCCCCGGCGGGCTGTTCTCGCGCGAGTACATGTCGGCGGCGTGGAGCTTCGGCAAGGTGGTCGACCTGCTCAAGCACCTGCCGATCCCGCTTACCGTGATCGGCACCGCCGGCACCGCCGAGATCATCCGCATCCTGCGCGCCTCGCTGCTCGACGAACTGAGCAAGCAGTACGTGATCACCGCCCGCTCCAAGGGCATGGCCGAGGGCGCCATCCTGTTCAAGTACCCGGTGCGGGTGGCGCTCAACCCGATCATCAGCACCGTCGGCTACCTGCTGCCGGCGATCATCTCCGGCGAGACGCTGGTCGCGATCGTGCTGAGCCTGCCCACCATCGGCCCACTGCTGCTGGTGGCGCTGCAGGCGCAGGACATGTATCTGGCCGGCGCCATCGTGATGCTGCTCGGCGCCCTGATCCTGGTCGGCAACCTGATCTCCGACCTGCTGCTGGCGACGGTCGATCCGCGCATCCGCTTCGGGGTGCGCGCGCAGGCGTGAGGCGCCCGTGAGTACCCGGCACGGCAGTACCCTCGGAGAGGAAACAGCCGCCGGCGCGCAGCAGCTCGACGAACGCTACTTCGTGGCATCGAGCTGGACGCTGATGCGGCGCAAGTTCCTGCGCCACCGGCTGGCGCTGATCGGCGGCGTGGTGCTGACCGTGGTCTACCTGATGGCCGTGTTCGCCGACTTTCTCGCCGTGTCGGGGCGCGACCAGCGCTACCCTGAACACCTGTACGCGCCGCCCACCCGGGTGCGCCTGGTGCACGAGGACGGCCTGCGGGCCCCGTTCGTGTACGGGCTGCAGGTGACCCGCGACCCGGTGACGCGCGCCAAGGTGTTCACCATAGACCGCGGCCAGACGTACCCGGTCAGGTTTCTGGTGACCGGCTACGAGTACCGGCTGTTCGGGTTGTTCACCACCCGCCTGCACCTGCTGGGCGTCGACGAGGGGGCGGTGCTGTTTCCGTTCGGGACCGACAGCCTGGGCCGCGACATGCTGACGCGGGTGCTGCATGGGGCGCGGGTATCGCTCTCCATCGGCCTGGTGGGGGTGGCGCTCAGCTTCCTGCTCGGCTGCCTGCTCGGCGGCGTGTCCGGCTTCTTCGGCGGCGCGGTCGACATGCTGGTGCAGCGCATCATCGAGTTCCTGCAGGCGCTGCCCACCATTCCGCTGTGGATGGCGCTGGCGGCCGCGGTGCCGATCGAGTGGCCGGCGCTGCGCGTCTACTTCATGATCACGGTGATTCTGAGCGTGATCGGCTGGACCGGCCTGGCGCGCGTGGTGCGCGGCAAGCTGCTGCAGTTGCGTACCGAGGACTACGTGACCGCGGCGGCAATCGGCGGCTCCACCCCGATGACCATCATCCTGCGCCACCTGCTGCCCGGCTTCCTGAGCTACCTGATCGTCCACCTGACGCTGGCCATCCCGTACATGATCCTGGGCGAGACCGCGCTCAGCTTCATCGGCATCGGCCTGCGCCCGCCGGTGGTGAGCTGGGGGGTAATGCTGCAGCAGGCGCAGAACGTGCGCACCATCTCGCTGCACCCCTGGCTGCTGATCCCCGGCCTGTTCGTGGTGATCGTGGTGCTGTGCTTCAACTTTGTCGGCGACGGCCTGCGCGACGCCGCCGACCCCTACCGCCGTTAGCTCTCAGGAGCCGATGCGTTCCAGGGCTACCGCGGCGTTTGCGCGGGTATAGCGCTCCTCGTCCGCCACGGTGCGGCGCAGGGCGGGGACGGCTGCGGATGCAGCGCGGCCCAGCTTGGCCAGGGTCAGGGCGGCGTTGTGGCGCACCCGGCTGTCCGCGTCGGACAGGCAGCGGCTGAGCGCGGGAACGGCGGTCGCCGCGGCGGGGCCCAGGTAGCCAAGCGCCTCGATCGCGTTGCGCCGTACCCAGACCGATTCGTCGGCCAAGGCGCCGGTAAGCTGCGGCACGGTCTCGCCTGCGGTCTCGCCCATGTCGCCGAGCACGTCGGCCGCGGCCGCACGCACCCACCACGCCTCGTCGGCGAGCAGCTCCGCCACCGCCGGCACCGCGGGCGCGCCGACGGCGGACAGCCCGAACACCGCGTCGAGCTGGCTGGGGTTGGTGTGGTCGGCCGCCAGGTTGCGCTCGCGCAGCGCCGCCGCCTGGCGCCGCAGCGCCGCCACCAGGTGCGGCACCGCATCCGCGCCGCGGCTGGCCAGAGCATAGGCGGCGCGCAGCCGCTGGGCCTCCGTGCCCTCCTCCAGGGCCTGTTCCCACCGCTCCAGAGCCCCGCCGGCGGCTGCCGGGCTCCACTCCGCCGCCCGCATCCAGTCCCACATCCGCCGACGCAGCGCGGCCGGCGGGTCATCGCCTGCCGTATCGAAAGCCGCGGCGCGGTGGTCCCAGGCGGCCGCCCGCGGCTCGCTCATGCGGGTGAACAGGAATTTGACCATGTAGCGGTGCCGGCCTGAGGTATTGGCCATGGCCCGATGCCACAGGTCGTAGTGGACGACGGCAACGGTGCCGGCGGCGCCGCACAGCGGCAGCTCCGCGCGCTGATGAGCCTGGTCGCCGGACTCGTAGTATTGGCTGGCCGGCAAAATGGCGGTCGGCCCCAGCTCCAGGGGGACGTCCTGCGGGTAGTAGAACGCCATCGCCCACCGGGTGCGGTGGTGGCGCACGTTCTGGTCGTTCTCGTAGCTGTCCTGGTGCATCTCCTGGCCGTCCGAGCCGCTGGGGTTCTCGTGGCAGTGGCGGTGGGGATGCACCAGGTAGTCGGCTCCGAGCAGGCTGCGCAGCGCGCCGTCGACCACCGGGTCGTGCAGAATCTCGTACAGGTCGGGAACGCGCGGCAGGATATCATTGCCGGGATTGCCCTCGGTCGCGTACAGGTTCGCAATCTGCCGCAGCACGCGCCGGTGAAGCACCACCGGGTGGCCGGTGTGCAGCACGAGGTAGCCGTTGGTCAGGTAATCCTGAACCTGGGTATCGGTCAGCAGGATGGGATCGCGGTTGGCAGCCATGCGTGCATTGTGGCCCCTTCGAGCCGCATCAGGCCAAGAGAACCTTGAGATTGGCGGATAATCTCACCTGGCTTTGGCGAGAAATCATGCCCAGATCTCTGAGAAAACGTCGGTTATCGATAGCTCGGATCTGGTCGACCATGAGGTCGGATGGCTTCGCCAGGCCACCTTCACCAACGGCAAGATGCACGCGCAGGAAACGCGCCCGCGGCTGGACGTTAGTCGTGGCAGGGCACACAACGGTGGAGGGATGGACTTCATTGAGCAGGTCAGTCTGTACCACGACCACCGGTCTCACCTTGCCGGGTTCGGTTCCCCTCTGAGGATTGAGGTCCGCCAGGTAAACGTGCCACTTCTTGATCTCCATGAGGTGTTACTCAACCAGCTCGTCCTCTAACTGTTCGAACACCTCCAACACTTCCAGGGAATCTTCCGCAACCAGAGCGGAGTCCCGAAGCAGGGCCTCCTTGAGGGCTCTCCGTTTCCAAAGCTTGTTGTAAAGATTGATGGCGTCATTGAAATAGGCGTTCCGAGGCTTCCGCAGATGCTGTAGAATCTCCTCGGTCTCGCGAAAGACCTCCTCCCGAACTTTGAGGGAAAGAAGCTTGGACATGATGAGCCTCCCTGGACGACCTGGTGATACCGACAGTATGTACCCGGCATCCAGGAGGATCAACTGAGTGCCCCGAGTGGGTGTAAACGACGGGGGCGGCAGAAACTGCTTGGCCGGCATCGACCACAGTGTGCCGCGATCCGGCGCGCGCTGGTGAGCCACTTCCCGGCAGGCTCCCGTCTACGTCGCCCGCAACGAACTCGATGCCCCGACACCGCCGCGATTCATTTTGTCCCCGGCTCAGCGACCGGGGCCGTCAGCGCTCATCAGCACGCCGGCACGCTCGACCAGCTCAATCAGTACCTCCAACTCGACGTCGGCGAGACGGCGGAAGGTCACGTTGCTCTTGCCTACCTTCACCTTGCCGAGCCGGCCGACGTACGCCTCGGTGAGGTAGCGGCGGCCGTCGGCGGCGTTGACGTAGACGCTGTAGTAGTTCTTCTGCCGGGCGAGCCCGACGACGAACCACTCCACTTGCTTCTTGTCCGAGCGCAGGTACGAGTAGTCGCCGTAGCCGATGATCGACTGGGAGCTGCCGCCCCAGAATACCCCCTGCCACAGGCAGCGCCGGTGCCCGGGCAGCGCCGCCGCGATGCGCTCGTCCAGCGCGGTCATGTCGCCGCGAAACTCCTCCGGCAGCGTCGCAAGATATTCGTCGGGCGAGGTCGATACGCGTTCCATGGGCCACAACCTACCCTATCGCGCGAGTTGCATCTGCTCGTTGACGCCGGCGGCTGGTATCTCTCACCATCCCGCCAACCGATGAGGAGACACGCGATGGCTCGCTCCAACTCCGCCGCGGGCGGCCCGTCGTGGTCACTGCCGGCGGCGCCGCATGCGTGAACGCGGCGGCGGCGAGTCGCTGCGCGGCAGCCGGGCGTTCCGGGCACGACGCCGGCCGGAGGCGCGCCATGCGTAGCCGTGGCGGCTACGGGGAATTGCTGCGCGGCAGCCGGGGGTTCCGGGCGCAGCGCCGGCCGGAGGCGCGCCATGCGTAGCCGTGGCGGCTACGGCGAGCTGCTACGCGGCAGCCGGGCCTTTCGGCTGCTGTGGTTCGCGCAGATCGCCAGCCTGTTCGGCGACTGGTTCAACGTCATCGCCTCGTCCACGCTGCTGGCGCAGCTCACCGGAGCGGGCGCGGCGCTCGGCGCCCTGTTCGCCATCCGCATGCTGGGCTCGTTCCTGGCCAGTCCGCTCGCCGGCGTGCTGGCCGACCGCTACAACCGCAAGCGCATCCTGATCGCCACCGACCTGCTGCGCGCCGTGGCGGTGCTTGGCCTCCTGTTCGTCCGCGAGCCGCAGCACGTGTGGCTGTTGTTCGCGCTTACCGCGCTGCAGGTGGGCATCAGCGGCGTGTTCTTTCCGGTGCGGGTGGCGATCCTGCCGGAGGTCGCCTCGCGCCGGCTGCTGGGGCCGGCCAATGCCCTGAGCTCGGCGACCTGGGCCGCCATGCTGGCAATCGGCGCCGCTGCCGGCGGCATTTTCGCCGGCGTGTTCGGCATCGCGGCCGCGTTCATCCTGGACGCCGCCACCTACC
The DNA here is from genome assembly GCA_965208575.1 of Spirochaetia bacterium. GTDB lineage: Bacteria > Spirochaetota > Spirochaetia > SZUA-6 > Bin103 > Bin103. Next base: position 314,401 of record CBDBOV010000003.1, on the reverse strand, counting down.
TGCTGTCGGCGCTCTTGCTGGTCCGCATGCCCTACGCCGCGGGTGGCCGGCGCTCGGTGACCGCGACGCCCGCTACCCTCGTCGGCAGCGTACGGGCCGGCATCGCCGAGTACGCCGAGTCGCTGCGTTACCTGGGCAAGCAGGGCCGCGTGCTGGCGGTCGCCCTGCAGAAAGGCTTTCTGTCGATCTTCTTCTCCGCCTTCCAGGTCGCCAGCGTCGCCATCGCGGGGACGGTGTTCCCTATCGGCGTCGGCGGCGGCACCACGGTGGGACTGCTGTTCGCCGCCGGCGGCGTCGGCTCCGCGCTCGGTCCCCTGGTGATTCAACCGATGCTCGGCGCCCGGCAGCAGTCGCTGCGCTGGGCGATGCTGGCCGGCTACCTGCTGATGTGCGCCGGCCTTGCGCTGGCCGCTCCGCTGTCCAGCCTGCCGCTGGTTATGATCGGCGCGGCAATTCGCAGCGTGGGTTCCGGCCTGATATGGGTGTTCAGCACCCAGATCCTGCTCGAAACCGTGCCCGACGAGTTGCGCGGGCGGGTGATCGCCACCGAGCACGCCAGCTTCACCCTGCTCGGCGCGGTCGGCTCGGCGTGCGCCGGCGCCGGCCTGGAACTGCTCCCCCTCGCTCCCCTGCTCTGGCTGCTTGCGCCGCTGACCCTGGTACCGGGGCTGCACTGGGCCGCCTACGGCGTCCGCCGCGCACGCAAAGCGCGCTGAATTCGCGTTCGTCCGGCAGGTGGGGAGCTTGACTGCGGGTGCACCTCATGAGACCGTTCCGGCAGTGATGGCCGCCTCCGCCCTTGCTGACCTTGAGCGCCGCCTGCAAGTCGACCGCCGCGCCCTGAGAATGGCGAAGAAGTACGTCTGGTGGCAGTCGCCCGAGCGTGCGCTTGCCGATGGCCGGGTGTTGCTTGCGCAGATGATGACGCTCGGTACGGCCGACGACCTGCGTTGGCTGCTCTCGGTGGCCGCCAGCGAACACCTGCTGCAGGTGCTCGACGATCCTCCGATCGGTGTGTTCAATCGCCGCTCGTGGGCGTTCTGGCATCTCCGGCTGGGCCGCGAACCGGTACCTGCACTACCCGCCCGGCGGCTACCGGCGTAGCGATGCTCGAACCGATACTCGACATCCTGCCGCAGGCGCAGCGCGAACTGTGGCCTGCCCTCGCCGAAGTCCCGGACAACTTCGTCTTGTACGGTGGAACCGCGTTGGCGTTGCGGTTGGGACATAGATCGTCCGTCGATTTCGATTTCTTCTCCTCACAGGCGCTCGACACCGAGGCGTTGTACAAGATTCCGTTCATCGTGGATGCCGAGGTTCTCCAGCGCGAGCCCACGGCGTTGACCCTCTCGGTGAACCCTCCCGACCCGGTGAAGGTGTCGTTCTTCGGCAACATCGGTTTCGGCCGCGTGAGTAGTCCTGACCAGACCGCTGACGGTGTGCTGGCAGTCGCCTCCCTGCTCGATCTGTTCGGCACCAAGCTGAAGGTGCTCCTGCAGCGCGTCGCCGCGCGCGACTACCTGGATCTGGCCGCGATCCTGCGTGCCGGCATCCCGCTGCAGGACGGGCTTGGCGCCGCCGTGGCGCTGTACGGCAGTGAGTTCCCGCCGACCGACGCCGTCAAGGCGCTTGCCTACTACGAGGGGGACATTGCGAGCCAGGTTGATGACGCGACGCGACGCCTTCTGACGCAGCAGGCATCGCGCTGGGACTTCACCGTTACTCGGTTTCGGGAGACCAAGACCTCCCTCATCGGCCCGTAGCGGCTCAGCTATTCGGAAGGGAACCGCACCCACGGCTGAGTCTCGGACGCATGCGCCTCCCACCCTGCCGGCAGCAACGGGATTGACCAGGCCGGGTCGGGCCGCCAGCCCTCGAGTTCAGCATCGAACGGCGTCCGCCAGCCCTCGATCAGTGCGACTGCCTGCTCGGCATCTCGGCGCACCTCGGCTGCCATCGCCGCGCTCATCAGGCCAACCTCCACGCACACTTCCAATTCGTCGAGGTCCTTGTAGTACCAGGTGCGATCGGCACGCACGCAGATGTCGAGCACACGGTCGCAGGTGTCGAACCCCGCCGCCGACCGAGTAAACGGCGTCTCCATGTTCACGTAGTACGAGAGGAACTCCCACTCGGCCGACCAGAACAGCCACACCGAGAAGGGCCGGCCGGGAAGCAGGACGTGCAATACGTGATTGCGCCACTGTCGGCTCTCAGATTGATCTGAGCGGAATGGGGGCGGACGTCTCACGATCGACTGGAGTGGAGGACGGGAGAGTCGAGGTAAACTGACCAGAAAAACAGGGTAGCTGCCCCAGGTGATGAGAACCGGACAGCTACCCTGAACTAAGGACAGCCGATTGGTACTCCATCTGGCGGTTGATTTCAAGAGACTTCAGGAACAGGGCAAGGAGTATCGGTGGCCGCGGCCGGAGCGCTGCCTGGAGTGCGGTCGGAGGCGGCCGTGGGGCCATGGCTATGTCGGACGGTGCTTCGATGGCTGCGGCGAGCCGCTGTGGATGAAGCGCTACCGGTGTCCGGACTGCGGGACCGTGTACACGCTGCGACCGGACAGCCACTACCGCGGGTTCTGGGCGCCGTGGCGAGTGATTCTGGTAGCCCTGCTGGGCAAGCTGAAGGGTGGTCGCTGGATCGCGCGGGTGAGCCGACAGCGGCAGCAGTACTGGCGCCAGGGGTTGCGCCGGCAGTTGTTGCTGGAGGGGGTGACCGCGGTGAGCCGGCCGGGCCAGGTTGCGGCCAGTGCGCTGAAGGCGCTGGTGGTGCGGTTGATCATCGTCAGTACGCATTCGGTGAGCTACCGCCAGATACGGCGAGTGGATGCCGCCCCCGAGTTGGTGCTGGCGGTGCCGGTGGTGGGCTTTGCGGGACACCTTGATGGCGTCGGGAGCACAGCAGACAGCGCCCTGAAGGAGCCAGGGAATGAGCCGACACCCAGTCACGGGGCACGATGAGCACGGTGCTGGTCGCGGGGTGCCGGCTCAGACCGGGCAAGTGGCTGGTGAGCAGTGCAGGAGGACGCCGCCGCGGTGCTGGCGAGCGCCTTTGGCGCTTGGGTGGCTGTCCGGGCGACGCTGCGGGCAGGGCGCTGGTGGCGCGGCTGATCATGATCGGAGCGGAGAAAATAACGCGAACTGGCGCCTGGGTGACCCCAAGCCTACCGGATCTTTGCGGTGATCGGCGAACCAATGGGGAGCAAATTGATGCCACCAACACCCCAGGAGGTTCCTCGATCATGGAGGAAGAGAAGAAAAAGCGGATCGCGTTGTTCCGGTTCGGTGTGATCGCCGGCCTGATCGGGTATGCGAAGCTCGACCAGGGCAAGCGCGAGGCGCGCATCAAGGACCTGGCGGAGCAGGAATGGAAGATCCCATTCTCGCTGCGCAGTTCGATCAGCCGGTCGACGATCCGCGACTGGCTGCGGCGTTACGAGCACAGCGGCAAGAAACTGGAGAGCCTGTTCCCGAAGGACCGCGCGGACGCCGGCGTGGGGCGCAGCATCGATCCCGAGACCGAGTTGGCACTGGTCAATCTCCGGCGTGAACTGGCACAGGCGTCGTTGTCAGTGGTGCTGCAGGTGGCGCGCCGCCGCAATCTCCTGCCGCCCGACTTCGCAGCCTCACGGCAAAGCATCTACCGATTGTTCCGGCGCCATGGTCTGCACCGGCAGCGGCCCGCGACGCAGGACCGGCGGCGCTTCGAAGCGGAACTGCCGAACGACTTGTGGCAAGCGGATTGCATGCACGGCCCGCGCGTGAAAAGCGACGGCAAGCTGCGCAAGACGTTTCTGTTCGCCTGCATCGATGATCACTCGCGGCTCATCACCGGCGCCCGCTTCTATCTGCGTGAAAACATCGACTGTTTCCAGGACTGCCTGCTGCGGGCGCTCGAAACGCGCGGTCTGCCACGCAAACTGTATGTCGATAACGGCCCCAGCTTTCGCTCCCAACGACTCAGTTACGCCTGTGCATCGCTGGGCATAGCGCTCCTCTTCGCGACCCCATACACGCCCCAGGGAAAGGGTAAAATCGAGCGCTATTTCCGCACCATACGCACCCAGATGCTGCCTCTGGTCAGCGATCACGATACCCTCGAGCAGCTCAACGCCCAGCTTGCCGAGTGGCTCGACCACAGCTACCATCAGCGGCTTCACTCCAGCACCGGGGAGCAGCCCCTGCAGCGCTATCTGCGCCACCTGGAACTGCTGCGGCCTGCGCCCCAGAATGTGCGTGACCACTTCCGCACCATGGTGCGCCGCAAGGTCGACAAGGATCGTGCCGTCGCCCTCTACGGCAAGCTCTACGAAGCGCCGGTGGGGCTCATCGGGAACACCGTCAACCTGCTCTATCATGAGGCTGATCCGTCCCGCATCGAGGTGTTCTTCGAAGATCGCTCTTACGGCTTCCTCAGTGAGTTGAACCCCCACGTCAACAGCCGCGTGCGCCGCATCAGCGGCCATGAGACCGAGCTCGAGCCGGCGCCGGAGCCGCCCGCTGATGACCCCCAGCCCGGCCCCCGCGGCGGCCAGCTGTTCGAGGAGTCCGACCGATGATCGACCTCAGACATGCCTTCGGTTTCCAACGCGATCCGTTCCCCCAGGACGTCCCGATCAACGGTCTGTACCCGATCCCGGGCCTGAAAGCGCTCACCGAGCGCTTTCAGTATGCCCTCGGGCTCGGCCTCATCACCGTCATCACCGGCGAGGTGGGAGCGGGAAAATCCACTTCCCTGCGCCATGTCACGAGCACCCTGCACCCCGCCGAATACCGTCTCCTGGCGGTCATCGCCACCACCGGCACGCTGCTCGACCTGCTGCGCCAGATCTGCCTGGAGATGGGCACCCCCCCGCGCTCCTCACTGGCCGTCCTCAGCCGCACCGTGCGCGACCTGCTGACCGACATCAGGCGCAAGAAGCAGACCCCGTTGCTGGTCGTCGACGAGGCACATCTGCTCCGCTTCGAGGTGTTCGCACAGCTCCACACTCTCACTCAGTTCGCCTTCGATTCGCAGACCTTGATGCCGATGGTGCTGGCCGGCCAGAGCAGCCTGCTTGACCGCCTGTTGTTCCATACCTCGCGCCCGCTCGCCTCACGGGTCGTGGGCCGCAGCCACCTCGATGCTCTCTCCCTTGATGACATGCGCGGCTACCTCGACCACCATCTGCAGCTCGCCGCCGGGCGGGACACCCAGTCCGCCACAGCGCGGCGCAGCGCCGACCTGCTCAGCGACGAAGCCGCCGTCGCCATCCATCAGGGCTCCGGCGGGCTCCTGCGGCGCGCCAATCATCTCGCCCGCGGCGCCCTCATGGCGGCCGCTCGCGAGCATTGCTCGGTGGTCGCCGCCGAGCATGTCCGGCTCGCTGCCACCGAGATTCTGTAGGTCGGTTCCGTGATCAACGTCGCTATCAGAAAAATCGCCGGCAGCGACCGCGAATACTTCGCCTACGCCAGGACGTTCGCCGGTCGCGCCACCTACTTCGTGTATTTCCGTGATGACATCTGGGGCGCCATGGTGCTGCACAACTTCACCGACATGCTGCGCGCCGTGTTCCAGAACTCACCCGTCAAGCTGACTCTCGTCGAACAGGAACTCTCTCTCAAACATCCTGCCGTTCTCGGCTTCCTGAGACAATCTCCTGAGGACCCCTCAGCACCACCGACAGGAGATCTCGCCCGCGGCCACCGGCAACCCGGTGCAGAATAATATGGTGTCCAGATTACCGTGCGAAAAAACAGCAGAATTACGTGAGACCCAACAGCCACGGAATCATCTCCAAGGCGATGACGCGCTCGCCCCTGGCAAAGGCGCGAATCATCTCCACGCGGTCGCCTGATGGCGCTACGGGCCCCAACCAACGGACCCCGTGCGGCACGTACAACATGACCCGCTCTGGACCGTCTTCGACGACAATCGCCGGTTTGCCCACCGTGAGCGGGCCGACCGCCCGCAGGACGACGCAATCTCCGGGGTTCCACCGTGCCGCCATCTCCGAGTGCCTACCCTCCGCTCACCGCGCCGCCAGGGGTCGCCACCCCGCCGGTCGGCGCCCGCGTCCAGGGCTCTATGTTCGAGGGATGGGCCTGCCACCCGGCAGGCAGCACCGGCACCTCCCACGCCGGATCGGGCCGCCAATGCTCGAGCCCGGAACTGAACGGCGGCTGCCAGTCCTCGATCAACGCCACCGCATGCTCCGCGTCGCGCCGCACTTCGGCCGCCGCCTCCGCCGGGACCAGGCCCACTTCGATACGGGTGTCCAATTCGTCCTGGTCCTTGTAGTACCAGGTGCGGTCCGCGCGGACGCACACGTCCAATACGTGGTCGCGCGAGTCGAACCCGACCGCGGAGCGCGCAAACGGCGCCTCCAGGTTCACGTAGTAGTACTTGAACTCCCACGCCGGGGTCCACAGCAGCCAGATCGAATACGGCCGGCCCGGCAACAGCACCCGCAGGTTGTGGTTGCGCCAGGAAATGTGGCGTCCCGTTACCACCGTCTCGCCGCGCGCAATCGCCCGGACCCGTTCGCTGCGCCCCGCCGCCGCCGCGCCGGAGCCAAACCACCGCACGCCGTCCGGTACGTACACCAGCACCCGTTCGTCGCTATCCTCCACCACGATCGCCGGCGTGCCCGCGCGCATGAGCCCCATGTACCGGAGCACCACCACATCACCCGTACTCCACCGTCTCCCAAGGTCCGGCGAAGCAAGGCGGCGCACGCTCTTGCCGGTCTCTCCCGGGCGGCTACCCATCGCATACGGCGACGCCGTAGGCGCGCATGGCGTTGCCGGTGAACAGCCGCCGCCGGTCCACCTCCGGCATCTCGCTCACCAAGCGTGCGAAGGCGCCGAACAGGCGCGCGGCAGGCCACCCGGACTTCAGGTCGACGGGGAAGTTGGAGGCGAAGAAGCAGCGCTCCACGCCGAACAGGTCGATCACGCGCAGGACGCTCTCCGTGGCCAGCGCGTTCGTGTCCCACTCCCGGTCCACGTAGGGGAGCATCGACAGCTTCATGGTGGTGTGGGGACAGTCGGCGAGGGCGCGCATCCCGTCCCAGTAGGTGTCGCCGCGCAGGTCGGCGAAGGTCGGCGTCCCCAGGTGATCGATTACTACCGGAACGTGCGGATTGGCCGCCAACAGCCGTGCCGCGGCCGCGTACTGGTGCGGGTTGAGCTGCAGGTCGAACCCGAGCCCATGCTCGGCCAGCAACCGATATCCCTGCCGCCACGCCGTGCTCTCCAGCAGGTTGCCCAGATGGCCGTTGCGCGGCCAGGAGGGCTCGTGGTTGACGATCTGACGCACCCCCCGCACCCGATCGTCCGCCGCCAGTTGCCGCAGCAGCGCCTGAACGCCCTCCTGTTCCAGCGGCGCGGACGCCACCATCACGTACGGCAGCCGCCCGCCGCCGAGCTGCCGCGACACCCAGTCCGCTTCCTCGGCGCACGCATCCGCGAACGCCTGCCCTTCCACGCCGGCGTGCTGCGCGCTCATCACCTCGACGAACGTGCCGCCGATCAACTCGAAGCCGTCGCTGGCAACATCGCGCTCGTAGTCGGCCAGGCCGTATCCGGCGTCGTCCACTCCCGCGGACGCGTCCCAGATGTGAAAGTGAGGATCCCAGAACTGCATCGCGGCGAGAGTATATCCGTCATGCGAGTGTCATCCGAGCCGTGCGGGCTTGCCGGCTTGGCGGCTCGAGAAGGTTCTGCTATTCTGATTATCAGATTATCAGGCACCGAACTGGAGGTGCGTGTGACGCAAACGAGCAAAGTCGGTAAACGTGGCACCGTGGTGATTCCTGCGCAACTGCGGCGCGAATACGGCATGGAGGAGGGATCTTTCGTGATCACCGAGGCGCACGAGGAAGGCGTGCTGGTGCGGCCCGCCGTAGCCCTGCCGGTGGAGACCTACACCCGCCAGCGCAAGGCGGAGTTCCTGCTGACAAACGCCGTGGACGAGCAGGACTACGCCTGGGCGCGGGAGGAGGTGCGCAAGCTCGGTCTCGACCCGGACCGCGTACCCCACGACCGTCCCACCTGACCTCATTGGCAGACCGACTGTTTCTCGATGCGAACGTGTTGTTCTCGGCGGCGTACGGCAGCCCCAGCATTGAGCGGCTGTGGGACGCGCAACGCGCCGGGAGTTGCACGCTCCTGGTGTCTCGCTACGTGATCGAAGAAGCACGCCGCAACCTGCGGGAACCGGAACAGATCCGGCGGCTGGACACCAGGCTGCAATCCGCACTCGTCGTACCGGAGTCTCCCGCCGACCGGTGTCCCGTGGACCTGCCGGACAAGGACCGCCCCGTGTTCTCGGCGGCCGCGGCCGCCGGAGCGACCCATCTGATCACCGGCGACCGCACACACTTCGGCGCGTACTACGGATCCACGGTTGCGGGCCTTACGATCCTGCGACCGAGTGACTACCTGCGGCCTGCCCCGGCACCGCAACGAGAGCTTGCCGCGCTCGACGCCCACGCGGAGGAACTGAACCGCGAGGCCCGAGAGGTGCTCGAGTATCAGGACGACTCATGAAGCATGGCGAGATCCACCTGGTCAAGCATGCGGCGCACGCGCGAATGCGGCAGCGCCTTTTCGGCTCACTACCGCTACACGGACCGGGTGTCTTGCGCGCCCAGGCGGCCGGCGCCGCCGATCAGCCGCGGATCGAGCAGGTCGCGTACCGCGTCGCCGAGCATGTTCAGGCTGTACACGGTGACCGTCAACGCCAGGCCGGGCCACAACGCGAGGTGCGGCGCCGCCTCCATGTACTGGCGTCCCTCCCGGCTCAGCATCCCGCCCCAGCTCGGAATCTCGATCGGCAGGCCGAAGCCCAGAAAGCTCAACGCAGCCTCCGAGATGATCACGCCCCCCACGTTGATACTGAATACCACGATGATCGGTGCCGCGATGTTAGGCAGCACGTGGCGGACGATGATCTTCCACTGCGAGGCGCCGATCGCCACCGCCGACTGAAAATAGTCGTTCCCCTTTACCCCGATGACCGCGCTCCTGAGCACGCGCGAGCCGACGATGCCGCCCGAGATGCCCAGGACCGCGATCAGTTGCAGCAGCCCCTGGCCCACGATCGATATGACGGTCAACAACAGCAGCAGTCCCGGGAACGACATCCAGGCATCCACGAACCGCTGCACCACCAGGTCCAGCCTGCCGCCGAGGAATCCCGACGTGCCGCCGATCAGTACGGCGACCAGCACGTTGACCGTGGTGGCTGCCAGACCCACCGTCAGAGAGACCCGGGCGCCGTGGATGATGCGGCTCAGGAGGTCGCGCCCCAGGTGGTCGGTGCCGAGCAGGTACTGGGCCGATGAGCCCTGCAAGCGGTCGGGCAGGTGCCTCTCACCATAGGGATAGGGAGCGAGGACGTCGGCGAAGATGGCCACCAGAATCAGGATCACTACGGCGATGCCGCTGGCCGTGCCGAGCGGCTTCTCCCTGACCAGCCGGGTCAGGAATCGCGTGCGCATGCTGCCAGGTCCCCGGCCCCTACTGGTACCGGACCCGGGGATCCAGGACCGCATAGACCAGGTCGATCATCAGGTTGATCCCCATCACCGCGGTGCCGAACACCAGGTTGATGCCGGCGACCACCGGGAAGTCTCTGTCAGTGAGCGCCACCAGCATCAGGCGGCCCAAACCGGGCAGGTTGAAGATGTTCTCGATGATGACGGCGCCACCCACCAGGATGGGCAACTGCAGGCCGATCAGCGTAACCACCGGAATCAGCACGTTCTTGACCGCGTGCCGCACCACCACCACCCGCTCCTTCAGGCCCTTGGACCACGCGGTGCGGATGTAGTCCTGGCGCAACACTTCCAGCATCATGGTGCGCGTCATGCGCATGGTGGCGGCGGCCAGGTAGGTCCCCAGGATCAGGCTCGGAATCAGGAACATGCCCAGGTTCCCCAGCGGGTCTTCGCGGAACGTGATCAGCCGCATCGGCGGCGACCAGCCCCACCAGATCGCCGGGTAGATCATCACCATCAGGGCAAGCCAGAAGTTGGGCGTTGCCAGGCCCAGGATGGCGATCGAGCGGCCGGCGTAGTCGACCGCCGTATCCTGGCGAATCGCCGAGTAGATGCCGACCGGGAGCGCGATCAACAGCCCGATGACGATTGACAGCACGCCCAATTCGATGGTGACCGGCAATCGAGCGAGAATCTTCTCCTCTACCAGCCAGTCGCCCATCAGCGAGCGGCCCAGGCTGCCGTGCAGCAGGATATCGCCCAACCAGCGCCCGTACTGCACGTACACCGGCTGGTCCAGTCCCAGCATCCGCTCGAGCGCTGCACGGTCCACCTGCCCCAGGCCGCCCAGCCTGCCTTGCATCACGTCGATCACATCACCCGGAATGAAGCGGACCGACAGAAAGACCAGGATGCTGAGGATGAACAGGGTGGGGATGACCAGCAGCAACCGCCTGATGACGTGGGCTCTCATGTGCTACGCCTTTCCGCGATCTGCGCGTCATCGGACCCTCGGAGGGGGACAATTTCGTTGCCCCCCTCCGCCAGGCTAATGACCCATTTCCGCCTTCAGTTCACTGTCGATCCAGAGACGTGCGAGGATGGTGAGGCGGTCCATGAATCCAAGCCAGGTTTCACCGTTGAAGCCGACCACCCACGGCTGGTGCGACATGTACTTCCCGGCTTTGGGACCCCATATCCACCAGTGGTTCTCCATCGTGTACAGATCCACCTCTTTGACCAGCCTCTGCCGTTCCTGTTCGGAATCAGTGGCCGCGGCGGCGTCGAGCAGGGCATCCAACTCAGGGTACCTGACTCCGTGCAGGTCTTCGTGGCTGCTCGAGTGGACCATCTGGCGTACGAAACCCAACGGCTCAGTATTGTTGCCCATCGTGTGATATATCAGACCTTCCCACGTACGGTTGCTTCGCGCAGGGTCAGCTTCATCCAATACGTTGATCTTCACGTCAACGCCAATCTCGGCCCAGTAGGTGGCAGCCAGTTCGCTGTACCCCAAGGGAAACCGATAGAGATGGTTCAACACGGTCTTGAATCGCGTGCCGTCGGCACCGCGCGGATAACCGGCCTCATCCAGCAACGCTTCCGCCCCGGCCGGATCGTACCGATAGCCCTTCTTGACCTCTTCGGGCCACTCGTCGAAAGGGGTGAAGTACCCGCCGACGCCTTCCCCGATTATACCCTGAGGCTGCCAGGCTGAAGTGCCCTGGTAGACGCTGCGGTCGATGCCCTCGAGGTCGATTGCCATCTGCATCGCCCGGCGCACCCTGACGTCGTCAAACGGCGGCTTGCTCGCGTCAATCGCATACGAGTTTTCCGAGCGGTCCCACCACGCCTGCAGCATGATTTCGGGGTTGTTTTTCTGCAGGCTCTCAAGCACTTCGACCGACGTGATGTCGGAGACGCCAACGGGAAAGCCCAGGAAATCAATCTTGCCGGTGCGCAGCCCCGCCAGGTAGGTGGCTTCTTCCAGGACGATAAGGCCCTGTATCTCGTCGATATAGGGCAGCCGATTCCCCGGGTACTTCTCGTCGTCTTTCCAGTAGTCGGGATTCTTCTGGAAGGTAAATGAGCTACCGTCGGTCCAATCGGTCAGCAGATAGGGCCCGGTACCGACCAGGTTACGCCAGTCCTTCACGTCACCGTGCTCCCGGATCACCTCGGGGGCGTTCATGTAGGTGAGGCCGATGCCGAGATACTGTCCGAGCGCTACGGCACTGGGCTCCGGCAGCTTGATGACGACCGTGTATCGGTCGGTGGCCGTTACCGACTCGCCAAGTGGCCGCTGATAGGTAAAGGGACTCGGCCCGGCTTCGGCGAACTCGCCCAGGCCCAGCAGGCGACGAAAGTTGAATACGACGTCATCAGCGGTAAACTCCCTCCCGTTCATCGGCGCCTTGTTTTGCCAGTTCACTCCCTTGCGGATGTTGAAGATGATCGTGAGCGGGTCGGGAGTGTCCCAGCTCTCAGCCAGATGTGGTCGGTAGACGGATAACGGTATGTACGTGTTGCGGAACGAAAACTCGTCCCTGTCGATGGCCCAGTCCATGATGCCCAGCTTCTCCGTGGTGGCGCCGGTGACCATTGCCTGGACATGGAGGAAATGGGTGTCGGCATTCGCCGGAGCGGCCCCGCCGGTGGCATAGGTCAAGGTCCCGCCATACTGCGGAGCGCTGACCATCTCGCCGGTGGCCGGGTCGCGCACCATTTCCTTCTCCATCGCCGCGGCCGGCTCCTCTTCCGCCGCAGCCGCCCACAGGCCGGTTGCGGCCAAGCCGAGCACGAGCACACACACGAAGGTGTGTGCGATTCTTGGAAGATCCATATTGATCACTCCTCGATTCTCTGTGTGTTGAGAGTTCTGCCATGGTGAGTTGCCGCTCCCTGCCACTCTCGCGCCCGCAACGCGGGCGGCCAAACAGCGGCGGCAATCACGGATCGTCGTGCGCGCGGCGGGTGCCTCATGGGCTCATGGGCTCAGGCCGCGCGCGTGGCGTGGTTCCTTGCGTACCAACGTGCACCTCCCCGTTTGGCGGATCTCACGCGCGGGTTGCCGCCTGGGCCGCCCGGATAGTCTGGCTCGGTAGTTCGATAGTCGACGGTGTGATGCCGAAGGCGAGGGCACGCGCAGGAGCACCCGTACGCGCCGCCCGGTCGCCCGGAGCGTTCGGTTGTTTCTGCAGGATGGAGAGTTAGGTGTATCGCCTCCGCGGCCCCCCGGGGGGGGGGCGGGCGGGCGCACGGGTTGGATAGCCACCGTCCGGTAGCAACGCTGAAAAGTGTCTTTGCGCGTCATACGCATCGGGCCCGCTTCGCGCAACCGTGGCATGGACGAGGCCAGGTGTCAAACGCGAGCGGTTGAGCGGTTGCTCTCGCTCGCTTCATTTCGTCACTCTATCACATCCGCCACGAGAGTGCAAGCGGCGCAAGATCGTGGCCCTCGCGGGGTCGGCGGGGTCGTCCGCGCGACTTGACGGCGGCGGCGGCAGGATGCGCCGGTGCACCGCAGCCGGATGGCCGCATCGCCGCACCAGGTAGCCATGGGTCAGGTAGTCCTGAACCTGTTGGTCCGTCAGCAGAACGGGGGCCGGCATGGGTCGGTTACCTCTTCGCCTCACACCGAGCGGTCGGGCGGCGCTCACTGCGGATGGGCGTCGAACACCTCCGTCAGGCTTTGCGCGTCAAGCAGGGCATCGAACCAGGCATCGATCTCCGCCGCCGACCCGCCCGCCACCCGTGCCCGAGCACTCTCCGCAACGGGACCGAATCGCCGCTGCAAAAGACGAAGCAGCGTCTCGGCCTTGCCCTCGGCTCTACCCTGGGCCTTGCCCTCGGCCTTGCCCTCCCGCATCCATGCTTCCGCGACCGTTGACATCAGCGCCTCCCAGCGTTGCGGCTTCGCCGCCCGCGCTGCCGTCTCCAGCACCGCGGGACTCAGCTCGTAGGTTCTCACAATATACGAGAGCGGCAGCGGGTGGGCGGCAGTCATGGCGAGGTATGTAACCTACCCCGGCTTGGCGGCGCTCATCAGCACCCCGGCGCGCTCGACCAACTCGATCAGCACCTCCAACCCCATTGCGCGAATTGCATCTGCTTGTTGACGCCGGCGACAGGTATCTCCACCATCCCGCCAACCGATCAGGAGACACGCGACGGCTCGCTCCAACTCCGCCGCGGGCGCCCGTCGTGGTCACCGCCGGGGGCGCCGCATGCGTGAACGCGGCGGCGAATCGCTGCGCGGCAGTGGTGTTATTCGGGCGCAGCGCCGGCCGGAGGCGTGCCATGCGTAGCCGTGGCGGCTACGGAGAGTTGCTGCGCGGCAGCCGGGCCTTTCGGCTGCTGTGGTTCGCGAGCCTCAAGGTAACGCTGGCCATAGAGGACTGCCGGTGCGACGCGACCTGCCGGACCCGCGAATGCCGCAGCGCGCCTTCGCCTCGCCGTGTCGTAGCGCGGACTCAATGTCAGACCATTAGCGGACCCGACTGGATTCCTCGTGCAGGGGAGGCGCGTGTTCAATGCCAATCAGGCCGTCGATAGAAAGATCCTCGTCGACTAGCGGCCAGTGAATTCCGTATCCCGCAGGCGAGACAACATAGTGTTGCCGCTGTGCTTGTGAGGCCATGGCGAGTCTTTGGGACTGCCCTTTGATATTGATCAAATGGGTATTACCATCAACCTGTAGTACCATCGTATCGTCCTCAAAGGACACTTTGATTATCTTGTAGTGTTTATCCATTGCGCATTTTATGGACTCGATTCCATTCCGCTATTATGTAGTCGAAATGATCAAAAATGATTTTACGAATTGCTCGTTTATCCCTTGGGCTCATGTTGTAACAGTAAGCTTCAAGAACATCGTAGTCTTCAGTATCCAACCAATACTTGCATTCACAATCACCCTTACGGCCATGAATATGAGGCGGTTCACGCCGTTCATTTGTGTAAAAGAACAATCGCCAGCCAAGAATAAACAGAATCGTGGGCATATTCTTCCCTCGGTGGCCTCACAGTCACTACAAGGATATCGCTCGTGTTGTCTTTCGGCAAGGCATGTGGCCGCAGATACAAGGCCGGAACCGCCGCCTTGCCCCACTTCGTGTGCGCTACGACGGTGCGGCACGGTCTCACATGCGCGGTAGTCAGTCAAGCTCTCGTCAGCGCCTAAACTAAACGTCGGCTACACGGACCGGGTGTCTTGCGCGCCCAGGCGGCCGGCGCCACCGATCAGCCGCGGGTCGAGCAGGTCGCGCACCGCGTCGCCGAGCATGTTCAGGCTGTACACGGTGACCGTCAACGCCAGGCCGGGCCACAACGCGAGGTGCGGCGCCGCCTCCATGTACTGGCGTCCCTCCCGGCTCAGCATCCCGCCCCAGCTCGGAATCTCGATCGGCAGGCCGAAGCCCAGGAAGCTCAACGCAGCCTCCGAGATGATCACGCCCCCCACGTTGATGCTGAATACCACGATGATCGGTGCCGCGATGTTGGGCAGCACGTGGCGGACGATGATCTTCCACTGCGAGGCGCCGATCGCCACCGCCGACTGAAAATAGTCGTTCCCCTTTACCCCGATGACCGCGCTCCTGAGCACGCGCGAGCCGACGATGCCGCCCGAGATGCCCAGGACCGCGATCAGTTGCAGCAGCCCCTGGCCCACGATCGATATGACGGTCAACAACAGCAGCAGTCCCGGGAACGACATCCAGGCATCCACGAACCGCTGCACCACCAGGTCCAGCCTGCCGCCCAGGAATCCCGACGTGCCGCCGATCAGTACGGCGACCAGCACGTTGACCGTGGTGGCTGCCAGACCCACCGTCAGAGAGACCCGGGCGCCGTGGATGATGCGGCTCAGGAGGTCGCGCCCCAGGTGGTCGGTACCGAGCAGGTACTGGGCCGATGAGCCCTGCAGGCGGTCCGGCAGGTGCCGTTCCCCGTAGGGATAGGGAGCGAGGACGTCGGCGAAGATGGCCACCAGAATCAGGATCACTACGGCGATGCCGCTGGCCGTGCCGAGCGGCTTCTCCCTGACCAGCCGGGTCAGGAACCGCGTGCGCATGCTGCCACGTCCCCGGCCCCTACTGGTACCGGACCCGGGGATCCAGGACCGCATAGACCAGGTCGATCATCAGGTTGATCCCCATCACCGCGGTGCCGAACACCAGGTTGATGCCGGCGACCACCGGGAAGTCTCTGTCAGTGAGAGCCACCAGCATCAGGCGGCCCAAACCGGGCAGGTTGAAGATATTCTCGATGATCACGGCGCCGCCTACCAGGATGGGCAACTGCAGGCCGATCAGCGTAACCACCGGAATCAGCACGTTCTTGACCGCGTGCCGCACCACCACCACCCGCTCCTTCAGGCCCTTGGACCACGCCGTCCTGATGTAGTCCTGGCGCAGCACTTCCAGCATCATGGTGCGCGTCATGCGCATGGTGGCGGCGGCCAGGTAGGTCCCCAGGATCAGGCTCGGAATCAGGAACATGCCCAGGTTCCCCAGCGGGTCTTCGCTGAACGTGATCAGCCGCATCGGCGGCGACCAGCCCCACCAGATCGCCGGGTAGATCATCACCATCAGGGCGAGCCAGAAGTTGGGCGTTGCCAGGCCCAGGATGGCGATGGAGCGGCCGGCGTAGTCGACCGCCGTATCCTGGCGAATCGCCGAGTAGATGCCGACCGGGAGCGCGATCAACAGCCCGATGACGATTGACAGCACGCCCAATTCGATGGTGACCGGCAATCGAGCGAGAATCTTCTCCTCTACCGACCAGTCGCCCATCAGCGAGCGGCCCAGGCTGCCGTGCAGCAGGATATCGCCCAACCAGCGCCCGTACTGCACGTACACCGGCTGGTCCAGTCCCAGCATCCGCTCGAGCGCTGCACGGTCCACCTGCCCCAGGCCGCCCAGCCTGCCTTGCATCACGTCGATCACATCACCCGGAATGAAGCGGACCGACAGAAAGACCAGGATGCTGAGGATGAACAGGGTGGGGATGACCAGCAGCAACCGCCTGATGACGTGGGCTTTCATGTGCTGCGCCTCACCGCGATCTTCCCGTCATCTGACCCTCGGAGGAGGACAATCCGTTGTCCTGTCCCCCTCCGGAGGGAGAGCTAATTGCCCATTTCCGCCTTCAGCGCACTGTCGATCCAGACGCGCGCGATGACGGTGAGGAAGTCCATGCGTCCCAGCCAGACTTCACCGTTGAAGCCGGCGATCCACGGCTGGTGCGCCATGTAGCTGCCGGTTTTAGGGCCCCATATCCACCAGTGGTTCGCCATGGTGTACAGATCCACCTCTTTAGCCAGTTTCTGCCGCTCCTGTTCGGAATCAGTGGCTTCGGCGGCTTCAATAAGGGAGTCCAACTCAGGATACCTGATTCCGTGCAAGTCATTCATACTGCTCGAGTGTACGGAGCCGCGTATATACGACATGGGATTACCATTCGTGCCCAGAGGCTCCCACATCAGACCGTCCCAAGTACGGTCCCTTCGAGCAGCCCCAAAGGGGCCAGTATCCCATGGGTTGATCTGCACGTCGACGCCGATCTCAGCCCAGTACGTACCAGCCAGTTCGCTGTAGCCTATATCGAGTGTAGCAGAAACGTTCAGTGTGGTATTGAATCTGGTGCCGTCCGCACCGCGCGGATATCCGGCCTCATCCAGCAAGGCTTCCGCCCCCGCCGGATCGTACCGATAGCCCTTCTTGACCTCTTCTGGCCACTCTTCAAATGGGGTGAAATACTCGGTGATGCCTTCCCCCACTATCCCCTGAGGCTGCCACATCGAAGTGCCCTTGTAGAAGTCGCGGTCAATGCCCTCGAGGTCGATTGCCATCTGCATTGCTTTGCGCACCCTGATGTCGTCAAAGGGCGGCTTGCTCGCGTCCATAACAAACGAGTTTACGGAACGGCTCCACCACGGCTGCAGCACGATTTCGGGATTGCTCTTGCGGATGCTGTCGAGCACTTCGACCGATGTGATGTTGGGCGGACCGGTAGTGCTCCCCATGAAGTCAATCTTGGCCGTGCGCAGTCCCGCCAGAATTGTTGCTTCCTCTTTGATGAAAAGGCCCTGTATCTCGTCGATATAGGGCAGACGATTCCCCGGGTACTTCTCATCGTCTTTCCAGTAATCAGGATTCCTCTGCAAGGTCATGGAGCTGCCCTCGGTCCAGTCGGTCAGCATGTAGGGACCGGTACCGACCAGGTTCCTCCAGTCCTTCATGTCACCGTGTTCCTTGATGACTTCGGGGGGGTTTATGTAGGTGAGACCGATGCCGAGATACTGCCCAAGAGCTCCGCTGCTCGGCTCCGCCAGCTCGATAACGACCGTGTATCGGTCGGTGGCCGTTACCGACCCGCCCAGTGGTGGCCGCTCATACGTAAAGGGGCTCGGTCCGGCTTCGGCAAAGTCGCCCAGGCCCAGCTGGCGATGAAAGTTGAATACGACATCATCAGCGGTCAGCTCTCTCCCATTCATCGGTGCCTTGTCTTGCCAGTACACGCCCTGGCGAATGTTGAAGATGATCGTGAGTGGGTCAGGGGTGTCCCAGCTCTCAGCCAGGTGCGGTACAAAGAGGGATGGCGGCATGTACCAGTGACTGAACGAAAACACGTCCCGGTCTACTGCCCAGTCCATGATTCCGAGCTTCTCCGTGACACCGCTGGTGACCAGCCCCGGGAGATGACTGACGTGGGTGTCGGCATGCGGAGCCTCGAGCGACGTGGCATAGGTAAATGTCCCGCCATACTCAGGCGCGCTGACCATCTCGCCGGTGGCCGGGTCGCGCACCATTTCCTTCTCCATCGCCGCGGCCGGCTCCTCTTCCGCCGCAGCCGCCCACAGGCCGGTTGCGGCCAAGCCGAGCACGAGCACACACACGAAGGTGTGTGCGATTCTTGGAAGATCCATATTGATCACTCCTCGATTCTCTGTGTGTTGAGAGTTCTGCCATGGTGAGTTGCCGCTCCCTGCCACTCTCGCGCCCGCAACGCGGGCGGCCAAACAGCGGCGGCAATCACGGATCGTCGTGCGCGCGGCGGGTGCCTCATGGGCTCATGGGCTCAGGCCGCGCGCGTGGCGTGGTTCCTTGCGTACCAACGTGCACCTCCCCGTTTGGCGGATCTCACGCGCGGGTTGCCGCCTGGGCCGCCCGGATGGTCTGGCTCGGTAGTTCGATAGTCGACGGTGTGATGCCGAAGGCGAGGGCACGCGCAGGAGCACCCGTACGCGCCGCCCGGTCGCCCGGAGCGTTCGGTTGTTTCTGCAGGATGGAGAGTTAGGTGTATCGCCTCCGCGGCCGGGGGGCGCACCGGTTGCAAGACCACCGTCCGGAAGCAACGCTGAAGGGTGTCGTTACGCGTCATACGCATCGGCCCGCTTCGCGCAACCATGGCATGGACGAGGCCAGGTGTCAAACGCGTTTCGTCAAGAGCAGTTGCAGGTAGTGCCAGGGCAATCGACTGACTGTGTCGAGCAGTCGTTTGCGACCGAGCCCGTGGCCTCTCATCCAGGAACGTCGTATCAATCCCGATCATCGTCGAGCAGTTCGGCCAGCAGGTCATCGCCGCGGCGCAGCGGCGCCAGCACACGGCCCACGGATGCCGGGCTCAGATCGGCCAGCGTGGTGGAGCGGGCGATCCGCCGTTCGCGAATTCCTCCATCGCGATGATCCACGCTGCCGACGTTGATGCTGAAGATCACGATCAGCGGCGCGGCGATGTTGGGCAGCACGTGGCGCACCAGGGTGGCGCCGATTGCGACCGGGTGGACTGCATACGGGACGGTGGGCCGGACTGCGCGGGCGCGGGTGCCGCCGTCGACCCGAGTGACTGGACGACGCTACGTGACCGCTGACTCCGCGACCGCGGCACCTGAGAGGCGGACTATCGAGCGGACGCCGATCCCAGTTTGGCGACGAACGCGGAATGCTCAGGGGTGGCGATGCCGTTGCTCAACTCGGACAGCACGCCGGCGAAGTCGCCGGCGAGGAGCGCGTTGGAGGCAAGGCGCAGACCGGCGAACGTCTGGCTGTACAGAATCCCGGCGGCATCCGGCGCCAGGGGCCGGTACTCGTCTTCGGTAAGCACGAACCAGTCGATTACGTCATCGTATACCCGCCACACCAGGTACTCCAGCACCCGCATTGACTCATCGAAAATCTAACCCGAAGTTCCAGAGCGGGAATCTTGTTAATTCGTTATTGATCTGAAAATTGCGCTCAACAGCCGATGTCCGTTACTGGCTACACTTGGGCGCTGACCTCCAGGAGATCGAAACAGCGCTGCTGCAGCGCGGTCGGTTCGCTGTGCATGGTGAACGTGGCGCCGCTATCCACTATCCGCACGCGGTTGGCCGTCAGCGTCCCCAACTCGCTCATCAGGCTGCGAAAGCTGTGCACCGGCAGACCGTCGTCGGTACGCTTGCTCGCCGCCTTCCGGTGTGCGGCCGGTGAGCGTTCCGCCGGTTGCACCACCGACTCGCGCAGCGCCTCGCCGGCGGCGCGGTCGTGGTCGTCGAACAGCACCGGCGCCAGCTTGCTGCGCATGTGCCACTCCACGTAGTAGGCCAGCATGCACAGGAACACGTGCGCCCGCACCCGGTCAGCACTGCGGTGATAGATCGGTCGCACCTTCAGATCCACCGTTTTCATGCTGCGGAAGGCGCGCTCCACCTTGGCCAGATCCTTGTACGCCGTCACCGTCTGCTCGGCGTCGAACAGCTCCGGCTCCACGTTGGAGCGCACGATGTAGAGCCCGTCCAGTTCTTCCTCGGCCGCGATCTTGTCCAGGTCACGCACGAACGAGAACGAGTCGTCGGTGATGGTGGTGGTGAAATGCTTGCCCACCTTGTAGTGGTTGATCACCTTGCCCACCCGCAGGCCGATCGCGGCGGCGCCGCGCAGCGGCTTTTTGGCGCGCTGCGTGGCCGTCACGATCGGCGTCAGTTCCTCCTCCGTGGAGGCCAGCAACTTCTGCCTCTTGCGCTGCCGTTGCTCGGCCAGGATCGGGTTGCGGCACACGATCAGCCGCTCGCCGGGGAACTCGGGTGAGCTGATCTCCGCCAGGTCACGCTCGTCGAACATGGTCTGCGCCACTTCGCCGGCCTCGATCAGCTTGCGGATGGTGGGCGCCCGCAGGGTCGTGATCCAGCGCAGGCCGTCGATCCCCTGCAGGTCCTCGCGGATGCGCGCGCCGGTGAGCATGCCGCGGTCGCCGACCAGCACGACGCGCTGCAAGCCGAAACGGTTGCGAATCTTGTCGACCTGAGCGGCGACCGTCTTGGGGTCACTGGTGGAGCCCTCGAATACCTCGACGGCGATGGGACAGCCGTCTGCGGTACACAGCAGGCCGAACACGATCTGCAAGGTGCCGCGTTTGCCGTCGCGGCTGTGACCACGGCGCGCCAACGGGCAGGTGTGGCCATGGAAGTAACTGGAAGTCAGGTCGTACAACATGAGCGTGTTGTCATGCAGATGGCGCTTGGCCAAGCGCTGCTCGATGCCGTGCTGGCGAGCGAGCAGCCAATCCATGGCGGCATACAGCTCATTCTCGTCGACGGCTCCCAACTGCAGCAGGTGGCCGAGGGAGGAGACGGCGCTTTCGGGGTTCAGGCCGCGAGCGGTGGCGAGTTTGGAGCGAGCGTCGACGACGCGAGCGACGATCATGGCGACGACCAGGTCGCGTTCACGGGAGGCGGGACGAGCGACGAGGGAATGGAGGGAGAGCTTGCGGAGGGAACCGAGGACGGCGGCGACGTGGCCGTGGGGATAGCTGCGCAAGATGGAGAGCAGTTCGTTGGGAGAGCGCAGAGCGATACCGCCGTTGAGGAGGACGCGCAAACCCTCGACGAGGTGATCGGGCCACTTGGAGAGGTTGGCGATGGTGCGTTTTTTGACCTTGCCGTGCTGGCGGAAGGACTCGCGGAGGAGGACGGCTGGGGGAGAGTTGCGGTTGGGGACGGTGTCGATGTACATGGGCACCCTACGGAGGGAATGGTAGATCATTTAATAATTACATGTCAACCAGATGAGAGAAAATTAACGCTGAACCACAGGACTATTTACATGGACACGATTTACACCCATGAACACGCTAATTCCTGTAATAGGAAACAGTTACAAGAACGGCCTCTCAAACCTCGGTCTAACCGTAGCGAAAGCATGCCTCATCTAAAAATCTAACCGAACGGGCTGGACCTTCCGGGTCCGGTTGGAGCCTCTCCGAGGGACGTGAGGAGGTTCCGGAGGAGATGGGGTTGAAGATGAGTTCAAGGCGAGAGCTCACCGAGCAGCACGCGCAGCGGTATCGTCGGGCGGGCAAGAAGGAGAAGGGGCGCATACTCGACGAGTTCGTCGAGTCGACCGGGTACCAGCGCAAGTACGCGATCCATCTGTTGACCTGGTGGGGACGGACCCGCATGGTGCGAGTCGACGGCACACTGGTGAAGCTGGTGGTCGGGCGTCCGCGGCCTGCCCAGCGCCGCGTGCGACCGCGGCGCTACGACCAGGAGGTGCTGGTCGCTCTGAAGCTGATCTGGTACGTGTTCGACTGCATGTGCGGCAAGCGCCTGGTGGTCGTGCTGCGCACCATGCTGCCGACGCTGGAGTCGTTCGGCGAGATCGAGCTGACCGCAGCGGTGCGCGGCAAGCTGCAGACCATCAGCGCCGCGACCATCGACCGGCTGCTGCAGCAGGAGCGCGCACGGCTGCGCCTGAAGGGTCGCACGCACACCAAGCCGGGCACCCTCCTGAAGGATCAGATCGCGATCCGAACCTTCGCTGACTGGGACGAGCAGGAGCCGGGCTTCTTCGAGATCGACTTGGTGGGCCATGAAGGCGGCAACGCGTCAGGCGACTTCTGCCACACGCTCACCATCACCGACGTTGACACCGGCTGGGTCGACCTGTACGGCGTGCAGAACAAGGCGCAGCGCTGGACCCACGAGGCGATCGACGCTGCCCGGCAGAGCCTGCCGATCGTGATGCGGGGGATCGACACCGACAACGGCAGCGAGTTCATCAATCATCATTTGCTGCGCTATTGCGAAGCGCACGGCATCACGTTCACTCGGGGTCGCCCGCATCGCAAGAACGACACCTGCTACGTCGAGCAGAAGAATGGCCACGTGGTGCGACGGGCGGTCGGCCACCTGCGTTACGACACCGACCGGGAACTGGCTGCCCTCAACGCGATATACCGCCCGCTGTGCCTGCTGGTGAACTTCTTCTATCCCTCGGTGAAGCTGGTGAAGAAAACCCGCACCGGCAGCAAGGTGCGCCGCATCTATGACGACCCGCAGACGCCGTATCACCGCATGCTGGCCTCCGAGTCGGTGAGCGAGAAGGTGAAGAACCGCCTCAAGCAGCAGTACGCGACGTTGAATCCGGTCGCCCTCAAGCGCGAGCTGACCAGGTTGACCGAGGATCTGCTGCAGCTGAACGTCAGCAAGACCGCCAAGGCCGCACCAAGCACGGTGCAAACACCGAGCGAGGAGCGTGGTGGCAGCGGTCGCACGGCAAAATGACCCTCTCAGGCGGGTCTGACGGTCGATAATCGGAGAATGGGCGGTCAGCGATGAGAAAACGTCGCCTCAGCCGCGCTGTAAGGCCCCTCCACGACACGAGGTGGTGTCTGGATACCCCCGTGTCTATGCATAACCATGCAATTCAGTGCAACTTTATCCGCGACCGTAAGCCGGGTGGCGGAGTCCCGGTGCCGTCCCTGCAGTGCCTCGGCGAGGCGATTGCGGACCGCTGCCAGCCGGCTGCGTACCCGCCTGATGCTCTTTTCCAGGGCCCGGCGCACCGGTTCACGACCCGTGCGTCGGGCTCCGGCGGCGCAAGGTCATGGCTCGGCAGCGCGTCAAGGTTGAACTGCTCGCGCAGGTACTTGAAGAAGTTCTCCTGCGACCAGCGCGAGAACATGGCGCCGGCGACCTGCGCCAACGGCATCTGCGGGTGCGTGGTGATCACCGCCACCTGACGACCGTTGGCCAGACGCCGCCGGATCTGGCGCACCACCAGCCCGTTGCGCAGCATGATCGGCTGCTCGGCCAGATCAACCGCAGTCGTGCTGGTGCCGGCGGGACCATGGATCGGTACCTCGAAGGTGTGGAAGTCTTCCGGCAGCCAGTCCGCGCCGTTGAAGTTCTTGTGCCAGGTGATGCAGGCGATGCCACGCCGGGCCAGGCGCTTGAACAGGTCCGGGCTCCAGCCCTCGCGGTCGAACACCAGGGTCAGCTGCGGGGTACCGGCCGGTGCTCCGGTCAGGTCGGGGGCCGCTTCGGTCACCACCCCCAGGTGCTGCAACTGCGGCACCACGTCGTGCTTGATCGCATTCACCGGCTTCGGGTCCAGCGCCTTGTGCAGGCACAGCAGCGGTGCGCCGCCGAGGGCGTTGATCCAGTAGCTCACCGACGCCGGCAGACACAGCTTCTGGCGTGCGACGAAGTGTTTCGGCAACCGCCCGTTGCGCCCGGTGTACACCTTCACGTGGCCATCCACGGCCAGCGTCGTCCAGTCGTCGTCGTGCTCGCTGGCCCAGGTACGCGCCAGTACCGATTGCCAATCGCGCACGGTGTGCTCGGCGCTGGCCAGCAGCCTGATCTTGCGGCGCAGCGTCTTGGTCTCCGGACAGCGGTCGAGGCCGAGGATGGCGCCCCACTCGCCGGGTGCCTGGTAGCGCAGGCTCTCGGGGTTGCGCACCCGGGCCAGGGTCATGCAGGCGACGAACAGGAGGATGGTGGTCAGGCCGTAGAATCCGGCCGGCAGGCGGAACAGGCGGTTGGCGGCGGTGAGCAGGCCCTCGCGCAGCAGCATCGCCAGTGCGGCCAGCACGCCGCCGCCAGCGACCGCGTGGGCGGGCTCGACGAACGCTGGTGTGGCCTCGGTCAGCAGGCCGGCTCTGGCGAGCGTGCGGCGTTCCACGTCGCGCGCCGCGCGGCCCATGGGCGCGTGCTTGTCGCGGGCGTCGCGGCTGGCGCGCTCAGTGGCGACCGCCGGGTCGCTGACCGCGGCGGCGGTGCTGACCGGGTGATCAGTGGTGGTGGCCGCCGGCGCAACCTCGGCGCTGGCGGCGGGCTCCCGGGTGGGATCTGTGATGACGCCGGCGCGGCGGTTCTCGTTGAAGGTGCTCACCGGGATGCCGAGTTCGCGAGCGCAGGCTGAGCCGCTCATCCCGGAAGCGAGCAGCTTGGCTGCCTGGTCCGCCATCTCGGCGTCGTCCACGGTGGCCTCCACGGCACCGCGCCGGCTGACTCCGGTCGGGCTACGCCCTCCGTCCGTCAGCGGGGTACAGCATCTCCTCCGCCCCGTTCGATCCCGACGGCTCCGGTGTCGCAACCTCGTCGCCTACCCCGTCCCGGCGGTGGGGAATTGTCATGACCCTGCCCCGGGCAACGCACCTCGGTGCAGTTGTCCGGGGCGCCTCGCTCCGTGCGCTCCGCAGCAACCTGCGCGCCGCTCGCGGCGTGGGCGGCATCACCCGGCTCGGCAAATGACTT
Source organism: Spirochaetia bacterium (assembly GCA_965208575.1). Classification (GTDB taxonomy): domain Bacteria; phylum Spirochaetota; class Spirochaetia; order SZUA-6; family Bin103; genus Bin103. The sequence goes on along the minus strand of CBDBOV010000003.1, from coordinate 289,382 downwards.
CTGAGCGTCTCTGACGCCCGTATATCCGTGAGCCAGACGGTCGGCGTCAAGAAATGTCGCCTCAGCCGCGCTGTAAGGCCTCTCCGCGACACGAGGTGGTGTCTGGACATCCCCGTGTCACCAGCACCGAAGTCGCCTCCAGACCCGTCCGCCCCCTCTTCGGTCAGCGACACGACACGGCACCGACCACCTCCCTGCCGTTGACGCCTCCTCATCCGCGCCGACCAACCAGATACGCCCCCGGTCGCGTTGGTGTGCTTGAATCAACCCGGCCGGTCGCCCAGCAGCCTATCCACTTATCCACAATTTATGAGTCTCCCCCCTCGCGCTCCCCCCTCGTTCTCCGCCTCCCTTTCGGTTAGATTCTTACGTGAGGCACGCTCACCGTAAGGTTAGATTTTTACGTGAGGCAATAGGGCACCCCGTTGCGGCGGTAGGCGTGCAGCTTGTCATGCAGGTCGTAGGCTGCGCTGCTCGCCACCACTTCGACCACCAACTCGGGCGCTCCGCTCACGTAGTCGTCGGCGTCGAGTCGCGACCGGCCGATGGCGGCCGGCTTGATGCGCATGAGCACGTCGGGCTGCGGCTCGTTGTCGAGGTCCAGACGCACGGTGGCGTTGTCGAGCACCGAGACGCCGGGGGTCGATGCGCTGTAAACGCGCAGCCATGCCAACAGGTCGCCGTGCTTCTCGGCATGGGTCGCGCGGACGGGCGACGGCACATGGACTACCCCCTCGATCAGTTCCGCCTTCTTGATCTCGGGCTGGGCGAGATAGCGCCGCTCAAACTCGCAACGGGGCAGCCGATCTCCATTCTCCAGCGGAATGACCGGAGCGACAGGCGCCGCCATCGCGCCTTTTGCCGAGTCGGTCGGGAGAGCAGCGTGGCTCATGAACGAGACTCTACGCACAACCCCGGGATGCTGCAAGCCATGGAACCGGCCGGCGACCGTAGAGAGTGGGTGGTCTCGCGGCGGCGCTCCGCCGGCCCGCCGGCCCACGGCGCCACGACCGACCGGTGCAAGAGGGACGAAAGCAAGTCCCTCCAACCTACCTGCGCCGCACGCGGTACGTCGCCCCGGCTACGTAGCGCGGTCGGTACCGAGACGCCAGATTCCAGATCCTTCGGATCAGGAACTGCAGGAATTGCGACGCTGGGTAAGGCGGACCACCACTTCTCAAGCACTGGCGTTGCGCGCGCGGATCATTTTGGAGAGCGCGACCGGGAAGAGTGACCTGGAAGTAGCGGACAAGCTTGGCACGACACGGACGGCCTGTACCTGCATCCACCGGAGCGAGCGGTGGTGTTGTGGACGGTACCCACAAGACGGCGATGATTCATGACTGGCTGGCCCGCCGACCGAACTTCCATCTGCACTTCACGCCGACCAGCGCGTCGTGGCTCAACCAGGTCGAGCGCTGGTTCGCGGCGCTCACCGAGAAGCAGATCCGACGTGGCAGCCATCGGAGCACCAGGGAGTTGGAGAAGGCGATCAACGACTACTTGGCGGTTTACAACGAGGACCCCAAGCCATTCATCTGGACCAAGAGCCCTGACCAAATCCTTGAATCAGTCAAGAAGTACTGCGAAAGAATTTCTGATGCGGGACACTAGTGTGCCTCGCCTACGGGTTCGACGAATGATGACGAGCCATGACGACAGCCAGCGCAGTGGCCGGTTGGCGGTGTCGCAACGCGGTGAACGCGGTGGGTCGCGCTTGACACGGATTTGGGCCGGCCTCTACACTCGTCCGCAAATGGGCACCGACAGCATCCAGCCCAGCCACCGACTACCGACTACCGACTACCGACTACCGACTACCGACTACCGACTACCGACTACCGACTACCGACTACCCGACTACCGACTACCCGACTACCCGACCGCGCGACAGCCAGCCGCTCGGCGCCGGTGCTGAGCGCGGCACCAGCCATCCGCGTGGCACACACCCGCCACGCATCCGTGCCTCCAACGGCCGACGTCGGCCGACTCCACCAGTCCACATCAACATGCGTAGCGACTTTGCCGGCAGCAAGAAGCAGATGGGTGACGTGCAGCACCGCCACCACGCGCGGCGGCGCGCATGGCTGCCTTTCGGCGCGGCGCGCCAAAGGAGGCACGCGACAAGAGACTAACGAAAGACCGGGCGGCTGCACCGCTAAGGGGTGTCGCCCTCGCTCGAATGGAGCAGGCGAGGGGCCGGCAGTGGAATGACTGCTCTCAAACAATATTTGTCGGAGGTCGATCTCTATGAGACAGACAATTCTATTTAAGACGGGGCTCGCAGTGCTGTGTGGCCTCATCCTGACCGCAACCGGCCTGTGGGCCGCTGGCTCGAGCGACGGTGGCGACTCGGCAGCCGCCGCCGACAAGAAGTATGTGACCGACCCCACCACCGGCAAGGTGGTGGTCGCGCCCCAGTACGGCGGGACATTGACCTATGGCGCGATGCTCGAGCCAGACAATGCTGACTCCTTTTTCTTCCATCTCCCAGCACTGGCCGCTGGTGGCGTTGTAGAGACGCTGGGACTCCTGAACTGGGCAATAGATAGGGACGTATTTTCCTTCAGAACCCATTACCAACCTGAATTTGCCTATACGTCGCATCTGGCTGAGAGCTGGGACACTCCCGACCCACTGACTATTATCTTCAACATCCGCAAAGGTATTAAGTGGCAAAACAAAGCACCGATGAATGGGAGAGAATTTACCGCTGATGATGTCGTCCATAGCTTTCAGCGCATGTTGGGTATGAATGACTTCGCCGAAGCCGGACCTAGCCCCTTTACGTACGCGCGGCCATCTGCCGAATCGATAACGGCGCCCGACAAATATACGGTTGTTGTTAAGCTGACCGAGCCAAATACGGCTATCCTTGTACTATTCGCTGGCGGGTCGTCCCACGCCTTGATATACCCCCCCGAGGTCGTCAAGCAATATGGCGACGTTAAGGATTGGAGAAACCTGGTCGGTACCGGGCCGTATATGCTGACTGACTGGGTGGAGGGCAGCTCAATAACCCATACCAAGGATCCTGACTACTGGAAAGACGACGAGAAGTACCCGGGGAATCGTCTGCCCTACATTGACAAGTTGCAGGGCCTTTTCATCAAAGAGGAAGCAACACGTTTGGCGGGACTGCGCGCCGGTAAGATTGATTTCGTGGGTTTCCCTACTAATATCACGTCGGTCGACGTGCTTGATAGCCTCCGGAAGACTAACCCTGAAATCGTGCTGGAGCCGTGGTTTAACCGTTCGGAAACGTCTTTTAACATGGACGCGAGCAAGCCGCCCTTTGACGACATCAGGGTGCGCATGGCCATGCAGTTGGCACTGGACCTCGAGGGCATCGACCGCAGCTTCTACAAGGGCACTTCAGCCTGGCAGCCTCAGGGTATAGTAGGGAGTGGTATCAGCGGGTATTCTACCCCCTTCGACGAGTGGCCCGAAGAGGTCAAGAAGGGCTATCGGTACGATCGGGCAGGAGCCGAAGCTCTGCTTGATGAAGCCGGATATCCGCGCGGCGCCGACGGCACTCGATTCAAGACCACGTTGAACCATTCAGAGAAGTTTCATTTAGGCTATAGTGAACTGGCTGCCACCTACTGGGAGGAGATTGGCGTTGATGTAGAGATTGACGTATTGGATGAAGCGAGTCGTATCGCTGCTCAAAGGGATCGTACTTGGGAAGGTCTGTTTACTATGCCTCTGGGCAACCATACCGCTCCGTTGGATATTACACGCGAATGGGTACACTCGAGCAGCTTTGGAAATACACACGGAACCAGGTACCCTGAGTTGGATGCCCTTCTCGACGCCGCCCGAACCGCTACTTCCGAAGAGGAACGGCAGAGGCTGGTCAAAGAAGTGGATATGTACACCGTGGAGAACCACTGGTATATATGGGGTCCCATGCCTGGAACGTACCAGGCGCACCAGCCGTGGGTCATCGGTTATAACGGTGAAGTCTGGCTTTCATTCTTAAACACTCTACCCATCTTCTCGCGCCTCTGGATTGACAGTGAGCTAAAGGCAGAAATGGGGCATTAGGGGTTTTGAGCAGCCGACAGACTGCATTCCAGCCGGGGAAGGACCGGCCGTACCAATTGCCCGGTTCGGGTACGTAGTGATGCCACAGTTCGTGTTGGGTAACCGCACGATAGCTGCGTGGTGTATAAGGCCCTGCCGCTTTGTCAGGCACAGGACTGCAAGGTGGGGGCATCCAGGGGGTCGAGCGAGCACAGGAGCCTGAACATAAAGGAATGTCTGCAGTTGCCCATCCTGGTGGGTGGTGCCGTCATCATCGAGAACATATTCAACCTGCCCGGGTTGGGTCGTCTGATGCTCGGGGCTCTCAACGACAGAGACTACCCAGTGGTCGCCGGCATCAATCTGGTGTTCGCCACCGCGGTGATGGGGATCAATCTGATGATCGACCTGGTCTATGCGTTCCTGGATCCCAGGGTCCGCTATCAGCAGTGAGTCAGGGCAGCGGGCGCACGCGTTTCTTGACCCGGCTGGTCAAGGAGAAGCCGCTCGGCACGGCGAGCGGCGTGGTCGTATTGATACTGATTCTGGTGGCTGTTTTCGCCGACGTCATCGCTCCCTATCCAATTGGTGAGAGGCACCTTCCCGACCGATTGCAGGGCTCATCAGCCCAGTATCTGCTGGGTACCGACCACCTCGGGCGCGACCTCCTGAGCCGCATCATCCACGGCGCCCGTATCTCCCTGACGGTGGGTCTGGCCGCCACCGCGCTCAACGTTCTGGTCGCTGTTCTACTCGGCGGCACCTCAGGATTCCTCGGTGGCAGACTGGACCTGGTGGTGCAGCGGTTCGTCGATGCCTGGATGTCTTTCCCGGGACTGCTGCTGTTGTTGACCATCATATCCATCGTGGGCAAGGGGCTGTTGCAGCTCATCCTGGTCCTGGGCATCTCGGGCGGCATCGTCGGCTCGCGAGTGCTCAGGAGCGCCGTTATCGGCATAAAGGGGAACGACTACTTTCAGTCCGCGCTGGCGATTGGCGCCTCGAAATGGGGGATACTGCTGCGCCATGTGCTTCCCAATATCGCGGCTCCGATAATCGTTGTCTTCAGTATCAACGTCGGCGGGGTGATTATCTCGGAGGCTGCGTTGAGCTTCCTTGGATTCGGTCTGCCGATCGAGATTCCCAGCTGGGGTGGTCTGCTCAGCAGGGAGGGGCGCCAGTACATGGAGGCGGCGCCGCACCTCGCCTTTTGGCCCGGCCTGGCTCTGACGGTTACCGTGTACAGCCTGAACATGCTCGGCGACGCGGTGCGCGACCTGCTCGACCCGCGGCTGAGGGGTGGCGGTGGTGGTTTCGGTGCCGGAGCCGCCGGGTCGGTTTAGAGAAGCGCAATCAAAGGAACAAAGAAACCAACGGAGCGTGCCGCATGGGTTCCCAGTAGGAACGACAGCTGACGCAGGCGCGTGCCGGTGAGAATGCCGCGCATAGGGGCTGCGAATGAGGCTCGATGAAGACTGCGGGCGACGCGGGCGTGCGCACCTTGCCGTGGGTGGAACCGCCGCCGCAATCCGAGCGGCAGTTCTACTCAGCGCCCAGTAACCTGTTCAGTCGAGGGTGGTCGGATCGCAGCGGGGGCAGACGAGTGCGTCGACTTCGTACACCCGGGCGAGTAGGCGGGCCCACGCATGGCGACGTTCACGCGCGTCGGGAGCGTCCTTGCGCGGAGATCGCGGGGCGCGAGATGTATTCCGCCAGAGATCGCTGCACACCTCGATCGAGGATGCGAACTGAATTGTCAACGCTGAAGCCGGAGTGCCGCCAGGAGAGCATGTTACGCGCGAAGCGGCGGTCGAGTAGCTTCTGATCCACCAGCAACGCGACTACACGGCGACGCAGCAGCTCGGTCATGGCCTGCAGGTGGCCAAGCGGTATGTAGACGAAGGTACCCTGATCATCGAAACCGCCTTCCAACACGATGGCGTGGAAATAGCTGAGCGATCGACTGGCAGTCCTTCACGTCGGTCTTGCGCCCCGGCACCGTCTTGATGCGCTTGGCGTTGACCAGCAACACCTCGAAGTCGTACGTAAGGGACGACTCCGCTTGAGCGGGAACCAACCTCCGGTGCGTGGGTGCGCCAGGTTCTGGCGATCCCACGGGTTCGCGAGGTTCCCCTCCATCATAAGCTCGCGATCGCCGCTGATGCGGGCAAGCAAGCTGGAAGGCGCGGCGGGGGTTCGTGGCGGCTGTTGAGCCGGCGGTCGAGGGGCTCCTAGAGAGGACCAAGAATATTGGGAACAGAACTGGACGAGGTTAGACCAAGTTAGACCGGTGGCCGTGGTACCGCCAATCTCAGGGTTCTCCTGGCCTAACGTCGTGGCCGAGGTGAGGTCGCGCTTGTCAATTCGTGGCCCCCGAAAAATGGATGAAACCAGACGACGCAGCTCGTCTCGCGCAGTGCGCGCAGTGCTTCTCGATTACACTCGGTAAGAGCCTCCACTTGCCTCCCCCTGCCCAGTGGACGCGTACTAGTCGATCTGAATGCCGTGGGTTGCCAGATCCCTCGTGACGCTTTCGTAGACGCTCCGACCCTGCTCGGCCGCGCGTCGCGCATCATCCAAAGTCGCTTCGGGATGATCGCCGGGGTAGCGGGCCTCTACCGCCCATTCGGTCAGCTCGGCGAGATCAGGGCACCGAATCCTTACCTGCCAGTTCTCTGGCAGGAGGTTCCGGAGCGCGTCCAGGTCGTGCCTGAACGGAAACGGTATCTGTTGTGAGCTGAGCGCTCCTTTGAGAGCCTTCTCAGCCGCTTGCTGAGCCAACCAGCAGACGTGTCGGGGAGGAAACCTGGCCTCGGACGATAGCGCCTCGGCAACCTCGAGGTCCTCGCGAGCGAAGCGCAACCATCGGCGAACATCGTTGAGCAGCTCACTATCGCTCATACAAGACCGTGCCCTCACGCAGCGCAGGCCTCAGCACGCTGCCCACGAGATCGCCCCGACGGGCGATTTCTTCGGGCGTGGTCACGACGATGTCCTTGCTCACAGGCAGATCGCCAAGGGCGCGGCGGATCTCTACGGTAGTGCTGCGCTTGTCGGTCGCCTCGCGAAGCACAACCAGCAGATCGACGTCGCTGTCGGTGGCGGCTGATCCCCGGGCATGCGAACCGAACAGAATGATGCGCAACGGTTGGAATCGCTGCACAATCCGCTCGACCATGGTGTCAATCGTGGCATTCACAGTCATGTGTCACTATTGGCGAGAGTCCCCAACACGTCCCGGGAGTAGATCTCGACCAGCTCGACCAGCTACCGTATTCTCGACAGTATACTTCGGGAAAGGCGTATGCGAATATACCGTGCCAGGACGCTAGGTCGACCGCGCGAAGGCGCAAGGCACGAGCGAGCGAACTGTGGGAGACGTCTTCGGCCAGGCTCGCCAAGATGCGAGCCTGAGCCCGGATCCCTGAGCGAACAGCTGGATCGGTTGCTCGACGCGGAGGGGTAGCGGGCGCGGTCGGCCTTTGCGTATGGATACTTCGATGCGGTGCGCTCGACCCGCGGCTGCGGGGCGGTGGGGGGCGGCCGGGTGCCGATGCCGCCAGGGCCGTCTAACGCGTCCAAGCCGATTGAAAGCCGCCGGGCTCCTTGATTCTCCTGCTACGGCCTATACACTCACTGAAGGATAGATAGGGCATGGCACTGGTGCACCTGACCCCTCGAGGTCGCCCACGCGGGTGTCCCCGAGCGAAGGAAGGAGGTCGAGTTCTTGATCGATTCGGGCGCGACCTGCTCGGTGGTGCCGGCGACCCTGTTGGTAGAGTTGGGCATCGAGCCCACCTCCGAGCAACGGTTCACGATTCCCAATGGCCAGATCATCACCCGAAGACGGGGCAACGCGCTCTTCTTCTATCAGGGCGGGGACGGCGCCTCACCGGTCGTGTTCGGTGAGGAGGGTGACAGCATCCTGCTCGGAGCGGTCACCTTGGAGGCACTTGGATGTTCGCTGCCCTGCCGGAATTGGACCTGTCAGTCGGCTTCAGCATCCGGCACGCCGAACGGCTCCTCCTCCGCATCCCGTCACCACACCGCCGAACCATGGTGGAAAGGAATCTTCGCGATCTCACGAGGTCTCCAGCCGGATGGGGTGCAGCCGGTCACGGACGCTGACGGACCCTGACCCCCGAACCCGCCTGTGTCCGCCGCACACCATCGTGGTCAGCAACACCTCCGGATTCGTGCTCAGCGACATCGCGGAAGGTGTCGAGCGCCGGGACAAGGTCGCCCTCACCCACTACTTCGCACCGCCCCATATCGTCCCCGGCGTGGAGGTTGCCAAGGGGCCCGGCACGAGCCAGGAGACGTTCGACGTCACCTGTCAGCTCATGCAGCGCGCCGGCAAGGTGCCGATTCGGGTCCTCAAGGAAATCTCCGGTTACCTGCTGAACCGGATCCAGGGCGCCATGGGGCGGGAAGCGCTGCGTCTGTGGGCGATGGGGGTGGCCACGGCGGAGGAGATCGAACTGGGAATCAGGTCCACGTTCGGATTCCGGCTGCCGAACTGCGGGGCGTTCGCGCACCACGACCTGGCCGGACTGTGGCGGGTGGCTACTACTCGACCCGGCAGGCCAACGCCGAAATGCTGCACTGCCGGCAGGGGCTGCAGCCGTTCCTGCGCGCCTACTACCACTACAAGAGCGCCGACTGGAGCGGCAACCGGCCGTACCGCCTGGCGGGGTGGTCCGCCGCTGAGCTGGCCAAGCTGCCCACCTACTACGTGATGAACCTGCACCACTCGATGCCCGAGGCGGGCGCCCCGCATGCGCCCTCAGCGGCCGCGGTGCGCGCGTGCGGCTGGCTGCCGGACGCCGAGCTGGCGGTCTACGCCGCGGCCTACGCGGCGACCGGCTTCCAGGGCGGACTGCAGTGGTATCGCTGCGGCACCGGCGCGGTCGGGGCCGCGGAGTTGCAGGTGTTCGCGGGACGGACCATCGACGTCCCCGCCTGCTTCATCGCCGGTGCCCACGACTGGGGGGTCTACCAGAGCCCCGGTGCGTACGAGCAGATGCAGCAAGCGGGCTGCCGCCGCCTGCTCGGCTGCCATCCGGTACCCGGGGCCGGCCACTGGGTGCAGCAGGAGCAGCCGGAACGAGTCGTCGGGTTGCTCCTGGAGTTTCTGCGCGCGGCGGCGTGAACACACACGGACGCTTGACGGTTGTTGCCGCGTCGGCTATGCTGACCAACCTTGGGAGCCTGACCGATGCGGATGCTACCACATGTGCCTGACGGCCGGCGCTTGCGACGTCGGCTATCATTGACGGCCATGGATTCGCGACCGATGCGCATGATGCCCGACGACCCCTACCCGCGCAGCAACTCGTTAGCCCCAAAGCGGCCGGCGCGTTTACCCGCCCCCCCCCCCGGCAGCAGTCTACCCGACTACCGTTAGCCGCTCAGCTAACCGCGCGACAGCCGAGCGCTACTAGGAGCCGCCCGGCCAACCGCGCAGCAGCCCAGTGCGCGGCGCCGGTGCTGGCTGCGGCACCATCAATCGGTGTGGCGCACACCCGCCGCACATCCGTGAGTCCAACGGCCGACCCCGTCGGCCGCAACCTCCACCAGTCCACACCAGAGGGCGTTGCCGGCACCCATACAAAAGGAAGGGGCACGCCTGTGCCATGGCGCTATAAGGGATCGCGCTGCTTGACGTATCCGCTCCGGCGCACTGCGCACGCCCATCCGGCACGGTGTCCGGGACGCGTTTTGCTGGCGCGGATTCCCTTTGGCCAGGCCCCTTCCCTCCACCCGCTCCGCGGCCCGGGCGCTACCGGCCGGCGTGACCGTAGGTGCTCCCTTGGCTGTGTCCGGCGTTTCCGCCTGCGTGCCCGTGTAGGGTTCACCATAGCCGCGCCGCCTGCGGCAGCTCCCCACCCTTGCGAGCGACGATGCATGACTCGGCGCCGCCGCGGGTCGCTACAACAACCTTGCCGGTTTTTGCCGGCGCACCAGGAGGTGCAAATGATACTCAAAGAACCGCACGCGCGCGCGGCGTGAGCCCGGGCGAACCCGGTGAGTCACACGCCGCGCGCCTCAGGAGCTTGACTCGGACTGGCCGTCCGCGTTGCGGGCCCGAGAGTAGCCAGGGAGGGCAATCCGCTCCGCAATACTCTCAAAAATCAAGATACGGAGTTACGTATGCTTATTGTACAAACGACGAGGATCTTCGCGGTTGCGTTGGTCCTCGTTCTGCCCGCAACCGGCCTCTGGGCCGGCGCGGCCAGCGAAGGGGAGCCGGCAGCCGCTGCCGACAAAGAGACGGTGTTCGACCCCGCCACCGGCATGACGTGGACCGCGCCGGAGTACGGCGGCACACTCACGTGGGCCGCTACGGCGTATCCTGAGAATGCTGACCATTGGTGGGTCAGTGGCTGGGCGCATCACTTTGTCGGTGGTGTTAATGAGAGGCTGGCCTTCGCCAACTGGGCACTATCCAGGGACATATGGAACGGTAGAGACTACGTCACTGTGACCCCAGAGATGACTACAGGGGCTCTGGCTGAAAGCTGGTCGATGCCCGACGACACAACGTTCATCTGGAACATCCGCAAGGGCGTTTACTGGGACGATAAGGAGCCGGTGAACGGTCGGGAGTTCGATGCCTATGACGTCGAATACAACTATCACCGCTATTTCGGTCTGGGCGACTTCACCGAAGCCGGACCTAGCGCCCATACATTTGCTACCACCTGGGGTGTAGGTCTCGAATCGGTAACGGCCACCGACAAATGGACGGTAGTTATGAAGCTGACGGAGCCTACCCTCGATGTGCCGGGGAAACTGCTCAACCCCTACTGGGTTGCGTACGCTCCCGAGGTAATCGAGAAATACGGAGACGCCAAAGACTGGAGGAACCTGGTCGGCACCGGGCCCTGGAGACTGACTGAGTACGTGGACGGCAGCTCTGTAACCTGGGAGAAGAATCCTAACTACTGGGGCTACGACGAAAAATTCCCGGAGAACCGGCTACCCTATATTGACGAGTTAAGGTCCCTGATGATGACAGAGATGTCAGCACGTCTGGCGGCATTCCGCACGGGCAAAATTGATGTGATGGGTAACTTCGGCGACTCTTGGATATACAATGTCGACGATCTGGAGACCCTCGAGCGGACCAACCCTGAAATCGAGGTGTGGCCCTTTCTTGGGCCACCGGCCGGCGCTTTCGTTTTTAACTGGGCGTTGCCGCCCACTGACAACCCCATTGTGCGCAAGGCACTGCAGATGTCAGTGGACCGCGAGGCGAATTCCGCCAGCTTCTTTAAGGGTTATGGAGATCCAGCTCCTGCCGGGTTAATGAGACAAGATCTTGAAGAAGGGTGGGCCTGGCCATATGAAGAGTGGCCCGAGGAGGTCAAGCAAGAATATACCTATAACCCCGAAAGGGCCGAGGAGCTCCTTGATGAGGCCGGGTATCCGCGCGGCGCCGACGGCTATAGATTCAAGCTCAAGGTAAGGGCCTTTGAGAGGTACACCACAGACTATGCAGAACTCATCATGGGGTACTTCGACGCCATTGGCGTTGAAGGCGAGCTTGTTCCGCAGACTATCGCTGAGCATAACGCTGACAATAGCGCGGACACGCACGAGTGGGCGCTAGTGCAAGGGGGATACAATGGCGGCAGCAGCGTCACCTTTTGGAACCCCATGAAGGGGATTAGCCAAAACTTTGGCTGGAGCTACGACAAAGCGAAGGACCCGCGTATGGACGCCCTGTATCTTGCCTCCCAAGAAACTACCGACTTGGAGGAGTATAAGAGTCTTTTGAGACAGGCCGATGAGATCACGGTGAGGGAGCACTGGGGCCTGGTCAAATCCAAGTCCCCTCGGTTTTCCGTGAGCCAGCCGTGGGTCGAGGGTTTCTTCGGTGAAGCAGGAATGGGATGGGGTGAACGTAATACCGTCCAAGCCCGGATCTGGATCGATAGTGAGCTGAAGAACGCCATGGGTCGTTAGGGAAAAGGGAGCTGGGAGGCTGTCGCTTGCAAGCGCGCTTCCCAGTTCCTCTGCTCAGGGCAACGGGATAGAGCGCCAGCGTACAATTTGGGCGGTAAGCAACAGGAGGTGGACGCAGATGGATAGGAAATGCTTGCCTTTGTTCGCTGTCTTCGTAATGATATTCACTCTTTCCGGCTGTGGCGCGGAAGAACCTGCAAATACTGCAGAAGAACCGGTCAGTGCTACAGAAGAACCTGTTAGTGCTACAGAAGAACCTGTTAGTGCTACAGAAGAACCTGTTAGTGCTACAGAAGAAGTGGGCGAAGGGGTCACCATCCCCGACGAGGCTCCTGAGAAACAACAATCAGGCGGCCTCCGGGACAAGCTCATAACCGAGTGCGTGTGCCTGCCTTCGGAGCCGGCGTTCAAAGCGGCGCCGGTCCTGGCGCTCCTCGGCGGCGAGGATGCTGTCATCGTAGGCCACGCGATGCGTGATCAGATGGTAGATGATCCGAGCCAGTTTATGCGCGACTGCAGTGGTCGCTTCGGGAGTACCCAGACGCGCCCGCATGCGGCGGAAGTGCTGGCCCAGGGCCGATGGGCTGCGGTACAACGACTGGGTCGCCCAGTGCAGCGCCTGGGCGGCCCGATTGGTGCCCCGACCGGTGTGCGAGCTGATGATCTTGCCGCCGGTGATCTGGTTGTGGGGGCACAGGTGCAGCCAGGAGGCGAATTGCGGTGCGGTCGGAAAGCGGGACAGTTCCGGGCCGAGTTCGGTGAACAGAACCAGCGCCGTACTTTCGCCGATGCCGGGAATCAGCGTCAGGTCAGTGCCGAACAGGTGCGTAAGGTGGCCGCGCAGGTCGAACCGCTTGGCCGGTGACTCGGTTGGCGCCTCGGGCTCCGCATCGATTCCCTCATCCGGTGGGTCGTCGCCCACCGCGCCGGGTGGCTCGCTGCTGGCTTCGAACGCGCGGATGCCGGCTTCGATTTCCTGATCGCACTCCGTGATGAGTTGTTGGTAGTGGGCATAGGTCGCTCGCGCGTGCCGCAACGCCAACAGGTGCTCGGCGCGCCAGTCGCCCTGCAGCGCCTTGATCAAGGTCTCGCGGCTGGCTTTGATCCGCCGGTCGGCCAGAGCGGCCAACCGCGCCGGATCCCGCTCACCCGCCAGGATAGCGTCCGTAATGGCCAGACCGGTCGTCCCCGTCAGGTCAGAGATGGCATGGTGCAGATGCACGTTCATCTGGCTGTACGCCTTCTGCATGTGCAACACGCTGCGCGACGCCATCTTGATCAAGGTGTCGCGATGGCGCAGCACCGAGCGCAGTGCACACACCTCGTCGGCAGGGCGGAATGAGCCGCGCAGCAATCCCACCGAGTGCAGGTAGCGCAACCACTCGCAGTCGGCCACGTCGGACTTCCGACCGGGTACCGAGTGCACGTGACGCGCATTCACCAGCACCACGTCGAAGCCGTGTGCCTCCAGGATCTGATACACCGGAATCCAGTACACACCGGTGGACTCCATCGCCACCGTGGTGACCTCGCATTCCTTGAGCCAGTCGGCCAAGGCGTGCAGGTCCGCGGTGAACGTAGCAAAGTTCCGGATCGGGTCCGGGTCGCGCTCCGGGCGCACAGCCGCGTACACCTCGGTAGCGCCTATGTCCAAGCCGGCAGCGTCCGGGTGCATCACCTTTGGTTGCGCTGTGCGACTGCCCTTGCCCTTGCGTCTGTGTCTGCGTCGTGCCATGAAACCTCCGCTACGACTGAGTGGTGCGGCCAAGGCGTGTGTAGCAGGTATTCTCCTGAACGGGATGATCGCCACCCGGCCGCGCCGGCTGACAACCTCACCAATGACTACGCCACCCGCCCCGGGGCCAAGCTCTTGAACGGGTTCGCAGAACGTAACGCCAGTGACGCGCCGGCCTACTTTCGCGCTCCACCCAGAACTCTGCCCACACTATAGCTCACCCTTGTTTCTTTCATGACTGCGCCGGCCCAGGGGCCGGTGGGATAGCTCTTGAGAGAGTCATAAGAGCAGCTATCCAGAAGCATCAAGGTCCGATCCATGTTTCGGAGCTGGAAACCATCACCTCGCTTCGTGAATCAGGCAGGGGATATGCGAGAGTCAAGATCACCGACCTCGCCGGATTGGAGTATTTGACCAACCTTACCGAGCTGGTTTTCCACTATGGACAGATAAGCGACCTCTCACCACTGGCTTCGCTCGCCAACTTCACCTCGCTCAGCCTTTACGACAACCGGATAAGCGACATCTCGCCACTAGCTACCCTGACTAATCTCACCAATCTCGGCCTTAGGAAGAACCGGATAAGCGACATATCACCACTGGCTTCTCTGACTAACCTCACTGAGCTCGACCTTGCATTGAACCAGATAAGCGACATTACACCGCTAGCTTCCCTGACTAATCTCACCCAGCTCGACCTTACGGGGAACGAGCTAAGCGACCTCTCACTACTGGCTTCCGTACTGGCTCCGCTGACCAACTTAACCGCGCTTAGTCTCGAGCAGAACCAGATAAGCGACGTCTCACCGCTAGCTTCCCTCACCAGCATCACCTCGCTCAGCCTTGAGCAGAATCAGATAAGTGACCTCTCGCCGCTAGCTTCCCTGACTAATCTCACTCAGCTCGACCTCATGTTCAACCAGATAGTCGACATCTCACCACTGGTCGAGAACCGCGGGCTCTCTGAGGGGGACACTGTCAGTTTGTCCGGCAACCCCTTGAGCGAGACATCGAAGGAAGTCCATATCTCCAAGCTCCGAGAAAGGGGAGTAGACGTTGTTTTTTGATGCCCGTGCGCCGGGTTTTGCTGCGGACGCTCAACAAGCTGTGACATGAGAGCCTATACCATCAGGCGGTTGTTGCTGACAATCCCCACCCTGTTCATACTGACCATCCTGGTCTTTCTCTCTGTCCGCTTCATCCCCGGCGATGTAGTAGACTTTTTTGCGGATGCGAGCTTTGGGCAAGGGAAAGTAGTGGACGAGGAAGCTCTTCGGCGTATGCTGGGGTTGGACGTGCCTGTCCACGTACAGTATGGACGCTGGATGGGGGATATTTTCCTGCACGGCACCCTGGGCCGATCACTGTGGGGCGTTGCGGCGGTAGAAGAGAAGATTCTCGGTAGATTGCCAGTAACCATCGAGCTGGGTGTTCTGTCAATCGTAATAGGGCTGTTGATAGCCCTACCGGTCGGCATCTACTCGGCGATTCGCCAGGATACGGCCGCCGACTACGTGGGGCGCACCATCGCCATCATCGGCCTGGCAACGCCCAACTTCTGGCTGGCAACCATGGTCATTCTCTACCCGGCAATCTGGTGGGGCTGGTCGCCATCGGTAGAGCTGATTCGCTTCACCGAAGACCCGCTGGGGAATCTCGGGATGTTCATCATTCCTGCTGTGATTCTGGGGACGGCCCTGTCGGCAGCCACCATGCGGATGACGCGCACCATGATGCTGGAGGTGCTCAGGCAAGACTATATCAGGACGGCTTGGTCCAAGGGTCTCAATGAGAGGGTCGTCGTTCTGAGACACGCCATCAAGAATGCCCTCATCCCGATAGTTACCCTGATCGGCCTGCAGTTGCCTATCCTGGTAGGCGGCTCCGTTATCATGGAGAACATATTCAACCTGCCGGGGTTAGGTCGTCTCATGGTGAAGGCACTCACTCAAAGAGACTACCCGGTGGTCTCCGGAGTAAACCTGGTTTTCGCCACCGCGGTTTTGGGGGCCAATCTGATGATCGACCTGATTTATCCGTACTTGGACCCCAGGGTCCGCTACAGCTAAAGGGGGCACATGAGCGACGCCATAAACAGACCGTCAGCAGAAACTGCGCCGACGAGAGGTTCCCGGCTGGTTGATTTCTTGAGCAGGCTGTGGAGGGAGAAGCCACTGGGTACTGCCGGCGGGATTATCATATTGATATTGGTTTTTGTCGCTATCTTTGCCGATGTTCTGGCTCCTTATCGCCATATGGAAATACACCCGGTGGACAGGCTGCAGGGCTCATCAGCCCGGTATCTGCTGGGTACCGACCAATTGGGGCGAGACCTCCTGAGCCGCCTTGTCTACGGGGCTCGTCTTTCGTTGACTGTCGGTCTGGCCGCGACCACTCTCAATGTTGCGGTGGCTGTCCTGATAGGTGGCACTTCAGGATTCTTTGGTGGTAAACTGGACCTGGGTGTGCAAAGATTTGTCGATGCCTGGATGGCTTTTCCGGGCCTGCTTCTGTTATTGACCATCATGTCCATCGCGGGGCGGGGTCTGCCCCAGATCATCCTGGTGTTGGGGATAGCAGGAGGCATCGGCGGCTCGAGAGTACTCCGAGGCGCCGTTATCGACATCAAAGAGAATGACTATTTTCTGGCAGCCAAGGCCGTGGGCACCCCCACGACCCAAATCCTGTTACGGCATGTCCTGCCCAATATTGTGGCGCCCGTCATCGTCATCTTCAGCATCAACATCGGGGGGGTGATCATGTCCGAGGCCTCTCTGAGCTTCCTCGGATTCGGTCTGCCACCGAACATTCCCAGCTGGGGAGGTATGCTCAGCCGGGAAGGGCGCAGGTACATGGAGGTGGCCCCCTGGCTGGCGATCTGGCCTGGTGTTTGCCTGACTATTGTCGTTTACAGCCTGAACATGTTCGGCGATGCCGTGCGGGATCTGCTCGACCCGCGGCTCCGGGGTGGTGCGGGGCGCCTGGGTGCCGATGCCGCCAGGTCGGTTTGAAAGAGCCATCGAGCAACAAGTAGCCAGCGCGTGCACGATGCGTGTGCGGTTGCAGGCCAAGCTGGGGCAGGTGAAGACCGAGTTCCGGCGACGCCTGCACGGCATCAATCCGCGTGGCGCAGGCCCAGATCCCTACGGGCGTATCGGGAGATCGATTCCGGACGTGATCGCGGCGTACCACGAGGGGTGTTCGCTCTTGAGCCGCTCCAGTTCCGCCTCGGTGTAGGGAAACAGGTCGATTCCGACCGGGAATCCGAACGGAAGGTAGTCCCCGACGCGGTCCCGAACGGGCCGGCTCGATCCCGCAAGCACTACGCACACGTCGACGTCGCTGCTTGGCGCAGGAGTGCCGTTCACCCGTGAGCCGAACCAGATGATCCTGCGCACCTCCGGTCGGCTCTCGCCGACGTGACCGGCCCAGCATCGAAGCGCGGCTTCAACGGTCCTCTGGTTGTTCGACTTGACCACGAGCGAAGCTGGTGAGCCGCTCGGCACAGAGGATGGCATCGTCAGAGTCCTTCTTCGTGTAGAAGTCGACCGGCGCGCCGGTGTCGAAGCCGTTCGGGTAGCGGGTGGGGATGTAGTGCTTGTCGAGGCTCTTGGCGCACGTAATCAGGTCCTCCCCGGCCTGCGCCGCGGTCGCCACCACACCGAGCAGAGCGGTAACCGTATGACCCCAGGCATCCGCTCCTCGGCTCAGGATGACCGCCTTGAGTGCCTTTTCGGCCGCCTGCTGGGCGGCAAAACAGGCCCACTCGTGCGCGCCATGGTCGCACGACTGGCGAGCGTGCCGGAGATCAGCGTCCGCCTGCCGAAGCCAGTCCCGGTAGCGCGCGGCCATGACACACTGTAACACGGTCGAAGCGACCGTACCACCGGCTCTATCGAACAGGACCCGGCGGCTCCGGCGCCGAGATCACCACCACCGCCCCTGAGCCGCGGGTCGAGCAGGTCGCGCAGCGCGTCGCCGAACATGTTCAAGCTGTATACGACCAGCGTCAGGCTCAGGCCCGGCCAGAGCGCCAGCCGCGGGTCCGCCTCCATGTACTGGCGCCCCTCGCGGCTCAGCATCCCGCCCCAGTCGGGGATGTCGGGCGGCAGGCCGAAGCCGAGGAAGCTCAGTGATGCCGCGCTCAGGATGTAGCCGCCGATGCTGATGCTGAAGATGATGATGATGGGCGGCGCGATGTTGGGTAAGACGTGGCGGGTGAGCGCACGCCACTTCGAGGCCCCGATCGCCTCCCCCGCCTCGAAATAGACGTTCTCCTTGATCCCGATAACAGCACTTCTGACGACCCGTGAGCCGCTCCCGATGCCGCCCGAGATTCCGAGGACCAGTATCATCTGCAGCACCCCGCGACCCGCGACCGACATGAGGGTGAGCAGCAGGAGCAGGCCCGGAAGGCGATCCACGCATCCACGAATCTCTGGACCACCAGATCCAACTTGCCACCCAGGAAGCCGGTGGTGCCACCCACCAGGATGGCGACCACCACATTGATGGTGGTCGCGGCCAGGCCGACCAGCATCGAGACCCGAGCCCCCTGGATGATGCGGCTCAGGTAGTCGCGTCCCACGTGATCGGTGCCCAGCAGGTGCTGTGCCGATGGCGGCTGCAGTATCTCCTGCAGTCGAATCTCATCGTACGGATAGGGAGCCAGAACATCCGCGAAAATGCTCACCAGGATCAGGGCCAGCACGATGATCCCGCATCCGGTTCCGAGCGCCTTGGTCTTGATGAGTCTGACCGAAAGATCGACCAGCCAGTGACGTCTCGCTTGCTCGGCTTCCGGCAACTTCCGCAACTTCAACTGGTTCCTTCCTTCGCATTATCGACCAGGTGTTCCGAGGCTCCCTCCAGCTCGGCCCACCGCAACCCCGCAACCAGTCCAAGAGGAGCTCGTCCGGCAGCTACGCGGTCAGTCGGAGTCGCGAAAGAGGCGCTTGTCCCACCAGACGGGGGTTTCCAGACCGACCGTCAAGCGATCGAAATCTGCATGCCGCGTGTTGATGACCATGTTGCGCTCCATACGTGCCACGACCGACGGGACGATCAGGAGTGTACTTCGGATGTCGGCATACCACGCGCGACCGAAGCGGCGGGCCGCCTCTCCGTCCGGATGGGACCAATCGCGAACGAGATCGGCCGTTACCACCTCATAGCTGGTGCCCGTAGGTATCGTGATCTCGACGTAGTGCTGGTTCGGCGGCGGCGCTCCGTTCCAATGGGCGAGCGTCTCCAACATGGCTGTCGAATAGGATTCGGAGGCGTAGATTACTTCGGCGCCGGCCTCGTGCCACCGGCCGGACACGCGTCTGGCGCCTGCCGTGCTCCACACCGGCAACCGGCCAGCAGGATCGCCGATCCGAAAGGCACGCATCGTCCGCGGGAGCGTTCGCGGTTTCGTCAAACAGCCACGCCGGCCTCCGCCCGACGAATGAGATTCAGGACCGCTTCCACACCTGCCGAGCTGGAGCGCACCATGTCGAACGGCGTCTCGCCTTCGAGCAATGGGTGTGGACGGCTCAGGAACGCTTCGATTGCGTCCCGGTCTCCGTGGTACGCGCGGCTGACTGCATCGACGACGCGTCCCAGTTCATAGAGTCGTTCGCTATGCTGTCTGGACAGCACTTTCCTGCCTCTGCGCACTCGCCGGAGCGTTGCTTCGGGGACTACCGGTCCAACCACCCGATGCTGCCCAAGCACCTCGGCCAGGGCGACGGCCGATGCCGGAAGCAAACCGCCGGCGACCAGCCGCGCGAGCTGTACGTCACTCCGTATGTCCGGCTCGTCGATAGCCAGGAGCATCGCGACGCGCGTGGCTTCGCTCGCCGGCATCTCGGCCGGGTCAGCATATGCTTGCAGAATCGCGGACCGTTTAGAGGATGCGCGCGCCATATGACGAATATACAGCGCTCATGCGACGCTTGCAAGGGTGACAATCGCACACCATCGAAATGGTCTACCTCGCCGAAGCCAATGCTCCTCGTCCCGGAACAACGAGATCAAACGGACCGGGTGTCTTGCGCGCCCAGGCGGCCGGCGCCGCCGATCAGGTAGAGCGTGTCGCCCTTCTTGACCCTGAGCCGGGCCAGCGCCGCCGTGGTGAGGATGACGCCGGACGATGCACCTACAGTGGTTACCGCACCCCAGCACCCGACCGAGCGGCATGTCCTCGATCCAGCGCGTGACGCCGGCGTACCGCCGCTCGCAGGCCGCGGCAACGACCTGCCGGGTTTGCCGTCCGGGGCGGCGGCTCGACTCGAGTCGTCGTAATGGCCCACGATGCGGCCGTAATGCGGCCGTGTTCACCAATCGGCAACTCGGCTATCCTGAGATGCCATGAACGATTTCCTGGATCACATAGTCATTGATCCGGCCCGGCGTTCGGGCAAGCCGTGCATTCGTGGGACTCGCATCACGGTCTACGACGTTCTCGAATACTTGGCCGGAGGAATGTCAACGGAGGAGCTTCTCGGCGAGTTCCCCGAGCTGACCCGCGATGATGTGCAGGCAGTCCTACAGTTCGCCGCGGCCCGGGAACGAAGGTTGGCCTCCAGTCACGGGTGAAGCTTCTTCTCGACCAGAATCTCCCACGAAGCCTCATTCAGACGTTGGCCGTCACGTTTCCAGGTTCCGAACACGTAATCGGTCTTGGATTGGACGATGCCCCCGATGCACATATCTACGATTACGCGGGACAGAACGGTTTCACGATCGTCTCCAAGGACAGCGACTTCCGACAATTGAGTTTCCTGCACGGGGCACCACCCAAAGTGGTGTGGCTGCGCGTCGGGAACTGTACGGTGAGAGAGCTTGTTGCACTGCTCACCGAGAACGAGCATCGACTATTGGAGTTCGACACGGCTGTCGAGAGTCTCCTCATTGTCGAGCGTCCGACCTCGTAGCTCTCCTCCGGCCAGGGGTGGTGCGCTCCAGGGACTCCAGGGGATGAACGCCAGTCCGCGCGCTTCGGTAGCGGCCAGGGTGCCGTCGCGCTCGGGCTGCCGGGATCAAACGCGCGAGTCCCGTGGCGATGCGGAAGCAGCGTGACCGCCACGCCGCAGGAGGCCTCGCATGCGGTTCCCTGGCCGCCTCGCAGGCGTGGGTCGAGCAGGTCGCGCACCGCGTCGCCGAACATGTTGAGCGCGTAGACGCTCGGCAAGAATCGCGACGAGAACCAGGATCACGACGAGAATCCCGCAGGCGGTGCCCAGGGGCTTCTCCTGCCACAGCCTGGTGAAGAAATCAGCCAGCCAGCCCCGCCGCCTGGATTCACCGGTCCGAACAAGCTGACCGGCGGGTGCTGTCTGCGCATCCCTGTTCATGGTCTTGCGGAGCACGGAGTGACCGTTCCTACTCATACCGTACCCTCGGGTCCAGGTAGGGATAGATCAGGTCGATGAGAAGGTTGAGCAGCACCACCCCGGTGGCGAAGAACAGGTTGGTTCCCTGCACCACCGGGTAGTCACGGCTTTGCAGGGCATTGAGCATGAGACGGCCGAGTCCCGGCAGGGCGAAGATGTTCTCCATGATCACCGCGCCTCCGACCAGGATCGGCATCTGCAGGCCGACCAGGGTCACCACCGGGATGAGGGCATTCTTGAGGGTGTGCCGGACAATCACCACCCGCTCCGCCATCCCCTTGGACCAGGCGGTGCGGATGTAGTCCTGCCGCAGCACCTCCAGCGTCATGGTGCGCGTCATCCGCATGGTGGCGGCGGCCATGGCCGTCCCCAGGATCAGGCTGGGGATCAAGAACCCCGCGAGATTGTCCAGCGGGTGTTCGGCGAACGGAACGTATTCCAGCGGCGGGGTCCAGCCCCACCAGATGGTCGGATAGATCAACACCATGATGGCGAGCCAGAAGTTCGGCGTGGCCAGGCCGATGATGGCGACCGAGCGTCCCAGGTAGTCGGCGGCGGTATCCTGGCGCATCGCCGAGTAGATGCCCACCGGCAGCGCGATCACGAGCCCGATGACGATGGCCAGGAGGCCAAGCTCGATGGTGACCGGCAACCGGGAGAGTATCTCCTCCTCTACCGTCCAATCGCGCCACAGTGATCGGCCCAGGCTGCCGTGCCGGAACATGTCGCCGATCCAGCGTCCATACTGCACCCACACCGGCACGTCCAATCCCAGCCGACGCTCGAGCGTTGCACGGTCCATATCTCCGCCACCCACCCATTGTATCTCACTCAACATGGCGTCTATGACGTCGCCGGGGATGAAGCGCACGGTGAGAAAGACGATGATGCTCAGGAGCAGCAGGGTGGGGATGACCAGCAACAAGCGCCTGATGATATAGGCTCTCACGGGGACACCTTATGCAATGAGTGAGGGCTGGGAGCGCGCTCTGAAGCGGCGCTCCGAACGCAACATCCCAGCCCCTTGCACGCAGGTCAGTCGGGGCGCTACTAGCCTCCCATCTCTTGCTTCAGATCACTATCAATCCAGATGCGGGCCAACATGGCAACTGAGCGAGACAGTCCCAGTTCGACTTCACCGTTATAGCCTTTGATCCATGGCTGGGATGCATTGAACGAGGGAGGTTTAGGACCCCATATGTACCACATTGTCTCCAGGTCAATGGCCATCTGCATGGCCTGGCGTACCCGGATGTCGTTAAAGAGCGACTCCCTGCGCAGGTTGAAAGTAACAGAGGTGCCCGACCTTAGATACCACGGGTACAACCTGATCTCGGGGTTGGTCCGTTTGAGGGCCTCTACCTGGCCGATATCCCCCAACTGAGTGTCGCCGGGTATACCTATGATATCATGCTTACCCGAGCGCAGTGCCGCCAGAAATGTTGCTTGTTCGGGCATAATCACCCGTCTTAACTGGTCAATATAGGGCAACCGGTTCTCTGGGTATTTTTCGTCGGTGCCCCAGTAGTCCGGATTCTTGGTATAGGTCATCGAGCTGCCCTTGACCCAGTCCGTCAGCATATAGGGCCCGGTGCCTACCAGGTTCCTCCAGTCCTGAACGTCACCATGTTGCTCGATTACCTCGGGGGGCATTATCAAAAGAAACCAGCCGCTGATGATAGTCTCCAGCGCGTCGTTGCGTGGCGCCTTTAACTTAAAAACAACCGTGGAATCGTCGGTGGCCGTAATCGATTCCCATGTCGCGGCCTTCATCGGGTCGAAGGGGCTAGGTTCGGTGAAGCCGCTGCCCAGACCCGTATAGCGGTGAAAGTTGTATTCGACATCTTGGGCAGTTAGCTCCCGACCGTTCATCGGTGCCTTATCGTGCCAGCGAACGCCCGGGCGGATTTTGAAGATAATAGTCAGCGGGTCGGGCTTTTCCCAGCTTTCCGCCAGATTCGGTCTCATGGCAAATAGCGGGACGTACCTGCTTTCGAAGCCAAATTCATCCCTATCTATTCCCCAGTTCGCGATGCCCAGTTTCTCTGCAACGCCATCGACGCCCCTTGGTCCGTGGCCCTGGTTCCAGGGGTCGGTACCCGGCGGCTCGACCCGTTCGGCGTAGGTCAATGTCCCGCCATATCGTGGGGCCTCCACCATTTCGCCGGTGGTGGGATCGAGCACCATTTCCTTCTCGGCGGCGGCTGCCGGCTCCTCCGTGCCGCCGGTGGCCCACAGGCCGGTTGCGGTCAGCACAAGGCCCAGGACCAGCGCAACCGCGCAGGTCTTTGCTATATGGTTCATAACCAACTCCTGATAGAAAGATTTCGAGAGTATCGGGTAGCGATTGCCGCTTCCGGTACTCTCAGCGCCCGCAACGCAGGCGTTCGAACAGAGTCAACTCCGCAGGCGCGCGGCGCGTGACTCACGGGGCTTACGCCGCGCGCGCGTCCGGTTCTTTGCGTACCACTTTGCACCTCCTGTACGCCGGGAATACCGGGTTGTTGTGGATGTGATGACGTGATTGACCAGTGGAAGGGGGATCCAGGACCGTGGCGGGCGTCAGTGAACGAGTGAGCGAACGTGGACTGAGCCGGCGCCCGGCGCAGCCGCCCGCTACCCCGGTGCTGAAGGCGAAAGCGCCCGCGGCGCGACCAGCCCGAGCGGTTACGGTTAGTGATCTACCGGATGTACGAAAACGCTGGGGGGGGGGGGGGGGACAGACGTATCACCGGCCGCTTCGAGGGCCACCAGTGGCTGCGCGGGTTCGGGTCGTCATGCATCATGCGCATCGGTCGCGATCCCAACGTGTTCACCATAGCCGGCTCTGCAACAGCCGTCAACCGCGTGTCGTCGGTCACGTGATCACCACCATCCCATCGGTCGGGCTTGCCACTCTCAGCCACCGTAACTCACGCCGCGACCACCTGTCAACAGGCTCAACAGGCTAACAGCGACATCGCGCTTGCCGCTACATCCCCCAGACCGTGACCGGCACGCCAGCTCCCGACGGCGCGCAGCCAAAGATCTTCTGCGCCCAGGTTCGGTCCGGCGCGCGGTCGAACACGATCAGGTGGCCCGCCTCCGCCCCCACCCGCCGGCGGGCCTTGCATGCGGTCCCTTTACGTGGCCGCGGTCGAGCAGACCAGCGCCGGCCGCGCCGGCTATGCCGATCGCTGCACGACGGGTCTCACCGACAGAAGGTCAGAATCGCAGACAGGACGCAGATCGTTATCCCCCAGCGTCACAACAGCTTCTGTCTTTCCGGACGCGGTGACGAACTCGACTTCAAACCTGTCAGGCTGATAGACCTCAACCACCGCTCCAACGTCTCCGCGTCGGAGTCCAAACTCCTCATGATCTCTCGTGAGCACGACCGTATCTAGTAGTCTGAACTTCATTATCCACTCCCAGGATAGGCCGTCACGAAGCGTGGCGAAACCTCGCCGTCACGGACAATCCACACCGTGGTAACGGACGCTTGCGTGCCTGACGGCCCCGTTATCCTGCCGCCGTCAGTCGTCGCGGGCACTCAGGGCGTGCCAACTCCGCGGCGGCGGGACGTGGAGCCCCCGTAGCGGCCGGCGGTGCCGCGCAGGCGCGGGTCGAGCAGGTCGCGGACCGCGTCGCCCACCATGTTGAGGCAGTACACCGTCACCGTCAGGAACAGACCGGGCCACAGCGCCAGCCGCGGCGCCAGCTCCATGTACCTCCGCCCTTCGCGGCTCAGCATGCCGCCCCAGCTCGGCACGTTCACCGGCAGGCCGAAACCGAGGAAGCTCAAGCTGGCCTCGGCGATGATGACGCTGCCGACGTTGATGCTGAAGATCACGATCAGCGGCGCGGCGATGTTGGGCAGCACGTGGCGCACCAGGATCCGGCGCCGGCGCGCGCCGGCCGCCTCCGCGGCTTGGAAGTAGGCGTTCTCCTTGACGCCGATCACCGCGCCGCGCACCACCCGCGACGCCGGAATGCCGCCGGTGACACCCAGCACCACGATCACCGTGACGATGCTGCGATCGACGAACGACATGATGGTGAGCAGCAGCAGCAATCCCGGGAACGACATCCAGGCATCGACGAAGCGCTGGGCGTAGATGTCGACCCGGCCGCCGATGAAGCCCGTGGTGCCGCCCACCAGCAGCGCCACGATGGTGTTCAGCAGGGTCGCTATCAGCCCCACCAGCAGCGACACCTGAGCGCCCTTGAGGATCCGCGCCAGCACGTCGCGGCCGGCGTGATCGGTGCCGAGCGGGTGCTCGGCGGAGGGCGCCTGCAAGCGGTCCTGCACGCGGCCGATGTCGTACTCGTGCGGCGTCAACTGCTCGGCAAAGACGGCGACGAAGATCAGCCCCAACAGGACCACGCCGGCCGCGGCGCCCAGCGGCTGCTGGCGCAGCAATCGACCGAAGAAGTCAGTCAAGGGGCGGCGCCGGCCGCCGCCCGGGTCACGCGCCGCCTCACCCACCGGACTGCCGCCCGCGTCGACCGAAAGCGGCGCATTCGACGCATTCGACTCACTCATAGCGGATCCTCGGATCCAGGTAGGCGTACGCCAGGTCGGTGGCGAGGTTGATCAGCACCACCACCGAGGCGAAGAACAGGTTCACGCCGGACACCACCGGGTAGTCGCGCAGGTTGAGCGCGCTCAGCATCAGGCGTCCGAGCCCGGGCAGGTTGAAAATGGTCTCGATGATCACCGAGCCACCGGCGATGATCGGCAGTTGCAGGCCGATCAGCGTGACCACCGGGATGAGGGCGTTCTTGACGACGTGCCGGAGCACCACCCTGCGCTCCTGCAGGCCCTTGGCCCAAGCCGTCCTTACATAGTCCTGGCGCAGCACCTCCAGCATCATGGTGCGGGTCATGCGCATCGTGCTGGCCGCCAGGTAGGTCCCCAGGATCAGGGCGGGAAACAGGAACATGGTGAGGTTCGCCAGCGGGTCGACGGCGAAGCGGACGTGCGTCAGCGGCGGCGTCCACCCCCACCAGATGGCCGGATAGATGATGACCAGCAGCGCGAGCCAGAAGTTCGGGGTCGACAGGCCGACGATCGCCGCCGAGCGGCCAGCGTAGTCGGCCACCGTGTACTGCCGAATCGCCGAATAGATACCGATCGGCACCGCGATGATCAAACCGGTCAGGATCGCCAGCAGCCCCAGCTCCAGGGTCACGCCTATCCTGGAGGCCATCATCGCCTCCACGGTGTAGCCGCTCGAGCCGCCGTATAGCGAGCTGCCGAGGGTGCCACGCACGACGATGTTCCCGATCCACCGCCCGTACTGCACGGGAACGGGGACGTCGAGCCCGAGCCGCTTTTTCGCGGCAGCAATGTCGATCGCGCCGCCGCCTTCGTAGCCCATCCGGGCGACCATCACCTCGATGACGCTGCCGGGAATGAAGCGCACCGACAGAAACACCAGGACAGTGATGATCAAGATGGTGGGGATGACCAGCAGCACCCGCCTGATCAAATACGCCCGCACGTCAGCTCACCTCCACACTCCGTTGCGCAAGAAAACGGGGTGGCAGGTCGTCCCCGCCACCCCGCGTTGGTTCGACCCTCTGCCGGCCGGGGTCAGAAGCCCATTTTCGCCTTCAGGTCCTGGTCGATCCAGACCCGCACCAGAATCTCGTTGTTGCTCATATCCGTGAGGAACGTCTCGCCGTTCCAGCCCTTGACCCAGGGGTTGGCCAGCTGGAACGCCGGCGCCTTGTGGCCGTAGACCTGGAAGTGCTGGCGCA
The DNA here is from genome assembly GCA_965208575.1 of Spirochaetia bacterium. Taxonomy (GTDB): domain Bacteria; phylum Spirochaetota; class Spirochaetia; order SZUA-6; family Bin103; genus Bin103. The sequence continues at coordinate 262,523 of CBDBOV010000003.1, read as the reverse complement.
TGATGTAATCGTCGAACTCTCGCATGATCGGGATCCGCGCTTCTTGGCTGGTCGCAGCCTGGAACGCCTCGTAGAGCCGACTCATGGTCGCGTCCTTGAGCCCGCCGGTGTATTCGCCCGCCTGGTTCGCCTGCCCTTCGCCCTGGTAGTTGTGGACGTAGCCGTAGTAGCTCATGATGTGCGCGGGACTCAGATCCCAGCCGGAGTCGCCGGTCGTCATCTCGTAGAGCCCGCGGGCGCGGCGATCGACCCAGGCGCCGGTGTCCATCACCGTGATCTCCACCTCTACGCCGATCGCCTTCCAGTAGCCGGCCACGATCTCGACCCATCCGAGGTCGATCACGTCGCGGTGGTCGTAGGTGACCTTGAACCGCACCCCGTCCGCGCCGCGCGGGTAGCCGGCCTCGTCAAGCAAGCGCTCGGCCTCCTGCGGATGGTAGGAGTACTCAGCCTGCAGATCCGCGGACCGCTCCGCGAACGGAGTGTGCATCTCGCCGAGCGCGGCGCCGACCCAGCCCTGCACCGTCGGGTAGGCATACCCGCCGTAGTAGCTCTCGTTGATGGCATCGCGGTCGATCGCCATGTTCATCGCCTTGCGCACGCGGATGTCGTCGAACGGCGGCCGGCGGATGTTCAGGCCGGACACCTGCAGTGCGCGACTGTAGAACGGGACTGCCTGCATGTCGGGGTTGGTCTTCAGGATGGCATCCACCGCTTCGACGGTGGCCAGCGCGATGCCGCCGCCGACAGTAAGCATGTCTACCTGGCCGGTGCGCAGCGCGGCAGTGTAGGTCGCCTCTTCCTTCATATGGAGAGCCACCAGCTCATCGACGTAGGGCAGCCGGTTGTCCGGGTACTTCTCGTCGAAGCCCCAGTAGTCGGGATTGCGCACCCACTGCTTGCGTACCTCGGGTTGGAAGTCAGCCAGCATGAACGGCCCGGTGCCGACCACGTTCCGCCAATCGGAGTAGTTGCCGTGCTGCTCGATGACCTCCGGTGGCAGGATCCAGACGCCGACCTCGGTGAGCACCTGGTTCTGCAAGTCCAGACGCGGCTCGGTCAGCTTGAACTCGACCGTGTACCGGTCGGTGGCCTCGATGGATTCCCACGGAAAGTTGCGCAGGGCGTAGGTATACTCCGGCTTCCAGTCGAGGAGGCCACCGATGCGGCGGTAGGTCCAGGCGACGTCTTCGGCGGTCAGCTCGCGTCCGTTCATCGGCGGCTTGTCGTGCCAGTGAACGCCCTGCCGGACCTTGACGATGAGCGTCTGCAGGTCGGGATTCGACCAGCTCTCTGCCAGCCACCCGGTGAGGTGCTGGGGCGGCGTGTACCAAAAGGTCAAGGGGTACTCGTCCCGCGGCGTGGCCCAGTTGACGTATGCCAGCTTCTCGTTCACCCCCATGATCTGAAAGCCGGCCCAGTGTCCGCCGATCGACGGATCCTGGTCCAGGAGCTCGTTCTTGGATGCGATGGTGAGGGTGCCGCCGTACTCGGGTGCGGTCACCATCTTGCCGGTGGACGGGTCCATCACCATCTCCTTCTCCATCGCCGCGGCCGGCTCCTCTTCCCCGGCCGGGCTCGCCGAGACGCCGGTGGCGACCAGGGCGAGGACCAACGCAACCGCGAAGGTCTTTGTAGTCATTACAATGTTCATACGTAACTCCGTATGTTGGGTTTTGAGAGTATATTTGTAGCGAATCGCCACTCCCTGCGCACTTTCGCGCCCGCAACGCGGGCGGCTGCGCAGCGACGGCAATCTCGGATCGTCCAGCGCGCGGCACGTCACTCATGGGCTCATGGGCTCAGGCCGCGCGCGTTGCGTGGTTGCTCGAGTACCAGCGTGCACCTCCTTTCTGCTTTTTTCGGGGCCACAGGCCACAGGGTGGCCAGCCAGATACCTGACGGCGTTGCGTTTGCGACGGTGAGTTGGGGACCGGGGATCCAGGACGGTTGCGCTGGTCAGTGAACGAACGTGGACTGAGCCGACGTACACGGAGCCGGCCGCTACCCCCAGTGCTGAAGCCGAAGGCGCCCGCGGGGCGACCAGCCCGAGCAGTTAGCGATCTACGGGATATGAAGAGCTGGGGGGGGGCTAACTTGACTTGTTGTGGGGGCCTACAGGGGCCGTGCATGACTTTGCGGTGCGACCCTAGCACGGACCTGCAATGCGGGTCAACCAGCCCTAACACATGGAACACATGGCGGCAACACATACGGTGCCAGGTGCTTGGCGCCGTCGGCGGTCGTTACTTCGCGCTGGTAGAGTTCTTCCAGACCAAGCTGCAGGGCGACATGCTCTGGAACACGGAGATGCAGGGCGCCGGTATCCACCAAGCTGTTTACGCGCATCGGACGGCGGGCGGAGTCGCGCGGATTGGAGAGCTCAAGATCGGCGTTCACCAGCCCCATGTAGTGTGGGAGAGTAGCACACTATCCGGTCGTCGATGCAACACGCAGGCACGGCCGGAGCGTCACGTGCGCGTCACGATGGTATCGGCCCGTGCCCGGCAGTGGGCGCCTGCGCGCCTCTGCCCGCACGCGCACTCTCTCAAACCGACGTGGCGCCGCCGCCAGCGAGACGACCGCTGCCACCCCGCAGCCGCGGGTCGAGCAGGTCTCGCACGGCGTCGCCGAACATGTTGAGACTGAAGACGGTGATAGTCAGGCACAGACCGGGCCAGAACGCCAGCCGCGGCGCTGCCTCCATGTACTGGCGTCCCTCCCGGCTGAGCAGACCCCCCCAATCAGGAGTGCCGGGAGGCAGACCAAATCCGAGGAAGCCCAGAGCAGCCAACGACAGGATTACGCCACCTATGGTGACGCTGAACATTATGATTACGATAGGCAGGACATTCGGCACCACGTGGCGCATGAATGTTCGCAATCTCGACGAGCCAACGGCGTCGGCCGCCTGAAAATACACATTCTCTTTGATGCCGATCACGGCGCCTCTGATTACTCAACTGCCGCCAATACCTCCTGATATCCCCAGGACCAGTATTATCTGCGGCAGACCGCGCCCGACTATGGACATCATCGTCAGCAGCAGGAGCAGTCCCGGGAAAGCCAGCCAAGCATCGACAAATCGCTGCACACCCAGGTCCAATTTACCGCCAATGAATCCTGAAGTGCCGCCTATCAGGGTACTGACGACAACACTGATAGTGGTCACGGTCAGACCGACAAGTAGCGAAATACGAGCCCCGTAGATAATGCGGCTCAACAAGTCTCGCCCCAACTGGTCGGTACCCAGCAGATACTGGGCTGATGGGCCCTTCATCATGTCATGAATGTTTGCTTCATCATATGGATAAGGAGTCAGAACACCGCCAAAGATAGCGACAAGGATCAATATCAATATGATAATCCCGCAGGCAGTACCCACCGGCTTCTCCGTTACCAGCCTGATAAAGAAATCAGCCAGCGGGCTCCGTCTGTTTGCCTCGATTACTGGTGATGGTACCCCTGTGGCGTCGCTCATATGCACGATTTCCCCCTTTTAGCTGTATCGGACCCTGGGGTCCAAGTACGGATAAATCAGGTCGATGATCAGATTGGCCCCTACCACCACGGTCGCCAAGAACAGGTTGACTCCGGACACCATCGGGTAGTCTCGGTCAACGAGTGCGGTCAGAAAGAGACGACCCACCCCCGGCAGGTTGAATATGTTCTCTATGATAACCGAGCCACCGACCAGCAGAGGCAACTGCATGCCGATCACAGTAACTACCGGGATGAGGGCATTCTTGACGGCGTGTCTCATAACAACTACCCTCTCATTGAGACCCTTGGACCAGGCGGTTCTGATATAGTCTTGCCTGAGTACCTCCAGCATCGTGGTGCGCGTCAACCGCATCGTGCCCGCGGACATGCCCGTGCCCAGAATCACGCTGGGAATGAGTAACCCCTTGAGACTTCCCAGTGGGTCTTCGGTGAACGGAACCCACTCCAGCGGTGGCGACCAGCCCCACCAGACTACCGGGTAGATCATGACCATGATTGCCAGCCAGAAGTTAGGCACTGACATGCCGATGATGCCCGTGGTACGCCCTGCGTAGTCGGCGGCCGTATCCTGCCGAATCGCCGAGTAGATGCCGACCGGCAGGGCTATCAGCAGCCCGATTACGATTGCCATCACGCCAAGTTGAATGGTTACCGGCAATCTACCTATCAGGCGTTCCTCTATGGAAGCAGCGCTGCCCCCCATTGATTCGCCAAGGGTGCCCTGGAGGAGACCTCTGAAGTAGGGCTCGCCGGTGACCCAGTCGGGGGACGGCAACACTCCTATCCAGCGTCCATACTGCACGTACACAGGCACGTCCAAGCCGAGAAAACGCATGAAATCTTCACGGTCAAAGTCCTGGAGGGCCTCGCCATAGACCGCCATCTTGGCCACCCACACGTCTATTGCGTCGCCGGGGATGAAGCGGACCGAGAGAAAAACCAGGATGCTCAATATCCACAAGGTGGGGATCATGAGCAACAGCCTCCTGATGATATAGGCTCTCATGTGATAATGACCGACCGCGTCCGTTCGCTATTTCAATGGGCTGGGGAGCTGGGAATCCTGAGCCTCCCAGCTCCCTCTTTCCGTAAGGTCAGCGGCACGGGGGTGCAACGCCTAAAAACCCATCGCTGCCTTCAACTCCTGGTCGACCCAGAGGCGGGGGACGATGGCATTTGTCTTGTTACTTCCCAGCCAAAATTCCTTGTTGAGACCTTTGACCCACGGTTGGTGCACGCCTAGTAATGGGATTTGCGGGCCCGAGACGAACCAAACCTGCTCTTTTATGTGCTCAATCAGCTCTCTTACCTGCAGCAAAAACTCCTCTTCCGTGGTTGCATTTCCGGCGGCTTCCAAAATGGCGTCATAAGCCGGATCGGCGCAATTGCAGCGGTTCGCAGAAGCACCCGTCCCGAGCTGACTCAAAAAACCCAGGGGATTACCATACTTCGCCGCCATTGTCATACCACCAAACATGTCCCACTGTGCAGCGTTAATGTAACTTGCCCACTCCGCACCTGGCACTGGCTCAACTTCTACCTCAACGCCAATGTCACGAAAGTAGGTAACGGCTACCAATTGTGCATAGTCCAGATCGCCGCCTTCCCAATGTCCCATTGTGAGCTTGAACCTGATGCCGTCGGCGCCGCGCGGATACCCCGCCTCATCAAGGAGCCTCTCGGCCTCTGTCGGGTCGTAGTCATAGATCTTCTTGAGCTCTTCGGGCCACTCTTCGAATGCGGTGCCAACTACTGGCATATCGTTGGCCAGCAATGAGTGAGGTGTCCAGCTTCCCCACCCCTTGAAGTAGGTATTGTGAAGTGTCTCACGGTCCAGTGCCATCTGCATTGCCTTGCGTACCTGGATGTCATCAAATGGCGCCTTCTGCGTGTTCATGCCGATACCGTAGTCCGACCGATTAGGATGCTCGGTTATCACGATGTCAGGGTTGGTCCGTTGCAGCCTCTCCATGTCGTCCTTGTTTTTGAGCGCGTACGTGAGACTGCCCTGGATATCGACCTTAGCCGTGCGCAGCGCGGCAATTTTCGTTGCTGGCTCGGTCATGAACACGAACCTCATCTCGTCAACATAGGGCAGGCGGTTGTCCGGGAATTTTTCGTCGAAGCTCCAGTAGTTGGGATGCTTCGTATAGGTTATAGAGCTGCCCTCGACATACTCAGCCATCTCAAAGGGTCCGGTGCCGACCGCGTTCCGCCAATCCTTCATGTCACCGTATGTATCGATTACCTCCCTTGGAATCATGTAAAACACGGTCGTGTCGATGCTATCCCTCAGCGCCATGGGGTCTGGCTGTTTCAGCTTCATGACAACCGTCCATTCGTCCGTCGCCGTCACCGATTCGACCTGTCTAGCCTTCCAAGTACCAATGTGGGGGGAAGGTTCGGTTTCACTGAACTCGGTCCCTGTCAGCTTACTTCCCAACATGCGTTGAAAGCTGTATTCTACGTCCTTGGCAGTCATCTCCCGGCCGTTCACCGGTGCCTTGTCGTGGAACTGAACGCCCTGGCGGATCTTGAAGGTATAAGTGAGGTTATCCGAGGAAATCTCCCAGCTTTCCGCCAGCGCCCCGCGCATGGCACTCATAGGAAAGACCGGGGGGCCCGACCAGTCATATACGTCCCTGTCTATTCCCCAGTCGCCAATGGCCAGCTTCTCTAGAACCTGGGTGAGATACTGAAGGGCCTGAGGGGCCGAAAAATACGGGTCCATAGTGGCAGGAGCCCAATCATGACTGAGAACGGTTATCGTCCCGCCATATCGTGGCGCCTCCACCATCTCCCCGGTGGTCGGGTCGAGCACCATTTCCTTCTCGGCCGCCGCTGCCGGTGCCTCTTCTTCGCCAGCGGCCCACAGGCCGGTCGCGGTCAGGATGAGGACCAACGCAACCGCGAAGGTCCTCATCACGCTTACGATACCATTCATGGTTTTCTCCATAGATCGTTGTTTTTTGAGCGTATTGCGGAGCGACTTGCCGCTCCCTGGCTACGCTCACGCCTGCAACGCAGGCTGCCCTGAGTCAAGTTGTCAGAAGCGCGCGGCGTGTGACTCACCGGGTTCACCCGGGCTCACGCCGCGCGCGCGTACGGCTCTTTGAGTATCATTTGCACCCCCTTTCTTGAGCTGTTTGGGGAGCTTGACAGGACGGTGGCTCGGCCATCGGACCAACCGGTGGCGCAGCTAGCGCGCATCTGTCGTCGACAACTGTGTCGGGCGCAGATGGGTCGGTTGTCTGTATGGAAGTGCCGGCACCGGCCGGTGTGGACCGGCCGGCTGGTGTGGACCGGTGGAGTTTGCGGGCGACGCGGTCGGCCGTTGAATACACAGACGGGTGGCGGCTGTGCGCCACACGCATCAATGGTGCCGCCGTCAGCACCGGCGCCGCGAGGTCGGCTGCTGCGCGGCTGGCGGTAGTCGGCGGCTGGGCTGCACGCTGTCAGTGCCCATTCGCGGACGAGTGTACGCGGCCGCCCAAATCCGTGTCAAGCGCGCGCATTGACTCATCGAAAATCTAACCGTAGCGAAAGCATGCCTCATCTAAAAATCTAACCGAACGGGCTGGACCTTCCGGGTCCGGTTGGAGCCTCTCCGAGGGACGTGAGGAGGTTCCGGAGGAGATGGGGTTGAAGATGAGTTCAAGGCGAGAGCTCACCGAGCAGCACGCGCAGCGGTATCGTCGGGCGGGCAAGAAGGAGAAGGGGCGCATACTCGACGAGTTCGTCGAGTCGACCGGGTACCAGCGCAAGTACGCGATCCATCTGTTGACCTGGTGGGGACGGACCCGCATGGTGCGAGTCGACGGCACACTGGTGAAGCTGGTGGTCGGGCGTCCGCGGCCTGCCCAGCGCCGCGTGCGACCGCGGCGCTACGACCAGGAGGTGCTGGTCGCTCTGAAGCTGATCTGGTACGTGTTCGACTGCATGTGCGGCAAGCGCCTGGTGGTCGTGCTGCGCACCATGCTGCCGACGCTGGAGTCGTTCGGCGAGATCGAGCTGACCGCAGCGGTGCGCGGCAAGCTGCAGACCATCAGCGCCGCGACCATCGACCGGCTGCTGCAGCAGGAGCGCGCACGGCTGCGCCTGAAGGGTCGCACGCACACCAAGCCGGGCACCCTCCTGAAGGATCAGATCGCGATCCGAACCTTCGCTGACTGGGACGAGCAGGAGCCGGGCTTCTTCGAGATCGACTTGGTGGGCCATGAAGGCGGCAACGCGTCAGGCGACTTCTGCCACACGCTCACCATCACCGACGTTGACACCGGCTGGGTCGACCTGTACGGCGTGCAGAACAAGGCGCAGCGCTGGACCCACGAGGCGATCGACGCTGCCCGGCAGAGCCTGCCGATCGTGATGCGGGGGATCGACACCGACAACGGCAGCGAGTTCATCAATCATCATTTGCTGCGCTATTGCGAAGCGCACGGCATCACGTTCACTCGGGGTCGCCCGCATCGCAAGAACGACACCTGCTACGTCGAGCAGAAGAATGGCCACGTGGTGCGACGGGCGGTCGGCCACCTGCGTTACGACACCGACCGGGAACTGGCTGCCCTCAACGCGATATACCGCCCGCTGTGCCTGCTGGTGAACTTCTTCTATCCCTCGGTGAAGCTGGTGAAGAAAACCCGCACCGGCAGCAAGGTGCGCCGCATCTATGACGACCCGCAGACGCCGTATCACCGCATGCTGGCCTCCGAGTCGGTGAGCGAGAAGGTGAAGAACCGCCTCAAGCAGCAGTACGCGACGTTGAATCCGGTCGCCCTCAAGCGCGAGCTGACCAGGTTGACCGAGGATCTGCTGCAGCTGAACGTCAGCAAGACCGCCAAGGCCGCACCAAGCACGGTGCAAACACCGAGCGAGGAGCGTGGTGGCAGCGGTCGCACGGCAAAATGACCCTCTCAGGCGGGTCTGACGGTCGATAATCGGAGAATGGGCGGTCAGCGATGAGAAAACGTCGCCTCAGCCGCGCTGTAAGGCCCCTCCACGACACGAGGTGGTGTCTGGATACCCCCGTGTCTATGCATAACCATGCAATTCAGTGCAACTTTATCCGCGACCGTAAGCCGGGTGGCGGAGTCCCGGTGCCGTCCCTGCAGTGCCTCGGCGAGGCGATTGCGGACCGCTGCCAGCCGGCTGCGTACCCGCCTGATGCTCTTTTCCAGGGCCCGGCGCACCGGTTCACGACCCGTGCGTCGGGCTCCGGCGGCGCAAGGTCATGGCTCGGCAGCGCGTCAAGGTTGAACTGCTCGCGCAGGTACTTGAAGAAGTTCTCCTGCGACCAGCGCGAGAACATGGCGCCGGCGACCTGCGCCAACGGCATCTGCGGGTGCGTGGTGATCACCGCCACCTGACGACCGTTGGCCAGACGCCGCCGGATCTGGCGCACCACCAGCCCGTTGCGCAGCATGATCGGCTGCTCGGCCAGATCAACCGCAGTCGTGCTGGTGCCGGCGGGACCATGGATCGGTACCTCGAAGGTGTGGAAGTCTTCCGGCAGCCAGTCCGCGCCGTTGAAGTTCTTGTGCCAGGTGATGCAGGCGATGCCACGCCGGGCCAGGCGCTTGAACAGGTCCGGGCTCCAGCCCTCGCGGTCGAACACCAGGGTCAGCTGCGGGGTACCGGCCGGTGCTCCGGTCAGGTCGGGGGCCGCTTCGGTCACCACCCCCAGGTGCTGCAACTGCGGCACCACGTCGTGCTTGATCGCATTCACCGGCTTCGGGTCCAGCGCCTTGTGCAGGCACAGCAGCGGTGCGCCGCCGAGGGCGTTGATCCAGTAGCTCACCGACGCCGGCAGACACAGCTTCTGGCGTGCGACGAAGTGTTTCGGCAACCGCCCGTTGCGCCCGGTGTACACCTTCACGTGGCCATCCACGGCCAGCGTCGTCCAGTCGTCGTCGTGCTCGCTGGCCCAGGTACGCGCCAGTACCGATTGCCAATCGCGCACGGTGTGCTCGGCGCTGGCCAGCAGCCTGATCTTGCGGCGCAGCGTCTTGGTCTCCGGACAGCGGTCGAGGCCGAGGATGGCGCCCCACTCGCCGGGTGCCTGGTAGCGCAGGCTCTCGGGGTTGCGCACCCGGGCCAGGGTCATGCAGGCGACGAACAGGAGGATGGTGGTCAGGCCGTAGAATCCGGCCGGCAGGCGGAACAGGCGGTTGGCGGCGGTGAGCAGGCCCTCGCGCAGCAGCATCGCCAGTGCGGCCAGCACGCCGCCGCCAGCGACCGCGTGGGCGGGCTCGACGAACGCTGGTGTGGCCTCGGTCAGCAGGCCGGCTCTGGCGAGCGTGCGGCGTTCCACGTCGCGCGCCGCGCGGCCCATGGGCGCGTGCTTGTCGCGGGCGTCGCGGCTGGCGCGCTCAGTGGCGACCGCCGGGTCGCTGACCGCGGCGGCGGTGCTGACCGGGTGATCAGTGGTGGTGGCCGCCGGCGCAACCTCGGCGCTGGCGGCGGGCTCCCGGGTGGGATCTGTGATGACGCCGGCGCGGCGGTTCTCGTTGAAGGTGCTCACCGGGATGCCGAGTTCGCGAGCGCAGGCTGAGCCGCTCATCCCGGAAGCGAGCAGCTTGGCTGCCTGGTCCGCCATCTCGGCGTCGTCCACGGTGGCCTCCACGGCACCGCGCCGGCTGACTCCGGTCGGGCTACGCCCTCCGTCCGTCAGCGGGGTACAGCATCTCCTCCGCCCCGTTCGATCCCGACGGCTCCGGTGTCGCAACCTCGTCGCCTACCCCGTCCCGGCGGTGGGGAATTGTCATGACCCTGCCCCGGGCAACGCACCTCGGTGCAGTTGTCCGGGGCGCCTCGCTCCGTGCGCTCCGCAGCAACCTGCGCGCCGATCGCGGCGTGGGCGGCATCACCCGGCTCGGCAAATGACTTCTGAGCGTCTCTGACGCCCGTATATCCGTGAGCCAGACGGTCGGCGTCAAGAAATGTCGCCTCAGCCGCGCTGTAAGGCCTCTCCGCGACACGAGGTGGTGTCTGGACATCCCCGTGTCACCAGCACCGAAGTCGCCTCCAGACCCGTCCGCCCCCTCTTCGGTCAGCGACACGACACGGCACCGACCACCTCCCTGCCGTTGACGCCTCCTCATCCGCGCCGACCAACCAGATACGCCCCCGGTCGCGTTGGTGTGCTTGAATCAACCCGGCCGGTCGCCCAGCAGCCTATCCACTTATCCACAATTTATGAGTCTCCCCCCTCGCGCTCCCCCCTCGTTCTCCGCCTCCCTTTCGGTTAGATTCTTACGTGAGGCACGCTCACCGTAAGGTTAGATTTTTACGTGAGGCAATAGGGCGCGCGACCCAGCACCCCCAGCACCCGAACCGACCGGGTGTCTTGCGCGCCCAGGCGGCCGGCGCCGCCGATCAGCCGCGGGTCGAGCAGGTCGCGCACCGCGTCGCCGAGGCTGTTCAGGCTGTACACGGTAACCGTCAACACCGGTTTTGCCGCCGCACTCTCCGTTCGTGGTGCAGCCGTGGTGCAGCAAGCACCAGCAAGCACCAGCAAGCACCAGCAAGCACGGCCTGGCACGGCCGGCTCGTCACCGTGGTACGGGCCCCGTGCGCATCAGCGGCCCCTGGCGCCTTCGTCCCGCGGATAAGGATCCCGCCGCCTTGATGGCCTCGAGGGATTGTGCTCACGTGTCTTTCGCCGACTCTATCAGCGCTTCGAGGAACGCGATAAACCGCTCGAGGTCTCGCACCACGGCGGGGTGCGCTTTGCGCAGTTTCACCATCAGGAAATCGAGCCGATCCCAGTCATACTCCAGATCAAAGTAGTAGCGCTTGAAGTGTCTGAACCTGAGCAGCTCCAGCAGCGGCGGGAAGTTCTCCTTGGAGACCACCGGGACGCGCGTATCGGCGATCGCCAGGGTCATCTTCTCCAACAGGTCGCTGTGCCAACGCGCCGCATCGAGGCTGTTCTCGAAGAACTGCGAGATGCGGACGAAGATGGTCTCCAGGCAGGTGTAGTAGTTCTCTACCAAGCCCGCGACGATGAGCGCGGACACGCTGGTCCTGCCCAACTGAGCTACCTCACAGATCAGCGCCCGCTCGGTGGTGGCGTAGATCTGCTGGAGTGTGTGCCGACGATCTTCAAGAACCGCCAGCAGGTCACGGATCTGCTGGTTCGCGCTCATACACCAACTTGCCTCGCTCTCGTATCCGCTCGGCCGTGGTGGACGGGAGCTTCTCCAACTCGACCACATCGACTGGCAACGTGGACCTCTCCATGGCCAAGCCGAGAGCGGCAAAGAACTGCTCAGCGCCGGCCAGCCCTTCCAGCGCGATGTCGATATCGGAGATCTCGGTGAACCTGTCCCGATTCAGCAGAGATCCCCACTGATAGATGCGGCGTGGCTTCACCACCCGCGCGATCTCGGCGACGATGGCTTGCGCGTCGAGCGTTGCGCGCTCAAAGCGCTCATCGATTTGGGCACAGCGCCCCTCGGCCTTGCCGCGCAAGAACGCCCTGACCCGGTCCAGATCGATGTCGAAGTCCACCGGCACCCGTGCACTGTAGCACACAGCCGAGGCAGGTGGCGCCACCACCGCCTCAGGAAGTACTCAGGAAGTGCTCCTGGTCCCACCAGGCGGGACGGTCCGCACCGCGGGCGCTACGGCTAGCCCGCATCGCTCACCAAGGGGATCGGCTGGCCGATTTGGTCCCGAGTTGAGGGCGCCGGAAGTGTGCAGAGAGCAAGGAGGGGCCGTGGGGCGGCGGTGCGAGCGTGGTTTTCGTGCCACGCGCCGCTGATCAGGTCGTAATGGTCAGTCACAGGCGCTGCAAGCTGCGGAATTGGACGCACCTCCCCCTGGTCAGACCTGCTGCAGTGAGTTTCGTGGCGCTGTGGCGGGGCTACCCAGGTGCGTCGCGCACAGGGGCCACGCACACGGGGGCAGCGCGCAGGGCGGTGAGCGCCTGTGCGAACAGCTCCTGCAACGGATATACCGATGACAACGAGATCCGTACCCTGCGCACCGACACCTTGATACGTCCCGCGAGCTTGATCAGCCGCGCCCGGATGGTGTCGAAGCGCGCGTTGGCAAGCTCGGTTCCTTGCAGTCCCACGCGGCGCAGGATCGTCAACAGGATGCCGGCAAAGGCGGAGAAGTACAGCCGTATCTGATTGGCACGCATCGTCGCCGTCGAGGTACGGTCGGCGAACAGCCACAGTTGCTGCTCCTTGATGCGGTTCTCCATGTCACCACGGGCGCAGTACAGCTCTTCGTAGAGGGCCTGCTTGGCAATCGTCTGCCGGTCGAGGCTGGTCACCACGAAGCGCGGATTGCCGCCGCCGGTGCCAGGCAGCCACTCCGCCTTGGCCACCACCCGGCGGCTTCGGCTCCACGAGTCCAGCGTTCGGTAGCGGAACTCCCGGAACCGTCGCGACGCCTTCCCGCTCGCCGCACTGCGGCGCCGCGACTTGCGCAGCGCCTTGGCGATGCGCCGCTGCAGGCGTGCGTTGCGCGCCAAGCCGAGCACATAATCGACGCCGTTGTCCTCGCACCAAGCCATGATCGATTCGCGACAGAATCCCGAGTCACCGCGCACCAGAATCTTCGTCTCCGGCCAGCGTTGGCGGATCTGCGCCACTATCACTGTCAGTTCCTCCACCGCTCCGTCACTCGCGTCGCAGTCGGCGCGGCGCAGACGGCAGCGCAGCACATGCTCGCCACAGGTGATGTACAGCGGCAGATAACAGTAATGGCCGTAGTAGCCATGGAAGAAGCGGCCTTCCTGGTTGCCGTGCAACCGGTCATCGGTCGCATCCAGATCCAGCACTACCTGTGCCGGCGGTCGCCGCTCGCTGTCCAGAAACAGATCCACCAGCAGGTCGTCGATGATCCGGCCATCGGCGAGGATCTTCTTGTAGCGATGACACTTGGCCGTGTCTGGATCGCCCAGCTCCAGGCGGTTCAAGGTGCTGGACCCGGCCAGGGCGTGACCGCGGTCACGTTCGCGCAGGCGCTGCGCGCCGGTCACATCGGCGCACCCGGTGGCCAACGCCAGAGCGCTGTCGTCACGCAATCGGTCATGGTCATTGAGGTCCTCATAGCCGGCCGCCAGCCCCAGCACCCGCTGGGCGATCAGGATCTGAAGGGGATGCTCGACCCGCTCCGGATCGCGATAGTCGGTGAAACAGGCCGCCAGTCGGCCGGTCACGTCAAATAACCGGTCAGCTTCGCGGAGCAACAGCACGCCGCTGTCCGATGTCAGCCGACCGCCATCAAACGCGCCCACGACCGAGCGCCGTCCGAGACCTTCAAATAGCAGTTGTTCTGTAGTACAGTGTGTTTCCACGGGGTGGTTCCTTGTGGCTTTGTATTTGTTGCTACCATATACAGATAACCACAAATTCCACCCCGTGTCTATCCCCCTGGTGAGCTTTCCGGGCTAGCGCAGGTGCTCCTCCGCGTACAGGGAGAGCTCGATCATGCGCTCCAGCAGCTCGCCGCGCTCGTAGCCGGGGAAGTTCTCCAGCACCAGCTCCTTGGCGTACAGGCGCAGCATGTAGCGCAGCTCGCGCGCCCGCTTCTCGGACGCGTAGCGGAAGTCGCTGTGGCCGTTGTTGACCACGATCAGGTTGTTCTGCGCGTCGTAGCGCGAGCGCCACATCTCGCCGGGAGCATGGCGGAACGTATAGCGCGGAATGCCGCGCCCGTGGTTCTGCTGCGGGCTGTCGAAGCGGTCGCCGAGCGACTCGGTGATGGTGACGCTGGCGTCCGCGCTGCACTCGCTGTCCTGCTGGCGGGCGGTCACACGGATCACGGACAGGCCCGGCTCGGCCGGCGCGGCGAAGGTCACCACCTCGCGGTCGCGGTCGCGCAGGCTGCCGGCGCCCTCGACCACCTGCCAACTCACCTCCACCCCGGCCTCGATCGCGCGCCCGCGGCGATCCTTGGGCAGGCAGCGGATGGTGCAGGTCTCCCCCACCTTCACCACCGCCGAGGCAGGCGACACCGTCACCTTGTACAGCGGCCCAGCGTGCTCGTGGAACGCGCGCTCCTCGGAAGCGGGCGCTTCGGCGTCGGGAGCGGCGGCGCCGGGCTCCGGCACCAGGGAACCCTGGGCGTCGGCGGCGTCGATCAGCGGCGTATCGCCGAGGCCGACGCCGGGCGCGGAGGTGGCGGTGCCGGCGGCGCCGGCGGCCGTGGTGCGGCGCGGTTCGTTCACCTCCAGCCACTGGTAGTCGGCGTTGGGCAGCGCCAACAGGCCCTCGGTCAGCGCCTTGCGCACCGAGCGCAGAATGCTGCGGCTTGCCTCCTCCTCGGCCGCGGCCCGCTCGCGCTCCACCTGCTCGATGACGCGCGGCTCGATCTCCTCCAGCGCCCGGCTCAGGGCCGCGAAGCGTGCGTCGAAAACCACCCCGTCGCGGGTGCCGGGGGTGAGCTGCAGGAACGGCGCGTCGATCAGCCCGCGCAGCAGGTCGGAGGTCCACGGCTCGCGTTCCAGTCCCTGCAGCCGGCTTACGTCCGGCACCACCCTGGTGCCGTTGCGAAACAGCGCCACCCGGTGCTCGGCCTGCGCCTCCCCGACGTACAGCTCGACCTCCACCGAACCGTCCGGCGTGCCGACCGGTCCGATCTCACGCAACAGCCTCCCGGTGAACTCCCGCGGCACCACCTCCAGATCCTTGCGCGCCCGCCGGTCCTTGATGCGGATGCGCACCCCCGAGGAGCGGATCCGTTCGCGCAGTTCGCTGGCCAGGAACGCCTGGATGCGCTCCGGGTTGAGCTGGCGGATGCCGGGCAGCAGCGGCTTGACCAGCAGTTCGGTGCCCGGCTGCGAGAACAGCAGCCGCCGCTTGGTGACCCGGTAGTGCGGAGCGCCCTTCTCTATCTCCATGTCGTGCACCCGGCCGTCGGCGGCGGCCGACGACAGCACCATCCGCTCGCCGACCGTCCAGAAGCTCAGCAGGCCGATGCCGAACTCACCCTGAATGCCGGTGGCGCCGCGCTCCTTGAGCCGCCGCTTGATCGAGTCGCACACGTGGGTGGCGACGTAGTCGAAGTCGGGCACCCCATCGTCGTTGAGGCGAATGCCCTCGCCGTCGTCCACCACCCGCAGGTAGGGCTCGCCCTGCTCCCGGCCACGGATAATGGTGATGTTCCTGGCGCGCGCGTCGATCGAGTTCTCGACGAACTCCGCGATCGCCTTCAGCGGACTGTTCTGCGACAGCGCGATGATGGTGATCGCATTCCACTGGTTGCCGATCCGCAACCGGCCGCGCCCATCCCGCGAGCCGCGCCGCGTTCGTCCGCCCGTCTTCTTCCGCTGTCCGCGCGCCGCCATAGCCTCAGGCGATAGTACGCCACCTGGTCCAGCCCAATCCACATCAGGTCACAGCGCAACCGGCCGCGGCCCCGAGCGTGGCCGGTTGAAGTCGGCATCGTCTCCCACGTCAGGCAACCACAGGAGATGATCGATGAAGTTTGCCGCCGTCCGATCCAACCACACCTCGACGGCCCTCGCACCCTTGTTCGGACAGTCCAAGGCAATGCAATCACCCCTGCCAGGTCGCCTTGCTCGCCGATCACGATCCGGGGAATACCGCACGTCGCCGGTCGGTGGGTCAGTAGGGGATGGGGAGCTCGCCTACGGGGACCTCGATCAGGGTGGGGACCGGGCTGGCGACGGCGCGCTGCAAGGCCGCCTCCAGTTGCTCAGGGCCGAACGCGCGCATGCCGCGTACGCCGTACGCTTCCGCCAGCTTCATGAAGTCGGGGTTGTACAGCTCCGAGCCGTACACGCGGCCCGCGAACCGGCGGCGCTGATCGCGGCGCACGTTGCCGTAGGCGTGGTCGTTGAACACTACCGCCACGGCGTTGATGCCGTAGCGCACCGCGGTGGCCAGCTCCTGGCTGTTGTACAGGAAGCCGCCGTCGCCGGAGATGAGCACTACCGCGCGCTCCGGCTGCCCGACCTTGGCCCCGAGCGCGGTGGGATAGCCGTAGCCGAGGGTGCCGAAGTAGGACGGGGTGATGTAGGAGCGCGGCGCATAGATCGGACAGTGGGCGCGGCTGTAGTAGCCGAGCTGGGTGAAGTCCTGCACGATGATGCCGTCTTCGGGCGTCGCGGAGCGGATCGCCCGCATGAACGACTTCAGCGGCTCCGGCTCCGCGGACCCGTCGAATCGCTGCGCATAGAGCGCCTCCAGTTCCGCCTGCCGGCTCGGACGCGGCGCCAGGCGCTCCTGCAACTGCCGGTGCAGCGCCTCCAGGGTGGCGCGCGCGTCGCCCACCAGGCCGGCGGTGTTGGCGTAGTTGCGCCCGACCTCCGCCGGGTCGATGTCGATCTGCACCACCTGCTGCCCGCTGAGCAGGGCCGGCATCGCCATCCGCGTGCCGACCGCCAGGATCACGTCATGCTCGGCGCGCCGTTCGCGGTAGCTGTCGCGCCCGAAGCTGATCGGCCCCAGGGAAAGATGGTGGCGGTCCGAGATCGCACCGCGCCCCTCGCCAGTGGCGAACACCGGAGCCTGCAGGTGCTCGGCCACCTTCAGCAGCGCCTCGTGGGCATCGGACGCATGGACGCCGCCGCCCGCCCAGATCGCCGGGTTGGCGGCCGCGGCGAGCAGTTCCGCCCCGCGCGCGACTTCCGCGTCGCCGGCGGCGCTACGCTCGCACTCCGCCGGGTCGAGCAGCTCGACCTCCGCCTTCTCGGCGAGCGCTTCGGGCGGAATCTCGATCTCGACCGGGCGCGGGCGGCCCGACCGCAACTGCACGAACGCGTCGTGCACGCCCTGCGCTGCGTCGGCTGCGTGCAGGATGCGCTTGCCCCACTTGATCACCGGGCGCACGGTGTCGAGCTGATCGTTGATCTCGTGCAGCACGCCGCGGTCCACGCCGATCAGGGCGCGCTCCACCTGGCCGGCGATCACCAGCATCGGCGACGACGCCGAGTAGGCGGTGCCGATGCCCGCCGAGGCGTTCTGCAGCCCGGGCCCCGGCACCACCAGTGCCGTGCCGATGCCGGCGCCGGTGCGCGAGTAGCCGTCCGCCATGTAGGTGGTGGCCTGCTCATGGCGGGTGGTGATGAAACGGATCTCTTCCTGCTCGGCGAGCCCGTCGAGCAGGTGGTAGAGCTGCACGCCGGGCAGGCCGAAGATCACCCGCACCCCCTCGCGGTGAAGCTGTCGGGCGAGCGCCTGGCCGCCGGTCATCCTGGGCATGGCTGGTAGTTCCTCAAGTCCCGCGCGATCGACACGCGCTGCATTTGGTGCGGCCCGCGCCCGAGAGCAGCGCCCGCGCCCGCATTGTTGCGCCACCGGCCCGATGACGCAAGGTGGGCGCAGGGTCGCCGGGTGGGCGCGCTTGAGACCGCCCTGCGCTAGCTGATTCAGGCCATCAGCCCGTTGACGCAGGGTGGGCTTCGGGTCGCCATGTGGTCGCTCTTGGGACCGCCGTGCGCTGGCTGATTCAGGCCATCAGCCCGTTGACGCAATTTGGGCTTCGGTGCGCCATGTGGTCGCTCATGGCACCGCCGCACGCTGGCCAGAGCAGGCCATTAGCCCGTTGACGCAGGGTAGGCCTCGGGTCGATGTGGGCGCGCTGGGGCAGGGCCCGCGCTGGCTGGGGCCAGGCCATCGGCCCGTTGACGCAGGGTGGGCGCCGGTCGCCATACAGGTGCGCTTGGAAGCGGCCCGCGGGCGGCTGAATTGTGCCGGCAGGATCGGTATCATGGTGGTATGCGCCGCACGCCGCTGCACTCGGTTCACCAGCGCCTGGGGGCACGCCTGGTGCCGTTCGCGGGCTGGGAGATGCCGGTGCAGTACACCGGCATCGTCGCCGAGCACCGCGCCGTGCGCAGCGCCGCCGGCCTGTTCGACGTCAGCCACATGGGCGAGCTTGACCTGCGCGGCACCGGCGCCGCCGCCGCGGTGGCTCGCCTCACGTGCGCGGACGTGGACCGCATCGCGGTGGGGCAGGCGCGCTATTCGCTGGTCCTGAACGAGGCCGCCGGCATCATCGACGACGTGATCGTATACCGGCTCGCCGACCGCCACTACCGGCTGGTGGTCAACGCGTCCAATACCGACGCCGTGCACGACCATGCGCGCGCCGATTCCGCCGGCAGCGCCGGGGTCGAGCTGGTGGACCGCAGCGCCGAGCTCGCTTTGCTTGCCGTGCAGGGCCCCCGCGCGCTGGACATCGTGGCGCAACTTGCGGATGGCGACGTCGCCTCCATCGGCAACTACCGCTGCCGGACTGACCGCGTGGCCGGCCACGCGGTGCTGTTGGCGCGTACCGGCTACACCGGCGAGGACGGCTTCGAGCTGTTCGTCGCCGCCGAGTACGCCGAGACGCTCTGGAACGCGCTGCTGGAGGCGGGCGCGGCGTCGGGGTTGCAGGCCGCGGGGCTGGGCGCTCGCGACACGCTACGGCTGGAGGCGAGCATGCCGCTGTACGGCCACGAGTTGACCCGCGGGGTGTCGCCGCTGGAGGTGGGCCTCGGCCGGTTCGTGTCGCGCGGCGACGGCTACGTCGGTGCAGCGGCGATCGCCCGGCAGCGCGCCGCCGGCGTTCCGCGCCGGCTGGTGCACCTGCACCTCGCCGGCCGCGCCATCGCCCGCCAGGGGTTCAGGGTCACCACCAACGGCGGCACCGAGATCGGGACGGTCACCAGCGGCAGCTATGGACCGTGGCTGGAACGCAGCCTTGCCATGGCGCTGGTCGCGCGCGAGCATGCCACCAGGGGCAGCGCACTGGCCGTCCTGGTACGCGGGCGTGCACAGGCCGCCACCGTGGTGGCGCGACCCTTCTACAAGAGGAGCGCCGTCACTCCGTGAAACAGAAGACGATGGAATTCGATGCGCAGGCAGTGCCTGCAGACCGACACTATCGGACCAGGAGCAAGTGAAGTGAGCATTCCCGAGGAGCTGCGCTACACCGCGGAGCACGAGTGGCTGCGCCAGGATGGCGAACTCGCGGTCATCGGCATAACCGACCATGCCCAGGGCGAGCTCGGCGACGTGGTGTACCTCGAGTTGCCGGAGGCCGGCAGCGCGATCGTGCAAGGCGAGTCGTTCGGCGTAATCGAGAGCGTCAAGGCGGCCAGCGACCTGTATGCGCCGATCAGCGGCGAGGTAACGGCGGTGAACGGCGACCTGGAAGCGGCGCCGCAACGGGTCAACGAGTCGCCCTACGACGGCGGCTGGCTGATCAAGGTGCGTCCGAGCCGGTTCGCCGACGAACAGGCCGCCCTGCTCGACGCTACGGCCTACGGCGCACTGCTGCCCTGACCCGAGACGGCGGTGCGCTACACCCCCCACACCGAGGCGGAGATCGCCGCCATGCTGGACGCCATCGGCGTCTACTCGATCGATGAGCTGTTCGCCGACGTCCCGCGCGAGCACCGCTTCCCGCGCCTCGACCTGCCGGACGGGCTCAGCGAGCAGGAGGTGGCCGCGCTGTTTCGCGACCTGGCCGGGCGCAACGGCTCCACGGACACCCACAGTTGCTTCCTCGGCGCCGGCGCCTACCACCACTACACGCCGGCGCTGATCCCGCACCTGCTGTTCCGCAGCGAATTCTACACCGCCTACACCCCCTAC
The DNA here is from genome assembly GCA_965208575.1 of Spirochaetia bacterium. GTDB lineage: Bacteria > Spirochaetota > Spirochaetia > SZUA-6 > Bin103 > Bin103. The sequence goes on along the minus strand of CBDBOV010000003.1, from coordinate 242,451 downwards.
CAGCCGGAGGTGAGCCAGGGCACGCTGCAGACCATCTTCGAGTTCCAGACCATGATTGCCCGGCTGTTCGGCATGGAGGTGGCCAACGCGTCGATGTACGACGGCTCCACAGCGCTCGCCGAGGCGGCGCTGATGGCGGCGCGGCTGCGCCGCGGGCGCGGTACCATCGCCGTGAGCGAGGCGGTCCATCCGGAGTTCCGCGAGGTGCTGGCCACCTACCTGTCGGGTATCGGCCTGCGCATCGTCACCATCCCGTTCGACCGTACCACCGGGCGCACCGAGCCGCAGGCGGTTGCCGCGGCCATCGACTCCGAGACCGCCGCCGTGCTGGTGCAATACCCCAATTTCCTCGGCGCGATCGAGCCGGTCGCGGAACTCAGCGAGGTGGCCCACGCCGGCGGCGCGCTGTCGGTGGTGTCCGCCGACCCGGTCGCCCAGGCGATGCTGCGCCCGCCGGGGGAACTGGGCGCCGACATCGCCACCGCCGAGGGGCAGCCGCTCGGCCTGCCGCTGTTCTACGGCGGCCCCTACGTCGGCCTGCTCGCCACCTCGATGCGCAACGTCCGGCAGATGCCCGGCCGCCTGGCCGGGCTGGCCCAGGACGCTGACGGCCGGCGCGGGTTCGTGCTCACCCTGAAACCGCGCGAGCAGGACATTCGCCGCGAGAAGGCGACTAGCAACATCTGTACCAACGAGGCGCTGATCGCCACCGCGGTGACCATCTACCTGGCGGCGCTCGGGCCGGCGGGACTGCGCGAGGTGGCCGACCAATGCTACCACCGCAGTCATCACCTGGCCGCCCGGCTCGCCGAGCTTCCCGGCATCGACCGCCCGTTTACCGCGCCCTTCTTCCGCGAGTTCGTGGTGCGCCCGCCGCTGCCTCCGGCGCAACTGAACCGCCGGCTGTGGGAACGGGAGGGCATCATCGGCGGCCTCGACCTGGGCCGCTTCGACCTGGGCCTGGAGGGCTGCTGGCTGCTGACCGCCACCGAGCTCAATTCCCGCGCCGCCATCGACCGGCTGGTAGAGGCGGTCGCTTCATGAGCGCCGCGCAACTCCGCCGCGCGGACGGAGGAGACGCCGGAGCGGGGCTGCCGGGCAACGAGGTTGCGCCACCGCCTGGCGCAACGCCCGGCAGCGCACGGTCGGCGGATGCCTCCAGCGGCGCCGAAGCCGGCGCGCCGCCCGCGGCCGGGACCCCTTCGCCACGCGCATCGCCGGACTACGCGCGGTCGTCAGAGACCGGCCGCGGAGCGGGAGCCGGAACGCGGGACGCCGCCCGGACGCCATTCCCAGGCACGGCACCGTCGACCGTGGCCGCGCCGGTCGACACCGGGCTGCTGCCCGCGCCGCCGCTGCTGTTCGAGCAGTCGGTGCCGGGGCGCAACGGCGTCCAGCTCGCACCGCTCGACGTACCGCGCAGCGCGCCGCTGCCGGACGAGCTGCTGCGCACCGGGCTGCCCCTGCCGGAACTGTCGGAGCCGGAGGTGGTGCGCCACTTCACCAACACTTCGCGGCGCAATTTCTCGGTCGACCAGGGCTTCTACCCGCTCGGCTCGTGCACCATGAAGTACAACCCGAAGATCAACGACCGGGTCGCCGACCTGCCGGGGCTGGCCGCCATCCACCCCTACCAGGACGAGGCAACGGTGCAGGGCGCACTGCGCCTGCTCTGGGAACTGCAGGAGTGGCTCGGCGAGATCGCCGGGTTGCCCGCCGTATCCCTGCAGCCCTCGGCCGGGGCGCACGGCGAGCTGACCGGCGCGCTGATCATCCGCGCCTACCACGAGGCGGCGGGCCGGCAACGCACCACGATGCTGGTGCCCGACTCGGCGCACGGCACCAACCCCGCCACCGCCGCCATGGCCGGCTACCGGGCGCGCACCGTGCCAACCGGCAAGGACGGCAGCCTCGACTTCGCAGCGCTGCAGGACGCGCTCGGCGACGACGTCGCCGGGCTGATGATCACCAATCCCAACACGCTCGGCCTGTTCGTGGAGGGCATCACCGACATCGCCGCGGCGGTGCACGAGGCCGGCGGGCTGGTGTACATGGACGGCGCCAACATGAACGCCATGGTCGGCGTCGCGCGCCCCGGCGACCTGGGCACCGACATTCTGCACTTCAACCTGCACAAGACCTTCAGCGTGCCGCACGGCGGCGGCGGTCCCGGCGCCGGGGCCACCGCGGTCACCGCCGAGCTGGCCCCGTTTCTGCCGCCGCCGGTGGTATGCCGCGACGGCGACCGCTACCGCCACAACTACCGGCGCCCGCGCTCGATCGGCCGCGTGCGTGCCTTCTACGGCAACTTCAACAACGCGGTGCGCGGTTACGCATACCTGCGCTCACTCGGCGGCGACGGCCTCGCCGAGATGAGCCGGCTGGCCGTGTTGAATGCCAATTACCTGCGCGCCGCTCTCGCCGGCGACCTGGAGCTGCCGTACCCGCGCATCTGCAAGCACGAGGCGGTGTTCAGCGCACGCCGGGTGGCGAAGGATCATGGCGTCCGTACGCTCGACATCGCCAAGCGGCTCATCGACTACGGCATTCACCCGCCCACCATCTACTTCCCGCTCATCGTTCCGGAGGCGCTGATGGTGGAACCGACCGAGACCGAGTCCAAGCACACCCTCGATCACTTCATCGCCGCGCTGCGCGCCATTCTCGCCGAGGCCGCCGCCACGCCCGAACTGGTCCGCGCCGCACCGCACTCCACGCCCATCGGACGCCTCGACGAAGCGACGGCGGCGCGCCGGCCGGTGCTGACCTGGCCGCTGCCGGGCGACCGGCCGTAGCACCCCGGCAAGCGGTTCGGACGATAACTGGACGCCGCGTGCAGTCTGGGCATAATAGGATTCAGTATCGCAATGCTCGATAGACGGATAAGGTTTCCATAACATGTTGCTGGACGTTCTGCTCCCACTTGGTCTTCTCATCGTCGTGGCGAAGCTGGTCGAAGGCTTCCTCGGGCGCTTCGGGCTGAGTTCCATCATCGCCTACACCGCGACCGGCCTCCTCCTCGGACCGGTGCTCGGAATCGTGCAGCCGTCGCCCGAGATTCAGTTGTTCCTCGGGCTCGGCATCTTCGTGCTGTTCTTCCTGGTCGGTCTCGACGAGATCGACATTCAGGGGTTCGTCGCCACCATCCGCGGGCGCTACTTCGTGGCCGCGGTGCTGTCGGTGATCATCTCGCTGGCGGCCGCCATGCTGGTCACCTCCGATCTTGCCGGACTCCCGTTCGCGCTCGGCCTGCATTTCACCGAGGCACTGGCGCTGGCCGGCATCCTGTCGCTGTCGAGCCTCGGGCTGGTGGCCAAGGTGCTTGCCGACTCCGGCCACCTCAAGGAACCGATCGGCCTGAAGATCTTCACCATCGTGGCGATCGCCGAGGTGGCCGCGCTGCTGGTGGTCGGGTTCACCATCGGCGAACACCACGAACCGAGCCTGATGGGGATGGTCACCCTGCTGCTGCAGATCTTCGGGTTCGTGGTGATCACCTGGGTGCTGTCCACCCGGGTGCTGCCGCCGGCGATCCTGTTTCTGCAGCGCTTCCTGAACGTTCCCGAGCTGTCGTTCGGACTGCTGCTCGGCGGGCTGTTCCTGATCGTGGTGGGGGCCGAGAAGATCGGCCTGCACGGCACGATCGGGGCGCTGTTGTTCGGGGTCGCGCTGTCCGGACTGCCGCAGCGCGTCCACTGGGAGATCATGCCGGGGATGCGCAGTGCGTCGGAAGGGCTGTTCGTGCCGCTGTTCTTCGCCTCGGCCGGCCTGCAGTTCGACCTCTCCTTCACCGCCCTGCCGCTGGCCACGATTGCCGCGCTGGCGGTGATACCGCTGGTGGGCAAGTTCGTGGGGGCGTTCCTCAGCACCTACCTGACCCGCATCGAGGCGCCGTTCACGCTCGCCACCGGGTTGATGTCGAAGGGGGTTGCCGAAATCGCGCTGCTCCTGGTCCTGCTCGAATTCGGGGTGATCGGGCAGGACGTGTTCTCGCTGTTCGTGCTCATCATGTTCGGCTACATCCTGTTCATGCCGCCGATCATCGGCTTCGCGATCAAGCGAACCCGCCTGACCAGCACCGCCGAGCTGCCGCAGTCGGTGCCGCTCTCCTACGTCCGCGCGGCGCTCGGCGACGTCAAGGTGAGTTCCGTTCTCGACCGCACCCGCGCCTACCCGGCGCCGGACGTGACGGTACAGAGTTTCACCGACGACTGGGTGGTGCCGAAGGAGCGCGACTACGTGGTGGTCGACGACGGCAAGGTGGCCGGTATCGTGTCACTGAGCAAGATCCGTTCGACCGCCAAGGACAAGCGCGCGACCACGACCCTGGCGGAGGTGCTGCGGGCCAAGATACCCGCGGCATGGTCCGACGAGCTGATCGTCGACGTGATGGAACGGATGAACGAACACTCGCTGGCCGTGATGCCGATCAATGACCGCGAATCGGGCGACTTCGTCGGTACCGTCGAGAGCCAGAACCTGCTCGACCTGGTCGTGTTGATGGACGAAATCAAGAAAGAGGCCGAGAAGTTGCAGGAAGCGGAGTCCGACTAGGACAGCCGCCACGCCTCGATCGTCCCGGGACGCCGCGCCGTGGCCGAGCTTGCGCCGCCTGCGAGTTCACGGCGAAACTGGTACCATCAAGGCGAGCGAGGGCGCCCGTTGAAGTTGTACGTATTCCACTACCACCTGCTGCCCGGCGGCGTCACCACGGTGATCCGCGACGGCACGCGCGCCCTGCTCGCCCATCGGCACCTGATCCCGGAGTTGTCGCGCGTGGTGGTGGTCGCCGGCGGCGAGGACGACGGGGGGCTCGACACCCCGGTCGACCGGCGCCGCCTCGACGCGGTGGGGTACGACGATGCGCCCGCTACCTGCGCCGGGCAGCGGCAACTCGCCGACCTGCTCCGCAACCGCTTCGGCGACGGTGTGTGGTGGATCCACAACCATCACCTGGCCAAGAACACGCGCCTTACCGGAGCCGTTCTGCTGGCCGCCGCCGCCGGCCAACCGATGATTCTGCAGATCCACGACTTTCCGGAGAACGCGCGGCCGGCGAACCTGGCGCGCCTGCAGGACGAGGTGCCCGCTTCTCCCTACCCCGGCGGCGACAACGTGCGCTACGCGGTGCTGAACCGGCGCGACCATCGCGCTTTGGCCGGCGCCGGCTGTCCGGACGAACGCATCGCGCTGCTCGGCAACCCGGTGCGGCCGGCCGCGCCGGTTCCGGCGCCCGCCGCGGCAGCCGCGCGGGAGGCGCGCGCCAGGTTGGCGGAGGCCGGCGCGGCCGGCCCCCCGGCCGGGACCGGCACGCTCGATTCCGGACGGCCCCTGTGGCTCTACCCGGTACGGGTGCGGCGCCGCAAGAACGTGCTGGAGGCGGGCCTGCTGGCACGGCTCGCCGGCGCCAACCTGGTGGTTACCCTGCCCGCCTCATCCGCTGCCGAGACCCCGTATTCGCGCGCAGTAGAACGGCTGTACGGCGACGGCGCCATCCCCGGCCTGTACGGCGTCGGCGATCGGCTGGACGCGCTCGGGCTGGCTTTCGACGACCTGCTGGCCGCGGCCCACCTGGTCGTCTCGCCGTCGGTGGAAGAGGGGTTCGGATTCCAGTTCGTCAACGCCATGCAGTGGCGGCGTCCCCTGCTGGCCCGCCGTCTGCCGGTGCTCGACGACCTGCAGGCGCTGCTCGACGGCTACCCGGCTGCCGTCTACGATGCCGTGCGCTGTCCGCTGACGAGCGGCGAGCGTAGCGCCCTGCGCGCCGCCTACCAACCGGCCGCGGAGCGCGCCGCGCGCTCGCTCCCGGCGGCCGCCGGCCAACACCTGCACGCCGAACTCGACACCATCCTGTCGGGCGACACCGTGGACTTCTCCTACCTCGGCGCCGCGCAACAGGCCGACCTGCTGCGGCGCTGCGGCGACCAGGGAGTGGCGCGCGAGTTGCGCTGCGCCAACGCCGCGTTGCTCGACACCGTGCGGGCGCTGCCGCACCAGCCGCTTCCCGACCGCGCCCCGGCGATCGAGGCGGCGTTCGGCGAGGCGGTGTTCGCCCGGCGCGCCGCCGCGCTGCTCGCGCCGCTGCGGGCCTGCGGAGGAGCGTGCCGGACGCCGCCCGCGGACGGCGCACCACACCCCGTCATCGACCCCGCTGCCGTGCAGCGTACGTTCGCAAAACCTGCCGCGCTGCGGCTGCTCATGGAGCGTTGAACCAGGAGGATTACCGATGCTTGCCAAGCTCTCTCAATACCTGCCCTTCGTACTGATCGCCATACTGCTGCTCAGCCAGTTTCAGCGCGGCCTGACCCGGCCCGGTACCGGCTCGCCGAGCGCCGCGCGCCGCACCGTCACCATGCTGGGGGCCGGCATGGTGCTCGGCATGTGGATCGCGGTGCTGTTCCTGATACGTATCGGCGCGCCCGACTGGACCGGCGTCCTGCCGTTCGTCGCGGCCGCGGGGGTAGTCTACCTGCTGCGCAAGAAACTCACGGCATTCCCGACCCATTGCCGGTACTGCGGCGTCCGCCTGCCGGTGCGCATCACCTTCGGTCTCGACGCCGCCGCCACCGCCCGCTACGAGGAAGGCTCCTGCCCCGCCCCCGGGTGCACGGGCGGCGGGCCGGCCGAGTTGGCCATCCCCGGAGCCGAGCCGGCCACCGCCGGGTCCGCGCCCGGCGCACCGGACGCCGCGCCATCCGATGCCGATCCCGCTCCGCCGGCCGCCGGTGACGCACCGCCGGAACAGGACGAGCCGTCCGGCGAACCGGGAACGACACCGCCTGCCGCCGGCGATGCACCCGACCGGCCGCGGGACGTGCCGCCCGGCCCGCCGGCATAGCCGAACGCGGCCCGGCACAACTCCTCTGCCGCGGAGGTCCAGCGGCATCCACTGCCCAGCGCGCGGCGCCACTCCGGGCGCTCGGCGGCCAGTTCGTCCAGCGTCCTGAACCCGAGGCCGCGGGCAAACGGCAGCACCACCACCTTGCCGGTGATGCGCCCCTCGGCCACCGCCCGCACCGCCGCGCCGCCGTGACCGAGGTCGGCCAGGGCGCCAAGCACGGAGGCGGTGTGCAGCGTGCCGTCCGCTACCCGCGCCAGGGTCTGCTGCGTGACCGCGAGCGGAGACCCGGTGGTACCCGCCACGCGCACGCCGCCGCCGGCGACCAGGTGCAGCGGGATGCGCGCCACGCTGCCCTCCGCCACGCCGGCAAACACGTTCAGGTAGCCGCCGGCACGCAGGAACGGCGCCGCCTGTTCGGCCGCGGCGACGGAAGGTGCCAGCAGCACGACATCGTCGAACCCGTCACCGGCGAGGCCGGACACTCGCTGTTGCAGGAAATCTCCCTCGCCGCCGACCTGCAGCAGGTGGGGCATGGGCAGGCCCAGTGCCGCGATGCGCTCGCCGAGCGCAGCCAGCCGCCGCTCGGACAGATCGGTAACCAGCACCGTTGCCGGCGGATGCGGCTGCGACAGGGCGAGCAGCACGTGCATCTGGCCCATCGGGCCGCCGCCGCCCACGAACCACGCCCGCCCGCCCGGCGCCAGGCCTTCGCGCGCCGCACCCGCGTATGCCTGCGCCACGCTGCCGTCGCCGCGCCCTACCACGCGAATGCCCTGGTAGTGGATGCGCCCGATGTCGCACGCCAGCCGGCGCCGTTCGCCGCCGGCGGCGTCGGCGACGTGCACGCTGACCACGGCGTGGCGCGGCAGGTCCGCGAACAACCGCGCCATCCACCGGTCTCCGGGCGGCGTGCCGGCAATCACCACGTCGTCGGCGCCGCGCGGAACAGGCTCGTCCCGGCACTCCAGCGGGATGCCCAGTCGCGCGCACCACGCCCCGACGGCCGCCCGGTTGGCGCGGTTCAGCCCCCCGGCGTCCACCTGCCGCGGCGGCGGAGCATCCGGCTCGGGCGGCGGCAGCGGCACGCCGAGCCGCTCCGGAACCGCGCCGAACGGTACGCCGGCAAGGTCGAGCGGCGGCTGATCTGCGAATCCCGTCAGGCGCAGTGTTCCACCGCTGCGCAGATGGGTGCGGGCGGCGATCCGGTAGGCTGCCACCACGCAGGTCCAGGGCTCGATCAGCGCGGCCTCGACCGTACCCACCTGGTCGGGCAGCGCCACCAGGTAACAGCCTTCGTCACCGTCCAGCACCTCCGTGCCGAGCACCACGTACTCGGCCAGCGCGCCGGCGAGCTGGTAGCCTACCGCCAGCGTACGTCCGCGGTAGTAGACATCCGGCTGCAGGATGTAGCGCCCGCCCAGCCGCACCTGGCCGCGGCGCCGCTCCCCGACCCCGACCACGGTGAGCGCCACCTCGTGCCCCGGCGTTACCGGCCGCGCCGCCAGGTCGCGGCCGCGCAGCCTGGCGTGGCCGGAGCCCGCGCGCACCAGCTTGGCGTCGGAGAAACAGACGCCGACCGCGTCCACGCGCGCCACCACGTCGTCCTCGCCGTGGTGCGGAAACGGAATCTCGTCGGGGGCGTCTCCGCATCCGAAGCGTTCGAAGCCGGTTCCCTTGATCTGCCAGGCGCGCATGCGCTCCGGAAGCGGTTCGGCAAGCAGCATGAAGCAATGAGCGTCACGTGCCGCCTGCCGGTCAAGCTGAACCACCCGCACCGCGCCTTCGCACCATGTTGGATCATTTCTTCCCAGCGGCGCGTCGGCGGACGCGAATCGCCGGCAGCAGCCCCGAAACGAAGCCGCTGCGAGGCCGGGAATCACTCATGCCTGTCGCTGATCCCTGGTGGCACGGAGTTTGCATCGTGGTCCGCAGGAGAATGCAACCATGAGACCTGCTACCATCTCCGCTCCGCTCGCCGCCGGCGTCTACCTGCTGGCGATGGCGACGCTGCTGATCCTGGTCGGCTACTCCCTGTTCGGCGCCGCCGGGCTGTTGATCGCGCTCGGCATCGGCGCGGCGCTGCTGATCGGCGCACTCCCGCGCGGGTCGGCCGCCACCAACATGCTGCGCCTCGGCGCCATTCCGCTCGATGCGTACCGGGCGCCGTGGCTGTACGGGCAGGTCGCCGAACTGGCCGCGCGCGCCGGCCTGCGCACCCCGGCCCTGTTCCTGCTGCGTGCGCCGCAGCCCAACGCCATGACCATGGGCACGCGCGACGATGCCGCCGTCGCGGTGACCGACGCGCTGGTGCGGTCCCTGGGCCGGCGCGAAGTGCGCGGCGTGCTGGCGCACGAAGTCGCCCACATCCAGGCCAACGACATCTGGCTGGCCAGCCTGGCCGGCATCATGCGCCGCTTCACCGGCGCCCTGGCCCTGGCCGGCGGCCTCGGACTGCTGTTTACCCTGCCCGCCCTCGCCGGCGGCGTGGTCAGCGTGCCGCTGCCTGTCGTGCTGCTGATGCTGGCGGCGCCCACCCTGAGCGGCCTGCTGCAGATGGCCCTGGCCCGCTCGCGCGAATTCAACGCCGACCGCGCTGCCGGCGCCCTGAGCGGAGACCCGCGCGGCCTGGCATCCGCCCTCGTCTCCCTGGAGCAGCGCCGCCGCACCTGGTGGGAGCTGATGTTCGGCTATCCCGCCGCCCCCGCGCGGGCACGGCTCACCGACAGCCACCCCCCGACCGGCGAGCGCGTGGCCCGGCTCCTCGCCCTCGCCGGCCGCCGCCGCACGCCACCCGCCGGCATACGCACCATCCCGATCCGCGCCCTCCCCGTCCAAGATACCCCTGCTGCCGCGGGCACGAACCGAGGATCGCGGCGCGGCCTCCCGCTCGAGCCGCAGCGGCCGTTGCAGCCCCGCTACCGGATCGGCGTCGATCCAGTCGGCGCCGGCGCCGTAGCGCGCACACGGGGACGTGCTCCGGTCACTTGATCGATACGGTGTCGAGGCCGCCTTCGCCCATTTGGCGGAAGTAGCGCTGGAACATCAGGAAGATCACGATCGGGACAATGATGAAGATCACCGACACCGCCATCATCAGGTGGTGCTCCGGGGCCTGCTCGGTGGACTCGCTGAGCAGCGCGAGGCCGACGCTCACGGTGCGCATCTCCTTGCTGTTGATGAACAGCACCGGGCGGATCAGGTCCTCCCAGTTGGCCAGGAAGATGTAGATGCCGACGGTGGTGAGCGCCGGGCGCGACAGCGGCAGCAGCAGGTACCAGTAGATCTTGAAGAAGTTGCAGCCGTCCATCTTGGCCGAGTCGTCGAACTCGCGCGGGATGGTCATGTAGTACTGGCGGATCAGGAACACGAAGAAGCCGGGCACGGCGAGAAAGAACGGCACCGTGAGCACGGTGTAGGTGTCGATCCAGCCGAGCCAGCGGAACAGCACGAAGCTCGGGATCATGTAGGCCGCGAACGGCAGCATCATGGTGCCGAGCACGAGCGCGAAGATAAGGTTGCGGCCGGGGAACTCCAGCCGCGCCAGCGCGAACGCCGTCCACGACGCCACGATGCCGCCGGCGACCACGTTGATGCCGGTGACCAGGATGGTGTTCAGGAAATAGCGCCCGAACTCGAAGGTGGTGAGCCCCACCACGTAGTTGTGCCACTGCGGCACCTGCGGCAGCCACTTGAAGTCGTACACCTCGTTCTGTGTCTTGAGGCTGGCCGAGACCATCCAGAACAGCGGAATCAGCACCGCGAGCACGATGGCCACCACCACCAGGTAGGTGCCGACCTGGCCCACCGCGTGGCGCGAGCGCGCCCCCGACAGCGTCGCGGGCATCAGCCCCGCCCTATCGGCAGCACGCCGCCGCCCGCCGGTCCGCTGCCGCGCTTACGCCGCACCGCGGTAGAACACCCAGGCGCGCGAGCTGCGCAGCAGCCCGAAGGTCATCAGCGCGATCAGGAAGAACAGCACCACGGTGAGCGCGGAGGCGTAGCCGAACTCGAAGTACTGGAACGCGGTGCGGTAGACGTTGAACACGAAGAACAGCGTCGCCTTGTTGGGGCCGCCCTGCGTCATCACGAACACCGGCGCGAAGTACTGGAAGTTGCCGATTACCCCCACGATCAGGTTGAACAGGATGATCGGCGTCAGCAGCGGCAGCGTGATGCGCAGGAAGCGCCGCCAGGCGCCCGCGCCGTCGATCGCCGCCGCCTCCACCAGTTCGCCCGGAATCGCCTCCAGCCCGATGATGTACAGGATCATCGCGCCGCCCGACTGCCACAGGAACATCAGCCCGAGCCCCGGCAACGCCCACTGCGGCGAGAACAGCCAGCCCGGCCCGATGATGCCGAACAGCTCCAGGAAGCGGTTCAGCAGCCCCACCTCCGGGTTCAGCACGCGCGCGAACAGGATCGCCAGCGCCACTCCCGGGATCACCACCGGGATGAAGATGACGGTCGAGAACAGGTTCTGGTTGGTGCGGATGCGGTTGACCAGCAGCGCCAGCGCCAGCGCCACCACCACCCGTGCCGGCAGCGCCGTGAACACGAAGCTGGAGGTGACGCGCAGCGACTGCCAGAAGTCGAAGTCGGCGAACGCGCGCGAGAAGTTGCCCAGCCCGCGCCACTTCATCGCGCCGATGCCGTTCCACTCGTACAGCGCCAGCACGAAGGCGCCCAGCATCGGGCCCGCCAGGAAGACCAGGAAACCGATCAACCAGGGGGCCGTGAACACGTAGGCGGAGATGATCTCCTGCCGCTTGATCGGGGTCACGCCGCCCGTCCGCCGCGCGTTCGCCGACTCGACCTGCCTAGAAGCCCTCGTCGAGGAGCGACTGCACCTCGGCCTTGATCTTCGTCATCGCCTCTTCGGGCGTGACCTCGTTCTGCCAAATCAGTGCGAGCTGGTCGTCGATCAGGGTGTTGACGCGCCCGATGTTGGGCACGATCGGCCCGGTTACCACCGCCTGCTTGAGGGCGTCCACGCGGATCCAGTTGTTGGGCGGCGCGCCTTCGGGGCCGGTGCGGAACTCCTCGGTGTTGGCCACGTGCTGCAGCGGCGGGTTGTTGAACCCGCTCGAGATGCTGAAGAAGCCCTGGCCCACCGGGCCGTTGATCAGGTTGACGAACTCCCAGCCGTGCTCCGGATTCTCGCTCGACGCCATCACCGCCAGCCGCCCGCCGTACAGCGGCGCCCAGCTTCCGGCCGGGCCCTGCGGCAGGAATTGGATGTCCCACGGATCCTGCATGTCGTAGATGGTGGGCATCTCGAACGTGTGCAGCATGTACATCGCCGCCGAGCCGTTCTCGAACATGCCGACCTGGCCGCCGAACGCCTCCTGCTCCGCCGGCGTCGGGTGGGCGCCGTGCTCGTAGATCAGGTCCTGCATGAACTCCAGCGCGGCCAGCGTCTCCGGCGTGTCGCCGGCGAAGGTCATGGTCTCGGTGTCGATGAAGGTGCCGCCAAACGCCGCCGGCACGGCGCCGGTGATGCCGAAGCGGCCACGGTTGATACCGTTGACGCCCCACTGGTTCTCCGGCTCCGACAGCTTCTTGGCCGCCGCCAGGAACTCGCCCTCCCAGGTCCAGTCGGTCGTCGGGTGGGCCACGCCCGCCTCGTCGAACAGCCGCTTGTTGTAGGCCAGGATGGTGGTGCCGGTACCGAGCGGCGCCTGGTACAGCGACTCGCCGCGGTCGTAGAAGCCGTCCGAGGACAGCATGGTGAACCAGCCCTGGTAGAGGCCGTTCTGCGGATCGAAGTAGCCCAGGTCGTCCATCTTGTCGGTCAGCTCCACCAGCATGCCGTCCAGCTCCAGCGTCAGGAAGCTGTTGATGTTGATCACGTCCGGCGGCGTGCCGCCCGCGATCATCGCCAGCAGCTTGCTGCTGTAGTCGCCGCCGGGGATGTTGATCAGCTCGATCACCACGTTGGGGTGCTGCTCCATGTAGGCGTTGGCGGAGTTCTCGAACGCCGTCGCCTTGACCGCGCCGCCCCAGAACGTGGTGACCAGCTTGACCGGCTCGTCGCTCTCGGGCGCGGCGGCCTCGTCGTCACCGGCCGCGGCCAGCGGCATCGCCGCCAGCAGACCGGCGGCCATCATCAGTAGAACGTGTCGATACATCGTTGCTCCTTATTCTCCTTGTCGAGCCCCTCCACGGGCCCCTGAGTGCTGCCCCATAATAGGCATCCGCACGCAACGACGCAATCGCCGCGTCCGGTGTGCCGGGCAGTGCGCGGCCTCCCTGGCGCCTGGCGCTGCGTGCTTGACGCGGTTCCCGCGGCATGGTCTCATAGCCGAGTCCACCGTGTGCCCGCCGGGCAGGCGGTGAATCCTCGTATTGCCCAGGAAAAGGAGTCCTTATGGTGCATTACCCAACATTCCGTACATTTCTGGCAGTCCTCTGCGGACTCGCCCTGACCGCCACTGCCCTGTGGGCAAGCGGCGACGAAGAGGGAGGAGACGCGACGGCCGACGGCAAGACCGTGATCCGGTTCGACTCCTGGATGTGGGGCGAGTCCGACTTCAAGGCCCCCGTGCAGTCGGTGGTCGACGAGTACATGCGGTTGAATCCGGCCATCGACATCCGCATGGAGGCGAGCGGCTGGGCCGAGACCCGCAACAAGCTGATGACGCGCGCCGCGGCGGGCGATTCGGTCGACGTGATGATGCTCGATTCCGACTGGCCCTACCAGCTCGGCATCGCCGGCGCGCTGGCCGACCTCAACCAGTTGGCGCCGCAGGACTACCTGGACGACAACTACCAGGCGTCGCTGCAGACCAACACCGTGGACGGCAAGCTGTTCGCGGTACCGAACGCGGTCAACTCGCACGGCTGGTGGACCAACCGCGGCCTCCTGGAGCGCAACGGGCTCACCGTTCCGGTCACCTGGGACGACGTCTACGCCAACGCCGTCAAGCTGAAGGAGAACGACATCTACGGCATGCACAACTGGCAGATGTGCGGCGACAACCTCGGCATGGTGCTGTGGGCGTTCTGGAACTTCGGCGTGTTCCCGATGAATCCCGACGCCGTGGCGAACGGGGAGACCGGGTTCGATTCCCCCGAGCTGCACACCATGTACGGCTTCATGCGCGACATGGCCGAGATCGATGCGTTCGCGGCCACTTGCGGCGACGGCCGCCAGTCCCTCTACTTTGAAGAGGTGCCCTATCTGACCGATTCGGGCAACACCCTGCCGCTCGGGCGCAACACCAACCCCGACCTGCTCGGCGGCGACAAGATCTTCGACGTGTTCTCGGTGGAGCGGTTCCCGGTCGTGGAGGCCGGCATGGATCCGGTCATCCCGGTGATCGACCACACGCTCGCGATCTGGGAAGGCAGCGACGTCAAGCCGGAGTCGTGGGCATTCGTGCAGTACTTTGCCGGCAGCGAATATGCCGCACAGAACTACATCAAGATGACCGGCTCGATCGTGCCGCCGCAGTCGCTGGCACAGAAGCGCCTGGCCAACGAATACGACAATGACATCCATCGCGGGTTCCTGGAGAACTCCTATCCCTACCTGCAGGTGATGCCGTACAATCCCAACTGGCACGCCACGGGCAAGCTCATTATCGACTCCTGGCAGGCATCGGTGCTGACCGACGAGCCGATCGACGAGATCATCAAGACTGCCGAAAAGGGTCTGCAGTCGGTCCTGTTCTAGCAGGTTCTACGCTTGTCGTGTGGGAGAGGGCACGCCGCCCTCTCCCACCATCGACCCATCGGAAGTCCACTGATCAAAGATGGTTGCCCGCGCATTCAAGTTCACCAATCTGCCCCTGGAGCAGCGCCGCAAGTGGTTCGGCCTGTTCATCTCTCTGCCCGCGGTAATCACGATCTTCTCCACCATCTTCTACCCGCTCCTGCTCGGCATCGTCAGCAGCTTTCAGCAGGTGCGCCTGACCAATCTCGGCGACACGCCGTGGATCGGATTTGACAACTACGTCAAGCTGTTCAACGACCGCTACTTCTGGAACGCACTCCGGAACACCGCCATCTTCACCACCATATGGACGTTCGGCGCGGCGTTCATTGGCCTGGTGGCGGCGGTCCTGCTGAACCGGGAGACGCGCGCCAACCGTTTTCTCGTGGGCATGCTGCTGATCCCGTGGATTCTGCCGCCGGTCGCGGTTGCGTTCATGTTCCGCACCATGGCGTCGTCGCGCAACGGCATCATCAACGAACTGCTCATGAACCTCGGACTGATATCGAGAGCATTGAAGTTCTTCGAGAGCCCGGACATGGTGGGAGCGTCGGTGATCGGCGCCACCATGTGGATCGCGTTTCCGTTCTTCATGGCGATGTTTCTCGCCGGCCTCAAGACCATTCCGCAGGACATCATCGAGGCCTCTACCATCGACGGCGCCAACGGCTGGCAACGATTCCTCCGCATTACGCTGCCGTCGCTCAAGGGCGTCATCGTGATCTCCACCACGCTGTCGGTGGTGTGGGGGTTCAACTTCTTCGACCTGATCTACACGGTGTCGAAGGGAGGGCCGCTCGGCAGGTCGGAGACGTTCGTGATCCTCGCCCAGCGCATGGCCTTCGACCAGGCCGACGTGGGTTACACCGCCGCCCTCGGGGTGGTATGGCTGTTGCTGCTGCTGGTGGCTTCGTACACCTATCTCAGGCAGATGAAGGTAATGTCGTGACGGACAGCGAATCGGTTCTGCCGCGGCAGGGCCTGTTGGCCAGGCTGCGGCCGCGGCACGCGGGGCCGGTGCAGTCCACCAATGTGCTCGCGCCGATCGTCAGGGCGTTGATCCTGCTGGTGCTGATCGTGGTCGCGATGTTCCCGGTGTTCTGGTACGTATCGCTGTCGCTGCGGCCCAATCCGGAGACGTTGGGCAAGCATCCGACGCTGCTGCCGGTCACCTGGACGCTGGACAACTACCTGATGATATTCGGCATCAACCTGGACACCGACCGCACCCAGACACTGCCGTTCAAGACGCTGGCAAGCTACATCAGGAACGGCATCATCATCACCGGCTCGGTCACCCTGCTGGCCGGCGTGTTCGCGATACTGGCGGGCTACAGCTTTTCGCGATTCGAGTTTCCCGGCAAGAAGGTGTTGCTGATCTCCATTCTGAACACGCAGATGTTCCCGTACATCGCGATTATCGTGCCGATCTACATGGTGTATCGGACGCTTGGCCTGGTGAACACCCACCTCGGTCTGATCCTCGCCGAAATGGGCCTGGTGCTGCCATTTTCGATCTGGATGATGAAGGGATTCTGCGATACCGTGGACCGCGACCTGGAGGACGCGGCGTTCATCGAAGGCGCCACCAGCTTCCGGGTAATCTGGAGCATCGTGGTGCCGTTGATCGGGCCGGGCATCGCCGCGGTGTCGATCTTCTGCTTCCTGGCATCCTGGAATCACATGTTGTACGTGCTGCTGCTCGCCACCGACAACAGCACGATTACCGTTCCGTACGGAATCATGACCAGCTACGCCGGGGTGTTCCAGTACACGTACGGGCTGCTGGCGGCCGGCATCGTGTTCACCACCGCGCCCATCGTGATGCTCTTCCTGTGGCTGCAGAAATACTACGTCTCGGGAATCACCGCGGGAGCGATCAAGGGTTGAGCACCGAGTGGTGAACACGGGCCAGGGACGGCGCGCTGCAGGCGAGCAGCCGGTGGTGGAACCCGGCGCCGCACCGAGAACGGCGAGGCGCCCGACCGGCAAGGCACGACGACCAACGGGCACGTCGGGGCACAGGTGGTTGTCGGGTTACGACAGGTTCCTGCGCGTAGGTGGAGATGGGCCGAAAGCGGCGTCCATTGGACGGCGGTTTCGGGGCGATATGTGAGCAAGGACCATCGCCGCCGGACGGGCTGCATCGGCGCTCGAATGCAGCCGGTTGGCCACCGGATACGGGCCGCCCAGGCTGCCGCCGCGGCAGCACTGCTCGCAGCAGCCGTCAGCGTCCAGGCGCAACAACAGGCCTCTGCCGGGGCCGCGTCAACGCCGGCACTCGCGCCCGAGGCGCCGCCGAGCCAGGAGTCCTCAGCCGCGGACCACGGCTCGCATTCGGTCGCCCGCTTGTGGAACGAGGCGCTGCTGGACGCGATCCGCAACGACTATGCACGCCCCACGGTGCATGCACGCAACCTGTTCCACGCCGCCATCGCCATGTACGACGCCTGGGCGGCATTCGACGATACGGCGGCCCCCTACCTGCTTGGCGCCGCGGTCGGCGGCTTCGCCTGTCCCTTCGGCGGCATGAACGCGCCGGACGACGTGCGAGAGGCGCGCGAAGAGGCCATCGGCTACGCCATGTACCGCATCATCCGGGAGCGGTTCCGGGTGTCGCCGGGTGCGCGCAAGACGCTCGCCCGCATCAATGCGCTGCTCGCCGCGCAAGGCCACGACCGGTCGTTCACGTCCACCGACTACGCGACCGGCTCCGCGGCCGCCCTGGGCAACCACATCGCCGGCTGCCTGCTCGAATTCGGGCTGCAGGACGGCTCCAACGAGTGGGACAGCTATGCGAACCGCTACTACGAACCGGTCAACCCGCCGCTGAACCTGCTGGAGCCGGGCAACCCCACGCTGGTCGATCCCAACCGCTGGCAGCCGCTCACCCTGGAGGTATACATCGACCAGGCGGGCAACGAGTTCCCCGGCGCCACCCCGCCGTTCATCAGCCCCGAGTGGGGCGAGGTCACCCCGTTCGCGCTCGCCGAGGACGATCTCACCATCCATGAACGGGACGGCTACCGCTACCGGGTGTACCACGACCCCGGCGCCCCGCCCTCCCTGGATCCCGGCGGACGCTACCGGCAGTCCGCCGCCTACCAATGGGGCTTCGTGCTGGTCTCGATCTGGTCTTCCCACCTCGATCCGGCGGACGGCGTGCTGTGGGACATCTCCCCGGCGGCGATCGGCAACCTGCCCGGGCTGCCGCGCAGTGTCGAGGCATATCCTGCCTTCTTCGATCTTTTGGCAGGCGGCGACCCCGGGAGGGGGCACGAGGTGAATCCGCGCACCGGCCTTCCGTACGCGCCGCAGTGGGTTCCGCGGGCCGATTATGCCCGCGTGCTGGCCGAGTTCTGGGCCGACGGCCCCGATTCGGAGACGCCGCCCGGCCACTGGTTCACCATCCTGAACTACGTCAACGATCACCCCGCCCTGGAGCGGCGCTTCCGGGGCCGGGGCCCGGAGCTCGACGGCCTGGAGTGGGACGTGAAGGCCTACTTCGCACTGGGCGGCGCCGTGCACGATGCCGCCATCGCCGCCTGGGGCCTCAAGGGATGGTATGACTACATTCGTCCCATTTCCGCCATCCGCGGCATGGCGGAGCGCGGCCAGAGCTCGGACCAGGCCCTGCCACGCTACGACCCGCGCGGGATCCCACTGGTGGACGGCTACGTGGAACTGGTCGAAGCGGGCGATGCGCTGGCCGGCGAGCAGGGGGAGCACGTCGGCAAGGTGAAGCTGTATGCCTGGCGCGGACCGGCGTTCATCGAGCGGCCCGAATCGGACGTGGCAGGAGTGGGCTGGATCCTGGCCGAGAATTGGTGGCCCTACCAGCGGCCGTCATTCGTCACCCCGCCGTTCGCCGGCTACGTGTCGGGCCATTCCACCTACTCCCGCGCCGGCGCCGAGGTGCTCACCCTGGTGACCGGAGACGCCTTCTTCCCCGGCGGCATCGGCGAGTTCCCGGCCGCAAAGAACGAGTTCCTGGTGTTCGAGGATGGGCCGAGCGTCGACCTGACGCTGCAGTGGGCCACCTACCGGGACGCCGCCGACCAGTGCAGCCTGTCGCGCATCTGGGGCGGCATCCACCCCCCCGCCGACGACATCCCCGGCCGCCTGATCGGCGAGCGGGTCGGCATCGCCGCCTTCCACCTCGCCGAACGCTACTTCACCGGCCGGATCGAGTAACGATCAGGGGACGGGTTGCGACGCGGCTTGCCGGCGGCGGACTTCGAGCACGGAGCCGATCGGTGGGTCGTCGACATGCGACGTGGCGCCATCGGGCCAGATCACCTCCAGACGCTGCAAGTCACTGCCGGCGGCGTTGCCGAGGCCGAAGTGAACTCTTGCCGGCAGGCTGGACAGGTAGCCGCTGTCGGCGCGCATCTCGCGCACGTAGCGCCCCTCGGACGTGTGCAGCCATAGCCGAGCGCCGATCGCGCGGCTGTTGAGCGAGCCTTCCCAGTGCAGCTCCACTTGCAGCGCCGCGCCGCCGCACACCCGGTTCTCGAACAGCACCGACGGCTTCGCGAAGTTGTTGACCACGATGTCCAGGTCGCCGTCGTTGTCCAGGTCCGCGAAGCTCATGCCGCGCCCGCCCTCGGTGGCGCCCAGGCCCCACTCCGGCGCCGGCGCGAAGTGCCCCGTGCCGTCGTTGCGCAGCGCCTGGTTCTCCTCGACCAGCTCATCTCCCGGCAAGTCGCCGAACAGGCCCTCGTTGATCATGCCGTTGACCACGTACAGGTCGAGCGCGCCGTCGTTGTCCAGGTCGCCGAACTGCACCGACCAGCTCCAACCGGTGGCATCGACGCCGCGGGCGCCGCCCTCGTCGACGAACACCGGCGGGTCGCCGCGGCGAAACTGCAGCGTGTTGGCCACGAACTGCACGCCGTCGTCGGCCTGCATCGAGCCCTTGCCCTCCAGCGGCGGGGTCCACACCGGGTCCTCCTGGTACGGCTTCATGTCGATGCCGATAATCTCGAAGCGGCCGTCGTTGTCGGTGTCGCCCTCGGCGAAGCCCATGGTGTTGGCCGTGGTGCGCTCGAACGGCGCCGCGTCGATCCACCCGTCCGGCTTGTTGAGAAACGCCTCGTCGGGAGTGGCGAAATCGTTGCCTACCAGGATGTCGCGGCGTCCGTCGCCATCCAGGTCGGTCAGCAGTACCGCCAGTGCCTGCGCATGCGAGACCAGCAGGTCCGGCTTCAGCGCGCCGCCCGCATTGGTGAACAGGAACACGCCGCCGCCGGACGGCGTGCCGAATCCGCGCGCCATCAGTTCGGCGTTGTAGGAGGCGCCCACCATGTCCAGGTCGGTGTCACCGTCCAGGTCGGCCCAGGCGATCGAGTAGGGATTGTACCGTCCGATGAACTGCCGCGGCGGGACCTGCTCGAAGACGGGCAGTGCGAGGCCGGTCCTGGTACGCCACAGCGACGGGCGGTTGCCGGCGTGCGTGAACACCAGGTCAAGGCGGCCGTCGCCGTCGACATCCACCGCGTTGACCGCGCGGCTGCCGTCGATTTCCAGTATCTCCTTTCGAAACACCAGACCGCCCTGGTTCCAGAACACGGACGGCGGCGCGTGCACGCCCGCCAGGACGATGTCGATGCGGTTGTCGTCGTCAAGGTCGGCGAGGGCCACGCCTGCCCCGTTGGCCACGAAGAACACCAGCTCTTCCTGGTTGCTGCGGGTGGTATGGGGCAGCGGATGCGCCACGAACGCGCCCGTGCACGCGCCGGCGCTCGGCGCAAACGGCTGCGCCGCCACCTCCACCGGTACCACCGGCGTTTGCGCATACGCACCGGCACACCCGGCCACCAACACGACTGCGCGCGCCATAACCGCGATGAGCCGCGTGCAGAATCCCTCAACCTTGCACGGGCCGGCAGTGGCCGCGTATGCCGTGCGCACTATCGGTCAGCCATGGCCTGCCAGGGTCGGTATCCCGGAGACGTCCACCGTGCGTTCCGCGACGGCCAGATCATGACCGCGCTGCAGGTTTGCCCAGAAGGCGGCGCCGTTGCCGAACAGCTTCCCGAATCGAACCGCCATCTCGGCCGTGACCGGTTGCCGCTCATTCAGGATGTCGTACAGCGTTTGGCGGGAGATTCCGAGCAGATCGGCCACGGCCGTCTTGCTCATTGAGAGCGCCGGCAGAACGTCCTCGCGCAGGATCTCGCCCGGATGAACCGGGTGTATGGAATGGTGGCGCTCGACCATCAGTGGTAGTCCTCCAGATTCACGTCCGTCGCGCCGTCGTCATCCCATCCGAAAGTGAATGCTTCCGATCACTGGCCGCACGATGGGGCGAAGCCGCAAGTTTGTCAAGCGTCGCCTTACATTACTTCTGTCTATCTGGTTGACTAAGTCTTGTAATCAGACTAGTACCAAGACATGACTACCGTGAACGTGCACGAGGCCAAGACGCAGCTTTCGCGGCTGCTCGAACGGGCGCACGCCGGCGAGGAGATCGTCATCGCCAAGGCGGGCACGCCGTACGCCCGGCTCGTGCCGCTGCAAGCTC
The DNA here is from genome assembly GCA_965208575.1 of Spirochaetia bacterium. GTDB lineage: Bacteria > Spirochaetota > Spirochaetia > SZUA-6 > Bin103 > Bin103. Next base: position 221,370 of record CBDBOV010000003.1, on the reverse strand, counting down.
CCGCTCCGCGAACCCTCGGCCGCTACTGCGACCGCGACGGCCCGGTGCCCGATTCGTTCTTCGAGCCGCTCGATGACGCCGAGCTGGCCTCCTGGGAGGGCGGGTGATCCTCCTGCTCGACACCTGCGCGCTGCTGTGGGCGTGGGCGGAACCGGACAAGCTCAGCGCACGGCTCGAAGGCCTCCTCCAGGACCCGCACAACCAAGTGTGGGTCAGCGCCGCCAGCGCGTGGGAAATCGCGACCAAGCACCGCGTCGGGAAGTACCCCGCCGGCGGCCCGATCATCGCGGAGTGGGACGACCGGATCGCTCGCGACGGGTTTCGCCAGCTCGACGTGTCCCGCGCCCACGCGCTGCGAGCCGGTTCCCTGCCCGGCGACCACCGCGATCCGTTCGACCGCATGATCGCTGCCCAGGGCACGATGGAAACGATCAGAGTGGCGACTCCCGACCCGGCCATCGCTACGCTCGGCGCCGACACGATCTGGTAGCCCGGCGTTCAGATAGGGGACGCGTGTTGGCTCACCGTCCAGCGTACAAGCAACTCCTTGAGCGCTCCGTGGGCGCCAACCCAGTTCGAGACTATCGGGCCAGATCTCGTCGAATGTTGCGTGCGCAGCGATACCGCTAAGCTCCGATCCAGCCGCTCGATTCGGGTTTCCAGCGGTTACTCGGCCGTCCGTTCCGATTTACCGATCCGCCGACGGAGTGCCTGGAACGCTTCCTGGTCGACACCGGTAGCCTCCTCAATGACCGACCACTCGATCCCAGCTCGCAAGAAGTTCTCGATCGTGCCAAGCTGACCTTCCTGGCGGCCTTCCTGGCGGCCCTCCCGGCGGCCTTCCTGGCGGCCCTTCCGCAGTCCCTCCTGGAGCAACTCTTCTGCGTACGTCTTCATGTCTCCTCCCGTTCCTGGCACGTGCCGTCGCAACGCGTCGCCGAACTCCCTCACGGTCTGCCGGTCCTGCGTCGTAATGACATACCTCACGATGGCTCCGAACGGGTCCGTCCGTCCGCTCCTTGCCAACTCGCCCATGTACTGCGCCGCCATCAGCAGCGCCGCTCGCGCCTGACTCACCCGCCGTCGCGCCGCCGCCATCAGCGCAAGCTGCGCGACACGCCCCAGCGCTCTGCCGCGCACCTCGCCCACCGCCGCCTGCGATTGGTCTACCAGCAGGTGCTCAAAGCGCGGCGTCCACGGCCACTCCCGCACCGCCTCCGCAAACAACTCCGCGAACTCCAGCGCATGCCGCCAGCGCCGCTTCCCCTGGTAGAACACCACCGGCACGATCGGCGGCAACTCAGCCCGCTTCTCGTCCGCCCGCAAGGCATCCGCCCAGATACGGCAACAGTACTCCAACAACCGGACCCTCATCCAGCGGCTCGGCGTCGATTGGTGCTCGAACAGCACGTACAGCAGCAGCCGCTTCGGCTCGCTCGCCGTCACGCGGGTGCCCGCCTGGCCGGCGTCAGCCTGCCACTGGACCTCGAACAGCAGGTCGGACTGGCTGGCCTCCAGCTCTTCGTCCACGTAGCTGCGATCCTGCAAGGTCAACGTCGACCAGTCCAGCGTGCTGCTCAACCACTCCGGCAGATTCGGGCGCAGCAGTCCAGCCGCCTCGCCCTCGTCCGAGAACACCTTGCGGAACAGGTTGTCGTGCGGCTGATACAACTGGCGCGCCATGCTGGGCGCCCGCCACCGTAGTGGCGCCGCGAAGAGCTGTCAAACACAATCGACGAGGGTTGCGATCCTGACCGCCGGGTAGCGGGGTTACGGCTGCGTAGACTGCGGCGAATCTACTCGCGCTCGCCAGTCAAGGTCGGCAGGACGTCCGCCAAGGTGATGCCGAAGTCGTTTTCCTGGGTGGCTTGAAAGACCGGGAGATACAGCTTGTTGGGAGCCGCGTTCCCTCGAAAGCCGCCGAGACGCTGCAATTTTGCAATGGTGGGACTGCCGGCCACCCGATGCCAGTCGATCGGCGTCGCCGGATCGCAGGTGCGCAGCGATACCGCCACGCGCCGATCCTCGGTCGTCTGCGTCGCGTGGATGGTGTTGAGGCTCAGCAGCAGCAGGTCGCCGGGCCCCACCTCCGGAGTCTCCATGACCTCCTCGATCTCCAGCTCCTCGTCGTGATGGTAGACCCCGCTCCAGTCGGACAGGTACAAGGTGCCCCCGTCACGCAACGAGTACAACCTGCTCGCGCCCGAGCGCCGGCAGAGGTTGAACACTCGCGGCGACTTGCCGCGCAGCCGATCCCAGGGAATCACCCGCAGTCCCGCCTCCGTGCGCGACGGCTTGACCAACGGAATCCAGTAATTGAGATGAGTCGGATTGTACTCGGTCAGGAAGAAGTGATCGTGATCCTGATGCCAGGAGAGATCGGTCACCGGCGTCTGCAGATAGAGAATCTGATAGAGCGCGGCCTTGGCTCCGGTCACGCCGCGGGCGAATTCTTCGATCCGCGGACCTATTCCTTGGAAGGTTTCTCGTCGTCCCATTGCGGTGGAACGCAGAGCTCCGGTTTGACCGGCAACGGGCTTGTCGCCAAGGTGCCGCTCCGCATGCCTGGCCTTCGTTGGGGGCGAATAGTCCGGGCTGGCATCGAATTCTGACACCAGGAAGTCGATCTCGTCACCGCTCAGGAACTCCGGAACAACGCAGAACCCCCGTTCCTCGAGCGAAGCGGCGATGGGCTTGAAATCGGTCATGAGTATTTCTCTCCTTGTTTGTGATAGCGGCCCACGCCGCCCTTCAGACTCGGGTCCAGCAGGTCCCGCATGGCGTCCCCGAACATGTTGGGGCCCCACACAACGGTGAACAGGCACAGCCCCGGCCACAGCGCCAGCGCCGGCACCCGCTCCATGTAGCGCCTTCCTTCCCAACTCAGCATCCCGCCCCAGCTCGCCACGTCCGGCGGCAGCCCAAGACCCAGGAAGGTCAGCGACGCCTCCGCTATGATCACGTCGCCGATGGTCACCGTGAAGATCACGATCATCGGCGCCATGATGTTCGGCAGCACGTGCCGGAAGATCGTCCTGCCGGTGCCTACCCCGATCGCCCTCGCCGCCTCCACGTAGGCGTTCTCCTTGATCCGGATCACCGCGCTGCGCGCGATTCTCGAACCGCTGATGCTGCCGGCGATGCCCAGCACCAGGATGATCTGCCGCCGGCCCTGGCCGACCAGCGACATCACCGTGATCAGGATGAGCAGCCCCGGGAACGCCATCCAGGCGTCCACAAACCGCTGCACCACCATGTCGAGCTTGCCGCCGAAGAATCCGCTGGTTGCGCCGATCAGCAGCGCCACCAGCAGGTTGATGCTGGTTGCCGACAGGCCAATGATCACCGAGATGCGTGCCCCGTAGATGACCCGGCTGAGGATGTCGCGCCCCAACTGGTCCGCACTCTGTAGTTCGCGCGCTTGACATGGTCAGGCGAGCGTGCTCTGATTGGATCAGATGGATGCGATGGATCGCCATGACGACGGTCAGCGCGGTGGGCGGCTGGTGACGCCCCCCCCCCACCACCACCACACATCTAACTCGTTATACACGAATACATTAACCGCTCCGGCTGATCGCGGCTTACGCGCCCCCGCGCACGCCGTCGCCTCTACCACCGCCGCAACTCTCGGTGGCTCCGGCTCGGTCCATCGCCAAACCGGCATGCAGGTTGCCCGCACGCTCCCCGGCGATCGCACCCGTGCCGGAGCCCGGCCGCGACTGACCGCGGCCATGACCACCGGCGGCGCCGCCGGTCAATCACGCCCGTCGCTCCGCCGACCACCCCCGGCGTGGCGGCACGATGCGGGTGTCGACACGTCCATGGACTTCCCGGCACGGCCTGCCGTGCCGTCCACCACAGGCGAAGCTGGAGTCTCCCGGTTCCCGTGCGAAGCGTTTCCGTATTTGCTCGGGTCTGCTAGACCCCCGCTCTTGCGAGCGACGGCGCATGACTCGGGGCCGCCGTGGGTCGCCAGCCCTTCCACGTGTGACTCTTTCATTCACGGCACCCTACCGTTTGCCGTTTGCCGGCACACAGGAGGCGCAACGTGACACTCAAAGAACCGTAGACGCGCGGCGTGAGCCGGGGTTATCCCGAATGAGTCACACGCCGCGCGATTCAATGATCTGACTAGATCCGACTCTGTCTGGGCACCCGCGTTGCGGGCGAGAGCGCAGCCAGGGAGCAGCTTCGGCGCTCCGCAATACGCTCAAACACTTAATGATGGAGAAACCATGAATATCATCGCAAGCACTAGAACTTCCTTCGCGGTCGTGTTGGTTCTCAGCTTGGCCGCTACCGGCGTATGGGCGAGCCCGGCCGGAGAAGAGGGGCCGGCAGTCGCTGCCGACAAGAAGTATGTGACCGACCCCTCCACCGGCAAGGTGGTGGTGGCGCCACAGTACGGCGGGACAATAACCTTCGCCCTAAAAGACGAGCCGGCGGGTCCTGACGCCGTACTCAGTGGTTGGTGGGCAAATGCCTACTTCGCTGGCGTTTTAGAGAAGCTGGGCATGGTGGACTGGGCAACGCCCAGGGACAAATATGACTTCCATTTTCACAGCCCTCCAACTTACACGATAGGGCAGTTGGCGGAAAGCTGGTCGCAGCCCGACCCACTGACGTATATCGTCAACGTCCGCCAAGGCGTTCACTGGCATGATAAGCCGCCGATGAACGGTCGGGAGCTGACTGCCGACGATATCGTATATAACTATCACCGTATTACGGGTACGGGTAGCGGTTTCACCGAACGTAGCGAACATGCTACTAGCTGGAATGGTATCGAAATTGAATCGATAACGGCCACCGACAAATGGACGGTTGTTTTTAAGCTTGAGGAGCTAAACCTCGCTGCGCTGACGGCTATCCTCGACGGCCTAGTTGCTTGGATATACCCCCCCGAGGTAATCAAGGAACACGGGGACGCTACGGATTGGAGGAACCTGGTCGGCACCGGACCCATGATGCTGACCGACTGGACCGAGGGTAGCTCCATCACCTGGGACAAGAATCCTGACTACTGGGGCTACGACGAAAAATACCCGGAGAACCGCCTGCCCTATATTGACCGGTTAAGGGCCCTGACTATGCCCGAGGTGGCAACACAGTTGGCAGCACTGCGCACGGGTCAGGTTGATTACATAGGTGTGATCGGAGCAGCTCAAATGAGGACTATCGACCAGGTAGAGAGCCTCCAGCGGACCAACCCCGAACTCGTGATATGGCCGTTTTCCTTGGATTCGGATAATGGTACTGGTATGAACGTCCAATTGAAGCCCTTTGACGACATCAGGGTGCGCAAGGCAATGCAGATGGCACTAAACCTCGAGGAAATCAACAACGCTTACTATAAGGGTAACGCCCAGATGATACCTCAGGGGCAGATAAACCGTTCTTTTACAGCGAGTGTCACCCAATTCGAAGAGTGGCCAGAAGATGTGAAGAAGGTCTTTGACTACGACCCGGAAGGTGCCGAGGCGTTGCTTGATGAGGCCGGGTATCCTCGCGGCGCCAACGGCATTAGATTTAAAACCGAGTATCTGGCCTACGAGGTGTACGATTTGAACTATGTAGAATTACTCGTTTCATACTGGAATAAGATTGGCATTGATGTGGAGATTGACGGCCCCCACCCGGGAGCTGTCGTTGCCCCTAGAAGAAGTGAAAGGGATTTCGAAATGATATTCGCGGAAGGGGCCAATAGGTGGTACCCACTTGCACTGGGGGCTCGCTTTACACCGGCCGTAGGACACAACAGCTCCAATGTCAACGACCCGGTCTATACAGCCAAGTATGAAGCCGGCCTAGCCGCTACTACCATAGAGGAGCAGAACAGGATAGCTGGAGAATTGGATCAGTACGCGATAGAGAAGTTCTGGACGATATGGGGTGGCATGGCCCCACAGTACAACGCGTTCCAACCGTGGGTCATCGGTTACAACGGTGAAGGGAATTTGGGAGTCGGTCAAGTCAACACCGTCTTCACCCGCGTCTGGATTGACCAGGACCTGAAGGAAGCAATGGGTCGCTAGAGGGAGCGAATCCCTACTGGCCACGCAAAAGAGGGGGGGGCTGGGGGTTGCGCTCCGAGCGCCGTCTTCCCGGCCCCTCGCTCATCGAAAGGAGTCTCGGTGAGAGCGTATATCCTCAGGCGGCTATTGCTGATCCTGCCCACGCTAGTCATCTTGAGCATCCTGGTCTTTCTCTCGCTCCGCTTCATCCCCGGAGATGTAGTAGACGTAATACAAGGCAAGATGGAATGGTACGGGGAGATTGACCGTGAAGCCGTTGAGCGTCGGCTGGGATTAGACGTGCCTGTCTACGTGCAGTATGGACGCTGGATAGGAGGCATTTTCCTGCACGGCACCCTTGGCGAATCACTGATGGGCCGTGGGGCGGTGAAGGAGAGGATAATAGAGAGACTGCCGGTAACCATTGAGCTTGGTTTGATGGCAATCCTCATCGGGCTGGTGATCGCGCTGCCGGTCGGTATCTACTCGGCGATTCGCCAGGATACGGCCGCCGACTTCGTGGGGCGCTCGGTCGCCATCATCGGCCTGGCCACGCCGAACTTCTGGCTGGGAATTATGGTCATGATCTTCCCGGCAATCTGGTGGGGCTGGGCGCCGCCGCTGGAGCTGGTTTCTTTCACCGAAGACCCGCTGGGGAATCTGGCGGTGTTCATCATTCCCAGCCTGATTCTGGGGACGGCCTCGGCAGCCGCCACCATGCGGATGACGCGCACCATGATGCTGGAGGTGCTCCGGCAGGATTTTGTCAGGACGGCCTGGGCGAAGGGCTTGCGGGAGCGGACCGTGGTGATCCGACACGCCGTCAAGAACGCACTCATCCCGGTGGTGTCGCTGATCGGCCTGCAGTTGCCGATCCTGGTCGGGGGCGCCGTGATCATGGAGAACATCTTCAACCTGCCGGGGCTCGGGCGCCTCCTGCTGAATGCCCTCAACGACAGAGACTACCCGATGGTCTCCGGCATCAACCTGTTCTTCGCCACTGGGGTGGTGGGGATCAATCTGCTCATCGACCTGATCTACGCGCTCTTGGACCCGAGGGTCCGCTATGACTGAGTTTTTTCGCAGACTGGTCAAGGACAAGCCGTTGAGCATCATCGTTGGGGTCGTCATCGATGCCAGGGTCCGCTATGACTGAGTTGTTTCGCAGACTGGTCAGGGACAAGCCGTTGAGCATCATCGTTGGGGTCGTCATCGATGCCAGGGTCCGCTATGACTGAGTTGTTTCACAGACTGGTCAGGGACAAGCCGTTGAGCATCATCGTTGGGGTCGTCATCGATGCCAGGGTCCGCTATGACTGAGTTGTTTCGCAGACTGGTCAGGGACAAGCCGTTGAGCATCATCGTTGGGGTCGTCATCGATGCCAGGGAGCGCTATGACTGATTTCTTGCGCAGGCTGGTCAAGGAGAAGCCACTGAGCATCATCGCCGGGGTCGTCATCCTGCTGTTGATTCTTGTGGCGATCTTTGCCGATATTCTGGCGCCCTTTCCGCATGATGAAGTCAACATCGTAGACCGGATGCAGGCCCCCTCCGACCGGTATCTGTTGGGGACCGACCAGTTGGGGCGCGACCTGCTGAGCCGCCTTGTCTTCGGGGCTCAGATCTCACTGACCGTCGGCCTGGCGGCGACCACGGTCAACGTAGTGGTGGCGGTGCTGATAGGCGGAACATCAGGATTCTTCGGCGGTAGACTGGACCTGGCGGTGCAGAGATTCGTCGACGCCTGGATGGCGTTTCCGGGGCTGCTGCTGTTGCTCACCATCATGTCGTTGGTGGGGCGGGGTCTGCTGCAGATCATCGTGGTGCTGGGCGTCACCGGTGGCATCGGCGGCTCGCGCGTAATCCGCGGCGCGGTTATCGGGGTAAAGGAGAATGTCTACTTCCAGGCGGCAGAGGCGATCGGCAGCACCAGGTGGCGCACCCTCATCCGCCACGTCCTGCCCAATATCGGCGCTCCGATCATCATCGTGTTCACCATCAACGTCGGGGCGGTGATCATCAGCGAGGCTGCGCTGAGCTTCCTGGGATTCGGTCTGCCGATCTCGGTGCCCAGCTGGGGAGGGATGCTCAGCCGTGAAGGGCGTGAGTTCATGGAGGTGGCGCCGCGCCTGGCGCTGTGGCCGGGGCTTTGCCTGACGATCGTCGTGTACTGCCTGAACATGTTCGGCGATGCGGTGCGGGATCTGCTCGACCCGCGGTTGCGGGGCGGTGGCGGGCGGCTGGGTGCCGCTGCCGCCAGATCGGTCTAAGGAAGGCCCGCCTGCGGCAGCGCAAGTGTGCACGCGCCTGCGCCCGGGCGGCCGTCCAGCCCAGTCAGCAAGGCGAGGTGCGAGGGTCGGCCCCAGATGTCTTCGCGCTCGATCACCCCGGCGCCGGCACCTTTCGCTTCGGCACCGCGGCCGCTATAGCCGTAGATCGTTGATGCCGACGGCGAGCCCCCGCGGTGTCACGCACGATGCCGCCCTGACCTCCACCCGTGGCGCCATCCCTGGCGCCCAGGTGGCATGTAGCTCCCGGCCCGCGACAGGGACGTCGGGGGCTGGGAGCGACTTGGCAACTCCGGAGGCGCGTCTTCGGCGCGACCCTCTGGCTCGGGAGCGTCAACTTCGGCTGCCGACTATTTCCTATAGCAGCCCCTGGTGAAACACCGGCTGCATTCGAGCGGCGGTGCATCCCGTCTGGCTGCGTTGCTCCTCGCTCACCTATGCCCTGATATGCTCGCTCGTCGCGCCTTGCCAGCCGGGCGCCTCGCCGCTCTCGGTGCGACGCCGGGTTCCACCACGGGCTGCAGGTGCTCCAGGTCGCCGATGGAGGCCTCGGCGGCGAGCCGCTCGCCCTCCGGCAGCACGACCTCGTCCTCGCGCAGCACCGCCGGATGGGCGCTGGCCGGCAGCGGCGTCCGGTACTGGTAGCTCGGGTCGTGCCGCTGGCGTCGCACGCTTTCGATCATCTCCGCCCACGCCTGCCACAAGGTGCGCAGCCGCGGCATGTCGGGTGCGATCTCCCGGGCCAGCTCCTTGAGGTGGTAGCACGGCACGCCGGCGTACATGTGGTGCTCGGCATGCCAGTTCATGCGCCAGTACAGGAACGAGGTGAACGGGTTCAGCTTGATGGAGCGGGTCGTCATCCGGAAGTCGGGGACGCTGTCCATCAGTCCGAAGTGCTGCGGAATCACGATCAGCGTGAACAGCCAGCGCCCGACGAACACCGAGCCGGTCAGGACGATCGGCAGCCACCACGCGCTCAGCACTGCGCCGATCAGCAGCGCGGCAAGGTGAAAGGCGATGGTGAGCCGGGCGAAGCGCACCGCCTTGCGTTCGATCTCCGGGCTGGTCGCGAACAGGGCGGCGGCCCACTCGCTGGCGAAGATGCCGGTGAACTTCATCCGGTAACGGCGCGTGGCCAAGCGCAGCGTGGAAAGCGTCAGGTGGCGCAGGCTGGCGAAGCTGAAGGTCAACTCCTGGATCGCCCACCACGGCGTGATGTTCAGCAGCCAGGGGTGCACCACAGCGCCGGTATCGTAGTACTGGCCGGGCAGTTCGCGGTCGCCCTCCGGATAGAGGGTGTAGCGATGATGGTAGATGTGGCTCAGGTCGTGCTCGTGCGGGTTCCAGAACGACAGCACGCCGAAGATGCACTGGAAGAAACGATTCAGCCACCTGGTGCGAAACACGGTGCCGTGGCCGAGATCGTGACCGGCTATGTACATGAACGTGCCGAAGGTGCCGTGGCACCATAACGCCAGGGCAAATGGCAGCCACATCGCCCGCGTGAAGAACCAGGCGGTGAGGATGCCGGTAGCGGCGAACAGGCCGAGATGGCCCAACGCCTGCAGCGCCCCCCGCAGGTCGCTGCGCCGCATCAGCCGGCGCAGCGTCGACGGGTCGATCGGCGAGCGATACCACCTTACCCGCAGGTTCCGTCGAACCTCGTCGAGCGGCGGGAACTCGAACGTGCGCGCCGCAGGCACGGTCGCCTGTTCACTCACGGGCGGGGAGCCTCGGGAGGCGGTCATCGCGGGCGCCGGGCAAAACCGTTCGCGCGCCGGTTGGTGTCGCCATGTATCACTCCTATCTTGTCGACCACGCTATGGGCACCCGCCGCGCACGTCAAGGCGGTACGGGGAGAGGCTCCGGCGCTCGCAAACCGAGTTCGCCCTCATGATCGGAGTGAGCGTAGCGACGCTTCGGAATTGGGAGCAAGGGCGGAGGCGTCCCAATGGACCGGCTTGAGCCCTGCTGAAGGTCGCTACCGAGCATCCTGAAGCAGTCGAGCAGGCGCTGCAGCCGTGAACGCAGGGTGGGCCGGAAGCGTATGCCTCCGGACGCCACCCGACTGAACCGAAACGACTACTGGAAGTCGTCGTAGGTCTTCTGCATCACCTCCAGGTAGCGGGCCAGGCGCAGGCCTTCGAAGCCCTGCACGTAGGAATCCCACTCGGTGTCGAGGTCGTGCTGGCCGGTGATGAACGCCACCGTGTTCTCCTCCACGTAGTTCTGGATCTCCACCTGCAACTGCGCGGTCAGTTGTGCGTCCTCCCCGGCGAAGTACATCGACCCCGGCACCACCTCGGCGGGCACGTGGTCGATGTACTTGTCCGACTCCACCACCAGAAAGCGCTCGTAGCCGTCGCGCGTCATGATGTCCTGGCTGGCCGCCCAGCCGTTGAACAGCTCCTTGTGCCAGAACCGGAACTCGGTGTGCCACTTGTAGTTGGTCACCTCGCTCATCGGCGGCGGCGGCAGCTTGAGGTAGATGGCGGGCTCGCCGTTCAGGCCCATGTCGTCCGGGCCGGCCCAGTCCCAGTAGAAGCCTTCCGACTCCGGACCGCCGATGCCGGCGCCCATCTCCAGGGTGCCCTGCGTCGTGTAGAACCAGTTGGCCAGCTCCATGGCGCGCTGCTGCACCGCTTCGCTCGCCTTGTTGGTAATCGCGAAGCGCCCGAAGTTGGGCATGTAGGGCCGGTAGGCGGTCAACTGCACGCCGTCCGGGCCGAGCAGCGGCGGCACCACGCGGTACTGCTGCCAGATGCCTTCCTCCTGCGCCCCCATCAGGGCGTGGCCGGCGGCGTAGGCGCCCACGATCAGGTCGTCCGGCCGGTTGGCCAGTGCGCGCAGGGTATCCCGCGAGTTGGTGAACGCCTCGCTGTCGATCAGGCCGCTGGTGTACAGGCGGTTGATCCAGCGCAGGCCGTCGCGCCACTGGGGCTTGTCGGGCGTGAAGATGATGGTGCCGTTGTCGGCGGTCAGAAAGCGCTGCCCGTCGGTGTAGATGAACGCCGACATCAGGAAATCCTGCACGTCGGCGGACCAGGTGTTGACCGCGCCGGTCAGCGGAATCTCGTCCTGCTTGCCGTTGCCGTTGGGATCGTTATCCCGGAACGCCGTCAGCACCGCCTCGTACTCGGCGGTGGTGCCGGGCATGTCCAGGCCGAGCCCCTCCAGCCAGGTGGTGTTGATCCAGTGCTTCTGGTTCACGCTGCAGTGGTAGCACTCCTCCACCGCCGGAATGCTGTAGATGTTGCCGTCCGGCGTCACCATCCACTTCTCCAGCACCGGCAGAATCTCCCACGCCTTCTCGATGTCCGGCCCGTGGTTGGCGATCAGGTCGTTGAGCGGAATCAGCACCCCCTGGCCGCCGTATTTCATCTGGTCGGCGGGACTGAACTGCCCGTCGAAGAAGATGTCGGGATAGGTACCGCTCGCGAGCAGCAGGTTCTGCTTCTCCAGGCGCGCTTCGCCCGGCACCACGGTCAGGTCGAAGCTGACGTTGAACTTCTCCTGCAGGTAGTCCGTGTACCTGTTCTCGCCGGGAGCCATCGACTGCTGCCGCTCTCCAAGCGTAATGAACATGCTCAAGACCAGCGGCCCGTCCCCGGCCTCCCCGGCGGCCCCGGCCTCTCCTTCCGCGCCGGCCGCCGCATACGCGGCCGCGACAAGGAACAACGTCAACGCAATGCACGAAATCCTTTTCATCGTGCTACCTCCTGGTGTGTTTGCACCGGCCATTCGGCACGATGCCCGTAAGCCCCTGATGCCCGCCGCCAGGCGCACATCAGCCCTTCAGAGAACCGATCATTATCCCTTTGATGAAATAGCGCTGCACGAACGGATACAGCGCCAGCACCGGGGCGCTCGCCACCACGATGAGAGAGAACTTCATCAGGTCGGCGAGCCCCTGGCGCATCAGCTCCTCGCTCACCTCGACCGCCATTTCCTGGGTCTGGTTCAGAATGAGAATGTTGCGCAGCACGATCTGCAGCGGGTACAGCCGCTCGCTGCTCAGGAACATCAGCGCGTGGAAGTAGCGGTTCCAGTGCGCGACCGCGTACATCAGTGTCAGCACCGCGACGATCGGCTTCGACAGCGGCAGCACCACCGCCCACACGAAGTAGGTGTCGCGGCAGCCGTCGATCGACGCCGCCTCCGCCAGCTCGTCGGGAATCGAAGTCTGGAAGTAGGTGCGCGCGATGATCACGAACCACACCACCAGCGCCTCCGGCAGCAGCATCGCCCAGCGCGTGTTCATCAGCCCGAGCTTGAGCACCACCAGGTAGAGCGGAATCAGCCCGCCGCTGAACAGCATCGTGAACACCAGGCTCATCATCAGGAAGTTGCGCCCGAAGAAATCGGAGCGCGACAGCGGGAACGCGATGCACACCGTCAGCACCACGTTGATGATGGTGCCGAAGAACGTGTAGATGGCGCTGTTGACGTAGCCGATCATCACCGAGCGGTGCTCGAACACCGCCTGGTAGCCGAGCACCGACGGTTCCACCGGCAGCAGCCACACCTGGCCGCCGATCACCGCGCTGGTGGAGCTGAACGACGAGCTGACGATGAAGATGAGCGGGTACAGCACCGAGATCAGCACGAAGGCGAGGAAGATCACGATGACCGTCAGGAACACGCGATCGACCCGCGACTCCCTGATCCTGCCGCCGCGGCGCGGCAGCGCACGGCCCGCCTGCTCCACCGTTCCTACCATAGGCTGTTGTTGGAAATCCGCCTGGCGGCGGCGTTCACGGCGACCAGCAGGATGAAGTTGATCACCGAGTTGAACAGCCCCACCGCGGAGGCGAAGCTGAAGCTGGCGTTGATGATGCCGATCTTGTAGACGTAGGTCTGGATGATCTCCGACGCCGAGATGTTCACCGGGTTCTGCAGCAGGTAGATCTTCTCGAACCCCACCTCCATGATCTCGCCGAACTCCAGGATCAGCAGGATCACCATCACCGGCATGATGCCGGGAATGTCCACGTGGATGATCTTCTGCAGGCGCGACGCCCCGTCGATGCGCGCCGCCTCGTACAATTCGGGATTGATGCTCGCCAGCGCCGCCATGTAGATGATCGCGCCGTAGCCGGCGTGCTGCCAGATATCCGACAGGGCGTACACGAACTTGAAGTGGCTGGCCACCGCCAGGTAGTTGACCGGCTGCACTCCCGCCACCCGCATCAGCACGCCGAACAGGCCGAGCCGCGGGTTCAGGAACAGGATGATCATCGACGCCATCACCACCGTGGAGATGAAGTGCGGCGCGTAGGTAACCATCTGCACCGACCGCTTGAAGGTGCGTTGGCTGATCTCGTTGAGCGCCAGCGCCAGGATGATCGGCGCCGGGAAGCCGAGCAGCAGCCGGGTCAGGCTGATGGAAAAGGTGTTCTCGATCAGCCGCCAGAAGCTCGGCGACTCGAAGAAGCGGATGAACTCCCGGAACCCGACCCACGGGCTGCCCCACATGCCCTGAATCACGTTGAAGTCCCGGAACGCGATCTGCGCGCCCACCATCGGCACGTACTTGAAGATGACGATGTACGCCATCGGCACCAGCACCAGCAGGTAGTACTCCCAGTGCTTGACGATCCGCCTGCCGATCCTGGCGGCGCTGCGCCGGCGCAGCGATGTGACCGCGTGCGCGTCAGTCGACATCGTAGCGAACAGTGCTAACCCATCGCCCCCCCGCTGTCAAACACGCCCGACCCCCGCGAGCCCCGCGTCCAGCCTCACCCTGGCGTGGCCGCGCCGCAGCTCGCGTTCCCGGCTCTGTCAAAGCTCAGTGGTGGCGGGAAAAATAATACAATAACATACATCGACCGATTATTATGTATACTTTTTGACAGACAGATGGCGCAGAGCAGCAACTCGGGATGGCGCTCTGGCGCAGCTTCGTGCGTGAGCGAGCGGGCAGCTACCTCGGCTTCGACCGCGTTCTGTACCATCGATCCCGAACCCGACGAGAGATCGATTTCGTCGGTCCCGACCTCGGCGGCTGGGCCATCGAGTCGAAGTACGTCGACGGCCGTTGGCTGCGGGACGCGCAGACGCTGCGTGCATCCGGATGGCGAGGCATTGTGGCCACCCGCTCCGAACTGAACCTCGACGATCCCGAGGTGGCAGCCATCCCGGCAGCGTTGCTTGCCTGGCTGCTCGACAATTAGTTCAGGTCAGAGTCTACTAGGCGGCTTGGAAGTCGATGATGGAGCGGATTACTTCGCCGGCCTTCATGGCCTCGAAGCCGGCGTTGATTTCCTCCAGGCGGATGCGGCGGGAGATCCAGGCGTCGAGGTGCAGGCGGCCCTGCAGGTACAGGTCGACCAGGCGCGGCATGTCGACCCGGAAGCGGTTGGAGCCCATCGACGAGCCCTGCAACTTGCGCTCGCGCAGCAGCGTGGCCGCGTGCAGTTCGATCTTCTCCTCGAACGGCACCATGCCCACGATGGTGGCGGTGCCGCCCGACGCGAGCATGTCGAACGACTGCTCGGCGGTCGCCTTCAGGCCGATGCACTCGATCGCGTGGTGCACGCCGCCGCCGGTCATCTCCTTGATCCGCTCCACCGGATCGCCATCGGCCGGGTTCACCTGGTCGGTCGCGCCGAGCTTGCTCGCGGCCTGCAGCTTGTCCGGGTTGGTGTCCACCGCGATGACGCGCCCCGCCCCGGCGACGTAGGCGCCGTTGACCGCCGCCATGCCGACGCCGCCGCAGCCGAGCACGGCCACCGTCTCGCCCGGACGCACCGCAGCCGTGTTCACTGCCGCCCCGAAACCGGTTATCACCCCGCACCCGATCAGCGCGGCGCGGTCGAGCGGCATCTCGTCGCGTATCTTCACGATCGCGTTCTCGTGCACCAGCATCTGCTCCGCGAACGACGACAGGTTGGCAAACGTGTGCGGCCGTTCGGGCTTGTCCCACTCCAGGCGATCCGACTTCCCCGGCTCCAGCTTCACGTCGGTGTTGTTGCACAGCGCCGGGCTGCCGGTGGTGCAGTACTCGCAGGTGCCGCAGAACACCGACAAGCAGGTCACGACCCGGTCGCCGGGCTCGACGTAGGTCACCTCGGGGCCGACCTGCTCCACCACCGCCGACGACTCGTGGCCAAGCACCACCGGCAGAGGGGTCTTGTACAGCCCCTCCATGAAGTGCAGGTCGGAGTGGCACAGGCCCGCCACCGCGGTGCGCAGCAGCACCTCGCGCGCGGCCGGCTTGCGTACGCGAATCTCCTCGATCACCAGCGGCTGGTGTGGCTCATACAGAACGGCAGCTTTCATGGCGCACCCTCCTCGGTTCAATATGGTGGACCGCAGGATACACGGTGAACAGCGCCCGATCCATCAACACCGCGCCCGCTCGTCGAGAATCTCACCATCCCACAGGGCAGCGAGGAATTCCCGCACCGGGAGCAATTCGATGCCATCGACAATCCGTGGCGCCGATTCGCTGCACACCACGATGCGCCTGAGCAACGGCACTTCGTCGGCCAGCCGCCGGAGCCCGGTCAGGTCGCGCGGTGTCACGGCGCCGGTGGCCTTCACCTCGACCGCCACGCTGTCACCGACCACGAAGTCGACCTCCGAACCGTCGGTCGTGCGCCAAAACGTCAGCGGACGCGCGTCGCGGCCATATCCGAGGCGGGCGCGCAACTCGCAGAACACGAGGTGCTCCAGGGCCCGCCCGAATGCCGCGCTGCCCGGCTCGATTCGAGTCATCCCGGCCAGGACGTTGGCTACTCCCACGTCGAACAGGTAGAACTTGGCGTGCGACACCGGTTTGCGGCTCGCCCGCTTCGGTGTGAACGGCTGCAGCAGTTCGCCCACCAGCGTGTCGTCCAGCACCTGGAAGTATTCGCGCACCGTACGCGCAGGCACGGCGGCATCGGAAGCCAGCCGCTTGAACACCACCTGCTGACCACAGCCGAGCGCGGCGGCGGCGAGAAAACGCGAGAACCGCTCCACACCGCGCACCAATCCCTCCGCCTGGATCTCGAGTTGCAGGTAATTGCCGCAGTAGGCGCGCAGATCTTCAATCGGGTCGTCGGAATAGTAGATCGAAGGGATGCCGCCAACGTTGATGGCCCGCACCAGATCCCAATCCGGGATTTCCGCCGAAACGAACGGGAACAGGCGCCGTGTGCGGGCGCGGCCGCCAAGCAGGTTGACTCCGCCGCGGCGCAGCTTGGCGGGGCTGCTGGCGGCCAGTATGAACTGCAATCCGCCGGACTCGATGAGATCATGTACCTCGTCGAGCAGACTGGGCAGCTTCTGAATCTCGTCGATGATCACCGGTGCCGACGCACGAGCAGACGTGGCCAACTCCTGCCGCAGCCGCCCCGGCTCGCGGGACAACCGGAGGAACACCTCGCCGCGCAGCAGATTGAACACCGGAGCGTGCGGAAACTGCTTGTTCAGCCAGGTCGTCTTTCCGGTCTGCCGCGGGCCGAACAGAAACACGGACCGGTGGCGAAGGTCGGAAGTCAGGCCAAGACGACGTGGAACGGTGGGCCCGGTCATGTCCCAACTTTACGCCCATGCACGGAATATCGCAACTATTCTGCGGGAATTTGCCATTTATCCGCAACAGAACTGCGGATCGGCGAGATACAACACGAGATATCTTGCTCCCCCGGACAGACTCGAACTGCCGACATGGTGGTTAACAGCCACCCGCTCTACCAACTGAGCTACAGGGGATTGAGGGCCGCGGCGTGCGCGCCCCGCGACTCATATTGATAACGGTTTCTGCCGACGCTGTCAATAACTGGGAGGCTCGCGGCGCGGGCGTGGTAAAGCGCCAGCGCGCGGGCGCCATTGATAGGGAGTGGAGGGCCAGATGAATACACTATCCATCCGCACCGATCCGTTCCGCTACGTGGCACTGCAGTACCTGGTGATCGCCTTCTCGCGGCTCCGGGTACGGGAGGAGGCGCTGCGCTGCCTGGACGACCTGCTGTCCTACCTGGCCGCGGAGCCTGAGGCGGCGGTGCCCGAGGGCGGCACCTGCGGCGAGCTGGCGCTCGACTACCTGCATGACCTGCAGGTCGTCGGTCGCCACGACGAATACGACTTCCGCTGGCTGCAGGGGGACCACCAGTTGCAGCGCCTGCTCGAGCACTACCGGGTCAAGCTGGAACCGGCGGCACCGCCCCACCTGCCGATGAGCGTTCCCGTTCCCACCCGCTGACCGCCGACGCGCCGGGGGGCGCCGCGGCCTGACTCCTCGAACCGGGGTGCGCAGGCCCCGGCACCCCCGGCGCGGCTGCCTTGAACGTGCGGTGATCTGACGTATATTGACCGCGATGAAGCTGGGCATGTTCATGATGCCGCTGCACCCGCCGGCCAAGGACCGCACGGCGTGCTTCGACGAAGACATCGAACAGGTCACGCTGGCCGAGGCGCTCGGCTTCACCGAGGCGTGGATCGGGCAGCACCACTCGGTGGCGTGGGAGCCGATCCCGTCCAACGATCTGTTCATCGCCAACCTGCTGCCGCGCACCTCCACCATACGCCTGGGCACCGGCGTGTCGATCCTCCCCCACCATCACCCGGTCAACGTGGCGGTGCGGCTGGCGTTTCTCGACCACCTGTCGCGCGGGCGCATCAACGTCGGCTTCGGGCAGAGCGGCGTGCCCACCGACTGGGAGCTGTTCGACCTGCCCGACCCCGGCACCCAGGGATTGATGACGCTTGAAGGGATCGACCTGGTGATGAAGCTGTGGCGGAGCGAGGCGCCGTTCGACTTCCGCGGGCGGTTCTGGCACGTGCGGGCGGACGAGCCTGACCGCGAGCTGGGCGTCGGCGTGATGCTGCGGCCCTACCAGAAGCCGCACCCGCCGATCGCGATGAGCGTGATCAAGGCGGGCTCGCGGGCGGCCCACACCGCCGGCGAGCGCGGCTTCATGCCGATCAGCACCAACCTGGTGCCCGACGCGACGCTCGGCTCGCACTGGGACACCTACTGCGCCGGCGCCGCGGCGGCCGGACGCCCGGTTCCCGACCGCGCCATGTGGCGGGTGGCGCGCAGCATCTTCGTGGCGGACAGCGACGCGGAGGCGTGGGACCACGCGCGTACCGGCTCCTTCGCCGCCTCGCTCGACTACCTGATCAGGATCCTGACCGCCGGCGGCGTGCTGCAGGTGATGAAGGAACGCCCCGAGCAACCGGACGAGGAGATCACCGTGGAATACGCGCTGAGCAGGCTGTGCATCATCGGCAGCGCCGCCACCTGCGCCGAGCGCCTGCGCGCCCTCCAACAGGCGACCGGCGGCTTCGGCACGCTGCTGATGATCGCCCACGACTGGGACGACCGTGCGCGCTGGACCCGCTCCCTGGAGCTGCTGGCCCGCACCGTCGTGCCGGCGGTGTCGGCGGCGGCGGCGCATGGCGATTGACCGCGACGCTCAGCGCCGCATCATGGGCCACTTCGCCACCGGCGTCACGGTGATCACCACCGGCGACCGGTCCGGGGCCGAGTGGGGCATGACCGCCAACTCCGTCACCTCGCTGTCGCTCGATCCGCCGCTGGTGCTGTTCGCCATCGACGTGCGCAACCGGATGATCGACCAACTGGCCGCCACGCCGGCATTCGCGATCAACATCCTGCGCGCCGACCAGGAGGCGCTTTCGCAACGGTTCGCCGCCCCCGGCCCCAAGGACTTTGCCGGAATCGAGATCGACTTCGGTGGCAGTGGCGCACCGGTCTTCGCCGACTGCCTCGGCTTCCTGGACTGCGAAGTGCACGAGCGGCTGCCGGGCGGCGACCACCAGATCGTGGTCGGCAAGGTGGTCGGCGGCGCCCTGAGCGGCGGCCGGCCGCTGCTGTTCTACGGCGGCGGCTACAACCGCATCGCCCATGCCCCGCCTCGGGCCGGCGCGCGCACCTACACCCTCGAAGAGAGCTACAACCACTTCGCCGCCTTCTGACGCCCGCCGTTCAGCGCTTCGGCACAGCGTCGCGACAGCCGCCCGTTGAGCCGCGGCGGCATGGTGCGGCGACCGGGGAACCGCGCCAATCGCGGCCGGATGCGGTATGCGCCGGACGCTTAACGCGGTCCGGTGACGGCGCGCCGCCCCGCAAGCAACACGGCGCGCCGGCCGAGTACGCGTGCAAGCCGGATGCGGTATGCGCCGGACGCGTAGGGGTCACTGAGCGGATCGGCAACGTCGAGGTCGGCGAGCGCGGCATCGACGGCTGCCTGCTCCAGCGCTTCACCGGACAACTCGGCCAGATCGATGGCGATCGGTACCGGGCCGACCCCACCGATGGCGAGCCGAGCGGAGGCGCAGCGACCGGCCGCGTCCAGTTCCACCACCGCGGCCGCGCCGCACACGGCGTAGCCGGAGGCGGGATGGGAATGCTTGAGGTAGGTCGATCCGGTACGGGCGCCGGCGGCGTGCACTTCCACCGCGGTGATGATCTCGTCCGATGCGAGCGCGGTGATGAACAGGTCACTGAAGAATTCGCCTGCAGCCAGCCACCGCTTGCCGGCCGATGATTGCAATTCCAGCCGCGCGCCGGCCGCAACGAGTGCCGGCGGTGGATCGGAGGCGGGATCGGCGTGCGCGAGATTGCCGCCCACGGTACCCCAGTTGCGCACCGCGGCATCGCCCACCTTGGCGCACGCTTCCGCCAGCAGCCGCGCTCCGCCGCACACGATATCCGAACTCGTCACCTGGTCGTGCGTAGCGAGCGATCCGATCCTGAGCGTGCCACCCAGCCGCGTGATGCCCTGCAACTCGGCCACCCGTCCGATGTCGATCAGGGTAGCCGGCTCCGCCAGCCGCAGCTTCATCGCCGGCAGCAGGCTGTGTCCACCGGCCAGGAACCGGCCATCCGGGTGTTCGGCGAGCGCCGCCAGCGCGTCGGCGACGGACGCGACGCGCACATAGGAAAATGGCGCCGGATACATCAGCGCTCCGCCAGGGCTGCAGCCGCGGCGTGGACTGCTTCGACGATGTTCGCATAGCCGGTGCAGCGGCACAGGTTGCCCTTCAGGCCGGCGCGGATCTGCGCGTCGGTGGGACTCGGTTCGCGCTCCAGCAACGCGACGGCGGCAAGCACCATGCCGGAGGTGCAGTAACCGCACTGCACGCCGTGATGGTGCCACAACTGTTCCTGCACCGGATGCAGGGCGCCGTCCTGAGCGAGGCCTTCGATGGTGGTCACCGAGCGGCCATCTACCTGCGCCGCCAGCAGCGTGCACGCCTTGGAGGCGGCGCCGTCCACCAGCACGGTGCAGGCGCCGCACAAGCTGGTCTCGCAGCCGACATGGCTGCCGGTCAGGCCCAGTTCGTCGCGCAGAAAGTGCACCAGCAGGGTGCGCGGCTGCACGGAGCGCTCGCAACGCCGGCCATTTACGGTAGCGGATATGTTGATCGATTCTGGCACGGCCCTACCCTACGGGCGCACCGGAGCGCTGGTCAATCGGCGCACAACGCTACTATAAGTAATCGAGAGGCCGGCAGGTTGCGTACCGGGGAGTTGATCGATCTGGCGGGGCATTCGCGTCCACGCGTGCTGCACTACCTCCACTGGCTGGAAGCCCGTGGGTTGGTGCGACGCGTCGGCGCCGGTCCCACCGACCCGCGCGCCTCTGGGACCGTGGAGGAGGACGGATGAGCGCCATGCCCGCCGCGAGCGGACCGTTGCTCATCAAGCCGCGCGAGTTCGAGGGCGGTCGCGGCATGGCGACCTGGGAGGTGCTGACCGCCGCCCGGGCGGGCGATACCGGGGCGTTGCGCGACGCGCTGGAACGCGACCCCACCCTGGTCAACGCGGCCTATTGGTACATGCCGCCGCTGCACTTCGCGGTCCGCGAGGGGCACCTGGAGGCGGTGCGCCTGTTGGTGGCCGCCGGCGCCGACCTGACCCACCGTAACGCGCTGTACGGCAACGACACCCTGCTGCAGATGGCCGAGGACCGAGGGCAGGACCAAGTCGCCGGCTACTTGCGCCGTGAACTGGCCAGCCGGCTGGCGTCGGCAGGAACCCGCCACCCGATCCACGCCGCGCTGGCGGCCGGCGACGTGTCCACCGTGGAGCGGTTGCTGGACACCGACCACCAGCTTGCCAACCGCGGCGACCACCTGGGCCGCCGGCCGCTGCACTACGCCGTGGAGGCGGGCCGCCGCGACCTCGTGGACCTGCTGCTCGGCGCGGGCGCCGGCGTCGACACGCCCGGATTCGGCGGCGACGACCGCATCGGCGGCGGCGGCTTTCGGCCCGTGGTGCTGGCCCTGTGGCACAACCCCTACTGGGGACAGCGCAACGACTACGCCATGGCGCGCCACCTGCTCGACCGTGGCGCCGAGCACTCGATAACGGTCGCCGCCGCCCTGGGCGACGCGGCGCGTGTGGAAGAGCTGCTCGGTGGTGGTGCCGGGACAGCCGACCGGCCCGAGGAGTGCGGCAAGCGAGCTCTCTCGGCCGCCGCCGAGCGTGGACACGAGCGCATCGTACGGCTGCTGTTGGAGGCCGGCGCCGACCCCAACCTCCGCGAGGGTCCGAACTGCCCGCGCGGCTCTGCCCTGTGGGCGGCGGTTCGCCACGGCCATCGCGCCATCGCCGAGCTGCTGCTGGAAGCCGGCGCCGACCCCAACGCCGAGGTGGAGTCCTCCGGCACACCCACCTTCGCCGCCGAGGATGCCGATCTGCGCGCGCTGCTGTACCGCTACGGCGGCCGCCTGGGGCTGGCGGCGCACTTCCACCGCGGCGACATCGACACTATCGCGGCGCTGCTCGACGCGCGGCCGGAGATGTTCGACGAGGCGGCGGCGGAGGTGGGCTTTACCCACTGCGTGGCGGCGGGGCACGAAGGGCTGCTGCGCCTGCTGCTGGCGCGCGGCCTGCGCGTGCCGGCGACAGTCACCTACTGCCAGACCTACCTGTGGCGCTCGCTGCCGCTGGCGCGGCTGCTGCTGGAGCACGGCATGGACCCCAACCTGCCCAACTGGCAGCAGATCCGCCCGCTGCACCACCAGGCCGGCAGCGGCGACGTCGACGCCGCGCGCTTGTTCCTGGAGTTTGGCGCCGAACTCGACGCGGTCGACGAGGAGTTCCGTTCCACGCCGCTGGGCTGGGCGGCGCGCACCGGGCAGCGCGAGTTCGTGCAGTTCCTGCTTGACCAACGCGGGCCGCGCGAACCGCCCTCGGTCCCGGCGTGGGCCAGGGCACCGGCCTGGGCGCAGCGCCGCGGCCACCATGAGATCGCGGCCCTGCTGGCGGCCGCGCAAGCGTGACCGGCCACTACGCCGCGTCCCACACTCCGCCGCCGGCATCCCGTGGGCGCCGACATCCGCGAGCGGTAGGCATGAAGAGTCTCCTTGAGCCGTTGCCGTTGCCGGTGCCGGTTTCCGGCCGGGGCGGCGGCGCCGTTCGCGGCGAGTGTACACCGGCGGGCGCCGCGAGGGGATACCGAGCCGGACATCCGCGCGCCGCCGTGCGGCCGATGCCGGGCGCGGCGGACCGCGGATCGGACAACTCACGGCGAGTCATCGAGCCGGTAAGGTAGCCGTGCCATCGTGGCAACGCTCGGTGCCGCTTGCGGCAATCGCGCCCGCTGGACCCGCTGGGCCGCCTCCTGGAGGCTGACGCGGGAAACGCGCTATGCTGCGCGGCAGAGATGTCATCCGCTACCAGTCCCGCGACCGGCTCCGTGATCGGCCGCCCGCACCCGCTCATCGACGGCAAAGTACGGGTCACCGGCGCGTTGCGCTACACCGCGGACCTGCCGCAGGCCGGCGTACTGCACGCCCGTTTCGTTACCAGTCCCTATCCGCACGCGCGCGTCGACGGCGTCGACGCCACCGCCGCGGAAGCGATGCCCGGCGTGGTACGGGTGCTCACGTCCGCCGACCTGCCCGACCTGGCGCCCACCAGCCGCGCCCGCCTGCTGCTGGCGCGCGAGCGGGTGCTGTTCGTGGGCCAGCCGGTGGCGCTGGTGGTCGCCGAATCGGAGGCGGCCGCCGAGGACGCGGCGCCCGCGGTGGAGGTCTCCTACACGGCGCTGCCGGCGGTCGCCACGCTGGAAGACGCCATCGCCGACGGCGCGCCGCTGGTGTGGCCGGAGGGGATGCCGGGCGAGGACGAGGAGGCGGCGGCCCATGGCCTCGACGTAGCCGGTGAGCAGGAGGGAGCGCAGCGCAGCAACCAGGCCAACCCGGTCAGCTTCCGGCGCGGCGACCCGGAGGCGGCGTTCGCGGCCGCGCACGCGGTGGTCGAACGCACTTACCGCACCTCCATCGTGCACCAGAGCTACCTGGAGCCGCACGCCGTTCAGGTGGATCCCGACACGGGCGTGGACGGCGTCACGGTGTGGAGTTGCACGCAGGCGCAGTTCGCGGTGCGCAAGGAGGTGGCGGACGTGCTCGGCATGGCCGAGTCGGACGTGCACGTGAAGCCGATGCCGGTGGGCGGCGGCTTCGGCGGCAAGTTCATGCTGTACCAGCCGCTGGTCGCCCTGGCCGCGCGCGCCGTGGGCGCCCCGCTGCGGCTGGTGCTGACCCGGCAGGAGGAACTGCTCGCGGCGACTCCCGCACCCGCCTCGCGCGCGACGCTCAAGCTGGCCGCCGACGCCGACGGCAAGCTGACCGCCATCGCCGCCGACTACAAGTTCGACAGCGGCTGCTTCCCCAGTTCCACGCACTCGGGTGCGGCCACGACCACCGGCAGCCTCTACCAATGCCCGAACTTCGCCCTCTCCGGCGTCGCCGTGCTCACCCACAAGCCCTCCACCGGCGCCTACCGGGCACCGGGCAACCCGCAACTCGCGTTCGCGCTCGAGAGCACGCTCGACGAACTGGCGCGCGTACTCGGCATCGACCCGATCGAGCTGCGCCTGCGCAACGCCTCCCGGCCCGGCGAGCCGATGGCCAACGATCAGCCGTGGCCCAACATCGGCATGCACCAGGTACTGAAGCGGGCCCGGCAGCATCCGATCTGGCGCGACCGCGCGGCGGCGCACGAGGCCGGACGCGGCGTGGGCGTGGCGATCGGCGGCTGGCAGGGTGGCATCGAGGGTGCCACCGCCGCCTGCACCATGCACCGCGACGGCACCCTGCACGTGCACGTCGGATCGGTGGACCTCACCGGCACCACTACCAGCTTCGCGCTGATCGCCGCCGACGTGTTCGGCATCGACCCGGACCAGGTGCGCGTGGTCAGCGCCGACACCGAGCCGGGCTACTACTCGGGCGCCAGCGGCGGCAGCAAGATCCTGTACACGGTCGGCCCGGCGGTGGCGGCCGCGGCACGCGACGCGCGCGAGCAGGCACTGCGCATCGCCGCCAACGAGTTCGAGGCCGACGAGGCGGACCTGGAGATCGTCGACGGCGCGGTACGGGTGAAGGGCGTGCCGGCGCCCGCGCTGCCGCTGGCGGAGATCGCCGCCAAGACCATGCAGTTCGGCAGCCAGTACGCGCCGGTGAAGGGCAACGGCCGCACCGCCCCGGGCGGGCGCTCGCCGGCGTTCTGCGCTCAGCTCGCCGAGGTGGAGGTGGACGACGAGACCGGCGCCGTGCAGGTGCACCGCCTTGCGGTGGTGCAGGACGTGGGCAAGGCGATCAACCCGCTCACCGCCGGCGGCCAGCTCATGGGCGGCGCCATGCAGGGCCTCGGCTGGGCACTGTACGAAGCGGTCGAGTATGACGACGGCGGACAGCTCCTTACCGGCTCGCTGATGGATTACGCGATTCCGAACATCACCCAGTCGGCCCACGAGCTGGAGGCGGTGATGGTGGAGGTGCCGTCAGATCACGGGCCGTACGGCGCCCGCGGCGCCGGCGAACCACCGGTCATCGCCACGGCCGCGGCGGTCGCCAACGCCATCCGCCACGCCTGCGGCGCGCGCGTCACCACGCTGCCGATGACCGCGGCGCGGGTGGTGGACGCGATCGACGCCGCGGGCCGCTAGCGCCCGACGCAAACGAGCTGCCGTGAGGATCACCGGGGTCAACGTGTTCCAGGTCGATCTGCCGCTGCGCGAGGGCAGCTACCGCTGGTCGGGCGGCAAGTCGGTGACGGTGTTCGACTCCACCGTCGTGGAACTGGTCACCGACGCCGGCGTGTCCGGCTGGGGCGAAGCGTGTCCGCTCGGGCCGGTCTACCTGCCTGCCTATGCCGCCGGCTGCCGCGCCGGCATCGCCGAGGTGGCGCCGGCGCTGCTGGGTGCCGACCCGTGCCAGGTGGCGGTGATCAACCGGCTCATGGACCAGGCGCTGGCCGGCCATCCCTACGTGAAGTCGGCCCTCGACATGGCGTGTTGGGACCTGCTCGGCAAGGCGGGCGGACAGCCGGTGTGCACCCTGCTCGGCGGCCGCTTCGGCGACAGCATCGCGCTGTACCGGGCCATCTCGCAAGGCACGGCGGAGCAGATGGCCGAATCGGTCGCCCGCTACCGCGCCGAGGGCTACCGCCGCTTCCAGCTCAAGGTGGGCGGCCCGGTGCACGAAGACGTCGCGCGCGTTCGTGCCGTGGCCGGAACCCTGCAACCCGGAGACGTGCTGATCGCCGATGCCAACACCGGCTGGCTCAGCCACCAGGCGCTGCAGGTGGCGCACGCCGTCCGCGACCTGCCGGTGTACATCGAGCAGCCGTGCGCGAGCTACGACGAGTGCCTGATCGTGCGCCGCGCCACCGGGCTGCCGTTCATCCTGGACGAGACGATGCAGGACCTGCGCACCCTGCAGCGCGCCGCCGCCGACGGCGCCGTGGACGCCATCAACGTCAAGATCAGCAAGTTCGGCGGCCTCACCCGCGCGCGGCTGATCCGCGACGTGTGCGTGGCACTGGGCATCCCGATGATCATCGAGGACAGCTGGGGCGGCGACATCATCACCGCCGCCATCGCCCACCTGGCGCACAGCACGCCGCCGGAGCTGCGCTTCGCCGCCACCGACTTCAACAGCTACGTGACGGTGAGCACGGCGGCCGGAGCGCCGCGCCGCGAACACGGCACGATGGCCGCCCCGGCCGCGCCCGGCCTGGGCGTCGAACCGAACCGCGACATACTCGGCACACCCGTACAGGAGATCGCATGAACACCACCTTGATCGACAGGTATCTCCACGATGCCGCCCGCCCGGGCGCAGCAACGCTCGTTCGGCTCTCGCCGGGGCCGGTGGCGCCAACCGTGATCGTGCCGGGCGGTGGCCTGCGACGCCTCGCAAGCGCCCACCGGGCGGCGCGTCCGACTGCGGGCGCACTCTCGCCGCGCGGGGTCGGACACCGTGGCCGCCGGCGCATGCGCAGCGCCGGCCGCTTGCAACGCTCGGGGCAGGCGTCGTGACTCCGTTGCGGCCCGCCTGGAGCGGCGTCTACCCGGCGGCAATGACCCAGTTCCGGGAGGACCTGAGCGTCGACCCCGAGGCCACGGCGGCACACTTGCAGCGGCTGCTGGCGGCGGGCTGCCACGGCCTGATCATGCTCGGCACGCTCGGCGAGAACACTTCGCTGAGTCCGGAAGAGAAGGTGCTGGTGCTGGAGACGGCGGTGGCCGCCGCGGACGGCCGCGTGCCGGTGCTGTCCGGCATATCGGAGTACACCACCGCGCAGGCGGCGGCCCACGCCAAGGCGGCACAGACCGCCGGCTGCGCCGGGCTCATGGTGCTGCCGGCCATGGTCTACAAGAGCGACCCGCGCGAGACCCTCACCCACTTCCGCACGGTTGCCGCCGCCACCGACCTGCCGATCATGATCTACAACAACCCGCCCGCCTACGGCGTCGACGTGACCCCGGAGATGTTCGTGGAGCTGGCGGCCGAACCGACCGTCGCGGCGATCAAGGAATCCTCCGAAGATCCGCGCCGGCTGGTCGACATCGCCAACCTGACCGGCGACCGCTACCTGCTGTTCTGCGGCGTCGACGACGTGGTGCTGGAATCGGTGCTGCTCGGCGCCGTGGGCTGGGTGGCCGGCCTGGTCAACGCCTTCCCGGAGGAGGGCGTGGCCCTGTTCGAGCTGGCCGCCGCCGGCCGCTGGCAGGAAGCGCGCGCCATCGGCTCCTGGTTCATGCCGCTGCTGCACCTCGACACCAGGCCCAAGCTGGTGCAGTACATCAAGCTCACCATGCAGCTCACCGGCCTCGGCAGCGAACGCGTCCGCCCCCCGCGCCTGCCGCTGATCGGCGAAGAACGCGCCATGGTCGAACGCCTCGTCCACGACGCCCTCGCCACCCGCCCCACCCTGCCTGCCTCACTCGCCGATGCGCGGCGGTAACCGTGTCCACGCGGTGCATGAAAGGCACGGCGCGAGCGCTGCATTCAGGGATGCCGCGAGGGCGTCCACGCTCACGCCGCGCCGTGGAAGGAGCACGGTCATCGAGAAAGCGCTGCGTCCGTACGGCCGGTCCGCCACCTGGAATCGGCCCGCCGCGCTGCCGCTCGCCCAACTCGTCCCACGTCGGGCAGCGCGAGTCCCTTCTACCGGCTGCGCAGACGTTGGTGGAAGTCGGCTTCGCTGACGCAGGCGTTGGCGGCCGCGACGATGGCGTGGTCGGGCAACTCGGCGAACCCGGGTACGCCGGGGAATGCGGCCGAGACCTCGATGCCGCGCGCTGCCAGTAGCGCCCGCGCCAGGGCGGCGCGCCCCTCCACTCGGCCTTCCGCCCGGCCTTCCGCCCGGCCTTTCGCGTGGCCCTTCGCCTCGCTCAGGCGACGTTGCGAGCCGAGCAACGGGTCGTCGTCCGGGCCGGTGCCTTCCCGTTCTCCGAGCACCGTTCCCACCC
This sequence comes from Spirochaetia bacterium, assembly GCA_965208575.1. Classification (GTDB taxonomy): domain Bacteria; phylum Spirochaetota; class Spirochaetia; order SZUA-6; family Bin103; genus Bin103. The sequence continues at coordinate 193,338 of CBDBOV010000003.1, read as the reverse complement.
GCTCCAGCACCGCGCTGGTCTGCGCCGAGAACGTCTCCTCGTTCAGCGCCGCGTGGATCTCCGCCGCCGTCCAGCCGGGAAACGCACGGCTCGCCGCCGCCTCCCGATACGCGCCGTCCTCCAGCAGGTGGATGGTAAGCCCCGAGCGCCGGCTGCGCGGCCGGCTCGGCGCGCGCGCCTGCGGCACCTCGATCCACACCTCCGGGAACCCCCACGCCTCATACTGCCCCAGCTTGCGCCGCCGCGCGTCGGTGGAGTGGTCCACCTCCAGCACCACGTCCGGGAAGTCGTGCTCGCCGACCGTCAGCACCGGCCGCGGCAGCCGGGCGTGCTCAGGGTGCAGGTACACCAACTCGTCTGCCTGCATGATCAGGCGCGGCTCGCCGTGGGCGTCGCGCTCGGTGAGGTCGGTGCTGCCGAGGCACTGCACCGGCGCCCCGCGTACCTGGGCGATGAGCCTGACCAGCCCCGTCAAGAGGCGCGTGGAGCCTTCGTGGTAAGAGCTGACCGGATCGCAGATCCAGGCCGTCTCGGAGACGGTGTCCCAGTACTCGAATCTGATCTCGCAGTCCTCGAGATCCTCCCGCGGCAGGCGGACCGGCTTGCAGCCGGGGAACTCGGCCGCCGTCGGCGGCTCGGCACCCCGCGCTGCCTCGACGGGCCGATCGATGGGCGGCCGGAGGGTGCGAACGGAAGCCATGCGGCAACGTAGGGCATTGCGCCGGCTGCTGCAACCCGGCGGGTGCTTGGTTACCGCTGCTGCTGCGGCAAGGGCCGAGATATTCAGAGCTGATTACGTTCTTGACTAATTTTATCTTTATCTATTAATTTATCTCTCGTCATTCGGAGGGATAAATACCGGTATGGCCGAGTTCACCAACCCGTTTCGCCCTGGCGCGGGTCATCCACCCCCGTACCTGGCGGGACGCCAAGCGGAACGCGCGGAATTCCAACGGCTGCTCGGGCAGACCACCATCCTGGAAAACATGGTGCTGACAGGACTTCGCGGCGTGGGCAAGACGGTCCTCCTCGACTCGTTCAGGCCGCTCGCGATTGAGCGCGGATGGGTATGGGTGGGCGCCGACCTCTCGGAGTCCACCAGCGTCAGCGAGGACAACATGGCCATCCGGCTGTGCACGGACCTGTCGCCCACCACGTCCGGCGTGGTGGTAGAGATCGAAAGAGTGCGTAACGTGGGTTTCGAAGCCGGTGCACAGGAGGTACAGCACACGCTCGGGTTCGACGCCCTCATGGATCTGTACCACAGCATCCCGGGCCTGGCACTGGACAAGATCAAGGGCGTTCTGGAGGTTGCCTGGGAGGCCCTGTCGCAGATGCCGCGTATACAGGGCATCATCTTTGCCTACGACGAAGCACAGAACCTGTCCGATCAATCCACCAAGGAGCAGTATCCGCTGTCGTTGCTGCTGGACTGCTTTCAGTCTCTGCAGAGGAAGGGGTTGCCGCTGATGTTGGTGCTGACCGGCCTTCCAACGCTGTTCCCGAAGCTGGTCGAGGCCAGAACCTTCTCCGAGAGAATGTTCCGAGTCCTGTTCCTGCAGAGCCTGGACAGCAACGAAAGCGAGGATGCGATTCGCCGGCCCATGGCGGATTCCGACTGTCCGCTCCAGCTTGGCGATGAGGCCGTGGACACGATCGTCACCATGTCCGGCGGATACCCGTATTTCATCCAGTTCATCTGCCGCGAGGTGTACGATGCCTTCATTCAACGGATCGACCGAAATGAACAAGACTGCGTGCCTGTCGCGGAGATCGAGCAGAAGCTCGATACCGATTTCTTCGCGGGCCGCTGGGCGCGCGCGACTGACCGGCAACGGGATCTGCTCTCGGCAATCGCACAGCTCGACAACTGCCATGACGAATTCACCGTCCAGGAAGTGGTCGAGGCATCCAAGCGCGTCCTGGACAAACCGTTCAGCAGCAGCCACGTCAACCAGATGCTTGCCACGCTGGCGGCCCAGGGCCTGGTGTACAAGAACCGCCACGGCAGGTACTCCTTCGCCGTGCCGTTGCTGGGCCGCTTCATCAGAAGGCAGGCGCAAGCAGCGTGAGCGATCCAGGCGACGCGCAGCCGGGAACCGATCGCGTAAGCGCGGGACAACTCACGGCGGCAGACCGGCTGCTGGTTCACTTGCGAGGCAGCGCCGTTCTGTCGGAGTGCCTGGAACGGCTGGGGGATCTGGGCCTGCCGGATTGCTACCTCGGCGCCGGGTGCGTAGCGCAAACCGTGTGGAATGCCGCCCATGACAAGCCTCCGGCGGCGGACATCAGCGACTACGACGTCGTCTACTTTGACGCGGGCGATCTGACCGAAGCGGGCGAGAACGAGGTGACGGCGAACGTGCGCGACGCGATGGCCGACCTCCCGGTAGCGGTCGACGTCAAGAACCAAGCACGCGTGCACCTGTGGTACGGGCAGCGGTTCGGCTACGAGATCATGCCCTACCTGTCGATCAAGGACGCGATCGCTACCTGGCCAACGACGGCGACTGCGATCGGCGTACGGCTGGCGCACGGCCGCCCCTGCGTCTTCGCCCCCTTCGGTCTCGACGATCTCCTGGGGCTCGTGGTGCGCGCGAACCGGGTTCAGATCACTCCCGAGATTTACCGGCGCAAGGTAGCTCAATGGACCCGCCACTGGCCCAATCTGACGGTGCTCGCCTGGGGAGCGGGTCGAGGCGAGGTGGGCAAGCGCCGCATCTGACCTGGCCGGCGGGACCGAAGCACGGAGCAACATCGAAACCGCGAACGACCGGGGATGGTGATCGGTGCTCATCATCCACCGGCGAAGCGCCGCAGCGCCAACCGGGCGCATCGCGCGTCCCGATGAGCCCCGAGTGCACAGCAGTCAGGTGGCCGCGCGGGCGGCGGCAGCTCCGGCGGCGAATTCGGCTTTGAGGTCGGCGGGGTCTTCGAGGCCCACGGAGATGCGCAGCATGCCGTCGTCGATGCCGAGGGCGGCGCGCTCGGCGGGCTTGAGGCCGACGTGCGAGGTGAGGCGCGGCTGCGAGACCAGGGTCTCCACGCCGCCGAGCGACGGAGCGACGGCGGCCAGCTTCAGGGCGGCGCAGAAGCGGTTGGCCGCCTCGCCACCACCGTCGAGGACGATCGCCAGCATGCCGCCGTAGCCGTCCAGCAGCCGGGAAGCGCAGGCGTGGTCCGGGTGGCTCGTCAGGCCCGGGTAGATCACCTGCCGCACGCCCGTCACGCCGCCGAACCACTCGGCGAGGTCCAGGGCAGACCGGTTGTGCTGCGCCATCCTGACCGGCAGGGTGCGGATGCCGCGTTCCAGCAGCCAGGCGGTCTCCGGGTCGATTGACGCGCCGTACAGCTTCATCATCCGCGCAACCCCGGCGATCAGCTCGCGGCTGCCGGCCACCGCGCCGGCGATCAGGTCGGAGTGGCCGCCCAGGTACTTGGTGGCCGAGTGGATCACCGCGTCCACGCCGTGCTCGGCGGCGCGCAGGTTGATCGGCGTCGCGAAGGTCACGTCGGCGGCCAGGATCGCGCCCGCCTCATCCGCCGCGCGCCGCGCCGGCTCGATGTCGAACACCTTCAGCGTCGGGTTGGTGGGCAGCTCGATCAGCACCACCCGGGTGCGCGGCCGCAATGCGGCGCTCCAGGCCGCCGGGTCGGAGGGCTCCACAAAGGTGGTCGCGATGCCGCGCCGCGGCAGCTCGTCGGTCAGCAGGACGCTGGTGTCGCCGTACAGGTGGCGGCTGGCGACGATGTGGTCGCCCTGCTCGGCCGCCGACAGCAGGGTCATGGCGGTCGCCGCCATGCCGCTGGCCAGCGCCACCGCCGCCTCGGTGCCCTCCAGGGCGGCGACCTTGGCGGCCACCGACTCCTGGTTGGGATTGTTGCCGTAGCGGCTGTAGCGCGAGGTGCCACCATGGCCGGGCGGCGGCGTGTGGAAGGTGGAACTGCGCACCACCGGCGCCACCACCGGCTGTCCCGGTCGTGCCGCCGGCTCACCCGCGTGGATGGCGCTGGTCGCGGGACGCGGCCCGCCCTTCATCTGTGCATCGGAATTCATCGGCACCCCCTGCCCCGATATAGTACCGGCGCGGCGGGGCGGTTTGACAGAGCGGTGCGGTCGTTGCCACCATCGCGCAGCACGCGCCGGACGTGGCGCGGCGCACGGCAAATCCTGCCCATGGCAAGCTACATCCTCCGGCGCATCGCCTACATGGTCGTCCTGCTCACCGCTCTGTCGGTGGTGGTGTTCATCGTGATCCAGCTCCCGCCGGGCGACATGTTGACGGTGATGCTGGCGCGCATGGAGGCGGGCGGCGCCGACGCCAGCTTCGGCGGTGAGGAGATTACCGCCATGCAGGAGCAGTACGGGCTGCACCTGCCGGCTCACCTGCAGTACCTGCGCTGGGCGGGCAACCTGCTACGCGGCAACCTCGGGCCGTCGTTCGTGTATGGCAGGCCGGTGTCGGTGCTGCTGCTGGAACGGCTGCCGCTCACCGTGCTGCTCTCCGGCATCACCCTGCTGTTCGCGTACGCGGTGGCGATCCCGATCGGCATCTACTCCGCCACCCACCAGTACTCGATCGGCGACTACGGGTTCACGGTGGTCGGATTCGTCGGTCTGGCGATCCCCAACTTCCTGCTCGCCCTGATCCTGATGTACCTCCTCCTGACCCTGTTCGGGGTCAGCCCGGGCGGCCTGTTCTCGGCCGAGTTCGAGCACGCTCCGTGGAGCTTCGCCAAGCTGCTCGACGGGCTCGCGCATCTGCCGCTGCCGATCATCGTGATCGGCATGGCCGGCACCGCGGCGATCATCCGCGTGATGCGCGGCACCCTGCTCGACGAGTTGCGCAAGCAGTACGTGATCACCGCCCGCGCCAAGGGCGTAGCCGAGGCCACCCTCACCTTCAAGTATCCGGTACGCGTTGCCCTGAACCCGATCATCAGCACCGTCGGCTGGCTGCTGCCGGAAATCGTCTCCGGCAGCACCATCGTCGCCATCGTGCTCAGCCTGCCCACGGTCGCGCCGCTGCTGTTCGCGGCGCTCGTGCAGGAGGACATGTTCCTGGCCGGCAGCACACTGATGGTGCTGGCCGCGCTTACCATCATCGGCACGCTGATCTCCGACCTGCTGCTGGTGATCACCGACCCGCGCATCCGCTTCGAGCGCGTGTGAGCCGCACATGAGCACGATCACCGTGACGCGCCCGGAGAGCGCCGCCGAGGAGCGCTACTACCTCGCCACCCAGTGGCAGCTGATCCGGCGCCGCTTCGCGGCCCACCGCCTCGCGCTGTTCGGCACCGCCGTGCTGATCGTCCTCTACGCGGGCGCGCTGTTCGCGGAGTTCCTCGCCCCCTACGACGCCTTCCGCCGCTTTGCCGACTATCAGCTCGCGGCGCCGCAACGGGTGCGCTTGTTCCACGACGGCAGACCGGTCCTGCCGTTCGTGTACGGCCTGCACCGGGAACGCCATCCGGAGACGCTGCGCTGGCAGTTCGCCATCGACCGCGACACCCGCTACCCGATCGCGCTGTTCGTACGCGGCGACCCATACCGGCTGTTCGGCCTGTTCGAGGGCGACCTCCACCTGTTCGGCGTGCGCCGGGAAGCGGGTTTCCTGTTCCTGTTCGGCACCGACAACCTGGGCCGCGACCTGTTCTCCCGCAACGTGTACGCGGCGCGCATCTCGCTGAGCATCGGCCTGGTCGGCGTGGCGATGAGCTTCGTGCTCGGCTGTCTGCTCGGCGGCATCTCCGGCTACTACGGCGGTGCGCTGGACACCTTCATTCAGCGCCTGATCGAGTTCCTGATCTCGATCCCGTCGATCCCGCTGTGGATGGCGCTGGCCGCGGCGCTGCCCAACGACTGGCCGCCGCTGCGGATCTACTTCGGCATAACCGTGATCCTGTCGGTGGTGGGCTGGACCGGGCTGGCGCGCGTGGTGCGCGGCAAGCTGCTGGAGCTGCGCGAGGCGGACTTCGTGATGGCCGCGCGCATCGCCGGCGCCGTCGAGCGCAACATCATCGCCCGCCACCTGCTGCCCTCGTTCATGAGCTACCTGATCGTCAGCCTCACGCTGAGCATCCCCGGCATGATCCTGGCCGAAACCGCGCTCAGCTTCCTGGGCGTCGGCATCCAGCCGCCCGCCATCAGTTGGGGCGCACTGCTGAAGGACGCCCAGAACGTGCGCACCGTGGCCCTGGCGCCGTGGCTGTTCATCCCCGGCCTGTTCATCGTCACCACCGTGCTGTCCTTCAACTTCGTCGGCGACGGCCTCCGCGACGCCGCCGACCCCTACCGCTAGCGTTACCTGCCATAGCCCGCGAATTCCGGCTTCCGTGGGCTATGGAAGCGAAGTCTATCGCCCATTGGGCGATCGGCCCCGGCGGGCGGTTGATCAAGAGCCGACCTTCGGCCAACAATCAACCGCTGAATTACCAAGGCTCCACAAGGAGGAGAGATGATCAAGAGACAGTGCATGCTGATCGCGGCGGTGCTGCTGGTGTGGTCGCCGCTGGCGTTCGCCGGCGGCGCCGAAGAGGGTGCGAGCGGCGCAGAGATGGCTGCCGAGCGCACGGGCAAGTACGGCGAGGCGCCGATGCTGGCCGCCCTGGTGGCAGCCGGCGAGCTGCCGCCGGTGGACGAGCGGCTGCCGCTGAACCCGTCGGTGCGTACCCCGATCGAAGAAGTGGGCACGTACGGCGGCACGGTGCGCGTGTTCGCCCTCGACAACTGGCCGTGGCAGGACATGACCGAGAGCGTGGAACGCGGCCCCTACATGCTCAAGGGCGTCGACGGCAAGCTGCTGCCCGACGTGGCCGAGTCGGTGCAGATGGGCGCCGACAATACGTCGGTGACGATCACCCTGCGCGAAGGACACAAGTGGTCCGACGGCCATCCCATCAGTTCGGACGACGTGGTGTTCCAGTTCATGTCGATGCACAACCACCCCGAGGTGGTGACCTACAAGAAGAGCCCGTTCGTGACCAACGCGGTGGCGGTCGACGCGCACACGGTGCGCCTGGAGTTCGACTCGCCGCATCCCGAAATGCTGGTCAAGCTGGCCACCTGGCACGGCGGCGACTGGGAGATGCTGAAGCCCAAGCACTACCTCAAGAAGTGGCACATCGACTTCAACGACGACGCCAACGAGGTGGCCAAGGAGGAGGGTCACGAAACCTGGCAGCAGGCGTTCACCGATCACTTCTTCTGGAAGCCGTCGACCGACCTCGACCTGCCGGTGATCCAGGCGTGGCGGTTCACCGAGATCACGCCCACCGTGCGGGTGTTCGAGCGCAACCCCTACTACCTGCGCGTCGACACCGCCGGCAACCAGCTCCCCTACATCGACCGCGTCGTTTCCACGGTGGTCGAGAAGGAGGTGTACAACCTGAAGATCATCGGCGGCGAGGCGGACCTGGCGTACGGCCAGACCAGCCTGGAGAACTTCGCCCTCTACAAGGAGAACGAGGACGCCGGCGGCTACACGGTGACGCTGATTCCCGGGCTGTCGGCCGCCGAGGTGGGGCTGGTCCTGAACCAGAACCACGAGCAGGAATGGCGGGCCGAGCTGTACCAGGACGTGCGCTTCCGGCAGGCCCTGTCGCTGGCCATCAACCGCGACGAGGTGAACGAGCAGGTGTTCTTCGGTCTGTCCACCCCGCGCCAGGCCGCGGTGCCGCCGGTGCACAGCTACTACCAGGAGGAGTGGGGCACGGCGTGGGCCGACTACGACCCGGACCAGGCCAACGCCCTGCTCGACGAGATCGGCATGACCGAGCGCTCGCGCGACGGATTTCGGCACGCTCCCGGCGGTGAGGAGCTGCAGATCCTGATCGAGTACGCCGAGGGCACTCCGGTCCCGGCGATGGAGCTGATCAAGGAGTACTGGGAGGCGGTCGGCGTCAAGGTGCTGCTGAAGGTGGAGACCGGCCAGTCGCGCAACGTCACCCGCACGCTGAACGAGCATGACGTGCGCGCGAGCGGCATCGGCGAGGCGTCGGAAACGGGCAACTACATCACCGGCGGCGGCGAGCAGTTCACCTGCAACCGCTCGCGCGGCGTGACCGCGGACGCGCGCTGGATGCCGTGCGGCACCGACAACGGCTGGGGCTGGCAGTGGGGCAAGTGGCTGGCCGCCAACGCCGCCATCGAGGCCGGCACCCACACGCTGGCCGACTTCGACGGCGAAATGCCCGGCTGGGAGCCGCCGCAGGAGATCAAGGATCTGGATGAGTGGTCGTGGGCGATCCGCGTCACCGAGTTCGGCTCCCCCGAGTACGTCGAGCTGGCCACCAACATCTCGGCACTGCAGGCCGAAAAGCTGTGGGCGATCGGCGTGGTGGGCATGAGCCCGACCATCTACATCTCGCGCAGCAACATCGGCAATGTTCCCCAGGAGTACAGCATCGGCGTGGAGTGGCCGATCGGCCTCAACTACTGGGGCGACCAGCTCTTCTTCCGCCAGTAGCAACCATCCGATCCAGTTCCGAGCAGGCGCGGCCCAACCGGTCGCGCCTGCTGTCCATACTTACCTACCAGTTGGTGTGGGAGCCGTCGTGGCGGCGCAGGTGGGGGTTTTCCCAGAACTCGAACGCTTTCTCTACGGCCGGCGCTTCCTCGTTGAACTCGACGCCGAGGCCGGGCGTGTCGGGCACGCGGTGGGTCACGCCGTCGAGCTTCGGCTGCACCGGGAACAGCTCGGGGTCGAAGTGGAAGCCCTGCTCGGGCGAGCGCTCCTCCAGCCAGGCGAACAGCGGCGTGGCGGCTGCCAGGTGGATGTTGGCCGCGGTGCTGACCGGACCGAGCGGGTTGTGCGGCATCAGGTCGATGTAGTGCGCCTCGCACAGGCCGACCACCTTCATCGCCTCGGTGAAGCCGCCCACGTTGCAGATGTCGAGCCGTGCGTAGGCGGTGATGCCGCGTTCCAGGTAGGGCAGGAACTGCCACTTGCTGGCGAACTCCTCGCCGATCGCCATCGGCACAGGGGTCATCCGCTGCAGCGCCTCGTACGCCTCCGGCGTCTCGTCGCGGATCGGCTCCTCCAGGAAGTCGAGCGTGCCGACCGGCATCGACTGGCAGAACGAGGCCGCCTCGCCCACCGACAGCCGGTGGTGGTAGTCGATGCCGAGCGCCGCGCGCCGGCCCACCGCCTCGCGCACCCTGACCAGCCACTCGGCGGTGTGCGCCATCGACACCCGCGGCTCGAACACCGGATCGGGGCGCCCGTCGCCCTCGTACGGTTCGGTTACCTTCGGATAGCCGATGCCGGTGCGGATGCAGGTCCAGCCCGCCGCGACCAGCCGCTCCACCTCCTCCACGACGCCCGGCCCCGGCTGCGTGGTGGTGGTCACGAAGCACGGCACCCGGTCGCGCTGCTTGCCGCCCAGGAGCTGGTACACCGGCACCCCGAGGCTGCGCGCCACCAGGTCGTGCAGGGCGATGTCGATCGCCGACAGCGCCGCCGTCAGCACCCGCCCGCCCTCGAAGTACTGGCTGCGGTAGACGCGTTGCCACAGGGCGCCGATGCGGCGCGGGTCCCGGCCGACCAGGAAGCGGCGGAAGTGGTCGACGGCGCCCTGCACGGCCAGTTCGCGGCCGCTCAGCCCCGCCTCGCCGTAGCCGTAGCAGCCGTCGTCGCTCTCGATCTTGAGCACGAACAGGTTGCGATGGCCGGCCCACACCGGGAAGCTCTTGACGGCGGTGATCTTCATGGCGCCGCTACCCTACACCGGCGGGGCGGGCCGCCGCACGCGCCCGCCGGGCCCGGACCCGAGCAGCGCGGGCTGCGCACCTATACCTCGTCGATGCCGAAGAACTCCATCATGATGTGCGTCAGGTTGGCCTGCAGCACGCGGTAGGAGTAGTGCGCCCGCGCGATCGCGTAGTTGTGCTCCACCGCCCCCCTGCGGTACTCGTCGTCGTGCAGGAATCGCTCCACCTCCGCCACCTCCGACTCGGTGATGAACTGCTCCATCAGCGCGACCTTGAACCCGCGCGGCCTGATGTCGTAGGCGAACACCGGGTAGTTGTTCACGAAGATCGGCTTGCGGTGGTAGACCGCCTCCAGGAAGGCGTTGCCGAAGCCTTCCACCAGCGACGGGTAGGTCACCAGGTCGGCATGCGGATAGACGTCGTCGAGCGTGTAGATCTTGCGGCCGTCGCCGCAGTCGCCGCGCCGGTCGTTGATGATCTCCTCGACGAACAGCGCGCGCACGCCGAGCAGTTCCGCGTAACTGCGCACGCGGCCCTCGTAGGAAAAGCCCTCGTCGCCCGATGCGTGCGAGATCACCAGCACGGCGTTGTCCCTCTTCTCCAGGCGGCGCACCAGCTCGATGGCGTGCTCGATCCCCTTGCGCTGTATGACGCGGGTCGGCTGCAGCACCAGGGTATCGTCGGCCCCGATCCCGAGAGCTTCGCGTACGTCGGCGTTGTAGCCGTCCACCCCGGCGGGCGGGCGGTCGTAGTCCATCACGTTTGGAATCAGGTGCGAGTTGGCGCCGGAGCGCAGCGCGAGCTGGTTGCGCGCCGTGCTGTTGATCACCACGTGGGTGATCGAGTGCAGCCGCGGCGGATAGGCGTTGCGCAGGTAGTCGGAGATGCCGTTCAACATGAACCGCTTGCGTTCCCAGGTAAAGTCGTGGTGGTGGCCGATGGTGGGGATGCGGGTCTCGGCGATCACCTCTGCTATGGCCAGGCCGAACGGGATGTTGAGCGGAATCGCGAGCGCATTCTCCGGCACCAGGACGTCGATCGAGAACCGCTCGATGAATTCGTAGATGCCGCGCTTGAGCTCGTCGCGCAGCTCGTGAATGCGGGTCGTAACCGCCCGTGGGCGGACGTCGGTGTGAAACAGGTGGCGTTGAATCTCCTCCACCTCCGGGTGGGTGAAGTGCGCTTTGGGCAGCAGCAGCGAGCGCTCGTCGGGGGTGTCGAGTTCGCCCGCGCAGTAGTAGTTGTCGTGGCCCATGCGTTCGAACACGGTGGCCCACTTGTCGATCTCCAGAGACACGCCATCGGTGCCGGCGATGCGGAATGACAGGAACCCTATGTTGCGCCGCCTCATGTCAACCCCGCGCGAGCTGGCGCTGCCGCGTGAGCTTGCGCAGCTTGGGCTCGATCACGTACCGGCAGTACGGGGCGCGCGCGTTGCGCGCGTAGTAGTCCTGGTGATAGGACTCGCCGGGGTAGAAGCGCCGCAGCGGCTCGATCTCGGTCACGATCGGGCGCCGGAACAGCTTCCGAGCCTGCTCGCGAGACGCCACCGCGCAGCGTTGCTGGTAGTCGTCGTGGGTCAGGATGATCGACCGGTACTGGGTGCCGACGTCATGACCCTGGCGATTGAGCGTGGTGGGGTCGTGCGAGTGCCAGAACAGCTCCAGGATCCGTTCGTAGCTCACCACGTCTGCATCGAAGGTGATCTGCACCACCTCGGCATGGCCGGTGCGTCCGCCGCACACCGCTTCGTAGGTCGGATTGTGGATGGCGCCGCCCGCATAGCCGGACACGGCCGCGCTCACCCCGGCCACGCGCAGATACACCGCCTCCACGCACCAGAAGCAGCCGCCACCGAGCGTCGCCATCGACTGCGCCGCCGGCCGGCCACCATGATTCAGGTCATCAGGCATGGTTCCTCCTTGACGCCAAGCACACGAAACAATGCACGGGGCGTAACCCCTTTACAAGATTCTCGGACTTGCCGTATCAATCGGTGAGTATAGCGAAGTGTACCGGATGCACCAGCATGAGCGCGAACTCGAACACCTGCGCCTGCGCCTGCTGAATCAACTCGATCAGCGCACCGGGCGGGAGAAGGCGGTGCTGCGCCGCACCATTGCCGTCCTGTCCGAGCGGCTCCGGCGCCGGCGGCCCGCCGCCGGAGCGCGCGCTCTTCCTACTCCAGGTAGCCGTGCAGCATGCGCGCCTGCAGCGACACCTGCAGCCGCTCCAGCGCCCGCTTCTCGATCTGGCGCACGCGTTCCTTGGTCAGACGGTAGCGCCGGCCGAGTTCGTTCAGGGTGAGCCGCTGCCGGCCGTTGAGCCCGAACCGGCTCTGCACGATGTCCGACTCGCGCCGCGTCAGGCTGCCGAGCACGTTGTTGATGTCCGCCTTGAGCACGTTGGCCATCGCCTCCTCCTCGGGGGAGCGGGCCGCCTTGTCGCACACCGAGTCGCCCAGTTCGGCGGGGACGTCCTCGTCGAAGGCGGGCGATTCGAGAGACAGCGGGTCGCGCGACACCGACATCAGATCGGCAACGCGCTGCACCGGCAGGCCCAGGAAGCGCGCGATCTGATCGGTGGTCGGCTCGCGGCGCTGGCGCTGGCGCAGTTCGGAGCGCGCCCAGCCGATGCGCTCCACCACGCTGGCGGCGTGCGCCGGCAGCCGGATCGAACGCGACTGCGCTTCGAGCGCCTTCATGATCGACTGCCGGATCCACCACACGGCGTAGGTGGTGAAGTGGTACCCGCGCTCGGGATCGAACTTCTCCACCGCCTTGAGCAATCCGATGTTGCCCTCGCTGACCAGGTCGGACAGCGGAATGCCGCGGTTCTGGTACTGCCGCGAGATGTTCACCACGAAGCGGAGGTTGCTGTTGACCAGCTTCTCCTTGGCCTGCTCGTCGCCGTCACGGGCGGCGCGTGAGCACCTTTGCTCTTCCTCTCTGGTCAGCAGCGGGTGGCGCTTGAGGTCGCTGAGGTAGTCAGCTAACGGTGTCGTGTCCATACAACCTCCATGCAATCAGCATGCAGCCCTCGATTGAAGATGGTTTGAATGGACCGTTAAGAGTTCGTAATGTTTCGTCGAACAGGATGCCGTCTACCCGAAAAGGCTGTCGAATGCGTCCCGCGCCCGCTCGGCGCGCTCCTGGGCCAGGCCGCCCGGCGCCGCCGACCCCTCGCGCAGCCGGAAGTAGTCGCAGAAGTTGGCGCGCTCCTTGTCGTGCACCGGCTCCGCGATCGGCTCGCGGCAATCCCACTGCTGCCCCCGCTCGTAGAACGTGCAGTTCAGGCACACCTTGAGCGGTTTGCTGCACCGCGGACACTCGGTCTCGCGAAAGATCGGCAGATCGCGCGGCAGCTCGGCGCCGCACGCGTGACAGTGACCCACGCACCCAGTATACCACAACCGCCGCCCGCCCCCTGCGCGGCCGTGCGCGGCCGCGGCAGGTATTCCTGGGTCGCCGTAGCGTTATAATGCGGCCCGAGGAATCGACCCCATAATGACTGAACACAACCTGCTGGTGTTCCTGGTCCAGGTGCTGGTGCTGCTGGTGTTGGCGCGCGGCGCCGGCGAGGTGCTGCGCCGCCTGGGCCAGGCGCCGATCGTGGGCGAGATCCTGGTCGGGGTGCTGCTCGGCCCCACGCTGCTCGGGCGAGCGTTTCCGGAGCTGCACGCGACGTTGTTCCCCCCCGATGCGGTGCAGCGCAGCATGCTGGACGTGGTGTCCTGGTTCGGGGTGCTGTTCCTGCTGCTGGAGACCGGCCTGCACGTGGACGTGAGCGCTGCCTGGCGGGCACGCGGGCCGGCGCTGCGCATCGGCATCATCGGCGTGCTGGTGCCGCTGGCGGTCGGCTCGGCACTGTCGTTTCTGTTGCCGGACAGCGTGCTGGCGGATCCCGACCGGCGCATCATATTCGCCCTGTTCCTGGGCACCACGATGGCGATCAGCGCGATGGTGATCATCGCCCGCGTGCTGCACGACCTGGACCTGGTGAAGAGCGACCTCGGCCTGGTGACGCTGTGCGGCTACGCGGTCAACGACATTCTGGCCTGGATCGTGTTCAGCCTGGTGCTGGCCGTGGCCACCAGCTCGGCGCTGAACCTGGGTGCGATCGCATTCCTGCTCGTGTTCACGTTCGCCTTTACCGCGTTCGCGCTCACGCTCGGCCTGCGCCTGGTGGACGGCGCGGTGGCGCGCATCGGCACGCGCATGTCCGGGAATCCCGGCGCCGTGCTGACCTTTGTGTGCTGCCTGGGGCTGGCGTCCGGCGCGCTGACCCAGGCGGTGGGGCTGACCGCGCTGTTCGGCTTCTTCCTGGCCGGCATCATGGCCGGCGAGGCGCGCCACCTGACCGAACGCACGCGCGAGATCATCGGCCAGATGGTGCACTCCATCTTCGTGCCGCTGTATTTCGCCGGGCTGGCGCTGCACCTCGACTTCATCGCCAATTTCAACATCGGGCTGGTCGTGTTCGTTACGGTGGTGTCGATCGCCGCCAAGTTCGGCGGCGCCTGGCTGGGCGCCCTGGGACGCGACATCTCCGCCCAGGACCGGGTGTCGATCGGCATCGCGTTCACCCCGAGCGGGGTCACCGGCATCGTGGTGGCCGGCGTGGCGCTGGAATACCAGATCATCACCACGCCGGTCTTCGTGGCCATCGTGTGCTCGGCTATCGTGTCCGCGCTGCTGGTGGCGCCGTGGCTGTCGTGGTCGATCCGGCGCCGCGAGCGGGTCGACCTGGCCCGGCTGCTGGCGCAGAACGCCATTCTGCCGGCGCTGCGCGCGCGCGACCGCTTCACGGCGATCCGCGAGCTGTGCCTGGTCGCTGCGCCGGCCACCCGCCTGACCGTCGACGAGATCAACGAGGCGGTCGATCAGCGCGAGCACCTCATGGGCACCGGACTCGGCAAGGGCGTCGCGGTGCCGCACGCCCGCATAGAGGCGCTGCGCCGCCCGGTGATGGCGTTCGGGCGCGCTCCGCATGGCCTGGACTGGGACGCCCCGGACGGCGAGCCGGTGCGGTTCGTGTTCCTGGTACTGACCCCGGCGCGGCAGGAGGGCCTGCAGGTGCAGATCCTGCAGGCGATCGCCCGCACCATGAGCGGCGACGGCGGCCGCGAACTCGGCGCCGGCGGCGACGCCGCGGCGCTGCGCAAGCGCTTGTCTCAATTCCTTAGACGCTGACGCGAATGCGTCAGCGTCTTTAGCTGATGCTTCGCATCAGCATCTCGATGCCCTCCTTCGCATCAGCGTCGTTGGCGCTGACGCGCCTTACGATGACGGCTACGGCGTCATCGCCGCTGAGTCGGACGGGGACTCGGCGTGCCGACGGCGTGCCGAAAACTTTCCTTTGACCCTGACGTTACGTGAGGGTCTACCTTGCTCCTCATGGGGACCGAGCGACTACACACGGTAGGCGAGGTAGCCGCGCTGGCCGGCGTGACCGTGCGCACCCTGCACCACTACGACCGGATCGGCTTGCTCGTCCCGTCGGGGCGGTCGCAGGGCGGCTATCGGCTGTACGCGTACGGCGACCTCGAACGACTGCGCGAGATCCGGCTGTTGCGCGAGCTGCGTTTCAGCCTGGATGCGATCGGCCGGATGCTCGCCGCTCCGACCCACGGCCGGCGCAACGCGCTGGAGGCGCAGCGCGACTTGCTCAGGGATCGGCAGGAACGAACGGAACGCATCATTCGGGGGGTCGACCGGGCCCTGCGGGCAATGCAAGAGGAGACGGAAATGGACAGGACGGAGATGTTCGAGGGGCTGGAAGAGTTCGACCACGAGCAGTACCGGGACGAAGTCGAGCGGCGCTGGGGCGACTCCGATGCCTACCGGGAGTCGTTACGGCGCACGCGGGGCTACGGCAGGGGTGACTGGGACCGGATCAAGGCGGAGGGCGAGGCGGTGGTGGCCGCACTGGCCGACCTGATGAGGGAGGGCGCCCGGGCCGCGGGCAGCGCGGCGATGGATCTGGCGGAGGAGCACCGTTGCCACATCGACCGCTGGTTCTACCCGTGCAGCCACGGGATGCACCGGAACCTCGCCGAGATGTACACGGCCGACCCACGCTTCGAGGAGTACTTCGAGAAGCGTGCCGGCGGGTTGGCCGTGTTCGTCCGGGACGCGATCCGGGCCAACGCTCAGCGTGCGGGTGGAGCACCGAGCGGATAGGGGCCGGCAGCCGCGGCGTTGCCGCGCAGGTGGGCGTACACCGCGTCCTGCACCTCCAGCACGCGTACCGCCTGCATCACGTCCGGGTCGCCGATGCGGCCGGCGGCGATCGCCTCCAGGCCCCACTCGATGACCCGCCGCATGCGCTCGCCGTGGCCGATGTCGGGCGTGATGGCGACGCCGGCGCTGGTGTGCACCTCGATCAGCGGCTCGCCGTGGTCGCCGTAGCGCTCGAACACCGACGCCTTGCTGCCGACGAAGCGGAAGAAGTGGTCGCCGGCACGGGTGCCCGACGGGTAGTTGAAGCCCGACTCGATGATGCCGGTAACCCCGGCGGCGGTGCGCACGATGCCCACGGCGGTGTCCTCCACCTCGCGGCGGTGCATCAGGTTGGCGAGCACGCCGCCGACCACCGTGACCGGGCCGTCGCCGGCGAACTGCAGAAAGGTGTCGATGCCGTGCGACGACTCCACCACCCACGACCCGCCGCCGGAGGCCGCCGGCTTGTTGAGCCAGTGCGACGGGGTGGGGTCGTAGCGTGTCGGCGGCCCGTTGTTGAGCCGGCTGCTGTACAGCACCAGGTCGCCGAGGCTGCCGTCGGACGCCATCTGCGCCACCTTCTCCACCACCAGGCTGCCACGGTTGGGAAGCGTGAGCGCATGCGGCAGGCCGGCCGCCATGGTCGCCTGCGCCGCGGGACGCAGGCGGTCCGCGCAGTCGGCGAACGGCTTGTCGAGCAGGTAGGGCACGCGGCGCTCCACGCACGCCGCAACGTGCCCCGGTATCTCCACGTGCTTGCCGCACACGATCGCGGCGTCCGGCTTCACGGCGTCCAGGCAGCTCGCCGCAGCGGCGAAACCCGGACAGTCGAACTCCATCTCGAGCGCGGCGCGCGGACCAGGTTCGGGATCCATGGCGGCGACGACTTCGTGGCCCAACTGCCTGACCGTGCCGGCAATGCCGCGGCCGTGGTGACTGTACGAAAGAACGGCTATGCGCATGGCGCCATCTTAGCAGACCGGCGGCGCCGGGAATCCCGGGCCGGGTACGCTCGCGGTGGTACCGTTCAGTCGAGCATGTCCTTCAACGCTCCCGCGGCGCCGGGAATCCAGCCCGGGTACGCTCGCGGTGGTACCGTTCAGGTGAGCATGTCTTTCAACGCTCCCGGCGGCGCCGGGAATCCCGCCCGGGTACGCTCGCGGTGGTACCGTTCAGGTGAGCATGTCCTTCAACGCTCCCGGCGGCGCCGGGAATCCAGCCCGGGTACGCTCGCGGTGGTACCGTTCAGGTGAGCATGTCCTTCAACGCTCCCGGCGGCGCGCACCCGGCCGCGGCGGGGTACTGGCGGGGGGCAGGCGTATCGGGTAAGGATTGGGCCGCAACATGATGTTTCACGCAGGAGTGATCGGGGCCACCGGCTATATCGGGACCCCGTACCGAGCCGAGATGCGCGGCGCGCCCGATGCCGCGCGCATCGTCGCGCTGTGCGCACGGCGCCGCGACCGGCTGCAGGCGGCGGCGCGCCTTGACGGTTGCGACTTCATCACCGGCGACTGGCGCGCGGTGGTGGAGCATCCGGAAGTCGACCTGGTAGTGGTGCTGACTCCCGACCGCCTGCACCGCGAACCGGCCCTGGCCGCGGCGGCGGCGGGCAAGCACCTGTTCTGCGACAAGCCGGTCGGCGCCGACGTCGGCGAAGCGTACGAAATCTGGCGCGCGTACCGCGACAGCCGACTCGGGCACTACGTGCCCTACTGGACCCGCTACGAACCCAAGTTCCGCCACGCCAAGGAGTTGCTCTCCGGCGGCGCAGTCGGCGACCTGAAGGTGGTGGTGTACCGCTGGCACAACCCGCGCCCGCCGTCGATTCCCTTCACCTGGCGCGACGACGCCGCCCTGTCCACCGCCGGCAGCATCGCCGACGTCGGCTCGCACGCCTACGACACGGTGCGCTGGCTGATCGGCAGCGAGGCGAAGCGGGTAGTTGCGCAAGCCGGCGTGCTGGCGCCGCCGAAGCCCGACCTGGGGCCGATCGACCTGACCGAGGCGCTCGAGTGGGGTGCGGCGAACCCCGCTTCGGCGGCTCCGCGCACGCGCGCCGGCACCGCGTACGACTACGGAGCGATCGTCTGGGAGTTCCACAACGGCGCGGTGGGCGCGATGCTGCTGTCACACGCCCCGGCGCTGCGCAAGGGCCTGGCGCCGGAGCTGGAGCTGCACGGCAGCGAGGCGTCGATCGCCGTCGACCGCGTCCGCCACACCGTCACGCTGATGCGCTCGGACGACGACGTGACCGTGGAAAGCATCCCGGAGGACCGGGTCAACCGCTGGTCCCGCTTCGTGCTGCCCGCCCTCGCCGAGCGCGCCACCGGCCGGGAGTGCGCCCATCCCGGCCTGCACGACGGCTGGCGCACGCAGGTGTTCACCGAGGCGGCGGTGCTGTCGGCGCGCCGCGGCGGCTGGGTGGACCTGGCGGAAATGGACGCGGAGGCGTAACGGAGCCATGAACGACCATCGTATCAACCGGGCTATCGAACTGCTGGCCGACGGCCAGCCGATCTACTACACCGGCGGCCACACCGGTGCCGTACTGACCCGCGAACAGGGCGTGCACGACGCGCGTACCTGGGCCGACTACATCAACGTCGGCATGGAGCACGGCTGCTTCGACCTCGCCGGGCTGGCGCACTACATGGCAGGCCTGGCGGCCGGCGGACCCACGGCCAGCGGCCACCGCACGCCCGCGGTCATCGTGGAGGCGCCGGTCGACGGCACCGGCGAGCCGGTGGTCCGCTACAACGCCTGGCAGTTCCGGCAGATCCTGGCGCGCGGCGTGCACGGCATCCTGCTGTGCCAGGCGGAGACGCCGGACGCGGTGCGCGCGTTCGTGGAGTCGTGCCGCTACCCGCGCAACATGATCGGCGTCGGCGCCGGCCTGGAGCGCGGCACCCGCGGCGTCGGTTCGGATTCCTCCGCGGCGCCGATCTGGGGCGTCGACGGCGAGCAGTACATCGCCCGCTGCGACCCGTGGCCGCTCAATCCGGACGGCGAACTGCTGCTGGGCATCAAGATCGAGTCGGTGCGCGGGGTGGCCCACATCGAGCAGATGCTGGCCGTGCCGGGACTCGGCTTTGCCGAGTGCGGTCCCGGCGACCTGCACATGTCGTACGGCGTCGAGCGGGTGCCGGGGCAGCACGACCCGCGGGTGATCGAAGCCGCCGAACGCGTGCGTGCCGCGTGCGCCGTCAACGGCGTGGCGTTCCTGGAGGTGTGCACGCCGGAGACCGTGACCGCTCAGATCGACCGCGGCGTCCGCGTGGTGTCGGGCGGCCAGGAGCAGATCGCCCGCATCGGCCGCGCCCACACCGGACGCACCCTGCCGGTCGGCTGACCTCCCCTGCCGGTACGCGCTACGGCACCCGGTCGCGGCCAACCGTCGGCTGTCCCGCGCGCCCTGCCGACCACCGCACCGCGGAGCAGGCCAAGCATCCGCGGCAACACAGCCGCGCCACCGCCGGGTGACCGGCGCAGAGCGGCGCAGCACGACGACCGGCCGCGAGCTGCGACTCCGCGGCCGTCCGCCAGGCGAGGCTGCAGGGCGCCCGTTGCCACGCGCTGGCGGCGTGGCGGCCCTTAGCGCCGCCGCTGCGGTCAGGCCACCGCGACCGGTTGGCCGGTGCGGCCCGACTCGATGGCCGCGGCGACGGTGGCGGCGATGTCGCGGCCGGCCTGAGCGTCGAGCAGCGTGTCGGCGCCGGTTTCGATTGCCGTCTTGAACTGCTCCATGAGCAGGAAGTTGTTGCTGTCGGCGATGCGCACGTGGGGGTACTCGGTGGCCGGCTGGCCGCGGTAGTAGATGCCCACCTCGGGGCGCGCCTCGGTCACCACCAGCGCCCCCTTGCTGCCGATCAGGTGCAGCTTGATCTCGCCGATGTCGGGGTGGCTCGCCGCACCGATGCGCCCGATGCACAGCGATCCGAGCACGCCGCTGTCCATCTCCAGCGTCACCGTGGCCAGGTCGTCGACGTCGTTGTCGGCGTTGGCCTGGTGGAAGTGGGCGGCGGTGCGGGCGAACACGCGCCGCACCCGGCTGCCGGTCAACGCGTGGATGTAGCCGAGCGGGTAGATGCCTTCGATCTGCAATTCGCCCATCGCCGCTTCGCCGACGCCGCCGTCGGAGCCGTCGGCGTGCGCCTCCAGTTGCCGCGCCAGCCAGTTGATCGGCGGGAAACCGGCCTTGCGGCTGCCCTTCGGCGGCCCGGCGTCCTTGGCGAAGTAGAAGTCGACGTGAATGGCGCGCAGCGCGCCGATGGCGCCGCGCTGCAACTCCCGCTGCGCCTGCACCAGCGCCGGCAACAGGTTGCGGTTCCACAACAGGAAGCGCACGCCCGCTTCCCGCACCGCCGCTACCAGCCGGTCGCACTCGGCCAGCGAGGTGGACATCGGCTTGTCCTGCACCACGTGCATGCCCGCCTCGGCGGCGCGCACGCTCAGGTCGCAGTGCCGCTCCGCCTCGCTGCTCACCACCGCCACCCGCACGCCGTAGTCGGCGAGCGCGGCGGCCACGTCACGCACGTACGGCACGCCCAATTCGGCCGCGAACTCCGCGTTGCGCTCGTGTGCCCAGCCGGGCACCTGCGGATCGTCGGCTACCACCACCACCTCGAAGGCGGGATGGGCGTGCACGGCGCGCGGCAGGTAGTCGTGCTTGACCGCGCTCAGCGCGGCGCAACGGTAGATGGCGTCACTCATAGCGATCCCCCCGGCGCTCCAGTACGGCGCCGCCCGCCGCCGAAGCCGCGGCGGCCGCCGCTACCAGCAGCGCGGCGCAGCCGTCGGCTGCGGTGACGGCCGGCGCGCGGCGCTCCGCGCTGGCGGCGACGAAGTCGGCCAGCTCGCCGGCCAGGTCGTGGTTGCCCTCACCCGGATCGCGCGCGGCCGGATCGCCGCCGCCGAACAGCAGTGCGCGGTTGTGGTGGTCGTCCGCGTAGCCGGCGCCGGCCGAACCGATCACTGAAACCGCCCGGTAGCCGTCTCCCGGCGGCAAACCGGCACTGACGTCGATCAGCGCCATGCCGGCGGCGCCGAAACCCAGGTGAATCTGGGCGTAGTCGGGGCCGCCGGTGCGCGCGAACACCCGCTCCGGGGGATCGCCGAACAGCCAGTTGGCCAGGTCCAGGTAGGGCGTGGCGAGAGCCTGCCAGTCCTGCCCCGAGCCGGTGCCGCCGTCGGCGCCCGCGTACCAGCGGTGGACGCGCAGTAGCCCCAGCTCGCCAAGCTGGCCCGCGACGAGGCGCTGCTTCAGTACCTGCTGCGACGGCAGGAAGCGCAGCGTGCCGCCGATCATCAGGCACACGCCGGCGGCGGCGCACTCGTCGCCGAGCGCCGCCAGTCGGCCGGCGGCCGCTGCCGGCGGCAGTTCCAGGAGTACGTGCTTGCCGTGCCGGACGGCGGCCGCGGCATCGTCCAGCCGCGTGTCGGGGGCGCCGTGGAGCAGCACCGCGGAGCAGCACGCGGGGTGCTCGGCCAGCAGTTCCGGCAGTGCGGCGGCCTCCAATTCGGCCCCAAGCAGGCGCGCCGCCTCCCCGCGCCGGGCGGCATCGGCATCCACTACCGCGCCCACGCACACCTCCGGGAGGCGCAGCAGGGCGTCGGCGTAGCGGTCCGCGGCTCCGCAGCCGACCAACGCACAGCAGGTCATGGCGTCCTCCTGGTCCGCCGCCGGCCGGCCGCGGATACCCGTGCTTCGTGTCTCATCGTTGTCATGCCGCGCATCGACCGCGCCGGCTCAGTGCCAGCCGTGGTCGTAGGTGACCGGTGTGCCGGTGCGCTGCGTGGTCCAGTGGTGGCCGCCCTCCAGCACCACCTCGCGCCCGGTGATGGAGGACTGCTCGGCGGCGAACAGGATCTCCATCACGTGGCGCCCCCACATGCCATCCGCGGGCGGCTCCAGGTCCTGCTCGACCGCCTTCGCGAACGAATGCCACTCGTGGTAGAACTCCGCCTTCGGATCGTCGAACTCGACATCCTCCCACTGCTCGCCGGTACCGAGACGGACGAACTTCTCGCCGTGCTGGCTGAACTTGAGGGAGCCGTTGGCGCCGATCACGTGGCTCTCGAAGGAAGGCCCGCCGTTGGCGTAGCCGCACGACACGGCGACGCCGGCGAGGCCGTTCTTGGTGCGGATCAGCGCGGTGGCGGTGTCGTCCGATGCCTGGTAGTGGGCGCGCGTGCCGACCACCGCACTCACCGCCGCGGCCTGCGAGCCGAGCAGCCACATCAGCCGGTCGACCACGTGCACGCCGTTGGCCAGCCACATGCCGCCGCCGTGGAAGCGGCTGCGGTACTGCGGGCGGCGGCCGCCGAATCCCCAGTTCTTGGACATGTAGCACACCACCGTCATCAGCGGCCCGAGCTGCCCGGAGTCGAGAATCTCCTTGGCCTTGAGGCTGGTGCCGTAGAAGTGCTGGGTGTGACCCACCATCAGCTTGACGCGGTTGGCGTCCGCCGCCTCGATCATGGCGTCGCACTGCTCGAGGCTGATCGCCATCGGCTTCTCCACCAGCACGTGCTTGCCGGCGTTGCACGCGTCCACGGTCAGGCGGTGGTGCAGTTGGTGGCCCAAGGTGATCGCCACCGCGTCTACGTCGCCGTCCCGGAGCAACTCCGTGTGGGTGGCGTAGCCCTTGCCCACCCCCCAGGTGCTCATGAACTGCTCCCGCACCTCCGGAAACAGGTCCGCCACCGCCGTTATCTCGACGTTGTCCAACTCGGCGATCGCCGCCGCGTGCGAACGCGCGATGCCGCCGAGCCCGATGATCCCTACCCTCAACATGTCGCGTGCGACCGTAGAGACTTACGCGCTACCGATCAACCCCCGCCGGCTCAGGCGAAGTCCGCCCGCCACAGGTGCACCGCTCGTGCGGCGAGCCGGCCCTGGCGCGCGTCCAGCAGCTCGGGGGTCCATTCTTCGGGAGCCATCTGTGAGATGTCCCGGCTGATGGCATAGGTGCTCCCGCTGTACGCTGACACCTTTTCGCGGTACGCGGCATTTCCGATGCGCCGATTGGCTGCCGATTCAAGCAGAGTGAGGTTTCCAAGGCGGTACACTGATGTATCCCAACGCGCCCGATCGAACGTCTCCTCCCAGTCATCGGCCGGGTTCTCCGGCAAGATGTGCTCGACAGTCCCGGGGTCGGTATCGGGATCGCAGGCTCTACCCGACGCGTCCGCCTCGATCCGGGCCAGGATGTACTTCGCCAGTCTTCGCTTCCGTCCGCTCGTACCCACCTCCAGGCCGGCGAAATCCTGCCTGGTCTTTGCGTCGTCCACGTAGATCGGTTTCAGGCGTTCGAACACCCCCGCGGGGGTGGTCACCGTACCGGCCTGGACAGGCTTCGCGGCGTAGTGGAACGCGGCTTCCAAGGCGCTGGGGTTGCGACTGCTGACTACCGTGTAGCGGAATGACAAGACACTGACCATCCTCAGTACGCTGACAAAATTATCTCGCGAAAAGCACTCCCACGCGGTAAACAGGAGTGGCATCATTTGCCGGACGCGGAACAGCGAGAGTTCCCGAATGTAGGGTTTGGCGTCCGGTAGGTCCACCCAATATCCGTGACCAGGATCTCCGACCGCCACGAACAACTCCGCACGACGCTCCAATTCGTCAAGCAGAGCGAACACGTCGTCGGCTGTCTTGACTCGGCCTCTGACCAGTTTGAAGAGCCGCTGGCTGCGTACCTTGGGCAACTCGCACAGCATATGGTATCGGAGCAATTCGGGAAAACGCTCCTGCTCAACGGTGTCCATGAGCGCCTGCCAGCGGCGCTGAAGTGCCTGCAGATCAGAGCGCACGCGCACACGAGAGAACAGGAAATTCTTGAGCAGGTCGGCTGTGGTCAGCTCCAAACCGCGCGCATTGAGCGTCTCGAACACCGTGTAGGCGTTCAGCTCGTCGTCGACCGTAATCAGAATGAAAAGTAACTGCCGTGCCATGGTTTCGGACAGCAGTCGTGCGATGGCTCGGCCGTCGTTTCGCAATTCCGTCAGCCTGCCCAGACGGTGCCGATAGCCGACAAAACACTGCCACAAGAGACGATTCGACCTTGGCAGACGCCTGGGGTTCAGTGGCTCCCTGTTCTGTACCAGGTAGTCCTGATAAATGGCGTCGTCGGTCTCATTGAGATAGAGCCGGCTGCTCTCGGTCAAGGAAGCAGGATCCTTTTCGCCGATGAAGCGACTGCGCAGTTCGCGTGCTCGCTCACGGTTTGCATCTGACTCGATGCCCTCATCGGCCATGGCCTCCAGCCGTGCAATCACCGCAAGGGCCAGGACGCTGAGTGTGGCCAGCCGCTGTTGTCCGTCGATGATCAGAAACTCGCGGTCACTCTGCTCTTCGACCACAAGAGCTCCGAGATAGTGAGGCTCATCCGGGGCCGAGCGGAGATCCATGAGATCGTTCCAAAGATCCTCCCACTGCTCCTCCGACCAGGAGTAGTCGCGCTGGTACGGCGGCACCCGATAGCGCTTCCCGTTGCCGATCAAGTCGAGATAGTTGATCGTGTTGGTGTTCAAGACGTTGCTTTTCGCCATTGCTTCTGTCGCCGGCGCAGGTTCGTACCACTGCGAGCAGTGCCGATTCTACACGTTTGTCGGCAGGCGTGCCGGGTGTCAACGCAGGCGCCGCTGAGCAGTGCGGCAGCATTCGAGTTGAATGCCGCCTGCCACACGACTACCGGCCCTTCAGGTGGCCCGCCGGCATCCCTACTTGCGGCGCAGGCCGGCGGGGGCGGTTTCGCGCGGTTCCCAGCGCGCCTCCTCCAGGCGGGCGAGCAGTTCGCGGTGGGCGCGCGGGGTGCCGAGGCGGCGCAGGCCGAGCACCGAGTAGCCGTTCACGTAGAGACTCTCGTCTTCGAGGCCGGCCACCAGGGCGGCGGCCACCTGGTCGCCGGCGCCGGCCGCTCCGGAGCCGATGCGCGCAAGTGACAGCGCGGCGTTGCGGCGCACCGTGTCACTGGCGTCGGCCATCGCCGACGCCAGCGCCGACGCCGCCGATGCCGCATCGCCGGCGCCGCCGCACACCAGGCCGAGGGCGTCCGCCGCGTACTCGCGCACGGCCGCCTCGTCGTCGCGCAGCGCCCCGGCAAGCACCGTTGCCGCGGCGCGCGCCGGCGGGCCGATGTCGCCGAGCGCATCGACCGCACGCGCGCGCACCGCCGGGTCGGCGTCGCCGGCCAGATCGCTCAGCGCCGGCACCGCCGCGGCGCCGAGCGGCGCGAATCCGCAGGCTGCGTTGCGCCGGACGCGTTCGTCGGAGCTGCGCAGCGCCTCGGCCAGCGGTCGCGCGGCATCCCCGCCACCGCGGCCGAGGCGATAGGCCGCCTCCAGCGCCATGCACTCGTCTTCGGCCGCCAGCCTCTCGAACAACGAAGCCAGGCTGCCGTGCGCCGATGCCGGCGATCCGGCGCCGGATCCGGACTGTCCCAGGTGCCAGCGCCACTGGTGGCCCCACACCTCCGGCAACTCCAGGCGCGGCCCTGGACCGGTGCCATGGTCCCCGCCATCGTTCTCCCAAAGCGGCGCTTCCGCACCCGGCTCGTGGCGCCAGCTCGGCTCCCGCGGGTCGCTCATGCGCGTGAACAGGAACTTCACCATGTAGCGTTTGTGTGCCGCGCTCACGGTGCCGGCCGCACGATGCCAGATGTCGTAGTGCACGATGACCACCGTGCCGGCCGCACCGGTGAGGTGGATCTCGTCCTCCACGCGCTGCTGCTCGAGCAGGTACTGGGAGCGCGGCACGATCGCCGTCGGCCCCATCTCCTCGCCGGTATCCTGCGGATAGTAGAACGCCATTGCCCAGCGGGCGTGGTGGTGGCGCCGGTTGCCGTCGACCGCGTAGCGGCTGTTGTACAGGCTGTCCTTGTGCAGCCGTTGCGCGTCGCTTCCCGGTGCCCGGTCGTGGCAGTGGCGGTGCATGTGCAGGTAGTAGTCGTCCCCCAGAATGCTCGCCAGCGCGCCGGTCACGCGCGGATGACCGAACACTCGGCCCAGCTCCGGCACCAGCGGCAGGATGTTGTTGAACGGATTGCCGGAACGCTCGAACACCGCCCCGAGACGGTCGTACACCCGGCTGTGGAATCCCTCCGGCAACTCCGGCCGCAGCACCAGGTAACCGTCGACCAGAAACCGCTGCAACTCCGCATCGCTCAACCGAAACCGCTCGTCAACCATTCACTCCACCCCGTCTCGCCTGGCGCCATTACACCGAATCCGGACGCTATTGTCGACCTGCGTAAACGCCGCACCGGGAGCGGATCGTCGCGCGGCTGTGCACCGGAACGTCGTTCGGGTAGGGTGGGCGCCATGAGCAAGCCACGCTACAAGGCGGCGCTGATCGGGTGCGGCAGCCGCAGCCGCATGCACGTGCTGTCCTACGAGCACGTTGCGGACGCCGCGCTCACCGCCTGCTGCGACCTGATCGAGGAGCGGCGTGACGGCCACGCCTCCGAGTACGGCCTGGCCCCCTATGCCGATGCGGCCGAGATGATCGAACGCGAACGGCCCGACATCGTCCACATCGTCACGCAGCCCGCCGACCGCGCGGCGCTCATGCACCTGGCGGCGGATCTGGACGTACCCGCGGCGGTGGTGGAGAAGCCGTTGGCCGCCGGGGTGACCGACTGGCGATCCCTGGTGGAGCTGGAGCAGCGCTGCGCCACCCGGTTCACGGTGAGCCACCAGTTCCGCTGGCACGTCGACCTGACCCGTTGCCGGGAGGCGCTGCAGTCGGGCCGGCTCGGCGCCGTGCGCTTCCTGGAGACCTCCTGCGGCATGAACATCTCCAACCAGGGCACCCACGCGCTCAACTACATCATGTCGCTGAATGGCGACGCACGCGTACAGTCCGTGTTCGGCACCGCCAGCGGGATGAGCGGCAGCGACCCGACCCATCCGGCGCCCGACTCCTCGGTGGCCCACCTGCTGTTCGACAACGGCGTGCGCTGCCTGTGGCACCACGGCCCCACCGCACCGCTGATCGGCGACCCGGCGACCGTGTACCAGCACGTGCGCGTGGCCGCCTACGCCGAGCGCGGGCGGGTCCTGTACGAGGAGTTCCGCAACTGGGAGATCGTGGGACCGGACGGCACCGAACGCGGCCACGTCGGCGACACCTGGAGAGCCAACAACGTGCTCGCGCAGGCCGGGCTGACGCGCGCCACCCTGGACTGGCTGGAGGACGAGGCGGCGCTGCCGGGCACCGACCTGAACCAGTCGCTGCACGAGTTCAAGACCGTGCTCGCGCTGTACGCCAGCACCCTGCAGCGGCGGCCAATCGAGTTGGCCGGCTTCGAGCCCGAAGACGACCTGTTCGAGCAGCTCACCGCCGCCCTGAGCTGACGATGGCCCCTGCCGACCGCGCCTCGGTTCCGGCTCCGCTCGCGTTCGCTTCCTGCCGGGGCTGATCGGCATGGACCTTTCCGACCTGCGCATCGTTCTGGTGCGCCCTGAGGAGGGACGCAACGTCGGCGCCGCCTGCCGCGCCGCAAAGACGATGGGCATCGGGCAACTCCACCTGGTGGCGGCGGAGGGGATCGACCGGCACGTGGCCCGCGTGGTCGCCGTGCACGCGGCCGACCTGCTCGACGGGGCCGTGCTGTGCGACAGCGTCGCGGAAGCGGTGAGCGGCTGCACGCTGGCCGCGGCCGTGACCCGCCGTGACGGCAAGCGGCGCAAGTACCGCATCTGGACCGCCGAACAGCTTGGCCGGCGCCTGGCCGAGCGGCATGCGGGGCCGGTGGCGGTGGTGTTCGGCAACGAGAAGAACGGACTGACGGACGCCGAGATGGAGCCGTGCCAGGTGGCGGTGGCGATCCCGTCGGCGCCGCAGTTCCCGTCGCTGAACCTTTCGCACGCGGTGCAGGTGGTGGCGTACGAGATCTACAAGCACGGCCACGCGCCGCGCCAGGCGCGCCCGCGCCAGCGCCCGGTCGGCGCCGAGCGGATCGCGCGCATGGCCGAGCCGCTGACCGGCGCCCTCGCCGAGGTGGGCTTTTTCAGCCCCACCGGCGCGACCAGCGTGCAGCGCTTCCTGACCGACATCCTCACGCGCGCCGACCTGGTGGACCGGGAAGCGCAACGCCTGGAGCGCATTCTCCACAACGTCGGCGGCGTCGTGCTGCGCACCAGGCGCTGACCGCACTTCTTCCGCAGCCGGCAGGACCGGCAGGGCCGGCAGGGCTATGCGAGGTTGCTGCCGCCGGCTACCATCGCGGTGCTATGGTGAGACTTGGCAGTGTGATCATGGGCGGCCAGGAGGGCGACGCCGCGGTGGGCAGGACGCACGGTTCGGCGGTCGCAGACGTACCAGCGCTGGCGCGCCAGCACCGCGAACGCGGGCTCTCCGCCGCCTACTGCCCGCAGGTGTCGGTCGACGACGGCGACCGGATGCGCGACATCCGCGAAGCGTTCGCCGCCGAGGACGTGGTGATCGCGGAGGTGGGCGGCTGGCGCAACATGCTGCATCCCGACCCGCAGGAAGGCAAGCGCGAGCGGCAGCGCATGGCGGACTACCTGGCCATCGCCGACGAGGTAGGCGCCCTGTGCGCCATCACCTGCATCGGCTCGCCGGGCGGCCCCAGCCAGGGCTCGCACGACGCGTTCAACTTCACCCCCGACGCGTTCGACGCCGCGGTCGAGAACGCGCGCTGGCTGATCGACACCGTCAAGCCCAAGCGGGCGCGCTTCGTGTATGAAATCTATCCGTTCAGCGTGGCCGACTCACCAGCCAACATCCGCCGCCTGCTCGACGCCGTCGACCGGCCCGAGTTCGCCGCCCACATGGACCTGGTCAACCTGATCAACACCCCGCGGCTGTACTACGAGAACGCCGCCGTGGCGCGCGAGGCGGTGCGCCTGTTCGGCGACCGCATCGTCTCCGCCCACGCCAAGGACCTGGCGATGCAGGAGGACGTGAGCGTGATCATGCACGAGGTCCGCCCCGGCTGCGGCAACATCGACTACGCCGCCTACCTGCGCGTCCTGCACGAACTGCCGCAGACCGTGCCGCTCATGATCGAGCACCTGCACACCCAAAAGGAGTACGACCTCGGCGTCGACTACATCCAGCAAGTGGCCGCGGCCGAGCAGATTCCGCTCGGCTGACCGCTCGCCGCCGCAGCAGACCAGGTTGGGCAGGAAGCGGCGCCTTGGACAGGCGACGGCGCCGGGCCGCTACTCGGACGCCCAGATGTTGGCGTAACGCACCGGCGCGGCGTCGGCCTGCAGGCGCAGCGGTGAGCGGCCCTGCCACTCCGCCGGCAACTCGGTGAAGCCGCGCGGCGTGGGCTCGACAACCTCGACGTTGTGGTGGATGCGGGTGCCGTTGAGCCACACCGAGATCCGGCCGCCCTCGTCCTGCGGCGTGTATTCCACCTCCAGCTCGTGCCATACGCCCGGTTGCACCGCCACGTCGACGTCGGGCGGCTTGAAGCCGTTCAGCGCCCCGCAGCGGTGCTCGGGCGGCGACCCGGGCGCCGAGCCGCGGATCTCTATCTCGTAGCGCCCGGTGATGAACACGCCGCCGGTGCCGGCCAGCTTGGCGGGCACCCAGTCGGGTTGCACCGGAAGCTGGAAGTCGAGATGCAACCGGTGCGCGGCGAAGCGCGCCTCGCTGTAGATGTCGCCGTAGCCGGGAGCCGCGGTAAGCACGTTGCCGGCTGCCGGCCAGCGTCCCGCGCTGTGCCGCTCCCCGCCCGCGGTACTCTCGGCGCGTGCGTCGAGGCGCATGCCGGGCGGCTGCCCGCCGGGATCCCAGTGCCGCCAGCCGGTCAGCGGAGCGCCGGTGAACAGCACCGTCGCGCTATGCGGCGGGCGCCTCGGCGGCGGGGGCATGGCCGACTGCGCCGGCTTCGCGTCGCCGCCGTCGCCGCCCTCGCCGAGACACCAGGCGATGCCGTTCCGCAACAACTGGGTAAACGCCGGCACCTCGAAGTGCTCGGCGCTCCCGAGCGAGGTAAAGAACACCCGCGAACTCGGCGTGTAGCGGTTGACCCAAGCCACCGGTTCCGCCGGCAGCTCGCCGGTCTTGCCGAACATCAGCGGCGTCGCCGTGTCGTTGAGCGGTACCGCGTTGTAGGTGCCGCCGTAGCCCATCTCGGTGACGCGCGGCAGGTCGCGCACGATCGGGTGGGCGGCGGCCGCCGGGTCCACCACGGCAAGCTGGCCCTGCTGATTGGGGGCGTGGCTCATGTAGTGGCCGCCGAAGTAGTCGGGGCACCAGCCGCGGGCGTTGCTGAACGCATGGCTGGTGGTGCGCAGCCCCACCGCGGGACGACCGGAGGCGAACCACTCGTGCAGGGTGCGGAGCTGGTCGGGAGTGGGGTTGCGGAACCGCACGCAGATCACCAGCAACTCGGCGCCGTCGAGGCCGGTGAGGTCGAGCGGGTCGGCCTCCTCGCCGACGCTCAGCACCGCCTCGCGGCCGAGCTCGGCGGCCACCTGCCGTGCGAAGGGTGGGATGGTGCGTTCGGAGTGGTACTCGCCCTCCCCCACCAGAAAGAAGATGTTCTTGCTCATTATCGCTCACTCTCTCGTTGCAGCTTGTCCGCTACCTCGGCGACCAGGGCCGGCCGGCCATTGCGGAGACTCGCGCCGTGGAATACTCCCGTAACTATACGCCGCCGCTCGGGCAGGAGCAAAATTGCCTGGTGGAACAGGAACCGGATGCGCCCCCTCGGTTCCATCCTCAGGGTCACCTCGAACCGGTCGCCGCTGCGCAGCGGGAAGTGGTAGTCCACCTCGGAGCGCACCAGGACCAGGTCGACGCCGCGGTTATGGAGCGCGGCGAAGTCGATGCCAAGCCGGCGCAGGTACTCGTGGCGCGTATGCTCGCAATACTGCAGGTACACCGCGTTGTTGACGATCTGCTGCAGGTCGCACTCGTAGTCGCGCACCTTCATCTGCAGGCTGAAGTGAACGTCCATCAGCGGCGGGGCATTGCTTCGATCATGATCGCGTGCGCCGCGACCGGGCCGGAACCGCACCGGCCGGGGCACCCGTCACCGGCAACACGCCTGCTCGATCATGGCGGCGTACACCGCTACCGCGCGGCGCAGCTCGGCGATCGAAATGAACTCGTTCTCGGTGTGCGCCTGGGCGATGTCGCCGGGGCCGAGCACCACCAGCTCGACGTCGTCCATGAACGCAAACGCATCGGTGCCGAAGCCTACCGTTTCCGCCCGTTCGGCTCCGGTCGCCTGCCTGGCCACCTCCACCACGCGGCTGTCGGGCGGCACCCGGAACGCCTTGCCGGCGTACCCTTCGAACTGCAGGCCGTGGCGGTTCGCCTTCTCCTCGATGATCGCCATCAGGTCGTCGCTGCGGTCGCCCGGCATGGGGCGAAAGCCGACCGTGCACACCGTCCTGGCGGCGGTTACGTTGGGGCGGGTGCCGCCGTCGTCGATGGTGACGTTGAGGCAGTTGTGCGGAGGCGTGAACTCGTGGTTCAGGAACGACTCGTCGCGCTTGATCTCCTCGGCAAGCAGCGCGATCTCGGCCAGGAAGGGCGCCATCAGCAGGGTGGCGTTGATGCCCTTGCCGGTGCTGCTGTGCGCCGCCCGCCCGTGGGCGGTGACGAACGCGAGCGAACTGGCCTTGTGGGCGTACACCGGAATCAGCCGGGTCGGCTCGGTCACCACCCCGAGCGCCGGGCCGCCCCGGTACAGGCGCGACCGCTCGGCCACGTCCAGCGCGCCGCGCCCGGTGACCTCCTCGTCCGCCGTCACCACCACGTACACCGGACGCGCGAGGCGTTCCTCCGGCACCGCCGCCGCCGCGGCGATCGCGGCCGCCAGCGGCCCCTTCATGTCGCAGGTTCCCAGCCCGACCAGGCGGTCTCCCTGCACCCGCGGCGCCCACGGATCGCCCGCCCAACTGTCGCCCGGCACGGTGTCGCTGTGCGAGAACAGCCCGAACCCGCCGCTGCCGTTGCCGCGCCGCGCGACCAGGTTCACCTTGCGCACGCCGTCCGGGTCGTCGTACTCCAGCCGTTCCACCTCGAAGCCGGCGGCGGCCAACACCTGCTGCAGCAGGTCGCTGACCGGCGCGTTGCTGTGCCGGCTGACCGAGTCGATCGCCACGAGCCGTTGCGTCAGCTCGACGACATCCACTGCCATCGCTACCCGCCGAACGGAGCGTACTTGCGCCGTACCTTGTCGGTGACCTCGCCGATGTCGTAGCCGGTGGCATACAGCCAGTGCTTGGCGCCCTGCTCCGACACGTAGGTGAATTCCTTGGCCAGCGCCCGGCTGGCGCCGCCCGGCCCCTCCATGGCGTACAGTTCGTCCACGTACGCGGCGAACGAGCCCTGATCGGCGGCGATGGCGGCGATGGTGCGCGCGTTCTTCACCACCGCGGCCAGCTTGGCGCGGTACTTGATGACCCGGTCGTCGGCCGCGATGCGATCCACGTCGTCGTCGTCGAAGGCCGCCACCGCGTGCACGTCGAAATTGGCGAACACCTCCCTGAAGCCGGGCCACTTGCCGTCCACCACCTGGCGGTTCAGGCCGCCCATGAAGATGATGCGCGCCGCGGCTTCCAGGTAGCCGCCGTCGGAGTCTGGTTTCGGGAGATGCATGCCTACAGCTTACGCTATCGGACGCTTCCCGTCACTCGGAGTGTGCCGGACTGCCGGACGGTCGAATTGGCGCCCGTCGAGCAGGGTTGACCGAAGTACGCTGATCCAGGGTCTCCATCTTGAACACCGGTCCGCGGCGGATGTCATCGCCCACGTGCAGCGCGCTCACTCGAGACAGGCCATATGCGGCGGTTGCGCTCGTAAGTGAACTGCTCGGGACCGTGTAGGCCGCGGCCTCCGTGTAGTCCACCTGGTAGCCCAGGTCGGCGAGCGCCGCGATGGTCACCTTGCTGAGCGGTGCCGTGGACGCAAACGTGGGAGCCATCAGCTCGTCGCCGAACACGGACAGGCGCCAATGGCCGTCCAATGCACCCTTCGAGAATCGTTTCCTGTCGTTTTCCACCGGTACCTTCTTGCCCGAATAGGTAGCGCTGCCGAGGGCCTCGTCGAATGCACTCACCGCTGCCGAACCGGCGAAGTGGGTATCCGGCAGGGCGGTGCCGGGACCGCCGCCGCCCACCCTGAGGGCCGAGTCGCGCAACAGGTTCCTCCATGGATGGGACGTGCCGTATCCCAGCACGTGGGCGATCTCGTGGAGCGCGAGCTGCCGGAGCGCGGCAGCGCCGAGTCTGCTCAGGTCGGCCGTGTCGAACGTCACCTCCCCGGCCGCCGGGAGCTGGCCGTCTTTTCGGTACAGGCAGGGTCCGGCAACGCCCAGGGTCCCGTCGCGGCCGTCGATGGATCGCAGCCGGATGTCGACGCGCAGGTCGTCGACGTACTCCCCGAAATCGGACGGATCACTGGCCCGACATATGAACCGGGAGTCGTAGAGGGTCACGCGGGCCAGGTCGCCGGCAATGACGTCCTCCCACACGTCCGCGGCGGCGCGGATCTCCTTCTTCTGCGCGGCGGTCGGCTCGGTGCCCACGTAGCGCAGTTCGATGTCGAAGGAGGTATCCGTCTCGCTCGGTTCCAGCACCCAAACGGCAAGGTCGTACCAGGTCGCCGCCGACGCCGACACACGGACGTACGCAACCCCGGCGCTCACCACCATGGAGGCGAGGTATTCGTCCGCCTCGCTGTCGGCCGCGGTTTCGATGGTGACGACCGTCGCGCTCGCGTAGCGCGGGTATGTGCTGAGCTCGACCTTTCCGGGGTCGGTGGCGGCGACCAGCTTGCTGTCGGCGGTCACGGCAATCTTGAAATAGTCCACGTCGGCCGCGGTCTCGAGCCGGCCAGTGGTGACGCCCGGCGTGAAGGAGGTGGCGGTCGCGCGCGTGTCGCCGTGGTCGTCGGCGGGCGGACGGGCCGAGGGGGGCCGGCCGGGGGGACTGGCCGGTGGACCGCCGGGGGGCTCCACAGGCGGTTCTGCGGTGGGAACCGCGGGGGAATCGTCATCGTCGATGATGGTCCCGACCGCCGGGGTGCGGTCCAGCAACACGTCGGCAGCAGGGATCGCATCCGTCAGGGTCACCAGAAAGGTCTCGTCGTCTTCGTCCTCCTCATCGGGCAGCGTGACTACGCGGATCGTCTGCCGCTGCGCCCCGCCGACCGGGAAGGACGCCGCCCCATCGGTCACCGGCGTATAGTCGGTATTGGCGCTCGCCGTGCCGTCCTCGGTGCGCCAGCGGACCGTGAGGGGCGTCCGCACCGGCTCCGACACCGTCACCGGGAACAACACCGCTTCGCCCTCGGCGGCGGTGGCCGATCCCACCGACACCCCTACGGTGACGCGCTCCCTCGGCCGGCCCTCGGTCGCGGGCTCCGGTCCGGCATCGGTCGCCGGTCGACTCTCGTCAGGCAACGAAGCGGTGCTGCATGCGCACAGCGTCACCGATAGCAGCACAGCCGCCGCCATGAACGCGGGCAAGGCGAGAGAGCCGCGACCATGTTCGGGACACGAGACCGAGCACCGATCCACATACTAAGCATATCGAAGCGGTGTTTTAACGGCAATGAACGTGTACATCTCATCCTATATGGCGATGTGGCGTGCCGGCCCGGACCAGGAGCTGCGAGGTCGGTTCGGAACGGGGAACCGGTCGAACGTTCGAGTGGTTCGAATCGCGGACGTGGCCGAAGTCGACGCGCTACTCCGGGATGTCCACCAGGATGACCGGCCCGCGGCGAATGTGGTCGCCGAGGTGCAACTCGCCCTGCGCCGACTGCGCTCTGAGCAGCGACCGCGAGGGGCTCGGGAGCGAGTAGGAGTCGGCTTGCGTGTAATCCACGCGGTAGCCGAGGTCCGCCAGCGACGCGATGGTCACCTTGCTGAGCGGCTGGCTTGCCTGGGAGTCCGTGGAGATCGTGGCAGTCATCAGCTCGTTGCCGAACACCGCCTCGCGCCAGTGCCCGTCCAGGCCTCCTACCCCGTACTTTTCCGTGTCGTTCTCGACCGGAACGCTGGCTCCCGAATAGGTGGCGCCGGCGAGCAGCTCGTCGAACGCGCTCACCGCCGCCGTTCCGACGAAGTGGGTGTCGGGCAAGTCGTCCACATCGGGGTTGTTTTCGGCATACTCGACTGCCGAATTCCGCAACAGACCAATCCACTGGTCTGACGTGCCGTATCCGAGCACGTGCGCTATCTCGTGCACGACCGTGCGGCGCAGACCCTCGGTCCCCATCCTGGTCAGGTCGGCCGTGTCGATCTCCACGATCCCGATCACCGGCAAACCGCCCCTTCGTATTACGCAGGGTCCCGCGACGGCCAGCGTCCCGCGCGGCCCGTCAATTTCCCGCAGCCTGATGTCGATGCGGAGGTCGTCGATCGTGTCTCCAAAGGTGGACGGATCTCCGTCATCGCACTTCCATTGGGAGTCGATGATGATCTGCTGAGTCAAGTCGCCGATGACGATCTCCTCCCAGACGTCAGCGGCGGAGCGGAAGATGTTCTTCTGCGCGGCCGTCGGCTGCGTGCCGAGATAGCGCAGCTCGATGTCGAATGACGTATCCGACTCGCTCGGCTTCAGCAGCCACGCGGCAAGATCGTAGCGAGTGGCGGCTGCACCCGACACGCGCACGTACACCACTCCTGCACTTACGAACGCCCAGTCCAAGTCGCCGGTGCTGGTCGAGGTAGCGTGCGCGGTTTCGATCCTGACCGTCGCCTGATCGTAGCCGGGGTCGCCGACTCTGCCCCGGTCGGTGGCCGCGAACATCAACCGCCTGCCGGGCACGGAAACCTTGAAGTAGTCGACGTCCGCAGCCGTTCCCAGCCGTCCCGAGATGGGGGTTCCCGGCGTGATGTCCGATGCGCTCTCGCGAGTGTCGCCGTGGTCGTCGGCGGGGGGAGGGTCGTCGTCGATGATCGTGCCGGTGGCGGTGGCTCGCCCGAGCGAAGCGGCGCCGGGCGGGCTCACCCCGGTCAACACCACTTCGAAGGTCTCGTCGCCTTCGTGCAGCCGGTCCTGCAGGGTAGCGACGCGGATGGTCCCCCGCGTCGTGCCGGCGCCGAACACCACCGTGCCGTCGCTCACCGACGTGAAATCCGTGCCGGCCTCCGCCTTCCCGACCGCCGCCTTCCCGACCGCCACCGTCGCGACCTCCACGGTTTTCCATTGGACCGTCACGCCGGTCCGCAGCGTCCGGGACAACGTCACCGCGAACGCGGCATGCCCGCCCTCATCCACCGTAGCCGGCGCTACCGACACGGTGGCCGGGTCCGGCTCGGGCCGTTCGCCAGGATCGGGTCGATCCGAGCCCCCCGGTGCCTCCGGGGTCTCCGCCTGGTTGTCGTCCGGCGCCATCGCCACGCTGCAGCCGCTCACGGACGCAAGCAGAAGCGCGGCAGCCGCGATGAGCGCGAGCGCAACCGAGGCGGAGAAGCGGGCGGCCGGCAACCGCAAAAAACGCAAGTTTGATCGTACTCCGAATCAATCACACCGGGCCGATCGTCATCCGCCATCGATCCGGCGGCGGCCCGCTGCTGCATCGATTATACTCACCAGGCAGCCATGGCACAGAGCAGACCCAACATTGTATTCGCGTTCGCGGACGACTGGGGGCGGTACGCGAGCGCCTACCGCCGCATCCAGGGCGACGGCACCCTCAACGCCCTCATCGACACGCCCCACTTCGACCGGGTGGCGCGCGAGGGCGCGCTGTTCAGCAACGCGTTCGTGCCGGCGCCTTCCTGCACGCCGTGCCGCAGCTCGATCCTTACCGGGCGCTACTTCTGGCAAACCGGACGCGGCGCCATTCTGCAGGGCGCCGAGTGGGACGAGACGATCCCCTCCTATCCGCTGGCGCTGGAGGAAGCGGGCTACCACATCGGCTACACCTACAAGGTGTGGTCGCCGGGCACGCCGCGCGACGCCCCCTACGGCGCCGAGCGCACGCGCTACGCGCCCGCCGGCACGCGCTACGGGAGTTTCTCGTTCGTTGCCACCGAGCTGGCGCCGGAGCGGGGCGTCGAGGGCGCCAAGCAGGTGCTGTACGACGAGACGCGGGACAACTTCCAGGCATTCCTGGACGCGCGCGAGCCGGGGCGCCCGTTCTGCTACTGGTGGGGGCCCACCAACACCCACCGCAAGTGGCAGCGCGGCTCCGGCAAGCAGCTCTGGGGCCTGGAACCGGACCACCTCGAAGGCCGCCTGCCGGCGTTCCTGCCCGACGTGCACGA
The DNA here is from genome assembly GCA_965208575.1 of Spirochaetia bacterium. Classification (GTDB taxonomy): domain Bacteria; phylum Spirochaetota; class Spirochaetia; order SZUA-6; family Bin103; genus Bin103. The sequence continues at coordinate 156,187 of CBDBOV010000003.1, read as the reverse complement.
CGTACGCGAGGACGTGTGCGACTACCTCGGCGAGTGCCAGGCGGTCGACGCCGGGCTCGGCGTGCTGCTGGCCAAGCTGGAGGAGATCGGCGAGCTGGACAACACGCTGCTGGTGGTGAGCGGCGACCATGGCATCCCCGGCTTCCCGCGCGCCAAGTGCAACCTGTACAACCTTGGCTGCGAGGTGGCGCTGGCGGCGCGCTGGCCGGGCCGCGTGCCGGCGGGCCGCACCGTGCACGACTTCGTGAACCTGATGGACCTGGCCCCCACCTTCCTGGCGGCGGCCGGCGTCGACCGCCTGCCGGGCATGGCGGGGCGCAGCCTGCTGCCGGTGCTGGAGTCGCCCGCCTCAGGACAGGTGGATGCCTCGCGCGACCACGTGGTGCTCGGGCGCGAGCGCCACGTGGCCCGGGCGCGCGCCGGCAACAAGCCCTACCCGCAGCGCGCCATCCGCACCGGCCGCTACCTGTACATCCGCAACTTCGAACCTGACCGCTGGCCGATGGGCGACCCGCGCGGCCTGGACGACCCCGCCGCCGTGCCGCCCTCCTACGAGGATCTCTGCGAGGACACTCTGGTAGCCTATTCCGACATGGACGGCTCACCGTCGAAGGCGTGGATGGTGCACCACCGCGGCGAGCCCGAGGTGCGCGCGCTGTTCGAGATGGGCTTCGGCAAGTTCCCGGCGGAAGAGCTGTACGACCTGGAGCGCGACCCGCACTACCTCGACAACGTCGCCGGCGACCCGGGGTACGCGGAGGCCCGGGAGCACCTGTCGTCCCGGCTGATGGCGGTGTTGCAGGAGCAGCACGACCCCCGCGTCACCGAACCGGACTGCCGGTTCGAGCGCTCCCCGTACACCGACCCGCACACCGGCTTCTGACCACCCGCGCCGCGCTTGTAGCGATACGGGACTGGCTTCATAATGCGTGAAGCTGCCCGAAGCGGCAGCAAAAGAATGGAGGAATCGATGAATACGAAGCCTTTGCGGTACGTGCTGACGGCACTGTTCCTGGCCGGCGTGGCCGTTGTCCCGCTCAGTGCGGCGGCACAGGAGGACACCGCCGCCGCGCCCGGCGAGCCGGTGGTGCTCACCTTCAAGCTGCGCCCCAACTCGCCCGGATTCGATCCCGATGTCGCCGCAGACATCGCCGAGTTCGAGCAGATGATGGCCGACGCGGGTACCCCGGTGACCGTGGACCTGCAGTATTTCGCGGGACCGCATGCCGAGTACACCACCAAGAACACGCTGGAGCTGCGTTCGGGCCAGGGGCCGGACCTGTTGTTCGAGGAGACCGGCGGGTCACAGAACTACATGCGCGCCGGGTTCCTGATGCCGCTCGACGACTACGTGGCGGATTGGGAGCTGTGGGACCAGGTGATCGAACCGTTCCGGCGCTGGATGGGCTACGACGGGCATGTCTACATGATTCCCATTCAATCGAGCGCCATCCCGCTGTACTACCGCAAGGACTTGTTTGCCCAGGCGGGACTCCCTACCGAGTGGCAGCCGACCAGTTGGCAGGAGATTCTGGACGCCGCGGAGCAGATCAAGGCGTCCCTGCCGGGGGTCACGCCATTGTTGTTCATCGGCGGCAAGGAGGCGGGCGCCCAGGTCACGTTCAGCCGCTTCAACCTGCTGTTCAATGGCGCCGGCGGACTGTTGTACGACTATGATGACGAGAAGTGGGTGGTGACCAGTCAGCCGCTCCTGGACGTGTTCGAATTCTACCAGACCATGGCCGAGCGCGGTCTGCTCAACCCCGAGCGCGCGGTGGGCGGCCAGGCCAACGACTGGTCTATCGAGGCGTTCCAGAACGGCACCGGCGCCATCAACCTGTATGGCTCGTGGGCCTACATGTTCCACTGGAGCGAAGGCCGCTCGCACCCGATCCCGGACCTGCAGGACACGGTGGGTTACGCCAGGATGCCGGCCATGGAACCGGGCGCCAGCTACCGCGGGCAGGACTGGGTCTCGCAGTCGGGCGGCTGGAACTACATGATCCCGGCGAGCAGCACCGAACGCGCCGACACCGCGTGGGAGCTGATCAAGTTCCTGTCCGCCACCGAACGTCAGGCCAAGTACAACGCCACCAAGGGCCAGGCAGCCACCCGCTGGGACGTGATGCAGCATTCCACCTTCCAGGCCAACCCGTTCCTGGCCGAGACCAGCACGTGGCTGGAGTACACCTACATGAAGCCGCACTTCGTGGCGGGCTTCGCCAGCGGTCCCGAGAACGCCATCCGGGAAGCGATCGGGCGCATCATCATCGGCGAGTGGACCGGCCGAGAGGCGATGGCGCAGTTCGCGCGCGAGATGGAGCAGATCATGGGGTCCGACAAGATCAAGCACGAAATCGACTTGTAGCGGGGCGGCAGCGCCGGCACTCGTTCCGAGACGGTGCGGGAGTGGCCTGACGGCACGCCCCGCACCGTCCGCGTACGGTGGCGGTTGCCGCGTCCAAGACTCCATGCCGGTGACGCAACGACTGCGGCGACAACCGTTCCTGTTCCTGGTGCCGGGGCTGGCCATGATCATGGCGGTGTTCGTCGCGCCGTTCTTGTGGACCGTCGCGCTCGGGTTCACGGATTTCAACCTGTGGAGCGACCCGACCCGCGGGACCAGCTTCGTCGGACTGCGCAACTTCGCGCGGCTGATGCAGGACCGCGACTTCTACAACAGCACCGCGGTCACGCTCTCCTTCGTGCTGCTGGCCGTGATTGGCCACGTCGCACTTGGGCTGCTGTACGCCAACCTGATCCGGGTTCCGCGCATCCGCTTCACCAAGGTGATTTCGGTGAGCATGCTGATCCCGTGGCTGACTCCGGGCCTGGTGGTGGGCTACATGTGGCGCAGCGTGCTGAACGTCGACTACGGGTCGCTCAACGACCTGCTGCAGCTCATCGGGCTGGTGCGCATCGACTGGCTGCGCAACTACCCGTTGATCTCGATTCTCATGGCCAACTGGTCGCGCGGCATGGCGGTGGCGTTCATCCTGCTGTCGGCGGGCCTGGAGAGTATCCCGTCCACCGTCTACGACGCCTCCAGGATCGACGGAGCCTCGGCCTGGCAGACGTTCCTGTACATCAAGATCCCGATGATTCGCTACAGCCTGCTGTTGACCGTGCTGATGAGCACCTTCGGCACCCTGCTGGCGTTCGACATGGTGTACGGCCTGACCGGCGGCGGGCCGCTGGGGCGTACCGAGGTATTCGCGATCTACCTGTACAACGAGGCGTTCGGCCACATGGCGCTCGGCTATGCCGGCGCGGCGAGTACCGTGATCCTGCTGCTCACCGTGGGGCTGGGACTGTTCTACATAAGGTTGAACCGTGTCATTGAGACATAGAAGCCTGCCGGACTCTCGGCAGGGTTCCATGGTAGGCCGGCTGGGCCGGGAGCGGCGCCGCAGGCGGCGGTTCCGGGGCGCTAGTGGGGCAAAGCCGGTGCTGCTGCATGGCGCCGTCTACCTGGCGTTCGCCGCCCTGCTGTTCTACGTGTTCGCGCCCTACCTGTGGCTGATCTTCACGGCGCTGTCGACGCAGGCCAACCTGCAGCTCCGCCTGCCAAGGCAACCGACGCTCGACAACATCATCGAGGCGTTCACCGGCCAGACCCTGCGCTGGACGCGCAACAGCTTCATCATCGCCAGCTCCACCACCCTGCTGGCACTGGCGGCGAGCGTCACCGGCGGCTACGCCCTGTCGCGCGGCACCTTCCGCGGCAAGGCGACGCTGATGTACGGCATCATCCTGACGCGGGTCATTCCCTCCACGCTGATCATCGTGCCGGTGTTCGGAATGATGCTGTGGCTGGGCCTGCTGGATACCCACCTGGGCCTGGTCCTGGTGTACGTCGGCATCACCACGCCGTTCAACCTGTGGATCATGAAGGGGGCGATCGACGCGGTTCCGGTCGAGTTGGAGGAAGCCGCCCAACTCGACGGCGCGTCGCGAATGAAGATACTCGGCACCGTGGTTCTGCCGCTGATCGTGCCCGGCATCGGCGCCGTCGGGGTGCTGTCGTTCGATGCCGCCTGGGGCGGTTTCATCATGCCCCTGGTGCTGCTCAGCAGCACCGACAAGTACCCGGTATCGGTCGGCCTGTTCACGGCATTCGGCCTGGACGAGAACGTGGACTTCCCGAAGCTGGCCACCATGTGCCTGATCTACATGCTGCCGGTGATCATTCTCTACTTCACGGTCGGCGCCTACTTCCGCAAGGGCCTAGCCTCGATCGGCGCCGGCGACCGTTGATGGCAACCGGTGGCGGAGGAAGACGTTGAGATTGAAGGACAAGGTGGCCCTGGTGACCGGGGCTGGCAGAGGATTCGGCGAGGGGATCGCCACGTTGTTCGCGGCGCAGGGGGCGCGGGTCGCGGCGGCGGACATCGACGGCGATGCGGCCGGGCGGGTGGCGGCGGAGATTACGGCGGCCGGCGGCGCGGCGCTGGCCATGACCGGCGACGTGAGCCGTAGCGGCGACGTGGCCGCGATGGTGGCCGGCGCACTGGAACGCTACGGGCAGCTCGACATCGTGGTCAACAACGCCGGCACCACGCACCGCAACCGGCCCATGCTGGAGGTGGACGAGGCGGAGTTTCAGCGCGTGTTCGACGTCAACGTGAAGAGCATCTACCTCAGTGCCCGCCACGCGGTGCCGGTGTTCCGCCGTCAGGGCGGCGGCGTGATGGTGAACATCGCCTCCACCGCCGGCGTGCGGCCCCGCCCCGGCATCGTGTGGTACAGCGCCACCAAGGGTGCGGTGATCACCATGACCAAGGCGATGGCGCTGGAGCTGGCGCCGGAGCGCATCCGCGTGGTGGCGGTCAATCCGGTGATCAGCGCCACCGCCCTGCTGCCGGCGTTCCTCCCCGGCGAAGACACACCGGAAGCGCGCCGCAAGGTGATCGAAACCATTCCGCTCGGCCGCATGAGCACGCCGCTCGACGTAGCCCGGGCGTGCCTGTTCCTGGCCTCAGACGAAGCCGAACTCCTGACCGGCTGCTGCCTGGACGTGGACGGCGGCCGCTGCGTCTGAAGCCGTGTTGTGAGGTTTTACGATGCGGTCACGCGGCGGCGCTGACGGCGGCGGCCGCCGTTGGGCCGGCCGCCGCCGAGGCCGCGGACCTCGGCGGCGCGGTGGGTACCCGCCGGCTGCGTCCGATGCCGCCGTTGCGGCGCCGGCGGTGCGGCGTGGAACGGCTGGTCGCGGACCGTCTGCAGCGTGACGCGGGCGAGCCTCTCGATGGCGCGCAGTTGCGGCACCTCGCCGGGGTCGCAGAACGAGAGCGCACATCCGGACGCACCGGCGCGGGCCGTACGTCCGATGCGATGCACGTAACTCTCCGGCTCGTGCGGAACGTCGAAGTTGATGACGTGGCTGATGCCGTCGATGTCGAGACCGCGAGCCGCGATGTCGGTTGCCACCAGCACCCGGGTGTGTCCGACGCGAAACCGTTCCAGGGCCGCCTGGCGGGCATTCTGCGACTTGTTGCCGTGGATGGCATCCGCGGTGATACCGGTCGCCGAGATCTTCTGGGCAACCCGGTTCGCACGGTGCTTGGTGCGCGCGAACACCAGCACCCGCGACAGCGCCTCATCGTCCAGCAGTTCCTGCAGCAGGTAGTGCTTGTCCGTGCTGGTCACGAAGTACACAAGCTGCCGCACCGTATCGACGGTGGTGGCGGCGGGGGCCACCTCCACGCGCGTCGGTCGATGCAGAATCTCACCCGCCAGACTGGCAACCTCGGACGGCATGGTGGCCGAAAACAGCAGCGACTGGCGGCGCACCGGAAGCCGGCCGATGATCTTCCTCACGTCGGGAATGAACCCCATGTCGAGCATGCGGTCCGCCTCGTCGAGAATGAAGTGGGTGATGCGGCCGAGATGGACGTGGCCCTGCTGCAGGAGATCCAGAAGCCGGCCCGGCGTTGCCACGACGATGTCGATGCGGCGTGACAGCGCGGCGACCTGGGGACTCTGCGAGACGCCGCCCAGGATGACCGTCTGGCCCAGCCCCAGCCCGGCGCCGTAGTCGCGAAAATCGTCATGGATCTGAATGGCGAGCTCGCGAGTCGGGGCCAGCACCAATGCGCGCGGAGTGCGCGGCCGCGCCCGTTCCGGGGCGTCGGCAAGCTGCTGCAGGACGGGCAGTGCGAACGCGGCGGTCTTGCCGGTTCCGGTCTGCGCGATGCCGAGCAGGTCCTTGCCGGCAAGCAGATGCGGGATGGCCTGCTGCTGAATCGGGGTCGGAGCGGCGTAGCCTCTGGCCTGCAGAGCACGCAGAATGGTCTCGGTCAAGCCGAGAGAGGAGAAACTGAGAGATGACAAAAAAGGTTTCCTTGTTTGTGGAGAGCAGTCGGTAACCGCAAGCGGCGGTTCCGGCGAGTGTGGCGCAGTCAGCAGATAACTGGCCCAAAAGTACCCACCGGCGGCAGCAATCGTCCACCCCGCGCATTGACTCATCGAAAATCTAACCGTAGCGAAAGCATGCCTCATCTAAAAATCTAACCGAACGGGCTGGACCTTCCGGGTCCGGTTGGAGCCTCTCCGAGGGACGTGAGGAGGTTCCGGAGGAGATGGGGTTGAAGATGAGTTCAAGGCGAGAGCTCACCGAGCAGCACGCGCAGCGGTATCGTCGGGCGGGCAAGAAGGAGAAGGGGCGCATACTCGACGAGTTCGTCGAGTCGACCGGGTACCAGCGCAAGTACGCGATCCATCTGTTGACCTGGTGGGGACGGACCCGCATGGTGCGAGTCGACGGCACACTGGTGAAGCTGGTGGTCGGGCGTCCGCGGCCTGCCCAGCGCCGCGTGCGACCGCGGCGCTACGACCAGGAGGTGCTGGTCGCTCTGAAGCTGATCTGGTACGTGTTCGACTGCATGTGCGGCAAGCGCCTGGTGGTCGTGCTGCGCACCATGCTGCCGACGCTGGAGTCGTTCGGCGAGATCGAGCTGACCGCAGCGGTGCGCGGCAAGCTGCAGACCATCAGCGCCGCGACCATCGACCGGCTGCTGCAGCAGGAGCGCGCACGGCTGCGCCTGAAGGGTCGCACGCACACCAAGCCGGGCACCCTCCTGAAGGATCAGATCGCGATCCGAACCTTCGCTGACTGGGACGAGCAGGAGCCGGGCTTCTTCGAGATCGACTTGGTGGGCCATGAAGGCGGCAACGCGTCAGGCGACTTCTGCCACACGCTCACCATCACCGACGTTGACACCGGCTGGGTCGACCTGTACGGCGTGCAGAACAAGGCGCAGCGCTGGACCCACGAGGCGATCGACGCTGCCCGGCAGAGCCTGCCGATCGTGATGCGGGGGATCGACACCGACAACGGCAGCGAGTTCATCAATCATCATTTGCTGCGCTATTGCGAAGCGCACGGCATCACGTTCACTCGGGGTCGCCCGCATCGCAAGAACGACACCTGCTACGTCGAGCAGAAGAATGGCCACGTGGTGCGACGGGCGGTCGGCCACCTGCGTTACGACACCGACCGGGAACTGGCTGCCCTCAACGCGATATACCGCCCGCTGTGCCTGCTGGTGAACTTCTTCTATCCCTCGGTGAAGCTGGTGAAGAAAACCCGCACCGGCAGCAAGGTGCGCCGCATCTATGACGACCCGCAGACGCCGTATCACCGCATGCTGGCCTCCGAGTCGGTGAGCGAGAAGGTGAAGAACCGCCTCAAGCAGCAGTACGCGACGTTGAATCCGGTCGCCCTCAAGCGCGAGCTGACCAGGTTGACCGAGGATCTGCTGCAGCTGAACGTCAGCAAGACCGCCAAGGCCGCACCAAGCACGGTGCAAACACCGAGCGAGGAGCGTGGTGGCAGCGGTCGCACGGCAAAATGACCCTCTCAGGCGGGTCTGACGGTCGATAATCGGAGAATGGGCGGTCAGCGATGAGAAAACGTCGCCTCAGCCGCGCTGTAAGGCCCCTCCACGACACGAGGTGGTGTCTGGATACCCCCGTGTCTATGCATAACCATGCAATTCAGTGCAACTTTATCCGCGACCGTAAGCCGGGTGGCGGAGTCCCGGTGCCGTCCCTGCAGTGCCTCGGCGAGGCGATTGCGGACCGCTGCCAGCCGGCTGCGTACCCGCCTGATGCTCTTTTCCAGGGCCCGGCGCACCGGTTCACGACCCGTGCGTCGGGCTCCGGCGGCGCAAGGTCATGGCTCGGCAGCGCGTCAAGGTTGAACTGCTCGCGCAGGTACTTGAAGAAGTTCTCCTGCGACCAGCGCGAGAACATGGCGCCGGCGACCTGCGCCAACGGCATCTGCGGGTGCGTGGTGATCACCGCCACCTGACGACCGTTGGCCAGACGCCGCCGGATCTGGCGCACCACCAGCCCGTTGCGCAGCATGATCGGCTGCTCGGCCAGATCAACCGCAGTCGTGCTGGTGCCGGCGGGACCATGGATCGGTACCTCGAAGGTGTGGAAGTCTTCCGGCAGCCAGTCCGCGCCGTTGAAGTTCTTGTGCCAGGTGATGCAGGCGATGCCACGCCGGGCCAGGCGCTTGAACAGGTCCGGGCTCCAGCCCTCGCGGTCGAACACCAGGGTCAGCTGCGGGGTACCGGCCGGTGCTCCGGTCAGGTCGGGGGCCGCTTCGGTCACCACCCCCAGGTGCTGCAACTGCGGCACCACGTCGTGCTTGATCGCATTCACCGGCTTCGGGTCCAGCGCCTTGTGCAGGCACAGCAGCGGTGCGCCGCCGAGGGCGTTGATCCAGTAGCTCACCGACGCCGGCAGACACAGCTTCTGGCGTGCGACGAAGTGTTTCGGCAACCGCCCGTTGCGCCCGGTGTACACCTTCACGTGGCCATCCACGGCCAGCGTCGTCCAGTCGTCGTCGTGCTCGCTGGCCCAGGTACGCGCCAGTACCGATTGCCAATCGCGCACGGTGTGCTCGGCGCTGGCCAGCAGCCTGATCTTGCGGCGCAGCGTCTTGGTCTCCGGACAGCGGTCGAGGCCGAGGATGGCGCCCCACTCGCCGGGTGCCTGGTAGCGCAGGCTCTCGGGGTTGCGCACCCGGGCCAGGGTCATGCAGGCGACGAACAGGAGGATGGTGGTCAGGCCGTAGAATCCGGCCGGCAGGCGGAACAGGCGGTTGGCGGCGGTGAGCAGGCCCTCGCGCAGCAGCATCGCCAGTGCGGCCAGCACGCCGCCGCCAGCGACCGCGTGGGCGGGCTCGACGAACGCTGGTGTGGCCTCGGTCAGCAGGCCGGCTCTGGCGAGCGTGCGGCGTTCCACGTCGCGCGCCGCGCGGCCCATGGGCGCGTGCTTGTCGCGGGCGTCGCGGCTGGCGCGCTCAGTGGCGACCGCCGGGTCGCTGACCGCGGCGGCGGTGCTGACCGGGTGATCAGTGGTGGTGGCCGCCGGCGCAACCTCGGCGCTGGCGGCGGGCTCCCGGGTGGGATCTGTGATGACGCCGGCGCGGCGGTTCTCGTTGAAGGTGCTCACCGGGATGCCGAGTTCGCGAGCGCAGGCTGAGCCGCTCATCCCGGAAGCGAGCAGCTTGGCTGCCTGGTCCGCCATCTCGGCGTCGTCCACGGTGGCCTCCACGGCACCGCGCCGGCTGACTCCGGTCGGGCTACGCCCTCCGTCCGTCAGCGGGGTACAGCATCTCCTCCGCCCCGTTCGATCCCGACGGCTCCGGTGTCGCAACCTCGTCGCCTACCCCGTCCCGGCGGTGGGGAATTGTCATGACCCTGCCCCGGGCAACGCACCTCGGTGCAGTTGTCCGGGGCGCCTCGCTCCGTGCGCTCCGCAGCAACCTGCGCGCCGATCGCGGCGTGGGCGGCATCACCCGGCTCGGCAAATGACTTCTGAGCGTCTCTGACGCCCGTATATCCGTGAGCCAGACGGTCGGCGTCAAGAAATGTCGCCTCAGCCGCGCTGTAAGGCCTCTCCGCGACACGAGGTGGTGTCTGGACATCCCCGTGTCACCAGCACCGAAGTCGCCTCCAGACCCGTCCGCCCCCTCTTCGGTCAGCGACACGACACGGCACCGACCACCTCCCTGCCGTTGACGCCTCCTCATCCGCGCCGACCAACCAGATACGCCCCCGGTCGCGTTGGTGTGCTTGAATCAACCCGGCCGGTCGCCCAGCAGCCTATCCACTTATCCACAATTTATGAGTCTCCCCCCTCGCGCTCCCCCCTCGTTCTCCGCCTCCCTTTCGGTTAGATTCTTACGTGAGGCACGCTCACCGTAAGGTTAGATTTTTACGTGAGGCAATAGGCCCCGACCACCCCCGACCGATGGCGCCGGAACGCGGCTGGACAGCCCCTTGCAACGCGATCAGACTGCCGTTCAGGGGAAGCGTGGCGCACGAACCTGCCGGGAAGCCGCCCAACATCCTCGTGATCATGTCCGACGAGCATGACCCGGCGGTGATGGGTAACGCCGGCCACCCGCTGGTGCAGACCCCCAACCTGGACCGGCTCGCCGCCGCCGGCACGGTGTTCGACAGCGCCTACTGCAACAGCCCGATCTGCGTGCCGTCGCGGATGGCCTTCCTCACCGGCAACTACTGCCACCGGATCGGGGTGTGGGACCTCGGCTCGCCGCTGCGCGCCGACATCCCGACCTTCGGCCACTACTTCACCGCCGCCGGCTACGAGACCGTGCTGTGCGGGCGCACCCACATGGCCGGCGACGACCGCCTGCATGGGTTCGGCACCCGGCTGTTCGACGACATGCACTCGTGGCGCTCGCGGACGGCGCCGAAGCGCACCCCACAGGCGCGGCGCGGCAGCAACTCCCACGTCACCGAGTGCGGCCCCGGTCGCGGGGCATGGTACGACTACGACTCCACCGTGGCCGACCTGAGCGTGCGCTTCCTGCAGGCCAGGGCGGCGCAGCCCGCGGAACGCCCGTGGCTGCTGTACAGCGGGCTGATGTACCCGCACTTTCCACTCACCTGTCCGCCGGAGTACTACCGGCGCTACGACCCCGCGGCGGTGACCCCCGCCGACCTGCGCGGCGAAACCCTGGCGGACCAGCACCCGGCGATCCGCCACCTGCGCTACGCCTTCCGCAACGAAGAGATCGTACCGGAGGCGGTGCAGCGGCAGGCGCTGGCCAGCTACTACGGCCTGGTCACGCTGGTCGACGACCTGGTCGGCCGCATGCTGGCGGCGATCGACGACAGCCCGCTGCGCGAGGACACGGTGGTGCTGTACGTCAGCGACCACGGCGAGATGGCCGGCCAGCACGGCATCTGGCAGAAACAGTGCTTCTACGAGGCCTCGGTGCGCACGCCGATGATCCTCAGGACACCGCGCGCTGCCGGCGGCAGGCGGATCGGCGCCAACGTGTCGCTGGTCGACGTGCTGCCCACCCTGCTCGACCTGGCCGGCATCGACATGCCGTCAGGCCTGCCGGGCACCAGCCTCGCGCACCTGCCGCCGGGCGTCGGCGGCGACGACCGGGTGGTGTTCAGCGAGTACCACGCCCAGGGCATGCTGCAGGGCGGATTCATGATCAAGCGCGGCGACTGGAAGTACAACTACTACGTGGGCCACCAGCCGCAGCTGTTCGACCTGAGCGAAGACCCGGGCGAGTTCCACGACCTGGCCGCCCACCCGCGCCACGCCGCCGTGCGCGCGGCCCTGCATCGGGAGCTGCTCAACATCGCCAACCCCGAGCAGGTCAGCGAAGAAGCGCTCCACGACCAGGAGCGCCGCCTGCGCGCCTGACCCGCCGGCCGCGCCCGGGTATTCGTGAACACCCAGGCGCCGCTGACCTTGCCGGGGACTTGCTCCACCGCCGGGCAGGTTGACCAGTCAATCACTCAGTTGCTCCTCTTGGTCGCCGATTACTGAGGTGCCGGCCGAGGCTCGCATCACACCGATTATCCCGGCTGCCCGGCTGCGGCGGGTTCGGCACGTGCCGCGGCCGGTTCGGCCGATTCAGGCGGCGTGACGACGGCGCCCTGGCGGCGCAGCTCTGCTTGCATCTCCACGACCGGTGCGGCGCGCGCGGCAACGCCGCGGCTAACCGCCAACGCGGCGCCGACGCCGGCGCCCTGGCCCATCACCCAGCACTCCGGCACCTCGCGCAGCGGGTTGTGGGAGCGCACGTCGCAGCTCAGGTTGCGGCCGGCGACCAGCAGGCCATCCAGCTCGCGCGGCACCAGGCTGCCGTAAGGGATCTCCAGGGTCGGATACGCTTGCGAGACGCCGGGGCACAGGCCGATGGAGTCGGCGTGGCGGCCGTTGCGCTTCCACTGGTCGAGGGTGATCTGCACCTCGCCCACCAGGCGGCGGCTGTGGCGCACGCCGATCTGGTCGGCGCTCTCCAGCAGGTAGGCGTGCTGCCAGCCCAGCATGTGGCGGCGCCACCACGCCAGGCCGCGGCGCAGGTCGTCGCGCGAGCGGAACTCCACCTCGCTCAGGTCGGCCACCTCGATCGCCGAGTAGCCGTGGTACTTGGGGTGCATGGTCAGCACCTGCCCCTCGCGAGGCAGGATCGAGGCGCGGATCACGGAGCCGGCCGCGCGCGCCGCTTGCAGCTTGGCCTTGTAGCCCTCGATATCGTAGGTGCGGAAGTGCCAGAACACCTCCGTGTCGACGCCGCCGAAGCGCCCGGAAGTGTTGACGCAGGAGTGGATGGTGGTGTCGTCGCGGTTGGTCTCGAAGGCGGCGCCGGCCGCGGCGAAGATGTCGCCGTCGCCGGTGCAGTCGATGGTGACCGCGGCGCGGATCGCGAAGCGGCCCTGCTTGCTCTCGAACAGCGCGCCGCCGACGGTGGGGACGGCGGCATCCTCCCGCATCACCGGCGCCACCGCCCAGCAGTGGAACAAGGTGTGCACGCCGCGCTCGCGCACCAAGTCGTTGGAAGCCAGCTTCAGCATCTCGGGATCGATGGTGGGCGACCAGCACACCACGCCGCGGTGGGCGTTGGCGCGCGGCCCCCAGTACTCGACCAGCTCCGCGTCGCGGCTACCCCAGTACTGGCGCTCCGGGCCGATGATGCCGCCCGCCTCCACCCCGCAGCGGTCCATGAATTCTTCCCCGACGCCGGCCACCACGACGCGCCCGTCCCAGTCGGTCATGCGGTCGATAAAGCACACGTGCCCGCCGGAGGCGAGCCCGCCCAGGTGGCCGTAGCGCTCCACCAGCACCGTGTCGGCCCCCGCCGCCGCAGCGCCGATCGCCGCCGCCGTGCCGCCCGGCCCGCCACCGAGCACCAGTACGTCGCAACTGCCGTACACCGGCACCTCGCGCGCCGGCTCGTACAGAGTCTCTCCCGATCCAGGTTTCATCGCTGCTCCTCCCGCTTCGGCCTCCCCTATCGTAGGCGTTCACGCCGAACACGCAAGTCCCGGCGGCCCTGGAAGCCCGCGGCTGAAGCCGGCGCCGCGGCGAGAGCGGTGAGGCGCCCGGCCGGGCAAGGCGCAACGAACGAGCACGGGGTTGGGGTTGGGCCCAACCCCAACCCATCAGGAAGCAGGATTCTGTCGGATTATGTAGTAGTTATACTCAACCGGCTGTCATGCCTGTACAATGTCGAGCCATGAAGGAGTTGTACATGATCGCAGGTTCTTCGCCGGCGGGCGGAGGTCGCCCGTCAGCACGCAGCCCGCATGCGGTCGAGGCCGCGTTGGGCCTGCTCCTTCTCCTCGCGCTCGCGGGATGTACTCGGGCTCCCGGAGCCGCCGGCACGGAGGCGCCGACCCCTGAGAATCCGCAAGAACCGGTAGTGACCATCACCGCGGCGGTGGACTCCGTGATTGCCGAAGAGCCGCTGCAGTTCCTGGTGCACGCCGCTCCCGCCCCGCGCGCCGACCTCACCGTCGGCGTGTCCATCGCGGCCGATCCCTGCAACCTCACCCGGGCGCCGGACACCGTGACCATCGCCGCGGGTGAGTCACGCGCCTCCCTGAAGGTAGAAACGGGCGGCGCAGCGGTGGGCGCCGGGGGCTGCGTCGTCACCGCCGCCATCGCGGCCGGCGACGGCTACCGCGCAGGGGCCGCCAACGCGTCGGCGAGCGCGACCCTCATGCCGGTGCCGCCGGTGGTCACCATCGCGGCGGGCGACAGCCCGGTGACCGAAGGCGACCCGGTAACGTTCACGCTGACCGCGGCGCCGCCGCCGGCCTCCCCCGTGACCGTCGACGTGAACTGGGCGGAGTCCGGCTCGTTCCTGACCCCGAGCCCTCCGCAGACGCTCACCATCCCCGCCTCCGGGACCGCAGCGCTCACGGCGGACACCGTCGACGACGGTACCGACGAGCCGGACGGCTCGGTGACGGCCACCGTAGTCGCCGGCAGCGGCTACACCGTCGGCCGGGCAGACACGGCCACCGTCGAGGTCACCGACAACGACCCCCCAGCGCCGTCGACTCCAAGGCCAAGGGTGCCGGTGGTAACCGCAAGGGCTGACTCCGAGTTGGTGTGCGAGGGCGCCGACGCGGTGTGGACGCTGACCGCGAGCCCGGCACCCGCGTCCTCGCTGACCGTCCATTTCAGTCTGTCCTACACTTCATTTCTCGGTTTGCACCTGCAAATCCCGTCACCGATCCCGTATGCCGGCACGGTCTCGATCTCCAGTTCCGGGACGGGCACGTATAAGATGGCCACCATAGAAAACGACGTCCCGTCCGACGCAACCTGGATAACTCTCAGGGTCGAGCCGCGTCCCGGCTACGTACCCTCGCCCCGGCGGGGCGTCCTTGTACGTGATAGAGTCGTCGTTGCGGACTGCCGGTAGTCGGCGGCGACCTCGGGCGCTTCCCCACCCGGGCGGGGACTTGGGCACGCCGGTGCGGTGCGGAGCCCAAGCGTTCCGCGGGAGACAAGGCCGTGCCGTTCCGCGGGATCGACACCCTCGACCGGCCACGCATCGCGGCCCACTTGGGCGACCTGATTCCGCGCAACACGCACAGTGCAGTCGGAGTCTCGCCACGGGCTGCCAGGCCCGTGCCGCGGTGTCCGGCTCCATCAGGTACCGGGCACCGGTACCACGCACACCGGCGAGGGGACGGCGGCCACGTGGCCGGTCGGCTGCAGCAGGCCGGTCGCGGCGTCGACGTGGAAGGTGACAATGGTGCCGCTGTCCTGGTTGGCGGCCAGCAGCAGCGCGCCGGAAGGATCGAGCGCGAAGTTGCGCGGCGTCTGCCCCTGAGTCGGTTCGTGGCCCACCGGTTCCAGCCGCCCGTCGCCGCCAATCGCGAAGATGGCGATGCTGTCGTGGCCGCGGTTGGAGCCGTACACGAAGCGCCCGTTGGGATGCACGTGGATGTCGGCGCAGGTGCTGACGCCGGACCAGCCGCCGGGAAGGGTCGGTACGGTCTGCATCTCGGTCAGGCTGCCGTCGGTGGAACCGTACGCATAGGCCGCGACCGTTGAATCGAGCTCGTTGATGCCGTAGGCGACCCGCCCGCGCGGGTGGAAGGTGAAGTGGCGCGGCCCGGCGCCGGGAGCGGTGGCCGTTTCGCCGGCGCGGGTAAGCGTGCCGGCCGCCACGTCGACGCGGTAGATCACGATGCGGTCGATGCCCAGGTCGGGCACGTACAGCCAGGCGCCGTCCGGCGACAGGTTCACGGAGTGGGGATGCGGCTCCTGCTGCCGCTCCGGGTTCACGCTGCTGCCCTCGTGGTCGATGGTCACCAGCCGCTCCACCAAGTCGCCGCCGGCGCAGCGGAACATCGACAGGGCGCCGCCGCCGTAGTTGGCCGCGAACACCAGTTCGCCGCTCGGGTGGGCGCACACATGGCAAGGCCCGGACGCCCCGGCCAGTTGCTGCCCGGCCGCGGTCAGCGCGCCGTCTGCCGCCACCCGGAACGCGCTGGCGGCGCCGTGCTTGCCGCTGCCGAGGTCGCTCACCTCGTTGACCGCGTACAGGAAGTCCTCCGCCGCGCTCAACGCCAGGAACGACGGGTTGTCGACCCGCGCCGCCACCCCCTGCACGGTCAATTCCCCGGTGCCGACGTCCAGCTCGCCGCGGTAGATGCCCTCGCTGCCCGTGTCGTCGCGGGTATAGGTGCCGATGTACACTCGCATGCTGGCGAGTCTACGTACCTTGCCGGGTACCCGGCAAGGTCAGGACAGGCCGGGCAGGTCGGGCGAACAGCAAGGCCGCGCGAAGCCGCTCCTGGCGCTACGGTTCGAGCGGCTCGCGCTCGTCCGGTGGCCGCTGCTCGCCCCGCTCGATGCGCACGTCATCCGTCGCTTCGGCTTCCTCCAGGCATAATGGAATCATGCTCTGCGGAAGCCGTGGGAGCTGCTAGACTGACTTGGCGCGATTGTCGGCACCCAGACGACCTGCACCGCCCTTCAGCCGGGGGTCGAGCAGGTCTCTGAGCGCATCGCCGAGCATATTCAGACTGTACACCACGATGGTCAGGGCAAGGCCCGGCCAGATGGCCAGCCATGGCGCCAACTCCATGAACCGGCGCCCGTCGTTGCTGAGCATGCCACCCCAGGTGGCGACATCCGGGGGAAGACCGAAACCGAGGAAGCTCAGCGAAGCCTCGGCCATGATGACGCCGCCAATGGTCACGGTGAAGGTGATGATCATGGGCGCCATGATGTTGGGCAGTACATGGCGGAAGATGGTCCTGGTCGCGCTCGCGCCAAACGCCTCGGCCGCCTGCAGATACATGTTCTCCCTGATGCCGATGACGGCGCTGCGCGCGATGCGCGAGCCGCCAATGCCGCCGCTAATGCCCAGCACCAGTATGGTCTGCAGCAGACCCTGGCCGACCAGCGACATCACCGTGATGAGAATGAGCAGCCCCGGGAAGGCCATCCAGGCGTCGACGAACCGCTGCACCACCATATCCAACTTGCCGCCGAAGAACCCGGTCGTCGTGCCGATCAGCAGCGCTACCACCATGTTGACACTGGTTGCTGCGAGGCCGACGACCAGCGACACCCGCGCCCCGTAGATGATTCGGCTGAGCACGTCTCGCCCCAGTTGATCGGTACCCAGCAGGTATTTCCCTGACGGCCCGGTCAGCCGGTCCGTCATGTGGGGCTCACTCATCGGAAAGGGCGCCAGGACGTCGGCGAAGATACCGGTGAACAGCAGCAGCAGCACGACGATCCCGCCGAACGCGCCCAGCGGCTTCTCCCGGACCAGCCTCGACAGGAAGTCACTCATAGCGCACCCTGGGATCCAGAAAAGCGTAGGTGAGGTCGATGCCGAGATTGATCACCATCACGGCAGTTGCCAGCATCAGGTTGATGGCAGAGACCAGGTGATACTCCCGCTGGCTGAGCGCGGCCACCAGGAGACGCCCTATACCGGGCAGGACAAAGATCTGCTCGATGATGACCGACCCCCCGATGAGGATGGGGAGCTGAAAGCCGACGAGGGTGACCACCGGGATGAGGGCATTCTTCAAGGCATGCCGCATCACGACCACCCGCTCCCTCAGCCCCTTCGACCAGGCGGTTCTGATATAGTCTTGCCGCAGCACCTCCAACGCCATGGTGCGCGTCATGCGCATTGTGCTGGCAGCACCGGCCGTCCCCAGAATCAGGCTGGGGATGAGGAACATGCCGAGATTCCCCAGCGGGTCGTCTGCGAAGGTGATCAATTCCATCGGCGGCGACCAGCCCCACCAGATGGCCGGGTATATCATGACCATAATTCCCAGCCAGAAGTTAGGCGTTGCCAAGCCGATGATGGCGACGGTGCGCCCCAGGTAGTCGGCGGCCGTATCCTGGCGAATCGCCGAGTAGATGCCGACTGGAACGGCTATCAGGAGCCCGATTGCGATTGCCATGACACCAAGCTCAAGCGTCACCGGAAGCCGGGGAAGTATCTGCTCGACAACAGGCTCGTCTCCTCTGAGCGACGTGCCCAGGTTTCCCTGAAGTATTTGGCCCATCCAACGAACATACTGTACGTGTATTGGCACATCCAGACCGAGGCGGCGCTCAATGGCCGCACGGTCCAGGGAACCACCGGCCTCAGGCCCCATTTCATTGGCCATTGTGTCGATGATGTCACCGGGAATCAGGCGCATGAGCAGGAAGACCATGCTGGCCACAATGAAGAGGGTCGGGATCAGCAGTAGCAGTCTTCTGACTATGTAAGTGCGCAGGTCGGCCTCCTCAGCGGGCGTAGGGTGGCAGGTGGGGGCCTTGGTGGCCCCCCCCACCACCTGGAGTGCTTAAGTGCTTATCTCGTCCCGGTCATCTCCTCCCTGAGGTCTGAGTCGAGCCAGACTCGGGAGAGGTAGAGATTGTACCTTGCGCCTCCCAGGGTGATTTCACCGTTGTAACCCACCAACCACGGCTGCCAGAAGGTGAAATCTGGCCGTATTGGGCTCCCCCATATATTCCAGTGTTGCTCGATGAAGTACATGTCCGCCTTCTTCACCAGCTCCATCATCTCCTCGCGGCTGCCGACGTTTTCGGCGGCTTCAACTATGGCATCATAGACAGGGTCCTGGGCCCCGGAGCCATTCCATATCGAGTCAGAATGAGCCGCGACCCTGCTGATGACAAGGGGGTTGTAGTTGATGCCACTGAACCCACGGGTCATACCTTCGTAAGAATGGGCGTTTACGCGTGCCACCCAGACGGCCCCCTCCACGAGGTCAAGCTCGACATCAACGCCAATGTCAGCCCAGTAGGTGGCAGCTAATTGTGTATGGTCTAGGTTACTCCCTCCGTAGGCCGGGTCGATCATCAGTTTGGTCTTGAAGCCATTGGGATAGCCGGCTTCCGCCAGAAGCTGCTTCGCCCTTTCCGGGTCATATTCATAGTTTGCCTTGACATCTTCGGGCCACTCCTCAAATGGGGTGTGGAACCCGATGGTAGCCGGCCCAGCAAACCCCATAGGTGTCGTATCGCCCAGCCCCCCAAAAAAGGTGTTGTTGATTGTCTCGAGGTCCAGCGCCAGCTGCATTGCGTGGCGCACCCGGATGTCGTCGAAGGGCGGCTTGCGCACATCCATGGCGAAGTTGTACGGCGACTGTCCACGGGTTGTCCATAAGAGTTCGGGGTTGGTCTTCTGGATGGCCTGCGCCTGGTCTAAGGTAACGTTCCACAGCCGAACGATCTTGCCCGTGCGCAACGCCGTCAACCTTGTGGACCATTCCGGTATTACGAGCATCTTGACCTCGTCGAGGTAGGGTAGGCGGTTCTCCGGGAACTTCTCGTCGTAGCCCCAGTAGTTGGGATTCTTGGTGTAGGTCAGAGAGCTGCCCTTCACCCAGTCCGTCAGCATGTACGGCCCGGTGCCGACCGCCGTCTTCCAGTCCTGCATGTGGCCATACTGCTTGATTACCTCTGGCGGATATATCCAGGAGCCCTCATGGCTTTCGTGGTAGATCATCTCAAAAGCGCTGAAGTTCAGATTGGCCAGCTTGAAGACAACCGTATACTTGTCGGTCGCCTCTATCGATTCAATCGGCAAGTTGGCGACACTTGAGGCATACGGGCTCTTCTCGGTGAAACCGCTGCCTGTGCCCGTCATCCGGTGAAAGTTGAACACGATATCCTCGGCAACCAGCTCACGCCCGTTCATCGGCGGCTTGTCGTGCCAGTAAACGCCCGGGCGAATGTGGAAGGTATAGGTCAGCTCATCCGGGGAAACCTCCCAGCTCTCGGCAAGCTGTCCTCTGACGGCAGATAGAGGAGTATAATCCAGTTTAAAATCATATATATCCCTGTCTAATGCCCAGTCCCCTATGCCCATCTTGTCCAGAAGGAGGTTCACCGCATGTCTCCCATACCCTGCCCCCCACCAGGTGTCTGTGTGCGGCTCGTCACGGGTCACGGCTTCAGCGATACTACCACCGTACTGCGGCGCCACTATCACCTTGCCGGTGGTGGGGTCGGTCACGTACTTCTTGTCGGCGCCCGCTGCCGGCGCCTCCTCCGCCGCTGCCGCCCAGAGGCCGGTTGCGGGCAGGACCAGCACGGACAATACCGCAAGGCACTTTTTGAACAGAACGTATCTCATGAGTCGACTCTCCTCTCGTCGTTGCGAGTCGTTTCCGGGAGCGCTCGTCTCACTGCCGGCCCTTCGCCCACTCCCGTGGCATGCCTGCGCAGTCGCAGGCAACCGGAAAGCGAGGGCGGCAGGTGCTGGCGTGCCGAGCCGAACGCTCCGTTCGGGCACGCTTCGCACTGTTGTTGGTCGGAATTCGTCAAAACCTCCCGGCGCACCTCCTTCGACGTTTGCCAACGCCGACCGCCGGGCGTGTATCGGGACAGGTGTCAGGACGCCACGCGGGCGGTCGGGGAGCAACGGAGCTGATCGGCCGGCAGCGCCGGCGGTGGGTGGTGCGAACAGAGTCCCCTGGGCGGGGACGGGTGTTACGGTCTGTGCGGTTGTGCGAGAGTTTGGAGGTTACGCCCGGCGCCTGGAGGACGAGAGGACGAGAGGACGAGAGGACGAGAGGACGAGAGGACGATGCTTGCGTTACCGCCAACCGTACAAGCGCTTGGAAGGTTTCTTTTACGCATCATGTGCCTCCGCACGAAATCCCATATCGGCACCATCGCATGCCTACGGCCAACATGTCAATGGCACGAATCGATCGCAATCGATCGGATCGAATTGGGCACCGGCTGTGCCACTGGCGTGAGCCGGTTGCCAGGGCCAAGTTGCCTGATCACGCGAATATCGCACTCATCCGAGTCCCAAACCGTCACTATAGCACACGCTCGACACCTGTCAATGACGCAAACGGCCCGATTGCCGAGGTTTTCTCGAACCGGCCGAGTTTGGGGAGAAATACAAGTTAGGCGGTTTCAGGGAACGACATGCGCTGTCCGTCGTGGTGCGCATCAGCCGCATAGTGGCGGCCGCCACGCCGGGATCGGGTATCCTCGGGGCTGGATGCACGACGAGAACTACAAGCGGATCTTCGCCTCCCCGCGCGTGATCGAGGATCTCCTGCGCGGTTTCGTCCCAGGCAACTGGATCGAGGAGGTCGACTTTGCCACCCTCAGAAAACTGTCGACCGAGTACATCAGCGACGAATTGCTCAAACGCCACGGCGACAACGTTTGGCGGATGCGCTTGCGCAGCAACTGGCTGTACCTGCTGTTGCTGGTGGAGTTCCAATCGACCGACGACCCGTTGATGGCGTTGCGGATACTCACCTACACCGGGCTGCTGTACCAGGAGCTGGCGCGCAACGAGCAGCTTGACGCCGATGGCCGGCTGCCCGCGGTGTTGCCGCTGGTGTTGTACAATGGCGACGAGCCATGGCAGTCACCGCTGCAGATGGGGGAGCTGATCGCGCCGGTGGGGCCGCTGCTGGCGCCGTATCAACCGGCGCAGCGTTACTTCGTACTTGACGAGCGGCGTGTAGCAGCGGACGATTTACCGAGCCGCAACCGGATGAGCGCGGTGGTCGGGTTGGAGCAGAGCCGTTCGCTGAGCGACGTGGCGCGGGTGGCGGAGGAGTTGGCGGCTTGGCTGCCGGACCTGCAGGTGCGGCGGGCGTTCGCGGACTGGATGCGGCAGATCGTGGAGCGGCTGGTGCCGAGCGGGGCGGAGCTGCCGCCGATACGGAAGTTGGAGGACGTGAGTATGACGTTGGTGGAACGAGCGGCCGAATGGTCCAAGGAGTGGCAGAAGGAAGGCATCGAGCAGGGGCTGGAGCAAGGCCTTGAGCAGGGACGCGAGCAGGGGCTTGAGCACGAACGAGCGCTGCTGTGCCGAATGACGGCGGCGCGCTTCGGAGTGGCCACCGCCGAACGCTTGGCGGAGCTGTTGGCGCCCATCACCGACACGGAACGTCTGGCGGAGGTCGGCGATTGGCTGGTGCAGTGTGACACCGGCGCCGACTTCCTCGCCCGCGTGGGCGCGGCGCCGGCCGGAGGGAGCGGCGTCGCC
This sequence comes from Spirochaetia bacterium, assembly GCA_965208575.1. Lineage (GTDB taxonomy): Bacteria > Spirochaetota > Spirochaetia > SZUA-6 > Bin103 > Bin103. The sequence continues at coordinate 134,364 of CBDBOV010000003.1, read as the reverse complement.
GCAGGGAACTCGGGCGGTGCCTGAGCCAATGGCGTGGTGGGCCGCGTGCAGTTGGCGCTGCAGCGGTCAAGGCTCCCGTTGACCGGATTGCCCGAGTGACAGGAGAGATGATCGGCCGCGGGAGGAGCAGGATTGGCGTGCAGTACGATGTGTCGGTCGTGTCGGGCGGTGGCTAGCGGGCTAGCGCGGGCGGCGGCCACTACTCGCCGCGCTCGTCGGCGGTCTGCCGGTTGGTGCCGACCGGCACAATGGCGGTGGCGGTGGCGGTGTCTGGGCGAACCGGCGGTTCCATGCAACCTCTCGCCGGTTCCGATGGATCATAGGTGAAGTGAAGCGTCCATTCTTACGTGCAATACACGGATAATGAGAACGCCATCGTTGCACTCGAGTCAGCCACGCTTCGCTCGGAATCGTACCTCGGCTTCCGCCCAAATCTCCTTCACCATCTTGTCCGCTACGCCGCTCTCCAGACCTTCCTGAATAGCTGTTTTCAGTGCGCGAAATCGGGCGTCTTGTGGTCTATAGCGCGGTATTCGTCTCCGGTGCGGTGTCACAGGACCAGCCTCCTCCGACCCCGTACTCCCCTGTCGGCACGACCACTGTAGCACGCTGCAGCTACGGCCGGTCGATTTCGCGAATCACCGCGGCATACAGCTCCACCCCGATTCGGAAGCCATGGGAGCGCACGAGGTCGTCGACCAGCCGGCGCACCTCGTCCTGGTCGACCAGTCCCCGTCGCAACGCCAGCAGCAACACGCCGAGCGTGCCGAGCGGTCGAGTGCCTTCGACGACAGCCACGCGGCGAACGGTCCGGTCGTCGGCGAGCAGTAGGGCCGCCTCGAGTCCGTTCCGTATCGAATCGGTCAAGTGGCGCCGTGCGCCGCCGGCAGGGTCTATGACTACGTATCTTGAGTGTCGTCCGCCACCCGCGTTACCCGGCGACGGGCCCGGAAATACTCGGCAACCATCGAGAGCTGTTCGATCACGACCAGCTTGTCGCGCAACGGGAGCGTGCGAAATTCCTCTCGCTGGCTGCGTCGGTTGCCGGCAAACGTGACTACCCGCCAATCGATCTCGTCAGCCATGCGCCTCACCCCGATCAAACTGAGTCAGCTCCGCGATATCGGCCAAATCCTGGGGTCTGCCCGCGCCGCGCTTCAGGCGCAGCAGCGTCTCCAGCCGCACGATCCGTACCGGCACTCCGGGAGCCACCTCCTCGACTAGCGCGGCCGCGTGCTCCGCATCGAAGTCGAACGGTTCCGTGGCAAAGACGTCGACCGGCGTCTCGCGGTGCCGTTCGCTGTGGAAGCCCAGGACCATCATGCCTTTGTTCTCAATCAGTTGCGCGCGCTGCCGGGGGTCGGCGAATGCGTCCACGGTGACCGGAACGCGGGGCCGGTACCCCAATCCGGCCAGCGCCACGAACGCACGAAGTATGGCGCCCGGCTCAAGCTGAATGACAAGATCGAGATCCTGCGTCTGGCGCCCGTAGCCGTGGGCGACTACCGCCAAGCCGCCCACCACGATGAAGCGGACCTCGTTGTCGTTCAACGCACGCGCGACACGCTCGATGCTGTCCAACCTCATCCGGTACCGTGCTCCACTTCCACAGCGACCACTGTAGCATGCCGGACGCGCGCTCGGGTCTACCGCGCCCGCGCCGCGCCATCTCGGTCCACGCCGCCGGATCCCCATCCCCGGCTGGTTCGTGGTATTCTGATCGCAACGTGTCGCCTCCCCGCCAGCAGCATCGGGGTCACGGGTACCCCGAACTGGAGCCGCTTCTGGACCTGTACCTGGCCAGGGTGCGCGACCGACTCGGGGAACGCTTGTCGGCGGTAGCCCTCTATGGCTCGGTGGCCCGCGGACAGGCACAGGCGGGGAGCGACTCGTATCGGCGCGCACGTCGTAGTCCAAACGGGTGTTGAAGCCATCGGGATAGCCCGCATCGGCCAACAGTTGCTTCGCCCCTTCCGGGTCATACCGGTAGTATGGCTTGATCTCTTCGGTCCACTGGTCGAAGGGCGTGCCAACCCCCGCCTTGGAGTTGGCATACAATCCGTTCGGAGTCGGATCTCCCAAACCGCCGAAGAAGGTCGCATTGATCGTCTCCAGATCCAGCGCCATCTGCATGGCCCGGCGCACGCGGATGTCATCAAAGGGCGCGTGGTTGACGTTGTTGAAAGTAAATCCTGTGCCAGCCCGAAAATCGAAGGTCCACACGTTGATCTCAGGGAGCACGGCGACGTCAAGGACTGGCGGAACCTGGTCGGGACCGTCCGAACAGGAAATTCTCGGCGAGCATGTCTTTCGCTCCGCCCGGCGACCACGTCATGCCGCATGCGCAACATGGAACGCGACCGCGTCCTGGCGCGTTAATCGGCTGCGCCGGCGGACGGCTCCCGGTCACCGCCGGCCTGCTCCTGCCGCGCCGCAGCCGCCCGTTCGATGTCCGCGGCGATGCGGGCGCACAGGCGCTGGACGCGACGCGCGTCGGCCGCCGCCCCGCGAGCGCCGGCCGGCTCTTCGTCGTACTCGAAGTAGAACGCCGGCGCGCGCCGCTCGGCCAATCGCGCGGAGACGGCGTGCACGTCGGCCGCTTCCACCTCGCTCAGGGGCATCTGCCGGGCGGCAAGCGTAGCCACGAACAGTTCGGCGGCGTCGTGCACCTTCGGATAGTCAATGCACAGGTAGGTGAGCACCGCCTTCAGTGCCAGCTCCACGACTTCCTGCGCGCGGCGCACGGCGATGTTCCACGAACTGCGGCGCAGCGCGCCCTCCATCTCCGCGAGGTGCTCGCACGACGCCGCCAGCAGTTTGCGGCCGCGCTCGCCGTTGCTCATCGCCAAACCCGCATGATCACAGCTCGATCATCTCTCCGGGGCGCAGGTCGGGCTTGAGATCCCAGTACCACGAGCCGTCGGCCAACTCGATGCGCCGCGACCCCAACTCGGCAAGCCGCTGCCGGAGCGCCGCCAGCTTGGCGTGCAGCACTTGGCGCGGATCGAACAGGATGATGCCGTGGTGAGAGACGTCCAGAAGCAGCCACGGGGTGTCGACCAGCGCTGCTTCCGACCGGAACACCGGCATCGGGTTGGTAGGCACGCCACGCGCCTGCAATTCCGCCGAGAGCGGCGCAGCACGCAGCGCCAACTCCACTTCGACGAAGGTGTCCGCGACGCGCTCGCCGTCGCCCCGATACACCAGGAACAGGTCGATGTCGCTCTCCGCTCGCGCCTCACCGCGAGCCACTGACCCGTAGAGCGCGACGGCGACCAGTCGCTCATCCAGCTCGGCGCCCAACCTGGCGAGCAAGCAGTCGGTGAGCGGCCTGACCTCAGCATAGCCGGACCTGCGCCCCGTGCCGCATCTCTCTGAAGATGCTGCCATTGCTGCCATGATAGCACATGCCACTACCCGGGAAGCCGGTCGGATGCGGCCAACTCGTCCTGATCAAGCTCCGCGGGGGAGAGGCTTGGGCCGCTCGGCCCGGCGGGCCAGGAATTACTCGGCAACCATCGAAAGCTGCTCGATCACGAGCAGCTTGTCGCGCAAACGGGAGTGCGCGGCGCACCTACCGTGACGGCTCACTCGTAGTGCGTCCACATTCGGAGCACCTTGACGACGCGTTCGCGTTCAAGGACCTGGTACACGAGGCGGTGCTGGATGTTGATTCGGCGCGAACACGCTCCGGTCAGATCGCCAACCAGTTTCTCGAACGGTGGCGGGTTGCGCCAGGGATCCTCACGGAGCACTTGAAGGAGGCGCTCCACGTTTGTACGGAGCCCGGACGCAGCCACCTTCCGTGCATCCTTTCGGGCTTGCCTGGTGAACACCAGTCGATAGTCACCACCCAGGCTCTGCGTCGCACTCCTCCACGGGGGTCTCGAGTCCCCTCCGTATCGAATCGGTCATGCCGGGGATGCTGGACAGGTACAACGTCTCCTGTATTGCATTCCAGTCCTGTTCGCCCACCAGGACCGCCGACCGCTCCTTTCCCGTGATCGTGACCGGAGCATGCGTTTCATTCACTTCATCGATGAGCCGGTACAGGTTCTTCCGTGCGTTGGTGACATTCAAGGTCCCCATGGCTGCCTCCCGTACGTCATACCGTACGCCACGGACTGCTCGGGGTCAAGTCGAGCCGGCCATCTCCCGTGCCGCCCACGCCAGAGATGCCGCATGACGAGTTGCGGGCGCGCAAGGTTCCGACCGAGCCGTACGCGGTGTTCCGTACCGAGACGGAGCTGGCCGATACCCCCTGGCTCCTGCTGGACATCTGTGACCACGGCATCATTCTGTTCGATCCGCGCCACGTGTTGGCGCGCAAGCTGGCGAGCCTGCGGTTGCGGCTGCGCGAACTTGGCTCGCGCCGTAGAGCTGGCCGACGGTTCGTGGTATTGGGATCTGAAGCCCCGGGCGAACATTAGCCGGGGGAGAGCCCGGAGAGCCTCCCGAAGTTGGACCCCGATCAGGAGCGGGGAGCAAGGACGATACGCGCGTACGGCAACTGAGCAGGCGAGCGTCCGGCGCAGGTCGGCAGCAGATGGGGGACCGAACGGGCTGCCGCGGGCGCCGGTGGTCGTGAGGGCCCACGTACCGGGCGGGTCGGACCAACTTTTGCAGCGCGGGGCGGGTTCCTGTCGACCTGCACCAAAATAACTGCAGAAAATCGGGCGCAGGGGTTGACGCACTTTTCCGCTGCCGCTGAGGGCCGCTGGCGGGCCGTGAAGCCCGGCAATGGTCTGCGACCGTCAAGTGGCCGACCGCGTGCCCCTGGAGCCGCCGATTCGCGCCCCACGGGCGCTTCCGGTGCCGGGTCGAGGCCCTGCACAGAAGTGCTATCTACCAGCCAGTGTTATATTTAAGACATGCCAAACATGACCGGCGGGACCGCCAGACGACCCTTCAGCTCACTCGGCGATCAGCAACTCCTCGAGCAGACCCGGCGCCTGGCGGCCAACCAGCGCGGGCTCGAAGTGCACATCCTGGACCATCTCGACGAGATCGACCGGCGTGGGCTGGCGCTGCGGCGCGGGTTCTCGAGCCTGTTCGACTACGCGGTGCGGGAGTTGCGGTTCACCGACGCGGCCGCGCAACGGCGTATTCAGACCATGAGGTTGTGCCGGCGGCATGGCTGGGTGCGGGCCATGCTGCACAGCGGCGAGCTGAGTGTGACGTCGGCGGCGCAGTTGGAGACGGCGTTTGGGGCGGCCGAGCGCACGTGCCGGAGAGAGAGCGCGACCGTCGATCCGGAGCGCTGCGAAGATCTGCACGGGCTGCCTGGTGCGCCGAGCGCAGCGGGTGACCAGGATGGCGAAGCGTCGGGAGCGGGGATGGCCGGTGCCGCGGCGGTGACGGCATCGGCGCCGCCCGGCGTGGCCGCCGTCGACCAGGAGCCGGGGTCGCTCGGTGACGCCCGAGGCCGCGGGGCCCGGCATACCGTGAGCGACCGTGGCGGACCATCGGCGGACGAGCCGGAGGTGCGGTCGCTCGATGACGCCGGAAGCCACGAGGACCGGCATGCGGTGAGCGACCGTTGCAGGCCATCGTCGGACGGCTCGGCGGCGCGGTCGTCCTGTGCCGCCGGAAGCCACGAGGACCGGCACACCGTGAACGACCGTTGCAGGCCATCGTCGGACGAGCCGGCGGCGCAGTCGCTCGGTGACGCCGGAGGCCGCGAGGAACGGCATACCGTGAGCGACCGTTGCAGGCGACTGTCGGACGACGCGGCGGCAGTCGGTGCCCGCCCGGCAGCGGCGGGTGCGCAGCCGGTGGGCCGATGGGACTTGAGTGCCGCCACCTCGGGCGCTGCACCGGCTTCGACGGCCGCCACGCTGCACGCGCCACCGCCTGCGGCGCCGGGGCGTGTACCGCGGCCCGGGCTCACGGGTAACGAGGCGGCGGCCACGCCGGTGGTGCCGGCGGCGAGCCTCGCGGCTGCGCGGCACCGCGGCGCCCGGCATGCCGATGCGCTGCCGGCGCGGCGGGAGTCGAGCGGAGCCGCCGGGCGCTGTCCGGCACCGTTGCGCCCTCCCGGTGCCGCCGTGGCCGCCTCGGACCAAGGCCCGGCCGCGCCACCTCCACCGCCGGCGAGTGGCGCCGAACCGGTACCGTTGCCGGTCGTGGCCCCATCGGAGCCGCGGCTCACCGCTGCACTCGCACCGGCGCCGTCGCGGGGTGATCGGAAACCGGAACTTTGTTCCAACCCGGAACTGTGTTCCAGCCCGGAGCGGTCCGCCGGGCCGGCGTCCGCCGCCGCGTTGCTGCACCCGCGGCGCCAGCGCGAGCTGATCGAGCAGGCCGCCGGCATGACCACGCGCCAGGTCGCCGGCTTGTTGGCCAGCGCCGCTCCGCAGGTGGTGCCGCCGCGCGACACCCTGCGCGCGGTGGCGCCGGACCGCTTCACCTTGAAGGTGAGCATCGACCAGGAGTGCGAGCAGGGACTGCGCCACCTGAAGAACCTGCTGTCGCACGTCGACCCGCGCATGTCGTGGGGGGACCTGGTGGCGCGCCTGGTGCGCGAGGCGGTGGCGCGGCACGACCCGCGCGGCGGCGGTGACAGGCGGGGGCGTACGGGCGGCACGGCAGCATCGTCGCGGCGGGAGCGGACCGGCACACCCTCGGTCGTGGCGGCGGCCGCGGCCGGCGGGGAGCAGCCGCGGGCCGCGACGACCCGCAACGCTGCCGGGGTGCGCGGCGTTGCGCCCGCCGCCCCTGCGGGCGGTGCAAGTTCAGTTGGCACCCGCGCAGGTGCCGCTGCTTCGGCCCCGCCCGCCGTTGCTGCGGCGCCGGAGGGTCGGAGCGCCGGCGGCGGCCCCGCCGACAGCGCTGGTGCGACGCGGATCCGGCCGGCTACGGCTACGGCGCCGAAGTTGGCCAGTGGCGACCCCGCCGACGACGCTGGTGCCACGCCGATCCGGTCGGCTACGACTGCGGCGCCGAAGTTGGCCAGTGGCGACCCCGCCGACGACGCTGGTGCCACGCCGATCCGGTCGGTCACGGCTGCGGCGCCGAAGTTGGCCAGTGGCGACCCCGCCGACGACGCTGGTGCCACGCCGATCCGGTCGGTCACGGCTGCGGCGCCGAAGTTGGCCAGTGGCGACCCCGCCGACGACGCTGGTGCCACGCCGATCCGGTCGGTCACGGCTGCGGCGCCGAAGTTGGCCAGTGGCGACCCCGCCGACGACGCTGGTGCCACGCCGATCCGGTCGGTCACGGCTGCGGCGCCGAAGTTGGCCGGCGACGGCTCCGCCGGCGGCGCAGATGCGACGCGGATCCGGCGGGCTACGGCTACGGCGCCGAAGTTGGCCAGCGGCGTGCGGTGTGCGCGTGGTGCGGGCGGCACGCCGGGGGGAGCGTCGCCGCGGTGCACCCGCGATGCTCCGCTCGGCCCGCGCCGGCCGTCGCCGCGGCGCACCATTCCAGCGGCGGTCCGGCGTCTCGTCTGGCTGCGCGACGGGGGGCGCTGCCGCTATCGGGATCCGCTCACCGGTCGCCGCTGCAATTCCTCCCACTTGCTACAGATCCACCACCTGCTGCCGGTCGCCGAAGGGGGCGGCCCGGAGGCGGAGAACCTGGCTCTTGCGTGCCTGGCGCACCACCGCATGTGCCACGGTTACGGACCAGCTCCGCCGCCTGAGCCGTCGCGGTAGCGCCGCCTCCACGCCGTGGCCGCGTGCGGAGTTGGCCGCCCGCGGGCCGGTCCCCGTTACCGGCGCCTCCGGCTACATCGGATCGCACGTCGTCAAGAACCTGGTCGAGGCGGGCTGCGCGGTGCGCGCCAGCAGGCGCGACGCCAAGCCGCCGGGACAAGACCGCGTACCTGCTGGCCATGAACGACCTCGGCGCGGGCAGCGTCGAGATCTTCGCGTCCGACCTGCTGCAGGCCACCGGCGGCGCCTACGACGAGGTGTGTGCCGGCTGCTCGGCGGTGTTTCACCTCGCCGCCGACAGCGGCGGTCAGACGCTGCCGCGCAGGCGGGGGTCGAGCAGGTCGCGCAGCGCGTCGCCGAACATGTTCAGACTGAACACGGTGATGGTCAGGCAGAGCCCTGGCCAGGCGGCCAGCCACGGCGCCCGCTCCATGTACTCGCGTCCTTCCCGGCTGAGCAAGCCTCCCCAGCTTGGAACGGTGGGAGGCAGTCCAAACCCGAGGAAGCTCAGAGACGCCTCGGATATCATCACCCCGCCGATGTTGATGCTGAATATGATGATTGCGACAGGCATGATATTGGGCAGAACATGGCGCACGAACGCTCGCCATTTCGAGGCGCCAATCGCCGCCGCGGCCTGAAAGTAGAGATTCTCCTTTATGCCGACGACCGCGCCTCGCACCACTCGCGAGCCGCCGATGCCGCCGGCTATGCCCAGGACGACTATTATCTGCGTTACGCCGCGCCCGACCAGCGACATTATCGTCAACAGGATCAACAATCCCGGGAACGCCATCCAGGCATCGACGAATCTCTGCACGGCCAGGTCGAACTTGCCGCCGAGGAATCCGGACGTGCCGCCGATCAGGAGCGCCACCACGACATTGATACTGGTGGCCGCCAGACCGACCGCTATCGACAGCCGGGCCCCGTAGATGACCCGGCTCAACAAGTCCCGACCCAACTGGTCGGTGCCCAGCGGATACTGGGCCGATGAGCCCTGCAGTCTGTCCCTGAGGTGCACTTCAAGGAAGCCATAGGGGGCCAGAACATCGGCAAATATAGCCACGAGAATCAATAGCAATACGACAATACCGCAGCCGACACCGAGAGGCTGCTCCCTGACCATCCTGGCAAAGAAATCAGCCAGCGCGGTACGCCTCCTGGTCGCTTCACGCATAGCGGACCCGGGGGTCGAACAGAGGATAAATCAGGTCTATCATCAAATTGAAGCACACCACCGCGGTTGCGAAAAACAGGTTTACCCCGGACACCACCGGGTAGTCTCTCTCTTCGAGCGCCAACACCATGAGGCGACCCAATCCGGGCAGGTTGAAGATGTTCTCCATGATAACGGAGCCACCAACCAGGATAGGCAACTGCAGGCCGATCAGGGTAACCACCGGGATCAGGGCGTTCTTGATGGCGTGTCTCATGATGACGAATCGCTCCTTGAGGCCCTTGGACCACGCCGTCCTGATATAGTCCTGCCTCAGCACCTCCAGCATCATGGTACGCGTCAGCCGCATGGTGCCGGCAGCAAGAGCCGTGCCCAGAATCAGGCTCGGAACGATGAACACCGCGAGATTGCCGAGCGGGTCTTGGGTGAAAGAGACCAGCCGCATCGGCGGCGACCAGCCCCACCAGAGTGCCGGGTAAATAATCACCATCAGGGCCAGCCAGAAGTTGGGCGTTGCCAGGCCGATGACGGCGGCGGCGCGCCCCACGTAGTCGGCGGCCGAATTACGGCGCACCGCCGAGTAGATGCCGACCGGCACGGCGATCACCAGCCCGATCAGGATTGCCAGAACACCCAGCTCGATGGTCACCGGCAATCTGGCCGATATTCTCTGCTCTATCGAAACATCGGTCCCCCAGAGTGAATTTCCAAGCGTGCCGCGCAACAGGATACCTCCGATCCAGCGTCCATACTGCACGTGGATCGGCACGTCCAATCCAAGCTGTTTCACGAGAGCTTCACGGTCCGGCACAAACCCCATCATTTCCAGTTGAACCGTCATTGCGTCTATTGCATCGCCGGGAATGAAGCGCACCGAGAGAAACGTCACGATGGTCACTATGAACAGGGTCGGAATCATCAGCAGGAGCCGGCGGATGATGTAGGCTCTCATGTCACATCACGTCAGTTCCAACGGGTAGAGGAAAACCGGGGGGCCTGAGCCCCCCAGTCTCAGCGGGCACTAATTTACCAGTACTAATTTACCAGTTCTGCCCTCAGCTCCTGGTCAATCCAGACACGGGCGTACAGGTCGCTCATTTGCCAATTCCCCATGGTCGCTTCGCCGTTATACCCCTTCAACCACGGCTGGCTGACATGATACATCGGGGAAACGGGACCCCAGATATTCCAATGTTGCTCCACCGCGTACATATCTATCTCGCGGAACCACCCGTGGTACTCGTCGAGACTCGTGCTCGCCTTCAGGGCATCAATCAAGGCGTCCATGTGAGGATCGCTGACGACCGCGGCGTTACCTGAAGTGCCTGAACGCCATCCCGTTGCATGATTCTCATTGAAGTAGTTGGCGCCCGAAATCGTGCCTATAAGAGCTTCGAATCTGCCTTCACGTAGGACCGCGCCGAACTCGGCCCCTGTAGACAGCACCTGAATCTCCAGATCAATGCCAAGCTCGCTCCAGTATGCAGCCGCCAATTCATAGTAGCTGAGAACAGTATTTGCGTGAAGGACAACGGAGGTCTTGAATCTCGTGCCGTCGGCGCCGCGCGGGTAGCCGGCCTCATCGAGGAGCTTCTCGGCACCTTCGGGATCGTACCTGTGGCCCTTCTTCACCTCGTCCGGCCACTCCTCGAACGGGACGAAGAGCCCCTTCTGAGCTGTTCCGACCTTCCCATGAGGCGTGATATCTCCCCTCCCTCCGAGGTAGGTTTCGTTGATCGTCTCCATGTCCAGCGCCATCTGCAGTGCCTTGCGCACCCTGATGTCGTCGAACGGCGGGTTGCTGGTGTTGAACCCGAAAGCGAACTCCGACCGCACATAGTACGGCCACTGCGTTATTTCGGGGTTGCTCTTGGCGAGACTTTCCGCCAAGTCTATGGTCCTCAATTGGGCTTCCCCGGCATACCCCCTGTAGTCGAGCTTGCCGGAGCGCAGTGCCGCCGTGCGGGTGGCCTCTTCTCGCATGATCAGCGCTACCAGCTCGTCAATGTAGGGCAACCGGTTGTCCGGGTACTTTTCGTCGAAGCCCCAGTAGTTGGGATTCTTGAGCCAGGTGACGGACGATCCTTCGACATAGTCGGTCAGCATGAACGGCCCCGTGCCGACCAGGTTCCTCCAGTCGTTGATGTTGCCGTGTTCCTCGATCACCTCCGGGGGATGGATGTCGAACGTGTACCACTGGAGGAGCGTAAACAGCGCGACAGGGTTGGGCCGCTCCAGCTCGATCACGACCGTCCATTGGTCGGTGGCCGTTACCGATTCGACTCCCACTGCGCCCAGCGGGCCCGCTCCCGGGGCAGCCTCCGTGAAGCCGCTGCCCAGACCGAGATAGCGGTGATAGTTGTATGCGATGTCATCGGCAGTCAGCTCCCGGCCGTTCATCGGCGGCTTGTCATGCCAGTGAACGCCCTGGCGGATGTTGAGAACGATGGTCGTGTCGTCGGGTGTTTCCCAGCTCTCCGCCAGCGATCCCGTGAGACTCCAGAGCGGGGTGTCGGAGCTGACCATCCTCCTGCCCCATTCGTCTGCAGGCAGAGCCCAGTTCGCTATCGATGGTTTCTCGAGCACGCCTTGGACGAGCAAGAGACCGGACCGACCGTTCAACGCCTCGTCGGCGGCCCCCGTCTCGGGCATGACGGTGGCATAGGTCAATGTCCCGCCATATCGTGGCGCCTCCACCATCTCCCCGGTTCGGGGGTCGAGCACCATTTCCTTCTCGGCCGCCGCGGCCGGCTGGTCGCTCTCGCCGCTGGCCCAGACGCCGGTCGCGGTCAGGGCGAACACGAGCACAACCACGAAGGCGTGTACAATTCTTGGAAGATTCATACTGATCTCTCCCATATGTGAGTTTGTGAGAGTGCTTCCGGTGCGAGTTGCCGTTCCCTGCCCACTCTCGCGCCCGCAACGCAGGCGGCCAAGCCGAGAGGGCAACCTCAGGTGGTCACGCGCGCGGCATGAGCGTCGTGAACTCTCGCGGGCCGCGCGCATGGTGCAGTTCTTTGAGTATCAGCTTGCACCTCCCCGTTGCGCGGAATTCCGGTACTCGACGCCGAGCGCGCGGCCGCGAGGCACGCGCAAGGGTGGCGGCGATCCCGGTAGTTGACGGAATGACCTGGAATTGGACGGAGTGCTGTCGCAGGGCCGGACGGGCGTACACGCAGGTGCGGCGAACGCCGCCCGGTTGGCCGCGGCGGTTGGTAGTTATTTCTCGGATGAATGGATAGTCAGGTGCTGTCGCCCGTGGCGGGGGAAGCGCACCGGTCGCGTGATCTTCAACCGGCAACCGCGCTGCAAGGGATCTCTCGCCGTTGGGCCCATGTGCTCGTAATCCCACCATCGACAGTGTTGCACGCGCGCGACTACCCGTCAACTTCCGTCAATGCCGTCAATGAGGTTCGCGCCAGAGAGCACCGAGGCCAGCAAGGAAAACGGACCCGGCACCAGGCGGGTGCGCGGCCCACCGGGAAGCTGCTCTTCGGTCGGCGGCAACTCCGCCGACGGCGCTGATGCCACGCCGACCCGGCCCGCCGCCCGAAAGTGCGCTGTGGTGCGGTAGAACCCTCACGGCACTCCCCGCGCAAGCCGCTCCAGGAGATAGGCGGGCAGGTTCACGATCTTTGCGCCGTCCACGCCGGTTTCCCCGTAGGGCGCCAGGCTCGCGATGTACCCGCGCTGCTGGCCATGAGCGCGCAGATAGGCAATCAGGCCGCGCATGTGCCGGAGGTTCACGGACAGGCTCGCCTTGCACTCGACCGGGACCGCCGCCGTACCGGTCTTGCCGATGAAGTCGATCTCCGACCCCGCCGGAGAGCGTTTCCAGCCGGCCAGCGGCCGCCCGCCGCGCGCCAGCTCGATTGCGGCCTGGTTCTCGATGATTGCGCCGAGCGGAGTGCGCGCGGCCGCCGCCATCGTGTGCACCGCGCTGATGGCCGGCACGGCCGACTCGCGCAGCTCGCGCAGCACACCGGTGTCGAACAGGTAGCGCTTGGGCAGGTAGGCATGACTGGCGTATGTACTCGACCCCCGTTGATCGGAGCGCAGGACCAGGTGCCAGCTCTCCAGGCGCGCGAACACCTCGTTGATCCTGGCGTTCACGCGGCTACCCGGTGCCGGCACCACCGAGGTGTTCTTGGACACGCCGCCCACGAAATTGGCGACGCTGCGCAGGCACGCGGTGGCGATGTCGACGCTCTCCTCACCGAACAGCCGTATGAAGTCCTGCTCGTAGTCGGCCGCGATCTGGCGGCGCACCAGGGCGTGGTCCTCGCCCGCCACGTATGCCTGCACTACCGCGGGCAGCCCGCCCACTGCGATAAACTGGTCGAACCGGGCAAGCAGATGGTCGTGCCGCTGGTCGCTGATCTGCGTGTCGTCACCGAGGACCTGGTCGGCCAGGTGGCTCTGCCCCACCGCCCGCAGGAACTCGGAGAAGGAAAACGGGCCCAGCACCAGGCGGCGAACGCGGCCCACCGGGTAGCGAGTGTGCGGGCGAAACAGGCGCCTCAGCGTCGAACCCGAGAGAATTACCGTGGCGCGCGGCCACTCTTCCTTCATGAAGCGCACGAACCCGCCGAGCCTGCGGCTCTCCTGCGCTTCGTCGATGAACAGGACCTGGCCGGCGTTCGGGCGAAACCGGTGGCGGTCGAGCAGCAGGTCCTGGAACGCGGCGAAGTCTCGGCATTCGTCGAACGCCATGCGATCCAGCGAGTCACGCTCCAGGTTGATCCGGACGGTTGGCTTGGCCGAGCCCGCCAGGACATGCTCCACGAGAGTCGTCTTCCCCACTTGGCGAGCGCCCTCCACGAGGAGCACCGGCTTGTGCGGCACGCGGTCCACAATGAACCGTTCGAGAACACGCTCACCGTGACGTTCAGTGTACGGAATATCCATATCTACGTTCACTCCCTCTATAGAGTATCGATATTATGGTACGTCGAAAGAGAGTGTGATTTGGATTCGACATCCACCATCGATCATATTGATCAGATTGGCCACGGCGCCATCTCCTGTGTCGCCCGCGCCGGAGACGCCGCTTGACTTTGGCGCTCACCCAAGGCACACCATCCACCCATGCCACCTGTCACTGGACCCACCGACGGGCCGGTCGCCGTTACCGGCGCCTCCGGCTACATCGGATCGCACGTCGTCAAGAACCTGGTCGAGGCGGGCTACGCGGTACGCGCCAGCGTGCGCGACGCCAGCCGCCGGGACAAGACCGACTTCCTGCTGGCCATGAACCACCTCGGCGCGGGCAGCGTCGAGATCTTCGCGGCCGACCTGCTGCAGGCCACCGGCGGCGCCTACGACGAGGTGTGTGCCGGCTGCTCGGCGGTGTTTCACGTCGCCGCCGACCTGCATACCGATGCCGCCTACGGAGAAGGCAGCGCGCAACGCACCTACGACGCCATCATGGACGGCACCAGGGGCGTGCTGGAGTCGTGCCGCAAGGCAGGCAGCGTGAAGCGGGTGGTGTACACCTCGTCGTGCGCGGCGGTGTGGAGCGGCTGGCGGGGTGGAGCCGACCCCAGCGGCTACGAGTTCACCGAGCAGGACTGGGGTGGCCACGGCACCGCCGCGCACCTGTGGAACGTCGAGAAGGCCTCCTACGCCAAGGGCAAGGTGGATGCCGAGAAGTATGGCTACGCCTGGGGCGAGGAGACCGGCATCGACGTGGTCTCCAACATGCCCAGCCACGTGCTCGGTCCGGTGCTCAACAGGACGCAGAACAACGTGTGGCAGAAGAAGATCGGCCAGGCGCTGTCCGGGCAAAGCGGGCAAGACGCCGCCGGGAACTGGATCGGCCTCGGCTTCGGGCCGGCCATCGCGTCGCTGGAGGGCGCGGCGCCCGGCTTCCTGTGGAACGTGATCGACGTGCGCGACATCGGCCAGGCGCAGCGCCTGATGGCAACCAGCAGCGTCGCCACCAATGGATCCCGCTACATCCTGGGCGCCACCGACGAGTCCGGGGAGCTCACCGCGCGGCAGATGCGCGATGCGCTCAGCGGGCTGTATCCCGACGTCGCGGTGGGCGGCGACTGGCAGACGCCGGACACGCCGGACTTCTGGCACGCCAAGTGCACCAAGGCCATTCGCGAACTGGGGCTGAAGACTCATCCCGTGCTGGACACGCTCCGGGCCACGGGTGACTCGCTGCTGGAGTGTGGCGCCATCGAGCTGGCGTTGAAGTGACCTTTCCGTCGAGCCCGAGCCGCTTCTTCAGGGCCTCATCAGGTCAGCCCGGCAGCCAAGCGGCGACTCGGCCGCCGCCTTCCGCTCGCGTATGCGCGTCCGCGCCCGACAGTACCTGCCCCGTCTCCCAAGTTCAACCGGGCCGCGCTGAAAGCCAGTGCCCTTGAAGGCGACGTTGCTGCCGGCCCGCGGTAGTTGCAGGTACCGGATCCCCATCGCCGCCTGGTTCGTGGTATTCTGATTGCGACGTGTCGTCGCTCCGCCAGCAGCATCGGGGTCAGGGGTACCTCGAACTGAAGCCGCTTCTGGACCTGTACCTGGCCAGGGTGCGCGACCGGCTCAGGGATCGCTTGTCGGCGGTAGCCCTCTATGGCTCGGTGGCCCGCGGACAGGCACAGGCGGCGAGCGACGTGGACCTGTTCGTGGTCCATCGCGGCCCGCGTGCTGCCGTGTTCGAGGCATTCCTGCAGATCGCGCTGCAGTTGCGGGACCATCCGCTCGTAGGTGAGTTGTAGGCGCGCAAGATTCCGACCGAGCCGTACGCGGTGTTCCGTACCGAGACGGAGCTGGCCGATACCCCCTGGCTCATGCTGGACATCTGCGACCACGGCATCATTCTGTTTGATCCGCGCCACGTACTGGCGCGCAAGCTGGCGAGCCTGCGGCTGCGGCTGCGCGAACTTGGCTCACGCCGCGTGGAGCTGGCCGACGGTTCGTGGTATTGGGATCTGAAGCCCGATATGCGCCCCGGCGAGGTCATCGCTCTGTAGCGAAGCAGCGGCGACGGTCAGACGCTGCCGCGCAGGCGGGGGTCGAGCAGGTCGCGCAGGGCGTCGCCGAACATGTTGATGCTGTACACGACGATGGTCAGGCACAGGCCCGGCCAGATCGCCAGCCGCGGCGCCATCTCCATGTACTGGCGGCCCTCCCGGCTCAGCATCCCGCCCCAGCTCGGCACCCCGGGCGGCAGACCGAACCCCAAGAAGCTCAAGGAAGCCTCCGCCACGATGATGCCGCCGATGGTGATCGAGAAGATCACGATGATCGGCGCCATGATGTTGGGCAGCACGTGCCGCAGCAGGGTCCCGAAAGTGCGCTCGCCAATGGCCTGCGCCGCCTGGAAGTAGTCGTTCTCCTTGATGCCGATCACCGCGCCGCGCACCACCCGCGAGTTGGTGATGCCGGACGACACCCCCAGAATCACGATCACCTGCAGCAGCCCCTGCCCGGCGATCGACATGATGGTGAGCAACAGCAGCAGGCCCGGGAACGACATCCAGGCATCGACGAACCGCTGCACCAACAGGTCCAGCTTGCCGCCGATGAACCCCGCGCTGCCGCCGATCAGCACCGCAACCACCACGTGCAACGTGGTCGCCGCCAAGCCGACGAACAACGAGATGCGCGCCCCGTAGATCAGGCGGCTCAGGAAGTCGCGCCCGAGCTGATCGGTGCCCAGGAGATACTCGCCCGACGGACCCTGCAGCCGGTCGGCCAGCGTCATCTGGTTGGGATCGTGCCCCGCCAGGTACGGTGCGAAGATGCTGACCAGTACCAGCGCCAGCAGCACCGCGCCGCCGAACGCACCCAGCGGCTGCTCCTTGATGAATCGTCGCGGCAACCCGCCCAGGAACAACCGTCGCTCCGCTCGCTTCGGCGACGCGGCGGCTGCCCGTTCGGCTGCTTGTTCTTCCGTCACTCGCTCACCCATCAGTGCCATCAGCGGTACCCGACCCGCGGATCCAGAACGGCATAGATCAGGTCGACCACCAGGTTGATTGCCATTACCGAGGCGGCGAACGTCAGGTTTACGCCGGAGACCACCGGGTAGTCGCGGTCGTTGAGCGCGTCCAGCATGAGGCGGCCGAGCCCCGGCAGACTGAAGATGCTCTCCATGATCACCGAGCCGCCGATCAGGATCGGCATTTGCAAGCCGATCAGCGTCACGACCGGGATCAGGGCATTCTTGATCGCGTGTCTGACGATCACGACCCGCTCCTGCAGACCCTTGGACCAGGCGGTCCTGACGTAGTCCTGCCGGAGTACCTCCAGCATCATGGTGCGCGTCATCCGCATCGTGGCCGCGGCCAGGTAGGTGCCCAGAATCAGGCTCGGCACGATGAACACGCCGATGCTGCCCAGCGGATCGTCGCGGAACGGCACCAGCGTCAACGGTGGCGACCACGCCCACCAGATGGCGGGAAAGGTCAGGATCAGGGTCGCCAGCCAGAAGTTGGGGGTCGCCAGGCCGATGATGGCGACCGACCGACCGACGTAGTCGGCGGCCGTATTGCGGCGCATCGCCGAGTAGATGCCGACCGGCAGCCCGATCAGCAGACCGATCACGATCGCCATCACTCCCAGTTGGACGGTTGCCGGTAATCTGGCGAGTATCTTCTCCTCGACCCGCCAGGCGCCCAGCAGGGAATCGCCCAGCGTGCCGTGCAGGAAGATACCCCCCAGCCAGCGTCCATACTGCACGTAGATCGGCCGGTCCAGTCCCAACATCCGCTCCAGCTTTTCACGGTCTATATCGGGGTCCATGAAACTCGCCATTTGCGCCGCCAACGCATCTATGGCGTCGCCCGGGAGGAAACGCAGGGACAGGAACACCAGGATCGACAGCAGCAGGAAGGTGGGTATGAGAAGCAGAACGCGGCGGATGATATACGCTCTCATGTCGTCCTTTCAAAAAGGGCGCCGGGACCGGCGAGGATCCCAGCGCCCCTTCTTCGCGAGCAGGAGACTCCCGTAGCGACTCCTTAGAAGCCCATCTCCCGCTTCAGATCCTGGTCGACCCATACGCGGGTCAAGACCGTCGAGTATTGGCCATTTATGCTGATCGCGACCTCGCCGTTATACCCCTTGATCCACGGTTGGGCGACGTTGAATTGCGGGGACACGGGACCAGTAAGGACCCAATGCAGTTCCGAGAGGCGCATGTTCATCCTTTTGAACGCCGCGTTCTGCTCGTCGATCGTGGCCGCAAACTCGGCACGCCCCCAGAGTTCATCAAGTTCCGGGTCGCTGCCCGCGGACCCGTTCCACGTTCCCCCAGTGATCCAGTTCTCCAGGCCTGCAGCGCTATACGTCATGGCCGTGGTCCCACCGATCATTCCTTCCGCAGTATTGTCTCGCCAGAACACCGTGGTTTGCGTAGCGTCCGCCGTGTGGATCTCGACTTCCACGCCAATCTCACGCCAGTAGTTCGCGATCAATTCCGCGTAGCTCGTATCGGCGCGCACGTCGTAGTCCAAACGGGTGTTGAAGCCATCGGGATAGCCCGCATCGGCCAGCAATTGCTTCGCTCCTTCCGGGTCATACCGGTAGTATGGCTTGATCTCTTCGGTCCACTGGTCGAAGGGCGTGCCAACCCCCTCCTTGGAGTTGGCCCACAATCCGTTCGGAGTCGGATCTCCCAAACCGCCGAAGAAGGTCGCATTGAATCGTCTCCAGATCCAGCGCCATCTGCATGGCCCGGCGCACGCGGATGTCATCAAAGGGCGGGTTGTTGACGTTGTTGAACACGAAACCTGTGCCGGCCCGAAAATCGAAGGTCCACACGTTGATCTCGGGATTCTTCTCCTGCAGGCTCTTCAACTGGTCGACCGACCTGATTTGAGAGTCGCCGGCCGTCCCGAGTATGTCAATCTTCCCCGACCGCAGGGCCGCCAGCCGCGCCGCCATATCGGTCATGATGACGGCGTTGATCTCGTCGACGTAGGGCAAGCGGTTCTGGGGAAATTTCTCATCGAACCCCCAGTAGTTGGGGACCCTGGTCCATTTCATGGAGGTGGCATCGATATACTCCGTGAGCTCCATGGGGCCGGTGCCGACCATGTTCCGCCAGTCCTTGACGTCGCCGTGCTCCTTGATCACCTCAGGCGCGTGGATGAAGGTCTCCCAGGGGTCGAAGAACTTGTCCAGGGCAAGAAGGTCAGGCTGCTTCAGCTTGAAAACCACCGTCCAATCGTCAGTGGCCGTTATGGATTCGAGGTTCTTTTCCTTGCCGCCACACACGGGGCACGATTCGGTGAAGCCGCTGCCGATCCCATAGAGACGATGATAGTTGAACTCGATATCTTTTGCGGTCAGCTCCCTGCCGTTCATCGGTGCCTTGTCGTGCCAGTGAACGCCCTGTCGGATGTGGGCGATCATCGTGGTCGCATCTGGCGTTTCCCAGCTTTCCGCCAACGCCCCTCGATTGATGGAAAAGGGCTGGTCGTAGGTGCGCAAGTGGTTCACGCTCCGGTCTATCGCCCAATCGCCGATGACGAGCTTCTCGAGGACCTCGCTGGTGAAGTGGCTCGCCCAGCCGCCGATGTACCAGGCATCGGTATGCTCCCCATGGTTGGGCCGGCCGTAGGTGATGGTCCCACCGTAGCGTGGCGCCTCCACCATCTCGCCGGTGGATGGGTCGAGCACCATCTCCTTCTCCACCGCCGCGGCCGGCTCCTCGCTCTCCGCGGCCGCCCAGAGGCCGGTTGCGGCCAAGCTGAGCACGAGCACAAACACCAAGGTGTGTGCAATTCTCGGATGATTCATACTGAACTCTCCAGATTCTGAGAGTGCTTGAGCGAGTTGCCGTTCCCTGCGCACTCTCGCGCCCGCAGCGCAGGCGGCCAAACAGCGACGGCAATCTCAGGTCGTCACGCACCCGGCATGAGCGTCATGAACTCGGGCCGCGAACTGCACCTCCTTTTTGCGGGGATTTCGGTGTTCAAGGCCGAGCGCACGGCCCGCGGAGGGCCCTAATCGGAGATACTGTAGCAGCTGAGGAGGGCACCGTCAAACGGCCCGAGGCGGCCAGGCGGGCGGACCGTCCGAACAGGCAATTCTCGGCGAGCATGTCTTTCGCTCCGTCCGGCGACCACGTCATGCCGCATGCGCAGCGCGGAACGCAACCGCGTCCTGACGCGCTAATCGGCTGCGCCGGCGGGCGGCTCCCGGTCTCCGCCGGCCTGCTCCTGCCGCGCGACAGCCGCCCGTTCGATATCCGCCGCGATGCGGGCGCACAGGCGCTGGATGCGACGCGCGTCGGCCGCCGCCCCGCGAGCGCCGGCCGGCTGTTCGTCGTATTCGAAGCAGGTCGCGCAGCGCGTCGCCGAACATGTTCAGACTGAACACGGTGATCGGCGTGACGCCTTCCCGCACGCGCGACCAGCATGCCGAGATCTCGGCCGTTGGCGCTGATGCGGTGGTCTGATATACGTTACGTTGGTCGATATGAAGGCAATCGAGCAACGCCTGTTCACTCCCGGCGACGGCGCCACGCCGCCGGCCCTCACCGGACGCGAGCGGGAGGAGGCCGTGCTGACGCGGTGCCTGGGCGACCTGCTCGGAGGTCGGGCTCCACCGCACAACGTCGCCCTGACGGGGCCGCGCGGCACCGGCAAGACGGTGCTGCTCAACTGGTTCAAGCGCGCCTGCCGAGACCGCGAACCGGAAGTGGACGTGGTGAGCCTGACCCCTGCCGACATCCCCACCCGGGACGCACTGACCGAGGTTCTCACGCCGCCGCCCGGGTTGGCGAAGCTGCTGCCCCGGAAACTTGGCGTGGCAGCGGTGGGCTCGGTCGAGTGGGCGCCGCCGGCCGGGGGCATGCGCAACCTGCGGCAGGAGTTGACCGCCCGGTGCCGCAGGAGGCCGCTGGCGACGCTGGTCGACGAGGCGCACACGCTTGACCTCGAGGTGGGCAGAACGCTGCTCAACGCCAGTCAGCAGGTGCGCGACGAGGCGCCGTTTCTGCTGGTGCTGGCCGGCACGCCGGGCCTGGCGGCGCATCTTGGCGCCATGAATGCGACGTTCTGGAGTCGGCTGGACGAAGGTCGCCTGGGCATCGGCCTGCTGAGTTCGGGCGCCGCCCGCGCTGCTCTGGTCGTGCCGCTCGCGGCTCATGGCGTGAGCATCGACGCCGCCACCCTCGATGCGGTGGTCAAGGACAGCCAATGCTACCCGTACTTCATCCAGGTCTGGGGCCGCGCCCTGTGGCAGCGGCGCTTGGCGACCGGCGCGACCCGGCTGACCGCCGCCCACGCGGCGGCAGCGCAGCCCGACGTGGCAACCAGGGTCACCGACTACTACGAGGACCGGTATATCGAGTTGGATCGATCCGGCTGGCTGGCCGTCGCCGAGCGCGTGGCCGACCGTTTTCAATCCATGCCGACGCTCACCTATGAGCAGTTGAAGTCCGCGGTCGCCGCCGGTCTCGCTGCGAACGCGGACCCGCGGCAGGTGCATACGGCCCTGGCCGCCCTGCAGCGCCTGGGCTTCGTCTGGCGCCCGCCCGGCCAGCTTCCGCCGGTTCGCTACGAGCCCGGAATTCCCTCGCTGATGGCTTACCTCCTCGACCACGCCGCACCGACGCAGGGAGAAGCACTTCCCGAGACCAGACAACTCCGCTCGTCCCCCGGCATGTATCCTGTCGAATGACGCGGCAACCCATAGCGGATCGTGGCCGCATCGAATCGATCTCAACGATCAGAGGCGCACCTCGGCCCGGCCGAGCAGTCCCCGCCGCAGCGCCCGCAGCAATACGCCAAGCGTGCCGAGCGGTCGAATGCCTTCGACGACAGCCACCGTCCGATTCGATCCGGTCGAGCAGCTTCGAGAACGAACGGCTCGCCTCGGTTGCAGATATCCGTATCACCGTCGTATATGGGCATTGCTGGATCGCCGGCAGCGAATCCGAACGTTCGAGCCACTGCAGCTACGGCCGGTCGACTTCGCGAATCACCGCGGCATACAGTTCCACCCCGATGCGGAAGCCATGGGAGCGTACGAGTTCGTCGACCAGCCGGCGCACCTCGGCCCGCTCCACCAGTCCCCGCCGCAGCGCGAGCAGCAGCACGCCGAGCGTGCCGAGCGGTCGAATGCCTTCCACCGCGGCCAAGCGGCGAACGGTCCGGTCGTCGGCGAGCAGCAGGTCCGCCTCAAGTCGGACGGCCAGCGTCATGGCGGCGTTGTCGGCGCGGCTCATGCCGGCGGCAAAGACTCGCGGGCTGTCGACACGTTCCATGCGTACCGTCGCCAGGAACCGATGCAGCTCGTCGGATTCGGCGGGGTCGAGCGGCCGCGCCAACACCTCGTCTCGAACCTGCTGCGGGACGACGACGTCGCCTCCCAGGACGCGGTGAATCAGGGCAAGCCGCCGGATCTTGCCCAGAAAAATCAGCGGGCTGGCATCGGCGACGACGGTCAAAGCGGCTGCAGGTCCGCCGCCAAGTCCTCCGGACCGTAGTTCAACACCAGGTCCTGACCGCGCAACCGGAGAATCAGGTCACGGAGGCTCAGGCCGGCCATCTCGGCGGCGCGCGAGAGGGTTACTTCCCCGCGCCGGTAGGCGTCGCACGCACGTTCGAGCAGGAGCGCGCTGGCGCCCCGTCTGACCGCCCACCGCAACAGGGTGGAGCGGTCGACACCCATAGCCTGCGCGGCGCTCTCCAGCCGAGACACCTCGGACTCCGGCAGTCGCAACGACACGGTTACCGTTTGCACGTATACAACTCCACATCATGTATACGCGGTCCCCCGCGCAACGTCAACCGGCACCTACGTGCATGCCATGGCAGCCGGTTGATGTGCGGCCACCTGTGAATGACAGGGTCCGTGAGCGCCAGCTTCCCGAAGGCGGCGCTGCGCGGGTCTCGAATTGATCAGATTGGCCGCGGCGCCGTCTCCTGTGCCGCCCACGGCGGAGACGCCGCTGGACTTTGGCGCTGGAGATGTCGACGCAGATCAAGCGGCGGGCGATGGAACCGTTCCCGGGTGCACGTGCGCACCCTCGACGCGCTGCATGTCGCGACCGCGCTCGCGGTCGGCGAGGAGGTCGGTGGGATAGCGCTGTTCTCGCACGACAAGGGCATGAACCTCTGCGCCAGGTGCCTCGGGCTCACGGCAGGCCTTGCGTAACCTGAAGGTGGTGGCCGGACAGCCGGCCAGCTCGGCTTGCTTGACGGCGCGGGAGGGTGGGGCATAATGTTCATCATGCCGGACGCCGCCGCCCGGGTGGCGGCGCTGCGCACCGGCAGGAGCGCGTTCGCGCCCGGCCTGTCGCTGGAACAGGTGGACGCCCTGGCCAAGTCCAACCCCGAGCTGGTCAAGCTGCTGCTCGGGCACAACGAGAATACCAGCCCGACGTTCACGGCATCGAAGCCGCCGTTCGACGACGTGCGGGTGCGTGCGGCGATGCAGAAGGCGATCGACCTCGACGAGCTCAACGCCGCGTTCTTCGGCGGCGAGGCGGACACCTCGCTGTGGGGCCACATCCCGCGCTTCGCCCTGGGCATGTCCAACCCGTTCGACGAGTGGCCGGCGGAGGTGCAGGAGCTGTACACCTTCGACCCGGCCGGCGCCGAGCGGCTGCTCGACGAGGCGGGTTATCCGCGCGGTGCCGGCGGCACCAGGTTCAGCGCCGGTTGGGACGTGTGCCCATGCTCCAGCAACGACCTGGACCTGGCCCAGGTGGTGACCAGCTACTGGGACAAGATCGGCGTCGACGTCGAGATCAACCTGTACGAGGACGGCGGCATGGCCTGGACCGCCAAGGGCGAGGGCAGGGCCAAGGAACTGAACTCGGTGTGGTCGCCGCGGCGGCCGAACCTGGACAACCCGTTCTGGGTAACGGCCCACTGGTATGGATCTCCGAACGTCAACACGCAGGTCACCGACGACACGCTCAACGCCATGATCGACGCCGCCATGGCGGCGCCCGACCAGGACGCGCTGGTGGCCTCGTTCAAGGAGATGGACAACTACATCATCAGCCAGGTGTACAACCTGGTGCTGCCGCGCGGGCCGTTCCACGCGCTGTACCAGCCGTGGATCAAGGGCTACCGCGGCGAGTGGGGCGGCAGCACCGAGCGCACCCTGCAGGTGCTGACCTACCTGTGGATCGACCAGGACCTCCGCGCCGAAATGGGCCACGAGTAGCAGCCCGCGGCGAAACACGGCTGCGATTCGCATCTGACTTGAGAACCTCGCGGCCGCCGGGGGCCTCTTCCCCTGGCGGCCGCTTCTTGCGCCGCCTCGGAGGGCACCACCGGACGGCCCTCAGCGCGCCCGGCACCGGACGGGCCCCAGCGCGTCCGGTGCGGTCCGGCGCCCGCTGACCGGTGCACACCTACCTGATCCGCCGGCTGCTGCTGGTCGTCGTCACCCTGTTCATGGTGTCGCTGATCGTGTTCGCGGTGGTGCGCCTGCTGCCGGTCGACGTGATCGACGCCATGGCGGCCGAGGTGGTGGGCGGCGGCACCGCCGGCGCCGAGGTGTTCGACCGCGAAGCGCTGGAGAAGGCGCTCGGACTGGACGTGCCGATGCACGTGCAGTACGCGCGCTGGCTGTCCGGCATCGTGCTGCGCGGCAGCCTGGGCGACTCGCTGCGCTCGCACCTGCCGGTGACGCAGATGATCGGCAGCCGCATCGGGGTGACCTTCGAGCTCGGCTTCCTGGCGGTGCTGCTGTCGCTGTTGATCTCGCTGCCGATCGGCATCTACTCGGCGGTGCGCCAGGACACCGCCGGCGACTTCGCGGCGCGCAGCGTGGCGATCGTGTTCATCGCCGTGCCGAGCTTCTGGGTGGCGACGCTGGTGGTGCTGTACCCGGCGATCTGGTGGGGATGGTCGCCCAGCCCGGAGCTGGTGCGGTTCCGGGACGATCCGCTCGCCAACCTGGGCATGTTCGTGGTCCCGGCGTTCATCCTGGCGATGGCGATGGCCGGCACCACCATGCGCATGACGCGTGCCATGATGCTGGAGGTACTGCGCCAGGACTACATCAGGACGGCGTGGTCCAAGGGGCTGCGGCAGCGCGCGGTAGTGATCGGACACGCGCTGCAGAACGCGCTGATCCCGGTGGTGACCATCGTCGGCGCCAGCCTGCCGGTGATGGTGGGCGGCGCCGTGATCATTGAGCAGATCTTCGCGCTGCCCGGTCTCGGGCGGCTGGCGCTGGACGCCCTGCAGCGGCGCGACTACACGCTGGTGTCCGGCATCAACCTGGTGATCGCCACCGCGGTGGTGCTGGCCAACCTGCTGGTGGACCTGTCCTACGCGTTCCTCGACCCGCGGGTCAGGTACCGGTAATGGCGGATCTTGCCGACGGCGGCGCCGGCAACGGCAACCGCGCCCGAGCCGGCAACTCCCGCGACGTGGGCGGCCAAGACAGCCGGGCCTCCCCCCACCCATCCGGTGGACCGGAAGCCACACCGCGCCGCCGCGTCACGCGCCGCGTACACTCACCGGACACGGGTTCACCGGATCGTGGCCCGCGCGGCGCCGGTGCGCGCGGCCCGGTGGCCGACTTCTTCGTGCGCCTGGTGCGCGAGAAGCCGCTCGGCCTGGTGGGGGCGATCATCATCCTGCTGCTGCTGGTGTGCGGGATCTTCGCCGACGTGCTGACCCGCTACGAGGTGGACGAGATGATCGTGATGGACCGGCTGGCGCCGCCGTCCGCCAGGCACCTGCTGGGTGCCGACGGGGCGGGCCGCGACATCCTGACCCGGCTGATTCACGGCGCCCGCATCTCGCTGGTGGTGGGCCTGGCCGCGACCACGGTGACCATCGTGGTGGCGGCGGCGATCGGGGTGCCGTCCGGCTACCTCGGCGGCCGCTACGACCTCGTGGTGCAGCGCTTCGTGGACGGCTGGATGGCGTTTCCGGGGCTGCTGGTGCTGCTCACGGTAATGTCGATCGTCGGCCGCGGCACGTTGCAGATCATCGTGGTGCTGGGCGTCCTGTACGGCATCCACAACTCGCGCGTCCTGCGCAGCGCCGTGATCGGCATCAAGGAGAACGACTACATCGCGGCGGCGGCCGCGATCGGCAACCGCAGGCTGCGCACCGTGCTGCGCCACGTGCTGCCCAACATCGTGGCGCCGGTGATCGTCATCTACTCCATCAACATCGGCTACATCATCCTGGACGAGGCGGCGCTCAGCTTCCTCGGCTTCGGCCTGCCGCTGGAGGTGCCGAGCTGGGGCGGCATGCTCAGCTTCGACGGCCGCCGCTACATGGAGCGCAAGCCGGAGCTGGCGCTGTTTCCCGGCATCTGTCTGGCGGTGGTGGTGTACGGCGTCAACATGTTCGGCGACGCCGTACGCGACCTGCTCGACCCGCGCCTCAAGGGCGGCGGTGGGCGCGCGCTCGGGGTCTACCGCAGCCCGGCCCGCGCCGTCTCGGGCCAGCGGCGGCCTCGGACGCGGCCGCCCCGGTGACCCTGGCCGCAGCGGGCGGCTCGGTCCAAGCTTGCAACCGCATCGGCGCACATCACTTGAGATCCGCACCTGCCATGCCGTTGTGCGCGTGCTCTTCTAGACCGACTTGCCGGTATGGGCACCATAGCGCCCCGCGCCACCCCTCAGCCTCGGGTCGAGCAGGTCCCTTACCGCATCGCCGAACATGTTCAGACTGTAGACGAGAATCGTAAGATAGAGACCTGGCCAGAGCGCCAGCCATGGCCCTTCCTCCATGTATTGACGCCCTTCCCGGCTGAGCATCCCTCCCCAGCTCGGAATACCGGGTGGCAATCCAAATCCAAGAAAACTCAGAGCAGACTCGGACATGATCACGCCCCCAATGTTGATGCTGAATATGATGATTACGGGAGCCACGATATTGGGCAGCACATGTCGGATATAGGCTCTCCACTTGGAAGAGCCGATCGACTCCGCCGCCTGAAAATAGGTATTCTCTTTTACTGCGATAACGGCGCCTCTGACTACTCTTGAGCTGCCGATGCCTCCTGCTACTCCAAGCACGACTATTATCTGGACTAAACCCTTCCCCAATACGGACATAACGGTCAACAACAGGATCAGACTCGGGAACGACATCCAGGTATCGACAAACCTCTGCACCACGAGGTCTGCTTTACCGCCAAAGAATCCTGAAACGCCGCCTACCAGTACAGCGACTACGACATTGAGAGCGGTCGCGGCCAGACCGACCGTCAGTGAAATACGGGCCCCATAGATGATTCGGCTCAGGAAGTCGCGCCCCAGGTGGTCGGTACCGAGCAGATACCGGGCTGAGGAGCCCTGCATCCGGTCTTTCAGGTGCATTTGATAGTGTTCATAGGGAGCCAGAGCATCCGCGAAGATAGCCACGAGAATCAATATAAGTACGATAATCCCGCAAACAGTGCCCAGTGGCTTTTCCTTGACCAACCTGAGCAGGAAACCAGCAATCCCGGCACGTCTCCTGTGCTCCCTCATACGTGACGATTCTCCCTAGTGGTAACGAACTCTGGGATCCAAGAACGCATAGATCAGGTCGGTGACAAGATTGGCCCCCATAACCGTGGCTGCGAAGAACAAGTTTACTCCGGCGACCATCGTGAAGTCTCTGTCATTGAGGGCGATCAGGGCGAGACGACCTATTCCAGGCAGGTTGAAGATGTTTTCCATGATGACGGAGCCGCCAACCAGGATCGGCACCTGCAGGCCGATCAGACTCACCACCGGGATCAGGGCATTCTTGATGGTATGCCGGATAATCACGACTTTCTCCCGAAGCCCCTTGGACCAAGCGGTGCGAATGTAGTCCTGGCGCAGCACCTCCAGCATCATGGTGCGCGTCAGCCGCATGATGGCGGCTGCCGAGGCTGTCCCGAGAATCAGGCTGGGAATGAGGAACATGCCCAGATTACCCAACGGGTCTTCAGAGAACGGAATCAGCTCCATCGATGGCGACCAGCCCCACCAGATTGCCGGGTAGACCATGACCATAATGCCCAGCCAGAAGTTGGGCGTTGCCAGACCGACAATGGCGATGGAGCGCCCCGCGTAGTCGGCGGCGGTATCCTGGCGAACGGCCGAAAAGATGCCCACCGGCAGGGCAATCACCAGCCCGATCACGATTGCCAGGAGGCCAAGCTCGAGGGTGACCGGTAGTCTGTTGATTATCTGCTGTTCCACCGCTCCTCGACCCATCAGTGATTCGCCAAGGCTGCCGCGCAGGAGAATCCCCACCAACCAGCGGGCATACTGTACGTAGCCAGGCACGTCCAATCCCAGCTGACGCTCAAGTGCTTCCCGGTCAATCGTCCCTACCGTTGATATTTCCATCATCCGACTCAGTATTGCGTCTATGACATCGCCGGGGAGCAAGCGCACCGAGAGAAATACCAGGATGGTCAAGAGAAACAGTGAAAGGATCATCAGCAATAGCCGCCTGATGATGTAGGCTCTCATGTCACACGCCTCTCTCCTTTAGCCACTTCCTCCAACAAGACAGCCCGTCCCAACCGCCCAAGGAGGACCTTGGAGCAGCCGGAACGGGCTGCTAGTATTGAACTATCGCCTAGCGCCCCAAGACCGCCGCCCGGTTGGCTGTGTTCCAATTGAACGCGTCGGAATAGTGGATATATCCCGGGCTGAGGTTTGCCGTTATGCTGGTGACCATTTCGTAATCCCTATCACCCGTGACAGGAGTGAATTCGGCACCGGGCATCAGCTCAAGCTGTACGTCAACACCAATTTCGCGCCAGAATCCAATGGCCAATTCCGCATAGCCTACATCAAAAGATTCTATCCATTTCAACGTGGTCTTGAATCGAATGTCATCCGAGCCGCGAGGATATCCGGCTTCATCCAGCAGCGCCTCCGCGCCTTCCGGATCGTAGTTAAAGACGTTCTTGACCTCTTCGGGCCACTCTTCGAACGGAACGAATTGGCCCGGGGAATGGTATTTGACGGAGTGCTGGCGAAGGCGCCGGGCGGGCGTACACGGAGGTGCGGCGAAAGCGGCCCGATTGCCCGGAACGGTTAGTTATTTGTCGGATGAATGGAGAGTTAGGTGTTGTCGACCTTTTTTTGGGGGGGGGTAGAACGGGGGTAGAACGCACCGGTTGCACGATCTTCAAGCGGCAGCCGCGCTGGAGGGATTCCTTAGCCGTTACGCACATGTGCTCGTATCCTGCCATCGGCAGTGTTGCACGCGCGCGGCCACCCGTCAACTCCGTCAATGACACGAGAGCCGGTCCTGAGACCCTGAGACCCTGAGACCGCTCGATCCTAAGCAGTTGTCGCGCAACGGGAGTGCGTGGAACTCCTCCCGGCGGCGGCGGCGGTTGCCGGCGAACATGACCACCCGCCAACGCTCACCGAGGGCAGAGTGACAACGAAGCTCGTAACCAGGACCGACTTCCAGCGCCGAACGGTATCGACCGCCACGCCGAACGTCGCTCTGTAGCGACGTAGCGGTTGCCATGAACAACGGGGAGCGCGGCCGCAGGCTGATGACGATGGCCGCCGAGTACTTGCAGGATATGGACGCAGCCACCGGATCTGCATGCGACTCGTCGCCGCCATCGAGTCGGAACTCCCGGAACCGAATGAACGTCCACCCGAGCGAACGTCAGCCGAGGGAGAGCCCGGAGAGCCTCCCGAAGTTTGACCCCGATCAGCAGCGGGGAGCAAGGACGATACGCGCGTACGGCAACTGAGCAGAGCGAGCGTCCGGCGCAGGTCGGCAGCAGATGGAGGACCGAGCGGGCTGCCGCGGGCGCCGGTGTCGTGAGGGCCCGCGTACCGGGCGGGTCGGACCATCTGTTGCGGCGCGGGGTGGGTTCCTGTCGACCTGCACCAAAATAACTGCAGAAAATCGGGCGCAGGGGTTGACGCACTTTTGCGCTGCCGCTAAACGCCGCTGGCGGGCCGTGAAGCCCGGCAATGGTGTGCGACCGTCAAGTGGCCGACCGCGTGCCCCTGGAGCCGCCAATTCGCGCCCGACGGGCGCTGCCGGTACCGGTTCGAGGACCTGTAAGAAAGTGCTATCTACATACCAGTGTTATATTTAAGACATGCCAAACATGACCGGCGGGACCGCCAGACGACCCTTCAGCTCACTCGGTGATCAGCAGCTCCTCGAGCAGACCAGGCGCCTGGCGGCCAACCAGCGCGGCCTCGAAGTGCACATCCTGGACCATCTCGACGAGATCGACCGTCGCGGGCTGGCGCTGCGGCGCGGGTTCTCGAGCCTGTTCGACTACGCGGTGCGGGAGTTGCGGTTCACCGATGCGGCCGCGCAACGGCGTATTCAGACCATGAGGTTGTGCCGGCGGCATGGCTGGGTGCGGGCGATGCTGCACAGCGGCGAGTTGAGTGTGACGTCGGCGGCGCAGTTGGAGACCGCGTTTGGCGCCGCCGAGCGCCAGTGCCGGAGAGCGAGCGCGAGCGTCGATGAGGAGCGCTGCGAAGATCTGCATGGGCTGCCTGCGGTGCCGAGCGGAGCGGGAGACCAGGATGCCGAAGCGTCGGGAGCGGGGATGGCCGGTGCCGCGGCGGTGACGGCATCGGCGCCGCCCGGCGTGGCCGCCGTCGACCAGGAGGCGCGGTCGCCCGGTGACGCCGGAGGCCGCGGGGCCCGGCATACCGTGAGCGACCGTTGCGGGCCATCGGCGGACGAGCTTGAGGTGAGGTCGCTCGATGACGCCGGAAGCCACGAGGACCGGCACACCGTGAACGACCGCTGCAGGCCATCGGCGGACGGCCTGGGGGCGCAGTCGTCCCGTGCCGCCGGGGACCGCGAAGACCGGCACATCGTGAACGACCGCTGCAGGCCATCGGCGGACGGCCTGGGGGCGCAGTCGTCCCGTGCCGCCGGGGACCGCGAAGACCGGCATACCGTGAGCGACCGTTGCAGGCGATCTTCGGACGACGCGGCGGCAGTCGGTGCCCGCCCGGCAGCGGCGGGTGCGCAGCCGGTGGGCCGATTGGACTCGAGTGCGGCCACCTCGGGCGCTGCACGGGCTTCGACGGCCGCCACGCTGCACGCGCCACCGCCTGCGGCGCCGGGGCGTGTACCGCGGCCCGGGCTCACGGGTAACGAGGCGGCGGCCACGCCGGTGGTGCCGGCGGCGAGCCTCGCGGCTGCGCGGCACCGCGGCGCCCGGCATGCCGATGCGCTGCCGGCGCGGCGGGAACCGAGCGGAGCCGCCGGGCACTGTCCGGCACCGTTGCGCCCTCCCGGTGCCGCCGCGGCCGCTTCGGACCAAGGCCCGGCTGCGCCACCTCCAACGCCGGCGAGTTGCGCCGAACCGGTACCGTTGCCGGTCGTGGCCCCATCGGAGCCGCGGCTCACCGCTGCGCTCGCACCGGCGCCGTCGCGAGGTGACCGGAACCCGGAACCGTGTTCCAACCCGGAGCCGCGGTCCGCCGGGCCGGTATCGGCCGCAGCGCTGCTGCACCCGCGGCGCCAGCGCGAGCTGATCGAGCAGGCCGCCGGCATGACCACGCGCCAGGTCGCCGGCCTGCTGGCCAGTGCCGCGCCGCAGGTGGCGCCGCCACGCGACACGCTGCGCGCGGTGGCGCCGGACCGCTACACGTTGAAGGTGAGCATCGACCAGGAGTGCGAGCAGGGACTGCGCCACCTGAAGGACCTGTGGTCGCACGTCGACCCGCGCATGTCGTGGGGCGACCTGGTGGCGCGCCTGGTGCGCGAGGCGGTGGCGCGGCACGACCCGCGCCGCGGCGGTGGCAGGCGGGGGCGTACGGGCGGCACGGCAGCATCGTCGCGGCGGGAGCGGACCGGCGCACCCTCGGTCGTGGCGGCGGCCGCGGCCGGCGGGGAGCAGCCGCGGGCCGCGCCGTCCCGCAACGCTGCCGGGGTGCGCGGCGTAGCGCCCGCCGCCCCGGCGGGCGGTGCAACGTCAGTTGGCGCCCGCGCAGGTGCTGCTGCTTCGGCCCCGCCCGCCGTTGCTGCGGCGCCGGAGGGTCGGAGCGCTGGCGGCGGCCCCGCCGACAGCGCTGGTGCGGCGCCGAAGTTGGTCGGCGGCGGCCCCGCCGAGGGCGCTGATGCGACGCCAATCCGGCGAGCTACGACTGCGGCGCCGAAGTTGGTCGGCGGCGACCCCGCCGACGACGCTGGTGCGACGCCGATCCGGTCGGCCACGACTGCGGCGCTGAAGTTGGCCAGCGGCCGCCCCGCCGACGGCGCTCATGCCATGCCGGTCCGCCCGGTCACGGCTGCGGCGCCGCAGTTGGCCGGCGACGGCTCCAGCGACGGCGCTGATGCCACGCCGATCCGCCCGGTCACGGCTGCGGCGCCGCAGTTGGACAGCGGCGTGCGGTGTGCGCGTGGTGCGGGCGGCACGCCGGGGGGAGCGTCGCCGCGGTGCACCAGCGATGCTCCGCCTGGCCCGCGCCGGCCGCCGCGGCGGCGCCCCATTCCGGCGGCGGTCCGGCGTCACGTCTGGCTGCGTGACGGGGGGCGCTGCCGCTATCGAGATCCGCTCACCGGTCGCCGCTGCAATTCCTCCCACCTGCTACAGATCCACCACCTGCTGCCGGTTGCCGAGGGGGGCGGCCCGGAGCCGGAGAACCTGGCTCTTGCGTGCCTGGCGCACCACCGCATGTGCCACGGTTACGGACCAGCTCCGCCGCCTGAGCCGTCGCGGTAGCGCCGCCTCCACGCGGTGGCGCGTGCGGAGTTGGCCGCCCGTCGTGCGCTCCTGCAAGCGGTCTGCCGTCGATCCCGGCCATGCGAATTCCGCCGTTTCCGGCGGGTTTCGTGGGTTGTTGCCAGAGAGGCCGCATGACTTCGGCGCTCACCCAAGGCACACCATCCACCCATGCCACCTGTCACGGGACCTACCGACGGGCCGGTCGCCGTAACCGGCGCCTCCGGCAATATCGGATCGCACGTCGTCAAGAACCTGGTCGAGGCGGGCTGCGCGGTGCGCGCCAGCGGGCGCGACGCCAAGCCGCCGGGACAAGACCGCGTACCTGCTGGCCATGAATGACCTCGGCGCGGGCAGCGTCGAGATCTTCGCGGCCGACCTGCTGCAGGCCACCGGCGGCGCCCACGACGAGGTGTGTGCCGGCTGCTCGGCGGTGGTTCACGTCGCCGCCGACAGCGGCGGTCAGATGCTGCCGCGCAGGCGGGGGTCGAGCAGGTCGCGCAGGGCGTCGCCGAACATGTTGATGCTGTACACCCACGATGATCAGAGGGCCAAGTCGAGCCGGCCATCTCCGGTGGCGCCCACGCCAGAGGCGCCGCTTGACTTCGGCGGCGCACCAACGTGTGGATACCGTGCTTGTGGGTGAGCCGCTACTCTTCCGCCGCGCTCACCTTCTCGGCCAGCCACACCTTGATCAGCGATTGATACGGCACGTCGCGCTTGTTGGCGGCGATCTTGATGCGCTCAAGCAAATCCAGCGGCAACCTCAGAGAAATCGACCGGTTCAAAGGTTTCAGATTCGGGAAGCGTGCCCGTACGGCAGCATTCCAATCCACGTACTCGCTGGAGTCATGACGCTCCCAGAAGGCCCGCGCTTCCGCTTCATCCCGGAGGTCGGGAACGGGCTTACGTCTCTCGCTCATAGTGCATACGCTCCCTGCGACTCATGTCGCGGGCGGATATGACTCGAATCATCGTGTCCTGCTCCCGCAGCGTAAACGTCACGTGGAGTCGGCGTCCCCCGCTCGACACGCCGAGGGCGTGATACCTCGGCTCCAATTCAATGTGACCGGGATCCTCAACATTCAGCCTTGCTCGGTCAACCGACTCTCGACCGGGTACGAGGATCGATACCTGGAGTTGGATCGATCCGGCTGGCTGGCTGGAGCTTCACGGTCCACGATGAAACCCAGAGCTTCCAGTTCAACCGCCATCGCGTCTATCGCATCCCATTTCTGCCTTCAGCTCCTGGTCAATCCATAGGCGGGCAAATAGCTCGTTAATTCCCAATTCCCCAAGACCGCTTCGCCGTTATATCCGTTCAACCACGGCTGGCTCACATGATACATCATCGCCAGCCGCGGCGCCATCTCGTGTGCCGGCGTCCCGCGCCGCCCGCCCCCGGCGATGGACCAGGGAGCACGCCTGTCAGTGAACGACAGCGCCGCCGCACCGATCAATCGCAACACCGGCAAGTCGATTGACTGACCGCGCGGAGCGCAGGTTCAATGCGGAGCGTGGACGTCGCCAACCCGATCTACGACGTGGTGTTCAAGTACCTGATGCAGGACCAGCGGGTCGCCCGCCTGCTGATCGGCAGGATCACCGGCCTGGCGGTGCAGTCGCTCACCGTCAGCCCACAGGAGACCGCCGTGCCCCGCACCCCGGACGCCTCCGTCCACGGCCTGCCGCTGACGCTGCTGCGCATGGACTTCGCAGCCCGCGTGCGCACCGCCGCCGGCGCCGAGCGGCAAGTGCTGATCGAGATCCAGAAGGCCAACGCGCCCACGGTAATCGAGCGCTTCCGGCGCTACCTGGGCCAGCAGATCGGCAGCGGGGACAACATCCTCACCCACCCTTCGGGCCGCACCGAGGCGGTGCCGATCGTGACGATCTACTTCCTGGGCTACGCCCTGGATGACCTGTCGGACGAGGCGGTGATCGACGTGTGCCCGCGGGTGACCGAGCGGCGCACGGGGCGGGAGCTTGCGGCGAGCCATCCGCTGGTGGAAGGCATCCATCACCGCAGCCACATCATCCAGAT
Organism: Spirochaetia bacterium; assembly: GCA_965208575.1. GTDB lineage: Bacteria > Spirochaetota > Spirochaetia > SZUA-6 > Bin103 > Bin103. The sequence continues at coordinate 99,881 of CBDBOV010000003.1, read as the reverse complement.
CCCGCGGCTGGCGAGCCGGCGGCGGGACGAGCTGGAGCGGCTGCTGGCGATCTTCGACCAGGGCCTGGTGAAGGGCAACGGTCGGGGTGACGCGCACGTGCTGACGATCGAGGAAGGGGAGTACCCGGTGGAGTGCGCCTTCGTACTGCGGCAGTTGCGGGAGGCGATGGCGGAAGAAGAGGTGCGGCGCACGATGGAGGGTGAGGACCTGCTGCTGCGGGACTCGATGCTGTTGGCGCGGCAGGTGGAGCATCACGAGCGTCGTGCGGAGCAGGCGGAACAGGGGCAGCAGCGAGCGGAACAGGCGCAGCAGCGAGCGGAGCAGGCGCAGCAGCGAGCGGAACAGGGGCAGCAGCGAGCGGAGCAGGCGCAGCAGCAGGAGCGGCAGCGGGCGCAGCGAGCGGAGCGGGCAGGGCAGCAGGCGGAGCAGGAGCGGCGCCTGCTGCTCACGCAGGCGATTCGGCGCCTGCATGGCCTGGGGCAGGATGCCGGGGCGATCGCCGCGGCGCTGGCGGTGGATGCGGACGAGGTGCGGCGCGTCCTGTCGGGGTGACGGCCGTGCGCAGGCGCAGTCGAGGCGGGCTACGCGGTACGCGCCAGCGTGCGCGACGCCAGCCGCCGGGACAAGACCGACTTCCTGCTGGCCATGAACCACCTCGGCGCGGGCAGCGTCGAGATCTTCGCGGCCGACCTGCTGCAGGCCACCGGCGGCGCCTACGACGAGGTGTGTGCCGGCTGCTCGGCCGTGTTTCACGTCGCCGCCGACCTGCACACCGATGCCGCCTACGGAGAAGGCAGCGCGCAACGCACCTACGACGCCATCATGGACGGCACCAGGGGCGTGCTGGAGTCGTGCCGCAAGGCAGGCAGCGTGAAGCGGGTGGTGTACACCTCGTCGTGCGCGGCGGTGTGGAGCGGCTGGCGGGGTGGAGCCGACCCCAGTGGCTACGAGTTCACCGAGCAGGACTGGGGTGGCCACGGCACCGCCGCGCACCTGTGGAACGTCGAGAAGGCCTCCTCAGCAGGTCAGCCCGGTCAGCCAAGGGGCGACTCGGCCGCCGCCTTCCGCGCGCGTATGCGCGTCTGCGCCCGCGCGCGCATCTTGGCGTGCGCCTCGGCGGTGCCGTCGTGCATGCTGCCGAACAGCTTGTCCAGGAACATGTCCTCGTCGGACGCGTAGTTGCACTCGAAGTAGCGGTGGTGCAGGTAGTGAAAATAGCTGCCGTGGGCCAGCGCGGCCTTCTCGTGACCGAGCTCCACCTTCGAAAAGCCGGTGTGTCCCAGCGCCGGCGTCAGGCCGGCGTACTGCAGGTGGAAGATTGCATGCAGCGGATGCGACGGCACGATCAGGTGCACGAACATGTAGCTGAAGTAGATCAGACTCTCGATGGGGTGCATCGAGATGCCCGACCACGGGCCCACGTTGACGTTGCGGTGGTGGACGTAGTGGGCGGCCTTGTACAACGGCTTCCAGTGCATCAGCCGGTGCACTACGTAGAAATGGGCGGCGCGGAAGAACGGGATCGCCAGGAACAGCAGCACGAATGCAACCGGGCTGGTACGGAACGCCATGAAGGGAAGCAGGCCGTTGGCGTACGCCCACAGGGTGACCACCTCGTACGCCGACCAGATCCCGCCGCCGCTGACGATGCTGTAGAACACGTTGTCGGCCGTCTGGCCGCCGAGGAAGAAGGCCCGGCTCTTCTCCGCGAGCCAACGGTTGTTGAACTTGTAGCGCAGTCCCTGGGCACGCTGGACGTGCAGGCGCACGTGAAAGATGCTGTACCACACGGCAATCAGGGCGACATTCCGTAGCAGAATCAGCGCGATCCAGTCCGGCCGCAGCGTCGCCATCGTCTCCAGGGGCGGCGTCAGGAAGAACCAGGTCACCGCGGTCAGGCCGAAGATCACCGCCTTGTAGGGCCACAAGAAGCCGGGAAACCCGAACAGCCACCGGAGGAAGGGGACGAGCCGGAACGGCCAGCGTGGGAACGCGGGCAACTCGATGCGCGCTACCGGTTTCCAGTTGCCCCGGGCGTCCCTGCCCGGGAGGTCTGCGTACTCCATCGCCCGACTGTACCTCCCCCATCTCCCAGCGTCAACGGCCGGATGACAGCCGCGCGGCGGGAGATTGACACGGCGGCGGGCGGCGTGCGATCAGATCGGCCATGCATACCCGAACCGGGAACTTTCCCATTGGATTCTACGTAAAGCAGCTCACCTGGAAGGATGACCTGCTGGCGGTGGCGCGCTGGGCCACCGACCACGGCTTCGCCTTCATCGACCTGGACGAGGACGCCGACGAAACTGCCAGTCTGGTGACCGAGGCCGGCTTCGCAATCGGCTCAGCGGACCTGATCGGGCGCGAGCCGTTTACCTCCGCCGACCCCGACACGCGCCGCGCCGGCGTTCGGGAAGCGATCCGCTACATCCGCGCGGCCACCGCCGGCGGCGTGCGCATCTTCAACATCTGCGGCATTCCCGAGGATCCCTCCCTGCCGCGGGCCGAGAATGTCGAACGGTTCATCGCCTCGATGCGCGAGCTGGTGCCGGTGTTCGAGGACACGGGGTCCTGCCTGGCCATCGAGGGCTGGCCCGGCCCCGGCGCGGTCGCTTCCACTCCCGAGTCGTACCGGGCAGTGCTGGACGGCTGCGAGTCGGCGGCGGTCGGCATCAACTACGATCCGTCGCACCTGATCGCCACCGGCATCGACCCGGTGCGCTTCGCGCAGGAGTTCGCCGGCCACGTTCGCCACGCGCATGGCAAGGACACGGAGATCTCAGCCGAGTCGCAGTACCAGTACGGCATCCGTCAGCCGCCGCTGGCCGAGCGCGAGCGGTTCGGCGAAAACCACTGGCGCTACACCATTCCCGGTCACGGCGAGATGCGCTGGACGGCGGCGCTGCAGGCGCTGCAGGCAGCCGGTTACGGCGGTGGCGTCTCCATCGAGCTGGAGGACAAGCACTTCAACGGCAGCGAGGCGGGCGAGAAGGCCGGCCTGAAGGCCGGCGGCGCCTTCCTGGCCTCTGTCTGACCAGCGGGCACGCACTCGCGGCGGTGGGTGCCAACCGGAATCCCTGCCAACCGTGTGCGCACGCCTTGATCGCGGAGCCGTGGCCGGCGCCGCGGCTGCCCGGATGCGGCTGGCGGCACGAGGCGGCCGGCGGTGTCCCGAAGGCGACCGCCGTACCGTGATGGAGACCTACGCTTCCAGGCGGCTGACGTAGTAGGCCCAGCCGACCCGGCGCCGTTCGTCGTCGCTCAGCTTGGCGGTGTCGGCCTCGGCGCCGTTGCGGCGCAGGAACTCGTCGGCGAGGATGAGCTGGCGCTCCTCGTCCATCTCCCGCCACTGCGTTTCCAGCTCCGAGCGCCGGGTGTCGTCCATGACGCCGATCACGTCCTGGGCGCGGCCGAACCACTTGTCCAGGTCGAAGCTGGCGTCGCCCGGCGTCGACGCCGCGTAGCGCCGCTGGTGCGGGTCCTGCGGCTGCTGCGGCTTGTGGGTGAACTTCTTGAACACCACCCACACGATGATGAAGCCGATGCACAGCAGAATGATGGTGGTGCGATCCAGTTCCATTGCTAACTCCCTTGCTCCAGTACCTGCCAGACGTTGTCCGCCGGGTCGTCCCAGCACTCGCGCAGCTCGCGCAGGTCGGCCTGCAGGCGGCGCAGATTGTCGCGCTGCCCGGGCTCGGCGGCGAGATTGTGCAGCTCGTGCGGGTCGGCGGCGTGGTCGAAGAGCTGGGTGTGCCGCTCACCCTCTACCACGCACTCGATCAGCTTGTGGCGCCCGTTGGTCACCGCGCGGTGCAGGTCCATGTAGGCGAAGTGCAGCCGGTCGCGCACCGCTACGCCCGGATCGGCGAGCACCGGCTGCAGGCTGCGCCCCTCGACCGACGGCGGCGCCGCCACGCCGAGCATCCCGCACAGCGTGGGATGGATGTCGAGCAGGTAGCACAGCGCCTCGCGCCGCTCGCCGCGCGGGATGCCCGGTCCGGCCATCAGCAACGGTACGTGCACGCTGTGGTCGTAGGTGCTCTGCTTGCCCATCAGGCCGTGCTGGCCGAGCGCCAGCCCGTTGTCGCCGGCGAACACGATGATGGTGTTGTCCAGCTCCCCGGTAGTGCGCAGCGCGTCGATCACGCGGCCCATCTCGGCGTCCAGGTGGCTGATCATGGCGTAGTACTCGGCGATGTGGCGGCGGATGGCGGCCGGCGTGCGCGGGAAACGCTCCAGCAGCTCGTCGCGCCCTCGCCAGCCGAGGTCGAACGGATGCTCGGGCAGAAACGCGTCCGGCAGCGGGATGCGGTCCGGGTCGTACATGGTCAGGAACCGCTGCGGCATGGTGCGCGGGTCGTGCGGCGCCATGAACGACAGGTAGGCCAGGAACGGCGCGCAGCCGTCGCCGCCGGCGCGGGCGCGCGCCCCCGAGCCGGCGCGTCCATGCAGGAACTCGATGGTGGCGTCGGCGAACAGCTCCGACGAGTGGGTGCCGCTGGCCACCCCGTCGAAGCGCTTGCCCAGCATCTGCACGGTGCCGGTGCCGGGGTCGAACGGATGCGGGCGCGGCTCGGGATAGGCGCCGGTGGGATCGAAGCGGCACACCGGCACGTTCCAGTGGTCGTCCATGCCGCCGAAGAAGATCTGGTCGCCGTGCGAGAAGCAGCGCGCGTAGGAGGCCGGCCCGTTGTGCCACTTGCCGGTGCCGAAGGTGTCGTAGCCGGCGCCGCGCAGCAGCTCGGGCAGCATGACGTGCTCGTCGGGGATAGTCTCGCCCGAGTCCTGCAGGTGGAACAGGGTGCGCCCGGTCATCAGCATGGCGCGGCTCGGCATGCACACCGCCGCCACGGTGCCGCCCATGATGTGGGCGCGGGTGAACGCCGTGCCCTCGCGCACCAGCCAGTCCAGGTTGGGAGTGTGTATGTCCGGGTTGCCGAGGGCGCGGATGGTGTCGAAGCGCTGGTCGTCGGCAAAGAAGATCAGCACGTTCGGAGGTCGGGAAGCCATACCTGGGGCCTTGCTAACCGGTCGCCGGCCACACCGCGCGCAGCGTCGACACGCGCGCCTGCCGCAAGCGGGCGTCCCCGCCGGCGGCGAAGAAGCGCACCTGATCGGCGCCCGGCGCCAGCACGATGCCGCCGGCCAGCATCACCCGGCCCTGGTCGGCGAATAACTCCACCGATGCTCGGTCCACCAGCACGCGCAGGTCGACGCTGTCCTGGCCGGCGGCGATCTGCGCGCCGTATGAGCCGTTGTACAGGCCGCCGGTACGCCGGTCGTACCACACGTTGACGCCGCGTACCGCGATGCCGGCGGCGTCGGCGCCGCGCAGCTCGATGGTCGCCTCCACGTCGAGCAGCTCGCCCGCCACCTCCGCCTGCACGCCGGCGCCGTCGGCCAGCGCCCGGTCCTCGGCCTGCCAGGTCGCCTCGCGCAGCGCTTCCAGCTCACGGACCGGGGCGGTGGTCAGCACCACCTCGCCGCCGTGGCGGCGCAGGTGCAGGGTGTGCGGCACGCTCATGAACTGTGAGAACGGCATGCCGGGCAGCGGCTGCCGCATCCAGCCCATCATGATGCGCCGCCCGTCACCGGCCGGGAGGTCGCTGAAGGTCTGCGCGGCGTAGTGCAAGCCGGCCGGCTGCAGGCGCTTGGGGCCGCCCTCCGGCGTGAACGTGCGCCCGTCGAAGGTGCCGGTGAGGTAGGTGGTGTTGGCGCCCCAGAACACCCACTTCTGGTCGTCGGGGTCGTCATCGACGGCCAGCGGGAAGAAGTCCGGCACCTCCGTGCACTGCGGCAGGTCGAGGTCGCAGGTCTTCTCCCAGTGGATCAGATCCGGCGATGCGTACAGGGCGTACGCGGTGCGGTGCAGGTACAGCGCCATGATCCAGCGCCCGGTCGGGGCGTGCCAGATCACCTTCGGGTCGCGGTTGCTCGGCGCTTCCTGCGGCAGCACGGGGTTGCCGTCGTACTTCTGCCAGGTGGCGCCGCCGTCGGCGCTGAACGCCAAGCATTGGGTGAAGTCTTCCGGAGTCTTGCCCGCCGCCGTATACAGCAGCACGATCGGCGGGTGCGCACCGCTGCCCAGCCCGGACGTGTTGGCATGGTCGACCACCGCGCAACCGGTGAACATGGTGCCGAGCTCGTCGGGATAGAGCTCCACCGGCCCCTCCCGCCAGTGCAGCATGTCGCTGCTGGTGGCGTGGCCCCAGTGCATGTTGCCCCACTCGGTGCCGTACGGGTTGTGCTGGTAGAACAGGTGGTAGGTGCCGTCGTAGTGGACCAGCCCGTTGGGATCGTTCAGCCAGCCGCGCCGCGACGAGAAGTGGAACTGGGGGCGCAGCGGCTCCCCGTACCGCTCGGCGGCGCCCGGCGGCTCGGCGGCGACGTGCACCCCCTCCAGGGACGCCGCCCCCTCGTACTCCACCGTCAGCGTCGTGCCCAGGTGCGCTCCGAAGTCGCTGAATACGTCGTAGTCGCTGGCGGCGTCGTCGCCGAGCTCGATGTCGAACTCGCGCACCTCGCCACCTTCGGCGACTACCCGCATGCGGCCACTCACCGGGCCGCGGCGCACGGGCAGGATCAGGTAGGGGTGATCGAGGGTTATCCTGGTGTGTTTCATTTCTGCTCCTCTCGGATGATCACGTCGCTCATCAGGCTGAAGCCGGCGAGATTGACCTGGTGACTGTTGAAGCGGGCCGCCGGCGGGCGCTTCGCCTTCGACGGGCGCGTTTTCACGTCGCTCATCAGGCACCACAGCGAGCGGTTTACCTGGCTGCCGGGCGGAACGGCTACTTGCACGTCGCCCATCACGCAGCAGATGCGCAGGTCGTATACCCCCGGCGGCGCCGCGCTCAGGTCGATGCGGGTATCGCCCATGACGTTGATCACGAAACTCGGGACATCGCCCGCCTCGTGGATCTCCATCTCCCGGTTACCCATCACGGTAACCGCGGCGCCGGCAGCCGCGACCGCGCCCGTCACGTGCGGAACTGGCCGGTCGCCGCCGCCGGCGCTGTCGGGAAAGTCGGCGACCACGGCCTCCAACTCGCCGATGGTGGTGGCCAGCTCGGCGGCCCGCACCCGGCGCTCGTACTCGGCCAACTCCAGGTTGTCGTCGGCAAAGGCATCCGCCAGCTTCTGCAGCACCTGCCGCCTCAGCTTGGGTACGCCATACGCGGTCGGCTTGCCGCCGTCGTCGTCAGGCTCGGCCGGCACGGTCGTCCGGTCATCGATCACGGCGATCCACCACGCGCCCAGTGTACCGATACACTCCGCCCATGCCGACCCGGCCTGACTCTGGGAATTCGTACGCGTCCGGTCAGGTGGGGGGATGGCGGAGCAGGGCGAGCAGTTCGGCGGGGTCGAGGCGGGCGGGGGTGTCGCCGGCTTCGAGCAGGCGGTCGGCGAGGTCGCGCTTGTGGTGGTGCAGATCGACGATCTGCTCTTCGATGGTGCCCTTGGTGACCAGCCGGTAGATGGTGACCGGGCGGGTCTGGCCGATGCGGTGGGCGCGGTCGGACGCCTGGTCCTCCACCGCCGGGTTCCACCACGGGTCCATGTGGATGACGTAGTCGGCGGCGGTCAGGTTCAGGCCCACCCCGCCGGCGGTCAGCGAGATCAGGAACACGTCGCCCTGCCCGGACTGGAACGCGGCGATGCGCTCGCTCCGGGCGCCGACCGGGGTGCTGCCGTCCAGGTACTGGTAGCCGATCCCCTCCCGGCGCAGCCAGGTCTCGATCAGCTTCAGGTGGCCCACGAACTGCGAGAACACCAGCACCTTGTGGCGGTTGTCGAGCAGCTCGGCGAGGGTGTCCCCGAACACCGCCAGCTTGGAACTCGCCGGCGCCCCCTCCGGGCGCACCAGCGCCGGGTTGCAGCAGGCGCGGCGCAGCCGCGTCAGGTGGGCCAGGATCTCCAGCCGGCCGTCGCCGCCGGCGGGCGGCCCGGCCGCCGCCAGCGCCTCCAGGTCCTCCACGGCGCGGCGGCGCAGCGCCTCGTAGAACGACGCCTCCGCCGGCGACATCTCCACGTGCAGGGTGATCTCGGTGCGCGGCGGCAGGTCGTCGAGCACCTCGCTCTTCAGCCGGCGCAGGATGAACGGCGCCACCAGCCGGCGCAGCCGCGTCCGCGCCTGCACGGCGCCGTCCGTGTTGCCGTCCGCGGCGCGCGCGAAGTTACGGCTGAACTGCTGCGCGGACCCCAGCAGGCCGGGGTTGATGAAGCTGAACAGGGAGTGCAGATCGGATACGTGGTTCTGGATCGGGGTGCCGGTGGTGACCGCGCGGAAGTCCGCCCGTAGCGCGCGGGCGGCGCGGGCGCGCTTGGTGTTCCGGTTCTTGATCGCCTGCGCTTCATCGAGCACCGCGCTGTGCCACGTCACGGAGGCCAGCCGCTCCGCGTCCAGGTGCAACAGCGTATAGGTGGTCACCACCAGGTCGAACGCACCGGGGTCATCGTCGAGCAGGGCGGCCCGGTCCGGTCCCACGTAGGGCACCGCGTTCAGGGTCGGCGCGAAGCGGCGCGCCTCGTCGAGCCAGTTGGCTACCACCGAGGTGGGCGCCACCACCAGCGCCGGGCCCCCGGCGGCGCGCTCCAGCAGCAGCGCCAGCACCTGCACCGTCTTGCCGAGGCCCATGTCGTCCGCCAGGCAGGCGCCCGCGCCCCAGCGGCTGAGGCGGGCCAGCCAGCCGAACCCGGTCACCTGGTAGGGGCGCAGTTCCGCCTGCAAAGTGCTCGGCACCTCCGGCTCGAACTTCCGCGCCTCGCGCAGCCGCCGCCGGAGGCCGCGCCATTGCCGGTCGGCGTCGAGCTGCGCCTGGTCGATCAGCTCCTCCAGGGCGACCGCGGCAACCGGCGCCACGCGCACCGCGCCGCCCGCCGCCGGACTCGACACGACCTGCAAGTCCTCCAACTGGCGGCGGAACGACTCGGTAAGCGCCACGAACTCGCCGGCACCGAGCTCCAGGAAGCGCGAACCGGGGCTGGCGTCGAGCATGGCAAACAACTGTTTCAGGTCTACGGCGCGCTGCGGATCGATGCGCAGCTCGCCGGACGCCTGCAGCCAGTCCTCGGCCGTCTTGACCTGCAGCCGTAGCGTTCCGGCGTCGGCGCGCGCCACGATCCGGAACCGCTCGCCCTGCGGCCACAGGCAGCGCGCGCCGGCGGCGTCCAACTGCTCCAGCAGCTCCAGCGCGTCCGCGGCCTCCGGCAATTCCACGGCCCACGACCCCGGCACGCCGGCCGCAAGCCGCGGACACGCCTCCAGCAGACGCCCGGCGGCGGCGCGCTCGGCGGCCGGGTCGCGGCGCGCCTGCACCGCCTCGCCGGCGAGCTGGGCGAACACCAGGGTACCGCCGGTACCGGGCATGAAGCGGGTTTCCGACCCGGCGATCGGTTCCACTACCAGCTCGGCGCTCACCCCGCCACGGTACGGCTCCAGCCGGACCCGCGGCTCCGCGTCGGCCTCCACCCGTCGCGCCGAGCCGGCGCCGCCCTCCACGCCGCCGTGAATGCGCACCACCGTCACCAGCGCCGACACCGCCTCCAGCAGCCGCGCGCGGGCACCGGCCGGCAGGTCCAGGCCGTCACGTGGAATGATGGTCCGCAAACGCCGGTGCGCATCGGTGAGGCGGATCACCTCGCAACGTCGCGCATCGACCATCCAGGCGTGAAAGCGGTCATCCTCCCAGTAGTCGGGGACCAGCACCGCGCGCAGCCCGGCGGCGGTTTGCTCGATCAGCAATTCCGGGTCGGCGCGCACGACCTCCACCGGGTCACCGCCCTCGTCGAGTACATGCGGGTGACCGGCCAGCTCGAACAGCAGTGCCTCCACCGGCACCCGCTTGCCCGCGGCTGCGCCGTGCCGTACCGCCGCCGCCGCGGCCGCGCGATCCTGTTCGTGCGGGAACTTGGCGACGTCCGCCGCCGTGGCCAGCCAGCGCAGCGTGCGGGCGCGGCCCTTGGACCAGGCGCCGTTGCGGTAGCCGCGCTGCTCACGCGGCGTCACCGCGAGGTTGTCGCCGATGTCGACCAGGTCCCACACCAGCCGCTGCTGGCCCTCGCGTGCCCCTCCTTTCTCCCGCCGCGGAGGCGTGGTGCTGGTGTCGTACGCGAACTGCTCCAGCGCCTTGAGATCGTACTCCCACCGCGGTACGGCCGCCGGCACCAGCGTGGTGAGCGTACGCGTGCCGAGTTGCCCGTGCATCGCCGCCGCCTGCCGGCCGGCCGCCCCGAACGACTTGCCGCCGCGCGGGTCCAGCGCGGCGCCGGCGCTCCCGATGACGGCCAGGAACTCCGCCAGTGCCCAGCCGAAGCCAAACGCCGCGAGCTGTTCGACATGGTAGCCGAGCATGCGCGCCGCGCCGGGAGGCACGTAGGGCGCAGTTCCCGGGCCAAGCTTGGACCAGCAGTACATCCACCCTTCCAGCAGCGCGTCCAGACACGATGAACCCACGTCGATTTCGCGGAAGGCGGCGCCACCGGCGCGCAGCTCCCCGGCATACGCCACCGCTGCGACGATCGGCTCGGCGACCTGCTGCCGCCGCGCCGTGGTCACCAGCGCCGTGAGCCGGCTGCGCGCCGCCGGGGTGTCGGCCCGCACCAGCGACAGCAGCGACAACGCGAACGGCACCGACTCGGGAAACACGGACCGCCTCCGCGTGCCCTCCTTCTCGATGGCGAGCGCTTCCTCGATCGCGCGCAACGCCGCGTCGTCGTCGCCGCGCAGCGTCGCCACCAGGCCGCACGCCGCGGCGCGGCCGACGCGGACCCGCTTGCTGCCCTGCTCGACCTCCGTCAGTTGATCGAACGTGGTTTCGACTTCGTCGAAGCGCCCCTGCAGCACGCGGACCAGCGCGATGTCGGCGGCATACGGTTCCAGGTCGCGGGCGTGCTCGCGGCAGGCGGCTATCACCGGGTCGGAATCGGCAGCCAGGTTGACGGCCTCGTTCAGGCAGCCGCGCAGCGCCATCTCCCGGTACCGTTCGGGCAGCGAGTCGAGCAGCGCGAGTGCCCCCGGCTGCGCCAGGAACGCCCAGTTCTCCGGCTCGATTCCGCCGGGCACCAAGTCGAATCGCCCGGCTACGGCGGCGTAGCGGAGCCGCGCCGCGTCGCGCTGCTCGTGCTCCCGGTAGTGCCAGTAGTAAGGGGTGCGCTCCGCCTGAAACGCGGCCCAGAGGCGCTCCAGAAGGTCGACCCGCCGTGCCTCCAGGGTCAGCCACGGTGCCCAGGCCGGCGCCGCCACCACCTGGTCCCTTTCGCGCAGCCCGAACAGCACGCCGCGCCGCAACAGCGCGCCGCACGCCTGCTCCACCGTTGCCACCGTGAGGTGCCGCTTGCCGACGCGCACGTCCGCGTTGCGCAGCATGCGCGCCAACTCGCGCGCCTCGTACAGCACCGGTGCCACCACCCCGGCGACCAGCGCGGTCAGCCGCTCCTCCTCCGAAAGCGCGTCAAACTGCGCCCGCAGGTCGGGCGGCTCAACCCTCGGAAAGTTCAACGCCACGAGCGGCTACCACCCCACCGGGCGACGGCAGGCACTACAGGATCTGGCTGAGGAACAGCTTGGTGCGGTCGGATTGCGGATTGTTGAAGAACTCGTCGGGGGTGTTCTGCTCCACGATCTGGCCCTGGTCCATCAGCATCACCCGGTCGGCGACCTGCTGCGCGAAGCCCATCTCGTGAGTCACCACCAACATGGTCATGCCGGTCCCGGCGACGTCGATCATCACGTCGAGCACCTCCTTGATCATCTCCGGGTCGAGCGCCGAGGTGGGCTCGTCGAACAGCATGATCTTGGGCCGCTTGCACAGTGACCGGGCAATGGCGACGCGCTGTTGCTGGCCGCCGGAGAGCTGGCCCGGATACTTGTGCGCCTGCTCCGGGATCTTCACCCGCTCCAGGAACTCCATCGCCTGCTGCTCGGCGTCGGCGCGCGACATCTTGCGCACCCAGATCGGCGCCAGGGTGCAGTTCTCCAGCACGGTCAGGTGCGGGAACAGGTTGAACTGCTGGAACACCATGCCGATCTCGCTGCGAATGACGTCGATGTTCTTCAGGTCGTTGGTCAACTCCGTGCCTTCCACCACGATCGAGCCGCGCTGGTGCTCTTCGAGCCGATTGATGCAGCGGATCAGCGTCGACTTGCCCGATCCCGACGGCCCGCAGATCACGATGCGCTCCTGCCGCTCCACCTCCAGGTCGATGTCGCGCAGCACGTGCAGCGTCCCGAACCACTTGTTGAGGCCGGTGATGCGGATGATCGGCTCGGCGGTGGTGGTATTTCCTGACATGCGGTGCTCCCTTAGCGTGCTCCGGCCGTCATCAGCGCCGGGTGGTATCCAGCCGCCTTTCGAGGTTGATCGAATAACGCGACATCGAAAAGCAGATCACGAAAAAGAACAGCGCGGCGAGCAGGAAGGTCTCGTGATCGACCTTGCCGATCCACTCCGGGTTGGTCTGCAGCAGCCGCGCCTGGCCGAGAATGTCGAACAGTCCGATGGTCACCACCAGCGTGGTGTCCTTGAACAGGCCGATGAAGGTGTTGACGATGCCGGGGATGGCGATCTTGAGCGCCTGCGGCAGGATCACCAGGCGCATCATCTTCCAGTAGCTCAACCCCATCGCCTGCGCGGCCTCGTACTGGCCGCTGGGAATCGCCTGCAGGCCGCCGCGGATCACCTCCGACATGTACGCGGAGGAGAACGCGGTGATCATGATCATGACGCGCACGAGTTGGTCGAGCGACACCCCCGGCGGCAGGAACAGCTCCAGGATGATGATCGCGACGAACAGCAGCGTGATCAGCGGCACGCCGCGCACCACCTCGATGAAGATGATCGAGGCGTAGCGCACCACCGGCAGCCGCGCGCGCCGGCCCAGCGCCAGCAGGATGCCGATCGGCAGCGACAGCGCGATGCCGGCCAAGCCGGCCACCAGGTTGAGCATGAAGCCGCCGAACTGGTCGGTGGTAATGCCACGGATGCCGAACAAACTGCCGACCATCTCTCCCTGGTCGTCGTACACCGGTAACCCGGCAACCAGCAGGAACACCGCGATCACCGGGTACGCAAGCGAGTACCAGCGCCCGTAGCGAGCGTAGGGAATCCTGTCGAACAGCACGTACGCCACTGCGGGGATCAGCAGGATCAGCGCGGCGTTGACCCGCCAGTATGAATCGGCGGGGTAGAAACCGTACAGAAACTGGTTGATGCGCTGATCCACCCACGCCCAGCAGGCGCCCTCCGCGGTGCACTCCTCGCCGGTTACCCCGCTGAAGTCGGCGTTGAACAGCGTCCAGCCCAGCAGCGGCGGCACGATGCGCCACAGCAGCAGCAGCGCGGCCACGGTCAGCAGGGTGTTGAACCAACTGGAGAACAGGTTGGTGCGCAGCCAGCCGATCACCCCGACGTGCGTTGCCGGCGCGGGCCTGCCGGGGACCATCTGGTCGCGGTTGCGAAAGAAGGCCCGCGATGCCGAGGGTGGTGCGTTCATCGTTCTATCAGCGCGATGCGCCCGTTATACCAGTTCATGAACGTCGACGTGAGCAGGCTGAGGGACAGGTAGGTGATCATGTAGATGGAGATCACCTCCAGCGCCTGGCCGCTCTGGTTCAGTATGGTGTCGCCGATCGAAACCAGGTCCTGGTAGCCGATTGCCACCGCCAGCGAGGAATTCTTGGTCAGGTTCAGGAACTGGCTGGTCAGGGGCGGAATGATGGCGCGCAACGCCTGCGGCAGGATCACCTTGCGCAGGGTCAGGCCGCGCGGAAGCCCGAGCGCGCCGGCCGCCTCGGTCTGCCCCTTGTTCACCGACAGAATCCCGCCGCGCACGATTTCGGAGATGAACGCGCCGGTATAGGTAGCCAGCGCGAGCCACAGCGCCACCAGCTCCGGGGTGACGTTGAAGCCGCCCTGCAGGTTGAACCTGCCCATCTCCGGCATGTCCAGCCCGATCGGGCGCCCGGTGACGAAGAACAGTATCAGCGGCAACCCGACCACCAGGCCCACGCCGGTCCAGACGACCGGGAACTTGCGCCCGGTGGCATCTTGCCGCGCCCTCGCCCAGCGCGCCAGCACCACGGTGGCCGCCACCCCGGCCACGAGCGCGATCAGCAACACCGCCGAGCCCTGCTCGAACACCGGCGCCGGCATGCGCACGCCCCGGTTGTTCAGGTACACGGCGCCGGCGAACTGAATGCTGTCGCGCACCCGCGGCAGCGCCAGCAGGATGACCCACCAGAAGATGATCTGCAGCAGCAGCGGGACGTTGCGCGTGAACTCCACGTACACGGTGACGATGCGGCTGACCAGGTAGTTGCGCGACAGGCGCAGGATACCGGCCAGGAAACCGATGACGGTGGCGGCGACAACGCCCATTGACGCCACCAGGACCGTATTCAGGCCGCCGACGATGAACGCCCGCCCGTAGGTGTTGGTGGAATCGTAGGAGATGAGGCGCTGGTTGATGTCGAACGCAGACGTGTCCCACAGAAAGCCATATCCTGCGGACAGCCCCGCTCGCTCCAGGTTGGCCTTGGTGTTGGCCACGATGAACGCGATGAAGAGCGCCACCCCGAGCACCAGCAGCAACTGCAGGATGACGCCACGCGAGGAACCGCCCAGGAGCGATCCCCCGCGGCTGGAGGGCCTAGAGGACATTACCGGTCAAGACCGGCAGGGCGGCATGAATCCGTCCTGCCGGTCCATGGACTCGGCCGGTCGATGTGGACCGATCTGTCGGTCTACAGATTCGGCCTGTCGGTCTACCGGAACGGCGGTGCGTAGAGGATGCCTCCGTCCTTGTACAGCGCGTTCAGCCCCCGCTGCAGACCCAGCTTGGTGTCCGGGCCGATGTAGCGGTCGAAGATCTCCGCGTAGTTGCCTTCCGCCATGATGGCGCGCACGGCCCACTTGGCGTCCAGCCCCAGCATTTCGCCGTAGCTGCCCTCGGAGCCGAGCATGCGGTTGATCTCGGGTTGGTCGGTACCCATCGACATGCGCTCCACGTTGCCCTGCGTCACGCCAAGCTCCTCGGCGATTATCAGCGCGTTCAGCACCCAGCGTGCAATGTCGGCCCACTGGTCATCACCGTGGCGTACCAGCGGCCCCAGCGGCTCCTTGGACACGATCTCCGGGTACACCATGTGGGCGTCCGGATCGTCGAAGGTCGCCTTGGTGGCGGCCAGGCCGGAAGCGTCGGTGGTGTACACGTCGCAGCGGTCGGCCTCGTAGGCGGCACGCGCCTCCGCGTTGGTCTCGATCGGCACCGGCTCGTAGGTCATGTTGTTGGTGCGGAAGAAGTCCGCCAGGTTGAGCTCGGTGGTGGTTCCGGTCTGGATGCACACCGACGCGCCGTCCAGCTCCTTTGCACTCATGATGCCCAGCGCCGTGCGCCCGATGAAGCCCTGTCCATCGTAGTAGTTGACTCCGACGAAGGTCAGGCCCAGGTCCACGTCGCGCGACAGGGTCCAGGTCGTGTTGCGCGACAGCACGTCGATCTCCCCCGCCTGCAGCGCCGGGAAGCGGGTCTTGCCGGTGAGGTTCACGAACTCGATCTTCTCCGGGTCGCCGAGCACGGCGGCGGCGAGGGCGCGGCAGTAGGCCACGTCGAAGCCGGTCCAGTTGCCCATGTCGTCGGTATATGCAAACCCGGCCAGGCCGGTGTTGATGCCGCACGTCAGCACGCCGGCAGACTGCACGTCCTCCAGCGTACCGGCATGGGCGGTCACGCCGGCCATCGCGATGGCGAGGGCAATCAGCGCGCCCTTCGCCCAAACCTTGATTCTCATGATCTCCTCCTTGGAGACGTAAAAATTATGTACGGCTGGCGCGGATGCCGACCTTACATGCTCTTCCATATTCTATGCGGACGGCAGTCGCCTGACAACACAACGGGTTCCCTTTTTATACAAAGGGTTCCGTTTATCACGCACCGCCGCCGGCGCCCGCTTCACTCGGAGCGTCCGAGGAGCGCCAACGGTGCGGGCGCGTGCTCATTTCGGGAAAGCCGAGACGGGCGCACAGGTCCAGGTATGCGCTGCGCACCACGCCGCGCCAGGCGAGATCTTCCAGTTCCTCGGCCAGCGGCACATCCTGGCGCAGCGTGGTAAGCAGGCGGTACAGGCGCACGTCCTGGTCGGCGGTGCGCAGTTTCTCGGCCAGCCGCTGCTTGCCGCGAACCTCCACCTCCCACTGCGCCGCGTCGCGCGGAATCTCATCCACCGTGCCGTAGAATGACAACGCGGCGGCGGCCGACTTGCTGCCCCAGGCCGGCACTCCCGGTATGCCGTCGGCGCTGTCTCCCACGAGCGCGAGATAATCGGGGATCGACGCCGGCGGCACGCCGAACTTGGCGTGGACGCCGGTCTCGTCGAGCGTGGTGTCGCGCATCCGGTTGCGGGTCACGACCCGTTCGCCGTGCACCACCTGGGCGAGGTCCTTGTCGGGAGAGCAGATGACGATCTGCTCGATGTCGGGATGATCGCGCCAGCGTACGGCCGCGGTGGCAAGGGCATCGTCGGCCTCGAACTCGATCATCGGCCACGCCACGATGCCGAGGGTGCGCACCGCCTCCTCGGCTTCTCCGAACTGCTGCAGCAGGTCCGCCGGCACGCCGGCGCTCGACTTGTAACCGGGGTACAGGTCGTTGCGAAACGACTCGATCACGTGGTCGAACGCCACCGCGATCAGGTCCACCGGTTCGCGGCGCAGCAGGGCGAGCAGGGATGCCACCAGTCCGCGCACCGCCCCGGTGGGCAAAGCGGACATGCCGTCCGCGGCGTGGTTGCGGCGGTGGGCGTAGTAGGCGCGGAACAGCTCGAAGGTTCCGTCAACGAGATATAACCTCATGAAGAAAAAAGTTACGACTCTGGCTGAGGTGGGAGTTCGTCCGTTTCGGGACGCGGCACAGCCTGCCAGTAACCGCTCGGATCGCCGCCGCGGGCAATGATCGCGCGCGGCTGGGCCACGTCGTCGCCATACCGCACGTCGGGCGGCATGTAGCGCACGGTCAGACCACAGCGCCGGCGACCGGAGTTGTTGGGCAGCGATCCGTGCAGCAGCATGTCGGTGTGCAGGGAGAGCTGGCCGGCGTGCATTTCCACCCCCACCGGCCGGCCGAACCGCTCCGGGTCGTGGACGTGCTCGTTCAGCACGCCGTTCTCCTCGTCGGTGACGTATTCGAACGGAATCACGCCGCGGTGGTGGCTGCCCGGGAAGAGCTGCATCGCGCCGTTGGCCCGGTCCACGTCGTCGATCGCGATCCAGGCGGTTACCACCTTGCTCGGCGTGATCCCCCAGAACTGCGCGTCCTGGTGCCAGTACACCGTCTTGCTGTCGGTGGGATTCTTGGAGAAGTAGTGGGTCATGATGCAGATGATGTCGGGCCCCACCAGGTCCTCGACGTAGTCCAGCATGCGCGGATGGCACACCAGGTCGTAGAGGCCGCGGCAGTGCGTGTGCCAGCCGTTGACCGCGTAGTTGTCGCGTCCCGCCTCGGCGGCCAGTGCCAGCAGGCGGTCGAAGTAGGCGCGTTGCGCGGCCGTTTCAGCCTCGTCGAACAGGTCGAGCGGAAAGATGTAGCCCCTGTCGTTGAACTGAGCGAGTTGCGCCGGGGTGAGATGGCGCGGGTGCCGGTTGTGAATGGGGAAGAAGCGCAATTCACGCGCCATGCCCGGATGGGCGTCGAGTACAGGCATCTCAGGTATTCTTAAACTCCTGCCGCGCGGGGTTCAAGCTAGCGTGCGCGAAACCCGCGAAACCGCGCAACGCCGAGCCCGCCCGCCGTCAGGCCCGCTGCGCCACGATCAGGCCGTCGCGGATCGGCACCAGGGTGGTTACCCATGCGTCGTCGGTGGTGATCATGCGGGTAAACTCGCGCACCCCTTCCAGGTCGTCGCCGGCGGCCTGCGGATCGTAGACGCGCCCGCGCAGCAGCATGTTGTCGATGATCAGCACGCCGCCGGGACGCAGCTTGGCGGCAATGACCGGCAGCGCCGCCGGATAGCCGTCCTTGTCGATGTCGTTGAAGATCAGGTCGTAGCTGCCGTCCGCCTCGCCGCGCAGCGCCTGCACCGCCTCGCTGACGTGGTAGCGCACCAGGTCGCCGTATCCGAGCGCCGTCAGGTGGCCGCGGGCGCGGGACGACAGTTCCTCGTCCCACACCACGTGGTGCACCACGCCGCCGCCGTTGTCCTGCACCGCACGGCAGAACCAGGCGGTGGAGTAGCCGTATCCGGAGCCGAGCTCGAACACGCGGCGTGCGCCGATCAGGCGCGCGACCAGGTAGCACATGTTGCCGGAGGCGGGGCCGACTATCGGGAAGCGGTGTTCCCGGCCCCACTGTTCCATGACCTGCAACTCCGGGTGGCGCTCCGGAACCAGGCCGTCGAGGTACTCGCCAAGCTGCGGGGAGAGAGGACGAGAGAGGTCTGCCATGAGTCGGCAGCGTGGCCCGGCCGGGGCGGCGATGGCAAGGGGGCTGCCGTGCGTGCGCCCCTTGGAGAGGAGGTACCGGAGTCGCGGTCAGGGGATGAGATCGGCGAGCACCGGAGCATGGTCGCTGGCGATCATTCCGGCCTGCTTCTTGCGGTAGTCGCGGTCCACGCGCACCGCGCCGGTGCGCTCGGCGAGCGCCTCCCCGGCAAGCAGAAAGTCGATGCGCAAGCCCTGGTTCCTGTGGAAACTGCCGGCCCGGTAGTCCCACCACGAGTAGCGCCGGTCGGCGGGGTTTCGATGCCGGAACAGGTCGACCAGTCCCAGGCCCAGGAGCATCGCAAACCGCTCGCGCTCCGCCGCCGTGTGGAAGATGGCGCCCTCCGCCGCGTCCTCGCGCCAGGTGTCCAGCGGTCCCGGGCAGAGGTTGAAGTCGCCGCCGATCAGCACCGTCCGCGGTCCCGCCAGCGCCGCCCGCGCGTACTCTGCCAGCCCGTCCAGGAACGCCAGCTTGTGGGTGAACTCGGGGTGGGTCACGGTGCGTCCGTTGGGGACGTACACCGAGGTGCAGGACAGCAGCCCCAACCCGGCCACCGGCACCTCCGCGCCGACCAGGCGCGCGCCGTGCTGCTCCAGTCCCGGCAGATCGCGGGTAACCGCGCGCGCCTCGCCGACGCGCTCCGCATGGGTCAGGATCGCCACGCCGTTCCAGCTCTTCTGGCCGTGCACCACGGCCCGGTAGCCGACCTCGCTCAATTCGGCGTGCGGAAAGCGGTCCGCGGTCTGCTTCAACTCCTGCAGCATCACCAGGTCGGGCTGCCGCGCGCGCAGCCAGTGTTGCAGGAATGCCAACCGCGCCTGCATGCCGTTGATGTTCCAGGTAGCTACCGTCATCTTCCACCCTCCGGCGCCGCCGCCATCGTCTGCCGGCGCACCAGTTCCGCATAGAGGTCCCCGTGCGCCATCAGCTCGGCGTGCGTGCCGCGCTCCACGATGACGCCGTCGGCCACCACGAATATCACGTCCGCGTTGCGAATGGTCGCCAGCCGGTGCGCGATCACGAACGCCGTGCGCCCGGCGAGCAGGCGCTGCAGGGCGCGCTGGATGATCGACTCGGTGATCGAGTCGATGCTCGACGTCGCCTCGTCCATGATCAGGATGCGCGGATCGGTGAGGATGGCGCGCGCCACCGAAATGAGTTGCCGCTGTCCGACCGACAGGTTGCGTCCGCCCTCGGTCACCGCCGTGTCGTAGCCGTCCGGCAGGCCGGCCACGAACGGTTCCAGGCCGACCGCCGCGCCGGCCTCCTCGACCGCCCCCTGCGCCGCTTCCGGGCGTCCGAACGCGATGTTGTCGCGGATCGTTCCCGCGAACAGAAACGGCTCCTGCGGCACCAGCGCCAGGTGGCGGCGCAGATTCTCCTGCGAGAGGCTGCGCACGTCGTGCCCGTCGATCAGCACGGCGCCCTCGCCGACGTCGTAGAAGCGGGCAATCAGACTGGCGATGGTGGTCTTGCCGGCGCCGGTGGGGCCGACCAGCGCCGCGGTCTGCCCCGCCTCGACGTACAGATTCACCCCCTCCAGCACCGGCACCCCGGGGCGGTAGCCGAAGCTGACGCCGCGCAGCTCGACCCGGCCGGTGAGCCACGGCTGCCACGGATCGGGCCGCGGCCGGGCATCGGCGCCGTCCTGCACGGCAGGCACGGTGTCGAGCAGCCGCATCACGTTGTCCGCGCCCGCCATCGCCGACTGCATGGTGGCGTACAGTTGGCTCAACTCCTGAATCGGCTGAAAGAAGCGGCTCGCGTAGGCCAGGAACGCCACCACCACGCCCAGGGTCAGGGCGCCGCCGGCAACCGCGATGCTGCCGAACAGCAGAATCGCCGCGGTCGCCACCATCGCAAGCAATTCCACGCTCGGCATGAAGGTAAAGCTCAGCGAAGCGGCCGCGATGTGACCTTCGCGGTTGGCCTCGTTTACCTCCCGGAAGCGGTGCCGGGCGATACGCGCCTGCGCGAACGCCTGGATCACGCCCATCCCGGAGATCGCTTCCGCCAGGTTGCCCACCAGCCCGGCTACCCGTTCGCGCGTGATGCGGAAGGCACGCCGTGCGCGCAGCGAGAACACCCAGGTCGCCAGCAGCATCAGCGGCGCCACCGCGAAGGTAATCAGAGCGAGCTGCAGGTCGAAGGTCAGCATCGCCACCACGATGCCGGCCAGCAGCAGGGTGTCGCCGGCGATCGCCACCAGGCCCTGCGACAGCGCCTCGTTGATTACCGCCACGTCGCCGATCACGTGCGATATGGTAACGCCCACGATGTGCCGGTCGTGATAGCTGACGCTGAGCCGCTGCAGGTGGCGGAACAGGTCGGCGCGCAGGTTGGCCAGCACGCGCTGGCCGACCCAGGACAGCAGGTAGCGCTGCAGCGCGGACAGCGCATAGATGCCGGCGAACGCGGCGCCGAGCGCAGCGGTGAGCAGCAGCAGCCCCACCACGTCGCCGGACGAGATCGGGCCGTCGATGGCGATCTTGATGAGGTACGGCGCCAGCAGTGCCAGGCCGGTGGACCCGATCATGCAGCCGAACGCGGCCACCATGCGCAGCAGGTGTGGGCGCAGATAGGGGACCATGCGCAGCAGCGCGCCGGCCGAGCCGCCCTTGCGTTGCGCGCCAAAGGCGCGCAGCGCCGAGCCTGGGCCGCCGGAGAAGCCGCTGCCGGAGAAGCTGCCCCCGGACATGCCGCCGCTGGACATGCCGCCGAATACCGAACTCATGGCGACTCCACCGCTGCCGGCGCCCGGTCGGCGCCGTCTGCCGCGCCACGCCGGGCGGCTGCCGAGCCGTCCGGCGGACGGGCCGGCGGCCCGGCCCCCTCGCGCTGCAGTTGCTCGGCGCAGATGGCACGGTAGGTCTGCGAGGCGGCGAGCAGCTCCTCGTGGCCGCCCTGCGCGGTGATGCGCCCGTCGTCGAGCACCACCACCACGTCGGCGAGTTCCAGGGTGCTCAGGCGCTGCGCGATGATGTAGGACGTGCGGCCAGCGAGCAGCCGGCGCAGCGCATCGTGAATCAGCTCTTCGGTGTGTGCGTCGACGCTGGAGGTGGCGTCGTCCAGGATCAGGATGCGCGGATCGACCAGGATGGCGCGCGCAATCGCGATGCGCTGGCGCTGGCCGCCGGACAGGGTAACGCCGCGCTCGCCCACCATGGTGTCGTACCCCTCGCTCAGGCTTACCACGTGGTCGTGAATGCAGGCCGCGCGCGCCGCAGCTTGTACGTCGTCATCGGTGGCGTCGGGCGCGCCGAAGGCGATGTTGTCGCGAATGCTGGCGGCGAACAGCACCGGATCCTGCATCACCACGCCGATCTGCGAGCGCAGCGATGCGATGGCCACCTCGCGCACGTCGACGCCGTCGATCCGGACGCTGCCCGCCTGCGGGTCGTACAGGCGCAGCACCAGCCCGGCCAGGGTGCTCTTGCCGGCGCCGGTCGCGCCGAGCAGCGCCACCGTGGTGCCTGCCGGAACGTCCAGGTTCACGTCACGCAGGGCCCACCTGCCGGAGCCGCCGGAGTCGCCGGAGTCGCCGGGGCCGCCGGGACTTGCCGCGCCATCTGCCGCCGCGCCGGCGGCGCCGTTGCCTTCGTAGCGATAGGAAACTCCCTTCATGGATACCGTACCGCGAATCGGCGGCAGCGGACGCGCGCCGGGACGCTCGTGCACGCCGTCGGGCGCATCCAGGACCGATGCGATGCGCTCGCCGGAAGCGGCCGCCATCGCCAGCATGGGAATGACCAGGCCGACGCGGCGGATTGGCGCGAACAACTGCGTCAGGTAGGTGGTGAACGCCACCAGCTCGCCGATGGTCAGGTGGCCGTTGATCGTGAACAGGCCGCCGGCGCCGATCACGATTACCAGGCCGAGGTTGGCGAGCAGATCGAGCAGCGGCGAGTTCACCGCCGCCAGCCGCGCCTGCCGCGCCGCCAGTGCGAACCAGGCGTCATTGCCGGAGTCGAAGCGCACCACCTCGTTGCGCTCCTGGGCGAATGCCTTGACCAGGCGCACCCCGCGCAGATTCTGCTCCAGCAACCCGGTCAGTTCGCCGAGCTGCTGCTGCAGCCGGGTGGACAGCGGCCGCTGGCGGCGCCCGTAGTGGTAGCCGCGGTAGGCGAGCAGCGGCATGGTCGCCAGGCACAGCACGCCGAGCACCGGGTCCATGCTTATCAGCAGCACCAGCGTGCCGAGGAACAGCACCGTGGAGTCGACCACCCGCAGCACGGCGCGCCCGGTGAGAAAACGGATCCGCTCCACGTCCTGTACCGCGCGCTGCAGGAGCTGGCCCGACTCCATGCGGCTTATCAGCGACACCGACATCACCGTGAACCGGTCGAACATCGCCTGGCGCAGGTCGGCCGCCACGCCCTGCGAGACGATCTCCGTCCAGCGGCCCATCAGGAATGCCAGCACCGCGCGCGCCAGCGCCAACAGCAGCAGCAGGCCGACCGCCCGCCACACCACGCCCAGCTCCTGGCGCGCAATGCCGTGGTCGACGATCCAGCGCACGAGCTGCGGGATCGCCAGCAGGGTGCCGCTGCCGGCGAGCATGACCGCGTAGATCGCCAGCACGCGGCGCCAGCGCGGCTTCAGGTAGGCGAGGAAGCGGAGATTGATGCGAAACGCGGAAAGCTCACGGGCGGAACGCCCGGGCGCTGGCCGCTCCGACGGGCCGGCGGGTTGATCGGATTTCTTCAGCACAGACGTAGATATAATTGCAGCGTATGATGCACGGACATGGACAGTTTCTCATTCTTTCGGCTGCCCTCGCAAGCGCCCGCCGGCGGCGCAAGCGGTTGATGGTGCGATCACTCGGTCAGGCCCGCAAGAGAGAATCGATGCCGGCGCGGGACACCCTTGCACTCGGCGCCCGCGGGAGGGAGACGCATGCCGGAAACCGATAGGGTCGCCGCTGCGTCACCCGGTCGCACCCGCGCCTCCATGGACGCCGAGTTGGCGCCGCTGCGCGGGCGGCGCGTCGTGGTACGCGGCGCCGGCGGCCCGCTGACGGTGTACCGTTGCGGCGCCGGCGCGCCGGTAGTGCTGGCGCACGGCCTCACCTCCAGCGCCCTGCAGTGGCATCCGGTGGTGCCGGCATTGGCGCGCCGTTACGAGGTGATCGCCGTCGATGCCCGCGGTCACGGCCGCAGCGCCCTCGCCGGCGCGGCCGCCCACCGGCTCCGATACTCGGCCCGGCACCACGCGGCCGACCTGGTTGCGGTTCTGGACGCGCTCGGTATCGCACGCGCATCCCTGGTCGGACAGTCGATGGGCGCCGAGAACGTCGCCTGTTGTGCCGCGCGCCATCCCGACCGGGTGGCGTGCGTTGTGCTGGAGGACCCGCCCTGGTGGCCCTTGCCGTTCAGCGTGCGCCGGGCGATGCGCCGCGAGTGGCACGACCAGTTGCTGGCGGAGCAGCGGTTGCCCGATGCCGAGCTGCGGGCGCAACTCGCCGGACCCTGGCGCGGCCTCCCGCCGGCGCTGACCGAGGAACTCATGGCGGACCGCCGCCGTCTCTCGCCGGCGGTGCTGGAGTGGCTGGTGGACCGGGAGCACTGGAGCCGTTTCATGCCCGACCTCGCCGCTCCCACGCTGCTGGTGACCGCCGACGTGGCCGCGGGCGCCATCGTCAGCCCGCTGGTGGCGCGCCAGGTACAGGCGCGCAACGCCATGGCCGGCACCCCGTGCCGCATACAGGTGCGCCACGTGGCGGGGGCCGGGCACGGCATCCACAGCGATCGCCCACGCGAGTTCCTGGCCGCCGTGATGCCATTTCTGGCGGCGCACGCCGCCCGCTGAGCTCGCCCGTGGAGCAGTGGCGCAAGAACCTCTACCTGGCCTGGTTCGCGCAGATCCTGACCCTCACCGGCTTCGGCTTCATCTTGCCGTTCGTCCCGTTGTTCATGAGCGAACTAGGGGTGAACGATCCACGCTCCCTGAAGATGTGGGTGGGCGTGACGGCGGCCGTCCCCGGAGTGGGGATGGCGCTCGCGGCGCCGTTCTGGGGAATGATCTCCGACCGCTTCGGGCGCAAGGTCATGATCGTGCGCGCCCTCGCCTCGACCATCATCCTGGCAATCACGCTGGCGTTCGCGCGTTCGGTGGAGATGGTGTTCCTGATCCGAGCACTGCAGGGTTTCTTCTCCGGATCGGTTACCGCCGCCGCCACCCTGGTCGCCGCGGGCACACCGAACGCCCACCTCACGCGGGCGCTGGGATTCCTCGGCTCCGCCACCTTCATCGGCCATAGCCTGGGGCCGCTGCTCGGTGGCATCTCCGCCGACCTGTTCGGCTTTCGCGCGTCGTTCTTCGTCGGTGCCGGGGTAGTGGCGGCCGGGATGGTCGTGGTAGTGCTGTTTCTCGAAGAGCCCGGCGAGGAGCGCTCGGCATGGCGCCGGCGAACCACAGACGCGTCGGTCGCGTCCCGAGCCTCGATACGCGACCTGCTCACGCTGCCCTTTCTTGTGCTGTTCTTCGTGCTGTTCCTGTTGCGCTTTGCCCGCGCCCAGCCGATGGCGTTCCTGCCGCTGTACGTCGCCGAGCTGCGCGGCAACATCGGCGGTTCGGGCGATGCCGCCGTCACTGGACTGATCATCGCGGGGTCGGCCGCGATGGCCGCCCTGTCCGGCATCACGCTGGCACGCCTCGGAGACCGCGTCAACAAGCTGTGGCTGATTGCCGTCTGCGCGGGGGTCGGCGCGGCGCTGGCGCTGCCCACCTTCTTCGCACCCGGAGTGCTGTTCTTCGCCCTGTTTTTTACCATCAGCGGATTCGCCTTCGGTGGGGTGCAACCGTTCGCGCAGGCCTACCTGTCGGCACACAGCGCACGCGCGCAGCGCGGGATGCTGTTCGGACTGCAGACGCTGGTGGGCGGGCTCGGCTTCGGGCTCGGACCGCTGGTGGCAAGCTGGATCTCGATCCAGGCAAGTACGCGGCACGTCTTTCTTGCCTACACCCTGGCATTCGCGGCCATTGCGGTGTTGATGCTGGCCGCGCGCCTGCTCGGACGCCGCTTTACCGGTTACCTGCCGGCACGA
Source organism: Spirochaetia bacterium (assembly GCA_965208575.1). Classification (GTDB taxonomy): domain Bacteria; phylum Spirochaetota; class Spirochaetia; order SZUA-6; family Bin103; genus Bin103. The sequence goes on along the minus strand of CBDBOV010000003.1, from coordinate 74,360 downwards.
CCGCCGGCCGTGGCCGGCGCGCCGGCGGGAGTGGCCAGGGAGAACCGGCGGCGCCCGCCACGAGGAGAAGTCGAATGAAGATCACCGCCGTCGAGACGCTGCTGGTGGATCGCTATCTGTACGTGCAGGTGCATACCGACGCCGGCATCACCGGCCTCGGCGAATCAGGGGCGTGGGGCTTCCTGGAGGCGTCGGCCGCGGCCGTCGACACCTTTGCACGCTACCTGGTCGGCCAGGATGCGCTGCGCATCGAGCACCACTGGCAGTACCTGTACCGCTGGACCCATTTCCGCGGGGCGGCCATCATGGGCGCGCTCAGCGCCGTCGACATTGCCCTGTGGGACATTGCCGGCAAGCACTTCGGCGTGCCGGTACACCAGCTCCTCGGCGGCAAGTGCCGCGACCGGGCGCGCGCCTACTACCACGTCAAGGGGAGTACCAAGGAAGAGCTGATCGGGGGCTGCATCGACGCCAAGGCGCGCGGCTTCACGGCGGTCGGCCACCTGACGCCGTTCCTGGACGAGGCGCGCGACCGGCCCTACTTCAAGACCCACGCCGACAAGATGGAGGATGCCGCCGATACGGTGCGCCGCTACCGGGAGGCGGTGGGCAATGACGTGGACCTGTGCATCGAGATACACCGCCGCCTGACCCCGGCCGAGGCGGTGGTGCTCGGCCGCGGCATCGAGCCCTATCGCCCTTTCTTCTACGAGGATCCGATTCTCCCCGACAACCTCGACGAGATGGCCCTGGTGGCGGAGCGGATTCACATTCCCATCGCCACCGGAGAGCGGCTGCACAGCATCTGGGAATTCCAGGCGCTCCTGCAGCGCGGCGCCGTCCAGTACGTGCGGCCCGACGTGTGCATGGTGGGCGGCATCTCCCACGCCAGGAAGATCGCGGCGGTGGCGGAGGCGTTCCACGTCCAGGTGGTCCCGCACAACCCGCTGAGCCCGGTGAGCACCGCGGCGTGCGTCCAGCTTGCCGCCGCCATTCCCAACTTCGCGCTGCAGGAGCTGCCGGCCGGGGAGGAGCTGCCGCCGAAGCGCACCATCGTCGACCGGCCTCTCGCGGTGGACGCCGGGTTCTTGCTACTGCCGGAGCGTCCGGGCATCGGCATCGAGTTGGCACCGGACGCCCGCCAGCGCCATCCCTACCGGCCGCGAGCGGTAGAGACGCGCCTGAACAGCGACGGCTCGGTGATGGATCAGTAACTCAAGAGCTATCCCACCGGCCCCTGGGCCGGCGCAGTCATGAAAGAAACAAGGGTGAGCTATAGTGTGGGCAGAGTTCTGGGTGGAGCGCGAAAGTAGGCCGGCGCGTCACTGGCGTTACGTTCTGCGAACCCGTTCAAGAGCTTGGCCCCGGGGCGGGTGGCGTAGTCATTGGTGAGGTTGTCAGCCGGCGCGGCCGGGTGGCGATCATCCCGTTCAGGAGAATACCTGCTACACACGCCTTGGCCGCACCACTCAGTCGTAGCGGAGGTTTCATGGCACGACGCAGACACAGACGCAAGGGCAAGGGCAGTCGCACAGCGCAACCAAAGGTGATGCACCCGGACGCTGCCGGCTTGGACATAGGCGCTACCGAGGTGTACGCGGCTGTGCGCCCGGAGCGCGACCCGGACCCGATCCGGAACTTTGCTACGTTCACCGCGGACCTGCACGCCTTGGCCGACTGGCTCAAGGAATGCGAGGTCACCACGGTGGCGATGGAGTCCACCGGTGTGTACTGGATTCCGGTGTATCAGATCCTGGAGGCACACGGCTTCGACGTGGTGCTGGTGAATGCGCGTCACGTGCACTCGGTACCCGGTCGGAAGTCCGACGTGGCCGACTGCGAGTGGTTGCGCTACCTGCACTCGGTGGGATTGCTGCGCGGCTCATTCCGCCCTGCCGACGAGGTGTGTGCACTGCGCTCGGTGCTGCGCCATCGCGACACCTTGATCAAGATGGCGTCGCGCAGCGTGTTGCACATGCAGAAGGCGTACAGCCAGATGAACGTGCATCTGCACCATGCCATCTCTGACCTGACGGGGACGACCGGTCTGGCCATTACGGACGCTATCCTGGCGGGTGAGCGGGATCCGGCGCGGTTGGCCGCTCTGGCCGACCGGCGGATCAAAGCCAGCCGCGAGACCTTGATCAAGGCGCTGCAGGGCGACTGGCGCGCCGAGCACCTGTTGGCGTTGCGGCACGCGCGAGCGACCTATGCCCACTACCAACAACTCATCACGGAGTGCGATCAGGAAATCGAAGCCGGCATCCGCGCGTTCGAAGCCAGCAGCGAGCCACCCGGCGCGGTGGGCGACGACCCACCGGATGAGGGAATCGATGCGGAGCCCGAGGCGCCAACCGAGTCACCGGCCAAGCGGTTCGACCTGCGCGGCCACCTTACGCACCTGTTCGGCACTGACCTGACGCTGATTCCCGGCATCGGCGAAAGTACGGCGCTGGTTCTGTTCACCGAACTCGGCCCGGAACTGTCCCGCTTTCCGACCGCACCGCAATTCGCCTCCTGGCTGCACCTGTGCCCCCACAACCAGATCACCGGCGGCAAGATCATCAGCTCGCACACCGGTCGGGGCACCAATCGGGCCGCCCAGGCGCTGCACTGGGCGACCCAGTCGTTGTACCGCAGCCCATCGGCCCTGGGCCAGCACTTCCGCCGCATGCGGGCGCGTCTGGGTACTCCCGAAGCGACCACTGCAGTCGCGCATAAACTGGCTCGGATCATCTACCATCTGATCACGCATCGCGTGGCCTACGATGACAGCATCCTCGCCGCCGAGGAGCGCCAGGACCGGCGCCGCTTTGAACGCCGGCTCCGAAGGCAGGCACACGCACTCGGTTATGAGCTTGTCCCGGAGGCCGCCTGATTGTTGTTTCTCAGGAGCGAGCTTCGGACGGCTTGCCCTCGCCGGGGCGGAATGCCTTGACCACGTTGGGATTCACCTCCAGGCGCGGACCGCCGACCAGGTCGACGCAGTAGGGGATCGCCGGGAACACCGCGTCCAGGCACTGGCGGATGGCGCGCGGGCGCCCGGGCAGGTTCACGATCAGGGTAGCGCCGCGCACGCCGGCGGTCTGCCGCGACAGGATGGCGGTCGGTACGTACTGCAGGCTGACCTGGCGCATCAGCTCGCCGAACCCGGGCAGCATCTTCTCGCACGCATCCTCGGTGGCCTCCGGGGTAACGTCGCGCACCGCCGGGCCGGTGCCGCCGGTGGTGACCACCAGGCAGCAGCCCTTGTCGTCGGCCATCTCGATCATGGCCGCGGTGAGCTGATCGCGCTCGTCGGGAATGACGCGGTACTCGCTGCTCCAGGGAGACAGCAGGTACTCGCCGAGCGCGGCGACCACCGCCTTGCCCGGCGTGTCCTCGTAGATGCCGGCGGCGGCGCGGTCGGAAACGTTGATGATGCCGATGCGCGCCTCGGTGGAACCGGCCATCAGGTCACGTCGCGGAGCTCCAGCCCCTCGTCGCGCAGGTAGTTCATCAGGCCCTTGCGGTCCACGGTGCGCAGGGCGCGCGCCGACAGCCGCAGGGTAACGGTGCGGCCCTCCTCCGGGAGGTAGATGCGCTTGCGCTGCAGGTTGGGCCGCTGCACCCGCCGCGTCTTGTTGTGTGCCTTGGACACGTTGTTGCCGGCCATCGGCCGCTTGCCGGTGATCTTACAGACTCGTGACATGCAAATTGCTCCGGTGCTGGAATATGCTACATTCACCCACCGTCCGCCAAGCGCCGCGCCGCGGTTCCCTCAGAGGCCAGAGATGATTCGCTTCAGGCAGTCGAGGATGTCGAAGAATCGCCCCAGTTTCCTGACGTGGCCAATTACTGACGTGGCCAAGTTCGACTTCAGGGTTCTTCTCGCCATGCCCACCTCTCGGGAACCCTCGATAGGTCTTGCCAGCGACCATGACCCACTTCCTGTGGCGCTTGGTTTCCACGGTCGCTCCGGGGGCGCACTGATCCAGCGCTGCCAACACGCTACTCTCTCGAACCTGGGGCATCTCAAGCGGCGGCTGTAAGCTCCAAGGATTCTGGTTTTTCAGGCAACAGCAGCGGAGCATCGGCTTGGGGAGGCCCGCCGGTAACCTGGACAGACGGCTGGTGCTCATCTGCGGATCGGCGCTGCAATCCGGCAACCGCTACCCCGCTGCTCCTACGCACTCTTGCCAGAGCACTGTTCCACTCCGCGACGGTGTCGTCATCGGTCGCACGGAGGAAATCCTCCGCTTGACAAGTAAACTCGGCTACATCGTTGCTCTCGTGTGCAATATCGAGAAAGACCTCCGTCAGAGTCGATCGAAGGTCTGCCTCCGCGTGCTCCAGACTATCGCCAGCCGCAGTGAATGCTCCCGGGTATACGCCGTCCATCCAAACAGCGCCACCCCTATCCACGTACGCGGTAGCGCGACCCGATAGCTCAATGAGAACAAGTGATCCCTTAACCTTCAACTGCGCTCGGTACGAGAACAGCAGTGGCCACTCTTTCCCGGCAGGCCGCCATGAATCGTTGTTTTGCCCTGTGTTACTCACGCTGAATTCTCACCACTCACAGATACACCTGCGAACTCAAGTAGCAATTGAATGTACGAGCGCATTCTCCGCGTTGTCAACCAACCTCGGTTGTCCCTGACGACTTCCCATATTTATTTAATGATTAACAATTTACTCTCATCTTCCGTGAGCTGCGCCGGGCCCGTCGCACTACATCAGCCGCGCGCCGCGGCAACGTGGTCACGGACGCTGGTGAGCACTGCGTCGAGGTCGGCCGTCTCTCTTGCGCCGGCGGTGGCGAGCGTGGGTCGCCCGCCGCCGCCGCCGCCTGCCACTTCCGCGGCTTCCTTGGCAAGGACGGCTGCGGAAAGGCCACCGTCCCGGCTGGCCAGATCGGAGCTTACCGCGCAGGCGATTGCCAATCTGCCGCCCCGGGTGGATGCCAGGAACGCCACGGTACCGGACGCTTCGCTAGCCAGCCGCTCGGCCAGATTCTTGAGCGCGGCGGGCTGCTGGTCGTCGAAGGCGCGCAGGATGAGTCGCACGCCGCCGACCTCCTCTGCCTCGGCGGCCAGCACGCGCGCCTGCTGCGTGCTCTGCTCGGCCTCCAGCGCCTTGACGCGCTTTTCCAGTTCGCGGGCGTGCTGTACCAGTTCGCCGGTGCGCTGCGCGGCCTCGCCGGTGCCGCCGCCGAGCAGCGCGCTCACCTGCTGCAGGGAGGCCCGCTGCTCCTGCATCGCCTGCACCGCGGCGCCGCCGGTGCGCGCCTCGATGCGGCGCACGCCGCTGGCGATGCTGCCCTCGGAGCTGATCACGAACTGCCCGATCTGGCCGGTGCGGCGCACGTGGCAGCCGCCGCACAGCTCCAGGCTTACCGGACGCTGCTCGCCGCCGATGCGCACCACGCGCACCGTGTCGCCGTACTTCTCGCCGAACAGCGCCATGGCTCCCAGGCGCTGCGCGTCGTCGAAGGCGGTGGTGAAGTAGTCCACCTCGTGGTCGTCGCACACCACGCCGTTGACGATGCGCTCGAGCTCGGCGAGCTGCTCCGGCTCCACGCGCTGCCAATGGGTGAAGTCGAAGCGCAAGTGGTCCGGGGCCACCAGCGAGCCCGCCTGGTGCACGTGGTCGCCCAGGATGCGGCGCAGCGCCATGTGCAGGAGGTGGGTGGCGGTGTGGTTGGAGGTGGTCGGCGCGCGCCGTGCAGCGTCGACCCGGGCGGTGACCGGCGCGCTCCAGTCCGCGTCCGCGAGGCGGTCCGCGGCGGCGCCTTCCGGCAGCGGGCAGCGGCAGAGGACAAGGTCGCCGTCGCGCTGCGTGTCCTCCACGGTCAGGGTCAATGCGCCATTGCCCTCGCCGAATGTGATGGCGCCGCGGTCGCCCACCTGGCCGCCGGCCTCGGCATAGAACGGCGTCTCGGCCAGCACCACGTGGCAGAGGCCGTCCTTGACCGCCCACCTGTGCACGAGCGTGGTCACCTCGAGCTGCTCGTAGCCGACAAACCGCTGCCGTTCGAGCGCGTGCACCGGCACCCACTCGGAGGCCTCCACGCCGCCGGCCGCAAACTTGCCGGCGCGCCTCGCGCGCTCGCGCTGCTGTTCCATGGCGGTGTCGAAACCGGCCTCGTCCACGCCCAGGCCGCGCTCCTCGGCCAGCATGCGGGTCAGGTCGAGCGGAAACCCGTAGGTGTCGTACAGGCGGAATGCCTGGCCGCCCGGCACCGCGTCCTTGCCGTCCGCCTCCGCCTGGCTTGCGATGCCGGCGAAGATCTCCAGTCCGCGCCCGAGGGTGCGCCCGAAGCTGGCCTCCTCCGCCTTGATCACCTCGGCGATGTAGTCGGCGCGCGCCGCCACCTCCGGGAACTCGGCGGCGTGCATCTCCGCCACCGTCGCCACCAGCCGGTGCACGAACGGCTCGGTCATGTCCAGCAGGCGGCCGTAGCGGGCGGCGCGGCGCAGCAGGCGGCGCAGCACGTAGCCGCGGCCCTCGTTGGAGGGCAGCGCGCCGTCGGCGATCGAGAAGCTCAGCATGCGCACGTGGTCGGCCACCACCCGGAACGCCACCTGCCGCTCGGCCTCGGCGGCGGCGTAGCGCTGCCCGGCCAGGTCGCCGATGCGGTCCATCAGCGGCGTGAACACGTCGGTGCCGTAGTTGTCCGTGCACTGCAGCACCGCCACGATGCGCTCGAAGCCCATGCCGGTGTCCACGTGCTGTGCCGGCAGCGGCTCCAGCACGCCGCTCGCGGTGCGGTTGAACTGGATGAACACGAGGTTCCATATCTCCATGACGCGCGGGTCATCGGCATTCACCAGGCCGCCGCCGGAGCCGTCCGGCGTCAGGTCCACGTGAATCTCCGAGTTGGGCCCGCATGGGCCGGTGTCCGCCATCTCCCAGAAGTTGTCCTTCTTGCCGAAGCGCAGTACGTGATCCGGGTTGATGTCGGTCGCGCCGCGCCACAGCCGCTCCGCCTCGTCGTCGGCGGGCAGGCCGTCGCCCTCGTCGCCGGCGAACACGGTGGCGTACAGGCGCTCCTTGGGCAGGCCCCACACGCGGGTGAGCAGGTCCCACGCCCAGGCGATCGCCTCCGCCTTGAAGTAGTCGCCGAACGACCAGTTGCCGAGCATCTCGAAGTAGGTGTGGTGGTAGGTGTCGCGGCCCACCTCTTCCAGGTCGTTGTGCTTGCCGCTCACGCGGATGCACTTCTGGGTGTCCACGGCGCGCCGGTAGCCACGCGTGCCGGTGCCCAGGAACACGTCCTTGAACTGGTTCATGCCGGCATTGGTGAACAGCAGCGTCGGGTCGTCGGCCGGCACCACCGGCGCGCTCGGCACCAGCGTGTGCTCGCGTTCCACGAAATAGTCGAAAAAGTCCTGGCGGATCTGGCGCGCGGTCTTGTCGGTCTTGGTGAACATCGCTCTTGACGGGCGCCACCCTACCAGATTGGCGCCCTCCGTTTCACCCGCCCGGTCCGCCGGCGGGCTTTTCCTGGCCGTGCCGTACGGTGCAGGATGGCGCCATGCTGCGGCTCGGACTGGTTGCGATAATGGGGGTCGTGGCCGGCGTGTTGGCGTTTAACCTCCCGGGCCTGGAAGTCGAGTTGTTCGGCGAGCAGAGCCGCGGACTGTTCGTATTCTACTCGGCGGCCGTGCCTGTGGCCCTGCTGATGCTCACCTCGTGGCTGGAGGAGAGCGGCCCGATCAGCCAACTGCTGGCTACCGGCGCCACCATCGGAGCGGGCGCCGCGGTGGCGATCCGGCTCGCCATCGAGCTGTTCAGCAGCGCGCCGGCCATCATCTACCCGTTCTTCGGGGTGTTGTTCGCGGACACCCTGGCCGACGAACGCGGCTGGCTCGCCATCAACGCGCTGGTGGCCGCGGTGGCGGCGATCGCCGCCTTCACCAGCGCCGGCGAAGACACCCCCGGCGCCCCCGACTGACCGGGGAGCGGCGTACCGGAGCCGGCGCCCGCCGGCGCTGCCCGCGGGCAGTCGGCGCCGGATGGAACGGACAACCGGCGCAGCGGCGCGCGCTGCCGGCACGTCTCGGGGGCAGGCCGCTGCAAGACGGCAGCTCGCAGCTCGTGGCGCAACTCCAGTTGCATTCGAGCAGCGATCCATCCCGGCTGGCCGCTCTCGGCGCGACACCGGGTTCCGCCGCGGCCTGCTAGCCCGGATACCCGCCGCCGCCCGTTTCGGCGGTGCCGCGTTCGGCGGCGACGCGGGCGGCGTAGTCGTCGGCGCGCAGCGCGGCGAGCGGATCGGGCGGCAGGTCCTGCTCCCGCCGCACCTGCGCCAGCAGCGGCCGCACGTCGGATTCGAACGCGTCCACGTACACCCGGTGGGCGCCGAGCACGTCGCCGGCCGCCTGCCGCTCGCGCAGCAGCGGGTAGTCGACGATCAGCGCCTTGGCATAGGCGGACTGGCAGTTGAGCACGCTGACCAGCATCGCCTCCAGCTTGGGCTCGATGTTGTGGCTCTGGTCGATCATGTAGGCCACGTTCGCCGCCGCGTCGCCGGCGCTGACCAGCTCGCAGAAAATCTCGAACAGCTCGAACGGGTTGCCGCTGCCGACGATCAGGTCGTCGTCGGCGTAGCGGCGGGAGTTGAAATGGAAGCCGCCGAGCCGGCCCTCGGCAAGCAGGTAGCTGACGATATGCGCGATGTTGGTGGACAGCGCGTGGTGGCCGGTGTCGACCAGCACCTCGGCACTCGGCCCGAGCTTCAATGCGGTGGCGTAGGCGATGCCCCAGTCGGCCAGGTCGGTATGATAGAAACCGGGCTCGAAGAACTTGTACTCGACCAGCATGCGCGCGCCGTCCGGCAGGTGGGCGTACACCTCCGCCAGCGCCCGCTCCAGCCGCGCCTTGCGGTCGCTCATGCTGTCCTGGCCGGCGTAGTTGGTGCCGTCGGCGAGCCACACGCTGAGCAGGCCGCTGCCGGTCGCCTTCATCACCGCGCAGCAGTCGACCATGTGCGCCACCGCGCGCTCGCGCACCGCCGCCTGCGGATGACACACGCTGCCGAGCTGGTAGATCTCGTCCTGGAACACGTTGGGATTGATCGCTCCGATGCCGACGCCGCGCTCCTGCGCGTACTGCCCGAGCGCCGGCCAGTCGTCCACCCGGTCCCACGGAATGTGCAGCGCCACGGTAGGCGCCGCGCCTGTCAGGCGGTGGATGTAGGCGGCATCGTCCAGCTTCTCGTAGACGTTGCGCGGCGCTCCCGGCCACGGGAACACCTTGAATCGGGTGCCGCTGTTGCCGTAGCCCCAGGAGGGCGTCTCGATCGCCTGCGCCGCGAGCTTCTCCTTGACCGCATCCACGTCCACGCCGGAGGCGGCGAGGTCGTCCGCCAGCCGCTGATATGCATCCATGGGATCAGCATGCAGAAAGTGCCCCCGCCGCGTCCACGCCACTCGCCGCACGCACGCCGCCTGGGCCCGGCCGCCCCACGCGTCGCCGCCGCGCCATGCCCTTCCCTGCCCTGCCATGCGCGCGCGGCCCGCCCCCGCGCACCTTCGCCTGCCCGCGCATCGCCTGACGCACCGCCCTGCCCCTGCCGCCCCCGTCCACGCCGCGCTTGACGGCCGCGGCCCGCACCGGCTACGCAACCGGACATGGGTCAGATACAACGCTTCGGCATGGTAATCGGAATCAGGCCGGAGAAACTCGCCGAGTACCAAGGCCTGCACGCCGACCATCATCCCGGCGTGCGCGACCTGATCGCCGCCGCGCACATGCGCAACTTCTCCATCTACCTGCAGCAGTTCCCGGACGGCAACCACTACCTGTTCGGCTACTACGAGTACGACGGCGACGACTACGACGCCGACATGGCGCGCCTGGCCGCCGAGCCGCGCAACCGCCAGTGGCTGGCCACCTGCGGCCCGATGCAGATCCCGTTCCCCGGCGAACCCACCTGGAAGCAGATGCAGCGCGTCTACTACCAGGCCTGAGCCGATCCCGATCCGGCCCCGCCGTGCCCGGCGCGCGGGCTCGACATTTTCGGCGCGCCGTATCAGAGTGCCCCGTCGCCGTGCAACGCAAGCAGATACAGGACGCCTTCTTCATCGTGATGCTGGTCGCTCTCAGCGCGGCGTTCGTCCGCCTGCTGGTGCCGCTGCTGGTGGCGGTCGTGATCGCCGTGATCCTGGCGCTGGTGCTGCGCCACCCGGTGGGCTGGCTCACCCGCCACGGCATGAAGCGCGGCAAGGCCACGGTGCTGATCATCGTCGGCCTGGTGCTGGTCGGCTCCGGGCCGGTAGCGCTGCTTGCCAGCCTGATCATCGCCGAAGTGGAGGAAGGCGCGCAGATCGTGCGCACCGAGTGGCCGCGCCTGCTCACCTGGGTGCAGAGCAAACTGCCGGGCGTGCGGGAGTTGATGGCGGAGTACCAGATCGAGGAGCGCATCTCGGCGCTGATCGGCGACGCCGCCGCGCAGGCGTTGAGCGCGTCGCGCGCCGCCCTGCAGAGCGCCGCCGGCATCGCGTTGCGCGGCGTGGTGGTGATCTACCTGGTGATCTACCTGCTGGTCGACGGCGAGAAGCTGATCCAGTACGTGTACCGCCTGCTGCCGCTCGACCGCGCGCACTCCCGCGAACTGCTGCAGCGTGCCGCCAACACGCTGGACGCCACCGTGCTCGGCACCCTGTTCATCGGCATCATCGAAGGCACCTTCGGAGCGGTACTGTTCGCGGTGTTCGGCTTCCCGTCGCCCACCCTGTGGGGCGTGGTCATGGTGATCATGTCGGTGCTCCCGCTGCTCGGCATCAACGTCATCATCGTGCCGGCCGGCATCATCGCCATCATTCTCGGCGACGTGGGCCGCGGCATCGGGCTGATCGCCGTGGGCGTGGCCGGCACCGTGGTGAGCCAGAACCTGATCCGGCCCAAGCTGGTGGGCGACCGCGCCGGCCTGCACCCGGCGCTGGTGCTGGTGTCGACGCTCGGCGGCCTGGTGTGGCTGGGCCTGATCGGCTTCATCGTCGGACCGGTGATCGCCACCCTGGCGGTGATCCTGTGGGAACAGTTCGCGGTGCGCCACGGGGACCCGAACGGCACGGACGGCGAACACGCCGTGGACGATGCAGCGCCGGACGGCGGCGCTCCAGGATCCGGCGCGCCGGACGAACAGGCACCGCACGCCGGGTAGCGCACTGCAATCCCCGGATCGCGGCCCCGAGTTCGGGCCGGTGGCCGGCCGCTCCCAGGAAGCGGCGGCAATAGCGGGCCAGAATCTCCTCCAGCCGGCGGCGGTCGCCGGCCAGGGCATCTATGGGTTGAGCGCCAGCAGCTCGTCCACCACGAACAACCCGTCCTTGCGGATCAGGCGATCGTCGAACCAGATCTCGCCGCCGCCGAACTCGGGGCGCTGAATCACCACCAGGTCCCAATGCACCTCGGAGCGGTTGCCGTTGTCCGCCTCCTCGTACGCCTGGCCCGGCGTGAAGTGGAACGATCCGGCGATCTTCTCGTCGAACAGGGTATCGAGCATGGGCTGCATGATGCGCGGGTTGAACCCGAGCGAAAACTCGCCCACGTAGCGCGCACCGTCGTCGGTGTCCAGAATCCGGTTCAGGTCGCCGCGATGATTGGCGTCCGCCGCCACGATGCGGCCGTTGTCGAACTCGAGGCGGATGCCGTCGAACACGATGCCGCGGTTCAGGCTGGGGGTGTTGATCGCAAGCGTGCCGTGCACGGAGTCGCGTACCGGACTGGTGAACATCTCGCCGTCGGGAATGTTGCGCTCGCCCGAGCAGCCCACCACCGGGATGTCCCGGATCGAGAAGCTCAGGTCGGTTCCCGGCCCTTGGATGCGCACCCGGTCGGTGCGCTCCATCAATTCGCGCAGCGGCTCCATGGAGCGCGCCATCGCCGGGTAGTCGACCGTGCACACGTCGAAGTAGAAGTCCTCGAACGCGTCCGTGCTCATCTGCGCCTGCTGCGCCATCGACGGCGTCGGCCAGCGCAGCACCACCCAGCGCGTGTTCTTGATCCGCAGCGAGGTGTGCACGGCGTGCCACACGTGGCGCGAGTAATGGGCATAGCGGTCGTGCGGCACGTCGCCGAGTTCGGTGCTGTTGAGGCTGCCGCGCAGGCCCACGTAGCACTGCACCTGCTCCATCTGGCGCCGTTCGACGCTGCCCCACACCGCCATCTGCTGCTCGGTGGCGTTGCGGTACAGCGCGCGCAGCACGCGGTTGCTCTTGGTCATGCACAGGGGATGGCCGCCGGCGGCGGCCACCGTGTCGATGAGCACCACGAGAAACCGCTCCGGCATGTCGAAGGCCTCGATGAGCACCTTGTCGCCCGCGGTCACCCGGCAGGCATGGTGCACGATAACGTCGGCGAGACGCTGATAACGGGGATCGGCCATGCGCCGATGGTACACCCGATACGGCGGCGGTATCGACTTGAATCGGCAAACGTGTCTAGATCACCGCCGAGCGAGGCGTCGTGGGCAAGCTGGCAATTCTCGAATCCAACGTGCTGGTCCTGAACAGCGGATACACCGCGATCCGCATCACCAACGCCCGCCGTGCGTTCATTCTGCTCATCCGGGAGGCGGCCGAAGTCGTTACCACGGACGACGGGCAGTTCCGGACCTACGACCTGGCGGCGTGGATGCTGTGGTCGGACCTGGTGCGTTCCAACAATCCGCCGCGGCACGGCAACGGCCACGAACCGCCCGACTGGGTGCACACGCCGCGCCTGGCGATTGCCGTGCCGCGCGTGATCCGCCTGCTGCACTACACCGGGCGCCCGCAGCGCGAGGTGCGCCTGACGCGGCGCAACATCCACGCCCGCGACCTGTTCCGCTGCCACTACTGCGGCAAGCGGTTCACCACCCGCGACCTTACCGTGGATCACATCGTGCCGCGTTCGCAGGGCGGCCGCGACACCTGGGACAACCTGGTCAGCGCCTGTGTGCCGTGCAACTCCCGCAAGGGCGGCCGTACCCCGCAGGGCGCCAACATGCGCCTGCGCCGCAAGCCCACCAAGCCGCGCACCAACCCGACCGTGGCCGAGCGCCTGCAGAACCCCAAGTACCAACTGTGGCGCGCGTTCGTCGACGAGTCCTCCCCCTACCTGGCCAGCGGCTCCTGAACCGCCCAGCCGAGCCGCGACCGCGGCGGATCGCGACGACCGGTTGACGGGCGCGGGTGGTCCGTTATGATGTCATCTTGAGGGTGGACATGGGCAAGATCGGGATGTTGTGGCGATGGCTGGCGGCGGGTGTCCTGCTGCTCGCGCCGGTGGTGGTGTTCGCGACCGGCGAGGCGGAGCAGAGCGCTTCCGCCGGGGCCGGTGCAGCGATGGGCGGGCGGTTCAGCGAGGCGCCGATGCTGGCGGCGCGGGTTGCCGCGGGCGAGTTGCCGCCGGTCGAGGAGCGCATCCCGTTCGATCCGGTGGTGCAGGAGATGCTCGCCGACGGCGTCGGCAGGTACGGCGGCACGCTGCGGGTATCGGAGGCGGTCGGCTTCATGAACCAGCGCGGCGGCGAAATGACCACCCAGATGCTCGACATCTACCTGCTGACCATGCACCAGGAGACGCTGGAGATCGTGCCCAACATCGCCGCCGGTTACGCGGTTTCGGACGACGGACTCACCGTCACCCTGGAGTTGCGCCCCGGCACCAGGTGGTCCAACGGCGACCCGTTCATCGTCGACGACCTGATGTTCGTGATGGAAGACATGAAGTGGGACGACCGCGTCGACCCCGGCTGGCGCGCCGGCGAGACGCCCACCACCGCGGTCAGCATCACCAAGATCGACGACCACGCCATGCAGTTCCACATGTCGCAGATCGACTACGTGGTCATTCCCGGCTGGACTACCTGGAAGGGCGGCAACTACGTGCAGTACGCGCCGAGCAACTATCTCAAGAAGTGGCACATCCGCTACAACGAGGACGCCCAGAAGCTGGCCGAGGAGGAGGGCTACGACACCTGGGCCGAGGCGCTGGTGGCGCACTGGGACATTATCCGCGGCGTCGGCCTGGAGACTCCCACCATGATGCCGTGGATCGCGAAGGAGATCAGCGCCCAGGTCGAGCACTGGGAGCGCAATCCCTACTTCTGGAAGGTCGATCCCGAGGGCCAGCAACTGCCCTACATCGACGGCATCCTCACCACGCCGAGCGCCGACACCGAGGTGTTCAACCTGAAGGCGATCGCCGGCGAGGTGGACTGGGCGATTACCATGACCAACTTCGCCTCCCTGCCCGACTACAAGGAGAACGAGGAGCGCGGCAACTACACCATCTCGCTGATTCCCGGCGTCGACGTGGGCCGCGCGTTCGGGTTCAACCCCACCTACAAGGAGGAGAACTACCGCGCGCTGTTCAACGACGTGCGCTTCCGCCGCGCCATGTCGCTGGCGCTGGACCGCGACGAGTTGAACGAGGTGTACTTCCTGGGGCTCGGGCGGCCCACCGCGGCCACCATCCATTCCACCGCGCGCTTCTACAAACCGGAGTGGCAGTGGCTGTGGGCCGAGCACGACCCCGAACAGGCGGGCAGCCTGCTCGACGAAGTGGGCCTGAGCGGGCGCGACCGCGACGGCTTCCGCACCTTCCCGGACGGCTCCAACCTGACCATCCAGGTCGCCGCGCGCACCGGCGGCCCGGTGGACATCAGCAAGCTGTTCGAGTTGGAGATCGCGCAGTGGGCGGAGGTCGACCTGCGCGTGGTGCCGCGGCTGGTGGACGACGCCGCCTGGGGCGAGAACATCGCCGCCGACGAGTTCATGCTGCAGCCGGGCGGCATCGACGCCATCACCGAGTTCTGGAACTGGATCAACGACGGCCCCGGCTCCGGCGGCGTCGGCCTGCACGGCGACTTCAACATGACCGGCAGCTACGACGAGTGGGAGCAGGCGCGCCGGCTGATCGAGCGCGGCGAACGCAAGCTGTCCGACTACGGCGGCGAGCTGCCGGGCACCGAGCCGCCCGCGGAATGGAAGCGCTACTTCGACTGGCAGCGCCAGTTCCGGCTGTCCGAGTTCGGCTCCGACGAGTGGTTCGAGCTGGCCCAGAAGATGTTCGAATTCACCGGCAACAACGTGTTCGTGATCGGCACCGTCGGCGAAGCCCCCGCCGTCCTGCTCACCAACAACGACCTGCGCAACGTGCCCACCGAGTTCCCGGTCTCCAACACCGACTGGAAAGGCAACCTCATGTACTGGGCCGACCAACTCTGGTTCGACCGCTAGCGAATCCCGCGCTGCCCGGAAGCGTCTGAGCGCTCCCAGTCCGGTTGTGAGGGTTGTCGCCGTTCCTGGTGCCCGGCAACCCGGTACACCGGTGCTTGACCTTTGGTGCTGGGAGCGCACATCCGAGTGGAGGCAATTACGTGCCACTAACGAGAATAGAACTGGAGAACTTCACCGCATTTTCCAAACTTGCACTTGACCTTTCGCCAGGAATCAACGTCGTGCTAGGAGCCAACGGTACTGGCAAGACTCATCTCATGAAGGTGTGCTACGCTGCTTGCGAAGCATACCGACAGGACTCTCGGTTTGCCGAAAAACTCGTGCGAGTATTTCTTCCGTCCGGTAGTTCCATAGGTCGACTTGTCACTCGAAAGAGTGGCAGCAATAGCGCAACCATAAGAGTATTTCGGGGAACGCACAGGATGGTCCTGAAGTTCTCCAACCACACCACTTCTACATCGTCACTTAAGGCACAACGTGCGCGGATTTGGCGCACCGATCCTCTCAATAGCGTTTACATACCCGTCAAGGAATTGCTCGCGAACGCACCGGGGTTCCGTTCCCTCCATGCCTCCCGAGAGATACACTTCGACGACACCTACGCAGATATTATCGATCGTGCATATGTCCCGCCACTACGCGAGTCTGTCGACGCCGTTCACAAGCGTGTTCTTCGTACCTTCAATAAGGCAATAGGTGGTCGCGTCACGGTAAAGAATGAAGAGTTCTTTCTTTCCAGCAGACACGGGAATATCGAGTTCTCGCTCCTCGCAGAAGGTACACGCAAACTGGCCTTGCTCTGGATACTTGTCCAGAATGGCACTCTCCGGGATGGCACCGTGCTAATGTGGGACGAACCGGAAACGAACCTGAATCCGGGGCTGTTCGGCACCGTTATCGACGTTCTGCTGGAGTTGCAGCGCACCGGTCTCCAAGTACTGCTGGCTACCCACGACTACGTCATTCTCAAGGAACTTGACCTACGCACTGAGGAGGGTGACCAGATAATGTACCATTCACTGTACCGTGACGTTGACACGGGTGACATCATGTGTCACTCGACCGCCCAGTTCGATTACATCGATCCCAATGCGATTGCCGCTACATTCGACGACCTCTATGACCGGGAGATCGAGCGGACAATCGGAGCACAGACGCCGTGACCCTGGTAGAGGGGGACCTGCAGATTACGTTCAATAACCCGCTGAACGCGCGTAGATTCGACGACCCTCTTGTGCACGGACTCAGTCACTGCATGAAGGCTGTCGACTTCGTTGTCGAGATGCAGCGGCACTATCAGTTCATCGAACTGAAGGACCCCCGCAACCCACAGACATCAGTTCCCAGTTTAAAGCGCTTCATGGGCGAGTTCAAGAGCGGTGTTCTTGACGACTCGCTCACGTACAAGTTTCGCGATACATTTCTCTATGAATGGGCCTCCGGTAAGGCCGCCAAGCCGATAGACTACTTCGTGATAATCACCGGTATTCCGAAACCCCTGTTGCTCCAAAGACACACCGAATTGAGAAGAAAGCTTCCTCGTCTTGGGCCCAAGGGCCAGAAGTGGCGGAGACCTCTCGTGCGCCGTGTTGGCGTGTTCAACATGCAAACGTGGAACCTCAGTTTTCCGAATTCCCCGATCATTCGGTTGAGCTCGCAGAGCAGTGTGTGATCTCGAGAACACCCCGCTGGAAGTACTTGTCGCGCGGCTGGCCGATTCGCCTTCTCCGGCTCGCCCGTGCCAGTTGCTCCGCTGCCCCTCGTTCGCCATCGGGCTGGGCACCGAACGTAGTCCGCCAACGGCAGTGTCAAGTTCATGCTTCACCCGATTGCGGCAACGATCGGGCGTCTCGGTGCCGAGCCTCGATGGCCATCGCCGGCGGACCACCCCGCCTGGCTGCGCGAAAACGTGGACGCGGTAGTTCTCGGATCAATCCCTACCCCGGCCGTGGCGCCGTAATGCGTGGCAGCGTCGCAGCCGTTGACCGCCGGCCCAAGTGTGATACAATCGGGGCCAGAGCGTGTCTGTGGCAAAGATCGGGATGAGGTGGCGATGGCTGGCGGCGGGCGTCCTGCTGCTGGCGCTGCCGGTGGCGGCGTTCGCTACCGGCGAGGCGGAGCAGGGCGCTTCCGCCGGGGCCGGTGCGGCGATGGGCGGGCGGTTCAGCGAGGCGCCGATGCTGGCGGCGCGGGTTGCCGCGGGCGAGTTGCCGCCGGTCGAGGAGCGCATCCCGTTCGACCCGGTGGTGCAGGACATGCTCGCCGACGGCGTCGGCAGGTACGGCGGCACGCTGCGGGTGTCGGAGGCGGTCGGCTTCATGAACCAGCGCGGCGGCGAAATGACCACCCAGATGCTCGACATCTACCTGCTGACCATGCACCAGGAGACGCTGGAGATCGTGCCCAACATCGCCGCCGGCTACGCGGTTTCGGACGACGGACTCACCGTCACCCTGGAGTTGCGCCCCGGCACCAGGTGGTCCAACGGCGACCCGTTCATCGTCGACGACCTGATGTTCGTGATGGAAGACATGAAGTGGGACGACCGCGTCGACCCCGGCTGGCGCGCCGGCGAGACGCCCACCACCGCGGTCAGCATCACCAAGATCGACGACCACGCCATGCAGTTCCACATGTCGCAGATCGACTACGTGGTCATTCCCGGCTGGACCACCTGGAAGGGCGGCAACTACGTGCAGTACGCGCCGAGCAACTATCTCAAGAAGTGGCACATCCGCTACAACGAGGACGCCCAGAAGCTGGCCGAGGAGGAGGGCTACGACACCTGGGCCGAGGCGCTGGTGGCGCACTGGGACATTATCCGCGGCGTCGGGCTGGAGACTCCCACCATGATGCCGTGGATCGCGAAGGAGATCAGCGCCCAGGTCGAGCGCTGGGAGCGCAATCCCTACTTCTGGAAGGTCGATCCCGAGGGCCAGCAACTGCCCTACATCGACGGCATCCTCACCACCCCGAGCGCCGACACCGAGGTGTTCAACCTGAAGGCGATCGCCGGCGAGGTGGACTGGGCGATTACCATGACCAACTTCGCCTCCCTGCCCGACTACAAGGAGAACGAGGAGCGCGGCAACTACACCATCTCGCTGATTCCCGGCGTCGACGTGGGCCGCGCGTTCGGGTTCAACCCCACCTACAAGGAGGAGAACTACCGCGCGCTGTTCAACGACGTGCGCTTCCGCCGCGCCATGTCGCTGGCCCTGGACCGCGACGAGTTGAACGAGGTGTACTTCCTGGGGCTCGGGCGGCCCACCGCGGCCACCATCCATTCCACCGCGCGCTTCTACAAACCGGAGTGGCAGTGGCTGTGGGCCGAGCACGACCCCGAACAGGCGGGCAGCCTGCTCGACGAAGTGGGCCTGAGCGGGCGCGACCGCGACGGCTTCCGCACCTTCCCGGACGGCTCCAACCTGACCATCCAGGTCGCCGCGCGCACCGGCGGCCCGGTGGACATCAGCAAGCTGTTCGAGCTGGAGATCGCGCAGTGGGCGGAGGTCGACCTGCGCGTGGTGCCGCGGCTGGTGGACGACGCCGCCTGGGGCGAGAACATCGCCGCCGACGAGTTCATGCTGCAGCCGGGCGGCATCGACGCCATCACCGAGTTCTGGAACTGGATCAACGACGGTCCCGGCTCCGGCGGCGTCGGCCTGCACGGCGACTTCAACATGACCGGCAGCTACGACGAGTGGGAGCAGGCGCGCCGGCTGATCGAGCGCGGCGAACGCAAGCTGTCCGACTACGGCGGCGAGCTGCCGGGCACCGAGCCGCCCGCGGAATGGAAGCGCTACTTCGACTGGCAGCGCCAGTTCCGGACTGGCGGCGCCAGTTGAGGCTGTCCGAGTTCGGCTCCGGCGAGTGGTTCGAGCTGGCTCAGAAGATGTTCGAATTCACCGGCAACAACGTGTTCGTGATCGGCACCGTCGGCGAAGCCCCCGCCGTCCTGCTCACCAACAACGACCTGCGCAACGTGCCCACCGAGTTCCCGGTCTCCAACACCGACTGGAAAGGCAACCTGATGTACTGGGCCGACCAACTCTGGTTCGACCGCTGACAGAGGGACGCCGCTATCCCCGCCTCTTGTCGATCAGCAATAAATCGCGAACGCCCGTCGACTATGACGCGGCAGCGCGCGGAATCTTTGTATGATAATGGTGGCGAATGTTATCGCGACCAGAACCGAACCGCCTGAAAACCTTGCGTGCGGATCATAGTCCGCCTTGATCCTCTGTTCCTGTGCTATACAGAACAGGTTGGCAAACCTCTGAATCTCTACTGGGAACCTCTTCACCTCGTCATTTCTGCGGCAACGATTGAGTGCCTTCCTGTGATCCATCGCACGGTAAGCCAAATCCCACTCTTCCTGATCACGCCGCGCCCTTGGGCCGCCAACCAACGCATCGGCATTGGATCTCGACAAACACTGGAATAGCGCATAGTAGATCGTGCTGACAGATCGCCGAAGGTACTCATCAGTTACTCTGTTGCCCTGTATACCCGAGTGAACGAGGTCCCGTGCCGCCGCCAAGAGCTTATGGGGATCCACTGTGCTTGTTCAGCCCCTCCCACTCTGATTTCAAAAAGAATGACGGCACCGGAAACTCCTCCACGCCGATCTCGACCAGCTTATCTCGCAGCGTCATCAAGTAACCAACCAGATCAGATGCTCCTAATTCGTCGACGTTATTGACATCACATATGATAGCGATATCCAAGTACGGTTCGCCGTCGCTGTCACCGTAGTCGTTCGACTCGCGGTCCACCACTACCTGAAACTTGAACCGAACCTTGTACTGCTCCAGGCCCTCCCGGGCGATTGTCGCTATCTGTTTCAGTCCTTCGTCGTCCTGAACCGGCACTGCGGTTCCGTTCTGCACCAGGATACCTCCGCGACGGCCGCTGTTTGGTGGTGCGGCTCGACGACCGGCCAACCATGATACAATGACACGAACTTGCTCCGTTATGTCAACCAACGGCGGCGCAGTCGGCGTACCGCTGTTGGCGCTGGCGCTTGCTCCCTACTCCGGTTGCGGCGCCGTAGCGGGTGGCAGCGTTGTAGCCGTTGACCGTCGGCCCAAGTTTGATACAATTGGGCGCGGAGCATGTCTGTGGCGAAGATTGCAATGACGTGGCGGTGGCTGGCGGCGGGCGTCCTGCTGCTGGCGTTGCCGGTGGCGGCGTTCGCTACCGGCGAGGCGGAGCAGGGCGCTTCCGCCGGGGCCGGCGCGGCGATGAGCGGGCGGTTCAGCGAGGCGCCGATGCTGGCGGCGCGGGTTGCCGCGGGCGAGTTGCCGCCGGTCGAGGAGCGCATCCCGTTCGATCCGGTGGTGCAGGAGATGCTCGCCGACGGCGTCGGCAGGTACGGGGGCACGCTGCGGGTATCGGAGGCGGTCGGCTTCATGAACCAGCGCGGCGGCGAAATGACCACCCAGATGCTCGACATCTACCTGCTGACCATGCACCAGGAGACGCTGGAGATCGTGCCCAACATCGCCGCCGGTTACGCGGTTTCGGACGACGGACTCACCGTCACCCTGGAGTTGCGCCCCGGCACCAGGTGGTCCAACGGCGACCCGTTCATCGTCGACGACCTGATGTTCGTGATGGAAGACATGAAGTGGGACGACCGCGTCGACCCCGGCTGGCGCGCCGGCGAGACGCCCACCACCGCGGTCAGCATCACCAAGATCGACGACCACGCCATGCAGTTCCACATGTCGCAGATCGACTACGTGGTCATTCCCGGCTGGACTACCTGGAAGGGCGGCAACTACGTGCAGTACGCGCCGAGCAACTATCTCAAGAAGTGGCACATCCGCTACAACGAGGACGCCCAGAAGCTGGCCGAGGAGGAGGGCTACGACACCTGGGCCGAGGCGCTGGTGGCGCACTGGGACATTATCCGCGGCGTCGGCCTGGAGACTCCCACCATGATGCCGTGGATCGCGAAGGAGATCAGCGCCCAGGTCGAGCGCTGGGAGCGCAATCCCTACTTCTGGAAGGTCGATCCCGAGGGCCAGCAACTGCCCTACATCGACGGCATCCTCACCACCCCGAGCGCCGACACCGAGGTGTTCAACCTGAAGGCGATCGCCGGCGAGGTGGACTGGGCGATTACCATGACCAACTTCGCCTCCCTGCCCGACTACAAGGAGAACGAGGAGCGCGGCAACTACACCATCTCGCTGATTCCCGGCGTCGACGTGGGCCGCGCGTTCGGGTTCAACCCCACCTACAAGGAGGAGAACTACCGCGCGCTGTTCAACGACGTGCGCTTCCGCCGCGCCATGTCGCTGGCCCTGGACCGCGACGAGTTGAACGAGGTGTACTTCCTGGGGCTTGGCCGGCCCACCGCGGCCACCATCCACTCCACCGCGCGCTTCTACAAACCGGAGTGGCAGTGGCTGTGGGCCGAGCACGACCCCGAGCAGGCGGGCAGCCTGCTCGACGAAGTGGGCCTGAGCGGGCGCGACCGCGACGGCTTCCGCACCTTCCCGGACGGCTCCAACCTGACCATCCAGGTCGCCGCGCGCACCGGCGGCCCGGTGGACATCAGCAAGCTGTTCGAGTTGGAGATCGCGCAGTGGGCGGAGGTCGACCTGCGCGTGGTGCCGCGGCTGGTGGACGACGCCGCCTGGGGCGAGAACATCGCCGCCGACGAGTTCATGCTGCAGCCGGGCGGCATCGACGCCATCACCGAGTTCTGGAACTGGATCAACGACGGTCCCGGCTCCGGCGGCGTCGGCCTGCACGGCGACTTCAACATGACCGGCAGCTACGACGAGTGGGAGCAGGCGCGCCGGCTGATCGAGCGCGGCGAACGCAAGCTGTCCGACTACGGCGGCGAGCTGCCGGGCACCGAGCCGCCCGCGGAATGGAAGCGCTACTTCGACTGGCAGCGCCAGTTCCGGACTGGCGGCGCCAGTTGAGGCTGTCCGAGTTCGGCTCCGACGAGTGGTTCGAGCTGGCCCAGCAGATGTTCGAATTCACCGGCAACAACGTGTTCGTGATCGGCACCGTCGGCGAAGCCCCGGCCGTCCTGCTCACCAACAACGACCTGCGCAACGTGCCCACCGAGTTCCCGGTCTCCAACACCGACTGGAAAGGCAACCTGATGTACTGGGCCGACCAACTCTGGTTCGACCGCTGACACTTGAGGCAGTGATCCGAACTCGAAATGGACAAGGTTTTCATCTATTGGGACGACTCCAACATATTCATCAGTGCACGACAAGTTGACCGGCGACGGTGCCGGCTTCGAGCCAGCCGGTTGCTGCCCCTCGCTTTGCGACTCCGGTCGATCTGAGCAAGCGATAGTGAGGAAATGATTGATCACCGTGTACGAGCGAGCGAGTAGGCGACTGACGAGTCCCCTGCCGGGTGCCAATGCCAAAAGCGGTAACAGGGGTTGACACGATCAGGCCGCTTTGATCTCGCAGTCGTCAGGAGGACTGAAATAGCGCTTGAGGTCGCCGTTGAGCAGAGCCAGACGGGTGCGTAGCACGCAGCGGTTGTCGTGCGGTCGCCATCTCATCCCGTTGCCCTTGAAGCGTCGACCGACAACCAATTTGCACTGCCCTTCGACCAAGCCACTGCCGATCGGCCACCCGAGATCGCGGTAACGGGCATAGTCCATACGGTCCTGGTTGTTCGTGAAGTAGTTGATCTGCTTCCACGCTTCGTCAGTATCGGTGACCTTCGACAGTGAACGCTTCATCTCGTGGATCATCTGCAGCACCTCGCCTTCCCACATCATCGTGGACAAGCTGCGCTCGACGGCATCGCGTAGCGTAGCAGACAGCAGCTTGCAGTAATCGGCGAGGTGCTCAGCCGCGTGGTAGTAGTCCAGGATCGGTATCGCGCCGGGGAAGTGGGTCTGCTGCAGTTCCCAGTTGTGGTGTGCACCATCACCGAGGAACAGCGTTCGTGGAGCGTCCAGGAAGCCCATTCGCAGTCCAGCCTGCTCGGCGTAGCCGGCAAACTCACCGCGTGGTCCATAGCGTCCTCCGGTCCAGCGGTCGATCACCTTGCCATCATCGTGCTTCTCGATGACTATCAGGTTGCACTCCTTGTAACAGGTCGGCGCCCGGAGGCTGGCAAGACCAGTAATCCCTTCCTGCTCCGTGATCTGCGGGCTCGTCGTTCCGTCTACCTCGACCACCATCAGGGAACATGGCTGCCGCTGACGCTGCTCATCAATTAGATCGTCGGGGGTATCGGGTATCCGCTCTCCCGTCTTCTCGGTAGTGCGCTGCACCGCCGTCGAGCTCACCTTGAACCCGAGCATCGCCTCCAGTTTTGCCGCTGCACCGGCATACGACTCATCCGCGCCCAGCATGCAGATCAGGTACGTCATCAGCGGTGAGAATCCGAAGCACCCGTCGATCCCCAGCTTCACATCCAGCGGCGCCACGCCTCCGCTCCGGTGCCGGTACCGGTAGCAGCGCCGCGGGTGCACCACTTCTTCGCCGAAGCGGTTGATGAACCGCAGGTTACGCACCCGCTCGAACACTGCCACCTCACCGCCAACCGTGATCTGGTTGGCGGATGTCGGCTCCGCGAGTCCGGCTACCACTTCCTGCACCATCTCGTCGCCGATCCAGTTCACCATCTCAAGGATCTTGGCTTCCGCCTCCTGGAGATCCATCCGGCCGCCGTTGATGCGCCCTTGCAACTCCTTGACAAGGCCCTCGGCGGCCGTTATAAGTCCTTCCGTATTCATGGTCTACCTCCCCATGGTGTGGTGTCGTGGGGTAGGTAGACCTTTTTTCCGCCTCAGAGTCAATGATTTGCTACCGCTTTCGGCGTTCGCACCCCCCCTGCCCTGTTGCCCCTAAGCGCCTGAGGGCTCATAATGCGATCTGTGAAGATTCTCATTACCGGAATTGCCGGTTTCATCGGCTTCCACCTCGCACGCCGCATGGTCGAGTTGGGCCACCGCGTGTTTGGGATCGACAACCTCAACCGCTACTACGACGTCCAGCTCAAGCTGGACCGCTTGCATGAACTCGGAATCGTCTGCAACGAGACATGCGGTCCCGAAACCTTCACCGCCGAGTCGGGACTGCGCTTCCGACGCCTCGACCTTGCGGACGCCGACGCAGTTGCGGCCCTGTGCGCGGAACAACGCTTCGACGTGGTATGCCATCTGGCCGCGCAAGCCGGCGTCCGCTACTCGCTCAGCGACCCGTTCGCCTACACCTCGAACAACGTGCACGGCTTCCTGAGCGTGCTCGAAGCGTGCCGCAAGACCCCGGTGCGACACCTGGTCTACGCCTCGTCCAGCTCGGTGTACGGCCTCGACCGCCACGTTCCGTTCACCGAGTCCACCGCCGCCGACCATCCCGTCAGCCTGTACGCCGCCACCAAGCGCGCCAACGAGTTGATGGCGCACAGCTACTCGCACCTGTTCGGCATCCCGTCAACCGGCCTGCGCTTCTTCACCGTATACGGCCCCTGGGGCCGCCCCGACATGGCGCTGTTCTCCTTCACCCGCGCCATTATGAACGGCGACCCGATCGACCTCTACAACCACGGTGACATGGAACGCGACTTCACCTACATCGACGATGTCGTCGAAGCCATCCACCGCGTGATCGACCATCGGCCCCAAGGCGCCGCCGACTGGGACGGCCGCCAGTCCGCCGTCTCCCCGGCCCCTGCCCGCGTCTACAACATCGGCAACGGCGACCCCGTCTCGGTCCTCGACCTGGTAGCCGCCCTCGAAAACGCCTTGGGCAAGAAAGCCGTAACCCGTCAAGTCCCCATCCAACCCGGCGACGTCCCCCGCACCTGGGCCGACACCACCGCGCTGCAAGAAGAAATCGGACACAAGGTCCACACCTCGCTTACCGAGGGCGTAGACCGATTCGTTGCCTGGTATCTCCGCAATATCCCCGATGGCGACCCTCAGTACCAGGGTGCCAGTTGTCCCCCGGTCGCCGTTCGTCCAGACAGCCAGCCCACCAAGTAGCCGGGCGAACGTACGTCGTCCGGTTTAGGCGCGACCACCGGAGATTGGAGCTGAGACGGTGGCGAGTACGCGGCGCTCACGCGACGAGTTCCAACGTGAGTTCGACCACCTAACGACCAGCCAGCAGCGTATGGATGACCAACGCGTCCATGAACTCGGTCAGCCGGTCGGCGGTGATACGGTACCCGATGACTCCATTTCGCTGTACGACCTACTGCGAGTCCCATTCGAACGATTTCGATTCGTCGTCGCCAGCACCACCATCGGAGCTGTATTGATCTTTTCGTACGCGCTTCTAACTCTCTATCTTCCCAGCTCGAGCCCTTGGAATCTGCTACCCAACATTTACCGATCCGAGGCTAGCGTCTTGCTATTGGATTACCCTGATTCGCGCCAATATTCGCTGGCTTCCGACAGGACTCCTTTCGGATCTCGAGTGAGACCCTCTGCGAGGACGGTGACTTCGAGGAGCGTCAAGAGGACCGCAGCATTGGCGACTGAGCTGCTCGCGGGACGTACGATTCAAGACCAGATCATCGACGATTTTGGCTTCATCGGCCCCTCGGGGGTGAACGACAGGGCTCGCGCTCGTCAAATGCTCAACGATTCGCTACGGAGTCGATTCGATGAGAGCTCTTCCGTAATGACGATTTCATACGAGTCAACATCCGCGCAACTCTCGGCCGCGGTGCTAGAGCGTGCTCTTGTACTTCTTGGTGAACGTCTCCGCACAGTATTCGAGGAACCACAAAAAGAAAGAAGACGACACATCGAAGACCGGTTGCGGATAGTTGCTGACGTTCAAAGAGTTGCACAGACGCGCCTGCAAGCATTCCAAGTAACAAGCGGGTTCATCCACCCCGGTGAACAACGAGCCTTGGCCACGAATCTAGCTTCGAGTTTCAGGGAACGGGTACTCTCTAACGAATTGCAGTTACGCTCTCTACGCGGCACATTTCCGGAAAGCGATCCGACGATCGTAACGCTGGAGAGCGAAACCGATATCTTACGTCGAGCAGTGGATGAGCTTCACGCAGGTTTCAACGAGTTCTCGGCTGTGACAATTCCAGAGAGTGAGTTCCCGGGGATGCTCGCTCGCTACCGCGAATTACGTCGGGACCTGGACTTTCACTTGAGAATCCACGACTGGCTACGCAGCGAACATGCACAAGCGATCAACGCACGGGCGACCATCCCTGCGTTCACCATCATCGAGCCTGCGGAGATCCCCACTACCAAACTTAGGCCAAGCCGTTCACGGATCTGCCAGATCGGGACAGTAATCGTGTTCGGACTGTCGACACTTCTTGCATTCTTTTTTGAGTATTGGCGGAACTTGATCACCGATCCGAAGCAAACCGCCAAGCTGAACCGCATTCGGACTGATCTGGCCGGCGGGTCGTACAGTCGCAGGGCTGCCACGGTGGACAATGTGACCTAGTAGAGCCCGCGCGTTCTCGTCTCCTGCGAGACTCAATGCTTTGTTTATTGCCAGGTCGATGCAGTAGTGATATAGTGGTGGTCTGCGATCAACGCATTACCACCTCGGTTCCTCATATGCGCAAGTGGCGACCTCTATTGGATCTCGATCTCAAGGATAGACGGCAAACATTGAAGGAGCAGCTGCTTCCGTGCACATCGCTATAATCATGAATAGCGCGTCCGGCGTGAGCACGCTTCGGTCTAATCTGATTCGGTTTCTGCAGGGCTGCGGACATAGCATCTCTGTCGTGTGTGCGCTCGACTCCGCGGCTTCCGACCTGCGACGTATGAACGTGTCGTTGGTTGACTGGCCTGTTTCCCGAAGCGGTGCGAATCCGATTCGGGAAGTGCTAGCCATCGGCCGGCTGCGGCGGCGACTGGCAAATCTGCGACCTGACATCATTTTGAACTTTACACCAAAGGTCGTAATCTACAGCTCCATAGCGGCGCGCTCCACGCGGACTAGCAGCGTGTTCAGCGTGATCACCGGGCTTGGCTTCCTGTTTACCGATGATGGTCGGATGATGGCGATTATCAGACCTGTACTACATCTCGCACTGCGCTTCGCTCTAAGTAAAAACGTAATGGTGTTCTTTCAGAATCCGGACGACCAGGATATGTTTGTACGCATGGGTATCCTGCCTCGGTCCCGCACCTTCCGGGTCTACGGCAGTGGTGTCGACACGCGGCACTTCGTACCGGCGCCCGCCCGCAAGGCCAAGGACACGACCACCTTCCTGATGATCGCTCGATTGCTGAAACACAAGGGAGTGTTGGAGTATCTCGAAGCCGCGGCTATCCTCAAGCAGGAGGGACATCCGGCTGAAGCGGTCTTGGTCGGACCGTTCGACGATCACCCGTCGGCCATCGATCCTGCTACGCTTCGCTCTTACCAGGATCGAGGCATAGTAAGCTATAGGGGCGCCACCACGGATGTACGTCCGTACCTTGCGGACGCTGACGTCTTCGTGCTGCCGTCGTATCGAGAGGGCACCCCAGTGTCGACACTTGAGGCCATGGCCATGGCCAAACCGGTGATCACCACTGATACGCCGGGTTGTCGTGAGACCGTAATCGATCGACACAATGGTTATATCGTGCCTGCTCGTGATGCGGTAAAGCTTGCAGCCGCGATGAGGCGACTGATCGGCAAACATCAGCAGATCAGATCCATGGGATTGCGAAGTCGACAGCTTGCAGTATGTCGATTTGACGCGGAGGAGGTGAACCGAGACCTTTGGGACGAGATTATGAGGGCGGTTTCGGACGGTGCGACCTGAATGGGATTGCGGCTCCCAGCGCAACGCGGGAATGTCTTGTGCATGAACTGACAAGTGGCTGCTTACTGGGCTGCCGCGCGCCTTCGTATGCAGGATCGGCACTGTGCGCATTCTCATAGTGACCGGTATCTTCCCCCCTGACGTCGGCGGGCCCGCCAGCTACGTGCCAGTCATGGCTGAGCACCTCGTAACCGCCGGGCACGAAGTTCGTACCGTGACCCTGGCCGACGGCGAACCCGAGACTCGTGACCGGTTCCCGTTCGCAGTTACGCGTATATCGCGGACACTGCCACTGCTCTGGAGATTCACTGCCGTCGTGCGCGTTCTCGTCGCACAACGTAGCTGGGCAGAGTTGATCTATGTCAACGGGCTCGCACTGGAGTCCTTCGTTGCGAACTTGGTGATGCGCAAGCCGCTCGCGGCGAAAGTAGTCGGTGATTGGGCCTGGGAGCGTGCGACTACCCGGGCCATGACCACGTTGACCATCGAGCAATTCCAGCGTCCGCAGCACAACCCGAAGCTTGCACTCTTGAAGTTCCTCCGGAATCTCCCGCTGCGCACTGCCGACCGGATTGTCGTTCCGTCGTACTATCTTCGGCATCTCGTGTCGGGTTGGCACATAGATCCCTCCCGGCTGATTGTAATCTACAACTCGTTCGAGCGTGTCTCACCCGCCGATCCAGCCGAGTATAGAGTACCGTCCGACTACGCACATCTTGTCACTGCCTGCCGTCTGGTACCCTGGAAGGGCGTGGACGACCTCATTCGTGTGGTCTCCACGCATCATGACTGGCTGCTGTCGGTAGCCGGAGATGGACCCCAGCGCCAGCGCTACGAGTCACTCGCCGCGAACCTCGGGTGCGCTGACCGGATACGATTCTATGGCAATCTCAGCCGGCACCGCCTCGCTGCGCTGATGTCGACCGCCGATGTCTTCGTACTGAACTCCACGTATGAGGGGTTGCCGCATGTGGTTCTCGAATCCTTTGCGCTACGCATCCCCGTCGTCGCCACCAACGCTGGAGGCACTAGCGAACTCGTCCGAGACGGTGAGACCGGCTGCCTCATCCCGCCCGCTTCTCCGGCGGATCTCGAGGCAGCCGTCGGAACGATTCTGTCGGACGACAGGCGAGTCCGCCACACCGAGAACGCGACCACGCTGCTCGCGTCGCAATTCAAGCGCGACATCATGTGCTGCGAAACCGAAGTCGCGCTGACCTCTCTATCGGCCAACAACCCAGTTTAGCACTTGACATTGTTCTATATCTCGGTAATCTCCACTTGGGCTCGACCTGATCTCACCGAGTTCACCGACTCGGCATCAGGGGTCAACGGTTGCGCTCTCGACGAAATGCTATCAGTCAACACTCTTATTCCGTCCGCTGTCCAACAATGAAGTGTATCTTGCTTAACACCAACCTCCACAGCGGTGGAGCCGAACGGCAGTTGCTACAGATCCTCCAGCAATGGTGCACTGCGGGACGCGACTCATCGTTGCTATTGCTCGAACGACAAGGCGTCTGGCTAAACGAGCGTCCCCTCCCATACATCCGGGAGCGCGTCCACTACCTGTCTGATAGTGCCCCGCAGACTGTAGTTTCGAAAGTCTGGTGGGCGGTTCGTACCATCGGTCGACTTCGGACCTTCCTAGGTCAGCATCCACACGATGTCGTAATCGGATTTCTTTGGCTACCCGTGTTTCTATCCGCGCTTGCTCTATTCTTCCTCAAGCGACGTCCGGTTCTGGTGTGGAGCGTTCAAAGTGACTTGTACAAGCATCTTAACAAGACACTGTTGCGCCGTATCGTTAGGCAATTGATTTCCGTTGTGTTTTCGATTTCCGTAGAGCATTTTGTCGCCGTTTCGCCCGGGATTCAGAGAACTACGATGAAGTTGCTAGGGATCTCCTCCAACCGATTTACCTTAATTCCCAACTCGATCGATCGGGCGTTCATCAGAGAACGATCCGCCATCTCCTTCGGCATTCTTGCAAAGCGTGCCGTTTACCGATTGGTGAGTGTCGGTCGGTTGCACTATGCTAAGGGCACCGACGTATTGATTCGGGCGTTGGCTTTGACTCTATCGCGTGGCATCGATCTCGAAGTCTGTATAGTCGGAGATGGTGAAGAGCGAGGGACGCTCGAGGGCTTGGTGCGTAGTCTTCCCGGGTTGGATTCCCGAGTGTATTTTGTCGGTTACTCATCAAATCCCTATGCTTGGATCGCATCGGCGGACGTCGTAGTCAGCTCGTCTCGGTGGGAGACCTTCGGCATTGCCATCGCAGAATCCATGGCACTCGGTCTACCCGTCGTAGCTACCGAGACAGATGGCGCGCTTTATCTGATTAGTGACAAACTGAACGGACTTCTTGTTCCGATCGACGACGCGCGAACACTTAGCGTGAAGATCGAGGAAGTGATAATGAATTCCACGATGAACAAGCGTATCCGGTCTGAGGCGCAGCGACGCGTCGCGAGTCTTGACGTATCATCCGTGGCAACGCGATACTTTGAGCTCGTACATCAGTTGGCGAGGAGCAGCAGTTGAACAGGGTTTTGATCACGGGTGGCGCCGGCTTCGTTGGTTCTCATTTGGCTGAGAGCTATCTACGGGACGGCGTAAAGGTCGACATTGTTGATGATCTTTCTACCGGTTCGCTAGACAATCTCGGTCATTTGAGTACTTACGAGAGGCAGCGATTGGAAGTTACTGTTGATTCTGTCCTCAATAAGGACGTCCTTTCCAGACTTGTGCGGCGCTCTGATTATGTCGTTCACTTGGCGGCCGCCGTCGGCGTACGATATATCATTGATAACCCGTTGTCTTCGATTCTGACGAACGTATATGGCACCGAGACCTTACTGGATGTCTGTAGTCAGGCTGGCAAAGGGGTTCTGATTGCGTCCACATCTGAAGTCTACGGCAAGCAAAAGCGTGTTCCACTGGAGGAAACAGACGACTGTTTGTACGGGCCGTCTACGAAGCCTCGCTGGAGTTACGCAGCCTCCAAGGTCGTCAATGAGTTCACTGCTCTCGCTTACCACAATACGAAGGGCCTTCCCGTGATCATTGTACGACTATTCAACGCGGTGGGTCCGCGGCAGACCGGGCGCTATGGCATGGTCGTACCGCGGTTCGTGCAGCAGGCTTTGGAGAATCGGCCAATTACGGTTTACGGAGACGGTACTCAAACACGTACCTTTGTCCACGTGCGGGATGTCGTGACAGCAATGCGTAAGTTGATAGACACACCCGCCTCAGTCGGACAGGTCGTAAACGTTGGAGGGATCGAGGAAACCTCGATAATCGAGCTGGCTCGGATGATTAGAGAGAAGACACGCAGTGGATCAGACATTAGGCTGATTCCTTACGATGTGGCCTTTCCTAGAGATTTCGAAGACATAGAGCGGCGCGTGCCTTGTGTTGACAGGTTGCAGCGCTTAGTCGATTACTTGCCGGTACTGAAACTCAACGAAATAGTTGATGATACGATCTCATATCATCGTAGCCGCCAAGGCAGGCCGAAGACCGCTTAGCTCTGTCATCGGCGAGTCAGTTCTGATCACAAGTGCGGCACTACGGACACGCGTCCGGCTCTGTCTGCCACTTTCGAAACGAACCAAGTCGACGCCACCGGAGAACACTCGTACGAGGCAGTCTACGCCGGAAAGCGTTTTGCGCCAAAGTAGTCAATCGTGGACCTGAGTCCGTCCTGCAGGCTGGTCCGCGGACGCCAACGCAACACGTCCCACGCAAGTGTAATCGCTGGACACCGCCGCCGTGGATCGTCCTCGGGAAGCTGTCGGTATACTATGCGCGAACGGGAGGCGGTGAGCTTGACGACCAATTCGGCTAGATCTCGCATGGTAGACTCAGTTGGATTTCCGAGGTTCACAGGCCCGGTGAATCCAGGGCGCGATGCCATCATTGCGACGATCCCATCGATCAGGTCGTCTACGTAACAAAAACTACGTGTCTGCATACCATCCCCAAAGACCGTGATGTCTTCGCCTCGTAATGCCTGCGTAATGAATGTACTCACCACGCGACCATCGTCATGCCGCATTCGTGGCCCGTAGGTATTGAATATGCGTATGACCTTGATCTCAAGATCATGTTGACGGCGATAGTCGAAGAACAGGGTCTCCGCACAACGCTTGCCTTCATCGTAGCAAGCACGAGGGCCAATCGGGTTGACATTCCCCCAATAGTCCTCGGTCTGTGGATGCCACTCCGGATCGCCGTATACTTCGCTGGTGGACGCTTGCAGGATCGGTGCACCCAACCGTTTCGCAAGTCCCAGCATGTTGATAGCACCCAAAACACTGACCTTCGTAGTCTGCACCGGATCGTATTGGTAGTGCACGGGACTGGCAGGACACGCGAGGTTGTAGATCTCGTCGACCTCGACGTAGAGCGGAGAACAAATGTCATGGCGCATCGCTTCGAATCGCGGATTCCCCACCAGATGACTAAGATTGTGCCTGCGGCCCGTGAAGTAGTTATCTACAGCAAGTACTTCATGCCCATCGCGAAGCAAACGATCGCAAAGGTGAGAGCCCAGAAAGCCGGCTCCACCGGTCACCAGGATACGCTTACTCATACATGCCTCGGTGTCGAGGAACGCCGCGCTACGTTCTTGAACATCTTCACTACGCAATGCGTGAGTCTATCAAGGGAGTGAGTCGCTAGGACGGACTCTTGGCAGCGCTGAACAAGACGACGTTGTTCTTCGCTATCACGTCGACAGAGTGCCGCTATGTGTTCTGCTAATTCCGCCCCGGAGCCGCGTTCAACGTAAAGGAGCGGATCTAAAGCGCTCAGGTACCCCGCAAAAGCGTCATTACAAGTAACCGGCAAAGCACCGCACAGTATCGCTTCCAGTACTGCCTTGTCAAGACTGCCGGTTGCCGAAGCATTCAACATGAAATGAGCCTGACCATAGATCGCCGTCAGTTTGTGTCGTTCCAGCGGACCGGCAAAGTGCACAACGCGCGCCAACCCATCTCGTTCGACTGTTTCACGTAGCATGCGGGCATATCGTTCATCACCAACAGGACCAACTAGATCAAGGCGTAATTTCCCTGTACACGTCCTCAACTTCCGGGCCGCGGAAATCAGTATCTCGAGACGTTTGATCGGTGCGATGCGGCCTACGTGTACGAGACGTAATTCGCTAGGAGGCCAGCGGTTGTCTACCGGAGGTGGCACGAACAAAACGGAGTCAATCCCGTGTCCAGTGACCTTGACCTTCGGGCTATGCAACCGACAGCTTTCCGGTGACGCAGTAATGATGCACTCGACGACACGCGCTGCCGCCTTCAGTGTCGGAGTGACAGCGCTGTGCGCATACCACAAGATCGTACGCACGCCCCGCAACCGAAGAAGCGGTGCGCCCATGAGGGCGAACAATGGCATCATGTGGGCGAAACACCCGTCGAACGACCGCGTGAGGAGCAGGCGTCCAAGATGACGGTAGAATCGAATCCCTCGTCGGATCTCGCTGAATCCACGCTCTTTGCCGACCGAGAAGATGCTCACGTTACTCGGCAAGGCAACACGGCCGCGCCGCATCGTGACCACGTGGAGTGATTCGCAGTGAACTGCCAACGCACGTATCCAGTCGGTAGCGAAGCCAAGAATCGGGTCGTCTTCATCGGTCGCCAAGTTGAATACCAACAGCCTCATGAGTTGGCGCCTAAGTCCCGGATCCAGGCCGTCGAATGAGAGAGCGGCGCGCGAAAACCGTTCGACGCGTCGAATCTCAACTCGAACTGAGCCCGCGTAGTGTTGGCCAATGCGTAGGACAGATCGCCGCGGCGCGGTCGGCGCCGCTTCAAGTCAAAGACACCGGCCCGCGATCCGCTCCAAGACCTCCTTGACATGCGGCAACGTGTGAGCGCTGCCTTGAGCCACGTTGAACACATCGGTAGCGAAGCCTCGCCGTCGCGGTATCGCGGCGACGTTGGCCCGTGCCACGTTGTCCACGTAACAAGAATCACGCGAGTGGTTACCATCCCCCCCCCCTAATAGGCCTGTAGGAGCCGTCAACGAACAAGTGAAAGAGCCATGCACTCACAACGTCACAACGTCGAACACGTCGTCGTGCACCGTGCGCAACGCATCGCCGAGCAGCGACCCGCCGCAGCTCGACGGTCGAATAAGCATCACCTATCAGCAAACCCGGACCGAAAACGATGAAGTACCACAACGGGACTACGTCGAGTCCATATAGCCGGTGGAACAGAACGCACCACTGCTCCCTGATGACTCTGGCAAGGGGTGTCGGGAGACCGGGGATCGCACTGGTGCGTCGCCGGCGCCGGCATCATGTTGCAGCACTGTAGACCAAGCTGCTGGCGACCACCAGACGTGTGATGCCAATGAGTCCTGACTGAAGCAACGCGTCGAGCACCGAGATGGATCCTCCTGAATTTGATAGGTGCGCCACGGAGTGATTGCAGCGCTGACTGTCTTGACAAGTATCGCCCAACGACGGCATATGTACAACAACGAATTGTAATGTTCAGTGGAACGAGGACGGTTTTATGAGTAGTGTGCTGGTAACTGGAGCTGCCGGCTTCATTGGCGCCCACGTCACTCACGCTCTCATCCAGCGAGGTGAGCACGATGTGGTAGCGGTAGACGATCTGTCGGGAGGGTTCCGCGAAAATCTTCCCGAGTCTGTTACCTTCGTTGAGGCAAGCGTTGTCGACCGCCGAGCCGTACAGGAGCTGTTTGCAAAGCACAGATTCAAGTACGTCTATCATCTCGCCGCCTATGCGGCAGAGGGGCTCAGTCACTTCATCCGGCGTTTCAATTACCAGAATAATCTGCTGGGCAGCATCAACCTCATCAATGAAGCGGTAATGACCGAATGCGAGTGTTTTGTTTTTGCTAGTTCAATTGCCGTCTACGGTGCCGGTCAAGTACCTCTTCGAGAGGAAATGGCACCAAAGCCCGAAGACCCTTACGGTGTAGCAAAGTATGCCGTGGAACTCGATCTTTCGTGCGCACATGAGATGTTCGGGATAGACTACGTGATCTTCCGACCCCACAACGTGTACGGCGAATTTCAGAACATTGGCGATCGCTACCGCAATGTCGTCGGGATCTTCATGAATCAGATTCTGCAATCCCAACCGATGACGATCTTCGGGGACGGGCAACAACAACGGGCATTCAGCTACATTGGTGACATCGTTGATCCTATAGTGCGGTCGGTAGAGGTCGGTCGTGCCCGTGGGAGAGTGTTTAACGTCGGAGCCGATATGCCGTATACAGTGAATCATCTCGCACAAGCGGTCGCTTGCGCCATGGATTCGCCACAGCACCCGGTGGTTCATTTGCCCGAGCGAAACGAGGTAAAGAACGCGTACTGCGACCATACGGAGTTGAATGATGTGTTCGGTCGCGGCAGGCAAACACCGTTGGACGAGGGCCTGCAGCGCATGGCGAACTGGGTACGCCGTGCGGGTTCCAGGAGTAGCGCGCCGTTCGACGACATAGAGATTCCCAGGAATCTGCCGTCATCGTGGCAACAGTGACGAACGAGGTGTCGTTCAGGTAACGCTTTGGCTATTCCGATGACTCTCCACAATCGTTTCCCACCAGCGAATCTGGCGCAACGGGTCGGCGTGGCGGGCCACGAAATCGCGTGCTTGCGTGCGCGCACGGGCCGCCGCGTCAGGTGTCCTTCCGCCATCTGCAGTTGCGTCGGCCACTGCCCGGGCAATGCCGCAGGCATCGCCTACCGGAACAACCCAACCTGTCTCGCCGGGTACAACCACTTCGTCGCTGCCGCTCACGTGAGTCATTACGATCTTGGTACCCGTCGCGGCCGCCTCAATCACGGCACGCGGCATACCCTCATAGTCCGATGTGAGAACCACGAAATCGGCACTGGCCATGATTGCAGGCACCTCGTGGTGCGAGACCGGTGGATGCCAGTGGACAGTATCCGCTAGTTGCCTCCGCGCCGCCACCCGCCGTAATCCAGGTAGCGCGCTGCCGGCGCCGATCACCCAGAAGACGATGTCGGATCGAGTCGCCCTCACGATCGCCGCCGCGGCTAGTAGCAAGCCAATGTTTTTCTGGGCGACCACGCGTCCGACAAACACGCCGACGAACGTATAACGTCCGTTCGCACTCAGCCGCCTTCGCAACGCCGCAACTGAGTCCGCTTCCAGAAAGCGAGCAATGTTCAGGGGGACCATGGGCTTCACCACGAGTGGGACGCCGGGTAATCGCCGCCGGATGGAGCGTGCGGTACGATCTCCGTCAACCTGAATCCCATCGGCCTGTCTCAGGACCCAGCCCATCAGTGGCGCAACAAGCCCGTGTAGACGATGAGATCGGCGCCAGTGTCGATCGAACGGGTTGGGGCCGTACACACACACGTTATAGGGCCGGCCCGTCAACAGCTTCACCACAAGTGCAGCGCTACCAGTCACGAGTGGGTCCTGACTCTGAATGACGTGAATCGAGCGCTGGCGCGCAATGCGAACACCGATTGTGATCATCACGAGCCATGAGTGCACTCGCCCCCGGCCGCCAGTCGCATAGGCCCAAAACCCACCCGCCAGTCTGATCTTTCGTTCCAGCCTGTGCCGGATCAGCGAGTGTGCCACCACGTGGTATTCCTCAACTGCGTCCGCATATCTCATCAGCCTCGCCCGGGTGTCTCCGAACGAACGCCGAGCACCATCCCAGAGGTCGCGCGTATACCCCAGCGACAAGACTCGTAACGCCCCCGATGCTCGGCCGCTACTACGGGCGCGTATCAATCGCCTGCTCCAGGGCATTTTTGGCCCGCCGCCCGATATGTGCTGCCGTGAATGTGGTACGGAAAATCTCATACCCTTCTGCCGCCAGCCGTTGCGCGAAAACTCGATCTCGCCTGATCCGCATGATGGCTTCTGCAATCGCCTCAGCGTCTCCCATCGGCACGGTCAGAATATGAAGCCCTGGCTCCAACTCCTCCTCAATGGCCGGTGACGCGCCGGTAATCACTGGCTTCCGCATCGCCAGGCCCTCGTAGACCTTATTCGGAACCACCCGAAGCGCCTTTTCCGTCGTCCCGAATATGCCCAGGCACGCGTCCGCGGACGCGATTCGCACCGGAAGCTCGGTGAGTGGTACGAATCCCGGAAACTGAACATTCGCCAACTCTAGCCGACGCGCCAAGTCCTTCGCGCTTGATAGCATCTGGCCGCTCCCGATAAGCGTTATGGTAAGCCCAGTCTCCCGCTCCAGCAACTTCGCCGCTCTCAGAATGGTATCTACGCCTTGCAACGGGATAAACTTTCCCCAGAATAGCACGCTAAACTTGTCGGTACTAACACCCGTACCAAGGAATCTATTTGCGTCAAAAACAGCCTCGTTCGCACCGATAGGAACGACGAAGCCCGGCTTCCGAAGCCGAACAAACCCGCGAAAGAACTTGAGATGCTCCTCGGTATCCGCGAACACCGCATCTGCCAAGTTCACGGCCACCCGATCGGCCACACGATATACCCCCGCTCTAATTGAACGAGAACTCACAAGTGCTCGATCTTGAACGGCAGTATCATAGAGCGATATGAATGGATCAAAGACTAGACGAGCACCGAGCCGACGTGCGGCGTACCGCGCAAGAGGCATCTGATACTGATTGACCTCAGCCACTACAATGGCGTCCAACGATCCAGGAAGCCCACTTTGCAGTCGCCATAGTTCACGATAGCGCTGTCCCTTCGAAAGGCCGAGATCCGCTCGACACTCGTAGACCTGGACTCCGGCCATGTCCAATCCGCGGCGAATGATCGCGTTGCGCGCATACTCCGAATCGTAGCTTCCGAAATAACATACTCGCATCGACGGAGCTACAAGCGCCAATAGACGAAGCCGGCGGCCTGCGCCGCCTGACGATCATATACGGACTTTATGTCAACCAGAACAGCACCCGATGCAACCGCCAACTCTCGTACTCTCGAAAGGGAATAGGTCGAGAGAAAGAGGTCATGCTTCACCGCCAAGACAATCGCGTCATACGGTGCTCCGAAATCGACTCTGTCGACAAGGTCAACGCCACACTGTCTACGGGCTTCGTCCGGGTCGACTACAGGATCGAATACAGAACACTCGATCTTTCGTTCTTGCAGCGCAACAACGAGGTCCGCTACCCGACTGTTGCGCACGTCCGGGACATTCTCCTTGAATGCAAAACCCAATACCAGTACTCTGATCGGTACCTGGCCACTGCGGACGGACCTGATCAGCGCAACGGTTCGGTCCGCCACATAGCCGCTCACCGAGTCGTTAATCGATCTGCCTGTGGAAATCATGCGCGGCGAGTATCCTGCCGCCTCGGCGGCATGTGTGAGGTAGTAGGAGTCAACGCCAATGCAATGACCGCCAACGAGTCCCGGCTCAAACGGGACAAAGTTCCACTTCGTCCCCGCGGTCCGAATTACTTCTCTCGTATCGACTCCAAGTCGATGACATATCATGGCCAACTCATTCATGAGTGCAATGTTGACGTCCCGCTGCACGTTCTCAAAAACCTTCGCGGCCTCGGCCGTTCGGATACTGGCCGCCTGGTAAACTTGACCACCGTTCACGGCCCCGTAGACGGCGCTCATCAGCTCGGTAACGGCGTTGTCCTCACCAGCCACAACCTTGGTAATCTGGTTCAGCGTATGGAGCTTGTCGCCCGGGTTGATACGCTCCGGGGAGTAACCCAGGTGGAAACCTGCACCCGGTTCCAACCCGCTCTCACGCGCGATGATTTGACCGACGACCCCTTGTGTCACACCCGGATAGACCGTCGACTCCACAACGATAAGTGCTCCTAGGCTGAGATTCCTTCCTATGGCGGAAGAAGCGCTCTCTAGCGGTCCAAGGTCTGGTGTACGGTGATCGAGTGCGAGCGGTGTAGGTACGGTGACTATTACCATACCGCACTGTCTCAGGACCGTGGGGTCCGATGAGAGGCATGCGCTTGAAGCTTCAAGCTCCCTTGCTGATGTGGACCCCGTGTGATCCGCGCCCGTGCGCAACTCCTGAATTCGCTCCTCGTCACTGTCATATCCGTACACGGAAAAACAGTCTTGTAGCGCCATTAACAACGGCGTTCCCGCGTAGCCGAGCCCGACGACACCGATGCTCGACGACCGATCGCGCAGCGCCCGTAGGGTAATCACGACGTCTTCTCTCCCCTCAGCATAAACGAGACAATCCCCGCAGCCCGACGATCCCATGTGTATGCGCGCGCTCGTGCGCGCGCCGCGTGAGCGAGCTGGCTCCCGCTCCTGCTCAGAGCGTGGTCGATCTGCCGCGCTAAATCACGGCTATCCCCGGGTTCGAACAGAAGGCCGTTGACTCCATGTTCCACGTACAACCCGATCGACGCCAAGTTGCTCGCCACCGTTGGCCTGCCGCTAGCCATGTACTCAAAAAGCTTGACCGGACTGATCCCGTAATCGTATCGGCGGAGCCGCGGGTACGGAATCACCAGAACATCTGACGCCGCGAGATACTTCGGGACCGACTCCGGTGGTTGCCAATCGTGGAAGATCAGCCGCGTCGTGTCGAGCCCCACCAATATAGCATGGTTCAAATACGAAACTACTGCTTGCAGTGGTCCTCCGACAAAGATCATGCTGACCTCCCGCGTCGCGCAGAACGGTAACGCAGCGATCATGTCTTCGATCCCCTTCTCCAAACCTAGCGTTTGGAACCGCCCCACATACATCACGACCTTGCCACAATCGGGTAGCCCGATCTCCCGTCGCGCCACGATCTTGTCCATCGGCACGAACCTCTTCGAATGCACTCCGTTCGGGCTCATCCACACCCTCACGGCGGACACGCTCCGAACTCGCTTAGCAAGAAATGGGTTCGTCACTATTGTGCCCTCCGCTCCCG
Organism: Spirochaetia bacterium; assembly: GCA_965208575.1. Classification (GTDB taxonomy): domain Bacteria; phylum Spirochaetota; class Spirochaetia; order SZUA-6; family Bin103; genus Bin103. The sequence goes on along the minus strand of CBDBOV010000003.1, from coordinate 34,488 downwards.
GAAGAAATAGCCTCATGAGTCGCCTGAAGTCATGAATTTCGTAGAATAGCCGACAACGCAGGAGACCCAAGCGCTTGGCAAGAGCCAAGACGCGGAAGCCGACCGTATCGCGGGTTAGTACGCACACCGCCCGACCGGAGCCAAAAAGCATCCACACGCATGCCAGGCCAAACGTGACCGAGTGTAATAAGAACCACACACGCTGGCTTCGTCGATACAACCAGCGAGAGTCCCAGCACGGAAGCCGTCGCAGCACAAAAGTCCGTTGCACGCCATAGTAGCGGTATGGATCTACCACCCGCTCCAACGCGCGTGTGTTACGTCTACGTGGAAGCAGAAACACCAAACCTGGAACGATCCGCCCCAATGCCTCACACATATTCATGGACTGAAGGGTGTTTGCTCGCTCGGACGGCATCCTTGTATTTGAGATGTAGATCAAATTCATAGGCGCGAGTGGTAAACCCGTAGCGCGTAGACATATGCCGGTACATTAGCCACCAAACTCGCCAAACTGATCAACAACAGCGGATGAACAGAATCCTCCAGCACCCACCACGCCACCATCGCGATACAGAGAAACGACAACGCGTTGATTACATTCCTATAGAAGTCGATCATTGGATCGACTAAGCTGCTAATGTTGCGCGCCCACCACACATACAATCGGGCTGCTGAGCGCAACGAAATAGCTGCAAAACTCATCCGAATTGCCGAATCTACCACTACTCCGAAGAGCCCCACCAGCGGGGCTATCATCGCGTTAAGAGAAGCTCCGACGAAACCCGCTAGCGGCACACTAATCCAAGTGAGTCGATGCATATATCGCTTCATTTCGTCCATCCTACCCGCAGCGTACAGCCGTGACATTGTCGGGAACGTCAGGAGATTAAATGGCGTCCCTATCAGGTGTAGTGGAGCGAGGAAGTTCTTGATGATCTGATACGTCCCTACCACCGCTGGAGTTGCGATGATTGCCAAAATAATCTGCTGAGCATGCTCCCAACCTGTAGCGACCGTTGACGACCAGAACCATTTCAGATTATAGCGCGCGTACTCTGCCATCAGGCCGCACGACGCCGTGGTACGGATGCCTCTAAACTCCCGACGGCTGTGCACGGCAAATGCGCTGATCACCAGCAGCGTAGCAATCGCCGCGGCTATCACATAGCTAATTACGACACCATGCAACCGCGAATCTCGTAATACTAGAAAGAAGCAAGCCACAAGACCCACCCGCATCACGGCCTCCAATATCTGACACAGATTGACCACGCCGAAGCGCCGATGTGCTTCGAGGTATCCAAGCATACTGCGACGACTATGCCGCGCCACGACGACAAACGATTGGACGACAACCAGACCCGCTAGTTCAGGCTGTTGCAATAACTTCGTCGCCACCAACCCACTGGCTGCAGCGACCGACCCGAGCGCCACGCCGGCGAGAACAAGGTCCACAAACACACTCACGAATACGATGCTCTTTGCGCGTCCATTGTTCCCAGACATCGACTCACGGACGTAGAACTTTACAACAGCTGCACCGGTCCGCGCCCCAAGCAGATTCCCGACGAAACTGGTGGACGCCACCAAAATCGCAAGTCTCCCATAGGTGTCTACGCCGGAATATGTGTTGATCAAATACATCAAACCCAACCCCGCGCCAAGTGGAGCACCATGGGCCACGTATGTCACGAGCGCATCTATACTCACCGTTTTCGGAATGGCCAACCGAGCGCACATGAACTTCCTGAGGCCGGAGAGCTTCAAAAAACTCATCCGTTAATCGCGTTCCAACCGCAGAATCCGTGACGCCACCATCATAATACCGACCACCAACCACGTCCAGGCGTGGGTCACCGAATTGTAATTGAACAGAATCGCCGTAAACGCAATGTAAAGCACGGCCAAGCGGTCGCCGGAGCGCCCACTCCGCCCCCGCCACATCGTCCATCCGTAGCGAAGAAATAGGATCGCCCCCACAATCGTAAGCACGACGCCGTACTCGACGATGAAACGAAACGGGGCACCTATGGTACTGTATTCGAAAATCGCCATCCCGGTCCCAATACCGAGTGGATTTCGAATCATGTCCGCTGCCGATCTCCCTAGTGTCTCGCCCATCGTTAGAATCCGGCTCATCACGAGATTTTCGTACGCTCCCTGAGTCACAAAAAGGTCTAGCCACCTTCCGAAATCTCCCTCATCACGAGAGTTCCAATATAGGACCATTGCGCCACCGAACACTACCAAGATACCGACCACAAGCAAAAGCGTTCTTCGTAATCCTCGACCATCCTTTTGTAATACGAACACCAATACAAGGCATCCAGACCCTACAATAAATGCAGCACGTGACAGACTCACCACCAAACCTGCGACAAGCAAACCAAACGCAACACCGCGCCAACGGACCAACTTCAACTCACTATGAGAGCCGTAGATCGCCTGAAACAAGCCGAAACATAAGAGTGCTATCAACATGAATTGACCAAACTGAGAAGGCTCGTAGAACGTACCGTAAGATCTCACAATATTGCTGCGCTCGATACTTCTTGTGTTGACAAGAGGCAGTCCAATCGCAAACAGCTTTACTACTACTTCATATATTCCGTAGGATGCCTGTAGCAGCGCCCCGTATATAAATGCTTGGAGTACCCGTCGCAGACGCGTCCAGCTATCGACCAACGTAACACACAGTAGCAGCACCAAGCCAGAAGCGCAGAGTCGGATCGTCTCCACGATCATGCGAGCAATCGGACTATGGACCTGCGAAACTATGACCGGGTCCAGTTCGACTCCTTCCACACGGACCAAACCGGCGATGTTGGAGATGGAAACCAAGACTGATCCCGCGAAATAGTATGCGAAGTAGCGGTTGATTCGTACGCGGTATCGTAAGCTATGACGAGCTACCATAGACGCCGAGACAAGCATCACAAGAGGAATATAGTACTCCCATCCGGCTCCAATTCGGATTCGAAGCATCCCGTCCACGAGCGGCAACAAGAATACGACAACGCAGAATACAGTGACTACGTCGCTACGTATGGCAAAAGTAGCAGCAAGTAAACGGTGTACATGATGGATCACACGTCCGTACACGACGGCCATGTAGACCGTCGCCCTAGCCCTGATCTTGCTGTAAACCGAGGTCGACAAAGCCTTATACGAGGGACGCCAGCCAGCGATTGGACGCGATCTGCCGACACAGCCATAGATACGGCATAGTTATAGGCGTACACACAGTGTAGAAACTGCGGACAGCTGAAGACGTCTGTGCAGGACCGTCCTTCGGTCCAGACGCCAGTCACGCCAGCGCGACGCCGTCTCAAAGGGAGACCCGACGACGCGCATACTTGGGATATCGATATTCGATGTGATTCTTACGGTTACCACGGTTCTCCCCTCGAACGGCTTCGCACTGACGGTGTACCGCCGCAGCACGTCGGGAACGACTGACTCAACACTCGTCGAACTGCTCAGACACACGATCACCGGTACCAATAGACGCCGCGGATCCTTGTTTAGTGCTTGGCGACTGACGCAGTCGCTCGCCACCTCCCCGGGCGACTCGTCACGAGGCGAGCGTGCTTCCACCCAGCGTGGGGCGCATCGTGAACTTGCCGGATCCCCGTCGTGCACCCAGCTCATCGTCGCTACCTTCTCCACCGCACGTCCTCATTGGCTCAGCGTCGCTTCGATAAGACCGACTTTCTTGCGAAAGATCAACCCACCAGCGAGCCATGCCAGCTCATATCAATCCCGCGACCCCGAGCAACGGGATCCACCAGCTACGTCGGACCGCCGCTCGCTACCCCTCGCGGTGACTGCTCGTCTGGCCGTCCGAGGTGAGCGTCGTGGACCCGAGGCGGGGGGCTCCACCGTCGGTGGCGTCACTCATGGAGGTGATGTCGCCGTCGAGGCGGAGGACCGGCGGCGGCGGCGCCACGCGGGACCGCGACGCGCCGCCGGCACCTGCAGGTGGCCGGAGCCGGTGTGCGCGGGGCAGGGCTTGGTGCCGGCCTCGGCCCACGCCTGTGGTGCGCACCAGGCGTGGCTGGCGGAATTCGTGATGTGTGCAGCGGTGAACACGACAGCGCTCCCGCCGGCCGCGTCTCGCGTGCGGGAGGAGAGGGTCGCCATCCGGCCGCATGCCGAGTTGAATCAAGGTCGGTCTGGCAACGGCTGGATGTCGTCCCAACCCGCGATGCCGCGCAGGTCGAAGGTCGGGTTCGTCACCTCCATGGCATTGAGACCCGGTACAGGTTTGCCGCACCTCACGGGTCTGGAGAGAGACGCTCCACCACGCTCCACCTCCCCGGGCTTGACCCGCGTGCCTGCCTTGGAGACAATCAGGTCTGATGAACGGCGGGCGTTGTCGATCGCGCTCTGAGCGATTGCCACCTGGAGGTGCGGGCGAACAAGATGTCCAATCATAGTGGTAGTCACTTGTTGAACAGCTTGCTCGTCATGCTCGAACGGGAATCGTACTTTGCCCAGATTGGGCCAGACAAGACCACCGAGTTCGTCGCCCATGTCGTTGGTCTTGCGAGACACTACGACGGCAACCCCGGCGAGGTTCTGGACGGTATCGGAGAGCGCCTCGGTATCTGTTATCAATGCTGCCGGCGAAGCGACGATCTGGAATACGGGGCATGTGTCTCATGCCGCGCCCGGTAACCGGCTACTTCAGGATTGCGCTGCGTGTCCCATCATTTCAACAGCTTCCTGCTGAATGACGTTCTGATCAGGCTGGAGGCGGATTCGTTCTTCGCGGCCATCGGTAAGGAACGGACGCTCAGTTTCATACGAAGGGCCATGGCGCTGTCCCGGCACCACGACGGCAACCCCGGAGAAGTGCTCGCCGGCGTGGGCCAGCGCCTCGGCATCTGCTACTACTGTTGGGATCGCGGCGAGGACTTGCGGCAGGGCATCTGTCAGGACTGCCGGAGCGCCGACGCGATTGGAATCGAATCCGACGCGGCTGCGCAATCGTTACCGCGCGAAGTGACGATCAGTTACGGGTTCATTGACCCGAGGACAGTCCGGAGTATTATGGGGTTCCTGCCGCGCGAGTTCACCAGTGATCTCGACATCTGGAATCTGAGTAAGTTGCCGGGCAATTGTATCGATCAGAACCTGCTCCGCGGCGAGATACACATCGATGCAGTTTGGAGCGCGGACTACCTGCCGGGTAGACGCCGGCCCTGGGGAACGACGGTACTGATGATCGAATTGCTGACGCATCCCTACCCCAGAGTGGTACAACGCCTGCGCCGTTACGCAACATTACTGTCCGCGGACCTGCGCCGATCGCGCAGCGTCGAGGAAGAACCTCCGCTGATCGTGCCGGTGCTGCTGTACAACGGCCTCCCCGCCTGGACGCCACGCCAAGTAACCGAGGGTTGGAACAAATTCGAGTACACGTTCGTCGACGTGGGCCGGTTGCCCCCGAACGGCGGGCGCCCGCACCGGCTGACAGCAGCTTTCTCGGGCGTCAGGCATCCGCACCCGTATCCGGACGACGTCCTGGACGTGCAGGGCATGCTCGACGACGCCGACGTGATCAGGCAACTGGATCCCACCCTTGATTGATACGTACTTCGTGCATCTGGACGTAGCCAAGCCGGTCACGCTCGCCAGTCCGCAGGACAGCGATGCCAAGGCGTACCAGGAGATGGCGGTCAGATCTGCCATTCGGGAGGCTCAGCAGTGAATGCAGGCAGTCAGTACGTAAAGATTGTCGAGTGGTCGAACGAAGACCGGTGCTTTGTCGGGAGTTGTCCCGGCCTGTTCTACGGTGGGTGCCACGGCGATGACGAGAAGGCCGTATTTGCCGAACTGTGCGAGATCGTCGAAGAGACGATTTCGCTCTACCAGCAAGACGGGAGGCCGCTTCCGGAGCCCACCTGTGGGCGAGACTACTCCAATACGATCCTGAAGATGCTTCAGGCGTCCTGACACTCTGCCAGCCGTGGCGGACCCGACGCTCGCCCGGGCAGCGGTTGTCGGTTTGCGACAGAAGATGCGGGCGCGCCGGTAAGATGTTGCGGACGACGCGTACACCGCGCGGCACGGGCAGTGCGGTCAGGCGTCGGCTGATTCGAAGGCGGTGATGTTGCGGGTGGCGCGGCTGAACTCGACGCCGATCAGGTGGATCGGTTCGCCGCCGGCGCGGTACTTCTCGGCGTAGCGGCGCTCCCGCAACTGGGCGAGGGCGGAGCCGGGCGGAGCCATCTCGGCCACCTTGAACTCGAACAGGTAGACGTGGCCGGCGGCGCGCACCGCCATGTCCAGCCGCCCAGCTCATGAGAATCCACCGCTTCTTGACAATCGGCGCGCGCTTGGTGTAAGTCTCCATCGGCATCCAGAATCAGCGCGATGGTTCTCCCGCTGTCGTGTCGGCGCCTAATCTGATTAGCTACACGGCCGAGCTTCGACACGCCACCCTCAACCATATCAACCTCTACGTTGTAGATATTCCTGAAGTTCAGAATACACTCTATCAACGCTTTGTCCGGCTTCCCTTCGACGAACACTGAACAAGCCATGCTGATTAACGAATCTCCAATTCGTTTCTGATGCAATGATCGAATTGATCGTAATCGTATCGATATGAGCGCACTCCGTCGCTCTTGTGTCGCTGTATGGCGCGGACGGATTACAGACCCAAAAAAATCGCTTCCAATATCGAAGTCTTTCCTACATCGTTGGCACCCAACAGTATGTTGAGAGTACCCAAGCCACTGAGTTCGAGGCCCGAAAGCCCCCGGAACCCACGAATCTCGAGCCTTTCGAATTGCCGCGCGCCTGTCATTAGCTGGTAAGTATACTCCCGATAGGGGTCGAAGCAAATTGAGTTCCGACCGACCGTGACCGTCCCCGAGAAGCTACCCGGCCGTGGAGGTGAGCGGATGATTCCGCGCTTCAGACACGGGCACGCGACCAGCGGATCTCGCCCGCGCAGGGGTGATGATGTCGTCGATGCGGAGGAACAGGAAGTGGCCGAAGGAGTGGGGGGACGAGGAGGGCGGACAGCACGGAGACGTAGAAGCAGAGGTAGTGCTGCGGCATCACGTCGGCTGGCCAAGCGCCGATCAGGAGCACGAGGCCGCGCAGGACGAGGTAGATGGCGCCGCAGGCGGCAGTCGTCCCGATGCCGAACGCGTACATGCCTCAACTGCGGGAGGCGAAAGGGCAACCCGGGCGGAGCCGATCATGTGGACCTGCCGGTCGCGGTTGAGGAAGATCACCACGTCCAGGTTCTGGAAGGAGTGCCAGGTGTTCAGGTCCTGGAATGCCACGTCCAGGTTCTGCAGCGCCGGGCCCCAGGTGGTGGACGGCGTGCGACACGAGCAACAAGACGGCCGACCCCACGACGAACGACAGGTCGTAAGGGGCACCGACCAGCCAATCCTTACGATCTGCTGCATCGCAGCACGCAGCGTGGCCGAGTTGTCGTCCGGTGCGCGGTGCTGTACAGGGTGGGCGGATTCGGCTATGGATAGTAAGGCCGTGGCGTCCGACAGCAGGCAGGAAACGCGCGCCAAACGCGCCAGTACGACGGCCGTGCTCGCGGCGGCGATCCGCGCCAGCCACCTGCGCTGGCACCAGCCCCCGATTGTCGCCGACACCTACGCGATCCACATGATCACTCCGTTCTGGCGGCTGGTCGCCAACAACTGGGCGATGAACAGGATCATCGTGCATCGGCTCCTGAAGCAGTTCAAACCGATACACACCGAGAACATCCTGCGCCTGCGCTTCGCCGAGGACCACCTGCGCGAGGCGGTCGCCGCCGGCGCCCGGCAGTACGTGATCCTCGGCGCGGGCCTCGATTCCTTCTGCCTTCGCCAGGGAGACCTCGCCGACCGGCTGCGCATCTTCGAGGTCGATCGTCCGGCGTCGCAGGACCTGAAACGCGACAAGCTGCTCAGCATAAACGGCCACCTGCCGGCAAACCTCGTGTTTACCCCGGTGGATTTCGAGACCGAGCGGCTTGACGAGGCACTCACACGGGCCGGCTACGACACCGCGGCGCCGGCGTTCTTCTCCTGGCTGGGTACCTCCTACTACCTGACGCGCGACGCCGTCCGCGACACGTTCGGCCGCATCGCCGCGGTGGCGGCGCCCGGCACCCGAATCGCTCTCGACTACAAGTACCCTCGCCATCTCGTGCCCGCCGACGGCCTGCTGTTCGCCGACAAGCTCGACCAGTTCGTCGCCAAGCGCGGCGAACCGATGCTGTCGATGTTCACGCCCGACGAGTTGAACGCCGAGATGCGCCGCTCCGGCTTCGCCGAGATCGACCACGTGTCTCCCGAGCAGCAGGCACGGCGCTACCTGGAGGGGCGCAGCGACATGACCGCGCCGGCGCCCAACTTCGCCTTCGCGCTGTTCGCCGCGTGACCGGCGCGATGGGCGTGGAGCCGCGCACGCCGGCGGCGAAATCGGGGAGCGTTGGGGAGACCCTCCCCGGCGCGGGCGACACCCGCGCGGCACCCCGCGATGAATCGGGCGCCACGCGCATCCGCACCGCCGTCGGTGCCCGCTCGGGCCTGGTGGGCAATCCGTCCGACCTGTTCGGCGGCAAGGTGATCTCCCTGCTGTTCGACGCGTTCTCCGCCGGCGTGACGCTGTATGAGTCGGCGTGCGTGACCGTGGTGCCCAATGCGCGCGACACCACCAGCTTCCCGGACGTGGCCGCACTCGCCCGCTACCGCCACCAGTACGGCTACTACGGAGGCATCCGCCTGATCGAGGCCCTGCTGGTCCGCTTCCACCACTGCTGCCAGACCCGCGGCATCACCCTGCCGCGCCGGAACTTCACGATCGAGTACCACTCCGACATCCCGTTCGGCGTCGGGCTCGGCGGCTCATCGGCGATCATCACCGCCGTGTTCAAGGCGCTGATGCAGTTCTACGAGCTCACCGAGCGCGACATACCGAAGGCCGAGCAGCCCAACATCATCCTGGAGGCCGAGACCATCGAGCTGGGCATCAGCGCCGGGCCGCAGGATCGCGTGGTGGCAGTGTACGGCGGCGTCGTGGCGATGGACTTCACCGCGGCCGCGTATGCCGGCAACGGCGGCCGCCACGGCGACTACCGCCCGCTTCCGGCGCACCTGCTGCCGCCGCTGTTCATCGCCTGGCACGAGGGGCTCTCCAAGTCCTCCGGCGCGATTCACAACGTGATGCGCTACCGGGCCGAGGTTGACCACGATCCTGCCGTCGCGCAGGCGATGGCCGGCAAGGCCGCACTCGTGGACGAGGCCCTGGCGGCATTGCACCACGGCGACCCGGCCCGCCTCGGGCCGATCATGGACCGCGACTTCGACCTGCGCCGCTCGGTGTACGACCTGCCGCCGGAACAGGTACGCATGATCGACATTGCCCGCGAGCAGGGCGCGCACGCCAAGTTCGCCGGCTCCGGCGGCGCGGCGATCGGCACCTTCGAAGACGCCGGCCACCTGCAGCGGATCGGCGCCGCCTACCGCGCGGAAGGTTTCGCCATCGCCCCCGTCCGGGTGAGCGAACCGACCCCCTGACCGCCATTCCGCTCGCCGCCGGCGACCCGGTACGACCTCGGCACCCCCCGAGACGTACGCCACCACCCAGCGCGCCTACCAGGCACGTTTGAGCCGTTGACCCGGGTCATAGAGCATAGCGCACAAGGAGATTGGAGGTGAGGACCATAAGCGGGACGGCGGCTTGCCCAACGAGCGGTTGTGGAGAGGGAGCGGCCCTCTGAACCATGCGGAAGTTGACGTCCAATTGGGAGAAAACACGCCGACTGGCAGGCCGTTGAGGTACCGGCTCAGGTTTGCACCGGTACAGAACCGCCTTGAGATCGTCGACGAGGCGATAGACCGAAGTTCCAGAGCGGGAATCTTGTTAATTCGTTATTGATCTGAAAATTGCGCTCAACAGCCGATGTCCGTTACTGGCTACACTTGGGCGCTGACCTCCAGGAGATCGAAACAGCGCTGCTGCAGCGCGGTCGGTTCGCTGTGCATGGTGAACGTGGCGCCGCTATCCACTATCCGCACGCGGTTGGCCGTCAGCGTCCCCAACTCGCTCATCAGGCTGCGAAAGCTGTGCACCGGCAGACCGTCGTCGGTACGCTTGCTCGCCGCCTTCCGGTGTGCGGCCGGTGAGCGTTCCGCCGGTTGCACCACCGACTCGCGCAGCGCCTCGCCGGCGGCGCGGTCGTGGTCGTCGAACAGCACCGGCGCCAGCTTGCTGCGCATGTGCCACTCCACGTAGTAGGCCAGCATGCACAGGAACACGTGCGCCCGCACCCGGTCAGCACTGCGGTGATAGATCGGTCGCACCTTCAGATCCACCGTTTTCATGCTGCGGAAGGCGCGCTCCACCTTGGCCAGATCCTTGTACGCCGTCACCGTCTGCTCGGCGTCGAACAGCTCCGGCTCCACGTTGGAGCGCACGATGTAGAGCCCGTCCAGTTCTTCCTCGGCCGCGATCTTGTCCAGGTCACGCACGAACGAGAACGAGTCGTCGGTGATGGTGGTGGTGAAATGCTTGCCCACCTTGTAGTGGTTGATCACCTTGCCCACCCGCAGGCCGATCGCGGCGGCGCCGCGCAGCGGCTTTTTGGCGCGCTGCGTGGCCGTCACGATCGGCGTCAGTTCCTCCTCCGTGGAGGCCAGCAACTTCTGCCTCTTGCGCTGCCGTTGCTCGGCCAGGATCGGGTTGCGGCACACGATCAGCCGCTCGCCGGGGAACTCGGGTGAGCTGATCTCCGCCAGGTCACGCTCGTCGAACATGGTCTGCGCCACTTCGCCGGCCTCGATCAGCTTGCGGATGGTGGGCGCCCGCAGGGTCGTGATCCAGCGCAGGCCGTCGATCCCCTGCAGGTCCTCGCGGATGCGCGCGCCGGTGAGCATGCCGCGGTCGCCGACCAGCACGACGCGCTGCAAGCCGAAACGGTTGCGAATCTTGTCGACCTGAGCGGCGACCGTCTTGGGGTCACTGGTGGAGCCCTCGAATACCTCGACGGCGATGGGACAGCCGTCTGCGGTACACAGCAGGCCGAACACGATCTGCAAGGTGCCGCGTTTGCCGTCGCGGCTGTGACCACGGCGCGCCAACGGGCAGGTGTGGCCATGGAAGTAACTGGAAGTCAGGTCGTACAACATGAGCGTGTTGTCATGCAGATGGCGCTTGGCCAAGCGCTGCTCGATGCCGTGCTGGCGAGCGAGCAGCCAATCCATGGCGGCATACAGCTCATTCTCGTCGACGGCTCCCAACTGCAGCAGGTGGCCGAGGGAGGAGACGGCGCTTTCGGGGTTGAGGCCGCGAGCGGTGGCGAGTTTGGAGCGAGCGTCGACGACGCGAGCGACGATCATGGCGACGACCAGGTCGCGTTCACGGGAGGCGGGACGAGCGACGAGGGAATGGAGGGAGAGCTTGCGGAGGGAACCGAGGACGGCGGCGACGTGGCCGTGGGGATAGCTGCGCAAGATGGAGAGCAGTTCGTTGGGAGAGCGCAGAGCGATACCGCCGTTGAGGAGGACGCGCAAACCCTCGACGAGGTGATCGGGCCACTTGGAGAGGTTGGCGATGGTGCGTTTTTTGACCTTGCCGTGCTGGCGGAAGGACTCGCGGAGGAGGACGGCTGGGGGAGAGTTGCGGTTGGGGACGGTGTCGATGTACATGGGCACCCTACGGAGGGAATGGTAGATCATTTAATAATTACATGTCAACCAGATGAGAGAAAATTAACGCTGAACCACAGGACTATTTACATGGACACGATTTACACCCATGAACACGCTAATTCCTGTAATAGGAAACAGTTACAAGAACGGCCTCTCAAACCTCGGGATAGAGGAACTCGAACCGCAATCGGGAGAGGAAGATGTTTACTCGCTGAACCTGCCGTAACTGGTAGTGCCCGACCTCCAAAAAGCGGCACCGAAGTTCATCAAAACATCGCAGTCTTTATCAAAACCGATATCGAAGAGTGTTTCTGCGGTGTCTAAACTAGACATCATGTCAGGCAACCGCGCGACGGCACGACCACCACTATTCGATGGCACCCTGGAAAAACTGTTGTTTGCGGCGGGATTGGCGCTCGGAATCATCCCGCTGTTGATCGGCTGCAGCAGTGCGACCTTGAAGTTCACGCCGACTCCCCTGGTGATCTCTCCGGATGCCGCGACGGGCCCCGACTATAGAGCCGAAGGCAGCATCGACGGAGCGGAGGACATCGACTACTTCGAGTTGGTCCTCGCAAACGACTTCAATACCGTCGTGGTGATGACCACCGGCGCCACGGACACCGCGGGGCAGGTGGAAGACCAGGACCGTATCCCGATCACTACCGAGTGCCGGGGAGAACGGCACGAGGCTGAGGCCCCTTGCGTATGGGGGGCCGATGCGAACATCGACACGCCGAATCCGGACCGCTCGTGGAAGTTCAACACCATGGCGGCGTCGAACAACTTCCTCTGGGAGGGGAGCCTCTCCACGGGCACTTACTACATCCGCGTGACAGGAGAGAACGGCTCGACCGGCCCCTACGAACTCACCGTCGAACTCGCCAACGCGCAGTGTCCGCCAACGCCGGACGATCCGTTTGGGTATTACTGCCGATGAGCGCCCGTTGGCGCCACGGTTCGGCAGCGCTCGGTGCCGTGTGCGTGTCGCTGTTGCTCGCCGGTTGCCAGGTGCCGGGGGGCGACGCGCGGGCCGACCTCGCTCGGTTGAGCGCGCTGCAGGTGACCGGCGGCGAGGGAATGTACCCGTCGTTCGATGCCGACGTGCTGCACTACTCGGTGCGCTGCGCCGACGGCACCACCCTGCAGGTGACCGCGCAGGCCGAACAGGAGGACGCCACGGTGCGCCTGCTGCACAACGCCCGCACCGCCACCGGTTCCGTGGAGGATGCCATGACGGTGAACAGCGGCCATGACTTGGCTATCGAGGTCAGCCACCGGCGCCGCACCACCACCACCTACTACCTGCATTGTATTCCTCCCGACTTTCCCGACATCACCATCGAAACGCGCACCGCCGCGGTGTCGGACGGCCTGCTGTTGATGACGCCGAGCGTGCGCCGCTCCGACAAGTCGTTCCTGGCCATCGTGGACAACAACGGCGTGCCGCGCTGGGTGATGCGGCCCGACGTGCGTGCGCGCAACTTCCGGCGTTACGCCGACGGCCGCTACTCCTTCTCCGAACGCGACGCCGCGGGGACCGAACGCACGGTGATCCTGTCTGCCGCCTTCGAGCGTATCGACACCGCCACCCTGGTCGCCCCGCTACTGCCCGAACACACCGGCGGCCACGACTTTCTGATCACCGAGAACGGTACCTACCTGCAAATGTCCTACTATCCGGCGGAGCGCGACCTCAGCGGCTTCACCTGCCCTGACGAGGACGGTTCGTCCCGACCGTGCACGTCCAGGGAACCGGCCGGCGACTCGGTCATTCAGGAGGTGACCCCCGGCGGCGGCGAAGTGTTCCGCTGGAACTCCTGGTACCACGTCAAGATCGCGGACTGCACGATCCACCGCTTCCCGGACGACTACGCGCACCTGAACTCGCTGCACGAGCTGGAAGGCGACATCGTGGCGGGCCTGCGGGGCTGTGCGCAGGTGCTGCGCATCGAGCGCGCTACCGGCGCCGTGGTGTGGCAGATGGGAGGCACACTGCCGCTGCGCGCGGACCGCCCGATGTCCTCCGTGGGCGCCGCGCGATACCTGCCGGTGGCCGAGAATGATCCGCTGGGCGAGTTTTGCGGCCAGCACCACGTGACCGCAACGCCGGCCGGGTCGGTACTGATGTTCGACAACGGCAACCACTGCCTGGGGCCGCGCAAGGATCTGCCGCCGGTGAGCCGCATCGTGGAGTACGACATCTCTTCCGGTACGGAGGCGCGCTTCGTGCGCGAGTACCGGCTGCCGGAGGGGGACGGCTTTGCCATCTCCGGGGGTGGAGTGACCGCCATGACGAACGGCAACTGGCTGATCACCTGGGGCAACAACGGCCCGACCATCGCGGTGAGCGAGGTGGACCCCACCGGCAACGAGATCTTTCGGGTACGCATGACCGGGCACGGCGAGCAGTATGGTACCGGCCGCGTGTACCGCGAAGCGGAAGCCGATCTTGCCATACCGCTCAATTTTCCGCCGGCGGAGTAGTGCGCGGGGCGCATGCCGCTCACCGAGCCCGGAGGCGGTACGGTCAGCCGGCTCGGTTTGGGGCATCGTGCGGCGGGCGGGGTGCGGTGTGATGGTGCTGCTGGCGGCCTGCGAGATGCCGAACCTGCCGTCCGCCGGTTCGCCAGAGGAGCCGGCCGCGAGGGACGACGGGTCGCCGGAGGAGCCGGCGGCGCCGGACGACGGGTCGCCGCCGGCGTGGGCCCTCGCCGACGTCCACGCCGGCGAGGCCGACGGGGTACTGCGCTTTGCGGTGAGCCGTCCGGCCGCCCCGGACGCCCCGACCACGATCTCCTACGCCACCGAGGACGGTACCGCGACCGCCGGCGAAGACTACCGGCAGGCGAGCGGCTCCCTGTCCTTCCCCGCCGGGTCGAGCGCGGCGCAGCCGGTCGAGGTCACCATCCTCGACGACCGCATCGCCGAGGCGAGTGAAACCTTCACCTTGCGCCTCACCGACAAGGACGGTGCGACGCTGGCGGTGGCCACGGCCACCATCGAGGACGACGACGGCGGCGGCGGCGGCGGCGGCGGCGGCGGCGGCGAGGACGCCACCGACGCCCGCGTCGTGGTGGTCGAGCCGGCAGCGCTGAGTGTCCCCGAGGGCGGCTCGGCCAGCTACACGGTGCGGCTCGGCTCGCAGCCCACCGGCACGGTCACGGTGACGCCCCGGCCCGGCTCGACCGAACTCTCCGTGGCGCCGCCGGAGCTGTCGTTCACGGCTGCCGACTGGGAGCTGGCGCAGACGGTAACCGTCACCGCGGCCCACGACGCCGACGCGTTGGCGGACGCCGCGGTGCCCCTGGCGCACGACGTGCGCGGCGGCGGCTACGACGGCGCCAGCGCGGCGCTGCCGGTGACGATCGTGGAGGACGATGTGTCCACCCTGGGGGTGGCGCCCGCGCGCGTCTCCGAGCGGGGGGCCGTGCTGAGCTTCGCGGTGACCCTGAGCCGGGCCGGCGGACGTACGGTGACCGTGGACTACGCCACCGCGGACGATACCGCCACCGAGGGAGAGGACTACGCGCGGGCCACCGGCACGCTGAGCTTTCCAGCCGGATCCACCGCTGCGCTGACCATCGAGGTCACCGTCCTGGACGACCTGCTCGACGAGCCCGACGAGGAGCGGCTCACGGTGACGCTGAGCAACGCGACGGTGCCGCTGGCCGGCGGCGGCGGCACCGCCACCGTGGCGGGGACCATCGAGGACGACGACCCGCTGCCGCGGCTCGAAATCGCCGACGCCGGCCTGGTCGAAGGGCAGGGGGACGGCACGATGCGGTTCGCGGTGCGTCTGACACCGGCCAGCGGTCGGACGGTCACCGTCGGCTACGCCACGGCGGACGGCAGCGCCACCGCGGGTGCGGACTACACGGCGGTGAACGGCACGCTGACCTTCGACGCCGGCGCGGTGGCGCGCACGGTGACCGTGGTGGTCGCCGACGACACCCTGGACGAGGACGATCGGGAGACGTTCACGGTGACGCTGAGCGCGCCGGCGAACGCCACGCTGGAGGCGTCCACCAGGAGCGCCACCGGCACCATCGAGGATGACGATGAGCCGCCGCCGCTGCTGCTGACCTCCCTGCAGGTGACCGGCGGCGGCACGATGTATCCCGCATTCGATTCCGGCATCCACCACTACGCGCTGACCTGCGCCAACTCCGCGACGCTGCAGGTGACCGCCGGCGCCGGCCGCGACGGCGCCACGCTGACCCTGCTGCGCGCCGACCCGGCCGACAACCAGGTGGCGCAAGGGATGCTCGACGTGCAGCTAGCGGTGGATCAAGACCACGACGTTGCCATCGAGCTCAGCGACGGCAGCGAGACGGCGCGCTACGTCGTGCACTGTCTGCCGGAAGACTTTCCCACCATCGTCGTGTTGACGAAGACGGACGACGTCTCGGAAGGGTTCCTGTTCGTCACTCCGCGCTACCCCGGCCCCGACGACAGGAATGTGAAATACATGGCCGTGCTCGACAACAACGGTGTCCCGAGGTTCCATCGTGCCAGAGGCGGTTGGGTATTCGGTCCTGTCCGCTTCCCGATCAGGGCGAACAACCGAACGGTGAAATACCTGCACGGCCGTCAACTGCTGTCGTCTACATTCAATCTCATCCACGACATCACCGTGTATGCCACACGGGCCAACGGTCACGACCTCAGAGTTACCGAAGATGGTAACGTCATAGGCCTCCTGACGAACGCCACCACGCGCGATTTCAGCGGGTTTACCGATCGCGACGGGAATCCGTTGGGAGAATTGGAGGTCGTGGACTCGATAATTCGCGAGTACGACCCGGTCTTCGGCGGCTCCGATTTCTATTGGAACTCCTGGGATCATCGGGGCACCATGAAGCCCAGCGACTGCCAGATGGGCAGCGTCGATGGCAGATACGCGTTCATCAACTCGCTGCAGGTTGTCGATGGGGACGTCATCGTCTCGTCTCGCGGGTGCTCCCAGGTCCTGCGCATCAAGCGGTCCGACGGCAGCGGAGACATCGTGTGGAAGCTCGGAGGTACCGATCCCGGCGCGGCGTCGGATGCGGAGTTCCTGGAGATCGTCGACGACCCGGAGGGTGAGTTCTGCGGGCAACACACCGCGGTGCTCACCGATCGGGAGACGGTCCTGCTGTTCGACAACGGTGTCCGCTGCCTCGGCCCAAGAAAGAACCAGCCGACTTTCACCCGAGTGGTGGAGTACGACATCTCATCGGGGACACAAGCCGCCCTGATCCACGACTATCGGCTGCCGAACGAGTATGGGTACTCCCCCACCATGGGTTCCGTCGAGGAGGTGGAGGAAGCCCGCTGGCTGATTTCGTGGGGTAACGTCCAGGGTGCTACGGTTGCGCTGAACCAGATGATCGCGGTAAGCGAGGTAGCCCCTGCGAGCGGTAAGGTGTTCCTGCACCTGCACATGTCGCACGGAAACCAGGCCGTGCCCACGTACCGTGCACGGCGCGGGCCCGAGGTCGACATACCTCTGAAGCTGCCGTAACCGGTAGTTCCCGACGCGCGGCCGTCAGGCCCGGCCCGGCCGCGGCATGCGGTAGCCGACGCCGCGCTCGTTGATGACCCAGGCGGGGGTGGTTGCATCATCGCCGAGCTTGCGGCGCAGCGTCCTCACGAACGTGCGCAGGCGCTGCACGTCGGGATCGCCCCGCCCGCGCCAGATCCGGCGCAGCAGCGACTCGTAGCTCAATGTCCGTCCGGCGTTGACCGCGAGCAACCGCAGCAGTTCGTACTCGGTGGCCGTCAGCCGCACCGTGCGCCCGGCAACGGTCACGTGGTGGTCCTCGTAGCGAATGACGAGGTCTCCGAGCACGAACGGCTCGGCCTCGGCCCGCTTGCGAAGCGCGGCGCCGACCCGCGCGGTCAGCTCCGACGCCGAGAACGGCTTGACGATGTAGTCGGATGCGCCGAGCTCCAGCGCCCGTGCGACAGTCTCGCCCCGTTCGTAGCCGGACATGAAGATGACCGGGAGTTCGGAGAGCTCGGGGACGCTCTCCAGCAGTTTGAGCCCGTTGGTTCCGGGCAACATCAGGTCGAGCAGCACCAACTGCGGATCATCGGCCGCGATGATGCGCGAGAGTTCCGCGGGATCGCCGGTCACCACGGAGGCGTAGCCCGCTCCCTTGAGGGCGTCACGAACGAAGCGCAGCGTATGAGGGTCGTCGTCCACCACGACGATCGGTGCCGGCTCGCGAGGGGGGCAGGTTGCTCCGGGGCGGTTGGAAGCGCTCGCCGGCGCGGCGCTGCCCTCGTCGGCAATCGGGATGGTGAAGGTGACTCGCGTGCCCCGGCCCGGCCCGTCACTCTCGGCCCGGATGCGCCCACCGTGGGCCTCCACCAACCCCTTGCAAATGGCGAGTCCGAGGCCGGTCCGCGACAGTCCGTCGTCGCCGACGGTGTGCTTCTGGAACAGACGCGGCAGCAGCTCCGGTGCGACGCCGCGGCCCTGGTCGGAGATCGCCACCGCGACGAACACCGCGTCGCGCTCGGCGGACACCCGGATGGGAAAGGACGTGGGCGAGTGCCGGGCGGCGTTGGACAGCAGGTTGTTGAGAACCTGGACGACGCGCCGCCGATCGGCCATCACCTTCGGGAGCTCCGTGGAAAGATCGATCACCACGGCGTGCCGGCCGCCGCCGGAAAGGAAGGTGGTTCGCGCCTGTTCCACGAGCGTCGCGAGCACCGTGGGCTCGGGCGCGACCGAGAGCGTGCGCGCGTCGATCCGGCCTGCATCGAGCAGGTCGCTGATCAGGCTGTCCATGAGGTTGGCCTGGTCGTTGATGATGCGGAAGAACTGCAGCACCTCCGGATCCACTCCGCGGGCCGAATCCAACACCGTTGAGGCGGAGCCCTTGATCGACGTCAGCGGCGTGCGCAGCTCGTGACTCACCATGCTCAGAAACTCCGCGCGCAGCCGCTCAAGATCTTCAAGTGGAGCGAGATCCTGCATGGTGACCACCACCGTCTCGACCTCGCCGTTCGCGGAGTGGATCGGGGCCGCGTTGGCAAGCGTTCGGATGCTGCGCCCGCCGGGAACCGAGAGCACGATCTCCTCGGCGCGTACCGTCGTTGCAGTGCGCAACTCATGCGCGCGCGCGACCTGATCAAGCGCGAACCCGCGTCCGTCGGCGCGCCGGCAGGTGATTGAGCCGAGCAACTTCTCGGATGGTTGCCCCGGCATCCAAAGAGCCTCCACGATCCGCGACGCCTCCCGGTTGAACGAGACCGGCGTGCCGGTCCTCGCCTCGAACACCATGACCCCGACCGGCAAGGTCTCGATCAGGGCTGCGATAGCCGCGCGCTCACGCTGCTCCTCGCGGTGCGTGCGGGCGTTGGCGATCGCCGCCGCCGCCAGCGTGGCGAACAATTCCAGGATCGCTTCGTCCGCGGTCGTGAACTCCTGTCCGTCCTCCTTCTCGGCGAGGAAGATATTACCGACATGCATGCCGCGGTGACGTATCGGGGTAACCTGGAACGTCTTCGACAGCAGCGGCTCGGAGGAGAAACCGAGCGAGCGCACGTAGGCGAGCAGGTCGCTCATCCGCATCGGACCGTCGAGATCTCGCAGGTGCTCGAAGAACCGCGTTCCATCGGGCCATTTCAGGAGTCTGTGAAACTCCTCAGGCGCGAAACCCGAATGGGCCAAGTCCTCAATCGACCCGGCGGCATCCACCACGGTAATGGTACCGTAGCGCGCGGTGGTGAGCGTGCGGGCGCTCTCCACCGTCTCGCGCAGCACGGTGCCCACATCGAGGCTCGCGGTGATGCGGAGCATGGCGGCGTTGAGTTGCGAGATGCGTTCGTACAGCGCAATGGACTGTTGCGTCAACTGATCGTGTTCGTTCATCGGTTCAACCCTGCTGCAGGACAGATCAAGCAGCGCGGGCGAGTCTGGTCACCACCACCACAGCATTGAAGTCGCCGTTGAGTCCGAGTTCGAAGGACCGGAGGACTCGGGGACAACGATCCGAAGCTTCACATAGCGTCCAGTATAGAAACCCGTTGAGTCCCATTCGATATCGGTTTCGATGAACTAAGTGATGATACGATGAACTTCTGACCGCCACTCTGCCTGCCGCCGGCTCCGGCAGGTTGCGGCACCCGCCTGCGCGGCGTGTTCCCGGACACCCCGAAGGCACTGACTTCGTCCGCTGCCCATGCGTAGACGATGGTGGCCCGAACGGGGAGCGACTCGCCGGCAAAGACCATGCGCCTCCACACGCGATAACGCGGCAGTTGCGGCTACACTCCGGTCGGGCGCAGGAGGCCGGCGGGTAGCGGCCAGCCGGGGCCGATGGCGAGGAAGGGCGGGTTGTGGAGGTCGTGCTTGTTGTAGCGGAGGGGGCGGCCGGTGCGCGCCTGCACGATGCTGCCGCCGACGGTGCGCAGCAGGGCGTCGCCGGCGGCGGTGTCCCACTCCATGGTGGGGCCGAAGCGCGGGTAGTAGTCCGCGTCCCCGGCGGCGAGCATGGCCAGCTTGATCGCGCTGGACAGGCGTTTGATGGTGAGCCCGCCGTGGGCTGCGCGCAGCCGGCCGACCAGGCGTTCGGTGTTGGCCGCGAAATGGCTGGTGCTGGCAACGACCACCGGTACCCGCCGCGCCGCCGGCCCACCCGGATCCAGCTTGCTTCCGCTGCCCGCTGCAAGTGCGCGACTGCTCGCGTCTCGCAACCGGTACGCCCCCCACCCCACGGCACCATAGTAGAGGTGGTCGCGCACCGGCGCGTAGATCACCCCCAGCCACGGCACGCCCGCCTCGCACAGAGCGACGTTCACCGAGAACTCGTTGCCGCCGCGGATGTACTCCTTGGTGCCGTCCAGCGGGTCCACCAGCCACAGCCGCCGCCACGAACGGCGCACCGCGGCGGCCGCGATGTGGCCCTCCTCGCTCACCACCCGAATCTCCGGCGCGGCCTTCGACAGCACTTCTTCGAGCGCCGTCTGCGCCGCCTCGTCGGCCTGCGTCACCGGCGTGTCATCCGCCTTGCGCCGCACGGCCAACGATCCGCGCCGGTGCTGCAGCACCACCGCACCGCCGCGCACCGCCGCCCGCATCGCGCACTCCAGGAGCCGCACCGTACCGCCACCCACGCTCCTCACCATATCCGGTTTGTGCGCCCGGCGCGACACGGCTACCGGTGGCCCCGGCCACAGCAGCGCTCCGCTCGGCGACCGAGCACACGATCGCGATGGCGGTGACGGTTTACGGAGCCTCGGGAACGGATTAGCATGGGGTCAAGAACGACTCCGGCGTCTGACTGGTTGTGTGCCGTCCGACTGCCCTCCGCATGAACTGCCTGCGTGGTGCCTCGTTGACTCGATGAATCTGGAATTTGGTTGGTTTCCCGGCTGCTTCGCTCGCGCCGATCCCGGTCTGCTGGAGGAGTGCGCGGCGCTCTACTCGAACCACTATGGCACATGGAGCGCTCAGGCGCCCCCGCCGGGCTCGCCGGGCTCGCACGTACGCCTGTCGGCAGCGCGTCTCAAGCGGTGGTTCGACTCCGACGACTCCCGGATCGCCGTGGCGCGGGCCGGCTCCGAATTGATCGGATACGCCATTGCCGGCCAGATGAAAGCCCCTCGATGCGGAGTTGTCTCCTGGGTTACACAACTCGTCGTCCACGAATCATACCGGCGCCGGCACGTGGGGAAGCGGCTGTTGTTCTCGATCTGGGGAATGTCCAACCACTACGCGTGGGGCCTCGTGACGGCGAACCCCTATGCGGTACGGGCACTCGAAAAAGCCACCCGACGGCGCTGTCGGCCGGCCCGCATCAAGAGAAGCAACCGGAGGCTGCACAAGCTCGGATGCGAGCACGTAGGGTACGTCAACGAACGGACGGAGGTCGACGTTGGCCCCGGGCGGTCTCGTATCCGGACCGACTTCTTTCTGGACCACTCCGACCTGTGCGCGATGATTGCCCGAGCGAGTTCGGACGACAAGCCGTGGTTGCTGGGCTCCCTGCCGGAAGGATGGGAGTGGTTCGCGTTTACCTTCTCCGATCAGGATCAGCTCCAACTGAGTTCCACGGAGATTGCCACGATGTTGGAGGCATCGGACCAAATCACCCGGCAGGCATACGCACGGATGACGCTGGATCACGACCACCGCTGGGCACGCCACACCGCGAAAGAGAGCCAGGAAATCATCGAGTACTGCCGCCTCGAACCCGGCCAGGCTGTTCTTGATCTTGGCTGCGGCTCCGGCCGACACGCCATCGAACTCGCGGCGGCGGGCGTACGGGTTACCGGTGTCGACTACGTGGGGGAATTCGTCGAAACGGCCGAATCAAGGGCACAGCAACTGGGCGTGCCGGGTACCCGCTTTGTGAATGCCGATTGTCGGGACGTACAGCTACACGAAGTGTTCGACGCTGCCGTGTGCGTATACGATGTGGTCGGCACGTACGCCGACTTGGAATCCAACTCACGGGTACTCATCAATCTTGCACACCACCTGAAGCCGGGCGGTCTTGCACTGGTTTCGGTCATGAATCTTGCGTTGACCAGGAGCAGAGCCAGACAGGTGTTCTCGATGGCGGAAGAACCAGACCGGCTCCTGCAGCTTCCAGCAAGCGACATCATGGAGGCCACGGGGGACATCTTCGACGCCGACTACTACATGCTGGACGAGGACAGCAACGTCGTATACCGGAAGGAGCAGTTCACCAGGGGATCGGATCTCCCAACCGAATTGATCGTGCGCGACCGGCGTTTCTCCGCGGGCGAGATAGCCACCTTGTGCAGCGACGCCGGCTTGGAAGTGGTGTGGACGAGACCGGTTCGAGCGGGACGGTGGGAGCAGCGGCTCGACGAGCTTGATGACCGTGCGAAGGAGATTCTCGTCCTCTGCCGGAAGCTTCCCTGACCCGGCCCGGAGCGCGGCGCGGCTGAGCGCGGCTGTCGCGGACGTAGACGGAGGCGGCGGATGTGCGTAGCATTGCGGCCGGGGGGAACTTATGTGCGGGATCGTGGGATACGTCGGGCCGCGTCCGGCGGCGGAGCTGCTGGTAACCGGGCTGCGGCGCCTGGAATACCGGGGTTATGACTCGGCGGGAATAGCTACCCTCGACGGCGACCGCGTGCTGCACCGGCATCGCGCGGTGGGCGAGGTCGACAACCTGGCGCGCAAGGTGGCCACCGACGGCGCCCCCGGCACTACCGGCATCGCGCACACCCGGTGGGCGACGCACGGCGCTCCCACGGAGCGCAACGCTCATCCACACCTCGACGCCGGCGGCACCATCGCCGTGGTGCACAACGGCATTATCGAGAACTACCGCTCGATCCGGGCCTTCCTCACCGAGCAGGGCATTGAGCCGGCCAGCGATACCGACACCGAGGCGCTCGCGCAGCTTATCGGTTTCCTGTACCACGACGGCGGCAACGGCGAGTCGGGCAACCTGCTCGCATCCGTGCGGCGCGCGCTGCACGACGTGCGCGGTACCTTCGGCCTGCTGGTGTTGAGCCGCGACCATCCGGACCAGATCATCGCCGCCCGCCGTGGCAGCCCGGTGCTGGTCGGCGTCGGCGACAGCGAGCACGTGGTGGCCTCCGACGGCGCCGCGGTGATCGAGCACACGCGCCAGGTGGTCTACCTGGACGACAATGAAGTCGCGCTGCTGACCCGCGACGGCCTGCGCGCCTCCACCATCGACGACATACCGCTGAGCAAGCACGTCAGCACCCTCGAGGTGCGGCTGCAGGAGATCGAGCTCGACGGGCACCGCCACCACATGAGCAAGGAGATACACGAGCAGCCCGCGGCGCTGCGCAACACGCTGCGCGGGCGCGTCGACCTGGCCGAGGGCAAGGTGGTGCTGGGCGGACTGGCCGACCGCGAACGCGAGCTGGCCCGCTACCAGCGCGTCATCCTTACCGGTTGCGGCACCGCCTGGCACGCCGGCCTGATCGGCGAGTACCTGTTCGAGGAGCTGGCGCGCGTGCCGACCGAGGTGGAGTATGCCAGCGAGTTGCGCTACCGCAACCCGGTCATTCCGCGCAACACGCTCGGCATCGTGCTCAGCCAGTCGGGCGAGACCGCCGACACGGTGGCCGCCCTGCGCGAGCTGCAACTCAAGGGCGCCACCGCCCTCGGCATCGTCAACGTGGTGGGGTCCACGATTGCGCGCGACACCGACGCCGGCGTGTACCTGCACGTCGGCCCGGAGATCGGCGTGGCCAGCACCAAGGCGTTCACCGGCCAGGTGGCCGTGCTGGCCCTGCTGGCGATCAACATGGGCCGCCGCCGCCACCTGTCCGCCGAGCGCACCGCCGACCTGCTCGCCCAGCTCGACGCGATACCGGCCAAGATCGAGCGCGTGCTGGCCATGGCGGACGCCATCCGCGACCTCACCGAACGCTACGTCGAGCGCCACAACTGGCTCTACCTGGGCCGCGGCGTCAACTATCCGGTGGCCCTGGAGGGCGCGCTCAAGCTGAAGGAGATCAGCTACATCCACGCCGAGGGGCTGCCGGCCGCGGAGATGAAGCACGGGCCGATTGCCCTGATCGACCGCGGCATGCCGGTCGTGGTGGTGGCGCCGCACGATCACACCTACGACAAGGTGGTGGCCAACATAGAAGAAGTGAAGGGACGCGACGGCAGCATTATCGCCATCGCCACCGAGGGCGACCGCCACCTGGCGGAACTGGCCGACGCCATCATCTACGTGCCCAAGACCCACCCGCTGCTGTCGCCGCTGGTCACCAGCATTCCGCTGCAGCTCTTGGCCTACTACGCGGCGCTGGCGCGCGGCCACAACGTCGACCGCCCCCGCAACCTCGCCAAGAGCGTGACGGTGGAGTAACTCCACCGTTTCGTCGAGTAGCTCGACCGTTTCGTGGAGTACGGCGGGTTCTATGCCTTGCGGCGGGTGAGCCGCTTGGCGTCGCGCAGCGCGCGGCCCGGGAACCAGCCGGGCGAACGCCGTCCCCGGGCGCGGGCAATGCCGACGTTCATCAGCAGTCCGATGCCGATCATCGCGGTCCACAGCGACGATCCGCCGTACGACACCAGCATCAGCGGGATGCCGGTTATCGGCAGCACCCCCATCGCCATGCCGATGTTCACCAGCGCATGGAACAGGATCATCGCCACCACTCCGGCCGCGATCAGGGTGGCGAACGGGTCGCGCGCGGCGTACATGATCACCAGGCCGCGCGCCAGCATCACCGCAAACAGCAGCAGCACCAGAACGCCACCGAGAAAGCCCGACTCCTCGGCAAGGATCGAGAAGATGAAGTCGGTGCTCTGCTGCGGCAGGTAGCGCAGGTGGCTCTGCGTGCCCTGCAGGAAGCCGGTGCCGGACAACCCGCCGGCGCCGACCGCGGTGACCGACTGGATAATGTTCCAGCCCGCCCCGCGCGGATCCACCCACGGGTTCACGAAGATGACCAGCCGCATGATCTGGTACTCCTTGAGCACCATCGACATCGCCAGGCCGCCGGCCACCGCCAGGCCGAGCAGCGCCGCCCCGTACAGGATCCAGTAGTAGTAACCGCGCCGGTAGCGCCGCTGGCCGACCGCCGCCAGCACCGCCACCACCGCCAGCACCGCCAGCGAGTAGCGCGCCACGTCGGGGTCGGTCACCAGCCGCCACACGCCCGGCTCGCCGGTGGCGAGCAGGGCCTGCATCGCCGGGATGGCCGCGAGCACCAGCGTCAGGAAGCCCAGCAGCGTCACGAACAGCAGGTGGCGGATGCGCGCCCCGGCCATCAGCGCCATGGTGAGAAAGATCGGACAGTAGATCAGCGCCGTGCCCATGTCGGGCTGCAGCACGATCAGCCCCACCGGCGCCACCACCACCAGCAGCCCGAGCAGGAAGCGCGGCAGTTCCGCGACGCCGTTGCCTATCTCCGACAGGTAGGCGGCCAGGAACAGGATGGTCGCGATCTTGACGAACTCGGACGGCTGGATGCCCAGGTCGCCGATGCCCAGCCAGGAACGCGCGCCGTTCACCTGGCGCCCGAACATCAGCGTGACCACCAGCAGCGCCAGGGCGGCCAGGAAGATATACGGGGTGCGCGCCTTGTAGCGCTGGTGATTGGTAACCGCGAACGCCACCATCAGCACCAGGCCGCTGGACGCCCACACGATCTGCTTGATCCATTCGTTGGAGACCGACACCCCGGCCGAGTTCACCCCGCTGGAGTACACGAACAGAATGCCGGTACCCACCAGCGCCAGGCTGGGCAGCAGCAGGATGGGGTCGACCGCGCGCAGGGCGCTGAAGCCCGACCCCAGGATGCCGGCGCCGCCACCGCGCTTGGCGGTGCCCGTGGCCGCTCTCATGCCGGCTCCCCCTCGCCTTCGCCATCGCCCTCGCCGGTGGGCTGCCCGCCGCCTTCTTCGGCGGACTCTTCCTCCTCCTCCTCATGGCGCAGCGGATTGAACACCGCATCGCCGTACCACGGCTTCAGGTAATCCACCGCTTCCGCCACCGTCTGGCCCGAGAACGCGGCGTGAAAGATCAGGTTCGCCGCCTTGGCGGCCCACCACTCCCACACGTTCACCGCCTCCACCATCACCACCACCACGATC
The DNA here is from genome assembly GCA_965208575.1 of Spirochaetia bacterium. Lineage (GTDB taxonomy): Bacteria > Spirochaetota > Spirochaetia > SZUA-6 > Bin103 > Bin103. The sequence continues at coordinate 8,241 of CBDBOV010000003.1, read as the reverse complement.
CGGTCTTCGGGGTCGGCGGCGCCGTACGGCCCGTAGGCGGCGAACCAGGAGTGCCATTGGTCCTCCAGCCCCACCTCGCCGGTGCCGGTCTTGCCGGCCACCGCCACCGCGTCGGTGGTAATGACCGGCTTCGCGGTGCCATCCGTTATCACCAGCCGCATGGCGTCGCGCACGGCGGAGAACGTCGCGTCGCTGATCTCGGCGCGGTGCAGCAGCTCGCGCTCGGTGTGCTCCAGAATCTCGCCGGTTTCACCGTCACGGATCTCCTTGACCACGTGCGGGCGGTAGACTTCGCCGTTGTTCACCACCATGGCGATCAGGTTGGCGACCTGCAGCGGGGTTACGGTGATGTAGCCCTGGCCGATCGACAGGTTTACCGTGTCGCCGCCCACCCACGAGGTGCCGCGTTCGCGCAGCTTCCACGCCGGCGTCGGCACCGATCCCGCCGTCTCCCCCGGCAGGTCGATTCCGGTCGCCGCACCGAGGCCGAACGCCAGCGAGTAGTCCGCTATGTTGCCGATGCCGAGCGCGAGCCCGGCCTGGTAGAAGTAGATGTCGCAGGACTGCGCGAGCGCGTCATCCATGTCGATGCGGCCGTGCCCCTCCTTCACCCAGTCCTTGAAAATCCGGTCGCCGAAGGCGAACCGGCCGCGGCACATCACCGAGCGAAACGGCGAGTAGGTGCGTTCCTCGAGCAGCGCCGTCATCATCAGGATCTTGAACACGCTCGCCGGCGCGTAGGCGGCGCGGATGGCGCGATTGACGAATGGAAACGCGGGATCGGAAGCCGCCGCACTGAACGCCGCCGGACCGCCGTCGCCGATGAAGCTCTGCGGATCGAACCACGGGTAGGACGCCATGGCGAGAATCTCGCCGGTGGTGGGCCGCAACACCACGACCGACCCGATGCGCGGGCCGAGCGCCACCTCCGCCGCGCGCTGCAGGCGCGCGTCGATGGTCAGCACGATGTCGGAGCCGGGCCGCGGCGCCACCGCGGTCTGCCACACGTCGGTAACCGCGCGCTCGTGCACGTCCACGGTGCGGTGTCCGACGCCGTCGCTCCCGCGCAGCACCGACTCGTAGCGCTTCTCGACACCGCTCTTGCCCACCACGTCGCCCGCCGTGTAGCCCTCGTTGAACAGCACCTGCAGTTCTTCGCGGGTCACGTCGCCCACGTAGCCGGTGACGTGCGCGAGCGAACCGATTGCGCCGTAATCGCGCGCCGGCTCGCTGTGCCAGGCGACGCCGGGAAACGCGTCGATCTGTTCCGCCAGCGTGGCGATGGTGGCGAAGTCCACGTTGCGCTTCAGCTCGACGGAGCGGAACAGGTGGCGCATGTGGCGCGGTACCCGCTCCGCCAACCGGTGCGGCTCCACTCCCAGGTTGGCGGCGAGCCGTTCAAGCAGGTCGGGCAGCATGCCGGCCGGCACCTCGCCGGGCACCAGGTCCACCGAGAACGCCGGCCGGTTGGTCACCAGCACCTGGCTGTAGGTGCGGTCGAAAATCTTGCCGCGCTGGGCGTGGATCGGAATTTCGCGGCGCGCCACGCTGCTGGCGCGGGTGCGGAACTCGACGCCGCGGATCACCTGCAGGAAGAACAGGTAGCCGCCGACCAGCAGCAGCGCGGCCCCGATGCCGGCGGCAAAGCCGATGGCGCGCCGCTTGAGCATGACCCGGTGCTCGATATCGCTCATGGCGTCGACCGGGGACTGGTGGTGCGCAACAGCCGCACCTGGCTCAACAGCGCGAACAGCAGCGGCGACAGGGCGACGTTGTAGGCCGACTCGATCCAGAACCGCTCCTCCAGCAGGTGGGCGTCGAGCGGAATCTGGAACGCCAGCGACAGCAAGCCGCTGGCCACGCCCTTGATCAGCGCCGCGCCGGTCACCAGCAGCACCGGCACCACCAGCGCGCTGGCCCGGATCAGCCCGTACGGCAGGCCGGCACAGAACCCCACCAGGGCCTTCACGATGGCGTGGAAGCCGAGCGGCGAAAGGGTCACCACGTCTTCCAGCAGGCCGCCCACGAAGCCGGCGATCTGCCCACTCATCGACCCGCGGCGCAGTGCCAGAAACACCACCAGGATCAATTGCAGGTCGGGCTTCACCCCGAACACCGCCACGAACTCCAATACCGTGGTCTGCAGCAGCACCGCGGCGCCAAGCAGCAGGATGGTCAGAATGATCGGACGATGATCAACCGCCGAGCTGCCGGCCAACTAGCCCTCCCGCGGAATGATCACGAACAGGTACTCCAGCCGCGCCACGTCGATTGCCGGGTTCAGCTCGATGTCGAGCGCATTGCCGTGGGTCTCGGTGCGCACCTCGCGCACCTCGCCGACCAGTATTCCGGCCGGGAACACTCCGCCCAGCCCCGAGGTAATGACCTGCTCTCCCGCCGCGATCAGGTCGCCGGCGGCACTGTTCACGTGGCGCATGAGCAGGGTGTTGGATCCCGACCCGAGTCCCTGCACCAGGCCGTCATAGCGGATGTCGCGCAGGCGGCCGGCGACGAACGATGCCCGCGCGCTGATCGGCTGCACCAGCGCGCTGCGCTCGTCCACCTCGATCACCCGTCCCACCAGCCCCTGCACGCCGTCCTGCAGCGCCACTACCACCATGTGGGCGCGCACGCCGTCGCCGGTCCCGCGGTTGATGGTCAGGTTGGTAAACTGGTTGCCGGGCGCGCGCGCCATCACCTCGGCGGGCACGTGGCGGAAGGTGGCGGGCGCGGCGAATCCGAGCTGGCTCCTCAACTCGGCGTTCTGCCGCTCCAGTTCGTCGATGTCGCTGGACAACTGCTCCAACTCCAGCAGACGCTGCCGTGCCGCCTCCAGCGCCACCCGCATCCGGCGCAACTCCGCAATGGTGTTCCAGGAACCGCCGAAGAAGGCGGCCACCTCGTGCATGGCCAACTGAAGCGACGAGAACACGCTGCGTCCCATCCGCTCCGACGCGGCCGCCACCGGGCGATGGGACAGGATCATCATCACCGTGCCCAGCGCCAGCAGGACCACCAGGACGACCCCGGCGCGGTGGCTCGATACGAAGGAGTTGACCGCCCGCCGACTCCCGTTTGCTTCCACCGCAGGTCAGTTGCGGTAGTTGAAGTACTTGCGGTCCCGGTCGCGCATGCTTTCCAGGAAGCGCCCGGCGCCGAGCGCGACGCACAGCAGCGGGTTTTCGGCCACCGAAACCGGCACGCCGGTCTCCTGGTGGATCAGGTTGGGCAATCCCTTCAGCAGCGAGCCGCCGCCGGTCATCGTAATGCCGCGCTCGATAATGTCGGCGGCCAACTCGGGCGGCGTCTTGGCGAGGTTGCGCTTGATCTCCTCCACCACCGAATTGGTGATCTCGGTCAGCGACTCGCGTATCTCCACGGAGTCCACTTCCAGGCGGCGCGGCAGTCCGGTAATCGCGTCGCGGCCCATGATCTCCATCTTTTCGATCTTCTTGTCGGGCGCTGCGTTGCCGATGGTGATCTTGACCTTTTCGGCGGTCTCGTTGCCGATGATCAGGTTGTGCACCGTGCGCACGTGCTTGATGATGGCGTCGTCGAACTCGTCGCCGCCGATCCGGATTGCGCTCGATACCACCATGCCGCCGAGCGAGATCACCGACACCTCGGTGGTGCCGCCGCCGATGTCGCACACCATGTGGCCGGCCGGCTCCAGGAACGGGATGTCGGCACCGATCGCGGCGGCCATCGACTCCTCGATCAGGTACACCTCGCGCGCGCCGGCCTGCTCCGCGCTCTCCCGCACCGCGCGCCGCTCCACCTCGGTGATGCTGGTGGGAATGCCGATCACCATGCGCGGCTTCACCAGCCAGCGCCGCTGCGTCACGGAACTGATGAAGTAGCGAATCATCTTTTCCGTGTGCTCCAGGTCCGCGATCACGCCGTCCTGCAGCGGACGGATGGCCGCGATGTCCTCGGGCGTCTTCCACAGCATGCGCTTGGCTTCCTTGCCCACCGCCACGACGTTCTTGGTACTCCGCTCCACCGCCACCACCGACGGCTCCGAGAGCACGATTCCCTTGCCCTTGACGTGTACCAGGGTGTTGCACGTCCCCAGATCTATCCCTATGTCCATCGCAAAATTACCAAATATGCTCACGCTCGCCTCCTCGCCGGCGGCTGGCCCGGAACTGTCGGCCAACCGACGATGCTTGTGCAGCGATGCGCATCGTTTGCCGGGCCACGGGGCGACCGTGCCACCGCGTCATCCGCGCAGGCGCAGATTGGCGCCATGATGCTGACGATTCATGCTGCGCGCCCGCCGCCACTGCGCGCGTGCCTGAACGATGTCCCCCAATCCGGCGTAGGCATCGCCGAGGAACACAAACGCATCCGCCGATCCCGGCACGATCTCCAGGACCTGCTGAAACTGATCCCGCGCCGCGCCGTACCGGCCATGCTCCAATAGTACCTTACCGAGCATCAGTCGCGCACGGACCTCCACTTCCTGCTCGGCCGCCGCATCCACGGCTGCGCGAAAATGCTCCAGCGCGTCATCCGGCCGGTTCATGCGCGCCAGCAACTGTCCCACCGAGAGAAACAGGAGCGCGTTCGGCTGCCGCTGCAGCGCGGTGGCGAAGTGCTCCATGCCGGTATCGAGATCGCCCAGGCGCACGTAGGCCATCCCCAGGTACTCGCGCACGTCGGGCGGCTCGTGCCCGCCGTGCAGCGCCTCGGTGAGGTGGCGGATCGCTACGCCGTAGTAGAACCCACCCTTGTGGTAGTACGCCTTGCCGAGCAGGTAGGCCGATTCGCTCCCGTAGCGCAGGTCCTCGTCCAGCCGCGCACGCCGCAACGCGGCGATCGCCGAGTCCAGCCCGGCGCCGGCATCGGCGTCATCCGCCGCCAGCGCCAGGTAGAAGTGGGCAATGCCGCGAAACAGCCAGGCCTCTGAATCCAGCGGCTTGTCGGCCAGAATTTCCGCGCTCCAATTGAGCACCTCCGGGTAGCGCCCCTCGTTGGACAGTTCACGCAGCGCAGGCTGCCGACTCGGACGGAGAAACTGCGTAAGGCGTACCGGGTCGACACGGTCCAGGAATCCCATAGTAAACAATATCGTGATCAGGGCGCCGCATGCGAGAATCAGGATCGGCAGCAGCTTCAACCAGACGGGGCGCCGCCGAACGTAGTGGTACTTGTTCTGCAAGCGATACCCCTTGCCCCGGACCGAGCCACGCCGCACGCTCCCTAACCCAACGCCTCCGCGACACAGTAACCGATACCGGGGCAAAAAAAAAGAGGCGGACCTGTAAGCCGGGTCCTGGACCTTGGGGCGCCTGCGGCGCCCCAAGGTACCGCAGAATGCCTTTCGGCATTCTGCATCTCCCGGGCACCAAGGCACCCCCTGGTGCGCATCATCTATCTGGGCCGGCCGTTTCCGGACGGCTCGTGCAGCCTACCCGCAGGCTGGAGCGAACTCCTGGACGGGCCGTCCGCCTGCTGCTTGGCCTTGCTCCTGGCGAGGTTTGCCGTGCCGCCGCTGTCGCCAGCGGCGCGGTGGGCTCTTACCCCACCTTTTCACCCTCACCGGCACACGCCGCGTCAGCGCCGCCGCCGGCAGTATGTTTTCTGTGGCACTCTCTGTCCGCGGACGCGCCATGCGCCGCGGCCCGGGAATTACCCGGCGCCATGCCCTTGCGGAGCCCGGACTTTCCTCCGCGCCGCCGGTCCCCACGGGGCCGGCACGCGGCGATGCGCCGGTCCGCCTCTATTCCTGTTCGTCCGCTATTCCTGTTCGTGGCTGCCGGTGGTCGCGGCACCGGCGTCCGCGCCCACCGCCCCATCCACGGCGGCCTCGATCTCCTCCGGCTCGTCGTCGTCATCGAACATCAAGTCTTCGTCGTCGAACTCGGCGGTGGAGATATCGAACGGATCGGACTGAAATTCGTCGTCACCACCGTAGAACACGATCCGGCTGCAGTTGGGGCAGAACATGATCTCCTCGCCGATGCGCACGCGGTTGGCGAAGAACGGCGGCAGAATCATCTGGCAACCGGTGCACACGCCGGCTCGCAGCGCAACGATGCCCAGCCCCTCCTTGTTGCGAATGATGCGCTCGAACTTGAACAGCATTTCCTCGTCGAGACCGGGTGTGATGCTGGCTTCCTCGGCCACCAGCTCCTCCAGAATCATCTTGCGCTCGGCGATTTCGGTGTCGATGCGCTGCCGTTCATCGGCCACCTCCTGATCCTGCTTGGCGATGCGCTGCTCCTCCTGCTCCAGGGCCACGGTCATCTCGTCGAGGCGCGACTCTTCGCGCTGCAGCTCGCGGCGCACCTCGGCCTCGCGCAGATTGGCGTCGTTGATCTCCTTGTCGAGCGCCTCGTACTCGCGCTGGGTGCGGATGGCGTCCATCTGGCCTTCGTAGCGTTCGCGCTCCCGTTCCGCGTCGATGGCGCGCTGGCGCAACTCGCCTATGTGATCGCGAGTCCGGTTGTACAGGTCGTTCCGGTCCACGTAGTTCTGCTTGAGCCGATTCAGCACTTCGGTCTTGTGGGACAGCGCGCGTGGCAGGTCCTGAATCTCGGCCTCCGCGCCGAAGCGCCGGAACAGCACCTTCTGCAACGTCCGCAGTTTCTGTAGCACGTCGTCCAGGTTGACGCGCTCGGTTCCCGGGAAGGTCGGGTGGGGATAGTGATCCATGGTCCTCGTCTACTCGTCCAGATAGTCTTTCAGGCGCCGGCTGCGTTTCGGATGGCGCAACCGCCGCAGAGCCTTGGCTTCGATCTGACGGATGCGCTCGCGCGTCACGTTGAAGTACAGGCCAACCTCCTCCAACGTCAGCGAGTATCCATCATCCAGTCCGAATCGCATCTTGAGCACTTCCTGCTCCCGCTTCGGCAACGTCTTGAGCACATCGTCGAGTTGCTCCTGCAGCAGGGTGAACGCGGTCCTGCTGGCCGGATTCTCCACGTCCTTGTCCTCGATGAAGTCGCCGAGGATGGAGTCCTCCTCCTCGCCGATCGGCGTCTCCAGCGAAATCGGCTCGCGCGCAACGCCCTTCACCGACTTGATGCGCGCCGCCGACCAGCCGAGCCGCGCGGCCACTTCCTCGTCGGTCGGTTCGCGACCGAGCACCTGCATGAGCTGGCGCGACTCCCGCACCACCTTGTTGATCTGCTCGATCATGTGCACCGGAACCCGAATGGTGCGCGCCTGGTCGGAGATCGACCGCGTAATGGCCTGCCGGATCCACCAGGTGGCGTAGGTCGAGAACTTGTAGCCCTTGCGATACTCGAACTTCTCGACCGCCTTGATCAGGCCGATGTTGCCCTCCTGCACGAGGTCGAAGAAGTGCAGCCCACGGTTGGTGTACTTCTTGGCGATGCTCACCACCAGCCGCAGGTTGGCCTGGATCAGGCGATCCTTGGCGCCCTTCATCATCACCCGGCCATGTTCGATCTGGCCGGTCATCTGCAGGATTTCGTCGGTGGTCTGCTCGAAGTCGTTCTCCAGGTCGGCAAGCTTGCGCTCGTTCACCTGGTAAGCGCGAATCAGCTCCTTGATCTTTTCGGCGGGAGTCTCCAACTCGCCCTCGATGCGTTCGCGCTCGGCGTTCTGCGCCAGGCCCCGGCCCAGGTTGCGCAGTTCTTTCGCGTTGGCCACCCTGAGCTGGTTCTCGATATTGCGCTGCTCGGAGCAGATCAGGCGGATCTTGCGGGCCGCTTCGGAAAAGCGGTCGGAGACTTCGTTGATCTCTTCCTGGTGGAAGGCAATGCTCTTCAGCGCCTTGAGAATCGGCGCGCGCTTTGCCTGCAGCCGGTTGTTGCCGAGCACCTCCCGGCCCTCCGCGGCGATCAGCCTCTTGGTCTCAACGTAGCACTTCAGGTTCGCGTACAGGTCACGAATGGTCTCCTTGTACCACGCGTTCAGCCGCCGCCGGTCGGCGAGGAACTCGGACGCCTCCTTCTTGTTGAGGTTCAGTTCGCGCGGATCCTTGGCGGAGCGGGCGCGCTCGGCGATGTCGAAGAACTGCGGAATGAGGGCGCCGCTGGAGGTGAACACGTCCTTGATGATGTTCTCGCCCTCCTCCATCTCCTTCGACAGGCGCACCTCGTCGTCCGCCGTGAGCAGGTTCTCACGACCGATCTCGCGCAGATACAGGCGGATCGGGTCGTCAACCGCGGAGTCCTTGTCGCTGTACACCAGTCTTCGGTTCGCGACCGCCGGCCGTTCGGGCTCGTCGGCAACGTCCTCGTCTTCCAGCTTGATGCCGTTCTTCTC
>CBDBOV010000002.1:0-806449 GCA_965208575.1 Spirochaetia bacterium | reverse complement strand
ATTCATGCCCGGTATCCAGATAGAGTACCGGTGACAGAGCTCGTTGTCGATCATTTAAGAGCCGTGGGTTTGCACGCAAGCTTCAAAGTGATTGATCTGAGTCTATACGATCAGCGGCTCGAGGCCAATCAACCGAAAATAACTGTAGACAGTGATGAAAATGTAACGCTCTATGCATTCGGTCATGCGAAACGATTCTTGCACGGGCGATTTTCCAGTTATCGAAGCTGGGTCGATACAGGCGGAGTGGAAGGAACAAGGCCGCACGACTGGTGGCTGGAATTGCTAGATCTGGGACTTAAAATGGGTCCCGGGCTTGCGTGGGATGAAGACGTATATCAGGAGTTTAGGAGCAAGTTTTACGACTACATTCCCCTTATTCACATTCTGCATAATCCGCCGCAGCCTGTTATTATAAACAGTTTCCGATAAGATCGTGTTTGAGGGTAGGGCACCGATTACATGCGGTGCCCTACTTGTTTATAGGAAAGTCATATCGCCCATCGCCGACCAGGAGCAATGAAGTGCTGCTGTCCTACATTATTCGTCGCACTTTACAGTTTATTCCGCTTCTCATCTCTGTATCTATAATAAGTTATGTTATAATTGAGCTCCCTCCCGGCGATATACTGACTATTCATATTAAGAGCCTTGAGGAACAGGGTGATATTCTGTCACTCGCACAAGTCGAAAACTTGAAGGAGTTTTATGGCTTAGATCAGCCGATGTACGTTCGCTATTTCAAGTGGATTACAAATATCTTATTTAAAGGCAACTTCGGTTGGTCGTTTGCGTATCAACAGGCGGTGTCCGACCTAATAGGCGACCGAGTAGCAACGACCATGCTGTTATCCATTACCACTATTGTTTTCACCTACATTGTTGCAATCCCAATAGGAATATTGTCAGCCGTGCGACAGTATTCACCCTTTGATTATTTTTTTACATCTGTCGGATTTATCGGTTTGGCAATGCCGAATTTCCTTCTTGCCCTGGTTCTCTTGTGGATCTCGTTTAAGCATTTCGGCATTGCTATTACCGGGCTTTTCTCTTCTGAATATGTTGATGCCCCTTGGAGCTTGGCGAAGCTAGGGGATCTATTCCAGCACATCTGGGTTGCCGTCGTTGTTATCGGTACGGCCGGCATGGCCGGGCTCATCCGCGTTCTCAGAGGAAGCTTGTTAGACGAGCTTCGAAAACAGTACGTTATCACTGCCCGAGCGAAGGGGCTTGCTGAAACGAAACTTCTCTTCAAATATCCTGTTCGCATCGCTCTGAATCCCGTTATAAGCGGATTAGGTTGGTTGCTCCCCGCGACGATTTCCGGGGCTACAATTACTTCGGTCGTCCTGAACCTGCCAACAACGGGACCGCTTCTCTTAGCCGCCTTATTATCCCAAGATATGTACCTTGCTGGAAGTATCGTGATGATACTCAGTTTTTTGATACTCACAGGAAACCTTCTTTCCGACATCATCCTGGCATGGATTGATCCACGGATCGAATTCAAAGGAATAGAGGGATGAAGGATAGGAAGGCACAAAAGGTAGATAGCTACTACGTAGCCTCGCAATGGCAGCTGATGTGGCTCAAGCTGAAGAAGCATAAGCTGGCCATTTTCTCAGCCGTCGTTTTGGCATGCTTATATTTCGTGGCAATATTCTGCGAGATGATAAGTCCGTTCACACCTAATGAACGGTTCCGAGAATATACGAGCTGCCCTCCAAATGCTATCCGCTTATTCGATATGGACAATGGCTTTAGGCTTTCTCCCTACGTGGTAGGGCTGGAACGAGAGAGAGATCCTAAGACGCTGATATTTATCTATGTTCCGAATGAGGATCGGAAGTATCCGGTTTCCCTATTTTCTAGAGGCAGCACATACAAATTTTGGGGATTATTTGAGACCGATGTGCATCTATTTGCTTCAGAAGAGGGCGCGCCGTTGTTTCTGTTCGGCACCGACCGCTTGGGCAGAGATCTCTTTACGCGGATTGTATATGCATCTCGCATTTCTCTTTCGGTCGGACTGATCGGGGTCTTTCTCAGCACTTTTTTTGGAATACTATTGGGCGGGATTGCAGGATATTTTGGCGGCACGGTGGATACCATAGTCATGCGCGCGGTTGATCTACTAGCCTCCTTGCCGGCTATACCACTTTGGATGGCATTGGCTGCCGCAGTGCCCGGGGATTGGTCAGTTGTAGCGACTTATTTTGCAATAACGATCATCCTATCGCTACTTGGCTGGGTCAGGCTTGCGCGCGTCGTGCGAGGCAAATTTCTTTCGCTTCGCAATGAAGATTTCGTGATGGCGGCAAAGGTATCGGCATCACCCCAACTATCAATAATATTCCGGCACTTAATACCTTCGTTTCTCAGCTATATTCTGGTTTCACTTACTTTGGAGATACCGGGAATGATTCTTGGAGAGACGGCCCTAAGTTTTTTGGGATTAGGTATGCAAGCCCCCGCGGTCAGTTGGGGAACTCTTTTGCGGGATGCACAAAGTCTGCAAGTCATTTCACAGCAATCTTGGGTGCTGCTGCCGTGCATCTTTGTGATTGTCACCGTAATGATGTTTAACTTTTTTGGTGACGGACTCCGAGATGCTGCGGATCCGTACAGGTAAGGTCACATCCCAATGACGCATTACGCTACGCATTTGGCGCTAAAGTCCGCAGCTTGCCGCAAAACGACGGAGAGGAGCGATAGGGGCGTCGTGGGACCACGGCATAACGGAAGGAGAAACGGATGGACCTTGGACTGAAGAACAAAGTGGCTGGTGTAACCGGCTCGAGCGCTAGTCTCACCCCGCAGGATGCTCAGCACCAGCGCGGAGCGCCTCTTGGCCGTCCAGCGCTGCACTGACTCCGCCCCTCTCTCCTCTTTCTCTGTCACGGCTTTCACCCTTCCTCCTCATGCTACCATCTGTCTTAAGGGTGGCTCTCCGTTTCTGGGGAGCAGCATTTCGCGCCAACTGTGGCAAGAAATCGGCTTTTTTGCTGAATTGACGCGAAAATTGCTTGCAAATTTTTCCGTATAGCGTACACTAGCCCGAAAGAGATGAACAATCCGAATCTTCTTTTCATCTACACAGACGAACAGGCATTCAACACTCTTGAGGCCTATGGCAACTCCGAGATCTCCATGCCGAATCTCAATCGGCTTGCCGAACGGTCAGTGGTATTCGACCAGGCCTATGTCACGCAGCCGGTTTGCACACCGTCGCGCTCGACACTGCTGACGGGTCTCTACCCGCACACAAATGGCTGCACAGCGAACAATGTGCCGCTTCGACCGGAGACACTGTGCCTGCCGGAAATGCTCGCCGGCGGAGACTACGTGACCGCTCACTTCGGCAAATGGCATCTGGGCGATGAACTCTACGCCCAACACGGTTTTGGTGAATGGATCGGAATCGAGGACGGCTATAACCAATACAACGGCAAAGGTAAAGACCGGAGTATTCGTTCCGGCTACCATCATTACCTGATAGAATGCGGCCTTGCTCCACGGAATGGTAAGACATTCAGTCGAGAGGAGGCCGCACGACTCCCGGAAGAACACGGCAAACCGGCATTTCTCGCTCGCGAAGCATCTCGTTTCATCCGTGCAAATAGAAATGACCCTTTCGCTCTGTATGTAAACTTCCTTGAGCCGCACATGCCTTACTTTGGGCCACGGGACAATCAGTATGACCCTCGAACAATCCCCTTGCCGCCGAACTTCGACGCAGTATTAGATGACTCGCAGCCCCTGAAGGCTCGCGCATTCGCGCAAGCCTATCGCGAATGGGGCCATAGCGGCATGCCGTTGCGGACCCCGGAAGACTGGCGACGCCTGATCGCTAACTACTGGGGCCTCTGCAGTCTTATCGACACACATATCGGCACTATTCTCAATACGCTGGAGGAATCGGGCCTGAGTGACAATACCATCGTGGTATTCACCTCCGATCATGGCGATATGATGGGAAGTCATGGTCTGACAGCGAAAAGCGTGATGTTCGAAGAGGCTGTCCGTGTTCCGTTGATGATTCGTCTTCCCAACCAGGATCAGTGGAAGCACGTCAGCGGACCAGTCAGCCATATTGATGTCGTCCCCACGCTACTTGATTTAATGAACCAACCGATACCACCGCACCTGCAGGGAAAGAGTCTCCGTGGACTACTTGAGACCGAAAAAGCAACCAGCACTGGGAGTGTCTTCATTGAATGGAATGGTCACAACACCGGCTTCGTGGGAGAAGAATGGGGCAGCTTCCCGATGCCTTCCGCGCTCGAAGGAGTGGTTTCACGCGAGGAAGTGGAGACGGCCGTTTCCGACCCGGTTCGGACCGTGGTCACACCCGACGGGTGGAAATTGAACCATAGTCAACGCGGAGAGCACGAACTCTATGACCTGTCCTCGGATCCCGGAGAGACAGAGAACTTGTTCTACCGAACGGAGAGCGCGCCCATTGTGGATAGACTGAAGGAAGAGATTGCCCGGTGGCAGAAGCGCACGGGCGACGCCAAATGGTAAAAGAGCCGCTTCGTGAAGAGCCCATACGTCGTAAGTGCTCGACGGAATGAGGAATACTACTCGCGAGTGGTAAAAGACTAAAGCAGGTGGCGCAGCTTGCCGTAGTCGATGCGCACGTTGGTGTCGATCAGTTCGTCTGGTACCTCTCGGTTCGGCTTGCTCACTACCGCAGCCCGAAGCAGCCGTCCAGCAGCCAGACACTGACTCTATCGTCTCCAAGGCGCCCCGTGCAATGGCCCCCCGGCGAGTCGGCGAGTCCGAACAAAGGCCCCGGGAACGGGTCGAGCACGCGAGCACGCGCGAGACCAACGTCCAGGTCCAGGAGCGCCCCGGATCGAAGAGGCGTCCGCTCGTCAGTCGGACGTCTCCTCCGCATCGCCGATTAGATCCGAATCCTCTATCGGTGCGTCGGCAACGGATGCGAGCGCCTCCGCGAACGCCTGTGGATGGTAGTTGGCCGCGGCATCCCTGAAGAAGTCCCGCGTTTCTTGCCGGATCACCTCGTTGTTCACCGACGCCACGATAAAGCTGTTCAGAGAGACGCCGTCTTCCCCGGCGAGTTCCTTGAGTCGCTCATGTACGCGGTCGGGGAACCTTACCTGCATCGTCTTCATGCGTCACTCCTGATTCGTCGAATGAACTCTCCGGGCCGTAGCGCTGCAATCTGGTACTTTAACTCGGGATCCGTGAAATCCCGTACGTTATGCGTGACAATCACTTCGGCGCCGAAGTTGGCCGCGCATTCAAACACCATGTCATCGTTCGCGTCCTTGAGATTCGGACGAAGCCGGTAGTAGCCCTCGGCGTCGCGGGCGGCCAGTTGGTCGATCTGATCCAGCCACTGCTGTTCCTCCAGACCCGAATCCTTGATGGACAGGGGAATGCCTACCTTCGCCTTGAGCTCATCCAGGGCGGCCAGAAGGTTGGCGACCCTGCTCCGGTCGTCCGTTCCCTCGATGCCCGGTGACGCGGCAAGGCTGCCGAGACGAGCCTTGCGGATCGGGTAGAGGAAGGCAAACACCGGGCACAGCAGAAAGGCGTTGGAGACGCCTTGCGGGTATCGGAACACGCAGAACCAGCGCACTATCGTGCCCTCCTCCGGAGCCGGCTCCCTGCCCAGGAAATCCTCGGTCGGCCGCGCCGGAACCAGGATATGACACGGCTCCACCTCGGCAGTCCCCGCCCGGAGCGGGGGCATCGGAGTCCATTTTCTGTCGTAGGGTTCTGCTTCCACGTAGTCTTCCAGGTTGGCATACCAGAGCTCGGTCAGGAAGCCGCCGCGTACGCCAAAGCGTTCGGCCTGCGGGGGCGGGGGCAAGGTCTTGTAGGTCTCGTATCTGCGCAGCCACGGGCCAAAGGCCCGCACCACCTCCTTGCAGTGGTAGCGGTAGTACCACCTCTCGGCGATGATAGGGTCGTGACCGTGCAGGAACCCGGAAACGATCTGCCTAATCATGACCGGATCCCACCGCTACCGCCTTACCGCTGGCAAGGGACTCGAATACCGCATCGACTACCCTCATGTGAGCGATGCTCTGTTCCGGTGTGACACGGTGCGTCTGACCGCTCTCGATGCAGTCGAGCAGATGCTGAAGCTGCAGGGCGAATGAATCAGCCGGCTCGAACCGGTGCCGGGCTCTCCCGTCCGCCGTGTGGTGCTCCAGGTCCCCCATCACCTGAGGATCGACGCCAAACGCCTTGTCGGTCCGCAACAGGCCGGAGGTACCGAGAATCTCCGCGATTTCCGAGTTCCAGGAGTTATGTCCGGCGGAAACGAGAGCCGTACGCCCGCCGCTAAACCGAGGTTTGAGAGGCCGTTCTTGTAACTGTTTCCTATTACAGGAATTAGCGTGTTCATGGGTGTAAATCGTGTCCATGTAAATAGTCCTGTGGTTCAGCGTTAATTTTCTCTCATCTGGTTGACATGTAATTATTAAATGATCTACCATTCCCTCCGTAGGGTGCCCATGTACATCGACACCGTCCCCAACCGCAACTCTCCCCCGGCCGTCCTCCTCCGCGAGTCCTTCCGCCAGCACGGCAAGGTCAAAAAACGCACCATCGCCAACCTCTCCAAGTGGCCCGATCACCTCGTCGAGGGTTTGCGCGTCCTCCTCAACGGCGGTATCGCTCTGCGCTCTCCCAACGAACTGCTCTCCATCTTGCGCAGCTATCCCCACGGCCACGTCGCCGCCGTCCTCGGTTCCCTCCGCAAGCTCTCCCTCCATTCCCTCGTCGCTCGTCCCGCCTCCCGTGAACGCGACCTGGTCGTCGCCATGATCGTCGCTCGCGTCGTCGACGCTCGCTCCAAACTCGCCACCGCTCGCGGCCTCAACCCCGAAAGCGCCGTCTCCTCCCTCGGCCACCTGCTGCAGTTGGGAGCCGTCGACGAGAATGAGCTGTATGCCGCCATGGATTGGCTGCTCGCTCGCCAGCACGGCATCGAGCAGCGCTTGGCCAAGCGCCATCTGCATGACAACACGCTCATGTTGTACGACCTGACTTCCAGTTACTTCCATGGCCACACCTGCCCGTTGGCGCGCCGTGGTCACAGCCGCGACGGCAAACGCGGCACCTTGCAGATCGTGTTCGGCCTGCTGTGTACCGCAGACGGCTGTCCCATCGCCGTCGAGGTATTCGAGGGCTCCACCAGTGACCCCAAGACGGTCGCCGCTCAGGTCGACAAGATTCGCAACCGTTTCGGCTTGCAGCGCGTCGTGCTGGTCGGCGACCGCGGCATGCTCACCGGCGCGCGCATCCGCGAGGACCTGCAGGGGATCGACGGCCTGCGCTGGATCACGACCCTGCGGGCGCCCACCATCCGCAAGCTGATCGAGGCCGGCGAAGTGGCGCAGACCATGTTCGACGAGCGTGACCTGGCGGAGATCAGCTCACCCGAGTTCCCCGGCGAGCGGCTGATCGTGTGCCGCAACCCGATCCTGGCCGAGCAACGGCAGCGCAAGAGGCAGAAGTTGCTGGCCTCCACGGAGGAGGAACTGACGCCGATCGTGACGGCCACGCAGCGCGCCAAAAAGCCGCTGCGCGGCGCCGCCGCGATCGGCCTGCGGGTGGGCAAGGTGATCAACCACTACAAGGTGGGCAAGCATTTCACCACCACCATCACCGACGACTCGTTCTCGTTCGTGCGTGACCTGGACAAGATCGCGGCCGAGGAAGAACTGGACGGGCTCTACATCGTGCGCTCCAACGTGGAGCCGGAGCTGTTCGACGCCGAGCAGACGGTGACGGCGTACAAGGATCTGGCCAAGGTGGAGCGCGCCTTCCGCAGCATGAAAACGGTGGATCTGAAGGTGCGACCGATCTATCACCGCAGTGCTGACCGGGTGCGGGCGCACGTGTTCCTGTGCATGCTGGCCTACTACGTGGAGTGGCACATGCGCAGCAAGCTGGCGCCGGTGCTGTTCGACGACCACGACCGCGCCGCCGGCGAGGCGCTGCGCGAGTCGGTGGTGCAACCGGCGGAACGCTCACCGGCCGCACACCGGAAGGCGGCGAGCAAGCGTACCGACGACGGTCTGCCGGTGCACAGCTTTCGCAGCCTGATGAGCGAGTTGGGGACGCTGACGGCCAACCGCGTGCGGATAGTGGATAGCGGCGCCACGTTCACCATGCACAGCGAACCGACCGCGCTGCAGCAGCGCTGTTTCGATCTCCTGGAGGTCAGCGCCCAAGTGTAGCCAGTAACGGACATCGGCTGTTGAGCGCAATTTTCAGATCAATAACGAATTAACAAGATTCCCGCTCTGGAACTTCGGGCTAAAGGTCAGCAACACGGACGCGGCATCTTCCACCTCGGCACCCTTCATCTGGGCGGCATACACGCGCTCCGGCTCCTCACCGAAGATCCACAGCGCATGGTGGAGGTTGTAACACCCCATCCAGCGCACCGCCCCGCCCCCGACGCTGCTGATGAAACGGCTGGTGTTCGGGCGCCGGTCTTCGAACCGGTCGTAGAAGGTACTGAGGATATGCATCACCTCGCCGATGCCGCCCCCTTCGATAATCTGCTTGGCCTTCAGATGCTGGGGATGGTGGCGAAACTTCCACCCCTCGGCGACCAGTACGCCGTTGTTGCGGCAGGCCGCGATCAACGCTTCGGCGTCAGCCGCCGTCTGGGAAAGCGGCTTTTCGCACAACATCGTCCTGACCCGCCCTGACTCGGCAATCCGGATGGCCGCGGCGGGCTGATACACCGCCCGGTGCAGGTTATCGCGATGTCGATCGGCTCCTTCTCCAGCATCTCCTCGAGGACGGTGTACCTGCGATCGACTGCGAACTGCCGGCCGAACGAATCCACGGCTGCCTGCGAAACGTCGCAGGCAGCCACGAGATCGGTCTGCTCGTTTTGCCGGCACGCCCTCGCATGTGCGCGGGAGATTCTTCCCGTTCCGACGATGACTACTCTATATCTCACACAGCACGTGATCGATGAACACCCGCTCCTTGGTGAACTGGACGGCGGATCGCTGCAGATCGATGAACTTGCGCTCGTCCGCCTTGATGATTCGGTCGGCTGCGGCTCCTTCCGAGGTGGGGTCGCTCTTGGACGGGCGTGCAAACCACAACTCGGCCACCCCCGTGTAGGGCTCCGCCTGCGTGCCGCGCGCCTCGCGGAGCTGATCGGCCAGCTCATGATCGAAGCGGTGCACCTGGAAGTAGCGCTGAATGGCGGCGCTACCGGACACGCTGTTGCGAAGCACCGGGCCGTGGTAGGACAGCCAGTAGTGCTGAGCTTCCGCTAGAGACATGCTGGTCGGGTGTCGCAGCGTGAACACGAACTTGACCAGATTGCTCAGCGGGCGGGCCACGAGATTCTCGGGCAGCGAGTTGACTTGCGGGTATTCGTGAGCGAGCCAGAGCGGCGAGTTGGCATGGTCGATGAACTTCTGCTCCTCCGCCAGCAGCGCAGCCCAGGCCGCTTTGCCTTCTGACGAGCTCAGCGTTGCGCTCAGTTTGTCCAGTGTATCCCACCAGACTTCACTGACCGCGTCATAGGAGGGCTCCATTTCACTGCCGCGGCTTTCGATCCAGCCCGCGGTCGCGGGATCCCCGTCCAATGTAACGGACTGTACGTACTTGCGCACACCGAGCACGTCGCCGAAGCTGGCCATCAACGGGCCGTACTTCCGCACCAGGTGCTCCTGGAAGTCCTCTACGCTCATGCCTGACTTGCGCCGCAGCGCAAACACCAATCGGATCATCTTGCTCTCCTCGATGGATGAAACGTTGTTTCCAAATAGGTCGATTATCTTCTCAGATCCAGTCGCCGCCGTCCACGCACACCACCTGCCCGGTCATGCTGGAGCCTTCCTCGGAGGCCAGCAGCACTGCCATCGGACCCAGCTCTTCCGGCTGCAGTATCCGCTTCTGCAGGTTGGCGGCGGTACGCTCGCGGCGCTGCTCCTCGGTCCAGTTGTCGTAATTGATGAGCCGCGTGTGCGTCCAGGTGGGGCACAGGCAGTTGATGCACACGCCGTCCAGGGCGACCTTGGCGGCCATGGCCCGGGTCAGGCCCACGATGCCGTGCTTGGCCGCCGTGTAGGCGAAGTCTCCACCTGAATGCCGGGCGTACCCCGAACCGATGTTGATGATACGCCCCCACTTGCGCTCCACCATACCCGGCAGCACGGCCTGCGTGGCCCGGTAGGCCGAAAACAGGTTGAGGTCGACGTTGTCGATGAAGGACTGCTCGTCCACCTGCTCCGGCGTCAGGGAGGGGTCGTCGGGTGGCGGGGTGCCGCCACCGGCGTTGTTGACCAGAATGTCGACCGGTCCCAGCCCTGCCTCGATCTGCCTGGCGCAGGCAAGGGTATCGGCCAGCGACATGGCGTCGGCGCGCACGGCCAGCGCCCGAGCGCCGGTCGCGCGTACCTCGTCGGCCACGGCATTGATCTCGGCATCGGTGCGGGAGCTGATCGCGACACTGACGCCTTCCCTGGCCAGGGCCAGGGCCAGGGCCCTGCCGATGCCGCGACCACCGCCGGTGACCCAGGCAACCCGATTGTCGAACCTCACGATGCGTCCCTCCTTCAGGGAGCCAGACCGCATGAACTGCGTCACCCGTACCGGTCGCAACAATGGCGGTTGGCGTCATTACCATCGTCCCGCCAGCGCCACCCGCCCGCATATCTAGCCAGTAGGCACGAGTGTCCTCTGGCACCGCGTGTGTGTCAAGCAAAGCAACGATCGAATCACTACGCTCAAGGCGCTTCAGGAAAGGGATTGATTACCCGGAGCCCGTCGTAATCCTGCTCCGCGCTGAGGTCTTCCGAATACACGGCATCGCAACCGAGAGCGCGTGCGGCGGCCAGGATTGCCCCATCCCAGTACGACAGTCCGAAGCGTCGGCTGATCGACACCCCATCGCGAAACACCGCCAGGGTTACCGCTTGTACGGGCATCTTCATGATCGGCTCCATGAATCGCAGGGCATCCTCGTCGGACAGTCTACCCGGACGGGTCGGGCGAGTCGCCTGGTGGTAGAATTCCTGCAGCATCTGGACCGATACGGCGAGATCAGGTTCCCTCAGCAGTTCACGTGCGCAACTGCGTTTGTTGGCCTCCTCCGGCAACCGGCTGGACGCATACAGCAGCACGTTGGTGTCGACGAGGCGCATCGCAAGTATCTATGCGGACCCGCCGCCGTGCTGGCGTTCAATCGCGGCGTCCGCACGAGCGCGGTCGCGGTCGTGTAGCTCTTCCCGAGACAGGTTGTCGGACATACGCAAGCCAATGCCACGCGCGTCGAAGTCCTTGAACGTCTCCTGCAGTAGCCGGCGCCGGCTTTGGAGGTCCGCGTCTGCAGCCTGCCCCCCTGACGGGGACCGCTCATCGGATCCCCGGGTGAGACTCCGCAGAAACTCCCGCACCAACGCCGACACCGATGTGTCCAACTCGGCTGCCCGAATGCGGGCCAGCTTGTGAGTATGGTCGTCGACGGACACGGTGATGTTTTTCATGGCACAACTCCATCATCATTGTACTACATACGGCGCCTCTTTGATCTCCCTCTTTGATCTCCCCAATGTGTGCTGTGCTCAGCGCAACGCAGACAAGTCTCAACGGCCACTCCGTGATATGGAAGACCATGAAAACGGCGCATGGGGCAGTGCACGGTGGCCGCCATTTTCGGACCAGACGTTCAAAGCGGTCGTTCCACAGGCTGCACCGGAGCAAGGAGGCGAAGACGGTACCAAGTTCACGCGGCTCGCGCGGTTCCGGAGCGGATCGGAGTAACCCATGACCAATACGATGACCTACAAGGGCTATTCGGCACGGATTGAATACGACGACGAAGACGGGACTTTACCGGCCGGATCGCCGGCATTCGCGACGGTGTCGGCTTTCATGCCGATACCGTCGCCGATCTGCGCGAAGCATTTCACGATGCGGTCGAGGATTACCTCGAAGCCTGGAGCGTCGACCGCCGCCGCCACCCGATCCGCTGCGCCAGCTTCGTGCACCGCGACCCGATCTTCCGCGACCTGTTCCGCAAGCTCGCCGCCGCTGCCTGAATCGGCGCCGCCGGTCAGGAGTTGCCCGCGGCGGCCGTGCGAATGCCCTCGAGCACAAGCGAGTCCGCGAAGTGGCAGCTCGCGAAGTGTTTGTCATCGACCTTCTGCAGGAGAGGCTCCTGCTCGGCGCAGATGTCCTGGGCGTACTTGCAGCGGTCGCGGAAAACGCAGCCCGACGGCAGGTTGGAGAGGTCGGGCGGCTCGCCGGGGGTGATGGTGCGCTGACCGCGGACCCCCCTGGCGGTGCGCGGCACGGCGGCCAGCAGCAGCTCCGTGTAGGGTTGGCGCGGCTCGGACAGGACATCGGCCTTGGGCCCGAGCTCGACGATCCTGCCGGCGTACATCACCGCGATGCGGTCGCAGATGTAACGGACCACGCTCATGTCGTGCGACACGAACAGGTAGGTGAGGTGGAACTCCTCCTGCAGGCGCACCAGGAGGTTCAGGATCTGCGCCTGGATGGAGACGTCGAGGGCCGATACGGGCTCGTCCGCGACGACAATCTTGGGGTTGACCACCAGCGCCCGGGCGATGCCGATGCGCTGGCGCTGCCCGCCGCTGAAGCTGTGCGGGAAGCGGCGCAGGTGCTCGACCCGCAGCCCGACCTGCACGATCACCTCCCTGACGCGCTCCTCGAGCTCGCGGCCGCGGGCCACGTTGTTCACCAGCAGCGGCTCGCCGACGGTATCGAGGATGCTGAGGCGCGGGTTGAGCGATGAGAAGGGGTCCTGGAAGATGATCTGCGCCCGGCGCCGGAACAGCTTCATGTCGTCGCCGCTCAGGTCCATGACGTCGAGAGAACCCTCGTCGAGGTTGAGCCCGATGGCGCCGTCGGTGGGCTCGTAGAGGCGCAGCAGGCAGCGGCCGAGGGTGGTCTTGCCGCAGCCGCTCTCGCCGACGATGCCCAGCGTTTCACCCGGATCGACGGTGAAGCTCACGCCGTCGACGGCCTTCACGTAGCCCACGGTGCGGCGCAGGAAGCCCTGCTGGACGGGGAAGTACTTCTTGAGATCCCGCACCTCGAGGAGCGGCGTGCGCGCTTCGGTCGCGGGCGCGGTGGGCGTCGCGGTCGTCTCGTCTCGTTCCCGGGTCACGGTCCCTCCCACCTCCCCTTGTCGGCGGCGCCGCTGTCGGCCTGGTGGTCGTCGGTGTACAGGAAGCAGCGTACGGTGTGGTTCGGGCCGACCTCGATCTCCGGCGGCCGGCGCTCGTCGCAGACGCCCGGGATGCACTGCGGGCAGCGGGTGGAGAACGGGCAGCCGCGCTGGACGGCGAACGGGCTCGGCACGTTGCCGGTGATCGGCACCAGCTCTTCGAGCGGCCCGTCGATGCGCGGGATCGAACGCCACAGCGCCTGGGTGTAGGGGTGCTTGGGGTCGTCGAAGATGGCGTCCGCGCTGGCGTATTCCATCACCATACCCATGTACATCACCATGATCTCGTCGGCGAGACCTCCGACCACGGCGAGGTCGTGGCTGATGTAGAGAATCGCCATGTGCAGCTCCTGCTGCAGCTCCTGGATGAGGTTGAGGATCTGCGCCTCGATGGTGACGTCGAGGGCGGTGGTGGGCTCGTCGGCGATGAGCAGCCGGGGCTGGCACGCCAGCGCCATGGCGATCATCGCGCGCTGGCGCATGCCGCCCGAGAACTCGTGCGGGTAGGCGTCGACGTTGCGATGCGGGTTGGGGATGCCGACGTGGCCGAGCAGCTCGGCGGCGCGCGCGCGGGCGCCCTTCTTGTCGAGATCGGTGTGCAGCAGCAGCGACTCCATGATCTGGTTGCCGATGGTGTGCACCGGGCTGAACGAGGTCATCGGTTCCTGGAAGATCATGCCGATGTCCCTGCCGCGAATGCCCCGGTACTCCGTCCCCGTCTTTGGCAGCTTGGCCAGGTCGACGCTGCTCACGGTGCCGGTCTCCTGGTTCTCGATGTTCAGCAGGATCTGTCCGCCAACCAGCTTCGCGGGCGGCGAGGGCACGATGCCGAGGATCGACTGCGCCGATACGGACTTGCCCGAGCCGCTCTCACCGATCACGCCGAGCGTCCGGCCCGGGTGGATCTCGAAGTTCACCCCGTCGACGGCGCGCACCACGCCCTCGGCCAGGTGGAAGTGCACCTGGAGGTCTTTCACCTCGACGAGCGCCCGGGGATCCGCCACCTCAGTTCGCCTCCGAGTAGGGGTCGGCGGCGTCGCGCAGGCCGTCGCCGATGAAGTTGAACAGCAGCACGGTGGCGATCACGAAGATGGCGGGGATCAACTGCCACGGCTGATGCGCAATGGCGACGATGTCCTGGGCGTCTTGCAGCAGCGTGCCCCAGCTCACGGCGGGCGGCTGGATGCCGAGCCCGATGAAGCTGAGGGCGGTCTCGGCGAGGATCATGCCGGGAACCGCCAGGGTGATGCTCACGATCAGGTGGCTGGTGAAGCCCGGCAGCAGGTGCTTGAAGATGATCCGGCGCTTGCCGGCCCCGGCCGCCTGCGCGGCGAGGGCGTAGTCCTCCTCCCGGAGCGAGAGCAACTTGCCGCGCACCACGCGGGCGAGGCTGGTCCAGCCAACGATCGAGAGGATGATGGTGATGGCGAAATAGGTCCGCAGCACCGGCCAGTCCCGCGGCAGCGCCGCCGACAGCGCCATCCACAGGGGCAACTGCGGAATCGAGATCAAGAAGTCGACCGTGCGCTGGACGATCTCGTCGACCACACCGCCGAAGTAGCCGGAGATGCCGCCAAGGACGACACCCAGGACGAAGCTCAACAGCACCCCGATGAGCCCGATCGACAACGAGATGCGGCCGCCGTTGAGGGTGCGGCTGAAGATGTCGCGGCCGAGCCGGTCCGCGCCGAACAGCAGCAGCGGCGGGGGGGTCTCGGCCGGGGTGCCGAAGAAGTGGATGTCGGTCGGGAACAGCCCCAGGAACTCGTAGGGCTCGCCGCGGACGAACAGCCGGAGCGGGTAGACCTGGCTCTCGTCGTAGACGAACTCGTAGCGGAAGGTCTCGGTGTCCAGCTCCCGCTCGAGGCCGAAGTAGTGGGGCCCGATGAAGCGGCCTTCGTTGAGGAGCCGGATCCGCATCGGGGGCGCCTGCTGGTACTGGTCGAAGCGCTGGCTGGGCGAGTAGGGGCTGAAGAAGCCTGAGAACATCGACAGGAGGTAGATCAGGGCCAGCAGGACGCCGGAGCCGATGGCAAGGCGGTGGCGGCGGAAGCGCCACCAGATCAACTGCCACTGGCTGGCGTAGTAGATGCTCTCGTCGACCCGTTCGCCGCCGAAGGTGACGGCGGTCTCGTCGGGCGCGTCCGGGCCGGGAAGGTTCGCTAGACGGTCCGGGGAATCGCGGTGGCTCATCTGCTCACCGCCCCGTAGCGGATGCGCGGATCGAGCCAGGCCAGCAGGATATCCGAGACCAGGGTGCCGATCACGGTGAGGGTGCTCAATATCAGCACGATGCTGCCGGCGAGGAACATGTCCTGCGCGAGCACGGCCCGCAGCAACAGCGGGCCGGTGGTTTGCAGGCCCAGCACGAGAGAGACGAGCACCTCGCCGGAGAAGATGGCGGGCAGTACCCAGCCGATGGTGCTGAGCACCGGGTTCATCGCGAGCCGCACCGGATACTTGAACAGCAGCCTGAGTTCGGCCACGCCCTTGGAGCGGGCCGTCACCACGTACTGACGCTTCAGCTCGTCGAGCAGGTTGCCGCGCATGATCCGGATGGTGGCGCCGGTGCCGGCCAGGCCGATGATCAGCAGCGGCAGGATCAGGTGCTGCAGGATGCTCACGAACTTCGGCCACGACATCGGCTCTCCCACGAAGGAGATGTCGTACAGGCCGCTGGAGGAAAAACCAAAGAACCGGAACAGCACCCAGGCCATGACCAGCGCCAGCAGGAATCCGGGGATGGCGAGGCCCAGGAAGCCGAAGAAGGTAAAGGCATAGTCGGGAGTCGAATACTGGTGGGTGGCGGAGTAGATGCCGATGGGGAGGGCGATCAGCCACGACACCACCAGCGACAGCAGCGAGATGAGCAGGGTCAGTGGCAGGCGCTCGGCCAGCAGGTCGTTCACCGGGCGCGCCCACTGGAACGACCAGCCGAAGTTGAAGTTGAACACGATGCCCCGCATCCAGCGCAGGTACCGCTGGTGGATCGGCAGGTCGAAGCCGTACATCGCCTCCAGGCGGTCGGCTTCGCTGTCGTCGATCGCGACGCCGCTCATGCGGAGCTGCATGATTTGGATGTGCATAAAGTTGCCGGGCGGAAGCTCGATGATGACGAACGACACGATCGAGATCAAGAACAGGATGGGGATCAGCGTGATGGACCGGCGAACGATGAACCCTAACACATAGCATCTCCCGGAAGCGCAGAGGCCGCCTGCCGGGCGGTAGGGCCCGGTAAGCGGTGGGTGAGACGGTGCGTTATTGCGGCGTGCGGTAGAAGAACTGTTCGCCGCTGTTGTTGCCGCCGATGGCCTGGCCCGCGTGGGGCACGTTGCCCAGGTCGGCGTTGGTGACGAGCGCGTAGCGCACCTGCTCGGCCACGTTGAGGAAGATGAGGTTGTCGTAGTGGATCTGCCTGATCTCGGCGTAGAGCGCCTTGTCCTCGTCGCTGCCGGGGAGTGCTCCGATGCGGCCCTCCGCCAGCTCGTAGATGCGCTGCACGAACGCGGCCGGCTCCTCGCCCTCGGCGCCGGCGGTGTCGTGCCAGACCTGCCAGGCCTTCGCCCATCGCCAGCCTGGCATGTAGTCGTTCCAGAGGTTGTCGGCCCACAGCGGCGTCGCCGAGTGGATTACGAACGCAGCGGCCTTGTTGGTGTCGTAGAGCTCAAAGGCGGCCCCGCTGTCCATGACGTTCATGGTCGCGTCAATGCCGATGACCTTGAAGTGCTCCACCAGCAGTTCGGAGACCGGGAGGGTGTCCGGGTTGAAATTGGCTGCAGCCAAGCGGATGGTGAACGGCTCGCCGCTGGGGCTCAGCCGGAAGCCATTGCCGTCGCGCTGGTCCATGCCGATCGAGTCGAGGATGCGGTTGGCCTCCTCGACGTCATAGTCGCCGGGCACGTGCTGGGGGAGCTCAGCCAGTCCGAAGTAGATGTTGTCGATGATCTCCTGGCGGTTGATGCTCAGGTTCAGCGCCCGGCGGAACTCGAGGTTGCCGACCACTTCGCGCCAAACGGGATCTTCGAAGGTGTAGTTCAGGAACAGGGCCGCCGGCGTGACGTGGTTATCGAGCAGTCCGACCTGGAAGCCGCCGCTCTCCTCGTTCTCCTTGTAGAGCGGGAGCTTGAGCAGGGCGGTGGCTTCGCGGAGGAGGTCGACGTCGCCGGTCAGCACGTTGAGGTTGACCATGTCGGTGTCTTCCACCAGGACCGAGATCACCTCGTCGATGTAGGGAAGCTGCTGGCCCGTGGTGTCGACCTTGAAGTAGTAGGGGTTGCGGGCAAACTGCATGATGCCCGGCGCACCGGACTCGACGCGCAACCAAGGGTAGAGCGCGGGGAAGCCGATGCACTTGGCCAGGGTCAGGCTCCAGTTGTCGCAGTTCTTGGCGGTGAACAGCGTCCACCACTCGTCTCCCAGGTTGGCTGCGTTCAGATCGGCCCGCATTTCGTCGAGGGAGGTGTAGTCGATGTGGAACTGCTTGAGGTGGTGCGCCGGCTGCATGATGTCGGTGTAGCCCGACCAGCCCTTGATCGTGAGTTCACTCAGCAGCGACCCGTAGGGCTCGGTGAATGCCATGGTGAAGGTGTAGTCGTCGACGATCTGCAGGTCGACGATGTCGCCGGTGGGGCTCCCGCCGGTGCGGAACTTGGCCGGGAAGGACGGGGTGAGCTCCTCGTTGAGGTAGACGTCCTCGTACATGAAGCGGATGTCTTCGGTGGTGACGGGCACGCCGTCCGACCACTTGAGGCCCTCACGCAGGTGGAACGTGAAGAAGGTGTTGTCCTCGTTGGCCTCGAAGGCCCGGAGGATGTTGGGGCGGATGCCGTCCACGCTGATCCCCGGGGCCATGAACAGGTGCTCGTTGAGCATGATGATGACGTCGTTGTTCACTTCGGGGATGGAGTGTGCCGTGCGCAGGGTGCCGCCGTACTGTCCGGGCTCCCAGTCCAGGTTCTCCTCGAGCACGATCACGCCGGGGCCCACGACGAAGGGCTCGTCGGGCAGGCGGTCGGCGACGGCGGGCAACTCGCCCGCGGCGACCTGCTCGGCCAGGATCGGCGCCTCGGAATACTCCTGCGCCAGCGCGGCCGGACCGAGGCCGAGCAGAACCAGCAGGGCCGCCAGGGCGAGGCCCTTGGCCCGGCAGGTAGCTTGGACGATGGGGCGTAGCTTATCGACGTTCACATGCTCCTCCTTGCGATGAGACGAAGAACGGTAGAGTAGCCGAGCGACTGAAACGCGTCAACGGTTCGCATTGACTCATCGAAAATCTAACCGTAGCGAAAGCATGCCTCATCTAAAAATCTAACCGAACGGGCTGGACCTTCCGGGTCCGGTTGGAGCCTCTCCGAGGGACGTGAGGAGGTTCCGGAGGAGATGGGGTTGAAGATGAGTTCAAGGCGAGAGCTCACCGAGCAGCACGCGCAGCGGTATCGTCGGGCGGGCAAGAAGGAGAAGGGGCGCATACTCGACGAGTTCGTCGAGTCGACCGGGTACCAGCGCAAGTACGCGATCCATCTGTTGACCTGGTGGGGACGGACCCGCATGGTGCGAGTCGACGGCACACTGGTGAAGCTGGTGGTCGGGCGTCCGCGGCCTGCCCAGCGCCGCGTGCGACCGCGGCGCTACGACCAGGAGGTGCTGGTCGCTCTGAAGCTGATCTGGTACGTGTTCGACTGCATGTGCGGCAAGCGCCTGGTGGTCGTGCTGCGCACCATGCTGCCGACGCTGGAGTCGTTCGGCGAGATCGAGCTGACCGCAGCGGTGCGCGGCAAGCTGCAGACCATCAGCGCCGCGACCATCGACCGGCTGCTGCAGCAGGAGCGCGCACGGCTGCGCCTGAAGGGTCGCACGCACACCAAGCCGGGCACCCTCCTGAAGGATCAGATCGCGATCCGAACCTTCGCTGACTGGGACGAGCAGGAGCCGGGCTTCTTCGAGATCGACTTGGTGGGCCATGAAGGCGGCAACGCGTCAGGCGACTTCTGCCACACGCTCACCATCACCGACGTTGACACCGGCTGGGTCGACCTGTACGGCGTGCAGAACAAGGCGCAGCGCTGGACCCACGAGGCGATCGACGCTGCCCGGCAGAGCCTGCCGATCGTGATGCGGGGGATCGACACCGACAACGGCAGCGAGTTCATCAATCATCATTTGCTGCGCTATTGCGAAGCGCACGGCATCACGTTCACTCGGGGTCGCCCGCATCGCAAGAACGACACCTGCTACGTCGAGCAGAAGAATGGCCACGTGGTGCGACGGGCGGTCGGCCACCTGCGTTACGACACCGACCGGGAACTGGCTGCCCTCAACGCGATATACCGCCCGCTGTGCCTGCTGGTGAACTTCTTCTATCCCTCGGTGAAGCTGGTGAAGAAAACCCGCACCGGCAGCAAGGTGCGCCGCATCTATGACGACCCGCAGACGCCGTATCACCGCATGCTGGCCTCCGAGTCGGTGAGCGAGAAGGTGAAGAACCGCCTCAAGCAGCAGTACGCGACGTTGAATCCGGTCGCCCTCAAGCGCGAGCTGACCAGGTTGACCGAGGATCTGCTGCAGCTGAACGTCAGCAAGACCGCCAAGGCCGCACCAAGCACGGTGCAAACACCGAGCGAGGAGCGTGGTGGCAGCGGTCGCACGGCAAAATGACCCTCTCAGGCGGGTCTGACGGTCGATAATCGGAGAATGGGCGGTCAGCGATGAGAAAACGTCGCCTCAGCCGCGCTGTAAGGCCCCTCCACGACACGAGGTGGTGTCTGGATACCCCCGTGTCTATGCATAACCATGCAATTCAGTGCAACTTTATCCGCGACCGTAAGCCGGGTGGCGGAGTCCCGGTGCCGTCCCTGCAGTGCCTCGGCGAGGCGATTGCGGACCGCTGCCAGCCGGCTGCGTACCCGCCTGATGCTCTTTTCCAGGGCCCGGCGCACCGGTTCACGACCCGTGCGTCGGGCTCCGGCGGCGCAAGGTCATGGCTCGGCAGCGCGTCAAGGTTGAACTGCTCGCGCAGGTACTTGAAGAAGTTCTCCTGCGACCAGCGCGAGAACATGGCGCCGGCGACCTGCGCCAACGGCATCTGCGGGTGCGTGGTGATCACCGCCACCTGACGACCGTTGGCCAGACGCCGCCGGATCTGGCGCACCACCAGCCCGTTGCGCAGCATGATCGGCTGCTCGGCCAGATCAACCGCAGTCGTGCTGGTGCCGGCGGGACCATGGATCGGTACCTCGAAGGTGTGGAAGTCTTCCGGCAGCCAGTCCGCGCCGTTGAAGTTCTTGTGCCAGGTGATGCAGGCGATGCCACGCCGGGCCAGGCGCTTGAACAGGTCCGGGCTCCAGCCCTCGCGGTCGAACACCAGGGTCAGCTGCGGGGTACCGGCCGGTGCTCCGGTCAGGTCGGGGGCCGCTTCGGTCACCACCCCCAGGTGCTGCAACTGCGGCACCACGTCGTGCTTGATCGCATTCACCGGCTTCGGGTCCAGCGCCTTGTGCAGGCACAGCAGCGGTGCGCCGCCGAGGGCGTTGATCCAGTAGCTCACCGACGCCGGCAGACACAGCTTCTGGCGTGCGACGAAGTGTTTCGGCAACCGCCCGTTGCGCCCGGTGTACACCTTCACGTGGCCATCCACGGCCAGCGTCGTCCAGTCGTCGTCGTGCTCGCTGGCCCAGGTACGCGCCAGTACCGATTGCCAATCGCGCACGGTGTGCTCGGCGCTGGCCAGCAGCCTGATCTTGCGGCGCAGCGTCTTGGTCTCCGGACAGCGGTCGAGGCCGAGGATGGCGCCCCACTCGCCGGGTGCCTGGTAGCGCAGGCTCTCGGGGTTGCGCACCCGGGCCAGGGTCATGCAGGCGACGAACAGGAGGATGGTGGTCAGGCCGTAGAATCCGGCCGGCAGGCGGAACAGGCGGTTGGCGGCGGTGAGCAGGCCCTCGCGCAGCAGCATCGCCAGTGCGGCCAGCACGCCGCCGCCAGCGACCGCGTGGGCGGGCTCGACGAACGCTGGTGTGGCCTCGGTCAGCAGGCCGGCTCTGGCGAGCGTGCGGCGTTCCACGTCGCGCGCCGCGCGGCCCATGGGCGCGTGCTTGTCGCGGGCGTCGCGGCTGGCGCGCTCAGTGGCGACCGCCGGGTCGCTGACCGCGGCGGCGGTGCTGACCGGGTGATCAGTGGTGGTGGCCGCCGGCGCAACCTCGGCGCTGGCGGCGGGCTCCCGGGTGGGATCTGTGATGACGCCGGCGCGGCGGTTCTCGTTGAAGGTGCTCACCGGGATGCCGAGTTCGCGAGCGCAGGCTGAGCCGCTCATCCCGGAAGCGAGCAGCTTGGCTGCCTGGTCCGCCATCTCGGCGTCGTCCACGGTGGCCTCCACGGCACCGCGCCGGCTGACTCCGGTCGGGCTACGCCCTCCGTCCGTCAGCGGGGTACAGCATCTCCTCCGCCCCGTTCGATCCCGACGGCTCCGGTGTCGCAACCTCGTCGCCTACCCCGTCCCGGCGGTGGGGAATTGTCATGACCCTGCCCCGGGCAACGCACCTCGGTGCAGTTGTCCGGGGCGCCTCGCTCCGTGCGCTCCGCAGCAACCTGCGCGCCGCTCGCGGCGTGGGCGGCATCACCCGGCTCGGCAAATGACTTCTGAGCGTCTCTGACGCCCGTATATCCGTGAGCCAGACGGTCGGCGTCAAGAAATGTCGCCTCAGCCGCGCTGTAAGGCCTCTCCGCGACACGAGGTGGTGTCTGGACATCCCCGTGTCACCAGCACCGAAGTCGCCTCCAGACCCGTCCGCCCCCTCTTCGGTCAGCGACACGACACGGCACCGACCACCTCCCTGCCGTTGACGCCTCCTCATCCGCGCCGACCAACCAGATACGCCCCCGGTCGCGTTGGTGTGCTTGAATCAACCCGGCCGGTCGCCCAGCAGCCTATCCACTTATCCACAATTTATGAGTCTCCCCCCTCGCGCTCCCCCCTCGTTCTCCGCCTCCCTTTCGGTTAGATTCTTACGTGAGGCACGCTCACCGTAAGGTTAGATTTTTACGTGAGGCAATAGGCGGTTTCTTTTGGGAAGGGACCCGCGACCACCATGCCGGACCCGCAGTATATGATGGTCGAACCCGAGAGGCGGAGGGGGGAGCGGAACGCCATGAGAGCAGCCGACATCGATGCGAAGACGATCGCGGGGTACCGGGAAACCGGCGTCGTCAAGATCCCCGGCATCCTTACCCCCGACGAAGTCCGCTGCTACCGAGAGGCGTGCCTGGAGATCCTCGAGGACCGGGATCCCGCGTCGAGCGCGAACCAGCAGGCGCTCCCCTTCGTCCAGCGGATCAACATCTGGCTCGACAACGACGCGCTGCGCAGCCTGACCCTGCACCCGAACGTCGCCGCCGTCGCCGAGAAGCTCGCGGGCGGTCCCCTGAGGGTCTGGCACGACCACATCCTCGCCAAGCGGCCGGGGCAGGACTACCCCACCGCCTTCCATCAGGACCAGCCCAAGTGGCCGCACGACAACTCGCCCAACGCGCTGTCGGTCTGGATCGCGCTGCAGGACACCCCCGTCGAGATGGGCTGCATGAGCTTCCTGCCGGGCACCCACGACATCTTCGACGTGGCTGACATCCTCACCGCCGATCGCGAGGGCCTCGTCCGCGAGATGCCGTCGTCGGAGTGGTTGCCGCGGGTGACCTATCCGCTCCGGGCGGGCGACTGCACCTTCCACCACGCGCGCACCATGCACGGCGCCGGGCCCAACCTGACCGATGACTGGCGGGTCGGCTTCGTCGTCATCTTCATGGACGCCGCCACCACCTACACGGGCAAGGCCCACGTCGTGACCGACCCGCTGGGGCTCGAGGTGGGCACTGTCATGGACCACGAGTACTTCCCCCGGCTGACGCCGCTGTACGACGCCGGCGCGCCGCCGCATTCCCGCTAAGTCCCGCCAGGCGTTGCCGGGGGCCTCGGCCGAGGGGAGGACCGCTCTCGGCCGTACAGCGCCCCGTCGGAGGTGGCCTGGAGCACGGGGAACAGCGGGCCGGCGCCGCCCACTCGCTCGCTGCTCCGTTGATCTGCAACGTTTCCGCGGAAGTGTGAGGCGTGGCGGCAGTCGCCGCCGGCGGAGTTGACGGTGATTGAGTACAGGCAACATCGCCTCCATGTACTCGTAGCCCAGCCCACGCGGCGCTCAGGCTTCGGGGCTCTCGCCCGCGGCCACCTTCACCCGCTGCACGGTCATGAATCTCGGGCTCGTTCCGCAGTTGGGAGCGGGCGCGTGCAGCAGCCAGGGGTGGCCGATGACGACGTCGCCCGCCCGGCCAGTGAACTCGACGACCCGAACGGAGACGCCCCCGAGTTCGTGATCGGCTCTCATGAACCGCCCCTCGCGGTCGCCGTCATCACGGTCCGACGAGAGCGCCCGCAGCCACGGGTCGCTGGCGAGGAACGCCTTGCGGACCTGCTTCATCTTCATCTTCTCGAGCGCCTCCCTGGGCTGATCCTCCACGTAGCGCCGTATCAGCCGATGCGACCCCGCCACCACGACCGTGCCCCCGGCACCGGGCCCGACGTCGGCGAGGAAGGCGAACACCAGCGCGCCGGCAATCTCGCCCGGGGGAAGCTGGTAGTCGAAGTCGGTGTGCCAGACGTCGCTGGGGACCGTCCACTCGGCGTCCGGCGTTGGAAAGGTGACGAGCAACTGCCCCCAGTTCTTCGGGCGGACCCAGCGGCCCTCACCCAGGACGTCATCGAGCGCCGCCACGGTAGCGGGGCTCCCGATGGCGCCGAACGCCGGGTCGGTCTTGAGGTGACCCAGGCCAACCACTAGAGACAGGTTCCAGGTGCTCGGGTCGCCCCGGATCACGCCCTTTCTTGCCTCCACGTCCGCCCACACCAGGTCCTCCATGGCGGAGGCCTCGGTCGCTGTGAAGGCCGCCGGGATCCGGACGAAGCCACGCTCGTCGAACTCCGTGCGCTGTTCGGGCGTCAACATGGCCCCCAATATACCTGTGGCTTGACACGCAGCGGACGCCCAGGTTAAATTCGGTTTCCGTAGCCGGCGTTGACGGCAGTACGCAACACATCGATCACGTGTTGACCCGACAAGGAGGATCCACTTTGGTTTCAAGATTCGTTCCGATAGTTTTGGCGTTCGCGCTCGCAGCGACCGCAGGTTTTGCCGCACCCGCCAGCGAAAGCGCCGGCTCGGCTTCGACCGCGGAGAAAGAGATGATCCGCAATGCCTGGGGTGAGTTACAGGAAAAGCCCAGGTATGGCGGCACAATCAACTATGTATACTGGGTGCCAGCGATTGAAAATAGTATGGACAACTACTGGGGCTGGGGAGGAATGTGGAACTCCGCCGGTGAACGGCTCGGCCAGAATAACTGGGCCGTCCCCCGGGAAATTGAGGACTACAAGAACTGGTGGGGCCCGAATACCATGGGACCGGGCCTGGCGGAAAGCTGGGAACAGCCGGACCCCGGAACTACTATCTTCCACATCCGTGAGGGGGTCAAGTGGCATAACCTGCCGCCGGTAAACGGCCGCGAGTTCACCGCCAAGGATGTCGAATACGTGTTCCATCGAGTATGGGGATTGGGCAGCGGCTTCAGCGAGAGAAGCCCGCACGCGGGTGAGCCGTTTTTCAACAGAATTACCTCCGTGGAGGCTACCGACAAGTATACGGTGGTGTTCAAGCACCCGGTAAATGCCTACAGTCTACCTACTTTTCTGACCGCGGGCTGGTCCGATATGATAGCTCCGCCCCGAGAAGTCGTCGAAGAACACGGCGACATGAAAGACCCGGCCCAGGTGATCGGTACCGGCCCGTGGATGTTCGCGGACTATGTTCCCGGCAGTTCCTTGACATGGGTCAGGAATCCCGACTACTGGCAGAATGACGCGCTTTTCCCGGACCACGAGTTCCAACTGCCCTATGCTGACGAGTTCAGGCAACTTGCGATGCCGGAAAAATCGACACAGTTGGCCGCTCTGAGGTCCGGCAAGCTGGACCGAATGGATGGCAATAACTGGGGCGATACCGGGATTACGTGGGAGCAGAAGGAGAGCTTGGAACGGACCAACCCGGAGCTTCAGTTCGCCGCTTACACCATGACTGGCTCAGGGTTGGCGTATCGGTATGGCACTGAGCCTCTCTTTCCTGACATCAGGGTGCGTCAGGCCCTTGATATGGCAATCGATCGTGAACAAATTGCCAGGACATGGGGGGGCGGCTATGTGGATGCGATTCCCCAAGCATGGAGTTATACTGCTGTCCCGGGCTTCTACAACCCGTGGGATCAGATACCGGCGGAGGTTCGAGATACCTTTACCTATAATCCGGAAAAGGCGAAGCAGCTCTTGGCGGATGCCGGCTACCCCGATGGTTTCAAGACGCAACTCTTGCTTCCCTCTGATCAGGATACGGACCTGTACCTGATAGTGCAAAGCCACTTGGCCGAGATTGGCGTTGATATGGAGATTGAGATTCTGGACCCCAGCGCTCACGTATCCATGGTCTCAAGCGGCGAGTGGGACGGCATTACGATCAGGGGTTGGGGCATCGGTTATCCTGGGCCGATAGGCCCGGCGCGCCATTTTTATGGCCAGAATCCGGCTGCCAATGGTAACATACAATTTATCCAGGACGCCGAATATGACGCCCTGATTGACGCGGCAGCCGTGGAAGCCGACCTGGATGCGTATCAAGGACTGCTCACGGCAGCCAATGATTACATCGTTAGCCAGCACTGGCGGATGTTCATCATTATGAATGCCGAGTTCAGAGCATGGCAGCCGTGGATCAAGAGCTACCGGGGTGAGAACCGGCTGGGGACTGATTACGGTCACGGCCTGGTTATGGCGCACGTCTGGGTTGACCAGGAGTTGAAGAAATCCATGGGGAACTAGGGGTCTCGCTTTTCGTGTTGTCTGCAGGCAACGGAGGGAGGCAGGGCTTGGTTCCTGCCTCCCCCCAACCCTTGCCCAGGAACTGAACCCTACATAGCGAGATTTTTTCCGGTCGGTGACACGTGTTTAGCTATTTCGTAAGGAGAGTACTTCTTACGATACCGACGCTGCTGTTGGTGTCCATTATCGTCTTTCTGACTATCCGGCTTATTCCAGGTGACGTCATCGACGTCATCCTTAGTCAGATGAAACACATAGGGGACCGCGACTCACAACGCGAAGCTATCGAGGCGACACTCGGGCTCGATGCACCCATCCATATCCAGTACGTACGCTGGATTGGAGATATTTTGCTACGCGGCAGCCTGGGTGATCCACTGATCGGCACACGGCCGGTAGCCGAGACGATAATGAGCAGGCTGCCGACCACTCTTGAACTCGCTATTCTTGCCAACATAATAGCCGCACTGGCGGCCGTGCCGATTGGCGTCTACTCCGCTCTGCGCCAGGATACGGTTGGTGACTACGTGGCCCGCAGTGTGTCGATCATCTTTGTGTCCGTTCCCACCTTCTGGACTGCAACCATAGTCATACTTTACCCCTCGATCTTGTGGGGCTGGTCACCGTCAACAGAGCTGATTCCGTTTTTCGAGGACCCCCTCGGCAACCTGGGCATGTTCCTGCTTCCGGCAGCCATATTGGGCATGGCCCTGTCCGGAGTCACCATGCGCATGACGCGGACGATGATGTTGGAAGTGCTGCGCCAGGACTATATTAGAACGGCCTGGTCAAAAGGGATCAGGGAGAGGCGCGTGGTAATCAGACATGCCCTGAAGAACGCCCTGATACCTGTGGTCACCCTGATTGGCATCCAGTTTCCCTTGATTGTCGGAGGCTCGCTGATCATTGAGGAGCTCTTCCAACTGCCAGGGATTGGCCGTCTGATGATGGATGCAATTGGACGGAGAGATTACCCGGTTGTATCGGGAATCAACCTCATTGTCGCCACGGTAGTTGTGCTGATGAATGTTCTTGTCGACCTTACCTACGCCTGGATCGATCCGCGAATACACTACCGATGAGGGGCGTTGACCGGTGAACGGTTCGATTGATACACCTACCGCAAAGGAACGAGGGCGGCCACGCTTCGTTGGTTTTGTGGTCAGAATGGCCAAAAAGAAGCCGGCCGGTCTGGTCTTTGGTGCGGTGCTGATCTTCATGCTGTTCACCGGCATCTTTGCGGATCGTATGGCGCCGTATGGTATGAACGATCTGCACTTGGACAACCGTCTGGAGACGCCGTCGGCGCAATTCTGGCTCGGCACCGACCAACTTGGCAGAGATGTCCTGAGCCGCCTCTTGTATGGTGCACGTATTTCCGTAATCGTGAGCCTGTCGGCAACCACCATCTGTGTTCTCATTGCGGCCCTTATCGGCGTTCCATCAGGATTCTTTGGTGGCAAGTTTGACGTTATAGTGCAGAGAGTAGTCGATGCCCTCATGGCGTTTCCGGGTTTGCTCTTGCTGATTACCGTGATGTCCCTGGTTGGCACGGGTGCACTGCAGATAATCTTGATACTGGGGTTCTATTACGGTATTCAAAACTGTCGAGTGATCAGAAGTGCCGTGATCGGAATCAAGGAGAACGATTATATGGCGGCGGCTAAATCCATCGGCAGCCCCACATACAGGACAATCGTGCGGCACGTAATTCCAAATATAATGGCTCCGACCATAATCATTTTCACTACAACCATCGGCGCCGTCATCATGGCCGAGGCCTGGCTCAGCTTCCTGGGATACGGCCTGCCTCCCGATGTCGCGAGCTGGGGAGGAATGCTCAGTTGGGATGGCCGCAAATACATGGAGTTGGCGCCGGCCCTGGCAATCTGGCCGGGTCTTTGCCTGACCGGTGTGGTTTACTGCGCCAACATGTTTGGTGACACGCTCCGGGATCTGCTTGACCCCAGATTGATGGGTAGTGCAGGACGTTACGGAGGAGTGAAAAGAAGATAGGTTTTGGACCGATCGCGGCGACTTGTTCGGTGAGGGCGGCCTTGTCATTAGCCCAGCGACCACGCCACGGGCACCGCCGTGATGCCGTCGGCCAGCCGCTGGATCTGTGCATCGTTGGACAGCACCAGCGCGTGCAGAACCGGCTTGTCCAACACTCCTTCGAGGCGGCGAAGGTGGCGGGCATCGCGCGGCGAGACCCGTTCGGTGAGCTTGATTTCGAGGGCAACGTAGCCGTTTTCCAACTCCAACAGGAGATCGATCTCGCGTCCGTCGGAAGTGCGCAGGTGATGGAAGGCGACGGGCAGGCGGCAGTTTCTGATCTGCTTGTAGATTTCGGAGATCACCGCGCTCTCGAATTCGTTTCCGGTTGGTACGCCGCGCCTCCCCAGGAGGGCGCGCTGCACGCCGGGGTCGATGAAATGGACCTTGGGCGATCTGGACAGCCGCTTGCCGAGGTTGCGGAACCAGGGTTGCAGCAGGATGATCTGGTAGCTGATCTCCAGGTAGGTGACGAAGCGCTTCGCGGTCTGCGCCGTGATGCCCGCGTGGTTGGCCAGGTGGGCCAGGTTGAGGATGCCGCCGGTCATCGCCGCGAGGGTTCTCTGGGCGCGCACGAACGGCTCCAACTCGCGCAGGTTGGCCAGGTCGCGGAGGTCGCGCTGGAGATAGGTGCGCACGTAGGCGGACAGCCAATCGTACTTTTCCTCCGCGTCCAGGGACTCGTGGGTCAGCGCCGGCAGGGAGCCGAACTGCAAGTAGGACTCCAACAGCCGGCGTACCCGGGCGTAGCGAGTCTCCGCGCGCGGCACACCGCGCCAGAAATCCGACGCCGCACCGCTCTTCAGCCACCGGATCAGGGGCGACTCCCGAACCGGGTCGTCCCACGAGTCGGTGAGCAGCTCGGGAAACGTCAGGGGGTACAGCTCAAGCAGGGAGGCGCGGCCGGCCAGGCTCTCGCGGACCCTCTCCAACAGCAGGATCTGGCTCGATCCCAACAGGATATAGCGCGTCTCGGGGTAGCGGTCGTAGGTAGCCTTGATCGACTCCAGCAGACGCGGGGCCTTCTGAATCTCATCCAGAATGGCCATCGGGTACTGCTGCCGCCACTGCGCCGCGGACAGCGCCAGAAAGTCGGGCCGGGTGACCGGATCCTCCAACGACAAGAACTCGTAGCCGGTGACTCCCGATTGCACCAGCGTGGTCTTGCCGGTTTGCCGCGCGCCCGTGAGCACCATGATGCGACCGAGTCGCGACGTCACCTTCTGCTGCAGATAGGCAAGAGATGCCCTGTTTTTCACGTAAATCCCGCTTCCTCGTCATCGATTATACGCCAAACGACATCTCGGTCAAGAGCCGGGCCACCGCGCCAGCCGCGGCGCCATTTCCAGCTACAGGATGCGGCAGTCGTAGTCCGCGATCAGGGAGTCGTCGGTCACCAGCGTGAGATCGTTGACCTGGCTCTGCACGATCAACATGCGATCGAACGGATCTCGATGGTGGAGCGGCAGTTCAGCCAACTGATGCGCCTCCCGCGGGCTGAAGTCGAGCCACTCGAAGCCTGCTTCCTCGACTGCGGGAAGCAGGTCCACGTCGACGCTCAACTTGCCGATCGAAATCTTAATGGCGACCTCGGCAATCGAAACTGCGCTGACGAAAACAGCGTTGGCGGGGTTCTCGATCGACTCGCGGCGCTTGCGCGAGAGCCGCTCCGGCTCGGTGAGCGCATGGAGCAGAATGTGCGTATCGAGGAGCAGCTTCACTCGCTTCGGTCGCCGGTCGGGTAGAACAGGTCGTTGATCGCGGGATCCTGGTCGGTGAAGTCGTCAGGAACGACTACCCGGCCGCGCAGCAGCCCGAGCCGGCGTTTGCCGCGCGGCTGGTGTTTGACGAGATCGGCAATCGGCAGGTTGTTCTTGGCGATGGTCACGGTCTCGCCTTGATACACCCTGTCGAGCAAGCTCGAAAGCTGCGCCTTGGCTTCGGACACGTTTACGACCATGCGGCACCCCCATCAACTCTGACCAATCTGACCGATTCAGGTCTATCTGGTCAAGCAATTCCTTGTGCACGTGCCGGCGAGGAAGTCGGCCCGTGGCGAGGCGCGGACCGACCTCCGTCGGCCAACCGCGGACTGCTCGCTGTCGCCGAACGCGGGTCGCGTGACGCGGCC
Source organism: Spirochaetia bacterium (assembly GCA_965208575.1). Taxonomy (GTDB): domain Bacteria; phylum Spirochaetota; class Spirochaetia; order SZUA-6; family Bin103; genus Bin103. The sequence continues at coordinate 776,140 of CBDBOV010000002.1, read as the reverse complement.
GGCCGCGAACAGTACTCAGGACCAATCGAAGACCACGCCCACGTACTCGTCTTTGCGGGTCGCAAGGGCTTGGTAGACGGCGGGGGCGTCCTCGGGTCTGACCACTTGGGTGATCAACTTGTGCATCTGCAGCCTGCCGGTTTGTTGCAGCCACCACGCGACGCGGGAGTTGCGCTCCAGGGAGTGCTTGGTGTTGGAGTCGTGCATGGCGGGATACCGCCACTCGTGCGCCCCCTTGAGCGTGACACAGCCGCGCGGCCACAGATGTACCCCTCTCAGCAACTCCGTGAGGTCGCCCCAGACCTCTCCCCGAGGAGTGCCCAGGAGAATCAATTCTCCCCTCTCGGCCACCCAATCCATCTCGGCGACGATCGCCCGCGCGTCCCCCGTGGTGTCGATCACGGTTGCCGCGCCCTCGCCGCCGGTCAGCTCCCTGATGCGTTCCGCGGCGTCCTCCCGAGAAGCGTCGATGGTCTGCTCCAGGCCGCATTGCCGGGCCAGGTCGATGCGGCCGGCACTCATCTCCACCCCGATGACGCGGCCCCCCTGAATCTGGGCGAGCTGTGCGGCCAGGTTGCCGACCGCGCCGAGACCGGCCACCGCCACAAAGTCGCCCGCCTCGATGTCGGACACCCTGATGCCGGTAAACGCAACCGTGGCAAGACGGGTCATGGCGGCGACCTTGGCGTCGATTCCTGCCGGTACCGGCAGCAGGAAGTCGCCCAACGTTCTGCGATTGCAGGACTGGTGACCGCCGTAGTGCAGCACCACCTCGCCCTCGCGCAGGCCGGTCACGGAGCTGCCCAACGCCACGATGCGGCCAACCGTCGCATAGCCCGGCACCCCCGGAAACGGGAACCACTCTTCCAGCCCCGCGAGGCAGGCGAGCTCGGTACCCGCGCTCACCGCCGAGCAGAGCGACTCGACGAGCAGCTCGTCGGCGCCAAGGTCGCCGGAACCGACCTCTTCCTGCTGAACCTCCACCGTGCGTGGCGCGGAAAAAACGATCCTGCGGTTGTCAATCATGCCGGCCGAAAGGCTTCTTGCGGCGCCTCCCAAGCCGGTTGCAGACTCGCATAACGCTCCCGCACCGCGTCCAGCGTGTCCAGGACTTCCCGTTCTCTCGAACTCAGTTGATCGGCGGGCAATGATGCAGCCTCGACCGTGGCCCCCGTTAACCTTCGGGCGTAGTCCTTAATCACGATTCCAGCGATATTCGGACTGAGATAGGCCGTTCCACCAACTACCGCGATAATCGCCTGCACCAGCTCATCGAACGCACACGATTTGACCAGGTACCCGGACACGCCGGCGCTCAGCATACCTTCCACATAACGCCTGTCGGAATACATGGAAAGCGCAATGACGCGGGTTGACGGCGATGCCGCCAAGGTCTGCCGCGTGGCGTCGATGCCGTTCAGATCCGCCATGCTGATATCCATAATGACCACGTCCGGAGCGAGATCCTGGACGGCCCGGACCGCCTCCCTGCCGTTGTCCGCCTCCCCGACCACCCTCATATCCGGTTGCTTTTCGATCAACGCGGCCAGACCGTCACGCGTTATTTTGTGATCATCGACGAGCAATATGCTGGTCACCAGGGCTCACCCCACCCGTTATTGACTCTAAGCAACGGGTAATTCCATCACAACCCGGGTGCCCCGGTGAGGCTCCGAGTGCACTCCGAGGTGGCCGCCAAAATGATTCAGCCGCTCCTTGATACTAAACAGTCCGAACCCCTCCGCTCCCGACGGAGCGCTCGTAACGCCTGCCGGCATTCCCACGCCATCGTCCTGAACCGAGATCACCAGGTGCTCGGCCTTGCGGGTAATGGACACTTCTACCTGGTTCGCCTCTGCATGCTTGACAATGTTGAACAGCAGCTCGCGCGCCGCCCGGAAAACAAGGACTCGCAAATTGTTGCTGATCGGCTCGAGTGCATCATCCCCCTTAAGTACAATCTCGAATCCATGCTCCTTCGACGTTTGCTCAACAAGCCATTCAATTGCCGCCCTTACCCCCAAATCGTACAGGACGGGCGGGCTGATTTCAAAGATCATTGATTGAACCTCGTTGACAGACTCCTCGATTGCTTGACGAATGTCCTTCAGGACAACGTCTTCTTCATCACTATCGGCAGTCCCTCTGAGCAGGCCTATTTTGAGAGAGACACTGGTCAGAGTATGTCCAATGCGGTCATGGATTTCAGACGCGATTCGACGTCGCTCCCGTTCTTCGGCAAACAACAACTCGTTGGTCAGGGAGCGCAGCTTGTCTTTGGCGTCTTCGCGCTCCACCGCTTGCTCTTCCAGCGTGCCGACGAGCCGCTTCAGATCCTGCTCTCTGGCCGCGATCTTGTCAGTCATGGTGTTCACGCTTTGTGCGATCAGATTCATGTAGCGGTCTTTCATGGCAGGCAACCTGTGCTCATACGAGCCGGCGGCAATAGCCCTGACACTAGCCATGAGTGCCAATAGAGGCTTTCGTACAAACACTTCCAGCAACACGATCGATGCGATACTGATCGCCAGTACCAGGCAGCTTGCCACCGCGATGACATAATAAAGGAACTCATTTTGCCACTTCAGAATTCTGTCCATCGAGTAGGCTACTTCGACAGAACCGATCCTGGTATCGTAGAACGCCATTATCGGTTTCTTGCGATAATGTGACGTCCTTGGATTTCGGCACCTTCATACAAGATGTTTTGGAGTTCATCGAAAATGGAAACGGAAACAACATTGAGCTCGTTCTGGTACTCATTTCTGGCCGATTCCATCATCTTATTGTTTTCAAAATAGTACGCCCTTGCTGCCTCCCTGGCCAGGCTATCGGCGACTTGATCGGCCTCTTCCTGGAGAATACGGACTTCTCTATTCGTCATAATGAAATAGTTTATTGCCCCCACGCCGAGCGCAACGATAACGACAATCGGCATCAAACCGAGAAGGATATCCCGACCGATGGAGCGCGTTAGAACCAAATCGAGGATTGCGTCTTTCATTTTTTCTGTAGATCAAGGGAGCGTAGCTGCACGTCTGTGGTGTGTCAAGAATGGATAAGGTTTCGCGGCGCTAGCCCCGCGACCACGCCGGCGCCCGCCGGTTATACGTGGGCCGCTTGCGGTTCGTCTTGGGGTGCGGGGAGGAGTGCGGTTACTTCCTCGATGGAGGTGGCGGCCAGCATCTCCTCCGCCAGGGCCTGGGCATCCGCGAGGTGGATGCGGGCGACCGTGTTCTGCACGGCGGGCAGGTAGATCGGCTCCACGCTGAGGTGGCGCACGCCGATGCCGATCAGGAACGGCAGGTACTGCGCCTGGTGGGCCATGTCGCCGCACACCGACAGCGGTACGCCGCGCTCGCTGCAGGCGCTGGCCACCGAGTGCAGGGTGCGCAGCACGGCCGGGTGGTGAGGCAGGTAGAGGTGGGCCACCTTCTCGTTGGTGCGGTCCACGGCGAGCAGGTATTGGATCAGGTCGTTGGTGCCGATGGCCAGGAAATCCGCCTCGCGGGCGAACTGGTCGATCAGCGGCACCATGGACGGCACCTCCACCATCGCGCCCACCGCCACCTCGTTGCTGAACTCGAGGTCCTCCGCGTGCAACTCCGAGATGCACTGCTCCACCATCCCGCGCCCGGCGCGCAGCTCCTCGATCGACGAGATCATCGGAAACATCACGTGCAGCTTGCGGCCGGCGTTGGCGCGCAGCATGGCGCGGATCTGCTGGATGAAGATGTCGCGGTTGCGCAGCGTGAAGCGGATCGAGCGCACGCCGAGGAACGGGTTCTGCTCGCGCATGTCGGGGAAGTAGGACAGCACCTTGTCGCCGCCGACATCGAGGGTGCGGAAGTGGATCTCGCGGTGCGGGAAACGGGTCACCAGGTCGCGGTACAGCTCGAACTGCTCCTCCTCGGTAGGCAGCTCGCGGCGCACCATGAACGGAAACTCGGTGCGGTACAGGCCGATGCCCTCCGCGCCGAGCCGGCGCGCCAGGTCGGCGTCGCTCATCAGGTTGACGTTGGCCATCAACTGGATGACGGTGCCGTCGCTGGTGCAGGTGCGCGGCGCGATGGCGCTGGGGTCCTCGGCGCGGGCGGCCTGCGCCGCGAGCCGGGTACGGTAGTGGCCGACCACCGCCTGGGTAGGGCGCACGTAGACGCGGCCATGGTCGGCGTCGAGCAGGATGTCGGTACGCATCGGCAGCGCCAGCAGACGCGGGTCGTTGACGATCACCAGCGGCACCATCAGCGAACGGGCCAGGATGGCGACGTGCGAGGTGACGCCGCCGGTCACCAGGATCACCCCCGCCACCTGCTCCGACGACAAACGCAGCAGTTGCGAAGGAAAGAATTCGCGTGCCACCACGATACGCCCGCGGCACCCGAGCGATTCGGCCTCGGATCCGGTGAGGTTGAGCAACAGGCGGGTGACCACGTCGCGCACGTCGTTGGCCTTCTCGCGCACGAAACCCACGGGACTGGCCTGAAATCGGCGCAGGTAGCCGTCCGCCACCTGCAGCACGGCGCGCGGAACCGTCATGCCCTGGTCGATCATGGACTCGACGCCGGCGGTGAATCCGGGATCCTTCAGGATCAGCAGGTGGGAGGAGAAGATCAGCGACGCCACGTCGGACAGCCGTTCGCCGACCTGCGCCTGCATATCCTCCAACTGCTGCTCGGTGGCGCTCACGGCCGCGCGGAAATCTTCCAGTGTAAGCCCGGACGGGTAGTCGGCCGTGGCGAGCGAGTCGTACTGGCTCTCGCGGTCTAGGATGAGGCTCGGCCCGCGCGCCAGCCCGTCGGACGCCCCCTGGCCCTCGAACGTGGCCTCGGCGTCGCCGGGGAGGGACTCTTCGCCCTCGCTCGGCAGCGCGCTGGTACCGAGCAGCAGGCGGGCGTTCTCGATGGTGCTGGTGAGCTGCGCACCGACCGCGCGCAACCCCTGCACGTCCATGCGGTTGAAGCGGCGGTTCTTGCGGCGCTGCACCACCAGCACGCCGATGCGGGTGATGCCGCGCGTCAGCGGCACCGCCAGGAACGACTCGAACTCCTCTTCCCTGAGTCCCGGAACGTGCCGATAGAACGGGCTCGCGCTGGCCACCGGCTCCTCGATGTGGCGCAGCTCCTTGAGCGCGGTGCCGGTAAGTCCCTCGCCGTATTTCAGCCGCACGGAACCGAGCAGGTCACGGTTGAGGCCGTGGGTAGCGGTCATGGTGAGTTCGCGGTCGGCCGGGTTGTACAGGTAGATGGAACACACGTCGGCGCGCATGTGCTCGGCGACCATGCGCGCGGTCCGGTCCAGGAACGTGCGCAGATCCATCGCCTCGTGAAACAGCGCGCTCAACTCGTTGATGTTGCAGATTAGGCTATAGTGCTCCACCTGTAGTGCTCGGAGTAATATAAGCCCCCGGATAACGATGGTGAAGCTCCACGACCAGCACCTGCACTCCCGCCACTCGATCGACTCCAAGGCAGATCCGGTGGCCAATTGCGAGCAAGCGTTGGCCGCCGGCCTCGGCGGCCTCACGTTCACCGAGCACTACGACATGCACCCCACCGAGCGCGGCACGTGCCAATGGGAGTACGACGCCATCGCCGCCACCATCGAGGACCTGCGCCGCCGTTTCGCGCCCGCGCTGGAGATCGGCTTCGGCATCGAGGTGGACTACCAGGCGGCGCAGATGGAGGAGATCATCGGCTACCTGGACCGGCACGCGTTCGACGTGGTGCTGCTCAGCGTGCACTGGTGCGGCGGGCGGCCGCTGCACCTCCCGCGGCGCTGGCAGGGGCTCACCGCCGCCGACATGCGGCGCGACTACCTGGCCGAACTGCGCGGCGCGGCCGACCTGTGCCGGGAGCTGGCGGCCGGCGGCAGCCGTCCGTTCGACATCGTCAGCCACCTCGACTACGTGAAGCGCTACCTGGTCGATTACTGGGACACGCCGTTGGCTGCGATGACGGAGGATGAGCTGGATCCGATCCTGCAGGCGTTCATCGCGGCCGGCGTGATCCCGGAGATCAACACCGCCGGGCTGCGGCGGGACGAGGCGGAGGCTTACCCCACGTGGGAGATCCTGGAGCGCTACCGGGAACTCGGCGGCGAGCTGGTGAGCATCGGCAGCGACGCCCACCGCAGCGTCGACATCGGCCACGGCTTCCCGAAGGTGGCCGCCCGGCTCGCGGCGATCGGGTTCCGCGGCGAGGCGGTGTTCCGCGCGCGCGAGCAACGCGTCATCCGCTGGTAGCAGGCACGCCGGCGGCGCATTGCCCCGGTGGCGGGCATTGCCCTACAATGTGGCGACCGAAGGAGCACGACCATGAGCGATACTACTACTGACAACACCAACTTCCGCTGGATCGGCAAGCGCCCGGTGCGCCATGACGGCGTCGACAAGGTAACGGGCCGCGCCCAGTACGGCGCCGACTTCAGCCTTCCCGGCATGCTGTACGGCAAAGCGCTGCGCAGCACCTGTGCGCATGGCCGCATCAAGTCGATCGACACCAGCGCCGCGCGCGCGCTCGACGGCGTCAAGGACGTGATCACCGGCGCCGACCTGCCGGAGGTCAGCTCCGAAGGCCAGATCGAGGGCGAGGCGCCCGCCAGCGTGCGCGACACCGCCCACAACGTGATCGCCCGCCGCAAGGTGCACTACCACGGCCATGCCGTGGCCGCGGTGGCCGCCACCAGCCCGTCGGTCGCCGAGGAAGCGCTGAAGCTGATCAACGTGGAGTACGAACGGCTGCCGGTGGTGCTCGACGTGATGGAGGCGTGCTCGCCCGGCGCGCCGCTGATCGAGGAGCACCAGCACACCAACGGCGACACCTCCACTCCGCCCTCCAACATCGCCTCCACCAACACGTTCGCGGACGGCGACCTGGAGGAGGGATTCGAGGCCGCCGACGTGATCATCGAGCATGAGTTCGACAGCGGCACCGTGCACCAGGGCTACATCGAGACCCACGCCTGCATGGCGGAGGCCAAGGAGAACGGCGAGATTACGCTGTGGGTGTCGAGCCAGGGCCACTTCTCGATCCGCGACGCCACCGCGCAGGTGCTGGCCATCGAGCCGTCCCGGATCAAGGCGATCGCGGCCGAGATCGGCGGCGGGTTCGGCGGCAAGACCACCGTCTACCTGGAGCCGCTGGCGGTGCTGATGGCGCAGCGCACCGGCCACCCGGTGAAGATGGTGATGACCCGTGACGAGGTGTTCCGCGGCACCGGGCCGGCGCCCGGCAGCCACACGCGCATCCGCATGGGCGCCACCAGCGACGGGCGCATCACCGCGGTGGACTGCGACCTGTGGTTCGAGGCCGGCGGCTACCCCGGCTCGGCGGTGGGCGCCGCCATGATGGCGCTGATCGCGCCGTACGACGTCAAGAACTTCCGCATCGTCGGCTACGACGTGCTGGTCAACAAGCCCAAGTCGCACGCCTACCGCGCGCCGGGCGCGCCCAACGCGGCCCACGCTGCCGAGATCGTGATCGACGAGATCTGCGAGCAGATCGACATGGATCCGCTGGAGTTCCGGCTCAACAACGCGGCGAAGAAGGGCACCAAGGCGCCGTACGGGCCGGTGTTCCCGGAGATCGGCATGGTGGAGACGGTGCGGGCGGCGATGGAGCACCCGCACTACCAGGCGCCGCTCGGCGCCAACCAGGGCCGCGGCGTGGCCTCCGGTTTCTGGATGAACGGCGGCGGCGACGCCACCGCGCACCTGTCGGTGCTGCCGGACGGCAAGGTGACGCTGGTCACCGGGCGGCCCGACATCGGCGGCTCGCGCGCCGGCCACGCCATGGTGGCGGCGGAAGAGCTGCAGATCGACGTCGAGGACGTGCGGCCGTCGATCGGCGATACCGACTCGATCGGCTACAACGGCGTGACCGGCGGCAGCAGCACCGCCTACTCCGCCGCGGTGGCGGTGTACGAGGCGGCGCACAAGCTGATCGCCGATGCCAGGCGGCGCGCCGCCGAGATCTGGGAGGTGAAGGCGGACGACGTGGAATGGCGCGACGGCGCCGCCCACCTGAAGGCGGGCGTCAACGGCACCGAGGCGCCGCTGTCGCTCAAGGACCTTGCCGGCAAGGCGTCGCAGACCGGCGGGCCGCTGGCGGCGGACGCGGCGGTGAACGCCAAGGGCGCCGCGCCGGCGCTCGGCACCCACATCTGCGACGTCGAAGTGGACCCGGACACCGGCAAGGTGGACGTGATCCGCTACACCGTGGCGCAGGATGCCGGACGCGCGCTGCACAAGAGCTACGTGGAAGGCCAGATGCAGGGCGGCGCCGTGCAGGGCATCGGCTGGGCGCTGAACGAGGAGTACCTGTTCGACAAGGACGGCGTGATGGAGAACGCCGGCTTCCTGGACTACCGCATGCCGGTGGCGCTCGACCTGCCGATGATCGACACCGTGGTCGTCGAGGTGCCCAACCCGCGCCACCCGTACGGCATCCGCGGCGTCGGCGAGAACGCTATCGTGCAGCCGCTCGCGGCCATCGCCAACGCCATCTACGACGCCGTCGGCGTGCGCCTGTACGAAGTGCCGATGTCACCTCCCAAGGTGCTCAAGGCCCTGCAAGACGCCAAGGCCACCCGCCACGTCGCCGCGGCCGGCAACGGCGCCGCCGCCCAGCCCGCCCGCCAACCCGAACCCGTCACCGCGCGCTAGGGACGACCGCGCCGCCGTCCCCTGCCACGCCGGCCGGGGCGCCGGCCGCGGGCGGTTCAGGCCGTGTGTGGGAAGTTGCAAACCTGTGGACAACGCTGGACATCGGTGCCAGCCTGACCACCATTGTAGCGGGATCGGCCGGCGCGCGGCCGGTTGTCCGCACAGCACCATCGGAGGTATGCGATGAGGGGTGCAGCGCCACGACGCGTCACCGAATCTGGATTCTTCGAGTGGCCATGGGACACCCCACACGGTCTTGCCGTTGTCGTGGGCGCGTCCGGAGGTGGCGGCGGTGGCGGTGGCGCCCTTTGTCTTGAGGGCCTGAATCTCTTTGGTGCGGCTGGCGGCGGTGGCGGCGGTGGCGGTGCAGCAACCACCATTCGGGCCGGAGGGGAGGTCCATCGGGCAGCCGGCGGTAGTGGTGGTGACGGGGGCAGTGGCGGCGGCCTGGTTGACGGCAAACCGGTCAAGGGGCACAACGGCAACGGCGGCCACTACGGAGCTGGCGGCGACGGCGGCCGCGGAGCCGTCGCACCTCCGGCCGATGGCCGCATAGTGTCCGATGGCGGTGACGGCGGCAAGGGATTTCCCGGAGAAACCCGCATTGTGGAACTTCATCGATTGTCTCAAGGCGATCGGTTCGAGATCGAAGTCGGCCAAGGAGGGGACGGCGGGGGTAGCGGAAGTGGCTACCAGCAAGGGGATGCGGGAGCCGGCGGCGACCGCGGATCTGTGTTGTTTGTACCTTTGTTCGCCAACGGTGGAGAAGTTTAGTGGCGCCCGCTCAAGCCGAGAGAGGCCGCGTCGGCCAACCTCGGGACTTTCCAACGGACGCCTTGGTGAAGCGTGGCGTTTCCATAGTGGGAGCCTTCCAGATTGCTGACGATCGCCGCACGCTGAAATCGATCCGCCCACACCATGACAGATACTCGGCCCCTTCGAATCAGGCACGTGGTGGCTCAGGACAGATAGCTGGCAGGCTGACTGGACCTGTCCAATTCATCCGGAAATTGAAGGAATCTTGGCACCTCGGTATGTCTGACGCAGTTGAAATTCTGGGTTACGATTCAGAGGATATCGAGCATGTCTCCGCTGTACTGGATGGGCAGGAGAAGTTCCGCGGACGGGATGTGAGGGATAGAATCGCCCATCTGTTCTTTATTCGCAGAACGCTGTGGTCAATGTTCCGCGATCTGGATGTGGAAAACGACTGGTTGCGAGAGCAACACCACATGTTGAGCGACACGTCGCCATTGTCCCTTATGCTTGAGGGCTCTATGGAATCCCTTTTGTTGGCTCGGGAATATGTCGAGTCGGCGGCTGGAGTTCGGTAGTATGCTTGAAGGCATATTGAGCGAGAGCCGTAGACGAGTCGTATTCCGATTCTCGAGAGTATCGCGTGACGACAATGAGTTTCTTGCAGAGTTGGACCTAGACCCCGATGGTCAGGTCCGAAACGCAATCGTACGGCCTACTACCAGGGATTCCGTTGCACTTTCGATGGTGTTGAGAAGGACCTTCGGTCCAGGAAACGAGAGTGGCCAGACCTGGTCCGTGATAGCGATTATTCGTTTTGCAACCAACTCGGCGCAGAAGCCAGAGCACTCGGGATAGGCGGATTGGTCGTCCCATCAGCCCGGCAGGAAATGGGGACAAACATGCCGATCTTCGTGCGCGGTGTGCTGAGCGATCCGAAACTGGATGAGGTCGTAGCGGTGACTTACCGTGTCGATAGCGACGACGTAGCCGTCGCTCGCCTGCCCCAGCGATAGCCTCCCCAATGCCCTCCCCTTGCCATAGAGCTGGGCTTCCCGCGCACACACGTTGCTGCAACAGTTTGGTGCTCACGGGTTGTCGGGTCAGCAATCACCCGTCGCTGCCACCCTGGTGAACGAGACGGTCACGGGTGATAACCAATTCGGTGCGTTCGTGGTGGTGGGCGGTCCGCATCGACACTCGGACCGCGTGGAACACGCGTACGAAGCTGGCCTCGGCGACGGCGGCGATCGTCTTGACTCCGGTGATGCCGCAGGCGAGCGACAGGTCGGGGCGCACGAATTCGGCGATGCGGCAGCCGATCAGCGATGCGAAGAGGCGTCGCAGACCGGCGGGCCGCTGGCGGCGGACGCGGCGGTGAACGCCAAGGGCGCCGCGCCGGCGCTCGGCACCCACATCTGCGACGTGGAGGTGGACCCGGACACCGGCAAGGTGGACGTGATTCGCTACACCGTGTGCCAGGACGCCGGGCGCGCGCTGCACAAGAGCTACGTGGAAGGCCAGATGCAGGGCGGCGCCGTGCAGGGCATCGGCTGGGCGCTCAACGAGGAGTACCTGTTCGACAAGGACGGCGTGATGGAGAACGCCGGCTTCCTGGACTACCGCATGCCGGTGACCCTCGACCTGCCGATGATCGACACCGTGGTGGTCGAGGTGCCCAACCCGCGCCACCCGTACGGCATCCGCGGCGTCGGCGAGAACGCCATCGTGCAGCCGCTCGCGGCCATCGCCAACGCCATCTACGACGCCGTCGGCGTGCGCCTGTACGAAGTGCCGATGTCACCTCCCAAGGTGCTCAAGGCCCTGCAAGACGCCAAGGCCACCCGCCACGTCGCCGCGGCCGGCAACGGCGCCGCCGCCCAGCCCGCCCGCGAACCCGAACCCGTCACCGCGCGCTAGGCGCTGCCGAAGCAGGACGGGGGACCATCACGGTCCCCCGTCGCCTTACAGCTCAAGCGAAGAGTCGGTCGCGCGTAATCACTACTTCCGCCAGGTGTTCGTGGTGAGCATTCTTCATGCGCACCCGCACCGCGTGGAAACCATGATATTGCACCAGGTGGATCACCTCGGGCGAACAATCGTAGGTCATGAGCACGCTCGCCTCGCACTGTGCAAGGACCCGGAACAGGCGCTCGTGGTCCAGATCGGTGTGGGCGTAGAGACGACGCCCGGCACGTTTGCCGCCGGCGGTGTACGGAGGGTCGACGAATAGCGCCGCGTTGCGCCCCTCGGTCCGCAGCAGCGGTTCCATAAGCCGCATGCTGTCGGCGTGGTGGAACGTGATTCGATCCGCGTACGCCGCGATCTCCTCCAGCCGCGCCGCCAGGGTTTCCGGATACCAGCGCGAGAGGAGTCCCCGATCGTTCTCGCCCCGGCGGATGAGCGATGCGCCCGGTGCCAAAATGCCGGCCCTGCGGGTGCGGTTCAGCACCAGGGTACGAAATCCGCGGGCAGCGATCTCGGCCGGGGAGCTGTGTGCCAAGTCACGAATTCGTTCGGGCGTGGGAACGAACTTCCTGACGCGTTCGGCGAGGGCGGCGCCGTGATCCAGGGCAGCGCGCCAGAAGGCGGCCACATCAGGGTCACGCTCCACGAGAATCGCGCGCTCGGCCAGGTTTTCCATGACCGCTGTCAGGCCCACGATCGCGCCGCCGGCGAATGGTTCGATCAGCGTCCGCCGGTGGGTCACGGTCAGCCACTCGCGGATGTGCGGGACCAGCCAGGTCTTGCCACCGGGATATCGTAACGGGCTGCGTTGCGGCACCTGCGAGACGTTGGCGGCGGGGATGCGACTGAGCGGGAACTGAGCGGCGGGGGAGTCGGGTTGCGTTCGGGCTTGTCCGGGTGGGGGGTTAGTGGCGGATGGAGGCATCGGGGTTGCGGGGGGCGGCGGGGCGGCGGGGGTGGAACGGGAAGCGGGCGGCGGCGGATTCGTCGATTTCGATGCCGATGCCGGGGCGGTCGGGGAGTTGCAGGTAGCCGTCGACGACCTGCGGGGGGTGGTCGACGATTTCGCGGGCGGCGCCGTGCGGCAGGTTGGCCTCCTGGATGTAGTAGTTGGGGATGGCGGCGTCGAGCTGGGCGAAGGCGCAGGTGTTGACCGGGCTGCCCATCAGGTGCGGGAACACGCGCACGAAGCTGGCCTCGGCGACGGCGGCGATCTTCTTGACTCCGGTGATGCCGCCGGCGAGCGACAGGTCGGGGCGGATGAAGGCGGCGATGCGGCGCCCGATCAGCGATGCGAACTGGAACAGGTTGTAGCTGCGTTCGCCGGCGGCGATCGGCAGGTCGACGTGGCGGGCGACGTACTCCAGGGCGTCCTCGCTCTCCGGCGGCAGCGGATCTTCGTAGTAGCTGAGCCGGAACGGGGCGAGTTCCTGGGCCAGGTTGATAGCCTCGTCGGGAGTGAGGTTGCGGTGGATCTCGACGCCCAGGTCGGCACGGTCGCCGATGGCGTCGCGAATGGCGCCGACGATCTCGACCGCCTCGCCGATCACCGCGCTGGAGGATTCGGTACGCTCCCAGCCGGCGAAGAACGGCTGCGTGCGCAGCGCGGTGAAACCTTGTTCCAGCAGTTCGCGGGCGTGGTCGGCGCGCGCCTCGACGCTGTCGCCGGCGACGTTCTCGAACACCTTGATGCGGTTGCGGCAGCGGCCGCCGAGCAGGCGGTGCACCGGCAGGCCGGCCGCCTTGCCGGCGATGTCCCACAGCGCCACGTCGATGGCGCTGAGCGCGGCGCTGGCAACCGAGCCCATGAAGTGGGTGGCGCGCGACAGCGCCTGGTGGTGGTGCTCGATGAGCGCCGGGTCCTTGCCGAAGAAGTACTCGGCGAGCGACTCGATCTCCCGCGCCACCACCTCGTGGCGGGCCCACAGCCCCGCCTCGCCGTTGCCGGTGAGGCCGGCGTCGGTGGCCACCCGCACCAGCAGGTAGCGGTCGGTCAGGATCGGCGTGACGGCGGTGATGCGCATGTTCAGCGGATCGCCACGCCCGCTTCGGCGGCGATGCGCTGCACGTTGGCCACCGCGGTCGGGATGCGTTCGTCGGGCAGGTGCTCCACCAGCAGGTAGCGGTCGGGCGCCAGCGCCTCCCAGCGCCGCACCGCGGTGTGCAGGTCCAGGCAGCCCTCTCCCGGGAGGGCCTCGTTGAGGTGCACGACGAAGCCGTCCGCGGTGGCCAGGTCCTTGATGTGGCCGATCGGGGCGATCGGGCCCATCACGTCGAAGATGTGGTCGATGCGCGCGGTACTGGCGTAGGCCTGCTCAAGCGACTGGAAGTGGTTGACGAAGTCCATCACCACCCCGAGCCGCGGCGAGCCCACCGCCTCGATCACCTGCCGGTTGATCTCCGGGGTGCCGAGAATGGTCAGGTTGTGGGTCTCCACCACCACCGTGATGCCGACCGACTCGGCGGCGGCGGCAACGGTACGCAGCTCGCCGATCAGCGTCTCCAGGCGGCCCGGTTCGTGGTTGCGCGGCGACGGGCTGTAGGAGCCGGTGGGGCTGAGGCTGCCGGTGCGGATCAGCACCACGCCGGCGTCCAACTCGCCCGCCGCCTGGAGGCCGCGCGCGATGGTGGCCCCGATGGCGGCGCGCACCGCCGGGTCGGGGTCGAACAGGCACTCGCCGTAGCCGACGCCCATCTGCGCCAGCCCAAGGCCGGCATCCCGGTAGCGCCGCCGGCAGGCGCGCAGGTCGCTGCCGGTCACGGCGGCCAGCACCGCGCCGGGGACATGGAAGCAGGCCGCCGATACGCCGAGGGCGGCCACCCGCTGCAACTGCCCGCCGGTGATCGCGCGCGGATCTCCCGGCACCAGGCCGACTACGCCGAGCCGCACTGCCGTACCCTGGTGCGGACGTGCCGGCCAGCGAGGGAGCCTCGCGCATCGGTGTTCGCCGCCGTCGACGTCACGGAACAGCGCAGGCGCCTCATTCCAGTTCGGCCAGGTAGGCGCGCATCTGCCCGACGTATTGCGGAAAGCCGACCTCCGGCTCGGGCAGGTAGTCCTTCCACGCCTTCTCCCACTCCAGCGTGAGGTAGCCGTCGTAGCCGCCGGCCTGGAGCACGCGCAGCGCGTCGCGCACCGGCATGTCGCCGTCGCCGAGCAGGCAGTAGCGGTAGCCGTCCTTGTCGCCTTCGGTCAGGAACGAGTCCTTGAAGTGGGTGTCCACCACGTGCGCGCCGAGGTTTTCCCAACACTGGGCCGGGGTCTGCCCGAACATGCGCCACGGGTGATGCACGTCCCACTCCACCTTCATGAACGGGTGATCCACGCGCGCGAGCATGTCCCTGACCAGGAACGAGTCGACGAAGCCGTCGTGCGTCTCGATCGCTGCTGCGACGCCGACGGTGGCGCCGTATTCGGCCACGGTGCGCAGGCACTCGGCGATCCAGCCGTAGGCCTGTCCGGGGCCGACGTCCGGGGCGATGTTGCCGCCGTACAGGCGGATCTTGTCGACCCCCATGGCGCGCGCCAGGTCGATGTTGGCCTTCGCCTCGTCGATATTGGCCTGCCGGTCGACGGCCGAGGCGGATGAGAACTTGCAGCCGGTCATCAGCATCATGATCTCCAGGCCGGCGTCGTGCGCCATGCGCAGCGTCTCGGCGCGGCGTCCCGCCTGCAACTCGGGCACCTTGAGCAAGTCCATCTCGCCCATCACGCCGCGGATCTCGAAGCCATCGAAACCGTACTCACGCGCCCGCGCCACGATGGTCTCGTAGGGCCAAGCCGGGCAGCCGAGCGTGGAGAACCCCAGTTTCATGCTCATGTTCGTTGTTCCTTGTCCGAAAGCGCCGGCCGGCTGGCGATGCTTCGGTATCGGTCTTGATCGTCGTCCGTGTCACGGGGTGACCGTACAGACTCGAGGAATGTGTCGACCTGTTCGCGCGTGTGGTAGGCGGGCAGGGTGGCGAGCCGGGTGCAGCACAGTGCAGCGGCGGCGTTGGCGAAGCGCGCCGCCTCCACGAGCGGCCGGCCCTCGGAAAGCGCCACCGCGAGGGTGGCGTTGAAGGCGTCGCCGGCGCCGGTGGTGTCGACCACCTCTTCGATCGCGAAGCCGGGCACGTGCTCGCTGCCGGCGGCGGTGACGCACAGGCAGCCGCGCTCGCCGAGGGTGAGCAGCGCCGCGCCGCAGCCGCGCTCCAGCAGGCGGCGGCCCAGGGTTTCCTCGTCGGCACGCTCGGAGGCCGCCATGCCCAGGCACACGCGCGCCTCGGTCTCGTTGGGCGTGATCACCGACACGCTTGCCAGGTCGTACGCCGACAGGTCCTGCGCCGGGGCCGGGTTGAGGATGGTGGTGCAGCCCGCCTCACGGCCGCGCTGCATGCCGCGCAGGGCGGTGGCGAGCGGGATCTCGAGCTGGGTGAGCACGGTGGCCGGGGGCCGCATCGCGGCGGCGGCGCGGTCCACGTCGGCGGTCGAGAACCGCCCGTTGGCGCCGCTGTCGATGGTAATCATGTTCTGGCCGCCGGGACCGAGGATCACGAAGCCGACGCCGGTGGCGATCCCCTCCTGCAGGTGCAGGTGACCGGTATCCACGCCTTCGCCGGTGAGCATGGCGCGGAACGCCTGCCCGCGCGCATCGTCGCCGACGCGGCCCGCGAACGAGCAGCGCGCGCCGAGGCGGGCGGCCTGCACCGCCATGTTGGAGCCCTTGCCGCCATGGGTCTCGAAGTAGCCGCCGCCGTTCACGGTCTCGCCGACGGCCGGGAACCGCTCCACCTCCATCACCAGCGCCACCAGGTAGCTGCCGATCACCACCACCGCTGCCGGCTCCCGCGCCGGCGGCGCCGCCTGCGCGTTCATCGGCAGCAGCCCGTGGCGGAACCCGGCATCGCACCGAGAGCGGCGAGGCGCCCGGCAGGCCTGGCGCGACGACGAACGAGCACATCGACCATGTGTGAGCGAGGAGCAACGCAGCCGGACGGGATGGATCGCCGCTCGAATGCAGCCTGGAGTGTCGCCACGGGCTGCTTAGCTCTCGTCCTTGACGCAGCGGAAGCCGATGGTGGCACAGCGGTCGGTGCCCGGGTACATCAGCAGCACCTTCTCGTGGCAGTCGTTGGGCTGCGCGCCGCTGGCCTGGTACCACTTGCTGCCTACCACAATCAGGTGGCTGCCGCCGCGTACGATTGCGTAGCGGGTGTGGCCGTCGTCGCGCTCGCTCTCGGTCCACTCCCAGACGTTGCCGGCCAGGTCGAGGCATCCCCACGGGCTCCTCCCGTCCGGGAACCGGTCGACCGGGGTCGTGTCGTCGCCGGCGCCGTTGCAGCGTTCGGCATCGAACACTTCCCCCCACGGCCACAGGTTGTTGCCGGCGGCGCGGTGCCACTCCGGCTCGGCGGGCAGCCGCTTGCCGGCCCAGCGCGCGTAGGCGCGGGCATCGTCCAGGTCCACCCACACCACCGGGTGGTTCTCCTTGCCGTCCGGGATGCGCCACTGCCACGGCGCCTCCGCCGCCTCGCCGCGATCCCAGTGGCGCAGGAAGTTGTGCAGTTCGGCGGGGCAGTAGCGGGCGTCCTCGAGGAACGCGCGGTACTGGGCGTTGGTGACCTCGGTGCGGTCGACCCAGTAGGTGGGCAGGTCCACCGTCTGCGGCGGATGGTGCTTGGCGCGGTGCTCCTCCTGGCTGCCGTAGCACGCGCCCTCCATGAAGGCGGCCACGTTGTGGCGGAGCTGCATCTGCAGGGGCGGACCGCTTTCCACCCGGCACATGTCGGCGGGCTCGCTGCCCGGCACCACCGGCGGCGTCGCGGTGACCGGGCGCGGCTCGTGGTCCGCCACCGTGACCCGGTCGCGGTAGGCGCGCCCGCGCATGGTCACGGCTTCCGCGGCGGCCGGCTGGTCGGGCGGCGGGAAACGCACCGCCGCGTCCCCCGGCGCCGACACGATGCAGCCCGCCGACTCGGGCGCCATCGTCACCGGCAAGGTCGCGAACTCGCCGCCGCCGTCGGACGACGCCGCGGTCAGCTCGCGTCCGTTCCACAGGTCATAGTGGCGCAGGGCGCCGCCGGCGGCGTCACGGGCGGCAACGCGCAGCAGTGGCCCGTCGAGCGGCGACCCGGACGCGTTGAACAGGGTGTGCACCGTGGTCTGCCCATCCTGCCAGCGATGCGCGTATACGCCGTCGGCCAGGGTCGCGACGTAGGGCTGCCAGTCCATGTCCTGGAATGCGCCGGCATGCTCGCGCAGAATCCAGGTGCAGCGGCGCAGCAGGGCGCGGTCCGCCTCTCCCCATGGGTTCCACCAGCCGAAGATGTTCTCCCACACCACGTGCCCGCAGCCGTGGAAGAACCCCTTCTGCACCACCTCGCTGCGATCGAGCGCGGTGCGCTCGATGGCGCGGAACGAAAAGCGCGGCTGCAGCCAGCGAATGGTGAGCAGCCCCGGTGGAGTGACCGCGCGCCGCTGCAGCCAGCTCCCGGCCACCGAGGACAGTGCCGACGCCGGCGGAATGCCCTCCGGGTTGAACACGATCGACGGATTGGCGCGCTCCAGCGGCTCGCGGAAGCCGGGCTCGTCCATGGTCATCGTGTCCAGAAACACGCCGTCAGCGCCGATCGCCGCGATGATGCCGGCCAATCCCTCGCCGTCGCCCTGCCCGTCCGGCTCGCGCCGGGTGCCGACGTCCCACGGGTTGTAGTTCACGAATACGCGCACACCGCGGTCGTGGGCGCGCTGCACCATGCCGCGCAGGCCCGGCAGGCCGCCAGGCATGTCGCGGTACAGGTCGAGCTGGTTGCGCCCGTCGATCCCCAACCGCGGATACGACTGCCACAGCAGAATGAAGTCGTAGCCGCCGAACTCGCGCTCGCCGTCGTCCAGGATCTCGTCTATCCGGTAGCGCCCGGCGGCGCGGTCGTAGAACGACGTGTCGTACATGAACAGGAACGCTTCCACCCAGGCGCCGCGGTACCAGGCCAGGTCGTCGCGCTCGAACAACCTGCCGTCGAGCTGCTCGCGCAACTCCGCCCGGCGCTCCTCCAGCGCCTGTGCCTCCACCGCGTCGCGCCCGACCAGCGCGGCGCCATCGTAAGACCACTCGTGAAGATCAATCACCACCCCCCAAGCATGCCACGAATGCCCCGCCTCCTGCACCCGTGCGGCACGAGCGCGAAGGGCAGGATGTTGCTTATTGACGCCTGCCCCGGCGCCGGGTGAACTGAACGACGCTCAACCCGACATCTCTCGCGATTCGCCGCAAGAGTACCGGCGAGATGTCGCGCCCGCCGTGGACCGGTACCGTCGTAGCACGGCCATCAGCGTGGCGGAACTGCTTGTGTGAGCCGCGCTGGCGGACTTCCTCGAATCCGAGGGCCGAGAGAATGGCGATCACCTCGCGTGGCTTGAGGACAGGCGGCACGGGAGGTCTCAGGTGACGACGATAGTCTGGGTGCCGATGTACTCTGCCTCCATCTCGGGCTCGCCATCGTCGAGGAGCATCGCTATCACCTCCTTGAGGTTCTCGGAGAGCTCCTCGATCGATTCCCCTTGGCTATGTGCGCCCGGAAAACCAGGAACATAACCGACGAAGAACCCGGTATCGGGGCAACGCTCGACGACCGCAGTATAGGTGTGCACGGCGGACACCTCTTCATTCTACCAAGTCGAGGACCGTCACTCCAGGAGAGTTGCAAGGCTCGGTGGGTCGGTGGGAGTCGGCGGCACCGGTTCCAGGGTTGCCGGGCGGGCATCGTTGGGTGGACGATTGGGCATGAGCGCGGAGAGTGCGGCGCATCCCGAGGTTGCCTCCGGCATCGAGTTGCTGAGCGCGTGGATCGAGGCGCAGATGGCGCAGCGCGGAGAGCCGGGCCTGTCGATCGGGATCGTCCACGATCAGGAACTGGTGTGGGCGCGCGGCTTCGGCTATGCCGATTTGAACGAGCAGATCCCGGCCACGGCAGCCACGCGGTACCGGATCGCCTCCATCACCAAGCTGTTCACCGGCACCGGCATCCTGATGCTGCGCGACGCCGGAATGCTGCAGCTCGATGACCCTGTCGAGCGGCACCTGCCGTGGTTCAACATCAGGCAACGCTTCCCGGACGCACCGGCCATCACCATCCGCCACCTGCTGACCCACACCGCCGGCTTGCCGCGCGAGGCGGCCTTCCCCTATTGGACCGACGCCGACTTCCCCACCCGGGACCAAGTCAGAGATGGGTTGCCGCGACAGGAGACGGCTTATCCCACCGAAACGCGCTGGAAGTACTCCAACCTGGCACTGGTCCTGGCCGGCGAGGTAGTTGGCGCGGTTTCCGGCCGGCCCTACGAGGACTTCGTGCAACAGCGCATCCTCGATCCGCTCGGCATGCGCGACACCCTGGCCGGTCCGCCGCCTCCGGGCGCCGCCGGGGTGGCCGTGGGGCATGGACGGCGGCTCCCCGGAGCGGACCGGCCGGTGCTGAGCGCCCTTGTCGACTACCGCGGGATTGCCTCGGCCGCCAACATGACCTCCAACGTGACCGACCTGGCGAAGTTCGCGATGCTGCAGTTTCGGGACCGCCCGGCCGGGGGCGATCAACTCCTGTGCGGCAGCACGTTGCGCGAGATGCAGCGTGTGCATTGGCTCGACCCGAGCTGGGAGTATGGTTGGGGACTCGGTTTCAAGGTGATCCGGCAGGGAAACGCCACCTACGTCGGGCACAGCGGTCAGGCGCCGGGGTACCGCACCCAGATGCTCCTCCGTCCCGCGGACAAGACCGGCGTGATCGTGCTCAGCAACGCGCACGACTGCGATTCGCTGCGCTACTGCTACCGCGCCTTCCAGTGGGTGCTGCCGGCGGTGCTGCGAGCCGCCGCACCCGCACCGAAAGCGGTCACGCCGGACCCCGGCTGGCAACGCTACGTCGGCCGCTACCGCGATGCCTGGAGCGACTCCCAGGTGCTGGTCCGCGGTGGCAAGCTGGTGATCATCGACCCGGCTGCGGACGATCCCTTGGACACGATGGCTACGCTCACACCGGTGGCCGAGCACGTCTTCCGCTACGAGTCCAGCAACGGCTACAGCTCAACCGGCGAACTGGCGGTGTTCGAGGTAAACGACGGCGGCAAGGTGCAGCGCCTCAAGCTGGCCGAGAACTACACCTACCCGGTACCGCACTGGCACTGATCGGCATCCCGTAGCTCAAGCTGGCAGCAGCGGGCGGGTGTCCGAGGTTCGCAGGTCGTTGTCATGTGGGGGTTGCGGTGCGGCTCCGAGTCCGCGGGTACGCCGCTGCAGCACTCGGTCGTGAGGAAACCGACCAGTCCGTCCATGACGGCATAGTCCGCACGCGAGACCACTTCGCGGCCGCGCTGCGTCTGCCGGACAAGCCCCGTGCGAACCAGCGACGCCAGGTGATGGGCCAGCGTGGACGGCGCCACGTCGAGCAGCCGCTGCAGATAGCCAACGTTCAGCCCGCGGTCTCCGGCGCGCACGAGCAGGCGATAGATCCGCAGCCGCGTGAGGTTGCCCAACGCGCCAAGCCGACCGGCGGCCTGAGACTCGTCGGTGGGTCGATTCTGCGTGGTCAAGAGTTCGCAGAGGCCGCGCCAGTCACGAACAACAGGCCAGGGACTCGTGACAACATGCCACGGAGCCGCGATCCGCCTCCGCTCCGCCCGGGTGGCTGCGTACGACGGTGTTGTGCATCTGTTCGGCATCGCCCGATTTCACGTACCACTCCCAGCGCGCGCCGTCCGGATCGACGACCCAGGTCTCTGCCTTCTCCGCATAGCAGCAAACGGTCTCGTCGACGCCGGTCGTCGGCAGGCCCGCGGCGCTGAGCCGGCGCTCGGCCGAACTCACCTCCTCGGCCGTGTCCACCTCGACACCGAGATGATTGATGGTCGCGCCCTCCGGACCTTCGAAGAGCACCAGCTTCAAGGGCGGCTCGGCAATGGCGAAGTTCGCGTAGCCCGGCTTCACCTTTGCCGGCCGCGTGCTGAACATCCGCGCGTAGAACTCCACGGCCTTGTCGAGATCGGTCACGTTGATGGCGAGCTGTAGTCGAGACACTGCACTCTCCCTGACGATGGCTTGAGGTGCGACTCCGCAACGGCGGAGGACGCGCATGGAGAAACTATATAACCGGATATATGGAGATATCAACTCTTCACGGACAAGATTCTCCTCGTATGCGACAATGCCGGTTCAATGGGCACGACCGCTTCCGCCACGACCACGGCCTCTGGCGTGACTTCCATCGATGCTCTCCTTACCGAGTACCGGGAGCAGAACGAGGCCTCCTGTCGGCTGTTTGAGCGGGCGCAGTCGGTGTTTCCGGGGGGGAACACGCGGACCGGGGTGTTCGTGGAGCCGTTTCCGCTGTACGTGGATCGTGCGGAAGGGGTGGAGCTGGTCGATGTGGACGGCAACCGGCGCATCGACTTCGTGAACAACGCCAGCGCGCTGATCCTGGGGCATGCGCATCCCGCCGTGGTGCGCGCGATCGGGGCGCGGGCGGCGCGCGGCACCGCCTACTTCGCGCCCTGTCCGCTGGAGGTGGAGCTCGCGGAGCTGCTCGGAGCGCGCATCCCGTCGCTGGAGCGGCTGCGCTTCTGCAGTTCCGGGACGGAGGCGGTGCTGGGCGCGCTGCGGGCGGCGCGCGCCGTTACCGGGCGGCCGATGATCGCCAAGTTCGAGGGCGCCTATCACGGCATCGACGACCCGGCGCTGATCAGCTACCTGCCGCCGCTGGGCGCGGAACTGGGGCCGGCGGAACGGCCGCTGCCGGTGGCCGCCTCGGCGGGGCTGGCGCCCGGCACCGCCGAGCACGTGCTGGTGCTGCCATTCAACGACAGTGAGGCGTGCGAGACGCTGATTCGTGAGCACGCCGACCGGCTGGCCGCGGTGATCGTGGACCCCCTGTCCACCGCCGCCGGCATGACGCTGCCGGCG
Source organism: Spirochaetia bacterium (assembly GCA_965208575.1). Taxonomy (GTDB): domain Bacteria; phylum Spirochaetota; class Spirochaetia; order SZUA-6; family Bin103; genus Bin103. The sequence continues at coordinate 753,817 of CBDBOV010000002.1, read as the reverse complement.
CCGGGGTTCCTGGAGACGCTGCGGCGGGTCACCCGCGAGTCGGGCATCGTGCTGATCTTCGACGAGGTGGTGAGCTTCCGCGCCGGCCGCGGCGGCGCGCAGGGCGTGTACGGCATCCGGCCCGACCTGACCTGCCTGGCAAAGGTGGTGGCCGGCGGCACTCCGGGCGGCGCGTTCGGGGGGCGCGCCGACATCATGGCGCTGTACGACCCGGGCGGCGGCGGCCCGGCGATTCCGCAGTCGGGCACCTACAACGGCAACCCGATCGTGATGGCGGCGGGCCTGGCCACGCTGCGCACCATGACCGACGCGGCGTACGGCGAAATCCACGAGCGCACCTCCCGGCTGGGCGACGGCCTGCGGCGGGTGTTCTCCGACGCGGGAGTGCCGGGCTGCGTGGTGACCGCCGGCTCGCTGTTTCAGCTCTACTTCCTGGCCGAGGCGCCGCGCAACTACCGGGAGGCGGCTCGCGACGACGGCGCGCGGCAGCGCTGGCTGTACTTCTGGCTGATGAACCACGGCATCGTGACGCGGCGCGGCGGCAACGTGTCGCTGCCGATGACCGACCGCCACGTCGACCGCCTACTGGACGAAGTGGGCAACGCCATGCGCCACTTGCCGTAATGCGGTGCAGCGCAACGCCGAAGCGCTGCCGCCGGCGGCGAAGCGCCGTGCTTACCATCGGCCGAGGCGCGAACAGGCCGGCGTCGCCGTCGCGTGGCCACCTCACCGGCGGCTGGCTACCGGACCACGGCGCACCGGAGCACTCCGGTCGCCGCATGACACCAACGCCCGCGCCGCCGCACGGTCACCTCGCCGACGGCCGGGGGCGACACCGCCTGCGGCGCGGGTGCGCTCCGGTCACCGCACGACACCGTGCCGGAGCTGCCGATGACGTGATGCGCGGTGAACATGGCCCCAGGCGACGCATCGGCCGCACCGCCCGCGAGCGCCCTCACCATCGGCGAGGCTGTGCCGAGGCCGGTGGCATGGCGCCGAGCAGCTTCCGCGAAGCCGGGTTCCCGCACCGCCACACGGGAACGCCAACGAGATGAGTATTGCCCGCTTCCGGTTCGGGGCTGTCGAAGGGCAGCCGGTGAGCGCTATTGCATGCGCAACGCCCGCGGCACCAGCGTCGGCGTGCTGACCCTGGGGGCCAACCTGCACTCGGTGCGCACCCATGGGCGGGACGGCTGCGACGAGATCACGCTCGCCCACGCCGGCCTGGACGGTTACCTGGCGGCGGGCGGGCCCTACTTCGGGGCCATCGCCGGGCGGGTCGCCAACCGCATCGCGGGCGGTGCGTTCACCCTGGACGGCACGCGCTACCGGCTGGCCTGCAATCACGGCGGCGTGCACCTGCACGGCGGAGAGGTGGGCTTCGACCGGCGCATCTGGCACGCCGCCGCTGATGAAGGGAACGGAGAGGACCGCATTGCGTTGCGCTACGTGAGCCCCGACGGCGAGGAAGGCTACCCCGGCACCCTGACCGCCGACGTCGTCTACCGGCTCACCGACGATGACGAACTGTCGATCGAGCTGAGCGCCACCACCGACGCGCCCACCATCGTCAACCTGACCAACCACACCTACTGGAACCTGGCCGGCGCCGGCAGCCGCAGCATCGAGGATCACGAGTTGCAACTCGACTGCTCGCAGGTGCTGGAGAAGGATGCCGGCGCGCTGCCCACCGGCGCCATCGTTCCGGTGCGCGGCACGCCGTTCGACTTCACCAGTCCGCGCCGCGTCGGCGAACGGATCGAGGCGGCCGGGGGCTACGACCACTGCTTCGTGATTGACGGCGAGCCCGGCACCCTCCGGACCTGCGCGCGCCTGCACTGCCCTGCCACAGGTAGGGCAATGGAGGTCGCTACCACGCAGCCCGGCGTGCAGTTCTATACTGCCGAGTTTCTGACCCGGACCGCCGGCGCCGGCGGCCGCACCTTCGACCGGCGCGGCGGCCTGTGCCTGGAGACCCAACACTACCCCGACAGCGTGCACCATCCCCACTTCCCCTCCACCGTCCTGCGCCCCGGCGCCCCCTACCGCCACCGCACCATCCACCGTTTTGAATTGGCAGGCACTGTGGATCTGAGGGAGTGATGCAGCGTTGCCGACGAGCCGACCACTGTGATAGAGATGCCAGCGTGAAGGTAATGAGAATAGTCGGTCCAATAGCGCTGACCTGGGTAACTTGGGCAGTCCTATTGGTGGGATGCGACGTTACGGAAGCCACGGAACGGTTGGCGGAGGAGACAGTAGCGTATGGCAGCCCCCCTTCGAGCGCTGACATTGCTGCAGGGCGCCCGGTGAGAGCATCGGACTTGGCGGGTGCGAATTTCCGCTGGATGCAGGAGGACTGTACGCAGTGCCAGCCCTGGCCGAACGCGACAGCAATAGCGTCATTTGGTTCGAACGGGAAGGTCACTATCGTGGTTGGTCCTGGGGGACCTGGTACTTGGCGAGTTCACGACGGCTACCTGACTATGAACTTTGGCAGCGACCTGCGGTACCGTGGTGTGACAGTTGACAAGAACCACATCTGCCTGATTGAAGAGGACTCACAGGTCTGCCACATCGTGTTACAGAGGATCGAGTCTTAGAACGGACTCGCTTGCCGGCCTTGCCGGCATAGGTGTTGCCGGGCAGCGGTGTGCCGTCGTCTCCGAACTACGTCATCGTCCAGCCACGGTGGCGGGCCGGGCATGATCCTGGGCATTGGTTGCCATGGCCGGCATCGAGGCGACTGCCGCAGTGACGCTGCCCGGCGTGACCGCTGCCTGTGCCCGGCGCCACTTACCGCACCTTACACCGCTCCCGCACCATCTCGTAGGTCCGAGATTTCGGTGTCACCGCGGCGCGTGCAAGGGCGCTGCTTCGATGCCGGTGAACGCCACCGTGGCGTGATTGGCGAACCAAGTCAGCCGGTCGCCGGAAGGGTTCCAGTGGCGTCCGATGATGGTGCGCCGGCCGTCGATGCAGACGTCGACGATGTCGCCGCTGGTGATCATCTCGACGGCAATCGGGCGGTCGAGGCCGGCCACGTCGGTGATCACCGCCTCGGAAACCGTGCCGTCGGGCTGCGCGTGGGTGGTGCTGAGCGTCACGGTCCCGGCTTGCGGGTGGAAGGCCAGCACTCCGGCACGCGCCGCAAGCGGTGCCGGGCCGCGGCCACCACAGCGCAACGCCACGCCGAAGCTGCTGGACGGGCCGAGCGTCGAGGGGTCCGGAGCCACCGTGAACCGCAGCCGCGCGTTGGCCGGCGTGCCGGCGTGGATCGCGGCCTGGGCGCCGGCCGCCGCGCGCAGCGTAACGGCGGAGCTGCCGCCGGACGCGCCGCCGGTGAGCGCACCGCTGGTAAGCGCACCGCTGGTAAGCGGCCGGTAGTGCAGTTCTGCGGGTGGTCCGGCTGCTGGCGCCATCTCCGGCGGGAAGCGGGTACCGAGGGTCCCGTCGCGGTGCTGGATCAGTTCCCGGAACACGACGTTGCCGCCCCAGCCGCGGTCGGCCAGGAAGCCGGCACTGATACGGCGTCCTGGCGGAAACGGCGCGGTCTTCGGCACCGTGGGTATGTCCAGCCGTACCGGGCGGTGCTGCCGCCACGGCCCGAACGGCTGCCGCGACATCCACACCCCGCCGCGTGCGTCGAAGCCGGCGAACAGGTAGTACCAGCCGTTCCACTCGAACAGGTGCGGGCAGATGTCGATGTTGAACTGGTCGCGGACGGTCTCCAGCACCGGTTCGGCGACGCGGGTCCAGTTTCGCAGGTCGCGCGAGGTCCAGCGCACCACGGCCACCGCGCGGCCGGCGCGGTCGTCGGTGGTGAGCAGGTGGTACGTGCCGGTGGCCGTCTCGTGAAATATGTCGCAGTCGTAGCCGGGCAGCGCCGGGTGCGGCGGCTGCGCGGTGAAGTGGATACCGTCGCTGCTGGTGGCGAGCTGTATCCCGCCGCACGGCCGCTCGGGGAGCAGGCTCGGGCCCTTCTGGTAGGTGAACCAGGTGCCCTCGTGGAGCGCGAACGAACCGGTGCCCCACCAGCTTTGCCATTGCTCGGAGATCGGCACGGCGATCGGATGCTGCCGCCAGCGGCGCAGGTCGCGGGTGGACGCGTGCCAGATCTGCAGGCCGCCGTGGCCGCTCTGCCACTTGCCGTGGTGGTTGCGCCGCACCACCAGGTAGTACAGGTGGAACGTCTCGCCGTCGAAGAACGGCATGCAGTCGCCGGCGCGGGCGTTGTGACCGGGCGGGCGCCAGTACTGGAGCCGTTCGCCGGCGCTGCCGCGTATCTCGCCGCGGCGGCGCGCCACCTCGCTTGCACCGCCGCTCAGCACGGTGATCTCGGCGTCGGAGAGGGCGCGGTCCCACAACGCGACGTGGTCCACCAGACCGTGGAAGCCGGCGCGGATTCCGTCCGCCGCGGCCGCGGCGCCGATCAGCAGTGGGGCGGTGCTCGGGCGGGTGGTGCCGACCGGAAACTCCTCGTCCACCAGTACACCGTCGACGAACAGCTCCAGCTTGGGGCCGGTGAAGCGCACCACGACGTCGCGCCAGCCGTGCGCCCCGACATGCGCCACCGGCACGTTGACCTTCATGATGCCGTTGCGCGCTTCACCCAGGAGCGGCTCGCCGCAGCCACGCTCCTGCAGCGCGGCCACGATGCCGGCGTGCGGCGTGGTTCCCCAGGTGAACTCCAGCAGCGCCGTGCTGCCGCTCACCGCGCGCGGCCCGCCGGGCGTACCGAACAGGTCACGGTAGGGGGTGTGGTGCGCGTTCTCCCCGTGCCGGATGGTAAACGGCTTGGCGGCGCCGTCGGTCCCCTCCAGGAAGAAACTCACCGTATCGTCGGCGCCGTAACTGCCGAACAGAGGCGCCTGCCAGGTGCCGTCACGGTCGCACAGCCGCATGCACAGGCTCATCCCGGCGCCGGTAAGGCTGGCCAGCCCGGCCAGCGGAATCTCCAGGTAGCCGCCGGCAAAGCAGGCGGCGCGCCCATCGCCCCCGCGCCTTCGCGAAGCATCCGCGTCGCCCGGCGACAGCTCCACGCCGAGCGTTACCGCACCGTGGACCAGCAACTCGCCCGTTCCGCGCGCCGATCGGCGGTCGGCCAGGTGCCACAGCGCGGCGGCAGAACCGAAAGGGGCGGCGGCGTTCATCCTCTGCCCACGCATCATGGTGGTGATCCCTGACTGCTGCAACTGGCAGGTCTCGCCGGCCGGCGAAGCTCCGGCGAAGCGCCACTCGGGCACGGAGCACCAGGCGCCGAGCACGGCAGCGCGTCGCCGGCGGCGCCACCGAGCAGCGGCGGGCGCACCACTTCGCCAGCGAAGTGCCAATCCCAGGGCGAACCCGGACGCGCGTCAGGGAACCGATGCGGGGCGGCCGCCGGTTCCCGACTTCGGCGCCGAAGAGGCTTGCGTACGCCGCCGGGCATGGCGCCGCGGCGCTGGCAGAGCGTTCGCCAGCGGTGGAGCGGTCCCCTTGCCGCGTCGAGTTGCTTCGGCGCAGTGCCGCGCTCCCTGGTCACGGTACCTCCGGGCGGCCGTGAAGCGGAGGTGTGGCGCCGCGACCACGGGTGTAGCAGCCACGTCGACCCCCAATGCGGGCGGCTGCGGTTCCCGCTAGCGGCTGGAGATGGCACCATGGCGCTCATGAGTAGCCGGCCCAACATTCTGCTGCTGTTTTCGGACCAGCACCACGCCAAGGTGCTCGGCCACAAGGGGCACCCCGATGTGCACACGCCGCACCTCGACCGGCTCGCCGCCGGGGGCGTGCGCTTCGACAACGCCATCACCCAGAACCCGATCTGCACGCCGAGCCGCACCTGCTGGCTGTCGGGTGAGTACTGCCACAACCACGGCTACTACGGCCTGAGCGGGCCCAACCCGGGCGGCCTGCCGACGCTGTTCGGCCACCTGCGCCGGCACGGCTACCGCACCGGCGCGGTCGGCAAGATCCACTGCCCGGAGTACTGGGTGGAGGACGACGTGGACTTCTTCCTGGAGACCTGCGGCTCAAGCATCGGCGGACGCTCGGCGGCGTACGCCGACTACCTGGCCGAGCGCGGCCTGACCGAACTGGAGGACCACGGCGCGATGCAGGAGTTCGGCGCCGCCGGCCGCCAGACCTGCGACGCGCGCCCGAGCAAGGTGAGTTATGAGGATGGCCAGGAGGGCTACCTGACGCGTGCCGGCATCGACTTCATGCGCCGCTGCGCGGAGGCGGGGCAGCCGTTCTTCCTGCAGGCCAACTTCCCCAAGCCGCACCAGTGCTACACGCCGGCGCAGCCGTTCTGGGACCGGTACGACGAGGACTCCCTCACCCTGCCGCCCAACGCCGACCACGACCTGCACGGCAAGGCGCCGCACTTCCGGGCCACGGTCGAGCGCTGGCGCGCCGGCGATTGGCCGCTGTTCGAGCCGCGCACCTACGCGGCGGGCCGCCTGCGCAAGCTGCACGGCTACCTGGGCAACGTGAGCCACGTCGACCACGCGGTGGGCGAGTTCCTGCAGTTCCTGGACGACGCCGGCCTGGCCGGCGACACCATCGTCGTGTACTCGTCGGACCACGGCGACTACGCGGCCGAGTTCGGGATCATGGAGAAGGCGCCGGGGATCTGCTCCGACGCCATCACCCGGGTGCCGTTCATCTGGCGCTGGCCGAGCCGCTTCCCGGCCGGCCGGGTGGCCGACGAGCTGGTGGAGAGCGTCGACTTCGCCGCCACCGCGTGCGCGCTGGCCGGCATTGAGCCGATGGAGACCGGCGACGGCCACGACATCTCCCACCTGCTGCGTGGCGAGACCGGCGCCGTGCGGCGCATCGCGGTGACCGAGTTCGCGTTCAGCAAGAGCGTGCGCAAGGGCGGTTACCGCTACGTGCACTACCCGGTGGGAATGTTCGCCCGCTTCGGCGCCGAATGGGAGCAGCGCGGCTTCGCGGAACTGTACGACCTGGAGACCGACCCCTGGGAGCAGGACAACCTGGCCCTGCTGCCGCGCTACCGCGACACCGTGGAGGAGATGCGCACCGAGCTGATCGACTGGCTGGTCACCACCACCCGCCCCGCCACGGTGCTGCGGCTGCCCGACACGCCGACCGAACAGCGCGCCCGGCGCTACCACAACCCGGTCAACCGCGACGGCAAGTTCAACCCGCGCCGCGTCACCGAGCTGGCCACCCTCAACTACCTCTGAACTCGCTCCCCGGCGAGCTGCCTGATTCAGGCGCGAACGGAGCGGGGGTGGTCGATATCGGGTTCGGCGCAAGGCCGCTGGCGGGTCACGAGTCTTGGGTCAGGCGCACGAGGAACTGATCGAAGCGGTCGAGGTCGCGAGCGACCAGCGGTTTCGCCTTGTCGTAGGTTTGTGCCAGGAAGTCGATGCGATCCCAGTCGTACTGCTGCTCCACGTAGAGGCGTTGCGCCACACAGTGGCGTTTGAAGTGACGGAATCGCATCAGTTCGGCCAGGTGCTGATACGTTTGCCGGGCAATCAACCGGCGGCGGATGCCGGGGACCTCGAGCGTCATCTTCTCCAGCAGATCACTGTACCAGCGGTCGGGGGTCAGACGGTTCTCGAAGAACTGCGACACCCTGAGGAACAGCGACTCGAGAGCGGTGTAGGTATCGTCGAATACCTCGGCTACGACGATGGCGCTGGTCCGGCCGCGTCCGAGGGCAGGCAACTCGCGGCCACGGAAATCGCGATAGTAGGTATCGATGTCCGCCAGAATCTCTCGCGTCTGCGCTAGGTGACCACGCAGGACTGCTATCGACTCAGGTGCGCTCATAGATCAGGCGTCCACGCTCGCGGATGGACGCGGCGTAGGCGGGATACGCCTGCTCGATCTGGACCAGGTCCACTTCGAAACTGGTCAGTTCGCACGCCTCCCGATGGAGCGCCAGGAACTGCTCGGCGGAGGCGATGCCCTCGACCGCCATGTCGATGTCGGACCACTCCGCAAAGGTGCGCGGATCCAGGAGCGAGCCCCACTGGTAGATCCTCGCCGGATGGTACCGTTCGACTATCATGTTCACGATGCGGTCGAAGTCGCGGCGCGCGGAGTGCAATCGCGCGCGGAGCGCCGCGCGCCGCATCTCCTCCTTTCGGCGCAAGAACTGCCGTGCCGCTCCATAGTCGAAGTCGCTGACCCGAGAGTGCCGGCCAGCAGCCGCGGTCCTTGTATCGATTGCCACCGCCTTCCCTGTCCCGGAGTGCCCCTGCTGACACCGGAACATTATAGCACTCCCCGCATCCGCCGCCAGCGACTTGGTGCGGATGCCGGCGGATGCCGCCGCGCTGGGTGCCCGGGCGTGGCAAGCTGGCTTCTGCTACACGGGAACGGGCGCGCAGGCATCGAGCAGGCCGGCGGTGCGCAGTTCGGCCCACAGGGCCGGCGGGGTGGCGGCGCGGGTGCCGGCGAGCGCCCGGTCCAGCTCGGCGGGGCTGCAGGCGCCGAAGATCAGGGCGGCGATTGCCGGTTGGGCGGCCACGAACTGCACTGCGGCGTGGGCCAGCTCCACGCCGTACCGGGCGCATGCCTCGTGCAGCCGGCGGGCGCGCTCCAGCAGCGGCGGCGGCGCGGGGGTGTAGTTGTAGCGCGCGCCGTCGCGCGGGCCGGTGGCCAGGATGCCGCTGTTGAAGATGCCGGCGCCCATCACCGGCCGTCCCGCCTGCCTCTGCCGCTCCAGGAACGGCAGCGCGGTCTGCTCCAGCAACGTGTAGCGCCCGGCCAGCAACACGCAGTCGAGGTGGTCGACGAACGGCTCCACCATGCCCCAGTGGTTGACCCCGGCACTGACCGCGCGGATCACGCCCTGCTCGCGCCAGCCGGCCACCAGCGGCAGGGTCTCGCTCAGCACCTGCTCGGCGTACCCCTCCGGCTCGTGCAGGTGCAGGACGTCGATGCGCTCGATGCCGAGGCGGCTCAGGCTGCGCTCGAAGCAGCGCTCGACCCCGGCGGCGCTGAAGTCGTAGTCGAAGCCGCCGGTCACGCCGCCGGACAGGATGCCCACCTTGGTGTTCAGGACGTAACTGTCGCGCGGCACGCCGCGCAGGGCGATACCGAGCCGCTCCTCGGACAGCCCATTGCCGTACAGCGGCGCGGTATCGAAGAAGCGCACGCCGCACGCCAGGGCGTGCTCGATGGTTGCCACCGACTGCGCCTCCGGCACCTCGCCGTGCAGCCCGGTGCCCAGCCCGATCCGCGGCAGCCGGAGGCCTCGTTTGCCGACGGTCGCGGGCGCCTGTTCTTCCTGTGCCATGACCGCAGCAGCTTACACTGCTGACCGCGTCCTGCGCTCCCGGCACCGGAACGAGAGTTGCTTTCCGCTCGATCCTCCGTTAGCCTCGGGATCAGTGTGGATGGCAAGTGCCGACTGTTCTTCGAGATGGGCCGTATCGCTTCTTCTTCACGTCGCACGATCGCGGCGAGCCAACCTCATGTCCACGTGAGAACCGAGAGCAAGCTGGCGAAGTTCTGGCTCGATCCCGTCTCGCTTGCCGATTCCGGTCGCTACAGCCGTACGGAGTTGAACCAGATTGCGGCGATCGTGGCACGGCATCGCGAGGCTTCCTGGAGCGGTGGGATGAGTTCTTCGGTCGCTGAGGTCCGCGAGGCTCGCGCCACCGGTGTCCGGGTCGACGAGGAGTCACTCACGATCGACCTGGTCGACGGCCGTACTATGGTCGTTCCGCTCATATGGTTTCCCCGATTGTGGCACGGCACTCCGCGGGAGTGGGAACAGGTGGAAATCTTCGGCGATGGGGTCGCACTGCACTGGCCCGATCTGGACGAGGATCTGAGCGTGCCCGATCTCATCGCCGGCAGACCGTCTGGTGAGAGTCCCGGCTCGCTTCGTGGCTGGCTTGCGTCAAGGAGGAAGGCGGGCAAGCCCGTGCGCGCCTGACCAGACCGAAGTCCGGGCCGTCGTGACCGGGGGCGCGGCCATGAACGTGATCCGCATCCTGAGCGACCCTGCGCGGCGGCGTCCTGGCGGCTCCGCTGTCGGGACAACCGCTGACCTGGGTACGCCGCGACCGTCGCAGCAGGTGAAAACCTGCGCCGACGTGGCAGCGGCGCGCTTCGGCGGCAGACTTCGGGAGCTTGCGGGGAGCAGGTGATTGCATGCAATCATGTTCGCGGTTTCTGGAGGTTGCATGGCAAGCATCACCATTCGCCGACTGTCGGACGAATCGAAGGAGCGGCTCCGCAAACGTGCTGAGCGAAGCGGCTGCAGCCTCGAAGCGCTCGTCCGATCGATCCTCGACCAGGCGGCACATGAACCGATCGAGTCCACTCCCCCGTATCCGTACAATCTGATGGCGGTGGTCGAGCCGGGCGAAGATATCGAGCCGTATATCCGGGAGCACGACCAGAAGCAGAGACCGGTCGATCTGTGATCCTGCTCGTTGGTGAACCCCTGGGAGTTCATCATGCCCGAGCCGGTCCCTGCGCCGGAGGCATGATGTCGCCGGATACCCAGGCATCGCCCGCCGCCCGGCTCGTTAGGACAGGCTATACTGCGCGGCCATGAACGTGATCCATATCCTGTGCGACACCCTGCGCCGCGACCATTGTGGGCCGTATCACAAGGGCAGGCCGCTCAACGAGGTCGATTCGCCGGAGCAGCCGGGCTGGGTGGTGCCGACGCCCAACCTGGACCGGCTGGCGGCGCGCGGCACGGTGTTCGAGCGCGCCTACGCGGGCAGCACGCCGTGCATGCCGGCGCGGCGCGACGTGTTCACCGGCCGCTACGAGTTCCCGGAGCGCGGCTGGGGGCCGCTGGAGGAGGGCGACCTCGACCTGCCGAGCCTGCTGTCGCCGCCGCACACCACGCCGATCACCTCCTACGGCGCGGACGACGTGGTGAGCTACTTCATCTCCGATCACAAGAACATGTGGTGCGCCGGCTCCGGCAACTACCACTTCGGGTTCAGCGGCTTCGAATTCATCCGCGGCCAGCAGGAGGATCCGTGGGCCACCACCAGCGACCCGTTCTACTGCCCGCCGCCCGACCTGCCCTCCAAGCTGGAGCGCTACTGGCGCAACAAGCACCGCTTCGGGGGCCGCGAGCAGGACATGCCGGTGGCGCGCACGTTCAGCACCGCGGCCGCGTGGCTGCGCCGCAACGCCGGCCACCGCGGCTTCTACCTGCAGATCGACGAATTCGATCCGCACGAACCGTGGGATCCGCCCGAAGAGATCCTGCGCCAGTTCGATCCGCGCGGCTACTACACCGACTCCTGGTCGAGTCACCCGCCCTACGCCAGGTGGGGCGACCACATGGACGAGGACGCGCTGCTCAGCTTCCAGGCGCGCTACGCCGGCAAGGTGGTGCTGGCCGACCGCTGGCTGGGCCGGGTGCTGGACGCCATGGACGAACTGGACCTGTGGCGCAACACGATGGTGATCGTGCACACCGACCACGGCACCTTCAACGGCGACCACGGCCGCATCGGCAAGCTGCAGACCCACGAGTTCGCCGCCAAGAACATGATCCCGTTCATCGTCTACCACCCGGAGCTGGGCCACGGCGAGCGGCGCAGCCAACTGGTGCAGAACGTGGACATCTACGCCACCGTGCTGGCCGCGTTCGGTCGCGAGCTGCCGGAACGCCGCCACGGCGTGAACCTGATCCCGGTACTGGCCGACCCGGCGGCGCCGACCCGCGACTGGGCGATCGCCGGCCAGTTCGCGCGCTCGGCGACCATCACCGACGGGCGCTGGACCCTGCACCAGGGGCCGGATCCCCGACAGCCGCTGTACTGGCACGGCTACCACCAGCAGCGCTTCTACGGCGGCCGGCAGATCCTCGGGCCGTACGCTGACGGGCGCCGCCTGGTGGAGCGCGACCCGGTGCCGGCCGACTACCAGGGCACCTGGCTCAGCGACCTGGAGGCCGACCCGAGCGAGCGCCGCAACGTGGCCGACCGCTACCCGGACCGGGTGGCCGCCATGCAGGCAGCGCTGGCCGACACCTTCGACCGCATCGGTGCGCCGCCCGAGTTGCACGCACGCTTTCGCCTCTGAGCAAGGGTGCCCGCGACCCGGCGCGGCCTGCGCAGGCGCACGCGATTCTCGCGGCGCACGCCGCCCGCGCGCGCGCACCCGCGCCGGCAGGTTACTCGCGGGGAACGGCGATGCGAGACCGGTGGCGGCCCGCCGGGCCCGCGCCGCGCAGCTTTCCGGACGGCCGGCCACGGCGCAAGCGACGGACGCCGCCCGGCGCGGGCACGCGGCCGCCGGCGCAACCGCGGGCTACGCCGATGGCTGCTCGTCAGGGCACGCAGCCCGCTGCGTCTGCCGGCACGGCGGCCCGGCGCGTCATGGGCGAACGCCGTGCCGCGGACGCACCGGTTTACGGCAGAGCGGCGGCGGCGCGGGCCACCCGCCGGGCTGACTATCGATCTGCCGTGGCTGGCGCCGGGGCGCCTGCTCCCGCCTCGGCGGAGGGCATGCTGCTGAGCGCCCACTGCTCGTCCATGGTGAAGCCGACATCCAGGGCAAGGTGAGGGAATTCGCCGGACAGCGCGTCGTAGATGCGGCGCCGGATTTCGTCGTGCAGCGGGGTGTCGATCGGCTGTTCCGAGTGCTCGGGCACGATCACGTACAGGTGGATGTAGAGGTAGCGGCCGATCTCGGTCAGCCGCAGGTAGGTCTCGTAGTGGGGCACGGCGGTCAGCACCTGCTCGACCAGGGTCGACACGCGTTCCTGAACCGCCTGCTCGGGGGCGCGCCCGAGCAACTGGCGCCAGTTGGCGCGGATGGTCTTGATCGGCTGCGGCGCGGCGATGGCCACGATCGCCAGCATGATGACCGGGTCGGCGTAGCGCGCCGCCGCCGACCAGCGCGAGTTCTGCAGCAGCAGGGTGATCACGAACGCCACCCCCACCGCGCCCGAGATCATGGTGTCCACTATCGCGTTGCGCGCGTCCACCTCCACGATCGGCGAGCGCGAACGCCGCGCCAGGAAGTGCAGCGCCAGCGCCATCAGGCCGCCCCCGACGACCGCAATGACGGCGTAGATGATGCCGCCCACGGCCGCCACCTCGACCCCGCCGCCGGCCAGCGCCGTCACCGCGCTCCACACCGCGAACACCAGCGCCAGGGCGATCAGGATGCCCTTGAACAGGTTGAGCATCGGTTCGAAGGTGGCGTAGCCGAACGGATACTGGTCGTCGCGCGGGCGCTGCACCAGGCCGGAGACGTACAGCGTGAGCAGTCCCACCATGGCGAAGATCAGCGAGAACAGGCCGTCGAGAAACACCGCCCCGGAGCTGCTGGCGAGCGAAATCACCACGCCGATCAGCCCGAAGGTGACGCTCGCGACGATGGTGATGATGATCGAGACTCGTTCCATGCGCGCCGCCGTCATGTTGCCTCCAGGGAAGTCCGCCGCCTCCGCCGCCGCGGCTGCAGGCCGCCGGCAACGGTTCGATTCTTGCTGTACGATACGCGGGGATTCGATGCAAACCTACTACCCGAGAGACGTGCGGGGCTACGGTTCCGCGCCGCCAAACGCCAGGTGGCCGAGCGGTGCGCGGCTGGCGGTGCAGTTCGTGGTCAACTACGAGGAGGGCGGCGAGAACTGCGTCCTGCACGGCGATGCCGGCTCGGAGGCGTTCCTGTCGGAGATCGTCGGCGCGCGCCCGCTGCCCGGCCAGCGCCACATGAGCATGGAGTCGATCTACGAGTACGGCAGCCGGGTCGGCGTATGGCGCCTGTTCGAGCTGTTCCGGGAGCGCGCGGTGCCGGTTACCGTGTTCGCGGTGGCGATGGCGCTGCAGCGCAACCCGCCGGTGGCCGAGGCGGCCCTGGCCAACGGCTTCGAGATCTGCAGCCACGGCTACCGCTGGATCGACTACCAGGAGGTGCCGGAGCCGGTCGAGCGCGAGCACCTGCAGCGGGCCATCGAGATCATTCGCGACCTGACCGGGGAACGCCCGCTCGGCTGGTATACCGGCCGCACCGGGCCCAACACCCGCCGGCTGGTCGTTGAAGAGGGAGGATTTCTTTATGACGCTGATGATTACAACGACGACCTTCCGTTCTGGACGGAGGTCGAGTCGCACCCCCACCTGGTGGTGCCGTACACGCTCGACGCCAACGACATGCGCTTCGCGACCGCGCAGGGGTTCAACTCCGGCGATCAGTTCTTCGCCTACCTGCGCGACGCCTTCGACGTGCTGTACGCCGAGGGCGCGCGCACGCCGCGCATGATGTCGGTGGGACTGCACTGCCGCCTCGTTGGGCGGCCCGGCCGCTTCGCCGCCCTGCGGCGGTTCCTGGACCATGTGCTCGCGCACGAGCACGTGTGGTGCTGCAGGCGCATCGACATCGCCCGGCACTGGCGGGAGCATCATCCTCATGGCGGCTGATTTCACCGCACCGGGCGGCACCACGCAGGGGGCGTCCACCGGAAGCACCGGCACCGGGAACCGGCAGCCGCTCGCGGGCCGGGCCGCGCCTCAGGCCGGGCACGGTTACACGACCAACCTGGCCGACGCCCGCCTCGGCGCCCGCGCCATCGCGTGCAGCGACGAGTTCTTCGGCCCGATGAGCCGCATGCTGCAGTCGCACGACGCCGAGTTCCTGCCCGACAAGTACGACGACCACGGCAAGTGGATGGACGGCTGGGAGTCGCGCCGGCGGCGACGCGGCGGGCACGACTTCTGCGTGGTGCGGCTGGCGACGCCGGGGGAGGTGTTCGCGGTGGACATCGACACCAGCCACTTCACCGGCAATTTTCCGCCCGCCGCTTCCCTGGAGGGCTGCCGCTGCCAGGGCGATCCCGACGCCTCCACCGAGTGGACCACCCTGGTGGAGCCGGCGCCGATCGGCCCCCATGCCCACCACCGATTCGACGTTGCCGGCGCCGGCGTGGTGACTCACGTACGCCTCAACCTGCTTCCGGACGGCGGCGTGGCGCGGCTGCGCGTGTTCGGGCGCCCGCATCCCGATTGGGGGGCGCTGGCCGAGCGCGGCGCCGTCGACCTGGGCTGCGCGCGCAACGGGGCGGTGGCGGTGGCGTGGAACAACTCCCACTACGGCCACCCCTCCAACATACTGCGCCCCGACCGCGCGCGCGACGCCGGCGAGGGCTGGGAGACGCGGCGGCGCCGGGAACCGGGCCACGACTGGTGCATCGTCGCCCTGGCGCGGCCCGGCGTCATCGACCGCGTCGTGATCGACACCAGCCACTTCAAGGGCAACTTCCCCGACCGCTGCTCGCTGCAGGGCGCGCTCCTTGCCGAGCACTTCGGCAAGCTGCAGGAATCGGTGATCGCGCAGTCGATGTTCTGGCCGATGCTGCTGCCCGAGCAGCCGCTGCAGGCCGATCGCGAGCACACCTTCGTGATTCCCGCCGACGTCCCGCAGCCGGTGTCGCACGTGCACCTGAACATCATCCCGGACGGCGGCGTGGCGCGGCTGCGCCTGTTCGGTACGCCGGTGGAGGATTAGGCATTCCATGGCTCGCCGGATCACCCCCGTACCCCTGACCAGGGACGGTTTTGCCCCGTTCGGCGAGGTGATCGAGACCGCCGGCGCCGAGCGGCGGGTGATCAACGAGGGCAGCACGGTGCGCTTCCATGACCTGGCGCGGGTAGACGTGGCGGCGGCGGGCGGATTCGCGCTGATCAACGTGTTCCGCGCGCAGCCGCTGCCGCTGCCGCTCACCGTCCGGATCATGGAGCAGCATCCGCTCGGCTCGCAGGCGTTCATCCCGCTGGACGCCGCCCCGTTTCTCATCGTGGTGGCGCCGGCCGGCGCCGCGCCCGCGCCGGCGGAGTTGCGCGCCTTCGTGACCGACGGCCGCCAGGGCGTGAACTACGCACGCGGTGTGTGGCATCATCCGGTGATCGCCATGGCCGGCGAGACCGACTTCGTGGTGGTCGACCGCGGCGGGCCCGGCGACAACTTGGTGGAGATGCCATTCGCGGCGGCCGGCGCGGCGGTGATGGTGCACGCGCCGCGGTAACGGCCAGGGAGGGAAAAGTGGAGCACGAGGATCGTTTCGTGGGGGCGCTGCTCGGCGGCGCGGTGGGGGATGCGCTCGGCAGCTTCTGCGAGGGCTGGCCGCGGGAGCGCATCCTGGAGGTGGAGGATCTCATGGGCCACTACCGGGATCTCCGGCGCCACGGCGAGGTGGTGCGTGCCGGCGGGGCATACACCGACGACACCCAGCAGGCCCTGGTGCTGGTGGAGTCGCTGCTGGCGTGCGGGCGGGTCGACCCGGGTGACGTGGCCGAGCGTCTCTTGCGCATGTGGCGGGCCGGTGAGTTGTACGGCTACGGTCGCGCCTTCGAGCAGACGCTGGAGCGCATGGACGACGGCGTCCCCTGGCAGCAGGCGGCGTCCACCGACATGCCCTCCAACGGCACGGTGATGAAGATCGCCCCGATAGGGCTGTGGCACTGGCGGAGCGAGGACCTGCTCGACGCCGACGCCGCCGCGGTGAGCCGCCTCACCCACAAGGATCCGCGCGCGGTGGCGCCCGCGGCGGCCATCGCCCAGGCGGTGCGCCACCTGGCGGCCGGCGGCGCGCCGGCGGCGGACGAGGTGGTGGCGCTGGCGGAACGGTCGGCGGGCGCGGTGCACGCCGCCACCGGCCGCCTGGTCGGTGCCGTGCGCCGGCTGCTGAAGCTGCCCGCCGACGAGGCCTACGCGGCGCTCCTGGAGATGCCGGAGCGTCGGATCAGGGCCGGCGGGCAGGGAATTCCCAGCGAGGCGCCGGCTACCGCCGTGGTAGCCCTGGAGGCGTTCCTGCGCACGCCCGGCGACTTTGAAGCCACGGTGCGGCGGGCGCTCACCTGCGGCGGCGACGTGGACACGTTCGCCGCGGTGGCCGGCAACCTGAGCGGCGCATGCAACGGCGCGCAGGCGATCCCGGACCACCTGCGCGCCGGGCTGCCGGCCGCGGACCACATTACCCGCCTGGCACGGGAGCTCTATCAAAAGACGCTCCTTGTTTAGCTTGGCGCCCCGGTTCGCAGGACGGTGGGCTTACGGTGAGCGGCAGTGAGCGATACCTCGATGAGGCGACGACCACAATCCGCCGCGAACTGAGAAGCTGTGCGGCGTTGCGCACCGCTTCGAGACGGAGATTGAAGCGTTCCTTGCGGCGCTGGATGAGTTGACCGAAGATCCCGCGAGCTGACCGGCGGCTGTGCCGGCAGGCGGCCCGGCAGGGCCGCGAATCGCGGCGCCGGACACGAGAGCCGCCCCGCTGCACGGCGGCTACTCCGGCGCGGCGCGCTGCCAGCCGTCGCGAATGGTCTGGAAGCCGAGCTGGTACACCTCCTCGTTGCTGGCCGAGAAGTCGCGCCACACGCAGGTGGTGGCGGCCAGTTCCGGCAGCGTGCGCCCGAACGCCTCGATGGTGAGCCAGGCGTCGTAGCCGCCCAGGCGCAGGGCCCGGAAGGTGGCGTCCCACGGCACGTGGCCGCTGCCGGGGGCGCCGCGGTCGTTCTCGGACACGTGCACGTGCTTGATCAGCGGCAGGTGCTCGCCGATCACCCCGACCGGATCCTTCTCCTCCAGGTTGGCGTGGAAGGTGTCGTACATCAGGTGGAAGTTGGGGTGGCCGACCCGCTCGACGTGCGCCGCGGTGTCGGCGAGGGTGTTCAGGAAGTAGCACTCGAAGCGGTTGAGCGCCTCCACGGCGAGCGGGATGCCGGCCTGAGCGGCGTACTCGGCGGCTTGGCGGTGGGCGTCGGCGGCGCGCTGCTGCTCTTCTGCCGTCGGCCCGGTGCCGGTGAACTGGCCGAGCGGCTGATAGAAGGGGCCGCACAGGATCTCGGCGCCGAGCGCGGCGGCGCAGTCGATCGCCCACTTCATGTGGTCCACCCCGGCGGAGCGGCGCGCCGGATCGGCGCTGAGGATGTTGCGCTCCTGGTCGGGGATGATGGTGACGCCGGTGCGGCGCAGGCCATGGTTGTCCAACTCACGCGCCACCCGGGCGTAATGGTCGGGCGTGCCTTCGAAAATCTCCAGCTCGACGCCGTCGTAGCCGGTCTCCTTGAGCGGCGCGAACAGGGGGAAGTGCTCCTCGGTCACGAACGGCGTCCAGAGCAGCATGTTGAAGCCAATCTGCATGCCCCGGACGTTACCGGCTCGGCCGCGGGTGGTAAAGGGCCGGGGCTGACCCGGGAACGGCCGCCTGAACCTGCGGGCTCGCCGATCAAGGCGTCCACGCCCGTTCCACCAGGATGTCGTCCATCGGGTAGTGACGGGTGTTCAGGCAATAGAGCTTGCCACCGGTAGCGCGGACCGTAGCCGCCAGAATAGCGTCGTTGACATCGATTCCATGCGACGAGTTCCAGCGGCGGTAGATCCCGCCGGCGGCGTCGATGATCGCCTGCCCGACCGGTGCCGTCTGGAAAAGGGAGAACAGCCCGAGGGTCGCGGCCTCCTCATCCGGTCGCATGAAGAAGACAATCTCCGCCCTCTGCATGGCGCCAACCCAGAGCTCGTACGCGGGGTTCGCACGCAGGCTCGCGATGAAACCGCGCGCGGCATCCATTCCGCGGAGATGCCAGATCAGGACATCGGCATCGACGTATGCCCTCACTTCTGGTGCCGTTTGATGGAGTCTTCAAAGGCAACACGTATCCGGCGGTGCAACTCATCCGGTTCCTCCGCCCGCCGCCAGACGCCGAACGATTGTTCGAGCGGGTCCGGCTTCTGCTCGACCGTCTCGCTATAGAGCCGAATAGCGTCCTCCACGATGCGCTTCTTGGAGGTCCGGAGCGTGACGGCGAGGCCATCGAGCGTCTGAGCGATCTCTTCATCGATTCTGGTCGAGAGAACCTTGTCCATACGTAAGCATGCTTACGTATGGAACGAGTGGCGTCAAGCAGTGCTATGATGCGCGGCGAGATGGCTGCACCAGCCCGGGCCGGCGCCTGGCTGCGCAAGAATTGGTTCTTTGTAGGGCTGCTGGCCGCGGTGGCCGGCGGCCTGGCGGCGCCGGAAGCGGGTACCGCGGCCAGCGGGGGTGGGCTCACGGCCACCGTGCTGGTGGTGGCCCTGTTCTTCCTGTCCGGCCTGAGCCTGCCCACCGAGGCGATCCGCGCCGGGCTGCGCGACGTGCGCCTGCACCTGGTCCTGCAGGCGTTCATCTTCGTCGTCACGCCGCTCTACTTTGCGGCCACCAGCGCAGTGCTGTGGCGCGGCGGCGATCCGCGCATCCTGGCCGGCATCTACGCGCTGGCGGTGCTGCCCACCACGGTGTCGAGTTGCATCGTGTTCACCCAGCTCGCGCGCGGCAACGTGGTCGCCACCATCTTCAACGCCTCGCTGGCCAACGTCGCGGGCGTGTTCCTGTCGCCGCTCCTGCTGTCACTGCTGCTGCAGCAGACCGGCCGCGCGCTGCCGCCCGAGGAGCTGGTGCGCGTGCTCTCTTCCCTGGTGCTGCGCATGCTGCTGCCGGTCGCGCTCGGCCAGGTGGCGCGCGCCGTGCTGCGCGAGTGGGCGCGGCGGCACGGCAAGAAGATCGGCGTGTTCATGAACGCCGCCATCCTGGTGATCATCTGGTTCTCGTTCTCTCGGCCCGCGCGCGACCCGGAGTTCGCCGCTTCGCTGCTGCGCCTGTGGCCGCTGTTCGCGTACCTGGCGGTCTCCCACCTGCTGCTGCTCGGCGCCGCCTGGGGCGCGGGCCGCGCATTGCGGCTGGACAAGGCCAACACCTACACCGTGCTGTTCGTGGCGCCGCAGAAGACCCTGGCCATGGGCGCGCCGCTGCTTACCACCTACTTCGCCACCATGCCCGACCTGCTCGGCGTCGCCCTGCTGCCGCTGATCATCTACCACCTGTGGCAGCTCACCGTCGCCGGCTTCCTGCCCCGCCTGCTCGGCCCGGTCGCCGACCCGAAGCAGGAGAGCGGCTGATCCCACAGCGCATCTTCCGGCTCGCGGCGTCCTGCGCGGCACCGCCCGGCTTACGCCTGCGTGCGGGCGGCGGTGTCTTCGGCGATCCAGCGGCGCCAGTTGTGCTCGTCCGGTTCCCGGAAGCCGCAGTTGGCGCGCTGCACGAACTGGTCGTCGACGCCGAGCAGGCGCAGCAGGCGCCGGTCGCCCTGCTCCCGTGCACGCGCGATCACCGCCTGCGAGACCGGTCCCTGGTAGTTGGCGCGGTGCTTCAGCCACGAGTGGTTGAGGGTGAGGAAGAACAGGTAGCGGTAGTCGGCGGAGCGGTTGGCCGACCCGGAGTGCAGCATGCTGCAGTGGAACACGGCGACGTCGCCGGCCTTGGGGTAGAGGATTACCTCTTCGGGGTGTGGGCGCTTCGCTTCCTCACTGTTCATCTCCATGGCGCGCATGTGGGAGCCGGGAATGATGCGCAACGGACCGCTGTCGTCGGTCAGGTCCTGCAGGTAGGAGAGCGCGTTGAACAGCAGCGGGCGGTGGTACACGCCGTCGTCGGGAAAGAACGCGAACATGTCGCGGTGGAAGCCCAGTACCGGGTTGGCGCCGGCACCGGGATCGGGGTCGGGCGGCGTGCGCCGGTAGGTGATCGACTCCAGTTGCACGTGCGGGCCGATCACCATCTCGGCGAAGTCGAGCAGGCGCTCGTTGGCGAGCGCGCTCAGGACGAGCCGCGGCTGGTGCTCGAGCACGTCGACCAAAACGCTCGGGCGACTGCCGCCCGCGCTCGGGATGCGATCGGCGATGGCGTCGAAGGCGGCACGCATCTCGCGCACCCACTGCGCGTCCAGCATGCCGGGAAACAGCGTGAACCCGACCTGCTTGAACTCCGCGAGGTGCTCGTCGAGCGTCTTCATGGCTGGCGAGCAGGCCGCTAGAACATCTTGGCGGCGCTGCGGAAGTCGTCCGCGGTCACGCCCTGCTCGCGGGCGGCGCGCTTGCCGGCGGCCGCCCACCGAAAGCCGCGCCGCATCAGCTCCAGCGGCACCGGCTGCGCGATGACGTCCGCCTTGTGGCCGAGCGAGTTGTAGAACACGCGCCCGGCGCCCCAGCGCTTGGTCCACACCACCGGCATGTCCACCGGACCGTTGCTGGAGTGATACCAGTCCACCACCGGGAAGCGGGTCGTCGCCAGCACGTCCACCGCCGGGTCGACGTGCAGGTAGTACTGCTCCGAGCGCACCGTGAAGTCGTCGAGCCCGGCGGTGATCTCGCTGGAGCCGCGCTGCAGGTTGACCACGTACTCGACGCCGTCGCCGCCGGGATGCGACACCCAGTTGCCGCCGGTCATGAATTGCCACTGCACCGAGTCGCGGAACGCGTCGCACATGCCGCCGTGGCAGCCGGCCAGGCCGACCCCGCCGGCGACCGCTTCCACCACCGGCTCCACCTGTTCGCGGCTGATGGCGCCCATGGTCCAGATCGGCACGATCAGGTCCAGGCCGGCAAGGCTGTCCGCGTCCAGGAAACGATCCAGGCTGGTGGACACCTCCACCGCAAAGCCCTCCCCTTCCAGGACACCGCGGAATATCTCCGCCACCGGACCCGGCTCGTGGCCGTCCCAGCCACCCCACACGATCAACGCTTGCTGCTGTTGCTGCATGATGCCCGGATGGTACCCGGATGGTGCCGACACTGGAACCCCGGAGGCATGCGTTGCCGCGCCTGCAGCAACTTGCGGTGACCGTGCGAGCCTGGGGACGGCGGCACCCGACACACGCGACTCGTAAGCGATGGCTGGTGTGTCTGTCGTCAATCCATCGGGTCGGATGGTGCCGAATGCGTGCCTTTGCCGAGACAACGATTACCGCCCTTGCAACCTGATGGCCGGTCCGGTAGCTTGCCGTTCAAGGAGGACTTCCATGACAAAGAAGAAGAGTTCGTTGTTCGTGCTGGCAACCGTGGCGACGGCGCTGGTCGCGGCCGGCTTCGTACATGCGGACACAATGACCACCTCGATCACCTCGCCGGACTACGCGGTGCGCTGGTGGAATTCGCTGAGTCCCGAACAGATGGTGGCTGCGCTGCACGGCGACATGGCCACCGACGAGCAGGCGGCGGCAGCGAAGAAGATGCACGCCGACCTGGATTTCGCCACCACGTATTACGTGGACCTGGCTGCCACCAAGATCAACGGCCACCTGAGCTTCGACAGCGTGGGCGCCTGGTGGGAATCGCTGAACTGCCAGTTGATGCGGATCGCCGCGGGCGACGGCAACACCGCCGACTCCATGAGCGCCTTCTGCGCGCACTATCCGGGCTCCGACCACGAAAAGATCCTGGGTGAGGAGGCGCTCGCGCACGTCCACAAGGTCGGCATGGCTCTGCTCGGCCGAACCGACCCCGGGATGTTCGAGGCGCCGGCCTCCGACTCCTCCATGTAGCACCCCGCGCGGGCTGTATCCCCTCCCCGGCTGCCCCGGAGGGGAGCCGCGGCGCGCGTCGCCGGGCGCGCCGCGGCGCCGGCGGCGCGTGGCCGTGGTCGCGCGCGGAGCGGCGCCAGCGGCGCGTCGTTGCGGCTTGCGTCAGTCGCGGTTCAGTTCTACGCGGCGGTGCTGTTCGCCCGAACGGATCATTCCCAGCACCACCGCCAGCGTCTTCAGGTTGTCGGCCAGGTCGACGCCCGGGGCTCGCCCTTCCCGCAGTGCCGCGGTGAACTCCGCAAGCACCAGGTCGAGCCGCGGTGCGCTGTCCGCCGCGGCCAGTTGCCGCTGCCGTGTTCCCCGGAACAGGGTTATGCCCGCGGCGTCCCAGCGCAGCGCACCGCGCGGCCCGCGCACCGTCCAGACGCCCTCCCACGGCGTGTTCAGGTCGGGCAGCGCCCAACTCGCCGAAAACGTGGCGCCCAGGCCGCGCTCCATCTCGATCAGGGCCGCCACCGACGGAAACGGCCACGGCGAATCCGCCGCGCTTGCCATCGTGCTCGCCGTGACCGCCAGTGCCTCGCAGCCGGTGACGTAGCGCAGCAGGTCGACCTGGTGGGTGTTGTTCTCGAGCAGCACCGGATAGCGCAGGTCGTTGCGCCAGTCGCCCGCCGCGAACCGGTGCGAAACGAAGTACTGCAGGTCGATCACCTCCGGCGCGCCGATCTCCCCGCCCTGCACGATGTCGTGCATGGCGACCGCGCCGGCGCGGAAACGGTAGTCCTCGCCGACCATCACGGTGGTGCCCGCGCCGGCCGCGGCGGCGCGCATGCGCTCGCCCGAGGCCGCGTTGCCGGTGAGCGGCTTCTCCACCAGCACGTGCTTGCCGTGCCGCAGCGCCGTCACCACGTCATCCTCGTGGCGGAAGTAGGGCGTGGTCACCAGCACCGCGTCGGCCTCCGGCGCCCGCTCCAGGGCCGCCGCCAGCGAGTCCATGCAGCGATCCGGGGCCAAGCCGGTGCGCTCGGCCGCGAAGCGCTGCGCCTCCGGGGAGCGGGTGGCCACCGCGGCGTACCGCCAGTTCCGGTCGGCCAGCACCACTTCCATCCAGCGCCGGCCGAAGCCGCCCAGACCCACTTGAATCAACTGCATGCGCGACCTGAGCCTCCATGGAAAGATGCCCGCTACACGGCGCCGCGCGCCGCCTGCCCTACCCTGCTACTGGACGTACTTCAGCCACTGTGCCTTGGCGGCTTCCAACTGCTCCATCAGCACGCGGCGCGAGTGGTCGTCGGCGAACACCGGGGCGCGTGAGAAGTAGCGCAGCAGGTCGTCGATGCGCTTGATCGAGTTGCGCTTCGCCTTGCGTTCCAGGGAGGCGACGCGGCGTTCCCGTTCACCCTCGTCGACCCCCTCCTTCTTTTGCGCCTCGTCGATCTTCTTGAAGTAGGGCCCGGTCCACTGCTCCGGCACCTGCCCGGTATTGATGATGTACTCGGCGTTGCGGTGGCGGTCGTACACCACGCGACCGAGCACCTTGCCGATGATCACCACGCCCCAGCGCAGGCCGAGGACGAACAGCGCGATGAAAGCGATGAAGGAAATGAGAACCAGGAGCATCTGACGCTCCATCATACCGGCGCGGCGGCTGCGCGGCTACCAATGGTGCACGATGGTGCGCGCCTCGCCACATCTCGCGTAGCGGCGGTCGTCCCGCTCCTCGCCGCCCATCCGTGCACCGGCGCCGGCGGCGGCACTCGCACCACCAAGCGGCACCACGCGCCACCCGGCACGCGTTGCACCCCGGCGCGTACCCGCATACCCTGCTCTCGGGTCTCCGCACCCGCGACGCCATGGGCCAACTGACCGAATTGCTGCTGTGGACCGCGATTGCCGGCGCCTGCATTCCGCTCGGCGCGGGCCTGGCCCAGGTGCAGCGCATCCTGCCGCGCTGGCTGGACGAGGAGTTACGCCACTTCGTCATCGCCTTCGGGGGCGGCGTGCTGGTGGGGGCGGTGGCGCTGGTGCTGGTGCCCGAGGGGGCGGACCGCCTGCCGCACCCGGCGGCCGCCGCCGTGCTGCTGCTGGCCGGCGGGGCGGCATTCATGGTGGTGGACCGCGTGCAGGCGAAACGGCACCGGGCCGCGCCCCAGTTCATCGCCATGGGCGCCGACTTCCTGCCCGAGTCGCTGGCGCTCGGCGGCATGTTCGCGGCCGGCGCAGACGGCGCCGTACTGCTGGCGCTGCTGATCGGCCTGCAGAACCTGCCCGAGGGGTTCAATTCGTGGCGCGAACTGGCCGGGCACATCCGCCGCGGCGCCGCCCTGCGCCGCATGCTGCTGCTGGCCCTGCTCGGCCCGGTGTGCGGCGCCGTCGGCTGGTTCTGGCTGGCCGGCTACGAAGCCGTGCTCGGCGCCATCATGCTGTTCGCCGCCGGCGGCATCCTCTACCTCACCTTCCAGGACATCGCCCCGCAAGCGCGCCTGGAGCGCCACTGGACGCCACCCCTCGGCGCCGTGCTGGGCTTCGCCCTGGCCCTGGTCAGCGAACTGGTGTTCAAATAGGCTGACTTTCCATTGTGCTGCCCTCTTGACGTTTTCAGCACCAATTTAGAGCTCGGCGAGATAGGACAGAAATTCCACACCGGTCCGCTGCCCCACGGTCGGGGACTAGCGCGTTTGCGTTACAGTAGGGAGCATGATGGGAGGACGATGGAAGGGGGTGCTGGCGGGGCTCGGCAACTACGGGCGGGGCTGGGCGAAGGTGTGCCGGGAGCATCCGGCGGTGGAACTGGTGGGATTCGTGGGCCGCGGCGCGGCCTCGCGGCAGCGTGCGGCGAACGGTTGGGGCGTACCCGGCGAACGCATTTACGGCTCGCTCGCAGACGCCATCGCGAGCACCGCGCCCGATTTCGTGCTCGACGTCACCTCGCCGGAGTCGCATCGCGAGATCGCTCTGGCGGCTTTCGGCGCCGGGCTGCCGTTGCTGCAGGCGAAGCCGATGAGCGACCACTACCGCGGCGCCGCCGACATCGTGGCCGCCGGTGAGCGGGCCGGCTGCATCCACATGGTCGACCAGAACATGCGCTTCAGCGCCCTGCCGCGCCTCACCCGCCGGCTGCTCGACGGTGGCGCCATCGGCGCACCGGGCCAGCTCGACATCGTGTTCGCCAAGCCGTGGGCCGACTATCCGGGCACCCACTACGTGACCGAGCCGTGGATGTTCCTGCTCGACATGGGCTGCCACCACTTCGACATGTTGCGCTACGTGGTGGGCGCCGAGCCGGAAGCGGTGCGGGTGGTGTCGTGGAACCCCGCGTGGGGCTGGCATGCCGGCGACGCCAGCCACGTCGCGGTGTTCGAGTTCCCCGGCGGCCTGATGGCGGTCCACCGCGCGAGCGGATGCAGCACCGGGGCGGCCACGCCGTGGCACGGCGCCTGGCGCATCGAGGGCCCGGAGGGCAGCATCACCTGGGAGACCGAGCGCGTGTTCGTGACCCGCGAGCACCGTACCGAGCAGCCGCGGCGGGACGAAATAGCCGCCCCGGAGCCGGGCGCGCGTTCCGGGCCCGAAGCGGTGCTCGACGAGTTTCTCGCCGCCCTGACCGAGCGGCGCGAGCCGGAGTGCAGCGGACGCGACAACCTCGGCACGATGGCGATGACCTTCGCCGCCGTGCGCAGCGCCCGGCAGGGGGGCCGGCGGGTGCGGCTGACCGAGATCACCGAGGCTGCGCCCAGTGCGTAGGGCTCTCCTGCCGAGTTCGCAAGTTCGGTGGTTCGGGGTGGTTGACTTATGCCGGCGGGCGGATAAAATTGGCGGGCTTGCTAGCCCCCTGACAGACTTGGGCTAGGTCCATGCAGCGCGGACGCCAAGCTGCCTCGCTTGCATGGCACGGGCAAATTGAACAGAAGGATACTGTTGTGGAGACCCCTGTTCTTGAGGTCAAGGACCTGCGCACCTACTTCAAGCTGGAGGAGGGCACGCTGAAGGCGGTCGACGGCGTCAGCTTCTCGGTGGCGCCGAAGAAGACCCTCGGCATCATCGGCGAGAGTGGCTGCGGCAAGAGCGTCACGGCGCAGTCGATCCTGCGCATCGTACCGCCCCCCGGCGAGATCAAGTCGGGCGAGATCGTCCTCAACCGGGAGGGGCACGATGCGGTCGACCTGACCCAGCTCGACCCGTTCGGCCAGTCGGTGCGCTCGATTCGCGGCAAGGAGATCTCGATGATCTTCCAGGAGCCGATGACCAGCCTGTCGCCGGTGCACACCATCGGCAACCAGATCGAGGAAGCGATCCTGCTGCACAAGACCGACGACAAGAACGAAGCCCACGAGTTGGCGATCGACATGATCGAGCGGGTCGGCATCGGCAACGCCCGGCAACGCGTGGAGGAGTACCCGCACCAGCTCTCCGGCGGGCTGCGGCAGCGCGCGATGATCGCCATGGCGCTGTCCTGCAACCCGTCGCTGCTGATCGCCGACGAGCCGACCACCGCCCTGGACGTGACGGTGCAGGCGCAGATCCTGGACCTGATGGAGCACCTGCAGGAACAGTTCGGCATGGCGATTCTGTACATCACCCACGACCTGGGGGTGATCGCCGAGATCGCCGACGAGGTGGCGGTGATGTACCTGGGACGGGTGGTGGAGCACGCCGACACCAGGGAGATCTTCCGCAACCCGCTGCACCCCTACACGCGCCTGCTGCTGAAGTCGATCCCGCGCATGGGCAAGGAAGCCAAGAATCGGCTCGATGCCATCAAGGGGACCGTTCCCATCCCGCTCGATCCCCCGCGCGAGTGCGGCTTCTTCAGCCGTTGCCCGGACGCGATGGACGGCAAGTGCAACGCCGACATCCCGGCGCTGATCCAGGCCAACGAAGCGCACCGGGTACGCTGTTATCTGCACAGCGATGAAGTAGAAGCAGACGCAGACCTCGAACTGGCAGGAGCAAGAGCATGAGCAACGCAACCAACGGCAACAGCAACGGCACGCGCCGGCTGCTCGAAGTAGATCAGCTTCGCAAGTATTTCCCCATTGAGAAAGGCTTTCTGCGCCGCGTGGCGGGCCACGTCAAGGCGGTGGACCGCATCAACCTGTACATCAATGAGGGCGAGACGCTCGGCCTGGTGGGCGAGTCGGGCTGCGGCAAGACCACCCTGGGGCGCTGCATCCTGCGCGCCATCGAGCCCACCGACGGCCGCATCAACTTCCAGTTCAGCGCCGACGACGAGAGCCTCGACATCACCCAGCTCGACAAGAGGCGGCTGCGCGCCATTCGCCGTCACATGCAGATGATCTTCCAGGATCCCTACTCGTCGCTCGACCCGCGCATGACGGTGCTGGACATCGTCGCCGAGCCGCTGGTGTCCAACCAGCTTGCCAAGGGCCAGGAGCTGGAGGATCGGGTCAAGGAGCTGATGCGCGTGGTCGGCCTGGAGGTCAAGCACCTGAAGCGCTACCCGCACGCCTTCTCCGGCGGCCAGCGGCAGCGCATCGGCATCGCCCGCGCCCTCGCGCCGCGGCCCGAGTTCATCGTCTGCGACGAGGCGGTGTCGGCGCTGGACGTGTCGATCCAGGCGCAGATCCTGAACCTGTTGCAGGACCTGCAGGCGGAGTTCAACCTGACCTACCTGTTCATTGCGCACGACCTGAGCGTGATCGAGCACATCTCCGACCGCGTGGGCGTGATGTACGTGGGCAAGATGGTGGAGTTGGCCGAGACCGACGACCTGTTCAGCAGCCCCAAGCACCCCTACACCGAGGCGCTGCTGTCGGCGGTGCCGCAGCCCGATCCGGAGACCAAGATGGACCGCATCATCCTGCCGGGCGAGGTGGCCAATCCGGCCAACCCGCCGTCGGGGTGCTACTTCCATCCGCGCTGCCTGTACGCGAAGGACGAGTGCAAGACGGTGGAGCCGGAGTGGCAGGAGGTGGAGCCCGGACACTACGCGGCGTGCCACTTCGCCAAGGAGCTGGACCTCAAGGGCGTCCAGTAGGGCCGCTGGCTCGGGTGGCTGGCCGCGGGCGGCGGGCGGTCAGCCGAGCAGCAGTTCGCGCACCAGGATTCCTGCCGCCGCCACCAGCACGAACCAGCCGAACGCCGGGCGCAGCTTGGCGCCCGGCACGTGGCGGCCGAGCCGGCTGCCGGCCAGGATCCCCACCACCGCCAGGGCGGTGAAGGCGAGCAGCAGGCCCCAGTCGAAGCTTCCCTGCAACGCCACGTCGCCGGCGAACCCGGCCAGCGACTTGGCGGCGATGATGGTCAGCGAGGTGCCGACCGCGACCCGCATCGGCAGCCGGGACAGCAGTACCAGCGCCGGCACGATCGCGAACCCGCCGCCCGCCCCCACCACCCCCGTGAACACGCCGATCACGGTACCCTCCAGCACCGCCAGCGGGATGCTCACTTTTACCGGACCGCCAGGTCCGGTAGCGCGGCGCTCGGCGGCGGGTCCGGCGGGCGCGGCGGGTTCACGTGCGGCCGCGGCAGCCGGCGGCGTGCCGGCGGCGTTGCCGGCAAACGGGCGCGTTCGCTCGGTGACCCCGGCGGCCCCGGAACCCGCTGCGCAGGGTTCGCTCGCCGAATACGGCCGTTCCGCCCGCGAGCGCGGGCGTCCGGCAGCTCCGGAGGCCCCGGCAACGGGCGGCGCATCGGGTGCGCCCGCCGGACTCGGTGGTTCCGTGAGGCTGAGCCGGTAGCGCGGCCTGGCGATCATCGACAGGGCGGCGAGCGCCATGATCAGGGCGAACAGGACCAGGATGAACAGTTCCTTGGTGACCGCCACTCCAGCCACCGTACCGAGCTGCGCCGGAATGGCCGGCACCAGGACGCTGCGGGTGAGGAACACCACCACCAGCGACGGGATCGAGAACGCCACCGCGGCGCGCACGTTCACCTGCCCGCGCCGCCAGTAGCTGGCCGCACCCACCGTACTGGTCACGCCCACCACGAACAGCGAGTAGGCGGTCGCGGTGACCGCGTCGACGCCCACCACGTAGACCAGGATCGGCACCGTCAGGATCGAACCGCCGGCGCCGCTCAGCCCCATGATCGCCCCTACCGCCAGGGCAAGGGCGACGCCCCAGATCACGCCCGCCATGCCGCGCCGTGCCGCCGCTTCATCAATAGACGTCCAGGCGGTGGGCGAACGGCTCCTCCAGCACCGGTGTGCCGCCGCCCGGGAACCAGGCCTGCGCCACCTCCCACAGCCCCGGGTCACTCCCGCGGCGCTCTTCCGGCACCTGGTCGAAGCGCTCGTACCCGAAGGCGAGCTGCAGCAGGTCACCGTCGTCCGGAAGCAGCAGGCCGCCGCGCAGTGCCGCCAGGACGGGGAGCTGCGCTGCCTCGCTGACCCGCGCCGCCGCCGCTCGGCGCGCCAGCTCGGGCCGAAACCCGTCGAGGAACCGCCCGCGATCGAGCAGCGCCGCCATGCCGCCCCCGGCCGCGTAATGGCGATACACCACCTCGCAGCCGATGGCGCGCGCCGCGCGCGCCACCGCGGAGTCGCTCGGCTCGTGAAACACGATGCGCTCGTAGTCGAGCTGCCGCGCGCGCCGCGCCGCCTCGGCGAGCAGCAGCCGCGCCGTGTCCAGGTCGCGCGCCACCACTTCGTCGAGCTGCAGGTGATCGCGGCGCCAGCCGAACGCCTCCTCCCGGATCACCGCGTACCCGGTCAGGGCATCGCCGCGGGCGGCAAGGCAGATCTCGGCGCCGGGTCTCCAGGGGCGGGCGCGCGGAAGGCGGTCCCAGTCATCGGCCCGCGCCACGGTCCAGGGCCGCCGGCCGTGCACGTCGTTGAACAGCGCGCGCATCGCCGGCAGATCGGAGACCGCGCCGGGCCGCAGCGCACCCTCCGCTACCGGCGCCAGCCGCCGCGTGTCGTACAGCGAGACGCGCCACTCCGCTCCCCGCTGACAGGTGACAAACCCGTAGCGCGGGTAGAAGTCGGCGATGCCATACAGGCAGACGACGCTCACCCGTTCTCCGGCACTGCGCAGGGAGCGGCGCAACAGGCGGCCCATGTAGCCGCCGCGGCGCTGCTCCGGGGCGGTGTTGACCGCGGCGTAGCCCTCCACCGGCAGCGCCAGCGCCCCGAACCGCGCGTGCATACCAAGCAGCACCAGCGTGCTGACCGGTTCGTCCCCGGCGCCGGCCCACAGCGCGCACCGCCGCGACGGAAAGCCGCGCTTCGGCTCGGCCCACTCCTCGGTGTAGCGCAGACCGCCTTCCCACGCCTCGTCGACGAGGCGCCGCGGCTGCTCCGACTGCTGCTCCATTCGCCCGGCAACGTGGCAGGAGTGCCGGCTACTGTCAACGCCGGCCGCCACTTTCACACCGCTGCCGCCGGCCACCGGCCGCCGTTGCCGAGATCGTCTCTCTCACGGCACAATCTGCGCCATGACAACCCCGAAAATCTCCCTCGGGAGCTGGGCCTTCTCGTTCGGCCCGTTCGAGTCGGACCCCTGGTCGTGGGATCGCTTCGTCGACTTCAGCGCCGACAACGGCTACGACGGCGTGGAAATCAACGCCCAGGCGCCGCACCCGAACCCCGATCACTACGACACCCCGGCCAAGTGCCGGGAGCTGATGACCCGCCTCGCGGACAAGGGACTCGGCGTGTCGGGCTACGCGGTCAACGGCCACTTCCCCGACCTGGCGGCGGCGCCGCCGGCTACCGCGAGTCCCGCGCAGATGGTCGGCGCACTGCGGCCCTACCTGCAGTTCTGCACCAACGCCGGCATCGGCGCCCTGCGCATGGACACGGCGAGCCCGCCGGACGAGCTGGACGCCGCCGAGTACGACCGGCGCTTCGCCAACGCCGTGCAGTGCCTGCGCGCGGCCGCCGGCGCCGCCGCCGAGCACGGCGTCACCCTGATGTGGGAGTTCGAGCCGGGCTTCTGGCTCAACAAGCCGAGCGAGGTGGTGCGCCTGCACGACGAGGTGGATCACGCCCGCTTCAAGCTGCTGTTCGATACCAGCCACGCCTACATGGGCGCGGTGGTGGCCTCGCGCCACACCGGGGCCGCGGAGAAGCTGGCCGGCGGCACCGCCGAGTACGCGGCCATGATCCGCGACCGCATGGGCCACCTGCACCTGATCGACTCGGACGGCGAGTTGCACGACGACGACACCAGCACCCACATCGCGTTCGGCGAGGGCTACGTGGACTTTCCCGCCACCCTGGAGGCGCTGAAGCCGCGCCTTGCCGACATGTCGTGGTGGTGCGTGGACTTCTGCTTCAACCCGGCGGGCCCGGAGGCGGCCCGGGCCGCGGTACCGTACCTGCACAAGCTGGCGGGTTCGCTGTGAGCGGGCGCACGACGAAGCAGCTCAACGTCGCCATCATCGGCTACGGCTTCATGGGCCGCGCCCACTCCAACGCCTACCGCAAGGTGAACAACTTCTTCGACCTCGACTACCGGCCGGTGATGAAGGTGGCCAGCGCGCGGCAGGCGGACCAGCTCGACGCGTTCGCCGCCAACTGGGGCTGGCAGGAGACCGACACCGACTGGCGGCGGGTGGTGGAGCGGCCCGACATCGACGTGGTCGACATCTGCGCCCCCAACAACATGCACCTGGAGATCGCCTCGGCGGCGGCCGCGGCCGGCAAGATCATCGCCTGCGAGAAGCCGCTGGCCATGAACGCCGCGGAGGGGCAACGCCTGGTGGACGCGGTGGCGGCGAGCGGCAAGCCCAACATGGTGTGGTTCAACTACCGGCGCGTGCCGGCCATCGCCCTGGCCAGGCAGATTGTCGACGAGGGCCGCATCGGGCGCGTGTTCCACTACCGGTCGCGCTACCTGCAGGACTGGACCATCAGCGCCGACGTGCCGCTCGGCGGCAACACGCTGTGGCGGCTGGACAAGAGCGTGTCCGGCAGCGGCGTCACCGGCGACCTGCTCGCGCACTCGATCGACACCGCGATGTGGATGATCGGCCCGGTCGCCAGCGTGGCCGCCACCACCGAGACGTTCATCAAGGAGCGCGAACTGCAGGACGAACCGGGCAAGCGCGCCACGGTGGAGATCGACGACGCCTGCGCGTTCCTGGCGCGCTTCGCGAACGGCGCCATGGCCACCTTCGAGTCGACCCGCTACGCGCGCGGGCGCAAGAACGAGAACTACTTCGAGATCAACGGCGAGAAGGGATCGATCGCGTTCAACCTGGAGAACGCGCATGAGCTCGGCTACTTCACGCACGAAGACGAGGGCCACCTGCGCGGCTGGCGCACCATCCAGGTGTGGGACTCCGACCACCCCTACATGGAGCACTGGTGGGTGCCGGGCTGCTCGATCGGCTACGAACACACCTTCATCAACGCGCTCGCCGACTTCCTCGGCGGCCTGGCGAGCGGCACCAAGACCTGTCCCGACTTCGCCGACGCGCAGGCCACCCAGGTGGTGTGCGACGCGGTGCTCAAGGCCGCCGACGAGCGCCGCTGGGTGGACCTTTGAGCCGCTTCGTCCTGTCCTGCACCACCTGCGCCACGCGCGGCATCGACGGCGACGAGACCGCGGCCTGCTTCCGCTACGCGCCGCGCGCCGGCTTCCGTGCCTGGGGCATCGCCTCGGTGGCGCAGCGCGCGCTCGGCGAGGCGCGCTGGCTCGATGCCGGCAGGCTGAGAGGTGCGGCGCAGGCGGCCGGCCTGCGCCGCTGCACGGAGGTGTACGCGCCCGCCTTTCCGGCCGACTCCGAGGCGACCGCGGAAGCGGCGGCTGAGCAGATGGCGAGCGTGTTCGCCCTGGCCGAGGGACTGCGGTCGCCGCTGGTGGTGATGACCGGCGGACTGTCTCCGGCGCAGGCGGCGGCGCAGCGCGACAGCCTGAGTTCCCCGGTGCGGCGCGCGCGGGTGCGCTCGGTGGGGCTGGCGGCGCCGATCGCCGGCATCAAGCGGCTGCTGCCGCTGGTGGAGCATCTGCCGGTGCGGCTGGCCCTGGAACCGCACCACGGCTCCAACTTCTCGGTGCGCGCCGACTTCGACCGCATCTTCAGCGAGATCGACCATCCGAAGGTGGGCATCACCATCGACACCGGCCATTTCCACCGCTCCGAGGTGGACTGGCGCGCCTTCATCCGCGCTTACGGCGACCGGATCTGGAACCTGCACGTCAAGGACAACCGCGGTGAAGTGTCGGTGCCCCTGGGCACCGGCGAGATCGACCTGCGCGGCTATGTCGAAGAGCTGCACGCGCTCGACTTCGACGGCCCGCTGGCAGTGGAGCTGGAGGTCGAAGACACCGAGAACCTGCCGCGCTACGTCCGGGACGCCCACGTCTACCTGACCCGGCTGGTGCGCGAAGTGACCGGCAGCGACCCGGAGTAGGCGCTCTGACAGCGTCGACGCCGGGTCGGCGGTAGGCAGAGGAGCCGGCTGAGCCGCCGGTGCCTCTTGGGGCATTGTTTCGGTACACTCGTCCAGAAACAAGCATGGCGCAAGCCTCCACTTCACCAGCAGCAGAACCCGGAGCGAAGAGAAACTTGATCCGGGATCTCGCGTCCGAGTTGCGTGCCGACCTGGCGTCCGCGCGGGCGCTGGCGGCGCTGTCGGCCGGCCTTACCTCCGGCCTGGGGCTGCTGGTGGCGCAGGTGGCGTTCGGCAGCTTCATCTTCTCCGGGCCGCTGGCTTCCTACTCCTCCCAGGGCGTCGGCCTGGTCTTGTTCGGGAACTTCGCGGCGTGCCTGGTGATCGCGCTCGCCGGCGGCTACCGCGGCGCGATCGCGGGGCTGTCGCCGGCGCTCGTCATCGTGATGGCCACGATCGGCTTTTCCATGATCGCCGAGGGGCATGCGCTGTTCGTCACCACGGTTGCCGCGCTGGTGATCAGCGCGGTGGCCACCGGCGCATGCTGCCTCCTGATCGGACGGTTCCGGCTCGCCAACCTGGTGCGCTTCATCCCCTACCCGGTGGCCGGCGGATTCGTCGCCGGCATCGGCGGGGCGGTGTGCCTGGCGGCGCTGGCGCTGATGGGGGCGAAACCCGACTGGCGGGCGCTGCCCGCCCTGCTGGAACCCTCCGTGCTGTGGAGATGGAGCCCGGGAGCGGTGTACGGAATCGCCCTCTACCTGGCGATGAGGCGTTGGCGCAACCCGCTGATCCTGCCGGTGAGCGTCGCCCTCGCCGTCGGCGGATACCACCTCGCGCTCGCCTCGCTCGGGATACCGGGCGACGAGGCGCGGGCGGCGGGCCTGCTGCTGACCAGCACCGCCGACGGCGGCCTGTGGCCTTCGGTGCTCCCCGCCGACCTGGCGCATGTGGAGTGGACGGCGCTGGCCGGGCAGGTTCCCCACATGCTGACGCTGATCCTGGTGGCCTTCATCTGCGTGGTCCTGAACATAGCCGGGCTGGAACTGGCCGCCGACCAGGAGCTGGACTGGGACCGTGAGTTTCGCGTCACGGGGGTCGCCAGCGCCGTCGCCGGCCTGGGCGGCGGCACCGTGGCGACCCTCGTCGTGCCCGCGTCGCTGCGCAGCAAGCTGTTCGGAGCGGCCACGCGGCTGACCGGCGTGGTCGCCGCGCTGGTGGTCGGCGGCGCGCTGTTCCTGGGCGACGGCATGCTGGAGCTGGTGCCGGCGGCTCTGGTGGGCGGATCCTGGTGTTCGCCGGGCTCGGCATGCTGGACGAGGGGCTGGTGAAGAGCCGCCGCCGCCTGCCCTGGGCCGAATACGGCATCATCGTGCTGATCTTCGTCGCCATCACCGCGTTCGGATTGCTGGAGGGAGTCGGCGCCGGCATGCTGGCCACCCTGGTGTTCTTCGTGGTGCGCCTCAGCGGCGTCAATCCGGTGGAGGCGCGGTTCACCCTGCGCGAACGGCACAGCAACAAGGCGCGCCCCGTGCCCGACCGGGCCATCCTGCTGGAGGAAGGGGAGCGGGTGCACGCCTACCGGCTGCGCGGCTACCTGTTCTTCGGCGGTGTCTCCCCGCTGGCCGAACGTCTCCGGCAGGAGTTGCACGGCCCGGTGCGTCCCCTCTGTCTGCTTCTGGATTTCTCCGCAGTGTCCGGCTTCGACTTCTCGGCCGTGAACGTGCTGTGCCGGTTCATGCAGACCGCGCACGCGGCCGGGGTGGGGGTGGTGCTGAGCGCGACGTCCGAGGCCTTGCGCACCGGTGTCGAGCACAACCTGTCCGCCTCCGTGTACGCGGAGCTGCCGATGGAGCCGAACCTGGACCGCGCCCTGGAGCGCTGCGAGGAGATCGTGCTCGCGGCGTGGAAGGAAGACGAAGACCGCACGCACGGTCGGCGCGCCGCGCTGCTGGAGCACGCCGCCGGCGACCTGGACCGCTACCTGGAGCGGCAGATCGACTTCGAGTACCTGACCGAGCAACTGCAACGGTGGACGAGTGCATGCCGATACGACGCCGGCATCGCCCTGAAGGGGCCGGGAGCGCCGCACGACGGTCTGCAATTGGTGATCTCGGGGCGCGCTTCCGGTTACGACGCCGACGGTGCGCGCATGAGTCAGTATCGCCCCGGCGGCGTCGTATGGCCGTCCGGGTCGTTGCATGAGAAAGATGCGTCGGTGGTCGCGGACGAGACGTGCCGCACGATGCACCTGACGCCGGACGCCCGAATCCGGCTGGAGCAGCGCGATCCACAGCTTGCGCTCATGCTGTATCGGTACCTGTTCGGCGCGCGCGTCAGTCGAGAGTGACCACCCCCTTGATGTAGCCGGGGTCGCCCGCCGCCACCTGGGCGAGCAGGTCGGGATAGGCGTCGAGCGGGACGGTGTGGGTGATGAGCGGTTCCAGGTCGATGATGCGCTTGGCGATGAGCCGGATCGCGGGCGGGAAGGTGTCGCGGATCCGGGAACCGGGGGCGGAGTTGACCACCGTGAAGCCGCCGAGGTGCCAGCGGTCGCCGGCGAACGTGGGCCGGCCGTGGTTCCAGCCGAACAGGTTGAGCACGCCGCCGCGGCCGAGCAGGCCGGTCGCCAGGTCGAGGCCCGCCTGCGCGCCGGAAGCATCGACCACGCAGTCGAACGGCTCCTCGCCGGCGAGCCCCTCGTCCTCGGGATGGTAGGCGGCGTCCACGCCGAAGCTGCGCGCCAGGGTCAGCCGGTCGCGGTTCACGTCGATTGCCGCCAGGTGATGGACGCACGAGCGAACCAGCCCCTGCAGCAGCATCAGTCCCATGAAGCCGCAGCCGATCACCGCCACCCGGTCGCCGGCACGGGCGCGGGTGTGGTCCAGACCGGTGACCACGCAACTCACCGGCTCCACGATCCAGCGCTCGAGCGGAATGTCGGTATCCGGGATACGCAGCGCGCGTTCGGCGGCCACGTTGTGCACCGTGGCGAAGCCGCGCGCCACCACCGCGTCGCCCTCGGCGAGGCCGCTGACGCCGCGACCCACCTTCAGCACCCGGCCGATCCCCTCGTGCCCCGCGGGCGCCGCGCTCGGGGCGTCGCTGCCGTGCCGGTAGGTGTACAGGTCCCACGCACAGATGCCGCACGCCGCCGCCCGCACCTGCACCTCGCCCGGCCCCGGATCGGCAACCGCCGTCTCCACCAGCCGCACCCCTCCGCCCGGTTGATATTCGATCGTTCGTGCCTTCATCGTCGGTCACCGTGGCACGCCGCCCGACCGTTGCTCAACCCCACGTGGGGTCCGAACGCCGGAAACGGCAGAATTCGCATGGCCGGGATCGACGGCAGACAGCTTGCAGGAGCGCACGACGGGCGGCCAACTCCGCACGCGGCCACCGCGTGGAGGCAGCGCTACCGCAACGGCTCGGGCGGCGGAGCTGGTCCGTAGCCGTGGCACATGCGGTGGTGCGCCAAGCACGCGAGAGCCAAGTTCTCCGGCTCCGGGCCGCCCCCGTCGGCAACCGGCAGCAGGTGGTGGATCTGTAGCAGGTGGGACGAATTGCAGCGGCGACCGGTGAGCGGGTCCCGATAGCGGCAGCGCCCCCCGTCGCGCCGCCAGACGTGACGCCGGACAGCCGCCGGAATGGGGCGCCGCGGCGGCGACCGGCGCGGGCCGAGCGGAGCATCGCGGGTGCACCGCGGCGATGCTCCCCCCGCCGTGCCGCCCGCACCACGCACAGGCCGCACGCATCTGGCCAACTTCGGCGCCGCAGCCGTAGCCCGCCGGATCCGCGTCGCATCAGCGCTGCCAGCGGAGCCGCCGCCGGCCAACTTCGGCGCCGCAGTCGTAGCCGACCGGATGCGCGTGGCACCAGCGCCATCGGCGGAGCCGCCGCTGACCAACTTCGGCGCCGCACTCGTGGCCGACCCGGTCGGCGTCGCACCAGCGCCGGCGGCGGAGCCGCCGCTGACTAACTTCGGCGGCGCAGCCGTGGCCGACCGGATCGGCGTCGCATCAGCGCCGTCGACAGATCCGCCGCCGGCCAACTTCGGCGCCGCACTCGTGGCGGGCCGGGTCGGCGTCCCATCAGCACCGTCGGCGGAGCCGTCGCTGGCCAACTGCGGCGCCGCAGCCGTGGCCGCCCGGAACGGCGTGGCATCAGTACCGTCGGCAGGGCCGCCGCCGGCGCTCTGACCCTCCGGCGCCGCAGCAACGGCGGGCGTGGCCGAAGCAGCGGCACCTGCGCGGGTGCCAACTGCCCTTGCACCGCCCGTCGGGGCGGCGGGCGCAACGCCGCGCACCCCGGCAGCGTTGCGGGTCGTCGCGGCCCGCGGTTGCTCCCCGGCGCCCGCCGCCGCCACGACCGAGGGTGTGCGGGTCCGCTGCCGCCGCGACGATGCTGCCGTGCCGCCCGCACGCCCCCGCCTGCCACCGCCGCCGCGCGGGTCGTGCCGCGCCACCGCCTCGCGCACCACGCGCGCCACCAGGTCCCCCCACGACATGCGCGGGTCGACGTGCGACAGCAGGTCCTTCAGTTGGCGCAGCCCCTGCTCGCACTCCTGGTCGATGCTCACCTTCAAGGTGTAGCGGTCCGGCGCCACCGCGCGCAGCGTGTCGCGCGGCGGCACCACCTGGGGAGCGGCACTGGCCAGCAGGCCGGCGACCTGGCGCGTGGTCATGCCGGCGGCCTGCTCGATCAGCTCGCGCTGGCGCCGCGGGTGCAGCAGCGCGGCGGCCGACACCGGCCCGGCGGGCCGCTTCGGGCCGGAACACGGTTCCGGGTTGGAACACCGTTCCGGGTTCCGATCACCCCGCGACGGCGCCGGTGCGGCCACGACCGGCAACGGTTCCGGCTCGGCGCCACTCGTCGGCGGCGGAAGTGGCGCCGCCGGGCCCTGGTCCGAGGAGGCCACGGCGACACCGGGAGCGCGCACGGGTGCCGGACAGTGCCAGGCGGCTCCGCTCGGCTCCCGCCGTGCCGGCAGCGCATCGCCATGCCGGGCGCCGAGGTGCTGCGCAGCGGCGTGGCTCGCCGCCGGCACCACCGGCGTGGCCGCCGCCTCGTAGCCCGTGAGCCCGGGCCGCGGTACACGCCCCGGCGCCGCAGGCGGTGGCGCGTGCCGCGTGGCGGCCGTCGAAGCCGGTGCAGCGCCCGAGGTGGCGGCACTCCAGTCCAATCGGCTCACCGGCTGCGCACCCGCCGCTGCCGGGCGGGCACCGACTGCCGCCGAGTCGTCCGACGATGGGCTGCAACGGTCGCTCTCCGCATGCCGGTCCCCGTGGCCGGTGTCACCGAGCGACCGCGCCGCCGGCTCGTCCGGCGGTCGGCTGCAACGGTCGCTCTCGGTGTGCCGGGCCCCGTAGCCTCCGGCGTCACCGAGCGACCGCGCCTCCTGGTCGACGGCGGCCACGCCGGGCGGCGCCGATGCCGTCCCCGCCGCGGCACCGGCCATCCCCGCTCCCGACGCTTCGCCATCCTGGTCTCCCGCTTCGCCCGGCGCAGCAGGCAGCCCATGCAGACCTTGGCAGCGCTCCTGATCGACGGTCGCGCTCGCTCTCCGGCACTGCCGCTCGGCGGCGCCAAACGCGGTCTCCAACTGCGCCGCCGACGTCACACTCAACTCGCCGCTGTGCAGCATCGCCCGCACCCAGCCATGCCGCCGGCACAACCTCATGGTCTGAATACGCCGTTGCGCGGCCGCATCGGTGAACAGCAACTCCCGCACCGCGTAGTCGAACAGGCTCGAGAACCCGCGCCGCAGCGCCAGCCCGCGACGGTCGATCTCGTCGAGATGGTCCAGGATGTGCACTTCGAGGCCGCGCTGGTTGGCCGCCAGACGCCGGGTCTGCTCCAGGAGCTGCTGATCGCCGAGTGAGCTGAAGGGTCGTCTGCCGGTCCCGCCGGTCATGTTCATCATACCTTAAATATACCACTGGACTGTAGATAGCACTTTTTTGCAGGTCCTCGACCCGGTCCCGGAAGCGCCCGTGGGGCGCGAATTGGCGGCTCCTGGGGCACGCGTTCGGCCACTTGACGGGCGCACACCATTGCCGGACTTCACGGCCCGCCAGGGGCCTTCAGCGGCAGCGGAAAAGTGCGTCAACCCCTGCGCCCGATTTTCTGCAGTTTTTTTGGTGCAGAGGGATGGTCGTGCTGGTCCACTCCTCGTTGAGCGCCATCGGCTGGGTCTGCGGCGGGCCGGTTGCCGTGATCCGGGCGCTGCTGCAGGCAGTAGGCACGACCGGCACCATAGTCATGCCCGCTCATTCCACGGGCCTGTCCGACCCGGCGGGATGGGAGAATCCGCCGGTGCCGTCTGCCTGGCGGGAGATGATCCGAGCGACGATGCCGGCGTTCGACGCCGCCGTCACTCCCACGACCTTCATCGGCGTTATCCCGGAGTTATTCCGTACCTGGCCAGATGCGGTTCGCAGCAATCATCCGTCCTGTTCGTTCGCGGCCCTCGGGCGGTACGCGGCACCGATCGTCGCCGCCCAGCGGCTTGAGGATCCGATGGGCGAAGGATCGCCTCTGTCGGTGGTCCACGACTTGGGTGGCCACGTCTTGCTCCTGGGGGTCGGGCGCAAGGTCGGGCACCGGACCAACACCATGCTGCATTTTGCCGAACGGCGCGCGCTCGGCGACCACCAGGAGACCAAGCCGGCCGGCGCGCCGGTCCTGGTCGACGGGGTCCGGCGATGGGTGAGTTACCGCGAGCCCGACATTGATGAACACGACTTCGATGAGGTAGGCGCTGCCTTTGGGCGGCAGGACACGACTACCCGCACCGGATTGGCCGGCCAAGCCTGTTGCACGCTGCTGTCCGCACAGGCGCTGGTAGGCTTCGCCATCCCCTGGTTCGCGCACCACCGGGGCGGCGATTGACCGTCACGGTCCCTTATTCTCGTCACCCCAACGCATCCCGAAATCAGGTACCAGTCATCGTCCTCCGCTCGCCCACGGCGCCGCCCCCGTCCGCTGTGCGAATTCAATAGCCAGCGGAGGCCACCGGCTTGCCTGTGGCGCGCTGCTTGCGGACCATTGATCCGTGCGTCGTATTGCCGCTACCCGTTTGTTGCTGCTGTTCGCCCTGGTCGTGGCCGGGGCGGGTTGCGCGGTCAACGACGAGAGGATAGCCCTTATCGGTTCGCGCGGGTTCGAGCCGGGTGAGTTCTTTACCCCGGCGCACATTGCCGTCGACGCCGCCGGGTTTCTGTACGTCGCCGACACCGACAACCACCGCGTGCAGAAGCTGACCGGCGACGGCGAGTTCGTGGACGCGTTCGGCTCCTGGGGATCGGAGCCGGGGCAGTTCCTCGGGCTGAGCGGGCTTGCCGTCGGCGGCGACGGGGCCGTCTACACGGTGGAGTTCACCACCCACCGGGTGCAGAAGTTCAGCGCCGCCGGCGAGTTGCTGACCACCTGGGGCGGCAACGGCAGCGGTCCGGGGCAGTTCGCCCGCCCGCGCGCGATCGCCGCGGCGCCGGACGGGAGCGTGTACGTGGCCGATACCGGCAACCACCGCATCCAGCGCTTCACCGGCGACGGCGCCTTCCTCGCCGCCTGGGGACGCGAGGGTCCACGGCCCGGCGAGTTCCGGGAGGTGCGCGCCGTTGCCGTGGACTCGTTCGGCAACGTGTGGGTCGCGGACGCGCACAACCACCGGGTGCAGAAGTTCACCGCCGAGGGCGCGTTCGTGGCCGAGTGGGGCGAGCGCGGGCGCAGCGGCGGCGCGTTCATCTTCCCGTCCGGGCTGGTGGTGGACGACCGCGACCGCGTGTACGTGGCCGACCGCTCCAACTACCGCATCCAGGTGATCGCACCGGACGGCACCTTCGAACCCGCCATCGCCGCCGGCTACGTCAGCCTCGGCCGGCGCGCCATCATCGGGCCGCTGGCGTGGGCGCCGGGCTCCCTGTACACCGCGGACCGCTACCACCACGTGGTGCTGCGCCATGACCTCGAGGCATCCGCCGCACGATGATCGAGCTGCTATTGCGCGGCGAGGGGCCGCCGTTCACGTTGGAGGCGCTCGCGACGCGATGATCGAGCTGCTGTTTCGAGGCGAGGTCTTGCCGTTGGCTGTTGGAGGGGCGTGAGTCGCGATGATCGAGCTGTTGTTTCGGGGCGAGGTCCTGCTGTTCGGGCTCCTGGTGGCGGCGCTGATCGCATCGCTGTCGGTGCACGAATTCGGCCACGCCTACGTGGCCAAGCTGAACGGCGACCGCACCGCCGAGTACGCGGGCCGGCTCACCCTCAACCCGGTGCGCCACATCGATCCGATGGGCCTGGCGATGGTGGTCCTGGTCGGCTTCGGCTACGCCCGCCCGGTGCCCACCGACCCGCGCAACTTCCGCACTCCGCGCGCCGATCTGTGGATTGCCGCCGCCGGCCCGGCCGCCAACCTGCTGCTCGCCGTGCTTACCTGGAACCTGTTCCTGCTGCTGCGCGCCGCCGGCGTGGACCTGTTCTTTGCCGAGGGGCCGGTCACCTTCTTCGTGCTGCTCGCGCGGGTCAACCTGCTGCTGATGCTGTTCAACCTGATCCCGCTCGGCCCGCTCGACGGCCATTACATCCTGCCCCACCTGCTGCCGGCGCGCGCCGCCGACGCCTACCGCCACTACAACGCGCGCTTCGGCTCCTACCTGCTGCTCGGGCTGATCCTGCTCGGCATCGTCGGCGTACCGGTGTTCTCCCGGCTCATGGCGCTGGCCGGCACCCTGCTGCGCTACCTCACCTTCGTCCCGGGCGCCTAGTGGTAGGGGTCGGCGGAGTCGCGCAGGCCGTCGCCGACGAAGTTGAAGCACAGCACGATCACGATCACCAGCAGCGCG
This sequence comes from Spirochaetia bacterium, assembly GCA_965208575.1. Lineage (GTDB taxonomy): Bacteria > Spirochaetota > Spirochaetia > SZUA-6 > Bin103 > Bin103. The sequence continues at coordinate 711,386 of CBDBOV010000002.1, read as the reverse complement.
GGCATCAGCATCCACGGGTGGGTGGTGAGGGTGGCCACGTTCTGGGCGTCGATCAGCAGCGACCCGAGGCTCACCGCCGGCGGGCGAATGCCGAAACCGAGGAAGCTCAGCGCGGTTTCGCCGAGGATCATGCCCGGGATGCGCAGCGACATGTCCACTACCAGGTAGCTGGTGAAGGAGGGCAGCAGGTGCTCGCGGATGATCGGCATCTCGCGCTTGCCGGCGATGCGCGCGGCCAGCACGAAGTCGGCTTCGCGCACCTCCAGCAGCTTGCCGCGCACCACGCGCGCCAAACCGGTCCAGCCGATCAGCGACAGGATCACCGTGATGCCGAAGTAGACGGCAACGATCGACCAGGTCGCGGGCAGGGCGGCGCTCAGCGCCAGCCACAGCGGGATGGTGGGCACCGAGATCAGGATCTCCACCAGCCGCTGGATGGTGTTGTCCACCCAGCCGCCGAGATAGCCTGACAGGCCGCCGAGCAGGCAGCCGAGTATGAAGGCGATGAACACCCCTACCAGGCCGACACTCAGCGAGATGCGCGACGCGATGATGATGCGCGACAACACGTCGCGGCCGAGCCGCTCGGTACCGAGCAGGTACACGTAACCGCCCTCGTCGCGGGTGCCGAAAAAGTGCAGGTCGGTCTTGAACAGGCCCCACAGGCGGTACTCGCCGGCGCGCACGAACAGGCCGATGCGGAACCGCTGACTCTCGTCGACCGTGAACTCCTCGCGGAAGGTCTCCGGGTTGCGCTCGGTGGTGTAGCCATACACGAAGGGCGCGCTGAGCCGGCCGTTCTCGAAAATCCGGATCCGCTGCGGAGGCGCGAAGCGAAGGTCGGTGTTGCGCAGCAGCTTGTCGTAGGGGGCGAAGAACTCGGCGAACGCCGCCAGGAGGTAGAGCACGGCGAGGATGCTCATACCCAGCAACGCCAGGTGGTGGCGGCGGAACTTGCGCCACACCAGTTGCCACTGGGAGGCGACGAAGTACTGCTCCTGCCGTTGGTCGGTGGCGGCGGTTTCCGGTACCGGCAGGTCGAGACCCGTGCTCACGCCGCCGCCTTGCGCTCCATCCGGATGCGCGGATCGACCACCGCCAGCAGCATGTCGGAGATCAGCGTCCCGATCACGACGAGCAGGCTCAGCACCATGATGATGCTGCCGGCCAGGTACATGTCCTGCTGCAGCAGGGCGGTGAGCAGCAGCGGCCCCACGGTGGGCAGACTCAGCACGACCGCGGTGACGGTCTCCCCGGAGATGATCTCCGGCAGCAGCCAGCCGATGGTGCTGACCAGGGGATTGACCGCGATCCGCACCGGGTACTTGAACAGCAGGCGCCCCTCTTCGACGCCCTTCGACCGCGCCGTGATCACGTATTGCTTGCGCAGCTCGTCGAGCATGGTGGCGCGCATGATGCGGATCAGCCCCGCGGTTCCGGCGGTGCCCACCACGATGATCGGCACCGGCAGGTGCTTGATCAGGTCCCACAGCTTGGCCAAGCTGAACGGCGCGGTCACCATCTCCGGCGAGTACAGGCCGCCGATGCTGACCCCCAGCCAGCGGCTGGCCAGGAACATCAGGATCAGGGCGAGCAGGAAGTTGGGCGTCGCCAGGCCGATGAAGCCGAGCGTCGACACCGAGTAGTCGGTCAGCGAGTACTGGTGGGTGGCGGCGTAGATGCCGATCGGTATCGCCACGGCAAAGGTGAACACGGTGGTGAGCAGCGTGATCATGGCGGTCAGCGGCACCCGTTCGCCGAGGATGTCGATCACCCTCTGTTGCGTGGCCAGCGACTTGCCCAGGTCAAGCGTGATCAGGTTGCCCATCCACTTGAAGTACTGGACCAGTACCGGCTGGTTGAGCCCGTAGCGCGCCTCCAGGCCGGCCAGCTCCTCGCGGTCGGTCTCGATGCCGCGCTCGCGAAGCTGCTGGATGTAGATGTCGAGATAGTCGCCGGGCGGCGCCTGGATGATGACGAACGCCAGGATCGATATTCCCAGCAGGGTTACCAGCATGTAGCCGACGCGGCGTATGAAGTACTGAATCACGGCGCTTCGATCCCCGACAACGGGGAACCTTAGCGACGCACCCCGCCCCGGTCAACCAACCGGAACGGTGCCGGCGGCGCGGGGCGGCGCGGCGCGGCTACTGCATGTACAGGCCGCCGGCCACCGGCACGGCAAGGCCGGTGACGAAGCCGCTGTCCGGGCCGGCCAGAAACGCCGCCACGCGGGCGACGTCGGCCGCGCTGCCGATCCGCCCCAGCGGCGTGGCGCGGGCGGCGCCGGCGAACAGGCGCGCGCGCCGCTCCTCGGTGGAGGTGTCGGAGTCGCGGGTGGCGTTCGCGATGTCGTGGTAGCGCTCGGTATCTATCACGCCGGGACACAACGCGTTGACGGTGATGCCATGCGGGCCGAGCTCGTGCGCGAGCGCCTGCGTCAGCCCCACGACGGCGAACTTGGAGGCAGCGTAGGCGCCGAACCGCGCCCGGCCCTGCTTGCCCGCAACCGATGACATGGTGATGATGCGGCCGCCGCGACCGGCGCCGATCATTACCCGCGCCGCCGCCCGGCAGCACAGGAACGTGCCCTTGGCGTTGACCCGCAGCACCCGGTCCCAGTGCTGCTCCTCCAACTCCACGATCGGCACCCGGTCGCGGCCGGCCGGAGTGCCGGCGTTCGTCACCAGGATGTCCAGGCTGCCCAATTGGTCGACCACCCGGTCGACCATCGCCTGCACCTGCGCCGCGTCGCCCACGTCGCCGGTAACGGCCAGCGACCGGCGCCCCAGAGCCTCGACCTCACGGGCCAGCGCCGGCAGCCCTCCCCAGTCGCTGCCCTCGCGCGGCCTGGCGACCAGGTCGTTCACCGCCACGTCCGCGCCGTCCTCCGCCAGCCGCAGCGCCACCGCCCGGCCGATGCCGTTGCGCCCGCCGGCCCCGGTCACCAGCGCGGCCTTGCCGTCCAGCGATCCCATGATGGCGCCGGATCAGGCGACGGGTTCGGCTCGAAACACCGGTATCCGGCGCGTGGTCTTGTCCTGGTAGTCGGCGTACGGCGGAAAGGCGGCCACGGCCAGGACCCACAGCCGCGCCCGCTCCGCGTCGTCGTGCACCTCGCGCGCCCGCATCTCCTGGACCGAGGTCGCGTCGCGGATCGTCACCGCCGGGTTGGCGCGCAGGTTGTACACCCACACCGGATTCTTCGGCGCGCCTCCCTGCGATCCGATCAGCACGTAACCGTCACCGTCCGCCACCCGCATCAGCGGCGTCTTGCGGACGGCGCCGGTCTTGTTGCCCGTGTGCGTCACGATGATCACCGGCAACCCGGTATCGCGCAGGGTCAGCCCCTCGGTGCCGCCGCTGCCTTCATACAGCTCCACCTGGTCGCGCACCCACTGCGCCGGACTCGGAATGTACTCGCTCATGACGATGCTCCCCCTCTCGCTCTCTCAGGCGCGATGCTACCGCAATCGGGGTACACGCGTCCTCTTGCACCTGCGGGCGCCGGTGCGATTGCGAAAGGCGGTGGTGGCGGTTGACGAAGTCGGCACGCACCGGTCTCACCCCACCGCTCCGGTCGGCACGGCAGCAGATGGGGGACCGGGCAGGCTGCCGCGGCGCCGGTGGTCGTCAGGGCTCACGTACCGGGAGGGTCGGACCATCTTTGCGGCGTGGGGTGGTTCCTGCGTGCCGCGGTGGCCGGAGTTCGACCTGCACCAAAATAACTGCAGAAAATCGGGCGCAGGGGTTGACGCACTTTTCCGCTGCCGCTGAAGGCCCCTGGCGGGCCGTGAAGTCCGGCAATGGTGTGCGCCCGTCAAGTGGCCGAGCGCGTGCCCCTGGAGCCGCCAATTCGCGCTCCACGGGCGCTGCCGGTACCGGGTCGAGGACCTGCAAGAAAGTGCTATCTACAGACCAGTGTTATATTTAAGACATGTTAAACATGACCGGCGGGACCGGCAGACGACCTTTCAACTCACTCGGTGATCAGCAGCTCCTCGAGCAGACCAGGCGCCTGGCGGCCAACCAGCGCGGCCTCGAAGTGCACATCCTGGACCATCTCGACGAGATCGACCGTCGCGGGCTGGCGCTGCGGCGCGGGTTCTCGAGCCTGTTCGACTACGCGGTGCGGGAGTTGCGCTTCACCGATGCGGCCGCGCAACGGCGTATTCAGACCATGAGGCTGTGCCGGCGGCATGGCTGGGTGCGGGCCATGCTGCACAGCGGCGAGCTGAGTGTGACGTCGGCGGCGCAGTTGGAGACCGCGTTTGGCGCCGCCGAGCGCCAGTGCAGGAGAGCGAGCGCGCCCGTCGATCAGGAGCGCTGCCAAGGTCTGCATGGGCTACCTGCTGCGCCGGGCGGAGCGGGAGACCAGGATGGCGAAGCGTCGGGAGCGGGGATGGCCGGTGCCGCGGCGGGGACGGCATCGGCGCGGCCCGGCGTGGCCGCCGTCGAACAGGAGGCGGGGGCGCTCGGTGACGCCGGGGGCTGCGGGGACCGGCATACCGGGAACGACCGTTGCAGACCATCGTCGGACGAGCCGGTGGCGGGGTCGCTCGGTGACGCCGGAGGCCGCGACGACCGGCATGCGGAGAGCGACCGTTGCAGGCCATCGTCGGACGACTCGGCGGCGCGGTCGTCCCGTGCCGCCGGGGGCCGCGAAGACCGGCACACCGTGAGCGACGGCTGCAGCCGACCGCCGGACGGGCCGGTGGCGCGGTCGCCCGGTGACGCCGGAGGCCGCGGGGACCGGCATGCGGAGAGCGACCGTTGCAGGCCGTCGTCGGACGACTCGGCGGCAGTCGGTGCCGGCCCGGCAGCCGCGGGTGCGCAGCCGGTGGGCCGATTGGACTCGAGTGCCGCCACCTCGGGCGCTGCACCGGCTTCGACGCCCACCACCCTGCACGCGCCACCGCCCGCGGCGCCGGGGCGTGTACCGCGGCCCGGGCTCACGGGTAACGAGGCGGCGACCACGCCGGTGGTGCCGGTGGCGAGCCACGCGGCTGCACGGGCACCGTTGCGCGCTCCCGGTCCCGCCGTGGCCTCCTCGGACCAAGGCCCGGCCGCGCCACTTCCACCGCCGGCGAGTGGCGCCGAGCCGGTCCCGTTGCCGGTCGTGGCCGCATCGGAGCCGCGGCGCACCGCTGCGCTCGCACCGGCGCCGTCGCGGGGTGATCGGAACCCGGAACTTTGTTCCAACCCGGAACCGTGTTCCAGCCCCGAGCGGTCCGCCGGGCCGTTGTCCGCCGCCGCGCTGCTGCACCCGCGGCGGCAGCGCGAGCTGATCGAGCAGGCCGCCGGCATGACCACGCGCCAGGTCGCCGGCCTGCTGGCCAGTGCCGCTCCGCAGGTGGCGCCGCCGCGCGACACGCTGCGTGCGGTGGCGCCGGACCGCTACACGTTGAAGGTGAGCATCGACCAGGAGTGCGAGCAGGGACTGCGCCAACTGAAGAACTGGCTGTCGCACGTCGACCCGCGCATGTCGTGGGGGGACTTGGTGGCGCGGCTGGTGCGCGAGGCGGTGGCGCGGCACGACCCGCGCGGCGGCGGTGGCAGGCGGGGGCGTTCGGGCGGCACGGCAGCATCGTCGCGGCGGGAGCGGACCAGCACACCCTCGGTCGTGGCGGCGGCCGCCGTGGGTGGGGGCGGCGATACTCCGGCGCCACGGGGCGCGCCCGCGTCCGCCGGGGAGCTGCCGCGGGCGGCGGCGTCCCCCAACGCTCGCCCGGTGCGCGGCGTTGCGCCCGCCGCCCCGGCGGGCGGTACACGGGCAGTTGGCACCCGCGCGGGTGGCGCTGCTTCGGCCCCGCCCGCCGTTGCTGCGGCGCCGGAGGGTCGGAGCGCCGGCGGCGGCCCCGCCGATGGCGCTGATGCGACGCCGATCCGGCCGGCAACGGCTGCGGCGCCGAAGTTGGCCGGCGGCGGCCCCGCCGACGGCGCCGGTGCCACGCCGATCCGGCCGGGCACGACTGCGGCGCCGAAGTTGGTCAGCGGCGGCCCCGCCGACGGCGCTGGTGCCACGCCGATCCGGCCGGCCACGACTGCGGCGCCGAAGTTGGTCAGCGGCGGCCCCGCCGACGGCGCTGGTGCCACGCCGATCCGGCCGGCCACGACTGCGGCGCCGAAGTTGGCCGGCGACGGCTCCGCCGACGGTACTGGTGCCATGCCGATCCGGTTGGCCACGGCTGCGGCGCCGAAGTTGGTCAGCGGCGTGCCGCCTGCGCGTGGGGCGGGCGGCTCACCGGGGGGAGCATCGCCGCAGTGCACCCGCGATGCTCCGCTCGGCCCGCGCCGGTCGCCGCCGCGGCGCTCCATTCCGGCGGCTGTCCGGCGTCACGTCTGGCTGCGCGACGGGGGGCGCTGCTGCTATCGGGACCCGCTCACCGGTCGCCGCTGCAATTCGTCCCACCTGCTACAGATCCACCACCTGCTGCCGGTTGCCGACGGGGGCGGCCCGGAGCCGGAGAACCTGGCTCTCGCGTGCCTGGCACACCACCGCATGTGCCACGGCTACGGAGCAGCTCCGCCGCCCGAGCCGTCGCGGTAGCGCCGCCTCCACGCCGTGGCCGCGTGCGGAGTTGGCCGCCAGTCGTGCGCTCCTGCAAGCTGTCGGTCGTCGATTCCGGCCATGCCAGTTCTGCTGTTACCGGCGTTCGGACCCCTGCGGGGCTCTATGGTCTACCTTCGGGGATGGGAGAGAATCCGAACCCTTCGTGCCAGGCCCGGCTCTTGTCGTTGCCGAGCATGTACCGGCTCTTCAGACGCCTGTATCCCCGGCCGTGCAATTGATTGACCGCCGACGACACCAAGGCGGTGGCTATCCCCCGGCGTTGCCACTCCGGAGCAACGAAGAGCATATCCAAGAGTGGACATTTGTCATCCGTTTCGACCAGGAGGGCAGCACCACCCACCACTCTCCCGTCGGCTTCGGGATGGCAGATCAGAGCCAGGCGTGACGCCGCGAGAGGATCGCCGCGTTCACCGGCAAGAAATTCGACGACGCTCTTGTTGGCCGAATCGGCGATTCTCTCCTCCTCCCAATCGCAGTACTCGATGGTGTCTCTGAAGGCCGCCAAGTAGGCGGCAATCAACTCCGCTTCGCGCCGCGTCACCACGGGCCCGATCTGACAAGGGCTTTGGCAGGAGCGTGGCTCTATGTCGAGGGACATGGTGACCACCCGATGTCCCGGCGAGATGTGTGCCTCACCGTTCCAATACTCGTACTTCCACCCCGGTTTCCTCTTCAGGAGCCGGAACTCTTCAAGTGCCATCGCCATGTGCCGGCTACGCAATGGCCTGTTCCCGTGCGATCTTCACTCCGGCGGTCAGGAATCGGCGGGGGCCACGGCAGCGACGAACGCCTGCACCTCGGCGGCGAGCGGCTCGCGCACCGCGCGCGCGTCTTCGACGAGCAGGGCGATCCTGCGCCGATCCAGTCCGCCGCCGTAGGCATGACGAAACACGTGGCGAAAGCCGCGCAATGAGTTGAGCGCCGCCAGGGTGTGATCAGAAATTACCCGCGGACGGACGCCGTCGACGGCTATCGTCATGCGTCTGAGCAACTCGATGTGGTACCCGCCTCCACCCTGAAGCTGATTCTCGAACGCCGCCGCCACCAGCTCGAACAACTCCTCGATCGCGCCGTACAGGTTGTGAAGCTGGTAGGCGAGACTCTCCAGTCCGGCCACGCCGCTCTCCCGCTCGCGGTGGTCGATGCGCTCGTGGATGAGAGCGACCTGCCGCAGTTGAGCACGCGCTTCGGCGGCGAAGACTACGTAGCGTGCCTCGTCCATTTCGTACCGGTGCGCCGGATGCTGGCCGCGAAGTGGCAGCGGTCGAACTCTACCAGGTCTACCTCCCGGCACAGGGCGTGTTCCAGGTAGCTCTTGAGCGTGAAGTAGTCGCGCGCCCGAAGCTCGCCGACGGCGACGTCGACGTCGGAGTTGGCGTCGAAGTGGCCGGGACGATCTATGGAACCGAAGATGATCGCGCGTTCGACCGGCACCGGCGCGGCCTCCAGCGCGTGCGCCAGGCGCGCTCTCGTCGCCGTCCTGAGTTGCTCAGCGGCGCGGCGGCGCCGTTCGATCGCCCGGTCCAGAACATCGGTGGAGAAGCGGGGAGATGCCACGCGATCAAGGGTAGCAGCAGTACCCGGCGCTCGCAAGCAATTGCACCCACCCGCGCGCGTCAGTTCCTCCGGTACCAGGCCGCCTGGGCGGTGAACATGCGATGGTACAGGCCGCGGCGGGCGAGCAGCTCCTCGTGGGTGCCGTCTTCGACGATCCGCCCGCCATCCAGCACCAGGATGCGGTCGGCGAGGCGTGCCGACGCGAGCCGGTGGGTGACGATGATGGCGGTGCGTCCGGCCGCGATCTTCATGAACCGCTGGTACACCGCCTGCTCCTCCAGCGGGTCGATCGACGCGGTCGGTTCGTCCAGCAGGATCGTGTCATGCTCCCGGAACAACCCGCGCGCGATCGCCAGGCGCTGCCACTGCCCGAGCGACAGGTCGCGAGTGCCGAACTCCCGCGACAGCATCACGTCGAGCCCGTCCGGACCCTGCCAAAGCTCGTCGGGCACGCCGCCGTCGCGCAGCGCCCGCAGTACCCGCTCCTCGTCAGACCCTGCCGCGGTATCGGCCAGGACCACGTTATCGCGCAGGCTCATCTGGTAGCGCTGGTAGTTCTGGAACACCGCCGAGGTACCGGCCCGAATGTTGCTCCTGGCCGCCTCCCGGGTGTCGACGCCCCGCCGGACTACCCGCCCGGCGCTCGGCACGTACAGCCCGAGCAGCAGCTTGGCGAGCGTGGTCTTGCCGGCGCCGTTGGCTCCCACCAGCGCGAGCGTTGTGCCGGGCGTGACCTCCAGGTTGATCTCACTTACCGCCGCGCGCTCGGTTCCCGGGTAGGTGAAGGCAACCGCACGCGCCGCTACGCCGGCCGCCGGTTCGCTGCACTCACCATTCATCATCGGTCTGCCCTCGTCGCGCTCGAGAAACTCGATGAAATGCGCCGCGGTCGCACTGGCGCGATACGACTCACCGAACATCTCCGTTACGGCCTCGGTCATCAGCATGAACTTGCTCACCGCGTAGATCACCACCGCGAACCCGCCGACGCCGATGCTGCCCGAGGCCAACAGAAGCGCCGCCAGCACAAACGCGCCGCCGTAACCGAGTGCGACGAGGACGTTCAGCCCCAGTTCGATCCTTGCGATACGACGATCTTCGTGCCATCGTTGCGTGTTGAATCGGCGAATCGTGTCTCGATACCGCTGCAGGAAATGCGCACCCGCGCCAAGGACCCTGGTTTCCTTGAAGTACTCGCGATCGACTACGCACTGCTCCAGGTACTGATATTCCCGCAGTGTCGGTACCGTCTTGCGTTCGAGCCGGTAGTAGCGGCTGCCGCGCACCAGGTGGATCGCAATACGGGGAGCGAAGATGAACGGAATCACCAGGGTCAGAAGCGGCGAAAGCGTGTAGAGATAAATACCCGCAAGGGCGAAGAAAACCAGTTGAAACATCGGGAACAGGAACGACAGCAGCATTGAAACGGCGCCGTACTTTCCGGAAGCAGCCAACTGCAGGCGTTCGTTGGCATCGAGGGTCTCGAAGTCGATCACCTCCAACCGCTTCACCTTGTCATTCATCATCTCGGTAAGTGCCCCGATGCTCCTGCCCCAAAAGAGCGTGGCAATGGGATCGGCGGCCATTTCCAGCAATTCCGGAATCACCAGCACGATGCCGACGACGACGATAGCTGCAACGATCTCGTCCAGATGCTGGGTGTTACCCAGTCGCGAGATGACCCCCTCCAAGAGGTAGAATCCAAGCACGTTCGCACCCATGAGAACGAGGTCGACTGCCACGAGTACCCCAAACGTGACTGGGGCACGACGCCCCACGATGGCGATAACCCTGGCCAGGATGCGCACATAGGAGGGCCGGCTATCCCGCTGCATACCAGCTTTCCTGTGCCTTGAACATCTGCGCATACACGCCGCCCTGTTGCATAAGGTGGTCGTGTGTGCCCGACTCCTTGATCACCCCGTCGTGGAGTACGAGAATCCGGTCCGCGATCTTGGTCGACCCCAGCCGGTGACTGATGAACAGAGTCGTCAGTCCCGCCGACACGCGGGAGTAGGACTTGTACACCTCGTTCTCCGCCAGCGGATCCAGCGCTGCAGTTGGCTCGTCGAGGATGCGTACGGGCGCCGCACTGGCCAGCGAACGGGCCACGGCAAGTCGCTGCCACTGCCCGCCCGATAGATCGACGCCGCCGGCCAGCACTTTGCCAAGCGGCGTCTCGTAGCCGCGCGGCAAGTGCTTGACGAACCCGTTGAGGCCGGCGAGCTCCAAGCTTGCCGCAACCGAGGAATCGTCCTCGGAGGAGAGACTGCCAAGCGCAATGTTGTCACGAACCGTAAGCGAGTAGCAGGCAAAGTCCTGGAACACGACCCCAAAGAGGCCATTCAGGGCATCCTGTGACCACTCCTCGCTTGGTATGTCGTTGACCACGATCCTGCCACCGGTTGGCGAATACAGTCCCAGCATGAGCTTGGTGATTGTCGACTTGCCGGACCCGTTAGCGCCGACCAGCGCGTAGTGTTGCCCGGCTTCGATCCGAAAGCCGATCCCATCCAAGACCGGCACATCGGTCCCGGGATACCGAAAGCGGACGTCCTCGAACGCGATTGACTCGAACGCGTGTTCCGGTGCACGTCGCGTGAGCGACCGGCGTGTCTCATTCAGGGCCGCGAACTGTTGCAGATCGAAGAAGTACTCCCGATGTTGAGCGAGACGAGACGTGACATCGACCAACTGCTGACTGATCGTGCGCTGTGCCTGCAACAGAGCCGTAACCGCGGCGACGTAGAAGGCCACGTCGATCACGCCGGCCTGCAGTGGTTGGAGAAACGCCAACATGGCGATGATGATGGCTACGATGATCAGCAGCGCCGCCGACTTCGTTTGCAGCCAGCTCCGCAAGTTCCACAGCGCCTGCAATCGGATCACCGGGTCGAAGAAGGTCCGCCAGCGGGCATTCACGTAGCTCGTGTAGCCGAACAAGTTTCGCTCGGCGGCCGCATCGCGCCCCTGCAGCACTTCCTCGGACAGATACTCGGCGCGGCGGCGGTGATGGGCAACGCGGCGCTCGAACTCGTACAGCCGGCGCCCGCTGCGCACCCCAAGGAGCACGAACGGAACCATTACCGCCATCACCACCGGCACGATCCACCACTCGAGTCGGGCGAGGACGACGGCGATTCCAATTACCCGCACGGCGATGGCCCCCAGTGCGATGCTATCGTCGAAGGCCTGCTTCGCAGGCCCTCGCTCAGGCGCCGGCTGCGACTCCATTTGCGGTCCAGAGACGACGCGGCGCAGCAGGTCGGCCGTATCGGGGCTTTCGATGTACTGGTATTCCAGGCGCGCCCGCTTCTCGGTCAAGTCGGCGCGGAAGCCGCGGCGCAGGCCCATCTCGATACGGGCATCGGCCAAGCTGCGCACCACGGTCTCCAGGATCTGCACGGCGAACAGGGTGAGCAGGACAAGTACCGGCGCGGCGACAGCCGCGAACGGCAGTCCGCCTGCCGCCACTTCCAGGGCGGTGGCGATGAAGCGTTCGGTGGCCAGCACCAGCAGCGGGCCGGTGGCGGCGCCGGCCGCCAGGGCCGCCAGCCCCCGCACGACGGCCGCGCCCGGGGCGTCCTCAAACGCGATCCAGAGGCCACGCAGCACGTTGTAGCGGCGGCCGGAGAAGCGCTCGCGACTTGCATTCCCCACGCGTCGATGGCGTTCAGGACTCACGGTGTCTCACGCGGGTGTCACTGTCCCGCGCTGAACAGCCGTGCCAAGTGCTGGCTCCCCTGGCGGACGTGAAGGATGGTCGGCGAGCGTGGCGCACTGCGCCTGAAGTCGATCGACAAACCGAAGGGCCGCCGCAGGATTATCTACGGCGATATAGTCGTGAATCTGTTGCAGGTCGAGACGAGTTGTAGTCGTAAAGCTGCAACGGCTCACGGACCTTGCTTCGACAGGGCGGCGTTGGGCCGGCCACTTGGCGGCCGGCCCTCATGATCAGGTTGCGAGTAGAGAGGCTACTCGCGGTCGAACCAGAGCTGGTCGGCCCAGTACATCAGGTTGCCCTTCCAGTCGGTGTTGGAGACCGGGAACTCGGTCGGGACGTTGCGCAGGTCCTGGCTGGTGAGCAGGACCGCGGGCGCCTCGCCGACGGTGCCGATGACGAACACGTTGTCGCCGGTCCAGTCGTACATCTTCTGCGCGATCTCGACCCATTCGGGGGTGCCGAATTCGGATGCCCCGAAATCGCGCTGCCACTGGAAGTAGCGCTTCCACTCCTCGGGCGGCTCGGTGCCGGGCAACTCGCCGCCGAAGTCCTCCAGCTTGCGCTCGCCGCGTTCGATCGCCACGCGCGCGGTCTCCCAGATGTCGTAGCTGCCGGCCATGTTGAAGTCGCCGTGCAGGCCGACGCCGCCGGAGCCGGCACCGTCATTGATCCAGTTCCAGAACTCGGTGATGGCGTCGATGACGCCCGGCTGCAGCATGAACTCGTCCTGTTCGCGGTTCTCGCCCCAGGCGGCGTTGTCCACCAGGCGCGGCACCACGCGCAGTCCGACGTCCCCCCACTGCGCGATCTCGATCTCAAACAGCTTGCTGATGTCGACCGAACCGCCGGTGCGGGCGGCGACCTGGATGGTCAGGTTGGAGCCGTCCGGGAAGGTCCGGAAGCCGTCGCGGTCGCGCCCGTCGAGGCCGACCTCGTCGAGCAGCTGGTTGGCCAGATCGGGATCGTAGGTGGCCCACAGGGTCTGCCACTCGGGTCGGTAGAAGCGGGCGTCGGAGTGGATGGTGGCCGCGGTCGGGCGGCCGAGACCGAGGAAGTACACCTCGTTCAGTTCGTCGCGGTCGAGCGCCACCGACATGGCGCGCCGGAAACGCACGTCGTGGAACAGGGCACGGTACTTCTCATCCTTGTAGGTGGGGTTGAAGCCGAATGCGCGGCCCACGTCGACACCGGGAACGAGCGTGATCTTGTAGTTGCCGCGATCCTCGTTCTCCTTGTAGTCGGGCAGCGACGCGAAGTTGGTCTGCGCGATCGCCCAGTCCACCTCGCCGGCGATCGCCTTGAGGTTGAACACCTCCACGTCGGCGTTGGGCGTGGACAGCACGCGGTCGATGTAGGGGAGCTGCTGGCCGGCCGGGTCGACCTTCCAGAAGTAGGCGTTGCGCTCCCAGATCTCCGCCTGCGCGCCGATCTCCTTGGGCACCCACGGGAACATGGTGGGCGTCTCCAACAGGCCGACGCCGACCACGATGTCCCAGTGCGCGACCACCGCCTCGGCCCAGGTTTCGAAGCCCTCTTCCTCGGCCAGCTTCTGGGCGTCCGCGTTGTAGCGGATGTGCCACTGCTTCAGGAACGTGCTCGGCGCGTACTGCACGTAGTTGCCGCCCTTCCAGGTGGTCCAGCCGGGGATGATCACGTGGTCTTTGGCCGACAGGTTGAACTGCAGCGTGTAGTCGTCGATCTTGGTGAGGCTGGTCGCGGTGGGCGGCGTCTCGTTGGGGCGCCAGCCGGGATCGACCCGGTCATCCCACCGCAGGTCCTCCATCACGAACATGATGTCGTCGACGATGAACGGGTCGCCGTTGGACCACTTGGTACCGGCGCGCAGCTCCAGGGTCACCGTGAGGCCGTCGGCCGACACGTCGTAGCCCTTGGCGATGTTGGGCAGGATCTCGCGCGTCTCCTGGTGCATCTTGAGCAGGTAGATGTCCACCTCCTGGTTGGTCATCTCGTGTCCGCGCCGGTTCATCGCACCGGTGGCGTCCGACACCCGCAGCGTGCCGCCATACTTGCCGACGCCGTCGGCGAGCATTTCCTGCACCACCGGATCGGCGGCGATGCGCTCCTCCAGCGGCGGCAACTCGCCGGCCGCCACCATGGCCGCCAGCATCGGCGCCTCGCTGAACTGGCCGGGTGCCGCCATCGCGACGGCGCCGGCACTGGCGGTCCCGCTGTCGGACTCGCCGCCGGCCATCAGCATCGCCGGCGCCGCCATTACCAGGCCGAGCGCCAGCAATCGATTCATGAGTATTCGATTCATGAAATTGGTCACTTCATCTTCCTCCTTCCAAACCTCGGTTTATTGGAATTGCGTGACAGGCTACCATACCGACGCTTTGGATATTCGGTCAACCTGGCGTTCCCATGCTGCAACCGCCCGGCCTGCATTGCTGGCGCTCGCCGCGGTACTGTGCCTCAGCGGGTGCGCTTCCCTGACGGACGTGCTGGCGGGCCACGCCCCGGTGAGCGTGGAGACGGTCCCGCTCGCCGCCGGACAGTGCAGCGGCACGTTCGTCGCCGCCGACCTGGCGCACGAAATAGAGGTGGACTCGCCACGGGTGTTCAACTACGACTCGCTCGGCGCCGGCCTGGCCGCCGGCGACCTGGACAACGACGGCGACGTCGACCTGGTGCTGGCCAACCTGGACGGCCCGACCGCCCTGCTGTGGAACGAAACCGCGCCCGGCGGCGCACCGCGGTTCCGGCGTACGGACCTGACCAGCGCCGAGGACAGCAAGCCCACCAGCGCCATCGTGGCGGTGGACAGCGACGGCGACGGCTGGCTCGACCTGGCCGTGACCCACACCAACCGCCCGCCCGCCCTGTGGCGCAACACGCCGGCGGAGGAGGGCTCCGGGGGTGCCGCCGGGAGCGGGCGCCGCTTCGTGCGCGACCCCGACTTCGGCGCCGGCTACTTCGCGCACGTGATGGACTGGAGCGACCTGGACGGCGACGGCGACCTGGACATCGTCACCGCCACCTACGACTACCTGCTGGCCAAGGAGTTCGACGGCTTCATCCCCGGCGGCGGCGTGGCCTACTACGAGAACCGCAACCCCGGCCTGCTGCCGGCGCTGCTGGTCTCGGGCGCCGACGCGCTGGCGGTGCTGGTGACCGACCTGGACGGCGACGGCGCGCGCGAGATCGTGATCGGCAACGACTACGCCCGCCCCGACTACGTGTTCACCCGCGACCCCGAGGCGCCGATGGGCTGGGCGCAGGTGGAGCCGTTCGCCGCCACGCCCACCAACACGATGAGCTACGACGCCGGCGACGTCGACAACGACGGCCGCTTCGAGCTGTTCGCCGCCGACATGAAGCCGTACCGCGACGACGCCGAGACGCGCGACGCATGGGGCGACCTGGGCACCGCCAGTCCGCCGGACGAGGTGCAGGTGAACGCCAACGTGCTGCTGGCGACCGGCGCCGAGGGCGGCTACCGGGACCGGGCGGCAGCGGCGGGGGTAGATGCCACCGGCTGGAGCTGGTCGGCCAAGTTCGGCGACCTGGACGGCGACGGCTTCCTGGACCTGTACGTGGTCAACGGCGTGATTACCGTGGAGGTGTTCGGCCACCTGCCGGGCGACGAGCTGGTGGAGGAGAACCAGGCGCTGCGCGGCGCCGGCGACGGCAGCTTCGCGACCGTTCCGGAGTGGGGCCTGGGCAGCACGCGCAGCGGGCGCGGCATGAGCATGGCGGACCTGGACGGCGACGGCGATCTGGACATCGTGGTGAGCAACCTGCGCGCCCCGTCGCAGGTGTTCGAGAACCGCCTGTGCGAGGGCGGCGGCCACCTGCTGGTCGACCTGCGCCGGCCCGGCACCGCCAACACCCACGCCCTCGGCGCCGGGGCGGTGCTGACCACCGCGGCGGGGGTGGAGATACGGCGCGAGGTGCGCGCGCAGAGCGGCTACCTGTCGGGCGACACCAGCCGCCTGCACTTCGGCATACCCGCCGGCGACGCGCCCGCGGCGCTGACAATCACCTGGCCCGACGGCGAACGCTCGGTGGTGCGCGACCTGGCCGCCGCAACCCGCGTGACCGTGACCCGCCGGTGACCGCCGCCTCACGCCTGACCGGCGCGCCGGCAGCCCCGGTGAGCGACCCCGTTGCGCCCGAACGAGACGCTGCGTGCGGCCCGTTCGGTGCGCCGGCGCGGGCGCCGGCCGCTCCGCCCACGTTGCACGAGCGAACGGCCGCGCGGCACCGCGGCTCGGCACCGCGGCGTGCCCGTAGCGCCGCGAATACCGGGTGCGGGCGAGGAGTCCGCGTTGCCGGGGCGCGACGGCCAGCGAAGCTGACCACGGTGCACACCCGGACCGCTTCCGGCACGCCGCGCGGCGCCGGTTGCGGAGGTGTGCCGCCACGCTCGCCCGCCGCTGCGGCCCGGCGCCCCACTCCGGTCCGTGACGGCCGGTGCATCACCACGCCACTTGGCGGCGCGGGCGCGGGCGCCGGCCGCGGTGCTGCCGTTCCGCTTCGGCGCGGCACCAACGCGCTTCGGGTCCGGGCGCAGCCCGGTCTCACCACCGGGCGCGCCGCGCCGGCGCCGCGCGCGTGCGTCTCGGTCCTGCCGCAGTGGTGCCGGGGGCGGCTCCGCCAGGACGGCGTTGTGCCGCGTCCGGGGCGCGGCGCACGCGCAACCGCTCCGCCGCGGCGAGGGGCAACAGCCACGTGCGCCCCGAGGCGGCGTTGTCGGGCCGCCGGCCTGGCATCGCTGTTGCTCGCGGCGCTGACGGTGTTGGCGGCGTGTGCGTCCGGTCCGCCGGCGCTCGCGGTTTCGGCGTTACCGCCGGCCGCGCCGCCGCCATATACCGCGACACCGCTGGCCGCGCCGGCGGCGTGCGACGGCGGCTTTGCGGCCATCGACCTGGAGCACCGCATCGAGTGGCTCGGCGGGCGCATCACCAACTTCGACACCATCGGCTCCGGCCTTGCCGTGGGCGACCTGGACAACGATGGCGACCAGGACCTGGTGCTGGCCAACCTGGCGCGCCCGAGCACGGTGTACTGGAACGAGGGCGGCATGCAATTCCGCGCCGAGCCGCTGGCCACCGGCGCCGCGCGCGCGGTCAACGCCATCGACTTCGACGGTGACGGCTGGCTGGACCTGGCCTTTACCCACCCGGCCGCGCCGCCGTCGCTGTGGCTGAGCCTGGGGGCGGACGGCCCCGACGCCGCCGCCTACGACCGCTTCCAGCGCGTGGCCCGCCTCGGCGCCGGCTACATCGCCAACGCCATGGGCTGGGCCGACCTGGACGGCGACGGCGACCTGGACCTGGTGACCGGCAGCTACAACAGCGAGCTGCCCGACCTGGGCGACGGATTCGCCCTCGGCGGCGGGGCGGCCTACTACGAGAACCGCGACGGCAGCCTGCACCTTACCCTGCTCGGCAAGACGGCGGAGGCGCTGGCGGTGCTGCTTACCGACCTGAATGGCGACCGGCTCCCCGACATCATCGTCGGCAACGACTACGACCACCCGGACCAGGTGTTCCTGCGCGCTCCGCACACCGACACCGGATGGCTGGAAGCGGCGCCGTTCCGCGCCACCGCCACCAACACCATGAGCTACGACGCCGGCGACATCGACAACGACGGCCGCGACGAGTTGTTCGTGGCCGACATGAAGCCCTACCGGCGCGATGAGGCGGTGAGCTACGCGTGGGAGCGGATCACCATCCTGCCGCCGCCCGACGACGTGCAGGCCAACGAGAACGTGCTGCTTCTGCCCGCACCCGGCACCGGCGCGGACGGGGAGGCTGCATTCGACAACGCGGCCCCGGAGCGCGGCGTGGACGCCACCGGCTGGACCTGGTCCGCCAAGTTCGGCGACCTGGACAGCGACGGCTTCCTGGACCTGTACGCGGTGAACGGCATGATCGACGCGCTGGTGTTCGGCCACCTGCCCGATGACGAGTTGGTGGAGCGGAACCAGGCGCTGCGCAACCTGGGCGACGGCAGCTTCGTGCCGGCGCCGGAGTGGGGACTGGGCAGCGAGCGCAGCGGGCGCGGCATGAGCATGGCCGACCTGGACGGCGACGGCGACCTGGACGTGGTGGTGAGCAACATGCGCGAACCGTCGCAGGTGTTCGAGAACCGGGTGTGCGGCGGCGCCAACCTGCTGGTCGACCTGCGCCAGCCCGGCACCGGCAACACGCACGCCATCGGCGCCCAGGTGCGGCTGGTCGGCGAGCTGGGCGGAGCGCCGCTGCAGCTGACCCGCGAGGTGCGGTCGCAGAGCGGCTACTTCTCCGGCGACCCCAGCCGCCTGCACTTCGGCGTTCCGCGCGGCGCCACCCTCACCCGCCTGGAGATCCGCTGGCCGGACGGCACCCGTTCGCACATCCCCGATCCGGCCGCCGGGACGCTGATCGCGGCCATCCACCCCGCCTCGCGGTAGCGGACCCGCACCCCCGAACCCTCCGGCGCCCGCCGCGCCGTGCCGCTGTCGTGCCCGGCGCGCCGGGGCCGCCGCCCTTGCTCTCGCCGCATCGACAGCCGCCCGCTACCGCCGCCCACGCGCTCGCCCGCCGGCAGGCGCCGTTGCCACCCCGCCACGCCCGCATCTCTCACCGCCCCCGTGGCATCCCCGCGTGACGGTCGCCAAGCCGTCACCGGCGGCCGTGGGGCCGAGCGTCAGCCTTCGGGAGCGGCGGCGGCGGGCTCTGACGCGAGTTCCGCCAGCACCTGCGCGGTGTGTTCGCCGAGCCGCGGCGCCGGCGGACGCCGGCCTTCCGCCGCCACGCCAGCGAACTTGAGCGGCGAGCCGGGTACCAGGAAGCGGTCCAGCCCGGCTACCGGCACCAGCATGCCGCGGGCGGCGATCTGCGGGTCGTCGAACAGGTCGGCGATGGTGTTCACCGGCGCGGCCGGCACGCCGGCGGCGGCCAGCCGCTCCAGCCAGTACCCACCGCGATGGCGGCGCAGGGCCGACTCCAGCTCATCCTTCAGCGCCGCCACGTGCTCGTTGCGCGCCGCGTTGCCGGCGAAACGACGGTCGGCAGGCAGATCGCCGCGCCCGACCACCGCGCACAGGCTCGCGAACAGGCGGTCGTTGCCGGCCGCGATCACGATCTCCTGGTCCGCCGTGGCGTAGGCTTCGAACGGGGTGATCGAGGGGTGGCGGGTGCCGAGGGGGGCCGGCACCGCGCCGGTGACCTGGTAACGCGCCACCGCGTTCTCCAGCACCGAGACGGTGGCGTCGAGCATGCCCAGGTCGAGCACCGCGCCGCGACCCGAGTGCGCGCGCTGCGCCAGCGCCGCCACAATGCCAACCGCGGCATACAGCCCGCTGACGATGTCCGCGATCGACGTGCCGACCCGCACCCGCTGCCCGTGCGCAGCCGATCCGGAGTGCGGCAGTGCGGAGGCCGCCGCGGTCACCGGCTCTTCTCGCGACATCGGCGCCGCGCCCTGCCGCACGCCCGGCGGCGCCGGCGCCGGGGGCGGCCGTCGCGAGCCCGCCCCCGGCGCCGAGACCGAGCGCGCCGCGGTCGACGTCTCCGCGCCACCGGCCGGGTCCGGCGCGGCGCCCCGCGCGCCGTCGGCCTGCGCCGCGCTCGCCGGTGGCGCCGCCGCCGGCGGCTCGGTGCCGGTGATCGACATCAGGCCGGACAGCGCCTGGATGATCATGTCGTAGGCGGGCCGCTGCGCGGCCGGGCCGGTGGCGCCGAAGCCGCTGATGGCGGCGTACACCAGGCGCGGGTTGAGCGCCAGCAGGCGATCCGGCGGGAACCCCAGCTTCGCCAGCGTGCCGGGACGGAAGTTCTCGACCAGGACGTCGGCGCGGCGGATCAGCGCGGCCAGCGCGCTGCTGCCCGGCTCCGTCTTGAGGTCGAGCACCACCGACCGCTTGCCGCAGTTCAGGCTGGTGAAGTAGGCCGACTCGCCGCGCCCGCCGCCACCTGCGGCCGGCAGAAACGGACCGAACCCGCGCGCTTCGTCGCCCTGCGGAGGTTCCACCTTGATCACCTCGGCGCCGAGATCGCGCAGCACCATGGTGCAGTAGGGCCCGGCCAGAACGCGGGTCAGGTCGATCACGGTGATACCGGCCAGCGGGGGCGACGCAGCCATTGGAACGCCACCCTACGCCATTCGCCCGCCGACGTCGACGGCGGCTACCCCGCTTAGCGCGCCGCCGGTACAATGGCTGCGATGAGCGAGCGACTGCGACCCGCCCGAGGTCGAAGCCGACGGCTGCATGGCGGTGCCCGCCGCCCCCGGACTGGGCGTGAGCATCGATTGGTATCGATCCGGACGCCGTGGCGTAACCCGCCGGGCATGATATGCTGACCGTCAGTATGCGATCACCCGCGCGCGGTGGTACCTTCGATGCAGGAATCCCCACGTCATGACCTTTGCACTCCTGGGCGGCCTCGTCATTGCCATCTACGTTCTGTACCGAACCTTTCGGAAGAAGCCGGAGCCGCCTCCCGCTCCCCCCGCCGCTGCCGAGGCGGACTCTCCCGCCGCGGATTCCGCCGCCGACGCCGCGGGCGAGCAGGCACCTGGCGCTGAATCCGCCGGCGCCGATCCCGAATCCGGCGTGACGCCGTTCGTGACCGCCGACGTGGTCCCCGAAGAGCCGAGCGTGAACAAGGAGGAGCTGGTCGAGATGATCGACTCGCTCATCGAGCAGTACGAAGAGGAAATCCGGGAGATGACGCCGGCGCAGGTCAGACAGAAGAAGGCGTCGTGGGAACAGATCGAGAACCTGCAGCAGATCACCCAGATCGAGTTTGCCGAAGAGGTGATCGAGCGCTTCTGGGGCTACCGGAAGGGCAGCACCCCGGAGATTTCCAACGTCAAGAAATTGTCGCTCGGGCGCGGCGTTTGGTATACTACGCGTCTACCGGAGAACGAATAACGAGCTTCCGGCCCGATCGGTGGGACGCTCCGGCGGGCACCAGGCCACAAGAGGCAGCACGCATGCAGCAAGAGATTCATCCCAAGTACAACTTCGTGGTGTTCAAGGACACCTCTTCCGACTTCGAGTTCCTGAGCCGTTCCACCCAGTCGTCCAAGGAAACCATTACCTGGCAGGACGGCAAGGAGTACCCGCTGATCAACATCGAGATTTCCAGCGCCTCGCACCCGTTCTATACCGGCAAGCAGACGCTGGTCGACAGCGCGGGCCGCATCGAGAAATTTCGCCGCCGCTACGGTCTGCGCGGTTCCTGACGTTCCCGCCACGTCCGCCAGGTGGGCCCGCGGCGTCATCGCAGCTTGGCTGCGGCGCCATCGCAGCCGAACATTGAGAATAACTCTCTGTGGCTGGGGGCCTCGTGCATACTGACACCGATTCCACTGACTCGTCCGATACCGAATCGGGCGCCGGCATCCGCCGCACCGTGCAGGACGCCATCGTCCCGGCGCCCGATCCGCTGACCGCCGGCGCCGAACGCGCCTACCGGGTCAGCGGGGGCAAGCCGCTGCACGGCGAACTGGCGGTCGCCGGAGCCAAGAACGCGGCGCCGAAGATGATTATCGCCGCGCTGCTGGCGCCGGAGCCGAGTGTGCTGGAGAACGTGCCGCGCATCGGCGAGGTGCAACTGACCCTGCGCATCTGCGCCGCTCTCGGGGTGCGCTGGCGGTGGCTCGACGAGTCCACGCTGGAAGTCGACCCCTCCACCGTCAACGGCTGGCGCATACCGGCCGACGTGAGCCCCGAACACCGCTCCTGCATGCTGTTCATCGCGGCGCTGCTGCATCGCACCGGTCGCGCGCAGATCGCCGCCATCGGGGGCGACGCCATCGGGGCCCGCCCCATCGACTTTCACCTGCACGCGTTGCGCCTCCTGGGCGTCGACATCGAGCGCGACGGGGTCATTACCCGGTTTCGCGGAGACGTGTTGCGTGGTGCCGACATACGGCTCGCCTACCCGAGTGTCGGCGCCACCGAGCAGGTCCTGGTCGCGGCCGCCGGGGCGATGGGGCGGACGATGCTGCGCAACGCCGCCATCGAGCCGGAGATCGGCAATCTGGTCGGCCTGCTGCGTGCCATGGGGGCGCGCATCGAGCACGCGGGCCGGCGCACCTGGGTAATCGACGGCGTGGCGTCCCTGCACGGGGCCCGGCACCGGATCATCGGCGATCGCCTGGAGGCGGCCTCCTACGCGGCGGCAGCGGTCGCGACCCGCGGTGACCTGTTCGTACGCGGTGCAGAACCCGCCCACCTGCGCTCATTCCTGGCCGTGCTGCGCAGCGTGGGCGGAACCTGCGACGCGGACGCCGCCGGCATCCGGTTCCGCGGCCCGCGCCGCCTCCGCCCGGTAACGGTGGAAACGGCGCCGCACCCCGGATTCATGACCGACTGGCAGCCGCCCCTGGTGGTGCTGCTCACCCAGGCGGACGGCGTGTCGATCGTCCACGAGACCGTCTACGAGCGGCGGCTCGGGTATGCCGACGCGCTCGGCGAGATGGGCGCCGCGGTGGACCTGAGCACCGCGTGTCTGGGCAGCGCCGCGTGCCGGTTCCGCGGGCGCGGCTGCTACCACAGCGCGGTGATTTCCGGTCCCACCCCGCTGGTTGCGGCTGAGCTCGAGGTGCCCGATCTGCGCGCCGGGTTCGCCTACCTGCTGGCCGCCCTGGTGGCGGACGGGGAGAGCACGCTCACCCAGGTCGGCAACATTGAGCGCGGCTACCAGTCCGTGCTCGCCAAGATCCGCGTGCTCGGCGGGCAGATCGAGGAACGGCTGCTGGAACCGGCAACCGCGCAGCCGGCCACCGCGTAGCACCCCGTGGCGGCGCACCGGCTGCACTCGAGCGATGAGTCTGTCCGGTCACTGCGTGACATGGCAGGCGACGAACACGGATTCCCAAGCATCGCCCGCCAGCAGGCTCCTTCGGAACAGGCATCCCGGATGGCCGCGGCACCGGTCGGGCGGAGGCCGCGCTGGACGTGAGACGCCCGACCGCTCGCTGGCGCGTGCAACTGCGCAGCGTCATCTTTCTTTCCGACTCGCGCGCCGGCAAGGGCTTCGACATCGCGATCATCGCCACCATCATCGCCAGCGTCGCGGTGGTGATGCTGGAGAGTTCACGCCCGGTGAATTCGCTGCTCGGCCCCGGGCTGCGCGTGGCCGAGTGGTGCTTTACCGTGCTGTTCATGGTCGAGTACTTCCTGCGGCTGGTGACCGTTCGCCGCCCGCTGCACTATGCGCGCAGCTTCTTCGGAATCATCGACCTGCTGGCGGTGCTGCCGGCGTTCGTCGCCCTGCTGCTGCCGGGCACGCACTACCTGGCGGTCCTGCGCCTGCTGCGCGTCCTGCGCGTGTTCCGCGTCCTGAAGCTGGTGCCCTACATGAAGGAAGCCGTGGTGATCCTGGCCGCGCTGCGCGCCAGCCGCCGCAAGATCACCGTGTTCCTGTTCGCGGTGCTTATCGTGGCGGTGATTCTCGGCTCGCTGATCTACGTCATCGAGGGGGAAGAGCACGGCTTTACCAGCATCCCGCGCAGCATGTACTGGACCATCGTGACCCTCACCACGGTCGGGTATGGCGATTTGACGCCCCGTACCGGGCTCGGGCAAGTCCTGGCCGCGATCATCATGGTGATGGGCTATGGGATCATCGCGGTCCCGACCGGCCTGGTCACCGCGGAGGTAGTGTCGCAGACGTTTCGCGTACGCGACCGGCGCCACTGCCAGGCGTGCGGACGATCGGGTCATCAACCCGACGCCGGGTACTGCCGGCACTGCGGGCACCCACTGCAAGAGAGGTAAACCCCCGCCGATGTCCCCAATATCCGGCCGCCTGCTGACGCGGGCCGAGCTATCCTGTATAGTGCCGCCGGCGGCCGCGCCCGCCGTTGCGGGTGACGGACGCCACACTTGACACAGGAGGCCTGGTTCAATGGCTGACATTCTGATCGTTACTTCCAAGGTCAAGAACTACATCAAGGACAAGGGCGGTATGAACACAGCCGCGTCGGTCGCCGAAGCGCTGTCGGACAAGGTGCGCGCGGTATGCGACGAAGCGATGGAGAGCGCGCGCGCTGCCAAGCGCAAGACCGTCCGCGGCACCGACGTCACCTGACCGCGACTTGATCCGCCCACACGACGTACGCTTCCTTCACGTTCCCGGGTAGTGGTCCGCCCGTATCCCGGTTAGCAGTTCCTGGCGAACCTCGGCCGCAACCGACAACGAGCCGGTTGCGAGCAGGAGGGTGTGCGCGCGGGCGGTGGCCATGAGCCGGCGCACCGTGGCGCCCACCGAATGGGCTCCGGCACGGGCCGGAATTCCGGCGGCGCGCAGGGTTGCCGCCAACTCCTCGGCGGGCAGCGAGCGCGGGTGGCGCGTCTGCACGGCCACGACGGAATCTGCAAGTGGGTGCAGGCGGCGGAGCGTGGCGACGGCCTGGTGTCCGCGCTGGGCGCCTACCAGCGCCGTCACCGACCTGCCGGTCCGAGTGCCGCTCCCGGCAGACGACTCCCGTGCACTCGCTTCCAGGGCCGCCGTCGTTGCGGAGCGTTCGCCCGTACCGGTCCACAGCCGGCGCAGTTCGGCGACCAGGCAATCCATCGCGCGAGCGCAATGGGCGCCGTCGACCAGCACCGGGAGCGGGCCGCGGCATACCAGCTCGAGCCGGCCCGGCCAGGTGACGCCGCCCAGACCGCGGCACATCGCGTCGGTGGAGAGTGGAGCGCCCAGGTCAATGAGCCGCTCCGCCGCCGTGATGGCGACGGCAGCGTTCTCGCGCTGCGCGATGCCGCGCAATGGCAGCGCGACCCGGTACTCGCCGTGGCGGCCGCGCCAGCACAGGTCCTGATGGGAGTTCTCCAGGGCGGGGGCTTGCGTTGGCTGCGCGGGGCGTGCAACCGCCGTCAGCGGTGACCCGAGGGTGGTTGCCTCGCGCGCGAGCACGGCCTGCACGGCAGGGCGCTGCGGGGCGACGACGACCGGGACCCCCGGCTTGATGATGCCAGCCTTGGCGTGCGCGATCTCGCGCAGGGTGGTACCGAGGGCGGGCACGTGATCGCGGCTGATATTGGTAATGACCGACAGCACGGGTTGCACGATATTGGTGATATCATGGCGTCCGCCGACGAACGCCTCCACCACCTGGTATGCCACTCCCGTTTCGCGGAACAAGTGGAACGCCATGGCCGTCAGCACCTCCAGCGTGGTCACGGCGCCGCGCTCGCCGGGCAACGCGGGGTCGCGCGCGACCGCCTGCGCCGCCGGCCAGACGCGCGCGAACAGGCCGGCGAACTGCTCGCGGGAGACCGGATCCGGCCCGATGCGGATGCGCTCGACCACCGAGTGCAGGTGGGGAGAAGTGAACAGACCGACGCGCAGTCCGGCGCCGTGCAGCATGGCGGCGAGCATGGCAGCGGTGGAGCCCTTGCCGTTGGTGCCGGCGACGTGGATCGTGGGCACCGCCAGGTGAGGGTCGTGCAGTTGGCGCAGCAGGGCGCGCATGCGCTGCGCGCGGTAGCGGTTGCGCTCGCCCGGCGGCGCGGTCCGGCGCAGATCGGTCAGCCCCATCAGTCGTTCAACCGCCGCCTCGAAGGTCCCGCCGCGCGCCACGGAAGGATCGTAGACGCGCGCCGAATCGGCTGTAAAGACGGTTCCGCGCCGGGTGGCGAGCCATGCTAGGGCCGGTATCCAAGGACCGCGCCTGGCTGCGGCGCACCAGCTATCCCGGACGCGGGCTGGTGGTCGGCTGCACGGCCGACGGCGCGGCCGGCGTGCAACTCTTCTGGACCATGGGGCGCAGCGCGGGCAGCCGCAACCGGCGCCTGGTGCGCGAGCCGGACGGCAGCGTGCGGGTGGTGGTTGCCGACGCCGCGGCGGGCGTGCAGCGCGGCGACCCGAACCTGCTCCTGTACCGTGCGCTGTGCGCCGTGCGGCACGGCGACGGGCGCGTCACGCACGTGGTGGGCAACGGCGACCAGACCGACACGATCGCCGCCGGCCTGGCCGGCGGCGAGTCGTTCAGCGCCGCGTTCGCGCGCCGCGACGTGGAACCGGACGCCCCCCACTACACGGCGCGCATCGCCGGCGCGCTGACCGTGGGCGGCTCGGGCGGCGTGCGGTGCTGCGAGCTGGCGATCGTGAAGACGGCCGGCGGCGCGCCGCCGCGCACCAGCCACCAGCACTTCAGCTACCGCGGCATGCGCCCCGGCTGGGGCTACTGCATCACCACCTACGAGGGGGACGGCGCACCGCTGCCGCCGTTCGCAGGCGAGCCGTTCCCGCTGCCGATAGCCGCGGACCCGCGCCGGGCGGTGGCGGAGCTGTGGGACCTGCTCGACCGCGACAACCGGGTGGCCGCGGCGGCGAAGTTCATCGACCGCGCCGGTGGCGCGGTGCGCATCGAGGTGATCAACCGCAACCGCGGCGGCCGGGAGACCGGATCGTGACCGGCGCGCCGAGCCGCTGTCCCCGGCGCCCGCCGCATGCGCCGGTCGGCCGCGACCGCGGCGGCCGCGGAGGCGCCTGATGGGTGAGCCGAGCCGCTGTCCGTGGTGCGCGGGCGACGCACTGATGCAGGCGTATCATGACGACGAGTGGGGCACGCCGGTGTGGGACGACGACCGCCTCCAGTTCGAGTTCCTGACCCTGGAAGGGGCGCAGGCGGGCCTGAGCTGGCGTACCATTCTGCACAAGCGCGCCGGCTACCGCCGCGCCTACCACGACTTCGCGGTTACTCGCGTGGCCCGCTTCGGGGCCGCCGAACGGGCCGCCCTGCTCCAGAACCGGGAAATCGTGCGCAACCGGCTCAAGATCGACGCGTCGATCGCCAATGCGCGCGCCTTTCTGGCCGTCCAGGAACAGTTCGGCAGCTTCAGCGCCTATCTGTGGCGCTTCGTCGACGGGGCGCCGGTGGTGGGCGGCTGGCGCGGCGAGGACGAAGTTCCCGCGCAGACCGGGTTGTCGCAACGCGTGAGCCGCGACCTCAAGGCGCGCGGATTTCGTTTCGTCGGCCCGACGATCGTATATTCGCACCTGCAAGCGGTGGGTCTGGTGAACGACCACTTGCGCGATTGCTTCCGCTTCGTCGAACTTGCCGCAGCAGCCGGGAACCGCCCGGCATCGCACCCCGGCGCGCCGGCCGGGCCCTCCCCATCAACCGCCCGCTCCGATGCGGACCGGCGCAACGCCGCGCCCCACGAGAGGGCGCGAATCTCAACCAACAAGAGGAACACATGAGTACCAGCACAACCGCCGAACGGCGTCTGGCCGTCCTGATCGACGGCGACAACGCGCAGGCATCGCAAATCGAACACGTCATGAAGGAAGTCGTGAAATTCGGCGTGGTGACCATCCGCCGCATCTACGGCGACTGGACCACCACGCAGCTCGAGTCCTGGAAGAAGAAACTGCCGGTGCACGCCATCCAGCCGGTGCAGCAGTTCAGCAACACGGTGGGCAAGAACGCTACCGACTCGGCGATGATCATCGACGCGATGGACATCCTGTACAGCAACCACGTCGGCGGATTCATCATCGTGTCGAGCGACAGCGACTACACGAAACTGGCGATCCGGTTGCGCGAGGCCGGGATGGAGGTGATCGGGATCGGCAAGCACCACACGCCGAAGCCGTTCGTGAACGCCTGCAACGAGTTCCGCTACGTCGAGAACATCATGAAGAGCTACGAGAGCGACGGCCGGCGGCGGCGTTCCCGGCGCCGGGACGTCCGCAGCGGCGATGGCGCCGGGTCCGCCGCCGGGGCGGGCAGCGCCGACGGTTCCGGCAACGGGGCAGGCAGCGCCGAAACGGCGGCAGCGAGCGACAGCAACGGGTTCGAGGACGCCGACCTGGTCTCCATCGTGACCGAGGCGCACGAGATGGTGGACCAGGAGTCGGCGTGGGTGGACCTGCGCAAGATCGCGAATAACCTCAAGAAGCTCGATCCGGCGTTCGACCCGCGCACCTACGGCTCCTCCAAGCTGGTCAAGGTGATCGCTTCGCGGCAGGACGCCTTCGAGGTGAAGCGCGACCGGATCCGCCACCGCATCATGGTCCGCATCAAGGACTGAGCGCTGAGCGAATCGTCCGCCGGGTTCGCCGGAACCGCCGGAAGCGCCAGCGCAGGCATGAGCTACGCCGCGGCGGGGGTGGACATTGCCGCCGCGGACGCCGCCAAGCGCAACATGGCGCGGCTGCTGGAGCCGCGCGATCCGCGCATCCTGAACGGGGTCGGTCCGTTCGCCACCCTGATCGATGCGACGTTTCCCGAGTACCGGCACCCGGTGATCGTGTTCAAGACCGAGGAACCGGGCACCAAGCAGAAGCTGGCCGTGGCGCACGGAGCCTACCGGTCGCTGTGCTTCGACCTCGTCAACCACCTGGTCAACGACATCGTGGTGATGGGCGCGGCGCCGGTCGCGGTGCAGGACGCGATCATCTGCGGTTCGCTGCAGCCCGAGGCGGTCGCCGCGCTGGTGGCCGGGCTGGCCGAGGCGTGCCGGGCGCAGGAGTGCAGCCTGACCGGCGGCGAGACCTCCGAGCAGCCGGGCGTGCTGGAGGCGGGCACCTACGTGCTGGCCGCGAGCGTGCTGGGCGTGGTGGAGTACGCGAAGGTGATCGACGGCAGCCGGATCGGTGCCGGCGACACGGTGCTGGCGCTGGCCTCGAGCGGCGTGCACACCAACGGCTACTCGCTGATACGCCGGCTGCTGGACGCGGACCCGTCCCTTGCCGGGCGGACGCTGGGCAGGAGTTCCGTGCTCGACGCGCTGCTGGTCCCGCACCGCTGCTACCTGCCGGCGCTGCGCCCCTGCCTGGCCGGCGACAACCTGCACGGCCTCGCGCACATTACCGGCGGCGGCATCGCCGCGAACCTCAGCCGCGTGCTGCCGCCCGGCACCGCCGCGGAGATCGACCTGTCGCGCCTCGTGGTGCCGGAGATCTTCGCCGCGCTGCGCGCCGCCGGGTCGTTGCCCGACACCGAGATGCTGCGCGTGTTCAACTGCGGCGCCGGCATGCTTGCCGTGGCCGCCGCCGGCAGCGAGGGCGAGGTGCGCTCGGCAGCGGGCGCCGCCGGCGTGGCCTGCTACCCGGTGGGCCGGATCGTGGCCGCCGACGCGCCGGGCGAACGCGTCGCCTTTCGCGGCGCCCTGCGCTGGCCGGCCTTCCGATGACCGCGCTGCCACCGTGCGGCGGCGCCCCCTCCGGCGCACGGCCGGTCCGTCGCGAATACAGGCTTCGCACCGAGAGCGCTCCTCGAAGGCCGGTGTTTCGCCGCGGGCGAGCCGGGCTCCGTGCCTGGGAGAGCCGGCAGTGACGCCGCTCCGGGAGCCCGGCGACCTCCGCTCGGGTAGCAGTGGTCGGCGTCTGGCGTCGCTCACCGGCCCTGCCGCCGAACCGAGCCGCGACCGTGGCGGTACCCGCACCGGGACCTCTCGCCTGTGCCGTGCCCGGGAGCGCTCCCCATGACACGTCTGTTGGAGACCGGCGGCCCGTCTGCGGGCGTCGGTCAGGAACATGCTACACCGTGGACTGGCCATGCCACGAAGCCGCGCCACGATCTGGACGACGCGGACGCGATCGGGAGAAGGTCCTCCCCGTTGGCGGCGCCGCGGGAGCTTGACGAACCACCTCCCGGAGTGGCCGAGCCTCCGCGGTCGGACGCCCCGACGACGAGCACTCCTGACTCCGCCGGCCTGCTGCGGCGCATCGCGGCGGTGGTGGCGGCGATCCCGCCGGGGCGAGTGGCGACCTACGGCCAGGTGGCGGCGCAGGCGGGCAACCGGCGCGCGGCGCGGCAGGTGGCCTGGGCGCTGCGTGCCTACGCCGACAGCGGACTGCCCTGGCACCGCGTGATCGGGGCCGGCGGCGCGATCCGTCTGCCGGAGGGCGGCGGGCTGGAGCGGCAGCGCTCCCTGCTGCTCGCCGAAGGGGTGGTCGTCGACCCCGACGGGCGCCTCGACATCGCCGCCTACCAATGGCGCCCATGACCGGCCGCGGCATGCGAGGTGCAGGGCTGGCCGTGAGCCGCGTTCCAGCCGTGCCGGTACCGAGCGCCGGCGCATCCGGCAGCGCCGCAGCCCGCCGCGGTGCGCGCGGC
The DNA here is from genome assembly GCA_965208575.1 of Spirochaetia bacterium. Taxonomy (GTDB): domain Bacteria; phylum Spirochaetota; class Spirochaetia; order SZUA-6; family Bin103; genus Bin103. The sequence goes on along the minus strand of CBDBOV010000002.1, from coordinate 681,492 downwards.
GGCGCCGCGCAGAAGGAGGCCGCATGAACCGTCACGCCGATCGCAACGTCCGCCGCTACCCGCGCTGGTGCCACGAAGAGAAGCGCTATCCCGACGGGCGACGCAACCGGTTCCGCTCCCGCGTGCTGCTGCTGCGCCCCGGCCACGGCGTGCTGCACTTCGTCAGCGACCGCGCCTACGCCGTCGACGGCATCTACCTGCCGCGCGGCACCGTGACCTTCGGCCTGTTCTGGGAGCACCGCCCGTACAACCTGTACGCCTGGATGGCGCCCGACCTGTCCGCGCCGCGCGCCCTCTACTTCAACATCTGCGACCAGGTATCGCTGGCCGCGCACCGTTTCGACTGGCGCGACCTGTGGGTGGACATCCTGTTCGCCCCCCACGCCGCCCCCCGCATCCTCGACCGCCACGAAATCCCCGCCGCCACGCCGCCGTCCCTGCGCACCGCCATCGACGCCGCCGTCGCCCGCCTGCTCGCCGAACACCGGGACGTCGCCCGCTACCTGCAAGCCCTCCTCCCCTCCCTCCGCCACCATGCCGAGAAGGCATAGACGCAGACCACGGCGATCAGTCAGTCCTGACCGCGTTGGGGTTTCTGACCGAGACCTGCTCGATCAAAGTGTCGAAGAACGCCTCGAACGGTTGCGAGCGTGCCTGGATTGCAGGGCCCAAGCCGAAATCGACCTTGACCAGGACGTTCCGCAGGCCGCGCAGCGTCAACTTGCCAACCGCGGAAGATCGCGTGATGGATCAGTCAGATCGCGCAGCGACTGGGGTACGAGCGATTGGACCGACACGGACCCGGACACAGCGCGAAGTATATAGGCCGGCAGCTACCCACGACAGTCCTTCTCCGCCCCTCCCCGTCCCTCCCAAGCGTGGAGCAGGCGCACCGGGATTCTGCAGCAGCACCGCCCGCAAGACCGGCAGCCACCGGCGGCACTGTCAGACGCTCACTGCGCCGCAACCAGAGATGCAACGGTGAGATCGTCCCGACGCTGCTCGGCATGCCACAAGTCATAGCTGGCCTGCATGTTCATCCACAGCTCGGAACTGGTATCCAAGGCAATGGAGAGCCTCACCGCCATCTCGGGACTGATCCCGGTATGTTCGTTGACAAGTTCGGAGAGCGCCTTGCGGGATACACCGAGACGCTTGGCTGCCTGGGTAATGGAAACACCCAATGGCTCGATCCACTGTCTTCGCAAGACGCCGCCCGGATGGGGAGGATCATGCATTCTCATCACTACCCCCTAATGGTGATCAACGTAGTCGACTGATTCGACATGTTCGCCAACGAAGCGGAAGTCAACACTCCAATTCTTGGCAACATACACCGACCAGATGGACGCGTCGCGAGGTTCCAATAGATGCAAACGAAAGCTGGGAGCCCCCATGTCTCGCGGAGACTTGGCGGAATCCAGAGATGCCAGAATGTCCCTGAGTTGGTTTGCATGCTTGGGCTGGATGCCCCGCTTGCTCCCAGTCTCGAAGAACCGTTGCAGCCCCTTGTGCTTGAAGCCCTTGATCACCTCGTAACGTAGCGTAACATGTCACGTAACGGGTTACAAGCGCTCAAGTACCGGTACGCCGGTTTGACCGGGGGGAGGGTGGCTTCGTACTTTCAGGGTGCGCCTGGTCCGAAAAAGCCGGCCGGCGGCCGATGCTTCGGCATCGGTATTCATCGTCTTCTATGTCACGGAGTGACCGTACAGCCTCATGAGCACCACCGTTGCCGCGCCCGCCCCCGCCGGTCACAAGAAACCGTTTCAGGTCGGTACGCGGCCGCGCATCCTCACCGGCGACCGGCCGACCGGGCCGCTGCACGTCGGCCACTACGTGGGCAGCGTCAAGAACCGGATCGAGCTGCAGGACCGGTACGAGTGCTTCTTCATCATCGCCAACGTGCATACCCTCACCACCCGCCCGGAGCGCGTGCACGTGCGCGAACTGGCCGCCAACATCCGCGCCGTGGCGATCGACTACCTGGCTACCGGCATCGACCCGGAGCGCGCGGTGATCTTTGTGCAGAGCGCCGTTGCCGAGACCTACGAGCTGAACACGCTGCTGTCGATGCTGACCACGGTGGCGCGCCTGGAGCGGGTGCCGAGCCTCAAGGAGATGGCGCAGGCGGCCCACCTGGAGGCGATGCCGTTCGGGCTGCTCGGCTACCCGGTGCTGCAGGCGGCCGACATCCTGCTGCCGCGCGCAAACCTGGTGCCGGTGGGCAAGGACAACGAGTCGCAGGTGGAGGTGTGCCGCGAGCTCGCGCGCCGCTTCAACCGCCTGTACGGCAGGGTGTTCCCGGTGCCGGAGGTGCTGATCGGCGAGGTGCCCACCCTGGTCGGCACCGACGGCCAGGCCAAGATGAGCAAGAGCCTGGACAACACCATCTACCTCGGCGACGACGCCGCCGCCGTGGAGCGCAAGGTGCGCGGCATGTACACCGACCCCAACCGCATCCGGGCCGACATTCCCGGCCGCGTGGAGGGCAACCCGGTGTTCATCTACCACGACGCGTTCAACCCCGACCGCGCCGAGGTGGACGACCTCAAGGAGCGCTACCGCGCCGGTACGGTGGGCGACGTGGAGGTGAAGCGCAAGCTGACGCGGGCGCTGAACGACTTCCTGGAGCCGATCCGGGAACGGCGCGCCGCCCTGGAAGCGAAGCCGGAGACGGTGGACGAGATCCTGCATGCCGGCAACGAGCGCATGCGCCGCGAGGCGCGCGCCACCATGGAGCTGGTCCGCGACGCCATGGGCTTCGGCTTCGGTCGCCCCTGACCGCGGCGCCGCGCCGAGCCGGCGGCACGACCCACTGAATCCATGAACTAAGGACGAGACGGAACGAATGGCCAAGCACCGATTCAAGACCGAGGTCAGCCAACTGCTCGACCTCATCATCCACTCGCTGTACTCGCACAAGGAGATCTTCCTGCGCGAACTGGTGTCCAACGCCTCGGACGCGCTGGACAAGCTGCGTTACCTGACCCTGACCGACGAGGACTTCAAGGGGGTGCCGTTTACGCCGCGGGTCGACATCTCGTTCGATTCCGAGAGCAAACCGAAGACGCTGACGGTGGCGGACAGCGGCATCGGCATGAACGCCGACGAACTGCGCGACAACCTGGGCACCATCGCCCGCTCCGGCACCAGGCGGTTCCTGGACGCCATGCAGGCGAAGGCCAAGGATGCCAAGGAGGGCCACCCCGGCGACGCCAACCTGATCGGCCAGTTCGGCGTCGGCTTCTACTCCAGCTTCATGGTGGCCGACCGCGTCGAGGTGCTCAGCCTGAGCGCCGGCGAGGAGCAGGCGCAGCGCTGGGTGAGCAACGGGCGCGGCTCGTTCGAAATCTCCCCGGCGGAGCGCACCGGCGCCGGCACCACCGTGACCCTGCACCTGAACGAGGAAGGCGCCGAGTTCGCCGCGCGCTGGCAGATCGAAGAGGTGATCAAGAAGTACTCCAACCACATCCCCTACCCGATCCACCTGCACTACACCGAGACGCGCGACAAGAAGGAAGAACAGCATAGCGAGCAGATCAACGCCGCCAGCGCGCTCTGGCAGCGCCCCAAGTCGGAGCTGGCCGACGAGGACTACTTCGAGTTCTACCGCGGCCTGAGCTACGACCAGGAAGACCCGCTGCACTACGTGCACACCCGCGCCGAGGGCACCCAGGAGTACACCACCCTGTTCTTCATCCCCAGGAAGGCGCCGCCCGACCTGTACTACGCCGACTACCAGCCCGGCGTGAAGCTGTACGTGAAGCGGGTGTTCATCACCGACGACAACAAGGAGTTGCTGCCTGCCTACCTGCGCTTCGTACGCGGCGTAATCGACTCCGAGGACCTGCCGCTCAACGTGAGCCGCGAGATTCTGCAGCAGAACCGCCTCCTGACCAGCATCCGCCACGCATCGGTCAAGAAACTGCTGTCCGAGTTCCGCGACCTGACCAACAACCCCGAACTCTACGACACCTTCATCACGGAGTTCGGGCGCCCGCTCAAGGAGGGCCTGTACCAGGACTTCGCCAACCGCGACGCGCTGCTGGAGCTGGTGCGATTTCGCACCACCGCCCACGACGGCCTGACCAGCCTGAAGGAGTACGTGGAGCGGATGGGCGAGGATCAGAAGGCGATCTACTTCATCACCGGGGAGCGCGGCGCCAACCTGCGCCACTCGCCGCTGCTGGAGGTGTACCGCGCGCAGCAGATCGAAGTGCTGCTGATGGATGACGAGATCGACGGGTTCGTGATCCCGACCATCGGCACGTTCGAGGATCATGAGTTGAAGTCCGTGAACCGCAGCGACACGGCCGACGACCTGAAGACCGCCGACAGCGAGCAGCAGGAGAAGGAGCTGGACCCGCTCCTGAAGCGGATTGCCGAGGTGCTCGGCGACGCCGTGAAAGAAGTGAAGGCGAGCGCCCGGCTGACCGACTCGCCGAGCTGCATCGTGGCGGATGCCAACGACCCGACGGTGTCGATGCAGGGGGTGCTGCGCGCACTCGGGCAGGAGGCGGAGAAGTTTCAGCCGGTCCTGGAGGTCAACCCGACCCACCCGATCGTGGCCAAGCTCGATGCGCTGCTGAAGCGGGGCGAGGACGAGGTGGTGGCGGATACCAGCCACCTGCTGCTGGAACAGGCGCTGCTGATCGAAGGCGCACAACTCGCCGATCCGGTGGCGTTTGCATCGCGCCTGAACCGGTCGCTGGAGCGCGCCCTGCCATGACCGTGGCCGGCGCGCTGCAGTGGGCCGTGCTCGCGCTGTGCGCCTCCATGCTGCTTACCCACGGCACCCTGGCCGCCGGCGTGCTGGCGGCGCGCCTGCGCGACCGCCGCGACGAAGCACGGCGGCGGCGGCGCCCCATCGGAAGGCGGACTGCTCCGCCGGTATCGGTGGTGGTGGCCGCCATGAACGAGGAACAGGCATTGCCGCGGCTGCTCGGCTCGCTGGCGGCGCAGACCACCAGCGCCTTCGAGCTGGTCCTGGTCGACGACCGGTCGACCGACGCCACCGCCGCCATCATGGAACGCCACCGCGCCGCGGCACCCTACCCGGTACGGGTGGTGCGCAACCGGCGGCCGCCGGAGGGCTGCACCGGCAAGCAGCAGGCGCTGGACCTCGGCGTGGCCGCGGCAGCCGGTGAACTGCTGCTGTTCACCGATGCCGACTGCACGGTGCCGGCGACCTGGGTGGAACGGCTCACCGCCTATTTCACCGCCGACGCCGGCGGCCGGACCGGCGTGGTGTTCGGCCAACTGGCAGTGCAGCCTCCCGACGACAGCGGCAGCGGCGGGAACCGCTTTACCGACCGCTACCAGGCGTTCGACCAGCCGCTGGTGCACCAGTACTCGACCGGCACCGCCGGGCTGGGCCAGCCGACCGGCTGCTTCGGCAACAACCTGGCGCTGCGCGCGCCCGTGCTGGCCGGGATCGGCGGATTCCGCTCGCTCGGTTACACCATTACCGAAGATGCCGCGCTGATCGGCGCCGCCAGCCGCGCCGGCTGGAAGGTGCGCGCCTCCACGCTTGCCGAGACGATGGTCACCACCGAGCCGCAGCCCGACTGGCGCGCGTTCATCAATCAGCACGTGCGCTGGAACGGCGGCGCCTTTTACAGCAACGACCCTGCCGCGGCCTGGGGCTACCGCTACGTCACCCTGTTCCTGATCCTCAGCGTGGCGGCCGCTCCGTTCGCGCTGCTGGTGCCGTGGCTGGCGGTGTGGCCGCTTACCTCGCTGGTGAGCATCGGCACGCTGGCTGCCCTGGCCGCGGCGCTGTACCACCCGCGCCGGCGCCGCGCCCTGGCCCGGGTGGTACCGTATACCCTGTTCTTCATGGGGTTCTACGCGTACATCACGGCACTCGCCATAGCCGGCGTGCGCGCCGAATGGAAGGGATCCCGGCTGCCGGCGACACATGCGCCCTGACGGCGGACCCGGCGCCCGGATGGATTGATCTCGGCAGACATGCCCAAGCCCGATCACATCCTGGTCGTCGAGGATGACGCCGACATCATGGAGCTGATCCGCTTCAACTGCGGGCGGGAGGGATTCGTGACCGCCGCCGCCCGCTCCGCGGAGGAGGCGCTGCGGCTGGTGGCGGACCGCACGCCGCTGCTGATCCTGGTCGATCTCATGCTGCCGGGCATGGACGGGCTGGCGCTGTGCCAGATCCTGAAATCCAACGTGCTGACCCGCGGCGTGCCGATCGTGATGGTCACCGCCAAGGGTGAGGAGGCCGACATCATCGCCGGCCTGGAACAGGGCGCCGAGGACTACGTCACCAAGCCGTTCAGCCCGCGCGTGCTCATAGCGCGCATCAAGGCGGTACTGCGCCGGCACGGCACGGAGGTGCACGACCGGCAGGCGCCGCTGACCGTGGGCGCGCTGACCATCCATCCGGGCCGGCGCGAGGTCAAGGTCAGCGGACGGGCGGTGCGCCTGACCGCCACCGAGTTCTCGGTGCTGCAGTTCCTGGCCAGCCACGCCGGCTGGGTGTTTACGCGCAACCAGCTCGTCGCCGCGGTGCATGGACCCGACTACCCGGTGACCGACCGCTCCATCGACGTGCTGATCGCCGGGGTGCGCAAGAAGCTGGGCGCCGGCAGCCAGCTCATCGAGACCGTGCGCGGCGTCGGCTACCGCTTCCAGGACGCCACCGTCTAGCAGGCCAGTGGCGAAACACCGACTGCGCTCGAGCGGCGATCGGTCCCGCCGGCCGCCACCGGCTGCAATCAGCTAACCGGCGTGCCGCGCGCACTTCTCAGCCCCGCTCGACCCGCCGGAGCCGCGGTCATCGCGGTCGCGCTGGCGGTCGTGGCGGCGGCGGCGGGGGCCGCCGTACACGCCCTGCAGCATGCCGCGGCGACCGTGGCGGGGGTGCTGGTCGTGGCCGGCTCGGCCGCCGTTGCGGCGCGCCTGCTGTGGCGCCGGTACGCCGGCCCGGCGGCGCGCGGCGCCCGTCTGCTGACCGACGCCGCCCGGACGGAACCGCCTGGCGAGCCTCCGCTGGACGTACTGGCCGCGCAGGTCCGCGAGCGCATGGCGCGTCTCGAACGTTCCCATCAGCGCCTGCGGGCGGTAATCGGCGACCTGCCGCACGGGGTGTTGGTGTTCGACGGCGACGGAGCTTTGCTGGACATCAACCGCGCGGGAATGACGATGCTCGGTGTGGCCGCGGAGGCACGGCATGGAAGCGCGCGCGAAGCGGACGGGAACGCCCGCACCGGCGCCGGCCGGGAGGCGGCCGGGGCGGCGCAGGTAGTCGACCGGTACGGACTGGCAGCGGTGGCGCAACAGGCGCTGCGCGGCGAGGACGCCGACGTGGACATCCCGATTCACGGTACCGAAACACGCTGGCTGCAGGCACACGGCCGGCGTGCCAACGCCGCCGGCGGCGAGCGCGGCGCCCTGGTGGTGCTGCACGACGTCACCCGCCTGCGCCACCTGGAACAGGTGCGGCGCGACTTCGTGGACAACGTGTCTCACGAGTTGCGCACGCCGTTCACGCTGGTCAGCGGCTTTGCCGAGACCCTGCTCGACGGCGACCTGTGCCCCGAACCGGAAGCGCGCCACTTCCTGGAGATCATTCACAAGCACTCGGCGCGGGTGAGCGCGATCATCGACGACCTGCTGCTGCTGGCGGACATCGAACGTGCCGAGGACCGCTCCGGCATCAGGTTCGAGGATGCGCTCCTGGCCCCGGTGATGTCGGCGGCGGTGCTGTCGTGCCGGCGCACCGCCGAGGCACGCGGCGTGGCGCTGCACGAGGCGTGCGATGCCGGGCTGACCGTGCGCATGAACGCCCTGCTGGTCGAGCAGGCGGTCACCAACCTGGTCGACAATGCGATCCGGTACAGCAGCCGCGACACCCGCGTCTCGGTGCGCGGCCTGCGCCGCGACGGCGCCGTGCTGATCGAGGTGATCGACACCGGCATCGGCATCGCGCCGGAGCACCAGCAACGCATCTTCGAACGCTTCTACCGCGTCGATGCCGCACGCAGCCGCGACTCCGGCGGCACCGGCCTCGGATTGGCGATCGTCAAGCACATAGCCCAGGCGCACGCCGGCGAGGTAACGGTACGCAGCACGCCGGGCCGCGGCAGCACGTTCACCGTGCGCCTGCCCGCTGGAGGGTGACCCGCTGCTTGCTGAACAGCGGTGCTGACCGGCCGTTGGGGAGGGCGTATATTACAGAGTGTTGGCGATGGGTGATACACGAACGGCACAACTCACGATAGACGGATCCAGCTACGAACTGCCGATAATCCGCGGCACCGAGAACGAGGTGGCGGTGGACATCAGCCGGCTGCGCAACGCGGCGGGGGTCATCACCATGGATCCCGGCTACGGCAACACCGGCTCCTGCAGCAGCGCCATCACCTTCATCGACGGTGAACGCGGCATCCTGCGCTACCGCGGCGTCCCGATCGAGGACCTGGCCGAGCACAGCACCTTCCTGGAGGCGGCGTGGCTGTTGATGGAGGGCGAACTGCCGACTCGGGAAGAGCTCGACACCTTCATCGGCCACATCACCAACCACACCATGATTCACGAGTACGTGAAGCGGTTCTATACCGGGTTTCCCCACGATGCGCACCCGATGGCGGTGACCGGGGCAGTGGTGGGCGCGCTGTCCACCTTCTATCCCGACTCGATGCAGGTCACCAACGACCGGGAGATGGAGATCGCCATCCACCGGCTCATCGCCAAGGTGCCGACCATCGTCGCCTACTCCTACAAGCACACCATGGGCCAGCCCCTCATGTCGCCGCTGAACCGGCTCGGCTACGCCGCCAACTTTCTGCACATGATGTTCGCGACGCCGGCGGAGGAGTACGAGGTGGACCCGGTGGTGGCGCGCACCATGGACCTGATCTTCCTGCTGCACGCCGACCACGAGCAGAACTGCTCGGCGAGCACGGTGCGCATGGTGGGCAGCTCGCAGGCCAACCTGTTCTCCGCCATTTCCGCCGGCGTGCACGCGCTGTGGGGGCCGCTGCACGGCGGCGCCAACCAGGCGGTGGTGGAGATGCTGGAGCAGATTCACGCTTCCGGGGACGACGGCCAGCAGTTCCTGGACAAGGTCAAGAACAGGCGCGCCGGCATGCGCCTGATGGGTTTCGGCCACCGCGTGTACAAGAACTTCGATCCGCGCGCCACCATCCTCAAGCGCGCCTGCTTCGAGGTGCTGGAGCGGATCGGCGTGTCCACCCCGCTGCTCGACATCGCGGTCCAGCTCGAGGAAATCGCCCTCCGCGACGACTACTTCATCGCCCGCAAGCTGTACCCCAACGTGGACTTCTACTCCGGCATCATCCTGCAGGCGCTCGGCGTGCCGGTAAACATGTTCACCACCCTGTTCACCATCGGCCGCCTGCCGGGGTGGATCGCGCACTGGACCGAGATGATCCACGACCCGCAGAACCGCATCGCCCGCCCGCGGCAGATCTACACCGGCGAACGCGAGCGCCCCTACGTGCCGATGGAGCAGCGGTAGCGCCCTGTATCATAAGTAGTTGACCACACCGACGACGGGCCGGAAGTTGCGAACCCGTAACGGGCGACAGAATCCAGAACTGTCCGACGGGCAAGTGCAGGAATTGTAGGCTGGGGTGGAGGCGAACGAAGCCCTCGCAGGACGTTGGGCGCGCGGTCGCACTTGGTCAGCCGAGCGATCTCGGTGTTCTCCAGCCCCTGCATTCTGAGCTGGAACCACGAAACAGTCCCTCGAATATGACACGGTAACCGCGGTAACCGCCGTTGCACTTAACCGCTGTTCGCCACTTCCCTCACAGCCTGCCCCCGGCTGGCCGGACGCTCAGAACCCTTGAGTAGCTCGCCACTGCTGGGAGTTGTCACACGGCACTGGCTATTCACAAAAGGTGCACGGGAAAACCACAGTGTGACACTATAATTACACGATCTGTCCCCATCCTAGCTGATATATTCGTATTCGCGAACTGAGAGGATGGCACAGGAGAGTACCCTGCCAAGGAGGTGGGGGATCTCTGGCCGCAGTGCGAGGGGTATCTGACGAGGATGCGCACTTCGGAGCACGTTTGCGGCACCACACTGGCGCGAGAACTGCGCCACACGGGGAGAATGAATGACGGCGAGGATCATCTCATTGGTTGCGGCCACGGTCGCCATAGTCGCTTTGGCCGGCTGCGATGAGGTAGTGGACACCACCAAACCGCCGCCGAAGCAGCCCGAGGCGAACCAGCCGGAGCGGTTATTCCGGGAGATCGGCGCGGCCGAGCTTCTGGAGCGGTGGTCGGTCCTGCCGAACGGCGCCGTCGCCGAGCCGCTCGCCAACGCCAGCGGGCGCCGGCGCGCCGGCGCCACCGAAGGGTTCAGCGATTTGACGCACTTCCGTTTCCGCGATGCGCGCGAGTACGGGGCGTGCGTCGTCTTCGCCGTTGATTGGGACTACGGTACGGGGCACATTGTCGACTGCGTAGGGGGGCCTGGCGTCGGGAATACGGTTGAGGGCTTGTTCCACGCGGCCCACATGTGCGACGAACCGACGCGCATCACCATCCACCTCCTGCGCGCCGGCGACTTCAATCCCACCACCTACATTGAGGAACGATTCGCCAATCATCCCGGTGATGAGTATGGGTTTGGCGTGGATGCCCAAGTCGCCGGACTCGCGGATCGCTTCAAGTGGATCAAGCACTGGGAGTATGATGATGCCGAACCAGTGCTGGTGAACTGGGCCTTACTGTTCCACGACGTGAACAGAATGACTGGCAAGGTGGACATGCGGGACGTTGCGACCAATGGCTTCGCCACGCTGCACCGCCACCACGAGGATCTACACTTCAGCATTGACGGCAGCACCGGGGTGGTAGACGTAGAGCCCAACGACGGTGCCGCTTGGACCGAGTACGTGCGTCGGTGTAGTGCCCTGTAGTAAGCGACCCCGTCGGGGTTCCCCCCGCCAGGCGCTGGAAATCGAGAGGCGGCAAATGAACGATGCGAGGCTATACAGGGGCGCGACGGGCGAGGAACGGGGCGCGCTATGCGCGCTGTGGCCGGAACTGACGGACAGGCTGACGTTGCGCGGCGAGTTGAACGCGATTCGCGCTATGCTGCCTGGAGATCGTGCGCAGCAATACCAGCTTGCGGAACGAGCGGCCGAACCGGAGCGCAAGGCCGGATAGAGCACATGACCATGAATGACCGCCGCTTGGCCTCCCGCCTGCTCGTCACACTCGCGGCTGCTAGTGTGCTAGGTGCGTGCGTCACCCTCCCCGCCACCGAGGTGCTGGCCCCTTACCACGGGCGTAGCGTTACTGCGCTGGTCGTCGCGATCGGCTACCCGACCGCGACGATCGCCTACTTGGACGGCGTGACCCTGTACGTATGGGAGCGCTCCGGCAACTTCAACTTAACGCTTCCCTCCACCAACACCACATACCACACGGGCACGGTGTACGACCAGCAGACGTTCAACAGCTACACCTACACGGGGCAATCAACTACGCACGGTACCAGAACAACGACTTACAACTACCGTTGCCGGCTCGTCGCCGAGGTGGACGGCGAAACCGACAAGATGCGACGAGTCACCAGTGAGGGGAACGGGTGCGGTCGGTATATGCGCGCCCTGGACGCTGCAACGAAGGCGGAAGCGGAGCAGTGAGCGAAATACACCCCCGCACAATTCTTTGCGCCGTTCCTGCCCTTCTCACCCAATGGTTGGAAAGCGCGCCGGGGGCGGGTCGCGGGGAGCCGGCACGTAGGCGGTCGAAGGAGGCGGAACAAGAGGACGCCACCGGCACGGTGCACCGTGTTCGCGTTGTCGAGCGACACCCAGAGTTCAGAGTTGAGGAATCGCATTTAGCGGTGCCCGGACTGCTCACCGTTGCGCGCGTGGTGGCAAGTACGCCACCTACTTCTATGTCACTCTTCCCGGCCCGTGGTCGTGTCGAGGTGGATGAGGCTGCCGACGGCGGCTGACTGGTGCTGGTACTTGCCCTGGTAGGGGCGGCTGGTGCTGCGGTCGAGTTGTGCGAACACGATCTGGCAGATCCGGCGGCCGGCGCGCAGGCGGATCGGCAGGCGGTTGGCGTTGAACAGCTCCAGGGTGATGGTGCCGTCGAAGCCGGGGTCGACCCAGCCGGCGTTCTGGATGAACAGGCCGATGCGCCCGATCGAGCTGCGCCCCTCCACGAACGCGGTCATGTTGGCCGGCAGCCGGATGCGCTCGCGGGTCACGGCGAGCAGGAACGACAGCGGCGGGATCACGATCTCCTCCGTCTCGCTGTCGGCGTGCAGGTCGAGGTAGCGCAACTCCGAATCCAGCGTAATCCGGTCGATGGCGTTTTCATCCACCTTCAGGAAGTGGCTGCCGAGGGTCAGGTCGATCGATGCGGGCTGCATGTGTTCCTGATGGAGCGGCTCCACCACCACCTCGCCGGCCGCCATGAGTTCCAGCAGGGTCTCTCGCGATACGATCACGGTAGGCGGAGGATAGCCGCAAACCCGCGACCCCCGCCATACGGCGCAGCTCCTTGACACCGGTGCGCAGAGGTTGCACGGTGATGGCGCAATGACAATCACGACAATCACACGGACGATCAAACGCTTGGGACTTCTTTGCGGCGCTGTGCTCCTGCTGGCACCGCTCGCCGCGTTCGCGGAAGGACAATCGGACTACTACGATTTGATGGCAACCGCCGACGGAATGTACGTCGCCGCCACCTACGGGCTGGCGGTGCCGGGCACCACAACCTTCCACGCTCCTGCGGCGGGCGACACCCAGACCGACGCCGACGCCGGCACCGACTGGGGACTCCTGGGGGGCCGGCTCGCAGCCGGGTACTCGATTTCGGGATTCCGCCCCGAGTTGTCGTTCGGCTACCGCACAGCACCGGTCACCTCCGTCACACTCACGAAATACCTCGACGTTACGGAAGAAGCCGTCCTCAAGCCCGCCAATGACGCACTGGAGAAGGTCGACTGGGACGACAGTTCCATCAGCTTTCTGGACGTAGTTGCCTCCGTCTACTACGACATCGACACCGGCACGCTGGTCACCCCGTACATCGGCGCCGGCGTCGGCGCGTCGCAGATCTCCGTCACAGTGATCGAAGACCCCAGGATAGACCCGTACGACCTATCCGGTTCGGTGTGGGCGCTGGCCTTCCAGGGGGCCGCCGGCGTCGGCTTTTACGTCTTCGACGGACTGACGACCAGTATCGGCTACCGCCTGACGGGCACCACCGAGGCCACCTTCGAAAACGACAACAAGGTCGCCCTCGCGCTCGGCCACCACATCGAGCTAGGCATACGCTACCGGTTCTGACCCCTGCGGCCGCGGTAGCGATGCCTGGTCAAGATTCGCAAAAATCCTCGGTTCCGCCGGGGTAGGCAGCTAGGCGACTTCCAGTGAGTTGCGGTCCAGCCGATACCAGGATACCTCGCTGGCGGCGATGGGTTCGCGGATGCGCTCGTCGACGTGCACGCCGGCGACCACGGCATGTGCTGGCTGGCCAGTGAACCTGCGCAGATACTCCGCGTTGCGTAGCACGCGCCTCGTGTCCCTGCCGTTGACCGTGAAGGAGATCTCTACCGCCACGTAACAGGTTGCACCCGGCTGTTCCTTCGCTTCCAGGATCAGGTCCGCCAGTCGGAAGCTGCGCAGGTCGTTCGCCCCGAGGCCGCTCGTGTCGTGAGTGCGCACCATGTTCGTGATGTCTTCGAAGTTCAGCGTGCGCACGTACTCCAGACCCAAGTCCTCGACGATGAGGACGGCCTGACGTTCGGCCACGGTTCTCGCGTGCCCGCCCTTCAGCAGCGCCATGTCATCCCGTATTCGGGCTTGCCCGTCCTTCAGCAGCGTCACGTCATCCTGTAGCCGGGCTTGCCCGTCCTGCAGCAGCGCCACGTCATCCCGTAGCCGGGCTTGCCCGTCCTGCAGCAGCGCCATGTCTTCCCGGATCCGGGCTTGCCCGTCCTCCAGGCGGTCGAGCCGTGTTTCGATAGCCTCGAAGCGCTTGTCCGTCGCGGCGATGAAGTCGGCGAGTATCTGCGGCAGCTCCAGCAATTCTCGCGGCAGCAGCCGGGCCCGCAACTCATCCACCCACTCCGGGTGCTCGTCGAGCGCGCGGATCAGATCCTGCAGGGAGTCGATCTTCGGTGCGGCAGCCATCCTGACGAACAGGCTACCGCGAATACTTGTGTCGGTCCACTTCCGCCGCGACCAATGGACGCCGCGGTTGCATCGGTACGCGGCGCGCCAGCCGCGGCGGACGGTCGCGCGCAAATGGATGTCATGGGAAATCGATGGAGGATAGGGGACTCGAACCCCTGACCTATTGATTGCGAACCAATCGCTCTACCACCTGAGCTAATCCCCCGGTCGCGGGCCGCGCTCCTGCGGGCAGGCGCGGGCCGGCTCAATATGCCACTAATCGCGGGCCGCGCCTACTCCCACCGCTCCCACCGCTCCCACCGCGGGCGGCTGTTTGCCGGCGGGGCGGGTCGTACTACTATGTTCGCAGGTGCCGATGGCTGCTTCCGATCCGTTGCCCGCCGACCTGCCGCGCCTGGCGCGCGAGTTGCCGCGCTCGCCCGGCGTGTACCTGCTCAAGGACCGCCGCGGCGCCGTGCTGTACGTGGGCAAGTCCAAGAACCTGCGCGCCCGGGTGGCGACCTACTTTCAGGACGGCAGGGGCTGGAACCGCGACATCAAGACGGAAGTGCTGGCGAGCAAGGTGGCCGACTTCGAGGTGATCGTGACGCGCAGCGAGTTCGAGGCGCTGCTGCTGGAGAACACGATCATCAAGGACCGCAAGCCGCGCTACAACATCAACCTCAAGGACGGCAAGTCGTACCCGGTGATCCGCCTCACCAACGAGCGGTTCCCGAAGGCGTTTCGCACCCGCACCATCGTTCTGGACGGATCCGAGTACTTCGGGCCGTTCCCGAAGGTGAACCAGATCGACATCTACCTGACGCTGATCGACAAGCTGTTCCCGCTGCGCAAGCGCGGTGCGGTGTTCAAGGAACGCGACCAGCCGTGCCTGAACTTTCACATCGGGCGCTGCGCGGCGCCGTGCGTGGGCAACATCGGCGCCGCGGAGTACCAGGAGCGCGTGGCGGCGGTGCGCAAGCTGCTGACCGGCAAGAGCGCCGACCTGGTGCGCGAGCTGCGCGCGCGCATGCAGGCGGAGGCGAAGGCGTTGCGCTTCGAGAAGGCGGCGCTGTTCCGCGACCAGGTGCGCGCCATCAGCGAGGTGTCCGACAGCGACCAGAACGTGGTCGACTTCTCGCGCGAGGCGCGCGACTACGTGGGCTGCCATCGCGACGGCTCCCATTACACGGTCACCCTCCTTCAGTTCCGGCACGGACAACTGGTCGGCAAGGAGCGCTTTCGGCTGGTCGACGAGGCGCCGCCGGAAGAGGTGCTGCCGAGCTTCCTGCTGCAGTTCTACGCCGGCGTGCAGACCCGCCCGCGCACCGTGTTCCTGCGCCTGCCGCCGGCGGCGGCCGAGGTACTGCAGAATGCCCTCGACCGCGCGCTCGGCGCGGATCCGGCGAATGCCGAACCGGCCGCCGGCACAGCGCCGGCGGAACCTCACGCGGGTGCGGCCGCCGCGGTTGGGGACGCGGCGGCGGCCTCGGTGGCCGGGGCTCCCGCGGCCCACGGGGCGGGGTCGGAACCGGGAGCCGGCGCGGCCCCGGCCGGCGGGCCGGCGGTTGGCGCTACGGCGGCCGCCTCGGCAGACGGCATGGCTCCGGCGGCGCCGCGCGGGCGGCGGCCGGCGCGGCTGGAGGTGCGGGTGCCGCAGCGCGGCAAGCACGTGCGCTTCCTGCGCATGGCGGAGCACAACGCGCAGGTGGAGTGGGAGAGCAGCGAGCAGAAGCGCGCCGGGCGCGACGCCCAGTTCCGGGTGCTCGAGGAGTTGCGCACGGCGCTGCACCTCGATGCCGTGCCGCGCCGTATCGAGGCATTCGACATTTCCCACCTGGAGGGCAGCGACGCGGTTGCCTCGCTGGTAGTGTTCGCCGACGGGCGCCCGGAGAAGCAGTCCTACCGCCACTTCCGGCTGCGCAGCCTGGACGGCAAGGTGGACGACTATGCGGCGATGCGGGAGGTGGTGGCCCGGCGCTACACCCGCGCCGTCAACGACAACCGCGCGCTGCCCGACCTGGTGCTGGTGGACGGCGGCAAGGGACAGGTCAGCGCCGCCACCAGGATCCTGCGCGCCCTGGAGCTGGACAGCGTGCCGGTGGCCGGCCTGGCCAAGCGCAACGAAGAGGTGTTCGTGCCGGGCCGGTCGTCGCCGGTTGCGCTGCCCGAGGGCTCGGCGGCGCTGCGCCTGCTGCAGGCCGCCCGCGACGAGTCGCACCGGTTCGCCAACTCGTTCAACCGGCGGCTGCGCGGCAAGCGCGTGTCGACGTCGATGCTGGAGGCGGTGCACGGCATCGGACGGGTGCGCAGCCGCCGCCTGCTGGAGGCGTTCGACTCGGTGCCCGCGATGCTCGCCGCGTCGCCGGAGACGATCGCCGCCCGTGCCGGCGTCACACGCGAAACGGCCGCCACGCTCCTTGCCCACCTCGGGCAACAATATGGTACAGAAGAAGCTGCAGCAGCGGTTCCGTCAACTCCTGACTGAACAGCCGCGCACGCGTGTCGAACTCCACCAGCAACCGCTGAATCGGCTCCATTTCGGCATCGGCGTAGCGGCGGTGCGCCTCCTGGAAGGTGCGCTGCATGCGCTTGCCGGTGATGCGCAACTCCGCCAGCGCCTGCGCCGGCGCCGTGCGCGCCGCCAGCAGCTCCTTGAACCGGAGCAGGCGCTGAAACTGGCTGTGCAGCATCGCCACGATCTGTATCGCATCGCCGCGCCGCGCCAGCAGCAGGGTGGTCAGCGTCTCCAGGCAACCCTGCAGGTCGCGCGCCACCACCCGATCGAACAGCGAGAACACCGTCTCCTCGCGGCCGTGGTAGAGGTACGGCTCGATGTCCTCGACCGCCACGAAGGCGCCCGACGCAAAGAAGCCGGCCAGGCTGCCGCACAGCGCCTCCAGGGCGGCGCTGTCGGTGGGGGCCAGCTCCAGGATCAGCGCACACGCCTCCGCGTCGATGCGGACGCCGCGGGCGCGAAAGGCGCGCTGCACCGCGCCCTCGCGCCGGTTCTCGAACATCTCCCAGAAAATCCGCGTGCGCGCCCGCGGCACCATGCGCGGCAGCGCGGCCGGCAGGTCGCGCGCCATCCCGGCGCTGGTCAGCACCAGGGTGCTGGCCGCCGACGGCTCCGCGCCGTATCCCAACAGAGCGTCCAACTGGTTGCCGGCGCGCAGATCCTGCACCTCCTGCAGCACGACCACGCGATGGCTGGTGAACAACCCCGGTGTGCGCAGCGCCGCCACCAGGTCGATCAGGTCGGTGTCGTACGGAAAGGTGCGCTGCACCTCGGTGTCGCCGTGCGCGGCTTCCGCCGCGGCGACGATCTGCGCCACGAAATCGCTCTTCTGGCCGAGCTCCGGGCCGAGCAGCAGGTGAACGCCCCCCGCCAGACCGCGCGGCGGCGGCGGTGGTGTCGACCGCTGCGTGTTTGCCGAGCGGCGGCCGCCGGTGGAGCGCCGGCGGGCGGTGGCGGCCACTGGCGTTCCGACCCGCGCTAGTAGGTGCGCTGCACGGCGCGCAGCTTGCCGAGAATGCGCAGATCCCGGGTAAAGATCGGTGGATAGGCGGCGTTCTCCGCCTGCAGCCGAATGCGGTTGCTTTCGCGAAAGAAACGCTTGAGGGTCGCCTCCTCCTCGATCATCGCCACCACGATGTCGCCGTTGTCGGCGTGCTCCTGGCGCCGAACGATGGCGACGTCGCCGTCGAGAATGCCGGCGTCGCACATGCTGTCGCCGCGCACGCGCAGGGCAAAGCAGGTACCGGACCCCAGCAGTTCGTCCGATACGGCGATGGTGCCAACGACGTTGTCCTCGGCAAACACCGGCGCGCCGGCGGCGACTGGTCCAAGCAGCGGGATGCGCACCAGGCGGCGCCGGCGCTCGTCCGAGCCGTCGTCGAGCACCTCCAGCGAGCGCGGCCGTCCTTCGGCCGAACGCACGTAGCCTTTCTTCCGGAGCGCCTTCAGATGATCGTATGCGCCTCGAATGGAAATGGAGAAGTGCTCGGCAAGCTCACGAATCGCGGGCGGGTAACGGTGATGCTCAATGTAGCCGTTGATGAAATCCAGCACCTCGCGCTGGCGCACCGTCAACCCGCGCACGCAACCCCGCTCCGTACCATCGCGTCCGTCATCGGCCCCCGGGTGCAATTATCCCGATCTGGCGCAGCCGCGACAACCGCCGCCTACCGCCGCCACCGACGCCTACCGCCGCCGCGCCGCCCGGTCAGATCTGGACGTCCTCGAAGCGGCGCGCAAACAGGTCCTCAAGCGCTTCCACGGCAGCTTCTTCGTCGGCGCCGTCGGCGATGATCTTGACCGTGGTCCTGTAGGTTGCGCCGAGCGTGATGATGCCCATGATCGACTTCCCGTTGACCCGTTCTCCGCCGCTCTCCAGGAAGATGTCGGAGGAGAACGCACCGGCGGTTCGAACCAGCTTGGCGGCGGGCCGGGCGTGGATTCCAGCGCGGTTGATGATGAGAACTTCCCGTACGATCAGCGTTACCACTCCTCTACGGTGACTTCCCGCGGCCTTCGGCTGTCGAGCCACCGGGTGACGTTTCGACTGAACTCCGCCGCCGAATAGTACCCCATGTGCTTGAGCCTTTCGTTCATGGCCGCGGTCTCGATGAGGATCCAGATCGGCCGCCCCGGACGCACCGGGATCAGCACCTCGCGGACCCCGACACCGAGAAAGTCCACCGTTCGCTCGTCCAGCCCTACTCGATCATAATCGGCGGAATTGTCCCAATCTTCAAGGCGCACCACCAACTGGATGTTCTTGGAGTCGAGAATCGCCCCGACACCGAACAGGTAGGAGATATTGATGATGCCGAGGCCGCGGATTTCCATGTGATGGCTGGCCTCGCGGATGCCGCTGCCGTGCAGCACGTTGTCCACCAGGCGTACCTCCACCACGTCGTCCGCCACCAGCCGGTGGCCGCGCTCGACCAGGGCCAGGGCGGCCTCGCTCTTGCCGACGCCGCTCGGGCCCTGAATCAGCACGCCCATGCCGAACACCTCGAGCATGACCCCGTGCACGCGCTCGGAGGGGGCGAACATCAGGGCCAGGATACGTTCCACGCGGGCGGTGAATTCCGCGGTGGTCAACGGCGTGCGCAGCACGGCGCGCCCGGCCGCCTCCGACAGGCGCAGAAAGTCCTCGGTCGGCTCGATGCCGTGGGTGAACACGCTGCACGGGATGTCATAGGCAACCATCCGTTCGAGCGACTCGGTGGCACGTTCCTCGGCGAGCTTGCGCAGGTAGGCGCTCTCTCCCCGTCCGAACACCTGGACGCGCTGAAAGGCGAAGCTGTCGAAGAACCCGCCGAGCGCCAGGCCGGGCCGGTTCAACTCGGGAACGTGCAACTCCGCGGCGAGGCCGCGGCGCGCGGCGGCGCAGGTCAACTGCAGCGCTTCGTGCTCCTTCAATTCGAGCTGCAGCAGGTTGAGAACGGTCACCTTGCCAGGCATGCCCGGTACGGTCGGGTAAGGCTTCAGCCGCGCGACGCGGCGCGGTGCGGGGCGCCGTGCGAACCGCGCGTAACCTTTTCCTTCTCCTTGCTGACCTTGTGCTGAATCTTGTCCATCAGCCGGTCGAACGCCTCCAGCAGGTCGTAGCCGCTCACCTTGAGGTGGTTGGTCGCACCCCAGCGAAAGTGAAGCGATGCGTCGACGTGATACTGGCTGCCCTCGCGGGTCAGCGTCAGTCCCAGGTCGACCAGGTATTCGCGCGCGTACGAGAATCGCTCGATGCGGCGGTCGATGTGCTCCCGCTGCACTTCGTTGAGCGAGAAATGAATCGCCTTGATGTCCAGTTGCATGTGCAGATACTCCTCGTTGTTGTGGTCAGGCGCGGCGATACGAGCTGTCGATATTCAGCTCCTTGCGATACTTTGCCACCGTGCGCCGTGCAATGCGCACTCCCTTCTCCGCCAGGATCTCGGCGAGCCGGCTGTCCGACGGCGGTTTCGCGGCCGCGCCATCATGGCGGCCGGCCACGGCGGCATTCTCGATGATTTCGCGCAGCATCTCCTTGACCGCGGTCTTGGAGAAGCGCGACCCCTTCGATCCCGCGCCGGAAATCGAATTGGTAAAAAAGTAGCGCAGTTCAAAAATACCGAACTCGGTCTGGACGTGCTTGCCGTTGGCCAACCGCGACACGGTCGCTTCATGCACGCCGACGTCGGCAGCCACGTCCTTCAGCGTCAGCGGCACCAGGTACTTGGCGCCGCGCCGGAAGAATTCGCGCTGGGCGTCGACCACCGCCCGGGTGACTTTCAGCAGCGAGCGGTTGCGTTCGTCGATACTGCGCATGAACCAGCGCGCGTCCTGCAGATTGTGGTTGACGAACTTCTTCAGCTCCCTGTCGCGGCTGTCACGGCGGTCGCGGCGGTCACGGCTGTCGCGGCTCAGTTGTTCGAAAAACGGACTCACGCCGAGCACCGGCATCTGCTGATCGTTGAGCGCGAGCGCGAGTTCGCCGTCGATCTGTTTCACGATCACATCGGGGCTCACGTAGCGCACCTGTTCGGCGCTGAAATTGCGGCCCGGGATCGGATCGAGCTCGCGCACGAATGCCAGGAGGTCATGTACCTCCTGCTCCGGGATCGCCATGGCCCGCGCGATGTCCGCCGTCTTGCCGCGTTCGGCCAGCTCCAGGTGGCTGCGCACCAGCTCGGCGCTGCCCGGCAGTGCCCGCGGATGCACGCGAATCTGCGCCAGCAGCGAGTCGGTGTAGTCACGCGTGCAGCAACCGGGCGGATCGAACGCCTGGATCATCGCGGTAACCTTGGCGAGGCGCTCCGGCGGCACGTCCTCGGCGAGGGTATCGGGCTCCTCGAGCGTGAAGCCATTGTCGTCCAGATTGCGGATCAGCATCTCGCCGAGCTCGAACTCCGGCCCGGCGAGCGGCTGCAGGCGGAGTTGCCACAGCAGATGCTCCTGCAGCGTCTCCGGTCGCGTGAGGGCACCCTCGATGAACTGGCGCTTGGCGTCCGCCTCGGCGCCGTGGCTGCCGTTCAGGTACCCCGGATCGGAGGACTCGGCGAATACGCTCTCCTCGGCGCCGGCCGCCGGCTCGGTTTCCAGCGACGCGGTAGAGTTGTCTTCCATCACCTCCAGCGCCGGATTGCGCTCCAGTTCCTGCTGGATGGTAGCCTGCAGCTCCTGCACCGGCATCGCCATGATGCGGATTGCCTGGTAGAGCTGGGGCGTCATCTTGAGGCGCTGTTCCTGGCGGAGGACGGGCTGCTGCGACAGCATGGCTCTCCTCTCATGGTGGGTGACGGTCCACCCCTCTGTCAACGAGAGCAGAGGCCGAGCCTGGCCGGGCCCGGCGCGGCGGTGCGCCCGCTACATGCGGAAGTCGCGCCCCAGGTAGAGCTGCCGCGCGAGCTGATTGTCGAGCAGTTCGCCGCGCGTGCCGCTGACCATGATCTCACCGGCGCGGAGAATGTAGCTGCGGTGCGTTATCTCAAGCGTATCGCGAACGTTGTGGTCGGTGATCAGCACCCCGATGCCGGTTTCCGCAAGGCGGGCGACGATGCCCTTGATGTCCTGGACGGCGATCGGGTCGATGCCGGCAAACGGCTCGTCGAGCAGCAGGAAGCTCGGCCGCATCGCGAGCGCGCGACCGATCTCGGTGCGGCGCCGCTCGCCGCCGGAGAGCGAATATGCGCGCTGCCGGCGCAGGTCCTCCAGCCCCAGTTGATCCAGAATCTCGTCGCAGCGCTGCCGCCGGGCGCTGCGCGTCAGCCCGCGCCGGGTCTCCAGCACGGCCAGCAGGTTCTGCTCCACCGTGAGCTTGCGGAACACCGACGCCTCCTGTGGCAGGTAGGAGATGCCGGCGCGCGCACGGCGAAACATCGGCAGGCGGGTGATCTCTTCGCCGGTGAGGAAGATGCGCCCCGCGGTCGGCCGTATGAAACCCACGATCAGGTAGAACACCGTCGTCTTGCCGGCGCCGTTGGGCCCAAGCAGGCCGACCACCTCGCCGCTCCCCATGGAGAAGGTCACGTCGCGGGCGGCGTACTTGCGCGCGTAGCGCTTGGTAAGCCCCTCGACCGCGAGGGTGGCGCCGGCGGCGGCGATGGCGGACGGCCCGCGGGCAGGGGTCACCGGCCTGCCTCCGCATCCCGCGTCTGACCGTCTGCCGCGGCGTCCGGAGCGGCGGCACCGGCGGCACCGGCGGCGTCGGCTTCTTGCGGCGCGCCTCGCGTCGCCGTGCCGGGGGGTGCGCCGGACGCGCCGTCCTGCCCGCCGGCCTCCGGTGCGGCGCCGCCGGTGGCGTCCGACTCGGTTTCGGAAGCGTCGCCGCCGCCTTCGCCATCCTCCGGCGACGAGGTTATCTGCCCGCTGACGGCGCCGGAAAGCACGATGCGTTCCTGGTCGAGGTCGATGAAGATACGCGATGCGTGATACTCGTCGCCCTTCCAGGTGACCACCGGCAGACCGCTGAGCGTCAGCGTCTGCGCGCCGCGGTCGTAGTGCACGAGCTGGGCGCGGGCCACCAGGTCGTCGCTCAGGATCT
The DNA here is from genome assembly GCA_965208575.1 of Spirochaetia bacterium. Lineage (GTDB taxonomy): Bacteria > Spirochaetota > Spirochaetia > SZUA-6 > Bin103 > Bin103. The sequence continues at coordinate 658,812 of CBDBOV010000002.1, read as the reverse complement.
GCACGCCAATCTGAATCGAGGTTTCGTTGCGCTCCTCCCAGTGCTCCAGGAAGCCCCCCCTGATCACCATCTCGTTGTCGTGGTCGATGAGCAGCGCATCTCCCTCCACGCGCACGATGCCGTCGCGGCGGTTGTAGAACACCGTCTCGCTGGTGAGCTCGATCCCGTCGCCGACCTGCACCACGCGCACGCCGCCGCGCGCCAGGGCGAAGGCAAGGTCGTCGCCGAACAGCTCGATGCTGTCGGCGAATATCTCGGTGTCGTCCGAAGCAAGCGCCGCGGTGCCGCTCAACACGGTCCGCTCGCGGCCCTCGGCGAGCACCGTTTCCATCTGGTCGGCGGTGAAGGAAAACTGATCCGTTTGCGCGGCCGCCGGCGGGGCAGCCGCGATCAGCGCGGCCGCCACCGCGCCCGCGAGCGCGCAGCCGGATCGCAGGGACGCGCGGGAGACGCGCGCCAGGACCGGAGTCCGGTCACTCATCGGCGGCTGTCTCGGCCACCAGCCGCCCGCTCACCGGCCCGGAGAAGTGGATGGTCTTGGCACGCAACTCCGCCTCGAACCCGGCACCCTGGACGCGAGACCCATCGTCGCGGATAACGGCCACGACCTGCTCGGGACCCGTACTGAGCAGGCGTCCGGCATGATCCCAGTGCAACTCCTCGGCGGTCAGTGACGCCTGCTGCGAGACCGACCGCAACTGGACGGCACCGGCCACCTCGGCGTCCTCGCTCTCGGGGTAGTATACCGCGCGGTCGGCGCGCCCGGTGGCCGCCACGCTGCCGCCGCCGTCGTATTCGACGTAGCGCACGTCACTCAGCACCGCGCGGCCGGCGCCGGGGAAGTTCTCGATCCGGCGCGCCCGGATCTCGGCCACCACGCGGCCGTTGCGCACCACCGTGTGGGTGGCCCCGGTCAGCACCGTTTCCGGAACTTCGTCGGCGAGCTGCTCGGGGCCGGGGTCGCCGCCGTAGTCGAAGGTACACGCGCCGAGCAGCGCGGCGAGCGCCGCGGCCAGCAGCGCCGGGGTGCCGCCGCCGCGCCGCCGCTGGCGGACCGCGCGGCCGGCGTCCGGGGCGGTACGGCTCACGGCGCCCGCCGGAACGGTCTGCGCCGCACCGTCCGGGCGCACGGCTCGCGCGCGCCGCGGCGCCCGGCGTGCGATGCGCCGGCGCGCCGGCAGCCCGTGGCGAAACATCGAAATCGGTTCCGCTGCCATCGCCCCGGTGCCGCGCCGACGGTACTCAGCGGCGCCCGCCAGCGCGCCGGGTGCGCCCCGGGCCACGGTTGCGCGCCGCTTCCGCCGCCTTGCGGGCCGCTTCCGGAGCCGTGGTCTGGCGGCGCAGCGTGCTGATGCTCCGCGCCGCGCCATCCGCCCCCACGTCCAGCACCACTGCCTGCAGCTCCAGCAGCCCCCAGGCGTCGCGCGACTGCTCGTGGACCTGGGTAAGAAACTTGCGCGTCTCGACCTCGGGATCGAGGCCGCCCACCGAGTTCAGGCTGCCGGTGCGGCCGCTGTGGGTGATGGCCGCCGTACCGCCGGGCAGCAGGCGCGCGTCGGCGGACAGGGTACGCACGTGGGTGCCGATCAGCGCCGTGACCTTGCCGTCGAGAAACAGGCTCATCGCCACCTTCTCGGAGGTGGTGGTGGCGTGAAAGTCGACCAGCACGACCGGCGTCTGCTGCTTGACCCGTTCGATCAGTCCGCCTGCCATCTCGAACGGGTTGCGCAGATGGACGCGGCTGAACCCCGCCTGGCCGAGCAGGGATATGATCCCGACCCCCGGAGAGGACTGCTTGTCCGCGGCGGCGGGCGTAGTGCCGCCGTTCGGCGCCGCGGATGCCGCGGATGCAGCAGGTTGCGGCGCGCGGGAGACGGCTTCTTCGGTGGCGGTTGCGGGGACCGGATTGGCGGTTGCGGGTTCGCGGGCGGCCGTCGCAGGCTGCTCGGCGGCCGCGGCGGGGGTGCGCTTTCCCGCGCGATGAGCCGCCTTCCCGGAGCGCGGATGGCCCGGCCTCGGGCGCGCCACCAGCCAGCCGCGCCCGGGATTGCCGTACGGGTAGTTCGCCGGGCGCAAGAGATAACGCGACTGCCCGAAGTAGCTTACCGCGTCGCGCTTGAAATAGGCGAAGTCGCCGGCGGTGATAACATCCACGCCGAGCTTGTGCAGGTATACGGCATGGCCCTTGCCGATGCCGAATCCGCCGGTGGCGCCCTCGGCGGCGGCAATGGTGAGGTCGATGCCCAGCTCGCGCTTGAGCTCCGGGAGCAGTGCCTTTACGCAGTAGATTCCGGCGCTGCCCACAATTTCGCCGATGAACAGAATACGCATCGTACCCGCCTACCATAACAGAGGCCGTTCATCGAAGGCGACCGCTGGACCGAGTGCGCCGCGGCGGCTACCGTCGGGCGCAACCGGCAGCCGCACATGATCGCACGCTTGTTGGAAGTTCTGCTCGTGGCCCTGAAGCTCGGACTGACCTCGTTTGGCGGGCCGGTGGCTCACCTGGGGTATTTCCGCGACGAGTACGTCGCCAGGCGCAAGTGGCTGACCGACGGCGCCTACGCGGACCTGGTCGCGCTGTGCCAGTTCCTGCCGGGTCCGGCCAGCAGCCAGGTCGGCATGGCGGTGGGGATGACCCGCGCCGGCTTCGCCGGCGGGGTCGCGGCGTGGCTCGGCTTCACCCTGCCGTCGGCCGTGCTGCTGATCGCGTTCGGGTACGGCGTGGCCGCCTTCGACGGACTGGCGGACGGAGGCTGGCTGCGCGGGCTGAAGGCGGTTGCCGTGGCGGTGGTCGCGTTCGCCGTGTACGGCATGGCGCGCAACCTGACGCCCGACCGTACGCGCGCGTCGCTGGCCATCGTCACGGCCGGCGCCATGCTGTTCTGGCGCACCCCGCTGACGCAGGTGCTGGTGATCGCCGCGGCCGGCGGGGCCGGCGTGCTGCTGCTGTCGGAGGGCACGCCCGCCGCGGCGGCGCCGCGCACCACCGCCGGCGGCGGCGCGCTGGGCACCGTCGTGGGGCTCGCCGGGTTCTTCCTGCTGCTGGCCGGGCTGCCGGTAGCCCGGCAGGTGGTCGACAGCGAGTGGCTGCGCGTGTTCGACGGCTTCTACCGCGCCGGTGCGCTGGTGTTCGGCGGCGGGCACGTGGTGCTGCCGTTGCTGGAGGCGGAGGTGGTTCCGCCGGGCTGGGTCACGCGGGACCAGTTCATCGCCGGCTACGGCATGGCGCAGGCGGTGCCGGGGCCGCTGTTCACCTTCTCCGCCTACCTGGGCACCGTGATGGCCGGACCGCCGAGCGGCTGGACCGGCGGCGTGTACGCGCTGGCGGCGATCTTTCTGCCCTCGTTCCTGCTGCTGGTCGGCGTGCTTCCGCTGTGGCAACGGCTGCGCGCCGACCACCGGTTCCGCGCCGCCCTGGCCGGCATCAACGCCGCGGTGGTCGGCCTGCTGCTGGCGGCGCTCTATGACCCGGTATGGGTATCCGCCATCGTCCGTCCCGCCGACCTTGCGCTCGCTCTGGCCGCGTTCGCGATGCTGGCCTGGTGGAAGGTGCCGCCGTGGCTGGTGGTGCTGATCGGCGCCGCCGCCGGCGCCGCCCTCACCTCGCTCTCGTAGGCCGTCGTCGCGGTCGACAGTCATCGGGTCGGCCCACGGTGTGCACGGCGGTGCGTTCACCTGCTATCATCCGCGGCGCCGTGAACCAGTTTCCCAGCATCCGGCTGTTCCTGGTGCGCCACGCGCAGGCGCGCAATGCCCGGGGCACCAGCTACGACGACGCGCCGCTGTCGGCGCCCGGCAAGGCGCAGGCCGCGGCCGTTGCACGCGCGTGCGCCGCACGCGCGTGCAACGGCCGCCATCTACGCCAGCCCTGCGACTCGGGCGCGCGAGACCGCAAACCAGGTCGGCGCCGCCACCGGACTGCCGGTGACGATCGACGCACGCCTCATAGAGTACCGCTTCGGCAGCGTTACCGATCCTCACCTCACCATGGATCAACTGCGCGAGCGGCGCGACGACCTGCTGGCGTGGCACCCGGACCGCAAACTGGCCTCCGACGGTGAGACGATACGGGAGTTCGCCGAGCGGGTGATGGCGGTGACCGACGAGATTGTCGCCCGTCATGTCGGTGAGCAGGTGGCCATCGTCTCCCATGCCGGCACCATCGACGTCACGATGCGGTGGGCGATCGGCATCACGCCCGGCACCCCGGTGCTGCACGATTTCCCGATCGCCAACGCCAGCATCAGCGAGCTGATCCACTGGCCGCGCGGGCGCATGACGGGGGGCGCTCCCCGCTACACGGAGTTCGCCAGCGTCGGATCGGTCGACCACCTGCAGGCCGAGATCCGCAGCGACAACTGAAGGGTGCGCGGCATGGCGAAGGGCTCGGCGGGATACTCCGGCACCCCGCTCGTGCGCAAGCTCGGGCTGCGCCCGGGCCTGCGCGTCTGCCTTCTGCACGAGCCGGACGGGTTCCGCGCGCTGCTCGACGGCGTTGAGCGGTTCGACATCACCGCCGACCTGCGCGGCACGTTCGACTACCTTCACCTCTTCACCGACTCGCGGGCGGAATTGGCGGCGAGGTTCGACACCCTTGCCGGCCACGTGGCCGACGGCGGCATGCTGTGGATCTCGTGGCCGAAGAAGAGCTCGCCGCTGGCCGGCGACCTGACCGCGGACGGCGTGCGCGCGATCGGGCTGCGCACCGAATTCGTCGACGTCAAGGTGTGCGCGGTGGATCGCGACTGGTCAGCCCTGAAATTTCTGCGCCGGCGCCGCTGAGGCGAGCGGCCGCAGGCGCGAGGGCTCAGGAGCGGCGGCCGCTGGTGCGGTAGCGGTGCACGGCCAGCGGGGCGAACACCACGATCAGGAGCACAGTCCACAGCAGCGTGTAGAGCACCGGGTGCTGCAGCGGCCACGCCTCCGGCGGCGCGCTACCGGGCGGGATGTTGCCGAACAACTCGCGGGAGGCCTGGGTGACCGCGGACACCGGGTTCCACAGTGCGAAGGTGCGCAGCACCGGCGGCAGGTTCTCGGCCGGCACGAACGTGTTGGCAACGAAGGTAAACGGCATGATCACCATGAACGAGGCGTTGCTGATCACCTCGACGCTCGGCACCAGCAGTCCGATATAGGCCATTACCCACGAGAACGCGTACGCGAACAGCAGCAGCAACCCGAATCCTGCCGCGGCGTCCAGCACCGATGAGCTGATCCCCCAGCCGACCACCAGCCCGGTCAGCGCCATGATCAAGAGCGACAGCGCGTTGTACACCACGTCGCTCACCGTGCGCCCCACCAGCAGTGCACCGCGCGACATCGGCAGCGCCCGGAAGCGGTTGATGATGCCCTTCTGAATGTCCTCGGCCAGGCCGGCGCCGGTGAGGCTCGCCCCGAACACGACGGTCTGCACGAAGATCCCGGCGATCAGAAATTCGCGGTAGGAGCCGCCGGGGATGGCGATGGAACCACCGAACACGTAAGCGAACAGCAGCACGAACATGATCGGCGACAGCACCACGTACACCAGCATGTCGGGAACCCGCTTGATCTTTATCACGTTGCGCCAGGCGATTACCGCGGCATCGTTGACCGCGTACACCAGGCCCCTGATCCGAACGAGCCGGCCGGCTGACGATGCCTGCGCGTCGGTGTTCGTCCTCTTCCGCGTCACGGAGTGACCGTGCTGACTCATTCGGCGCTCTCCTCCTCCGGGGCCGACACGTGGCCGGTCAGGGTCAGGAACACGTCGTCGAGCGTCGGCCGGCGCAGGCCGACGTCGCGCACCGCTATCCGGGCCCGCTGCAGTTCGTGCAACGCCGCAGTGAGCACCGGCGCACCGCCGGCGATCGGCGTGATCAGCGAGCGCGAACGGGTGTCGGCCCGTTGCTCACCCACCGCGAAGCGGGCCAGCACCCGCCGCGCCTGCTCCAGGACCGCGGCGTCCGACACGGTGACCTCGATCCGTTCCGCGCCGACCCGGCTCTTCAGCTCGTCCGCGGTGCCCTCGGCGATCGCCTTCCCGTGGTCGATCACCAGGATGCGGTCGGCGAGCTGGTCCGCCTCCTCCAGGTACTGGGTGGTGAGCAGCACCGTGGTGCCGCCGCCCACCATGGCGCGGATCACTTCCCAGAGTTGGCGGCGGCCGTACGGATCGAGGCCGGTGGTGGGCTCGTCCAGGAACAGGACCGGCGGCGCGGCCACCAGGGCGCCGGCCAGGTCGAGGCGGCGCCGCATGCCGCCGGACCAGGTCTTGACCGGACGCCCGCCGGCATCGGCCAGGTCGAACAGCTCCAGCAGCTCCGCTGCACGGTCGCGGGCGCGCCCCCGGCCCAGGTGATAGAGCCGGCCGACCATGACCAGGTTCTCGAACCCGGTGAGGTGCTCATCCACGGCCGCGAACTGGCCGGACAGCCCGATGCGCCGGCGTACCTCGCGCGGGTTGGCCACCACGTCCACGCCCGCCACGTGCGCGTTGCCGGCATCCGGCTCCAGCAGGGTCGCCAGGATCGACACCGCGGTGGTCTTGCCCGCCCCGTTGGGACCGAGCAGGCCCAGCACCGAGCCCTCGGCCACCGCCAGGTCCAATCGGTCCAGCGCGGTGACCTCCCGGTACCGCTTCACCAGGCCGCTCGCTTCGACCAGATTCGGCATGGCGGGAATATACTGCGCGCCCTTGCTGCGCGGGCGCCCGATGGTAATCAATGACAGCCATGGTGCAGGTTGCGCCGGGCGTTGCCATCCCGGAGGAGGAACTCGAGGAGCGGTTCATCCAGAGCGGCGGTCCGGGCGGCCAGAACGTGAACAAGGTGGCCACCACGGTGCAGCTCCGCTTCGACGCGACCGGTTCGCCATCGCTGCCGCCGGAGGTGCGCACGCGCCTGCTGCGCATCGCGGGCAGGCGCGTGACCGCCGACGGCATCCTGGTGATCACGGCGCGCCGGTTTCGCACCCAGGAGGCGAACCGCCGCGATGCGCGCGAGCGGCTGGCGGCCCTCGTCGGGCAGGCGCTCGCCGAACCGAGGCCCCGGCAGGCGACCCGCCCCACCCGCGCCGCCCGCGAGCGGCGCCTGCAGGACAAGGCGCGCCGCGCCGCCGTAAAGCGCCGGCGCGGCCAACCGGGTGACGAAGATTGACGCCGCCCGGCCCGCAGCGCGGCGCGTGACGCAACCGCCGGCGCCGCGTACGATCCGAAGCGCAGGCGCCGTAGGCGCGGTGCCGGCGGCGCGGTGGCGGTTGAAACGCATTTGTTCTGCTACCAGGAGGCTCGTCTTGAAGACCATAGCGATCGTCAGTCCCGGCAACATGGGGCACGCCGTCGGGCGGCTGCTCGGCAGCCGCGGGTTCGACGTGGTTACCTCGCTCGCCGGGCGGTCGGCCCGCACCCGCGGCCTGGCCGCACGGGCCGGCATCCGCGACACCGGCAGCATCGCCGCGCTGGTGGCGCAGGCCGACCTGGTGCTGTCGATCATGCCGCCGGCCGCCGCCGTGGCGGCCGCTCGGGAGGTGGCGGCCGCGATGACCGCGGCCGGCGCCACCCCGCCCTACGCCGACTGCAACGCGATCGCCCCCGCGACCACGGAACGCATCGCGGAGCTGATCGGAGCCGCCCGCGCCCCGTACATCGACGCCGGCATCATCGGCGGGCCGCCGGCCAACGGTCGCGGTCCGCGTTTCTACGCCTGCGGCCCGGACGCCCGCCTGCTTGCTCCGCTGGAGGGCGGCGGCCTCGTGGTGCGCGACATCGGCGGCGCGATCGGGCGTGCGTCCGCCCTCAAGATGTGCTACGCCGCGGTCACCAAGGGCACCTCGGCGCTGCAGTTCGCCCAGCTCGCCGCCGCCAGCCGGCTCGGCGTCGACGAAGCGCTCGCCGCCGAGCTGGCCGAGAGCCAGGCCGCCACCTACGCATCAATGCGGCGCTCCCTGCCCGGCCTGCCCGCCAAGGCGCCGCGCTGGATCGAGGAGATGCGCCAGATCGCCGCCACCTTCGAATCTGTCGGCGTACCGGGCGACTTCCACCGCGGCGCCGCCGCCCTGTACGAACTGCTGTCCGCCACCCCGTTCGCCGACGAGCCGGAGGAGGCGGTGGACCGCTCGCGCACCCTGGAAACCACCGTCGCCGCGCTCACCGAGGTATGCGCCCGTAGTGGCCGGTAGGTACCTTCGATCCCTTCCGCCGCCGGCGGCGCGGCGTCCAAGCGGCACGCACGGCCCGGTCTCCGTGACACCGGAACGATGAAGCGAGCGGCTTCCGAGACGCCCCTGGGGAGCCGACCCGGGGTCGGTCGTGCCATCGCGGGTGGCGATCGGTGGCCCTGAGAGAGTGGCCGCCGAGCGGTGAGGCACGCGCAAGCGGTGGTGACGGCCGGCCGCTCGGCATGGCGATCGGAGCAGGGCATCCGGCGTTCAGGGAGCTGCTGCGCATCCGGCGCGGCAGCGTGGCGTCGGTAGACAGCCGGGTGGCGGCCGAGGGGCTGTGGGCCGTGCAACTGGTGCTGCGACTCGGGACCCCGATCGACCGGTTCTTCTGCTGTCCTGAACTGATCCACTCGGACAGCGCGCGGTCGTGCGCGGCAGCGGCCGCCGAACGCGCCGCGTCCGCGTATCAGCTATCGGCCAGGAGTATGCACCGCGTCACTGAGCGGGACGCTCCCGAGGGGCTCCTTGCCGTGGTGCGCGTGCCGCGATGGTCGCTTGATGAGGTGCGCGTCGGCGAACGGGCGCTGATCGCGGTTGCCGACGGCCTGGAGAACCCGGGCAATCTCGGCACCCTGCTGCGCACCGCGGACGGCGCTGGTGTCGATCTGGTGATGATCACGACTGGGCGCGCACGTGTGAGCCACCCGCAGGTGTTCCGCGCCAGCCACGGCATGAGCCTGAAGGTACCGCAGGTCGAATTCACCCGCGCGGAGGATGCGATTGCGTGGCTCCGGGAGCACGGCTGCGCTGTCCACCTCGTTGCTCCCGGCGGCGGCGGGCACTACCGGCAGCTCGATGTCCGAGGGCGCACCGCGTTGGTCTTCGGCAGCGAGCGGTTCGGCCTGTCCCCGGCGTGGACGGAGCAGGGCTTTCGCCGTGTCGCGATTCCGATGCTCGGCGCCGCCGACTCCCTGAACGTGGCGGCAGCGGCGGCGATCCTGTTGTACGAGGCGCGCGCGCGCAAGGATGACTGGTGAGATACCGGCCCCTTCTGTCGCCGCAGGCGATGGACGCCGCTAGCCACCGAACGAGCCCGCGCCGGCAGATGACTCTTGGCGGGCACACCCGTGAGTGATTTCCGCAAGCCCGCTATGATGCTCGGCACATGATGATGGAACCACCTCGGACCGCCGGTTGCTCGGCGATGACGGAGAGCTTCGCCGGCCTTGCCGACGCCGCGCGCAAGGTGCTGGCACGATGCCCGTGGACCACGGCGCAGACCGCGGAACGCTACGCTCGCGAACTGCGTTCGGAGGCGGACGAGGTGCTGCTCGCGATTGCCAACGGGGACCGCGACAACCTCAAGGAGGAGTTGGGCGACCTGCTGTGGGACGTGGTGATGTGCGCGCTGCTGGCGGAACGCAGCGGGCACTTTGCAGCGCACGAGGTGTTCGACGGCGTGGTGGCCAAGATGCGGCGCCGCAAGCCGTTCGTGTTCGACGGCACCGAGGTGACCACGGAGGACGCGAAGCGGATCTGGGCGGCGGCCAAGGCCAGGGAACAGGAGACGCGGTGAGAAGCAGCGTCATCGTCCCGAACTGCCCCGGCGCCGGCTGCGGCTGCGTGGCTACTGGCGGACCGAGCGTCGCCGGTGTGGCCCGGGTCGGGTAGCAATGGCCGAGCGCTACCTCGCGTTGCTGCGCGGCATCAACGTCGGCGGCAACAACATCATCGCCAAGGACGACCTGCGCCGCTGCTTCGAGGACCTGGGCTTCAGCAACGTGCGTACCTACATCCAAAGCGGGAACATCGTGTTCCGGGCGCGCTCGGGGGAGAAGCAGCAACTGACCGCGCGTGTCGAAGCGGGCCTGTCCGAGCGCTTCGCCTACGCGGCGCGCGCCGTCGTGCTGTCATACGCCGACTACCGCGCCCTCCTCAATGCCGCGCCGGTCACCTGGGGCAAGGATCCCGCCTGGCGTCACAACGCCCTGTTCACCCTCGCCGGAACGACGCCGGCGCAAGTGCTGGCAAGCATCCCACCCATCAAGGAGGAGCTGGAAACGGTTGCAGCCGGTCCCGGGGCAGTCTTCTGGTCAGCGGAGAAGACGCGTGTCACCCGCTCCGCCTTCGTCAAGCTGCCGGCGCACCCCATCTACCAGCAGGTCACCATCCGCAACCACAACACCGTCCGCCGGCTCGCCGCCCTGCTCGAAGAGACCTGAGGCAGGCTGGTTGCGCCGGCAGCGCCGCCGCGGGCGGCGATCTCGGGGCGCTAGTGGTGGACGTCGGGCTCGGCCTTGGTGGCTTCGACTACCTTGTCGATCTCCTTGCGGTCCATGCGGGTGATCAGCGGCTTGAACCTGGCGATCGGGTGGTCGAGCAGCGGCTCGGCGGCGTCGGCCCAGGTCAGCTCGCCGCTGTTCAGGAACGCCTCCGCGCGGGCGGCCATGGCCGGCAGGATCGGCTTCAGGTAGCCCATGAGCGCGCGGAAGGCGTTGATGCCGAGCGAGCAGACGCCGTGCACCTCTTCGCGGCGCTCCGGATCCCTGGCGTGCTTCCACGGCTCGCGGTCGGCGATGTAGGCGTTGGTGCGGTCGGCGAGCGCGGTGATCTCGCGCACCGCCCGGCTCACGTCGCCGCTCTCGTACAACTCGCCGATGCGCTCGCCGGCGCCGGAGACCTCGCCCCACAATTCCCGGTCGTGGATCGCCCCCGCGAGCCTGCCGTCGAACTGCTTTGCAATGAAGCCGGCGCAGCGGGAGGCGATGTTGACCACCTTGCCCACCAGGTCGGAGTTCACCCGCTGCACGAAGTCGTCCAGGTTCACGTCGACGTCGTCGGTGTTGGGCGCCAGCTTGGTGGCGAAGTAGTAGCGCAGGTACTCGGGGTCGAGGTGATCGAGATAGGTGGAAGCGTTGATGAAGGTGCCGCGCGACTTGGACATGCGGGTGCCGCCGACGGTAATGAAGCCGTGCGTGCGCACCCTGGTCGGGGTGCGGAAGTCTGCGCCGGACAGCACCGACGGCCAGAACAGGGCGTGGAAGTTGATGATGTCCTTGCCGATGAAGTGGTGCACCTCGGCGCTGCTGCCGGGGCTCCAGAAGTCGTCGAAGGAGAGCCCCTCGGTGCGATCGCAGTAGTTGCGGAAGCTGGCGATGTAGCCGATCGGTGCGTCCATCCAGACGTAGAAGTACTTGTCCTCGGTGTCCGGGATGCGGAAGCCGAAGTAGGGGGCGTCGCGGCTGATGTCCCACGGCTTGAGGCCGTCGCCGAGCCACTCGGCGAGCTTGTTGGTCACCTCCGGCTGCACGGCGTCGGTGGCGGTCCACTCCTTCAGATAGCCGGTGAACCGCGGCAGGTCGAAGAAGTAGTGCAGCGACGCCTTGCGCACCGGGGCGGCGTCGGACAGCAGCGAGCGCGGCTCGCCGAGCTCGGTGGCATCGTAGGTGGCGCCGCAGGTGTCGCAGTTGTCTCCGGGCTGCTCGGCGGCGCCGCAGCGCGGGCAGGTGCCGCGCACGTGCCGGTCGGCCAGGAACAGGCCGCGCTCCGGGTCGTAGAGCTGCTCCACCTCGCCGGTGAAGATCAATCCCTTCTCCGCCAGGCGGCGGTAGATCAGGGTCGCGTAGTGCTCGTTCTCGGGCGAGTGAGTGCTGTAGTAGTTGTCGTGGCTGATGTGGAAGCGCCGGAAATCGTCGGCGTGGGCGGCGCGCAGCGGCTCGATCAACTCCTCCGAGGTGGTGCCGGTCTGCTCGGCGAGCAGCATGGTGGCGGTGCCATGGGCGTCGTCGGCGCACACGTAGATGCACTCGTTGCCGGCCATGCGCTGGTAGCGCACCCAGATGTCGGTCTGGATGTGCTCGAACAGGTGGCCGAGATGGATGGCGCCGTTGGCATACGGCAACGCGCTGGTAACGAGTATTCGACGCATGGTAGTGCGCAAGATAATAGCACCGAGCGGCATGGAGGAAGCGACAGGGACGTGCGGACACGCGAGGACACGCGGCTGCGTGGGTGGCGCCACCCTCTCAACCGGTGAATGCTGGGATCATCCGGTGACAAGGTGATGACGGCATGAGCGGCGATACCATCGCGGTGCTGGGCGCCGGGGTGACGCTGTTGGCCGCGGTTCTGACGTTCGGATTCGCGTTGCTGGGCGCGCACCGCGCCACACTGGCTACCCTGAATGCCCGCATGGACCGGATGGATCAGCGCATGGACCGGATGGAACAGCGCATGGATCGCATGGAACAGCGCATGGACCGCATGGAACAACGATTTGAACAGCGATTCGACCGCGTGGAGGCGACCTTGGACGTCCTCAGGCGGGACGTGACGGATATCGACCGCCGCCTGTCGCGCATCGAAGGGGCGGTGTTGGGGCCATGGCGCCCGGAGCCGCCCACCGAGCCGCCGCCGGCGCGTGAAACGCGCCAGGAGCCCGTGCCGGCCTCCGGCGCCGCCAGCCCCCGGCAATAGACACCAGCCGAGCACGCACATCAGCGAACGACGACGCCGCCGAACCGGTCATCCGAAACACCGGCGACACTTGCGGCGCAAGGCGGTCGCAAGGCGGGTCGGGATATTGACAGGATCGCGGCGCGTCCGTACCTTGTCGAGGCTCATCCTGCCCGGATGGTGAAATTGGTAGACACGCTAGGTTCAGGGTCTAGTGGCCGTACGGCTGTGGAGGTTCGAGTCCTCTTCCGGGCATCCCCACCGCGCGGCGGTTCACGCCGCATCGCGCCCGCCGTCGCCGATTCGCCTTCCGGTCGCCGCCTCGCACCTCTCGCCGTACTGACCAGCAAGCCCGTACCTCTGCCAGGATCCCGCCGCCGGTCCGCCGCCATGCGCGTACCGCGCTGTCCGACCGGCTCCTGGCGGGCTCAGGCCGAGCCGCTCTCGGCCGCTTCAGCCGCGGCGGCGTGGAAACGCTCCAGCAGGCGGACGTGGGACTCCACGTCCGGCAGGCCGAGGCGCATCGTGTCGATGCTCAGGTGGGTGCCGCCGATCTCCCGCCACGCCCGCACGCGGTCGACCCAGCCGCTCTCCGAACCGGGGTCGGCGGGCATGCGCCCATTGAGCCCGATTTCCGCCGGGTCGCGGCCATGCTCGCGTGCGTAGCCCTGCATGCGCGCCAGCAGTGCGCGGCCGTCGGCGTCCGGCTCGAACTGCGGCATCCAGCCGTCCGCCAGGCGGGCGATGCGGCGCAGCACGCGCTCCTCGCCGCCGCCGAACCAGAGCGGAATGGGTCGCTGCACCGGCAACGGCTCGATGCCGGCGTCGGTGACCCGGTGCCAGGCGCCGTCGAAGGTCACCGCGCGCTCGGTCCACAGCGCGCGCAGCAGCGCCACCTGCTCCTCGCAGCGGCGCCCGCGGTTGTGAAAGTCGGTGCCGAGCGCCTCGTACTCGACGGCGTTCCAGCCGATACCGATGCCGAGCCGCAGCCGCCCGCCGCACAGCACGTCGAGCGCCGCCGCCTGCTTGGCCACCAGCACCGTCTGGCGCTGCGGCAGGATCACGATGCCGGTGGCGAACTCTATGCGCTCGGTGAGGCCGGCCAGGAACCCGAACAGCACGAACGGTTCGTGGAACACCGAGTCGATGTCGTACGGCCCGCGCCAGTTCGGCCGGCTGGCGGTGTTGGCGCCCACCACGTGCTCGTAGGCCAGGATGTGGTGGTAGCCGATCTGCTCCACCGCCTGCCCGTAGGCGCGCACCGCGCCCGGGTCGGCGCCCATCTCGATCTGCGGAAACACGACTCCCAGTTTCATCGGCTCATCTCCCTGCGGCGGCCAAGCTTACGTCAGGCGCGCCGCCCGCGTCACGGCCACACCAGGTGCCCGTTTTCGTACGCTTCCTCCAGGAACTGGGTGGTGAACGCCTGCGCCACGTCCACCTCGCGCGCCAGCGCCTGGTAGTGGGCCAGCAGGTCGTGGAACTCCCGCCACTGCTGCAGCGTCATCCAACCCAACCCGTGTTCGTCGGTCACCGGCGACACCGCGTCCGCCTGCTCCGCCTCGAGCATGAAGCGCATGTGGTCGCGGTCTTCCTTGTCGGCGTAGCGCAGCACGATGTCCAGGGTCTCCTTGGGGTGGGAGAAGGAGAACTCCAGCCCCTTCAGCGCGGCCTTCAGGAAGCGGCCGATCAACTCGGGCTCCTCGGCGATCAGCTCCTCGCGCGTGATGTAGGTCAGGCCGAGCGCCGGCACGCCGAACGCGGACGGATCGAACTGCACCACGTCGAAGCCGAGCCCCCGAATGGTGTCGGGCTCGTTCGACTTGAACACCGCCAGCACGTCCACCTTGCCCTGCACCAGGATGCGGGGGTCGAAGCCGACCCGCACCTCCTGCACCTGCTCGCGGTCGACGCCGGCCGCATCCACGATCGCCAGGTACTCGGGCGGCAGGCTGATGCGGTAGCCGACCGTCCTGCCCTCCCAGTCGCGCGGACTGTCGATGCCGGAGTCGGAGAGGGCAATGAAGGTCTGCTGTCCGCGCTGCCCGAACAGCGCGATCGCCCGGATCGGGACGCCCGGATCGGCGCGCCGCTTCAGCACCGATCCGGCCGCGGCGGTGGTGATGTCGACGTCGCCGGACAGCAGGAGTTGCAGGTGCTGGCCGGTGGAGTGGTGGATGGTCACGTCCAGCCCCTGTTCGGCGAAATAGCCTTGCTCCTGCGCCACGTAGGCGGCCACGAACGGCAGGTTGGCCTGCGGCTTGAAGCCCGCCATGAAGGTCACCGGCCGCGGCAGCGGCGTTATCTCCACTTCGCCGCCCGCGTAAGCGGCGGGCAGGGGCGCCGCCAGCAGCAGCAGGGCCACCCACCGCCGCCCGGCTTGCCGCCGCCGCGCCGCTGGTCCCCGGCTCACCAGGCCGCTCCGCGAACCGGCACGCCTGGTCGCCCCGCGCGGACCACCGCCGGGCCCACCGATGCGTGGAGTTCGCCGGACGGCGCCGACGATCGGGCCGGCCGACAGGCCGGGCGTCACACGATGAGAGTCGATTCGTGCCAAAACAGTATCCTCCGTTCCAGTGCGGAGACGGCCAGGCTCAGGCCGATGCCCATCCCCGCCAGGGTAAAGATCGCCCCGAACAGGGTCGGGGTGTCGAGATTCGCATGGGCGACGATGATCACCGCCCCCAGGCCGCGGTCGGCGCTGAACCACTCCCCTACCACGGCGCCGATCACCGACAACGGGATCGACACCCGAAACGCCGCGAACAGGTAGGGCAGGGCGCTCGGCACGCGCAGGGTAAAGAACACCTCGCGCCGCGACGCCGCCACCGAGCGCAGGAAGTCGAGCGCCCCCGGGTTGACCGCGCGCAGGCCGGTGACCCCGTTCACCAGCGCGGGAAAGAAGGTGATCAGCGCCGCGATCAGCACCTTGGGCAGCACCCCGAACCCGAACCAGATCACGAACAGCGGCGCCACCGCCACGATCGGCGTCACCTTGACCAGCACCGCCAGCGGCAGCAGGGCGCGCTCCAGGGCCAGCGAGTGGGCCATCGCCGTGGCGGCGGCAAGCGCCACGCCGGTGCCGAGCAGGAAGCCGCCGAGCGCCTCCGCCAGGGTGATCGCACCCTGCCCGAGGAAGTAACCGGGCTGTACGCCCATGCGCGCCGCCACCGCCGACGGGGCGGGCACCAGGTAGACCGGGGTTCCGGCCAGCGCGATCCACGCTTCCCACACCACGCCCACCAGCAGCAGGCTGATTACGGTGGGCAGCAGCGCCGCCGCCGGCGGCGCCGGCGGGCGTGGCCAGGCCGCCGGCATCACGCCGCCTCCGCCATCACCAGGTCGTGCACGAGGCGGTAGGCGGCGGTGAACTCCGGCGAGTGCTCGATGCCCGCCACCCGAGGGCGCTGCAGCTCGACCGGCAGCACGGCACGCAGGCGGCCGGGGCGCGCCGACAGCACCGCCACGCGGTCGGACAGCAGCACCGCGTCGGCGATGCTGTGGGTCACGAACAGCACCGTCTTGCGCGCCGCGTCCCAGATGCGCAGCAGCTCGAAGCGCATCTGCTCGCGGGTGATCTCGTCCAGCGACGCGAACGGCTCGTCCATCAGCAGCAGCGCCGGATCGAGCGCCAGCGCGCGCGCCAGGCCGACCCGCTGCTGCATGCCGCGCGACAGTTGGCCCGGGTAGTAGCCGGCGAACTCGGCCAGCCGCACCAGGTCGAGCAATTCCTCGGGCCGCCAGCCGCCGGGACGCTGCACGGCACGATTCACGGCCAGCGGCAGGCGCACGTTGTCCAGCACGGTGCGCCAAGGCAGTAGCGCCGGCTCCTGGAACACGCAGCCGATCAGCTTGTGCCGTTGCGCCTCGCCCGCGGTCCGGCCGCCGATGCGCACCGTGCCCGAGGTCGGCTCGGCGAGCCCGCCGACGATGCGCAGCAGGGTGGTCTTGCCGCAGCCGCTCGGGCCCAGAACCGAGAGGAACTCGCCGGGGCGGATGTCGACCGTAATTCCCCGCAGCGCCTCCAGGCCGCCCGGGGCCACGGGGAATATCTTGCTGACGTTGGCTATCGAGACCGAGGCGTACACAGGCAACCGGAGGCGCCGCCACTGGACGGAACTGCCTGTCGATATTAGAATGCAACCAAGTAGCGAATGTCAACTCACGCGGCAGCCGCAGAGGTCGAGGGGGTCGAAACCACCGGCGACCGGCGTCTCGCTCCCGTGGCGCGGGCGCTGGAGATCGTCGGCGACCGCTGGACGGTGCTGATCCTGCTGGAGCTGCTGCGCGGCTTCCTGCGCTTCGCCGAGTTGCGCCGGCGCGTGTCCGGAATCGCCCCCAACATCCTCTCGCACCGGCTCAAGCGGCTGGAACGGCACGGCATCGTGGAGCGCCGCTTCTACAGCCGGCACCCGCCGCGCGCCGAGTACACCCTGACCCGGCGCGGGCACGAGCTGGGCGTGGTGGCGGGCGCGCTCGCGGTGTGGGGCCGCAAGCACCTGTCCGACCGCGGAGCGCTGGTGCACGAGGCCTGCGGAACGCCGATCCGGGTGGGCTACTTCTGCCCCGCGTGCGACCGCGCGGTGCCGGGTGCGGGTGTCCGCCTGGTGGAGGGATCGAAGCTGGCCGAATGATCCATGGCCACCGGCGGCAGCCCCGGCGCGGCTCGGCGCCTCGCGCGGCGCTGGTGCAGTCGGACGGCCCGGTCGTGCCCGACCTGCCGGCTCGCCGTCGTACGATCGGCGAGAGCGCCCCGCACCGGCCGCCCTGCGGTCGCCGACCCCGGCCCACCGGCCTACTCTGCCGGCGGCTGGAGTTGGACCTTGGCCAGGTACACGCTGGTCTTGAGGTGGTCCCGGATTGCGCCCTTCATGCTGGCCAGGTAGTCGTCGGAAGAGTAGTAGCTCAGCCACAGCAGGCCGTCGTGCCACACCATGCCGGCATAGCTGGTGTCACCGCCGGAGGGCAGCGTCAGGAACTCCGTCAGCGCGGCGCTCTCGATGTCGAGCCGGCACAGCGCGGTTCGCTGCCGGGGCTCGTACAGGCGTACCGCGGCGATCGTGCGTCCATCCGGCAGGCGCAACAAGGCGGGACCGCCGATGCGTACCCCCAGGTCGGTCCACGTCCAGGTGTCGTACGGCGGAGCGGCTTTCCCGAGCACGGCGTTGCCGCCGTCACAACGGGTCAGGCTCACGCACGTCGCATCGTCCAGGAACAGAACGTCCGACTCATTGCATGGGCAGGCGCCGACCCGCGGCTCGCCGTGCGCCCGGTACTCGACACCGTCGGTGCTGCGGTACAACTGCAGCAGGTGATCCTTGGGTTCGTGGCGCCCGAAGCTGTAGGCGACACCGCGGTGCCAGACGGCGCGCCACAGCCAGCTCCCACGGGGGCCGACCAGGTGATGCGTCCCCCAGTCGCAACCATCATCCGACAGCCACATCATCGACTGGCACACCGGTTGGAACGCCGCCGCGTTCAGCATCAGCCGGTTGTCGGGGGTGATCGACAGTTGCGGATCGCGCAGATCCTGAAACGTCTCCGGACAGGGTATCGATGCAACCGAGCTCCAGGTCTCGCCGTCCACGGACGAAATGACTCGCAACGCACCGTCAAGCGAGAGATGCCCGGTTCCCTCCCGGAACGCGCAAAACCAGCGCCGGCGGAACCGAATGAGGTCGGTGAAGGAGTTGTACGCGGCCCGGTTCCAGATCTTGCGCACCTCGAGTCGTTCAATCATCCCATTCGGCCTCCCCGCGCCACCGATACAGGTTACCGCGCCCGGCAATGTACACTGTCCGGCGATGGCAAGCGTGTTCACCCGTATCATCGCCGGCGAGCTGCCGGCCCACTTCGTATGGCAGGACGAATCGTGCGTCGCCTTCATGGCGCGCGAACCGCTGCGTCCCGGGCACACCCTGGTGGTGCCGCGGGTCGAGGTGGATCACTGGATCGACCTCGACGACGACACCGTTGCGGCGCTGATGCGGGTGGCGCGCATCGTAGCCCGCGCGCAGGAGGCGGTGTACCGGCCGACCAAGGTGGGGCTGCTGATCGCCGGGCTGGAAGTGCCGCACGTGCACATCCACGTGAGCCCGATCGACGGCATGCACGACATGGACTTCGCCAACGTCACCCCTTTCCCGGGTGACGACGCGCTCGCCGCCGAGGCGGACCGCATCCGCGCCGCCGTTCCGCAATGAGCGCGGTAGGCATCTTCACCGGGCCGGCCCGCGGCCGGGCCGTCTCCGGAAAGAGCGGGAACGACGGCTCGCCGGCGCCGGCCGGCGGGGACTCGCGGGCCGGCGGGCACGGTGGTGACGCCGGGACGCCGGCGGCCGCGCAAACCGCCCCGCGCGACTCCCAGGCCGGAGCCGAATCGCCTCGCCGGGAAACCATCGCCATTCTCGGCGGCACCGGCGACCTGGGCACCGCTGCACGCGATTCGCCCACCGGAACCGAATCGCCTCGCCGCGAGTCCATCGCCATTCTCGGCGGCACCGGCGACCTGGGCACCGGCCTGGCCGGGCGCTGGTCGCGGGCCGGCTACCCGGTGGTGATCGGCTCGCGCACGCTGGCAAAGGCGCAGGCGGCGCTGGCCGACCTGCGGCGGCGCCATCCCGACACCACCGCCCGCGCGGCCACCAACGCGGCCGCCGCCGAGGCCGCCGACATCGTGGTGCTCACCGTACCGGCCGCGCACCAGGTCGCCACCCTGGCCGGCGTGCGGGCGAGCCTGGGCGGCAAGATCGTGATCGACGTCACGGTTCCCCTGGTGCCGCCCAGGGTGGGCACCGTGCAGCTTCCCGCCGAGGGATCGGCCGGCAAGCGCGCGCAGGAGTTTCTCGGCGACGGTGTCATGGTGGTGTCCGCGTTCCAGAACGTCGCGGCCCACCTGCTGCAGCAGGAAGTCGACATCGAGTGCGACGTGCTGGTGGCCGGCAACAAGAAGGCGGCGCGCGACAAGGTGATCGAGCTGGTACGAGCGGCCGGCATGACCGGCTGGCACGCCGGCCCGATCGACAACGCCGCCGCCGCGGAGGCGCTGACCAGCGTGCTGATTCAGATCAACCGCCGCCACCCGATCAGCCACGCCGGCATCAAGCTGGTGGGCCAGGGCTAGCGACCCGACCCATGGCTGACACCCACCTCACCGTCACCGGGCTGCGCGGCATCCCGCTGGTGCAGGCGGGTGACGACCTCGCCGCGCTGCTGGTGGCGGCGCTGGCCGCGGCGGACGTGCATCCGGTGGACGGCGACGTGCTCGTGGTGACCCAGAAGATCGTCTCCAAGGCGGAGGGGCGGCAGGTAGCACTGGACCGCGTCGAAGCCTCCCCCGCTGCCGTCGAGCTGGCCGCCGAGACCGGCAAGGACCCGCGCCTCGTGCAACTCATCCTCGACCAGTCCACCGAGGTGGTGCGCAAGGCTTCCGGCGTGCTGATCACCCGCAACCGGCTCGGCCTGGTGTGCGCCAACGCCGGCATCGACCAGTCCAACCTCGATCACGGCGGATCGGCCACCGCCCTGCTGCTGCCGGAAGCGCCGGACGCCACCGCCGCGCGCCTGCGCCGCGCCATCGCCGCCCGCACCGGCGTCCGCGTCGGCGTGCTGATCAGCGACAGCGGCAACCGGCCCTGGCGGCTCGGCACCGTGGGCATCGCCATCGGCGCCGCCGGCCTCACCGTGCTCGACGACCGCCGCGGCAGCCGCGACCTCTACGGCCGCGAACTGCAGGCCACGCTGATCAACCGCGCCGACGCCATCGCCGCCGCCGCGGTCCTGGTCATGGGCGAATCGACCGAGCTTACCCCCGCCGCCCTGGTCCAGGGCGTGCCGCCGCCGGCCGCAGGCCCCGTGCAATCCGCCGACCCGCACACCGCCGCCATGATCCCCCGCCCCCTCGAAACCGACCTGTTCCGCTGACCGGGCAGACGGTGCTTACGCGCCGGATTCGGGGGCGTCGAAGACTGCCGCGACGTCGGCAGCGAAGCCTTTGAGGGATGGCGACGTGGCCGCCTCGCCGCGCGCGAACGTGCCGTGTTCGACGTAGGCGTCACCTGCGAGCGTGAGCACGGTGATGGTGTCGTGGCGCGGGTCGGCGATCCAGTACTCGGGGATGCCGGCGGCGGCGTAATCGGCGCGCTTCTCCACCAGGTCCCGATCCGGGTCATCGGGGCTGACGACCTCCACCACCAGGTCGGCACCCAACCAGTAGCGATCCTGGCGGCGCGGGTCGGCGCGGTCGCGGAGGAGCAGCACGTCGGGCCCCCGGAAGGTGCCCTCGCGGACGCGCATGCGCAGCGCGGCGACCCTGACAACGCCGCCGCGCTGCCCCAGGTAGTCACGGAACAGCAGGTACAGGAACAGGAGTACCGCCTGGTGGGTATCGGTCGGCATAGGCAACTCCTGGACGTGGCCGCCGGCGAGCTCGATCAGGCGGTTGGTCTGGTCGGTCAGCCACAGGTACTCCCGGTCACCCCAGGCACCCTGGGGAGGCAGGACGTCGCACAGCAGGGAGGACAGCGCCTCCTGGGTGCCCGGCGGCGCCGGGGTCGGCTCGGTCGCGGCAGCCACGCTCACACTCCTACCCTGAACGGGGGCCGCGGTCAACGCTCAGGGTGTCGTCGTTCAGCGTCACGCTCGCCCGAAACGCAATTTCGGCGAGCACGGTGCGGATGCCCTCGGCGATGTTCTCCCGCATCGCCTGGCCGGCCTCGACATTGGCGTACACGCAGCGGAAGTCGCCCGCCTGCCCGGAGTTGAGCAGGTCGCGCAGGGCCAGCAGCACGGAGGTCTTGCCGGTCTGCCGCGGCGCGTGCAGCACGAAGTACTTCTCATCGCGAACGAGACCGAGTACGTCGTCGAGGTCGATGCGTGTCAGCGGTGGGATGTGGTAGTGCCGGTCCGCGCGGATGGGGCCTTCGGTATTGAACTTGCGCACGCGTCATTGTCGCAAGGCCGCGGCGGCGCTGTCATCCGCGCGCACCGCAACCGTACGCACATGCACTCCGGTCAGCCTCACGCGGTTGGCGCGGTCGGTGCGCCACCGGTACGTGCGGCCACGCCATGCGCTCTTGGGAGGCAGAACCTCGCTACGGCTGCGGCGGACTGCGCCTGCCGCAAACCTCGGCAGCGCCCGTCGACGCGGCGCTTGTTCCTGTTCGTTCTTGCGGCGGGGGCGGCACGCCGGCCCCGCCCACGGCTCAGTGGTCGAAGCTCTCGTTGAGCTCCCCGAGGCTCCGCTGCAGGTCGTCCATCCCCTCGTGGGTGATGCCGAGCCGCTCCTCGATCGCACCGATCCGGTAATCGGTGAATGCGGCGAAGATCGCCCGCAACGCGATGCGCCGCGCCGTCGGGTCCTTCAGTTCCTTTGCGGCCTCTGCCTTGCGGGTGAGTTCACTGAGTTCCATACTTCCTCCTGGCCATTATTGTACTATCTGTCCAGAAGGCTCGTGTCAACACGGCTGCGCCGTGGCCATCGCAGTCGCGAGCAGGTCGTCGGCGGTGGCGGGGAGGTCGAAGCGGGGTTGCCAGCCCCAGTCGCGGCGGGCGCCGGCGTCGGCGTAGACGGAGGGCTGCACGGACAGGATGCGGGTGGGCAGGTCGGCGGGCTCGAAGCGGTACCGGAAGCCGGGAACCCGCTGCGCGGCCGCCTGCGCGAGGTCGCCGGCGCTGGCCGCAAACCCGTGCAGATTGTAGACGCGCCGCGTCAGCGGCTCCTCGGGCGCTTCCACCAGCTTCAGGATGCCGAGGGTCACGTCGCGCACGTAGATCACCGATACCGCGACGTCCGGCGCCACCGGGAAGGTGAACGGCTCGCCGCGCGCGGCGGCGGCGAACACGTGCGATGCGTAGGCGCTGACCGCGGCCGGAGGCGCGAACGGCGAGGCCACGACCGGCAGGCGCACGGAGCGGAAGTCGAGGCGGCGGCTCAGGGCGAAGCAGGCGCCCATCCGCTCCACCGCCACCTTGGTGGCGCCGTAGATGTTGTCCGGCCACTGCGGGTGGTCCTCGGGCAGCGGATCGGGCAGCGCGCCGCCGTAGGTCGCCGAGGTGCTCGGGAAGAAGAACCGCCGCACGCCATGCGCCACCGCCAGCTCCATGAGCGCCACCGCCGCGCCGGCGTTCACCTCCCACGCGCGCCGCGGATCGGCCGCCGACGACATCGACAGCAGCGATGCCATGTGCAGGATGCACTCCGGCTGGAACTCCTCCAGCGGCCGCGCCAGGCCGCCGCGGTCGGTGATGTCGAGCTGTCGCCAGTGGCCCGTGTGTCCCTTGGGGGCGGGCGCCAGGTCGATGCCGAACGTCTCCTTGCCCCTGCTGCCGAGTTCCTCCATGAGTTGGCGCGCCAGGTTGCCCGCCGCGCCGGTAACCAGGTACCGCTGCATGTTGTATCCGCAGCATGCCACAGCGCCCCGCGCCGGTCACCCGCCGGCAAAGCGAGCCCCTCGGCCGGTGCCACCAGCGGCGGTCGTTTCCGTGGTAATGGCCTGCATCAGCTCCGGCACGCTCGCACCAGCGGCCGCGAGACGCTGCGCGGTGCCGATGCGGAGGGAGTGGCCGGAGACTTGGCGCTGCACGAGGCTGGCGACGTCGCCGGCGGCGGCGCGGCGGCGCTGCTTTTCCGTCTGCCGTGCCCTGGACTTGCGCTTCGCCGTGTCGACTGGCGCGGCGACTTGCTCGTGGATAGTGTTGCCAACGGCCCCTGGAGGAACCCGGTTTCGCACCTTGCATGCAGCCGCCGGGTGCCCCGGGCGCCACGGGCCGGCAGGCGGGTGACTCCCGGCGCGGCCTCCCGGTACAGTCTGGCCATGGACGAACGAGTTGCTCAGTATGTACGCGAAGCGGAGTCGTTCAAGCGCCGGCTCGCCCGCCAGGCGACGAACCTGGACGCCGCCCAATTGCAGTGGACCCCGCCCGGCATCCGCAACGGCATCGGATGGTTGGTGCGTCACTGCGCGGACGAGTTCTGGTTCTGTTTCGGACAGCTCTCCGGTGCCCGCGTGCCGGTAAACCTCAACGAATCCGGCTTTCCGGTGCCCGACGGGTTCCAGCCGGCTACCGGGCGCCCCTACCGCTGGGGCTTCCTGACCTTCGACTTCGACCGCGCCGCCGCCGGCCCGGGGCCCACCGGCGCCGACCACGTCGCCTACCTCAACCGCGCCTGGCACGCGTTGCGCGGGTTCGTGGTAGATCACCACAACCAGTGGGCCGGCAAGCGCTACTACAACTGGAACGACCGCGAGTGCTCCGGCTGGTGGTTCCTGGACCACTTCCTGCTCGACACCGCCGCCCACACCGGCCAGGCCACCTACCTGCGGCGACTGCTGAACGCGCACACCTGACCCAGGCCCATCGTGCCTGATCCGCAAGAGCCGGCCGGCGGGCGAGGCCTGGACATCGGTTCCCAGCGTCTTCCCGGTCGCGCGGCGACCGTACTGCCTCACGTCCCGGCGATCACCGCGAGCGGCTTCCTGGTCGGCCATGCCGAGCGGCGCAAGCACCACACCGGCTGCACCGCCATCCTGTGTCCGCCCGGCACCGTGGCCGGGGTGGACGTGCGCGGACCGGCTCCCGGGTCGCGGGAGACGGATCTGCTGGCGCCGGACAAGCCGATCGCCCGCCTGGACGCGCTGCTGTTCACCGGCGGCAGCGCGTTCGGCCTGGCCGCCGCGGACGGCGTGATGCGCTACCTGGCGGAGCACGGCGTCGGCCATCCGACCCCCGTGAAGCCGATTCCCCTGGTCGCGGCGAGCGTGATCTACGACCTGCTGCTGTCCGGCGGCGCGGCGCATCCCGACGCGGAGCTGGGCTACGCGGCGTGCCGGGCGGCGCGCGCGCTGCCGCTGCCGCCGGCCGCGCAGGGCAACGCCGGCGCCGGCGCCGGCGCGAGCGTCGGCAAGTGGGCCGGGCCGGCGGCGATGATGAAGGGCGGCGTCGGCTACGCCGAGCGGTGGGCGCAGCGAGCCTGGGTGGCCGCGCTGGTGGTGGCGAACCCGGTGGGCGACGTGGTGGCCAAGGACGGCGGCGTGCTGGCCGGCGCCCGCGATGCCGACGGCCGCTGGCTGGCGGCGGCCACGCCGGAGCGCTGGCTGCCGCGGCGCGAATTGTTTCCCGGCACCAACACCACCCTGGCCGCGGTGCTTACCGACGCCACCCTGAACAAGCCGCAGGCCGCCCGGCTGGCGCAGCGTGCGCACGACGGTATCGCGCGCGCGGTGCTGCCGGCCCACACCGACCACGACGGCGACGCCGCCTACGCCCTCGCCGCCGGCACCCGCGAGGCGCCGTTCGACCTGGTCGCCGTGCAGGCGGTGGCGTGCGTCAGCGAGGCGATCCGTAACGCGGTGCGCCACGCCGTCCCCGCCGCGGGTGTCCCCGGCCTGCGAAAGCCCGCCTTTCCCTGAACGGAGAGGTCCTAAGCTTATCGGCTTGATCAACAATGGACTTCGTCATAAGGTGGCGAAGTCATGTTCGACCAATTGAAGAAAGAAATTGAGCGACAACGGCTCCTTATCAACGCAGAAGAAACCCGTGACTATGTCCGTGGAAAAGAAACGCGCACTCGCGTTTCGTTGATCGATCCGATGCTTCGTGCTCTCGGATGGAACGTTGCCGATCCGTCTCAGGTGAAACTGGAATTCGAATGTGGAAGCAACCTGCTCGACTACGTCCTGGTGGGCGAGGATGGAACGCCGTTGGCAGGCATAGAGGCCAAGAGATTAAACGAGGATCTCGGGAATTTCATCGGCAAGCTGAAAGCAGACGCTTTAGCTCTGCAGAATAGATTCGGAACGGAGCACTATATCCTTACAAATGGAGACTTTTGGAGGTTGTACCACGGTATTGGAGCCGCTGAGAACGACACTCAAGAGCAAAAAGTGTTCGAAGTATCGATCTCCGATTCTCAGACGGGAGAATGCGCATTGGCACTCTCACAGCTCTGGCGTCCCGATTTCAAAGTTGTTCCACCAGTACCCGCTGGTCATGTGCGTTTCTGGCCCACCACGAAAACGCCAGCGACCGACGGCTGGTTCAGGTTGTCCGACTGGGACAATAGAGGGTTAGGCAGGAGACCTGGAGCACGCATTCGATTCTCTGATGGTAAGGAATGTGAATTGAAGAACTGGTATCAACTAGTCGAACATACGGCGAATTGGCTCTTTCGCGCGCGTTTAGTCTGGATAGACAAGCCTATATTGTCAAGCGACGGGAAGCGATACATAATCAGCCGAACCAAAATCCATCCAAGTGGGAAGCACTTCAGGAAACCAAATGAACTGACCCAAGCACCCTGGAAGTTTGACAAGCACAACGGAGACGGGAAAAAAGGTCATTTGTCTGATGCAGTCGAGTTGTTGACTCAGTGTGAACAAGATCCTGGCGATGTGTTGGTAGGTACCATTCGTGGTCGTTGAACCCTCTGATCATCGCACAACTCTCGGTTGTCATGGGTCGATTCACATTCAACATCTCTGGCCAACCTATGTCTCTGATGATGCGTCCGCCAGACCGACCCGGCTAATCCATGGTCCTGCATCGCCGACCACGACGGTAATCGCCCACCAGACCGGCGGCGAGACGCCAACCGCCGCAACCGACTACCATCGCGACATGGACACTTCCGCCCGTTTCGTCGTGGCATCGTGCCCGAGCGAAACCCTATCGTTGTGCCGCTACGAATCGTCGCTCCTTGCAGGCCTGACCGCACTGGCACCACCACCATGCCGCTGATCCTCGACTACGAGCCTACCGCGGCACTGTACCGGCGCTGCGCCGGCGCCGGCCTCACCATGGCGCGCATCGGCTACAGCGACCAGCATCACCTGCTCGGCATCGTGGACGGCGCCGCCCGCTTCGCCCGCGAGCACCGCATCGCCGAGTTGCCGCTCGGCGTGTTCAGCACGGTCGGCCACTACATCTTCCAGATGCTGCCGCGCTACCTGCACGCCGGCCACCGGCTGCCCTCCGGCGGCGACGACCCGGCGGTTTACCGGCAGCGGCTGCTGCGCAACGCACGGCTGGCCACCGGCTTCCTGGCCACCCTGACCGACGCCGCCGACCCCGACTACGGCGCCGTCCACGTAACCCATCACTACGACCACGGCCACCACACCCTGCCCGGCGGCGTGCGTTCCCGGGACGAGCTGCTGCGCGACCTGGAGTTCATCGACCTGTTCTCGAGCGTGATGTTCGACGACACTCACTCCCCGTTTGCGGACAACGTGGCCAGTTCCATCGCGTACCGCCGCTTCGTCGAGGATTCCGGCCGCAGGAAGGTGATGGAAGGGTGCCTGGAGGAAGTTGCCGCCGGCGGCATGGGGCTGGACGAGAGCGCGGCCTCCAGCCCCGACCAGATCGCGGACTACCTCGCGCGCACCGGCTTCGAACTGGTGGTGCCCAACATCGGCACCGAGTCGGTGACCGCGCGCCAGGTGGGGGTGCAGTGGCGGGTGCTGGAGGAGCTGGCGGCGCGCGGTACCGGCCACCGGCTGGTCGTGCACGGCTTCAGCTCGGTGCGCCGGCTGGCGGTACCCGAGCAGCGCCGCCTTGGCGAACTGGGCGTGGTCGCGATGAACGCGTTCAGCTATATCCCGCAGGAGATCGGCCGCCGCCTGCTTGCGGAAGCGGCGGCCATGCACGGCGCCCACGACGCGGAGCGCGGCTACCCCACCGGCTTCGCGGCGCACGGCGCACCGCGGTACCCGGACGCGGCCGGGCGCGGCGACGCCAACGTGTTCTTCGGCCCGCTGCTCGACCAGTTGCGCGACCGCCAGGTGTCCCTGATCGCGGACAGCGTGTACCAAATCCTGGACAACCTGGGCTACGCCCGCCTCGCCGTTGCGCCGGGCGAGCGGTGCGATGCATGGTAAGAAACGGCTCGCAATGGACAGCAAGGAAAGAGCGCGCATGTGGTGGGCGGCTTTGGACGGCAAGTGGTCGTTCAGGGGGCGTTCCGCCACGTACCATGGATCCTCACATGAAGCGGTTGGCATAGCGCTCGCACCCGACACTTTGGCTAGCGGCCGCATCTCTGCGAGAGTGCTCCTGAGCGACCCGAGGAACGGCATCGGGCGTATCCTGCTTGGCTACGATGCAGCGTCCGAGCGCCACTATTCAGTCGGGCTCGGTGGGTATGAATCCGCCTACACCGTCGACGCATTCGAATCCGACCAGAGGCGGTACGAGTCAATCTCACGGAAGGGGAGCGCAGATCAACTCGAGAGTGACAGGTGGTATGATATCGACGTCCAGCTTCGAGGCAGGAACGTGTCTCTGACGGTAGACGGGATCCGTGTCATCAGCCAGGCATTACCACACCCGCCGAGCGGCGCTCAGACCGGCTTGTTCGCATCGGGATCCGGCGAAGTCAGGTTTGATGGTTTTTCGGTAGACGGGAGCCCTCCCAAGGCATTCGTGGTGATGAAGTTCGAAGAAACGTACGACAACCTGTATCGAGAGGTGATCAGGCCGGTCTGCGAAAAGAGTGGTTTCCAGGTACAGCGTGCCGACGACGTTTTTCGTCCGGGAATAGTCCTGCAGGATATCATCAACGGATTGCTGGACTCCGACTTGGTGATTGCCGAAGTGACACCACCCAATCCCAACGTGTTCTACGAGCTTGGATACGCTCATGCGCTCGAAAAACCGACGGTCCTGCTGGCCCGTCGCGGTGGTGACTTGCCATTCGACATCAGCGGCTATCGGGTGATTTTCTACGACGACACGATAGCGGGGAAGCCGCAAGTCGAGACCACGCTCGACCGGCATCTTGCGAACATCAAACGCGGTCAGGTAGCCTGAACCATGCCACGAGTGGTACACTTTGAGATTCACGCGCAGGAACCGGAGCGCGCGGTACGGTTTTACGAGCAGGTGTTCGGGTGGAGCGCACAGCGGTGGGGCAGCGAGGAGTACTGGCTGCTCACCACCGGCCGCGCCGAGGAGCGCGGCATCGACGGCGCCATCCTGCGGCGCCGGGGCGACCCGCCGGCGGCCGGCGCGCCGGTGAGCGGCTACGTGTGCACGGTGCAGGTGGACGACCTCGACCGCTCCGTGGCGAGCGCAACCGCTGCCGGCGGCACCGTCGCGGTACCCAAGCTGGCGGTCAAGGGGGTGGGCTGGCTGGCCTACTGCCACGACCCCGAGGGCAACATCTTCGGCCTCATGCAGCCGGACACCGCGGCCGCCTGACAGCGGCGCCTGAAGCTGCGCCGCATCGTCACCGCGACTGGCGCAAGCGGACGGCCTGCTCCGTGCGCCGCTCGCCCGTCCGCTCATGGCGCCGCCACGTATTATACCGGGGTTGCGGATAATTAACGTGGTGTTTGATTGCAGAGGCGCTCTGTGCGGTACACTGGTGGGCATGTACAAACTGCTTCCGTTCCCCCGCCGCGGCCGGCGTGCCGCGCGCTCCACCTGGCAAACCGTGCCGGCCGTGCTGGCCATGATCCTGCTGCCCGCCGGCATGCTGTGGGCGGCCGGCGCCGCGGACGAGGAGATGTCCGAAGGCGAGGCGATGAGCGAGCGCGAGAAGGCGCGCGCCGAGATCCTGGCCAAGACCACCGAGCGGCACGGCTGCCAGGAGTTCGCCCTGGGCAAGGTCGGCGGCACCTGGCTCACCTCCATCAACAACGATCCCAAGAGCTTCAACACCATGCTCGCGCGCGACGGCGACACCGGCGCGGTGGTCGGCGTGCTGTTCGACTACCTGGCCGACTACGACCCGTGCACGCGCGAGTTCCTGCCCAACCTGGCCAGCTTCGAGGTGGTGGCGGACGAGGCGGCCGACACGCTGTCGGTGATCTACACCCTGCGTGACGACCTGTACTGGACCACCCTCGCCGACCCCGACACGCGCGTGAAGGTGACCTCCGACGACATCGTGTTCTGGTACGACGAGATCGAGGGCGACCAGGAGCTGCAGCAGCCGGGCTACGCCGGCCAGTTCATCGAGATGGCCGACGGCTCCGAGGCGCGCATCGCGGTGCAGAAGATCGACGACCGTACCGTCGCGTTCCACTACCCGCGCATCGTCGCCAACCCGATCCTGTCCACCAACATGGATTTCGGCCCGCGCTACCTCTACGAGCCGGCCAAGCAGGAAGGCGGCGCCGAGGGCGTGCTCAACCTGTTCAGCATCGACACCGATCCCGCCACCGTCCCCTCCATCGGCGGCTACTACATCGCCGAGTACGAACCCGGCGTGCGCGTGGTGGCGGTGCGCAACCCGCACTACTGGAAGAAGGACGAGGCCGGCGTCTCGCTGCCCTACATCGAGCGCGCCGTCTACCAGATCGTGCCCGACCGCAACACCGAGTTCCTGCTGTTCAAGGAGGGCAACAAGGACGCCTACTCGGTGCGCCCCGAGGACCTGGACGAGCTGCTCGACGCCGAGGATCCCGACTACACCGTCTACAACGGCGGCGCCACGCTGGGGTCTTCGTTCGTCGCCTTCAACCAGAATCCCGACACCATGGACCCGCTGGTATACCGTTGGTTCAGCCAGACCGAGTTCCGCCAGGCGATGAGCTCGGTGCTCAACCGCGACCGCATCGCCAGCCAGGTGTACCGCGGGCTGGCCGAGCCGGCGCTGCACTTCTTCGCCCGCGCCAACCCCTACTTCGACGAGTCGATCCGGCAGCGCTTCGACTACGACCCCGACCGGGCGCGCGAACTGCTGGCCGGGATCGGCATTCGGCCCAACGCGGAGGGGCTGATGGAGGACGCCGACGGCAACCACATCGAGTTCAACATCCACGTCGGCGCTTCCAACAACGTCGGCGTGGACATCATGAACATCTTCTCCGACGAACTGAAGCAGATCGGCATCACCGGCAACGTGCGCCCGATCGACTTCCAGAAGCTGGTCGAGATGCTCACCAGCACCTACGACTGGCACGTGGCCACCGCCTCGCTCGGCTCCAACTACTGGCCGGAGGGGGGCAGCAACGTGTGGCAGTCGAAGGGCAACTTCCACCTGTGGCACCCGCTGCAGGAGGAGCCGTACACCGAGTGGGAGGCGCGCGTCGACCACCTCTACAACGAGGGGCGGTTCACCATTGACAAGGAGAAGGCGAAGGCGATCTACGACGAGTACCAGAGGCTGCTGCTCGACCAGGCGCCGATGATCTACGTCGTGTACCCGCTGTCGTTCCTGGCGGTGCGCGACAAGTGGGCCAACGTGTTCTACGACACCCTGAACGGCCTCGACTCCACCTACCTCTACCTGCCCGACGGCGAGTAGCGGCGGAGCGCGGCGGCGGAGCGGGCCGGCGATGAGACACTCGCGACGCCGGCGGGGTGCGCTTCGTCGTCTCCGGTGTCACGCAGTGACCGCGCCGACGCACGGGGTGACCGTGGCTCTACGGTGTGACCGTGAGTGCTGACCGCTCGCGGCCGGAGGCGGCCGGCACGCCCGTCGCCGCCGCCTCGGCCGGCGCCCGTCCACGGCCCGCCGCCACCCGGCGGCGCCGCTTTCCGCTGCTCTATTTCCTGGCCAACCGGCTGGCGTCGCTGGTGGGCATCCTGCTGGTGCTGGGCCTGGCGGTGTTCGGGCTGATGAAGCTGGCGCCGGGCGACATGGTCGAGAACTACATCAGGGCGCAACTGCTGATGTCCGCCGACCGGCAGGCGGACAACGTGTACACCGAGGAGCAGATCGCGGCCGCCAAGGCGCGCCTGGGCCTCGACCTGCCGTTCTACGCCCAGTACGCCCGCTGGCTGTACCAGGTGGTGGTGGAACGCGACCTGGGCCGGTCGCTGGTGTCGCGCGCACCGATCCTGTTCCTGATCCAGTCGCGCATGGTCAATACGATCATTCTCAACCTGATCTCGCTGGTATTCCTTACCCTGGCGTCGTTCTCCACCGCCCTCTACTTCTCCTCCAAGGTGGGCACCCGGGTGGACCTGGGGGCGTCCTTCACCGCGCTGCTGCTGCACGCCTTTCCCGGCATCCTGCTGCTGATCCTGCTGCAACTGTTCGCCGCGGTCAGCGGCTGGTTCCCGATCACCGCCTATCCCGACTTCCCCTACCGGGAGGCGCCGCTGCGGTTCTCGTTCAGCTACCTGCACCACATCACCCTGCCGCTGGTAGCAGGGTTCCTGGGCGCGGTAGGCGGCACCATGCGCTACATCCGCGCCACGATGCTGGATCAGCTCGGCCAGCCCTACGTGACCGCGCTGCGCTCGCGCGGCATCAGCGAGACGCGGATACACGTGGTGCACGCGTTCCGCAACACGCTCAACCCCTACATCACCAGCAGCGCCGACCTGTTCGCGGGCATGTTCTCGGGATCGTTGATCCTGGAAATCATCTTCTCCTACCCGGGGCTGGGACGGCTGATGTTCGAGGCGGTGCGCCAGGAGGACATCAACCTGGTGTTGGCGGCGATCATGTTCACCAGCCTCCTCGTTCTGGCCGGCATGATCGCCGCCGACGTGCTGCTGGCGGTGATCGATCCGCGCATCCGCTATTCGGGCAGCGGCGATGGCTGAGGCGGTGTCCGATGCGCCGGTCCACGTCCGACGCGGCGCGGTGTTGTGGCGGCGGTTACGCGCGCGGCCGGTGGCGGCCGCATCGGTGCTGGTGCTGGCGCTGCTGTACACGGCGATGCTCTTTGCGGAGTTCCTGGCGCCCTACGAACCCACCACCACGTTCCGCTTCCACACGCACCAGCCGACCACCCTGGGCTTCTACTCGCGCGAACTGGGGTTGGGGCCGCAGGTGCAGCATCGCGTGCTGGTGGACGACGTGAGCCGGCGCTACGCGCGTATCCGCGGCGAGCACTACCGGGTGCGGCTGTTCGTGCAGGGACCGGAGTACCGGCTGTGGGGACTGGTGCCGATGCGCGTGCACCTGTTCGGGACCACGGCGCCGTACGTGGACGATGAGGGGGCCACCGTGCGCGCGCCGGCCGGGGCCGACCCCTGGCAGGGCAACGGGCAGGCGTATCCGGTGTTCCTGCTGGGGTCGGACCACCTGGGCCGCGACATCTTCTCGCGCATCCTGTACGGCGCGCGCATCTCCTTGACCATCGGCCCGATCGGCATTGCCATTTCGCTCACGCTGGCGATCCTGCTCGGCGGGCTGGCGGGCTACTACGGCGGCGCGGTCGACTGGACCATCATGCGCGCCGCCGAGCTCCTGATCGTCATTCCGGGCCTGTACCTGATCCTGTTCCTGCGCTCCATCCTGTCCTACGAGTGGGACCCCGGCCAGTCGTTCATGGTGATAACGATCATCCTGTCGCTGGTCGGATGGCCGGGCACCGCGCGCCTGATCCGCGGCATGGTGCACAGCATCAAGACCGAGGACTTCATCGCGGCCGCCCGGCTGCAGGGCATCCCGCCGCTGGCGATCATCTTCACCCAGATCATTCCGCAGATGGCCTCGATCCTGATCGTCAGCGTCGCCCTCGGCATCCCCGGCTTCATCCTGGGCGAGACGGCGCTCTCCTACCTGGGCCTGGGCATTACCGATCCGGCGGTGAGCTGGGGTTCGATGCTGAACCGCAACGTCACCCAACTGAGCAACCTGCGCAGCTTTCCCTGGTTCCTCTATCCCGCGGTGCCGCTGGTGCTGGTGACCCTGGCGTTCAACTTCCTCGGCGACCTGCTGCGCGACCTGTTCGACCCCTACCACCAGGAGCGCGCGCGTGGCTGAGCGCAAGGCAACGCCGCGGCGCCAGGCAGTGGCGGCGCCGGCCCCGACGGGCGGCGCCGCGGCCGACCCGCACGCCGCACCGCTGTACCGGGTGACCGGCCTTGCCGTGACGTTCGCCACCGAGCGCGGGCCGCTGCACGCGGTGCGCGGCGTCGACCTGGAGATCCACCCCGGTACGGTGGTGGGGCTGGTGGGAGAGAGCGGGTCGGGCAAGAGCGTAACCGCGCAGGCGCTGCTGCGGCTGCTGCCGGCGCATGCCCGGGTGAACGCCCCGCGGCTGCTGTTCCGCGGTGAGGATGTCATGACCATGCGGCCGGCGGCGCTGCAACGGCTGCGCGGCGGCCGCGTGGGGATGATCTTCCAGGAACCGGCGCGTTCGTTCGATCCGATCTACTCGATCGAGCATTCCCTGGCCGAGACCCTGCATACGCATCGCCCCGAGCTCGACGCCGCCGGGCTGCACGCGCGCTCGGTGGCGCTGCTCGAAGAGGTGGGCATCGCCGAGGCGGAGCGCCGCCTGGGCAGCTTCCCGCACCAGTTCTCCGGCGGCATGCTGCAGCGGGTGATGATCGCCCACGCCCTGGCCGCCGACCCGGAGGTGCTGGTCGCCGACGAGCCCACCACGGCGCTGGACGTCACGGTGCAGGCGCAGGTGGTGGAGCTGCTGCTGCGCCTGCGCGCGGCGCGCCGGCTGGCGATCCTGTTCATCAGCCACGACTTGGCCCTGGTCGGCCAGATCGCCGACCGCCTGGTGGTGATGTACGGCGGACTGGTGATGGAGCAGGGCCCCGCCGCCGCCGTCCTGCACGCGCCGCGCCACCCCTACACGCGCGCCCTGCTCGACTCCCACCTGCCGCTCGGCGTGCACTACAGCGAGCAGCCGCTGCACGCCATTCCCGGCAACGTGCCCGACCCCCTGCACCCGGAACCCGGCTGCCCGTTCGCCCCCCGCTGCGCGGTAGCGGAAGCGCGTTGTACCCGCGCCATACCGCCGCTGGTCTCCGAACCGGTGGACACACATGCCGCCCGCATGGATCGCGCGGCGGCAGACGCCGTTCCGGGCCTTGGCAGCGATACCGACCGCGGCAATCGTGCCGCGCCGGCAGCCGTTGCCGCACCGCGGACGGGCGGCACCATCCATCACCGCTGCGTGCTACCGGGCGCGAAGGCGAGCGCCGTGGCCGCCGCGCCGGCCGAGGGTGTCCCATGCTGACTACCAATGCCGCGAGTACGCAGTCGGCTCTGACGGTAGACGTCCGCACGGCCGCCGGGGCCGTGGCGGCCTCCGGGGCGGCTCGCTGCGCCGGCGCCGCGCCGGTCCACCTCCGTCCCTGCGGCGCCGCGCGTCATCGCGGCCTGTGCACCGCGGCCGAACCGCGACCCGCTGCCGGCGCGGCGCGGGAGGCAGCACGATGCTGACCCTGGACGCGGTCAGCAAGCGGTTCGCGCTGAAGGCGGGCTACTTCGCCGCCGCCCGCCGCCACGTGTACGCGGTGCGCGAGGTGAGCCTGCGCGTCGAGGCGGGCGAGACCTACGGCCTGGTCGGCGAGTCGGGCAGCGGCAAGACCACCACCGCGCGCCTGGCGGTGGGCATGTACCGGCCCGACGGCGGCACGATCACCTACCGCGACCGCGCCGGCGACGTGCATGAGGTGGGCCGCTCGAACGCCCGCGCGCGCCGCGACCTGCGCACCCGGCTGGCGTACGTGTTCCAGGACCCGGCGCGCTCGCTCAACCCGCGCATGCGGGTGGAGTCGATCCTGCTCGCCGGCCTGCGCTACACCGCGAGCTGGCGCGGCGCCGACGACGGGCGCGCCCGCGCCCTGGCCGCCCTGGAGGCGGTAGGACTGGCCGCGCGCCACCTGAGCCGCCGCCCGCCCGACTTCTCCGGCGGCCAGCGCCAGCGCGTCGCCATCGCCCGCGCCCTGGTCGCGCAGCCGGAGACCATCATCTGCGACGAGATCGTGTCCGCCCTGGACGTGTCGATCCGCAGCCAGATCCTCGACCTGCTGCAGCGCCTGCGCCGCGAACTGGGCCTGACCCTGCTGTTCATCTCCCACGACCTGGCCGTGGTCACCTACTTCTGCGACCGCGTCGGCGTGATGCAGGGCGGGCGGCTGGTGGAAGAGGCCGCCGCCCGCGAGCTGGCCACCAACCCGCGCCAC
The DNA here is from genome assembly GCA_965208575.1 of Spirochaetia bacterium. GTDB lineage: Bacteria > Spirochaetota > Spirochaetia > SZUA-6 > Bin103 > Bin103. The sequence goes on along the minus strand of CBDBOV010000002.1, from coordinate 623,382 downwards.
GACTACACTCGCAGCCTCTACGCCGCCGTCCCCAAGCTGCCCACGTTCGGCTGGTAGCGGGTATTCTTCGACGAGAACGGCGAAGCAGTCGTACGATTGATCAGTGTCCGACTGGCTACCCCGAAGGAGAAGCGACGATATGAAGAATCGATCTGATTGGGACGACTACGAACTCCCGGACGAGTACGACTTCTCCGGGAAGGAGGCGGTGCGCGGACGCTTCTATACGCCGAAGAAGAAGTCGATCACAATCCGCCTGGACGATGACGTAGTGCTGTATTTTCGCAAGCTCGCGGGAAGCCGGAAGGTCGGCTACCAGTCGCTGATCAACGCCGCACTCCGGGAACGGATGAACCAGCAAACAAAGCATGTCGACGAATCCGAGATGCAGGAGATCCGCGCCAACCAGCCGGTGAACACGAGCATCGCGCGAGGTCTGCGAGACGCCGAGGAGAGACGTGGCGGCTACGTCTGAATCCGGCTCAGATACATGCGTGCCACGGCCGCGTGAGGTGACCGCGGCGCAGGCCCCACTCGTCGCCGCCGTACACCAGCACGCCGTGGCGCGACGCGGGAACTCCGCGGGCACAGAACCAGTCCAGGCCGTCTTACAACCCGCCACAGAGCGTGAGGCCTGCCTTCATCTCCACCGGCAGCAGGCGCGTACCGTCGTCGATCAGCAAATCCACCTCGTGACCGGTGCGGTCGCGCCAGAAGTATAACGGCGAGCGGATGCCGCGGTGGGTGAACTCCTTGAAGTACTCGGCCACCACGAACGTCTCGAATATCGCGCCGCGATTGGCATGCGACGCGATCTGGGAAGGCTCGCGTATGCGCAGCAGGTTGCACAGGAGGCCGGTATCCAGAAAGTAGAGCTTGGGGCTCTTGATCACCCGCTTGGCAAAGTTGCGGTGATGCGGCGGCAGCAGGTGCACCACGAACAGCGCCTGCAGCACGGAGATCCAGGCGCTTGCGGTGGTGTGTAGCATAGCATCGGACATCCTGAGTGGCAAGTTGCAACTTCAAGTTGCAATCCGCCAGTCTTTCTCCCGGCAGCTATTTCTCGTACAAGCCCGGGAAGAGCGCGGCCAGGGCGCTGTTGCGGCCGCGGATGAAGACCGGGATGCGCTCGATCGGGGCGGGGGCGTCGATGGCCGCGCCGCCGGCATGTACGCGGTCGCCGTTCCAGGCGTCGGTCCACTCGGTGCCCGCCGGGAGGTAGACGCGGCGCTCCCGGGCCCGGTGCTCGGTGATCGGCGCCACCAGCAGGTCGGGCCCGAACAGGAACTGGTCTTCCACGGCCGCGGCGCGCTCGTCGTCCGGGAAGTCGAAGAACAGCGGGCGCATCGGTGGGATGCCGCGCTCTGACGCCGCCTTCATCTGGGCGAGCACGTAGGGGCGCAGCCGCTCGCGCAGCATGATGGCGGCGCGGATGTGCGGGTAGGTGTCGCCGCCGAAGGTCCACGGCTCGTTGTTGTCGCGGTGGCCGTGGGTGCGGAAGATCGGCGTGAACACCCCGTACTGGTACCAGCGCACCACCAGCTCGCGGAACTCGTCGTCCTGCACCGCCGGCGTCACGAAGCCGCCGATCTCGGCGGCGCCCCAGGGAATCCCGGCCATCGCCAGGTTCAGGCCCGCCGCCAGGTACTCGCGCAGGTGGGCGAACGAGGAGGCGATGTCGTGCGCCGCCGGCGAGGCGCCGTAGCGCTGCGAGCCGGCCCAGGAACTGCGGCAGATGGTCACCACCTCCGCTTCGCCGGCCGCGCGCAGGCCGTCGAACACCACCTTCTGGTGCGCCACCGGGTAGAAGCAGTTGGCCTCGACGCCGGGGCCGGCGTGGTAGCGCACCCTGTCGTAGTCGGCGATCTGGCTGAGGTCGTCGCACGGGTCGAGCCAGAACGTCCTGATGCCCAGGTCCACGTAGTTGCGCTTCCAGCGCTGCCACAGGAACGGGCCGGCGTCGGGGTGGGTGGGATCGTACTGCAGCGCGCGCCCGCGCGGCCGGTCGGCGGGATGGCGCGGCTTCGCCGGCGGCGGTTCGGCCGGCCACCACGCTTCCTCGCCGCCGGGCCCCTTCACGTAGAGCCCCTGGCGGTGGAACTCGGGGAAGTTGTCGCTGCTCTCCTCCATCATCACCCAGGGCGAGATCATGATGCGGGCGCCCATGTCGTCGATCTCGCGCACCATGGCCGCCGGGTCGGGCCAGAACTCCGGGTCGAGCTTCCAGTCGCCCCAGTGGCGCCAGTGGCGGTAGTCGATCACCAGCACCGACAGCGGCAGGCCGCGGCGCCTGAACTCGCGCGCCGCGGCCAGGAACTCGTCCTGGGTCCGGTAGCGCAGCTTGCACATCCAGAAACCGGCCGCCCATTCGGGCAGCATCGGCGCGCGCCCGGTGACGCCGGCGTAGTTGGCCATGATGTCGCCGTAGCTGTCGCCGGCGGTGAGGTAGTAGTCGAGCTGACGGCAGCCGCGCGACACCCAGCGGGTCATGTTGGCGCCGAACTCCACCCGCCCGAGCGACGGGTTGTTCCACAGCAGCCCGTAGCCCTCGCTGGACACCACGAACGGCACCACGTGCTTGCAGTGGCGCTGATACAGGTCGATCACGCACCCCTTCAGGTCGAGCCCGCCGGTGGCGTTGAGCCCCATGCCGTAGAACCGTTCCCCCGCCCGCGCGGCGAAGTGATGCTCCGTGTAGTACAGCCCCTCCTCGCCGGACCCCGTGCGCGGCTGGAAGATGCGGGTGCCGGGATCGTGGCAGCCCACCACGTAGTCGTGCTCCGCCAGAATCGGCACCGCCTCGGCCTCGCCACCGCCGCCCTCCCCGCCCGGATGGCGAAAGAACTCCAGCCGGGCCGTCGCCCGCCCGCGTGTCACGCCGGTCAGCCGCGCCGAGATCCTGCCATTGCGCACCGTCGCCGCGCTGTCGCCGACCGTTACCTCGGCCGCGCTGCCGTCGCCCACCGGCTCGGTCAGCGCCCAGGCGGTGTCGAGGATGCGCGGCCCCACCGTCACCCGGACCCGCAACCCATCCCGTCCCCACGGCACGATCGAAAGAAGCTCCACCTGCGGCTCGGCGAATGCGCTCGCCCGCCAGGGACCGCACGTGTGCACAAGGCCGCCCGCCGCGGGTGTGATCCGTTTCCGTATCGGCGTCATCGCACCAGAGTCGTTCCCCGGCAGCACTGTGTCAACGAGCATCGCTCGCACGCTCGCACGAGTGCGGCGCCAATCAACTCAGCAGAGAGCGCGCAGCGAGCGCCGGGCTGTGGATCGTGACGCCGCGCACTGCTGTCCCGAACAGGTGACCGAAGTGGGTGCGGTCGCCGGTAATCAGTACCCGGCAGTTGAGGGATATCGCCGCCGCCAGGACCGGCTTGTCCTTGTCACCGACCGGCAGACTCTTCAACTCCTGGGCCCCGCCACGGTGCGGGAGGATGTTGATTCGTCCGGCCAGCGCATCGAACGCGGGAAGTGCTGACGGGTATCGTGCGACAAGGTTCCTTCTCGCTTCCTCCCATACGTACGAATCGGCGGTCAACTGATGGTCCGCTGCGCGTAGCCGATCTATCAGCTTTCGCACGGCACCGTCTGTCTGGGCCGCGGAGAACAGCACATTCGCATCCAGGAATATCCGCACTCACTCGCGCCGCTTGATCCCGGTATCAAGTTCAGCCGCGAGCTCCGCCTCCGACTCGTTGAACTCGCGCACACGCTCGTCCGAGTAGATCTCGATTGGCAGCGCAACGGCCGGGCGCAGCAACACGCCGTCCTGGGTCGATTCAGCGATCACCAGGTTGTCGCCGGTCAGGCCGAGTTGTTTCCGTAACCTCACCGGGAGCGTCATGACTCCCCGCTTCGTCACGTTGATGACCGTTCTCACAACTCCATGTTACAGAAAACCGGAATGGATGAAAATCGGTAAAGCGCTCAGCCGTCGACTGTTCGCAGGCGGCAGGGTTTGCCTGGGGAGAGGGGGAAGGTGATGCGGTGGCCGGTGCGGATGATGGGCACGGCGCGGCCGGCGGTGTCGGTGACCTGCCAGTGTACGGGGGCGTGCAGGATGGTGCAGGGGCCGGCGACGCAGCCTTCCAGCGTCGCCTCGACCAGCTCGCCGTTGCGCCACGCCATCGCTACGGTAACGCCGCCGCGCGCCCGCAGGCCGGACACGCGGCCCTCCGGCCACGCCGCCGGCAGGGCCGGCAGCAGGTGGAGCTCGCCGCGGTAGCTGTGCAGCAGCATTTCGATCACCGCCGCGGCACCGCCCAGGTTGCCGTCGATCTGGAAGATGCGCGGCGGGTGCAGGTCCAGCAGCGAGTCGGTGGCGAAGTCGGTGATCAGGTGGTTCAGGTGTTCCCAGGCGTCCTCGCCGCGGCCCAGCCGGGCGAACAGGCAGGCGGTCCACGCCCGGCTCCAGCCGGTGTGGCCGCCGCCGGCGGCCAGCCGCCGCTCCAGGCTCACCTCGGCCGCCCGCCACAGCTCGGGAGTGCGCTCCGGGTCCAGCAGGTCGCCGGGGTGCAGCCCGACCAGGTGGGAGACGTGCCGGTGCGATGGCTCCACCTCGTCGAAGTCCTCGTTCCACTCCTGCAACTGGCCGTGGCGGCCGATCCGCAGGTCCGGCAGGCGCGCCGCCATGCCGCGCCAGCGGCGGCGCAACTCGGGGTCGACGTCCAGGATCTCGGCCGAGCGGACCGCGTAGTCGAAGGCCGCGCGGGCCAGGATCACGTCCATGGTCGCCGACACGCAGATGCTCACCGGCGGGCCGCCGTCGCCGACGAAGCGGTTCTCGGGCGACTGCGACGGCACGATCTGCAACACGCCGGCGTCATCTTCGACCAGGTAGTCCTCGTAGAACGCCGCCACCTCCTTGAAGAAGGGGTAGGCGCGGGTGCGCAGGAAGCAGGCGTCGTGCCCGTACTCCCAGTGCCACCACACGTGCTGCGCCAGCCACGGGGCGGCCCCGATCCACACCGCCCAGCCGTACGATTCCGGCGTCGAGCGGCCCCAGGCGTCGGTCTGGATCGGGTACCAGACGCCGCGGCAGCCGTACAGGTCCATGGCCGCCTTGCGGGCGTGCGGCACGAAGCGTTCGATGTGCTGCAGCAGCGCCTCCACGTAGCGCTGCATGCCGGCCGGCTCGGCGATCCAGTAGTTCATCTGCAGGTTGATGTCGTGGTGGTAATCGCTCTCCCAGGGCGGCTGCAGGTCCTCGTTCCACTTGCCCTGCAGGTTGGCCGGCAGCGCGGCGGTGGCCGAGGAGGCGCACAGCAGGTAGCGCCCGTAGTGGAAGTACAGCAGCGCCAGGCCGGGGTCCGGCTGCCCCTCCCGCACGCGCCGGATGCGCTCGTCGGTGGGCAGGCCGGCCACGTCGGTGTCCGGCAGCGCCAGGTCGAGCCGCATGCTGCCGAAGTGGCGCTCGTGCTCGCTGACGTGAGTCCGCAGCAGGTCGTCCCAGGCGCCCGCATCCGATGCAAGTGCGGGGCGCAGCCGCCGCGCCCCGCACTCGTCGGCGGCGGACCTGCCGAACGCCGACACGCCGATGTCGACCGCGAACAGCGCCTCGGTGACCCCTTCGCACAGCAGCTTGCGCCCATCGACGACGCGCCGCCGCCCGCCCCGGCACCACACCTCACCGCGCACCCGGAAATCCACGCCGCCGCGAATGTCCCCGGTCATGGTCAGGCACGCCGCCGCGTCCGCCTCGCCCGCACCGGCGGCGCCGCCGCCGGCACCGGTGCCGGCGCCATCCATGGCCGGCGCCTCGGTGGTGAAGGTGAGTTCGCAGTCGTGATCGTGGGTGCGGTCGAGCCACGCCACGCAGTCGAACGGCTCGCCGTCGTGGGTCAGCCGCACCAGGACCAGGTCCTCGACCAGGTGCGCGACGTACTGGCGGGTGAACCGGCGGCCCCCGGCCAGATACGACACCGTCGCACTGGCCGTATCCAGATCCAGCTCCCTGCGGTAATCGGCAATGGGACCGGGGGTTAGCAGCTCCAGGTGCAGGTCGCCGGCGGGCTGGTACGGGTCCACCCGCTGCGGGCGCCCGCTGCCGCCGCCACCGCCGCCGAACGCGTCCCGGGCGGCGCGCGTCCCGTCCACGTAGTTGCCCGCCAGCAGCAGGCGCCGCACTTCCGGCAGCGCGCCCCGGCTCACCTCGTTGTCCCGGCGGCGATTCACCCCCTTCCACAGGCACTCGTGATTCAGGGCGACGCGCTCCCGCCGGAAGGCGCCGAGCACCATCGCCGCCAACCTACCCGTGCCAATCGGCAACCCCTCCAGCCACTCTCTCGCCGGCGCCTTGTACCACAGCTTAGTCACGTTTTCTACGTTTCTACACATATCGCCCAGTTACCGGAGGTCGTAGATTGGCTTGCGCGGCGCCTCAACCGTGCACCAACACAGATCACGCGCCTCCTGGTAAGCGAGCGTGAAGTTTCCTATAAGGACATGACCTACCGCAATGGCGACTAAACGAGTAGCCGCGTCCTGCCGTTGTCCTCCAATCGCCGGTATCCCGCCACGCCGCTGTGGGCTCGGCGCTTTCTACTGCCGACCGTAGCTAGTAGGCCACTCGCGACCCCGCTACTTGCGGTCCAACCCGTAAATCCGCCACGCCACGACGGCCCCTCGGCCCCCTCTTTATCCCCATCCCCGCGTGTACGCGTAGCCGAAGCGTCGCGACCGGGAAAGCTCCGAACAACACGCCGCGGACAAGGGGACAACGCACTGCCTCATACAGGATATCAGTCTCTCGATTGGACGGCAATTTTGGCGACATTGACGACATGCGCCCTCTGGATCGATGGAGCGTTCAACAAGTAAGCTGGTCTCTGAGTTCCCGCTCCCGGGCCGCGTTGTGGTCAGAGTCGTTGCCGGTTTGGGGCTACAGCGGCGGATTAATGCTGAGGATCAGTTGGTGAGTTCAATTGAGTTAGTATCACGTCTCTGAGGAACTGATCGGCATAAGGATCGAACTTGCGGGCTCGTCCAGCCCTACTGCCAGGATTGGGAGGAAGTGATGGCGAACGAAAATGAATGTGGACACCAAAGGGTTGCGATAGTGACGGCGGCGAGCCGCGGCATCGGGGCGGCCTGTGCCAAGCAACTCGCCACCGAAGGGTATGAGGTTGCCCTGATGGCCCGCAGCGAACGGGTGCACGCCGTAGCCAAGGAAGTCGACGGCTTGGTGCTGCGAGGCGACTTGACGCGGCCGCCGGACATCGCCCGCCTGATCGATGCGGTGGGCGAGCGCTGGGGCCGACTGGACGTCCTGGTGAACAACGCCGGCGACCCCCCCAAAGGCGATCCGCTGACGCTGCCGGACGCTGCGTGGCTGGACTCGTTCGAGTTGTTGTTCATGAGCGTCTTGAGGCTCTCGCGCGCGGCGATACCCCTGCTGCGCGAGGCCGGCGGCGGCGCGATCGTCAACATCTCGGCCGCGGACGGGCTGGAACCAACCCTGATGTTCCCTATCGGCGGCTCCATGCGCGCCGCGTTAAGCGCGCTTACCAAACTGCTCGCGCGCCGGCTGGCAGCCGACCGCATCCGCGTCAACTCGGTACTGCCGTGGGTGGTGCTCGACCCAAACAGCAACTGGCGCTCGGCCGAGATTCCCCTGTCGCGCGCCGCCACCCATGCCGAAGTCGCGCAGGTGGTTTCTTTCCTTTGCAGCCCCGCGGGCTCCTACCTCACGGGGGTCAACCTCCCGGTTGACGGCGGCTGGTTGCGAGGACTGTAGCGTGTCTTACTCGGGTTCCGATGAAAAAAGGGTGCGGTATTCCTCGCTGGTGTGCAGCAACTCGGCGTGGCGCCCGTCCGCTGTGAACCGGCCGCCGTCGAGGACCAATATCCGTGGCAAATCGATGATCGTGCTCACCCGGTGGGCGATGACGATCACCGTTCCCCGGTAGCGCTCGAAGAGCAGTTTCTGATTGATGGACCGTGCGGTGGCGTCGTCCAGTTGCGACATCGCTTCATCGAGAACCAAAATCGGACGATCGAGCAACATGGTACGGGCGAGAATGAGCCGCTGCCGTTCACCGGCCGAGAGCTGGCGCCCGCGCTCGCCGACGACGGCGTCCAGACCTCCGGGCAGGCGCTCGACGAGTTCCCGGAGCCGGGCATCGGCGCAGACCGCCATCAGCTCGCCGTCTGTGCTGCCCGGGCGCGCCAGCAGGAGATTGTCCCTGATCGACATATTGTAGACGACACTGTCCTGGCCAATCAGAATTGCGTTCCCCAGCGCCCGCATGATGTCGGCCGAGCGCAACCGGTGGCCGCCGATTCGTAACTCGCCCGAAGTGGGCAACTGCTGCCCGGCAACGATGCGTGCGATGGTGGACTTGCCGCTGCCGGACGCACCGACGATCGCCACACGGCTGCCGGCGGGGATAAAGCAGTCGACGCTCCGCAGAACAGGCTCGGCACCGTCGTACCCGAGGGCCACGTCACGCAATTCGATGTCGGGTACGCGAGACGGATCGATGCGCGCCCCCGGAGGTGGAATCAGCTGCCACTCGGCAACCTCAAAGGAGCGCTGCAGGCGCGGCTGCAGGTCACCCAACTCGGCGTTCAGTGCATTGATGCGGTCCGCCGCATCGAGGACGCGTACGAAGTAGCGCATGAAGGCAATCAACCCGCCCAAGGTCAGTGACCCGGCGAAGATCAGTACGCCGCCGAGAAAGTAGAGCGTTGCCTGTGACACGTAGTGCTCCTGCAGGCGCCCGATGGCGTGTTGCAGGTAGGTGAACGTGTGGCTGGCCCCGCGCAGCCGGTTGATTCTGCGCAGCCAAGCCGCCATCTTCGCGCTCTGTGCGTTCTCGATCGCCAGCATGCGCACCTCGCGCCAACCGAGCAGCGACTCGTGCAACCAAGCGGACCACCTTCCCATCGCTTCCCGGTGCGCACGGCTGCGAACGCCGGCTTGCCGTTTGATCCACCGTCCGACCAGCCAGAGGCCGGCGGTGAGCGCGGAGGCCGCCAGCGCAAGCTGCCAACTCATGGCGACGCAGACCACGCCCCCGACCACGATGAGACACCAGTTGAAAATGCGCTCGATCCGCTGCAGCAGCAGCGCGCCCAGTTCTTCGGTGTCGTCTTCCACGCGTTTGAGCAGCTCGCCGGGGGCATGATGCATCAGCTCGCGCCATGGGAGCCGCTGGATGGAACGGAATACGTGCATCCTGTGGCGGAAAACCACGCGGTGGACGGCGCGGTTCTGCACCCAGATCTCCCCCGCCTTGAATACGGTCTCGACCACGTATACGACGACGAAGGTGCCGAGCAGCAGCCAGAGGCGATCCACGTTCCGGCCGACCAGAACCTCGTCTACGATCAGCCCGGTCAGCGCCGGCGGGATCAACGCGGTGACCACCAGCAGGCCCTTCAGCACCACCAGTAACACGGCCAACGAACGCGCGGGCCGCAGCGCCACCTTGGCCACGTCCGCTGCGAGTTCGGAAGCCCCGGTATTCACTCGGTCTGCTCCCGGAAGAGCCGCTGATAGGCTGCGCAACCACGCATCAGTGTATGGTGCGAACCGGTTGCGGCGATAACCCCGCCGTCCAGGACCATGATGCGCTTACAATCGATGATCGAACTGAGCCGATGGGCGATGATGATGGTCGACCATCGCTGGTCGGCACCGAACAGCCCGCGGTAGATGGAGCGCTCGGTGTCGGGATCGACGGCGGAAAGCCCCTCGTCGATCACCAGCACGGTCGGTTGCCGGAGCAGCACCCGGGCCAGCTCCAGCCGCTGCTTCTCGCCCGCCGAAAGCGTACGCCCTTCGGATCCGATAGACGTGTCCAGGCCGTCCTCGAAGGTGCGCACGGTGTCACTGATCTGCGCAACCCGGCAGGCCTCCCACAGCAACTCGTCGGCGACACCGCCGGTATCCTCACTCGGCTCCAGACAGAGGTTGGCGCGCACCGTGTCGCTGAATATCAGCGGATCGTGCTGCACGAATCCGAACCATCTGCGCACCGACGTGCGGGAATAGTGTGCGATGTCATGGTCACCGATCATGACCGAGCCGGTATCGGGGTCACGCAACCGTGCGAGCAGCGTAACAATCGACGACTTGCCGGCGCCGCTGCCGCCGACGATCGCCACCTGCTCTCCCGGCTCGACCCGCAATGAGATGCCGTCCAGCACCGGAACGTCCCGGCGGTAACGAAACCGGACGTCATCGAAGACTACCGCTCGCGGGGCAGCGTCGAGGGCCGGACCGCGGTCGTGCTCGGGCGGCAGATCCAACACCTCGCGGATTCGGTCCACCCCGACCGAGTAGATGCGCATCCCGAACAGGTCGTCGCTGATCTCGCTGAGCTCGGCGCGGGCGGTCAGGAAGTAGGTCGCCGCCGCGATGTATCCGCCGATCGTCAGCCGGTCGGACAGTACCAGCGCACTGACCGCCACGAAAAAGGCAATCTCCAGCACTGTCGCGACCAGTTCGCGAACCCGCTCCGAGGAAAGCTCCACCAGAGACTGCCTCACCTTGAGGTGGATCAACCCCCGCAGTCGGGCCACCAGCCAGCGCGCCACGGTGGTGGTGGCTCCCATCTGCTGAAGGTCGGCCGCGCCGCGAATGATCTCGAACAGCCAGCTTGAGTAGCCGCCGTACCGAGTGCGATAGGCGTCGGCTACGCGGCGCCCGCGCAGTCCAATCAAATGGGACAGGAAAGCGGTAAGGGGTGCCGCTATGGCGGCCAGGAGCGCCAGGAGCGGACTGATGGCTCCCATGAACAGCAACGCGATGACCAGACCGATGAACGCGTCCGGTATCCAGATGCCGAACACGTCGACGTACCAAGTGATCTGCTGCGCATCGGCCTCGACCGTCTCGGCCAAGTCCCCGGTCTTCCGGCGTTCGAGTGACTCGCTCCTGGCCGAGAGAATGCGGTGGAATATGCGCCGACGTACCTTGGCGTCGAAGTCGGTGACCTTGTAGACCCAGGAGACGTGGCCGATGGCGAACAACCCTTCGTTCGCGCCTAGCATCATCGCGAAGCACAACGCCAGCGCCGGGACCAGCGACAGATCGCGGTGGGTCATAACCTGATCGACGACGAGCGCGTACACGATGGGCAGCAGAGCACGGAAGAAGTGGGTGAACAGGGCGTTGACCAGCGACGTAACCCACGCCATGCGGTCGCCGCGCGCTATCCACCAGGCGAACGCCAAGCGGCTTCGGTACTCCGCTCTGTCGGCGGGCTCGAGATCCGAGCTCATTCGTCCCGCCGAAACAGCACCGCAACGGCGTAGCTGAGCAAAGATCGCTCACCTACGGCAAGTTCCATAGTGGCGCCCGGTGTTGCGATCCGGCCGTCCGAGCGGGCCCAGATCTGGGTTCGTGCCGTCGTGCTCTCGCGACGGAGCAGCTTCGCCTCGAATCTCTCTCCGTTGCCGTCGACGATCGATACGCGCACTATGGAGGTGCCGGGCGTGGTAGGGAAATCGGCGAAGAACACGCCGTTGTCCGACGGTTGCGCCGTCGCCGAAATGAGCTCCGGGACGGCTGTCGTGGTCGCCACCAGCCACAGTCCGTACAGGGTGGCGACGGACAGGACAACGCCTACCACCGGGGTCTTGGCGACCAGCACGCGGAGTCTGCGCCGCAGAGTCTCGACTTGCATGGTACTACTCGGAGTGGTTCACCTGCCGACAAGATCGGCTTGGTTTGCGACACATGTTCACGAGAACTCTCAGTTGTCACTGTGCCACAGATGCGGCTCTCGCGTCAGCCGAACGGAGCGAAGTTTCAGCCAAGGACGAGTTTCGAAATGCCGACAAGGGTCTGCCCGTTCACCTTGGGCGAGCCGCGATTCCGCATGCGCTTGCTCGTTGCGTTGACCACGTTGCCGATTACTCAGCGTACGGTTCTGGTTGTTGTTTGCCATGATGCCGGTGACGATCGGTTGCGCGGCGCAGAGATGGCGTCCGCCGAGCCGGACGACGAACTGATCACCCAGGATCTGGGCGTGATCCGCAACACCATGTGGCACTACGTCGGGCTGGTGCGCACCGCCAAGCGCCTGGACCGCGCCGGCAACATGCTGCGCGAGCTGAAGAGCGAGATCGACGGCTTCTACGCCGACAACGCCCTCACCCCGCGCCTGCTGGCGCTGCGCAACGCCGTGCAGACCGCGCTGCTGATCACCTACGCCGCCTTGCGCAACCCGCGCAGCGCCGGCTGCCACTACCGCAACGACTCCCTCGACCGCACCCGCCCGCGCCCCTGACCGCACCTGAATCAGGATGTCGCCGCGCGGCGTCAACAACCGAGCGCGTCACGCAGGACGCGGCATGCCTCCGCCATGCGCGCTGCGCCGACTTCAAGAGCGACTCCTACGCGCTCAGCGGGCGCGCCGTACCGCGGCGGCGACGCCGCCGGCCACCGCGATGTGGTTGTCCTTGATCATGACGCAGTCGGCCAGCGAGGCGCGGTGGTGCTGGCCAGCCGGTTGGCGCCGTGCAGGCCGGTGCAGGCGGTCTCGCCAATGGCGCTCAGGTGGGCGATGTTGGTGTCGCCGGCCATGTCGGTGTGGATGCCGCCGCACGAGTAGTGCGCCGCCGGCACCACCGGGATCGGCTCGCGGGTCATGTCGACGCCGGCGGCCAGCAGGCGGGCGTTGATAGTGGGGAAGCGGCGCCGCGCATAGTCGGCGTCGACGCCGGCCAAGTCGATGTACACGGTGTCGCTGGCCCCGCGCAGCAGCTCGGAGTGGATGGAGCGGGAGATCACGTCGCGCGGCGCCAGCGAGCCGTCGCGATGGTAGCGCTCCATGAAGGCCTCGCCCTGCTGGTTGATCAGCACGCCGCCCTCGCCGCGCACCGCCTCCGAGATCAGGAACGGGCGCTCGCCGCGGCGGTGGAACACGGTGGGATGGAACTGCACGTACTCCATGTTGATGACGCGCGCGCCGACCCGGTAGGCCATCGCCACGCCGTGGCCGTAGGCGCCGGCGTCGTTGGTGCTGTGCAGGTAGACCTGGCCGAGGCCGCCGGTGGCCAGGACGGTCTTCTTGGCCATGATCGGACGCACCTCGCCGGCGGCCACGTCCAGTACGTGCGCGCCGATGCAGCTCAGCGGCCGGTAGCGGTCCAGGAAGTCCACCGAGCTGTGCGACAGGGTGAGCAGGTCGACGGCGAAGCAGCCGGTGGCCACGGTCAGGCTGCCGCCGCCGGGCAGGGTGCCGGCCGCGGCCAGCTCCGCCAGCCGCCGGTGCAGGGCGGTCAGAATGGCGCGCCCGGTATGGTCCTTGGCGTAGATGATGCGGTGCCGGGAGTGCGACGCCTCGCGGGTGAAGCGGAGCGCGCCGCCGGCGTCGCGGTCGAACGCCACCTGCAGGTCGTCGATCAGCAGCTCGCGCACCAAGCGCGGCCCGTCGCGCACGATGGCGTCCACGGCGCGGTGGTTGCGCCCGCCGCCGCAGCGCACCGCGTACTTCTCCAGCTCGCGCAGGCCGGGCGTGGTCTTGCGCGTGTCGCACACCGCCGCCGCGGTGCCGCGCAGCCGGTCGGCATAGGCGCGGGTCGTGGTGGCGATGCCGGACAGGTGCTGCAGCAGGTTGAGGGCGGTGCGCTCTGCCGCCAGGATCGGCCGCGCGGCGCCCGAAACGTACAGCACGCGGTCGCCGGGGCCGGCGTCGGCGCCGTCGGCGAGCGCCGGCTCCACGTTCAGGTCGGCGTCGAGGCGCCAGAACACGGCGGCGGCGATCTCGGCGCCGCACACCACCAGCGCCTCGCGCGCCACCACCGCCACCCGGCACTCGCTGCCGGCCGGCACCACGGCGCTGCCGGTGACATCGCCCAGCCCCAGATCCTCCTCCAGGGCGGTCTCGATGACCCGCCGCGCCGACAACGGGATCACGTCAATTCGAACATCCGGTCGATGGAGCGCAGCGCCGCCACCCGCACCGTCTCGTCGAGCTCGATGATTTGGTGCGGCTGCGGATCGACCAGCACGTCGCGGATCTTCTGCAGGCTGTTGCGCTTCATGTGCGGGCACAGGCGGCAGGAGCCGACGAACTGCTTGCCGGGGTTCTCGACCTCCACCCGGCTCACCAGGCCGCACTCGGTGAGCAGCATGAAGTAGGTGGCGTCGGTGTCGCGCACGTACTCCATCATCTTGCCGGTGCTGCCGACGAAGTCGCTGGCCGCGGTCACCTCCGGCGTGCACTCCGGGTGGCTCACCACCTTGACTCCCGGAAACCGTGTGCGCGCCTCTTCGATGGCGCCGGCGGTGAACTGGTCGTGCACCAGGCAGGTGCCGTCGGAGCTGTGGATTACCTTGTCGATGCCGCGCGCCGCCATCTCGCGGGCGATGTTGGCCGCCATCAGCCGGTCGGGCACGAACAGGATCTCGCGCTGCGGCAGCCGCTCGATGATGCGGTACACGTTGGCCGAGGTCACGCACACGTCGCTATTACTAAAGTATCCTATAGAGTTGCCATACGTATCCCCACGGTTACCACTTGGAACGCCCACGACCATCGCTTCTTCTTAGCGCCGCTGGTGTTGGCTTCTCTAGGCCATGGTTCGAGCTTACATATGACAGTGCTTTGGAAATATATGGGACGGCAAATATTTACGAGTGTGTAACAGGATCGAGCGTGCTTTGCCTTGCCGGCGGAGGAGGTCAGCATGGCGCTGTGTTCGGGCTACTCGGATCCAGGGTTACAGTGTTGGATTTTTCCGAGAATCAGTTGGAGAGAGATCGGGAGGCGGCGTTACACTTTGGATACGATGTTCAACTAGAGTTGGGGGACATGCGTGAGCTTGAACGGTTTTCGGCGAATACGTTCAACCTTGTTTGGCACGCGTGGTCCATCAATTTTGTTCCGGACCCCTGGAGGTCGTTCGGTGGCGTGGCACATGTGCTTAAGCCCGGCGGTTGGTATGTTTTGGAATTTGCAAACCCGGGAGCAGCCAACTTGGATGTTGATAGTTGGGACGGTCGTGGCTACTCTGTGAGGAGCTTATTTCAAGATGGAGCGGAGAGAAAGCCGATTCGTAAATGGATCTGGTCCGATGGAAATCGCATAATTAGGAAGCCCGGTCCGCGCGAGTGGATGCATTCGCTATCAAGCGTTGTCGGACAACTGTCCCGATTGGGTATGGTGGTGCTGCATTGTGCCGAATATCCGGTAGGTGACTCTTGCGCTGCGCCTGGAACTCTGGCGCATGCCGCCGCGTACGCAGCGCCTTCGCTTAGGATTACGGCACGTCTTTCGAGCTGATCATTTCGGTCATTTTCTGTAATCGGTTACTACCTCGGCGAAGATCGCGCTCAAAGCGCTGGCGCGACCGCATCCTGACGCTCAATGACGAGATCCCTGACCTGGACCGGCTGATCGGACCACTCGTCGAGGAACTCGCGGCGTCGCCAGGGTGTCAGCGGTGTCAACCGGAGCGCCTCAGCCGGCCATGTGCATCCTGGTGGATTGCCTCGGGGATGAGCGGCTGATACTCGACCCCGAGCCGGCGGGCCAGTGCCTTGATGGCCAACAGATCATCGGACGATATACTCATGGTGATCTTCGTATCCTTGGGTTTCCTGCGCGCGGCAACCATGAGCAGTTCCCGAATTCTGCGCTCCTCCTCCGGTTCGAGCGGCTGGCCGAGCTGCGGCGGACCCTCGATACTGTCGATCAGCTCACGCTCGTCGTCATCGATATAGGTAAGCGGTGAATCAGCCATTCCTCCCCCATTCGCGGTGGTACTTGCGGAACGGATAGATCGTCGTCAGCGTCATGCGGCCGGCTCGGCTATCGGCAGGGCACACCCACGTGTGTTCCCGGAACTCGAAGAGTAGGAGCACCTGACCCGGATAGCGCGCTTGATCCGAGTGAGGTCTGATCTCGTATACCCCTTCGGCGAGGATTTCCTCGACCACCTCGAAGGAAATACCGCGCGACGCAAGGAGACGTTGATTCTTGTCCTCGTCCCACTCGATCCGCATCCCACGATGTTGACCTGTGGCTTGGCTCTTGCCAAGGCATGGCGCCGGTCAGTCGTGGCCCTCTTGCAAGTGGCGGTGTTCGCCGGGGGCGAGGTGAAAGGTGATGCGGTGGCCGGTGCGGATGATGGGCACGGCGCGGCCGGCGGTGTCGGTGACCTGCCAGTGTACGGGGGCGTGCAGGATGGTGCAGGGGCCGGCGACGCAGCCTTCCAGCGTCGCCTCGACCAGCTCGCCGTTGCGCCACGCCATCGCTACGGTAACGCCGCCGCGCGCCCGCAGGCCGGACACGCGGCCCTCCGGCCACGCCGCCGGCAGGGCCGGCAGCAGGTGAAGCTCGCCGCGGTAGCTGTGCAGCAGCATTTCGATCACCGCCGCGGCACCGCCCAGGTTGCCGTCGATCTGGAAGATGCGCGGCGGGTGCAGGTCCAGCAGCGAGTCGGTGGCGAAGTCGGTGATCAGGTGGTTCAGGTGTTCCCAGGCGTCCTCGCCGCGGCCCAGCCGGGCAAACAGGCAGGCGGTCCACGCCCGGCTCCAGCCGGTGTGGCCGCCGCCGGCGGCCAGCCGCCGCTCCAGGCTCACCTCGGCCGCCCGCCACAGCTCGGGGGTGCGCTCCGGGTCCAGCAGGTCGCCGGGGTGCAGCCCGACCAGGTGGGAGACGTGCCGGTGCGATGGCTCCACCTCGTCGAAGTCCTCGTTCCACTCCTGCAACTGGCCGTGGCGGCCGATCTGCAGTTCCGGCAGGCGCGCCGCCATGCCGCGCCAGCGGCGGCGCAACTCGGGGTCGACGTCCAGGATCTCGGCCGAGCGGACCGCGTAGTCGAAGGCCGCGCGGGCCAGGATCACGTCCATGGTCGCCGACACGCAGATGCTCACCGGCGGGCCGCCGTCGCCGACGAAGCGGTTCTCGGGCGACTGCGACGGCACGATCTGCAACACGCCGGCGTCATCTTCGACCAGGTAGTCCTCGTAGAACGCCGCCACCTCCTTGAAGAAGGGGTAGGCGCGGGTGCGCAGGAAGCAGGCGTCGTGCCCGTACTCCCAGTGCCACCACACGTGCTGCGCCAGCCACGGGGCGGCCCCGATCCACACCGCCCAGCCGTACGATTCCGGCGTCGAGCGGCCCCAGGCGTCGGTCTGGATCGGGTACCAGACGCCGCGGCAGCCGTACAGGTCCATGGCCGCCTTGCGGGCGTGCGGCACGAAGCGTTCGATGTGCTGCAGCAGCGCCTCCACGTAGCGCTGCATGCCGGCCGGCTCGGCGATCCAGTAGTTCATCTGCAGGTTGATGTCGTGGTGGTAATCGCTCTCCCAGGGCGGCTGCAGGTCCTCGTTCCACTTGCCCTGCAGGTTGGCCGGCAGCGCGGCGGTGGCCGAGGAGGCGCACAGCAGGTAGCGCCCGTAGTGGAAGTACAGCAGCGCCAGGCCGGGGTCCGGCTGCCCCTCCCGCACGCGCCGGATGCGCTCGTCGGTGGGCAGGCCGGCCACGTCGGTGTCCGGCAGCGCCAGGTCGAGCCGCATGCTGCCGAAGTGGCGCTCGTGCTCGCTGACGTGAGTCCGCAGCAGGTCGTCCCAGGCGCCCGCATCCGATGCAAGTGCGGGGCGCAGCCGCCGCGCCCCGCACTCGTCGGCGGCGGACCTGCCGAACGCCGACACGCCGATGTCGACCGCGAACAGCGCCTCGGTGACCCCTTCGCACAGCAGCTTGCGCCCATCGACGACGCGCCGCCGCCCGCCCCGGCACCACACCTCACCGCGCACCCGGAAATCCACGCCGCCGCGAATGTCCCCGGTCATGGTCAGGCACGCCGCCGCGTCCGCCTCGCCCGCACCGGCGGCGCCGCCGCCGGCACCGGTGCCGGCGCCATCCATGGCCGGCGCCTCGGTGGTGAAGGTGAGTTCGCAGTCGTGATCGTGGGTGCGGTCGAGCCACGCCACGCAGTCGAACGGCTCGCCGTCGTGGGTCAGCCGCACCAGGACCAGGTCCTCGACCAGGTGCGCGACGTACTGGCGGGTGAACCGGCGGCCCCCGGCCAGATACGACACCGTCGCACTGGCCGTATCCAGATCCAGCTCCCTGCGGTAATCGGCAATGGGACCGGGGGTTAGCAGCTCCAGGTGCAGGTCGCCGGCGGGCTGGTACGGGTCCACCCGCTGCGGGCGCCCGCTGCCGCCGCCACCGCCGCCGAACGCGTCCCGGGCGGCGCGCGTCCCGTCCACGTAGTTGCCCGCCAGCAGCAGGCGCCGCACTTCCGGCAGCGCATCCCTGCTCACGGCGTTGTCCCGGTTGCGGTTCACCCCCTTCCACAGGCACTCGTGATTCAGCGCGACGCGTTCCCGCCGGAAGGTGCCGAGCACCATCGCCGCCAGCCGCCCCGTGCCGATCGGCAATCCTTCCAACCACTCCCTCGCGGGCGCCTTGTACCACAACCTCATGTCCCAAATCATTGCACAGAATCGCGGAGAAGCGACGGCCGGGTGGAGGCAGGGTGGAGGCTTGCCCTGCTTGCCGCTGCGTCATGTATCCGCTACAATCCGCTACATGCTGCGCGTGCTGATGGACGCGGACTGCCTCATCAAGGTCACCCGGGCGGGATTCAAGGAGAGCGCCGTCGGAGCCTTCAAGGTGATTGTCCCGGAGGCTGTCGTGCAAGAGGTCGTGGCCCAAGGCTCCGGCCATGCCTCGTCCGAACTTATTGCGAAGAACATCGCAGCGCGCCGCATCGAGGTACGGGCGGCCGCGGGAGAGTCCGGGGACAACGCTCTCGCGACCGTCTATCGCGCCGGAACCTTCGACTGCGTGGGGACCGACGACCGACGGCTGATCAATCACCTGACGACGCTGGGCATCCCCTGTGTGGTCCCCGGCCTTCTGCTCTATGAGCTTGCCAGGCTTGGACAGGTGTCGCGGCAAGACGCCGAGCGATCGCTGCAGCGCCTGCAGCCGTCTATCAGCAGCGCCGAATATCAGATCATCCGCCACCTCCTGAAAGGACTATATCCATGAGTGTTCGCAGCATACGCATCACCGAGGATCTTGAGGCGGCCATCCGGTACGTCGCCGAGCGGGAAGACGCCGAGCAGGCGCAGTCGTTGCGCAAGCTGGCGCGTATGGGCTTTGAAGCGTACGTCGCCGGCCAGTACCGGGCCGGCGAGGTCAGCCTGCGGCAGGCCGCCGGCCTCCTCGGAGTGACGCTGTGGGAGGCCCTCGACCGGCTTGCCGCGCTGGGCGCCACCGGCAACGCCACCGCCGAGTCGGTGCTGGCGGGGTTGGACACGCTGGAAGCAACGAACGATACAGACCAGTGAGCAGTCGGGGAGCCCGGCGACTCGATCTGTCACTCAATTGGTGTCCGCGCCGGTCGAGGTCGCGCTTGCCGCCCGGCGGCGTACTTGGAGCGGGCTGGTGTGGCACGTCAGCCGCCGACGCGACGCCCGGAGCCGGCCGACACGCGCTTGCCGCCTGCCGGCGTACTTGCAACGGGCTGGTGTGGTACCTCAGCCGCGGACGCGACGCCCGGAGCCGGCTGACGCCGCCCTTCCCGTCCGGCCGGCGTACTTGGAGCGGGCTGGAGTGGCACGTCAACCGCCGACGCGACGCCCGGAGCCGGCCGACACGCGCTTGCCGCCTGCCGGCGTACTTGCAACGGGCTGGTGTGGCACGCCAGCCGCGGACGCGGCGCCGGGAGCCGGCTGACGCGGCACTTGCCGCGGGCCGGCGTACATGCAACGGGCTGGTGTGGTACAACAGGCGAGATGGACGCGCGGGGCTGGGCGCGGGCGCTGACCGCGGCCGTGGGCAGGGTGATCTATGGCAAGGAGCAGGTGGTCGAGAAACTGCTGGTGACCCTGCTGTGCCGCGGCCACGCGCTGCTGGAGGATGTACCCGGAGTCGGCAAGACGGTGCTGGCGCGCGCGCTGTCCACCTGCCTGGGCGGGGAGTTCCGGCGCATCCAGTGCACCCCCGACCTGCTGCCGGCGGACGTGCTCGGCGGCTCCGTGTACCACGCCCGCAGCGGCCGGTTCGAGTTCCGGCAGGGCCCAATCATGACCAACATCCTGCTGGTCGACGAGATCAACCGCGCCACGCCGCGCACGCAGTCGGCGTTGCTGGAGGCGATGTCGGAGGGCCAGATCAGCGTGGAGGGCGAGACCACGCCGCTGCCCGAGCCGTTCTTCATGCTGGCCACCGAAAACCCGGTGGAGTTCGAGGGCACCTTCCCGCTGCCTGAGGCGCAGCGCGACCGCTTCTTTCTGACCCTGCGCATGGGCTACCCGTCGCCGGAGGCGGAACAGGAAATCCTGCACTCGCAGCGCCGGCTGACCCACCCGGTCACCGACCTGGAGGCGGCCACCGACCTGGAGACGGTGCGCCGCCTGCAGCGGGAGGTGGCCGCGGTTGCGGTCGCGCCGGCCACCGAGGACCTGATCCTGGACCTGGTGGAGCGCACCCGGCACGACGCCCGGCTGGCGTACGGCGCTTCGCCGCGCGCCTCCATGGCGCTCTACCAGGGGGCGCAGGCGCTGGCCGCGGTGCGCGGCAAGGATGTCGGCGGCGCGGAGGAGGTGCGCGAGCTGGCGCCCGCCATCCTGCTCAAGCGGATCGGCGTGAAGCCGGAGCAGTTGCTGCGCGGCCTGCAGCCGGAGGCGGTGATCGACGGCATCCTGAACGAGGTGCTCGCTCCGCACCGGCAGACGGCGCCCGGCGCGGGCGCGGGCGGCAGGGCCGCGGGGTGAAGCCGCGCGTGCGCTTGGGGCCCGACGTGGTGGTGCCCCTGCTGCTGCTGTTCATCGTGCTGTTCGCCCCTCCGCCGCTGATGCGCGCGGTCGCCGCCGGGCTGCTGGCGATCCGCCTGCTGGCGTTCGGTTACCTGCTGACCGTGCGCAGCGGCGTCGTGGTGTCGCGCGGCGAGGCGCTGGTGCACGCCAACCGGTTCGCGCCGTTTACCTGTTCGCTGACGGTGCGCAACCGGACGCCGCTGCCGATCCACTTCCTCACCGTGGCGGACCGCATCGGCAGCTTCGCGGCGCGCCGCCCGGCGCAGTTCGTAACCGGCCTCGGACCGTGGGAGGAGCGCACCTTCAGCTATCGGCTCGAGGGCCGTGAGCGCGGCGAGTTCCACCTCGGGCCGGTCGACCTGGTCGGAACCGATCCGTTCGGATTCTTCCCGTGGCGCACGCAGGCGCCGAGCCATCAGCAGGTCATCGTCTACCCCGACATCTTCGCTCTCGACCTGCATCACAAGCGCGGCCTGCCCTCCGGCAGCCTGACGGTGCTCAACAAGCTGTACGAGGACGTGACCCGCTACCGTTCGCTGCGCGAGTACCAGCCGGGCGACGAGCCCAGGCGCATCAACTGGAAGGCAAGCGCGCGCATGGGGGCGCTGTATTCGATGGAGTACGTGCCGTCGATCTACTTCCCGGTGCTGGTATTGCTCAACCTCACCGCGGACGACTACCCGCTCGCGCAGCGCGCCCACCTGGTGGAACGCGCCGTCGAGACCGCCGCTTCGCTGGTGTTCCACTTCGTCGGCATCGGCCAGGAGGTGGGCCTGGCCAGCAGCGGGCTGATCGGACCGCGGACCGGTGCTCCCGCGGCACCGCCGGCCGCCGGGCGGGCGTCCGCACCGGCCGACACCGCCGCATCCGACGGCCATTCGGAGGATCCCGCCGCGACCCTGCCGGCGCCCGGCGGCGCTGCCTGCACCGCCGAGCCGGTTCGCGCCGGCTACGCCCACGCCGCCCACCTGCTGGAGCAACTCGCCCGCATCAATACCGCCGGCGAGGGCGCCGCCAACTTCGTCGACATCGTGCAGCGCGGCGCCGTGCCGGTGGCCAACGGCACGCGCATCGTGGTGGTGACGCCGCCGCCGTCCGAGCGGCAGCGCGCCGCACTGCTGGCCCTGCGCCGGCGCGGCTACGACGTGGAGGTGTTCCTGGTCAGCACCCACCGGGCGCGGCGCGAGGACCTGGCGGTGGCAGGGCTCACCAGCCACGCCGTCGGCGGTTACGGAAGGGACCTGATCCGTGGATGAACGGCGCCTGGCGGTGTACCGCGCCGCCATCCATCCCAGCCTGGCGGTGGCGATTCCGTTCCTGTTCCTGGTGCTGCTCGACCGGTTGTTGCGCGTGCTGGTGCTCGACCTGGTGCTCGCGCCCAATCCGCCGGGCACCATCCTGGTGCTGCTGCTCGCTGGCGGCGCGCAGGCGGCGGTAGCCAACACCCTGGCGCGCGAGAAGGTGGGCGGCGGCCTGCCGCGGCTGCGCGAGCTGCTGCTGATTCTGATCCTCGCCGCGGTGGTGTTCATGGCTACCCGCGGCTACCTGTTCGCCGGCGACCTCATCCCGGCCAAGCCGGAGGTGATCTACGCGCTGGCGCTGGTGCTCGTCATGTGGCTGACCTGCTTCTCGCTGCACCGCGCGTTCCGCGAGCGCGAGGTGTTTCTGAGCACGATCACCGGCATCGAGGGCAACGAGCTGCGCACCGCGGTGCGCTCCTACTCCACCGAGGCCACCGAGTCGGTGGCGCGCATGCGGCAGGTGAAGCGGGTGGTGATCTGGTTCCAGTTGCTGGTGCTGCTGGCATTCTGCGCGGCGCTGCTCGGCGGCCGCGAGGTGGGCGCCGGCCTGCTGCTGCTGGTGGTGCTGCACCTGGCCCTGGGACTTGCCTACACCGCGGCGCTCAACGGCTACCAGGAGGAGCAGGGTTATTTTGGCGGCGGCTTCGTGCTGCCCGCCTCGCTGCGCCGCCGCCGCGTGGGAGCCGCGCTGCTGTTCGTGGCGCTTGCCGCCGTGCTCGTATGGCCGACGGTGCGCCCCGAGCCGCCGCTGCCGGCCAGCCACCTGGAGGCGTTTTTCTCCTGGCTGAACGACCTGTTGACCCCGGACGGACCGCGCGAGGTGCGCCGGCGGGCGATGTCGCTTTCGAGCTCGCGGGCCGAGGAGTCCGAGCAGACGCGCGAATTCGCGCAGATGATCGGTGAGCGGCACGGGTCGGACCTGGCCGCGCGGCTGTTCCAGGCATTCCTGGTCACGGTCCTGGTCGCCCTGGGCGGCGCACTGGCAGTGTTCCTGGTGCGGCCGCTGTTCTCGCGCGACTTCGGCGAGATACTGCGCACGCTGTCGGTGGGACGGCTGCTGCGCGGCCTGGCCGCGGGCATCTCGCAGGCGCTGGACACGGCGCTGGCGATCCTGCGACGCATGGCGTCCGCGCCGCGCGGCGCGGCGGCACGGCTGGCCGATACCGTGCGCGAGGCGGCCCGCGAGCGGCGGCGCCAGGCGACGGTGCGGCGCGCGCTGCGCGATCGGCTGCGCTCCGGGACGCACGGCGCCGCGGTGCGCGGCTTCGTGCGGCTGATCCGCTGGGGCGAACGCGCCGGCGTGCCGTTCCGGCGCTCGCTGGCGCCGCTCGACTACGTGCGCGCGCTGGCGGCCAAGCTGCCCGAGCAGCACGACGAACTGCTGGCACTCGGCGTGCTGTTCGAGGAACTGGTGTACTCTGCCGCCGGCGCCGGCGCGGACGGCGGCGACCGGTTCCAGGGACAACTGCGCAGCGTGCTGCGCGGGCGGAGGCGGTCAGGATGAGCGCCTCCGAGACGCTCGCGCCGGTGGGCATGAACGGCGCGATGAACGCTGACCGGAGAATCCCGCGCCGCCGGCACGGCGCGAACCGCACGCAAGGACCGCTGCGCGCCGTGATGCGCAGACGGGGACGCGGCGTGATGCCATGGGACGGCTCGGCCGCGGCCGCCGGCGGCGCGGTGCTCCGGACGACTCGTCGCGCTTCCGTCGACCAGCGACCACAGTGCCGGCCGCGGCACGCGCTCGGCACGGACATCACCGCCGAGACGCAGGTGATCGACCTGACGGCCACGCCGCACCTGCTGATCGCGGGCGCCACGGGCGCCGGTGAGTCGGTGCGTCGGGCAACAGCACGCGGCCCGTTGGCCGGAGCTTGCCGGCGGTCGGCCGGATGAGCGCCACCGGGAGGATCGCGGCCAAGGCGGTGCGCGACCGTGAACCGCGCACGGACGGTGCGGCGGTGCGTCCCGCTCGACCGGTCTCCTCCCCGCGCACCGGTGCGCAGCGCGGAGCCGCCAGCCTGTGGTGGAACCGGGCGGCGGACCGGCGGCGGCGCCCGAACGGAGCCGGAGTCTCGCCGCGGGCTGCTGACCGTGCGAACCCCACACGCGGGCAAGGAGGACAGGCGGCATGACCGTGGCTCAGTGGGCCGGACGCGTGACCGACGCCGTGCGCGGCGCGTTCTTCGGCAAGGACGAGGTCACCGAGAAGGTGCTGGTGGCGCTGCTGTGCCGCGGCCACGTGCTGATCGAGGACGTGCCGGGCGTCGGCAAGACCGTGCTCGCGCGCGCCCTCGCCAACACCGTGGGCGGCATGTTCAAGCAGGTGCAGTGCACTCCCGACCTGCTGCCCGCCGACGTGCTCGGGGTGTCGATCTACCACCCGCAGAGCGGCGAATTCGTGTTCCGGGAAGGCCCGGTGATGACCAACGTGCTGCTGGTGGACGAGATCAACCGCGCCACCCCGCGCACCCAGTCGGCGCTGCTGGAGGCGATGGCGGAGGGGCAGGTGAGCGTGGAAGGCACCAGCCGGCCGCTGCCGGACCCGTTCTTCCTGATCGCCACCGAGAGCCCCGGCGACGCCGAGGGCACCTTCCCGCTGCCGGAGGTACAGAAGGACCGCTTCTTCATGACCGTGTCGATCGGCTACCCCGACCGCGACGCGGAACGCGCGGTTATGGCGCTCGGCACGGCCGTCAGCCACCCGTTGTCGCGCATCACCCCGGTAGCCGACATCGCGACGCTGATCGACATGCAGCAGCGGGTATTGCAGGTGCACGTCGACGACTCGCTGCGCTCCTATATCCTGGCCCTGGTGGGCGCCACCCGCAGCGACCGCCGCCTGGCGCTCGGCGTGTCGCCGCGCGGCTCGCTGGCGCTGTACAAGGCGGCGCAGGCGCTTGCGGCGCTGCGCGGCCGCGACTACGTCACCCCGGAGGACATCCAGGAGGTGGCCTATCCCGTGTTGCGCAAGCGCATTATCTTGAAGGCTGGGGGACAGTCGCAGCGCGTCGACGAACGCGAATTCATCGCCGGGGTCGTCGACTCGGTGGGCGTGCCCCCGCTGAGCGAAGCGCTGTAGCGGACACCAACCTGTAACGAACCGGGAACCGAATTGCTGAAGCTGAACTCCTCGTCACGCCGTAACCGGGGCTCGCCGCGGGTCCGAGCGCGCGCGCCCGCCGCCGTACCTGCCATCGCCGTGCTGCTGCTCGCCGGCCTGGCCGGAACCCTCGCCGCCCAATCGCTGTACGACCCCGCAGACCGCATCTACCGGCATCTCGCGATCTGGGAACAGAACGGCTACCTGGCGCCGCTGCCGGCACTGCGCCCGTATGCACCGCAGCTCGTGATCGGCCTGCTGCGCCAGGTGCAGGAGACCGGCTCGGCGCTCGACCGCGAGCTCGCCGCATCCTACCTGCGGCGGCTAGTGCCACGGCGGAATCCGGATGCGGTGCCGCCGCCGGGTCCGGAACAGCCGGCCGGCGGGCGATGCCTGGACAGCGGTTTTGATCGTCTTGCCTGTCCCGGAGTGACCGTGCTGCCGCCCGTCGAGGCGGCGATATTCGGCGGCGCCGTGCTCACCGCACCGCGCGGGAACGACGCCGGCGACGACCACTACCGGTTCGGCGGCGGCATCGAGTCCACCGCGCGCTACGGCCTGTTCGCCTACTCGGCCGCGTTCCGCTACTGGTGGGAGAGCACCCCGGAACCGGCACTGCGCTACCGCTTCTCACCCGTGCCGGTGTTCCCGAACGCCGGGCCCAACTTCGCCATCGGCGAGTCGCGCTTCAGCGGCCGGGAGGACCTGCGCGCATCGGCAAGCTTCGGCACCGGCACCATGCACCTGCGCGCGGGTTTCAGCCAAGGCGCCTACGGCTCGCCGTTCGCCGACAGCCTGGTGCTCGGCGCCGGCGCGCCGCCGACCGCGCACCTGGTGGGCGCGTTGTCCGGCGAGCATCTCACCTATACCGCGGCGTTCCTGGAACTGGTCGCCGAGCGCGCCGCCGAGCCCGGCGGCAAGCTCTACGTCCTCAAGAACCGGGTGCACAGCGACAAATTCAGCGACGGGTTCCCCGCCAAGTACCTGATGCTGCACACGCTGCAGTGGCACGCCCTGCCGTGGCTCAGCGTGGACGCGTTCACGGCGTCGCTGTTCGGGGCGCGCCTCAGCCTGTACTCGCTGCTGCCGACGGCGTTCATCACCGAGCCGTACACCCGCGACTACGACAACACGCTCGCCGGACTCGCCGCCACCGCGCGCCTGCCGGCCGGGTTCCGGGCGGCCGCGAGCCTGTACGTGGACGACTACAACACGTTCGTGGGCGACGACACGTTCAACCCGAGTCCGTTCTCCAACAAGACCGCCGGACAGGCGCTGATCTCCTGGAGTCCGGCAGCGTCGGGCGCGATCGACACCACCGGCATCGTGTCGCTCGACTACCTGTTCGTGGCGCCCTACATGTACACCCACTCCAGCCATCAGCCGATCAACTACCTCACCTACACCCACCGCGCGCGCCCGCTGGCCAACAACCTGCCGCCCAACTCCGACCAGGTGACGCTCGCGGCGCTGTTCACGCCGCTGGCGTGGCTCGACCTGGAGCTGGCGGCGCGCCGCATCCGCCACGGCAACGCCTCCGCGCGGCGCGACAACCGCGGACCGTACGACGACGGCTCGATCTGGGACGACGGCTACGACGCGGACGGACGCGCCACCTTCGTCGGCCCCGAACCGTCGCTGCTGGACGCGCCGGTGCTGGAGGAGGTCCTGCAACTGGAGCTCGCCGCGACCGCCCACCTGGCGGCGGAGCCGGTCGCCGTGCGTACGCGGGTCAGCTATTCCGTGGAGCACGTCGGGAATCTCGACCTGGAGGAGGGCGAGGACGCCACCCGCCATCGCTTCGGGGTCGGCGTGACCCTCAGCCTGTAGGTTCCGGCCGCGCCCGCAGGCGCGGGCGCGGCTGCCCGGCTGAGCGCTCCAGGCGCACGCGCAGGCCGAACACCTCCCGGAACAGGTCGGCCTTGCGTTCCATGGCGAGTTCTTCGAGCGCGAGCGCGCCGGCGCACGCGCAGGCAAGGGTGACCTCGTCGTCGCTCTTGTGCACGCGCAGGCTGGCCACGCGGCCCTTGTGGCCGCGGTCGAGCGCCTCCGCCACGCGCAGCAGGGCGGCGAGCTTGCTCACCACGATCCGGTCGGCGCGCGCAAGCTGCATGTATGCGCCGTGCGTCGGCGCCGGCAGCGCCTGCCGGTGGTAGCGCACCACGTTGGCCACGATCGCCCGGTCGCGCCCGTCGAGTCCGAAGATCTCCGAGTTGCTGACGATGTAGTGACCGTGCTTGTGGTGTCCGCTGGTGCGAATCACCTGGCCGATGTCGTGCAGGATGGCGCTCACCTCCAGCATTAGCCGGCTGCGGTCGTCGAGGCCGTGCTCGGCGCGCAACTCGTCGAACAGGCGGCAGGAAAGCTGTGCCACGTGGCGGGCGTGGCGCTCGTCGAAGCGGTAGCGCTTGCCGAGGCTGATGGCGTTTGCCGTCACCTGGGCGCGCATCTCGCGCAGCGCGGGACTGTCGTGCGCGTCGTGGTGGCGCAGCAGGGCGCCCTCGCGGATGCTGACCCGCGCCACCAGGATCTCCCGCGCGGCCGTCAGGTTCAGGAACGACCGGTAGATGAGCAGTCCGGGCACCAGCAGCTCCGCGTCGCTGTAGGAGACCTGCAGGTCGCGCACCAGGTCCGCCACCGGCAGCGCCGCGACCTCGTCGATGAAGCGGTCGAACGCGGCGAGGCCGAGACGCGAGACCGGCTTGCTGCCGCCGCCGAGCGGCGTAACCGGGAAGCTCACGTCGCTGCCGATGGCGATGAAGGTGCCGACGCGGCTCAGGCGCAGATCCTTCTGCACCGACGCCAGCAACGGTCCCATCGTCTCCTCGACGATTTCGCGCGGTGCGATGCCGGTGCCGCCGGCGAGCTGCAGCGGGCGGCGCATGCGCACGGTACCCTCCTTGAGGGTGCGCAGCGCGGAGATGCGACCGCGCCTGACCAGGATCAGCGTGGCGTGCCCGCCGCCTACCTCGACGATCAGCGCGTTGGCGCGCAGCACGTCGGCCAGCTCGGCGCCGAGCGCCCGGCGCACGGCGAGGTAGGTCAGCTCGCTCTCTTCCACCTCGCCGATCACCTGGATCGTCAGGCCGGTGCGCAGCGCCACCCGGTCCACGAAGGTATCGCCGTTGCGCGCCTCGCGCAGCGCGCTGGTGCCGAACACCAGGGTGTCCGCGGGGGAGATGTTCCAGCCGGCGAGCAGCTCGCAGTAGGCGCTCAGCACCTGCACGCCGCGGGTGAGGGTGGCGCGCCCGATGCGCCCGGAGGAGAATACGTCGTGGCCGAGCGGGACCGGCTTGACGGCGCGGTCCACCACGTCCCAGGTGCCGTCCGGGTGGCGGTCGACGATGAGCAGGCGGAAGGCGCTGGAGCCCACGTCCACCACCGCCGTCAGGTGCCCCGACCCGCCGCCGGCCACGCGACCGGGCGCTGCCATCAGGCGCGCTCCGCGAGCATCTCGCGCAACCCGCCCACCGCACCGTGGACGGCGGCTTCGTCGCCGAGCTCGGCGGCGACCACGCGTACGCCGGCGGCGGCCGCCGCCAGGGCGTGCTTGCGCATGGCGCGCTCCACCTGGGCCACGTAGCGGTCTCCGAGCTTCTCCACAAGGCCGCCGCCGAGCACCACCAGGTCGGGGCTGAACAGGTTGACGCAGTTGGCGATCCCGATGCCGAGGTAGCGCGCCGAGCGCTCGACCACCTCGCACACCGCGCGCTCCCCGGCGGCGACCGCCCGGGCGATCACCCCGCTCTTGACCGCCTTCAGGCGGGTCCCGGCGGCCGCGCGCACGGTCGGCGCCTGGCCGATGGCGGCCAGCATCACCAAGTCGCGCGCGATCGCGCTGCGGCTGGCATACGCCTCCAGGCAGCCGCGCTGGCCACAGCCGCACAGCGCACCGCCGTGCTGCACGATGATGTGGCCCACCTCACCCGCCGTGCCGTTGGCGCCGCGAAACACCGCGCCGTTCACGACCAGGCCGCCGCCCACGCCGGTGCCGGGGAACACCCCGAGCACGTGCCGAAAGCCGCGCGCGGCGCCCGCGAGGTACTCGCCGTAGGTGCCCATGTTGACGTCGTTGTCGAGAAACACCGGCACCGCGAGCCGCTCGGCGATGTAGTCGCGCAGCGGAAAGTCGCGCATGCCGAGGTTGGGTGCGAACACGATCACGCCGGTGTCGAAGTCGAGCGGGCCGGGCGCGCCGATGCCGGCGCCGCGCAACGCCGCCCGCGTCGCGCCGGCGCGCTGCAGCGCCTCGTCCACGGCGGCGACCATCGTATCGGCCACCACCTCGCCGCCGCTGCCGGCGCGCGAGCCGAGCCGCGCCCGCCCCACCACGCGCCCGTCGCCGGTCAGCAGCGCCGCCGCGATCTTGGTACCACCGAGGTCGAGCCCCGCGTACAGCTCCCGTTCCATCGCCCTCCCCGCCACGGCGCACCGCCACCTGCCATTACAACCGCTGCCGCCCCTCCGGTCAACGCCACGCGCTCCGTCCGCCGACGGGCTGGCGGGCCGCCGCGCCGCCGGGGCGACCGCATCGGAACCTCCGGCACCCACTCCCGACCATGGGTTCATTCCACAACCGGCCATCGGCGAGATCGCCTGGCGAGGCCGGTCCGCTTGGCCTCGAACACCGTTTCCGCAGCTTCCAGACTCGGTCGATGCTCAGACCGCCCAGTGTGTAGTGACTTCGCGTCGAGCATTGCTTCCCGTCTCCGTCCCGTTCGAACAAACGTGCAGCAGCCGGACGCCAGTGGCAAGCACAGCGCCCCGCTGAGTGCTGTGTACCGCCGCCGGCTGTTGGGGACGCTGACGGCCAACCGCGTGCGGATGGTGGACAGCGGCGCCACGTTCACCATGCACAGCGAACCGACCGCGCTGCAGCAGCGCTGTTTCGATCTCCTGGAGGTCAGCGCCCAAGTGTAGCCAGTAACGGACATCGGCTGTTGAGCGCAATTTTCAGATCAATAACGAATTAACAAGATTCCCGCTCTGGAACTTCGGCTTAGGTCTCGGCCAAGCCGTTAGCATCGCCATCCATATTCTGCCACCTCGCAGATTGGATTGTCCGCCGTCGCACCGACGGCCGCTCCTGAATCGTTCCGGATCGGGCAGGCGGTCGACCACCGCCGGGATCGTGGAATCGGTGGATGGCGACGTGCAGATCAAGCACAGAGGGCTACAGGAGACGGCGAACGGTTGGGCATGGGTCGGGTGGCGCTGTCGCGGGTGCTGAACGGCCACGCCGGCGTATCAGCGTCGCTGGTGCTCGCGCTGGAGCGGATAGGTTGGAGCGACGCAGAACACTGGATGCGGATGCAGGTCATCTACGATCTGGCCCAGGAGTGACGGAATAGCAGGCGGCCACGCCGCCTGACAGGGGAGGCCCGGCACGAGAGTGACCGGCTCACCGAGCAGCGTGGCGGTTACTGTCCTGAAGCGGCGTGACGCGGCGGAGCTCCAGTAGTACGGGGCGGCTATCTGCGCAGCCAGCGCCGGGTAGACAGTTCCTGGATACCGGGCCTTCTCGGATGTAGTATGCTCATCATCATGACGGACGGAGTTACCGTACTGTTCGGCGCGGTGGGAGCAGTGGCCGCGCTGCTGGCCGTTCTGGTGCCGGTGATCCGTGCGCAAGGGGCGGCCCTGCGCCGCGAGATAGACACGCTCCGCATCGACGTGGGCGAAGTGCGCCGAGACCTCCACGTACTGAGTGACCGCGTGGCGCGCATCGAGGGCATGCTGACCGGCCCGTGGCGCCCGCCAGCGAACGGTACGCCTGCCGCATCGGCGCCCTCGTTCCCGGTACTCGTTAAGCCGGAGGCCGAGCATGAGGAATGAATCGCTGCGCCGAGCACCCGAATCTGCGCCGGACCATCACCGCTGCCCGCCCAGTGGGTGCCGAAGTAGGGGCGACCTACGTGCTGTTGGATGGCTGATTCGGGGCCTGACCGCCGGCTATCGCCTGACGATTCACTCCACTAATAGGCTCTATTCGGGACAGCGGTAGTGATGCCCCGCGAATCGAAATAGGAGGAGAATCATATGATGTCACCGCAAGATGAACTCAAAATCAGCGAAGATATTATCAAGCTGGATGGGCAGATAAAGGCATCCGCGCTTGAAGTTGGAAGGCTCTTGACCGAAGCCCGTCATGAAGATTCAACACTTCTTCTGTTCCATCAGATGAAAATCAACGCATCACTGCTTGCGGTTATCTCTCTCCGCCTGGAGCGGCTCATTGGGAGGTCGACAACGCCTCCTGTTTGATTCCATGAAAGGCGTGTTTTCTACCTTCCAGTGGAACAGGTCACGTCACCCCACGCAACGGCAACCCGAGGCCACCGCCGAAGCGACGCCGCTGGCGCTGCTGAGCGTACTGACCGCGCTGGGGAACGCGTGGCCCGCGAGCGAAGCCGCAGGCTGGATCGACCGAACGCGGCATTATCGGTCGCTGGCTGTGCGCGGGAAATGGGCTAGACGGTTGAGACTGTTGCAGCCGTCGAAGCCGAGATCAAGGCCCTGCCGTTGAAATTGAGCGCGCGGTTGGTCCGTCTGCTAAAGACGGTAGAGAACCTCGGCCTGGAGGCACTTCCCGCTCCGCACGTCAAGCATCTCGACGGCAAGCTCTGGGAGCTGCGGGTCAGAGCCGAGGGAGGAATCGCCAGAGGGATCTAAGTGACGGCAGCGGAACGACGGGTGGTGGTTCTGCATGTGTTCGCAAAGAAGTCACGGAAAACGCCTCGGCGGGCGCTTGTGACCGCCAGGGAACGTATGAAGAAGAGCCTCATGGAGAACCCTGAGTTCCGGGAGGAGTACGCGCGAGCTGATGATGAGTTCAAGCTGATCGAGGCGTTGGTGCGCGCCCGCATGACGGCAAAGCTGACACAAGCAGAGATCGCCCGTCGCCTTGGCACAACCCAGTCTGCCGTCGCACGTTTGGAGGGCGGCAGGGTATCGCCCCGGCGGCGGTGTGGCTGAGGCGGCGACGAACGCCAGTTCGACCAAACCATGTGCGCCTTCTTCCTGCACGACACCCGGGACGTGGACGATCCCGAGCGTTGTTTCCCGCTGACGCCGAGCGACTTCTCCCGCGTCAACCCCAACACCGGCACCGCTCCGGTGTTCCGGACCCGCCGCGACGCCGACATCACTCGCCGCATCTACGAGAACCATCCCGTGCTGGTCGACCGGTCAGGTAGCGAGGAGCGCCGAGCCTGGCCGGTTCGCTACCACACCATGTTCCACATGACCAATGACTCGGGACTGTTTCGGACCGCCGCGCAACTCGACGCCGACGGGTTCTACCGTGTTTCCGGCAACCGATGGAAGAAGGGTGACGAGCTTTGCCTTCCGCTGTACGAGGGCAAGATGGTCCAGGCATTCGACCACCGGGCCGCCAGCGTCGTCGTCAACCCGAACAATCTGAACCGTCCCGCCCAACCACGAGAGGCTACGCCGGAGCAACACGCCGACCCCGACTGGCTCCCCGAGCCGCAGTTTTGGACTCCAGCGGACGGGTCTGACTGGCCCGCGAATCTCGGTTGGGCGGTGGCATTCAAGGACGTTACCGCGCCGACGAACATACGCACCATGATTGCGTGTATGGTGCCGCGGGCTGGCTTCGGCAATACCCTACCGTTGCTCTTACCACTCCCCGAGCAGATTACCGCCTACCGTGAACAAGTATGGCTTCTAGCGGCTTGCTTGAACTCCGTGGTATTCGATTTCGTTGCCCGTCAGAAGGTTCAGGGGCAACACTTGAATTGGTTCGTCGTGGAACAGCTCCCTGTGGTCGCTCAACATGAGTACAATCGGCGTTTCGGCGTCACGAATCGGCGACCTACGGCGGCGGGCTGCCAGGCGAGGTCGGGACCTGACCAGGCTGCGAGCGCTTCTGTGGTCGCTGATCGAGCAGCAGCCGTTGACCGCACGCCATCTCGACCATCCACTCCGTGGGATCTGGAAGGGGTATCCGGAGGCTCACATCGAGCCTGACTGGCTGTTGATCTACCGCGTCGTGGGCAATGAGTTGCGGTTGGTCCGAACCGGATCGCCTGCCGACCTGTTCGCGGAGTAATCGATCTCATCTCACTCCCGGGCGCAGCTACGGCGTCGGACACGGCGGCGGAGCACAATCCGCTGGTTGGCCCTGTGAGGACCGCCCCGGAAGGCGATAGGGCCGTGGCAGAGCCAGGTCGCGATGATGCCGCAGGGGAAATATCCGCAGAACCGATCCCGCCGGCCGTGGATGCCGGTCGACGTGCGCGACAACGCCGACTGTCGCATCGGCCTGCTGGAAAGCGTTCAGGTGCGCAGCGGCGATCGCTACCTGGCGTGGTCGGTCGAGCGGCACGGCCTCGAGGCGATCAGCCGCCGCAACGACCGCGTCCGCGCGGTGACCTGAGTACGGTTCCGCCGATTCGACGAGTCGCTGCGCGACTGCGTGGAGTCGTTGCTCGCGGTCGGCCAAGTGCAGCCGCGACACGCCTGACCTCCCGGCGGGTTTGCTGCACGGCACACGGCACGCATCCGTGACCTGGTTCGGTCCGGTGTCGTTCCGTTCGCTTTCGCTACCGGTGCCGTTCACGTTCGGCGAGGAGCCGACGGAGTTCACTCTCCACACCGAGTTCGACTGCCCACCGCCGGAGATACGCGAGGTCGAGCAGATCGCCCTGGGACAAGGCGATTCCCACCGCATCCTGATACTGACGATCCGAGCCGCCGGCCTGACTCCATTCAAGCTTGCTGAGGATGGCGTCTTCCGCGGTGACCATGGAGACGACGAACGTTGGCAACTCCACCCGGCGCCGCCGCGAGAACTCCTCGACGCTGAACGGCCGATCCTTGCGGACAATGATGTCAACCTTGTAGCCGCTGGAAGCGTCGATTACGTTGAAGATCGAGCGATGTTCCAGGGCGTCCTTGGCGTCTTCAGCGTCCACGTAGAACCCACGGGCAGCGCAGGCGCGAACGAAAGCGATGAGGTGATCGCGGTTGGTCGCCACGACCACGTCGACATCTTGGGTGGCGCGCGGTCTGCCGTGGTACGTGCTGGCGATTGACCCGGTAACCATGTATCGCACCTGGGCCTCGTCCAGCAGCGATGCGATTTCGCCGAGAAACTCGGCTTGGCTCTTCATTCCTCGACGCTCACGCCCCAGAGCTCAAGCACGTAGCGCCGTAGCAGCGCTCCCTCCGTAGCGCCCCGCAAGCGCTCGCGGAGGCCCGCAAGAGCTATGTCTCTGACGCTGTCGCTGAGTTCTGCACCAACGGAGTATCTCCGCGCCGGATCCATTCTGCGATACACCTCGGTCTGAAACCGCTCGGCTGCGGGGCGTGTATCGCGGGCGAATGACGGCACACCGGAATTCTATCACAGGTGACGTCGAGTAGCTCGTGCTTGACGGTTGGCGGGCGGGTGGTATGAGGGGCCGCATCGGGACATGAGGGCTTTCACCGCCGCCAGTCGGACGTTGCGGCTGGCTGGGCTGCCGCCACGATCCACTTCGAAGTGGGTCAGGAAAGCGACGATGAGCGCGGCGTCGAGATGTTCGAGGTGAAGCGCCGACGGTCTGATGCCGAGACGCTCGGCGCCGAAGGTGAACAAACAGGCGGAAGGCATATGCGTACGTCCAGAACCTCGCCATCGGCGCCGTGGCTAAGCACCACGAGGCCGGCATCGCAGGCCACGCGGCGGGCCGCGTCCCTGCCCACGTGGAGGCTGCCCGCCTGCTCGATGGCCGCTTGGCCGGCGTCCAGATCGGTCATCCAACTCGCACCCCGTCCGCCTCTTCGCTCACCTGCCACGTTTCCGCTTCCGCACCATCGAGTTGATCCGACCCGAGCACGGCGCGGCGAGGTTCGCCGCCAGAACGATTGGCGACGGCGTCCTCGTTACCGCCGTAGCGACCGGTGGTGCCGACGCCGGCTCCGGAGTTGGCGGAAGCTCGGCGCCGCCGCCGCTGTGTCGTGCGGACCCATCGTGGAACGGCGGCCGAGCTGCGGATGCCGCGCAACCTCGCGGCGACGTGTCGGCTGTCACTTCGCTGCGGCTGTTCCAGGTTCGCGTATTGCGGAGTGGCCGCCCCGCGTCCGCTACCGTGGTGGGCGACTCCGACGCTATCGAGCCGGCCGATCGGGTTTCCGCGGCAACGTGCGGCGCGGCGTCTGCTTTGGTGCTGGGCGGTACCGTGTCCCCCGGGTTGGCCGCCCGGCTTGCTAACGGAAGTGTGCGGCGTCGGGCTGCCGTGGCACTGGCCGGCCCTTTCTGCGCGAGGTTGGCCACCCGCGTTTCCGCGGAAACGCGCCGCACCTCATCGGCGGCTTCGCGGGAGGCGAGGGTGTCCGCCTGCACGTGCACCGTCACCTGGAAGCGGTCGGCGGAGTTGCCCGGATCGAGCCCGCCGGCCATCGCGCCGGCGACGCGCAGTTTCTCGCGCGCGGCGTCAAGGTCGAGGCCGGTGCGGTAGTTGAGCCAGTGGGCGCAAGAGCGGAACCCCTCCCAACCATAGCGGCGGTCGAACTCGCGCAGATGGCACAGCAGTTCGTAGGTGGCGGCGTCGATGCGCGCCCGATAAGAGCGCTCGGGCTGATTGATGGGACGTTGATCGAGTAATTCGAGGGACAGGATTGGACAGGAAGGAGCGAGGGGGTGGGTGTTTCCCGTGTTTCTCGTTTCCGCGATCGGTAAGGAAGGGAAACGGGAAACAGCTATTGCACCGCGGACCAGCCATGCGGTGTGCGGGTGATGCGACCGGCAGTTTCGAGGGCGCGGAGGGCGGTCGAGAGAGACTGGTCACGGACGCGCAGAGTTGCGCGCAGGGCGCAACCGGAGATCGTGCATCCCGAGGCTGCAGTGGCGAGTCCGGGTAGCCCAGGGCGGTTGCCCGCCCCAGGCCCCCACAGTCCCGTGCGAGCGCGATTGACGCACACGGTTCCTCAGGTCGTAGAGTTCGCTGCATAGATGGACTGGACGACACGAACGGCCGGCAGCGGATATCGGGCCAGCAACCGCGCAAAGCAGGCCCACGTGAGGCGTCGTCCACCGCGCCGGTTCAGCCACTTCAACCAGAGGCGCTTGGCGGCGTCGTGGAAGTACCCCAACGAGCGCCCATTGCCGGTAATGCCGTAATACCCATAGTGGCCCAGCAGCTTGCGCCGGAGGGCCGCTTGCTGCGCCCGCAGAGGCTCGTGCCGATGGCGCTTACACCACACGGCGAGTGCTCGTAACGCACGGGTCAGCCGGTCGGAGGCGGTTTTCCGCTTCACGATCCACTTCCCGTTGCGCGAGCGCCCCCAATAGTGCGTGAATCCCAAGAATGGAAAACTCGCCCCGTGGTGGGCTGTCGCGTTCCCTCCCGGCGGTCGAAACTGAAGCATCCGTGTCTTTTCCTCGTGCACGGTCAACCCGTACTTCGCGAAGCGCTTTGGTAACACGCGCAGCACGTTCTCGGCATCGCGCCGGTCGCTGAACGTCAGTACCGCATCGTCCGCAAAACGCACCAGGAACGCCCGCCCCCGCAGGCGCGGTCGGACCACCTCATAGAACCATCGGTCGAGTACCTCGTGCAGATAAACATTGCTGAGCAACGGCGATAGTACGCCACCTTGCGGTGTCCCCTGCTCCGGGTAGGTCACTGAGCCATCTTCCATGACCCCTGCCTTTAGCCATTTTCCGATCAATCGTGTGATCACTCCATCTCGCATCCGCTGTGCCAGAATCGTGCGCATGGTAGCGTGTGACAGCGTGTCGAAATACTTTCGTATGTCCAGGTCTATCACCCAACCGCCCCCTTGACCCATCATCTGGTCCCAGAGTGCTTGCAGCGCCGTGTGCGGCGATCGCTTCGGGCGAAAGCCGTGTGCACAGCTTAGAAAGTCTCGCTCGTACAGGGGC
This sequence comes from Spirochaetia bacterium, assembly GCA_965208575.1. Lineage (GTDB taxonomy): Bacteria > Spirochaetota > Spirochaetia > SZUA-6 > Bin103 > Bin103. The sequence goes on along the minus strand of CBDBOV010000002.1, from coordinate 586,345 downwards.
TCAAGCAGCATCTGTACCGCCCGCTGAAGTACCTTGTCCTCGAAGGTCGGTATCCCGATCGGGCGGGTTTCTCCGCCCTTCCCTTTCGGAATGTGCGCCCGCCTTACCGGCGGCGCGCGGTACGTTCCCGCCTTCGCCCGCTCCAGCAGTGATTTCAAATTCTGCTCCAGGTTCTCCCCGTACTGCTCGGCAGTCTGTTCGTCAACTCCAACTGCACCATCCTTCCGGGTACGCCGGTAGGCTTCGTACAGCCACTCCAGATCCATGTGATACGCCAGCGACGTGAATGCCACGCCGGCGTGGATTCTCGCGTTCTCTGCTATCTGCTGCTGTTTCGTTAACACGTTCCCGGATTCCATCGCATCCTCCATGTTTCCCCGCACCAGTTCTACGACTTGACGCCCTCCTTCCCTCCGCCGGGTCCGGTGCGGCGACCGTTCCCCCGCTTCCTCGGTACTATGGGGGCGCTAAGACTGCTCGTTGCCCTTCCCGCCGCGCTTCGTTGCCTTCGCTTGGCGGTACCACGACCGCACCCGCTGCTTCGCTCCTGCACGTTCACGGGCGCTCTCCCGTGCAGGCCCGGACGTTGGTGTGCCGGCGTCCCTCCGGCTCTCCCGTCATGGAGACATCGAGCTCTCCCAGGTTCCTGGGCCACCCGCTCCGCATCTGCCCTGCTCTCCGACCCCGACCGGGCCGCCGTGCCTCGCCATTTCGGCACGTACGGTGCTGCCCCCGCATTGTCGACTACGAAGGCCCCAGCGAGCTTTCTCCTTTCGAGGCTCAATCACACGGCTTCTGCGGTCGCTGTCTACGCTTCGCCCTCAGGGTCGCCCCTGCCGACGCAAGACTCGCTTCCGGCTGCTTGCTATGCTTTACCGGATGGGATTGGCTACCCACGGGGTGGCTAAGAAAGGTTTCTGATGTCTATTTCATCTTCCTCCTTCCCCAGGCTTGGCCTGGCGCGACGACAACCAAGATGAGAACGCAGCGACAATCAAGGTGAGAATGCCGAGGCGGTTGGCAGCCCTCTGATTGGGAGTGAGGTGGGCCGCCGCTGACGGAGGGCCGTAGTCAGCGGCGCGGCGGCGCCGGGGGGCGGCGCCGGTGGTGATCGTGGCCGACCTAGCGTGAGACGGTGATGGCGGCGGCAGTGATCGAGGCGCTGTTCGAAGGTGCGGTGGACCCGAATCGATTGGACCGGTAGCCAGGTAGTAGAGTGCATACCGTTTGGCGGGCGACCGCTGTGTCGGCGATGCGCGCGTTCGGGGCGTTGTGAGCGATACGGCCTCCTCATTCTCGTCGATGGCTTCATCGACAACGTCTTGCGATGATTAGGGCCGTCCGGCCAGAAGCGAGGATGATGCGTGCGCCGGTCCGTACCTTTGGCGCTGCACACGCCGCCCGGCTCGGCGTCACCGTCGCAACGTTCATGTCTACCGTCTTGACGGAATCCCAAGCTGCGTGAGAGCAGGTCAGGGACGTTGGTGCGGCGGTGGCCGAGCGGTCCACGGTCTCGATGACCGGCTCCGCGCGTGTCACGGCACCACACCAAAGCGAATCAAGGATGTTCGGAAACCACCAAGGGGTTGCGAAAGCAATAACGGCAAACTTGGATAAGCGTGTAACCCTTTATTTTACTTACAATTAGACCCTATGATCGCGTAATCGAACAGGCTAAGGTATTCGCGGGTCAGGTGGAGGGGGGCGCCTCAATCTCGCGCTGGTGGTCGAAGACCAGGATCGGCAGTGGCTGCTTGTGCCGGGCGCGGTGGTGTTCTGCGCCAGGAGGAGGTAATCGGGGAGCACGGCGACGGTGGACTATATAGCGGGAGAAAGCGTATCAAGCACATCGTAAGTATAACATGGGATTAAAGATAACCGACTTCACCCAGTCCTCGTGGTGTTGAAGCGCCGCCTGGAGGGTCGCCCGGCGGGTGCTGTCGTGCATGAGGAGGCCAAGTCGTTTCCGGGCAGTCGGAGGGCCGGCGCGCAACACGGCGAGCCAATAGGAGCCCGCACGTCGCCTCAAGGGGTGCACGCCGCGCTTTTCCGATTCTCTTCATGTTCGCTATCTGTCGGGACGGCAGGTTGCCTCGCGCATCGTCCACCATAGGTCCAAGGCTACCGCGTCTGATGTTCCCGCCCTGCCGGCGTCGTCACGGGGCCGGGGTGGGTGTAGAGTAGGGGCATGGCCGGCCCCGACCTTGAGCTGTCTCCGGCGCCCGAAGAGACCCTCCTCGACCGCGAGTTGAGCTGGGTGGAGTTCAACCGCCGCGTGCTCGACCAGGCGCGGCGCGAGGAGGTGCCGCTGCTGGAGCGGGTGCGCTTCCTGACCATCGTGAGCTCCAACTTCGACGAGTTCTTCATGGTGCGCGTGGCGGCGCTGAAGCGGGAGCTGGGCGGCGCCGCCGGCAGCAGCCAGCGCCTGGAGCAGGTGGCGGCCGCCGTGCACGAGGTGGTCGCGGGCCAGTACCGCGCACTGCACTCGCGGATCGTGCCGCAGCTTCACGCCGCCGGTGTGCACCTAGTTGCCGCGGCCGACCTGACCGGGGAGCAACGCACGGCGGCGGCCGATGACTTCCGGTTCCAGATCTTCCCTGCCCTGTCGTCGGTTCGCATGGCCGATGACGGGGCGGCCGCCGTGGCCGGCTTGCGCCTGCACCTCGCATTCCGCCTGGAGCCGGTCGCCACCGGAGGCGAGGCGGCAGCACTTGTGGCGGACGAAGCCGACGGCGGCGAGCAGATCGCGCTGGTGGCGATCCCTAGCGGCCTCGACCGGCTGCGCCCGATTCCCTCCCGCGGGCGCCGCGAGGCGAGCTACCTGCTCGCCGAGGACTCGATCGTGCTGCACGCCGGGCAGTTGTTCCCCGGCTACCGGATTGCCGAACATGCGGTGTTCCGGGTCACCCGCGACGCCGACCTGGAGGTGGACGAGGCCACCGACGAGGACTTCATCGAAGCGATGGCCGCGGTGCTGGTGGAGCGGCGCAGCAGCGGAGTGGTACGGCTGGAGATCGATGCGAGCGGCGACGCCATGGCCGATCTGCTGGCCGCTCAACTGGACCTTGCCGAGCAGGACATCTACCGGGTGGCGCCGATCGACCTTACCGGCCTGAAGGCGCTGCCGGACAGCGGCCGGCGCGAGCTGTGCTTCCCGTCGTGGCGCCCCCTGCCCGCCCCCGTGCTGGCCGAGGCCGACCCGTGGCTGGTGCTGCGGCGCCGCGACGTGCTGCTGCACCATCCGTTCGAGACCTTCGACCACGTCCTCGGCCTGCTGCAGGCGGCGGCCGGCGACGACGCGGTGCTCGCCATCAAGATGACCCTGTACCGCACCTCGGGAGACTCGCCGGTGGTGCACGCCCTGGAGCGCGCCGCCGCCAACGGCAAGCAGGTCACGGCACTGGTCGAGATCAAGGCGCGCTTCGACGAGCAGCAGAACATCGACTGGGCCGCGCGCCTGGAGCGCGCCGGGGCGATCGTGGTGTATGGCATCGCCGGGCTGAAGGTGCACGCCAAGGCGCTGCTCATCGTGCGCCGCGAGGAGGGCGGCGTGCGCACCTATACCCACCTGGGCACCGGCAACTACAACGACACCACGGCGCGGCTGTACACCGACATCGGCCTGCTCACCGCCCGCGACGCGATCGGGCGCGAGGCCACCCTGTTCTTCAACGCCGTCACCGGCTACTCGTCGGCGCCCCGGTTCCAGCACCTGGCGATGGCCCCCGCGGCCCTCAAGCGGACCCTGCTCGCCCACATCCAGCGCGAGGCGGCCGTCGCCGACAGCGGCGGCCTGATCATGGCCAAGATGAATTCACTGTCCGACCCCGACGTGATCGCCGCCCTGTACGCCGCCTCGCAGGCCGGCGTGACGGTGCTCCTGAACGTGCGCGGCGTGTGCCTGCTGCGCCCGCAGGTGGCGGGGCTGAGCGACACGATTCGCGTGGTAAGCGTCGTCGGCCGTTTCCTGGAGCACAGCCGTATCGCCTACTTCCGCAACGGCGGCGCCGAGCAGGTCTACCTGGCGAGCGCCGACTGGATGCCGCGCAACCTGGAGCGGCGCGTGGAACTGATGTTTCCCGTGGAGCAGCCCGACCTGCGCCGCCGCCTGGTGCGGATCCTGGAGCTCTACTTCGCCGACAACTGCCACTCCTACGAACTGCAACCCGACGGCCGCTACCGCAAGCGGCGCCCGCCAGCGCCGGAATCAGGCAAGCGGCGGGTGGAGATCCACGCCCAGGAGCGCCTGCAGCAACAGGCCTGGACCGCCGAGCGGCGCCGCGTGCGCCCCGACGACCACGAGTTCACCGTCCGCCGCCGCCCACCCGGCTCGTAGTAGTTCGGTGGGACGTAGGTGGGTGCCATGAACAGGACCGTTGCTTCACCCTAAGACGCGGATCGTCCTTGCGGCTGAACTCCACGCCGATCAGGTGGATCGGCTCGCCCCGACCTCGGTACTTGGCCGCGTAGTCCGCTCCTGCAACTGCACCAGCGCCGACCCCGGCGGCATCTCGGCCACCCCGAACTCGAACAAGTGGACGTGGGCGCCCGTGCGCACCGCCATGTCCAGCCGGCCGGGGGAATTGCCGGCCTCCCAAGGGGCCGCCGCGGCCCGGATTCGCGCCCAGGTTGCGCCGATGAGCGGCTCCGCGCCCGCGGCCCGGCAGGTGGGCGAAGTGGCACGGGGCGGGACGGCGCGCCACTACGTGAATGGGTGACAGCATCGGCCTCAGCCTACACGTCCGCGGAGGCAGTAACGCCGCATGCCGCCAGCGTCCAGCACATCGGTGCCGGTGTCAACCTCATCTGCCCGGGACGTCCCGCTCCAGGCCCACTGTCAACCGCGTACCAGTCGCCTCGGCATAGCGCCGCAAGGTGGCCAAGGACGGCGATACCCGGCCGCCCTCCAAACGTGCGACGGCAGACTGGGTTGTGCCAAGGCGACGGGCGATCTCTGCTTGTGTCAGCTTTGCCGCCGTGCGGGCGCGCACCAACGCCTCGATCAGCTTGAACTCATCATCAGCTCGCGCGTACTCCTCCCGGAACTCAGGGTTCTCCATGAGGCTCTTCTTCAGGTCCTTCAGTCTCGTCATAGCACCACCTGCTTCATACGTTCCCTGGCGGTCACAAGCGCCCGCCGAGGCGTCTTCCGCGACTTCTTCGCGAACACATGCAGAACCACCACCCGTCGTTCCGCTGCCGTCACGTAGATCCCTCTGGCGATTCCTCCCTCGGCTCTGACCCGAAGCTCCCAGAGCTTGCCGTCGAGATGCTTGACGTGCGGGGCGCGAAGTGCCTCCAGGCCGACGTTCTCCACCGTCTCCAGCAGACGGACCAACCGCGCGCTCAACTTCATCGGCAGGGCCTTGATCTCGGCGTCGACGGCAGCAACAGTCTCAACCGTCCAGCCCATGCCGAACTATATAGCGTGCCCGCTATACTCTTCAAGCGAGGGTGCCGCCCATACCGACCGGAACGGGCGGATTCGATTGATATCCGCTCGTCCGGCGGGCCGTAGGGAACGGGAGACATACCATGACCAGATACGACAAGCCTCTCACGCTCGAACAGATCGCCGCGGTAAAGGATGAGGATATCGACTTCAGCGATGTCCCTGAACTGGACGACGGCCTTTGGCGGGAAGCGAAGCTGGTCGAGCCCGACCGCACCGTGCAGATCACCTTACGTGTGAAGGGCTCCGTGTTGGCCCATTTCAAGGCCTCAGGGAGAGGCTATCAAACCCGGATCAACCAAGTCCTCGAAAGCTACGTGCACAGGATACAGTCGCAAGCAGATGGGCGGCTCCAGCAGGGCTTGGAGCAGAGCCCGGCGCTCAAGGAACTCCGCCAACTCCAGCAGGGCCTGGAGCACAACCCGACGCTCAAGGAACTCCGGCGGCTCCAGCAGGGCTTGAGGTAGAACCCGCGACCGTGCTTCCGGCGGCGGCTCCGGGAACACGGTCAATCTACCAGGCCGCCGGGCAGTTCCGGGGGTACTCCAGGTACCACCTTGCCGGTCGGAGACACGTTACAGGCGCGCCAATCTGGAGCGGCGCGTGGAACTGATATTTCCCGTGGAGCAGCCCGACCTGCGCCGCCGCCAGGTGCGGATCCTGGAGTTGTACTTCGCCGACAACTGCCACTCCTACGAACTGCAACCCGACGGCCGCTACCGCAAGCGGTGCCCGCCACCGCAGGAATCAGGCAAGCGGCGGGTCGAGATCCACGCGCAGGAGCGTCTGCAGCAGCAGGCCTGGACCGCCGAGTGGCGCCGCGTGCGCCCCGACGACCACGAGTTCACCGTCCGCCGCCGCCCACTCGGCTCGTAGTAGTGCGGCGGGAGATGTCGGGCCCGTGGGCGAAGGTGTCTCGGAACTTCGGATCGACCACGGACCCGGTTTACCGGGTGTACTTCAAGCGGCAGAGTCGCACGATTCGTCGTGCTGTTGGCCGGCGATGGCCCACCTTCGCGACCACGATGACCAAGTCACGGCCGTGGACCTCGTATACGACTCGGCAGACCCCTACCCGAATGTGATAGGTCGTCACCGGTCAGCTCGCCGCAATTCGGGGGGCGCGGATCGTCCGCAAGTTGATCGATTGCTTTCGGAGTGCGCCGAGCGGCAGGTCGCGGAGACCCTTGCGGACGGATGGGATAAACCGAATCCCGTAGTCTCAGATCGTGCCGTCGTACGCAAGCTGCGTCAGGAACTCCTCGTACGCGATTGGCCCCTCCGACCGGCGCTCCCGCCACGCGGAGATATCCTCCAGGTCCTCCGCCAGGAGCAGGCGAAGCGCATCGTTGACCAGTTCGGACATCGACTCGCACGTCTCGGCGGACTTCAGACGAAGCGCGCGATGGAGCTCTTCATCCAGACATACCGTTACCACGCCCACGCCGGCAGTATGGCTCTCTGACGGTACCCGTCAAGCCATCCCACACAGCAGGAGTCAGCCACGCGCCGTGTAGAGGTCCACGCCCAGGAGCGGCTGCAGCAACAGGCGTGGACCGCCGAGCGCCGCCGCTTGCGCCCCAACGAACGCGAGTTCACCGTCCGCCGCCGCCCACCCGGATCGCAGTAGTGCGGTGGGACGCCGGTGCACTCGGGCCATTGCCGAGGCGGTGTAGCGAGGTGCTCTGACCGATTGGAGGTCTCGACTTGAAGTAATAGACCGGGCCGTCGAGGGGCGTGCTGGCGTGCCTCGGTCCCGCAGCAGGTGCAGACACCGATCAGCAGGACTGTGTCGCTGGTGCCGATATGGACTGCCCAGACCCTGCGCGGCTTCGGCAACCAGAGTGAACGGCGACGACGTTATCTGTCACCGAAGCACAGATTGACAGGCATGTAGCCGTCTGGCTACTATCCGTACATGTTCGAGGTTCGCAAGACCGAAATCTACGCCAAGTGGCTGGACGGCTTGCGGGATACCCGCGCCCGGGCGCGGGTTCTGGTTCGGGTCGAGCGTCTGGCCATCGGAAACCCGGGAGATGTCAGGCCCGTGGGCGAAGGTGTCTCGGAACTTCGGATCGACTACGGCCCCGGTTACCGGGTGTACTTCAAACAGCAGAGTCGCACGATTGTCGTGCTGTTGGCCGGCGGGGACAAACGGACCCAGAGTCGGGATATAGAGACGGCGATTCGGCTCTCACGAAACCTGTAGGTGGGTGCCATGAACAGGACCGTTACATCACGCTATGACGTCGCCGAGCACCTCCGCACTTCGGAGGAGATGGCCGCATATCTGGAAGCATGTCTGGAGGAGGCCGACGGCGATGCAGCGTTCATCGCCAAGGCGCTGGGCGATATCGCCCGTGCCAAGGGCATGGCGCAAGTTGCGTGCGATGCCGGGTTGTCCCGAGAAAGTCTCTACAAGGCGCTTTCGGGAGAGCGTAATCCGACCCTGGGTACGGTTCTCAGAGTCATCGGGGCACTAGGCCTGAAGCTGCGTGCCGAAGCTGTACCTGACTCGGCTGCGGCCGGACAGGGCGCCGCCGGCACATAGCTCGGTACAGCTCGGCCTACGGTCTGGAGCGGTCGGCGTCAGCGCCATCAGGAATGCAGCTCCGAGGTGGCCGTCATGGCTCAGATGCGGGTGTGCTCATGGGTCAGCCGTCGGCCACCTCGAAGGCGGTGACGTTGCGCGTCTTGCGGCTGAACTCCACGCCGATCAGGTGGATCGGCTCGCCCCGGTCTCGGTACTTGGCCGCGTAGTCGCGCTCCTGCAACTGCGCCAGCGCCGACCCCGGCGGCGCCATCTCCACCACCTTGAACTCGAACAGGTAGACGTGACCGCCGGTGCGCACGGCCATGTCCAGCCGGCCGTGGCTGCTGGACTCTTCGACGGCGATCTCGTAGCCCAGGGCGGCGAAGTACGAGTAGATCACGCTCGCGTAGTAGCCCTCGTAGTTCGCTATGTCGTTGTTGGTGTACCATTGGTACGGGACGCTCGCAAAGAATGACTTGAAGAGCTCCTCCAGCCCGGCGCAGTCGTGCGCCGCAAGCAGGCGCGCCAAGCGCATGCTGTTCTCCATCTGCCGCGCCGCGTCCTGCACCAGGTGGCGCAGCAGCACCCGGTTCAGGCTCTGCCGCACTTCCCGATTCGGATAGCCCAGCCGGTACAGCAGCTCGCCGCCCAGTTCTTCTTCCCCGGTGATCGTCAGGTAGCCGGTCTGGAACAGCAGCGCCTCCGTGCCGACGTGGTGCACGTCGAACGACGACAGTAGCTCCGCCGTGCTCACCGTCCGGTCCAACGACACCGACGAGACCCGCCGCTCAAACAGCGTATCCACCAGAAACGCCGGCGTACCCGTCTCGAACCAGTGCGCAGCGAATTCCCGGCTGTCAAACAGCAACAGCAGATCGTACGGGTTGTAGACCTTCTCCGCGCCGCGCCACCTATAGCCGTTGTACCACTCGCGCACCTGCTCCCGGTCCAGTCCATCGAGCTCCGGCGCGAACACCGCGTCCAGGTCGGCCTCGGTATAGCCGCAGATGGACGAGTAGCGACGGTGCAGGGTGAGGTCGGTAAGGTTGTTCAACTGCGAGAACAGGTTGACCTTCGAGAACTTGCTGATGCCGGTCAGGAACGTGAACCGCACATGTGCGTCACAGTCCTTGATCACCCCGTATAGGCCGCGCAGGTAGTCGCGGTTGGCGCGCGCCACCTCCGGCGCATCCACAAGCGCGTCCAGGATCGGCTTGTCGTACTCGTCCACCAGCACTACTACGCGCCGGCCCGTCTCCTTGTGCAGAGCCTGCAGCAGATGCCGGAAGCGCGCCGGAGCGGTGTCGTACCGCACCGGGATCCCGTTGTCCCGCGCGAGACCGTCCAGTTGCGCCATCACGTCCGCGTTCAGCGCCTCCGGCTCGGTGAAGGTGCCGCCGCCGAAGCTCAGCCGCACCACCGGGTGGCGCTGCGACCAGTCGTACCGGTCGTGGATGTACAGCCCCGCGAACAGCGCCTGGTTGCCCTCGAAGCACTCCTTGAGCGTGTCGAGGAACAGACTCTTGCCGAAGCGCCGCGGCCGCGACAGAAAGTAGTGCTTGCCCTCGTCGAGCAGGCGCTCGACGTGGGCGGTCTTGTCCACGTAGTAGCAGTTTCGCTCCCGCAACTCACGGAACGTCTGGATGCCAATCGGCAGTCTGCGCTTGGTCACCAGTTCATGCTACCCGGGGCCGGCGCCTCCCGCTACAGGGCGTGCCGATGGTGGGCAATGGTGGGCCCGGCACGCACGGCAGGTGCCGCGATCACGAGGCGGCGGCAGGCGGCGGGTTGTGGCAGGCGAGGGCGTGGCCGTGGCGGTCGGTGACCAGGTCGGGCATGGTGCGGCTGCAGGCGTCGACCCGGTAGGGGCAGCGCGGGTGGAAGGGGCAGCCGGAGGGCGGATTGACCGGTGACGGCACGTCTCCGGAGGCACCGCCGCCGGCAAGCGGCTGGTCCGGGTCGGCCACCGGCACCGATGCCATCAGCGAGATGGTGTAGGGGTGGCGCGGCTCCTCGGTGATCTCCTCGGCGTCGCCCAGTTCCACGACCTTGCCCAAGTACATCACCGCGACCCGGTCCGCGATGTAGCGCACCACCGCCAGGTCGTGGGCGATGAACAGGTAGGTCAGGCCCAGTTCCTCCTGCAGCTCGATCAGCAGGTTGAGGATCTGCGCCTGGATTGATACGTCCAGCGCGGACACCGGTTCGTCGGCGATCACCACCGACGGCGCCAGGGCCAGGGCGCGGGCAATGCCGATACGCTGCCGCTGGCCGCCGGAGAACTCGTGCGGGTAGCGCTGCACCGCCGAGCGCGGCAGGCCGACGCGGTCGAGCAGCCGGCGCACGTGGGCGTCGAGGTCGGGGCCGGCGTGGGTGCCGAACTCGCGCGGCCCCTCGGCGACCAGGTCGTACACCAGCATGCGCGGGTTGAGCGACGCCCATGGATCCTGAAACACCATCTGCAGCCGCTGCCGTGCCTGCTTGAGCTCGGCCCGCGGCATGGCCAGGAGGTCGGCGGTCGCCGCGCGCCGGTCGGCCGCGTCGCGCAGGCGCCGCTCGCGGGCGCGCAGCAGGCGCCGTTCGCGCCAGCCCGCTCCCGCCTGTTCCGCGGCTTGCCCCCGCACCGCATCGGCCTGCGCGTCCAGGGCGGACACGGCACTCACCAGTTCCGGGTCGGGCTCCAGGTACACGCGCCCGCCCTGCGGCTGGTACAGGCGCAGCACGGAGCGGCCAAGCGTGGTCTTGCCGCAGCCCGACTCGCCCACCAGGCCGAGGGTCTCGCCGGCCCGCATTTGCAGCGACACGCCGTCCACGGCGCGCACCATCAGCCGGCGCACCTTGAACGCGCCCGTCTTGACCGGGAAGTAGGTCCGCAGCCCGCGCACGTCCAGCACCGGCCGCGCCGGCTGCCGCCCGCCTCGTCCGGTCTCCCGGTCCCGCTCGCCGGCGCCCGCCGCCGATGACGGGGGTCGGCCGGCGGCGGGCCCCTGGTTGGGTCGCGCGTGCCGCTGTTCAGGCGTGCCGGGCGCCGGCGGTCCTTGCCGGCCTCTGCGCCGTGGGCCACGCCGGCGGCCGTCCCGGCGGCGTGGCCCGGCGCCCTGCCCCGGCCTCCTGTCGCGACCGCCACGTCCGCTCATTGCGTGCGCCCCTCCACGGGCCGGCCGACCGGTTGCGGGCCGCTGTCCTCCATGGTTTCCACCCGCGCGGCGTTGCTGTGCAGGTAGCAGCGCGCGTACTGGTCGGGCGCCACCTGCGTCAGGGCCGGCTCGCTGGTGCGGCAGTGGTCCATCACGAACGGACAGCGCTCGGCGAAGCGGCAGCCGGTCACCGGTTGCCGCGGGTCGGGCAGCGTGCCGGGAATCGCCTGCAGCAGGTTGCGGCTGCCGTCGCGGGCGAACTTGGGCAGCGTGAGCGTGGGCACCGACGCCAGCAGGCCCTGGGTGTAGGGGTGGGCGGGCGCCACGAACAGGTCGCGCACCGGCGCCGTCTCCACCACCACGCCGGCATACATCACCGCCACCCGGTCGGCGAACCCGGCGATCACCGCCAGGTCGTGGGTGATGAAGATGATCGAGGAGCCGAACTGCTCCTTGAGGGTGCCCATCAGTTGCAGGATCTGCGCCTGGATGGTCACGTCCAGCGCCGTGGTGGGCTCGTCGGCGATCAGCACCGCCGGCCGGCACGCCAGCGCCATGGCGATCATCACCCGCTGGCGCAGGCCGCCGCTGAGCTGGAACGGATACTCGTGCACCCGCTGCTCGTGGTCGGGCACGCCCACCGCGCCGAGCAGCCGCGCCGCCTCGGCGTACGCCTCCCGCTTGCCCATCTCACGGTGCAGCCGCAGCACCTCGGCGACCTGGTAGCCGATGCTGAACACCGGGTTGAGCGAGGTCATCGGCTCCTGGAAGATCATCGAGATGCGGTTGCCGCGGATGCGCCGCATCGCGTCCTCCTCCAGGCGCAGCAACTCGCGCCGCTGCAGGCGGATGCTGCCGCTCGCAATCGACCCCGGCGGACTCGGCACCAGGCGCATCACCGCCAGCGAGGTGACCGACTTGCCGCACCCCGACTCCCCGACGATGCCCAGGGTCTCGCGCCGCCCCACGGCGATGCTCACTCCGTCCACCGCCCGCACCGTGTGGTCGTGCAGGTGAAACCGCACCCGCAGGTCCTCGACCTCCAGCACCGGATCGGCCACCGGGGGATGCTCGTCCGCTTCCCGGCTCAACTGCGGCGGCAACCGCGACAGCCGGGTGCGCTGCTGCCCCGCGGCGGGCGCCCCCGGCCCCTCCGGCTTCATGGTCCGCGGCGTCCCGGAGCCCCCGCGCCCGCGTCCGCGCCCGCGCCCGCGCCCGCCTCTGCGCCGACTCAATGCCGGCTCCTCGGATCGACCGCGTCGCGCACCCCGTCGCCGACGAAGTTCCACGCCATGATCGCCAGGAAGATGCAGACGCCGGGCACCAGGATCCACGGGAAGTCCTGGAACACCCGGTAGCTGCGCGACGCGGCCAGCATCAGCCCCCAGCTCGACTGCGGTTCGGTAATGCCCAGGCCCAGAAAGCTGAGCGTCGACTCGCCCAGGATGAAGCCGGGGATGGTCAGGGTCACCTGCACGATCACGAACGAGAACGTGTTGGGCAGCACGTGGCGGCGGATGATCTTGAACGGCCCCAGTCCGAGTGCGCGGGCGGACAGCACGTAGTCCTCCGAGCGCAGCGACAGCACCATGCCGCGCACGATGCGGGCCAGCGAACCCCAGATCACGAACGACACGATCAGGATGATCAGAAAGTAGACCTGCACGCTGTTGAGCGTCGGCGGGAAGGTGCCGCGCAGCACCAGCAGCAGGTACAACGACGGGAACGAGAGCAGCACCTCGGTGCAGCGCATCAGCAGGTTGTCGACGGCGCCGCCGAAGTAGCCGGCGGCGCCGCCGATCAGCAGCCCCATGACGAAGGTGATCGCGGCGCCCACCAGGCCCACGGTCAGCGATACGCGCGCGCCGTGCAGCAGGCGCGAGAGCAGGTCGCGGCCGGCGTGGTCGGTGCCGAGCGGAAAGAAGCCGCCGGTGGGCGAGGCGAGCAGGTGGATGCGTGCCGTGAACAGCCCCAGGAACCGGTACGGCACGCCGCGGGCGAACAGCCCCAGGAAGTTCTTGTTGCCCTTGGCCACGATCAGCTCCAGGGTCTCCGGCGAAGCGCCGGGCAGGTGCAGCCGCACGCGGCGGTGCAGGTCGCGCGCCGGGTCGGCCTCCACCTCGTCGATCAGCGCCTGCACCTCGCCCAGCCGCGGGTCGCCGTCCGGCAGGCGGTAGTAGCGCTGCACCGCTTCCAGCGAGGCGCGGCTCCTGGCCCCCGCATCCTGTTGCAGCGCGACCGAGCGCAGCTCGGCGCGGCCGGCGGTGCGCTCCAGGGAGATGACGCGCAGGGTGTGGCGCGGCACCCGCCCGTAGGTGCGCAGCGCCTGGTTCACGATGTGCATCTCGTACACGAACGGGCGCACCACCAGGCGGCCGCCGTCCAGGTAGCTGAACCGGATTCCGGTCGGCGGCTGGTACGACTTGGTCTTGTCGGTCCACCGCATGGTGGCCGGCGCCAGCGGATCGGCGAACAGCGCCAGCGCGTACAGCACGATCAGCACCGCGCCGCCGATGCGCCCGAGCCGGTGCTTCTTGAACCGCCGCCAGTACACTTCCAGCAACGACTCGGTGTGCTCGTGCATCGCCTCCGCGGCACCGGCGGCGGGAGCGGCGCGCGCCCCCTGCCGGCCGGCGGCCGGCGCCGGTGTCGTGCCTTGGCTTGCGTTCCGGGTAGCGGAGCCGCCGCGCCTGCTCATGTCACGCGGATCCTCGGATCGGTGATCGCCAGCAGGATGTCGGCCACCAGGTTGCCGATCATCAGCAGCACCACCCCGTACACCACGCTGCCCGACACCAGGAAGGAGTCCTGGCTGAGCAGCGCCGTCAGGATCAGCTTGCCCAGGCCGGGCCAGCCGGTGACGATCTCCACCAGGGCCGCGCCGCTCAAGATCTCGCCGATGTTGAAGCCCAGGATGGTGATCATCGGATTGACCGCGTTGCGCAGCGCGTGCTTGAGCAGCACCACGCGTTCGGACAGCCCCTTGGCGCGCGCGGTGGTGACGTACTGCTGCCCCAGCACCTCCAGCATGTTGGCGCGCATGATGCGGGTCAGCCCCGCGGTAATGGCGGTGGAGATTACCAGCGCCGGCACCACCAGGTGTTTGGCCAGGTCCCAGGTCTTGCCCAACAGGCTCATTTCGGGGTGGTCGATCGAGGTCATGCCGCCGATCGGCAGCCAGCTTCCGGTGGAGGCGATTGCAAACAGGATCAGCGACGCCAGGAAGAAGTTGGGAATCGACAGGCCGAAGAACGCCAGCACGGCGATCGACTGGTCCTGCCAGCGGTACTGGCGGGCGGCGGCAATGATGCCGGCCGGCACCGAGAACCCCCAGGCCAGCAGCAGCGCCACCACCGCCAGCAGCAGGGTGTTGGCGGCGCGCTGCGAGACCAGCGCGAACACCGGCGCCTTGAACGTCTGCGAGAAGCCGAAGTCGCCCTGCGCGGCGTTCCACAGGTAGCGCCCGAACTGCACGTACCACGGCTGGTCGAGGCCGAAGTTGGCGCGGAACCGCTCCAGGTCCTCGGCGCGGATGTCCGGGTTGAGCGCGTACTCGGTGTACGGGTCGCCGGGCGCGAGCTGGATCAGCCAGAAGGCGATGGCCAGCACCACGGCCAGGATCGGCACGATGTTCAGCAGCCGGCGAATGACCAGCCGCAGCAGCGACAGGCTCACGATCAACCAGGGAAAGCCCGGGAATGCGCTCCCGGACTCTCCCTCCCGTCAGTCAGTCAGTCGGCTTACTTGAGGTAGAGCCGGTCGGCGAGGCCCCGCATGCCGTAGCCGTTGAGCGGGTGCGGCTTGATGTTGCCGATCGTGTTGCGGACGGCGGCCATCGACGCCGGTGCGAACGTGTACGCCCACGGCACCTCCTCGATCCACAGCTCCTGCAGCTTGCGGAAGCCGCGGATGCGCTGCTCCTCGTCGGTGGTCAGGTTGGCCTCGTCCCAGGCCGCGTCCACCGCCGCCTCCCAGTCGCGGCGCGGCGAATCCTGGTTCGGCTCGATCATGTGCAGGGAGCCGCGCGACGGGTACACGTTGGCGCCGCCTACCGGGTCCACCGAGCCGGTCAGGCCGATCAGGATCATCTGCCAGTCGTAGGAGGCGACCAGCCGGGTGACCAGTTCGTTGAACGCCTCCGGCTTGAAGGTGACGTCGATGCCGACCGCCTTCGCCTCCTGGCTGAACAGCTCGCCGATCTGCTCGCGCACGTCGTTGCCGGAGTTGGTGTTCAGGATCAGCTCGATCTTGTTGCCGTCCGGATCCTCGCGCACGCCGTCGCCGTCGCGGTCGGTGTAGCCGATCGAGTCGAGCAGTTCCTTGGCGCGCTCCGGGTCGTACTTGAAGGCGGCGTCGGCGGCGCCCTCCCAGTAATAGGGGGACACGGTCCACACGAACGAGTACTGCGGGTAGCCGAAGCCGAAGGCGATGTTGTTGATGATGGTCTGGCGGTCGATCAGGTGCGCCATCGCCTGCCGGAACGACTTGCTGGACAGCCAGGTGAGCGCCGGCGGCTCGATGCCGCCGTCTTCGTCGCCCTCGATCGGGTTCTGGTTGAAGGTGATGAACTGGGTGCTGGAGGCGGGGCCGACGTTGTAGATCAGGAAGTTGTCCGACTCCTGCTTGTCGACCAGGACGCCGTAGTCCTCGCCGCGCAACCCCAGGGCGTCGGTTTCGCCGGCCACGAAGCGCGCCAGGCTGGTGTCCTGGTCCTCCACGAATTCGATCACGAACTCGTCCAGGTAAGGAAGCTGCTGGCCCCACTCGTCCTGCTCGTAGTAGTTGGGGTTGGGCACCATCACCACCCGCTCGCTCGGCACGTACTCGCCGATCAGGAACGGGCCGTTGCCGACGATGGTGCTCACGTCGGTGTCCACCCCCCAGAACGAGTTGACCGCGGCGGCGCCCTCCGCCTCGATCAGCGGTTCGAAGATGTGGCGCGGCATCGGCCCGATGGAGGCGATCTCGAAGATGCCGGCGTATACCGACGGCAGCACGATGCGGTAGGTCAGGTCGTCGATCAACTCGAACTCGGCGAACTCGCCGCCGACAATCAGCGCGTCGCGGGCGCTGGTCTCCACCTCTTCGTTCTTGTAGATCTCGTTCACGCTCCACACGACCTCGTCGGCGGTGATCGGGTCGCCGTCGGACCACACCAGGCCGCTGCGCAAGTGGAGCGTGATCGTCTTCTGATCCTCCGAGATTTCCCAACTCTCGGCCAGGCCGGGCTCCCATTCCAGGGTGAGCTGGCTGCGCCGCACGATAGCGGCGAACATGCGATCGGTGATGTCGGTGGTCGATGTCTCCTTCGCCACCACCGGGTTGAAGGTCTTGGCGTCGGAGATGTTGGTCACCACGAACCGTCCGCCGTGGCGGCCGCGTTCCCACGCGGAGTGATCGACCGGCTCCAGCAGGTCGATCGGGCTCATCTCCTCGGCCGCGGCCATCGGTTCGATCTCCACCTCGGGGCCGGCCCAGGCGGCTACGGCGGCTGCGCCGGCAACGAGCACGGCGAGTATTCTCTTCATGACAACCTCCACACGAAACGTGAGTATCCATCTATCGTACCCGATGCAAGTTGCGCTGTCTGCTTCGTTGCCGCCAATTCGTATCGGAACGGCGCGTCATTGATCGTGTCATTGACGCAGGCGCCGGGGGCGGTACCATCGTTGCATGAGCACATCGGCCAGGGACCTGGTCATCGGCGCGGTAGCGTGTGCGGTCCTTGTCTACTTCTTTACCCGCATCGAACTGGTCGAACTGGTGTTCGACTGGACCCGGCAGCACGAGGCCTGGGACCTCGACGAGATCCTTGCCGGCGTGCCGGCGCTGGCCGTGGTCGCGGCCTGGTTCGCCATCCGCCGGCGCCGCGAGGCGGTCGAGCTGAACGTGCGCCTGGAGCACCACGCCGCCGAACTCCGGGAGGAGATTCGCCGGCGCCGCGAACTGCAGGAGCAGCTTCGCGAGGCGTACAAGGTCGCCGCCGTGGGCACCGTCGCCGGCGGGCTCGCGCACGAGCTGAACGACGTCCTGCAGCCGATCGTCACCCTCGCGCAGTTGCACGCCGACCGGGCGGACACGCCCGACGAGGTGCGTACCGGCATGCGCCACATCCACGAGGCGGCCGAGCGGGGCCGCGACATCGTCCGCCACTCGCTGTCGTTCACCACGGGAGGCATCCGCGACACCGAAGAGGTCGACCCGGCGAAGTGGCTTGCCGGCTTCGTGGCGCAGGCCCGGGAATCGGCGCCCGACGGCGCCGTGTTCGCGACCCGGATCGGCAGCGGCGCCGGCGCGGTGCGCGTGAACACCGGCGAGTTGGAGCACGTCATGGACAACCTGCTCAGCAACGCGCTCGAGGCGATGCGGGGGCGCGGCACCGTCACCGTCACGCTCGACTCCTGCACCCTCGATGCCGAGGCCGCGCTGGCGCAGGGCCTGACGGTGGGCGGCTACGTCCGCATCGCGGTGTCCGACGAAGGTCCCGGCATGGCCGCCGAGGTTCAGCGTCACGTGTTCGACCCGTTTTTCACCACCAAGGGCGGCGGCGGCGGCACCGGGCTCGGGCTGTCCGTCGTGTACCGGCTGGTGCGCGGCTGGGAAGGCAACATCTCCGTACACTCCGAGCCGGGCGCCGGAGCCACGTTCACGGTCCTCATTCCCCTGCTGGCCGAGGTACGCGCCGCCCCCGATTCCTGACCGCCGCCCTGCCTACACGCCACCGCGCTCAGCTTCCTGGGGCTGGGCATCCGCCCGCCGGCGGTAAGCCGGGGCGCCCTGCTCACGTCCGCCCAACAGGTCAACGTTCACCCGCTTGACGCTTTGGCCCGGCCTCCGGGCACCGGCCACGTCCAGGTACTTCGTGACGTCCTCGCCCGCGTCAAAGCGCCGGTCGAACTCATCAGCCTTCATAGATCGCAATCTCCTCTCTGAGTCGGTACAAGGCGCCGACGCCGCCACGCACGCCCCCGAGTCCACCCCGATGCGGGCGTCAACCCCCGGTCAAGCCCTGGTCAAGCCCCGAAGTCTGTCTGTTGACTGAACTCCAATATGTCTTATATAGTGAACTATATCTGCTTTTATTGCTTATTAAATAAGACAGACGATGAAAACGCTAGCGACACATGCGCTTCCCGGAACGGCCAAACAGGCCCTCGCCAAGCTGGGCGCTGACATCACGGTCGCCCGCAAGAAACGTCGCATCTCGACAGTCTCCATGGCTGAGCGCGCATTCATCAGCCGCGGCACCCTCTACAAGGTCGAACGAGGCGACCCATCTGTCTCGATCGGCATCTACGCAACGGTCCTGGCCATCCTGGGGCTCGCTGATCGTCTCGCTCTGGCGGCCGACCGCCGCGACGATTCCCTCGGACTGGACATCGAAGAGGATCGACTGCCCAAGAAGGTGCAACCGCGCCGCCGCTCCCGGCCACCGTCATGAACGGCGCCATCGAGGTATTCGTCGACCACGATGGTCAGACTGCTCTCGTCGGCCGGTGCCACTACATCGCCAGGCGGCACGGCCAGAGCTCGGTCTTCGAGTACGCCGACGCGTGGCACGACCGCACCGATGCTTTCGCCCTGGATCCGGCGAATCTGCCGCTGGAGCGCCGCCAGTTCTACACCTCCTTCGGCACGTCGGCATTGCCTGGCGCGTTGCGCGACACCGCCCCGGACCGCTGGGGCCAGACGCTGATTCGGCGCGCCTTTCGCAAGGCCGGCGAGCAGCGCACCATGTCCGAGATCGACTATCTCCTCGCTATCAACGATCAGACGAGAATCGGCGCGCTCCGGTACCGCCGGGAAGGCGAAGCGACCTTCGACCACGACATCGGACGCTACCGCGTTCCTCCCCTGATCCGGCTGCCGGCGCTCCTCAACGCCGCCGATGCGGTACTGTCCAACGCCGAAACCGCCGAAGACCTGAGACTTCTGCTCAACGAGGGTTCGCCCCTCGGTGGCGCCCGCCCCAAGTCCGCCGTCATCGACAGTGACGGTCGCCTGGCGATCGCCAAGTTTCCGAAGCACGACGACTATCGCAGCATTCCGCATGGCGAAGTCCTCGCGATGAAGCTCGCCGCCGCCGCCGGCATCGATGTTGCTCGGGCAAGACTGCTTGACGTGGCCGGTCGGCCGGTGTCGCTGATCACCCGTTTCGACCGCGATGAAGAGCGAAGAATCCCGTTCATTTCCGCCATGACCCTACTCGGGCCCAGCGACGGCGACGAAGCGACCTATACGGATATCGCAGAAGTCATCAGGATGTATTCGAGTGCGCCGACGGAAGACCTGCATGAGCTGTGGAGGCGAATCGTTTTCAATGTGATGGTCGGCAATCTCGACGATCACCTCCGCAACCATGGCTTCCTGTACGACCACGACAACAAATGGCGCCTCTCGCCGGCCTATGACCTGAACCCGGTGCCGCTGGCCGACAAGGAGCGGGAACTGACGACGTGGATATCGGAAGAAGGGCCCGACGCGGACCTCGATCTTGCCCGCAACGCCGCACCGTACTTCGCGCTCGGCCTGGTCCGCGCCAACGCCATCATCAATGAAGTCGCGAGTGCATTGGACGGATGGCAGCACGTCGCGCGGGGACTCCGGATGAGCGCATCAGACCTCGCCGTCTATGCGACCGCAATTCGGGATGCGCCATAGGGAGGACAACACGCCGGCCGTAGCGCTGTGGGAGCCGGTAGGTCGGGCGCCGAGGTGATCGTCCCGGACTGCAAGCCGCATGAAGGACTCACGCCGGCGACCACCCCGGTACGCTCAGGAAGCGACGACTCGCAGGTCGAGTGAGGCGATAGCGGCGAATTTCTCGATGCGGGGGAGGATGTGGCCGACGCCCAGGGCGAAGTGGTGGGTGGGCCCCTCGCGGCACCAGGCGTCGATGAATTCGGCCGGGCCGAGGCTGAACTGCAGGCGGCTGTCGGTGTTGCCGATTTGCAGCACCGGGCCCGGGATGCTGTCGCCCTGCGCGGCCACCAGCTTGAGGTTGCCGGCGCGGGTCTGCGTCATCGACAGCAGGGTTACGGGGCCGTGGCGCACCTGCGTCTCCACCCCGACGCCGGCGCCGTGCTTGCCGTGGAACAGCTCCAGGCCGCGCAGCAGCGGGCGCTCCGCCGAGATGGCGAGGTGGAACGGCCCGTCGTGGCCAGCCAGGATGAAATTCTCGCGGAAGTCCATCGCGGTCACCTCCGAATAGCTGCCGCCGGCGCCGAAGGTGTCCACGATCTTCATCGCCTGGCAGTTCTTGAGGTCGCCCTCGCCGCTGCACGGCACGCCGCGCGAGGTGAGCAGCGAGCAGCCGAGGGCGAAACCGGCGGCGATGCGCTCGTACTCGTTGTGGTCGAGGCCGCGGTAGTAGTAGGTGAGGCCGTCGAGGGCGAAGTCCGCCACCAGCCGGTCCAGGCCCACCGCCACCCGGTAGGCCCAGTCGAGCGCGTCGGGGGCGGGCCGCACGGCGAGCGGATCGGACGGCGAGTCCTCCGCCAGCTCGAACACCGCCAGCGCCTCCTCCTCCTTGGCGCGCACCTCGCGTTCGGTCGCGGCGCGCACCAGGACGGCCAGGTCGCACATCTCCAGCACCTCGACGTGGGTGCCGAGCTGTCCCTGGTGCTGGGTAAAGTCGCTGTACATGTCGAGCATGCCGGGGTAGGTGTGGCCGAGCACGCCGATGCGGCTACGGCGCATGGTGCGCAGCACGCCCGCCGCCTCCGTCCACTCCCGGATCTGCGCCCAGGCGCGGCGGGCCGGCTCCTCGCAGCCGGGTTCCTCGGTCAGCATGCCCGACACCACGTGGAAGTCGATGTCGCAGCGGCTGAACGCACAACTGATCTCCGGCACGCAGCAGGCGCAGCAGTTGGCCAGCCACTCCTTGGTGTCGGTGCGCGCGTAGTCCAGGGCGGCGCTCGGCTGCAGGTTGAGCACCAGCACCGGCACGCGCGGAATCTGCACCGCCGGCAGCACCTGCGAGCTGGTCGAATAGGTGCCCACGTAGCAGTACACCATATCGACCTGGCTCCTCTGAAACAGGTTGCCCGCCTCCACCGCGCCGGGCGCCGAGTCCACCAGCCCGGCCGACACCACCTCCGCCCATTGCCCGACGCGCTCCTCCACGCTGCGCTGGTAACCCTGGAGCTGCTCCTTCAACCCCGCAAACTGCGGCCAATACGCCGCCAGCCCAATCCCGAAGATGCCAATACGCGGCCGCACTCCCCGATCCCGTTGCATGACAGTTGTCACTCGTCCACCTCCGTGACGCACGCAGCCGGCTGCTGACAGCCACGCCGATGCGGCGTCAGGGCCGACCATAGTAGGTTCCGCGGCGCAACTGGAAGCCGGTACGTCCATTGCGATACCCGCTACCCCGGACCACACGACCCGGGGAGGCCTGTCGTACGGAGCTGGGCGATCCTCTCATCGAGCGTCATGCGCCCGAGTTCTCTGCGACGGCACGCTGGGGGTGAGTTCCTCGTTGAGGGTCACATCGTCCCACCAGAACAGGAAGTCGTCGGCGCCGTCGGGCGCGGCGGGCGGCCACAGTCGCCGGGAGGCAGGCGTTTGACGAGTGCCCGCCGAGTCGGTACAACCACACTCATGGCTTGTCTTTCCGATGCTGAAGTGCAGTCGTTCCTGGACAACGGCTGGCTGGTGCTGCCCGGCTGCCTCGCGGCCGAGGAGCTGGCGGCGATGCGCGCCGACATGGACCGCGTGGCCGGCCAGGCGGATCCCGATGCGCCCGACTACCTGTTCAGCGCCGGGCACCTGGACGGCTCTCAGGTGTTGCGCCGCATCCAGTACGTGGTCGACAAGTCGCACGCGGCGCGCGCCATGATGGGCCACCCGCGCGTGCTCGCCGCCGTGCAGCGGATCGCCGGCCCCGACCTGTTTCCGACCCAGGACGCCATGGTGCTCAAGATGCCGGGCCAGGGCATCGAAGTGCCGTGGCACCGCGACCGCGCCAGCACCGACGACTACCCGTCCGACCCGCCGGTGTTCATCGCCGACTTCTACCTCGACGATGCCGACCTGGACACCTGTATCTGGGTGGTGACGGGCAGCCACCAGTGGTCCGACGCGCGCACCGCCGCGGCGATCGCCGAGCGCAACCGGGACGGCTTCTCCACCGAGGGCGCCGAGCCGGTGCTGCTGCGCGCCGGCGACGTGCTGTTCCACAACGTGCGCCTGCTGCACGGCTCGCCGCCCAACGTGTCCGACAAGCTGCGCCGCGTGGTCTACTACACGTTCCACACTGTGCGGATCGAGTGGGAGCACGGCCCGTTCACCCGCGAGTACGTGGTCGCCAAGCAGAAGGTGCTGCGCGCCTGCCTCCGCGAGCGCCGCACCACGACCTACGCCACCGACGAGGCCCCGTTCGACTACCGGCCGCCGCCGACGCTCGACAAGGGCCCGCTCGCTGACGGCGAGACCCCCGCCACCTTCCGCTACCCCGCCGACGAATACTCCCGCGTGTCCTGAAGCCACCGCCCGCGGACCGGCTACACGTGACATCAGCGGCGGGCAGGTTACGTGAACTGGGCGGCCATTATCCGCTCCAGGAGGCGCAGGCGCAGGTGCTCTTCCACGTCGCGGTACTCCGGCAGGCCGGCCAGGTTGGCGGACTCAGCAGGGTCGTTGTCCAGGTCGAACAGCAGGTACGCCTTTCCGTCGGCGTTCACGGCGCACTTCCAGCGCTTGTCCATCACCATCGCCTCCCCGTGGATCTCCGATAGCGCATCGGCGCGGGTCTCTACCGCGGGATCGCGCAGCGACGGCATCAGGGAGACCGCAAACTGCTCGAAGTCGAGCGCGGCGCCGGCGAACTCGGCCAGCGTCGGGCCGACGTCAAACCACTCCACCGGGCCTTCGCAAACGCCGCGCGCCACGCCCGGGCCCTTGACCAGCAGCGGCACGCGCAGCGCGCTGTTCAGGAAATTGCTCTTGTAGATCATGTCGTAGTCGCCGTTCATCTCGCCGTGGTCCGAACACAGCACCACCACCGTGTTCTGCCACTCGCCGCGCTGCTCGATCACCGAGAATAGCTGCCCCACCTGGTCGTCGATCAGCGACACGTTGCCGGCGTAGTTGGCGCGCATCGCGGCCACGTCGTCCGGCGTCATGGCGGGCATCCGGGCGCGCAGTTCGTCGAGGTGGCCCGGGGACCGGTGGCCGGCGCGCAGGTCGCCGCGCAGTGCGGGCGGCATCCGTCCGGAATCGTAGTGCGAGAACCAGGGCTCCGGCGTGTCCCACGGCTCGTGCGGGCCGCCGAAGGTGACCCAGCAAAACCAGGGCTGGTCGCGGTCGTACTCCTCCAGGTAGGCCTTCGCCTTCCGGCCCACGTGGGTGTCGTAGTAGTGCTCGAAGCCCAGCGGCGAGGGGCGCACCAGGTGCGGCTTGGTGGCGAAGCGCTCCTTGAAATCACGCTTGTAGGCGTCCCAGATGCCCAGCGCTTCCCACTCCGCGGTCATGTGCGTCAGCGTGGTTGCGGACTGCCGCGGCCCCACCGTCTCGTACACGTCGTCGATGCCCTGCGCCACGAGCAGGTGCGCACGCTCCCTGAGGTCGGGGCCGGCGTGATTGAGGTGGGTCTTGCCGAACACGCTGGTGCGGTAGCCCGCATCGCGCACGGTGCGCATCCAGTTGGGCGCCTCCGGGTCGAGCGTCGTGCTCTGGTTGTGCCAGATGCCGGTGTTGTGCGGGTAGTGGCCGCTGGCCATCGACCGGCGCGTGGGAATGCACACCGGCGAGTTGGTCACGCAGCGGCTGAAGCGCACCCCCTCGGCGGCAATGCGGTCCATGTGCGGTGTCTCCATCCACGGCGTGACGCAGCCGAGCGCATCGGCGCGCTGCTGGTCGGTCATCAGCAGAAGAATATTGGGCTTCATGGTAGGAAAGATCGCACGACAGGCCGCGCCGGTGCCACGGGCCACGGACCAGTGGGCCTGTGTGAGCAAGGGCGGAGAGAGCGATTGCGGATGGTCGACGGGGCGATTGGCGCGCGTTTGTAGCTCGGCCGATACCGTGACTGACGACAAACGTGGCACCTTCCACCTCGCCGACCGCCGCCACCGCATCATGCAGCCCCCGCACGTCGGCGGCCACCGGACGGTCCTGGACACAGCACCTGACCAAGCAACCGGCGGTGCCGATCGCGAGGCCCCAACTTGGATCACTGCGGATGCTGCTGATTCTCCAGTTGCTCCAGCCGCGCAAGCCACCTTCCAAATCGCGGGCATTCTGTGCGAAGCGTAGCCAATCCGATGCTGCCGGCGAGAAAGGGCCCATCGACCCTCTTTTGGTAACTCGGCATCAGGTCTTTGATGCGCCTGCTCGGTTTCGTTTCTTTGTTGTCATTGATCTCTTCCGGGGTCGGGAACCTCGATCTGACCGCGCTCAGCTTCTCCACCAGATTTGGAGGACGATCCAGCAACTTCCCAAAGACCATGACATCGGAGAACAGCAGACCCTCGAATTCATACTGTTGGACGTACGGAAACACGCGTGATCGATCCCAGCTCCGTTTGATGTTCTTGCTCACCTGTTCATGTATGCGTGCTTCCAGGTCTTCCCGCGACGCCTGACCCTTGTTCCGAAATCCGTAGAAATCGACGAGCGATGTCACGCGATCGTACGACCAGAAATAGTTGGCCATCTCATATGCCAATCGCTCCACCGTTACGTTCCCGCCGATCGAGTGAGGCGTCGCCTGAACCTCGCGCGTCTGAAGATGTGCGGTAAGCACGCGCTTCACGAACTCCTCCTCTGTTTCCCCCTCTACTACGATTGCCAAGCGAATCATGGTCGGCCGCCGAGCAGATTTTTCTCCCAGAGCTGGCCGGGAGAAAACTCCTCGATCCAGCGCTGATACTCTTGTGATTCGAGCCTGCGACACAGCGTCCGTCCATCACTGAGTTCCAGTACTACAATTTCATGGAGATCGAAAGAATCCAGGAACCGGGGCGACTGGGTGGCCGCGATTACTTGTCGATCCATGGAGCGCTGTTTTACCATGCCGGCGATCAATCCGATCCCGGCCGGGTGCAGGCCAAGTTCCGGTTCGTCCAGCAGCAACACGTCGGGAAGCATGTCAGAGGGAAGGTTGAGCAGCGTCACGAGCGCGAACAGACGCAGGGACCCGTCCGACGTGAGATGCGGCCCGAACGTCTTGTCTGTGCCTCTGGCCTTCCATCTGAGCAGCACGGTGCCGTTGGTCTCCTCGACTTCGAAGCGGTCGAAAACGGGAAGGACCCGGCCGATGTGATAGCAGATCAGTTCGAAGCGTCCTATATCCTCTCGCTCCAGTCGGAGCAGGACGGCGGCCAGATTCCCGCCGTGAGAACGCAGTTGCGCGTTGTCGCTCGAGTCCCACCTCTGCTTGAAGCGCGATTCATTGGAGGTGTCATGGAACTGGTAGACTGCGCAACTCCGCAATAGTGCGACGATGACCCGTGCCGTCTTGCTGCCGGCGCTGTCGGACTGGGCGATTTCCAGTATCTCGGCTTCGGTATGGCCGCTCCCAAGGAGAAACCATTCTCGCCCGTGCTCCGCATCGGTTGCTTCGCTGCTGAAGCGAAACGCTTCATCGACAAACATGAACCTGTCCGGTTGAGCATGTGCGAGCGCGAATCGATAGTCGTTCCGGCCTGCGTCGGTGCGCATGGAGAGCGTCGCTTCCATGCGTGGGCTGACACTGCTTCCGCGAAATAACTGATCGTCGGCTCCACCCTGAAGTGTGACGAATTGTGCCAAGCGGCGGGACCTCAGCATCCAGCTCATCATCTCGAAAAAGCGGATCAGGTTGGACTTGCCCGAGCCGTTGGCGCCTATCAGCACGGCGGCCCGCGGCAAGTCCGTGATCTCGATATCGGAGAGGGACCGGAAACCCTTGATATGGATGGCTTCCAGCAAACTAGCGTTGCGGGACGAATCCTCGCTGTCGGCTCCTCGAGACGGCGTATCGTGTCGAGATGACATTGCGCCACCAGTATAGCAACTTCCTCGACCTGGTGCCGCCGGACCCTGGCGGCCACCACGGCCACCGGCCGGGCCTGGACAGCGCATGACCAACGCTCGGCGTGCTATAGTCGCCCATGGTAGCGCACGAGGCTCACGTACGGCAGGCGGTCGATTCGGACGCCCGGGGGATTGCGCGCGTCCACGTCGACAGTTGGCGCTCCACCTATGCCGGCATCCTCCCCGCGGAGCACCTGGCCGCACTGGACTACGATCGGCGGGAAGCGAACTGGCAGCGCACCCTGGCCGACCGGCGCCAGAAGGTGTACGTGGCCGAGGATCGGGACGCCCGGATCGTCGGGTTCTCCTCCGGTGGACCGGAACGGAGCAATGACCCCGCCTACCCCGCCGAGTTGTATGCGATCTACCTCCTCGAGTCGTGGCAGGGACTGCGACTGGGTCATCGCCTGGTTGCCGCGCTCGCCGACTGGTTCATCTCCCGCGGCTGGCGATCGATGCTGCTCTGGGTCCTCGAGGACAATCCATCCCGCGGCTTCTACGAAGCGCTCGGCGGCGTACAGATCAAGCAGGAGACGATCGCCATAGGCGGCACCGAACTGATCGAGATCGCCTACGGCTGGCCCGACATCTCGCCGCTCACCACCGCCTCCCTGACCTAGTTGTCCCCAGAACGCTCAGGCGATGGTTGCAAGGTGATGGCGCTTGAGGGCAAGGACGATCCGGCGCGTCTCGCTTCCCGACAGCGGTGTCCGTCTCCTGATCTTCGCCTGCAGCGTCTGGATGTTGATCCCTGCCTCACGAGAGAGCGCAGACATGTTGAGGATCCGCGCCAGGTCTGCCAACCGGCCTATGGTCAACGTCACATCCGTCTCAAAGTAGTCGAGGACCGATTCACCGGCATCGAATCGCTGTTCCAGATTCTCACTGTTGGTTGCGCTCATACAGATCCTTCTCCTCCGCGCGAGACCGCCGAACACTGATCAATCGTACCCTTGCGGACCGCTCAGTGAAGACAGCCGTGTCGTACCGATCCATGATCTTTCCGACCGCCAGAAACCGAGCTTCGCTCTCGGATCGTGCCGGCAAGGTGAGCAGTCCAGCGTCCTGCCACAGGTTCTGAGCGTGCTCAAAGTCAATCCCGTGCTTGTCTGCGTTGGTACGGGACTTCTTGGCATCGTACTCGAACTCCACCGCCCACCTCAGGTTTGCATAAATGTATATGCACGTCAACACCCCCAGGCGGATCGACAGGGCGATCCCATGCTGATGAGGACTGAAAATCCCTGGAGGCAGTCTCCATTGCGGGCGCGCTGCTCATCCGCGCTGCGCTGCACCGCCAGGTCGCAGGTCCCTCAGGGAACGCCGCCGCGCGCCGCCGCCACCGGCGGCTGCCACAGCACGTCGAGCGCCGCCGCCACGTGCAGCGATTCGCCGAACCACTCGGGCGTAGCGGTGTGCGGACCGATGCTGATGCCGGCCGCCGCCAAGCGCTCCACGGTCGGCGCCAGCGGCGGCCCGACACCCTCCCAGCGCGGCGCCGGTGGCACCGCCGGCAGCGGCTCGCCATTCGGCCGGAGGAACAGGAACGCCCCGGCGCCGTCAGCGACCACCTGAAACCCCTCCTCGTGGACCGCGCGGTGGTGGAATTTACACACAAGAACCAGGTTGAAGAGCTGCGTCTCCCCGCCGTCGGCCCAGTGCATGACGTGATGGGCGTCGCAGTGGCGGGACTCGCAGCCGGGGAACTGGCACTGGTTGCGATCCCTGCTCTGCAGGGCACGGCGCAGCGCGGTCGGGATGGTGCGGGTCCTGCGGCTTACTTCGAGCACCTCGCCGTCGGCGCCGTGGCGCAGCTCCACGAGGCCGGCATCGCAGGCGACGCGACGCGCTGCCTCCTTGCCGACGTATATGCCTCCTGCTTGTTCGATCACCGCCTGCCCGGCGTCGGGGCCAGGCATCGGGACCGCCAGGTCACGGTCGGGCGCCTCGGTGGCCGGTAGTTTCTCCGCGTGCTCGATCGACACTTGCTCCGCCACCCCGCCCAGTAACGCTGCCGCCGGTGCGAAGGCTGCCTCGCTGCCCGGCGCAATTTCCGCGGAAACGTGCCGCGGGGCCGTGGCGGCCTCGCGGCAGCAAAGCCCGTCAGCCTCCACGTGTACCGTCACCTGGAAGCGGTCGCCGCTGCTGCCCGGATCAAGCCCGCCGGCCAGCGCGCTCTCGGCCACCAGCCCCAGCGCATCCGCACGCCGCTGCGCGATGCTCGCCTCGTCGCCGCCGGCGGTATCCTCCTCCTCCGCCGCCGGCACCTGCTCCAGGGCCGCCTCCAGCGCCCGCAGCACTACCGCGCCTACCTCAGGCGTAAGCCGCGCCCGCAGCACCACCATGCCGTCCTCGTCCACCCGCGTGGTCAGCGTGCGCCGCGCGAGCCGCACCTGCTCCGCGTCCGGCTGCGCCTCCCGGTCCGCCTGCCGCCACCCCCGCACCAGCCGCTCCACCTGCGCCGCGGTGGCACAGCAGGCCACGGCAATCAGCCGTGCCTCGTTGTCGGCGGTGGCCACTCGAGTCAGGGCGCGTACGATGGAGTAGGACAGCCGACCGCAGGCCATGGCCGCGGAGAGGTGGTTGAGATCGGCCAGCGCAGCGGCCACGCGCAGCTTCTCGCGGGCAGCGCCGAGGTCGAGGCCGGTGCGCCAGTTGAGCCAGTGGGCGCAGGAACGGAAGCCCTCCCAGCCGTGGTGGCGGTCGAACTCGCGCACGTAACACAGCAACTCGTAGGTGGCGGCCTGGATGCGCGCCGACAGCTCGGCGATGCGGTTGCCGAGCTGATTCAGGTCGGGCGGTGCCTCCGGGGCCGGAGGCGCTGCGCTGTCGGCAACGGCGAGCGGCGCAGTCTCGCTCGCGCCGGGCGCCCTCGCAGCGGTGGTGGCCGCGGTCGCGGCTGGGCCGGTGGCTGCCGGTTCAGGCCGCGCTGACGGCGTCGGCGGGCGCGGCTGCGTATAGGTGTCAGGTGCCATGCCGCCATGGTACACCCGGTATTCGGTGGCCCCGTGCCGGCCCGTGGACGAGCCGCCCGTCCGATTTGGGCTTTGCGCGCCAGACCCGGACGCGGCGGGCCGAGAGCGCGCGCTGAGGGCGCCAAGGGGAGCGGAACAGGCGGGGTCGGGGACGTGGCGCAATCGCGCGCCCGAAACCATGTCAACCCCCTCAGGCCCGCAGCGAGCGATTTTCTCGACTTTTTTCAGGCACTCGGCCCACGGCGAACCGTTCGCTGACCGTAGGCTGGTCCGAAAAAAGCCGGCTGGTGGGCGATGCTCGGGCATCGGTTTTCATCGTCTTCCCTGTCACGGAGTGACCGTACCGGCTCACGTGAATCGTGGCATGAGAACCGCGGATCAGGTGCAGGTCGCCAGAATCGATGGGGCGGCGACGAGGCGGTGCGTGACAGACCGCGGTTTCGTAGCGTGGGATAGTCCTGGCGTATCGATGTCGCGCAGCCCTCAGTCGACAATTGCGGCGCGGATGGCGTGCTCGAAGTCGTGGAGCACTCGTGCGCTGCCCTGCTGCACCATCAGCACGGCAGTGACTTCGTGCTCCGGGTCGGTCCAGGTGGTGGTGCCGAACGCGCCGGCCCAGCCGAACGCGCCGCGGCCGCGGGCCGTGTTTGCGGTGGCCGGGTCCAGGACCACCGCCACGCCGTAGCCGAACCCGCGGCCTGCCTGCTTGCCGTCCACCTGGTAGAGGTCGCCGACCTGGTTGCTGGACATGGCCGCAACCGACTCGGCGCTGAGGAGGCGCTCCCCGAACAATGTGCCGCCGTTGGCGAGCATCTGCTCGAAGCGCAGGTAGTCCCGCGCGGTGCTGGAGAGCCCGCCGGAGGCGGAGACGTAGCGGCTCGGTTGGTCCCAGCCCTTCGCCTTGGCATCGAGACTATGAATCACCACCCGCCTCGGTTCCTTCTCCGGCGGCAGAAAGAAGTGGGTGTCTCTCATGCCGAGCGGCGCGAAGATCCGGGCGCGGATGAACTCGTCGTAGGACAGCCCGGAGGCGATCTCGATGATACGGGCCACCACGTCGTGGCCCACCCGCGGGCTGTAGCCCCAACGCGTGCCCGGCTGAAAGTCCAGGAGCATGCCGGCGTAGAGCGGAACGTGGCTGGCCAGGGTCGCCTCCGGGCCCGGTTCCGGCCACGCGGACACCGCCGAGCCGAGGCCGGATGCGTCGATCCCGGAGGTGTGGGTCAGCAGATCGTGGATGGTGATCGCCCGCCGTGCCGGCACCAGGCGGTGCTCCGGTATCTCGCCCTTCGCCCCCTTGCCCTTGCCCGCGGCCACGAACCAGGGGCTGACGTCCCGGTCCGCGGGCTCCTTGAGCACGGCCACCTGCATCGCCCCGAACTCCGGCAGGTACGCGGCTACCTCGTCGTTCGGGTGCAGGAGCCCCTCCTCGATCAGCATCATCGCCGCCACGGCGAGCACCGGTTTCGACGAGGAAGCCATGCGAAAGATCGCGTCCTCCCGCATCGCCCGGCCGCGCCCGACGTCCATCAGTCCGTAGGCCTCGAAGTGCACCACCCTGCCACGCCGCGCCACCGCCGTGACCGCCCCCTGAATCTCCCCCGAGTCGACGTGGCGCCGCATCACGGCATCGATCGCGCGCAGCCGCTCGCCCGACATCCCCACCTCCCCCGGCACCGCCGTCGGGATCTCTTCGGCGGGGAGTGTGGCCGCGACAATCGCAGCGACCGCCACCAGCAGCACGCTTGCGAACAGCTTCTTTCGGATCACCCGTCCGATCCTGACGTCGCTCGCCCGGCGGGTTATTTGATGCGGTTGACGGGGTAGAGGGGCGGGCGGCCGGAGAACACTTCGCGGATGTTGCGGGCCGCCTTGGTGGCCAGCTCCACCGACGACTCCTCGGTGTACCACGCCAGGTGGTTGGTCAGGATCACGTTGTCCAGGCCGGTGAGCGGGCTGTCGGCGGGCAGCGGCTCGGTCTCGAACACGTCCAGCCCCGCCGCCGCGATGGTGCCGTCGGCCAGCGCCGCCGCCAGCGCCGCCTCGTCCACCACGGGGCCGCGCGACGTGTTGACCAGGACGGCGCTCGGTTTCATCAGGGCGAGCTGCGCAGCGCCGATCATGCCGCGCGTCCCGTCGGTCAGCGGCGTGTGCAGCGATACGAAATCGGACTCGCGCAGCAGCGTCTCCAGGTCGACCGCCTCGCCGCCGGCGGCGGCCACCTGTTCCGCGCTCATATACGGGTCGTGCACCAGGATGTGCGCCAAGCCGAACCCGGCCAGCTTGCGCACCAGCGCGCCGCCGATACCGCCGCAACCGATTACTCCGAAGGTACGGCCCTTGACCAGGAACATCGGGCGCCGCCGGCCCGGCTGCCCGGCGCGCGCCCTGCGGTCCAGGCTGCCGAGGTCGCGCACACAGGCCAGGAACAGCGCCAGGGCGTGGTCGGACACCGCCTCCCAGCCGTAGTCGGGCACCCGCCCCACCCAGATCCCCGCCCTGGTGGCGGCGTCGACATCGATGTTGTCGTAGCCGATCCCATAGCGGGAGATGATCCGGCAGCGCCGCATGCTCTCGATCAGCGGCGCATCGAAGTTCTCCAGCCCGATCATCACCGCGTCCACGTCGCGCACCGCGGCGTACAGTTCTTCGCGAGTCTTCACCCGGTTGTAGACCACCTCGGCCAGGGGCTCCAGGACGGTGCGCTCCGGCAGGTGGGCCGGGGCCGGCGAGCCAAGCACCAGGACGGTCGGTCGTGCTTCCACAGGGCATCACTCCTCAGGCGCGCCGCGTCACCACGGCGCACCGGGCGCGATAATAGCAGAGATGACGCGCCCCCGTGCCGGAGTCCGGAGTGCCCGGAGTGCCCGGCGCCCACGGTGCCGCCGGCAGCCGGTTGGCCCGTGGCGGCCCGCCGGCCCGGTGGCCGAAGAGCCCGGCAGCCCACGGCCCCGGCGGCCCACGGGCTCGGAAGCCACTTGACCTGGACCAACGGGCGCCCGGCATTGGAGCATTGGAGCGTGATGTCGGATACACCCACGGAACTCGCCGCCTGCAGTGCATACCTGAAGCAAGCGGCCCAGATAGCCCCGCAGTCGGTCGCCACCGCGGTCTCCATCGTGCTGCTCTCCTGCGCCCGCGAGTGCGCGCGGCATGGCGGTCAGCCCGCCGCCGACAGCGCCGGTCAATCGCTGCTCGACAGCATCCATGATCGGGCCCGACACGAGTGCCGCGTCGCGCCGTCGGCCGCGCCGATGGTGGATCGCCTGCTGCACTACTTCCATGCCTTTGGCGAACACCACCTCCGCCGTCAGCCGTAGCGAGGTGTCGTTCACGTTCCTGCGGTTGGTAGGGGCAGTGCAGGCGACATGCCCTTGCATTCGCCCGTCGCGTTACCCACCACGTTCGGCGTAACGCGGGAACTGCGCCATGCGTGCCCGAACGCCGGACAGGACGGACCGGAAGCGTGCCGGTAGTGCGGGGTGACATGAGGCCGGGGCTCGTTATCCGGCCAGCGTCGGCGTCCGACGCCGAGGTTGTCACACGCATCTACGTCGATTCGTGGAATACCTCGTTCGGCGAGTTGGTGTCGCAGGCGGATCGAACCGTGACGCCGGACCTGGTCGCCCGCTGGCGGCGCGACCTGTCTCGGCCAGTGCCGCACCGGTGGTGGGTCGCCGAGCGCGCGGGCTCGATCGTCGGGTGCGCCGGCATCGGCCCGAGCCGCGATCCGGTGGATCCCTCGATCGGCGAGCTGGACAGTGTCTTCGTGGACGAACCGCACTGGCGCACGGGAGTCGGCAGCGCGCTGATCGCCGTTGCCCACCGCCACCTCGACCTGGACGGCTACCGCGCGGCGATACTGTGGACCGTGGCCGGCTATCGCCAAGGCATCGACTTCTACCAGGCGATGGGGTGGCGCCGCGGCGGGGGCGTTCGCGACCAGGGGCGACAGATCCGCCTGCACCGAGCGATCGACCCTCCGCGGCAGTGAGTTCGCGCCCGTGCCGCGTCTCGGGGAGAGTACGCGACCTGACCAGCAAGCTGCCGGGCGTGCGTGTACGACGGCCGGCGGCGGGTGGCCCCGCGTGCCGGCCGGGCCGGCGGGCGGCTCAGGTTGGGGGCGGATCTCCGGCCCTGGTACGCTCCCCGGGGACGCGCATGAAGAACGCGACCGCCAGCGAAGCGCCGGCGACCGCTGCCGCGAGCAGGAAGGTGTCGCCGAGCGCTCCGCCCAACGCCGCCGCGGCGTAGCCGGCTACTTCCCGGGCCAGCTCGGCCGCGCCCGACCCTGGCGCCGAAATCTGCTCGGCGAGGGTGGCGGCAGCGGACCGATCGACGAGCAGTTGGGTTGCGTTGGCCAGGTCCAGCCACCCGTCGGGGAGCAGTTCGCGCACGCGCGCCGGTACCTCCTCGCGGAGCCGGTCCGCGGTGCGCCGTGCCATCATCGCGCCGAGCACCGCCACGCCCACCGTACCGCCTACCGCCCGCTGAAACTGTACGGCCGCGGTGGCCGCGCCCGCATCCTCGTGCGGGACGGCGTTCTGCACCACCACCCCCGCCAGCGTGAACACCGCGCCGACCCCGGCGCCCATGAGCAGGACGTAGGCAACGGCCAGCACGGAGCCGGTCTCGGCGGACAGCGTCGAAAGCAGGTAGATGCCGCCGGTGAGGAGTACGGCGCCCGCCACGGCGAGGAGCCGCTCGCGCCCCTCGGTGCGGGACACCAACTGGCCCGCCGCCACGGCGCCCACCGTGACGCCGACGATGATCGGCACCAGGAACACGCCGCTGCGTCCGGCGGAGGCATTCTGCACCGCCTGGAAAAACAGCGGAACGAACAGAATGATGCCGTACAGGCCGAAGCTTGCCAGGAAGGTGGCCGCCACCGCGGCCGGCACGCCGCGGTAGCGATAGATCGTCAGCGGTACGATCGGGCACCGCGAGCGCGACTCGACCGCCAGAAACACCACGGTCATCGCCAGCCCGACGGCGAGCAGGCAAACGACCTGCCACGAACGCCACGGAAACTGCACCCCCGCCACCGACAGCGCCACCAGGGTGGCGACGGTCGCCGGCACCAGGGTGGCGATGCCTGCATAGTCGATCCGCGGCGCGCTCGCGGACCCGCCGGCGCCGGCTGAGGTCTCCGGTTGCGCCGGCGCCAGGGCGCCGGGACGCGGAAAGAAGCGCGCGAGCAGGATCAACACCGGAATGCCCAGCGGCACGTTGATCAGGAACGCCCACCCCCACCAATGCAAGCGGTCGACCACGATCCCGCCCACCAGCGGCCCCACGACGGTGGCAAGGCTGAACACCATCCCCATGAAGCCGTGGTACTTGCCGCGCTCCTTGGGGGGCGCCAGGTCCGCGATAGCGGCG
Source organism: Spirochaetia bacterium (assembly GCA_965208575.1). Lineage (GTDB taxonomy): Bacteria > Spirochaetota > Spirochaetia > SZUA-6 > Bin103 > Bin103. The sequence goes on along the minus strand of CBDBOV010000002.1, from coordinate 551,845 downwards.
GTGCTGTTGACCATGATGATGCCGCCGCCGAGCCCCTGCAGGGCCCGGAACAGGACGAGTTGCTCCATGGTACCGCTCAGCGCCACCGGTATGGAGGCCGCCATGAAGATCACCACGCCGATCAGAAAGAACGCCCGGCGGCCATGAAGATCGGCCAGCCTGCCGGCGATCGGCATGGCGGTGGTGGCGGCGATCAGGTAGGAGGTGGATGCCCATGCGTAGCGGTCGAAGCCGCCCAGGTCCGCGATGATCGCCGGCAGCACGGTGACCACCGCGGTGTTGCCGAGGGCGACCAGGAACAGCGCCGCCATCGCGCTCCGCCACGCGAGCGCCGGGCCGCGCCCCGGGCCGGTCATCGCGCCGCCTCGCGCCGCGCGGCCCTGTCCGCCAGCCACGTGATCACCCCGCCGAGCCCCCCGGCCTTGCGTCCGGCAGCGACCGTCCAGGCGTCCTGGTCGTGAATCGCCGCCACCGTTCGCCGCAGGCACTGCCGCGCCAGCTCGCGCGCCCGGTCATTCTCGATCCCCGAAGAACCGGCCACGATCACCATCCTCACCAGGCAGGCGAGGACGCACGCACGATACAGCCGCCGGCACGCGTCGCGGGCGAAGCCGCGCACGCCCGCCTCGACCAGCGCCGCGTGGTACGCCTCCAGCAGCCCGCCCTCGGCGCGCCGCCGCACCGTCTCGGTCAGGCTGGTGCAGATGAAGTACGCCACGTCGTACAGTCCGCTGCCGATGGCGCTCGCCTGCCAGTCCACGACGGCGAACCGGTCGGCGGCGTCCGGCAGAAAGAACATGTTGTCGAGCCGGTAGTCGCCGTGGATGAACGTCCGCGCGCCGCGGCTCAGGCTGCCGAGCACGGCCGCCACGGACGGCCCGAACGCTTCCACGAGCGACAGTTCCTCCTCGGACAGCGCACCCGGGAACTCCCGCCGCACCCTCGGCACGCTTCTGGCGTAGACGTACTGCAACGCGAACCGCACCGGCGGGCGGAAGATGTCCCGGTAGCCTGCCGGCGCGGATGCCGGCCGCGCCCCCGCACGGCCGCTCGGTGCGCGCCAGTACGCCGCGTGGATGCGCGCCGCCGCCCGCACGGCGGTGATCGCCTCCGCTTCACTCGCGCCGCCGAGCTGGTCGCGGCCCGCCGCCCCGCCGCCGCGCCGGTTTGCCAGGTCCTCCATCACCAGCACGAACCGGTGCGTGCGGTCGTCGAACTCCCGGAACAGAATCGACGGTACCGACACCGGCACGGTGGGCGCCACGGCGCGATAGAAACGGTCCTCCCGCCGGTACAGCCCCGTGCGCCGGCACATGCGGAAGATTCGCGGGTCGGCGCTCGGCAGCTTGACCACCACGCTCGCCGGACACGACTCACTGCCTGCGAGCCTCACCCGCAGGATCCTGCTGAGCTGCCCGACGCCGGCGCCGAGGTCCCGGACGTCCACCCGCCGGACCGCCACCGCGCCGGCGCCACCCCGAGACAGCGTCTCCTGCATCCACTCCGGCGTAATCGACGTGGGGTCGTCGATGATCCCGCCGGTCACTGCGCGGCGCCCCCGTCATGCCTGAGCCGCACCACCTGGAAGCGGCACTTCCTGTGCGGCCGGATGCTCGGGTAGGCCGTCACCCTGATGCGGCGGTCGCCGGAGGGAGCCCGGTCGAACTCGGCGCAGTGCACCATCGTGGCGAGGGTCACCGCCAACTGCACCTCCGCGAACGGGCCGCCGATGCAGGTGTGCGGCCCGATGCCGAACGGCACGAACGCCCCCGTCCGCTTCGACTCGAGCCGCGGCGGCAGGTGCCGGTCGGGATCGAAACGCTCGGGATCGGGATAGTAGCCGGGGTCGCGATGCACGACCCCGGCTGCAAGCAGCAGCGTAGCGCCGGCGGGCACGAAGCAGCCCTCGAACTCGAACGAGTTGCACGCCGTGCGCATGAGCACCGGCGTGATCGTGTGGCAGCGCATCACCTCCTTCACGAACGCGTGGGTCTTCTCCAGCCCTCGTATCTGCCGTGCATCGGGCGTCCCGCCGGCGAACGCGGCATCCGCCTCGTCGCGCAGCGCCCGCTCGTGTTCCGGTTCCTGGAGCAGGCGCAACAGCGCGAAGCCGAGGGTGCCGGCCACGGTGTCGAGCGCCGCGATATAGGGGCCGATCACCGCGGACATCAGGTCGGTCTCCGGCAGGAACTGCGGTTCGTCGCGGTGCAGTTCCAGGAACGCGTCGATCAGGTCGCCGGGGCGGCCTTCACGCAGTTCCGGGGCGTGCAACTCCACCACGCGGCGGTAGAGCTGCTTTATCCTCGGCCGCACCTTCCGCAACCGGTACTCGCGCATGAACTTCGGGCGGTCGCGCCGCACGGCGAAGATCAGCGAGTCGAACCAATACTTCAGGTCTTCGACGTACTCCCCTGGCGAGTGGCCGGTGGCGAGAACGCCCAGGTGCTCGGCCACTATCTGCTGCATCGAGCGAAACGCCGGCAGCGGATCTCCGACCGGCCATGACGCCACCGCACGCCGCGCGATGTCGATCGCCGTGTCCATGCTGCGCTCGATCACCGAACGGGAGTAGCCCGCCTGCGCGGTCCGCCGCAGCTTCATGTGGTCGTGGCCGTCCATGGAGATCATCGCCCGGTCGGTCTCCATCGCGTGGCAGAACTCCGTGAACGACCGGTTGCTGCGCAGGTGGGTGCGTGCGTGTTTCTGCACGAACGCGTTCGCCTCCCTGCCCCCCAGGACAATCATCTTGCGCCCCGGCGCGGAGACTCTGCAGATCGGTCCGTAGTCGCGGTACAGTCCGGCAACGAACTCCTGGAGATCGCCGTTCATGGCCAGGCCGGCGCCGATCAGCGGCAACCCGCGGGCATCGGGAATCGGCTGGTAGGTGCGGGCGGCGGCCGGCCGCTCGCGCAGGTCGCCGGCTATCGCCCGCGCGGCCGCGCGGCACAGCAGGTTGAGCGACTTCACCAGCTCGATCCGGTCACGCACCCGCTCCAGCTCCGCGCGGCTCAGGATGCGGGTGAAGACGCCGCACGCCTCGGCGAGTCCGATCAGGTCGGCGTCGCGCGGTTCCGGGATGTCGTCGCTGAACAGGACCTTCATCAGCCGGATGCGAACCTCGTCCGCGCTGTCGCCGTTGGCCGCCGGATAGCGCCGCGAACGCGCCACCGGGGCGGTGAGGAAGTAATGGTTGCCGGGCGCTCGTTCCAGGATACCGCGCTCCACCAGCCGTGCCAGGGCGGCCTCTCCGATCCGTGCGCCGAGCTGCGCACCGATACGGCGCACCCAGTACTCCGGTGACCGCGTCTCCGTGCCGGCGGCGATCTGTGCCAGCACCGGGTCTGTCGTCGGATCTCCCAGCGGCGCGGCATTCACCAGGTAAAGCGACTCCAGGTCGGTGTCGATGCGGTCGGCCAGCGTGAGTTCCAGCAGCGCGGCGGCAGCCAGGCCGATCTCCAGCGTCCGCCCCGGCAGCGGGTAGAGCACGCCCGACGACTCGTCGAGCAGCAGCAGGCTGAGGTCTTCCGCGACGCTGAGCGTGCTCAAGGCCGGTACTGCCACTCCCGCACCGCGAATCCCCAGTGCGCGTCGACTTCGCGCCGCACGTGCTCCCGGTCCGCGTAGCGATTCTGCCGGTACGACGCCTGCGTGCCGGCGTAGGCCGCGATCGCCGACCGCGCCTGCTCCCAGTTCAGTCCAAGATGCCCGTACACGCGCTCCAGGACCCCGAGCGGGTCGTCCCGCAGCTCCTCGAACCGGATCTCGATGAAGCGGTCGGCGGGGATGAGGTGGCGTTCAGCGAGATACTTGCGCATGATTCGCCGGTACATGCGCACCGCTCCCTCCTCCAGCTCCTGCGGGGTGATCTCCTGCATGCCGTAGTTCCTGGTGAGCGTCGAGATCAGGTGGACGTAGGACGGATAGAGCTCGTAGGGGTTGCGGACGATGTGGATGTAGAGGGCGCCGGGGAACATGTCCATGATCACCGGGATGCGCGCGAGATTGGGCGTAGCCTTCTGCACGACCCGCTTGCCGCCGTGCATGTAGGTCGCCTTCTTTACCACCTGCAGGTAGCCCTTGCGCCACGCCCTCACCTCGGCTTCCGGCGCGTCCATCAGCACGTACTTGCGGTGCAGTTCGGGCATCAGGGAAGGAAAAGTGAACCCGTGCGCGGAGGAACGGTGGGAGTGCATGGCGAGCGCGAACACCTCTTCCTGCGGCAGGTCCAGGTCGGCGGCCACGTTGTCGATCCCTCGATTCTCCGGCACCCGCGCAGCCAGCCGCCGCTTGAGCCGCTCGCCGCCGACCAGGCAGAACGGAATGGCCGCCTGGTAGTTGGAGCAGTAGCCCAGGTCGGGATCGTGCGCCATCAGGTTGTGCAGCAGGGTCGTGCCGGAGCGCGGGAACCCGAGGATGATCACCGGCGGCTTGCTGATCCGGGTGCGCGCGATCGGCACACCGTAGACGGCCCACTCGAGCCAGCGCGGAACCGCGGTGATCGCGCTCGTGATGAGCGCCTGCTGCAACCGCCCCCGAAACGGGCGGCGCACTCCGCCCGCCCGGGCGACCAGGCGCAGCCACACGCGCAGAGGCGCCATCGACATGGGGTTGAACTCTTCGCGCTGCGCCAACGTCTCGGCCTCCCCCGCAAAAGACGTGCGGAAGTTCACCATTCAGGAGTCCTGGATGGTTGTACAAGCAGTCTATTATCATGCCCGAGCCGTACGGTGCAACGTGCGGGACGGGCTGGCGGGAGGAACGCGATGGCGGCAGGAGCGTGCACGTGAAGGCGTGGCTCGACGAGCTGGAGGCCGAGGCGATCGAGATCTTGCGCGAAGGCGTGGCGCGGGCGCGGCGGCCGGTCATGGCCTACTCGGTGGGCAAGGACTCGTCGGTCCTCCTGCACCTCGCGCGCAAGGCGTTCTGGCCCGCGAAGCCGCCCTTTCCCATCCTCCACGTCGACACCACGTGGAAGTTCCGCGCCATGATCGAGCACCGCGACGAGATTGCCGCGCGCTTCGGCCTGGAGTTGCGGGTCCGCACCAATCACGAGGGGGCGCGGAAGGGGATCACCCCGTTCAGCCACAGTCCGCAGAGCTACACGACGGAGATGAAGACGCGTCCGTTCCTGGCTGCGCTCGACGAGGGGCGGCACGACGTGATATTTATCGGCGCCCGGCGCGACGAAGAGGCCTCGCGCGCCAAGGAACGGGTCTTTTCGCTGCGCAACGCCCGTCACCAGTGGGACCCGAAGCGCCAGCAGCCGGAGATCTGGCGCCTCTACCCCACCCGGCTCGCCGCCGGCGACTCGTGGCGGGTGGCGGCCCTGTCGAGCTGGACCGAGCTCGACGTGTGGCGCTACATCAAGTGCGAGGAGATCCCGATCGTGCCGCTCTACCTGGCCGCCGAACGCCCCGTGGTGCGGCGCAACGGCCAGTGGATCGTGGTGGACGACGATCGCATGCCGCTTGAGCCCGGTGAGCAGCCGGCCCGCAAGCGCGTTCGCTTCCGGACGCTGGGGTGTTATCCGCTGTCGGCGGCGGTGGAGAGCACGGCGGCGAGCGTCGGCGAGATCGTCGCCGAGATCGAGGCGGCGCGCAGGTCGGAGCGCGAGGGGCGGGTCATCGATCACGACGAGGAGGCGTCGATGGAGCGCAAGAAGCGGGAGGGGTATTTCTGATGGGTGGCTCGGAGGCCCGGAAGCCCTTGAAGCTGGTGATCTGCGGCAGCGTCGACGACGGCAAGAGCACCCTCATCGGCCGCCTGATGTACGACTGCGGCCGCGTGTTCGAAGACAAGCTGCGGTCGGTCGAGAAGGACTCGGTCCGCTACGGCACCCAGGGAGACGCCGTCGATCTCGCGTTGCTGGCCGACGGACTGAAGGCGGAACGCGAGCAGGGCATCACCATCGACGTCGCCTACCTCCACTTCGCGACCGGCAGGCGCCGCTTCGTGGTGGCCGACGCCCCGGGACACGGCCAGTACACCCACAACATGGCCACCGCGGCGTCGAACTCCGACCTGGCGGTGGTGCTGGTCGACGCATCGAAGGGCGTGCTGCGCCAGACCGCCCGCCATACCCGCATCGCCGCCGCGTTCGGGATCCGTACGGTTGTGCTTGCGGTGAACAAGATGGATGCGGTCGCGTGGAGCGAGCCACGCTTCGACGCCATCGCCGGCGACTTCCGGCGGCTCGCGGCCGATGCGGGGATACCGAACGTCACCGCGATCCCCACCTCGGCGCTGACCGGCGCCAACCTGCGCTGGAACGCGGCCGACGCGCCATGGTACGCGGGCCCGACGCTGCTGGCGTACCTGGAGACGGTCGACGTGGAGGAGCCCGCGCGCGACGCCGGCCCGTTTCGCATGCCGGTACAGTACGTGAATCGGCCGAGCCCGGACTTCAGGGGCTACTGCGGGCGCATCGCTTCGGGTACCGTTCGAGTGGGAGACCGGGTCGCGCTGTTCCCGTCGGCCCTGGAAACGCGGGTGGAGTCGATCGTGGCCGGTATGGGCACGCGCGAGCGCGCCGGCGCCGGCGACTCGGTCACGCTCACCCTCAGCGAAGACGTCGACGTCAGCCGGGGCGACGTGATTGCCGGAGCTTCCGCGCCGCTCGAAGTTGCCGACCACTTCCGCGCCACGCTCCTGTGGATGGCCGAGGCTCCCCTGTACGTGGGCCGCGCCGTGACGCTTGTGCTGCACGGCATCGAGGTGGGCGCCACCGTGACCCGTATCAAGCACGTCGTGGACCCCGAGGAAGGGCCGCGCCCGGCCACGAGGCTGGAGCGGAGCGACACGGCCGAGGTGGACGTGTCGACCAACCGGCGCATTCCGTTCGCCCCGTACGACGAATCGCAAGTGCTCGGCGGTTTCATCCTCCTGGACCAGCTCACCGCCTCGGTGGCGGGCGCCGGCATGATTCGGTACGCGCTGCGCCGTTCGTCGAACATCCGCTGGCAGCGCTTTCAGGTCACCCAGCACCTGCGCAGCGAAGCGAAGCGCCAGTCCGCGCGCTGCCTGTGGATGACCGGCCTGTCGGGCGCGGGGAAGTCGACGTTGGCGAATCTCCTGGAGCAGCGGCTGCACCTGGAGGGCAGGCACAGCTACGTGCTGGACGGCGACAATGTGCGGCACGGCCTCAACCGGGACCTGGGATTCACCGAGGACGACCGCATCGAGAACATCCGGCGCGTGGCCGAGGTGGCGCGCCTGATGGTCGACGCGGGGCTGATCGTCATCGTAGCCCTGATCAGCCCGTTTCGCGCGGACCGGGACGCGGCGCGGCGCCTGTTCGCGAAGGGCGACTTCGTGGAGGTGTTCGTCGACGCGTCGCTCGGTACCTGCGAGGCGCGCGACACCAAGGGGCTGTACGCCAAGGCACGCCGCGGCGAGCTTCCCAACTTCACCGGCATCGGCAGTCCGTATGAACCGCCCGAGAGTCCCGAGATCCGGGTGGACACCAACGCGCGCACGGCACAGGAGTGCGTCGACCAGATTCTCCGCCGCACCGGCATGATCGGGACGCCGTAGGGCGCTCGCGGCGAAGCACCGCCTGCGCTCGAGCGCCGCACCGCCGGGTTCCACCCCGCGCTCCGGTACACCCGAGGCGGACGGCTCGGATGACGGGCCGGCGAACGCCGCCGCGGCCGCTACGAGCGCCGTCCCGAGAAGGACCACAGCGCGCACCGCGCGCGGCGGAGGGTTGCCGACCGGCGGCGGTTGCGGCAGGGTGAGGGCCATGCGCGGCGTTCTCGACGACAGACAGTGCGATTACTTGTTCGATCTGCAGGGGTACCTGGTGCTGCCGGGGGCGCTTGCGGAGCGCGACCTTGCGGCCATGAACCGGTGGCTGGACGATCACTGGAGCTACGTCGAGGAGGCGCCGGCGCGCGAAGACGAGCGCGGCAAGCAGCAACGGGGGCGCTGGATCGGCCACGTGGAGCTGCACAGCTACAGCCCGGACGACGGCGTGAACTTCCAGAACATCGTGGAAGGGGGCGCGGTGTTCGAGCGCCTGATCGACTACCCGGCCTGGCTGCCCCTGGTGAGCCGCTACGTCAATCCGGTCAACCGGCTGTCGATTCACGAGACCCTGCTCAACGTGCGCACCCGGGGAGGCTTCCTCTACATCCACTCCGGGGGCCACGTGCCGCTGAGCTACATGACCTTCCGCCAGCACAACACCGGCGCCTGGATGGTGGGCCAGATCAACGTGATCATGGCGCTGAACGACATCGGCCCCGGCGACGGCCCCACGGTACTAGTGCCCGGCAGCCACAAGGCCACCGAGGTGCACCCGCGGCTGGAGGTGGAGGGTGAGCCGATCACCGCCGCCACCCACGAGCGCGAGGGAGCCGGCAACGCGCTCGGCATGCGCGAAGTGCACCTGCGCGCCGGCGACGTGCTGCTGTTCACCGACGCCGTGACCCACGGCTCCGCCGAGCGCACCAACCCCGGCTACCGCCGCACCGTGCTGTACCGCTACTCGCCGCGCCACATACGCACCCGGTTCAACTATCAGCTCTCCCCCGGCCTGCGCGAACGCCTTACCCCGGAGCGGCGCTCCGTCCTGGAACCGGTCGCCCCGCGCAGCCCCGACCTGCAATAGCGATCATCTCCGCGCGGCACGTGGCTGGACCAAGTCCAGTCGGCTCGGCAGGCGGGCGTCGATTCGGGCAGGGGTGCGTTCGCGGACGATAATCGGTGTGGGGACGCGCGTTGCAGGCGGCCGTCAGGCCGCAGTCGTCGGCAGCGCGCGGCGCGGATGCAGCCGGCGCAGGAAGCGGTCGCACGGCAGGCACAGAACGCCGTCGATGGACAGTTCCTCGTCGCCGAGGTAGAGCAGCAGGCGCTCCGCTTCCGGGTAGTCGGCGTGGAACGAGCGTAGCGAGCGCAGGTCGGCCCGCCGCACCGCGGCGCTGTGCTTCACCTCGATGGCGGTGAACTGCTCCGGCCCGTAGAGGATGAAGTCCACCTCCGACCCGGCCCGCGTGCGCCAGTAGTACAGGCGGTCGCCCGCGCCGCGATAGGCGAGCCATGCGCGCAGGTGCTGGGCCACCAGCCCTTCCAGCGCCGCTCCGGCGATCTCCTCGCGCCGGTCGAGCGGCCCGGATGGGCGCAGCGAGCGGAACACCCCGCAATCGAACAGGTACAGCTTGTCGTGCGCGACCGTGGCGCGCGCGGCGCGCTTGCGGAACACCGGCACGCGAAAGCTCAGCAGCAGGTCCTCCAGCACGCCCAGGTAGCCCTCCACCGTCTTGCGGCTCACTTCGCTGTCGCGGGCGATGTTGCTGACGTTCATGAGCTGCCCGTGCGAGAACGTGACCGCCTCCAGGAACCGGGAGAATCGGTCCAGGTCCCGCACCAGCCCCTCCACTTGCACCTCTTCGCGCACGTAGACGGCGATGTAGCCTTCCAGCGTGTCGACCGGGTCCTCTGCGCCCAACACCAGCGGCAGCAGCCCGCGCTGCAGCGCCGCGCGAAGATCGAACGCGTCGCCCAGCTCCGCCGCCATGAAAGGATGCATGGTCCGTACCACGGCCCGGCCCGCCATGAGGTCGACGCCGCCTCGCCTGAGCTTGCGTGCGCTCGACCCGGTCAGCACGAACCGCCAGCCGCGGTGCTCTTCGATGAGGGCATGGACGGCGCTGAGCAGTGCCGGGACCCGCTGCACCTCGTCGATCACGATCACCTGCCCGTCGGGCTGAGCGTGGACCAGGTCGAACAGGCGGTCGGGGCGCGACCGGTAGCGCTGCAGGGTGGCCGGGCGCAGCAGGTCGATGCGCACGCCGTCCCGGTAGCGATGTTGGGTCCAGGCCGACTTGCCGGTGCCGCGCGGCCCGAACAGGTAGTAACTCTGTGCCGGAGGCTCGAAAAATCTCCCTACAAACGCCACTTTGAGACTCAATATGGCGAATCACTCGCCCTATTGCAACCCACAGCCGGCAGCCGGCACTCGGCGGCCTTCTTTTTCGTAGGCGTCACCTTCGGTACGACAGGCGGGCATCTACCCGAGCAGGAGTGGCTCACCCACGACAATCCGTGAGAACTCCGCGTGCCGTTGATTGCACAGCACGTTGGACTCGTACGGAGACACGACGGATGGCACCCACAGTAGGGCGGTTGCTCCGCCATCGTACCAGGCGTCGCCGATGCGTCGCGTCGCGCGATAGTCGTCGGCAAGCAACAGTGCCGGCTCGATCTCGTCGGCCTGTTCCTGCGCAACGTCGCGCGGGATTGCGATCCGAACGCATACCAGATCGCTCGGCAGCGTGCCACTTTGCCAGTGCACAAGGTTCTCGAGCACGGCAAGCGCATAGGTTTCCGCCGCATGCACCACGTGGCGGCCGGGGCTGACCCAGCGGCTACCCCAACGGTACGCGCCAGCTCCGTCGAATGGCGGGTACCGGGAGCTGACGATCCGGTATGCGTACCTTACGGTCTCATGCCGGGAGGCCATGCAGGCCCCGCTCGATGACCTCCTCGACTTCTCGTCCCCCAACCTCGGTCAGCGCGACATCGAAGGGCGCTCGATCACCGAGTTCGGGATGGGGCGTTAGCATGAACCGCGCCGTTGCGCCGCCATCGGCAAATGCGGATGCAGCCAGCGCATAGAGGCGCGCGAGCCGTTCCGTGGTCTCGCTGACCTGCAGGTTGAAGCGCTCGGCCCGCTGATACGTGGCCCGCGACACGATGCGGCTCCGCAGCCCGGCCCTGAGATCCCTGCCGTTACCACCCGGCGCCGCGAGCAAGCTGACCAAGCGTTCCAGAGCCGGCTTCGGGACTCCCTCGCGAATCAAATCCTCCAGGTCACGTGCGTGCCGGATCCTGCGTCCGAGCACCCGCTGACCGCCCAGAACCTCGGCGACCTCCGTCGCTGCAACGCTCATATGAATCAATCATACCGCTCAAGTGAACGGCATGCTACTGGCGCCATCCATCAGCGGATGGCAGGACCGCGGTCGCTTCCGACCGCAGACCCTGACCCCACCGCATCGCGCCCGCAACCCTCAAATGGCGGATTGACACGGGCATCGGGGGCGCTTAGCGTCGGGGCCGACATGCCAAACACCTATCGCCTGATCCAGGTGGGCACCGGCGGTCGCGGTGTCCCCTGGATGTCCCGGTTTCTGCCGCCGCACGTCGCCTCCGGCCGCCTGGAGGTGGTGGCCGCCGTGGACATCGACCCCGGCGTGCACCGCAACGCGCAGGAACACCTCGGGCTGCCGCCGGAAAAGTGCTACACCGACCTGCAGCAGGCCTGCGCCGAGAACCCCGCCGACATCTGCACGGTGGTGGTGCCGCCCGCGTTCCACGAGTCGGTGGTGGACGCCGCCCTTGCCCACGACATGCACGTGATCTCCGAGAAGCCGATCGCCGACACCATGGACGCCGCGGTGCGCATCGCCCACAAGGTGCAGCGCGCCGGCAAGAAGATGGGGGTGACCATGAGCCACCGCTTCGACCAGGACAAGACCACGCTGCGCCACGAGTTGCGCTCCGGCCGGCCCGGCACCATCGACTACTTGGTGTGCCGCTTCACCTGCGGCCTGCGCAACTTCGGCGACTGGGGCGCGCACTTCCGCCACACCATCGACGAAACGCTGATGATCGAAGGGTCGGTGCATCACCTCGACATCATCGCGGACATGGCCGGAGCGAACTGCGACACCATCTACGCGCAGACCTGGAACCCGTCCTGGGGCGAATACGCCAGCGGCTCGCAGGGCCACGTGATGATGACCTTCGAGAACGGCGCCCGCGCCATCTACGAGGGCGCCAAGACCAACGCGTGCGGCTTCAACGGCTGGTCGCGGGAGTACATTCGCGCCGAGTGCGAGCACGAGACGCTGATCATGGACCACCGCCGCATCGAGCGCTTCCCGTACGAGCCGAAGCAGTACAAGCGCGAGGGCGAGGGCATCGAGGTGCCGCTGCTAAAACAGAAGTACTGGACCGACGCCTGGCTGCTGGAACAGTTCCTGGACTGGCTGGACGGCGGCGAGGCGATGGCCACCAACGTGGAGGCCAACCTGCAGTCGGTGGCGCTGATCTTCGCCGCCATCGAGAGCAGCCACACCGGGCAGCCGGTCAAGGTGCAGGAGTTCCTGCAGGCCGCCCGCGACCGCGAGCGCCGGGCGCACGGCTGAAACGTGCGTGGCGCATGGTCCTGCCGGCGCTGTTCGCCGGCGCCTTCCTGACCGCCGCCATGGGGGCGTCTGCCGAGTGGCGCGACGAAGGCCGCAACGCGGTCGCGACGGCACAGTCGCGCGACATCCCCGGTGCCGACTACCCGCTAGTGCGCGCCCGCGCGACGCCTGCCGGCAGCCCGGCCGCCGTGGCCGCCGTGCTGCGCGACCCGGCCGCCTGCTCACTGTGGCTGAACGATTGCGTCGAGGAGCGCGTGTATCCCGCCGGCGCCGCGGGCCGCACACTCGTCCACCGCTTGACCGGCAACGGCTTCACGCGCCGGGTCACGGTCGCGCACGCCACCTGGTGGCGGCTTCCCGGCGGCGGCGCCGTGCTCGACGTGACCGGCGCTGACGACAAGCTGACCGCGTTCGGCGGCACGCGCGTCCTGTGCCTGCGCGAGCGCATGACCCTGACGCCGGCGCCGGGCGGGCGCGTACGGATCGTCCACGAGGCGGTGCGCGATCCGCAGCCGCCGTTCGGCCTCGGCGCCGCCGTGGTGACCCCGCCGACGGTCGAGATCATGCTGCAGATCCTCGCCAACCTCGCCGAACTGCTGCAACGGCCCGCCTACCGCAACCCGCCGCCGCTCGACGACCTGCCGGAACTGGCCGCCCCCCTTCCCGACCTCGGCGCCGGCTTCGCCCGCTGCCAAGCCGCCCGCCGCTCATAGGGCCGGCGGCGGGTGGACGCTTCGCCGCGTGCGCGAGGTTGACGTACATAAACCTGTACGTACAATATCCAGCACATGGAACGCATCACGAACTACACCGAGGCGCGCCAGAACCTGAAGTCGTTCATGGACGCGGCCGTCGACGACCGCGTAACGGTGGTGATAACGCGGACCAAGGGCGATCCGGTGATCATGATGGCCAAGTCCGAGTACGACGCCATGTTGGAGACGTTCCACCTGCTGCGCTCGCCGCACAACGCCGAACGCCTGCGCGAGGGCATCGCCGACATCGAGGCCGGCAGGCTGATCGGAGCCACCCTCGTCGATGGCGAAGTCGAAGCGCTCCCCTGACCGGGGAAGTGCGCGCGGGGAGGTCGCCTTCTCAAGACATGCGTGGGAAGACTACCAATACTGGGCGCAGAACGACCGCACCGTCGCGCGGCGAATCGCTCGGCTGATCGAAGAGTGTCTGCGCCATCCGTTGCGCGGCGCCGGCAACCCGGAACCCCTCAAGCACGAGATCGCCTGCTACTGGTCGCGCCGCATCACGCGGGAACACCGCCTCGTGTACCGTGTGACGAACGGCCGGTGCGAGATCGCGCAATGCCGCTACCACTACTGAGACGGATCGCTTGCAGCGGAAAGCGCGTGGAGCGTCTCCGTGGCTGATATCAGCAGGGAGTCCCTCGTCACCGCTGTGCAGGCACCGCTCGACCGGGAGCGGATCTACCGGGGCGGGATCCTGGTGTTTCGGCAAATGCCCGCGATGGTAGCCCTGGCGGCGCAGGCGCGGGCGATGGCCGCCGGGGCGTTTGCTCCGCATGCACCTCCGGAGGCGCAAGCGTCGCTCGATGCCGCCGAGTTCCGTACCCGTGCGGCGGCGCTGCGACGGGCCTTCATGCGCGACGCGCGCGTGCGCGCCTCGTTTCGAGCGGTCATCGAGTCGCTCGCGCTCGACCCCGCCGCCACGTACGCCGACCGCCTCATCCTGCGCCTGCAGCCCGGCGCCGCCACTCACCGCGGCCGGCGCATGCGCGACCTGCCGGCGCACCGCGACACCTGGGGCTCCAACGTCATGGCGCAGATCAACCTGTGGGGGCCGGTGTTCCCGGTCGAAGCGGGCGCCACCATGGTGATCTGGCCGGCGCTGTTCGACCGCGCCGTGCCCAACACCAGCGCCGAGTGGGACCTGGAACGGCTGCGCGAGGATCCGGGACGCTATCCGCTGCTGCCCGAGTGCCGCGCCCCGCTCGACGACGCGGCGGCAGTGCCGGTGCTCATCGACCCCGGCGACCTGCTGTGCTTCTCCGGGGCGCACCTGCATGCCAGCCGGCCCAACCGCACCGGACGCACGCGCCTGAGCCTCGACACCCGTATCGTCGACCAGGACGACGCGCGCGCAGAACGTGGGCCCGCCAACGTCGACGGGCGCGCGCCCCGCGTCGTCCACGAATGGTTCCGCAGCGTCGCCACCGGCGAGCGGCTCTCGCCGCCGTAGGCGGGCCGTTCGCGCCACCTCCACCGACTCCCGGCGGGCACCGCCCCTGAGCGCACGCGGCTATGCCGAAGTGCCGGAAGTGCCGGAGTGCGCGCTTGACTTGGTCGGGCGAGCCTGTGACGATAGTGACTCCCTCACCACGGTCGCCGCGAGGCACCCCGACGAGCGGAAGAAGAGGTCAAGGTGATACTCAAAGAACCGCACGCGCGCGCGGCGTGAACCCGGGTGGACCCGGTGAGTCACACGCCGCGCGCGTCACACATTCGACTCTGTCTGGCCGCCTGCGTTGCGGGCGCGAAAGTAGCCAGGGAGCGGCAAGCCGCTACGCAATACTCTCGAAAATCCACATACGGAGGAACGTATGAATATTGTACAGATTACCAGGACCCTCTCGGTTGCGTTGGTCCTGGTCCTGATCGCAACCGGCCTCTGGGCCACCGGCGCAGAGGAAGGCGCGACCGCCGCCGACAAGGAGTACGTGACCGACCCCGTCACCGGCAAGCAGGTGATCGCGCCAGAGTATGGCGGGACATTGACCTTCGCCGATCGGGGAGATGGCTTCGGCTCCTATGACCAGTATCATGGCCACGCATTGAGCAACAACAGTCTCGTCATAGAGAAACTGGGCGTCGCTGACTGGGCAATAGACAGGAAAAAATATCCTTTCGTCGGCGGCTACCAGCTGCCCGCATTCGCCGCGAGGGGGGCGCTGGCTGAAAGCTGGGAACAACCCGACTCCACAACGTATGTCTTCCACATCCGCCAGGGTGTCCATTGGCATGACAAGCCGCCGATGAACGGTCGCGAGCTCACCGCCAAGGACATCGAGTATAACTTTCACCGCCACTTGGGTCTGGGCAGCGGCTTCACCGAACCTTCCCCCTGCTGCGCACAGTTGCTCGGAACGTTGCCCTGGGAATCGATAGAGGCCACCGACGAATGGACGGTTGTCATGAAGCTGAAGGCGCCCACCCTGCTTGGCCTGGGCACCATCTTGGACGGGTACTATGCGATACAGCCCCCCGAAGTCATCGAGGCATCAAAGAGTGCTGAAGTGCCAGAGGGCAAGATTTCGGACTGGAGGGACATGGTTGGCACCGGGCCCTACATGAGAACCGACTGGGTCGGGGGCAGTTCTTTTACCTACACCAAGAATCCCAACTACTGGAGCGACGACGAAAAATACCCGGGGAACCGCTTGCCCTATATTGACGAGGTGAGGGGCCTGGTCATGACCGAATTGGCAACCGAGCTAGCGGCACTGCGCACGGCCAAGATCCACTGGCTAGGTTGGCAGGGCGCGAATCAATTAAGCTCCCTGGACCAGGCAGAGAGCCTCGAGCGCACCAACCCGGAGCTCGTAATCCACGCGTGGTCAGAACGGTCGAACAATAGTGCTTGGCTCAACGCGAGCAAGCCGCCCTTTGACGACATCAGGGTGCGCCACGCAATGCAGATGGCACTGGACGTCGAGACAATGAGCACGACCTTGTACAAGGATTTCGGAGATCCGATACCTCGCGGGCGAGTAGGCCTGGAATTCACCGGCTTCTACGTCCCATTTGACGAGTGGCCCGAACAGCTCAAGGGATACTATACCTATGACGTGGCGGGGGCCGAGAAGCTCCTTGATGAGGCTGGCTATCCGCGCGGCGCCGACGGCATGAGATTCGAAACTAATCTTGTGTGGCTGGATCGCGGTGATTTTGACATCAACTATGCTGAATTAATGGTTTCATACTGGCGTGAGATTGGCATTCATGTCGACATTGATCACACCCCTGGGGCTGACTATGGTCCCAGTGCGCAAGATCCCAATGTTGGAGCTCATTCGTGGGTCTCGGGCGTCAAGGCTTTTCCAGCCAGGCAAATGGAAACATTTTCGAGCGGCTTTGTCTGGAACAAGGTCAGCGACGCGCAATATGACGCCTGGTATGAAGAGATGCTGGCTGCTGCCACTGAGGAGGAGCAGATGAGCTTGATCAAGAAGATGGACATGTACGGCATAGAGCAGCATTGGATGATCTGGGGGGCCATGGGCCCAGCGTTCAACGTGCACCAGCCGTGGCTGATAGGCTACAACGGCGAAGGCGGTTTCGGGAGAAGTCGAAATAATGATGTCTTCGCCCGCCTCTGGATTGATAGTGCGCTGAAGGAGGAAATGGGTCGTTAGGGGGTTCACCCCGTGTGGCTGACTTAGCGCAGAAGGGAGCTGGGGGCTGAAATCCCCCCAGCTCCCTCATGGGGACCGCGAGGTGCGCGGTTGAAGCGAACAGCGTCCCCATCAACCACCGTCGGCAGTGCGCGACCATAAGCTGGATTCTCAGCAGCTCCTTCGCGGGATAAGTCACCTCGGTTGCATCACATGAGAGCCTACATCATCAGGCGGTTACTGCTCACAATCCCGACCCTGTTCATATTGAGCATCCTGGTCTTTCTCTCGGTCCGGTTCATCCCCGGCGACGTCATAGACCTGATGGTGATCAGGATGCAACAATTTGACGGGCAAACTGGCCATATTGACCGCGAAGCTCTCGAGCGTTATCTGGGGTTGGACGTGCCTGTGCACGTGCAGTATGGACGCTGGCTGGGAGTGCTGCCGACCCCTGGCTGGATTACCGGTGAAACCTTCTATAGAGGCCTGCTCCAGGGCAGCCTTGGCGAATCACTGATACGCGGCGCTGTGCGGGTAGAGGAGGAGATACGAAGTAGATTGCCGGTGACCATCGAACTCGGTGTCGTGGCAATCGTAATCGGGTTGATAATAGCGCTGCCAGTCGGCATCTACTCGGCGATTCGCCAGGATACGGCCGCCGACTACGTGGGGCGCTCGGTCGCCATCATCGGCCTGGCGACGCCGAACTTCTGGTTGGGAATCATGGTCATGATCTTCCCGGCGATCTGGTGGGGTTGGTCGCCGCCGATGCAGTGGATACCTTTGACCGAAGACCCGCTGGGGAATATTGGGGTGTTCATCATTCCCAGTCTGATTCTGGGGACGGCCATGTCCGCTGCCACCATGCGGATGACGCGTACGATGGTGCTGGAGGTGCTCAGGCAAGACTATATCAGGACGGCCTGGTCCAAGGGCTTGAAGGAGAGGGTCGTCATCATGAGACACGCCCTCAAGAACGCATTCATGCCGGTACTTACCCTGGTGGGTATGCAGTTTCCTATCCTGGTAGGTGGCTCGGTTATCATGGAGAACATATTCAACCTGCCGGGTCTGGGTAGTCTCATGGTGGTGGCGCTCATTGAGAGAGACTACCCAGTGGTCTCCGGAGTAAACCTGTTTTTCGCCGCCGCGGTTGTGGCAATCAATCTCATGATAGACCTGATCTATCCCTATTTGGACCCGAGGGTCCGCTATGAATAAACAGGAAGTACCAGCATGAGTGACGGCAAAGGGATGCCATCGGCAGTAAGCCAACCAGAGAGACATGCCGGACCGGCTGATTTCTTTGTCAGGCTGTGGCGGGAGAAGCCGCTGGGCATCGTCAGCGGGCTCATCGTACTGATATTGATCGTGGTCGCTATCTTTGCCGATGTTCTGGCCCCTTATCCATATTGGGAGGTGCATCAGTTAGACAGGTTGCAGGGCACATCAGCCCAGTATCTGCTGGGTACCGACCAGTTGGGGCGAGACTTGTTGAGCCGACTTATTCACGGGGCTCGTCTTTCGTTGGCTGTCGGTCTGGCGGCGACCGCGCTCAATGTTGTGGTGGCCGTCATGATAGGCGGCACATCGGGGTACCTCGGCGGCAAAGTCGACCTGGTCGCGCAGAGAGTCGTCGATGCCTGGATGGCCTTCCCAGGACTTCTGTTGTTATTGACCATAATGTCGATAGCGGGCCGCGGGCTGTTGCAGATAATACTGGTGCTGGGGATATCTGGAGGAATCGGCGGCTCGAGAATAATGAGAAGCGCCGTTATTGGTGTGAAAGAGAACGCCTATTTTCAGATGGCGGAGGCGATTGGCAATACCAGATGGAGAATACTCATTCGCCATGTCCTGCCGAATATTGCGCCTCCCGTAATCATCATATTCAGCATCAACATCGGTGCGGTGATCATGTCCGAGGCTTCCTTGAGCTTCCTGGGATTCGGTCTGCCGAGCCAGGTTCCGAGCTGGGGGGGTATGCTCAGCAGGGAGGGGCGTCTGTACATGGAGATGGCGCCACGGCTGGCTCTCTGGCCTGGTTTTTGCCTGACGATTACCGTGTACAGTCTGAACATGTTCGGCGACGCCATGAGGGACCTGCTCGACCCGAGGCTGCGGGGTGGTGGCAGTCTCGGTGCCGGAGCCGCCGGGTCGGTTTAATACAGCCGCCTGGGGCCACGCGCCTGCGCCACAGGTTTGGGTTGTTCGCGGGCGGGCTGCCATGACCCTTGACGCGGGCCCGATTTACGTTGAGCATTTGGGTGCATGTTGTCGCCGGTTGAAATCGAACGCTACGCGCGAGACGGTTACGTCGTCCCCGACTTCCGTCTCCCGCTCGAAACGATCGAGGCGATCAGGGCCGACCACGGCCGGCTGATTGCCCGGCACCCGGAGTTCGCGGACTACTGCAGCTCCCTGTTGGTGCATGACCTGTGCTTCCTGAACTACGCCCGCGACCCCGGCATCCTGGACATGGTGGCGCAGCTCATCGGGCCCGACATCGCGCTGTGGAACTCCAGCCTGTTCGCCAAGCCCGCCAGGGTGGGCACGCGCACGCCGTGGCACCAGGACGGCGAATACTGGCCCATCCGCCCGCTGGCCACCTGCACCGTCTGGATCGCGCTGGACGCCTCGACGCGCGAGAACGGCTGCCTGCGCTTCCTGCCGGGCACGCACCGCGGCCGGACCCTCGCCAGCCACCACCACAACGACGCCGAAGGCAACGCCCTCCCCCTGGAGCTGGACGCCGAGCACGTCGACAAATCGAAGGCGGTCGACGTCGAACTCGAACCGGGCCAGGTCTCCCTGCACGACGTCTACCTGATGCACGGCTCCGAACCCAACACCTCCGGCCGCCCGCGCCGCGGCATGACCCTGCGCTTCATGCCGACCTCCTCGGTGTACCACCACGACCTCCGCAACAACGCCGTCGACGCACAGCGCACCGTGTTCCTGGTGCGCGGCACCGACCTCTCCGGCCGCAACGACTTCCGGCTTCGCTAGCCGGTACCGAGCTCAACGGTTATCGCAGCGGCTTGAGCCCCACTGGAGCCAATTGCGCTGTCGGTAAGTTCCAAGCGGGCAGCGAGATAGAAGTGGGCGATTTTTTCTTTACCCCGTGACCGAGGCAATTGCGCTTGCTGCAAGCCCGATGCAGGCGATCAGAAACCAGGGGGAGGTATTTCTTACCCCACGACCTGCTGATCCCCTGTACGCGCGTCGGGAGCGCCGGTCAAGGCCCCGATGATACATCGCAACTGTTTGTCTACAAAATAATTGACGGTTCTCCTGTAACTCGCCATAGTGGCAAGTGAACAGTAATTCACAACAGGAGAACCGCCGATGGCCACTATACCACATCCGTTTCTGTTCCGCTGGGACAGCGTCGACCAGTTGGGTGATCTCGAACGCCTGACGCTGGTGCTCGACGCGCTCCCCGACGAGCCGCTGATGCAACTGCTGGAAGCCGGTCGCGGTCGCGGTCGCAACGATTATCCGGTGCGCCCGATGTGGAACTCGCTGATCGCCGGCTTCGTGTTCCAGCATCCCAGCATCGCCGCCTTGCGGCGCGAGTTGCTGCGCAACGCGCAGTTGCGAGACCTGTGCGGGTTCGACCCGTTCGACGGCGCACGGGCGGTGCCCAGCGAATACGCCTATACCCGCTTCCAGCGCCGGCTGCGCAAGCATCAGGGGCAGATCGATGAGCTGTTCCACAGCACCCTCGACGAACTCCGGATTGAGCTGCCGGACCTGGGCCAGGTACAGGCGCTGGACGGCAAGGAGCTGCACTCCCTGGCCAACGGTCCGAGCAGCTATCCGGTGCCGAAGGATAACAAGGAAGACACCGACGGGCGCCGCGACCGCGATGCCGATTGGGGCGTCAAGGGTTCCGGCGAGAAGAAGGGCGAGAAGGGCGAGAAGAAAGGCAAGAAGAAACACTACTGGTTCGGCTACCTGTTGCACTTGGTCGTGGACGCCACCTACGAGGTGCCGCTGGCGTTCGAGGTCACCAAGGCGTCGACCGGTGAGCAGCCGCAGGCACAGCGACTGCTTGATCAGATGCAGGATCGTCATCCCGAGCTGCTGCAACGGTGCGATCGCCTGAGCGCCGACAAGGGCTACGACGACCAAAAGCTGATCAATCGGCTGTGGCAACAGCATCAGATCAAGCCGGTCATCGACATTCGAAACTGCTGGAAGGACGGAGAGGCGGAGCAGGATGGCGTCCTCACCAAGCGGGTGAGCGGTCAGGAGAACGTGATCTATACCCACGACGGCCAGGTATCCTGCATGTGCCCGCGGACCGGTGAACTGCACCGCATGGCCTACGGCGGCTTCGAGCAGGCTCGCGAGTCGCTCAAGTATCGCTGTCCGGCGCGCTACTCGGGGGTCACCTGCAAGGGCATGGATCGGTGCCCGGTGAGCGACGCGGTGCGCATCCCGCTGGCCGAGGATCGGCGCGTGTTCACGCCGGTGGCGCGGTCCAGCTACCGGTGGCAGGACTTCTACGACCAGCGCGGTGCCGTGGAGCGGGTCAACAGCCGGTTGGCCGGCGGCTTCGGGTTCGAGCGACCGGGCATCCGCGGGCTGGCGAAGATGCAGCTGCGCGTCACCATGGCGCTGACGATCATGCTGGCGATGGCCGTGGGGCGCATCCGCGCCGGCCAACCAGAGAACCTGCGGAGTCTGGTCAAACCCGCCTGACCGACGGCCACTCGCCGGTCACCAAGAAACCCAATCCCACCGGCTCCTCAGCGAGACCGGTCTGTCCCGATCTGTGCATTGAGCCACGGATGAGGCTTGATCCCACCTCGCGGACCCCACTCAGCACACTCGATAGAGCCGTCATTCGGCGCCGGGCGAGCGTCAGCGACGCCGTCAACGTCCCGGGCGCGTGCTCTCTGGTGTGACCGGCTGCTCAACGGCCCAAAAAACCGCTACAGCGCAATTGGCTCCACTGGTCACCACGATGACTTGCGCCTCCCGGTGTGGTACCCTATGTGCCGGACTTCGACGAAGTCGCGCGTAACCGGGCCAGACCATGAATATCGAGGCTCTTCATCTCAACAACTTCAAGCGCTTCAGCGACCTGACGATAGATCTCTCGCCGCTTGGCACACCGCCGAAGCTGATATTGCTCATCGGTGCCAACGGGAGCGGGAAGTCATCCATCTTCGATGCGTTCGAATACCTGTCCGGGCCGGCCAAGGGGTTGCGCGACTATTACGTTGACTACTTCAAGAAGCGATCGGATGCGGACATGTCAGTTGACTGCACGCTCGGCGGTGGGGTTACCGTCACGCGAACCAACAACGAGCAAGTGACCGCGTCGAAGGGCTGGGACGGAAGATCGGCATTCTATGGGCGCAGCTCGTTTCGTACCGTGCCCGAACTCAGCGGGCAAACGGGCGCCCCCGTAGACTTGACCATAGATGCCGATCGTCCGCAGCGATTCATCGAACAGGATACACGCTTCACCACCGACGTGTCTCAGATCACTGAAAACATTCTCCGCGAAGTGTGGGGCGAGCCGTTCGACTCCGACACCATGCGCGCGCGCTTCACCGATCCCATCAACGAAGCTCTAGAACGCATTTTCAGCGCCAGCTTCGCAACCGGTCTGCGACTCCACACGCTGATCCCGGCGCTGTCCGGGAAGCCGCCCGACATCCGGTTCCAGAAAGGCGGGTCAGAGGTCCACTACGATCTGCTCAGCAGTGGCGAGAAGGAAGTGTTCAATATCCTCTTGAATCTGTTCACCCGCCGCGAGCACTTTCCCAACGCGATTTACTTCATCGACGAGTTGGACGTTCATCTGCATACCAGACTGCAGTACGCTCTCGTCAAGGAGATAGTAGAACACTGGATCCCCGAGAACTCCCAACTGTGGACGGCCAGCCACTCGCTCGGCTTCATCGACTACGCCAACAGCAGCGACGAAGCTGCAATTCTCGACTTTGACGACCTCGACTTCGATCAACCTCAGACTCTGCAGCCGGCGCCGAAGTCGGAGCACATTTTTGACATCGCGGTGCCCCGGAGTTCGGCTCTCAGAGTGTTTCCAAATAGGCGTCTCGTCATCTGCGAAAACACGGACGAGCGGCTGTATAACGCCATTGGACTTCCTGAGCTCTTGTTCATAGGCGCACGCGACAAGAATTCGGTCGCTATCCAATCGCGCGGTTCACCAGAATTTGAAGGACTGATTGATCGTGATTTCCTCGGCACCGGCGAGATTGAGGAAATCGGACGGCGTCAGCCGAATCTACATGTACTTCGATATTATGCGCTGCAGAGCTATCTTTTTCATCCCGCGAACATCACCGAGCTGAATCTGTCGGGATACGACGATTCGACCTATCGTGCGGCGCTGCGGAACCAGATGGCAACCGTCCGCGACCGTCTGCTAGTGAACCTGCGCGGCAGCCGGGGCAGCTACGAGATCATTCAGGGGCTCTCGAACGAACTGAAAAGGCAAGCGATCCAGGAGGTCGAGCAAGCCACGGCGTCGAGTGATTTCGAGACCTACTATTCCTTCCTGGATATGAAGAAGAACCGTCCGACAGCATACCTCGCGAGATTCAATCTGCGGCCAGTCGATCTTGCGTCGACCCGCTGGATGCGCGATGCGATCGCGGCGCTGGTCGGGTAGAGGTCTGGACTCAACTCGCCCGCGCGTGGTAGGGGTAGGCGGCAATGTTGTCGCAGGATGAGGTCGCACGCTATGAGTGCGACGGCTACGTCGTCCGCTCCGGCCGCAACGATTTCCGGTTACGGTAGCCCCAATTAAGCGACCGATCCGAGACCGTTCTTGGCGACCAGCGTCAGGAGTTTCGGCGAAGCGCCGCGCGGTCGCTTCTCGCCGCGCTCCCATTGACTCACCAATCCTGTCGAGACATTGAGGTAGCGGGCAAACACCGCCTGACTCGCGTTCTCTCGCAATCGGAGTCGCGGATTCTCTCCGGTCCAATATCCTCGACCGGCGTCAAGCACATCTCGTCGAACACCTTCATTGTTCGCCTAGCCATCACACCGGCCTCCGCCAGACCCAGCGCCGTTTCATGAGCCACAGCAAGGGGCTCGCTCTTGTACTGCTCAGTCATCGCACACCACCTCCGCTATAGTACGGTTGAGTGCTATAGCAATGAAACCCAGCAACGCGGGCTCCTTGATTGGGTCTCGCCGTGCTCCGTTGCGGTTAGTATGGGCGTGATGCCGACGGCGATGAAGCTATGCGCACGTGTGACGGTGGTCGCGGTGGCCTCGTTGTGGGCAGGTCTGCCGGCGGTGGCTCAGGTACCGGCGGGCGCGGAACTGTTCGTGGTTGCGAACGAGGCCGCCGGCGTCGACGCGCCGCACCGAGGCGCGTGGGCCGAGTTCGTCCACGACTCCTTTACCAGTGGCTACCTCGGCATCGGGCAGGCGTGGGGCGACTGGGACAACGACGGCTGGGTGGACCTGTTCCTGGCCGGTGGCCAAAGCCCGAGCGCCCTGTACCGCAACGACGGCGACGGCACCTTCAGCATCCCCCGGCAGGCCGCCGGCGTGGCCCTGGACGACGCCTGGACCGGCGGCGCCGT
Source organism: Spirochaetia bacterium (assembly GCA_965208575.1). Taxonomy (GTDB): domain Bacteria; phylum Spirochaetota; class Spirochaetia; order SZUA-6; family Bin103; genus Bin103. Next base: position 527,741 of record CBDBOV010000002.1, on the reverse strand, counting down.
GTGGGCGGACTACGACAACGACGGCTGGCGCGACCTGTACGTGCTCACCCACGGCGCCAACGTCCTGTTCCGCAATCAGGGCGGTGCGGGCTTCCACGACGTCACCGCCGCCGCCGGCGTGGGTGACGCCGGCAAGGGCGCCACCGCGGCCTGGGGCGACTACGACGGCGACGGCTTCCTGGACCTGTTCGTGGCCAACTGGCGCTGCTACCCGGACTGCCCGCGCGAACACGCCGCCGCCCTGGCCAGCGACCGGCTGTACCGCAACCGCGGCGACGGCACCTTCGAGGACGTCTCCCGGCTGCTCGGCGACAAGCTGCGCGGCGCCGCCTTCGCGGCCAGCTTCGCCGACTTCGACGACGACGGCGACCCCGACATCTACGTGGTCAACGACATGGTGGAGCACCCGGTCGGCAACGTGCTGTGGCGCAACGACGGGCCGGGCTGCGGCGGCTGGTGCTGGCGCGACGCCTCCGCGGAGACGCGCACCGGCGCCGTGCGCAACGGCATGGGCCTGGCGGTGGGCGACTACGACAACGACCTGGACCTGGACTTCTATTTCTCCGACATGGGCGAGCCGATGTCGCTGCTGCAGAACGTGGGCGGCCGTTTCCGCAATGCCACCGAGGCGGCCGGCGTGGGCGGCGGCGGCGGCAACATCGTCGGCTGGGGAACGGCGTTCTTCGACTTCGACAACGACGGCTGGCTGGACCTGTTCCTGGCCGCCAGCGGCTACGGCGAGCGCTTCCAGGCCTCCACCGGGTCGGTCGGGCTGCTGTTTCCGCACGCCAACGTGCTGTACCGCAACCGCGGCTACGGCAACTACGTCGACGCGACGCCGCCGTCCTGGCACGAGCGGCCCCGGCCCAGCATGGGCGTCGCCTACGCCGACTACGACCGCGACGGCCTGGTCGACTTCGTGGTCGGAAACTTCGACGTGGGCTACACGCTGTACCGCAACGCCGGGCTGGCGGGGGCGGGCAACCACTGGCTCACGGTGCGCCTCGAAGGCCGCCCGCCGGTCAACCGGGATGCGATCGGCGCGCGCGTGTTCGTGACCCCCGGCGGCGGCCGCCCGCGCATGCAGGAGGTGAAGAGCGGCTCCAGCCTCGGCGCCGGCAACGACACCGCGCTGCACTTCGGCCTCGGCGCGGCGCCGGCGGCATCGGTCCGCGTACTGTGGCCCGACGGCACCGAGGAGGAGTTCGGCGAACTGGCCGCGAACCGCGAGTGGCGCCTGACCTACGGCTCGACGTATGGCCCTAATCCGCCGACTTCGGTAGTCTTTTGACTACATTACCGGCATGAGTCGGAAGGTAAGGGACGCGCTCAAGATGGCACGAGAAGCCGGATGGGTACATGTTCGGACAACCGGCAGCCACCGTCACTTCAAGCATCCGTCGATTCCCGGCACGCTTACCATCGCGGGCAAACCGAGCGACGACCTGCACCCCAAGACCTGGAAATCGATTCTCAATACCATCAACCCCGACGGGGAGAAGTCATGAGTCGAAAGTACCTCATCATCATCGAAAGCGGGGGACGAAACTGCTCCGCATACGCTCCGGACTTGCCAGGTTGCATCGCTACCGGCAAGACCATCGCGGAGACCAAGCGCAACATGTCCGAAGCCATCAAGGCCCACCTGCATTTCATGCGTGAGAGTGGTGACCCGATCCCGGAGCCCACCACCTTGGTAGCGGACTCGGTAACCGTTGGATGATCGAAGGCGACTTGGTCGCGCTTCGTGAATTCCCAAACCGCTTCAGCTGATGTGCCGGCACGGTACACCGGCGCGTCGCCGTGCGGTCACTCGGCGGGTATGCGCACGCGGCGGCCGCCGGCGCGCGGCACCAGCTTGCCGCTGCCGGAAGTCTCCGCGGCGGCCAGCGCCAGGCTGCGATCCGGGGCCTGCACGCGCACCGCGCCGGGGTCGTCCACCGGCAGGACCGACTCCTTCAGCAGCCGCGCGTAGGGGTGCTCGGGCGACTCCAGCACCGCCTGCGCCGGGCCCATCTCCACGATGTAGCCCTGCTGCATGATGATGATGCGGTCCGAGATGTAGTACGCGGTGGCCAGGTCGTGGGTGATGTAGATTACCGTCACGTTCAGGGTGTCGCGCAGGTCGCGCAGCAGGTTGACGATCGACATGCGCAGCGAGGCGTCCACCATCGACACCGGCTCGTCGGCCACCAGGACCTCCGGGTTGGGGATCAGCGCCCGCGCGATCGCCACGCGCTGCAGTTGGCCGCCGGACAGCTCGTGGGCGTAGCGCCCGCGCACCTCGGCCAGGCTCAGGCCCACCTTGTGCAGCGCCTCGTCCATGGCGGCATCGACGGCCTCCCGGCCGCTGGCGCCGAGCAGCACGCGCGCGCTGGCCTCCAGGTAGCGGTCCACCCGCTTGAGCGGGTTGAACGCCTCGAACGGGTTCTGGAACACCGGCTGCGCGTGGCGCATGAACTCGATGCGGGCAGCCCGCCCGCGGCGATCCGCCATGCTGCGGCCCGACAGCCGGATCTCGCCCGCGCTGGGAATCTCCAGCCCGAGCATCATGCGCGCCAGCGTGGTCTTGCCGGAGCCCGACTCGCCGACGATCGTGAACACCTCCGGCTGGCCCTCCTCGATCGCAAAGCTGGCGTCGGTCACCGCCTCCACGTAGCGCCGCGACAGGATGCCGCCCATGTGGAACCGCTTGGAAACGTGGGACACTTCCAGGATCGCGCTCATGCCGGCGCCCCCTGCGCCGCGCCGCGCGCCGTCGCCGGCGCCGGCGGCTCCACCTCGGCGCTGCGCCAGCACGCCGAGCGGTGGTCGGCGCCGACCGCCTCCAGCGGCGGCACCTCCGTGCGGCACTTGTCGATGGCCAGCGGGCAGCGCGGGTGGAAGCGGCAGCCGCCCGGCGGGTCGGACAGGGCGGGCGGGCGGCCGCCGAGCGCCGGCTTGCGGGCGGCGTCGCCGATGCGCGGCAGGCTGGCCACCAGGTGCGCGGTGTAGGGATGCTTCGGCTCGGTGAACAGCGCCCGCGTCGGGCCCTCCTCGACGATGCGCCCGGCATACATGATGCCGATGCGGTCCGCCATGTTGGCGTGCACGCTCATGTCGTGGGTCACGAACACCACCGACGATCCGAGCGACCGGCGGATGTCGTCCAGCAGCGCCAGCACGTCCTTCTGCACCACCACGTCGAGCGCCGTGGTGGGCTCGTCGGCGATGATGAAGCCGGGCCGGCATACGGTGGCCAGCGCGATGGTGACGCGCTGCCGCATGCCGCCGGACAGCTCGTGCGGGTAGGCGCGCAGCACGTCCGGCGACAGGGAGAGCCGCTCCAGGTGCTCCTCGACCGCCTGCCGGAAGCGCGGCTTCGACAACTCCATGTGACCATAGGCGAAGTCCGCAAAGCTGCGGTGGATCCGGCGCACCGGGTTCAGCACGCTCATGGAGCCCTGCATGATGTACGACACGTGCTTCCAACGCAGGCGGTTCAGCTCCTCCGCGCTGACCGCGTACGGGTCGATCTCACGCCCGCCGAACCGGTACCGCATGGAGCCGCCGACGATGCGCAGCGGCGGATGGATGGCGCCGGCGAGGGTCTTGATCAGCGTGGTCTTGCCGGAAGAGCTCTCTCCCGCGATGCCGTACACCTCGTCGGCGCGCACCGTAATCGAGATATCGTCTACCGCGCGCACCTCGCGCTGCACCCCGAAGTACTTGGTCTGGTAGTAGGCCTTGAGGCGTGCAACGGTCAGGACGTCGGCCATCAGCCGCCCATCCTGCGCAGCCGGGAGCGCGGATCGATGTACTCGTTGAGCGAGACGGCGAGCAGGTAGAGGCCGATGAACAACATTACCACCAGCACTACCGGGATCACGATCCACCACCAGACGCCCACCACCATGGCGGAGTGGTTGTTGGCCCAGTAGATGGTGGTGCCGACGGTGGCTATGTTGATGTTCGTGAAGCCCAGCACCGCCAGGGTCACCTCCACCCCGATCGCCCACAGCATGTTGGCCATGGCGGTGGCGAACACCACCGGCATCACGTACGGGAGGTGCTCCTCGAACATGATCTTGAGCGGGCTCATTCCGGAGAAGGTGGCGTGGCGGGTGAACTCGCGGTGGCGCAGCCCGAGCGCGATGGAGCGGATCAGGCGCGCGTCGAACGGCCAGCCGAGGCAGGCCATCAGCAGCGCCAGGTTGATGGTGTTGAGGCTGTCGCCGAGCACGAAGAAGAACACCAGCAGCACCGGCAGCAGGGGCAGCGTGACGAACACGTCGTTGACCACCATCAGGATGCGGTCGACCGCCCCGCCCACGTACCCGGACACCAGGCCCACGGTGATCGAGATGACGCGGCTGAACGCGGCCACCATGATCCCGAACCCCAGCGTGTTGCGGAACGCGAAGGTGAGTTGCCAGAACAGGTCCTGGCCGCGCGAGTTGGTCCCGAACCAGTACTCGCCGGAGGGCGGCAGGTCGGGGAACTCCATGAACTGGATGTCGGGGTCGACCGGCGAGACGAACGACAGCAGGGAATAGATCCCGATCACCCCGAGGAACGCGACGCCGACCGCGAACTCCCGGTTGTAGCGCAGCAGATCCCGGATGACATGAAACACGGGGCTACCGGAACCTCACCCGCCGGTTGCGCAACGGGTACCCGGGGATGATGCGAAACACGCTACCTGACCCTCACTACTTGACCCTCACTCGCGGGTCCAACAACGGGTACAGCAGGTCGATCACGAAGATTGCCGTCGCCACGGTCGCGATCGAGATCGACGTCACGGCGAGCACGAGCGTATAGTCGCCGGCGTTCACGGCATCGATCAGCAGCGTGCCGACTCCGGGGTAGGAGAACACCTCTTCGGTGATGATGGTCCCGGAGAACACGCCGCCGAGCACCATCGCCAGCGCCGTGAGCTGCGGCACCATGGCGTTGCGGATCACGTACGAGCCGACGATCCTGCGGCTCTCCACCCCGCCCAGCTCCGCGTAGGTCACGTAATCTTCGGTGACCACGTTCGACACCAGCGCGCGCATGCCCAGAAACCAGGTGCCGAGCCCGACCACCACGATCGACGACGCCGGCAGGATGGCGTGGTGCAGGATCGACAGCACGTAGGGCAGGTTCCAGCCCGGCTCCACGAACATGCCGGCGCCGCCGGAGATCGGCAGCACCGGCCAGAGAAAGCCGAACAGGATCAGCATGATGAAGGCGACGATGTAATACGGGATCGGCTGCACGCCGACGGCGAACACTCCGAACGCCTTCAGGAGCCGGTTGTTCTGGAAGTAGCCGGCCAGCCCGCCGAGCAGGTTACCGACCGTCCAGGTGATGATCACGGTGGTGGTGAGCAGGCCGACGGTCCACGGCAGCGCCCGCCGCACCAGCCGGAGCGCCGGCGTCGGGAAGGCGAGCAGCGACGGGCCCATGTCGCCGCGCACCAGGCGGCCCCAGAAACTCAGGAACTGACCGAGCAGCGGCTGGTCGGTGCCGTACAACTCGGTGAGCGCCGCGCGCATCGCTTCCTGCGCCTCGGGGCTGAAGCCGGACTGCCTGGTCAGGCGCCCCATGGTCTGCTCCACCGGGTCGAGCGGCGACAGGTGGGTGATGAAGAAGGTCGCGCTCACGCCCAGGAACACCACCAGCAGCAGTTGCCCGAACCGCTTCAGCGCGAACAGACCATATGCTCTCATGGGCGCGTATTGCCGCCGACCGTCCGGCTCCCGGATCCCTGCCAACAGGAGTTGTTCGTGGTTCGACAGACTCCTGTTGGCGTCGGGACGGGATGGGCCACGCGCGTTACCGCGAGGCGGGCTCGATCAGGTTCAGGATGTAGCGCCCGTTGGCCCAGTTGGTGACCGGGTTCGCGTAGTTGTTCTCGGAAGTCGGGAAGTTGGTCCAGTAACGGTTGGACTGCACCGAGAACACGTTGTACGACATGATCGGGATGGTCGGCATCTCCTCCACCGTAAGCCGCACGAACTCCTGGCCCAGTTCGACGCCGCGCGGATCGTTGAAGTCGATGGTGCGGATCTCCTCGATGATCCGGTCCAGCTCGGGGTGCGTCCAGCGCTGCCAGTTGCGCGCCGGCTGCCGGGCGCCGGGCTCGGCCACGAATTCGGAGTGCCAACTGTCCAGGAAGAACGACAGGTCGGGATGGCCGCCCCAGGTTTCGACCGACCAGCCGATCTGCGCGTCGAATTCGCCCATGAACATCTGGTCCCACAACTGCGGATCGGTCCTGCTGGTCGCGTCGACGCCGGCCTGGATCCACTGCTGCACGATGATCGATCCGAGCCGGCTCATCACACCCTCGGCGCTGTAGCCCAACTCGACCGAGAACCGCTTGCCGTCCGGCATGTACCAGTCCTTGCCGCGCTTCTCGAAGCCGGCATCCTCCAACAGCAGCGTCGCGGCCTCCAGGTTCTGGGCCCACCAGCCGTAGCCGAACGAACGCCGAATCGCCTCTTCGTCCTCCGGTACGCCGTCGAACTGGCGGCGGACGTTCTCGGCTATCCGCAGGGTGACCTCGGGATCGTACGGCTGGAAGGTCTTGCCGCCGGCCGCGATCGTATAGGCCTCCAGCCAGTCCTGCATCGGCTCGTGGTAGTCGTCCGGGTGCAGTCCGGTGGGCGGCACCTGGATGGCGGAGAAGGTCGCCGCGCCGCGGTAGCTGGCCAGCGACATCGCCTGCGCGTCCAGCATCAGCGCCAGCGCCCAGCGCACCCGCTTGTCCTGGAACTTCTCGTTCTGGGTGTTGAACACCACGGCGGGCAGCGTCGGGTCGGGGTGCGCGTACGGGAAGCCCGGGAACCAGCCCTGCGTGGTTTCGTCCTGCTTCACGATCGAGAACGTGCCCTCCGGCGTGAGGTCGTGGATCATGTCGAGGTCGCCGTTGACCATCTCGATCAGCCGCCGGTCGGTGGGGATGCCGTGCCGGTAGATCGCGTAACGGGGCGCGGGCATGCCGAATTCGGCCACCGTGGTGCGCTCCCAGTCGGCGCGCCGCTCCCAGATGTGCCAGGACCCGTTCGGATCGTAGCTGTGCAGCGTGTACGGGCCGAGGCTCACCGGCGGGTTGAACTCGAAGGTGGTGGGATCTTCGTTCTCGAAGATATGCTTCGGGATGATCCACGCCGCGTTCCAGCGTACCGAGAACACCGATTGGAAACGCGAGTTCGGCGCCTTCAGAACGAACCGGACCGTATAGTCGTCGATCGCCTGGACCGACTCGACGTTGGTGCTGAACGCGCCGCCCCAGGTCGCACCCGGATGCTCGATCTGCGCTTCGACGGTGTACACGACATCCGCGGAGGTGAACTCGACGCCGTCGCTCCAGTAGATGCCCCGGCGCAGGAACACGGTCATCTCGCTGAAGTCGTCATTGTACTCCGGCGGCCCGGAGGCGAGCGAGTTGTGGATTACGCCGTCGACTCCCGCGTTGGGGTCGATATACCAGAACGTGTCGAGCGCGAGCTGATGCAGGCCGGTCGACCAGCCGCCGCCGCACCCCCACCAGAGGTTGAAACAGCCGGGATTCGCCGGTTTCCCCTCCGGGTTCTGGATGATCAGGCTCTCTTCCCGCGGCAGGCCGCCGATCTGGCCCCACAGTCCGGTCGCCGCGAACGCCAGGACCAGCGCCCCCGCGAGTGTCTTGGTTCTCATCTGAGTGTCTCCCTTCTCGGAGTGCAACCTTCCCGGAACAGGGTGGTGCGGCACACCCGAGTCTGTGAATTCGATTCGGCGCATGATGGCCGAACGAGGCAAGCGCGGTCAATCGCCCCGCGTGGCCGGGGGTGGCCGGGGTGCGAACGCGCGAAGCGATCATTCACACAGGGGTCGCTGAGAGCATCCCGGCGGCAGGCAACGGCCGTTCATTTATCGATTTGATATGGATGAATCCATTCTCGACATCCAATAGAGATTGACATGAAACACCTATTCGCAGTTCGCTTGTGACGTGACGAACCGACGCCCGCAAGGGAGCGTGCCATGACGATCGCCCGCCTGGTCCTGCTGCTCGCCGCCGCCGCGACCGGGCTGGCACCGTTCGCCGCGGCGCCGGCTTTCGCCGACGGCGCGCCTGCGGTGAGCGGAGTTGCGGTGAGGGCGGAGGCGGGCGCCGACGCGGCGCCGGGCCGCGCGGGCGGGCGGGTCTCGACGGACAGCGGCACGCCGAGCGACACCACGCCGCCGCGGCTGGTGCGGGGCGAGGTCGACGGGGGCACGATGCGGCTGTTCTTCAGCGAGGCGCTGGACCCGGACTCGACCGGGGGCCGGTTCATGGTGGACCTGTCCACGGCCAGGCTCACGTCCAACTTCGACGCCGCCGGCCCGGTGTCGGTCGACGGCAACGTGGTGACGGTCGGGCTCGGCGCGGGCAACCCGCGGGCGGAGGCGGGCCGGCTCGACCACAACCGCGTGCTCTACATCCGGCGCGCCGACGGCGCCGGCGGGGCGCTGCGCGACCTGGCCGGCAACCTGGTGACGGCGCCCGATGTGCTGCCGGTCGGCGACGGGGTGGAGTGGCGCTACGTGCGCATGGCGCTTGCCAACGTCACCGCGCCGGCACCCGACAGCACGCCGCCGCGGCTGCTGCGGGGCGAGATCGACGGCGGCACGGTGACGCTGTTCTTCAGCGAGGCGCTGGACCCGGACGCGGCCGGCGGCGCGTTCCATGTCCAGGTGCAGACCTCGGCCAACGACGTGACGTCGTTCTTCGCCACCGGCGCGGTGGCGATCGATGGCGCGGTGGTAAAGGTGGGAGTGGGCGCGGGCAGGCCGCGGGCGCGGGCGGGCCTGACCGAGATGAACTATGCGTACTACCTCGCGCCGCTGGACCCCGCGTCCGGCGGGTTGCGGGGCCTGAGCGGCAACCCGGTGGAGACGCCGTCGGCGCACCCCGGCGGGCGCGGCCGCACGCGCATCTTGAGTCTTGACAATGTCACGGTGGCGACGCCCGCGGTGACGGGGGTTGCGGTGACGTCGGTCGCGGGCGGGGACGCCACCTATGCACTCGGCGAGACGGTCCGGGTGCGGCTGACGTTCAGCGAGGCGGTGAACGTGACCGGCACGCCGCGGCTGAAGCTCGGCCTCGGCGCCGGCGCCGAGCGATGGGCGGACTACGCGAGCGGCAGCGGCACGGCGGCGCTGACGTTCGCCTGGACGGTGGCGCGGGACGACGCCTCCGGCGCGGGTGTCGCCGTGCTGGCGAACACGCTGGCGCTGAACGGCGGCACGATCCAGTCGGCGTCGTCGCAGGTGGACGCGGCCCGGGCGCACGGAGGCCTCGCCCACGATGCGGCGCACAAGGTGGACGGCACGCCGGACACGACGCCGCCGCGGCTGTCGCGGTCGGAGGTGAACGGTGCGACGCTGACGCTCGCCTTCGACGAGGCCATCGACGGCGCGGCGTCGCCGGCGAGCGGCGCGTTCACGGTGAAGCGGACGCCGGCGGGGGGCGCCGGGGAGACGGTGGGGCTGAGCGGGGCGCCCGCCATCGCGGGCGCGGCGGTGACCCTGACGCTGGCGGAGGCGGTGCGCGACACCGACACGAACGTGAGGGTGAGCTACCGCAAGTCGCGCTCGGACGCCGGCAACCGGCTGCGCGACGCGGCCGGCAACGAGGTCGCGGGCTTCTCCAACGAGCCCGTCACGAACAATACCCCGGACACCACGCCGCCGCGGCTGGAGCGGGGCGAGATCGACGGCGCGACGGTGACCCTCTATTTCAGCGAGCCGCTGGAGCCGGGCTCGAAGGGGGGACGGTTCTGGATGAGCTTGCAGGCCCCGACTTATGGTTGGTCACACTATTCCGACGCGCGCGATGTGCAGATCAGCGGCAACGTGGTGAAGGTCGGATTGCCTTGGCGCTTAACGGGGGGCCTGTCGGGTAACACCCTTATGTACAGACCGCCCGCCGACCCCACCAAGGGGCTCCGGGACCTAGCCGGCAACCCGCTGAGGGCTCCGGTTGTCACCTGTTGGGGCTCGTGCTACTCGACCACACGATGGGTTGGATTGGACAACGTCACCGGAGTGGCGCTGACGGTGACGGGGGTGGTGGTGTCGTCGGACGCGGGCGGCGACGCCACCTACGGACTGGACGACACGATCCGGGTCCGGCTGACCTTCAGCAAGGCGGTGGCGGTGACCGGCGCGCCGCGGGTAAAGATCGACTTCAGCTCCGGCGCCGGAGACGAGAAGTGGGCGGACTACGCGCGCAGCGTCGGCATGAGGACGCTGGAGTTCACCTACACGGTGGCTGAGCGCGACGCCTCGAGCGCGGGTGTGGCGGTGCTGGCGAACACGCTGGCGCTCAACGGAGGCACCATCCGCTCCACGGCGGGCGCGGATGCAGCACTTTCGCATGCGGGTCTGGGGCACGACCCGGCGCACAAGGTGGACTGGCAGCGGTCGCCGGCGCCGACGGTGACCGGCGTGGCGATTTCGTCGGAGGCGGGGACGGACCATGCCTACGCGCGGGGCGAGACCATCAAGGTTCGGCTGACGTTCAGTGAAGCGGTAGCGGTGACCGGCACGCCGCGGGTGAAGCTCGACTTCGGCTACGAGACCGAAGGCGGGAAGTGGGCGGACTACGCGGATGGCGACGGCACGACGATGCTGGAGTTCGCCTACACGGTGGCAAGGGGCGACACGGCCGGCACGGGTGTGGCGGTGCTGGCGAACACGCTGGCGCTCAACGGAGGCGCCATCCGCTCCACGACAACGCAGACCGACGCGGACAGGGTGCATGCGGGGGTGGATCACGACTCGACCCACACGGTGGACGGCATCACGCCGACACTGCTCCAGGCGGCCGTGGAGGGCGTGACGCTGACGCTCGTCTTCGATGAGGCCCTCGGCGCGGCCGAGTCGCTGGCGAGCGGCGCGTTCACGGTGAACAAGACGCCGCGGGGGGACAGCGAGCAGGAGGTGAGCCTGACCGGGTCGCCCGCCATCAGCGGCGCACGGGTGACCCTGACGCTGGCGAACGCGGTGCTGGGCACCGACACGGACGTGAAGGTGAGCTACACCCGGCCCACCATGGGCACCGGCAACCGGCTGAGGGACGCAGCCGGCAACGAGGCGGCGGGCTTCATCGACCAGCCGGTGAGGAAGGGGGCCCCGGACATCACGCCGCCGCGGCTGGTGCGCGGCGAGATCGACGACGCGATGATGACGCTCTTCTTCAGCGAGCCGCTGGACCCGGACTCGACGGGGGGAGGCTTCAGAGTGAATATGCGGCACATCAATGGACAATGGTATATCGCCGGCGCCACACGCAATATGACGGTCAGCGGCAACGTGGTGTCGGTCGGTTTGGGGCACTCATCGAGCAAGTGGCAACTGCGCGCGAAAGCGGGCGAACAGAGAAACAGCGCCTATTACCTTCGGCGCTCCGATCCTGACGCAAAGCAGCTCCGGGACCTTGCCGGCAACCCTGTGCAGGCATTGCAACGGCTGTTTGACGGCGAGTGGAAGAAGACACGATCGATCGATCTGGACAACGTCACCGGGGTGGCGCTGACGGTGACGGGGGTGGCGGTGTCGTCGGAGGCGGGTGCGGGCGCCACCTACAGCCTGGGCGACACGATCCGAGTCCGGTTGACCTTCAGCAAGGCGGTGAACGTTACCGGGACGCCGCGGGTGCGGATCGACCTCAGCTCCGCGGCCGGAGACGAGAAGTGGGCGGACTACGCGGACGGCAGCGGTAAGAAGACGCTGGAGTTCGCCTATACGGTGGCTGAGGGCGACACCTCGAGCGCAGGTGTGGCGGTGCTCGCGAACACGCTGGAACTCGGCGGCGGCTCTATCCGGTCCGTGTCGACTGCCGGGGAAAACGCTGCACTCGCGCATGCGGGGCTGGATCACGACCCGAACCACCGGGTGGATACGCCACCGATAGTGTCCGCGGCGCGCGTGAACGGGGTGACTCTGAAGGTCACGTTCAACGAGCCCCTCGTCGCGGCCGCGCCGCTGGTGAACAGTGCCTTCGCGGTGAAGAAGACGCCACAAGGGAGCAGCGAGCAGAACGTGAGGCTGAGGTCGCCCGCCATCGAGGGCGCCACGGTGACCCTCACGTTGGCGAACGCGGCGCTGGAGACCGACACGGGCGTGAAGGTGAGCTACAGCAGGCTCACCACGGGTGCCGACAACCGGTTGAGGGACGAAGCCGGCAACGAGGTGGCGAGCTTCTCCGTCGAGGACGTGACCAATGGGAGCAGGCCGCCTCGCGTGGAGCGTGCGGAGGTGAGGGGAACCGCGCTGACGCTCACCTTCGACGAGACCCTCGGAGCGGCCGCGTCGCTCGCGAACGACGCCTTCACGGTGAAGAAGACGCCGCAGGGGGGTGTCGAGGAGATGGTGAGCCTGAGCGGGTCGCCCGCCATCGAGGGCGCCACGGTGACCCTGACGTTGGCGAACGCGGTGCTGGAGACTGACACGGGCGTGAAGGTGAGCTATACCAGGCCTGACTCGGGGACCGGCAATCGGCTGCGGGACGAAGCCGGCAACGAGGTGGCGAGCTTCCGCGGCCAGGCAGTCGGCCCCGACGAAACCGCGCCGACGCTGGATCGGGGCGAGATCGACGGTGGGACGGTGATCCTCTACTTCAGCGAGGCGCTGGACGAGGACTCGGTGGGGGGCCACTTCAGGGTGCAGGTGCAGCTCTTGGGCAAGAGCGCGTGGGGGTTTTCTGCCACGGGTGATGTGGAGATCAGCGGGCGCAAGGTGACGGTCGGACTGGGTGAAGGCAAGCCTCGGGCGAGAGAGGGCGGTACTAACATCTTTCGGTACATCAGGCCCACAGACAGAGCCAAGGGGCTCCGGGACCTTGCCGGCAACGCGGTGGAGAACACCACCCACATCATCTTGGACAACCTCACTGGGCCGCCGTCGGTGACCGGCGTGGCGATCTCCTCGGACGCGGGCGCGGACGCCACCTACGGCCTCGGCGAGACCATCCGGGTGACGCTGACCTTCAGCAAGGCGGTGACGGTGACCGGCGTGCCGCGGCTGCAGGTCGACTTCAGCTCCGCGACCGGAGACGAGCAGTGGGCGGCGTACGCGGACGGCAGCGGCACGAGGATGCTGGAGTTCGCCTGGACGGTGGCGGAGCCGAACGTCTCGACGCAAGGCGTCGCGGTGCTCGCGAACACGCTGGCGTTGAACGGCGGCACGATCGAGTCCGCATCGACCGCCGGGGAGAACGCGGCGCTCGCCCATGAGGGGCTGGGGTACGACACGGCGCACAAGGTGGACTGGCGCCCGACGCTGTCGGTAGCGGACGCGCGCGCGAACGAGGGCGCGGGCGCCGCGGTCGCGTTCGAGGTCTCCTTGAGCCGCGCGGCGGCGGGGGCGGTGACGGTGGACTACGCGACCGCCGACGGCACGGCGGAGGCGGGCGCGGACTACACGGCGGCGTCGGGGACGCTGACCTTCGCGGCGGGCGAGACCATGAAGACGGTGAGCGTGGCGCTGCTCGACGACGCCTTGGACGAGGGCGAGGAGACCTTCAGCTTGACGCTCTCGAACGCGCAGGGCGCGCGGATTACCGACGGCGAGGCGACCGGGACGATCGCGAACGCGGACCCGCTCCAGAAGATGTGGCTGTCGCGCTTCGGACGCACGGTGGCGGGCCACGTCACGGATGCGGTCTCCGACCGCCTCGCGAACCCGCTCACGGGCGCGCAGGTGACGGTGGGCGGCCAGCGCGTGGACCTCGCGCGGACCGGCGACGAGGGGTGGCTCGGTGAGGTGCTGGCCGCGGTCGCCCGCGCGCTGGGCGCCCGGGAGGAGTTCGCGTCCGAGGACGGCCCCGGATCGGGTCCGGGGCCGGGCCTCGGCGTGCGCGAGTCTGCCATCCACAGCAGCGCGGCGGCGCGCGGTGTATCGGGCCGTGAACTGCTGCTCGGGAGCGGGTTCCATCTCGCGGCTGCGGCTGCGGGCGAGGGGGACGGTCCGGGCCTCGCGGCCTGGGGCCGGGCGACGGTGGGCGGCTTCGACGGGGAGGCGCCGGCGGACGGGGGCGACGTGCGCCTCGACGGCCTGGTGACCACGGCCATTCTCGGCGCGGACGTGGAATGGAACCGGCTGCTGGCCGGCGTGGCGGTGTCGGTGAGCGAGGGCGAGGGCACGTTCGACCAGCCAGGGGTGGACTCGGGCACCATCGAGAGCACGATGACCGCGGTGAGCCCCTATGCGCGGGTGATGCTGAACGACCGGGTCTCGGCCTGGGGTCTGCTCGGCTACGGCGCCGGCGACATGACCATCGTGCAGGCGGCGACCGACCGCGGCCAGCCCGAGCGGGTGACCCGCACCGGCCTCGGGATGCGCCTTGCCGCGGGGGGCGGAAGGGGCGCGTTGCTCAAGGCCGGCGAGACCGGCGGCATCGACCTCGGGCTGAGGGCGGATGCGTTCTGGGTGGAGACGGAGTCGGAGGCGGTCTCGAACGAGGGCGCCACCACGGCGGAAGCGAGCCGGGTGCGGCTCATCCTGGAGGGCAGCCGCGCACTCGCCATGGGCGGCGGCGCCTTGCTGACGCCGGGTGTGGAGCTGGGGCTTCGCCATGACGGCGGGGACGCGGAGACCGGATCGGGAGCGGAACTGGGCGGGCGCCTCGCGTGGAGCGACCCGGGCATGGGCCTCGGCGTGGAGACGCGGGTGCGCGCGCTCGTTGCGCACGAGGACGCGAACTACGGCGAGTGGGGCGCGAGCGGTTCGATCCGGCTCGCCCCCGGCGCTCGTGGCCGCGGCCTCTCGTTCAGCCTCGCCCCCACCTGGGGCGCGGCGTCGAGCGGCATGGACCGGCTGTGGTCGGCACGCGACGCGCGCGGGCTGGCGCCGGGGGCCGGGTTCGAGCCGGAGCGGCGCTTGCAGGGCGAGCTCGGCTACGGGTTTGCGCTGTTCGGCGACCGGTTCACGGGCACGCCGAACGTCGGCTTCGAGCACTCGGACAGAGCGCGCGAGTACCGCATCGGCTGGCGGCTGACCTCGGCGGCGCAGGGCCACTCGGGGTTCGAGGTCAGTCTCGACGCCACGCGCCGCGAGCGCGCCGGACCCGGGGCAGGCCCGGAGGCCGAGCACGCGGTGACGCTGCGCGGCGCGATCCGCTGGTGACGGGGCGGCGAGCGCCGCGCCCGGAACCTGCCCCCCGCATCCTATCTGGGGCTGGGGCGCGTCGTCCTCGTTCGGTGGGCGCGACGGCCCCTTGAGCATCGACGGCGAGGTGATCCGGGGTTCTGAGGGATGGGCGGGCGCCCGGATGTTCCGCGGAGGACGCCGGCGCGCCGCGGCGGCGCTACCACCTGTTTTACCTGCACGACTCGAGGGAGGAGGCGAGAGAACCTGCGGAGTCACGTGGCGGAGGCGATGCACGGCTCCTTTGTTACCCGCTACAAATACGTTTGTCCAAAGCATATTGATACTTCCTTGACTCTTGTGGATGAGCGCGGTACCAGATGAAAGAGGTGCCGGACGCCGCCGGTGTGTCCTCCGGCGAGCCGGCCTCCGAGGAGGTTTCTCCATGAGACGGTACGGTCACTCCGTGACAGGGAAGACGATGAAACCCGATGCCCAGGCATCGCCCGCCCGCCCGCTGTTTCGGACCGGAGCACGACCGCTGAGCCTCGTGGCGACGGCGGCGTTCGTGCTGCTTGTTCTGTCCGCCTGCTCACCACCCGCATCCCCACCATCCGACACCAAGCCGCCGAACGGGAACACGCAGCCGCCGGAAGCGGGGACACCGCCGGAGGTGGGCAACCCATCCACCGACCTGATGTCCGCTGCCGCCCGCAACGCGCCGCGCGCCGGCAGCGTGACCCAGGGCAGCCGAGGCGAGGCGGGAACCACCGCGGACCGTGTGCGGTGGACCGGCTCCGGCGTCCGGATCGAGAACCGCCTTCTGACTCAGGATGTTACCGGCGATCTCGATCCCGTCAGCGGCTTGAGATACTTCACGGACCGCTCCCGAAACGCGGTGGCGGCCGTTGTCTCCAGCGTGTCGAGCGGGTCCGACGGGCAGCCGAGGCCACACTTCGATACGAGCGATGCGGTGGTGTTCGGCCCCTGGATGTACCGCACGCCAAGCGACCAGTTCGTCTGGGGAATGTTCGCCGACGGTCTGGCCAATGAGGCAGACGCCACCCCCGTCCCCGGCACCTATCGCGGCACCACCATCGGCGTGTACACGGATGCCGCCGGCATTGTGGATTTCTTCACCGCCCGGGTCGAGCTCGAACTGGCTGAGGACGAATCCCTTACCGGTACCATCGATCAGGTCCGGTCCGTCGACGGCGGGCCGGTGCAAATCGGCGATGCGCTTCCCACCATTGCGCTCGAGATCGCGGGCGCGGCGCCGGTGGACGGCCTGCGGAAGGGGGACACCGCATTCCTGATCGGTGGCGCCCGGCAGCAGGGCGCGAGCGGCAAGTGGGGTGCGGCGTTCTTCGAGGACGGCGTGGCAGCCGGCACGTGGGGGGTGACCACCGACAATCCCTTCCCCTTCTCCGTGGTGGGTGCATTCAGCGCAACCCGCCAGTAGAGTCGTTCACCACTGACCGCGCCGGTGCGGGAGGCGGGAAGGCGCCGGGCGCGGCCCATCCAGTGGTGTCCTAATATGCAAGCGGCCTGAGATCGGCGAGCATGGTGGGGATCAGCTCGGCGACGGTGGGGTGGATGTGCACCGCGCGGCGGATCACGGTGCAGGGGGCGTCGGCGTACATCACGTCCAGGATCGAGTGGATCACCTCGTCGCCGCCGACGCCGAGGATGGCGGCGCCCAGGATGCGCTCGGTTTCCGCGTCCACCAGCACCTTCATGAAGCCCTGCGTCTCGCTCTTCTCGACGGCGCGCCCGACGCGCGTCATGGCGCGGGTGGCGACCAGGGCGGGGCGGCCGGAGGCGCGCACCTGCGCCTCGGTCATGCCGACGCGGCCGAGCGGCGGGTCGATGTACAGCGCGTAGCAGTCGATGCGGTCGGTGACCCGGCGCGGATCGCCGTGCAGCAGGTTGCCGGCGACGATCTCGTAGTCGTGGTAGGCGGTGTGGGTAAAGGCGCCGCGCCCGTTGCACTCGCCGAGCGCCCACACCCCCGGCACGCCGGTCTGCAGGGCATCGTCCACCTGAATGTGGCCGCGCGCGTTCACCTCGATGCCGGTGGTCTCCAGCCCCAGGTCGTCGGTGTTGGGGCGCCGGCCCACCGCCAGCAGCAGGTGCGAGCCGGCCACCTCCGGCTCGTCGCCGCGGCACTCCAGGGTGGCCGCCACCGCCGCCCCACGCCGCTCGAACGCCATGCACTCGGCGCCCAGCCGCAGCCGCACCCCCTCGCCCTCCAGGATCGCCGCCACCGCCGCCGACACGTCCTCCGACTCGCGCCCGATCAGCCGGTCGCCGCGGTCGATCAGCGTCACCTCGCTGCCGAAGCGGCGGAACATCTGCGCGAACTCCAGCCCGATGTAGCCGCCACCCACGATCACCAGGTGCTCCGGCAGCGTGTCCAGCTCCATGATCGTGGAGTTGGTCAGGTAGTCCACCTCCGCCACGCCCGCAAGCGGCGGCACGAACGCGCGCGCACCCACGTTGATGAAGATCCGCTCCGCCTCCAACACGTCGCCGCCCACCCGCACCCGGTGGTCGCCCTCGAACCGCCCGTGGCCCCGGTACACGGTGCAGTTGGCCAGCGACCCCATCCAGCGTTCCACGCCGGTGGCCGAGCGCCGCACAATGGCATCCTTGCGCGCCTTCACCCGCGCCATGTCCACCCCGACCTCTCCCCCGATCACCACTCCGAACTCCGCAGCGCGGCGAGCAACGTGGGCCGCGCGGGCGCTCGCCACCAGCGCCTTGGTCGGAATGCAGCCGACGTTGACGCACGTCCCCCCGAACAGGTGGCGCTCGATCACCGCCGTGCGCATGCCGGCCGCCGACAGGTCCGCCGCCAGACCCGGCCCCGCCTGCCCGGTACCGATAACGATCGCGTCGTACAAGTGTGCCACTTCCGCCTCCTGTTCCCATCGTACCGCACTCGCGGCATGGGGCTACGCCACCGGCCCAAGATCATCGCCGGGACGCGCCGGTAGTGACCAGCGTGACCAGGACCTGAGCGACGTGGAGCACCTCGAGAGGGGGCCATGAGAACGGTCGACGACGTCAAGGCCGAGAGCCGCGGTGAGTCCCGGGACATGTCGCCGGAGGCCATCTCCCGACGGTTCGACATACTGGTTGAACTCGACCGGATAGCGCGCGCACTCGCTTCGGCTCGCCGCCAGCCGGCTCGGAGCACGCCGCCCAACGCGGGCAAAGGCGCTGACCGCGCCTGACCGCACCCAACTTCCCGCGGTACCGCCGGTCTGCCGCCCGACGTCGCTACGCTACCGGCAGCGGCCCCGCCGCCACCAAGCTCTTCGCGCGCGAGTCTACGCGCGCGGCAAACCCTTCCAGCGTTCGGGCACCGAGCAGGCGCAAGTCGTCCGGACGCGCGAATACGACCTCATCGACGGTCTCGAACCCGCCGCTGCGGAGGTACGCGTAGCCGATGTCTCTGGTGATGGTCGCGCCGTTGGCCATCACGAACGCGATGTCTTTCTTGGTAACCGCGACGCCGGCTTTCTGGAGCAGGTCTTCCGGCAGCCACGTGTACTCGGACCCGGTATCGACCATCACGCCCGCGATCGTCGCCGGCGGATGATTTGCGGTCAGTTCCTGCAGTTCGCAGTCGACGGTGAAGGTGCCCATGGAGTCGACATGGTACGCTAATCGGCGACTACCTGGCTGCCCCACCAGTCGGGGTTCGGCTGCCAGTCGGGGTCGAGGCAGGCGGCGTGCTGCGCTTCCAGCTCGGGCATCCGTTGGTGCTCGAAGTGGTGCAGGAACGCCCGCTCCGCGGCCGCGTCGTAGTGCGGGTCGTGCGCCGGGAACCTGGCGCCCGTCTCGTCGAGCCAACGGTGCAACCGCTCCCACAGGTCCGCGGCGGTGGTTCGCTGCTCGTTGCGCACGTCATGGCGCTCGCCCGGATCGGCCTCCAGGTGGTACAGCTCGTGGTGGCCGTCCTCGTGGTAATGGATCAGCTTCCAGGGGCCGCGGCGAATCATCGATGACGGGGAGCCGCCCTGGTTGCCGTAGTGGGGGTAGTGCCAGAACAGGTCGCGGTCGGCGATCGCCGGGTCGGGAATGCCGCGCAGCAGCGGGACCAGGCTGAGCCCGTCGACCACCTGCTCGGGCGGCACCTCCAGACCGGCCAGCTCCAGGAGCGTGGGGGAGAAGTCGATGCCCGACACCGGCACGTCGCACGTGGTCCCCGGCTCCACCACGCCGGGAAAGCGGACGTACAGCGGCTCGCGGATGCCGCCCTCCCACTGCCGCCCCTTGCCGCCGCGCAGCGGCAGCATCGAGGCGGAGAAGGCATCGCCGGTCGCGGCGCCGCCGTTGTCGGAGGTGAAGCAGACAATCGTGTTGTCGGCCAGTCCGAAGCGATCCAGGGCGTCGAGCACCAGGCCGACCGCCTCGTCCATCGCCTCGATCATGCCGGCGTAGATCGGGCAGTCCTCCACCAGCCGCACCGGCCGGCTGCCGTCGAACCGAAACCGCTGCCGCCGCTGCGCCGCTCCCTGGGCGGCCGCCTTGGCGCGGAACCGCTGCCAGCGGTCGCGGCTGGTCTGGATCGGCCCGTGCACGGAGTAGAACGACAGGTAGGCGAGAAACGGCTCGTCGCGATGGTCGCCGATAAACCGCGCCGTCTCCCGGCCCAGCCGCAGCGGCAGCGACTCGCCGTCCGGACCCGGCGCCAGCTTCGGGTTGTCCCACGGGGCGAAGTAGCCGCCGATCGGCGAGCCCACCTTCCAGCCGCCCCTGTTGACCTGGAAGCCGAAGTCCTCCGGGTCGGCGCCGGTATCGCCGAGGTGCCACTTGCCGGCGAAGAAGGTACGGTAGCCGGCCCTTCGGAACACCTCGGCAAAGGTCGCCTCGTCCGCCCGCAGGCCCCGCTCGTACTCGGCGGGCAGCATCCTGCTGTGCCGCCCCAGCTCACGCCACGCCTCGCCGGACGGCGCACCGATCCAATCGGTGATCCCGTGGCTCGGCGGGTACTTGCCGGTCAGGATGCTGGCGCGCGACGGGCTGCACACCTGGCAGGCGGCGTAGCCCTGGGTAAAGCGCATCCCGCCGCGCGCCAGCCGGTCGAGGTGCGGGCTCTCGTAGAAGCGGCTCCCCTCGATGCCGAGGTCGCACCACCCCAGGTCGTCGGCCAGAATGAACACCACGTTGGGCCGGGTGTGGGCCATCACGCCTCGCAGCCGGTGGCGAACACGCCGGGAATGGCGCAGATTCTCATCGCTCCCACATCTCGTCGTCGAGTTGCTCGAACACCCGCGTGTTGGCTTCGAACTCCCACTGCTCGTCGTCGCTCCAAGTGCCGGCAATGTCCGACACGATAAGCGGACCGGGGTTGAAAAACCAGTGAGTCGTCGTCAGCTCGCTTGACGGGCCGGGGCGGGACGTGCCAGCGTCCCGCCGAGCCACCGTCGTGCGAGCGATCATCATCGGAGCCGGTCGCGGACAGCGACTCATGCCCGCCACCGCGGACACGCCGAAGTGCTTTGCCGAGGTACGGGGCAAGCGCATCCTCGATTGGGTCCTGGACGCCTTGGCCGCGAACGGTATCGATGCCACGGTCCGCGTTCGTGCGCGATCTGCTCGGCGCCGAGCAGCGGCTGGACGCGGGTGAGTACCAGCGGGCGATGGACGCCGCCGTCGGCTACATCGTGCGCCTGCAGGAGCACGCCGGTCTCGACGTGGTGACTGACGGAGAGTGGCGGCGCCGTTCGTACATCGGCGTGATTGCCGAACTCGCTCATGGCTTCGAGCTCGGCACCAACCCCGCCGACGGACGCCCCTGGACCGTAGTGGTCGACCGCCTGGCGCCCAAGCAGCCAGGTTTCATCGCCAGGGAGATCTCGTTCCTGCGCGGCATCACCGACCGGCAGGTCAAGGCCACGCTCCCGGCACCCGCGTTGCTGGGAGAGCGGCTGTGGGACGCCGAGCGGTCCGCGCACGCGTATCCCACGCGCGAGTCATTCGTTCGTGACTGCGTACCTGTCCTCCGCCGCGAGCTGGAGCTGATCCGCGACGCCGGTGCCGACATCGCCCAGATCGACGATCCGCACTTGTGCCTGTTCGTGGACCCGGTGGTGCGTGCCGGGTATGACGATGCCGATCGCGCGGCCGATTTCTCGGTCGACATGGTGAACGAGGTGGTGGATGGCATCGACGGGATCCGCACCGCGGTGCACCTGTGCCGGCGTGCGGGTGCGCGGATGCGCGGAGAGGAGGTGTTCAGCGGCGGGTACGGGCCGATCGTCGGCCAGTTGAACCGGCTGCGCGTGCAGCACCTGGCGATGGAGTTCACGGCACCCCAGGCGGGCGACGTCGAGGTGCTGCGCCTGCTGCGCGAGGACCTGGAGATCGGTCTCGGTTGTGTCAGCGTGACCCCCGGGCAGGTGGACTCCCGTGAGGCGATCGTCGGCCGTGTCGAGCAGGCACTGCGCCACGTGCCCGCCGAGCGCATCACCCTCAACCCCGACTGCGGCTTCGCACCCGGCTCGGCGGCGGAGGTCAGCATCGACGAGGTCTACACCAAGCTCAAGAACGAGGTTGCGGCAGCGCAGCTCCTCCGCGGGTCCCCCTGACTGCGGTCAGTTGGCGTTCGGGTAGCCCATCGAGGGGCTCCAAGTACTCCGGCTGGAGCGTAGGCGGTCTGTTCAACGCGGCCGACCCATACAAGGAGACGGCTTCACACGGCCGCATGGACGCCATTTCCACGCGAGATGCGAAGGTCATGGGCACGCCCGATTTCAACCCGGTCTACGATACCGTTCAGCGGCTGGAGTCGTTTCACGCCCTGGCACACAATCAGGAGCTGCTCGACATCGCCGAGAGCCTGCTCGGTAAGCCGGCGATGCCCCAGCCCGGCATTCGTGCGCGAGTGATCTTCGCCAGTGGCATCGCCCACACGACTCCGCCGCATCAGGACTTCATTTTCATCCAGGGGACACCCGAGGTGTGGACCTGTTGGATTCCGCTCGGCACGTGCCCCCACTCCATGGGCGGCCTCGAGGCGGCTTCATCCGGGTCCGAACGCCGGAAACGGCAGAATTCGCATGGCCGGGATCAACGACAAACAGCTTGCAGGAACGCGCGACGGGCAGCCAACTCCCATGCGGCCACGGCGTGGAGGCGGCGCTACCGCGACGGCTCGGGCGGCGGAGCTGTCCGTTAGGCGTGACACATGCGGTGGTGCGCCAGGCACGCGAGAACCAGGTTCTCCGGCTCCGGGCCGCCCCCCTCGGCAACTGGCAGCAGGTGGTGGATCTGTAGCAGGTGAGACGAATTGCAGCGGCGACCGGTGAGCGGATCCCGATAGCGGCAGCGCCCCCCGTCGCGCAGCCAGACGTAACGCCGGACAGCCGCCGGAATGGTGCGCCGCGGCGGCGACCGGCGCGGGCCGAGCGGAGCATCGCGGGTGCACTGCGGCGATGCTCTCCCCGGCGTGCCGCCCGCACCACGCGCAGGCGGCACGCCGCCGGCCAACTTCGGCGCCGCAGTCGTTGCCCGCGGGATCCGCGTGGCACCAGCGTCGTCGGCGGGGTCGCCGCTGACCAACCTCGGCGCCGCAGTCGTTGCCGATCGGATCGGCGTCGCATCTGCACCGTCGGCAGAGCCGCCGCTGGCCAACTCCGGCGCCGCAGTCGTTGCCGACCGGATCGGCGTCGCATCTGCACCGTCGGCAGAGCCGCCGCTGACCAACTCCGGCGCCGCAGTCGTTGCCGACCGGATCGGCGTCGCATCTGCACCGTCGGCAGAGCCGCCGCTGACCAACTCCGGCGCCGCAGTCGTTGCCGATCGGATCGGCGTCGCATCTGCACCGTCGGCAGAGCCGCCGCTGACCAACTTCGGCGCCGCACTCGTGGCCCGCCGGATCCCCGTGGCATCAGCGCCGCCGGCGGGCCCGCCGCTGGCCAACCTCGGCGGCGCAGTCGTGGCCCGCGGGATCCGCGTCGCACCAGTGCCGTGGGCGGGGCCGCCGCCGGCGCTCCGACCCTCCGGCGCCGCTGTAACGGCGGGCGGGGCCGAAACAGCGGCACCTGCGCGGGCGCCAACCGACCTTGCACCGCCCGTCGGGGCGGCGGGCGCAACGCCGCGCACCCCGGCAGCGTTGCGGATCGTCGCGGCCCGCGGCTGCTCCCCGCCGGCCGCGGCCGCCGCCACGACCGAGGGTGTGCCGGTCCGCTCCCGCCGCGACGATGCTGCCGTGCCGCCCGTACGCCCCCGCCTGCCACCGCCGCCGCGCGGGTCGTGCCGCGCCACCGCCTCGCGCACCAGGCGCGCCACCAGGTCTCCCCACGACATGCGCGGGTCGACGTGCGACCGCAGGTCCTTCAGGTGGCGCAGTCCCTGCTCGCACTCCTGGTCGATGCTCACCTTCAACGTGTAGCGGTCCGGCGCCACCGCACGCAGCGTGTCGCGCGGCGGCGCCACCTGCGGAGCGGCACTGGCCAGCAGGCCGGCGACCTGGCGCGTGGTCATGCCGGCGGCCTGCTCGATCAGCTCGCGCTGCCGCCGCGGGTGCAGCAGCGCGGCGGCGGACACCGGCCCGGCGGACCGCTCCGGGCCGGACCGCAGTTCCGGGTCGGAACACGGTTCCGGGTTCCGATCACCCCGCGACGGCGCCGGTGCGAGCGCAGCGGTGAGCCGCGGCTCCGATGGGGCCACGACCGGCAACGGTCCCGGCTCGGCGCCCCTCGCCGGCGGCAGCAGTGGCGCCGCCGGGCCCTGGTCCGAGGAGGCCACGGCGGCACCGGAAGCGCGCAACGGTGCCGGAGAGTGCCCGGCGGCTCCGCTCGACTCCCGGCGCGCCGGCAGCGCATCGCCATGCCGGGCGCCGCGGTGCTGCGCAGCCGCGTGGCTCGTCACCGGCACCACCGGCGTGGTCGCGGCCTCAGTACCCGTGAGCCCGGGCCGCGGTACACGCCCCGGCGCCGCAGGCGGCGGCGCGTGCAGCGTGGCGGCCGTCGAAGCCGGTGCAGCGCCCGAGGTGGCCGCACTCGAGTCCCATCGGCCCACCGGCTGCGCACCCGCCGCTGCCGGGCGGGCACCGACCGCCGCCGAGCCGTCCGACGATCGCCTGCAACGGTCGCTCTCGGCATCCCGCTCCTCGCGGCCGCCGGCGTCACCGAGCGACCGCGCCTCCGGCCCGGCCGACAGCCGTCTGCAGCCGTCGTTCCCGTCATACCGGTCCTCGCGGCCCCCGACGCCACGGGACGACTGCGCCGCCAAGCCGTCCGACGATGGTCTGCAACGGTCGCTCTCGGTATGCCGGTCCCCGCGGCCGCCGGCGTCACCGAGCGACTGCGCCTCCGAGTCGGCCGACGATCGCCTGCAACGGTCGCGCTCTGCATGCCGCTCCTCGCGGCTTCCGGCGTCATCGAGCGACCGCACCTCCGGCTCGACCGACAGTCGCCTGCAGCCGTCACTCCCGGTATGCCGGGCCCCGCAGCCTCTGGCGTCACCGAGCTCCTGGGCGACGGCGGCCACGCCGGGCGGCGCCGATGCCGCCACCGCCGCGGCACCGGCCATCCCCGCTCCCGACGCTTCGGCATCCTGATCTCCCGCTCCGCTCGGCACCGCAGGCAGCCCATGCAGAGCTTGGCAGCGCTCCTGATCGACGGGCGCGCTCGCTCTCCGGCACTGGCGCTCGGCGGCGCCAAACGCGGTCTCCAACTGCGCCGCCGACGTCACACTCAACTCGCCGCTGTGCAGCATGGCCCGCACCCAGCCATGCCGCCGGCACAACCTCATGGTCTGAATACGCCGTTGCGCGGCCGCATCGGTGAACCGCAACTCCCGCACCGCGTAGTCGAACAGGCTCGAGAACCCGCGCCGCAGCGCCAGCCCACGCCGGTCGATCTCGTCGAGATGGTCCAGGATGTGCACTTCGAGGCCGCGCTGGTTGGCCGCCAGGCGCCGGGTCTGCTCCAGGAGCTGCTGATCGCCGAGTGAGCTGAAGGGTCGTCTGGCGGTCCCGCCGGTCATGTTTGTCATGCCTTAAATATACCACTGGCCGGTAGATAGCACTTCTTGGCAGGTCCTCGATCCGGCACCTGCAGCGCCACTGGGGCGCGAATCGGCGGCTCCAGGGGCACGCGGTCGGCCACTTGACGGTCGCAGACCATTGCCGGGCTTCACGGCCCGCCAGCGGCCCTCAGCGGCAGCGGAAAAGTGCGTCAACCCCTGCGCCCGATTTTCTGCAGTTATTTTGGTGCAGGTCGACAGGAACCCGCCCCGCGCTGCAAAAGATGGTCCGACCCGCCCGGTGCGTGGGCCCTCACGACCACCGCCACCCGCGGCAGCCCGCTCGGTCCCCCATCTGCTGCCGTGCCGACCGGAGCGGTGGGTGCCGACTTCGTCGCCCGCCACCACCGCTTGTCGCATTCGCACCGCTTCATCCGGAGCGCTTGACGCGGGTGTGGGGGATGGTGGGACTATCCGGGTCGACCATCTACCGTCGTTCGCCCGCTGTCGGGCTTCGCCACCGAGAATGCAGAGCGTCGGCTCGATCGCTCCACCAGCACATTCATCCGCACCGGCACGAAGTCGGTGCGCCGCGGACTGCTGAGTTGCAGCTCAGTAACGCTTGGCCCACGCAAATGATCCCGATTCACCGATGCGTTACACTACTTGCCGAAATGTGAACTATAAGTACAGAATAGCGCACGGGAGTATCCACTCCCTATACGCAAGGCACCACTCACCTCGTGAACTACGTCGAAGAAAGGAACGTGCTCGTCGCGTGGTTGCGCCGCCAGCTCATGGGATCGGCCAGGGACGGAAGCCTGCGGATCTCCCCGCTGGATCGATTTCCGGCCGGGGTGCTGCATCCCATCGGCTCCGACCGCGCCGGGATCGACCCGGCTTCGGCCGGGTTAGAGGAAGCGGAGGGAGCCCTCCTCGACGACCAGGAGGACACGGCACCATCAGACGACGTGCAGGATGATCAGGTTGCCCAACCGGCACGCCGGCGGCGGTACGTGCCGCCGTCCTCAGTTGGCTTCTCGTTTTTCGTCCGGGGAAATATTCGCCTCTCAATCGTGCCATTTGCCGCAGTCTACCAGGATCGCAACCATGGGCGTGACGAGCAGGGCCGATTCCTCCCACCGCAGTACGAGCGGTCAAAGCTTCCGGAGTGCGTCGTTACATGGACGCGGTCCGCTGCTCCAAGCAACGTGACCAGCAATCGGATCTGGGAAGGTCGCGCCAGCATAAACACTCGCGCCCGGCCTTATCGAGACGGCCTCATCTTGACCGTTACCCTGTCGAACCGCGCCGAACTCGACGCCACCGCTCCGGGTCGCGACCGAACAAGCGATCGGGTAGAGAACTCATTGTTCGAGGCTCGCCTGGAGTGCGTGATCGAGAACGGCGAGCTTGTCGACTACCCACGAGTCGACCCGAGTCTGCTCACTGAGGAGGAGCAGGAGCTTGAGCTTCAGTACCGGCGACTACGAATCTACGCCATCGGTCACGGTGCTGCGGCGGACTGGGACCTGAAACATGGCCAACCAGCGCGGATCTGGTCCGAATTCATGCCCCAAGCTGAAGTGCCGCTGATCACCGTCGAAACGTGCGGAGAAGAGGGCGTCCTTTCCCTCGCCCGGCTCGCCGCGGCGCCGATACCGGATGAGCTCGGTCGCTTTGTCGACCGATACGCCGACTGGGTTGCCGAGCAGATCCGCGTCGCGTCGGCGTTCCCGAACGGGGAGGAACGGGCTACCGCGAACCGAATCTGCGGCAGGATGGACATTGCCCTCAAACGGATGCGCGCCTGCATCGAGATGTTACGCACGGACCCGCTCGCCGAAGAGGCGTTTCGGTTGGCGAACCGCGCCATGCTCGATCAGATGCGCCAGGCAGATCGGGTGGCCGGCCGGGACACCGGCACCTACCGCTGGCGTCCGTTTCAGTTGGCATTCCTGCTCACGACCATGGAGTCCGTGATCCGGGAACAAGACGCGTTTCGCGACGTGCTGGACCTCATCTGGTTTCCCACTGGTGGCGGCAAGACCGAAGCCTACCTTGGCATCATCGCGTTTCTCATCGTATGGCGACGCCTGAAGCATCCCTCTTCGGGAGGCGGGACGTGCGCCCTCATGCGTTACACGCTGCGACTGCTTACGCGCCAGCAGTTCGAACGTGCGGCGCGCATGGTTGGCGCATTGGAACTGATCCGAAGGGGAAATCCAGCGCGGCTCGGTGAGGCACCCATCGACATCGGCATCTGGGTCGGCCGCGAGATCAGCCCCAACACGTTCGTCCAGGCTCGGGAGCTGGTGGACGAGATCAGGGATGGAAGACCGGATGCGCGCTACAAGCTGCTCCTGGAGCGTTGTCCGTGGTGCGGCACCTCGTTCGACGTCGAGTTGGGTTACCATGCAACCGGAGATGACTTCGGTTTCCAGTGCTCAGCCGGGCAGTGTGCCTTCGGCATCGATTCACTCCCGCTGCCCTGCAACGTCGTGGACGAAGCGCTCTATCGACGCCCGCCTTCTCTGCTGGTCGGAACCATCGACAAGTTTGCGCGTCTCGCATGGGATGACCGGGCCGGCGCGTTCTTCGGTGTCAGCAACGGCTCGCGTCCGCCGGAGCTGGTGATCCAGGACGAGTTGCACCTGATCACGGGGCCGCTCGGTTCGGTAGCGGGGCTGTACGAAGCGGGACTGGAAACGCTGCTGGTCCAGCGCGGTGTTCGTCCAAAGTACGTCGCCTCCACCGCCACCATCCGGTTGGCGGAGCAGCAGGTTCGGCGCCTGTATGCGCGCGAGCTTGCCGTGCTTCCGCCGCCGGGACTGTCACACGACGACTCCTACTTCGCACGCGCGGACCGGGAGCATCCGGGGCGGCTCTATGTCGGCTATCTGTCGCCGATGCTCGATCAACAGCGTTGCCTCGCGCCGCTCGCCGCGGCGTTGCTTGCCGCCCCGCCGGCAGTGTTCGACGGACGTCCCGACCGGGACGCGTTGCTCGATGCGTGGTGGACCCAGGTGATCTACCACGGTAGCCTCAAAGGAGTGGGCAACAGTCACAACGCGTTCATGACTGACGTACGCGACTTCGGACGGTGGCTCACCGGCGGGCGTGCCGAACAGCGAGACAACGAGTATGCTCCCGATTTCGTCGATCAAGACCATCAACCGGACGGCACGGCACGGCGGTTGCAGTACGCACGCGTTGCTCAGCTCACAAGTCGGCGGCCGGCCGAGGAGAATGCCGAGACGTTTCAGCGACTAACGAGGAGCCGGGAGGCCGATGGCTGCCTGGACGCGGTGCTCGCAACCAACATGATATCGGTCGGCCTCGACGTGGCGCGCCTTGCACTGATGGTCGTGAACGGCCAGCCGCTTACCACCGCAGAATACATCCAGGCGACCAGCCGAGTCGGGCGCGGGGACGTTCCTGGTCTCATCTTTGCCAACTACTACCGGCACCAAGCTCGGAGTCTGTCTCACTACGAGAGCTTCCGCCCCTACCACGAATCCTTCTACCGCTTCGTGGAGCCGAGCAGTGTGACGCCCTTTACCCACCAGGTTCGATCGCGTGCGCTCCATGCCGTCCTCGTCATTGCTCTCCGACATACGTGCATCGACCTGCGTGGCAATGCATCCGCGGGGAACTTCGACCGGAACGCGCCCGAAGTGCGGGCTGCGATCGCCGAGCTCGAGCGGCGTTGTGGACACGCTGCTGCTGACTCCGGCCAGCGGTCTGACACCAAGCGCCATCTCGAACGTCTGGTCGAACAGTGGCACGACGAAGCGCGGCGCTGTGAACAAGGCCGACGACAGCTCAAGTACCAAGCGCCGGCCAGCGAACGAAACGCCGACCGACTGCTCTACGCGCACGGCGACGCGCGTCCCGGCCTGTGGGCGACCTTGCACTCGATGCGGAACGTGGAAGGCACCGCGGCGTTGAGAATCCATGAGTGGCCGCGCGCGACGGCGCGGAACGAACGTGTCCATGACTGACAAGGACGTAGACGTACCCGTTCGCCTGTCCCACCTGTTACGCGAGTGCTCGGTCGGCGCTATCGTACGCGACGGCGCGGACAGTCTGATGGTGGTGCAGGACACCAGCACCTGGGATCGTCCGGGGAGCGATCCCATGGATCGGGAGATTCGCTACGTGGAGCGGGTACGGAGCGCCCTCGGTATTCACCAGGCACTCTGCAGCCCGCCGCGCGCGACAGAGCGAGACGGGAAGACCCTTGGATGGATTCCGGCCCTGAAGTTCCCTACCTGGATGCGCTGTCTGAAGTGCGGCTTGCTGCACCCGGCGCCGTGGCGAGCACGGAGAGGGGCGCGCGAGTGTTGGGGACACGAAGGAGAAAGTAGTGCGTGCAGCGGGCGACTGGAGCAGGTGCCCTGGGTTCTCGTTCACGAAGAGGGCTATCTGGCAGACGTGCCCTGGCACGACTTGGCCCACGCTGATTCTCGCGACCCGGCGCGGCGCCAGTGTCCCCCTGATTGGACCGAACCCTACCTACGACTGAGCGACACACCGGCCGGCCGCCGGATCATCTGCGAGCGTTGCAGGTCGAGCGCCAGCCTGAGGTCGGGCTCGCTGCCCCGAACCGCATTCCCGTCCGGCGCGTGGCGGCAGCCCTGGTTTCGCGAACGGCCGGCGCAGTCATCTGCGGAGCTGGCTTGGGTGATGGATATCAACAATGTGCGGGTCCACTACCCGATGACCCGCACTGCGCTCGTCATTCCGCCGGAGTCGAGAATCCGGCGCGGCACGGTCCTCGACCACTTGTACGGCAGCGCCCGAAATCAGGACCGGGTTCGGAACGCTCGGAACAGCCTGGCACGGAAGGCCGCGGTCAGACAGCTCGCCACCGAGTATCGCTGCGCTCCCGAGCAGATCGAGGCCGCGCTTGCGAAGATCGACGGTGGCTACCCGCTCTACGACCAGACAATTACGGACGGGGATCTGATGGCGGATGAATACCGGGCGCTGGCCGAGAGAATCCCCGACCTGAGGGAAGACGAGGACTTCGTCACTGAGCACCACACTGACGGGTGGAAGGCTCTACGCAATGAGGTCGCTCCAGGCGGCGCGCGACGTGTCGCGAGCACGGTCTCGCGGCTCATCGCCATCAACAGGCTGAAGGAAGTCCTGGTGCTCAAGGGGTTCCAGCGTGTGGGCGGGAGCGTGACGCCGCCGGACCTGACTGGAGAGAGCGACTGGCTTCCCGCCCTGGAGCTGTATGGAGAGGGGATTTTCTTTACCCTCGACGAGGCGATGCTGCAGCGTTGGGAGGCCGGCAAAGCGCTCCAACGACGAGCAGACGCCTTTGCTCAGCGGTACGACCACCGCAATGGTCAGGCAACGCCGGAAGGCCACGTCGAGGTGTCGCCGCGCTTCCTGCTGTGCCACACACTCGCCCACCTGATCATTCGCCGGCTCGACGCGGAAGCAGGATATCCGGCCGCCGCATTGAAAGAACGCGTCTACAGCCGCACCGGCAAGGCGCCGATGGCGGGGATTCTGATCTACGTGGCCGTCGCCGACCAGGAGGGATCGCTGGGCGGCCTGATGGAGATGGCAAAGCCCTTAAAATTCCTTCGCCTGCTGACCGCAGCATTCGAGGCAGCGAGCTGGTGTTCGATGGACCCAGTATGCGCGGAACAGGAAGGGCATGGGCCGGATCTGCTTAATCGCGCAGCATGCCACGCTTGTGCGCTCGTACCGGAACCAAGCTGTCCTATCGGTAACGTTCTCCTCGACCGCGCATTCGTCACCGGCGCCGCGCCCGATATCGCTCCCCTTACTGACCACGCGGAGTCGACCGTCTGATGGCCAATCGCAGATTCGTGCTGCCACGTATCCAGGATTTGAGCAAGGAGCAGGAGAGAGTACGCGCCCTACCGAGCGCCGGGCAGCACCTGGTCATCGGTGGCCCCGGAACGGGCAAAACCGTGCTCGCTCTGCTCCGCGCAAGGCGCCACCAAAGAGATCGGGACCGCTACGTGTTCCTCGTCTTCAATCATCTCCTCGACCGCGCGAGCGGCCAGTTGTTCGGCGGCCGGCTCGAGGGCAGGACATGGGATGCCTGGTTCCGGGAGGTCTTCAAGGAGGTCACGGGTCGACCCGCTCCCCTGGAGGATGCGAACGACAACGGCTACCGGGCGATCGAGTGGTGCGGTGTCGAACAGATCGTCCAGGACTTGCCCAAGAATGATGACGGCGAGCGTCCGTTTCTCGTGATTGACGAAGGACAGGACATGCCGCGGCAGTTCTATGACTCACTGGTGGGACTTGGTTTCGACCGTTTCTTCGTCGTCGCCGACCAGAATCAGCAGATTACCGAAAAAAAACAGCAGTCGGAAGGATATCCAGGACTGTTTGGCCATCGATACGGACGCGGTGGTCGAACTCAAGCGGAACTATCGCAATCGCTACCACGTGGCACGGTTGGCGCGAGAGTTCTACACCGGCGATCCGGCGAGCCCGCCACCGGAGATTCCCCCGGTCGATCGGGGCCCCACTCCGCTTCTCTACCGATACGACGAACGGGGATTGAACAAGGTTGCACGCGCTGTCGTGCGTTTTGCCGACCGAAACCCGCGCCAGCTCGTAGGGATCATCACGCCAAAGAACACAGTGAGACGACGTTACGTGCAGCAGCTTCGGTCAGTAGACGTTCAGCTCGACAACGCGCCCCCGAAAATCATCACGTTCTGGGGCGATGAACGTCCCCAGGTGCGCTTTGACGAAGGCGGCATCCTGGTGATCAACGCGCAGGCGTGCAAGGGTCTTGAGTTCGACACGGTAGTGCTTGCGGACATCGACGAACACTACTTTCGACGGAACGATCCCGATGTTACTCGGCGTCTGTTCTACGTGATGATCGCCCGGGCCAGGGACCGGGTGTTCATGTTCATGAAGCGGGGCCGTAGCAGTGACATCGAGAGTATTCTGCCCACCGACCGGGAAGTGCTGCGGCGCAAGGAGCTGTAGGTGGCCGACTCTGACCAGTTGATGTTGATCAAGTCCGATGCCAAGGAGGAAGTTCCAGCGCCCAAATCGGCGCTCCTGGTGACCAATCACCTCAACCTGATGTACATGCTCGCGGCCGGTCTGGTGATGCCGCCCTCCGGGTTTGGCGAGAAGTACTATCGCGACTCGCTGGAGTGCTTTCCAGGCTGGATACCCCTGTTCGTCGACCAAGCGCCTGCAACAGCGGTCGAGTCGGCCACGCAGGAGGGACACCTCATGCCGGTCATTGTGCGAATCGGCCTCACCGGGTTGTCGGGCAGAGTAGCTGCTGTGGGGCAAGGTGGCCTGAGGGAGATCCAGTTTCCGCACGAGGTCGACGGGACCGAGTGGGTGTTCCTGGTACCCGCGCCGCTCCCCACGTCCCGGATCGAGTCGATTCTTTTCCAGTCACGCGACGACAGGCTGGTGTGCGAGAGGAGCGCGAAGGACTTCGGCAACGTTCCTCTGGGGGACTTCAGGAGGGACGCGACGAAGAAGGCGCTGTTCGCCAGGGGTGGTGATACGGAGTGGCCGCCCGAGAATGGTCCCCGCGAACGGAGCGTACCACTTGAACGCCCGCTCGCCGCGGGCGCTGTCACGGCGATGCTGTTTCTCTTCGGCAACCTCGGCGACCAGGCGGTTCGAGCGTGCCGGACTGCATTCGAGCCGGGCGTCTCCCCGGTGCCGGCGGATGACGGCGCGATACTCGCCGGGCTTGAACCCTGGATGCGGGAAGGAACCGCGACGCTTCTGGCTTCTCGCGACCCCGAGACGGACCGGACGAGTTTGCAGAACGCCTATCAGGGAGCCCTCTTCTGGGGAGCCGTAGAGCGGCTTGCGAAGTGGCGCGAGGCGGGCAACGCCAAGAACCCCGAGACTGTGCTGCTCGACTACTTGGCTGAGACCTCGGCGACCCTGGACCCGCGGGTGCAGGCGGGCGTCAGGAAGCTGCAGGACACTCCTGAGAAACAACAATCAGGCGGCCTCCGGGACAAGCTCATAACCGAGTGCGTGTGCCTGCCTTCGGAGCCGGCGTTCAAAGCGGCGCCGGTCCTGGCGCTCCTCGGCGGCGAGGATGCTGTCATCGTAGGCCACGCGATGCGTGATCAGATGGTAGATGATCCGAGCCAGTTTATGCGCGACTGCAGTGGTCGCTTCGGGAGTACCCAGACGCGCCCGCATGCGGCGGAAGTGCTGGCCCAGGGCCGATGGGCTGCGGTACAACGACTGGGTCGCCCAGTGCAGCGCCTGGGCGGCCCGATTGGTGCCCCGACCGGTGTGCGAGCTGATGATCTTGCCGCCGGTGATCTGGTTGTGGGGGCACAGGTGCAGCCAGGAGGCGAATTGCGGTGCGGTCGGAAAGCGGGACAGTTCCGGGCCGAGTTCGGTGAACAGAACCAGCGCCGTACTTTCGCCGATGCCGGGAATCAGCGTCAGGTCAGTGCCGAACAGGTGCGTAAGGTGGCCGCGCAGGTCGAACCGCTTGGCCGGTGACTCGGTTGGCGCCTCGGGCTCCGCATCGATTCCCTCATCCGGTGGGTCGTCGCCCACCGCGCCGGGTGGCTCGCTGCTGGCTTCGAACGCGCGGATGCCGGCTTCGATTTCCTGATCGCACTCCGTGATGAGTTGTTGGTAGTGGGCATAGGTCGCTCGCGCGTGCCGCAACGCCAACAGGTGCTCGGCGCGCCAGTCGCCCTGCAGCGCCTTGATCAAGGTCTCGCGGCTGGCTTTGATCCGCCGGTCGGCCAGAGCGGCCAACCGCGCCGGATCCCGCTCACCCGCCAGGATAGCGTCCGTAATGGCCAGACCGGTCGTCCCCGTCAGGTCAGAGATGGCATGGTGCAGATGCACGTTCATCTGGCTGTACGCCTTCTGCATGTGCAACACGCTGCGCGACGCCATCTTGATCAAGGTGTCGCGATGGCGCAGCACCGAGCGCAGTGCACACACCTCGTCGGCAGGGCGGAATGAGCCGCGCAGCAATCCCACCGAGTGCAGGTAGCGCAACCACTCGCAGTCGGCCACGTCGGACTTCCGACCGGGTACCGAGTGCACGTGACGCGCATTCACCAGCACCACGTCGAAGCCGTGTGCCTCCAGGATCTGATACACCGGAATCCAGTACACACCGGTGGACTCCATCGCCACCGTGGTGACCTCGCATTCCTTGAGCCAGTCGGCCAAGGCGTGCAGGTCCGCGGTGAACGTAGCAAAGTTCCGGATCGGGTCCGGGTCGCGCTCCGGGCGCACAGCCGCGTACACCTCGGTAGCGCCTATGTCCAAGCCGGCAGCGTCCGGGTGCATCACCTTTGGTTGCGCTGTGCGACTGCCCTTGCCCTTGCGTCTGTGTCTGCGTCGTGCCATGAAACCTCCGCTACGACTGAGTGGTGCGGCCAAGGCGTGTGTAGCAGGTATTCTCCTGAACGGGATGATCGCCACCCGGCCGCGCCGGCTGACAACCTCACCAATGACTACGCCACCCGCCCCGGGGCCAAGCTCTTGAACGGGTTCGCAGAACGTAACGCCAGTGACGCGCCGGCCTACTTTCGCGCTCCACCCAGAACTCTGCCCACACTATAGCTCACCCTTGTTTCTTTCATGACTGCGCCGGCCCAGGGGCCGGTGGGATAGCTCTTGAGTCACTGAGCGGCATCGCGGACTCCACGGCCAGCGAGCTCTTCGCACGGCACAACACTCCCCTTGCGCATGCCATGACGTTGTTCTTCCTGTACCGAGACTGTGGAGACCTCTTCGACTACTACAGCGACCGGCTCGGCGAGATGGATTGGCTGGCAGCGGCAATCCTATTCGGTGTACGAGACGGGTGGCTCAACCTTCCGCTCCGGCTCCGGGGGCCACAGTACCTCTCCGCCGCGGTATCTCACCGCATGGCCCAACTGGCCCATCGGCTAGCCGGCTCGGAGCTCGATCTCGGCGACGCCCCCGCCATGCCTGTCCCTTTGCGAGAGTTGTTTGGTGATGATGCTGACTGGCGCGCGAGGGAGAGGGCCGCCGCGCTGGAGCTCGCTCATCTGCACCAGTGGGACTGCGTTCATACCCGTATCACCTTGGCCCCCGGCGAGTACAAGCTCTCGGTGAAAGGCGGATCGACGCACATCGAGATCCCGGGCATACCCAAGATAGCCCCGGAAGTCGACCGGGACCGGTTTCTTTCCATGCTGGCCAACGCACGTCTGGATAGTGAGACCGAGGCAAAAGTACGCCGGACGTTGCAGGGCTGAGCATACTACGTCCGTTGCCATCCTTCTCGGTTCCCCGACATGAGTCCAGGATGCCGATCTGTTCGTCGAAAAGGGAAACCGAACCACAAGCCGCATCAGCACCGCTGCCGATCATGCTACCGATTCTGGCAACTCCACGGCTCCATCCGGAGCGCTTGACGCGGGCGTGGGGGATGTTGGGACTGGCCGGGTCGACCGTTAGTTGCCGGCGGCCGGGGTTCACCACCAGGTCCATGTCTTCCATGGGTACTGACCCCAGCAGCACTTCGCCGCCGATCACCAGCGCGCCGACGTAGCAGAACCGCGTCCCGAAGGCGACCTTCACCGGGCCCAAGTACGGTACGGTCGCCGTGCGGCCGTCGGCCACCGACACCTCGCGCACCGATTCGGTATGCAGGTCGAGCTGGCGGGCGACGTGCTCCGGGATGCACAGCATCAGCGCCCCCGTGTCCACCAGCGCATTCACACGCACCGGCACGAAGTCGGCACGCCGCGGATTGCTGAGTTCCAGTTCGGCGAATACGTGGCCCATGGCCGATCCCTCTCCAACCATATCACATCGAGCCGCGGCGGCATGGCCGCGAGCACCGACCACAACCGACCACCGGGCTTGCCAAGCCGCCCGTGGCCTCGACCGCCTCGCCGACCAGGTACGTTCGTCCGAGGGCACGGGTTCAGCCGCCCTACGAATCTCCGCGTCCGTATTCGTTGGTGGGGTTGCGGTAGATCGAGTGGTAGTGGCCGCCCTCGGCGCCGAGCGAACCGCGGGTCGAGAACTCGATGAGCAGCGTCGGGCCCTGAATGCGGTAGTAGATGGAGCCCGAACCGTCGACCGGTCCATGCCAGGCGAAGCGCAACTGAGGCAGTTCCGCCTCGATCGCCGCGAGCCGGTGCTCGGCGGCTGCCGGCGGCATGACCCCCACCCACAGGCCGATCAGGTCGAGGAGCTGGCGCTGCCGTTCCGCCGGCCAGCCGGCCACACGGCTGCCCTCTACCGGCGGGACCACGCCGTCGCGGCCGGCGCCCGCGTACAAATCCCGCGGCCGGCCCGCCTCGATCGCCGCGCTGCGCTGGTCGCCGGGCAGGGCGCCCAGCAGGGCCGCGCCGCCGGCAGCGTGGTCGCGCATCGGCGCCACGGCGGCGCCGGCCAGCAGGAACGCCGCCGGTTCGATGCCGATGAACGACGGCGACATGCTCATGACGCCGGCGGCGGTCACCGCCACGTTGATCGCGAGGTGATGACCGCCGAACTGCCAGCTCCAGTCAGCGCCCGCCGCCGGCTCGCCGAAGAACGCCAGCCAGTAGTTGTCGGGGTGCCAGCCAAGCCCGGAAGCACGCGGCGAATCCGCCAGCACGTCCTCAGCGGCGATGATCCCCCGTACCAGTTCCGCCCCCGCCGCGCTGAGCGCCGTCGCCAGAAAGTCGAACAGCGCGGCGCGTGCGCCAACGCCGAGGTCGCCGATGCGAATGCCGTTGCGCTCGAAACCCGTCCGGCCCGCCGGCAGGTTCGACCAGTTGACGATGAGCCTGCTGTCCCGCGGCAGCACTGCGGCGGGGGCCTGGTCCGGACCGAGCGCTTGCAGCAGCCGGTTGGCCGCCGCAGCAGCGTCCTGGGCCGGCGACTCGGCGACCGCGACCGCCGCGACGTGCAGCACAGCTCCGACCACCAGAGTCGCGGCCCGCATCCGGGCTGACCCCGTCGCTCTCCCCGCGGGGGCGGACGCGCCCGCTCCGAGCCCGCCGCTCCTCGACACCTGCAATCTCACGGTTGCCGCTGCACCCCTCCGCCAGCATCGACTCGATCCCGCACGCAATGCAACACGTTGGCCTCGGCTCAGCGTCGTACTGCACCGCGCGGCATGCTTGAGAGGGCCGGGCGCTCGCCGTTTCTCCGACGTACGTTCCCTATTGCCTCACGTAAAAATCTAACCTTACGGTGAGCGTGCCTCACGTAAGAATCTAACCGAAAGGGAGGCGGAGAACGAGGGGGGAGCGCGAGGGGGGAGACTCATAAATTGTGGATAAGTGGATAGGCTGCTGGGCGACCGGCCGGGTTGATTCAAGCACACCAACGCGACCGGGGGCGTATCTGGTTGGTCGGCGCGGATGAGGAGGCGTCAACGGCAGGGAGGTGGTCGGTGCCGTGTCGTGTCGCTGACCGAAGAGGGGGCGGACGGGTCTGGAGGCGACTTCGGTGCTGGTGACACGGGGATGTCCAGACACCACCTCGTGTCGCGGAGAGGCCTTACAGCGCGGCTGAGGCGACATTTCTTGACGCCGACCGTCTGGCTCACGGATATACGGGCGTCAGAGACGCTCAGAAGTCATTTGCCGAGCCGGGTGATGCCGCCCACGCCGCGAGCGGCGCGCAGGTTGCTGCGGAGCGCACGGAGCGAGGCGCCCCGGACAACTGCACCGAGGTGCGTTGCCCGGGGCAGGGTCATGACAATTCCCCACCGCCGGGACGGGGTAGGCGACGAGGTTGCGACACCGGAGCCGTCGGGATCGAACGGGGCGGAGGAGATGCTGTACCCCGCTGACGGACGGAGGGCGTAGCCCGACCGGAGTCAGCCGGCGCGGTGCCGTGGAGGCCACCGTGGACGACGCCGAGATGGCGGACCAGGCAGCCAAGCTGCTCGCTTCCGGGATGAGCGGCTCAGCCTGCGCTCGCGAACTCGGCATCCCGGTGAGCACCTTCAACGAGAACCGCCGCGCCGGCGTCATCACAGATCCCACCCGGGAGCCCGCCGCCAGCGCCGAGGTTGCGCCGGCGGCCACCACCACTGATCACCCGGTCAGCACCGCCGCCGCGGTCAGCGACCCGGCGGTCGCCACTGAGCGCGCCAGCCGCGACGCCCGCGACAAGCACGCGCCCATGGGCCGCGCGGCGCGCGACGTGGAACGCCGCACGCTCGCCAGAGCCGGCCTGCTGACCGAGGCCACACCAGCGTTCGTCGAGCCCGCCCACGCGGTCGCTGGCGGCGGCGTGCTGGCCGCACTGGCGATGCTGCTGCGCGAGGGCCTGCTCACCGCCGCCAACCGCCTGTTCCGCCTGCCGGCCGGATTCTACGGCCTGACCACCATCCTCCTGTTCGTCGCCTGCATGACCCTGGCCCGGGTGCGCAACCCCGAGAGCCTGCGCTACCAGGCACCCGGCGAGTGGGGCGCCATCCTCGGCCTCGACCGCTGTCCGGAGACCAAGACGCTGCGCCGCAAGATCAGGCTGCTGGCCAGCGCCGAGCACACCGTGCGCGATTGGCAATCGGTACTGGCGCGTACCTGGGCCAGCGAGCACGACGACGACTGGACGACGCTGGCCGTGGATGGCCACGTGAAGGTGTACACCGGGCGCAACGGGCGGTTGCCGAAACACTTCGTCGCACGCCAGAAGCTGTGTCTGCCGGCGTCGGTGAGCTACTGGATCAACGCCCTCGGCGGCGCACCGCTGCTGTGCCTGCACAAGGCGCTGGACCCGAAGCCGGTGAATGCGATCAAGCACGACGTGGTGCCGCAGTTGCAGCACCTGGGGGTGGTGACCGAAGCGGCCCCCGACCTGACCGGAGCACCGGCCGGTACCCCGCAGCTGACCCTGGTGTTCGACCGCGAGGGCTGGAGCCCGGACCTGTTCAAGCGCCTGGCCCGGCGTGGCATCGCCTGCATCACCTGGCACAAGAACTTCAACGGCGCGGACTGGCTGCCGGAAGACTTCCACACCTTCGAGGTACCGATCCATGGTCCCGCCGGCACCAGCACGACTGCGGTTGATCTGGCCGAGCAGCCGATCATGCTGCGCAACGGGCTGGTGGTGCGCCAGATCCGGCGGCGTCTGGCCAACGGTCGTCAGGTGGCGGTGATCACCACGCACCCGCAGAT
The DNA here is from genome assembly GCA_965208575.1 of Spirochaetia bacterium. Taxonomy (GTDB): domain Bacteria; phylum Spirochaetota; class Spirochaetia; order SZUA-6; family Bin103; genus Bin103. The sequence goes on along the minus strand of CBDBOV010000002.1, from coordinate 488,541 downwards.
GCCGTTGGCGCAGGTCGCCGGCGCCATGTTCTCGCGCTGGTCGCAGGAGAACTTCTTCAAGTACCTGCGCGAGCAGTTCAACCTTGACGCGCTGCCGAGCCATGACCTTGCGCCGCCGGAGCCCGACGCACGGGTCGTGAACCGGTGCGCCGGGCCCTGGAAAAGAGCATCAGGCGGGTACGCAGCCGGCTGGCAGCGGTCCGCAATCGCCTCGCCGAGGCACTGCAGGGACGGCACCGGGACTCCGCCACCCGGCTTACGGTCGCGGATAAAGTTGCACTGAATTGCATGGTTATGCATAGACACGGGGGTATCCAGACACCACCTCGTGTCGTGGAGGGGCCTTACAGCGCGGCTGAGGCGACGTTTTCTCATCGCTGACCGCCCATTCTCCGATTATCGACCGTCAGACCCGCCTGAGAGGGTCATTTTGCCGTGCGACCGCTGCCACCACGCTCCTCGCTCGGTGTTTGCACCGTGCTTGGTGCGGCCTTGGCGGTCTTGCTGACGTTCAGCTGCAGCAGATCCTCGGTCAACCTGGTCAGCTCGCGCTTGAGGGCGACCGGATTCAACGTCGCGTACTGCTGCTTGAGGCGGTTCTTCACCTTCTCGCTCACCGACTCGGAGGCCAGCATGCGGTGATACGGCGTCTGCGGGTCGTCATAGATGCGGCGCACCTTGCTGCCGGTGCGGGTTTTCTTCACCAGCTTCACCGAGGGATAGAAGAAGTTCACCAGCAGGCACAGCGGGCGGTATATCGCGTTGAGGGCAGCCAGTTCCCGGTCGGTGTCGTAACGCAGGTGGCCGACCGCCCGTCGCACCACGTGGCCATTCTTCTGCTCGACGTAGCAGGTGTCGTTCTTGCGATGCGGGCGACCCCGAGTGAACGTGATGCCGTGCGCTTCGCAATAGCGCAGCAAATGATGATTGATGAACTCGCTGCCGTTGTCGGTGTCGATCCCCCGCATCACGATCGGCAGGCTCTGCCGGGCAGCGTCGATCGCCTCGTGGGTCCAGCGCTGCGCCTTGTTCTGCACGCCGTACAGGTCGACCCAGCCGGTGTCAACGTCGGTGATGGTGAGCGTGTGGCAGAAGTCGCCTGACGCGTTGCCGCCTTCATGGCCCACCAAGTCGATCTCGAAGAAGCCCGGCTCCTGCTCGTCCCAGTCAGCGAAGGTTCGGATCGCGATCTGATCCTTCAGGAGGGTGCCCGGCTTGGTGTGCGTGCGACCCTTCAGGCGCAGCCGTGCGCGCTCCTGCTGCAGCAGCCGGTCGATGGTCGCGGCGCTGATGGTCTGCAGCTTGCCGCGCACCGCTGCGGTCAGCTCGATCTCGCCGAACGACTCCAGCGTCGGCAGCATGGTGCGCAGCACGACCACCAGGCGCTTGCCGCACATGCAGTCGAACACGTACCAGATCAGCTTCAGAGCGACCAGCACCTCCTGGTCGTAGCGCCGCGGTCGCACGCGGCGCTGGGCAGGCCGCGGACGCCCGACCACCAGCTTCACCAGTGTGCCGTCGACTCGCACCATGCGGGTCCGTCCCCACCAGGTCAACAGATGGATCGCGTACTTGCGCTGGTACCCGGTCGACTCGACGAACTCGTCGAGTATGCGCCCCTTCTCCTTCTTGCCCGCCCGACGATACCGCTGCGCGTGCTGCTCGGTGAGCTCTCGCCTTGAACTCATCTTCAACCCCATCTCCTCCGGAACCTCCTCACGTCCCTCGGAGAGGCTCCAACCGGACCCGGAAGGTCCAGCCCGTTCGGTTAGATTTTTAGATGAGGCATGCTTTCGCTACGGTTAGATTTTCGATGAGTCAATGCGCGTTCTTGACCGTGCAGCGTACGCGCTGTACCGTGACCGGGTGACTCTGACGCAGCTACGGAAGAATCTCTATGCAGTGTTCGACCGCGTTGCCGCCGGCGAGGGGCCGGTCAGGATCGAGCGCAAAGGGACGGTGGTCGTGATCGAGCGCGAGGAGTCGCCATCGCGCCTTGCGCGGCTGCAGGAACCAACGATCAGGGCATACATCGGCGACTCCGACGAGGTGATCGGCATGTCGTGGGAGAGCGAATGGAACCGGCTGCCCACCTAGACACCCACGTGGTAATCTGGCTGCGCGACGGGGAGACTGCCAAGCTGTCACCCGCCGCCGCACACGTTATCGAGAGCCATCGACTGATCGCTTCGCAATTCGTCCGTCTCGAGCTTCAGTATCTGCTGGAGATCGGGCGTCTGAATGAACCCCCGGATGTCGTGCTCGGCTATCTGCAAGATCGCATCGACCTGAGGATGTGCACGCTGCCGACCGCTCCCATTGTTGGCGCCGCACTGTTGCAGACGTGGACAAGGGATCCGTTCGACCGGTTGATCACCGCGAATGCCTCCGCCGCCGCGGCGCTTCTCGTGACCAGGGACCGGGCGATGCGCCGCCACTACCGGCGCGCCCTGTTCTGACCTCCACGGCGGGAACCCCTCACACGGAGCGCCCCCGGCCGGCGAATCCGCTGCGCGACGAGGGCACCTACGTTCGCTCCTGGCAACTGGAACACTGGGACCACGAATCAAGTTGGCGCTTTTTGTCTCTGGAGTGGCGTAATTCGCCAGTTACCTGAAGGTATGCCGGCAGTACAGTCCAGCCCAATGGAAGGAAGGTCACGATGAAGACGGTACTCGTCACGGGAGCGTCGTCGGGGATCGGCGCAGCAACGGCCGTGAGGCTCTTGGAGGACGGTTGCACCGTCTATGCGGCCGCTCGTCGTCTCGACAGGATGCGCAGTCTCGAGGAGCTGGGTGCGAGGGTGTTGCAGATGGATGTCACCAGCGAAGAGGACGTCCGGATGGTGATGGATCGCATCAAGGCCGAGGAAGGAGGCATCGACGTCCTGGTGAACAACGCCGGCTTCGCCCTCTACGGTGCAGTGGAGGACGTTGCGCTGGAGGACGCACGGTACCAGTTCGAGGTGAATCTGTTCGGATTGGCGCGGCTTACTCAGTTGGCGCTGCCTTACATGCGCCAGAGAGGGAAGGGGACGGTGATCAATGTCTCGTCGATGGGGGGCAAGATCTGGACCCCGTTCGGCGCGTGGTATCACGCCACCAAGCATGCCCTCGAGGGCTGGTCCGACTGCCTGCGCTACGAGGTCGCGCCGTTCGGGATCGACGTCGTCGTCATAGAGCCGGGTGGTGTCCGCACCGAGTTCGGCGATGTCGCCTTCGGTCCGGCGATGGAGCGATCAGCCGACGGCGCGTACGCCAAGCAGGTCCTTCCGATGATGGAGCGGTTCCGGGGAATGATGGAGCGGTCCGAGGGAGGATCGCGGCCGATGGGGTCGCCGCCCGCGGTGATCGCCGCCACCATCTCGGACGCGCTGAAGGCGCGTCGGCCCAAGACCCGGTACGTGACCGGCTACGGCGCCAGGATGTTCCTGTTCCTGCGTCGCTGGACAACCGACCGGATCTATGACCGGATAATGCGACGGTTCGCGGGCTGAAGGGTCACTCGTGCCCCAACTCTGAGTCATGAACACTCGGACCGAATACGCATTGAGCCCGGGGTGGGCGCTGCTGATGAACGATGCCGGGATCAGCACCGAAAACGTGCTGCGGCGGTCCGGGCTTCCGCGTGACCTGTTCGCGAGCGGCCGGAAGACGATCACGAGCGCCGAGTGCTTTGCGCTATGGGAAGGGATCGAAGCCGAGTCCGGCGATCCGCTGCTCCCGTTGACGATCGGGCAGGCGATCTCGTTCGAGGCGTTCGAGCCACCTCTGTTCGCGGCGGCCTGCAGCCCGAACCTGAACGTGGCCACGTGACCACGTGACCGCGATGCATTAGGGTGGACTTGAGTCAATGCACACGGCTGCCGTAAAGATTCCGTGGCACCGGACGCCGATCGACAAGGCCGTACTGGCCGAACTGAACCGGCGCCGCGACCTGCGCCCGCTGCTGGACAACCTCGGTCAGCTCGGCTTCATGGCGGCGACGGCCGTGCTCGCGCTGCACGCCTTTCAGCACTGGAGCTGGCCGCTGGTGGTGCTGACCCTGTTCCTGCACACCACCTTCTCCGGCCACTACGGCAGCGCCGGCCACCACGAGCTGTCCCACAAGACGGTGTTCAGGACACGCTGGCTGAACGAGTTCTTCTACGCTATCTCGTGTCTGCTGAACTGGAAGAACGGCGTGCACATGCGCCACAGCCACGGCGCGCATCACCGCTACACCACCCACCACGAGCACGAGATGGAAGTGGTCCTGCCGGGCGACCCGCTGCGCTGGAAGAACCTGGTCTGGGTGCTCACCCTCAACGTCCCCGGGCTCTACGCCCTGGTGCGGCAGCAGCTTCGCTGGGCTCTCCGGCGGGATTGGGAGAAGATGTTCACCGCCGAGTGGGAGCGCCGCATCTTCCCGCCGGACGATGCCCGCGGCATCCGCTCGCTGCGCCGCTTCGCCCGTTTCACGCTGCTGGTGCACGCGGCGCTGCTGGTACTGTTCGTCGCCAGCGGCAACTGGTACCTGGTCGTGCTGGTGCAGTTGGCGCCGTTCGCCAACCAGTGGTACCGGGTGCTCACCCACTCCCCGCAGCACATCGGCATGCGCCCCGACGTGGCCGACTGGCGGCAGAACACCCGCACCTACCTCAGCGATCCGGTCTCCGCGTTCTTCTACTGGAACCTGCAGTACCACGTGGAGCACCACATGTACGCCGCGGTGCCCTACTACAACCTCCCCAAGCTGCGCGAGGCGATCGGCTGGGACCTACCGATTGCCGCCAGGGGCCTGCCGGCTACCTGGAAGGAACTGGTGGACACGGTGCGGCGCCAGCGCCGCGATTCGACCTACTTCTTCACCCCACCGCTGCCCGCCGGCGCCACCCCGTACGTCGTTCCCGGCCTCCGGGCGACCGCCTAGTCCGCCCCCTCCCGCGCCGCGCCGCGCCCGGCCGGCGAGCGTGTCGTTACAGCATGAGCCGGCCGCCGTTGACGGGAGTCGCTCCGGGTAACCGGCAGCCGCACCGACACCGACGATGAGGTGATCTACGCCGAGTTGCTTCAGGAACGCCAGGTTGTCGTCGTTCAAGGTCTTGTCGACCTGCAGTCTCATGCCAAGTTTCATGTTCGCATCAAGCCCGCCTCCGGCTCCTTCCCTGTCGACGCCGGCGCGAGAGTGCCATCCGTGCTGCCCCTGTCTCGGTTGATCACACACGATCGGCGCGACCGTCAACGGTTGCCGCGGCTGCATACGGCTGCATCGACGTTGCGGCGGGGGCCGGGGTAGGGTGGCGGCGTCATGACCGACTCCACGGCGCGCACCCTGCCGCCCTCCCTGCCACTCGACCTGCGCCGCGGCCTGACCGACGCCGCCGACACCGCCTACCCGCTGCGCTGGGGCATCCTCGGCGCGGGCCGCATCTCGACCCAGTGGGTGGAGGCCCTAGTGGCCTGCCCCGGGGCCACGGTGACCGCCGTGGCGGCGCGCGACCGGGCACGCGCCGAGCGGTTCGCGGCACGCTTCGGCATTGCCGCCGCGTACGGCGACTACGCCGCCATGGTCGCCGCGCCGGAGGTGGACATCGTGTACGTCGGCACCGTCAACAGCGTGCACAAGGAGCACACCCTGCTCGCCGTCGCGGCCGGCAAGCACGTGCTGTGCGAGAAGCCGCTGGCCGAGAACGCCGCCGACGCGCGCGCCATGTACGCGGCGGCGGGGGAGCGGGGCGTCATGCTGCAGGACGCCGTGTGGACGCGCTTCTTCCCGGCGGTCGAGCACGCCCGCACGCTGATCGAGGAGGGCGCCATCGGCCAGGTGTCGCTGGTGCAGTCGGACTTCTTCGACCCGATCTACGCCGTGCAGGCGGCGCCGCTGGCGTTCGGCGCCGCCGCCAGGCCGACCGCGATCGGCGTGGCCGGCCGCAACGTGCGCGGAGCGGTGGTCGAGTACGGCCCCGACCGCTGCGCCATGCTCACCTTCCCGGCGCGGCGTAGCGAGTTCCCCGAGGTGACCGAGATCGCCGGCAGCGGCGGGCGGATTACCCTGCACCGCCCGGCGCACAGCCCGACCCGCATGTCGGTCTGCCAGGCCGCCGATGACCAGGTACCCTCCCTGTACGCCACCGCCAACGTACCGCTGCCGGTGCAGGTATTCGAGTATCCGCTGCCCGGCACGTTCGGCATGCGGCGCCCGCATCCCAATCAACACGGCTTCCTGTACCAGGCGGAGGCGGTGCACCGCTGCCTGGCTGCCGGGCTGCGCGAGTGCCCGCAGTACGGCAAGGAGGAGTCCCTGCACGCCATGGACCTGCTCACCTCCATCTACTCCCTGCTGCGGGCACAGGATGACTAGTAGGCCGTCCACCCGCGCGCCGGCCGCGGTCCCGCCGGTTCCCCTCCCCTGACCGGCGCCCAGCCGGCCGGACCGCTGGGGCGCGCCGCCGCCCTGCTGCGCGAAGGCCCGTTCCGCCGCCTGCTGCTGGCGGCGGCGCTGTTCTACATCGTCCGCACCGGCGAGTTGGCGGTGCTCGGGTGGCTGATGTTCGACCTCACGGGGTCGCCGTCGCGGGTGGCGCTGGTCGGCGTGGTGCGGATGACGCCCTTGCTGCTGTTCGGGCTCGGCATCGGCGCCGTGGTGGACCGCGCCTCGAAGCGCCGCCTGGTCGCCGTCGCGCACGCGCTCGTGCTGGCCGCCATCGCCTCCGTCGTGGTGGCCACCGCGTTCGGAGCCGCGACTCCGCTGCACCTCTACCTGGCGGTGTTCGCGAGCGGCATCGGCTTCGCCGCCGACTTCTCGGCGCACCGCGCGCTGATGGCCCACCTGGTGCCGCGCACCGCGCTCGGCACGGTGGCCGCCCTGGACACCACCACCCTCACCGGCAGCTACCTGCTCGGTCCCTCGCTTGCCGGGCTGGCCATCGCAACGCTCGGCTTTAGCGGCGCCTATGCGCTGCTGCTGGCCCTGGTCGGCTGCTCGCTCGCGCTGGTGCTGGGCGTGCCGCGCGACGTACCCGGCGGACCGCCGGCGCGCCGGCTGCGCCTGCTGCAGGCGTTGCGCGCGGTGGCCGCCAACCGCTCCGTGCTGGCGGTGCTGCTGATCACCATGGTGATGAACGCCTGCGCCTTCCCGTACCAGTTCATGCTGCCGGTAATCGCGCGCGACGAACTGGCCGTCGGTCCGGTCGCCTACGGCCTGCTCGGCAGCGCCGCCGGGCTCGGCGCCCTGTTCAGCGCGCTCGCCGCCGGCGCGGTGCCGCCGCGGCTGGCCGGACGCGTGTTCAGCGGCGGCTCCCTGCTGCTGCTGTCCTGCATTTTCGTGTTCGCGCTGTCGCGCAGCTACCCGCTGTCGATCGCCGTCCTGTGCGTGGGCGGCCTCGGCTTCGCCTCCTTCGCCGTGCTGCAGACATCGGTCGTCCTGCAGGGCACCGATCCGGCGCTACGCGGGCGCGCCCTCGGCGCGGTGACCCTGGGCATCGGCTCGCAGCCGTTCGGTGCGCTCGCGCTCGGCGGGCTGGCGGAAGTGGCCGGGGCGCCGCTGGCCGTGGCCGGAATGAGCGGCCTCGGGCTCATCCTGGTGCTCGCGGTGGTTGTGGCGCTGCGCCTCTGGAGGCCGCCCGGTCCCGACGGCGCTGCCATCACGTGACCCGCGGCCGGGCCGGGGCGCCGTCGCGGAATCGTGCCGGCAAAGACGCGCCGCGGCTCACCGCCGGGACGGGCGCCGACTTGGTAGCGGAGGTCGTCAGTCCGGACAACCCGGGACGGGACCTGGTGGAAAAACGCATCGACTACGCCGAAGCGGGCATACCGGAGTACTGGATCGCCGACCCGCGCGACGAGACCATCACCGTGCTTTCGCTGTGGGAAGACGCGTACGTGGAGCATGGCGTATTCGTTCGCGGCGACACCGCCACTTCGCCGCTGTTGGAAGGCTTTGCCGTAGACGTAACGGCGGTGTTCGACGCTCCCCCGGCGAACGTACGGCGGGCCGGCACATGACACCGAGGGTGGCCGCCGAGGGCTCCCGCCCTGACTGACACAGTTCTTCTTCGAACGGTAGGAGCGAGCAGTGTGCCGTGACCGCTTATGCGGTCGGCGTGCCGTTGCCGGAAACCGGACCGAACGGATCGAGCACCGGCACGCCGAGCTGCCGGAAATCACGGATGTTGCGGGTTACGACGGTCAGCCGGTGGACCACCGCGGTGGCGGCAATCATGGCATCCTCGAGCAGTGTGTTCGACTGCCGGTGCTTGAGCCGCGCCCATGCCCTGAACTCCGCCGAAGCCACGGGCAGTACGTTGCGTGACGCCAACACGTCTTCGAGCCACGCCTCGATCTCATCGGCCTTGGTGCCATCCTGCTCGCGGGTGATCTCGATACCGGCTTGTATCTCGCCGATGGTCACCGCAGACAGGAACAATCGGTCGGCCGCCTGCTCGCCAACCCAACCAACAACCGCCCTGTTCGGTCGCGGTCGGCGCAGTTCCGAAATCACGTTCGTGTCCAGGAGATACATTGCGGTCTATTCGAAATCTGGAACAGATCGGTGCCCCTGCAGTGACCGTGGCGGGGTCAGCATCTCCGTGCGCGCATCCGGGGCGAACAGCAACTCCTTGATGTCCGGCGCCGTCCGCCGTTCCAGTCGCCGCCACTGATCGATGGAAACCAGTACCGCGGTCTCAACGCCGCGCTTGGTGACGATCTGCGGCCCTTCGATGAGGCTCGTCTCGAGAAACTCGCTGAAGCGCGCCTTGGCCTCCTGCACCTGCCATGACCTGCCCATTGCTCCCTCCGTCCGGCTGATGACTACTTATCTGACCAGTATCTGTACAAGCACAGGAAGAGGCAAGGCAAAGCCGGCGGCCAGGTTGCCGGTGATGGTGCCCTCGTGGTGGTCCCGGTGCCCGGCATCTACGGCTCCGAGGTGATGTTCGGCCTCAACCAGAACGACCCCGACCCGGCGATGCGGGCCCTGTTCCGGGACCTGCGCTTCCGGCGCGCCCTGTCGCTGGCCATCAACCGCGCCGAGATCAACGACATCGTCTACTACGGCCTGCTGGTGCCGCGCCAGGCCACCCGTCCAACAAGCCGGTGCTCGTTTTTGACATCAAAGCGAGCACAGGGTTCGACAGCCGAGGGAAGCGGTGCGATGCGCCAGCGATACACTTTCCAAGGTCAGGCGAGCATACAGAGTCGGTCAGAACAACGAGTCGGTCCAGAGGTTGGCGAGAAAGGTGCGCCAATGCAAGAGGCGGATGGCGTCGTCGGTGCGGCGGTCCAGTGCGTCGAAGGAGACCAGGTACCGCACCGCGGTGGAGCCCTCGTCGGCCAGGGCGCGCAGGCCTCTGAGGTCGCGGTCGGAGACGCGGGCGGACGCCTTGACCTCGACCGCCGCCGCTGAACCGACGAGGAAGTCCACCTCGACGCCGCCCTGCGTGCGCCAGTAGGTGAGCTCGAGCCGGAGACGGCGGTAGGACAGGTAGCTGCGCAGTTCCATGGCGATGAAGTGCTCGAACGCGATGCCGTACTCGCTGCTGTTCCGGTTCAGCACGGCGACGCCGCGCAGGAAGTTGGCGACGCCAACGTCGAAAAAGTAGAACTTGGCGGTTGCCACCGCCTTGCGCCGCGACCCGCGCCAGGGTTGCACCAGGAACCCGATGAACGTGTCGGCCAGGATGTCGAAGTAGGAGCGTACGGAGGTGGCCGGCACGCCGGTGTCGCGCGACACGTTGGCGAAGTTGAGCTGTTGACCGTTGCAAGCCGCCGCGACGTTCAGGAAGCGCGCGAAGTGGACGAAATTGTGCCGACGCGGCCCTCGGCCACGATCTCGCGCAGCCGCGACGGGTTCTCGGCCAGCGGCAGGTACTCGCTGCTGCGCAGCAGGTTGACAATCGCGCGCGAGGCGAACTGCGCCCTCAGCAGCGTCGTCTTGCCGGTGCTCCTCGGCCCGAACAGAAACAGCGACTTTCGTGCTGCGATCTTCCTGACATCCAGCGTTCGCGCGTACATGCCAACCCAGCCTACCGGGATTCGGCCCAATAATCCACGGCGCTGCCGTTGATTTTATCAGTAATTCAACGGTATCGGCGCCGAATCGGGGTCTCGGCTACATGCCCCACACGTGGATGTCGGCGCCGGCGCCGGACTCGCGGCGGTAGTGGAATATCTTCTCGTCCCTCCTCCTGCCGGCACACAGTAGTGCTTGTGGGCGCGTACCGGGCCGGTAGTGTTGAAGAAGCGCACCGGCAAAGTATGCTCAACTCTCCACGTGGTACTTGTACAGGAACGCCTGGTAGTCCTGGCTGTCGCGGATCAACTGCTGCAGGCTCTGCGGCTCCGGAATCCAGCGCAGCAGGATGTCGCCGTGCAGGCAGCGCCGCTCCAGCGCCTTCCAGTCCAGCGGCCAGCGCTCGTTCTCCGGCAGGAAGCGGCACAGCGACTCCAGGTTGGGCAGCGACTCGGGCGGCCCGAACTCGCCGATGAACTCCAGCAGGTTGCGCTTCTTGTTCGCCAGGTCGGCCACCGAGCCGACCGCCGGCCCCTCGGAATCGGGCAGCGTCCGGAACGGCTTGATCAGGTAGTTCATGTCGGGCGGGAACCAGCCTGCACAGCAGGTGGTAGTCGATCGGCCAGTCGTACTTCTCCTTCGCGATCTGCCACTCCCACACGCACGCGCCCTGCTGCAGAAAGCGGGTCGGGTCCTCCTCGCCGGCGGCGATCACCAGCGCGTGGCACAGCTTCCCTGCGCGGTCGCGCCGATCGTATTGCGGACGATGTCGGGGGAGACGTCGCCCATGCCGTCGGGGTCGGTGCGGAACTTCCACGTCCCGTTCAACGAAGTCTGTGTGCGGTGCCGCTTCATTACAATGTGGTTTTCGGCACACCGGCGCCGCACCTGCGCCGGCGTCGCGCCTCGACACCCGTTCCCGTTGCACTGCCGATGCCGCTGCACCCGGTGGTGGCGGTGGTTGCGGTGGTTGCGCCTCGTTGCGCCGTTGGTACAGACTCCCTCGCGTCCGCCGCCTTTCGGGCGAGGACTACCCCTAGTGCGACATGGAGCAGCGGATGATGGCGAGCCCCACCGACCGTGCAGCGCTCCGGCAGAAGCTGCTGGTGCTGTACGCGGCCAACTCCAGTCCCGACACCGAGGTGGTGGCCTGGTCGCTGTACGACGGCACCGGCCGGGACACCTACGAGGCCGCCGGCGATGCGGTACCGCCCTACGCCACCGTCCTCGATGCCATGCGCGACGGCTGGCGGGTAATCAAGTACCCCGACCTGCTCCCGCCGAGTCCCGGCCAGGAGTACGACCTCTCCTACCTGGAGTTCGAATTCGTGTTGGAGAAACTGGAGGCGACCGATGGCAAGCGGTAACGACGGGAACGGCGGTAACGGCACTGCCGGCGACCTGCGGCTGACCAGCCGCGACATGGCGCGCTTCGTGCGCGACGGCTTCCTGCGCTTCGACGGCCTGGTGCCGCGCGAGTTGTGCGCGGCGGTGATGGCCGAGATCGAGTCCGGGCGCCACATGCGCGACCGCGGCCAGGGCGGCGCACCGTTCCGGGACATCTGGACACAGCCCGACTCGGCGCTCGGACAGGCGTTCCGGCTGCCTCGGGTGGCGGCGATCATCCACAGCCTGGTGGGCCCGGACCCGCGCTACGACCACCATGCCGCGCACCTGACCCCGGCGCACACGCGCAAGGGCGCCAATCTGCACCAGGACGCCGAGTACGACGTGCGGCGCCACCACTTCGACATCCAGATCTCGTTTTTCCCGGAGGACACGCCGGCCGAGTCGGGCGGCACGCTGTTCCTGCCGGGCAGCCAGTTCCGGCGCGTATACGAGTCCACCACCAGCCGCTACCAGGACGTGCTCGGCCAGGTGCAGGCGGTGTGCGACGCCGGCACCATGTTCTTCTGGCACACCAACGTGTGGCACGCGGCGCGCAGCAACCGGACCGGCCGCGACCGCTACATGTTCAAGCTGCGCCTCAACCCGACCGTGCGCCAGCAGCGGCTGTGGAACACCGCCGACCTCGACCACCCGGGCACCCGCACCGACGTCGCCAAGATCCTCAGCGAACGGATCCCGTGGCACGGCCAGCGCCACCGCATCGAGGTGATGAACCGCATCCGCCTGTGGCGCTACCTCGCCGGCGACCCCGACTTCGACGTCGCCCTCTGGTGGACGCGCATCGAGAACACCCCGGAAACCGTCTACCGCACCCAGCTCGCTTAGTTCGCAGCAAGGGATCGCGGCTATCGAAGTGCGCGCACCGTGCAGTGCACCCAGTGGGTGTCGACCTGGAATTCGGGGTCGCCCTGGCCGGCGGCGCGCAACTCGCGCCGCGCCGCCGGTATGCCGAACCCGTAGCGCTGCACCAGGCCGAGTACGCGCATCGCCTCCGCCAGCGTCGGGTTGCGATAGTCGATCACGCCCGGCCGCCCGAAGTTCTCCGGCGTGAGCGCGCCGTACGGGCCGCCCGGACTGTTGATTTCTATCCGGTCGTCGAACCAGTACACGTGCACCGGCGCGTTGGTGCCGTCGTAGGTGCGGTGCATCACCGCGTTGCGCACGAGCTGCTGCAGTGCACCGAGCGGATAGGTCGACCGGCGGGTCTCGGTGGGGGCCGATATGAACTCCACCGCGGTGCGGTTGTGCGCGATCAGCTTGTCGTCCACCCGGCGCACCAGGTCGGCCACCGGCCCGTCGCAGCGCGCCTCGTCCAGCACCTCGCCGCCCCACTCCCGGCCGGCGATGCGCAGAAACTGCACGTAAGCCCCCGGCAGGAACTGCTGCGGCTGCCGGCCCAGGACCAGCATGCCGGCCACGCTCGGCACCGGCTCATCCACGGAGACGATCATCTTCGCGGCGGCTAGGCGCTCCTCCTCGGTGCGGTCGTTCGCGGCCAGCGTCTCGGCGTCGACCGCGGCCGGCAGGTACTCGTCCATGAAGCGCCCCACCCGCAGGTCGTCGATCGTGGCCATGCGGACCGCGGAGGAGTCGTAGTGCGAATCCCGGTACCGGCGCCGCTCGTTCAGGATCCGCTCATCCTGTGCACTGGCAATCGCGCGCCGCGGACCGACGCGAATCCAGGTGCGCCCCCGGCAGCGTACCGGCGGCGAGTCGGAGGGCCGCACGGTTACCACCGCCACCGCCAGACCGCCGAGCACGTGCTTTGCGACGGTCAGGGTCGGCGGCGGTACGATGTTGCCGTCGGTCTTGATATCGGAGAGCTGCAACAGAAGCTGGTCGGTGATGTCCAGCCCGGTGGGGTCGCCGGCGTCGTCCGCGCCGACGAACACCACCCCCGGACGCCGATGGTCCGGCAGGTCGTTGGCGAACGCGCACACCGCCTCCCGAATGCGCGCCGCGCTGTCGCCGCGTAGCGACTCCTTGCGCTCGACCAGGTCGGACTCCAGGTCCGCCATCATCGCTTCCAGTTCTCGATCCGAGTATCCCTCGGTCATCCTTACCGTGTTGCCGTTGCTACTCATCGCGCGCCTCGGCGGGGCGGCGGTCCTGGAACTGCGCCAGCGGATAGTACTCGTACAGCATGGTGATCTCGCCGATATCGGGCGGAGTGTCCCAGCCGAGGCGTATGGCTACCGGCAGCTCGCGCTCCTCACCCGGCGCGTAGGTGTCCTCGAAGAAACAGAAACACTGCAGCAGCTCGGTGTGCAGGAACGCCGCCGGCGGCTCGAACAGGTGGCCCGCCTTGGCCTTGACCGTGGCGTCGGAAGCGTTGCGCGCGCGGAACACCGCCGCGCCGGTCTCACCCGGTCTCAGCGTGATGCTCTCCGGCTCCACGCTGAACTCGAACGGGAGCTCCTCGCGCACCTCGGCGCGGAACCGGATCGTGAAGCCTACCGCCCAGTCCAGGAACACCTTCCAGTGCTCGCCTTCCCGCACCAGTTCCACCCGCTGCGAGAACTCGATCACCGGCAGCGTGCCGGCCTCTCCGCGGCGGCGCAACTCGGCGCGGCGCTCCTCCACACCGCTGCCGTCGGCGGCGCCCTCGCCGTACAGCAGGTCGCGCAGCTCCGGATGGTTGGCGTTCGGCACCGCGCCGTGCACGGTCACCACGCCGGCGTCGCCCTGCAGTTCGCCCTCGGTTTCGCGTATCTCGATGAACTCGCCCAACTCCACGATCAGCTCCTGGAACTCCGCCGGAAACTGCGGGTGGCCCGCCAGGTGCTGCTCCAGCGTGCGCCAGCGCCGGTCTTCCGCCGACGCCAGCTCGTACACCGCCGCCGCGTCGTTGACGTAGCGCGCGTGCAGCAGGCGGGTCGCCACCTGCTCGGGCGAGGGCGTGCGCACCGCCAGGAACGCCGCTCCGCCGGCCACCAGTACGGCAGCCGCTGCCACTATCGGGAGCAGTCGCTTCACTCTGCCGCCATCATACGCCATCCCACCGTCTGCGTGGCGGGGCTACCGCCGTGGCGTCGGGGGCAGCCCCGCGCTTTTGACAAATGTTACCGTGCAGGGTAGCCTTTCTTGTGGCGCGGATTCGGCGCGGCGGCTATATCTTTATCACTTGGGTCTCCTACCACGCGCCGCGTCATGTGCATGTCTGTAGCATCGGATGGCGATGAAGGGCACGGCGACCCGGCGGATTCTGGATCTGATCGAGGAACTGCAGCGTGAGGGTGAGCTGTGAAGATTCGTACGGTGACTTTCAACAACCACAAGAAATCGTTCGAGATCACGACGGACTCGGAGTCCTTTCTGTTCCCGTACGTCAAGACCGATCCCGCTCCCGCGCCCGGAGACCCGGTGGCCCGGGTCCGCGTTGACGACGAACTGGCTCAGGAGGCATTCGTGTTCACCGTGAAATCCGGGCGAGAGACCACGGTCCACGTCGAGCAGGTTCTGGAATTCAACCAGGATCCGAGCTACCTGCGCGACCTGTTGCTGTACAAGCTCACGCTTGAGGCGCAGCGCAGAGTGACCGTGACGGCCCTCTCGAAACGGGAAATCATCCGGCGACTCGGAACCTCGCCTGCTCAACTCTATCGATTGCTGGATCAGACCAACTACCGCAAGTCCGTTGATCACGTACTGCACCTCCTTCACGTCCTGGAATGCGAAGTCGATGTCGTCGTGCGCGACCGGACGCGCACGGCAGCCGAAGAATCCCGCACGCGCGTTCGTTGACGGCGGATTTTGCCGGCTGGTACATTCGCCGGCGATGTTACTGTACCGTACGCAGCGCGGCGTCGTGGCCGCCGCCGAAGACCGTTTCGTACTGCTGGCCGAGAGTTGGGACAGCCTGATCGGACCGCCCGGCCTGCCCGACCGGATCGCCGCCCTGGCGGCGCAGGGAACCGCGCTGGAGGCGTTCGACCCGGCCGATGCGCTGGTGCCGCTGGTGTCGCAGGAGGTGTGGGCGGCCGGGGTCACCTACTACCGCAGCCGCGACGCGCGCATGGCGGAGTCGGAGCAGGCCGGCGGCGACAGCTTCTACGACCGCGTGTACAGCGCGCCGCGCCCGGAGCTGTTCTTCAAGGGTAGCGCGCGCACCGCGGTGGGCAGCGGCGGGCAGATCGCGATCCGTGCCGACGCCGGCTGGAACGTGCCGGAACCGGAGCTGGTGCTGCTCGCCGACGCGGGCGGTGCGCTGATCGGCTGCACCATCGGCAACGACGTCAGTTCGCGCGACATCGAGGGCGAGAACCCGCTCTACCTGCCGCAGGCCAAGGTATACGACGCCAGTTGCGCGCTCGGACCGGCGCTGCTGGTGGGCGCCGAGCCGCTGCCGGCGAGCACCGAAATCAGCCTGGTAATCAGCCGCGGCGGCGCCGCGGTGTTCACCGGCAGCACCACCCTCGCCGAACTCAAGCGCACGCCGGAGGAGCTGCTCGGCTACCTGTACCGGGACAACAGCTTCCCGCACGGCTGCTACCTGATGACCGGCACCGGCATCGTGCCCCCGGACGGCTTCACCCTCGCCCCCGGCGACACCGTGGATATCACCATCCCGGCGATCGGCACCCTCACCAACCAGGTCCGCTGAACGCCCATGAGCACTACCGATCAGAACCGAAGCACCGACACCGCCCCGCCCCGCGACTCGCGCGGGCCCAACCGCGAGGCGCCGCTGCGGATCGCCGGAGGCGACGAGATTCTCGGCTTTGAGGGGCTCAGCGGCCCCGAGACGGGGCTGCGCACGATGGGCACCGCGCCGGAGGGGGCGCTGCCGATCACCGCGGAGATGCTGCGCGAGGAGCCGAGCGGCAACCTGTTCGGACTCAC
Organism: Spirochaetia bacterium; assembly: GCA_965208575.1. Taxonomy (GTDB): domain Bacteria; phylum Spirochaetota; class Spirochaetia; order SZUA-6; family Bin103; genus Bin103. The sequence continues at coordinate 472,296 of CBDBOV010000002.1, read as the reverse complement.
CCACAACGTGGCGATGGGCTGGCAGCCGGCGGAGACCACCCAGCCGGCGTTCATGATCCTGAGCACGCAGGGCGGCGTGCGCGCGCCGGACGGGTCGCCGATCGCGCTCGGCCTGCACACCGGCCACTGGGAGGTGGGCCTGCTGGTGCAGGCGGCCGCCGACGCCCTGCGCGACTCGGGCTGCATCCCGTTCGCGGCGTTCTGCACCGACCCGTGCGACGGCCGCTCGCAGGGCACCCCCGGCATGTTCGACAGCCTGCCCTACCGCAACGACGCCGCCGTGGTGCTGCGCCGCCTGGCGCGCTCGCTGCCGACGCGCAGCGGCGTGCTGGGGGTGGCCACCTGCGACAAGGGACTGCCGGCGATGCTGCTGGCGGTGGCCGGCCTGCGCGGCGAGCCGGGCGTAATCGTACCCGGCGGCGTTACCCTGCCGGCGCCCGACTCCGAGGACACCGGCCTGGTGCAGACCATTGGCGCCCGCTTCGCTCACGGCCTGATCAGCCTGGAGCACGCCCAGACCATGGGCTGCCGGGCGTGCGGCAGCCCGGGCGGCGGCTGCCAGTTCCTGGGCACCGCGGCCACCTCCCAGGTGGTGGCGGAGGGGCTCGGCCTGTCGCTGCCGCACGCCGCCCTGGCGCCCTCCGGCGAGCCGTCGTGGCTGGACATGGCGCGCCGCTCCGCGCTGGCGCTGGTGGCCCTGGCCGACGCCGGGCTGCGCACCGGCGACCTGCTCACGCAGCAGGCGCTGGACAACGCCATGGTCGTGTACGCCGCGTTCGGCGGCTCCACCAACCTGCTGCTGCACCTGCCCGCCGTGGCGCACGCCGCCGGCCTGCCCATCCCCACGGTGGCGGACTGGGCGCGCGTCAACCGCAGCACCCCGCGGCTGGTGGACGCGCTGCCCAACGGCCCGGTCGGCCACCCCACCATCCGCGTGTTCGCCGCCGGCGGCGTGCCGGAGGTGATGCTGCACCTGCGCCGCGCCGGCCTGCTGCACACCGGCGTGCGCACGGTCACCGGGCGCACCGTGGACGAGGTGCTCGACGGCTGGCAGGACAGCCCGCGCCGCGCCGCCGCGCACGCCGCCTGCACCGCCGACGGGGTGGCCCCCGAGCAGGTGATCATGGACCCGGACGACGCCCGCGCGCGCGGCCTCACCAGCACCGTGGTGTTCCCGGTCGGCAACCTGGCCCCGGAGGGCTCGGTGATCAAGGCCACCGCCATCGATCCGAGCGTGGTGGACGACGCCGGCGTCTACACCCACCGCGGCACGGCGCGCGTGTTCACCAGCGAGGCGGACGCCATCGCCGCCATCAAGGGCTCCCCCGGCGCCGCCCCGGTCAAGGCGCACGACATCGTGGTGGTGATGGGCATCGGCCCGGCCGGCACCGGCATGGAGGAGATCTACCAGATCACCTCGGCGCTCAAGTTCCTGCCCTGGGGCAAGACCGTGTCGGTGCTTACCGACGCGCGCTTCTCCGGCGTGTCCACCGGCGCCTGCATCGGCCACATCGGCCCGGAGGCGCTCGCCGGCGGCCCGCTCGGCAAGCTGCGCGACGGCGACCTGATCGAGATCGTGGTGGACCGCACCGCCCTGGAGGGCCGCGTCGACCTGGCCGGCACCGCCGACGGCCCGCTCGAGCCGGCCGCGGCGGCCGCGCTGCTCGAACGGCGCACCGCCCACCCGGACCTGGCCGCCCACGCCGCGCTGCCCGATGACACCCGCCTGTGGGCCGCCCTGCAGGCCGCCAGCGGCGGCACCTGGCGCGGCGCCGTGTACGACGTGGACCGCATCGTCGCCGCCCTGCAGGCAGCCGGAAGCAGCCGCTCCCAAGCCCCTTGACGGCCTGCCGCCGAAGAGCGTTGCCGGCCTGATCGCTTGCGGCGCGCTGCCTGGCCGGCTGACGAGTGGTCGAGCCGGACGTGGCGGCGCGGCACCGTTATCGCTCAGCCGCCACTCGGTGGAGGCGACGTTCTCGGCCAGCTCGCGGTCGTTGCGCATGCCCACCAGCGCAGCCCTGCGTCTGGCGGGCCGGCTCCTCAGGAGCTTCCTACCGGCCTGCGGCCGGCGTGTTCACGGCAGAAACCAGGACGCCGCCTGACTTAGTCTCTCAAGAGCTATCCCACCGGCCCCTGGGCCGGCGCAGTCATGAAAGAAACAAGGGTGAGCTATAGTGTGGGCAGAGTTCTGGGTGGAGCGCGAAAGTAGGCCGGCGCGTCACTGGCGTTACGTTCTGCGAACCCGTTCAAGAGCTTGGCCCCGGGGCGGGTGGCGTAGTCATTGGTGAGGTTGTCAGCCGGCGCGGCCGGGTGGCGATCATCCCGTTCAGGAGAATACCTGCTACACACGCCTTGGCCGCACCACTCAGTCGTAGCGGAGGTTTCATGGCACGACGCAGACACAGACGCAAGGGCAAGGGCAGTCGCACAGCGCAACCAAAGGTGATGCACCCGGACGCTGCCGGCTTGGACATAGGCGCTACCGAGGTGTACGCGGCTGTGCGCCCGGAGCGCGACCCGGACCCGATCCGGAACTTTGCTACGTTCACCGCGGACCTGCACGCCTTGGCCGACTGGCTCAAGGAATGCGAGGTCACCACGGTGGCGATGGAGTCCACCGGTGTGTACTGGATTCCGGTGTATCAGATCCTGGAGGCACACGGCTTCGACGTGGTGCTGGTGAATGCGCGTCACGTGCACTCGGTACCCGGTCGGAAGTCCGACGTGGCCGACTGCGAGTGGTTGCGCTACCTGCACTCGGTGGGATTGCTGCGCGGCTCATTCCGCCCTGCCGACGAGGTGTGTGCACTGCGCTCGGTGCTGCGCCATCGCGACACCTTGATCAAGATGGCGTCGCGCAGCGTGTTGCACATGCAGAAGGCGTACAGCCAGATGAACGTGCATCTGCACCATGCCATCTCTGACCTGACGGGGACGACCGGTCTGGCCATTACGGACGCTATCCTGGCGGGTGAGCGGGATCCGGCGCGGTTGGCCGCTCTGGCCGACCGGCGGATCAAAGCCAGCCGCGAGACCTTGATCAAGGCGCTGCAGGGCGACTGGCGCGCCGAGCACCTGTTGGCGTTGCGGCACGCGCGAGCGACCTATGCCCACTACCAACAACTCATCACGGAGTGCGATCAGGAAATCGAAGCCGGCATCCGCGCGTTCGAAGCCAGCAGCGAGCCACCCGGCGCGGTGGGCGACGACCCACCGGATGAGGGAATCGATGCGGAGCCCGAGGCGCCAACCGAGTCACCGGCCAAGCGGTTCGACCTGCGCGGCCACCTTACGCACCTGTTCGGCACTGACCTGACGCTGATTCCCGGCATCGGCGAAAGTACGGCGCTGGTTCTGTTCACCGAACTCGGCCCGGAACTGTCCCGCTTTCCGACCGCACCGCAATTCGCCTCCTGGCTGCACCTGTGCCCCCACAACCAGATCACCGGCGGCAAGATCATCAGCTCGCACACCGGTCGGGGCACCAATCGGGCCGCCCAGGCGCTGCACTGGGCGACCCAGTCGTTGTACCGCAGCCCATCGGCCCTGGGCCAGCACTTCCGCCGCATGCGGGCGCGTCTGGGTACTCCCGAAGCGACCACTGCAGTCGCGCATAAACTGGCTCGGATCATCTACCATCTGATCACGCATCGCGTGGCCTACGATGACAGCATCCTCGCCGCCGAGGAGCGCCAGGACCGGCGCCGCTTTGAACGCCGGCTCCGAAGGCAGGCACACGCACTCGGTTATGAGCTTGTCCCGGAGGCCGCCTGATTGTTGTTTCTCAGGAGGACAGGTTGGCGGCGGTGATGTCGAAGTGGCTCCAGTGCCGCTCGACGCGGCTGCCGCTGATCTTCAGGAGCTGCGGCGACTGGTGGCGCACGCGGTAAGCGTCGGCGACCCAGTTGGACAGCGGGCGCTGCTCGATCACGTTGACCCAGTACACCGGCCGGTCAAAAACGTAGTCGCGCACGACCGCCGCCGCCGCCGCCGAAATCGGGCAAGCGGTGGAGTGCTTGTACACGTAGCAGTCGGCGGGAAGCTCCTCTCGGTCCATGGGAACGATGCTGGCCATATCGCTGCCAATTATGCTGCGTCCCGCGCGCCGTTGTCAGCCGCGGATTTCGCATGTCGACGGCGGCGGACGCCGCCGACATGCCCCAGGGACGCTCACCGCTACCAACTCACTCGCTCGAGCTGCGCGACTTGGTCGAAATGCCGATCCCGGGTCAGCAGCGGCATGTGGTGCTGGCGAACGAGCGCGGCGATCCAGACGTCGTTCTCCGGGATCGGTGTGCCCGCACTCTTGAGCTCCGCGCGAACCGCGGCATACACGCGTGTCGTGAACTCATCGACCATGAGCACAGTCGCGTCAGCAATCAGCGCGTCAAGTTTCGCGGTGAGCTGAGCACGATCCCTCGATCCTGACAGTCCATATCGGTATTCACCGAGCACGATCACCGGTACGCAGAATGCGTCGGCGTCGTCGACGTGGCGCAGGACCGCCCGATCCTCCTTCAGGAATGCGGACAGGGCGTTCGTGTCGAGGATCATGCCCAATCGTGCTGGCGGACACTCTCGAATTCATTCTCCACGATCCGCTCGATGCGGTCCAACTCGTCCGAGTAATCCCTGAGAGCGCCGTAGTGCTTCATCCAGGGCTTCCTCGATTGCGCGTCCACGTGGCGCAGTCTCTCGACAACTGCTTCCGTGAAGAACTGACGGAGCGACTCTCCCCGGGAGGCCGCGCTGACCTTCACTTCGCGGAACAGCCGATCCGGAATTTCGATCGTCGTCTTCATCAGACCACCATGCGCCATAAATATGGGTTTGTCTACCACGGAGCTGTCCCGGCATGTGCCGGCTGGTGCCGCTGTCGTTGCGGCACCGCCTGCCGACGGTCGGTGCGGTCAGCCGCCGTCGTATTCGTCGGGGGTGATGGTGAGGTGGCGCACGCTGGCGCGGCGCAGCACGGTCACCGGCGTCGGCTGCCCCACCGCGCGGTCGTCGAGCAGCTTGTCGAGCTGGTCGATTGCGGATATCGGGCGGTCTCCGAAGGCAATGATCACGTCGCCGCGCAGCAGCCCGGCGCGCCCGGCCGGCCCGCGCACCATGACCGATTCCACCATCACCCCGGTCTCCACCCGCAGCTTCAGGTGGCGCACCACCTGCCGGGAAATGGCGACGTTGTGGCCGCCGATGCCGATGTAGCTGCGCCGCACGCGGCCTTCGCGCATCAGGTACATGCTCACGTACTTGGCCGTGTTGATGGCGGTCGCGAAGCAGATGCCCTGCGCCGGCACGATGGCCGCCGTGTTGACCCCCACCACCTCGCCGTAGGAGGTGACCAGCGGTCCGCCCGAGTTGCCGGGGTTGAGCGGGGCGTCGGTCTGGATCACGTCGTTCACCTGGCGCCCGCCGCCGGATCGCAGCGTGCGGCCCATCGCGCTCACCACGCCCGCGGTCACCGTGTACTGGAACCCGTACGGGTTGCCGATGGCGACCACCAGTTGACCCACGCGGATCGCCGAGGAGTCGCCGAGCGGCGCCGCCACCAGGTCGTCGCCGGAGATCCGCACCACCGCAAGGTCGGTCTCCGGATCGGCGCCTACCAGGTGCGCCTCGAACTGCCGCCCGTCCGCGAGCGTGGCGGTCAGCGACTCGGCGTCGGCCACCACGTGGCTGTTGGTGAGGATGAAGCCGTCGGGCGTGAAGATGAATCCGGAGGCCGCGCCGTCCGCGGTATCGAGGTTGACCACCGCCGGCGACACCGCGTCGACCGCTTCGATCACGGCTCGCGAGTAGGGATCGAGCCGCGGGTCGGCCGTGCCGCCCGCCTCCACGCCCACGCCGCCCCCGTCGGGCGCCGCGTAGCGCGAGCCGAGCGCATTCAGGTACGGTTGCGGGCCGTAGCTCATCATCCTGCCGCCGAATTATAGAATATACTTGTTGCCAACGTGGCAATCGCATGGAACCGTGGCCCGCGGCCGAGACCGACTCGCGCCGCACGGGCTGTCAGGGCCGGTTGATGGACGCCGGCGCCATTCTGCTGCTGTGGATCGTCCTGTACCTGGTGCAGCAGGGCAGCGAGACGCTGCTCACCCTGCTCAACCTGCGCCACGGCGCCCGCCACCCGCGGCCGCCCGCGGAGTTGGAGGAGGTACTCGACGCGGCCACCGTGGCGCGCATGCGCGACTACCAGCTCGCGCGCAGCCGCCTCGGCCTGGTGCGCCGCGCGCTGCTCGTCGCCGTCACGCTGGCGGTGGTGGCCGGCGGCGCCCTCGGCGCGCTCGACCGCGCGCTCGCCGGCTGGCTGGCGGCGCACGGCATCGCCTCGCCATTGCTGGCCGGGGCCGCGTTCGTGGTGCTGTTGGCGGTGGCGAGCATGTTGCTGACACTCGGCCTGCGCCTGTACGGCCAGTTCGTGATCGAGGCCCGGTTCGGCTTCAACCGCATGACGATGGCCACCTTCTTCCTCGACCAGCTCAAGAGCCTGCTGCTCACGCTGATCCTCGGCGTACCGCTGCTGCTCGGGCTGTTCTGGTTCATGGCCGAAACCGGGGCGCTGTGGTGGGTCTGGGCGTTCTGCTTCGTGGCCGCTTTCCAACTGCTGGTCAACTACCTGTACCAGCCGCTCATCGCGCCGCTGTTCAACAAGTTCCGGCCGCTCGCCGAGGGCACGCTCAAGCAGCGCCTGGTGGCGCTGGCGGAACGCCTGCGGTTCCGGGTCAGGTCGGTGCTGGTGATGGACGGCAGCCGGCGCTCGCAGCACAGCAACGCCTATTTCGCGGGCTTCGGCGGCGCCAAGCGCATCGTGCTGTTCGACACCCTGCTGAACACGCTCGACGAGCCGCAGGTGGAGGCGGTGCTGGCGCACGAGATCGGCCATGAGAAACGGCGCCACGTCCTCAAGCACGTCGCCCTGAGCCTGCTGCTCACCCTGCTCGGGCTGTGGCTGATCAGCGTGCTGCTGCACCAGCCGGCGCTGTTCGCGGCGTTCGGCTTCCACGCCGCCGGCGCCGGCGAGCCGAGTTCGCACGCGGCGCTGGTCATTCTCTCGCTGCTGTCGGGCCCCGCCACCTTCTTCCTGCAGCCGGCCGCCAACGGCTGGATCCGGCGCCACGAGTACGAGGCGGACCGCTATGCCGCGCGCGCCACCGGCGGCGCCGGCGCCCTGGCCGGCGCCCTCATCACGCTCAGCCGCGACAACCTGAGCAATCCCCATCCACACCCCTGGTACAGCGCCTACCACTACACCCACCCCACCCTGACCGAGCGCCTGCGCGCCCTGCACCGCTACGCCGCCACGCTTCCGGCGGGACCGGAAGCGGCGCCGCACGGAGCGGTGTAACTTCGGGCGGGCGGGCGCGGTTTTTCGGGGTAGTAGCCGGTATGGCGTTCGTGTACCATGCCGGTTCCTCGCGGGCCCATAGCTCAGTTGGTTAGAGCAGCGGACTCATAATCCGCGTGTCCAAGGTTCAAGTCCTTGTGGGCCCATAAGCGCGCTGTCCGTCAGCCGCCACACCCGGTTCGCGCGGTTTGCCGGCCCTCCTTGTGCGCCCGGCGCCCGCACCGCGCACCCGGACATCGCCTGGCGGGGTGGTATCGGCGGCGCGCGGGAGAGTGACATGGCAGTGGTAACCATTTCCCGGCAACTCGGCAGCGGCGCCCGCGCCATCGGCATCCGGGCCGCGGAACTGCTCGGCTACGACGTGGTCGACAAGGCGCTGATCACCGAGGTGGCGCGCGAGGCGCACGTCGATCCGGAAGAGGTGGCTGAAATCGACGAAGTGGAGGAGCCCGGCGTACGCGGTTTCCTGACCCGCTGGTTCACCATGGAGAGCATGGCCAACGTGCCCTCCGCGTCGTCGCTGGTCGACCTGTCCTACCACGGCCCGGGCGGCATCTTCGTGCCGCCCTCCGACCCCGAAATCGGCGAGGAGGTGCACTTTCTCGACCGCCAGCAATACCACCGGCTCATTCAACAGACCATTCGCCGGCTCGGCGAACGCGGCCGGGTGATCGTCGTCGGGCGCGGCGGCATGGTGCTGCTGCGCGACTTCTCCGACGTGCTGCGGGTACGCATCGTCGCCTCCGAGGAAAGCCGCGCCGAGCGCTACGCGGGCGAGGAGGGCATCACGTTCCGCGAGGCGCTGCACCTGGTGCGCACCAGCGACCGGCGCCGGTCCGCGTTCGTATCGCGCAACTATCACGTCAACTGGGACGACACCGCGCTCTACCACATGGTGATCAACTCCGAGCACACCTCCACCTTCATGGCGGCCTCCGCCATCGCGTCGGCGGTCGGCGCCATGAAGCCGGCCACCTGACCTGCCGCCGCTGCCCGCGCCACCGGTCCGCACGCGGCGTGGCTGCGACGCCGGCTTTCCGGTAGCGTATGGACATGGCCACCGGTGAACACTCCACGGATCCGTTGCGCGTACTCATCTCCGGCGCGTCGGGATTGATCGGCCGTGCCCTCGCCGAGTCGCTGGAGGGCGGCGGCCACCGGGTGGTACGCCTGGTGAGGCGGACGCCCGCGTCTACCGCCGAGATCCGCTGGGATCCCGCCGCCGGGCAACTCGACGCGGACGGACTGGAGGGGTTCGACGCGGCGATCCACCTGTCCGGCGAGAACATCGGCGCCGGCCGCTGGACCGCGGCGCGCCGGCAGCGCATCCGCGACAGCCGCGTCACCTCCACCGCCCTGCTGTGCGGCGCGCTCGCATCGCTGCGCCGCCCGCCGGCGGTGCTGGTGTCGGCGTCCGCGATCGGCTACTACGACGACGGCGACGGCGCCGCGGACGAATCGGCGCCGGCCGGTCACGGCTTCCTGAGCGAGGTGACGGCCGCCTGGGAGCAGGCCGCCGACCCGGCGCGCGCGGCCGGCATCCGCGTTGCGCACGCCCGCCTGGGCCCGGTGTTGAGCAGCGAGGCGGGCATGCTGAAGCGGCTGCTGCCGGTGTTCCGGCTCGGGGCCGGCGGCGTGGTGGGCAGCGGCCGGCAGGCGATAAGCTGGATCGGGCTGGATGACGCGGTGGCCGCCCTGCACTTCCTGATTCGCAACGAGCAGGCGCACGGCGCCTTCAACGTGGTGGCTCCCGAGCCGGCCACCAACCGCGAGTTCACCCGCACGCTCGCCGCCGTGCTGCGCCGCCCGGCGTTCGCGCCCGTTCCCGGCATCGCCATCCGGCTGCTGTTCGGCGAGATGGGCGACCAGCTCATCCTCAACGGCAGGGCCGTGGTCCCGGCGCGGCTCGCCGAGCTCGGCTTCCGCTGGCTGGAACCGACCCTGGACGGCGCCCTGCGCCGCGAACTGGACCTGCCCGCCGGGTGAATCCGGTGCCGGCCGGCGCCGCGGTCAGCTCTTGTCGCGGTTGGGCAGGTGCAGGATTTCGCGCGGCTTGCTGCCGTTGGCGGGACCGACGATGCCGCGCTGCTCCATCTCCTCGACCAGGCGGGCGGCGCGGTTGTAGCCGATCTTGAGCTTGCGCTGCAGGTAGGAGGCGGATGCCTTGCCGGCGCCGGCCACGATCTCCAGCGCCTGCTCCATCATCGGGTCGCCCGCTCCCGGCTCCAGGACCAGCTCCGCCTCGTCGTCGTCGAACAGGATGTCCTCGTCGATGTAGTCCGGCTCGCCCAGTTCGCGCACTTTCTCTGTCACCCGCTCCACCTCTTCCTCCGACACCAGGGCACCCTGGATGCGCAGCGGGTTGGCGTCCCAGGCCGGCACGAACAGCATGTCGCCGCGCCCGAGCAGCTTCTCGGCGCCCACCGCATCGATGATGATGCGCGAGTCGAACTTGCTCGCCACCATGAACGCGATGCGCGACGGGATGTTGGCCTTGATCAGGCCGGTGATCACGTCGATGGAGGGCCGCTGCGTGGCCAGCACGATGTGGATGCCCACCGCGCGCGCCATCGCCGCCAGCCGCGCCAGGGTCGCCTCCAGCTCCTTGCCGGTGGTGGCCATCAGGTCGGCGAACTCGTCGATCACGATCACCAGGTAAGGCAGCGGGCCATGGGTGAGCGGGTCGTCGCGCTCGGTCAGCTTGCGGTTGTAGGAACGGATGTCGCGCACACCGAGGTGGTCGAGCAGCGCGTAGCGGCGTTCCATCTCGTACAGGCAGTACTGCAGCGCCTGAAACGCGCGCTTGGGGTCGGTGATCACCGGCGTGAGCAGGTGCGGCACGTCGTTGTACAGCTTGAGCTCGACGATCTTGGGATCGATCAGCAGCAGCCGCACCTGTTCCGGGGTGCGCGAGTACAGAATCGAACAGATCAGTGTGTTGACCAGCACCGACTTGCCGGCGCCGGTGGCGCCCGCGATCAGCAGGTGTGGCGTGGCCGTCAGGTCGATCACCTGGGTCTCGCCGGTGATGTCCTTGCCGAGCGCGATCGGCACGCCGTCGACCAGCGACCGCGGTGCCGGCCGGAACGCCCGCTGGCTGACCAGGTCGCGAAATCCGACCACGGCGCGGTGGCGGTTGGGCACCTCGATGCCGACCGCGTGCTTGCCCGGAATCGGCGCCACGATGCGCACCCGCGAGGCCGCCAGGCGCAGGGCGATGTTGTCGGCCAGGTTGACGATGCGCGAGATCTTCACCCCCGGCGCCGGCAGGATCTCGAACATGGTGATGACCGGACCGCGGCGCACGCCGGTGACCTCGGCGTCGATGCGAAACTCGCCGAGCGTGGTCATCAGCGTGGCGGCCGCCTCGCGGGTGTCGTTTTCCACCTGCCACGGCTCCTCCGACTCGTGTTCGTCGAGGATCTCCAGCGGCACGCTGTAGCCGCGGCGGCGGGGGCGCCCGGAGCGCGGCTTCGCGGCCGGCTTTGCCGCCGGGTCCGGCTCGGCCTCCGCTTCCTCGTCAGCCGGAACCACGAATGCCACCGGGTTCGGCTCGCCTTCGGAGCCGTCCGGTTGCGCCAGGTCGAGGGCCGCGGCCGTGTCCTCGACCGGTTGCGTGCTGCCGGGTGCCGCGGACGCCGCCGGTTCCTCGGGCAGGGCGCGCGCGGGCAGCGGCTCGTCGGCCAGGGTAGGCGGCCCGCCGTGGACGGCGGCGGACCCGTCGTGGGCCGGGTACTCCGGCTCATCTACATACTCGCCCACGGACTCATTGCCCTCGTTGCCCTCATTGCCGCCCGCGGGCGGCGGGACCGTCCCGTTGACCCCGTCGACGTAAGACGTCACGCCGTCGGGGTGCGGCGGCGACGCGCCGTTGACGCCGGCGAGGTAGCCATGCGCCGGCCCGTTCACGTACGGCTGCGCGGCGCCGTTCGCGTAGTGCGGCGGGCCATCCGCGGTGCGGTCGCGGTCCTCCTTTCCGCCCGGCGCCGTGCGGGCCGGAGCCGTATCCCCGTGCGCCTCGTGCGCCTCGTGCGGGTCGCGAGCCTCCCGCGCGTCCTGCGGCTGCTCGGACGCGGTACGGCGCGCCCGCTCGCGCCACCGCTTCAGCAGCGCGAAGAAGGCGACGCTCTCCAGCATCAGGATCAGGATCAGCAGAATGGCCGCCGGCACCCGGCCGAACGCCTCCACCAGCGCCACGGCCGCGAACGCGCCGTCTTCGGCAAGCAACACGTGGCTGAGCGCTCCGAGCACCGGCAGGAACAATCCCACCGCGACCAGCGAGGCCATCACCTCGCGCGTCACGCGGTCGTTGTAGAGCACGATCACGTACACGTAGCAGAGCACGGGAATCAGCAGCCCGAACCAGAGAAACGAGTCGAACAGGAACCAGGCGGGCGCGTACAGCACGTTGAGCGGAAACGGCGCCGTGGACGGCCGCCCGGCCGCCAGGAACGGTATCAGCGAGGCGAGGGCAAAGGTGCCGGTGGCCGCCAGCGCCACCGCGCAGACCTGCTGTATGCCCTGGCCGGAGTTCCGCCAGCTCCGTGTCCACCTGGCAATGTTCATCGCGCCGGTACCGCTGCCGGGCGCGGGCAGGGCGCGGCCGCCGCCCGCTGCGCATGGGTTCCCATATCCCAAGTATCGGCATGCGGGCGCTCCAACCGAGCCCCGACCGGCAGCCTCGACACCGGCCGGGGAGCGCGCTACAGCACGGTCAGGCCGATGATGCCGACCGGTACCAGGTACAGGGAGAACAGGTGCAGCCGGCCGCGGCGCACGATGCGCAGCAGCGCCGTCAGCGCCAGCCAGCCGGCGGCGAACGACACCGCCATGCCGGCGGCCAGCGCGGTTGCGTCGACCGCCTCCTCCAGGGCGGACAGCTCGGGCAGCGACACCGCCAGCGCGCCCAGGATGGCCGGCACCGAGGCCAGGAACGAGAAGTCGGCCGCGGTCTCGCGATCCGCTCCCGCCAGCACGCCGGCCGCGATAGTGGCGCCGGAGCGGGATATGCCGGGGATCACCGCCAGCCCCTGCACCACGCCCACCAGCAGCGCCCACGGCCAGCGCGGCTGCCAGCCGGCACCCCGCGGCGCGCCGGCGCGTACCTCGGCGGGCGCATCGGCGCGCGGGGCGGCGGCCCCGCGCAGCCAGCGGGCGGCGAGCAGCAGCGCCGCGGTGACCAGCAGCATCGCCGCCACCTGGCGCGGCCCGAGCAGCACCAGCCCGAACACTGAACCGAACGCCACGCCGATGCCGCCCGTCACCACCGTGCACAGCAGCAGCAGACCCACCAAACGCCGCTCATCGGCCCCGCACCGCCGCCGCGCCGGCGGGCGCAGCAGGTCGATGGCCGCGGCAATCAGCCGGCCCAGCCGCGTCCGGAACACCACCACCGTCGCGGCCAGCGTCGACAGGTGCAGCAGCACGTCGAACAGCAGCGGCACCTCGCCCACCGCCAGCACCTCGCGCAGCAGCACCAGGTGCCCGGAACTGGACACCGGCAGGAATTCGGTGATGCCCTGCAGCGCGCCCAGCGCCGCCGCCTGCCAGAAGCTCATCATGCGAGTGACACCGGGGCGCGTTCGCTCGCTGCCGGCGCCCGAAGATCGATCAGTTCGCGGTAGCGGCGCCCGCGGCGGTGCGGCGCGATCGGTGCACCGATACGCGACAGCGGAGGAACGTTGAACGCACTGCTCATGGGTTGTCGGGCAGCATCCTCAAGGATGCCTGCCGTATGTTTCGCGGAAGTCGGCACCAAGTCCAGCGTGCCGACCGGCCCGGCTCAGCACCTCATGGCGGGCCGGCACCGTAGCACTACACATGGTTCCAGGTTGCGCACCTGCCACCCTGCGCGCCGCCCTGCAGCCACCGGGTGCCGGCAGGCCGGCGGCGGCGCAACACGCCGCGGCGGCGTGCCGCGCACCGCGCGCTCCCGCCTGCCGCAACGGGAATCACTTCCTTAACCCTTGCAGCAGGACGAGGTGGCGCTCGGCGTCCAGGTGCGGGACGGCAAGGCGGGTCACCTGCACGCGCAGCAATGCACCCGCCGCTTCGCGCGCGGCCTTCAGTTCCCGCTGCACGGTCGCCGCGGTGCCCTGGTACAGGGCAACCGTCGACCGCGCGTGCAGCACCGGCAGCAGATCCGGCAGCAGGCGCGCCAGCGGCGCCACCGCTCGCCAAGTCACGACGTCCACCGGGGCCAGGGCCGCGTCGGCCAGCGGGCGGGCGACCACGGCCAGCTCTGCCGGCGCCAACTCGCGGCGCACGTGGTTCAGGAACGCGGCCCGCCGGGCGCTGCGCTCCACCAGGATCACCCGCGTGCCGGCCAGGGCCAGGGCCAGCGGCACGCCCGGCAGGCCGGCGCCGCTGCCCACGTCCAGCAGCGTGGCGCGCGGTTCGACCTCGCGCAGCGCCGGCACCGCCGCCAGGCTGTCCAGCAGGTGGTGGGAGACCAGCCGCCGCCGATCCGCGTCCACCAGCCGGTACACCGGGTTGGCCGCCTCGATCAGCGCGGCGTACCGTTGCAGCCGGTCGCGCAGGCGCCGGTCGCCGCCCATGCCGAGCCGGCGCAGTCCATCGTCCAGCATCTCGCCATCCGTCAGTTCCCGCACTGCCCGCCCAGCCCGCACTTCGGCGCCCACGGTAACACGGTACCCAAAAGGTGCCTGCCCTCCTACAATCGAGGCATGGAAAACGAAACCGACCTCACCGGTCTCGATCCGGCCGCGGCCCGCGAGTACGTGCTCGGCTACATCACCGCGCTGCGCCTCACGGCCAAGAAGCGCCAGCGCCTGGAGGTGTCGCTGAAGACCTGGGAGGAACGCATCAAGCAGGCCACGGATGCCGGCAACGAAACGCTGCGCACCGCGGCCCGCAACGAAATGCAGCGCATCCAGGACGGCCTCGGCCGGGTGGCGTCGGAGGAGGCGGAGTTGACCGCCCAGGTCGCCGTGATGAAGCGCCACCTGAAGAGCATGCAGCACGGCCCGGTGGTCAACGCCGACGCCGAGGCCCTCCTGGCGCAGCTCCAGTCCCTTACCGGCGAGCCCGATACCCTCAAGGACGACCTCGACCGCCTCGGCGCCGAGCAGCGCGCCGACGCCGAACTCGCCGCCCTCAAGCGCCGCATGGCGCAGGGCAAGTAGAGCAACACCCGCGCCGGAGCTCGAAGCTCCCGGCTCCACCGCCTTCCAGCGGCCCCAACCGGCGCCGGCGCCGCGCGATCCGGTGCGTCATGTTCACCCCGTTGGCGGCCCCCGCCTCCTCTTCGCCTCCCACCGACGCATGCGCGAGCCGCGTCGCGAACCCACGAGCGCCTGACTCCTGCCGCGCCGTCCATGCGCAACCCCCGAATTCGGACGGCGAACGCCACCGGCCCGCCACGCCGATACCCGCGACTCCGCCGCCGCAACCCGGCGCGGAACCCCGGAACCGCACCTCGGCGCCGACGTTACAGCGGCTCGCGTACCGGGGTCGCGCGGATCCAGCGGCCCGCCTTTTCAGCCCCGTCGTCGCCGCCGCGCAGCATGCACACCACGGCCCCGCGAACTGCTTCGGCATCGTCCGCCGCCATCCCGCCGTCATCGGCCTGCCCTGATCCGCGCTCCCCTTCATCGCCGCTGCCGGGTGCCGGCGGCTCCGGGTCGAGCACCGCCAAGTCGGCGTCGCAGCCGGGGTGCAAGCGGCCCTTCGCCGGCAGGCCCAGCAGCCGCGCCGGCTGCCAGCACAGCAGCGCCGCCAACTCCTCGAGCGCGATGTTGCCGGCCGCCACTCCGGCCCGCCACAGGTATGCCAGGAGTTGGCGGTGCGCCGTTTGCTCACCGGCCTTGATGCTCACCATGCGAATCGTCCCGGCGCGCACCGCCGGCCACCACTCCGCCGCGGCCTTCGGCTCAGCGAGCAGCAGGTGCGTCGGCGCCGCCACCGCGATACCGCTGCCCGGCTCGCCGCTGCGCAGCGCCACTTCCAGCGCCGCCCGCATGCCGGCTTCGTTGGACGGGGCCAGCACCACCCGGCCGCCGTCCAGCGGCAGCGGCAGCCCGCCGACGCTGCGCTCCATGGTGCGCGCATCGTCGCTCAGCACCACCAGCGTCGCCCCGCAGTGGCCGGTCACCCGCACCAGGTCGCCGTCGAAGCCCGCTTCGCCCAGGATGCGGTCGTCGACCGCGAACGCCGCGCAGCCGCGCCCGAACACCGCATCCGGCACCACCTCCAGCTCTGCCGCCACGCCCCGCAGCAGCGGAACGGGCACCGCATCCACCGGCGGCGGCTGCCCCGCCGGCGGCCCGAGGCTCGCCACCGGCACGGCGACGGTGGTGGCCGGCGGGCCGCCGCGCCAGTCGCGCGGCGCATTGGAGCGGCTCAACACGACCGGGCCCGGGAACACCAGCTTGCCGGTGAGGTCGCGCCACCCCGCCCCGCCGGCCGCGTCCGAGCGCGCCATGCGCAACGCCCGCACCACGCCACCGCCCATCTCCAGGTCGGCTACGAACCGCCCGTCGGCATGCACCAACAGCCCCTGATACAGCGTATCCCCCACCGCTTCTTGTCACATCCGGCGACACGATAGCCGGCTTCCTCCGGTGCGTCGAATCACAACCAACTGTCGGATCGCGGCGCGAACCGTGCCCAGCTTCAGGTCGCGGCTACCCCGGTCGGGAAGCACCGTGGCTCGCTGGGAATCGGGTTGTACCACTTGCGGTGGGATCCACGTCCCCGTCGCTCGCGTTCATGGCACCCGAGCTGCGTTAGCCTCCGCGCGACCTCTCGATAGGTCACGCGGTGGAAATGACGGTCTCAAACCACACCGGGTCGCCTGTGACTGATAGCTGCGTGCTTTGTGGCAACGGGCGTCCAAGTTCTTCGTAGAGTTCGACCACCGCGGCCAGGGCGTCGGTCACGTACTCCATCGCATCGCGAATGGAGTCGCCCGCGGTGATCAACTCCGGCAGCACGGGGGAGGTGACCGTGTAGCGGCCCTCAGGTTGCGGCGTCATGAGAAGCGGCACCTTGTAGTCCGCCAGTACCTCCTTGGGATTCCATCGCCACCATCGCAGCAGTCACCAGCTACGGTACACCGTAACCGGGAGGGCGACAACGCAAGCGCAGCCCACTCCAGCCCACTGGCCCTCGCCTGCCAACGGGCGTGTGGCTGCCATCCTGTCGGTCGGGAGTAGCTCGTGTTCCTGAATGGAAGAGTCAGCCAGCCCAGAGCCTCAGTCAATCCTGCTGCCGACGAAGCTGGCCAGCACGGTATACCACTCGTGAAGCCGGCGAACTTGCGGCCGATTCACCTGGAGATTGCCAGCACGTCCCTTCGCCGGTGGAGCCGGTATCAACTAGAAAGGTGACCGGTCCTGATACATCGAACCAGTCCAGTCCAACCGATCCGGCCACAACAGGACGGTCTTCGTCGTCGAAACGTCCGCTGATCAAGGGACAGTCCGAGGTCGCGTATCCATAAATCGAATATATGAGCGCTTGAGCGGCAATTCCCGGTCATGAGCCTTTCGCACGATGTCTTCGACGCTATCGCCGTTCACGAAAAGTGGTACGCCGTCCTCGCTGACCCAGACGCCAACCCACTGGTCGGGATACCGGTCGAGCAATTCCTTGTGATGGTCGATGAGATGATGCACGGCCCGCTGATGTGCCGTAAACTCCTCAATGTCTTCTACGGTATAATCGTCCCATCCGCATCGGTCGGTGTTCTGCCCGTTCATGATATTTCCCCTCGCGCGCTGGGCATATCAAACCCTTGATTGGCGAGGGGAGCCTGCGATGCGTCAGGACGTAAGAGGAATAGCTCTACTATAGTGGCGCGCGAAGCCATGTCAATAGGATAGTTTATCCTTTGTTTGTAAAGGAATTGAGACGGTTATCCACAACCCCTTGGCACCCCGTGTCGGGGGCTTGCAAGCGTTTGACTGCAAGATGGCTGCTCCGATAGATTCCAAGACATGATGCAGCCTTTCAGAATTTGGCGCGGTTCAACCGCGAACACCCCAGTCGAGGTACACGTAGATCGCATGGTGGAGCAGGGCGACGTGTTTGAGTTCTATCTCGACGGCAGGAAACTCGAAGATGTATCTAAGCACCGCGTGGTGCGGATCTTTGTTCCGCGCGCTGCGCGGTCGGAGGTGATCGGGACCGCAGCTGCCGTGGACGCGGAGCAGGATCGTTATCTGTTGCCCTCGCAGGCGCCCAGATCCTGAAACATCCCTTGACGGCCTTGAACGGGCGTGGTTAGAGAATGGTACTTTACCCAAGAGTTACGCCTCGTGGATCAATCTTCGCAACTATCGGCCCGAACAAAGGGGTGCTACCGTGTCAAGCTACCCCTCGTCGGTGCTCACCATGGCATCGGCAAACGCACCCAATATCCGCTTGCATTCGTGCCATGGTATCGTCACGGTGTAATTGTGCTTTGACGGTGTATTGAAGTCAGGAACGAAGCTAGCACGTATCTTGACACACCTCTCGTGCCTGTCCCACTCGAATGTAGCGTTCTTCAATTCTGTCTCCGCAGGCCGTTCATCTCGCCGCGCTGCCTGCCTCCGTATCACGGATTTCTTCTCACTCATGCCGTAACTCCTTCACTCTGTGTGGCGTAAACCCATCTATGCCGTTTCATCGTGAGTCTCCTTCGGCCATTTAGCAATCTCCGCCGCTTCGCGCACCCGTACCTATATCGTCAAACCTCCACAGCCCCGAGGTGTTGCCGGCCGCCACTTCGGCCCGCCACAGGTATGCCAGGAGCTGGACCGTCCGCGGCGCCGTCATCGGCCTCCACGCTCACCATGCGTATCGTCCCGGCGCGCACCGCCGGCCACCACTCCGCCGCGGCCTGCGGCTCGGCGAGCAGCAGGTGCGCCGGTGCCGCGACCGCGCTGCCGCTGCCCGGCTCGCCGCTGCGCAACGCCACTTCCAGCGCCGCCCGCATGCCCGCCTCGTTGGACGGGGCCAGCACCACCCGGCCGCCGTCCAGCGGCAGCGGCAACCCCCCGACGCTGCGCTCCATGGTGCGCGCATCGTCGCTCAGCACCACCAGCGTCGCCCCGCAGTGGCCGGTCACCCGCACCAGGTCGCCGTCGAAGCCCGCTTCGCCCAGGATGCGGTCGTCGACCGCGAACGCCGCGCAACCGCGCCCGAACACCGCATCCGGCACCACCTCCAGCTCCGCCGCCACGCCCCGCAGCAGCGGCACCGGCACCGCGTCCACCGGCGGCGGCTGCCCCGCCGGCGGCCCGAGGCTCGCCACCGGCACGGCCACGGTGGTCGCCGGCAGGCCGCCTCGCCAGGCTCCCGGCGCATCGGCGCGGCACAACGCTACCGGGCCCGGGAACACCAGCTTGCCGGTGAGGTCGCGCCACCCCCGCCCCGCCGGCCGCGTCCGAGCGCGCCATTGGATCGGCTAATCGGGAACCCGCGAACCCACCGGGCGAGCCTGCGGACGGGATGTTGCACCGTTGAGAGTTATCTGACATCCTGTCCTCGATTACTTGCCCAAACGGGCACTGGGAGGAGGAAGCGCAATGACAAGATTCGCTTCAATCATGGGCGTCGCGGCGGTCGCGACGCTGGTACTACTGTCGGGCTGCGAAACCCCGATGAAAACGGACTACGCGAAGAAACTGGAAGGAACCTGGACCGTCACCACGAAGGCGACGGTACCGAATCCAGACCCAGCGACGCAACCAACCATGCCCACAATTCAGATAGATGCCCAAGTGACGGTGGCTATCGTGGACGGTGAGGGAGTGAATAAGGGCACGTTCTCGCTTGTGGTAACGACACCCGGCCCTGTGGATCCAACCACAATGATGCCGACGTCGGCGCAGACTACGGGGAGCGGTAGCATCAATGACGCGAGCAGTTCTAAATTGATGGTCACGCTCACGCAGATCGTCGGTCCTACGGTTCCCCCTGAGGCGACCGCCCTACTCAATCAGGAGCAGACCATCGGGTACGCACTCGACGGCAACTCCCTAACGATAACCCACGCCCTTCTTGCGGTCCTGGGCGTCGCCAAGCCGGATATGCCCAGCCTCACGCTCACCAAGGGGATGGCGAGCAACTAAGGACTCAGCACGCCGGGGAGGGTCAGTAGCGGAGCGTGGTCTGGATGAACACGTTGTCCTTGGCGTCGTCCCGGCGCAGCAGGCCCACCTTGGTGCTGTCGGGGCCGTCGAGCGTGAACCACAGGTTGGCGCCGGCGGCCACCGACCACGTATCCGATATCGCGTAGCTTGCCCGCGGCGCCAGGTGCAGGGCGACCTCGCTGACGCCCCACGCCCCCGTGGTCTCCACGCTGAGCTGCTCGCGCAGGAAGCTGGTCTGCAGGCGGGCGATCAGGTACCAGTGCGACGGCTCGTCCTGGAACAGTTCGCGGTCGTGCAACCTGCCGATGATCGACTCCAGGAACGGGCTGAACTCGGAGTTCCAGGCATCCTCGTCGAACAGCACCAGCCGGTGGATCGCTCCGGCGGTGGCGAACAGTTGCTGCTCGCCGATCGCGAACGGGTGGTCCACCTGCAGCACGGTGCGGATCTCCGGGTTCTTGACCCCGATGTGCGAGCCGTCCAGGTTGTCCTGAAGGAACTTGGCGCCGACGTCCGCCGAGATCACCCAGCCGTCGAGCCCCACGCTGGCGCCGAGCCCGATGTTGTGGGCGCGCCCGTAGGCGGGCACGATCATACCGTCGATTTCGTACAGGTCGCCGCTGCGCTCTTCCAGATCACTCAGGTCGATGTCGGGAATCTGGTCGCGGAACCAGGAGTAGCTCAGTTGTAGATCGGCCACGAAGGTAGAGTAGGAGATCGCGCCGTGCACCGAGTGGGCGAGCTCCGAGAACGGCTTCACCTCCGGGTGGCGGAACTCCATGTCGACGTCCAGCAGGCCGACCTGGAAGTCGAAGTCCAACTCGTCGACGGCGATCACGTAGGGCGCCAGGAACGGCACGTACACCAGCTCGAGTGCCAGTTCGTCGGTGGGGTAGACGGTGAGGTGCAGCAGCGGGTCGGCGAGCGGGCCTTCGAACACGTCGACCAGCGCCGGCACCTCGGTGTTGAAGTGGTTGACCACGTCCAGCGGGCTCAGGAAGTCCGTCTTGCCCCAGCGCACGAACTTCTTGCCCACCTCGACGTCGAAGGCGTCGAACCGGAACGTGCCGTACGCCTGCCGGATCAGGTTGTCGATGTCGCGTGCAGTCAGCGCGCCGGGGGCTACCGAGAATCCCGCCTCGTCGTACTGCACGTGGGCGACCAGCTCCAGGAACGCCGACCAGAAGCCCGCCTCGTCCTCCGCCTGGAACTGGCTCACGGCGGTCAGCCGCACCCGGTCGTTGCTGTAGAACCGCTCCTCCGCGATGCCGCCGTAGTGGTCGAGCCGCACGAACCCGCCCACCCCCACCTCCTGGGCCACCGCGACCGGGAGCGCCGCCGCCACCAGGGCAAGCATGGCCGCAAGGCGCGCATCGACCAGCCTCACCGCCGCTTACCTCCGCCTCAGGTAGCGCTGGGTAAAGTAGCGGTCCGGGATCTGGCTGGAGAACGACAGATCCTCGAACACGATCTCCGACACGTGCCCGGTCTGGTGGTTCAGCATCCGCACCCGCGACGGGAACGCCCAGCCGTCCGCCTCGTGCTCCTGGTCAACGATCAGCTCCTTCAGCAGGTCGCCGGCCAGGTCGTAGAACACGATCCGCTCGCGCATGAAGTTGTCCTTGCGGATGAAGTGCTCCTCGCGCGCATAACCGAACGAGCGGCGCAACTCCGGGGTACGCCCGCGCACCTGCACGACGTGGTAGGCGTCATCGTCGGACAGCAACAGCTCGTGCTCGTACTCGGCCTGGTCGCGGCTCACCAGGTCGCGGAAGGTGAAATCGCTGCCCAGAAAGTAGCCGCCCCCAGATGAGCCGAGATCGACGCGCTTGACGCGGTCCATGTCGGGCAGGTAGATCCACATGCTGTCGTCGCCCTGCTCCATATAGGAGTGCACCAGCATCGCCATGCCGCGCACGTTGGGCGGGAAGGTGAACACGAACAGCCGGTCCTCGCGCTCCGCGCTGCGCTGCTTCTGGTAGGAGTCGGCGCGGATCACGCGCTGGTCGCCGCTGGGGGCGGTGATGGTCAGGCTGATGGTGGCGCTGATGTTGTCGGGCGCGCCGCGTTCGTCGGCGCGGGCGGTGACCTCGGCTGCGTCCTGGGCCGCCAGCGGGGACGCCGCCGCCAATGCGGCCAGCAGCGCCGCGGTAACGAGGATCATGCAACCTCCATGCGGGCGAGTTGCCATCCGGCAATCAGCAAACTCAACAGCAGAGCTCCCAGGATGGCTGCGGCGATCATTATACCGAAGTGTACCGCGCCGGAAAACGAAGACACCGCCAGGGACAGGAACGCCACCACCGAGGTGAGGAAGCTCATGAACATCGGCACGCCGCAGCCGCGCACGACAGCCGCGGCCCGGCCCACCGCGGCGACCCTAGCGTGCGCCGGCCCGGGGGCAGGTTGCCCGGCGGCAGGTTGCCCGGCGGCAGGTTGTCGGGCGGCAGCGCGTCCGGTGGCAGCGCGTCCGGTGGCAGCCTGCGGGGCGGCCGCGAGTCCCGCGGTAGCGGCCGAGGCACGCCCGCCGGCGACCGCCGCGCCGACGGCGCGGGCCGGACTCCCGGACGGCGCGGCGGTGTGGTGCAGGGCATTCAGCATGTGGATGGTGTAGTCCACCGTCAGCCCCAGGGTGATGGCCAGGGCGATCACCGTGTAGTCGTCGATGCGCACCCCGAAGCCGGGAGCCAGGCCGGTGACCGCGACCAGCACCGCCGCCGCCGGGACCAGGCTGAGCAGCGCCTCGCGCAGGTTGCGGAATACCGCCAGCACGGTCACGAAGATCAGCACGGCGCTCGCCGCCAGGGAGCTCAGCCAGTTGCGCCGCAGCCGTTCGCCGTGCGCGATCAGCTCGCGCGCCGGTCCGGCGATGGCGATGCGCCACTGCCGCGGCAGCTCCTCCCGGATCGCCTCAACCGCCCGCTGCAGCTCGCCCAGGGTGGCGAAGTCGCGGTAGCGCAGGATGCCGTGCACCCGCACCGCCGACAGGCTGCCGTCGGCCAGCGCCGCGTAGTCCGCCGGGGTCGCCGACGCGCTGTAGAACAGCAGGTACTGCGACACGATGCGCGCGAACCGCTCCGGGTCATCGCTCGCCGGCAGCTCCCGCGCGGCCGCGTCGCCGGCGGCGAAGTAGCGGTGGATGCGCTCCACCACCGTCAGCAGCGAGTGCCGGTGCCCCACCGCCGGCAGCTCGCCCAGGATCCGGTGCGCGGTGCGCAGGTGCTGCATTGCCTCCGGGCGCAGGAAGGCATCCGCCGTCCCGGCGTCGATCGTCACCGCGAACGGCACCGTGCCGGCGAACTCGCGGTTGAAGATGCCCTCCGCCTGCACGATGGTGGACGCCGCCGGGAGCTGGTGCAGGGGATACGGCTCCGGCGCCAGCCGGCCGATCTGCGGCGCGGCCACCACCACCGGCAGCGCCAACAGCACCGTCGCCGGCACGCGATGGCGCGACAGTGCCAGCAGCGCGCCCACCAGCAGGCGGTGGATGCGCCGACCCAGCAAGCCGGCGGCGTTGCGCCGGCGGGACACGCGCAGGCGCCCCGCGACCGGTATCCACCACAGCGCCAGCGCCAGCGCCGCCAGCGCGCCGGCGCTCACCGTGACCGCCACGAACCGGTGCACGGTGCTGCCCAAGCCGCCCAGGGCCAGGAACCCGATCACCGTGGTAGCCGCGGTCAGCGCCAGCGGCAGGCGCAGGTAGCCGCGCGCCGCGCGCCCCGACCCGTCGCCGCGCCAGCCGGCGTGACAGCCCATGTGAATCGCGTAGTCGGTGAACAACCCGCCGGCGAACACCGGCGCCAGGATCAACAGCGGAGTGCCGGCGCCGGCCAGCAGCACGAACAGGGCGCCGCCGGCCGCCGCCGCGCTCGCCGTCGCCGCCAACGCCACCAGCACGCCGCGCGCGCCGCCGAAGGTGAGCAGCAGAATCAGCACCGTGGCCGCGCCCACCAGTGGCAGCAGCGCGCGCAGGTCGCGCACCATCAGCCGCCCGGTCAGCTCCGCCACCGGCCGCACCCCGGTGTAGTGCAGTGCGGCCCCATGCCGCTCCGCGAGCCTGCGCTGCAGCCCGTCGAGGCCCTCGACCAGCACCGCCGGCGACCGCACCAACCGCGAACCCAGCTCCAGGTAGAACGCGGCGGTCCCGAAATCGGCGCTCCAGTAGGGATGGATCTCCGGGAACTGTTCGTACGCGCCGCGCAACTCCGCCGCCACCCGTTCGTCGTAGTTGTCCAGCAGCGCCGCGGGCACGAACGGACGCACCACGATGTCGAATTCGGTCGCGCGCACCACCGTGGCGCGCAACGGCGAGGAGTATCCGCGCAGCCCCTCGGTGTCGCGAAGGAATGCGTCCACCTCCGCCAGCACCGCCAGGTTGGCTGCCTCCAACCCATCGCCGGCGGCGCCGCCGAAGTCCACGGCCACCGCCACCACGTTCTCGCCCTGCGACGGCAGCACGGCCCGGTCGGACGGGCCGCCCGCCGGCACCGCCACCTCCGCCGGCCGCCCCACCGCCGCCAACAGCACCAGCAGCGCCGCCGCCACCGGCACCGCCGCCAACGCCACCCGCCTCCCGGCCCCGTTCACCTGCGCCGCGACACCTGCCGGCCCCTGCATCTACGCGAGCGCGACGCTCAGCGGCGAATCACACGGCACGGTAACGACCTCGTAACCGTTGTTGCGGAATCTGATCCGCTCGACGATAGCGTCACCGAGGCTGGACAGGTGCCGGGCTCGGAGTTGCCCGGGCCGCGTAGGAAAGTTTGGGCCGAAGCACGGATGCGGCGCGCACGCCAGCATCGCCAGATAGGACTTGCCGGTGTTGCTTGGTCCGGCGAATACCATAAGCGGGCGAACATCGACAGACGCACGACGGATCGGACCGAAGTCGGCAACCTCGACTCGGAAGTTGCCATTACCGCCCACGCCAGCACTCTCCCCGATCATGGGCAACGCCGACTGGTGCCGTACCGGGGAGTGCGAAGGCAAACGCCATGTGTCGGCCGCGCGAGCGTGTTCGCCACCTTGAGGCAACCTAACCTCAACGGCGGGGCGAGTCCAGAAACCCGGCGGTAGCGTCAGTCAGCGCCCGAGTGATCGCCCTGTCGGCGTGTCCGGCGTTGTCCACCACCAACAGCTCGGCCCAGGTGGCGCCGCAGCGCCTCCATATCGTCCACGAGGTGCCACGTGGTGTTGCTCGTAAGGTCGGCGGCGTCGGTGCTCGCGTGGGGCGTACTCCGCCCACAACCGCTCTGGTCGAACAACACGACGCGGTAGGCAGTCGGGTCGAACAGGCGCCGTTGCCACTCCGTGCATCCCGAACCGGGACCGCCGTGCACCACCACGGCCGGCTTGCCGCGCGGATTGCCGCAGGTTTCCCAGTAGACGAGGTTGCCGTCGCCGGCGGCCAACATCCCGTGCTCGTACGGTTCGATCACCGGAGAGAGTCGCGTCATGCCGGGGCGGACTCCGCGCGGACTGTTGCGATCTTCATCCCTCTTCCATGATAGCTTACGCTCGATCTGCGATCGGACGGACATGATTCACCAGAAACACCTCGACCTGCTGCTCGATCTGAAAGCCGACGCGAACCCGCACTCCGGTGGCGCTCTGCTCGATCACCTGCGCGGAACCCATGATCTGCTCCAGGACTGGGGCAACGACCAGGCGGTGTGCATCGGCGGGCTGTTTCACAGCATCTACGGTACGCAGTCATACCAGACACAGTCCGCATCGCTGCAGGACCGGCGTCGAATTCGTGCCGTGATCGGCGAGCGCGCCGAGCGGCTGGCCTTCCTGTTCGGGGTGTCGGACCGCGGCGGTTTTTTCGAGTCACTGGACCGCGACGAACCGACGCTCTGGAGCGGCGAAGGAATATGGTTGCCCGCATGACGACGACCGTAGAGATTCCCGACGCTCTCCTGAAGGAGGCGGAAGAGGTTGCGGCCGCACGCGGCACCACGCTCAAGGAGTTGATCGTGACCGGCCTCCACGCGGTCATGCACGCTTCCCGAGCCCCGGCGCGCGTCTCTTACCGGCGTCACACGGTCGCCGGCAACGGCTTGCAGCCGGGCGTGATTGCCGGCAACGGGGAGACCCTCCGGTCGCTCGCGTATGAGGGCCACGGCGGATGACCGCGGTCGATCCGTTGTATACCGCCGATCGCGGCCTTTCGCGATTCCCGGCTCTCAGGACGCACAATCCACTGCACGCATGATCGAGCTGATCCGTCGCCTCAGCGCGCCGCAGGCACCGCGGCCGGTTGCCGGGTGCCTGCCGCTGCTGCGGCGGATCGGCGGTGTGCGCGGCGTGCTGTTCGACGTCTACGGCACGCTGCTCGTCTCGGCGGCCGGCGACATCGGCAGCGGCGCCGCGTCGAGCGAAGCCAGGAACGCGGCC
Source organism: Spirochaetia bacterium (assembly GCA_965208575.1). GTDB lineage: Bacteria > Spirochaetota > Spirochaetia > SZUA-6 > Bin103 > Bin103. The sequence goes on along the minus strand of CBDBOV010000002.1, from coordinate 446,445 downwards.
ATGGCGGCGGCGCTGAACGATGCCGGCCTGGCCCACGCGGCACCCCGCGCCGGCAACCTGGTGGCGGCGCTGGAGGCCGCGGTCCGCGCCGTCCATGCCGGCGCGCGCGCTCGCGGGGTGGCCCATCCCGAGGTGGAACTGCGCGAACTGTGGCGGCGCATGCTGCCGGGCGCCGGCACCGCGGCCGTGGAGCGAGCGGCGGTCAGCTACGAGTGCCGTACCAACCCGGTGTGGCCGATGCCGGGAGCCGCCGCCGCGGTGACCGCGCTGAGGGCGCGCGGGCCGGTGGGGATCGTGTCCAACGCGCAGTTTTTCACCCCGTTGGCGCTGGCCGCGCTGCTGCCGGAGTTGCGCATAGACCCGCGGCTGGCGGTGTGGTCGTTCGCGCTGCGCGAGGCGAAGCCGTCGCCGCGGCTGTTCGCGGCCGCCGCCGCGCGCATGGCCCACCACTGTCGCCTGCAGCCGCGCGAGATCGTGATGGTGGGCAACGACGTACGCAATGACCTGCTCGGTGCGCGTGCGGCCGGTCTGCGTACCGCCCTGTTCGCCGGCGACGCACGCTCCCTGCGCCTGCGCCGCGACGACCCGCGCTGCGCGGCCGTACACCCCGACCTGGTGCTCACCCACCTGTCGCAACTGCCCGCCGCGCTGCACCATGACGGCTCGTGCAGCGGCATGGCCACCGGCACGGCGTGGCCGCGAGGCCGGCCGCCAGCCCCGCTCCGGTCCGCGGGTTTCGGGCGCTGAGGGGCGGCCATGCGAGCGACGCGCGCCACCATCGACCTGGCCCGCCTGCGCGCCAACCTGGAGGCGGTGGCCGCCCACCTGCGCGCCGCCCGCGGCGGTGCGCAGCCGCCTCCACGGATCTGCCTGGCGGTCAAGGCCAACGCCTACGGTCACGGCGCCGTGCCGGTGGCGCGCGCCGCTCTGCAGGCCGGCGTCAGCGCCTTCGGCGTGGCCACGGTCGACGAGGGGGTGGAACTGCGCGAGGCCGGCATCGAGGCGCCGATCCTGCTGTTCAGCCTGCCGCTGCCGGAAGAGGCGCCCGCGATCGCCGCGGCCCGGCTCACACCCCTGTGCGGGGACGCCGCCATGGGTCGCGACCTGGCGCGCGCCGCCGCGGCGGCGGGGCGCACCGTCGACGTGCACCTGAAGATCGACACCGGCATGGCGCGCATAGGCTGCCGCGCGGACCAGGCGGCCACGGTCGCCGAACAGTTGCGCGGCATGGCCGGCCTGCGCCTCACCGGCCTGTGCACCCACTTCGCCCGCTCCAGCGAGGCGGACCAGGAGTTCTCGCGCGCGCAACTCGCCGCCTTCCACGAGGCGATCGCCGCCATCCCCGACCGCCGCCTGCTGGCCCACCACGCCGCCAACTCGGGCGCCATCGTCGGCCTGCCGGAGTCGCACCTGGACATGGTGCGCCTGGGGGTGATCGCCTACGGCTACTATCCGGGCGGCAACCTGCCGCGCACCGTCGCCGTGCAGCCGGTCATGGAACTGGCCACGCGCCTGGCCTACCTGAAGCGGGTGCCCGCCGGCACCGGCGTCTCCTACGGCCACACCCATCGCACCGGTGCCGCCACCGTGATCGCCACCCTGCCCGCCGGCTACGCCGACGGCTACCCGCGGCTGCTCTCCAACCGCGCCGAGGTGCTGATTCGCGGCCGCCGCTACCCGGTGGTGGGCCGCATCTGCATGGACCAATGCCTGGTCGACTTGGGAGCGCGCCCCGACGCCGCCCGCTACGACCGCGCGGTACTGTTCGGTCCCGACCCCGCCGGTCCCGACGCCGCCGAGCTCGCCGACCGCATCGGCACCATCCCCTACGAAATCACCAGCGCCATCTCCGCCCGCGTCCCCCGTCTGTACGTGAGCACTTGATGTGCGACCCGGCGAAGTCGATTGGACGCTACGTCGGTAGCTGCGTGCCCGTCGATTCCTGGACCTGTCGACCAGACGTTCCTTGGCGATCGAGGAGATCATGGAGCGCAGCTTGGCGCCGCCCGAGACGACCGCGTCGTCGAAGCGGGCCGAGGTGGTGTTCCTGCGGTGTAGGACGGCGAACGGGTCGCCGTTCGGTCACCAGCTCGCGGTCATCGTCAGCCCGAGCCGATGCTTGGCGTCGTGGTCGGCGGACTCCCTGCGTGTCGCCTCGAGCCCGAGCTCGAACGACGCCGGGGCGCGCTGCGCCAGGCCCAGCCGCACGCCGAGCGTGTAGTCGCGGCCCGCATCCGACAGGCCGAGCCCGAATTCCGGCGTCAGGGTGAAGCGGTCGCCGGCCGCCGCGAAGCCGTAGCCGGCGCGCAGGTCCAGGCGACGGCTGTCGAGGCCGTCGCCGGTGGCGGCCAGGCCGGCCAGGGTCGGCCGCCCGAGCAGCGCCCGGATGCCGCCGGTGGCCGCGGCGCCCACGGTCTGGGTGACGGTCAGCGACGGTCCCCGGTCGGACGCCGAGTCCGAGTCCCAGGCGAGCGACCCGGACAGGCCGAGGTCGCGGAAGCCGTCGAACTCGGCGGTCAGCAACCCGCGCGCCCCCACCCGCGCCGACAGCCCGAGCGCCGGGGCCGACCACGCCAGGCCGCCGCCCAGGTCCATCCCGTAGCCGGTCTCCGCGTCACCGCCGTCGTGGCGCACCCCGACCGCGACCGTGGGCTCCACCGTGCCACCGCGCCCCAGCCCGATCCGGTAGCCGCCGTCGAGCCCGAGCCTGATCCGCGTGGCGTCCGCGTGCGTCTCCGCCAGCCCGGATGCCGCCGCGGAACTGGTGCGCACCCAGTAGGCGTCGGTCTCGATGGCCAGCGAGAAGCCGCTCCCGGCCGCCGGCTCCACCAGCCGCCCGCGTGCGCCGAGCGCCGCCAGCAGCAGCGACAGGTCGGTCTCCAGCGCCGCCGCCCCGTCGGGCGTGAGCGTGAGCCCGCCCAGGCCCAGGCCGCCGGCGGCCCACGCGGTCAGCCGCTCGCTCAGGTCCACCCCCACGTAGGGATGCACGGCGGTCAGCGTGCTCGCCGCCGTCCCGGCGCCGGCGTCGGCCCGGTAGCTGCCGTCCCCGCGTGCGTGCGAGAGCATCACCCCGCCGAGCCACGCTCCCGAGGCCAGCTCCGCGCCGAGCAGCGCCGTGGTCACCTCGCCGTCGACGCTCAGGCTCCCCTCGCGCCCCTCGAACCGCGACCACCCGCCGCGGCCCCACAGCGCCGCCGCCGGCCGGTCCTGCGCCGCCGCGGAGGTCACCGCGAACGCGCTGCCGGCCAGCAGCTCGCCGCCGGTCATCGTGCGCGGCTGCTCCGGCGTGCCCGCCAGCCAGCGCGCCAGCTCCTGGTCGGCCAGCCGCGCCGATTCCTCCGCGTCGAGGCCGCCGGCGGCGGTGAGCTCCTGCCCGGCGATCCGCGCCTGTGCACCGCCGCCGCCCCGCGCCGCCAGCCGCGCCCCGACCGCGTCCACCACCTGCTCGGCCACCGTGCGCCCGAAGCGCGCCAGCCACGCCCGCGGCATCGGGTCGGTGTTGACGATCGTGCCGGTCGCCTCGCCGTCGCCGATGTGCGCGCCGGTGGCGTTCGACAGGCTCAGCGTGAAGGTCTCCTCGCCCTCGTCATGGCTGTCGTCGAGGATGGCGACGCTCACCGTCTTGACCCGTTCACCCGCGGTGAAGGTCAGCGTGCCGCTCGCCGCCGTGTAGTCCTCGCCCGCCGTCGCCGACCCGTCGGCCGTTGCGTAGTCCACCGTCACCCGGTGCTCGGCGCCGGTGAACGCGCGGCTCAAGGACACCTCGAACGCCGCCGCCGCGTCCGCACCCTCGTTCGCCCGTGCGTCCGCCACCGAGATGTCCGGGCGCCAATCCACCTTGTGGTCGGAATCGTGGCCGAGGCCACTGTGGCCCAGTGCCGCGTTCGCGCCGCCCGCCAAGCGGATCGTGCCGCCGTTGAGCTCCAGCGAGTTCGCAAGCACCGCGATCCCCTGCCTCGACAGGTTCGGCTCCACCACCTCGTGCGCGAAGGTGAGCGACAGCACGGCCGTGTCCCGCGCACCCTCGTAGGCCGCCTGCTTCTCGCCCCATTCGGCCGGGTCCATGTCGATCGCAACGCGCGGCGTCCCCGTCACCTTCACCGCCTCGCTGAAGGTGAGGCGCACCCGGATCACCTCGCCCAGGAGATAGGTGGCGTCGCTGCCTGCGTCCGAGACCACCGTCACCCCGGTCACCGCGGGCGCGCCCGCCGCCGACGCCGACGCCGGCGCGAGCCGCCAGTCCACCTTGTGCGCCGGGTCGTGGGGGAGCCCCGCGTGGCCGAGCAGCGCGCTGTCGTCCGTCACCGTCGAGACGATCGCCGCGCCGCCGTCGAGCGCCAGCGTGTCCGCCAGCACCGCGATCCCCTGCCTCGACAGGTTCGGCTCCACCACCTCGTGGACGAAGACAAGTGTCGGTGACCCGGAGCCGCTCTCGTAGATTGCCCGCTTCTCGCCCCACTCGGCGGGGTCCATGTCAATGCCGATCCCCGGCGAGCCCGTCACCGTTACCGCCCCGCTGAAGCCGACCCGGATGCGGATCCGCTCGCCGAGCCCGTAGGTCGCGTCGGCGCCTGCGTTCGACATCACCGCCACCCCCGTCACCCGGGGCGCGCCCCTGGTTACGTTGGCCAGGTCGATCTCGACGTTCCGCGTCTCGACGGCGTCCGGCGTGTAGAGCTGCGACCTGTGCCCCTTCACCGGGTTGCCGGCCATGTCGCGAAGCGCCCCGTCGGCGCCGTCAGCGCGCCGTACGTAGCGTACCCGGTTACGCTCCAGGCCCGCCTGCGCCCGCGGGGAGCTCTCGCCCATGCCGACCGTCACGGTCGCGCCGTCGACCACCACGTCGCCCGTGGCGCGGAAGCCCACCACGCCCCCCTCCGGGGTCTCCACGCGCATGTGGAACTCACCGCCCGTGGAGTCCGGATCCAGCGCCTCGCTGAAATACAGCGTCATCGTTCCGCCGTCGATCTCGCCGCGCAGCAACTGCGGCGGCGCAGCGTCCACCCGGTGCGCCGGATCGTGGTCAAGGCCAACGTGCCCCAGCGCCGCCGCTGTTTGCGTCGCAACCGACGCGATGGTCCCGCCATTGAGATCCAGCGTGTCCGCGAGCACCGCGACACCCGCAGCCGATTCGTCCGGCGCTGCCGCCTCCCAGGTGAAGGTCAGCGTGTCGCTGCCGGAGCCGTCCTCGTACGCCGCCCAGCGCTCGCCCGAGTCCTCGTCCTTGTCCAGGTCGAGCTTCAACCGCGGCGTCCCGCTTTCGGTGTCGACCGCCACCGCCTCGCCGAAGGTCAGCGCCACCTGCACGGTCTCACCCGCCGCGTAGGTTGCGTCGCTGCCTGCGTCCGAGACCAGCGCCACCCCGGTCACGCTGGCCTGAACCAGCTTCGGCTCGATCCGGCGGTGGTGCATGTCGGTGAGGTAGAAGTTAAAAATTTCCTTCACCTTCGGCCCTGTCGAGGTCCCCGGTAGCGGGTTGGCCCGTAGCGGGTTGGCATCGTCGCCCGGCGAGTAAAACACATGGATCCCCTCGTTCGGCGCCACCGCCGAGGCAAGCGTAACCGTGACCGTCTCCCCGACGACCGTCGCCGTGCCCGTGCCGACGATCCAGCGGGTCCGCCAAGGCTGGACAAGCACCCGGAACCGGCGCCCCGCCGGCGCCGCCGCGCCGTCCAGGTCGCCGTCGAAGGTCATCGTCAGCCGCGTCCCTGCCGCCTGCACCGCCGACAGCACCGGCGGGATCGGACCCGTCGCGGTCCGCGTTACCGTGGGGATGTTGAAGCTCTCGACCGCCACGCCGTTCGTGCCCCGCAGCCTCGCCCCAAACTCCCCCGCGCCGCGCGCGTCGTAGCTGACCGCGATTGGCCGCCCGGGAAGGATCTCCGCCGGAGACAGGATGTGCAGGGTCATCGTCCTGCCGGCGATCTCCACCCGGTCAGGGCCCAGACTGGTGTAGCGGACGCCTCTGACGTAGGCGCCGACGATGAAGATCTTAAACTCCAGTTGTGTTGCGCGATGCAAAAAAATGTGCCATTCTGCGAGATAACGCGTTTTCCTCGCTTTATGCACTCTGATGTATAAGATTCCAGAGACTCGTCTCAATCCCGGCGTCATCGCCAGACGAGGAAGCGGACGTCCTGAGCGCGGCCTTTGGCAACCCCGGCAATCCGCAACCTGCTCAATGGGTCATCCGCCCGGCGGTACACTCGACCTCCCGGCAACCCCACCCCACGCCTGACAACGCGACCTGCCCCGAACCCCTCGGAGGACGGAGCTCCCGTGATGCTGACCGCCGTCGCGGTCGGCGGCGAGGCGCCGGCGTCCAGCGAGAACGCATCGCCGTCCGCGAACAGCAACATTCGGCCGGCTGCCGAACCCCCTTGCAAAAGCAACGCCAGATTGTCCTTGTTGAGTAGACCTGTAGCCCCGACCTCCGACACCGCTCCGGTGTCCAGGTTCAGCCGGTAGATAAACACGCCGGCCGCGCCCTTCGACGCGGCCATGTAAGTCGTGCCCGCCAACGCGCCCCTCACCTCGGTCGCCAGCCCCAGGCCGGTCACCTCTGTCACTCCGGTCAAAACAACGCGATTCGACCAGACGCCGCCGCTCGAACTCACATTGTACATGGCAGCCTGACCATCAGAGCCTGCTGCCACCACGCGCAAATCGCCGTCGCTACTTGCCGCCACCCCTAAGGCCCGCAATCCGGAAACGTCGCCCCCTGACCCATAGTTGACTACCGAGAGAGATCTTCCCGGCCAAGCCCCCGCATCATCAACGATCTCCACCCTCGCGGCGGCGCCAAGGGAGGTTGATCCTCTTATCACAACGACCCGCCAGTCCTCCACCAGCATCCCAACAGGCCCATCCGGCCTTGGCAGTCCAATTACGGGGATCTCCGTCCATGTGCTAAATCCAGCACCTTGAGCGTAATACAGGCGACCATTGGCGTACGCCACGGCCTCATCGAGATAGCTACTTGCCAGATCGGCCGGCGTGAAAAGGACCGCACCATCGGCAGTCGACGCCAGCGCCATGCTGTAATCCCCTATGTCAACCAAGATCTCGGTAGGAAAGACTTGCGCCCTCGCGGCCATCGGCTCTGGGCGCGCCCCGTCTACCGCCGCGCGAACAGCCGCCAAAGCCGAAGACAAGCCGCCCGAGTTGCTTGCCCGCCGCCCGAGACTCACCGTGCCGGCGGGCAGCAGCACATCCGCGAGCACAACATCTGTCGCGGGCACGTCCGGCACCATCGCTGCATCCGCGGTGGTCGCCGCAGCCCCGTACACGGCATTGACCATGCTGCCGTCGCGCGTGTACTGCCGAACCGGATTGCCCAAGATGTCCTGGTACGCTGCTCCCGCCGGGACCGACGCATGACGCACCGTAATAGTCACCCACTGGTGGCCGCTGTCGGGCGCATTGAGCGGGACCGTGGTCGCGGATATAGGGATGCGCTCGCCGTCCGGCCCGATCGCCTCCCCGCCGGTGACGGCGGCGGACGGGCCAGCACCTACGGTAACGCCGCCGCCCGTCGTTACCGTTCCCGGCGCCACTGCACGGCCGAGCGACTGCAGGTGCGCCTCGGCGTGCTCTTGGGCGGTGTTCTCGTCTGCCGGGTCGCGCGGCATGCCGTTGTAGTAGTTGACTCTATCCACGAGGCTGTCCCCCTCTAAGCAGTGATCGCTATCCCGAAACTTCGACCCACCGTGATCGCCTGGACCGCGGCCAAATCGTCCGCGTCCAGATCGAATTCGATGAAGTCGTCTCCTGACGACCGCAGTGAGCCCGTGATCGAGTAGTTGCCCTCTTCCAGCGCAATATGGACCCGACCGGTAAAGCCGGCGAGTACGCCCAACCGATCCGGGTCGGGGTTGTCTTCGAACCGCACCCGTGAGGTGCCGGGAATGACGGCAATGCGAGTGATGGCCGTGTCCGAGCCGGCATCGAGGAAGCCGTCACGGAGCGAACCGATCGTGAGCCCGGTCACGCCGCCGGAGTTGTTGTCTGCTGTGCGAAAATAGGCTGTTGGGTCTGCCGGATTCGATCCACGCACTATTGACGCCGCCATGACGCGTGAGCGCCCCACCGGCAGCGGGAAATGCACCCGCACCCCAACCCGGATCGTCACATCGGCGGTCGAGACTTCGCCGCTGGCCGACAGCGACACCTGGAACACCAGGTCGCTGTCTATGTTCGGCGCGGCGAACAACGGCATGATGGTGTCTTGCCCGTGCAGTACCACGGCGGCGCCGGAGGTCTGAGTCCAGGCGATCGTAGCGGGCTGCCACCCGGTTGACCCGCGGCCGTCGAGAATGACGGGCTCGCCCCATCTCACCCATCGCTCTTGGTTCCCGCCAGCATCGGCAGACGGCGGCGGCAAAGACACCACCGCAATGTCTGGCGCGAGCCTCCTTTCGAGCTCGCCCAGCTGCTCCGCCGACCCGCCCGAGACGACGACCATCGGGCCGGCGCAGCAGATGTCGGCCCCGACGATGCCGCGCCCGAACCTCTCTCCCTCGCGTGGGTACTCCCTCCAGCTCAGACCATCGAGCAGCTCGCCTGTCGGCCCCCTCCTGCCCCAAACGCGGCGATTCCCCGGCTCTCGCGCGACGCGCAGGCGATAGTCCCGATCGCTCTCCCCGTCCCGCTGCGCCGCGACCTCGAGCTGCACGGCGTGCGTCGCGAGCCCGGCGTCGCCTGCCGTGATCGGCCACCACTCCCGCATCGCCGCCATCACCGCGTCCGCGGCGACGCCGGCGATCCGCGCCACGGCGCGCAGCAGCCCCCATCGCACCCTCGCCGTGTCCCGGTAGGGCAGGTTGAGCGACTTGAGGTAGTCGAGCATTCAGCCTGCCCGGGTCGCAGTCACGGTGGGCTGAACGATGCCGCCAGCTCCCGGGTCGACGCGATCCCCGGCGCTCATATCGACCGACGCCAATAGTGCGCCGGGGAACGACCGACCGGCGGTGTACAAGCCTTCCTCGGTCAGAACGGCGCCAAGTCTGAGCGACGCTACGTATTGGGACACCGCCTGCCGCACGGCATCGGGGACTGCCGAGCCGGTGTACGTCACGGCGATCTCCACCGGAGTCCGCGGGGGAGCGGCCACCAGGATGTCTCGCGCCACCATCACGTGCGTGTCGAGCGCGGCCTCCACTGCCGCGATCTCGGCCGCCGTGGGCGCGCCGGCCACCGTCCTCACGACCACGGTGGCGCTGCCCGGTCCTCGTGGCGCGCGCGCCACCGCCGCCTCCGCGACGCTGGGCACGCCCAGCGCCACCAGGCGGTACTGCGCTGTAGGGTGGCCATCCCCCAGCGATTTCCATCGATCGTCGATCCGGGCGCGAAGACGGACATCGTCCTCGTCATCGGCGCCTGGGACCGTGATCCACCCGGCGGCGGCAGTCACGCTGTCGAGCGAGTCGGGGGCGGTCAGGGCCGTGCCGTCAGCAAGGTTACCGGACGCGCCGGCGGTGGTGCAGGTGACCGGCACGCGGAACGTGCCGGCGACAAAGGCAACCTCGCCGTCGACCGTGTACGCGGGCAGGCCCGGCGCCGTGATCTCAGTGCCGGCCGCCAGCGAACCGCCGGCGGCCGCGGTAGCCGTCAGAATACCGCGGGTGGCCGTGGCCGAAAGGGGAGTCAGCCCCGCATTCGCCGCGTGGAGCTCCAGCCAGAATCCTGTTGCCTCGCGACGATCGATCTGCGTCGCCGCCGGCGTCACCCACAGGTCGTAGATACGGCGGACGAGCCGAAGCATCACCTCGATCGCGCCCCTGATGCGTCCCACGCTGACGCTGTTGGTCAGGCCGGTCTCCTCGCGCGCGGCGGCGAAGGCCGTGGCGCGCAATTCGGCGGCGGTTGGGATATCAGGCACCGGGGATCGCCAGTGTCACCACGACGCCCGATCCGAGAGGAGTAAAGGCGAGGACGTAGTTGCCGTCCTCGTCGACATAGGCATCTACCGACTCGGCAGCCACCCGGTCATCCTTCAGTGCGATCCTGCGCAGCTCGCCGAGCACTTCGGACGTGCGCCGGTAAGGGCTGTTGAGCCACATCAGGACGTCGCTTCCCTCCTCCCGGTCCCAGAACAAGGATCCTCGCGGAGTGCGGCAGACCTCGGCCACGTCCTGCGCGATGAGGGCTGCGCCTTCCACAACCTCGAAATCTCCCTCGGCGGTGACCGCAAAGTCGTGATCGTCGTTGAGCTTGATGTCAGACATCGAGCAGCGCTCCCACGCGTTGCCGCACCGCCTGCAGCGCCGCGATCGTCGCCGGCGACACGCCGTGCAGGTGGACCGCCATTGCCGGCCCCTCGGTGGTGGTAAGAGCTGTCACGGCGTCGATCAGGGCTTCCAGCACGGGGCGGAGGCTGTCCTGCGGATTGGCCATGCGCCAGCGATCCTGGAGCTTCAGCTCGCCGCCGGCGCCGTCGATGACGCGCCAGAACTGATCGGTGATCCTGACCTCGTGCCCGCGGCCGTCGACGAGCACGAACTCGCCCACGCCCGCGGAGGCCGCGGGCGAATAGCCGTCCGCGGCGGCGCCGGCGACATAGGGATGGGCGCGATCGCCCTCGATCCAGCCGACCACCACGACCTGGCCCTGCTCCGGCGGGGCATAGAGCCCGCGCCCGTCTGCGCCGAGCCAGACCGGCTGCAGCGGGACGCCCTCCAGGATCTCGCCCGTGCGCGCGAGGGTGGCCCGGTGTACGACCTCCAGATCAGCGGCGTATTCGCCGCCTGAACGCGCGTAGGAGGCGTTCACCACCGCCTTTACGGGCAGAGAGACCCCCGACCACGCCACGCGCCGTATACGGCGCCAAATCGACGTCATGCCGCCTCCTCGAGCACCAGCCGAGACCGGTAGCGCCCGGCGCGCGCGTCCAGCCTGGCGTAGCTGCAGACCAACTCGGCGCCGTCCACGTCGACGGTGGTGTTCCACCTGGCCGCGACGGCCCGCGTCACGTAGCGGTCGCCTCGGCGGGTAAGGATCGTCTCGCCGGTGCGGAGCGAGACGCCGGACGAGGGGCGCAGCTCAGCGAGCGGCCCCAGGGCCACCGTGCCGTCCGGCTCTATCGAGTGGCGCACCTCGACTTCGGCAGCCGCGGAGATCGACCGCAGAAACGCGTCGAGCACCCAGCGCCTCGGCGCCGCGGGACTGGACCACCGCAGTTGCGCCGCGGGCAGCGCGCTCACGTCGATCGGCAGCGGCGCCATCAGCTCGCGGGCGATGGTGTTGCTCTGCTCGCGGCGCCAGCCGAACGGTCCGACCGGGTCATCAACCAGGCCTCGCAGCGCCTGGCTGGCAAGGGGCTCGGCGAGGTAACGGCGCTTGGTCCGCCGGATCGGCTCGACCGTGTGGATCGGGCCGCGCAGCATGAGAGTGTCGTCCACCTGGACTTCAACTTCGGCGCCGGTATCGTAGACCGTGGCGCGGGGCGAGCAGGTGACCGCGCAGCGCAGTGCCTCGGGCGACGAGACCAGGTCCAGGCGCAGCAAGCCCGTCACCGGGGCGCCGGCAACGGTCAAGCGGATTCGCGGGACGCTTACCGGCATCAGCCCGGATCCCCCAACTGCTGCTCGAGCGATTGCAGGTACGCCTCGTCGTCGGCGGTCGGCTGCAGCCCCTGGGAGGCAGCGTCCGTTGTGCCTGCCGCTACTGCCGTCGAGGCGGCCTCGGCGGCGGCGGCGGCCTGCCGCTGGTATACGTTGTCATCGGGATCCACCTGCAGCAGCACGAGGGTGCAGCGGAGCGTGTCCTCCTCGTTGGTGTCGTCGACGTCGTCGACGTTGGTGATCAGCGCCCTCGAGACGCGGAGGGCGCCCGCTACGCCGCCGACCACCTGGTAGATGCGCGGCGCCTCTCCGTCGAGCGCCCGGGACGCGTCGACCAGCTCGGCCAGACGGGCGTAGCGATCGCGGCCGCCATCCTGCTCCTCGGTGAGGATCAGGCGGATCCTGACCTTGCGATCCGCCCAGCCGTCGAACACGTGGTCGGCGCCGCTGCCTCCCTCGTGCTGCTGCGAATCGATTGTCGCCTCGCCGCCCCCGGCGCTCGTGCCCTGCACGGTCACCTCGGGCATAGGCGACCCATTCAGCGCCAGGCCGCCGTCATCGAGTAACGCGATGCTCACAAGGACTCTCCGGCCACCTCGGCCAGCCCCTCCAGCGACCGGAACAGGTCACCTGATTCGTCGAGCCGGATCTCCAGGCTCTCGACACTGATCCCGCGCCCCTTGCCGCCGGCGCGGGCCGCACGCAGCTCCGCGGCGAGCTCACGCATGGCGGCGACGAGGTCGCCGGCGCCGGGCGGCGCTGCCCCGGACACGCGACGGGCCGGCGCGGCGGCGTCAGCTCCCAGCTCGAGCGGGCCGAGCGCGGGCAGCAGGGGCGGCGCCACCGGGCCAAAGCCGGCTTCCAGGTCCAGTGCGGCGGCCGCGGGCAGCAGCGGCGGCGCTACCGGGCCAAAGCCGGCTTCCAGGTCCAGTGCGCCGGCCGCGGGCAGCAGGGGCGGCGCTACCGGGCCGTATCCGGCTTCCAGGTCGGGTGGGGCGGCGGCCGCCGGCAGCAGCAAGGGCGTCAGCTCCCCAAGCGCCGGCGGCAACGCGGCCGCAAGCACCGGCGCGCCGGCGATGATGCCCGCGGCGATGGTCGCCGGGATGGCGCGACCGGCGGCGGTAAGCCTGGACAGCGGCCCGCGCTCGGCGTCCGACTGGGCCAGCCAGGGAGGGACGACGGACAGAGTCTCGCCCATGGCGCTGTTGACTTGGTCCTGCGCGGCCGCCGGATCCGCGGCCATGGTCCCGAATATCCTGCCGAGCAGAGTATCGGGGCCGAACAGGTTGTTGATGCGGTCCCAGGCGCCCCGGAACACCTCGGTGATCGCGTCCCACACACCGCGGAAGAAGTCCCTGATGGTCCAGAAGAACGAGAACAGGCGAACCACGCGCTCCAGGCCGCTACGCACCAGGGCCGCGAACGAGTCCCAGGCGCCGCGCCAGATCCCCGCCACCGACCCCCACAGGTCGCCGAAGAACCCCACGATCGAGTTGAACGGCCCCTCCAGCAACCCCCGTATGCGCCCCCACGCCGCGGCGAACGAGCCCGTCACCGAGCTCCACACGCCCGCGAAGAACGTGCTGAGCGCGCCCCAGTGGCGCCGGATCAGCAGCGGGATCCCCACGATAGGCATGAACACCACCATGGCCGCCAGGGCCGGCCCGCGGATGCCGTCGAGGAACGCCCCGATCCGCTCGAACGCGGAGCGGAACGCCCCGGAAACCGCGCTCCACAGCCCGGCGAAGAACGCGCTCACTTGGTCCCAGTGCTTGACGACCAGGTAGGCCCCTGCGGCGAGCAGAGCAACGCCCGCCACGATCGCGTAGATCGGCCATGCCACGGCGATGTGAGCTGCCGCGGCCGCCCACATCGACGCCGTCCATGTCGCGATGGCAGGGATGATCGACGCTGCCCTGGCGCCGATGCTGCCGATCGCCGGCAGGAGCGGGCCGTCCTTGCCGAGCAGGGTGGTCAGCGACAGGACGCCGGTGGAGATCTCCAGCACCCCGGCGAGGCCCCGGCCGCCGGCGGCCGCGATCTCCAGCATGCCGCCCGCGGCGGACGCCAGGGCCGGACTGAACTCGGCCAGGCGGTTGCCCACGGTGACCAGGAACGTGGCGGCATCGACCCCCGCCTGGCGCACCGCCAGCCCGCCGGCGCCGATCCGCGACTGCAGCAGCTCGAAGGAGGCTCCGAGCTGGGCGACGGACTGATCGTAGGTCTCGGCCGCGATGCGGGCGTTGTCCATCGTGGTGCCCGCGCCTGCCCTGATGCGCTCGTATCCGCCTTCGAGCATCGCCAGCTGGCGCGTGAGGTGCATGACGGCGGGACCTGCCTCGGTACCGAACGCCTTGGTCAGCTCCGTCGCCGAGAAACCGGCAGCCGCGACCCCGCGCAGAGTGCCGATCGCATCCAACCCGCCCGAAGCCGTCTCGGCAAGCGTGAAGCCCAGCTTCTCCGCGGCGGGGGCGAGCTGAGCCAGCGCCGACTTGAGCGCGGTGCCCGCTTCCGGCCCCTCGATACCCATGCTGTTGAGCACGCCGATCATCGCCGAGGTCTGTTCAAGCGGCACCTCGAAGGCTGCCGCCAGCCCGGCGACGTTCTTGAAGCCCGACGTGAGCTGCTCCAGGCCGCCGGTGAAGGCGAACGAATCCTGCGTCGTGGCCAGCACGTCGCTCATGCGCTCCATCTCGGCACGCGCCGCGGCCAGCGGATCCGCGGCCGCGGCGATCGCCTCCTGGTCGCCGAACACGTTGAACGCAACGGCCAGGTTCTTGGCGGCGGTGGCGGCGTCGGTCTGGCCGGCGAGGCCGAGCAGCGCGGCCTGGTCCGCGAGCGCGATGGCCGCCTGCGGCGCAATGCCGGCATCCACGCCGACGCCCGAACTCACGCTCGCGAAGGCTGCCTGCAGGAACTCGTCCACCGAGACCGCGGCCAGCCGGCCGGCGTCCGATTGCTGCGCGGCCGTGCGCTCCGCGGCGGCAACGATGGCCGCGATGGCGCCGTCGTCGGTGATCACGGTGCGCAGATCCGAGGTGGCGCCCTGGACACCGGCCGTCACCTCGATGTTGGCGTCCGCCATGCGCCCGACCTGGTCGGCGAGCTGCGACACCTCGGCGGAGGCGGCGCCGAGATCGGCCGCGAAGTCCACGGCACGCCATGCCCGCGCGGCGCGGTCGCCGGCGCTGGCGATGCGATCGCCGGCGGCGTCCGCGGCCCGGCCCGCGGCGCCGAGGTCGTCGCCGATCGCTCCCGAGGCGGCGTCGATGGTGTTCGCTGCCCCGCGGTAGCTGGCGCCCATGCGGTCGGCGGCGGCGTCCATTCTGCCGGCGGCCGCCGAGCTGCTCGCCGCGATCCCGGCGGAGCTTCCGGATATGCGGTCTGACGCTGAGGAGATCCTGTTCGCCGCGGACGACATGCCGCTGGAGAACAGGTCGTGGAATCGTAGGGTGACGGACGCCTCGTAGTTCGCCATTACTTCGTATCGCCGCCGAACGCCATCACGATCGCTTCCGCCGTGGCCACCACGTCCAGCCTGCGCATTGCCAGCGCGTCATCGACCAGTCGCCGGACATCGGCCATGACCATGTCCGAGATGTCGACACCCAGCCACTTCCGGCAGTACAGGCGCTGCGCCTGCAGGCTCAGATTTCGGTAGCTTCCGCCTCGCTGTTGGATCCCAAGAAAGGGAGTACTTGCTCCGAGAGGAAGTTCGCGACGGCCAGCGGCGAGTCCCGCAGCTGCGCCATCACCTCGGTGTTCTGCGGGTGCACGATCAGGCTCGACAGCAGGTTGCGATCCGCGGCGGCCGGGTTGGAGCGGCTCTTCTGAGCCATCGCCTCGGAGTCCTTGTGCCGCGCCTCGCGGAACAGGAACACCACCTCGCGGCTGGCGCCGCCGGGGTCGTGCACGATGATCTTCCCGCGGAAGACCTTGCCGTGACGCTGCTTGAGGGCGTCCACCTCATCCTGGCTGATCTTCAGCCCCGGTACTGCGTTGTTCACTATTCAGCTCTCCCCAACGGGTCCACGTAGACGGGCTGTCCGGCAATCTCGGCCACGGCGGTATGCGTGCCCGTGATCTTGACCATTGCCTCCTCGTCTTCCTTTGACCCGGTGTCGATTTCCTCGATCTTCACCTCGAGATTGTCCTCGGTCGGCTCCTCGCCGTCCGCGCCGTAGACGAGCGTCACCGGCACCGGCTCTGCTCCCAGCACGCCGGTATCGGCGGTGGCCTCCGCGAGGGCGTGATACTCCTCGCGCGCGATCGTGCAGTCGAACGTTCCCTCGTACTTGCCCCTCGCGTAAGCGCGCGGCAGGCCGTGCGATCCGGTAACCGTCTTGCCCTTCTTGGCGGCCTTGTAGTTCACCTCGGTCAGCGAAAGCGCTTGCCCGACCCCAGGGACTTCCATCTCCAGGGACTCGTGGTCATACATGTTTCCGTTGACTGGCACCTGCGACTCCTATGCGCTCGCCTCGACGTCAGGGGCGTCGAGCAGCGGGTTGCGGAAGCTGATCGTGGTCGAGATCTTGCGCAGCTTCCCGAGCGGAACGATGTCGATCTGGCTCTCGATCTCCTCGGTGGCCAGGATGTCCTGCAGGGGCGGGATCGTGACTTGGCCGGCCACGATCTCGTTGCGCCTGGCCATCTGCGCAACCGGCTGGTTGGACGCGCGGCGGAACGAGCGGATGTTCGCCAGCTCGCCGGTAACCGGGTTGACCTGGGCCGTGGAGTTGAGGAACCGCCACTGCCGCTCGTAGACGAGGCGGCAGATACGATCAATCACCCGGCGGCGCTCCTCGGTCTTGAAGTCGCTCGAGGCGGCCGCGAGGGTGCGCCCCTCGTTGATGTACACGCCATTCTCCCCTGGATAGGTGCGGGCGACCGTGTAGCCGGCGGTGGCCAGAGCGGCAACCTGCGCGGTGGTCAGGTCCTCCGGGTACAGGGACACGACGCCCGGCAGCGGGCCGTTCTCGACCGCGTCCACCGGCTCGTGCGGCCGGCGCAGCGCGCTCCACCCGCTTCCGATCTCCAGCAGCCCGCGCGGCGCGGTCACCCCGGTGATCGGATCGGTGGCGCGCACGTGCGTGTAGATCTGCAGGCGGCCGTCTTCGGTCATGCCCCGCACGCCCGCGCCGGTGATGCGCGTGACGTAGTCGGCGGTCGACTCACCGGCGTTCGGCCCCGGCGCCTGGCCGCGGAAGCCGATGTACCGCTTGTAGGTGTTCTGGGCCGTGGTGCCCTTCAGCGAGAGGGCGGCCCACAGCGACTCGCCGCTCACGCCGGCGACGTCGATCCACTCGTAGCGGTAGCGGCTCTCCAGCAGGCGGTCGATGGCCGCCAGGATGGCGGCGTTGCTCGCCGTGATCGGGACCGTCCACACGTCGCCCACGGTCAGGCGGGCGGTGCCGTCGGCCATGGTGAGCTGCACGGCCACGCCCGATCCGCCGAAGTCCAGGAGAATGCCCGCGACTCGGGCGGCGCCGGCGAGCGTGATCTCCGCGCCGTCGGCGCCGTTGACCACCGGCACCACCTTGGCGCCGGCGACCACGTTGTCCGCCGAATTGGTGGCGGTGATCCGCAGCGCCAGCGTACGGACGGTGCCGACGAGCGCAGCGGTGGCGAGCGCGGCGGTATTGGTGGGCGCGGCCAGCGCCAGCGTTGCCGCGGCCGGGCCGGTCGGCACGCCGACGTTGCCCTTGATCGACAGGGTGTAGCATACCGTGCCTGCCACGCTCAGCGCGGCGACCAGCAGGTCCCGCAGGGGCGCCGCGACCAGCTGATCGGCGGCGGCTCGCGGATTGCTCAGCGGCAGGATGTTGCCACGCTGCACCACGGTCACATCGCTGCCGGAGACGGTCGCGACCAGTTGATCGGCAGGTTTGCCGCCGATGCCGACGGCGGCGAAGAGGCCGCGCGCCTGGCGCCCGCGGCGGCCGAGGCCGCCGTCCCTGGTCCGGATGTCTACTTGTGCGAGATCAGACATCGGAGCCTCTCTGCAGCCACGCTCCTACCGCGCGCTCGAACGTGGCCGGCGTCATGGCCTCGCTGCCCTCCCAGCCGTTCGCCGTTCTCACGCCCGCGTAGACCACGGGATCGATCCCCTTCGCGAGGTCCCGTACCGCCTGCTTCCGCGGCTCGGCCTTCTTCCCTGACATCTACGCCCTCCTCCTGTATCGGTCGCGCTCGATCGGCGGCGTGTGCCCTTCGAGCGGGTCGGCGTCGTCCGGCGACACGCGCACGCCAACCGTCACGGTACGCACCTCGCCGCGCTCGCCGATCAGGTTGACCGCGCGCAGCGTGATCTCCGCGCTCGCCATGTGGGCGCCGCGTTCCGGTACGTAGGTCGCTCCCACCACCCGGCCCACGGTCACCCGGTTCTCCTGGTCGCTCCAGCGCCATCGCCGCGGAATCAGGCGCAGCAACTCGGTCAGCGCGGCGTCGACCTGCGCGTCCGTGCCGGCCCACAGGGTTACCGTCGCCGGCCACACCCGCATGCCGTGTACCTGCTGGCGCCAGGAGTTCGAGCCCGGCGCCGCGGCCACCGGACCGAGCGGACGCCCCGGCCGCACGTTGCCGCGCTGCCTGGCGGTGCCGGAGCCGGCGCCCACGCGTTCGATCGCGCCCACGCCGGAGACGCTGCGCACGCCCGCGATCGCCGGCGGCTCGCCGTGGCGCACCTCCGCGTACGGGAGCGGCCCCTCCAGCGCCAGGCGGCGCCGGTCCAGCTCCGTCATGCCGCGGCGGCGCGTGCGGTCCGCGACCGCGTCCGCATCGCTGTCGTCCACGTCGGCGAGGCCGAGGGCGCCGTCTACCGCTGGCGCAAGGAACGCGTTGGCGTCCGCGATCAAACTGCCGTCCCCGGTGCTTGCGTCAACCTGCGCCGCCAGGTCCGGCCACGTCGTGGTGACCGCCCAGAGTGCAACCGACCCTGCCTTCATCGCGTGCGAGTCGTACAGGCACTGGGTGCGCACGTCGAGGATCGCGCGGCCGGCGCCCGGCAGCGTGCGGAGCGACTCCTCGACCTTGTCGAGCAGTTGCAGCGCGTCAGGCGGGGAGGGCATCTCGGTCCGCGTCACCACGTAGGCGACAATGCGGATCCCGTCCTCGCCGCGGCCCATCGTGGACACCTGCACCGCTGGCGGCTCTATCGCCTGCCGCGCGATTTCCTTGGCGTCGAGAACGCCGTCAAGCTCGATCACTTCGACGTGTCCCACGGCAGCCTCGACGGACTTCTTGGCGCGGCGGCGCGCATCGGTGAGCGTCACGCTACCAGCCCGCCATGCTCGCGCACGAAGTCCGCCACGAGCGTCCCGAGCTCGTCGGTGTCCCGCGGTGCGAAGCCCAGGTACCGGCGCTGCGGAATGCCGGCCTCCGGCAAGCCCCACTGGTGCGGCGCCGCGTATACCTTGCGCGACCCGGTTTCAATCTCCTCGCCTTCGACTTGGTGGGAAAGGTCGCTCTGCAGGTCGCCGCGCCGCCGAAGGAGGCTTCCCCCGTCGCCGGCGCGGCGCGCCGCATAGCTCTCCGACCACGGCTGCCAGGGCTTGCCGTCCGGGTCCTGTTGCGCGGCGAAGCGTTCCTGGGTCTGGCCTTCGATTTCGACGCCGAGGTCCGTCAGCAGTTGTGACTGATCGGCAGCTCCCAACTGCTTCAGGCTGGCCGCGATCGCGCGGTTCATCGCGATCACTTCGCTCAGGTCGAGTTCGATTGCAGCACCGGCCATCTACACGTCGTCTCCCGCGGCCGCCTCACCCGCGATCCAGGTTCCCGGACCCCCGACAATCGCGGCCGCCACCGTCGCCCGGTCCGGCTCATCCCGCAGGGTCTCGAGCGTGTCCATTGCAGCGTTGTAGCCCTTCACGATTACGCTCTCGCTGCCGGTGCTCCCGTCCGCGAGTTGAAACCGGGCGAGCTGGAACACGATGCCGGGGAGCGCCTCCAGGATGCGCTTCGGAATGGCCTCTCTCGCTGCATCCTCGCCGTCCGGCGCCAGCAGGTCCTTGGCCAGGTAGGCGCGGACCGTGCCGCACGCATCCTCGATCGCGGCGAGAATCCGTGCAACGTCGACCTGTCCCGCGTTGGGTCCCGACTTGATCTTCGGGACCACCTGGGAGCCGGCCCGGTCGAGATACTCGTCTACGGAAAGAAAGCGCACGATTGGTTGCCGCCTCCGGGAGATGGCGCGTCCTACCGCTTCAGCCAGGGCGTGCACTCGACATCGACCGCCAAGTAGTTGGGGTTCGACTCGCCGTTCGGGCCGTACTGCTGCTTGATGGTCTGGTTGCTCGCCGAGCGCAGGGCCGGGCCGCATACCAGCATGTCCGGGGTGAAGCCGCACGGATCGCCGCCGTCCCAGCACTGCTCCTGCACCACCTGGAACAGCTCGTCGAAGTTGTCCTCGTTGAGCTCGCGAGTACTCATCGCGGCCATCTGCCAGAAGCCGACCCCGAACGCGCGCCGGGCGCGGGCGCCGATCAGGAACTTGTCCTCCATGAAGACCGTGTCCTGCTGGGTGTTGGTGATGCTCTCGATCTGCGGCGCCATGCGGTCCTGGTAGATCAGCGGCTTCACGGCCGCCATGGTGTGCAGCAGGAACCAGGGGGAACGCCCCTCGAACTCCCAGGCGTCGTCGACGACGAATTCAGTGCCCGCCTTCAACTTGATGGCGATGCCCGTGCCCGGGATCGCGTATCCGGCGGCGGCGGCGGCGATCTCGTCGCCCTCGTCGCCGCCGTTGATCGACAGCTTGAACTTGGCCGCGCCGATCGCTCCGGCCGTCGTGAACCGTACCTTGTACTTGGCGTAGCCCGTGACCGTGCCCGCCGTGCTGACCGCGTCTGCTGCAGTCGCGCCAGCCGTGCGCTTGGCCGCGGTCGGTGCTCCGAGCAGCATGTTGCTGACGTTGCGCGACGCGCCGGTCCCGTCCACGTTGGCCGCGAGCGGATGCGCGGCCGAGAAGTACGGCTGCCCATCGTGGCAGGTGATGGCGTGGGCGAGGCGCAGGGTGTCGAAGACGTGGCGGTCGACGTGATCCATCGTCTCCTGGCCGGCCATCATGACGAGCGGCGTGTACACGCCGAGGTTGTCGTCTTCGATGTCTTCCCGCTCGACGTCGATGGTCGTCTCCCACTTCTTGTTGGGGAGCTGGTACAGCTTCTCGACCACGCCCCGCAGCATCCGCTTGGTGCCGCTCGCCCACTCGCGCATCTGCGGCGCCCGCTGCAGCCACCCGTAGGTGTTGTTCTTGGAGCCCGAGGGTACGCGCATCGCAACGCGCTGCCACCGCGATGTCGCCGACTTGATGCCGGCCTGGAACAGCTTGCTGAAGGTGGTCCTCAGCCCCTCGAGGGTTGCGTTGTTTACGATCACGGACCTACTCCTTCTTGTTGCCCTTGCGGGACTCGGCGTTTGCGATCACCTCGTCGACGTTCATCTGACGCGCTACCTCTTCGGCCTCCGGCGACAGCCTCGTCCCGCCGTCCGGCGCCTTCCCCTCCGGCGCCGCGGCCTGGTCGTCGATCACCTTCGGCGCCGACTCCGCGAACTTCTTGAAGTTGTCGAGGCCCTCCCGCGTGGTGCACAGCGACAGGTAGTAGCCCTTGCTCGCCGGCGCGATCTTGCGGTTCTTGACGGCGCCGTCGACGGCCGCGCTGGCCTCGGCCTTGAGGTCGCTCTCGTCGCGCTCGGCAAGCTTCTGCTCCGCCGTCTCGGCGCGGTTCATCACCACGTCGTAGTCCGCCTTCGGGACCATCTCGATCTCGCCGGACGCGTTCGGTGCCGGGCGCTTGGCGATGGCGGCGAGGATCTCCGCCTCCGTGGCGTTCGCGCTCAGGCCGAGCGCCTCCGCGATCTTCTTCAGATCCATGGGTTCCTCCCGGTTCAGTGCCGGTACCAGCAGGTTGGGCTTGTTGACCAGGCCCACCGAGTGCACGATCCGCACCTCGGCGTTCCGGTCGATCAGAAACGTGGGCGAGTAGTAGCGGTATGCCTTCCGGGCGATCAGCTCGGCGCCCTCGGTGTTCCAGGACACCCGGCCCCACACCGCTCCGTTGCGTTCCTCGAACGCCTCGATCCATCCGACGGCGGGCGAGGGCTCACCTTGCGGCGCCTTCGCGACCTCCGAGTGATTGATGTCGACCGGGATCATGGCGCTGTTGGCGCGCTGGGCCGTGAGGATCTGCGCCGCACCAGGCGAGCGGAACGTACGTCCGTCACGCCCCTGGAAGCGCTCACCGGCCGGGATCAGCGGCAGCCACTCCGGCGGATCGTCCCCGGCGGGCAACTCCGCGCACACGGCGTAGCCGTACATCTCCGGCCGCTCGTCACTGCAACTCAGCGCAAACCGCGTTCCCACGGCAGCAGACGATGCGGCACCGGTGCGTCCGCTCCCAATACAGTCCTGTATTTAGGTTCCGGATGCGCGGCGAGGGACCGTTGCTCCCATGAACATCGCCATCGTCGCCCTCAATCTCGCCTACGCAGCGGCCGGCGGCGCCGGCGCCATCGCCCTGATGCTCCTCTCCTACAAGGCGCTCGACCGCCTCACCACCTTCGACACCTGCTCGGAACTCGAGGCCAACAACCGCGCCGTGGGCACCGTCGTCGGCGGCATGTTCGTCGGCATCGGCATCGCCGTCGGCCTGGTGATCGGCATGGCACTCAACTGAGCGGCATGGCGGCCGCCGTTGTCGCCCTCCTGGCAGCCGCGGCCATCCTGCAGTCCTGCGTATCTTCCGCGCCTGGCGTGAGACCGCCTTTGGGGACAGCACCTGCGCGCCCGGAGGTCAAGGAACTGGAGCCCCCGCAGCCTGCGCCGCGCACGGCCGCGATCGCAATGGCCAAGATAGTCGTCTTTGCCAGGCCCGACCCGGCCGCCGCCGATCTCACCCGCCACGCGCGCACACCCGTGCCGATGCTCGCGACCAAGCCCAAGGCCGCGCCCGAGTCAGCGCCTACCGACGACGGCGCCGAGCCGACTCCTGCCGATGATGATGGAGACGCTACAGCAGGGCAGGGTGCTGTAGTGCGGGAGCCGGCCAAACCTGCGCCCGCTCCGTTCTGGGCAGACGATCCTCCTGTGGACGATCGCTACTGGCCGCGGCGCTGGGACCGCACCTTCCGCAAGTACTCCAGGCGTTTCTTCGGCGCCGCCTTCGACTGGCGCTGGTTCAAGGCTCAAGGCATCGCCGAGTCAGCGCTGCAAGCCGACGCCCTCAGCCATGCCGGGGCCCAGGGACTAATGCAGATCATGCCCGCGACGTGGGGGGACATCGCCCGGCATCTGTCCGTGACGGACCCCTGGGACCCGCGTCACAGCATCGCCGCCGGCATCTACTACGACCGCTGGCTGTTTGAGCAATGGCGGATCGACGATCTCCTTCAGCGCATGGCCATGACGCTTGCCAGCTACAACGCTGGGGCAGCAAGAGTCATGCGGGCTCGCGACCGCTGTTCAGCTTCCTGCGACACTTGGCCTGCGGTGGCTCCCTACGCACCCGGTGAGACTCGTGCCTACGTGTGCAGGATCGGTCATCTGATCGGGCTCGAACTGTGTGTAGCCGACCGCTCATCAGCCGCGTCTGGTTGCTAAATCCTCTTTCGAAGCGAGCCCCGGTTCGTGGGTATGTAGGAAAGCGAGCAAGTACATCCGCAACGCCCGCCAGATGATCTCCTGGCGA
The DNA here is from genome assembly GCA_965208575.1 of Spirochaetia bacterium. Taxonomy (GTDB): domain Bacteria; phylum Spirochaetota; class Spirochaetia; order SZUA-6; family Bin103; genus Bin103. The sequence goes on along the minus strand of CBDBOV010000002.1, from coordinate 423,200 downwards.
TGGCTTCCCGTCGCAACCACCAGAGCGTCTATGGCGGCAGAGAAGGCAGGGTCCTGCGTTACGTTCTGCCGCGGGCGTTCGCAATTGAGCGCCGCCTGAATGGTCCTCCGAAGGTCCGCCGTCACGGGCCGAACTCCCAAGCCGCTGGGGCAGCCTCTCGCATCGCTTGCCTATACTCCGCTTCCATCTCGGATCGGAATTCTTCTTCTAGAAAGAGCCTCGCTTCCAGCCATCCCTCCGGGTAGTCATCGAGAACGTCCTCACCGAGCGAGTAGACCGGAGCGTCGCCGTGCCTGGCCTCGAACTTGCGGCAGGACGCTCGATTCAAGAGGTCTCGGATCGCATCGTCTTTCTGGTGGCTCATGTAGGGAAGGTACGGAGCCGCGCCGGAGGGCGGCAAGGGACGGATCTGATACGGGTACGGGTACCGCTGCAGGAGTCCCGCCCGAACCCGTTGACTACGGTGGAACAGTTTGGGTGCAGGCTGATAGGCGGGCCCAACCTCAAGAATCCAAGTGAACCCGGTCACAAGCGGTCATGACCGGTCTCCGAATCTATGCTGGTACCCGGAACATGTCCGGCATCGCTGGAGGGCAGTCAGGACACGCTGCGGGTCGTGAGGATGCGCCTCAGGTTGGTGTAGCTGAGCCGGTACCGGCGCAGGATCTCCGGTGTCGGCACGCCCGCCTCCACGTCGCGCGCGATGTTGGCGTCGCGGTCATCGCGGTCCCGCTGGGTGCGCTTGGGGAAGTACACTTGGTTGCCGGCGAAGTAGTCGACGATCGCGTCCGCGGCGCGATTCGCCTGTCCGTCGTCGCCGAGGACCTCGGTCAGGACGTCCGCGATTTCCGCTTCAACTGCACACGCTGATGCCATAGCTTCAACTGCTCTATACAGCTACGCAACTGGTCTTGTCTATAAACGTCCTGTACCCCGACCTGCCGGGCGATCCAGGACATTAGCGACCGGTAGGACCTAGTGCGCACGGCGCCGGCTTCGTGGAGCCGGCACCAGAGCGCATAGCAGGTGGCCATCTGGCCGGTGAGGCGCCGGCGCCGCGGCCCGCGCCAGCCGGCGGACCGGAACGCCGCCATCACCGCGCCGTACTGCGCGTCGTTGGCGAGGTCGGCCGCAGAACTCACGCCTGCAGCGCAGGCCAGGAGTGCGCGGTACTCGGGATCGGTCAGCCCCAGATCGCGCTTCGCCGCGTGTATCGTGGCCAGCCGGCGCCGCCGGTCCGTCATACCGAGGACAGGCTCAGCGAGATCGTCTCGTACTTACCCGTCTCGCCGCGGCGCTGGAAGCTCAGGTAGCGGCGGTTGCGGGCCACCCGGACCGAGTCCGAGATCGCCTGCATCGCCTGCTGCCACTCCTCGTCGTCGATGTCCAGCTTGCGCAGGCCCAGGATCCGCCTGGCGTCGAGCTGGCCCCTCTTGTCCGTCTCGAATGCCGCCCGGAGCACCGTCTTGATCTCAGTTTTGGCGTTCCTGCCCCACCGCTGCAGGCAGGCGTTCACCAGCTTGCGCGCTACCTGCAGCCGTTCGTCGAACTCAAGCTTCTCGGCGATCGACACGCGCAACCGCAGCTTGCCGTCGTAGCTCGACAGCGTTACTCCGCCGTGCTCGCCGGCCATGCTGGTACCGTACTCGCTCGCCGCGCGCTCCACGAAACCGTCGACGCTGGCGAACGCCAGCTCCCGGAACTGCGCCAGCGACTCGTGCAGCGTCGCCGCCTGGTCGATCATCTGGCGCACCAGCTTGTCGCGGTCCAGGTCGATCTGCTTGACGTTCTTCAGCGGCACCAGCCGCTCCTGCGAGTCCTCGATATACCCCGGCGGAATCTGTACCGCTGTCTCAACCACTATGACCTCCTGCGCTTCGGACGCACGTCGACGAAGACGGCGACGATCCAGCCGACTCCGATGATGACCAGGATCCCGGCGAACGCGGCGAACGGACCCCACCAGGGCGCGAACACCCACCACCAGGACCACCGCGCGAACGGCGCCACCCCCGCCAGCTTCAGGATTGCCAGCACGATCACCAGGGCAGTCAGGAGCGGAAAGCCCCTGCGCGCTACTTGTTTCCCTTCCATGCTCTCCTCCTACGCGGCGGCTACCGTGTCGGCGGTCACCTGCGACTGGCCGAGCTCGGCCGCCAGGTTGAGACACCTGGTCACCAGGTTGGCCACCGCCAACGGCCACGCCGTACTCATCGTCCCCGCGCCGCGCGTGCGCCGTGACAGCCGCGCGCGAATGGCGTCCGCCGCATCGGCCGCGAACGCCCCGTCTCCAATTCGAGCCGCCAGGAATTGCTCCAGGTCATCGCCCTCATCGAGGGCGCCCAGCTCGACCACCTCGATCCGCCGTACCACCTCGCGTGCCGCCCAGGCACGCTCGTCTAGCACGGTCATGATTTCCGGCTGCGCCAGCAGGATGATCCCCAGTAACCGCTCGAATCCGTCTTCCAGCTCCCAGAAGCGCTTCAAGTACTTCAGCGTCGAGATGTGCAGGTCGTGAGCCTCTTCGAGTATCATCACGTTCGAGCAACCGGCTCGTGACGACTCGGTGAGGATCCGCCGCACTTGGCGGGTCTTCCATTCCGGCGTCAGCCGTGGCCTTTCCTGCGAGAGGTCTCCCACAATCGCATCGCAGATGGAGGCCGCGGTGAGCCGGCCCCTGTCGATCGCCACCGGCTCTACCACCCGCACCGGACGCTCCTGCCTGCGTAGCGCGTCCTGCACGTAGCGGCGCAGCGTGCTCTTGCCGCAACCCGACTCGCCGACCACCGCCAGGAATCCGCCCGTCTGCGCGGCGTCTTCGATCGCCTGCGCGGCGTAGCGCCAGCGGCGCCCGAGCCACACGTCGGCGGCGCTCCGTACGTCCCATGGATCAGCGCGCAGCCCGAACTGCTCGCGCGCTGCCAAGCTCAAATGTGTCCTCACGTCTACATCGTCCTCCTGTTGCGTAGACTGGTCATCGGGCCACGGATCGTCGTGCACGCCGCGCTCACTCAGCGCGACCTCCACGGCGCGGCGCAATTTCGCTTCCCGTCCCCGCGGGAAGCGGTCGCGCAGCACTATCTCCACGACCGACGACTTGCTGACGCCGATCTCCGACGCCAGCGCCGCGTACGACAGCCCGGCACGAGCCAGGGCCCCCTTCAATCGATTCACTTGCCCCTCCCTGCCAGTGATTTCTTCCTGCGCCGATGAAACTCGGCGCGCGTGCAGCTCACGAAGTGCGACTGGAAACGGTCCGGCTGGCCCTCGACATCGGCGAGCTGCTCGATCGGCATGTCGCCGCCGCGCGGCGTCTTGGCCCAGATGATCGCGCGGCCGCACGACTTGCAGCGGCCTCGCCCGGTCCCGCGGTAACCGGCATCCTTCAGCTCCTCGGCCGTCGCTGGCCACCGCACCGCGCTCATCTCGCAACCCTCGGCAGCATCATCGAACGCGGCGGAAGGTGCGATCGTCGTTGCGCATCCACTTGGGGTCGCCCTCAATACACGGCGGGGCCGGTGCCATCTGCTCTTCAGAGTGGACAAACAGATAGCGGGCCGAAGCGGGCGGTTTCCGCGTCTCGTCCCAGGGAAACGAGTGATGGTCCTCCGTGATGACGGTGACGAGCCGTTGCGCCGCACTCACTTCGCAACCCTCGGAAGCGCTATCTCCAGCGGCGCGACCTTGACCGCCAGCCCGATAGCCACCATGTCGTCGAACGATGGGCCGGGATCGTGCGCGTCGAAGTACGAGAAGGCGTCATGTTCCGCCAGGTTGGCCGCCCTCACGATGCGCCCGAACAGCGGGGGCGGCAGAGCGGCCAGCCAGGCGCGGCACCGCTCCTCGCTCACTATCCGTTCCGCGTCGCGCGGCCAGATGCGCACCTTCTCCACGTGGCCGGCAGTGCCGATCAGGTTCAGCCGCTCGGTCAGGGAGAGCTTCTCGTTGCCGATGTCTTCCATCATGCCCGCGCCGCGGCCTCCCAGCCGTCTCGCTGGCGCTGCTCGAGCTCGGCCCATGCCGGCAGCGCCCGCCCGTCGTGCGTCGTCCCGACGGAGCGGCAGTAGGCGACGAAGGCCCTATACCCGTCGGCGCGGGCGTTTCCGCGCAACCACCCCTGGAACCAGTCCGACGCCTCCTGTACCGTCTTCACCTCGACCGGCGGGTAACCCCACTGCAGAATGAAAATCCCGCGGCCCACCCACAGCTCCAGGCCAGAGGCATCCATCTGCGCCGCCAGGGCATTCCGCCGCGCCTTCGCCAGCGGCGACGGCCGAACCCGTCGGCAGCCGTCCCTGATAACGAACTGATAGGCATTCAGTCCTTCTCCGATAGTCACGGTCATCCCGTCCCCTCCTCGGTATTGCTCAGGCTGGCCATCCAGCCATCCAGCGCCGCCGCGGACGCGCCGTCCGGCCACCGCTGACGGATTTCTGCCAGCAGGTCCGGTGACCAGGCGTCTCCCAGTCGCGCCCGCACGTACCGCGCCGCGTCCGCCAAGCCGAGCAGCTCGCCCGCGGGCTCCGGCTTCGTCTCCACTTCCACGCCGCGGCGCGGGAACGGGATCACCGTCCCGTCTCCCTCGGCCGCGTCCAGCGCCCGGTACTTGCCGCCGAACGCCGCCTGTCCCGGCCGCCGCGGCCCGGCCAACGCTCGTAGCCGCTCGCCGGCCTGCTCGACTTCGGTCAGCTCCGGCCTCCGGAACTCGCCCGGCGCGGGGCCATCGACAGGCAACCCCATCTCGTCGAGCTCCATCGGCTGCAGGCGCTCCTCTTGCTCCTCGTCGAGGTAGTTCCAACGCACGCGGATTGCGCCGTGGTCGTCGACCAGCAGCGGTTGCACCGTCACCTTCGCGCCGACCCGGACTCCTGCGAGCTGCGACACCCGGTACCAGCAGCGCTGCTTCAGTCGCGGGTGCCGGTAGCTGATCGTCAGGTCGCCCGCCACCTTGCGCTTGACTGGCTGGTAGACCGCGAGGTCGCGGCCGTCTTCGGGCATCATGCGGAGCTGACCCGGTCTGATGCGCTGCCACGCTTCCAGCCTCACGATCCGCATCCCGCGCCGGTGCATCCGGCAGTCCATGCCGGGGATCGCGTTCGCGTTGTAGGCGTCACACCACCGCTCGGCGCGCTCATTCAGCTCTTCCACGCCGGACACCGGCTGCAGCGCCAGACGCGACTCGAACTTCGTTTCCACAATCCGTTGCGCCCGCTCGACCGCGCCCTTCGCGCGGCTGTTGCCCGTCGCGTGCGCGTAGTGCTCGACGCCGAGCGAATCCAGGGCGGCGCGGATCGGCGCGTAGTTGCTGCCCTTGTCCCACCACAGCCAGTTCGGCAGCCCATGCCACGCGTGGCGGCGGTCCCAGGCGTAGCAGAGGAAGTCCCACAGCGCCGCCGCGTTCTCGCCCGCTTGCTGGTAGTAGCGGACGCGTAGCGCGCCGGTCGTGTGGTCGACCAGGACGTAGCGCCAGACCCGCAGATCCGCCTTGCGACCGGTCAGGCCGGGCTTGTTCTTGTATGGCTCCACGCCGTGGATGTCGGCGACATTCCGCTGCCGGCGGCGCGTCCGCGACGACGGCGGCAGGTAGTAGACAAGGCAGCTCGACGGGTCCACCAGGTGCAGGTCGTTCGGACCGCCGGTGCGGATCGTCACGTGGCTCTCCTGGCCGCGCCGTTGGGTGTCCAGGTCGATCCCCTGCGACCGCAGGAGGCGCGCGAGCTGCCCGTCCGACAGGCCGCCAAGCTCGTGTCCGGCCGCCTGCAGGATCTGGCGCGCGTCCGGGATGTACATCACCGCCTGGCCGGTCCGCCGCACCGCCGTTGCCATCATCGACGCCAGCACCTCCAGGTCCTCGGTCCTGGCCGCGGTGGCACCCGCGTCCGCGCGCCGCCGGCGCCCCGACCCATGACCCATCGCCGCGAGTTGGCGGTACACGCGCGAGGCCGGGGCGCCCACGCAACTCGCGTGCTCGCGCACGAGATCGGCACGGCGAGATGGTTCGCGGCTTATCCGCGCTGCCAGATCCTCGAGCACGTCCGGTCGTTTCAGTTGGCCTGGAGGCCCACGTCGACGCTCACCGCGACAACCAGGGCGAAGACGAGCGCCACCGGCAGATCGCCGCTGGCCAACCAAGCGCCGGCCACTCCCACGAACATCGACTGGATCCACAGGTCATCCACGGCGCTACTCCTGCGACGGATCGTGCTCGACGATCCCGGTCAACGAGCCGGTCGCGTGGTCAAGAGGCATCTGCTCGCCCTCGGTGGCCAACGGCACGCCGAGCGCGTCCTCCAGGCCTTGCAGGTCACCGCCGAGGACGCCTACTACCGAGTCGCCGAGCTTGTCGCGCAGCATCTTCAACGTGATCGACACCGGGCCGGCGTCGGTGGCGCGGCCGGGGTCACGGGCAGCGACCTCCTCCTCGGCCATCCGGTACAGCTCCCCGATCGCTCTCTCGGTATTCATGACAAGCTGGCGTACGTTCAGCTCCAGCCGGGCCACGTCCATCCACAGTTGCCGCTGTCGATCCTCCCAGCCGACGCGGCTCGATCGCCAGTCGCCCAGCCAGCGATCCCGCTGAGCGAGCTTCGTCTCCGCCTCCTCGAGTTCGCGGTCCTTCGTCGCCAGGCGCTCGCGCTGCGCCGTCTCCCGGTCCGCGCGCTCGGCGCGTTCCCGGCGTAGCGTCGTTCTCAGCTCGGTCGGGCTCATCCGCTGGATGTCATCCAGCGTCGCGCCCGCGATCGTGCCGCCTTCGCGCAGCTCCGCAAGGTCGTCATCGTCCAGCATCGCGAGCTCGTAGACCTGGGTGACGGAGCTCAAAAGGGGCACCAGTGCACTATTTGAGCCGCCGACGAACTTACGCGCGGCGCGCATCATCCGCTTGGCCGTGTCATGTCCGATGCCGATTCGTTCCAGCAGCGGGAGCCAGGCGCCGTGCTCCTCGTGCTCCTTCAGCACGATCAGGCGTTTGCCCGCTTCCAGCATCGCCAGCACGCCCTGGCCAAGGTGGTGCCGCACCTCCGCGGTCAGCACCTCGCGGTTGTATGGGCGCCCGTCGTCGTAGAGCTGACTCGCCTGGTGAGCGCCGGGCGTCTCGTCGGCGGCGTGCATCGCCAGGACGCCCGACACCGGCGTGCCAGTTTCGTTGCTCATCGCTTTCTCCTGTAGTTGTCTTGCTATCTCGGGCAGCGTGGTGGCCGCGACTACCGTCGCCCCGGTCTTGCGATGCGAGGCTCGGTAGCGGCCGGCGTCCCCGGTCAAGTGCAGGCCGTGATGCTCGGCGAGCCGGTAGACGCGAACTCGCCCGGCGCTTCCACTCCAGTTCAACCAGTCACTTATCGCGATCCGAATTTCGACCTCCATCGCCTCGTCGGACGCCGCGCGCACAGACGAGACGATCACTTCCGAGCCGTCTCCCATGGGCTGGAACAGGCTCATGCCGCCGCCTGCGTTGCGGTGCAGCATCAGGCCGCTTGCCTTCGCGTCCTGACATAGCGGCACGAAGACGTCCGCGGTCGCCGCGAGGCCTCGGCTGGCGGGGGCGGCCTCGCTCACGGGCTTTCCTGTCTTGCCGGCGCATCGCCTGCTGTGTTCGCTATCAGGCCGCTCACGACGCGACCTCGTACCCGTGCTCGGCGAGGACGCGGCGCCTTGCCTCATCGGCGGCTCTGTCCGCAGCTTCCAGCGCGTCGAGCGCGTCCGCCATGACGAAGTGGAAATCTTGTGGCGGCCGACGCAGGCCCCTCAGGAACCGGCTAAGTGCCGCCCGGTCGTAGCCGGCGAGCTGCGCCACCCGGTCTTGGGATACTCCCTGGCGGGCGATGCGCTCCCTGATAACACTGACAGTGTTGTCCATGGTCTGGACTATGTAACACTGACAGTGTTATGTCAACACGTTATTTGGTGTGATAATTGACGATGTGGTTGCGGGGCTCGGCCAAGTGATTGCCGGACGCCTGAAGAAGGCGCGCGAGGCTGCGGGGTTGGATCAGGTGGATCTAGCGGTAGCCCTCGACTTCGCCTCGCAAGGGGCTATCTCCAACATAGAGTGCGACCGCTCTGCGATACATGTAGATCGTTTGGCACCAGCCGCAAGGACACTTGGCGTCTCTTCGGACTACCTGCTCGGTCTTACCGACGACCCCACCCCCGCAGCCGAGCTCACACAGCTCGCGAGCGCGCGACGATCCTCTTCTAATACGAAACCAGCTTCGCATTTCGTCGAACGCGTCGCCGCCGAAGCCGCTCCGCAGGATCTTCCACACGCCCGATACGTCGAGATCTACGAGGTGGCAGCCACGGCAGGAGGTGGCGCCGAGATCATCGGCGAGCGCATCAAGGGCTGGCTGGCGTTTCGCCGCACGTGGCTCGACGAGCACGCCCTCGACCCTGGGCAGTGCATGGTGATCGGCGTAGCCGGCGAGTCGATGGAGCCGACTCTACCAGACGGTTGCTCGATCCTGGTTGACCGCGTACGGCGGCGTCAGCGCCATGACAGCATCTACGTCATCCGCACCGACGAAGGCATCGTCGTCAAGCGAGCGCGTCGGGGGCCTAGTGGTCTCTGGCATATGACCAGCGACCATCCGTCCTGGTCGGCTCGCCCCTGGCCCAGCGCCGCTGAGATCGTTGGCGAGGTCCGCTGGATGGCCCGTACATTCTGAGCAGGAGGTAAGAGATTGGCACCAAAGAAGAAACTACCGGGACCGTTAAAGCTCTGGTTCTTTACGCTTATCACCCTCGGTATATACCCGTCGGTCTACATCACCCGCCGCTGGCGTGAGCTGTTCGCGGAGCTGGCGGAGATCAGGGCCGCGCTCGGGAAAACCGGCGACGAGGACGCAGAGTGAGCCAGGACGGGGTCGCGGGAAGCGCAGCCAGTCGCCGTCGTCCACGATCCACTACGCGGTTATGGCGGCGACCGCCGACGCGCTCAGGAAGAACCTCGACCCGGCAACGGCAGCCCGGATCTGTGACGACGTGGAGAAGGGCCGGAGGGCTATTGTGGATGGTCTCCCGATACGCCAGCGGTCCGGCCTGCTTATGAGGAGTTTCTCTCGCAAGTGTCTCGCCGATCTTCGGCGGCGTGCTCTGCCTTGGTCGACCGCCAACGCCACCGACAGCGCCACAACGGCATCTACGTGATCCGCACTGACGAGGGCGTCGTCGTCAAGCGATCGAGACGAGGTCCCGGCGGACGCTGGCAGATGACCAGCGAACACCCGTCCTGGCCCGCCCACCCCTGGCCTCCCGCCGCCGAGATCATCGGCGAGGTTCGCTGGATGGCCCGTACATTCTGAAAGAGGAGCAAACGAGTGGCAGACGGGAACTTCGGTGTGCCCAATTGGATGAAGGGCGAGTGGAAAGGAACCGATGGGTACACCCTTTCGGCCCAACCGACTCGAATCGTGATCAGCAGAGCGCCTCCCCTATTACCGGGGCGACGGTGGATCGGACATGAGCAGTTGTTCAACTGCCCCGCAAAGGCTTGGCAGCCTCGTTCTGAGACATCGAAAGATCGTAGGTATCTGCTGTCCACCACGGGCGGTACTTTGAAAGTGACAAGGTGTGACGAGGGTATGGTGCGGGCTACTGTCGGCCGTATAGAGATTCTGTTCAGGCGCCAAGAGACTCGTCGGCAGTGAAGATCGACGCTTCGATGATCGTAGCTGGACACCAGCTACTCGCCGCATCGAACTCAGGGCCACGCGCATCGGACCGACTACACGGTCAAGGATGCCGAGCGACCAATAACAGCCAAGGAATCCAATCAATCCAGGAGAGACGAGACGATGGCAGACGAAGAGAATCAAGGCAACGATACTCCGCCGCCCGAGACTGATGGGGGCAGCGGAGAAGAGCAGGGCGGTGGTTATCCGGACGTAACCGAAACAGGCCTCAATCGCCGCGGAGCTCACGACACTGACGTCGTCATAGGCGGATTCCGGGAGCGCGGCGGGGATGGCGACGATCCGGCTCCCCGCGGTACCGCGACGGAAAGCGAGGAGTGAACATGGCCAAGGAAAAACCGAGGCCCGGCAAGCAACCGACGAAGCCAGCGAACCCGCCGAAGGGTCCGAAGTATCCGCCGGCGCCGGACGTGGCGCCCAATACCACCCGGCCCGATCGTGTGCGAACGGCCTAGGTATTCACCAGTACGGCGAGGGTGACCAGAGCTGCCGCCATCGCCACGAGAAACCATACGGCAGCCACGAGGCGCCTACCCTTTGCTGTGAGCAGGCCGTTGTTCACCTCTACAGCGTCTCTCGTAAACTCTCCGGCCCATTCGACCACTTCGTCGTCGGTGAATCTGCCCAGATTGTCCCCGAATACCTTCAAGTCGGGGTCGTGACGCCACTGGTTCTGCGGCTTCAATACCAACAGGGCGCACAGCATTGCGCCGACCATGGCCGCCCCCAAGACGATAGTGGCGACAATGTCGGCGCCGGAGAGAGACTGCTGCCCAGAGAAGTCCTTGAGCACTATTGCCGCGATTCCGGCCAGCGTAGGAGCCACCCCCAATACGGCGCCAGCGCGCGCATCGAAGGCTCGTCCGCGCCGGTACTGCTCTGAGAACTTCTCATGGGCTATGTGCAGGTACAGCTCTGTCTTGTCCATCTCCGGTCGCTAAGCAGCAAGTGTAGTCGCGCCAAGTACGGCGCGCCAGTACCGCGCCTCATGCGCTCGGATAGGCAATGAAAAGGCCCCGGCGCCGCGGCGGTGTTTACAGCTCACCGCCCGCGCGCGCCGGGGCCTGTCTTGTTTTCGATCCGCCTGTCTAGCTGCCGGCGCCCTTGCCTGACCGCCCGGACGCGGGCGCCGGTTCAGGTTCGGTCGCGATTACGTCTGCGAAGCGGCGAATGAGCTCCTGGTGGACCTCCATCGGCACCACCTTGGCCGGCGGGGCGGGATCCGGGGATACCAGGTCCTTCATGACGCCGACGAAGCCGCCGATCAGCGCGGCGCCCAGCGCCAGCACCATGTCCGCCTGGGCAGGGAAGATGAACGCGAGCGCGATCACCACCACCAGGCCGCCGAACGCCAGTAGCAAGACGTTGGGCTTGAACTTGTTGCCCATACACACCTCCTGCGTTGGATTTACGCGTCGAGGGTCCTGCCGGGCCGCCCTTCCTCCCAATACAGTCCTGTAATGGAAGGGCCGGGCTTCCGTGCCGACCATGCGACACGATGGACTGGTCCTCCGCCATTACCGTGGCCGCCGCGGTCGCCACGTACACCGCCATCTACTTCCAGTTGCGTCGCGACCGGACGCTGCGCGAGAAGACAGAGCGGGAGCTGATCTCCCGGGAGATCGACAAGGTCGTCACCCGATTCGACACCGAGATCCGTAACCTGCACGGCCGGATCAGCTCGGTCCGCGATGGCGCCAACGGGTTCGGCGAGCGCCTGGCGCGACTGGAGGGTCAGCTCGAGGTGACCAACGCCACGCTCGGGACGATCCGCGAGTACTTCATGAGGCAGGCCGAATGAGCGACATCTTCGCGCCATCGCGGCGCATCGTGATCCTGCAGGGCCTCGACGCCGACAGCGACCGCACGCTCTCCGACGAGATGCTGCAGCGGCTGCTCGGCACCTTCGGTCACAACGTTGGCCTGGACCGCATTCGCGAGGATCTCCGCTGGCTCGAACGCGAGAAGCTGGTGTCACTCGGCGACGGAGCCGAGTCCATCGTGCTCGCCCGGCTCACCCGCCGCGGCCAGGACATCGCCGCCGGACGCGAACGCGCCGCCGGCGTCGAACGGCCGCGTCTGGACTAGGAGGCTGCCATGCAGACTGTCATCGTTACCCGCTATCCGGCCGTCGAAGAGCACCTGCGTAACCGCTACAGCGCCCATGACGCCGAGGTCGTTGACAAGGCCGACGCCGACTTCATGATGCGGCTGGCTCCCGGCACCACTCTGATCGGCGAGGTGCCGCTCGTGGCGCTGTTCGCCTACCCGCACCGCAAGCTGAACTACCTGCACGTGGAACTGAGCCGCGGCGCGCGCGCCAAGGACGCCACCGTCGAGGATGTCGCCGACCTCGTGCGCGTCTATCCCCTGCAGCTCATCGCGGGATCCCTGAGACCGGCCTAGTGGCTCGCGCGAGCAGCATCGACCGGCTGGCGCCCGAGCTCCGGCAGCGCCTCCACGAGCTGCTCGACCGGCCCGGCGTCACCCAGCAACAGATCGCGGACGCCCTGAACGCAGAAGCCGGGGAGACCGTCACCAGCAAGTCGGCCGTCAACCGCTACGCGGTACACATGCGCAAGTTCGCCGAGCGCAACCGCGCCGCCACGCAGGCCGTCAAGGCATACCTCGCCCACTGCGGGGCCGAGGGTCAGCAGGAGCTGTCCGAGGTCCTGGTGCACCAGCTCCGCACCATTGCCTTCGACGCCGTCGCCATGATGCAGAACCTGCACGACCAGGCGGAGAATGACGACCCCAGCGATCAGGCCGAGACCGCGGAGCGCATGGGCAAGCTGCTGGCGCAGGCGGCGCGCAGCCTGCGCGACATCGAGATGGCCGCCGACCGCTCCATCGAGCGCCGCCGCAAGCTGAAGGCGGAGATCGCGCAGGAGGCCGCGGAGGCCGGCGTCGCGGAGGCCAGAGCCGCCGGCATCTCCGACGCCACTATCGACGCCATCCGCAAGCGCATTCTCGGTGTCGCCGCCTGACGCCGCCGCCGGCGGCGTGCTCCTCGGCTACCAGCGGAGATGGCTGGAGGATACCGCCGAGATAAAGGTGTGTGAGAAGTCCAGGCGTATCGGACTCACCTGGTCCGAGGCCTCCGACTCCGCCCTGTGCGCCGCCCGCGCCCGCAACCCCGTCAACACCTACTACATCTCGTACAACAAGGAGATGACCCGCGAGTTCGTCGACACGTGCGCGTACTGGGCGAAGCGGTACGGCGAGGCCGCCGCTGTCGTCGAAGAGGTGGTGATCGTCGACGAAGACGAAGACATCACCATCTACCGTATCACCTTCGCGAGCGGCGCCGAGATCGTCGGCCTTCCAGGCCGTCCTACCGTGCTGCGCGGAAAGCAAGGCCGCGTCATCATCGACGAAGCCGGGTTCGTGGACAACCTTGGGGAGCTGCTCAAGGCCGCGATTGCGCTGCTCATGTGGGGCGCTCAGGTAATCGTGATCAGCACCCACAACGGCGTGGACAACGAGTTCAACGAGCTCGTCCAAGAGATCCGCGCCGGCAAGCGGCCGCGAAGCAGCTTGCACAAGATCGACATCGAAGATGCGATCGCCGACGGACTCTACCGTCGCATCCTTGAGCGCAAGGCCGCTGTCACCGGTGTGCAGGAAGAGTGGACCGCGGAGGGCGAGCGCCAGTGGCTCGCGGATCTCGTCGGGCAGTACGGTGAAGCCGCCCAGGAGGAGCTCTACTGTATCCCCTCCCAGGGCGGCCAGAAGTACTTTCCGCGCGCCCTGGTCGAACGCGCCATGTCCGACGAAATCCCCGTCATCACCTACGAGCGCGCCTCCGAGTTCACCTACCGTGCCGACCACGACCGCCAGGCTGACTGCGAGGCCTGGATCGATGAGCACCTGGAGCCGGTGCTGGCCGCCGCCCGCGAGCGCGCCGAGAAAGAGCGCACCCTCGGCTACCTTGGCATGGACTTCGCGCGCTCCGGCGACCTGTCCGTCATTGCCCTGTTCGTGGAGACCCTGCAGCTCTCACTTGTGGCCACCGTCTACATCGAGATGCGCAACGTCCCGTTCGCCCAGCAGTTCCAGATCTTCTGTGCCGCGGTCGACGGCACCACGCGCTTCGGCGCCGCCGCCATCGACGCGCGCGGCAACGGCCAGATGATCGCCGAGCTCGCCGCCCAGAAGTACGGCCCCTACATCCACGAGGTGATGATCAGCCGGCGCACCTACCTCGACTACATGCCACCCTACAAGGCCCGGTACGAGGACCAGACCATCACCATCCCCAATCACGCCGGCATCCTCGACGATCACCGCGCCGTCGTGCTCGACCGCGGCGTGGCGGTAATCCGCGAGCACACCACGGATGCCGGCGGCGGCAAGCGTCACGGCGACGCGGCGGTTGCGGGCATGCTCGCCGAATACGCCGTCCGCCAGGACGAAGGTGTCTACCAGCCGCTCACCTACGAGCCGGTCGGCAGCGCCGGCATCGACTACTGGAGGCCCTCAGGTGGCGAAGAAGCGTGGGAAGAAGAATAGGCATCGGCAAGCAGCGACGCGCAACGAGCTCGACCGGGAGCTCGCCGGCGCTGGCGCGCTCTCGGTCCGCAACCCCTGGTACGGATCCGGTGACGTAGCCTCCACGCTCACTCCGGAGCGCCTCGCTCAGATCATTCAGGCCGTCAAGCAGGGAGAAGCCCAGGAGTTCCTTACTCTTGCCGAGGATATCGAGGAGGCCGACGGCCACTACCGCTCCGTCCTTGGCACTCGCAAGCTCGCCATCTCGCGCCTGAAGCCCGTCGTCGACCCCGGCGGGGAAGACTCCCGTTCCCTGAAGATCGCCGAGGCCGTGCGCAAGGACGTCGTGGAGCGCCCCGAGTATCGACGCATGATCTTCGACGCGCTCGACGGCCTCGGCAAGGGATACAGCGTCGTCGAGGTCATGTGGGAGACCACGGAGACCCGTTGGCGTCCTGTCTCCTACCACTGGCGCGATCCCCGCTGGTTCGACTACGACGTCGACACCGGACGGCGCCTGATGCTGCGTACCGCTACCGGCCTGCAGGTTCTGCCGGCCGCCAAGTTCATCATCCACGAACCCCAGCTCAAGTCCGGGCTGCCCCTGCGCAGCGGCTTGGCGCTCGTCGCCGCCTACCTGTGGCTCATCAAGAACTCAACCCTTTCGGGCTGGGTCGCCTTCGTTCTGGCATACGGGTTTCCGTTGCGCATGGGCAAGTACCCGCGCAACGCCACCAAGGAAGACAAGAAGGTACTGGAGCGGGCCGTCCGCAACATCGGCCGCGACATCGGCTGCGTGATCCCGGAAGCGATGGCCATCGAGTTCGCCAACGCCATCGCGCCTGGCACCCCCATCGAACTTCACGAGCGCCTCGTCCGGTGGTGCGACGAACAGCTCAGCAAGACCGTGGTTGGGCAGACCTCTACTGCTGACGCGACCCCCGGCAAGCTCGGCTCGGACGACACCCAGGAAGAGGTGCGACTCGACATCATGGAAGCCGACGCCGCCGACTTCGACGCCACCATCAACCGCGACCTCATCCGCCCGTACGTCGACTACAATTTCGGCCCTCAGGAACGCTACCCCTACGCCCGCCTGCCCGTACCGCGCCCCGAAGACGTCACCGCCCTCGTGAAGAACGTATCCATGCTGGTTCCGCTCGGGCTGCCCGTGAAGCGTTCCGAGATGTACGCCAAGCTCGGACTCACCGAGCCCCGAGAGGGTGACTTGGTGATCGAATCTTCCGGCACGCCCGTCGTCCCCAACCGGAACGGCCTGTTACGGCTGACAGCTAACGCGTCGATCCCACAAGCCGGCGACGAACTCTCGGAGGTGGTGGCCGGCGAGGACTGGGAGCCGCTGCTGCGCCCTCTCCACGACCAGATCGAAGAGCTCGCCCAGGACGCGGGCAGCTACGACGAAATCCAGCGGCGTCTCCCCGAGTTGCTCGCCCGCCTGGACACAGCGGACATCAACCGCCGCCTCGCCATCGCCCAGACCCTGGCCCGCGGACTCGGAGACCGCGACTTCCGCTCCGAGGAATAGGTGCCCGACCATCTCGCCGGCCCGCCGCCACGGGAGGCCATCGACTACATCCGACGCAAGCGGCTGCGAACCGGATGGGATTACCGGGATGTCTGGCGCGAGGAGCACGCCCGCTCCTTCACCGTCGCGAACATGATGCGACTCGATCTGCTCGCCGACGTGCAGGACTCGCTGGCAACGGCCCAACGAGAGGGGAAGCCCTTCGAGCAGTGGCGGAGGGAGTGGGTCGCAGAACTGAGTAAGCGCGGCTGGTGGGGACGTGTGGCACCCCCCGATCCGGACGACCCCGAGGCCCGCGCGAAGGCCGATTTATACGTGTCCCGCCGGTTGGCGACGATCTGGCGCGTCAACATGGGCCAGGCTTATCAAGCCGGCGTTTGGGAGCGCGGCCAGCGGTCCACCAGCCACCCGTACCTGCTCTACCGCGTGGGTCCGAGTCGTGTGCATCGCCCGCAGCACGCCGCCTGGGACGGGACCATGCTGCCCAAGGATGACCCGTTCTGGAGGATCGCAAACCCGCGCAACGGCTGGGGCTGCAAGTGCACGACCCGTTTTGTGTCTCGCGCCCAAGCGGAACGCTACCGCCGCGACAAGCTACCTGGTGGCAAGGAGTTGTCTGAGCGCCGGCCCCGCTTGCGCGAGAAGACCTACTACAACCCTCGGAGCGGCAAGACCCACGTCGGCTACGAGGGCATCGACCCTGGATTCGAGTACAACCCCGGTGCCGGCCGGGACGAGCAGCTCCGGCGGGCGTTCCGTGATCGCACGCACAACATCTACCGCGACCTTCGACCGCGGCAGCAGCCACTGGCGACTCGCCTGCGCGTGAACGTCAGCGAGGGTCACGACGGCGCGGTTGCCCGCGCACTTGCTGCCGCCGGCCGCGTACATGGAGTGCCGGAGGACCTTTGGCCGGCCACCGTGATCACTATCGCACTACCGAGCCACATGGAAGGCGGGTACAACTTCCAATCCCGCACCGTCGCCATCAACGAAACGACGGACGTTGCGGATCTGGCGTGCCTCCATGAACTGGCGCACCACCTTGACTACTGGCTACTACGCACCCCGGAGGCCGCTGGCCCGCGAGAGGAGATTACCCGCCTGATCAGCCGCAGCCGCGCACACCAAGCCCTCGCACGGCTGCGTGCCGGTGCGAGTGATGAGGATGCCAAGACAATAGACTACGCTCTGCGCCGACGCGAACTGTGGTCCCGTGCCTATAGCCAGTGGGTGGCCTGGCGTAGCCGCCACCGGCTCCTGCTGGATCGGATCGACGATCTGCTCCGACAGTCAGGTCCCGGCCGCCTCGAAGCGTGGAGCGTGGCAGACTTCGCGCCGATCGCGCAGGCTTTCGACGAACTGATGGTTGCGATAGGATGGGCACAGTATGGCGGATGAGCAGGAAACCGACTTCTCGGGGCAGGAGATCACTCCGGCTCACGAGGTACGTGCTGTCGGGCGCTTGCGAGTCAAGCATGCTGTCATGTGGCCTCTACCCGACGGCCGCTGGGGTGCCCTGTTCGACGACGACGAAGCGTACGTCATGACCGACGGAGGTTTCGACTTCAATCAGCCGGTGGCAATCCCCGATCTCCCCGCGGACGATAGGTGAACACGGACGTCCAAGCCCTTCCGGACACAGGAACGGTTAAGACTCAGGATGTGCCAGCCACCCGACATCCCGTCTCCCTAACGAGCTTCATTCAAGCGGCAAACCCGGACCCGGAACGCTCAATCTCGATATATCCCGCTCGATCCCGCCGAATCCCGCTTCGAGTTATCACGCTAGACGCCCCGATTTATCTCACGGCGTTACACAGTTGCACCAACTGCGCCGCAGTCATCGCCTTGAGGTCCTTGTCGAATGTCAGCGTCAACCAATTCCCGTTCGTCTCGTCCACCGCCACGGGCGACGAGGTGGACAGCACCGGCGGGCCGGTCGCGCTCGTCACCATCTGGTCGGTGAAGCTCTCCACGGTCGGCACCGATACCAACTCCACGGAGCTTACCGCCGAATCCGCCAGCGCCGGACCGGCAACGCAGAACGTGCCCGCGAGCAGCGCGAGGGCGAACACAAGAGGTGTTGCGCGCCGTAACGCCGCGGCGGGTTTCATGGCGAACCGGCCGTGATCCGCGCACACGGAGCGAGCGCCCGGAGCGGCGCAATCACGGGACTGTCGAACCAGTGCGTGCGCGCCGAGCCCGATCCTGCGACGAGGAGCGGCTGCTCCAGCCAGTCGGTGGCCGGATCGGCATTCGGCATCAGCCCCTTCGCTCCGCCATCGGGCATCTACTCCGAGCCGGCAGCTCGACGAACCGCGCATGCGCCACGGCCGCATCGCTGAATGATGCGCGCGGAGGCCGTCCGTATCCTGCCGAACGGTACTGGATCTTGTGTAAAGCAAAGCGTGTCGATTATCGGATCACGTCGCTATACGGTCAATATAGAATAAACCTGTCCTTTTGAGAGTCTCTATTGTGTTACCTATGGCCGCTCAAACGTGTCGCTACTGCCCGAACGCGACGAGCGGAGACAACCGGGCGCCACGCACGCGCAGCCCGCGTCGCGGCCATCCGACCCCCGTGCCCAGCGGGATGATCGAGCACGCAGCGGGCTCAGCGGTGCGCAGGTACGCCGCAAGCGGCGCGTCCCGCCCGTCTGAGCACACGCGCTGCAAGGACATGCCGTGCCGCTCGCTGGCCGCGTCTTCCGCGCGGTACTGTTCGGTCCCGACCCCGCGGGTCCCGACGCCGTTCGGAGCTGGCCGAGGTGGTGTTCCTGCCTTGTAGGACGGCGAATCGGACGCCGTTCGGTCACCAGCTCGCGGTCATCGTCAGCCCGAGCCGATGCTTGGCGTTGTGGTCGGCGGACTCCCTGCGTGTCGCCTCGAGCCCGAGCTCGAACGACGCCGGGGAGCGCTGCGCCAGGCCCAGCCGCCAGCCGAGCGTGTAGTCGCGGCCCGCATCCGACAGGCCGAGCCCGAACTCCGGCGTCAGGGTGAAGCGGTCGCCGGCCGCCGCGAAGCCGTAGCCGGCGCGCAGGTCCAGGCGACGGCGGTCCAGGCCGTCGCCGGTGGCGGCCAGGCCGGCCAGGGTCGACCGCCCGAGCAGCGCGTGGCTGCCGCCGGTGGCCGCGGCGCCCACGGTCTGGGTGACGGTCAGCGACGGTCCCCGGTCGGACGCCGAGTCCGAGTCCCAGGCGAGCGACCCGGACAGGCCGAGGTCGCGGAAGCCGTCGAACTCCTCGGTCAGCAACCCGCGCGCCGCCACCTGCGCCGACAGCCCGAGCGCCGGGGCTGACCAGGCGAGCCCGCCGCCCACGTCCATCCCGTAGCCGGGCTCGGCGTCACCGCCGTCGTGGCGCACCCCGACCGCGACCGTGGGCTCCACCGTGCCACCGCGCCCGAGCCCGATCCGGTAGCCGCCGTCGAGTCCGAGCCTGATCCGCGTGGCGTCCCCCTGCGCTTCCGCCAGCCCGGATGCCGCCGCGGAACCAGTTCGCACCCAGTAGGCGTCGGTCTCGATGGCCAGCAAGAACCCGCTCCCGGCCGCCGGCTCCACCAGCCGCCCGCGCGCGCCGAGCGCCGCCAGCAGCAGCGACAGGTCGGTCTCCAGCGCCGCCGCCCCGTCGGGCGTGAGCGTGAGCCCGCCCAGGCCCAGGCCGCCGGCCGCCCACGCGGTCAGCCGCTCGCTCAGGTCCACCCCCACGTAGGGATGCACCGCGGTCAGCGTGCTCGCCACCGTCCCCGCACCGGCGTCGGCCCGGTAGCTGCCGTCCCCGCGTGCGTGCGACAGCATCACCCCGCCGAGCCACGCACCGGAGGCTACCTCCGCGCCGAGCAGTGCCGTGGTCACCTCGCCCTCCACGCTCAGGCTCCCCTCGCGCCCCTCGAACCGCGACCACCCGCCGCGGCCCCACAGCGCCGCCGCCGGCCGATCCTCCGCCGCCGCGGAGGTCACCGCGAACGCGCTACCGGCCAGCAGCTCGCCGCCGCTCATCGTGTGCGGCTGCTCCGGCCTGCCCGCCAGCCAGCGCGCCAGCTCCGCGTCGGCAAGCCGCGCCGATTCGTCCGCGTCGAGGCCGCCGGCGCCGGCGAGCTCCTGCCCGGCAAGCCGCGCCTGTGCACCGCCGCCGCCCCGCGCCGCCAGCCGCGCCCCGACCGCGTCCACCACCTGCTCGGCCAGCGTGCGCCCGAAGCGCGCCAGCCACGCCCGCGGCATCGGGTCCGTGTTCTCGATCGTGCCGGTCGCCTCCAGGTCGCCACGCCGCGCGCCCTGCACGTTCGTGAGCCGCAGCGCGAGGGTCTCCGGCCCCTCGTCGTGACTGTCGTCGAGGATCGGCACGCTCACCGTCTTCGTCGTCTCGCCCGCGGCGAAGGTCAGCGTGCCGCTCGCCGCCGTGTAGTCCTCGCCCGCCGTCGCCGTGCCGTCGGCCGTCGCGTAGTCCACCGTCACCCGGTGCCCCGCGCCCGTGAAGGCGCGGCTCAGCGAGACCTCGAACACCACCGCCTCGTCCTCACCCTCGCGCGCCCGTGCGTCCGCCACCGAGAGCGCCGGGCGCCAGTCCACCTTGTGGCCTCCGTCGTGCGCGAGCCCCGCATGCCCGAGCGCCGCGCCCGCGCCGGTCGCCACCGAGCGGATCGTCCCGCCGTCGAGCGCCAGCGTGTCCGCCAGCACCGCGATACCCTTCGTAGAGATATTCGGCTCCACCACCGTGTGGGCGAAGGTGAGCGACAGCACGGCCTTATCGCGCTCGCCCTCGTAGGCCGCCCGCTTCTCGCCCCACTCCGCCGGATCCATGTCGATCGCAACGCGCGGCGTCCCCGTCACCTTCACCGCCTCGCTGAACGTGAGGCGTACCCGGATCGCGTCGCCCAGGAGATAGGTGCCGTCCGCGCCGGCGTCCGAGACCACCGCCACCCCGGTCACCGCGGGCGTTCCCGCCGCCGGCGCCGGCGCGCGCCGCCAGTCCACCTTGTGCGCCGGGTCGTGCGCGAGCCCCGCGTGGCCCAGCAGTGCGTCCCGCTGTCGTGCCATCGAGCGGATCGCCGCACCGCCGTCGAGCGCCAGCGTGTCCGCCAGCACCGCGATACCCTTCGTGGACAGGTTCGGCTCCACCACCTCGTACACGAACACCAGCGTCGGCGACCCGGAGCCGCTCTCGTAGACCGCCCGCTTCTCGCCCCACTCCGCCGGGTCCATGTCGATCCCGATCCCCGGCGAGCCCGTCACGGTTACCGCCCCGCTGAAGCTGACCCGAATGCGGATCCGCTCGCCGAGCCCGTAGGTCGCGTCGGCGCGTCCGTTCGCCACCAGCGACACCGCGACCACCGCCGGCGGCGGCGTCGCCGCGACGCCCTCGACCCCTGGGTGCGCGAGCGCCGCGGCAAGCCCACCGCCCACGCTTGAGACAGTCCCGCCTTCGAGCCGCAGGCTGTCCTCGGCCAGCCCGACCGTGCCCTGCCAGACTTCGCCCTTGGCCAGCGGGTAGGCGAAGGTGAGCCGCTCGCCGCCCGAGCCCCGCGCATAGGCGGCGCGCCGCTCGACGCCCCCGAACGTGACCGCCACCGTCGGCGCGCCCGCGACCGCCACCGGCTCGGCGAATGTGAGGGTGGCCTCCACCGTCTCGCCCGCCTCGAAGCGCTCGTCGGCCTGCTCCGCGACCGATACCGCCGTCACCCCCGGCGCTTCGCCGAAGCCGAGCGCCGCCGCCGCGCCGCCCGGCGCCGCCACGATCGCACCGCCGTTGAGCTTGAGCCCCGACGCCGCCACCCGTACCGGCGCCTGCAAGCCGCCCGCCTCGACCGCGCGGTACGCGAACACCAGCCGCGCCGTCCCTGAGCCCGAGAGGTACGCCGCCCGCCGGATCCCGCCGTTCGCGATCAGCGCCAGCGTCGGCACGCCCTCGGCGGTCTCGACCCGCACCTGCGTGGTGAAGGTTACCGCCGCCTTGACCCTCTTACCCTCGCCATACAAGCCGTCCGCGCCCGCGTCCGAGACCACCGCCACCCCCGTCACCCGGGGCGTGCGTGGGGTGACGTTGGCCAGGTCGATCTCGGCGGACCGTGTCTCGACGCAGCCGTCCCCCGTGCAGAGCGCCGACCCGTGCCCCTCTACCAGGTTGCCGGCCATGTCGCGAAGCGCCCCGTCGGCGCCGTCAGCGCGCCGTGTGTACTGGACGCGGTTACGCTCCAGGCCCGGCGTCGGCCGCAGAAGGGCCGCGCCCATGCCGACCGTCACGGTCGCGCCGTCGACCACCACGTCGCCCCTGGCGCGGAAGCCCTCCACGCCCTCCGGGGTCTCCAGACTCATGAGGAACTGACCGCCCGTGGAGTCCGGGTCCAGCGCCTCGCTGAAATAGAGCGTCATCGTTCCGCCGTCGATCTCGCCCCGCAGCAACTGCGGCGGTGCCGCGTCCACCCGGTGCGCCGGGTCGTGCGCGAGTCCCCCATGGCCGAGCAGCGCATCCGTCTGCGTCTCAACCGACCTGATGGTGCCGCCGTCAAGCTCCAGCGTGTCCGCGAGCACCGCGACACCCGCGGCCGATTCGTCCGGCGCTGCCGCCTCCCAGGCGAAGGTCAGCGTGTCGGTGCCGGAGCCGTTCTCGTACGCCGCCCAGCGCTCGCCCGTGCCGTCGTCGCCACCGAGGTCGAGCTTCAGCCGCGGCGTCCCGCCTTCGGTGTCGACCGCCACCGCCTCGCCGAAGGTCAGCGCCACCCGCACGGTCTCACCCGCCGCGTAGGTGGCGTCGCTTCCTGCGTCCGAGACCACCGCCACCCGGGTCACGCCGGGCGCCGTGCCCACCACGGCGATCGTGAACGTCGCGCTCGCCGCCGTACCCTGGTTGCCGTGCTCGTCGAAGTAGCCATCCGTGACCGCCACGTACACCGCGCCCTCGGCCAAGTCCGCCGTCGGGTCGATGGTGATGACCTTCTTCTTCGCGTCGATGGTCGCCGTGAAGCCGATGGCGGTGCCGTTCTCGTCGCCCACCGTCAGCGTCAGGATGCCGGCCAAGTCGGTGGTGGTGAAGTCGCCGCCCTGGGCGTCCTTGTGGACCGTCTCGCCGAAGGTCAGCGTGATGTCGCTCGCCGCGTCGGTCACCGTCGCGCCGCCGGCCGGGCTGAACGTCGGCGCCGCCACGCTGGTGTCGGCGGTGACGTTTTCGAGGTCGATGGCGACGTACCTCCACTCCTCGCCGTTGCCGCGATGCATCGGATACCGCGCCAGCACCGGGTTGCCGGCAACGTCCCGCAGCGCCCCGCCGCCGCCGTCGGCGCGCCGGGCGTAGAGGACGTTGTTGCGCTCCAGGCCCGGCGTCGCCCGCGGATTGCGCTCGCCCAGGCCGACCGTCACCGTCTTGCCGTCGACCGCCACGTCGCCCGCGGCAACGAAGCCCATCACGCCCAGCTCCGGGACCTCCACGCCCATGAGGAACTCGCCCCCGGTCGCGTCCGGGTCCAGCGCCTCGCTGAAATAGAGCGTCATCGTCCCGCCATCGATCTCACCCCGCAGCAACTGCGGCGGTACCGCGTCCACCCGGTGCGCCGGGTCGTGCGCAAGCCCTGCGTGGCTCAACGCCGCGGCCGCGTCGGTCGCCACCGAGCGGATCGTGCCGCCGTCAAGCGCCAGCGTGTTGGCCAGCACCGCGATCCCCTGCGTCGAGATGTTCGGCTCCACCACCTCGTAGGCGAAGGTGAGCGACAGCACGGCCGTATCGCGCGCGCCCTCGTAGGCCGCCCGCTTCTCGCCCCACACTGCCGGGTTCATGTCGATCGAGAGCCGCGGCGTCCCCGTCACCTTCACCGCCTCGCTGAACGTGAGGCGCACCCGGATCTTGTCGCCCAGGAGATAGGTGGCGTCGCTTCCTGCGTCCGAGACCACCGCCACCCCGGTTACGACGGGCGCCGTGCCGACCACGGTGACCGTGAACGTCGCGCTCGCGGCCGCACCCTGGTTGCCGTGCTCGTCGTAGTAGCCGTCCGAGACCGCCACGTACACCGCGCCGTCGGCCAGGTCCGCCGTCGGGTCGAGGGTGATCTCCGTCTTCGCCGCGTCGATGCTCGCCGTGTAGCCGATGGCCGTGCCGTCGGCATCGCCCACCTTCAGCGTCAGGATGCCGGCCAGGTCGGTGGTGGCGAAGTCGCCACCCTGGGCGTTCTTGTGGATCGCCTCCGCGAACGTCAGCGTGATGCTCGTGCCGGGACCGGCGGTGGCGCCGGCGGCCGGGAGGAACGTCGGCGCCGCCACGCTGGTGTCCACGGTGAAGGTGGCCTCCGCCGCCGCGGCCTGGTTGCCGTACTCGTCGTAGTAGCCGTCCGTGACCGCCACGTACACCGCGCCATCGGCCAGGTCCGCCGTCGGGTCGACTGTGATCACCCGCTTCGCCGCATCGATGGTCGCCGTGAACCCGATATCGGTGCCGTTCTCGTCGCCCGTCTTCAGCGTCAGGAGCCCTGCCAGGTCGCCGTTCGCCAGCGCCGTGCCGGACGCGTCCTTGTGCAGCGCCTCCGCGAAAGTCAGCGTGATGTTGCTCGCCGCGTCGGTTACCGTCGCGCCGGCAGCCGGGCTGAACGTCGGCGGCGCCGGCGCGCTCGCGTCCACCGTGAACGTCGCGCTCGCCGCCGCACCCCGGTTGCCGTGCTCGTCGAAGTAGCCATCCGAGACCGCCACGTACACCGCGCCCTCGGCCAGGGCGTTGGTCGGGGTGACGGTGATCACCTGCTCCGCCGCATCGATGGTCGCCGTGAACCCGATGTCCGTGCCGTCCGCGTCGCTCGTCTTCAGTGTCAGCAGCGCGGCCAGGTCGCCGTTCGCGAGCGCCGTACCGGACGCGTCCTTGCGCAGCGCTTCGGCGAAGGTCAGCGTGATGCTCGTGCCGGGGCCGGCGGTGGCGCCGGCGGCCGGGCTGAACGTCGGCGTCGCCACGCTGGTGTCGACCGTGAACGTCGCGCTCGCCGCCACGCCCTGGTTGCCATGCTCGTCGTAGTAGCCGTCCGTGACCGCCACGTACACCGCACCGTCGGCCAAGTCCGCCGTCGGGTCGAGGGTGATCACCGTCCTCGCCGCGTCGATGGTCGCCGTGTAGCCGATGGCCGTGCCGTCCGCGTCGCCCGTCTTCAGCGTCAGGATGCCGGCCAGATCGGTGGCGGCGAACTCGCCCCCCTGGGCGTCCTTGTGCAGCGCCTCGGCGAAGGTCAGCGTGATGTTGCTGGCCGCGTCGGTCACCGTCGCGCCGCCGGCCGGGGTGAACGTCGGCGCCGTCGGCGCGCTCGCGTCGACCGTGAACGTGGCGCTCGCCGCCGCGCCCTGGTTGCCGTGCTCGTCGTAGTAGCCGTTCGTGATCGCCACGTACACCGCGCCGTCCGCCAGGTTCGTCGTCGGGTCGACCGTGATCACCTGCTTCGCCGCGTCGATGGTCGCCGTGAAGCCGA
Source organism: Spirochaetia bacterium (assembly GCA_965208575.1). GTDB lineage: Bacteria > Spirochaetota > Spirochaetia > SZUA-6 > Bin103 > Bin103. Next base: position 398,040 of record CBDBOV010000002.1, on the reverse strand, counting down.
TGGCCGTGCCGTCTGCGTCGCCGGTCTTCAGCGTCAGCAGTGCGGCGAGGTCGCCGTTCGCCAGCGCCGTGCCGGCCGCGTCCTTGCGCAGCGCCTCGGCGAAGGTCAGCGTGATGCTCGTGCCGGGGCCGGCGGTCGCGCCGGCGGCCGGGCTGAACGTCGGCGCCGCCACGCTGGTGTCGACCGTGAACGTGGCGTTGGCCGCCGCGCCCTGGTTGCCGTGCTCGTCGAAGTAGCCGTCCGAGACCGCCACGTACACCGCGCCGTCGGCCAGGTCCGCCGTCGGGTCGAGGGTGATCACCGTCTTCGCCGCGTCGATGGTCGCCGTGTAGCCGATGTCGGTGCCGTTCTCGTCGCCCGTCTTCAGCGTCAGGAGCCCTGCCAGGTCGCCGTTCGCCAGCGCCGTGCCGGACGCGTCCTTGTGCAGCGCCTCCGCGAAAGTCAGCGTGATGTTGCTCGCCGCGTCGGTTACCGTCGCGCCGGCAGCCGGGCTGAACGTCGGCGGCGCCGGCGCGCTCGCGTCCACCGTGAACGTCGCGCTCGCCGCCGCACCCCGGTTGCCGTGCTCGTCGAAGTAGCCGTCCGTGACCGCCACGTACACCGCGCCCTCGGCCAGGGCGTTGGTCGGGGTGACGGTGATCACCTGCTCCGCCGCATCGATGGTCGCCGTGAAGCCGATGGCCGTGCCGTTCTCGTCGCCCGTCTTCAGCGTCAGGATGCCGGCCAGGTCACCGTTCGCCAGCGCCGTGCCGGCCGCGTCCTTGCGCAGCGCCTCGGCGAAGGTCAGCGTGATGCTCGTGCCGGGGCCGGCGGTGGCGCCGGCGGCCGGGAGGAACGTCGGCGCCGCCACGCTGGTGTCGACCGTGAAGGTGGCGTTGGCCGCCGCGCCCTGGTTGCCGTGCGCATCGTAGTAGCCGTCCGAGACCGCCACGTACACCGCACCGTCGGCCAGTTCCGCCGTCGGGTCGAGGGTGATCACCCGCTTCGCCGCGTCGATGGTCGCTGTGAAGCCGATGGCCGTCCCGTTCTCATCGCCCGTCTTCAGCGTCAGGATGCCGGCCAAGTCACCGTTCGCCAGCGCCGTGCCGGCCGCGTCCTTGTGCAGCGGTTCGGCGAAGGTAAGCGTAATGTTGCCCGCCGCGTCGGTTACCGTCGCGCCGGCCGCCGGCCGGAACGTCGGCGCCGCCGGGGCGCTCGCGTCCACCGTGAACGTCGCGCTCGCCGCCGTACCCTGGTTGCCGTGCTCGTCGAAGTAGCCGTCCGTGACCGCCACGTACACCGCGCCCTCGGCCAGGGCGTTGGTCGGGGTGACGGTGATCACCTGCTCCGCCGCATCGATGGTCGCCGTGAACCCGATATCCGTGCCGTCCGCGTCGCTCGTCTTCAGTGTCAGCAGCGCGGCAAGGTCGCCGTTCGCGAGCGCCGTACCGGACGCGTCCTTGCGCAGCGCTTCGGCGAAGGTCAGCGTGATGCTCGTGCCGGGGCCGGCGGTGGCGCCGGCAGCCGGGCTGAACGTTGGCGCCGCCACGCTGGTGTCGACGGCGAACGTGGCGCTCGCCGCCGCACCCTGGTTGCCGTGCTCGTCGAAGTAGCCGTCCGTGACCGCCACGTACACCGCGCCGTCCGCCAGGTCCGCCGTCGGGTCGAGGGTGATCACCGTCTTCGCCGCGTTGATGGTCGCCGTGTAGCCGATGGCCGTGCCGTCCGCGTCGCCCGTCTTCAGCGTCAGGATGCCGGCCAGATCGGTGGCGGCGAACTCGCCCCCCTGGGCGTCCTTGTGCAGCGCCTCGGCGAAGGTCAGCGTGATGTTGCTGGCCGCGTCGGTCACCGTCGCGCCGCCGGCCGGGGTGAACGTCGGCGCCGTCGGCGCGCTCGCGTCGACCGTGAACGTGGCGCTCGCCGCCGCGCCCTGGTTGCCGTGCTCGTCGTAGTAGCCGTTCGTGATCGCCACGTGCACCGCGCCGTCCGCCAGGTCCGCCGTCGGGTCGAGGGTGATGACCTGCTTCGCCGCGTCGATAGTCGCCGTGAACCCGATGTCCGTGCCGTCCGCGTCGCTCGTCTTCAGCGTCAGGATGCCGGCCAGGTCGCCGGCCGCGAGCGCCGTGCCGGTGGCGTCCTTGCGCAACGCCTCCGCGAAGGTCAGCGTGATGCTCGTGCCGGGGCCGGCGGTGGCGCCGGCGGCCGGGCTGAACGTCGGCGCCGTCACGCTGGTGTCGACAGTGAAGGTCGCGCTTGCCGCCGAGCCCTGGTTGCCGTGCTCGTCGAAGTAGCCGTCCGTGACCGCCACGTACACCGCGCCGTCGGCCAGGTCCGCCGTCGGGGCGACCGTGATCACCTGCTTCGCCGCGTCGATGGTCGCCGTGTAGCCGATGGCCGTGCCGTCCGCGTCGCCCGTCTTCAGCGTCAGGATGCCGGCCAGGTCGCCGTTCGCAAGCGCCGTGCCGGACGCGTCCTTGTGGATCGCTTCCGCGAAGGTCAGCGTGAGGTTGCCCGCCGCGTCAGCCACCGTCGCGCCGGACGCCGGGCTGAACGCTGGCGCCGCCGGCGCGGTCGCGTCCACCGTGAACGTCGCGCTCGCCGCCGTACCCTGGTTGCCGTGCTCGTCGAAGTAGCCGTCCGAGATCGCGACATAGACGTCGCCGCCGGCCAGGTCCGCCGTCGGGGCGACCGTGATCACCTGCTCCGCCGCATCGATGGTCGCCGTGAAGCCGATGTCCGTGCCGTCGGCATCGGTCGTCTTCAACGTGAGGATGCCGGCCAGGTCGTCGTTCGCGAGCGCCGTGCCGGACGCGTCCTTGCGCAGCGCTTCGGCGAAGGTCAGCGTGATGCTCGTGCCGGGACCGGCCGTGGTGTCGGCCGCCGGGCTGAACGTCGGCGCCGCCACGCTGGTGTCGACGGTGAAGGTGGCGCTTGCGGACGTGCCCTGGTTGCCGTGCTCGTCGAAGTAGCCGTCCGAGACCGCCACGTACACCGCGCCGTCGGCCAGGTCCGCCGTCGGGTCGACCGTGATCACCTGCTTCGCCGCGTCGATGGTCGCCGCAAACCCGATATCGTTGCCGTCGGCATCGCCCCTCTTCAGCGTCAGGATGCCGGCGAGGTCGCCGATCGCCAGCGCCGTACCGGACGCGTCCTTGTGCAGCGCCTCCGCGAAGGTCAGCGTGAGGTTGCCCGCCGCGTCAGTCACCGTCGCGCCGGCCGCCGGCCGGAACGTCGGCGCCGCCGGCGCGGTCGCGTCTACCGTGAACGTCGCGCTTGCCGCCGCGCCCTGGTTGCCGTGCTCGTCGTAGTAGCCGTCCGAGATCGCGACATAGACCTCACCGCCGGCCAGGTTCGCCGTCGGCTCGACCGTGATCACCTGCTTCGCCGCATTGATGGTCGCCGTGAAGCCGATGTCCGTGCCGTCGGCATCGGTCGTCTTCAGCGTCAGGATGCCGGCCAGGTCGCCGGCCGCCAGCGCCGTGCCGGACGCGTCCTTGCGCAGCGCCTCGGCGAAGGTCAGCGTGATGCTCGTGCCGGGGCCCGCAGTCGCGCCGGCGGCCGGGCTGAACGTTGGCGCCGCCACGCTGGTGTCGACAGTGAAGGTCGCGCTTGCCGCCGCGCCCTGGTTGCCGTGCTCGTCGAAGTAGCCGTTCGTGATCGCCACGTAAACCGCGCCATCGGCCAGGTCCGCCGTCGGGTCGAGGGTGATCACCTGCTTCGCCGCGTCGATGGTCGCCGTGAAGCCGACATCGGTGCCGTCGGCATCGCCCCTCTTCAGCGTCAGGATGCCGGCGAGGTCGCCGATCGCCAGATCCGTGCCGGACGCGTCCTTGTGGATCGCCTCGGCGAACGTGAGCGTGATGTTGTCCGCCGCGTCAGTCACCGTCGCTCCGGCGACGGGGCTGAACGCCGGCGCCGCCGGCGCGGTCGCGTCCACCGTGAACGTCGCGCTTGCCGCCGCGCCCTGGTTGCCGTGTTCGTCGAAGTAACCGTCCGTGATCGCGACATAGACGTCGCCGCCGGCCAGGTTCGCCGTCGGGTCGACCGTGATCACCTGCTTCGCCGCGTCGATAGTCGCCGTGAAGCCGATGTCCGGGCCGTCCGCGTCGGTTGTCTTCAGCGTCAGCAACGCGCCGAGGTCGCCGTTCGCCAGCGCCGTGCCGGACGCGTCCTTGCGCAGCGCCTCGGCGAAGGTCAGCGTGATGCTCGCGCCGGGGCCCGCAGTCGCGCCGGCGGCCGGGCTGAACGTTGGCGCCGCCACGCTGGTGTCGACAGTGAAGGTCGCGCTTGCCGCCGCGCCCTGGTTGCCGTGCTCGTCGAAGTAGCCGTTCGTGATCGCCACGTACACCGCGCCATCGGCCAGGTCCGCCGTCGGGTCGAGGGTGATCACCTGCTCCGCCGCGTCGATGGTCGCCGTGAAGCCGACATCGGTGCCGTCGGCATCGCCCCTCTTCAGCGTCAGGATGCCGGCGAGGTCGCCGATCGCCAGATCCGTGCCGGACGCGTCCTTGTGGATCGCCTCGGCGAACGTGAGCGTGATGTTGTCCGCCGCGTCAGTCACCGTCGCTCCGGCGACGGGGCTGAACGCCGGCGCCGCCGGCGCGGTCGCGTCCACCGTGAACGTCGCGCTCGCCGCCGCGCCCTGGTTGCCGTGTTCGTCGAAGTAACCGTCCGTGATCGCGACATAGACGTCGCCGCCGGCCAGATTCGCCGTCGGGTCGACCGTGATCACCTGCTTCGCCGCGTCGATAGTCGCCGTGAAGCCGATGTCCGGGCCGTCCGCGTCGGTTGTCTTCAGCGTCAGCAACGCGGCGAGGTCGCCGTTCGCGAGCGCCGTACCGGACGCGTCCTTGCGCAGCGCTTCGGCGAAGGTCAGCGTGATGCTCGTGCCCGGGCCGGCGGTGGCGCCGGCGGCCGGGCTGAACGTTGGCGCCGCCACGCTGGTGTCGACGGTGAAGGTGGCGCTTGCGGCCGTGCCCTGGTTGCCGTACTTATCGAAGTAGCCGTCCGAGACGGCCACGTACACCGCGCCATCGGCCAGGTCTGCCGTCGGGTCGACCGTGATCACCTGCTTCGCCGCGTCGATGGTCGCCGTGAAGCCGATGCCCGTGCCGTCCGCGTTGCCTGTCTTCAGCGTCAGGATGCCGGCGAGGTCGGTGGTGGCGAAGTCGCCGCCCTGGGCGTCCTTGTGGATCGCCTCAGCGAACGTGAGCGTGAGGTTGCCCGCCGCGTCAGTCACCGTCACGCCGGCCGCCGGGCTGAACGCCGGCGCCGCCGGCGCGGTCGCGTCCACCGTGAACGTCGCGCCCGCCGCCGCGCCCTGGTTGCCGTGCTCGTCGTAGTAGCCGTCCGAGATCGCGACATAGACGTCGCCGCCGGCCAGGTTCGCCGTCGGGTCGACCGTGATCACCTGCTTCGCCGCATTGATGGTCGCCGTGAACCCGATGGCCGGGCCGTCAACGTCGCCCGTCTTCAGTGTCAGCAGCGCGGCGAGGTCGCCGTTCGCCAGTGCGGTGCCGGCCGCGTCCTTGCGCAGCGCCTCGGCGAATGTCAGCGTGATGCTCGTGCCGGGGCCGGCGGTGGCGCCGGCGGCCGGGCTGAACGTCGGCGCCGTCACGCTGGTGTCGACAGTGAAGGTCGCGCTTGCCGCCGTACCCTGGTTGCCGTGCTCGTCGTAGTAGCCGTCCGAGACCGCCACGTACACCGCGCCCTCGGCCAGGTCCGCCGTCGGGTCGACCGTGATCACCTGCTTCGCCGCGTCGATGGTCGCCGTGAAGCCGATGCCCGTGCCGTCCGCGTTGCCTGTCTTCAGCGTCAGGATGCCGGCGAGGTCGGTGGTGGCGAAGTCGCCGCCCTGGGCGTCCTTGTGGATCGCCTCGGCGAACGTGAGCGTGAGGTGGCTCGCCGCGTCAGTCACCGTCGCGCCGCCCGCCGGGCTGAACGCCGGCGCCGCCGGCGCGGTAGCGTCTACCGTGAACGTCGCGCTCGCCGCCGCGCCCTGGTTGCCGTGTTCGTCGTAGTAGCCGTCCGTGACGGCCACGTACACCGCGCCTCCGGCCAAGCCGTTGGTCGGCGTGACGGTGATCACCTGCTTCGCCGCGTCGATGGTCGCCGTGAAGCCGATGTCCGTGCCGTCCGCGTCGCCCGTCTTCAGTGTCAGCAGCGCGGCGAGGTCGCCGTTCGCGAGCGCCGTACCGGACGCGTCCTTGCGCAGCGCTTCGGCGAAGGTCAGCGTGATGCTCGTGCCGGGGCCGGCGGTGGCGCCGGCGGCCGGGCTGAACGTTGGCGCCGCCACGCTGGTGTCGACGGTGAAGGTGGCGCTTGCGGCCGTGCCCTGGTTGCCGTACTTATCGAAGTAGCCGTCCGAGACGGCCACGTACACCGCGCCATCGGCCAGGTCTGCCGTCGGGTCGACCGTGATCACCTGCTTCGCCGCGTCGATGGTCGCCGTGAAGCCGATGCCCGTGCCGTCCGCGTTGCCTGTCTTCAGCGTCAGGATGCCGGCGAGGTCGGTGGTGGCGAAGTCGCCGCCCTGCGCGTCCTTGTGGATCGCCTCAGCGAACGTGAGTGTGAGGTTGCCCGCCGCGTCAGTCACCGTCACGCCGGCCGGGCTGAACGCCGGCGCCGCCGGCGCGGTCGCGTCCACCGTGAACGTCGCGCCCGCCGCCGCGCCCTGGTTGCCGTGCTCGTCGTAGTAGCCGTCCGAGATCGCGACATAGACGTCGCCGCCGGCCAGGTTCGCCGTCGGGTCGACCGTGATCACCTGCTTCGCCGCATTGATGGTCGCCGTGAACCCGATGGCCGGGCCGTCAACGTCGCCCGTCTTCAGTGTCAGCAGCGCGGCGAGGTCGCCGTTCGCCAGTGCGGTGCCGGCCGCGTCCTTGCGCAGCGCCTCGGCGAATGTCAGCGTGATGCTCGTGCCGGGGCCGGCGGTGGCGCCGGCGGCCGGGCTGAACGTCGGCGCCGTCACGCTGGTGTCGACAGTGAAGGTCGCGCTTGCCGCCGTACCCTGGTTGCCGTGCTCGTCGTAGTAGCCGTCCGAGACCGCCACGTACACCGCGCCCTCGGCCAGGTCCGCCGTCGGGTCGACCGTGATCACCTGCTTCGCCGCGTCGATGGTCGCCGTGAACCCGATGTCGGTGCCGTTCTCGTCGTCCGTCTTCAGCGTCAGGATGCCGGCGAGGTCGGTGGTGGCGAAGTCGCCGCCCTGGGCGTCCTTGTGGATCGCCTCGGCGAACGTGAGCGTGAGGTGGCTCGCCGCGTCAGTCACCGTCGCGCCGCCCGCCGGGCTGAACGCCGGCGCCGCCGGCGCGGTAGCGTCTACCGTGAACGTCGCGCTCGCCGCCGCGCCCTGGTTGCCGTGTTCGTCGTAGTAGCCGTCCGTGACGGCCACGTACACCGCGCCTCCGGCCAAGCCGTTGGTCGGCGTGACGGTGATCACCTGCTTCGCCGCATCGATGGTCGCCGTGAAGCCGATGTCGGTGCCGTCGGCGTCGGTCGTCTTCAGCGTCAGGATGCCGGCAAGGTCGCCGTCCGCCAGTGCCGTGTCGGACGCGTCCTTGCGCAGCGCCTCGGAGAAGGTCAGCGTGATGCTCGTGCCGGGGCCCGCGGTGGCGCCGGCGGCCGGGCTGAACGTTGGCGCCGCCACACTGGTGTCGACGGTGAAGGTGGCGCTTGCCGCCGGGCCCTGGTTGCCGTGCTCGTCGTAGTAGCCGTCCGTGACCGCGACATGGACGTCGCCGTCGGCCAAGTCCGCCGTCGGGTCGACCGTGATCACCCTCTTCGCCGCGTCGATGGTCGCCGTGAAGCCGATGCCCGTGCCGTCCGCGTTGCCTGTCTTCAGCGTCAGGATGCCGGCGAGATCGGTGGCGGCGAAGTCGCCGCCCTGGGCGTCCTTGTGGATCGCCTCAGCGAACGTGAGCGTGAGGTTGCCCGCCGCGTCAGTCACCGTCGCGCCGCCCGCCGGGCTGAACGCCGGCGCCGCCGGCGCGGTGGCGTCTACCGTGAACGTCGCGCTCGCCGCCGCGCCCTGGTTGCCGTGCTCGTCGTAGTAGCCGTCCGAGATCGCGACATAGACGTCACCGCCGGCCAGGTCCGCCGTCGGGTCGACCGTGATCACCTGCTTCGCCACGTCGATGGTCGCCCTGAAGCCGATGTCCGTGCCGTCCGCGTCGCCCGTCTTCAGTGTCAGCAGCGCGGCGAGGTCGCCGTTCGCGAGCGCCGTACCGGACGCGTCCTTGCGCAGCGCTTCGGCGAAGGTCAGCGTGATGCTCGTGCCCGGGCCGGCGGTGGCGCCGGCGGCCGGGCTGAACGTTGGCGCCGCCACGCTGGTGTCGACGGTGAAGGTGGCGCTTGCGGCCGTGCCCTGGTTGCCGTACTTATCGAAGTAGCCGTCCGAGACGGCCACGTACACCGCGCCGTCGGCCAGGTCCGCCGTCGGGTCGAGGGTGATCACCTGCTTCGCCGCGTCGATGGTCGCCGTGAACCCGATGTCGGTGCCGTCGGCGTCGGTCGTCTTCAGCGTCAGGATGCCGGCGAGATCGGTGGCGGCGAAGTCGCCGCCCTGCGCGTCCTTGTGGATCGCCTCGGCGAACCTGAGCGTGAGGTTGCCCGCCGCGTCAGTCACCGTCGCGCCGCCCGCCGGGCTGAACGCCGGCGCCGCCGGCGCGGTGGCGTCTACCGTGAACGTCGCGCTCGCCGCCGCGCCCTGGTTGCCGTGCTCGTCGTAGTAGCCGTCCGAGATCGCGACATAGACGTCGCCGCCGGCCAGGTTAGCCGTCGGGGCGACCGTGATCACCTGCTTCGCCGCGTCGATGGTCGCCGTGAACCCGATGTCGGTGCCGTTCTCGTCGTCCGTCTTCAGCGTCAGGATGCCGGCCAGGTCGTCGTTCGCCAGCGCCATGCCGGACGCGTCCTTGCGCAGCGCTTCGGCGAAGGTCAGCGTGATGCTCGTGCCGGGACCGGCCGTGGTGTCGGCCGCCGGGCTGAACGTCGGCGCTGTCACGCTGGTGTCGACGGTGAAGGTGGCGCTTGCCGCCGTGCCCTGGTTGCCGTGCTCGTCGTAGTAGCCGTCCGAGATCGCCACGTACACCGCGCCATCGGCCAGGTCCGCCGTCGGGGCGACCGTGATCACCTGCATGGCCGCGTCGATGGTCGCCGTGAACCCGATGTCGGTGCCGTTCTCGTCGTCCGTCTTCAGCGTCAGGATGCCGGCCAGGTCGCCGTTCCCCAGCTCCGTGCCGGACGCGTCCTTGTGGATCGCCTCCGCGAAGGTCAGCGTGAGGTTGCGCGCCGCGTCAGTCACCGTCGCGCCGCCCGCCGGGCTGAACGCCGGCGCCGCCGGCGCGGTCACGTCTACCGTGAACGTCGCGCTCGCCGCCGCGCCCTGGTTGCCGTGTTCGTCGAAGTAACTACCCGAGATCGCCACGAACACCGCGCCTCCGGCCAGGGCGTTGTTCGGCGTGACGGTGATCACCTGCTTCGCCGCGTCGATAGTCGCCGTGAAGCCGATGTCGGTGCCGTCGGCGTCGGTCGTCTTCAGCGTCAGGATGGCGGCCAGGTCGCCGTTCGCCAGCTCCGTGCCGGACGCGTCCTTGCGCAGCGCCTCGGCGAAGGTCAGCGTGATGCTCGTGCCGGGGCCGGCGGTGGCGCCGGCGGCCGGGCTGAACGTCGGCGCCGCCACGCTCGCGCCCACGGTGACCGCGACCGGCTGCTCAGAGATACTCCCCGCGCGGTTGCCGTCAGAGTCCCGAATCGGATTCTCGGACGGCGCCGTATAGCTCACCGTCACCGTCTGTCCGCGGGTGACCGCCTGAGCGAGCGTCAGCGTCACCGTGGTACCGGCCACCTCCACCGGGTCGGACGCGGCGAGATTCACCGCATTCCCGTTCACCTTCACCGCGAAGGCGCCCGATACGGGCTCCGAGGTTCCGTCCAGCTCCTCGTTGTAGTTCAGGGTGAGCGCCGCGCCGTCGACCGTCGCGCTCACGAAAAGCGGCGGCGTGTCGGAGACCGTCAGGCTGCCGTCCACCTTGTGGCTGGAGAGCGGCCCGGCGGCGACGTTCGCGAGCTGGTCGCGCCCCGCCGCGTTCCCCACGGCGTCGGCGATCTTGGCGGTTTTTCCACGCGGTCCCAGCGAAATAGCGTACCCGACGAAGGATACGCCGTCGGTGTCGGTATCGCTCGCGGCCACCGTGTAGCGGAACACCAGCTTGTTCGTGCCGCTGCCCGAGTGGTACACCGCAGTTCTAAAATCCCAGATAGTGCCGACGCTGAAAACTAAGCTCGGCTGTTCCACCGGGTTGCCGAATGTCGTCACCGTCACCGGCTCAGTGAACGTCGCGGTGATGTCGATCGTCTCGCCGACCGCGTAGGTTTTGTCCGGCCCCGCCGACGAGGTCACCGTGATCGGATCGTTCGCAATCAGCGCGGGCAAGGTCCCGTCCACCTTGTGCCCCGCATCGTGGTTCACCTTGGGAAAGGTCAGGTCGGCGTTCTGCTGCGTCCCCGCCGTGCGGATGCTTCCCCCCTCGCCCACGCTCAACTTGTTCGCGTAGAACGCGATGCCCTGCGTGGAGCGGTCGCCGGCTCCCACCGTATAGGTGAACTCCAGCGTCGTCGTGTTCGTCCGGCTCCGGGTGGCGTCGAAGGTCATGCTCTTCTCGCCGGAATCCTCCGCGAACTGCAGCTTCAGCACCGGGTTGCCGACCACGTCCACCGGGCTGCCGAACGTCACCCGCGCGCGCACCACGTCGCCCACCTTGTAGGTGTCGTTCTGCCCGGCCGGCGGCGCCGACACCAGCGCCACGGCGCTCACCCCATTGGAAAACGAGGCCGTCACGTCGGGAAAGTCTTCCGCGTCGTTGCCGGCCGCGTCCCGCAGCCTGTTATCCGCACCCGTAGTGGGTGCGGTGTAGCTCACCTTCACCCCGGTGTCGGTGCGCAGCACCTTGTTCGCCAGGGTCAGCGTCACCGACGCGCCCGCGATCGACGGCGAGCCGCTCAGCGTCACCGTCTGCTCCATCTCGCCCTGCGGGGTTTTCTTCACCACGAAGGCGCCGTTCGCGAGCCTCGCAGCCGGCCCCAGCGTCTCGCTGAACGTCACCCTCAGCGTCTTGCCGTCCACTGTCGCGCCCCGCACCGTCGGACGCACGCCGTCCACCTTGTGGGTGGCGAGCGCCGCGACGGCCGGGTGCCGGAGCTGCGCGGCCGCCGCGACGTTCCCCGCCGCGTCCGCGATCGCGCCGCCGTTCAGTCCCAACCCGTTCTCGGCCACGGCGATGCCATCGGCGTCCGCATCGCCCTCCGCCACCGTGTAGCGGAACACCGGCGCCGCCGTGCCGCTGCCCGAGTGGTATACCGCGTGCTTCGTCCCCGACCCCAGCGTGAACGCGAGCCGCGGCCCCGCCCCTGGGGTCCCGGCCGCGGTCACCGTCACCGCCTCGTTGAACGTCGCCGAGATCTCGATCGGGTCGCCGATCGCGTAGGTGGCGTCGTCCCCCGCCGCCGAGGTCACCGAGACCGGGGCGGCTGCAATCAGCGCCGGCGCGACCCCGTCCACCTTGTGAGCCGCGTCGTGCTCCACCTTGGCAAAGGTCAGGTCGGCGTTCTGCTGCTTGCCCGCCGCGCGGATGCTCGCCCCCGCGCCCAGGCGCAGCTCGTTGGCGTGCAACGCGATGCCCTGCGTGGAGAGGTTGCCCGCCACCACCTCGTAGGTGAACTCCAGCGTCGTCGTGTTCGTCCGGCTCCGGGCGGCGTCGAAGGTCATCGACTTCTCGCCCCAGTCCGCCGGGTCGAAATCCAGCTTCAGCACCGGGCTGCCCGTCACGTCCACCGGGCGGTTGAACGTCACCCGCGCGCGCACCGTGTCGCCCACCTTGTAGGTCTCGTTCGTGCCGTCCCCGTCCGCGTCCACCGTCGGCTCCGACACCAGCGCCACGGCGCTTACCGCCAGGCTCGGTTTGGTGGCGATGTAGTGCCAGGCGCTGGCATTCGCGGTGTATTGGGAGTCGACACGCAGCCAGTAGTCGGTGCCCGGTTGCAGAGCGATCCTTCCGCCTCGATGATCGTCGAAGTCCGCAATCGTGTGGCTGCTTCCCCCGGCAGGGTTACCAAAAATGCTGGAGGCCTGCGAGCGTCGGTACCGGCCCGAAGTGGATGACTCGGGCCGACAGATCTGCACAAGAACCCCCGCGGTAACCTGCGGAAGGCTGTTCTTGAAGGTGAAGGTGATCGATGTCGCGGTCGACGTGACCGACGCGATCCACTCCTCGGGATCCGAGGTCGATCCGCATCGTGCCGGCGCCGCCGACGACGTTGTGCGGCCCTGGCCGGAGGTGGTCCAGGGGCTCTTGCCGTCGGCGTTCACGGCCCGCACCTGCACCCGGTAGGCGCTGCCGGGGTCCAGTTCGGCGATGGTGGTGCGCGTCGCGGCCCCGGCGTGGAAGTGCCTGGTCCACTGCGCGTCCTGCGCCGGGTCGGCGCTGCCCTTGAACCAGCGAACGTCGTAATCCGTGATCGCCGGCCGGCCGGTCATGTCCGGCGCGGTCCAGCTCACCCGCAAGCTGCTCGGCGTGCGCCCCGTCACCGTCGGCTTCGACGGCGTCCCCGGCGGTTCGACCGTCAAGTCCGTCACCGTGATGGTCAAGCGGTGAGACGCATCCACGGCGGTGTCCGGGCCGCCGAAGAAATTCCCGCCGTCGTGCACCCGCACGGTGAGCGAGTAGCTCGACTGCGACTCGTGGTCCAGCGTCGCGCCGGACGCCACCGTGATCCGGCCGCCGCTGTCGATGGCGAACGCTTCGTGGTCGGTGCCGGCGCTGGTCAGGGAATAGGTCAGCGTGCCGCCGTCCGGGTCGGTGGCCGCCACCGTGCCCACCGCCGCGCCCGCGGCGCTGTTCTCGGCCACGCTGAACCGCGACGGAGCATCCGACGCGAAGCTCGGCGCGAAGTTGCCGACCGGCACCGCCTGGTCGGCGAAGTTCTCCGCGTCATTGCCAACCGCGTCCCGCAGCGTGTTGGCCGTGCCCGTCGTCGGCCTGATGTAGCTCACCTTGATGGCGGTGTCGGTCCCCACCACCGCGCTCGCCAGCGTCAGGGTCAGCGTCGCCCCGCTGATCGACGGCGAACCGCTCAGCGTCACCGTCTGCTCCACCCCGCCCCGCGGGGTCTTCTTCACCTCGAACGCGCCGTTCGCCAGGCTCGACGCCGCCCCCAGCGTCTCGCTGAACGTCACCTTCAGCTTCGTGCCGGCCGCCGCCGCGCTCCGCACCGTCGGGCGCACCCCGTCCACCTTGTGGCTGGTGAGCCGATCCAATGCCGCGTGCTCAAGCTGCTCGGCCGCCGCCGCGTTCCCGGCCGCGTCCGCGATCGTGCCGCCGTTCAGTCCCAACCCGTTCCCGACGATCGCAATGCCGTCGGCGTCCGCATCGCCCTCCGCCACCGGGTAGCGGAACACCAGCGCCGCCGTGCCGCTGCCCGACGCGTACACCGCGTGCTTCGTCCCCGACCCCAGCGTGAACGCGAGCCGCGGCCCCGCCACCGGGGTCCCGGCCGTGGTCACCGTCACCGCCTCGTTGAACGTCGCCGTGATCTCGATCGGGTCGCCGATTGCGTAGGTGGCGTCCGCCCCCGCCGCCGAGGTCACCGACACCGGCGCGGTCGCAATCAGATCAGGCAGGACCCCGTCCACCTTGTGGTCCGCGTCGTGCTCCACCTTGGCGAACGCCAGGTCCGCGTCCTGCTGCGTCCCCGCCGTGCGGATGCTCACGCTCCCGCCCGCGCTCAGCTTGTTCGCGTAGAACGCGATGCCCTGCGTGGAGAGGTTGTCCGCCACCACCTCGTAGGTGAACTCCAGCGTCGTCGTGTTCGTCCGGCTCCGGGTGGCGTCGAAGGTCATCGACTTCTCGCCCCACTCCGCCGGGTCGAAATCCAGCTTCAGCACCGGGCTGCCCGTCACGTCCACCGGGCCGTTGAACGTCACCCGCGCGCGCACCTCATCGCCCACCTTGTAGGTGTCGTTCTGCCCCGCGGGCGGCGCCGACACCAGCGCCACCGCGCTCACCCCCCTGATCGGCGTTACCGCCACGCCGGAAAAGCTCTTCACGTCGTTGCCGACCGCGTCCCGCAGCGTGTTGGCCGTGCCCGTCGTCGGCTTGGTGTAGCTCACCTTCACCCCGGTGTCGGTCCCCACCACCGCGCTCGCCAGCGTCAGGGTCAGCGTCGCGCCGGAGAGCGACGGCGAACCGCTCAGCGCCACCGTCTGCTCCACCCCGCCCCGCGGGGTCTTCGTCACCGCGAACGCCGTGCTCGCGAGGCTCGACGCCGCCCCCAGCGTCTCGCTGAACGTCACCTTCAGCTTCGTGCCGGCCACCACCACGCTCCGCACCGTCGGGCGCACCCCGTCCACCTTGTGGGCGGCGAGCGCCGCGACGGCCGGGTGATCGAGCTGCGCGGCCGCCGCCGCGTTCCCCGCCGCGTCCGCGATCGTGCCGCCGTTCAGTTCCAGCCCGTTCTCGGCCACGGCAATGCCGTCGGTGTCCGCATCGCCCTCCGCCACCGTGTAGCGGAACACCGGCGCCGCCGTGCCGCTGCCCGAGTGGTACACCGCGTGCTTCGTCCCCGACCCCAGCGTGAACGCGAGCCGTGGCCCCGCCACCGGGGTCCCGGCCGTGGTCACCGTCACCGCCTCGTTGAACGTCGCCGTGATCTCGATCGCGTCGCCGATCGCGTAAATGGCGGCCGCTCCCGCCGACGAGGTCACCGAAACCGGCGCGGTCGCAATCAGCGCCGGCGCGACCCCGTCCACCTTGTGGGCCGCGTCGTGCTTCACCTTGGCAAAGGTCAGGTCGGCGTTCTGCTGCTTGCCCGCCGCTCGGATGCTCGCTCCCGCGCCCACGCTCAGCTTGTTCGCGTAGAATGCGATACCCTGCGTGGACAGGTTGTTCGCCACCACCTCGTAGGTGAACTCCAGCGTCGTCGTGTTCGTCCGGCTCCGGGCGGTGTCGAAGGTCATCGACTTCTCGCCCCACTCCGCCGGGTCGAAATCCAGCTTCAGCACCGGGCTGCCCGCCACGTCCACCGCCGCGTCGAACGTCACCCGCGCACGCACCGTGTCGCCCACCTTGTAGGTCTCGTCCGTGCCGTCGCCGTCGGCGTCCACCGTCGGCTCCGACACCAGCGCCACCGCGCTCACCACCGGCACGTTCGTCACCGTCACGGTCAGGTCGTGAGACGCGTCCACCGTGCTGTCCGCGTCGCCCCGGTAGTCCTTGCCGTCATGCACCTGCACCGTCAGCGAGTAGCTCGCCTGCGTCTCGTGCTCCAGCGTCGCGCCGGACGCCACCGTGATGCGGCCGCCGCTGTCGATGGCGAACGTTTCGTGGTCCGTGCCGTCGCTGGCCAGCGAATAGGTCAGCGTATCGCCGTCCGGGTCGGCCGCCGCCACCGTGCCCACCGCCGCGCCCGCGGCGCTACCCTCCACCACGCTGAACCCCGACGCGGCACCCGTCGCGAAGCTCGGCGCCGTGTTCGCCCGGGTGCGGAAGTAGTGCCACGCGCCAGCATTGTGGGAGGCGGTGAGGACACGCACCCAGTGGTCGGTGCCCGAGGGCAGCGGTCGGCTGCCACCACTGCCAAACGTATGACTGCTGCCCCTCGCGGGATTGGTAACGCTGCGGCCGAAAAAGGTTCGGTAACCTCCCCCCAACTCCAATTGACAGACTTCGAAATGAACGGTCCCGGTCGGGGGAGCGGTCGTCAAGGTGACGGTGACGGTCGTGGCGGAGGATGCGACCGACGCGATCCAGTTTCCGGGATTCAAGGGCGATCCGCATTGTGCCGGCGCCGCCGACGACGTTGTGCGGCCCTGGCCGGAGGTGGTCCAGGGGCTCTTGCCGTCGGCGTTCACGGCCCGCACCTGCACCCGGTAGGCGCTGCCGGGGTCCAGTTCGGCGATGGTGGTGCGGGTCGCGGCCCCGGCGTGAAAGTGCCTGGTCCACTGCGCGTCCTGGGCCGGGTCGGCGCTGCCCTTGAACCAGCGAACGTCGTAGCCCGTGATCGCCGGCCGGCCGGTCATGTCCGGCGCGTTCCAGTTCACCCGCAAGCTGCTCGGCGTGCCCCTCACCGTCGGCTTCGACGGCGTCCCCGGCGGCTCGACCGTCAAGTCCGTCACCGTGATGGTCAAGCGGTGAGACGCATCCACGGCGGTGCCCGGGCCGCCGAAGAAATTCCCGCCGTCGTGCACCCGGACGGTGAGCGAGTAGCTCGACCGCGACTCGTGGTCCAGCGTCGCGCCGGACGCCACCGTGATCCGGCCGCCGCTGTCGATGGCGAACGCTTTGTGGTCGGTGCCGGCGCTGGTCAGCGAATAGGTCAGCGTGCCGCCGTCCGGGTCGGTGGCCGCCACCGTGCCCACCGCCGTGCCCGCGGCGCTGTTCTCGGCCACGCTGAACCGCGACGGAGCATCCGACGCGAAGCTCGGCGCGAAGTTGCCCACCTGCACCGCCTGGTCGGCGAAGTTCTCCGCGTCATTGCCAACCGCGTCCCGCAGCGTGTTGGCCGTGCCCGTCGTCGGCCTGGTGTAGCTCACCTTGATGGCGGTGTCGGTCCCCACCACCGCGCTCGCCAGCGTCAGGGTCAGCGTCGCCCCGCTGATCGACGGCGAACCGCTCAGCGTCACCGTCTGCTCCACCCCGTCCCGCGGGGTCTTCTTCACCTCGAACGCGCCGTTCGCCAGGCTCGACGCCGCCCCCAGCGTCTCGCTGAACGTCACCTTCAGCTTCGTGCCGGCCGCCGCCGCGCTCCGCACCGTCGGGCGCACCCCGTCCACCTTGTGGCTGGTGAGCCGATCCAATGCCGCGTGCTCAAGCTGCTCGGCCGCCGCCGCGTTCCCGGCCGCGTCCGCGATCGTGCCGCCGTTCAGTCCCAACCCGTTCCCGACGATCGCAATGCCGTCGGCGTCCGCATCGCCCTCCGCCACCGGGTAGCGGAACACCAGCGCCGCCGTGCCGCTGCCCGAGTGGTACACCGCGTGCTTCGTCCCCGTCCCCAGCGTAAGTGCGAGCCGCGGCCCCGCCACCGGGGTCCCGGCCGTGGTCACCGTCACCGCCTCGTTGAACGTCGCCGTGATCTCGATCGGGTCGCCGATTGCGTAGGTGGCGTCCGCCCCCGCCGCCGAGGTCACCGAGACCGGATCCGCCGCAATCAGATCGGGCAGGACCCCGTCCACCTTGTGGTCCGCGTCGTGCTCCACCTTGGCGAACGCCAGGTCCGCGTCCTGCTGCGTCCCCGCCGTGCGGATGCTCACGTTCCCGCCCGCGCTCAGCTTGTTCGCGTAGAACGCGATGCCCTGCGTGGAGAGGTTGTCCGCCACCACCTCGTAGGTGAACTCCAGCGTCGTCGTGCTCGTCCGGCTCCGGGTGGCGTCGAAGGTCATCGACTTCTCGCCCCAGTCCCCAGGGTCGAAATCCAGCTTCAGCACCGGGCTGCCCGTCACGTCCACCGGGCCGTTGAACGTCACCCGCGCGCGCACCTCATCGCCCACCTTGTAGGTGTCGTTCTGCCCCGCGGGCGGCGCCGACACCAGCGCCACGGCGCTCACCCCCCTGATCGGCGTTACCGCCACGTCGGAAAAGCTCTTCACGTCGTTGCCGACCGCGTCCCGCAGCGTGTTGTCCGTGCCCGTGGTGGGAGCGGTGTAGCTCACCTTCACCCCGGTGTCGGTCCCCACCACCGCGCTCGCCAGCGTCAGGGTCAGCGTCGCACCGGAGAGCGACGGCGAACCGCTCAGTGCCACCGTCTGCTCCACCCCGCCCCGCGGGGTCTTCTTCACCGCGAACGCCGTGCTCGCGAGGCTCGACGCCGCCCCCAGCGTCTCGCTGAACGTCACCTTCAGCTTCGTGCCGGCCACCACCACGCTCCGCACCGTCGGGCGCACCCCGTCCACCTTGTGGCCGGAAAGCGCGGCCACGGCCGGGTGTTCAAGCTGCGCGGCCGCCGCCGCGTTCCCGGCCGCGTCCGCGATCGTGCCGCCGTTCAGTTCCAGCCCGTTCGCGGCCACGGCAATGCCGTCGCCGTCCGCATCGCCCTCCGCCACCGGGTAGCGGAACACCAGCGCCGCCGTGCCGCTGCCCGAGTGGTACACCGCGTGCTTCGTCCCCGTCCCCAGCGTGAACGCGAGCCGCGGCCCCGCCACCGGGGTGCCCGCCGTGGTCACCGTCACCGCCTCGTTGAACGTCGCCGTGATCTCGATCGCGTCGCCGATCGCGTAAATGGCGGCCGCTCCCGCCGACGAGGTCACCGAAACCGGCGCGGTCGCAATCAGCGCCGGCGCGACCCCGTCCACCTTGTGGGCCGCGTCGTGCTTCACCTTGGCAAAGGTCAGGTCGGCGTTCTGCTGCTTGCCCGCCGCGCGGATGCTCACCCCCGCGCCCACGCTCAGCTTGTTCGCGTAGAACGCGATGCCCTGCGTGGACAGGTTGTTCGCCACCACCTCGTAGGTGAACTCCAGCGTCGTCGTGTTCGTCCGGCTCCGGGCGGCGTCGAAGGTCATCGACTTCTCACCCCACTCCGCCGGGTCGAAATCCAGCTTCAGCACCGGGCTGCCCGCCACGTCCACCGCCGCGTCGAACGTCACCCGCGCGCGCACCTCATCGCCCACCTTGTAGGTCTCGTCCGTGCCGTCGCCGTCGGCGTCCACCGTCGGCTCCGACACCAGCGCCACGGCGCTCACCACCGGCACGTTCCTCACCGTCACGGTCAGGTCGTGAGACGCGTCCACCGTGCTGTCCGCGTCGCCCCGGTAGTCCTTGCCGTCATGCACCTGCACCGTCAGCGAGTAGCTCGCCTGCGTCTCGTGCTCCAGCGTCGCGCCGGACGCCACCGTGATGCGGCCGCCGCTGTCGATGGCGAACGTTTCGTGGTCGGTGCCGTCGCTGGCCAGCGAATAGGTCAGCGTGTCGCCGTCCGGGTCGGTCGCCGCCACCGTGCCCACCGCCGCGCCCGCGGCGCTGCCCTCCACCACGCTGAACCCCGACGCGGCACCCGTCGCGAAGCTCGGCGCCGTGTTCGCCCGGGTGCGGATGTAGTACCACACACTGGGTTCGCTGCGGTAATCGGGGAGGACACGCACCCAGTGGTCGGTGCCCGATTGCAGGGGATGGTCGAGCCTGCCGCCACCGGCGTCAAACGTGTGGCTGCTTCCTCCGCGAGGATCGGTAACGCTGAGGCCATTGAAGATGCTGAACCTCCCTGGCGACGTGGCTCGGCAGACTTCGAAAATCACGATTCCGGTCGGGGCAGGGTTCTTCAAGGTGACGCTGATCGTCGTCGTGGAGGACGTGACCGACGCGATCCAGTCTCCGGGATTCGAGGCCGCTCCGCATGATCCCGGCGCGTGCAGCTTGTTCAACACGGCGCGATCGGCAAAGTTCTTCACGTCGTTGCCGGGCGCGTCGCGCAGCGTGTTGCCCGCGCCCGAGGTGGGCTTGGCGTAGCTCACCTTGACGGCGGTGTCGGTCGACAGCACCGCGCTCGCCAGCGTCAGGGTCAGCGTCGCGCCGCTGATCGACGGCGAACCGCTCAGGCTCACCGTGGCCTCGGTGCCCGCGCGCGTGCGCTTCACCGTGAAGGCGCTGTTGGCGAGCGAGGCGGCGTCGACGAGCGGCTCGTCGAAGACGATGGTCAGGGTCGTGCCGGCCACCCCCGCGCTCGACACCTTCGGCCCGAGCCCGTCCACCTTGTGGCCCGCGTCGTGGTCCACCCTGGCGAACGCCAAGTTCGCGTTCTGCTGCGTCCCGGTCGCGCGGATGCTCGCGTTCGCTCCCACGCTCAGCTTGTTCGCGTAGAACGCGATGCCCGGCCGGGAGAGGTTGCCGGACACCACCTCGTAGGTGAACTCCAGCGTCGTCGTGTTCGTCCGGCCCCGGGTGGCGTCGAAGGTCATGGGCTTCTGGCCGTACCTCGGGTCGAACTGCAGCCTCAGCACCGGGCTGCCGGCCACGTCCACCGCCGTGTCGAACGTCACCCGCGCGCGCACCGTGTCGCCCACCTTGTAGGTCTCGTTCGAGCCGCTCCCGTCAGCGTCCACCGTCGGCTCCGACACCAGCGCGACGGCGCGCACCACCGGCTCCGCCAGCACCGGACCGGCAGCGCAGAACGTGCCGGCGAGCAAGGCGAGGACAAACACGAGCGGTGTTGCGCGACGCAGCGCGACCAACTTCACGGCCATTTCAACGCGCTTCACGCACGCCGGCAGCGGGCCGCCGGAGGAGGCGGGGCATTGACGGGTCGGTCGGCTCACTGTGTGCGCTCCGCGCCGAATCCGGCGACGAGGACCGCCTGCTCCGGCCAGTCGGTGACCGGGTCCGCGACCGCCGCCAGCGGCGTCCACAGGCGCAGCCGCCCGGCGACCTCTCCGGCGTGCGGGCCGTAAGCAGCGGCCCGCCAGTCGCCGCGGAAGGCCTCCGCCGCCGGCATGTTCCCGGACGCCCCGGCGGGATTTCGCGCCCCGGCGCTCGCCGTGCCCGACCACGCGCCTTCTTGCGCCGGCGCGGGGGCGAGGGTCAGGGAACGCCACGGCAACCCCGGACCCGCCCCCGGACGCAGGGTCTCGCGGTCGAGCGGCGCCAGCCGGACGTCGTCGATCCGCCCGGCGAGGCGCGCGGCACCGTCCGTGCGCTCGAGGGTCAGCGCCACCTCGCCGGCCAGGACGAAGCGGCGCTTGTCCCAGAACAGATGCCCGCTGAGGCGTCCGCGCCAGCTCGCCGGCGCCGCGGGCGGCAGGGGGGAGAGGTCGCCGTACGACAGGCCGGCCTTGGTCGCGACGATGCGCTCCGGGGCCATCCCCACCGGCGCCACCGCCCACCAGCCATAGCCGGAGTGCGCCAGGCGGCGGTCGTCACCGGTCGCGTCGGACAGGGCCAGAACCACGTCGTGGGTGGCGTTGGGCCGCCCCGGCGGCGGACAGTCCACCCGATGCCGCAACTCCGCCCAGGCCACCGGGTGGCCGGCGGCGTCGCCCCAGCCAGGCACCGCGTGCTTCGTCTCGAACACGTAGTCGGCCCCGAATGGGTAGCTGGAGTGCAGCCGCAACTCGCGGGCGCCGCCCGGTGCAGTGCGCAGCAACGCCTTGGTGCCTGCGGCGGCCCGCGCCAGCACCGGCTCGAACTCAGGGCCGGCGACCGCCGCCGCAATCTTCTCGGTGTCCGCCCCGGCCCCGCTCAGGGCCTGCCGCACGAACGCCGCATCGTGACCGGCCTGCTCCATCAGCTCAGGCAGCGACGGCGGTTCCGGCCAGTCCGGTTGGGCGGAGGCGTCGCCCCCCGCCGACCAGCCGCGGCCCGGATAGTGGGTCAGGTGCGCGGACGACACGATCTCGTCGAGACGCCAGCGGGGGGCACCCGCCGTGCCGGCCTCCCCATCGTCGCGGCCGCAACTCTCCACCAGCGGTCCGGCACCGGTGACCGCCCGCCCGGCTCCGGCCGGGCCCGCGAGATCCTCGGTAACCGCGACCCGCACCCGCAACGCCCGCAGAGGCCAAGGGATCCCCGGCCCGTCAGGCACCTCGTCCGCGACCAGCTCGAAGTCGTACTCGCCGTACTCGGGCAGACCGGCAATGGTGCGGAGGCGCATCTCCGCCGGACCACGCTCGGGCTCACAGGGCACGATGCCGTCGACGCCGAGCCGCAGGTGCGCCGGCGTACGGTACACGCAGGAGAAGCCGGCGATGCGGTGCGCGAGGGTCTCGTCCACGGTCCAGGCGAGGACGACCCCGTCACGGCTGACCTCCGCGGTCAGGCCGGTCAGGAGGCGGGGCCCCTCCTGCGCCGCCGCCCCCGCGGCGAACGCGAGCAACATCAGCGCTGTCGTCCACGCGCCGGAACGTGAAGGAAAACGCGGCCATGGAGGTGAGGACGCACGCCCGGTAGCTCGGCCGAGGCAGGAAGGCGGGCGGCGGGAATCCCGCCCGGCCGGAAACACGCGGCTCATTTCGTCAGTTGCGTGCGTGGCAGAGAGGGTGGGAAACGAGCACGGCATCGACGCCTGCGAGCGGCGGCGCCGCAACGGAAGGTTCGCTCATCTCGACCGCCAAGCCCGAAAGCTCGGGCTCCAACTCGTCCCGACAACCCCTGAACAGGGAAAACAAGGAGTGTCGCCGGGCTATTAGCAATCTGTTACTCAAAGAGTCGTTTCCTCGCTCCGCCATCGGGCACCTACTCCGAGCCGGCAACCCTAGAGCCGCGCATGCGTCACGGCCCGCGTCGCGGAACGGCGCCGGGCAGGGTCCGTCGTAATTTGCCGAGTTGTACAGAGTCGCGTGTAAATGTGCGTGTGGATGGGTGATCCACTGCTTATGTGGATGGTCGGTCTAATTTGACATATTGTCAAGTAGTAATATCGGAAACCTACAGACCATCGCTATTTCATCTCCTGAGAGGGTATCGCGTGTATTTTCCGCCCGCACGGGTCGTTCACTCGGCGGCATGCCATGGTGGCATCTGCGGGTGCCGATCAACGACGGCGGCGGCGCTCACGTCCGTGGGGCATGGCGGCACTGCCGGTCGGGAGATGCTGGAGCGTGTCGCATCGGCCCGTCCCGACATTCCGGTGGTGGTCGTCACGGCGACCAACGACCTTGCCGTGGCGGTGCAGAGCATGAAGCTCGCGCCTATGACCACGTGTATGACTCCGTGCTCAGCCGATAGAGAAGGAGAGCTTCGAACAGGCCGTGCGGCGAGCGCTCGAGCACGCAATCTGAAGGCGCAGACCGCGCTCCTCGGAATCAGCCACCAGGCGTTGAGCGAGAGGCTCCGCACCCGGCAGCGTCCGTTAAGGCACTGCCACTCGGTCGCGCCGCCGCGGCACAGCAATGCTGCCGGCGCCGGCGGTTCGGGGACGCGGGGCGGGTCGACGCAGCGGCCCGTCCCGCGTGCCGGTCAGTTCCTGGACTTGTCGACCAGGCGTTCCTTGGCGATCCAGGGCATCATGGAGCGCAGCTTGGCGCCGACTTCCTCGAGCTGGTGGCCGGCGTGGTCGGCGCGCATCTTCAGGAAGCCCTCGCGGCCGGCGCGGTTCTCGTCCATCCAGCGGCGCGCGAAGCTGCCGTCCTGGATCTCCGCCAGGATCTTCTTCATCTCGCCCTTGATGCGGGCGTCGATCAGGCGCTCGCCCGAAACGTAGTCGCCGAACTCGGCGGTGTCCGACACCGAGTAGCGCATCAGCGACATGCCGCCCTCGTAGATCAGGTCGACGATCAGCTTCACCTCGTGGATGGTCTCGAAGTAGGCCATCTCCGGGGCGTAGCCCGCCTCGATCAGCGTCTCGTAGCCGGCCTGCATCAAGTGGGTCAGGCCGCCGCACAGCACCGACTGCTCGCCGAACAGGTCGGTCTCGGTCTCCTCGCGAAAGTTGGTCTCGATCACCCCGGCGCGCGCGCCGCCGATTGCCGCGGCGTACGCCAGGGCCAGGTTCTTGCCGCCGCCGGATGCGTCGTTGGCCACCGCCACCAGGCACGGCACGCCGTAGCCGAGCTCATACTGGCGGCGCACGGTGTGACCGGGCCCCTTGGGGGCGACCATGGTCACGTCCACGTCGGCGTCCGGCTTGATCAGCCCGAAGTGGATGTTGAAGCCGTGGGCGAACATCAGGTTGTTGCCGGGCGCCAGGCCGGGCTTGATGTCGCGCTCGTAGATCTCCGCCTGCAGGTGATCCGGTACCAGCACCATGATGGCGTCGGCCCAGGCCGCGGCGGCGGCCGTCTCCAGCACCGGTATGCCGGTTTCCTTGACCTTGGCCGCGCTGGCGCTGTCGGGACGCAGCCCGACGGCCACCTCCACCCCCGAGTCGCGCAGGTTGTTGGCGTGCGCGAAGCCCTGGCTGCCGTATCCGATCACCGCCACTCTCTTGCCGGCGATCCACTGGCGCTCGATGTCGTCCTCGTAATAGACCTGCATTGTTCCTCCCGCTTTCGGTAGCCGGAGCATACCGGGAACGCCCGCCGCGTGCTATACTTCCAATCGTGGGAGTGGAGCTTGGAAACCGCTGACGTACCGTCCGAGGCAATCACCGCGGCCCTCGAACGCATGGTGACCACGGTACGGGAGCGCGAAGATCCCGTTGAACTCAAGGAATACCGCGCGCTGTTCAAGAAGCACGTGCCTTTCAACCTGCGCGGCTACGTGACGGCGTACATGGTGAAGGAACTTGCCCGGGCCGGCGCCCGGCCGGACCGGGGCGCCGATGCGCGGCGCGGCGAGCAGCGCCGCCGGTCACGCCGGGAGCCGGCCGCCGCCGCGCCGCGCGCCCGGCCGCGCCGGGAAGCCGAGCCCGCCGCCGGCGGGTTGCGCCGGCTGTTCGTCAGCATCGGGCGCAACCGGCGCGTGCAGCCCGACGACCTGGCCGAACTGATCAGTGCGTCGGTCGCCGTGGACCGGTCCGACCTGGGTGAAATCAGGGTCCTGGACAGCTACTCGTTCGTCGAGGTGCCGGAGGCGATCGCGCAGGACACCATTTCCGCTCTTTCCGGAACCAGCTTCAAGGGACGGCGAATCACGGTCGATTTCGCCCGCGCCAAGAACTGAGCGGTCCGATCCGGCATCGCTCGGGCGACCCACCGCCGGGGTGGCCGCCCGCGGACGGCGCCGAGGTGTGGCCGCAGGCCGACCTGGCGCGGCTGGCGCCGCTGTTGCAGCGTGCGCCGCGCGCGGAGCTGGAGATCGGCAGCGGCAACGGCAACTTCCTCGCCGCGCACAGCGCCGCGCACCGCGACACCCTGGTGATCGGCACGGAACTGAAGCTGGAGCGGTGCCGCAAGAGCGCCCGCAAGCTGGCCGCGGCCGGCGCCGGCAACGGCGTCATCGTGCATGGCCGCGCCGAACAGGTGATCGGCTGGCTACCGGCGCAGAGCCTCGATGCCGTGCACGTCTACTTCCCCGATCCGTGGCCGAAGCGGCGCCACCGCAAGCGGCGGCTGCTGCGCGGCGACACGGTGGCACGCCTGGCGCGGCTGCTGCGCCGGGGCGGACGACTGCACCTGGTGACCGATTTCTTCGACTACTACCTGCAGGCGGTCGTACTGCTGCTGCTGCACCCAGACCTGGAGGTGGATCGCGATCCCGCGCTGCTGCCCGAGGCAGCCATGCTGTCGCGCTACGGACCGCGCCTGGAGGCGCTGGGCAAGAGCATGCTGTGCGCCACCGCGCACCGGCACGATGCCGTGCACCGTGACGACTCCGTGCACCGGCACGATGCCGGCCATGGGAACGCCGGCGGTTAGCCGCCCTCGGCCAACGGCCCGTCAGCGGTTGCGGCGTTCCTCCGAGGATTGGCAGCCGATGCACAGCAGCGCGTAGGGGATCGCCTCCAGCCGTTCGCGGGGAATCCGCGACCCGCACTTCATGCATACCCCGTAGTGGCCGTTGGGAATGCGCGCGAGCGCCGACTCGATCAGATTGAGTCGGCGCATTTCCTGGGCGCCGAGCGCCTCGAGCGTCTTGCGGTCGACATCCTCGGCGGCAACATCCACCAGGTCCTTGGGATCCATGTCCTCCCACAGTTCGCGGAACTCCGCGTCCTCCTGGGCCAGATGCGTGAGTATGTCTTTTTTCAGTGCGGTCAACCGCTGCCGCATAGATTCGGTGAACGCCTTTTCCAAGCCTGTCGACTCCCTGCCAGAACGCCGCACCGCCAGCCGGCCGGGCCAAGCTGCGCGGGCTGCGCAGGCTGCGCATGTATGGTGAATTATCGATCCCTTGTCAAGCTTCCTGAGCGGCCGAGAGTCAGTCTGGCGGCGGCGCCGGCGGCGGCGGCGGGCGTTTGGTTGACAAAACCCCCTAGCGGGGAAATCATCACCGGCGAAAGGAGTTTTCTTGGCCAAAGAAGAGGCGATCGAGATTCAGGGCACGGTCAGAGAATCGTTACCCAATACCATGTTCCGCGTCGAGTTGCAGAACGGGCACCGGGTGCTTGCTCACCTGTCCGGAAAGATGCGCCGCCACTACATTCGCATCGTGCCGGGCGACCGGGTCCGGGTCGCCCTGTCCCCCTACGACCTCACTCGGGGTCGCATTATCTATCGCGAACACTGACGGACCGCGCCGCGCCGACGACGACCCCGCGCCGCGCCGCCGGCCGACGCCGGCGCTGAGGCGAGCAGGCGGCGGCGTGGTGTGCCCCGCGGGCGCGCGTCCACGCGGCCAGCTTCGGTCCCGTTGCGCCGCCGGGTGCCGTACCTGGCGCGGCGCGCCGGCCCGGCGGGCGATCAGTAACCGCTCGCGCCGCCGGCCGGCGGCAGCGCCGGGACCGCCGTCTGCAGCGTGCGCAATTGCTCCAGGATCTCCGATCCGGTTCCGTTGTCCGGCGTCGCGGCGGCCGTCGGCGTCGTGGCGGCCGTGGTCGCCGCCCGCGTCTGCCCGGCGTGCATCCGGCGCAACGCCAGTTCGAGGTTGACTCGGGCATCCACCGACCCCGGGCCGTGCGCCAACGCGTCGCGGAAGTGCAGCGCCGCCTCCCGGTAGCGGCCCGCGCGGTAGTGGGCATGGCCAAGGTTGAACGCGACCCGGCGGCGCAGTTCCGGGTGCACGTCCGCGGGGATGCGTTGCAACAGATCCAGCCCGGCATCGGTTTCGCCCACGGCCAACCGGGCGTTCGCGAGATTGTAGGCGGCCACGTGCGACCCGGCGCGGGCGGCGCCGCGGTAGTGGCGGATGGCGCGTGCCGCGTCGCCGCGCGCGAAGTCGTAGTTGCCCTCCAGGACGGCGACCGGCGGCTGACGGGCGCCGGCGGCCAGCAGCAACAGCAGCGCCAGCAGCAGCGCCGGCGCCGTGCTCAGAACGTAGCGCGCCATCGTATTGCCCGCACCGCCGCGCAACCGGCCAGCGCCAGCAGCGCCGCCAGTGCCGGGACCGCGTACCGCGGGCGGCGCGCCGTGGACCGACTCGCCGCGCGCGCGTCCGGCAGGCGTGCCAGGAATGCGCGCGCCTCCGCCATGGTCCGCGGCAGCAGCGGGTCTGCGAGCACGCCGCCGCTCAAGCGCGCGATCTCCAGCATTGCGCGTTCGTCACGCGCCGAGTGCTTACCGCCGGCGGCCGCCACCGGCGCCCCGGCCGCCGTGCCCACCGGCACGGTCACTATCGCCACGCCGTCGTGGCCGGCCCGCCGTGCCACCGGCAGCGGATCGCCGGCGCTGCTCTCGCCGTCCGACACCAATACCACGGTGCGCACCGCGTCCGGCCTGCCCGGCAGCTCGAAGCCGGCGTAGCGCAGCGCCGCGGCCAGTTGCGACCCGCCAAGCGCCGGCGCCTGGTCGTGCAGCGCGGCAAGCTGCTGCCGCAACGCGTAGCGGTCGTCGGTGAACGGCAGCAGCAGGTGGCCGGTGTCGCTGAATCCGACCACCGCAATTGCCGCGGCCGGCAGCGCCTCCACCAGTTCGCCGGCCGCTGCCAACCCGCGGTGCAGCCTGCTCGGCGCCACGTCCGCGACCGCCATGCTGCGCGACAGGTCGATCAGGAGCACCACCTCGCTGCCGTTCGGCGCTGGCGCCGGCCAGCCCGCTCCCCAGCGCGGGCCGGCGGCGCCCAGGATGACGCACGCTACCGCCACGCACGTCAGCGCTCCGTCGGCGCTGCGCTTGAAGCGCAGTACCGCGTCCGGCGCCGGGCTCGCCGCCGGCAGCGACGCCACGCGGCGCAGGGCGTGCAGGTCACGGCGGGCGCGGCGGGCGGCGTACACCAGGGCCGCGGCGAGCGGCGCCAGCACGGCGAGCAGCAGCAGCATGTCCGGCTGGTCAATGGTGATCGCACCGAACGGGGTCAGCATCCGCGCAGCGCTCCTTTTAGAACAGCTCCGCGAGCACCACGCGGCGCAGCGCCACGTCGAGCAGCAGCACGCACAGCGCGGCAAGCAGCAGCGCCCGGTGATGCGGACGGCGCGAGACCTGCACCCGGGTGTGGCGGTCGACCCGTTCCAGTGCGTCGATCTCGCGGAACACCGCGGCCAGCACCCCCGGCTCGTCGGCGGCAAACGATCGCCCGCCGGTGATCCGGGCCACCCGCTCCAGCAGGGCGGGGTCGAATCGGCCGCGATAGCGGCCGCGCTGCGTCAGCCCGGTGCGCGGGTCGGTTATCTCGATCACCGCGTCGCCGGCGCCGCCGATGCCGACGGTGTAGATGCGCACGCCGCGCGCGGCGGCCAGCGCCGCGGCGGCCTCCGGCGTCAGCGCGCCGGCGTTGTTGTCGCCGTCGGTGAGCAGCACAATCACGCGGCCCGGCGCCGCGCTGTCCTGCAGGTGCAGCAGGGCCACCGCGATGCCCATGCCGATGGCGGTGGTGTCCCCAGGCGAAGGCACCGCCATCCGATCGAGGGCGGCGTGCAGGGCGGCCCGGTCGAGCGTCTTGGCAACCCGCAGCACGGCGCGGTCGCTGAAGCTCACCAGTCCGATGGCGTCGTTGCCGCGGCCGGCCACGAAGTCGCGGATGACCCTGACCGCGGCGTCCAGGCGGCGGGCGCTGCCCAGGTCGCGGGCCGCCATGCTCGGCGACTCGTCGAGCACGATCATCAGGTCGAGTCCGGGGCTCAGGTGCACCTCGTCCTGGTGCACGCGCGCCGGGCCGGCGGCGGCGACAATCAACAGCGCGGCCGCCAGCCAGAACGGGACGCGCGCCGCAACGGCAAGCAACTGATCCGCACCGCGGCGGACGAGCGGCGTGGCGCCCCAGCGGTGCAGGGGCACGCGCAGCACGCCGCCGCGGCCCGGCCGGAAGTGAACCAGGTAGACGGCCGGCGGCAGCAACAGCAGCACGCCGAGCAGCAGCGGCTGCTCAAAGCTCCACACCAGTCGCTCCTCGCCGGCGCGTTGCGCGCTCCTCAAGCACCGCGTCGACCGCCCGGGCCAGCGTCACCAACTGCCGTGCGGCCGCCCGCATCTCCTCGGCGCCGGCACCTGCGCCGGAGAACTTCACCCGGTCTGCTGCCTCCAGAATCGCGGTCAGGTCCGCTCCCAGGCCGTGCGGCAGCCCCTGTTCCGGCAGCGCCGCGCGCAACTCGCGGACGGTCAGGGCGTAGGCCGGCAGCGCCAGCCGCGCGGCGAGGTAGCCGCGCGCCAACCGCGACAGGCGCGCATAGAACAAGACCGGATCGCCGGCCGCGTTGGCGCTGCCGGCGCCGTCGACGCTGGCGGGATCGCCGGCCTGCAGGCGCTGCACGGCGCGCTCCAGCACCATGCGCGGCCGGGTGCGCGCGCGGCGGGCGCGCAGGCGGCGCCCGGCGCCGGCCAGCAGCAACACGCCGCTGACCAGCGGGTAGGGCAAGGCCAGGACGGCCAGTGCGCCGCCGATCAGGAGCGCCGCGGTACCGGGGACCGCCATCTGCGGCGCCGGCGGACGCAGCGCGGGCGGCAGCTCGCCGTACCGCGGCAGCACCGAGCTGGTGAGAAAGCCGATCCCGGTCAGTTGGAACGAACCCAGGTCGATCGGCGGCAACTCACCGACGCCGGGGCGGTAGCTGGTAAATCGCACGCGCACCTCCCGGTGTCCGTCGGTGCGCGTCAACACTTCCACGCCGTGCACCGCCAGCCAGTCGTCGCCGGCCACGGCGTCCGGTGCCGTGAGATCCGCGGCGCCGTGCACGACGATGCGCGCCACCACCAGGTCGCCGGCCACGAAGCGCGCGGGCTCGAACCGCACCTCCCGTACCCGCTTCGCTTCCACACCCGCCGCCGCCTCGGCGGCGGCCGGCGCCACCCCGCAACACGCCGCGGCCAACAGCGTCAACCAGGCCATGCCACGGCGGCACAGGAGGGCACCGGGCCGCACGGGCCGCAGGGCCCGCGGGTCGCGGTGCCGCCTCCTCGCCCGCGAGCGCGGGCCCGCGGTGTGGCCGCCCTGCGCGCCGCACGCGGTGCCGAATGCGCAGCCGGTGCGGGTGGCGAGCTTCTCGTACGGCAGGGAACGGCGGTACCGGACGCGCGGGTGCGCCGGTCCGGGCGCGCGTGTCAGCACGGTGCGCGGCGCCTGCCGCGGCCGCGGCGGCGAAAGAACGCCGCCAGGGCGACGCCGGGATCTTCGCCGGCGGCGATTTCCAGCAGGTCGACGCCGTGACCGCGAAAGCCGGCACGGACCGTGCGGTAGTGATCCCGCCAATAGGCGGCATAGGCGGCGCGGAACCGCCGCGACCGGCCGGCGGCCCAGGACACCCGCCCCGCTTCCGGATCCTGCACGTCCACACGGCCCACCGCCGGGAACGCGCCGTCGCCGGCATCGGCCACGCGTACCGCAACCACCTCGTGGCGGCGGCGCAACAGCGCGAGCTGCGGCCAGAAGCCGGTAGTCCTGAAGTCGGACACCAGCACGCAGGTGGCGCGCCGGTGCAGCACGCCGGCAACGCCGCGCAGCGCGCCGGCGAGGTCGGAGCCGCGTCCGGCCGGTTCGATGGCCAGCACCTCGCCGGCGATGCGCAGCGGATGGCCGCGCCCGCGGCGCGCCGGCAGCCAGCGTTCGCGGCGGTCGGAAAACAGGTACGCGCTTGCCGGGTCGCCGGCGAGATGCGCGGCGTGGGCGAGAATGGCGGCAATCCACGCGGCCAGTTCGCGGCGTGCACCGTCGCCGCTCAGCAGCGACCCGGATACGTCCACCACCAGCACCAGGTTCAGCTCCCGCTGCTCGCGAAACACCTTGGTGAACGGGCTGCCGATGCGCGAGGTCACGTTCCAGTCGATCGACCGCGCATCGTCGCCGACCGCATACTCGCGCACCTCGTCGAACTCCATGCCTTCGCCGCGGTACACGCTCCGGTGTCCGCCCGCCTGCAGACTCGCTACCGTCTGCCGCGCGAGCAGATCCAGCCGGCGCGCCTGTGCGGCGATCGTGCCTGCCGCCACCAGGCTACGGCACCTCCACGTGGGCCAGCAGCGCCTCGATCACCTGTTCGGGCGTGATCCCCTCCGACTCGCCCTCGTAGCTCATTACCAGGCGGTGGCGCAGGACGGCGGGCGTCACCGCCTTGACGTCCTCGGGGACCACGAACGGGCGGCCGGCGAACAGCGCAGCGATCTTGGCGCAGCGGTACAGGTAGATCGACGCGCGCGGCGATGCGCCGTGCTCGATGAAGCGCAGATAGTCCGGCCCGGCCGCCGCCCCGTTGTCACCGCCGGCGGCGCCGGGCTCCGGGCGCGTGGCGCGCATCAGGGTCACGACGTACTCTTCGATGCGGCGGTCGACCCGGGTGCGCGCCGCACTCGCGCGCAGGCCGGCGATGGCGCGCCGGTCGAGCAGCGGGCGCAGCGCCGCGGGCTGCTCGTCGCCGACCAGCCGCAACACTTCCAGTTCCTCCTCGTATGCGGGGTACGGGACGCGCAGCTTGAGCAGGAAGCGGTCGAGCTGCGCCTCCGGCAGCGGATACGTTCCCTGCTGCTCGATCGGGTTCTGGGTCGCCAGCACCAGGAACGGCTCGTCCAGCGCGTGGGTCTCGGTGCCAAGCGTGACCTGGCGCTCCTCCATCGCCTCCAGCAGCGCGGACTGCACCTTGGCGGGCGCCCGGTTGATCTCGTCTGCCAGCACCAGGTGCGCGAAGATCGGCCCCTTGCGCGCCACGAACTCGCCGCTGTTCGGCCGGTACACCATGGTGCCGATCACGTCGGCCGGGAGCAGGTCGGGCGTGAACTGCAGGCGGCGGAAACTCACGTCGGTGACCTCCGCGAGCGCCTTCACCGCGCGCGTCTTGGCCAGGCCGGGCATCCCCTCCAGCAGCACGTGCCCGCCGGCGAGCAGCGCCATCATCATGCCCCGCACCATCGACCGCTGGCCGACGATGCGCTTGCCCACTTCGGCGAAGCAGGCGTCGAGCAGGCGTCCCTGCTCGGCGGTCTGCTCGGCTTCCCGTTCCCTTGTCCGCTCACCCGGCCGCGCGGCCGGCTCAGCTCCGGTAGTCTGCATTCTCGCGGACATACTCGTAGCCGAGGTCGGAGGCCAGGGCGCGCACCGTGTGCCGCGGACCCTCGGGCGCTCCGCCGGCAGCCGCCGCCGCATTGTCCGATCCGTCGATGCGGATGCCGATGCGCACCACCCGGTCATGAGGCGGGAAGCCGCCTCCCGAGTCGCACCGGCAGGAGACCAGGTAGTCGCTCAGGTCGCGCTCCAGCGCCGGCCCCAGGGTGAACGCGCCCGCCGCGAACACCTGCCGGTCGCCGAGCGTGATGGTCAGGTCGCGCGCGCCGACATGGCCCAGATCGGGCCGGCTGCCCAGGTAGTCGCCGACCGCGCTCGCGATGCGCCCCACGTTGGGGTCGTTGCCGTACACTGCGGTCTTCACCAGCGGCCCGTTGCCGACCGCCTTGGCCACCGCCAGCGCATCCGCCTCCGGCAGCCGCGAGGTCACCGCGATCTCCATGACGTGACGGGTGCCCTCGCCGTTGCGCACGATGTCGCCGGCCAGCGCCGTGCACACCTGCCGCACGGCGGCGCCCAGGCCGGCCACGCGCGGCGCGTCGGGCGCTCGCTCGCCGCTGCTGAGCAGCACCGCCATGTCGCTGGTGCTCTGGTCGCCGTCCACGGTGATGGCGTTGAACGACGACCGCGCGGCGCGCTGCAGCTCCTCCTGCAGTTCGTCCGCCGTGGCCGGCGCATCGGTGACGATGAACGCCAGCATGGTGCCCATGTCCGGCTCGATCATCCCGGCGCCCTTGGCGATGCCCAGCACACGGTGCCCGGACGGGGTGACCGCGCTGCGCAGCTTCGGGTAGGCATCGGTGGTCATGATCGCCTCCGCCGCCTCGGGCGCGGTGCTGGTGCCGAGGTTGGCGGCCAGTTCCGGGGCGGCCGCCGCCAGGGCGTCCACCGGGAGCTGCCAGCCGATCACCCCGGTGGACGCCGGCAGCAGCTCGGCCCCCGGAACGCCGAGCGCGTCGCCGACGCTCGCCAAAACGCTGCGCGCGGCCGCTTCGCCGCCGGCGGCGCACACGTTGGCGACCTTGTTGTTGACCACCATGCCGCGCACCGGCCGCCCGCGATGGCCGCGCACGATCTCCACCGGCGCGCCGGTCACGCGATTGCGGGTCAGCACCGCGGCCCAGGCGGCGCTGGCGGCCGGCGCCAGGATGGCGGTGAGCTTGATCGGCAGCGGCTGCGCCGCGGCGCCCAGCTCGGCCGGGGTGAACTCGGTGGCGGCGACCGCAAAACGGAAGCCGCGCGGAACCAGTGCGCGTTGCTGCAGCGCCGCCCGGTAGGCGCTCGCGGAGCCGTAGACCTCAGACATGTTTCCCACCCGTGGACTTATAGTACGGCGCCGCGCGCGACGACAACTCTGCGAGCCAATTGCGCTGTAGCGGTTTTTTGGGCCGTTGAGCAGCCGGTCACACCAGAGAGCACGCGCCCGGGACGTTGACGGCGTCGCTGACGCTCGCCCGGCGCCGAATGACGGCTCTATCGAGTGTGCTGAGTGGGGTCCGCGAGGTGGGATCAAGCCTCATCCGTGGCTCAATGCACAGATCGGGACAGACCGGTCTCGCTGAGGAGCCGGTGGGATTGGGTTTCTTGGTGACCGGCGAGTGGCCGTCGGTCAGGCGGGTTTGACCAGACTCCGCAGGTTCTCTGGTTGGCCGGCGCGGATGCGCCCCACGGCCATCGCCAGCATGATCGTCAGCGCCATGGTGACGCGCAGCTGCATCTTCGCCAGCCCGCGGATGCCCGGTCGCTCGAACCCGAAGCCGCCGGCCAACCGGCTGTTGACCCGCTCCACGGCACCGCGCTGGTCGTAGAAGTCCTGCCACCGGTAGCTGGACCGCGCCACCGGCGTGAACACGCGCCGATCCTCGGCCAGCGGGATGCGCACCGCGTCGCTCACCGGGCACCGATCCATGCCCTTGCAGGTGACCCCCGAGTAGCGCGCCGGACAGCGATACTTGAGCGACTCGCGAGCCTGCTCGAAGCCGCCGTAGGCCATGCGGTGCAGTTCACCGGTCCGCGGGCACATGCAGGATACCTGGCCGTCGTGGGTATAGATCACGTTCTCCTGACCGCTCACCCGCTTGGTGAGGACGCCATCCTGCTCCGCCTCTCCGTCCTTCCAGCAGTTTCGAATGTCGATGACCGGCTTGATCTGATGCTGTTGCCACAGCCGATTGATCAGCTTTTGGTCGTCGTAGCCCTTGTCGGCGCTCAGGCGATCGCACCGTTGCAGCAGCTCGGGATGACGATCCTGCATCTGATCAAGCAGTCGCTGTGCCTGCGGCTGCTCACCGGTCGACGCCTTGGTGACCTCGAACGCCAGCGGCACCTCGTAGGTGGCGTCCACGACCAAGTGCAACAGGTAGCCGAACCAGTAGTGTTTCTTCTTGCCTTTCTTCTCGCCCTTCTCGCCCTTCTTCTCGCCGGAACCCTTGACGCCCCAATCGGCATCGCGGTCGCGGCGCCCGTCGGTGTCTTCCTTGTTATCCTTCGGCACCGGATAGCTGCTCGGACCGTTGGCCAGGGAGTGCAGCTCCTTGCCGTCCAGCGCCTGTACCTGGCCCAGGTCCGGCAGCTCAATCCGGAGTTCGTCGAGGGTGCTGTGGAACAGCTCATCGATCTGCCCCTGATGCTTGCGCAGCCGGCGCTGGAAGCGGGTATAGGCGTATTCGCTGGGCACCGCCCGTGCGCCGTCGAACGGGTCGAACCCGCACAGGTCTCGCAACTGCGCGTTGCGCAGCAACTCGCGCCGCAAGGCGGCGATGCTGGGATGCTGGAACACGAAGCCGGCGATCAGCGAGTTCCACATCGGGCGCACCGGATAATCGTTGCGACCGCGACCGCGACCGGCTTCCAGCAGTTGCATCAGCGGCTCGTCGGGGAGCGCGTCGAGCACCAGCGTCAGGCGTTCGAGATCACCCAACTGGTCGACGCTGTCCCAGCGGAACAGAAACGGATGTGGTATAGTGGCCATCGGCGGTTCTCCTGTTGTGAATTACTGTTCACTTGCCACTATGGCGAGTTACAGGAGAACCGTCAATTATTTTGTAGACAAACAGTTGCGATGTATCATCGGGGCCTTGACCGGCGCTCCCGACGCGCGTACAGGGGATCAGCAGGTCGTGGGGTAAGAAATACCTCCCCCTGGTTTCTGATCGCCTGCATCGGGCTTGCAGCAAGCGCAATTGCCTCGGTCACGGGGTAAAGAAAAAATCGCCCACTTCTATCTCGCTGCCCGCTTGGAACTTACCGACAGCGCAATTGGCTCTCTGCAGCCGTTTCCGCCACGCTTCCGCCGTCTTTCGTCGTTCGCCGTTTGCCCCGTCCCGCCTGGCGCGCGCGCCGGCCAAACACGCGGCGCCCGTCGCAGCCACGCCGCGTGCCGACCGGTGGCACGGGCAGCGGCGGCAGGTCAGGTGGCCGGCTTCATGGCGCCGACCGCCGCATACCGATACTTGTAGGTAACGAAATGCCGATGCTGAGCCTGGAACTGGCGGCCGGCGCCGCGGCGGCGGCCGGCGTGCTGGCGACGCTGCTCGTGATGGCCGCGCTGCGCGCCGGCGGCGCGGGCGGCGGTGCGGTGCGCCGGCGGGTGGAGCAGCTCGACCAGCTCTCGCGGCGCCTGATGCGCTTCGAGGAGGCGCTCACCGTGCCGCGCCGGCGCGGTGCGTACGGCGAGCGCCTGCTGGAGGAGCTGCTGGCCACCTGGCTGCCGCGCTCCGGCTTCGCCACCCAGGTCACGCTGCCGGGCGGGGTGCGCGTCGATGCCATGGTGCGGCTCGGCGAGCGCAACGTGGCCATCGACGCCAAGTTTCCGTTCGAGGCGGTGGAGGACGCGGCCCCCGACCAGCCGCTGAGCAAGGCCGCCGCGCGCGCCATCGGCCGCCACGTGGCCGCGGTCGGCGACAAGTACGTGCTGCCGGATGCCGGCACCTACAACTTCGCCCTGCTGTACGTGCCGACCGACGCGCTCTACCTGCGCTGCTTCGCCGGGCCGGAGGACGATCTTCTGCGCACCGCCCTGCAGCGCCGCGTGGTGCCGGTGGGACCCTCGGGGCTGTACCTCTACCTGCACACGGTCGGCCACGCGCTGCGCGGCGTGCACCTGGCCGGCTCCGCCCTGGAGCTTGCCGACACGCTGCAGCGCGCCCGCGACGAGGTCACGGCGCTGCTCGACGCCGACGCGCGCATGGAGAGCCAGTTCCTGCAACTCGGCCGCGGCCACGCCGCTTCCCGCAATCGGCTGCGCAGCCTCGCGGTTGCCATCGAACGGCTCGCCGGCTCCGGCAACGACAACGGGGCGCGCGGCCTGCCCTGACCGCCTGACCGCCTGACCGGCGAACAGGACACGCGGCCGGCATGGCCGCAGGTCAGTGCGGAGCACGGTGCGAAATGACGAGCCGGCGCCCCCGGCACAGCGGCGCACGGGCGCCAACCTCCGCGGCCCGCATCATGCGCGCTCCAGCGCACCGCGCACGCGCACCGCGAGCCCCACTGCCGCGCCGGTCGGCGCATCCCGTCGCGCAGCCGGACCGCCGGCCGGTGGCCGGGCGCTTCAGTCGCCCGGCGGGTGCAGGGTCAGCTCCAGGCGGAGGGGGAGGTGATCGGAGTGGCCGCCCGCCGGCGGGCCGCGGTAGAACGCGCGCGGCGCACCATCGCCGTCGAGCAGGCCGTCGTGGACCACCGCGAAACCGGCGCCGCCCGCGTCGTAGCTCAGGCCGCGCTCGTCGAACAGGCCCGCCCCGAGCAGCAGGTGGTCGATCGTCTGCCACTCGCCCCCGAACCGGTAACTGCCCGGCGGCTCCGACTCCGCGTCATGCGCCAGCCAGGGACTGAACAGCTCCGTCGGCCGGCCGGCGCTCGGGACCGTTCCCGTCACGCGCAGCCCGCCCTCGGTCTCCGGCGCCGCGGCCGGCATCAGCGCGGTGGCGTAGCGCCGTCCCTGGCGTTCATACTCGTCGATCGACTCGTTCAGGTCGCCGGCCACCAGGATCTCCGCCGCCGGATCGGCCGCGCCGATCTCCTCGATCCGGCGGGCCAGCAGCGCCGCCGCGCGGCGCCGGTACACCTCGGTCTCGGCGGCGCCTCCGAGCTTCGACTTCCAGTGATTGTTGAACAGGAACAGCGACGGCGCATCGGGGTCCGGGCCGAGCGCCACCTCCACTTCCAGGATCGGCCGCAACGGCCGCTCCAGGCCGCCCTCCAGGCCGCCGCCCACCCACAGCGCGCCAACCCGGCGCACCGGCAGCTTGGACAGTACCACCGGCCCGTTGGCGTTGTGCGGGTCGGGCAGCCACACCACGTGCCGGTAGCCGAGGCCGTCCAGCTCCAGCTCCACCAGCCGCCGCGCCGCACCGTAGTGCTCCACCTCCTGCAGTGCCACCAGGTCGGCGCCGGCGCGGTCGGCGGCAGCCAGCGCGCTGCCGATGGCGCGCAGCTTGGCCGTGTACAGCGCCTCGCTCCAGCCCCCATGGCGGGTGAACTCGCGGTATTCGCCGCCGTCAATCTCGGCGTCGAACAGGTTCTCGACGTTGTAGGTGACCACGGTGATGGTGCGCGCCGAGCCGCTACAGGCGGCCAGCAGCAGGACCACGGCGACCACCCCGGCTGCGCGCACGATCCGGACCGGGAAGCCGCGCGGAGGCCGTGGACCGGCGGCGCAAGCCAAACCGCCGCACGCGCGGCCGGCGCCCCGAGCCGGCGGCACCATCAGTCGCCGGCGGGGACGGCGCCGATCAGATCCGCGTACGCCGCCAACTCGTCCTGTTCGGTGAGCGGCGACGGCTCCAGCTCGGCGCCGGTCAGCAGCCGGAACGCCTCCCGGTAGCGCGCGCCGAGCGCCTCCCGCACGTCGTCGGGTATCTCCGGCGCGTCGCCGTCGCCCAGGTAGCCGCGCTGCATCAGCCAGGCACGCAGGAACTCCTTGTCCAGCGTGCGCTGCGGGCGGCCTTCGGCAAAGCGCTCGGCGTATTCGTCGGCGTACCAGTACCGGCTGCTGTCGGGCGTGTGCACCTCGTCGGCCAACAGCAGCTCCTCGCCAACGGTGCCGAATTCGTACTTGGTGTCCACAAGGATCAGACCGCTGCGCGCGGCCAGTTCGACGCCGCGCCGGTACAGTTGCAGCGCCGCCGCCTCGATGCGTTCCCACAACCGGCCATCCACGATGCCGCCGGCGAGCAGCGCTTCGCGCGCGAGCGGGCGGTCGTGCTCTCCCGGCTTTCCCTTGGCCGACGGCGTCAGCAGCGGCGCCGGGAACGGTTCGCCGGCGCGCATCCCAGCCGGGAGCCGAATGCCTGACACCGCTCCGTCGCGCTGGTAGTCGCGCCACGCCGAGCCGGTCAGGTAGCCGCGCACCACCACCTCGACCGGCACCACCGAACAGCGCCGCACCAGCATGCTGCGCGGCGTCACCTCGCGCAGCAGGTGGTTGGCCACGATGTCGGCGGTGTGCCGGAACCAGAACGCCGAAAGCTGATTCAGCACCTGTCCCTTGCAGGGAATGGTGGTCAGCACGCGGTCGAATGCCGACACCCGGTCGCTGGTCACCACCAGCAGCCGGTCGTCGAGACCCACGATGTCGCGCACCTTGTAGGAGTGCACCTCGGGAACCCGGCCGGCACCCCCAACGAGCGCGTGCAGCCGGTCGCGCCGCAACCCGGAGAATGTTGCCCTACAACTCATCCTGTGAGCTGATGATACTGCCGACCAGTCCGTAGGCGAGCGCTTCCTGGGCGCCCATCCAGTAGTCGCGGTCGGTATCCTGCTCCACTTCCGATTCCGGCTTGCCGGTCTCCTGCGAGATCAGCACGTTCATCTTGCGCCGCATCAGGTCGATCTCCTTGGCCTGAATCTCGATCTCGGTGCCCACGCCGCGGAAGCCGGCCATCGGCTGGTGGATCAGGTAGCGCGAGTTGGGCAGCGCGAAGCGGCGCTCCTTGGGGGCCGCCAGCAGGATGATCGCACCGGCGCTGGCCACCAGACCCATGCCGATCATCTTGATCGGCGGGCGCACGAACCGCATCATGTCCAGGATCGCGAAACCGGCGTCGGCGTCGCCGCCGGGGCTGTCGATGAACACCTTGATCGGGTCGTCGCCCTCCTGCTCCATCAACAGCAGTTGCCGCACCACCCGCTCGGCGAGCTCCTTGTTGATCTCGCCGGTGAGCAATATGGTGCGCGTCTTCAGGAACTGCTTCAACAGCGGATTTTCGGCCTCGCCGCCGCGACCTTCCCCGTCCGCCTCGTCCTGCTCGTCCTCGGCATGCCAGCCGTCGGCGGCATGCCAGCCTCTTCCTGCGTACCAGTCGGGTCGCACGTAGCCTCCCATTCGCCGGCGCGCCGCCAGCTTCCCGCCGCCGCTCGCCAGCCTCGCGCGGCAATATACTCACCGCTTCCAGGGCGCGCCAATGACCGCCCGCTGCGCGACCTGCGCGACCTCCGGCGTCAATTCACGTTGAGGCGGCCATGCAGCGCCGGAAACCGCTCGCTGGTCAGCGCCGCAAGCTCCTCGCCCGCGCGGTACATGATCACCCCCTCGATCCCCGCGTAGCCGCCGCGCAACAGCTCCCCGCCGCCGCTGCCCAGGACGAACAGCGCCGTCGCGAGCGCGTCCGCCTCGGTTGCGCTGCCGGCGATCACCGACGCCGAGACCGCGTCGCTGTCCGGGTGCCCGGTCGCGGGATTGAGGATGTGATGGTAACGCACGCCGTCGCGCTCCATGAAGCGCTCGTAGTCTCCCGACGTGGCCAGCGCCACCCGCTGCCCCGCCGCGCCTATGGTGGCGATCGCCAGCGGGGCGTCCGCGGAGCGCGGGTGCCGGATCCAGATCCGCCATTGCGTGCCGTCCGGCTTCAGGTCCGACACCAGCACGTCGCCGCCCGCCTCCAGCAGAAACCGCCGGTAGCCGCGTTCGGTGAGCCAGTCGGCCAGGTGATCCACCACGGCGCCCTTGCCGATGGCGCCCAGGTCCAGTTCCGCTCCGTCCAGCGTCGCCGTGCCGCCGGTCACCCGCAGGCGGCGGTAGTCGACCCGTTGCAGCGCGGCGCGCAGGGCGGCGGCGTCGGGCAGCGCGCCGCCGTCGTCGAAGTTCCACAACCGGGTGACCGGCAGCATGGTGGGATCGAACGCGCCGCCGGTGGCCTCCGCCAACTGCACGGCGCGGCTCAGGGTGGCGGCGGTCAGCGGGTCGAGCGCGGCCGCGCCGTCGCGGTTGAGCCGCGCCACCGGGCTCGCCGGGTCGCGGTGGTCGTAGCGCGCGGCGTACGCGTGGGCGGCGCGCTCGAACGCCTGCCAGTCGGGGCCCGGCCCGTACACCGAAGCGCGCACCACCGTGGACATGGCCGCGAATTCATGCTGCCGCAACGCCTCGCCGCAGCCGTTCAGCGCCAGCAGGGCAAGCACGACCGCAACCGCGGCCGTGACCGCCGCCGGGCACGGCCCGAGGCGGCGCGGTGAGTCGCCGCCGCCGGTCGGCGAAAGCGAGACGGGCGCGACCGCGCGCACCGGGACGCGGAGCCGGCGGCCGCACAACCCGCGGCCGCGCGAGGTGGCGGCCATCGCGGTCAGGCCAGGCTGAGGCTCTTCAGACTGGCGAGGTCCAGGTTCAGGCGGTCGCGAATCTCGGCGAACGCGGCCAGGGTGTCGGCCACGTCCTGGTCGGTGTGCAGCGCCGTCGGGATCATGCGGAACAGGTTGATGCCGCGCGGCACCACCGGGTAGGTGACGCCGGACAGGAATACGCCGTACTCCTCGCGCAGCATCACCATGATCGCGCGACCGGTCTCCGGGCCGGAGGGAATGTACACCGGCGTCACCGGCGACTGGGTATCGCCGATGCTGTAGCCCAACTCGAGCAGGCCGCGCTGCAGGGCGCGCGCGTTGTGCCACATCCGTTCACG
This sequence comes from Spirochaetia bacterium, assembly GCA_965208575.1. Taxonomy (GTDB): domain Bacteria; phylum Spirochaetota; class Spirochaetia; order SZUA-6; family Bin103; genus Bin103. Next base: position 357,230 of record CBDBOV010000002.1, on the reverse strand, counting down.
ATACTCCGGATGCGCGAGGATCTCGTCGAGCGTGGCGTCGAGCACGTCCACGTAGACCATCGGCAACGCCTTGGCGAACACGTTGGTACGCGCGTTGAATCGAATGTACTCGATCACCTCCGGGTCGCCGGCGGTGACGCCGCCGATCGCCGCGAACGCCTTGGCGAAGGTGCCGAAGTAGAGGTCGATCTCGTCCTGCACGCCGAAGTGCTCGGCGGTGCCGCGTCCGCCGGCGCCCATCACCCCGAACCCGTGCGCGTCGTCGATGAAGATGCGCGCCTCGTAGCGGCGCGCGAGGGCGGCGATGTCGGGCAGGTTGGCCAGGTCGCCGCGCATCCCGTACACGCCCTCGATCACGATCAGGATGCCGCCGGCGCCGCGCTCGCGCTCGGCGCGAAGCTGCTGCTCGAGACTCTCCATGTCGTTGTGGCGGAACGGCCGGAAGCGGCGCCCCGCCATCGCCAGGATGGTGCCGTCGATCATCGATGCGTGCGACAGCTTGTCGATGATCACTACGTCCTTGGGGCCGATCAGGGCGGAGATCGTGCCCATCACGCCGAGGTAGCCGTAGTTGAACAGCACGGAGGCCTGCTTGCCGCAGTATTCGGCCAGCCGCCGCTCCAGCGCCTCGTGCCTGCTCGTGTTGCCGGTGAGCAGGCGCGACCCCATCGGCGTGCAGGTGGAGTAGCGCGCCACCGACGCCTCGGCGGCCGCCTTGATGCGTTCGTTTCCGGTCAGGCCGAGGTAGCTGTTGATGCCCCACATGATCACCCGGCGCCCGCCCGATTCCATGTGCGGGCCGGGCAGGGAGTCCAGAATGGGGCGCACGACGTACTTGTCGCCGGCCGCCCGGTACACGCCGAAGTACCCGCCGTCGCCGCGGCACTTGGCGAACAGGTCGCTCATGCCACCTCCCGGACCGGGGCGCGGACCGCTTCGAGCCTCCGCGCCAGGTCGGCGTCGGTGACGGTGCGGTGATCGACCACGAGGTCGGGTGCCAGCCGGCGCGTGCGCTGCTCGCCGTGCAGGCGCCGGAGGCCGCCGCCGGTCACGTTGAGAAACACCATCTCGTCCCGCCCGACCGCGCCACACGCCACCGCCTGCTGCAGCGCCGCCACGGCCACCGCCGCCGCGGGGTCGATGTCGCAGCCCTCGACCGCCGCGAACAGGGCACCGGCGTGCTCCGCCTGCCGGTTGGTGACGCGGTACATCGCCCCGGCGCTGGCGGACAGGGCGTCGTACACGCCGCCGGCGAGCGCGTAGGGCGGCTGGCGGTTGCTCAGCACCGTGGCGCGCAGGGCGGCGATGCGGCGCTTGGCCTGCGCCTCGTCGAGCGGCGGCAGTTGCCTGCTGCGCCGCTGCCAGGCGTCCGCCATGATGGTGAAGGGCCGGTTCTGCGCCAGGTGCATGCGCGGTACCTGGCCGCCGAAACGGCCGTCCCGCACCAGGCGCTGCGCCATTTCCCACGCGGCGATCGCGCCGGTGCCGCTGCCGACCGCCTGCACGTAGTGGCGCGGCAGGGCGCCGGCGCACTCGACGCCGGCGAGCAGCGCGGTTCCCATGCCGTCGCGCCGCGCCACGTTGTGTGCACCGCCCTCGGCCAGGAAGCCGGGCAGGGCGGCGATCATGCCGGCAACCCGTATCGCATCGGCGTAGTCGGCGTCGCCGGTTACCGCTACCAGCGTGGTCTCGGCGGCAGCCGGGGCGGTGGTCCACAGTGCCGGCAGGGCGGCCTCGGGCACCACCACCACCGCGGGTACGGCATGGCGCGAGCAGACGGTGTGGAACGCGCGCCCGGTGTTGCCCGCGGAGGCAACCACCAGTGGCCGCCGATCAGCCTCGGGCAGCCGCGCGGTCACCGCAAGCGCTTCCAGCTCCTTGAAGCTGCAGGTTTCGCAACCGGCTCCGCGTTCCGGCCAGTAGCCCGAGAACAGCACCACCAACCGATCGAGCCCGATGCGGCGGGCCAGCTCGCGGCTGCGGTAGGCCACGGGACCGGGCGCCGGGCGCCGCAGCACGGCGCTCCACGGCGCGCCGCGCCGGATCGGCAGCCAGTTGCGGTAGCGGAACACCCCATTCTCGCTGACCGGTACGAACCGTTCACGGTACTCGGCACGCAGCAGGCCGCGCGGCGGTACCGCGCAGTCGCACTGCAGACGGAACCCGGCGCGCTGTTCAGGGTACGATGCCCCACACGCCAGGCAGCGCAGCCGATAGTGCATGGACTCCATGGTTCTCTCCCACATGGTACTACCGGCGAATGCCTCTGCCTCCGGGGCGACCGCCGGCACGGTGCCGGCCAGCCGTTCCCGGCACCTGCAGTGGACCGCGGGTAGGGCCAATACGGTCAGTGTAAGGGGCCGCGCGGGAAGCGTATTCCGCGCGTGCGCGAAGAGTGCTACGATGGCGAAATAATCGCCGCAGGTGGTATGCAATCCGGGTTTCGGTTAGACTGGGCGCCTGAATATCTGAATACGATATTCACTTTTTCGCTATGAACGCCATCCCACAGCAATTGGAACTAGAACGTCCGGCCCGTGCGCGGCGCCGGGCGGCACTGCTGGAAATCGGCGAGCGCCTGTTCTCGGCGCAGGGCTACCGCGAAGTCAGCGTCGAGCAGATTACCCGCGACGCCGGTCTGGCGACCGGCAGCTTCTACCGCTACTTCCCAAGCAAGGAGGCGTTTTACGCGCACATCGTGGAGGTGATCGAACGGCGCGCCATCAGCGAGGCGAGACGCGTGGTCGACCGCTTCGAGTCGCCCATGAATCAACTCAAGGCGCTGTACCGCTTCATTACGCTCGGCCTGCGGCGCAGCCCGATCCTGCTCGGCGTGCTGACCGGCGACCGGCGCTACGTGTGCCCCGGCGCGAGCCCCGCGCAGCGTTCCGCGTGGGTACTCGAGCGCATCGGCGAGATGATCGACGAGATTCTCCTCGCCGGCATCCGCCTGCGCACCTTCCGTACGGCGCGGTTTCACAACGTGCGCTCGATGCTGATCGCGCTCTACACCGCCCTGCTGGCCAACTTCGGCAGCCCCGGCAACGATATCCTGATCGAAGACACCCTGACGCTGGTGGAACGCGGCCTGCGGCGGCGGCTCACGCTGCGCAAGCGCGCCGAGCGGGTGGACCGGCGCCGCGCCCGCGCGCGCGGGCGGTCGCCGGTGCCGTCCGCTTCCGGGAACGAACCGCAGTGACCGGCGCCGAGCCGGCGCGCGCCGAACCGGCAGGCGCGGACCCGATGCGCGTCGGCACGATCGGCGTCGTCGGGCGCCCGTCGACCGGCAAGTCGTCGCTCATCAACCACATCTGCGGGCACAAGGTGTCCATCGTGTCGCCGGTGCCGCAGACCACGCGCAGCCGTGTGCGCGGCATCGCGACCCTGCCGGCCGGCCAGCTCATCTTCCTCGACACCCCCGGCCTGCACGTCAGCGAGCGCAAGCTGAACCTGGTGCTGAAGACCGTGGCGCTGTCGGTCGCCGACGAAGTCGACCTGCTGTTGCTGCTGTTCGACGCCACCCGGCCGTTCGGCCCCGAGGATGAGGCGGTGCTCGCCGCCACCCGTCGCTTCGCCGGCGCGCGGGTGGCGGCGTGCAACAAGGTGGACCTGGCGGGAACGCGCGGCGCCGAGGAGCGCGAGGCCCGCCTGCGCCGCGCCGGCATCGACGAGATCCGCTCCGTGTCGGCACGCACCGGCACCGGCGTGCCCGCCCTGGTGGCGCGCCTGCTGGAACTGAGCCCGGTCGGCGACCTGCTCTACCCGGACGACATGTACACCGACCAGACGCCCGACTTCCGCGTTGCCGAGATCGTGCGCGAGCATGCCTTCGCCCGCGTGACGGCGGAGGTGCCGCACGCCCTGTACGTCGACGTGATCGACCTGGAACAGCGCCCCGGCGCGCTGTGGATTCGCGCCACCATCTGGGTGGAGCGGCCAAGCCAGGTCGGCATCGTGGTGGGCCGCGGCGGCGCCGGCATCGCTGCCATCCGCCGCGACGCCACGGCCGAACTCGCACGCATCTTCGGCCACCGCATCCACCTCGACCTGCGCGTCAAGGTGCGCAAGAAGTGGCGCCGCGACGACGCCCTCCTGCAACAGCTCCGCGCCCGCGGGTAACACCCGGCAACTCATCCTCCGGCGTCTCGGATGCCGCCCGTGCTGCCATGCCTGCGCGGGCTCGGGCGGTCAGGACGGGGACGGGACGGGGGCGCCGCGGCCGAACGCCGCCTGCGCGGCGGCGCGGGTGCGCGGGCCGCGGCACCACAGCGCGAGGGACGCCGGCACCTGCTCGCCGTACAGGTTGCGGAATGCCGCAACCGTGGAGGGCGAGGTGAGCAGAGCCGCATCGAGGGCGGCCAGGTCCACCCGCACCGGATCGGGCACCGGCAGATTGCGGTAGGCGGTGACCGCCGTCACCTGCGCTCCGGCGGCGTGCAGCGCATCCGGCAGCGCGGCGCCGGCCAGCGCGGAGCGCGGCAGCAGCACGCGTTCGCCGGCCATCGCACCGGCATTGCGCAGCGCCTCCAGCAGGCCCTCGGTGTCCTCCGACGCGGCCACCAGGTCGGCCGCCAGGCCGCGGCTGCGCAGTGCCGCGGCCGTGCCACGGCCGATTGCGGCCAGCCGGGCCCCGGCCAGGCGCCGCGCATCGCCGCCGCGGGCGAGCAGCCGCCCCAGCAGCGCCGCGACCGCGAAGCGGCTGGTAAACACGACCAGCGAGTAGGACGCCAGGCGCTTGAGCGCGGCGTCGAGCGGCTGCCAGTCCTCCGGCTCCGCGATCGCGATCAGCGGAGTGTGCACCAGCTCGCCAAGGTGGCGGTAGGGCTCCGCCGTGGTTCCGGTAACCAGTACCTTGCGCGCCGCCGCGAACCACGGCTCGGGTAGCGCATCGGTTGTTGCCACCGCGGCGGCTGCCGCGGCGAAGCGAGCCGCTGGAGCGTCGCCGGGACGGTTCTGCGCGATGCCTTCGTCGACCGAGCGCGCGCTGGCGTCGGGTGCGCGGCGGGCGCCGGTTCCCGCGTCCGCCGCCGGCGCGGGCGCTGACCCCCGCGTCCAATCGGTTTGCGACTCCGCGGCGGCAGCGGGAGCCGGTCTGAACTCACCGGTTGCCAGGCGGTAGGCGGCAATCACCTCCGCGGCGGCGTCCGGGACACCGGTGAGCGGGGCGCCGCCGGGACCGATCACCGCCACCAGCGGCGGGTCGGGCGGCGGCAGCCGCGCGACCTCGGCCAGGGTCAGGGTGGTGACCGACTGCTCGGGGCGGCTGGCGTTGCGCACCAGTGCCACCGGCGTGTCGGGCGCACGGCCATGCTCCAGCACGCGCCGCGCCACTTCCGCCAGCCGGGCGGCGGCCATGTAGTACACCAGGGTATCCGCCGCCGGCACCGCGACCTGCTCGGTGTGGCCGGTGCACAGCGCCACCGAGGAGGCGCGCCGCCGCCGGGTCAGCGGCAGTTCCGCGTAGGCGGCGGCGCCGGCGGCGGCGGTGACTCCCGGCACGATCTCGTAGGGAATGCCGGCGGCGCGCAGGAACTGGATCTCCTCGGCGCCGCGGCCGTACAGCAGCGGGTCGCCGCCCTTCAGGTGCGCCACCCGCCGCCCGGCGAGCGCGTGTTCGGCCAGCACGCTGTACAGGCGGCGCTGCCGCTCCGCGGCCGGTGCGCGGCGGTCGCCGAGCGCGTGCACCGGACGGCCGGCGCAGGAGATCAGCAGGCGGCGGTCCACCAGGTCGTCGTGGACAATCACGTCGGCGGCGGCCAGCGCGCGCTGTCCGCGCACGGTGATCAGCTCCGGATCCCCCGGCCCCGCCCCGATGAGACTGACGAACGCCGCCATCAACGATGCCGCGCGGTCACAGGTAGTACTCGAGCACCACCTCGCGCTCGCGCAGCAGGCGGTGCGCCGCGGCCACCGCCTTGTCCGGCGGCGTACCGGGGACGATCACCAGGTCGGCGTTGACCGCGTGCTGGTCGGCGCCCACGCGAATCACCAGCATGTCGTTGGGCTCGTTGAGAATGCGCAGAATCTCCGCCTCCGCGGCGTCGAGATCGGTGACCGTGGTGATCACGATTTGCCCGGCGTCGCCGAGAATGTGCGCCACTTCACCGAGCCGGCGCAGGTGTTCGCTGCGGTCCTCGTCGGTGTGGGCCGCCGCGCGCGCGGCCGCCTCGTCCATGGTGGCATCGAGCCCGCGCGCCAGGTTGGTCAGGCCCAGGTAGTAGGCGCTGCCGCCGGCGCGGAACAGCCGGTCCTCCAGGTCGCGCGCCAACTCGTGCAGCACGTCGCCGTCCGCCCCGGTGAACACCACCAGCCGCGGCCGCTGCCGGTAGCGCTCGATGCGCTGCTCGGCGGTAATGGCGCCGCGCACCCAGGCGTAGTCGCGCTGCTTGACGTGTTCGCGCAGCGACGCCTTCAGCCCCGAAACGTACTCGGTAACGATGCCGCCGCCGGCGATCTCGTACTCGTCGACCAGCACGAAGCGCCCGGTGGCGGCGAACTCGGCGCCCAGGCCGAGGTCGAAGGCGATCGGGTTCTGCGTCTCCAGCACGCACTCGGCCACCTCGTGGCGGCCGACGTGGCCCTTGTGGGCGTCCGATTCGCTGCGCTCCAGGGTGGCTGCATCGAGCACCTGGACGATCTCTTTCACGTGCACGCCGACCCGCGTGGTCGCCAGCTTGAGCCGGTACCGCTTGCCGGGCACCAGCGGGTTGCGGCCGAGCCAGAACAGATTGCAGCGGAACGTGGTGCCGACCCGCGGCGCCCGTTCGCCGACCCGGTACATCAGTTCCCCGGGGCGCACGTACAGTTCGTCGGTGAGGGTGATGCCGGTGGCCATGCCCGCGGCGGCCTGCTCGTGCGACGCCACCTGGAAGCCCTCGATGCTGCGCACCCGCGCCCGCTTGCGCGACGGCAGGAACTCTACCGCGTCGCCCACCCGCACGCTGCCGGTGGCCACGGTGCCGGCGATGATGCGGGCGTCGTCGCCGCGCACCGGAAACTTGTACACGTCCTGCACCGGCAGCCGCAGCGCCTGCGCCGTCTCCGCGCCGGCGCTCGCGAACGCGTCGATCTGCTCCAGCAGCGCGGCGCCTTCATACCACGGCGTGCGCTCCGAGCCGGCCACCAGGTTGTCGCCGTGGCGCCCGCTCACCGGGACGAAGCCGCGCGGCTCGACCTGGATTTCGCCCAGGAACGCCTCGTACTCCTCGCGGATGGCGGTGAACACGGCCTCGTCGTAGCCCACCAGGTCCATCTTGTTGACCACCACCAGGAGCTGGCGGATGCCGAGCATGGCGGCCATGAACCCGTGCCGGCGCGAGTTCTCCCGCACCCCTTCGCTGGCGTCGATCACCAGGATCGCCGCCTCGGCGCGCGCCGCGCCGGAGATCATGTTCTTCAGGAACTCGATGTGGCCGGGGGCGTCGATGATGATGTAGCGCCGCTTGTCGGACCGGAAGAACACGCGCGCGGCGTCGATGGTGATGCCCTGCGCCTGCTCGTCCTGCAGCGCATCGATCAGGAATGCGTACTCGAACGGCTTGCCGCTGCGCTCGCAGTTGCTGCGCACCTGTTCGATCTTGCCATGCGGCAGCACGCCGGTGTCGTGCAGCAGGCGGCCCACCACCGTGCTCTTGCCGTGATCGACGTGGCCCACCACCACCACATTCATGGTCGGCAGATCGGGCGGCGGCGCGGCCGCCGCTTGCACTGCGGCTGCCTGTGCCGCGGCTGCTTGTGCTGTGGCGGCTGCCATTACATGTAGCCCTCGCGGCGCAGGGTCTCGAGGGTGCCGTCGCCCTCCTTGTCCTGCTCGCGCCCGGCGCGCTCGGCGATGTGGGCGAACTGCCCGGTGCGCAGCTCGTCGACGATCTCCGCCACCGAGGTGGCGTCCGAGCGCACCGGCGTGGTGCATGGGTAGCAGCCGAGCGAACGGTAGCGGGTGCCGTCGCCGTGGTTGAAGTAGAGCGGTACCACCGGTATCTCCTCCGCCTCGATGTACTCCCAGATGTTCAGCTCGGTCCAGTCGAGCAGCGGATGCACGCGTACGTGGGTGCCGGGCGCAAAGTCGGTCTTGAACTGGTTCCACAACTCCGGCGGCTGGTCGCCGATGTCCCAGTCGCTGTGGTGGTCGCGCGGCGAGAAGTAGCGTTCCTTGGAGCGGCTGCCCTCCTCGTCCGCGCGCGCGCCCACGATCACCCCCGTGTACGGTTCGGTGTTGGAGTCCTGCACGTAGCGCTGCAGGTCGTGGTCGTAGCGGTAGCGCGGCCACTCGCCCGACAGGGTGTTGACCAGCGCGTCGGTCTTCAGCGCCTTGCAGCAGGCGATCCGGGAGATGGCGCCGGCCGGGAACGTGTGCCGTGCGTCGAGCGCGGCGCGGTTCTCGCCGTAGATCAGGTTGAGCCGCCAGTCGCGCACCAACTGGTCGCGGTAGGCGATCATCTCCGGGATCTTGAACGACGTGTCGATGTGCACGAGCGGGAACGGCACCTCGCCGAAGAACGCCTTGCGGGTAAGCCACAGGAGGACGGTGCTGTCCTTGCCGATCGACCACAGCATGCACAGCCGCGGGAACTCGCGGTACGCCTCGCGCAGGATGTATACGCTCTGCGCCTCCAGGCGCTCGAGCGCGGTCACCGCGCCGCCTCCGCCGGGTGCAGGCCGCACTCCTTGGCGGTGCCCTGCTCCCACCACCAGCGCCCGGCGCGCGCCGGCTCGCCCGGCTCCACGGCGCGCGTGCACGGCGCGCAGCCGATGCTCAGGAAGCCGCGGTCATGCAGCACGTTGTAGGGCACCCCGTGGGCGCGCAGGTAGTCCCACACCTGCTCGTCGCTCCACTCCGCCAGCGGGTTCGCCTTGACCGCCGCATGGGCGGCGTCCCACTCCACCAGCGGCGTGTCGCCGCGCTCCGGGCTCTGCGCACGGCGCAGGCCGGTAATCCAGGCGTCGGCACCGGCCAGCGCCCGGCCGAGCGGCTCCACCTTGCGCACCTCGCAGCAGCGCGTGCGCCCGGCCACGCTGGCGTAGAACAGGTTGGGGCCTTCGCCGCTCACCATCTCCTGCACCGCCGCGGCGTCCGGGAACAGCACCTCGTAGCGCATGCCGTAGCGGCTCATCGTGCGCGCCATCAGGTCGTAGGTCTCCTGGTGCAGGCGCCCGGTGTCGAGCACGAAGATGCGCGCCCGCGGCTTGATGGCCAGCAGCATGTGGGTCAGCACCTGGTCCTCGGCGCCCAGCGACGAGGCCAGCGTGACCCGGTCGCCATAACGCCGCACCAGGGCGCCGAGCAGCAGCTCCGGCCCGCCCTCTGCGGCCGCCGCCAATTCCGCGATCGCGGCCGCGGCCGCCGCCTTGTCCGTCGTGTGTGTCATGTCCGTCATATCTGATAGGTCAGGCGCGGCCCGGAACGCTGCTTGTCCCACACCAGGTCGGCCAGGCTCACCTCCAGTGCCCGAGTCACCCCGGCCGCGGCGCGCCGCAACGGCACCGCCAGCACGGCGTCGCTCCACGGCCCCCCGTCCAGCTCCAGCGGTCCGTCCAGACTGGTCAGCACCTCCAGCACCGAAATCTCCTGCGGGTCGCGCGCCAGCACGTAGCCGCCGTGGCTGCCGCGATAGCTGCGTACCAGCAGGGCGCGCTTGAGCTGCACCAGCACCTGCTCCAGGAAGTGCTGCGGAATGCCCTGCTCGGCCGCCACCTCGCGCGCCTGCCGCGGCCCATTACCGGCATGCAGCGCCAGGTCGTACGCCGCCTGCAGCCCATAGCGCGCCTTCGCCGAAAGCGACAACATCTCCCCGATTCGCCTCCCCGCCCATTCTCGTCAATTCTGATCGAATTAGTCAGGATTACAGGACCACTAAGCTAATCACAGCCGGAGCATCGGTCAACACGCACGCGCACACCCCACGCCCGCGGCGGGTCGCAAGGCAGGCCGTGGCCGACTCGATGTGGGGATTTCTCAGGGAAGCCGGGGTGGAACCGCGATGACCGAGCCGCGACCGCGGCAGCCAAGGCTGCCGGAAAGAGCCTCAACGCATGGCTGGCCGCGGTCGTCGAGGGAGCGGTGTGATGGCGCCGGCGTCAAAACCCGGTACCCGCGCAGTACGGACGCTGCATCACGGCTGAGCCGTAGCAGAGAGCCGGCTCGGAGCCGCTGTACAACACCGCGAACTGGCCGCTGGCGAGGCCGGGGACCGGGGCGTCGAAACGCAGCCTGGGAGCGCCGGCGCCATTCGCGGTAGGGGCGCTGGCGAGTGTGGCAGGGCGCGGCGTGTCGCCGTGACGGATGCGTACCAGCACGGGTTGATCGCCCGATGCGGTATCGGGCAGCGGCTCGATCCAGTTGCCGTCCACCAACGACACGGCGCGCGGCGCGGCGGCCGCGGGGTCGTGGGCGACGTATACCGTGTTGGCGGCCACGTCCTTGGCCACCACGTACCAGGGGCCGGTGCCCAGACCCAGACCCTGCCGCTGGCCGATGGTGTGGAACCAGTGGCCGCGGTGGCTGCCGAGTGCGGCGCCGCTGCCGGCCTCCCGGATCGGGCCCGGCTGCTCGCCGAGGTGGGCGCGCACGAAGTCGCGGTAGGTCAGCTTGCCGAGAAAGCAGATGCCCTGGCTGTCGCGCCGAGCCGCGGGCGCCAGCGCTTGCTCCCTCGCCAGGGCGCGGACCTCATGCTTGTGCAGGCCGCCGATCGGAAAGCACAGCCGGCTGAGTTGATCTGGCCGCAGGTAGGCGAGGAAATAGCTCTGGTCCTTGACCGGGTCCACGCCGCGCAGGAGCTGGCAGCGGCCGTCCTCCCGCCGCCGCAGCCGCGCGTAGTGGCCGCTGGCCACGACGTCGTAGTCCGCCGCCAGCCGGTCGCCGAACGCGCCGAACTTGATGGCGCGGTTGCACAGCACGTCGGGGCTCGGCGTGTAGCCGGCGCGCAGCGCGGCGAGGGCGTACTCGACCACCGCCCGGCGGTACTCATCCTGCAGCGGCACCACCTCCAGCGGCACCTCGAGCTGGCGGCACACGGCGGTGGCGTACGCCATGTCCTCCTCCCACGGGCAATCACCGAGGAACGCCAGCTCCTCCTCCAGCCAGATCTTCAGGTAGAAGGCTGTCAACTCGTGGCCCGCCTCGCGCAGCAGCGCCAGGGCGAGCGCGCTGTCCACGCCCCCGGACAGCAGCACCGCCACGCGCCGTCGCGCGCCGCTCATCGGCGAGTCGGCCAACACCGCACACCGTCCAGTCTTCGGCGCAGGCACGCTACTCCCCCGTAGCGCCCGGATTGCGCCGCGCCGGAACGGGCGCCTGTCGCCTGACACCTCCGGCGCGACGCGTTCGCACCCGCTGGCTCGGTCTTGCCGGTCTGACCCCGAGCCGAGCGGCTCTTGCAGCTCACCCCTGAACGCTTCTGCTCAGCGATCCGAACCCGCTGCTCCATTTTTTCAAAGGGAATTATATACAATAGTGCCATAGCGCCTGTTTGACCGATGGCACCCGGCCGTGGCTTACTCGCTCCATGGCATCTCAGAGCCGGGCCGATGACGCGGCCAGGGCGCCGATGAAAAATACCGTGACCTTAGACCTCGATAAAATCGAGAGAGGAGCGCAGCGTGTTTTCGAGGATATCTTGGCTCGCTGGCACCGCGAGGGAATAGTTCTTCCTCCAGTATCTGAAGAACCATATTGCCCCCATGCCGACTGCCCCTTCTCAACGCCGCAGCCAGAGCCCCGAGGAAAATCTCAAGAGCCTCCTCGATCTCCTGGGGAGTAAGGTCTCCGTCCGATTCACCCACCAGCGTTCCGCTTACGCCTCCTCCGCCACTCATCAGCGCTGACCTCCCGCACCTCCACCGGCGTCCGCAGGAAGTGCTGCACCGCCTCCTCGAACGTCGTGGTCTCATCCCCCACCGTGACCTCCTCCTCCATCTCCGCCTTCGTCGGCTCGTAGTCGTGCGCCGGCACCTCGACCACCCGTTTCTTCTGCTCTCTCATCCTTCCTGCTCCTTCGTCGCAGTATCGCTTGACCCTTCGCACCATGTCCATACAATGATGCCCCAACGGAACTCGACCCATCGCGTCTCGGCTCATGCCGGGTCGCTGGTCGAATACAACAGCCCCACCACGGGCAGGGAGTAGCTACCCGGCCCAGGGGTGAACAGACCAGGACACCAACCTACCTCTGTGCTGAGCACGCGGTGGTCGAGTTCTGAAACGGCCCGGCGCCTTCTGGCCCGGGCGACAGGAGTTCTACATGACGCACCGCGCGTTCATCAGGACCGCCCTCTTCGGGCTGGTCATCGCCCTCACCCTCGCTGCCTGCAGCAGCGGCCCCGGAAAGGCGCCGGCTGCCCCGGTGGCACCCGAGCCCGCCCAGCCGGACCCGCCGTCGCAGCCTCTCACTTGGCCCGAGATCATCAGCGATTATCGTGTCGCCGAGGCCGTCTACGCGTTGGGGTTCTCCTTCCCCGATGGCGGTGGCTACTTCATCGGCACCGGGTTTGCCGCCTACTACGACAATGCGCTCTGGACGAATGCCCATGTTGCTGTCGGGTTGCGTGACCTGTTGCCCGCGATAGCGCACCTGAATCCGACTCCAATCGCTGTTCGTTCAGGAACTCCGGTCGGTGGCGCGGGTACGTACCGTCTGATCGAGTACGAAGTCCACCCGGAATATGGAGACTTCTTCTCACCGGACCTGGCGTCGATCATCATCGACGGGGAATTGCCCGTGCTCCTGGAGCTTATGCCCGAGGAAGACGTTACCCTTCTTCAGGTTGCCGAGCAGATAGCCACGATGGGATTTCCTGGAGAACTCAATCAGCTTTACCGGTCTGCTCCGATCGCGTCATACAAGCAGGGCACGATCAGCGCGTTGCGGCCGTACGGATCGGCGACGCCGACCGCAACGAACACCAGGATCATTCAGCACAATCTCAACACCACTGGTGGAACCAGCGGAAGTCCGATCATCGACCGCTGGGGATTCGTCGTAGCGGTCAATTTCGGAAGCATCGTGAAGACCATCGACCCCGGCACGGGCCGACCTATTCCCGATGCGTCAGGAAACCTCAACTTCGGCGTCCGCGTCGACGAGGTGTGGACCATGATCGAGATGTTCGAGACGACCGAGAGAGGTGCGCTGCTCCGGGTGGCGACGGCTGCACCGGTAGAGTAACATGCAAGCGCCCCCTGTGCGGGGGCGCTTCACATATCGCCTGCCGCTGACGCGGAGGGGTGGAAGCTACTGCCTCCGGGTGCTTCGTTGGTTGACCTCCCACAAGCACCACGAGGTTAGTACGACCTCGCTCCTACGTCAAGCGGCGAAGGAGTTTTGTACATGGGAGCAATCCGAATGGAAGATCGGAAGATGAGCGTTCGCTTCATTAACCTGGATGTGTCCGATCCTACCAGGGCTCAGGTTACGTTTTCCCTGAATGCTGTAGACGAGGACGGCGTTGAACGAAAGATCACAGATCTGGTGGTGGATGAAACTCACGACGTGGCCGAGAGACCCTTGAATACTGATGAAGTAATAGCCAGCGCCAAGTTTGAATTGGCTATCAAGATGAAGTGGGTAGTAGATACCCTTAAAGCCCAGCTTCCATCTCACCTGCAAACCAAGGTGGATTTGGCGACAAGTTAGATCACCGAGCGATCTCGCGGGCTCCTGACGGGCGCCCGTTGGGCTTGATGAGGTCCCGGTAGCGCAGCATCTTCCCGAGCAGCCCGCGCGCGACGGCCGCCATCTGGTCCAGCGTGTCATGGCACCGGATGTTGTGCCGGCCGCTGAACTCGTCGACGTAGCGATCCAGGTGCTTCGGGCTCATGCGGTGGTAGATGCCGTAGTAGCCACGCTTCATCATGGCCCAGAAGCTCTCCATGCCGTTGATGTGCGCCTGCCGGGAGACGTACTGGCCGACGCCGTGGTTGACGGTCTCGTGGTTGGGGAGCCCGCGGTAACTGCCCATCTCGTCGGTGTAGAGGGTGGCGCCCAGCTCGACGCGGGCCGCGATGAACCCGTGCAGCTCCCGCTTCTGAGTGGTGTCCACGACAGCGGCACTGATCCGGTTCGTCTCGCGGTCCCTAACGCCGGCGACAGCCACCTTGCCGACCGTGCCGCGCCCGCCGTTGAGCTTCTTGTCGGCGTGTTTGTTGCGCTCCTTCCCGCCGAAGTACGCCTCGTCCACCTCTGCCGGCCCGTCGAACATCTGCGACATATCTTCGCCCCACGCCATGCGTATCCGGTGCGCCAAGTGCCACGCTGACTTCTGCGTAAGCTTCAGGTCGCGGCGCAGCCGCATGGACGAGACCCCCTTGATCGAAGTGATGACGAGGTAGAGGGCGATGGCCCAGGTCTGGTAGCCCAAGTTGCTGGACTGCATGGCGGTGCCGGTCTTCACGCTGAAACGCTTCCGGCACTCGCGGTGTCGGCAGCGGAACGGCATCGACTTGTGGGCTGCTCCGGTCTGCACGTCGCGGTGCCCGCAGGCTGGGCAGACGGGCTTGCCGCCCTCCCAGCGCTGCCGGACGAACCACGCCTCGGCGGCGGCGTCATCAGGGAACTCCTGGAACAGTTCGGGCAGGCTCAGGCCGTGGCGGAAAGCCTTGCCAGGTCCGGTGGTACATTCACTCGGCATGCCTACAATAGTGCCATGGACTCAGAGGCTTGTCAAGCCTCTGGCACTATTGTATATAATTCCCTTTTCAAAGTACTGCGCCGGCGGGCGGCAGTCACAGCATGCGGACACGGCAGGCGCCGGCGCCGCTGCCATGACGCGAATCGAACCTCACTCCAGGTGAATCCGAGAACCTACCGCGGCAAGGGTCGGCGCTCGTGGCGGACGCCGCACTCGCCGCCGACCATCAGGTCGGTGACGCAGGCGGTGAACAGGCCGTTCTCCACGACTCCGGGGATCGCCGCCAGCTCGCGCTCGGCGCGTACCGGATCCAGGTCCGCCGGCGGCCAGGCGTCGATCAGCAGGTTGCCGTTGTCGGTGACCACCGGGCCCTGCTTGCGCTCCGCCATGCGCACGGCGGGACGGTAGCCGCGGCGCTCCAGGGCGGCGCGTACAGGGGCCAGGGCAAACGGCACCACCTCGACCGGCAACGCGACGCGCTCGCCGAGACGCGCCACCAGCTTCGACTCGTCCACCACGATCACGTAGCGGCTGCTCGCCTGCGCCACCACCTTCTCGTTGAGCAACGCGCCGCCGCCGCCCTTGGTCAGGTTCCACGCCGGGTCCACCTCGTCGGCGCCGTCGATGGCCAGGTCGAGCGCCCCGCCCACCGCCGGGTCGCTCAGCGTGAGCAGGTCCAGGCCCAACTCCCAGCACACCGCCTGGATCTGGCTGCTGGTCGGCACCAGGGCGAGGTCGCGCAAGGCCCCGCCGCGCACCGCCTCCGCGACCGCCCGCACCACGTGCACGGCGGTGGAGCCGGTGCCAAGCCCCACCCGCATCCCGGACTCGACCAACGCGGCGGCCGCGCGGCCCGCCGCGGCCTTCGGATCGGAAGCGCCTGCTCCCCGGTCCATTACATCACTGATACCGTTTAGGAATCACGCTCCACCAGCTTCTTGAAGTCGTCTATCCATTCCCGAACCTGCTCAAGGTCGGCCGACGATCAGACATGGACATGCTCCTTGTCGGCCTTCGTCTCGGCCAATTCGGTGACTGCTGCGAGGATTCTGTCAGCACCTTCGCGTACCATCTCTGCCACGCTCACTTCTATGCGTTGCTCCATGGCGGCAAGGTCGTCCTTCGTGGCCATACGCTGTTCCACGGCGGCAAGGTCGTCCTTCGTGGCCATGCGCTGTTCCACGGCGGCAAGGTCGTCCTTCGTGGCCATGCGCTGCTCCATGGCGGCAAGGTCGTCCTTCGTGGCCATGCGCTGCTCCATGGCGGCAAGGTCGTCCTTCGTGGCCATGCGCTGCTCCATGGCGGCAAGGTCGTCCTTCGTGGCCATGCGCTGCTCCATGGCGGCAAGGTCGTCCTTCGTGGCCATGCGCTGCTCCATGGCGGCAAGGTCGTCCTTCGTGGCCATGCGCTGCTCCATGGCGGCAAGGTCGTCCTTCGTGGCCATGCGCTGCTCCACGGCGGCAAGGTCGTCCTTCGTGGCCATGCGCTGCTCCACGGCGGCAAGGTCGTCCTTCGTGGCCATGCGCTGCTCCATGGCGGCAAGGTCGTCCTTCGTGGCCATGCGCTGCTCCACGGCGGCAAGGTCGTCCTTCGTGGCCATGCGCTGCTCCATGGCGGCAAGGTCGTCCTTGGTGGCCATGCGCTGCCCCATGGCCCTCTGTTCTTCCCGTAGCTCCAGCAGCAGCGCGTCCCGTTCCCGGTCCGTCATGTGCCGAATGTGCCACGCGCGGACCTACCCGTCAACCTTTGCATGTCCTTCTTGGGGCCTGGGCAAGTGCATATCGCACCGTACCCAGTCCGCCGGCGGCGCCCGATGCGCCAGTTCGATGCCACCGCCGCAAAGCGCCGACGAACACCCACCGAGCACGCCTCGGCTGCGCGATACCGGATCAACGCCGCGGATCGCCCGCGCCTCTGTCAGGCGCGCCATCGGTTCAAGCTACAGCTTACCTCGCCGCACCCGCCACGCCGCCGACGGTGCCCGCCGCGGCGCGCCCGGCGTAGGGCGCGAGCAGCGGCGCGATGCGCTCGCGCCCGCTGAGCAGGATGAAATCGGCCAGCCGCGGCCCGCGGTCGGCGTCGAGCAGCACCCGGTAGGCGGCCTTGAACAGGGCGCGCGCCGCCAGCCCCTCCTGCTCGGCGATGGCGTAGACGCGGCCCGCCAGGGAGGCGCCGTCGTGGCGCTCCAGGTGTTCCAGCTCCCCGTACAGGGCGCCGAGCGCCCGCCCCTCGGCCGGGGCCACCTCCGGCGCCGGCTGATCCGGCCGCCGCAACCGGAACCGCATCGCCGGCGGTGCGTACTCGGCGAGCCAGGTGGCCGCCCCGCGCGCGCGCGTCTGCAGGCGGCGGCGGGCGTCGCCATGCTCGTCTCCGGTCAATCCAAGCTCCTCCGCCAATGCGGCCACGGTCGCGGCCACGTCGCCGTCGCGCACCTGGATCAGGTTGCACAAGTGGCGGAACGGCACCTGTGGCGGCATGGACGGCGCCGGCGCCGCGACCTGCGAAAGCTCATACACGCGGCCCACCCGCGCGCGCCGCCTGGCGCCCACCTCCGCGGTCCCGTAGTAGATCCGCTCGGCCTGATCGTAGTCCTCGTACACCTTCAGGACGTCCAGATCGAAAGAGATCACGAACTCGGCGCTCGGCCGCGTGCCCGCGTACAGGTAGCGCACCACCTCCGGCTGGTACACGGCCAGCACCTGCTCGATGGTGACCGCGTTGCCGGCGGAGGAGGAGATGCGCCCGGCGCCCCCCTTCACGCCCACGTCGCCGTACAGGAAGGTTACCGGCGGCTCGCGGCCGTACACCTCGCGGGCGATCGGGCCGCCGGTGTCGAACGACCCGCCGGCGGTCAGGTGGTCCTTGCCCGCCGGCTCGAAGTCCACCTGCTCGAACGCCCAGCGCATCGGCCAGTCGACCCGCCACAGCAGCTTGGCGGCGCCGGAGCGGGTCAGGTTCAACCGCTTCTCGGTTCCGTCCACGTCGCGGTAGGTCACGGTGTCGGCGCCGTCCCAATCCAGCACCGTGGTGCGGTCGGTACCGTCCCGCTCCGAGTAGATGGTGATCGGCCAGTAGTGGTCGCCCAGCGGGCGCTCGCGATGGCGGTTCAGGATGTCGCGGATCTTCGCCCGCGCGGCCAGCGCGGCACGCACGCCGTCGGCGTAGCGGCAGTCCCGGTAGCGCTGCGCCTGGTAGAGGTACTCCGGCGTTATGCCGAGCCGCGGCAGCACCTGCTCCAGGCTGCGCTCGAAGCCGGCGGCGAAGTTGTCGGCGGCGTGGAACGGGTCGGGCACGTCCACCACCGGCTTGCGCAGGTGGCGCGCCAGCTCATCCTGGCGCGGCAGGTTGACCGGCACCTTGCGGAACACGTCGTAGTCGTCCCACGAGTAGATGAAGCGCACCTGCTTGCCGCGGTCGCGCAGCGCGCGCGCCACCAGCTCGGTCGACATCACCTCGCGCAGGTGCCCGAAGTGCACCGAGCCGGACGGAGCCACGCCGGAGGCGACCACGTAGCGGGTGCGGTCGCCGCGCCCGCGGATGATGCGCTCCGCGGCCTGGTCCGCCCAGTGGTTGGAGGGTGCCCCGGTGCGGGCGCCGGCGGGGGAGGGTTCAGTCGCGGCCATCTCCCGCCGAGTATAGGAAAAGCGTCACTCGCCCGGCAATGTCGGGGCGTGGCGCCACGCGAACATGCTGCGCCGACTGTCATCCTCAATCCGTGCGCCTCTGCTCCTCTCCCTGGCGGGGGTGCTCGGCTTCGCCGGCTGCGCCACCGGGCGCGAGATGACCCGCGCCCCGGCCGGCTCGACACAGACCGGCGAGGCGTCCTGGTACGGCCAGGACTTCCACGGCAAGCCTACCGCCAGCGGCGAGCCGTACGACATGTGGGCGCACACCGCGGCACACCGCGAATTGCCGTTCGGCACCATGGTGCGCGTCACCCACCTCGGCACCCGCGCCTCCACCGTGGTGCGCATCAACGACCGCGGACCGTTCGTGCATGGCCGCATCATCGACCTGTCGCTGGCCGCCGCGCGCGACCTCGGCCTGGACCGTACCGGCACCGCTCCGGTGCGCATTGAGGTGATCGGCGGCGGCGACGCACAGGCCGGCACCTACTTCCTGCAGGTCGCCTCGTTCGAAGACCGCGCCAACGCGAACACCCTGCTCGACCGGCTGCGCGCGGCCGGCTACCGCGCGGAACTGACATCCGGGCCCGGCGTCACCCGCGTGGTGATCCGCAACCTGAACGCCGCCGACGCCGACCGCATCGCCGGTGAACTCTCCGCGCGCGGCTTCCCCACCCCCCTGCGCCGCCTGCAGAACGGATGACCGGGTCGGACGCCGCATCCGAGCGCCCTCCGCGACCTCCACGACCTCCGCGGGGGGTCCGAACGGCAGAATTCGCATAGCCGGATCGACGGCAGACAGCTTGCCGGAACGCACGACGGGCGGCCAACTCCGCACGCAGCCCCGGCGTGGAGGCGGCGCTACCGCGACGGCTCCGGCGGCGGAGTTGGTCCGTAGCCGTGGCACATGCGGTGGTGCGCCAGACATGCGAGAGCCAAGTTCTCCGCCTCCGGGCCGCCCCCCTCTGCAACCGGCAGCAGGTGGTGGATCTGTAGCAGGTGGGACGAATTGCAGCGGCGACCGGTGAGCGGATCCCGATAGCGGCAGCGCCCCCCGTCACGCAGCCAGACGAGACGCCGGACAGCCGCTGGAATGGAGCGCCGCGGCGACGGCCGGCGCGGGCCGAGCGGAGCATCGCCGGTGCACTGCGGCGACGCTCCCCCCGGCGTGCCGCCCGCACCACGCGCAGGCGGCACGCCGCCGGCCAACTTCGGCGCCGCAGTCGTGACCCGTCGAATCCGCGTGGCACCAGCGCCGTCGGCGGAGCCGCCACTGACCAACTGCGACGCCGCAGTCGTTGCCGACCGGATCCGCGTCGCATCTGCGCCTTCAGCGCCGTCGCCGGTGCCGCCGCTGACCAACTCCGGCGCCGCAGTCGTTGCCCTCGGGATCCGCGTGGCACCAGCGCCGTCGGCAGAGCCGCCGCTGGCCAACCTCGGCGCCGCAGTCGCGGCCGGCCGGATCGGCGTGGCATCAGTACCGTCGGCCAGGCCGCCGCCGGCGCCAACTGACATTGCACCGCCCGTCGGGGCGGCGGGCGCAACGCCGCGCACCCCGGCAGCGTTGCGGATCGTCGCGGCCCGCGGCTGCTCCCCGCCGGCCGCGGCCGCCGCCACGACCGAGGGTGCGCCGGTCCGCTCCCGCGGCGACGATGCTGCCGTGCCGCCCGTACGCCCCCGCCTGCCACCGCCGCGCCGCGGGTCGTGCCGCGCCACCGCCTCGCGCACCAGGCGCGCCACCAGGTCCCCCCACGACATGCGCGGGTCGACGTGCGACAGCAGGTCCTTCAGGCGGCGCAGTCCCTGCTCGCACTCCTGGTCGATGCTCACCTTCAAGGTGTAGCGGTCCGGCGCCACCGCGCGCAGCGTGTCGCGCGGCGGCACCACCTGGGGAGCGGCGCTCGCCAGCAGGCCGGCGACCTGGCGCGTGCTCATGCCGGCGGCCTGCTCGATCAGCTCGCGCTGGCGCCGCGGGTGCAGCAGCACGGCGGCGGTCACCGGCCCGGCGGACCGCTCCGGGTTGGAACAAAGTTCCGGGTTGGAACAAAGTTCCGGGTTCCGATCACTGCGTGACGGCGCCGGTGCGAGCGCAGCGGTGAGCCGCGGCTCCGATGCGGCCACGACCGGCAACGGTCCCGGCTCGGCGCCCCTCGCCGGCGGCAGCAGTGGCGCCGCCGGGCCCTGGTCCGAGGAGGCCACGGCGGCACCGGCAGCCCGCAACGGTGCCGGAGAGTGCCAGGCGGCTCCGCTCGACTCCCGGCGCGCCGGCAGCGCATCGCCATGCCGGGCGCCGCGGTGCTGCGCAGCCGCGTGGCTCGCCACCGGCACCACCGGCGTGGTCGCGGCCTCAGTACCCGTGAGCCCGGGCCGCGGTACACGCCCCGGCGCCGCAGGCGGTGGCGCGTGCAGCGTGGCGGCCGTCGAAGCCGGTGCAGCGCCCGAGGTGGCGGCACTCCAGTCCAATCGGCCCACCGGCTGCGCACCCGCCGCTGCCGGGCGGACACCGCCTGCCGCCGAGTCGTCAGACGGTCGGCTGCAACGGTCGCTCACAGTATGCCGGTCTTCGCGGCCCCCGGCGGCACAAGACGACCACGCCGCCGAGCCGTCCGACGATGGCCCGCAACGGTCGCGCTCCGCATGCCGCTCCTCGCGGCCTCCGGCGTCACCGAGCGACCGCGCCTCCGGCTCGACCGACAGCCGTCTGCAGCCGTCATTCCCGGTATGCCGGGCCCCGCAGCCTCTGGCGTCACCGAGCTCCTGGGCGACGGCGGCCACGCCGCGCGGCGTCGATGCCGTCACCGCCGCGGCACCGGCCATCCTCGCTCCCGACGCTTCGGCATCCTGGTCTCCCGCTCCGCTCGGCACCGCAGGCAGCCCATGCAGATCTTCGCAGCGCTCCTCATCGACGCTCGCGCTCGCTCTCCGGCACTGGCGCTCGGCGGCGCCAAACGCGGTCTCCAACTGCGCCGCCGACGTCACACTCAACTCGCCGCTGTGCAGCATGGCCCGCACCCAGCCATGCCGCCGGCACAACCTCATGGTCTGAATACGCCGTTGCGCGGCCGCATCGGTGAACCGCAACTCCCGCACCGCGTAGTCGAACAGGCTCGAGAACCCGCGCCGCAGCGCCAGCCCACGCCGGTCGATCTCGTCGAGATGGTCCAGGATGTGCACTTCGAGCCCGCGCTGGTTGGCCGCCAGGCGCCTGGTCTGCTCCAGGAGCTGCTGATCGCCGAGTGAACTGAAGGGTCGTCTGCCGGTCTCGCCGGTCATGTTTGGCATGTCTTAAATATAACACTGGCCGGTAGATAGCACTTTCGTGCAGGTCCTCGACCCGGCACCGGCAGCGCCACTGGGGCGCGAATTGGCGGCTGCAGGGGCACGCGGTCGGCCACTTGGCGGTCGCAGACCATTGCCGGGCTTCAAGGCCCGCCAGGGGCCTTCAGCGGCAGCGGAAAAGTGCGTCAACCCCTGCGCCCGATTTTCTGCAGTTTTTTGGTGCAGGTCGGACACCTCACGCCGCCAAGATGGTCCGACCCGCCCGGCACGTGGGCCTCACGACCACCGGCACCCGCGGCAGCCCGCCCGGTCCCCCATCTGCTGCCGTGCCGACCGGAGCGGTGGGGTGAGATCGGTGCGTTCCGATTTCGTCGACCGCCACCACCGCTATTCGCATTCGCACCGTCCGTGGGCCGGCGCTTGAGCCTGCAGCGCGAATCCTGCTATTCATGGAGCGTAGTTCAACCGCGCCCCAGTAGCTCAGTGGGATAGAGCAACGGTTTCCTAAACCGTAGGTCGGACGTTCGAGTCGTCTCTGGGGTAATCAGCCGATGCGCATCGCCCTCGCCCAGATCAACTCCACCGTCGGCGACTTCGCCGGCAACAGTGCACGCATCCTCGCCCGGCTGCGGGAGGCGCGTGCCCTGCATGCCGACCTGGTGGTGTTCCCGGAGCTGTGCCTGTGCGGCTACCCGCCGATGGACCTGCTCGATCACGGCTCGTTCGTGGCGGAGAACCGCAAGGCGCTGCGCCACCTTCAGCGCGCCATGCCGCCCGGCCTCGGCGCCGTGATCGGCTACGTCGACCGCAACCGCGGCGCTTCCGGCAAGCACCTGGCCAACGCCGCCAGCCTGCTCGCCGAAGGGCGCATCCTGCACACGCAGGCCAAGACCCTGTTGCCCGCCTACGACGTGTTCGACGAGTCGCGCTACTTCGAACCCGCCGCCGAACGGCGCCTCGCCCACTTCAAGGGCGAACGCATCGGCATCACCATCTGCGAGGACATCTGGTGGGAGACCGAGCCCGACCCCGCCGGCCGCTACGCCGTCGATCCGGTGCGCGACTGCCTGGACCAGGGCGCGACCGTGCTGGTGGCGCCGTCCGCCTCCCCCTACTACCGCGGCAAACCGCACGTACGCCGCCGGCTCCTGGCCGGTATCGGCGCGAGCGCCGGCGTCCCGGTGGTATACGTCAACATGGTGGGCGGCAACGACGGCCTGCTGTTCGACGGCCAGTCGATGGTAACCGACGCCCGCGGCGAACTCGTACTGCAATGTACCGGCTTCGAGGAACAGCTCATGGTGTGGGACAGCGAGCAGCCCGGCGAGCCGGTCGCCCCCGCGGACGACGACTGGCACGCCGCCGAGCGCGCCCTCGGCATGGGCATCGCCGACTACCTGCGCAAGACCCACCACGAACGCGTGCACGTTTCCGTGTCCGGGGGCATCGACTCCGCGCTGGTGGCCGCGCTGGCCGCCCGTGCGCTCGGCCCGGAGCGGGTCACCGCGTTCTCGCTGCCCTCGATGTACTCGTCGCAAGGCAGCAAGACCGACGCCGCGCTGCTGTGCGAGCGGCTCGGCGTGCCAATGCACACCATCGCCATCGAAGAACTGTACGCCGGCTACGAGCGCGCCCTCGCCCCGGTGTTCGCCGGCTTACCGCCCGACATCACCGAGGAGAACCTGCAGGCGCGCATCCGCGGCATGCTGATGATGGCCTACTCCAACAAGACCGGCTCCATCCTGCTCGCCACCGGCAACAAGTCGGAACTCGCCACCGGCTACTCCACCCTGTACGGCGACCTGTGCGGCGGCCTCGCCCCGATCGGCGACCTGCTCAAGACCGAGGTGTACGCCCTCGCCCGCGCCATCAACCGCGACGGAGAGATCATCCCCGAGGCCACCCTCACCAAGCCACCCTCCGCCGAACTGCGCCCCGGCCAGACCGACCAGGACTCCCTGCCCGACTACGAAGTGCTCGACCGCATCCTCGACCTGTACGTGATCGGCAACCTCACCCGCGCCGAGATCGTCGCCCGCGGCTACGACGACGCCACCGTCGCCGACGTCCTGCGCCGCGTCGGCCTCTCCGAGTACAAGCGCCGCCAGGCCCCCACCATCCTCAAGATCTCCCCACGCGCCTTCGGCACCGGCCGCCGCTTCCCCATAGCCCGCGAAATCCACGAAGTCTCCTGACCACGACCAACCGTGGTTGTTGGGCAGGAACGCAAGTTCGGCGCCTCAACTCGTCCGAGCTACGACACAGTGCCGGCAGCGGCCGCCGGGCAGCGCCACCCAAACGGACTCAGCGAGAGGTCGCCAAACGCCAGGAGGCCGCTGCACCACAGGTGCCACAGACAAAGAATGTACCAAGCCACCTTCACCACCTTCATGTAAGCAGCAATTGACTACTCGCACCCAGCGCAATACTTTCCGCGCCGACTCGCCCGGATTTGGCGGACTAAGGAGACATATGGGACACGCGGCGGCGATAGGTGGCCAAGGCCCGGCGGAACGCCTGCCGAGCAGAATCGATTCTTTAGTATCCCACCCGAGGGAAGACCTTAGCGCCGAGTATAAGTGTTGGCTCGACTTGCGTAAGAACGAGCACAAGGCTAACTTGGCGAAGGCGGCCATAGCATTAGCCAATCATGGTGGGGGGTTCATCGTCCTAGGGTTCCTGGAAGATGGGGCAAACCTGCGATCGCAGCCCGGCCCGCCGCAGCTTGAGATTAAGCAGGATGCGGTGAACAGCGCGATTATCCGTTTTGCTGACCCTGAATTTCACTGCGAGGTTCACTATGTTGAGAACAAGCAGAACGGAGTTAAACATCCGGTAGTAACCGTTCCTGGAAGCAAGGTCCCAGTGATGGCAAAACGGGGCTGCGATGGCGCGATACAGAAACACCGATGTTACATAAGGAAACCAGGCCCTCGCAGCGAAGAACCCCAGTCGGGTGCCGAGTGGCGTCACTTGATTGATCGTTGTGTAAGGGAGAACAGGTCCGACATGTTGGACTCTATCAGGGCTATCGTGTTAGGTACTTCCGAGCCGCCCGCTCCTTCTCCAGATGCGTTTGCCGAATTGTTTTCATTCTGCGATGAGTCCCGCAAGAGATGGGAGGAACTTGTCAAGCCACTCCCCGAAGGTGCAGCGGCGAGATTTCCACACGGTTACTACGAGATGGCATTCTCACCAATAGGTGCCGTCCCCGCAGGTAATCTTACAGAGCTACGTAATAGGCTTGCAGAAGCACACCGCATAAAACTGACTGGTTGGGTGCCGTTCTTGGATTGGGAACAGCGACCCTATGGGCAGAGCATAGAATCTTGGCCTGGCGGCGACAGCCGCGTGACGGACGATGACCCTTCGGTGTGCGATTATTGGCGGGCCACGCCGAATGGTAACCTCTATACGATTCGTGGATACACGGAAGATGGGCTGCTACACTACTCGGATGGTTCCGTTATAGATGTTACTCTGCCTGTTTGGCGAGTAGCAGAGAGTGTCCTGTTCGCGGGACGTCTTGCAGAGACCTTCGCCGGCGTCAGTAGTATAGCAGTTCGATGTCGGTTTAGCGGCCTGAACGGGCGGAAACTCACTTCTATCGATCGGCGACGCCCGAGCGTGATATTCACTAGTCGGACCAGTATGACTGACTCGTTTGAAGAAAACACCATCATACCAGCATCACAGGTGCGGGATAATATCGTCGAGATAGCTCATCGTTTACTGGCTGGTATGTATGAGTTGTTTGACTTCTTCAAACTCCAAGAGGATCTCGTCAAGGAAGAGATCGGCGAGATGCTCAAGCGCCAATAATCGAAGCCGCAACCGCTGGTATATGGTCCTATACCAGGAAGCGGTGACGTCTCTTGTTGCGTCCGGAAACAATAAAAGATCTAGTCCTATCCGGGATCCCGAGTTTCCACCTATCGTAAGACTACTCGTGAGGACCCTGATCGACCTTGGCACAGCCGATAGGCGGCACTCGCAGTTGCCAAGCCGCACAGGCCTACGTGGTTCAGTTGGAGTATCGGTCATCCAATGACGCCGGTGGCGAACAAAACATCCATGTTGGGGGAGCCTCTCCAATCCTTCAACCGGGGATGGAGGTGTCCCGGGACGACATCGGTTGCACCATCTGCATCCTTCGCGAAACAGAGTGCCTCGTCCAATGCGGCCATTCTCAGCACAACGGGCGAGTGGGTCGCCAGCAGTACCTGCGACTCGTACACCGAACTGAGCGACTGGAAGACACAATCGACAGCCAACGGATGGATGCCGTTTTCCGGCTCTTCCAGAATGCAAATATCATTCGACCCCGGCAAGTAAGCGGGAAGAGTCAATGCCAACAATCGGAGTGTCCCATCGGATGCCATCCATGATGGTATCTCTACCCCCGACCTGTAGCGAAGCCGCAGGTAGGCGTGGCGATCGTCTTGACGCTCCACGACCTCGACGCAGGCCAAGTCGCGTAGCGTCGTCTGAACGTGCGACAACCATTCCCAATAGGACTCGGGGTGTTCTTCCTTCAGTCTCTTGATCACCCAGGGAAGGTTCGAACCGTCCTCCGCGATTCCATCACCACGCCTCGCTGGTGAACTAGCCGCACGCATACCGCGGCTAACGAGGAAGAACGACTTGATCGAGGTTCCCAGCACTCTCTTGACATGCGTCGAGACCGGAAAGTTCGTCGGAGACTCGGGAAGATTGCCAAGCGCCGAACGTCGATAGCCAAATGCGATGCTGGTCGCCCATCCCTTACCCGACTTGGAGGAAGTCTCGATGTTGAAATTGTCCTTGGCTTGCGTGGACTTGCTCAGAATGGTTCGCCATCCCCGACGATTGCCACCGATCAATATGGTCAAAGGGGGTGCCATCGGAGCTGGGAACATCTCATGCTGGATCGTCGGTTGTGATTCTCGCCGTGGCATCAACATACCGCGTTCCGAGTCGATCCTGATGTCGCCTTCGGTCTCTCGGATCGCCACCTCGTAACGAAAGGCTTCGTAATCCTTCTCCGCAGGCAGCAGTTTTCTGAGCTTGTCCGATATGTCGAACTCCACTGCCAGTTCGAAGCCGAGACCATCTCTTGGCCGGCCCCATACGAGATCCTGGAAGTTGCTCGTGCGGTTCTCGACCGCTGCCTCGAGCCCGCCTGACACCAGATCGCCGAGGAAGGCTATGGCGTCGAATCACGTGCTCTTGCCACTGGCGTTGGGACCCACGAGCACGTGGAAGCGGCCAAGCTCCACGTCCACGTACCGTAAACACCGGTAGTTGAAGGCCTGGAGGCGTCGGATCATGGTGCCGTTGCAACAATAGCACGGAGGCAGGGCATCAAGAATCGCACGAGCCCTCGTCAGGGGAGCGCAGCCACTCCATCACTGGCGTGCACGAGGTTCCGTGTCCCAGGCCGCGTTTGAACACGGGATAAAGCTGGCCGGCGGCGACGGCCGCCGCCAGGCCGGCGAGGCCTCGCTTGCCCCAGCGCCGCGTACACTCTTCGATCGCCTCGGGCAGGGCTGGATCGTTGTCCAGCACCGCATGGGCGTACCGGGCGGCCAACTGCATGTCCGGCGGTGCCTCCTCCGCCGAGCCGACCAGCAAGTGCCGGATCGGGGCCAGCGGCACCCCGGCCTCGACCGCCATGTCGATCGCCAGCTTCAGGCAGGCGCCGCAGTCGGCGCGTTGCGTAGCGATGATCTTGGCGGCGAAGTAGGGCGCCGCCGGCAGGCCGAATCGGTGCCGGGTGAACGGACCCAACAGCAGCATCTTGACCGCGCCCGTGCGGTCGGTGTCGACCAGCTCGTGAAGGTAGCTGGCGTCGTAGCCGTACCGGTCGCCGAATCCGGCCACCTGTCTTTTGAGGATTCGTGCAATCACGGGCCACCTCCCACGCAATTCATTGAAATCGACGCCGTGGCGGTGGGCAACCGGGGCGATCCGACTCCTCAACGGATCGCGAAGGTCACTCGGGGCACGGGATCTACGCTGGTCCCTGACGCCGCTGTATGCTCTGGGTCGCGCGATCGTTCCGGCGAGACCGGGCCGGTCGACCCGACGTTGGGGAGGATCGATGAGCGAGGGTTACGAGACCTGCCGCGGACTGCTTCGGCTGTATGACGACTTTGCCGCGGAGCCTGATCAAGACGTTCCGTCCTTCGAGTACGACGGCTCCCAGACCCGCGAGCGGCGTGGAGGTTTTGACTATCGGTCCCGTGCACCGGGTATGGTAGGCAGCAAGAGGGGGCGGATGCGCGCTCCGCGGGAGGCAAGCGATGGATGATGCACCGGCCAGGATCAAGCGGGGGCCGTTGACCGGCAGGCGGGTCGGGCTGCTGGCGGGCCCGGAGTTCAGCGACTTCCAGGCCTACTACCTGAACCTGTACCTGAGCGAGCTGGGGGCGCGCGTAACCAACCTGGTGATCGGCTGGCCGGAGGTAGGCTGGAAGATGACCCGGCCCGCCACCTCGGACACGGTACAGGGCACGTTCGGGCTGCGCCTCGACCCGATTCCGACCATGGCGCACGGCGACCGCTATACCACGCACGTATTCCGCGACCAGGCGCAACTCACCACGGAGGCCGCCGGCGACCTGGATGCCCTGATCGTGCTCGGCGGCCATTCCGCCGACGTGCTGCGCGTCGACCCGGCGGTGACGGGGTTCGTGTCGGCGGCCTACCGCGACGGCGTCCTGGTCGGCGCCCTGGAGTGCGGCCAGATGGTGCTGATGAGCGCCGGCGTGGTTGCCGGCCAGCGGGTCACCGGCTACCGCGTGGTGCGCCCCTTCCTGTCCCGGCTCGGCGCCTTCGTGGATCAGCCGGTGGTGGTGGACGGCAACCTGATCACCGCCCGCGACAGCGACGCCACCCCCGAGTTCGTGCGCGCCATCGCGCACTGGTTCCAGCCCGACTGGCGGGATCCCACCGTCGACCTGCTGGCCGCCAAGCGCATCCTGATCGTCGCCGGCCAGGACTTCGAGGACGTGGAGCTGTGCGTGCCGGCGATGGAGTTCGACCAGCGCGGCGCCCAGGTGATCCTCGGCACCTTCCCGGCGCCGGCGGTATCGCGCCCGCCGATGCTCGGGCTGGACGTGGTCATGGGCAACTTCGGCATGTCGGTGCCGTTCCAGGAGCTCGACGACTCGCGCTATCCCGTCGTACCGCTCGCTGACCTCAGCCTCGACGACTTTGACGCGGTGATGATCCCGGGCGCCTTCTGCCCCTGGAACTGCCTCGACGAAGGCTCGCCGGTGGAGCTGTGCCGGCGCGCCGCCGACGCCGGCAAGGTGGTGGCGGCGATCTGCCACGGCCCCCTCGTACTGGCCGCCGCCGACCTGGTGGACGGGCGCCGCATCGCCGGCTTCACCGCCTGCCGCGACGACGTGATCACCATGGGCGCCCGCTACGACTTCGCCTGGCCTGCCATGATCGACGGCAACGTCGTCACCGGCCGCGTCCCCGACGACGTCCCCGAGTTCGTCGACGCCATCACCGACGCCCTGTCCGGCTCCCACCTGCTCGCCGCCGCCACTCCCGCACCTGCCGAGGTGGCGCACACGGCGCCGTGAAGACCTACGAGATGCCACGGGATTCCCGGCCGGTGAAGCTCCCGCCGACTTCCCCGCGCAGGCGCAAGCCGCGCCGCTGGTGCCGGACCGACGTTGCGAAGGCGCAGGGACTCAATCATGGCGCGCCAACTCAGATTAGCAGATATGGCAAATCGGTACGATACAGCGGTGGCGACACTGGCGACACTTGGCGACACCGGCGAAGCCACTATCGAGCAAGACACACATCGCTCCCCTGGTGGACGGCGACCAGGTGCTGGCCCAGTTCGCCGGACTGGTGGAGGACCCTGAAGCCGTACGACTCCACTTCCTCGCGCAGCCGGGGGCCGGTGCGGTAGCGGCGGAACGGGTAGTACCATGCGCCGTTGACGCGGATCGCGCCGTCGACCCCTTCATTGCCGTCGTACGGCTGGTAGTGGATGTCCGTGGCCGGGTCGAACAGGCTCTCCCCGTCGTAGCGGTCGAACACGCGGCCCGTTCGCCCGTCGACCACCTGCCGGTCGGGGCGGTGGCGGCTGGCGGCGTACATGGCGCTGCTCACCAGGTAGCAGCCGCGCGGATGGAGCCGCGCCTTCACTGCACGGAACACCGCCTCCCGGTCCGCGTCCAGCACGATCCCCTGCAGGCAGTAACTGTCCACGATCAGGTCGTAGGCCGGCCCGCGACCGGGAATCCGGGTCACGTCCATCACCTCGAAGCAGACGTCCAGCCCGCGCTCCGCGGCGATCAGCCGCGCCTGCGCTATCGCTTCCGGTATCACGTCGACGGCGTGCACGGCGAACCCGCGCTCGGACAGGTAGACGGCACCCGGACCGATACCCGTACCCAACTCCAGCACCCGCGGGCGGTCCCGGTGCAGGGCCAGCCTCGGAATCACCTCGTGCAGAAACCCGCGCGACGAGAAGTCGTGGTAATTGGCAGGGCCCCCCGCCCGCGCCATCCTCCGATAGCGCTCGATGTTCTCGCGCAGGTAGTTTCTCATGGCCGCAACGCTCCGCGCCAAACGTACCGTCCGCGCCGGCACGCCAACAACCTGCCCGGCGCCCCAGCTTGACAACAACGGAAAAAAAATTACCTTATACTCCGTGACGGCTTCCTGGTCATTCTACGGGCGCCGGGAGGAACTTGGCAGCCTCCTGGAGATCATGCGCCGCCGGCGCTGGTTCTTCGGGGCGATCCGCGGTCGCCGTCGGATCGGCAAGACCGCCCTCATCCAGCAGGCGCTGATGATCGTCTCCGAAGATGAGCCGGCTGGCCCGCGGGTTCTCCTCGTCCGGATCCCGGACAGCGGCCCTGCCGACTTCGCCGCCGTATTCCGCAGCGCGCTCGGTGAAGCCGGTCTGGCCGCGGACACCGAGACGGCGGATCGGATCCGCGACCTGCCCGCGATAGCCGCCGCGGTGGGCTCGCTTTGCTCTCGCGGAACCATCGTAGTCCTCGACGAGTTTCAGATCTGCCACCGCGGTCCGCTGAGCGGTTTCCCGTCTCTGCTGCAGGAACAGGTCGACCGCCTCCAGGACCGCGATGCGGTGGGCGGCCTGATTGTCCTGGGCTCCGTGCAGACCGAGATGGAGGCGCTGCTGCACGACCGGCGGGCACCGCTGTTCGGACGCACGACGTTCGAGCTGACCCTCGGTCCCTGGGATCTGCCCACCATATTCGAGGTGTGCCGCGCACATCGCGCGAACGATCCGGCTCGCTGCCTGACGCTGTGGACGCTGTTCGGTGGCGTCCCCAAGTATTGGCGCCACTTCGCGGAAACCGACGGCCTGGACGCCGTCCCCGACTGGGAGTCGTGGGCGCAGCAGGTGTGCGAGCGCTTGTTTCTGCGTTCCGGCTCACCTTTGCGAGAAGAAGGAGAGGGACTGCTCGCTCGCGAGTTGCGGCGCAACTACCTC
The DNA here is from genome assembly GCA_965208575.1 of Spirochaetia bacterium. Classification (GTDB taxonomy): domain Bacteria; phylum Spirochaetota; class Spirochaetia; order SZUA-6; family Bin103; genus Bin103. Next base: position 326,225 of record CBDBOV010000002.1, on the reverse strand, counting down.
GCCATCCTGCGCACGCTGGCAGAGCGCCCGGGCTGCACCCACGCCGAACTGCGCGACGCGCTGCCGGAGCTGTCGCTGGGACCCTACCTGAACGCCGTGACCCGCGACCTGCGGCTGGTCGAGAGGAAACTGCCGATCTTCGCCGGCGAGCGGCAGCGGCGGGCGCGGTACATGATCTCCGATCAATTCCTGAGCGCGTGGCTGCGCGTCATGCAGCCCGCCTGTCAGGCCGCGCGCGTGTTGCCGGCGCCGCAGGTGGCGCACCGCGCTCTCGCCGCGCTCCGCACGCTCGAGGGACATGCGTTCGAACGGATGGTCGGCGAGGCCACCGAGGCGGCGTCCCGGGCAGATGCTTCGGACTTTCCGATTACCGATCGCGTCGCCGGCTACTGGAATCGTCCACGGTCACAGGCGGGATCCGTGGAGATCGACTTCATCGCCTGGAACGAGCAGGAACGCCGCGTCCGCTTCGGCTCCTGCAAGCGCAATCCCGAGCGCCACGACGGTGCCGCGCTGCACGGCTTTCGCGATCACGTCGATCGGTTCCTGTCCACCGGGGTCGGGCGACGCTTCACCGGCTGGCAGCACCAGTTCGCGCTGTTCGCGCCGCGGTTCCCGAAGCGGCTGCGCGACCGCCTGGAGGTGGACGGCTGGATTTGCCGGGATCTGGCCGACTACCAGCGCGTGCTGAGCGATGAGCTGACCGGGCGGCCGGGTGCACTGCCCGCATCGCCAAAACTGAACGGAGCGGAGTGATGGCTGACGAAACCGCCCCCCTCCTGGTCATCGAGAACGGCAATTGGGGGGCGACCAGCCTGAGGACGATCCGGGGCGTGCTCACCTCCGCGGCGGAGGTGCTGCTGGCCGCGTTCGGGCGCGCACCCGACGCCGCCATCCACGTGGCGCCCTGGCGCCGCAACCCGCGCGTGTTCCACGACCGGCGGCCCTACCAGGTGCGGCTCAGCGCGCGCGACACCTACTGGTGCCAGTACGTCTACCAGTTCGCCCACGAGCTGTGCCACGTCATGATCAACTTCGACCGCCACCGGGCGCACAAGCACCGCTGGTTCGACGAGGCGCTGTGCGAGCTCGCCTCGCTGTTCGTCCTGCACCGCCTGGCGCCGGCGTGGGCCGACGATCCTCCGCACGGCGTGGCACAGGCGGCGGCGTTCGCGCCCAACTTTACCGACTACGCGGCGCGCGTCCTGGAGCGGTACCCCCGGCCGGACGATCTGCCGCGGTGGCTGGCGGATCACCTGCCGGACCTGGAAGCGGACCCGTACGGACGCGAACGCAACGGCGTGATCGCCGGAAGCCTCCTGCGGCCGTTCCTGGACGACCCCTCGCTGTGGCGCGACTGCGGCCGGCTGAACTGCTGGGATCCCTGCGCGAGCGCAACATTCCGCGACTATCTCGAGGCCTGGGCCCGCCACCTCGACCGTGCAGGCTCGCCGCCGCGAGTTCCGTGGCTGATCGGGAATCTGCTGTACCGCCCCCAAGCCGCCGCAAGAGTGAGCCGCCACGGCGTCCGGCTGCCGCTTCCCTCGAATCCGCCGCAATCCGCCGCCCTGGACGGCGTTGACACGGGCGCAAAGGCGTGAGTATCTAGACGGTTAACCGCGATGGCTACCGCCGTGGCACAGGAAGCGGAACGGCTGTTCTCGAATCTGCTGCACGTGGAGTGTCAGCCGGGCGCGCAATGGACCCTGGAGCGCTGCCACGAGGTCGCCCCGCTGATCTGCGAGATAGGCCGCCTGAAGGCGGAACGGAACGCCATCATCCTGGCCCACTCCTACGTCGACCCGGAGATCGTCTACGGCGTGGCGGACTTCAAGAGCGACTCCTACGCGCTCAGCCTGGAGGCGCGCAACTCCGACGCCGACGTGATCGTGTTCGCCGGCGTGGTGTTCATGGCCGAGACCGCCAAGATCCTGTGCCCCGACGCGCAGGTGCTGGTGCCCGACATCGCCTCCGGCTGCTCGCTCGCCGACTCCCTGACCGGCGCCGAGCTGACCGCTCTCAAGGCGCGCCACCCGGAAGCGGCGGTGGTGTGCTACATCAACAGTTCGGCGGAGGTGAAGGCGGTCAGCGACGTGTGCGTGACGTCGGCCAACGTGTACCGCATCATCGAGCGGCTGCCGGAGCGCGAGATCCTGTTCGTGCCCGACCGCCTGATGGCGGCCAACATCGCCCGCGAGATGGCGGCGCGCGGCATCGACAAGGTAATCCACAGTTCCGACGGCACCTGCCTGGTGCACGACCAGTTCACCGCCGGCGCGATCGATGAGGCGCGCGCCCGCTTCCCGGGGGTCAAGGTGGTGAGCCACCCGGAGTGCACCCCGGAGGTGACCGCGGCGAGCGACTTCGTCGGCAGCACCGGCAAGATGATGGAGTACGTGCGCGACACCGACGCCACCTACTTCATGCTGCTCACCGAGTGCGGCCTGGTGAGCCGCGTCGAAGTAGAAAACCCCGGCAAGCAGTTCGTCGGCTCCTGCCGGCTGTGTCCGCACATGAAGCTCAACAGCCTGCAGAAGATCCGCGACGTGCTGGTCGATCCGCAGCCGCACCAAATCATTGAACTCGACGAGACGGTGCGGGTGGCGGCGCTGCGCTCCATCGACCGGATGTTCGAATTGACGTGATCCCGTTGTCGGCGCGGCGGGTGATCGAGACCGCCCTGGAGGAGGATCTGGGGCTGGGTGATGTCACCGGCAGCGCCGTGGTGCCGGCCGGCAGCGAGTGCCGGGTGGCGGTGGTGGCGCGCGAGGCGCTGGTGGTGTGCGGCGCCGAGATCGCCGCCGCCGTGTTCTGGCGCCTCGACGCCGACCTGAACGTGGAGCCGGCGCTCGCCGACGGCACCGACGCCGGCCCCGGCGACCGCGTGCTGTACGTTTCGGGCGCCGCGCGGCCGATCCTGGCGGCAGAGCGCACCGCCCTCAACCTGCTGCAGCACCTGTCCGGCATCGCCACCACGACCCGCGCCTATGCCGACCGGCTGCGTGGCACCGCGGCGGCGGTGTGCGACACGCGCAAGACCACCCCCGGCCTGCGCGAACTGGAGAAGTACGCGGTGCGTTGCGGCGGCGGGCGCAACCACCGCGCCTCGCTCGCCGACTGCGTCATGATCAAGGACAACCACGTCGCGGTGGCCGGCGGCGTCGCCGCCGCGGTACGGAGCGCCCGCGCGCAGGCGCCGCACGTCGCCCGCATCGAGGTGGAGGCCGACACCCTGGCCCAGGTGCGCGAGGCCGCCGCCGCCGGCGCCGACGTGATCCTGCTCGACAACATGACTCCCGAGCAGGTGCGCGAAGCGGTCGCCGTGATCGCGGGACGGGCCATCGTGGAGGTGTCCGGCGGCGTCACCGCCGAGTCGCTGGCCGCCTACGCCGCCGCCGGGGCGGACTTCCTGTCCACCAGCGCCATCACCGCCGCGCCGCGCCGCCCCGACCTGGGGCTCGACTTCCTCGGCCTGCAATGACTGCCGCGACACCCGCCCGCACCGACTGCCTGGTGATCGGCGCCGGCGCCGCCGGCGCGGTGTACGCCGTGCAGGCCGCCCGCGCCGGCCTGCACGTGACCCTGATCACCGGCGCCCGCGAACTGACCGCCAGCAACAGCCTGTGGGCGCAGGGCGGCATCATCTACGACGTCCATGATCATGGCGACGGCGACCTGCTGCGCGCCGACATCGACACCGCCAGCGGCCACTCCGCCAACCCCGCCGCCGTGGACGCCATCGTGCGCGACGGCCCGCGCCTGGTGCGCGAGTTGCTGATCGACGATCTGCAGGTGGCCTTCGACCGCGACGGCGGCGGCGCGCTGCGCTTCACCCGCGAGGCGTCGCACTCCCGCCACCGCATCATCTACGCCAAGGACCACACCGGGCGCGCCATCCTGACCGCCCTGCACCGGCGGCTGGCGGAGCTGGCCGCGGCCGGCACCCTGCCCGGCGGCGGCAGCCTGACCGTGGCCACCGGCTGCTTCGCGGTCGACCTGCTCACCCTGTCGCACAGCTCGGTGGACTTTCTCGACCGCTACCGGCCGCTGAGCTGCATCGGCGCGCACGTACTGGACGTGGCCGCCGGCGAGGTGCGTCCGATCATGGCGAAGAAGACCGTGCTGGCCACCGGCGGCCTCGGCCAGGTCTACCTGCACAGCACCAACGACGCCGGCGCCTACGGCCACGGCGTGGCGATGGCCTACCGGGTCGGCGCGCGCGTCATCGACATGGAGTACGTGCAGTTCCATCCCACCGTGTTCCACCGCCGCGGCGAGCGCCCGTTCCTGGTTTCCGAGGCGGTGCGCGGCGAGGGCGGCGTGCTGATCAACCGGCAGGGCGAGGCGTTCATGGAGCGCTACCACCCCGACGGCTCGCTGGCGCCGCGCGACGTGATCTCCCGCTCCATCCACTCCGAGCTGCTGCGCGGGGCGAGCGACACCGTGTACATCGACCTGGCCGGCGTCGACGCCGACTATGCGCGCCGCCGCTTTCCCACCATCAACGCCCGCCTGCTGGCCGCCGGCGTCGACATGACCCGCGAACCGATCCCGGTGGTGCCGGCCGCGCACTACTCGTGCGGCGGCATCCACACCGACATGGCCGGCAACACCAACATCGCCCACCTGAGCGCCATCGGCGAGACCGCCTGCACCGGGCTGCACGGCGCCAACCGGCTGGCCAGCACCTCGCTGCTGGAGTGCGTGGTGATGGGCGCATCCGCCGCCCGCCGGCACGCCGCCGAGATCGCCGCCGGGGCCGACTTCCACCTGCCCGCGGTGCGTCCCTGGGAGATGGCGTCCGCCGAGCCGGACGACGAACTGATCACCCAGGATCTGGGCGTGATCCGCAACACCATGTGGCACTACGTCGGCCTGGTGCGCACCACCAAGCGCCTCGACCGCGCCAGCCACCTGCTGCGCGAGCTGAAGAGCGAGATCGACGGCTTCTACGCCGACAATGCCCTCACCCCGCGCCTGTTGGCGCTGCGCAACGCCGTGCAGACCGCGCTGCTGATCACCTACGCCGCCCTGCGCAACCCGCGCAGCGCCGGCTGCCACTACCGCAACGACTCCCTCGACCGCAATCCGCGCGCGCCTGACCCGCGTTGACCGTCAATCATATAATGAACATTATAATGTGTGCGAGGTAGAGATGCTCTCATTCAAGGTAACCACCGTAGGTGCATCGTCCGGCGTTATCCTCACCAAGGCGGCGCTGGCCCGGCTCGGGGTCAGGAAGGGTGACACGCTCTACCTGACCGAGGCCCCGGACGGCGCCTTTCGGCTGACCCCGTATGATCCCACTTTCGCCCGGCAGATGGGCCTGGCCGAAGAGATCATGCACGACGACCGTGAGGTGCTGCGGGCGCTGGCCAAGTGAGCGGCGGCGGCGGCGCATGGAATTGGGCTGCAAGGGACGTCGTCTACGCGATCCATGATCGCCAACTCGCCGAGCACGGCGGCATGGACGGAATTCGCGATCCGGGCATGGTGGAGTCCGCACTGGCCCGGCCCGCCCACCTCGCGCGCTACCGGGACCCGGACGCGGCGGACCTGGCAGCGGCGTACGCATACGGAATCGCCAAGAACCACGGCTTCCTCGACGGCAACAAGCGTACCGCGTGGGTTACCGCGCGCCTGTTCCTTGCCGACAACGGCAGGCGCCTCGAATTCGACCCCGCCGACGCCATCCGCACCATGGAAGGCGTCGCCTCCGGCCGCGTCAGTGAAACCGCACTCGCCGACTGGTTCCGATCGCACATGACACTCCACATGTGTCAAGACTGACCGACCCGCGCCGGCGCAAGTATCGCTCCAACGGGAGATTGACAGGATGCCGCCCGCGTGCGACCATGCCGCGTTCAGAAAGAGGCGGATCGGGATGAGTCGTCACCATCACAGCCAGTGTAGTGACCGGTTGCCGGCAAGGCAGCCAGTACAATCCTCTGCCTCCCCCCGCAATTTTTTATTCGGTAAACCTTTAACCGCTCCGGCCGGTCGCCACGTACGCGAAAGCGCGCGCGCCGTCGCCTTCACCACCGCCGGCGTCGCCGGTCAATCTCACTCGTCGCTCCACCTCCTTCATTCACCACAACCCCGCCGGCTGTTGCCGGCCCATCGGAGGCGCAAATTGGTACTCAAAGAACCGTACGTGCGCGCGGCGTGAGGGGCGTGAGCCCTTAAGTCACACGCCGCGCGCTTCTGACAGTCTGACTCGCACTGGCCGCCTGCGTTGCGGGCGCGAGAGTAGCCAGAGAGCGGCAATTCGCTGCGCAATACTCTCACACATCAACAACTGGAGTTACGTATGCACATCGTACACATTACAAGGACCCTCGCGGTTGGGCTGGTCCTCATTCTGACCGCAACCGGCCTCTGGGCCGCGGCGGCGGAAGAGGAGCCGGGCGCAGCCGCCGAGAAAGAGATGGTGCTCGACCCGGCCACCGGCAAGATGGTGACGGCGCCGGAGTATGGCGGGACATTGACCATGTCCAAGTCAGGTGTCTTTCCTCCGACTGCTGACCCGTATTTTTCCACGTCGTGGGCCCTCCACAGCCTGCTCCACGGTGTTCTAGAGTCGCTAAGCATTGGCAACTGGGCAATAGACAGGGACGAATTTGACTGGTCAAGTTATGCCGATCCTCTATTTGGCAAAAGAGGGGCGCTGGCGGAAAGCTGGGAAATTTCCGAGGACGGCCTCACCTACACCATCCACATCCGCCCGGGCGTTCACTTCCACGATAAGCCACCGGTATCTGGGCGCGAGCTAACTGCCAAGGATGTAGAATATACCTTTCACCGCAATCTTGCTATGGGCGAATTCTCCGAAACCGAACCTACCCCCGGCGTCCTCGCTTGGGATGGGTTCGATACGATGCCGATTGAATCGATAACAGCAACCGACAAATGGACGGTTGTTTTTAAGCTGACGCAGCCAGACCCCCGTGCGCTGCGGGGTATCATCTCCCCCGTAGTTCACTATATTATTGCCCGGGAGGTAATCGAGGAATACGGAGACATGAAGGATTGGAGGAACGTGGTCGGCACCGGACCCTGGATGCTGACTGACCTTGTCGAGGGCAGCTCTCTAACCCTTACCAAGAATCCCAACTACTGGGGTTATGACGAAAAGTACCCAGGGAACCGTTTGCCCTATGTTGACGAGCTTAGCGTCAAGGTTATGCCGGATCCGGCAACACGAATTGCGGCACTGCGCACCGGTCAGATCGATTACGCCGGCGCCGTGCTCAACCATCCTCCGACGCTCAACAGTATCGACAAGGTGGAGAGCTTGAAGCGGACCAACCCCGAAATCGCGATATTCGAGCATTACGTACGGACGGACTCTAATTTTGGCATGAACACCCAGAGGGCGCCCTTTGATGACATCCGGGTGCGCAAGGCCATGCAGATGGCACTGGACCTTGAGACACTTCACGATACCTACTTCAAAGGGTGGGGAACGTGGGGACCTCAGGGACTGATTGCCAACGATGTCCCAGTGGCTGGTACCCCATTTGAAGAGTGGCCCGAAGAGGTCAAGAAAGGCTATATGTATGACCCGGCCGGGGCCGAGAAGCTCCTTGATGAGGCGGGGTATCCGCGCGGCGCCGACGGCACCAGGTTCAAGGCCCATTTGGTCTGGTTTGACCAGCAAGATCTGAGCCATATAGAATTACTAGCCGCTACATATTATCGCGAGATTGGCGTTGATATAGAGATTGAGCCAGTGCCAGGTCCGGAGTTGACGCCTAGAAGGAACGCTAGAGATTGGGACATGATGCTTGCCATAATGGCCGACACGGGGTCGTGGCTGCCTTGGAACGCCATGGCTCAGTACAAGACTGGTGCTACTGGCAACTCGGCCAATGTGAACGATCCGGCTTATGACGCCATGTTGGCAGCTGCCGAAAAGGTAAGCACGGAAGAAGAGCAACTGCATTTGGTGAAAGAGCTGAATATGTACGCAATAGAGAGGCACTGGACCGTATTCGCTGGTACTGTAATACCGTGGACGAGTGTGACCCAGCCGTGGGTCAAAGGTTATAACGGAGAATTGAAACTGGCAAGTCGCGAATTTGAATATACCATCGCCGCCCGCCTCTGGATCGACCAGGAGCTGAAGGAGTCGATGGGCTTTTAGGGTTTGAAGAAGAACGGAGCTGGGAGGTCGTCGCGGCCGGCGACCGGGTCGCGGGTCAGCACCAGCACGGGGCGGTCCCCACCCGGCGTGGCCGCGAACGAGACTTCACCGCGTCTCATGCTCGCCAGTGGCCGCGGCATCGGACCAGTCGGACCACTCCTCGGCCGGCCCCCAATCGGCGATTGCCGACAGCGACCGCTCGCCGGCATCGAGCGGCGACCGGGTGTACGCGGCCACTTCTTTCGCCGCCGCCAGACTGACCAGGTGGCGGCGGAGCGCCTCCCGCAACAGGTCCGACCGGTCAACGCCCAGTGCGGCTGCCCAATGGGTGGCCGCTTGCGCGTCCGCTTCCTGCACCCGAAAGCTCAACATCGTCATACGTCAAGAATGACGGTAATACACACGCCGGCGCAAGTATCGCTCCAACGGGAGGTTGACAGGCTGCCGCCCGCGTGCGACGATTCGGGCATTCAGAGAACGGCGGATTGGGATGAGACGCCACCATCACACCGCGGGCGCCTTCAGCGCCGAGGTAGCGGCACGCCATGTGTGGCGCCGCCGTCCGGCACCGCGAAGTTATGGGTCCCTCACTCTTCGGTCGTATCACTCCTTCATTCACCACAACCCCGCCGGCTCTTGCCGGTGCATCGGAGGCGCAGAATGATACTCAAGGAACCGCACTCGCGCGCGGCGTGAAGGGCGTGGGCCCTTGAGTCGCACGCCGCGCGCTGGCAAGTGAATTCGACTCCGTCCGGGCGCCTGCGGTGCGGGCGCGAGAGTGGCGAAAACGCAGCAATTGGCTGCGCAATACTCTCACACATCAACAACTGGAGTTACGTATGCACATCGTACACATTACAAGGACCCTCGCGGTTGGGCTGGTCCTCGTTCTGACCGCAACCGGCCTCTGGGCCGCGGCGGCGGAAGAGGAGCCGGCCGCAGCCGCCGAGAAAGAGATGGTGCTCGACCCGGCCACCGGCAAGATGGTGACGGCGCCGGAGTATGGCGGGACATTGACCATGTCCAAGTCGGGTGGCTTTCCTCCGACCGCTGACCCGTATTATTCCACGGCCTGGGCCACCCACAGCCTGCTCCATGGTACTCTGGAGCCGCTGAGCATTGGCGACTGGGCAATAGACAGGGACGTATTCGACTGGTCAAGCTATGCTATTCCTTTGTTTGCCTTAAGAGGGGCGCTGGCGGAGAGCTGGGAAATTTCCGAGGACGGCCTCACCTACACCATCCACATCCGCCCGGGCGTTCATTGGCACGATAAGCCACCGGTGAATGGCCGAGAGATGACTGCCGATGACGTGGAGTATACCTTTCACCGCAATCTTGCCATGGGCGAATTCTCGGAAGCCGAACCCCACCCCGGCCTGCATTGGGATGGGTGGAACACGATGCCGATCGAATCGATAACGGCAACCGACGAGTGGACGGTCGTCTTCAAGCTGACGCGGCCAGACGCCCGTGCGCTACGTAGTATCATCTCCCCTGTAGTGCACTTTATTGTTGCACGGGAGGTCATCGATGAATACGGGGATATGAAGGATTGGAGGAACGTGGTCGGCACTGGACCCTGGATGCTGACTGACCTTGTCGAGGGCAGCTCGATGACCCTTACCAAGAATCCAAACTACTGGGGACATGACGAAAAGTTTCCGGGTAACCGGTTGCCGTATGTCGACGAGTTCAGGGTCAAGGTGATGCCAGAACCGGCAACACGGATTGCGGCACTGCGCACGGGTCAGATCGATTACTCCGGTGCCCCGCTGTCCTATCCGCCGCCGCTCAACAGCATCGATAAGGTGGAAAGCCTGCAGCGGACCAACCCCGAAATCGTGGTATGGGAGCACTTGGTAAGGACGAACAATAGTTTTGGCATGAACACGCAAAGGGCGCCCTTTGATGACATCCGGGTGCGCAAGGCAATGCAGATGGCACTGGACCTTGAGACACTGCACGACACCTACTTCAAGGGGTGGGGAACGTGGGGGCCTCAGGGACTGGTTGCCAACGATGTCCCAGTGGCTGGCATCCCATTTGAAGAGTGGCCAGAAGAGGTCAAGAAAAGCTATGTGTATGACCCGGAAGGTGCCGAGGAGCTCCTTGACGAGGCGGGGTATCCGCGCGATGCCGACGGCATCAGGTTCAAGGCCCACTTGGCTTGGCATGATGCGCAAGACCTGAGCTACATAGAATTGTTAGCCGCTACATACTATCGCGACATTGGCGTCGAGGTAGAGATTGAACCAGTGCCAGGTGCGGAGATGCGGCCTAGAGTGGAAGCGAGAGATTGGGACATGTTCAATAACACAATGGCCGCCACGGGGACGAAACCGCCTTGGGGGACCATGGCCGCGTACGGGACTGATGGTGGTTGGAACGCCGCCAATGTGAACGATCCGGTTTTTGACGCCATGTTGGCAGCCGCCGAGAAGGTAAGCACGGAAGAACAGCAAGACCTGTTGGCGCGAGAGTTGAATATGTACGCGATAGAGCGGCACTGGGCCGTATTTGCCGGTAATGTAATACCATGGACGAGCGTGACCCAGCCGTGGGTCAAAGGCTATAGCGGAGAATTGATACTGGGAGGTAATCAATTCGAATACACCTTTGGCGCCCGCTTCTGGATCGACCAGGAGTTGAAGGAGTCGATGGGCTTTTAGGGTTTGAAGAAGAACGGAGTTGGGAGGTCGTCGCGTCCGAGCGCACTTCCCAGCTCCCGAATGAGGTCGGCGACTTGAGAGCCTATATCATCAGGCGGTTGTTGCTGGCGATCCCCACCTTGTTCATATTGACGATTCTGGTCTTTCTCGCGGTCCGCTTCCTCCCCGGCGACATCATAGACGCGATGGAGAACAGGATGCAGTCCTATGGTTCGGCCATCGAGATTGACCGTGAAGCTATTGAGCGTTATCTGGGCCTGGACGTGCCGGTCCACGTGCAGTACGGACGCTGGATGGGCGTGTTGCCGACCCCTGACCCGGTTACCGGTGAGTCCCACTTCAGAGGGGTTCTGCAAGGCACGCTTGGCGAATCATGGATGTTTGGCGGTTTCTCGATAGAGGAGAGGATACTCGGTAGATTGCCGCTCACCATCGAGCTCGGCGCCATGGCAATCGTTATCGGGCTCCTGATAGCGCTGCCGGTCGGCATCTACTCGGCGATGCGCCAGGATACGGCTGCCGACTACGCGGGCCGCACCATCGCCATCATCGGCCTGGCAACGCCCAACTTCTGGCTGGCCCTGATGGTCATGATCTACCCGGCCATCTGGTGGGGCTGGGCGCCGCCGATGGACTGGGTTCCTTTCACCGAAGATCCGCTGGGGAATCTCGCGGTACTCATCATTCCCAGCCTGATTCTGGGGACGGCCATGGCGGCAGGCACGATGCGGTTGACGCGCACCATGATGCTGGGGGTGCTCAGGCAAGACTATATCAGGACTGCCTGGTCGAAGGGCCTCAGTGAGCGGGTGGTCGTTGTAAGGCACGCCACCAAGAATGCCCTCATCCCGGTAGTTACCCTGATGGGCATGCAGTTGCCCCTGCTGGTAGGCGGCTCCGTCATCATGGAGAACATATTCAACCTGCCGGGGTTGGGTCGTCTCTTTCTGAATTCACTCGAAGGCAGAGACTACCCGGTGGTGTCCGCGGTAAACCTGGTGTTCGCCGGCGCCGTGGTAGGGGGTAATCTCATCATCGACCTGACCTATCCCTACCTCGATCCGAGGGTCCGTTATGGCTGATTTCCTGGTCAGACTGGTGACCGAAAAGCCGCTCGGTGCTGCCAGCGGGGTTGTCATAGTGATTCTGGTTCTGGTGGGTATCTTTGCCGATGTGCTGGCCCCCTATCCATATGATGAGCCACACATTCGTGACATGATGAAGGGTCCCTCGGCCCAGTATCTCCTCGGTACCGACCAGTTGGGACGAGACTCGTTGAGCCGCATCATCCACGGGGCCCGCACCTCGTTGCTGGTCGGTCTGGCCACGACCGCGCTTGGTGTCGTGGTCAGTACCCTGATCGGTGGCACGTCGGGGTTCCTGGGCGGCAAACTGGACCTCGGCGTGCAGCGATTTGTCGACGCCTGGATGTCGTTTCCGGCACTGCTCCTGTTGTTGACGATGATGTCGATCGTCGGGCGCGGTGTGCCGCAGATAATCCTGGTCCTGGGGATAGCCGGAGGCATCGGCGGCTCGAGAGTGTTGCGAGGCGCGGTTATCGACATCAAGGAGAATGTGTATTTCGAGTCGGCAGAGGCGCTCGGCAGCTCGAAATGGAGGGCATTTTTCCGCCATGTCGTACCCAATATCATGCCGGTGATAATCATCGGGTTCAGCATCAACATCGGGGGCGTGATCCTGAGTATCGCTTCTCTGGGCTTCCTCGGATACGGCCTGCCATTCACGATTCCGGAGTGGGGAGGCCTGCTCAGCCGGGAAGGACGCGAGTTCATGGAGATAGCGCCGCGGCTGGCTCTCTGGCCGGGTCTCGCCCTGACCATTACCGTTTACTGTCTCAACATGTTCGGCGACGCCGTCCGCGACCTGCTCGACCCCCGGCTCAGGGGCGGTGCCGGCGGTCTCGACGCCGGCGCCGCCGGGTCAGTCCCATAGCGCCCCAAAACCGCCGCCTACCGGCGCCGCTCTTGGCCCATCCCGGAGCGGGAGAGTTATGCGGCGTACGGCTTGATTTCCTGCTCGATCCGGCGCCGGACGGTACGGTCGGCCACGTCGAGGTCATAGCGGGTCTGAAGATTGATCCAGAACTCCGGGGTGGTTCCCAAGTAGTAGCCGAGGCGCAGCGCGGTATCGACCGTCACTGCGCGGCGCCCGAGCACGACGTCATTCAACCTGGGGCGCGGCATCCTGAGCTCCTGCGCGAGCCGGTACACGCTCATCCCCATCGGCACCAGGTAGTCGTCGCGCAGAATCTGGCCGGGGTGCACCGGGGGGAGCCGCTGTTCCGACACCACGTCCGACAGGTCTACTTCCCGCCGGTCCAGTTCCTCACGCTTGATGGCCATGCCTTCCCTCCCGTTAGTGGTAGTCGACGATCTCCACGTCCCACGCGTCGTCATCGCGCCACGCAAAGCAGATGCGCCATCGCTCGTTGATGCGGATACTGTGTTGGCCGCGACGGTCGTGCTGCAGAGCTTCGAGCCGATTGCCCGGTGGCGAGCGCAGATCGCTGAGCCTGCGGGCTGCATCGATCACCAGGAGCTTTGCGCGCGCCCGTGGCTGGATCTGCGTCGGCAAGCCTCGCACGCCGCGACCAAGAAAGATCGCCGCGGTGGTCTTGTCCGCGAAGCTCCTTATCACGGCTCAGCGTAACGCTAATCGGAACGCTCCGTCAAGCGCGACGGAGTGCGCGTCTTTCGAGCTTGATTGCGCCGACGGACAATCATCACTACCTTCAGGTGCCATGAAGATCGAGCGGTTCGAGGGGTACTTCGTGCCGGTGCCGCCGCCCGGCAAGGGCGGCAAATACTGGCTGTTCATCAAGCTCATCACCGACGACGGCATCGAGGGCACCGGCGAGTGCACCTGGCACGGCACCCACCGGCGTTCGGCGCTGCAGGTGGCGCAGGAGATCTTCGAGTCGATCCTGAAGGGGGCCGATCCGATGCGCCGGGAGCGCATCTGGTGGGACGTGTTCCGGCGCCACGCGGTGCTGCACCCCGGCCCCATCGCCACCCCGGTGCTGAGCGCCATCGACATGGCGTGCTGGGACATCGCCGGCAAGGCGCTCGGCGAGCCGGTGTACAACCTGCTCGGCGGCCTGTTCCACGACAAGCTGCGCGCCTACACCTACCTGTACGGCTGGAAGATGGGCGATCCCCCCGAGAAGGCGGCGGACGACATGCTGCGCTACATGGAGCGCGGGTTCACGGCCGTCAAGCTGGACCCGGTGGGCGGCCTGGAGCCGCACCGCCTGGAGACCCTCTCCTACGTCGAAGCGGTGGTGAAGGCGATGCGCGAGGCGGCCGGCGACCGCTGCGACATCCTCATCGGCACCCACGGCCAGTTGACCACCCACGCCGCCATCCGCCTCGCCAGGCGCCTCGAACCCTACGAGCCGCTGTGGTTCGAGGAGCCCGTCGCGCCCGGCAACGTCGACGAGATGGCGCGCGTGGCGCAGGCCACCTCGATCCCGGTGGCCACCGGCGAACGGCTCATGACCCGCTGGGAGTTCCTGCCGCTGCTGCACAAGCAGGCCGCCTCGATCATCCAGATGGACCTGTCGATCACCGGCGGCATCTCGGAGACCCGGAAGATCGCCACCATGGCCGAGACCCACTACGCGCACATCGCCCCGCACGTATGGGGCGGCCCGTTCGCCGCCGCCGCGGCGATCCACGTCGACGTGTGCTCGCCCAACTTCCTCATCCAGGAGGGCATCGAGACCTTCTCCGAGTTCCACCGCGACATCCTCACCGAGCCGATCGCCTGGCAGGACGGCCACATCATCCCCCCGACCGCCCCCGGCCTCGGCTACGAACTCAACGAAGACCGCATCGCCCCCCACCTCGCCGCACATTCGTAGCTTCGTAGCAACCGGCGGGCGCGACCGGCGCGATTGCGTTTGGTTGACGAGTGATTTGACATGAACCAGAGTGATTGGTGTCTCCCTCATCTCGCACGGCGGAGTACTTGGGCCGGCGCCTGCTCTACGACCTGCGCATCGACTTGTCAAGGGTCATCTCATTCCCCAGGGGCAGGGTCATTACGATTCCCCACCGCCGGGGTGCGGCGGTCGCGGTGGTGACAGATGTTGATGCGCCCCGTGCCCCAGTCGCCGAAGGGGTCGCAAGAGAGGACGCCGGTGATGCCCCGGAAGTCCTGCGTCGCGGTCAGCGCCGCCCGCAACGCGGTGGAGCGAGTCTCATGCATTCCATCGTACTACTCGTTCACTTTGAGTTCATCTCCTCGCCCGCGTCGGAATGGGTATCTTGGTCCGCCCGTGAGTGCGCCGCGGAGGTGCTGGGGCGGTTCTCGCTGGGAAGTGACGCCGACCGCCTGGTGCGCACCTACTCCGGCGGCATGAAGCGGCGCCTCGACCTGGCCGCCTCGCTGGTGGGGCGCCCCGACGTGCTGCTCCTGGACGAGCCGAACACCGGCATCGACCCGCGCAGCCGCCTGGAGGTATGGGCGCTGATCCGCGATCTCGTGGCACCACCGTGCTGCTGACCACCTAGCCCGCATCGCTCACCAGGGGAGTCAGTTGACTTGCAGATTGAAGAGATCGGTACGTTGGATGCGAAGACCAAGCTTTCGGAGTTGTTGAATCAGGTGCTCGAAGGAAAGAGCTTCTACCTGACCTGCCGCGGCAAACGGATTGCGGAACTCAGGCCGGTCACGCCGCCGAGCAGGGCGCGTCGGGCCGGTTTCGCCAAGGGGACGTTCACCTACATCGCCCCGGACTTCGACGCGCCGCTGGACGACTTCGCCGATACTTCGACATCCGCTAAGACCCAGCACGCCAATAACGAAGCTCCTTCACGCATTCCCAAGGAGGGTCCTCGATCATCACCGGATCCCCGTCGACAGTCAGTGCCCCATCCGTATTTGCTGTGAGGGAGTGCTTCTGCAACAATCCTTCTCCAGAGAAGACCACCCCGCCTCCCGGCCCCTCCTTCCAGGCCCCCGACTCAGCGACGCTCTTTCCGGATGGCCTCTGGCAGTCCAGGATCATGTAGTTGCTGTTGCTCTTATCGAGATAGAGGTAACGGTCCGTACCGGAGAACCGCAGCATCCTGCGGTTCTCGATGACATCCTTGATCACGCTGTGCATAGCCGACATTGCTCCACGAGAGATTGTAGGTAACACCGACGGCGAGGTGCCCCGGCACTCGCCGCGTCATTATCCTCAACTGGCGCCGCAGCGTCAAGCATGAGTCTCGGTAGTTGGCGATCCCGAGGGCGACAGTTATCGGAAGCCAACGGCGAACGCCACGCTCCGGTCGTACTCCCGCTCAATCGCCGCGGCTCGCCCGATTTCAACATCCAGTGCCCGTACACGGAGATGGTTGAGCGACTCATGTGAGTCGGTCTCAGGCTGCAACACCACCGAAGGGATGCTGATGGGGGCCGGCAGGATGTCAGTCTGCCGACCAGGCTGTACGCGCCGTCGTCACCTAGCAAGCCCAGAGCACCCCACTATAGGAAATCCACCGATCACTTCCCCCGCATCAAATCAATTTTCTCCTGAATTCGTCGATCAATCTCTGATGCTGCGTCTCCGATCATCGCCTCAAGTGGCTCAAACCCATCTTCGATGGTGGCAAACTCACCAAACATCAGGAGCTTGTCCGCCGAGTTCATCTTCGTGATAGCGCCTCGCCACTCCGTGAACGAATCGAGATCGTAGGTCGGTTCGAATTCCTGCCACTCACATTCGGGACCCTGGGGATGACAGAATTGGATGGCTTTTAGTGTGCGTGCCGGATCGGGCCCGACGAACCAATTGTCCGCCACGAACATCAGATCATTGTTCATCGCGTCGAGCCGGTCAGTCAAGTGCGCAACAAGAGCTCTCCGTATCCCCATGGTGTCCAATTGGAGGCCAGAACGGAGCCCCGTGGCGATGCGTGATAGTAAGTCGTCTCCGTCGGTGCCTCGCCAGGGGAAGCGAGTGAAGGCATCTGAGAACCCGTACCTCAGTAGCCATCCATAGTCTTCGTTGGAAGTCCAGACCACTCCTGTATGGAGGCTCACGAGGAGGTCCACGGCGATGTCAAAGAGTACCAATACGGCTGGACGTATTGATCCCTCTCGGATCAGGTCGTGATGCTGTGTCTCGTTCCGATACTTGTGCAAACGTCGTAGGGCACACGCGGTCGGAGTAGGCATACACTGGCAGTCGTTGCTCAGATACATCAGCTTCTCGTTGAAGTTGTGCTCGATCTTCCTTTGGCGGCGCGACGGGATGATCTTTTCTTCGAATTCTCGTTTCAGGGCCTTACTCTTGACATCGAGCGGACCCTTGGGAAACATCTTCAGCAATTTAGCGTACGTCCGCGCGTGACTAACCTCGCCATCGATAAAACGATTCATTATCACTTCGGCGGCGTTATCAAGCAATATTAAGGCCAGACGAAGACGTTCATCGTCTCCATCGAGGATGAAGCGCTTTGCCTCCTCCAACTGAACAACTATTCGATATAGGAGTTGCATGAGGGAACCTACTCAATCTCTCCGTTTCCATAGCCCGCGTCAATCGGCGATGCAGGTGAGATCGGCGTCATCATCTACCTCTCCGCCGGGTCTCCACTCTATGGTGGCACCACTGAGGTCAAGTCCCGCCAAGTCAGTCCGCCACCCGCACCGCCGACGTCAATGCGTCCGATCCCTTCGGTGTTGACTCTGACCGAAAACAGGATGTGGTAAGGGCGGTAGCGGCTCACCGGACTCCACCCTATGGAGCGTTCCACAAGGAGCGTTCCACAATTTTGGCAGGCGGTTCGTCGCATGCTACTTCCGGCAGATCGGGCACCATCCCGGTCGACACGTATACCCCCTTGAAGTGGTCGAGCCAATGCCTGGATCCGCGGATTGCAATGCCAGTAGCGCGGCAACCGTGGACTACTTCACTCTCGTCTCCGGTGTTGATTCCGACCAGTGGCACGCTTGAGTCGACTGACGCGGGGGATTCTGCCATTAAGAAGCCGCTTGTGAGTGCCCGGATGGCGAAGACACGACAGTTCATCATCCGGCGACACCATACCACGCCAGGGGCGCAGGAGGACGTCGGAAATGGTGATCCGCACCGCGGGGGCGCTGGCCCCTGGAATCGCCAGACCGGCCCAGGTCCACCTCGCTCGCGCCCACGCGGTACAGCGCGATTGGGACGCCTATGTCAGGAACCGCCGCGGCGCTGAGCCTGGAAGCGCGAAACTCCGCCGCCGACGTGATCGTGTTCGCGGGCGTGGTGTTCATGGCCGAGACCGCCAAGATCCTGTGCCCCGACGCGCTGGTGGTGGTGCCCGACATCGCCTCCGGCTGCTCCCTGGCCGACTCCCTCACCGGCGCCGAGCTGCGCGAGTTGAAGGCGCGCCACCCGGAGGCGGCGGTGGTGTGCTACATCAACAGCTCCGCCGAGGTGAAAGCGGCCAGCGACGTGTGCGTCACCTCCGGCAACGTCTACCCGATCATCGAGCGCCTGCCGCAGCGCGAGATCCTGTTCGTGCCCGACCGCCTGATGGCGGCCAACATCAGCCGCGAGATGGCGGCGCGCGGTAGCGACAAGGTGATCCACAGCTCCGACGGCACCTGCCTGGTGCACGACCAGTTCACGGTGGAGGCAATCGAGCAGGCTCGTGCCCGGTACCCCGGGGTCAAGGTGGTGAGCCACCCCGAGTGTCCCACCGACGTCACCGCCGCCAGCGACTTCGTGGGCAGCACCGGCAAGATGATGGAGTACGTGCGCGCCACCGACGCCACCTACTTCATGCTGCTCACCGAGTGCGGGCTGGTGAGCCGAGTCGAGGTTGAGAATCCGGGCAAGCAGTTCATCGGCTCCTGCCGCTTGTGCCCCTATATGAAGTTGAACAGCCTCAGGAAAATCCGCGACGTGCTGGTCGCTCCGCAGCCGCACCAGATCATCGAGCTGGACGAGACGGTGCGGGTGGCGGCGCTGCGCTGCATCGAGCGCATGTTCGAGCTCACCGACTGAAGAGGAACGCGGAAAGGTGATTCCATTCTCTGCGCGGCGCGTCATCGAAGCCGCCCTGGAGGAGGACCTGGGGCTGGGCGACGTGACCGGCTCCGCGGTCATACCCGAACGGGCCGAGTGCCGGGCGGCGGTGGTGGCGCGCGAGCCGCTGGTGGTGAGCGGCGGTGAGGTGGCGGCGCACGTGTTCTGGCGCCTCGATCCCGACCTCGACGTGGAGCTGGCGCTGGCCGACGGCGCCGCCGTGGAGGCGGGGCAGCGGGTGCTGTACGTGGCCGGCCAGGCGCAGCCGATCCTGGCCGCCGAGCGCACCGCGCTCAACCTGCTGCAGCACCTGTCGGGTATCGCCACCGCCACCCGCAGCTACGTGGAACGGCTGCGCGGTACGGCGGCGGTGGTGTGCGAGACGCGCAAGACCACGCCCGGGCTGCGCGAGCTGGAGAAGTACGCGGTGCGCTGCGGCGGCGGGAGCAACCACCGCGCCTCGCTGGCCGACTGCGTGCTGATCAAGGACAACCACATCGCGGTGGCGGGCGGCATTACCGCCGCGGTGCGCCAGGCGCGGGCGCGGGCACCCCACGTCGCGCGCATCGAGGTGGAGACCGACACCCTGACTCAGGTCCAGTAGGCGGTGGCGGCGGGCGCCGACGTCATCCTGCTCGACAACATGAGCCCGGCGACGGTGTGGGAGGCGGTCGCCACGGTGGCGGGGCGGGCGATTGTCGAGGTGTCTGGCGGCGTGACCCTGGAAACGATCGCCGACTACGCCGCCGCCGGGGCCCAGGTGATCTCCACCAGCGCCATCACCGCCGCGGCGCGCCGGCCCGATCTCGGGCTCGACTTCCTGGGCCGCCGGTGACCACCACCCGCGCCGACTGCCTGGTGATCGGTGCCGGCCTTGCGGGCGCGGTCTACGCGCTGCAGGCGGCGCGCGCGGGCCTCCAGGTCACCCTGATCACCGGCGCCGAGGAGTTGCAGGCCAGCAACAGCGTGTGGGCGCAGGGGGGCATCATCTTCGACGAGGTGGACGGCGACCTGCTGCGCGCCGACATCGACGCCGCCAGCGCCCACTCGGCCAATCCGGCGGCGGTGGACGCCGTGATCGAAGATGGCCCGCGCGTGGTGCGCGAGCTGCTGATCGACGACCTTCAGGTCGCCTTCGACCGCGATGGCGACGGTGAGCTCCGGTTCACCCGCGAGGGGTCCACTCGCGCCACCGCATCATCTACGCCAAGGACCATACCGGCCGCGCCATCCTCGGCGCCCTGCACGCCCGCCTGACCGAGCTGGCGGCCGCCGGCGCGCTGCCCGGCGGCGGCAGTCTGACGCTGGCCACCGGGGCCTTCGCGGTGGATCTGCTCACCCTCTCGCACAGCTCGGTGGACTTCCTCGACCGCTACCGGCCCTTGAGTTGCATCGGCGCCTACGTGCTGGACGTGGCGCGGGGGCAGGTACGCGCCATCGTAGCCGGGAAGACGGTGCTGGCCACCGGCGGGCTCGGCCAGATCTACCTGCACAGCACCAACGACGGCGGCGCCTTCGGCCACGGCATCGCCATGGCCTACCGCGTGGGCGCGCGGGTGATCGACCTGGAGTACGTGCAGTTCCATCCCACCGTGTTCCACCGCCCGGGAGAGCGCCCGTTCCTGGTGTCGGAGGCGGTGCGCGGCGAGGGCGGGGTGCTGATCAACCACGAGGGCACGGCGTTCATGGAGCGCTACCACCCGCAGGGATCGCTGGCGCCGCGCGACGTGATCGCGCGCTCGATCCACACCGAGCTGCTGCGCCGCGCCAGCCACTCGGTCTACATCGACCTGTCGAAGGTGGATGCGGAGTACGCGCGCGGTCGCTTTCCCACCATCAACGAGCGCCTGCTGGCCGCCGGGGTGGACATGACGCGGGAGCCGATCCCGGTGGTGCCCGCGGCCCACTACGCCTGCGGCGGCATCCACACCGACATGGCCGGCAACACCAACATCGCCCACCTCAGGCCATCGGCGAGACCGCCTGCACCGGGCTGCACGGCGCCAACCGGCTGGCCAGCACCTCGCTGCTGGAATGCGTGGTGATGGGCGCCCGGGCCGCGCGGCAGCACGCGGCCGAGATCGCCGACGGGACCGACTTCCACCTGCCCGAGGTGCGGCCTTGGGAAATGCCCGGCGCCGAGCCCGACGACGAGCTGGTCACCCAGGACCTCAGCCTGATCCGCAACACCATGTGGAACTACGTGGGGCTGGTGCGCACCGGCAAGCGGCTGGACCGCGCCACCAACCTGCTGCGCGAGCTGAAGAACGAGGTCGACAGCTTCTATGCCGATAACCGCCTCACCCCGCGCCTGCTCACCCTGCGCAACGCCGTGCAGACCGCGCTGCTGGTGACCTATGCCGCGCTGCGCAACCCGCACAGCCTCGGCAGCCACTATCGCAACGACTCCCTCGACCGCCCCTACGGCACGGCGTCGACGCCCAAAGCAGATGCAGTGTGTTGACACCGAGGGCGGAATGCGCACGCCGAGTTCGCACATACGCACCAACTGGGGCGGCGCGGATCAACACCCACATCAGACGACCTTGCCCTCCTCACCACATGCACGGGCCGTGACGGCGTTTCGCGCACTCGCCAACACCGCGACTTCACTTGGCTTTGCAAGATCCAAACGTGAGGGACAACCATGGCCGCATGCCTACAAAGCATCAACAATCCCATCCTAAGCGGTCGCATCGAGCCGACTCGATATCTGATGTGGATCGCGGCTTTGGCGAGTTCGACCAACCTACTTCAGTTTCTCTTCTAGCTCTTCGACTACCAGCTTCGCCATTTCTATGAACGCCTCAAGACGATCGATACGTTTCTTTACACGATCCCGCTCGTGTGCGTTTGGATCGGAGTTTGTATCGACATCCGTTTCAGTAGATGTAAGACGGATAACAATGTCCTCTGCCCCTATTTCGAACCCAGCTTTCTGAGCCAGTGTGATCCACTTTTTCGACTGATTTTCAGCAGAAATAGCGGCATCTACTAATGTTTGTACAATCAGGATTCTCGCAGTGTAATCGATATTGCGAGCGACCTGTATCAGTGTCTGTGTTCGTGAATCCTCTTCGGCTTCGTCAGCCGCACTTATTTCAAAAGGAAAGTACCGGAACGCGTCGTTCTCCGGATCCAGGCTCTCGATCGCTCTCATGATCGGCTCCAGATCCTCGAACGGACGTTTGCCATTCGGCAACTCAGCTCGATGACTCCATAGTTCCAGAATCGCTTCGAAACATCTCTTCTTTGATGCGGCACGTTCTTCGATTGGCGCACTGTCAACGTGATCCATGAGGTCGGCGATATAATGTGCCATCCAGCGGCCAAGTGTGTCCGTTGACGACTCCAAGTCAAGTTCATCGACCAGTTTGCGGCCTAACGCCAGTACTTGGTCAAAGCGTGGTGACTCTTCCGCCGCTCTCAAACACATAGAGTTTGGTCGTTTCTGAGATTCGTTCATTATCGTCCTCTCGGGATTCGTAGCTCCAACGACGCCCCCTTCGTTCTATTCGGACTTCGACGATCAGATCTTGACCAAGCTTCCTCAGCATCGTATCGATGAAGCCGCGTGATGCCTGGAGCCTCTGGCCATGATCGAAGTCGTAGTTCTCGTTGCCTACTTGTAGCTGGCCCCAAAGCTGAGAGAGCATCACCGGACGACTCACTTCATCATACCAGATTCGCTTGTCGGAGTCGGTCTCGAGGGACATCAGGTCGGCTATCTCCTTCGCTGGGGTGCGAGGTGGAAAACTTACGCCGCCAGACCATATGTCCTTCTCATCGAGTCCGCTCTGAGGATCGCGATCTTCAATCCATCCTTTCAAGAGAAAACCGTGACGGTCAATTTGATGTGTACCGCCGGCACTTGGAATCACGTAGGCACGGTTATCTTTGGCCGTACTCAGCGCCCTCAGTAAAGCCATCGACTTGTCAGCAGACACCAGGGCACTCCAGACGTGAGCCCTTTGTACGCGCGTCGAGTCTACCGCAGACCAGTACCCCCAAACCGTGATGTGATCCCCTTCTACCAGCGCTTGCTCGAAGTCTGTCGACGTTATGACTCCATACTTTGGGTCGGTCTTCTCGCGCTCGCACCATGCAGGTGGTCCCAAAGGTACAGGATCGCGGCGGTCAGCAAGCCAACGGCCATCTTTCCGTGTCAAATCATGCCATGACAGCCAGTCGGCAAACTCGTCGTGGTCATCCGCCTCGCGGTGGGTCGGTGTGCGAGCAAGGAGCCTTCCTGCCACAATCATCATTGCGTGATAGGAGAGATAGAACTGGAGGTCGTCCGTGTCCGGATAGGAACCGTGCGATGCGTAGGTATCTCGATGATCATAGATCCGACGGCGTGCCCGTGGATCCTCCTTCTGTGGACTAGTGGCACTATAGTTCAGCTCACCTCGGATGACTCGAAGCGCCTCCCTCTCAATGTCGCTCTGCGACAGCGCGAACACACTGCCCAAGGGCTCGTACCAATAGCGACCGATGTCAAGACCGAAGTAGAACCTATCTTCGTCTCTCACTGCAACAGGGTCCTTGGATTGGTGCTGAGCGCGCTCGTAAGACGTGGACTTCACAGCGGGAAGTGTGCTGTTATTCACGCGCGACAGGCGTTCTATCAAGTCGCTATCGGGCAACACTCCGTTCTCGATGAGCGCCAGGGTAGCCCGTGCCGCGAACATTCTGATGACGACATGCGGTTGACTGTCGAGTGCTATTTCAACGAGACGATGGGCGAACGGTGCAATGGAGTCGGGAAACTCAGCCGCCGCCCTCGCGAAAGCGATAAGGAGCCATTGCCGAGCGTGAAGTCGATAGAAGGGTAGCCGGGCGTCGGCGAAGGGTCCTGCAGAGTCACGTTCCTCAAGGTTCACGAGGTGTCGGAGGACTACCCTCCTTCCAAGTGCGCAAAGCCCAAGAACGACATGCGCCGCCTGCCAACGAACCACAGCAGTCGGTGCGCCCAGCGCAGAATAGACATAGCCAGCGATCGACTCGCCTATTGAGGCCGGAGGCGACAGATTCTGTGACCATGGGCCATCGCCGTCCCTGTCCTCCAGCGCCTCATCGTAGAGACTTAGACCGAATGTCAGCGCTTCAAGTGCCTCACCAGAATCGATCGCCGACTTGAGTAACCCGACCGTGGAGAAAAGACGCTGTGAGTCCACAAGGGCCGGTGACTCGCTTATGGCGTCGAGCACTATCTCCACAATGTCGCCTTCACTGAGTCCGGTGAGTTCGCAGGCCAAGTCAAATGGGAGAACCTCGTAGTATCGGTTCCTGTCGATATCCATGCAGTACCGGCGACAATAGTTCTTGAGAGTTACCGACAGTGCGTGCCTGATGGCTGGTCGTCTCTTCCACCGGTCGGGAATTCTCTCCAAGAAAGTGCGTATGTCGTAGAATCCCAACGCCGTGGTACTCCCAATACTCAAAATAAACTTCGCTTCGCCACCAGCTGGAACGCGACGAATTGCTTCGGAGAAGAACTCTTCTCGACCCGATGCTCCGCACGAGTCACTGAACGCTGTATGTGACCGAGAAATCCCATCCACCGTTGTGAGATCAATCTCTGAGAAGAAGTCGTCCCATTGACGCTTTGCCGGGCCGTCTTTTCTCGATTCCTTCGCGTTCCCTGTCGAACGTACCCTGGTCGCACTGTCGTGTCGCGCGGAAAGAGCGCGAGAGTTGTCTATCGTCGGAACAGAAAGGCCATGCTTAGCCGTGACTCTCTTCAAGGCGTCCCAAACCGAAGAATCCCGCTCCACTTCCTCCAGATGTCGAAGAAGAAAGGAGACCGCGGCTTGCTTCTCTCTCCGACTCGTACACTTCTCGAGGGCACTGCTCAACAGCCATGGATGATCCCACTCAGCCTTGACTCCAATCAGCCCAAGTGCGTCCCGCGGATCAATGTAGCTACGCTCGACCATCGATTGCACGGCGACCGGAAGAGTTCTCATCGTCGACCCAAAGCCACGATCTCGCCAGCGACTGAGAATAGCTAAGCATGAACGCGGGCAAAGTGAGGACAACGCCACCACGGTGGAACGCCAGTCGAAGTGTTTGTCTCGTACGACGTAGTCCCAGGTAAGCTCTCCGCATCGAGCAAACTGATACGCAACCTCAGGAGCCGACCGGTCCCGTTCACCCGCCCGATCCGCGAGATCTAGCATCGCTCCCCAGCGCCACAGAAACTCCTCGCCCAGCTTGCCGGCAACCGCCACTGCCTCATCAAAATACCCCTTCGCCTCGTGCTCACTAAAATAAAGCACCGAACGTGCGATATCGATGTACGTGCTCGACTTCGTCTCCGCATCAATCCGCTCGTCTCGCGTCAGCGTGAACGCCTGTTCCGCCAAATCAAGCGAGAATGATCTCGTTTCTTCCTTCCAGGACGCTTGCCGTGCGAGCCTCGTGAGAGTCCGGGTGTACAGAGGCATCGTCAAGTTCCCGATCCAAGAAGCCAAATCATCGACAAATCGTGGTTCTGTAGCATCTAAATGGTGCAAGATCTCAAACCAGACAATTGCGATCTCATCCGCTATTGGAAGTCTGTCATGGAATGGCGTTCTGGCTGCTACTGAAGCACGTCGAGCCTGACTCAATCGATCCGACAACGTGTCCTTGGTCACCTTGCCGAGCAGCGCGTCGTTCCAGACTCTATACCAAGGCAACAGTCCGCCGACGTCCTCCTTGAACTCTCGTGCCTCTTGCGACAGATGGTACTCTGACTTCTTTTCAAGCTCAGGTCTCAGCTTCGGATGAGCTAGATCACTCATGCGTAGTGTCCGACTCTCTGCTGCAGCTTGCAGACAGTACACGCGCAACAGAGTATAGTCACGCGAAGGTCGAGACGCTAAGCCTCTCGGCGGCGCCATCGGTAGATGCTGCACAAGCAATGCTGCGGCTTCTTTGTGCGAGCATACGCCGAGGCGTAGTGCCGCCTCCACCACGTCCAACACTTCTCCCAACTGGATGGCTTCCAACCTCGACTCTCCAGACAGACTTGAGACCCACTTGAAGGCGCGGTTAACAATCGGCTCCGGTGGTGTGTACTGAATCCTGCGAAGCTCAGCGATGATCGCTATCGTAAGGCAGAGATCATCTCCTGTTTCCTCGGCAAGATCGTTCAGGTCGGCGATGCGTCCGTGGTCTATGAGTCGCTCTGCGACCATCTGGGCGGCACGGAACGTCATCTCTCGCGGTCTCCAACTCCTCAGGCTGTCTATAGCGGCCCTCGGCCCATGAATGTTAAGCTCCGCCATCGTCAGCTCAGCAACGTCCGCGAGTTCAACCCTCTCTTCCTCTCGCTCTTTGGGCGTCAATCGGGTCCAATTCCCGAGCCACTCGTACGCCATCCTAAGGCGACTGCGCGCATCACTGATCAGTACGTCACAACCGGACAACAGGCCGGCTTCATAGGCATGGTGTGAGCCTCTCCAGTCTGATCCAAAGGTGCGCCGGGACACGAGCTCCTGAATCCTCTTGGGACCGAGAAACCGGGCAGCAAGGTCTGTATGCGCCTGAATCAGTGCTCGCTGCCGGTCATCTCCAGCGGCTACGCTTCCCGCCTTTAGCGCCAGTTTCGTGGCATCAAGGTATCGGGCCTCACGTAGACTCGCCTTCAATGCGAACTGAAGACGCTGTACCTCGACGTCGTACTTCTCGAGTTCGGTCGTTTCCGGAAGTGCAGTCGAATGTAGTGCCCAGTCCACCAATTGAGAGAGCTGACCAGCCTCCAGCATGAGTTGAGGCAGCGTCGATGCGACATACGCACTCGCTCCCGCGAGTGGCGTCAGATCGCGTATAAACTGGTCCAGCTCGTCTTTCTTCGGCTTGAAGATCTCCCGGAACCACGTTTCGACCGGCTCGTCGAGAAACTGCACACTATCGTTCAAGAGAAGCAGTGGCCGGCCAATATCCAGAACTAAACTCCGGATCGAGTCCTCTGAAATCCCTGATATACTCGACAGAATCGAGATCGGAACGAGGGGACGTAACGCTGCCAGAGCCGCACACACCTTATCGATGTCCTCTCGGTCAATCTGGCTTATGCCATCCCGAAGTGTCGCGATGGCGTCGCTTAGCATACTCTCGATTGAGTCTTCTACCGTTGTCGGATTAGGACCAAGGCGCCGAAGGGTCTGTGCCAACGACACTCTGGCGGAAAGCGCAAGGGCCTGAACACGCGGGTTCTGCGAACTGAGACGGTGAAATTCCGCTACGTCACGGTCGAAGGCAGCAGGGTAGACCTGACGGAGATGTTCCGCAGTCTCGGATTCAGTGAACGGCTCTAACCTGAGTCGTAGAGCGTCCCGAGGTGGATCAAGGATACTCTTCCTATGGCTGCGGCACAGAACTACGAGGCGAACCCTGTCTGGCAGTGGCTCCCGAAGCAGATCACGTACGAACGAAGATGACTCCCCAATCGCTTCGGCAGCCATCTGTGCGTTGTCAGCAGCATCGATCACAATGCAGAGGAGTGCCTGTGGACCGGCGGTCCGAATGACCGCCGCAGCTTGTTGAATCCGGTGAGCGAACGCCCGAAGGTATGCGGATGGGTCGGCGTGGAGCGAAGGGAGCAGCGGGTGGCAGTACCCGCGTGCCGCGAGTTCGTTGGCAATCTGAACAAGTGCCTCTCGATGACGGTGACGCAATCCGGTGGCACTACGGTACTGACCGTTGCCAAAGCAGTCGTAGAGTATCGACTCTGATCCTGGTGGCAACCTCTGCCCGATACGCGCGGAAAGCACCGATTTACCGACGCCGCTGACCGCGTGTATTATAACCGGTCGTCCGCCCGCCTCGACTATCGACCGTACAAGGCCGGCTTCCTGTCCGCGATAGACGGTGTTGTCGATAGCCTTGATCAAGCATGGCGCTGGATAGAGACGACCCTCGTCGGTGTTCAGCGCCCGCAAAACATCCAACTTAGTGATGACCGGATTGTGTTCGGACTCCGAGAGTGCCCTGCGTGTCACGAGCTCTTTTAGTTGAACTGGCGCATCCGCATCGAGGTCTGGCAGGTAACCGGCAACGTCCTGAAATAGGATATTCCGCTGATCCCAATAGTCGTCTTGCCGATCCTCGAAACGTAGAAGGCGACAAAACTGCGTGAGTTGCGTTCCTTCAAGGCCCGTAGTACGTTCCAGCTTCTGTAGTTCGGCGGCACTACAAGGTACCAACTCCTGAGCCACGTCGCGTACCGCTTCCAAGAATGTAGTACTGATAGGACGGTTGGTGACGAACCAGAACTCGAACCTGCTTTCCACATCATCGACGTCAAGGGCCTGTAGGAGCTCTTGGTACCGCACTGAGAAGCGATTCAAGGTCTTCTTCAGACCGCTTGCCGTCCAGGGCTTGGCGGAGTGACGCGTAGAGTGCTTAAGTTGAATGTATCGTACGAGACGCGCTCTACGCAGGTCTTCCGCGCCATAGTACTCGACGACATCAATTGCTTCTTCTCCGGCTAGTTTCGCTGATTCGGGTGGTAGCTCATGCGGAGAAGACCCCTCTATAGCGATTCCAACGAGGTCTTCCTGCGAGGAAAGCAGACGCAAGCAACGTCGGGCGGCCCAGAGATAGTGAAACTGGTCCCCGTCGCGACTCGGTCTAACCAGATCTGGCACGGGTAGTTGTCCTCTTGCCGGAGGCGCCGCTGCAACGGATGGCCATGGCACCATGATCAGTAGAGACGGTGCGCAGGGTCAAGTTTGATCCGCGCTAAGATACGCGGGTGTCGGGCGAGCGAATCCCGCCGGGCGTTCGATCACAATCCGCGAGGTCCAGTGGAGAGAAGACAAAGTCGGCGGGACCGGCGCTGACCGAGTAGCGTCGATCGCGTGGACATGCCCGTCACTTGCGGCCGACACAGCGAAGTGCGAGGCAGCTCCAAGGTATCACTTCCCCATGTTCCCCTGTTCCACGCAGCCGATGCGGACGGGCCGCGCGTGGCCAGCACCTGGCTGCCGGAGTGCGTGGTGATAGGCGTCCAGGCCGCCCGGCAGCACATTGCGGAGATCGACGGTGGCGCGCCGACTTCCACCTGCCGTAGGTACGCACCTGGGAGATGGCTCCGGGTAGCCCAGGGCGGTTGCCCGCCCCAGGCCCCCACAGTCCCGTGCGAGCGCGATTGACGCACACGGTTCCTCAGGTCGTAGAGTTCGCTGCATAGATGGACTGGACGACACGAACGGCCGGCAGCGGATATCGGGCCAGCAACCGCGCAAAGCAGGCCCACGTGAGGCGTCGTCCACCGCGCCGGTTCAGCCACTTCAACCAGAGGCGCTTGGCGGCGTCGTGGAAGTACCCCAACGAGCGCCCATTGCCGGTAATGCCGTAATACCCATAGTGGCCCAGCAGCTTGCGCCGGAGGGCCGCTTGCTGCGCCCGCAGAGGCTCGTGCCGATGGCGCTTACACCACACGGCGAGTGCTCGTAACGCACGGGTCAGCCGGTCGGAGGCGGTTTTCCGCTTCACGATCCACTTCCCGTTGCGCGAGCGCCCCCAATAGTGCGTGAATCCCAAGAATGGAAAACTCGCCCCGTGGTGGGCTGTCGCGTTCCCTCCCGGCGGTCGAAACTGAAGCATCCGTGTCTTTTCCTCGTGCACGGTCAACCCGTACTTCGCGAAGCGCTTTGGTAACACGCGCAGCACGTTCTCGGCATCGCGCCGGTCGCTGAACGTCAGTACCGCATCGTCCGCAAAACGCACCAGGAACGCCCGCCCCCGCAGGCGCGGTCGGACCACCTCATAGAACCATCGGTCGAGTACCTCGTGCAGATAAACATTGCTGAGCAACGGCGATAGTACGCCACCTTGCGGTGTCCCCTGCTCCGGGTAGGTCACTGAGCCATCTTCCATGACCCCTGCCTTTAGCCATTTTCCGATCAATCGTGTGATCACTCCATCTCGCATCCGCTGTGCCAGAATCGTGCGCATGGTAGCGTGTGACAGCGTGTCGAAATACTTTCGTATGTCCAGGTCTATCACCCAACCGCCCCCTTGACCCATCATCTGGTCCCAGAGTGCTTGCAGCGCCGTGTGCGGCGATCGCTTCGGGCGAAAGCCGTGTGCACAGCTTAGAAAGTCTCGCTCGTACAGGGGCTCAAGCAGCATCTGTACCGCCCGCTGAAGTACCTTGTCCTCGAAGGTCGGTATCCCGATCGGGCGGGTTTCTCCGCCCTTCCCTTTCGGAATGTGCGCCCGCCTTACCGGCGGCGCGCGGTACGTTCCCGCCTTCGCCCGCTCCAGCAGTGATTTCAAATTCTGCTCCAGGTTCTCCCCGTACTGCTCGGCAGTCTGTTCGTCAACTCCAACTGCACCATCCTTCCGGGTACGCCGGTAGGCTTCGTACAGCCACTCCAGATCCATGTGATACGCCAGCGACGTGAATGCCACGCCGGCGTGGATTCTCGCGTTCTCTGCTATCTGCTGCTGTTTCGTTAACACGTTCCCGGATTCCATCGCATCCTCCATGTTTCCCCGCACCAGTTCTACGACTTGACGCCCTCCTTCCCTCCGCCGGGTCCGGTGCGGCGACCGTTCCCCCGCTTCCTCGGTACTATGGGGGCGCTAAGACTGCTCGTTGCCCTTCCCGCCGCGCTTCGTTGCCTTCGCTTGGCGGTACCACGACCGCACCCGCTGCTTCGCTCCTGCACGTTCACGGGCGCTCTCCCGTGCAGGCCCGGACGTTGGTGTGCCGGCGTCCCTCCGGCTCTCCCGTCATGGAGACATCGAGCTCTCCCAGGTTCCTGGGCCACCCGCTCCGCATCTGCCCTGCTCTCCGACCCCGACCGGGCCGCCGTGCCTCGCCATTTCGGCACGTACGGTGCTGCCCCCGCATTTGTCGACTACGAAGGCCCCAGCGAGCATTCTCCTTTCGAGGCTCAATCACACGGCTTCTGCGGTCGCTGTCTACGCTTCGCCCTCAGGGTCGCCCCTGCCGACGCAAGACTCGCTTCCGGCTGCTTGCTATGCTTTACCGGATGGGATTGGCTACCCACGGGGTGGCTAAGAAAGGTTTCTGATGTCTATTTCATCTTCCTCCTTCCCCAGGCTTGGCCTGGCGCGACGACAAACGAGCTGATCACCCAGGGCCTCAGCCTGATCCGCAACGCTATGTGGAACTACGGCGGCGTGGCGCGTGCGTACCGGCAAGCGGCCGGACCGCGCCACCAACCTGCTGCGCGAGTTGAAGAACGAGGTGGACAGCTTCTACGCCGACAACCGCCTCACGCCGCGGCTGCTCATCCTGCGGAATGCCGTGCAGCTGCGTTGTCCTGCTCTGTGGGGTCCGTGGCCTCCGCCCAGTCGGACCACTCCTCGGCGGGCCCCAGTCGGCGATTGCGGACAGCGAGAACTCGCCGGCATCGAGCGGCGACCGGGCGTACGCGCTCACTTCCCGCCGCTGCCGCGAAGCTGACCAGATGGCGATGGAGCGCCTCCCGCAACAGGTCCGAACGGTCGATGCCCGGGGGCGGTCGCCCAGCGGGTAGCCGCTTGTGCCAGCTTCTGGCACCCGAAGCTCAACATCGTCATACTCTCCGGACAATCGTAATACGCCGCCTTGCGCAGCGGAGCGAATCTACATGCCCCACACCGAAGCCGGGTTGTCAATGCCGGGCGGCGCCTCGCGGCAACTAATCCGGGTGGCGGGTGCAGATGTCGGCAGCGTGTTTACGCATTCCCCATTGCACCATCTGGAATATCCCACGCTCGACATCGACGGCTCTCACTCCGAGTTCCTCACCGACTTGCACGCAGAAACAACACCACGCCTCATACACCGAGTCGTTGCCCCCGGTTGCTCGAATGGTTGTTGATGCCTTCAGGTCGTCGAATAGCGTCCCTCTTCTCACATTTCGAAGTGATGCGATCTTGGTGTCAAGAACCACAAATCGCCGAGGATCAAGAAACATCAGCGTTTTCGAAATGAACGAGACTCTAGAGAATTGTGGAAGACCGCAGCATGCTACCTTCGAGGGACACAGGGACATTGGTTCGTGGAATAGGTGGATGACTGCGTTCAATTGTGTTGCCGACACCTCGTGTCTGAACTTGCTCACACGGTTATGTCTGTATCCGGCAGTGGCGTAACCCCAGTACAGGACATTCGAGAGCCCGTCCTTGACAATCGTTGAGTCTCCCGACGTCAACTGCTCATGTATCACTTTCTCGACACCGTTCATGCTGTCGTGAACACGCTCCTGGCCGTTCTTGAAGTCGCATGTCACAAACGGAAAGCTGTAACAGCAAATTGCCCGCTTGAGATTCTTCGACTGATTGTCCGTCAAGTGCACCTGGTCACCTTGATGGAATTCTTCGGCATCGAACCCTTTCATTCCTGCTGCTGAACGCTGCAACTCGTGTGTGGACGGGGAAGTCATCGGCCGTGGGGCGACGTGTCTCCATCAGCTCGGCAACAGGACTCAGCAGGTATCGCGATCTTCATACGAGGACGAGCGGCCGTGTGCGGCGCCAAATGTAATCCTGCCACGAACGTCAAAGGTCTCTCTGAAGCAGCCGTTCGTGGGTACTTCCGCCGAGAATGGCGGCAGTCCAGGGCTCCTTCTGCAACCCCTGCGGAGGACTAGTCGTGGTAGTGATGATGTACTGGAATAGAGGTTGCTCTCCTTCGAGCTCCAATCTACGCACCACGTTGAACAGGCGTTGGAAGATGCTGATTCCGAGGTCGGCTTCGCGTGGGCTGTCGTGGATGAGAAATGCTGGTTGGTGAGCCCGACCTTCGATGCTCATGCACATCGCGGCGAGGTCGAAGGCGATGACATTGAGTGAGTCGATGGCGGCGGTGGATCGCTCGCCACCCAACTCGACCGACAGTCCGAGGCCGTTTCCGTCGAGGAACATCCGACCTCTCGCATCCGGCCCGAGCAGTTCGCGGAGGATCGCATCGAAGAATCGGGAAAGGCGGTTGAACGTTGTCGTATGCGCGTCGCGGAAGGAGCCCTTTTGGGTTCGTTTTTCGTGGATCATCTGCTCCAGGTCCGCGAGCCGGGACTGGAGCTGTTCTCGCTCGACAAGCAATCTCTCGAGTAGGTCGACGTCGTCAATCAGTCTCCGCGATTCGTACCATGCCTCAGTTCTGGCATCGCGCACACGCTCTGCTGCCTGCAGGTCTCTGGCCAAAGACACTTGATCCTGCTCCGCCGGATGAAGTTCGTTGACGAGCCCTTCTCGTTCATCCAAAGATTGCCGGAGTCGATTCGATTCTGCGGCGAGTGCTTTCTCCAGTTGCTCCATCCGACGCTTCGCTGCGTCGAGATCAGGGAGCTTGTGGGACAGTCTGCAGCCCTCGGCAAGCACGCGGTCTATCGGCACTTCGCAGATCTCACATACCGGTTGCTCCGCCGCCACTGTGCGAAATGAGGCTACGGGGAATTCTCCCTTGATGAGAGCGATGAGCCTCTCCATCTCCGGGATACGTGCGTCGAGCACGGCCAGTCTCCTTTTCAGATCCTCCACACGCACGCCGGCTTCATCGGCCTCCGATCTCAATCGCTCAATGTCCAAGAGACTGTCCGTGGAATCAACCTGAGACACCTTGGCCAACTGGTGGATCGCCTCCTTCCGAAGCGGCTCGATGGCCATTCGGGCCGGTGGCAGATCATCCGCTCCTTGGCCAAGTTCCGTGGTGAGGCGTGTCCGCAGCCGCTCGGCTTCTCTCGTTCGTTGGGTCGCTTCTCGATCAGCCTGGTCCCGTTGGGTCGCAATTCTGCGTATTTCCGCGTTGAGCCTGGTCTCTTCGGGATCGAGCGCGCCGACCAATGCACGCATGGCATCCAGATGTTGCTGGACCGAGAGCCCGCGTGTGGGAGAGCCGGAGTCGGAGTCCGCCGAGCGCCAATCCAGGGGCTTGTCGAAGCGGCATTCCTGATCACGAGCAAGCCAGGCGAGCGCGACCAGCCATGCACTCTGCCGGTCGCCGACCGGAACCAGCCCCGCTATGTCGTTCGACAGAAAACCGGTCGTTACGGCCTCAAGAAATGGATCCATGCCCGTCGGGATGGCGTCCGTGTTTATCGCATCGACCGCGGAGTCCCGGACGGCAAAGTGCTTCCTGGTGGATCCGATAGGGCGCACTACGGCCCACTGCGTACCGTCGACCATGATCTCGGCACCGACCAGCCCGTTGGGGAACGCAGCGACGATCTTCTCACGCTGATCGTCAGGAGCGACTCGGTGCTCGCCGAGGCAGTAACGGAGCAGGCGACAGAACAGTGTCTTACCACTCCCGTGCCCCGGTGGAGCGTGTTCCTCCAACCCACCGGGGCGGTCGGCGAGGTCGGGCGCCCAGATGATGTTGAGGCCGGGGCGCAGACGGATCTCGCGGAGCACGACGCCCGGCTCGCTCCAGATGACGAGACGGCGTACCCACAGTCGTGGCTCGGAGCGGCCCGTCCCCGGTCGGATTTCCAGACCCGGGCGCTCCAGCAGTTCAAGCTGCTTCGGCATTGACCCAGTTGCGAACGTTCGCGGGAAGCGTGCGAACGATCTGCTCGGCGTCGCGACGGAGCAGGGTTTGCAGCACCATGTTCACGCGTCCGTCAGGCCATCCATCGGTGCGGATCGCGTTCAGACCGGATCCCGGCGCCCACGTTCCGGCCGCCAAGTCCTCAATCAGACGTCCCGTTCCCCGAAGCTGCTGCACGGCGCTGCCCCACGGATGGTTGGCCGGCGGCTGGAGTGGCACCGAGGTCGAGTCGAGCGCCGTTGCCTCGGGTCCAATCAACCGTCTCCAGTGAATCGCATCCTCCGACGGGAGGGAGGGTGTGAGCAGCCGCGGTTCGAGCGCCAGCAAGGCGGTGAGGCGCACCGTACGTATCGGAGCAGGGCCGCCGTTCGCTTTCAACACCGCTGCGAGAACGGCGGCCTCAGTACCAGTCCGATCGCCTTCCGGCCTAGTCCACTCGCCATCGGCCAGCGACGCAAGATCGAGCACCGCGATGCGAGGCGGGTGACAACAGCTCCGATCGGCGGGCGGTGGATCGAGGACGGTTCGGTAGGGCTCGCCGGTTGCGGCGGCGGTCTGCATCGCGTCGTAGATGCCGAGGATGACACGTTTCGTGCGGTACTCCCCGTATCGCGACTCGTCCTTGCGGCGGATGATCGGGAAGGTGTCCATGATGTAGTCGACCGCGTCCCGCGGCGTGGGGAAGTGGCGCGTGAGCTCGGCTCGTTGCTCGGCCGTCTCAGTGTGACGATGACCGCCGACTTGGCGTGGCGGCTGCCAGTCACCGTCCTCATCCGCCGGCAGGTACAGGTGAAAGAAGGCGGCATCCAACTCGCAGCGCAGCAGGAAGCGGCGCTCCCCATCCCAGCGGAACGGCGGACCGTTCCATCGACAGTCGGAGGCGAACGGTTCGAGGCTCCAGGTCGTGTACGTCAACTCCAGAATGTGGGGAAGCAGCCAGTCGCGGACAGTTTCGGCGGTGCGGCTCCAAGGTGCCGGCTGTTCGAGTAGGTAGGGAGTAAGGACTGGGATCTGCTTGGCGATGAAGAAATTCAGGTGCGTGCCACCCACCTTGAGCCGAGCAGCGTAGTCACAAGCAAGACTCGACAGCAACGCGGGCACAGCCACCGAAGAGCTCGTCGATGCCTTCCACACTGGAAGATTGTTTCCAACAGCCGCGAGCGGGAACACCCCGCCAACGACGGTTCGCTCATCCGTGCTCCGGGCGATGTCTCGGACGCCCATCAACCAGCGCGGGGTGGTCTGTCTCAACCACTGCTCGGCGCAGGTCAGCACGTCGTCCTCATTCTCCAGTTTGGGCATAGGTTCGAACAAATGTCGATACCGAGCGGCGTACTGCAGCGTCCCGGACACTGCTGCTTCGTCGGCTGCGTACCAAAGTGTGATGTTGCGTGGATCAGTATTCACCTCGTCCAGCGGTGCCGCCGGTAAGAACTCCGGTCCCGGCGCGATACGCTCAAGAGAACGCGGTGTCGGCCGTTGCCGCCCGGAGTCGGCAGCCAACTCCATCCAGTTGGCGGGCATTGTGCCGGGATTGTTCCCGCACAATCCCATCTGCGTCGGTCTCAGACCGCGAGCGAAGGGATAGTTCTCTGCGAACCTGATCCACTCGGCGAATAGTCCCTCCGATGCGCTTCCCTGATCGTCGAACGGCTGCCGTAACCGGTGAGCGAACAGCAGGTGGGCGACGCCCAACACTATCATGGAGGTATCGCGGTTGCGGAGCGCGGTCAGCAAGCCCCTCGGCAAGTCAGCGCTGCGGAGGTAGACCTCGCGTGCGTCCACCCAATACCTTGGCATCGCCTTGAAATCAGGGTCCCGCTTGTGCTCCAGTGGTACGTCGGCGACAACCTCCTCGCTTGCGGACGCGTCGAAGCTTGCCCAGCGATGATCGAAGTGATGGACCATCTTTGCTTCGTACAGCGGCAGGCATTCCTCCCCGTCCCTGTGGAATACGCTTCCTTCGAGGCTCCAGCCGTCGGCTTCAAGTTCCTCCCTCTTCTTAAAATGCTCGAGTCGTTGGACATGTCAAACATCCGGTTGAACCGTATGCCCCAGGGATTCCGTTCTGGTCGAGCGTCTCGGGCATTGCGAACGAGCACCGGAACGCGGCGGTAGATCGCCTTGGTCAGCTCGGCGTCCTTGCGCGACCGGAAGATAGGACAGGTATGGGTGTTGGGGTTGAGCAGAGTGATCTCATCCGGGGAGAGCGTGAACCGGCGTTCAGAGTCGAATAACTCGTCGACGGCATGGGCGAAGAACACGAACTCTGCGCGTTCACTTGTCGGCGTGGCTCCGCTTCCAGCGGTGAAGAGACAGAACTTCATCCGGCTGTCCACGTCAGGAAACAATCCTCTCCTGTTCTCGAAATCGAAGAGACTAACCAGCGACCGCTTTTCTACGACGTCCTGGAAGAAGAACTTGGTAGTATCGTCGGTGGCGACCCCAGTCGGGAGTACGCAGCCAGCGCGACCGCGCTCGTTTACGATGCTCCGCATCGCCTCGGCGAACACCGCGTAGAGGTTGATGTCACCGCGTCCGCAGAATGGATAACGGCCGCTGTCGCGTAGCAGGCGGCTGGTCCCATTGCTCTCGCGCAGTGCTGCCGCGAAGCCGGCGTGCAGCTCCGGGAACTGGTGTTGCAGGTCACCGATCATCCGCTTGCGCGCGGCGGCGTTCGGGGCATTCGCGATCTCGGAGTTGCGTTCTGCGAACCACTCCTTCTCCACGAGTTTCACCCGCTCCCACGGTGGGTTGCCGAGCACGCAGTCGAAGCCGCCGGCGGCGAACACCTCGGGGAATGCGAGATCCCAGTGGAAGAACTGGTAGCGGCCCACGATCCGTTCCATCTCTTCACGTTGTGCTGGGGCCAACGCCTCGGCACCTTCGCGGAGGCGGCGTAGCGTGTCCGTAGTCGGTGCGTCGACCACGCCCGGTCGCTTGGGCCAGACGAATGCCGCGCACCATACATCCGCAATCTGTTGAGCGTCCCGGTAGTCCACGGACTCTTGCAGGCGCCGGAACTGAGCCTCCTTGGTGTGTACTTCCTCCAGGATTTCATCGGGCCCGTGGTCGATGCTGCGGCTGCGCGAGACCAGCGAGTCGTACTCCTCGCCAGACTCGGCAATGAAGCCCAGGTCGTGTTGGCCGTGCTCGCGTTCGGTCTTGTTCCGTTTCCTAAATGCTGAGCAGACGTTCTTGTCGTCCCCCTGGATCGGCTTGAACGCCGCGTCTGGCAGGCCGGCGGCGATCAACTCCGGCGTGGCCCCGAGCAGGCTGTTGCCGACGCGGATGTGGCGGTCGAGGAAGGACAGCGGCTTGCCCGGCTCCAGCGCTTCGAGCCACAGGCCCACGCGGCACAGCTCGGCGGCCATCGGGTTCACGTCCACGCCGTACAGGCAGCGCCCGATCACGTCGCGCAACGCGCGCTGGTAGAGCAGCGGCGACGGCTCGCTCTCGCCGGCCGCGTAGGCGCGGATGCGGGCCAGGTGGCGGGCAAGCCGGTGCGCGGCGCCAACCAGGAAGTGACCTGACCCCACCGCCGGATCGCATACCTTTAGGTCGAGTATCGCCTGTTCCGCTTCGGCACCGGTCCTGCCCGCCACGGCAGCCTCGACTACCGGATCGAGAGCGGAGTCCAGCAGGCACTGCACCAGCGCATCAGGGGTGTAATAGGAACCTGACGTCTTGCGCCGGTTGCCGGTGAACTCGGCGAAGGAGAAGTGTCCGCCGCCTCCGTTCACTTGCGGCGTGAGCGCGAGCAGGCTCTCGTACACGCCGCCCAGTTCCTCGGCGCCGAGATTGTGGTAGTCCACCGGACGGAGCATCTTGTCCTGCCGGGTATAGGCGAGGTGCCGCAGAGTTTCGAGAAAGTCGTAGTTGGTCAGCTCGGTGTCGTTCAACGCGGCAGTCGATGCCGGATCCCAGAGAAAGCTGCCCAGTTCGGGGAGCGCCAAGCGCCGGCGGATCGTCGCCGACCTCCGATCCCCCGAGAGCGGTGCGACGAGAGACCGGAATTGGCGCCAGAGGTCGCCGTGACGCGAGCCCTTGATCCGTCCCGCCAGTCGCCGCAGCCGGGCGGTGCCGTAATGCTCGGCGTAGCGCTCGCGTGCGATCCGTGCCGCGGCGGAGTCGTCCGGCGGATGCAGCAGCGACCGCCCGTCGAGGGTGCGGTCCTCCGCCACAAACAGGAAGATCAGCCGGTATACGACCCGCAGGAGCTGCTCGTGGAGGCCGGTCGGGGTGAGCGATCCGGTGCGCAACGCTTCGCGCAGAACCTCGTTATTGGGATGGCTGGTGAAGCCGGCGCCGAGATGGGCAAGTGCGCGCTCGACCCCGCCGCGCAACCCCTCGAGAGCACGAGTTCCGATCCTCTCCGCCTCTTGAGTCCATTGCTCCAGCCGGCAGGTCTCCGGACGATCGCCGTCGCGGGGCATGAAGCGGGTTGCATGCGCCACCAACCACAAGAGCACGAAGTCGGAATAGACCTCGCCCGAGAACATCGCTTCGAGATCGAAGTCGAGAAACGATTGCCGCGAGAGCGCCTGGTTGTCGCGCAACACGCGCAGGCGCAGCCCGTTCGACACGATCGCCCACAGGTGCGCGTCGCTGCGGTTGAGGAACTCCTGTACGAGGCCGTGCGGGTTTGCCGCCGCCGCACCGCGTTGCCCGGCGGCTCGGCGATCAAGCGACAGACCGCAGCCTACCAGATGAATCGGGACCGGACCGGAGAAACGTCCGATGGGAAAGGTGCGGCCATCCAGCTCGGGCCCGGCGGTCACCGGCAGGAAACCGAATCCCAACTCGCGCAGCAGTGGCAGACTCCACTTGTCGTTGGTAAGGCCAGTCCCCGCGGCACCCGTGGGCAGATTCGCCGTAGCCTGGCGAAACTCGTCCCAATGCTTCGCAAGGCGGTTCCAGGATTGGGTGATGATCTCGTTCAGCCGTTCCCCAGGAGCCAGGTGGTAGTCTTCCGCCATGGTCCCCGGCAAGCCGGAATGCGGGTCCAGCACTCGCCGCAACAGGTCCAGTGGCAGCAGGCCGCCCTCGGAGCGGATGGTCTGGAAGTCTTGCGTGCGCCGCGCCACGTCAGTCCAACCTCGGCAACAGAACGTAGGCGGCAAGGATATCCACCGGGAGCGCCGGCTCGATGGCGATGCGGCCTCGCGTCCTGCTCGCCGTGCGTACGCGCCGGTGCGCGTCCAGTTGCGCGTTCGCACGTTGGGTCGCGATGTTCTCCAGACGCTCCTGAAAGGTCGGCAGCGAAGGTAGCAACACGTTGAGTTGCTGATCGATTGCCGTCCGGAGGAGATTGCGTTCTGGCCGGGCAGCCATGAGGCGCTCGCTGTCATCCGGCGCCAGCCAGTCCGGCGCCGCCGACGGACCGGTGCACGCCAGCGGTACGATCTCTTCGCACAGAATCGTCTCGCCGCCGGTTCCACCGGTTCTCAGGTGGTAACGGAAGCGCGTGACCAGCAGCGTAGTACGCGTGTCCACTGCAGAGGTGAAGGTCGCCCCGCAGCGCGCTGCCACGGGCCCGATATCGCGAGACTCCGGGTCGAGCGCCTGATCGAGCGTCCAACTCGCCAAGCCTTCGATCATCGGGCTCGTACGTCCGAGGTAAATCTCGTCCTCCTGGAGCGGCAGGTCGAAGCGCCCCGCAAACGGCTCGTCGCGACCGATCGCCTGGCGTAGCGTACGCGGCGTTTCGTTGCTGATGTGGACCTCTGCCTTCCCGTTGAGCTGGATCGGCACGTTGGCCGTCCGAAGCACATCGGCAAAGAATCGGGTCACGTCCGCGCTACCGCCGATAGCCTCGCGCACGTCGGCCAGCTCGTCGGCTACCGCCTGAGGATTGATCGTGTGGTGGGCAAAGCGGGAGCGGCTCTCCCGCTCGCGGTCGCGGGCGTCCTCCCACTCGTCGTGCAGCTTCTGCTTTTGCGCATCGTACTCGTCAATGAAATCGAGAGTGAGCTGCTGCGCGCCTTCCTGATCGCGGAACAGCGCCCCTTCGAACAGCGCCTCCGCGATCCGCTCGCTGGAGCCGGGAACCGCCACGGTCACCCCGAGATCGCTCTTGATGCTCTTGTGTTTGCGGATCAGGACATCGAGGATCACGCCGTCGATCGGGTTGTCGGTGCCGAAGTAGGTAACCACGCGCACCTCGGGCGCGCGTTGCCCGAACCGATCCACCCGGCCTTCGCGCTGCTCGTGGCGAGTGGGGTTCCACGCCAAGTCGTAATGGAGGACGGCATCGAAGTGTTCTTGCAGATTGATGCCCTCGGAGAGGCAGTCGGTGCAGACCAGGACGAACCGCCCTCCCTCGTCGACGAGTGACTGGATGCGGGCCTCACGCTCGGCAGGGGGGAGCAAGCCGGTCACCGCTTGCACCGTCGTGCGGGAGAGCACTTCGCGCAGATGACGGGCGACGTACTCCGCCGTATCGATGAAGCGGCAAAAAACGACCGGATGAAACCCATCCTTCAGGAGCGCCTTGATCTCGCGGACAGCACCTTGCAGCTTACGATCCGCGGCATGGTCGATGGCCTCCGCGCGACGCGCGAACTCCAGCAGGCGGCGGCGCATCGTTTGCGGACTGTGTTCGGTGTCCGAGCCGGGGCTGAAGTCCGGCGCCACCGCGTCATCGTCGTCGGACTGGTCGAGCACCGTGCGGCGGCCTACCTCATCCACGTCGGCCTCGTCGGCCCCCTCGGCAGCCGTGCGGCTGCGCAGGGTCGCCGCGGCGGCGGCAGGACTGGATGACACGCACCGCAGCAGGGCCAACGCCGACCAGTAGCGCACCCGCCGCCGACGCTGTTCGCCGTCCACCGCCACGTACTCCCGCGCAAAGGCCAGGATGTCGTCGAACAGCTTCCGATACGTCGGACTGAAACCGTAGGTAGCCTCCTTGTCCCTGCGCTTCGGGAACTCCGTGTCGGTCTCGAGGTAGCGACGAATGTCGGCGCGGCGGCGCTGCACGAGGTGACGCGCGAGCCGGCGGCGGACGCCCTCGCGCCCGGTGCGGTCCAGGTCTGCCGGCAGGCCGGCGAACTCCTCGTCAAGCAGACTCAGCAGGGAGCGAAACGCGTCCTCGTTGCCGCTGTGCGGCGTTGCCGTGACCAGCAGGACGTGGCGCTCGGGGTCCGCGGTCACGCGGCGCAACAGGTCATGTCGCTGTTGGCGGCCGCGGCCCGCGCCGGCAGCCAGTGTGCAGCCGTGGGCCTCGTCAACGATGACAAACTCGGGACAGCGATGCGCGAAGTCCTCGGCACGCCGGGGCTGCTTGATGAAGTCGGTCGAAACGACGGTGAAGGCATGCCGCTCGAAGACCGACTCGTCGATGTTCAGGTCGCGCTCCAGACGCTGGATGGTGCTCGACAGGACCAGCTCCGCCTCGATGTGGAACTTCTCCGCCAGCTCCCGCTGCCACTGCTCGGCAAGGGGCGGGGGACAGAGCACCGTCAGGCGGCGGATTTCGCCCCGGTCGAGCAGCTCGCGGGCGATGAGACACGCTTCGATGGTCTTGCCGATGCCTACGTCGTCGGCGATCAGCATGCGCACCGGGTCGAGCCGCAGCGCCATCATCAGGGGCACCAGTTGATAAGGCCGGGGCTCCACGGCGATGCGCCCGAAGCTGCGAAACGGTCCGGCGGCGGCGCGGGTGGACAGGCGGGCCGCGTCGCGCAGCAGGCGGCCCGAGGTGAAGTCGCCGAGGTCCTCCCGGCTCGGGAGCCGGAACGTAGCCGACTCGACCGGTTCCACCGCCGGCAGGACTCCGGTAATCTCCTCGTCGAGCCCGCCCACGGGCCGGAGCATCAGCAGTTCGTCGGTCGAGTCGGGCAGCACCACCCATTCGCGCGCTCGCGCCCGAACGAGGGTGCCGGCCTCGGAGAGGCTTGTTGCACTCACGTTCCAAATATCGGCCCGCCCGCCCGTAACGCTGACACCCTGTAGCGATTCGGATTACGCTAACCTCGGGACCAGCGGAGCGGGTGTTCGGCAATAGCTCGTGTAGCTGCGAGGACTACGAAATAGCTGTTCGCTTGTGTGAGAATCGCTAAAATAAGACAGAATAGAACGGAATTAGACAAATGACGTAAATCATTTCGTAGAAGATAATAACCCATTTTCAATTTCACTCGATAGGGAATAAGACAGAAAATAGAACAGAATAGAACATGCGCGCTAATTCATTTATAGATATGAAGTTAGTAGGATATATTCAGAGAATAAGACAGAATGGGCCGGAATAAGACAACCACCCCCGACGAATGGGACTATTGGCGTTTCCACCTCGCGCCACGGCCATGACCTGTGCTCATCGCCAAGCCAAGCGTTCGCAAGATGCGTAGATCATCTTGCACCTGTCGCGGCGTGGGAGATTTCTCCAGTTCTGGGATGATCTCGCGTAGGGCGAGACCGCCGCGTACTCCCGCGAGCAGGGTGAGAATGGCCCTCTGGCGATCGGTCACCTCTCTCTCCACGTGCGTAGGCACGTACGTCCCAGTTCTGAAGCGTACGGTCACGCATCCGCCCACATCCTCGATCTCCGGCGCCGGCAGTCCGGCGTCTGTGACGAGTTCCCTCATCTTGATGGTTCCTCGACCCCACTGTTCGATAATTCCCCGACGATAAAAGACTTGAGCTATCAATGGGTTCCAGGGCAGGGACTCGTGGGGCTCAAACAACGCTTCGGCGGTGAGCCCGAAATGGAGCGTGCCGGAAGAGGTCACTTCAAGGCGATCGTCATAAATCGCCGCCGCCACCGAACCGCCACCGAACCGCCGCCGATCGAGTAGTCCCGGTGGCAGAAAGCATTCGCAAGGGCCTCACGAAGCGCCTCCGGCGGATAGAGCGGGGTGTCCACCCGTCGGAACAGGTCCGGCTCGACACGTCCTGCTATGGGCAGGTTGTCCCGGTAGAAGCGCTCCGCCCGGCTCAGGAGATCAAAGGCGTTGCCTCGAAACTGCCGGTTGTCCAGAAACTCGGTGCGATCCGTTCCTCGGAACTTCGCCACCCGCAACAGGCACTGGGTGTACTCTCTCTCGACGCGGTCAGGCGAGCCGAACAGTACGACCGCCGCTCGAAGCAGATCACTCCCACGGATCAGGCCCAACCCACGTAACACTTCCGAAGGATCTCGGGTCCCCGGATCGTCCGCGCGGCCACGGCGGACAGCTTCGTCGAGAGTGCGAAGGATCTCTTCCTGATCGAGGTCAGCTACCGTCCATCCAGAGGCAGGTTCGTTTTCCCACCGGCGATCGCTGTGCAGCCGTTCGATAAGTACTCGGTTGTACTCCTCACGAGTCATCCCCTGGTTGACGTTGGCTACCCGCCGCCATGCCCTTCCGCGATGACTGTAAGGCTGATTCTGTCCTCTCGACACGCTGATCACCAAGACTTCTCGCCCTGCCTGAACGGGCACACGACTGACGGACGGATAGGCTGGAGGTTCCAACGCGCTTAGCTCCGCCGCCATGCTCTCAAGGGTCTGGTCGCTCACCAACTGACCGACTATCCGTCCATTTCGATCGACGCCGAACAGCACAGTACCGCCACGGTGGTTGAGCATCGCACACACCGATCTCACGCCGGTACGCAGTTCGCCAGTAGAAGCCTTCAATTCGAGGCGCTCGGACTCGCCGTTCGAAACCAGGGATTCGATGTCGGCGAGTGTCATACGCTCGGCGCTCCGAACACATCGGGATGCCGGCGGAATATCGTTTCCCAGTCGTCTGTGTGATGGAAGCGGATGACGATGTAGCCTAATTCGATAAGTGCCTGGGTGGTGATGTCGTCGTCCCGGATCTGGTGTGCGGCATCATGAGGCGGGCCGTCGACGTAGATCGCCGCGTTGACGTCGCGGTAGAAGAAATCAGGGCGCGTAAAGTGGCTCGGGAGGTCATA
Source organism: Spirochaetia bacterium (assembly GCA_965208575.1). Classification (GTDB taxonomy): domain Bacteria; phylum Spirochaetota; class Spirochaetia; order SZUA-6; family Bin103; genus Bin103. The sequence continues at coordinate 281,967 of CBDBOV010000002.1, read as the reverse complement.
CTGCGCGTCACTGGGAAGACGAACGTCGAGCCTGTCGGCGCAGTCGAGCCAGCGCTGTTCAAGTTTGCTGTCGCAGCGTTTTCGTAACTCGTTCAAGCGGTCGCTGCGCGTACCGGTGCCTCCGGCTGGGCGACACTCCGACCGCCCCAAGGCCGCAAGGAGGTCGCGGATCAGCGCCCGATCCAGATCCTTGTGGTCCGGCTGGTTCCCATAGTCGAGCAGGCACTGGTAGCACGCCTTGCCGCACCAATCGGCAGCCTGATCTTCCAGTGAGTCCGGGGAGTAGTGACAGATTTCCAACGCGCGGCGTGCGAGCGCCGGCAGCACGGACGGATCTTCGGCCAACTGGCGGAGGACGCCAGCGCCGCCCTCGGCGGCCTCGTAGAACAGTATCTCCCGTCGGTCACGCGTGTCGGGCAACGCTTCGCAGGCGAGCTCGCGCGGTTCGATCTGGAAGTGCAACTGGATTGCCTGCTTGAAGGCTGCCTGCAGGCCGGCCATCTCCGGGCCGGAGCGAGGCTGATCGAACTTCATGACAAGGACATTCTTCGTGTCCCGCACGTAGGGAACTACCCGCCGCATGTGCGTCAGGGTGGCCGCGTCGTCCTGGTCGCCCGTGTCTGCCTGGTTGCGCGCCCAATAACCGCGCTCCAGATCCAGCTTGAAGCCGGGCGGTTGCGAGCCATCCTGGTTGGCCCATCCCAGGTTGATACGGTAGAGATCTGTGGCGTCGCCGTAGCTGAGCTTGAGTATGCAGGAGTCGTCGCAGTAGACCTCGGCATCCTTGTGATCGAGTTGACCATTGACTTCCGGGAACCGGTAAGCGGTGTACAGCCGGTAGCCAAACCGTTGCCGTTCTTCCTCGTCGCACGTGATACGCTGCGCCAGCTTGAGGCTCACATTCTGCATCTGGACGAGACCGTCGATCCGATCGTCGAGGTATGCGCCGCAGCGATCGCAAACCTCGCTCAGATTGGTGGCGCCCGCCTCAAGATGAGCGTATCCGCATCTCGGACACCGTTTCATCGTGTCGGTGCTGAGGTCGCGGGTGTCCTCGGCCGCATCAGATCCGAAGTCGAGGTTGGCCTTGTAGACGCGATACCGCGCCCCTTCGTGATAGATCAACGCACGCGGGCCAAACTCGGAGACGGCGAGGAACCGTGGCCGCGAGATGAATTCGTCGCGTCCCTTGCTCCCACGCCGCCCGGGCACAAACGCGGAGACCGGCAGCCGCGGAAAGTTGTAGCCAGGCAGGAATCCCTCGGTGGCAAAGTAGCGGTAGGAGTAGAAGTCGCCCTCGTAGATTCCCTCGGCTTCCGTAAGGAGGCGAATCTGCGCCTCGGCCTGTGCACGCAATCTGCGGGAGTGGTTACGTTCGGCCTCAGGCCTGGAATGATCGCCGATGATGTCGTGGTGCAGCTTGCGTTGCCGTCGGGCCGCCCGGTAGAGATTGCGCCAGCGCTCGCACGCAGCATCGAAGTTGAGGTCGATCTGACCGAGCACATCGTCCACCCAATCGTCGTGGAACCAACTCGTCTGGGCGAGCTCCGAGCGGATTTCGTCAATCACCGGAGCTGCTCGCGACCGCGCTTCCTCTCGCCGGTACGGATCGCGTAGAACCTCCTTGATCGCGTCGGCGACCGGGAGCGGAAGGAGGCCGCTATCCGGGGCCAATTCAAGGACCTTCGTCAACGTCTTCCCGAGATCGGGCTTCGCAGTCTGCATCCAGATGGCCTGGATGTGAGAACGGATCAGGTCGCGGTTGCGCAGGTCGATACGGGGCGGCGTCACCGTCCCGGCTACCATCTTGACGGGCTCGCGGTAGAAGTATTGATCGTGGGGACTGCGGCCGGCGCAGTAGGTAAACACCAGCGCCGGCTGGCCGCTCCGGCCGGCGCGGCCGCTGCGTTGCGCGTAGTTTGCCGGAGTAGGCGGCACGTTTCGGAGATTGACGAGGTTCAGTTGCTTGATGTCGACGCCCAATTCCATGGTCGGCGAACAAAACATGAGCGGCAGGGCTCCTCTCCGAAACCGTTGCTCCCGTTCCTGCCGGTCCTCCGTGGTGACCTGCGCAGTGTGCTCGCGTGCTTCGAGGACGCACTTGAGGTCTACGAAGCTGCGGTAGCACTCCACGAAGTAGCGGTTCACCTCAAGCGGCAACCCGCCTTCGTCCGCAAGGCGAGTGCGGTCGAACGGGCGATCCTTACCGGCACCGGGCAACCAGCGCAGCGCATCGGCGTTGAGCTGATAGCCCGGACCATCGTTGCCGCTCCCGCCTCTGACCTGCTCCACGATGCCATAGCGCTTGAGCGCCAGAAGCAGAAAGCGGATGATTTGGTCGGTTTCCGCACGACTGACTCGCTGGTTCGGCGCCAGGTGAGGGGCAAGCTCACGCCTGAGGTACTGTCCGTAGGCGCTGTAAGAGGAGACGAACAATCCGTGTCGCTCCCGCTTTCTCCTGGAGCGCGGCCAAGCGACGACTGCGTTGGTCAACTCCCGCTCGTCGTCCAGATACCAGGCTGTGCCTTCCTGGAGGCGTAATTTCGTTTGTTCCACCAATTCATGTTGCTTGCCCGGGTCGAGCACATCGACCTTTACGGCAAGCTGCCGACGCAGCAGATCGAGCAGCGTGCGGACGAATTCTTCGCGCACGTGCCGGGGCGCCATGCGGAGCAGCGGCGGAACCTCGTTGTTCCCGAATCCCGTCTCCCACAACTCCGTTTCACCGAGGAGCCCGTCTTCGCCGGCAAGCCCCTCGTAGTCGAACCGGAGCAGGCCGCAATCTTCCAGGTTGGGCGCCGTCACGCGCCATCCGCGTTCAAGGTCGCGATACACGAGATACTCTATCACCCGGGATAGGGCGTCGCGCGTGCGATGGCGCGCGGTTCCACGCACCTCCGGATCAGCAGCGTATTCCTCGAACGGCAACTCCATTGCACTGACGACGGAACGCGACAAGTCGCCATGCCGGAGACCTGCGGACGGGCCTTGTACACACGCGTGGTGGAGTGCCGAGCGCAGTAGCGCGACCTGCACGAAGTCATTGAAGTGGCCGGCCTGGAGGGAGGCATCCTGCCTGTTGTCGGTAAAGCTCAACAGCTTGCGTGCTTCAGTGTCGAGCTCCCGGTCGGTTTGCAATTGGATGAGCGACCTCATCGCAAGAATGGTGGTGGCAGTGCTCCGATTATCCACGCCGAGGGTTGCCAACTTGAACCGCTCCGATCGCTGACTCCGCGTGTACGTTACGCCGCACGATGGCTCCAGGCAGAACAGGAACGGATCTCGGATCAGTGCTGCCGGTATGCCTCCCCCCTCTGCAACGAAGCGGCCGGTGGAATCGACGAACAATGGCTTCGGAACATCTTTGCGGGCCTCGGGGCGTATCCGTTCTCCGTGACGAGCGGTCATTTCTTTGAGCATGTCGGGCAACCGTTGGAGTTCCGCAGGATCCCCGGTCCGGGGCCACGGCGACTCATCGGAAACGTACAGATATCCGTCCTGCACGAATTCGTCACCATGTTCACCGCCATCGTCGCGCGGAAGCGCGATCATGCCCTGCTCGTCAGCTTCGACACGGACGCGGTAGTAGGCGGTTCCGCAGTGACGGCAGAACACCAGCGGATACAGGGGTTTGTCGGGCTCGCCGGGCTTGGCGGCCTTCTTGGAGATCTCCAGATGGCGTTGTCGCTCCGATTCGAGCGATGCCCACACCGTGTCTCCACGGGTCAGGAACTGGTGGAACCGGAAGGCAAAGATGGGGAACCGGCTCGACTGATCCTCGCGAAGTGTCGACCCCATGAGCAGCCAGCGTCGCAGGATCTCCGCACACTGGTCGGGTTCGGTTCCCGTCTGTTGTGCGAGCTCCGCCGCCGCGCTCGGGAGTCCGTCGAGTTCGCTGCCCTGAAGCCTCCGCGGTGTCTGACGCAACAGTTCGCCAGTTTCGGGCTCTTCGTGGACACCGAACGTAGATTCAATCCAAGAGGTGAGCGGATGGCGCCGAAACAGTTGGTAGTCCTCCGGCGGGTGCTCATCGCCGACGACAGCGGCCCGGAGAGGGGCTCGTACCGCGTCGTCGTCGAAGTCGACCTCGGGAGTCGCCCGCTTCAACGTCTCACCTATAACCTGTTCCGGCGTGAAGTCCACCCCGAACAGCGACTGCGACACCGCCGCAACGTCACGGCGCTGATCGTCGGTAGTACCGTCGCTGGCCATGGTGGCCGAGGTCCCGACACAGATTACACGGTTGCCGAAGGCGTGGCGGCATCGGCGGATCAACATCGCGACATCGGCTCCCTGACGGCCCCGGTAGGTATGCAGTTCGTCGAACACGAGGTACTGGAGCCCCTGTGCCGCTCGCACAAGCTCGCGGTCCTCGCGGCGGGTGAGCAACAGTTCCAGCATCATGTAGTTGGTCAGGAGCACGTCCGGCGGAGAACTCCGGAGGGTCTCGCGTGACTCGCCCCTCTCCTGCCCCGTGTAGCGGGCAAAGCGAACCGGTGCCTCGCCTTGCGGATAGGCGGCGTCGATGAACTTGGCAAGCTCCTCGTGCTGGCTGTTGGCGAGGGCATTCATCGGGTAGACGATGATGGCCTGGACACCGCGACCGGAGCCCGACCGCAGGACGCGATCCACGATCGGCACAATGTACGCCAAGCTCTTGCCCGAGCCGGTGCCCGTCGTGAGCACGTAATGCTTCCCCTCGTGAGCCTTGAGAATCGCTTCGCGCTGGTGGCGGTGGAGGAGGAGCCGGCCGCCACGGTGGTCCTCAGAGGACTCGCGGTAGCGGAATATCCGCAAGCACTCATCCGACAGAATCCCCTCTGCGACCAGATCGTCAATCGTGCCGCCCGGATGGAATGCCGGGTTCAGTTGCAGCAGCGGCTCCGGCCAGAAACCCTCCGCACCGAGGTGGCCATCGACGAACTCCTCTATCCGCGGATCTCTGATCTTGATGAAGCTGCGCGTGTATTTTCGATAGTCGTCGACGAGCCGGTCCCGGAGTTCAAAGACGTTCATCTCACGCCTCCGACGGCGGGACGGCGGGTTGCGGCCATGGCGGCATCATCACGAGAGAGCCGTGTGCGGTCAAGTTGGACCACATGCCCAAATCCGGGCCGGCACAATGAGTTGGAATAAGACGGAATGAAACAAATCCTTGCTGGAAGGACGTTTACGCTAGACCCTCCGTACAATGAGCCGGTAATAGACAGAATAGAACGGAATAGAACAAATCTTTACAGGGCCGATGGTTACGGCAGTTCTACCCATACAATGAGCCGGAATAAGACAGAATGGAACAGAGTCGTTACCGGGACGACGCTTATGGAGACGACTGCGGTGCTACGAGCACTTGCGCTTGATGTGCTTGGTGAGGTTGATCGAGTGCACCGTTTGTCCGTCCGCGGGATCGTATCGTTCGGGGCGGCAGGTGAGCACGACAATCGGGAGCTCCACTGCGCACTCGCGCATGAGGGCGTACAGCCGGCTCATGCGGGATACGTCGCGGTGCACGAGCCCGTCGTCGAGGACGACGGTGGTGCCAAGCTTCTCGGCGATGGTGAGGCGCACCACGGTGGCAAGCTGGTCACGGGTCCCGACCGACAACCGTGGGAGAATCCGCTTCCCGCCGGCGGCCTCGATGTTGCGAGTCGACAGCGTCGGCGCAGAAGCAGGCCGCCTCCATAATCCGGATGGACCTGTCGGTCACCGGCGGCATCTCGGAGACCAGGAAGATCGCAACCATGGCGGAGACCCGCTACGCGCACATCGCCCCGCACGTGTGGGGCGCCCGTTCGCGGGCCGCCGCGGCGATCCACGTCGACGTGTGCTCGCCCAACTTCCTCATTCAGGAGGGCATCAAGACCTTCTCCGAGTTCCACCGCGACATCCGGCACGCTGCGGTATGCCGGCGCCCCGGTGTCGGCGCGAATTCGCTACGACGCCGGCACTGCAACCGCAACGGCGCTGTTCGAGGGAGCCAACCTGGTTGCCGATTCCGTGCGCGTCGACGGTCGTGTCGGTCAGCCAGACGTGGATGATCCTCACCGAGCCGATCGTCCGGCAGGACGGCCACATAATCCCCCGACCGCCCCGGCCTCGCCGCCCAGCCGTACCAGACCGGCCGACGGGACTGGCGGGGTGGCTGGACAGATGCTCAGCACTTACTCATGTTCCACCATGTAGGATGACATCCACGGCGGCATGCGCTCCGCGGAGTCCCGCATACACGCCAACCGAAGCCGCCTGGACCATCAGGCGTCCGGTCTCGTGGGGGGCGTTCCTCCACACGCGGGCTCCGCTACACCACCCCGCCGGCGAGCGATGCTGAACGCCGATCGTACCGGCCCGCCCACCGAGCCTGTCGTTCAGAACCTGGTCGAGTTGTACGTGCTCTCGTCGCTTGGCCGGCTTCACTCCGTACCGCTCAAGAACGTGCTTCGCGCCATCGCCTATCTCCGAGACAGCGCGGAAACCGGCATCCACTCGACGACTGCGAGCTTCTCACCGACCGTTCGGACCTGTTGGTCGAACAGACGTGCGAGTACCTCAACATCAACCGAGCCGGGCAACTCGAAATGAAGGCGCGATTGTTTCAGTGCATGAGGCAGGTCGACCGGGGGGCGGGTAGACAGACTCCCCTGACCGCCTCCGGCTCCTTGACCCAAGAACGGATTTGTCGTCGCGGCGGAAGTGGATCCGGAGATCAGGTTCGGGCAGCCCCGCATCCCGGGCACCGGCACCCCCACGGCGATAATCTACTAACGCTGGCGCGCCGGCGAAGCGGCAGCGCAACTCACCACGGTATACGAACGCCCTGTCGCAGAAGTGACCAGCGCAATAAGCTACAAGGAATCGAGCCGCGCGGCGTGACGCCTCCCACCTTCTCGTGGCCGAGACTTACGGTCCTCGACTCGTCGGCTTACTGCGGGAGATGAACCTGCACGCGGTCACGCACCGCGACGTGCGAGGTATCGACTCCCGTGATCGCGACGTAGACTGGATCCCGAACGTGGCGGCGCGGCGCTGAATTGCCGTGACCGGCGACAAAAGACTCCGGCGCAGGCTAGTAGAGCTGCAAGCAATACAGAATGCGCGGTTGGGGCTGGTGGTCTTCGTCACCCGCCTGTCAACCGAGGACGAGGCCGCACATGTGATCGACTATCATCGGAATTCGGTCCTTGCCCTCGCTCACTACATGCCCGGGCCATACGTCATTTCGCTTACTCGGCGGCACCTCGACTTCGCCTGGCTTGGAGAGATCCATACGTAGGGAAACAGCCGTCAGCATAGCCGAGAAAGAGCTGATCGCACGCTTGATGGTAGTACCGTAGATGCACGCACAACGGCAGTGGTGCTGCTTGCCCATGCGTCTGGATGACGTCTTCAAGTATCTATTGGTATGCGCTAGGGTTCGGTGTCCCGGCGTGGAAGATGCCTCGACCCTCTACCGTAGTCAACGGTGCAATCTTCGCAACTTCCGATAACGAAAGCTTTCCAACCTCGTTCGCGGGGCACTTACAGCCGGAAGCGATAGCAATCGTGCGAGAAACTGCCAAAGCCGCCGCAACAGCGCTCACATGTGGAGCCGCAACACTAGCTCCACCGATCTCCACTGCCCCACAACGCCCGATCTCCGCCTCGAGGCGTTGATACGCATCGCCCGCCGGGATCTCCGCTCTCACAGGCTCATCGTGTTGCCCGTCGAAGTGTCTGTCTATTGGGCGAGTGCGATCGCACACGGTGACCCGATATCGGTCGAAATCGGAGGAGGTGCGCCCAAGCCCAGCATCGACTATACAGTCGTAACCCACCTTCGCCATGAGCTTACGCGGTTCGACCTTATCTACTCCCGAGAACGCGAGGCGTGGATCGTTGTTGTCGAGGCGGTCACTTGCAATAAGACGACGATCGATTCTTCGAACCTCGAAGCCTTTGTCCAGCACCCACTGCTCAGCGAGCTTAGTCTTTAGCATCCCGTAGGACTCGCCGTCGACTAACACTGACGTACCCCAATTCTCCTCGGTAATCTTGTCGTGATCTTGAAGGACGACCGAGACACTCGTGGGATCACGGTAAGGCAGCGCCGCGAGAGCCCAGAGGAATGCCTGTCCCAAGTTACCGACGCCAATGATCCAGAGTGCTCCAGGGAGAAACACCTCCGTGAAGCGCGGCGCCAGGGTCCCGGGCTCGGTAGGCCAGAGGTTGACCGCAGTTCCGACGTGGCGGCTGCCTACCCGCTCAACCTCGAAGGCTGCACCTACAGCCAGTGCACCGGCAGCGACACCGGGCAGCGGATTGTGTCCATCATCCCACCTCGCTTGTCCGGGCCTAGCCGTACCCGCCCTCCAGCCGTTCCACCACGGCGAAGTGTCGCAGGAGTCGGACAACTCTCTACTCGGACAGACGAGAATCCGGCGCGAGGGTGCGCCTTTGAACACTGAGGCGCCTACTAACGTCGCAGCGCTGGCAAGACTATCTGCTCTGATTGGAAGGGCTGACGCGAGGGGGCCGTCTACTGCCCCTATTACCCGCACTCCGCCTACGAACGTTCTACTCGCCACCGATATCGCCGTTAGCACGGCCGCGTGGGCGGCGGGTGTCACGGCCTCGGGCCCAACAACGATCTCGAGGGTAAGCGCCCGTAGCCTACCCTGAGCCTCATCAAAAGAGATGTTCTCATTGTCGACCAGTATTCTTGCGAGACGTGCGATCTGCTTTTCTAGCGCCATGGCCACCACCCAACGTGAAACGGCGACGGGAGATCGGAACTTCGATCCTTCCAACTGCGCGAGCCAAGGTACTCATACACGCCGATTCCACCGGGGCGAGTCTCCCGCTTGACAAAATCCGGGAGGATAATCGCGATGTGGCCAACCTCCGCAATTATGGGATTGGCGCGATCCGACTCGCTCTGCCGGAAATGACCAGGATGAACATGGACGTCGGCTACGACAGCCCGCCCTGTCTCCCGACAGCGCATCCAGAGGTCGCCTAGTCGACGTCCGTCGATTTCGACAACTCCATTGTTCAGCGCGTTCGGATCTATGTCGTCGTAGAACACAAACTCCTCAACCCGCCGCGCCTCACGCTTCGATCCTAGCAGAAAAGCTCCACTCTCGCGAAAACCGCCAGCACGTCGCCTGAGCTCTGCGACACCGGCATGCCAAACCGATGAGCTGCAGAGGATCTCAGGCTGAGGCCCGAAGACTCTGCGCGCGAGCGTTGCTATTAAGTATCCCATGGAGGTCCTCAAAAACAAAAACGAGACGACGCTCTGGATGCCATGCAAGATGTGGAAACCGTGTGGCGTTGCCATTGTGGGGACCGGTGAGGCGGTCCCACGGGCGGTACACGGTATCAGATCCCCAACACTGGAAGGTCGTCTGGACTCTTGGACCTCCCTTTGGGCGATAGTCCAAATCAAGGGGACTGTTCTGCTCGTGGTCCCAGATCCTGACCATTGGAGGCTGGCCCGGAAAGCTCGATAACTCGGCCCGGAATCCGTACTCGCTGGCAGTGCCGTCCGGCTCGGTCGCGGACACAATAAAATTCAAGTTCGGGAACTCGAATGAGATCACGTGCCAACGACCTGCATCGCGGCCGCTGAGAAAATCGCCCTCCTGGAGATCGGCTTCGACACGGGCAATGCTAGGATCGGCGATCACGACCCGCTTCCGTTAGCGATGTCGCCACGCACGAGGTCAAGCGCAAGCTCGCACTCCTTTCCGGCCAAGTGGCCGATGTGTTCATGTGAGCGGAGTTCTTCCTTCTGGCCATGGCGCGTTAGTTCGAACTCCGCTGCCAAACTCAAGTCGACGTTGAACACGTGGATCGCCCACGCAAGAACATCCTTGACAGCCTCAAACCGCTTGAACGCCTGACATTGTCGGTCCGCCTGATAGAACACCGTCACGGCCACCTCTCCTGAGTGATGAACGTGGTGGCGACGGTCGTAGGGGTAGTTCTCGTCGATTGCGATGGCGGACGAAAGTGGTTCGTCCGCCCCTTCGCGAACCAACACTAACTCCTCGGCCAAGCAGCTGCGTTCGGCGGCGATGAGTCCGAGGATAACGGTGACCGGACTGCCCAGTTCTATTTCGACGACTCGCTCGTCGCCGAGATCCCACTTCACCGGTACTACGACCTTGCCGGGGGCCTGTGTGCACTCGTCGCTGGTGTGGTTACCGCGCTCGTCAACGCTCTCAGTCATTCTAGTCTCCTTCGTCCGCAGATGCGGAGATCGTCCGATGGGCCGTCCCCACCGTCGTGACTCACACAATAATCGCATCTTACAAAGTTGTCAATCACACCGACGCCGATTCTTTGAAATGTTTGCACTACACACGGATTTCGCTCGCCACCCGCGCGAGATCAAGGCGCGCCGGCTCCACCTGACCCGCGGATACGGCAGCCTGTTCGGCTACGTCGTGCACGAACTGGATTACACCCGCGGCCCGCCGCCTGGCGGTGCGTCAAGGCGATGCGGCTTTGCAGCCAGACCGGCGGGGCGCGCGAACCGCTGCGCGACGGTTCGCTGAACTGAGCAACGCGACGCAAATGAACGCAACCAGGGCCATCCGCCGGCGGCGCCAGCAGTTGCGACCTTGGCGGTGCGCGGCGGAGTGACGGCGCACCAGTGGAACCGCTGCCGGCCGCACCAGTGCGCGGCGGCGAGCGCGGCCCGGCACCCGCAGCCGTGCCGGTGTTTGGACGCGGCCGCGCGCGAGAAGCTCGTAAAGCAGGCGACAGGCAAGAGCACCCGCGAAGGGCAGCAGATGCAGGCGGAGGTGGACCCGAAGTTGGCGCAGCCGAGCAACCGGATGCGCGCGTCGCGGGCGGGCGCTGGGAGTTGAATGCGGTGGTCGACGCGGAGTGCCGGCATGGGCTGGAAAAAGGTGTTGCTGTCGCACCAGGACCCGCACCTGGCGCTGGGCGGGCTGGAGGCGCGGCTGGTGCGGGACGGCCTGGACCGCTACGACCCGGCACGGCCATGGTAGTCGCGCCGTCCGGGTGGGAACGCCTCGGTCCACGGCGCGCGAACGCTCAGCCATGCGGCACGGCGCGATTTCGCGACATACTCCTCGACATTGACGGTAAACTCGCCACGGAGACCGTGCAGTGGAACGTGGCGCACGCGAAAGGGACGGATGTCGGGCCGCAGAGCGAGATCGAGCGGGCTGACACATCGTTGGCGGCAGATGGAGTGGCACTCCCCGTCCTTGGGCGCCAAAGCAGCCTGCGCATGTCGAGGAAGCGCAACGCATTCGTGGCGCCCCCGCTTCGGCGCCGGGACGCCATCGCGAGGCGGATCACCCATGCCGCAACCGAGGGCGATGCGTGGCAGCGGCGGTCGGGCCGCTTCGCCGGCGATGGCCGGGACGCGGGGGTGGCCGGTGTCCCACACCGTGCAACTCTCGCGGCCGGACGGCGGTTCGAAGCTGAGCGGCGCAACGCGTCGCGGGCGGCGGCGCGCTCCGGTCGCCACGGTCGAACCCAAGGAACGCGGGCGGACCGGCGGATCGCATGCGGCAATCGATCGGGCTGGGCTGTGACTGCGCCATGGAACCCGCGCTCCCGACTACCGGCGGTCGATGTGAAGCCGCGCACTGTCGCCTCGCCGATCCAGCTCCAGGATGTTCGCCTCCGCGTCCTCGGGCCGGTACACCTTTATTATGATCACCGTCCGTTTTATCGTTCGCACCCGACTTACTTGAGCGTCAGCTTGACGCCCACCGGCGAACCGGGCAGTTTATGGTGATGGCGGATATGGAACTCTATCGACGGCTTGGACGGGCTGTTGCCGAGCGACGCGGAGAGCTTGGCTTCACCCAAGGCGACGTCGCAGAGAGGATAGGGCTCTCCAGGGCGTCGCTCGCCAACCTCGAAAACGGCCGGCAGCGTATTATGGTTCATCAACTCTTCGCGCTCGTGAACGCGCTGAAGCTCAGGTCAGTTTTGGATCTAGTGCCCGATATATGGGTATCCGGCGAGCCTCTGCCGAGAATCAAAGTCAGTGGTTCGACCTTGAGCTCTCAGGAGCGATCGGCGGTACAGGGCGTGCTTGCCTCGGCCTTCGCCGGTAGTCTTCCGAGAAAGAACTCGTAATGACACGACGCGCTCACAGAGGCAGAGCTCGGAAGGCCGCACGCGAGCTGCTGGCGCAACATGGTGTCAAAGGGCCACCGGTACCTGTCGAGCGTATTGCCAGGTCGCTTGGAGTGCGGTTGGAGTACGCGCCTCTTAATGATGAGTTGTCCGGTCTCGCCCACATTCGGGCCGGCGTGTCAATCATTGCCATCAACACCCAGCACGCTCCCAATCGTCAGCGCTTCACGCTCGCCCATGAACTAGCACACATTCAACTCCACCGCGAGGAGCTTGAACGCGTCGTACACGTAGATCGGGGATCACTGCGGCGTGACGCGCTCGCCGCGGCAGGCGTGGACCCTATCGAGATTGAGGCAAACGCGTTCGCAGCCGAGTTGCTTATGCCGAGGTCGCTTCTAATTTCTGCCGTGCAAGGTCGATCCGTTGACCTGGAGGATGACCCGGCCGTCTCAGCATTGGCCAAGCGCTTTCGGGTGAGCGATGCTGCTATGCGCTTTCGACTGAGCTCGATCGGCGATCTGGGCTGAACACCTCCGTTGTATCAGATGGGGACACAACAGACCCTCATCGATTCGGCAGCCAGACGCACCAAGTGGCGGTGGATGCAGCACCTCCAGCAGCAGATCCGACCCGTCGATCCCTAGTGCGGCTGCCCACCGGGTGGCGGGTTCCGGCAACGTCGACGAGATGGCGCGCGTGGCGCAGGCCACCTCGATCCCGGTGGCCACCGGCGAACGGCTCATGACCCGCTGGGAGTTCCTGCCGCTGCTGCAGAAGCAGGCCGCCTCGATCATCCAGATGGACCTGTCGATCACCGGCGGCATCTCGGAAACCCGCAAGATCGCCACCATGGCCGAGACCCACTACGCGCACATCGCCCCGCACGTGTGGGGCGGCCCGTTCGCCGCCGCCGCGGCGATCCACGTCGACGTGTGCTCGCCCAACTTCCTCATCCAGGAGGGCATCGAAACCTTCTCCGAGTTCCACCGCGACATCCTCACCGAGCCGATCGCCTGGCAGGACGGCCACATCATCCCCCCGACCGCCCCCGGCCTCGGCTACGAACTCAACGAAGAGCGCATCGCCCCCCACCTCGCCGCCCAGGCGTAGCACCCACTGAGCCAGCCGGAGCTGATGCATGATCTGACTAGTCTGACTACATTGGGTTCCGATGGAAATGAGAGAGATCGGCACGTTGGAGGCGAAGACCAACCTGTCAGCGCTGTTGGACCAGGTTCTTGAAGGTAAGAGCTTCTACCTGACGCGGCGCGGGAAGCGGATCGCGGAGCTCAGGCCGGTCGCGCCGCCCAGCCTCTCGCGCCGGGCAGGTTTCGCCAAGGGGACGTTACCTACATCGCGCCGGACTTCGACGCGCCGTTGGAAGACTTCGCCGACTATAGCGCTGCCGTAACCGCCGCGGGCGGCTGTACGGCGGAATCTACATGCCCCACACCGTTACCGGGATACCCACGCCGGGCGGCGGCGGGCGGCGGAAGATCTTCTGCTCCCAGGTGCGCTCCGGTGAGCGGTCGAACACGATCAGGTGGCCCGCCTCGGCGCCGCACCGGTCCAGGTAGGCGCGCGTCTGCGCCAGCCCCTCCGCGACGGTGCGCTCCAGGTCGCCGCGGCGCACCTTGCACTCCACTACCCAGCGCCGCTCGCGTCCGCGCTGCGGCCACCCGATGAGCAGGTCGGTCCTGCCCCGCCCCAGCGCGTACTCCCGCTCGATGCGCCCGCCGCCGTTCACCACCCGCTGCAGGTGCGCCTGCAGAAGCAACTGCGGCCCCGCCTCGTGGTACTGCTCAATGCGCTGCACCCAGTGCTCGGAGTGCTCCCGGAAGAACGCCTGGAACGCCGCGATCAGCCCGTCCACGTCCAGGGCGCCGTCTGCACCCACGTACCACGCCATTCGTTGCGGCAGTGTCTCCTGGACCACGTAGTTCAGATGGCGCGGCACTACCTCGGCGTAGATCGGGTTGGCGATGCGCGGCGGCCCGTCGGCACCCCGTGCCACCAGCCCGAGATCGAGGACGTACGCGAGATCTTCCTCGGAGCATCCGATCTCGTCGGCGCCGGCCAGGATCGGCTCGATCACGCGCCGGACGCGCTCCTCGCGCAGCTTGTTCGCCAGGTCGTCTACGTGAGTGTCGCGGCGCAGGATCAACCGCTCCTGTGCCTCCAGGATGGCGGCCGCGGTGATCGGGCGCGTACGGTCGCGGCCCGGCCTGTGGCGGAAGCAGGCGTCGTAGCACAGCGCGTTCACCAGCCACGGCTGGCCGGCGGTGCGCTCCCCGATCAGCTCCAGCGCATCTTCCGTGAACGCCTGCCCGGTCTGTTGCGTGTGCTGCGCGGTCAGCGCGCGGATCTCCCGCTCGCTGAAGTCGCCGAGCCGCAACGACTCCGACTTGATGTTGAACGCGCTGCCACCGAGCACCAGGCGATCCTCTGCCGACGAGTGGATGCGGTAGTCGCGCACGTCGCGCAGCCCGCACAGGACGATGCTGTGCGGAAAGCGCCGTGGGCGGTCGACGTACCCGGTGCGCAATTGGCGCAGCACCGACAGCAGGCTGTCGCCCACCAGGGCGTCGATCTCGTCGATCAGGAGCACCAGCGGACGCGGATCCGCCATGCACCAGCGCGCCAGTGCCTGGCGCAACGCCTGGGCCGGCCCGACCCGTTCCAGTAGCGCCGGCCACAACTCCTCCAGGGTCTCGTCGCCCAGCGTCACGCTCGCCTGGAATGCCAACTCGGCAAGTACGGTGCGCATCGCTTCGGCCACGTTCTCGCGCACCGCCTGAGCGTTCTCGACGTTGGCATACAGGCAGCGATAATCGCCCGCCTGCCCGCCGTTCAGCAGGTCGCGCAGCGCCAGCAGCGCCGACGTCTTGCCGGTCTGCCGCGGCGCGTGCAGCACGAAGTACTTCTTGTCTGCCACCAAGCCGAGCACGGCGTCGAGGTCGATCCGCTCCAGTGGCGGGATGTGGTAGTGATCCTCCGGATCGATCGGACCGGCGGTATTGAACGTGCGCACGGCCGCCATTGTCGCGCCATGCGGCTCGCCTGTCACCACCACCGACGCCGCTGTGTGCACCGGCGTGGCGGTGTTGAACGTGCGCACGGCCGTCGAGGTGCTACGATCGGGTACGCGCGACGTGTTTGGTGAGGTCGATCGAGCGCACGGTGGGTCCATCGGCGGGATCGTACCGGTCGGGGTGGCAGGTGAGCACGAGAATCTGAAACTCCCTGGCGCACTGCACCATGAACTCGTACAGCCACCGCATGCGTGATGGGTCGCTCTGCACGAGCTGGTCGTCCAGAACGACGGTGCTGCCGAGCTTCTCGGCGATGGTGAGCCGCAGCACGGTGGCAAGCTGATCGCGGGTCCCGACCGACAACCTCGACAGCTCCCGCTTGCTGCCGGCGGCCTCGATATGCTCGGTCGACAGCGTCGGCGCGATCGACACCTCGCCGTACGCGCCACCGGTCAGTTCGGAGACGCGCCGCGATACCGGCTCGACGAGCGCCTTGCCGAGGTGCACGGCGTCTTCGGCCTCGGCCTCCCGAAGCGTTTCGAGCAGCAGCTTCCAGGCGCCATATTCGATTTCCACCTCGCCCTCGCGGCGATCGATCGCCTTCACGGCCTCGTCCGCCTGTTCGAGCTGCTCCTGGACGGAGTGCCCCCCAACCTGTTGCAGCGCGCCTTCCGCCTTCTGCAGCTCGGCCTGCCTGGCGTTGCATTCGTCGGCCAGGAGCCGTACGGCTTCCTCTGCCCGCTCGCGGTCCCGTTCGGTGACTCCCTTCTCCGGTACGGGCAGTTCCGCGAACCTGGCGCGGAGCGCCTCGAGGTGCGCGCGTGCCGCGGCGAGATCCTCGCGCTGCACCAGGGCGGCGCGCTCATCGACCCTTCCCGTCAGCCGGTCGCGTGCCTCCCGCGCCGATTCGACCGTCTCTCTCCGCGCGGTGCTGCGCGACTCGGCAACCGCCAGCCGCTGCGTGCGCTCCCGCACCCTGGTTCGGGCTTGTTCGATTTCGTTGCCCGCCCCGGTCTGCAGCGTTTCGAGCTCCTTCCCCAGGTTCCGGTCCTCTTCCCCCAGGGCATTGAGTTCCGCTTCCGCCTGTGCCAGAGCCGCCTCCCAGCAGTCGTCGAGCGCCTTGCGTTGGTCTTCGAGCGCGGCTTCCTGCTTGTCCAGCTCCTGCCGGCTGGACTCGATGCTGCCCTCGGCCCTGGAGACTTGCCGCCCGAGGTCGGCGATCAGTCCGGTTCTGCGATCACGATCGGCGCGAATGGATTCGAGCTGGTCGTCCAGCGCGGCCGTGTCGGCGCCGTCGCCGGACGCGCACCGACGAACGAACTCCTCAAGATCCCGCTCGCCAAGACTGGCGCCAAGTTGGCGTTCGAGCCGGTCCCGCTCCCGCTCGCGCTCGGTTGTGAATGCGTCTTCATACGCGGCGGCGGCGGCCCGCTCGCACTCCTGCTCCGCTTCGCGGGCCAGTCGGTCAGCCTCGGCCAGCTTGTTCTCGCCGGTGCGGCACATCGCGAAAACCTCGTCCAGGTCGTCGACCTCAAGGCGTTGGAACAGCGCGGTGGTCGCGTCGGCCCACTGTGTTCGCAGCCGCGAAGCTCGCTGTCGGGAATCGCGGCGCCCGCCCTGAATCTCGATCTGGCCGACCCCCTCCAGCTCCAGGCGGAGACGCGCGGCCGCTTCGACCGAAACTGGCCGAGTCACGTCGTCCGTCCGGGGCGGTCCGTCGTCGGCGCGGGTGGTGACTGACAGCGCGCGGGCAGGTGTGATCTCGACCGATACCCCCACCTGCAAGGTTTCTTCCGCAACCCGGAGCTCGGTCTGCAACGTGCGCAGTTTTTCCAACTGTTCGGAATCCGGCAAGGAGAGGCCCTCGATCGCCGCGCGCAGCGCTTTCGCACGCTCTGTTTTCGCCTGCGCCGCCGCACGCAATTTCCTGGCGCGCTGGACGGACTCGTCGATCTCGGCGAGCTGCCTGCGCGACGCCAGCAGCTTCAGAGCCAGGGTACGTTCGGTAACGCGACTGATCTCAGCGGCGTCCTTGCGGTCCTGCTGTTGCGCCTGCTGCACGCGGGATCTGGTGGCGGTTAATTCCCGTGACCTGGACGCCAGGTCCGCGCGCAGCCGTTGCGCCGCGGCCTCCAGTACTCGAACGGCGGAGGCGTCCGCCCTGACCCGCTCGGCCTCCGTTCGCCGGTTCCTGTTCTTGAGCCGGAGATTCTCGATCTCCTGCGTGCGGATGGTTCGCTTCTGCCGGGCGTCGCCACTCTCCAACTCGGCCAGGCGATCGCGGGCGGTTTGGAGGCCGTCGCGTGCGCGCCGTTCCGTTTCGGCTGCCTGTTCCATGCCCTTGTCGGCGGCGCTGACCGCTTCCTTGGCAGCCGACAGTTCCCGATTGGCCTGGTCCAGGTCGGCATGAAGACCATGGATGCGGCCTCGTTCGCGCTCTGCCTCGGCGATTTCGGCACCGGCGGTGTCTCTCGCCTGCTGTCGAATCCAGGCCATGTCGATGCGCTTGCGATGCCGGCGCGCGTTGTCGAGTTGGCTGCGGGCTTCGTCGAGTTCGTCGCTGAATCTCTTGACCCGTGTTCGCGCATCGTCACTCTCGGTAACGCGGCGGCGCATCTCGGTTCGGCGCTGGTCGGCGGCCTGCCGCTGGTCGCGAAGGTTGATCCATGGCGATCCCCGCCGCCGGCTCCGTTGCCCGGTCCCCGTGAACGCCTCGTCCACGCGCTCCTGGGTGCGGGCGACGACGGTTCGGAACACGGGATCCTGGACCAGCGCCTGCAGCGCCGCGGTAAGCTGTCCTTTTCCCGACTCGTCGGAGTCTTCGTCGAGACTCCGGTCGAGCACGGCGGCGACTTCGCGCTGGTCGGCCAGCAGGGTGGTCGCCAGGAACGACTCCGAGAACCCCTTCTTGCTCCCCTTTCCGCCTGGTGGCTGCAGGCCCCAGCGCAGCAGCTCTCGAATCCGGCCGTCTACCTGGCGCCCCTTGGCCTCCTGGGTGAATGTCTTGCCGTCGCGCGAGAACTCCAGGTAGCTCGAGCCATCCGCCCCCTTGCCGAAGCTCTTGCGCACGCGCCAGATACGCTGTGGCTCGGTTTCGAACGTCAGTTCCACCCGCGGCGGTTGATCGGTATGCCAATCCTCGAAGTCGCGGGCGGCCGTTGCGCCGTGCAGCAGCAGCAGGCCGGCACGCATGGCGTCCACGAGCGTCGACTTGCCGATCTCGTTCGGTCCGTACAGGACGTTGAGACCGTGCCCGAACGAGACTTCTGCGGAGCGTATTCCGGCGAAGTGCCGGACGGAGATCTGCCTGATCCACATCGCCGCTACCGCTCCCGGACCAATCCGTAGAGATGATGGAGGGCGCGCTCCGCGGTTTCCGGATCGTCCGCGGCACGCTCGTTCAGCCGCCGGACGACCGACCGGAGCACCTCGGGCAAGTCGTTCGTAAACTGCGACGAGTCGGCCGCCGCGTCGAGTCGCAGCCCACTCCGGTCGGCGATCAGCACGCCGACCTTGGGATGGGACGACAGCGACCCCTCCAACTCCGTCAGCACACGAACGGCCTCGTCGTATTCGTGCAGTGGCAGCCGCATCTCCAGCGTGAGCCTGAGCACGGTCTTTCTCATGTTCTCGTCCCGCAATCGGCGCAGCTCCGCGAGCGAACGGCAGGTCTGTTCCCGCCACGACCAGGTTGCAACCGCTTCCCGGTTGACCAGAGCGCGTCGCGCCCGGTCGCGCGGAAAGAAGACCACGGCGACGTGGCCGGAGTCGTCCTCCCCGAACTTCGTTGCTTCGGGCGCTCCCGGGTAGATGGTCGGAGCCTTGGCATCCGGCTCCACGTCGCGATAACCGTGCGTGTCGCCGATCGCTAGATAGTCGAGTCCACGCGCTTCCGCCGCGTTTCGTTCTATCGGGAACGTGGTCTGATGATCCCGGAGGTCGAAGGTCTGGCCGTGAATGAGCCCGATGCGAATCCGCTCGTCGCCGGCGGCACGCGCCGGAAGGCTGGCCGCCAAACCGGTCTGACCCGCACGCGACCGACACGGCCTCGCATACACGACCGCGGCAGACCCAAGCGTCAGCTCGAACTCATCGGAATCGACCACGTGAACGTAGCGTGGCAGTCCGCGCCGGAACGGAGTTCCCGGTGCATAGATCGAGTTCGGCGTCAACGGGTCGTGGTTACCCGGCAGCAGGACGACCGGCCGCGTCCACGACCTGCGCCCGAACTCGGACAGCAGTCCCTGCCACCACTCCTGGTCCGGCTGCGGCTCGTCGAACAGGTCGCCTGCGCACAGCACCGCGTCTACTCCACGGCTCTCGGCGAGGTCGAGAATCCGCCCCACCACTTCCAGGCGAGCCCGCGTCAATCGTTTCTCCTGCTCGGGAGCCACCGCGGGGAATCGCAGGCCGAGATGCCAGTCGGCGGTGTGCAGTATCTTGAGTGCCACGTTCACTATCCCGTGCTCGTTCACGTTGGTCCGGTCATGCGATGACGAACTCCAGGTCGAACAGCCGCGCAGCCCGCGGCGGTTCGTACCGGCGGCGGTGAGCATCCGACCGCCAGCGCTCGTAGTCGTCGTCGTCGCGCGCCGCGAGCCGTTCGATCCGGTCGTCGGCGTCGCTCAGCTCACGCTCCAAGCGCCGGATGCGCTCTTCGGCCCGGCCGCGGGCATCGGCGCCCAACGCGGCGTCACGCCGTTCCTCGGCCTGCCCCAACTGATCCGAGATTTCCCGCTGCCGGCGCCGCTGCACCAGGAGTCGATCTTCGACGTACTGGTCGAGCTGGTCCAGGGCGCGGGAGAAGGCCTCGGCTTCCTCGCCGGCGGCATGGGTCTGGTCGAAGAACAGTTCTTCGTCCACCACCTCGTCCAGGTCGGCGGGGGTCACGGCAAGGTCGCCGAGTGGAGCCGGCAGGTCTTCGCACGGCATGCCGAGCAGTTCCAGCGCTGCTTCGGCAGGCTGCAGGACTTCGGAATCTTCGAAAACAGCGGTCGCTACCAGCCGATCCTCGCGTTCGAATCCGCGATAGGAGATGAGGCTCAGTGCCAGGCGGCCGCGTGACCCGCGGCGCCGCTCCAGCACCTCCGGCGCCTGCTCCGTGAGCCGGAACCGCACCGAAAAGGTCCCCGATCCTGTCCGCCGGGCATCGTCAACCGCGGCCCGCACCAGCGGATGGGCGACGTGCAGGGCATCGAACTCTTCCAACGCATCCGCATGCCCTGCCGCGACCGAGAGCCCTTCCGACAGCGCACCGGGAAGCCGCTCGCAAGCGGGGATGCGGATCAGCCGGCGGCGTTTGTGAACCTCGCTCGCATGGTCGATTCCGTTGGCCCGCAGGTAGTCGGTAACGACCCGTTCAAGGTCGGCATCCAGTGCGGCGAGCGTAGCGGGCAGCTCGTCGGCGATGCTCCGGAACACCTGCTGCACGGAGTCATCGAAACGTGTCTCTATGAGGCCGGTCGTATGCTCCCGGATCCGGTCCAGTTCGCGGCGGCGGTCCTCCATGGTTTCCCGCAAGCGGCGCAGTTCTTCCTCGACCTCGTCAATCGAACGGGCGCGTTCCCAAATTCGGTTGAGCTGCTGCTCGAAGTCCGGGCCGAGGGCGGTGGTCAATTCCTCCGACCGTTTCGAACGTGCCTCATGCAGCACCGAATCGGACATGTCCAGCACGTCGCCGAACAGGTCCAGCTTCTGCGTCAGTATCTCCAGCGTCAGCCGTTGTGTCTCATTGTCCTTGGCCAGGAAATTGACCACCGTCACGTCGCGCTTCTGCCCGTAGCGATGGCAGCGGCCGATGCGTTGTTCGATGCGCTGCGGATTCCAGGGCAGATCGTAGTTGACGACCGTGTCGCAGAACTGCAGGTTGAGGCCCTTGGCGCCCGCTTCGGTGGCGATGAACACACGCGAACGGGTCTTGAACTCGTGCACCAGCGCCAGCCGTGCGGCGATGTCCGGACTCGGCTGACCGTGCGCCGGAAGGTGACGGCCCACCTCGTCCTGCCAGCGCCGCAGTGCCTGCCGCGCCCGCGGCGAGTCGTTGTGGCCGCGGAACAGGGTGATCCCGGATTCCTCGAGGCCGGCGTGTTCGATCAGGAGATCGCGAAGAAACTCTTGCGTTGTCAACGACTCGGTGAACACCACGAGCTTGCCGTTGCCGCCGCGCCGCTCGCCGATGGAGCGCACGACCTGGACCAGGCTGAGCGCCTTGCTGTCGTGCGGGAGGGAGCGGGCACGGCGAACGAACTCCTCGACCCGTGCCAGCTCGTCGTCGATCGTCGACGAACGCTCGACGCCCGGTTCATCCTCGATCTCCGGAACACCTTCGACCTCCGGAAGAAATTCGACCTCCGGAAGATCATTGTCATCGAGGTCGCCGGTGAGCGATTCGATGACGCCGGCGCCGTTGGCCTCGGACGAACCTTGACGCATGCGCCGCAGCCGCTCCGCCACCCGTCCGAGACTCCTCGCCAGCGCCGCCGTCGACGACGCCATGATGCGATGAAAACCGATCAGCAGCAGTTGCCGCGAACGACCCTGAAACGCGTTCAGGCTCGGGGACAGAAGGTAGTTGGTCACGTCGTCGTAGAGCTGCTTCTCCTCGGCACTCATCGAGTACTCGTAGAGTTTGGCACGGCGGCCGACGAACGGCTGATCCAGGAACTCCTGCGCCTGGTGGCGCAGCGTCCGCTGCACCACCTCGGTCAGCCGCCGCCGCAGTTCCGGCGCCTGCTCGGGAACCAGCCGCCGGCCGTCCTGCCCGGCACAGAACAACGCCTTGAAGGTCGGCAACGAGCCCACCAGCGTCCCGGTGCGCTCCACGTAGTGCAGCAGCCCCCACAGTTCGTCGAGTGAGTTCTGAATCGGCGTGGCCGTCAGGAGCAGGACCGGCGCCGGACCGATCAGCTTGCGAACCCGGTGTGCCGTCTGCGCCGAGCCGCCGCTCTCATCGTACCCGCCGAAGCGGTCGAAGCGTTTGTAGATGCCGGCAAACATCTCGTGCGCCTCGTCGATCACGCACAGGTCGAATGGCGGCGCAGCCATCAGCCGTTGCGAACCCGATGCGCTGCCCGCGTACTCGCGCCCGACCAGAAAAACGCCGGGGGCAGTGATCTCGCAACCGGCGTCGGCGGCCTCCACCGCGGAAATGCCGAACAGGGTGTACAGTTCGTCCTGCCACTGTCCCAGGAGCGGCTTGGGGACGACGATGAGGATCCGCTCGGTGCCCTCGGCCATCACCTGGGCAATCACGAGACCGGCCTCGATGGTCTTGCCGAGCCCTACCTCGTCGGCCAGGATACAGCCGCCCTCGGGGATGCGGCGCAGGGCGAACATCACCGCGTCGATCTGGTGCGGGTTGGGGTCGATGCGCCCGAGCCGTTGCGAAGCCGCGAAGCGCCGCCGCTCGGACGACCTGCGCAGCCGCACCAGGTCCTCGGCGTCGAAACGGCGATGGATCGGATGACGAACATGCGGCATGTCGCCCGTTGGAGAACCGTACCCGGTCCGTTCCATTTCCACCATGACTCCCGTCCAGGCTAAAGACGCTGCGCGCGATTGGTCAACGCGCAAACCGCGATGGCGCTACATGCCCCATACCGTGACCGGGGCACTCTTGCCGGGCGGCGCCGCGCGGCGGAAGATCTTCTGCTCCCAGGTCCGCTCCGGCGAGCGGTCGAACACGATCAGGTGGCCCGCCTCCGCGGCGCACCGGTCCGCGTAGGCGCGCGTCTGCGCCACGCCCTCCGCGATGGTCCGCTCCAGGTTCCCGCGGCGCACCTTGCACTCCACCACCCAGCGCCGCTCGCGCCCGCCCTGCGGCCACACGATCAGCAGGTCGGTCCTGCCCCGCCCCAGCGCGTATTCCCGCTCGATCCGCCCGCCGCCGTTGACGACGCGCTGCAGGTGCGCCTGCAGCAACAACTGCGGCCCCGCCTCGTGGTACTGCTCGAAGCGCTGCACCCAGTGCTCGGAGTGCTCCCGGAAGAACGCCTGGAACGCCGCGACCAGCCCCTCCACGTCCAGGGCGCCGGCAGCATCCACGTACCACGCCATCTGTTGCGGAAGCGTCTCCTGCACCAGGTTGTTCAGGTGGCGCGGCACCACCTCGGCGTAGATAGGGTTGGCAATGCGCGGCGGTCCGTCGGCGGCCCGTGCCACCAGTCCCAGGTCGCGGACATAAGCGAGATCCTCCTCAGAGCCCCTGATCTCGTCGGTTCCGGCCAAGATCGGCTCCACCACGCGCCGCACGCGCTCCTCGCGCAGCTTGTTCGCCAGATCGTCGATGTGGGTGTCATGGCGCAGGATCAACCGCTCCTGCGCCTCCAGGATGGCGTCCGCGGTGATCGGGCGCGTGCGGTCGCGGCCCGGCTTGTGGCGAAAGCAGGCGTCGTAGCACAGCGCGTTCACCAGCCACGGCTGGCCGGCGGTGCGCTCCCAGACCAACTCCAGCGCATCTTCGGTGAACGCCTGGCCGGTCTGTTCCGTGTTCTGCGCGGTCAGCGCATGGATCTCCTGCTCGCTGAAGTCGCCGAGCCGCAACGACTCCGACTTGATGTTGAACGCGCTGCCGCCGAGCACCAGGCGATCCTCCGCCGACGAATGGATACGGTAGTCGCGCACGTCGCGCAGCCCGCACAGGACGATGCTGTGCGGAAAGCGTTCCGGTCGGTCAGCATACCCGGTGCGCAGTTGCCGCAGCACCGACAACAGGGTGTCGCCCACGAGCGCGTCGATCTCATCGATCAGGATCACCAGCGGTCGCGGGGCTGCCATGCACCAGCGCGCCAGCGGCTGGCGAAGCGCCTGTGCCGGTCCGACCCGTTCCAGGAGCGCGGGCCACAACTCCTCCAGGGTCTCGTCGCCCAGCGTCACGCTCGCCTGGTACGCCAGCTCGGCAAGCACGGTGCGCATCGCCTCGGCCACGTTCTCGCGCATCGCCTGACCGTTCTCGACGTTCGCATACACGCAGCCGAAGTCGCCGACCTCGCCGGCATTCAGCAGGTCGCGCAGCGCCAGCAGCGCCGAGGTCTTGCCGGTCTGCCGCGGCGCGTGCAGCACGAAGTACTTCTCGTCGCGGACCAGGCCGAGCACGTCCTCGAGGTCGATCCGCGACAGCGGCGCGATCTGGTAGTGCCGGTGCGCCCGCACCGGCCCGGCGGTGTTGAACGTGCGCACGGCCCCATTGTCGCCCTATGCGGCGCGCCTGTCATCACCTTGCGGCGAATCCGGGCGACTGATGCGGGCCTTGGGCCGCTGAGGCCATTGATGGTCGGCGCGCGGCACGGTTACCTTGCCCGCCAATGGGCCGCAAGCAGTTCGCGATCAATCGCATGCTCTGCCCCCGGCTGGAGGTCGCCGAGTTCCTGCAGGTAGCCGCCGCCGCCGGGCTGGAGCAGGTGGAGTTGCGCAACGACCTTCCGCAGCGGGGAGAGATCGACCAGCTCGGCGCCAAGCAGTTTCGCCTCCTCGCCGAGCGCCTCGGGGTGCGGGTCGCCACCATCAACGCGGTGCAGAAGTTCAACTCCCCGGCACACCGCGAGTCCGCGGCGGCGGAGAGCGCCCGGCTCGTTGCGCTGGCGCGCGCGATCGGCTGCGACGCGGTGGTCCTGTGTCCCAACAACGACCCCGCCGACGGCCGTACCGCCTCGCGGACCTATTCCGACACCGTGCAGTCGCTGCGCGTGTTGGGCCCGATATTCGCGGCCGGCGGCGTCACCGGCCTGGTCGAGCCGCTTGGCTTTCCCGAGTCGTCACTCGACTCGCTGCTCACCGCGCAGCGCGCGATCGCCGATTCGGGCGCCACCTTCAGGCTCGTGTACGACACCTTCCATCACTACCTGGGGCCGGACGACGCACGCGCGATAGAGCGCGACCTGGACATCTCGCTGGTAGGCATGGTGCACGCCTCCGGGGTGCGCCGCGACCTATTGAAGCCCGGCCTCAGGGACGAACACCGTGGCCTGGTCGATCACCACGACGCGATCGGCAACCGCGAGCAGATTGCCCGGCTGCGCCGCCTCGGCTACGCCGGGCCCGTTTCCCTGGAGCCGTTCGCACCCGATCTCGCCGCGCTCACCCGCGCCGAGCTGGTGCCCACGCTGGAACGAAGCCTGCGCCTGCTCGAGGCGGACGAGGCAGCATTGTAGCGCTCAGGAGCGCCGGGGACTGGGCGCGCCCGTTCAGTGAGCTACCCGCTCACGCCGATTGTGGCGGCTTCTCTGCGACGCAGGCGATGTGGGAGGCGGCGCCAAGCAGCGTTTGCTCCTCTTCCACGAGCCGAATCAGGTCGAGCAGTTGGGCCCGGCGGGCGGGGTCCGCCATGCGCGCGTCGAGGTCCGGCGCGAACTGAGCCGGCCCCTGAACCGTGAACAGCCCCTTGCCGCGAAAGCCAGACTCGCGGACCTCGGCGGCGAGTTGGTCCGGGCGGTGGAAGAACGCGGAGGTGAAGTACCGCGTGGTGCCGGGCACGCCACGGTGCTGTCCCTCCGCAAGGTCGCGGCGGATGATATCCACGAACTCCGGATCGTCGATGAAGCCGCGGCAGAATCCGTCCAGCAGCGACGCCAGCCGGTTGATCGCCTTGGCGACCAGGACGCCACCTGGTTTCAGCACGCGGTACGCCTCGCGCAGTGCCGCCAGCCGCTGCGCGTGGTCGGTAAGGTGGTAGAGCGGCCCCATCAGCAGCACGGCATCGGCGCTCGCCGGACCGTAGCGCAGCGAACGCGCATCGCCCACGGCGGCGCTCGCCAGCGGACAGCCCGGCTGTGCCGCCGACGCAGCACTCGCCTGCTCGACGAGCTTCGGTACCGGGTCGACAAGGTGGACCTGGTATCCCTCGACAGCGAGCCAGCATGCGTAGCGGCCGGGGCCGCCGCCGACATCCAGGATCACTCCCGGCGGCGGCGGCAGGAAGCGCTCGATCAGAGCCTGCATGCGGGCAAACTCCAGCGCCCCGGAACCGCGCCCGAGCCGCCCCTGTTCGTCGTAGCGCTCGTAATACGAGAGGACGTCGCGCTCAACCGGCACCGCACTCATTTCTATGTGCCGACCAGCGCCTCAAGAGGAACAGTCGGCCCCAGGAAAGCTGATACCGTAATCCCGCGGTGAGGCTTCGTCCAAACGGGTTGTCCCGGCCTCGCCTTCACAGACTGTTTGTCGAATCGCTGTTGCCCCTTCTCGCCGATCACCGCGTAGCGCACATCGACATCTGGCGGAGTGGCATCCTCGAAGTGGATGCAGCAAACCGAGCGCAGGTATTCCAGGAACGGTAAGGACCGACGCAGTTGCTCAAGTGGCTTGGGAGCCCCCTCGTCCAAGGACTTCTTCAACTCGAGGAATGTGGCATGGTAGGTGGTTCCCTTGTGAATCACCATGAGGTAGTCACACTTCTGGTTCCAATCGCCCCGGCGCAGCCCGGAGAGGTCGCCGAGCCTGTCGATGCGAATCGTCGTGGCGCGCCATTTCACACCCGTTACGTCGATCGACATGTTCGCTTTGCGCTCGCGTATGGTTACGCGATCCGATGCAACCCTTCGTAGTCGATCGGCGCGAAGGACCGCCTCCAATTGATCGTTCAGGCTGTAACTCACTCTCCCTCGGTCTCGAGAATCCGCGATGAGATCTCGTTAGTAGCGTGATTGATGTCATCTATGGTGCTGTCGAAGTTCGGCATCTCCATGCCATACTTGTCTACGTTGCATGCGGTCAAGGTGCCGTTCTCAGCCACATAAGCACGAATTCGACCCGGATCGAGAGCATCATCAGTGTCGTACTTGAGTTTCTTGAGCAAGTCCTGTTTGCCGTCGAGGTCGCGGCTGAGCATGATGAGGTTGTTGAGTTCCTTCACGAGATAGTCACTGTGGGTGGTGATCAGGACCTTCAGGCCCGCATGCACGCACCGAACCAGCAAGCGGGCCATCAGAATCTGGTTGTGCGTATCGAGATGACTCTCCGGCTCATCAATGATCAGGAGATGATTGGGCCCAGCAACGTGCTGCAGAAAGAAGTACAGATCCGACAACCCTCGCGCCGAGGAAGACGCCAAGTGTAGCGGGATGCTGAACCGCCGCGGACCGCGCGCGGTCGACGTGAGCGAGATGCTGTCACCGGAGCTCTTGTAGGATGCACTCGTCAGCCGTCTCAGTTCCGTCGCCAGTTTGTGCTCGGACAGCGCACTCTTTTGGCCTCGGAGATCGGGAATACTGCGCGTGTAGTCGATATTGTCCTTTACCGGCAACGCGTATCGACTCGTCGTCCGGTCTATTACGAGGAAGGGATCGGTGTGGAGTTGGCTTCTCTCATCACTCATCTGTTGAAGCAGGTCAACGAGCTTGTTCTTCGTAAAGTCGAGCTCTCGATAGAACAGGGAGATCCCGAAACGCTCCGAACACAGTATGAAGGGTTCGATCTCAAGCTCGGGGAAGAGGAATCTGAGGTACAGCATCTCCAGGGCGTAGATTGCCGACACTCTGTCGACGCTCTGTCCCTGAGGAGCATCAACTGACACGACGATATGGCCGTGTTCCCGACACACTCGACAGTGGATCCCAGAGGGATCACGCAAGTCTATAGGCGGCATGTCTTCAGGTAACGTGGAACTCACCTCGACCGACGCATCCTTGAATCGCTCCCGTGCTGAACTGAACACTTGGGACAGTTCCGATTTCGAGAACAATCCAGCCATGGATCGCGCAACGGCTGATCGTTGCATTTCGAGTTCGTGCGTATCTGCCGGAATGGTTGCACGCCCCTTGTCTACCGCTGCGGCCGCCGCGGAACCGAAGGCAGCGAGGCCCCTTTCGCGCGCGCGACTGATAACCGCCTCGCGTGGCCACTCCCATCGTTTGAGGAAGCCGTACAGAGCGTAGGCGAGGTAGGTTTTGCCGGTGTTGTTGGGGCCGGCGATTATGGTGAGGTCGCCGAGTTCGAGATTGGCCTCCTTGATAGGACCGAGGTTCTTGAATCGAAACTTCATGGTGCCGCCGGTCCCGGAAGGGTACCGCGATCTTGCCGTACGCCGCTACCCGGACCCCGGCGCCGGGGTCGCTTCCTTGTGGAGGGTGACCTTGAAGTAGTCTTCGGTGGCGTGGAATTGGGGGTCGGTGCCGTTGTGGGCGCGGGTCAGGGGGATAACCTTGCGGCGGATTCCCATGCCGCGGTGCTTGAAGTCGTAGTCGCGCAGGATGTTGACGATATTGGAGTTGCGCGGCACGCGCAGGCCGGCCTTGGCCTTCTCCACCGTAACGCCGTTGGGCAGGGAGCCGGGGCTGTGCACTTCGAGGCGGTCGGCGTATACCGTGAGCTGCACATCACTCGGGCGCGTCCAGTCGCGGTGGGCGAAGGCGTTTACCAGCAACTCGCGGATCACCTCGGTGGGGTAGTCCCAGTGCCGCAACCGGCGCATTCCTTCCAGGCGCTCGTGGCTGATATGCGCTTGCAGGTAGCTGAGCACGCGGTTCGGGAGCGACTGCTCGATGAACTCCCGCTCCCGGCGCTCCTTGAGGCCGACGAAGGGGATGTCGAGCACCTCGTCCAGGTTGGCATCGTAGTCCATGTCGGTGCCGGGGAATACCAGCAGCCGGATCCCGGCCTGCGGCATCCGGCGCCGCGGCTCGCGTGCGAACAGCACAATCCCGGCATGCGAGCAGGTGCGCACCTCCGGGCGCCACTCGTCGGCGACCAGCAGCTCGCGGTTGAGCAAGGTGCGCTGCCAGTCCGGCACCGCCTCCTCGCCCAGGACGTCCAGGAAATAGTCTTCCAGTCGGCGCGTGTCGAGATCGGCCTGCGAACTCCCGTGCACGGGCATCTTCTCCACGGAGACCAGCCCGCCGGACTGAAACAGGCGCGCCATCTGCTCGCGGCCGGCGCGCTGCACGGTGTCGCCGAGGCGGATGTAGTAGTCGGTCCGCTCCTGCTGCCGTACCGCATACGGCTTGGCGCTGCCGGCGGGCACGGTGACGACCGCGACCTGCTTGCCGTCCAGGACGAACTCCTCGTAGTCGGGCACGATCTGCGGATCGATGAAGCGCCCGATCACGGTGTCCATCAGCCAGGCCTGCAGGTTACGCCTGGTTACACCCGAGATGCGCCCGTCGTCTTCGACGCCGATCACGATCACGCCGCCGTTCATGTTGGCGAACGCGACGATCTCCCGGGCCAAGCGCTCGGGGCGCAGGGTCCGGTCGTCACGCTTCAACTCGGTCTTGGCGTTCTCTCCCCCGGCGATGATGGCGCGTGGATCAAGGGGCACCGTACCACTCCCCGGTCAGGCCATGGCCATCAGGACGCCGGCGGCGACGGCGGAACCGATCACGCCGGCGTAGTTGGGGCCGATGGCGTTCATCAGCAGGAAGTTGCTCGGGTTCTCGCGCTGCCCCATGCGCTGCACCACGCGCGCGGCCATCGGTACCGCGGACACGCCGGCGGCGCCGATCATCGGGTTCACCTTGCCGCCCGAGACCAGGTAGAGCAGCTTGCCGAGCAGCACCCCGGAGGCGGTGCCGACCGAAAACGCCGCCAGCCCGAGGACGATGATCCGGATCGTGTCGAAGGTCAGGAACTCCGCCGCGGTGAGCTTGGCGCCGACCGCCAGGCCCAGGAAGATGGTGATGATGTTGGTCAACTCGTTCTGGGCGGCCTTGGACAGCCGGTCGACCACGCCCGCCTCGCGCAGCAGGTTGCCGAACATCAGCATGCCGATCAGCGGCGTGGAGGGCGGCACCAGCAGGGCGGCGGTCAGGGTAATCGCAATCGGAAACATGATGCGGACCGAGCGCGGCACCGGCGGCACCTCCGACATCACCACCGAGCGCTCCTTCCTGGTGGTCAGCAGGCGGATGATCGGCGGCTGGATGATCGGCACCAGCGCCATGTAGGAGTAGGCGGCCACCGCCACCGCGCCGAGCAGGTGGTCGGCGAGGCGCGAGGTGAGGAAGATCGCGGTCGGGCCGTCAGCGCCGCCGATAATGGCAATCGACGCTGCCTCGTTGAAATTGAAGCCCATCGCCTGGGCGGCCAGCAGGGTGCCGAAGATGCCGAACTGCGCAGCCGCGCCGAGCAGGAAGGTCTGCGGCTTGGCCAGCAGCGGGCTGAAGTCGGTCATCGCCCCCAGGCCCAGGAAGATCAGCGGCGGGAACACGCCGGTGGCGAGGCCGGTGAATATGTAGTCCAGCAGGCCGCGCTCGGCGCCGCCCAGGAGTTGCACGTCGGTGTGGAACAGCTCGGTGAGCGGCAGGTTGACCAGGATGCACGCGAACCCGATCGGGATCAGCAGCAGCGGCTCGTATTCCTTGACGATCGCCAGGTAGATCAGCAGGCCGCCCACGCCGAGCATCACCAGCGGTCGCCACCAGTCGGGGCCGAGCGCGATGAAGCCGGCGACGCCGGTGTTGGCGAGAAACTCGCCGATCAGGCCGAACAGCCCCACGTGAGCAGCCCGTCAGCCCGACACGCGGGCGAGGATCTGCGCCTCGACCACGCTGTCGCCGGCGGCGACCGCAATCTCGGACACCGTCCCGGCCACCGCCGCCGGCACCTCCAGGTCCATCTTCATCGCCTCCATCACGAACAGCACCTGTCCCTCGGTCACCGCCGCGCCCACCGCGGCGCGGACCTCGCGGATGGTGCCGGTCATCGGCGCCACCACGTCGCCGGGCGCGGCGCTGCCGTCCGCTGGCGCGGGCGCCGGCGCGGGCGCTGACACGGGCGTCGGCGAAGAGGCAGCGGATGCGGCGGCCTGCGGTGGAGCGCTCGCGGCAGGCGCGCCGCCCGCGGAAGGTCCCGCTCCGGTGGCCGCCGCCGGGGCGGCCACCGGCCGCGCATCGCCGCTGAGGGTGACCTCGTAGCTCTGGCCCTCGCTCTCGATCACCAGGGTGTCGCCGTTGCGTTCCACCTCGACGGTGTAGGACCGGCCCTCGTACTCGAACGTGACCTGCTGCTTCACCGGCGCCTCCGCATCGGGTCCCAGGGTGCCGCGCTCACCTCGTCGAACCGGCCCTGCTCCGCCAGCCAGGCGGCCACCGCGGCCGCCACCCAGCGGGCGTCGTGCCGTGCCGGCGCCCCACCCGCGGCGGTCGCCGCCGCCGGCTCCGCGGCCGGTGCCGACGGTTCGCCGCCGTACCAGCGGCGCAGCGCGGCCATGCCCAGGCTCAGCAGGGCCAGGAAGAAGAACACCACCCCCATGCCGAGGATGGTCACCGTGCCCGCCTGTTCCATCAGCGCAACCTACAGCGGGATGTTGCCATGCTTCCTGGCCGGCCGCGACTCCCGCTTGCGGGAGTACATCTCGATCGAGCGTATCAACTCGGCACGCGCCGCGGCCGGATCGATCACGTCGTCGACCAATCCGAGCCCGGCGGCGAGGTACGGATTCATCACGCTCTCCTGAAACTCGGCGATCTTCTGCGCACGCATCTCGGCCGGGTCGTCCGCCGCCTTGATGTCGCGCGAGAAGATGATGTTGGCCGCCCCCGCGGCGCCCATCACCGCCACCTCGGCGCCCGGCAGGGCGAGCGTACGGTCGTAGCCGAGCGACTTGCAGGCCATGGCGATAAACGCACCGCCGTACGCCTTGCGCAGGATCAGCGCTACCTTGGGCACCGTCGCCTCGGCGATGGCGAACAGGATCTTGGCGCCGTGGCGGATGATGCCGCCATGCTCCTGGGCCACGCCCGGCAGGAAGCCCGGTACGTCGACCAGGGAGACGATCGGCACGTTGAAAGCGTCGCAGAATCGCAGAAAGCGGGCGCCCTTGTCCGACGAGTTGATGTCCAGGGACGCGGCGTACACCTGCGGCTGGTTGGCGAAGAACCCCACGGTGCGGCCCGCCAGGCGGGCGAACCCCACCACCACGTTGGGCGCGTACTCGGCGTGCACCTCGAAAAAGCTGCCCTGGTCGGCAAGTGCCGCGATCACCTGCTTCACGTCGTAGCCGCGGCGCGCGTCCTCCGGCACCAGGTCGAGCAGCTCCGGCGTCGGGCGGTCCACGTCGTCGCCGCTCCCCGCGAGCGGCGGATCCTCGCCGTTGTGCGCCGGCAGGTAGCCGAGCAGCGTGCGTACCCCCTGCAAGCACTCCTGCTCGGTGGCGTAACGGAAGTGGGCCACGCCGCTGCGGCTGCAGTGCGCCGCCGAGCCGCCGAGGTCCTCGGAGCTGATCTTCTCGCCGGTCACCGTGGCGATCACCTGCGGTCCGGTAATGAACATGTTGCTCACCCCGTCCACCATGAAGATGAAGTCGGTGATCGCCGGCGAATACACCGCGCCGCCCGCACACGGTCCGAGGATCACGGAGATCTGCGGGATGACGCCGGAGGACGCGGTGTTGGCACGGAAGATCTGCGCGTAGCCGTTCAGGGACAGCACGCCCTCCTGGATGCGCGCGCCGCCGGAGTCGTTGATCTGGATGAACGGCACGCGGTTGTTCAGGGCATCGTTCTGGGCCGCGACGATGCGCGCGGCGTGCATCTCGCCGAGCGAGCCGCCGTTCACGGTAAAGTCTTGTGCGGCCGCGAATACCTGCCGCCCGCCAAGCATGCCGCTGCCGCTCACCACGCCGTCGCCGAGGGTGCGCCGGCGGTCGAGGCCGAAGTCGGTGGCGCGCACCATGACGTACGGCTGCTGTTCGATGAACGAGTGCTCGTCGAGCAGCAGGTCGAGGCGTTCGCGGGCGGTCAGCTTGCCCTTGGCGTGCTGGGCGTCGACGCGCGCCTGCCCGCCCGCTTCGAGCATCTTCTGCCGCGTTGTGCGGCGCCGTTCGAGCGCATCACTCATCGCGCCGCTCCCCACCGGTCCTCGCGAGGACTCGTACGACAACATGCAAGTTTATATACCGTAAGCAAGTACGTCCTATCCAAGAGGCAGAATGAGGCGATTGTAGCGACGCACGCCGTCCGGTGTCAAATGATCGGAACGTGCGATCCGGGCGCGGGCGGCGGCTGGCCGGCGGCGGATGCCGTACCGGCCGGGGCCGGCGGCGCCGCGGCGGGCGCACGCACATGCCGCGGACGCCGGACCGTTACCAGGAGTCCGCGCCACGGCCCGCGCGCCGGAATGCGCGCCAGCCGCGCCGCGACGAGGGCGGCGCAGGCATCCTCGATCTCCTCCGGATGCCATCCCGCCAGCACGCCGAATCCGGGCGCGCGGTACAGCCCGCCGGCCTCGATTGCGTGCGACCGTCCGCCGGCCAGGATGTGCCGCCACTGCCGCGGCGTGAAGCGGCGCGACCCGCGCCGCAGTGCCCGCAGCATCTCCTGTTCCGCCACCGCCAGCGCGGCCACCTCTCCGTCGCACACGTCGCAGCCGCTGCACGGGACATCGTCGCGCTCGAAGAAGCGCAGCAACTGGGCGCGCCGGCAGGTCGTGGCGTTCGCCGCGTAGCCGCTCAGAGCGGCGCGCTCGGACGCGTGGCCATCGGACCCGGCGCCATCCGAACCGGCGCGGGCGGCGGGAGCTGCCTCGGTGGCCGGTGCCGCAACGGGCGCTCCGGTACGGCGCGGCGGCCGGCGCAGGCGGCGTATCACCGGGTGCGCCGCGCGCCGGGCTGCCAGGTGTGCGCTTGCCGGCGTCACCGTGCACAGCGCCTTCCACGGCAGGCGGCGATCCCGCCCCGGGGCGCGGGCGGCGTCCGGCCGGTACCACAGCAGGATGGCCTGCGACGGCTTGCCGTCCCGCCCGGCGCGGCCGGTCTCCTGCAGGTACGCCTCCACCGACTCCGGCATCTCGCGGTGCACGACGGTGCGGATGTCGGGCTTGTCGACGCCCATGCCGTATGCCGAGGTGGCGATCAGGGCGCCGTCGCGGCTGGTCAGGAACCACGCCTCCAGGCGCTTGCGCTCGGCGGCGTTCAGGCCGGCGTGGTAGAACCGGCAGCTCACCCGCGGCAGGCGGCGCCGGAGCTGCCAGCAGATCTCCTCCACGCCGCGGCGGCTGCGCGCGAACACGATCAACGGCCGCGGGCACGCCGCCACCAGCTCGGCGAGGCAGTGCAGCGGGCCGGCCGTGGGGGCCACCGCGTAGCGGATGTTGGGGCGGTCGGGGTTGCCCGCGACCAGGTGCGCGCCGCCGTCCGGGTACAGCACCTCGCGTACGCGCTTCAGCACCGCCGGGGTCGCGGTGGCGGTGAAGGCGCTCACCACGCGTGGGCGCAGCGCCTGCACCAGCTCGTTCAGGCGCAGGTAGGTGGGCCGGAAGGTGTCGCCCCATTGGCTGATGCAGTGCGCTTCATCCACCACCAGGTGCTCGATCGCGCCGGCGTCCGCCAGCGCCGCCAGCAACCGCTCGCCAAGCGCCGCCTCCGGGGTCACCAGCACCAGCCGTGCCTCGCGGCTCGCCACCCGCCGCAGGACGGCGGCGCGCTCGGCGCGGGTCTGCCCGCCGCGCAGCACCACCACCGACAAACCGGCCGCGGTCATGCGGCGGTACAGGTCCTCCAGCAGCGCCAGCAGCGGCAGCACGACCAGGGTGACCCCCTCCAGCACCACGGCCGGGAACATGAAGCACACCGACTTGCCCGCGCCAGTCGGCAGCACCACGATCTGGTGGCGCCCTTCCAGCAGGTTGGCGACTACCAGCCGCTGGTACGGGAACAGGTAGGAGATCCCCAGGCGGCGCCGGGCCAGCTCGTTGATCGGATCGGGGACGACGGGATGGTCCGCGGCCGCCGCCGGGCTGCCATGGTCAGGAACCACCTGCCGGCGGGCGATGCTTGAGTATCCGTTTTCATCGGCTTCCCTGTCACGCAGCGGCCGTACGGGCGCATCGGGAATCCGGCTGCCGGCGGCGCGCCGGTCGGCGGCGAGCGGCTCGGTGCCACCCGGTGCAACATGGTCCATACAGCATAGACAACGGCGTTCGCTCCGTGCCGCTTCGGGGCAGCCGCCCGCGGCGCCGGGTTGCGCTGCCGGCGGTTTGTGCCACCAATGGGGCATGGACAGGTTGAGTGGCCCGGCGCCGGGGCGGGAGCCGGCGCTGCCGGAGGGCAAGATCGACGCGGCGCTGCTCGCCGGCCTGCTCCCCGGCGCCGGCGGCGGGCGCCCGGACGTGCTGATCGGCGCCGCCATCGGAGAAGACGCGGCCGTGGTCACCGGGGCGCCGCGCCTGGTGATGACCGGCGATCCGATCACGCTGGCCGGCGCCGCGATCGGCCGTTACGCGGTGGCGGTCAACTGCAACGACCTGGTGGCGATGGGCGCCGAGCCGCGCTACCTCACCACCACCGTTCTGCTGCCGCCCGGCACCACCCGCGGCGCGCTGCAGGAACTGTTCGCGGAGCTCGCGGCGGCCACGTGCGCGGCCAGGTGCGCGTGGGTGGGCGGCCACACCGAGATCACCGGCGCGGTGACCCGGCCGGTGGTGGCCGCCGCCGCGGTCGGGGTGCTGGAAGGCGAGCCATGGTCGAGCGCACGGATGCGTCCGGGCGACGCCATCGTGCTCACCAAGTGGGTGGCACTCGAGGGCACCACCCTGCTCGCACGCGAACGCGCCGACGCGGCCGCCCTGCTCGGCGACCAGCACGCCGCCGCGGCCCGCTGGCTCGACGAACCGGGCATCAGCGTGGTGGCGGAGGGCCGTATCCTGCGCGCGTTCGCGATCCACGCCGCCCACGATCCCACCGAGGGCGGCGTCGCCCAGGGCCTGCACGAGCTCGCGTCCTGTTCCGGGGCGGGCATCGAGATCGACGCCGCGGCGCTGCCGGTACGGGAAGCGACGCGGCGCCTGTGCCGGGCGCTGCGCATCGATCCGCTCGGCCTGCTCGCCTCCGGCGCGCTGCTGTTCAGCGCCGCCGCGGAGGAAGCCGGCCGCGCGGTACAGGCGCTGCGCACCGCAGGCATCCCCGCCGCCGTGATCGGCGCCGCACACCGCGGCGGCGGCGTCACCATCCGCCACGCGGACGGAACCAGGCCGCTGCCGGCCTACCCTCAGGACGAGATCACTCGCATCGCGTCCGAGGCTTCCTGACCGCGCTCATGTGTCGCTTCTGGGTACCTCTCCTCCGTACCGCAGGACGAAATCACGCGCATCGCGTCCGAGGCTTCCTGACCGCGCCCATGCGTCGCGTCTGGGCACCTCCCCTCCGTACCGCAGGACGAGATCACTCGCATCGGGTCCCGGGCCTCGTGACCGCGCTCGTACGCCGCACCTGTGCCCGCCTCTCCGTACCGCGGGACGAGATCACTCGCATCGGGTCCAAGGCACCGCAACCGTGCTGATGCGGCGCGCTTGTGCTCTCGACTCCGTATCGCAGGGCCAATCACCCGTACCGGGTCCAGTGCAGCGTCGCGATGGCTGAACCGAAGCCGCCCGCGCATCCACCGTGGCCGTTTCCGCTGAGCGATCCGTTGTCGGTTGACGGCCACACCGTCACCGCGGCCGAGGTGGTGGCCACCGTGGGCCCCACCCTCACCGCCGCGCGCCGGCGGCGCATCGAGCAGGTGGTCGCCGCGCGCACCTTTGCCGTGGCGCCGATCCTGGAGCAGGTCGCCGACGCCGGCAACATCGCCGCCGTCCTGCGCAGCGTGGAGGCGCTGGGGTACGGCGGCATCCACCTGGTGCCGGCCGCGACCGCAAGCCGCGAGCGGCCGCCCAACCGGGTAACGCAGGGCGCCGAGAAGTGGCTGCTGACCCGTTCCTGGGACAGTCCGGCTGCCTGCGTGGCCGGCCTGCGCGCCGCCGGCTACCGCATCGCCGCCACCATGCCGGGCGGCCGCAGCATCGCACTCGCCGACCTCGACCTCGGCACGCCGGTCGCCATCGCATTCGGCAACGAGCACCGCGGCGTGAGCGAACTCCTCGCCGCCGAGGCGGACGAACTCGTTACCGTGCCGATGCACGGCTTCAGCCGCAGCCTCAACGTCAGCGTCGCCGCCGCCGTGGTGCTCGCCCACCTGCGCGAACGACTGCCGCGCGAGGCGCGCCACTGGCAGCCCACCGCCGCGCAGCGGCTGCTCCTCACCGCCCACTACTACCTCGCCTCCCAGCCGCACGCCGCCAGCCTGCTGCGCCACAGCGGCGCCTTCGAACAAACAAGGCCGACCGGGAGTTATGACAATCCTGGTCGCTGAGTCAGCGCCATGACTTGAGGTCCACACCCATCCGCCCGGTCATCGCGAGCGCTCTACACCGCGGCCCGAATCCGCATGCGCGATGGGCGTTCGCCGGCGGGTTGCCCGCCAGCGGGCCGGGTTCGTTGCGCTCGCCACCGTTCAGACCGCGAGAGATCCGGATACGGCTGCGGACACGATTCCACCAGGCAGGTTTCCGCTATCAGTTCCGCGTTGTTCCACCTCTTGACGCGTACCGGGCTACCTGTCCAGTATGGCGGCGGAATGTCGTCGAATGCGCATGTCAATAGTCCGCTGCAAGCCGAGCGGGTCGCGGAGTGGTACCGGACGCGGGTTCAAGTGTTCATGCAGAGATTCTCGCCGCAGCGGTTGGCGAGCTTGAATGACAATATGGAGCGTATCGAGACGCTCAAGGCGCGCGTAGGCGAGGAGTGCGCTGTTTGTTTTCTCGGCCACTCTGGCGTGGGTAAGAGCACTCTCGTGAACACGCTTATAGCCGACAGAAGATCGGTCCTGCCACAAGGAGGAATCGGCCCTCTTACCGCTCAAGCAACCTGTGTCCGGTACGCACAAGAGCATTACTTCAGCGCTACCTACCTTTCAACTGACAAGCTGGATCAGCTCAGGCAACTTCTCGAGCGCTACTTGGCGAGTCAGCAGAGCAACGGCCATCCGGATGTCGACAGTCAGAGCGATATTGACGGCACCGATCTTCGATTCCAGAGGGAAGCCATAGATGATGTCGAAGATGCGGCCAAGCACGGAGGATCCCCCCGTTTGGAAAGCCAGATCAGGACTGCCAGTCTATTGGTCCGTGGATCTCCGGCAGCGCTGAACGACGTCCCGTACCTTGTCGACTGCATCCGCGTTGCCCTGAAGATGAAACCTCGTTTTGGGTACGAACTTGAAGCTCGCGATGCGCCGCGTGTCGAGCGTCTCAGCCGAGCGGTCGCACTCGCCCGGGTCGGCACTCAATTTCGCGCATCCGGTAGTAGCAGCGACGTTCGCCAAACCCTCAAGTTTCACGCCTCGGGCCACCTCTCCCCGTTGGTAGACACGTTGGAAGTCGGCTTTGGCTCTGAGTTGCTGCGAACCGGCTTGACCGTCGTCGATCTCCCCGGGCTCGGAATCTCGAATGATCAATACCGCAGGGTGACGCAGACTTGGGTACGCGAACGAGCAAAGGCCGTAGTCCTGGTCGTGGATCGGTCGGGGATCACCCAGGAGAGCGCGGCCCTGCTGCGCTCTAGCGGATTCTTCAGTCGACTGGCGCACGCAGCAGATGATCCATCCGTGGATCCCGTGCAGCTCTTTGTTATCGCCGTCAAAATCGATCTGTCGGCAAACGACGCTTGGCGAGAAGAGCGCGACGACGATCCCGAAACCGCACGTCAGTGGGTTGAGCATTTCGCTTCGCTACAGGCTGAAATGACAACCCGGATACAAAGTGAAGTAGCGCTTCAATTGCGCCAGTCCGTGGACAACCCCGATGCCGTCTCCACGCTTAGTAACCTCACGGAAGGGATGTCCGTCCATGTAGTATCGGCTGAGGAGTTCCGGAAATTCCAGTTTAGCGACGCGACAGACCCAGCTCGTATTCAAGATGCGGCTCAATCGGGTATCCCGGACTTGAGGGAAGATCTTTCTCGTTTGGTACAGAGGCAGGAGGATATTCTGCGTGCTCGTATTGTGGAAGCATCCGACCAATTCGTCGAACGTGTCTTGCGGAGCGTCGAGATGATTCGCTTGGAGTGCTCAGATCGCGGCCGCTCCAAACGAGCCATCAAGAAGCTGCGCCGAGATCTCGATCGGTTTCTGGACGACAAGTCTGGACCAAGGAGGTTACTTCGATCCCACCAAGAGTCGTTCCGGCACTTTCTCCAGCGAGAGATTCCCGAGCTCATTGTTCAGGTTGTTCGGCAGGCTAGCGAGCAAGCTCAGACTACGATCGTGAGATACCTCCGCGATCTAGGCGTCGCACATTGGGCCACGCTACGAGCGGCGGTGCGCCGAGGAGGCACGTTTGTCACAGGTTCTGCACGGAAAATCGACATACCCAACGAGTTTGCGATACGGTTGGAAGAATCACTAGCTGTCAGGTGGTCGAGAGATATACTAGGATCAATTCGTGAGCAATCTCTCGAACATGGCAAACAATGCACGTTGTGCATCGAAAAGGTCGTCAATTGGGGAGAAGAGCAAGAGTCAACACGCGTTCATCCTGCGAAGACCCGGGCGCTCATGGCGGAACTACAGGCAGGTCTCCCTGACACCGAAGCAGCACTCAAAGACGCGCTCAGGCGCGGTGCAGATGCAGTACGCGAGCGGTTACTCGAGGAACTCCTGAGCCGTATCGGGGAGCAGTGCGAGTCTTTCTGCAGATCCGGTAAGCACTTGGGCACGGGTACGAAAGTTCGCATATTGGATTTCTTCGGAGGACTGGTTCCGATGTGCGTGAACGCCGCAAAGACTACTTCTTGCGGCATCATGACAGCAAGTGCGCAACATGTCGCGACACAAATCCTGAGACTCGACTACGCAGTACGCCTAGACATGGCATCCGAGAGCCTTGTAGCTTCCAGGAAAACTCGACTGCAGAAAGACGATGAAGAACGGGCACAAGCGTTGGCAATTATCCCCGTGATAGTGGACACTGACCCGCGTAAGCATCGCTGGGGCCTTCGGCCGACCTCCAATGCGCGGAGTCCCTTGTCAGGCACGCGAGCGACCACGACGAAGTAGCGGCATCCTTTTCTGCACGCTCGATTTGCACGGGCGACACCAATCTCGTGCAGTGAGTGGCTCACGATACGCGGAACGCATCACGATCAATCTAACCAACGAGAACTTGGCGACTTCACTCCCGTGTGCACCTCCGGGGCGAACCGCATAAGGGACAGACTCCCCGCCCGTACCGGCCTACCGATTTGCCAACGACACCCGCGCAGTGTAGCCTGGAAGCCCATGGTCGGATCGAGCGCCAACATCCGATCGCATGCGGCTAGTTCGGGAGTCGTGTCGGATGGACGATCTCTGTACCCCGGTGTCCACGGCGTCCGGTTGCACGGAGTGGCCATGACTGCCGCGGTGTGGCTCGCCCTGATCGGTGTCGGGCTGACTGGATGTGGCGGGCGGACGCCCGACTCGTTGGCCGGCGTCTTGCCGGCCCGGCACTCGGCATCGCAGTCGGTCGCCGGCGCCGCTCATGACCGGATACTCTGGCATGGCGGGGATGTCGACTCGGCGTTCGCGGCGGCGCGGGCGGAACGCAAGCCGGTGCTGCTGTACTGGGGCGCCGACTGGTGTCCGCCGTGCAGCCGGCTCAAGGCGACGGTGTTCCGCCAGCCGGAGTTCGTCGACCGTACCAGGCAGTTCGTGGCGGTAGACCTGGACGGCGATCTGCCGGGTGCGCAGCGGCTCGGCGAGCAATTCGACGTCTATGGCTACCCCACCGTGGTCGTGCTGTCGTCCGACCGGGAGGAGATCACCCGCATCTCCACCACCATGGAGACGGCAGCGTATGTGCGCGCGCTCGACGCCGCGCTGGCCGCCAGCCAGCCGGCATCCGCCGCCTACGCCGCGGTGCTGGGCGGCGAAGCCACCGACTCCGACCTGCGCCTGCTCGCCTACTACTCATGGAGCCAGGACCAGGAGCGGCTGGTTCCCGCGCCGCGGTTGCCGGCTGCCCTGAGGTCCCTGCAAGCCGCCTACCCGCCCCGCCTGGCGGCCGAGCAGTCGCGCCTGTTCATGGCGTACCTCGGCGCCCGCGCCGTGGCCGACTCGGCGCAGGGGCGGACCTCGGCGTTGACCGGCGAGGAACGGCATTGGGCGCGCACGCGCCTGCGCGAGATTCTGGCCGACCCGGCGCTGATCGAGGCCAATTTCATCAACGTCGTGTACGGCGCGCACTGGATCTACGCGCTGGTCGCCGGCCCCGCCGACGCTGCGGACCCCGGCAGCGAAGCGCTGGCGGCGGCATGGGAAGCGGCGCTCGCCGCCGTGCGCAACGATCCCGAGACATCGGCAATCTCCCGGGTCGGCACGTTCTACGGCGCCCTCTGCCTGTTCACGACCCGGCAACCCGGCCACGCGCCGCCCGCCGGGCTGGTGCGGGCGGTGCACGAGGCGGTGCGCGAGGCGGACAGCGCCACCGACGACCCGTTTGCACGCATGAACCTGTTCTCGGTCGCGTACGGCGCGTTGTCCATGGCCGGCCTGTACGACGAGGCATACGACTACATGACCAGGGAAGTGGAGCGCTCGCAGTGGCCCGACTACATCATGCTGGCGCTCGCCCGCTGGGCGCAGTGGCAGGGGCTTGCGGACGAGGCGCTGTCCTGGGCGGAGCGCGCCTGGCGGGAGGCGCACGGCCCGGCGACCCGGTTCGAGCGCGGCACCGCCTACGTGCACGTGCTCGCACAGCTTACGCCCGACGCCGAGGCGCGCATCGAGGATACGACCATCGCCCTGTTCCGGGAGGCGGGCAGGGCGAAGGATGCATTCTTCCTGCGCACCACCCGCTACATGCGCCGCCTGGAGAATTACCTGCGGGCGTGGGATGCCGGCGGCGTCCGCGCCCCGAGCATGGCGCGCATCCGCTCCGAGGTGCTGGCCATCTGCGACGGCATCGGCGAAGACGGTCCCTCGCGCGCCAACTGCCGCACCTTTCTCGCCGAGCGGCCACCCGACCCGCCCGACCCGTCGATTTGACAGCGGACGCGGCCATCTCCTACAGTGCGCGGCGCGGAACGCACCCGACATGATCATTGAACCGAGAATTCGCGGCTTCATCTGCATGACCGCGC
Organism: Spirochaetia bacterium; assembly: GCA_965208575.1. Classification (GTDB taxonomy): domain Bacteria; phylum Spirochaetota; class Spirochaetia; order SZUA-6; family Bin103; genus Bin103. Next base: position 239,964 of record CBDBOV010000002.1, on the reverse strand, counting down.
ATCCCGACGGCTGCGCCGCCAACGTGGCGGAACAGATCGACTACGTGCAGCGCCGGCCGGCGGTCGACGGACCGCGCCGGGTGCTGGTGATCGGCGCCTCCACCGGCTACGGCCTGGCCTCGCGCATCGTGGCCGCGTTCGGCAGCGGCGCCGACACCGTGGGGGTGTTCTTCGAACGTCCGGCGGCCCGGCGCCGCACCGCGTCGGCCGGCTGGTACAACAGCGCCGCCTTCGAACGCGCCGCACGCGCCGCCGGGCGCGGCGCCTGGAGCATCAACGGCGACGCCTTCTCCCACGAGATCCGCGGGCAGACGCTGGACCTGGTCGCCAGGCAGCTCGGGCAGGTGGACCTGGTGGTGTACAGCCTGGCGGCGCCGCGCCGTGTCCACCCCGATACCGGGGAGGCCTTCAACAGCGTCCTCAAGCCGATCGGCGCCCGCTATGACGGCACCACCATCGACCCCAACAGCGGCGCCGTCTCCAGCGTGCAGATCGAGCCGGCCGACGAAGCCGACATCGCCGCCACCGTGGCGGTGATGGGCGGCGACGACTGGCGCCGCTGGAGCGCCGCCCTGCACGACGCCGGCCTGCTGGCGCCCGGCTGCCGCAACATCGCTTACACCTACGCCGGCCCCACCTACACGCACGCCATCTACCGCGCCGGCACCATCGGGCGCGCCAAGCAGCACCTGGAGCAGACCGCCGGCGAGTTGGACCGCGAACTTCCGGCGCGTTCCCTCGTATCGGTGAACAAGGCGCTGGTCACCCAGGCGAGCGCCGCCATCCCGGTGATTCCACTCTACCTGATGCTGCTGTTCCGGGTCATGAAGGAGCGCGGCTCGCACGAGGGCGCGATCGAGCAGATCCACCGCCTGTTCGCCGACCGCCTGTACACCGGCGGCGAGATTGCCACCGACGCCGAGGGACGGGTACGGATCGACGACCGGGAGATGGACCCGGACGTGCAGCGCGAGGTGGAGCAGCGCTTCGCATCGTTCGCGGACGGCGGCGGCGCCGACCGGGTCGCGGAGCTGGCCGACCTCGACGGCTACCGAAACGACTTCCTGCGCCTGTTCGGCTTCGGCCTGCCCGGCATCGACTACGCCGCCGACGTGGAGCCCGATGTGGCCATCCCCTCCATCCCGCCCGGCTCCGGTTAGCGCGCAGCCCGGCGCCGTGCGCTGCCGGGCGCCGTGCGCTACCGGCACGCCGAGCGCCCCACCCTGAACCCGACTCGGAAGCCGCCGACTTCCGAGTAGCTTCCGAGTCGGTCCGTGAAGACGGCGATCTAATCTAACTCGGAAGGGTAGCGTCGGGCACAACTTCCGAGTACGCTTCCGAGCAATGAAAATCACCGAGCTTCTTCGCCGGACCGAGGGGAAGAACCTGGAGTTCAAGCGCGATCTTTCCTCGCCCGGCGGTTTTCTCCGCACTGTCGTCGCCTTCGCCAATACCACCGGCGGCGTCATTCTCATCGGCGTCGAGGGTCGCACCCGCCACATCCGTGGCGTCACCGACCCTCTCGACCTGGAGGAGCGCGTGGTCAACCTGATCAGCGACTCGATCAAGCCGCGCCTTCTTCCCGACGTGGAACTGCTGAGCTACCGCAACACCCACGTCTTGGCGGTAGAAGTGTTCCCGAGCCCGGCACGGCCGCACTATCTGTCGCGCGAGGGGCTGCACCGCGGCACTTACACGCGGGTTGGATCCTCCAACCGGCTGGCCGACGCGGCGCTGATCGCCGAGATGCGCCGCTATACAACCGGCGAGTCGTTCGATGAAGGACCGCTGCCGGCGCTGAACTCGGAAGCAGTCGACTTCCAGGCTGCTTCCGAGTCATTCGCCCCCGCGCGCACCCTGACCCCGAACAATCTGCAGACGCTTCGTCTTCTCACTACTCATCAGGGAAGCATGGTGCCGACGGTCGGCGGAATCCTGCTGTTCGGGGTCGACCGCCTGGCCCACTTTCCCGACGCCTGGATCCAGGCCGGGCGCTTCGCCGGCGTTGACAAGGCAACCATCGTCGACCACCTGGACATCAAGACTCCACTGGTACGGGCGATTGAAGATGCAGTAGCGTTCGTGCAGAAGCATGCCCTGCACGGCATCGAGATTGGCCAGGTCAGACACCAGGATCGTTGGAGCGTCCCGATCGTGGCTGTGCGCGAAGCGATCATCAACGCGGTCGCGCACGCGGACTACTCGCAACGCGGAGCGCCGATCAGACTCGCCATCTTCGACGACAGGATCGAGGTGGAGAACCCCGGCCTGCTTCCGTTCGGGTTGACGCTCGACGATCTGCCCCAGGGCATCTCCAAGCTGCGCAACCGGACCATCGGCCGGGTGTTCCACGAACTCGGGCTGGTCGAGCAGTGGGGCAGCGGTGTTCAGCGCATGATCGCGACGTGCCGCGAAGCCGGTCTCGCTCCCCCGGTGTGGGAGGAGGTTGGCCTGCGCCTGCGCGTGACCATCCCTACCGTCGCGGCCAGGCGCGCCGACGGCACCCCAATCGTTGCCGCGGGCGAACTCGGCGCAGCAACCGGATATGCCCTCGACGCTACGGACCAGTCGATTCTCTTCCTGCTGAAAGACGGCGGAGAATACGGCTCCGCCGAGGTTGCCGAGGCGGTCGGACTCACCCCGCGCTCGACCCGGACCCGTCTCGCCAGGCTGGTGTCGCGCGGGCTCGTGCGCGAGGTGGGAACCGGGCCGCACGATCCCCGGAGACGTTACATCGCCAGCCGCGCGCTCCTTGGCGGCGGCTGACCTGGAGAGCTACGCCAAGGCGCTGCGGGCGGCGGCGGCGATGCCGGCGGCGTCCAGGCCCTGCTCGGCGAGCAGCTCGGCGCCCTTGCCGGAGTGCGGCGCGCGCCGCACCGCCAACACGTGCACCGCGGCGCCGGCGCCGCTCACCGCCGCGGCGACCGCCTCGCCCAAGCCGCCCTCCGGGTAGTGGTCTTCGGCCGTCACGATCGCCTCGGTGTCGGCGGCGGCCTGCCGCAGAACGGCCTCGTCGAGCGGCTTGATCGAGTAGCAGTCGATCACGCGCGCCGCGATGCCTTCGCCGGCGAGCATCTCGGCCGCGGCCAGCGCCTCGTGCAGGGTGACCCCGGCCCCGACCAGCGTCACCCGGTCAGCCAGTGAACTGCGCAGCACCTTGCTGCCGCCGAGCGCGAACTCCTGGTCATTGCCGTAGATCACCGCCACGTCCGGGCGCGCCGTGCGCACGTAGGAGACGCCGTGGTGGTTGGCCGCCAGGCAGGTCAGCTTCTCGGCCGCCACGCCGTCGGCCGGGCACAGCACGGCGCTGCCGAGTACCGCGCGCAGCATCGACACGTCCTCCAGGCCCATCTGCGAGGCGCCGTCCTCGCCGATGGAGACCCCGGTGTGCGACCCGGCGAGCTTCAGGTTGGCGTGCGAGTGGGCGGCCATGCGCACCTGGTCGTAGGCGCGCGACAGGAAGGCGGCGAAGGTGGCGGCGAAGGCGCGCTTGCCGCGCGCCTGCAGGCCGGTGGCGATGCCGATCATGTTCTGCTCGGCGATGTAGCACTCCACGCTGCGCTCCGGGAAGGCGGCGAAGAAGGCGTCGGTAAAGGTGGAGTTCTTGACGTCGGCGTCGAGCACGAACATGTCCGGGTCGGCGGCGCCGAGCTTGGCGAGCGCCGCGCCGTACGCCTTGCGGGTGGCGATCTTGTCGCCCTGCGCGTAGCTGGTGGCAAGCGAGAGTGCGCGCGGTTCGGGGGCGGCGTCCGCGGCGGCTGCCGGCGCGGCTCCGGCGGCCGGCGCCTCCGGCTCGCCGAGCGCCGCGATGCGCGCCCGCACCTCGGCAAGCGCCGCCTCGTGCTGATCCTCCGGCACCGCCTTGCCGTGCATCGCCTCGTGGTCCTCCAGGAAGCTCACCCCCTTGCCCTTGACGGTGCGCGCCACGATGAAGCTCGGCCGGTCCGCGGCGCGCGCGGCGGCCAGGGCGGCCTGCAGCGCGGCCACGTCGTGGCCGTCACACTCGTGCACGTCCCAGCCGAACGCCGCCGCCTTGGCGGCATAGCCGGCGCCGTCCCAGCCGAACAGGGTCGGGTCGCTCTGCCCGAGCCGGTTCATGTCCAGGATCGCGCACAGGTTGCTCACGCCGAGGTGGGGCGCCAGGTTCATCGCCTCCCACACCGAGCCCTCCGCCATCTCGCCGTCGCCGAGCAGCGCGTACACGCGCTGGCCGCCGCCGTCATGGTTGATCGCCAGCGCCATGCCGATGGCCGCGGCCAGACCCTGGCCCAGCGAGCCGGTGGCGACGCGCACCCCCGGCGCGCGCCCCGGTATGGGATGGCCCTCGAGCCGGCTGTCGAAGTTGCGCAGCTCCTGCAACTCGGCCACCGGGATCGTTCCCGCCTCCGCGTAGGCGGCGTACAGCACCGGGGCGGCGTGGCCCTTGGAGAGCACGAACTCGTCGTTGGCGAGTGAGTCGGGATGGCGCGGGTCGTAGCGCATCTCGTCGAAGAACAGCACGCTCATGATTTCCGCGGCGGACATGCAGGTGGTGGGATGTCCGGACGCGGAAGCGGAGGTCATGTTGATGGAGTGGATGCGCAGCATCTCGGCGCGGTATTGCAGGGCGGCGGTGTCGGTACCCATGTTCGGCTCCTTGGATTGCAGGTGGTAGCGGGGCGCTTCCCGGTGCACAATGCATTCTTGCGATGGCAGGGCGCCCCCGGCACAGTATCGGGGCGGACCGTGCGCCGCAATGGGGGGTGACGGATGGAGTATCGGCGGCTGGGACGCACCGGCCTCGAGGTGAGCGCGATGGCGCTCGGCTGCGGCGGACCGAGCCGGCTGGGGCTGAGCACGGGGCGCACCGGCGAGCAGTCCGCGGCCGTGGTGCGGGCGGCGCTCGACGCCGGGGTGAACTTCATCGACACCGCCACCGCCTACCGTACCGAGCCGCTGGTGGCCGCCGGGCTGCGCGGCTGCCGGCGCGAGGAGGTGGTGCTGTCGAGCAAGCGGGGCCTGCGCGCCGACAGCGGCGACCGGCTGCTGACCGGCGCCGAGCTGAAAGCCGCGGTGGAGGCGAGCCTGCGCCGCCTGGAGACCGACTACATCGACGTCTATCACCTGCACGGCGTCAGCGACGAGCAGTACGCGCACGCCCGGGCGGAGTTGGTGCCCGCGCTGCTGCGCCTGCGAGAGGCGGGCAAGGTGCGCTTCCTCGGCATCACCGAACGGTTCGGCAACGACACCGAGCACGCCATGCTGCGCGCCGCCCTCGACGACGGCTGTTTCGAGGTGGTCATGGTGGGCTTCAACATGCTCAACCACACCGCCCGCGACAGCGTGCTGCGCGTGGCCGCCGACCGCGACGTCGGGACCATGATCATGTTTGCCGTGCGGCGCGCGTTCAGCCGCCCCGAACGCCTGCGCGAGCTGCTCGCCGAGCTGGCCGGGCGCGGCGAGGTGGACCGGGAACTCGCCGGCGCGCCGGACCCGTTCGGCTTCCTGGCCGCCGAGACCGAGGACCTCGCAGACGCCGCCTACCGCTACTGCATCGGCCAGCCGGGCGTCAGCACCGTGCTGTCCGGCACCGGCAACGTGGACCACCTGCGCGCCAACGCCGCCTCGTTTGCCCGCGGCCCCCTGTCCGCCGCCGCCACCGCCCGCATCGACCGCCTGTTCGCCCGCGTCACCTCGGTCAGCGGCAGCTAACCCGTCCGGCGGCCCGTGGTGCGCGGGCAGGCGGCGCTACCAAGTTACGTAGTGCGGTGACGGGCCGAGGCGCCGCAGGTGCAGCGGCAGCAACTCGTTCGCGAGCCCGTGCACGCGTGCAACGGCCAACTTCGAGCACACGATGCTGTTCGGATACCGCCGCGCCTGCTTCAAATCCGCGGAGCGGATCTGCGCCGTCCACTTCACCTCGACCGGCTGGAACCCCTCACCCGCGACGAACGCTACGTCGACCTCGCCGTCGCCCTTGATGTAGAACGTAGGGTGCAGGCGATGATGGTGCGCCGCGACGCACGCTTCCGCCATCTTGCCCGCCCATTCGGGATCGGCGAGAGCCGGCTTCACCTGACTGGTGAACGGGTCTGCCTCCGGCTCGAGCCAACTCCGCACCGCGTGCAGGATGAACGGATCGCTGAACGCCACCTTGCGCGCCTTCTTCGGCGCCGCGGCGAGCCGGTCTTCGCGCAGCGCGTGCTGCACGACCAGCACGTCCATGCGCGCCAGCAGACCGAGGTAGTCGGCGACCGTCGCCGGATGGTCGATTGAAAGGTCGCGCGCCAGGGCATTCCAGGTCACCTGGCTGCCGTACCGGCGCACGACCGCGCCGAGGACCTCCTCGAGATAGACCTCCTGCTTGCCGCGCTTGAGCATGTCGCCGCGAATCCAGTCGCAGTAGACCGCGAATGTGGACGGCTGAATGCGGCCCTCGGCCGCCACGTCGTTGATCGCGGTCAGAAAACCGCCGTGCAGCAGGTAGCTCTCGAACGCGCGCGTCAGCGCGGCAGCGCTGTCCGGGCTCGGCTCCTGTCCCGCCGCGTGGCGGAGAGGGGCGGTGTGGGCAGCCCCGGCCACCTCGACATACTCGGCGAACGACAGCGGATAGAGGTGGAAGTCGACCCGTGCAGCCCGTCCTCGGCGGCCCGGAAGAAGGGTGCGGGCCTCACGGATGACGACCGAGTCGGAGCCGGTCAGAATCACGATCACGTTCTCCAGCATGCCGGCATCGGCGAGATACTTGACGCCGCGATCCCAACCGCGGATGTAGGTCACTTCATCGACCAGCAGGTACGCGGGCCGGGAATCCGACCGGCCCAGGCCGGTCCTTGTGAGCAGCGCCACGAGGGCATGATGGTCGTCGATCAATTCCCCGGTCAGGTAGAGGATCCGTTCGGGCGACACTCCCCGATCCAGCAGATCGGCCATCCACTGCTTGAGGACGGTCGACTTGCCGACCCTCCGGCCGCCGGTAATCGAGTAGATCCCCGGCTCCTCGACCGGCAACCTGGCGAGCAGCGGATAGCGGTATGCAATCGGAACACGGCGGAGCTCACGGAGTTGCGGGTCGAGCGTCGCAAACCGGCTCGGATCTTCCCGATGGGAATTGTGCGGCGCAAAGCGCGAATCGACCGTCACATCATTTATTCAATCATCATTGTCTAAACTTGTGCAATGCCCGTTGACTAAACCACCGACTCCTCGCGTCGACTCCAGCTCGGTTCCGCAGCGCGCGGCGGGCGCGGTGCAGCCTTGCGAGTCAAAGGAGTTGCGGTGGGCCGACGGCGGTGCGCAGCAGCGGACGGCCCTCCCAGGGGATCGACAGCACCACCAAGCCCGCGGCGATCACGATGAATAGCAGCGCGCGCACCCTCCGGCCACCCGCGCCGGCGGCCTTGCGGGCGCGGATCCATCCGACGTGCAGGGCAGCGATGGCCAGCAGGTTGAGCAGCGGATGCTCGACCAGGAACTGGCGCAACTGGGCGTCGCCCATCGCCTCGCCGGGGTTGCGGAAGCCGAACTGCACGATGGGACTGAGGAAGTAGAGCACCAGCCCGAGCAGGAACTGCAGATCCCAGATGCGGATCATCCACCGTCCGAGAGCCTCGTCGCCGTCGCTCCACGCGCGCGGGCGCAGCAGTCCGGCCGCGTAGCGCAGCACTACCACGAGCACCAGGAGCAGCACCGCGTAGCGCAGGTAGGAATGCACGGTCAGGATCGCGCTGTACATCACCTCCCCAATATCGCGGGCAGGGACGGCAATTGCCAACGTCCTGGTGCCAATATCCCTGGTGCCGTGTTCCCTGGCGCCGTGTCCCTGGTGCGGCCATGGCGCCCGGTCACACTTCCCGGCACGGGGCATCCACCACCAGCACGCGCAGGCCGGGGCCGTCGAGGGCGGCCGGCAGCGCTGCCGGCAGGTCCTCCAGGCCAGCCTGCGCGGCATGGCTGGCGCCGCAGGCGCGGGCGAGCGCAAGCATGTCCAGCCGCGGCGCGGGCGAGCCGAGCGCCGTGCGCCCGCTGCCGGGATGCGGCTGCCGGCCGGTGGTGACCGCACCGGCGTTGTCCACCACGATCACGGCCAGGTCGGCGCCCTGCGCGTAGGCGTTGCACAGCGCCGGCAGCGCGGCGTGGAAGAACGCCGAATCGCCGAACAGCGCCACCGCGTCCTGGCCGGCGTGCTGCAGGCCGTGCGCCACCGCCGCCGCCGAGCCGATCGCGTACTTTGCGCCCAGACGCGTGGCCTCGGACACCAGGCACCCGGGATCGGCCACCAGCCAGGCGTCGCGGCCGCTGCCGGCCAGCCACGCCTGCACCGCGTCGATCAGCTTGTCGAACGGGCAGCCGGCGCAGTGATCGCGCCGCGGCGGGCGCTCGGCCGCCTCGCCGTCCGCGGTGTACGCGGCGGCCTGCCCCCCCTGCGCCAGGTGCGGCGCGAAGCGCGCCAGCGCGTCCACGATCTGCCAACGGTACAGTTCGCCGCAGCGCGCCACGTCGCCGGTCAGCTTGCCGCGCACCCGCACGGCAAGCCGCTCGGCATGCGCCAGGGCGGCGATGCGCTGCTCCAGGTACGGCTCGTTCTCTTCCACCACCAGCACTTCGTCGTGTGCGGCGAGGAACGCCCGCAACGGCGCCGCGGGCAACGGAAAAACGCCGCCCAGGGCCAGCCGCCCCACCTTATCGCCGGCCGCTCCCGCCCCGTCGCCGATCACGTCGTTCAGCTTGCTGGTGCAGAACCCGGAGCTCACGATGCCGCGCCGTCCACCCGGCCGGTCGCCGCGCTCCGCTGCCGCGGCTCCGTCCGACGCTGCCCGCGCCGTGCCGGGCGTCGGGTCTGCGCCTGGGGGCGGCGCGGTGCGGACCGCGAGTGCTGAACGCCGCGGCGCCGTGCCGGAGGCCGCCGGCGCCGCGCGGCTGCGCAGCCGGGGCCCCGGCTGCCGCTCTCCGGTACTTCGGGTGCGGACCGCCGCATCAGACCGGCGAGCGGTCGACTCGGGAATGGCAAGCGTGCTGCGATTGAATGCCGCGGACGCCACCCACGCCGCGGCCGCGTCCAGGCGGCGGTGCAGATCGCGGTGCTTGGCCACCGCGTTGCCGGGGTAGGGCACGTAGCGCAGCGGTTCGCGCGCCACCGCGCCCTCCCGCACCCGCCAGTCGAGCGCCGCCCCGGCGAGGTCGCCGGCATCCGCGCGGCAGGCGTCGAAGCTGCGCGTGACCCGCACCACTACCGGCATCGCGTACCGCTCCGACGCGGCGAACGCCGCCTCCACCATCTCCAGGCCGGCGCGCGGGGTGTCCGGCTCCACCATCGGCAGCTCCAGCAGGTCGGCCAGGCTGCGCGTGTCCTGGTCGTTCTGCGACCCGTACGCACCCGGGTCGTCGCCGAGAATGATCACCAGCCCGGCGCTCAGCGGCGTCACGTTCAGCGCCATCAGCGGGTCGACCATCACGTTCATGCCGACGCTCTTGGTGCACACCAGCGAGCGCCGGCCGCCCAGACTGGCGCCGATCGCCACCTCCAGGGCGACCCGCTCGTTGGCCGACCACTCCAGGTGGCAGCCGGCCCCGGCGCCGGCGCGCCGCAGCTCGACCAGCGCCGCCAATGTCGCCGAACTCGGCGAACCGGGGTAGCCGGTCACGCAGCCGACGCCGGCACGCGCGGCGCCGTACGCCAGCGCCTGCCCGCCGGAAAGGGTGCCCGGTATGCGCATCATTTACTCCTCCGGGTGGTCACGAACCGTCCGTGCCCCACACGCGGGCCCGAGCTTGCATGCTACTTTGAGAATGGTCTCTGCCTGGCGGCCGTACAACCCGCGCCACCCAGCCTGCCGCAATTGAATCCAACGACGTTGCCTGCTCGGCCGAACTTGCACGATTATGCCTTCGCCCCAAACGTACGCATCCGCCCTTCTGCCATCTCTTTCACCATCTTCTGTTGATTCCTTACGCTCGCGCGATGGTCGTGAGGAAGATCTTCAACATACGGCACTACCCTCTCCATTTCCTCTCCTGCTTCATCGTGTCGGCCATTGTATGCGAGAATCACAGCATATTGACCTCTAACCTCCACCAAATGGCTGTCAAACCGCATATGTTTGAGAAGCGGCAATACATATCCCTCCATCAGTTCCAGTGCGTACTCAAAATCTCCTATCGAAATGAAGTCGTCGACTACGTCTTGGGCCGCCCGCATTTGAGAACGATGCGCACCTGATAGCTCGTAAAACTTTACCGCATGTATCGCCGCTAGTCCCGGATTCTGACCGAGGTGTCGCATACATCTGGCGACGACATCTAGGCAATCTCCGAGATGTTTTATATCATCTATTTTGTCCGAGACGTCGTGAATAAGAGCACTCATCTGCGTTCGATCAGCGCCTACTACCTTGGTTACGTCTATCTCCAATAGGTCGTAATATTCCTTGCTAAGATTGAAAGCTACTCTACACGCATCACGGAAATGGCCGCCGCGAAAGAGTGCGTTTGCGTAATTGTACCTGAGGACTCTTGACATAAGCGAGTCCCCCTCGCAGAGGCGGGCCTCAGCAGTGAACGTGCGCTCCATTGCTCGTCGATCACCGCTCTTTCCGAAGACCATCATTCGCTTCATTACCACGGCCGATTCCTGACGACGGCTGAATCCCCCGTCCCTAATAAGATCCTCCAATTGACGCAGGTACGGCTCCGGATCGCTATCTCTAGACCCTTCTTGAAGCTCCCAGAACGTCACGGCATCCAAGGCCCAGAAAGCAGTCTCTCGATCCTCTCCGGCCTCACGGGCCGCCTTTGTCAATACGGCCTTTAGGTCTTGCGGATCTCCGAGTTCGTGAAAAATCTCACTCGTCGCAAGGTCAACTAGCGTGTCTACCTGTCCAGTAGGCGCGAGAAGCCGGATCCACGCACCAAACCGAGTGATGTCCCGCTCCGCTTCGAGGGACGAAAACAAGATGTCCCGAAGCCTACTCCGTAACCGCTGCACATCTGCCTGAGGCAACTCGTCTTGTAGCGATCTAGCCGGCAACCGCAAGACGTCGTGCAGCTTTCTTCCACCGTCGGAAAAGACCTGAACTATTCCCCTCCGGTTCAGAGAGCGTAGAGTTGATCCGCTACCGTGTGCCAACGCCGGCAACGCCGAGAAGAAGGCGCATAACTCGTCGTTACTGAGCTTCACATTCGTCAGACTCAGTGCTGCGACGGCGGTCCGTTCCGATGTATTTAAATGCTCAAACAGCAGTTTAAGGATCGCCTCTTGTGACAGTGCCACCGGGTGCGCGTCACTTCTGACGGCTGAGAGGAACTGATCCGCGCCTCGAGGGTATAGTTCATTACATAGTTGGGCGGCATTGGTTACGTACAGCGGCAGTCCGCCGGTGATCTCCCTCCACCGGCTTGCACTTGCCGGATCTACTTTCACTCCCTCAGCATGAAATACAGATGCCACGGTGTCTCTATCCCAACCGGGAAGTCTTTCTGCCGTTATCCCAAGCATCCCTTCGAGAATTACTTGATTTTCCCACGGTCTACCTATAAGCACAAACCGTACCGTCGAACACGCCTCGATTACTTGGCGCATATCCATGGGGTCCACCCGGTGAACGTTGTCTACAATCACGATCGGCGATTGAGTTAGACGAATCTCCTGAGAGATAACTCGTAGTGCGTCAAGCCCCGTACGTGCGGGTATCTGAGCGGCACCAGTGCCTCGGCCGGAAACAAAGCGGGCAGCCAACTCACGCGCAATTGAACTTGCGAGCGCCGATCCTGACAAATCGCCCACGTCGAAGTAGATTGTGTCGGCGGTCGTGTGCTTTGCCTGCCACGAACTCCAGATCGTCTTGCCTCCTCCAGCGAATGCCGTGATCAATTGCACTCGTTGATCCCGACCAAAATCAGGTTCACCAAGCTGCGGCCGATAGTTGGTCGGTATAGCTGGAAACTCCTGAAGTTGTCGAACAAGGAGATCGAACAGATCCGGGAGATCAACACGTCGAAAAGCATGATTGCGTCTCTCATCATCGTCACCGGTCGCCGCAAACTGAACTCGCGCCGCGAGCTTCCACACAAGGGTGTCAGGTGAGATCGATTGGAAGGGTAGCTGAGTCGCAGCGGACACGCACCATTCGAGCGCGCTCTCCACAGATCGCCAAGGTGGAGGTGCGAGCTCGTGAACATGATCGAGGTGCCCTGGTGATGAGAATGCCACATCGTGTGGCCAGTCAGGGGAACCCAATCTCTCCTCCAGGTCCGGGCCGGGTTCAATATTAGAGACAATAGCGAACCTGGGCCTCCTGACAGCAGAATTTCCATCGTGAGTGGCTCTTAAACGGTCAAAGTGGTCTAGGGCTGTCGAAATGTCGCTCAGACGTATAGGACGGCTTCGAGTCTTTATCTGAATCAGACACTTCTCAGTGTCCGTGACGATCTCGACGTCTTCGTTACGTTCTACGGTGATTAGGCCGTCCTCTTTGGACACAAGGTTCAATAGACAACCCACGCCATAGAGATGTTGATACAGGAATCCGCGATGCACTGATTCGATTCTATTTAGCTGGGCTTCGTCAAGAACCGAGTTGCCATCCGTACGCATTTGTCCTACAAGAGACATCGTATGAGGTTGCCATTCTAGCACAATATCAGCGCGATGGCCGAGTCAGAGACTACCACCGCTCGGCCTGTGCCATGCGCTCAGAGTGGTCAGTGTACCGTTGCAGAGTGTAGCAGTGACAGTCCTGGCGTTTCAGGGGCTTCAGGATCCCACCTGTCGGCCGCCCGTGTTGGCGCGCGTAGCAGCGCAGAGATCGATGGTGCGTCGTACTGATTAGCCGCCCTTGGCGCGCGGTGCCAACTTTGGTTAAGCTGCGCCGATGCCTAAGCCTGAGGCGGTCAACTGGGGCATTCTGGGACCGGGCCGCATTGCCGTGAAGTTCGCCGCCGGCCTGCGTGACGCGGCCGGGGCGCGGCTGGTGGCCGTGGGCTCGCGCTCCGCCGAGCGCGCCGCGCGGTTCGCCGCCGAACACGGGGCCGCGCGCGCCCATGCCGGCTACGAGGCGCTGGCGGCCGACCCGGACGTGCACGCCGTATACGTGGCCACGCCGCATCCGCAGCACGCCGCCGCGTGCCGGCTTTGCCTGGAGGCAGGCAAAGCCGTGCTGTGCGAGAAGCCGCTCACGGTCAACGCCGCCGAGGCGCGCGCCGTCGCCGCCTGCGCCCGCGATCAAGGAGTGCTGCTGATGGAGGGCATGTGGGCCCGCTTCATCCCGGCGACGGCGGCACTGCGAGCCCTCATCGAGGCGGGGGAGATCGGCAAGCCGCACGTCGTGCACGCCGACATCGGATTCGCGAGCACGCCCGATCCGGCAAGCCGCCTGTACGCTCCCGAGCTGGCCGGCGGTGCGCTGCTTGACCTGGGCGTGTACTGCGTGTCGTTCGCGTCGATGCTGCTCGGCACCCCGAACGGCGTCGCCGCGGCCGCTCACGTCGGCACCACCGGTGTCGACGAGCGCACCGCGGTATCTTTGAGTTACCCGGACGGCGCGGTCGCCGCGCTCACCTGCTCGCTCACCACCCGTTCGCCGCACTTGGCAAGCGTGGTGGGCAGCGGCGGCTACGTGGTTGTGGGCCCGCGGTTCTGGCGCAGCGACCGGCTTATCGTGCACCGCGGTTCCGCAGCCCCGGATGAACGCAGCTATCCGATGGTGGGCAACGGCTTCAACTACGAGGCGGAGCATTTCATGGAGCTGATCCGGGCCGGCGCTACCGACTCGCCGGTGATGCCCCTCGCCGAGTCGATCGCCATCAGCGAAACGCTCGACGCGGCGCGGCGCGCCATCGGCGTCAGCTATCCATTCGAAGAGAGAGCACCTGCATGATCTACGAGCAGATAGACGGATTGGACAAGCCCCTCGCGCGCGTGATTCAGGGCACCATCATGCTCAGCCGCGACCGGCTCGAGGAAGGCTTCGCACTTCTCGACGGCGTGTTTGAGCAGGGCGGCACCACGTTCGATACGGCGCACGGCTACGGCGGCGGCGACGCCGACCGCGTGCTCGGCCGGTGGATGGAGGCGCGCGGCAACCGCGACCGGGTGGTGATCGTCGGCAAGGGCTGCCACCACAACGTGGACCGCCGGCGGGTAACGCCGTATGATCTTGCGTCTGACCTGATGGATACCCTCGCGCGCCTGCGGACCGATCACGTCGACCTGTACCTGCTGCACCGCGACGACCCGCGCCTGCCGGTGGGGCCGATCATGGACGCCCTGGCCGACCACCAGCAGGCGGGGCGGATCCGCGCGTTCGGCGGCTCCAACTGGAGCCCGCGGCGCATCCAGGAGGCCAACGCCTACGCCGAGGAGCACGGCCTGCCGATGATGCGCGCCAGCAGCCCCAACTTCAGCTTGGCGGTGCAGCGCCGGGAGCCGTGGCCGGAGTGCCTGTCGATCAGCGGCCCGGACGGCGCCCAGGACCGTGACTGGTACCGGCTCACCCAGATGCCGCTGCTGGTGTGGTCGAGTCTCGCCGGCGGGTTTTTCTCCGGCGCCCTGCGGCGCGACAACCTGCACACGTTTACCGACTACTTGATGAAGCTGAGTGCCGAGACCTACGGCACGGAAGACAATTTCCGCCGCTACGACGCCGCCAGGGAGATTGCCGACCAACGCGGCGTGAGCGTGGCCACGATAGCGCTGGCCTATCTGTTCGGCACCGCGCTGAACGTGTTTCCCCTGGTGGGAGCGCGCACTACCGAGGAATTCGCCGCCAGCACGCGCGCCGCGGAGCTGGACCTGTCGGCGGAGGAGATGGCGGCGTTGGAACTGCGGTCCGCGTAACACGGAAGCCGCGAAGGTGGGTATGGAGATGAATCCCGACACTTTGCACGAGAGCGAAGGAATGATCGACGCCGGCATCGATGCGGCATCCGGCAACGGTCGGACGCCGGCCGGCGAACTGGGGGCGCCCGTGGACAATCCCAATGGCACCGGCGCCGCCGCCACGCCGATGTCGGTGGAAGAGCTGAGCGAGTGGATCGAGTCGTTCGAGTACGTGATCCGCTCCGGCGGCGCCGCCGGCGCCCACTTCCTGCTCGGCGAGTTGCAGCGCTACGCCCACCAGCGCGGCATGGCGATGCCGTTCTCCGCCAACACCCCGTACGTGAACACGATTCCGCGCTCGCAGCAGCCGGCGTTCCCCGGCCGCCGCGAGATCGAGCGCCGCATCAAGTCGATCATCCGCTGGAACGCCATGGCGATGGTGGTACGCGCCAACAAGGCCTCCGACAACATCGGCGGCCACATCTCCTCGTTCGCCTCCGGCGCCACCTTGATCGAGGTCGCCCAGAACCACTTCCTGCGCGGCCCCGAGGCGCCCGGCGGCGGCGACATCGTCTACTTCCAGGGCCACTCGGCGCCCGGCATGTACGCCCGCGCCTATCTGGAGGGCCGCCTCAGCGAGCGCCAACTGGAGAACTTCCGCCGCGAGCTCGGCGAAGGCGGCGGGCTGTCCTCCTATCCCCACCCGTGGCTGATGCCCGGCTTCTGGTTCTCGCCGTCGGTGTCGATGGGGCTGACGCCGATCATGTCGATCTACCAGGCGCGCTTCAACCGCTACCTGCACGACCGCCGCCTGCACGACACCTCGGCGCAGAAGGTGTGGGCGTTCCTGGGCGACGGCGAGATGGACGAGCCGGAGTCGCTCGGCTCGATCACGCTGGCCGCGCGCGAGAAGCTGGACAACCTGGTCTGGGTGATCAACTGCAACCTGCAGCGGCTCGACGGGCCGGTGCGCGGCAACGGCAAGATCATCCAGGAGCTGGAGGCGGCGTTCCGCGGCGCCGGCTGGAACGTGATCAAGGTGATCTGGGGCGACGACTGGGACCCGCTGCTGGAGAGCGATATCGACGGCGTCCTGGTGCGGCGCATGAACGAGACGGTCGACGGCCAGTACCAGAAATACACGGTGGCCAGCGGCGACTATATCCGCCAGGACTTCTTCGGCGCCGATCCGCGGCTGCTGGAGATGGTCAGAAACCACTCCGACGACCAGCTCCGCAAGCTCCGGCGCGGCGGGCACGACCCGGAGAAGGTGTACGCCGCCTACCAGGCCGCCGTGCAGCACCGCGGCGCCCCGACCGTGATCCTGGCGCAGACCATCAAGGGCTACGGCCTCGGCGAGGGCGGCGAGGGCAAGAACGTCACCCACCAGCAGAAGAAGCTGAACGAAGACGAACTCGCCACCTTCCGCACCCGCTTCGGCATTCCGATCTCGGACGACCAGGTGGCCAAGGCGCCGTTCTACCGGCCGCCCGAGGACAGCGAGGAGATGCAGTACCTGCACCGGCAGCGGCACGCCCTCGGCGGCTACCTGCCGCACCGGGGGCCGCAGGCGCCGCCGTTGCCGGCACCGCCGGAGGCACTGTTCGAGGAGTTCTACGCCGGCACCGACGGACGCGAGGTATCGACCACCATGGTGTTCGTGCGCATCCTGTCCAAGCTGTTGCGCGACAAGGCGCTCGGCAAGCTGCTGGCGCCCATCGTGCCGGACGAGGCGCGCACCTTCGGCATGGAGGCGCTGTTCCGCCAGGTGGGCATCTACAGCAGCCTGGGCCAGTTGTACGAGCCGGTCGACCGCGAGAACCTGCTCTACTACCGCGAGGCCACCGACGGCCAGGTGCTCGAAGAGGGCATCACCGAGGCGGGCTCGTTCTCCAGCTTCATCGCCGCCGGCACCGCCTACGCCACCCACGGCATCAACATCATCCCGTTCTACATCTTCTACTCGATGTTCGGCTTCCAGCGCGTGGGCGACCTGATCTGGGCGGCCGGCGACATGCGCGCCAAGGGGTTCTTCCTCGGCGGCACCGCCGGGCGCACCACCCTGAACGGGGAGGGCCTGCAGCACCAGGACGGCCACAGCCACGTCGCCGCCCTCAGCATCCCCAACCTGAAGGCGTACGATCCCGCCTACGCGTTCGAGCTGGCGGTGATCATCCGCGACGGCATCGAGCGCATGTTCGTGCGCCAGGAGAGCCTGTTCTACTACCTGACGGTGATGAACGAGAACTACGCCATGCCGGCGATGCCGGAGGGCGCCGAGGAGGGCATCCTGCGCGGTATCTACCGGCTGGCGCACTCGCCTGCCGGCGAGGACAAGCCGCGCGCGCACCTGCTCGGCAGCGGCACCATCCTGAACGAGGCGCGCGCCGCCGCCGAGCTGCTGGACGGCTACGGCGTCGCCGCGGACGTGTGGAGCGTGACCAGCTACAAGGAGCTGTACAACGACATCAACGAGGTGGAGCGCTGGAACGCGCTGCATCCCGGCGAGCAGCGGCACAGCTACCTGCAGCAGGCGTTCGCGGGCGAACGCGGCGTGTGCGTGGCGGCGTCCGACTACCTGAAGATCCTGCCGCGCGCGCTGGCGCCGCACCTGCCGGGGCCGCTGGCGGCGCTGGGCACCGACGGCTTCGGGCGCAGCGAGACGCGCGAGGCGCTGCGCGACTTCTTCCAGGTCGACGCCCGTCACATCGCCGTGTCCGCGTTGAGCGCCCTGGCCGATGCCGGCGAAGTGGACCAGGAGCTGGTCGAGAAGGCGATCGCCGACCTGAACATCGAAGCCGACGCCCCAAGCACCCTCACCCGTTAGCGCCTTACACAAAGCTAACGGTTACCTGTTGAAACGCTAAAGGGCGCCCTCCACTTTCGAGGCATCTCACTCGTCTCGAAGGAGGACGGCTCTTGTTTCACCTATCTCTGTTCGCGCGCGCCGCCGCCCTGCTGGCGGTGCTGGCGTACCTGGCGGCCGGTACCACGGCGATGGCCAGGGGCTCCGGCGAGGACGCCGGCGGCGCCTGGTCGTTCATTATGAACGAGGAGTCCGACGATCCGATGCTTCCCGGCATCAACCCGCTCGACGTACCGGGCAACATCGTCACCGCCGGCAGCTCCACCGTGTTTCCGCTCTCCGAGCGCATGGTGGAGCGGTTCAAGGATGAAGGCTTCCCCGGCAACATCAGCGTCGACAGCATCGGCACCGGCGCCGGCTTCGAGCGCTTCTGCTCCAGCGGCGAAACCGACGTCTCCAACGCCAGCCGGGCGATCAACGGCGCCGAGGTGACCAACTGCCAGGCGATCGGTCGCGAGCCGATCGAGATGCGCGTCGGCACCGATGCGCTCGCCGTGGTGGTGAGCCGGGACAACACCTTCGCCGACAACGTCAGCATGGAGCAGCTCCACGCCCTGTTCAGCACCGCCGCCAACTGGAGCGACGTCAACTCCGACTGGCCCGACGAGCCGATCCAGCGCTTCATTCCCGGCACCGACAGCGGCACCTTCGACTACTTCGTGGAAGCGGTGTTCGACAAGGACGAAGAGCCGATCCTGAGCGCCGGCAACCTGCAGATGAGCGAGGATGACAACATCCTGGTGCAGGGCGTCCTCGGCGGCCCCTACTCGGTGGGCTTCTTCGGCTACGCCTATTACACCGAGAACGCGGACAAGCTGAACGTGCTCGACATCGACGGCGTCGAGGCGAGCACCGAGAGCGTCGACGACGCCTCCTACCCGCTCGCCCGCCCGATGTTCATCTACACCACCGCGGACATCATGACCGAGAAGCCGCAGGTGGCCGCGTTCGTGAACTTCTACCTGACCTACGTCAACGAGGAAGTGATCGACGTGGGCTACTTCCCGGCCCACCAGGCCGCCCTCGACGCCGCCAAACAGGCCTGGCTCGACGCCGTAGGCACCGCCGGCAGCTAATCCAGCTTTACGCGCGGCGCCACGGCGAGTGTCACTTCGTGGCGCGGCTGGCGCGGCTGGTGTGGCGGATGAGGCGGCCGGCGAGGCCGGCGAGGAGGGCGCCGCCGACCGGGCCGATCACGTAGATCCACAGGTACTGCAGCGGCTCTACCGCGAACAGGGCCGGGGCCAGCGAGCGCGCCGGGTTCATGGAGGCGCCGCTGGTGGGGCCGGCGAACCAGATCGCCAGCGCGACCACCGCCCCGACCGCCAGGCCGGAGGACGGCTGCCGGTTGATCCTGTCGGCGCCGGGGGCGGCGTTGAGGAAGCCGATCACGCCCAGGATCACGAACATCAGGAAGAAGGTGAGAATCACCTCCATCGCCACCGACGGCGCCGCCGGGATGGCGGGAACATGGGCGCCCATCAGGCCGCGGTGCTCCGGCAGCAGCAGCCACAGGGCGAAGCTGGCCAGCACCGCGCCCACCACCTGGCTGGCGATGTAAGGCACCACCAGGCGGGCCGGCAGCCGGCCGACGCTCCAGAACCCGATCGTCACGGCGGGGTTGAAGTGGGCGGCGGAGATGTCTCCCACCGCGTAGATCATCGCCGCCACCACCAGCCCCGGCGCGGCGGCCACGCCGATGTGGGTCACCACGCCGCCGGACATGTCGTTGACCATGATCGAGCCGGTAGCGGCAAACACGAGCGCGAAGGTACCCACCACCTCCGCCAGTAGCGCATCGGGACGCAAGAAGCGCAGGCTGCCAGATGGCGCGGTCACGCCCCGGCCCGTTCGATTGCCGCATGCGAACCGACGGTTCGCCCGCGTTCCTTGGGGTCGACCGCGAAGCCCGGAGCACGCCGGGCTTCGGTCGGCACACTCTCGGGGCCAGCATGGCGCTGAGCGTGGCGCAACCTGTGGTGAGCACGGCAGCGCACGCGCAAGTTGGAAAGCTCGGCAGTGCCGCCGAGCGCGAACGGCACGATGTGGTCGATCTCCAGCCGATAGCGGGAGCCGCAGCGCCGGCCGCTGTGCGGGTCGACATAGCTGCAACAACCCTGGTCGCGCCGCCACACCTCGCGCCGCACGACCGCCGGAATGTACCGTGACCGCGAGCCCGGCACCGCGCCGACGCCACGCAACGCGGCCAGGTGCCGCTCCACTGCCGGCGAACGCTCCCCCCTCCCCATCGCGCCATGCCCGGCGGCGTGCGCAAGCCGCTTCGCCGCCGAAGTCGGACACCCGCGGTCGCCCCGCCCCGCTGCCCGCGCCGCGCTGCACCGGTCGGCGTCGAACCCCGGTCCGGCGGCGCACGCTGCGCCGTCCAGAACACCGCCCACCCCCGCGTCCCGGCCACCGCCGTCTGCTCGCCCCCGCCGCTTCGCCGGCGAAGCAGCCCGAACGCCGCTGCCGCGGATCGCCGTCGGTTGCCCGCATCCGTGCTCCCTCTCGCGACCGCGCCCCGGCGCCGAAGCCGCGTCGGCAGGAATGCGCTCCGCTTCCTCGGTGTGCCCGCCCTCGTCCTGCGTGACTCGCTTCGGCGCCGAGTCGGAACGGCGGACAGAGTCCCGGCCCGCCGCCGACTTCGCGCCGCCGCGCGCTTCCTCCGCACGCTGTTTCGCCGCCGACACCGACCGACCGTCGCCGTTCCGCGTCACCGGACGCGCCGCGCGACCGAGTTCGGCCTCGGCCCGGCACTTCGCCGACGAATCGGTGTGCCCGCCGCCGACCGGTAGTGCCGCCGCCGGTGACGCGCTGCCGTGCTCGGTGCCCGAATCGCGCTTCACCGACGAAGTGGAGTGCCCGCCGCTGGTCGGTACCCCCATGAGCGAATCGCTTCCGTGCTCGTCCTCCGAGTGTCGCTTCGCCCCCGATGCGGTGCCGCGGACACTTCCCCGCACTGCCGCGGACACGCGCTCGGCTTCCGTGTGCCGCCCCGCCGCCGAATCGGTGCGCCCGCCGCCAACCCGCACCGCGCGACCGGGCTCGGCTTCCGCTTGGCGATGCGCCGCCGACGTGGCGTACGCGCCGCTCCCCGCTGCCGCCACGAGCGCAGCGCTGCCGTGCGCGGCATCCGACCGATGCGCCGCCGAATCGGCGCAGTGCGCGACTCCCCGCTCCGCGAAAGAACGGGGAGTGCCAACCCGATCGGCGGTCCGCGACGTGTCATCCCGTTCGACTTCGTTCTGCCGTTCGACATTGCTCTCGCTCGCGCGCACCACGTTCCGCGCCTCCGAGTCCGTAGCGCGCCGCACCGGCGTGCTCACCGGTCCCGCGCCGTCAGTCGAGCCGCGACCGGCCGTACGCCGCGGCCTCGGTGGCCGCGCCGGGTCGTAGCGGTCCAGGCCGTCGCGCACCAGCCGCGCCACCAGCACGCCCAGCGTCAGGTGCGGATCCGTGTGCGACAGCAACATCTGCAGCTTCTCCAGCCCATGCCGGCAGTCCGCGTCGACCGCCGCCTTCAACTCCCAGCGCCCGCCTCCGAGCGCGCGCATCCGGTCGCTCGGCCGCGCCAGCTCGGGATCCACCTCCGCCAGCATCTGCTGCACTTCGCGCGTGCTCTTGCCCGCCGCCCGCTTGACCAGCTCCTCCCGCGCCGCGGAGTCCAGCACCGGCCCGGCTGCCGGTGCCGGCCCGGCTGCTGGTTGCGCCGGATCGCGCTCGCCGCCGCGCATCGGCGCAGACGGTCCCGGCTCCCCCGGTGCGCCGTCACTCCGTGGCGCACCGCCCAGGGCGCCACCTGCTCCGGTACTTACCGGCGGGCGGCCCCGGCTGCGGTCGCTGCGCTCGAACAGGTTCTGCACCTGTGCCGCGTTGCTCAGGTTCAGCGAGCCGTCCTGTAGCAGTTCGCGCGCCCCGTTGGTCTGGCTGCACAGCCGCATCGCCTTGATGCGCCGCCAGGCGGCGGCCGCAGTGTAGTTCAGTTCGTGCACCACGTAGTCAAACAGGCTGCCGTACCCGCGGGTCAGGTGCAGGCGGCGCACCTCGATCTCGCGCAGGTGGTCGAGCACCAGGATCTGCAGCGCCTGCTCGTGGCGGGCGAGCTGCCGAGTCTGCGCCAACAAGAGGTAATCGGGGAGCGCGGCAACGGTGGACAAGAGGGCGGGGGAGGTCACGGCATCCATGTCGTAAGTATACCATGGGATTCAAAATAGCCGATTTGTCCGAGTCCTCGATGGCGGTGAAACGTCGCCCGGAAGGCCGCTCAGCAGGGCGCTGTCGTACCCGTGGAGGCCAAGTCGTTCTCGGACAGTCGGAGGGGCCGCCGCGGGGCACAGCAAGCGGCTACGCGCCCCGAAAATCGCGTCAAGTGGTACGCGCAACTTTTTTTGCGATTCTCTCCTCGTCCGCGATCTGCCGGTACGGCCGGTACGGCAGGGCTGCCTCGCACGGTGTCCACGCTCGGTCGGAGTCTGTACGGTCACGCCGCGACATCGAAGACAGCCCTGCCTCTGCTCCACCCTCTCGGCGAGGTCCGCTCCAGCCCCTTCAGGCGTCGGGTTCCGCGAGGCGGCCGCAGCCCCGGCCGCAGCGCCAGCCACGGCGCCATGAGCCCGATACCCAAGCACTGCCCGCCGTCCGGTTTCTTCGCATCAGGCTACCGCGTTCAGCGTTCGCACCCCCTGCCTGTGCGCGGCGGCGCGCTCGCGTGCCCTGCGGCGTTGCCGCATGGCACGCCGCCGGTTCAAGCCCGCCGCCGCTTCGCTGCCCGCAACGGCACACCACCGCCCGTACCGCAGCCGGGGATGTGTCGCCGCCCGCATGCAGCCGGGTGTCGCCACCGGCGGTCGGGGGGTGCCGCGCCATCGGCTCGCAAGGTTCGCGGCGTCGTCGGTGCTGCCGCAATGCCCACCCGCGCCGCGGACCCGCGCGGCTGTCGACGCGGGCCGGCGGCCGTGGTATCAGTGACCACCGATGCCGAGACCGCCGAACATCCTTATCCTGCTGGCCGACCAGCTTCGTTACGACGCGCTGAGCTGTAACGGCGCCGCGGTGTGCCGGACGCCGGCGATGGACGCGGTGGGCGCGGCCGGGGTGCGCTTCACCGGCGCCTTTACGCCGATCGCGCTGTGCACGCCGGCGCGCGCCTCGCTGCTGACCGGGCGCTATCCGCACAACCACCTGCAACTCTCCAACATGGGCAACTTCAACGGCGTGTTCGACGACCGGCTCATCGGTCAGCCCACGCTGCTGTCACGGCTCGCCGCCGCCGGCTACCGGATCGGCTACGCCGGCAAGTGGCACCTGCCGCGCGAGGGCGACGGCGCGCTGTGGGGCATTCACCGCTGGCACACGCCCGCCGAGTGGTCCGGCCCGCTGGCCGAGCGCGGCTACGACTTCGCCCGCGACGAGGTGCAGCGCCTGGAATGGGGCGGGTCGGCGCCGTTCGCCGGGCGCAACACGCTGGCCGCCGGGCAGACCCAGGAGGCATGGACGGCGGACCGCGCCATCGAGATGGTGGACACGCTCGGCGGCGGCGACGCTCCCTTCCTGGTGTTCGCCTCCTTCTTCGGGCCGCACTTCCCCTACTCGGTGCCGGCGCCGTGGGACACCCGGTACGACCCCGCCGACGTCCCGCGCCCGGACAACTTCGACGAGCGCTTCGCAGGCAAGCCGCTCATCCAGCAGAAGGAGCTGCTGCGCTGGAACGCCGCCCACCTCACCTGGCCCGACTGGCAGCGCGTGATCGCCGCCTACTGGGGCTACTGCAGCTTCGTCGACTACCAGGTGGGCCGCGTGCTCGAAGCACTGGAACGCTCCGGACGGCGCGACGACACCATCGTGGTGGTGACCGCCGATCACGGCGACATGCTCGGCAGCCACCGGCTGTTCAACAAGGGCTTCCACATGTACGAGGAGACCCATCGCGTGCCGCTGCTGCTCTCCGGCCCCGGCGTCGAACGCGGCACTGCCACCGATGCGTTCGCCAGCCTGGTCGACCTCGCCCCCACGCTGCTGGAACTGGCCGCGGCCGAGCCGCTCGCCGGCGCCGACGGACGCTCCCTTGCGCCGCTGCTCGCCGGAACCACCCCCGCTGACTGGCCCGACGACGTGTTCGCCGAGTTCCACGGCTACGAGACCACCCTGTACAGCACGCGCATGATCCGCACCGCCGACTGGAAGTACGTCTACAACCCCGCCACCGAGGACGAACTCTACGACCTGCGCTCCGACCCCGGCGAACTGCACAACCTGGCCGGCATGGTAGCCTTCGGCCACGTCCTGCGCCGCATGAAGGAGCGCCTCGTTACCCGCATGCGCGCCACGGGAGACGGCCTGGCGTCCGAAAACGCCTGGCAGGCCAACTCCTACGACCTGTTCCTCTCCGCCCGCGAACGCTGACCGGATCCTGGTCACATGGTACAATTCGAAATCACCCGCAGTCCGCAAGGGGCTCTGCGACGGTAGAGGAGCACACGACGACGCGGACCAATCTCGGCGCGACTCCGGTATTCGTGCGGCGTTAGTCTCGATGACCGACTGCCCGGCGGGTGAGCGACTCGCGAAGGGGATCATCTCATGGCATCCAAATTGCCGGGAATCGAGCTTGCCCGCCGTGCTGCCGCGGTTCTTCGCAACAAGGTGCGGTTTCTTGAGTGGTATTACTTCGACGTGAACCTCGATGAGCTGAAGGACGGAGACTCGGAAATCTTCGACAGGATTAAGCCGGACGGTACCGGCTACGCGTGGCGAGAGCGCACTCTGGACGCCACGACCATATTCGCGGCTCTCCTCGCGGCGCTGAACGACCAACCGAAATCAGGTAAGCACGCATTTCGGAGCATCTTCGATCTGGACGCCATACCCAATCGATCCAGCGCCTTCAGCGGCTTGCTTGGCCGCTTCAACGCAGGTGAGCAAGCCAATCGTACAAGACGCCTTCGCAGGTTGTTGCGAGACCAGGAGTGTCGAAAGCGAGTCGTTGTTCTCGCCGAGGGTGACTCCTGGTTTCAGTTCCCGAGCGTCGGCCTTCGGAGAATGAGGATAGACCTTCTACGAGACATACTGAATCATCTCATTACTCGAAGGGATGTCTGTGTGGAGAGCATTGCGGCGGGTGGAGACTGGCTTTCCAACATGCTTCATTCGCGGCAGTACGTCGATGCTCTTTCGCAACTGGAGCCGGATGTCTTCCTGTTCAGCGGTGGCGGCAACGACCTGCTCGGGGAAGGACGTGCCGGCAACATGGTCGTCCACCGCAGGAGAACCCTGAAGAGCCTCGACGCTTGCACCGTCCGGGCAAAGCTTTTTGAGAAGCGCATGTGCCAGTATCGCTGCGATCCACACTTTTTCGATGGAAAACGACTCATGAATGGTCTACGAGTCCTGTCTGACGAATTTTTTCAATTCCTGAACGTAGTGTCGGTTCAGTACTTTCTGTTCCTGCTCAATCTCCGCAAATCACAACGCTTCAAGGAGATGCTGATTGTAAGCCAGGGCTATGACTACGCTGTACCAAGACCGAAGTCAACGGCACGACGTGTTTCCGCGCAGCGACTCGTAAACCGGTTGACGAAGCCGGGAAAGTGGCTGTGGGTACCATTCGAAAAGAAGGAGCTGTCGGAGCACCAGAAGAAGGACGCGACATACGCGATGATCATGGAGTTCAATGAAGTCCTGGCGTCAATTGCGAGGTCAGGTAGGATCGGCCCTGTCGCGCACATCGATTGCCGGGGACTGGCAAACAGTGATGCCGACTGGTACGACGAAATCCACCTTTCTTCCCGAGCGTTCGAGAGAGTGGCAAAACTGTACGTCTTGTGCATCCGCGATTGGCTCGATCCCGGTCGATCGTTGCGCCAAGTGTACACCACCAAGGATCAGAGGTCGGCGGAAGAAGCGTGGAAAAAGGAGCTACCGAAGCGCCATTGAAGCGCATCCTGAAGACGCGCTCCGTCACCTCCAACAGTGACCGCGAGCAGGAACTGACCGACTATCTGAACCGCGATCTGTCCTGGAGGAAGCGTGAACTGACCACGATATACCACGATGTCGCATTCCGAGGATGAGTTCCGCACCTCCCTGGAGCGTATCAACCGGGCGTTCGCGCCGACGCTGAGACGCCTCGCCGAATGAATGGACCCACCTCGATTCCTTACCCTCGCGGAGGTCCTGGCGATTCTGCGCGCAGGTTGTCGAGGATACGTAGCGGGTATGCCCGTGTTGTTATTGCTCGTTGCTGCTCGTCACCGTCACCGCGGCGGTACCCCTGATCTCGACCGCGTGGCGAGCGGTGATCGTGGCCGTCCCGGTTGCGGCCGCCGTGACCGTGGCGGTGGCACCCGTTTCACCCCCGTCGTCCGCACCTTCGACGGTTGCCACGTCCGAATCGCTCGTCGTCCAGTAGACCGTGAGTCCTTCTATCGCGTGTCCGTTCGGGTCCTTGACCGTAGCACTCAGCGTGTCGGTCCCATCGACCGCCAGGGTCACCGAGCTCGGTGATATTTCCAGCGTCGTCGCCTTCTGGTAGGCGGTCACCTGCAGCGTGGCCGACTTTGCGCCGGTCGAGGACAAGCTAACTTGCATGGGCCTCGCGGCCTGGGTCATCGTGACCTCCAGACCGCCCTTCACCTTCTTGAGCGTGCAACACGGTCCCCCGGGGCCAGAGATGCTGATCCAAACGTATGACGCGTCGGCGTCCTCGTCGCCGTTCTCGTCCAGGATCCGGACGGTCACCGTCTCGGAGTCGCCCACCGCCTCGAACGTCAGCGTGCGCGGCGAAATATCCACCCGCCTTTGCTGGGCCACGACGTCCACCTTCACCGACACCGAGCAGTTGTTGGTCGTGTCGGATTCGCCCGCCACCGCGTCCACGCACGCACCGTAGTAGTACGCGCCGGTCGTCGCCGGTGCGGTCAGCGAGATCGACTCAGCGCTGCTCCCATACGCCGACAGCGCGTCCACCGCGTCCGTCCCCACCTCGGTGTCGGACGTCGTGATGGTCGAGTCCGCCGACCGGTAGTAGCGCAGCGTCGTAGCAGCCGATGCTGCGCGGCTGCCGTTCAACACGTCCGCCGACAGCGTGAACGTCTCCCCCGTCACCGGGTCCGTCAAGTCTACCCTCAGATTCGACATGAGCAGGTCCGGCTTCCACGCCTGGACGTTCACCTGCACCGCCGACGAGCAGTTGTTCGTCGTATCCGACTCGCCGGTCACGGTGTCCACGCACGCCCCGTAGTAGTACGTGCCCAACAAAGACGGCGCCGTCAGCGAAATCGACTCGGCGCTGGTCCCCGAAGCGGCAAGCGTCCCAACCGCATCCGTGCCCACCGACGTGTCGGAGGTCGTGATGGTCGCGTCCGTGGACTGGTAGTACCGTAGCGTCGTCGACGGGGACGCCCCGTCACCCGTGTTGCTCACCGTCGCCGACAGGTTGAACGTCCTTCCCGGGTGCTGGGTCGCGGCGTTCACCGTCAGCGCCACCTCCAAGTCGGGATACGGCGCCGTCACGGTCACCGTTACCGAAGACGAGCAGTTGTTCGTCGTGTCCGACTCACCCGTCACCGCGTCCACGCACGCTCCGTAGTAGTACGTCCCCGCCGTCGCCGGCGCCGTCAGATCCACCGACCCTCCGACGCTCCCGGATGCGGCAAGCCCCGCGATCGCGCTCGTCCCCGCCGGAGTGTCCGCCGTCGTGATCGTCGCGTCCGTCGACCGGTAGTAGCGCAACGTCGTCGCCGCGGCGGCTCCATTGCCGCTGTTGCTCACCGTCGCCGACAGCGTGACAGATCCCCCGGGCGCAGGACTGCTGTCGCTCACGGAAGGCGATGTCACCGCCAGGTCCGGGCGCTTCGGCGCCGGTACCGTCACCGTCACCGACGACGAGCAGTTGTTCGTCGTGTCCGACTCACCCGTCACCGCGTCCACGCATGCTCCGTAGTAGTACGTCCCCGGCGTCGCGGGCGCCGTCAGGTCCACCGACCCTCCGGCGCTCCCGGACGCGGCCAGCCCCGCGATCGACGCCGTCCCTACCGATGAGTCCGCCGTCGTGATGGTCGCATCCGTCGACCGGTAGAAGCGCAGCGTCGTCCCCGCCGCCGCTCCGTCACCGTCGTTCCTGGCCGTCGCCGACAGCGTGAACGATGCCCCCGCGGCGGGACCGCTGTCGCTCACGGAAGGCGACGTCACCACCAGGTCGGGATCCCCCTGCGGCGCGCGCGCTTGGGCCCGCGCCGTGACCGCCACCGATGGCGAGCAGTTGTTCGTGGTGTCGGACTCGCCGGTCACCGCCTGCACGCACGCCCCGTAGTAGTGCGTCCCCGGCGTCGCCGGCGCGGTCAGGTCCAGCGACTTGCCCGCGCTTCCCTCACCGGCAAGTTCCGAGATCTCCTCCGTCCCGAGGTGCGTGTCCGTCGGCGAGATCGTCGCATCCGGCGATCGGTAGTAGCGCAGCTCCGTCGGCTCCGACGCTCCCCCGCCGGCGTTCCTGACCGTCGCCGACAGCGTCAGCGGCGCACCGATGACGGGGCCGTCGTCGTTCACCGAAGCCGACGTCACCACCAACTCCGGGTGCTGCGGCTCCGGCACCGTGACCTGCACCGATGTCGAGCAGTTGTTCGTCAGGTCCGACTCGTTCGCCAGCGTGTCGACACACGCCCCGTAGTAGTAGGTACCGGGTGTCGAAGGAGCTGTCAGTTCCACCGAGCGACCCGCACTCCCCGCACCGGCCAGCCCCGTGATTGCTTCCGTCGCCACCTCGGTGTCCGCCATCGTGATTGTGGCGTCCGTCGACTGGTAGTAGCGCAGCGTCGCCGCGTCGGCAACGCCACCACCCGAGTTTCGCACCGTGGCCGACAGCGTGAACGTGGCGTCCGCAGCCGGAACGCTGTCGCTGACCGATGCCGCCAGCACCACCAGGTCCGGGTGGTCGTCATCGTCCTGCCGTTCCCGAACGGTGATCCGCTCCGATGCCGAGCAGTTGTTCGTCAGGTTGGACTCGTTCGCCACCGCGTCCACACACGCCCCGTAGTAATACGTACCCGGCTTCGACGGTGCCGTTACCTCCACCGACTCTCCGCCGGCTTCCGACGCGGCGATCTCCGCAACCGCGTCGGTGCCGACCTCCGTGTCGGCTCTCGTGATCCTCGCGTCCGTCGAGCGGTAGTAGCGCAGTGTAGTGGCCTCCGCCGCTGCACCTCCGGCGTTCCGGACCGTCGCTGCAATCGTGAACCGCCCGTCGGCAACCGGAGCACTGTCGTTGACCCGAACCTCCACCTCCAGGTCCGGAGTGTTCCCCGCGGCACCTTGCCCGTGGGTCGGAGCCATGGCGCTGCAACTCGCAAGTGCTGCGCAGATGACCGCGGCCAGTCCTGCGGACGCCACGCCCTTCAGGCCGGGTCGGCGGTCAGTCACTTCATACTTCTTTTCCATGCGCTCCGAACCGACTTCCGTACCGGGTGACATCGTCGGGATATGCCGCAAGCTGCACCTTTCGCCCATATCTTCAAGATAACCTTGATCGTCAGAGCGTCTCAATGTGGTAGCTTACCTCCGAAATCGGTCGCCTTGCCCCAACCGGTCACATGCGTCATCGAAGGCGACCGCCCGAGCGCCAGCGTCGAGGGCCGGACCTGCTGTACTCCCAGAGCAACTGCAGGTTGCGGCCGACGACGACGACCCGCACGGCCTCAACCCCGCCGCGGTGGCCGCCTCGGTGGAGGTGGGCATCGACACCTCCGGGCACCCCTCCAACCAGGTCGACGACTACCGCGGGCAACCGTTCGACCTCGTGGTGACGGTGTGCGACGCCCGCGAGCGCTGCCCGATGCTGCCCGGCGCCTGCACCACAGCTTCCCCGACCCCGCCAAGGCCACCGGCCTCGCCGACCGGGTCGGCACCGCCTTCCGCACCACCCGCGACCAGGTCGCCGCCGACCTGCGCACCGACCTCGCCTCACATCGTTGGCGACGCTTCACTCCAAAGGCAGCGCAAGAACCTGTCCCGCCGCTTGTCCGCCCACGCGATTGCCGCTACCCTGACTACTGAAGCTGCAATACGCTTGCTTGCCGAGTCCCCACGTAACCTGCGAGCCCGGCACCGGAGTGAACAACCTCGTATCGATGTCAGTCTACTTCAAAAACCCACCCATAAACGAAGTCGTGATCGCCACGTACTTCAAGCCTCCCTTCGATTTGCGCAGTGAACACATTGGTCTGTTCTGGGAGCAGATCAAGAGCGAGTTTCCGACCGTGCGTCAACAACCACCAGTAGGCACAGAAATCCCGGTCGGCGGTGACGTTTTCCCAATGCCCCGCTATTGGTTTACTGCAGTCGATGGCATTAGTCTCATACAGATTCAAAAGAACGCATTCATGTTCAATTGGCGACGCCAAGAGGATGCGTACCCGAGATATCACAAGATCAAACCACGTTTCGACAGATACTACGCCCTTTTTTCGGAGTTCATTCGTGCTGAAGTCCCGTCTTCGGAGCAGGCGATCGATATGTGCGAACTCACATACGTGAACGCAATCCAAGAGTGTGACTTCTGGGCCGGGCCACAAGACACGAACAAGATTCTCCCCTCCTTCTGCCTGCTTCAACCCGTGGTTGAGGGCTGGGATTCTGTTGGCTTCAACTGTAACTTCGGGTTTTACGCGCCGGAAAGAATACACCTGCAAGTGGCTGTACGTAGTGGAACTACGAGTCACGCCAACAGCACGCCCATTCTTGTGTTTGAGATTAAGGCGACGGAACAGGTCGGAAGTATTCCGAAATCTGCGGCTGATCGTTGGTTTGATCGAGCTCACACGGCAATCATGGACTGCTTTCTTGAGATTACGAGTGAGAGAATCCAATTCGAAAACTGGGAGCGCAAGCAAACCCCACATGAGTAGGACTGCCATCTCAGAATACAATCAGCTTCAGTTCTTAGAACCCGGCCCTTGGCGTACGGCAGCCTTTGACCAGGATTTTCGCCGAAGTGAGGCCGTGCTATGCAGGAGTGCGAGACCAGAGCAACCGAATTCGATGCTTCCCGCCTTCGCGACTGTCGGCTTCTGGCCGGGGGAGGGCAACTACGAGTCAAAGACCACGGCACAGATCCGTAACTGCCCGGTGTGGAAACAGTTTCCAGCCCATGACCTATCACCCTCCTTGCGTCTAGTGGTCTTGGAAACGAGCAGAGCCGGTGATGAAGGGGGAACCACACAGACGCTCCCACCAATTTGGAACACTGATCCATGGACTCAGTTCTTTAGCGAATTGGAGAGTAGGCGGAACCAAGCTCACGAGACGGAACAAGAATATAGGAATAGGATCGCAGCCCTGAAGCACGACGCCATGCTCGACGAGATCCCCTTCAGGGCCGCTTCCGAAAGAGACTTCTGGGAGTTCATGCGCTCGAATCCGTTCACGCGCAGGGCGAATGTCGTCGTTACCGACAACGGTAATCTCCGCGCGGTTTGGCGCGGGAGTGGCGACAAGCACATTGGTCTCCAATTCCTCGGCGACCGATGGGTGGAGTACGTGATCTGGACACGACGCACAGGATCTACACGGATCGCTCCGAAGGCGGGCCAGGACACCCTTGAGGGAGTACAAGAACAGATTCGAACGTCGGGCCTTTCGTCGTTTCTCAGTTGGCGAGAATAAACGATAGCGAACTACGTGACGAGGATCATGTAGTTCGCTACATAAAACCATCATCCATGGGAGACGATGGTCGCCCCGATGGATCGGCGTTCTGTTTGCGGTCAGGAGAGGCCGGGCTTTCCGTGAATTGGCTAGAGTGTTTTGCGACCAAGCCCACGCTGGAACAAGTCGAAGAGGTGCGGCGGCTTTCGCGGATCTCAATGAAAACCAGAGGGTGCCTGGCACAGTTGAATGTTGGCGACACAAAGGAACGGGCTCGTGACCAAGCGATCCTGCGATTCGAGCGACGACCTCTGCCGCGAGACGAACGCCACCCGGCTGACCGATCGCACTGTGAGATCTTCGGCTTTCCCGGTGCGGGGTCTCCGCAAGCTGCGCTTGTAGGCGACCTGGTCTCGTACTGTGTGAAGGCAACTCATCCAGCACGCTCGAATTACCCGTAGTCAGATTCCGGATCGGCTGGTGTGGCGGATGAGGCGGCCGGTGAGGACGACGAGGAGGGCGCCGCCGACCGGGCCGATGACGTAGATCCACAGGTACTGCAGCGGCTCTACCGCGAACAGGGCCGGGGCCAGGGAGCGCGCCGGGGTCATGGAGGCGCCGCTGGTGGGGCCGGCGAACCAGATCGCCAGCGCCACCACCGCTCCCGACCGCGAGGCCGGACGACGGCTGCCGGTTGATCCTGTCGGCGCCGGCGGCCGCATTCAGGAAGCCGATCACCACGAGGATCACGAACATCAGGAGGAAGGTGAGAATCACCTCCATCGCCACCGACGGCGCCGCCGGGATGGCCGGAACATGGGCGCCCATCAGGCCGCGGTGCGCCGGCAGCAGCAGCGACAGGGCGAAGCTGGCCAGCACCGCGCCCACCACCTGGCTGGCGATGTAGGCAGCACCAGGCGGGCCGGCAGCCGGCCAACGCTGCCCCAGTGCGTGGGGACTGCGCAGCCGCCGCACGCGCACGCCGCCATCGTGGGCGCGGTACACCGCCTTGTCGTCGAACGCGGTCAGCGAGGCGCCGGGCCTTGCCAGCGCGTCCTCCCAGCGGGTGTCCGGAGCCAAGCGGCCCTGGCGCTCGATCTCCTGCAGTAGGCCGCGCCGCACCCCGCGCACTGCCGCGGCGCACCCCGCACACTGCCCACGGCGGGCAGCCGAGCGAAAGTACAGGTAGCCGCGTTCGCCGGCAGCGGCCCGTAGCGCCACGCTGTCACCAAGCGGCCGCTTCAGTCGGCACACGCTCGGCGTGAGCATGGCGCTGAGCGTGGCGCAACCTGTGGTGCGCACGGCAGCGAACGCGTTATGTGAAGCTTCACATAAAGAATCTTGAACTAAACCGCTCCGCGGTAGGGGCGCCTGCCGTCGCGATGCGGGAGCCCCTTCCCAAACGCAACGCTCATATGGTGTCTGAACGCTACTAACCGGGAGACAGGTGGTTGCCCCCGGAGCGAAGCGCCGCCCCGGGGGCTGATGGTCCACGTGTCTCGACACGAGGAGGAGTCCATCATGACACCACTGCGCCAGAGAATGATCGAAGACATGCAGGTGCGCAACCTGTCGCCGCACACCATCGAATACTACGTCCGCCAGGTCGCGTTGTTTGCTCGCTACTTCAACCGCTCTCCGGAACTTCTCGGGCTCGACGACTTACGGGTCTATCAACTGCACTTGGTGCAGGAGCGAAATCTGGGCTGGGGTAGCTTCAATCAGGCGGTCTGCGCGCTCCGCTTCCTGTACCTCAAGACCCTCGGCACAGGACTGGCACATCGAGTCCATCCCGTTCGCCAAGCAGCCCAAGAAGCTGCCGCTGGTGTTGAGCCAGGACCAGGTGCGCGCCGTACTCGAAGCGATCACCAACCCGCAGAACCGCGTCATCGCCATCACCCTGTATGCGGCCGGGCTGCGCGTTTCCGAGGCGGTCTCGCTGAGAGTCGCAGACATCGACAGCAAGCGGATGCTGCTGCATGCCGTGCAAGGCAAGGGCCGCAAGGATCGTTTGGTGACCTTGTCGCCGGCCCTGCTGCACCACTTGCGCTGCCACTACCAACGCTATCGGCCGCGCTCCTGGCTGTTTCCCAGCAGGACCTATCCCGACCGCCACGTCACCAGGGATGCGGTGGCGCAGGCCATCGCCAAGGTGCGCCACGTCGTCGCCGGCAAGCCTGTATCCCCGCACACCATGCGCCACTGTTTCGCCACCCATCTGCTCGAATCCGGCACCGATCTGCGCACCGTTCAGGCGCTGCTCGGGCACGCCTCGATCAGGAGTACCGTGATCTACACCCACGTCACCCGCAAGCGCATCACCGCGGTCGAGAGCCCACTGGAGTCGTTGCCGCCGCTGCGCTGAGCGAGCCGTGCCCCAGCCACCCTTCGAGGTGGCCGACGTCATCCGTACCCTGGCAGCTGCCGATGGCCGCGTGCCGGCCTTGCGGGTGTCGCAGGCCCAGCAGCGCGTCATGCGCGACCTCGCAGCTTGTCGCACCGCCAAACTCGGCGGCCACGTCGATGCGTGCGATGCCTGTGGCGAGGTACGCGTATCGTACAACTCCTGCCGCAATCGCCACTGTCCGAAGTGCCAGGCGCAGCAGCGCGCCACCTGGCTGGAGAATCGCTGCCAGGATCTGCTGCCGGTGCCCTATTTCCACCTCGTCTTCACCCTGCCGACCGAACTTGCCCCGCTGGCACTGCAGAACCAACGCGCAATCTACGGCGCCCTGTTCGCTGCCACCGCAGCTACCCTCAAGACCATCGCCGCCGATCCCAAACATCTGGGCGCCGACATCGGCTTCATCGCCGTGCTGCACACCTGGGGCCAGACGCTCGTGCACCATCCCCATCTCCACTGCGTCATCCCCGGCGGCGGGCTGTCACCCGACGGCGCCGACTGGATATCCTGCCGCAACGGCTTCTTCCTCCCGGTCCGGGTTCTCTCGAAACTGTTTCGCGGCAAGATGCTGGCGGCGCTGCAGGAACACTTCGCTGCCGACCGCCTCCAGTTCCACGGTGCCCTTGCCGAGTTGGCTGATCCCGGTCGTTTCCGAGCACTCTGCGAGCAACTGCGCGCCAAGCAGTGGGTGGTGTATTCCAAGCCACCCTTCGGCGGCCCCGAGCAGGTGCTGAAATATCTCGCCCGCTACACCCATCGCGTCGCCATCGCCAACAGCAGGATCACGGCGGCTGACGCGGACTCGGTGCGCTTCCGCTACCAGGACTATGCTGGTGGCCACCGGCACCGCATGATGCAACTCGATGCGGTCGAATTTCTGCGTCGTTTCCTGCAGCACGTCCTGCCCGATCGCTTCGTCCGCATTCGTCACTACGGATTTCTCGCCAATCGTGCCCGCAAGGAGAAACTGCCGCTGTGCCGCCGCCTGATCGCGCGCACCACCGGCAACGAAATGATTGCTGCACCTGCTCTCGAAACTTCCACCGATGATGGCGAGCGCTGTCCTGCGTGTCAGCAACGAACCATGCGGCGTATCCAGGAATTCCGCTCCCAAACCACCTGGGAATACCGGCCGCTTCGCCGTGGTCCACCCGACACCGCATGAAGCAATCGCCACCACGCCGTCGGCTCGACTCCAGCACTCGCCTCTCTGGCAGCCCTTTTGTCGCTGCCCGAGCGCATCCGTGCCCGTCGGGAACCCGAGATCTGCCCGCCAACCGCGCGCCGCCGCCGCATCGCACGGCAACATCACCGCTTCCCGGTCTTTCTTCGTCAGCCTGGGCGTTCCCCACCACGCTCAGCACTCCGCCGGCACGCGATACCGGCATTCCAAGCCCCATAGATAGGCCCGCGGTTTAGTTCAATCAACCCTATCCGAACTGTGCCCGGCGACGCCGGCTATGGCTAGCGCACGCTGCTCTCGGGCACAGCTCGGATAGACTCCTTCTCATAATGCGAAGTGATCGTCGACACAAATTATCTGTCTACCATGATTTAAGTTAAATCACTTCACATAATCCCACGCTTCACATACAACGCGCAAGTTGGAAAGCTCGGCAGTGCCGCCGAGCGCGAACGGCACGATGTGGTCGATCTCCAACCGATAGCGGGAGCCGCAGCGCCGCCCGCTACGGACGTCGACGTAGCTGCAACAACCCTCGTCGCGGCGCCACACCTCGCGCCGCACCGCCGCCGGGATGTACCGTGACCGGGAGCCCGGCACTGCGCCGACGCAGCGCAACGCGGCGAGGTGCCGCTCCAGGGCCGGCGAACGCTCCGCCAGCCCGGCAGCGCCACCCCCGGCGGCGGACGCAAGCCGCTTCGCCGGCGAAGTCGGGAACCGGCGGCCGCCCTGACCCCGGTGCCCGCGACGCGGTGCGCCGGTCGGCGTCGAACCGCGGTCCAGCCGCGCACGTCGCACGGCCCACGACACCGCCCGCACCGGCGTCCCGGCCATCGCCGTCGGCTCGCCCATGCCGCTTCGCCGCCGAGGCCGCCCGACCGCTGCCGTCCTGCGCCACCGCGGGCGACGGGCGACCGAGTTCGTCCTGGGACTCGCGCTTCCCTCGCGAAGCGGTGTGCCCGCCGCTGTTCGGTACCCCCAACGCAGCGCCGCCGTGCTCGGCGGCCGAGGGCTTCGCCTCCGAATCGGCGCGACCGCCGCCGTCCCGCACCGGCGCGGACTTCGTGTGCCGCATTCGCCTTGCGTATGCCGCTTCGCCGCCGAAGGACGGGGAGTGCCACTCGCATCTGCCGTCAACGATCTGTCACCCCGCTCGGCTTCGCTCGGCCGCTCGACATCGGTCCCGTGCGCGCGCACCACGTTCCGCTGCATTGCCTCCACATCACGGCGTGCCGGCCTGCTCACGGTTTGCGCGCCCTCGACCAAGCCGCGACGGCCGGTGCGCCGCGCACGCCGCGGTCGCGCCGGGTCGTAGCGGTCCAGGCCGTCGCGCACCAGCCGCGCCACCAGCCCGCCGAGCGTCAGGTGCGGAACCGTGTGCGACAGCAGCATATGCAGTTTCTCCAGCCCATGCCGGCCGCATGGCACGCCGCCGGTTCGAACCCGCCGCCGCTTCGCCGCCCGCAACGGCACACCACCGCCCGAACCGCAGCCGCGTATGTGTCGCCGCTCGCATGCAGCCGGGTGTCGCCCACAGCAGTTGGGGGCACCGAGCCATCGGCTCGCGGGTTCGCGGCGGCGTCGTTGGCCCGCGGCACGCATGCGGAACGTCCGTTTACCTTGACGAGGATACACGACGTATATACGGTCGTGGCATGACCAAGACGCTCGTGCGGCATGGGAACAGCGCTGCCCTGATCATCGACAAGCCGATCCTGGAACTGCTCAACGTCACGATGGACACTCCGCTCGAGATCGCGACCGATGGGCGCAGTCTGGTGATCTCTCCGGCGACTTCGCTTTCCGAGGATGAGTTCCGCACGTCCCTGGAGCGAATCAACCGGACGTTCGCGCCGACGCTGAGACGCCTCGCCGAATGAATGGAGACACCTCGATTCCTTACCCTCGCGGAGGTCCTGGCGATTCTGTGCGATCAGACGACGCGGTATGGAGGTGAGTTCGGCGTACGCGACCTGGGATTGGTCAGTTCTGCGATCACGGTCCCGCAAGCTTCGTTCGGCGGCCAATACCTTCACGGCGATCTGCTGGAGATGGCTGCCGCGTACGCGTATCACCTGTGTCAGAACCATCCGTTCATCGACGGCAACAAGCGCTTGGCGTTGGCGGCGGCGCTCGTGTTTCTCGATCTCAACGGAGTAGCACTCAGCGATCACGAAGGCAGGCTCTATCCACTCATGATGGCGGTAGCCCGCGGCGAGAAGGACAAGGCCGCCATCGCCCACACGTTCCGCGAATTGGCCTGCCAATGACTTGGCAGGCGCCGCACTCAGCCAGGGATCGCGGTTCAGAAGCCGATCGCGGCGGGCCAGGCTCGCTGGCGGCCACCGCGCCGTCGAACCTCCACCGGGTGAGACCGGCGCGTAGCGCGACGGCGGACGGCTCGACCCACTGACTGGTCGGTCGCGGGCCGGCCGGGGTGTCACCGTCGGATCGGGTTCCCGTCCTGCCAGACGCGCCGGACCGCGGCGACCGCGGCTGCCCGCGGCCGGAGCTTCTTGTAGGCGGCGAGGATCAGCCGGCGCCGCTGGCGGTCCAGACCGTCGCCGGCCGTCGACTCGCAGACCACGTACAGGAAGATCACCGCGACGGCGCGCGCGTCCTCGCCTCCATCTACCAGAGCACGAAGGCCAGCGATAATCTCGTCCGGAGTGCCGAGCGCCGCGAGCTCTTCGAGCGTCGGCACGGCTGGCAGCAAGCGCTGGTTGAGCGCCGCAACGAGTTCGGCAGGTGAGCCGATGGTCCCGGGCGAAACCGGCGCGACCATGTCCGGCAGCGGCTCCATGTCGGCTGCCTGCGCCGCACGTCGGCTGAGTCGTCTGACCGGCGACAGTCGCGAAGGGCCGGGCACCCGCTCGCTGAAGGACCGAGCGGTCGGCGGTGGCAACTCGCCGTAGGCGGCGGCACTGACCGGCGGGGCGTCGTGCACGGTGCCGATGCCGTGCCAGCCGGCGGCCACAACCTGTGGAACCTTGACCAGGCTCGGCAGCCCGGCAGCCTTGTCGGCATCCGCCCGCACGTGGACGACGAGGCAGTCGGTCCACTCCGAGACGAGCTGATAGCGCACGGCCAGATCGGTCGCCGCCGCCGCCTCGCCAATCGCGGACAACCGCCGGGCGGCCCCCATGCGCGCCAGGTCGGATCGAATGGCGCTCGTGCCTTCCGCGCCGGCGTTTCCGGGAGGAGGCGCGCCGAGCTCCAGGCGGTGGCTGACGGTGCGCCCGTCCGCAAGCTCCAGTTCCAGCACCACCGGACCCTCCGGCCGCTCCGCGAACGACCCGAACAGGTGCAGGGTGTCGCCGGGGTACGGCGGCGGCAGCGGGTCGGGGGTCGCGTAACGCACCGGCGCCGGCCAGATGACGCGAGCCCGCTTGGCGGGCGGCGCGAGGATGCGCTGGAAGTGACGGTGGATGCGCGCGGCCATGTTCTCGCGCGGAGTCACCAGTTCGCAGGCGCCGCCGGTCGCCGCGGCGAGGGCGCGGACGAACGGTTCGGCGACGGCGCTGCCGACGCCTACCGAGAAGATGCGGTGGCCGGACGCGCGTGCCTCCGCCACGGTGGAGTCGGTGTCCCATACCTCGCCGTCGGTGATCAGCAGCAGGTCGCGCGGTGTGCCGGGATCGCTCTCGATGCGGTACGCCGCGCGCAGGGCGGATGCGATCTCGGTACCGCCGAGGTCGGCGTCCAGGTCGAGCACGAACTCGCGCCCGCGGGCGACGTTGGCCCGACTCGCCGCCATCGCACGACCGAACAGGACGCGATGGCGGCTGCCAAACGCGACGATATCGAACCGGTCGCCGGGGCGCAGGCTGTCGAGAATGCGCTCACCGGCGACCCGTACCTGCTCGATCGAGTCGCCGCTCATGGAGCCGGAGCAGTCCACGACGATCTTGACGCAGCGGTGGGCGCCGCTCTCGTCCAGGTCGGGAATCTCGGGGCGGAAGCTCGCCAGCGCCACCCAGTCGCCATCGTCGCGGTCGAGCTGCGCCCGGCGCGCACTCGTCCCGGCCGCGCGCGCCTCCAGCACGCAGTCGCGGTCCATCGCCGCCGGTCGGGCGATCTCGATCACGGTGCGCCCGCCGTCCGGGGTGACGGCGATGTCGTGCGAGGGGGATGTCCAGCGGGCACCCTGCAGGACTCCGTTTACCGACACCCGCATCCGAAAGGAGCGTTCGGCGTCGAAGCCGTACTCCGGTTGCTGGTGCGGCTGCAGGCCGCCGGTGGACGGATCACCGTACCGCGGCGCGATGGTCGTGGGCATGGCGAACCGCACCAGGTCGCCGTTCCACCCCAGCAGCAGCCCGTAGCGGAAGCGGAGCGTCGCCGTCTCGCCCGGGGCCAGGTTGCCGACGCTGGCGGTGTACAGCCCGGGCTGCGCCTGCTCCAGCAGCACCGCCGCATCGCCGTCGGTGACCGCGTCCTCGTAGCGCCGCTCCGCCTCCGTCCGGGCGACGACCGTGCCGGCCATATTCCGGTCGCCGATCGCCACCGTGAACTTCAGCAGCACCGCCTCCACCGGCAGCGGAAAGGTGTACACCGCCTCGATGTGCGCGGTGCCGGGGTTGCGGTAACGCTGGCGTACCTCGACCACCGTCATGAGGTCGTCCACGCCGGCGTCGATCGCCACCTCCTCCAGCACCACCTCTCCCTGAGCGCTCTCCAGCGTCGCCGCCTTGCTCGTTCTCATTTCTCGGCATCCTCCTTGCGTATCTGCTCGACCAGTGATGCGGCTCGACGGACGATCGCCCGCACCGCCTCGGCGCCGAGGCCGGCCTCCTGCGGGTCGATCACCAACTCGACGCCGGGGGCGAGCGTGACGTGCGTGCGCAACGTCACCTCTCCGGGGCGCCGGGCGCGCGGCGGCGGCAGCGGAGAAGCAGTTGCTCCGCCGCCGGACACCAACTCGCGGATCCGCTCCAGGCTCAGGCCGGCCCGCTGCCAGGTGCGAATCGTCATCAACTGCTCGACGTGGCGCCTGGTGTAGTAAGCGCCGCGCTTGGCGCCGGCGGGCCGGTCGACCAGCCGCTCCTGGATGTAGTAACGGACGGTGCGCCGCGGCATATCCACCAGCACACACAGCTCGTCGATCCCGATCCGATCGCCTTCATGCGCCATCGACGACCAATATACGACAGTTATAGTGTTAAAAACAAGTGTCTAAACTTAGCCCGCGACGGCGACGACCGTGATCGGGTGGTCCATTCCGGTGGCCACCCGATTCAGAAGCGGCCGATCTGGTCGGGGCCGGGGTCGCTCGCTGCCACGGTGGCGTCGAAGCTCTTCTGGGTGAGGCCGGCGCGCAACGGGGCCGCGGACGGGTCCTCCCAGAGGTTGGTGAGCTCCTGCGGGTCGTGGTCGAGGTCGTACAGTTCGCCGTGGCCGAGGCCGTGGTAGGTGACCAGCTTGTGGCGGTCGTCGCGGTACATGGTGGCCCAGCAGGGGGTGTGGCGGCCCGGCTCCTGGGGCAGGTACATGTTCAGGGCGTCGTAGTATTCGCAGCGCACGTGGTCGCGGTGGCGTGCCGGGTCGGCGGCTCCGGTCAGGATCGGCAGCAGCGAGCGGCCGTTGGTCCACGGCAGCGGCTCGCCGGTCAGCTCGGCGAGGGTCGGGGCCACGTCGGTCAGCTCGACCAGGCCGTCGGCCACCAGCCCCTGCCGGAAGCGGCCCGGCCAGGAGATGATCAGCGGCACGCGCACCGCGCCCTCGTAGAAGCGGCAGCCCTTGGCGGTGAGGCCGTGGTCGCCGAGCATCTCGCCGTGGTCGGACATGAAGATCACCACGGTATCGTCGCGCTGGCCGGTGCGCGACAGCGCATCCAGCATGCGCCCCACCTGCTCGTCGATCAGTTCGATCATGCCGTAGTAGGACGCCTTCTGGCGCCGCTGCTTGTCGCCCGGCGGCCCCGAGTACTGCTGGAAGAACGCGCCGCGCAGCCGCTCCTGGGTGTCGGCGTCGTGCTCGCCGTAGATTGCCGGCGGCAGCTCCTTGTCCAGGTAGCGCTGCTGGTATGAGAGGGGCGCGTCGAACGGACCGTGCGGGTCGAAGATGTTCACGCTCATCAGCCACGGGCCGCCGCGCGGCTGCTCGATGAACTCGATGGCGCGGTCGGCGCACCAGGCACTCTGGTGCAGCTCGGGCGGGATGTCGGGGCGGTAGCGGGCGCCGCTGTTGCGGGCGGGGTCGATGCCGCTGGTGTCGATCGCCTCATCCAGGCGCCCGACGCGGGTCAGCCAGTCGGTGTAGGCGTTGCCGCGGCCGACGAACTGCAGCGCCGACGTGCTGAGGTGGAACACGCGGTAGCCGTCGTCCACGCGCGGCTCCGCCCCGGTCCAGCAGGAGGCGATGTGCAGCTTGCCGGCGAGCCCGCAGTCGTAGCCGCGGTCGGCGAGGCGGCGCGTGATCAGCCGCACCCGCTCGTTGGCGGGAAAGTAGGCGTTGCCGTTGCGGTTCACGTGGATGGTGTTGGGGTACAGGCCGGTGAGGAAGCTGGCGCGGCTCGGCTGGCACACCGGGCTCTGGCAATACGTGCGGCTGAACGCCACCCCCTCGGCGCACAGCCGGTCGACCACCGGCGTGTGGATGTGCGGGTTGTTCAGGCAGTGGACGGTATCCCAGCGTTGCTGGTCGGTGCAGATCCACAGTATGTTGGGGAATTCGCTTGCCATGCCGCGGATCGTAGCGCCTCGGCGAGAGCGGGCCAAGCTGCGTGCCGAACGACCAAGCCCCTCCTGCCGTTCCGTGTTCAGAGGCCCCCCGTACCCGTCCCCCGCGCCCCCCCGATCTGCCGTTGACACCGAAGAACGTGCACGGATACGTTCGCCGCCGGGTCTCATGGCTGACGAGCGCGCAGGAGAACAGGCGGATGGCGCGTCGGAGGCGGCGATCAGCCAGCCGCACGACAAGTACTTCCAGCGCGTGTTCTCGAACGAGCAGGACGCCGCCAGCCTGCTGCGCACCTGCGTGCCGCGCCCACTCGCCGACACGCTGAAGTGGTCGACGCTCTCCCTGCTGCGCGGTCGCTTCGTGGATGACGAGTGGCGGCGCAACGAGACCGACATGCTGTATTCGGTGCAGCGGGAAGGTACCGAGACGCCCGTGCTGGTGTATGTGCTGCTGGAGCATCAGTCGACCCCGGACCGGTGGCTGCGGTTGCGGTTGCTCGGCTACTGCGTACAGATGTGGCAGCAGTGGCACCGGACCCATGAGGATGACGAGCGGTTGCCGCTGCTGGTGCCGGTGGTATTCTATCGGGGAGCGCAACGGTGGGAGCACGCGCGGGAGTTTGCGGACCTGGTAGCGGACGCGGCACAGGAGTGGCGCTGGGTGCCGAGGTTCGAACACCTGCTGATCGACCAGACCGGGTTGGACGCGCAATCGGTGACCGGCGCGGTAGCGGCGCGAGTGTTGCAGATCGCGATGATGGCGACGTTTTCGGAAAGCGCCGCGGGAGTTGCTGGAGTGGGTGACGCGGTTGATCGGGGAGTTGTACCGCGCCAAGGGGTTCGAGGAAGTGGCGAAGCACGTGGAGTACGTGCTGGCGACGCAGCCGGAAGCACAGCGCAAGGTGTTTTCGGAGGCGCTGCGGAGGAACGTGCCGGGACGCGGGGGAGAGGTGATGAATTACGTGGAAGAAATGATCGAGCGAGGCCGTCGGGAAGGCCGCCGGGAGGGGGAACTGAAGGGCCAGGTGCGAGCCATCGAGGGGTTCGTGGCACGAAATGTACCGTGGCCCATCATCGAAGCGGCCACGGGAGTCGACGAGGCGGCATTCCAGCGGCTCAGGCAGCGAGTCGACGCGAAGGACAGCGGGACGGAGTCCACCGTCTGAGGCCGCGGCAGCAGCCTCGACCGCAGCCTGCACGCCGCTACCACACTGAGGGAAGCCGCCTGGAAGTGGCATCGCATATGATCGATGACCGTCGGAAGGAATTGGGATGAGCGAGGAGATGATGGTCGCGACGAAGGGTGCCAGGGGCGGCACCGGTGCGCGCGGCACGTTTCTCGAGGAGGTGTACCGGCACCGCGAGTACCTGCTGCTGCTGCTGCCGGCGCTGGTGATCTTCGTCCTGTTCCGCTACATCCCGATGGCCGGCATCGTGATCGCCTTCAAGAAGTACACCATCGCCGGCGGCCTGTTCGGCAGCCCCTGGGTCGGGTTCACCTACTTCGAGCGCCTGTTCGACTCCGAGAAGTTCTACCAGGTGCTGTGGAACTCGATCCGCATCAGCTTCCTGAAGATCGCCATCGGCTTCCCGGGGCCGATCATCTTCGCCCTGCTGCTCAACGAGGTGCGCCAGACGGCCTGGAAGAAGTCGTTCCAGACCATCAGCTACCTGCCGCACTTCGTGTCCTGGGTGGTGGTGGGCGGCATCGTGCGCGACGTGCTGTCCGTGCACGGCGTCATCAACGGCATGATGGGATTCTTCGGCGCCGAGCCGCGCCTGTTCCTGCAGGAGATGCACTCGTTCCTGCCGATCGTCATCACCTCCATGATCTGGAAGAACATCGGCTGGGGGTCGATCATCTACCTGGCGGCGATCACCAGCATCGACCCGGACCTGTACGAGGCGGCGGAGATCGACGGCGCCGGGCGGGTGCGGCGCATGTGGCACATCACCCTGCCGTCGATCACGCACGTCATCATCATCCTGTTCCTGCTGCGCATCGGGAACATCCTGGAGGCCGGCTTCGACCAGATCTTCAACCTGTACAACCCGCTGGTGTACGACGTCGCGGACATCATCGACACCTACGTGTACCGCGAGGGCATCAGCGGCTTTCAGTACAGCCTGACGGCCGCGGCGAGCCTGTTCCAGAACGTGGTCGGGCTGATGCTGCTGCTGATGGTCAACGTGGTGACCCGGCGCATGCAGGCCGACTACTCGGTGGTCTAGCTCCCATGCGCCTGCGCCTGCCGACCGTCAGACGAGCCGCCCTGAAACGGCGCACGCTCGAGGACGTGATCGTGGACGCGGTGGTGTGGATCGTCATGATCGGCTTCTCGGTGTCGGTGATCTACCCGTTCTGGACCATGCTGATCGACTCCTTCTCCACCCCCGAGAACGTGTACTCGGTCGGCTTCCGGCTGTGGCCGCGCCCGGCGACCCTCGACGCCTACCGCGACGTGCTGTCCAAGGACACGGTCGGCATCGCCTACTACAACACCGTCCTCAGGACGGTCGCCGGCACCCTGGTGACGCTGTTCGTGTCGTTCTCCGCCGCCTACGCGCTCGCGCGGCGCACGCTGCCCCTGAACAAGACCATCACCCTGCTGATGATCTTCACCATGTTCTTCTCCGGCGGCCTGATCGCCACCTACCTGTGGATGGGGCAGATGGGGCTGCACAACAACCGGCTGGCGCTGATCCTGCCGCCCGCCGCCAGCGCCTACTACATCATCATCATGCGCAACTTCTTCCGCGCCATCCCGCCGGAGCTGGAGGAGTCCGCGTTCATGGACGGCGCCTCGGCCTACACCGT
The DNA here is from genome assembly GCA_965208575.1 of Spirochaetia bacterium. Taxonomy (GTDB): domain Bacteria; phylum Spirochaetota; class Spirochaetia; order SZUA-6; family Bin103; genus Bin103. The sequence continues at coordinate 195,584 of CBDBOV010000002.1, read as the reverse complement.
GCTGCTGCGCATCATCGTGCCGGTGTCGATGCCGGTGGTGGCCACCATCGCGCTGTGGTCGGCGGTGTTCCACTGGGACTCCTGGTTCGACGCCCTGCTGTATACGCCGAAGCGGGAGCAACTGGTGCTGCAACTGATGTTGCGGCGCATCCTGATCGAGCACCAGGCGTCCAACCTGCTCGACCTGTCGGTGGACGAGCTGGAGAGCAGCTTCGTGGTGGAAACGATCAAGGCAGCGACGTTGTACATCGCCATCGGCCCGATTATACTCCTGTACCCGTTCCTGCAGCGGTACTTCGTCAAGGGAATCATGACCGGCAGCCTGAAAGGATGACGGACGGCTGCCTGAAGGGTAACCGGCCAGACGGTACCGAACAACGGGATCGGGAGCGGCGCGACCGCTTTCCGCGGCGCCACTCGGTTGGCGCGATCAGACAACTCACACAAGGAGGTGTGCATGGCACACAAGACATGGCTCCTGGCGCTTGCCTGCCTGCTGGCCGCCGGCCTCGCGTTCGGCGGCGCCGAGCAGGAGGAAGCGGCCGCCGAGGAGCGGCTCACGATCAGTTGGATGGGGCCGAACAACCGCGGCGTCCTGCTGCCGCCCGACAGCCCGACCGAGCTGTACCTGGAAGAGTACTTCAACGTCGAACTGGAGCCGTGGACCGACGTCGACCTGTACCAGTCGGACCAGTGGAAGACGCGCATCGCGTCCGGCGACATTCCCGACTACATCAAGACCGATGCGATCCGTTCCGGCCTGCACGACATCGGCGCGGTGCGGGTGCTGTCCGAGGACTACCTGCGCCGGCACATGCCCAACTACACCAAGCTGGTCGATCAGATCGCCGGCCCGTACGGCTGGCAGACGGTGACCTCGGGCGGCGAGGTGGTCGGCATCCCGAGCGTCAACGTCGCCATCGCCTCGGGGGCCACCTTCGTGACCCGGCGCGACTGGCTGGAGGCGGTCGGCGAGCCGCTGCCGGAGAAGCGCATGCTCGGCTCCCCCTACTCCGACTACTCCAGCCTGGAGGATGTCGAGCGCCTGCTGCGCAAGTACCGCAACGAGGATCCGGACGGCAACGGCCAGAAGGACACCTACGGCATCTCGGTGTACAAGAACAGCAACACCGTCAGCTTCAACGCCGGCGCCCAGTGGGCGTTCCCGAACGAGTTCGGCGCCCACGGCGTGCGCATCTCGTCGTGGCAGGAGGTCGGCGGGGCGCTGCAGTACTCGATGATCTCGGACGGCTACAAGGAAGCGCTGGCGTTCCTGCACCGCTGGTACGAAGAGGAGATCATCGATCCCGAATTCGTCACCGACAAGCGCTCGGAGCTGATCACCAAGTTCTCCAACGGCATCGTGGGCGCCTTCCAGGCATCGCCGGCGTGGACCGGCCCGCGCCCGAGCGGCCCCACCGGCGTGCTGCTCAAGAACGTGCCGGAAACCGAGCTGGTCTACTTCATCGCCTACGAGGGGCCCGGCGGCAAGGCGTCGGTCAACTTCAACCCGATCCTCGGCAACACCTCGATCGGCGCCAACGCGTCGGACGCGGTCACCGAGAAGCTGCTCGCCATGCTCGACGAGATCCACACCAACATGGAGCTGTACGGCAGGGTGGCCTACGGCGAGGAAGGCACCCACTACGAGTGGGACGCGGATGGACTGCTGATTCAGAAGCCGGGCTTCGGCACCGGCGAGGAGCGCACCAACCAGGGCTGGCAGTACTTCACCATGTGGAACACCATCACGCCCGATATCTCGCGCTTCCGGCTGCCGCGCTGGCGCACCATTCCGCACACCATCGGCATCGATGCGCCGAAGCTCGACAACGGCTTCGTTCCCCAGTGGGACGAGGAGCTGCGCGCCGTCGAAAACCAGCTCCGCGAGGTGGAGAGCGAGTTCTTCTTCCGCGCCATCATCGGCCAGGCCAACTTTACTTCCGACTGGGACGCCTACGTCGACGAGTGGACCCGCCGCGGCGGCGACCGGCTCACCGAAGAAGCCAACCGCCAGTGGAAAGCCTCGATGTAACCATCGAGCCCGCCGACGTGAAACGCCCCGGGCTGCAACGCGGTTCGGGGCGTTTCTTTTCGACAGTCCAGGAGGTGATTGGCAATCCTCTTGGCAATTGCCAGCCTTCCTGGTATTATCGTCAGTCATGAAGACGCGAATCGACAACTTCGGCCGCCTCGTGATACCGAAACCGCTGCGCGAGCGCTACCGGTTCGAGCCGGGCGCGGAGGTCGAGATAGTCACGATTCCGGACGGCATCACGCTGGTGCCGGTCATGCCCAAGCGGCGCATCGTGCGGCGCGGCCGCATCACCGCGGTGGATACCGGCGCCGACACGGCATCCGCTGAGGTTTTCTCCGTCGACCGGGTCAGGGCCGCCCACCTCGACGGCAGGGGCGGGTTGCTGAGGTGACGGTCGGCGTGGACACCTCGGTCATCATTGCGGCAGTGCACGCCAACCATCCCGTGCACGTGTCGTCGTCGCGTTGGCTCGACGCGGCGTTCGACACGCACGACGTGGTCGTAGCCCATCACTCCCTGCTGGAGGCATACGCCGTTCTCACGCGGCTCCCGCCTCAATACCGGGTGGGGCCGTCCGAAGCCGAGACCGTGCTGCGCGAAACCGTACAGGCGAACGCTCGCCTCGCACCGTTCAGCGTCGAGTCGATGTGGAATTTCATGACCGGGATGACGGCGTTACCCGCCGCGGGAGGCGCCGCCTACGACGCGTTCATCGTTCGCCTGCTCAGCGAAGCCGGCGCCGAGGCGATCGTCACCTACAACGTCGCCGACTTCCGGCGGCTCTCGCCTCATGTGCGGGTTACCGATCCGGCAGAGTTGTAGGCACCGTGAAGGAGAGCGCCATGAGCATCGACACTACCTTTCTGCGCCGCTGCATCGCCACGCTGGAGCTGGCACTGGAGCACCTGGAGGGCGCCGCCGAAGAGGACATCATCTACGACCTCCACCGGGCGGCGTGCGTCAAGGAGTTCGAGCTGGTGCTGGAGCAGAGCGGGAAGCTGCTGCGGAAACGACTGACGCCCTACTAACGCATGCCGGATCTCAATAGCTTCGTCGTAACCCTGGCGATACTGCTCGTCCCAGGGTATCTCGGCACACAGGTCTACCGCTCCTTGGGAAGATCGACGCATGACCGCGCCATGAAGTCGTGGGGTGATTTCTTGCAGGTGCTCGTATTTGCGCTCATCGGACAGTTCCCGGGACTCCTTCTGTCTGGGCTGGCCCCGTGGTGGCAAGAGCCGGCGCTCCTGACCGTGAGCGACAAGACGCTTGCAACTCCGCACTGGCTGTTTGATCTTGTCGTACCATTTTGTTTTGCCGCGTCTGTGGGGGTGGTCGCTGCAGCCGCGGCCAATCGTAAACTCCTGTACCGATGCATCGCTCAGCCCTTGGGGATACAGCGCTATGGTGCCGAGGACGTATGGACCTTCCTGATGTGACGTGGACCCGATAGGTTGGACAGTGGATGGGATATTGTAGAGTGCATCTCGTTCGTTGTCAACCCACCCTCCTGGTCGAGATGATCAGGCGGCGGTAATGGGGGTGGGGTCCGGGGAGGGGGTGAGCGAGCCTGTGGATATGTGGATACTTCGTCCCCACTGCTCGCGCTCCCGTTGGTCCTCGGATGCCCTTGCACCCCATGCCAACCGCCTGCCGTTCCTGTTCGCTACGCCACCTCCTGCTGTTGTTCCGCCACCCCGTCGCGGTACGCTTCCGCGGGCGTACGCCCGCCGAGCGCCGAGTGTGGTCGGGTCTCGTTGTAGAATGCCATCCACCCGTCGATCACCCGCTGCGCCTCGAAGCCATCCTCCAAATCGTGCAGGTATACCGACTCGTACTTCAGCGAGCGCCACAACCGTTCGATGAATACGTTATCCAGACAACGACCGCGCCCGTCCATCGAGCACCGTATCCCGGTCGCCTCCAACTGGCCGGTGAACGCGATGCTGGTGAACTGGCTGCCCTGATCGGTGTTGAAGATCTCGGGAATGCCGAAGTCTTCCAGAGCGTCCGCCAACGCCTCCAGGCAGAAGGAGGTGTCCATCGTGTTGGACAGCCGCCAGGCCAACACCCGCCGGCTCGCCCAGTCCATGATCGCCACCAGGTACAGAAATCCTCCCTGCACCGGGATGTAGGTCAGGTCCGCGCACCACACCTGGTTCGGGCGCTCAATCGTAAGCCCTCGCAGCAGATACGGATACACCCGATGGTCCGGGTGCGCGACGCTGGTGCGTGGCTTGCGGTAGATCGCCTCCAGCCCCAACAGCCGCATCAGCCGCCGCACCCGGTGCCGACCGACCCGCTTTCCCTCGCGTGCCAGATGGCGCATCATCTGCCGGCTGCCGTAGAACGGACATTCCAGATAAAGTTCGTCGATGCGGCGCATCAACGCGAGCGTGTCAGCGCTCTCGCCCACCGCTCGGTAGTACAGCGTCGACCGGTTCAGCCCGATCAGGCGGCACTGCCGGCTGATGCTCAGACCCTCGTGCTCGCGGTCGATCATCTCTCGTCGCTCGGCCCGGCTCAGCGCCCGAGCCCGCGTGCTAAAAAATCGCGCTCCACGGTCAACTCCCCGATCTTGGCATGCAGGTCGTGAATGGTCTCATCGTGCTCCTTCTGCCGCCGGCTCCGGCCGTCGGCGAACAGGTCCCGCAGACCGGTCTGAGCCTGCCGCTTCCAACTGCTGATCTGGTTCGGATGTATTTCGTGCTTGGCCGCGATCGCCTGGATCGTACGGTCTCCCCGCAGCGCCTCAATCACTACCTTCGCCTTGAACTCCGCTGTGAACCGACGCCTCTTCGTCGCCATCTTGCTGGCCCTCCTCGTGGCCTTGGATACACTCTACCATACCGTCCGTTTTTCCGGGACCAGCTCAATGCATAGCAAGGGTTCAGGGTGGATCTTCCTGCGAGACCACCGATATGGGCTGGTATACAAAGGCTGGATTCAACTATACTCGGACGCGGGACCGAATCGGGAGCTACTTCTGAACGATGTGGAAGTATTCGACAACGCGTCGGGCATCCGTCTGTACGAGGTGCCTCGATTATACGTTTCGCGCGACCCGCATGAGGTATCCGTAGAGATTTTGAAAACCCAACCGGAGGAAGCCGATGGCAGAAAAGGACCCGATCCATCCCCTTGAAGAGGGTATTCTCCAGAAAGGTGGTCAGCGTCCAAGACCCCAGACCCCCAGGCCGACGGCCAACCCCGCCGGCCAGCGGCCCGACGACCGCAAACCAACAGAGGGCAAAGCGTCCGGCAAGGACTGACTGCCCGCCCGGGCTGCCCGTGGCTCGTGCCGTGGCGATTTCTACGCAGGTCGTCAGCGTCTCGCTACCGCTGCGTTCGGTTCAATCGACGATGTCGCCGTCCCACAGGCGGCGGAGGAAATCCATTGCCGGCAGGATCTCGATGTCGTTCCACCTCGCTGGCCGGTTGCCGCGGTACACGCCATAACAGCACACGCGGTGGGCGCCGAGTTCGGTGCGCATGCGCTCCAGGCCGCGCTGGTGGCGGCGCTCCCACCTGGCCGCCGACTTGATCTCCACCGCCACGAAACCGCGCCGCGTCTCGCACAGCACGTCCACCTCGACGCCATCGTAGTTGCGCCAGTAGTAGAGGGGGTAGCGCAGCTTGGCATAGGCGACGTAGGCCCGTATCTCCGCGAACAGCAACGTCTCCAGCAGCGGCCCTTCCTCCTCGGGCGCCGGCGGGTAGGGCAACCTTCCTGACAGGGCGCGGGCCACCCCGCAATCGAACAGATAGAACTTGGGGTGCGCCACCTGCTTCGTTGCCCGCTTGAGTCTCCACGGGTGGACCCGGTGCCCGACCAGGGTGTCTTCGAGGATCTCGAAATAATTCTCCACCGTGGACCTGGCCACCGCCGCGTCGCGGGAGATCGCCGACAGGTTGGTCACCTGCCCGTTCTGCCGTGCGGCGACTTCCAGGAAGCGGCTGAAGGCGCCGATGCTCCGGGTGAGCGCTTCGGCGCGTATCTCCTCCTCCAGGTAGGTCTCGGCGCAAGCAAGGAGATACCCCGCCGGGTCGGCGCCGGTCACGGCGAGCGGCATGCTGCCGTGGACGAGCAGGTCATCTACCGGCGGCCCGAACGCGAGTTCCGCCGAGACCAGCGGGAACATCTGCGCCACCACGGCGCGGCCCGCGAGCAGGTTGCCGCCGCCCCGCTTCAGCTTGCGCGCGCTCGACCCCGAAAGCACGAAGCGCAGGCGCCGCCGCTCGATCAGGCGATGGACCTCGTCGAGCAGCTCCGGCACCTTCTGCACTTCGTCGATCACCACCCACGTACCCGCTGGCACGCCCTCCATCTCCCGGTAGAGCGCTTCCGGGTCGCGGCTCAGACGCAGCGACTCGCGCGTATTCAGAAGGTCATAGGTGGGCGCCCCCGCGAAGTGGCTCGCAATCCACGTCGACTCCCCGTGCCCCGCGGCCCGAACAGGAAGAAGGACGCGGGCGGCGGCAGCAGCCTTCTTGCTAACATAGTTGTCAAATTTACCGGAGAAATGCCGCCTGTCAATGCAAAACTACCGCCACGCGCGCTCTCGTCGGGTCGGTCTCGTGGCCTGGTCGTACCTGACAAGAGGCGGTTTCGGTGTTATCTTCCAGCCTTGCCAGCCCGAGAGCATCACGTTTCCCCTGCGGCTCTCTGCATCCCGTTTCGTCGCCGCCCGGCAGGCGGTGCGCGCTCGGAGCCTTACCCTGAGTATCGGGCGGAGGATCGATGGCAACTGACGTAACACTCCCGGAACTGGGAGAGAATATCGAGTCCGGCGACGTCGCCGCCGTCCTGGTGAGCCCCGGCGACCGCGTCGAGAAGGACGCGCCGCTGCTGGAACTGGAGACCGACAAGGCGGTGGTGGAGGTACCCGCACCCGACGCCGGCGTGGTAACCGCCATCATGGTCAAGGCGGGCGACACCATAGGCGTCGGCGACACCATCGCCAGCCTTGAACCGGACGGCGCGGGCGCCGCCGCCGTCCCGGAACCCGCAGTGGCGCCCGCGGCCCAGCCCGCTTCGGCCGCGGACGCGCCTTCTGCCGCGCACGCCGTCCCTGCGGCTACACCGCCGCAACCGGCGACGGCGTCCGCACAGGCGGCGGGCGGACTGCTCGCCGCGGCCTCCGGCGTAACCGCCCCTCCCTCCGCGGGTGCCGCTCCCGCCGCCACCGAACCGGCCAAACCCGTGCCGCCGCCGGCGCCGGGCCCGGCCACCGCGCCCGCGCCGCCAGCCGCGCCGGCACTCTCCGCGGCGACCGCCGGCGTACCCGCGCCGGAGGCGGTGCAGCCGATTCCGGCCACCCCGGCGGTGCGCCGGCTGGCGCGCGAGATCGGCGTCGACATCGCCGCCGTCACCGGCACCGGGGCGGGCGGGCGCATCCTGCTCGACGATGTCAAGGCCACCGCCAAGCGCCTGCTGCAGACGCCGGCGCCGGCCGCGGCGGCAGCCCAGGCGGCGGCCCCGCCGCTGCCCGACTTCTCCCAGTGGGGGCCGGTCGAAGAGCAGGCGATGAACGCGGTGCGCCGCGTCACCGCCACCCACCTGAGCGCGGCGTGGCAGACCATCCCGGCGGTCACCCAGCTCGACAAGGCGGACATCACCGACCTGGAGCGGTTGCGCAAGCGCTACGCGCCGCGCGCCGAGGCGGCCGGCGGCAAGCTGACCGTTACCGCCATCCTGGTGAAGGTGGTAGCCACCGCCCTGAAGGTGTTCCCGCAATTCAGCGCCAGCATCGACATGGCGCGCTCCACGGTGATCTACAAGCGCTACTGCCACGTCGGCATCGCCGTCGACACCGACCGCGGCCTGCTGGTGCCGGTGATCCGCGATGCCGACCGCATGAACATCGTCGAGATCGCCGCCGCCCTGGGCGAGGTTTCACAGCGCGCCCGCGCCCGCAAGCTCAGCCCGGCGGAGATGGCCGGCGGCAGCTTCACCATCTCCAACCTGGGCGGCATCGGCGGCTCCCACTTCTCGCCGATCATCAACGCCCCGGAGGTGGCGATCCTGGGCGTGTCGCGCGCCGAGACCGAGCCGGTGTGGCGCGACGGCGAATTCGTGCCGCGCCTGCGCCTGCCGCTGTCCCTGACCTACGACCACAGGCTGATCGACGGTGCCGACGGCATCCGCTTCCTGCGCTGGATCATCGAAGCGCTGGAGCAGCCGCTGCTGCTGGCGCTGGAGGGCTGAGCGAATGGCTGATTCGACAGCGAGCGGAGAACGCACCCGCCTGGCGGTGCTCGGCGGCGGCCCCGGCGGCTACGCGGCCGCGTTCATGGGCGCCGACCTGGGGCTGGACGTGACCCTGGTCGATGACGCCCCGCACCCCGGCGGGGTATGCCTGTACCGCGGCTGCATCCCCTCCAAGGCGCTCCTGCACGTGGCCAAGCTGCTGCACGAGGCGGAAGCTGCCGCGCAGTGGGGCGTCCGGTTCGCCAAGCCGCAGGTCGACCTCGACAAGCTGCGCTCCTGGAAGGAGGGCGTGGTCGGCAAGATGACCGCCGGCCTCGGCACGCTCAGCAGGCAGCGCAAGGTGACCTACGTGCAGGGCCGCGGCCGTTTCAGCGGTGCGGGGACGCTGCTGGTGAGCGGCGAGGATGGCCGGCACAGCGTGAGCTTCGACCGGGCGATCATCGCCACCGGGTCGCGCCCGGCCCGTATTCCGTCACTGTGGCTGGACAGCGAGCGGATGATGGACTCCACCACCGCCCTGGAGCTGCCCGACGTGCCGCCGTCGCTGCTGGTGATCGGCGGCGGCTACATCGGCCTGGAGCTCGGTTCGGTGTACGCCGCGCTCGGCTCGGCGGTCACCGTGGTCGAGATGCTGCCCGGCCTGCTGCCGGGCGCCGACCGCGACCTGGTGGGCATCCTGGCGCGGCAGGTGGCGGCGCGCTTCGCCAAGGTGCACGTGAACACGCACGTGGCGGCGCTGGAGGAAACCGGCGCCGGCATCGCCGCCACGCTCGACACCCCCGGCGGCAAGGTGACCGAAACCTTCGCCAAGGTGCTGATGAGCGTCGGACGCACCCCCAACACTCAGGATCTGGGCCTGGAACACCTCGGCATCATTCCCGACGCACGCGGTTTCATCCCGGTAGACGAGCAGCGCCGCACCGCCGATGAGTCGGTGTTCGCGATCGGCGACGTGGCCGGCGAGCCGGGGCTGGCGCACAAGGCCACCCACGAGGGACGCACCGCCGCCGAGGCGGCCGCCGGCATGAAGGTGGCGTTCGAGCCGGGGGCGATCCCGGCGGTGGTGTTCACCGACCCGGAGGTCGCCTGGTGCGGGCTCACCGAAACGGCTGCCCGCGAGCAGGGCCGCGAGGTCAGCGTGCAACGGTTCCCGTGGGCCGCATCCGGGCGCGCCACCACCATGGGCCGCCCCGACGGCCTCACCAAGCTGGTGCTCGACCCCGGCAGCGAACAGGTGCTGGGCATGGGCGTGGTGGGCACCGGCGCCGGCGAGCTGATCGCCGAGGGCGTGCTGGCGGTGGAGATGGCCGCCCTGGCCACCGACCTGCGCCTCACCATCCACCCGCACCCCACCCTGAGCGAGACGGTGATGGAGAGCGCCGACCTGTTCTTCGGCCAGAGCACCCACCTCCACCGCCCCCGCCGGCCCGGCAAGTGACCGCCGGGCCGCCGCCCGACGCCGCGCCCCCCGCGCCGGGCCACCCGGCAGCGCCGGCGGGCGCGCGGCGCGGCGCCACCGACCTGGACACCGCCGAATGGACAGCCTACCTGGCCGAGGCCGGCGAGCCCGCCTACCGGGCGCGGCAGATCCGCCACCACCTGTTCCGCCGCCACACCGCCTCCTTCGCCGCCATGGCCCAGCTCCCGGCGGCGCTGCGCGAGCGCCTGGAGCGCGACCTCGCCCCCTACGGCCTGGCCGAGCGCAGCCGAACGCGCTCCCGCGACGGCCTGACCACCAAGCTCCTGCTGCAGGTCGCCGACGGCCACACGGTGGAGGCGGTCTCGATTCGGGAGCCGCTGCCGGCGGACCCGCGGCGCGTGCGCCGCGCCCGCCACACCGTGTGCGTCAGCAGCCAGGTGGGCTGCGCCATGGGCTGCATCTTCTGCGCCTCCGGCATCGGCGGCGTGGCGCGCAACCTCACCGCCGGCGAGATGCTCGACCAGGTGGCGGTCGTGCAGCGCGAGTTCGGGCCACTTACCAACCTCGTGTTCATGGGCATGGGCGAGCCGCTGGCCAACTACCCCGCCCTGCACCGCGCCCTCGCCGTGCTCTGCGACCGCGACGGGTTCGGCTTCAGCGCCCGGCGCATCACGGTCAGCACGGTGGGACTGGTATCCGGCATCGAACGGCTGGCGCGCGACGGGCTGCCGGTCGGCTTGGCGGTGAGCCTGCACGCCGCCGATGACGCTCTGCGCCGCCGCCTGGTGCCCACATCGGGCCGCTGGCCGGTCGCCGAGATCGTCGCCGCCGCGGCCGCCTACGCGCGCGCCACCGGGCGCACCGTGACCTTCGAGTACGTGCTGCTGAAAGGGGTCAACGATACCGTGGCCGACGCCGAGCGCCTCGCCGCCCTCCTGCACCGCCATGCACCCGGCCCGACCAAGGTAAACGCGATCCCCTACAACCCGGTGCCCGAGTTCGCCGACCTGCGCCGCCCCTCCGCCGCCCGCGTGCACGCCTTCTTCCAGGCGCTGCGCCGCCGCGCCGTCCCGGTCACCGTCCGCAAGGAAAAAGGCCAGGAGGTAGCAGCCGCCTGCGGCCAACTCCGCCGCCACGTAACTGCATCCCGATTCCAAGCTGAAGGCTAACGCAGACCAGTGGTTCGGCTCTGTTCCGGAGACCACAGGCCGTAGGGCTGGCCGAGACCATGGGACAGTAGCAGCGATTCGTGTAGCATCTGTTACGAGGATAGGCGATGCTGACGCGGCAACGGATTCAGGAGCTGATCGAGACTCCCAAGACGATAGTCGGCAAGCGGCCCAGCCGTGGGTATCGAGAAGAGAGTGGGAACCGGCGCTGTGACCTGGAACTGCGGAGCGACGGACACGAGGGTCTTGATTTTACGGTCTTTGTCCGGCAGAACCTCAAGTTCGCTGAGAACTTCTCCATCGGACTGCGCTATCGAGCCGACTTGCCGCTAGGCGCGATCACCCTTTTGCGATACAATGGCCCCCACGGGGAGAGCAGCCGTGCGCCCGATGGCCACTTTGCCAAGCCGCACATTCACCGCGTCACCGAACAGGATCTCGCATCGGGTAGCACGCAACCCCAGGAGCGCGACCGAACGGTCACCTCCCGGTACGCAACGCTGGACCAGGCACTTAGGGTCTTCTTCACCGACACGCATGTGTTGAACCACGCCAAGTACTTTGCGTACGATAAGCAATTGGAGCTTTTTGATGAACATAAGTAGCATCAGAGACGCACTCGGCGGACGCATGGCGGCCGGCTTCGACATTTACACTCGGAGGGAAGGCGGCTATCAGCTCATCGTTCCAATCTGCCATGAGGACGGCGACATGGTGGACATGTACCTGCAGGACAGCCCACGCGGCGAAGCGTACATCCGCATCTGCGACTTCGGCATGGCGCTGATGCGACTTTCTTATTCCTACGAACTGAATTCGGACACAAGGCGACGCATATTCGACGACATCCTGATCAACAACCATGTCGCCAATGACGATGGCAATCTCTGTCTCGACGTACCCGTTGGAGCGCTCTACGAAGGAATAATGCAGTTCGCCGGATGCGTCCAAAAGGTGTGCAACATGCGTTACTGGGCAAGGGAAGTCGTGCGCAGCTCCTTCTACGAAGACCTCAGCGACTATGTGAGATCGAACCTTGCACCATACGCCCCTGTTGCCGACCAGACTCCGATATCAAACGCTGGCGTTTTTAGCGTGGATTGGACACTGACCCACAATCGACGTGATTTCTATCTCTTTGGCGTGCTTGGCAACGACAAGGCCAAGAACGTTGCCATCACCTTGCTGGAATTCCAGAAGTCTAACCTTCGGTTTATCAGCTTGGTCGTCCATGAAGATATGGAGGCTCTAGGCAGGAGGGAGCGCCAGTACCTGACCCGGAATGCCGACCGGCAGTATCCCGTTCTAGATGACTTTAGAGAGGGTGTAGTGGCTGACCTTGATCGGATGTCGGCTTAATCGCATGTTCGCAGGCTCTCAATTCGTGTCACTCGAGTCGCGCAGGAAACCGCTGACTTGTCGGACGATGGGCCTCGGTCGCGCAGCGTCCGATAGGACAGTCGCCGGATTGCTCGTGACACCGTTCGCTCCGTTCTCACCGCACAGGGCTACGAGCTGTAGCGGGCGGCCATCTGCTCCAGGGTAACAGACGGGACGCCGGCGGCCTGGCCGGCCTGGCCGAAGGCGGTCATGCGCGCTTCGCACACGTCCTGCATGGCGGCGCGCGCGGCCTTCAGGTAGTCGCGCGGGTCGAAGCCGTCCGGTGACTCGGCGAGCGCCTTGCGCACGGCGCCGGTCATCGCGAGCCGGTTGTCGGTGTCGACGTTGATCTTGCGCACGCCGTGGCGGATGCCGCGCTGGATCTCCTCCACCGGCACGCCCCAGGTCTGGCGGATGCTGCCGCCGTAGGCGTTGACCAGGTCCTGCAGCTCCTGCGGCACCGACGACGAGCCGTGCATCACCAAGTGGGTGTCGGGCAGGCGGCGGTGGATCTCCTCGATGCGCGCCATCGCCAGCACCTCGCCGTCCGGCTGGTGCGAGAACTTGTAGGCGCCGTGGCTGGTGCCGATCGCCACCGCCAGGGCGTCCACCCCGGTGTCGGCCACGAAACGCTCCGCCTCGTCGGGGTCGGTCAGCAGTTGGTCGTGGCTCAGCACGCCCTCGGCACCGTGGCCGTCTTCCTTGTCGCCCATACCGGTCTCCAGCGAGCCGAGCACGCCGATCTCGCCTTCCACGGTCACCCCCTTGGCATGCGCCAGCGCGACCACCTCGCGCGTCACGCGCACGTTGTAGTCGTAGTCGGCGGGGGTGGCGGCGTCCTCGCCCAGCGAGCCGTCCATCATCACCGACGTGAAGCCCTGCTCGATCGCGCTGCGGCAGGTGGCGGGGCTGTTGCCGTGGTCCTGGTGCAGGGCGATCGGTATGCCCGGGTGGAGTTCGGCGGCGGCCAGCATCAGGTGGCGCAGGTATCCCTCCTGCGCGTAGCTGCGCGCCCCGCGCGAGGCCTGGATGATGACCGGCGACTCGGTGTTGTCGGCGGCGGCCATGATGGCCTGGATCTGTTCCATGTTGTTGACGTTGAAGGCCGCCAGCCCGTAGTCGTTCTCGGCGGCGTGGTCTAGCAAAATGCGCATTGGCACTAGTGGCATAGGTGGATCCTTGTATCTGGGGTAGCGGTAGTCAGGCCACCGTGGTCCAACAGAATGCGCATCGGCACCAATGGCATGACGGCTCGGATTGTAGCCGCGGCGGCACCGTCTGACCACCGGGGTCGAGCAATCCGCATCGCCAGGAGTGGCCTGACAGGCCCGATTGAAGCTGCCGGAGCGATGTCTGACCACCGTGACCAGGCAGAGCGCGCATCGGCGCGAGTGGCAAGAAGGCGCGAACGCAGCCCGGCAGGGGGTGGGGACGCCAAGGGCGGCAGCCGTGGACCGAGAATGAGATGCACGAGCCTGTACGGTCACTCCGTGACAGGGAAGACGCCGAGAACCGATGCCCGAGCATCACCTCCCAGCCGGCTTTTTCGGACCAGGCAGTGTGCCGTCCCCGCAGATCGCGGGCATGGAAAGAATCGCGAAAAAGTTGCGCGCACCCCTTGACGCGATTTGCCGGGCTCACCATGGCTCGCTACGGCCCGCGGCGGTCCCTCCGACTGCCCCGGAACGACTTGGCCTCCGTTCACGCGTCAGCGCCCCGTTGCGCGGCCTTCCAGGCGCCGTTTCAGCGCAGTCCAGGACTCGGAGAAATCCGCTATTTTCAATCCCATGGTATACTTATGAGTATGAGTGAGTCGCCTTCTCCCGTCCTCTGGTCGACCGTTGCCGCGCTTCCCGACTACCTCCTCCTGGCGCAAACCGTGCAACTCGCCCGCCACGAGCAGGCGCTGCAGATCCTGGTCCTCGACCACCTGCGCGAGATCGAGGCGCGCCGCCTCCACCTGACGCGCGGGTACGGCAGTCTGTTCGACTACGTGGTGCATGAACTGGGCTACACCGCGGCCCGCCGGACGTCCGCGCCAGCGCGGGACACTGTCCGCCGCTCCGACCCGGCGAAGCGAGTCATGCAGGACGAGGGCGTGCCTGCCGAGGAAGCAGCGCGCCGTGGTGCCGGCGCTGCTTCGGCGCCGGGACGGTCTCGGGGCATCGAGGCGGCGCCGCGACGACCGACGACCCTGCCAAGGAACGCGGGCGGACCGTCGGATCGCCCGCGGCAATCGAGCGGGTTGGGGCGTGACCGCGCCGTCGTGGCAGCCTGCGCCCCGAATCGTCGCCGTGCCGTTCACGGTTGCGAACACGCGGCCCTCGTTGGTTGCGCGTCCGCTGCGTTGCCGATTGCCGGCGGTCGGGGTATAGCCGCGCTCCATCGCCTCGCCTATCCAGTTTCGCCAGTCCCCGGATGTTCGCTTCCGCGCCGGCGAGCGGGTAGGCCATGCCGCAATGACCTGCTTACCGCTTTCCGCGTTCGCATCCCGCCCGGCGGGCCGGGGTTTGACCACCGGGCGCCTGTTGCCGTACCGTCCGGGAGTCGCCATGGAAGACTACTTTGCCGGCATCGAGCCGATCCGCTACGAAGGCCCCGAATCGCGCAACCCGCTGAGCTACCGCTACTACGACGCCGACCGGATCGTGGCCGGCAAGCGCATGGCGGACCACTTCCGCTTCGCGGTCGCCTACTGGCACACCTTCCGCGGCACCGGCGTCGACCCGTTCGGCCAGCAGACCCTGGTGCGCCCCTGGGACGACCCGGTCGACTCGGTCGACAACGCCTTGCGCCGCATGCGCGTGGCGTTCGACTTCATCGCCCGGCTGGGCGTCGGCTTCTACTGTTTCCACGACCGCGACATCGCCCCCGAGGGCGCCTCCCTGGCGGAATCCAACCGCAACCTGGACCAGGTGGTCGACCTGGCCGAGAAGCTGCAGGCCGACACCGGCATCCGGCTGCTGTGGGGCACCGCCAACCTGTTCGCCAACCCGCGCTACATGAACGGCGCCGCCACCAACCCCGACGCGCACGTGTTCGCCTACGCGGCGGCGCAGGTCAAGAAGGCGATGGAGGTGACCCACCGCCTCGGCGGCGCAGGCTACGTGTTCTGGGGCGGCCGCGAGGGCTACGCCACCCTGCTCAACACCGACATGAAGCGGGAGCAGGACCACCTCGCGCGCTTCCTGCACATGGCCGCCGACTACGCGCGCGAGATCGGCTTCGACGGCACCCTGCTGATCGAGCCCAAGCCGAAGGAGCCCACCACCCACCAGTACGACTTCGACGCCGCCACCGTGCTCGCCTTCCTGCGCGGCTACGGGCTCGACCGGTTCAAGCTCAACGTCGAGTGCAACCACGCCACCCTCGCCGGCCACACCTTCGCCCACGAGCTGCAGACCGCCTCCGACGCCGGCCTGCTCGGCTCGATCGACGCCAACACCGGCGACGAACTGATCGGCTGGGACACCGACCAGTTCAACCTCGACGTGGCGGTGACCAGCGCGGTGATGATGGTCGTGCTGCGCCAGGGCGGCATCGCTCCGGGCGGGTTCAACTTCGACGCCAAGCTGCGCCGCGAGTCGACCGACGTGCGCGACATGTTCGCCGCCCACGTGGGCAGCATCGACGCGTTCGCCCGCGGCCTGCTGATCGCCGACCGCATCATTGCCGACGGCACGCTCGACCGGTGGCGCCGGGAGCGCTACGCCAGCTACGACACCGGCACGGGGGCCCAGATCGAGAGCGGCGCCGCCGGCTTCCGCGACCTGGAGCAGTGGGTGCTGGAGGCGGGCGAGCCGGAGAAGAGGTCGGGCCGCCAGGAACAGTTCGAGAATCTGGTCGCCGGTTTCTGGTAGGATCGCGCGTGGTTCGATTCCCGGGCCCGCATGATTCTGCCGTGACGGCACTGTCGAGACGAATGTCCCGCCCATGAGATCCAATCTCTCCCAGGAACAGATCCTCGATCTTCTGCACCACCGGCGCAGCGACCGCTACGTGGTCAACACCGCCAACACGGTGGAGGTGCTTCTGTTCGGCAACTGCTTCAGCGGGGTGCAGGTCGAGGGGCTGGACCAGGTCGAGGAGCTGTCTCGCGGCGGGCGCACGCTGATCTTCATTCCCAACCACCAGAGCGAGTACGACTGGATGCTGCTGCAGACCTACCTCGCGCAGCGCTACATCCGCACCGCCATCCAGGCCGGCGAGAACCTGTACGTCGGCCCGATCGACACCTTTCTGCGCAAGTGCGGCGCGTTCATGACCATCCGCGACCGGCGCTCGTTCTACGCCCGCCACTGGCTCGCCGACTGGACGATGCGCGCGCTGCGCACGCGGCCGTTCGTGCTCACCAAGGAGCAGTACAACAAGCTCTACCTGGCGCAGATCAAGCGCGTGCTCGGCGAAGGGCTGCACCTGATGATCTTCCCCGGCTACGAAATCGACCGCAACACCGGCGAGGCGAAGTACGGGCGCTCCTACTCGGGCCAGTTCGCCGAGCTGTCGCCGTACGTGTTCCTGGTGCTGAACACGGCGATCCGCCAGATGGGCATCGACGGGGCGCTGTACGTACCGGTCAACATCTCCTACGAGCGCATCCCGGAGGACATCGTGTTCCGCGAGTACCAGGCCCGCTCGCGCAAGAGCAAGATCGCGAAGTACGTCTACGATCACTACTACGCGTTCATGAAGATGCCGTTCGCGCGCCGCATCCGCGACCAGCGCTCGCGGGTGCTGATCCGCTTCGGCGAGGGAGTCCCGGCCGACCGCCACCCCCGCGCCCGCGAACTGGCATCGGTGTTGCACGAGCGGATGGGCAAGCTGATGCGGGTGTACGAGAGCACGCTGGTGTTCGCCTCCCTCGACGACCGCTACAAGATGAGCCGCGACGAACTGGAGGAGCGCCTGGCCGCCACCCTGGAGCGGATCGAGGCGCACGGGCTGGACACCGCGCCGCTCTATGACGCCGACCGCCGCCGGCTCGCCACCGAGGACCTGCTCGCGCGCACCGTCAAGGTGTACAATTTTCCCGATGTTCCCATCATCCCGTCGAAGTCCTACATGACGCTCGAATACGACGACCGGGAGGTGTTCATCCACCATCCCCACCTCGCTGCCTACTACGGCAACAAGCTCAAGCACATCCTGAAGGCCAACGCCGCGTGACGCAGCACCCCGGCAGGATCCCCGACCGCCTGCGCGCGCTCAGCAGCCGCTCCGACCCGGGCGAGGAGTACTCCATCCTGCCGCCCGGCTACCGGCCGGGGCAGACCAAGTTCATCATCGTCACCGGCAGCGTGATCAGCGGCCTCGGCAAGGGCGTGTTCTCGGCCGGCCTGGCGGCGCTGCTGGAGGAACGCGGCCATCGCACCAACCTGATCAAGATGGACGGCTACTTCAACGAGGACGCCGGCACCCTGAGCCCGTTCCGCCACGGCGAGGTGTTCGTGCTCGACGACGGCACCGAGTGCGACATGGACATCGGCACCTACGAGCGGTTCGTCGACAAGAGCTTCTCGCAGCACAACATCTTCACCAACGGGCGGCTGACCCGGCGGCTGAACGAGTTGGAACGCAGCGGCCAGTTCTCCGGCTCCGACGTGCAGTTCTATCCGCACGTGACCGGCGAGGTGATCCGCTTCGTGCGCGAGTCGTCGCTGTTCAACGAGGCGGACATCACGCTGGTGGAGATCGGCGGCACGGTCGGCGACGAGGAGGTGCGGCCCTACATCTCGGCGATGAGCGAGCTCGCCTACCAGGAAGGCGAGCGCAACGTGTTCTTCATCAACCTGGCGTGGATCATCGAGGCCCCCCACCTGAACGAGCAGAAGAGCAAGGCCGCCCAGCACGGCACCCAGATGCTGATGCAGATGGGCATCAAGCCGCACATGCTGGTGTGCCGGTGCGAGAATCGGGTGGAGCCGGGGGTGCTGCGCAAGCTCGCGCAGCGGCTGCGCCTGCCGGAGCGCAACGTGATCGACCTGCACACCCAGCGGTCGGTGTACCAGGTGCCGGACCACCTGGCGGCGCAGGACGTGGACCGGCTGACCCTGGACTACTTCGGCCTGACGCCGCGGCAACGGCAGGTGCGGTTCAACTTCACCACCTACCTGGAGCGCCTGGGCAGCGCCGGCGAGCGCGTGGTGGTGGGCCTGGCCGGCAAGTACATGGGCCCGCGAGACACCTATGCCAGCATCCACAGCGCGCTCGAGCACGCCGGCTGCGCCTGCGGCGTCGAGGTGGAAGTGGTGGACATCCCGACCGACGCCATCGAACACGCCGGCGGCCGCGCCGAGCGGGTGGCCAGCGCCGCCGGCCACCTCGCCGACATCGACGGCATCATCGTGCCCGGCGGGTTCGGGGCGCGCGGCTGGGAGGGCAAGATCGCCTGCATTACCCACGCCCGCACCGGCGGCCTGCCGATGCTGGGCATCTGCTACGGGTTCCAGGCGGCGATGGTGGAATACGCCCGCTCCTGCTGCGACATGGCCGACGCCAATACCACCGAGAACGACGCCAGCACCGCCGATCCGGTGGTGTGCCTGCTGCCGGAGCAGTACGAGATCGAGGGCATCGGCGGCTCGATGCGGCTCGGCCGGCACGAGGTGGCGCTGCTGGCCGGGTCGCGGGTGGCCGGCCTGTACCGCGGACAGAAGGCGCACGAGCGATTCCGCCACCGCTACGAGTTCAATCCGCTGTACAAGGATGCGTTCGAAGCGGGCGGCATGGTGTTCTCCGGCTGGGCGCCGGGGCAGCCGATCATCCAGGTCGCCGAGCTGCCCGACCATCCGTTCTTCATCGGGGTACAGTTCCACCCCGAGTTCACCAGCCGGCCGGCGCGCCCCAATCCGCTGTTCCACAGCTTCGTGGCCGCCTGCATCAGGCGGCGGCGGGCGCGCCAGCGCGGCGCCGATGCCGCGGCCCCCGGTACGGAGGTTGCGGGCGCCAATGGCGACCGCGGGTCCACTCCCGGCGCCGCTCGCCGGGCGGTAATCTCGGACCAGGCGGGCGGCTAGCAGCACGATGAGGAGCAGGCGATGCCGGTGACGGCGGTGGTCGGCGCCAACTGGGGCGACGAGGGCAAGGGCAAGCTGTGCGACTACCTGGCGGAGACCGCCGACGTGGTGATCCGTTTTCAGGGCGGCAAGAACGCCGGCCACACCATCATCAACCAGTACGGCAAGTTCGCCCTGCACCTGGTGCCGTGCGGGGTGTGCCACGCCCACACCACCAACCTGCTCGGCCCCGGCGTGGCGGTCGACGTGGCGGCGCTGCTGGCCGAGCTGGCCGAGCTGCGCGCCCGCGGCGCGCCCAATCCGCGCGTGCTGATCGCCGACCGCGCGCAGGTGGTGCTGCCGTGGCACGTGGAGCTGGACCGGCTCGAGGAGGCGCGGCGCGGGGCGGCCAAGTTCGGCTCCACCCAGTCCGGCATCGCGCCGTTCTACGCCGACAAGTACCTGAAGGTGGGCTTCCAGGTGCGCGAGCTGTTCGACGCCGGCCACCTGCGCGGCCGCCTCGAGCACACCCTGCCGCGCATCAACGTGCTGCGCGAGCACCTGTACGATGCCGCGCCGCTGTCCCTGGAGCGCGTGGTCGAGGAGATGCTTGCCCTCGGCGCCGGAGTGCGCGAGATGGTGGTGGACGCCACCGCGCTGCTGCACGCGGCGCTGCGCGACGGCAAGCACCTGCTGCTGGAGGGCCAGCTCGGCGCCCTGCGCGACCCCGACCACGGCATCTACCCGTACGTCACCTCCTCCTCGCCGCTGGCCGGGTTCGCCACCGTGGGCGCCGGCGTGCCCGCGCATGCCATCGACCGGGTGGTAGCGACCGTCAAGGCGTACTCCTCCTGCGTCGGCGCCGGCCCGTTCACCACCGAGCTCACCGGCGCGTGCGGCGACGAGCTGCGCGAGCGCGGCGGCGACGCCGGCGAGTACGGCGCCACCACCGGGCGCCCGCGCCGGGTCGGCTGGTTCGACGCCGTCGCCACCCGCTACGGCTGCGCCGTGCAGGGCGCCACCGAGCTGGCGGTCACGCTGCTGGACGTGCTCGGCTACCTGGACGCCATTCCGGTCTGCACCGCCTACGAGGTGGACGGCCGGCGGGTGGACGACTTCCCCGCCACGGCGGTGCTGGAACGCGCCCGCCCGGTGTACGAGACCCTGCCCGGCTGGCGCCGCGACATCAGCGGCGCGCGCAGCTTCGGCGATTTGCCGCCCGAGGCGCAGTCCTACGTGCGCGCCATCGAGACCGCCGCCGCCATTCCCGTGCGCTGGGTGTCCATCGGCCCGCGCCGCGACCAACTCATCCGCATCACCTGACGGCTCGCGTGCCTCGCCAACGACCGATCACCAGTGGTACTTGGTGACTCATTCTGCCTCACAGTATGACTTGAACCGACTCCGCCCTCGCATTACGCTTTCCGCCATGACGCAGTTGACGATTCGGTTTCGCGACGTGGAGTTGGAACGACGCGTACGCGAAGAGGCACAGCGCCGCGACACGTCGTTGAACAGGGCAGCCCTGGCGCTGATGCGGAAAGGGGCAGGCATGAGCGGTCCCGGCGAAGCGCCGCCGACCATCGGCAACGCCCTCGACCGATTCTTCGGCTCGTGGTCGGCCGAGGAGGAGCGTACCGTCCTGGAAGCGGTGGCGGAGTTGGACCGGGCCGACGATCCGTTCTGGCGATGATCCTCGCGCTCGACACCAACGTGTACACCGCGTACATGCGCGGTGCCGCCGAGGTCAGAACGAAAGTCCGCGGTGCGCAACGGGTCCTGCTACCGGTGGCGACGGTTGCGGAGTTGCTGTACGGCTTTCGCCATGGCACCCGTTACGACAGGAACCGGACGCAACTGGATGAGTTCCTCGCCAGTCCGTTCGTCGAATTCCATCCTGCGACCTGCAAGACCGCCGATCGCTTCGGCCGCATATCCGCGCAGTTGCGGCGCGCCGGCACGCCGATTCCCGTGAACGATGTCTGGATCGCGGCGCAGGCCATGGAGAGCGGCGCCGTGCTGCTCACCGGCGACGGCCACTTCGAACGCATCTCCGGCCTGGCGTTCATCCGGGTCGAGCCGTCCGGCACGCAGTGACGGCTGGAGGCGGCGCGGCGCGGGAAGACCACGTTCTCATCCGCGTCACCTGACGGCGGCGTACGGCGCGAGCAGCCATTCGGCGGCCGCTTGCACTGCCACGCCCGCGGGCCGTTGCGAGGGGAAGGCGTCACCGGTCAGGGTGATCAGCCGCCTGCCGGCGCGCGGGAACCGATCGCCGGCAGCCGCCAAGGCGCGCAGCTCGCGGGCCGCGGTCCCCGGGTCGGAGGCGTCCGCACACACCTGAATCAGCTCCATGCCGCCGGTGGCGTCGCGCGCGAGAAAGTCCACCTCGTAGCCCTCCGGCGTGCGCACGTAGGTGACCTCGCGCCGGCGGCGCTCCAGTTCGATCAGAACCGCGGTCTCCAGCGCATGCCCCACGTTGGCCCGCCCGCTGCGGTCGAACACCGGGATCAGGCCGGGGTCGACCGGGTACGCCTTGCGCGGGTTGACCATGCGCTGGCGCTCGGAAGCCGACTCCATCCACACCACCCGCACCAGGTAGCAGTCCTCCAGGTATGCGAGGTATTCGTGCAGCGTGTCGCGGCCCACCGGCACGCCCTCGGAACGCAGCGCGGCGTGGAACTTCTCCACGCTGAACGTGGAACCGGCGTTGCCCAGGAGGTGGCGCACCAGCCAGCGCAGCGCCGCGACGTTACGCACCTGGTGGCGCTCCACCACGTCGCGCAGCACCGCCACGTCCACGTAGTCGCGATGGAGCTGATGCCGCGACTCGGGGTCCAGTCCTTGCGCTTCCGGAAAGCCGCCTGCGGCCAGCCAGTCGAGCAGCGCCCGCTCCAGTCGATGACGTTCGCGCCCCGATGCGCGATCCTGGGGACCGGGGATCGAGACCCCCCGGTGGTGCAGCGCTTCAGCGAACGCGAACGGATGGATCAGCACCTGCCACGCCCGCCCGCGCAGCGCGGTGGCTATCTCACGCGACAGCAGCGCCGCGGACGACCCGGTGATCAACACCTCGCTGCCGCCCGCGTCGAGCAGCCGGCGCACGAACCGCTCCCAGCCCGGCACCAGTTGGACTTCGTCGAAGCACCACGTCACGGTCCCGTCGTGCGCCCGCGGCACGCGCCGGTAGTACTCGTCAACCAGGACGCCCAGTTCGGCCGCTTGCAGTCCGGCGAGGCGCTCGTCCTCGAAGGAGACGAACGGCAGCCGGTCCCGCGATATGCCCCGCTCGACACGCTCGCGCCGAAGCTGGTGCAGAAAGGTGGTCTTGCCGGCGCGCCGCATGCCGGTCACCGCCGTCGCCTTGCCCGGCATGCCGCTGCGCCCGAACACGCGCCGCGGCGTGAGCGAAGGCAGCGGCCGCGCGAGCGACTCCGCAAGCTGTTCCACCAGTGCCTGACGCATCGTGAGGTCCAACCATTTTCTCCTTATCAGAGGGAGAAGTTACCAGGTGATTCGCCTCTTCGAAAGGAGAGCTTCGCCGTCCGTTCTTCGCGGCTCAGTAGTCGTCGAACAGCGCCGGATCGATGCCCGGGAGCGTGTCCGCCTTCCAGATGTCCACGGCCGCGTCGTTGCGTTGCTGCGGCCCCGGCGTGCTGCGCCCGGCGGCGACCAGCCGCTTCAGGTGCGCCACCATCTCCTTCACCACCGCCGGGTGTTCGGCATGCAGGTTGCGCCGCTCCGCCGGGTCGCGCCGCATGTCGTAGAGCTGCACCACGGGCAGCCCTTCGCGGGCCGCGGCGGCGTCATTCAGGGTCCAGCCTCCCGACCCCGGGCACAGCACCAGCTTCCAGCGCTCGTCGCGGATGGCGAACTTGCCGGAGATCGAGTGGTGCACCACGTGGTCGCGGATCGGCTCGTCGCGGCCCTCGAACAGCGGCAGCATGCTGACGCTGTCCTCGCCCCCGTCCGCCGGCAGCGGATCCTCCAGGAAGTCGGCGCAGGTGGCCAGCAGGTCGGTCAGGCACACCAGCCGGTCGCTGCCGCTGCCAGGCTCGATTACCCCCGGCCAGCGCGCGATGAACGGCACGCGGTGTCCGCCGTCCCAGGCGTCCGACTTGTAGCCGCGGAAGCCGCCGCTCGGGTGGTGGCCCTGCGCCTCCATCTGGTCGACGCCGATGTAGGGCGCGCAGCCGTTGTCGCTGGTGAAGATGACCAGCGTGTCGCCGGCGACGCCGTGGCGCTCCAGGGAGTCGAGCACCTGGCCGAACACGTCGTCGGTTTCCATCACCAGGTCGGCGTACAGGTTGTTCAGCCCGCTGCCGCCGATCCAGCGCTTGTTCACCGACAGCGGGGTATGCGGTGAGGTCATCGGCAGGTACAGGAAGAACGGCTGCCGGTCGGCGGCGCGCGCGGCGATGTAGCGGTCGGCGGCGCGGGCGAACGCCGGCAGGAGCTGCTCAAAGTGCCAGTAGGGCATCGCCGGACCCGGCAGGCTGGCCAGGTTGTCGCCGAGCAGCCGCGCCGGCAGGAACTCGCTCGGCGCGCCGATGGCGGCGTCATTCTCGATATAGCAGTAGGGCGGCCAGTTGGGAACGTCGACGCCGAAGTAGTAGTCGAACCCGCGCGCGGTGGGGCCGCCCGCGATCCTGCGCGCAAAGAACTCGCGCCACCGCGCCCGCTGCCGCTCCGTTGCCTCGAGCTCGGCGGAGGCCGGTTCGCCGGCGGCGTGCGGCGGCAGAAAATCCTCGTCGGCCGCGGATGGCCAGGAGGCGGATGCGTCGGTCGGGCCGGGCCGGGCGCCGGAATCGAACGGCCACTCCATGCCCAGGTGCCACTTGCCGATGGCACCGCAATGGTAGCCGTGGCGCTGCAGCAGCTTGCCCACCGTGAGCCGCCGTTCGTCGATCAGCGGCGGGCCGTACGGGCTGACGATGCCCCGCTGCAGGGGACTGCGCCAGTTGTAGCGGCCGGTGAGCACGCCGTAGCGGGACGGCGAGCACACCGCCGAGCTGGAGTGGGCGTCGCGGCACACCATTCCCTCGCGCGCCAGCCGGTCGAACTGCGGCGTGGCGATTCTGCCACGTGGATTGAGGCACGACACGTCCCCATACCCCATGTCATCCACGAGGAAATAGACGACGTTCGGCGTCCTCCCCATCACGCCCCCGCCGCCGGACGCTGCTTCCAGAGCCGCACCGTGAAGCGGTCCTCCTCCTCGATCAGGTCGGGCTCGGTGCCGTTGTGCTCGCGCATGCCGCGCACGAGCTTGCGCGGCACCCCCAGGCCGGTGGCCTCGACGTAGCGGTAGTCGCGCAGCACCTCCTTCACCAGCTCGTTGCGGGTGGCACGGTAGCCGGCGCGCATCTTGGCCACCGTGACCGTGTTCGGCAGCCGGCCGGGCGAGACGATCTCCAGGCGGTCGGCGTAGATCGACAGCTCGATGTCGCTCACCGTGATCGTGTAGTCGCGGTGCGCGACCGCGTTCACGACCGCCTCCCGCACCGCCTCCAGCGGGTACTCCCAGCGCTCCTGCCGGCGCCCGCCGGCATCGATCCAAGCCTCCAGGCAGACGTTGCGCCGCACGAACTCGAGCGTGCGCTCGATCACGCCGCTCTCCATCCACTCGCTGCTCGCGGAGAACGTGCGTGTCTGCCCGGGATACCGCGTACCGTCCGCGTCCGTCCGTCGGAACGCCAGCGACACTGCCGGCCCGCGCACCGTGGCCCGCTCCCTCGCGTCGTAGTCCTTCTCCGCACCACCGTAGGCTGCCGCACTGACCCCTGCGTGCGGGAGATAGCGATTCGGATTCTTGCCGAACAGGAGCAGTCCGGCCGCGCTCGCCATCGACCGCCCGCTCCCTTCCACCATGATCTCGGTGTTCACCAGGAGCCGCGTCCACGCTGCTTCGTCGGTCTCGTCGGGGCACTCCTGCTCGCGGACGTCGCGGAAATAGTTGATCAGTCGGCGCCGGTCGAGGTCGGCGAACGAAGTGCCGGGCACCGGCTTGCGGTCGTACTGCAGCCGCCCCGACTGCTGGTACAGGCGCATCTCCTCCTCGTCGGTGGCATCGCGGGTGGTGGTTCCGACGCGCACCTGCGTCACCCAGGCCGACCCGCGCTTCGCCTTGTACGGCTTGTCCGGGGCGTCCGCCGGCAGCGACACGACGCCGACGACCACCCCCTCGCGCCATTCGACCGTCTCCCAGTAGGGAATCGTCGCCGGGCGCACGTGGGCACGCGCCGCCTCCATCACCCATTCCTCCGCCCGCCGCCGGTCCCGCGAAAGGCCGGTGACCGTGCCGTCGTCCTCCACCCCGAGCAGCAGGTGCCCCCCTTCCAGGTTGAGCAGGCCGGCGATCTCTCTCGCCGCCCGCTCCGGACGCAGATCATCCCGCTTGAACTCCACCCCCGAGTTCTCCCCGGACCCGACCAGCCGCGCCAACTCGTCCCGATTCAACGGCGTTCAACCTCGTCGAACTCAGCCACTGTCGTGCCGTTGGACTTCTTTTCGTAGTAGACCATCAGGGCGTCGATCGTCTCGCCGAGCGTGTCCATCGTCTTGTAGGTGATTGGCTTCACCGAGACCGGACGCCCGTCGTACTTTTCGTATGCTGGACGATCCCCTACAAGTCGTCGGCGCAGGTCTTGCGGCGCGAGTTTGATCATCATGACGGACTCCCGAATGAGAGTTCCGGCTGCGACTCCCGAACCGGTTGCGGAGCAGGATCGTGGTAAGCGAAACAGTTCGCGTCTGAATCGACCCTTATTGATTTCGGTATAAGGAATTGTAAGTCGGTCTCCTGGCCTGTCACTACCGGGAAGCCATAGTGGCGGTTGACGTGGCGGCAGGGCTTTCCAGCTGCCTCACGGGATTGTACGAAGTCGAGGTGTGCGGACAGCCGCCGGCTCGCGTAGACGCGCCCGAGCGGGCATGCGGTGTCGATGGTGTCGCGGATGGGTTGCTCAAGCTCGCGCTCGATTTCGAAACCAATGCTGGAACGGCCGCCGGCGATGGCGACCGCCGTGGTCGTCCCGGTACCGAGAAACGGGTCGAGCACGGTGTCGCCGATCAGCGAGTACATCTGGACCAGCCGGTGCGCCAACTCAAACGGGAACGCGGCGCTCCGCGCGCGGAGATCGCGATCTCCCAGCCCCGCGTTGCCGAGCAGTTGCCTCGTGCCGACCAAGCCGAGCCAGACATCCGAGAACCACTCGTTGCGTTCCTCCCAGAAGAAGGCGCTGCGCCGTCGGCGGGCCTTGTCGGCGGGGGAAAACCTGCGCGGTCCGCCCTTGCGGGCGATCAGGATATATTCGTGCTCGTAGGTCACGTAGGCGCCGGCCGGCAGCATGCCGGAGCCCAGGAACTTGTTGGGCGCATTGGTCGGCTTGCGCCACAGGATGTCGGGCAGCACGGAGAACCCGAGTCGCATCAGTGCCTGCAGGATACGGCTGTGGTTCGAGAACAGCCGAAACTCGCCGCCGATCTTGCGGGTGGCGTCGCCGATGTTGATGCACGCCAGCCCGCCCGGCTGCAGCACGCGGCGGCACTCGCGCCACACCGCGTCCAGGCGAGCGTGCATCAACTTGAAGGCCCGAATCCCGTCCTCCGCTGCCAGCGCCTTCGCGATCAACGGGTCGGCTGCGGCGAATTGCTCGTCCCATAGCTCAATCATCGGGTACGGTGGCGAGGTAACCACCAATGACACCGAGCCGTCGCGCACCGCGGACATGCGCCGCGCGTCAGCAAAGTGGATCTGGTGCCGGGTGGTTTCCTCGCTCACCGCGGTGTCAGGTGTGGGCGATCACGTCGATTTCGACGCGGTACTGCCGTGCCAGGCCCACCTGCACCGTGCTGCGCGTGGGGCGCGGCTCGGGAAAGAATTGTTCGTACACGGCGTTCATCTCCGCGAACAGCGCCATGTCGGTCAGGTACACGGTGGCGCGCAACACCTTGTCCATCGAGGAACCGCCCGCCTCCACCAGCGTCCGGACGTTGCTCAGCACCTGCCGCACTTCGGCGGCGAAGTCGCCCGCCACCGGCTCGCCGGTGGCCGGATCCACTCCCACCTGCCCCGACACGAACAACAACTCGCCCCAGCGCAACGCGGGGGTGTACGGCCCGCCCGGCGGCGCTCCGCCGGCGGAGGTAACCGGTATCTTGTCCATGGCGCTACTCTACCACCAATCGCCGGCGAAAGAGCGCCGGCGCCGGTCAGGCCTGCCTGGCGGCGTGCAGCGCCTGGTCGATGTCCGCGAGGATGTCGTCGATGTGCTCGATGCCGATCGACAGGCGCACCAGTTCCGGGGACACTCCCGACGCCGCGTGGATGGGGAGCCGTCACTCCGCGAGCGGCGGCGTCCGGCAGGCGCCGAACAGGTAGCACACTCCGAGCACGCGGTACAAGGTCGTGCGGGCGTGGCGAGCGGAAACGACCCTTGTGCGGTTCCGGCTGCGTGCGGCACCATTGGGGGGTGAGTGTACAAGCTATTTCACCGGCCAACGGGCCGATCGATGCCGAGGTGCGGGTGCCCGGATCCAAGAGCCTGACCAACCGCGCCATGTGCATGGCGGCGCTGGCCTCCGGCACGTCGACCCTGCACAACGCCCTGTTCAGCGACGACACGCGCTACTTCGGCGAGGCGCTGCGGGCGCTCGGTATCGAGGTGCGTGAAGATGCCGAAGCCGCAACGATCAGCGTCGACGGCCAGGGCGGTTCCATTCCGGCGCGCAAGGCGGACCTGTTCGTGGGCAACGCGGGCACGGCGGCGCGCTTTCTGACCGCGCTGCTGGCGCTCGGCGAGGGCTGCTACACGGTGGACGGGGTGCCGCGCATGCGCGAGCGGCCGATCGACGAACTGCTCGCCGCGCTGACCGCCCAGGGCGCGCGCATCACCTCGGACGCGGAGCCGCCGCGCATGCCGTTCACCCTGTGCGGCACCGGGCTCGCCGGGGGCCACCTGGAGATCTCCGGCATGCGCAGCAGCCAGCCCATTTCGGCCCTGCTGATGGTGGCGCCGCTGGCGCGCGCCACGACCACCGTGTACATCACCGGGGCGCTGGTGTCGAAGCCGTTCGTGGGCATGACCACGCGCCTCATGGAGCAGTTCGGCGTGACCGCGGCCGGCGGCAGCACGAGCCTGTACATTGCCGCCGGGCAGCGCTACCACCCGGTGAACATGGCAATCGAGCCGGACGCCACCAACGCCTCCTACTTCTTCGCGGCCGCCGCGGTCACCGGCGGCCGGGTGACGGTAGCCGGCCTGACCCGCGACTCGCTGCAGGGCGACCTGGCGTTCCTGGAAGTGCTGCACCGGATGCGCTGCAAGGTGCGCTGGCGCGGCGACACGGTCACCGTGCGCGGGCCCGCCCAGCTCGCCGGCGTCGACGTGAACCTGGCGCCGATCAGCGACACCGCACCCACGCTCGCCGCGATCGCGCCGTTCGCCAAGGCGCCGGTCACCATCCGCGGCATCGCCCACACCCGCCTGCAGGAGACCGACCGGGTCGCCGCCATGGCCACCGAGCTGCGCCGCCTCGGGGTGCCGGTCGAGGAGCGCGACGACGGCCTGCGCATCGAGCCGGCCCCCCCGCGCCCCGCCACCGTCGAGACCTACGACGACCACCGCATGGCGATGGCGTTCGCGGTCACCGGCCTGCGCGCCCCCGGCATCGCCATCGCCGACCCCGGCTGCACCGCCAAGACCTTCCCCGACTACTTCACCCGCTTCGCACAACTGCAAGGCTGAACGGGCCGCTCGTCGGCGCGGACCTGCTGCCGGTTTACCGGAGCAGGCGGCCGGCGGCCGGCCGCCGCGCCGTGGCGAGGCCGGACGCAGCCGGACCCGGCAGCCGGGTTGCCGCACCAGCCCCGCCATGGGCGGCGGGCGCACGACTACCGCCGCGGCGAGGCCGGGCCGGGCCGGGCCGGGCCGCTTGGTTACCGCGCCAGCCCCGCCATCCGCGGCGCAGAGCGCGGGCGGACGACTGCCGCCGCCGCCCCCGCTACCGCCGCGTCCGGGCGCCGCCAGGCCGCGCGTCGGCGGGCTCGGCGGATGCGGGCGGCGGCGCGGCGGTGGAGATGGCGCCGAGGGCCTGCAGGGTGATGCGCGCCTTTTCCTCCTCCACCGGGTGCGGGTGCACGCCGGAGATCGGCGCGTGGGTGCCGCCCGCGCCCGAGATTACCGCCGCGTGCGCGGTCGGGAACAGCGCCAGGGTCTGCGCGAACGGCTCGATGAACTTGTCGAAGTGCTCGATCACGTAGGCGGCGAGGGCAGACTTGCCGCCGGCGCGCAGGATCTCGATGGTGCGCGTCAACTGGTCGATCTCGGCCTGCGCGCGGCCGCGGATCTCGGCCGCGCTGGTCTTTGCCTGCAGCGCCATCCGCTCCCGCTCCGCCTCGGCGGGCACCAGGATCTCGGCGCGGTACTTCTCGCGCAGCATCGCGATGCGCTGCTCCTCGGCGCGGATCTGCGCCTTGATGCCGGCCACGTTGGCCTCCGCGTCGCGCTGTGCCCGCTGCACGCCAATGGCGCTGCGCTGGCCCTGCTGAGCCACGTCCACCCGCGTCTGGGCAGTCAGGCTCTCCTTGGCGTTGGCCGCATCGCGCACCGCCACCTCGGCGCGCCGCGTCTCCGACTCCTCCTTGGCGGCGGCGCGCGCCTGCGCCTGCGCGGCCCGCGACTGCGCCTCGGCGTTGGCCGACTGAATCCGCTTCAACAGCGCGATGTACAGTTCCGGCTCGCGCACCCCTTCCAGCCGGTGGTCGTCCACGTCGGCGATGTTCATGGCCGTGATCTCCAGTCCGATCCCCTCCAGATCCGTCTTGCAGACGCGGATCATGTTCTGCACCAGCCGGTCCTTGTCGGTCATCACCTCCTCCGGGGTCATGGTGGCGATCGAGTCGCGCAGGTGGCCCTCGATGATGCCGGTGGCGATACCGGTGAGCTCGTTCCAGTCGCGCGTCATCAGCAGGATGCGGCGGATCGCGTTGCGCAGCCCCTCGCCGGAGGCAGCCACCGCGAAGCTGACGGTGGCCACCACGGTCAGCGGCACGATGCCGGCCGCGATCGCCGACTCCACCCGCACGCTGGTGGTGCGCGGGCGCATGTCCATGCGGTAGAAGCGGTGGATCAGCGGGAACACGAACACGCGCCCGCCGCGCACCGACGAGAACGACTTGCCCTGGCCGGCCACGATCGCCAGTTCGTCGGCACCGACGATCTTCATCTTGGTGATCAACTGGAGCAGCAGGGTGATGAGCACGAGCAGGGCAAAGACGACGACGAACCCGGTCATGACTTCACCTCCTGGTCGGCGCGGGCCGCGGCGGTTCCGGCACGCTGGCCGAGCAGATCCTTCACGCTGATGCCGAACCCCTCTTCGAACCGCTGCAGGAAGTCGACGAACGCGTCCGGGCCGCGGTTGAGCAGCCCGTTCATGCCGCGCTCGTCATCCATGATCACCACGTTGTCCACCTTCAATTCGCGCGCATGCTTCTCATAGGCGGCAAACAGCGTGGGAAGCTGCTGCTGCACGAACAGCGCGATCTTGCCGGAATCGCCGGCGCCGGCGACCATGGTCGCCTTCTGGTCCAGGAGGTCATTGTGGGTCGACTCGACGATCTGCACCGCCTGGTTCTGGCCGTCGGCCAGGATCTCCGCCGCCTGCCGCCTGGTGTCCGCCTCCAGGGTGACGTCGGAGACGTTCTTGAGCTTGCGCAGCTCGACGGCGATCTCCTGCACCGCGCGCTCGCCCTCGCTCTCGGCGCGCGCGATGGCGCTGTCGGTCTCCAGCCGGTTCTGCTCCACCTCCGCCTCGCAGGTGCGGCGCAGCACCTCCAGCTCCTGCTGGGCGGCGATGATCTGCTCGTCGGCGCTGTTCTCGGCCACCGCCTCGCGCCGGTTGGCGTCCGACTCGGAGCGCTCCGCCTGCGCCTTCAGGCGCGCCTCCTCGATCTCCACCTCCTGGCGCTTGCGCGACAGGGTCTTGTTGGCCAGGTTGGCGATGTAGTTGGAGGTGTCCCAGATCTTCTGCAGCGACACCGACACCACGCGCATGCCGAACGTGCTCAGGTCCTGGTTGCTGTCGCGCAGCAGCTCGGCGCGGAACTGCGCGCGCTCGCCCTCCACGTCGTCGTCGGGATCGACGTCGTTCCGCGTCAGACTGTCGCCCTCGCCGGTGCGGTCGCGCTCCTCCACGCTCTCCACCATGCCGATCGCCTGCAGCGGCGTGGTCTTGTTGAGCGCGCCGCGGAAGTTGCCCACCATGGTCTGTTGAATCTGCTCCTGGATCTCGGCGCGCGACTTGCCCATGAGGCGTTCGACCGCGGAGTAGAGCAGGGAGTCGTCCTCGTGGTCCACGCACACGCAGGCGGTGGCGTCGGCGCCGACCGTGATGCCGTTGGCCGAGTTCACCCCCTCCACGCGCACGTCGATGGGGATGGTGCTCAACCCCAGCCCCTGCACGCTCTGGAAGAAGGGGACGACGAACGTCCACCCGCCGCGCTGCAGGCGAAAGCCGTAGCTCTTGCCGCGAATGGTGGTCTTGGCGCCGGTCACCACCAGCACCTGGTCGGGCGGGCACACTCTGATCACCGAGCGCAGCATGGCGATAACGAACACGAACGCGGCCACCGCGCCCACGCCGCCGCCGATAAATCCTTCTGTCATGGTTCCTCCCTGCGCACGTAGACGCATTGTTCTGTAATTCGCGAAACGACCACGCGGTCTCCGGAGGCGAATTCCTGGGCCGCGTCTTCCGCGCGCGCGTAGCGTTCGGCAACGCTCTGGCCGAACAGCACGCGCACCTTGCCCATGCCGCCGGACGCGATCGGCACGATCACCGTGCCCGGCTCCATGAGCAGTTCCTCGTCGTGCAGCGACGAGTCCAGCCTGGTGCGCTGGAAGCGGAAGAACAGGCGCGCGAGCACCGACATCGACACGCCCCCGGCCAGCGACCAGATCAGGCTGGCGACCGGTCCGGAGCCGAACGCCCCCGCTGCCAGCCCGAACGGACCGAAGCCGAGGCAGAAGTAGACCAGGGTGCGCAGCCAGCGCAGGAACGACAGCACCGGCGCCCCGCCGCCGGCGCCGCCGCCCTCGCCGCCGCTTGCACCGCCATCGTCGGAACCGCCGCCGATCAGGCCGAGCAGGTCGACCACCGTCACGCCGACGCCGAATATGGCCGTCATCCAGAACAGGCCGGTCAGCACAACGCCCTCTGTGCCGGCGCCGGCGCCGTCGTCTCCGGTCCGCTCACGCGCGCCGCAACCTCCGTCTCCCCGCCGCGCGTCACAACGACCTCGCGCAACGGAATCCAAGGTTGGCGGTCGAGCTGTCCGGCGAGTTGCTGGTGCGCGCGCCGACCCGGTAGCGGTTGCAGTAGGAGCGGTGGCACAGGAACGAGCCGCCGCGCATCACCCGGTTGCTGCCGCGCGCCGGGCCGGTCGGGTCCGCGCGCGGCGCGTTCAGGTGATGGTCGGGGCTGAACCAGTCGGCGCACCACTCCCACACGTTGCCGGCCACGTTGTACAACCCGTAGCCGTTGGCCGGATAGGTGCGTACCGGGCAGGTGCCGGCGTAACCGTCGGTCGCCCGGTCGTAGTCCGGGAACGTGCCCTGCCAGATGTTGCAGCGGTGCTTGCCGCCCGGCGTAAGCTCGTCGCCCCAGGCGTAGCGGCGCTGCTCCAGGCCGCCGCGCGCGGCATACTCCCACTCCGCCTCGGTGGGCAGCCGCTTGCCGGCCCACGCGCAGTAAGCCTCCGCGTCGGCGTGCGAAACGTGCGTCACCGGGTGGTCTTCCCGCTTCCGGGCCTGCGAACCGGGGCCTTCCGGACGCCGCCAGCAGGCGCGATCCACCGCGTACCACCACGCCAGGCCGGGCACGGTGCGCACCAGGTTGTTCCGGAACGCGTTCTTCGGGACGTGGTTCCGGAACACGAACGACCAGCCGAAGTGCTCCGCCTCGGTGACGTAGCCGGTGTCGTCCACGAACGCGGCGAAGTCGGCGACGCTCACCGCGCACAGGTCGATGGCGAAGCCGCGCAGCGACACCTCGCGCACCGGTCCCTCGCCGTCGGCGGGAAAGCCGTCGCCCGCCTCGGCACCCATCAGGAACGCCGCCGCCGGCAGCTCGCACATCGCGCGGCCGTCGTCATGGGCTCCCCCGACCGCCGCCCGCGCACCGCCCGCGGCGCGCCCGGCGTCAGCGCCGCGCCGCGCCGGCGCCCGCGGCGCGCAACATCCCCCGGTCATCCGGCTGCCCCCTGTGCGCCGCTCATCGCCGCGCCCATGCGCAGATGCCGATCGTCGGTCCCCTGTTTCATTGTCTCTGCACCGCCACCGCTCGCCGCCACAGTGTAACGCCTGCGCGCCGGCGTCGCATGCCGGCGGCCCGGTGCCGCGCGAACGCATCGCGCTGGCCGCGACCATGCCGGCTAGCCGTGACACCGCGCAAACTCCTTCATGAACTCCGCCAACTCGCGGCAACTCGCGGGCGACACGGCATTGTACAAGGACGCGCGCAGCCCACCTACCGAGCGGTGGCCGGCGAGCCCCATGAACCCGGCGGCGGACGCCTGCTCCAGAAACATCGGCTCCGACTCCGGATCGGCAAGACGCCAGGTCACGTTCATGTGCGACCGGCTCTCCGGCAGCGCGTGGCCGCGGTAGAATCCCCCCGACTCGTCCAGTACCCGGTACAGCATCTGCGCCTTGGCGCGGTTGCGGCGCGCCATCTCCTCCAGGCCGCCGATCTGGTCGCGGATCCAGCGGGTCACCAGGAGCGTCACGTAGATCGCGAACACCGGCGGCGTATTGAGCAGCGAGCGTGCCGCGGCCAGCCGCCGGTAGTCGAACATCGCCGGCAGCGACGGCGCGGCGTGTTCCAGCAGGTCGCGGCGCACGGCCACCAGCGTGAGCCCCGCCGGCCCCAGGTTCTTCTGCGCGCCGGCGTAGATCATCGCACAGCGCTCGAGCGGCAGCGGACGGGAGAGAATCTCCGAGGAGGCGTCGCAGATCGCCGGCAGCGCGCCGAACTCCGGCAGCGTGTCAAGCTGAATGCCCTCGATGGTCTCGTTGACGGTGTAGTGCACGTACGCGGCCGCGGCGCGCCGCGCGGGCGGCAGGACAAGCTCGTCCGGGCGCGGCATGCGGCGGTAGCGATCGCCGGCGCCGTCCCACAACACCGCTCCGGCGCCGGCATCGGCCGCCACGCCCGCCTCGGCGTGCGCCGTACGGCTCCAGTAGCCGCTTACCACGTACTCCGCGCGGCGCCCGCTGGCGGCGAGAAAGTTGATCGGGATCAGGGCGAACTGCTGCCGCGCGCCGCCCTGCAGGAACAACACCGCCCAGGCGTCGTCGATGCCGAGCAGCGCGCGCAGGTTCGCTTCGGCTTCGGCCAGGATCTCCTCGAACTCCCCCGAGCGGTGGCTGATTTCAAGAACCGTGACGCCCGCTCCGGGCAGTTCGCACAACGCCGCCCGCGCCGCCGCCAGCACCGGGGCCGGCAGCGCACCGGGACCGGCGTTGAAGTTGTGCACCCGCCCCTGCGACGCCCCCGATTCAGCGTGGAGAGAGCCCGTTTTTCGATGTGGTACCTGCAACGGAAACAAATTACCATCGAGTCGGCAGGTTTCGCCAGCAGCGACAGCTCGTTCCGTGCGTGACGGCACGGCCCGCGCCAAATCTGTACGCGCCGGTCGGGGTGGGGTACGTTGACACCCATGAATGGCACGACCTGCCGTGCGCCGATCACCGCGGCACCGACATCCGGGGCGGCACCTGCCTCGCGGCCCGCCGGGGTGGGCGCCGCCGGGCTGCTGGTGATGCTGGTGGTGGTGGTGGCGCTGCCGGGGTGCAGCGTGCAGCGCCTGGCAGCGCGCGCCAGTGCCGGACTGGTTGCCGACAGCTTCGCCGCCGTCAATGCCGAATACGACCTGGAACTTGCCGAGGGCGGCGCGGCAGCCGGCCTGCCGCTGCTGGAGGGGGTGCTGCGCGGCGACCCGGA
The DNA here is from genome assembly GCA_965208575.1 of Spirochaetia bacterium. Taxonomy (GTDB): domain Bacteria; phylum Spirochaetota; class Spirochaetia; order SZUA-6; family Bin103; genus Bin103. Next base: position 160,363 of record CBDBOV010000002.1, on the reverse strand, counting down.
TGCCGTCGACGTGCGCCTGCTGGCGGCCGAGGCGTACTCCGGCTACGCGCTGGCGTTCGTGGAGCAGGACGACCCGGTGCGCGCCGTCGGCTTGTACCGGCGCGCGCGCGACCACGCGCTGCACGCCTGGCGGATCGCGGCGCGGCACCGCGGGGTCGCGGAACCGGCGGACGCCCTGTGGTTCGATCTCGATGCGCTCGACCGCTACCTGGCCGGCCTCGAGCCGCGCTTCGTGCCGGCCGTCTACTGGACCGCGCAGGGCTGGGGCGGCATGGTCAAGAACCGGCCGGGCGACCCGGAGCTGGTCGCCGACGTGCCGGTTCTGCAGGCACTCGCGCGCTTCGTGCTGCGCCACGATCCCGCCTTCGGCTACGCCGGCGCCCACGTCCTGCTCGGCGCCCTGTCCGGCTCGATGCCGGCGATCCTCGGCGGCGCGCCGGCGGCGCGCGGCCACTTCGAGGCGGCGCTGAGCCTCACCGGCCGGCGCTTTCTGATGACCCACGTCCTGTACGCCGCCACCTACGCCGTGCAGGTACAGGACCGCGCGCTGTTCGAACGCCTGCTCGACGAGGTGCGCGGCGCCGACCTCGACCTGCTGCCCGAACGCCGTCTGGCCAACGCGGTCGCACGGCAACGCGCCGGCCGGCTGGCGCGCTCGGTCGACGAACTGTTCCAATGACGGCGATGATGGCAGCCATGTGCACCCGGCCATGCATCCGCCGGCGCCAGATCCGAAAGTGCCGGTCTTCCGGCGGTGGTTGGGCATCGGCATTCAACCTCCTCCGTGCCGCGGCGCGGCCGTACAGACTCACCGGGGCGCTCGTTGCCGCGCTCATCGCCCTCGCGCCGGCAGCGGCCGCGGCGCAGCAGATCGTCAAGATCGCCACCCTCGCGCCGGAGGGCAGCACGTGGATGACAGTGCTGCGCGCCTACCAGGCAACGGTCGAGGAAGCGAGCGGCGACCGGCTGCAGTTCCGCATCTTCCCCGGCGGCGTGTCGGGCAGCGAGGCGGACATGCTGCGCAAGTTGCGCTTCGGGCAGCTCGACGCGGTCGCCCTGACCGGCGCCGGCCTGGGCCTGGTGGTACCGGAAGAGCGCGTCCTCGACGGCGCGCTGCTGTTCCGGAACGACGCGGAAATCGACGCCGTGTACCGGCAGTTCACCCCCGAACTGGAGCGAACGTTCGAACAGCGCGGCTACGTGGTGCTGGGCTGGGCGGAGGTGGGCCCGATCTACCTGTTCAGCACCAGCCCGGTGGCGTCGGTGGAGGAGTTGCGCCGGCTGCGCTGGTGGATGCTGGAGGACGACCCGCTCGCGGCCGCGATCTTCGCCGCATTCGGCGCCGACCCGGTGCCGCTGCACGTTGCCGATGTCCTGACCGCGCTGCAGACCGGCGTCATCGACGGCGTGTACGCGTCGCCGCTCGCGCTGCTGGCGCTGCAGTGGTTCAGCCGGGTCGAATACCGCCTCGACCTGCCGCTCGGCCACGCCTCGGGGGCGCTGCTCATGAACCGGCGCACATTTTTGCGCCTGGCGTCCGACCTGCGGGAGATTCTGGTCGACAACGGACGCCGCTTCATGGCCGAGTTGCAGCAACGCAGCCGCGCGGACAACGAGGCGGCGCTGGCGGCGCTGGCGCGGCGCGGGGTGCAGCCGGTTGCGCCCGGCCCCGGCGCGGCCGACCTGCTGCGCGCGCAGGGCGCCGTCGCGCGGCGCGCGCTGGCTCCCGAGCTGTACCCGGAAGCGCTGCTCGACCGCGTCGAAGCCGCCCTGGCGGCGCATCGTTCGGCGCAACGCTCCGCCGCCGCGTCATGACCGCGGGGGCCGCCGGCCATGCGCGGCAGCGGCCGTCCGGCGCGTTCCTGCGCCGCTGTGCGCGCTGCGACGAGGCATTGGCGGGTGCGGAGACCGTGCTGTTGGCGATCCTGATCCTCGGCTCGCTGGCCGCTTCGCTGGTACAGATCGCGTTGCGCAACCTCGGCCTTCCGGCACTGCCGGAGACTGACACCGCGGTCCGCCGCGCGGTGTTGTGGATCGCGTTCATCGGCGCCTCGCTGGCCGCCTTTCGCGGCACCCACTTGGCGGTCGACGTGGCCGAGCAGGTGCTGCCGGCGCGCGCCAACCGCCTGGTGAACGCCGCTGCCTGCCTTGTCGCGGCCGCGGTGACCGGCCTGCTGACCGTCTCGGCGGCGCGTTTCGTGGTCGCCGAACTCGCATTCGCCGGACCTGGCGCTGCCGCCGCGGCCGCCGTCATGCCGGTCGGGTTCGCCGTGATTGCGCTGCGCTTCCTGCTCGGCGCCGCGCGGCGCCTCGCCGGCTCCGATGGCGGGCCGCCGGCCGACCGACGGCCCGCCGGCGAACCGGGCTCGCGCGCGCGGTTCCGGCGCGGCGCGGCACGAGGCATCGCTTCCCCGCCCGCCGGCGGCACCGTTCCCGGCGCCGCCCGGCGCCGGCTCTGCAGGCGCGGCCGGCCAACCGGGAGACTCTGACGACCGCGGTCCTGGGCATTGCCGGCGGCGCGCTGCTGCTTGCCGCCGCACTCGGCGGCGTGCCGCTGTTCGCGCTGATTGCCGGCGCCGCCCTGGCCGGACTGGCGCTGGCCGGCATCGATCCCGCCGTGGCGGCGCTGGAGTTCAACCGCCTCGGCGCGCTGCCGACGCTCACCGCGCTGCCGCTGTTCGCGTTCGCGGGGCTGGTGCTGGCCGAGAGCCGTGCGCCGCGCCGTTTCCTGCTGATGGCGCGCACCCTGTTCGGGCGGCGCCCCGGCGGCATGGCGGTGGCAGCGGTGGTGGTCTCCGCCGCCTTTACCGCGTTCACCGGCGCCTCCGGCGTCACCATCATCGCGCTCGGCGGCCTGTTGTTGCCGGCCATGCTGGCGGCCGCGCACGCGCAGGGCCGCCGCCACCCCGAGCGCCACGCCATCGGCCTCATCGCGGCCGGCGGCGTGCCGGGACTGCTGCTGCCGCCGAGTCTGGCGGTGATCGTCTACGCGATCACCGCGCAGGTCAGCGTCGACCGGTTGTTTCAGGCCACCACCGTGCCGGCGCTGCTGCTGGTGGCCTGCCTCACCCTGTACGCCGCCGTCGCCCGCCGCCGGGCCGCCTCCGGCAGCGCCGAGCCGGGGCCGGCGGCACCGCGCCCGACCGCCGCTGCCGGACCGGCCGCGCGCGGCAATCGAGCCACGGTACGCCGCGCCGCCCGCGCCGTGTGGCTGTGCGGCTGGGAGCTGCCGCTGCCCGCGGCGGTGGTGGGCGGCATCTACCTGGGCGCCATCACCGTCACCGAGGCGGCCACCCTCACCGCCGCCTACGTGCTGGCGGTCGAGGTGCTGATCCGCCGCGAGGTCGACCTGCGCCGCGACCTGCCCGCCATCGTGCGCAACACCGGCGCCCTGGTGGGAGCGATCCTGCTGGTGGTCGGCGCCGCCCTGGCGCTGACCAACGTGCTGGTCGACGCGCAGGCGCCGCAACGGCTGCTGGCCGCGGTCACCGAGCATATCGAGCATCCGCTGCTGTTCCTGCTGGCGCTCAACGGCGTGCTGCTGATCGCCGGCATGCTGGTGGATATCTTCTCCGCCATCGTGGTGCTGGTGCCGCTGATCGTGCCGGTGGCCGCGGCACTGCAGATCGACCCGCTGCACCTCGGCGTGGTGTTCCTGGTCAACCTGGAGGTGGGCTACCTCACGCCGCCGGTCGGCATCAACCTGTTCGTGGCGCGCTTCCGGTTCGCCCGGCCGCTCACCGCCATCTACCGCGCAGCCCTGCCGTTCGCCCTGGTGCTGATCGCCGCGCTGGTGCTGATCACCTACCTGCCGTCGCTGTCCCTGTTCCTGCCCCGCCTGCTCGCGTCCACCTGAACCTGCCGCCGGCGGCAATCCGGCTCAGGCGAGCAGCGCGAACACCGTAGTCAGCGACGTGATGACCACAAACCCGACGCCGATCATCCAGGTCAACGTCGTAAAGCGGGCATTCATGTCTGCAAAGCGCTTGTCGATGGCATCGAAGCGTGTATCGACCGCGTCAAAGCGCGCATCCGTGCGGGCGCCGGTCTCCTCGAAGCGTGTATCGACCGCGTCAAAGCGCGCATCCATGCGCGCACCCATCTCCTCGAAGCGCGCATCCGTGCGCGCACCCATCTCCTCGAAGCGCCTGTCGACGGCGTCGAAGCGAACACTCGTGCTTGCGCCCATCTCCTCGAAGCGCGCATCGGCGCGGGCGCCGGTCTCCTCGAAGCGTGTATCGACCGCGTCGAAGCGCGCATCCATACGCGCACCCATCTCCTCGAAGCGCGCATCCGTGCGGGCGCCGGTCTCCTCGAAACGTGTATCGACCGCGTCAAAGCGCGCATCCATGCGCGCACCCATCTCCTCGAAGCGCGCATCCGTGCGCGCACCCATCTCCTCGAAGCGCCTGTCGACGGCGTCGAAGCGAACACTCGTGCTTGCGCCCATCTCCTCGAAGCGCGCATCGGTGCGGGCGCCGGTCTCCTCGAAGCGCCTGTCGACCGCGTCAAAGCGGGTATCCATGCGCGCACCCATCTCCTCGACGCGCGCATCCGCGCGGGCGCCGGTCTCCTCGAAGCGCCTGTCGACCGCCTCGAAGCACTGCGCCATGAAGTTGAACCGCTCGTCCATCAACGCACGCTGCGCTTTCAGCTCTTCCTCGATGCGGACCATCCGCTCAAGGAACTGCCCACCCACGCCGCCGGGCTCCACGCGGGCAACCATCTCCTGCATGATCTCGCGCAGCCACGGCTTGACGTACTCTGCTATGCGACCGACGTCTTCGTCCCTCAGGTTCATTGGATCTGCCACTTCGGCCTCCTCACTATACATCATCAAACGGAACGCGGTCCGCGCCGCTTCATCCTGCCGCTAATCGATCAGCGCGTGGCGGCGCAGGAAGTCGAGGATCAGCGGCCACTGCCGCGGGCAGCCGTTGTGCCCGCAGGGGAGCGGAACCGGCTCCGTACCGGCGGCGCGGGCCAGCGTCTCGCCGTGGGCGTAGGGAATGACCCGGTCGCGAACGCCGTGCAGCACCAGCGCGGGCGGTGCGCCGGCCGCGACCACGGCCACGCTGTCGAACGGATCGAGCACCAGCGCCCGCGGCACGAACCACGGCATCAGGTCGGCCATGCGGGTGAACGTGGACTCCAGGATCAGCGCCGCGACCGGTCGCGCGGCGGCCAGCTCGCAGGCGGCCGCGCCGCCGAGCGAACGGCCGTAGGCCACGATGCGCCGCCCGTCGATGTCCGGGCGCCCGCTCGCGAAGTCGAACGCCGCGATGATTGCCGCGCCGATCGAGTCGCGGGTGGGCCGCCCGCCCGAGCGCCCATAGCCGGGATACTCGACCAGCAGCACGGCAACCCCGGCATCGGTCATGGCGGCGAACGGCGCCGCCCAGTGGTCGATCAACTCCCCGTTGCCATGCGCGTAGATGATCAGCGGAGCCGCGCCTGCGCCCTCCGGGAGCGGCCGCGCGCCGGCGGCCGGCTGCAGCAGCCACGCTTCCCAGTCCCGGTTCGGGCCGAGCCACACCTGCTGGGCGCCGGCCGGCAGCTCCGGCGGGGCCGGCGGGCGCGGCGGGCGCGGATAGGTCACCGGCCGCTGCAGCCCGAGCACGGCGCCGAAGTACAGCGCCGCCGCCAGCAACGCGGCGACGGCGACCGTCACCAACCGGCTACGCCGCGGCCACGCGGGCACGCGCGTCCCGTTGCGGCGCACCGGACTCGCGGTTCCGCGCCCGGTGCTCGGGCGCCGCTTCCGAAGCGAACCGTGCAGCAGCCTTCATCTCGGTAAGACAGTGTACCGCCCCCCGGTCCCTCCGCGGCACCCGTGCACCGACCGGCCGCGGCAACGCCGCCGGGCCGCCGCTCCCGTCGTTTGCCGTTCGGGCTCTTGAGCGGAATCCACCTCGCGGCGAAAATAGGCGGGTGCGTATGGCCCCTTCCGTCGCCGAAACCCGCGACGTGCTCAGCTACCTGAGCCACTACCGCGGGCGCCTGTTCGTGCTGCGCATCGCTGACGACCTGCTCGGCGCACCGCTGTTCTCGATGCTGATCAAGGACATCGTGCTCCTGCAGCGCATGGGCATTCACGCCGTGCTGGTGCCGGGGGCGAGGCACGCGATCGACGCGGCACTCGGTGATGTTGCGCACCGCACCGGCATCGGCGAGCGGCGGGTCACCACCGAAGCGGACATGGACACGGTAGTGTCCGCTTCCACCCGGGTGGCGAACGAGATCCTCGCGCTGCTCACCGAGAGCGGCGCCCGCGCGGTGGCCGGCAACTGGGTGCGCGCCCGCACCGTGGGCGTCGTCGACGGCGTCGACTACCAGCGCACCGGCCGCGTCGAGCGCGTCGACGCCAAGCTGCTCACCGCCCTGCTGGAGACCGGCGCCATCCCGATCATCTCCAACATCGGCTGGAACGCGGTCGGCAAGTCGTACAACATCTCCAGCCTGGAGCTGGCGGTGGCGGTGGCGCAGGCCCTGCAGGCGGCCAAGCTGTTCCTGGTCGGCACCGCGGCCGGAGTCGCGGCGGTGCCCGGCACCGGGGAGGAACTCGCCACTCGCGCCGACGGCTTCTACTCCAGCATCGACTACCGCGCCGGCGAGCGCCTGCTCGAGCGATTCCACGACCGCTTCGACGGCGACCAGGCGGCGCTCGTGGGCGCGGCGGTCAGCGCCTGCGCGGGCGGCGTGGACCGGGTTCACGTGGTGGACGGGCGCCGCGACGGCGTCCTCATCGACGAGATTTTCTCCGCCGACGGCGCCGGCACCATGTTCTACGGCGATCAATACATCCACGTGGTAGCGGCCGCGGCCGCACACGTGCCGGAGATCATGCGCCTGCTGCAGCCGCAGGTGGACGCCGGGCTGCTGCTGGCGCGCACCGTCGCCGAGGTCGCCGAACGGCTCGGCGACTACTACGTCTACCAGGTCGACGACACCGTACAGGGGTGCGCGGCGCTGCGCCTGCTCGACGGCGTCACCGCGGAGATCGAGAGCCTGGTGGTAAGCAAGAGCTACCGCGGCGGCGGCACCGGGGCGCGGCTGGTTTCCTTCCTGCTCGGCGAGGCGCGCCGCCGCGGCGCGCGGCGCGTGGTGGCGCTCACCACCCAGTCCGCCGACTTCTTCATGGAACAGGGGTTCGCCGAAACCACCCCGGACATCCTGCCCGGCGGGCGCACCTACGACCGCTCCCGCAACTCGCGCGTGCTGCTGACCGACCTGTAGCACGCCGAGCACGCCGCCCAATTTGACCACGCGGTGCCGCAACCGTATAGTCTGTAAGGATTGCACCGACCAACGGCTCCGCGCAGCCACTCGCGGTGCCCGCTGCCATGAGTGATGCGATACGGCAACTCGCCGTCAGAACCGACTTCCCCGAGATCAACTTCTACGACCAGGATCTCGTCAACCTCTATCAGCGTTCGTGGCACTGGATCAGCGAGCAGTGGCATCGCGGGACCGAGGCCAACGGCTTCGCGCCGCACTACTTTCGCTATCCCGCCGCGGACCGCATCAACCAGTTCGAGACCTGCTTCGCCACCTTCTTCCTGGTCTACAGCAATCGCACCTTTCCGGTAACCGAACAGCTCGACACCTTCTACCGCAAACAGGAGGAGAACGGCGCCATCCGCGGCGAGTACCTGGTCGAAGACGGCTCGCCGGTGCTCGCCGACGACAACCCGACCGGGGTGGCGCCGCCATTGTTCGCGTGGGCCGAGTACAACCTGTACCACAAGCTCGGCACCAAGAAGCGGCTGCGTGAGATTCTGCCCGTGCTTGAGCGCCATTTCGCCTGGCTCGAGGCCACCCACCGGCAGGAAAACGGCCTCTACGCGGTTCCCGCGGCCGCCACCATGATGGGCCATTGTCCGCGCGAAGGATGTCACTACGCGATCGACTTCAACGCGCAGCAGGCGCTGAACGCGCTGTTCCTCTCGGCGATCGGCGACGTGCTGAACGACAAGGACACCAGCTTCAAGTACAAGCGCGCGTACTTCTCGCTGAAAACCCGCATCAGCCAGCAGATGTGGGACAACGACACCGGCTTCTACTACGACCTCGACCGCGACGGGCGGCGCCTGCCGTTGCGCACGGTCGGGGCATTCTGGACGCTGCTCGCGGCAATCCCCAACGAGGACAAGAGCGAACGACTCATCTCCTACCTGAACAAGCCCGACGAGTTCGGCGTCGAGCACCCCTTCCCGACCCTGTCCGCCGCCCACGAAGGCTACTCGCGCGACGGCTCCGGATACCGCAGCGCCGTGCTGCCGCCGTTCAACTACATGGTAATCAAGGGGCTCGAGCGTTACGGGAAATACGAAGAGGCGCGCGAGTTCGCCCTGCGCCACCTGTACTACGTGCTCGACGGGTTACATCCGGAGGAGAATGTGACCGGCTCCCTGTACGAGGCCTACGCGCCGCAACAGGAGGGGCCGGCGAGGGGCCCGGCCGAGAACGGTTTTCCGCGCCGGCTCCTGATGGCCTACTGCGCGCTCAGCACCGTGGCCCTGATGATCGAAAACGTCGTCGGCCTGTTTATCTCCCTGCCGCGCAAAACCGTCGACTGGCGCATTCCGATCATGGAGATCATGGGCATCGAAAACCTGCAGTTGAAACGCAACCTGATCTCCATCGTGAGCGCCAAGAGCTCGCGCGGCTGGGAGATACGGCTGGAGTCGGAGAAGCTGTACTACCTGACCATCAACGTGTTGCGCGAAGGCCGGCGCAAGACCCTGCCGATTCCCTCCGGGAAGTGCTCCATTCTGATCGACAAGATATAGGCCGGGGGCCGCGGACGCCGGCCGGAAGCGCTACTGGTCCAGGCGTACGCGTCCGCGCAGTGCCCGGCTCACGGTCAGCCGGTCGGAGTATTCCAGGTCGCTTCCCACCGGCAGGCCGTGGGCCAGTTGCGAGGTCACCACGCCCAGATCCCGGAGCTGCTTGGCCAGCAGCAGCGCCGTCGCCTCGCCTTCCACGGTAGGGTTGGTGGCGACGATCACCTCCCGGACCCCTTCCTCGCGCACGCGCCTCAGCAGCAGGTCGATGCGCAGATCCTCCGGGCCGATGCCGTCGAGCGGCGACAACACGCCCATCAGCACGTGGTAGCGGCCCCGGAACTCGCCGGTCGCCTCGATGGTGGCAACGTCCTGCGGCTGCTCCACGACGCACACCCGATCCGGGTCGCGCGACGGATCCGCACAGATGTCGCAGCGCTCCGCCTCCGTATATGCACCGCAGGTCCGACACGGGCGGATCCGTTCACGCAACGCGGTCAGGTCAGCGGCCAGCGAACGCACGTAGGAGGGGTCGGCCCGCAACAGGTAGTAGGCGAGCCGCGCCGCACTCTTGCGGCCCAGGCCGGGCAGCTTGGCCAACGCGGTGATGACCCGGTCGAGGCTGGTCATGGACAGACCGTTGTCGGTCAGCCTCCGAACAGCCCCGGCGGCAGCGGCATGCCGCCGAGCACGGAGCTGAACTCGCCGCGCAGGTGCTCCTTTACCTTGCCGACGGCGTCCGTGAACGCGGCGCGCACCAGGTCCTCCAGCATCTCCCGCTCCTCGCGATCGATCGCCTCGGGCGCGATGCGCAGCGCGACCACGTCCAGGTGCCCGTTGAGTACCACCTCGACCATGTCGCCGCCCGCGCTGCCGGTCACCTGCACCCCGCGCAGCTTCTCCTCCATGTCGCCCATGTTGCGCTGCAGACCCTGAATCGCCTTCAGAAAATCGAGCGGGTTAGATGCCATGTGCTATCTCCTTCACCACTTCGCCGCGGAATATCTTGCAAAAACGCCCGACATCCGCGTGTTCCGGGCCGGCCGCGCGCGCGGCCGGCCCGGCCGGCTCCGGGTCACGCCGATAGTCTACCCCGACGCTCACCGGCCGGCCCAGGATCTCGCTCGCCGCCGACGCCACCGTCTGCTGCGCGCTCGCCACCTGCCCGCCATGGTACCGGTCACCGGCCGCGAACGTCATCGTCACGCGCTCGTCGGTCACCACGACCGCCTCCGCGCGCTCCACCGACGCCGCCAGCGACATCTGGTTCTGGGCACGCACACTGGCCCCGATCTCGTGCAGCAATTCCGGCGCCCCTTCGGACGCGGCCGGCTTTCCCGCAGCGCCGGTGGCCGCCGTTCCGTCGCCGGCATCGACCGCCACTCCGTCTGCGGCAGCGGCCGCCGGCGCCGCCTGCGCAACGTGCCCGCTGGCCCGCAACGAAGGCGCGGGCGCGGCGGTGTCGGGTCGGCCGCCACCGGCGACCGCGCCATCCGGCCGCGGCACCGGGCGCGGGGCCGGGCGCGGCGGGTGCGCCCGTGCCGGCGCGGCCGTGCCGGCCCCGGACACTGCAACGCCGCCGGGCGCAGGCATGGCCCCACCGGGTGCCGCCTCGGGCGGCCGGGCGGGGACACCGCCGTCGCCGCCGCCGGTGCCGGTGCCGTCGCCGCCGGTAAACTGGCCCTTGATGGTGTGCACCTCCGCCAGCAACTCGTCCGGGGTCACCATTCCGGTGACCCGCGCCAGCCTGCTCAGCAGCAGCTCCAGCTCGAAGCGCGGGCTCACCGACTGTTTCAGGTTGCGGTGCACTTCCAGGAGCAACTCCCCGGCCAGCTCCAGCCGGCTCACCGAGATGCGGGACCGCACGTCGGCGCTGAAGCTGGCTTCCGGATATCCCAGGATGCCAGGCCGCGTGACGCCGTGGCGCAACAGGAGCAGCGAGCGCAGGTAGTCGGCGAGGGCGATCACGAACCGTTCCACCGACACGCCGCGCTCGAGTATTTCGTCGGCCAGGGCGAGCATGGCGGCGGCGTCATCGCTGCCGATCAGCGTGCCTACCCGGTTGAGTTCGTCCATGCTCAGCGCCCCGATGGTGTCGCGGATGGCGTCGATGCTGATCCGCCGCCCGCCGGCGAACGAGGCGATCTGGTCGAACGTGGTGTAGGCGTCACGCAGCGAGCCGTCCGCCTCCTTGGCAACCCAGATCAGCGCCTCGTCGTCCGCTTCGAGGTTCAGTTCGGCCGCCACCTCGGCGAGCCGGTCGCGGATTTCGTCGGTGGAGAACAGCCGGAAGGTGAACTGCTGGCACCGCGAGCGGATGGTGGCCGGCACCTTGTGGATTTCGGTGGTGGCGAAGATGAACACCACGTAGGGGGGCGGTTCCTCGACGGTTTTCAGCAACGCATTGAAGGCGCTCGTGGAGAGCATGTGCACTTCGTCAATGATGTACACCTTGTAGCGTGCCGACGCCGGCGGGAACAGCACCTCGTCCTTGATCGCGCGCACATCGTCCACGCCGGTGTTGGAGGCGCCGTCGATTTCGATCACGTCGAGCGATGCGCCCGCGCTGACCTCCCGGCACTGGTTGCAGTCGTCGCACGGCGACACGGTCGGCCCGGCCGCACAGTTCAGGGCGCGCGCGAGCACCCGCGCGGCCGAGGTCTTGCCCACCCCGCGCGGCCCCGAAAAGAGGAACGCGTGCGCGATCTGCTGCCGTTCGATGGCGCCGCGCAGAGTGGCGACCACGAATTCCTGGCCCACGATCTGGTCGAACGAGCGCGGACGCTTGCGCGTCGCGGTTACTTCGTAGGCCATCGTCCCTCACCCAAAAGAAAAAGGCCCTCTGGCCGCCGCCGATTGATTACGGCTCCTGCTCGCATCGCTTACCGCTGCTACCTTCCGGTCCTGACGGGGTTGGGCGGACGAGCACAGCGTAGATCGGAGACGAACCAGATGGGCTTTTCGGAGAGAGTGGGATTCGAACCCACGGTACCCGGTTTGAGTACACACGCTTTCCAAGCGTGCACCTTCGGCCTCTCGGTCATCTCTCCTCGGCGACGGCGCACGCAACACCCTCGGCCGACCCGGGGTGCTGCGCGGCCGCCGGAGGCGGAGAGAGTGGGATTCGAACCCACGGAGCCAGCATACGCGGCTCAACGGATTTCGAGTCCGCCCGATTCAACCGCTCTCGCATCTCTCCGTGCACAACGCAACCACGTCCCGCGCACCCGAAGGCGGGAACAAGGCTGCGCTCGCATCTGCGTGCCCAAGAGGACTCGAACCTCTGACCTCTAGATCCGCAATCTAACGCTCTATCCGGACTGAGCTATGGGCACGAGCATGGCGCGACGGCTGGCCGCCGCACCGTTCGGAGAGGGTGGGATTCGAACCCACGGTACCCTTGCGAATACAACTCCTTAGCAGGGAGCCCGATTCGACCACTCTCGCACCTCTCCCGGTGGCGCACGCCCGAAGCGGTGGTTGCGGAGAGGGAGGGATTCGAACCCCCGGAGCACGTTGGCTCAACGGTTTTCAAGACCGCCTCCTTCGACCTCTCGGACACCTCTCCGAGGCTCAAACACGCTACCCGAGTGCCAGAATATATGTGCCCGCACCGGGGCTGTCAATTCTCCCCCCATCGACATTCGTGCACGCGGTGTACACCTTTGACCGCCGCTCGCCCCGGGCCGCTCTACCCGCGCCCCCGGGCGCTCGCCGGGCGCCCTCTCGTCCGGGAAGCCGCCGCACCTTCCGTGGCAAGCGCGACGACCCGGCGATTCGGCGCCGGCGGTCCACGACCGTGTACCCACGCAGCACCTCCGCGCTTCGGTGCTCACCAAGGACCCACATCGTGCCCGAATCACGGGCGGCGTTTCGCGCACTCCGTTTTCAGCTCGTGCCGACAATTCGCGACACGTGAGATGGGCGCCGGGGCCGGCACTGCATTGCGCCTCGACGACCGCCCCTCCGCGAGACCCTGGCCCGCGAGATCCCGGCTCCCACTCGGTTGGCTGGCGAGCCCACTCACCGACAAACCAATCCACGCAACTCGAAAGTTCCGCCGACCATTCGCGCACCGTGCATCCCAGGTAACGCAACCTGTGCCGCGACGGGTGCAGAACCGGTGCAAACTGCGACACCTCCATGCTTTACGCCCGCACCCGCAATGCGTGCTCGACAGGCCTATTGCCTCACGTAAAAATCTAACCTTACGGTGAGCGTGCCTCACGTAAGAATCTAACCGAAAGGGAGGCGGAGAACGAGGGGGGAGCGCGAGGGGGGAGACTCATAAATTGTGGATAAGTGGATAGGCTGCTGGGCGACCGGCCGGGTTGATTCAAGCACACCAACGCGACCGGGGGCGTATCTGGTTGGTCGGCGCGGATGAGGAGGCGTCAACGGCAGGGAGGTGGTCGGTGCCGTGTCGTGTCGCTGACCGAAGAGGGGGCGGACGGGTCTGGAGGCGACTTCGGTGCTGGTGACACGGGGATGTCCAGACACCACCTCGTGTCGCGGAGAGGCCTTACAGCGCGGCTGAGGCGACATTTCTTGACGCCGACCGTCTGGCTCACGGATATACGGGCGTCAGAGACGCTCAGAAGTCATTTGCCGAGCCGGGTGATGCCGCCCACGCCGCGATCGGCGCGCAGGTTGCTGCGGAGCGCACGGAGCGAGGCGCCCCGGACAACTGCACCGAGGTGCGTTGCCCGGGGCAGGGTCATGACAATTCCCCACCGCCGGGACGGGGTAGGCGACGAGGTTGCGACACCGGAGCCGTCGGGATCGAACGGGGCGGAGGAGATGCTGTACCCCGCTGACGGACGGAGGGCGTAGCCCGACCGGAGTCAGCCGGCGCGGTGCCGTGGAGGCCACCGTGGACGACGCCGAGATGGCGGACCAGGCAGCCAAGCTGCTCGCTTCCGGGATGAGCGGCTCAGCCTGCGCTCGCGAACTCGGCATCCCGGTGAGCACCTTCAACGAGAACCGCCGCGCCGGCGTCATCACAGATCCCACCCGGGAGCCCGCCGCCAGCGCCGAGGTTGCGCCGGCGGCCACCACCACTGATCACCCGGTCAGCACCGCCGCCGCGGTCAGCGACCCGGCGGTCGCCACTGAGCGCGCCAGCCGCGACGCCCGCGACAAGCACGCGCCCATGGGCCGCGCGGCGCGCGACGTGGAACGCCGCACGCTCGCCAGAGCCGGCCTGCTGACCGAGGCCACACCAGCGTTCGTCGAGCCCGCCCACGCGGTCGCTGGCGGCGGCGTGCTGGCCGCACTGGCGATGCTGCTGCGCGAGGGCCTGCTCACCGCCGCCAACCGCCTGTTCCGCCTGCCGGCCGGATTCTACGGCCTGACCACCATCCTCCTGTTCGTCGCCTGCATGACCCTGGCCCGGGTGCGCAACCCCGAGAGCCTGCGCTACCAGGCACCCGGCGAGTGGGGCGCCATCCTCGGCCTCGACCGCTGTCCGGAGACCAAGACGCTGCGCCGCAAGATCAGGCTGCTGGCCAGCGCCGAGCACACCGTGCGCGATTGGCAATCGGTACTGGCGCGTACCTGGGCCAGCGAGCACGACGACGACTGGACGACGCTGGCCGTGGATGGCCACGTGAAGGTGTACACCGGGCGCAACGGGCGGTTGCCGAAACACTTCGTCGCACGCCAGAAGCTGTGTCTGCCGGCGTCGGTGAGCTACTGGATCAACGCCCTCGGCGGCGCACCGCTGCTGTGCCTGCACAAGGCGCTGGACCCGAAGCCGGTGAATGCGATCAAGCACGACGTGGTGCCGCAGTTGCAGCACCTGGGGGTGGTGACCGAAGCGGCCCCCGACCTGACCGGAGCACCGGCCGGTACCCCGCAGCTGACCCTGGTGTTCGACCGCGAGGGCTGGAGCCCGGACCTGTTCAAGCGCCTGGCCCGGCGTGGCATCGCCTGCATCACCTGGCACAAGAACTTCAACGGCGCGGACTGGCTGCCGGAAGACTTCCACACCTTCGAGGTACCGATCCATGGTCCCGCCGGCACCAGCACGACTGCGGTTGATCTGGCCGAGCAGCCGATCATGCTGCGCAACGGGCTGGTGGTGCGCCAGATCCGGCGGCGTCTGGCCAACGGTCGTCAGGTGGCGGTGATCACCACGCACCCGCAGATGCCGTTGGCGCAGGTCGCCGGCGCCATGTTCTCGCGCTGGTCGCAGGAGAACTTCTTCAAGTACCTGCGCGAGCAGTTCAACCTTGACGCGCTGCCGAGCCATGACCTTGCGCCGCCGGAGCCCGACGCACGGGTCGTGAACCGGTGCGCCGGGCCCTGGAAAAGAGCATCAGGCGGGTACGCAGCCGGCTGGCAGCGGTCCGCAATCGCCTCGCCGAGGCACTGCAGGGACGGCACCGGGACTCCGCCACCCGGCTTACGGTCGCGGATAAAGTTGCACTGAATTGCATGGTTATGCATAGACACGGGGGTATCCAGACACCACCTCGTGTCGTGGAGGGGCCTTACAGCGCGGCTGAGGCGACGTTTTCTCATCGCTGACCGCCCATTCTCCGATTATCGACCGTCAGACCCGCCTGAGAGGGTCATTTTGCCGTGCGACCGCTGCCACCACGCTCCTCGCTCGGTGTTTGCACCGTGCTTGGTGCGGCCTTGGCGGTCTTGCTGACGTTCAGCTGCAGCAGATCCTCGGTCAACCTGGTCAGCTCGCGCTTGAGGGCGACCGGATTCAACGTCGCGTACTGCTGCTTGAGGCGGTTCTTCACCTTCTCGCTCACCGACTCGGAGGCCAGCATGCGGTGATACGGCGTCTGCGGGTCGTCATAGATGCGGCGCACCTTGCTGCCGGTGCGGGTTTTCTTCACCAGCTTCACCGAGGGATAGAAGAAGTTCACCAGCAGGCACAGCGGGCGGTATATCGCGTTGAGGGCAGCCAGTTCCCGGTCGGTGTCGTAACGCAGGTGGCCGACCGCCCGTCGCACCACGTGGCCATTCTTCTGCTCGACGTAGCAGGTGTCGTTCTTGCGATGCGGGCGACCCCGAGTGAACGTGATGCCGTGCGCTTCGCAATAGCGCAGCAAATGATGATTGATGAACTCGCTGCCGTTGTCGGTGTCGATCCCCCGCATCACGATCGGCAGGCTCTGCCGGGCAGCGTCGATCGCCTCGTGGGTCCAGCGCTGCGCCTTGTTCTGCACGCCGTACAGGTCGACCCAGCCGGTGTCAACGTCGGTGATGGTGAGCGTGTGGCAGAAGTCGCCTGACGCGTTGCCGCCTTCATGGCCCACCAAGTCGATCTCGAAGAAGCCCGGCTCCTGCTCGTCCCAGTCAGCGAAGGTTCGGATCGCGATCTGATCCTTCAGGAGGGTGCCCGGCTTGGTGTGCGTGCGACCCTTCAGGCGCAGCCGTGCGCGCTCCTGCTGCAGCAGCCGGTCGATGGTCGCGGCGCTGATGGTCTGCAGCTTGCCGCGCACCGCTGCGGTCAGCTCGATCTCGCCGAACGACTCCAGCGTCGGCAGCATGGTGCGCAGCACGACCACCAGGCGCTTGCCGCACATGCAGTCGAACACGTACCAGATCAGCTTCAGAGCGACCAGCACCTCCTGGTCGTAGCGCCGCGGTCGCACGCGGCGCTGGGCAGGCCGCGGACGCCCGACCACCAGCTTCACCAGTGTGCCGTCGACTCGCACCATGCGGGTCCGTCCCCACCAGGTCAACAGATGGATCGCGTACTTGCGCTGGTACCCGGTCGACTCGACGAACTCGTCGAGTATGCGCCCCTTCTCCTTCTTGCCCGCCCGACGATACCGCTGCGCGTGCTGCTCGGTGAGCTCTCGCCTTGAACTCATCTTCAACCCCATCTCCTCCGGAACCTCCTCACGTCCCTCGGAGAGGCTCCAACCGGACCCGGAAGGTCCAGCCCGTTCGGTTAGATTTTTAGATGAGGCATGCTTTCGCTACGGTTAGATTTTCGATGAGTCAATGCGACAGGTTGCAGGACGACCCGCAGATTGCTATACTATTACAGAATTTACGGTTGTTGGGGAGAGGTTCTCGTTGCCAGCGGCCGAGCGAGCGGGCGCGGATACTCGTGGACATGGAGGCTTTGATTGAGCGTCGCGGTTGACGATAGCGCATTCGGCGCAGGTGCTGGGGCTTGAATAGCAGGGAGGCAGTCGGCGGCATGCGGTTTGCGCATCGTGAAATGCTCAAGCCGCAGGTCGCTTGGCTGGTGGTCGGAATGATCGGCTACTTCCTGTTGCAGAATGCGGTGTCCGGTTCCACCTACGCCGACGCCGGCATGGGGTGGGCGCAGCGGCTCGGTTACAGCGGTCTGGTAGCGTTGCTGCAATCCCCGATCAGCTATGCATGCTGCGTGCTCACGTTCTACGTCGTGCGCGATCAGCGGCCGGTGGTAATGGCATGTGCCTTGCTGGCAATGGTGTTGGTCCTCGGGGCAACGTGCACGGCTATCGTGCTGGCGGTGTTCGAAGCGGTTCCGGGCGCCCCGATACGGGACCTGCGGCTGGACAGGATATACGGAGCCTGCGTTTTCTACCTGTTCTCGGCAACCTCCCTCGTGTACTACGTGCTGTGGGTACGGCTCAATCGCCGCGCCGAGGCTGAGGAAGCGGCCGGGGCGCGCGGCGCGGAAGTGCCCCACGACGCGCCGCGCGGGACCACGGCTGCACACTCCGCACGTCCCTCCGCCACCGCGGAGGTGCGGGCGACGGCGTTGGACGATACGCGCCGGCGCGCGGGAGCGAAGGAATCGAGATTCTTCGATCGCCTGCCGGACGAGTTGGGCCGCGACATCATCTATCTCGCCGCGGCTGCGCACTACGTGGACGTGATCACCGCCGCCGGCAGCGCCTCCATCCTGTTGCGCTTCTCCGATGCGGTTGCCGAACTCGGCGACCTGGGCATGCGCGTGCACCGCTCCTACTGGGCGGCCTATGGCCACGTCAAGCGCGCGGTACGCCGCGACGGACGGACGTTGCTGCTCCTGACGGGCGACCACGAAGTGCGGGTCGGGAGGAATTACCTGGCCGAGGTGCGAGCGGCCGTGCCGAAGGCATGGGTCCGCGCCAGGCGGCGCAGGACTACCGAGACCGACGAGCAGGCCTCCCGGCGCGACTGATCCGGCGCGCGGCGGACGCGGGTCAGAAACGATCAGCTCGGCGAGCGGCCGGTAATGTGGCGGTCGATGCGCTCGAGGTCGTCCATGTTGAAGAACGTGACCTCGATCTTGCCGTGCCGCACGGTACCGGTCACCTTCACGCGCGTGCCGAGGGCGTCAATCAGGCGTTGTTCAAGGTCGCGCAGATACGGGTCGGTGCCCTGCGCCGGGCGAGCGCCGGGCCGGCCTCCGGACTGGTCCGCGGCGCGACGTGCCGCGCCGGACTCGAGCCGCTCCCGCACGCGCGCCGCGTACGCCTCGGCTTCGCGTACCGAATACTGCGCGATGCGCTTGAACAGCCGCTGGCGCTCCGCCGGATCGGGGATCATCAGTACCGCGCGCGCGTGGCCGGCGGTCATCGCGCCCTCCGAGAGCGCGTTGCGCATCTCCTCCGGGAGCGCGAGCAGCCGCAGGCTGTTGGCGATGGTGGAGCGGTGCTTGCCCACGCGCACGGCGAGTTCCTCGTGGCTGACGCCGGTCGCGTCGATGATGCGACGGTAGGCGTTCGCCTCCTCGAGGGGCGTAAGGTCCTCGCGCTGGATGTTCTCGATCAGCGCCAGGACAAGCCGGTCGTCTTCGTCGGATGCACGTATCGCTGCCGGTATCCTTTGCAGGCCGGCGCGCTGGGCGGCACGAAGCCGCCGCTCTCCGGCGATCACGCGGTAGCGCCGGCCCACCCGTTCCACCACGATCGGCTGCAGCACGCCGTGCGCGGCGATCGACCGGGTCAACTCCGCGAGCGGGACCTCCTCGAATCTGACCCGCGGCTGATCGCCGCTGGTGTCGATCTCGTCGAGGGCGATCTCGGCAACGCCGCCGGCCAATGGGAGGTCGGCCTGGTCGCCCATCAAGGCACCGAGGCCGCGCCCAAGACCACGCTTCGCAGCCGAGCGGCGCGGACGGGATGGGCTCTTAGACATGCTGCGCCACCTCGCGGGCGAGTTCGTTGTAACTGCGCGCGCCGATGCACTTCGGATCGTAGAGCTGGATCGGCTGCGAATAGGATGGCGCCTCTCCGAGGCGGACGTTGCGCGGAATGATGGTCCGGAACACCTGGTGGCGGAAGAACCCGGTCACCTCCCGCACCACCTCCTGCGACAGCCGGGTCCGGACGTCAAACATGGTGAACAGAATCCCCCCCACGGTGAGCGCCGGGTTCAGGGTTCCCTGCACCCGCTTGATCGTCTTCAACAGTTCGCTCAGCCCCTCCAGCGCAAAATATTCGCATTGCAGCGGAATGATGACCTGCGACGCCGCGGTGAGGCCATTGATCGTCAGGATCCCGAGCGACGGCGGACAGTCGATGAACAGGAAGTCGTATGCGCTGTCGACGGCGTCGAGCGCGTCACTCAGGTAGAATTCGCGCCGCTCCAGGTTGACGAGCTCGACCGCGGCTCCCGCCAGGTTGATGCTCGATGGCACCACCTCGTAACCCGGTACCGCGGTGCGCCGGATCACCTCCTCCGGTGCAAGCTCGCCGGTGATCATTTCGTAGACGCCACCCAGTTCGCCGTCGCAGCCGAGGCTGGTCGACGAATTGGCCTGCGGATCGAAGTCCACCAGCAACACCCGTTTCCCCGCCACCGCCAGCGCGGCGCCGAGATTCACGGCGGTTGTCGTTTTTCCTACGCCGCCCTTCTGATTCGCAAAAACGATTCGTCGTGCCCGAGCCATCAACGCGGCTCAACGATAGCCATGTTGCCGGTCGATGGCAAACCATGACGGTCCGCCGGAGTTGTTTCACCGTCAGGTTTCCCGTGAAACGCTCGGCGGGTGAGCGACCTGCCCCCATCGATGTCCCACGCCGGGCGGCGCGGCACGCATGCGTCGCGCGGGCAAGCTGCGCCGGCTCCTCCGTGGAAGCAGCCGTGCCCAAGTGCCGCCCGGCGTCTGCGTGGGTGCGGGGCGCACGTTGCTCTGCACTGCTCTGCACTGACGAGGCTTGCTGCCCGCAGGCCCACTCCCGCCATTCCGTCAGCCACCGATGCGGTAGCGCTCCTTCATCGCCGTGTAGCGATCGTAGCTGCGCCGATCCAGTTCCGGGCTCAGGCAGGCGTCGAGCAGCGGGACGATCCGCTCACGCAGAACCTCGCCACGGGCCATCCACTGGTAGTAGTGACGCCCGCCATGGTGGTAGGGCCCGTACAGGCGGCCGCCGAAGCGCGCCACGATCCAACGGAACAACGCCTCGCGATCCACGTGCATCCGCAGCGTGACCTGCGGCTGCCGGCCGTCGCCTCCGAAGTGGCCTTCGCCGATCAGCACGCCAACGAGGATGCCCTCGGCGACACCGCGACCATTACCGGGCGCCGTGCTCTGTTGTTTCACCGTCGGGTTTCCCGTGAAACGCTCCTGCTTCGCACCGGCGCCGCTCGCTCGTTGCGAACGGTACGGACGTTCCTGCCTGCGCCGAAATGGCCGCGCAGGGCGCGCGTCACTCCTCCTTGGCGACGCGCGCGACGCCGACCACGGTGTCGTCTTCGCCGAGGCGGACGATGCGCACGCCGACCGCGGCACCGCGCCCGGTCTCGCGCACGTCCTCCTGGGCCAGCTTGACCGCCTGTCCCTGCGTGGTGATGCACACGAGGTCGTCGTCCGGATAGGTGCCGATCATGTGCACCACCGGATCGTTCCTGTCCTGCCGCCGGTAGCAGAACTGGCCCATGGTGGCGCGCCGGTGCGGGGTCAGCTCTCCGAACGCCATGTACTTGCCGTAGCCGCGTTCGCTGATGATGAAGATGCGGCGGTGCTCGTCGTTGGCCGCCGCGCCCACGATGCGGTCGCCCGGCTGCAGGCGCATGCCGCGCACGCCGCGCGTGGCGCGCCCCATCGGCCGCACCTCCGATTCCGAAAAGCGCAACCCCTTGCCGGACTCCGCCATCAGCACCACGTCGCGCTTGCCGTCAGTCAGCATCGCCGCCACCAGGTGATCGCCGGGGCCGTTGCCGTTCTCCTCGGGGTCGAGGTTGATTGCAATCACGCCGCGCCGCCGCGCGTGGCTGAACTCGCTGGTGCGCACCTTCTTCACCACCCCGCGCTCGGTGGCCATGAACAGGTAGTCCTCGCGCGAGAACTTGCTCAGCGAAACGATGGCGGTGACATCCTCGTCGTCCTCCATCTGCAGCAGCGCACGGATGTCCTGGCCCGCGCTCTGGCGGGTACGCTCCGGCAGCTCGTGCACCTTGAGCCAGTAGCCGCGCCCGGCGTTGGTGATGAACAGCACGTAGTCGTGCGTGGAGCCGATGAAGATCTGGGTGATGAAGTCGGAGCCGCGCAGCCGGCTGCCGGCGCCTTTGCCGCCGCGTATCTGGCGACGGTAGCTGGCCGCCGGGATGCGCTTGATGATGCCGCGGTTGGAGATCACCACCACCATGTCCTCTTCCTCGATCAGGTCCTCGTAGTTGAAGTCCCCAACCTCGGTTTCGACGATCTCGGTGCGGCGGTCGTCGCCGTAGTGCCGCGCGATCTCCTGGGTCTCCTTCTTGACCACGTCC
The DNA here is from genome assembly GCA_965208575.1 of Spirochaetia bacterium. Taxonomy (GTDB): domain Bacteria; phylum Spirochaetota; class Spirochaetia; order SZUA-6; family Bin103; genus Bin103. Next base: position 138,914 of record CBDBOV010000002.1, on the reverse strand, counting down.
AGGATCTTCTGCTCGCTGGCGAGCAGTTCGCGCAACTCGGCGATCAGCTTGCGCACCTGCGCGAGCTCCTCCTCCACCTTGCGCGTCTCCAGGCTGGTGAGGCGCTGCAGGCGCATGTCCAGGATCGCCTGCGCCTGCGCAATCGACAGCTCGAAGCGGTCGCGCAACCCGCCGCGCGCAATCTCCACCGTGCGGCTGGCGCGGATGATGCGCACCACCTCGTCGATGTTGTCGAGCGCGACCTTCAGCCCCTCCAGGATGTGGGCGCGCTGCTCGGCCTTCTTGAGGTCGAAGCGGGCGCGGCGGATCACCACCTTCCTGCGGTGCTGGATGAACTGCCACAGCATGTCGCGCAGGGTCAGCACCTGCGGCTTGCCGCCGACCAGCGCAAGCGCGTTGACGTGGAACGAGTCCTGCAGCGGGGTCAGGTTGAACAACCGGTTGAGGACAACCTTGGGGTCGATGCCGCGCTTGATCTCGATCACGATGCGCATGCCGCGCCGGTCCGACTCGTCGCGCAGGTCGGAGATACCCTCGAGGCGCTTGTCCTTGACCAGGCCGGCGATACGCACGATCAGGTTGGCCTTGTTCACCTGGTAGGGCAACTCGCTGACAATGATCGCCTCGCGGCCGCCGCTGATCGGCTCGAACGTCCACCGTGCGCGCACCACCACCTTGCCCTTGCCGGTCGTGTAAGCGTCTTCTATTCCCTTACGACCAAATATAATACCGCCAGTTGGGAAGTCCGGCCCCAGGACGTGCTTGAGCAGGTCGCGGTCGCTGAGCCCCGGATCGGCGATCAGGGCCAGCGTGGCGCGCGTCACCTCGATCAGGTTGTGCGGCGGGATGTTGGTGGCCATGCCGACCGCGATGCCGCTCGCGCCGTTGGCCAGCAGGTAGGGAAACGCCGCCGGCAGCACCGCCGGCTCGGTGAGCGAGTCGTCGTAGTTGGGGACGAAGTCGACGGTGTCCTTTTCGATGTCGCGCAGCATCGCCTCGGACACCGGCGCCAGCCGCGCCTCGGTGTAGCGCATCGCCGCCGGCGGGTCGCCGTCCACCGAGCCGAAGTTGCCCTGGCCGTCCACCATCGGGTAGCGCATGGAGAAGTCCTGCGCCAGCCGCACCAGGGCGTCGTACAGCGCCTGGTCGCCGTGCGGGTGGTACTTGCCGAGCACGTCGCCCACCAGCCGGGCGGTCTTGCGGTAGGGCCGGTTCGGCAGCAGGCCCATGTCGTTCATGGCGTACAGCAGGCGCCGGTGCACCGGCTTCAGGCCGTCGCGCGCATCGGGCAGCGCCCGGCTCACGATAACGCTCATGGCGTAGGTCAGGTACGACTCGCGTACCTCCGTCTCGATGGGCCGCTCGATCACCTTCCCGGTCAATTCAGCCACGCGCTCCCTCCAATACCGTGCGAGAATCTGCGCGCAGGACCGCCGTGCCGCGCCGCACTATACGTCCAGCGTGGCCAGCAGCGCGTTCTCCTCGATGAACCGGCGCCGCGGCTCCACCGCCTCCCCCATCAGCGTGGTGAATGCGTCTTCCACCTCTTCGAGCCGGTGCGACAACGACTCCTCCGGCACCAGCACCTGCTGGATGTTGCGCGTGCTCGGGTCCATGGTGGTCTCCCAGAGCTGCTCCGGGTTCATCTCGCCCAGCCCCTTGTAGCGCTGCACGCCGACCTGGCTGCGGCCCTCCTTGAGGCGCGTCATCACCTCCTCCATCTCCGGGTCGCTGTAGGCGTACTCGACGCGTCGGCCGGCGGTGAGCTTGTACAGCGGCGGCATGGCCAGGTAGACGTGGCCCGCCTTCACCAGGTCGGTCATGTAGCGGTAGAAGAAGGTCAGCAGCAGGGTGCGGATGTGGGAGCCGTCGACGTCGGCGTCGGCCATGATGATCACCTTGTGGTAGCGCAGCTTTTCGAGGTCGAGGTCGTCCTTCACGCCGGTGCCGAGGGTGGTGATGATCGGGATCAGCTTCTCGTTGGCGAGCACCTTGTCGATGCGCGTCTTCTCCACGTTCAGCATCTTGCCCCACAGCGGCAGGATCGCCTGGAACTGGCGGTCGCGGCCCTGCTTGGCGCTGCCGCCCGCCGAGTCGCCCTCCACGATGTACAGCTCGCACAGCGACGGATCCTTCTCCGCGCAGTCGGCCAGCTTGCCCGGCAGCCCGGTGCTCTCCAGGAAGCTCTTGCGGCGCGTCAGCTCGCGTGCCCGCCGCGCCGCCAGTCGCGCCTTGGCGGCCAGGATCGCCTTGTCCAGGATCGCCTTGATCACCGGTGGATTTTCCTCGAAGTGGTGGGTGAGCTCCTCGCCCGTGATCGATTCCACAATGCCACGCACCTCGGGGTTGCCGAGCTTGGCCTTGGTCTGCCCCTCGAACTGCGGCTCCGGCACCTTCACCGACACCACCGCCGTCAGCCCTTCGCGCACGTCATCGCCGGACAGGTTCTCGTCCAGCTTCTTCTCCAGCTTGAGCCGCTTCACGAAGTCGTTGAGGGTGCGCGTCAGCGCACCGCGGAAGCCGCTCAGATGGGTGCCGCCGTCGCGATTGTTGACATTGTTGGCATAGCAGAACACCTGCCCGGAAAAGCCGCTGTTGTAGGCCAGCGCCACCTCCACGCCGACGTTGTCGCGGGTGCCCTCGAAGTGCAGCGGCTGCGCGTGGATCGGCTGCTTGTTGCCGTTCAGGTACTCGATGAACTGCTTCACGCCGCCCGCGAACTCGAACTCGTGCTCGCGGTGCGGCTCGCCGCGCCGGTCGACCAGGGAAATGCGGATGCCCTTGTTCAGGAACGCCAGCTCGCGCAGCCGCGCGGTGAGCACGTCGAACGAGTACTCGATGGTCTCGAAGATCTCGTCGTCGGCCAGGAACGTGGTCACGGTGCCGGTGCGGTCGGTGGCGCCGGCGGCCGCCACGGCGGCGTCCGGCACGCCGCGCCGGTACGCCTGGTGGTAGATCTGGCCGAGCTTGTGGATGTCCACGCGGCACCAGCGCGACAGCGCGTTCACCACCGACACCCCGACGCCGTGCAGGCCCGCGGACACCGCGTACGAGCGGTTGTTGAACTTGCCGCCGGCGTGCAGCGTGGTCATGACCACCTCGAGCGCGCTCACCTTTTCGGTCGGATGCTCGTCCACCGGGATGCCGCGCCCGTCGTCGCTCACCGTCACCACGTTGCCGGCATCGATGACGATCTCGATGGCGGTCGCGAATCCGGCCATCGCTTCGTCGATGCTGTTGTCGACTACCTCGTAGACCAGTTGATGCAGGCCGTCGCTGCCGGTCGAGCCGACGTACATGCCGGGACGCTTGCGGACCGGCTCCAGGCCCTCCAGGACCTGGATATGCTGTGCGGTATACTCCTGCTGCATCGTTACGAAAACCCCTCCCCGGGTGCCGCGCGGCGCGTCAAGCGGCACCTAAAAGACGGATTCAATTGTAACAGTAACCGGGCTCGAAGTAAAGGCTAGAAGTACCGCTATGGCGTTGCTTTGCAGACCCCCACGCCGGTTCTTTCGAGGTGTCGCCGGCAGCCACTTTCAGTCGACGGAAGATACCCGAATCTGCTTGTACAGGCCGTCGCCTTCGCTCTCGGTGGCGACCCCGCTCATCTCGCCGAGGGCGGTGTGAATGAGGCGCCGTTCGAACGGGTTCAGCGGCGCCAGCAGGCGCGCTCTGCCGGTGCGGCGCACCTCGTGGGCAACGCGGTTCGCCATGCGCAGCAGGCTCTGTTCGCGGCGATAGCGATAGTCCTCGGTGTCCAGGATGACGCGCACCGGGGCGCCGTCGTTTATGCGCCCGGCATGGATGTTGCTGATCAGTTGCAGGGCTTCCAGGGTGGCGCCGTGTTTGCCGATCACGATGGCCGGGTCGTCGGCCAGAATATCGAGCGTCAGGCGCCCTTGCTCGCGCTGGTCGATGCGCACGTCAGCCGGCAGGTTGGCCCGCTCGAGCAACTCGGCGACGAACGCCACGACCCTCTCCTCGAACGGGTTCTCCGGTTGCAAGTCGGCGCCGTCCGGCTCGTCATCGGCGAGGTGCACACGAATGCGAACCCTGCCACCCTTGAGGAAACCGGGGCGCTGCTCGTCGACCACTTCGACGTCGATCTCGTCCTCGGCAAGACCGAGCGCTTCGATCGCCTTGTCGATCGCCTCCTCTTCGGTGCGTCCCTCGAATTCCCGTTCCGCCATACGGACCTCTCCTATCTCATGAGCTAACGCGACTTGCCGCGCGGACCGCGGCCCTTGCCCGGCGTGCCGGCGTCCGGTCCGGCGCGCCGGCGGCGGTCATTGATGTAAAGCTGCTGCGCAATCGACAGCACGTTCTGCATCGTCCAGTAGATCACCAACCCGGACGGCATGCTGTACAGGATGAAGAAGAAGAATATCGGCATCGCGTACATCATCATCTTCATCTGCGGCTGCATGGCGCTCGGATTCTGCGAGATGCGCGACTGCAGCAGCGTGGTTCCGAGCATGACGAACGGCAGAATGCGCAACTCGTCCCAGTTCAGCAGCGGCAGCGTGAACCCGAACGGCAAGAAGCTCTCCGGCGCCGACAGGTCGCCGATCCAGGGCGAGATGAACGGCGCCCCGCGCAGGTCGAACGCATTGTTGAGCAGTTCGAACAGGGCGAAGAATATCGGCATCTGCAGCAGCAGCGGGAGACAGCCGCCAACCGGGTTCACGCCTTCCTTGCGGTACAGCGCCATCATCTCCTGGTTCAGTTTCTCCGGCTTGCCCTGGTACTTCTTCTTGATCTCTTCGATTTTCGGACCGAGCATGCTCATCTTGCTGGTCGACTCGAAGCTCTTCTGGGTAAGCGGAAAGAACAGAATCTTGATCAGTACGGTGAGCAGGATGATGGCCACGCCGTAGTTGGGAATGAGGCGGTAGAAGAAGTCCAGGAAGAAGCGCAGTATGTTGGCCAGCCAGCCGATGATCGGATTGGTGCGCGCCGCCTCCTCGAAGTGATAGTTGCCGATCGCGAACGGATCGGCCGCCGCGTTGTTGTAGCGGTTCAGAATCTCCCGCTTCAGCGGACCGGCGTAGAACCGGAACGTGTCGCTGTTGCGGGAACTGGTAATCTGCGGACGGCTGAAGAACAGGGCGGTGCGTTCGCCCAGCTCCGGATCCTTGCGCTTGTCGTAGGTGATCGTGTACAGGGTGGCGTCGGGCACCGCGATGATGGCGAAGTACTTGCCCGCGATCGCGGTCCAGTTGACGCGCTTGGTCTCGGCGAGCACCGCTTCCCGCCGCATCCGCTGGTTGCGCGCCTTGCCGTCCACGTAGTTGCGAAAGTTGCGGAACTCGTTGCGCCCGTCCAGGTTCTCGTACTCGGGGCCGATCTGCGGACCGATGCCGAGCGTGTAGGAGCTGCCCTGGAAGTTGAGCGCGGGCAGCGCGTTGGCCGAGTTTTCGATGTCGATCTCGAGCTCGAACAGGTACGAATTGGGCGGAAACGTGTACGTCTTGGCGAGCGTAAACGGGACGCCGTCCTCGGCCGTGAACTGGCGCGTGAAGCGCCACGTATACTGGTCCACTTCCTGGAACGAAAAGGTGGCGTCCACCGGCTCGGTGCGAAAGCCGCCGAACGCCACGGTAAACAGGCGATGTTGCTCGGGCCGCAGCACCAGTTCCACCTCGGTACCGTCCACGTCGTGATGCTGCTTCAGCCTGATCGAAGTGAGATCGCCGCCGGCGGTAGTAAACGCCAGCGAAAACAGGTCGGTCTCCTTGACGATCAGGCGCGGCCCGACCGCCGAGTCTTCGCCGGCCGCGGCCACCGTGCTGGCAACCGGCGCGAACACGTCGGGACGAACACCCGCCGCCGCGGCGTCCTGGTCGGCGGCGGGTACCCTCGCGGCCGTGGGCGCACCCAACCCGAGGGCGCCGTCCGGCGTCGGAAACAGGAACGTCTGCACCAGCAGGCTGCCGACGATGACGACGACCGAAAGGCCGACGGCGATCAGGGTTCTGCGATCCATGGGAGTCTAACGCCGCGGTGCCGGCGGAACCGGGTCGTAGCCGCCTCGGTGGAACGGATGGCAGCGCAGAATGCGCCGCAGACCGAGACCCGTCCCGCGCACCACGCCATGGGTGGCGACCGCCTCGGCCATGTAGTGGGAACAGGTCGGGTGGAAGCGGCAGCTCGCCGGCAGCAGCGGCGACAGCAACAGTTGATAGCACCGGATCGCGGCCGTGAGCATCCGCCGCCCCGCGCCGGCCGCCTGCACCCGGCTCATCGCGCTTGACCCCGGCCCGCGCCCGCGCCGTCGTGTACCGGCGGGCGCAGCAGGCCGGCGCCGTCGAGCAACCCGGCAAGGATCTCGCCGGCCGCCCGTACGCCCAGTTCACGGCGCCGCGGCCGCACCTGCAGCAGCAGGTCGTAGCCCGGCGCCACGCGGTGTTTCAGAAGACGGTACGCCTCACGCACCAGGCGGCGCTGCCGGTTGCGCGCCGGCGCATGGGCGAAGCCACGCGCCGGACATACCACTACCCGGCTCAGGTCCGCATGATTGGCGGCATAGTACACCCGCAGACCGCTGCGGCGGGGCGTGGAGCGGGCGCGGAACAGCTTGCGCACGCGGCGCCGGTCGGTAACCCGTTCGTGCTTAGTAAGGCTTCTTTTCATCCGACACCGAGAGCTTGGTGCGCCCCTTCCGTCGCCGGCGTTTGAGAATGTTGCGCCCGGAACGCGTACTCATGCGTTCCCGGAACCCGAATCGCCGGCGGCGGCGTGTACGGCTTGGTTGGTAGGTACGTTTCATGAGATCCTTGGAATCCGGCTGGCGCCGGTCGCGAGTTCAGTCGTGCGAGTATACGGGCGCCGCCGCGCTCCTGTCAATCCGGCGCATTGACTCATCGAAAATCTAACCGTAGCGAAAGCATGCCTCATCTAAAAATCTAACCGAACGGGCTGGACCTTCCGGGTCCGGTTGGAGCCTCTCCGAGGGACGTGAGGAGGTTCCGGAGGAGATGGGGTTGAAGATGAGTTCAAGGCGAGAGCTCACCGAGCAGCACGCGCAGCGGTATCGTCGGGCGGGCAAGAAGGAGAAGGGGCGCATACTCGACGAGTTCGTCGAGTCGACCGGGTACCAGCGCAAGTACGCGATCCATCTGTTGACCTGGTGGGGACGGACCCGCATGGTGCGAGTCGACGGCACACTGGTGAAGCTGGTGGTCGGGCGTCCGCGGCCTGCCCAGCGCCGCGTGCGACCGCGGCGCTACGACCAGGAGGTGCTGGTCGCTCTGAAGCTGATCTGGTACGTGTTCGACTGCATGTGCGGCAAGCGCCTGGTGGTCGTGCTGCGCACCATGCTGCCGACGCTGGAGTCGTTCGGCGAGATCGAGCTGACCGCAGCGGTGCGCGGCAAGCTGCAGACCATCAGCGCCGCGACCATCGACCGGCTGCTGCAGCAGGAGCGCGCACGGCTGCGCCTGAAGGGTCGCACGCACACCAAGCCGGGCACCCTCCTGAAGGATCAGATCGCGATCCGAACCTTCGCTGACTGGGACGAGCAGGAGCCGGGCTTCTTCGAGATCGACTTGGTGGGCCATGAAGGCGGCAACGCGTCAGGCGACTTCTGCCACACGCTCACCATCACCGACGTTGACACCGGCTGGGTCGACCTGTACGGCGTGCAGAACAAGGCGCAGCGCTGGACCCACGAGGCGATCGACGCTGCCCGGCAGAGCCTGCCGATCGTGATGCGGGGGATCGACACCGACAACGGCAGCGAGTTCATCAATCATCATTTGCTGCGCTATTGCGAAGCGCACGGCATCACGTTCACTCGGGGTCGCCCGCATCGCAAGAACGACACCTGCTACGTCGAGCAGAAGAATGGCCACGTGGTGCGACGGGCGGTCGGCCACCTGCGTTACGACACCGACCGGGAACTGGCTGCCCTCAACGCGATATACCGCCCGCTGTGCCTGCTGGTGAACTTCTTCTATCCCTCGGTGAAGCTGGTGAAGAAAACCCGCACCGGCAGCAAGGTGCGCCGCATCTATGACGACCCGCAGACGCCGTATCACCGCATGCTGGCCTCCGAGTCGGTGAGCGAGAAGGTGAAGAACCGCCTCAAGCAGCAGTACGCGACGTTGAATCCGGTCGCCCTCAAGCGCGAGCTGACCAGGTTGACCGAGGATCTGCTGCAGCTGAACGTCAGCAAGACCGCCAAGGCCGCACCAAGCACGGTGCAAACACCGAGCGAGGAGCGTGGTGGCAGCGGTCGCACGGCAAAATGACCCTCTCAGGCGGGTCTGACGGTCGATAATCGGAGAATGGGCGGTCAGCGATGAGAAAACGTCGCCTCAGCCGCGCTGTAAGGCCCCTCCACGACACGAGGTGGTGTCTGGATACCCCCGTGTCTATGCATAACCATGCAATTCAGTGCAACTTTATCCGCGACCGTAAGCCGGGTGGCGGAGTCCCGGTGCCGTCCCTGCAGTGCCTCGGCGAGGCGATTGCGGACCGCTGCCAGCCGGCTGCGTACCCGCCTGATGCTCTTTTCCAGGGCCCGGCGCACCGGTTCACGACCCGTGCGTCGGGCTCCGGCGGCGCAAGGTCATGGCTCGGCAGCGCGTCAAGGTTGAACTGCTCGCGCAGGTACTTGAAGAAGTTCTCCTGCGACCAGCGCGAGAACATGGCGCCGGCGACCTGCGCCAACGGCATCTGCGGGTGCGTGGTGATCACCGCCACCTGACGACCGTTGGCCAGACGCCGCCGGATCTGGCGCACCACCAGCCCGTTGCGCAGCATGATCGGCTGCTCGGCCAGATCAACCGCAGTCGTGCTGGTGCCGGCGGGACCATGGATCGGTACCTCGAAGGTGTGGAAGTCTTCCGGCAGCCAGTCCGCGCCGTTGAAGTTCTTGTGCCAGGTGATGCAGGCGATGCCACGCCGGGCCAGGCGCTTGAACAGGTCCGGGCTCCAGCCCTCGCGGTCGAACACCAGGGTCAGCTGCGGGGTACCGGCCGGTGCTCCGGTCAGGTCGGGGGCCGCTTCGGTCACCACCCCCAGGTGCTGCAACTGCGGCACCACGTCGTGCTTGATCGCATTCACCGGCTTCGGGTCCAGCGCCTTGTGCAGGCACAGCAGCGGTGCGCCGCCGAGGGCGTTGATCCAGTAGCTCACCGACGCCGGCAGACACAGCTTCTGGCGTGCGACGAAGTGTTTCGGCAACCGCCCGTTGCGCCCGGTGTACACCTTCACGTGGCCATCCACGGCCAGCGTCGTCCAGTCGTCGTCGTGCTCGCTGGCCCAGGTACGCGCCAGTACCGATTGCCAATCGCGCACGGTGTGCTCGGCGCTGGCCAGCAGCCTGATCTTGCGGCGCAGCGTCTTGGTCTCCGGACAGCGGTCGAGGCCGAGGATGGCGCCCCACTCGCCGGGTGCCTGGTAGCGCAGGCTCTCGGGGTTGCGCACCCGGGCCAGGGTCATGCAGGCGACGAACAGGAGGATGGTGGTCAGGCCGTAGAATCCGGCCGGCAGGCGGAACAGGCGGTTGGCGGCGGTGAGCAGGCCCTCGCGCAGCAGCATCGCCAGTGCGGCCAGCACGCCGCCGCCAGCGACCGCGTGGGCGGGCTCGACGAACGCTGGTGTGGCCTCGGTCAGCAGGCCGGCTCTGGCGAGCGTGCGGCGTTCCACGTCGCGCGCCGCGCGGCCCATGGGCGCGTGCTTGTCGCGGGCGTCGCGGCTGGCGCGCTCAGTGGCGACCGCCGGGTCGCTGACCGCGGCGGCGGTGCTGACCGGGTGATCAGTGGTGGTGGCCGCCGGCGCAACCTCGGCGCTGGCGGCGGGCTCCCGGGTGGGATCTGTGATGACGCCGGCGCGGCGGTTCTCGTTGAAGGTGCTCACCGGGATGCCGAGTTCGCGAGCGCAGGCTGAGCCGCTCATCCCGGAAGCGAGCAGCTTGGCTGCCTGGTCCGCCATCTCGGCGTCGTCCACGGTGGCCTCCACGGCACCGCGCCGGCTGACTCCGGTCGGGCTACGCCCTCCGTCCGTCAGCGGGGTACAGCATCTCCTCCGCCCCGTTCGATCCCGACGGCTCCGGTGTCGCAACCTCGTCGCCTACCCCGTCCCGGCGGTGGGGAATTGTCATGACCCTGCCCCGGGCAACGCACCTCGGTGCAGTTGTCCGGGGCGCCTCGCTCCGTGCGCTCCGCAGCAACCTGCGCGCCGCTCGCGGCGTGGGCGGCATCACCCGGCTCGGCAAATGACTTCTGAGCGTCTCTGACGCCCGTATATCCGTGAGCCAGACGGTCGGCGTCAAGAAATGTCGCCTCAGCCGCGCTGTAAGGCCTCTCCGCGACACGAGGTGGTGTCTGGACATCCCCGTGTCACCAGCACCGAAGTCGCCTCCAGACCCGTCCGCCCCCTCTTCGGTCAGCGACACGACACGGCACCGACCACCTCCCTGCCGTTGACGCCTCCTCATCCGCGCCGACCAACCAGATACGCCCCCGGTCGCGTTGGTGTGCTTGAATCAACCCGGCCGGTCGCCCAGCAGCCTATCCACTTATCCACAATTTATGAGTCTCCCCCCTCGCGCTCCCCCCTCGTTCTCCGCCTCCCTTTCGGTTAGATTCTTACGTGAGGCACGCTCACCGTAAGGTTAGATTTTTACGTGAGGCAATAGGTCCGGATCCGGCCCGGGGGGCCGAGGCGGCCCGGCAGCGGCGCCCGCACCGCCCGGACGGCGCTCCGAAGCGGGCGGCGCGGCCGGCCGCACCACCAGGTGCAGGCGGGTAATGCCGAGCGCCGGAAACCGGCGAGCCACGCGACGCAGAATCTGGCGCTGCCGCATCTGCACCAACTGCATCCACGCCGGGTGATCCACCTCCACCAGCAGGCGTCCGCGGTCGATGTCGCGCAGGCGCGCGCGGCCGGACAGGTCGCGCCCGAGGATGTCGTCCCACACGCGGTAGATGCGTGCCTCCGGCGCCTGCGCGTCGAACCCGGCGCGCGCGAGCACCTCCTTCAGCAGGTCGCCGGCTCGGTACATGGTGTGAACGCTCCCCCGGACACGGCAACCCTGATGGTTCCGGCGCGCCCGTAGCGCTGGTACGGTTCGTCGGGAAGAAAGGTAAAGAACGCCTGCTCGTACGCCGGCAGGTGACGCAGAAACCGCTCCCGCTTGCCGGCGTCCAGCTCCAGCAGCACGTCGTCGAGCAGCAGGATCGGCCGCCTCCCGGTGGTGCGCTCGAAGAACTCCGCCTGGGCAACGCGCAGCACCAGCGACGCCAGCCGCTTCTGGCCGGTCGATCCCTGCGCCGCGAAGCGCGCCTCTCCGAGCGTAATCAGGAAGTCGTCACGGTGCGGACCGCTGGTCGTGGTACCGGCGGCAAGGTCGCGCTCCAGGCGCGCGCGCAACTCGGACTCGGCGTCGTCGGCGCACGCCGCCCGCCGCCAGGACGGACGATACTCGATGTTGGCGTCCCGCATGCCGCCGATTCGATCGCACAGATCCGCGAACACGGAGGCAAACTCGGCGCACAGTTCGCCGCGCCGGGTGCGGATTTCCCAACCCGCCGTCGCGAGCACCGGCTCGTATACGTCGACGTGCCGGCCGTCGCCGGTGCGCAGCAGCGCATTGCGCGCCCGCAGCGCGCGCCGGTAGCGCCGCAGCACGTCGATGAACGACGGGTTGAACAGCGACAGCGTGTGATCGAACAGACTCCGGCGCCGCTCCGGATCTCCGTCGATGAAGCGCAGGTCCTCGTGGGTAAAGGCAATCGCCGGGGCGAACTCGATCAGTGCCGCACGGTCGCGAATGCGCTTGCCGTCTACCGCGATCCGCTTGCCGGCGCTTCGCTCCAGGCCGATGCCGACGCCGCGCTGCTCGTCGCCGGCGGCCAGCCGGCCCCACACGGCTGCCTCGCGGCTGCCATTGGCTATCAGGTCGCGGTCGTTGCGGGTGCGGAACGAGGCGCCGTAGCACAGCAGATAGACCGCTTCCAGGAAATTGGTCTTGCCCTGCCCGTTGTCACCAATCAGGAACACGTCGCGGCCGTCGATGTCGATGCGCAGCGATGCGATGTTGCGAAAATCGGTGAGCCGCACCGCCAGCAGAGCCAACGCGAGCGCTGCTTCAACTGCTTTGCATCGGCATGACAATGTGGAAGAAGTCGCCTTCCGGTTCCGGGCGCAGCGACAGCGCCTTGCCGCTGTCGGTGAACTCCAGTGCCACCTGGTCGCCGGACATCTCGCGCAGCGGCTCGAGCAGATACTCGAAGTTGAACGCCAGCACGATCTCCGGTCCGTCGTATTGGCACGGAACCTCCTCGCGCGCGGCGCCGATCTCCCCTTCGCTCGACCGGATCACCAGGTTGTCGGGCCGGCTCTCCAGGTAGATGCGGCGCGACTTCTGCTCCACCAGCAGCGACACCCGGCGCAGTGCTTCCTCGAACGCGCTGCGCTCGATCAGCAGGCGCTGCTCCTGGCGCTCGGGGATTACCCGCTGGTAGTTGGGAAACTGCGCCTCGATCAGGTTGGACGACAGGTGCTGGGTATCGAACGACACGTGGAAGCCGCGCTCGCTCACCGTCATGCGCAGCTCGCCCTCGCGCGGCGCCTGCCGGCGTACCACGCTCAGCACCTTGGGAGGAATGATCACCCCCTTGAAGTCGGCAACCGCGGCATCCACCTCCTTCGACGCGTAGGCCAACCGCCGCCCATCGGTCGCCACCATGATGATCTGGTCGCCCTGCTTCTCCAGGAACACACCGTTCATGAAGTACCTGGTCTCGTCGTCGGACACCGCGAACAGGGTGTGGGAAATCATCTCGATCAGATCCTGCTTCCCGAACGTGAACGCCTGCTCCTCGGCATCGCCCTGGAACGGCGGGTACTTGTCGGCCGCTATGCCCTTGAGCTGGAAGCGGATGTTCTTGAACACCGGACTGATGCGCAGCACGGTGTCGTCCGACAATTCGAGCTCCACCTCGCCGTCGGGCAGCGAACGGAGAATACTGTGCAGTTTGTCGCAGAACACCGTCACGCTGCCCGGCTGCTTGACCTCCACCGGTATCGTCGACTCGTAGTTGACCTTCAGATCGGTGGCGCGAATGGTCAGTTTTCGCCCCGTGACGTCGAGCAGCACGTTGGACAGAATCGACAACGAGTTGCGTACCGAGATGATTTCGTAGGCGTTGGCGATCTCGTGCAGGATGGACTCGCGCTCGCAGGTGAACTTCATCGTGTCATTCCCTTCTTCCTAGTTGATTGGGGGTTATGGTAGTAGTTGCCGAGGATATGTGCAAAAACAGTGTAACCTTTTGTAGTGTTTCATTTTAACCGTCCACCGGGGTGGTTGGTGATGGCGCGGGGCTATCCACATTATACCCAGGTCGAGTGCGGCCGGCCCGGTTTGCCCACGCGCGATGCAGAGTTCGTGCACAGGTTGTCCCGTGCCTGTACCCGCGCCGGGGCCGCGCCGGGAGGTCAGGCCACGCTCTTCTGGCGCAAGGTGTTGATGATCCGCTGCAGGGTGGGCTCGAGGGTGGCGTCGGTCTTGAGCCGGTCGGTGATGCGCTGGCACGCGTGCATGACGGTGGTGTGGTCGCGGCCGCCGAACTCGAGGCCGACCTCGGTGGTGGAGAAGTTGGTAAGCGACCGCGATACGTACATCGCCACCTGGCGCGGAAAGGCGATCGCCTTGGTGCGCTTCTTGCCCTTCAGGTCGGCCGGCGTGAGCGAGAAGTAGTCCGCCACGGCGCGCTGGATACCGTCGATGGTGATGCTCAGGTGCTCGGGCTTGGCGAAGAACTCCTGCAGTTCGCGCTGCGCGATCGGCGGCGTGATGGTGCGCTGCATCAGCTCGGTGTAGGCCGCGAGCTTGGTGAGCGCCTTCTCCAGGTCGCGGACGTTGGAGCGGATGTTGCGGCAGATCAGTTCGACGATGCCGTGCTCGAGGGACAATCCGCGCTCTTCGATCTTGCGGGCGACGATGGCGATGCGGGTCTCGTAGGTAGGCGGCTGCAGGTCGACGTTGAGGCCGCGCTCGAATCGGTTGATCAGGCGGTCCGGCAGGTTCATCAGTTCCGACACCGGGCGGTCGCTGCTGAACACCATCTGCTTGTTGGCGTCGTACAGGGCGTTGAAGGTGTGGAACAGTTCCTGCTGGGTCTCCACCTTGCCCTGCAGGAACTGGATGTCGTCGATCAGCAGCACGTCCGCGGATCGGTAGCGGTTCTTGAAGCGGTGCCCGGTCTTCTCCTTGATCGACTGGATGAACTCGTTGGTGAAGGTCTCCACGGTGACGTAGACCACCTTGAGGTCGGGCAGAGAAGCGTGTGCCCAGTTGCCGATCGCCTGCAGGAGATGGGTCTTGCCGAGACCGACACCGCCGTATACCAGGCATGGGTTGTAGGCGCGGCCCGGGTTCTTGGCGATGGCCACGGCCGCGTTGAGGGCGAAGGTGTTGCTTTCGCCTTCCACCAGTCGATCGAACGTGTAGTCGGGGTTGAGCTGACGGTGCCGGCGCGGCGCCTCGACCAGCAGCGACGCCACCGGGGCGGCCGGGGCGGCGGCCGGGGCGGCCGGCTGTGACTGACTCACGCCGCGAATCACGTAGGCAAGCTTGAGGTGGAGTGCCGACAGCTCAAACAGCGCCCGCTCGATAGCGGGCTGGAATCGCTGGGCTACCTGGTCGCGGTAGAACGTGGAAGGCACGCCGAGTTCGATGACTCCTTGCTGCGAACCATGGTAGGTCATGTTGGCGAACCAGGTATCGAATTCCTGTCTGGTGATGGTGTCCCTGATCCGCTCGCGCGCCTCGTTCCAGAACGCCTCGTAGTCCCAATGATCAGCCACTATTCGCCTCCTGTCCACGTGGAGCCAATTGCACCCGGAAAAACCGCTGATAAGCGGTTATCGAACCATTTCGTGCACAAGTTATTCACAAGCAGTTGAAAGGAGTCGCGAGCCCTGCCGTGTCACATTTTGTGACATTACGGAACCTGAAAGGGCATCAGAATAACTTGTAAGTTCTTGTATAGAAATAATTTGTGCCAAGCAAGATGATTTCATGCCGAGTTACTTGCGATTCCTGAGCAGGTCTGTGGAACGCTGCAATTGCTTGTGTCCTGGGAAGCTGTTGGATGTCCACAAGTTATTCACAGACCGTCACCCAAGTAGTCGATAGTATCATCCGGAGACCGTAGCGGCAAGTCACGGTACACGATAATCTGAGCGCGGAACACAAATGCCTGATTCACCTGATTCGCCCGCTTCGGCGCCCGTCACGGTACCACTTGGTGAGCGCTCGGTTGTCCTGATCGGCACCGCGCACATCTCGCAGCGCAGCGTTGCCGAAGTGCGCGACGCCGTCGCCCGCGAGCAGCCGGACTGCGTGTGCGTGGAACTCGATGCCAGTCGCTATGCGACCATGAGCAGCGAACGGCGCTGGATGGAACTGGACATCCGGCGTGTGCTCAAGCAGCGCAAGGGTTTCCTGATGCTCACCAACATCGTGCTGCACTCGTTTCAGCGGCGCCTGGGCATGGACCTCGGCGTGCAGCCCGGCGCGGAGATGGCCGCGGCGGTGGCGGAGGCGGAGGCGGACGGGATCCCCTTCGTGCTGTGCGACCGGGAGATCCAGGTGACGCTGCGGCGTGCGTGGCGCAAGACCGGCTGGTGGGGCCGCCTCAAGCTGCTCGCGGCGCTGCTGGCGGCGGGATTCTCGAACGAGAAGCTGGACGGCGAGCAGGTCGAGGCGCTCAAGGAGCGCGGCGCGCTGCAGGGCATGCTCGACGAACTCGCAGACTACCTGCCCCAGGTCAAGGAGGTGCTGATCGACGAGCGCGACCGGTACCTGGCGCAGCGCATCTTCGAGGCCGGCGGCGAGCGCGTGTTGGCGGTCGTCGGCGCCGGCCACGTGCCGGGCATCGAGCGCTGGCTGTCCGTGTATCGGCGCCGCCCGCCGCGCATCGAGGAACTGGACGAGTTGGATCACGTGCCGCCTCCCGGCCGCCTGCCGCGGCTGCTGCCGTGGACCATCCCGGCGCTGTTCGTGGCGCTGGTGGGGTACGGTTTCCTGCGTGCCGGCGCCGAGGTGACCATCGAGAAGCTGGCCCAATGGGTGCTGGTGAACGGCACGCTCGCCGCGCTGGGCGCGCTCGCGGCGCTGGCGCACCCCCTCACCATCATTTCCTCGTTTGCGGCGGCGCCGATCACTTCCGTGAACCCCACCATCGGCGTGGGTATCGTGGCCGGGCTGATCCAGGCGATGGTGCGCAAGCCGAGGGTGGTCGACTTCGAGAACCTGTCACAGGACGTGGGCAGCGTGCGCGGCATTCTGCGCAACCGGGTCACCCACATACTGGCGGTGTTCTTCATGTCGAGCGTCGGCAGCGCGATCGGTACCTTCGTGGGCCTGTCGTTTCTGACCAGCCTGTTGCGCGGCGGATGAGCGTGCGGCCCCGGTTTCAGGAGGGCGGCGGCGGCGGGCAGGTGAGCAGCGCGGCGATACGGCGCAGCGCTCGCCCACGGTGCGAGAGGCGGTCCTTGCCGGCGGCGGTCAGCTCCGCCATGGTGCGCTCGCCGCCGCCGCCGCCGCCGTCGTCGTCGTCGACCAGGAACACCGGGTCGTAGCCGAACCCGTGCGCGCCGCGCGGCCGCGGCGCGATCCGTCCCGCCACCGCCTCCTGCACCAGCACCAGGCGCCGTGCATCGAGTACCACCGCTATGCAGCAGATGAATGCCGCCGAGCGGTCGGCGGCGCCGTGCAGCAGGGACAGCAGGTACGCGCAGCGTCCGGCGTCGTCCAGTGCCGCGCCCGGCGGTCCGAAGCGGGCCGAACGAACGCCGGGCGCGCCGCCGAGTGCCGCCACGGCAAGTCCGGAATCGTCGGCCAGCGTCGGCATGCCGATCAGGCCGTGCAGGTGGCGCGCCTTGCCGAGGGCGTTCTGCTCGTAGGTGGAGCCGGTCTCCTCGAAGGAGAACGATACGCCGAGTTCGGCTGGGGTGCGCACGGCGGCTCCGACCAGGATGCGGCGCACTTCGGTGACCTTGTGCGGATTGTTGCTGGCCAGGACCAACTCCATCGCGGCAAGGTTACTGTGACCCATTGTTGTGCTGCAACAGGTGCAACCCGGTATCGACCGTGCCCTTGGGTATGCCGAGCACGGCGGCGATGTGGCGATTGCTCGGCGCCATGCGCACCCGTGACAGCTCGAACTGGGCCACCGCGACCGTGCGTCGGCAGCGCGCTGCACGCCCGAGCAGCCGCCGGCGGAGGCGCGGGTCGGGTTCCGCTTTCGCCCGCACGACGCAGACGTGCAGCGCCGCGAATGCCCGGTTGCGGCGGTCGCGCAGCATTTGCCGGCGCCGGTACGCCGACTCCCGGAACCGGCCCAGCCGGCTGAACAGCGGGTGCAGGCTGTCGGGATGGCAGCCGGTGGCATCGACCAGGGCGGCGAACTGCCGGTCGTCGAGCAGGTCGGCCGTTTTCAACAGTACGTACAACATGCGCCGCTGGAAGGGATCCTCCGGCAACCTGAAGCGGCGCGTCCGGAGTCGCCGCGGCCGTTGCGTGGCGCCCGCGCGGAACGTGCCGGCCGGATCGGCCAGCCGCAGCGCCGGCGCGCGCGCCGGCGACTCGCGGCCGGCAGCGATGGGCGGCCGCGGCGGTTCCGTACGTGCCGCGGCGCGGGCGGGATCGAACGAGCGTTGCCAGCGGGCAATGGACTCCTTGCTGTCCCACGCCAGGTTGTACAGTGCGACCCGCCACCGCTGATCGAGATGCTTGCGGTCTCTGAGATAGCTGCGCAGTTGCCAGCGCAGCACCGAATTGCAGTAGTGTTCGAACGGAATGCCGCGGTCCTCGAAGCGGTCGATTATCAGTTCCAGCTTGTCGTAGCAGTACAGGAAGAAGTCGCCCGGTACATCCTCGTCCAGGCACGCCACCGTGCTGTGCGGGAACTGATAGGCGTAAGCGGCCAACTTGTCGACCATGGCGTGCCGCAGCCGGCGCGACCGCTGGGCGGCGAATACCCGTTCGTTGCAAAACCCGGCCGGAAACTCCAGCATGTCGATACCTCCGTTCCCGCCTGGAAGCAAGCGTCATGCCAGAACGCGATACGATCCGGCGCGCGGAGGGGCTCGAACGGCTGGCTGATTTACCCTGATTTACTCTGCGGAGCGAGGCGGCTGATCAGCAGGGGGCGCAACGTGTGCACGTTGCCGGCCCAGGTGAACCCGGCCGCCTGCCGGTGTCCGCCGCCGCCGAAGCGGCGTGCCACCGCCGCGACATCCACGCTCGGCGCGGAGCGCAGACTCACCGAGCACTCCCCCTCGCGCCGCTCGCGGACGAACGCGAGCACGTCGCTGCCGTCCACCGTACGCAACAACTGGTAGAGCTCGTCCTGTCCGGCCGGACCCTCCCCGAGTTCGCGCAGATCGGCGAGCGACTGATAGGTAAACAGCACCCGGCCGCCGTGGAACCGTTCGGTACGCAGCAGCAGGGTGCCGAGCAGGCGGCGGTGGGCGAAGCTGCGCCCGCCGTAGATGCTCTGGTGGGTGGCGCGCGGGCTCGCGCCACTGGCCACCAGGCGGGCGGCGGCCTCGAACGCGGTGGTGTTGCCGGCCGCGACGTGGCAGAAGAAGCCGGTATCCGTGCACAGGCCGAGCAGCAGCAGCTCGGCGAGATCGGTGCGCACCGCGGTGCCGCTCGACTCCAGGATGAGCTGCACGAGACAGGCGGTGGCGGGCGCCGTCGGATCGACCAGGCGCAGGTCGCCGAAAGCGGCGTCGGGGCTGCCCGGCGGGCCGGGCGGGTGGTGGTCGATCACCACCGTGCGCAACCCGCCGAGCTGCCCGGCCAGGGAACCGGTGCGCTCGGGCGAGGCGCAGTCGAGCAGCACCGCGAGCGGGTTGCGGCGCAACGTCTCCGCCTCGATGGCCGGGCGGAAGCGCGCCGCGTAAGAACGGATTTCGTACCGGTTGAACGGCCCGGCCGAGTAGACGCCGACACGCTTGCCGAGGCTGCTCAGGAACTCGGCCAGTGCGAGCTGCGAGGCAACGCAGTCGCCATCCGGCTCTTCGTGGCCCAGCACCACCAGCGACTCGGCGGCACGCAGTGCATCCAGCACTTGCCGCGGGGTGGCGTTGGTCACAGGTGCAGCACCTCCTGCTGCGGCGCGCCTCCGGACACCACCAGCTCGCGCCCGTGTACGTAGGCGTTGATCTCGGTGCGCAGCCCGAACTCCGCCTGGTACACGCCGGGCTCGATCGAGAAGCAGGAGCCGTGCAGCAGCGGGCGCGGGTCGGGGAACTCGACGGTGTCGAGATTGACGCCGATGCCGTGCAGGCGGGTGTCGATGGCGTGGCCGGTGCGGTGGCGCACCCACGGCAGCAGGCGGTGGCGGTCGAGAATGGCGCGCGTGTGGCGGTCCACCGCGGCGCCGCTGACCGGCTGCGTGGCGGCGAGACGTTCGCGAATGAACGCCACGGCGCCGTCGCGGGCGGCGCACAGCGCGGCGAAGGTGCGCGCCACCGGCTCCGGCACCGCGTGCCCGGTGTAGGCCACCCACGAAATGTCGGCGTATACGCCGGCGGCGTCCGGTTCGCGGGCCCACAGGTCGAACTGCACCACCTGGTCGGGCGCGATCGCCGCACCGGCGCCGGCCGGCTGGTAGTGCGGGTCGTTGCTGTGCGTGCCGGCCGCCACCAGCGGCGCCTCCTCGGTGATCAGCCCGTGGCGCGCGAACGCCGCGGCGATCCAGTCGCGCACCTCGCCCTCGCTGACCGCCGCGCGCCCGCGTATCCGTTCGGCCAGGCGTCGCCAGGCGTCGTCGAGCACGCCGCGCACCAGCACCGCCGCGCGATCGTGGCTGGCGCGGCCGGCCGCGGTGAGCACGCCGAGCACACGCTGAATCAGCGTCTCCGCCGGCAGCGTGGGGATGGCGAGTTGGCGCAGCAGGGCCACCAGGCCGTGGTCGACCAGGGACAGGGCGGGAATGGTGGCCGAGTAGTTGACCGCCACCGGGGTGCGGCGCGCACAGGCGGTGCGCAGGCAGGCCACGAACTCATCGCGCGACGCGTAGGTGGCCACCGGTCCCCGCAGGTGGCCGAGCACGCCCGCCTCGATGGCGTGCACGATGCGCGACACGGTGCCGTCGGCGGCGACCAGCGCGGCCCAGGGGCGGGTGTTCATGGCGTTGGCGGGCACCCCGAGTATCGCGTCGGCGACGTGGTCGCGGTGATAGACGTTGTAGAACAGCCAGCCGTCGATGCCGGCGGCGCGCAGCGCGGGCGCCACGCGTCCAAGATGGTCCTCGCTCACCGCTACACGATATGCGCGTTGGTCGCGCCTTGTCAGCGGGGCGCGCTCGCCGCCGCCGGGGCGCCGTCCGGTTCCACCACGGGCTACCGGTCGGTGGAGCCGCGCCCGCCGGCGCGCGCCAGCGTGGCCAGCAGGAGCGCCCGCGCGGTGTGCTTGCGATTCTCTGCCTGCTCCCACACCACCGAGGCCGGGCCTTCGAACACCTCCTCGGTGACCTCGTTGCCCTTCACCGCCGGCAGATCGTGCATGAACACGCAGCCGGGGTTGCCGGTGCGGGCGAGCAGATCGGCGTTCACCTGGTAGGGGGCCAGCAGCGCGCGCCGTTCAGCGGACTGTTCCTCCTCTCCCATCGACACCCACACGTCGGTGTACACGGCGTCGGCGCCGGCCACCAGCGCGGTGCCGGGACCGCACTCGATGCGCGCGCCGCTGGCCTCGGCGAACGGCGCGCACTCGCGGCGCAGGGCTTCGGGCGGCGCCAGCTCGGCGGGACCGACGGCGGCGAAGTGCACGCCGGTCAGGCTGCAGCCGATCATCAGCGAGCTTGCGATGTTGTTGCGGCAGTCGCCGACGTACGCGAGCCTGAGGCCGGCGAGGCGGCCGAAGTGCTCTTCCAGGGTCATCAGGTCGGCGAGCACCTGGGTGGGGTGGCGCGTATCGGTGAGGCCGTTGTACACCGGCACGCCGGACAGCCGGGCGAGCGCCTCCACCGTCGCCTGCCCGTAGCCGCGGAACTGGATGGCGTCGAACATGCGCCCGAGGATGCGCGCGGTGTCCTCGAGCGACTCCTTGACGCCGAGGTGGATGTCGTCGGCGCCAAGGAACACGGTATGGCCGCCCTCTTCGCCGAACGCGGTGTCGAACGCGCAGCGGGTGCGGGTGGAGGGCTTCTCGTACAGCAGCGCCAGGCTCATGCCGGCGAATCGGCGGCGTACTGCGCCGGCGCGCCGATCCGCCTTGGCGCGCCGGGCGAGGGCGAGCAGCAGGCGAACGTCGTCCGGAGGAAAGTCGCTCAGCGTGAGCAGCGAGCGTCCGTGCAGGTGGTCGGTATCGTCCATGATCGGCTCCGCGGGGTGCGAAATAGAGGCAGGACCGTACCGGATGCACCGCCGCTTCGCAAGGGGCGTGCGCCAATTGCAGCCAATTGCATGCGCGGATCGTTGTTGACAGATGGGAGCGCAATGGGGCAACTTGCCCCGTCCGCTGCGGTGGTGGAATTGGTAGACACGCTAGCTTGAGGGGCTAGTGGGCGTTTAGCCCGTGAAGGTTCAAGTCCTTTCCGCAGCAAACCGGGTCAGGTCCGGGGATTCCACCCGGCCTCGCCGGCGCCCTCGCCGACTCCTCCTGACCGCCCGCCTGTTCGGCCCCGGCCCTGCTTGTCCGGCCCTGCCTGTCCGGCCCGGGGCGCCACTCCGGCCCCGGTGCCACGGTCAAGGAATGAGCAGCAGCTTGCCGGTGGTGGAGCGGCCGGCCAGCGCGGTGTGCGCGGCGGCCGCCTCGGCGAGCGGATACTCGCGGTGGATCAGCACGTCCAGCTCGCCGGTGGCAACCCAGGAGAACAGTTCGGCGCTGCGCGCCGCCAGCTCGCTTCGCTCGGCGATGTAGTCGGCCAGCGTCGGACGGGTGAGATAGAGCGAGCCGCCCTGCGACAGCATCGCCGGCTCGAAGCCGGTCACCGGTCCGCTCGACTGGCCGTAGCTCACCAGCACGCCGCGCCGGCGCAGCGCCGCCAGCGAGCCGGCAAAGGTGGCCTGCCCCACCGAGTCGTACACCACGTCGACGCCGGCGCCGCCGGTGAGGCGGCGCGCTTGCTCGGGAACGTCGCCGTAATCGAGCACGTGGTGGGCGCCGAGCGCGCGCACCATGGCAGCCTTCTCGGGCGTGGAGCAGGTTGCCAGGACGGTGGCGCCGCGGCGCCGCGCGGCCTGCACCAGGAGGCGCCCGACGCCGCCGGCGGCCGCGTGCACCAGCACCGTGGAACCGCCGGCGAGCGGCGCCGTGTCGGTTACCAGGTAGTGCACGGTCAGACCCTGCAGGAACACCGCCGCCGCCAGCCTGGTGGACAGAGCGTCGGGCAGCGCCACTACCGCCCGCGCCGGTACGAGCGCGAATTCGGCGTAGGCTCCCACGGTCATGGCGTACGCCACGCGCGTGCCGGGGGACACGGCGGTGACGCCGCTGCCGACCGCATCGATCACCCCGGCACCCTCCATGCCGGGAGTGAAAGGCGGGGCGACGGGGTAGAGACCGGTGCGCTGGTAGATGTCGATGAAGTTGACACCCGCCGCTTCGATTCTGACGCGGACTTCGTGCGCGCCCGGTTCGGGTACGGGTAGGTCGGTGATGCGGAGAACCTCGGGTCCTCCGGGCGTGGTTACTTGTATCGCTCGCATCGGCTAGTCCCAGTCGAGGGCGCCGGCGGGCTGGTACTCGGTCACCCGGGTTTCGAAGAAGTTCTTTTCCTTGTTCAGGTCCATGGTGTGCCCCATCCACGGGAACGGGTTCTCGGTCTCGTACTGGCGCTGCAGGCCAATACGCTCGAGCCTGCGGTCGGCGACGTACTCGACGTAGCGGGCGAACTGCACGGCGTTGATGCCGAGCAGACCATCGGGGCAGGCGTCGTGGGCGTACGCCTGCTCGAATTCCACGCCGCGCCGCACCAGGCCCACGACCTCCGCCTGCAGCTCGGCGGACCAGGCGGCCGGATACTCCTGCTTGATGGTGTTGATCAGCTCGCAGCCAAACGCCAGGTGTACGCTCTCGTCGCGCATGATGAATTCGAACTGCTCCCCGATGCCGACCATCTTGCCCTGCCGTTTGAGCGCGAGCATCATGGCGAACCCGGCGTAGAAGAAGACGCCCTCCATGATCACGTAGTAGCCGATCAGGTCACGCAGGAAGCGCTGCACGTTGGCGGTGCGATCGGCGGCGGCGGGCGAGACCAGGTCGAACGACGGATCGAAGATCGACTTCGTGATCTCGATCACGAACTGGTCCTTCTCGCGGATGCTCGGGATGGTGTGGTACATCGTGTAGATGTGGTCGGGATCGAGGCCGAGCGAATCGCTGCAGTAGATGAAGGTGTCGGTGTGAATCGCCTCCTCGAACGCCTGCCGCAGCAGGTACTGGCGGCATTCCGGGTTGGTGACGTGGCGGTACACCGCGAGCACGATGTTGTTGGCGGTCAGCGACTCGGCGGTGGAGAAGAAGCCGAGGTTCCACAGGATCAGGCGCCGCTCGGTGCCGCTCAGCACGTCCGGCGCCTTCCACTGCTCCACGTCCTTCTGCATCGACACTTCTTCCGGCACCCAGTTGTTGGCCACGCCGTTCTTGTAGAACTCGCGCGCCCACGGGTAGGTGAGCGGGAGGATCTTGTTCGGGTCGGTGGCGGAAGCGCCGATGATCGGCATGGCTTACTGACACACCTCGCACGACTCGTCGTCGAGCAGGCACGCCTGCGCGGCCGCCGGGGTGTCGTCCTGCGCCGCGGCCGCGTGGTCGGCCGGTGAGCCGGCGCCACTCGCGGCGTCCATGGCCGGGGCGCCCGCGGGCGCGGCGCCGTTGGCGGGCGCGTGCACGGCCGCGGCGGGCGCGTGCACGGCCGGGGCCGGGTCCGCCGCGGGGCTGCCCGCGGCGCCGTTGGCGGCCGCGGCGGCGCGCCGCTGCGTGTAACCGTAGGCGGCGCCCAAGGTCGCCTTCTCCACCTGCGTCGCGGCCATGGCGCGCAGGTAGTACGTGGTCTTCAGGCCGAGCTGCCAGGCAAACTGGTAGATCTCCGACAGCAGGCGGCCCGACGTGCCCTGCATGAACACGTTGAGCGACTGGCTCTGGTCCAGCCACTTGCCGCGCACCGCCGCCAGCCGCAGATACCACAGCGGATCGATTTCGAACGCCACCTTGTACTTGCGGCGCAGGTGGGGGGGCAGGCGGCGCATCTCCTGCAGGCTGCCGTCGTGGAACTTCAGTTGGTCGGCGGTTTCGCGGTTCCAGTGACCGGCGGCGCGCAGGTCCTCGACCAGGTAGGGATTGATCACGGTGAACTCGCCGCTGATGTTGCTCTTTACGTAGATGTTCTTGTAGGGCGGCTCGAAGCTCGGGAAGCAGCCGGCGATGTTGGAGATGGTCGCGGTCGGGGCGATCGCCATGGTGTTGGAGTTGCGCATGCCGTGGCGCGCCACGTGCCCACGGACCGGCGTCCAGTCGAGCGCGCCGCCGGCGTCCACCGCCAGCGCCATGCCGCGCTCCTCCTCCAGCAGGGCCAGGGTGTCGTGCGGCAGCACGCCGCGGTCCCACTTGGAGCCGCGGTAGCTGTCGTAGGTGCCGCGTTCGGCGGCGAGCCGCGAGGAGCCGAGAATCGCGTGGTAGGAGATCGACTCCATCATGCGGTCGACCACGGTCATGGTGTCGGGATCCTCGTACGCCAGGTCGAGCTTGAACAGCGCGTCCTGCAGGCCCATCAGCCCGAGGCCGACCGGGCGATGGCGCAGATTGGAGTTCTTCGCCTCCTCGGTGGGGTAGAAGTTGATGTCGATCACGTTGTCGAGCATGCGCATCGCCACCGTTACCGTGTCGGCGAGCAACTCCTCGTCCACCCCGTCGGCGGTGACGTGCTTCTCCAGGTTCACGGAGCCGAGGTTGCACACGGCGGTCTCGGTGGCGGAGGTGTTGAGCGTGATCTCCGTGCACAGGTTGGAGCTGTTCACCACCCCGGCGTGGTCCTGCGGACTGCGGATGTTGCACGGGTCCTTGAAGGTGATCCACGGATGACCGGTCTCGAACAGCATGCTGAGCATCTTGCGCCACAGCTTGACGGCCGGCAGCGTGCGGTGGCGGCGCAGCTTGCCGGCGCGGGCGAGCTCCTCGTAGTGGAGGTAGCGCTGTTCGAACCTGCGGCCGTAGAGGGCGTGCAGATCGGGAGTCTCGTCGGGCGAGAACAGGGTCCACTCCCGGTCGGCGAGGACGCGTTTCATGAACAGGTCGGGAATCCAGTTGGCGGTGTTCATGTCGTGCGTGCGGCGGCGTTCGTCGCCGGTGTTGCGGCGCAGGTCGAGGAAATCCTCGATGTCGAGGTGCCAGGTCTCCAGGTAGGCGCAGGTAGCGCCGCGGCGCTTGCCGCTGCGGTTTATGGCCAGCGTCACGTCGCTGGCAATCTTCAGGAACGGCACCACGCCCTGGCTTTCCACGCCGGTGCTGCGGATGGCGGCGCCGGTGGCGCGGATGTTGCTCCAGTCGTTGCCGAGCCCGCCCGACCACTTGGAGAGCTGCGCATTGTCGGAGAACGCCTTGAAGATGCTGCCGAGGTCGTCGCCGACCGTGGTCAGGTAGCAGGAACTGAGCTGCGGGTGATTGGTGCCGGCGTGGAACAGGGTCGGCGTCGAGGGCACGAAGCGCAGGCTCGAGATCAGCTCGTAGAAGCGAATCGCCTGCGCCTCGCGGTCCTGCTCGGGCAGGGCGATGCCCATGGCGACACGCATCCAGAACGCTTGCGGCGTTTCGATGACCGCGCCCTCCACGCGGGTGAAGTAGCGTTCGTACAGCGTCTGCACGCCCATGTACAGGAACAGGTCGTCGCGTTCCGGGCGCAGGGCGCCGGCGAGGCGCTCGAAGTCGTAGTCGAGCAGCTTGCCGTCGAACGTGCCGGCCTCGACGCCGCGGCGGATGCCGTCGCGGAAGGCGTTCCGGTAGTCGGCGTCGAGGTTCGCCGGAGCCAACGGGGAGCCGATTACCTCCTTGTAGATGCGGCGCAGGAACAGGCGCGCGGCGAGCCGGCTGTAGGAGGGGTCGCGCTCGATGAAGGATGCGCTCGCGAGCAGCAGCGCCTTTTCGACCTCGGCGCTCGAGATGCCGTCGTAGATATTGCGGATCGTCTCGCGCGCCACCTCGTCGACGGCGACCTCGGCGTCGAGTGCGGCGCCGCCGACGCCGGCGGCGCCGTGCGCCGCGTCGCGGATGGTGCGCGTCAGCCTGGCGATGTCGAACAGCACCATGCGCCCGTCGCGGGCGCGCACGGTGAGCTTGCCGAGCAGCGACTGCTGGGCGACCTGGTCCTTGTGCTGCTCGCGTGCCTGCTGGCGTTCGGCCCGGTACAGGATGTACGCCTTGGCGATTTCGTACAGCCCGTTCTTGACCAGGTGCTTCTCGACGATGTCCTGGATGTTCTCGACGTTGGGATAGAGGTCGGTGAAGCGGGTGTCGATTTCGCCCACCACGGCCGCCACCACCGCACGCAGGGTGCCGTTCTCGAGCGAGTCCCACTGGTCGGGGGGAGCGGTAGCCCGAATCGCCTTTGAAATAGCGACACGGATCCGGCCGCCGTCGAAATCGACGACCTCCCCGGTCCGCTTGATCACCATCTCGCTCATGTGCCCCTCCGTGGTATTGTTCGTCGTTGCTGCATGGTCCCTTACTTGCAGGGTCCCCTTACTGCTGTTCCGGCGTCGCGTGCTCCGGAAAGAGCTCCCGCTGCACGGCGGCGGCGTCCGCGCCCGACTGCGCGGTTGCCGCGTCCGGGCCGCGCACGGGCACCGGCAGGTAGGTACCCTCGTCGATGGCGCGCTCCACGTCAGCCTCGATGAGCTGAATGAGCCGTCGAGTCATTGAGGTGCCGCGCAGCGCGCAGACTGCATGAAACTGGTCGCGCAGCCGTATTGGCACCTGCCTGAGGTTTATGGCCCCGTAGGCGCGCATCTTGCTCCTTCCTGCCACGGTTGCCGGGAACATCAGCACCTGATGCGACAGGGTATCAACCGTATCACTTGTATTATCGGCAGTCAACCCGATTCGTTCCATTGATGACGCAGAAAAAGGATCGCGCCCCGCTGCCGGCGCGCCCCGCGGCGGCGCACCTTCCTGACCCCGCCGGCGCCCGCCACCGATCTGAGTGAATGCGGCGTAACTCATGGTAGAGAAATAGATTGTCAGGTGGGCGGCGGCACGCGGTGGCCGGCGATGCAGACCACGTTGCCGGAGCGGGTCAGGAACTGCTCGGCGGCCAGGTCTGCCACCACCGCGGCGAGCCGTTGGTCGGCGCAGCGTTCCTGCAGTTCGGCGAGCGGCAGGCAGCGGCGTTCGGTGAGCAGGCGCAGCACGCGTCCGCGCAGCTCGCGCCGCGACCCGGCGAACGGTTTCTGGCGGCTGTAATGGGCGCTGCGCCGGTTCGGGTTGCCGGGGCGCCGCCCGAGCGCCGCCCCCCAGTCCATCAGCGCGTAGTACCAGCGCCGCGGGCGCCGGCGGTCGAGGGTGCGCGCCACCAGCGGCAGCAGGGCGGCGTCCGGTACGTTGTCGGCGGCGGGGAAGAACTGGTGCAGGAACAGGCGCCGGATGTTGGTTTCGATGAACACCGCCGGCTGCGCGAAGGCGAACGCGAGCACGGCGCCGGCGGTGGCCGGGCCCACCCCCGGCAGGCGCAGCAGCGCGTCGCGGTCGGCCGGCAACAGGCCGCCGTGTTCGCGCACCACGGCGCCGGCGGCGTGCTGCAGCGCCAGCGCCCGGCGGTTGTAGCCGAGGCCTCGCCAGCGTTCCAGCACCGCGGACAGCGGCGCCGCGGCCAGGGCGGCCGGGTCCGGGAAGCGCGCCAGGAAGCGCGCGTAGTGGTCGAGCGCGCGCGTCACCTGGGTCTGCTGCAGCATCACCTCCGACACCAGGATGGCGTACGGGTCGCTCGTCTCGCGCCACGGCAGAACGCGGTAGTGGCGCCGTCCGTGCCAGCACACGCGGCGCCGGAACCGTGCGACCGCGGCGTCGCCGAGCGCCACCGCGCCGGTGGGCCGCATGCTCGCGGCAGCCGGCGAGCGGCAGGTTGAGTCGGCGCGGTCACCGCGCGACATGGTTGTACACGTCGACCAGGGGCAGTTGGAGAATGCTCAGTCGGACCATGCTTCGACACGCCGGTGCGGCTCGGCAGTCCGGGCGAGGATCTGCCCAGGCGTTCGCACAACTTCCATGACGGGCACCCCCATTATGGCCGGCGGGTGGCGGTCGTGGGAGGCGGCAACCCGGCCGTGGAGACCGCCCTCGACCTGCAGCGCGCCGGCGCCCCGGTGACGCTGATCCACCGCTCTCCCGCCGCCCTCACTGCGCCTGGAGAGCACCGTGGCCGCCAGGTGCGCGCGCGGCGCGGTGCAGCGCGGCGGCGAGCAGGCGGCGCGCTTCGCCGTCGATGCGCAGGCCGGCGGCGGCCGCGGCCTGCGCGGCCTGGCGCGGCGTGCGGGCGCCCACGATCACGCCGCGCACGGCCCGGTGGCCGGCCGCCCAGGCGATGGCGAGCTGTTCGGCGCGCACGCCGCGCTCGGCGGCCAGCGCGCGCAGCGCGGCGGCGGCGCGCAGGTGGCGGGCGAGGAGCGGTTCGTTGAAGGCGGCGGCGCGCGAGCGCCAGTCGTTGCCGGGCAGGCGGCGCCGGCGGCGGGCGTCGAACGTCTCGGTGAGGATGCCGGAGGCGAGCGGGCTGTAGGCGAGCGCCGCCACCCCGAGCGCCGCGCAGCGCGGCAGCAGGTCGGTCTCGGCGGCGCGGTCGAGCAGGTGGTAGGGAAGCTGCAGCGTGGCCACCGGGCGCGAGCCATGCAGGCGCTGCAGGTCGCCGGCGGCCAGGTTGCACACGCCGCCGGCGACCACCTTGCCCTGCTCGATGAGGCGCCCGATCGATTCCCACGCGGCGTCGACGTCGCAGTCGGGGCCGGGCCAGTGGATCTGGTACAGGTCGATGCGGTCGGTGCGCAGGCGGCGCAGGCTGGCCTCGACTTCGTCGAACACGCTGGCCTCGGTCAGGCGCGGATAGGGCCGCCGGCTGCCGGGCTGCCACAGAAAGCCGCACTTGCTCGCCACCCGCACGTGCGGCCGCAGGCCGTGGGCCGCCAGCGTGCGCCCGACGACCTCCTCGGCGTGGCCGACTCCGTACACGGGCGCGGTGTCGATCCAGTCGATGCCCAGCTCCACGGCGCGCACGATGGTGGCCTCGGACCGGGCATCGTCCTGGCGCCCCCAGGAGTAGCGCCAGCCGGTGCCGCCCATCGCCCAGGTGCCAAGGCCGATCGGCGACCAGGAGGCAATGTCACTCGCCACCGCTGTCATCGTCCGCCGCCGGCGGTTGCGATGCGCTCGGCGAGAGCCGTGTGGCGGGTCCGGTCCGCGCCGCGGCGCACCGCGATGGAGACCGCCATCTCGCTGCCGACCAGCACCACCAGGCGCTTGCCGCGGGTCACCGCGGTGTACAGCAGGTTGCGGCGCAGCATGATGAAGTGCTGGGTGTGCACCGGGATCACCACGGCCGGGAACTCGCTGCCCTGTGAGCGGTGGATCGAAATCGCATAGGCGAGCACCAGGTCGTCGCGGTCGGCCCCGCCGTACTGGACGTGGCGGCCGGCGAAGTCGACCCGCACCGCTCCGGCGTCGGCGTCCACGTCGATCACCCGGCCGATGTCGCCGTTGAACACTTCGAGCTGATAGTTGTTGCGGGTCTGCAGCACGCGGTCGCCGGTGCGCAGCCGGGCGCCGGCGCCGCTACCCGCTCCCGAGCCGGCCGCGGAGCCGGCCGCCGAGGCGGGCGCGGCATCGGGGGCGGGGTTGAGGCGTTCGCGCAGGCGCGCGTTCAGTTGCGCGGTGCCGAGCGGGCCGCGGTTCATCGGCGACAGCACCTGGATGTCGGAGCGCGGGTCGAGGTCGAAGCGGCGCGGAATGCGGCTGGTGACCACGTGTTCGAGCGTGTCGGCCACCTGCTCCGGCTCGCGCCGCGCGATGAAGTAGAAGTCGCCGCCGGCGTCGGACGGAGTGCCGGGATCGAACTCGCCGCGGTTGATGGCGTGCGCCGCGCGCACGATCTGGCTGGCCGCCGACTGGCGGAACACTTCGGCGAGCCGCACGGTCGGGATCGCCGCCACCTGCGCCAGGTCGGCCAGCACCGCGCCGGCGCCGACCGACGGGAGCTGATCGGCGTCGCCCACGAACAGCACCCGGCTGCGGTCGGGCACCGCGTCGAGCAGCGCGGCCAGCAGCACGATGTCGACCATCGACGCCTCGTCCACCACGACCAGGTCGATGGCCAGCGGGTGTTCGCGGGTACGGGTAAAGGTGCCGTCGCGCGGGCTGAACTCCAGCAGGCGGTGGATGGTGGCGGCCGCCATGCCGGTCGACTCCTCCAGCCGCTTGGCGGCGCGCCCGGTAGGGGCGGCCAGCGCCACGCGTGCCCCGATGCGGCGGAAGCTGGCCGCTATCCAGCGTACCAGCGTGGTCTTGCCGGTGCCGGGGCCGCCGGTGAGCACGCCCACCTTGCTGCGCAGCAGGCGCGCGGCGGCCGCCTGCTGCGCGGCCGACAGTTCGATTCCGGTGTCGCCGGCGAGCGCGGCGACGGCCGCCTCCGGGCCGCGGGCGGGCGCGGCCAGCAGCGCGGCGAGGCGCGCGGCGGCGCGCGTCTCGGCGGCCGCCAGGTGGGGGAGATAGCGCGCGGCGACGGTGCCCGGCTGCCCGGCGTCGGCGCGATCGGCGCACACCATGCGTCCCTCCCGGCACAGGGAGGCGAGCGCGGTCTGCACCTTGCGCTGGTCGGACAGCGCGGTGAGGTCGGCTGTGCGCTGGCGCAGCGCGGGCTCCGGCAGGAATACGTCGCCCTCCGCGGCGGCCGCGGCGAGCTGGTGCAGCGCCGCCGCCTGGATGCGCTGCGCCGAGTCGGGTGCGATGCCGAGCTGTGCGGCGATGCGGTCGGCGGTGTGGAAACCCATGCCGGGCACGTGGCTCGCCAGCCGGTAGGGGTCGTCCTGCAGCACGGCCCTGGCGCGGGCGCCGAATTGCCGCCAGATGCGCCGCGCGTGCGCGGCGGAAATGCCGTACGACTGCAGGAACAGCATGGTGCCGCGCTGCGCGCGCTGCTCTTGCCAGGCGCGCGCCACCTGCCCGGCTCGGGCGGCGCCGATACCGGGCACCTCGCGCAGCCGTGCGCTCGCCTGATCGAGCACCCGCAGGGTTTCCAACCCGAAGTGGCCGACGATGCGGCGCGCGAAGCCCGGCCCGATGCCGGGCACCATCCCGGAACCGAGGTACTGCTCCAGGCCGGCTACCGTGCGCGGTGCGACGGTGGCGTAGGACTGCGCTTCGAATCGGCGCCCATAGCGGGGATGATCCACCCAGCCGCCGGCCAGGCGGACCGCCTCGCCGGGCTTGATGCCGAGCAGGTTGCCGACCGCGACCGCCTCGCCGCCGTCCTCCGGCTGCTGCAGAACCAGTACCGCGAAGCCGCTCTCTTCCTGTTCGTACACCACCCGGTTGACGCTCCCCTCCAGAGTCGCGCGCGGGTTGTTGCCGGAGTCGGGTCGCGGCACGGCGCGGGCGGCGGCGCCCCGGCTAACGCCCCAAAACCACCGCCTGCCGGCGGTGCCTTTGGCCCATCCCGTCCGTTGCACCAGGAGGCTGTCGCAATCCGGCAGCTCCTAGTTCGCCTTGCGCCGGGCGGTGATGCCGAGCAGCTCGATCATGAACGCGCTCAGGTCGTGGTCCCCGGCCCGGCGGTAGGCGTGATTGAGGTTGTGCAGGATGCGCTGCACGATACGCACCGGGTCGGCGCCGTTGCGCAGCATCTGCAATTGGCGCAGGTTGGCGGGCGTGCGCGCGAGCAGCTTCTCCGCCTCCACCACGCGGCCGCGGTCGAAGCAGTCCACGAGCACGATGCGCTTGTCGTGGATGACGCGCGCCAGGAAGTGGTTCGGCACGTTGCACCCCTGGATATCCAGGCCGAGACGGCGGCCGACCAGCATGTAGACCGCCACCAGGCTGATCGGGATGCCGCGCTTGGAGAGGATGACCGAGACCAGGTTGCTGTTGAGCGGGTTGTAGAAGTCGTCGCGATTGCCGCTCAGCCCCACCTCCTTGAACAGAAACCCGCTCAGGCCGAACGCGTCCGGGGGATGGCCGGAGCCGCGAAAGTCGTCGGCAAGATCGTCGAGCATGTCGCCGACGGAGAGCGGAAACTCCACGCCGAGCTGGAAGCGGGCAAGCAGGCTGAGCGCGGCCTCGATGCGCGGGCGCCGGCCCTCGACCGCCGCCCAGCTCGGCCATCGCTCGCGCAGCCAGGCCTTGCGCTGCCGGGCCAGAACGCGCCGCAGGGCCTCGTGCTGCCCGGCGTTCAGGCGCTGCAGATGCGGTTCGGCCAGCAGTTCGAGGTCGGGGCCCAGCTTCTCGAGGGCGTGCATCACCCGCCGGCGTACCCCCGCGGCGTCATCATCGAGCAGTTGCAGCAGGTAGGGAACCTGTCCACGGGTGTCGCCCACGTCGTTCATCTCCGCTGAACCAACAGCCTACCCCCGCAGCGGCGCCGAATCAAGCACGCGGCGGCGGTGCGGGCGGTGCGGGCGGTGCGGCGGGATCAGTCGGGCAGGAATGCTTCCAGGTCCTTCTCGATCTCGGCTTCGCTGAAACCAAGCTTGCGGTCGTAGCTGATGGTCTTGGCCACCCGGCGGTCGCGCTCCGGGGAGCGCACGTATTCGTTCGACAACAGTCCCTTGGCCAGGGCCTCGTCGACCAGGTCGGTGGCCTTCTGCGCGGTCATCAGGTAGCGGTCGCTGAACGAGCGCATGCCGACCGCGCACCAGCGCATCAGCACGAACGTGACGACCGCGGACACGATGGCGATGACGATGTCCTGGATCCGGATCGCGGTGCTCTTGCCCTCCCAGCCGATGCCGGCGCCGATTGCCAGCGAGGCCAGCACGCTCACCGACAGCAGCCAGGTCGCCAGCCGCCAGCGCCGCCAGTAGGCGCGGTGGGCGGTCACGGTCGGGGGGTATCGCTCGCGGTGGGCAGTGCGCCGGTCGGAAACGGTAGCCTGTCTCACTGCCGCGAGTCCTGATCCGAGCGTGCCGGCCGGCACGGCATGCCTGTGCATCGGGTTGTCATCGTTGTCCAAATCGCGGGGTGCCTGCGCTCCTCGTCGGTACGTGCCGGCATCCTCACTGCAAGGTACTGCGATCGCCGTCGGTCCGCCACCGCCGCCGGCGCGCGGTCAAAACTGGACGACCGAGAGCAGGCCGGTGGTCAGGAACGGTGCATAGGTGATGACCAGTACGACCACCAGCAGGACCAGCAGGAACGGCACCACCGTGCGATACACGCTCACCAGGTCCTTGTCGAAGCGGTAGGAGGCCAGGAACAGGTTGATGCCCACCGGCGGCGTCAGGTATCCCAGTTCCAGGTTGGCCAGGAAGATGATGCCGAGATGCACCGGGTGGATGCCGTAGGAGACACCGAGCGGGATCAGCAGCGGAGCGAGCACGACGATTGCGGAGAAGATGTCCATCAGCGCGCCGGCGACCAGCAGGGTGAGGTTGAGCAGGATCAGGAACAGCAGGCGGGAACTTATGGCGCCGTTTACCCACGCGGCCAGGCTGGTGGGCACCTCGGCGTCCACCATGAAGTAGGACAGGCCCTTGGCGAGGGCGAGAATGATCATCACGCCGCCGATGATCGGCGTACACTTGGCGAGCACGCGCGGCAGTGTGCGCAGCGGTATGTCGCGGTGCACCACCGTTTCCACCAGCAGCACGTAGATGGTGGCGGCGGCCGCCGTTTCCACCAGCGAGGTGATGCCGCCGAAGTAGAGCGCCACCACCACCACCGGCAGCGCCAGCTCCCAGGCCGCCCCGCGTGCCGCTTGCAGGGCGGTGCGCAGATGGAAGCGGGGCCGCTCGCCGCCGGTGCCGGGGGCGGTCTCGGTACGCCGCCGGAGCGCCTGGAAGATGCCGAGCGCGGCCAGGGCGAGCACCATCAGCACGCCCGGCAGGAAGCCGCCGACAAACAGCTGGCGGATGTCGATCTGGGCGATGACGCCGTACATGATGATCGGCAGCGCGGGCGGGAACAGCAGTCCGATGCTGCCGGCGGCCGTCAGCAGCCCGATGCTGAACCGTTCGCGGTAGCCGTTGCGCTGCAGCATGTACAGCAGCAGTCCGCCGAGGGCGAGAATGGTGACCCCGGAAGCGCCGGTGAAGGTGGTGAAGAAGGCGCACAGCAGCACCGCCATCACCGCCAGGCCGCCGCGGAACCAGTTGAACCAGGCCTGGAACAGCGTGATGAGCCGTTCTCCCGCCCTGCTCTCCGAGAGGATGAAGCCGGCGACCGTGAACAGCGGCAGCGCCGGCACCAGCGGTTGCGAGAGCATGGCGTACGCCTCGTCCGGCACCACCTCCAGGGCGCCGCCCGACCCCAGGAACTGCAGCAGCGTGAACCCGCTCAGGATCACGAATATGGGCGTACCGATGAACGCCGAGCCTACCAGGACCAGCACCAGCGGCAGGCGCGCCGCGGCCGCCGCCGCGGCCACCGCATCGACCAGGGCGTAGCTGGGAAAGTAGCCGGGTGCGACCACCTGCAGCGCGTTGACCAGCGGGCCGATGCCGATCAGGAGGCCGGCGGGAACGGCCAGCAGCACCGCGGCACGCGCCGCCGGTTGCCGAACCCCGTGCGCCACGAAGTGCGCGGCCATGCCGGCGAACCCCAGCGGCAATACGGCCACGGCGAGCCTGATCGGAACCCCGCCGACGTCCTGGCTGGGGTCGAAGGCGATCAGCACCAGCGACAGCGCGCTGACCGCGAGGGCGGTGGTGACCACCACCGAAATCGCGCCGGCGGCTGCGCGGACCCGTTCGCCCCAGGGATCCGGCAGTTGGTGGAGGCCGCTGGACAGCGCGAGATGGGAGCCCCGGCGGGTGGTGACGACGCCTCCGATCAGCGCCACCCACAGCGTGAGGTGGCGGACGTACTCGCCGCTGGCGGCGAGCCCGCCACCGAACAACAGGCGCAGCACGGCGGCGGCGGTGGGCAGCGCCGCCAGCAGCACCAGCGCCGCGGTGACGGTGCCGTTTTCGAGGCGCGCCAGCGCGGAACGCGGTGCGGACGGCTCGCCGCCCGCCGCATGCGCGGCGGGCGGGCGCTGCTGGTCGCCGGGCGCCGCGTGCGCCTCCGGTACCGGCGGATCGTTGTCGGCCCCGGTTGGGGCGGGCCCTCGCGGATCCGCCGGCCCCCCCGGCGCCCCCGGAGCACCGGTCACCGGCCGCCCTGCGCGCGGATCGCGCCCTGCGGATGCCCGCGTGCCCGCGCGTCCCTGCGGCTGCCCGGCAACCCGTGGCCCGGCAGCCCGCGGCGGAACAGCGCCTGCATGCGAGCGGCGCTCGCGGTGCGACGCCGGCGTCCACCCCGGGCTGCGCGCGGCTGCGGAGCCGCCGCGTCCGGTGACGGTGCCGTCCTCAGTTGCCGCCCCCGCGGGCGCGGTAGGCGGCCACCTTCTGGAGGACCAGGTCGTAGGCTTCCGGATCGATCTCGTCGCCGATCAGGTCGCCGAAGTTGCGCGCGATGATGTCCTGGAACTCCTGCTCCAGGGCGTCGGTCGCCGCGTGCACCTGCAGGCCGTGCGCGACCATCACGTGCACCGCCAGGTCGTCCATCTCGTAAGCGCCCTCGCTCACCCGCTGTGCCGCCATCTCCGCCGCGCGCATCAGCCGCGGGCGCAGGTCGGCGGGGATGCGCTGCCACGCGCGCTTGCTGATCATCACCGCCCCGAACAACGGCGTAAAGCGCAGGTCGGTCATGTGCGGCACGATTCCGAACCACTGGAACGATGCCGCGCCGGACGGGCTGGAGGCCACCGCGTCGATCATGCCGCTCTGCAGCGCCGTGGTGACCTCCGACACCGGCAGCGCCACCGGGTTGAACCCGGCGTGCTGCCAGGCGCGCAGCACGGCGGGACTGGCCGACCCGACCCACAGCTTGTGGCGGCGCAGGTCGTCGGCGGTGTGCACCGGCTCGCGCGCAAAGAACTTCACCCAGCCGATCGGCGCCCACATCAGCGGCACGAAACCGCGCTCTTCGAGCCGCTCGTTGAAGAACGGTGTCATCTCCTCCAGGATGTTGCGCATCTCGTCGTCGGTGCGCACCAGCATCGGCTGGGCGATCGCCAGCACGCCGGGATAGATGTTGTTGAAGCTGATCGCGGTCATGGCGGCGGCTTGAAGCTGGCCGATGCGCATCTTGCGAATCATGTCCAGCTCGTTGCCGGCGATGCCGCCGGGGAAGATCTTCACGTCGATCTCGCCGTCGGAGATGCGCGCCCAGTCGGCCGCCAGGCCGCGCAGCGCCAGGTCCCACGGCGTATTGGCCGGCGCCACGCTGCCGAGCTTGATGGTGAGCGCGGTGGCTCCGGTGGTGCAACACAGCGCCAGGATCATGGCCGGCAGGACGCGCCGCCACCACCGGCCGGTGCGGTGCGGATGTGCTTCGTTATAGCTCAACAAACAGGTCCTCCATGTGATCGAGCAGCCAGGCGGCGTATTGCTGATCAAGCGTATTCTGTAGCCGATACTGCGCCACGTCCAACTCGATGGCCAGCGCGTCGCCGAGCAGCCTGCGGAACAGCACCGGATCCTGCTGGCCTATGGCCACGCCGGCCATCGCCAGGTAGGGCCCGGTGCGCTTGTCCCCGGACGCGGCCACGGCGCGCTCGAAGTGCTCGCGCGCGCGTCCCATGTCGCCGCCGAGCACCGCCGCGGTGCCCGCATAATAGCGGATAAGGATGTCGTGCGCGGCTCCGCCCTGGTAACGCTCGTCCCAGTCGATCACCATGTGCAGCATCTTGGCCGCGTACGGCGCGGCGACCAGCAGTTCCATGTCGAACGGATCGGTGGACAGGGCGCCGAGGCATGCCGCCGCCATCCAGTACAGGTAGTCGATGCTCCCCGCGTCCACCATCGCGAGCGCTTCGTCCATGGTGTCGGGCGATGCGAACAGGGTGGCGAACCCCGGATGGCGCAACTCGAGACCGGCCAGCAGATAGTCGTGGCCGCGCAGATAGTGCAGCTTGGCGCGCTGCAACTCGCTGATGCGCAGGTCGATCTCGGTAACCGGCATCTGCTCCGCCGGGCGCTGCACGAACGCGTTGGCGTAGGCCACGAAGCTGCGCCCGGTGGCGAGTTGCAGCCCCGGGTCGTCCGGGGCCCGCGACAGCAGCAGCTCGTACAGCTTGAGGGCGAACGGCAGCGCATCGCCGACCAGCCGCGGGTCCTGTTCGCTGGCGAATACGTCGTCGCCGCCCTGGCCGCTGACCAGGTCGGTCACGGTGCGCGTGGCGAGGCGGTCGAGCGAACAGCCGGCCAGGACGGCGGCAATGCAGCCGAGCGCGGCGAGCAGCCGGACGGCGCAGCGGCGCCGCGCTGCGCGCATCGCGGCGTGGGCGCCGGCACCGGCTCTCGGTGATGCCGATGACCGTGAACACCGATGCTCCGCCGCCGACCGCCGGTCAGCTTGTTCGGGTCGGTGTGCGGCAACAAGAGCGCGTACCGTCATCGTACTCCTTCCGGGTTCAGCCGCGGGAACAGGCGTCCCGCGTTGGCGGTGGTTTGCAGCGCAATCTGCTCGGTATCGGTGGCGCGCACCGCAGCCAGGCGCGTGGCGACGTGGCGCAGCAGGGCCGGTTCGTTGCGGCGCCCGCGCAGCGGTTCCGGAGCCAGGTAGGGAGCGTCGGTCTCCAGCACCAGGCGGTCCGCGGGGGCGGCCGCGGCCACCGCACGCAGTTCGTCGGCGCGGCGGAAGGTGAGCATGCCGCCGATGCCCAGGTAGAACCCGGCGCCGAGCGCGAAGTCGGCGGCGGCTCCTCCGGCGCTGAACGCGTGCAGCACGCCGGGCGGCCGCGGCAGCGCCGCGCGTTCGCCCCAGGCGCGCAACCGTTCCAGCAGCTTGCCGGTGGCGTCGCGGTTGTGCAGGATCACCGGCAGGCCGGCGGCGGCGGCCAGGTCGAGCTGGGCATCGAGCCACTGTTCCTGCAGCGCCGGGTCGGGCCCGCGGAAGAAGTCGAGGCCGATCTCGCCGACGGCGACCACCGCGGGATTGGCGGTGAGTGCGTGGAGTGCGGGTATCGCGTCGTCCAGCCGGCCCGCCTGTGCGCACCACAGTGGATGCACGCCCACGGCCACGCCGATGCCGGCGTAGCGTGGGGCAAGGTCGAGGGCGGCGCGCGCGCTCGCCAGTCCGGTGGCCGGGATCAACACGCCGGTGACGCCGGCGGCGCCGGCGCGCGCCACCACTGCGTCGCGGTCGTCGGCGAAACGCTTGTCGTCCAGGTGGCAGTGGGTGTCGACGTAGCCGCTCACGCCGCCGTCCGTGCCTCGTGCAGTACCGGCTCGGGAACCGCGGGGGTGGCGCCGCGCCGGGTCGCCACGAAGGCGGCGTACCTGTTTGCCGCCGCTGCGGTGCGTCGCAGGTCGCCGCCGCGCAGCACGTGGTAGAGGAGCGCGGCGGCGAACGCGTCGCCGGCGCCGACCGTGTCGGCCACCGGGACGTGGATTCCGGGTTGTTCCGCGCGGCACACGGCTTCGGAAGCGACGTTGTGTGCCGGGCCGCCCGCGGCGCAGGCCGCGCCCGGCGCGCCGGCGCCGGCGCCATGGTCAGGCGCGCCGACCAACAGGCAGCCGCGCGCGCCGCGGGTCAGGCACGCCACCCGGAGCCGGTAACGCTCGAGCAGAGCGGCGAGCATGGCGGGCTCGTCGCCGGCGGGCATGCCGAGTGCGCCTGCTACCAGCGGCAGTTCCTGGTCGTTCAGCTTCACCGCGGTGGCGGCGTCGAGCGAAGCGTCGAGCACCGCCGCGGACCAGAACCGCTGGCGCAGGTTGACGTCGAACAGGCGCACGCAGCGCGGCGGGCAGGCGGCGATGAATGCGCCGATCACCGCGGCCGCGCCGGTGGTGCGTTGCGCCAGGGTGCCGAAGGTGACCGCGTCGGTGCGCGCGGCCAGCTCCCGCCAGCCGCGGTCGAGCCGCGGATGGTCGAACGCGACCGGCTCGTGGATGGTGTAGCTCGGCAGGCCGTCGTTCAGAGCCACGTCGACGGTCCCGGTGGGGTGGTCGGCATCGCGCTGCAGGTAGCGGCCGTCCACACCGAGCGCGCGCAGGCGCGCGACCAGGTCGTCGCCGCCGGCGTCGCGGCCGACGCGGCTCGCCAGGACGCCGCGGTCGCCGAGCAGCGACGCGTGGTAGGCGAGATTCGCCACCGCCCCGCCGAGTTCGCGGCGGCCGTCGGGGAATATGTCCCACAGCAGTTCACCGATGCCGACGACCGTAAACGGGCCGTGCAATGGCGATCGCTTCGCAGCCATCACTACTGTTATCGGCCGTTTGGCGGCTTTACTAGCGTGTCGTCTTAAGAAATGCCGAGCGCGCGGCGCCGGTGCGCCTGCCACTGGGCAACGGCGTCTGCCGGCACCTCCGGCGCGCGCCACAGCGCCCAGTTGAGGCACGCGGCCAGGTCGCGTTGGTCCTCGACGCCGATGCCGAGCCTTACCAGCCGATCGACGCCGATGCGGCGCACCTCGGCGTCGGCCGCGAAATACTCGGACACCGAGCGGTGGTGGTTGATCTTGGTCGCCAGGCCGTCGAAGCTGAGCGCGTAGCGCGGCACGCCGGTCATCGCGAGCACGTCGCAGAAATGGCGCGTGGCCTCGTCGTCGGCGTCGCGCAGGCGAAAGCTGACCATCGATCCCGGCAGCCGGTAGTGGCGGGCGATTACGTCGGCGTCGGGATGGTCGGGCAGCGACGGGTGCAGCGCCTGCGCCACCCGCGGGTGCCCGGCCAGGAAGCGCGCCACCGCGGCGGCCGTGGCGCAGCGCCGCTCGAAGCGCGCACGCGCCCCTTCCAGGCCGGCCAGTATGGCGCGTGCGCGCCGCCAGTCCAGGATGCCGCCGCGCATCGCCTGCAGGTCCATCGCCTCGTTGAGCAGGTCGACGTGGTTGCTCGCCACGTAGCCCCACATGTCGCGGTCCTGGCCGGCGAGCGCCTTGGTGCCGCTGGCCACCACCACGTCGATGCCGGGCACCGACAGCAGCGGCTCGCGCAGACCCCACGGAGTGGCGACGGTGTTGTCCACCACCACCCGCAAGCGCGTGCAGCCGGCGGCGCGGGCGCGCGCGGCCACGGCCGCGAGGGCGGGCGGATCGACCGCGCGGGTGTGGGGATTGGTGTAGGTCTCGGTAAACAGCATGCTCGTGTCGGCGCGCAGCGCGCGCTCGACGGCGCCGAGGTCGCCGTCGTCCACCAACGTCACCTCGCCGTCCTGGCGCCCGGCGAGGCGCTGCAGGTAGCTCTTGGTCTTGTTGTACACGCTGCGCGTGACCACGGCGTGGCTGCCGGGGGCGAACAGCACGTCGCAGGCGAGCGCGAACGCCTGCATGCCGCCGTCGGTCAGCAGCGCGCCGGCCGCCCGTTCCATCCGGCATACCTCGGCGAGCAGCAGGCGCCCGCTCTCGGTGCCGTAGCGCCCGTAGGTTTGCGGCAGGTCGGACCACGCCTCGGCGGCCAGGAATACCGCGGCCGCCTTGCGTTCCTGCCAGCGCACCATTGGCGCGCTGCCGAACAGGTCGAGCTGCAGCGTTTCGCCGTCCGGATGCAGGTAGGGCTGCCCGAGGCGGCGCATGGTGGCGTCGATGGCGTCGTGCAGCGAGCGCGTGGCCGCGTTCATGGCGGCGCGCGGCGGCGGCTCGGCGGGCAGCGTGGCGCCGCCGCCGGGATCGAGGTAGGCCGGATCCAACGCCGCGCCCGTGCCGGCGCCGGCGCCGGCGCCGGCGGCGCCGCCGACGAGCACGCCGAGCAGCGCCAGCTCGTGCTCCAGCATCGGGGTCAGCGCACCGGTGCCGGCGGCGGCGCGCAATTGCTCCGCGGACCAGAAGCGCAGTTCGTCTATCTCCTCCGGGTGCGGGCGGAACGGGCCGTCGCATCGGATCCGGTAGGAGGTGACGTGCTCGGTTTCCACCGGCGAACGCCACACGAACCCGTGCACCGGCACCAGGGCGTCGACGTCGATGGCCAGGCCGAGCTCCTCGGCGGTCTCGCGGACGGCGGCGGCCGGGTAGCTCTCGCCGGACTCCAGGTGGCCTCCGACCGAGGTGTCCCACTTGCCGGGCTGAATCTCCTTGCCGGCCGAGCGCTTCTGCAACAGCAGGCGGCCGCGGGCGTCGTACACCAGCACGTGGACGGCGCGGTGGCGCAGCGACGGCGCGCCATGCACGCGGGAGCGGTCGACGGTGCCGA
Organism: Spirochaetia bacterium; assembly: GCA_965208575.1. Classification (GTDB taxonomy): domain Bacteria; phylum Spirochaetota; class Spirochaetia; order SZUA-6; family Bin103; genus Bin103. The sequence continues at coordinate 97,577 of CBDBOV010000002.1, read as the reverse complement.
TCACCGTGTTGTCGGCGTCGACCAGGTCCAGGAGTTCCTGCCCGCAGCGCGCGGGCACGGGGCGTGCGGACGGCGGCGCGCCGGTGTTCATCGGCTCCGTGTCACGGCGCGGGCCGCCGCCGACCGTTCCGACGCGGTCTGCCGGGCCGCGGCGTGATCGTGCCGTCACCGTCAGACCAGGTCGCAGGCCTCCGCGGGCATCCAGTGGGCGTCCTGGTTCTTCCACTTCACGTTGCAGCCGATCGGGTTGGTCAGCGGCACCGCCACCTCGTCGCCGGCGAGCACGGCGTCGAGCGCGTCGCGCAACTCGCGGGTGGAGGCGCCGGCGGGGTCGCGCGGATCGTCGTCCATGCGCCCGGTGTAGCGCAGCTTGCCGTCGCGGTCGAACAGGTAGAAGTGGGGCGTGCGCAGCGCGCCGTAGGCGAGCGCCACCTCCTGGCTGTCGTCGCGCACGTACGGGAACTGAAAGCCCTTCTCGGCGGCGCGTTCCTGCATGTGATCGAAGGAGTCGGTGGGATGGCCGTCGGTCTCGTTGGAGTTGATCGAGACCAGCGCCACGCCCTTGTCCTTGTAGTCGGCGTACAGGTCGTTGAAGCGGTCTTCCGAGCCGATCACGAACGGGCAGTGGTTGCAGGCGAACACGACGATGAGCGCCTCCGCGTCGGCGAAGCTGGCCAGCGAGTAGTCGTTGCCGTCCACTCCCGGCAGGCTGAAGTCGGGCGCCTTGGCGCCCAGTTCGAGGGTAAAAGCCACAATGGTCTCCTTGATATCGGGACTCTGTTAGTATGCCCGGGACCGGCGCCGGCCGGCAACAACGCCGCCGTTCAGGCCGTCCAAACCGGAGCGTCGAGCCGGCCGATGAGCTGCAGGAGCCGTGAACCATGAAGATCGATGCTGTTGGCTGGCCGCGGACGGGTGCAGTCGCGGTGCTGGCCGACGATCTCACCGGCGCCATGGACGGCGGCGTGCAGCTCCTGCCGCGCACCGCCGTGGAGGTGCTGGTGAGGGCCGGCGGCGCTGTCCCATCAGGCCCGCTGCCGGTGATCAACACCGTCTCGCGCGGCGTGCCGCCGGACGAGGCGTCCGCACGCGTACGCGCCGCATGCCGCGAACTGTCCGCCGCGGGCCGCACGGTGTGGTTCAAGAAGATCGACTCGACGATGCGCGGCAACGTCGGCGCCGAGTTGGCGGCCCTGCACGACGCGCTCGCCCCCTGCGTGATCGTGTGCACGCCGGCGCTGCCGGAACAGGAGCGCACCGTGCGGGAGGGCGTGCTGCTGGTGGCCGGCGAGCCGGCCATGGCAACCGCGTACCGCGACGAGATTCCGGCCGCGCACGGCGCTGCCGCCGGCTCGGCGGTGATCGACATCGTGCGCCGCCAATGGCCGCGGTGTCGCGCCGCGCACCTGCCCGCGCGCCCGTGCCGCCGGCAGGTTGCCGCCGCCGCGCACGGACCGGTCGATCTGATCGTGGCCGATGCCGCCGGCGAGCGCGACCTGAATGCGCTTGCGGCGGCGGCAGGAGGTTTCGCTCGCGGGGACCGCAGGCTGGTTTGGGCGGGTTCCGCCGGCCTGCTGCGCGCCCTGGCGCTGGCCGGCGCACCGCGACTCGATGCCGCGCCGCCCATGGAGGGAGGCGATCGCGTTGCTGACTCGGTGCCCGCACACCGGGCGCCGCTGGTACTGGTCTGTGGATCGCGCCGCATCCTGGCCCGCACGCAGGTGGACTTCGCCGCCGCCGCCGCGCGCCCGCTGATGGTGCGTCCGAGTGCGCCTTCCGGAGCCGCGGCGTACGCCCCACGCTGGCACGCCACCGGTGCCGCGGACGGCGGCCCACCGGGCCCGCTGAGCGCGGCGGATGCGGTCGCGGTGTCCGCCCAGGCGCTGGCCGGCGGCCGGGATCTCTTTCTCTGCGCACCCCCGCCCGCGGAGCCCGCCGCACGGCCATCCGCCCCGGTGGCGGAGACGGTGGCGATGGAACTCGCCGATCTGGCCGCGCGCGCCCTGGCGGCGGCAGCGGTGCGCCCGCGCGCGCTGCTGCTGGTGGGCGGCGACACCGCCTACGCATGCCTGCGACGGCTGCACATTCGCCGCCTCGCGCTGCGTGGCGAAGCGGAGCCCTGCGTTCCGTGGGGCCGCGTGCTCGGTGGGCCGTGGGGCGGCCTGGTGGTGGTCACCAAGGCGGGCGGTTTCGGGGACCGCCACACCCTGCGCCGCATGTGCGGAATGCCGATAGGTCGCCCCGAGGTCGCCCCGGTCGCCCCATTGCCTCACCGCCGGCGGGCGCGGTAGGCTGTACGGATGAGTGAACCCGCCCAGCCGACGATTCGCGACGTCCTCGCCGAGTTGCGCGAGATCCGCGCCGAAATCGCCGCGATGCGCTCCGACCTCGGCTCCCGCCTGGACGGACTGTGCGCCGAAATCCGTGCCATCCTGGAGGAGTTCGCCGCCGAGTTGCGCGCCGACCTCGCCGCCCGGCTGGGCGGGGTAGGCGACCAGGCGGAGCAGGCGCGCGCCGCTCTGCACATCGTCGAGCGCGACGAGGAATAACCTCCGTCTACCGGCGTCGCGCCGCATCTTTGACGGCGCGTCGGCATGGCCGGACCATGAGAGTATGGTCGCCACTACGGTCGAGTCGACCTTTCGCCGTTGCAAGCACGACGGCCTGGAGATTGCATTGCGCTGGTCGGACTCACCCGATCACCGCTCACCCGCCGCGCCGCCGGCCGCCGCCGGCTGCGCGGTTCAGAACCGCAGCCTGAGGTCGAACCTGAGCGCGTGCTTGGGCTCGGCCGCGCCGCTCTCGACGCGCTCGCCCGCGACCTCGACGCCGAGATCCAGGTGCGAGGCGTCGAACCGGGCGCCGAGCCTGAGCCGCCGGCTGTCCGCGCCGGCGAGCCCGGTCTCGGCGAACGGCGTCAGCAGCCCGTGCGGAGTGAGACCCAGACCGTAGCCGATCTGCGCGTCGAGCGCGGCGGCATCGCCTTCCGGGGTTCCGGGCGATTGCGGCAGTTGGTCCCGCCACAGCGCCTCCGCGCCGCCGGTTCCCGCGCCCCAGCGCGGGGTCACAGACAGCGACAGCCCGCGCCCGTGCGCCCCGGGCGCCATGCGCACGGTCGCGCTCACGCCGCGCTCCTCCGCGCCTTCCTCCGAGTGCAACGCGAGCCAGCGCCCGCGCGCCTCCACCTGCAGACGCGGCGTCATGAAGCGCAGCCCGCCCGCCATTTCGAGGCCGCTGCCGGTGATGCTGTCGCCGCCGTCGTGCCGCCCGGCCGCCTCGACGAACGGTGCGAGCGCGGTGTCGCCGCCCAGCGCAAAGCGCCGCGAGGCCTCGAGCCCGGCTCGCAAGCGCCAAGTAGTGGCGGTCACGCCGTCGACGTAGTCCGGGCCGTCGTCGGTCGCCATCCGCACGAGGCTCGCGTCGGCCCGCGCCGCGAGGTCGATCCGCGCCAGTGCGGGCAACTCGTGGCGCAGGCCCAGCGACGCCATCTGCATCGAGAGGTCGCTCGTCTCGCGCTCGTCGCCGTCCAGGCGATGCACGGCCTCGCCGAGCCCGGCGCCGAGCACGCCGCGCAGCTCCAGGCCGTCCACCACGGTCCAGCTTCCATAGGGGTAGAGCGCGGTCAGCGACGTCTGCAGCCGGCCGCGCCCGGACATGCCCCGCTCTTCGAAGCGGTAGTCCGCCTCGCCCGTGCCGTGGCTCACCGCAAGCCCCGCCACCCACGCGCCCGCGCGCACGTCCATCCCGAGCCAGCCCGTGCGCAGCTCGCCCTCGTAGCGTATCCCCGGCTCCGGGCGGCCCGCGAACGTGCCAAGGTCGCCGCGGGCCCACACCGACCACAGTAGCGCCGACGGCGCCGCCTGCGCCGCGCCCGGCGTCAGCGAGAACGCGCTCGCGTGCAGCAGCTCCGCCGCCGCGACGCTCCGGCCCCGCGCGTCCGGCGCGCAGCCGTCGCGCGCCGCGCCGAAGCCGGCCTGCCCGAACGTGGTCCCGAACCCGTGGCGGCCGCGCGCGTCCGGCGCACACGCACCCGCGAGGCGCGCCGCGGGCAGGCCGAGCGGCAACGTCTCCCCGGCCAGCGTCAGACCGCTCGCCGGCACCGAGGTCTCGATGCGCGCCCCGATGTTGTCGAGCGCGCTCGACAGCGCCCGCCCCGCCACCGCCGACAGCGTGCGCCGCACCGTGTGCTTTACCATCGCAGCGCCCGAGTCATCCACCGTAACCCGGAAGGTCAGGGTCGCCGCGTCCGCGTCCGCCCGGTTTGCGTCCGCGTCGTGCGCCCGCCAGGTAAAGACCCAGCTCCCCTCCGTCCCCGGCCTGCCCGACAGCCGCCGCGCCGCCGCGTCGAAGTTGAGCCCCGCAAGCCCCGTCGGCTCGGAGGTCAAGCTGTAGGAGAGCGCCCCGTTGCCCCCCGCCGCCTCCGGCAGCACCACCGGCGCCATCGCCTCGCCCGACACCAGCACCAGCGCGGCGACCGCCGCATCGCCGAAGCTCGGCGCCAGGTCGCGCACCGTCACCGTCACCACGTCGCTGTCCGACAACCCGCCCGGGTCCGTCACCGTGAGGCGGAACTCCAGCGCGCCCGGCGCGGCCGGAGCCGTGAACGCAGCTCGCGCCGTGTTCGCACCGGAAAGCGTCACCGCCGCGCCCGAGACCTGCTCCCACGCGTAGGTCAGCGCGTCCCCGTCCGGGTCCGAACTCCGCGAGGCGTTCAGCGTCACCGAAGCCCCCGGGTCGACCTCCACGTCCGCGCCCGCCGAAGCCGCCGGCGCGCTGCCGCGCGACGGTGACGGTGACGGTGACGGTGGCGCCGGAGGCGCGGGCGGGCTCTCGTCGATGTCGCGCACCCGCGTGGTGGCGGCGTTCTTCGTCGCGTGCACGGTGTAGCCGGTACCCGCGGCAAGCGTCGCCGTCACCGACCCGTCCGCCTGATCCGCCCCGTTGTGTACCGTGGGCACATTGAAGATGTGAGACTGGGTGGTCGGCATGGTCACGGTCCTCGCACCCAGGTGCTCGCTTGCCACGAAGGTGCCCGTCTGCGAAATCGTCACGTTGACCTGGACCTCCGACGCCGGCACCGGGTCCATTTCCACTGAGAATCCCGCAGGCTTGCCTTCTTCTACTGGCCCATCACTATGGGCGGACACGATCCAGGCCACGGGCGGGTCGGTGGCGTTGGTCACCGCACGGATCGAGAGCGCGGTCACCTGACTGCCCCACTCGTTCTGGAGCCGCGGCTTCGTGGCCTTGCTGTAGCTTACCGTCACCGTCTCGCCGTGCTTCACCGGCAGGCTCAGAGCCAGCGCCACGGTCGAACTCGTCGAGCCGGGGGTGAGGGCGACCTCGTCCACGCTCACGCTCGTCGTGCTCGCCGAGACGGTGAAGTCCGCGGCGGGCGGATATCTCGGCAGCAGCTTCTGGTTGTAGGTCAGCGTCAGCGTTCTCGCGTTGACCGACGCGGCGGTAAGGAGCGGGGCGCCGGGATCGTCGGGGTTGATGTTGGTCAGCGTGAACGCCGTCGTGATTGCCGCGAGGGAATTGCCGGCGAGGTCCTCGATGCCGGTGGTGGTGGGGATGGTGACCGTGACCGTATCGGCCGCGGCCGAGGCATTAGTCACCATCAGGGTAATGATGTTGCTCTCGGACGTGTCGATCGTGGCGCTGGTGACCGCCCCCAGGTCGGTGGGATTGCCGGTGACCGTGAACTGGCTCGCAGCCGGGGTCCCCGTCGTCTTCAGGAGCTCGCTGAAGTACAGCTTCACGGTTTGCCCGCGAATCGTGCCGCCGAGCAGCGTCGGCGCGGCTTCGTCCTTCGCGTGGCCGTGGACGGCGAACTGAGTGGACTGCCCAAATTCATCTCCAGTCCAACTGTCGCTCGTGTGTTTCGAAAGGTCACTGTTCGCAATGCTCCAGCCCGTCGCCGCACCCGCATCCTCCGCGTTCGTTTGTGTCATACGGAGTCGAGTTTGTCTGTCCCCCACGGCGGTTGGGTCCACCACCACCCAGTAGGTTGTCTGGGCGTCCAGATCGATGCCCGTGCCGGCGGCGGTGAACGAGTTGGTTCCCTGAGCCAGTTTGGCCGGGTTCGTGAGCGTGCCCAGATTGCTGCCCGGATGGCCACTCGAGTTCGACGACCAGATGCTCACCGTATACTGAGGCTCTGTCGTTCCTGATGGGTTGAGCATTGAAACGCCGAGGCCCACGCTGGTCAGCTTGTAGCCGTCACTATTGCGGCCGGTGGTGAACCCGCCGGCGTAGTCGAAATCGGTTCGAAAGTCGCGATTGCCATTGTGTGCTTGCCCGGTGTTGCCGACCAGCTTGACCGAGGTCTGCGCCTGTGCGGTCTCCGCCGCTGTCAAGATTATCAGCAGCAAGGCGAGCGCGGCGGATGTCCTCCGTACAACTGTCGTGCTGTATCTCGTCGTCGTCATTGCCACGAAGGTACTCAACAAAAGTATGATGGACGTATCGATTACCGTTAGAAAGGTGTCTATTTCATAACTGGCGAACGGAATGCAGGAAGCGGTGCGCGGGCCCGCGTGGCGGACGGCACGGTGATGCGGTCGAGCACCGGCGCGGAGTCTTCATGGCCGCCTCGGGCGTGCTACAGTAACGCGCGTGGCGGGCGACTATCGGAGTGTGATCATCGGCGCCAGCGGCGGCCGGGCGCGGCACCACGCGTTGGCGTATCGCCACCAGCGGCGCGCGAAGCTGGTGGCGGTGTCGGCGCGTACCGTGGACAAGCGGGACGAGCTGGCCGATGCCCACGGCGTCGCCGCGCGCTACGACGACTACCGGGAGATGCTGGCGCGCGAGCGGCCCGACGTGGTGCACGTCAATACGCCGCCGGACGCGCGCCTGGAGCTGCTGGAGCAGATCACGGCCGCCGGCGTGCCGGCGGCGATCATCGAGAAGCCGATCGCCATCGACGGCCCCGACTGCGCCGCGCTGGCGGCGTTTGCGCGCAGCTCGCCGCTGAAGGTGGCGGTCAACCACCAGCTCCACTACCACGCCCCGCGCCGGCGGCTGCAGCGGCTGGTGGCGGACGGCGCCATCGGCGCGGTGCGCTTGATCGACGCCAGCACCGGCATGAACGCGGCCTACCAGGGCACGCACGCCCTGCAATCGGTGTTCGCCTTCGCCGGCGGCGCGCATCCGGCCGCCGTGTTCGGGCAGGCGGCCGGCGGCGAAGGCCTGCAGCCGTCGCCGCGCAACCACTTCGCCCCCGACGACCTGCTGGCTGCGATCGACTTCGCAGGCGGCCTGCGCGCCGTGCTGCGCTGCGGGGCCGGAGCGCCCCGGCTGACCGAAGCGCCGCCTGGAGCGCGCGAGGCGGTGTGGGGCCACAAGCGCATTACCGTGTACGGCGACCGCGGCCACGTGACCTGGACCATGTGGTCGTGGGAGACGTTGTTGGACGGGAGCCTGGAGCGCGGCACGCACGACTACTGGGAGCACGACGCGCCGGCCGAATCGGCCCTCGTGGACTCGATGCTGGACTGGATCGAGGGGGCCGAACCGGACCACCCGCTGGCGCTGGCCGAGGCGACCGCGCAGTACGCGGTGCTGCTCGCCGCCTACCGCAGCGCCACCGAGCGGCGTCCGCTGGCCCTGCCCGCCGCCGACGAGTCACCGGCAATCGACGCGCTGCGGGCGGCGCTCAGTCCGGCGGCGCCGTCGTGAGCCCGGCCACCGACGCGCTGATCGACGCCGACGTCCACATCGCCGTGCCGGCGGTGGAGACGCTGTATCCCTATCTCGACGCGCGCTGGGTCGAGCACTTCAGCCAGACCCTCGACAACGGCGCCAGCCAGCACTACTACCCGAGGGGGCGCCGAACGCCGGCCCTCCCGACGCGGGCGCCAGCCTGCAGCGGCTGCGCGCCGACGTGCTCGACGGCACCGCGGTGGAGGCCGCGATCGCCAGTTGCCTGTACGCCGTGGACAGCGTGCACCACCCCGACGTGGCGGCGGCGCTGGCCGGCGCGGTCAACGACTGGCTCACCCGCGAGTGGCTGGAGCCGGAACCGCGCCTGCGCGGGTCGGTGGTGGTGCCGATGCGGATTCCGGCGCAGGCGGTGGCGGAGATCGACCGTGTCGCCGACCGGCCCGGCTTCGTTCAGGTGCTGCTCCCGGCGCGCACCGAGCACCCCCTCGGCAGCCGGCTGTACCACCCGCTGTGGGAGTGCATCGAACGCCACGGCCTGGTGGCCGGCGTCCACTTCGGCGGCGCCCCGTCAGCGCCGCCGACCCCGACCGGGTGGCCCTCCTACTTCATCGAGGTGTACGCCGACATGGCCGGCGTGTTCGCCACCCAGCTCACCAGCATGATCGTGGAGGGGGTGTTCGACGCCTTCCCGAGGCTGCGCGTGGCGTTCCTGGAGTCGGGCTTTACCTGGCTGCCGGCGCACCTGTGGCGCATGGACAAGGAGTGGAAGAACCTGCGCCGGCTGGTGCCGTGGGTAAAGAAGCCGCCTTCCGAGTACGTGCGCGAACACCTGCGCCTGTCCGTTCAGCCGCTCGACGCGCCGCCCGAGCCCGGCCCGCTGCTCGACGTGGTGGCGCAGCTCGGCGGCGACCACATGCTGCTGTACGCCAGCGATTACCCGCACCTGCACGCCGCCGACCCGGATCCGGCGCTGCTTGCACATTTGCCGCGCCCATTGCAAGTTAAGATTCGCAGCGAAAATGCGCGCGGCCTGTACCGGCTCTGAGCCGCCGGCAGGGCGCGCGAGGAGGCGAGCATGAGCCCGACCATGACGGCACCGGCGCTGGACGCACGGGAGGCTGCCGCGACCGATCCCGCGATGACCGAGCGTGCCGCACCGGCCCGCCCGGCGATCATCGATTGCGACCTGCACAACGAGATCGACTCGCTGAAGGATCTCTACCCCTACCTGTCGCAACGCTGGCGCGATCACCTGGACGCGTTCGGCGTACGCACCCCCAACAGCGGCTCCTATCCGCGCTTCATGGATCACCGCGAGGATGCGAGGCCGCCGTCGGGCCGTTCTTCGGGCTCCGACGTGGAGTTCACCGGCCGCCATTACCTTGATCCTTACAACGTCGCCTACGCCGTCCTGCAACCCGCGGTGCTGGCCAACACCGCGCTCGACCTGGAGCTCGGCGCCGCCCTGGCGCGCGCCTGCAACGACTGGCAGGCGGCGGAGTGGCTGGACCGGGACGAGCGCCTGCGCGCGTCGATCCTGATCACACCCGAGGATCCGGTGGCGGCCGCCGCCGAGGTGCGCCGCTGCGCGCGCGACCGGCGCTTCGTGCAGGTGCTGTTCAAGGGCCGCATGCAGGAGCCGATGGGCCGCCGCAAGTACTGGCCGATCTACGAGGCGTGCGCGGAGGAAGGAGTGCACGTGGCCAGCCACGCGTTCGGCGCCTACGGGCACCCGATCACCGGCGCCGGCCATGCCTCCTACTACATCGAGGACCACCTCAGCCCCGCCCAGTCGGTGCAGGCCAACATCACCAGCCTGGTGATGGAAGGCGTGTTCGACCGCTTCGGCGTCAAGCTGATCTCGATCGAAAACGCGTTCGCGTGGGCGCCGTCGCTGATGTGGCGGCTGGACGCCGCCTGGATGCTGCTGCGCGCCGAGGTGCCGCACGTGACGCGCAAGCCGTCCGAGATCGTCGCCGAGCACGTCTACATCACCACCCAGCCGGTAGAGGAGCCGCCGCACCCGAGCGACTTCCACCGCCTGCTCGACCATTTCGGCGCCATGGCGGACCACCTGCTGATGGCCAGCGACTACCCGCACTGGGACAGCGACAACCCGGACGTGGTGCTGCCGCACAACCTGCCCGAAGACCTGAAGTCGCGCATCCGGTACCACAACGCGGCCGCCCTGTATGGGTTCTGACAGCCGGTGGTGGAGCCCGGCGGCGCACCGAGAGCGGCGAGGCGCCCGGCTGGCGGTGCGCGGCCAACGAGCCACTCTGCCATATGTGGGCGAGGAGCAACGTAGCCGACCGGGCCGCATCGCCGCATTCTATGCAGCCGCTGGTTCGCCGCGGGCTGGCGTAATGGCGCGCCGGTGAGCGCCAGGCGGCGCGCCGCGGTCGCGCGCTACGTGGTCGCCGGGGCGGATGAGATCGCGCCGGGCGAGCGCAAGATCGTCACCGTGGCCGGGCGTTCCATCGGTGTGTTCAACGTCGGCGGCGAGTACTTCGCGCTGCGCAACCGCTGCCCGCACCAGGGCGGCAAGCTGTGCGAGGGTCAGCTCTGGGGCGTGCTGCAATCGGAGCGGCCCGGCGAGTTCGACTACCAGCCGAGCCGGGAGGTGATCGCCTGCCCGTGGCACGGCTGGGAGTTCCACCTGCGCACCGGCCAGTCGTGGTGCGCCCCCGACAAGCTGCGGGTGAACCGCTACGCGGTGGCCACGGTCTCCGGCGCCGACCTGGTCCCCGGCGACGATCCACCGGACGACGCCGGCGCGCCCGCGCCCGGCATGGTAAAGGGCCCGTACGTCGCCGAAACCTACCCGGTGCAGCGTGACGGCGCATACCTGGTCGTGGAACTGCCGGGCGGCGAACCTCCCCGTGGCGCCCGGCCATCGTTTCGGGCAGCGGAGATTAATGGGAATTAATGCCGCCGGCGATTGGCAGAGGCGGCGCCGGAGCACGATAATAGGGCAGGCGGCACGACAGGGCCGCCGCATGGAGGAGTTACGAACATGAAAATGCTGCTGGGTGGCAACTGGGTGGACCGGGCCGACAAGATCGACGTGCTGAACCCGTTCGACGGGTCGGTGGTGGACACCGTGCCGCAATCGAGTCTGGCCGACGTCGAGGAGGCGCTCGCCACCGCCGAGCGCGGCGCCCGCGTCATGGCCAACCTGACCGGCTATCAGCGCTACGAGCTGCTGATGAAGGTGGCCGACCTGATGCGCGAGCGCGCCGACGACCTGGCGCGCACCATCACCCTGGAAGAGGGCAAGATCCTGGCCGAGGCGCAGATCGAGGCGACCCGGGCACGGGAGATCATCGTGCTGTCGGCGGAAGAGGCGAAGCGCCTGTCCGGCGAGGTGATACCGCTCGACGGCGCCCCCGGCGTGGAAGGCAAGCTCGGCTTCACGCTGCGCGTGCCGTGCGGGGTGGTGGTCGGCATCAGCCCGTTCAACTTCCCGCTGCACCTGGTGTGCCACAAGGTGGGTCCGGCGATCGCCGCCGGCAACGCGTGCATCATCAAGCCGGCCACCGACACGCCGCTGTCCGCCCTCAAGCTGATCGAGCTGTTCGTCGAGGCGGGCGTGCCGCCGGAGGCGGTGCAGTGCCTGACCGGACCGGGCGGCAGCCTCGGCAACGCCCTGTGCAGCGATCCGCGGGTGCGCAAGATCACCTTCACCGGCAGCCGCGACATCGGCGAGCGCATCTGCCAGGTGGCCGGCCTGAAGCGGGTGACCATGGAGCTCGGCTCCAACGCGCCGCTGATCGTGATGCCGGACGCCGACCCCAAGCGGGTGGCCGCGGCCGCCGCCATGAGCGGCTTCTCCAACGCCGGCCAGGTGTGCATCTCCACCCAGCGGGTGATCGCCCACAACGACATCTACGGCGACCTGCTCGACGCCATGACCGACGTGGCGGCGGGCATCTCCACCGGCGATCCGCTGGCGGACGCCACCGGGATGGGGCCGATGATCCGCGAAGAGGACTCCGAGCGGGTGGCGAGCTGGGTCAGCGAAGCCGCCAGCGCGGGCGCCCGCGTGCTCACCGGCGGCGAGCGCAACGGCCAGATCTTCCAGCCCACCGTGGTGGCGGACGTGCGCCCGGAGATGAAAATCTCCTACGACGAGATCTTCGGCCCGGTGGTCGGCGTCAGCCAGGCGCCCGACATCGACACCGCGATCGAGCTCGCCAACGACACCAAGTACGGCCTGAGCGCCGCCATCTTCACCCAGAACGTGGACTGGGCCATGCAGTTCGTGCGCAAGTGCGAGTCGGGCAACATCCACGTCAACTGGGGCACCCAGTGGCGCGCCGACCTGATGCCCTACGGCGGCCTGAAGGACAGCGGCATGGGCAAGGAAGGCCCCAAGTACGCCGTCCAGGAGATGACCGAAACCAAGATGGCCGTCTTCCACCTGCCCGAATAACAGCCGGGACTACGGCTCGATTCATCCTTGCCGCCCGGCGCCGCCGCGCGCAGAAAAGTGGTGCCTGACGAAACCGGCGTGGCGTCAGTGCCGTCGCCTGGGCCGCTGCCGGCGAACTGCGGCGCCGCTGCCGCTTCCGGCGCGCCCGATGGCCCGGCCTGGCGGTCGGTGCCCGTCGGCGCAGCGGGCGCGGTCATGCGCGGAGCAGCGGACTCGGGCCTCCTTGGTGCTGCGCACGGCACTCGGGCGTCGGCGCTCTGATCCTCCGGCGCCTCGGCAGCGGCGGGCGTGGCCGAAGCAGCGGCGCCTGCGCGGGTGCCCAGTGCCTTTGCACCGGCAGCCGGGGCGGCGGCAGCCGGGGCGGCGGGTGCAACGCCGCGCACCGGGGCAGCGTTGCGGGACATCGCGGCCCGAGGCTGCTTCCCGGCGGCGGTCTCGCTCTGCGGCGCCGGAGTATCGCCGCCCCTACGCCCAACGGGCGCGGCTGCCGGCACCACGGAGGGCGTGCTGGTCCGTTCCCGCCGCGACGATGCTGCCGTGCCGCCCGCACGCCTTCGCCCGCGACCGCCGCCGCCAGGATCGTGCCGCGCCAGCGCCTCGCGCACCAGGCGCGCCACCAGGTCTCCCCACGACATGCGCGGGTCGATGTGCGACAGCAGGTCCTTCAGTTGGCGCAGTCCGTGCTCGCACTCCTGGTCAATGCTCACCTTCAAGGTGTAGCGGTCCGGCGCCACCGCGCGCAGCGTGTCGCGCGGCGGCGCCACCTGGGGAGCGGCTTCCGCCAGCAGGCCGGCGACCTGGCGGGTGGTCATGCCGGCGGCCCGCTCGATCAGCTCGCGCTGGTGCCGAGGGTGCAGCAGCGGGGCGGCGGACACCGGCCGGGCAGACCATTCCGGGTTGGAACACGGTTCCGGCTTCCGCTCACCCCGGGACTGCGCCGGTGTGAGCGCAGCCGCGGGACGCGGCTCCGATGGGGCCACGACCGGCAACGGTACGGGTGCCGCGCGACTGGCCGGCGGCAGAAGTGGCGCGGCCCGGCCCTGGTCCGACGAGGTTGCGGCCGGCCGGGGAGCGCGGGCCTGCGCCGGAGAGCGTGAGGCGGCTCCGTTTGACTCCAGCCACGCCGGCAGCGTATCGGCATGCCCGGCGCCGCGGTGCTGCGCAGCGTCGTGGCTCGCCACCGGCATGTCTGCCGCGACCTCAGCGGCGAGCCCGGCCCGCGGCATACGCCCCGGCGCCGCTTGCGGTGGCGCGTGCGAGGCGGGGTTATTCGAGTCCGGTGCAGCGTCCGAGGTGGCGGCACTCGAGTGCAATCGGCCCACCGGCTGCGCACCCGCCGCGGCCGGGCGGGCATCGACTGTCGCCGGTTCGTGCGAAGATGGTCCGCATCGGTCGCTCCCGGTATGCCGATCTTCGCGGCCTCCGGCGTCACAGGGCGGCCATGCCTCCTGGTCGACGGCGACCACGCCGCGCGGCATCGATGCAGTCATCGCCGCGGCACTGGCCACCCCCGCTCCCACTCCCGACGCATTGGCAGCCCGGTGACCCGCTACGCCCGGCGAAGCAGGCAGCCCAAGTAGATCGTGGCAGCGCTGCTTTACCAGCGTCGAGGCTGCGATCGATTGCCACCGCACGCAGTTGGCGCGCTTTACCCCGCTCGATCCGCGCACCCGCGCGCTGCTGGTGCGATTGCGACGCGAAGGGCTCGGTACCGCTGTGGTGACCAACGGGTCATCTCTGTCGCAGCGGTCCAAGGTGCGGCACTGGGGACTGCCGGGCCTGGTGGACGCGATCGTGGTGTCGGAAGAGATCGGGGCGGCCAAGCCGGCTGCAGCGATATTCCGGCACGCCCTCCGCGCGGTCGGAGCGGATGCGGCGCACACGCTGTTCGTTGGTGACCGGCCGGAGGCGGATATCGGCGGCGCGCGGGGCGTTGGCACGCGGACCGCATGGATCCACCACGGACGCACGTGGGAAGCCGCCGCGCCGCCGCCCGACTACACGATCGCCGGGGCGTGGGAAGTCGGCGACTTGCTCGGCATCTCCGTGTCGTCCTGACAGCCGGGGGAAACCCGGCTGTCGCACCGACGGCGGCGAGGCGCACCGGTGGCCGGTTGCAGTCAGAGGGGATACATCGCCGCATTCAATGCAACCGGAGTCTTGCCGCGGGCTGCCATGCGTGGGGAGGCGGGCGGCAACCGGCCTGCCGGGGTATTCTGAGTACACCTCGCTCGACAGTGCCTGTTCGAGGGCGCCGCCTCGGTGGTGTGGGAACAGGCGAGAACCGCAACTACAGGAGAGCCTGATTCAGGAGAACCCCGTGGCAGATCATCGATTCGTCCCCACCGCCTATCACACCACCCTCGGCCCGCACGATCCGGTGCTCACCATCGCATCCGGCGACCGGGTGTTCACCACCACCGTGGACGCCGGCGGCTTCGATGCCAACGACGACGCCGTCACGCCCGCCGGCAACCCGCAGACCGGCCCGTTCCGGGTGGCCGGCGCCGAGCCCGGCGACACCCTGTCCGTGCACCTGGAGCAGATCCGTCCCAACCGCACCCGCGGCTACACCAAGACCTGGGTGGCGGCCAACGTGCTCGATCCCGGCCACCCCACCCTGCCCGCTGGCCTGCCGCCGAGCATCGACTGGACCGTGGACGTCGACGCCGGCGTGGCCTCGCCGCGGGGCGTGCCGGAACTGGCGCACTGGCGCGTGCCGCTGGCGCCGATGATCGGCTGCTTCGGCGTCGCGCCGGAACGCCACCAGGCGATCTCCACCGCTACCTCCGAGCGCCACGGCGGCAACATGGACTGGAACGGCTTCCAGGCCGGCGTCACCGCCCTGTTCCCGGTGTTCGAACCCGGCGCCCTGTTCGCGCTCGGCGACGTGCACGCCGTGCAGGGCGACGGCGAAATCGTCGGCACCGGCATCGAGATCTCCGCCGACGTGGTGTTCCGCGTCGAGCTGCACAAGGGCCGCGCCATCGGCTGGCCGCGCGCCCGGACGCCGGAATGCATCGCCACCCTCGGCAACGCCCGCCCGCTCGACCAGTGCGTGCAGCACGCCACCACCGAGATGCTGCGCTGGCTGGCCGAAGACTACGGCCTGGACCGCCACCTGGCCCACATCGTCCTCGGCCAGGCCGCCGGCTACCAGCTCGGCAACATGTTCGACCCCGCCTACACCATGGTCTGCACCCTCCCCCACGACACCCTCCGCGTCAGCACGTCGTCGCGATGACATGGCTGGCCGCAGTTCCCACCAAGTCCGACGTGAAGTGCTACAAATGGGGTTTTGCTGCATGATCGTGGGAGGTGACCATCATGACGCATGACGTGATGCCCCTTGACCAGGCGGTCTGGGTCGATCCGGACCGGATGAGCGGGGTGCCGTGCTTCCGTGGCAGCCGGCTCCCGGTTCAGCAGCTCTTCGACTGGCTCGCCGACGGCGTGTCGCTCGACGAGTTCATTGAGGATTTCAAAATCGACCGTCAGGCTGCCGAGGCGGTGTTGCGAGCGGCCGGTGCCGCACTCGCTGACCGAAGCACGGAGGAGGGCAACGGGCAACGCGCCAATGCATGAAGGTCCTCCTTGACGTCGGCATCTCACCACGGCTGCGTATACCGCTGCAAGAGGCCCTCGGCGGAGGCTCAGTGGAGAGCGCGATTTTCCACCGCTGGCGCACGTTGCGAAACAGCGAACTGCTGGAACAAGCTCATCAACACGGTCTCACCGCTCTGGTCACCGCCGACAAGCGCTTGGCGACGGAGCATCCAAGACCTCCGATTGCCGTGATTGCCGGCGATGACAACCGCCTCCGTCCCTTGCGCGCCGCGGTGCATGAAATTGCCGACGCGATACGCGATACGCGAGACGCCCCTCGGAGCACATCGGCTCGTGCAAGTCGCGTCCTGAACGACGAACCTTGTTGCGCGCCGCTGTCCTCGGCCAAGCCGCCGGCTACAACTCGGCAACCTGTTCGACCCCGCCCTACACCCTTCCCCGGACGCGATCCGCCCACCACCGGGCAGGATGACGGAAACGAAACTCCCGACACTCGCGGTACGAAGTGGTACAATGTCGCTTGACGGTGCAGCACGCCATGAGCAAGCCTCTCCACCTTCCTGACCTGACCATCCAGGGATTCCGAGGGATCGACCAACTGACTATTCCCCGCCTCGGCCGCGTGACCTTGCTTGCCGGAAAGAACGGCGTCGGCAAGACCACCGTCTTGGAAGCGGTCCGTGTTCGCTGCTCGAGGCCGCTTTTCGGCGCTCTCGGACCTGCTGAGCAGTCGCGATGAGGTACATGTTGGCTCGGACGACAACGGCGATGGTGCGAGTGAACTCGATGCCCTGTCGTTGTTCCATCGGCGAGTCAGTGAGGGAACACCGATTGTCATCGGCCCGAGGAACCCGTCAGATCAACTCGAGATCGAGATGACCTCCCTTGCCAAGTTTCGTTCGACTCTCCTCAATCTTGCGGACCCGGTACCGGGTCTTTCGGTCTCGTTCCGCGGCAAGAGACAGGTCCGTTGGTTCATCCCGAGTGGTGGGCTTAACGACTTCAGTCGGTCGCAACGTCTACCCGAGAATGATGAGCCGGAACCACGATTGACCTGCGAGCTTCTGGGTCCGGATGTCCTTGGAGACAGCGATCTTGCTCGTTTTTGGGACGAGGTCGCGTTGACGGACAATGAACAACGAGCAGTATCGGCCCTTCAACTGATAGCCGGGAACACGGTAACTGGTGTAGCGCTGATCGGAGATGGCAGGCCGAACGGACGTCGACGAAGGACCGTCGTCCGCCTCACGGGATATGATCGACCGGTGCCGTTGAAGAGCCTCGGCGACGGTACGGTAAGGCTATATGGAATTGCCCTGGCACTTGCCAACTGCCGCGGCGGATTGCTGCTGATCGATGAGGCCGAGAACGGCATCCACCACACCGCGCAGTACGAAATCTGGAAACTTGTGCTGCAGACGGCACTTGCGAACGACGTGCAGGTTCTGGCGACGACGCATAGCTGGGACTGCGTGCGAGGGTTTGCCCACGCGGCAGCCGAATTCGAGGACGGGGACGGAGTGTTGGTACGTCTGGACCGGGATGACAGAGGGCTGCGAGCAGTCGATTACTCGGAAGAGGATCTGAAGATCGCTGCCGACCAGGGTATCGAGGTTCGCTGACGCCGTGCCCGGCCCCAGCGTTGGGCATCCTGCTGGATGCAGACGACGACGTACAGAGTCGTTGGAATGCCGTGACCCACGCGCTGTCGCGAGTGGATGTCACCGCACCGCGTGTGCCCGATCCATCCGGGACCATCATCGACAACCGGCCGCAAATCGGGATCTGGCTGATGCCCGATAACGTGTCCGCTGGCCAAGTGGAGGAGTTCTTCGCGGACATGATCCCCAACGATGACCCCGTATGGCCGCGATCCGAGACATACATCGACGAGATACCCGTTCCTGACCGCAAGTTCGCCAGCGGCAAGGTGCTTCGCGCCAAGGTTCACTCGTGGCTGGCCACGAGAGCGGAACCGAGGATGATGGGAGCGGCGATCGGAGCCGGGGATCTGAATGTCAGCGCTCCCGATGCGGTTCGGCTGGTAGCGTGGCTGAATCGGTTGTTCAACTGACCGAGCAGGACGGTCTGCCGGCCCCAAGCGGTATCCCGGGCGCGTAGATCAGCACATGGCTCGCCGCGAGCGCAGCCGAGCAAGAGCGGCGCGAGCTTGACAGCGGGCGGGGCGGGGCGCAGTATCTCTGGTTACGCACGAGCGGCGGAATCAAGGCTGCGAGGTGCGAAGGAGAGGACCATGCGGATTTGGATCGGGGTGATCGTGGCGGTCGCGGCGGCCGTGTCGGGGCATGCGGCCGGCGAAGCCGAGGCGGCCGCGCCGGATCAGCTTGTCATCAGTTGGCACGGGGTCAATCCGACCGGCAACCCGGTGCTGGAGGGGTCTATCATCGAGCAGGCGATCGAGGCGCAGTTCCCGGACGTCGACCTGAAGCCGGTGCCGATCGACTGGAGCGACCGGGACCAGATCTCGCTGCGCATCGCGGCCGGCGAGGTTCCCGACTTCGCCTACGACATCGGGCGCGGCATGGCCGGCACCAGCCTGCGGCAGCTCGCCGAGGACGGCGTGATCCGCTCGATCTCGCGTGAGTGGCTGGAAACCCACATGCCGATCTACGTGCGCTACGTCGACACCAACGACACCGGCAAGGCGTGGCCGTCGACGCAGGTGGACGGCGTGCAGTACGCCATTCCGAACGTGTCGGCCGGCAACGCCACCGGGCACATCCTCGGCATCCGCGACGACTGGGCGGCGGCGGTCGGCTTCGAGCGGCCCGACGCCTGGACCCTGGCCGACTTCGAGGAGTTGATCCGCAGCCTGCGCAACGAGGACCCGGACGGCAACGGCAACAAGGACCAGTACGGCTACGCACGCTGGGCGCAGCAGGGCCTGAGCTCGCTCAGCGTGGCCTCGGCGAGCTTCCCGAACGTGTTCGGCGCGCACGGCGTGCGCATCGCCACCTGGGACCACAACGGCGACTGGTCGATGATCAGCGCCGGCTACCGCGAGGCGCTGAAGGTGCTCGCGGCCTGGTGGGCGGACGACCTGATCGACCCGGAGAGCTTCACCGTGGACCGCGCCACCTGGACCGCCAAGTGGGCCAACCACAAGCTCGGCGTGGTGGAGCGCAACTGGACCTGGCTGCGCGAGCGCGCCGGCTCGCCGATCAACGAGATCCGCAAGACCATGCCGGACGTGTCGATGATCTACCTGCCGCAGCCGGAGGGCCCGGCGGGAGCGCACACCTCCGCCTACGGCGCCGCCACCGCGGTCGGCCTGTTCGGCAAGGACGCCAGCGACGAGAAGGTGGTCAAGATCATGCAGATCCTGGAGTGGATCGAGACCGACCCCGACCGCCACTGGCGCAGCCGCGTCGGCCCGATGGGCATCTTCGACCCGGAGGTGAAGTACGCCGAGCGGGTGTCGCCCACCGAGATCCGCCGCATCGGAGAGTTCCACAACAACGAGGCGTACGCCAAGGCCGGCATGTACAAGTTCGCCATGCACAACTACCGGCCCATCGAGCTGTGGCGCACCAACATCGCCGGCGAGGTGGCGACCGTGGTGGAGGCGGGCGTGGCTGCCAGGCTGGTCGACGAGGGGCCGTGGGTGGAGTTCTCGGCCGACGTCAACAAGCTGCGCGGCGACCTGAGCGACATCGAGGTGCAGTTCTACGTCAAGGCGATCTCCGGCGCGATCGACATCGACGCCGAGTGGGACGCCTACGTGGATTCCTGGATGGCCAACGGCGGCGAGCGCATGACCGCGGCCGCCAAGCAGTTCATCCAGGACGGCACCATCATGGAGTGAGCTCCAGGCGGCGCCCGAACCCTGACACCGATGCGCGGGCTTGGGCGCCGGTGACCACTCACGCATGAAATCGCCGGACGCGATACCGGCGGCGGGGGCGCCGACGCACGCCCGGGTGAACTGGGGCGCGCGCTGGCGCCTGATGCGCCGCTACAAGCTGATCTACCTGCTGCTGCTGCCGGCGGCGGCCTACTTCGTGCTGTTCCAGTACGGCCCGATGTACGGCATCCAGATCGCCTTCAAGGACTTCAAGCTGCTGAAGGGCATCTGGGCCAGCGAGTGGGTGGGGTTCGAGCACTTCATCGCCATGTTCGGGGCGCCGCGCTTCTGGCAGGTGCTGCGCAACACCGTGGTGATCAGCGTGCTCAAGCTGCTGTTCGGGTTCCCGGCGCCGATCCTGTTCGCCATCATGCTCAACGAGCTGGTGGGCGTGCGCTTGAAGAAGAGCGTGCAGACGATCAGCTACCTGCCGCACTTCATCTCCTGGGTGGTGCTGGCCGGCATCGTCTACGAAGTGCTGTCCCCCTCCCTCGGCATCGTCAACCAGGTGGTCGAGGCGGCCGGCGGGCGCCCGCACAACTTCATGGCCGACTCCGACTGGTTCGTGGCGGTGGTGGTGATGAGCTACGTCTGGCAGACCTTCGGCTGGGGCTCGATCATCTACCTGGCGGCGCTGGCCGGCATCGATCCGCAACTCTACGAAGCCGCCCAGATCGACGGCGCGAGCCGTCTGCAGCGCACCATGAGCATCACCATCCCGTCGCTGTACCCGGTGATGGTGATCGTGTTCCTGCTGCGCGTCGGCAACCTGCTGGAGGTGGGCTTCGACCAGATCTTCAACCTGCAGAACCCCACCATCTACGACACCGGCGACATCATCGAAACCTACACCTACCGCAAGGGGATCATCCAGCAGGATTGGAGCTACGCGGCGGCCGTGGGGCTGTTCAACAACACGGTGGGGCTGATCCTGCTGCTGGTGGTGAACCGGTTCACGCGCGTGGCGCGGGAGTTCGGGTTTTGAGCGTCCTGCGCACGCGCGGCGAGCGGCTGTTCGACGCCGTCAACGTCACCGTCCTGATTCTCGTGTCGGCGGTCGTGGTGCTGCCGTTCTGGCTGCTCCTGGTCGACTCGTTCAGCACCCCGGAGTCGGTATACCTGCGCGAGTTCCGCGCCCAGTTCCTGCCGGTGTCATGGTCGATCACCGCATACGAGACCGTGCTGCAGAAATCCGCCATCGGCACCGCCTACGCCAACACCCTGTTCCGCACCGTGGTGGGGACGGTGCTGAATACCCTGGTGACGATCGCCGCCGCGTACGCCATCTCCAAGCGCCGCCTGCCGTTCATCCGCACCTTCACGTTCCTGGTGGTGTTCACGCTGTTCTTCAACGGCGGGCTGATTCCGCGCTTCCTGCTGGTGCGCTCGGTGGGGCTGCTCGACTCCCGCTGGGCGCTGATCTGGCCGGTGCTGGTGCAGGCGTACACGCTGTTGATCGCGCGCAACTTCATGTTCTCGATTCCCGACAGCCTGGAGGAGTCCGCCTACATCGACGGCGCCAACGAGATCGTCATCCTGTGGCGCATCATCCTGCCGCTGTCCAAGCCGATCATCGCCACGGTGGCGCTGTGGGGCGCGGTGATGCACTGGAACGCCTGGTTCGACGCGCTGATCTACGTCACCGACCACACCAAGATCGTGCTGCAGCTATTGCTGCGGCGGGTGCTGCTGGAGGCGCAGATCATGTCGATGACCGACGTCGACCTGGAGACCGACACGGCGGTGACCGAGGAGACCGTGAAGGCGGCGCTGATCTTCATCAGCATCGGGCCGATCGTGATTCTCTATCCGTTCGCGCAGAAGTACTTCATCCGCGGCGTGCTGATCGGCTCGGTCAAGGGCTGACGGAAGCCGCGGACGGCGCGGGCCGGTGCGGCGCCGCGCTCAGCCGACACGAGCCGCCCGGTCGTGCCGTGCCGATACCGCGGCAGTTCCGTGCACGCGCCGGCGGGCGCGCTCAGCCGTGCAGGTCCTGCTCGGTGGCGCCGGCGCTCAGGTCGGCTTCCGTCAGCATGATGTGGAATATCTGCCGTTTCTGGTGATCGAGAAACAGGTGCAGGCGGTCGCCGTCGAGCACCAGGTCGGCGTAGGACAGCTCCACCCGCCGCTTGGCGTCGCGCGTGGACGGCGCCGCGCGCGGGACGGTGGTGTCAGCGAGCAGCAGGCGCGGTGGACTCCACGAACGGCCATCGTCGCGTGACAGGCACGCCCACAACTCGCGGCGGTCGGCCTGGCCGCGCCAGTCGCCCGAACCCTGGTTGTGGATCAGCGCCACCATCGTGCTGCCGTCGGCGAGCCAGAACACCATTGGCGGCGCGTCGGGGTGGTGCAGCAGGGTCGGCTTGGGATCGCTCCAGGTGCGCCCGTCGTCGGCGCTGCGCAACTCCCACATGCGCCCCGACGGCACGCGCGCGAACATCACCGCGTCGCTGCCGCCGAGCGACAGGATGGTGCCCTCCAGGGTGCGCTGCCACGGCTGCGTTTGCCAGCCGTGCGGGTGCGGGCCGGGGATCAGCGTCCAACTCGCCCCGCGGTCCTCGCTGCGCAGGACGAACTGGGTATCGGTGCGGCCCGGCCGGTCGGTCCGGTTGCGCACGCTGTAGGTTGGCAACAGCCAGGCGCCCGAGTCCATCTCGCAGCCGCGCATGTGACCGACGCCGCAGTACCCCGGGCTGTTGACCGGGTCGAGGATCTCCACCTCGCTCCAGGTGTGGCCGTCGTCATCGGAACGGCGCACGCCGATGCCGCCGTCGTGCGGCGGCAGGAACAGCTCCGGCGTCGGCTCGGTGCCGAAGGCGACGATCTGCGTGCTGCCGCGCGCTACGATCGGGTTGAAGCCGTGCTGGTTGTAGGGAACTTCCCACGGATGGGTCGGGCCCTGCCAGGTGGCGCCGCCGTCGGCGGAGCGGTAGGCGAGCAGCTCGTTGATCTTGTCGTGGTTGTTGATCATGTGCCCGGACCCCGACTGGGTGATCGCCAGCAGGTCGCCGCCGGGCGTCTTCAGGGCGCGCACCGGCTCGCTCATGTCGTTCGGCGGCGGGAACGCGTGCAGGCGGCGCACGTCCAGGCGGTCGGAGGCGATGATGCCCAGGTCGGGAAGGTGGCGGTAGCCGGCCGGCGGCTTTGCGACCTCGAGCGCGCCGCCGGCCAGCGGGATGCGCTCCTCCTGCTCCAGCAGTACCCCGTCCGGCGGGGGTTGATGGACGTGTGGGATCATGGATGTTTCCGCCTTTGTCGGTGATGGGATGGCTCCGCACTGTACGCCCGCCGCGCGGGGGCGTCAATCTTCATGTGGGCCGAGAGGGCCGGAGGGCCGGGTGGGGCAGGCGCGCGCCGGCGAGTGGCAGTCGACGTCGGCACCGTGGCGTGTCCGGGCGGCCCGGATGGGTGCCTGGCCGACACCTCGCCGCCAGCCCCGTAGGACGCTGCTGACGCGACTATGGCGGCGGGCGGCGCGGGCGACGGTCAGGGGCGCGGCTTGCGGAGGTCCTCCAATTCGTCGACGCTGCGCGGCCAGTCCGACTTGAGCAGGCGGGACAGGGCGCGGTCGGCGAGCAGCTTGCCGCCGGTCTGGCACGTGGGGCAGTAGTTGCTCTCGTTGGCGGCGTACCTGATGCGCTGCACCGGCGTGCCGCACGCCGGGCACGGCTGGCCGTACTTGCCGTGCACGGCCATCTTGGGGTGGAACGCGGTCACCTTCTTCGGGAACTCCTCGCCGCTCTCGGCGCGCAGCAGGTCCACCCACTCGGTGAGCACCGCCACGCAGGCACCTCGTAGCGTGTCCACCTGCTCGTCGTTCATGCGCGTGGTGAGCTGCAGCGGCGACAGGCCGGCGCGGTGCAGGATCTCGTCCGAGAACGCGTTGCCGATGCCCGAGAACAGGCGCGGATCGGCCAGCGCGCGCTTCAGCGTGTGGTTCTCGCGCAGCAGCGCCTCCCGGAACGCCGCCGCGTCCGCCTCCAGAACCTCCAGGCCGCCGCGCTCGTGCTCGGCCAGGCCGGCGGCGCCGGCTGCCAGGTGCACCGAGGCACGCCGCTTGCTGCCCGCCTCGGTGAGCACCAGGGTGCCGGAGTCGAACTGAAAGCCGGCCAGGCCCACCTTGCGCGGAATCTTCGCCGCCGCACTGTCGTCGTGCCAGCGCAGGCGGCCGGCGACCATCAGGTGGATCACCAGGTACAGGTCGCCGCTCAGGCCAAACACGATGCGCTTGCCGAGCCGCTTTACCGCCTGCACCCGCCGGCCGTGCGCGGCGTCGATCGGCGGATCGACCGAGCGCAGCACGAACGGGTTGGCGACGCGCACGCGCTCCAGCGTGCGGTCCACGGTGCGGCGCCGCAGGTGCTCCACGTACACGGTTACCGACGGCAGTTCCGGCATGATCCCTGAGCCAAGGCTACGCGCTCCGACGGCGGCCGCCAAGCGCTTCGGCACCGCGGCCACGCCGGCGCGCCGCTCCCGCCAGCTCCCGCCAAGCTCCCCGCCTCGCCGCGCGGCGCGTGTGCTATGCTCAGGCGGCGATGAAGGCGGTTCAGTACAACGGTCCGTGGGACATGAGCGTGGTCGATCTGCCGGCCCCGGAGCCGGGCGAGGGGGAGGCGCTGCTGCGCGTCGACACGGTGGGCATCTGCGGCAGCGACGTGCACGGCTTTACCGGCGAGAGCGGGCGCCGCGCCCCCGGCATGGTGATGGGGCACGAGGTCAGCGGCACCGTGGAGCGGCTCGGGCCGGGCGCGAGCACACCCGCACCGGGCACCCGGGTGGCACTGTACAATATCATCGCCGACCACGCGCCGAGCCCGGAAGAGGGCGATCCGTCGTTTCTCAACAAGCAGTTGATCGGCGTGAACCTCGGCACGCGGGGGGCGATGGCGGAGTACGTGGCGGTACCCGCCGCCAACCTGATTCCGCTCGCCGACGGCGTGCCGAGCGAGGTCGGCCTCCTGGCCGAGCCGCTGGGGGTAGTGCTGCACGGCTGGCACCGGCTGGAGGCGCGCAACGTGGCGCCGCGCCGGGTGGCGATTCTCGGCGCCGGCACCATCGGCATGGCCGGGGTGCTGGTGGCGCGCGCCCGCGGCGCCGAGCGGATCGCCTCCCTGGATACGCTAGCCGCCAAGGCGCGGCGCGCGGCGGAGCTCGGAGCGACGGCGGTGCCGATCGCGGCCGGCGCCACGGTGGAGGATACCCGTTCGGCGGTTACGGCGGCGCTCGGCGAGCCGCCGGACGTGGTGGTCGACGCCGTGGGCAGTGCCGCCTCCTTCGTGAGCGCGGTACGCATGGTGGCGGAGGGCGGCACGGTGCTGATGATCGGCAACCTGGCCCACGAGGTGCCGCTGCCGTTGCAGGACATGATCAGCTACGAGTGGACCCTGGTGGGCACCTACGGCTTCGACCGGCGCGCGTTCGCCGACGCGGTGGCGATGCTCGGCGGCCTGCACCGCGAGTTGTCCGGCTTCATCGAGGGCCACTGCACCCTCGACGAGGTGCCGGCGATGATGACCGCCCTCGCCACGGGAGAACGCCAAGCCCTGAAGATAGTGATCGACGTATCCCGCTGACGGTGCCGCGCCACCGGGGCGCTAGGTTCCGCGCTTGCCACACCGCATCGATGCGTGCGCTTCGCTGGTCCGAGAAAGCCGGCTGGTGGGCGATGCTCGGGCATCGGTTTTCATCGTCTTCCCTGTCACGGAGTGACCGTACCGGCTCAGAACCGTTCCGGAACTTCCAGGCAGAGCACCGCGGCGGCGGCGGCCCGGTCGCGGTCGGCGGCATCGATCCGGTACCCGGCAACCAGCGCCACCGCCTCCTCTCCGAACACGGCGGCAAGTGCATCCGCGCTCTCCCGGCTGCGCTGGATGTCCTCCCCGTCCACCCGGTTGGCCACCTCTATCGCCACCCAGACCGGCGTTCGCTCGCGGCTCCGTTGCGCGCGCAGGATGATGTCGGTGGCCATGACCCGGTACTCCTGTTGGGCGGTGATCCCGCCCGCCTCGGCGGCCGCGGCGAGGGGTTCCGCGAACGCATCCCCGGCCTGGTGGACCGCGCTCTGCACGATGCGCGGACGCCTCAACTGCAGGCGCTGGCTGACCAGCGGCTGAATCCGGCGATGTACCTTCATCTCCAGATCCGAGCCCTTGAGATATCCGACGTCGGTCTTCAGCCCCGCCACGTCGGTCTTCAACTCCGCCACGTCGGCCTTCAGTTGGGCCACGTCAATCTTCAGCTCGGCGATGTCCTGTTCGATACGGTCCATTCGGGCCGGCATGCCGAGGAACTCGTTGGTCAGGAGCGCGCGCAACAGAAGCCTCTGCGCCTCCGGGTTGGCCTGCAGCTCCGCGATGATGCGCGTCACGAGCGACTTCGGATCGAGATGGTCGGCCTTGTGAGTGCTCGTCATGGGGTTCCGCGCCTCGGTAGCAACCTATTCCCGTGGTGACGCACCGTCAAGGAACGCAGGTGCCAATCGCAGCATGGCACCGGCAGACGATGCGGGCCTATTCTGGAACGAACGATCTTATACACGGCCCAAAAGCTACCACCAACGGCGCGATGTTCGCAAGTGGTCAAGCGACCGAATTTCCAAGGTTGCGGGCTACAGGAAGTCGAGCGGACCGAGGGCCATCAGGGCGACCATGACCGGGAACGCGGGCAGGAAGTTGGCGGTCTTGAGTTGGCGGAGGCCGAGCAGGTTGATGCCGATCATGACGATCAGCACGCCGCCCACGGCGCTCAGCTCGGCCATCAGCTCGGCGGAGACCAGCGGCTGCAGGACGCGGCTGAGCAGGGTCAGGCCGCCCTGGTAGACCAGGATCACCAGGCTGGCGAACGCCACGCCGATACCCAGCGCCGCGGTCAGCAGCACCGCCATGAAGCCGTCGAGCACGCTCTTGGTGAGCAGCAGTTCGTAGTCGCCTTCGACGCCGGCGCGAAACGAGCCGACCAGGGTCATGGCGCCGACACAGAACAGCACCGAGGCATTCAGGAAGGCGACCGCAAACCCGCGCCGGCTGTCGGCCGCGGCCGCCGCTCGCGTTTCGCGCCGCCACAGCAGCCGGTGCAGAACGGCGCCGAGCCCGGTCACGCCCTGCTCGATCTTCCACCACTCGCCGAGCAGGCCGCCGACCGCCACCGACAGCGCCAGGTAGACGATCTGCTGCGACTCGAAGCCGAGCCGGAAGCCGAGCACCAGGGTGATCACGCCGATGCCGCTGGTCACCACGTCGCGAAACCGGTCGCTGATGGCGCGCCGCAGCAGCAGCCCGATCAGCGCGCCGACGATCACCGCGGCCGCGTTGATATAGGTGGCGATCACGGCTCAACCGGGCGGGGGCGCCGATCTTGTGCCAACGAAGGAGTCAGCGCACCCCTACTGTTGCGGCCGGCATGACCTCGACTTCCACCATCGCTACCGTGGTCTCCAGTTGCGGAGCGGCGCCGTGTTCGCTCAGCACGCCACTGTGGAACGTCATGGCGTCCCCAATCGACATCCGAGGATCAGGCACCGGGTCGCCATTCTCCTGCAAGGGCGGCGTCGAGGTGGGCGCGCCAGTGCCGGTAGGCGTCCGCGTAGGCGGGTTGCAACGCCGCATCCGGCGCTACGGTCAGGACGCGGCCCATGGTGCCGAAGGCGGTGTCGTAGTCGTGGATGCCGGCGCCGATCCCCGCGCCGCGCGCCGCGCCCTCGGCGCCGTCGGTGTCGTACAGCTCGATTGTGGCGCCGGTGGTGGCGGCGAACGCCTCGCGGAACAGCGGGCTCAGAAACAGGTTGGCATCGCCGGCGCGCACGGTGGCGGCTTGCACGCCCACCTCGCGCATCACCTCGAGGCCGTAGGCGAGGCTGAACGCCACCCCCTCCTGGCCGGCGCGCAGCAGGTGGCGCTCGTCGTGGCTGTTGAAACGCAGGCCGTGCACCGACGCGCCCGGATCGCGGTTGCCGAGCATGCGCTCGGCGCCGTTGCCGAACGGCAGCAGCACCACCCCGTCCGCGCCCACCGGCACCTCTGCGGCGGCAACGTTCATGGCCGGGTAGCCGCGCTCGCCCGCGCAGGCGCGGCGCAGCCAACTGTTCAGGATGCCGCAGCCGTTCAGGCACAGCAGCACCCCGTAGCGCGGGCGTCCCGCCTCGTGGTTCACGTGCACGAAGGTGTTGACCCGCGAGGCGGGGTCGTAGTCGGCGCGTTCGGCGACGCCGTATACCACCCCGGAGGTGCCGGCGGTGGCGGCCGCGGTGCCCGGTTCGAGCACGCCGAGGGACAGCGCGTTATTGGGCTGATCGCCGCCCCGGTAGGTGAGCGGCGTGCCCGCCGGCACCCCCAGTTCGGCCGCCGCCGCCCCGGTCAGCGCGCCCTGCTCCGAGAACGTGGGCGCCTCCGGCGGCAGCAGCGCCGCGTCGATGCCGTAATGGTCGAGCAGGAAGTCGGCGCGCTGAGAGCGCGCGAAGTCCCACAGGATGCCCTCCGACAGGCCGGACGGGGTGGTGGCCCACTCGCCGGTCAGCCGCCAGGCGATGTAGTCGCCCGGCAGCAGGAAGTGCGCCGCCGCCGCCGCCACCCGCGGCTCGTTCTCGATCACCCAGCGCATCTTGGAGGCGGTGAAATTGCCCGGCGAGTTGAGCAGCCGGCGCAGGACCTGCTCCGGCCCCAGCTCGGCGAACGCCCGGTCGCCGATTTCCACGGCGCGGCTGTCGCACCAGATGATCGCCGGGCGCAGCACCGCGCCGGCGGCGTCGGTCAGCACCAGGCCGTGCATCTGGTAGGCGACGCCGACCGCCTGCACGTCGGCAAGCGCCATTCCGGTGCCGCGCAGGGCATCGCCGAGCTGCGCGGTGGCCGCCACCATGTGTTGCCACCACACGTCGGGGTTCTGCTCCGCCCAGCCGGGGCGCGGCGCCGCCATCTCCAGTTCGGTGTCGGGCGAGGTGGCCCGAGCCGCCACCCGGCCGCTCTCGACATCCACCAGCGCCGCCTTGATGGCGGAGCTGCCGAGGTCGTAGCCCAGCAACAATCCAGCCATGTCAGCGCCCCCCCGCGGTAGTGCAACCGGTGTGCACCGCACGGCCAGCGCACCGCGCCGCGCCCGCCGCCGGGCCGCGACGGCTACGCACCGTTGCTCCGATAGGACGGCAGCAGGTCGCCGTGGGCCTCGATGAGCTCGTCGCACATGCTCACGATCTGGTCCAACGACAGCTCGGCCGCGGTGTGCGGGTCGAGCATCGCGGCCTGGTAGATGCGGTCGCGGCGCCGCTCCAGCGCCGCCTCCACGGTGAGCAGTTGCACGTTGACGTTGGTGCGGTTCAGCGCCGCGCACGGCTCCGGCAGATCGCCCACCACGCAGCCCTGCACGCCGTTGCGGTCCACCAGCGAAGGCACCTCGACACACGCCCCGGCTGGCAGGTTGCCGATGAAGCCGTCGTTGAGGATGTTGCCGTGAATGCGGTAAGGGGTGTCGGTGACGATCGCCTCCATGATGCGCGAACCGTACTCCACCGAGCGCTCGTGGCCCAGGTCGGAGTTGCCGACCATGGTGGCGCTCTGCGTGCTCCAGCGCTCGATGTTGAGGATGCAGCGGCGGATGTACTCGTCGAGCGGGATGTTGAACTCCTCGATCAACTCCGGGTGAGTGCTCTTGATCCAGTACGGGAAGTACTCGGCGCTGTGCTCGGACGACTCGGTGACGTAGTACCCGAAGTGACGCATCATCTCGAAGCGAATCATGTCGTCGTGCTTGTCGCGGCCGTCCCGCGCCGCGCAGTTCATCTCGGCGGCGCGCCGCTTCACCTCCGGGTACAGGTCGGCGCCGGCCGCCTTCAATTCCAGCAGCCACGCCTGGTGGTTGATGCCGGCGATCTGCCACTTGGTTACCGCCGGATCCTGCTCCATGCCCAGCCTCCCGAGCAGCTTCGGCACGCACGCCTGCACCGAGTGGCACAGCCCGACGGCGCGCACGCCGGTGGCGTGCAGCACCGCGCCCATCACCATCGCCATCGGGTTGGTGTAGTTCAGCAGCCAGGCGTCCGGCGCCACCTCCTCCATGTCGCGGGCGAAGTCGAGCATCACCGGAATGGTGCGCAGGGCCCGGAAGATGCCGCCGATGCCGAGCGTGTCGGCGATGGTCTGGCGTAGCCCGTACTTCTTGGGCACCTCGAAATCGATCACCGTGCTCGGTTCGTAGCCGCCCACCTGGATGGCGTTGACCACGAAGTCGGCGCCGCGCAGCGCCTCCCGGCGCTGCTCCGTTCCCAGGTAGGTCTCGATGCCGGCGCACGCCGCGTTGATGTTTCCGTTCAGCGTGTCCAGCATCGCCTTGGACTCCTGCAGCCGCCTGGCGTTGATGTCGTACAACGCGACCGTGGCGTCGCGCAGCGGTTCGGTGAGCATGCAGTCGCCGATGATGTTCTTCACGAATACGGTGGACCCCGCCCCGATGAAAGTGATCTTCATGGCTGCCGATTCCACCACGGAGCGGCGAAAATGGCCAGTGCCGGCGGCGGGCCGGCGGGGGCTTTGCAGGTTGCCGGCTTCCCGCGCAGCGGTCATATTGGAACCGATGGCTGAGAAGGTTGTCATCGCGGGTGCCGGCACCACCGGGTTCCAGGTGGCGCGGCACCTGATCGCTGACAACAAGAACGTCGTTCTGATCGAGCGCGACCCGGAAACCGCCAAGTACGCGGTCAACCACCTGGACTGCATGGTGATCAACGACTCCGGCAATCGGCTGCCGGCGTTGCGCGAGGCGGGCATCGAGGCCGCCGACTTCTTCATCAGCGTCACCGACAGCGACGAATTGAACATCGTCTCCTGCGGCCTGGTGGCCAGCGAGTTCGGGGTGCCGTGCAAGATCGCCCGCGTGCGCAACCCCGACTACGCCAACTCCAACCTGTCCGGCCACTCGCTGATGGACGTCGACTACTTCGTCAATCCCGAGATCGAGGCGGCCCAGGCGATCGTCAAGTCGGTCGAGCAGGGCGCCACCAGCGACGTGATGACGTTCGAGAACACCGACCTGCAGATGCGCAACTTCATGGTCGACAGCCGCACCCTGTTCGCCAAGCAGAGCATCGCGTCGATCAAGCAGTCCCTGGACGCCGACTTCCTGGTCGCCGGCATCTCCCGCGGCGAGGATTTCTTCGTGCCGCGCGGCGACACCGTCGTGGAGTCGGGCGACGAGCTCTACCTGGTCGCGGCCGAACACACCCTCGAGGAGGTGTTCGTGATTGCCGGACGTCCGCGCGTGGACCTGAACCGGGTGCTGCTGATCGGCGGTGGGCGGGTCGGAAGCTTCGTCGCCGGCTCGCTCACGCAGCGCGGGTTCAGCAGCAACGGCAGCCGGTCACGCCGCCCGCGCCGCCTGCTCGACTACCTGCGCCGCCACAACAAGCGCCTGAAGATCGTCGACGCCAACTACGACAACTGCAAGCGCCTCGCCGAGCAGTTCCCGGACGCAGTGGTGATCAACAGCGACGTGTCGGAAGAGGGCTTCTTCGAGGAGGAGGCGCTCGCCGGGTCCGACCTGATCATCACCACCACCGACAATCCGGAGCTCAACATCCTGGTGGCGATCTACGCCAAGACGCTCGGCATCAAGCGCTCCATCGCCCTGGTCAACAAGTTCAACTACCTGACCGTGGCGTCGCGGCTCGGCGCGGACGTGATCATCAGCCCCAAGTACAGCGTCGTGAACACCATCCTCAAGTTCATCCGGCGCGGCAAGGTGAAGAGCGTGCACAGCATCTTCGGCGGCCTGGCGGAGGTGATCGAGTCGACGCTCGACGGATCGCGCGGCTTCGTGGGGCGCGCGGTCCGCGACGTGCGCATGCCGGACAACTCCCTGATCGTGGCGGTGACGCGCAACGGCTCGCACATCGTGCCGCGCAGCAACTACACCCTGCGCGACCGCGACAAGCTCACCATGGTGGCCAAGACCGAGTCGATTTCGCGCGTGGAAGAGATGTTCAACACCTGACGTGACCGATTGCCGATGGACCTGCGCGAGCTACGCAAACAGCTCCTGGAAGCCGTCCGCCGCGGCCCGGCCGCGCACGTGCACGCGCTGCTCCACCGGCATCCCGGTCTGGTCGATGCCCGCAACGCACACGGCAATACGCCGGTGCGGGAGGCGGTCGACGCGCGCCGCCCGGAGCTAGTGGCGCTGCTGCTCGACCGCGGCGCCGACCCGCTGCAGGTCAACGACGGCGGCTCATCACTGATGGACGCGGCCACGGCGGCCGGTTCCCGGGAGATCGCCGCCCTGCTGGTGCGAAGTGGCTGTCGCATGCGCGCCGCCGACGCCGCCGGGCTCGGGGTGCTGGACGAGTTGCGCCGCATGCTCGATGCCGACCCATCCACGGCCGGCGGGCGCGACCGGGTGGGCGGCACGCCGCTGCATGCCGCCGCGCGCGGCGATCAGCCGGCGGCGGTTCGCCTGCTGCTCGACCGCGGCGCCGACATCGGCGCGGTCAACCGGCACGGCCACCCGCCGCTGGCCGACGCCGTCGAGGCCGACGCGCTCGCCGCGGCCGCGGTGCTGCTGGAACGGGGCGCCGACCCCGGTTGCGCCGCCGGCCACTTCGGCGGGGCCGCCCTGCATCGCGCCATCGCCAACCGGCACAAGGAAATGGCGCGCCTGCTGCTGGACCACGGAGCCGATCCGGGCCGCCAGGACGGCGCCGGAAAGACGGCGCTGCACGACGCCGTGATCGCCGGCACCATCGGCTGGGTGAGGTTGGTCCTCGCATACCACCCTGACCTCTGCCTGCGCACGAGGCCCGGGCCAACACAACCCGGCGGCGAGACCGCCCTCGACTACGCCCGCCGCCGCCGCAAACCGGCCCTCATCCGGTTGCTTGAAGCAGCGCTCCATGCCACGACGCAGTCGACATCGGCGTAGCTCACTTGAGTTGCAGAAACTCGGCGGGTGTCAGCCCGACATCACGCGCAATCGCGCCCATGGTGTAGGCGTTCACCGGATTGTGGCGAGGAATGGTCACCGTGACTTCGCCGTTGGACATCACGGCATGCCCGCTCTGTCTGACGACGCGGTACCCGAGTTTCTCAAGGACACGAACAGCTTGCCGGTACCCACTCCGGGGATGCGCGGCATCAAACGACTACTTCAGTCTCAATGACCTTGAGCTCGGAGCGCTGCTGATCGTCGACGGCCAACCAATCGCGGATCGCTTCCTTGATGTTCTCCAGCGCCTCCTCGACCGTGGTTCCTTGGGAGTGGCATCCGCGCAACGCCGGACACCTGACCGCGTACCCCTCGTCCGACTCGATCAGGACCACCCGATACTTCATCGCGCCCGCCAGCCTACGGCCGCCGATTCCGTCCGGCAACTGGCGGGGCTCACTCCTCTCACTCCTCGGCGACCACGGGGTTGGTGAGGGCGCCGATGGTCTCGATGTCCACGGTCACCTCGTCGCCGGGCTGCAGGAAGCGCGGCGGGGTGCGCGCGCCGCCTACGCCGTGCGGGGTGCCGGTCATGATCACCGTGCCCGGCTCCAGGGTGGTGCTGCCGCTCAGGAAGGAGATCAGCGCCGGCACGTCGAAGATCATGTCGCTGGTGTTCCAGTCCTGCAGCGTCTCGCCGTTGATCACGGTGCGGATGCGCAGGGCGTTGGGATTGCGAATCTCGTCGCCGGTGACCAGCGCCGGGCCGAGCGGACAGAAGGTGTCGAACGTCTTGCCGCGGCACCACTGGCCGCCGCCCCATTCGTTCTGCCAGTCGCGGGCGCTGACGTCGTTGCCGCAGGTGTAGCCGAGCACGTAGTCGAGCGCCACGCGGCGGGAGACATTGCGGCAGCGCCGCCCGATCACCACCGCGAGCTCGCACTCGTAGTCGACCTTGTCGCTGCGCAGCGTACGCGGCAGCGCGATCGGGCCGCCGGGGTGCTGAATCGACGACGGCATCTTCATGAACACCACCGGGTGATCGGGGATGGCGGCGCCCGACTCCTCGGCGTGGCGGCGGTAGTTGAGGCCGATGCAGACCACCGCCGGCGGCACCACCGGGGCGAGCAGGCGCGCGCCGCCGATGATGCGGCGGGTCACCGACCAGGCGCCGGGGCCGCCGGGGCCGAGCGGGCCGCTGCCGGCGAGCGGGTCGCCGGCAATGGCGACGATCGATCCATCTTCTCGTTGACAGCCGTAGCCGACCGTTTCACCCTTGGCGTAGCGTACGATTCTCATGGCGCGCGATTGTACCGTGGACGCGGGCCGGTGAACGAGAGCGCAGCGCGGAAAGAACGGGGGGCGGCGAGCGGGCGATGAAGCAAGTGAAATCGGACAAGGTGCGGTGGGGCATCGTCAGCACCGCGCAGATCGGGCGCTGGGTGTTCGCGCCGGCGCTGCGCGCCACCGCGCGCGGCGAGCTGGCCGGGGTGGCGAGCCGCAACCGCGAGCGGGCGGCGGCGTTCGCCCGCGACCTGGAGATCCCGGAGGTGTTCGCCAGCTACGACGACCTGCTGTGGAGCGACCGCGTCGACGCAGTGTACCTGCCGCTGCCCAACTCCCTGCACGAGGAGTGGGCGATCCGGGCCATGGAGCACGGCAAGCACGTGTTCTGCGAGAAGCCGCTGGCCACCAGCCCGGAAGCGGCGCAGCGCATGGTGGACGCCGCCGCGCGGCACGGCGTGCTGCTGATGGAGGCGATGGTGTTCCGCTATCACCCGCAGACGCTGCGCCTGCGCAGCCTGCTCGATGCCGGCGCGATCGGCGACCTGCGCCACGTCGCAATGCACATGGGCGGGCCGCTGCCCCCCGGCAACATCCGCTGGCAGCCCGATCTGGGCGGCGGCGCACTCGCCGACATCGGTTGCTACCTGATCGACGTGGCGCGCTGGGCGGCCGGAACCGAGCCGGTCCGGGTATCCGCGGCCTGGCGGGAAACCCGGCAAGGCGGCGTCGACAGCCGCATCGGACTGCTGCTGGAGTTCCCGGACGCCGTGGTGGCCACCCTGTTCGGCACCTTCGACGCCATGCCGGTGCGCGGTGCGCAACTTGCCGGCTCCGGCGGCTCCCTGCACATCGAGCAACCCACCCACCCCTACGAGGAGAGTGCCTACACCCTGACCACGCCGCAAGCCACCGAACGGGCCACGCTGAACAACGGCGTGCGCGCGTTCACCCCGTCCCTCGACCACTTCCACGACTGCCTGCTCGACGGCGCCGCGCCCCTGCTCCCCAACACCGACGCCATCGCCACCGCCCGCGTCATGGGCGCCGCCGCCGAGTCGGCCCGCACCGGCCGAACCGTGCACCTGGATCGGATCCGGGATTAGGTCGGATCAGAACAGGTGGACTACGGCACCTGGCCCTGGCAGGCCCAGGCGCGGTAGCGAGTCGCGCGGCGACTCAAGATGGTCGCGGTTGACGTTTCTCCTCTGCGATCTGGATCAAGTTGCCGCACGAATCGTCGAATACCGCGACAATGACAGTCCCGAGGTCTGTTGGTGGCTGTACGAATCGCACACCTCTTGCCATGAGACGCTCGTGTTCGGCTTCGACGTCGTCGACCGCGAAGGAGGCACTGGGGATACCGTCCTCCACGAGCGCCCTCTTGAACGGTCGGACCGCGGGATGGTCATCAGGCTCGAGCAGCAATTCCGTCCCCTCTGGAGCTTCCTCGGATACAACGGTGATCCAGGCGTGATCTCCCAAGGGGATGTTGTGCTTTAGCTGGAAACCGAGCGTTTCCGTGTAGAAGCGAAGTGCCTTCTGTTGGTCGTCTACGAAGACACCCGATAGGTGTATTCTCATCTTTCAAAACCTCTTTCATCTGTTGAGATCGGCCAACGCTCCGCGATGGCCTTCAGCGGGCCGCCCTCGAACCAATGGAGCTTCGATCTCCCCTCGCGCTTCGTGCGAATCAGCCCGGCCGCCTCCAGGACGTCCAGGTGTTGCGTGATCGCCTGCCGTGAGGAGTTGATGCCGTGCTTCATGGTCAGGCGTGCGCAGAGTTCGAAGAGCGATTGACCCGACCGATCGACGAGTTCATCCAGGATGGCTCGCCTGGTTGGGTCAGCGATCGCGCGATATACGTCCACACGACCGGTCTAAGGCAAGTGATTGCTTCCATGTCACGAGCCTATAATATGCAAGCGCTGGCTTGCATGTCAACCGTTCGATTCGTGCCGCCGCAGACCGCTTGCGGCCCCGTGCGCGCACCCGGCGCGTTCAGAACAGTTCGAGCTGGCGCTCGTTGCGGCGCACCTCGCCGAAGTCGCGGCGGCTGATGGCGAGCACCGGCTCCGCGACCGGACGAATCTGGCGCTCGATGTAGTGCTCGTAGTCGATCCGGTGTGCCCGCTCGGCGGCCGGCTCCGGACCTTCCACGGTGATCACGTATTCGATCACGCTGCGCCAGGATGATGCCTCGCCGGGTCCGGCGGCGGCCTGCTTGCGCGCGGCCACCACGTGCGGGGCGGCCGCGCGGTAGTCGTCCGCCTCCTTGCGCAACGCCTTGTGGTAGACGAGCTGGCCGTCGCGCCGCCCCGCGCTCACCTCGCCAATCACCGCGCGCAGGTACTCCTCCACCGGCTGATCGGCGAACAACCGCCGGTACAGCTCGCGCTGTACCTCGTGCGCCAGCGCCGTCCAGTCGCGCCGCACCACCTCCATGCCGGTGAACTGCAGCTTGCCGCCGGTCAGCCCCACGTACCGCTTGGTGGCGCCGCGCCCACCGCCGCGCACGCTCGGCAGCAGCAGCCGTTCGTAGCGGGTCTCGAACTCCATTTCCAGGTAGCTCTGCACCCGCCAGGTGGCGGCCACGTAGGCGGCCAGGTCGGCATTGAGCCGCTTCGCCAGCGCCGGCCCGCCGCTGCCGCCGCTGCCGGCCACGAACAGGCTGTCGGTATCGCCGTACAGCACGGTCAGGCCGCGCTGCTCCATCCAGCCCTTCGCCCACAGCAGGAAGTGCTTGCCGAAGCTGGTGATGGCGTTGGCGAGCAGCGGATGGGAGAAGCGGCACGCGCTGGTGCCGAGCACGCCGTAGAACGAGTTCATCAGCACCTTGATGGCGTCGCTGGCGATGGTGTTGCCGGCCGCCTTGGCCTTCTCGCGGCTGGTGAACAGCTCGTCGAGCAGCTCGGTCAGGATGCCGCGCCGGCGCCGGAAGCGCGCCCCGTTGGGCGCCTCGACCACCTCGCCGCCGGCCGCCCGATGCGCTTCGCCCGCCACCCGGATCAGGCCGAGCGGATCGATCTGAAAGGTGCGGATGATGCTCGGGTACAGGCTCTTGAAGTCGAACAGCAGCACGTCCTCGTGCAGCCCCGGGCGCGGCTTGAGAATGTGGCCGCCGTGCATCGGCTCCGGTCGCGCGCCGGTGCCGCCACCATCTTCGCTACCGTTGCCATTGGCATGGCCAAACCGCCGCTCGACGCCGACCGTCGGCGCCGCCACGCCGCGGGCGTGCAGCCGCGACAGGTAGAGGAAGTCGAACGCCGCGATCGAGGAACCGACCCGGTCGGGCGGCATCCCGGTCAGCACGCTGCGCTCGGCCGTGAACGGCACCAGGTCCAGCTTGTCGAGGATGTCGAGCACCAGGCGCGCATCGGTCAGGTTGTACTCCACGAACCGCTCGGGGTCATGGCGGAAGGTGTGCATGATTTGATCGACGTGGTCGGCCCCGCCGAGCGTCTTGCCCTCGCCAAGAATCTCCCGCGCCGCGTTGTCCAGCGAGTAGCTGTCCAGCCGGTAGGAAACCGCGCGCAGCAGGCGGATGCCGTCCAGCACCACCCGCCCCGGGATGAAGATCGAGTCGCTGAACCGCCGCCGGCTGCCGCCGCTGCCCCCGTCGCCGGCACCGCCGGCGCGGCGCGACGCTCCGCGCTGCCGCACCGCGCCGGGCGCGCGGCCCAGCTCCAGCGGCACCTTCAGCTCCGCGCCGCGGCGGATCAGCACCGGCACGTCGAAGTCGATGATGTTCCAGCCGGTCACCACATCCGGATCGAGCGCGCGCACCCGCTCGCAGAGCACGGTCAACAACTCCGCCTCGCTGACGCAGGGGATGGCATCCGCAGGACACGCGGCGCGTGCGGCGGCATCCGGGCACAGCAGCAGCACCTCGCGCGCGCCGCACCCCCACAGCGCCACCGACAGCAGGCGCTTCGCCTCCGGATCGGTCTCGATGTCCAGAGAGAGCGTGGTCAGCGCCGGCGTCCAGCGCGCCGGTTCCACCTCCGGCTCGTCGAACACCACCGTCTCCCGCGGGGCGGCCGGCACCGCGCCGGTCAGCGGGACCGCGGCGCCGTGGATACGCAGCGCACTCCTGATTCCGCGGTCGATCAGGTAGCGGTAGGCGAAGCGCACGTCCGCCTCGTAGGTGGCAATGCCGGCACGGTGCAGGCGGCTGCGCATCGCCGGCGCGTCGCCCGGGTGGCGCAGGCGGACGCGATGCACCGGCGCGCCGTGCAGGGTGCGCCGGTCGGTGGCGTCGAGATTACGCGCGCCGAGCCCCCGTGCCTGCTCGGCGGCGCTGCTCTCGATGTAGAAGTAGGGCTCCGGGCGGCGGTCGCGCACCAGGAACGAGCGCCCGTCCGCAAGCCGCCCGTACAGGTGCACCACCGCGCGGCCGCCGCCGGGTTCGACCGCGTAGGTGGCGTTCAGGATGAACCCCAGGTGCCCGCCGCGGCGGTCTGCGCCGCGCATTCTGTCCGGCGGCATGGCGCCGCGTGGTCTGGAAGCCGCGCCGGCGGGGTGGCTCACCTCGCCCCCAGACCGGCGCACCCGGGCAGCCCCGCCACGCGAAACTCCCGCAAACCCGCTCGCCGCAATCCCGCAATCCCCGCTCTCAATTCACCCCTGCTTCAGCCATGGATGAACGGATCAACTACCGCCTCCAGGTCGGCCCGAAAGCGCGCCGCATCGATCCGCGGCATGGCGGACGCGGCTTCGGCGACGGCGGCCCTGGACACGAACCGGCGCAACGCCACAGGCCTCAACTCCGCGACCGGGGTTCCACTCCGGGTCACGATCATACTCCGGCCCGCTTGCACGTCACGCAGGATGGCCGCCAACTCGTTGCGGAGCTCGCGCTGAGTGATCGTCCTCATGCGGATGAATCGTAACGTCTGTGTCACTCCATAGCGAGCAGGAGACGCCAGACCGGCACCACCTCGATGCTGCCGGCCGGGGCCTCGATCAGTTCCTGCTCGTCGCGTGTGACAATCGTTCCACTGGTCACTTCCAGCTCACGCATTGCTTCGTTCAGCGCCGCCGTCTCGCGCTGTCGCGTTGCCGGATCTACCAGCGACTCGCACACCTGCACCAGCATCGGCCGCGCGCGGCGGCGGGGGACGACGAAGTCCACCTCGCGGCCGTTCCTGGTCTTGTAGTAGTAGATCTCCTGGTGATTCCGGCGCAGCGTCACGAATACGAGATTCTCCAGAAGATGGCCGAAGTTGATCAGTATCTGCGCCGACACCGATGCGACCAGGGCGTGATCGATGCAGTAGGTCCGGTGGGCGCCATAGTGGTCACGCATCTTACCGGAACCATGACCAACTGGCAACATTTATTTCCAGTATGGGTTGTCAGCGGTGTATTGACCGTCGTGACCCGTACGGGTCAGATTCGTGCGGGCCGACTGCGGCAAGGTCGCGATCGAGCGCCGAACGGCGAACTGACCGCGCCGCCCTGATTCGCGCTCGGTGCATCGCGGGATCAAGGGCATGGCAGTGTGGTTGCGGGAGGCGGCGAGTCGATGACAATCGCGAAGTTCGATCCGGCGCGTGCGTCGGGCGACGAATTGAGAAGAGCCTACATCGAGCGCGGGTACGTGCTGGTTACCGGCCTGGTGGACGAGGCCGAGCGCGCCGAGATCACGCGTGAGCTGCGCAGGATCAACCGGGGCGACTACTCGCGCTCGCCTGCCGAGGGCGTGACCTGGCGCAACCGGATCGAGCCGGTCGACTGGCCCGAGGACGACGAACGGCTCATCGGCCGCCACATGTACCTGGGGCAGCCGCATGCCTACAGCGCGGTCATCCGCAACGCCATGACCCACTCCGGCATCTGCCGCGTCCTCGACCACGTCGTCGGCGCCTACGTGCCATTCTGGAACGGCGCCTACAAGTGCATGCAGAGCATGTTCGTGGTCAAGCCTCCGGGCGGCGCCGGCAGCCCGTGGCACCAGGACGAGCACCCGATCCCGACGCGCGACCGCTCGCTGACCGGCGTGTGGATCGCGCTCGCCGACGCGACGGTGGCGAACGGATGCCTGCGGATCCTGCCGGACAGCCACAAGTCGGGGGTGATCTACGAACGCTACGCCCACGACCTGCCGGACGTCGACAGCAATCCGGTCGCGCGCGGCTTCGACGACACCGGAGCCATCCCGGTCCAGATGGCCGCCGGCAGCGTCCTGTTCTTCAGCGGCTACCTGCTGCACAGCTCGCACAAGAACCGCAGCGACAGCCACCGTCCGGCCCTCACCTTCCACTACTGCAGCGCGTCGACGTGGCTCACCTGGGGCGGCGCACAGAACTACCGCGGTGTCGTGCCGATCCGCGGCGACGACCCCTACGCCGAGCTGGGCTATACCACCCCGCAGCCCTGGGCAAAGCAGCGCTAGTAGTCACGTCTGGTCGATGTCGCCGATGTCCACGAAGCACAATTCCTTTCTGGCTGTGTCTCTTACAAACGCGCAAGTCGCGTGTCTACACCTGGAATCCACCAATTTCATCAATGCCTTCCAAGAGCACTTGGTAACTGCGTGACCGGTTGCCATCGCGCGACAGATGCTGGGCCATGAGTCGTGCCCCCGATACTTTCTGGAACTCCGGCACCAGTCTACGGATCGCGTCCGACGGTCGTGACACGGAGTCAGGATCGCGAAACCTGGCCTTACGGTTCAGCCCTCGGAGCGACTCATGTCCGAAGGCATGAGCGAGAGCCTCCGTGTCACCCAGATACCACGCTTCCAACTCTGCTCAATCTGGATCCACTCCCACGAACAGGCCCTGTTTCCAAAGTTCCCCAGGACGATCTCCCTCGTCGATCAATCGGCGTAACAGGTCACGATCAGCAGCCCGCTGGACGTCGGCAAAGCCATTCTTCTTCTCCAGCCAATAGATCTCTTCGAGACTTGCGCCGTTGATGAACTCAGGTGAGTGAGTGGAGACGAATACCTGGCCGCCACGCCGTGCATAGTCGCGGAACTCCTCCACCAGTTCACTCAGAAGTCGTGGATAGAGTTGATTCTCCGGCTCCTCCACGGCCAACACCGGATGCGGCTTCGGGTCGTGCAGGAGGATCAAGTAGGCAAACATCTTTATTGTGCCATCAGAAACGTAACGAGCGATGAACGGATCCTGAAAGCTGCCGTCTTGAAACCTCAATACCAAGCGCCCGTCTTCGGTCGCTCTGGCTTCTACGCGGGTAACTCCTGGTACCCGTTGGCGCATGACCTCCAGGATACGTTGGAATCGATCGGGGTGTTGCTCATACAAGTATGCCGCGGCCTGAGCGACGTCGTCGCCTCGTGTGGACAGATGCTCCGAGAGTCCCGCGTCGCTGCTTTGTCGGGCAGAGCTGATCTGGAAGTCGGAAATGTGCCAGTTCTCCAATAAGCCACGGAACTCGGACACGACGGGGAACTCACGGAATTGCCCAAGACCCTTGATCGCCAACGTGCTCGGATCGTCCAGTACACGTTCCTCTCGTGCTCGGGGGCGCCGCCCGGCATCTCGGCCTCTATCTCCAGCGTAACGGTCACGTTGGCCCCTACCAGCCCGGCGAGATGGGCGATCACCTCGTCGGCAATCTGGCTGGCGTCGCGGCCGACGCGGGTGGCGTCGAGCGCCACGGCACCGTGGAAGCGCTTTAGCAGCCGAGGCGGCGGTGGTGGTGGGGGACCCGGGCCGTTGCCACCACCGTTCGGCGGCGGCGGTGGGGGTGGTGGCGGCGGCGGGGGCTCTACCTTATCGAGTTGCTGCCGGGCCACCGCGGGCTTGACGAGCACTCCCGGAGCACTTGCGTCGGGCAGGTTGATCCGATCCTGGACGCGCAGCGCGCGGTAGCGTTTGGCATCTTCGTCGAAGCTCTCGGCGAATGCGAAGGTCTCCTGCTCCCAGGTGATCAGGGACACCCCGTCGTCGATGGTGCGCAGCAGCACCTCCGGTCCCCTGAGACGGGGCAGGTAGAGGTAGCGGGCGAAGTCCTCGGCGAGCTGGGAGACCGACACATGATCGCCGCGCCAGAGCGGAACGCGGTCCAGCTCCATTCGCAAGAGGGTCGCGGCGTACGCGGTCAGGAGTCCGTCCTGATCCCGCAGCCGGCGGGATGCACGAACCGCAAGCGGGTCGGACCCCGTCAGGTTCAAGGTCTCCCACGTGGCCGCTCCGTGCGGGTCGGACTGTCCCGGCACCAGCAGCCACCGGTAGGTCTCGGGAATCCGGGTCGTCACCTCGGTTGCCGCAACCTCGCGCTGCGTTTCCGCCTGCCGCACCTGCTGCGGGGCCAGATTGAGGTGCTCCTGATCGGCGACGATCGACTCCCAGGCCAGAAAGCGCCGCACCGCCTCGTCGAGCTCCTGCAGGCGGGTGGCGTCGGCGGCGAGAAACACCAGCGTGTTGCGGTAGATGCGCGGCGCAGTGCCGCGTGACTCCAGAATCGCCTGCGCCTGCTTGAGTGCGGGGCTCTCACCGCCCCGGCTGTGCGGGTACTCGATTCCCACAACGACGAGCCGTGCGTCCATGTCGTCGGGCACGTCCTGGCCCGAGTGCGGCAACGGGTGCACCCGGCTGAAGTCTCCCTTCTGGCGCAGGTCGGCCCGCACGCGTTTGGCGATTTCAAGCACCACGCGGTCCGGATTGCGCCGCATCTGCTCGGCTCGATCTTCCGCCAGCTTGGTGACCGTGGGCTGGGTGGCGAACCAGTAGCGCGCGTTGTCCTCGTACAGGTACGTAGCGGCAGTCGCCAGCCGCCGAAGCCCATCACCGAACACGGCCGGCGGCTCGGCCGGCATTGCCGCCGCCGAAGTTGGTCTGCAGTTGCACGACCGGATCGCCGCCCCGCCCGGTGAGCCGCTGCACCGCACCGACCAGCATCTGCCGCAGGCTCGTGGTCAGGTAGGTGCGACGGAAAAACTCCGCCGGGTCGCGATACTCGTCAGATCCATCGCCGAGGAACACCTGCCACAGATCGGCGGCGAACTCCGCCTGTTGATAACGCCCGCTTGCCGACCCGCTCGTGATTCGTTACTGCCATGTGGTTCCCTTCTTCATGATCATGCCCATAGCCACCGTGACTTCGCCCGGCGAATATACTACGACACCCTGTCCCGCCGGCAGGTCGGAAGATGGAGGTGCCGGCGCGACATCGAAGCTCCGGACACCAAGTGTTCGCTCGTCGTCGTTACTGCTCAACCGGATTCGCCGCGCGGATGATGAGGCGCAGCTCGCTGTCATCGATCAGTTCGTATTCCGGAAGCCGGCCCGACAACTCTCGACACTCCCGCCGAATGATCGGAACGCCGTCCCCGCGTCGGTCCATGAGATGGGAGCGGCCGAGACCGCCCGGTGCAGGACAGCGTCCGAGCAGCGACACGATCAATTCATTACGGTTGGCCTGGCGCAGATGCAGGCTGTCGATCGTAAGCGTATTGACCAGATCTCCGGGCACGTACAGCTCCAGTCGATCGGCAAACAGGTGCAGTCGAACGCGAGCACCTGCCATCGAGTAGTCTCGGTGGGCCACGGCGTTCACCAGCGCCTCGAACACCGCGCGCTCGCTGAATTGCGGCCGCTCCACCCGGGCGGTAACTTTCGTGGCGCGCACGAGCATGTTCCGTCGCACGAAGTGCAAGGCGTCCCCAATCTGTACGTCCAGCGGGCCATCCATGTCACGCGCGTCCGTCTGGTAGTTTACGTCGTGGCGCTCGCCTGCATAGCTCACCGCCTGAATCTGAGCATGGGGCAACCACTCCTGCGGCCTCGACGTGCACAGAAGAGTGCCCGCCAACGTCAGGCGCGTGACACCGTCGGGATCGCTCCCCACGATCCGCCGATGATCGTGTTGAACCACGGGTTGAACGGGACGGTCAGCGGCTCCGAGCGCCCCAGGTACTTGGCCTTGTGGATGCGGATGCTCTCAATTGCCGATGCAGCATGAGAATTTGGGTGGACCGCATCACCGGCCGCCGTCGGCCGTACCGAACCGTCCCCGTCGAGAAGCGCCAGGCGCAGACCACCGGCATCCGGTCTGGTCATCTTGATCCACGTGAATCGTCGGCCGACCTGATCAAGAGCTATCCCACCGGCCCCTGGGCCGGCGCAGTCATGAAAGAAACAAGGGTGAGCTATAGTGTGGGCAGAGTTCTGGGTGGAGCGCGAAAGTAGGCCGGCGCGTCACTGGCGTTACGTTCTGCGAACCCGTTCAAGAGCTTGGCCCCGGGGCGGGTGGCGTAGTCATTGGTGAGGTTGTCAGCCGGCGCGGCCGGGTGGCGATCATCCCGTTCAGGAGAATACCTGCTACACACGCCTTGGCCGCACCACTCAGTCGTAGCGGAGGTTTCATGGCACGACGCAGACACAGACGCAAGGGCAAGGGCAGTCGCACAGCGCAACCAAAGGTGATGCACCCGGACGCTGCCGGCTTGGACATAGGCGCTACCGAGGTGTACGCGGCTGTGCGCCCGGAGCGCGACCCGGACCCGATCCGGAACTTTGCTACGTTCACCGCGGACCTGCACGCCTTGGCCGACTGGCTCAAGGAATGCGAGGTCACCACGGTGGCGATGGAGTCCACCGGTGTGTACTGGATTCCGGTGTATCAGATCCTGGAGGCACACGGCTTCGAC
This sequence comes from Spirochaetia bacterium, assembly GCA_965208575.1. Taxonomy (GTDB): domain Bacteria; phylum Spirochaetota; class Spirochaetia; order SZUA-6; family Bin103; genus Bin103. Next base: position 53,228 of record CBDBOV010000002.1, on the reverse strand, counting down.
GTGGTGCTGGTGAATGCGCGTCACGTGCACTCGGTACCCGGTCGGAAGTCCGACGTGGCCGACTGCGAGTGGTTGCGCTACCTGCACTCGGTGGGATTGCTGCGCGGCTCATTCCGCCCTGCCGACGAGGTGTGTGCACTGCGCTCGGTGCTGCGCCATCGCGACACCTTGATCAAGATGGCGTCGCGCAGCGTGTTGCACATGCAGAAGGCGTACAGCCAGATGAACGTGCATCTGCACCATGCCATCTCTGACCTGACGGGGACGACCGGTCTGGCCATTACGGACGCTATCCTGGCGGGTGAGCGGGATCCGGCGCGGTTGGCCGCTCTGGCCGACCGGCGGATCAAAGCCAGCCGCGAGACCTTGATCAAGGCGCTGCAGGGCGACTGGCGCGCCGAGCACCTGTTGGCGTTGCGGCACGCGCGAGCGACCTATGCCCACTACCAACAACTCATCACGGAGTGCGATCAGGAAATCGAAGCCGGCATCCGCGCGTTCGAAGCCAGCAGCGAGCCACCCGGCGCGGTGGGCGACGACCCACCGGATGAGGGAATCGATGCGGAGCCCGAGGCGCCAACCGAGTCACCGGCCAAGCGGTTCGACCTGCGCGGCCACCTTACGCACCTGTTCGGCACTGACCTGACGCTGATTCCCGGCATCGGCGAAAGTACGGCGCTGGTTCTGTTCACCGAACTCGGCCCGGAACTGTCCCGCTTTCCGACCGCACCGCAATTCGCCTCCTGGCTGCACCTGTGCCCCCACAACCAGATCACCGGCGGCAAGATCATCAGCTCGCACACCGGTCGGGGCACCAATCGGGCCGCCCAGGCGCTGCACTGGGCGACCCAGTCGTTGTACCGCAGCCCATCGGCCCTGGGCCAGCACTTCCGCCGCATGCGGGCGCGTCTGGGTACTCCCGAAGCGACCACTGCAGTCGCGCATAAACTGGCTCGGATCATCTACCATCTGATCACGCATCGCGTGGCCTACGATGACAGCATCCTCGCCGCCGAGGAGCGCCAGGACCGGCGCCGCTTTGAACGCCGGCTCCGAAGGCAGGCACACGCACTCGGTTATGAGCTTGTCCCGGAGGCCGCCTGATTGTTGTTTCTCAGGAGCGTGGCTGTCCGAGCTCCATAGCCTCGGGAGCCTGCGCCCGATCTCCGACCTGCTGCCGTCGATCCAGGACTCGTCGACAGGGTAGTCGGGGACAACCTCGACCGCGGCGAGGCTCGCATGACGCAACACCGCGCGCCGTTCCTGCCACGGCCGGAGAGGTCGAGCAGTCCACGTGGCTGGTTGACGTGCGGGCCGACGATGAGTGCGTCATCGGGGCACTCGTCGAGAATCTGTTCAACGCTGAACGATGATCGAGCAGTGTCATCGCCGCGCTTGTCTACCGGGATCTCACCCGGCGCGGTCGACGACCCACCGGATGAGGGAATCGATGCGGACTCGGGAAAGAAAGTCCTCAATGTACTGGTCGCTACAAGTCGGGTCGAACAACACTATCCGGTCGGGGCACCAATCGAGGCGCTGCACTGGGCGACCCAGTCGTTGTACCGCAGCCCATCGGCCCTGGGCCAGCACTTCCGCCGCATGCGGGCGCGTCTGGGTACTCCCGAAGCGACCACTGCAGTCGCGCATAAACTGGCTCGGATCATCTACCATCTGATCACGCATCGCGTGGCCTACGATTCCTCGCCGCCGAGGAGCGCCAGGACCGGCGCCGCTTTGAACGCCGGCTCCGAAGGCAGGCACACGCACTCGGTTATGAGCTTGTCCCGGAGGCCGCCTGATTGTTGTTTCTCAGGAGCGTGGCTGTCCGAGCTCCATAGCCTCGGGAGCCTGCGCCCGATCTCCGACCTGCTGCCGTCGATCCAGGACTCGTCGACAGGGTAGTCGGGGACAACCTCGACCGCGGCGAGGCTCGCATGACGCAACACCGCGCGCCGTTCCTGCCCGGAGAGGTCGAGCAGTCCACGTGGCTGGTTGACGTGCGGGCCGACGATGAGTGCGTCATCGGGGCACTCGTCGAGAATCTGTTCAACGCTGAACGATGATCGAGCAGTGTCATCGCCGCGCTTGTCTACCGGGATCTTCACTCGGGAAAGAAAGTCCTCAATGTACTGGTCGCTACAAGTCGGGTCGAACAACACTATCAGATGAACGCCATCGCTGGCCGTAACTTCCACACCGGGAAAGAGAACCGGACTATTCTCCACTCGCGAGGCCGCGTCCTGGAGAGGTCCTACCCCCGCTGCCGTGTTGTGATCGGTAATAGCGACGGCATCCAGACCCGCGTCACGGGCAGCGGTAATCCAGGCCACCCAGTCCGGATCGCCCCGGTCGGCTTCGCTGCCGAAGTCGTGGGACGCCGGGGAGTGGGCATGGAGGTCGACGCGCCACCAGCGCGCCCCGGGCCAGCTCCACTCCGAGCCTGCGGGCTGGTCCCTCGGTGAATTGGGTTGCTGCTCGGTCACAGTCGACTCCAGGCGTTGATCTGTTCGGCCAGCGCGCCGGTCAACTCGGGCATGGCGTTCGCCTCGGCTTCCCGCTGGCCGACGATCCGGGCCACATCGGGAACCGTCCGATTGAGATCGGACGCCAGTGACCCCACGGCAGGTTTCGCCTCGCGACACCCGTGCGGCCCAGGTAGCTCCGCCCCCATGACTTGCCACGCCGCCACAGCATGGAAAGCCGATCGCCGTGGTGCAGATAGTGGAACTCGATCTCGGTGCGCGCGGCAGAGTCCGAGAACTCCGGCTGCTGAAGACTCACGAAATTCGGGAACAGCAAACTCGGGACGAACTCTCGTGGTCCGCGGCCCGGAACGCGGTAGGCGCACGCACATGCGAACAGGACCGTCGATTTGCCGCAACCGTTGGGACCGGCCAGAACGCAGACGGGATAGTCGAAGGGCACCCGCAAATCCCGGATACCGCGCAGGTTCCTGACCGATGCGCCGCCTATGGGCCAGCGCCGAAGAGCGTCGCGCACTTGGTCGATGTGACTCTGACCGGGCATTGTCATTAGTTGGTTGCCCCCCGCAGCTCCCAGCCGCCCGCCGAGCCAAGCACTTCGAAATACAACACGGGACGGTCACGGGGGTCATCCAGCACTACCGTCCAATATCGATTCACTTGTCGGGGGCTTCTCCATCTGTTCGCGGAGATCACCAACCGAGACACCGAGCAACTCTACCGCCTTGGCTTCGGAGATCACGTTCTCCGCCAGGGCGCGAGAGCAGAGGCGCTCGAACCGCGAGGGCCGCTCCGCCTTGATCGGCTGGGGCTCTCGGTATGGGCGGCTGCGCCAGCCAAACCTGGACATATCCCGGAACAACCGCGTGTAGAGGGCATCGTTGATGATTCCGAGATCCCGGCACCGGTACACGATTGCCTGCACGCTCACCCCGAACACCGGCTTCAAGTTGAACAGCTCGCTCCAGCCGATGGACGTGCGGCGTCTGCCGACCTCCGTGCGCACGGCATCGGCCGGCATGAGGAACGCACCCGCAAACCGGTGAGCCGCCTTCTCCGAATTTACCTTGTCGTCAACCGTAAGGACCAAGTGGCCCAGCTCGTGCGAGAGCGTGAATCTCTGCCGTTCCCCCGATTCCTTGTGGTTTACAACTATGACGGCATCGGCATTCTTGCCACCGCGCCGCGCATATGCGGTCAACCCGCCAATGTCGCTCAACTCCAAAGCGAGGATCTTGACTCCACACTCTTCCAAGAGCTCGACCATGCTGAGGATCGGCTTGCGTCCGAGATCCCAGTGTGTCCGTAAGCTGATGGCCGCTTGCTCCACTTCGGACAGATCGCCATCCACCGGATAGGGCGCTTCACGCGGCTTGTCCCACTCCACGCTTGGCATGGACAGCAGTTGCTCAACCGAGACGTATCTCTCCAAGAGATCTATAACTCTCGCTTGTACGATGATTTCCTCACGCTTGCGCGCGATTGATTTCTTACGGAACTCGACGGCCTCAAGCGTCAAATCCTGCTCACTGGTCAGATACTCGACGGAAACTCCCAGGGCCTTCGCCAACGCGATGAGCACGCCGGACCCCGGCATCGACTCGTTGCGTTCGTACTTGCCGATCGCCTGTGCCGTGACCCGGCTGCCGATTCGCCCCTCCAGTTCGCGAAGGGACAGACCGGCAGCAGACCGAGCCAGCTTGAGCCTGCTACCAATCACGACGTTGGCCTCCTCCTCTTAACTGAGGTTGTTGGCCACGCGCCGGACTCGCCTCCGTCATGACGCGAGCGCGGCGGCCGCGCGGGTGAGCGCCGCGCGAACTTCGCGCAGGTCGCCGGCGCAGCCGCCGGAGGGCGCGGCCACGGCCAGCAGCCGCAGGTGGGCAATGTCGTCGGCATACTGGGCGCACCGCCGCTGCCAGGCGCCGCGGGTCTTGGTGCACACCAGCGTGTACGGCCTGCCCGTGCGCTCGGTCTGGTGGCGGATGTCGAGCCCGAGGCCGTCGATGACGCCATGGACGTGGCGGCGCAACTCCTTGCGCAACGGAAGCCGCAACGTGACAGCCGTCGGATCGTCGCAGAACGCTTGCAGGCGCCGGCAATGCGGACAACTGCATGGGATTCTGGCTGCCATCACCCAGTCGGCGGGTTCCTCCGGCGGCTGCGCGCTGCGCGCCAGCAGGCTCGACGCGGCATGCCGCCACAGCACGGCGAACCCGGCGGGCGCTGCGGCGCCGCCGGCCATGCCGCAGACCTCCGCCGTCTCCGCCAACGCCGTTGGCAGCGCCCGCTGCGGGGTCGCCGCCGCCGGGTGCTCCACGAGCAGCCGGGCGGCCGCCTCCGCCTCCGCGGCCAGCCCGAAGCGCCAAGTGACCAACAGCAGGGAGCGGATGGCCTGCGCGCTCAGCGGTCGGGCCGTGCCGCGCCGGGCCGGCGGCTCGGCCGCCGTAGCGGAGGCCACCGCCGCCGGGAACGCGGCGCAGGCGGCACGCGCCGCGGCTTCCAGTGGGGAGCGCCGTGGCGCCTCCCCGCCGGCCGGCGACTGCTCGCGCCCGCACAGGCGCCACAACAGGTCGAGTGCGGCCTCCGGCTGGCGCGGGACATTGGTCGCTACGAACTCCGGCAGCCAGGCATGCAGCGTAGCCGGTTCGGCGGATGCCGCCGTCGCCAGCAGTTCGTCGTTGTCGCCGTTCCCGTAGTGCGGCGTGGCGACTTCGCGCAGGAAGCGCAGGGTGGTGGCGTCATCGCCCAGTTGGCGCAGCAGGCGCAGCGCGGCCCGGCAGGCGTTGCGCGCCCCTCCCCGCCCGGGTGCGGGCCAAGCGTCGATCAACTGCGCGGCCAAGCCGAGCAGGCGCCGGCCCGGGCGCGCCTCGGGCTCGGCGAACTCAAGCTCCTCGGCGACGTAGGTGACCGCGCCGTCGATGCCGCCGCGCACAAGCGTCGCCACGGTGCGCGCCGCGGGCCACAGCACCAGTGCCGCGCGCCGATAGGAGCGCGACAGCTCGACGCCTTCGTTGCCGGTCACGGTCGCTTGCTGATCATCCGGCGGCGCGCCTTCCAGCGCCCCCTCCGGCAGCAGTTCTCCCGGCAGCAGTGGAAGCTCGCCGTGGCCGGGCCGGGTCCCGTCGGGGGCGACCCAGCCGTCCAGCGCCTGGGTGGAAGAGAACACCTCCTCCATCTCCCAATCGTCGTCATCATCACGCCAGTCGGGAAAGCCGCCTGACTCGTCCGCGTAGCCGAACTCCTCGATACGCAGGATCGCCGCAAACAGCGCATGCTGCACCCGCCGCGCCGCTCGCGCCAGCACGCCGCCCACCGCGGCGTCGGTGTTCTTCAGCCCATCGAACGACAGGCCCGCCTCGCTGTAGTCGTGCTCCAGCAGCCACACCAGCTTGTCGCCGGCGGCGGCGGCCGCTTCCCAGTGTGCGAGGAGCGCGCTGATCTGCTCCTCCTGGGAGCCGAAGTCGGGGGCGGTCGGCAACGACGGACCGCTGTCCTGCAGCGTCAGATTGTAGACCAGGACGATTCGGTGGCCGGCGGTGACCGGCCGGACCTCGTGCACGCAGTCCGCGTAGAAGGCGGCGAAAGCGATCTCGGAGGGCTCCTCGGCGCGCAGATCGACGACCGTCTCGCGCTGCTGATGGCGGATGATCAGTTCGCCTCCGGCGCCCGCCACCGGCAACGACAGCACCAGGGTGGCGACCATTCCGTCCTCCTTCTCGGTGTCCCGGTGGGCGGCGAAGAACCCGCCTCGCTCGTAGATCAGTAGCTTGTACAGATGCGCGCGGGTGCGCTCGGGTGCGCAGCCGAGTCCGGCGGCGGCGCGGACGACCACCTGCTGCAGGGTGTCGCGCCATGCGCCGCCGGCCACGCGCAGACGGGCCGCGTCGATCTGCCGGCAGGCGCGGACATGCGCTGGTACACGGGGACAAGCTCCGCCGCGGTCTTGGCACGCCTCAGTAGCGTATACCAACCCGAGAGCTGTACTTCCACGCTTACGATGGTCGTCGCCACTTCATCGGCGTCGTATTGGCTGAACCGTGCTCCCACGGCGGCATTGCCACGTTGCAGCAACGACAGCGTGTCCGTGTCGAGTACGTACGAGGTCAAGCTCCTTGTTCGCTATCGTCGACGATACGTCTGTTGTCGCGGATTGCCTGCTGCCACTCGTCGAAGAGCGGGTCGTCCTGGAACATGCCGTATACCTGCTGCCACGGATTGGCGCCGCCGGGCAGGTCGAGTGCTGCTAGGCGGCCCCCTTGCGCCATCCGTTCGAGTATCCCCCGCCTCATCTTGTCCAATGCGGCTTCCGCCGTGTCGGCTTCCACGGCGGCGGCGAACGGTTCACCACCCGTGGCACGGAATCGATGGTCCTCGGTGACCTCTATCAGAATAGGAATCTTCATCGGCTCATCTCCGCGGCTCGTGACCCCGACGAAATTACGCGATTATCCGCAGCAGGTACAGGACAAGTGAGACGCAGGCCGGCCGAGTCTGCGCGCCCCCGCGCTACCGGGGTGACCGGCCGGCCGGATAGGTCGAGGTGTCAGTCGCGGGCAAGGGTGCGGCGTTCGTGCCAGAGGCGCACGGCCAGGGCGAAGTCGCGCTCCTGCAGGGCGACCACGGCGCGCACCGCGAGCGACTCGGGACCGCGGTGCAGGGCGCAGGCGCGCTCGGCGGCGGCGCGCGCCGACTCGGTGCGGCCGGCGGCGAGGGCGGCGCGCGCCCGCTGCCGAAGGGTGGCCGCGCAGCGTTCGACGCGCAGCACCCGGCGCAGGTCGGTGCGGCAGCGGTGGCACTCGGGACCGCCGCGCTGGCGGGCGCCGCAGGTAGGGCATCGCCGCACGGCGGCTACTCCAGGTAGAACAGGATCTCGTCCAGCTCTTGCCTGGCCCCGGCGGCCCGCTCCGTGTCGCCCGCCTTCACGGCATCGCGCAGATCCTCCATCAGGTCGACGATCTCCTCCTTGTCCTCGTCGGGTGCCGTCGCCAGGGCGGCCTCTGCCCGGCGCAGCGTGTCGCCAATCTCGGCAGGGAGTTCCGGCGCGTCCTCCTGACCCGAGGCGGCGGCTTCGCCCGGGGCCGCTTCCGCGCCCCAGCGGGCGCTGATCCGCTCCTGCGAGGCGCTGACCGCTTCCTCGGTGGAGGTGTCCAGGGCGTTCTCCACCACGCCGCGGATCTCGCGGCCGGTCGCCCGCTCCACGGCGTGCACGCTCAGGATGCCGTCCAGGTCCAGGTGGTAGGTGAACAGCAGGCCGCGGTCGCGGGCGCCGCGCTGCCGGTTCAACCCCTCGAACAGGAAGGTGCCGATCTCGACGTTCTGCAATGCGTCGCGGTGCTCCCCCTGGTACACCTTGATCTCGGCGGCCCGCTGGTCTTCGTACACTGTATAGAACGCCCCGGTGTGGGTGGCCGGCAGCTTCGCGTTGCGCCGGATCAGCGGCACGAACTCGTGCGCGTAGGGACGACCGTCGAGTTCGCCCCGCACGCTGGTGCCGAACGTGTAGGGTGTGATGTCGACCAGCACCGCCGGCATGTCCAGACCCATTTCGATGCCCGCCTGCACGCCGGCGCCCAGCGCCACGCACAGCTCCGGGTTCACTTCGCCGTGCGCCTCCTGGCCCAGGCGCTCGGCCAGCAGTTGGGACACGCGCGGAACGCGGGTCGAGCCGCCGACCAGCAGAATGCGGTCCAGCTCGTTCGGGCGCACCGCCGCGTCGTCGAGTGCGGTGGTGACCGCGCGCATGGTGCCGGCCAGCAGCTCCTCGATGGCGCCCTCGAACTCGGCGCGGCTCCACTCCCATGACAGGTGCTGCACGGCGCCGTCCACGGTGGCGACGTGGTCTTCTTCGACCAGCACGTACGGCTGCCGGGACAGTTCGATCTTGGCCTGCTCCGCCGCCCGGCGCAGGCGCGCCTGCAGCAGGCGATCGTCGCGCGCGCCGGCGAGCCCGGCGTCCGTTTCCAGGTGGGCATTGAGGCGATCCAGGACGATGGCGTCGAAGTCGTCGCCGCCGAGGTGATTGTCGCCGCTGGTAGCGAGCACTTCGACCACGCCGCTCTCGATCTTCACCACCGACACGTCGAACGTGCCGCCGCCGAGGTCGTATACCAGGATCGTGCGCTGCCCGGCGTCGCCGGCGTGGTAGGCGAGCGCGGCGGCCGTGGGTTCGTTGATGATCCGCACCACCTCCAGTCCCGCGATCCGGCCCGCCTCCCGGGTTGCCTGCCGCTGCGCGTCGGTGAAGTACGCGGGGACGGTGATCACCGCCTTGTGGACCGGACGTCCGAGCTCCGCGGCGGCCCGCTCCCTGAGCGCCTTCAGGATGAACGCCGATATCTCCGGCGGCGTGTACGCCTCCGCTCCCATCCGTACGCGCGTGTCGGAACCCATCAGCCGCTTGATCGACCGAACCGTCCGCTCCGGGGCGACCGCGTACTGGTTGCGCGCCTGGTGTCCGACCACGATCGCGCCGGAGTCGTCCAGTCCGACGCACGACGGCAGGATCGCGTCGTCGGCGCCGACGATCCGCGGCGCTCCCCCGGCGATGATCGCCACCTCCGAGTTGGTGGTGCCAAGGTCGATGCCGACTATCGGCTCGCGGTCCGCCGCCATCAATCCGCTCCCTTCTCCGCGGACGAGCGGCGGTTTACCGCCACTTCCGCGAGGCGCAGCACCGCGCCGTCACGTACGAATCCACTGACGTATTCCTCTACCACGATCCCCTCCGCCTGCTGCTTGACCCGGCGCGTGTCCACGGCGTGCATGGTGCGGGCATCGAACCGGGCGCCCTCCGCGGGCACCCCGCGCACGCCGAATCGCGCCAGCATGCGGTCACAGCGCCTGACCGCCAGCTCGTAGCCTTCGATCACCCCGGCGATCCCCCGCCGCATGAGGCGCAGCCGCTTGCGCGCGCCCCGACGCCGCCCCTTGCCGCCCTTGTCGCCCTTGCCGCCCGCCTTCCGCAGGCGCACCGCGGCGTCGCGGCCGCGCACCAGGGCGTCACGCACGTCGAGCACCGGCAGCAGGCAGCGGTTCTCGGCCGCCCGCGAGCAGCGCTCCTCGAACGCCGCCAGGTCCCGGTCGCGAGTCTCCGCCGGGCGACCGGACTCGCCGACGCGGGCGGCGGCGTCGGCCAGCTCCCGCCTCGCCCGCGACTGCTCCCGATTCTGCAGTCGCACCTCCTGCCGGAGCGCGGCGAGCTCCGCGAACAGGGCGCGCAGGTCGCAGGACGCGGTTTCCGTGCCCTGTTCCCGCTCCGCCGCCGGCGCCGCGGCGGGGGCGGCGGGCAACTCGTCCAGCCATTGCCGGAACTCCGCCAGCGCCTGCTGCTTCCAGTCGCCGCCACCCTGGTCGTGGGCCGCGCCGGCGTTGCCCGGTTCCGCTGCCGCCGCGTCGACCGGCGCGCCTCTCGATCGTGCGCGGTTCATCCAGGCCGGGCCGAGCTCCACCGGCTCGCTCCCCCCGGGGCCGGTCCGAGAAGCCTTCATTGCGACCGTCCTTCCGCCGCCAGCAGTGCCTGCAGGCCGGGCGCCTTGCGCGCGCCGGTGCGCGCCCGTACCAGCGCGTCCAGCGCCAGCTCCCAATCGCTGTACGCCGCGATCCCGAAGATGGCGGTCCGCACGCGCGAGCGGTCATCCTGCAGCGCTTCGTAGGCGGCGGCGATCCGCCCGAAGCGCTCCGGATCGCGGCTCGGCGGATGGCTGCGGACCAGGTCCAGGTAGCGCCGCCGTATCTCCGCCTGGCTGGCGTTCGGCGCGAGACCCAGGGTCAGGTAGTGGGCCAACATCAACATTGCTCCTTGGCGGCGTGGCCGGGGTTCTGACTCGTGTACAGCAAGGCATCCAGCTCCTGCGACAGCTCGTCACGCCGATCATTGTCCGTACACCAGGCGGCCAGATCATCGAGTATCCACCCGATCTCCCTATCGGCACGCACGGTTTGTGCCGCCTCCGTCATGACCTCCGACCCCGCGCCGCGCAGTCCGGCGCCGCCGATCATCACTTCCAGGCGATCCAGTATGGTCAGGGTCTCCTCCTCCTCGAACAGCAGCCCCTGCCCGGTCCGGTCCAACCGTCCATTGCGCGCCGCCTTGGCGAGCGCCGCCTGGAAATCGCGAACCGACGGCTCCGGCTCCACCTCCTCCTCCGGCTCGGCCGGTCCGGCATCAACCGCGGCCTCCGCATCTCGCTGCTCCCCGAGAACCTGATCCAGAACCCCTGGTCCTCCCAGGTCTTCGACCATCTCCCGCAGGCGTTCGAACGAGGGAATCATACGCTCCAGCGACTCGAAGTCGAACCGCTGCAACGCCTGCCGCAACGGCTCGCCCACCACCGGGGCGAGGCGCTTCGCCGCCTCCCGCAATCGGCGCCGCCCGGCGGCATCGGCGCGCTCGATGAGGTCGAGAAAGCGCGCCGCGCCGTAGTCCTCCCGTTCCTCGTAGCGGATCACCGCCAGGTAGAACGCCAGCAGTGCGGCGTGATCGGCGGCGCGGCCGCCGCGCAGACGGCGCTCCAGCTCGGAGCGCACCGTCTTGCGCCCGCCGCAGGCAAGCAGTATGTCGAAGCACGCGGTCAGGCGGTCGCCGTCGAGGCGCGCCAGCATCGCCGGCCACCACTCGGTCAGAACCCCGGCGACCCGCAGACTCCCGTACAGGATGCGGCAGTCGGCCGGCAGGTCGGTCACCAGCTCCAGCACTTCATCGGGGTCAAGCCGTGCGATGGAGCCGGCCGCACGGGCCAGTGCCTCGTGCAACGCGGAGGCACTCCGCACGTCGACGTCCCTGACGCTACGGACCTCGTGCAGATCATGGATCGCCACCGCCAGCGTCCTGAGCCGCGCCGCCGGCGCCAGCGCCTCCAGGTGGGGAGCGACTACCTCCTCGAAATCGGCGCCTGCCTCGACCAGGTCGAACAGCAGGCGCTTGACCCGTAGTATCGGCTCCAGTCGCGGACGCCGCAGCTCGGCGGCACGCGCCAAGTCCCGCGCCGCAAGCGCGAGCCGGCCGCGTCTGCGGCTCTGGTCGGCGGACTTGAGAAAGCCGATCGCCTGCAGGTCGAGGATGCGGTCGTCGTAGGGGGCGCGCCGGAGCGCCTCGCCGAGCGCATCCTCGGCCCGCCGATAGGCATTGCGGGCATAGTGCAGCCTCGCCAGCTCCAACCACGGGTCGTGGGCGTCGGGGTAGCGGTCCGCCAGCTCGTGCAGGACGCCGCGCAGCCGGGCGTCGGCGGTCGGGTATCGGCGCAGCAGGTCGAGCAGGAATTGAAAGCCGGTGGTGGATTGCGGGTCGGCAGCCAGGCCGGCCATCAGCAGGTCGACCGGCACCAGGTCGGGGTGTCGGGGAGGGCCGCCGAGCAGGGTGGTGACGTATTCCACGTCGTCCGCGTCGAGACCGTGCACGTGGACCCCCGCCGCGACGCCGCTGCGCGCCAGCGACTCCAGCACACTGCCGCGGGCCAGCGCCTGGTCGGCCGGGCACGGAAACCGCATGGCGAGATCGTCGAGGTAGGCCACCGCGGCGCCGGCGTCCCACAGCTCGTCGGGGTCGGTTTGCTGGAGCAGCAGGTTGGCCTGCGAAATCACGCTTTCGACGTACTGTTCCTCCACGGTCCGTTCGACGACGCTGAAGAAGCCGGAAACGGACAAGGGGCTCTCCAGCATTGCCCGTGCCGCGATCATCAGCAGGTCGATCCGCACTGGCAGGGAGTTCTCGGGGCAGACGGTATCGGCGAGGTCGACCAGATACCGCTCGACCTGGTGCTCGACGCCGCGGCGCAGCGCCCCGCGCAGCCTGCCGGCGGCCGCCTCCACCAGCGCGCCGTCGGTGCCGAGCGCGCGCCGGACCGCGGCCGGCCCCGCCTGTTCGCCGCCGCCGGCGCAGCGCTTGAGCTCGGCAACCGTGCCGGCCAGCGGGAAGTCCTCCGGCAGCAGGGCGGCGGCGCGCGCAAGGCCGCGAGCGTCTTCTGCCGCATGGCTCATCATCGCCTTGCACAACGTCCGCCACGGCGCGAACGGCGACCGCCGCGGTACGCGTTCCAGCAGATCCGCCGCGCGTCTCCACTCACCGCGGTCCATTGCGTCGAGGCTGCGCTGCACCGGCTCCGCGTCGCGCCGCAGCGAGTGGTCGGCCGCGAAGCGCTGCAGCGGCTGCCAGCATCGGTCGATCACCAGCCGGTCCGCCAGCACCCGTTCGGCCGCGGCCAGCGGCGGCCGGCAGGCGAGATACTCGGCATACGTCGACACTGCCTCGCCCCCGTCAAGGCAGCGCAGATAGCGAAGCAGGTCTGGCTGCGGCAGTTCTTGAACCGCAATCGCCGCACGGTACTGCTCGGCGCGGTCGCGCATGGCGGCGGCTTCCTTGGCCAATCCCCTGTCGGTCAACTGCCGCGCCCGTTCGACGCAGGCGTAGAACCGCCACAGGGGCACCTCTCCCGGATCGCCATACTCGTCCGGTACGTGCCGCAGCAGTTCGAGCGCCTTGCGGGGGTTGCCGTCGGCAAGGCTGCGGCGGGCCTGCTCCAACAGGACCTCGGGCGGCGGGCGACGCCGCGGGGAGCGCTTCTTCCCGCGGTGCTTGGCGCGTCGTTTATCGCGCATCGCTCGCCCCCCCGCCGGCAACCCACGCGCCGGGTCCTGCGCGTGCGGCCGCAATGCAAAAGGCGGCCTCGAGAACAATATCGCTCCGGGGAAGAGGGCCGGTCGGGGCCCGGCGCCGGACACGGGGCGGTCGTGGCAACACGCCGAGTGGGATTCGGATCAATGCGGACTCCGGTTGATCAATGGTCCGGCGGGGTGACGGCGGGATGAGTCGTGCCGGGATCGACCGCACCGACAACGTCAGCGAACAGACGCACGTCGGCAGTGTCGCACGGTTGCCCTGTCTTGTCTCCCAATTCAGAGCGCTTCGAGCGCTTCGCGGTGATCACAGCCTGCCTGGTTGACGGCTGCAGCGGGTCAGTACCTGCCGATGGCAGCGAGGCTGAGCTCGATGATCGGATGATCGGTCCCTTCCGGGACGGTGAACAGGATGAACCCCAGGTCGGCGAGGCGGACCAACTCGCGGCGGAACGTGCGCGGCGTGACCGAACGGTACGCCGATCGAACGTAGGGCGACGCCAGCAGGTCGGCAAATGAGACCTGCTTCGACGGTCTCTCGGCGAAGGGATCTTCCGGTTCGGTTTCGTCGAGCAGAAAGGTCAGCAGCCGGTACTCCCGGTCGTTGAGTACCCGTCGGCGCTTGCCCGCTCTGCGGTTGTATGCCTTCAACATGGTGTCGCGGTACACCAGCCGGTTCAGCTTGGTCTTGATGAAGTTGTTGATGCCGCCAAGCTCACGCGGTGACGGCGAAATCGACCGGGTACATTGTCTGTCTCGTCGGAGTGGCGGGTCATCAGACGATGCATCTGCCGGATGTCTTCCAGTTGCAGCGGTGCCTTGCCGTTTCCGACACTTGTCCCCGCTAACCGGAGCGGGCGGCGGCGCGGGTGAAGCGGGGGACTACTTCCAGCACCCGGTCCACGGCGCGCTCCCAGAAGGCGGCGCCGGTCAAATCCTCGCCCAGGTGGCGCTTTGCCAGCTCCTCGCAGGTCATGGAGCCGGTGTCTTGCAGCAGCCGCGCGTAGGCCTCGGCGAAGGCGGGTCCCTCGCGGCGGGCGAGCGCGGACAGGCCGTTGCTGAACAGGTATCCGAACACGTAGGGGAAGTTGTAGAACGGCATCGACGTGAGGTAGAAGTGCAGTTTCGAGGCCCAGAACAGCGGATGGTAGCCGTCCTCGGCCAGCCCGCCGCAGTACGCCTCGCGCTGCGCCTCCACCATCAGCGCGCTCAGCTCGTCCGCGGTCAGCGGGCCGCCGGCGCGGCGTTCGAAGAAGGCGGTTTCGAACAGGAAGCGGCTGCGCAGGTTCATCAGCATCATCACCGCCTCATCGCCAATGTTGCCGAGCAGCGCCAGTTTCTGCTCGCCGTCGGCGGCGTCGAGCGCCGCGTCCATGATCAGCGTCTCGCAGAACGTGCTCGCCGTTTCGGCCAGCGCCATCGGGTAGTGGGTGGCGAAGTAGGGGCGCTCGCGCAGCAGCCAGGCGTGGTAGGCGTGGCCGAGCTCGTGGGCCAGCGTGCTCGCCCCGCCGAACGTGCCGCCGTAGGTCATGAAGATGCGCGTCTGTTTGCTCAGCGGCAGGTCGGTGCAGAAGCCACCGGCCGCCTTGCCGGGCCGGTCCTCCACCTCGATCCAGTGCCGCGAAAAGGCATGGCGGGCGAAGTCGCCCAACTCGCCGCCGAACGCGGCGAACCGCTGCACGATGTAGTCGGCGGCATCCGCGTAAGCGAGGCGGCGCTCGCTCTTCGCCGCCGGGGCGACCAGGTCCGCCCAGCGCATGCGGTCGATCTTCAGCAGCCGCGCCTTCGCCTCCAGGTAGGGCAGCAGCGCCGCGCTGCGGGCGGCGATGGCGCTCCACATCGCCTGCAGGGTGTCGGGCTGCAGGCGGTTCAGGTGCAGCGGCTCCCACAGGATCGACTGCCAGCCGCGCCCCGCGTACAGGCTCTGCCGGAATCCCGCCTGGCTGTTCAGGGCCATCGCGGCAAGATCCTGCACGCCGCGCCACGCCTCCTCCAGGTGGCGCAACGCGGCGGCGCGCACGGCGCCGTCGGCGTCCTCCAGCCGGTGCACGAGCTGCCCCATCGACAACTCCACCTGGCCATCGTCCTCGCTCACCGAGGCGCGCAGCGAGCCCGCCAGCTTGTCGTACATCCGCCCCCAGGCGTGGTAGCCGTCGACCGCCAGCGTCTCGGCCAGCGTCTCGCGCCGCGGGTCCATCTTGTGGCGTGCCATGGCGCGCTGCCGGTTCAGAAAGAATGCCACCGGCGCCAGCTCCTCCTGCCCCAGCAGGCGCCGCCAGGCCTCGTCGGACAGCGCCAGCAGGCGCCGGTCGATTTCCACCTCGATCGCCTTCAGCCGCGCTTCCACCGCGTCCAGCCGGCCGCCGAGCGCGGTGGCCACAGCGTCGCCGGTATCCGCCGCCGCCAGGCACTCCACGAAGCTGTATGCCTCGCCCAGCTCCGCGGCGCACCGCTGCCAGCCGTTCACCGCCTCGGTCCACGCTTCGGTGTCGCCGCCGAGCGCGTCCACCTGCCCCGCCAGCGTCTCGATGCCCTTCTCCAGGCGGGCCAGAAAGTCGGCGAACGCCGGCGACGCCGAGCCGCCGGCGAAGATCCCCTCCAGATCCCAGGTTTCCCGCAGTTTCATCTACTTGCCGCTCCTTTGTGCGCGCACCGCCCGGCGATTGAGCGGTACTCGCCTGGTAGTGTACCGTATGGCGCAACCTGCCGATTCAAAGATCAAATGGACTGGAAAAGCTATCTCCGCGAGCATCAGCAACGCGTAGTGGACGAGTTGCTCGCCTTCATTCGCATTCCGAGCGTCAGCGCCCTGCCGGCGCATGCGGACGACGTGGCCGCCGCCGGCGACTGGGTGCATGCGCGCCTGGTGGCAGCCGGCATGGAGCACGTTCAGACGCTGCCCACCGGCGGCCACCCGGTGGTGTACGGCGACTGGCTGCACGCCCCCGGCGCCCCCACCGTGCTCATCTACGGCCACTTCGACGTACAGCCGGCGACGTTCGAAGACGGCTGGAGCCACCCGCCGTTCGAGCCGCGCCTGGCGGACGACCGCATCTACGCGCGCGGCGCCTCCGACGACAAGGGCAACATGCTTGCGCCGATCGTCGCCGTGGAGGCGCTGCTGCGCACCGGCGGCGCCCTGCCGGTCAACGTCAAGTTCCTGCTCGAGGGGCAGGAGGAGATCGGCAGCCCGCAACTGGCCGGGTTCGTGCGTTCCCAACGCGACCTGCTGGCCTGCGACTTTGCCCTGTCCGCCGACGGCAGCCAGTGGAGCGAGACCGTGCCCACGCTGCTGTTGTCGCTGCGCGGGATTTGCGCCCTGCAGGTGGACATCAGCGGCCCTGCGTCCGACCTGCACTCCGGCATCTACGGCGGCACTATCCACAACCCGCTGCATGCACTGGCCGAGCTGATCGCGGGCCTGCACGATGCCGACGGACGCGTCGCCGTGGACGGGTTCTACGACGACGTGGTGGAGCCCACCCCCCGGCAGCGCCGCCAGTACGCCCGCGTGCCGTTCGACGAGCCCGCGTACCTGGCCAGCACCGGCGTGCCCGCCCTGTACGGCGAGGCGGGCTGGAGCACCTACGAGCGCGAGTGGATCCGGCCCACGCTGGAGGTGAACGGCCTGTGGGGCGGCTTTCAGGGCGACGGCACCAAGACCGTGCTGCCGGCCTCGGCGCACGCCAAGATCACCTGCCGGCTGGTCGCCGGCCAGCAGCCGGCGCGCGTCCTGGACCTGGTCGCCGGCCACCTGACGCGCCGCGCCCCCGCCGGAGTGCGGGTAAGCTGCGCTGCAAGCGATGTGCACGGCGCGCCGTACTCGGTACCGGCCGACCATCCCGGCAACCGGGCCGCCGCCCGGGTGCTGGAGAAACTGTACGGAACGCCGCCGCTGCACACCGGCTCCGGCGGCAGCATTCCGGTGTGCGGCTTGCTGCAGGAGGAACTGGGCATCCACACCATCGGCTTCTCCTTCGCACTCGACGACGAGGGCGCGCACGGCCCGGACGAGTTCTTCCGTCTGGCCAGCTTCGGGCGCGCACAGGAGGCGTATTGTCTTATCCTGCAAGAGTTGTCCGCCGTATGAGCGGGCGGTGCATCGATCCGGCGGCCACGCCGGTTGGCCGGCAGGGGCGGATCGCCCGCCTGGCGGCGGCCGCGGCCGCGCTCCTGGCGCTCCTGGCGCTGCTGCTGGCGTCGGCGGGCTGCACGGTGAATCAGCAGCTCACGCTGCGCGTCGACCGCTCCGGCGACGCGCAGATCCACGTCAAGCTGGAACCGGTGTTCGTCGACTATCTCGATACGCTGTCCGAGGCGGCCGGCGACTCCGAGATGGTGCCGGAATCGGTGTTCGACACCGAGGAGGTGGAGCGTTCCGTCGGCGAACGGCGCGGAGTAACCATATCCCACATCGCTACCCCCACTCCCGAGGAGTTGGAGTTGAACCTCTCGTTCGAGGACCTGAAGGCGATGCTGGCCTCCAACGCGCCGGTGCCGGGACCCGCGAGCCGCCCGCTCATTGCCTTCTCCGGCGGCGACCCGAACACGCTGCGGGTACATCTCGCCCGCGACAACTACCGCGCACTCACCGCCCTGTTTCCGATCCTCGATCACCCGCTGCTGGTCAGCCTCGGCCCGCAGCAGGACCTGGAGGTGACCGACGCCGAATACCTGGAAATGATGGGGTTCGTGCTCGGCGACGACGGCCCCCCGGCCATCGAGGACTCGGTGGTGACGGTGCGCGTCGAAGTGGACGGCGTAATCCTGGAGCACGACGGCGGCGAACTGCAGGAGGACGGCAGCCTGCTCATCACCATTCCCCTGATCCGCGTGCTGGTGCTCGACGAGCCGCTCGACTACACCATCGTCTACGAGTAGGCGGCGGGCACCGGGGGGAGCGCGGGAGATGGAAGTCAGACAGAGTCCGGGCGACACCGGCTGGTTCGTACACGACCGCTTCGGCCTGTTCGTTCACTGGGGATTGTATGCCCTGCCGGCGCGCCACGAGTGGGTGATGCAGAAGGAGGAGATCCCGGTCCGCGACTACGAACGCTACCTGGACTATTTCGATCCCGACCTGTACGACCCGGATCGCTGGGCCGAGGCTGCCGCCGGCGCCGGCATGAAGTACTTCGTGGCGACCACCAAGCACCATGACGGCTTCTGCCTGTGGGACAGCGCGCTGACCGACTACAAGGCCACCAACGCGCCCGCCGGACGCGACCTGGTCCGGCCGATGGTGGATGCGTTCCGCGCCCGCGGCCTGCGCGTCGGCTTCTACCACTCGATCATCGACTGGCACCATCCCTCGTTCCGGATCGACGACGTGCACGCCCTGCGCAACCATCCGCGGCGGGCAGAACTGAACGAGCAGCGCGACCAGGGCAAGTACATCGAGTACCTGCACGGCCAGGTACGGGAGTTGCTGACCGGTTTCGGCCGCGTCGATGTACTGTGGTGCGACTTCAGCTACCCGGACCGCGGCAAGGGCCGCGACGACTGGGACAGCCCGCGCCTGTACCGGATGATCCGGGAGTTGCAGCCGCACGTGGTGCTCAACGACCGCCTCGACCTGGACGACGGCTGGGACATCCGCACCCCGGAGCAGTGGCAGCCGCAACGCTGGATCACCGTCGACGGCCAGCCGGTGGTGTGGGAGGCGTGTCAGACCTTCTCCGGCTCCTGGGGATATCACCGCGACGAAGCATCCTGGAAGAGTGTCGGCCAGTTGGTGCGCATGCTGGTGGACACGGTCAGCAAGGGCGGCAACCTGTTGCTCAACGTCGGCCCGACCGGGCGCGGCGAGTTCGATCGCCGCGCGCTCGACCGCCTGCAGGGGATCGGCGAGTGGATGCGCCTGCACAGCCGATCGATATACGGCTGCACCGCGGCGCCGGCCGGGTTCGCCCAGCCGGCCGACTGCAGGCTCACCTTCCATCCGGACCGGAAACGGTTGTACGTGCACCTGTTCGCGTGGCCGTTCCGCCACCTGCACCTGCCC
Organism: Spirochaetia bacterium; assembly: GCA_965208575.1. Classification (GTDB taxonomy): domain Bacteria; phylum Spirochaetota; class Spirochaetia; order SZUA-6; family Bin103; genus Bin103. The sequence goes on along the minus strand of CBDBOV010000002.1, from coordinate 34,124 downwards.
GGCTACGCCGGCAAGGTGGCATACGCGCAACTCCTGAACGACGCCTCCGAGGTGCGCATGCAAGCGATCAGCGAGCACCATCAGCGGATGGAGGGCACCCCCGCGGACACCGTGGTGCTGGAACTGCCGGTGTTGCAGCCGGACACCCCGGTCCCGGTAATCGAGCTGTTCCTGCAGTAGCGTCGCGGCAACGGTCGGCACCGCCGCGCGGCGAGCGCAGCCGGCGGGGCCGCGGGCGCACGGCCGCGTTGCCGGCCGCCGCCGCAGCGTGCAGCCCGCGCATTCCACGGCGTTGCGCCGGATGGCGCCGGCGCACAACCGGCCGGCAGCTCCCGATGCGGGCCGGCGCAGCGCTAGCGTGCCGCACGTCGCGGCGACGTGCGGGTGGCGCCCCGCGGGGCACTGCATTATGGTGGGCGGGGAGACTATGTACAGACCAGTCAACAGGCGGCGGCGCCGCGGATGGCCTCCGGGGTGAGCCTGCTCCTGATCATCGTAGTCGCCGGCGGCGCCGGGCTCGTGTTGCTCGTCGGGCGCGTGTTGCTGCGCCGGCGCCGCCTCAGCGCCGCCCGCAAGCGCGCGCAGGGCCCGCTGCCGCCGGCTGCACAGCGCGTTCAGGGCGAGGCGCGCATGCTGCTCGGGCGCGACGACGTGCTGATCGCCGCCACCAAGAAGACCAGCTTCCAGCCCAGCGCCGAGGTAATCGAGGTATCGATGATCGATACCTCGGGCACCGTGCGGCTCGACCTGGTGGTGCTGCCTACCGGAACGATCACCCGCGAGGCGACCGCCGCGCACGGCATCGACCGCGACGAGCTGCAGCGCATGAATGCGCCGCACTACCGCGACGCGCACACCGAGATCGCGGCGGCCCTGTCCGCCGCCGAGGTGGTGCTCGCCTACGACGCGCCGCTGGAGAAGCGGGCGCTGCACCGCACCGCCGCCGGCTACGAACTGGAACTGCCGGAGGCCGACTGGCGCTGCCTGCGCATCGCCTACAGCGAGTACCACGGTCTCGCCGACCGGAAGGAAGGCGGCCTGCGCCACTGGACGCTGCCGCAGGCGGCGCGCCGCGAGGGCATCGCGCTCGCCAAGCCCCACCTGCGCGCGCTCGGCGACTGCCGCACCATACTGGACCTGCTCCACGACCTCGCCGGCACCACCCCCGGCGGCCCCGATCGCCGCACCTGAGCACACCCGGTCCCCCACACTCCAGTCGGGACTCTCCCCTGACTGCGGGGTCACGCCGCCCCGAAGCCGGCGACCGCCGTGGCGACTTGCTTCATCGTCGGCGCCATCCGTCGCCAGGCATGATGCGTCGCAGGAACTCGTCGAATAATGGCACCGTAAAGGCGGTATCACCGTGGCTCGGACTCCAGATCATCCCTTTGTTGATCAGTTGCGCACGCGTCGGCGCCAGCGAAGTGACGCGCCGGCCCAGCTCCTTTGCAACGTCTCCCGAACGATGCGGCCCCGAGCCGATCTGAGCCATCGCCCTCAGGTAATCGCTGTACGAACCCTCACATCAGGTGCGGAGGTAGCGGGGGCAGTCGGGGCGGCAGGTTTCCCAGGCGGTATCGAACGCCGCCACCAGCGCGTCGTCCAACGGCGCCGCGCGGCGCGCGTCCAGGTTGGCCGCCAACTGCTCCAGGGTGCTGGCGCCCAGGATAACCGCGTCGCCGGCGCCCGCGTCCAGGCCGCTGTGGTGATTCATCCAGGCCAGCGCGGCCGTGGTCATGCTTGTCCCGGCGGCATTGCACGCCTCCCGTACCGCTGCCATCGCACCCAGGTAGGAGCGCTGCCAGTAGCGCGGCCGGTAGTTGGCCATGTCGTGGAAGCGTCCGCTCGCGGGCAGCGCCTCGGCGCCCACGTAGCGGCCGGTAAGCAGGCCGCCGGCCAGCGGATTGTAGGCGTAGAAGCTCATGCCCAGGTGGCGCAGGCAGGGCAGCAGCTCCGGCTCCACGTCGCGGGTCACCGCGTTGTACATGCCCTGGTACACCTCCGGCAGCGGCCAGCCGCGGCTGCGGCAGATGTGCCAGGCGTCCGCCACCTGCCAGGCGGCGTAGTTGCTCATCCCCAGGCGGCGAAACTTGCCGGCGTCGTGCAGGCGCGCGCACGCCTCCAGGGTCTGCTCCAGCGGGGTGTCGTTGTCGGGGCTGTGCAGGTAGAACAGGTCCACCGCGTCGCTGCGCAACCGCTGCAGGGAGCCGTCCAACTGGCGCTCCACCTCCTCCGCACGCAGCGACGGCGCGCCCTGCGCGGCGTTCGGATGCGCCTTGGTGGCCAGCGTGATGCCGTCCCAGCCCCGCTCCGCCAGGACTCCGCCCAGAATCGTCTCGGTGTCGCCGCCGCCGTACATGAATGCGGTGTCCAGCTCCCCCGCACCCGCCCCCGCGGCAACGAACTCCGCCACCGCCCGCGCGGCGCCCGCCGCGTCCATGCGCGGGCCGAAGGTCATGGTCCCCAGTACCGTTTTCATTTGCTGTCTCCTTTTCATTGTTGGCTCCTTCACCGCTCGCTCGTGCATTGCCGTACCCTCGTCTCCACCCTCATGCTACCGCGAAAAGCGTCCCGGACGTGCGCCCGTTGTCTTCTACATGGCAACCAAACGGAACGGGACGGCGCCGGTGGCGTCGATGGCTTCGGTGGTGGCGGTCACGGCGCGCCTGGTGGACGGGCGTCTGCAAGTGGAGGCGGTGGTACGCGATGCGGGCGGCCGGCGCACCGCGGTGTGGGTGCCGGACCGCGAACTCGCCGCGCTGCTGCCGCGCTCGATACTGGCCGCGAACGGAAACCCGGCGCCGCAACTGCTGGAAACCATTGCCGCCATCCTGCAGCGCACCGTGGTCGGGCGGCGGGTCACGGTGTGGGAGCACGGCGGCCGGCGCTACCTGGCGTTCCTGTCCTGGAGCAGCGTACGTTTCCGCGTCGAGCCGGCCAACGGGACCGCCGCCGGGGTGCATCGCAACCCGAATGCGGCCGCTGTTGCGCCGCGGGCTGCTAGCGGCCCAGAACCGCCGCCTGCCGGCGTCGCCCTTGGCCCATCCCGTCCTCCCGACTAGGAGGCTGTCGCAATCCGACAGCCTCCTAGATACCGAAGGAATCCAGGATTCGGTCGCTGACGGTGTTGAGTACGTCGGCGCCCGGATAGGCCGGGTCCTGCAGATTGCGGGCTGCCTCGGACACCAACTCGGCCCGCAGGTCCGGACTGTTCAACGCAATTTCGGTGGCCACCCGCAGCGCTTCGCTCGCCGCCTGTGCTTCGGTGGAGATCTCCACCGAATCCACGCCCCCGATCTGGCCCGCCGCGGCGGTACGTTCTATCGGCTGGTAGTTCGAGACCGGGTCGACCGGACCTATGCCTTCGATCGCCATACGCGCATTTACTCCGACTATGGTAGCGGCACCCTGACACGGTTGGCTACCCGGCGTCAAGGCCCGCTGCCTGCCCCTCCTGCTCCTTTCCCCGTCGGGCGGTCCCGGTACCGCGGTCCGGCGCCGCGGCGCGGCCGGTTCCCGGTGACCAGCAGCGTCAGCTCGCCCGCGATCCGGGCGCGCGATGCGAGTTCGTCGCACAGGGACGCGGCGGTGCCCACCAGCACCTCTTCGTGGAGCTTGGTTAGTTCGCGGCCCAGCACGATCGACCGCTCGGGAGCCGCCGCCGCCAGGTCGCCGAGCAGCTTCAGCACCCGGTGCGGCCCCTCGAACAGCACGAACGGAGCGCCGTCGGCGAGCAGGCGCTCGAGCTGGGCCCGCCGGCGGCCCGCCTTCGGCGAGCAGAACCCGTAAAAGCGGACCCCCTGGGCACTCGTTCCCGCAACGCTCAGCAACGCGGTAACCGCCGACGCGCCGGGGATCGGCACCACCGCGAAGCCGGCCTCGCGCGCGGCACGCACCGCGCCGCCGCCCGGGTCGGAAACACCCGGCGTGCCGGCGTCGGACACCAGGGCCACGTCGAGTCCGGCGCGCAGCAGCCCGAGCACGCGCCCGCTGCGCGTCTCGTCGTGCCCGTAGGCGACGGTGCGCGTGCCCACGCCGTGGTGGCCCAACAGGGTACGCGTGCGGCGGGTGTCTTCGCAGGCGATCACGTCCACCGCGCGCAGCGTGTCGAGGGCGCGCACCGTGATGTCCCCCAGGTTGCCGATCGGCGTCGCAACCACGTACAGCACCGCCATCGCGTCAGGAGGTTCGTCCGCCGGGCCGCATCTCACCGCCGGCGCCGCTCTCGGCCCATCCCGTCCACTCTCCTAAGCGTGCCAGCCGCCGGCGACCTTGAGATTGGCGCCGGTGATGTAGGCCGACGACTCGGCGAGCAGAAACAGCACCGCGTTGGCGATGTCGGCCACGGTGGCGAAGCGGCCGGCCGGAATCGCGCGCTCACCGCCCGGCGGCTTGGTCACCGAGTTCTCGATGATGCCGGGCGACACCGCGTTCACGGTGATGCCGCGGTCGGCGTACGCCGCGGCCAGGCTCTTGGTGAGGATCAGCACCCCGGTCTTGCCCACCAGGTAGGGGGTGATGTTGGGCGCCGCGCGCAGGTGATCGGCGCCGGCGTCGGCGAAGTTCACGATCCGCCCCCAGCCGCGCGCCGCCATGCCGGGCAACACCTCGCGGCAGGTGAGGAAGGTGGCGGTGACCGTGGTGGCCAGGCTCTCCTCCCACTCGGCGGGCGACACCTCGCCGATGGCGCGTACCAGGAACGTGCCGACGTTGTTGATCAGAATGTCCACCCGCCCGGCCCGCGCCGTGACTGCCCGCACCATCTCCGCCACCGCCGCCGGTTCGCGCAACTCCGCCTGCACCGCGAACGCCTCGCCGCCGCCGGCGCCGATCTCCTCCACCACCGCCGCGGCCGCGGCGGCCCCCGAGCGGTAGTGCACCGCCACCGCGGCGCCGCGCGCCGCCAGCGCCAGTGCCAGCCCGCGCCCCGTGCGCCGCGCCGCACCGGTCACCAGCGCCACCCGCCCGCGCAGTTCCGGCGCCGGCGGCGCGGACCGTTCGGCGGGCAAACCGGGCCGCGCGGCGCCGCCCGCGCCTCCGGGACTCGTCACGAGCCGTTGCCCGACACGGCCGGCGCCGGTGCGAAGGTGACGCCCGCCGAACGCAAAGGCGCCGCGCGGTGGGAGCGCGCCGCGGGCCGGCCGCGCGCTGCCAACGCGGCACGGTGCGACGCGGCGCGGCGATTCGGGGTCGCGGCACGCGCCGGGCCGGCTGCGCGGCGCGTGCCCCTGGTGCCTGCCCGCGGCCGCCGGGCGCGCACCGCGCTCTCGCGCCGGCTCACGCACTGCCCGCTGGCGGCGCGCCGCGTTGCGGCGCCACCCGGCGGGCAATCTGCCGGTAGCGCAGCGCGCCCGCCGCCGCCGCGAGCGCGCTGCCGTCGCGCGGATCGCGCACCGCGGGGGCCAGCTCCAGCAGGGGGATCAGCATGAAATCACGCTCGCGCAGTCCCGGGTGAGGCAGGGTGAGGCGGGCGCCGTCGCATACGTGATTATCGTGCAGGAGCAGGTCGATATCCACAGTGCGCGGACCGTTCGGCAGCACCCGGCGGCGGCCGAGCAGCGCCTCGATGCGCTGCGTGAAGGCCAGCACCCGCAACGGGTGCTCGCGGGTGACGGCGTGCGCGCAGCAGTTCAGGAACAAGGGCTGGTCGGCCACCCCCCACGGCCTGGTCAGGAACCAGGATGACACGCGCAGCAGCGGATAGCGCGCGCGCAGCAGTGCCACGGCGCGCGGCAAGTGGTGGCGCGGCGCCAGGTTGGAGCCCAGCGAAAGGTACAGGTCAGCCATGGTTCGGCGCCGGCACCGGCGCGGCGGCCGCCGCCCGCGGCAGCGCCGCGTGCAGCCCCCAGGCGCGCACGGCGATCGCCGGTTCGTGGGCGCGGATGTAGTCCACCTCGAGCGCGGCGAGGTGGGCGGCGATCAGTTGCCGGCTGGTCAGCGCCGACTTGCGCGCCAGGTAGGCGAGCGTCGGGCAGCCGAGCCGTGCCACGGCGGGCAACGCGGTCAGCGCCTGCACCTGGTAGGCGATCTTGGCGGCGTCATCGAAGGTGGGGTGGAAGATGCCGAGGTTGGGGTCGAGCACCAGGCGGGCGAGCCCGGCAGCGCGGGCGCGGGCGCGCAGCACGCGGAAGCGATTCAGGATGTCTGCAACCTGGTAGCGCGCCGGCGGGCGGGCGCGCATCCGGTAGGGGTCGGCGTACGGCAGGTACAGCGCGCACAGGGTAGCGCCGCTCGCCGCCACGGCGGCGCACAGTTCCGGCGACGGCCAGGCACCGGTAAAATTGACAAAACACGCGCCCCCGGCCAGCGCCGCGGTGGCGCAGGGCTCGCTCCAGGTGTCGACCGCCACCCGGTAGCCGGCGGCGACCAGGGCTTCCAATGCCGGCCGGAGGCGGCGCCACTCCTCGGCGTCGTCGATCGGCGCCCGGTCATGGCTGATCGAGCGCGCGCCCAGCTCCACGTAGTCGGCGCCGTCCGCGCACAGGGCGGCGGCGCGCTCCCGCACCGCCGGCAGGCCGGCGGCATGCGAGCCGGGCACGTTCGACTCCGGCGACAGGTTGATGACTCCGACGATGGTGGGCCGCCGCGCCGCACGCATCGGGTCACGGTCCACGTTCGACATCAAGAGCCCGCGTGCCTACCGCTCACGGACGATCTCCACCCCGGCGTCGCGCGCACCGGCGATGGCCGCCGGCTTGCGGATCGTCACCCGCACCGAGGCCGCCAGCGGATCGCGCAGCGCGCACGCGGCCAGCTCCTCGGCCATCGTCTCCAACAGGCGGTAGCGGCCGCGCACGACCAGTTCGCGCACCTGCCCGGCCAGCGCCGCGTAGTCGATGGTGTCGGTCAGCTCACCCGAGCGGGCGGCGCGCGCGGTGTCGGTGCCCACCGCCAGGCTCACCACCACCTCCTGCGGGGTCGTACGCTCCGCCGGCAGGATGCCGACGATGCAGGTCACGCGCAGTTCGCGAATGATGACGCGGTCCATCGCCGGGCGCCGATTCAGGTGTTCAGCAGTTGCAGGAACTCGGCGCGGGTGGCGGCGCGGCTGCGGAAGGTGCCGAGCATGCAGGACGTCTTCATCTGCGAGTGCTGCTTCTCCACGCCGCGCATCATCACGCACAGGTGGCTGGCCTGCATCACCACGCCCACGCCCTGGGCGCCGACCGCATCGCGCACCGCGTGCGCCACCTGCAGGGTCAGCCGCTCCTGGATCTGCAGCCGCCGCGCGAAATGGTTGACGATGCGCGGGATCTTGGACAGGCCGATGATGCGGCCATCGGGAATGTAGGCCACGTGGCACTGGCCGATGAACGGCAGCAGGTGGTGCTCGCACAGCGAGAACGTCTCGATGTTGCGCACCATGATCATCTCGTCCGACTCCGACTGGAAGATGGCGCCGTTGATGATCTCCTGCAGGTTCTCGCGATAGCCGGAGGTGAGGTCGGTGAGCGCGCGGGCGGCGCGGTGCGGGGTGCGCACCAGGCCCTCGCGGTCGATATCCTCTCCGAGTTCTCGTATAATTCGCCGGAAGCATGCCTTGAGGGACGCCGGTGCATCGGCGAGGTCCGGTCCGGTTGGCGCCACAGTGGCCCGAAAGATAGGGGCTCGCTGTTCCGGGGACAAGCGAGGGATGCTCCGGCAGCCCGAGATGAGCCGGCGGCGCAGCGAGAGCGCCGCATGCGATGCAGCAGGCGGAGTTCACCACGGGCGGTCGGGCCGGGCGGGCTATTCGGACAAGCAGCCGGCGGCGCCGGGCGACCAGCCTTCGCCGCCCGTAAAGGAGACCTGACAGATGGTGGGAAGGGCCAAGATCGCCGTGATCGGCGCCGGCAACGTCGGCGCCACCTGCGCACTGTGGATCGTATCGCAACAACTCGGCGACGTGGTGCTGGTGGACATTCCGCAGATGGAGCGCGCCACGCGGGGCAAGGCGCTGGACCTGTACGAGTGCGCGCCGGTGCGCCGCTTCGACTGCGCGGTCACCGGCACCGCCGACTACGCCGACATCGCCGGTGCCGACGTGGTGGTGCTCACCGCCGGCGTGCCGCGCAAGCCGGGCATGAGCCGCGACGACCTGGTCAAGACCAACGTCGCCATCGTGCGCAGCGTGAGCGAGCAGATCGCCGCGCACGCCCCGGACAGCATCGTGATCGTGGTCAGCAACCCGCTCGACGCGATGGTGTACACGGCCTGGAAGGTGACCGGCTTCCCCACCCGCCGCATCGTCGGCCAGGCGGGCTGCCTGGACATGGCGCGCTTCAAGGCGTTCATCGCCGAGGAGACCGGATTCTCGGTGGAGGACATAGGTACCCTGCTGCTCGGCGGCCACGGCGACGACATGGTGCCGCTGCCGCGGTTCACCAACATCGGCGGCATCCCGGTGACCGAATTCATGAGCGCGGCGCGGCTCGACGAGCTGGTGGAGCGCGCCAAGCAGGGCGGCGGCGAGATCGTGGAACTGCTCGGCACCAGCGCCTACTACGCGCCGGCGGCCGCGGTCACGCAGATGGTGGAAGCGATCGTGCGCGACAAGAAGCGCATCCTGCCGTGCGCCGGCTACTGCGACGGCCAGTACGGCATCGACGGGCTGTTCGTGGGCGTGCCGTGCGTGCTCGGCGCCGGCGGCATGGAGCGCATCCTGGAGGTACGCCTGGAGACCGGCGAGCAGGAGTTGCTGACCTCCTCCGCCGCCCACGTGCGCGAGCTGGTGGAGGTCGTGCAGCGCCAGTACCCGGAGCTCGCCTGAGCATGGCCTCGCACGCCGCACGACCGGCAGCGCAGCCCCGGGAGGCCGGCGGGGTGCGCCGGGAGACCGACTCGATGGGAGCGGTGGAGGTGGCCGCGGACCGCCTGTGGGGCGCGCAGACGCAGCGCTCGCTGGACAACTTCCGCATCGGCGGCGAGCGCATGCCGCTTGAGGTGGTGCACGCCTTCGGGGTGCTCAAGAAGGCGGCGGCACAGGTCAACCGCGAGCTGGGCCTGCTCGACGAGCGCCGTAGCGAGCTGATCGTGCGCGCCGCGGACGAGGTGATCGCCGGCGACTGGGACGACCACTTTCCGCTGGTGGTGTGGCAGACCGGCAGCGGCACGCAGTCCAACATGAACGTGAACGAGGTGCTCTCCAACCGCGCCATCGCGCTCGCCGGCGGCGTGCCCGGCAGCAAGGACCCGGTGCACCCCAACGACCACGTCAACCTGTCGCAGTCCTCCAACGACACCTTTCCCACCGCCATGCACGTCGCCGCGGTCGGCGCGCTGCACGAACGCCTGCTGCCGGCGCTGCGCAATCTGCACGCGGCGCTGGACGCCAAGAGCCGCGAGTTCGCCGACGTGGTCAAGATCGGGCGCACCCACCTGATGGACGCGGTGCCGCTCACCCTCGGCCAGGAGTTTTCCGGCTACGCGGTGCAGGTGGAGCGCGGCGCCGAACGGGTCGCGGCCACCGTACCGGCGCTGCTGGAGCTGGCGCTCGGCGGCACCGCGGTCGGCACCGGGCTCAACAGCCACCCGCGCTTCGCGGCGCGGGTCGCCGAGGTGATCGCGGAGCTGACCGGCTATCCGTTCGTTACCGCGCCCAACAAGTTCGAGGCGCTGGCCGCGCACGACGCGGTAGTGACCGCCAGCGGCGCGCTGAAGACGGTGGCCGCGGCGCTGATGAAGGTGGCCAACGACGTGCGCTGGCTGGCGTCGGGACCGCGCAGCGGCATCGGCGAGCTGACCATCCCGCCCAATGAGCCGGGCAGCTCGATCATGCCGGGCAAGGTCAACCCCACCCAGGCGGAGGCGCTGACCATGGTAGCCGTGCAGGTGATGGGCAACGACGCCGCCATCGGGTTCGCCGGCGCCTCCGGCAACTTCGAGCTCAACGTTTACAAGCCGGTGCTGATCTACAACCTGCTGCAGTCGATCGGCCTGCTCGCCGACGCCGCGGACAGCTTCCGCCGCCACTGCGTGGCCGGCATCGGTGCCGACCGGGCGCGGATCGCGGCATTGGTGGAACAGTCGCTGATGCTGGTCACCGCGCTGGCCCCGCACATCGGCTACGACCGGGCGGCGGAGATCGCCAAGCACGCGCACGCCTCCGGCGGCACGCTGCGCGAAGCCGCCCTGCAGCTCGGCCACGTCTCGGCGCAGCAGTTCGACAACTGGATTCGCCCGGAGCGGATGACGCGCTCCGGAGAGTGAAGGAGGGCGGCGGCGATGGCGGCGATTCAGCGGTTGCGGGAGGACGTGGCGGAGCTGGCCCATGCCGAGGGCCGCAAGCCGGGGACCCTGGGCCACCGGCGCGCAGAGCACTTCCTGGTGGAGCGTCTGCTCACCATCGGCCTGTCGCCCTACCGCGGCGACGAGTTCCGGCTGCCGTTCGAGATCCCGCGGGAGCTGCGCCGCGACGGCGTGACCGAGGGCATGAACCTGGTGGCGGTGGCGCGGGGAACCAACCGCGACGCCGCCCCCCTGCTGCTCGGCGCCCACTACGACAGCCTGCTGGAGGCGCCCTGTGCCGACGACAACGCCGCGGCGGTGGCGATCGTGCTGGAGGTAGCGCTGGAACTGGTCGACCGCCCACTGACGCGCGACGTGGTGGTGGCCCTGTTCGACACCGAGGAGGCGCCCTACGCCGGCACCGCGGGCATGGGCAGCACCCACTTCCACGACCGCCAGATGGACAGCCGCGGCGTCGCCTGCGCCGTGATACAGGACCTGACCGGCCACAACGTGTCGTTGCAAGGCGGCGGCAGGAAACGGCGGTTTCCGCGCACGAGCGGCCTGTTGTTCATGACCGGCGCGGAATCGCACGCCGAACTCGCACCCGCGGTTGCCGCATGCCGGCGGCCGTGGCGGCTGCCGCTGATCGCCGTACTCAACCGCTACATCGGCGACGTCAGCGACCACCGGGCGTTCCGCCGGGCCGGCAAGCCCTACCTGTTCTTCTCCTGCGGTCGCTGGGAGCACTACCACCGCGAGAGCGATACCCCGCAGCGGCTCAACTACCGCAAGATGCGCCGCATCGCCCGCTTCCTGACCACGCTGCTCGCGCGCCTCGATGCATTGCCGTTCGACGCCGGCGGCGAACCGGTCGACACCACCGCCTTCGAGGTGAGCAGTCTGCGTTCCGCGTTCGGCCCGTGGCTGCCGCTGGTGCGCCGCGTGCTGAAGCTCGGCAAGATCGAGTCGCGCGCGGACATCGACCGCATCGCCGGCGCCCTGATCAAGTCCGGGCTCTGACCGCCCGGCCCGAGCCGTTGCCGTACCCGAACGTTCCGGTCTGGAATCGGCGGCCCGGCCGCGGTAGGGTGGCGGCATGATGGCCGAGCCGGATCGATCAGAACGCTCCTGGACGCACGCGATTCCGCGCTACGCGGACAACCTGCAGCGCATCGTCGTGGTGCTGGTGCTGGTGCTCGTGCTGGCGCTGCTCGGCGTGATGATCGCGCGGCTGGGGTGGCTGCTCGGCGTGGAGCTGCTGGGAACCCCGATCGCGGAACTGACCGCGGACCAGTTCCTGAGCCTGTTCAGCTTCATGCTCCTGGTCCTGATCGGCGTGGAGCTGGTCGAGGCGGTGCAACTGTTCCTGTCCGACGCCCACGTGCACGTCGAGTTCCTGATCCTGATCGCCCTCACCGCGATCTGCCGCAAGATCCTGATCCTGGACCCCACCAAGGCGTCCGCGCTCACCCTGGTCGGCATCGCCGCCCTGGTGGTCGCCCTCGCCGGCGCCTACTTCCTGATCCGCGGCCGCCTCCCGATCAACGGCAAATAGCCGCGGTTGCCGCGGTAGATAGGCTCGGCGGCCGTGCGGGTCAGCGGGTGAGCCGGGACGCGAGGTACTCGCGGTTGAGGCGGGCGATGGTGGCGAACGAGATTTCCTTGGGGCAGTCGCCCTCGCACTCGCGCTCGTTGGTGCAGTTGCCGAAGCCTTCTCCGTCCATCGCTGCCACCATGGCGGCGGCGCGCCGGCGGCGCTCCGGGGCGCCCTGCGGCAGCAGCGCGAGCTGGGTGACCTTGGCGCCGGCGAACAGCATGGCGGCGGCATTCTTGCAGGAGGCGACGCAGGCGCCGCAGCCGATGCAGGCGGCGGCGTCCATCGCCCGGTCGGAGTCGGCGCGCGGCACCGGAAGGGAATTGGCCTCCGGAGCGCTGCCGGTGTTGACGGAAACGAAACCGCCCGCCTGGATCACGCGGTCGAAGGCGGAGCGGTCCACGACCAAGTCCTTGAGCACCGGGAAGGCGCGTGCCCGCCACGGCTCGAGCACGATGCGCTCGCCGTCCTGGAAGTGGCGCAGGTGGAGCTGGCACACGGTCACCCCGCGCAACGGCCCGTGCGCGCGCCCGTTGATCATGAAGCCGCAGCTCCCGCAGATTCCCTCCCGGCAGTCGTGCTCGAACGCCACCGGCTCCTCGCCGGCGCGCTCCAGCCGCTCGTTGAGCACGTCGAGCAGCTCCAGAAACGACATGTCGGGCACCGCCTCGTCCATCTCGTAGCTCACGAAGCCGCCATCCGCCTCGGGCCCCGGCTGGCGCCATACCTCAAGGTGCAGTGTCATGCGGCCGCTCCCGCCGTGTGTACGGTCGTTCGTGCCATCTTCGCTCGCGTCGTCACTTGTAGCTGCGCACCGTGGGGTGCACCTCCTCGAACTCCAGCGGCTCACGGTGCAGCGCGGCCGGCTCACCCACGCCGCGGTGTTCCCAGGCCGCCACGTAGGCGTAGTCTTCGTCGTTGCGCAGCGCCTCGTTGTCCTCGCTCTGGTATTCCTCGCGGAAGTGCGAGCCGCACGACTCGCCGCGCGCGAGCGCGTCGCCGATCACCACCTCGGCGAACTCCAGGAAGTCGGCCACCCGCCCGGCGCGCTCCAGCGGCTGATTCAGGTCGCCGCCCGAACCGGGCACGTTCACCTCGCGCCAGAACCGCTCGCGCAGCTCCGGGATCTTGCCCGCCGCCTCGCGCAGCCCGTCGGCGTTGCGCGACATCCCGCAGCGGTCCCACATGATGCGGCCGAGTTCGCGGTGGAAGTGGTCCACCGGCTGGTTGCCGGACACCGCGAGCAGCTTCCCGGTGCGCTCGGCGGCGTCACGCTCGGCGTCCCGGAAGGCGGCGTGGCCGGTATCGGCCGTCTTCGGCCCGCCCGCGGCGAGGTAGCTGCCGATGGTGGCCGGCAGCACGAAGTAGCCGTCCGCGAGCCCCTGCATCAGGGCGCTGGCGCCGAGCCGGTTGGCGCCGTGATCGGAGAAGTTGGCCTCGCCGAGCACGAACAGCCCCGGCACCGTGCTCATCAGGTTGTAGTCCACCCACAGCCCGCCCATGGTGTAGTGCACGGCGGGGTAGATGCGCATCGGCGTCTGGTAGCCGTCCTCGCCGGTGATCTGCTCGTACATCTGGAACAGGTTGCCGTACTTCTGCTCGATGGCGGTGCGCCCGACCCGGTCGATCGCGTCGCGCAGGTCCAGGTACACCGCCTGGCCGGTGGCGCCCACGCCGAAGCCGCGGTCGCACACCTCCTTGGCGGCGCGCGAGGCGACGTCGCGCGGCACCAGGTTGCCGAATGCCGGGTAGCGCTCCTCCAGGTAGTAGTTGCGCTCCGCCTCGGGAATGGCGGCCGGCGCACGCGTGTCGCCCTGTGTGCGCGGCACCCACACGCGCCCGTCATTGCGCAGGCTCTCGCTCATCAGGGTGAGCTTGGACTGGTGCGCGCCCGACACCGGGATGCAGGTGGGGTGGATCTGCACGAAGCACGGGTTGGCGAACAGGGCGCCGCGCTTGTGGGCGCGCCAGGTGGCGGTGACGTTGCTCGCCTTGGCGTTGGTGGACAGGTAGTACAGGTTGCCGTAGCCACCGGTGGCCAGCACCACCGCGTCGGCGGCGTGGGATTCGAGCCGTCCGGTCACCAGGTCGCGGGTCACGATGCCGCGCGCGGCGCCGTCGATCACCACCAGCTCCAGCATCTCGTGGCGCGGGTGCATCCGCACGGTGCCGAGCCCGATTTGCCGGCTCAGGGCGCTGTAGGCGCCGAGCAGGAGCTGCTGGCCGGTCTGGCCGCGCGCGTAGAAGGTGCGCGACACCTGCGCGCCGCCGAACGAACGGTTGGCGAGCAGGCCGCTGTACTCGCGCGCGAACGGCACCCCCTGCGCCACGCACTGGTCGATGATGGCGTTGCTGACCTCGGCCAGACGGTACACGTTGGCCTCGCGCGAGCGGTAGTCGCCGCCCTTGATGGTGTCGTAGAACAGCCGGTACACGGAGTCGCCGTCATTGGGATAGTTCTTGGCCGCGTTGATGCCGCCCTGGGCGGCGATGCTGTGCGCGCGGCGCGGGCTGTCCTGGATGCAGAAGCAGCGCACCCCGTAACCGAGTTCGGCCAGCGACGCCGCGGCCGAGGCGCCGGCCAGGCCGCTGCCCACCACGATGATCGAGTAGTGGCGCTTGTTGGCGGGGTTGACCAGGGTCACGTCGAACCGGTGGCGCGACCACTTTTCGGCCAGCGGACCGGCCGGAACCTTGCCGTCCAGCGTGACCGGGGCCATCACGCGAGGCTCCGGGCGAAGAATACGATCGGCATGGAGGCGAACGCGGCGGCGAACCCCACCGCCAGCACCAGCCCCACCGCGCGCAACAGCGGCGTGTAGCGCCGGTGCTCGATGCCGAAGGTGCGCAGCGCGCTCAAGAAACCGTGCGCCAGGTGCAGGCCGAGCAGGATCATCGCGATCACGTAGAGCGCCGCGTAACCGGGCAGCGCGAACGTCTCGGTCACCACCTTGTACAGCGAGTCGCCCGCGGCCGCACGCCCGAAGCGCGCCTCATAGAAGAAGTTGCGCAGGTGCACGACGATGAAGATGAACACCACGCCACCGGAAACGATCATGCTGCGCGAGGCCAGGGTGCTGAAGCCGGCACGCCGCTTCACGCGGTAGCGCTGCGGGCGCGCGCGCAGGTTGCGGATGGTCAACTGTACTCCGCTTGCCGCGTGGGCAACGATCGCCAGGAACAGCACCACCTCCACGATGCGGATCAACGCACTGCCGGAGATCGCCTCGGCATGGTGGTTGAACGCTTCCTCACCCACGTACAGGTACAGGTTGCCGTACAGGTGCACGGCGAGGAACAGCACCAGGAACAAACCGGTGAGCGCCATCAGCACCTTCTTGCCGATGGACGTGGAAAGCAGATCGAGCAACCAACGCATTGCCAAGCGGATGCGCGCAATGTACCCCAACCCCGGAAGGCGGCGCCAGTGGGCGGGCCGCCCGGAGCCAATTGCGCTGTCGGTAAGTTCCAAGCGGGCAGCGAGATAGAAGTGGGCGATTTTTTCTTTACCCCGTGACCGAGGCAATTGCGCTTGCTGCAAGCCCGATGCAGGCGATCAGAAACCAGGGGGAGGTATTTCTTACCCCACGACCTGCTGATCCCCTGTACGCGCGTCGGGAGCGCCGGTCAAGGCCCCGATGATACATCGCAACTGTTTGTCTACAAAATAATTGACGGTTCTCCTGTAACTCGCCATAGTGGCAAGTGAACAGTAATTCACAACAGGAGAACCGCCGATGGCCACTATACCACATCCGTTTCTGTTCCGCTGGGACAGCGTCGACCAGTTGGGTGATCTCGAACGCCTGACGCTGGTGCTCGACGCGCTCCCCGACGAGCCGCTGATGCAACTGCTGGAAGCCGGTCGCGGTCGCGGTCGCAACGATTATCCGGTGCGCCCGATGTGGAACTCGCTGATCGCCGGCTTCGTGTTCCAGCATCCCAGCATCGCCGCCTTGCGGCGCGAGTTGCTGCGCAACGCGCAGTTGCGAGACCTGTGCGGGTTCGACCCGTTCGACGGCGCACGGGCGGTGCCCAGCGAATACGCCTATACCCGCTTCCAGCGCCGGCTGCGCAAGCATCAGGGGCAGATCGATGAGCTGTTCCACAGCACCCTCGACGAACTCCGGATTGAGCTGCCGGACCTGGGCCAGGTACAGGCGCTGGACGGCAAGGAGCTGCACTCCCTGGCCAACGGTCCGAGCAGCTATCCGGTGCCGAAGGATAACAAGGAAGACACCGACGGGCGCCGCGACCGCGATGCCGATTGGGGCGTCAAGGGTTCCGGCGAGAAGAAGGGCGAGAAGGGCGAGAAGAAAGGCAAGAAGAAACACTACTGGTTCGGCTACCTGTTGCACTTGGTCGTGGACGCCACCTACGAGGTGCCGCTGGCGTTCGAGGTCACCAAGGCGTCGACCGGTGAGCAGCCGCAGGCACAGCGACTGCTTGATCAGATGCAGGATCGTCATCCCGAGCTGCTGCAACGGTGCGATCGCCTGAGCGCCGACAAGGGCTACGACGACCAAAAGCTGATCAATCGGCTGTGGCAACAGCATCAGATCAAGCCGGTCATCGACATTCGAAACTGCTGGAAGGACGGAGAGGCGGAGCAGGATGGCGTCCTCACCAAGCGGGTGAGCGGTCAGGAGAACGTGATCTATACCCACGACGGCCAGGTATCCTGCATGTGCCCGCGGACCGGTGAACTGCACCGCATGGCCTACGGCGGCTTCGAGCAGGCTCGCGAGTCGCTCAAGTATCGCTGTCCGGCGCGCTACTCGGGGGTCACCTGCAAGGGCATGGATCGGTGCCCGGTGAGCGACGCGGTGCGCATCCCGCTGGCCGAGGATCGGCGCGTGTTCACGCCGGTGGCGCGGTCCAGCTACCGGTGGCAGGACTTCTACGACCAGCGCGGTGCCGTGGAGCGGGTCAACAGCCGGTTGGCCGGCGGCTTCGGGTTCGAGCGACCGGGCATCCGCGGGCTGGCGAAGATGCAGCTGCGCGTCACCATGGCGCTGACGATCATGCTGGCGATGGCCGTGGGGCGCATCCGCGCCGGCCAACCAGAGAACCTGCGGAGTCTGGTCAAACCCGCCTGACCGACGGCCACTCGCCGGTCACCAAGAAACCCAATCCCACCGGCTCCTCAGCGAGACCGGTCTGTCCCGATCTGTGCATTGAGCCACGGATGAGGCTTGATCCCACCTCGCGGACCCCACTCAGCACACTCGATAGAGCCGTCATTCGGCGCCGGGCGAGCGTCAGCGACGCCGTCAACGTCCCGGGCGCGTGCTCTCTGGTGTGACCGGCTGCTCAACGGCCCAAAAAACCGCTACAGCGCAATTGGCTCGCCCGGGCTGACGGGTGCGAGCGAGGCGCGATAGTGGTATCCTGCGTCACTGTGCGTCCGAGCCGGCAGACAGCCTCACTCGAGTCCCGACCGCGGCGAAGTCCCTCGTCCCGGCGGCGTGCACCCGCCGTGCAGGCGCTGCTCGCGGCGGCGCTGAGCGCGCTGATCCTGGGCGCGTGCACGGCTGCCATCGAAGCCGGCGATGCTCCGGCCGACACCGAAGCCGCCGAGGACGAAACTCGGGCCGGTGTGGTCGGCGCGCAGCCCGAAGCCGGCGACAACGCTCCCGGCCCGGACGGAACCGCCGCCGAACCGGGAGCAACCTCGCCCGGCACCGGCGAGAACCAGCTCGGCACGGTCGACCCGCCCGATCCGGTCATGGTGGAGCTGTCCTCCCTGGTGGTGTCCGGCGGCGACGGCGCCATGTATCCGGCGTTCGCGGGCGACATACTGCACTACGCGCTGTACTGCAGCGAGTCACCCACGCTCAGCGTTGCGGCGGAGACCGAGCACCACGGCGCGCAACTGACCCTGCTGCGCGCCGACAGCGCCGACAGCGGCGACAGCGTCGATCCTGCAGTCTCCGCCAGCGGCGCCCTGAGTGCGAGCGTCACGGTCGACGAAGACCACGACCTCGCAATCGAGGTCAGCGCCGGCGGCGAAACCGCCACCTACGTCGTGCACTGCCTGCCCGCCGCCTTCCCTGCGGTCAACGTCACCAGGACCGACCAGGTCAAGGACGGGCTGCTGCTCATGACGCCAACCTACGGAGGGTACCACGACCGCGTCACCTACCTGGCGGTGCTCGACAACAACGGCGTGCCCCGCTTCCACCGCCTGCTTACCGACGCCAATTTCTGGGCGATGAACTTCCAGTATCACGGCGGCGGCCGCTTTTCGGTTTCCCGGCGGCCGCTCCTGAATGTTGCCGACTCCGCATTCGGCAACTGGCAGATCGACCTGCTCAACGACGAGCTCGAGGTGACGTCGACCGTGACCACGGTGGCTCCGTTGTCGCAGACCGACGGGCACGACTTTCAGGTCGCCGGGGACGAACACGATGAACGGTACATGCTGCTGTCCTACTACGACGACGAACTGCGCGACTTCGGCGAGTATGGTGGATCGGCGTCACAGCGTACGCGCGACTCGGTGATCCAGCGCAGGACGGCGGCGGGGGAGTCGCAATTCACGTGGAATTCCTGGGACCATCGAGATGTGCTCCAGGTAGGCCGTGATTGCAGGGTGGGCGAATACCCCGACACCTACGCCCACCTCAATGGGCTGCAACTGCTCGCGGACGGCGACTTCGTGGCCTCGTTGCGCGGCTGTTCCCAGGTGCTGCGCATCGACGGCTCGACCGGCGCCGTGGAGTGGAAGCTCGGCGGCACCGCTCCGGACGCGGACTCCGGCGCGGAATTCCTGGAGATGATGGACAGTCCGGACGCGGTCGAGGAGTTCTGTGGGCAGCACCACGTCACGCTGACCTCTTCCGAAACCGTCGTGATGTACGACAACGGCGTCCAATGCATCGGCACCAGGAAGCACAGCGCGCCGTTCTCGCGCGCGGTCGAATACGACATTTCCTCCGGCACCCATGCGGTCTACAAGCGCGAGTACCGGGCGCCTGACGGCCAGGGTTATTTCCCCTACCGTGGCGGCGTCCACGTGCTGGACGCCTTCGGCGGCAAGGTGCACTGGCTGATCAACTGGGGTGGCGGCGCATCCGACCGGTCCGTCGCGGTGGACAACACCATCGCGGTGAGCGAAGTCGACCCGGATACCGGCACCGTGCACATGCAGGTGACCATGTTCAAGGGCGCCCTCGATGCCTGGAGCTACCGGGTCTACCGGGTACCCGAGGACGCGCTCGATCTGCCTCTGAATCTGCCCTAGGAGGCTGTCGGATTCCGACAGGCTCCTAGGCAGGCCGGTTGGGCCGGAAGCGTCGCCGCAGGCGGCGATTTCGGGGCGCTAGCCGGCGGGCAGCGGCGGCCGAGCCTGGCTACAAGCTGGTCTGCTGCTCGGGATGGCCCGGGCCGCGGTGCCTGCGTGCCGCCTGCGGCTTGATGCGATGCCGCACTTCGGGAAGGAACGTACGGCTCACCGGTACTTCGTAATCGCCGGTCAGGTGCAACAGCGTCCGGCGGTCGCGGCGCACGACGTATCTGATGTGGTGATGCGCCACCCAGTAGGAGCGATGGATCTGCATGCCTGTACTGCCGAGTTCGCGGACCGCATCCATGAGCCGCTGCAGGATGACGCCGGATCCCTGCGTCGTAACTACCTCCAGGTAGTGGCCGGAAACCTTGAGATAAACCACGTCCCTGCCGAGGTGCACGGGAAGCCGGTCCAGGAAACTGGCAGGAGCGGGCTCTGACGAATCTGTCGAATCTGCCGAATCCGCCGCCGGCTCGGTCCCGGACCGAGTCTCGTGGCTGCCGCCATCGCCGGACACGTGCCGAGACGCACGCTCGGGAACGACCGGCGCCGAGGGTGCCGCGGGGTGCGCCGTGGCGGCGGCAGGGCGACCCGGGGACGGCGGACGCGCGCCCGACGGCGGCGCGCCGGCGGCAAGCAGCTGATTCCGGCTCATGCGCAGCTGCAGAACCCAGTACGCAAGCGCCGTTGCGGCGATGATGTTCGCGGCGCAGATCAGGTAGGTCGCCGGCAGCTCGGCGAGCGGCCGCGGGGTGCCGTGGAACAATCCGTACACCCCGTAGGCGATGGCACCGCAGGGCACCGCCATGACCATGCTGTACACGGCCAGCGCCAACATCATCTGCACGTTCGATCGGAACCGCGCAATGAAAAGCGTCAGCACCATCGCCGGGTAGCAGATGAGCAAACACAGAGCGCCGATCACGACGCAATAGGCAAGACGGCCGTTCCAATTCAGCGTGTTGCGCGTGTCGAACGGTCCAACGAATGCATAGAGGACAATCATGCTCATGCCGATGCCGAGTGCCAGCATCGACATGGGCGGTGTCACAAACTCACGGTACGCGAACCGCATTACCGGCTTCGCTTCAGTCACACCTTCGTCGGCGTATTCCACAGATCTCGTCCAGTGTTCAGTTGCCGGCGAGTGTAGCCCACCGATCATCGAACATCAGCGCAGTTCGGGAAAGCTAGGTCCATTCAGGGTTCAAAATCATGTCATTACAGGAAAATGCGTGCATTTCGGGCATCATCAGAAATCGTATTGGGTGTCACTTTTGCGTCACTTCATCAGGCGTAATCATGTCGGAACCGTACCTTCACGGCAAGCGCCGCGACACTGGCGGGACGGTACCGCGCCGGGGACGGCTTGTCCATCCGGACCGCGGCGGCGCGGGCGCTCGGGACCCGGGCACGGGCTCGGGCATGCTGGCCGCGCAATCTGTTTCGGCGTAGATTGACCGAAGGAACATGGTTACCAAGGAACAGGTACTGGGCGCGCTGGCGCAGATCGTCGACCCCGATCTGGGGCGCGACATCGTGGCGCTCGGCTTCATCACCAGTCTGGAAATCGAAGACGGGCACGTACTGGTGGAGATTCGCATCACCACGCCCGCGTGCCCGGTGCGCGACCAGTTCAAGTCGGAGGCGGAACGGCTGGTGGGAGCTTTGCCGGGGACCAGGTCGGTCACCGTGACCATCACCAGCGCACCGCAGCCGGCCGCGGCCGCCCGCTCCGCCGCGCGGCGGCCGGGGGCCGCCCGGGAGAGCGGACTCGACCGCGTGGGAGCGTTGATTGCGGTGGCCTCCTGCAAGGGCGGGGTGGGCAAGTCCACCGTGGCGGCGGCGCTGGCGTGCGAACTTGCGCAGCGCGGCCATCGCGTCGGGCTGCTGGACACCGACATCTTCGGACCGTCCATACCGACCCTGTTCGACTGCCGCGACCTGGACCTGCAGGCGGGTCCCGGCAACACGCTGCTGCCGGCCCAGGTCGGCGCGCTCAAGCTGATGTCGTTCGGCTTCTGGCTCGG
The DNA here is from genome assembly GCA_965208575.1 of Spirochaetia bacterium. Lineage (GTDB taxonomy): Bacteria > Spirochaetota > Spirochaetia > SZUA-6 > Bin103 > Bin103. Next base: position 13,000 of record CBDBOV010000002.1, on the reverse strand, counting down.
CGACGCGCCGGCGGTGATGCGCGGACCGATGGTCACCAACTACATCCAGCAGTTGCTGCACGGCGTGCAGTGGGGCACGTTGGACTACCTGTTCCTCGACCTGCCGCCCGGCACCGGTGACATTCAGCTCACCATCACCCAGGCGGCGCAACTGAACGGCGCCGTGGTGGTAACCACGCCGCAGCCGCTGGCGCTCGCGGACGTCGGCAAGGGCATCGTGATGTTCGACAAGGTGAGCGTGCCGGTGCTCGGCGTGGTGGAGAACATGGCCTGGTTCGAAGCCGGCGGTGAACGTCACGCCGTGTTCGGCAGCGACGGCGTCCGGCAGCTCCAGGAGCGGTTCGGCGTGGAGGTGCTCGGCCGGCTGCCGCTCGACCCGCAGCGCTACGGACGCACCTTCGGCGACGAGTTCGAACTGCCGGAGATCGCGGACGCCGCCGACCGGATGGTACGCGCCCTCGGCAAGGCATCGGTGGCGCAGGAGAGCATCGGCGTCGAACACGATGACCGTGCCATCACCCTGCGGTGGGCCGACGGCAAGACGGTGTCGGTCGCCAACCGCGAGTTGCGCATCAGTTGCCGATGCGCCCACTGCGTCAACGAGTACACCGGCGAGCGGACCGCCGACCCGGCGGCCATTGCGGCGGACATCCGGGCGAAGGAGGTGCGGACGGTCGGCAACTACGCCTTGTCGATCACCTGGAGCGACGGCCACAGCACCGGCTTGTTCCCCTACTCCACGATCGAGCGCCTGGCCGCGGCCGCCGTCGCATGAGCCACAATCTGCGCATCTGCGTCGGCCCCACCTGCGGCGTCAACTTCTCGAGCGACCTGCTTGCCGAAACCGAGGACCGTCCGCGCGCCGACCTGACCGTGGAGCGCTGCGGCTGCCTCGGACACTGCGAAGAGGGGCCCAACCTGATGCTCAACGGCACCGTGCACGTGGACATGACGCCGGACCGGCTGCGCGGCCTGGTGGGCGCCCTGCCGTCGCTGCCGTTCGGCTTGGAGGTAACAGGATGACCGAGTTGCGCGCCCTGGTGCGGGAGATCAGCGCCGAACTGCGCACCCGGCAGCCGCTGCCGCCGCTGTGTCCGGCGGCGCCGTGGAGCCGGGACCTGAGCCGGCGCATCGCCGCGGCGGACCTGCAGCCGGCGGCGGCGAGCGCCCTGCTGCTCTGGAACGACGACCTCGACGCGTCGCACACCCTGTCGCAGGCTTTGCCCGACGCGTTCGGAAGTTGGCTGCACGGCACCATGCACCGCCGCGAGGGCGACTTCTCCAACAGCAAGTACTGGTTCCGGAGGGTGGGCGCACACCCCGGCTTCGTGCAGATGTCCCGGCGCGCCGGCTCGGTGCTTGCCGAGGCCGGCGGCGAGCAGGAATCCGGACTTGCCGCGCTCACCGAACGCTGGGATCCGTTCACGTTCGTGGATCTGTGCGCGGCTGCCTCGCGCCACGGATCGGCTTCCGTGGCTGTGCTCGAGTCGCTGCAGGCCGCCGAACTGGAGCTGCTCGCCGAACTGGCCACGTAACGCCCGTCGATCGCGAGGCTCGGGTGCTGCAGGCGCGCGGATAGCCGGCATGGCCGCCGGTGTAATGCTGCAGAATGCCGCCCTGCTGTCCGGCACGGCGGGCTGGGCAGCGGTGCTCGCTCAACCGGTACCGTGTTCTACCACTTGCGGAAGCGTCAGTGGGCAGCGATGCTCGCTCAAACCGGCACCGTGTTCGACCAATCTCGGAAGCGTCAGTCCAGAACGGCGAGCATCTCCGCCACGGTGGTGAGCTTTTCGCGCGGTTTGCCGTTTGGCTTGCCGCGCGCCACCTCGGCGGCGTCGATCTTCTGCCAGTCGGCGTAGCTGACTACCCGAACGCCGCGCGAGCCGAGCAGATCCTGAATCGACCCGGTGTCCGGCGTTGCGCAACCGGGCAGCGAGGGCAGATCCTCCAGCAGCTTCCGCACCGTCTCCACGCTGTCGGGCTTGTTGGTGCCGATCACCCCGGACGGGCCGCGCTTGATCCAGCCGGCAGCGTACATGCCCGGTACCGGCGCGCCGTCGTCGACGATACGCCCCGCCTCGTTGGGAAACACCCCGCGCCGCGCCTCGAACGGCACGCCCGGGATCTCCACGCCGCGATAGCCGACACTGCGGAAGAACAGCCCGCACGCCATGGTGTCGGTCTCGCCGGTGCCCTCCGCCCACTGGTCGTTCGCCTCACCCGCCAGCCGGTTGCGCTCCAGCACCAGCGACCGCACCCGGCCGTTGCCGGTCAGCTCGCGCGGGCTCCGGAAGAAGTGCACGACGATGCGGCGGCTCTTGCCGGCCGGCTGCAGGACGCGCAACTCCTCCAGTACCTTCCAGTTGCGGCCGGCGCCGATGTTCGCGCGGTCGTCCAGCTCGGCCTGGCTGGCCGGATTCAGCTCGAAGTCGCCGAGGTCGTTGAACACCAGGTCGCAGTCGGCGAGCTCGCCGAGCTCGCGGATCTCCTTGTTCGTGAACGCCGCCTGCACCGGCCCGCGGCGCCCGATCATGTGCACTTCCTTCACCTTGCTCGCGGCGAGCGCGTCGAGCGCGTGGGCGGCGATGTCGGTGTCCTGCAGTTCGTCCACCGTCTTGGCGAGCACGCGCGTGACATCGACGGCAACGTTGCCCTGGCCGATCACCACCGCCACCTCCTGCGACAGGTCGAAGGAGCGGTCCAGGTAGTCCGGATGGCCGTTGTACCAGCCCACGAATTCGGTCGCCGTGTGACTGCCGGGCAGCTCGATGCCGGGAATGTTCAGGGTGCGGTCGGTCTCCGCCCCACAGGTAAAAATCACCGCGTCGTAGTGCGCGCGCAGTTCCTCCACGCTTACGTCGCGGCCCACGAGCACGTTGCCGAGGAAGCTGAACGCGGCATCCTTGGCGGTGCGCTCGTAGATGCGGATCACGTTCTTGATCTTGGGATGGTCGGGGGCGACACCGCCGCGAACCAGGCCGAACGGCGTCGGCAGGCGGTCGTACATGTCGATGGTCACGTCCTGGTCGGCCTTGATCAGTGCGTCGGCCGCGTAGAATCCGGAAGGGCCACTGCCCACGATGGCGACCCGCGCGGGCCGTCCTGAAATGCTGCTCATACTGTCTCCTGAGGGAAGTGAGCGTGGCGGCGCGCCGCGGGCCGCTGGCCGCGCGCGCTCATCGACGCTACTGTTTTATCATATGTTGGTCTGCGCGGCTGTCAACCGCCGGGGCACCCCGCCGTGCTGATCGCCGGCAAGATACTGCAGGCGGCGGCGCTCGCCTACCTGGGCGTGAGCTACGTGATCACGCTGCCGGCCACGCCGCGCGGCCGCGACCTGGCCATCGCCGCCGGCGTGTTCCTGCTCGGCTGGTTCCTGGTGCGCGGCGGCAAGGGCGGCGGCTGATGGCCGTGCCACCGCAACCGGATGCCGGTCCGGAGCGGACCGCCGAAGACGCGGCGGCGCGAGCCCCCGCCCGCACCATCCTGAAGTTCGACAGCGGGCGGCGCGCGTTCACCCGCGCGATCGTCATCCTGGCCGTCAGCGCCGGCGGCCTGCTCGCGTTCGCGGTCTACTTCTTCTGGAATCTGCTGTAGCAGCCGGTGGCGGAACGCGGCGTCGCACCGAGAGCGGCGCGGCGCGCGGCTGAACGCGGCGAAGAACGGGCACGTCGGCCACAGGTGAACGAAGAGTGACACCGCGAGCCGGGATGCGTCGACGCAGTTCAATGCAGCGGGGGGTCGCCGCGGGCTGCTCGACTGCGCCGCGGGGTCAGCCGTCCGTGGCCTGGTCCGGGTGGCCGCGGCGCGCGCCGGTGGTCATCGCCACCACCACCGCGGTCATGTCGCGAAAGGCCAGGTGCTCGCGCCACAACACGTAGTGGAAGTGCAGGAATGCCACCGCCACCAGCGTGCCGTGCAGGAAACGCGGCACGGCGCGCGCGGCCACCGCGCCGCCAAGAATCGCCTGGGTCAGGAACAGCAGGATGTTGAGATAGATGTGGCCCGACACCGCGCCGCGGATGTGCCGTGCCCGCGCCACCAGCTTCGCGGCGCTCCCTTCCGGATCGGCACGGGCCGCGGCCTCCAGGTATTCGCGGATGTTGCTGCCGGTACCGACGAAGAAGAAGATGGTCAGCGTCTGCGTGAAGAAGTAGATGATGGCGGTCAGGAACGAGAAGGTGGGGTGCGGCGCGCCGAGCACGGGAAATCCGAACATGCCCTGCAGACCGGCGAGCACGAACAGCACGTACGTGAGCGCGGCCATCAGGTAACACACGTACATGAACAACCACATGGGTGTGCGCGCTACCTCCGGTTACGGAACTGTCGGAAGGCGGTCCGCAGCACCGGCGGACCACTGTCGCTGGATCCTAACCCTCGACCGTAATGCCGTACTGCGCCTCGAATTGCGCCGTTGGCAGCATGCGAATGGCGTCCCAGGTGAGCTGGGTGCACACGCGCGCGCAGATCTGGCAGCCGATGCACTCGTTGAAGCGGATCTGCACCGGCGGAATGGGGCGGTTGTCATACACGTCCGTGTCGACCGGACTGATGCAGTCGACCGGACAGAACGGTACGCACACCTGGCAACCGGTACAGTTGTCCTCGTCCACCACGGCCATGAGCTTCGGCTTGCGCCGCTTGGTCTGCATCGCCTTGGGAAGCTCGGGGATCGACTTGTAGAAATTCTGTGCCGTCTTGGCCATGTCGTTCCGGTTACCTCGCGAACCGTGTGCCGCCCGCCGGCCGGGCAGCCGCCCTACCTGAAGTATTCGGCGTTGATCTCGATGAAGTGCGCCCACTTGTCGGGCACTTCGCTCTCCTCGTAGATCGCATCGACCGGACACTCGGGCACGCAGGCCGCGCAGTCGATGCACTCGTCGGGGTCGATATAGAGCTGCTTGTCCGCCGGGTCGTCGAAACCTTCCGCCGGATGGATGCAGTCCACCGGGCACACCTCGACGCACGAGGTGTCGCAGGTGCCAATGCACGGCTCTGTGATGATGTACGCCATGAGTGAGGTAAACCTACTGATCGGCGGCCGTTTGTCAAGCGGTATTCGCAGACGTCCTGCAGGCGTCCGGTTGCGCCTCGTAGCGGCGTGCGGATATGCGACCCGACGTGCTACCGCTCCGGAATAGGGCCGACGTACCTGGCGCGGGGGCGCAGCAGCCCGCCGGCTCGATATTGCTCCAGCGCGTGCGCGATCCAGCCCGTGGTGCGGGCGACAATGAACAGGGCCTCCGAAGCGCCGGCGGGCAAGCCGAGTACGGCGGCGAGCACCGCCAGCGGCAAATCGACGTTCACCGGCGCGTCGGTCACCATCTCGTGGACCGCCTCGGCCAGCGCCTCCGCCACTGCAAGGGCCGGATGGGCGGGTGCGGCCGCGCGCAGGTGGTGCAGCAACGCGGCGGCTCGCGGGTCGCGGGCGCGGTAAACGCGGTGCCCGAAGCCGGGCAGCGGCCGGCGCGACCGCAGGTACTCGCCCACGACCCGGCGCGCACGCCGCGGGTGGGACACGGTGCGCAGCAGATCCCCCACCAGGATACTCGCCTGGCCGTGCAGGGCGCCGTGCGCGGCGGCCAGCCCGGCCAGCACCGCGTGGTAGGGGCTGGCACGGGCCGACGCGGCCGTGCGGGCCGCCAGGGTGGAGACGTTCAGTTCGTGGTCGGCGAGCAGAATCAACGCCGACTCGATCAAGGCGGCGGCCGGCTCGGTGGGCGCCACCCCCCACGCCCGCGCCAGGGAGCGCGCCACCATTCCGCCGGGCGCCACGGCCGGAACGCCTCCCGCCGCCACCCGCGCCTGCGCCGCGGAGTGCGCAGCCGCTCCGCCGGGCGCGTCATCCGGACCGGCCCCCCCGCGGGCGCTGCCGCCGGGCGGCGGCGGGAGGCGTTCCAGGCAGGCGACCTCCGCCAGCAGGATGCGCGCGCCGGTGCGCCGGACGGCGGCGGGGTTCAGGTCCTCGGCCGCAGGGTCCGCGGCCGCCAGCCGTGGCAGCACCGATTGAAAGGCGAACCACGGGTCCAGCGGACGCCCCGCCGACTGCACCCAGGTTCGTTCCACGAACGGCGGCACCGGCCGTGCCAGCTCGGCGACCGGCGCCTGCAGGTCGCCGCACCACAGCAGCGCGACCACCTGCTCGAACGTGTGCGCGCGCGCCAGCACCGACACCGGGAGTCCGCGGTAGTACAGCTCCTGTTCGGTGATCAGGGTCAGCGAAGAGTCCAGGATCGGTGCCGCGCTGTGTTCGAATGCATGGCGAGCCGCGCTGCTCGGATCGACGCGTACCTCGGCGCGCCGCTTGAGGCGCAGCACGTCGTCGCGCCGGTAGCGGCGCTCGCGCCCCGGCCCGATGCGCTCGGACCGGATCAGCCCGCGGCTCACGTATGCATAGATGGTCGCGGTCTTCACGCCCAGGAAGCGCGCCGCGTCCGCCGCCGTCAAGTGCGGCGAATCCTTCACCTCGTCCACACGGTCAATATATTGATTACTTGATCAATCTTGACAATAGCGAAACGAGCGAGAACTTTACCCCGTATGGATTCCGAATCGGGCGGGCTGCGCGGGGTAACGGTCGCGGCCACGTCGCTGACACACATCGACGGCGAGCGCGGCCGGCTGACGGTCGCCGGCCATGCCATCGACGAGATCGCGCCCCGGTGCTCGTTCGAAGAGGCGTGCTTTCTGCTGTTCCACCGCCGGCTGCCGAACGCGGCCGATCTGGCGGATTTCGCAGCGCGGCTCGCGCGGGAGCGCCACATGCCTGGCGCGCTGCTGGCGGCCGCGCGGCGGGCGGCCGCGGACCGGGTAGAGCCAGTCGACGCCCTGATGACGCTGGCCGCCCACCTGCGCCGGCCGGGGTCCGATCCGGGGCCGGTGGCGATCGTCACCGGCCTGATGATGGCAGCCGGCTGCTACGCCCGCCTGTGGGCCGGCGGCAAACCCGAGTTGCCGCCGGCCGGTGCCGGCCACGTCGAAGCATTTCTGCATCTCGCCGGCGGCGGCCCGCCCCACCCGGCCGCCGTGCGCGCCTTGGAGACCTACCTGGTCGCGATGATGGACCACGGGCTGAACGCCTCCACCTTCGCCGCGCGCGTGGCCGCCTCCACCCACACCGACCTGCTGTCGTGCACGCTGGCGGCGCTGGCCGCGCTCAAGGGACCGCGCCACGGGGGCGCTCCGGGGCCGGCGCTGGAGATGGTGGAGCGCATCGCGCACGTCGACCGGGCGGCGGACAACCTGCGCGCCATGCTGGCGCGCGGCGAGCGGCTGATGGGCTTCGGCCACGGGGTCTACCGCACGCGCGACCCGCGCGCCGACGTGCTGGCCGCGGCTCTGGAGGAGTTGATCGCGGCCCGGGTCCCCGGCCGCGCCGACGTGCTGGCGCTCTACCGCAAGGCGCGCGCCGTCGAGCAGGTGGCACTGCGGGTGCTCGCCGAGCACCGCCCGCAGGCCCGTCTGCACACCAACGCGGAGTTCTACACCGGTCTCCTGCTGCACGCCGTCGGCTTCCGGCGCGAGTGGTTCACGCCGGCGTTCGCGGTAGCCCGGGTGGTGGGCTGGCTGGCGCACGCCATCGAGCAGCGCGACTCCAACGTGCTGCTGCGCCCGCGCGCGACCTACCGCGGTCCGCGCGCCCGCCGCTGGCTCCCCCTCGAAGCGCGCTGACCTCGGCGGCATGCGCGCGGGAGAGCGGCAGCGCCGGCGCCACCGCGTGACTCGTGCCCGTCGCCTTCCACATAAGGGTGCGAACGCGGAAAGCGGTACGCAGGTCATTGCAGCATGGTCTACCCGCTCGATGGCACGGATGCGAACATCCGGGGACTGGCGAACTGGATCGGCGGCGCGATGGAGCGCGGCCTTACACCGCATGCGATCCGACGGTGCGCCCGTGTTCGTTCGGATCGACCGCGGAGACCGGAGCGCGCCGGGCTTCATTCGGCACACTCTCGGCGTGAGCATGGCGCTGAGCGTGGCGCAACCTGTGGTGCGCTCGACAATGGAGCGTCAGATTCCGCGGCTCCGCGCCGCCGCCGAGCGCGAACGGCACGATGTGGTCGATCTCCAGCCGATAGCGGGAGCCGCAGCGCCGCCCGCTGCGGCGGTCGACATAGGTGCAACAACCCTGGTCGCGGCGCCACACCTCCCGCTTCACCGCTACCGGGATGTACCGCGACCGGGAGCCCGGCACCGCGCCGAGGCTGCGCAACGCGGCAAGGTGCCGCTCCACTGCCGGCGAACGCACCGCCGGCCCCACCGCGCCATGCCCGGCGGCGTACGCAAGCCGCTTCGCCGCCGACTCCGAGCGCCGGACCGTGTCCCGCACCGGCGCGGACTTCGAACCGCCGCGCTCGGCCTCCGTGTCCCGCTTCGCCGCCGGAACCGCCGGACCGGTGCCGTTCCGTGCCACCGCGTGCGGCCTGCGCCCGGGTTGGGCTTCGGATCGGCACTTCGCTGGCGAAGTGGTGTGCGCACCGCTGTTCGGCGCCGCCGCCCGTGACGCGCTGCCGTGCCCGGTGACCGAGTGGCGCTTCGCCAGCGAAGTGGTGTGCCCCTCTCTGTCCCCCACCGGCGCGGACTCGTTCGGCGCCGAATCGGAGCAGCGGACAATATCCCGCACCGCCGTGGAGTTCGTTTCGCCATGCTCGACTTCCGCAGGCCGCTTCGGGGCCGAGGGACCGGGCAGGTCATTCTCAGCCGCCGACTTCGCGCCGCCGCACGCGTCCTCCGCACGCTGTTTCGCCGCCGACACCGCCCCACCGTCGCCGTCCTGCGTCACCGCACGCGACGCCCGACCGAGTTCGGCCTCGGCGTGGCGATTCGCCGGCGAACCGTTGAGCTCACCGCTGACCGGTAGCGCCGGCGTGCTCGCGGATCCTGCGCCGTCGACCGAGCCGCCAGCGCCCGTACGCCGCACACGCGGTGGCCGAGCCGGGTCGTAGCGGTCCAGGCCGTCGCGCACCAGCCGCGCCACCAGCCCGCCCAGCGTCAGGTGCGGATCCGTGTGCGACAGCAGCATCAGCAGCTTCTCCAGCCCATGCCGGCACTCCGCGTCGACCGCCGCCTTCAACTCCCAGCGCCCGCCTCCGAGCGCGCGCAACCGGTCGCTCGGCTGCGCCAACTCCGGGTCCACCTCGGCCAGCATCTGCTGCACTTCGCGCGTGCTCTTGCCCGCCGCCTGCCGGACCAGCTTCTCCCGCGCCGCCGCGTCCAGCACCGGCCCGGCTGCCGGTGGCGCCGGATCGTGCTCGCCGCCGCGCGCCGGCGCCGCCGGTCCCGGCTCGCCCGGTGCGCCGTCACTCGGTGGCGCACCGCCCACGGCGCCACCTGCTCCGGTACTTACCGGCGGGCGGCCCCGGTTGCGGTCGTTGCGCTCGAACAGGTTCTGCAGTTGCGCCGCGTTGCTCAGGTTCAGCGAGCCGTCCTGCAGCAGCTCACGCGCAGCGCCGGTCCCGGTGCACAGCCGCATCGCCTTGATGCGCCGCCAGGCGGCGGCCGCGGTGTAGCCCAGTTCGTGCACGACGTAGTCGAACAGACTGCCATACCCGCGGGTCAGGTGGAGGCTGCGCGCCTCGATCTCGCGCAGGTGGTCGAGCACCAGGATCTGCAGCGCCTGTTCGTGGCGGGCGAGCTGCCGGGTCTGCGCCAGCAGGAGGTAGTCGGGCAGCGCGGCGACGGTGGACCAGGGGGTGGGCGAAGACGACTCACTCATACTCATAAGTATAACATGGGATTGGAAATAACAGATTTTTCCGAGCCCTGGACTGCGCCGAAACGGCGCCCGGAAGGCCGCGCCACGGGGCGCTGTCGCGGCAACGGAGGCCAAGTCGTTCCGGGGCAGTCGGAGGGACCGCCGCGGGCCGTAGCGAGCCACCATGAGCCCCGAAAATCGCGTCAAGGGGTGCGCGCAGTTTTTTCGCGATTTTTTCCGTGCTCACGATCTGCCGGGACGGCACGCTGCCTGGTCCGAAATTCCTGTGGGTCGGCGATGCTCGGGCATCGGTTTCATCGTCTTCCATATCACGGAGTCACCATATTGCCTCATGCATCTCACTTTCGGTCCACGGCTACCGCTTTCGGCGTTCCCACCCTCCACATAAGTTGGAATTGCCCGTTGTCCTGCCGGCGGGGCATCATGGCGCCATGTCGGATCAGCCCCGCGCCGCCGTGCACTGGTACTCGCATCCCGCCTGCATGGACCACCACCCGGGGCCGGGCCACCAGGAACGCGCACAGCGGCTGGCCGCCATCACCGCCGCGATCGAGGGCGGTGAACTGGCCGCCCGCGTGCACCGCTGCGAACCGCTGCCGGCGCCCCCGGAAGCGCTGCTGCGCGTGCACGACGCCGCCTACGTGGACATGGTCCTGGCGCTGCGCGGCGCCAGCCGCCGCCTGGACGCTGACACCGCCGTCTCGCCCGGCAGCGTCGACGCGGCGCTGTTCGCCGCCGGCGCCGCGCTGGAAGCATCCGCCACCGTGCTCGGCGGCCGCGCCCGCAGCGCGGTGTGCACGGTACGCCCGCCCGGCCATCACGCCGAGCGCGGCCGCGCCATGGGCTTCTGCCTGTTCAACAACGTGGCGGTCGCCGCGGCGGCGGCGCTGGCCGGCGCACTTCCCGTACCCGGTCCCGGAGCCACGCCCGGCAGTTGCCTCGCGCCGGTGCAGCGGGTGCTGATCTTCGATCCCGACGTCCACCACGGCAACGGCACGCAGCACATCTTCCATACCTCCGCCGCGGTGTACTACGTCTCGATCCACCAGTACCCGTTCTATCCCGGTACCGGGGCGGCGCGTGAACGCGGCGCCGGAGCGGGGACCGGCTACACCCTGAACGTGCCGCTGCCCGCCGGCTGCGGCGACGACGAGTACCTGGCCGCGACCGAACGCCTCGTCCTGCCGGAACTGCGTTCGTTCGCCCCGCAGTTGGTCATCTTCTCGGCCGGATTCGACGCCCATCGGCGCGACCCGCTCGGCATGATGCGCGTGACCACCGGCGGCTTCGTCGCCATGTACCGGCTGCTGCTCGACGAGCTGGACCGGAGCCGGACGCCGCACCTGTTCGTACTGGAGGGCGGCTACAACCTGCCCGCGCTCGCCGACGGAGTAACCGCCCTGCTCACCGAGCTGGTCGACCGCTACCCTGCCGGCTGACTGCTGCCAACCACCCTTTTATGACGCTTGACATGAATATTTTGGAATGGTCATTATACATAATGCGATTCCACGTGGCCGTGGCGCTCGCGGCGCTGGAGGCCCACATGTGTAGCGGCGAACATATCGGAGCCCCAGCCGAACTGCGTTGCCCGGTCCACTCTGAGAGCCAAGGCGCATCCACCACGGCGAACGTCGTGGATGCGACAAGCGACATGAATGAAGCGTATTCACGCGACATCGCGGCCATCAAGGCCGACTTCGCTACTATCAAGGCGGCTCTCGCGACGCTCAGGACGGATGTGAGAAAGCTGCTGCACCACTTCGGGATAGCATCGGGCGGAAACCCGTAGGTCGGCAGCAGTTCACGCGGCCGACGCGGCCGACGCGGCCGACGCGGCCGACGCGGCCGACCGGCGAGGGTCCGTTACCAGCCGAACTCGGAGTAGGGTTGCCCGGCAAGGGTGCAGGTGATGGCGTGGCGCACGTAGGGCACCGTGTTGGCGGGCAGGGCGCCGGTCGGGAACCAGCGCAGGTCGTCGCACTTGTGCGGCTCGCGGTTGACCGGCTCGCCGGACCACGCACGGCAGGAGAAGAAGAAACCGACGCTCTCGCGGTCGGAGCGGCGGTGCATGACGTGGCGTAACACCAATGCCGAGGGAGCGATGGCGATGCCCGCCTCCTCGCGCGCCTCGCGCACCATGGCCGCACGCGCCGGCTCGTTGCCGTCGACATGACCGGCCACCACGCTGTAGTTGCCGTCCTCCCAGCCGGTCCGGCAGCGGCGCAGCAGCAGTATCCCACGCTCGTCCATGAGCAACAGGTACACTTCCGGCACCAGGCGGAACCGCTCCATCGCGACCGCATCGTAGCATGTGGCACGCGCAGATTGCGGCCAATTTTGCGGCCAGGGACGGTTGATGGCCGCACGCTATTGCCGTAGATTAGCGGACGATGGACCCTGCGGATCAGGCGCCGGAAGTCTCCGTTCCCGAATCGCACCAGCCCGGCGCCAACGGCACCGCCCCGGGAGCGCCCGCCGGCGGCGCCGGCGGTGAACCCGCGCAGCCGGAGCAGCGCTCGTTCATCAGCGTCATCATCCATTCCTTCTTCATCATCCCGTTCCTGATCGCGATCTTCGCCGGACTGCTGGTGGTCACCTGGCGCATCCTCACCAACGAACCGCACTCGGTGTACGACTATGTCGCGGACGTCAAGGTGGGCGGCGCCACCAAGCGCTGGCAGGCGGCGTTCGAGTTGTCAAAGATTCTCGCGGACCCGGAACGGGTACCTGAGGAGCAGCGTTTCGTGGACGAAATGCTCGGGGTGTTCGACGCCTCGGCCCACGACGACCCGCGGGTGCGCCAGTACCTGGCGCAGGCCATGGCGCTCACCGGCAACGCGCAGTTCATTGCACCGATCGCCGGCGCCATCGCGGACGAGTCGGAGGGCACCCGCTTCATGCTGCTGGTGGCGCTCGGCATGTTCGGCGACCCGGCCGTGCTGCCGGCACTGTCGCCCTACCTGGACGATCAGTCGGCGCGGGTCCGCTCCGGCGCGGCGACCGCCATGGGACTGGCGGGCAACCCGGCCGCGATAGAGCCGCTCAAGCGCGCCCTGCACGATCCGGAGCCGGGGGTGAACTGGGACGCCGCGTTGGCGCTGGCGCGGCTCGGCGACCTGAGCGGCAAGACGGTGCTGCTGAGGCTGCTCGACCGCGGCCACCTGGCGCAGTTCGCGAATGTCGACGACCGCGACCAGAATCTGCTCATGGCAACGGTGATCGCGGCGGTGGCGCGCCTCGGCGATCCCGACCTGGACATGCGTATCGCCGAACTGGCGC
>CBDBOV010000001.1:0-536782 GCA_965208575.1 Spirochaetia bacterium | reverse complement strand
GGGTGGCGGCGGCGCTTCAGCGGTCACCCGCCCGACGCATGCCATCTATTGCTCGCGCGGCGGCATGCCGGTCGCAGGACCGGATGCTGCCGCACGCCCTGGGGCGAATCGATACAAAGCGAATCCTCGCTAATAGTATCGTCAACTTCGCGCCCGAGGTTATCACCTTTCGGCTACCGCGGCCGCCGCCGGCGACAGGGCGCGCAGGCCGATTCGCGGCAGCGATCAGCGCTTGCCGCCGATCAGCTCCTTGACCTTGGCCGCCTTGCCCACCCGGTCGCGCAGGTAGTAGAGCTTGGCGCGCCGGACGCGGCCGCGGCGCACTACCTCGATGCGGGCGATCTTGGGGCTGTGCACGGGGAACACTCGTTCCACGCCCACCCCGTAGGAGATCTTGCGCACCATGCAGGTCCTGGTCAGACCCTTGCCGCGCGTGGCAATGCAGATGCCCTCGTAGGCCTGGATCCGTTCCGTCTTGCCCTCCACGATCCGGTAGTGGACGCGAATGGTGTCGCCGATGGCGAATTGCTGCAGGTCGTCGCGCTTCTGCGTCTGCTCGATCTCGCGAATGAGATTACTCATGTTCTTCCTCCGTGGTTAGCAGGTCGGGCCGTCGGCGTCTGGTCTTCAGCAGGCGCTGCCGGTAACGCCATTCGTCGATCTGGGCGTGGTTGCCCGACAGCAGCACCTCCGGCACGCGCTGCCCGTCGAACTCTTCCGGCCGCGTGTAGTGCGGATACTCCAGCAGGTTGCCGGCGAAACTCTCGTCACGCAGCGACTCGCGGTTGATCACGCCGTCGACCACCCGCGCCACCGCCTCGATCACCACCATCGCCGCCACCTCGCCGCCGCCGAGCACATAGTCCCCGATCGACAGCTCCTCGTCGACGAAGCCGTCGATGATGCGCTGGTCGATGCCCTCGTAGCGGCCCGCGATGAGCAGAATCGACTCGCGCCGGCAGTACTCGTGCACCACCTTCTGCGTGAGCAGGCGCCCGCCCGGCGACAGGTACACGGTCCAGCGGCGCGCTGCGTCGAGGCTCCTGAGCGCGGCCGCGAGCGGCTCCGGGCGCAGCACCATGCCGGCGCCGCCTCCGTACGGGGAGTCGTCGCAGGTACGGTGGCGGTCGGTGGCGAAATCGCGCAGTTGCGCCAGTTCCACCGAGACGCGCCCGCTGCGCCGCGCCCGTCCGAGGATGGTGGACTCCAGGAATCCGTCGAAGATCTCCGGAAACAGCGTGAGCACGGTGAACTTCACGGGCGCTCGAACTCCTCGGCCAGCTCGATACGGCGCGCGGCAATGTCGAGCACCGGCACGAACAGCTCCCGGAACGGTACCATGAACGAGGTGCCGGCGCCGTCGGCGACCTCCAGCATGTCGCCGCCGCCGGCCGCCAGGACGTTGGTTACGGTGCCGACCGCCTGCCCGCCGTGCAACACGGTGCAGCCGCACAAGTCGGCGGCATAGTATTCGCCGTCGGCAAGCGTGCTGGCCTCGCTGCGCGGCACCCACAGCTCCCAGCCGCTGAATTCGCGCGCCTGCTCCGGCGTGGTTACGCCGCGCAATCTCATCACCACCTTGTCTCCGAGCCGGCGCACCGCGGCCACGGCGGCGGTGCGCAACCGGCCGCTGCGTGACTCGCGCAACTCCACCTCGGCGAGCCGGAACAGGTGTTCGGTATCACCGGAGTAGGTGCGCACCGCCTGAAAGCCGCGCACTCCGTAGGGCGCACCGAGGCGGGCGGTAGCCAGTTTCGCCGCCTCGTCGACCACGGTGTTCGCCTGTCCGTCGGCCACTACGGCAGCACCATTGAGAAATCCATCCACGGCAGAACCATCGCGATGAGTCCACTTCCCGATGCAGGCACGGCGCGCGCCCGCATCGGGTATCAGTCGAGAATCTCCAGCACCACGCGCTTGCCGGTCTTGGTGGCGGACGCGCTGAGGATGGTGCGGATCGACTTGGCGATCCGGCCGTGCTTGCCGATTACCTTGCCCAGGTCGTCGGCGCCGACACGAAGCTCCAGAATGGTCGACTTCTCGCCCTCGATCATGCTCACCACGACCTCGTCAGGCTCGTCTACCAGCGCCCTCGCTATGAACTCGACGAGTTCCTTCTCCACCACATGCTCCTTGCCATTCCTGCCGCGCGGCCGCCGCGCGCCCCGCGGCCCATGCCTGCGCCCGGCTGCGCGCAGCTCAGGTCCGCGTAATGTGGACGTTTCTCTTGTTCAACAGGCGGCGAACGGTGGGAGACGGCTGTGCGCCGCGCCGCAGCCACGACTTGATTCGTTCCTCGTTGAGGCGAACCTGCTGCTCCTCCTCCCGCTCGATCGGGTGGTACAGCCCAACTTCCTCGATGGCGCGCCCATCGCGGGCCGCACGGGTATCGACCACGATCAGCCGGTAGAACGGACGCCCGCGCGTCCCGAATCTCTTCAATCGAATCTTGACACTCAAATCTGCCACACTCCTCAACAGCCGATCCGCGCCAGCCCGGATCATCGGCCCATCTGGGCCAGGAACTGCTGCTGCATCTTCTTGTTCTTGGTCATCTTCTTCATGGCCAGCGCCATCTTGTCGAACTTGCGCACCAGGCGATTCACCTCCGACACCGACGTGCCGCTGCCGCGCGCCACCCGCTTGCGACGGCTTGGCCCGAGAATCCTCGGATTATTCCGTTCGGCGCGGGTCATGGAAAGCATGATCGCCTCCTCGCGGCGCAACGCCTTCTCGTTCACCGCCCCCGATGCCACGGCCGCCTGCATGCCGGGCAGCTTTTCCACCAGCGAAGTGAGGCTGCCCATCTTGCGCAACTCGGCGAGCTGGTCAAGATAGTCCGCCATGCTGAACGTGCGCCGGCGCATCTTGCGCACCAGGCGCTCGGCGCGTTCCTGGTCGAAGGTCTCCTGCGCCTGCTCGACCAGCGTGACCACGTCGCCCATGCCCAGAATGCGCGATGCGACGCGGTCGGGATGGAACGGCTCCAGGGCATCGTTCGATTCACCGGTGCCGACGAACTTGATCGGCTTGCCGGTGATCTCGCGGATCGACAGCGCAGCGCCGCCGCGGGTGTCGGAATCGAACTTGCTAAGGATAATACCGCTGAGCCCCACTTGACGATCAAATTCGCCCGCTACTTCGACGGCGGTCTGGCCGGTCATCGCGTCGGCCACCAGCAGCGTCTCCCGCGGCGCCGCCGTCTTGTGAATTTCGCGCAACTCGTCCATCAGGGCGGCATCGGCCTGCAACCGCCCGGCGCTGTCGACGATGGCGACGTCGCTGCCGCCGGCGCGCGCGTGGCGCAACCCGTCGCGCACGGTGGCGACGGCGTCGCCGCGGCCCGCCGTGTCGCCGGCAAATACCGGCACGCCGAGGGCGGTGCCGAGCTGCTGCAACTGCTCGATCGCCGCCGGACGCACACGGTCGGCGGCGATCAGCAGCGGCTTGCGGCCCTGTCCGCTCAGATGGCGGGCGAGCTTGGCGGCGGTGGTGGTCTTGCCCGATCCCTGCAGACCGACGAGCAGAATCACCGACAGGGTATCGGGGCCCTTCAGCGCCAGGCCTTCACGCTCGCCGCCAAGCAACGCCGTCATGCGCTCGTACACGATCCGCGTGAACTGCTGGCCGGGGGAAACGTCGCGCAACACGCGCGCGCCGAGTGCTTCGTCGGTGGTACGGTTGACGAACCGCCGTACGACGCGCAGATTAACGTCTGCCTCCAGCAGGGCTACCTTGATCTCGCGCACCGCATCCTGGATGTTTTTCTCGGTGATGTTCGTTTTCCCGGAGACTTGGCGGATGACGTCCCCGAGCTTGCTGGTGAGCCCGTCGAGCATAGGCGTAGTTGTATAGCCGTCTCGTTATCTTCGTGTCAACGTGGACGTATACCCCGTGTCGCCCGGTGCTCCGCAGGTCGTCCACGCGGCCGGTTTACCGGCACCGGAGGGAACCGCTATCATTGGGTATAAAGCGCCAACCCGCCAGCATCGTGTCAAGCAACCGAAATCGTTCCACAACCGCCTTCCTCGCCATCCTCGCGGTCGCCGCCGCGATCCTGCCGCTTGCCGGCTGCGCCGACGCCGACGAGCCGGAAACGGAGAAGGCCCCGTTCTCGGTCGCGGCAACGCAGCAGCAGGAGCAGAGCACGCGCGACCAGGGGGGCGGCGGCGACGGCGACAGCCAATCCGCCCTGAGCGTCCAGTTGCGCACCTTCGACGAGCTTGTCGACGCACTGCGCGAGCACTACGTGTTCAGCGAACATCACTCGGTGCCGTGGGACGACCTGGAGAGCCGCTACCGGACCCGGGTGCTCGGCCTGCTGCGCTCGAGCGAGTTTCCCGACGTGGTGCGCGACATGATGGCCGAGCTGCCGCGGGATGCCGCGGTCTGGCAGTCACGCGACGAGCGCATCGACCGGCAGTCGACCGATGGACGCAACTACGAGGGCATCGGCGCCTACGTCGCGTTCCGGGCGGAGCCGCAGCCGCGCGTCATCCTGCTGTCGGTGATGCCCGGCTCACCGGCGCAGCAGGCCGGGCTGCGCGACCACGACGCGCTGCTGGCGGTGGACGGCATTCCGGTCAGCGTGGACGAGGGCGAGGAGGTGGTGAACCGGATCCGCGGCCCCGCCGGCTCGGTGGTCAATCTGACCGTACGCACCCCCAACGCCGAGCCGCGCAACGTGGCGGTTACCCGCGGCCGCGTTCAGCTTACCGAGGGAGCCAACCGGGTGCGCTACGCGCTGTTGCCGGAAACCGACATCGCCTACATCCTGCTGCCGCGCCAAAGCACCTCCACCCAGGGCGCCGAAGTCGCCCAGGCACTGACCGTGATGAGTGAGGAGGTGGCGCTGCGCGGGGTAATCCTGGATTTGCGCATCGCCGCGCTCGGCAGCAATTGGCCGCTCGACGAAATGCTCACCATGTTCGGCAACGGGACCCTCGGCGAGATGTACTCGGTCGGCGAGACCATCCCGCTGGTGATTGCCGGCCAGGACGTGGCCGGCTCGCAGACGCTGCCGCTGGCATTGCTGGTCGGGCGCGACACCGAGGGCCTGCCGGAGATCTTCGCCGGGGCGCTGCAAAGCGTCGGCCGCGCGGTGCTGTTCGGCACCCGCACCGGCGGCATCATCGAGGCCAGCCAGTTGGTGCCGCTGCCGGACGGCTCGCGGGTGATGATTTCGAGCACCTCCTACCGCACCTCCACGGGACACGACGTGGGGCTGGCGGGGCTGGAACCCAACCTGAGCGTGAGCTTCGACTGGGACGCGGTTACCGAGCAGGTGGACCCGGTGCGCAACGCCTCGCAGGCGGCGCTGGCGGGAGCGGGCGGCTGATGCCGGGATCCGCCACCCGCGCCCGGCGGCCTCGGGACGGCACCCGGCCGGCGGCGCCGTTCGTGCGGCGCTGGATGGCGGCGGCGCTGGCGGCGCTGGCGGTGCTGGCAACACTGTTGCTGGCGGCCTGTTCGGGCGACCGGGCGAGCATGCAGCAGAGCCCGCTGCTGCGCTTCGTGGAGCGCAAGTCGGGGCGCATCGCCATCATGGGTTCGGACGGCAACATCTACACCATGGATCAGGCCGGCGGCGCCCGCGTGCCGGTTACCGTGGACGCCGTAATCCCGGACCAGAACCAGGGGCTGATCCGCTACTACCAGTTTCCGGCGTGGTCGCCCGACGACTCGCGCCTGGCATTCATCGGCTACCAGGGCAACGACCAGATCGCCACCACCAGCAGCGTGTTCACCACCGCGCCGGACGGCACCAACATCGTGCAGGCGTTCTCCTCCGGGCAGTACCTGCCGCACACGCTGTACTGGTCCCCGGACGGGCGGCGGCTCACCTTCCTCACCTCCACGGCCGGCAGCACCGCCTCGGCGCTGCAGATCGTGCCGGCCGCCGGCGGCGAAGCGACCAAGCTGGACGCCGGCAATCCGTTCTACTGGTCGTGGGCGCCGGACGCCACCACCATCGTCGTGCACGCCGGCGGCGCCGGGGCCGCGTACCGTTCGCGGCTGGCATTCCTGAACGTGGACGGCACCGTGTACGAGGAAGGACTGGCGGTGCGGCCGGCGGCGTTCCAGACACCGGCGTGGTCGCCGGACGGCAGCCGGTTGCTGGTGGCGGCGCAGGCCGGTGACCAGGCGGAACTGGTCATGACCAACCGCGACGGATCGCTGTACCGGGTGTTGCACCGCGCACGGACCGCGCCCACCTTCGCCTGGGCGCCGGACGGCAACCGGGTGGCATACATCACGCGCACCATCGACGAGGAGGGGGTGCAGGCCAACCTGCACGTGGTGGACGCCGAGGCGCGCGGCACCGAGCCCCTGGTGTTGACCGAAAACACGCTGGTCATCGGATTCTTCTGGTCGCCGGACAGCGACAAGATCGCCTATTTCGTGCCCGGCACGTACGTCAACCCCGAGGACGAGGAGCAACAGACGCTGTTCCTTACCCTGCACGTGCACAACCTGCGCCGCGACACCAGCCGCGAGATCCACAGTTTCGTGCCCACCCAGCAGTTCATGCAGGTGGTGCAGCAGTTCGACCAGTTCTACCTCGCCGCCCGCGTGTGGTCGCCGGACAGCCGCAACATCCTGTTTGCCGGGTATACGCAGCAGGGCCCCGGCATCATGGTGGCGAAGGCGGACAGCACGCTCGCACCGCGCCGCGTGGCCGACGGTCTGATCGGCTTCTGGTCGTGGCATTAGCAGGCCGCGGCGGAACTCCCGGCAGCAATCGAGCCCGGTGCGACACCGGGATGCACCACCGGCCGCGCCGCGCCCGGCGGCCCGCGGCCCGCAACCGGTTGCGGGTGCCAGCGCTGGCACTGGCCGCGGTGGCCCT
This sequence comes from Spirochaetia bacterium, assembly GCA_965208575.1. GTDB lineage: Bacteria > Spirochaetota > Spirochaetia > SZUA-6 > Bin103 > Bin103. Next base: position 529,932 of record CBDBOV010000001.1, on the reverse strand, counting down.
GCTCGCCGCCTGTGCCGAACAGCGGGTTCAGTTCAGGTCCAGCCCGTTGCTGCCCTACCTGCAGCGCAAGGCGGGCCGCATCGGCTTCATCGGGATCGACGGCAACATCCGCAGCGTCGACCAGACCGGCGCCCGCAACACGCCGCTTACCGAGGACGCCGGCGCCAACCGCGCCGCCCGCACCGTGGTCTCCTACAGCCAGCCCACCTGGTCACCGGACGGGCGCAGCCTCGCCTTCGCGCGCACGGCGATCACCGGGCGGCGCACGCTGAGCAGTTCCATCTGGGTGTCCGGCGACGGCGAACCGCCGCGCGAGGTGCACCGCTCCGACCGGCTGCGCCCGATTTACCTGTACTGGTCGCCGGACAGCGAAAAACTGACCATGCTGGCGCAGCCGGTCGGCTCGGCGCAACTGGAACTGGGGGTGATCGAGGTGGCGGCGAACCGTTACCGGCTACTGGACCAGGGACAGCCCTACTACTGGAGCTGGATGCCCGACAATTCGGCCCTGATCACCCACGTCGGCGGCGACATCCGGTTCAACGACGCGGCGCGGTTGTCCCTGGTGCCGCTCGACCCGGCGCGCGTCAAGTCCGACTTCAACATCCCGCCGGCCGGCTTCCAGGCGCCGGCGGTGTCCCCGGACGGGCGCTACGTCGCCTACGTCGCCGCCGCCGGAGCGGGCGCCGGGGCCGGCAGCGGCGGCGGTTCCGCGCTGGTGCTGCGCGAGCTGCAGGGGCCCGACGAGCGCCTGCTTGCGGACGTCCCCGGATTCGCCTACCTCGCCTTCGCCCCGAGCGGCTCGCGCATCGCGGTGATGACCAGCGCGCGTCCGGGGCCGTCCGCGGATGGGCAGCTCACCATTTACGATACCGGCACGGATGCGAAGCTGGAGCTTCCGCATGACGACGTGATCGCCTTCTTCTGGGCGCCCAACGGGCGCCGCGTCGCCTACCTGGTGCCGGCGCGCGCCGAGGACGAAGAAGCGGGGCTGCAGATCGATCCGCTGTTTGCGCGCGAGCAGGGCCGCTTCTACGCCGAGTTGCGCGTGGTCAACGTGCGCCGGGGCAACTCCTGGCGGGTGACGCAGTTTCCGCTCAGCCCCCGGTTCGTGCGCGAGCAACTGCCCTACTTCGACCAGTACCTGCGCTCCACGTCGGTATGGTCGCCGGACAGCAGGACGCTGATCTACCCCGCGCTCACCGAGGCCGGCACCCCGGGCATCTTCGCTTCCCCCGCCAACGGCACGCTGCGCCCGCAGCTTGTCGCCGAGGGCGACTTCGCCCACTGGTCACCGTAACGGAAGCGGCGGGCGCCGCTTCCCCATCGGTCAGAACCGTCTCATCTTGCGCCGCTTGCGGATGGCCGCCGGGCGACGAAATCGGGGCTAACCTGCCGCCGATTCTCCACCCCGGTCGGTCTGTCCGCGCGCACTCGCCACCGTTTCCTCCGCCACTACCGCCGCCGGGGCGGCAATTGCCGGCGGCTCGGTGCCGGTGGGTGGCGGCGGCAACTCGGGCGGTTGCTCCGGCTTGTTGGGTCCGAGGATCTCCACCACCTGCCGGGTGGTCAGCGAATTGTGATCCATGAGCCCTTCCGCGAGTGCGATCAGCCGATCCTGGCGCCGGCGCAGCAGTGTCTGCGTGGCGCGCTCCAGGTTCTCCCACGCATTGCGCACCGCGCGCTGCTCGGCGCTGGAGCTTTCGCCGGATACGCCGCCCGTGGAGTCGCGCCCGGTGCGCCAGTCGACCAGCGGCGGCCCGAAGTAGCCCTCGTTGTACAGGTGCCACAGCCGCGCCCGCACCATCGGGTAGTCGCCGCCGGAGGCGCCGGTGAACGGCTCGTTGAACACCACGCGCATCGCCGCCTGGCCGGCCAGGCACACCATGATGTCCTTCACGATCCGCTCCAGCGGTTGCGAGTACATCTCCACCTCGTCCATCGGCAGCACGAAGCCGAGCGCGTCGCCGCGGCGCACGATGGTGATGTGCGCAATGCGGGTATCCGGCATCAGGAAGTGCTGCGCCACGGCGTGCCCCGCCTCGTGCACGGCGACCTGCCAGCGCTGCTCCTCCTGCATCTCCTCGATCGGGTTCTCGATGCCGGTGTACTGCTGCAGGAACGCCCGTTCGATGTCGTCCTGCGACACCGCGCGGCGGTGATCGAACAGCGCCACGCGCACCGCGTCCTTGGTGATCGCGGCCATGATCTGCGCCGGCGTCGCCGAGCGGTTGTTCATCACGATCGCATCGATGTCGACCGTGTCGTCGTGGTTCACGGTGCGCAGGTAGCCGTCGACGATCTCGCGCCGCCCGGTGCGGTCGGGCAGGTCCACCTTGATGAGCTGATCGAAGCGCCCGGGCCGTTTCAGCGCCGGGTCGATCACGTCGGGGCGATTGGTGGAGCCCATGAACAGCACGTGCCAGTTGCGCTCCGGCGGCTTCCTGCCCATGATCTGAAACAGCTTGCCCTTCACTTTCTCCTTGAAGGTCTTGCTGTCGATGCCGTCCATCTCGTACAGCAGGCGGGTCAGCGCGCCGGTGCCGCCGCCCATGAACCCGCCCATGCCGCCGCCGCCGCCACCACCGCCTTCGCCCATCACGCCGCCACGGCTCTGCGCGACCGCGTCGATCTCGTCGATGTAGGCGATCGCCGCGCCGTAACGCTGGGCGAGCTTGCGCGCCTTGCGGATGAACCAGATCATCTTCATCACGTCCACGCCCCAGAACATGGCGCGGAACCCGGAGCCCTCGATGGAAATGAACGCGACCCCCGCCTCGCCGGCCATCGCCTTGGCCAGCATCGTCTTGCCGGTGCCGGGCGGGCCGTACAGCAGCAGGCCGTTGATGTAGCGCCCGCCCATCTCCACGAACTGCTGCCGGTCGGACAGCAACCCGAGCCACTGCCGCACCAGCCGCTTCAGCCGCGGCTGCCCCCAGTAGTCGTCGAAGGTGATGATCTTGGGATCTTCGGGCCGGATGCGCTCGATCTTGGAGCGCGACATGAACCAGAACAGCGACCCGAACTGCACCAGCATGAACAGGATGGCGAACAGGAGTTGGCCGATGAAGCTGAGCAGTTGCAGGAACAGGTTGAGCAGCGTCTCGTTGAGCCCGATCATCACGCCGAGCCCGATCACCACCACCAGCGGCACGATCTTGCGCACCAACTGGCGCATCCTCTTGGACAGGCGGCGTTGCTGCTTGACCACCTCGATGCGATGCTTGACCAGGTCGGGAACGCGCACGTTCTGCCAGAAGCTCGGCTGCCGCGCCTCCTCCTGCTCGCCGTTTACGGACGAGGCCTGGGCTCCCTCGGCGGCGGGCACCGCGGCTTCTCCGTCCGCCGGTTGCGTTTGCGGCGCTGCGCGCTCGTGTTCGGCCTCGCGCTCGTGTTCAGACTCGTGTTCACGTTGGTCAGACATATCTCTCTCCAGCGCCGCGGCGGCGGCGCTACCGGATAACAGTAGATAATCTACCAGATCGCGCCGTATAGTCCAGGAGGTAGCGGAGACCCGCACCAAGGTAGCCGGGGCCCGCAACCGAATCGACCGCCGGGGCACGCGGACGGCACCTCAGGAGGCACGCATGGCGCAACGCGGGGAGCTGTTCAGTTCGCGCGCAGATTCCGAGAAGCGGACCTACTTCTTCAACGTGAAGGAAAACCGGGTCGGCGACATGTTCCTGAACATCGTCGAGAGCCGCAAGCGGGACAGCGCGGGCACACACCGGGACGGTTTCGAGCGCCACTCGCTGATCGTCTACGAGGAGGATCTGCGCGCGTTCGTGGACGCCCTCGACAAGGCGCTCGACTACGCCACCCGGCATGCGCAGGGGAGACGCACCGCGCCGCCGCGCGGCGAGCGGCGCGGTTAGCCGTCGCGCACGCCCCCTGCCGCGCCGCCGCGGAACGACCGGCGGTGGATCGGCGACGGGCCGTGCAGGCGCAGCAGGAAGCGGTGGCTCGGGGTAGCGTAGCCCTTGTGCTCGTGGAAGCACCAGGCCGGCTCGATGCGGGCGTAGCGCCGCATGAAGCGGTCGCGTTCGGTCTTGGCGACGATCGAGGCGGCCATGATCTCGGGTATCCGCTGATCGCCCTTGACGATGGCCCGGCACGGCACCGCCAGGGGCAGCGCGAAGCGGCCGTCGATCAACACCTCGTCCGGTTCCACATGCAGACCGCGCAGGGCACGCCACATCGCCAGCAGCGTCGCGCGGTGAATGTTGAGCGCGTCGATCTCGGCGGCCGAACACCAGCCGACGGCCCAGGCGGCGGCGCGCGTGCGAATGAGCGCCGCCGCCTGCTCGCGCTCGGCGGCGGTGAGCTGCTTGGAATCGTTCAGGCACGCCCGCGGGAAGCGCCGCGGCAGCACCACGGCCGCGGCCGTGACCGGGCCCGCGAGCGGCCCGCGGCCCGCCTCGTCGATCCCGCAGCGCAGCTTGGCCCGGCCCATGACGGCAGCATAGCCGCTCCCCGGCGGCGCCGTAAACGGCCCGCGGGCAACCCGCCAACTCGCCGGGTGCGTTGACGATTCGCCGCCCGCTTGGGTACAGTGGCGGCGAACTGGGAAAATGGCGCTCATCAAACGGGTCGAGTTGCTCGGCTTCAAATCGTTTCCTGAGCGTACCGTCGTAGATTTCTCCGCGGGTATCTCCGCCGTGGTGGGCCCGAACGGCTGCGGCAAGAGCAATGTCGTGGACGCCGTCCGCTGGGTGCTCGGCGAGCAGAACCCACGCGCCCTGCGCGCGGAGCGCATGGAAGACGTGATCTTCGGCGGTACCGAGAATCGCAGCCGCGTTTCCGTCGCGGAAGTCACGCTGGTGCTGGACAACCACGACCGCTCGCTGCCGGTGGACGTCAGCGAGGTCGAGGTGCGGCGCCGCCTGTACCGCTCCGGCGACAGCGAGTACCTCGTCAACCGCCAGGTGGTGCGGCTGCGCGACCTGCGCGACATGTTCCTGGACACCGGCGTCGGCAAGAACGCCTACTCGGTCATGGAGCAGGGTCGCATCGACTTGCTGCTGGCCGCCAAACCGGAGGAGCGCCGGCAGGTGTTCGAGGAAGCGGCCGGCATCGCGCGCTACCGGACGCGGGCCGCCGAGGCCGAACGCAAGCTGCACCACACGCGCCAGAACATGTCCCAGGTGAACGCGATCATCGCGGAGGTGAAGCGCTCGCGCGACGTGCTCGCCAACCAGGTCGAACGCGCCAACCAGTACCGCAATCTGCAGGAGCGGATATTCGGCGCCGAGCGCGACCTGGAGTTGATCCGGCTGCGTGAGATGAAGACGCGGCGCGCCGCCATCGAAGCCGACCTCGGCGCCGCCCGCGGACGCCACGAACAACTGCAGGAGAAGAGCCGCCGGGCGCGGGCGGCGCTGCAGGGCAACGCCGACCACACCGGCACGCTGCAGGCGGAGGTGGTGGATCTGCAACGGCAGCTCTACGGCGTCGACCTGCAGCGCGGCGACACGCGGGAACGGATGGCCGCGGCCCGCGAGCGCGTGGTCGAGGCGGAGCGCAGCATGGCCGGCTATCGCGACCGCGAGCGCGGCGTGGCGGCGCGCATCGTGGAGCTGCAGGAACTGCGGACGGGCAGGCAGGAGGAGGCCGCGGAGGCCCGCGCCCGCCTCCACGAGTTGGGCGCTGCGCGCGAGCGGGTGACCGCCGAGATCACCGACCTGCAGAACCGCGTGCGTGACAACGCGGCAGTGGCGGCGGAGGCGAACGCCGCCGTACAGCGGGAGGACCAGCGCCTCGAAGAGTTGCGCGGCCGGTTGCGCACCACCACCGACGACATCGTGGCCAGCCTGGACTCCGGCTTGCAGGCCGCCGGGTACTCGCCGGAAGCGCGGGCGGCGGCGGAGGAAGAGATCGCGCGGCTCATCCAGGATCTGCACGCCACGCTGGCGGCGGACGGCGACGCCGACAGCGCGCCGGGGCGCCTGCGCGCCGCGCGCCGGCAGGTGCGCCAGTTGGACGAGTTGATCAGGTCGTACGGCAATCTGACCTCGGCGGTGATCGACGACTTCCTGTCGCCGCAGGGCATCGTGACTCAAAAACGTCAGCTCGACGAAGAGCTCGGGACCGCGGTTGCCCATATCGCGCAGCAGCGCCGGCGGGCCGAAGCGGCGCGCCGCGACAACGAGCAGTTGGCCCTTCGCATCGGGGAACAGCAACGCCGGGTGCACGATCTGCAGGTGGACAGCACCCGCACCGCCGCGGCGCGCGAGAGTCTGACCGCGGAGTGTGAGCAGCTCACCGGCCAGATTGCCGAACAGCAGGGGCGCCGCGGCGAGTTGGCGCGCGACGAGCAGAACGCCGCGCAGAGCATCGCGGCCATGAATCAGGCGCTGCACGACCTGGAAGCACGCGGCGAACGCCTGGCGGAGCAGGACAAGGAGCTGCGCTCCCGCCTCGACGAGCTGGATGGTGAACTGCGCAGGCAGAGCGCTCGGCAGGCCGCGTTCGAACGCACCGTGCAGCAGGTGCAGGAGAAGCTGGAGCGCTCGGCAGGCGGGATCGAGCGGCTGCAGTTGAGCCACACGGAGGTGGCCACCGAGATCCGCACCACCCTGCGCACATTCCAGGAGGTGCACGCCCAGGACCTGTCCCAGTACGAGCTGGACATTACGCAGTCCGAGTCGCGTAGCGAACTGCGCGCCACGCTGGCCCGCCTGCGCGAGGAGGTACGCAACCTCGGCCAGGTGAACCTGATGGCCTCCGAGCAGTTTCGCGAGGTGGACGAGCGCTTCCGGTTCCTGCGCGCCCAACTCGACGACCTGGAGACCGCCACGCGCGACCTCAGCAGCATCGCGGAGCAGATCCACGCCGAGTCCAGCTCCCTGTTCCGGCAGGCGTTCGACGACATCCGAGGCGAGTTCCAGGGCATGTTCCGGCGCCTGTTCGGCGGCGGGCGCACCGAGCTCAAGCTCACCGACCCCGACGCGCTGCTGGAATCCGGCATCGAGTTCTTCGCCCAGCCGCCGGGCAAGAAGCTGGAAAACATCACCCTGCTGTCCGGCGGCGAACGCGCCCTCACCGCGGTGGCGCTTCTGTTCGCCCTCTACCGCGTACGTCCGTCGCCGTTCTGCGTCCTGGACGAGATCGACGCCGCGCTCGACGACGAGAACGTGGGCCGCCTGGTGGAGTTGCTCACCGAGTTCAGCGCCGACACCCAGTTCCTGGTGGTCACCCACAACAAGCGCACCGCGGCCGGCGCCTCCCACCTGTTCGGCATCACCATGGAGGAGCAGGGCGTGTCGCGCCTGGTCACCCTGCGCCTGCCCGCCTCCGAACGCTCCCCGGAGCGCGAACTCGCCGTGGCCACCTGAGCATATCGAGGAGCACCGGCATGATCGAGAAAAGGCTCGGAGGTCTCTGGCAACAGCGGCGGTAACGCGAGCGGCAAATCGACCGTGATCCTCCGTATCAGGCCAAGCGGGTATGGACATGGCCGCCCCGCGCAGCGTACCTTCAGAGCCTCCGCGCCTGTCGTATAAGGGTCATTACCCGAGCCTTCCAAGCTCGTGATGGCGGTTCGAGTCCGCTCGGGCGCTTCCTGCCAGCAGCCCGTGGTGCCGCCGGCCGTGCGGACGGGGAGCGCGGACGCGGCGCCCGCTCGGGTGGCCGCGCCGCGTCCGTCACGCCGGTGACTCGATCCCGGCTCTACCGGTACATGCGGTCGTAGGCGATCTGCAGGATCTCCACGAACCGGCCCACCTTCAGCGCATCGAGCTGCGCCAGGTAGTTGTTCCAGTCGCCGTCGGAGTTGATGTCCAGGTCGCCGGTCACGAAGCGGGCGAAGCTCTGCTCCACGAACTCGTTGATCGGCGCGCGCAACTGGCCGTACTCGCGGCCCTCGTCGAACTCGTGGATCAGCGGGCGCACGATCTCGTCCGGCTGGTGCCCCTCGTACTTCTCGATCGTCTCCCAGTACAGGCGCGGCTCGATCGACAGCGGATCGTCGGAAACCGGCACCTGGCGGTCGAAGAACCCCTCCTCGAAATAGCTGGGGAACATGTGGCCGAGCTTGTGATTGTGCGCGGTGTTGTAGAGCTCGATCTGCTTCCACAGCGCGGTCTCGCCGGTATAGGCCATCTCGCCCTCTTCGGCCCAGCGCCAGCCCTCGCCCTCGGGACCGAACCACGGCACCATGCGCGACTCACCGGCGTGGTGCACGAAGTCGAAGAACTTGATGATCGCCACCTGCTCCAGGTCGGTCGCAGCCGTCGTCAGGCTGAACTTGGAGCCACGCTGGTTCTTCGGATAGAAGGCGGTGAACTGGGCGCCATTGGGTCCGATCAGCGGCGGTACGGCGCGGTACTGGCGGTGCATCGTACCCCCCGGCGCCAGCGCCCCCCACGGCGTGCCGGCCTGGTGGGCGCCCACCCGTGCCACGCCTTCCACGCCGCCATTGTTGAGCGTGTGGAGCTGGTTGCGGTCCATCACGAACGCCTCGCCGTCGAACAGCCGGTCGTTGTACAGGCCGTTCAGGTAGGCCAGGCCCTGGCGCCACTCGTCGGTGGTGAACGCCGGCGAGATGATGCCGTCGTTGACCACCATGCGGTGCGAGTTGGTGGGGTCGCCGAAGCCGTCGTCGTAGATGAACGCGTTCATCACGAACGCGCCGGGCCTGCTGCGCCAGTACCGGATCAGGCCGGAGTAGGGGATCTCGTCGTTCGGGTCGCCGTTGCCGTTGGCGTCCTGATCGCGGAACGCCTCCAGCACGGTGCGCAGCTCATCGGTGGTGGTGGGCATCTCCAGCCCGAGCCGCTCCAGCCACTCGACGTTGATCCACAGCTTCTGCGACAGCGTGGAGTGGTAGGCCACCGGGCGCACCGACAGGGCGTACACGTGGCCGTCCGGCGCGGTGAGCTGGCGCGGCACGTGCGGATCCTCGGCGAAGATGCGCTTCAGCTCGACGGTGTGCTCGTCGATCAGTCCCTCCAGCGGCGCCAGGAATCCCTGCGAGCCGTACAGGAACTGCTGCTCGGTGGTGATGCCGGAGTTGATGATCATGTCCGGCAGGTCGGAGCCGGCGGCCAGCACCAGGTTGATCTTCTGGGCGGCGTCGGAGCCGGTGACCTGGTCCCACTCGATATGGACGTTGGTCTGCTCCTCCAGCCAGGTCACCGCGTAGTTGGTGGTGATGTCCTGGATGCGGGTGTCGACGTTGGCCAGCGCCGTCACCGTGATCAGCTCGTCGCTGATCGGGTAGACGCCGGGCGCCGACAGCGCGTCCATCGCCGCGCCGGAGCCCTCTCCCTCGGCGCCGGCGTATGCCATTGCGGGAGCCAGCAGCAACAGCGCCGCCCCCATGATCGCGTGGAGTCGTTTCATGCGACTTCCTCCTTCTAGCGGCGGGCCGCACACACGGCCGCCGGTCGTTTCTCGCCGCAACTGATGCGGTAAGACTGTAACCCCTTGTACCACGATCGGCGGTCGGTGCCAACCGTCGAGAACATCGCGATACTCTCCCGTGGTGCCCCTCCCTACAACAATGCCGCCCGAACTCCCCGAACGATACGCAGCAGACAAACTACCAGTCTCATTCCTAACTATCCCCGCTCTTTACCCTCTCGCACCTTCACTCACGCGATTGTAAACGTCGCGAATAACGCGTCGACATGCGCCGTCGCTCCGGCAGAACCGTATTGCGCTCCATAGGCGGCGATGCGTAAGCCCCTCCCTCAATCGCTTGGCACGACATTGCCACCTATCAACGTCCTCCGGCTGCCGAAGCGAACTCCATCGTATGCACCCAAGTCCGCGAAAATCCAACTGCCGTCTGCTTCCCGTATCGACGCGTAAATGGGAATATAATGCTTGTATTGCTCCCAACATACTCTGAGAGATAACATAGCGCAAACCCGACGGCCTGGGCGTTCGTGGCTAACGGCGCTATGTATAGGTGAGTGACATCGCCCCTATTCCGTTCACGATGAATCAACTCACTCAGAACTGTCGCCGTCGCGAATGGGTCTGCCGCAGGAGCAAAGTACCTATCCACTCTACCCCGCTCCAGTGCGTCTTCAGCCCGCCATGTCCTCCATGCGTTCTGCTGATACATATCCGCGCGAAGTGACGGGAGGCCCAAAATCAGGACCTTCCTCGCACGGTCCTTGTCCTCGGCGACCTCCTGCACAAGATGCGTCTCATAACCGGCTCCGATTATCAGTACCTCGCCCTCACCACCATCGCCGCTCACGCCAGCATACCCATCGACCGGCCTTACAACTTCCACCTCGCTACTTGAAAACTCTGTCTCGTCCTTCCGTGTATAGTAGTCGGGCTCTGAATAGAGCACGTCAAACTTTAGGATGCCGTTCGAAACCAATAGGGCCATAAAATAGACTAGGTGTGGCCTCATGAAACCTGTTGCATCGATGCAGATCCGCCGTCCCGTGTCACTCGCTCCCGCAATATGTTCATCCCAAATCCTACGCATCGACACCTCGCTCATTGCCTCCGAAAGGAACGGTGCATCCGGAGGGAGTTCCGACTCACAATACCCATACTCCTCATGAATTATCCACAACTTAGCCGTTGCGGACACCTTCTCGAACGCAAGCTGTACGCGATCTGACGAATTGTATGCCGATAGAAAGAAATCCCAATGGTCTTTCCAGTCTTCTTTCGGATGCAACTCGCGCCGGTACAAGTGCGTGTAGTCTCGCATCAGAATAGCGTCCGCTGAAGGTTTACACCGAGATTCGAAAAGCTCCTCGCCGTCCGAAATCGCCGTAGGTACTCCTGAAACCGTTCGTCTAGCCGTATGTCGAATATATTGTCGGCTACCTCCGCACTTAGCGGTAACACACCTCTCCGGCCTAGTGGCAATTGCCATCGGGGACACAGCATGGGGTGTAATTGGAATTTTAGCTCAATCCTCTTTGTGTTCCGGTGCTTCTGGCTATTCGTCACTCTGTTCAACAGTGATCGGTCCTCACAGAGCCTCAACACGCGCCTTGACTCGGCGCTAAGTTCATGTTCGGCAACAGAGAAACTGTTCAATGAACACTCCACGGGCCTATCCGCAAATCGATTGGTTCTGAACAACTGCCCCAATCTGTCCGCCGCGCTCTGGACGAGACGCCCATCGGATCCGGCCTTACGGACATTCACGTCGAAGAACCACTCAGATGCCCGGCTCACGCCACGGTACTGTGCATCGATTGAAATCCCCCGCAGTGAGAGCGGATCCTCACCCTTGTAGATCGACCAATCAAATATGTTCCTGAGCGTCGTGAGGAGCGCTCGGGGCAGTCCACCAGACATAGCCACAAGGTTTTCGAGGCCCAGATAGAGGTTCCTCACTCGGTTCTCCCGTCGGAGCTGCGCCACCAAATCAGATCGATAATGTCCCAACGTTCGCATGACTCTATTTTGACGGCTGCCACGGCCGTCTTCGGACAAGAATATTTCGCACTCCTCTCGAATCCCTTTCGCTTCCCCGAGGGCGTCGTGTCCGGACTTCAAGGCTCCAAAAAATAGGAGTATGTTGACCTTTTCGATCAAAGGGTACTTCTCCACGGCAAGCTCGTCAATAATCTGATGCGCATTAGCCACTTTCGCCGATTCTAGTTTATCAAGCAGGTCACGGAAATGACGCCGCTCTTGCGATGGTACCGAGTCGACAATATCCATATACAGATTACTATTCCATCGCTCATTCTGAATCTCAAACATCAGCGACAAGTCTCTCGCTATTCGCGACCGACCTTCCCCGATCGGGACAATTCGCTTACCTAGTAGTTGTTTTGCAAACGAGCGATAGGCTTCCTTTCTCCTCCGAAACGCATCGTCAAGGAATACTTCTTCAAACTCCGAATCTGGAATATTTTCCTCTTGGCTGGCGTCCGTTCTGTGAGTCTTTACCCCATATCGCCGTGCTCCTATCCGAAATGTAGCTGGAAGTTTTCTATCTCGTACTAGCGAGTTGACTAATCGTTGTTGCGATTCCGATAGATTCTCTAGTTCGTCGACTATGTATACGAAGGAGATGTCAGAAAACATATCTATCGTCCTCGACAAAATCCTCGGAATACCGAAAATCAATCGCCCTCGGGTTGCTAACACTCGAACATCCAACTTTCCCGAGAAAGCACAGTTATTTATCTGAAGATCGAGATCCTTTTTTATGTGTGTGATAAGCTTAACTAAGTCGCTTAGTGAGTTTGCTTTACCGTCGGGTGGTTCATCGAAAAGATCAATGATTTCCCTACAAAGCTGTTCACGATCGTATTCCTCATGCCAAAGAGAGTCGTCGACGGTCGCAATCAGTCGCGCCGCGGCCCACAACTCCACATAGTAGGCAAAAAGCTCATCCCACTGTGCGGCCCTCTGCCCCTTTCCGGCGAACCGGCCAGTATCGATACCACCGCACAATAGGTAGATCCCTATGTATCCATCATCAAGAATCCCAACGCGCTCCGTTTGGCCGCGTTGCTCCCATCTGAGCCTCTGTAGGTCATAGGAATGATACCTCAATAGGTGGGTTTTACCGCATCCCTTCCCGCCAAGCACAAACATGGGCGTCGCCGACCGTGGACGCACGTACTCGGCGACATCATCCGCGCCGCCCGGCGTATGCACCCAGTATGTCAAGATCTCCTCGTTGTCAAGGTCATTGGCCTTGGTAACCGCGAAAGGGTTTTCGTCTATCTTGTAAGTGTTCATCGTCAATAAACCTTAGAATAACGGCGAAACGCCGGTCTCCACGAGGCGGCTCCGGCTTCCCGTTCCGCCCAGAATATTGGAAGCGAATTATTCGGGGTATTGTAACTAAAACCGATAGCCAATTGTCCATCCCGGTATCCAAGTGGGTGCTTCGGAAACAATCTTAGACCGTACTTCTCACACGTAGCCCGAATCTTATCCCGATCAAACGGACCCTGCTCCCCACCGAATATCCTTGAGTTCGTGTCAACCGTCTTAAAAGATTCGTCTAGTACAAATACCGCTTCCACGCGGTCAAACACCCCAAGCGAACGAACCGCATCAAGCCCGTGCGTCGTTCCGAATAGTGCGAAGTAATAAACTCTCGCCCTTGATCCAAGTGACTTGAGCGCACAAACCATGTCGACGCAAAATGATTTCACTTGTGACCCCGAACCGCGCACATCGTCAATGAATACGTAGTTCTTTACCCTCTGCTCACGAATCGCCAATACCACGCGCCTTCCAGTCACTTGACGTTCAAAGACCTCATGTGCACTCCTAAATAGGCTCCTTGAGAGTCCGTTTTCCTGCCGAAAGTAATACAGGATATGAGCCCCGCTCTCCGCAGGGTTGCCAATTGGCAAAAATCTACTCGCGCCAAGCTCCTTGCCAAATTTCGCACGTAACACCCTCCAGTCGGTAGTGTCTCCGTTTCTATAACGAATATCGCGAAGCATGGGTGCCCGAATCTGATCGCGGTATAACGATTTCACCAAACACCGCAATTCGTCCTGACCAAAATACAGAAAATGACTCAACAAGAAAAGAGCCTGCAACTGCTCATCGTCCTCCAAATCACCATCGCACGAGAACTGGTTCAACCAGTCCGCCAGAGTTGGGCCCCGGACCCGATCCTCCCATACAAACTGATTCAGAATCCTGATCTTTTCTTCTAGCGCTTCCCGAACCATCGAACAACCCTCCCGCGGCTCATAACTTCCGAAACAAATGTATGTGCTCCCGACTAATGATACCGGCGGTCCTATTCCGCTTGGTCATTAGTCCCCGCGACCGTATATCATCGACCAACTCAAGTCGCAGCGACAGCCCCTGATTGATCGCAAGTTGCGCCAGAAATCTGCTCGTTGGAAAGTGGTAGCCGGCAACAGTGTTATTCCCAGAGATAAGTACTAGATGGCCTCCAGTCCGCAACCGTCTCACAGTCTCTTGCAGCGCAGACTGCATCTCCTTCAGGTAGGTCGATGCGATGTGTGCCCTAAGTGGATTGTTCTCCCGAATCTTGGTCAATATGTCATAGCCAAGTGATCCGAATTCAAAATCCGGCCTTGTGTAATCTGCACGGTCATAGTGTTCGCGTCCGATGTTCTCTCGCTCTAGTGGGCGAAGCTTGTCTCCCGGAGCAAGGCCAAGCCACCCGATGCTAAGGCTACTCGCTCTAATGTACTTCTGAGCACCGACATATGGTGGCGACGTTATCACTAAATCGACGTCCTCCCGCAGCCGTGACTCATCCGCCGTACCCCGAGCATCTGTCGACAGAGTCAATGCACGGCGCGTGGCTGGTCGAATATGGTGGAAGCGCTGGAGCCGCCGTGCGTTCTCCTCAACTACTCGCAGGAAAACGTCGTGAACGCAGGCATTCTCTACGAAGGATGAATGTTTGGAATCCGCGCTCGCTTTCACGGGTACCGGTATACGGGGATCTGCATAGCTGACCCTTCGAACGACGCAAGAAAGACAGACCTGTAAGAACCGTCGTAAGTCAACACACTGCTCCGATTCTATCGACTTCACGAGTCCGCCAAGGCGTCGTTGTACTCTTCTGGGAAACCAGAAGTCGACATCTACTACGGGAGAGAAGACTCCGATTACGTCCTTGGCATGTTTGCAAACCCGTTCGCCCGCCGACGTCAGGTGCTGTGTTTCAAAATGAGTTAGTTTCGCTTTGGTGATTAGGCGAGCGAGCGGGTTGGCATCAGCTCCAGAGATGTCCCATCCAGCAAGTGCACCTTCAACTAGTACGGTGCCCGTTCCACAAAAGGGGTCACGAAGTGATCCAGTACGGCCTAGTTGACTACATCGTAGGAAGAACAGGGGGATATTCAATAGCAGTTTGGCGGGATATGGATGGAAAAGATGCGTAGCCCGATCCACGCCAGTACGCAACGGAACGAGCTCGCGGAAGTTCACCTCGATCGCACGGCTCTCGCGTCGGTATGCTCTTAACAATCGTCCAAGAGTTTCGGTATAGTCTGTCTCATCAACGTCTCCCTTATTGACGCTCACCGGCCGGTGCCGATCGTGTCGACGTACGGAATCGTTCGGGCTCGCAGAACGCGCGCCACTACGGAGCGGAAGTCGTGCACTAAGTTCAGCTGGAGATGGAGGGAGCGCAGCGACGCTCTCGTCAGGAATCACCGATTCGGCACAAAGTTGAGCGAGGCCCGAATCCCGTCCGCCCGGCCCGGTATCACAGATCCCCGGCGTGATATAGCCCAGTGTCTGCCGTTACTCATTTTGTAGAGCCATGTGGTAATGTCTTGGTCTTCAATTCTCTCTATTCCTTCAACGAGCCGATCATCACGCCGCGCACGAAGTACTTCTGCACGAACGGGTAGGCGATCAGCACCGGCAGGCTGGCGACGATGATCAGGGCGAACTGCAGCAGGTCGCGCATCCCCTCCAGCGCCTCCAACTCCTTGGGATCCATCAGTTCCGCCTCCACGGTGTTGATGATCAGGATGGCGCGCAGGAAGATCTGCAGCGGGTACAGCTCCTCCTTGTTCAGGTAGATGAACGCGTCGAAGAAGGTGTTCCAGTGGAACACCGCGTAGAACAGCGCGTTGACCGCGGTGATGGCGCCCGACAGCGGCACCACGATCGACCACACGAAGCGCAGGTCGCTGCAGCCGTCGATGCGCGCCGCCTCCAGCAGGCCGGAGCTGATCGTGGTCTGGTAGTAGGTGCGGGTAATGATCACGTTCCATACCAACAGGCCCTGCGGCAGCAGCATCGCCCAGCGCGTGTTGAGGATGCCCAGGTCGCGCACCAGCAGGTAGTTGGGGATGATGCCGCCGTTGAACAGCATGGTGAACACCAGCAGCGCCATGTAGAGGTGGCGCGCCTTGAAGTCGGGGCGCGACAGCGGGTAGGCGGCCATCACGGTGAGCACGATGTTGATGGCGGTGCCGACGCTGGCATAGAACAGGCTGTTGCCGTAGCCGATCCACACCTTGCGGTACTCGAAGATCGCCTCGTAGGCGCGCAGCGTGGGCTTCACCGGCAGCAGCCACACCTGGCCGCCGATGGTCGCCTGCGGGGCGCTGAGCGATGCACTGACGATGTAGATCAGCGGGTAGGCGACACCGATCAGCACCAGCGCCAGGAACGTGTAGTTGAAGCCGTCGAAGATCACGTCCACGCGGCTCTTGCCGATGCGCCGGCGCACCACGCGATGCAGGTCGAGGGTGGGCTCTCGGGCTACCACAGGCTGGTATCGCTCAAGCGGCGCGCGATCCAATTCACCACCAGGATCAGCGCGAGGTTGACCACCGAGTTGAACAGCCCGATGGCGGTGGCGAACGAGTAGTCGGGCACCGGCGAGGCGAGCCCGATCTTGTACACGTAGGTCTGGATCACCTCGGAGGTGGTCAGGTTCAGGGGCGTCTGCAGCAGCAACGCCTTCTCGAACCCCACCTGCATGATGCGCCCGGTCTCCAGGATCAGCAGGATGATCGCCACCGGCAGGATGCCCGGCACGTCGATGTGGCGCGTGCGCTGCAGCTTGGAGGCGCCGTCCACGATCGCCGCCTCATGCAGTTGCGGATCGACGCCGGCGAGCGCCGCCAGGTAGATGATGGTGCCCCAGCCGGCGTTCTGCCAGATTCCGGAGATCACGTAGATCGACTGGAACAGCTCCGGGCTGCTCATGAACGAGATCCGCGCCAGTCCGAGCCCCTCCAGCGCGCTGTTGACCACCCCGGTGTGCAGCGACAGGAAGCGCATGATCATGCCCGCCATCACCACCGTGGAGATGAAGTGGGGAGCGTACGTGGTGAGCTGCACCGTCTTCTTGAAGCGGCGGTGCTCGACGTTGTTGAGCGCCAGCGCCAGGATGATCGGGATCGGAAACATCGCCGCGATCTGGTATGCCGACAGCCCGAGCGTGTTCCTGAGCACGGTCCAGAACTGCGGCGACTCGAAGAAGCGCTCGAAGTTGGCCATGCCGACCCAGGGGCTGCCGACGATGCCCTTGACGGCGAAGAAGTCGCGGAACGCGATCTGCGCCCCCCACATCGGCACGTACTTGAAGATGAGCAGGTAGATGAGCGGCAGCAGCAGCAGCAGGTGGAGCTGCCAGTTGACGCGCGCGTCGCGCCACAGCGAATGCCGCACCCGCGGCGCGGCCAGTGATTCGGCAGCCGGCCTCATCGCCCGCGCATCCTACCCCACCCCCCACCCGCCGGCAAGGATCGCCTCCGCCCGCGGGCGGGAACGCCGGAAAGCGCTATCGGTAGCGGTAGCTGACCTCGACACGATCGCGCGCTACCGATTGCCGACGCTTGGGGGTGGCCAGCCACCTGCACACCTCGGTGCCGGAGATCGACCGTTACGTGGTTTCTGGCTACTGTTTCGCACGCATTTCCCTGCGCGTCGCAACGTCCATGCGTTCGATCGCGCGGGTGAAGGCGGACGGTGCAATTCGACCGGCATTGGCTTCGAGGTAGTCCTGGATCTCCATCGGGTACGCCCGCCACATCTCGCGCAGCACCCAGCCGACGGCCTTCTGCATGGGTTGACGGCGATCCTCGACGCAGCGGTCCACCATGGGCAACACCTCGTCGGGCGTCAGAAACACCGCGTTCTTGCCGGAGTAGTGGATGAGGCTGACGACGGACACCCTGCGTGGCCATAGCGCCGCGTCCACATTCCATTGCTCCAGCACGGGCATGACCGTCGTGGGGTTTGCCTCGAGGAGGCGTGAATAGGTCCAACTCAACACATCCGCGTGGCACCAGTTGTCGACCCGGTTGATCCATCGCTTCATCACGGGCCAGTAGGCGCCGTCCACGCGCTTGCGGACGATGGGCCGGTAGTACTCCTCGGCGGCGAACAGGACATCGCCCCACTCGCTGCCCATCCACAGGTCGTCCCAGACTGCCAGTACCGTCGCCAGGTCGAGGTCGTAGAAGGAGAATCCCTGCTGAACTCGGCGGCGGAGGGCCGGTACGCGGATGCCCACGTACTTGAGCGACGAACCGCGGTCCTTGGCCATATGTCGACCGAACGCGGGATCTCCCAGCCCCTGCAGCGCGTGGAGGACTTCGTCGTGGTATGGCGCGAACTTCATCGGATCGACGAACGCGCTACGTGCACCGGCATGGACATGGACAACTCCAACGACGCGGCCGACCCGGACACGATGATCCGCCACGCCGACCAGACGATGAAGGGCCTCACCGCAACGGCCACCCTGCCGCTGGTCGACTGACCGGTCCGCACACCGCGACCCGCGGCCGCTTGCGGGCCTCCAACCACTACGATCGGCCGGCCATGTCGCTCACTCCCGCGCCAGCGATGACCGAATACGAAAGAAGTCCTGTATCTCGCTGGACACGTCGATGCGTTCGGAGAGAAGAGTGCCGTGGGCGATCTGGTTGCGCACGCTATCGCGCAAGTCTCCGAGATAGCTGTCGATCCGTTGGTAGGATTCCGCGATGGCCTGAAGGTCGCTCACCCCAGGAACCGTATCAGCCAATCGCGCGTGACGGACTCGAGGCGGCGCCGCTGGTCGTCGCGAGCCACCTGCCAGTCCGGTTCTTCGAAGTTGTCGGCCGCATCGACGATGAGGAAGCGGCGACCGTCGCGTCTCACGTCGACCCGGCCGTTGTTGCCGATGATCCACAATGCATGCGGTTCAAGCTTGACGAACTGGCCGGTCCGGTCGTGGAGCTCGAGCGTGGGCATCGGTCTCGACGCGACACCGAACTTGCGCATCAGCTTTTCGTGCATGAGCACCGGGGCGCCGCGCCGGGCGACCCACCCGTCCGGCAACCAGTCACCGATCGTCTCGTAGAGTCCGTTCAAGCGCTCTTCCCAGTCATCGACGCGCCGCCGTACGTGCGTCGCGTCTATGGCTTCGCTGGTGACTTCGTCGAGAACCGTACTCATCGAAACACTCCATGTTCCCAGCCGGTCGGCTGAGCCGTTCATCGCCGTGCCGGGGCGCTTGAAACCTTACCGAAATGCCGGGTGCCGTTCAACATGGCGCTCCGGAGGACGGCCCGGACGGACCCCGCATCGCGAGCGCTTGTGCGCCAGCTCTCGATGGCAAGGATCGCGGCGCGCCCCGCGGGGCTGAGCGAACTGAGCTTGACTTGCCTTGGCCGATGATCCACCATGGACGACAACCTGATGGCTCAATCGCTTGCCTCGGTGTCACGAAGCTTGACCGCGGATTCGGCTTCTCGTCTGCAGGGAGTCGCCGTGGTGCCGTATTCGCCGGCATGACGGAGGCGCAACAGCGCGTATTCACTCCCGGTACGGGTGCCATGCCGCCGGCGCTTACCGGGCGCGAACGGGAGCAGGCAGTACTGACCCGGTGTCTGACAGACCTGCTCGGCGGCACGTCCCCGCCGCACGACGTCGTCCTGACCGGGCCGCGCGGCAACGGCAAGACCGTGCTGCTAGGCTGGTTCGAGCGCACCTGCCGCGACCACGCTACGGAAGTGGACGTGGTGGCCGCGACACCCGACGACATCTCCACGCGGGAAGCGCTGATCGACGTCCTGTCGCCGTCGTCCGCGGTGATGAAACTGCTGCCCCGGAAGGTGGGTGTGGCGGCCGTGGGTTCGGTCGAATGGGCGCCGCCGTCCGGGGGCGTGCGGAACCTGCGGGCGGAATTGACCGCTCGGTGCCGCAAGAAACCGCTTGCCGTGCTGCTCGACGAGGCGCACACGCTCGATCTCGGGGTGGGCAGAACGCTGCTCAACGCCAGTCAACAGGTGCGCGGCGACGCCCCGTTCCTGCTGGTGCTCGCCGGCACGCCGGGTTTGGCGGCGCATCTCGGCGCCATGAACGCGTCCTTCTGGAGTCGGCTGGACGAAGGCCGCCTGGGCATCGGTCTGCTGAGCGCCGCGGCCGCGCGCGCCGCCCTGGTCGAGCCGCTGCGCGCCCACGGCGTGGCGATCGACGCCGATGCCGTCGATGCGGTAGTCGAGGACAGCCAGTGCTACCCGTACTTCATCCAGGTTTGGGGGCGCGCCCTTTGGCAGCAGCGCCTGGCCACCGGCGCGACGCGGCTCACCACCGCGCACGCGGACGCGGCGCGCGCCGACGTGGCCGCCAGGGTTACCGACTACTACCAGGATCGCTATCGCGAACTGGAGGGGCGCGGCCTGCTGCCCGCGGCCGCGGCGACGGCGCCGCTGTTCCAATCCGGCGCCGCCGTCTCCGACCACGCCATCGACGCGGCCCTGGCCACGACCGGCGCCGACGCCGCTGCCCGGCTGGCCGCGCGCGAGGAGTTGCACCGGCTGGGTTACATATGGACCCCGCCGGGGCAACTGCCGCCGGTCGTCTGGATGGCCGGCATCCCGTCGCTGATGACCCACGTCGTCGACCACGCCCCGCCAGCGCCAGACGCCAGCTTGCCGGCTAGCAGCCCGTGGTGGAACCCGGCGTAGCACCGAGAGCGGCGAGGCGCCCGGCTGGCAAGGCGTCCGGGTAGCCCAGGGCGGTTGCCCGCCCCAGGCCCCCACAGTCCCGTGCGAGCGCGATTGACGCACACGGTTCCTCAGGTCGTAGAGTTCGCTGCATAGATGGACTGGACGACACGAACGGCCGGCAGCGGATATCGGGCCAGCAACCGCGCAAAGCAGGCCCACGTGAGGCGTCGTCCACCGCGCCGGTTCAGCCACTTCAACCAGAGGCGCTTGGCGGCGTCGTGGAAGTACCCCAACGAGCGCCCATTGCCGGTAATGCCGTAATACCCATAGTGGCCCAGCAGCTTGCGCCGGAGGGCCGCTTGCTGCGCCCGCAGAGGCTCGTGCCGATGGCGCTTACACCACACGGCGAGTGCTCGTAACGCACGGGTCAGCCGGTCGGAGGCGGTTTTCCGCTTCACGATCCACTTCCCGTTGCGCGAGCGCCCCCAATAGTGCGTGAATCCCAAGAATGGAAAACTCGCCCCGTGGTGGGCTGTCGCGTTCCCTCCCGGCGGTCGAAACTGAAGCATCCGTGTCTTTTCCTCGTGCACGGTCAACCCGTACTTCGCGAAGCGCTTTGGTAACACGCGCAGCACGTTCTCGGCATCGCGCCGGTCGCTGAACGTCAGTACCGCATCGTCCGCAAAACGCACCAGGAACGCCCGCCCCCGCAGGCGCGGTCGGACCACCTCATAGAACCATCGGTCGAGTACCTCGTGCAGATAAACATTGCTGAGCAACGGCGATAGTACGCCACCTTGCGGTGTCCCCTGCTCCGGGTAGGTCACTGAGCCATCTTCCATGACCCCTGCCTTTAGCCATTTTCCGATCAATCGTGTGATCACTCCATCTCGCATCCGCTGTGCCAGAATCGTGCGCATGGTAGCGTGTGACAGCGTGTCGAAATACTTTCGTATGTCCAGGTCTATCACCCAACCGCCCCCTTGACCCATCATCTGGTCCCAGAGTGCTTGCAGCGCCGTGTGCGGCGATCGCTTCGGGCGAAAGCCGTGTGCACAGCTTAGAAAGTCTCGCTCGTACAGGGGCTCAAGCAGCATCTGTACCGCCCGCTGAAGTACCTTGTCCTCGAAGGTCGGTATCCCGATCGGGCGGGTTTCTCCGCCCTTCCCTTTCGGAATGTGCGCCCGCCTTACCGGCGGCGCGCGGTACGTTCCCGCCTTCGCCCGCTCCAGCAGTGATTTCAAATTCTGCTCCAGGTTCTCCCCGTACTGCTCGGCAGTCTGTTCGTCAACTCCAACTGCACCATCCTTCCGGGTACGCCGGTAGGCTTCGTACAGCCACTCCAGATCCATGTGATACGCCAGCGACGTGAATGCCACGCCGGCGTGGATTCTCGCGTTCTCTGCTATCTGCTGCTGTTTCGTTAACACGTTCCCGGATTCCATCGCATCCTCCATGTTTCCCCGCACCAGTTCTACGACTTGACGCCCTCCTTCCCTCCGCCGGGTCCGGTGCGGCGACCGTTCCCCCGCTTCCTCGGTACTATGGGGGCGCTAAGACTGCTCGTTGCCCTTCCCGCCGCGCTTCGTTGCCTTCGCTTGGCGGTACCACGACCGCACCCGCTGCTTCGCTCCTGCACGTTCACGGGCGCTCTCCCGTGCAGGCCCGGACGTTGGTGTGCCGGCGTCCCTCCGGCTCTCCCGTCATGGAGACATCGAGCTCTCCCAGGTTCCTGGGCCACCCGCTCCGCATCTGCCCTGCTCTCCGACCCCGACCGGGCCGCCGTGCCTCGCCATTTCGGCACGTACGGTGCTGCCCCCGCATTGTCGACTACGAAGGCCCCAGCGAGCATTCTCCTTTCGAGGCTCAATCACACGGCTTCTGCGGTCGCTGTCTACGCTTCGCCCTCAGGGTCGCCCCTGCCGACGCAAGACTCGCTTCCGGCTGCTTGCTATGCTTTACCGGATGGGATTGGCTACCCACGGGGTGGCTAAGAAAGGTTTCTGATGTCTATTTCATCTTCCTCCTTCCCCAGGCTTGGCCTGGCGCGACGACGAACGAGCATATCCGTGTATATGGGAGCGAGGAGCAACGCAGCCAGACGGGATGGATCGCCGCTCGAATGCAGCCGGAGTTTCGCCACGGGCTGCTTAGCCCTTGATGGAGCCGATCATGACGCCGCGGACGAAGTACTTCTGGACGAAGGGGTACATCATCAGCACCGGGACGCTGGCCACCACGATGAGCGAGAACTTGAGCAGCTCGCGCAGGCCCTGGCGCGCTTCGTCGTCGATCACGTCGCCGGTCAGCTCCAGGTCGATGTCGTTGGCGATCAGGATCTCGCGCAGCACGATCTGCAGCGGGAACAGGCGGTCGTCGTTGAGGTAGATGAAGGCATTGAAGAACGCGTTCCAGTGGCCGACGGCGTAGAACAGGGTGTTGACGGCGGTGATGGCGCCCGACAGCGGCACCACGATCTGCCAGATGAAGCGGGCGTCGCTGCAGCCGTCGAGTTGCGCCGCCTCCAGCAGCTCGTCGGAGATGGTGGTCTGGTAGTAGGTGCGGGTAATGATCACGTTCCAGGCGGCGATCGCGTTGGGGATCATCATCACCCAGCGCGTGTTGATCATCCCCAACTCGCGCACCAGCAGGTAGGTCGGAATCAGCCCGCCGGAAAAAATCATCGTGAAGGTGATCAGGAACATGAACAGGCTGCGGCCCACCAGGTCGCGCCGTGACAGCGGGTAGGCGGCCATGATGGTCAGCACCACGTTGATGATGGTGCCGAAGAAGGTATAGAACACGGTGTTGGCGTAGCCGCGCCAGATCAGCGCGTAGTCGAAGATGGTCTGGTAGCCGAGCAGGGTCGGCTCCACCGGCCACAGCCACACCCGCCCGCCGAGCACCGCCCGCGTGGAGCTGAACGACGCCGACAGCACGTAGATCAGCGGATACAGCACCACCGCGATGGCGAGCGCCAGCAGGGCGTTGTTGCACCACTGGTAGACGCGGTCGCCTTGGCTGCGTTCTATGGCCATCGCCTCATGACCCCCCTCGCCCGCCTCACCACAGGCTGGTGTTGCTCACCCGCTTGGCGATCTCGTTGACGGTGATGATGAGCGCGAAGTTGATCACCGAGTTGAACAGGCCGATCGCCGACGAGTAGGAGTACGCCGGCAGGTTGGACTCGATGCCGATCTTGTACACGAACGTCTGGATGATCTCGGAGGCCTGCAGGTTGAGCGGGTTCTGCATCAGGAGCGCCTTCTCGAAGCCGACGTTCATGAGCTGGCCCATGCGCAGGATCAGCAGCACCACCGCGGTGGGCAGGATGCCGGGCACGTCGATGCGCCAGGTGCGCTGCAGCTTGCTCGCCCCGTCCACGATCGCCGCCTCGTGCAGGGTGGGATCGATGCTCGCCAGCGCCGCCAGGAAGATGATCGTGCCCCAGCCCGCCTCCTGCCAGATGCCCGACCACACGTACACGCTCCAGAACATGCCGGCCTCGCCCATGAAGTGCACCGGCTCGAAGCCGAGCGCCTTGATCAGCGCGTTCACGGCGCCGTAGCGGGGCGACAGGAACTGCAGCAGCAACCCCACCATCACCACCGTGGAGATGAAGTGCGGCGCATAGGTGACCATCTGCGCGGTCTTCTTGAAGCGCGGCGCCTCCGAGTTGTTGATCAGCAGCGCCAGGATGATCGGGATGGGAAACCCCGCCACCAGGGTGTAGACGGCGATGCCGGCGGTGTTGCCCACCACGCGCGTGAACTGGTAGGAGCGGAAGAACTTGACGAACTGGTCGACGCCCACCCACGGGCTGCCCCAGATGCCCTTGATGGCGATGAACTCCCGGAACGCGATCTGCGCGCCGTACATCGGCAGGTAGTGAAAGATCACGAAGAAGGCGATGGGGACCGACAGGATCAGGTAGAGCTGCCAGTTGCCGCGAATCCGCGCCAGCAGCCGTCCGCGGCGCCGCCCCACCGTACGCGCCGCTGCCATCCGCACGTCAGCCATACCGCCATTCTATCAGCGCCGCGGCGCCGCCGCCGAGCCGCGTCACGGAGAGGGCGTGGGAGGGCGTGGCGCCGATTGACGTTCGTGCGGAGGTCCGGTTCCCTTGGGATCATGACCAACGGCAGACAGGGCGGGCACATCACCACCAGCGTCAGCGGTGGCACCTACATACTGGTCGGCATCGGCGTCGGCATCGCCGCGGCAGCCTCGGCATCGATTCCGATGGCGATCATCTCCGGCGCATTCTGGCCGGCCACGCTCGGCTACTGGGCGGTGCGCGCGTTGCAGCAGTACGCCGCCGGCGGCTGAGGCACGCCAGCATCGGGCCACGGTCGTCAGTGCGCAGACGTTCGGGTCACGTCGGCCAGGGCCGGTGGGGCACCCGGTAGAGTATTATGACCGCGGGCGGGTCGGGCTCGGCACCAAGGGAGGCAGATGATGAACGAAGAACGGATGCAGATCCTCTCCCTGTTGGAGGAGGGGAAGATTTCCGCCGCGGAGGCGGCGCGGCTGCTGGACGCGGTGCGGGAGGCGCCCGCTGCGCCCGCCCGGCCCGACGGTGGCGGAAGCGGCAGGTTGCACATCCGGGTGACCGACTCGGCCACCGGTGCGCAGCGCGTGCACGTCACGCTGCCGGCGTTGCTCGCGAAGTTCGCCGCGCGGCTCGCGGCGCACGAGGAGATCGCCGCGGAACTGGCGTGCGCCGGCATCTCCGCGGACGACCTGGAACGGGTTCAGGAAGCGATCGCCTCCGGTACCGTGGGCACGGTGCTGGAGGTCGCCGACGGCGACCGCGGCTACCGCGTCGACATCTGGATCGACTGAAGCCAGGGATCGGCGGCCCGTCCCACCGGTGGGACGTATTCCCGGCCGGCTCGTCAGCTTGCGCACCAGGGACGCGAAGCCCTGGGCAAGCAGGATACCGAGGGCCAGGTAGATCCACCACGGCAGGTTGCGGCCAGACACCAGCACGTAGCCGTACGGGAGTGCCGATGCGCCGAGGAATACCGAGCTCCACGTGGACACGTGGCGGCGCTGCCTGGTCGCCAGCGCCTTGGTCAGGCGGTAGATCGAATAGTAGAACGCGGGTGCGCAGATCGTCGTCAGTGCGATGAACAGGTACGGGTTCACGCCGTAGCTCGCGGACACGGTCGCCGCCCACCGCTGCAGGAGCGCCGCCGCATCGAGGCTGAAGCCGCTCATTGCGAACCACCCCGAATGGCACGGCTGATGGCGAAGTCCAGCCACCGGTCCGGCAGCAGGCCGGCGATGCGGGTCATGAGGTTGGCCTCGGTCACCAGGTAGCGCGGCCGGGGCCGGCGGCTGCCGAGCACCCGGTGCACGGCGCGCGCAATGGTGGCCGGCGGACGGCCGCCGGTGCGGGCGCGCTCCAGCATCAGCCGGCCGAAGGCGCGCGCCCGTGGCGCGAACATCGAGCCGTCGAGGCGCGCGTCGTGCGGGTCGGTCTTGTCCCAGATCGGGGTGCGGATCGCTCCCGGCTGGATCACGCTCACCTGCACCCCGCACGGCGCCAGCTCGCGCCGCAGCGAGTCCGAGAACGCCTCCAGGCCGAACTTGCTCGCCACGTACGGACCCATGAACGGCAGCGCGACCCGGCCCCCGGTCGAGGAGATGTTCACGACGTGGCCCTTCGCCGCAAGCAGAAGCGGAAAGAAGGCGCGCGTGACCCGGTGCACGCCTACCAGGTTGACCTCCAACTGCGCGCTCATCGCCTCCGGCGTGACATCCATCAGCGGACCCGCTACCACCGAGCCGGCGTTGTTCACCAGCGCATCGAGGGTGCCGGTCAGCTCGCGCACGCGGGCGACCGCCGCGTCCACGCTGTCGGCCTGCGTCACGTCCAGCCGCACCGGGACCACGTTCGGCAGCCTGCCGAGTTCGCCGAGGGCGCGGTCGCTGCGCGCGCCGGCGAACAGGTGGTCGCCGCGCGCGGCCAGGTGCTCGACGATGGCGCGGCCGATGCCGGTGCTCGCTCCCGTCACGAAGATCCTGCGCGCGGTCGCTGCGCGCTGCACCGCGCGCGTGGGCCCTGCGGTGGCGCGTTGCGCCGTGTTGTGCCCGTTCGCCATCTCCGTCACCTCCATGAAACGCCGGGGCCCGCCGCGGCCGGCTTGAGCGCCGCACTCCTGCGTTGCAGGCGCAGTTCGGCGCGCTCGAACTGGTTGCCGGCGGAACGGGTGAACAGCGTGCGCGGCGTTACGCTGCTCGCGACGGCGACGATCCTGTTGAGCCAGCCCGGGATGATGCACGCGCGACCGCGCAGCGTGCGCGCCAGCGCGATCCTGGCGACGCGCCCGGGGCGTACCGCGGACAGCCTGCCGCCCCACCCGTTGGCGCCGATGCGCCGCGCGGAATCGCCGTTGGTCGGCATGCCGCCGGGGCAGAGCACGCTGACCCGGATCCCCGACCGCCAGAGCTCCTCGCGCAGCGCGAGCGTAAAGCTGAGCACGAACGCCTTGGACGCCGCGTAGACCGGCATGTAGGGCATGGGACCCATGGCGGCCAGGCTCGCCACGTTCAGAACGTACGACGGCCGGCGGGCTTTGAGGGTCGGGATGAGCAGGTGCGTGGTCCTGACGACCGCGGCCATGTTGAGGTTCATCACCCGCTCGTTGCTCTCCAGCGAGGTGTCCTCGAACAGACCATGCGTGCTCACGCCGGCGTTGTTGATCAGCACCCGCAGGTTCCAGCCGTGAGCCGTGACCCAATGCGAGACCTGCTCGGGCCCCGAGGGATCGGTCAGGTCCTGTTCCAGGTAGTGAGACTCGACGCCGTACCGGGCGGCGATTTCGGCGCTGAGTTCCCGCAGACCGGTCTGCGGAAGCGCGACCAGCAGCAGGTGCATCCTGCGCCGGGCGCACTCCTCGGCGAGCGCCCTGCCCAACCCCTGACTCGCTCCGGTGATCAGCGCGTACGCGCCGGGAACTGTTTTCATCGTTCCGCCTCCTCGCGGAACGCCATCTCAAGAACCGTGCCAGGCGCTGTTGTAATTCGTAACTGGTTTCGGGAAAGAGACTTGTGAGTGTCTCCGAGGCTCTGGCGGCGCTCGCGCGACGGCAACCGCGGTTGCACCGGCGGCACGCTGTGCAACCGAAGTTGCGGGCCAGGGCGGAGGGGGTCGTGCTAAGATCAGCCGGCCCCATGGAAGCACGCCACTGATGGCAACGATCTGGCAGTTGTTGGTGCAGGCTCCCGGTGAGACCGTCCAGGTCTGGCGCGAGCCGCGCGATCCGTTCATCCTCGGCGTCTTCTTCGGCGTGCTGGCGATCCTCGCCCTCTACCACCTGCTGCTCGCCCTCTCGCTACGCGAACCGAGCTATCTCGTCTACGCACTCGTGCTCGTGTCGTTCATCGGCGTGCTCGCGGTCGCCGAGGGCCTGTTCTACCGCCACGTGCTCGGCGGCCGCCTGCCCCTGGTCAACAACCTCATGTCGCTCGTCTTCTCGCTCTTGCTGTTGTTGTGGCTGACCCAGTTCTCGCGCCTCGTTTTTGCGACCAGGCAGGACCTTCCGGTCGCGGATCGCGTCCTCGTCGGCGTGATCGTGTTCGACGCGGTCAACCTGCTGCTGTGGGTCGCCATCCTCGGCGCCGTGCAGTCCACGTATCCGGTCCAGTTCCTGCTGCCGCTCATCGGAATCGTCCACCTGCCGATCCTCCTGGCGGTCGGGATCATCTGCGCCGTGCGCAGGGCGCCCTTCGCCTGGCTGTACCTGGTGGGGTGGGTCCTGGTGGCGGCCGGCGCCTGGGTGCAGCTGCTGCGCGAAGACCAGGTGCTTGCCGACAACCTGGCCACGCGCTACGCGATGTACTGGGGAGTACTGGGCCAGATCTCCTGTCTCTCACTTGCCACTTCCATCCGGCTGGATCGGATGCGCCAACACCGGGAGCGGCAGATGCAGAAGCTGGTGGAGGCGGACAAGCTGGTATCGATCGGCACCATGGCGGCGAGCCTCAGCCACGAAATCGCCAACCCGAACAGCGCCATCGCCGCGAACGCCGCGTTCCTGCGCACCTACTACGAACACGCCGTGCCGCTCCTGGACGGCGCTCAGGAGGACGGCGGCGATGGATTCATCGGCGACTTGCCCCACGCGGTGGTGCGCGATCGCATGCGTCGCGCCATCGCCGGCATCGCGCACAGCGCCGAGCGTATCGCCGGCATCGTCACCGAGTTCAGGAGATTTTACCGGAGCACGCGCGCACAGTACCGCGACACGGTGGACCTGAACGGCGTGGTCGACGCCGCGCTGGTCGTGTTCGGACACCAGATCAGGCGGCGTAACATCCCGTTGCGGACCAGGCTGGCCGCCTCGCTGCCGCCGGTGGCGGGCAACGCGCAACGACTCGAACAGGTGCTGGTGAACCTGCTGTCGAACGCGGTCGAGGCGATCCGGGAGGCGCGCGACGCCGGCCACGCCGGCAGCGGCGCGGGCATCACGGTCAGCACGCGCGCGACCGGCGATGGTGTCGAGCTGGCAGTGGCCGATGATGGCGTGGGGATGGAGCCGGACACGTTGGCCCGTGCCGGCGAGGTGTTCTTCTCCACCCGTCCGGATCGCGGCGGCACCGGCATGGGACTGTACGTGTCGCGCCACATCATGGGCGAGCACTCCGGCAGCCTCACCTTCTCCTCGCAGCGCGGGGCCGGCACCACGGCCACCGCCAGACTGCCGCGAACCGGCGCACGGGAAACCTGATGGCGCGCCCGAGCTACGCTGCTGCCGGCGAACGGCCGATCCTGGTGGTGGACGACGAGGTGGACGTGCTGGAGAGCACCGAGCTGCTGCTGTTCACGCTTGGCTTGCGCAACGTCGTGCTGTGCGCCGACAGCACCCGGGTGATGCGGCTCCTGGATGAGCACGACCCGCGGTTGATCCTGCTGGATCTTGCGATGCCCGACGTTTCGGGGCAGGAGATCCTGGAGCGCGTCAGGTTGGCGCGGCCCGACATCCCGGTCGTCGTGGCGACGGGGACCAACGACGTTGCGGTGGCGGTGCAGTGCATGAAGCTCGGCGCCTACGACTTCGTGCTGAAGCCGCTGGAGCAGGATGCCTTCGGACAGGCGATACGGCGGGCCTTGGAGCAGGCCAGTCTCCGCGCCGATATCTCGCGGCTCAAGGAGCGCTTGATCCAGCGCGGGCTGCAGCACCCGGAGGCGTTCGCGCGCATCGCCACCAACAACGCAACGATGCTCGCGCTGTTCTCCTACCTGGAGGCGATCGCGCCAAGCCCGGAGCCGGTCCTGATCACCGGCGAGAGCGGCGTCGGCAAGGAGCTGTTCGCGCAGGCGCTGCACCGGCTGAGCGGCCTGGGCGGGGAGTTGGTTGCGGTCAACCTGGCGGGGTTGGACGACACGTTGTTCTCGGATGCGTTGTTCGGGCATCGCAAGGGAGCGTTCACCGGGGCGTCCTCCGAACGACGCGGCATGATCGAACGCGCCGCGGGCGGCACGCTGCTCCTGGACGAAATCGGCGACCTGAGCACCGCGTCGCAGGTGAAGCTGCTGCGGCTCCTGCAGGAGCGCGAGTACTACCCCCTCGGCTCCGACGTGCCGCGCCGCGCCGCCGCGCGCGTGGTGGCCGCCACGCACCAGGATCTGGCCCGCGAAGTCGCGGCGGGCACGTTTCGCCGCGACCTCTTCTACCGGCTCAACACCCACAGCGTGCACGTGCCCCCGCTGCGCGAGCGGCAGGACGATCTGCCGCTGCTGGTCGCCTGCTTCGTGGAGGAAGGCACGCGCAGTCGCGGCCGGGGCGCGGTGGAGGTGGGCGACGACGTGGTGGCGCGGCTCGCCCGGCACCCGTTCGCGGGTAACGTGCGCGAGTTGCGCTCCCTGATCATCGACGCCGTGTACCGGGTGCAGGGCAACGTGCTCACCGCGGGCGACCTCGCCGCGCTGCCCGGCGCGACGGCGACGGCACCGCCGCCTGCCGAACCGCCGGCGGGCGGGCCTGACCTGAGGTTCGGGGGCAGGCTGCCGCAGCTCAAGGAGATCGGCAGCCTGCTGGTGGCCGAAGCGCTGCGGCGTACCGGCGGCAACCAGTCACGCGCGGCCGCCCTCCTGGGCGTCAGCCACCAGGCGTTGAGCAAACGGCTGCGCAACCGCCGCGCCCCATGAGCGACCCAATTGCTGGCGCGGTCCCTCGCTGGCGCAGATGCGCGGACTTGCCGCATGGTGAGCGCCGGCACTATGATCGACCGTCAGAACCAACGGAGGAGAGACCAGAAATGTTCATTTCGAGGACCATTGCGGTTGGGGCGATTGTCGCCCTGTTGAGCCTGGGCGTGGCGGGGGCCGCGTTCGCGGCGGGCGAGACGGAGGCGGGCGCTTCCGGCGTAATGATGTCGGCGCCCGGCGTGCTGCCGATCGTCGAGGAGCCGGTGACCCTGCGCGTGGCGGCGATTCCGCATGTCACGGTGGAGGATCTCACCACCAACTACGCAACCGAGTGGCTGGAGCAGCAGACCGGCGTACACGTGGAGTGGAACGTGCTGCCGCGCAAGGATGCGCGCCAGAAGATCAACCTGATGCTGACCAGCGCCACCGACCTGCCGGACGTGTTCCTGGGCAACGGCGCCGTTACCCCCGAGCAGGCGGCGCTGTACGGCGGCCAGGGGCTGTTCCTGCCGCTGAACGACTTCATCGACCAGTACAGCACCGAGGTGAAGCGGTTCTTCGAGGAGAACCCGCTGATCGAGAAGATCGGCACCTCGCCGGACGGCAACATCTACAGCCTGGGCAACTACGACCTGTGCTACCACTGCTACTACAGCCAGCGCGTCTGGTACAACAAGACCTGGCTCGACAAGCTCGGCCTGGCGGTGCCGCAGACCACCGACGAGTTGTACGCGGTGCTGACGGCGTTCAAGACGCAGGATCCCAACGGCAACGGCAAGGCGGACGAGGTGCCGTTCACCGGCGCCACCACCGGCTGGAACACCACGCTCGACGGCTACCTGATGAACCCGTTCGAGTACAACGACGCGCGCGACCGCCTCTACCTGGCCGGCGGCACCGTGGTGGCGGCGTTCACCACCGACGGCTGGCGCGACGGGCTGCGCTGGATGAACCGGCTGTACGCGGAGGGGCTGATCGACCAGGAGGGCTTCACCCAGGATCAGAACCAGATGAAGCAGGGCGTGGAGGGCGAGACGATCCTGTACGGGACGATCGCGGCCGGCGTGCCGGCGGCGTTCTCGCTCAACGAAGGCGAGGCGACCAAGAATTTCTACCTGCTGCCGCCGGTGGCGGGGCCGGGCGGCCTGCGCCGCACGCCGTTCTTTCCGCCCGCACACGGCTTCCGCAACGGGCGCTTCGTGATTACCCGCGAGGCCGAGCACCCGGAGGTGGCGTTCCGCTGGGCGGACTACATGTACGCCGAGGAGGCCACGCTCACGCTGTACTTCGGCGAGCAGGGCGTGGACTGGAAGTACTCGGAGCCGGGCGAGGTCGGCGTGGACGACGAGCCGGCGCTGTTCGAGGAGTTGACCATGGTGCGCGGCGTGCCGGGCCAGAACCAGGCGTGGAGCCACATGTCGCCGCGGCACGCGAGCTGGGCGATCATCCAGAGCCGCACCACCGATCCCG
This sequence comes from Spirochaetia bacterium, assembly GCA_965208575.1. Lineage (GTDB taxonomy): Bacteria > Spirochaetota > Spirochaetia > SZUA-6 > Bin103 > Bin103. The sequence goes on along the minus strand of CBDBOV010000001.1, from coordinate 497,952 downwards.
ACGACATCTGGTACATTGAGAAGCGCCTCTACGACGCCACCAAGAGCGGCCAGGAGCCGTACGGCGCGCCGGAGGAGATGGTGCTGCCGCCGTTGTTCGTGTCGCTGACCGACCAGCAGGAGTTCAACGAGTTGCGCACTACCATCAACGAGTTCGTGGGCGAGAACATCGCCCTGTTCGTGACCGGCAAGATGGACCCGGACGGCGACTGGGACGCCTACCTGGCGGAGCTGGACAAGATCGGCATCGACCGCTACCTGGAGCTGGTGCAAAGCACCTACGACCGCGACTACAAGTAGCCGGCGGCCAGGAGCACGCAGGCCGAGTCGACGTGCCCGAGGAGGAGATTCGCTGGCACTACCGGTTCCAGAACTTCTCCCGGGCACTTGGCCGGTTGCAGGATGCCTTGAAAGAGGGCGCTGAGGCACTGAACGAGTTGGAGCAGGAGGGCGTGATCCAGCGCTTCGAGTACACCTTCGAATTGGCCTGGAACACGCTCAAGGACCGCCTGGAGCACGACGGCATCGTGCTGAGCCCGGTCACCCCGCGCTCCGTGATCCGCCGCGCGTTCCAGGCGAAGCTGATCTCCGAGGGCGAGCAATGGATCGACATGCTCGGCGATCGCAACCGCATGTCCCACACCTACGACAGCGCAACGTTCGAAACGATCATCACGGAGATCGAAGAGCGATATCTCGAGCGGCTGAACGAGCTGCATGTTCGCCTGAGCCACGAGATGGCTGAACAGGAGACGGAGGAGCCGTGAGACAGGTCGAACTGCCCAGCGCCGCGCTGCGTGAGCTGGTTGCCGTGTTCAGACGCTACCCCGACCTGCAGCAGGTGATCCTGTTCGGGTCGCGGGCAATCGGCAAAGCGACCGAGCGGTCGGACATCGACCTGGCTACCCGCGGGATTCTGGATCGGCACCGGCTCGGGCGCCTCTCCCTCGACCTGGACGAAGTAGCCATCCCCCAGGCGTGCGGCGTCCAGGCGTACGAGCGGATCCACCATGCGCCGTTGAAGACCCACATCGACCGGTGGGGTATCCCGATCTACGAACGCGGGAAGGAGTAATCGAATCATGAAGATCCTCGTGACGGGGGCGAGCGGGTTCATTGGGCGTGCGCTGGTGGGCGAGCTGGCGCGCCGGCACGAGGTGGTGGCGCTGGCGCGCGGGCGCCCGGACCTGGAGGTGCCGGTGGTGCGCGGCGACTTCCAGCAGTACGAGGACCTGCTTGGGCTCGATGGGCATCGCTTCGACGGCGCCGTGCACCTGGGGGCGGTGACCGGCGGGGCGCCGGAGCACACCGCCATCATGGTGAACGCCGTCGGCACCCGTACCCTGCTGCACTACCTGCGCCACCGCGGCTGCCGCAAGATCGTTACCGCCAGCTCGATCGCCGCGGTGGGCTTTCAGACCACGGCGTTCCGCCCGCTGCAGGTGCCGATTCCCGACGAGCACCCGTGCCTGGACCGCGACGGCTACGGTGTCTCCAAGTACCTGATGGAGGAGCTGACCCGCTACGTGCAGCGCCAGGATCCGGATCTGGACATCATCAATCTGCGGCTGTCGTCGGTGTGCCCGGACGACGCGCCGCGCCCGCTGGTCTCGCCCGGTCCGCTGGGCCAGTGGGCGCTGGGCAGCATCACCATGATGACCCTGAAGGACGCCGTGGCCGCCTTCACCGCGGCGGTGGAGTCGCCGCTGAAGCCGGGGCTGCGCATCCTCAACACCACCGGGCCGCGCGCCTGGGTGGCCGCCCCGACGGCGGAGGTGCTGCGGAGCTGGTGGGGCGACGCGGTCGACCTGAGTTGGTACGAGCAGGCCGGCCACGAGTGGGACAGCGCCTACGACGTGCGCCGCATCGAGCGGGAACTGGGCTTCGTGGCCCGGCGGTTGCCGACTCGCGAAGGTCCGCCCGCACCGGAGTCCGACTGACCCGACGCCCTGGCTCGGGCCCGGGCGCGACTCCCGGACAGGCCGGGGAGCCCATGGCCCGGACAGCGCAAAGCGTTCCGATGCCCCCGCGGCGTTGCCGCCCGGTTGTAGGGTCCGGCTCGGTCCAGCAGGGCCTGATAGACCAGGTTGGGGCCGTCTGGTGGACCGTCAGGTATCGGAATTAGGGTAGCCCGGGCGGTTGAAGTATGCGCCTTCGACGAAGCCGCTCTCCGAGGTGACGTCGGAGGCTGCCCAATGGGTGGCGTATCCGCGCCGCCAGCGCTGCGAACGGTTGACGTGCGAGGTGTGCAGCGTGTGGCTGTGGTGCAGCACGACGCCGCCGATGCCCACCGCCGCGCTCCCAATAATTGCGCTTCGCCTCCGCCCAGCGTTGCGCCTCGCTGTTCCTGCCGGCCATCTGTGCGGTGCGTGGGGGCGCTCGGCGCCCTACCCGGACGTCTCCGGCGCCCCCGTTCCGGGCTCCGGGACAAGGTCCGCATCCACCGATTCGCTCTCCGAGACAAGGCGATACCAGAATCGGTCACTTATGATCAGGCCATCTTCGAACGTGAACAGCGCCACGCCGGTGCGATACTTCCGGTCGCCCTGGTAATGCGACACTTCGACCGCGGCGCTGTTGCCCTCGACGATGGTCTGCACGACCTCGACCCGGAAGTCGCTCTGCCCGGCGAGCTGGTCGGCCAGGATCCTCTTGTGCTCGTCGGCGCTCTTGCTGCCGGCGTCGTAGTGTGCGTAGCGGGGATGCAGCACCTCGTCGATGACCGCGAGGTTGCGCTGGTTGAACACCTCTTCATGGAAACGCATCAGGACGGTGCGATGAGCTTCTACCGACACGCGAACTCCCACTTCATGGCTCCAATGGTGCCACAGCGGCCGCCGCAGTGCAACGTGGCGTGATATACGATGATCGGCGCCGGGGACCTGGGTTTCAAGCGCACCAGGCGTACGGTCCGGGACCGGTGGTGCGCACCATGGCGGCGATCCTGCGCCGCATTTCGTCCACCCTCCCGGCGTACTCGGAGACCGCGGCCAGGTTGTGCATCTCACGCGGGTCGGCATCCAGGTCGTACAGTTCGTCGATGTCGTGCCGGTTGCGCACGTACTTCCAGCCGCCCTCGCGCAGCATCACGTGCGCGGCGAGCTGGTCCGGCGCCAGGCTGCCGTGCTCGATCGCCTGCTCGCCGGCGATGGCGGCGATCTCCGCGAGCACCGGGGCCGGCGCCGGCTCCGTGCCGCGGCGCAGCGCGGCGGCCAGCGACCGGCCGTCCAGCGGCGCCGGCAGGGACGCCCCGGCCAGTTCCAGGAGGGTCGGCATCAGGTCGACGCCGCCGACCGGGCTGCGCACTTCGGCGCCGGCGGGCAGCCCGCCCGGCCATGCCAGGATGCACGGCACACGCACCGACTCCTCGTACATCAGGCACTTCTCCACGAAGCCGTGGTCGCCGAGCATCTCGCCGTGGTCGCTGCTGAACACCACGACGGTGTCGTCGGCCACGCCGAGCCGCCGCAGGTGGCCGAACAGCCGGCCCATCTCGGCGTCGACATGGGTGACCAGGGCGTAGTAGTGCGCGAGCATGCGCCGGCAGGAGCGGTCGTCGAGCGTGTCCGGCGGGATGCGGAACTTCGCGTCGTGCTGGAAACGCGGCTTGCCGGCCAGCGGGTCGTGGCGGGTGGCCGGCAGCGGCACTTCCTCTTCCGGGTAGCGGGCGAGCAGTTCCGGCATGACCATCATTTCCGGGTGCGGATCCTTCACCCCGCACAGCAGGAAGAACGGCGCACCGGCCAGGCCGTCGAGCAGCTCGATGGCGCGGTCCACGGTCCAGGTGGTGCGCTGCTGGCGCGGATCGGCGATGGTGCCGAACGGCAGCGTGTTGGGTCCGTAACGCTGCACCTCGGGGGCGCCGTGGCGGTAGGGGTTGGCGACGCCGCAAGCGGCGAAGTAGCGCACCAGCGGGTCGTCGGGATCGCGGTGATAGCGGTAGGTGACCCAGCCGGCGTCGAAGCCGTGCTGCGCGTGTTCGTCGTCGCCGAGGTGCCACACGCCGGCGTTGGCGCAGCGGTAGCCGTCGGCGGCGAGCACGTCGGCGATGGTCACGACATCGGCGCGCATGCGGCAGCCGGGCTGGTCGGCGCGGTGCGGCCCGTAATTGACCAGTTGCCCGGTGGCGTGCGGATAGAGGCCGCTCAGCCAGCTCGCGCGCGCCGGCGAGCACACCGGCGAGGCGCAATAGGCGTTGCGCAGCACCACCCCGCGGCGCGCCAGGGCGTCGATGTTGGGGGTGTGCACGTAGCCGGTGCCGGTACAGCCGAGCGCATCCCAGCGCAACTGGTCGCACATCACCCAGACGATGTTGGGCCGCCGCGCCGCGGCCGGAGATTGCATGTCGAGACGCTCCTTGCAGTGGCCGCCGCGCCGGCGCGCGCCCCGCGCCGCCTTGCACCGTTGACCGTGGCGCGCGGCGCGGGTAGCGTGGCGTAGCGGCGGGCAGCCGAGGCAACCCTACCTCAGAACGGTTCCGGCGCGCGACGGCGCCCGCGAGCACAGGAGGACAGCACATGTACGACTTGCAGGGACAGGTAGCGCTGGTCACGGGCGCGGGCGGCGAACACGGCATCGGATACGCCATCGCCCGGCGCCTCGCCGAGGAGGGGGCGGACGTGGTGGTGAACGACGTCAGCGCGCGGCCCTACCCCGATGCCGAGTGGGGCGGACTGGAGGCCGCGGTCGCCGCCATCGAGGCGCTCGGCCGCCGCTCCGCGTGCGTGGCGGCGGACGTCGGCGACCCGCAGCAGGTGGACCGCATGGTGGCGGAGACGTTGGAGAAGATGGGGCGCATCGACATACTGGTGAACAACGCCGGCACGCTCGCCGGTTGGGACCGGGTGCCGGTGGTGGAACTGGAGGTCGACCTGTGGGACGCGGTGCAGCGGACCAACGTGCGCGGCACCTACCTGGTTTCGCGTGCGGTGGCGCGCCACATGCTGGAACGCGGCGGCGGCGGGCGGGTCATCAACATCTCGTCGATCGCCGGCCGGTCCGGCACCGCGCGCTATTCCGCCTACAACGCCTCCAAGTTCGCCGTGAACGGCTTCACCCAGGCGCTCGCCCAGGAACTCGCGCCCGCCGGCATCACCGTCAACGCCATCTGTCCCGGCTTGGTGAAGACCGAGCGGGTCGTGCCGCTCGCCATGACCGCGCTCCCCGACCTGGACCCCGAGCCGAGATTGCGCAAGTTCCTGGAGGGCTATGCAGCCCGCAACCCGATAGGCCGGGTCGCCGACCCCGGCGAGGTTGCCAACACGGCAGCGTTCCTGGCCTCGGGTGAGGCCGGCTACCTCACCGGCATCGCCATCAACGTGTGCGGCGGAGTACGCATGGACTGACGGTGGTGCGCCACCGGCGGCGCACCACCGGCCGCTCGTGGTGGAACTCGGCATCGCACGATGGGCGGTGGTGCCACGCTGGCAAGGCGCGACGCAACATGTCGGTTGGGGTGTGAGCGAGGAGCATCGCCGCCAGCCGCATGCATCGCCGCGTCCCGTGCAGCCGGTGTTTCGGCACGGGCTGCCAGGCCGAGCCGCGAGGGTGCTGGGCGCCACCCGGTTTGCCCGCCCGTGCCGGGCTCCCGTACAGTAGCGCCGCATGTACGATCACCTTGCTTCGCTCACCGGCGGCCGCACCGGGCGGGTTTCCTCGTGGGACACCAGCGGCCGCAACCGGGACCGCTGGCTGCTGGCGCCCGGGGAGGCGCGCGTGCTTGCCGACCTGGAAGGCCCGGGCGTCATCACCCACCTCTGGTTCACGCAGCGCAACCACTACCGCGAGTGCCTGCTGCGCATCACCTGGGACGACGCGCCCGCGCCCAGTGTCGTGGTGCCGCTCGGCGACTTCTTCGGCCTCGGCCACGGCATCGTGAACAGCTACCAGTCGGCGCTGTTCACGGCCTCGACCCGGTCGAACAACCGCTTCAACGAAGGCTGCGCCCTGAACAGCTACGTCCCCATGCCGTTCCGGCGCCGTGCGCTGCTGGAGCTGGTCAACGAGAGCGCTGACGAGCACCTGCAGTACTTCTACATCGACTACGAGCGGCTGGACGAGCCGCGCGCGGAGGCGGGCTACCTGCACGCCGAGTTCCGCCGCGCCAACCCGTTCGGCGGCTGGGGGCACGAGATCCGCGTCAACACGCCGGAGGCCAACGTGGTCAACCGCGAACGGGAGGCGTGGGACAACAACTACGTGATCCTCCAGACGCGCGGGCGCGGGCACTACCTCGGCTGCAACATGTCGGTTACCAACTTCCAGGGCACCTGGTGGGGCGAGGGCGACGACATGATCTGGGTGGACGGCTACCGCTGGCCGCCCGACCTGCACGGCACCGGCAGCGAGGACTACCTGAACCAGGCGTGGCGCATGCAGGACAACGCGTTCCTGCGCAATGGCTCGTCGATCTTCGAGGACAACACCGGCGGCTACCAGACCAGCTACGTGCTGCACCTGGAGAACCCGGTGCGTTTCCGCGAGGAGATCAAGGTGACCATCGAGCACGGCCACGGCAACCACCTGGCCAACGAGATGGCCTCCACGGCGTACTGGTACGCCGCCGAACCGGCCGCCGCGGCCACGCCGCCGCCGATGGCCGCCCGCCTGCCGGTGCTGCGCGACAACCAGGGCCGCTGGCTGCATGACCCGGCGCGCCGCCACCCGGGCCGCACCGTGCCGGTAAACGCCGAGATGGCCGCAATGAAGGCGCGCGCCGCACGCGCCTCGCAGGAATAGCCGGATGCCGCGCGCCCTGGTGGCGGTCGCGCCGCGCACCACCGAGCTGGTCGAATACGAAGAGCCGCCGCTCGGCGACCGCGACGTCCGCATCCGGAGCGAGTTCGTCGCCCCCAAGCACGGCACCGAGTCGCACGCCTACCTGGACGTCCAGCGCCGGCTCGCGCGGCGCTTTCACCCCGAGTACCGAATCTTCGTGCCCGCGAATGGGGATGCTACCGGACGGCCGTTTCCGCGCCGCCTCGGCAACATGACCGTGGGCCGGTCACCGAGGTGGGCGGCGCGGTGACCCGGTTCAAGGTGGGCGACCGCGTGTACGGCCACCTGCCGATTCGGGAAACCCACACCGTGCCCGAGGACGGCCCCTACAAATCGATGGCCGCCGGCCCGCGCGAGCAGGAACTGCACTTGGTGCCGCCGGAGCGAGCAGGTGGTGCTGCTCGACCCCGCCCACTTCGCGCTGGCAGCGGTGCGCGATGCCAACGTGCGGGTCGGCGAGCGGGTGGCGGTGTTCGGTCTCGGCGCCATCGGCCTGCTCATCCTGCAGATGACCCTCCTGAGCGGCGCGGTGACCGTGTATGCCGTCGACCCGCTGCCCTCGCGTCGCGCGCTCGCCCGCCGCCTCGGCGCCACCGCCTGCTACGATCCCGCCGTCAGCGACGCGGGCCTGGAGATCAAGAAGGCCACCGCCGGCGCCGGCGTCGACGTGGCCATCGAGGTGAGCGGCAACTACGGCGCTCTGCAGGACGCGATCCGCGCCGTGCACTACTCCGGCTTGGTGGTGACCGTGTCAAACTACCACGGCCCCGGCAGCGCCCTGCACCTGGACGAGGAGTGGCACCTGACCCGCGTGACGGTGCGCAGCAGCATGCCGGTGTGGGGCAACCCGTCCCGCGATCACCCACTCTGGGACAACCGCCGTGTCGAGGAGACCGCCCTTCACCTGATGCGCGAGGGCCGCCTGCAGAGCGACGGCCTGGTGCACCCGATCGTCCCCTTCGAGCAGTCCGCCGAAGTCTACCACTGGATCCAGGACCACCCCGACCGCGTAGTAAAACTCGGCATCCGCTTCCCATGACCCGGCCACCCATGCGAGTTGCGATCAATGCTTGAGCTCTTGGATTTCGACAGACTCGAAGAGATCCTGGTCCTGATCATTCCGGGATTCGCGTCCCTGAAGGTGTGGACTCTCATCAATCCGACGGCACGATTGAAGCTGGCGGACTACCTGCTGGATATCATCGCCTTCAGCGCGCTGAACTTCGCTGCACTCTCTTGGCTGCTAGCGATTACCACGGACTCTCCGCTATGGCTGCGAATCATCGTCGGAGCCGGCGTCTTCATTGGTGCTCCCGCTGCATGGCCGGTACTACTTCGGGCAACCCTCAACGGGCGCATGCTTCGCGGCCGTATCATACACCCTGATCCCTTGGCTTGGGATTACTTCTTTCGCCAAGGACACTCGTGCTTCGTCCTTGTACATCTCAAAGACGGCAAAGTGATCGGCGGGTTGTACAACGGTGAGTCGTTTGCTTCCTCCTATCCCGAATCTCAAGACATCTATCTTGGCGAAGTGTGGAAAGTGGATGAGCAAGGACGATTCCAATCGAGAATCGACGCAACCATGGGAGCACTTGTCAACCACGGCGTCATCGACTACCTTGAATTCTACGCAGTAGGAGGACCTTCGAATGAAGCATCGGAAGAACACACCAAGGCAGGGAGTCGATGACTGGCCACTTCATCGAAGGGGCTACACACCGAAGACCACTGTTCCTCCCGAGAAAATAGTTCCACCCAAGGGAGGAACAGGCGAAACAACTCTTGCGACTCACCCGTCCTCGTCCGACGACACCCAACAGCAACCAAAGAAGGACTGACAGGACCCTGTGGCCCACATCGAAGCTCGTGGGTCTCTCCGGTACCGACTGAAAGGCGTAGGTACCGCAACAGCCCAACAATGGATCTGAGGCGGTCGCTGAAGCCGGTGTTGCCGGCCGGATGTGGAGCGGCGGTTGTACGAGCCGCCGCCGCGCGCGGTGAGCGAGTTTCTGGCCGGGCCCTATGCGCTCGCTCCGGAGCAGGTCGAGCACTACCGGGAGCATGGGTTCGTGAAGCTGGAGCGGGTGATTTACGGCGAGGCGCTGCGCTACTTCCGGGAGGTGATCGGCTACGCCGTTGGCCACTACTTCGTCGACGACGACCGCGCACCGGCGGACAAGCGGGTGTACGAGCGCAGCTTCCTGCAGGCGATCAACCTGGGGCCGAAGTATCCGGCGATCCGGCCGTTCGCGCATGCGTTCCGGTTCGCCGACCTGGCGCGCCGGTTGATGGGGATCCGCGGGGTGCGGCTGTGGTTCGACCAGGCGCTCTACAAGCAGCCCGGCGGGCGGCTCACCGACTACCACGCGGACGCGGCGTTCTGGCCGGTGCAGCCGGCGGGGCACACCACCACCATCTGGGTGGCGCTGGTCGACGTGCCGCGCGAGCGCGGCTGCATGGCGTTCGCCGCCGGCAGCCACCGCGCCGTGGACGCCCCGGAGTTCGTCGACATCTTCAACGTCACCGAAGATATCCCGCTGCCCGGCGAGCTGGACTGGCGGTGGGTGCCGCTGGCCGCGGGCGACTGCACGTTCCACTCCGGCTGCGTCTACCACCGCGCCGACGCCAACCGCACCCCCGCCATGCGCGAGGCGATGACCGTCGCCTACATGTCCGCCGACGCCGTCTACGACTGGCCGGACTGGAACTCGCGCGTCGAGAACACACACGGTCGGCACCGCCGGCCTGCGCCGCGGCGCGCCGCTCAACAAGCCGAGCACCCCGCAACTGGCGTAAGCGAGGCTGCCCCGCCGGCCGCCACCCGCTCGAACTTGCGTGAACGGTTTATTGCGCAAGAATAGCTGCGCATAATATTGAAAGTTGCGCGAAGATTCGCTACGCTTGCGCATACTCTCGTATATTGCGCGTTCATCCACTGACCTTGCGCGCATATCTTTCGCGCAACTTCGGAGGGGCAACGTGGCACGGACCGTGCAGGAAGCGCATCTTCAGGCAATCGAAGCTGTCTTGCAGGAACACCCGGAGGGCAGGACTGCAGCACAGATCGAGGCAGCCCTGGCCAGTGCACCGCCACGGAGGACACTGCAATACCGCCTGAAGTCTCTCGTCGACAACAAGCGCCTGATCATGGAAGGCACAGGCCGCTCAGCACGTTACCGCGTGCCGAGGATGGTCGATATCGCGATCCATGCGGTCTCAGGGACTCCCACGGTCGGCATAAGGGTTGAAGCTGTACCCGGGCTGTCGGAGGCCGGGGCTGAGGTTCGGGAGTATGTCCGCCAGCCGCTCGCGGCGCGCCGCCCGGTCGGCTATGACCGGGCGTTCCTCGATTCGTACCGGCCCAACATGACCTTCTATTTCTCACAGGCGGAGCGGCAGCACCTCCACGAAGTGGGGCGGCCGGTGACCGCCGGCCAACCCGCCGGCACCTACGCGAGACAAATCCTGAACAGGTTGTTGATCGATCTGTCCTGGAACTCGAGCCGCCTCGAGGGCAACACCTATTCGCTGCTCGATACCACGCGCCTGCTGGAGATTGGCGAGGAAGCGGAAGGAAAGCAACGGCTCGAAGCGCAGATGATCCTCAACCACAAGGACGCGATCGAGTTCCTGGTAGACGAGGCAGGGAGGATCGGCTTCGATCGCCACACCATCCTCAGTCTCCACGCGCTGCTTGCGGACAACCTGCTTGCCGATTCCCGCGCGGCGGGGCGGCTCCGCCGTATCGCCGTCGGTATCGACGGCTCGGTGTTTTATCCGCTGGAGACGCCGGCCCTGATCGAAGAGTGCTTCGGTCAGATTCTTGCCACCGCCGCCGCGATCGACGATCCGTTCGAGCAGGCGCTGTTCGTGATGGTGCAGCTTCCCTATTTGCAGCCGTTCGATGATGTCAACAAGCGAGTGTCGCGGCTCGCCGCCAACATTCCACTGATCAAGGCAAACCTGGTGCCGCTGTCCTTCGAGGACGTACCGCGCGACCTGTATACCGAAGCGATCCTCGGCGTGTACGAGATGAAGCGCGTCGAGTTGCTGCGCGACGTGTTCATCTGGGCATACGGGCGATCGGCGGCCCGCTACGCCGCCGTCAGGCAGTCCCTGGGAGAACCCGATCCGTTTCGGTTGCAGCACCGCTCGGCGCTGCGCGAGGTGATCGGCACGGTCATTCGCGAGCGCATGAACACGAAGCGCGCCAGTGCCTGGGTCGCCGCGTGGACCGAGGAGCACATCGACCAACAACAGCGAGAGCGGTTCCGAGAGGTCGCCGAGAGAGAGTTGCTGAGCCTGCACGAGGGCAACTTCGCGCGCTACCGGGTCAGGCCGTCCGAGTTCGAGGCGTGGCAGGGAGCCTGGACCGGCTCGTAGACACGGGATCACGGCGCCGGGTATCAATCACCGGTCATGAAGCGCGCGCCCAATATTCTCATCATGATTGCGAGGGGCTCGTAGACACGGGCCCACTACGCCGGTATCACTCTGAGGTCATGAAGCGCGCGCCGAACATCGTGTTTATCATGAGCGACGATCATGCGTCGCATGCGATGAGTTGTTACGGAAGCCGCATCAACCGCACCCCCAACCTGGACCGCATCGCGGCGGGCGGGATGCGGTTCGACAACTGCTTCTGCACCAACTCGATCTGCACGCCGAGCCGGGCCACGATCCTGACCGGCACCTACAACCACGTGAACGGGGTTACCACGCTGGCCACCTTGATGGACAACCGCCTGCAGACCTTCCCGAAGCTGCTGCAGGCCGCCGGCTACCAGACCGCTCACGTCGGCAAGTGGCACCTGGGCCAAGGCCCCGCGCACTGGCCGACCGGGTTCGACTACTGGACCGTGTTTCCGGGTCAGGGGCGCTACCACGACCCCGAGATGGTGGAGATGACCGAACACAAGGTGATCCCCGGCTACGCCACCGACATCGTGACCGACCACTCGCTGCGCTGGCTGCGGCAGCGCGACCGGTCGCGGCCATTCCTGCTGATGTGCCACCACAAGGCGCCGCACCGCCCCTGGGACCCGCATCCGCGCCACGCGCACCGCTACGAGGACGACGAGATCCCCTACCCGGAGACCTTCGACGACGACTACGCGCACCGCGCCCGCGCCGCCGCGGCCGCCGAGATGCGCATCGAGCGCGACTTCATCCCCGGCGACGTGAAGGTGCACCCGCCCGAGCCGGGCGATCCACAACGCCGGCTCGGCGCCGGAGCCGGATCGCTCACCCCCACCGGCGGCGAGCCGGCGCACTTCGCATCGCCGGACGAGCGCAAGCGCTGGCTCTACCAGCGCTACATCAAGGACTACCTGCGCTGCGTGGACGCCATCGACGAGGGTGTCGGGCGGCTGCTCGACTACCTCGACGCCGACGGGATCGCCGACGACACCATCGTCGTGTACACCTCCGACCAGGGCTTCTTTCTCGGCGACCACGGCTGGTACGACAAGCGGTTCATGTACGAGGAGTCGCTGCGCATGCCGTTCATCGTGCGCTACCCGCGCGCGGTGCAGCCGGGCAGCGTCAACGATGACATGATCCTGAACGTCGATTTCGCCGAGACGTTCCTGGACTACGCGGGAGTGGCGATTCCGAACGACATGCAGGGCCGCTCGTTCCGGCCGCTGCTGGAGGGCGTCACCCCCGCCGACTGGCGCACCGCCATGTACTACCGCTACTGGATGCACGGCTCGCACCACAACACGTGGGCGCACTACGGGGTGCGCACCCACACCCACAAGCTGATCTACTTCTACGCCGACCCGCTCGCCATCCCAGGCAACACCGGCCGCGCCGAGGAGGCGGAGTGGGAGCTGTTCGACCTGCAGCGCGATCCGTACGAGATGCACTCGGTGTACGCCGATCCGGCCTACGCCGCGCTGACCGCGGAGTTGACCGAACTGCTCCACGAACAGCAAGCCGCCGTCGGCGACCGGCCCTACCTTCCCGGATAGCGCTCGACGAGCCTTCCCGCGCGCTGGCATGGCGTCGGCGCGGCGGTGTAGGGTGCCAGACATGAGTGACCAGCTACCGACCCGCCCGCTCGGGTCGACCGGGGAACGGGTGTCGATGCTCGGCATGGGCGGCGCCCACGTCGCCGGCGTCGGGGCCGCCAACTCCGACGCCGAGGTGGTGCGCGTGATCCGGCACGCCATCGACCGCGGGGTGACCTTCATGGACAACGCCTGGGAGTACAACGGGGGCCGCTCGGAGACCCTCATGGGGCAGGCGATCGAGCACCGCCGCGACGAAGTGTTCCTGATGACCAAGGTGTGCGCGCGCGACCGCGCCGGTGCGCTGTCCAACCTGGAGGACAGCCTGCGCCGCCTGCGCACCGACGTGATCGACTTGTGGCAATTCCACGAGATCAACTACGCCAACGACGACGAGCTGGTGTTCGCCGCCGACGGCGCCGCCGAGGCGGCCCACCAGGCGCTGGCCGACGGCAAGGTGCGCTACGTCGGCTGCACCGGCCACAAGGATCCCGCCTACCTGCTGGCGATGCTCGGCCACGAGTTCCCGTGGGCCTCGGTGCAGATGCCGGTGACGGTGATGGACCCGCACTACAAGAGCTTCATCCGCGGCGTGCTGCCGGAGGCGCAGCGGCGCGGCGTCGGCGTGCTCGGCATGAAGGCGCTCGGCGGGCGCACTCAGTTCCTGACCAGGGCCGGACTGTCCGCGGCCGAGTGCCTGCGCTTCGCCATGTCGCAACCGATTGCGACGCTGATCTCCGGCATGACCACCACCGAGATGGTGGACCACAACAGTGCCCTCGCGCGCGATTTCACGCCGATGAGCGCGGAGGAGCAGGAAGCGATCCTGGCCCGCGTGCGCCCGGTGGCCGCCGACGGCCGCCTGGAGTGGTACAAGTCGACGCAGGCGTTCGACGCGCCGCCGCACCGCCATCAGCACGGCTTCCCGACTGCCGACGAGCTGCCGGTAATGGCGGGCGACACGAGGTCGGCATGAAGAGCTTGACGTACCGGCGCCGGGTAGCATTTGCTAAGGAACCAGGAAGAGGTTGAGGAATGCCTGCTTACGATTACCACTGCGAGACCAACGGGCGCACCATCGAGGTGAGCCACGCCATGACCACGCTGCTGCAGACCTGGGGCGAATTGTGCGACAGCGCCGATCTCGATCCCGGCGAAACGCCGGTCGATGCGCCGCTGCGGCGCGTGTTCTCGGCACCGTTGATTGGCGGCAAGGAACCCGCGGCGGCCGCGCAGCCGGCGCCGAGCGTGCCCTGCCAGCCCAACGGCTGCGCCTGCTGCCCCTGACGCACCGCCCGGCGAGCACGTCCGGCTCGGAACACCGTCCCGGTACGGCGATCACGGTGCCGGTGTCCGGGCGCATCGGAGCCGGCGACAGCCCGCGGGACCGTCTCGCGGCGCGCCCCGCCCGCGCCCGAAGCTCTTTACGGCCGCCCGCCGCCGGTGCTACCGTCACCGCCTGATGGCTCCCGAAAGTGCGCTGGTGAACGCCGACCTCAGTGACCGCTTCCGGCTCTTCTCCGGGCGTTCCAGTCCCGAACTGGCGCTGGAAGTGGCCAGCGTGCTCGGCCGCGACCTGTGCGAGGTGCGCTTCCAGACCTTCCACGAAGAAGAGGTGCACATCCAGATCGAGCAGAGCGTGCGCGGCGTGGACGCGTACGTCATCCAGCCAACCTGCCAACCGGTCAACGACACCTTGATGGAGCTGCTGGTGCTGATCGACGCCCTGCGCCGGGCGTCGGCGGCCACCATCACCGCGGTCATCCCCTACTTCGGCTACGCGCGCCAGGATCACAAGTCCACCGGGCGCGAACCGATCACCGCCAAGCTGGTCGCCAACCTGCTTACCACCGCGGGCGCCGACCGCATCGTCTCCATCGACCTGCACAGCACCCAGATCCAGGGCTTTTTCGACATCCCGGTGGATCACCTGACCGCCGTCACCACGCTGTGCCGCTACCTGCGCGACAGCTTCGACCTCGGCAACGCCGTCGTGGTGGCCTCCGACGTGGGGCGCGCCAAGATGGCCGACAAGTACGCGATGATCCTGGAGCTGCCGATCGTGGTGGTGCACAAGCGGCGCTCCGGGGTCGCCGGCCTGGAGGTGGAGGTGGTGGACATCGTCGGCGACGTGCACGGCAAGACGCCGGTGCTGATCGACGACGTGATCGCCAGCGGCTCGATCTACCAGCAGGCCGACGCCCTGGTGGATGCCGGCGCCGAGCCGGCGATCATCAGCGTCAGCCACGGCGTGCTGGTGGGGCCGGCGGTGGAGCGCCTGGACCGCCCGTCGGTGCAGGCGGTGGTCACCACCAACACCGTGCCGGTGCCCGAACACAAGCGCCTCGGCGGCAAGGTGCGCGTGCTCACCATCGCGCCGCTGCTCGCCGACGCCATCGCCCGCATCCACAACCGCCAGTCGGTCAGCGAGGTATTCCGCGCCGAACAGCTCGAATTCCCGGTCTAGCAGCACCCCAACGCCGGTCCCCGCGCGAGCAGTTTGACAGGCCTCGGCACACGGCGTAACGTGGCGCATTGACAGCCGGTTGGGCCGGCGGAACTGCGCGTGAAGGCACAGGTTGGCGCCCCACCGACTGAGTCCGGAAACGGGAGGACCTTCATGAACAGGCTTTTTCGGCTGGCAATTGCCGGCCTGATCTGCACGCTGAGCGCGCCGGGCGCGTTCGCCGGCGGCGAGGGCGAGGAAGGCTCGGGCAGCGGCGCGGACGGCGCGGGCGGCGCGGCCGCGGGGGAGCGCGTCGGCGACGCGTGGTCGTGGGACACCCTGGCCGAGTAGGAGAGCGATACCGGCAACCGCATCCTGAGCTTCCAGGAAGCGCCGGCGCTGGCCGCCATGGTGGCCGACGGCCGGCTGCCGCCGGTCGACGAGCGGCTGCCCGAGGAACCGCTCGTGCTCAACGTGTTCGAGGAGATCGGCCAGTACGGCGGTACCTTGCGCATGGCCACCGTGGGCGCCGGCTACAACGTCTTCACCCCGATCCGGGATCTGGCGGGCACCGTGCACATCGCCAACCACGGCCCCGGTCACCCGCACCAGTGGGTGAACTACGCGCACAAGAAGAACTACCTCTCGGAGGACGCCTACACCTTCACCATGGAGTTGCGCCGCGGCATGAAGTGGTCGGACGGCGAGCCCTACACTGCCGACGACGTGGTGTTCTGGGCGGAGGAGGTGCTGCTGCATCCGGACACGCCATCCGGTGGCTGGGTGCTGAACAACTTCGGGCCGATCTCCACCGTGGAGCGGGTCGACGACTACACCGTCAAGCTGCACTGGAGCGAGCCCAACCCGACCGCCATGTCGTGGATGGAGTTCTGGGGCGGCTGGTACCCGATCCGCTATCCCAAGCACTACCTGTCGAAGTGGCACCCGCGCTACAACGACGACGCGGAGGCGCTGGCCAAGGAGGAGGGATTCGAGTCGTGGGTGCAGGCATTCGGTCGCAAGTCGGGCATCAGCACCTTCGGACAGGACGACGAGCCGCCCACCATCCGGCCTTGGCTGCTCGGCGACGTGGATCCGACCTACCGCACCTTCGTCCGCAACCCTTATCACTTCGCCATCGACACGGCGGGCAATCAGCTCCCCTACATCGACGTGGTACGGGTGGAGGTGGTCAACGACAACGAGGGCAAGACGCTCAAGGCGGTGTCCGGCGAGCTTGACGTGTCCGGCTTCGGCCACTCCGCGGCGGACATTCCGCTGTACAAGGATGGCGAGGAGAAAGCCAACTACATGACCCTGCTGTGGCCGCGCCCGGCCGGCGCCGAGGCGGGCTACGGCTTCAACATGACCAGCAAGGATCCGGTGCTGCGCGAGGTCTTCGGCGACCTGCGCTTTCGGCAGGCGATGTCGCTGGCCATCGACCGCGACGAGATCAACGAGGTGATGTTCTTCGGCATGGCGGTGCCGCGGCAGGCGGCCATGGACCCGGAGAACAGCTACTACAAGGAAGAGTGGGCCAACCACCTGGCCGAGTACGATCCGCAGCGCGCCAACGCCCTGCTGGACGAGATGGGCCTGCAGTGGGACAGCAACAACGAGTTCCGGCTGCGCCCCGACGGGCAAGGTGCTGGAGGCGCAGATGTGGATCAACAACGAGTCCGAGTCGCTGATCGACATCAGTGAGCTGGTCAAGGAGTACTGGGAGGACGTGGGCCTCAAGGTCGACATGCGCACCGGCGACGTCGACTTGGTCGAGACCCGCATCTCCACCAACGACCACGACATCGCGGTGTGGTTCCTGTGACGTGGACCCGATAGGTTGGACAGTGGATGGGATATTGTAGAGTGCATCTCGTTCGTTGTCAACCCACCCTCCTGGTCGAGATGATCAGGCGGCGGTAATGGGGGTGGGGTCCGGGGAGGGGGTGAGCGAGCCTGTGGATATGTGGATACTTCGTCCCCACTGCTCGCGCTCCCGTTGGTCCTCGGATGCCCTTGCACCCCATGCCAACCGCCTGCCGTTCCTGTTCGCTACGCCACCTCCTGCTGTTGTTCCGCCACCCCGTCGCGGTACGCTTCCGCGGGCGTACGCCCGCCGAGCGCCGAGTGTGGTCGGGTCTCGTTGTAGAATGCCATCCACCCGTCGATCACCCGCTGCGCCTCGAAGCCATCCTCCAAATCGTGCAGGTATACCGACTCGTACTTCAGCGAGCGCCACAACCGTTCGATGAATACGTTATCCAGACAACGACCGCGCCCGTCCATCGAGCACCGTATCCCGGTCGCCTCCAACTGGCCGGTGAACGCGATGCTGGTGAACTGGCTGCCCTGATCGGTGTTGAAGATCTCGGGAATGCCGAAGTCTTCCAGAGCGTCCGCCAACGCCTCCAGGCAGAAGGAGGTGTCCATCGTGTTGGACAGCCGCCAGGCCAACACCCGCCGGCTCGCCCAGTCCATGATCGCCACCAGGTACAGAAATCCTCCCTGCACCGGGATGTAGGTCAAGTCCGCGCACCACACCTGGTTCGGGCGCTCAATCGTAAGCCCTCGCAGCAGATACGGATACACCCGATGGTCCGGGTGCGCGACGCTGGTGCGTGGCTTGCGGTAGATCGCCTCCAGCCCCAACAGCCGCATCAGCCGCCGCACCCGGTGCCGACCGACCCGCTTTCCCTCGCGTGCCAGATGGCGCATCATCTGCCGGCTGCCGTAGAACGGACATTCCAGATAAAGTTCGTCGATGCGGCGCATCAACGCGAGCGTGTCAGCGCTCTCGCCCACCGCTCGGTAGTACAGCGTCGACCGGTTCAGCCCGATCAGGCGGCACTGCCGGCTGATGCTCAGACGGTCGTGCTCGCGGTCGATCATCTCTCGTCGCTCGGCCCGGCTCAGCGCCCGAGCCCGCGTGCTAAAAAATCGCGCTCCACGGTCAACTCCCCGATCTTGGCATGCAGGTCGTGAATGGTCTCATCGTGCTCCTTCTGCCGCCGGCTCCGGCCGTCGGCGAACAGGTCCCGCAGACCGGTCTGAGCCTGCCGCTTCCAACTGCTGATCTGGTTCGGATGTATTTCGTGCTTGGCCGCGATCGCCTGGATCGTACGGTCTCCCCGCAGCGCCTCCATCACTACCTTCGCCTTGAACTCCGCTGTGAACCGACGCCTCTTCGTCGCCATCTTGCTGGCCCTCCTCGTGGCCTTGGATACACTCTACCATACCGTCCGTTTTTCCGGGACCAGCTCACCTGCGCCGCACCAATCCGAGCAAGGGATTCTCGCGCAACAACAAGTTCATCACCGGCGGCCTGATCGACTACGCCCGCGAGTGGTGGCGCTGGGTGCAGACCGGCGGCGAGGGGGGCGAGGAGCCGCCCGAGGAGTTCAAGCGATTCTACGCCTTGGCGGAGACCTGGTACTCCACCACTGACCTCGCCGAACGCGACCGGATCGCGCAGCAGATCTTCGACTTCGCTTCGGAGAACGTGCTGATTATCGGCACGGTGGGCTACGCGCCGGTGCCGGTGATCGTGCACAACCGCGTGGGCAACATCCCGCGCGACGCGCGCTGGTTCGGCGACGACACGCAGTTCCTGCGCGACGTCAAGCCCGACCAGTGGTTCATCCGCCAATAGGACTGGACCGCCCAATCGCTTCGCATCGGCCCGCCGAATGGCGGGCCGATGCGTTTTCGGCTAAGGTAAGGGCGCCATGACCTCGTACATCGGGCGGCGGCTACTGTACATGGTGTTCACCATGGTGGCGGTGTCGGTGGTCGGCTTCGCGATCATCAAGCTGCCGCCAGGGGACTACCTCACGTTCCACCTGCAGCAGCTTCAGCTTTCCGGCACCACGATGAGCGAGGCACAGCTCGAGGGGCTGCGCAAGCTGTACGGCCTCGATCAGCCCGACTACATCCAGTACCTGAAGTGGGTCGCCAACTTCCTCCAGGGCAACCTGGGCCTGTCCCACCAGTGGAACAAGCCGGTAACCGAGCTGATCGGAGAACGGATCGGCCTCACCGTGCTGCTGGCAGTGATCACGCTGGCCGCCACCTACGCGATGGCGATTCCGATCGGCATCTACTCCGCCACCCACCAGTATTCGGTGGGCGACTACACCGCCACCGTTTTCGGATTCATCGGGCTGGCCACTCCCAACTTTCTGCTCGCCCTGATCCTGATGTGGTTCTCCTACAGCGTGCTCGACTTCAGCATCACCGGCCTGTTCTCCTCCGAGTACCTGGATGCGCCGTGGAGCTTCGCCAAGGTGATCGATATGCTCAAGCACCTGCCGGTGGCGATCCTGGTAGTCGCCACCGCCGGCACCGCCGGCCTGATCCGGGTGATGCGCAGCTCGCTGCTCGACGAGCTGCAGAAGCAGTACGTGATCACCGCCCGTTCCAAGGGCGTGGAGGAGGGCCAGCTCCTGTTCAAGTACCCGGTGCGCATCGCGGTCAACCCGATCGTCAGCACCGTCGGCGGCCTGCTGCCGGAGATCGTGTCCGGCACCATCATCACCGCCATCGTCCTCAACCTGCCGACCGTGGGGCCGCTGCTGTTCACCGCGCTCACCGCCGAGGACATGCAGCTCGCCTCCAGCATCGTGATGGTGCTCGCGATCCTGACCGTGATCGGCACCTTCATCTCCGACATGCTGCTGATCTGGATCGACCCGCGCATCCGCTTCGAGGCGGAGCAGACGGCATGAGCGAGGCGCTGCCGGCAGGCGTTGCCGCCCGTGACGACGCCGCCAACGAGAGTTACTTTCTCGCCTCGCAATGGCAGCTCATCAGGCGCAAGTTTGCGCGCCACAAGCTGGCCCAGGCCGGCCTGGTGGTGCTCGCCGTGCTCTACTTCGTGTCGATCTTCGCCGAGTTCTTCGCCACCGGGGACATCGCCAAGCGCGACACCGACAACATCTACGCGCCGCCGCAGCGCATCCGCTTCGTCAGCGAGCAGGGGTTCTCGCCGCGCCCGTTCGTCTACCCGCTGCGCCTGGAGATGGACCGCGAGAAGTTCCGCAAGGTGTACCACCTGGAGACCTCGCGGCCGAGTTACCTGCGCCTGTTTGTGCGCGGCGACGAGTACCGGCTGTGGAACCTGTTCCGCAGCGACCTGCACCTGTTCGGGGTGGAGCACGGCACGCTGTACCTGCTCGGTACCGACAAGTTCGGCCGCGACATGTTCTCGCGCGTCCTGTACGCGGCGCGCACTTCGCTCTCCATCGGCCTGATCGGGGTGGCGATGACGTTCGTGATCGGCTGCTCGCTCGGCGGCATCTCCGGGTTCTTCGGCGGGCGCGCCGACATGGCGGTGCAGCGGCTGATCGAGTTCATGCAGTCGATTCCCACCATCCCGCTGTGGATGGCGCTGTCGGCCGCGATGCCGCGCAACTGGAGCCCGCTGCAGATCTACTTCGCCATCACCATCATCCTGTCGATCGTGAGCTGGGGCGGCCTGGCACGGGTGGTGCGCGGCAAGCTGCTGCAGTTGCGCGCCGAGGACTTCGTGATGGCCGCCGCCATCGCCGGCACCGGACCGGGGGCGACCATCGTGCGCCACCTGCTGCCCTCGTTCATGAGCTACCTGATCGTCAACCTGACGCTGGCGGTGCCGGGCATGATCCTGGGCGAGACGGCGCTCAGCTTCCTGGGGCTGGGGCTGCGCCCGCCGGTGGTGAGTTGGGGCGTGCTGCTGAAGGAGGCGCAGAACGTGCGCACGGTGGCGCTGCACCCGTGGCTGCTGGTACCGGGGTTGTGGGTGATCGTGACCGTTCTGGCGTTCAACTTCGTGGGCGACGGCCTACGCGACGCCGCCGACCCCTACAAACAGTAGTTTGTGGGGGTACAAACAATAGTTTGTCAGAGTGCAAGCAGTAGCTTGACGAGGGGTAGTTTCAGGGTGGCGCCGACAGCGCTGGTGACCGCGACGCTCCTGGCGACGGCGCTGTTCGCGGGCGACGCCGCCGCTCAGAGTTCGCCGCCGCCCGGCTACCGCTTCGCCGTCACCCGATTTGCCGAGCCGGTCTGCGTCGGCACGGCACGGTTCGTGCGCCATGAGTTGCCGCACGCATCGCCCTTCGACGCCGAGTCCGGAAGCCCGTTCGCCGGCATCGGCTCGGGGGTGGCGGTGGGCGACGTCGACGGCGACGGCGACCTGGACATCGCATTCGCCAACCTGGTGGGGCCCGGCACGGTACTGATCAACGCCGGCGCGCCGTGGGCCGGTGGCGGACCGGTGTTCGAGACGGCGACAATCGCCAACTCGCGCACGCGCGCGGTGTTCCTGGTGGACGAGAACGCCGACGGCGCGCTCGACCTCGTGTTCACCCGCCCGCACACGCCGCCGCAACTGTGGCTGGGCGACGGCGCCGCCAACTTTGCGCCCGCGGACCGCTTCGGGGCGTGGTATCCTGCCATGACCATGGCGTGGGCCGACGCCGACCGCGACGGCGACCTGGACATCGCGTCGGCCACCTACGACGCGGAGATGGTGGAGGAGATGGGCAACGTGCTGTTCGGCAGCGGCGTGGTCTACTACGAGCGGGCCGCGGGGAGGCTGGAACCGCGCTCGCTGGTCAACACCGCCGAGGCGCTGGCGCTGCTGTTCACCGACCTGGACGGCGACGGGCTGGCAGACATCCTGGTCGGCAACGACTTCGACCGCGAGGACTACGTGTACCTGCGCCGCGGCGACGGCTGGGAGTTGTCGGAACCGTTCGCGGCCACGGCGCGCAACACCATGAGCTTCGACATCGCCGACCTGGACAACGACGGCAGCGAGGAGCTGTTCGCCGCCGACATGAAGCCGTTTCGCCCGGACGCGGCTACCGAAACAGCCTGGGAGCCGGTGTACCGTTACTACGAGAAGCCGCGGCGCGGTTCGCGGCAGATCAACGAGAATGTTCTGCTGCGCCGCACGGCGGCCGGCGAGCCGGGCGGCGGCCAGCTCCGCTTCGCGAACGAGGCGGCGGCGCGCGGCGTGGATGCCACCGGCTGGAGCTGGTCGGCCAAGTTCGGCGACCTGGACAACGACGGCTTCGCCGACCTGTACGTGGTCAACGGCATGATTGCCGCCGACATGTTCGGCCACCTACCGGGCAACGAGCTGGTGGAGGAGAACCTGGCGTTCCGCAACGATGGCAGCGGCCACTTCACGGCGGCGCCGGAGTGGGGGCTGGGCGACACCGCCGGCGGTCGCGGCATGAGCATGGCGGACTTCGACCGCGACGGCGACCTGGACATCGTGATCAACAACATCGGCGCGCCGGCGGTGCTGTACGAGAACCGGCTGTGCGGCGGCCGAAGCGCGCAGGTGGCGCTGCGCTGGCCGGGGTCGGCCAACCCGTTCGCCGTGGGCGCGCGGCTGCACCTGGAAAGCAGGCAGGGCGTGCAGACACGCGAACTGCGCAGCGGCAGCGGCTACCTGTCCGGCGACCCACCGGAGGCCCACTTCGGGCTCGGCGGCGGCCACCTGCCGGGCGGCACGCTTACCGTGCTGTGGCCGGATGGCGAACAGGTCGCGTTCGCCGCACCGGCCGCCGGCACCCGCATCGTGATCACCCGGGAGCCGGAGGCACCGCCGCTCCGTGACGCCGGCAACCACCAGGGCCGCGGCCGCGGCACGGGCATCGCACACGCGACCGCACTTACCGGATCGGCGCCGTGAACCGCGCCGAACTGCAGCGCACGGCGCTGATCTACGACTTCGACGGCACCCTCGCCCCCGGCAACCTGCAGGAGCACGGCTTCATCTCCGCACTCGGGATGTCCAACGAGGCGTTCTGGCGGGAGTCCAATATGCGCGCCCAGGTCGAGGACGCCGACCAGATCCTGGCTTACATGCGCCTCATGCTGGAGAAGTCGACCGAACGGGGCATCCCGATCACCCGGCAAGCGCTGCGCGCGCACGGCGCCACGGTGGAACTGTTTCCGGGCTTGGCCGACAGGTCATGGTTCCGGCGCATCAACGCGCACGCCGCCGACTGCGGCCTGGCGCTGGAGCACTATATACTTTCGTCGGGGGTGGAGGAGATGATCCGCGGCTGCGCAATCGTGGACCAGTTTCACGACGTGTTCGCCTCCAAGTTTATCTACAACGAACACAACGAGGCGATCTGGCCCGGCGTGGCGATCAACTACACCACCAAGACGCAGTACCTGTTTCGAATCAACCGCGGCATCGACAATCACTGGGACAGCGCGGCGATGAACCGTTACATGGCCAAGGAGGCTCGCGCCGTTCCCTTCGGCCGCATCATCTTCATCGGTGACGGCGACACCGACGTGCCGGCAATGAAGATGGTCACCTACAAGGGCGGCTGCGCCATCGCCGTGTACGACCCGCGCACCAGCCCCGAGCACCTGGACAAGATCCACCGCCTGATCGCCGACCGTCGCGTCGACTTCGTTGCGCCCGCCGACTACTCCCGGAACGGGCAACTCGACATCATCGTCAAGGGCATCCTGAGCCGCATCGCCCGCGACGCCGAGGCCGCGGGCGGCGGGTAACCGAGAGTGGAGCCCCGGAGGCGGCTAAAGGGGACCGCTCCGGGACTCGCCGATCCCGCTACTGGCGCAGGAACCAGGTGTCCGGCTTGACGTCGCGCAGGAACTGCGTGTCGTCGCCGATCCAGCGCACGTCGCGCGGGAAGTTGCCCACCTTGTTCTGCACGATCACCGGCAACGGCACGAAGCCGACGGTGCCGATGATCAGCAGCTCCTCGCTGGCCAGGTCGAACAACTCCTCGGCGTAGCGGTTGTAGTCCGCGTCGTTGGTGGACGCCAGCCACAGCTCGCCCAGTTCGTACAGGCGCTTGATCTTCTCCGGCGGCTCCTCGCCCTGTTCGCCGCCGCTCTGGTGCCACTGCTCCCAGAGGCGCCCGAACTCCACGCCGTCGCCGGAGAGAAACTTGTTGTGCGCCTGAAAGCCCTTGCTCTCGTTGGTGCGGCGCAGGTGCCAGCTCTGCACATCATGCTCGTTGGCGCGCACCATCTGGCCCACGAACGGGCCGTCTCTGCCCTGGAAGTCGACGTCCACGCCGACCGCCTCCCAGTGCGCCTCCACCAGCTCGCCGGTGTTGATCAGCGTGGGCCGGCGCTGGTTGATCCACAGCCGGATGCGCAGTGGCTCACCGTCGGGGCGCAGCCGCACCGTGCCGTCGCCGTTCCAGGCCAAGCCCATCTCGTCGAGCAGCGCGTTGGCGCGGTCGGGGTCGTAGTCGACGAACCGCTCCGCCCACTCCTGCTTGTAGTAGCTGTTGTCGGGGTTCATCGCCGCCTGCCGCACGTCGCCGAGGTCGAAGTACAGCAGCGTGTTGATCTCGTCGCGGTTGATGGCCAGCGACATCGCCTGCCGGAAGCGGATGTCCTGGAAGATCTCGCGCAGCACCGGGTCGGAGTGGGTCATGTTGAAGCCGTACGCCGCCTCCGAGCCGTCCGGCGCCTTCCACATCAGGAGCTGGTAGTCGCCCTTCTCCTCGTTTTCCTTGTACAGGCTGACGTTGGCGGCCTCCAGGCCGAACTGGGCGATGTCGATCTCGCCGGCGATCGCCTTCAGGTTGTAGCCCTCCTGGTCGTTGACCACCTCGACGCGCAGCCGGTCGATGTAGGGGAGCTGGTTGCCGGCCGGATCGATAGCCCAGAAGTAGGGGTTGCGCTCCATCAGCGAGTAGGTGGCGGTGATGTCGATCACACCCCATGACCGCATGGTGGGCAGGTCGAAGTCCTTCTGGCCGAAGTCACCGCTGTCGGAATGGGCGCGAAACGACTGCAGCCACGATTCGAAGCCCTCCTCCTTGGCCAGCGCTTCCGCGTCGTCGTTGTACTCGGGGTGGTACTGGGACAGGTAGTGCTTGGGATAGCGGAACGGGTACCAGCCGCCCCAGAACTCGACCCAGCCCATGAAGGTGGGGTTGGGACGGGTGAAGGTCAGGCGGGCGGTGTAGTCATCCACCTTCTCCACCGATGCGACCGGACCGAAGTTGCTCTGATCCCAGCCCGCGTAATCGGGATGCCAGAAGAACTCGCCCCAGAACTCCACGTCCTCGGCGGTATGTGGATGCCCGTCCGACCACTTGGCGCCGCGGCGCAGGAACATGGTGAAGGTCATGCCGTCGTCGGAGATCTCCCAGCCCTTGTAGCCGTAGGGGACGTTCTCGTGCGGCGCGCCCGGGCCGCGGTTGGCGGTCTGGATCACCCCCGCCAGCCCCCGGATCGGCGTGAAGTCATTGTAGCCGGGGCCCAGCGACGCGGTACGCAGCGTGCCGCCGTAAGTGCCGATCTCGTCGAACGGGTTGATCACCAGCGGCTCCTCGGAGATGCGCTCCTCCACCGGCGGCAATTCGCCGGCCGCGACCATCGCCGCCAGCATCGGCGCCTCGCCGAAACTGGTAAGGCGGTTGCCGGTGTCCTGCTCGTAGTCGGCCAGCGTCGCCCACACCCAGGTGCCGGAATCGATGGCAGCCTGCACCTCGGGGGACGCGGCCATGGCTCCGCCGGCAACCGCCGAACCCTCCTCCTCGCCGCCCGCCGCGGCCAGCGCCGCCGGCAGGCAGAGCGCCACGGCCAGTGCCAACCATTTCGCATGTGTCATGACAGTCCTCCCTGAACTCTCCACGTGTTGTGAAACCGTTCGGCTCTCCCGCACCGCGGCGCGGGACGGACGGCTCCTGATCCACTACCTTAGTCCCCCCTCCGCGCCCCGTCAAACTCTCATACGTCCGCTCCGTCCGCTCGCCCGTTCCAATCTTCGAGCCCATGCCGTCCGCCGGACGTTGCACAACGGCCGGTGAGCCGCTATCGTGGGCGCGATATGGAATTGCAGCCGTTTCGCGTGTCCAACGACGCGCTGTCCGACCCGGTGGAGTTGCGCCGGCGGTTCAAAGAGGAAGGCTACCTGTTCCTGCGCAAGTTGCAGGATCCCGACAAGCTGTGGCGGCTCCGCCTCGAAATCCTGGAGGCGCTGCGGGGGGCGAGCGACTGGATGGTGCCGGGCAGCGACCTGGCGGAGGGTCGCGTGGACCCGTCCAGGGCGATCACCGAGGGGAACCGCGAGTACGCGCGCATCTACACGCACGTGCAGAAGCTGCGCTCGATGCACGCGTCCGGACACTGGCCGGAGGTGGTGGACCTGATCGGCACGGTCATCGACGGGCCGGTGCTGCCCCACCCGATGAAGATCACCCGGCTGTGGTTTCCGCAGTACACCGAGCATACCACGCCGTTCCACCAGGACTTCGTCCACTTCCAGAGCAACCTGGAGGTGATCACGGCGTGGACCCCGCTCGGCGACTGTCCCATGGAGCTGGGGCCGCTGGCGGTGGTGGAGGGCTCCCACAAGGTGGGCAAGGTGGTGGACCACCACTTCTCGCTCGGCGCCGGCGGTCAGAAGGTGACCCGGCCCGAGGAGCGCGGCATCCCGCGCTGCAGCGACTTCGAGATCGGCGACACGCTGATCTTCGGTTGCCTGATGGTGCACGGCGCGCTGCCCAACCTGACCGAGGATCGGCTGCGCGTCTCGCTCGACAACCGCTACCAGCGCGACGGCCTGCCGGTATCGGAACAGCAGCTTCTCCCGCACCTGGTCGAGGACCTCACCTGGGAGGAGGTGTACGAGGACTGGCCGGCGGACGACGCGCTGAAGTACTACTGGCGATCCTCGCAATTCGAGCTGGTCGAGAGAGACACACGGTTCGGCGAAGTCGCGTTCGCGGAGGCGCTGGAGCTGGCCGAGCAGGGTGACGAACACGCCATCATCGCGCTCAAGCGGGTGGTCGCCGAGAGTCCCAACTACGAGGGCGTGACCAAGGCGCAGCGGGTGCTGGAGAAGATCGGCCTCCTGGAGACCGCGCCCGGCGCGTGAGCGGCACGCCGCGGCGGCCGAAGCGGCCCAACATCCTGTGGCTGTGCACCGACCAGCAGCGCTACGACACGCTCGGCGCGCAGGGCAACCGCCATGTGCGCACACCGCACCTGGACGAGTTGTGGCGCTCCGGCACCGCGTTCACCCACGCCTACTGCCAGAGCCCGATCTGCACGCCGAGCCGCGCCAGCTTCCTGACCGGCACCTACCCGAGCACCTGCCACAACACGCGCAACGGCAACGACACGTTCGTGGGCCGTTTCCCGCTGGTGACGCGGCTGCTCGCCGACGCCGGCTATGACTGCGGGCTGATCGGCAAGCTGCACCTGGCGAGCGCCTACGGGCGCACCGAGCCGCGCGCCGACGACGGCTACCGCTACTGGCGCTACAGCCACGGACCGCGCGACGACTGGCCGGTGGGCCACGACTACGCCGACTGGGTGCGGCAGCGCGGCGCCGTGCTCGGCGAACTGATCCAGGACCCGGCCGGCGTGCCGGCGCCGCTGCACCAGACCACCTGGGCCGCCGAGCGCACCATCGAGTTCATCACCGGCGAGCAGCGCGCCGCCGATACCCCCGATACCCCGTGGCTGGCGTGCGTGAACATCTACGATCCGCACCCGCCGTTCAACCCGCCGCAGGAGTACCGTGACCGCTACGATCCGGCGGCGATGCCGGGGCCGCTGTTTCGTGACAGCGACCTGGCCCAGCAGGCGGCGCTGGCGGCGGTCGACTTCCAGTCCAAGGGCCGTCCGCCGGACGACCTGGACATCCGCAGCCCGGTTATCCCGGTGTCGCCCGGACGGGAAGGCGCCGCGGCGGCGGATGTGCCGGGCGGCGATGCGTCCGCCATGCCGGCGCATGCCACCGCGCGCGACGCCCGCACCCTGCAGGCCGCCTACTACGCGATGATCGAGCTGATCGACGACCAGGTTGGGCGCATGCTTGATGCCCTGCGCGCGTCCGGCCAGGCGGACGACACGCTGGTGATCTTCACCAGCGACCACGGCGAGATGCTCGGCGACCACGGCCTGATCCAGAAGGGCTGCCGTTTCTACGAGGGGCTGGTGCGGGTGCCGCTGATCCTGTCCTGGCCGGGGGAGATCCGCGCCTCGCAGCGGAGCGACGCGCTGGTGGAGCTCACCGACCTGGCGCCCACCCTGCTGGAGGCGGCCGGCGAGCCGGTGCCGGACTGGATGCAGGGCCGCTCGCTGCTGCCGATGGGCACCGGCAGCGCACCGCTCGACCGCCACCGCGACGCCGTATGGTGCGAGTACTTCGACGCCATCGACGCGCCCGACGCCACGCGTGCCACCATGTACCGGCGCGGGCGCTACAAGCTGGTGGTGTACCACGGCCACGGCCTGGGCGAGCTGTACGACCTGGAGCGCGACCGGTGCGAGTTCGACAACCTGTGGGACGACCCGGACCACGCGGCGCTGAAGGCCGACCTGCTGCTGGGCAGCTACGCCGCCGCCATGGCCGCCGTCGACGTGGGCACCCGCCGCGTCGGCCCGATGTAGGCGCGCCACGGTGGCGCGCGTGATCGACCGCGAAGAGGTGCGGCGCCTGCTGGCGGAGGGCGACGCGGTGCTGGTCGAGGTGATGCCGGAAGAGGAGTTCCGGCGCAGCCACATCGCCGGCGCGGTGAACATCCCGCTGGAGCGGATCGGCGCCACCTCCCGGCAGCGCTACCGGCCCGAGCAGCAGCTCATCCTGTATTGCGCCGACCAGGCGTGCGCGGCCAGCGGCCTGGCGGCGCGCAAGCTGGCCTTCTTCGGTTTCCACGACGTCCTCGAGTACGGCGCGGGAAAGCAGGACTGGCAGGACGCCGGCCTGCCGATGGCCTCCGGTCCCTGACGCGATGACCCTAACCCGGTGAGCGCACGCCCGGACATCGTATGGGTCATGTGCGACCAGTTGCGCCGGGATGCGGTCGGGTACGCCGGCAACCCGGCGGTGCGCACCCCCAACATCGACCGCCTGGCGGAGCGCGGCGCGTGGTTCGAGAGCGCGTACTGTGCTTCCCCGCTGTGCTCGCCGGCGCGGGCGAGCTGGCTCACCGGCACCTACCCGCACACCCACCGGCTGTGCAACAACTACGCGCCCTCGCGCGAGGGGATCGACGGCTGTACGCTGTCCGACCGGTGCGTGACCATCGCCGACCTGTTGCAGCAGCACGGCTATGCGTGCGGCAACGTGGGGGTGTGGCACCTGAGCGACGACGCCGTTCCCGCGCACGGCTTTACCGACCACTGGTGCTGCTTCAGCTACATCTACGAGAACCTCCCCGGCCCCTTCTTCGGCGACCTGGAAGAGCAGGGCATCGCCAACCCCTACGCCCTGGATGCTCCGGGGATATTCCGCTACGGCCGCGAGATGCCGCTCGGCGTGCTGACCGACCCACGCCAGCAGCGCACCACCTGGACCGTCGACCAGGCGCTCGCCGTCCTGGAACGCGACCGCGACCAGCCGCTGTTCCTGCTCGTCGGCGTCAAGGACCCGCATCCACCGATCATCCCACCACCGGAGTTGCTCGCCCTCTTCGACCCGGACCGGCTGCCGTTCCCGCACAACTTCCACGACCCGCTGGAAGGCAAGCCGCGTTCGCAGGCCGGGCGCCGCGGCCGCGTCCCGCCGGGCTCGGTCACGGAAGAGGAGTTCCGCACCGTGATGCGCTACTACTACGCGCTCGTCACCCACGTCGACCGGCAGATCGGGCGCCTGGTCGCGACGCTCGAACGGGCCGGGCGCCTCGACCGCACTATCTTCGTGGTGAACAGCGACCACGGCGAGATGCTCGGCAACCACGGCTTCGTGGAGAAGGCGCTGATGTACGAGGAGTCGGTGCGCGTGCCGTGCCTGATCTCCTGGCCGGAGGCGATACCGGCCGGGCAGCGCGTCACGACTCCGTTCGGCGGGGTGGACCTGGTGCCCACCCTGCTCGATCTCGTCGGAGCGCCCGCGTCGGCCTCCCTGGAAGGCCGGTCGATGGCGCCCGCGATCATGGCCGGCGCCGTCCCCGAGCCGGCTCCCGTGTTCGCGGAGGTCGCCGGCGCCGCGGCGATCTACGAGGGCGACCGCGACCCGGCGCAGCTCGCCGCGCACGTCATGGTGGTCGCGGACGGCTGGAAGTACGTGTGGAACCGCTTCGAGATCGACGAGCTGTACGATCTCGCCACCGACCCGGCGGAAATGTACAACCGCGCGCAGTCGCCGGCGTGCGCCGAACGCGTGGCCGGGATGCGCCGGTTCGTCGCGGGCATGCTGGAGCGCACCGGCCCCGGTTCGTTCGAATGGTGCATCGAGAGCCTGGCCGACTCGGCCGGCTCTTCGTGCGGGCGGACTCGGCCGGGAGCGGCGCCGCAGGGGGCGGTTTCGGGGCGGCGGGCTGGAGTCTCAGGGAAATAGCCGCGGTCGGGAGGCTGACCCTTGGCTCCTCGCCAACCCGTTGGGCGAAGGGAAGGCGAAGGGAACAGGCTATTCCGTGCGCCATGCGCGGCGGACACGCGGCGACTCATCGCGGCTATGCTTGACGCAACCCCCGGCTTGGTGGCTCGCGCCTCCAGACCGAAGGGTAAGGAGCAGAGCAGCATGAACCATGTTCCCGGCGCCACCGTGCCGGATCCCGCTGTCCCGATGGTCGCGCTTCCCGTGCGATTCCGCTCTCGGCGCCAGGTAACCAACGTGCGCGACGAGGATGTCCCGGCAAGCGGCTGGGTCGACATCCTGGACGTGGAGGGTCCCGGCGCCGTGCGCCACGTGTGGCTGCTGTACGGCACCGGCCGGCGGCTGGAGATCACCGTCGACGGCGCCGCCGTGCCGCAGGTCGACGTGCCGTTCGACCCGTTCTTCGGCATCATGAACGACCTGCAGCCCTACCCGGTCGACTGCGCCGCGTACACCGTGCTGCCCAACTTTCATACGCCCGGAGTGCCGGGCGTGCCCGGCTACAACCTGTTCCTGCCGATCCCGTTCAGCCACTCGTGCCG
This sequence comes from Spirochaetia bacterium, assembly GCA_965208575.1. Taxonomy (GTDB): domain Bacteria; phylum Spirochaetota; class Spirochaetia; order SZUA-6; family Bin103; genus Bin103. Next base: position 466,843 of record CBDBOV010000001.1, on the reverse strand, counting down.
GATCCGGCTGCGCCTGCCGGCCACCGCCGAGCGGCGCGTGTCGACCATGGTGGACTGGCAGCAGTACGACGCCGGCACCGAGTTGACCCCGTTCCGCCTCGCCGCCGAACACCACCGCTACCTGCCTGCCCCGCCGCGCAACCGCGCCTACCGCATCGCCGACGTCACCGGCAGCGGCTTCATCGCCGGGGTGGTGCTCGGCGCCCGGCAGCGCAACCACACCGACATGGTGTACCACACTGGCGGCATGTCAATCCTGATCGACGGCGACGACGACCCGCACGTGATCCGCGGCATCAACATGGAGGACGACTTCGGGTTCTCGTGGGGCTTCCACGAGCGCCAGACACGCTGGATCGGCTCACCCTACCACCGGCGGCGCTCGCGCACCGACCAGGACGGCGTGATCTACCGCTTCTTCGGGCCCGACCCGATCGCCTTCCGTTCCTCGATCTCGCTGCGCTGCGGGTCGCGCGACGACGACATCGAGACGGTGGCGTACTACTACCGCGTCGCCGGATCGGAGGAGGAGGCGGCGGCGCTGCCGGTGCTGACCCCCGGCCGCTGGCTGGTGACCGGCTTCCACGACGGCGGCGGCGACTGGCAGCGGTTCAGCATGCCCGAGGAACCGGAAACCGTCCCGCTCGACCGCTGGCGCGACCACTTCGCCGACCGCCCGAGGTTCATCCGCGAGCTGTCCGCCAACCGCGGCTGGATCGACTTCCGCTTCTCCGGCATCGACCCGGCGCTGCCCGGCAGCAGCTTCGTGAACCGCTCGATGTACGCCGCGGGATCGGTGGACAGCGACCGCGAACGCCGGGCGGTGCTTCGCGTCTCGTTCGACGACTGGCTGATCGCCTGGCTGAACGGAACGCGCGTCGCCATGCTGCGCCACGAGGACGGCTTTCGGACGGCGCGCATTCCGGTGACCCTGCAGCGCGGGCGCAACACCCTGCTCATCAAGAACAACAACCTGCACCACTCGCATGCCGCCTGGATCGCCAACCTGATGGTCGAGGAGGGGTAGCCGGCTACTCCTCCTCCCTGCAGGCCGCAGATGAGTGACCGTCTGATCGCATCAAGGAGTCGGAGTTGTTCGATATACGCCGACTCCTGGCCGAACCCGGCAAGGATGGTGAGATCCCACGTTCCCGGTGAGGCGTGGCTCCCCCACCGCTGCAGCGCCAAGCCGCCGATGAAACAGAATTCCCAGGCGCGCTCCTCACTGATCGGAGTCGCTGCGACGCTCCCGGCGCAGCAAAGCCTCCAACTCGGCCACTCGCGCTTCCGCGGCTGCGCGCGCTGCCGCTTCCTGTTGGCGCGCTGCCGCTTCTTGCGCCAGGCGCGTCTCCGCCGCTTGCCGCGCCTCGTCGGTTTCCGCAAGGTTCGGCAGGTCCTGCCCGGTCTCCGGATCGTGGAACCGCAGCCCGCGCTCCGTCAGCCGCAACTCCAGCCCCAGTACCGCGCTCGCCAGCGCCAGCGTGCCATCCGCCAGCTCCCTCCCGGGCAGCCGCCGATACTTTCCCGCGCTCAACTCCAGCCCCTGCAACGGCGGCTCCAGGTAGTCGCGCGTCGGGTCGTATTGCCAGTACTCCGGCACGCCCAGCGATCGGTACAGTTCGCGCTTGCGTCCCTGGTCTTCGCGGTACGTCGTGCGCGAGGTGATCTCCAGCACGAAGTCCGGCCCCTTGGGCTCCTCCCACAGCCGGTAGATGGAACGGTCGGCGCTGGACGCGCCCAGCACCACGAACACGTCCGGCGCCACTACCGCCCGCGGATTGCCCTCCTGGTAGTACAGCAGCAGGTTGCCGGACACGTACACGTCCCGGCGGCTGCGAAAGTGCTGCCGCAGCCGGTCCACGGCATAGGTCAGCGGGGTGCGTTGGAAGTCGCTTTCCGCCATCGGCTTGCCGTCGGATGAGGGGTAGTGAACCTTGGCGGGAGCGATCGGCGGGCTGGCCATGGGCTATCCTCCGTGCCACCACAGCATACCACAACTCGGCATAGAGCGCCCGCGTCATCCCCGCCCGCCGCCGCCCGCCGCCCGCTGCAACGGCTGGGGCTGACCGGCATCTTCTCGCGGCGATTCATCTCACGCGCCCCGATTGGTCGCTGTGGTTTATCGCGACCAGCAGAACCGTGAGGCCGACTTCCTCATTCAGGGGCCGTACGAGCGCATCCGGCTGCTCGAGGTGACCGGCTCCAGCCACTCGGTGGATTCGCCGAGGTTGATGGCGATGTGGGTCATCGGTGCGTCCGCGGTGGCGCCGTGCCAGTGCTTCTCACCCGGCGCGAAACGCACCACGTCGCCGGCTTCCGCCACCTCCACGGCGCCGCCCCAGGTCTGTATTGCGCAGCGCCCCTCCACCACGTACAGGATCTGCACGTCGCTGTGAGTATGCCAGTTGGTGCCGGCGCCGGGCTCGAACGCCACCCGGTACACCCGCCCGGCGGACTCCGGATCCGAGCCGAGAAAGCGCTGCATGGTGGCGGCGCCCGTGAAGTGATCCGCCTCCGCGTCCTCGGTGGCGCGGCCGGCGGCGGCAAGCAATTCCATGCTACCGATGGTCCTGCCCCCGCCCCCGCCCGTCAAGCGCCACGGACAAGGAGCCATCAACCCATTAGTATGAGCCCAGAGAGCGATGAGCCTGTCAGCGGCGAGCCACCGGGCCGGTGATCCATGAGCAAGACCGCGGTCCGTCCCAATATCACCGCACACGCACCGGCCGCCTCGGCTATCGCCGCCGAGCGTCCTGGCGGTGCCTCCCATGTGCGCATCAACACCACCGATCCACGCCCATCCGTTGCCCTGGACCGCTCGGTGCTCATGTGTGGGTGTGCGAGCGAGGCGATGGAACTGCTCCCCGCGCAGAGCATCCAGACGGTGGTCACGTCGCCGCCGTACTGGTCTCTTCGCGACTACGAGATGGACCGGCAGATCGGTCGCGACGATCCACTCAACCACTACCTGCAGAGCATCGTGGAGGTGTTCGAGAAGCTCCACCGCGTACTCACCGACGACGGCACCGTGTGGCTCAACGTAGGCCACACCAAATGGAAGCACCGTCCATGCCGGGTGGGACCTCGCGGCGTCAGCCGGTTAAGACAACTCGCGACGGCTTTCAGAAGCGGTCGGCGCGGAACAGGGCGGGGTCGAGGGTTGGCGGCTCGCCGAGCACGGCTTCGGCGGCGGCGCGGCCGGTGGCGGGGGCGAGGGAGACGCCGATCATGCCGTGGCCGGTGGCCAGCACCAGGTTGTCGACGCCCCGTGCGCGGCCCAGGATCGGCAGCGTGTCGGCGGACAGCGGGCGCATGCCGCGCCAGATCTCCAGCACTTCCAGTTCGTCCACGCCTTCCAGGTAGCGCGGCGGGGCGCGGCGCACGGCGGCCACCCGGCGCAGGTTGACGCTGCGGTCGTCGCCGGCCAGTTCCAGGGTGCCGCCCATGCGCATGCGGTCGGGCCCGAACGGGGTGATCACCACGCGTTCGTCGTGCAGGTGCAGGGGTATGTCGGGGCAGGCCGGCGGGCGCCGCACGGTGATGCTGTAGCCCTTGGCCGGCTGCACCGGGATGCGCAGCCCGGCGTCGCGCCCGAGGCGCGGGCTCACCGAGCCGGTGGCGAGCACCACCGTGCGCGGCTGCATGGTGCCGAGGCTGGTATGCACGGCATGCACGGCGCGGCCGCGGCGTTCCAGGCCGAACACGGTGGCGTGCTCGTGGATCATGGCGCCGCGCTCGGCGGCGGCGGCGGCCATGGCACGCACGAAGCGGTCGGGGATGATGCGCCCGTCGCCGCGGTAGTGCACGGCGCCGATCACCGACGGCAGCAGACCCGGGACCAGGGCTCGCACCTCGGCCGGCTCCACCACGGCGACATCAATGCCCTCGTCCTGCTCGGCGCGCACCGCCGCCACCGCCTCTTCCCAGCTTGGTTCCTCGCGGTACAGGAACAGGCCGCCCTTGTGCTCGAAGTTGACCTCCGGCGGCAGCTCGGCAGCCAGCTCCGCGAACAGTTCGAGGCTCGCCATCTGCCAGCGGCGCAGGATCGGCTCGGCGGCCGCGCAGCGCTCGGCCGTGCAGGCGGCGCGGAAGCGCAGCAGCCAGCGCACCAGGTTGGCGTCCGGGCGCGGCCTGATGTACAGCGGGCTGTCGGGATTGAACAGCCAGCGCAGTCCACGGCCGATCACGCCCGGCTCTGCCACCGGCGTGGAGTGGCTCGGCACCAGCAGCCCGATGTTGCCGTACGAACTGGCCATCGGACCGCCAACCTGGTGTTCCTCCAGCAGCGTGACCGCCGCGCCGCCGCGCGCCAGGTAGTACGCCGTGCACACGCCGATGATGCCGCCGCCGATCACCAGAACGTCCGGCTCGGCCGATCCTGCCGGCGTGGGCGCCCCGCCTGCTGTCCGACTCATATCGCCTCCGAGGCTGCACCGAGGCCGTGCCAACCGTGCCGGCGTGCCGGCGAGCGGGGAACGCCTGTAACCGGGTTCCGGTCGACTTGGTCAAGGTTCAATTGCGTCTGACTTGTCAATCGCCGCTCCCTCCTCGCCAGGGCGATCCCATGCTGACGGACGTGATGGAGGGACAAGCGCCGACTCGGTGAGCAAGCAAGTTCGTGACGGCGAATTCGTCGGGCCTCAGTCCCCCGCCTACGCACGGCCGTCACTCCGACAGGACTCGCCGCACCTCGTCCGCATCCACCGCCAGCGCCGCGGCGATCGCCTCGGCATCCTGTCCCAGGCCATGCAGGCGGCGGATCGCCTGCGCGAGCAGCAGGCGCCGCTCCTGCTCCGCCTGCTGCTGTGCCCGTTCCGCCTGCTGTTGCGCCCGTTCCGCTCGCTGCGCCCGCTCCCGCTCCTGCTGCGCCCGCTCCCGCTCCTGCTGCGCCTGCTCCCGCTCCTGCTGCGCCCGCTGCCGCTCCTGTGCTATAAGGCGGTCGCGATGCTCCACCTGCCGCGCCAGCAGCATCGAGTCTCGCAACAGCAGGTCCTCTCCCTCCATGTCGCGCCGCACCTCTTCTTCCGCCATCGCCTCCCGCAACTGCCGCAGCACGAAGGCGCACTCCGCCGGATACTCCCCTTCTTCGATCGTCAGCACATGCGCGTCACCCCGCCCGTTGCCTTTCACCAAGCCCTGGTCGAAGATCGCCAGCAGCCGCTCCAACTCGTCCCGCCGCCGGCTCGCCAGCCGCGGTATCTGGATGATGTGGCTGCGGTGATGGATCCCCTCCACCAGCGGATGGCTCGCCGCAAGCTCCCGCCCCGTGCGCCGCTCGGTTACCTGCGGGCACACGTCGATCACCGCCTCGTCCGACAGGTCATCCAGGGCGTAGCCCAGGAAGTAGATGGTCACGATCGGCACCGCCTCGGTGCGGCCCGACGGATGGGTGAGGATGTTGTTGCCGCTGCCGATCTGCTGGCCCAGGTAGCGCCGGAAGCGCTCGATCACGGTCGGCGCGCTGGTCTTCTGAATCTCGATCAGCACCTGCCGCTCGCCGCCGTCGGCAGTGCGCACGCGGGCGGCGAAGTCCATGCGCAGCAGCGTCAGCGGCTGGACGCGCTCCGGGTCTTCGGGAGTGCGGCGCACGGCGCTCTCCTGCGGGCTGACGGTGAGCGACTGCACCGCGAGGCCGGTGATCCTGCCGATCAGCAGGCGGGCGACGCGGTCGTTCTGCATCAGGTACTTGAACACCACGTCGTAGATGGGGTTGGCGACGTCCACGCTCCGCATTGAACCGGCGGCCCGCGCGCTGCGTCAATCGCCGTCAATCGCCTTGCCCCTGTTGCGGATGGTCGGTGCGGCGGCGGTGTCATGCACCGACGGGCGTGCTCCCTGGTCTATTGCCGCGGGCGGGCGGCGCCGGACGCCGGCGAAGGCTCCGGGCGTGCTTCACTCCCCGCCTCAGATCGCGACTGGCCGCCTGCGACTCGGTAGCGTGGGATAGTCCTGCCTCCTCGCCGGCCATCCTACTGTGGCGGCGGCGCAGTGCTCCATGCATGGCACACCGCCGCCGGTAGCGGGCATACTGCGCGCCGTGGACACACTGGCGGGCAACACCAACATGTATGGCGGCTTCATCGTCGACCCGGAGCAACTGCCGCACGAACCGGAGCAGTTCGCGGAGCGGCTCGACAACAGCCTGACGGCGTGGCGCGAATCCGGCTGCCGGCTGGTGTGGCTGGAGCTGCCGCACTACGCCGCCGCCCTGGTGCCGATCGCGGTCTCCGTCGGGTTTGCCTTCCACCACGCCGAGCCGGGCATGCTGATGATGACCCTGCAACTGGAGGCGGAGGCCTCCATCCCGCACTACGCCACCCACAACGTCGGCGGCGGCGGGGTGGTGATCGACGACCGGCGCCGCCTCCTGGTGGTCAACGAGCGCTACCGGCACGACCGCAGCAAACCGTACTACAAGCTGCCCGGCGGCTCGCTCGATCCGCAGGAAGACCTGGCCGAGGCGGTGGTGCGTGAAGTGGCCGAGGAGACCGGGGTGCGGTGCGCGTTCCAGGGCGTGGTGTCGATCCGCCACCGCCACCAGTTCCGATTCGGGCGCTCCGACTTCTACATCGTGTGCCGGCTGCGCCCGCTGACCAGCGAACTGCGCGCCGACCCGCGCGAAATCGAAGAGTGCCGCTGGATGCCGGTCGACGAGTACTTCACCTCACCCTACACCGGCCTGTTCAACCGCACCATCGTCCGCCAGGCGCTCGCCGACGCCGCCCTGGTCCCGGTCCGCATCGAAGCCTCCCAAGACTACGAGTTCTTCGGCCCGGCGGACGGCAGTGTCGGGGCGCCGTCGGACGCTTAACGACCGGAGGCGCGGTAGTTGGCCTGGGGGGTGGGGACCGAACCTAAGGCGTCGTCTACCACCGATACGTCGGAGATGCCGCGTACCCAGTACTCCGGCTGCAGCAGCAGGCGGTGGGCGAGGGCGATGCGGGCCACGCCCTTCACGTCCTCGGGGGTGACGAAGTCGCGGTCGTCGAGCACGGCCGCCGCGCGTGCCAGCTTGAACACCGCGAACACGCCGCGCGGCGAGGCGCCCACCTCGGTGCGCGTGTCCTCGCGGGTGGCGCGCGCCAACTCGACGATGTACTTGCCGATCGCCTCGCCGACGTGCACCTCCTCCAGGGCACGCTGCATCGCCAGCAGCTCCTGGTGGGACACCACCGGCTGCAGGGTCATGGTGTCCTGCTTGCGCCGCTGGCGACGCAGCAGGATCTCCAGCTCCTGGTCAGGGTCGGGGTAGCCGACGCTGGTGCGCATGATGAAGCGGTCGAGCTGCGCTTCCGGCAGCGGGTAGGTGCCTTCGAACTCGACCGGATTCTGGGTAGCGATGACGATGAACGGCGGATCGAGCGCAAAGCGCTCCCCTTCCACGGTTACCTGGCGCTCCTGCATCGCCTCCAGCAGCGCCGACTGGGTCTTCGGGGTCGCGCGGTTGATCTCGTCGCCGAGCAGCAGGTTGGCGAACAGCGGCCCGCGCCGGAACTCGAACTGCGCCTCGCGCTGGTTGTAGATGTAGCCGCCGGTGATTTCGCCGGGCAGCAGGTCGGGGGTGAACTGGATGCGGCTGTACGCGATATCCAGCACCTCGGCGAACGAGTGGGCGATCAGCGTCTTGGCGAGACCGGGGTTGTCCTGAATCAGGACGTGGCCGTCGGACAGGATGCCCATCAGCACCTGCCTTAGTACCTCGTCCTTGCCCACGATCACCTGCGCCACGGCGTCGATCGCCCGCTGCGCCAGGTCGCTCACCTGCCGGAGATGCATTGTCTGTAGCACTGTTGGTTGTAGCTCCCGCGCGGCAACCCGGATCCACCGTGCCGGCGCCCGCCGTGCCGGACGCGCCGCTGCCGATCCACTGACTGCCGCCCGCGTAACCTACCACGAAACCGCGAGCCCGGTGCGAGCTTCTTGTCTGGCTACCGGCTGCTGGCGTGGGCCGCCGATGACAAACACCTGGACCGTGGTGCTGGTGAACAGCGAGCCGTCGGCTTCGCTGACGTCTCGGACCTCGATGCGAACCGCGCCCACGGTGTGGGTACTCGGGATGGTGATTGACTTCGCGAACGTGCCGCGTTCGCCGAGATAGGTATGCCAGGCCATCGCCGGACGGCTGCGTGCTCGTCCGGCCCCGGACTTCGATGCCCGCCGCCACCGTCTCACCCGGCAGCGGTGACTCGACTACCAGTAGCTGACCCGGCTCCAGCCGGCCGCCCGGCAGCACCTGCCGACCGGAGGTCCGGTACGTGAATGCGCGGATGGTCTCGGTAGAGGGGCAGCACAACCCGTCGTCCGGACCGTGGGCGAGCATCGACAGGAAGATGCGACCCCTCCAAATGGCGAGGCGTTGCACGCGCACGCGGTCACCGAGGAATACGCGCGCCGCCTGGACCGGCGTGCCCTGGTGATCCAGAATCGCCAGCAGGTGGATAAACGTGCCGCTACCGCCCGGGTCGACGAACACGACCACCGCGGCATCGGCGGCGGAGTCACCGTTGAGGTCGCCGAAAGCCACCAGGTCTCCTGCCAGTCCGGCACGTACCTGCTGCGTCGCGCCCTCGCCGTACCTGACGGAGCCTTGCCCCTCTTGGAAGCGAATCGGGGCTTCCTCGTTGCCGCGTAGCGGCAGGTGGTAGCGGCCGTCGCGGAGTTGTGCGAACGTAAGCCGCCTCCCTCCTTCGGGCGGCACGACGTGCGACCCGCGCTCCTGGGTCTGCGCCGGCGTCGCCGTGGCGAACAGGCCAACCACGCATGTTAGCGCGACGAATCCCGTGTTCAGGAGTGCGAGCCGGCTCCTGGGAAGGGGTCGGCCGCCGTGCGATGCCCGTGTTTCGGTTTTCATCGTTTCATGTCACGGACTGACCGTGCAGACTCCACCCGGTTCCTAACCTTCCTCGGCGCAGCCGTCAACATGCTCGTCGAAGATGCGTCCGTGGAGATGAAATTCGTTGGGGGTGTGCTGTGGTACGGCCGGTGCGGCCCACGGACGGTGTCGCGGCGGGCGATGGCCGCCTTTGACTCCCGATGATGGCGTGTGTTGTAATGCCGCCCGGCATGGAGCACCGGGTCCGTTCCACCACGCCGGCGGCGCGTACATGATCACCGTGGACCAGTTGCTGCGCTACGCCCGCTCGCTGCCGCTGGTCGGCCCGCAGGTCGGGCGGCGGCGGATCCTGCCGCTGGCGGCGGCGGCCCTGCTGACCTGCGCCGCGCTGTTGGTCGCGGTGACCGTGCTGCCGCGCAGCGAACGGCTTGCTCCGGCCACCACCTCCGGCGCCGACGGCATCGCCATGATTCCTTACCTGGGCGGCGCCGCCACCTCCCTGCTGGTGATCCTGCTCGGCGTGGCGACGCTCGGTCTCGGCGCGCTGGCCATGGCGTACCTGCTCGTCGTCCTCGGCGCCAACCGCAACCGCTACAAGCGCGGCAGCGCGCTGCCGTGGCGCATCATCATCTTGATGGTGGCCGGCATGCTGGTGTTCTACTTCCTGGTTGCGCTGTTGCTGTCGTTCATCGCGGTGCCCGAAGAAGCGGAGCAGCGGCTGCCGCTGGGGGAGGGCGACGGCGAGGAGGTCGAAGAGGAGGAACTCGAGGAGTTGCCGGAGCCGTTGGAAGATCCGCTCTCCGCGGCCACCCGCGCCCGGCGATCGCGGATTATCCTGCTGGGCCTGCTGGCGGTGGGCTTCGCCGCGGCGATCTACTTCGCCGTGCGCCTGATGCGTGCCACGCCGGAGGCGGAGCCGGTCGACGAGAAGCTGTCCGAGGAGTTGCGCCGTGACCTGGCGGAGGCCACCGAGCTGGCGATCGCGGAGCTGGAGGCCGAGCAGGACTTCCGGCGTGCCGTGATCGGCTGCTGGGCATACCTGGAGATGGCGCTGGCGCGCAACGAGCACCCGCGCGAAGCGCACCAGACGCCGCTGGAGTTCATACGCGCCCTGGTGCTCGACCTGCCGGCGCTGCCGGCGCGTGCCCTCCTTGAGCTCGCTACCCGCTACGAGGTGGCGCGCTTTTCCGAACACGCCATTTCGCGCGGCGACCGCGACACCGCGCTGCGCTGCCTGCACGACATTCGCGGCCGACTGAGGGCGGCATGAGCGACTACTCCAAGCAGGATCTGAAACCGCGTCCCTACGGACGGCGCAGTGCCATCGCGCTGCTGGTCGCCGCCGCCGGCCTGCTGGTGTGGGCGCTCACCGCCGGCGACGACCCCACGCTGCGCACCACCGCCGTAGCCGGCGTCGTCGCCCTGACCATCGTGGGCATCACCATTCGCTTCGCTCATCGCACGGTCCGCGAGCAACGCCGCGCGGACGGCGAGAACGACGCCGATGCGGCGAGGCCGGGTACGGCCGCCGCGAGCGGCGGTCCTCCCGACTCGTACCAGGAGCTGCTCCACCAGCTCGACGCCGCATCGCGCAGCCCCTCCTACCTGAACTCGGTGGTGGTGCCGCGGCTGGAGCAGATCCTGGCCGGCAAGCAGCCGGGTCCGGCCGCGGTCGAGGTGGGCGCCGAACTGCAGCGGCTGGCGGCCGCGGCGCGCGACCGGAACCGATGGTTGGCCTGGCTGCTCGGGGAGCGGCGCGCGACCGCCGTGGCACTGGCCGCCGTGGCCCGCAAGCTGGCGGACCTGCCGTGAGCCAGGCGCCGGTGAAGCGCTACAGCGGGCGCCTCACCCTGTACTTCATCATCACCACCTGCGCCGTGCTGGCGGCGGTGATCATCGGACGCCTGGAGCCGCTGGTGGCGGTGGCGCCGTTCGCGGCGGCGATCCTGACCGCCTTGTTCAGCGAGGGCGCCCCGCGCGCCCGCACCCGCTACGAGGTGACCCAGGGTGCGGTGCACGAGGACGAGCCGGTGGACGTGCATATCGAGGTGCTGCCGGACGCCGACGTGGGCGTGCTGGAGCTGGTCGATCCGCTGCCGGCGTGGGCCGAGGTGACCACCGGCAGCAACCGCATCGTGCGGCCGCTGTACGCCGGCACAGGCGAGCGGTTCCACTACCGGGTGCAGTTCCACCGCCGCGCCCGCCTCGCCCTCGGCGGCCTGCAACAGCGCTGGCACGACGCCTCCGCCCTGGTGCGCTGGGAGTCGACCGAGGCGCCGCGCCACGAGCTTACCGTGCGTCCGCTCACTACCCCGATCGGCCACCCGGTGCGGCCCGTGCGCACCCAGGTATACATGGGCAACTACCCGGCGCCGACCATCGGCGAGGGCCTGGAGATCGCCGAGCTGCGCCCGCACGTGCCCGGCGACCGGCTGCGCAGCATCAACTGGCGTGCGTCGCTGCGCATGGGCACCCTGCACGTCAACGACTTCGCGCCGGAGCGCAACGCCGACGTCGTGCTGCTGCTCGACACGTTCGCCGACGCGGGGCCGCCGGGGGCGCGGCTGCTCGACACCGCCACGCGCATCGCCGCCAGCCTCGCCGACCACTTTCTGGCCACCCGCAACCGGGTCGGGCTGATCGAGCTGAGCGGCATCCTGAAGTGGGTGATCCCGGCGAGCGGCCACCGGCAGCGCTACCGGTTGCTGGAGAACCTCACCGACGTCGCGGTGCGGCGCAGCTACGTGGGCCAGGACCTGCGCACCATTCCGACTCGCATCCTGCCGGCGCGGGCGTTCATCATCGCCATCTCCGGCCTCATCGACGCGCGCTTCGCGTTCGCGGCCGGCGACCTGCACGCGCGCGGCTTCAACGTGGTGCTGGTAGCGCTCGATGCCGCGGCGGCGGCCGAGGAGGCGGAGCGGCGCCATCGGCGCGACGCGCGCGGCCGCCTGCTGAGCTCCGCGGCCGCCTCGCTGTGGCGGCTGGAGCTGGACGAACGGCTGCGCAGCCTGCAGCACGCCGGCATGCCGGTGGTGCCGTGCGCCGCCGACACGCCGCCGGAGCTGGTGGCGCGCGGCATCGACAGCCTGCGCCGCGCCACCGCCGGGGCGGTGGCGGTAGCGGGGCGCGCCGGTGCCGCGTAGCGAACGGGCGGTGTTGCGATGATTCGCGGCCTGGTGCTGGCCCTGCCGCTGCTGGTGGCGCTGTACGTGCTGAGCATCGATACCTCCGGCGGGGTTGCCGTACTGGTGACCGCGGCGGTCGCGGGCGCTCTGGCCGGCGCGGCGCTGCGCCGTTATCGCCTGCTGGCGGCCGGCGCGGCGCTGCTGCTGCCGGCCTACTGGGGAGCGGTGCTGGCGGCGGGGCGCGGCCCCGACTTCTGGGGCGCGCTCGGCGTCGGCATCGCCGTGTTTCTGCTCCTGGAGCTGGGCTACGACTGGGTGGCCCTGTTCGGGCGCGCCGTGCGCTTCGCGGAGTACGCCTCCCGCTGGCGCCACCTGGTACGCAGTTGCGGGCTCGGCGCCGCCGGCGCCTACCTGGTGGCCCTGCTGGCGGTGAATCTTGCGCCGCGCGTTGCAGACGCCGATCGCACGATGTTGTTCGTGCTGGCAGCGGCCGCCGCGGCCGCCGCCGCCATCATCCTGGTGAGCCTGGTACGGTTGTGGCTGCGCCGGCTCGCCGACCCGCCGGAGGCGGCGGGCGAAGACCCGACTTCCACCGGTGGCTGAGGCGCAACCCGCCCCTGCTGACGCGGCAACGGTCGTCACTGCCCTGGAGGAGTTGATCGACCCGGAGAAGGCGCGCTTCCTGCCACGCTTCTTCCGCACCGGCCCGGGCGAGTATGGCGAGGGCGACCGTTTCCTGGGCGTGACCGTACCGCTGCAGCGGCGGGTGGCGCGGCGCTTCGCCAGCCTCCATTGGACCGCGATCGCCGAACTGCTGGCCAACCCCTTCCACGAGGCGCGCCTCACCGCGCTGCTGATCCTGGTGCAGCAGTTTGCCAAGGCCGACTGGGCGGGTCGCGCGGCGATCGTGGGTTTCTACCTGGACCAGCTCTCCGCGGTGAACAACTGGGACCTGGTCGATCTCTCGGCGCCCAGGATTCTCGGCACCTGGCTGCTCGATCAACCACCGGCCGCGCACCAGGTCCTCCACTGGCTGGCCGCCAGCGGCGACCTGTGGCGGCAACGCGTCGCCATGCTGGCCACGCTGCCGCTGATCAAGGCGGACCGGTTCGCCTCGGCGCTGGCGATCGCCGAGGTCCTGCTGCACCACGAGCATGACCTGATCCACAAGGCGGTGGGGTGGATGCTGCGCGAGGTGGGCAAGCGCGACCTGGACAGGGAACTGGCGTTCCTGGACGCTCACGGCGCCACGATGCCGCGCACCATGTTGCGCTGCGCCATCGAGAAGTTCCCGCCCGACCAGCGGAGCCGCTACCTGGCAGCCGGAGGTGGCAGCCGGCGGCGCACCTCGCGTGCAGCCGGCGGCGCGCCACGCGATGCCACGAGGCGCGAGCCGCCGCAACCGGCCTGCTGAATCAACTCGGTGGCGAGGCCGCGGCGCCGCTCGCCGCTGAAGCGTACACGGCGTCCATCAGCTCGCTGTAGATGACCCCGTTGCGCGGGCTCGACGCCGGCTCGGCGCGTCCGAGCACCGCATCGATGAAGCTGACGATGGGCGCCGCCGCACCGCCGGGCAACTCGGGTTCGATTTCGCCGTCGGCGCCGTAGACGCGGATCCAGGAGCCGGTCCAGCCGTCGATCTCGACACGGCCGTTCTCGAAGATGAACACCAGCCCCGCGCCGGCGGCCGCGCAGTTGCCGCTGACCGTGATGCTCGCCATCACGCCGTTGGCGAAACGCACCGCGAGCACGCTGTTGATGTCCACCGGGGTGCCCTGGTTGTCCATGAACGCGAACACCCGCTCCGGGGAGGACTCGACCGTCCACACCACGCTGTTGAGCAGGTGCGAGCCGCTGTCGTAGGCCTGGCCGCCGCCCGACAGCGCCGGGTCCTGCCGCCAGGTGCCGGTGGTGCTGGCGCGCCAGCCCTGCGACAGGAAGCCATCCACCAGCTCCAGCTTGCCGAGGGTGCCGGCGCGCACCACCTCGCGCAGGTAGCGGAACGCCGGCGTGCTCGGCGTGTTGTAGCCGACTACCAGGATGCGGCCCGATGCATTCACCAGCCGCTCCAGCTCGCGCGCCTGAGCGGTGTCGGTCACCATCGGCTTCTCCATGAACACGTGGCAGCCGGCCGCGATCGCCTGCTTGCCGTGCTCGAAGTGGGCGGTGTGCGGAGTCGAGATCACCACCGCGTCGAGAGAAGCCTCCCGGTACATGGCCGCCGCATCCGCGTAGGCCGGCGGCGCCGGGGAGCCGGCCAGCGACTCCGACAGGTTCTCCTCGACCCAACGCTCGATGAGACCGGTTTCGACGTCGCACAGCGCCGCCAGCTCGGCATCGGGATGTTCCAGGATGCGCTTTGCGTGGCGGCGCGACATGCGCCCGCAGCCGAGAATGCCTGCTCGAATAGCCAATCCGTTCCTCCTTGCAGCGGTGCGCAAACGCCGCTGCGCCCGCCGCGGGCACCTTACCGAAATAGCGAACCGGCAATAAAGCCCTACGAGTACGCCTGGTATGCCGCAGCATACAGATCGGACAATCTGACTGATTACCGGATGTAACCCGGTGCCTGCCGACCCTGCCGGTATTGCCGGTTCTGCCGGTACTGCCGGTACTTCGGCGATTGCCGGTTGCGCGCGAGTCATCTACAGTCCTGTCGGTCATGGGAGGGTGGACCCGATGAGACAATGGACCCTGTGCGACCACGCCGCGGGCGTGTGGGTGGAGACACTGGACCTCGGGCCGGCGGAGCTGGGCCTGCCCGATTGCCGGATCACCAAGCGCCGCCTGCGCGGCGGGTTGAGCGACGGCGTCGACCTGGTGCAGGTAACCTGCGGGGCGTTGGTCTTCGCGATCCTCCCGACCCGCGGCATGGGGCTCTGGCGCGGCTCGTTCCGCGGCCTGGACCTTGGCTGGCAGGCCCCGGTGCGCGGCCCGGTGCACCCCTCCTACGTGGTCTCCGGCGAGCGCGGCGGGCTGGGCTGGCTGCGCGGCTTCGACGAGTGGATGGTGCGCTGCGGCCTGGACAGCAACGGCGCGCCGGGCCCGGACACGGTGCTGGACAACAACGGCAACCCGATTACCGTCGCGCTCGACCTGCACGGCAGGATCGCCAACACGCCCGCGCACTACGTTGCGGTGACCGCGGACCCGGCGCAGGAAGTGCTGCAGATTACCGGCCACGTCGCCGAGAGCGCGCTGTTCCACCCCCTGCTGGAGCTGCAGACCACCATTTCGGTGACGCCCGGCTCGTCGCGCATCACCGTCGCCGACACCGTCATCAACCGCGGAGCTGTCCCGGCCGAGCTGGAACTGCTCTACCACTGCAACTTCGGCCCGCCGTTCCTGGCCGAGGGCAGCCGCGTAGCCGTGCCCTACCATGGCATGGCGCCGCGCGACGAGCGCGCCGCCGACGGCCTCGGCGACGACCCGGACACCGCGAGTGCCCGCGCCACCACGTGCCTGGCGCCCACCGCCGGCTACGTCGAACAGTGCTACTTCTTCCGCCCGGCCGCCCTGCCGGGTGACGGCGCCTCGCTGGCCGCACTCATCACCGCCGATCACCGCCGTGCCGCGGTGGTGCGGTTCGACTGCCGGCAGCTTCCGTGCCTGACGCTGTGGAAGAATACCGCCGCCACCGGGCAGGGGTACGTGATCGGCATCGAGCCGGCCACCGACTATCCCAACACGCGGGCGGTCGAACGCGCCGCCGGGCGCGTGATCAGCCTGGACCCGGCGGCCCGCCACGAGGCGCAGATCATGCTGGAGGTGGCACTCGGCGAAGAGGAAGTCGCGGGCGTGGCGGCGGAAATCGGGCAGATACATGACACCGCATCCAGAATCACCCACCTGGCGCCGCACGCGGACTTCGCCAGTACATGAAGACTGCCCGAGCCGCGCGATGAAGTGGGCCACCGGTCTTGACGGCCGTGCCCCCTGACCGCCACCCTTAGCGCAGGATGTCGCGATGGATCAGACCCGCGTCGTAGTCACCGGGCTGGGAGCGGTGAGCTCCCTGGGCAACACCGCGGCCGACACTTGGCAGTCGGCGCGCGACGGCATCGTCGGAATCGGTCCGCTGACCAAGTTCGAGGCGGACGGACACGCCGCCAAGGTAGCGAGCGAGGTGCATGACCTGCCGGTGCACGACTACCTCGACCGCCGCGAGGCGCGCCGCATGGACCTGTTCACGGTGTATGCCATGATCGCTTCGATACAGGCGCTGCACGACGCCGGCCTGGACGGCACGGCGGCGCTGGCGGCAGAGCGCACCGGCATCATGCTCGGCGTCGGCTTCGGCGGCGTGCAGGCGTTCGAAAACGCCTGGGACAAACTGAACAGTCGCGCGCCGGCCGGCGTGGAGCCATTGTTCATACCCAAGATGATGGCCAACAGCCCGGTCGGGCAGCTCGCGATCAAGTTCGGCATCACCGGACCGAGCCTGGTGATCGCCTCCGCCTGCACCTCGGCAACCGACGCCATCGGCCGGGCGCTGCGCTGCATCCGCGCCGGCTTGTGCGACGTGATGATTACCGGCGGCGCCGAGGCGTTGCTGTCGCCCATCTGCTTCGCCGGCTTCGGCAACCTGCAGGCCCTCACCACCAGCTTCAACGACACCCCGGCGCGGGCCAGCCGCCCGTTCGACAAGGACCGCAGCGGCTTCGTGCTCGCCGAGGGCGCCGGCGTGCTGGTGATCGAATCCGCCGACCACGCGGCCGCGCGCGGTGCGCCGGCATACGCCGAACTGGCCGGCTACGGCGCTACCTGCGACGCGCACCACCTCACCGCCCCGCACCCCGAGGGTCTCGGCGCCCAGTCGGCGATGCGGATGGCAATGCGCACCGGCGGACTGGAGCCGCACGAGGTGGACTACGTGAACGCCCACGGGACTTCCACGCCGCTGAACGATCCGATCGAGACCGCCGCCATCAAGGGGGTGTTCGGCGAGCACGCGTATCGGCTCAGGGTGTCGTCCACCAAGTCGATGGTCGGCCACCTGCTCGGCGGGTCCGGCGGCGTGGAAGCGGTGGTCACCATCAAGGCGCTGCACGAGCAGTTCTACCCGCCGACCGCCAACCTGGAAGAGCCGGATCCGGCGTGCGACCTGGACTACGTCCCGCAGCGAGGCGTGGCCGCTCCGATGCGCGCCGCGCTGTCCAACAGTTTCGGGTTCGGAGGCCACAACGGGGTCATTTCCCTGAAGCGCGCCGGCGGTTGACCAACCTGGACACGTTCGACGTGCCGCGCGTGCGCCTCAGGCCGCCCGCGGAGACGCGGGCCGAGTTGCGGATCGGCGGCCTCACCTTTCCGGTCATCGTGAGCCACGAGCGGCGCCGCGACGCGCGCGCCACCATCGGACGCCGCGGCGTGCTGATTCGCCTCCCGGTGGGGGAGTCGATCACGTGGTGCGACCGGCAGGTGACCTCGCTGCTGCACTGGGCCGCGCGCACCATCACGCGCGACCCGGCCCGATTCCGCATCCGGCCGCCGCGCAGTTATCGCCACGATCAGCGGCTCAGCATCGCCGGCAGCGAGTTCCGCCTGCACCTGGAACATGCCGACCGCGCTACCAACGCGGTTCGTCTCGGCCGGGTGGACATGACCGGATGCCGGACGCTGCGCCTGATCCTGGCGGCCGGCCAATCCGAGGCGCAGCGCGACCACGCGCTGCCGCGCCTGGTGAGCCGCGGCCTGGCGCTGGCCAAGGAGCCGGAGCTGCGCGGGCAGGTGGAGGATCTCAACGACACCTACTTTCGCCGTCCGCTCGGCACCGTCCGTTACCGGTATGCGCGCAGCCGCTGGGGGAGTTGCTCGGCGCGCGGCAACATCAGCATCGCCACCCGCCTGCTGCTCGCTCCGCCGGAGGTGTTCGAGTACGTGCTGGTGCACGAACTGGCCCACCTCGTGGAGCTCAATCACTCGTCCCGGTTCTGGAACCTGGTGGAGTGCGTGGTGCCCGACTTCCGTATCCACCAGGCCTGGCTGCGCCGGCACCACCAAGACTGCCAGATCTAGGAGCCAATTGCGCTGTCGGTAAGTTCCAAGCGGGCAGCGAGATAGAAGTGGGCGATTTTTTCTTTACCCCGTGACCGAGGCAATTGCGCTTGCTGCAAGCCCGATGCAGGCGATCAGAAACCAGGGGGAGGTATTTCTTACCCCACGACCTGCTGATCCCCTGTACGCGCGTCGGGAGCGCCGGTCAAGGCCCCGATGATACATCGCAACTGTTTGTCTACAAAATAATTGACGGTTCTCCTGTAACTCGCCATAGTGGCAAGTGAACAGTAATTCACAACAGGAGAACCGCCGATGGCCACTATACCACATCCGTTTCTGTTCCGCTGGGACAGCGTCGACCAGTTGGGTGATCTCGAACGCCTGACGCTGGTGCTCGACGCGCTCCCCGACGAGCCGCTGATGCAACTGCTGGAAGCCGGTCGCGGTCGCGGTCGCAACGATTATCCGGTGCGCCCGATGTGGAACTCGCTGATCGCCGGCTTCGTGTTCCAGCATCCCAGCATCGCCGCCTTGCGGCGCGAGTTGCTGCGCAACGCGCAGTTGCGAGACCTGTGCGGGTTCGACCCGTTCGACGGCGCACGGGCGGTGCCCAGCGAATACGCCTATACCCGCTTCCAGCGCCGGCTGCGCAAGCATCAGGGGCAGATCGATGAGCTGTTCCACAGCACCCTCGACGAACTCCGGATTGAGCTGCCGGACCTGGGCCAGGTACAGGCGCTGGACGGCAAGGAGCTGCACTCCCTGGCCAACGGTCCGAGCAGCTATCCGGTGCCGAAGGATAACAAGGAAGACACCGACGGGCGCCGCGACCGCGATGCCGATTGGGGCGTCAAGGGTTCCGGCGAGAAGAAGGGCGAGAAGGGCGAGAAGAAAGGCAAGAAGAAACACTACTGGTTCGGCTACCTGTTGCACTTGGTCGTGGACGCCACCTACGAGGTGCCGCTGGCGTTCGAGGTCACCAAGGCGTCGACCGGTGAGCAGCCGCAGGCACAGCGACTGCTTGATCAGATGCAGGATCGTCATCCCGAGCTGCTGCAACGGTGCGATCGCCTGAGCGCCGACAAGGGCTACGACGACCAAAAGCTGATCAATCGGCTGTGGCAACAGCATCAGATCAAGCCGGTCATCGACATTCGAAACTGCTGGAAGGACGGAGAGGCGGAGCAGGATGGCGTCCTCACCAAGCGGGTGAGCGGTCAGGAGAACGTGATCTATACCCACGACGGCCAGGTATCCTGCATGTGCCCGCGGACCGGTGAACTGCACCGCATGGCCTACGGCGGCTTCGAGCAGGCTCGCGAGTCGCTCAAGTATCGCTGTCCGGCGCGCTACTCGGGGGTCACCTGCAAGGGCATGGATCGGTGCCCGGTGAGCGACGCGGTGCGCATCCCGCTGGCCGAGGATCGGCGCGTGTTCACGCCGGTGGCGCGGTCCAGCTACCGGTGGCAGGACTTCTACGACCAGCGCGGTGCCGTGGAGCGGGTCAACAGCCGGTTGGCCGGCGGCTTCGGGTTCGAGCGACCGGGCATCCGCGGGCTGGCGAAGATGCAGCTGCGCGTCACCATGGCGCTGACGATCATGCTGGCGATGGCCGTGGGGCGCATCCGCGCCGGCCAACCAGAGAACCTGCGGAGTCTGGTCAAACCCGCCTGACCGACGGCCACTCGCCGGTCACCAAGAAACCCAATCCCACCGGCTCCTCAGCGAGACCGGTCTGTCCCGATCTGTGCATTGAGCCACGGATGAGGCTTGATCCCACCTCGCGGACCCCACTCAGCACACTCGATAGAGCCGTCATTCGGCGCCGGGCGAGCGTCAGCGACGCCGTCAACGTCCCGGGCGCGTGCTCTCTGGTGTGACCGGCTGCTCAACGGCCCAAAAAACCGCTACAGCGCAATTGGCTCATCTAGCCTGACCTTCCTACTTATCCCGTTGATTTGACCGCGGGATTCTCTGGTTCATCCAGATAAGTTGTTACCATGAAACAAGATAGGTTCACGGAAGTGGACTCTCCTCTTGAGAGGATCAGTGTATACACTGAATATATCGAGCGCCGTGCCGGACAGCTTCCTCAATACTACTCGAAGTATCCCCTCTTCGATCCTTCCGACCCACTCATGCCGGTTCTCCTTGACTGTCTCCGTACTAAGTGTATACACTGATTGCAGTGGCCACCCTCCAGAAAAAGGTCTCCCGCGGGCACACCTACTGGCAGATCGTCGAGTCCAGACGCGTCAACGGCAAACCACGTCCCATCGTCCTCGAACATCTCGGCAGCGCAGAGAAGTTGCTCCAGCGCCTCCGTGAGGCTCCCACCCGACCGGCAAAGGCGAAGGTCATTCAGTTCGGTGCGTTGGCCGCGCTCTGGCAGATCGCCCAAGAGTTGGATGTGGTGGGCCTTATCGATACCCAGGTCCCCAAGCGAGACCAAGGACTGTCCTGCGGACAGTATCTGCTGGTGGCGGCGCTGAACCGTTGTGTGGCCGCCTCCAGCAAGGCTTCTCTGTACCAGTGGTATCGACGCACGGTGTTGAATCGGCTGCTCCCCGCTGCACAGCGCTCGCTCGCCAGTCAGCGATTCTGGGATCACATGAACATGCTCGACAGCGCTGCCATCGGCGCGATTGAGCAACAACTGGCGCAGCGGGTGATCGACCACTACCGGATCGATCTGCGACCGCTCATCTTCGATGCGACCAACTTCGATACGTTCATCGACAGTCGCACCGTCAGTGCACTGGCACAACGTGGCCACGCGAAAAGCAAACGCGCCGATCTGCGGATCCTGGGCTTGGCACTCCTGGTAAGCTGCGACTACCACATTCCGCTGCTCTCACACCCGTATCCGGGAAATCAGAATGACGCCGCGATGTTCTCGAGCTTGATCGAGACGCTGATCAGCCGCTGCAAGCAGTTGGCCCAGGACTGCGAAGATGTCACGCTGGTGTTCGATGGCGGCAACACCTCGAGAGCGAATATCGAGGCGCTGCAAGCCGGCCCATACCATTTCGTCACCTCCTTGACCGTGACTCAGCACGAGGATCTGCTGGCGGTTCCCGCCGGCAGGTTTCACTCCTTCACTGACCCACGGCTGGCCGGGGTGACCGCTTACCGCAGCGACAAGGTGATCTGGGGTGAGCGCCGCACCGTGGTGGTCACCAACAGTCGCCGGTTGCTGGACGGGCAGCTGGCTGGGATCAACCACGCGTTGCGCAAGAAGCGCGCTGCGTTGCGCGCCTTGCGCAGCAAGCTGGCGCGCAGCCAGCTACCGGGAGCAAAGGGCAAAGGCTACAGCAGAGCATCCTTGCAGAAGCATTTCGACACGATCACCTCGGGTCAGTACGTAAAGCAGATTCTCAAGGTTCAGATCAGCGAATCCGACGGCGTGCTCAGTTTTCGATTTCGCACCGATTGGGCAGCGTACCAGCGCTTGCAACGCCGGCGCTTGGGCAAACGCATCCTGTGCACCGACAACGAGTCGTGGAGCGACCAGGAGATCATCTTGGCCAGCCGCGCTCAACATCACGTGGAGCGGGCGTTCAAGCAGATGAAGAATCCCCACTGGGTGAGCTTCTCGCCGACCTTCCACTGGACCGATCAGAAGCTGCGCGTACACGTGTTCTATTGTGTGTTGGCACTGCTGCTGAGTTCGCTGCTGCAACGCAAGGCGGCCGACGGCGGACAACTCCTTACCATCGAGCAACTACTGACGGAACTCAGCGGCGTGACCGAAGTGGTCAACCTCTACGCCGCGCCTGAGCCGGCCACCAGAGGGCGCTACCGGGCTCAATACGTGCTCTCTGAACGGTCGTCCCTGCAAGACAAACTGTGCCGCCTACTTGACGTATACCGACACGCCCATCCCTGACAGCACCACGGTCAGTGTATACAAGCCCCGTCCGACAGGATAGCGAGTAACTTGCTATCCTAAAATGACTTATCCACTCAAACTACCAGCCACCCGAAATAACTAGGAAACTCACGCTAGCGCGTTGGCTTGCGCCCGCCACGACGATGCCACATAATCGCCCGCGAACATGGCTACTGAAGCTGCTCCCCAGGTGTGCGCCGTCACCCTGGGCCTGGCGCCCAGTTTCGGGTTCGGCGACCGCATCGGACTCGCCACGCCGGGACACGTGGCGGCGATGGCGCGCAACGGCGCCGGCATCGAACCGATCTTCGCCCAACAATCGATCCGCGAGATGGAGCGCACCGACCGTTCGCCAACCGAGGTACTGCACGACGCCCTGCACGGCATGGCCGCCAGTTCCTGGGCCGGATGCACCGGAGCCGACGCCGACCACCTGAAGACCACCGCGGACGTCGACGCCACGCACGCGGCGGGTTACACCTTCTACACGATCGATCCGTCCGACCACGTCGACGAGCACGCCGACAGCTACGACGAAGCCATCCTGCGGGCCAAGTATGCCGCGGTGCGCGACGAGACCGACTGGGTGGCGCGCTACGAGGGCCGCGAGGTCACCTGCGGCGACACCACCATCACGTTCGACGAACTGGCGTGCATACGCTGCGCGGTGAAGTATGGCCGCGCCATCGGTCACGCGCTGATGCTCGGCGACCACATTCGGACCGTCAACGAGGCCGCCGGCACCGACTACGAAATCGAGCTCAGCGTCGACGAAACCGAGCAGCCCACCACGCTCGCGGAACACTACATCGTGGCCGAGCTGTGCATCGAGAGCGGCATGAAACTGGTGTCGCTGGCGCCGCGCTATGTCGGCGACTTCGAGAAGGGCGTGGACTACAAGGGGGACGTGGCGGCGCTGGAACGTTCGCTCGGCCAGCATGCCGACATTGCCGACGCGCTCGGACCCTACAAGCTGTCACTGCACTCCGGCTCCGACAAGCTGTCGATGTACCCGGCGTTCGCGCGCGCCAGCCGCGGCCGCTTCCACGTCAAGACCGCCGGCACCAGCTACCTGGAAGCGTTGCGCGTGGTGGCGCGTCACGACGAGGCGCTGTTTCGCCGCATCATCGCATTCGGGCGCGGGCGCTACGACACCGACAAGGCCACCTACCACGTGTCGGCGACGGTCGAAGGAGTAGCGTCCGCCGACGCCATCGACGATGCGACCGAACTGGAGCATCTCTACCTGGAGTTGTGGGACCGTGTTCCCGCGGGCAACGGGTTCACGCAGCCGGGGCGCCAGATTCTGCACTGCACGTTCGGATCGACACTGCGCGATGCCGAGTTGGGTCCGGCAATCGCCGCCGTGCTGCACGCGCATCCCGATACCTACTGCGACGTGCTCGCCGACCACTTTGCGCGCCACCTCGGCGCCCTGCGCGCGGGACTGACCTGAGTCGCCTACGAGCACCGCGGGGCCTCCCATCGTGAATCCCGCGCTGCTGATAACGGTTGCCATCCAGTTCGGTTGCCAGGCCTTCAAGGTGGTGTATTACTCGATTCGCAACCGCCGCCTGGAAGCGCATCGCCTGTTTTCCACCGGCGGCATGCCGAGCGCCCACTCCGCGTTCGTCAGCGCGCTGACCGTCTCGGTGGGCCTGGTGGAGGGCTGGTCGTCCGCGGCGTTCACGGTGTCGGTAGTGCTGGCCGCCATCGTGGTGTTCGACGCGATCCGCCTGCGCCGCACCGTAGACCACCACAGCCGCGTGCTGCGCGAGCTGATCGCACTGCTGCCCGACCGGCGGCCCGCGTTCAACCCGCCGGTCGTGGGCCACAGCACCTCCGAGGTGGTGGTCGGCATGGTGGTCGGGGCGGTGTTCTCGACCCTTGCCTACCAGTTGTTCGTGGCTTGAACCGCGCTGTCGCAGCGGTTGCTCGCCGCCGGTGGTGGAGCCCGGCGTCGCACCGAGAGCGGCGGGCCGGCAGGAGTTCGCCACCGGCTGGCCGGAGAGCTACACGGCGCCGCCCAAGCCGGTGTCGGCCACCCGGTACAGCTCGCCACCGGAAAACGTAACGTACAGCACGCGGCGCCCCGCCTCGGCGAAGGTGCAGTTGGTGGGCTTGTCGGTGGGCGACGGATGCGTGGACACCACCCGTCCGGACGGCTCGAACACGTAGATCATCGGCCCGGGGCCGCGCTCGCGGTGCCCGGCCGTGGCCACGATCAGCCCCTCGGTGGTGCGCGTCATGCCGTCGACGCCGCGTCCGTCGGCGAAGTCGTGCAGCACGCGGTGTTCGCCGAGGGAACCGTCGGCGGCGATCGGGTAGGCGCGCAACTGGCGCCGCTGATCGGGCCGGTGCGGGCTCTCGGCCACGTACAGTTCGCTCTCGTCCTCGTTCAGCAGGACGCCGTTGGGCCGGTTGGTGTCGAAGGTGACGCGCCGCGCCGCCGCGCCGCCCGGCGTGCCTTCCGGCGTGGCGACCGGTGCACCGGACGGATCGACGCAGTACACCGACTCGTGGTCGAGCTGCATGGGGCGCCCGCCGTAGTTGGGGTCGCTGAACCAGATGCGCCCGCTGTTCGCCTGGGCGAGATCGTTGGGCTCGTTGAACTGCTTGCCCTCGAAGCGGTCGGCGATCACCTCGGCGGACCCATCCGCGACATAACGCACCACGCGCCGCCCGCCGCCCTCGCACGCCAGCAGGCCGCCGCCGGGCGCGCGCAGCATGCCGTTGGCGCGCTGCGTGCCCTCGCGCCACACCACCCGCTCGCCGCCGGCCGGATCGTAGCGCCAGGTGCGGTTGGCGTATATCTCGGAGTAGAACAGGTAGCGGCCGTCCCACACCGGTCCCTCGGTGATGAACTCGTGGTGGTGGATCAATTCCCACTGCCAGCTCATCGCTTGTCTCCCGCCGGTGTCGCGACCGCGGCGGCGCGGCGCTGCACCATCTCTCCCTCCATCGCCTGCGGGTAGCGCGCCGCCGGCTCGCTCACCTCGGTGAGCGCCTCGCGCAGCGCCGGATCCAGCCGCCAGCCGGCCGCGCCCAGGTTCTGGGACAACTGCTCGACGTCGCGTGCGCCCACGATGGCCGACGTTATGCCCGGTCGCTCCAGCACCCAGCGCAACGCCACCTGGGCGGGCGTCCGGCCGGTCTCCGAAGCGCGATCCAGCAGCAGCGCCAGGGTGGCGTCCGCGGTCGGCGCGAAGTACGCCCGCGGATAGGCCCATCCGTCCGCCGAACGGCTGCCCTCGCGCACCTGCGTGCCGGGGCGATACTTGCCGGCCAGGAAGCCGCCCGCCAGCGGAGCCCACACCGCCACGCCGAGCCGCTTGTACCGGCACAGCGGCAGCAGCTCCAGCTCGATGTCGCGCACCACCAGGCTGTACTGCGGCTGGTAGCAGGCGAATCGCGCCAGCCCGTGGTGGTCGCTGAGCCACAGCGCCTCGCTCAGCCGCCATGCCTCGTAGTTGCTGCACGCCGGGTAGCGCACCTTGCCCTGACGCACGAGCGCATCGACGGCGTACAGCATCTCGTCCAGCTCGGTCTCCACGTCGACGTGGTGGATGTAGTAGATGTCGATCCAGTCGGTGCCGAGCCGGCGCAGGCTGTCCTCCACGGCCGCCATGATGTGCACGCGCGACATGCCGGAGTCGTTGATGCCGCCGCCCATCGGGTTGA
This sequence comes from Spirochaetia bacterium, assembly GCA_965208575.1. Classification (GTDB taxonomy): domain Bacteria; phylum Spirochaetota; class Spirochaetia; order SZUA-6; family Bin103; genus Bin103. Next base: position 441,312 of record CBDBOV010000001.1, on the reverse strand, counting down.
AGAACTTGGTGGCCACCACCGCGTCCCGGCGGCGACCCGCCAGCGCCTGGCCGAGCAGGCGCTCCGATGCGCCCTCGGCGTAGGAGTTGGCGGTGTCGAAGAAGTTGACCCCGGCGTCGAAGGCGGCGTTCACCATGGCGGAGGCGGCTTCGGCGCCGGCCGTCACCCCGAAGGTCATCGTTCCCAGACACAGTTCGGACACCTTCAGGCCCGAACGCCCCAAGCGGCGATATTCCATATTCGTGGCCGCACAGTAGCACGAACCACGCGGACCGGGCATTGCACAGGCCGGGGTCGGGACACCATAGTCTTCGGCGACATGAAACAACTGGGAATCGGATTCTTCGGCGCCGGAGTGGTGGCCAACCTGCACGCGGAGGCGGTGCGGCGCTGCGCCGGGGTGCGGCTGGTGGGAGTGTGGAACCGCACCCCGGCGCGGGCCGAGCAGAAGGCGCGCGCCTGGGGCTGCGCGCGCTACGACAGCGCCGACGACCTGCTCGCCGACCCGGCCATCGACGCCGTGCACGTGCTCACCAACCTGGAGAGCCATCACGAGTTCACCTTGCAGGCGCTGGCGGCCGGCAAGCACGTGCTGGTGGAAAAGCCGGTGAGTGTCACGGTGGCCGAGATCGAGGAGATGGCGGCGCGCGCCGACGCCGCGGGCCTGGTGTGCATGCCGGGCCACAACTACATCTACGAGGACGGCGTGCGACGCGCCGGCGAACTGATCGCGGGCGGCGCGCTCGGGCGGCTGATCGCGGTGTACGTGCTGTACAACATTCACCACGCCGAAGAGCACGTGCGCACGATTCCGGGCGTGATTCGCCAGATCCTGACCCATCACGCCTACATTCTGCTCTACCTCGCCGGACGCCCGGTCGAGTTGAGTGCCATGAAGGCCACCCTGCATTACCAGACCATCACCCAGGAGGATGTCGCGCTGGTGAACCTGCGCATGGGTTCGGGAGCGCTCGCCCACCTTGAGGCCAGCTTCGCCGCCGACGACCACACCGCCGACCCGTGGACGGTGCTGATCAAGGCGATCGGCACCGACGGTGCCACCCGCTACAGCTACCGCGACTGGGTGCAGAACAAGCCCGCCGAGGTCCACTCGCAGACCTACAGCGCCTACCCCTACTCGATCTACCGCGAAGTGGAGCACTTCGTCGCCCACGTGCGCGACGGGGGCCCGGCGCCGCTGTCGACCATGGCCGACGCCGTCCACGCGCAGCGCATCGTGGAAGCCGCCGAGCGCTCGGCCGATTCAGGACAGTTGGAGCGCATCGAGTAGACTGTTTACAGGCGGCGCCAGGCGTAGAACGCGACGCTGGCGGCGAGCAGGAAGCGGTAGTGGTCGAGAGCGCCGGTGACCGGTCGCTGCAACGCCTCGGAGAGGATGGCGGTGAGCGGCACGTCGCGCACCACGACCGGGATCGCCTCCAGCGCGTCGCCGGCGGCGGAGCGGAACGCCGCCGGATCGCCGAACGCGGCCACCGGCGCCGTGACCAGCCCCAGCACGTGCGGCTCCAGACGGGCGCGCTCCTGCTGCTCGGCCACGTAGTCGGTAACCAGCGCGATGCCGCGCCGCGCGTCGGCGAGGAACCCCTGGTACAGCGGGTAGAAGTTGTTGGCCATCTCCAGGATGCCGGCCGCGGACAGGATCACCTCGTCGCGTACGTAGCGGCTCGGCGCTCGTTCCAGCACCGCCAGCACGTCGTCCAGCGACGCGGGGTCGCCGAACAGCTCCAGCGCGGCCGCGCCGTGGATCAGCAGGCGCGGGTTGTCGGTAGAGCGGAACAGCTCCTCGATGGGAGCGCGGCTCGCCTGGTCGCCGAGACGGGCCAGCGACACCATCGCCTTGCCGACCAGGAACACGTCCGGCGAGGTGAGGCTGCCGCGCAGCACCTCCACCCCGTCGGCCAGCTGCTTGCGCCCGATCAGGTCGGCCGCCTTGTGCGCGGTCGTGAACGGCTGCCCGGCCACCTCCGCGATCAGGGCGCGCGCCAGTTCGTCGGTGGCCGGCATGTCGGCGAGCGAGTCCAGCGCCTCCGACCGCACCGCGAAGCGCGGTGAGTCGAGGCGGCGCAGCAGGTCGGGCGCCGCCAGCCGCGACGGCGCATCGCCGAGCCGGCGCACCAGCGACTGCTCGCTGTCGGAGGTGCTGCTGCCCTTCAGCCGGTGCAACAGCGCCAGCGCCCGCAGGTCGCGCGGCGACGCGAACAGTCCCAGCAGGTCGTGCACCCGGTAGGCGCCAAGCCGCTCAATGCGCGATGCCAGCATGAGAATGCCGACGTAGGCCACCGCAAGGGCGCCGAAATAGATCCGGTACACGTCGGGCACGTCCAGCGCCCGCACCGACCTCAGGAAGTCGAGTGCCAAGCCGCCGCCCAGCGACCCGAGCGATGCCGGGATGCCGGTGACCAGGAAGTAAAGAATGCCGAGGTTGAGCCGGTCGGCGCTCGGCGTGAGATTGAAATAGTAGACGCTGTTGGCGCTGGTGGCTCCGGCGGCGCCGAAGGTGGCGAAGAAGAACACCACGCCCAGGTACACCCACACCGCGGTGACGGTGTCGAGCGGCGGTGCCACGGCCAGCATCACCGTGGTCACGGCCAGGGTCGCGGTGAACAGCGAAATCAGCGGCTTGGCGCCTACCCGGTCGATCACGAATGCGCTCACCAGCGCCATGACGATGGCGCCGGCTCCGCCCACCGCCCCGAGCAGCATGGCGGTGTTGTCGCCGAGGCCGTGCGCCCGCTTGGCGTACACCACCAGGAACGGGATCACCATGGAAACCGCGAAGCTGTGCACCGCCAGCAGGACCAGGAAGCGCGGCACGCCGGTGCGCCGCAGCGTGCGGCCGAGCGACGCGAAGAAGCCGCCGGCGCGGTCGGGGGCGGGCGGCTCCGGGAAGCGGAACACCAGCCGGGTCGAGGACAGGCCGATCACGATGCCGGCTCCCATCAGCAGGGAATACAGCCACAGCGGCGACTGTTCCTGCAGCAGCAGCCCGATCGCCAGCCCCGCGCCGATGCCGGCGGCATGGATCACGAGCTGATTGCGCGACAGGAACGAGCCACGTTCGGTTTCGGTGGTAATGGCGCCGACGATGGCGTTGTGGCCGGTGATGGCGACGCCGCGCGCCAGGTTGAAGCCGACCACGGCCGCCACGATCAGCCAGATGCTGACCGGGGCCGCATTGTTGGCAAACAGGGGCGCCAGCAGGATCGGCGACATCAGCGCATAGCGGGCAACCCAGAAGATGCCCATGGTGCGCACCGTGCCGAGCCGCCGCACGATGAGGCGGCCGAGCAGCGGCACCAGTTGGCCGAGTGGAAAGAACGAGTACAGCACGCCGACCAGCAGGTCGCCGGCGCCGAGGCGCAGGGCGTAGAGGGCGATCAGATTGCCGGTCAACAGGTGGAACGACACCACGTTCAGGAACGAGAACAAGGTGAAGTTGCGCTGCGCTGCGCGCATCTGGCGCGGGGTCAGGCCATCGTCGCCGGCGGCAATGGTGTCGGTCATTGCCCGGTACCGTTCGGCTGCGGGTAGCTGTTCACGGCGCCGAAAGTTACTTGCCGCCGACGCACCCCGGCAAGCGGCAACCACGGGGTCCGCAAGCGCCCCCTCTGGCACAGCGCAGCCGGCTCGCCACGCGTCCTTGTCGTGCCCGGCGCGGGTCACTATGATGCCGCCGAGCGCAATCGTGGGAGTACCATCGTGAAAGTAGTTCAGACGACCGATGACCGGCAGGTGAGCCTGGCAGACGTTCCCGATCCGCGGGCGCAGGGCGAGTGGGTGGTGGTAAAGATCCACAGCGCACCCATGTGCACCGAGTACAAGGCGTACAAGGCGGGGCGCGGGCAACTGTCGATGGGCCACGAGGCGGCCGGCGAGGTGGTGGACGTGGACCACTCCAGCCTGATCAAGGTGGGCGACCGGGTGGCGGTGATGCCGCAGACCAGTTGCGGCGTGTGCGACCTGTGTCTGGCCGGCGAGTACATCCACTGCGAGAACCAGCCGAGTCCCGAAGAGCTCGGCATATACGAGCACGGCACCGGCACCTACGCGCAGTACGTGATCAAGCAGGACCGGTTCCTGGTTCCTCTTCCCGACTCGATGTCGTATGACCACGGCAGCATGGCGTGCTGCGGTCTCGGCCCCACGTTCGGCGCCATGCAGCGCATGAACGTGGGCAGCGGCGAGACGGTGATGGTCACCGGCATCGGTCCCGTGGGCCTTGGGGCAATCGTCAACGTCCTGCACCGGCGCGCGCGCCCGGTCGCGGTGGAGACGATCCCCTACCGGCGCAAGCTGGCCGAGGAGCTCGGTGCGGTGGCGGTCGATCCGGCCGCCGACGGCGCCGTCGAGCAGGTGTGGGAGTTGACCGGCGGCCGCGGCGTGGATGCCGCGGTGGACTGCTCCGGCGTCGCGCCGGCACAGCGCTTCGCGCTCGACTGCCTGCGTCGCCGCGGCCGTTTGGCGTTCGTCGGCCAGGGCGGCGACGTGCCGCTGGGTACCAGCCGCGACATGATCAGCCGCGGCCTCGCACTGTTCGGGGCGTGGCACTACAACCGCGCCGACGCCTCCAAGCTGCTCGGCGTGATCGCCGACTCCAGTGATCTGCTCGACAAGCAGATCACCCACCGCATGCCGATGAAGGACGCCCGGAAGGCGTTCGAACTGCAACTCACCGGCGAGACCGGCAAGGTAATCCTCCACCCCTGGGACGAGTGACCCGTCCCGCGGCGGGCGGACGGCGGCTCAGGCGGCGGCGAACCAGCCGAAGGCGTCGGCGAACACGACCCAGTAGTAGATCAGGTAGCCGCCGGCGCCGACCAGGAACATGGCGCTGGCGCGGCTGATGGCCAGCATCGAACCGCGCAGCCACTTCGCCACCGCGCCGCGAAACAGGGCGGCGCCCACGGTTACGGCGATCAGCACCGACCCCATGCCCAGCGCGTAGCCCATGAACTGGCCGAAGGCGGCGCCGAGCCCCTGCGTGCCGAGGCCGATGCCGACCACGGCGAGAAAGATCGGCAGGGTGCAGCTCAGCGAGCTGATCGAGTAGGCGGCGCCGAACGCCACCACGTTGCCGAGGTTGCGGCGCGGGCTCACGTGCACGCGGCTCGCCGCCAGCAGCGCCAGCTTGCCGCGCCCGGTCAGCAGCCACACGCCGATGCCGAGCAGGACGACGCCGAGCGCGGCGCCGAAGAACCGAAAGGTGGCGGTAAGCCACTGGCCGCCGGCCGCCACCACCACTCCCACCGCGGCGGCGACCGCGATGAAGCCGCCGGTGGCCGCCACGCCGAGCAGCAGGCCGCGCCCGGCGCGCTCGACGAAGGAGCGGTCGTAGAACCCCTCCTCCTCGCTGCCGAGGTGGTAGGAGATGTAGGTGGGCAGCATGACGAACCCGCACGGGTTGACGCTCGCCACCATGCCGGCGAGGAACGCGAACAGGAACGGCAGGGTAACGGACACGTTGGCCGCCGCCGACTCGACGTCGGCCTGCACGCGGATCACCGCCGCCAGCAGCGCGGCCACCACCAGCGCCGGCACCGCGAAGCTGATCACCTGGTTGCGGCGGCTGACCGCCTCGGCGCCGCTCACGGGCTGCTTACCGCGAGCAACTCTTCGACGTGCTCGATCAGCTTGTCCTTGGTGAGGATGCCGGTCCACTTGGCGACGACACCTCCATCGGGGGTGACAAACAGCGTAGTCGGCATGCCGAGCACCTGGAACTGCGCCACCACGTCGGCATCTTCGGTGGTACCCGCCGGGTAGGACACTCCCAACTCGCTCAACAGCGCCCGGCCCTGGTCGGTGTTGCCGAGCCCGGTGAACGGCCCCAGGTCGATGCCCAGCATCAGGATGCGGTCGCTATACTCATCGTACACTTCCTGGAACTCCGGCATCTCCGCGCGGCACGGGGGACACAGTCCGGCCCAGAAGTTGAGCACCACCGGCTTGCCGGCGTCGAGCACCGCGCTGAACTGCATGCGCTCCGCGGTGAGTCCCGAACCGGTCTGATAGGCCACGATTTCGAAGTCGCCCACCTGCGGCAGATTCGCCGCCGCCGCCGCGGCTCCCTGGCCCGAGTCGTCTCCGCCGCGGTTGCAGGCAGCCGCCAGCAGCAGGACGAGCGCCGCCGGCAGCGGCAGCCACGCCATCTTCGTCAAACCCGCCGACAGCCGGCCGCGCCGTCTCTCTGACCTCGTGTCCATCACACCCTCTGGACGCTTCCGGCGCGGCGAATCATACGCCTTCCGGGCCGGTTCCCGGCGCCAGCAGCGTACAGCCGTGGCGAATTCCCGCCGCATTCGAGCGGCGCGACGCCGGGTTTTTCGCCACGGGCTACTAGCGCGCCAGCGATTCGGACGGATGCTCGATCTCGCCCTCCACGTAGTCCTTCGGGCTCAACTCCTCGATCGGCTCCGGGATATTGCGCGCCACGCCGATGCCAACGGTCTCGGTGTTGCCGTCGAACGCACACCAGCGCACGCCGTTGGCGATGACGTGCAGCACGCCGTCGTGGTGGAAGATCGGATAGGTTTCGTGGCCGGGACGGAAGTAGAAGATCTTGCCGCGCCCGCGGTGCCAGACGGCGCCGCTGCGGAACACCTCGCCGCCCTCGAACCAGCTCACGAACAGCAGTTCGTCAGGCTCCGGTATGTCGAAGTGCTCGCCGTACATTTCGGCGTTCGGAATCTCGATGTAGCGCCCGCAGCCGCGGGTGATGGGATGATTGGGATTGACCACCCACAGCCGCTCCCGCTCCGCCGCCTCGCGCCAGCACAGCCCGCAACTGGTCCCCATCATGCGCTTGAAAATCTTCGAAAAGTGTCCCGAGTGCAGCACCACCAGTCCCATCCCCGCCAGGATGCGCTCCTGCACGCGGTCCACGATGTCGTCGCGCACCTTGCGGTGCGCCGCGTGGCCCCACCAGATCAGCACGTCGGTGTTGCCAAGCACCGCCTCGGTCAGGCCGTGGTCCGGCTGCTCCAGCGTCGCGGTCGCCACCTCCAGGCCCGGCTGCCGCCGGAGGTAGCCGCCGATCTGCTCATGAATCCCGTGCGGATAGATGCTGCGCACGAAGTCGTTGTTCTGCTCGTGCACGAACTCGTTCCACACCGTTACCCGAATCGCCATTACGTTCTCTCCCTTGAACCTGTCGTGGTACGGCTCCAACAGTACTCGTCCACCCCGCGGTTGGGGAACCGGCACCACCCCCCTGCACCAGACTGCACCCCCCCTGCACCCCGTCCGACTTTGCAGCACAGGTGGGTTGCGCTACCATTGTCGAGAGCCGATGCCGGAAGCACAGTTGGCAGGGCGATCCAATGCGCGGTGGGTGGCCGATCTCCAGGCGGCGGGGCCGGCCCGCGATGCCGCCATTGCCGACCTGCGCCGGATCCTGGTGGCCGGCCTGCGCCGCGGGCTGTTGCGCCGGATCAGGGCGAGCGGACGCGAGTTCGACTCGCAGGCGGAAGACTTCGTGCAGGAGGCGCTGCTCAAGATCCTCGATCAACTGGACTCGTTCCGGGACCAGAGCCGGTTCACCACCTGGGCGCACAAGATTGCGGTGCGCGTGGCGCTCACCGAGTTGCGGCGCAAGCGGTGGCAGGACGTCTCGCTCGATGCGCTGGCCGCGTCTCCCGATGATTGGCGGCCGGTGGAGTTTGCCGATCCGGCGCCGGGTCCCGCGCAGGCAGCCGACAAGAAAGCCGTCACCGCCCTCCTGCACCGCTACATCCACGACGAGTTGACCGAACGGCAGCGGCGCGCGCTGCTGGCGGTGGGAATCTACGGCATGCCGCTGGAGGAAGTGGCCCGCCGCATGGGCAGCACCCGCAACGCCATGTACAAGCTGCTGCACGATGCGCGCCGCAGATTGCGCCGCAAGCTGACCGCAGACGGCTTCAGCCACGAGCAGTTGCTGCGGGTGTTCGGCTGACGCGCAGCCGGATGGCGCGCGACAGGAAAGGGAACGCGCGTTCCATTGGTAAGCTCGGCGCGGGAAGGCGCGTCAGGATGAGAGAGCGTATCCATGGCCGCACATGATGCACCACTGTTGAGCCGCCTGCAGCGCGCCGCCGGCGGCATGCTCGGGCGCCCACCTCTCGGGGACCCGCAGATGCCGCTACGCATGTTCCTCAGGGGGATGGGCGCCATGGTAGCGCGCACCGGCGAACGGGAGATGTCCTGTGAGGAGTGCTTTTCCGAGCTCGACCGTCTCGTGGACCTGGTGTCCGGCGGCGGCGACATCAACGCGCTCGGCCCGCTGGTTGCCGACCACCTGCGCCGTTGCGGCGACTGCTACGAGGAGTTCACCGTGCTGCTCCACATCGCCCGCGCGGACTGACCTGTCCACGACGGCGCAAGCTGGTGCCGGCCGCTACCGGACGGACCCGCCTAACGGTGCTCCCGGTACTGCGCCACCTTGCGCGCCACGCCGCCATCGGCGAACGCCGCGCGGGCGGCCGCACAACCGGCTGCAATGCTGTCAGCGGCCTCCGCACAGAACAATGCCGCCCCCGCGTTGAGACACATCAGGTCGATCAGGGACGACGGCCCGGCACCGGCGGCAATGAGGTCGGTGAACAATGCGGCGTTCTCCTCGCCGCTGCCGGCGGGCAGGGCGTCGTACGGAACCGGGGCGATGCCGAACTGGTCGGGGCTCACGGTGTCTCGCCGCACGGTGCCGGCGTCGAGCGTGAACACCTCCGTGGGCCCGGCGATCGACAGGTCGTCGATGCCCGGCGCGCCGCACACCACCAGGGCGCGGCGGCGGCCGAGGTCGGCGAGCACTTCGATCAGCAACTCCGCCGCGGCCACGCTGCTCGCGCCCATGAACTGGTAGGGCGGCCGCGCCGGATTGCACAGCGGTGCCGCCAGGTTGAAAATGGTGCGCCGCGCCACCTGCTGCCGCGCCGGCGCCACCGCGGCCATCGCCGGGTGCCAGGCACGTGCGAAGAAGAACGCCAGCCCGGTGTCCGCGAAGCAGCGCTCCATCGCCTCCGGCGCCATGTCGTATTCGATGCCCAGCGCATCGAGAAAGTCGAAGCTGCCGTTGGGTTGGCGGGAGCCGCGGTTGCCGTGCTTGACCACCGCCGTGCCCGCGGCGGCCACCGTGAATGCCGCTGCGGTGGACACGTTGAACCGCGCCAGCCCGCTGCCGCCGGTGCCGGCCAGGTCCACGCCGCGCCCGCGCACCCCGGCGGGAGCCGGCGTGGCCCGCTCCAGGATGGCGCGCGCGAACCCGGTCACCTCGCCTGCCGTCTCCCCCTTTTCGGCCAGCGCCTGCAGCAACGCCACCACCTGGTCCAGCTCGGTCGCCGCGCCTGCGAACACCGCATCGGCGCACGCCCGCGCCTCGTCGGCCGTCAAGTCGTTGCCCGCGGCAACGGCGGCCGTATACTGCGCTACCTGAGAACTCATGGCCGCCACTGTAAACCGACAACTCGACTCCCCGCCACGCGGTCCACCGGTTTCGGTCCGCAACGTGAGGCGGCGCCCGGTTGACGTGCAGCGAGACAGCGGGAAAGGTAGCACCATGAGTCCCGCATCCCGGTCCCGTCGTTCGCCGGCCGCGTGATCCTGCCAGCAGGGCGGCAGCCGCCGCAGGAGCGCCGGCTGCCGCGCCGCCGGACGCCCGAGGCCGCGGCGTGATCGTGTCGGCGGAGCTGCAGTTCAAGTGGCAGCGCCGGGTGCGGCGCAAGAGCCCGCTGCGATTCGCCCCCGGCCTGAACACCCTCGCCGGCCCCAACGGCTCCGGCAAGAGCACCATCATCAAGGCGCTGCTCGACGGCGGCGACTGCCGGCTGCAGTTCGACGGCAGCAACGAGATCCACCTGTTCGACACCGAGCGGATGAACCCGCGAATCCTCTCGACGCCGGCCGCCACCCCGGCCGAGATGGCGCTGCGCCTGCGCGGAAGCTTCTCCTCGCACGGCCAGATCATCCGCCAGGCGCTCGCCGCCCTGCCCGCCGGCCCGCGTGGAATGACCCTGCTGGTCGACGAACCGGAGGCGGGCCAGGACTTCGCCGCCGTGCAGCGCATCAAGGCCACCATCGACGCCGCCTGCGCGCAGGGCTACCAGTTCATCGTTGCGTCCCACCACCCCGTGTTCTGGTTCGGCACCCACCTGATCGAACTTCAACCCGGCTACACCCGCAGCGTCCTCGCCGCCCTCGCCGCGCTGCACTGACAGGAATGGAGTCTTGCGCCTGCATATCCATACCGCATCCATCAATCGCCACGTTAACCCTCTGCAAAGCACCGAATCAATTCACCGGCGATTCTATACTGAACAGACTCATGCCCTCGTCGATTGTCCCCTTAGCCAAGTACTCGCGTACCAACTCGACGGACCACGGCTCCTTCAGCGTTTTCGCCTTGACACAGTCGACTAGTTCATCTACGGCGGCAAACCGTCCACTTAGCGAAGTTCCTCGTCTTTCGATGAACTCCGATCGGCTGAGAACCACGGAAACATCATTCGTTGTGGCACGCCATTCGTATGCAATTGCGACGTGCTTCGATGTGCTTCCTCCATTGTCGAAATAGATTGCCCCAATCGGAGAGAGATCTTGCGGACGTATCTGGAGTCGCAACTCCTCCTCAAGTTCCCGCACCGCACAGCGAATGAGAGGATCCCCATTGACGGCATCCTCTCTTCGCACATGTCCACCAGCCCACAGTACGACCTTATCGTGGAGTGTTTTGTCGCTTGTCCTTTCACGGCGCCGAAGACGAAGCACGTCGCCGTCAGCCTTCCGAACGACAACTATAGGAAGAGCTTGCACTCTGGATTCGTCGATCTCGACCTGATCTCGATCCCTGAAATCAGACTCACCAGATTTCCGAAGAAACTCGCCTGCGCGTTCCCAGGAAATGAAATTTCGGTCGGAAAACGCTTTGGTGACAAGACCTCTCGGATACGACAGGATCTCTTCGGCGATGTGTTCTTCAATCAGACCGACGGTGATTTCGGCAACTACCTCCGCTGTACGCTTGGGATTCCCCCTCGTTTCACCTTCCGAGGTGTTGATTGGATATATCCTGAAGTCGTGTTTGAGCAGTTCAGCGCACTCCTTATTGACTTCCTTTATCTGTTGTAGGATCTCATGATTCATAATTGAACCATCCGATCCAATCACCGGAAGTACTCCCTGCTCACGGTTCATCGCGTCAGATGGAGACGCTAACATCATGAACACTGCAGAGATTCGTTTCCGCCAGTCGCCGATGGAAAGAAAACTCTGAATGATCTCCCTGTCCTCGCTACGGATCCGCGAGATCCGCTCCATCATGGTGAGCCAGCAAATCGAATCAAATAATCCACGGTCCAGGAAGAGCATTTGCGGATCGTCGGACCTGGGAGGCTCTTGCGTCTTCTCGAGGATCTGAGCAAGAGTCGTGCATAACGTCCAGATATTGAAGTTCGCATGTTTCTTGTCACGAATCGGACACACTGAAGCACGCTCCACCACTACCTCGGTTCGGAATCCGCAACGCTTCAGAAACGCCTGTACTTGATTGAGCGTGCTAGTCTTTCCCGCCTTTGGTACTCCTGCGAATTCAATTACCAAGGGCTTTCGAGCCCTATCGCGAAACAGCTTGGCTGCCCGTTCAGCTCGCTCCTGAAGAATGGATTTGCTCATTTGCTCAACTTAACCATACCCCCATGATCACGCGGTGAGGTACTTGCCGGGGATGCGGGTGGGTTCGTACTCGGCGCCGGGGTCGCGGTCGGCGATGACCGGCGGGACCTCGCCCTGCCAGTATTCCGGCACCGTGTCGGGGCGGCGGTGCCACAGCAGCAGCAGGTCACGCGGCTCGTCGGTCTGGTTCTTGTATGCGGCGTGCAGAACGCGCGCATCGGCGAGCACCAGGTCGCGCGGCCCTACCTCCACGTCCACCTGGTCCGGGTGATCGCTGAACATGACCGGGTGGTCCTCTTCGATGAACCGGGCGCCCTGCTCGTGCGCGGTCACCAGGATGTCATGCAGCGGAATGCGCTTGCGGTGCGTGCCGGGGATGATTTTCAGACACCCGTTCTCGACGCTGGTGCCCTCCAGGTAGTAGGACACGAAGATGGTCTGCGGCCACGGCGTGCAGCTCAGCGGGTCGTTCCACTGCATCCAGTCCTGGTGCCAGTACAGCGCCGGCCCGCGCGCCGGCTTGGTGAGGACCAGCAGGGCGTCCCTGTGGACGAAGTCGCCGAACCCCAGTTCCGCGAGCGCCTGGCGCGCGGGCGGCCACTCGGCGAGCCGGCGCATGATCGGGTTGTCGGCGTACTTGATGCCGAGGTGGGTGCCCTGGTACCTGGTGTCGGGGTGATGCGCCTCGGTCGCGTTCAGGCGGGCGGTTTCTTCCCGCAACTGTGCCACGAACGCGTCCGTCAGCACGTCCGGCACCACGCAGAACCCGTCGCGGATCATCTGCTCCCGCGTCTGCCGTGCAACTTCCTGAGTCATGACGCGACGATAGCACGATATCGCGGCCCGTGGTGGAGCCGGCATCGCGCCTCGATCAATGCAGCCGGTGTCGCGGCCGGCTGCGCTGCCGGTCACTGCGCGGTCCGCGCGGGCGGTCGAGCCGCCAGGTTGACGAGGCGGGATACACCAAGGAGGATGACCGAAGCATGGAGATTGCCATGGTCGGCTGCGGCGGCATCTCGCACGCCCATGCCCGCGCGGCGCTGAGCCTCGGCGGCGGGAGGGTGCGGTTCGCCGCCTGCTGCGACATCGACGCAGCACGCGCCCGCGACTGGGCCGCCACGTACGGAGCCGAGCGCACGTACGCAAGCCTCGAAGCGCTGCTCGACTCGGAGTCGCCGAACGCCGTGCTGCTGGCGACCTGGCCCAACCTGCACCGCGCCCAGATCGAGACCTGCCTGTCCGTGGGGGTACGCTACATCCTGTGCGAGAAGGCGCTGGCGGTGACCGGCGCGGAGGCGAGCGAGATCTACGAGCTTGCGCGCGCCGCCGGGGCGCTGATCATGGAAGGGTTCATGTACCGGCACCATCCCGCGATCCGGACCATCGAGCGGCGGATCGCAGCCGGGGCCGTGGGCGAGGTGGACTACGTGCGCGCCGTCTTCAACCTGTGGGATGCGGAGCTGGAATCGCCCGACGACGACACCAGGAACTGGCGCCAGCGCAAGGAAACGGCCGGCGGCGTGCCGTACGACCTGGCCTGCTATGCGGTCAATGCCTGCGGGCACTTCGCCGCCTCACCGCCGCTGCGGGCCAGCGCGACCGGCTCGGTGAGCGAGCGCTACGGCACCATCAACCGGCTCGCCGGTGTCGTGGAGTACGAGAACGGGCGCATCGGCGTGGTCGAGAGCAGCAGGCGGTCGTCATTCAGCCAGGAGCTGCTGATCTCCGGCTCGCACGGCGCGCTGCATCTCCCGGTCGCCTGGTCCCTGGACGCGGTGACCAGCGTGACCAGGATTGGGAGCCCCCGGTTTGCCGAGATCGAGCGAGAGGAACATGCGGTGGAGCCGGCCAACTCCTACGCGCTGCAACTCGACAACTTCGCGCAGGCCGCCGCCGGCCGTGCGCAACCGCTGGTGCCGCTGGTGCAGTCGGTGGTGAACGCCTCCGTGTTGGAGGCGCTGAACACGAGCCTGCTGGAGCGGCGGAGCGTAGCCATTGAATTGCCGGACGCGATCGCCGCCGACTACGGCTCCTGCCTCCAGGCACGCCTCACCGAACCTTGAACGGGCTCGGCGCCCGCCTGCCCGCCGTGCTCCGATCGCGCACACATCACACCGCGGCACCCGCGGCAGCGGTTGTATCGACACACTGCCAGCAAGCCGGTACGGTTCTGCTATCCATGACAACGCACCAAGACCAATCCGGGCGCGTCGCTTCGGCGGCGGTGGATGACCTGATCATCGGGCGCTGGTCGCCGCGCTCGTTCTCCCCCGATCCGCTCGGCGACAACGAGATCGCCTCCCTGTTCGAAGGCGCGCGCTGGGCGCCGTCGTCGTTCAACGGGCAGCCGTGGCTGTTCCTGTACGAGACCGACGGCCCCGAGCGTCCGGTGTTCGACTCGATCCTGATGCCGCGCAACCGCGCCTGGGCATCGAAGGCGCCGCTGGTGGGATTCATCTACGCCAACACGCGCCTCCCCGACGGCCGCGAGCCGCGCACCGCCCAGTTCGACACCGGCGCGGCCTGGATGGCGCTGGCGCTGCAGGCGCGGGCGCTGGGGCTCTACACCCACGCCATGGCCGGCATCGACCGGGAGGCCGCTCACGACCGGCTCGGCGTGGATGCCGAACGCTACACCGTGATGTGCGGATTCGCCGCCGGCCGCATCGGCCCGCGCGACGCGCTGCCCGGCGAGCTCCGGGAGCGCGAGCAGCCGAACGACCGCAAGCCGGTGGGCGAAATCGCACACCGCGGCACCCTGTGCGCCGGCTGAGCCCACGGACGCGGCGCGGGCGTTTTGGACGGCGCGTCCGCTGCGCGCGCGCAGCGGACGGCTGCAGCGGGTACCCTGCAGCGGGCATCGTTGACATGGCGCTCGCAGACGCATAACGTCTCGATTGATCGCCAACGCGATCCGCAATCACCATGATACGTATCGAAAACCTTACCAAGTACTATGGCGAGCGCCTCGCCGTGGACGACATCAGCTTCTCGGTCGAGCAGGGTGAGATCGTCGGTTTCCTGGGGCCCAACGGCGCCGGCAAGTCGACCACCATGCGCATCATCACCGGGTTCCTGATGCCCACCCGCGGCGACGCGTGGGTGGGCGAGCACAACATGGCCACCGAGTCGCTGCAGGGACGGCGCCACATCGGCTACCTGCCGGAGGTGGTGCCGCTGTACACCGACATGACCACCCGCGCCTACCTGGAGTACGTGGCCCGGTTGCGCGGAGTGGAACGGCGCGCCGTGCGCGGTCGCGTCGACGACGTGGTCGAGCAGTGCGCGCTCGAGGAATACTACAACGTCCACCTGGCGAAACTGTCCAAGGGTTTCCGCCAGCGCGTCGGGCTGGCGCAGTCGATCATCCATGACCCCGAGGTGCTCATTCTCGACGAGCCGACCATCGGCATCGACCCGATCCAGGTGTCGCAGACGCGCCAGTTGATCAGGGACCTGGGCGAAAACCGTACCATTCTCCTGTCCAGCCACATCCTGCCCGAGGTGAGCATGGTGTGCGAGCGGGTAATCATCATCCACCAGGGCCGCATCGTGGCCGAGGACAGCATCGACCGGCTGTCTGCCATGGTGAGCGGGGCGGAGCGGTTGCGGCTGAACGTGGACGGTCCGACCGACGCGGTGGCCGCGGTGCTCGAAGCGGTACCCGGCGTCGCCGGCGTGACCTGGAGCGACCCGGACCACATGGTGGAGTTCGCCGCCGGCGAGCAGCCGCACGGCGAGATCACCGCCGCCATCGTGGCGAGCGGCTGGACGTTGACCGGCATGGAGACGGTGACCATGAGCCTGGAGGAGATCTTCCTGCAGCTCACCACCGCGGACGGCGACGAGATCGACGACGAAGACGACGACGAGGACGATGACGGCGGCGCGGACGACCTGGCCGAGGAAGGGGACGAGGTCCCCGGCGACGAAACCGAGGCGGGCGACGAAGCCGACGCCAGGGCCGATGACGGGGCCGAGCGATGAAGAACATACTGATCGTAGCGCGCAAGGAACTGGGCACCTACCTGGGCTCGCCGATGGCATACATCGTGACGGCGGTGTTCCTGGCGCTGACCGGCACCTTCTTCACCACCTACCTGGCCGGCGTCGGCTACGCGGACACCAGCATCCGCGGCTTCGTGAACGCCGCCCGCTTCCTGGTGCTGCTGTTCGCGGCCGTGCTGACCATGCGGCTGGTGTCGGAGGAAAAGAAGGTCGGCACCTGGGAGCTTCTGCTCACCGTTCCGGTGCGCGACGTCGAGATCGTGGTCGGCAAATTCCTGGGCGCCCTGGCCATGCTCACCGGTATGCTGGTGCTCACCTTCTACTACCCGATCGTGCTGATGTCGTTCGGCGACCCGGACATCGGGCCGATGGCGACCAGCTACCTGGGGCTGTTCCTGCTCGGCGGCGCCTGCCTTGCCGCCGGCGTGTTCGCCTCGTCGATCACAGCCAACCAGATCGTGTCGGCGGTGGTGGCCGGCGGCATCCTGTTCGGGCTGTGGTTCCTCGGCGTCCTGGGCGGCGTCGCGCCGGGCGCGATCGGTGACGTGCTGGCCCTGTTCTCGCTGTCCACCTACTTCGCCGACTTCGAACGCGGCATCGTGGACACCCGCGGCGTCGTGTACTACGTGACCTTCGCCCTGCTGTTCCTGTACCTTTCGGTGCGTTCCATCGAAGTGGGGAGGTGGCGCTGATGTCCAGTTCCGTTCTGGCGATTATCGGTCTGGCTACCCTGTTCGTGGCGTGGGTGCTCGGCTTCGTGATGCCGTCGATCCGCGTCGTCACCTACATCGTCGTGGGCCTCGGCGCCGCGCTGGTGGCGGCCGCGGTGGTGCTCGACTTCCGCCGCGTGAGCGGGGCGTTTGCCAGCCGGCGCGGGCTGTTCGGCGTCGGCGCCGGCGCCGGCATGGCACTGGTACTCGGCATCGTGCTGATGGCCAACGCAATCAGCGTGCGCGTGAACTACCGCTTCGACTTTACCGGCCTGTCGCAATTCACCCTCACCACCCAGACCAAGGAGGTGCTCGAAGAGCTGGAAGAGCCGGTCGAGGTGGTGTCGTTCTTCAACCCCGCCGATCCGCGCCTGATCGGGCTGCGCGACTTCGGCCACAACCTGCTGACCGAGTACCAGACCTACACCGACTTGCTGACGCTGCGCGTCGAGGACCCGGAGCTGCGCCCCGACCTGGCGCGCCAGTACCGCATCGGCCCGGCGGCCGCCAGCCTCGGCACCATGGTGTTCGTGGGCAGCGCCGGCCAGCGCCAGGTGTTCGGCCCGCAGATCGGCTTCGAGGCCGAGCACGCCTTCACCAGCGCGCTCCTGGAGGTGACCGGTACCAGGCAGCGCATCGTCTACTTCCTCACCGGCCACGGCGAGGCCACCATCTCCGGCGACTACGACAGTGCGCGCAGCGGCCTGCGCGACAACCTGTTCCAGGTGGCGCAGCTCGACCTGCTGCGCTTCGGCAGCATACCGGAAAACGCCGCCGCCCTGGTGGTGGCCGGCCCGCAGCAGCCGATTTCCGCCAAGGAACTGGAGATCCTGGACGAGTACCTGCAGCAGGGCGGGCGCATGCTGCTGCTGCTGAATCCCGACCCGCAGGAGGAGCTGCGCGAGTTGCTGCGCACGTGGTGGCTGGAGGTGCGCGACGGCACGCTGGTCGACCCCGCCTCGCACGTGGTGCCCAACGTGGACAACCCGCTGGTGGCGCGCAACCGCAACAACCTGCAACTGGCCGACCTCTACTTCCCGGGCGTGACCGCGGTCCTGCCGCTGCCCGACCAGCCGGACGAGATCCAGATCGTGCCCCTCGCGTGGACCACGCCGGACGGGTGGCAGGAGATGCAACCGCTCAGCGACGACGAGCCGCAGTTCGATCCCGACGAGGATCTGCAGGGGCCGCTGGCGATGGGCGTGCTGCTTGTCCGCCAGCCGCCCGGCGAGGACGACCCGAACCTCACCACGCGCCTGGTCGTGATCGGCGACTCCGACTTCGCGGCAAACCAGCACTTCCGCAACGCCGGCAACAGCGACCTGTTCCTGACCCTGGTGAACCAGCTCGCCTTCGGCGAGGAGATCATCTCGGTGGACCGCAAGGTGCTGCCGGTGCGCCGGCTGGTGCTGAGCCCCGAGGAAGCGCGCTTCTTCAACCTGTCCAGCGCCGGCCTGCTGCCGCTGCTGGTGCTGATCGTCGGCGCGCTGGTGTGGTGGCGGCGGCGCTGATCCGATGCAGCGGCTGTTGAAACTGCGCTCGCTGATCCTGCTGGTCGTGGTGGCCGGCGGCCTGGGGGTCGGCCTGTACTACGCCACCCGGCCGCAGCCGCAGCCGCGCGCCGAACCGCGCCCCTTCGTGTGGGGATTCGACATGATGGACCTGGTCCACCTGGAGATCCAGTTGCCGCGCGCCGGCATGAAGGAGCGCTGGAAGCGCGGCGAGGATCGGCAGTGGTATTTCGACGACGAACAGGGGCAGCCGGTGAACCGCGAACGCTGGGGCGGCGGCGTGGCGCTGCTGGTCAGCGGTCCCGGCGCCAACCGGCTCATCGCCGAGGAGGCAACGGATGAGCAAATGGAGCTGTTCGGCCTTGCCGAGCCGCAGATGACGCTCGGCCTCACCCTGATCGACGGCCGGCTCGTGGAGGTGATCGTGGGCGACGCCACGCCCGACGGGCGCAGCTACTACATCAAGGAGATTACCGACGTGGACGTCTACACCGTCGACTATACCTGGTACGGCGTGCTGGCGCGGCTGGTGACCGACCCACCATACGCTCCGCCCGACCAGAAACCGGTCGAATCGTAGCGTAGCATGCCGGCGAATCGGCGAGTCGGACGCGAGGTTGACTTAGTGGGCAAACTCTGTTCTTATAGTGCGGTGCGCCACCAATGTGGCGAAGAGGTACAGCTTTGAGTGCATCGGAAACCACGGATAGTCACGCCGAACGCGAGACGGTTCTTGAGGTAAACGGGCTCCAGACCTACTTCTACACCGACGAGGGCGTCGTCAAGGCGGTTGACGGCCTCTCCTACCGGGTGCGGAAGGGCGAATTTGTCGGTCTGGTAGGGGAAAGCGGCTGCGGCAAGAGTGTCAGCGCCATGTCGGTGCTGCGCCTCATCCCGCATCCGCCCGGCCTGATCGTCGGCGGTCAGATCCTGTTCCAGGGTGAAGACCTGCTGAAGGTCGACGAGGCGCGGATGCGCGACATTCGCGGCAATCGCATCGCCATGGTGTTCCAGGAACCCACCACGTCGCTCAACCCGGTGCTGACCGTCGGGCGGCAGATCTCGGAATCGATCGAGCTGCACCGCAACGCCGACAAGGCCACCGCGCTCGCCGAGAGCGTCAAGCTGCTGGAACTGGTCGGCATTCCCGACCCGGAGCGGCGCATCAAGGACTACCCGTTCCAGTTCTCGGGCGGCATGCAGCAGCGCGTAATGATCGCCATGGCGCTGAGCTGCAGTCCCGAGCTGCTGATCGCGGACGAGCCCACCACGTCGCTGGACGTGACGGTGCAGGCGCAGCTCCTGGAGATCATCGCCGACCTGCGCGAGCAGCTCGACATGGCCGGCATCATCATCACCCACAACCTGGGGCTGGTGGCGCGCTACGTAGACCGCGTGAACGTGATGTACGCCGGAAAGATGGTGGAATCGAGCACCACCGACATCATTTTCGCCGAACCCAAGCATCCCTACACCATCGGCCTGATGGCGTCGGTGCCGCGGCTCGACAGCCCGCGCAAGGTGGCGCCGCGCGCCATCGAGGGGCTGCCGCCCAACCTGGCGCACCTGCCGGAAGGCTGCTCCTTCTCGCCGCGCTGCTCCTATGCCATGGACCAGTGCCACCAGGAGGCGCCGCAGTTGGAGGCGGTAACCGAAGGCCATTTGCGGAGTTGTTTCTATGATCCAAGCAAGCTGGAGAAGGTAACAGTATGAGTAACGGCAGCAACGGCAGCAACGGCACTGAACACCTGCTGGAAGTACACGACCTGGTCAAGTATTACCCGGTTACCGCCGGCGTGCTGCGCCGCAAGGTGGGCGACGTCAAGGCGGTGGACGGGATCAGCTTTTCCATCGAACCGGGCGAGACCCTGGGGCTGGTGGGCGAGAGCGGCTGCGGCAAGACCACCACCGGCCGCTGCATCCTGCAACTGCAGGAGATCACCGCCGGCGAGGTGGTGTTTCAGGGCCAGGACCTGACGCAGATGAAGGGCGAGTCGCTGCGCCGCATGCGGCGCCACATGCAGCTCATCTTCCAGGATCCGTTCGCCTCCCTCGATCCGCGCATGACCGCCGGCGACATCGTCGGCGAACCGCTGAAGGTGCACGACATCGCGCGCGGCAAGAAGTATCGGCAGCAGGTCTCCGAACTGCTCAGCATGGTGGAGCTGTCGCCTACCGTCTCCGGCCGCTATCCGCACGAGTTCAGCGGCGGCCAGCGGCAGCGCCTGGGGATCGCCCGCGCGCTGGCGGTGCGCCCGGCGTTCATCGTGTGCGACGAGCCGGTGTCGGCGCTCGACGTGTCGATCCAGGCGCAGATCATCACCCTGCTGATGCGGTTGCGCGAGGAGTTCAACCTCACCTACCTGTTCATCGCCCACGACCTGGCGGTGGTGCGCAACATCAGCGATCGGGTGGCGGTGATGTACCTCGGCAAGATCATGGAGATCACCAGCAGCGACCGGCTGTACGACGAGCCACAGCATCCGTACACCATCTCGCTGCTGTCCGCGGTGCCGATTCCCGACCCGGTGATCGACCGCACCCGCGAGCGGATCATCCTGAAGGGGGATGTCCCGAGTCCGATGAACCCGCCGAGCGGCTGTCCGTTCCATACCCGTTGCCCGCACGCCGAAGAGATCTGCAAGAGCCAGGTGCCCGAGTTGAAGTCGACCGGTCCCAACCACTGGACCGCTTGCCACCTCGTCGAGGCATCCTGAGCGCATCAGACCGGACAACGTGAACGACAGCAGGAAGGGCTCCGCGAAGACCCCGACGCAAAGCGTTTCGCGAAGCGTATCGCGGAGCGCAGCGCGAAGCGGATCGAAGAGCGGGGCGCGGCGCGCGGGACCGCGCGGCAAACAGAACAGCGCGCAGCCGGCGACCCTGACGTTGGGTCTGACGCAGGTGGTGGTACTGGTCGTGGTGGTGGCCGTGATCGTGGGCGGCGTTGCCGGCGTTGCCATCTATCGCGACCGGGTGAAGCCGCTGCAGACCAAGGTGCTGATCGTCGACGACGAGTCGGTCGAGATGCGTTACTTCCTGAAGCGGGCGCGCATGTTGGGGCGCGAACCGCTGGAAGTGCTGCAGCTCCTGACGCGGGAACTGATCATCACGCAGACGGCGGTAAAGCCTCCCTACAGCATCGAAGTTACCGACCAGGACGTCGAGAACTACATGCGCGAGACCGCGGCCCGCGGCGCCGCCGACTCGATCACCGACGAAGAGGTGAAGGAGTGGTATCGGCAGGCGCTCAACGACTCGGAGTTGAACGACGGCGAGTTCCGCGAACTGATGCGCCGCAACCTGATCTCCCTCCGCCTGACCGACTACCTCGGCGAACGGATGCCGACGGTGGTGGAGCAGGTGCGCCTGTACATAATCGTGTTCGCCTCCCCGGAGGCATCCACCGAGGTCCTGGAACAACTTGAAGCCGGCGCCGACTTCTACGAGTTGGCGCGCAGCGACGCGAACGCCGACGAAAAGCTGCGCGCCAGGGGCGGCGACCTGGGCTGGCTGCCCCGCGACGCGATGCGGCCGGAGCTCGCCGCCGTGTTCGATCTGCCGGTCGGCCAGCCGAGCCGTCTGCTCGCGCTCGGCGCCAACGCCTATGCCGTGGCGATGGTCGGCGAGCGCGCCGCGGCGCGGGAGATCGAACCGGAGGCGCGCGAGGCGGCCAAGTCCACCGCCCTCACCAACTGGTTCAACGAGGAGTACCAGTACCACAAGGTGGAGTTCCACGGCTTCAGCAACGGCTACGACAGCGAAACCGACCTGTGGGTAAAGTGGCAACTGCAGCGCATGGCGCGTCACGACGATAACCCCGAGGACACGCGCTGAGAGGGCTCGATCGGGCCAGGCGACTGGCGGCGGCAGGCTGCCTGCTGTTCGCCGCGTCACCGTTCGCGATGGCGGGCGCCATTCACGGCAGCGCCATCACGCTGGAAGGGCGCCAGGTCGGAACCATCGAGAGCATCGACATGTGGAGCGACCCCGGCAACGCGGCGCGCGTGAACGTGGCGGTGAAGGCAGTCTTCGCCGACTTCGCCGCGGAACTGGACCGCTATCTCGCCGGCAAGGGCTACTTCCGCAGCCGCTGCTCGCAGCGCATCTACTGGGTCGGCGACACGGCCGTGCTCGATGCCGGCGTCGCGCTGCGGCTCGCCTCCCGCGTTCGCTACGAACACTGGGCGTGCTCCTCCCTGGGCGACGCACGGCTCCTGCAGGAGACACGAGAGGTACACTGGAGCGTCACGGTCCCGCGCGCGCCGGTCGACCGGGTCGTGGTGGCCGCCGCGCTCGACGACATCGTCGACTTTCCCGATGCGGTGGAGCGGACGTTCGGGCTGCGGGTGCGCGAGGAGATTCCGATTCCGCTGCCCGAGAAGTGCGGGACGTGCGACTGCGCCGACGTGATCGAACTGTTGAAGCCGGTGTTCGAGGCGGTCGCCTTTGCCAACCGCAACGGCAGCGTGCAGGTCACCGCCACCCTCTCCAGCGCGGACCCGTGGCAGGTCATGGCCTGCGTACCGTGAGTAGCTGAGCCCCACTGAGCCCACAAAGAAGAAGGCCGGGCCTCTCAGGTGAGAGAAGCCCGGCCTCCACAATTCGCGGATCGGCTGATCCGCTAAAACGTCGGATGGATGCGGCTTAGTAGCCCATCTCCTGCTTGATGGCGGGATCGATCCAGGCCCAGCCCCACGGCATCACGTAGGTGTCGTCGTTGATCCAGCGGAACTCACCGTAGTAGTTCTTGACCCACGGCCACCACGCCTGCGAGATCGCCTTCACGGCCAACGGAATGGCGGGCACCTCGTTGAGGATGTAGACCGCGGCTTCCTTGATGATCTCGTCGCGCTTGTCCTCGTCCATCTCCGCCTGCATGGCGCGGGCGAGCTCGTCGAACTTCGGATCGTTGAAGTGGTAGTCGTTGCGGCTGCCCCACGACGCCCAGTTGTTGGGCATGTCGCGCACCGGGTTGCCGGAGCCGTAGCCCATGCGGGTCATGTCGTACTCGCCATCCTGGACGGCCTGCCGGTGGATCGCGGCGTCGTTGACCACGATGTTGAAATCCACCCCCATCTTGGCCCACTGGTCCTTCATGATCGATGCCTGCTGCAGGATCGTCGCCCAGTTGCCGGTGTAGAAGTTGACCGTGAATCCGTCCGGGTAGCCGGCGTCGGCGAGCATCTGCTTCGCCTTCTCCGGGTCGTACTCGTACAGCATCGCGGCCTCCGGCGGCAACTCGCTCTGCGGGGTGTAGGACGCCAGGCTCGGGTAGATCGGCCACCAGTGCTCCGGCAGGTCCACGCCCTTGGCGCCGCGCTGCGCCGCGAAGTCGTCCAGGTTGGTGCCCACCAGCAGGGCGCGGCGCACGTCGCGGTTGTCGAACGGGGGCTTCTCGGTGTTGAACGCGAACGTGCCGCCGAACGAGATCGGCAGGCGGTCCTGAATCAGGTCGGGAGCGGTGCGGTCCAGCGTCTCCCAGTGGGTGCCGTAGACCGAGGGGCCGCCGTCGGCAATGCCGGTGCGCAGCGCCGCTTCCTCGAACGACTCGTCGTTGGCGAGCGGGATGATGAACTCATCCAGGAACGGAAGCTGGTACTCTTCGCCGTCGACCATGGTGGTGCCCCGGTAGTTGGGGTTCTTGACCATGCGGAAGAACTGGTCGGGCACGTACTCGGCGAACATGAACGGGCCGGTACCGACCTGGTCCTCCCAGCGCGCGATGCGCCCGTCTTCGAGCATCTCCGGCGGTCCGACGAATCCGGCGCGGCTCAGGCCGAGCGTGGCGTTCAGGATGAAGTCGAACGCCGCGAACTCGATGATCACGCTGTCGCCTTCGGCGTAGATGTTGGCGTCCTTGTTGGCCAGCAGGCGCGCGCCCTCGGGGCCGGTTGCCCAGTGGCGCAGGTCGGCGGCCAGATCCTCGGCGGTGAACTCGCGGGCGTCCATCCAGGCGCTCTGCGCCTCGGTCGGTGCCCAGTAGATGCCACTCTTGACCGTCCAGGTGATCTTGGACTGGTCCACTTCCCAACTGTCGATCAGGTTGCCCTTGATGTACTTCATCGGGATGGCGCCGATCAGCTTGAAGTCGAAGTCGCCGCTGCCGCGCGGGCCGTACGTGTCGAAGTCGCCGATCATCGGCGTCTCCTGAATCAGCTCGTGGTACCAGGTGCGGCCCAGGTTGCCGTCCGCGGGATCGGGCGAACCCGGCTTGTTGCCCCAGCGCGGCGCCAGGGTAAACGTCCCGCCGTAGATCGGACCACCGTCCGACATCGCGGCCGCGGCCGACGTCTCTTCCTCGCCACCGGCGAATCCGAGGCCCGCCGCCGCCAGCATGGCGACGAGAGCGAATACAAAAAGCTTTCTCATGTTTCCTCCTATAAAGCTTTTGTGTGCGAATTGGTTGCGCCTCATAATCTGCGCATAATCGGTCCAATGATCAACTGTTATGGGGCTCAGTGCTGTTCGCGGGCGGAAGTGCCTGCCGTGGATGGCGCCTGCGCCTCCCCGCCGTTCAGGCTGCCCCCGGCCGTACCGCCGTTGGATTGCGCGACCCGCTGACGCATGCCCTTCCTGACCTTGCCGCCGCCGAACCGGCCGGCACCGCCGCGCAGGCGCGGATCGAGTATGTCGCGCAGTGCGTCGCCGAACATGTTGGTGCCGTACACCACGACCGCCAGGGCCACGCCCGGCCAGATGACCAGGTGCGGAGCGGCGTACATGTGCCAGCGGGTGTCGCCGGACAGCATCCCGCCCCAGCTCGGGTATGGCGGCGGGATGCCGAAGCCCAGGAAGCTGAGGCCCGCCTCCGACAGGATCGCGCCCGGCACGCGCAGGCTGAACAGGACGATGGTCGGCGCCAGGATGTTGGGCAGGATGTGGCGCAGCAGAATGGTCGAGGTGCGGCCGCCGACCGCGGCTGCCGCGGACACGTACGCGTCTTCCTTGACGGCGATCACCGCGCTGCGGATGATGCGCGATCCCTCTATTCCCGTCGTGATGCCCAGCACCACGATGATGGAGAAGATGCCCGGCGTGATGATGGTCACCATCACCATCAGGATGATGAGCGAGGGAATGCTCATCCAGGCGTCGACGAAGCGCTGGGTCAGGGTGTCGACCGGTCCGCCCAGGTATCCGGACACCATGCCGATCAGCAGCGAGATGGCGGTGGACAGGATGGTGGCGCCGAGGCCCACGATCAGCGAGATCCGCGCGCCGTAGATGATGCGGGTCAACAGGTCGCGGCCGAGCTCGTCGGCGCCGAGCAGGTAGCGCTCGTTGGGCAGGGCCAGGCGGTACTGCATGGCGGTCTCGTTCATGCCGAAAGGAGCGATGTAGTCGGCGAAGATGCCGGTCACCAGCAGCACCAGGGTAATGATGGCGCCGACCGTGCCGAGCGGATGCTCGGTCACCAGCCGCTTGAAGAACGTGGCGAACTTCGAAGGCTGCTTCGTCTGGGTGGGCGCATCTGCGCCGGCGATGCCGCGGTCTGCCATGGCTACGTGTACTTGACCTTCGGATCGATGATCCCGTAGGTGATGTCGACCAGCAGGTTGACCACGACGATGGTGAACGAGGTAATCACCATGACGCCGTTGACCGTCGGGTAGTCGCGCTGCCGCAGCGCGTCGATGATCATCTGCCCCATGCCCGGCAGGGTGAACAGTTGCTCGATGATCACCGTGCCGCCGATCAGGATCGGTATCTGCAGCCCGACCATGGTGACCACCGGAATCAGGGCGTTCCGCAGGGCGTGGCGGTACACCACGATCCGCTCGCGGAGGCCCTTCGACCACGCCGTGCGCACGTAGTCCTGGCGCAGCACCTCCAGCATCATGGTGCGCATCATGCGCATGGTGCCGCCCGCCATCAGCAGCCCATTGATCACCGCCGGGACCATGATGTTGCCCAGGTTCTTGATCGGGTCGTCGGCAAAGGAAGTCCACCGGATCGGCGGCAGGTAGCCCCACCAGATCGAAGCGAACAGGATCACCACGGTGCCCAGCCAGAAGCTCGGGATCGAGATGAACAGGATGGCGAAGCTGCGCCCCAGGTAGTCGGCCGCCGTGTCCTGGCGCAGCGCCGAGATCACCCCTATCGGTATGGCGATGAGCTGCGAGATGATCAGGCTGAAGAAGCCCAGCTCGACGGTCACCGGCAGCTTGGCGAGCACTCTCTCGGTGACCGGCTCGCGCGTGAACCAGGAAATGCCCAGGTGGCCCTGCGCCAGGCCGGCGAACACGCCGTCCTTCTGCTTCACCACGCCCAGGAAGCGGCCGTACTGCACGATCAGCGGTGCATCGAGGCCGAACTGGCGCGACAGGATGGTCTCGTCGATCTCGGACACCTCGCCCGACTCCTCCATGCGCGCCATGATCCCGTCGACGATGTCGCCCGGCACCAAGCGCATCAGCAGGAAGATGATGGCGCTGATGAGGAACACCGACGGAATCACCAGCAACAGTCGTCTGATCAGGTAGGCTCGCATACGGTCACGGGAAGGCCCTTCCGAAGGGCCGATTATTGATAGCCGAACGCCGCGGCCCTGTCAACCGGAACGAGCCGTTCGGAGACGACATCCGGTGTCGGAGTGGGGCGCCGCACCGAGAGCGCCGCGGCATCCGGCTGCAAGCCGCGGCAAACGAGCCCATCGGGTGCAGGTGAGCGACGCGCAACACAGCCGGCCGGGATGCGGCGCCGCACTTGATGGGGAAGAAGTTACGCCACCGGCCGCGGGTGCGGCCTCCCCCGCGAGCGCCCTACCGCGCCGGGAGGACGGCGGCGTCCAGGACCGCGGCTTCCATCATGCAGCCGAACGGCCGTTCGAGCCGCAGTCGGCGGTTGACCGCCACCCCGTAGAGCGAGGTATCACAGCCGTCCGACCACTCGACGCGCACCTCGTCGATTTCCGTCGCGCCGCCGAGCCCGAAGTGGGCGCTCAGCTCCGAGGAGCCGAGGTAGCCGCCGCCGGTCTCGATGTGGCGGGTCTGCGTGGCGCCGCCGGCTTGCACGCGCACCACGGCGCCGACGCCGTCCGGCGGCACCGGCAGGCCGCGCGCCGGACGCAGCTCCACCCACAGCCAGTTGCCGGATGCCGTGCCGCCGTCGTTGCGGACCAGGGTGGGCACGCCGCGGCTGTTGACGATCAGGATGTCCTGGTCGCCGTCGTTGTCGTAGTCGAAGCGCACCAGCCCGCGCCCCTGGCCGCGGTGGTCGAGGCCGGCCTCCGGCGCCACGTCCCGGAAGCCGTCGGCGCCGCGGTTGTGGAACACGCGGGTGGCGTCTTCCAGCCATTCCCGGCGTTCGTCGGTGTTGCGGTCCTCGGAGCCGTTGGTTGCAATCAACTCCACCAGGCCGTCGTGGTCCAGGTCGGCCGCGGCCGTGCCCCAGCCCCAGCCGCCGCGGGCCAGCGGGCGGGGCGTCTCGGGACCCGGGTCGAAGGCGAGCCCGCCCAGGTTGCGGTACAGGTAGTTGCCGTTGTTGGGCGGGTTCTCGAACGGCGAGGTGGTCCAGATCGAGGTGACGTACCAGTCGAGCAGGCCGTCGTTGTCCACGTCGGCGAGCACGCTGCCCATGCCGTTGGTGTCCAGCCCCACGTGCGCCTGGTCCGTTACGTCGGTAAAGGTACCGTCGCGGTTGTTGCGGTACAGGCGGCTGGTGCCGAAGTCGGCCGCCACCAGGATTTCCGGCCAGCGGTCGCCGTCGACGTCGACGATGTGCGGGGTGAAGCCGTGCATGTCGGTGTCGAACAGGCGTGCCCGCCGCGTGGCGTTCAGGAAGCGCGGCAGGCCGGTCCACTCGTCGATGCCCTGGTTGTTCAGCAGCACGCTGCCTGAGGCATCGCGCAGCCAGGCAACGACCGCCAGGTCCAGGTCGCCGTCGCGGTCGTAGTCGCCGAACGCCGCCCCCATGCCGGAGGGCTGCTCGGGAGAGGTGGTCGCGGCCAGCGCCGGCAGCGCGATGTTGCGGAACAGCGGCGTGCCGTCGGCCAGCACCCCGCCGCGCCGGCTGCCCAGGTTGAGCCACAGCAGGTGGTGGCCCGCCATCGCAGGCGCGCCGGCGGTCGGCCCGAAACTGGTCACGAAGATGTCCAGCCAGCCGTCCCCGTCGACGTCGCCCACCACCGAGCCGTGACCGCGGTGCACGGTCGCGATGCCCGCCCGCTCCGCGGCCTCCCGGAAGGTGCCGTCGCCCCGGTTCAGGTAGAGGCGGTCGGGCCCTGCGCCGCCGGTCACCACGAACAGGTCCTGCCAGCCGTCGCGGTTGAAGTCGCCCACCGACACGCCGCCGGAGAAGTCGTCGTGGGTGCCCTCCGCCGGCGCGTGCGCGTGGACGAGCCCGGTCGCCTCCGGACACAGGCGCGCATCCACGTCGCAGGTAGCCAGCCGCACCTCCGCCCCCGCCGCCGCGACCGTGATGGCCAGGCACACCAGTGCCGCCCTCCCTGCCCGGCCTCGCCATCCGGCGCGCCCCCGTACCATCACCGCCACCTTACCACGCGAACACTTCCTGATTGCGCTATGCCTGGGCTGGCCCGGTGGCCCGGTTGACCCGGTTGACCCGGTTGTGAATTGCCTATTGCCTCACGTAAAAATCTAACCTTACGGTGAGCGTGCCTCACGTAAGAATCTAACCGAAAGGGAGGCGGAGAACGAGGGGGGAGCGCGAGGGGGGAGACTCATAAATTGTGGATAAGTGGATAGGCTGCTGGGCGACCGGCCGGGTTGATTCAAGCACACCAACGCGACCGGGGGCGTATCTGGTTGGTCGGCGCGGATGAGGAGGCGTCAACGGCAGGGAGGTGGTCGGTGCCGTGTCGTGTCGCTGACCGAAGAGGGGGCGGACGGGTCTGGAGGCGACTTCGGTGCTGGTGACACGGGGATGTCCAGACACCACCTCGTGTCGCGGAGAGGCCTTACAGCGCGGCTGAGGCGACATTTCTTGACGCCGACCGTCTGGCTCACGGATATACGGGCGTCAGAGACGCTCAGAAGTCATTTGCCGAGCCGGGTGATGCCGCCCACGCCGCGAGCGGCGCGCAGGTTGCTGCGGAGCGCACGGAGCGAGGCGCCCCGGACAACTGCACCGAGGTGCGTTGCCCGGGGCAGGGTCATGACAATTCCCCACCGCCGGGACGGGGTAGGCGACGAGGTTGCGACACCGGAGCCGTCGGGATCGAACGGGGCGGAGGAGATGCTGTACCCCGCTGACGGACGGAGGGCGTAGCCCGACCGGAGTCAGCCGGCGCGGTGCCGTGGAGGCCACCGTGGACGACGCCGAGATGGCGGACCAGGCAGCCAAGCTGCTCGCTTCCGGGATGAGCGGCTCAGCCTGCGCTCGCGAACTCGGCATCCCGGTGAGCACCTTCAACGAGAACCGCCGCGCCGGCGTCATCACAGATCCCACCCGGGAGCCCGCCGCCAGCGCCGAGGTTGCGCCGGCGGCCACCACCACTGATCACCCGGTCAGCACCGCCGCCGCGGTCAGCGACCCGGCGGTCGCCACTGAGCGCGCCAGCCGCGACGCCCGCGACAAGCACGCGCCCATGGGCCGCGCGGCGCGCGACGTGGAACGCCGCACGCTCGCCAGAGCCGGCCTGCTGACCGAGGCCACACCAGCGTTCGTCGAGCCCGCCCACGCGGTCGCTGGCGGCGGCGTGCTGGCCGCACTGGCGATGCTGCTGCGCGAGGGCCTGCTCACCGCCGCCAACCGCCTGTTCCGCCTGCCGGCCGGATTCTACGGCCTGACCACCATCCTCCTGTTCGTCGCCTGCATGACCCTGGCCCGGGTGCGCAACCCCGAGAGCCTGCGCTACCAGGCACCCGGCGAGTGGGGCGCCATCCTCGGCCTCGACCGCTGTCCGGAGACCAAGACGCTGCGCCGCAAGATCAGGCTGCTGGCCAGCGCCGAGCACACCGTGCGCGATTGGCAATCGGTACTGGCGCGTACCTGGGCCAGCGAGCACGACGACGACTGGACGACGCTGGCCGTGGATGGCCACGTGAAGGTGTACACCGGGCGCAACGGGCGGTTGCCGAAACACTTCGTCGCACGCCAGAAGCTGTGTCTGCCGGCGTCGGTGAGCTACTGGATCAACGCCCTCGGCGGCGCACCGCTGCTGTGCCTGCACAAGGCGCTGGACCCGAAGCCGGTGAATGCGATCAAGCACGACGTGGTGCCGCAGTTGCAGCACCTGGGGGTGGTGACCGAAGCGGCCCCCGACCTGACCGGAGCACCGGCCGGTACCCCGCAGCTGACCCTGGTGTTCGACCGCGAGGGCTGGAGCCCGGACCTGTTCAAGCGCCTGGCCCGGCGTGGCATCGCCTGCATCACCTGGCACAAGAACTTCAACGGCGCGGACTGGCTGCCGGAAGACTTCCACACCTTCGAGGTACCGATCCATGGTCCCGCCGGCACCAGCACGACTGCGGTTGATCTGGCCGAGCAGCCGATCATGCTGCGCAACGGGCTGGTGGTGCGCCAGATCCGGCGGCGTCTGGCCAACGGTCGTCAGGTGGCGGTGATCACCACGCACCCGCAGATGCCGTTGGCGCAGGTCGCCGGCGCCATGTTCTCGCGCTGGTCGCAGGAGAACTTCTTCAAGTACCTGCGCGAGCAGTTCAACCTTGACGCGCTGCCGAGCCATGACCTTGCGCCGCCGGAGCCCGACGCACGGGTCGTGAACCGGTGCGCCGGGCCCTGGAAAAGAGCATCAGGCGGGTACGCAGCCGGCTGGCAGCGGTCCGCAATCGCCTCGCCGAGGCACTGCAGGGACGGCACCGGGACTCCGCCACCCGGCTTACGGTCGCGGATAAAGTTGCACTGAATTGCATGGTTATGCATAGACACGGGGGTATCCAGACACCACCTCGTGTCGTGGAGGGGCCTTACAGCGCGGCTGAGGCGACGTTTTCTCATCGCTGACCGCCCATTCTCCGATTATCGACCGTCAGACCCGCCTGAGAGGGTCATTTTGCCGTGCGACCGCTGCCACCACGCTCCTCGCTCGGTGTTTGCACCGTGCTTGGTGCGGCCTTGGCGGTCTTGCTGACGTTCAGCTGCAGCAGATCCTCGGTCAACCTGGTCAGCTCGCGCTTGAGGGCGACCGGATTCAACGTCGCGTACTGCTGCTTGAGGCGGTTCTTCACCTTCTCGCTCACCGACTCGGAGGCCAGCATGCGGTGATACGGCGTCTGCGGGTCGTCATAGATGCGGCGCACCTTGCTGCCGGTGCGGGTTT
This sequence comes from Spirochaetia bacterium, assembly GCA_965208575.1. Lineage (GTDB taxonomy): Bacteria > Spirochaetota > Spirochaetia > SZUA-6 > Bin103 > Bin103. The sequence goes on along the minus strand of CBDBOV010000001.1, from coordinate 410,173 downwards.
TCTTCACCAGCTTCACCGAGGGATAGAAGAAGTTCACCAGCAGGCACAGCGGGCGGTATATCGCGTTGAGGGCAGCCAGTTCCCGGTCGGTGTCGTAACGCAGGTGGCCGACCGCCCGTCGCACCACGTGGCCATTCTTCTGCTCGACGTAGCAGGTGTCGTTCTTGCGATGCGGGCGACCCCGAGTGAACGTGATGCCGTGCGCTTCGCAATAGCGCAGCAAATGATGATTGATGAACTCGCTGCCGTTGTCGGTGTCGATCCCCCGCATCACGATCGGCAGGCTCTGCCGGGCAGCGTCGATCGCCTCGTGGGTCCAGCGCTGCGCCTTGTTCTGCACGCCGTACAGGTCGACCCAGCCGGTGTCAACGTCGGTGATGGTGAGCGTGTGGCAGAAGTCGCCTGACGCGTTGCCGCCTTCATGGCCCACCAAGTCGATCTCGAAGAAGCCCGGCTCCTGCTCGTCCCAGTCAGCGAAGGTTCGGATCGCGATCTGATCCTTCAGGAGGGTGCCCGGCTTGGTGTGCGTGCGACCCTTCAGGCGCAGCCGTGCGCGCTCCTGCTGCAGCAGCCGGTCGATGGTCGCGGCGCTGATGGTCTGCAGCTTGCCGCGCACCGCTGCGGTCAGCTCGATCTCGCCGAACGACTCCAGCGTCGGCAGCATGGTGCGCAGCACGACCACCAGGCGCTTGCCGCACATGCAGTCGAACACGTACCAGATCAGCTTCAGAGCGACCAGCACCTCCTGGTCGTAGCGCCGCGGTCGCACGCGGCGCTGGGCAGGCCGCGGACGCCCGACCACCAGCTTCACCAGTGTGCCGTCGACTCGCACCATGCGGGTCCGTCCCCACCAGGTCAACAGATGGATCGCGTACTTGCGCTGGTACCCGGTCGACTCGACGAACTCGTCGAGTATGCGCCCCTTCTCCTTCTTGCCCGCCCGACGATACCGCTGCGCGTGCTGCTCGGTGAGCTCTCGCCTTGAACTCATCTTCAACCCCATCTCCTCCGGAACCTCCTCACGTCCCTCGGAGAGGCTCCAACCGGACCCGGAAGGTCCAGCCCGTTCGGTTAGATTTTTAGATGAGGCATGCTTTCGCTACGGTTAGATTTTCGATGAGTCAATGCGAATTGTTGACGCCGGCCGCCCGACGGCGTAAGCTGGCGTCGAGCCATGGCGGTCATCTCGGTGCCACGCGAACTGCGCGAAAAGTTGGGCGACCCGGCCACCGACTCCCTGGTGGATCTTCTGCACCAGTTCGGCGACGAACAGCGGCAAGACCTGATCGCCGTGGTCGAGGAGCGCTTTGCGCGCCATGTCGCAGAGTCGCGTGACGCCCTGCGCTCCGAGATGCACGCCGGTCATGACGACCTGCGTGGCGAGATGCATACCGGTCTCGACACCCTGCGTCGCGAGATGCACACCGGCTTTGACGCCCTGCGCAGCGAGATGCACGCCGGTTTCCTGGACCTGCAGAAGCAGTTGCTCGATCAGCAGCAACAGCTTACCGGCATGGCCACCGAGATCGGCAGCGTGCGGGCGGACCTCAGCACGGAGATCGGCAAGGTACGGGCGGACCTCAGCACGGAGATCGGCAAGGTACGGGCGGAGATCGGCGAGGTACGGGCGGACCTGCGCAAGGAGATCACCGTACAGACGCGCTGGCTGCTGACCGTGCTGTTAGCCGCCACGGTCCTGTTCCCGGTGATGCAGAGGGTGCTCGGCGCCGTGTTTCCCTGATGACCGGTCCTCGATCGGCATTCTGTCGCTCAAGCCATGAGCACCACAAGTGACGACATTCAGGCACTGATCCGCGGTGCCCGCCGGTTGCGAGAGTTGATCTGGCAGGATCCGCACCGGCCGCGCTATCACCTCGTGCCGCCGGAGGGGTTCTTCAACGATCCCAACGGCGCGCTGTTCTGGAGGGGCCGCTACCACCTGTTCTACCTGGCGCGGGAGCCGATCCCGCATCCCCGCCGGCCCGGCGAGGAGTTCTGGGTCGCCGTGTGGGACCACGTCTCCAGCCGCGACTTGGTGCACTGGATCCAGCACCCGCCGGCCATCAGGCCCAGGCGCGACGGGTCGACCCCTATGGGCATCTACAGCGGCGGTGCGATCAAGAACGCGCCGCGGCCGACCCTGATCTACCACGTCCCGCACCAGGGCACCTGCATCGCGGTGGCCGAGGACGACGACCTGGACGAGTGGCGCGAGCTGCCGCAGAACCCGGTCATCCCGCTGCACCGGGAGGGCGACGAATTCGTGGTGTTCGACCCCGCCGGGTGGTACGAGGAGTCGGGGGACGGCACCTACCACGCGCTGATCGGCAACAAGAACCGGCGCCCGGGCTACGCGGGCGACAGCACCAGCCTGTTCACCTCGCCCGACCTGGTCCACTGGGAGTACCGGGGCCCGTTCTACCGGTCGCGCCGCGAGTGGACCCTGGAAGCGGAGGACGCCGCCTGCCCCGATTTCTTCCCGATCGGCAAGGAGTCGCCAACCGGGGCGACTCCACGTCACATGCTGCTGATGCACTGCCACCGCCCCTACCGCAACACCACCCACTACTACCTGGGCAGCTACCGCGACCGGCACTTCACGCCGGAGCAGCACGGGAGGATGAGCTGGATCGGCGGCCAGCTCTCGGCGCCGGAATCGCTGATCGACGACCGCGGTCGCAACATCATGTTCGGCTGGATGGCCGACTTCCGGCCCGGCGCCGCCACCCTGTACGGCTACGAACGCGCCGCGGAGTCAGCACCGGAAGAGCGCAACCTGCTCGCCTGGGCCTCGGTGGTGAGCCTGCCGCGGGTGCTGTCCCTGGCCGACGACGGCACGCTTGCCATCGCTCCCGCGCCGGAGCTGGAGACCCTGCGCTTCAACCCGCGCCGGCAGAGGGTATCAGCCGTACCCTCGGGGTACGAGATAATTCTTCCGGGAATCTCGGGGAACAGCCTCGAACTGTTCCTACGGATCGAACCCCACGACGCGACCGCGGTGGGGGTGAAGGTGCTGTGCGCACCGAACGGCAGCGAGCAGACCGCCATCTCCTACGTTCCGGGCGAGCGAAGGCTGCAGGTCGACTTCCGCCGGTCCAGCCTGGCGAAGAACCTGGAGTACTGGGACTACGACGCGGCCCGCGTGGAGGCCTTCCGTACCACCGGCGCGGTGCAGGCCGCCCCCTTCCGGCTCGCCGCCGGGGAAGCCCTGGAACTGCGCGTGTTCATCGACCGCTCGGTGATCGAGGTGTTCGCCAACGGCCGCCAGTCCCTTACGCAGCGCGTGTACCCCACCCGCGCCGACAGCACCGAGGTCCGGCTGTTTGCATCCGGCGGCGCGGCGCTAGCCACGGTCGTCGAGGCCTGGGACATGGAACCGGTCGCTCCATGGTAACCGCGGTCATGAGCGGCACTCGGGTGACGCGTGCCGTTGAACCTGCTACGTCGGTCGTTCTCCGGCGATGGTGAGAAGCTGCGAGCAGATACGGTCCGACAGCCGGTAACCGGCTCCTCTCAGTTCGGCAAGGGCAACCGCTACCGACTCGATCCGCCCCCGCTGCTTTGCCGCGATGAGAACGCGCCCGATACCGATGACCGGTATACCGCGGTGCCGCGCAATACTCCGTCCTCGACGCTCATCGATCAGCAGCGTGCAATTCAGGCAGACAGCGAGACGGATCGCTGCGGACTCGCCGGCGTCGAGGCCGGGAATCGATACTTCGTCCGGCGAATCCATCGAGCGCAACCAAGTCTGGTCCCGCACGGCCGCGGCCAGCGCAGCTACCCCCGCGCGCGGCTCGTCGAGCCGAAGCTCGTGGACCACGGTGCGCGGAACGGCCGCGGTTGCGAACAGATCCGGTAGCAGGGAGAGTCGCCCGATCCGTGACAGTGCAATCAATGGGCCGGCATCGGAGACGATCAGCGATCTCAAATGTCGAGGCGCAACTCGTCCGCCAACTCCTCTGCAGGGTAGTCGACCGCAACCAGTCCGCTTTCGGCAATCAGGTCCATGAATACGTCCTGGGTGACGCCGGCGAGCTTGGCGGCCTTCGCCATGGTGATCAGCCGGCGTTCGAACAGGGCGAGTGCCAGATCCTTGTCGACGCCCACATCCAGGAGCCGGCTCCCGAACGGCAACGCCAGTACGGCCGGCTTGCCTCGCTTGGTGATGATGGAGACCTGCCCGGCCTCAACTTCACGCACCAGCGCACTTGAACTCACCCGCAGGTCACGCACCGAGAACACCGAGATTTCCCTCACCACACGCCTCCTCATCCTGTCGCGACAAAACGTAGTACATAGATCTTCCCGTTACAAGCCTCATGCCTGCCGAATCTTGGTGCCGTCCTCAGGATCATTGCGAATAGGGGTCGGAGGCGTCGCGGAGGCCGTCGCCGACGAAGTTGAAGGCGAGCACCGCGACGGTCACGAACAGGCCCGGGATCAGCAGCCACGGCTGCAGGGCGATGGAGCGGATCGCCTGCGCGTCCTGCAGCAGCACCCCCCAGCTTATGGCGGGCGGCTGCAGGCCCAGCCCCAGGAAGCTGAGCGCGGTCTCGGCCAGGATCATCTGCGGCACCGCCAGGGTCAGGCTCACGATCAGGTAGCTCAGGAAGCCGGGCAGCAGGTGGCGCAGCAGGATGGCGCCGGTCCCGGCACCGCCGATGCGGGCCGCGGCCACGAAGTCCTCCTCGCGCAGGCTGATGATCTTGCCGCGCACCACGCGGGCGATCTGCGTCCACCCCACCAGCGACAGGATGATCGTCATGCCGAAGTACAGCTTGACCGGGTCCCACCCCGGCGGCAGCGCCGCGGCCAGCGCCATCCACAGCGGGATCTTCGGGATCGCCAGCAGGAACTCGATCACGCGCTGGATGATCACGTCGATGCGTCCGCCCAGGTAGCCGGACAGGCCGCCGAACAGCGACCCCAGCACGAAGCTCACCGCCACCCCCAGCAGGCCGATCGACATCGACACGCGGGTGGCGTAGATCACCCGCGAGAACAGGTCGCGGCCCAGGTTGTCGCTGCCGAACAGGAACAGGCGGTGGCCGCCGTCACTGTCGTCCACGCCGAACAGGTGCACCCGCGCCGGCACCAGGTTCCAGAACCGGTACTCGTCGCCGCGCACCAGCAGCCGCAACGGCAGCCGCCGGCTGGGGTCGTCGGTGTACACCCGCTCCAGCGTCACCGGGTCCACCGACTTGACCATGGCGTACACGAACGGACGCACCGGGCGCCCGTCGTGGAACAGGCGCACCCGCTGCGGGCGCGCGTCGATGAAGCCGGAGTTGCGCTGGTAGGGGTCGTGCGGCGCCAGGAACTCCGGAAACAGCGCCACCAGGTAGAACAGCGCCAGCACCACCAGGCCGACCAGCGCCGCGCGGTGGCGCAGAAAGCTGCGCCGCACGAGCTGCCATTGAGAGGCGAGCTCGTAGCGCTCGGCGGCGCTGGCGGTGGCGGTCTCGGTGGCGACCGCGCCCACGGCGCCGGTGTCAGCCACCCGCCTACTCCATCCGGATGCGCGGATCGATCAGCATCAGCAGCAGGTCGGAAAGAAAGAACCCCACCACGGTCAGCATGCTGAGCAGGGTCATGATGGCGCCGGCCAGGAACATGTCCTGGCCGCGCAGCGACGACAGCAGCAGCGGCCCCATGGTGGGCAGGTTGAGCACCACGGCGACGATGGCGCCGCCCGACACCAGTTCCGGGAACACCCACGCCACCGTGCTCACGATCGGGTTGATCGCCACCCGCACCGGGTACTTGAACAGCAGCCGGGTCTCCACCACCCCCTTGGCGCGCGCCGTGATCACGTACTGCTTGCGCAGCTCGTCCAGCAGGGTGGCGCGCATGATGCGCTGCAGGCCGGCGATGCCGCCCAGCCCGATCACCAGCACCGGCACCGGCAGGTGCTTCAGCATGTCGAATACCCGCGCCAGCGACCAGTCGGCGTTGAGGTAGTCGGGCGAGAACAGCCCCACCACGTTGACGTCGAAGATCACCAGGAACAGGTACACCAGCACCAGCGCCACCAGGAACGGCGGCGTGGACAGGCCCAGGAAGCCGAACACGGTGGCCAGGTAGTCGCCGATGCCGTACTGGCGGGTGGCCGAGTACACGCCGATCGCGATCGCCGCCACGTAGCTGAACACGATGGTGGTGCCGCTGATCAGCAGCGTGAAGCCGAGCCGCTCGGTCACCAGGTCCGCCACCGGACGGTTCCAGAAGAACGAGTAGCCGAAGTTGCCGCGCAGCATGCCCCACACCCACTTCAGGAACTGCGCGACCATGGGGCGGTCGAGGCCGTACATGCGCTTGAGCGTCTCGACCTGATCCTGGTCGACGCGGTCGCCGCTCATCTCCACCTGCAGGATGTAGGTGGACAGCCAGTCGCCGGGCGGTAGCTGGATCACCACGAAGCCGAGCACCGCCACCGCGCACACCAGGATCAGCATGTACAGCAGGCGCTTGGCGGCGAACTTCAGCATCGGTGCGGCGGCGTGGTCAGGGTCTCGTACCGCAGCGGCGCCCGCCAGCCGCCCGCACCGCGCGTGCCGGTGCGGCGCACGGAGGCGGGCGCCGGCGGGTCACCGGCGGCGGATTACTGCTCGTAATACCACTGCTCCGGGTGATAGATCATCCAGAAGCGGTAGGAGTAGATGAACAGGCCGCCGTCGCCCTTCACGTTGCGCAGGTTGGCCTTGACGGTCATCGGCTTGGGCGTGATGCCGGCGATGCCGATGTCCCACAGGTTGTTGGATGCCACGGTGAGCAGCTCCGTGCCGATTTCCATGTAGCGCGGATGCCCCATCGGGTACTGCTGAAACTCCTCGGCCAGCTCCATCCAGCGGGTCACCTCGGCCGGCGGCTGCTCGCCCTGCTCGCCCCCGGACTCCACCCAGGCGTTCCAGTCCACGGCGTTGTCCAATGGCGGCATGGCGAACGTCGGGCGGCCGTGAAAGCCGATCTCGGTGGTCTGGTCGAAGTTCCAGATGAACACGTCCAGCTCGCCGGCCCTGCGGCGCTGCCCAAACAGCGGCCCGTCCACGGCCCGGGTTCCCACCTTGATGCCGATCTCCTCCCAGAACTGCTTGATCAGCTCCACGCCCACTTCCATCTTCTCTTCCAACTGGTAGTAGTCGATGTGGATGGATAGCGTGTCGCCGTCGGAACGCAGGCGGAACTCCTGCCGGTCGTCCCAGGCCAGGCCCAGCTCGTCCAGAATCGCGTTGGCGCGTTCCACGTCGTACTCGATGAAATTGGAGCCCATCCACGGCTGGTAGAAGCTCACCGTGGGATCGACGGTGGCGGCACGCGGAGTGGCCAAGCCACGCCAGATCACCTCGTTGATCTCGTCGCGGTCCAGGGAGACCGACAGCGCCTCGCGGAACCGAAGCTCCTGGAACAGCTCACGCATCACCGGGTCCCGGTGGTTGAAATTGGGCCGGATCGCCAGCATCACGTTGCCGCGGCCGTCGTACCAGAGGTTGGTGCGGTAGTTGCCGCGCTCCTCGTGCTCCTTGTAGAGCGGGAAGTTGTCCATGGTGGTGAACTGCAGCGCGTAGTCCAGCTCGCCGGCGATGATCTTGGAGGTGACCGCCTCCAGGTTCTCGTGCAGCAGGCGATCCTGGGTGTCGATGTAGGGGAGCTGGTTGCCGGCGGTGTCGACCTTCCAGTAGTAGGGGTTGCGGGAGAAGAACTTGTTGCCGAGCTCGTCCACTTCCACCATGGTCCACGGGTCGATGGTGGGAATCGCCGGATCCATGCGCTGCTGCACGTCCACCGGCCACTTGCTCAGGAACAGTTGCGCCCAACTCTCGTGCCCCTCGGCCTTGGCCAGGTCGGCCGCGTCCGGGTTGTGGTCGACGTGGAACTGCGCCAGGAAGTGGGAGGGCAGGAACGGCACCTCGTGATAGCGGCGCGCTTCGGTGCCGAGAATGTTGAGCACGCTCGGGTAAGCCCTGCTGAACGTCAGGCGCACGGTGTGGTCGTCGACGCGCTCCAGGGCGTCCAGGAGACGCCACGAAGCGGGACGCGACGCCACCAGTTGCTCGTTGCCCAGGAATTCCTCGTACCAGAAGGTGAAGTCGTCGGCGGTCAGCGGGTCGCCGTCGCTCCAGCGCAGGCCGGGGCGCAGGTGCACGGTGAGCTCGGAGAAGTCGTCGTTCCAGTCCCAGCCGGTGGCGGCGTTGGGGGCGATCGCCTGCAGGCTCGGGTGCACCATCAGCAGCGGCTGGGTGCGCGCGGTCCACGACTCGGCGCCGGCGGTCACCGGGCTCAGCGCACCGTGGCGCAGGCTGCCGCCGTAGGTGCCCACGCTCTCCAGCGGCACGATCACCATCGGGTCGGGCGGCATGCGCTCCTCCAGCGGCGGCAACTCGCCGGCTTTGACCAGCGCGGCCAGCATCGGCGCCTCCTGGAAGCTGGCGATGCGGTTGCCGGTCGCCTGCTCGTACTCGGTCACGGTGGTGAAGAAGTTCACCATGTCCGGCACCAGGCCCTCAATCTCAGCCATCGGCGCGGCCGCGGCGGCGGTGTCGGCCTCGGTTGTCGCGGCGGTCTCCTCGGCGCCTCCGGCCAGCGCCAGCCACGGCGCCAACGCCAGCCCGATGGCAGCGGCGAGCAATCGTCTGTCGATCATTATGCGTCCCTCCTGTAGTAAGTCCCTGAGCCTAATTGCGCCATGCCGGGGCTGTCAATGAAGCGTCCGCGGGCGACACCTGCGCGGAACACGGCGTGCATGCGCGCGGCGGCCTCGCGAGATCGGCCCTGTTGGCGGGACTCACGGCCCCGTATCCGATCTCTTCGAGGCAGCGGGGCTGGGCGCCTGAACTGAAGCGGCGCAGCCCGTGCTACCTGCCGCCGTGGTGCGCCATCGACAGCCTCGGCGTTGACGCGCCGGTCCGGGAGTGAAACCATCGGCCCGCAACAGCACCCAAAGCAAGGCGGCAATCATGAGCGACCACCCCCACATTCTCCTGCTGATCGACGACGAGCATCGGCCCGACGTGATGACCGCAGAGGGCAACCCGCACATCCGCATGCCCACCCTGGACCGGATCATCGGGCAGGGCACCTACTTTCGGTCGGCGTACACGCCGGCGCCGGTGTGCGTGCCGGCGCGGCAGAGCTTTCTGACCGGGCTGTACGCGCGCCGCAGCGGCTGCACCGGCTTCGACACGCCGCTGCCGAGCGACGTGCTCACCATACCGGAGCACTTCGCCAACTACGGCTACAACCCCACCTGCGCAGGCAAGATGCACTTCGTCGGGCGCGACCAGATGCACGGCTGGCGGGAGCGGATCGGACGCAACATCGAGTTCAGCACGCGGCGCACCGGCGAGCCGCACCTGAGCGCCGCCCGCCCGCACGTGCAGGGCACCGGCAAGTGGCCTACCATCAAGGAGATCACCAACGCCCGCGTGGGCAGGGGCCTGCACATGGAGCAGGACCTGTACACGGTCGACGGGGCGCTGCTGTACCTGGACGAGTACTTCGTGGGCGAACCCTACGACCGCCCCGGCGAGGGGCCGCTGATGCTGGCGGTGAGCCTGAACAGCCCGCACTACCCCTACCAGTGCCCGGAGGACCTGTTCAGACACTACCTGCGCCGCGTCGAGCCCAACGTGGAGGATCTGCCCGAGCAGTTCGACTGCGACGACTTCTTCAAGGTCAAGGTGGGCGAGGACGTAACCTGGCGCGAAGCGCACCGCGCCACCGCCGCCTACTACGGCATGATCGAGCTGGTGGACCGCCAGTACGGCCGCGTGGTGGCCAAGCTGGAGGATCTGAACGTGCTCGACGACTTCGTGATCGTGTTCCTGAGCGACCACGGCGAGATGCTCGGCCAGAAGGGGCTGTGGGAGAAGCAGCAGTTCTTCGAGGCCTCCGCGCGGGTGCCGTTCAGCATCACCGCGCCGGGCCGCGTTGCCGGCGGTCCGCGCACCGTGACCCACAATGTGTCGCTGGTCGACCTGTTTCCCACCCTGTGCGACATCGCCGGCCTCCCGACCCCCGACGGCCTGGACGGGCGCTCGCTGGTGCCGCTGATGGAGGGCAACGCGGACGGCTGGCTCAACGAGGCGTACTGCGAGCTGTACCACGAACTCAACGGCCCCTCCGAGATGGTCAAGGTCGACGACCTCAAGTATTTCCGGTTCCTGGGAAAGGGCTGGCCGGAGCAACTGTTCGACCTCGCCGCCGACCCGGCCGAGACCCGCAACCTGATCGACGATCCCGCCTACGCCGCCGACCTGCAGCGCCTGCGCGCCCGTCTCGACGCCTTCGAGTGGGGCGAGCGCTCCACCCCGCCCTGGGAGCGATAACCCGCTTCCGGACGTATCGCGAACCGCCTGGATGCGGGGTTACGGCGCGAAGTGAAGCACGAGTTGGCGATGGCCACCCGTGCGGCGGTGTTCCCAGAGGTAGATCCCCTGCCACGTTCCGAGTGCGAGTCGGCCGTCGACGATCGGAATCGCCAGCGATGTCGCGGTCAGCGCCGCCTTGATGTGGCTCGGCATGTCATCCGGGCCCTCGGCCGTGTGTGTGTAGATCGGATCGTCCTCGGGGACCAAGCGGTTCAGCCAGCGCTCGAGGTCGTGGCGCGCGGACGGGTCCGCGTTCTCCTGGATCGTGAGGCTGGCGGATGTGTGTCGGAGGAAGATCGTACACAGGCCTTCGTTCAGACCGGCCGCTGCTACCGCTTCTTCGACCTGCCGCGTGCACTCGTGCAGACCCTGACCGGGGACGGCGAATGACAGCTTGCGGATCATCGTTTCTCCTTTTCGACGGCGGCGCGGGCGGCCCAAGTCGGCGGCTCCGCCGGCGCCACCGATGGCTAACCGTAAGGCATCATGTCACTGTGACGCTCTTCGCGGGGGAGCTCCGGTTCATCGGTCTCCGAGATCTGTCAGGTTGCCCGTGGCCTTCCGCCAAGTATCAATGATCTGATCGTAAAAAGGAAAATCGTCACTGCTGTCGAGTTGGCCGTGGTCCTGCAGCCACTCGATCGTCCGGCGGGCGCCCTCAACCCAGGCGATGGTCACGCGGAAGCCGAGATCCTGCCTGGCCGCCGTGTTGTCGAACAGGTTGTTGTAGCTGAAGTTGACCTCCGTCAAGCTGGCCTGCTCGGGCGCCATGCGCACCAGTGCGTCGGTGGGAATGTAGACAAACTCCGGCGGTTCGGCGCCGATCGCGTTCGCGAGGCCTTGATGGTACCCTTCCCACGTCATCCATTCCTCGCCGGCCACGTGATATCCGCGCCCGTAGGCTTTCGCGTTGCCAACGGCGCCTGCAAAGGCCACCGCCACGTCATCCCGGTGGCAGGTTGGCCAGAACGACCTCCCGTCGCCGTGAACAATGATGGGCTGCCGCTTCTTCAAGCGGTCCACGTGATAGGTGCCCCGGCCGAGCGCATGCAGGAGATTGTTCCCGCCTTCACCGTAGGTGTGCCCGGGGCGGATGCTGGTCACCACCAGGTCGCCGCGTTCGTGGGCCGCAAAGAGCAACTCCTCACAACGGGCCTTGTTGTAGCCGTACGCAAACTTTTCCGAGGGTAGCTTTTCGGCGGCCTCGGTGATCGGATAGGCTGCGGCAGGCTTGGTATAGACATCGACCGTGCTGCAAAACACGTACTGTGCGGTGCGGCCCCGGAAGGCACGAATGGCGCTTTCCGCCTCTGCCGGCAGATAGCAGACCATGTCGATTACACAGTCGAACGTACCTGCTTCCGCCATCTGCTTCTCGAATGCGGCGAACGCCTTGCGATCACCGCTCATGGTCGTGTAGCGGCCCTCAACCTGAGAGTGTCTCCGACCTCGATTGTAGAGAACTACCTCGTGACCCTGGTCAATCAACAGGCGGCTGATTCCCGTGCTGATAATGCCGGTACCGCCGATCACGAGGATACGCGCTGCCGAAGGAGGGGACAGGATTCCCAGTTGGCTAACCCTTTACGCCGGTCATGGCGATGCCGCTGGTCAGGCGCTGCTGGAACATCAGGTAGATGATGAGCGTCGGGATGCTGACCATGGTAGCGGCCGCCATCAGCGGCCCGAACTGGCCGACGAGGCGCTGCTGCAGCAGACCAAGACCGAGTTGCAGCGTGAACTGGTGCGGCTTGGTGAGGTAGATGAGCGGATAGACGTACTGGTTCCACACCATGAACGTGGAGAAGATCGCCATCGTGATCACTCCCGCCTTGGACAGCGGCAGCACGATCTTCACGAACATCCACACGTAGCCCATCCCGTCGACCTTCGCCGCGTCGAAGTAGTCGTCCGGAATGGTGCCGATGAACTGCCGGATCATGAACGTCTGGAAGCCCTGGCCGATGATCAGCAGGATCACCGGAATGTAGGTGCCGGTGAGCCCCCAACTGGTCATCATCAGGAAGCGCGGTATCATGTCCACCTCGGTCGGCACGATGAGGCCGGCGATGATCAGCAGGAAGCAGAACGTGCGCAGCGGCCAGCGCATCTTGGCGAACGAAAACCCGCCGAGCGCGCTCACCATCACCAGCAGGAAGACGCTCACTCCGGTGATCCAGAAACTGTTTGCGAACATCGGCAGCCAGTTCAGCTCGTTCCACATGGTCACGTAGTTGTCGACCACCCAGAGCTCCGGAAACAGCCGCGGCGGGAAGCGGATGATGTCGGCGGGAGCCTTGAACGACGTCGTCACCATCCACACGAACGGGCCGACGAAGAAGAACAGGAACATCACGCACAGGAGATACCACACCAGGGCATTGAGACGCCTCTTGAGTACGTAAACCCGGTTCTGATACATCTGCCTGCTTCCGTTCCTACTTCTCGTACGACTCCGGCAGCACCCGGTACTGCACGATGGTGATGCCGAGCACGATGACGAAGAAGATCGCCGCCTGTGCCGACGCCCGGCCCCAGCGCGCAAACTGAAATGCCTGCTCGTAGATCTGAAAGGAAACGGTAGTGGTCGAGTTCAACGGGCCGCCGCCGGTCAGCAGCAGGATCGGCTCGAACAGCCGCAGCGACAGGATCGTGGAGGTGATCGTCACGAAGTAGATTGTGGGCATCAGCAACGGGATCGTGATTCGCCAGAACATCCGCCAGGGGCCGGCGCCGTCCACGGTGGCGGACTCGTAGAGCTGGGCGGGAATGTTCTTGATAGCGGCGAGGAAGATGAGCATGTTGAGCCCGACACTCCAGAATCCCAGCACCGCCACGGACGCCATCGCGGTTGTCGGGTGATAGAACCACTCCAGGGCCGGGAGACCCACGGCTGTCAGGACCGTGTTCGCCAGGCCGTAGTTGTTCGGACTGAGCACCCACGACCAGACCTGCACGGCGGCCACGATGGAGACCACCACCGGCGTATAGTAGGCTACCCGGAAGATGCTCTTGCCGACGCGCTCCTTGGACACCAGCAGGCCCAATATGATGCCCAGCACGACGGTGCCGGGAACGTACATCGCCCCATACAGAAAGGTGTTCAGGAAGCCGCGAATGGCGTATTCGTTGCGCAGCACGAACAGGTAGTTCCCCAACCCGAAGAACTTCTGAAACGGGTCCAGCAGCGATCCCCGGTAGAGACTGAGGCCGATGGAATAGAGCACGGGGTAGTACTTGAAGATGACCAGGTGCAGTACCACGGGAGCCGCAAACAGGATTCCGAAGATCATTTCCTGGCGCCTCGCGGTAAGCCCTGAACGTTGATGCGCTGCCAGCGCGGTCTGACCGGCTCCGCTGTGCACGGTCCAATCTCCTTACGTACGAAGGCGCCTGCCCGCGCTCATGGACACGGACAGGCGCCGAGTTTCGTCATCTCGCTCCTGCAAGACGATGAGCGCCTACCAGACCGGCTCCTGAATCGAGATGAACTCGTCGAGCTCCATGCGGTTCTCGGCGAACACGCGCGTGGCATGCTCCTTGAAGTTCTCCACAGACTCGCGCGGAGTCATGCGGCCAAGAAGGACATTCTCCACGACGGCAGGTTCTTGTGAGCGTACGTCGAGGCGCGCCGGAAAGACGTGAAACCGCCGCACCGGGCTCATCAGCAGGTGATCCACCATCGCAGCAAAGGTGGGATCGTTCCGATAGCTGTCCAGGTTGCCGGCGTACGCCGGGAAACTGGTGGTGAGGGCCGCCAGGTCGGCTGCCTTGTTCTCCACCATCCACTTGGCGAACAGGTAGCTCTCGCGCGGATCGGCGGAGTTGAACATCACGTGCAGTCCGTTGTAGCCGGTGCTGATCCGGACCGTGTCGCCCGCCATCGGGCCGCGCGGAATCGGAAACAGCCCGATGCGGAGATCGGGATTTACCGCCATCTCATCGGCAAACCCGCTGTAGCCGATCTTCATCGCGATCGTCTCGTTCTCGAAGCCCTGTTCGCCGGCGAGCATCTGCGACGTTCCTGTCCAGGTAACCCCGCGCGGGATCGGCATCACCTCCAGTTCGTTGACCAGTCGATCGATCCAGGCCACTCCTCCGATCAGCTCTTCCTTGAACGGTGCGTACTCGGACATGTCGTCGTTGTTCCAGTCGCCGCCGTTCGCGAACATCACTTCCTGCAGCAGCCAGTCCACCGAGTCCACCGTCACGCCCCACTGAACCGTCTCCTCGCCTTCGCGAATCGTCAGCGCCTGCGCCCACTCTTCGAATTCGGCCCACGTCTGCGGCGGATCGCTCGCATCAAGCCCCGCCTCCTCGACCAGCCGGGCGTTGTACATCACCGCTCCAAGGCCGAACGAGATCGGCAACGCGATCACTTGGCCGCCGTAGTTCACCGACATGCGCGGAGCCGGCATGAACGACCCCGAGTCCAGCCCGATCTCGCCGTCGAGCACGAACTCCTTCAGGTCATAGATTGAATCCAGGCCGAAGAACCACACGGTGTTGTGGTTGTAATGCATGATGTCCGGCCCCTGACCTCCGGCGATCGCGGTCGCCATCGCCTCGTTGCTGTCCGGGCGTTCGACCATGTTGATGACCGGGCCGCTGGACTGAGCGTTGTACTCGTCCACGGCCGCTTGTACGAACGCGACCTCTGCGTCCGTGCCCGCGTACCAATACGTCAACTCCTCGGCGCTCGAGCCTGACTCGTCCGCGGGGGCTGCAAAGCCCATCCCCGCCGCGACCGAAAGCACCAAAACGAATACGAGACTTCGTTTGATCATACACACCTCCTAACGATGATCGGACGACCATAGGCTCGACTGCTTTCGATGTCAAGCGTTCTCTTTGCCTTTCGCCACTGCCAGCGACCGCCGAACAGGGGACGTGCGCGCGACTCTACGCCGGGCGCAACCTGGCGCGCCGCACGGCGTGCAGCCAGTCCGCGTAGCGCTGCTCCCGCTCGCCGGCCGCCAGCGCGGGCTGGAAGCGGCGCGGGGCGAAGGGAAGCTCACCGATCCGGCCCGGGTCCTGCCACAACCCGGTCGCCAGGCCGGCCAGCAGAGCCGCGCCGAGCGCCGACATGTCCTGGTGCGGCGCCGCCAACAGCGGCACCCCGATCAGATCCGCCAGGGTCTGCATCAGGAAGTCGCTCTCGCTGCCGCCGCCGTCGAAGCGCGGCTGCAGGTCGGCCAGTCGGGCGCCCACCGCCGCGCACGCCGCCTCCAGCACGTCGCGCACCTGGAAGGCGATGCTCTCTTCGGCGGCGCGCGCGACGTGCGCGCGGGTGGTCTCGCGGCTCATGCCGGCCAGCACGGCGGTGGCGCCATTGTCCCACCAGGGCGCCCCCAAGCCGCTGAACGCCGGCACCAGGTACACCCCGCCGCTGCCGGCTACCGAGCCGGCCAGCCGCTCGATCGTGTCGATGCCGTCGAACAGCTCCAGTCCGTCGATCAGCCATTGCACGGTGTCGCCGGCCGCGTGCACGTTGCCCTCGAGCACGTAGTCGACACGGTCCCCGAGCCCGAACCCGATCGAGCTGACCAGCCCGGGGCCGGAATCACGCACCTGGCCGCCCACGTTCATCATGATCGAGGAGCCGGTGCCCACGGTCACCTTCACGTCACCGGGAGAGAAACAGCGCTGGCCGAACAGCGCGGCATGCGAGTCGCCGGCGATGCCGGCAATCGGTACCGGCGCCGGCAGCGCACCCTCCGCGGTCGTTTCGCCGAGCAGCCCGCTGGAGGGAACCAGCTCGGGCAGCATCTCGACGGGAATGGCGAAGTGCGCACACAGCTCGGGATCCCACCGGCGCTGCCGTATGTCCAACAGGAGCGTACGGCTCGCATTGGAGAGGTCGGTGGCGTGCACACCGCCGCCGGTGAGCTTCCACACCAGCCAACTGTCGATGGTGCCGGCCAGCAGCTCGCCTGCTTCGGCCTTCTGGCGGGCGCCGGGTACGTGCTCCAGCACCCAGCGTATCTTGCTCGCGGAAAAGAACGGATCCAGGAGCAGCCCGGTGCGCTGCCGGAACAGCTCTTCGAGCCCCGCCGCGCGCAGTTCGCGGCACACCTCGGCGCCGCGCATGCATTGCCACACGATCGCCGCGTGCACGGGACGGCCGTTGCTCCGGTCCCAGACCACCACGGTCTCGCGCTGGTTGGTGATGGCCAGACCGGCAAGCGACCGGGCTTCCACCGCGCCCTGGACCAGGTCTCGGATCACCGCGACGACGTTGCGGTAGATCTCCTCCGCATCGTGCTCGGCCCAGTCCGGCCGCGGGTGATGCTGCCGGTGGGGCCGCGCCGCCCGCGCCACGACCATGCCCTGCTCGTCGAACACCACCCCCTTGGTGGACGCGGTGCTCTGGTCCACGGCCAGGATATGCATAGGGCTCAACAGAGCAACCGGCTCAGGACAGCAGCAGGTCCAGCACCAGGCGCTGGGCCGCCAGCGCGTCCTGCCGGCGTTGGGCGTCGGCCAGGGCGTCCCGGTCGATGCGGTCGACCAGCGCGTCCAGTTGCCGGATGGTGCGAATGCTCTCGCGCGCCGCGGCAACCGGATCCTCCCGGAACGGAAACTGGTCCAGCAGCAGCGGCTCGCTCCAGCCGATCTCGCGCAGCGCCAGCATCACCTCCAGCGTCTCGACCAGGTGGATCGACCCGGCGGCCAGGTCGTCGTCCCACTCGCGCCAGTTGTCGTTGATCTCGACGCTCGCCAGCCGGTCGAAGCGGTGCGCCAGCCGCAGCGCCTCCGCCGGCGTCTCCTTGGCAAACAGCGAGTGCCCCACGTCGAGCACGACGCCGACGTTGTCCACTCCCATGTCGTGGATCGCCAGGATGGTGGTCGCCGCGTTGCAGAAGAACATGTGGGTGCGCGGTTCCTTCAACTTGTACTCGATGGCAAACCGCATGTCGGGCGCCGAGGTGGCCAGCTCCCTGACCGCCCCCACCGACTGCTCCCACAGCCACCCGTAGTCGGCCTGCAGCGGATAGTCGTAGCCGTCCTGCCCCGGCCAGAACTTCACGTACTTCGCCCCCAGCTCGCGCGCTGCCGCGATGCCCTCCCGGCACCGCTCCAGCGCTCTCTCGCGCAACGCCGGATCGGGATTGGTAAATGCGCCGCGCGTGAACTCGCGCATGTAGATGTGCGGCGTAATGGCCTGCGCGCTCAGGTTGTGGCGGGCCAGTGCCGCCTTCACGTCGGCGACGCCGATGCCGTCACCGAACGGGTAGTTGATGTCCAGCACCTCGAGGCCTTCCACCTCCCCGGCGCGCGCGATGGCGTCCAGCGTCGTCGCCGGCGGGCCGTAGGCGTCGGTCGCGTAGCGGTCCACGAACTGACAGAACATCCATATCCCCGCACCGAATCTCAAATCCGCCATGTCTCTCCTCCGTGTGTCGTCTTGCATGTCGCGTTACCTCCTTATCGGCGGCACGCCAGCAGGCGCCGAATCTCGCCGGCGATGCCATGCGGAGAAATGCCGTAGTGTGACAGTATCTCCTCCTGACTGCCGGTCACCGTGTACTCGTCCGGAATTCCCATGATCCGGAATGGCACGCGCACCCCTTCCTGCATGAGCAGCGCCGCGCATTGCTCGCCGAGACCGCCGTGCACCGAATGCTCCTCGATGCACACGACCGCGCGTACCGACCGGGCTGCCTCCACAAGCGCCGCGCCGTCGAACGGGCGAATCGAGTGCATGCACAGGACCCGGCAGAAGATCCCATCCTCCGCGAGCGCCGAGCGCGCCGCCACGGCTCGCCACACCGTCTCGCCGGTGGCCACCAGCGCGGCATCCGCGCCCTCGGCGATGCACTCCCCGCGTCCGATGGAGAACTCGCCGGCGCCGGCGGGCAGAACCGGGACCGGACGCTTGCCAAGTCGCAAGTACAGGGGGCGCGGGTGGCCGAGCGCCGCCAACACCGCCTCGCGGGTCTGACGGTTGTCGGCCGGCACCACGATGTCGAGGTTGTTGACGGCCCTGAGCGATGCGAAGTCGTTCAGGGAGTGGTGGGTCGACCCCAGGGCGCCGTAGCTCACCCCTGCGCTGATCCCCACCAGGACCACCTTGTGACCCGAGTAGGCGACGTCGTTCTTGATCTGCTCCAGCGACCGGGTGGTGAGAAAGCAGGCGGGCGAGACGGCGAACACCGTGTAGCCTCCGGCTGCCAGGCCGGCCGCGACGCCGACCAGGTTCTGCTCCGCGATGCCGAGTTCCACGATGCGTTCGGGAAGCTCGGCGGCGAACTCCACGAGCCTGGCGGACCCTCGCGAGTCGCTGGTAACTACCAGGACGGTGGGGTCGCGCCGTGCCGCCTCGAGCAGCGTCTCGGCGAACACCTCCTGGTTCGGCCGGCCGGCCGGCAGCGCGGAAACGTGCCGCCAGCCATCGGATCGGCTGCTCAAACGCACACCGCCAGCAGCTCGGCCTCGGCACGCTGCAGCTCCTGCAGCGCCGCACGCAATTCTTCGTCGCTCGGCACGTGGTGGTGCCACCCCGGCCGGCCCTCCATGAAGCTCACGCCCTTGCCCTTCACCGTGCGGGCAAGCAGCACACTCGGCCGCCCCGCGGCAAACGGGGTCTCGTCGAACGCCGCACGCAGGGCGCCGACATCATGGCCGTCGCACGTGCGCACCTCCAGGCCGAAGGCCGCGAACCGTTGCGCCAACGGCTCCAGGCCCATCACGTCCTCCGTGCCCCCGGTGATCTGCAGTCCGTTGCGATCGACAATCACGACCAGGTTGTCCAGCCGGTAATGAGCCGCCGCCATCGCCGCCTCCCACACCGAGCCCTCCGCGAGTTCGCCGTCGCCGAGCAACGCGAACACGCGGAATCGATGCCGGCTGCGCGCGCCGGCGAGCGCCAGGCCGGCGGCCACCGGCAGGCCGTGGCCGAGCGCGCCGGTGTTGTGCTCGATGCCGTTGACCTTCCGAGTCGGGTGCCCGACGAAGTGCGACCGGTAGCGGCTCAACGTGCGCAGGTGCGAGTCCGGGAAGAACCCGCGGTCGGCGAGGACGGTGTACAGGGCCTCCACGGAGTGCCCCTTGCTGTGGATGTACCGGTCGCGCGCGGGATCGGCACA
Source organism: Spirochaetia bacterium (assembly GCA_965208575.1). Classification (GTDB taxonomy): domain Bacteria; phylum Spirochaetota; class Spirochaetia; order SZUA-6; family Bin103; genus Bin103. The sequence continues at coordinate 390,714 of CBDBOV010000001.1, read as the reverse complement.
GGCAGCGGGGAAGACATTCAACACGTCGTTGTACAACACGTTGAGAATGTCGATGCACGACAGGCTGCCCCCGGTGTGGCCCGCCCCCGCCTCCTTGATGGCCCGCAGCAGCGTGCGGCGGTAGCGGACCGACTTCAGAGCCAGCTCTCGATCCGTCGTTCTGTCACGCACTTCTCTGAAATCCGCAGCCTACCGTAAGTGAATCGATGATGACAGTCAACCTATTGTTGCTCACTATTCTTCGTTATAATTCCGTCCGATGGCAAACAAGGCGAATACGAGCAAGGGGCAGGCGAATCTCCTTGGCCAGCGGCGGCGGGTGAGGATCCTCGAGTTGCTGCAGGAGGAGGGCAGCGCGCGGGTGAGCGAACTCAGCCGGGTATTCGCCGTCTCGGAACCCACGATCCGCCTGGACCTGGACCGCCTGCAGGAGGATGGCCTGATCATCCGCGAGTACGGCGGAGCGTTCCTCAGGAGCATACCCGACCAGGTGCGCAGTCTCAGCCTGCAACACACCGGGAACATGCAGCGCAAGAGCGCCATTGGCCGCAAGGTCGCGGAGTTTGTCAGTGACGGCGATACCATCATCCTGGACGCCGGTTCCACCGTCACCGAGGCGGCCAAGCACCTGGAGGGCAAGCGCAACCTCACGGTGGTTACCAATGCCCTGAATATCGCGCTGCTGCTGGGAGGCCACTTCGGTTTCGAGGTCATGGTCACCGGCGGCGAGTTCAAGGCTCCCACGCTGTCCCTGACCGGCGAGAAGGCTGCCGCGTTCTTCGACAAGGTTCACGTGGCCAAGCTGTTTCTCGCCGCGGGCGGGGTCTCCTTCGCCGCCGGTCTCACCTACCCGGGATTCAGCGACATCCACGTGAAGCGCGCCATGATCGCTTCGGCACGGCAGGTGTACCTGGTGGCCGACTCCACGAAGCTCGGCACGTCCGCCCTTGCGGCGCTCGGCGGTCTGGACCTGATCCACACCTTCATCACCGACGACGGCATCGGTGCGGACGAGCGCGCCGAGTTCGAGCGCCGCGGCATCGAGGTCGTCGTTGCCGCGGTCGACGGGTAACATACGGACTCCGAGGAGAGGATTTGATGCACTACGAGTTCCCAGACGACAAGAAGATTCGCGTAATCGTGAATACCGATGCCAAGAACGAGGCGGACGATCAGTACGCCATCGTGCACGCGATACTGACGCCGGCGTTCGAGCTGCACGGTGTCGTGCCCGCCCACTTCGGGACCGGAAAGTCGGCGCACAGTCTTCGCGACAGTCACGATGAGACCATGCTGCTGCTCGACCTGATGGATCTCCGCGACCAGGTCCACGTGGCCGACGGCGGCGCGCATGCCCTGCCCGACGAACACACGGCGGTCGACTCGCCGGGCGCGCGCCTGATCATCGAGCAGGCCCTGAAGGACGACCCGCGGCCCCTGCACGTCGCCTTCTACGGTCCGCTCACCGACATGGCGTCCGCGCTGCTCCTGGAGCCGGCCATCGAATCGCGCAACGTCGTGGTGATCTGGATCGGCGGCGGGCCGTGGCCGCTCGGCGGGCGCGAATTCAACCTGTCCAACGACGTCGCCGCCGCCAACGTCGTCATGCGCTCGCGGCTCGACGTGTGGCAGATCCCGCAGAACGTGTACCGCAGGATGCCGGTGAGCTACGCGGAACTGTTCGACAAGGTATACCCATGCGGCAAGATCGGCCGCTACCTGGTCGATCAACTGGTGGAGCACAACGCCGACACGCGGCCGACCGCCATGCCGTATCGCTCGCTCGGCGACTCTCCGTGCGTCGGCGTGATGATGTACCCGGACTGCGGCGCATGGAGCTGGCGGCCCGCGCCGGAGTTCGAGCCCACGATGCACTACCGTCACACCGGAGCGAATCGGCCGATTCGCGTCTACGAGGACATCGACGCGCGTTTCATCCACGAGGACTTCTTCGCCAAGCTCAAGCGCTTCGCCCGCGAGCGGGACGAGTACGAGGGCTGACCGGTCTCCAAAGGCGGAATCTGGAGTGTCGGCGAAGACGGTCGTGGTCACGGGTGCGAGCCGCGGCATTGGACGTGGTATAGCGCGGCGGTTTGCGGCGGACGGCGCGCGAGTGGTCGTGAGCGCGGACGAAGCGGCCGTGCACGAGGTCGCCGAGGAGATCGGGAAGGATGGCGGCGAGGCCACCTCCCTGGTGTGCGACGTGACCCGCAAGAGCGACGTCGATCGACTCTACGCGACCGCCTTCGAGCGCTACGGCTCGGTGGATGTCTCGGTGCAGAACGCCGGGGTCATCACCATCTCCCGCCTCGAGCAGTTGGGCGAGGATGCGTGGGACCGCATCATGGCGGTGAACACCAAGGGAGTGTTCCTGTGCTGCCAGGCCGCGGCAGCCTACATGCGCAAGAACGGCTGGGGGCGGCTCATCAACACCGCCTCCGGGCAGGCCCGCGAGGGCTTTATCTACACGCCGCACTACGCGGCGAGCAAGATGGGAGTGGTGGGAATCACGCACAGCCTGGCGAAGGAACTGGCGGCGGACGGGATCACGGTCAACGCCTTCTGCCCCGGCATCATCGACACCGGGATGTGGGCCTACAACGACCGCGCCTGGGGAGCGCTGCTCGGCGACTACCGGCCGGGCGAGCTGATGGCCGAGTGGGTCGCGGGCATTCCCCTGCAGCGGGCGGGAACGCCGGAGGATGTGGCCGGCCTGGTTGCCTTCCTCGCCTCCGACGACGCAGCCTACATCACCGGCCAGACCATCAACGTCGACGGCGGCCTGATCATGTCGTAAGCACCACGGATGACATAGCAGGTCTTCGTGTACTGTTCAGGTATGGCAACCAGAACCATATCGCTCGAGTTGGACGCATATGAAAAGCTCAAGGCCGCCAGGCGGCCCGGGGAGTCCTTCTCAGCCACCGTGCGGCGGGCGAGGTTCGGTCCGAGCGACTCCACCGGGAGGACGATTCTGGCACTGCTGCAGAATCTGGAGGTGGAGCCGGCGGACCGAGCGGCTGCCGAGTACTGGGCTGCTGGCGCCGCGGCTGCACGGACTACGACCCGCCGTTAGGCGAGGAGTGGAATGAGTATCGTCGAACGGTTGCGGGCCGGCGCGCGGCTGGTGCCGGACGGCGGCACCGGCTCGGAGCTGCATCGCCGCGGCGTCGACGTCCTGCAGCAGGTAGGGTAGTTCGCAAGTGAAGCGCATCGACGTGGCGGCGCGGCAGTTGACCAAGGCATGGCGGTCAGGCGCACGGATTCCGGATCTGAGCGACGCTCGTCCGCGCAGCCGGCGCGAAGCGTATGCCGTTCAGGACACCGTGACGGAACTTCTTGGGCTGCCGGTAGTCGGCTGGAAGGTAGGTGCCGCAACTCCCGCCATCATGAAACAGCGCGGTCTCGATGCTCCGATTCCGGGGCCGCTGTTCGGCCCGCGGGTGTACGCCGACGGCGCGGCGCTGCCGGCGGCGGACTTCCCCGCCGCCAAGCTCGAGACCGAGTTCGCGATCCGGACGCGGGCCGAGCTTCCACCCAGACGCGCCGCGTACGAGGCCGCCGACCTCGCGGCGGTGAGCGAGCTGCTGGCGGCGTTCGACCTCACCCAGTCGCGCTACTCCGTGGCGCCGGACTCGCTCGCCGAGATTGCCGACAGCGGCAACAGCGGCGGTGCGGTAATCGGGACGCAAGTCCCCGACTGGCGCGACCGCGACCTGACAGGCACCGCGGTCGACGTGCGGGTGGACGGTGGCGCCCCCGTCCCGACCTACCGCGGCTCCTGGCGGCGCCATCCCCTGGACGTGTTCGCCTGGCTGGTGAACAGCCTCGGCCGGCGCGGCATCGGCCTGCCGGCGGGGTCGGTGATCCTGACCGGCTCGCTCACCGAGCCGCACCCGGTCGTGCCCGGCAGCAGCGCCGTGGCCCGCTTCGACGGCGGCGCCGAGGTGCGCATGTGCATTGCACCGACCCGCTGGAGAGGGGTGCTGATCGCGCAGTCGCTGCACGACGACCCGGGAATCTGGGACCTGGTTACGGTAACTGGCAGGTCGGGGCAGCGGCTGGAGCGGGAGGGCTCGCGCGGCGAGTTCACGTTCTGCAACGTCGAAGTCGCGGACGAGGACGTGGATTCCCTGCTGCGAAGGGTCGCGGCGCGACTGCGGTCGCCGGGCTGGTACTTCCACCTGGAGCGGAACCGCGTCATCAAGGTCGCCTACCCGGGCCGCGTGATGGAGATGAACGCCGACGCGCCGGCGACCATTCGGGCCGCCCGCGACTACGGGATGTCGATCGGGATCCACCCGGAGCAACTCCGCTTCGAGCGGTTCATGGGCAATCCCTACGATCAGTAGCCGCGGGAGCGGCCCGCGAAATCGGAACCCGGCTGCGCGTTGCGGTACACTCCGGAGTCATGTTCCGGTTCCGTGCGCCACCGCCCATCGTACTGCCGGGCCTGCTGGCCCTGGCTGCCGCAACCGCCGCCGCCGATACTCCGCCTGATGCCGTGGTGATCGCGAAGGACATCGGCGACATCATCACCTTCGATCCCGCCGAGTCGTTCGAGCTCACCGCGGGCGAGATCCTGGCCAACGTCTACGAACGGATCATGACGTTCGAGCCGGAGGATCCCGGCACGCTGACCGGCGGCGTCGCCGAGAGCCACACCGTGAGCGACGACGGCAGAACCGTCACCCTGCGGATTCGGGACGGCCTCACGTTTCACTCCGGCAACCCGGTGCGGCCCGAGGATGTCGAGTTCTCCCTGGAGCGAGCCGTGCGGCGCGGCGGATCGCCGGCATTCATTCTCACCCAGTTCGGCTGGAACGCGGACAACGTCGGTGGCCTGGTCGAGGTGGTCGACGAGCGTCACATCGGCATCACCGTCGTCGAGGAGTTCTCTCCCGGACTGGTGCTGCACGCGCTGTCGGCCGGCGTCGGATCGGTGGTGGACCGGGAGTTGGTGCTGGCCCACGAGCAGGACGGAGACTTGGGGGCCGCGTGGCTGCAGACCAACAGCGCCGGCTCCGGGCCGTACCGGCTGCGGAGTTGGCAGGCCAACGAGTCGGTGGTGCTGGAAGCCAACGCCGACTATCGCCGCGGCGCTCCGGGCGTCCCGCGCATCGTCCTGCGCCACGCGCCCGAGCCGTCCGAGCAGCGGCTGCTGCTGGAGAGCGGCAACGCCGACCTGGCCCGCGACCTCACCCCGGACCTGGTCGAGGCGCTGGCCGGCAACGAACAGATAGCCGTCGACAGCCACCCGCGCGGCACGCTGATCTACCTGGCGGCCAACGCATCGCATCCGATTCTCGGCAACCGCCTGGTGGTGCACGCGCTGCGCCATGCGGTCGACTACCACGGCATGGCGAATTCCTTTCTGGCCGGCCAATTCATGGTTCACCAGGCGTTCTGGCCGCTTGGGCTCTGGGCCTCGTACAGCGCCACACCCTACCGGCTCGACCTCGCGCGGGCCAAGGAACTGCTCGCCCAGGCGGGCCACGGCCCGGGCTTCGCGGTGCGCCTCGAAACCCTCTCCAGCCCACCGTTCCCGGCGATCGCGCGTGCGGTGGCGGACACGCTTGCCGAGACCGGCATCGAAGCCCAGGTCGAAGCGGTGGCGGGGAGCACGCTCTGGCCCCGCTACCGCGCCCGGCGGCACCAGCTCATACTGGCACCCTGGTCACCCGACTACGTCGACCCGCACTCCAACGCGGACGCCTTCGCTCGCAACCCGGACAACCGCGCGGAAGCGAACCTGACCGGCGTGCTGGCGTGGCGCAACGGGTGGGCCGACGACGAGGTCAATGCCGCGGTGATCCGGGCGCGCAACGAACGCGATCCGGCGTGGCGCGCCGAGTTGTACCGCGACCTGCAGCGGCGCCTCCAGGTAGCGGGGCCGTACGTGATCATGTTTCAGCAGACCGAGCAGATCGCCCGGCGCCGCACCGTCACCGGTCTGGTCACCGGCCCGGCCTTCGACCAGACCTGGTACCGCACCGTCACCAAGCAGCCCGCGACCGCCCGCTGAGTCGAGCCGGCCGTGGCGGGTCGCGGCGGGACGGTGACGGTGACGCCGCCCGCGTGGGCGTGGTAAGCTGCCGCACGTTCGAGACAGGTCCAGGATCATGCCGGTATACGTCTATCGATGCAGTGCCTGTGAGCAGGTGTTCGAGAAACTGCTGCTCAACGTCAACAGCGATGAGGTCGCGCGCACGCGGTGCCCCTCCTGCGGCGCCGCCGCGCCGCGCGACTACGCCAGCCATACCTTCGCCTCGCCGAATATCGGCAGCACCGGCGACCTGGCCGAGGATCCCGAGTCCTACAAGGCGATGCACTACCACGAGAAGCGCGGCGAGTGGGAGCAGGCCGCCAAGGCCGCCGAGGGCGTAAGCGACTACGCAAAGCAGAAGTTCATCCAGAAGGCCGAGCAGGAATAGGGGCGGTCCGGTTCGGCGCATGGCAGGCAGACTGGCGGGCAAGGCAGCGATCATCACCGGCGCCACCCTGGGCCTGGGCAAGGCGGCGGCGCTGCTGTTCGCACGCGAGGGCGCCTCGGTGGTGGTCTGCGACCGCGGGCGCACGCCGGAGCACGGCGAGGCGGTGCTGCGCGAGGCGCAGGGGCTGAGCGGGGAGATCGCCTACCGGAAGTGCGACGTGATGATCCGGGACGACATCACCGACCTGGTGCAGTACACCCTGCAGCGCTACGGAAGGATCGACGTGATGGTGAACAACGCCATCATCGACAACCCGGGAGGATCGATCGAGCAGGTCAGGCTGCAGGACTGGGAAGAGGGCATCTTCTGCCACATGACCGCCCCCTTCCTGTTCTGTCAGCAGGTGATTCCCGCGATGATCCGCCAGGGCGGCGGCAGCATCGTCAACGTGTCTTCCAACACGGCGCTGTTCGGCAACACCGGCATCTCGTCGTACGGACCGGCCAAGGCGGGCATGATCAGCTTTTCCAAGCACCTCGCGGTTGCCTGCGGCCCGCACGGGATCCGCGTCAATTCCGTTACCCCGGCGCGCATGCTCACCGAGAAGAAGCTCGCCATGCTGGAGCACAACCCCGCCGAGGTGCGCCGCCAGCGGCACATCTATCCGCTCGGCAGCCCCGCCCTGCCGGAGCAGGTGGCCGAGGTGCTGCTGTTCCTCGCCTCAGACGAGTCGGCGGCCGTCACCGGACACAACCTGGTCGCCGACCGCGGCGCGGCGGCGACCAACTCCGCGGCGACGGTGGAACGGCTGGAAGCGGACCTCCGCGACCGGCTGCAGACGCAGGGATCGGAGTGGATCGAGGCCGAACGGTAGCGCAACGGCAAGCAAGGAGCAGCAATTGGCAACACCCACGGCACCGGCTTCGGCACCCGCCGCGCTGTCCGCCGCGGAGATGGCGCGGTTTCGCCGCGACGGCTATCTCGGACCCTATCCAATGTGCTCGCCGGACGAGATGGCCGCGCTGAGACCGGCGATCGAACGGGTCCTGGCGACCGACCCGTGGCACGGGGACCGCCGCGAGCACAATCGACACCTGGACAGCCGCGCGGTGTACGACCTGGCCACCCACCCGGAGATCGTGTCCCGGATGGTGTGCCTGTACGGACCCGACCTGCTGCTGTGGCGCACCAACTTCTTCGTCAAGAACCGCGGCAGCAAGGCGATTCCGTGGCACCAGGACTTCAACTACTGGCCGCTGGAGCCGCCGGTAATCATCTCCGCCTGGATCGCCGTGGACCCCTCCACCCGGCAGAATGGCAACCTGCAGGTGATCCCCGGCTCGCACCGCAGCATCGTCCCGCACGTCGAGGCCACTCCCGAGATGCAGTTCGACGAGATGGCCGACGCCGGCTATTACGATCCGCGCGACCTCACCGACCTGGAGATGCAGCCCGGAGAGTTCATCCTGTTCAACGAGCGCACCCTGCACCACTCGGAGGCCAACCACTCCAACGTGCGCCGCATCGGGCTGGCGGTGCGGGCGATCATCCCGATCGTCAAGGTGCTGCGCTACGACACCGACGGCCACGCCCTGCAGGTAATCCACGGCGCCGACACGATGGGCTTCAACCGCCTCTCCCCGCCTCCGGAAGATTCCGGGCGGGGACGTGAGGTCGTCGATCACCTCCGACGCCATCGGGCACCGGGATCACTGTCTACCGACCAGGTCATGCAACTCTCCCGGGGCGAGGCGGCGGCACGCGTGGACTGTTGACGTCGCGCCGGCGCGGGCCGGCGTCGCTCCCCGACTACCGCGGATCGTGCGCGTAGGGCCAGCTCCGGCCGCCGCGGCCGGCGAGGTGCTGCACCTCGCTGGCCACCAGAGCGGCGCCCAGACGGTGGACCAGGTGGTCGCGCCGGGCGGCGTGGCCGCGGTCGGCCCACAGGTTGGCGGTCTCGCCCGGATCCTCGTCCATGTCGTACAGCTCGCCCTCGGGGTCGCTGCGCGCCGCGGGGTCCTGGTACAGGGTGAGCTTGTAGCGCCCGTCGTGGAACATGGAGGCGTGGATCGGCGGATCCCAGAACTGCTGGCCGGGACCGATGCCGGAGTTGCGGTACAGGGTGATGGCATGATCGCGGCGCTCCGGGTAGTCGGCGCCGGCGCGGGCCAGGGCGGCCAGGTCCATCGACTGCGGCATCAGCGCCGCCACGCCGGCGGGCGGCATGCCGGCGGCGCGCAGCAGGGTGGCCGCCAGGTCGTGCGGCTGCACCAGGTCGCGCAGCCGCGTGCCGGCCAGCTCCCCCTCCGGCAGGCGCAGGATCATCGGCACCCGGGTGCCGGGATCGTAGAAGAACGCGCCCTTCGCGATCAGTTCCAGGTCGCCGATCATGTCGCCGTGATCCGACACGAACAGCACCAGCGTGTCGCGCGCGAGGCCGAGCCGGTCCAGCTCGGCCAAGATGCGCCCGACCTGCTGGTCCATGAAGGCGATCGACGCCAGGTAGCCGTGGCGGATCGCTTCGATGTCGCGGCGCCGCGGGTCGGTCGCCCTGCCCTGGCCGGCGTGGAACAGCGCCCGCTCGCGCGCCACGCCGCCGGGAACCGGCTCATGGGCGGCGGTAAGGGGCTGCACCGGCGGAATCCGCGAACCATCGACCAACTCACCCGCGGCAAGCGGGTAGTCGAAGTAGGGGCCGTGCGGATCGAACAGGCTGACGTTGAGGAAGAACGGCCGCCCCGGTTCGCGCTCTTCCAGGAAGGCGATCGCCCGCTCCGCCGCCCAGGTGCTGAAGTGCGCCTCCGCCGGGTGATGATCCTGTGACCCGGTCAGCAACCGGTCCAGGAACTCGGGGTGGCGCTCGCGCAGCCACGCGGCGTGGGCGTTGAACGGCGAGTCGAGGTGCACCTGCGGGTCGATGCTCCACTCGTAGCGCTCGAAGCCGTCGTGCGGATGGCGCCGGACGGCCTCCACCGCACGCCCGGACACGTGCAGCTTGCCCACCAGCGCGGTCTGGTAGCCGAGGCGCGCGAGGTGCTCCGGCACCAGCACCTGGTCGTCGGGCAGGGTGTCGTGAATGCCGTACACGCCGTGGCCGGCGGGTAGCCGGCCGGTCAGCATGCAGGCGCGGCTCGGCGTGCAGATCGGCACGTCCACGTAGCAGCGCTCGAACACCACGCCGCCGGCGGCCAGGCCGTCCAGGGCGGGGGTGGGGATCGCGGTGCAGCCGTAGCAGCCCAGGGTGTCCCAGCGCTGCTGATCGCTCATCAGGAGCAGGATGTTGGGTCGATTCATCGCTGCCCGGAGGCTGCCCGACAGCGTCGGCGGTGTCAAAGTGCCGAATCGGCATGGCCCGGTGCGTCTGGAGCACGGAGTTGCCCGCACGCGCGCGATGTCTGTCCAGACCGCCGCCACCTTCCTGACCGGCTGCGGCTCCGGCACCGCTCCGGCGTGCCGCGACCGCGCGCGGGTCCGCGGCGCCGGCGCCCGCGTCGGGCGGCCCGCATTCCAAGCTGCGCGGGGCGCATGCCGAGCCGGTGCATCGAGCCTGCCCCACTCGTCGCGCCGCCGGCGCAGGTGCCGGGCCGCCCTTGCCCGCCTCTTCCCGGTTCCGCGCCGGCGAACCGGCGCGCTCGACCGTGCCGGCCCCCTGCGGTAGATGCACCGCACAAGGAGCGGCAGCCGGCGCCGGCATGGCCGTGGGTGCGGGTGTGGTATGATTCCGCGCCTCCCGCATCGCCATGACCCAAGCCACCGCACACGTACGCGACATCGCCGGAGAATCGTGGGATCCCGCGCAGTACCTCAAGTTCTCCGACCACCGCCTGCGGCCCGCCCTCGACCTGCTGGCGCGGGTGCCGCTGGCCGAGCCGCGGCGCATCTACGACCTCGGCTGCGGCAGCGGCCACGTTACCCGCCTGCTCGCCGACCGCTGGCCCGCCGCCGACGTGGTGGGCATGGACAACTCGCCGCAGATGCTGGCCAAGGCGCGGGCAACCCCCTCCGGCGTGCGCTGGGAGCAGGGCGACCTGGCGGACTGGCAACCCGCCGCGACCCCGTCGCTGCTGTTCTCCAACGCCGTCGTCCAATGGCTGCCCGATCATGCCACCCTCATTCCGCGCCTCTGGTCGCTGCTGCCGGCCGGCGGCTGCCTGGCGGTGCAGGCGCCGCTGAGCTGGGACCAGCCATCCCACCGCCTGATGCGGGAGACCCTGGCCGACGGCGGCGCCGGCGGCTCCCGGCTCGGCAACGACCGGTTGCGGCAGGCGGCAAACAACCGCTGGCTGCACGAACCCGGCTTCTACTACGACCTGCTGGCACCCGGCGCCGCCCACATCGAAGTGTGGGCCACCGAGTACCTGCACGCCCTCACCGGCGCCGACCCCGTGCTGGAATGGGTCACCGGCACCAGCATGCGCCCGATCCTGGCCGGTCTCGGCGACGCCGAGCGCGCCATCTTCCTCGCCGAATACCGGAGACGGCTGCGCGACGCGTATCCCCGGCGCGGCGACGGCATCACCCTGTACCCGTTCCGCCGCCTGTTCTTCGTCGCCGTCCGCCGCTGACGCCGCCTCGCCGCGGGTGCTCCCTTTGAACCGTGCCGTCGGCTACAATGCACGCCGACACATGGCAAGAATGAAGGGGCATGAACGGGTGCGCGCCGCGCTCGAGGCGGCCGGCCTGCAGTGCAAGATCCACATCCTGCCCGGCTCGACCCGCACCGCGGTGGAGGCGGCGGCCGCGGTCGGCTGCTCGGTGGCGGAGATCGCCAAGACGCTGGTGTTTCGCGCCGGCGACCGCGCGGCCGTCGCCATCATGAGCGGCGGCAACCGGCTCGATACCGGCAAGCTCACGGCGGCGCTCGGCGAACCGGTGGGACGCGCGGATGCCGACTTCGTGCGGGCGGCCACCGGGTTCGCCATCGGCGGCGTTCCTCCTCTGGGCTACGCCGCGCCGGTCGACGTGTTCATCGACGCCGACCTGTTCCGTTTCGCGGAGGTGTGGGCGGCGGGCGGGAGCCCGGTCAGCGTGTTCCCGATCGCGCCCGCCCGCCTGCGCGACGTGAGCGGAGCGACGGTGAAGGATCTCAAGGTCGATCCTGATGGAGAATAGCGGACGATGCTGAAGCGTGTTCAACTTGGCAGCGGCCTGACCGTATCGCGGCTGTGCCTGGGCACCATGAACTTCGGGCAGCCGGGCCAGGGCAGCCAGGGCGACTGGGCGCTCGACCCGGACCAGGCCCGGGCGATCGTGGCAAGCGCGATCGACCGCGGACTGTTCTACTTCGATTGCGCCGACGTCTACGGCCGCGGCACCAGCGAGGCGGTGGTGGGCCGCCTCCTCAGGGAGTTGCTGCACCGCGACGAGTACGTGTCGCAGACCAAGGTCGCCATGCCGATGGGTGACGGCCCCCATCAGGGCGGCCTGTCGCGCAAGCACATCATCGAAGGGGTGGACGCCAGCCTCCGGCGGCTGGGCCACGACTACGTCGACGTGCTGGTGATCCACCGCCATCCCCACGGCGTGGCGGGATTCCCGGCCGTGCCGATCGAGGAGACGCTGGAGGCGCTGCACGACGTGGTACGCGCCGGCAAGGCGCTCTACCTGGCCGCCTCGTCGATGTTCGCCTGGCAGTTCGCGGAGTTGCAGCTCACCGCCCGCATGCACGGCTGGCCCCGCTTCGTGGCCATGCAGAACCACTACAACCTGCTCTACCGGGAAGAAGAGCGGGAGATGAATCCCTACTGCGTCAACACAGGCGTCGCGCTCACCCCCTGGTCGCCGCTGGCGCGCGGCGTGCTGACCGGCTCCTACCGGGGCGGATTCGACCAGGGATCGACCACCCGCTCCCACGGCCGCGACCGGGAGCGCAGCGAAATGCTGTACGGCGGCCAGAGCGCCTTCCGTATCGCCGACCGGGTCGCCGAGGTGGCGCGCAAGCACGGCGCCTCGCAGGCCCAGGTCAGCATCGCCTGGCTGCTCGGCAAACCCGGAATCGCCGCCCCCGTCGTCGGCGTTTCGCGCGCGGCCCAGCTCGAAGACCTGGCCGCCGGCGCCTCCCTCACGCTGGCCGCGGAAGAAATCGACTACCTGGAGGAACTGTACGAGCCGCAGATCAATCTCCTGTCGACCGGCTCATCGTGAGGTCGGGCGTATGGATCTGAAGCGGCTTGCGAACTTCCCGCCCTGGAATTGGCCCCCGGACATCGCCAACACGTTGCTCGCGGTTCTGCGCGACCGGGAGGCGGACGAATCTGACCACCTCCTGGCGGCCGAAATGGCCGGCGAGATCGTGGCCATCAACGACGACCTCGCCGGCGGCCTGCTGTCGATCGTCGGCGACGCCGCCGCCTCGGAGGAGCTGCGCAGCCGGGCGGCGCTGTCGCTCGGACCGGTCCTGGAGCAGATGGACACGGACAGCATCGGCGACCTGCCCGGCCTCGACGACGATTCGTTCGACGCCCCGCCGATCTCCGAACACACGTTCCACAGAATCCGGCAGTCGCTCCACGCCCGCTACCTGGAAGACGGCATCCCGAAGGAAGTGCGGCGCCGCATCCTGGAAGCCTCGGTGCGCGCTCCCGCCGACTGGCACCGGGACGCGATCCGAGCGGCATACTCCGGTGACGACCGCGATTGGCGGCTCACCGCGGTGTTCGCGATGCGGTTCGTGAGCGGCTTCGACGACGAGGTCGTCACCTCGCTCGACGACCCCGACGAAGAGATCAGCTACGAAGCGGTATGGGCCGCCGGCAACTGGGAAATCGATGCCGCTTGGCCCCACGTATCCGCCCTGCTCACCGCGCCGGCCACCGACAAAGTGCTCCTGCTCGCCGCCATAGAAGCGGCCGGCGCCATCCGTCCACGAGAGGCGGAGCCGCTGCTCGCCGAACTGAGCGACTCCGAAGACACCGACATCGCCGACGCCGCCGACAACGCCATGATGATGGCCTCGTCCCCGTTCGACGACGACTTCGACGACGAATCCGAGCTATAACCGCCCACCCGGCGCGCAGCACCACCAGTTCGCCCGGATAGACATGGCTGAACTCAACCTTGAACGGGGTGAACCGTCGACGAAGGCTACGATAGCATAGGAGTCGTTGGATGGCGACGATGGATCCGGCGGCCGAGCTGAACTTCTACGATCCCGGGTTCCTGGCCGATCCGTATCCGGCGCTGGGGAGAGTGCGGGAGGCGACGCCGATCTTCCGTAACGAAGAAACCGGGCAGTGGATGCTGACGCGGTTCGCCGATGTGTACGAGACGCTGCGCGACCGCCGCATGGGCCGCGTCTACCACCACCGCTACCGCCACGCCGAACTGGGCCAGCCGGAACCCGACCCGCGCTGGGCCGCGTTCCACCGGCACGAGCGCTGGTCGCTGCTGAGCCTGGAGCCACCCGACCACACCCGCATCCGCAAGCTGGTCTCCAAGGTGTTCACGTCCCGCTCGGTGACGCGCCTGACACCGGTGATCGCCGGGCTGTCGCGGGAACTGCTCGACCGCTGCCGGGAGATGGGGACGTTCGACCTGCTGGCCGACTACGCGCAGCGCTACTCGGTGGCGGTGGTCGGCGAGGTGCTCGGCGTGCCGCGCGCCGACACGCAGCGCCTGCTGGACTGGTCGCACGCCATCGTCAAGATGTACGAGCTGTCGGCGCCCGACGACCTGAAGACGCGCGCGAACGCCGCCGCCGGTGCGTTCATCGACTACACCCGCGAGCTGATCGCGGCCAAGCGGCGCTCACCGGACGAGCGGCTGGTCTCGCAACTGGCTCAGGTCTCCGAGGACGGCGAGCGGCTCAGCGACGACGAGATCGTGTCCACCACCATGGTGCTGCTGGAGGCCGGCCACGAGGCCACGGTCAACACCATGGGCAACGGCATGAAGGCGCTCTTGGAGCACCGCGACCAGTGGCGGCGCCTCGTCACCGGCGAGGTGGACGCCGCCACCGCGGTGGAGGAGCTGCTGCGCTGGGATTCCCCTCTCCAGATGTTCGCACGCTGGGTGCTGGAGCCGGGCGTGCAGATCGCCGGCCAACCGCTGGCGGTGGGCGAGCAGGTCGCCATGCTGTTCGGCTCGGCGCAGCGTGACCCGCGCCGTTTCCACCGCCCCGACCGTTTCGACGTGGCGCGCGGCGACCCCACCCACATCGGCTTCGGCGGCGGCATCCACTTCTGCGTCGGCGCCCCCCTCGCCCGCCACGAACTGGCCATCGCCCTCGCCGACCTGGTGGCCAACTTCCCCGACATCGAACTCGCCACCGAACCCGTCTACCACCCCACCTTCGTCATCCGCGGCCTCACCAAACTCCGCCTCACTTCTGGTTGACGCTCTGCGATTGATTGCAGGATTGTAGAGCACATGAAGATGATCCCTTCACGTACACTCGCCGCCCGCCCCGGGAGGGTCTGGGAGGACCTTGAGCGCGAGGGCGCTATCGTGATCACCAAGGATGGGTTGCCTCGCAGCATCATGGTCCCGACCAGCGATGCAACGCTGTTGGAGGACGTACAGGAATTGGTGTTCGCGCGGGCACGCCGGGCAGTGCGAGAGATTCGGTCTCAGGCTCGTGCCGGCGGTAAGGACGGATTGAGCAGCGCGGATATCGATCGGGAGATCAGAGAGGTGCGACGCTCGCGGACGCGCAAAGACGGCATTTGAGCGGCGCTCCGGTCTGGGTTCTGGACACCAAACGTCCTGGTTTCCGGACTTCTGTCACCATTCGGACCGCCCGGGCGCCTCGTCGATGCGCTGCTCGGCCGGCATCTCCGGATCGCGATCGACGACCGCATCGAGGCCGAATATCGCGAGGTTCTCGCGCGGCCCAAACTTGGCATACCTGCCGTCCGGCAGGCCGCCGTTCAGGCCATCTTCCAGTTTCAAGCACACGTTACCGCGCTTCCGTGGTCCGGTTCGGCACCGCCCGACGGGGATGACACGATGTTCCTGGAGGTCGCGATTCAGACCTCGGCACGGACGCTCGTTACGGGGAATCTGGCCCACTTCCCGGCTGCCTGCCGTGGGCCGGTGGTCGTGTGGTCGCCGCGACACGCATGGGAACGGTACATCGCAACGGGAGTGCCCGGTTCTTGAACGGAGGCAGAAGCCGTCGGAGGCGGGCTCCGACAGAGTCTTGGCTACAGATTCGTTGCCAACTGTTCCGTAGTCATGGCGGCGGCGGCCGAAGCGAGCCGTGTCGCCCCGCCGCCAGCCGTGGCGACTCGCGCCCGGTCAGTCGTGGTCGAGGGCGCGTTCGCCGTGGAAGGTGAGGTCGAGGCCGGCTTCCAGCTCGTCGGTTTCCGGCTTCAGGCGCTTGATGGCGCCGAGCACCTTCAGGATGAGCCAGGTCATGCCGAACGCGTACGCCATGCTGATCGCGGTGGCGGCCAGGTTGGCGAAGAACAGGCCCACGCCGCCGTACACCAGCCCGGCGGCGCCGGTCTCCGGAGTCGCGAACATGCCGGTCAGAATCGAGCCGAGGATGCCGCCCACGCCGTGCACGGCCCACACGTCGAGCGCGTCGTCCCAGCCCATCTTCTCCTTGAAAATGACCGCGCCGTAGCACACCGCCCCGGCGAGCACGCCGATCAGCGCCGCCCAGCCGGGGGTCACGAAGCCGGCGGCCGGGGTGATGGCGATCAGGCCGGCGATCGCGCCGGTGAGCGCGCCGATGATGCTCGGCTTGCCCTTGTGGCGCCACGACAGCAGCATCCAGGTGACCATCGCGGTGGACGCGGAGATGTCGGTGTTGATGAAGGCGACCGAGGCGATCTCATTGGGCGACAGCGCGCTGCCCCCGTTGAAACCGAACCAGCCGAACCACAGCAGCGCGGCGCCCAGCGCCACGAACCGGATGTCGTGCGGCGGCGTGTGGGTGTGGCGCGCCCCCAGGACGCTGACGGTGGCCAGGGCGGCCATGCCGGCCGAGATGTGCACCACGGTGCCGCCGGCGAAGTCGAGCGCGCCGAGCTGGGCCAGCAGGCCGCCGCCCCATACCCAGTGCGCCAGCACCGAGTACACCAGCACGCTCCACAGGCAGATGAAGATCAGGTAGCTGCTGAAGCGGAAGCGGTCGACGAACGCGCCGGTGATCAGCGCCGGCGTGATGACCGCGAACATCATCTGGAACAGGAAGAAGGTCCAGGTGGGAATCGTGGTCTCGCCGAACACCTCGTCCACCGGGATCCGGAACAGCCAGTACTTGAGGTCGCCGATGATGCCGCCGACGGTGTCGCCGAACGCGAGCGAGAAGCCGATCACGATCCACACGGCGCTCACCAGGCCGAGCGCGATCAGGTTCTGGGCCATGATGGTGAGGGTGTTGTGGCGCCCGACCAGTCCGCCGTAGAAGAACGCGAGGCCCGGCGTCATCAGAAAGACGAGCGCCGAGCAGATGAGAACGAATCCGGTATCGACGAGGTTCATGACTTCTCCTGGACAGTTAACCGGGTCGAGCGGATCCGCACACCGGTAACTTATTGTTTATGATTGAATAGCGGTCGCTGGTGCGGCCTGGCGGTACGTTCCGAACCGCGCTGCGCAACCGCGTGCGTTGCCGCTTAAGCTATTGAAACACTGCGCGCGAGTCCATCCCGACCGGAGCAGAGAATGATTGAACAAGCCATGCCCTCCATCCACCATGCCGAACCCTGGCGCCCACTGCCGTTCACGGCCGGGCGGGAGGCAAGCTGGTCGCGCGACGGCTTGAACCGCGACTGGCGCGCCGTCGGCGCTGGCGACGAGCTGCTGCTGGCCGACATTCACGGATGCGGATTCATCACCCGGCTCTGGTTCGCCATCGATACCGGAGTCGCGGCGTCACGCGGACATCGCCTGAAGGTCTCCGACCCCCTGCTGCTGCGCAAGACCGCGCTGCGCATCTCCTGGGACGGCGCCGACTATCCGAGCGTGGACGTGCCGGTCGGCGACTTCTTCGCGCTCGGCCATGGCGCGATGCGCAGCTTCAGCAGCGCCCTGGTCGAGGTCAGCGCCCACCCGGGCGACGGACGCGGCTCGCTCATCTCCTGGTTCCGCATGCCGTTCCTGAACCGCGCCCGGGTCGTGCTGTGCAACGAGGGCGAGCAGGACCTGCGTGCGTTCTGGCACGTCGACTACCAGCGCTGCGAGCGCCTGCCGGCGGGCCTGTACCACTTCCACGCGAGCTGGCGCTGCGAGATGCCGTGCGAGCCGACGGCGCTCGAACCCGGCGGCAAGGAAGGCCCCAACCTGACCGGCGACAGCAACTACGTGATCCTGGACACCACCGGCGAGGGCACCTACTTCGGCTGCCACCTGAGCGTGGACAACCACGCCGGCGGCTGGTGGGGCGAGGGCGACGACATGGTGTTCGTCGACGGCGAACCGTTTCCCGGCTCCCTGCACGGCACCGGCCAGGAGGAGTACTTCGGCCAGGGCTGGGGGATGCAGGACGTGCAGTACCCGTACTTCGGCACCTCGCTGTACAACCACGGCCACCGCGACTGGGAAGGCCGCTGGTCGATGTACCGCTGGCACGTGCCCGACCCCATCCCGTTCCGGCGCAGCATCCGCGTCACCCTCGAACACGGCCACAACAACCACCGCGCCGACGACTACTCCTCCACCGCCTACTGGTACCAGAAGGGACCGTGCCCGGTGCCTCCGCTCCCCGCCGTCGCCGACCGCCTTCCGCGCACCCCCTCCGCCGACCCGCCGCGCTCCAGCGCCGCCCTCGGCACGCCGTAGCCGAAGTCCAAGTGCTCGGGTCGTCCGCCACTGCGGGGCCCAGTGCGGGACGGCAAGAAGCCGCGAAGTGACCGTGCCTACGCGAAACGAGTATGGTGCGGGACCATGTATGATCTGACTGACAAGGTCGCCGTCGTGACCGGCGCCAGCCGGGGGATCGGCCTGCACATCGCGCGCGCGTTCGCGGCGGCGGGGGCACGCGTGGTGATGACGGGGCGCTCGCCCGCGCGCCTGCAGCCGGCGGCTGCGTCCATCGACGGCGAATGCATGCCCGTGGTGTGCGACCAGGCGGACCCCCGCGCGATCGAAGCGCTCGCCCGCACCGTCGAGGAGACCTGGAGCGCGCCCGACATCCTCGTGAACAACGCTGGCGGCGGCGGAGGCGGCCCGGTGCAGAGCATGTCGCTGGAGGCGTGGCAGCGGGTGATCGACGTCAACCTGACCGGCGTTTTCTACACCACGCGCAAGTTCCTGCCGGGCATGCTGCGCAAGGAGCGCGGCGACATCTTCATCATAAGTTCAATGAACGGCAAGAAGGCCGACCCCGGCACCGCCGCCTACTCGGCCAGCAAGTTCGGCCTGCACGGCTTCGCGCAAGCGCTGCTGTACGACGTGCGCCGCTCCAACATCCGGGTCATGGTGATCAACCCGAGCCAGACCGACACCGGCGAGGACACCACCCCGCCGCACGGCCCCCGGCATCTACCTGCATGCCGCCGACATCGCCGCCACCATCGTCCACCTCGCCCGCCTTCCCGGCCGCACCCTGGTCCGCGACCTCGACATCTGGGGCACCAACCCCTTCCCTGGGAGTCAGAATCTAATCCGATGAGAAGTGATATACTCGCCGCCTATACATAGGAGAACGACGGATGTTGAAGGAACTCCACCTCACCAACTTCAAAGCATGGCGTAGACTGAGAATACCGCTGGGCCGGATCACCGGAGTCTTCGGTACGAACAGCTCCGGAAAGAGCAGCCTGCTTCAGTTCCTGCTCTTGCTCAAGCAGACAAAAAACGCGACCGACCGGAGCTTGGTACTGGATTTTGGCGGTCCCACAGAGCTGGTCAACCTCGGACGATTCCAGGATGTTGTCCACAACGGAGACGAGAGAGTCGATATCGAATGGACTTTGAGGTGGCGACTTCCTGACTCACTGAAGGTCAGCGATCCATCGGGGCAACGGACAGCAGTTCTCATGCACGGACGCAACCTTCAATTGAACTGTTCTGTAGGCCTGAAGCGATCGACTCTGACTGCCCGACGTCTCCGTTATCGATTCGCTAACACTGACTTTGCGATCGAGCCTAGGTCAGAGGATGGCACCGAGTACGTACTCCGATCCGATGGCGACCATCCGGTATATTTTACTCGTAACCGAGGCCGTGGTTGGGCGCTACCAGGCCCGGTCAAGACGCATCTTTTCCCCGACCGAGTGCGAACACTATTTCAGGATACAGGTTTTCTCAGCGACTTCGAAACCGAATATGAGGGGTTGATGGACCGTATCTACTATCTTGGCCCTCTTCGCGAGCATCCTCAACGCGAGTATCGATGGTCCGGCGTCGGTCCCCAGGATGTTGGGCGTGCTGGAGAACGCACGATTGACGCCATTCTGGCCGCCACAGCTAACAATGAGTTGAGGAACCTTCAATGGCGAATGCGCCTCATGACGTTCCAGGAGATGATTGCTCATTGGCTGCGCGAACTCGGCCTGATCGAATCATTCGAGATCCAGGAGATCGCGCAAGGATCAAGTTACTATCACGCCCGAGTGCGAGTGAATAAGTCCAGTCCGGAAACGATGCTGACTGATGTCGGCTTCGGAGTGTCCCAAGTCTTGCCCGTGCTTGTGCTGTTGTACTATGTACCTGAGGGCTCGATCGTGCTCATGGAGCAGCCGGAGATCCATCTGCATCCCTCGGTGCAGAGCGGATTGGCCGATGTCATGCTCTCGGTGGCCAGACGACGGAACGTGCAAATTGTCGTGGAGAGCCACAGCGAGCATCTCCTTCGCCGCTTCCAACGGCGTGCCGCTGAAGGCGAAGCGGCTTCGTCCGATATCAAACTCTACTTCGTAGGCAACGATGCTGGCGCAGCGAGACTCAGTGACCTTTCCCTCAATGAGTTTGGCGAAATAGAGAACTGGCCCGACCGCTTCTTCGGAGACGATATGGGGGAGATCGCGGCGATTGCCGAGGCATCGCTCAAGAGGCGGATAGACGCGACGAAATGACCAATATCGTTGTCGATACCAACGTTGCTATCGCCGCCAACGGAAAGGACACTCACGCAGATCTAGTTTGTCAACTGGCGTGCGTCGAAAAACTGAGAGCCGTCTGCGGGAACGCGGCAATACTGCTTGACGACAACAGTCTCATTTTCGATGAGTACCGGAGTCGGTTGAGTTTCGCAGGAGCGCCAGGAGTAGGAGATGCATTCTTCAAGCACGTTCATGATCACATGTACGGTGGGACGAGAGTGCGTCGGGTTGCGATCACTCCCTGCAACGATCAAAACCGCAGCTTCGAGGAACTACCGGAGAACGAGTTCGATCCATCCGATCGCAAGTTCCTGGCGGTCGCAGTGGTGGGCAAGGCCGAGATTCTCAACGCCACGGACAGCGACTGGAGTGAGCAGGAAACGCTCGTGCGCGACTTGGGAGTGAGGGTCCGGCAGCTTTGCCCGCAGCATGCATCAAAGGCGACAACCGAATAGTGAGCGCAACTCTCCTGGTAGCCTCTCGGGGGTGGAAGTATCCTCGGATGCCGTACTTGCTCTATTCGCCAACGCAAGCCCGGCATGGCGATGTAGTCGCTGATCCGGAGCCGTTCGTGGGGCCGGCGGTCGTGGTTACCGAGAAGCTGGATGGGAGCAACACGCTGTTGCATCGGGGCGAGGTGTATGCGCGCAGTGTCTCGGCTCCTGCGGCGGCGAAGTGGCTGGGGATGGTCAGGAAGCACCACGCATGGAAGGTCACCGAGCCTGACGTGTTTCTCTACGGCGAGGATATCTACGGCGTGCACAGCATCGAGTATGACCCGGTGCCGGAGGACAGGACGTTCTACGCGTTCGCACTGCGGCTCAAGGGTGGGTCGTTCGGCTCGTTCCACGAGATGACGGAGTATGCCACGACGCACGCCATCCCGGTCGTGCCGGTGCTGTTTGAGGGGACGTTCGACTCGGTGCGGCAGGTGCGCGACTTCGTCAGCGAAGCGCACGGTCAGCCGTCAGCGCTCGGCGGTGAGCGCGAGGGAGTCGTGCTGCGCCTTGCCGCAGGGTTCCCGGCGGCGGAGTTCCCGCGCAGCGTCTGCAAGAGCGTGCGCGTTGGGCACGTGCAGTCGGACGAACACTGGTCGAAGCGGTGGCGGCCGTGCCGCATCGCGCGCCGGTAGGGAGCTGGCCTACCAGCGGGAACCCGGCAGGGTGCGCGTCAGATGCCGAGGTCGTACTGCTCGTAGTCGGTCAGGACGGCTTGGCGGTTGGCCTCGTTCCAGCGGTTGGCGGCGGCCTCGGCGGCGAGCGGTCGGTAGGCGAAGGTCGGTTCGTCGGGGAAGCGCTGCCGGCGGGCGTCGATGCCGAGCGCGATGACGCGGGCGCGGCGGTGGATGCGCTCGTCGCTATACGGCTCCGGCTGCTCGCCCACGACGCCGGCGATGCTGGCGCGGCGGTGGAAGCCGAAAGTCAGCGACACGCGGCGGCGCTCGGAGCGGTTGGCAAAGGCGCCGTGCAGGATCTGGCGGTTGACCAGCGCGATGTCGCCGGGCCGGCACACCATCGGCACCGCGCCCGGCAGGCGGTCGGAGCCGCCGTTGGCCGCCACGCGCGCCTTGATGTCGATCTTGCCGGTGCAGTGGGAGCCGGGGATGAGCCACAGCCCGTTCTCGGCGGTGGTGGGATAAAGCTGCGCCATGAAGTTGAAACCGTGCGTGCCGGCGTCCAGCTCCGGGTTGTCCCAGTGGGTGGTGCCGTCCTGGTGCCAGGCGGTGGACGGCCCGAGGCCCGCCTCCTTGATCCACAGCGCCTCGCGGAACGGCACGAAGTCGGGGCCGTTGACATGCGCCGCTACCGCGAGCAACTCCGGGTGGCCGTACAGGCGCAGGAAGCTGTCCATGAACTGCAGCGCCCCGACCACGTTGACCAGCACCTCCTCGGGTGCGTCGTCGGGAGCGTCGTACTCGGTCATCCGGGCCTGGTAGCGGCCGCGCGCGGCACCCGTGCCGCCGAACGGGTCGCCGAGCGGCTTGCCGAACGTGAAGCGCTTCCTGCCGCCTGGCCCCGGTGACAAGGCAGGGCGGCCCGCCGCGTCGGTGGTCGCCGTGCTGGAAGTGGGCGTCCGTTCCAGGAAGCGGTCGAAGTCGGCTACCAGGTCGGCCACCTCGTCGTCGCCGAACACGCCTTCGAAGATGTAGAACCCGGTCCGCCAGTAGGCGTCGTCGATGTGCGGCGCCAGCGCGCCGTCGTCCGTGAACTCCAGCGGTCCGCGATTGCCCAGCGCGGCGGCCCGCCGCACTCCCTCCGCAACGTATGCGTCACCCATAACGGGACCATCATAGCGGCTTGCGCCACGCTGACCAAGTTGGCTGCGCCGCAGCAGCAGTGCGGCAGCGCGTGCGGCGCAACGTGCCTGCCGTAGGCCCGCAGCATCCGCCAACAGTGCAAGCCCCGCTTCCGAAGCCGCGGCCGTGCCGTCGAATCGGCGTGCCGTGGAGAGCTGCCGGCGCCTGTACTTCGTCAGTCGGAGGGCTGGGGGATGTTCCTTGCGAGTTGTCTGCCGGGAGGCTGACGGGTAACGTGGCCGCCGATGGTGTGGCGATCCGCCGCCCGTCGTGGAGGCCGCGATGAGCACGCAGGTATTGCAACTGACCCTCGACGACTTTGAGGAAGCGATCGACCTCATCAACTACGTGTTCAGCCACACCTACGGGCCGCACGACTTCGAGAAGATGTTGCCGAAGCTGTACCGGCCCGAGCCGGAGCTGGTGCGCCGCCACTGGGGCGTACGCGAGAACGGCGCCCTTGTGGCCATAGCCGGCAGCTACCCGTTGACCTGGCAGGTCGGCGACACGGCGCTGCGGGTGGCCGGCATCGGCGCCGTGGCCACCCACCCGCGCCACCGCGGGCGCGGCCTGATGCGCGCGGTGGTCGGGCACTGCGTCGCCGAAGCGCGGGCGGACGGCTGCCACCTCTCCTGGCTGGACGGCCTCGGCCACCGCTACCGTCACTTCGGCTACGAGCGCGCCGGCGCCGAGATCACATTCCGGCTCACCGAGCGCGACTTCGCCGGCGCCGGCGCCGCCGCGGATGTGGTACGGTTCCGTCGGCTGCTGGAGGGCGATGCGTTGCTGGAACGGGCCGCACGGCTGCACGCCAGCCAACGGGTGCACTGGCGCCGGCCGCCGGCGGAGCTGCCCCGCATCTGTGCGAGCTGGGACGGCGCCCTGCACGCGGCCCTGGAGGCGGAGGAACTGGTCGCCTACATGGTGGCGGGCCGTGACCGGAGCACCGTCACCGAACTGGTGGCCGTGGACGCCGCTACCGCGGTGCGGGTGGCCGCGGCCTGGCGCGCCGAACGGTCCGCGCCGCAGGTGAAGGTGGCGGTCTCGCCATGGCAGCGCGCCCTGGCTCGCCGGCTCGGCGCGCTGGCAGACTCCACGCGCGTGCAATGCTGCGGCAATTGGCAGGTATTCGACTGGCCCGCCGTGCTGACCGCACTGCTCGCCGAGCGGGCGCACTCCGAGCCCCTGCCCGCCGGCGAGGCGGTGGTCCGGATCGCCGGCGGCGGCAGCCTGCGGCTGTGGGTGGACCGCGCGCAGGCCGGCTGCGAGCCTGCCAACGCCGCGCCACACCTTCGTCTCACCGCCGCGGAAGCACTGCGCGCGCTCGCCGGCCCACTTCCGGGCGCCTTCCCCGCACCCGGCGCCGTCTCCGCCACCCTCTGCTCATGGTGTCCCCTCCCCTTCCACATCCCCTCTCCCGACCGCCTCTGATCGCTATGCTACCCCGAAGCTTACGGCAGACTCGGTGGGCCGGCACTTGTCCCTGCCACCCTCCCGTCATGCTATAAGGATCCCATGGACCTCCTGGTCAAGAATGTGCCCCCGGAACTGCACGAACGCCTGCGCCGCCACGCGCGTGCGAGCAGGCGAACAATGAGCGAGGTGGTCCTGGACGCGGTGGAACGCGAACTCGCGCGCCAGGAATGGCAGGGACGGTTCGCGGGACGTTCGACTACGAAGCTCGGCGTCCCGGCAGCACAAGTGCTGGAACAGGAGCGAGCGGGACGCGACGAGCAACTGGGGTGATCCGCTCAGCGCTCGTGGTTGACGCCCCGGCGGCGCCGCCATCTGGGGAGGATGCCATCCGAACCGCGGCGCTCCGGCGCTCCCGGCGGACTATCCAGCGATCCCTTGCAGAGTTATGCTCGACTGCCGGTGCCGAACACGGCACGACGCAGTGTCTCGTTTAGCCGAGCCTGCCAGTCGCTCCCGGTGGATCGGAAATGCTGTGCAATGTCGGCATCCAGGATGATCGTGACGCGCTCCCTTCGCGCAGACCTCGGACTGTCACTCGCAACGCGGGGGTGCGTCGCTAGATCAGGATCGACTTCAAAGGCGAGACGCGCATGCCTGAACCACACCGCGTCCAACTCAAACGTGTCAGGATCGGCTGCGATGCCGGCGTCGATTGCAGCGTTCTCGTCATCCGTCGGACTGATATGGTCCGGCTTGAGCGGTGGCATAGTTCGCTTCCTCCCGCTTGTTCGCCTTGCGCAGGCTGATGATACGCCTCGCACCGTCACGGACCGTATAAATCACTACGTGAAGCCGAGGCCCAATATACCCAATGGAACTATAGCCCACTTCGCCACTGCGGTTGCAGCAACTCTGATCTCTCAGATATTACAAATAGATTAAGAGTAAGAAACTATCAGATTGCTAAGACCGCAACGAACAGAGCCACCGTTGAAGTCAGGGTCTACGTATCAGGAACCCTGAACCATGAGAATACGGGGTTACTGATTGAGGGTCAAGTCTACTTGGGTGCGCCGGGTGCGCCACCGCCGCGTTGCCACAAATCATCGAAATAGCTTCGGCATGCTCGAACGGCCGCTCTTTCGTCGGTAATCATCCCGAATTCTGGATTGCGGGACAGTCCTGCCTCGGTGAGATTCGCCGATGTCACGATTGCCCGCCGAGTACCAAACAGGTAAACCTTGGCGTGCAGGTCACGAATACCTCGGATCGGCGCGCCGAAATCCAACAATTTGCGCAACGCGGCGATGTCGCTGACACCGTCTGCGAGATCGACCGGCGCGGGCTGGCGCTGCGGCGCGGGTTCTCGAGCCTGTTCGACTACGCGGTGCGGGAGTTGCGGTTCACCGACGCGGCCGCGCAACGGCGTATTCAGACCATGAGGTTGTGCCGGCGGCATGGCTGGGTGCGGGCCATGCTGCACAGCGGCGAACTGAGTGTGACGTCGGCGGCGCAGTTGGAGACCGCGTTTGGGGCGGCCGAGCGCCAGTGCCGGGGAGCGAGCGCGCGCGTCGATCAGGAGCGCTGCGAAGGTCTGCATGGGCTGCCTGCTGCGCTGAGCGGAGCGGGTGACCAGGATGCCGAAGCGTCGGGAGCGGGGATGGCCGGTGCCGCGGCGGTGACGGCATCGGCGCCGCCCGGCGTGGCCGCCGTCGACCAGGAGGCGCGGTCGTTCGGTGCCGCCGGGGGCCGCGAGGACCGGTATGGCGGGAACGACGGCTGCAGCCGACCGCCGGACGAGCCGGTAGCGCGATCGCTCGGTGACGCCGGAGGCCGCGAGGACCGGCATACGGTGAGCGACCGTTGCGGACCATCATCGGACGGCTCGTCGGCGCGGTCGTCCCGTGCCGCCGGGGGCCGCGAAGACCGGCACACCGTGAGCGACGGCTGCAGCCGACCGCCGGACGAGCCGGCGGCGCGGTCGCTCGGTGACGCCGGAGGCCACGAGGCGGACGACTCGGCGGCAGTCGGTGCCCGCCCGGCAGCGGCGGGTGCGCAGCCGGTGGGCCGATTGGACTCGAGTGCCGCCACCTCGGGCGCTGCACCGGCTTCGACGGCCGCCACCCTGCACGCGCCACGTGTGGCGCCGGGGTGTGTTCCGCGGCCCGGTCTCACGGGTAATGAGGCGGCGACCACGCCGGTAGTGCCGGTGGCGAGCCACGCGGCTGCGCAGCACCTCGGCGCCCGGCATGCCGATGCGCTGCCGGCGCGGCGGGAGCCGAGCGGAGCCGCCTGGCACTGTCCGGCACCCGTGCGCGCTCCCGATCCCGCCGTGGCCGCCTCGGACCAGGGCCCGGCCGCGCCGCTGCTGCCGCCGGCGGGTGGCGCCGAGCCGGTACCGTTGCCGGTCGCGGCGCCATCGGAGCCGCGGCGCACCGCTGCGCTCGCACCGGCGCCGTCGCGGGGTGATCGGAACCCGGAACCGTGTTCCAACCCGGAACCGTGTTCCGGCCCGGAGCGGTCGGCCGGGCCGGTGTCGGCCGCCGCGCTGCTGCACCCGCGGCGCCAGCGCGAACTGATCGAGCAGGCCGCCGGCATGACCACGCGCCAAGTCGCCGGCCTGCTGGCGAGTGCCGCTCCCCAGGTGGTACCGCCGCGCGACACGCTGCGCGCGGTGGCGCCGGACCGCTACACGTTGAAGGTGAGCATCGACCAGGAGTGCGAGCAGGGACTGCGCCAACTGAAGGACCTGCGGTCGCACGTCGACCCGCGCATGTCGTGGGGGGATCTGGTGGCGCTCCTGGTGCGCGAGGCGGTGGCGCGGCACGACCCGCGGGGCGGCGGTGGCAGGCGGGGGCGTACGGGCGGCACGGCGGCATCGTCGCGGCGGGAGCGGACCCGCACAGCCTCGGTCGTGGCGGCGGCCGCGGCCGCCGGGGCGCAGGCGCGGGCCGCGACGACCCGCAACGCTGGCGGGGTGCGCGGCGTTGCGCCCGTCGCCCCGGCGGGCGGTGCACGGGCAGTTGGCACCCGCGCAGGTGGCGCTGCTTCGGCCGCGCCCGCCGTTGCTGCGGCGCCGGCGGGTCAGAGCGCCGGCGGCGGCCCCGCCGACGGCGCTGGTGCGACGCCGATCCGGCCGGCCACGACTGCGGCGCAGAAGTTGCGCAGCGGCGGCTCCGCCGACGGCGCTGGTGCGACGCCGATCCGGCCGGCCGCGGCTGCGGCGCAGAAGTTGCGCAGCGGCGACTCCGCCGATGGCGCTGGTGCGACGCGGATCCGGTCGGCCGCGGCTGCGGCGCCGAAGTTGGCCAGCGGCGTGCCGCCGGCGCGTGGTGCGGGCGGCTCGCCGGGGGGAGCATCGCCGCGGTGCACCCGCGATGTTCCGCTCGGCGCGCGCCGGCCGCCGCCGCGGCGCTCCATTCCGGCGGCTGTCCGGCGTCACGTCTGGCTACGCGACGGGGGGCGCTGCCGCTATCGGGACCCGCTCACCGGTCGCCGCTGCAATTCGTCCCACCTGCTACAGATCCACCACCTGCTGCCGGTTGCCGAGGGGGGCGGCCCGGAGCCGGAGAACTTGGTTCTTGCGTGCCTGGCGCACCACCGCATGTGCCACGGCTACGGACCAGCTCCGCCGCCCGAGCCGGCGCGGTAGCGCCGCCTCCACGCCGTGGCCGCGTGCGGAGTTGGCCGTCCGTCGTGCGTTCCTGCAAGCTGTCTGTCGTCGATCCCGGCCATGCGAATTCTGCCGTTTCCGGCGTTCGGACCCGTCTGCTGAAAGCGCGCGTCGCTATGGTGCAAGGGTGAGAGGGGCGTGCAGCGCGGTGATTTCTTCATGCAGCGTGTCGGGCAATTCGTCCAGGGGGATGGTGCGGCGGTCGCGCTGGCCGCGGTGGGACAGCTCGGCGCCGCCGGCCGCCAGGGAGCGCTCGCCTATCACCACCCGCAGCGGCAGGCCGCGCAGGTCGGCGTCGTTGAACTTGACGCCGGCGCTCAGGGCGCGGCGGTCGTCGTACAGCACCTCGATGCCGGCGGCCACCAGGTCGGCGAACACGCGCTCGGCCGCCTGCCAGGTCTCCTCCTTGCGTGCCAGGGCGACCAGGGCGACCTGGTACGGTGCCACCGACACCGGCAGCACCAGGCCGTGCTCGTCGCGGTGCTCCTCGGCGACGCAGGCCAGCAGCCGCTCCAGGCCGATGCCGTAGGACCCCATCACGATGGGGTGAGCGCTGCCCGCCTCGTCGGTGAAGCGCGCTTCCAGCGCTTCGGCGTAGCGGGTGCCGAGCTGGAATATGTTGCCCACCTCGACGCCGCGGACGAGCCGCAGCGGACTGCCGCAGGCGGCGCACGGCGCGCCGTCGAAGGCGGCGGCCACCGGGCCCACCACGGTCGGCTGGTAGTCGCGCCCGCAGCACACGTTGCGCAGGTGGTAGTCGGCGCGGTTGGCGCCCATCACCAGGTTGGTGCTCTCCGCCACCTGGCGGTCCACCACGAAGGCCGCCGCTCCCGGGTCGATGCCCACCGGCGACGCGAACCCCGGCACCATGCCGGTGGCCGCGATCTCGTCCTCGTGGGCGGGCCGCAACTCCCCCACGCCGGCCAGGTGCTGCACCTGGATCGGGTTGACCTCCAGGTCGCCGCGCACGACTGCCGCCACCACCGCAACTCTCTCTGCGCCGGTCCCGGACGCATGACCGGCTCCGCCCGCATCGGTCGCGGCGGCGGCGTAGAACACCATCTTGGCCGTCTGCCGCGGCGCGATGCCCAGGTAGGCGGCCAGGTCGTCGATGGTGGCGGTGCCGGGGGTGTGCACCTCCTCCAGCGCTGCCTGCTCGCCGGCTGCCGGTTCGAGGACGAACTCGGCCACGTCGCGGTTGGCGGCGTAACCGCACTGACCGCACAGCGCGAGACTGTCCTCCCCGGCGGAGGTGAGGTACATGAACTCGTGCGCGACCGCGCCGCCCATCATACCGGTGTCGCTGCGCACCGCGGTAAGCGGCACGCCGGTGCGCTGCCCGATACGCTGGTAGGCCTCGTAATGGGCGCGGTACTGGCGCTCCAGCCCGGCCTGGTCGCGGTCCAGCGAGTAGGAGTCCTTCATCCGGAACTCGCGCACCCGGATCAGCCCGCCGCGCGGGCGCAACTCGTCGCGGAACTTGGTCTGCACCTGGTACACCAGGGCCGGGAGTTGCCGGTACGAGGTGATCTCGGCAGCCGCGTGGAACGCCACCGCCTCCTCGTGGGTCATGGCCAGCACCAGGTCGCGCTCACGGCGGTCGCGGAACCGCGCCAGGGTGGCGTCGATCTGCTGCCAGCGCCCGGTGGCCTGCCACAAGTCGGCCGGATGCACCACCGGCAGCGACAGCTCCTGTCCGCCGATGCGGTCCATCTCCTCGCGCAGGATCTGCTCGATCTTGCGCAGCGCACGCCAGCCGAGCGGCAGCAGGGAAAAGATGCCCGCGGCCAACTGGCGCACGTAGCCGGCGCGCAGCAGCAGCGCGTGCGACTCCAGGTCCGCCTCGGCGGGAGTGTGGCGCAACGTGCTGCCGAACAGCGTCGACACCCGCTGGCCGACTCGTTCGGTACTCTGCACTCGCGAAGGAAGCGCGGTCAGCCGCCGCCGACGGTCACCGTCAGCTCCGGGGCGCGGCGCAGCTTGGCGAGGCGTTGCGTCCGGGCGCGCCCGCGCCGCTCGGTGATACGCTGTTCGGTGATCGGCTCGTGCGGGAACCAGCGCTGGCCGCGCAGGTAGGGAACCAGCGCCGCGAACGCTTCCGGCGTGCCGGTGCGGAACAACTGCTCGGCGGCGTAGGCGCCGACGTAGCCGTCGTCGTCGCCAAGCGCGGCGGCCACCACCGGCACACCAGAACTGCTCGACGGCCCGATGCGGAACAGTGCCTGCAGCACGTACTGGCGCAACTCGCTGTCCGACTCGCTCGCCAACCGCTCCACCAGGGCCTCCTCCACCCGGTCGGCGGGGTTGGCTATGATGCCGATCGCGGACAGCGCATGCCGGCACACGTTCGGCGATGCGTCGCGGGCCGCCGCCAGCAAACGCGGCAACGCGGCGGCCGCCGGCCTCCCAATCTCGCCGAGCGCATAGGCGGCCCAGGAGCGGGTGTGCTCGCCGTCGGCGGTCAGCCGTTCGGCCAGTGCGTCCACGGCCGGCCCGCCCATGGCGCCCAGGGCATGGGCGGCGATCGACACGTGCGTTACCGGGTCGAATTCGTAGAACGCGGCATCCGTGGCAAGCAGCTCCAGCAGCGGCGCCTGCGCCGGTGCGCCGATGGCGCCGAGCGCATAGGCGGCGTTGAGGCGTACCGGCTCGTATTCGTCGCGCAGCGCCCGCACCAGCGCGGCCACCGTGCCCTCGGTGTCGGCCGCCGCCGCACGCAGGAAGCCCAACTCGTTGGCCGCCTGCAGCCGCTGCGGCGCTTCCGGTGCCTCCAGCAAGCGAATCAGCTCGGCGGCGCCGCGGCGCTGCAACCGGGCTCCCGCCCCGCGCCGGAAGCGGTCATCCCCGCCGCGCATCCAGTTCCAGATGTAGGTCCACAGAATCTCATGGTCCGGAATCGCGGCAACGTCGGGCTGCTCCCAATCCTCCACCCGATTGTCCCAGGTGGCCGCTTCCGGCTCCTCGGTGCGCATGAACACGAACTTCTGCCCGTAGCGGTGCTGCCGGGCGAGGTTCTCGATCACCGAGTGGCCGACGTCGAAGTGCATGATCGAGACCGCGCCGAGACCGCCGGCCAGCGGCAGCAGGGTGCGGTGGATGTAGTGCTCGGGCAATCCGTAGGTGCCGTCGCCGCGAGCCGCCAGGGTCAGATTGGGGTCGGCGTCGCCCTGCCGGGCAAGGTTGTGCTGAAAGTGGGAGCGCGGCACGATCACCGTTGGGCCCTGCTCGTCCGGGCACTCCTGCGGGTAGTAGAACAGGATCGCCCAGCGCGGCACCCGGTGGCGCGGCTTCTGGCCGCCGGCGTGGCCGTCCTTGTGAATGCCCATGATCAGCTTGCGCCCGTCCGCGACGGAGGACTCCGGCCTGGCGAAGTTGGGATGGCAGTGGCGGTGCGGCAGCATCACGTAGCCAGGCCCGAGCAGGCTGGTGAGCGCGCCGCGCACCTGCGGCGCATCCATGACCTGTTGCAGTTCCGGCACCACCGGCAGCACGTTGTTGAGGGGATTGTACGCCCACTCCACCTCCGGGCTGCGGATCTTGGAGAATATGGCGTCGGTCTTCTCGAAGATGGCGCGGTGCACCGACTCGGACAGCTCCGTCTGCACCTGCACGTAGCCGTCCACGATGAACTGGCGGATCGCGGCGTCGGACAACAAGTGGGAATTCATGTCCCTGTCAGGATACGAAATTCGCGGCCGCTCGCCCACAGCGCGCGCGACCTCCACGCCACGGCCCGAGGCCCCGCAGATCCGTCGCGAGCCGGTCAGATCGGGCGGCGGGTGAGGCTGAAGCTCTGCGCGGTGGGGCCGCGGTCCGGCTGGGTGGCCAGGAACAACGCCAGCGGCGCCACCTCCTCCGGTTCCTTGATCACTTCGCTCGCCGCGTAGGGCGGCGGACCTTCACGCGGCGTGATCCGGGTCGCGACCGGACCCGGTATCAACTCGTTCACGGCGATGTTGTGCTGCCACACCTCCTCGGCCAGGCAGCGGGTGAACATCCACAGGCCCGCCTTGCCGACGTGGTATGCGGAGCCGCTCGCGGTAGGCCGGTGTCCCATGCCCGAACCGATGTTGATCACCCGCCCGCCGCCCGACTCGATCATCAGCGGCAGCAGTGCGCGCGACACCAGGTAGGCGCTGATGCAGTTCACGGTAACGTCCTCGACCCACAGGCCGGGATCGCTGACCAGGATGCTGCTGGGTTCCAGGCCGCCGCCGGCGTTGTTAACCAGGATGTCGAGGCGCCCGAACTCCCCGCGCACCGCGTCCGCCAGCGCGTCCACCTGGTCGCGCCGGACGACGTCGGTCGGCACCGCCAGGACCCGCCGGCCGAGCCCTCGGATCTTGTTTGCGACCGTGGCCAACTCCGAATCGCTGCGCGCGGCAAGCGCCACGTCCGCACCCTCGCGGGCGAAGGCGACGGCGATGGCGCGGCCGATACCGCGCCCGCCACCGGTTACCACGGCGACCCTTTCCGACAGTGACTGCATGGCACGGCTCCCCGAGCAGTGTCGGCCGCCCCCTCGCACGTGGTCAATCACTCGCTCGGTGGAGTCGATAGAGCGGTAGTCGCGCAACGTCGTCGCTCCCCTGTCCCGACCATACAGGAGTCCAATGCCCAATTTCATCCATGTATCGCACCTTGATGCGGACATACGGTATTCGTGTGGTATCCAGACGCCGTTTGAACTGGTGAACCTTGAGCCTCATCTCTGCCGGCCTTCAGACGGTGGTGGTTCATGGTCCGTGCGACGTGCGATACTTGGCGCATGACGCTTCAGAGGAACCTGCCTTCGATTGTGGTACTCTTGCTGGCGGCCGCCACGTATGTAGCGGCTCTGCCGGAGTGCTTGCCGGACTGCGAGTATGCGGACTTGAGCGACGCCGACCTGCGCGGCGCCGACCTGCGCGGCGTGGATCTCACCGGCGCCGACCTGTCGGGCGCCCTCCTGGTCAACGCGGACTTGACGAACGCCGACCTGATCAACGCGGACCTGGAGAGAGCAATCCTGACCGGGGCGACGATGCGCAACGTGATGCTGCGCGATGCCTCCCTGGCGGCGGCGGACCTGATCGGTGCCGACCTGGTGGATGCCGACCTGCGGCGGGCGGACCTGAGCGGCACCAATCTGCGCGCCGCATCCCTGGTGGCGGCGATCCTGCGACGAGCGAACCTGCACGAGGCGGATCTGCGCAGTGCGGCGTTGAACGGAGCCGATCTGAGCGAGGCAAATCTGCATGGAGCGGATTTAGCAGGCGCTGTCCTGGACGAGGCAGACCTCGGTGGCGCCAACCTGACCAATGTCGATCTTGAGCGCACACACGGCTGCGACACCAGGACCAGACCGCGCCCGCGCCTTCCCGACTGCTGAACGCCCCAGCCTTCCGCCAGCCGCCTGACCTGCTCGCCGTCGTGAGTCAGAAACGGTAGACGAGAGGCCCCGCGTGGCCGTCGAGACGGAGGTACACAGTGCCGGTTTCCTGGCTGTACGTCTGACGGTAGAGGCGCTTGACCGGATCCAGATCGAAGCGGAGCTGCTCGGTGAGAAAGGCCTCGCAGGGATCCTCGTTGGCGTTGTGGATCAGTGCAATCTCAAGCCGCACCGAGCCGGCCACCACCTGGAACGAGCGCGACGCCCGCAGCAAGAACTCGTGGTTGCGGCAGCCGCCCGCGTAGGACACCTCTATGGCGAGCACGTCGCCATCGACCGCGGCGGCGTTGAGTTGGAAGGCATCCGTCTGTCGAGTGTCCCCGCCCAGGACCACCGGCGCCAGCGCGGGCATGGGCTGCCGGCCGCCGGTGCAGCCGATGGCAAGCAGCACGACGCCGCAGGCAATCAAGAACCGGGGCAGGTGGCGCATGCGGCCGGCGAGTGCGATGCCGAGGCTGGCTACGCGGCGCGGTAGTGGACGCGGCGCGTGCCGTCGAACGAGATGCGCGGCCAGTCGCGGTCCCAGTTCTCGCTCCCGTGCGGAATGTAGTGACACGCCAGCGCGTGCCGGGGGGTGCCGGGGCGCCGCACCGGGGCGCCGCCGTGGATCAGCCGGCCGTGGAACAGCACCACGTCGCCCCGGTTCACCAGCACCTGCGCCTGGTCCCGCCCGTTGTCGTGGAACGCCTCCCGCACCAGCGGAAAGTAGCGGCCGTGCTGCTGGTCCATGTAGGTCTCGCCCGGCTGCAGCTCGTGGCGCGCGTCGCTCTTGGTGACCAGCCGGCCCGTGTGCGAACCGGGCTGAACCACCAGCGGGCCGTTGTCCTGGTCGACGTCGACCATCGCGATCCACGCCGACATGCAGTCGGGAAGGTAGTACTGGTCCTGGTGCAGGGGATGCTCCGAGCCTGCGAAGAAGTGCATGGTCTGGATCGCCTCCGGCTCGTCTTCGAAGCAGTCGGCGAGCGGACGGTGCAGGCGCTCGTCGATCAGGAACTGCAGCGCGACCGGATCGTAGAGGTGCTGATTGAACGTGCGCTGGCCGTAGTTCTCCTGCTGGCCGAACCCGTCGAGCCGCTTCCTTCCGGCGCTCAGGTCGTCCACGTGGCGGACGAACCGCCGGCACTCGTCAGCCGCGAACACGCGATCCAGGACGACGTAGCCATCTTGCCGGTAGCGCGCCTTCTGTTCGACCGACAAGCCGTTGTGCGAAGTTTCCACTGCCCAATACCATAACACACGGTCACCCATGTCGAAGCCACGGGTAATCTGGTTGAACGGGGCATTCGGCGTCGGCAAGACGACGGTGGCGCGGAGGCTGTCCACGCTCCTGCCGGACGCCATGACGCTGGATCCGGAAGACATCGGCGGGATGCTGAGCAGGGCGATCCCGGCGGCCCGGCGCAGCGATGACTTCCAGGACCTGCACCTGTGGCGGCGCCTCACCGTCGCCGCTGTCGCAGGCGTGCTGCAGGACCATCCAGGACTGCTCCTGGTGCCGATGGCGGTGGTGGATGCCGGATACTTCGACGAGACGGTGGGGGAGTTGCGGAGAGCCGGCATAACAGTGCACCACTTCACGCTGGTCGCCGACCCGAAGACCATCCGCCGGCGGCTCCTGCTGCGCCCCCTCGATCCGCGCGCGACGCGGTGGGCGCTGCAGCGCGTTGAGCGCTGTACCACAGCCTTGCAATCGCCGCGGTTCGCAACCCACCTCACCACCGACCACCGCTCGGTCGCCGAAGTCGCGGCGACCGTTCGCCGGATGGCCTCGGTCTGACCTGACCGGCCAACTGCCGTGCGCTTCAGGCTCAGTTGAGAAACAGCGGCAACTGCTCCGAGTCTTCCCGATCGACTACGCGCCGGTAGCGCGCGCCGCCGGCACCGGCATCCCGCGACGGCACCGGATGCAGGTACGCCTCCAGATCGTCGCGTGACACATGCCGGCTGTCCCCGGCTCGCCAAGTATCCGGCAGGCACGAAAACTGCGCGCTCCCGCCTTGAGATCGCACGAACACGACACTCTCGTCAGGGACCTGCTGCAGGACCGCCGGCGCATGGGTGCTGACGATCACCTGGCGGAGTGGATTGCGCTCCCCGACCGGCTGGTGAGCATCCACGCCGATCCCGATCAACAGGTCGAGGACAGCCGGAATCCGAGCCGGATGGATGCCGCGTTCCGGATCCTCCATGCACAGCACGCCGCACGTCCGCGGATCGTGGGCCAGCACCAGGAACGCCAGGAGCCGCAGCACGCCGTCCGCAAGCGTCGATGCGGGATGAGGGGTCCCGTTCCGGTCAAGCAGGGAAAGCACCAGCCGGTCGCGTTCGCGATCCACTTCGATCTGCACCGCATGCGCGCCGTCGATCAGCTCGCCAAGTTGATCGGACATCGCTTCCAACGGTGCCCGATCCAGGTTGCGCGCGTCGCCGCCATGGCTGTTGGTCAGCCGGTACAGGGCCGCGGCCAGGTGGCCGCCGTCGGCTGCCATGCGCGACGGTGAGCCGAATCGATCCGGCCGGCGCAGCGCGGCCGGCTCCGGGTGCAGCAACTGCCACGACTGCAGCTCCCGGCGGGCGGCGAGCACCGTGGGACTCTGCGCGCCGGAGGCCGTCGACAGCACGGTGCGCGGCAGGTCGACCGCTCGCAGGCGCACCGGACCGACGCCGCCGCCGCCGTCGCGATGCAGCACCACGACGCGCTGTTCTCCGTTCCCCTCGGTGGAGATGAAGGATGGCGCCGAGCGCCGGCCGCCCACCACCGCCCGGCGCCATTCGCTTGCGCTGTGCGGGAACAGGAGGTGGTGCGGCGCGTCCCGCTGGCGGAGATGAATCAAGTCCTCCCTGATGACGGCGAGGGCGCCGTGTGCCAACCCGGCCCGCACTTGGCGGCGGCCGAGTTCGAGGGAGTAGCGCAGCAACGTGCTGTTGGCCCTGGTCTCCTGGCCCAAGTCGTCGACCGCTCGCCAGGGAACGACCATGTCGGCCACGAACGTCATACGGTCGGCGACGCCGCTGCCGGAGCGGTGGAAGAGGTCGCGCACGTCGGCGCCGCCGTGACCGCCGCACACCACGTCGGCAGCCTCGTCGAGCGTGCCATCGGCCAGCGCGCTCAGGAACCGGATCGCGTCGAACAGGTTGGACTTGCCGCCGCCGTTGGGCCCGACGACACAGGTGAACGGTCCGAACCGGACATCGGCGTCGACCAGGTTCCGGAAGCCCGAAACGCGCAGCCGAGTCAGCACGATCGCCCGCCGACCGATTCCGGTGCGACCCGCGGCGCTTCCGTTCCGACGCCGCGCCGCCGTTGCCTGAAGGTGATGCGGTCCGACACTGCGCGCAGTGTCGGACCGGACCGGAAATCCGTCAAGGACGCGCCCTCGCCGGCTACCGCGCGCCCGCTCTTGTGCCGATCGGTTGCGCCGCCGACTGACGCGTCCAATAATGTCCCCGGCGAGGGGGGATGCGGTGACTGACGCGTACCTGGTAGAGGGCGAACGGCGTGCCTGTGAACTCGGCAACCGCGGACCGCTGCGGTTCGACGGCAATGGCAAGCTTGCGCAGGAGATTGTCGACGCCTACTGGCGCACCGGCTTCTACGTGTTCGAGGGCGTGGTGGGCGACGAGGAGCTGAGCGAGCTGAAGGCTGACTTCGCGCGCGTGCTGGAACGGGCGCCGCACGCACCTGCGGCCGATACCGATGCGCAGGGCCGGCCCGCGCTCGGCGTGGACCTGGAGCGCCCGCAGTTCCAGTTCGCGAAGCCTCTCAGCGACCCGGCCGGGGGCACCGCGGCCAGCGACGGCCGCCACCCGGTAAAGATGACCGAGCCCGAGGCCTCCCGGGAGGCGCCGGAGGAGGTGCTGAGCTTCATCGGCGGCGGCGCGCTGCAGCTCATGGACGCCTACCTGAGGCTGTACGGCCATCCGGACCTGCTGGCAGTGGCGGAACGGATCAACGGCCCCGACTTCGTGCCCTGGAACGAGGGGATATTCGTCAAGCAACCGGGGCTCGGGCCGTCCACGGCGTGGCACCAGGACGGCACCACGCACTGGGACAGCGGCAAGTTGGACGCCGGCACCCACGGCTACAACACGATGGCCCAGCTCTACCCCACCACTCCCGCCAACGCGCTGTGGGTAGTGCCCGGCACCCACCGCAGCCGGTTCGACATCGCCGCTCACGTGGCGGCCAACGGCGGCTCCGACCGCCTGCCCGGCGCGGTGCCGATGCTGTGCAACCCCGGAGACGTGGCGATCAACAACCGCCAGGTGGTGCACGGCGCGTTCGCCAACGAGTCCGAGGAGCTGCGGGTGACGCTGGTGTTCGGCTTTCACCGCCGCTCGTCGCTGCTCGGCGTAACGCGCGGGGACCCGCCGGTGACCTACGACGCCGCGCGCATCCACGAGCGCTCGCGCATCATCGCGCTGGCCATCGACGCCCGCCACCAGCGCTTTCCGCTCGAGCGCAGCTACCGCTACCAACCGCTGGCCGACGAACCGGACGACAACCGCTGGAACGAGGCCGCCCGCGCTGCGATCCTCCGGGACTACGACACCAAGACCATGTTCATCTGAGCCAAGCAATTCGCGGGCGAGGCGCGTCCTTGCAAGCAACCGGTACGGTCAACGCGACTCGCGGGACCCTCGCATCGTGACGCGCAACTTCCTGATGATGGTCGATCAGTCGATGGAGGACTCCGCGATCATCGACGGTGCGGCCTACTGGACCATCATGGTGCCGGTGCAGGCGTCCTGCTCGCCATCGGGCCGATCGTGCCGGTCCACCCGTTCATCCAGCAGTACTTCGTCAAGGGCATCATGCTCGGCGCCATCAAGGGCTGACCCGGCTCGCGGCGCGCGGCGCGACGGCATCGATAGACCGTCGACCGGGGTACTTCGACGGCGGCCAGCCTATGATTCGCTTGAACGTGGTCGAGAATACGAATGGGTTCTCGTATCCCACCTGCGCCGCGACGTTCTCGATAGTCAGCCTTTCATCGGCCAAGAGCTCGGCCGCCCGCCGCATCCGTAACCAGATAAGCTGCTGGCGCGGGGTTCGCCCAAGCTCTCGCTTGGCGAGTCGTTCGAGGTGCTTCTCGCTCACGTTGGCAACGCGCGCCATCGCGGATGTGTTCCAACGATGGCCCAAGTCCGTGGCCACGGTCTCCCATAGCCGCCACAGACGCGCATCCATCGCGGCGGGCCCGGCGAATCTGGTGACGTAACGATGAATGAGCTCCGCCCACCCGTCCGCGGTCTCCGGCGCCGTCGCCGTGGAGCACTCACCATGAAGCCCGAGAATCGCGTGACGCAGCGGCCCGGAATCGAAGCTCGCGATAATCGGCGAGCTCGCCGCCGCGATGGGTCTCTGTCCTGGGGGCTCCTCGTAGCGCACCCAGCAATGATCCCAGCGACGCCGCGGCAGCGCGCGAAACCGATGCCGTGTTCCCGGCGGCAAGAGAAACGCTTCCCCGCTGCGACACGGCTGCCAACGTCCGTCGACAACCACCTGCCCCTCGCCGTCTAACGTCGCCTGGAAAAAGCTCCCCCCGAGCTTGGTGCGGACGACCTCCCACGGTCCCTGCTGGCGAGCCACACCCAGGTGAACGATGTGGTGTCGGGCGAGAGAGGCACACACCGGCGCCCCCTGGAACTGCGGCCGCTGGTCGCGCGTGTCAACCCGGACCAGCTTCTCCTCGCGAGTTCCATGCCCGATGTCGGTTCCAGATAGGTTTTGGTCGGTTCGTCTCATTCTCGAATCCACGACGCAGCACCACTATACCGGATAACTGGCTATGAAGCGGGGAGTCTCGCTACTTCGCCGACCAGCAGCCCGCGGGGCGTCGCGGCGACTGACGCGGGAAACCGGGTGCCGCCCTCGCTCGATGAGAGTGCTCTCGCTCGCGAGAGTAGCGAGGGGCCCGGCAGTGGAAACAGCACTCTCAAAACCGATGAAGGAGGTCTATCTCCATGAGACAGACATTTCCTAAGACGTGCCTCGCGATCCTGATTGGACTCGCCCTGAC
Source organism: Spirochaetia bacterium (assembly GCA_965208575.1). Lineage (GTDB taxonomy): Bacteria > Spirochaetota > Spirochaetia > SZUA-6 > Bin103 > Bin103. The sequence goes on along the minus strand of CBDBOV010000001.1, from coordinate 351,444 downwards.
CGCCACCGGCCTCTGGGCCACTGGCGCAGACGAGGGCTCGACGGCAGCCGCCGCCGACAAGAGGTACGTGACCGACCCCGTCACCGGCAACGTGCATACTGAGCATGAGTGGGGCGGGACCATAACCTTTGCCAGAGCTGGCGCCATGTTTGCCACCCAAAATGTTGACACCGCTCAGAATAATCGGGCGTCGGGGCTCATCGGCAGTCTCGTTAATGAGAAACTGGGCATGATGGACTGGGCACTGGATAGGGACGCATATCCTTTTAACGGCGGCTTCAGGACGCCTGTATCCGCCCTGCGGGGGGCGCTGGCGGCAAGCTGGGAAACGCCCGACGCCAACACTTATGTGTTCAATATCCGCCAGGGCGTTCACTGGCATGATAAGGCGCCGATGAATGGGCGGGAACTTACTGCGCAGGACGTAGCATATAACTTTCACCGTCAATTGGGTTTGGGCAGCGGCTTTACCGAACCCCAAGCCCTCCAGATAGGTTCCTTCGGAGATTTGCCTTGGGAATCCATAGAGGCCACCGACGATCAAACGCTTGTCATAAAGATGAAGAAGCCAAGTCTCACTGCCTTGAGCCAAATCATGGATAACCAAGCCGCGATTATTTACCCCCCCGAGGTAATCGAGGAACACGGTGACGCTGCCGATTGGAGGAACCTGGTTGGCACCGGTCCCTTCGAGCTGACTGACTGGGTTAGTGGCAGTTCTTTTACCTACACCAAGAATCCAAACTACTGGGGGTTCGACCCAAAATGGCCTGAGAACCGCTTGCCATATGTTGACGAGGTAAAGGGTCTCATTATCGTAGAGTTTGAAACACGTCTGGCGGGACTGCGCTCGGGTGCCATCGACTATATCGGTCACCCCGGCTCGACTCAACTATTCAGTATCAACGATCATTTGAGCCTGCAGCGGACCAACCCCGAACTCCAGCAGTTCGCGTGGTCACAGCGCTCCGAGGGCACCGCCGTTCATATGAACGTTCAAAAGCCGCCGTTTGACGACGTCCGGGTGCGCCATGCCATGCAGATGGCACTAGACTTCGAGACCATGAACAGCTCTTTCTTCAAGGGATTTGCAGATACGTTACCACGGGGAAGGATAGGCCGGACATTCTCATCTTATATCTACCCATACGAAGAGTGGTCCGCGGAGCTCAAGGGATACTATACCTACGACCCGGCAGGGGCCGAGAAGCTCCTCGATGAGGCCGGGTATCCGCGCGGCGCTGACGGTATCCGATTCAAGACCACGTTCACGCACTTCCCCCGGTGGGATGTGGGCTGGCCGGAATTCATGGCTGCGTACTGGGCTGAGATTGGCATAGATGTCAGTATCGAGACACCTTCCTCGGCAGAATTCATGGCTAGAAGAGGTGCCTTGAATTTTGACATGGTTAACGATACCGCAGGCGTCAAGGCTGATCCGTCGGATCAATGGTGGCAGCATACGTCCGGGGACACCAGTGGTTGGCAGATGTCGACTACCGACGCTCGCCATGATGCCCTGCATGAAGACCTCCTAGAGGCTGTCACTGTCGAAGAGGTGGAAAGGCTGAGTCGCGAGATGGACAAGAACTACATAGAGCAGCATTGGACTCTCTGGGGTCCGGATGCCCCGGTGTATAACGTGGTCCAGCCGTGGGTGATGGGCTACGCCGGCGAAGGCATCATGGGAGGAGGTGCAAATAATACTCTCTTCCAATACCTCTGGATCGACAGTCAGCTGAAGGAAGCAATGGGTCATTAAGAGGAGAACACGGAGCTGGTAGCTCGAGTCTTCCGGCTCCCTTTCTCAATTGAGTATTGAGTATTGGGTGGGTCGATGAGGGGCTATATCATCAGGCGGATATTGCTGATCATCCCCACCCTGTTCATAGTGACCGTCCTGGTCTTTCTCTCGGTCCGCTTCATCCCTGGCGATGTCATAGACATAATGCAATCCCAACTCGACTATTTGAATGCCCAGTTGGACCGTGAAGCTATTGAGGAGATGCTGGGTTTAGACGTGCCTGTCTATGTGCAGTACGGGCGGTGGATGGGCGGTATTCTCCTGCATGGCACCCTCGGCACCCCACTGCTGGGCGGTTCATCGGTAGAGGAAGAGATTCTTGCTAGACTACCGGTAACCATCGAGCTCGGTGTCATGGCGCTCGTCATCGGGATACTGATAGCGCTGCCGATAGGCATCTACTCGGCCGTTCGACAGGATACGGTCGCCGACTACGCTGGGCGCACGGCGGCCGTCATCGGCCTGGCGACGCCTAACTTCTGGCTGGCAATTATGGTCATGATCTACCCGGCACTCTGGTGGGGCTGGGCGCCACCGATGCAGCTGATCAGATTTGCCGACGACCCACTGGGTAACCTTGGAATGTTCCTCATTCCGAGCCTGATTCTGGGGACGGGCATGTCTGCAGCCACCATGCGGATGACGCGCACCATGATGCTGGAGGTGCTCAGACAGGACTATATCCGGACAGCCTGGTCCAAGGGTCTGCGGGAGAAGGTCGTCATCGTCAGACACGCCGTCAAGAACGCCGTCATTCCGGTAGTTACCCTGATAGGTATGCAGTTGCCTATCCTGGTAGGCGGTTCCGTTATCATGGAGAACATATTCAACCTACCGGGCCTGGGTCGTCTACTGCTGGAAGGACTCGATAGTAGAGACTACCCAATGGTCTCCGGAGTGAACCTGGTTTTCGCCACGGGGGTGTTAGGGATCAATCTCTTGATCGACCTGCTTTATCCCTTTTTGGATCCAAGGGTCCGCTATACATAGAGTGGCCGGTCCAAGGAGACGCTCCCTGTCGATTGATGTCCTCATCAGGCTGATTAGAGAGAAGCCACTCGGTACTGCATGTGGTGTTTTTGTATTGATATTGATTCTAGTGGCTGTCTTTGCCGATGTTCTGGCCCCTTATGGGTATTCGGAAGTGCACCCGGCAGACACGCTACAGGGCTCATCAGCCCGGTATCTGCTCGGTACCGACCATTTGGGGCGAGACTTCCTGAGCCGTATTATCTATGGGGCTCGCATTTCGCTGCTTGTCGGCCTGGCGGCGACCAGTATCAATGTTGTGGTGGCTGTCCTGCTAGGCGGCACGTCAGGATTCATTGGTGGCAGATTTGACCTGGCTGTGCAGAGATTCGTCGATGCCTGGATGGCCTTCCCGGGACTCCTCCTATTGTTGACCGTGATGTCCATTGTCGGACGCGGTTTACCACAGATGATAGTGACGCTGGGGATAGCAGGAGGCATCGTCGGCTCGAGAACAGTAAGAGGCGCCGTTATCGTAGTAAAGGAGAATGACTATTTCCAGGCGGCGGAGTCGATTGGCTGTTCGAAATGGAGAACATTTAGCCAACATGTCCTGCCCAATATCATGCCTGTGGCAATCATCATATTCAGCATCAACATCGGGGGAATTATTATCTCTGAGGCTTCTCTGAGCTTCCTCGGATTCGGTCTGCCAGCCCAGATCCCTAGCTGGGGAGGTCTGCTCAGCCGGGAAGGGCGTCGGTACATGGAGGTGGCGCCGTGGCTGGGTCTCTGGCCCGGTCTTGCGCTGACGATTACCGTTTACAGCCTCAACATGTTCGGCGACGCGCTGCGGGATCTGCTCGACCCGCGGCTGCGCGGCGGTGGCGGTCGTCTCGGTGCTTTATAGCGTCGCTCCACCGTCGGCGCGACGGCATCGCTGGACGGCCCTGTCGCCACAACCGGCGCTGCGGACTGCACCGGATCGGACGTTGTCAAGAACTTCGTGCCAAACAGGCTACGCTGAGGGGGGAGCCAAGATCTAAGTGGGCAAACTAGAAGACAAGGTAGCTATCGTGACGGGAGCGAGCAGCGGGTTTGGCGAGGCCACCGCCTATCTCTGGGCGCAGGAGGGCGCCAAGGTGGTTATCGCTGACGTGCTCGTCGAGGCTGGCGAGAAGGTCGCAAAGGCCATACAAGATGGCGGCGGCGCAGCCATCTTCGTGAAGACGGATGTCACCAAAGAGGGCGACGCTGCGAACATGGTCAAGCAGGCGGTGGGCGTCTACGGAAAGTTGGACATTCTGTTCAACAACGCCGGTATCCTCGGACCGACGGCGAAACTCCAGGAGGTCACCGAGGAGGACATCGACAGGCTGCTCGCGGTAAACCTCAAAGGTGCGGTGCTGGGTACCAAACACGCCGTACCGGCGATGATCGCGAGTGGGGGTGGCGCCATCTTGAGCACCGGGTCCGACAGCGCTTTTCGCGGTAATCGCAATGTGGCTGTGTACTGCGCCACGAAGGGCGCGATCGTAGCGTTTACCCGCGCTATCGCCATGGACTACGTCGGCAATGGCATACGCTGCAACTCCGTCAGTCCGTGCATCGGCGCGACACCGATGCACGCGAAGTGGCGGGAGGGCGACGCTGACAACTGGAACGATTTCGTCTCGCGGGAGACGCCAATGGGCCGTGCGTGTGACGTAGCGGACCTTGCCAAAGCCGCCCTTTTCCTGGTGTCGGATGACGCGTCGTTCATCACCGGCGAGAATCTGATGGTGGACGGCGGTACGATGGTCAGGGGCTACTGAGGTGACCGCTCGGGTGGGCGAACGCCGCAAGATGTTCGAGCCGATATCCATCGGCAACGTGTGGCTCAAGAACAGGGTGGCCCTGGCCCCGATCAACAACTTCCATCAGATGGATCCCACCTTCGGCACGATAACGCAGCGATGTGTCGACTACTACGTGGAAATAGCCAAAGGCGGCGTGGGCCACCTCATTACCGGTGTCTTCAAGGTAGAAAACCAGATCGAGCAGTGCATGGCGAACGGGTTGTTCGTGTGGCCCATGCTTACCGAGAAGTCCTTGCCGGAGTACCACGAGCTGACTGACTACGCTCACGCGTATGGGGTGAAGGTCTTTATTCAGCTGAGCGCCGGCCCGGGTCGCGTAACCGGGGGCAACGTAATCAAGTCCGGCATCACGCCAGTTTCGGCCTCGGCCAATCAAGCCCATTTCGTGCCGGATGTGACCTGCCGCGCCCTGGCAACCGACGAGGTCGCGCAGATCGTCGCGGCGTTTGGCCGCGCGGCGGAGCTGGTCGCCAGCGCGGGATTCGATGGCATCGAGGTGCACGGCCACGAGGGCTACCTGATCGATCAGTTCGCTACCGCGCTGTGGAACAATCGAACCGACAAATATGGCGGCGACCTGCCAGGCCGGCTGACGTTTCCCATCGAAATACTGGGCGCCATCAAAGAAAGAGCGCCCGACCTGGCCGTCACCTACCGGTTCGGCGTCAAACACTTCATCGCCGAGCCGTGGCGAGCATCCCTGCACGGAGACACCGAGCTGGGACGCGACCTCCCCGAGTCGATCGAGATGGCCAGGCTGCTCGAAGAGGCTGGCTACGACGGCCTCGATCTCGATACCGGCTGCTACGATAGTAGCTACTACGCTCATCCACCAAACTATTTCGCGCATGGTTTCACCGCCGATCTGGTCAAGCAGGTAAAAGAGGCGGTTCGCATCCCGATTCTCGCGGCCAGCAGGTTGGGCCTGCCCGCAGTGGCCGAGGAGGTGCTGAATCAGGACAAGGCGGACATCATCGTGCTGGGCAGAGCACTGCTCGCCGACCCCGAGTGGCCCAAGAAGGTGTTCGAGGGCAGGACCGAGGATGTGCGTCCATGTATCGGCTGTCATGACGGCTGTCTGCACCGACCGCTCGCGGGTGCTCACCTCAGTTGTTCGGTGAATCCGGCCTGCGGCAGAGCAAAAGCCGCAGCGCCGGCGCTGAGCCCCCCGGCTCGGCCGCGGAAAGTCGTCGTCGTCGGTGGCGGGGTCGCGGGCATGGAGGCGGCGAGGATGGCGTGGTCGCGGGGCCACGCGGTAACGCTGTATGAACAAGCCGCAGATCTTGGCGGACACCTGATAGCGATCTCGGTCCCGGATTTCAACCTGGATATCAGGCGGCTGTTGGATTGGTACAAGAGGCAACTCGACCAATCAGCGGTCGAGATCAAGCTCGGCACCGCGGTGACCGCTGAGCTACTCAGAGAGGAGGATGCCGATGTGGTGATCGTGGCGACCGGCTCGACCTACCAGGTTCCCGAAATCCCGGGCATCAGCCAGGCACCGGCGCACACGTGCAGCGAGCTCTATCTGGACCCCGCGAAGGCGGGGGAGCACATCGCGGTGATCGGTGGTGGTCACGCCGGATGCCACGCGGCCCTGTGGTTGGCGCAGCAGGGGAAGGAGGTGACGCTCCTGGAGCAGGCATCTGCTCTTGCCAGCGATGCAGTCGGCATCAACCGATCGATGCTCCTGGATATGCTGGCCGATAGCAAGGTCAACATCGCCGCCGACACTATGGTGCAGGAGGCGCGAGACGGCGAGCTGATTGCCGTTGATCGTATCTCCGGCACCCGCACGTTCGCCTGTGACACGGTGGTGTTGGCGGCCGGCATGCAGGCTGACAATGCGCTCTACAGGTCTCTGCTGCAGGAGCTGTCCGACGTGCATCTGATCGGTGATGGCAAGCAACCGCGCGGCATCCATGACGCGATCCTCGAGGGCTACGTGGTGGGAAGTACGCTATGAACGGCGGCGCGATCAAGACCGCGGTAGTCACCGGAGCCCACGGCTTCAGTGTGGTGGATTTCCATCACCTGTTTAGAGGACTGGAGGGCGTCGACTGCTACATACAGCACCTGGACGATTTCGCCTGTGCAACACAAGCCGAGCGAGACTCCTACGACGCGGTGGTGCTGTACTTTTTTGTTCATCCCTATTCTGTCGGCGATGCGGGAAGGGGGGAGCCTCAGGACGCGGAAGAGCCCTGGTTCTTTGCCAGAAAACCGCGGGCGGCGATCGAGCACCTGGGCGACACGCAACAGGGCATCGTGGTTCTCCATCATGCCCTGCTCGCGTATCCGGACTGGTCCCTACTCAACCAGCTGGTCGGCATCGAGGACCGCTCATTCGCGGCCCATTTCGATCAGCATCTGCGGATCGACGTTGCCGACACTCGGCACCCGATTACCGAGGGCATCGCGTCGTGGGAAATGGGCGACGAGACCTACACCATGGCGGATGCGCAAGAGGGGAGCGAGATCCTGCTTACCACCGCACACGCGAAGAGTATGCGCACGATCGGGTGGACCCGCGAGCACAAGCAGGCCCGTGTGTTCTGTTTCCAGTCTGGCCACGACAACCAAACCTGGCAGGAGCCCGGATTCCGGCAGGTCCTCCAACGCGGAATCCACTGGGTATCACGAAGAATCTGATTCGAAAGACTTAATCGAAGGATTTGATTACATGAAGAAGAGGTTCGCACGAAACGAGATCGTCGCGCGGCTGCGGGACACGATCGCCACCGGCAAGCCGATCATCGGGGCCGGCTGCAGCGCCGGCCTCATCGCGCGGGCGGCCGAGCTCGGCGGCGCTGATCTGATCATCTGCTACAGCACCGGTCAGTCCCGCATACGCGGGCTGCAGACGATCAACATCGATCACGCCAATCCACAGACGCTGAGCATGTACGACGAGATCAGCAACGTGGTGAGGGACACGCCGATCATTGCCGGCGTGGAGGCGTGCGACCAGACGGTCTACGATCTGGATGAGCTGTGTCGCCGATTCGTGGACCAGGGCTACGACGGGGTCATCAACTTTCCCACCCAGGGACACGGCGAGACCTTCAACCCACACACCCTGGTACAGAACCGGCAGACCGGGCGCAACCTCGGCATACCCTGGGGCTTCGCGCGCGAGGTCGAGATGATACGGACGTTCAGGGAGGGGGGCCTGTTCACCATGTGCTATGTCCACTCGGCCGAGCACGCGGCCGAGATGGTGCAGGCGGGCGTGGACGTGGTATGTGCCCACGTCGGCGGAACCTCGGGCGGGCTGGTCGGCTTCGCCGCCAGTCCGATGACCGAGGCTCTGAGCAGCGCCCAGGAGATCATGGAGGGGGCCTGGGCGGTGGACGCGGACGCCATCTGCCTGGCGCACGGTGGACCCTTTGCCGAACCCGCGGACACCGCGGCGCTGTACGCGCAGACCGACGCCCAGGGATTCGTCGGAGCTTCGAGCATCGAGCGTATCCCCGTGGAGAAGGCCGTGATGGGAGCGCTGCAAGGGTTCAAGAGCCACGCGATCAAGCAACGGAAGGCAAGCCTCTCGGAAGCCGCGACGACCTGAGCGTGAAGGCCGTCGTCATCGTCGGCGCCCTGGACACGAAGGGCCCGGAGCTCGCCTTCGTGAAGGACCTGGTCGAGCAGCAGGGGCTGGCCGCCCTGGTCGTCGACTTCGGCATCCTGGGTGAGCCGACCATTCCTGCGGATGTAAGCCGCGAGGAGGTGGCGCGGGCCGGCGGCGGCGATCTCGAGTACCTGCGTCGCAACAAGCTGCGCGAAGAGGCGATGCCGATCATGGCCGAGGGCCTGGCGGTGGTGGTACGACGGCTGTACGACGAGGGCCGGCTGGATGCGATCCTGGGCATGGGCGGCGGTGGTGGCACCTCGATCGCCACGACGGGCATGCGCGCGCTGCCCTTCGGCGTGCCCAAGGTGATGGTCTCCACCGTCGCCGGTGGCAACGTGCGCGCCTTCGTCGGCCCGAAGGACATCATCATGATGCCGTCGATCGTCGACGTGGCCGGCATCAACCGCATCAGCGCCAGGGTGTACGCCAACGCGGTTGGCGCCATCGCCGGCATGCTCGGCGTGGAGCCTCCTGCCAGTGAGCTGGACAAGCCGCTGATTACCGCGTCGATGTTCGGCAACACGACGGCCTGCGTCGACCGCGCCCGCGGCGTGCTCACCGACCACGGCTACGAGGTGCTGGTGTTCCATGCCACCGGCATCGGCGGACAGACCATGGAGGGCATGATCGCGGACGGCTACATCGTCGCCTGCCTCGACATCACCACCACCGAGTTGGCCGACGAGGTGTGCGGCGGCGGGGCGAGCGCCGGGCCGGAGCGCTGCATGGCCGCCTCGCGGGCCGGGATACCGGCGGTCATCGCGCCGGGCTGTGTGGATATGGCCAACTTCGGCGCCCTCGACTCCGTGCCCGAGCGGTACCGGGAGCGCAATCTGTTTCAGTGGACGCCGACCGCCACCCTGCTCCGCACCAATGCAGACGAGAACAGGCGTATCGGCGAGTTGATCGCCGCTGCGGCTAACGCGTCGACGGCGCCGGTGGCTATCCTCCTGCCACTGGGCGGTGTGTCGATGCTCGACACCGAGGGCGGCGCCTTCTGGGATCCGGATGCCGACCGCGCCTGCTTCCAGGCCATCAAGAACAACCTGAAGCCGGGCATCGAAGTCGTGGAGCTGGACTGCAACATCAACGATCCGGCCTTCGCCGATAGGGCGGCAGAGGTCCTGCTCGGCATGCTGGGTGGTTCATCAACGGCATCCTGAAATGATGGCCTCTCAACCTGCGTGCCCGGCAGTCGCCGGCAGTGCGTTATCCACAACGCGCGTCATGCCATGATCGTGCCGGCCCACAGCCGTTCCAGGAACACTTCCCAGGGCAGAATGTCGATGCCGTCGGGTGTGCGCCGTGGAGCGCTCGCGTTGCAGACCAGGGCGGCGAGACGGGGACGATGATCCCGCACGTAAGCACGCAGTGCCCGAAGGTCTCCCGGGCCGGGGTTGGCGCTGCCCTTGACCTCGATGGCCACCTCGCCCTCCCGCCCGAGCACGAAGTCGCACTCCAGGCCCGACCTGGTGCGCCAGAAGCGCACCTCGTAGTCGCACTCCCGGTAGCTGCGGCAGGCGAGCAGTTCCATCAGCACGAAGTGCTCGAGGGCGCGCCCGAAGTCCGGGCCCGCGGCCTGCCCGATGCGGCGCCCGGTCGGGTGGCCGGCGACGCCGACGTCGAACAGGTAGAACTTCGGCGCCCGCACGATCACCGCTCGCGAGCGGGGCCGCCCGCTGAACGGCTCCACGAACACACCGAGCAGGGTATCCACGAGAATCTGGAAATACTCGCGCACCGTCTTGGAGTCGACGCCGCAGTCACGCGCCACGTTGCTGTAGTTCAGCAGCTCGCCGTGGCAGAACGACAGCGCGTCGAAGAAGCGTGAGAACGCTGCCACGTTGCGGGTCAGCCCCTCGTCGAACACCTCCTCCTTGAGGTAGGTGTCCACGTACCCGGACAGCGCCCGCCGGTGCCGCGCGGAGTCGTAGTGCTGCGGCACGAGTCCGCGATTGAGCGCGCGCAGCAGGTCGAACTCCGGAATCTCGCGCCAACTCAGCGGATGCAGCCGGAAGCCCCATGCCCGGCCGCCGAGCAGGTTGGCTCGCCCGCGCTCACCTTGCGAGCGCTGGAGCCGCACAGCACGAAGCTCAGGCGGTCGCCCTCAATCATGCGATGCACTTCGTCAAGGAGCGCCGGCACCTTCTGCACCTCGTCGATGATGATCGGATGCGCCCTGGCGGCCGGGTCGAGCGCGCGGACGCGGTCCGCAAGCGTCCACGGAGCCCGCGTGAACTCCAGCATCAACCGGGTATCGAGCAGGTCGAAGCGGGCGGAGTGCGGGAACAGCTCCCGCAGCAGCGTCGACTTGCCGGTCTTGCGGGGACCCCACAGGAACGCCGACTGGCCCTGCGGAAGGTCGATGTCGAGGACACGCTGATACTGACCCATTCGTAATGTACTCCGAAATAGTTCGACTAAATCGGAATATACCCCGATTGAGCCATCAAGTCCTGCTCACCTCACGCGAACTTGTCCTGGCCGAGCTTCATGAACGGCTCGACCCGTTCGTTCAGAGGGGACTCGCCGGTGCTGGGCGCCGGATACGCCGAATCCATACCGAGAACGACATGCAACTCGGGAAATCGTTCGATCAGCTCGGGGGAAATGCCGACTTCCCGCCACTGGTCACCAGCCGTTCGAGGTTACGACCTGCCTCAAATCCGCTGACAAGCGCTGGAATGCAGGGAGACCATATAGGGAGCTAAAGTCATCGATCCAATCAGCTACGCGACATCGGTGTAACCGACGGTTGAAGCTAGTAAGGCGGCGGCCGCGCAGCCCGCTTGCCCGCCGCAAGACCTCGTGAAGAACTCGTTTGGGATCTGGCAACTGTTCGAGTCGATGCGGACTCGGCAAATTCAGGCGTACGCTACCGTTGGGATTGCCCGCTGCATGTCGAAGCGCGCTCTCGTCGATGAGCAACCACGCCTCCGACATGCGCACGGGAACTATGCATACCGCAGGCATTGCAGTCGCCAAACTCTCACTCAGAGCCGCTGTGATCTCCGCTAGCCGATCCTCGAAGGCAGCTCCCTCCGCGTCCCGGTGCACGAAGAGCAGATCGCATGGATAGAGTTCGATGCTCCGCTCAATGCGGTCCACAAGCGATCTTGGAGGATTTCTCAGCCTTCTCAGATCAGCAATTTCCGGCTGGATGGGCAGCGAACCGCAAAAGCCCCGCAGCAGCCACGACAGAATCGGTAACAGTGCGCGATCAGACGTCCCGTCCGACACCAGTGTGTAGTTCAATCTATGCACAGGACGCCGCTACTGAGAGAACAACAGAAGTTGCTGCACGTCATCCCGATCGACCACCCGTTTCTTGACGTACGGTTCTGGCTGTTCTTCGGACAGCACCGGATTCAGATAGGGCAGGAGGTCACCCCGTGCTGCGTGCTCACGGTCCAGCGCACGCCAAGTATCTGACAAACAGAGGAATTGCGCACTCTTGAAGCGACGACCGGAATTGTCCACGGCCTCGATCGGCTTGACGAATACCACACTGTCATCCGGAACTTGCTGGAATACTACCGGCGAATGTGTGTTGACAATAACTTGGCGCAACGGATTGTCAATGCCGACAGATTGATGAGTGTCGACGGCGATGTCCATCAGGAGCTCAAGTATGGCTGGAATCCGCTCCGGATGAATACCGTTCTCGGGTTCCTCCAGACAAAGGACGCCTTGCATCTTGGCGTCGCTCTCCAGAACGGACAACGCGAGAAACCTCAAGGTACCATCCGACAGTGCCCGTGCAGGATGTGAAGTCCCATCCCTGTCTCTCACGTACAACGTCATCAACTCTCGCTTTTCATCGAGATCTACATAGATACCATGCACATCGTCGATAAGCTCACCAAGACGGTTGGCGATCTGACTGTATGCTCCTAGATCTTCACCGTTCGGAGCAGAAGTTTGAAGGCCCGTAACAAGAGCGTCTCGGTTGCCATTGTGCTCGTGCTGTTCCGCACTACGGGCCAATCGATAAAGAGTTGCCGCCAGGTGACGTCCGTCCGTTCCCACATGGGTTGGAGATACGAATTCGTCGGGCTTTCTCATGGCGCTAGGTTCCAATTGTACAAGCTGCCATGCTTCCATTTCGCGGCGAGCAGTCAGCACGGTAGGGCTCTCCGTTGCATTTGCCGCCGAAAGTACCGTGCGCGGAAGATTGGCAGCCGGCCGGCTCAGGGGACGCCCGCTGCTGCCACCATCCTGATGCAGCTTAATTACCCGGTTCTGACCTTCCCCTTCGGTTGAGATGAAATAGCGCGCACGCCTCTGTCCCTGTACCACCGACTTGCGCCAGTCCTTCGCGCTATGAGGAAATGGGAGGTGTCGTGGCGCGTCACGCTGTGTGACATGAACCAACTCCTCCTTGACAATCTCCAGCGCTCCCGGGGCTAAGCTGTCGTTAGACTCTCGGTAGGCGAGTTCCAAGGAGTAGCGCAGGAACGTAATGCTTGCTTTCGCCTCCTGTCCAAGATCATCAGTCGCGTTGCCGGGAACGATCATCTCCGCAACAAACTTCATGTTGCCGGCATAGTGACTGCCTACGTGATGGAACAGGTCCCGTATCTGAGCAGTACGGCTGTGTTGATCGCGGACCGAGGAGGCCGCCTCCAGGAAAGTATGGTTGGCTAGTGCACTGAGAAACCGGATTGCGTCGAAGAGGTTGGACTTCCCCGCACCGTTGGGCCCGACGACACACGTAAATGCACCAAGATGGAGATCCACATCAACCAGGTTCTTAAAGCCTGAAACAGAGAGCCGCGTCAACATGCCGTGTGACCCAAAATGGCAGCCCCACACCTGGGCGACCACCCCTTCATCAGCGAGACAGTGTTGCCCGGAAACTCGGCAGAGTCAAGCCGGCAGTCCGAATCAACCAAGCCCAAGCCAGTTACGCCCCACGGCCGGCAGAGGTGGGCATGCACGACTACAACAGCCCGCAACTCGCCAACACACCAAGCCGGCGCTACGCCCGCAGTTCCAGCGGGGAAGGGTCAGCACCATACAAGCGGTATTCGAGAGCCTCTCCTCAGGATCGGTCACCTCAACTTAGTCTGGGCGTAGATCAGGTGCAACTTCCGGTTTGCGGGGACCGCCTCGAATACCGCCTCGGTGCCGTCGGGCCACAGCACGCGCACGTCGGCGGCCGCCGAGCCGCCGAGGCCGAAGTGCAGCGCGGTGTCGTTGCCGGCGCCCAGGGACGAGCCGCTCTTCACCTCCTGCATGCGCGGGCGGCCGTCGCCGGCGGTGACGTACACCCGGGCGCCGATCGCGTCGCGGTTGACCGGCCGGCGGCCTTCGAGCCGCACCGTCAGCCAGTGGTTGTCCGCCCCCGCCAGCCCGGCGTTCCGGTACAGCGTGTAGCCGGCGTCGAAGTTGCCCACCACGAAGTCGACGAACCCGTCGCCGTCGTAGTCGGCGTACGCCACGCCCATGCTGGGGTCGGGGCGCACCCGCCAGCTCGCCGGCGTCACCTCGACGTAGTTGCCGTAGCCGCGATTGCGGTACAGCACGTTGGGATGCGGCAAGAACAGCAGGTCGATCGGCGCCCCGGGGTCGCTGGAACGCGGCGAGTACGCGGTGGCGGCCAGGAACAGGTCCAGCCAGCCGTCGTTGTCGAAGTCGAAGAAAGCCGTGCCCCAACCGACAATCCGGCCGTGCCGATCGGCCCCAACGCCGGCCGCCTCGCTGGCGTTGCGGAAGCGGCCGTCCATGTTCTGCAGCAGCGACATCGGCTCGCCCATGTCGGAGAAGTAGAAGTCCAGGTCCAGGTCGTTGTCGTAGTCGCCGACTGCCAGGCCCATGCCGTTGCGCACCGCGCCGGTCCCGGTCTCGCTCGACACGTCGCGCCAGCACCAGCCGCCGCAGCCCGGCCCGTCATTGCGCCACAGCACGTTGCCGATCGGGTTGTCGACCTTGTCGTTGACCACGTAGATGTCTGGGTCGCCGTCGTTGTCGAAGTCGGCGAAGCTGGCGGAGAAGGCGGCGCCGCGCAACTTGTCGCCGAGCAGCGCGGAGACGTCTTCGAAGGTGCCGTCGCCGCGGTTGCGATACAGCCGGTCGCTGGTCAGTGCGTCCGCCTCCTCCGGGGAGCATTCCGGGTAACAGGTCCAGTTGGCCACGAACAGGTCGAGGAGACCATCGCCGTCGTAGTCGCCCCAGGCCGCCGTGGCACCGTTGCCGGCGGCGCCCACCCCCGCCGCCGCGGTGACGTCGCGGAAGCCTGCGCCGGCCTCGTTCCGGAACAGGACGTTGGCGCCGTGGGTGAGCACGTACAGGTCGCGCCAGCCGTCGTTGTCGTAGTCGGCCCAGACGGCGCCGCCGGTCCATGCCTCCGCCAGCGCGACGTCGGCGGCGTGTGCGGAGACCGCGAAGGTGCCGTCGCCGTTGTTGCGATACAGCATGCTCGGGAGCCGGCCGCCGGCCAGGAACAGGTCGACCCGACCGTCGTTGTCGTAGTCGCCCCAGGCCTGACCGATGCCGAGGTAGCCACCCTTGCCGTCGAACTCCCAGGCGCCCCCGTGGGGCGCGTCGATGCCGGCCGCCGCGCTCGCGTCGACGAAGATCTCCGCTCCCGGCGCCGGCTCCGCCGCCGGCGTGCACGCCAGCGCCACTGGCGCGAGCCTCAGCAACAGGCGCGCGGCGCTCCGCGTCCACGCCCCGATGGTCGCCCCGATCGCTGTCTCCGGTCGCCTCATCCCCGCTGCAGGACGCGCGGCGCGTGCGCGAGCAGTTGCGGGCCGCCACACCAGCCGGGGTGCATCGCCGCTGGAGTGCAGCCAGTGTTGACCCACGAGCTGCTACGGTGTGCGCGCGCCGAGCACCTCGGGGTTGACGATAGCGCGCGGCGGGCGCCCGGTGAGCACGGCCACGACGTTGTCGGCCGCCATCTGCGCCAGCGCCTCGCGCGTCTCGTGGGTCGCGGTGCCGACGTGCGGCAGCGCGATGACGTTGGGCAGCCGCACGATGTCGTCGCTGGCCAGCGGCGGCTCCGGGGCCAGGCAGTCGAGGCCCGCTCCCGCGATCGATCCGTCGCGGAGCGCCGCGGTGAGGGCCGCCTGGTCGACCACGCCGCCGCGCGCCATGTTCACCAGGTAGGCGGTCGGCTTCATGAGGGCCAGCTCGCGCCCGCCGATCAGGTGCCGCGAGGAGTCGTTCAGGTCGGTGTGCAGGGTCACGAAGTCGGCCTCCCCCAGGAGCTGGTCGAGGGGCCGGTACTCGGCCGGTGGAGCTCCGGGAGGCGGCTCCCGGAACACGTCGTACCAGGTGGCGCGAAACCCTGCGCGTGGCGCGTCACCTGCCGCCCGATGCGCCCGAACCCGACCACGCCGAGCGTCTTGCCGCCGACGTCGCTGCCCAGCGGAGGCGCCTCCTCGCCGCGCGTCCACGCGCCGCTGCGCACGTAGCGCTCGTTCTCACCCAGGCGCCGCGCCAGCATCAGGATCAGCGCCACGGTCAACTCGGCGACCGCGGTGTTGAGCACTCCCGGCGCGTTGCACACGGCCACGCCGCGCGCGCTCGCCGCATCCACGTCGATGCCGTCGTAGCCCACGCCGACCCCGGCGATGACCCGCAGCGATGGCAGCGCGTCCAGGAAGGCGGCATCGATCCGGCCGGCGCGATATGGACTGCCCAGCAGCGCGTGCGCCGCGCGCAACTGCTCCAGCGTCGCATCGCGCGGCGCCGGCCGATACGGGTGCACCTCACCCACGCCGGCGAGCCGCTCCTGCACGGCGCTCGACAGCGCGGTGTAGGTGCAGTTGAAGATCGGGGGCCGCATACCGGGCGCGCGTCCGGCCTAGCAGCCCGCGGTGGCCGCCGGCGTCACACCGAGAGCGGAGAGGCGCCCGGCTGGCAAGGCACGGCGAGCGAGCACGTCAGGGCACTTGAGAGCGAGGAGCGACGCAGCAGCCGGGATCGATCGCTGCATTCAATGCAGCCGGAGTTTCGCCACGGGCTGTCAGGAGCCCGGCCGCTTCAGCACGCCGATGTCGCAGGTGCCGGCGTCGCAGTACCAGATTTCCTCGCCGCCGCGCACCGTCATGCCGTGCACTTCGTCCGGTTCGGCGACCCGGAACACGTCCACGAAGCGCCCGCTGTCGACGTCCATCAGGTGGACCGCGCCCGACGACGTATCCGACACCCACAGCCGGCCATCGCTGTTCCAGCCGATGCCGTGGATGCGCAACCCCGGCGCCGCCAGCGAGCGCACCTCGGTCCAGCTTTCCGCGTCCATCACGTGCAGGCGCTGCGTGGGCGGCGCCGCCAGGTAGAACTTGCCGTCGCGCCACTCGATGCCGTGGCTGGACGACGGCTTCCACGGCGGTGGGGTGGTTTCGACCATGGCCGCTACGCCCTTGCCGGGGTCCGGGTAGCGCGCCAGCTCCTCGCCGGTGCGCGGGTCGTACTTCACCACCTCGAGCTGCCAGGTGGAGGTAATCCACACGTTGCCGTCGCCGTCGAGCGTAATGCCGCTGGAGTGCTCGGTGGCGGTCTGGAACTCGTGCAGCACCGCGCCCGTCTCCCAGTCGAGCTGGTGCACCTTCAGGTTGGTCTGGTCGATGCACCACAATCCGTCCTCCGCCGCCTGCAGGCCGTTCGGCTGCGGGCCGGGGGCCTTGAACCGCTTCTCCACCGTCGCGGTGTACACCAGCTTGTCAGGTTTGTGGTTGTCGCTCATTCGTCATCTCCCTCCGATAGAATTTGTTGGTCCGGCCGCACCGTGACCGGTGTGCCGACATAGGTGGTAACGTTCTCCGCTGCGAAGATTCGGTCAACCCGTGCGCGAATCTCGTCGGTCAGCTTCCAGCTCGCCGCACCGACGTTCTCGCTCAGCTCGCGCGCATTGCGCATGCCGACCAGCGCCACCGTCACCGGGCCATGATCCAGCACCCACGCGATGGCGAGTTGTGCCAGGGTCCTGCCATGCTCCGCGGCCAGCTCGGCCAGCCGCGCGCCCACCCGCAGCCGGTCGCGGAACGGCGCACCCTCGAACAGCGGCAGGCCGAACGCACTGCCCGCGCTGCGCCAGTCGTCGGCGCCGAACGAGGTGTCAGCGCTGAACGCACCGGTCAGCAGGCCGAAGCCGAGGGTGCCGTAGGACATGAACCCGACGCCGTTGGCCGCGCACCACGGCAGGATCTCCGGCTCCACCCGCCGGTCGAACAGGTTGAACGGAAGCTGGTTGGTGGCGATGCTGCCGGCACCGCCGACAATCCGGCACTCCTCCAGCATCGGCACGTCGTGGTTCGATACGCCGTAGTAGCGGATCTTGCCGTCGGCCCGCAACCGCTCCAGCGCGCCGATGGTCTCGGCGATCGGCGTGTCGAAGTCGCGGTGATGGATCAGCAGCAGGTCGATCACGTCGGTGGCGAGCCGCTGCAGGCAGCCCTCCGCCGCCCGGATGGTGTGCTCGTAGCTGCCGTCGCGCGGTCCGATCCGGTCGCGCCAGTCCAGCGTCTCGTCGTCACTGAGCCGCTCGCACACCTTGGTGACCAGGGTCACCTCCCGGCGCCGCGCGCCGAGCGCCTTGGCGAGCAGCCGCTCCGAGTGGAACGGCCCGTACACGGCCGCGGTGTCGAACAGCGTGATGCCGTGGTCGATGGCCGCCCCGACCGCGCGGCCGGCGGCAGTGGCGTCGATCTTGCCGTACATGGTGCCGCTCATCTCCCAGGTGCCGAAGCCGATCGGCGAGGTAGCCAGCTCGGTATCGCCGAACCGCCGCTGCTCCATGTTCACCTCCTCTTGCCGGACAACTTCTTCGCGCGCACGCCGAAGCGTCCGCTCCCGCCCCGCATGCGCGGGTCCAGTATGTCGCGCAGGGCATCGCCGAAGATGTTCACACCATACACCACCAGCGCCAGGGCCACGCCCGGCCACAGGGCCATCCACGGGGCCACGAACATGTACTGGCGCGCGCTGCCGGACAGCATGCTGCCCCAGCTCGGATACGGCGGCGGCATGCCGAAACCGAGGAAGCTCAACGCCGCCTCGATCAGGATCGCATCCGGCACGCGTACCGAAAACAGCATGATGATCGGCGCCATGATGCCCGGCACAATGTGCCGGAACAGGACCCGGTCGGTACGGGAGCCGATCGCCAGCGCCGCCGCCACGTAGACGTTCTCCTTGGCGCTGATCACCGCTCCCCGGATGATCCGGGAACCGCCGACGCCGAGCACCAGCGACAGCACGACCACGATCGGCACCACGCCGCGGCCCACGATCGACAGCACCACCATCATCCAGATCAGGCCCGGCAGCGACATCCAGGCATCCACGAACCGCTGCACGATGATGTCGAACTTGCCGCCGACGTAGCCGCTGACCAGGCCGATCGCCACCGAAATGACGATGCTCACCGCGCTCGCCGCCAGCCCCATTCCCATCGAGATGCGGGCGCCGATCACGACCCTGCTGAACACGTCGCGCCCCAACTCATCCGTACCCAGCCAGAACTCCGCCGACGGCGGCGTCAGGTTGGTCGGCGTGCCCTCGTTCATGCCGTACGGCGCCAGGACGTCGGCAAATACCGCCATCAGCAGGAACACCAGCGTGATTGCCGCACCCACGGTACCCAGCGGCTTCTCGCGCACCAGCCGCACCGCGCTGTCCGCCAGCAGGCCGCGCGGCCGCTTGCCGGCCACCGTCCCACTACTCATAGCGAATCCGCGGGTCCAGGAAGCCGTAGCTCAGGTCGATCAGGAGATTGGCCAGCACGACGGTGGCGCCGAACAGGAGCAGCACTCCGCTGATCACCGGGTAGTCCCGGCTGATGGTGGCCTCCACCGTGTAGCGGCCGACGCCCGGCAGCAGAAATATCTGTTCTATCACGACCGTGCCCCCGAACAACAGGGGCAACTGCAGACCGATCAGGCTGACCACCGGGATGAGCGAGTTCTTCAGCGCATGGCGCAGCACCACCGCCCGCTCCCGCAGCCCCTTGGCCCACGCCGTCCTGACGTAGTCCTGCCTCAGTACTTCCAGCATCATTGTCCGGGTCAGTCTCATGGTCCACCCCGACAGCACCATGCCGAGGACGATGGCCGGTACGATGAACTGTCCCAGGTTGCCGAGCGGATCCTCGACAAAGGGAACGAGCCGCAAGGGCGGCATGTACCGGAACCACAACGATCCGAACACCACCACCAGGATCCCGATCCAGAAGTAGGGAACGGCGATAAACGCCATCGCAATGCTGCGTGCGATATAGTCTCCGATCGTGTCCTGGCGCAGGGCCGAATACATGCCGATCGGCATCGCTATCAGCAGGCCCAGGACCAGGCCCATCAAGCTCAGCTCGACGGTAACCGGCAGCCTGCGTTTGAGCGCCTCCAACACCGGCACCCCGGTCCACAGCGAAGTGCCGACGTTGCCCTGCAACACCCCATTGAACCTGGCGTTCCCGACACCCGCGTCCGACGGTGCATCGTGCTGCGGAAGGACGCCCAGCCAACGGCCGTACTGGATGTGGATCGGCGTATCCAGTCCCAGGTCGCGCCGTATCGCCGCCCGGGTCTCTTCCGACATGCCGGTCTGCGCCCGCATCATCATCACGTCCACGACGTCGCCCGGTATGAAGCGAACCGACAGGAACACGATGATGCTCGCAATGAACAGGGTGGGAATGGTGAGCAGCAGTCTTCGGATCAGGTAGACACGCACGCCGACTCCTCGGTGATCAAAGCATTGCAAAGAAGGGGCGAGACGCGCGGCCCCACCCCTTCTCGATCAAGATTCCCTTGTCCTGCAAGAAAGGCCTTTAGTATCCCATTTCCTTCTTCAGCGCCTGGTCGAGCCAGATGCGTGCGCCGATCGGCCCGACGCTCACGAAGCCGGTTTCGATCTCGCCGAAGTAGTTCTTGACCCACGGCCACGCGTAGGTGATGTCGTGGCCGTCGCCGAGCGGCATGATGGTGGCCGTTGCAATGCACCTGGTGAACAGTTCGCGCCCCATCGCCGCCATCTTGTCGTAGTCCATTTCCGCCATGGCCGCGGCGAACAGTTCGCTGTACTCGGGATCGTCCAATCCGGTTACCGCGTAGGTGTGCTCGCCGGCACACTTGGAAAGGTGGAACGGGATCATCGTGTTGCCGTTACCGAACACCAGGGTGCCCTTGTACCGGTCCGCCTCGTCCGCGGGGTTGAGCATCGGCCACAGCGCCGCTCCCTCGTGGACGATCACCTCCGCCTCGACGCCGATCTTGGACCACTGGTCCTTGACCGCTGCCGCCAGGGTGGGCCAGCCGAGAATGTCAGCCGTATTCAGGGTCGTCTTGAAGCCGTCTGGATAGCCGGCGTCGGCGAGCATTTTCTTTGCCCGCTCGGGATCGTAGGTGTACAGCTCGCGGCTCGATTCCGGCAGTTCCTCGAACGGCACGAACAGGCCGGCGGCGTCCTCGCGCAGCGGATGAGCATGCAGGTCGTACTCCTGGAAGAAGTTCTTCGCCACCGTGTGCTGGTCGGTGCCGAGGTGCATCGCCCGCCGCACGTTGATGTCGTTGAACGGTGCTCTCGTCGTGTTGAAGCCGACCTGGTAGATGGAGGCACGCGCATGCCGGTACTTGATCAGTTCCGGACTGGTCCGATCCAGGGTCGCCTCGCTGACCACGTTCAGGTTCGTGTCCCAGTCGATCTTGCCGGTCCTCAGGGCGGCCAGCCGCGTGGACTCGTCAGCGATCAACGGCAGCACGAACTCGTCCGTGAACGGCAACTGGTACTCCGTGCCGTCGATGGTCGTCGTGTCCCAGTAGTTCGGGTTCTTGACGAACGCGACGGTGGACCCTTGCACGAAGTCGGCCAGGATGTAGGGACCGGTTCCCACCTGGTTCTGCCAATCCTGGATGCCGCCCGGTGCGTCGAACGTTTCCGGCGCCACGTGGTGAGCGAACGTGCCGTAGCCGAGATCGAACGGCCAGAACGAGTATCCCTGGTTGAATTCGACCACGAAGCGGTGGTCTCCGTCCGCGTACACCTTGTCGATATAGTAGTAGTCGGAGGCGTGGCTGCTGTTCCGGAACCGCTCCAGGTGATGGACCGCGTCGCTGGCAACGAACTCCCTCGGCTCCATGCCGATGTGCTCGTTACCGGTCCACATCACGCCCGGACGGATGTGGAAGACGATGCCGGGAGGATCGCTGGTGATCTCCCAGCTCTCGGCAAGCTGACCGCGCGTAAACTGCAGCGGGACAAACTCGATGACGCCGAACTTGTACTCGCCGGAGCCGCGCGGCCCGTGCGTGTCCACGTCTCCTACCAGGAGGCTCTCGGAGAAGGGACTCTGGAAGGTGTTGGTCACGTACTTGCCGAGCGTTGCGTCCCATCTCACGCTCTCGTCGTGCGTCTTGAACGTGACCACGGTGAGCGTGCCGCCGTACTGCGGCTCGCCGGGCGCTCCCGAGGCCGCCGCCGTTCCCTCCTCGCCCGCCGCGGCTGCCCACAGCGGCATCGCGGCAAGGCTCAACAGCAGTCCGGCCACGATCACTTTCTCGAATGCGGAAATCCTCATGAAGATCCTCTCCTTCCTATTGACCTGCGAGAGTTGGTTGCGGTGGTTTGCCGGCCCTTGCTCACTCTCTACGGGCACGCCTGCGACACAGTCCGGTGTGCCCCGGCAAGGACGCCAAGACGATGCGGCGCGGCGCGAGATTCACCGGCGTACGCCGCGCGCACGTGGTTCCTTGCGTACCGTCTGCACCTTCATGACGCTGACTCTCCCACGGCCCCCCTCACCGGTCAAGCCGCTCTCGGAAACAGCACCCCATCGGCGGCGGAATACCCGCCGCTCACGCCTGCTCGGGGTCGATGCCCGACCGGCGCAGCAAGGCCGCCAGGCGTTCGGCGCGCCGGTGTTCCTCCTCGGCGCGCCGGTGTTCCTCCTCAGCGCGCCGGTGTTCCTCCTCAGCGCGCCGGCTTTCCTGCTCGGCACGGCGGCTTTCCTGCTCAGCGCGCCGGCTTTCCTGCTCGGCACGGCGGCTTTCCTCCTCAGCGCGCCGGCTTTCCTGCTCGGCACGGCGGCTTTCCTCCACCACCAGGTGCTCCGCGTGCTCGGCGCGCTCCTTGCCCATCGGTATCAACACGTCGTGCTCGTCCGTCCAGCGCAGCCACGAGTTCCACCACACGCCCTCGAACTCGCCCTCCCACAGGCGCATGCCCAGCCGCAGCTCCGGGAACCGCGGCGACTGCTGGCGTTGGTAGCGCCCGCCGCGCAACCGGTACACGCGCAGGTCGTCCCGCATCACGCGGTGAAACGGATCGTGGATCACGTAGTAAGCCACACCCATGCGTGCGTACCTGAGCCGCTTGCTGCCAACCTCGTTGCCTTTCTGGTTCGACACGATCTCCACCACCAGGTCCGGCGGCTTGCCGAACTCCCACACGAAGTAGGAGCGGTGCCTCTTCTCCCAGAAGTTCTCGTGCACCTGCACGTCCAGGCTCAGGAACACGTCCGGCACGATCGCCGGGTTGCGCGGCTCCGGAAACACGCCGACGTTGGCAGCCGCCACAAACGCGCGCCCGCCCCCCGGACCGGCCCACGAACTGTACAGCGGCTCGGTGAGCAGGCGCTGCTGTTTCTCGGAGGGCATGTTGTCCACCGGCGTATCATCCTCGGTTACCAGAGATTCGATGTCGACGTTCAGCGGCGGCGGCGGAGCGGCTACCCCTGCCGCCCGGACCGTGGCGGCACGCGCCACGCTCAAGGCCGGCCTCGCCAGCACCCCGCCCGGCGGGGCAGCCTCCGCTCCCGGAGCGCTGGATTGCGGGTCAAGCGCAGAATGACCGCTGTGGGGGGTAGCCGGCTCCATGTACCGGCCAGTATAGACCGAGCAAGCAGGAACGGCCACTCTCCCTGTTCCGTCGTTCCGCAACTCCGACACGGTCGAAGTCGAGGAAGGCGCTCCTGGAGCCGACAGCCTGCCATACTGCCCCCGCGCCGGCCGCATCGCCGGCGTTGCGGAAACGCGATCCCCGCAACGGACCAGGCGGGTGCGGACGGCAGCGGTTGTCGAACAGTCCCGGTTTCGTCTACCCTGCCGGCAAGCAAGCCACTATCGGCAACCGTCTTCGGACGTCTTCGGAGGAAACACATGAGCGATACGAAAACCGCGAAATACAAGGTGCTGGGCACGCGGCCCGTGCGTCACGACGGCGTGGACAAGGTGACCGGGCGCGCCAACTACGGCGCCGACTTCCACCTGCCCGGCATGCTGCACGGCAAGGTGCTGCGCAGCCCGCACGCGCACGCGCGCATCCGCTCCATCGACACCAGCGCCGCGGAGGGGCTCGCCGGCGTGTTCGCGGTGGTGACCGGGGACGACTTTCCGTCCGAGACGCCGAGCGAGGTGAGCGCCAACGTGGTGATGTGCCGCGGCCACGTGCGCTACCAGGGCCAGCCGGTCGCCGCGGTGGCGGCCGCCACGCCCACCATCGCCGACCAGGCGCTCGGCCTGATCGAGGTCGACTACGAGGTGCTGCCGTGCGTGACCGACGTGTGGGAGGCGGCGCAGGGCAACGTGATCATCGACCCCGAGTTGCGCACCGACGGCGACGAGGCGGCGCCGCCGTCCAACATCTCCACCACCAACGTGTTCGACGCCGGCGACGTGGAGGCGGGTTTCGCCGCCGCCGACGTAATCATCGAGCACG
This sequence comes from Spirochaetia bacterium, assembly GCA_965208575.1. Taxonomy (GTDB): domain Bacteria; phylum Spirochaetota; class Spirochaetia; order SZUA-6; family Bin103; genus Bin103. The sequence goes on along the minus strand of CBDBOV010000001.1, from coordinate 327,521 downwards.
AGTTCGACAGCGCCACCATCCACCAGGGCTACATCGAACCGCACGCCTGCGTCGCGCGCTGGGGCGAGGACGGCAACGTGCTGCTGTGGGTGTCCAGCCAGGGCCACTTCGCGATCCGCGACCTGACCGCCGGCCAGCTCGGCATCGCGCCGTCGCGCATCAAGACCATTCCCGCCGAGATCGGCGGCGGCTTCGGCGGCAAAACCACCGTGTTCCTGGAGCCGGTGGCAATCCTGATGGCGGAGAAGACCGGCCGCCCGGTGAAGATGGTGATGACGCGCGAGGAGGTGTTCACCTCCAGCGGCCCCGCCCCCGGCAGCCACATCCGCCTCAAGATGGGCGCCACCAGGGACGGCCGCATCACCGCCGTGGACGCCGACCTGTGGTACGAGTCGGGCAGCTACCCGGGGCCGCTGATGGGACTGGGCATGATGTGCCTGACCGCCCCCTACGAGGTCGCGAACTACCACATCAAGGGCTACAACGTGCTGGTCAACAAGCCGTTCATGCGCCCCTACCGCGCCCCGCTGGCGCCCAACGCCGCGCACGCCACCGAGAGCATCATCGACGAGATCTGCGAGCAAATCGGCATGGACAAGATCGAGTTCCGCCTCAAGAACGCCGCCAAGGAGGGCACCAAGGCCGCCTACGGCCCCGTCTACCCGCAAATCGGCATGGTCGAGACGCTCGAGGCCGCCAAGGCGCATCCGCACTACAGCGCACCGCTCGGCCCGAACCAGGGCCGCGGCGTCGCCAGCGGGTTCTGGATGAACATCGGCGGCGACGCCACCGCCAACATCTCGGTGCTGCCCGACGGGCGCGTGTCGCTGATCACCGGGCGCCCCGACATCGGCGGCTCGCGCGCCGCCCAGGCCATGGTCCTGGCCGAGGAACTCGGCATCCCGGTGGACGAGATCAACCCCTCCATCGGCGACTCCGACACGGTCGGCATGAACGGCATCTCGGAGGGCAGCAGCACCGCCTACGCCAGCAGCATGGCGATCCACGAAGCCGCCAAGAGACTGATCGACCTGCTGCGCGATCGCGCCGCCCAAGTGTGGGAGGTGGACAAGGAGCGGGTCACCTGGCAGGACGGCGCCGCCCACTGCAACGGCGGCAGCAATGGCTCCGAGGAGCCGCTGTCGCTGCGCGACCTGGCCGGGAGCTCGTCGCAGACCGGCGGTCCGCTCGGCGCCGAGGCGGCGATCAACGCGCGCTTCGCGGCGCCGGCGTTCGGCACCCACATCTGCGACGTGGAGGTGGACCAGGACACCGGCAAGGTGGACGTGGTGCGCTACACCGTGTGCCAGGACGCCGGCCGCGCGCTGCACAAGAGCTACGTGGAAGGCCAGTTCCAGGGCGGCGCCGCCCAGGGCATCGGCTGGGCGCTCAACGAAGGCTACTTCTACAACGAGCAGGGGGTGATGGAGAACGCCGGCTTCCTGGACTACCGCATGCCGGTGGCCCTCGACCTGCCGATGATCGACACCGTGGTGGTGGAGGTGCCCAACCCCAAGCACCCGTACGGCGTGCGCGGCGTGGGCGAGAACGCCATCGTGGCGCCGCTGGCGACGGTGGCCAACGCCATCGCCGACGCCACCGGCGTGCGCCTGCGCCAGGTGCCGATGTCCCCGGACCGCGTACTGGCAGGCATCCTCACCCACAAGGCGTCCAACGGCTCGTAGCCGGATTCCGGTCCGCAACGCCGCCGGCCTGCGCGCCACCCGCTCGCCGGCGGCGGCGTTGCGTGACCGCGCCCGTTGGAACGCTTCGGCGGGAAGGGCAGGGCAATACCCTCGACCGAGCTCTTCCAATTGCTCGTGGCCCGCCTCCAGGGCGTCTGCGTCGGGTACGCCATGGTGTGTGACTCCGTGAGGGCAGAGAATCCGTTTCGGTATGCCAGCCGGTCGCTCATGGTCGACCAGATGGCGGTGTCCGGCACGCACCGCCGGCGGGGGATCGGCGCGCTTCTGATCAACAGAATCCGGGCCGAGGCCGCGCGGCGAGGAGCGGAGCGCATCGAACTCCACGTGTACACGGACAACCACGACGCCCGACGATTCTACGAGGCGCACGGCTTCGTCCGCTTCCAGGACGTGATGGAGTCGAGTTCGTAGAATCTCCTTGTCAATTGACCTGCCTGATGGACGGCAGTACGATCGGCAACATGGGTGGGAGGCACACCGACACCACGGAACAGGTGCCCGTTGGAGAATTCGCATGACCGGAAATGACGAAAGGCGCCGCCTGTGACCCGTGAAGTGCCCACCCTCGGTGCGTACACGTTCGCCGATGCGGCGCGCTACGTTAGGGCTCCGGTAGCTACCGTTCGAGCTTGGTTTCTTGGCGCGAAGACCGGCTGGGGACAGTTCCAGCCAGTACTGCAACTGGACGACTCCAGGCACCGGATGCTGTCGTTTCGCAACCTGGTCGAACTTCACGTGCTCAACTCGATACGGAAGCGTCACCGCGTGACGTTGTACCGGGTAAGAATTGCCATAGAAATCCTCTCCGAATCATGGAAATCGAAGCATCCATTGGCGGAGCAAGACATCCTCACCGATGGGTACGAGCTGTTTGCTCGCGTGTCGGGGCTGTTGACCAACGTCAGTGACCACGACAAGCAGATTCACCTCGACAAGGTGCTCCGAGCTGCTCTGCAGAGAATAGAGAGACACCCGGCTGGGGAAGCTCGCAGGCTCTACCCGTTCCCTTCTGCCGAAGTAGAATCGGCGGAGCCGCAGACCATCGAAATCAACCCTTCCATTCAGTTCGGCAGACCGTGTCTTACTGGGACCGGCATACCAACGGAAATTCTGTACCAGCGTCACCGGGCGGGGGATGAGGTGGACGCGCTCGCTCACGACTACGAGATGCCGATTGAACGGATCCGAGAGGCCATACACTTCGAGCAGGATCTTCGCGGTATTCGCTCCGCCGCCTAGTAGGACGAGCGATTCACACCTTCCTCGTTGATCGCTGTCTCGGCAGGTACACGATACCTGCCGCGCTGTCGGCCTTGGGGTACGGCGTGGAACTTCACTCCGACCACTTCAGCCCCAAAGAGCAGGATGATTCGCACTGGTTGGCGCTGGCAGGCGGCAAGGGTTGGGCAGTGTTGAGCGGCGACAACCGGGTTCGTCGTGCGGAGGTCGAGTTGCAAGCGGTCAAGGATCATCAGGTCCGATACTTCGCATTTCGGAGCAACAACATCTCGGGACAGGACCAAGCGAAGCTGCTCCGCAAGCATGACTCACGCATTCGCCAGATATTGAGCACTCAGTTCCCTCCCTACATCGCACGGATTACCAGGAACTCCGTGCGGATCGTGTTTCCCTGACCACCGCACCTTCTGTTGCGGGCACGGCGCTACTCCGGTGGTGGGGTAGCCTCCATCGGCCCTACCTGCCGGCCGCGGTCGATCAGGGCGCCGTTGGGGACGATCACGCCGTTCACGTTGCCGAGCGTGGCGTGGGTCCGGAATCCGAGCAGCCCGAGCAGTTCGGGCGAAGCCTTCTCGTACAGCTCGTCGAGCAGCGACAGGGTGAAGTTCTCCTGCGGCCGGATCCACGGGCGGCAGAAGTAGCCGAGCAGCAGGTGCCGCCGGCGGGTAGTGCGGTTGGCGCCGGTGCCGTGCCACAGGCGCCCGTCGAACATCACCATCGTCCCCGCCGGCCCGGTGGCGGCAATGCTTGCCACCTCCGGCTTGTCCGCGGGCAACTCCGGCCACAGGTGGCTGCCCGGCACCAGCCGCGTGCCGCCGTTCTCCTCCGAGTGGTCCTCCAGCATCCAGGCCGTGTTGACCACCACCCGGATCGGCAACGAGCGCGGCGTGTACCCCTGGTCCGAATGCAGCGCCATCGGCTCCCCGCCCGGCGCGGCGATGTTCGCGGTGAAACTCGACAGCGTGTAGTCCTCGCCGAGCAGTTCCGGCAGCAACTCGCGCAGCACCGGGTGGAACAGCAGGTCGCGGAACACCCCGCCCTTGTTCACCAGGTTCCACACCCGCTGATTCAGCTTAAGCTCGCCGTTGTCGAAGTGCCCGATCCCGGCCGCCTCCTCCGCCGCCGCCTGGGACCGCAGCCGCTCCCGGCACTCCCGCACCTGTTCCGCCGTCAGCGCATTCGCGATCATCGCGTAACCCCACACCGCGAGGTCCCTCCGCGCCGTCTCCAGATCCTCCGTCAGACTCGGCAGCTCCGCCGCCTGCACAGTCTCGCTCAAACCGCCCACCTCCTCGCTCGCCGATCCGAGCCCGGGCGCTCCACACCAGCGTCCCACCAATCATAGCCGCGTTCAGCGTGCGTGCGAACTCGAAGCCCGGGGTTGCCGAGGTTGACAACCCATCCCCATGCACTCTATATTTCAGAGTATACGGTATTCGAGAGTTATCTCGGATCGAGAGTCAGGGGGCAAACAGGTGACGACGACCGGCAACCTCAAGGAAGACATCGCGTACGTGCGCGCCGCGGCCGAGCGGGCCGGAGCCGCGACGAGTCCGTCGATATACGTGGTGTGGGCGGTTATTTCGCTGTGCGGCTTCGCGCTGGCGGACTTCGTACCCGACGGGCGCTGGGTAGGAGGGTTCTGGGCGGTGGCGGGCCCCGCCGGATTCGGTATCTCCGCATGGCTTGGCTATCGCGCCGGCCGCCATGCCGGTCAGGGAGGCGCGCGGACCGGCACACGCTGGGGATTGCACTGGCTGGCATTCATGGCAGCCGGGGCGCTCGGCGCCGCCCTGGTCGCAGCCGGACACCTGCCATGGTCCGCGTACGGTTCGCTCGTGGTGCTGCTGCTGGCCGTGTCCTACTTTCATGCGGGCCTGTACCTGGACCGCCGCATGTTGGCGATGGGCGCGGTAGTCGGCGTGTGTTACCTGGTGACCCTGTTCATACCGGGGTACCAGTGGACGCTGGCCGGCGTCCTCGTGGCGGGGGCGCTCGTCTGGCAGGCGGTCCTCGGAGCGCGCACACGCGATGCCGCCCGTTAGCCATAGCGGCCCGTGGCGGAACACCGGCTGCATTCGAACGGCGCTCCGGGTGCAACGCCCGCCACCAAGGCCCGCAGGCGCCCCGAGACCGCCTGGCGCGGTGCTGAGTGACGATGCCTGTTGATCCCGACGTTCCCGACCTGGACGAGCTGGCGGCGCTGAACGGGCTCCTTCAGCATCGCGTCCGGCTGGCGATCTGCGTGCTGCTGTCCAAGTACGACGCGATGTCGTTCCGCCGGCTGAAGGAAGTGCTGGAGGAGAAGGACGGCAGCCTGGGCACCCACCTGCGCAAGCTGGAGGACGCCGGCTACCTGGCGGTCGACAAGACCTACCGCGAACGGCGCCCGGTCACCTGGTACCAGCTCACCGCCGGCGGACAGCAGCACCTCGCGCAGCACATCGAGAACCTGACCCGCCTCATCGAACGGGCGCGGTGACACCGGCTCGTGTGCGGCGTGGAGTGCAAGTCTAGCAGATTGGAGACGAACGATGAAAACGATGAAACAGTACCACTCCGACCAGACCGTGGCGGCCGACGGACGACCTCGATGGGTCGACGCTCTTCGTCCCGCGCGACCCGCAGTGCCCGCCCCGACTTTGATCCTGCTGTTGACCTGCACGGCCGCCGGCTTCGCGGGTGGCGCACGTGAACTGCACGACTACACTCCCTCGCCACCCGCGGCGCAGATGCTCGCCGAATACGAGCGCGTGCAGGCGGAGGGGTTCGCCCGGCAGGCGACCGCTGCCTCCCCCGACCCGGCGCGGGTCACGGCCGACATGCGGCGCTGGCGGGAGAGGAGCGACGAGCTGCGCGGCGATCCGGCGGCCTACCACTACCTGCGCGCCCGCATCGAGTACGACGCCTACCATCGGCTGGCCGGCACCGGCGGCGACGAACGCGCCGGCTACCTGGACCGCGCGCTGGAGCAGATCGAGCACTTCGCGGAACAGAGCGTCGGTTTCGCCGACGGGCACGCGCTGCACGGCGCCATCCTGGGCCAGAAGATCGCCGCCAACCCGGCCAGCGCGATGCTGCTCGCCCGGTCCGCCAGGCAGGCCACCGCCACCGCGCTGCACCTCGATCCCGACCACCAGATGGCTCACCTCAACCTCGCCTTCACCTTCGCCAACGCCCCCAAGGCGTTCGGCGGCGACCGCAAGCAGGCGCTCAAGCACTTCCGCAAAGCGTTCGGCGGCGAGACGCCGGCGCTACGGGCGGTCGCCGGCGTCTGGCTCGGCGTCACCCACCACCAGCTCGGCGAACCGGGGCAGGCGGCGGCGGTGATCGCACAGGTGCTGGAGTTCGCCCCCGGCTTCCCGCCGGCCGTGGCGACCGCCCGCGCCCTGGCCGCCGGCGACGACCCGGCGCTGTACCTGGAGCGGCTGCAGTGAACGGGCGCACCCATGCGCGGCCACCGCTGCTGGAGGCGCGGAGCGCGACCAGGCGCTACCCCAGCAAGACCGGCGCGGTAGCCGCGCTGCGCGGCGTCGACCTCACCGTGCGGCGCGGCGACTTCGCGGTCGTGCTCGGGCCCTCCGGCAGCGGCAAGAGCACCCTGCTCAACGTGCTCAGCGGCCTCGATACCGTCGACGAGGGCCGCATCCGCTATCGCGGACGGGAGTTGCGCGGCTACACCGACGCCGAGCGCACCCGCCTGCGCCGGCGCGGGCTGGCGGTGGTCCTGCAGGGCTTCGAGCTGGTGCCGCTGATGAGCTGCTACCGCAACATCGAGTTTCCCCTGCTGCTGGCGCGCATCCCGCGGCGCGAGCGGCGGCGCCGCGTCGGGCGCATCGCCGACCGCCTGGAGATCGGGGATCTGCTCACCCGGCGGGTCAACGCCGTGTCCGTGGGGCAGCGACAGCGGGTCGCCCTCGCCCGCGCCCTGGTGGCGGAACCGGAGGTGGTGCTCGGCGACGAGATCACCGGCAACCTGGACGCGCGGTCGTCGCGGTGCGTCTACGCCCTGCTGCGCGAGCAGCAGCACACCGACGGGCGCACCTTCGTGATGGTCACCCACGACCGCTCGCTGGTGGAGCCCACCGACCGGCTGCTGCACATGCGCGACGGCGAGTTGCGGGAACGGAGCGCGTAGGCGCGTGCCGCTGATCATTTGCGCGCTGCTCAACGTGGTGCACAACCTGCGGCGCACCGTGGCCGCGGTGCTGATCATCGCGCTCGGGACCGGGCTGCTGTTCCTGAGCCACGCCTACCTGCAGGGGCTGTACGCCGTTCTGAGCCTTGGAATCCGCAACCAGGCCGGCGACCTGCAGATTCACCACGCCGACTACCAGCACGGCAGCCCGGGCGCACAGCCGCTCATACCGGGCGCGGCATTGGCCCGCGTCGAGCGCGTCGTGACGGCGCTTCCGGAAGTGCGCACCGTGAGCAGGGAGCTGCTGTTCGGGGGACTGCTGCAGGCGGGCGAACGCAGCACGGGCGTGGCCGCCGTGGGTGTGGAGACCGACCGGCTGAACCGCGGCGCCGCGAGCCGGCGGCTGCTGGTGGCGGGTCGCGACCTGACCTCAGGCGATCATGCGTCCGCCATCCTGGGCGAGGGCGTGGCGCGGCAACTTGCCGTTGCGTCGCAACGGCAGGGGACGCTGTTCGTCCACGACGCGGCGGGTGCGGAGCGGACCGCCGAGCTGCACCTGAAGGGAGTCGTCCGCACCGGCAGCAGCATCAACGACGCGTACGCAATCTACGTGCCGCTGCCGTTCGCGCGCGAGCTCGTGGACACCGCGGGAGCACACCGGATCCTCGTGTTCCTGCGCCCACTCCGGCCGGGACGGACGGAGTGGCGGGAACAAGACCTGGAAGCGGTGCGGATACGCTTGCGCAACCAGCTTGCCGACACCGGGCTGCCGGTGGCCGTGTCGAGCTGGCGGGAAGTACAGGACCTCTACGACCAGCTCAAGTCGTTCTACGACCTTCTGTTCACCTTCGCGATCGCGGTTATCACCGTGCTCTCCATGGTCGCCATCTTCGAGGTCGTGTCGGTGGCCTTCCTGGAGCGCCTGCGCGAACTGGGATCGCTGCGCGCCATCGGCACCACCCGCGCTCAGTTGCTGCTGTTGCTGCTGGTGGAGTCTCTGGCCACCTACCTGCTCGGTGCGGCGGCGGCGCTGGGCCTCGGCCTCACCGCCGGCGCCGTGATCAACGCGCTGGAGATCACCTTCTTCCCGATCGGCAGCAATCTGCCGGTGCCCTTCGCCATCCACCTGGACCTGCGCTACTTCCTGGTGCCGGCCGCCATCACGCTGCTGATGACCGCCGGCGCCGCGCTGGTGCCGGTACTGCGCACCGCCCGCATGAGCGTTGCCCAGGTCCTGCGCTACGAATAGGCCGGCTCGCCGGCCCGGCGTGGGTTTGTGCAGCGCGGTGCGCTTTGAGTATCCTGCCGGCATGGCCACCGCTACTGTCCAGGTCGGCGCCGAGCAGCGGCGCTGCGCGCCGTTCACGGCAAGCGACGATCTCCTCGACCGCCCCAACGACCTGCGCGCCCGCGCGCTCGAAGACGGCTACCTGTTCATCCGCGCCCTGGTGCCGGACGAGCCGATCGCACGTCTGCGCCGCGACATCGCGGCGATCCTCGACGGAGCCGGCTGGCTGGACCGCGGCACCGACCCGCTGGATGCCATCTCCACCCAGGAGGCGAAGCTGAACCGCACGCCGGAGTACATCCCCATCTACGACGCCATCCAGAAGCTGGAGTCGTTCCAGACCATGGCGCACGAGCCGGCGCTGCTGGACGTGGCCGAGACGCTGCTCGGCGAACGCGGCATGCCGCAGCCGAGCACCATCGTGCGGGTGATGTTCCCGAACACGCTCGAGCACACCACGCCGCCGCACCAGGACTTCGTTCTCGTGCAGGGCACGCCCGAGGTGTGGACCGCGTGGATCCCGCTCGGCCCGTGTCCGATCAGCCTCGGCGGGCTGGCGGTGCTGCGCGGCTCGCACCGGCGCGGCATCCTGCCCGTGCACGAGCGCCAGGGGGCCGGCGGCCTCGGCGTGAACGACGAGTGCCTCGACGGCGAGTGGGTGGCCAGTCCGTTCGAGCGCGGCGACACGCTGTTCTTCCACAGCAAGACCGTGCACCAGGGGCTGCCCAACGTGTCCGGCGACCGCATCCGCCTGTCGGTCGACTACCGCTACCAGAAGATGACCGACAAGATCATGTGGAAGAACCTCGGCGTGCACCAGGGCCGGCTCACTTGGCCGGAGGTGTACGCCGGCTGGAAGTCGGACCGCTACCAATACTACTGGGAAGGCTACCAGCGCGAGGTGGTGGAACGAGAGCCGTCCCCCGAGTTCCGCGGCTGAACATCCGGCCGCGGCGCTTCCGATCCCGTGCGCCGGGCACCGAAGCGCCTCAACCGGAAGCACCGCGAGACTCAGGCCGGCCTGACGGAGCGCCGGCGCCGAAGCTCGTGGCCGGATGGCAACGCCGCGAACCGGCCGGCGCACGCTGCGAGCCGCAACCGGGCGCACCGGCCAAGAGCGCGCCGTCCAGGGCAGCGCCGCCGCGTCGCTACCCGACCGGCAGTTGGTATATCCGTATGGCGTTGTCGCGCAGCACCCCGCGGCGCTCGTCCGCCGCAAGCGGCGGCGCGGCGTCCATCATGGTGTCGAACGCATCGCGGTAACTGCCGCCCACCAATTCCGGCGGCCAGTTGCTGCCCCACAGCAGCCGCTCGCTGCCGAACGCCTCGAACAGCACCCCGGCGGCGCTGCGTAGCTCATCCGCCACACAGCGCGGATGGCAGTGCAGCAAGAATGACGAGTACTTCACCACCACGTTGGGCAGCGCCGCGAGCGCACGCACGTGCCGCTCCCACACGTCCAGGCCGCCGTCCCGGAACGGCGGCAGGCCGCAGTGGTTGAGCACAAAGGGCAGGTCGGGATGGCGCCGCGCGAACACCCCCACCGCCGGAATCAGGTGGTGCTGCACCAGGATGTCCAGCACCAGCCCGCGGCGCAGCAGCTCACGCGCACCGCGGTCGGCGGCCGCGTCCTCGCCCCACCGCTCCGGCGGCAGCTCCGGCTGGCTGCGGATACCCAGAAACCACGGCTTGCCCGCGTAGTCGTCCAGCCACTCGGCGAGGCGCGGCGAGGTCAGGGCGTAGCTGCCCACCAGGCCGAGCACGTCGGCGTGCCGCTCGCACATCGCGCCCCACTGGAGGTTGTGGCGGTGCGAGTCGGGCGCCGCCCCCACGATCACCGCGCCCTCGGCGCCGACGGCCGCCAGCTCCGGGCGCAGGTGGTGCGGCAGGTAGTCGCGCCGCAGGTAGTCACGCCCCGCGAACCAGCCGTCGTAGCCGCGGTACCCGGCCAGCTCCCAGAAGTGGACATGGGTGTCGATCGCCCTGATCATGACAAGCGAGTGTGGTGGATGCCCACCGCCCGTGTCACTACACGAATCGCCATCGACAATCGATGCAGGTGGCCGCTCTGCCTTTCCACCCGACTGTTCCCGACGGTGAACCATTGTGGAATGATCGGTCTGAGCCATGGTATGGTCGGCGCCATGGCTGAACTTCCGACCACCACCGCCCCACCGTCCGCCGAACAACACGCGCCGCCGCTGGAGTTTCCCGGTTGCCGGCCGGTGCCCATGACGCGCGCCGACATCGAACACAGCGACCGCCGCATCGAGTACTGGGACGCCGCCACCGAGACCGCCATGGTGTGCGATCCGGTCTCCGTCTACCACGAACAGCCGGGGCAGGTGCTGGCCGCGCTGCTCAACACCATCGCGCACGTGCGCGGCGCACCCATCGCAACGTTCGGCGCCTCCGACCTGCTGCTGCGCGACGCCCACGGCGCCTGGCGACGTATCCTGGAGGCCGACCAGACCGTGTACCTGCACCCGCGCACCACGCGGCCCGACGGCGCCAGGATCGAAGTGGGCAGCGACACGCTTCCGGACGTGGTGCTGGAGGTCGACAACACCACCGACGTACGCCGCGGCAAGCTGTCGCTGTACGAATCGTGGGGCTTCCCGGAGGTGTGGGTCGAGGTGCCTGAACAGTACTCCCCAAGCCGCCCGGCAGGCCTGCGCCCATGCCTGACGAACTACCTGCTGGAGCACGGCAGCTTCCGCACCGCCGCGAGCAGCCGGGCCTTGCCGGGCTGGACGGCGAAGGAGATCCACCTGGCGTTGAACGAGCGCGAGGTGTCGTATGCCACCATGGCCGCGTTGCGCAGGATCGGGCGCACGCTGGGAGCCGCGCACGGAACCGGCCCGGATGACGACCCGCTGCTGAGCGCCGTGCGCCGCGAGAGTCGCGCCGAGGGCCATGCCGAGGGCCATGCCGAGGGCCATGCCGAGGGCCATGCCGAGGGCCATGCCGAGGGTCATGCCGAGGGTCATGCCGAGGGCCGTGCCGAGGCCGCGGCTGAGATGCGGCGGGAGGCCGTGCTGCAGGTGTTGACGTCGCGGGGCGTGCCGGTGCCGCCCGCGCTGGCGCGCTACCTGACCGAACCGCCGGCCACCTCTGCCGCGGCGCTGATGCAGGCCGCGCTGCAGTGCGACGACGCCGACCACTTCCTGAACTTGATACGCGGTGGCAGCACTGAGCGGCGGTCTGCACCCGGCGGGTCGGACCGGCAGCAGCACTGAGCGACGGTCGTGCACCCGGCGGGTCGCAGGCGAACCTTGGCAGCCCGTGGTGAACTCCGACTGCATTCGAGCGGCGATCCATCCCGCCTCGCCGCGTTCGGCGCGCCGCAGGTTTTCACCACGGGCGGCTAGAGCACGGCGCCGAGGCCGCCGAGGCCGCGGCGTCTGGCCATGGCGGTTGGCAATGGTTGATGATGGCGCCATGACGAGGCCCAACGTTCTGTTCGTGATTGCCGATGATCATGCGCCGGCGGCGATCTCCAACTACGGTCCCAGCCTGGTGGCCACGCCCAACCTGGACCGGCTGGCCGCGGACGGCGTGCGCTTCGACAACTGTTTCTGCACCAACTCGATCTGCACGCCGGCGCGGGCCACCGTGCTCACCGGCAAGTACAGCCACACGACCGGCATCCGCACCCTGAGCGACGTCATCGACCACACCCGCGAACACACGCTCGGCATGCTGCTGCACGACGCCGGCTACCAGACCGCGGCGCTTGGCAAGTGGCACCTTGGCCACGGCGGCAACAGCGATCCGGTCGGCTTCGACCACTGGAGCGTGCTGCCGGTGCAGGGCAAGTACGTGGACCCGGAGTTCCACGAGGCGGGCGGCACCGTGACCCGGCGCGGCTACGTGACCGACATCCTGGCCGACATGGCGCTCGACTGGCTGCGCGCCCGCGACCGGGACCGCCCCTTCTTTCTCTACCTCGGCAACAAGGCGCCGCACGACCCGTTCACCTACGACGCCGCCCACGCCGACCTGTTCGCCGGCCGCGACCTGCCGGAGCCGCCCACCCTGCGCGACGACTACCAGGGCCGCGCAGCCGCCGCCGCGCGCAGCACGCAGAAGGTGGCCACCGCACACCTGCGCAACCACGTCCCCGATCCGCCGCCGCCCGGCCTCACCGGCGACGAGTTGCTGCGCTGGAACTACCAGTCGTTCATGAAGGGCTACCTGCGCTGCGTGGCCTCGGTGGACGACAACATCGGTCGCCTGCTCGCCTGGCTCGACGAGGCCGGCCTGGCCGACGACACGCTGGTGGTGTACACCTCCGACCACGGCTTCTTCCTCGGCGACCACGGCTTCTACGACAAGCGCTTCATGTACGAGGAGTCGATCCGCATCCCGCTCCTGGTGCGCGGGCCGGGCGTCACGCGGCCCGGCCTGGCCGACGACCGCATGGTGCTCAACGTCGATTTCGCGCCCACCGTGCTCGACCTGGCGGGGGTGCCGATCCCGGACGACATGCCGGGCCGCAGCCTGCGCCCGCTCCTGGCCGGCGCGCCGGCCGGCGACTGGCGCACCTCCATGTACTACCGCTACTGGATGCACGGCGCCCACTTCGACGTCGCCGCCCACTACGGCGTGCGTACCGAAACCCACAAGCTCATCTACTACTACGGCGACCCGCTCGATGCCGCCGGCGCGGTCGGCGATCCCACGCCGCCGGAATGGGAGCTGTTCGACCTGCAGCGCGACCCGCGGGAGCTGGTGAACGTGTACGACGACGCCGCCTACGCCGCCGTGCGCGCCGAACTCACCGCTGAACTGGAGCGCCTGCGCGCCGAGGTGGGCGACACCGCGTAGCAGCCGGTCAACTGCCATGGCGCCGCGAGCCCGTCCGCCAGGTGCCCGAGATCGGAGGACGGCGCTCGCGCTGTCGCCGCGGCGGCACCGGCGGCCGCAGCCGCCACCTGCCGGGCGCATCCGGTAGAACGGCGGCCGCAGCCGCCACCGGCCGGGCGCATCCGGCAGAACGACGGCCGCAGCCGCCACCGGCCGGGCGCATCCGGCAGAACGACGGCGGCAGCCGCCACCTGCCGGGCGCATCCGGCGGAGCGACGGCCGCACCGCTTCCGGCGGGCGCATCCGGCAGAGTGACGGCGGCAGCCGCTGCCGGCGGGCGCATCCGGCAGAGTGACGGCGGCAGCCGCTGCCGGCGGGCGCCGGATACCCGTCGCGGGGGGCAACGGATGCGGCGCCGCGCCCACCCGGCAGGGCACTGCCGCGTCGGCCGCTCCGGCCACGGGGCACCTTGGGCGACGGTGTCCGGAACGCTATGCCGTGCCCGCGTCGGAGCCGAAGGCGACCAGGTAGCCGTCGCGGTCGCGCACCGCGAACTCCCAGTTGCCGTACTCCTGCTGCAGCAGCGGGCCGTACGCCACGTCGGCCCCGGCGGCCGCCACCTCGGCGTGCAGGGCGCGCGCGTCGTCCACCCACACGTAGGCATCCCACGGCCCGTGGCGCGGATCCCGGCCCGGGTTGTTGCTGCGAATCGGGTCGCCGCGCTCCGCCCGCTTCAGCATGATCACCACGCCGTCGCGGCTGGGCATGGCGAAGGCGGGCGGATCGCCCCAGTAGGGCGGCTGTGTGAACCCGAGCGCGCGCACGTAGTACTCGGTGGCGGCCACCACGTCGCGCACGAAGAACAGGGGCGCCACGTGGCGCAGCCGGCCCGGTCGCGTGTTCATGCTGCTCCCCGCCCGATGGCCCGCATCGGCTAGCCGAGCGGCTCGCCGGTGAGCTGCTGCCAGATGTCGCGGCGGATGGCGCGTTCCTTGTAGGAGTCGCTCTGCGAAACGTTCAGCGGATTGGCGAAGGTGAGCCGGTTGAACGGATCCGCCGCCTGCTCGCGCAGGTTCCAGTCACGCAGCCGGTTCATGCACTCGGGCTCGTGCTTCCAGGTAGCCGACTCGTTCGGCGCCGTGCGCGCGAACAGGAACTTCACCATGTGGCGCCGCTTGCCGGACCTGTTGGCCGCGGTGCCGTGCCACAGGTCGTAGTGGGTAATGGCGAACGTGCCCGCCTCCACCACCAGCGGCACCTGGCCGCGGATGTTGCCGTAGGTGCGCATGCGGTCGGTGGGAGCGTTGCGGTACTGGGTGGCGGGCACGATGATGGTCGGCCCCATGTCCGCGGTCACGTCGGCCGGGTAGTACAGGCCCAGGAACTTGTCCATGCCGGTCTCACGCCGGTTCTTGCCGTCCTGGTGCCAGTGCATGTAGGACGTGCCCGGCTCCTTGCAGTGCCAGTGGCGGTGGAACATGGTCTCGAAGTTCCTGCCCGCCAGGCTTACGAGCGCGCCGCGCACCGCCGGGTGGTCGAGCACCTCGTTCAGTTCCGGCACCTCGTCGCAGATCGCATCACCGGGGTTGCGCTCCATCACGTCCAGCCTGGCAGCGATGGCTTCGTTCAGACCGGGCCGCAGGTCCGGCTTCACGACGTGATAGCCGTTCACGATGAAGTCGACCACCTGCAGGTCGTCGAGCAGGTACGGCGCCAACGTGCACTGCTTCTGTTCGGCGCTCTTCCCGGCGGCATCCGGGGCCGCGGTCAATGTCGTACTCATCCGTCCATTACCTCCATCTTCTGCAGGATGAACTCGTATCCCACCATGTCGATCTCGTCATCATCGTATTCCGCCTGGTGCAGGGGGAACTGCACGATCTGCCAGCCGTCGACGACCGCCTCGTGCACGGTGGCGTAGCCGAACTCCGGCTCGTCGGCCGTCAACTCGATCCGAAAGTCCTTCACCGGCTCGTAGATGGTCATCTCCAGCACCGGCGACAACGGATTCGGCGTCTGCGCGTGGATGTACAGCAACCGCTGCCGGGGCCCCGCACCGCTGTCACTGCCATTTCGTCTCGCCACGGTGCGCGAATCGTAGTACAGGTCCGGGCCGGGAACAAGAGCCCGCATTGACTCATCGAAAATCTAACCGTAGCGAAAGCATGCCTCATCTAAAAATCTAACCGAACGGGCTGGACCTTCCGGGTCCGGTTGGAGCCTCTCCGAGGGACGTGAGGAGGTTCCGGAGGAGATGGGGTTGAAGATGAGTTCAAGGCGAGAGCTCACCGAGCAGCACGCGCAGCGGTATCGTCGGGCGGGCAAGAAGGAGAAGGGGCGCATACTCGACGAGTTCGTCGAGTCGACCGGGTACCAGCGCAAGTACGCGATCCATCTGTTGACCTGGTGGGGACGGACCCGCATGGTGCGAGTCGACGGCACACTGGTGAAGCTGGTGGTCGGGCGTCCGCGGCCTGCCCAGCGCCGCGTGCGACCGCGGCGCTACGACCAGGAGGTGCTGGTCGCTCTGAAGCTGATCTGGTACGTGTTCGACTGCATGTGCGGCAAGCGCCTGGTGGTCGTGCTGCGCACCATGCTGCCGACGCTGGAGTCGTTCGGCGAGATCGAGCTGACCGCAGCGGTGCGCGGCAAGCTGCAGACCATCAGCGCCGCGACCATCGACCGGCTGCTGCAGCAGGAGCGCGCACGGCTGCGCCTGAAGGGTCGCACGCACACCAAGCCGGGCACCCTCCTGAAGGATCAGATCGCGATCCGAACCTTCGCTGACTGGGACGAGCAGGAGCCGGGCTTCTTCGAGATCGACTTGGTGGGCCATGAAGGCGGCAACGCGTCAGGCGACTTCTGCCACACGCTCACCATCACCGACGTTGACACCGGCTGGGTCGACCTGTACGGCGTGCAGAACAAGGCGCAGCGCTGGACCCACGAGGCGATCGACGCTGCCCGGCAGAGCCTGCCGATCGTGATGCGGGGGATCGACACCGACAACGGCAGCGAGTTCATCAATCATCATTTGCTGCGCTATTGCGAAGCGCACGGCATCACGTTCACTCGGGGTCGCCCGCATCGCAAGAACGACACCTGCTACGTCGAGCAGAAGAATGGCCACGTGGTGCGACGGGCGGTCGGCCACCTGCGTTACGACACCGACCGGGAACTGGCTGCCCTCAACGCGATATACCGCCCGCTGTGCCTGCTGGTGAACTTCTTCTATCCCTCGGTGAAGCTGGTGAAGAAAACCCGCACCGGCAGCAAGGTGCGCCGCATCTATGACGACCCGCAGACGCCGTATCACCGCATGCTGGCCTCCGAGTCGGTGAGCGAGAAGGTGAAGAACCGCCTCAAGCAGCAGTACGCGACGTTGAATCCGGTCGCCCTCAAGCGCGAGCTGACCAGGTTGACCGAGGATCTGCTGCAGCTGAACGTCAGCAAGACCGCCAAGGCCGCACCAAGCACGGTGCAAACACCGAGCGAGGAGCGTGGTGGCAGCGGTCGCACGGCAAAATGACCCTCTCAGGCGGGTCTGACGGTCGATAATCGGAGAATGGGCGGTCAGCGATGAGAAAACGTCGCCTCAGCCGCGCTGTAAGGCCCCTCCACGACACGAGGTGGTGTCTGGATACCCCCGTGTCTATGCATAACCATGCAATTCAGTGCAACTTTATCCGCGACCGTAAGCCGGGTGGCGGAGTCCCGGTGCCGTCCCTGCAGTGCCTCGGCGAGGCGATTGCGGACCGCTGCCAGCCGGCTGCGTACCCGCCTGATGCTCTTTTCCAGGGCCCGGCGCACCGGTTCACGACCCGTGCGTCGGGCTCCGGCGGCGCAAGGTCATGGCTCGGCAGCGCGTCAAGGTTGAACTGCTCGCGCAGGTACTTGAAGAAGTTCTCCTGCGACCAGCGCGAGAACATGGCGCCGGCGACCTGCGCCAACGGCATCTGCGGGTGCGTGGTGATCACCGCCACCTGACGACCGTTGGCCAGACGCCGCCGGATCTGGCGCACCACCAGCCCGTTGCGCAGCATGATCGGCTGCTCGGCCAGATCAACCGCAGTCGTGCTGGTGCCGGCGGGACCATGGATCGGTACCTCGAAGGTGTGGAAGTCTTCCGGCAGCCAGTCCGCGCCGTTGAAGTTCTTGTGCCAGGTGATGCAGGCGATGCCACGCCGGGCCAGGCGCTTGAACAGGTCCGGGCTCCAGCCCTCGCGGTCGAACACCAGGGTCAGCTGCGGGGTACCGGCCGGTGCTCCGGTCAGGTCGGGGGCCGCTTCGGTCACCACCCCCAGGTGCTGCAACTGCGGCACCACGTCGTGCTTGATCGCATTCACCGGCTTCGGGTCCAGCGCCTTGTGCAGGCACAGCAGCGGTGCGCCGCCGAGGGCGTTGATCCAGTAGCTCACCGACGCCGGCAGACACAGCTTCTGGCGTGCGACGAAGTGTTTCGGCAACCGCCCGTTGCGCCCGGTGTACACCTTCACGTGGCCATCCACGGCCAGCGTCGTCCAGTCGTCGTCGTGCTCGCTGGCCCAGGTACGCGCCAGTACCGATTGCCAATCGCGCACGGTGTGCTCGGCGCTGGCCAGCAGCCTGATCTTGCGGCGCAGCGTCTTGGTCTCCGGACAGCGGTCGAGGCCGAGGATGGCGCCCCACTCGCCGGGTGCCTGGTAGCGCAGGCTCTCGGGGTTGCGCACCCGGGCCAGGGTCATGCAGGCGACGAACAGGAGGATGGTGGTCAGGCCGTAGAATCCGGCCGGCAGGCGGAACAGGCGGTTGGCGGCGGTGAGCAGGCCCTCGCGCAGCAGCATCGCCAGTGCGGCCAGCACGCCGCCGCCAGCGACCGCGTGGGCGGGCTCGACGAACGCTGGTGTGGCCTCGGTCAGCAGGCCGGCTCTGGCGAGCGTGCGGCGTTCCACGTCGCGCGCCGCGCGGCCCATGGGCGCGTGCTTGTCGCGGGCGTCGCGGCTGGCGCGCTCAGTGGCGACCGCCGGGTCGCTGACCGCGGCGGCGGTGCTGACCGGGTGATCAGTGGTGGTGGCCGCCGGCGCAACCTCGGCGCTGGCGGCGGGCTCCCGGGTGGGATCTGTGATGACGCCGGCGCGGCGGTTCTCGTTGAAGGTGCTCACCGGGATGCCGAGTTCGCGAGCGCAGGCTGAGCCGCTCATCCCGGAAGCGAGCAGCTTGGCTGCCTGGTCCGCCATCTCGGCGTCGTCCACGGTGGCCTCCACGGCACCGCGCCGGCTGACTCCGGTCGGGCTACGCCCTCCGTCCGTCAGCGGGGTACAGCATCTCCTCCGCCCCGTTCGATCCCGACGGCTCCGGTGTCGCAACCTCGTCGCCTACCCCGTCCCGGCGGTGGGGAATTGTCATGACCCTGCCCCGGGCAACGCACCTCGGTGCAGTTGTCCGGGGCGCCTCGCTCCGTGCGCTCCGCAGCAACCTGCGCGCCGCTCGCGGCGTGGGCGGCATCACCCGGCTCGGCAAATGACTTCTGAGCGTCTCTGACGCCCGTATATCCGTGAGCCAGACGGTCGGCGTCAAGAAATGTCGCCTCAGCCGCGCTGTAAGGCCTCTCCGCGACACGAGGTGGTGTCTGGACATCCCCGTGTCACCAGCACCGAAGTCGCCTCCAGACCCGTCCGCCCCCTCTTCGGTCAGCGACACGACACGGCACCGACCACCTCCCTGCCGTTGACGCCTCCTCATCCGCGCCGACCAACCAGATACGCCCCCGGTCGCGTTGGTGTGCTTGAATCAACCCGGCCGGTCGCCCAGCAGCCTATCCACTTATCCACAATTTATGAGTCTCCCCCCTCGCGCTCCCCCCTCGTTCTCCGCCTCCCTTTCGGTTAGATTCTTACGTGAGGCACGCTCACCGTAAGGTTAGATTTTTACGTGAGGCAATAGGGAGCCATGTGCGCTTCGGATCGCCTGGCGGCAGCCCTTGACCCGACCGAGCCAATGGTGAACAAGTTAAGCGTGAGGAGAAGATTCATGAAACGAATTGCGATATTGGTCCTGGTGCTCGGTGCGGCGCTGAGCGGAGTCGCCGCTGCCGACCCGGTGTCGGTCGAGGAGGCGACCTCCAAGCACATGGTAGCCCAGGCGATGTTGACGGCGCACTTCATCGACGCCGCGCGGCAGGCCGGATACAGCACCGACGAGATCAACTGGATCCTGAGGAAGGTGGCGGCGCAGAGCGTCATCTCCGAGTTCTGGATCAGCGACGAGAACGGCCAGATCGTGTACACCAACAATCCCGGCACCGGCTTCGCATTCCCGACCGACGTGGACGCCGGCACCCAGGCGGCGCCGTTCGCCGCGCTGTTCAGCGGCCTCGCCGCCGTCGTGGTGCAGCACGCCCAGCCACGCGAGCTCGATTCGGCGGTGTTCAAGTACGTCGCCGTCGGCGGGGTGGACCAGACCCGCGTCGTGCAGGTGGGCGTCGCCGCCGCCGAACTCGGCTACGATTATTAGCAGCCCGCCCACTTGCCTTCGCCGCGGCCACGCTCCGGCCGCGGCCGCGGCGACGGGCGCTGCTGACAGGACGGCTCACCGAACATGACCTTCGATCCGCGCAAGCTGCCGAGACACTACGATGCCGCCCGCCGGGAACAGCACGTCCGCGCCTGGTGGGAACGCGCCGGCGTGTACCGCTACGACCCGGGCCACACCCGCGAGCAGGCGTTCGTGGTGGATACTCCGCCGCCCACCGTGTCGGGCTCACTGCACGTCGGCCATGTGTTCAGCTACACCCAGGCCGACGTGGTGGCGCGCTACCAGCGCATGCGCGGCAAGCACGTGTTCTACCCGATGGGCTGGGACGACAACGGCCTGCCCACCGAGCGGCGGGTGCAGAACTACTTCCACGTGCGTTGCGAGCCGGGCCTGCCCTACGAGCCCGGCCTCGAGTTGCCGATGGCCACCAGCAAGACCTTCAAGTCGCCGCCGCGGGCGGTTTCGCGGCGCAACTTCATCGAGCTGTGCGGCCTGGTCACCGCCGAGGACGAGAAGGCGTTCATGAGGGTGTGGCAAACCATCGGCCTGTCGGTGGATTGGCACGAGGAGTACGCCACCATCGGCGAGCCGAGCCGCCACCTGGCGCAGTACAGCTTTCTCGACCTGTACCGCAAGGGGCATCTCTATACCGCGGAGGCGCCCACCATGTGGGACGTCGACTTCCGCACCGCGGTAGCGCAGGCCGAGGTGCAGGACCGCCCCACCTCCGGCCACTACCACGACCTGGCGTTCGGCGTGGAGGGGTCCGACCGCGAGATCGTGATCTCCACCACCCGTCCCGAGTTGCTCGCCGCCTGCGTCGGCGTGGCCGCCCATCCCGACGACGAACGCTACCGCGGACTGTTCGGAGCACGCGCCGTTACGCCGCTGTACCGGGCGCGGGTACCGATCTTCGCCACCGAGCTCGCCGATCCGGACAAGGGCACCGGCATCCTGATGGTGTGCACCTTCGGGGACACCACCGACGTGCAGTGGTGGCAGGAGCAGAAACTGCCGCTGCGCCAGATCGTGGCTCCCAACGGGCGCCTGCAGGAGGTCACCTTCGGCAGCGGCGAGTGGGACAGCGCCGACCCGGAGGCCGCCAACCGCTCTTACGCCGAGTTGGCCGGCCGCAACCTGCGCCAGGCGCGCGCCGCCATCGTCGAGCAGTTGCGCCGCCCCGACGGCGCCGCGGCCGGCCACCGGCCGCCGCTGCGCGGCGAACCGCGCCCCATCGAGCACACGGTGCGCTACTACGAGCAGGGCGACCGGCCGCTGGAGTTCATCACCACCCGGCAATGGTTCGTGCGCCTCACCGACAAGCGGGACGAGCTGATCGAGCGCGGGCGCGAAATCCAGTGGCATCCCGGCTACATGCTCAGCCGCTACGTCAACTGGACCGAGAACCTGCAGTTCGACTGGTGCATCAGCCGGCAGCGCTACTTCGGCGTGCCGTTCCCGGTGTGGTATCCGCTCGACGCCGGCGGCGCGCCCGACTACGAGCGACCGTTGCTGGCCGACGACGCCGCGCTGCCGGTCGACCCGCTAACCGACGTGCCGCCCGGCTATCGCGAACAGCAGCGCGACCGGCCGGGCGGGTTCACCGCCGAGGCGGACGTGTTCGACACCTGGTTCACCAGTTCGCTGACCCCGGAAATCGCCAGCGGCTGGGTGCGCAACCCGCAGCGCCACCGCCGGCTCTGTCCCATGGACGTACGCCCGCAGGCGCATGACATCATCCGCACCTGGGCCTTCTATACCATCGCCAAGGCGCACCTGCACTTCGACACCATCCCCTGGCATCACGCCCTGATCTCGGGATGGATCCTCGACCCCGACCGCAAGAAGATGTCGAAGAGCCGCGGCAACACCGTCACCCCGCAGCAGATCATCGAGACCCACCACGCGGACGCCGCGCGCTACTGGGCGGCGAGCGCCCGCCTGGGGGTGGACACCGCCTACGACGAGTCGGTGTTCAAGATCGGGCGGCGGCTGGTGACCAAGCTGTACAACGCCGGCAAGTTCGTGGCCGGGATCGTCGCCGGTGCACGCGCCGGGTGGGGCGGCGAGCCGCCCCACCCGGGCATGGTGAGCGCAGAGCTGGACCGCGGCTTTCTGGCCGCCCTGCGCGGCCTGGTGCTGCAGGCCGGCGCGGCGCACGAAGCGTTCGACTACGCCACCGGGCTCGCCCACACCGAGGCGTTCTTCTGGGACAACTTCACCGACTCCTACATAGAGCTGGCCAAGAACCGCGCCAAGGGTGAGGGCGGCGTCAGCGAGCAGGAGCGCGCATCGGCGGTGGCCACCCTGGACTTCGCGCTCGGCGTGCTGGTCCGCATGTTCGCCCCGGTGCTGCCCTACATTACCGAGGAGCTGTGGTCGTGGGACTACGCGCTGCGGGTGGCCGGCGCGCGCGGCGTCGACGGCGCGCTGAACGGGGCCGATCCGGAAGCCGGTGCGGCGTTGCCGGCGGCCTGCTCGGTGCATCGCGCGCCGTGGCCCACGGAGGCCGAATTCGCCGCGTTCCGCCGGCCCGACAGCGAGGCCAGCTTCGCCGCCGCCAAGTCATCCCTGGCCGCCATCCACCGCCACAAGACACAGTCCGGCGTGTCGGTGGCGCGCGCCATCAGTTCCATGCAGCTCGCCGGTCACTCCGGCGCCATCCGGGCCGTGGAACCGGTAACCGCCGACGTGATCAGCGCGGTGCGCGCGGAGGGTCTCGAACTGGTGGAAGACGACTCGCTGCCTGACGGCACGTTCGTGGTGCGCGACGCCGAATTCGCCGCCCGCACCTGAGGCGGCGGCTTGGCAGCCCGTGGCGAAAACTCCGGCTGCATTCGAGCGTCCGAGCGTCGCCGTCGGTGTGACGCCGGGTCCGCCGCCGGCTGCTGAGGTGGCGGCGCAACCGGGCGGCGCCGCGGTGGCGGTGGCGTTGTTCGCCTCCGGCACCGGCAGCAACGCCGCCGCCCTGCTCGACCACCGGTACCGCGGCGCGGTGCGGCCGCACTTCCGCTGCCTGGTCGGCAACAACAGCGGCGCCCCCGTCATGAGGCTGGCCCGCGCGCGCGGCGTGCCGGCCTACCACGTGTCGCGCCGCACCCATCCGAGCCGCGCCGCCTACCTCGCGCGCCTGCTGGAAGTCCTCTCCCTGCACGGCACGCAGTTGATCGTGCTTGCCGGCTACATGAAGCTGCTGCCCGCGGAAATCGTGCGCCGCTGGCGGGGACGGATCCTGAACATCCATCCGGCGCTGCTGCCGCGCCACGGTGGGCGCGGCATGTATGGCATGGCGCCGCACCGCGCGGTGCTGGCCGCGGGCGAGCGGGAAACCGGCGTTACCGTGCACCTGGTGGACGAAGCATACGACGGCGGCGCGATCGTCCTGCAGCGCCGGGTGCCGGTACGCGCGGAGGATTCCGCGGAGACGCTGGCGCGCCGGGTGCTGGCGGCGGAGCACGACACCTACTGGCGCGCGGTCGAGCAGCTAGCCGCAACCGTGGCGGCGCGCCGGGAGCACGCGGTTGCCGGCCGCACGCCGGCGCCGCGGGGTGGGTCCGTCGCCCGGCTGCGGGAGGCGTCCGGTACCGGACCGCCCGCGCCCGCCACCGAGCGCGGCGAGGTGCAGCCGTGAGCCGGCGCGTGGTGCGCGGGCGCGGGGCGGTGGCAAACCCCGGCAACCGCTTCGACGGCATCGATCACGTGCCCGATCCGGACGCCCTGCAGGCGCAGCATGACGCCGGCGAGGCGCCCGAGCGCCCGCGCACCGAGCTGCTGCGCGACACTTCGCGCACCATCATCACCTACAACGACAGCCCCGACGTCCGCTTCGACGCCTCCATCAACCCGTACCGAGGCTGCGAGCACGGCTGCTCCTACTGCTTCGCGCGGCCCACCCACGAATACCTGGGCATGTCCGCGGGGCTCGACTTCGAGACCCGCATCGTGGTCAAGGAAGACGCCGCCGCCCTGCTGCGCGCGGAGCTGGGCCGGCCCGGCTGGCGCCCGCAGACGCTTGGCCTGAGCGGCGTCACCGATCCCTACCAGCCGATCGAGCGCCGGCTGGGCATCACCCGCTCCTGCCTGGAGGTGCTGTGCGAGGCGCGCAATCCGGTAATCGTCATCACCAAGAACTTCCTGGTAACGCGCGACCTGGACCTGCTCGCGAAGCTGGCGCGGCAGCGCATGGCGGCGGTGTGCATCTCCCTGCCTACCATCGATCACGCGCTGAGCAGGGCCATGGAGCCGCGCACCAGCACCCCCGAGCGGCGCCTGCATGCGGTGCGGCGGCTGGCGGACGCCGGCATCCCGGTCATCGCACTCGTGGCGCCGGTCATTCCCGGCCTCACCGACCACGAGATACCGGCCATCCTCGCCGCCGCGCGCGAAGCGGGCGCCACCCATGCCGGCTACGTCACGCTGCGCCTGCCCCATGCGGTGGCGCCGCTGTTCACCGCCTGGCTGGAGGAGCATCGTCCCAACCACGCGCGCAAGGTGCTGGCACGCATCCGCGACCTGCGCGGCGGCACGCTGTACGAGGCGCGCTTCGGCGCGCGCATGCGCGGCTCCGGAGCGTTCGCCGACCTGATCGAACAGATGTTCACGGGCGCCTGCCGCCGCGCCGGACTCAACAGCGGCCGCGTCGACCTGCGCACCGACCTGTTCCGGCGCCCGGCCGGCGATCCGCGCCAGTTGCCGCTGTTCCCGGAGAGCGACACATGACGAACGCGCATGGACGGCACCTGTTTGCAGCCCGCTCGGCGCTGCACGCGTTCATGGCGGAGCAGGCCACGCCGCCGGCGCCCGACCTGGCCGACCTTCCCGACAGCGACGAGGAGGTGCGCGAGCCGCCGCGCTACGAGGTGCTGATGCACAACGACCACTACACCACCATGGACTTCGTGGTCAGCATCCTGGAGAGTATCTTCTACAAGCCTCCCTCGGAGGCGACCCGCATCATGCTGGCCATCCATCGCCACGGCGCCGGGCGCTGCGGCGTGTATACCCGCGAGGTGGCGGAGATGAAGGTGGAACAGGTGCATCGACTGGCGCGCAAGAACGAGTTTCCGCTGCGCTGCTCCATTCAGGAGGCGCCGTAGTGCTCAGCCGCGACGTTGAACTGTCGGTGGCGGCGGCGTTTCGGGAGGCCGAGATTCGCCGGCACGAGTTCGTGACCCTGGAACACCTGTTGTACGCGCTGCTGCACAACGACGACTGCGCGGCGATTATCGCCGCCTGCGGCGGCGAGGCCCACGAGTTGCGCACGCGGCTGGAGGCGTTCTTTCGCGACCATCTGCAGTCGGTGCCGGGTCAGACCCCCTACGAGCTGGACATGACCCGCACCGTGCGCCGCATGCTGCAGCGCGTGGTGCTGCAGGCGCGCGGCGCCGAGCGCGAGCAGGCCGGCGCCGGAGACGTGCTGGCCGGGCTGCTGCTGGAGGCCGACTCGCACGCCGCCTTCTTCCTGCAGGAACAGGGCATCTCGCGCGTCGACGTGATGGAGGTCATCTCGCACGGCGGACCGGAGATGGCCGGCGCGGACGCCGGCGACCGCGGCACACCCGAACGCACCGGGACCAAGGGCGACACCGCGGCCGGGCTCCTGCAGCGCTACACCACCGACCTCACCGAACGCGCCGCCGCGGGCGCCATCGACCCCCTGATCGGACGCGGCCGGGAGATCGAACGCGCCCTGCAGATTCTCGGCCGGCGGCAGAAGAACAGCCCGGTGCTGGTCGGCGACGCCGGCGTCGGCAAGACCGCCATCGTGGAAGGAATCGCGCTGCACATCGCCGACCGCAAGGTACCGCCGGCGTTCCGCGACGCTCGCATCGTCAGCCTCGACCTCGGGGCGCTGCTCGCCGGCACCAAGTTCCGCGGTGACTTCGAGGAGCGGCTCAAGGGGGTGATCGGCGCCCTGCGCGAACAACCCGGCACCATCCTGTTCATCGACGAAATCCACACCATCGTCGGCGCCGGCGCCACCTCCGGCGGCTCCATGGACGCCTCCAACATCCTCAAGCCGGTGCTCGGCGGCGGCGAGTTGCGCTGTATCGGCTCCACCACCTACGAGGAGTACCGCCGCCACTTCGAGAAGGACCACGCGCTGTCGCGGCGCTTTCAGAAGATCGTGGTGGCCGAGCCGTCGGTGGCGGACACGGTGCTGATCCTGCGCGGCCTGCGCGAGCGCTACCAGAGCTTTCACGGCGTGCGCTACAGCGACGCGGCGCTCGGCAGCGCGGCCGAACTGGCGGCGGTGCACATCCACGACCGGCGCCTGCCCGACAAGGCGATCGACGTAATCGACGAGGCCGGCTCGCGCCACAAGCTGCGCGCCGCGGCGCACGAGGAGTCGGGCGCCGACGGCGCCGGTGCCGATACGGCTGGCGCCCCTGGCGCCCGCACATCCGCCGGCAACACCGGGGGCACGTCGTCCACGGGCGCTCCACCAGGTCGAACGGGCCGGCGCCACCTCATCACGCGCACCGAGATCGCCGCGGTGGTGGCCGGCATGAGCGGGCGGCCGGTGGCGGCGGTGTCGGGCGGCGGGCGGCAGGCGCTGCGCGACCTACCCGAGCGGCTGCGGCAGCGGGTGTTCGGCCAGGACGAGGCGATCGACCGCATCGCGCGCGCCATCAAGCGCAACCGCGCCGGGCTCGGCGACGCCGACAAGCCGATCGGCGCCTTTCTGCTCACCGGCCCCACCGGCGTCGGCAAGACCGAGCTGACCCGCCAGCTCGCCGACATCCTCGGCGTGGAGCTGATCCGCGTCGACATGAGCGAGTACCAGGAGAGGCACACCGTCTCGCGGCTGATCGGCGCGCCGCCCGGCTACGTGGGCTACGACGAGGGCGGCTATCTCACCGACGCCGTGATCAAGGCGCCCTACTCCGTGGTGCTGCTCGACGAGATCGAGAAGGCGCATCCCGACCTGTTCGACCTGCTGCTGCAGATCATGGACCACGCCACCCTGACCGACGGCAACGGCCGGCGCGCCGATTTCCATCACACCGTGCTGGCGATGACCTCCAACGCCGGCGGCGAGGAGATGAGTGCGCGGGGCATCGGCTTCGACGACGGCACGGCACCGGTGCCCACCTCGGCCGCCGAGGCCGCCGCCAGGCGCCTGTTCCGCCCCGAGTTCATCAACCGGCTCGACGCCATCGTCACCTTCCAGCCGCTGCAGCCGGACAGCGTGCGGCGCATCGTGGCGACCCACCTCGACCGCCTCAACGACAAGCTCCGCTCCACAGCGGGCCGCGGCAGCCGCGCCCAGGTGCGGCTCAGCGAGGCGGCGGCGCAGTGGCTCGGCGAACGCGGCTACGAGCCGCGCTACGGCGCCCGCCCCCTCGCCCGCCTGTTCCAGCGCGAGGTGGCCGACCGCGTCACCGACCTGCTGCTCGACGGCCCGGTGCGCGGCACCCTGCTGGTCGAGGTGCGGGTGGACGGCGCCGGCCTCGCCGTGGCCGCCGCACCCGCGCCGCCGGCGAGGGCGCGCTGATTCACGATCTGCGCACCGGCCTGTCGTACATGCGATAGCGCTTGTAGACGCGCGCACCCATCTTCTCCAGCGTGGTGCGCATTGCGACATTGTCCTCCAGCACCCACGAGAACTCGCCCTGGTTGAACCCCTTGGCGGTGCCGCGCGTGTAGGTCTCGTAGTAGAACACCGCATCCAGACCCAGGTTGCGATACCGGTGGCGCACCCCGGCCAGCACCACCCGCAGCAGGTCGATCCGGCGCTTGTACCAGAGCACCTTGAACACGCCGGCTGGAAACAACCGCCCGTTCATGCGCCGCAGCACCTGGTTGAAGTCGGGCACCGCCAGCGAGAAACCGGCCGGCTCGCCGTCCACGAAGGCGAAGAACGCCAGGTCAGGATCCAGCACCATCTTCAGGTCGTCGGCGGCGTAGTCGATCTCGGCGTCGGTGAACGGCACGAACCCCCAGTTCTTCGTCCAGGCGTCGTTGTAGATCAGCTTGACCAGCGCCATCTCGCGGTCAATCTGCTTGAGGTCCGCGCTGCGGATGGTCACGTTGTGACGGCGGCGCACCAGTTGCGCCACGCGGGCCACCCTCGGCGCCACCGGCGTCTGGGCCTCCGCCATGTACAGCGCCACCATGTCCTTGGCCTTGCTCAGCCCGGCACTCTCCAGCAGGCGCGGGTAGTAGGGCGGGTTGTAGGCCATCATGATGGCGGGCGGCCGGTCGTAGGCGTCCAGCAGGATGCCCATCGACTCCGCGGTCGACGGGTTGACGGGGCCGCGCAGCCGCTCCATGCCGCGCGCTGCCACCCACTCCGCCGCCGCGTCGATCAGCGCCCCCGCCACCGCGTCGTCGTTCACCGCCTCGAAGAACCCGAAGAACCCGGTGCGCTCGTCGTGAAAGTTGTTGTAGTGGTAGTCGATGATCGCCGCCACCGTGCCCGCCGGAGCGCCGTTGCGCCACGCCAGGAACAGCTCGATCTCGGCGTGCTCGTAGAACGGGTTGCGCACGGTGTCCAGCTTCTTCTTGAAGTCGCTGATCAGCGGCGGCACCCAGGCATCGATGTCGCGGTACACCCTCCACGGAAAGCGGATGAAGCGCCTCCGGTCGGCCGCCGAGCGAGCCGGGCGCACGGTAATGGCACTGTTCGAGGTCGTGCACGCTGCGCTCACGGTAACCTGCATGGTACGGGCTCGTGCCAACATGAACAACAGAGCGGCAGCGCGCGATGCGCAGGTCCACGTTCACGTCCTGCCCGCGTGACCGGGCGACGAGCGCGGCGGCGCGTAGCCGAGGCGGCTCCCACCATCCATGCCGCGGGCCGCCCGGTTTCGACCGGTGGCCTGTCCCGCTCCCGATGGCAACCGGCTCGGGCCCGACGGCGGATGCTCCGGCGAGAAATGGGGCGGGCGCGCGCCGCGTTGTGGGATCGGATAGCTCCCCGGTCAGTTTCGCTGCATGTCGCGGCATGCGCGCCCGCCCTTCTTTCATCATCGGCGCCTCCGCGGCGGCGCTGTAGCTTCTTTAGTGACCAGAACATGGACGAGCGAAGCCCGGCAGTGTCTTTTCAGTGTCTTTTTGAGTGCGAGGCGCATGCGGTCGCCGGCGCGGCGTCAGAACGCGGACGCCGGGCATGGCTCTGCCGCGGCCACCCCGGGCCGTGAGCGCCGCGCCGGTGGGGCGTGCCCGCGACCTGGTGGGCGGCGTCCCCCTTTGGGCGCACCCGTGCCATGCGCACCGACTCGCCGATCTCGGGTACGTCGTTCCACGGTCGCAGCGGCCTCGATGGACGGCGCCCGCACGCAGCCGTCGATGCTGCTCGTGGCTGCTCGTGACTCCGTGGTAGCATCTATCGGGGATTGATAGTAGCCTTCACGTATATCCGCTTTCACCGCGGCAGCTATTTTTTCCGTAAACGTGCAAGGCCCGAGCGTGCTCGGGTCGAGGCCCGAAGGAGAGACTACTTGCATCAAGCCAAGGACCCAAGCCAAGAACTACATACGCTTCGCGAGCGTATCTCCACGCTCAGTTCCGCGATCCTGCGCATCAGCGCGACCCTCGACGTGACCACCGTCCTGCAGGAGGTCGTCGACAACGCGCGAGTACTCACCGGCGCCCGCTACGGCGTCATCACTACCAACGACGACCGGGGACAGCTGCAGGAGTACGTCAGCTCCGGCTTCACCGCCGAGGAGCACGCCGAGTTCGCGGCCTGGCCGGACGGGCCCAAGCTCTGGGAGCACCTCCGTGGCCTGCCGGGGCCGATACGCCTGTCAGACATGCCCGCGTTCGTTCGCTCGCTCGGGTACTCCCCGCACCTGATGCACTCGAAAACGTTCCAGGCAACGCCGATGCTGCACCGCGGCGTGCCGGTCGGCAACCTGTTTCTCGCCGGCAAGGAAGGCGCACCGGAATTCACGACCGAGGACGAGAGGGTACTCGTGATGTTCGCCTCGCTGGCAACGTCGGCGATCGCCAATGCTCGCACCCACCGCGACGAGCAACGCGCGCGGGCCGACCTGGAAGCGTTGGTCGAAACCTCGCCGATCGGCGTGGTGGTGTTGAATGCCGCAACCGGCGCCCCGATTTCGTTGAATCGCGAGGCGCGGCGCATAGTGGAGGGCCTGCGCTCGCCGGGGCGTCCGCTCGAAGAGCTGCTCGAGTTGGTCACCTGCCGGCGCGCGGACGGCCGCGAAATCGCGCTTGCCGAAGTCCCGCTGACAGGGCAGCTCGTCAGCAACCCCGAGACGGTGCGCGCGGAGGAGGTGGTGCTCTCGATTCCGGACGGGCGCAGCGTCAGGACCCTGGTCAACTGCACGCCGATCCAGTCCGAGGATGGTGCGGTCGAATCGCTGGTGGTCACCATGCAGGATCTGGCCCCGCTCGATGAGCTGGAACGGCTGCGCGCCGAGTTCCTCGGGATGGTAAGCCACGAGTTGCGGGCACCGCTCACCGCCATCAAGGGCTCGGTTGACATCTTGTTGGAGGCGGCGCCGGAGCTCGACCCGGCCGAACGCCACGAGTACTTCCGGATCATCCATGACCAGGCGGAACGCATGCGCGGCCTCATCGGCGACTTGCTCGACGCCGGCCGCATCGACTCGGGCACGCTCTCGGTATCGCCCGAGTCATCCGAGGTGGCCGACCTGGTGGACCGCGCGCGCAACACGTTCCTGAGCGGCGGCGGCCGGCACAACGTGCTGATCGACCTGCCCCTTGACCTGCCACGGGTCATGGCCGATCGGCGACGCATCGTGCAGGTGCTGAACAACCTCCTGTCGAACGCCGCGAGGTGCTCTCCCGAGTCTTCGCCGATCCGGATCAGCGCGGGGCGCCGCAGCTTCGACATCGCCATATCGGTGTCGGATGAAGGCCGCGGCGTGCCGCATGAGCTGCTGCCGCGACTGTTCCAACGGGATGCCGGCGGCGCCGAGACCGGCGGGATACGCGACAAGGGGGGCGCCGGCCTCGGGCTGGTCATCTGCAAGGGGCTGGTGGAGGCGCACGGGGGCCGAATCTGGGCCGAGAGCGACGGTGCCGGGCAAGGCGCACGGTTCACGTTCACCGTGCCGGTGGCCGACAGCGCCGTCGACGCCCGCCAGGCAGGGGGCGATCCGCGCCGCTCGGAGCGGTCTCGGGCGGCGTACGAACCCGGTCGCATCCTGGTGGTGGATGACGACCCGCAGACGCTGCGCTACGTGCGCGACGCGCTCACTGCCGCGCACTACTCGCCGCTCGTGACCGGCGACCACACCGAACTGTCGCACATCATCCGCACCGAGCATCCTCAACTTGTGCTGCTCGACTTGATGCTCCCGGGGACCGACGGCATCGAACTGATGGAAACCGTACCGGAACTCGCCGATATGCCGGTCGTCTTCATCTCCGGGTACGGACGTGACGAGACCATCGCCCGTGCTCTGGAGTGCGGCGCCGCGGATTACATCGTCAAGCCGTTCTCGGCGACCGAGTTGACGGCCCGAGTGCGGGCGGCGCTGCGCAGGCACGCCGAACCTGAGCCGTTCGCGCTCGGCGAACTCGCCATTCACTACGAGCAGCGGCGGGTAACGGTCGGCGAGCGTGAGGTGGTGCTGACCGCGACCGAGTACGAGCTGCTGAGCGCGCTGTCGCGCAGAGCGGGACGGGTCGTGACCTACGATACTCTGCTGCGCCAGATTTGGGGCGACCGCGAGACGGGCGATGTCAACCTGGTACGCAACTTCGTGAAGAAGCTGCGGGCGAAGCTCGGTGACGACGCCTCGACACCGACCTGGGTGTTGAACGTACGCGGCGTCGGTTACCGCATGCCCCCGCCGTCGGAGCTATGGCCGCGGTGATCACGGCCCGGCTCGACGCGTCAAGCACGAACGGCATGATGGGTGCGCAAGCGCCCGCCACCTCGGGTCGACATGGCTCATCGATTGGCCGGCACCGCCATTCGGTAGCCGACCCCGCGTTCGTTGAAGATGTACGTCGGGCATGCCGGATCATCGCCCAGCTTGCCGCGCAGCTTCTTGACGAACGTACGCACCGGGTCGGAACCGGCGGTCACCCGTTCTCCCCAGATCTGGCGCAGCAGTGAGTCGTAGGTCAATACGCGCCCGGCGTTGACCGAGAGCACGCGCAGCAGCTCGTACTCGGTCACGGTCAGTCGCACGGTACGGCCTGCGACGGTCACTCGGCGCAGCTCGTAGTCGATCTCCAGATTCGCTACCAGGAAGGGCGCGGGTCTGGTCCGCTTGCGCAGGGCGGCCCGGACTCGCGCTGTCAACTCGGTCGCCGAGAACGGCTTGACGATGTAATCGACCGCGCCCGCCTCCAGTGCCCTGGCGATCGTCTCGTCCCGCCCATAGCCGGAAATAAAGATGACCGGAAGTTCGGCCAGCGCGGGGACGGACTCCATCAACGCGATGCCGTCGACGTTCGGAAACACCAGGTCGAGCAATACCAACTGCGGCTGTCTGGTGCTGATGAGGTGCGGCAACTCTCGCGGATCGCCGGTCACCGACGTAGCGAAGCCGGCGCTGACCAGCGCTTGACGCACAATGCGCAGCGTCAGCGGGTCGTCGTCGACAACGAGTACTCCCGTACGCTCCGCATCGCGAGCCGCAACCGAACGCCGCGGGGAGGTCCGTCCACCGGTGTGTTCGACCGCCGGCAGCGTGAATGTAATTCGCGTCCCCTGGCCGGGCCCCAGGCTCTCGGCGCGGATGCGGCCGCCGTGGGCCTCCACCAGTCCCTTGCAGATAGCCAGGCCGAGGTTGGTCTCCCGGCCCCTCGCCCCCCCGACGCCGCCAATCGCGGCGTGTTTCCGGAACAGGTGCGGCAACCGGTCGGCCGCCTCGCCCGCGCTGTCGGCCGTTACCGAGACCGCCAGCTCAGCTCCTTCCTGCAGCGCCGTGACCCGAATGGGCGAGGACTGCGAGGAGTTGCCGGCCACGTAGGAGAACAGGTTGTTCAGAACTTGCGCGATGCGCGCCTCATCGGCCATCACGCGCGGCAGGTCCGGCGCCAGGTCGATCGCCAGGATGTGCCGGGCACCGCTGCTGAGGAACGTCCGCCTCGCATGGTCCACCAGCCCGGCAACGTCAACGAGTCTCGGTGCCACCGACAGCGTGCCGGTTTCGATGCGTCCGGCATCGAGCAGGTCTCTGATGAGGCCGTCCATGTCATCCGCCTGCTGTTCGATGATTCGGAAGAACTGCCGCACCTCGGCCGGGTCTACGATCCCCGAGTTGCCGAGCACGGTGGCGGTCAGGCCCTTGATCGAACTCAGCGGCGCCCGCAACTCGTGGCTCACCATCTCCAGGAACTCCGCCCGCCGGCGCTCCAACTCGTCCAGTGGCTCAAGGTCCTGCATCGTCACCACCACCGACTGGACCGTGCCGTCCTCGGTCTTGATCGGCGTCGCGTTGACCAGTGTCCTGACGCTCCGTCCGTTGCGTGCCGAGAGCACGATCTCTTCGGCGCCCACCGCGGCGGCGCTGTTCAGAACCACCGCCCGCGGGAACTGGTCGAGCGCTACCTCCTTGCCGTCGGCGAACCGGCACGTCAGTGCCGGCAACAGCCCTTCCACGGTCTGCCCGCGATCGAGCAAACCCGATACGATCCGCCTCGCTTCCTGGTTGCAGGACACCGGATGGCCGGTCCCGGCATCGAGCACCACGACTCCCATCGGCGAGGTATCGATCAGGGCCTCCAGGTCAGCCCGGCTCAGGCGCGAGCCACGGCCCCGCGGCGCTCTGTTCTGCAAGCTGAGTTGTTCTCTGCCCTCCATCATCCCGTCTCCGGTACCCTCGGATGAACGCTGCGACCGCTCCGCTCCGCGCTGGCGATGTCGATCCATCTCAGTACGAGGCATCAGCCCAAAGATCCACAGATTCGCCACCATTATATCACAATAATGCACACTGTGTTCACGATCCTCGCCTATGATTTGCGGACTTCTACTGCTTCGACCGTGAGAGAGAGCATGCCGAGAACAAAGACATTCGATCCCGAGAAAGCACTGACCAGGGCGATGGAGGTATTCCGGACACGCGGCTATGGATCCACGCACATGCGCCATGTCGCGGAGCACGTCGGGGTCAGCCGGAGCAGCTTGTATGCCACGTTCGGTGACAAGCGGGCCTTGTTCCTGACTGGCCTGCGCCGGGACGCCCAGACCTGCCGGATGCCGGACCTGGAGTCGGCCGCCGCGCCGCGCGAGGCGATCGTCGACCTGTTCGAGTCGACACTCTCAGACGGCGGCGGCGCCACGCCACCCGGCATCGTTCTGCTCATCAGGACGGCACTCGAGCTGGTGCCGGATGACGCGGAGGTGTCTGCCGTGGTCCGGGATGAACTCGCGTTTCTCGAGGACAACGTTCGACGTGGGATCGAACGCGGAATGGCGGGGGGCGAGATCGACAGCAACGTCGACGCTGCCCAGGTGGCTTCGACTCTGCTCAGTCTGTTCCTCGGTACAAACCTGCTGATGCGGAGCGAGCCGGTGCTGCGCGCCGCCGCGCGCCAGGTCGAAGCGTTGCTGCCGCCGCCTCGGGGGAGTCGAAGTCGGGGCCCGGGACCGATCAGCCCGCGCCCGCCCAAGCTCTCCTCGGAGTGATTGCGTCAGGCGCGCCGGTCCCGCACGGCGAGACGGCCTGTGGTGGCCAGACAGTGTTTTTTTGGGCCTGTCGGGAGTATTTTTGGCGCACACGCATTCACCGTCGATGGCGCCATACCGGCGCGATCCGTTCGTGCCCCGCGGACAGAGCCCCTACTCGTCGCCCGGTGCGGCCATGCGGTAGCCAACCCCACGCTCGTTGAAGATGTACGTCGGGTTTGCCGGGCTGTCGCCGAGCTTGCCGCGCAGCTTCTTCACGAAGGTCCGCACCGGTTCCGTATCCTCCCGCTCTCCCCAGATCTGCCGCACCAGTGACTCGTAGGTCAACACCCGTCCCGCGTTGACCGAGAGCAATCGCAGCAGCTCGTACTCGGTCACGGTCAGCCGCACGGGTTGGCCGCCCACGGTCACGTGGCGCTTCTCGTAGTCGATTGCCAGGTCCGCCACCGCGAAGGGGTCCGGCTTGGACCGCTTGCGCAGCGCCGCCCGGACTCTCGCGGTCAGTTCCGTCGGCGAGAATGGCTTGACGATGTAGTCGGCGGCTCCCGCCTCCAGTGCCCTCGCGATCGTCTCCTCGCGCCCGTAGGCGGACAGAAAGATCACCGGAATGTCCGCCAGCTCGGGGAGGGACTCCATCAACTTGATGCCATCCATGCCAGGCAATAACAGGTCGAGCACCACCAACTGCGGCCTTCTTGTCTCGATCAGGTGCAGCACCTCTCGCGGATCTCCTGTCACCGCCGGCGCGTAGCCGGCCGCGGTGAGAGCGTCCCGGACGTAGTGCAGAGTCAGCGGGTCGTCGTCCACGACCAGTATGCCGGTACGCTCGCGGCCATCGCCCGGCTGACGCGACCGCCGCGGTGCGGCGCCACCGCCGGCCTCGTCGACTATCGGAAGCGTGAAGGTAAACCGCGTTCCCAGGTCCGGCCCACGACTCTCGCCCCGGATACGGCCTCCGTGAGCCTCGACCAGCCCCTTGCAGATGGCCAGCCCCAGACCGGCTCCCCGTCTGCGCGCTCCTCCATCGTCGTCGACGACGGTGTGCTTGCGGAACAGATGCCGCAGCCGTTCCGGCGTCAGGCCACGACCCTCGTCGGACACCGAGATCGCTACCTCGGCGCCATCGTGCACCGCCGCGACCCGAATGGGGCAGGACTCGGGCGAGTGCTGAGCCGCGTTGGAATACAGGTTGTTCAGGACTTGTACGATCCGTTGCTCATCCGCCATCACCGGCGGCAGATCCGCCGGCAGGTCGATGTTCAGCACGTGCCGAGCACCGCCGCTCAGGAACGTGCTCCGCGCCTGGTCCACAAGCGCCGCCACCTCCACCGGTGCCGGCTCCACCGAGAGCATGCCCGTGTCGATGCGTCCAACATCGAGCAGATCTCTGATCAGGCCGTCCATGTGATCGGCCTGCTGCTCGATGATCCGGAAGAACTGGCGCACCTCGGCCGGATCCGCGACGCGCGCGTTGCCGAGCACGGTGGCGGCCAGCCCCTTCACGGAGCTCAACGGAGCCCGCAGCTCATGGCTCACCATCCCCAGGAACTCCGCCCGCTGCCGCTCCAGCTCCTGCAGCGGCCCCAGGTCCTGCATGGTCACGACCAATGACTGAACCGCATCGCCCTCGAACTTGATCGGCGTGGCGTTGATCAGCACCGTGACACTGCGCCCGTCGCGCACCGACAGCACCATCTCTTCGGCGCGAATCGCGGCGGCGTTGCTGAGCACGGTCGCCAGCGGGAAATCGTTGAGCGAGACTTCCTGCCCGTCGGCGAGCCGGAAGATCAACACCTGCAGCAGTTCTTCCTCGGTCTGGCCCGGATCGAGCAGCCCCGCCACAATCCGCCTTGCCTCCCGGTTGATCGACACCAGGCGGGCGGTTCTGGCGTCGATCACCACGACCCCCACCGGCGAGGTGTTGATCAGCGCCTCCAGGTCGGCCCGCACGCGCTGCTCGGCACGGTGGGTGCGGGCGTTCGTGATCGCCGTCGCCGCCTGCGCCGCGAACATTGCCAGCACCTCCTCGTCCTCCTTGGTGAATTCCTGTCCCGCTTCCTTCTCGCCGAGAAAAAAGGAGCCGGCTTGCACGTTCCGATGGCGAATCGACGTTGCCAGGAAGGTGTCCACGAAGATGACCTCCGGCGAGAAACCGAGCGAGCGCACGTAGCCGCGCAGGTCGGACACCCGCAGCGGCGAGGGAAGGTTCCGCAGGTGCTCGAACAGCCGCAGACCGTCCGGCCACTCGATCAACTCGCGCTCCTCGTCCGCGGTGAGGCCGGAGGTCACGTAGTCGATATGCCCCGCGTCGCCGAAGGCAGTAATCACGGCGCCGCGGGCACCGGTCAGGGCGCGGGCGTTTTCCGCGATCTCCTTCAGGACGGTGTCGACGTCGAGGCTTGCGCTGATGCGCAGCACCGCACCGCTCAAGTTCGAGATGCGGACCCGCAGCGCCTCGATCTCCCTCGTGAGTTCATCTGTACTTTTCATCAGACCCTCCCCTTGCTGTCGATTGATCCACAATAAGGACATAATATAGCGCGATCATACACATTAAATCCACTATATGTCCCCAGGATGCCTTGTCAAGTGTGGCAGTTTCCGTCTATGGTGTTGTCAACGCAGTATTATGAGTGGATTCTGGAAACTATCAGCAGCCGGCGGGCGCTGTTCGGCGTCCCCCCAGCCTCCACGGCCGACGCCATGCCGAGACACAGATCCTTTGCCATAGAAGACGCCCTCGACACCGCGATTGAGCTGTTTGGCGAGCGCGGCTACCAGGACACCGGGATGGCAGAGCTGGCCCGCCGTATCGGGATTTCCCGCAGCGCCGTGTACGCCAACTTCGGCGACAAGCAGTCCTTGTTCGTGCAGACCCTCGATCGTTACGGCACCGAGTGTCGTGCTCCTGGTATGCACGCGCTGCGCGGTGAAGGTTCACCGCGCGCCGCGCTGATCGCCGCATTCCAATGGGCTGCCGAAGCGGACGTTTCGTCGCAGCGCGGTCAGCAGTGTCTCCTCGTCAACGCCGCCCTGGAGTCGAGGACCGTCGCTCCAAAGGTGGCCGAGGCGCTGCAAGGTCTGCTCCAGGGCATGGAGGTGCGCTTTCGGGACGCCATCGAACGGGCCCGCGGCGTCAACGAAGTGTCCGGCAACGTGGACCTCGTCCAGACCGCGCGCGCGTTGCTGGGCCTCTATCTCGGCTTGTGTACGCTGGTTCGCGCCGGCGCCAACGTGCCGGTGCTCCGGGGCGTTGTACAACATGTTCAGTCGTTGCTGCCCGTACACGATGGCCGGCGCTGATCGTTCCGCTGGTGGCTGGAACTGATCGTGCATCGTCCCGTGTCCTCAGCACCGGCTGCACTGGCTGCACTGGCTGCAATCGCTCTGCTCTGTACCGCCGCCTACGCCCAACAGAACACCGCCTCCTCGGTCTACACGTCGGTCGCTCCGGCGGTCGTGTTCATCGAGGCCGGCCCCGGCAGCGGCAGCGGGCTGCTCCTGGACTCGAATACCATTCTCACCGCCGCCCACGTACTGTACCCGCACCGCTCTGCTCGCATCGTGTTCCCCGACGGTACCGAGCTGCTCGACGTGCCCCTGATCGTCTGGGACCTGCTCACCGACATCGCCGTCCTCGGCCCCGTTCAGCTCGACTCGCCCCCGGTCCTGCCGCCCTTCGACACCTCCACCACGCTTCCGGTCGGTACCGAGCTGTTCGCCATCGGTTATTCCGGCGAGTGGGAGTCGTTCCCTCAGCCCACCATCAGCCGCGGCATCCTGTCGCGCTACCGCCGCTGGCCGGGTCAGGACGTGACCTTCCTGCAAACCGACGCGGCCGTCGATGACGGGCAGAGCGGCGGAGTGCTGGCTTCGGAGGCGGGTGCCGTGGTCGGCATGAGCGGGTTCGCGAGCGACCTCGGTCGCTTCGGTATGGCGATGTCCGCCGCCGACCTGATTCCGCGCGTTACCGCCCTGCTGACGGGTCTGGATGTCCCGCAACGCCGCGGCGACCGGAACCTGGCGGCGACCGCGCAAGCCACACCCATTCACTTCGACCTGGACTATCTCTGGGCGAAACAGGCGTTCGCCATCGACGCTCCGCCTGGCGACCAGGTTACCTTCACCCTGCAGAGCGCTTCCGACCTCGCCGTGGCCATCGTCGATTGGACCGGGGCGATCAGAGCCAATTGCGCTGTCGGTAAGTTCCAAGCGGGCAGCGAGATAGAAGTGGGCGATTTTTTCTTTACCCCGTGACCGAGGCAATTGCGCTTGCTGCAAGCCCGATGCAGGCGATCAGAAACCAGGGGGAGGTATTTCTTACCCCACGACCTGCTGATCCCCTGTACGCGCGTCGGGAGCGCCGGTCAAGGCCCCGATGATACATCGCAACTGTTTGTCTACAAAATAATTGACGGTTCTCCTGTAACTCGCCATAGTGGCAAGTGAACAGTAATTCACAACAGGAGAACCGCCGATGGCCACTATACCACATCCGTTTCTGTTCCGCTGGGACAGCGTCGACCAGTTGGGTGATCTCGAACGCCTGACGCTGGTGCTCGACGCGCTCCCCGACGAGCCGCTGATGCAACTGCTGGAAGCCGGTCGCGGTCGCGGTCGCAACGATTATCCGGTGCGCCCGATGTGGAACTCGCTGATCGCCGGCTTCGTGTTCCAGCATCCCAGCATCGCCGCCTTGCGGCGCGAGTTGCTGCGCAACGCGCAGTTGCGAGACCTGTGCGGGTTCGACCCGTTCGACGGCGCACGGGCGGTGCCCAGCGAATACGCCTATACCCGCTTCCAGCGCCGGCTGCGCAAGCATCAGGGGCAGATCGATGAGCTGTTCCACAGCACCCTCGACGAACTCCGGATTGAGCTGCCGGACCTGGGCCAGGTACAGGCGCTGGACGGCAAGGAGCTGCACTCCCTGGCCAACGGTCCGAGCAGCTATCCGGTGCCGAAGGATAACAAGGAAGACACCGACGGGCGCCGCGACCGCGATGCCGATTGGGGCGTCAAGGGTTCCGGCGAGAAGAAGGGCGAGAAGGGCGAGAAGAAAGGCAAGAAGAAACACTACTGGTTCGGCTACCTGTTGCACTTGGTCGTGGACGCCACCTACGAGGTGCCGCTGGCGTTCGAGGTCACCAAGGCGTCGACCGGTGAGCAGCCGCAGGCACAGCGACTGCTTGATCAGATGCAGGATCGTCATCCCGAGCTGCTGCAACGGTGCGATCGCCTGAGCGCCGACAAGGGCTACGACGACCAAAAGCTGATCAATCGGCTGTGGCAACAGCATCAGATCAAGCCGGTCATCGACATTCGAAACTGCTGGAAGGACGGAGAGGCGGAGCAGGATGGCGTCCTCACCAAGCGGGTGAGCGGTCAGGAGAACGTGATCTATACCCACGACGGCCAGGTATCCTGCATGTGCCCGCGGACCGGTGAACTGCACCGCATGGCCTACGGCGGCTTCGAGCAGGCTCGCGAGTCGCTCAAGTATCGCTGTCCGGCGCGCTACTCGGGGGTCACCTGCAAGGGCATGGATCGGTGCCCGGTGAGCGACGCGGTGCGCATCCCGCTGGCCGAGGATCGGCGCGTGTTCACGCCGGTGGCGCGGTCCAGCTACCGGTGGCAGGACTTCTACGACCAGCGCGGTGCCGTGGAGCGGGTCAACAGCCGGTTGGCCGGCGGCTTCGGGTTCGAGCGACCGGGCATCCGCGGGCTGGCGAAGATGCAGCTGCGCGTCACCATGGCGCTGACGATCATGCTGGCGATGGCCGTGGGGCGCATCCGCGCCGGCCAACCAGAGAACCTGCGGAGTCTGGTCAAACCCGCCTGACCGACGGCCACTCGCCGGTCACCAAGAAACCCAATCCCACCGGCTCCTCAGCGAGACCGGTCTGTCCCGATCTGTGCATTGAGCCACGGATGAGGCTTGATCCCACCTCGCGGACCCCACTCAGCACACTCGATAGAGCCGTCATTCGGCGCCGGGCGAGCGTCAGCGACGCCGTCAACGTCCCGGGCGCGTGCTCTCTGGTGTGACCGGCTGCTCAACGGCCCAAAAAACCGCTACAGCGCAATTGGCTCGATCATCTCCGAAGTTGACGAATACGGTACCGGCGGCACCGAGATGATTTCCGCCGGCCTCGACGGCATCCCGCCCTTTCTGCTCCTGGTCGAGCAGTACGACGACAGGAACGTCCTGGTGCGAGTCGAGGGAGATGCTCCTCTCGCGCCCCTGAACGATCCCGATGACGGCGCCGCCCTCGAACTGCCGGTCAGCCGGGTCGGCGCCATCGACTATCCCTACGACCTCGACTGCTTCCTCCTCTTCCTCCAAGCCGGCGAGACCGTGCGCGTGTTCGTGGACTCGGTGCTGACCGACCCGCTCCTCAGCATCGACTATCGCTACTCTCCCGCCGCCACCGTGGACGACGACAGCGGCGGCGGCCTGTTCGGCGTCAACCCGGAACTCTTCTTCCGGGCCGAGGCCGATCGCGTGTACCGCTTCGCCGTCGCCGACCCGAATGGTGCCGTCGGCGGCTATACCCTCTCCATCGAGCGCCGGAATGGTCGCGATTAGCCGGCCCGCGCCGGCCCGCGCCAGCCCGCCGTGCGGGTTGACGCACCGCGGCCGGCAGTTTAGGATGGTTGCATAGACCGGGGAGCTTGGTGTTGCCAAGCTGAGAGGAGAGCCGTGGGATGACGCGCCGGTCGCCGATTCTCAAAGCTTTCGACTCGCTCACCTGATCCGGGTAATGCCGGCGGAGGGAGTTCATCACCCACCTGCAGCCTGATTGTCAGTTATTTTCCACTCCCCGGCGGGAGGAATTCATGCGTTATCTGTTCGCGGTGTCTGCTGTGCTGGCACTGCTTTGTGCCGCCCACGTCGGTGCGGAACCGGCCCGGGAAGAGCCCGACGTGCTCACCGTGATGGGCCACGACTCGACCGTCGTTCCCGAGGAGGTGCTGGCCGAGTTCGAGGAGCGCTACGGCGCCAAGGTCAGCATCCTGCTGGCCGGCGACGCCGGCTCCGCGCTCAACCGTGCCATCCTGGCCAAGGGCAACCCGCTCGCCGACGTGCTGTACGGCGTTGACAACGCGTTCCTGAGCCGGGCGCTCGAGGAAGGCGTATTCGAGCCCTATGAGCCCGCCGCCCTGGCCGGCATCGCCGCCGAGCTGCGCCTCGACGCCACCGGCCACGCCACGCCGATCGACTTCGGCGACGTGTGCGTGAACTACGACATCACCTGGTTCGAGGAGGCCGGACTGGAGCCGCCGCACACGCTGGAAGACCTGGCCGATCCGGCCTACGTCGACCTGCTGGTGGTGCAGAACCCGGCCGCCTCGTCGCCCGGCCTCGCCTTCCTGCTGGCCACCATCGGCCGCTTCGGCGATCCCGGCTACCTGGACTTCTGGCGCGAGCTGCAGAACAACGGCGTGCGCGTGGCCCCCGACTGGGAGACCGCCTACTTCGCCGAGTTCAGCGGCGGTACCAGCGCCGGCGACCGTCCGCTGGTGGTATCGTACGGCTCCAGCCCGCCGTTCGAGGTGATCTACGCGGAGACCCCGATAGACGCGCCCAGCACCGGGGTGATGGTCGGCGACCAGAGCTGCTTCCGGCAGATCGAGTTCGCCGGCATCCTGGCCGGCACGCCGCGCCGCGAGCTCGCCGAGCGCTGGATCGACTTCATGCTGGAGCCCAGCTTCCAGGCGTCGCTGCCGTTCAACATGTTCGTGTTCCCGGTCATCGCGGACACTCCGCTGGCGCCCGAGTTCGAACGCTTCCTGTCCATTCCCGCGCACCCGGCGCACGTCGAGCCGGCCGCCATCGCCGAGCACCGCGAGCGCTGGATCCGCCAGTGGCGCGAAGCGATGGCGCAGTAGCTTGAAGCCCTGAAGGCGCCAGCGGCGGGCGTGGCGGCAGCGGTGGCGGACCGGAGGGTCCAGCCGGCGCCGATCGGGCAGGCCGGGATCGGCCGGCCCGGTGCGCGCCCCTGGCTGTGGATCCTGCCGCTGGCGTTCCTGGGGCTGTTCTACCTCTACCCGCTGACCGCCATCATCGCGCGCGGGCTGAGCAGCCCGGCCGAGGACGGCATCGGCATCCGGCAGATCCTGACCGCCGCCACCACGCTGCGCGCGCTGTGGTTCAGCACCTGGCAGGCGGCGGTCTCCACCGTGTGCACGCTGGCGGTGGGCCTGCCGGCCGCCTACGTGTTCGCCCGCTACCGGTTCCCCGGCAAGCGCCTGCTGCGCACCATCACCCTGGTGCCGTTCGTGCTGCCCACGCTGGTGGTGGCGGCCGCCTGGCAGGCGCTGCTCGGCCCGCACGGCTTCGTGAACCAGGCGCTCCCGGCGTTGGCGCTGCCCCCGCTGCGCTTCACCGGCACCGCGGGCGCGATCATCGCCGCGCACGTGTTC
Organism: Spirochaetia bacterium; assembly: GCA_965208575.1. Taxonomy (GTDB): domain Bacteria; phylum Spirochaetota; class Spirochaetia; order SZUA-6; family Bin103; genus Bin103. The sequence goes on along the minus strand of CBDBOV010000001.1, from coordinate 284,817 downwards.
TTCAACACGGCGCTGGTGGTGCGGCTGGTGGGTGATGCCTGGGCGCAGATGCATCCACGTGTCAGCGAGACCGCGGCGGTGCTGGGCGCCGGCCCGCTGCGCCGCTGGCGCACGGTCACCCTGCCGCTGCTCACCCGGCCCATCGTCGCCGCCGCGCTGCTGGTGTTCCTGTTCGACTTCACCTCGTTCGGGGTGGTGCTGCTGCTCGGAGCCGGGCGCTTCGCCACCCTGGAGGTGGAGATCTACCTGCAGACCGTCACCCTGTTCGACCTGCGCGCGGCGGCGGTGCTGTCGCTGCTGCAGCTCCTGCTCACCGCGCTGGTCACCAGCGCCTACAGCAGCGCCGCCGCCCGCTACGGCGCCAGCGCCCGCCTCGGCCGCGCCGCCACCCATGAGCGCTGGCCGGCATCCGGCCGCGAACGGCTGCTGGTGGCGCTGACGGTCGGCGCGCTGCTGGTGTGGCTGGTGGTACCGCTGGCGGCGCTGGCGCTGCGCGCGCTGTTCTCGGTGGAGGACGGGCGCCTCACTCTGGCCCTGTTCAGCCGTCTCGGCAGCCGTCCGCGCGGCGCCGCCCTCACCGTCCCGCCACTGCTGGCAATCCGCAACTCGCTGCTGTTCGCCGTGCTCACCGCGCTGCTCAGCCTGGCGGTGGGGCTGCCCGCCGCCTGGGCGGCGATCGGCGTGCGGCGTGCGTGGCTGCAGCGGCTGATCGACGTGGTCGTGATGCTGCCGCTGGGCACTTCGCCGGTCACCATCGGCTTCGGCTTCATCCTCGCCCTCGGTCTGCCGGGTTTCGACCTGCGCGCCTCGCCGGTGCTGCTGCCGGTGGCGCACACGCTGGTGGCGCTGCCGCTGGTATTCCGGGCACTGGTGGGCGGGCTGCAGGCGGTGCCGGCTCGCCTGCGCGAGGCCGCCGCGGTGCTCGGCGCCTCGCCGGCGCAGCGCTTCGTCCACGTCGAACTGCCGGTGCTCGGCCGTGCCGTGGCCAGCGCGGCGCTGTTCGCGGCCGCCATCTCGCTCGGCGAATTCGGCGCCAGCGCGCTGATCGCGCGCCCCGAGCTGCCCACCATCACCACCGCCATCTTCCGCTCGCTGTCGCGCCCCGGCGCCGCCAACTACGGCCAGGGCATGGCGCTGGCCACCATCCTGATGCTCACCACCGCGGTCAGCATCGCCGCCATCGAACGGCTGCGCGTCGCCGCCGCCCGCGACTTCTGATGGCCGCCATGATCGACCGGGATCAGGATGCCGCACGGGGCCGGAATGGCGACCATCCCGGCTCGCCGGAAGCTGGCGCGGGAGACGCGCTGGAGGTACGTCACGTGAGCGTGCAACTTGGCGGAACCGCGGTGCTGGACGACGTGTCGCTGACCGCCCGCGCCGGCGAGATCGTCGCCCTGCTGGGGCCAAGCGGGTGCGGCAAGACCACCCTGCTGCGGGTGATCGCCGGCTTGCAGCCGCACGCCGGCGAGGTGCGCTGGCAGGGCCGGTCGCTGGCCGCCGTGCCCGCGCACCGGCGCGGCTTCGGCCTGGTGTTTCAGGACCAGGCGCTGTTTCCCCACCTGGACGTGGCGCGCAACGTCGCCTTTGGACTGCGCATGCAGCCGCGCACGCGGCACGGCGGCGCCGCCGTGCGCGGCCGGCGGGTGGCGGAGCTGCTGGAGCTGGTGGGGCTGAGCGGCTTCCGCCGGCGGCCCGTGGACGCCCTGTCCGGCGGTGAGGCGCAGCGGGTGGCGCTGGCGCGCGCGCTGGCGCCGCACCCGCGCCTGCTGATGCTGGACGAGCCGCTGTCCGGGCTCGACCGCCCGTTGCGCGAGCAGCTCCTGGTCGACCTGCCGCGCATTCTGCGCCGGCTGCGCCAGACCGCCCTGTTCGTGACCCACGACCTGGAAGAAGCGCTCGCCGTGTCCGACCGGGTGGCGGTGATGCGCGCCGGCCGCGTCGTGCAGGTCGGCACCCCGCGCGCCCTGTACGAGCGCCCGGCGAGCGTATTCGTGGCCCGCTTCCTCGGCCGCGCCAACATCCTGCGCGGCAAGGTACTTGCCGCCGGCTCGGTCCGCGCCGGCCCGCAAGCCGACACCGAAGCCGCGGACAGCACCGGCTCTGCCCCTGCCTCTGCCGGCACCATCGACCGCGGCTCGAACCGTAGGCTGATCGAGACGGAGGTCGGCCTGCTGCCCTACGAAGGGGCCGCCGGGCCCGGCACACGCGGCGCCATCCTGATCCGCCCGGAGCGGATCAGTCTGTCCACCACCGACCTCGGCCGACAACCGTCCGGCCACCCCGCCGCGGCCGGCGTGGCCAACGCGGCCGGCACACGGCACACCCTGCGCGGCACACTGCAGGACACGTCCTTCCGCGGCATCGCCGCCCTCGCGACGGTGGCGGTGGGCGGCATTTCACTGCAGGCGCTGATACCTGCCGGCCGTACCCTCCCGGACGCCGGCGCCCCGGTTACCGTCAGCTTTGACCCGCGCTCGGCAGTCGTCCCACTTGCCGAAAGCCACTGACGCACCACGCCGGCGGTGTCGCGCCTGCCCTTGTTACTCCACCGGGACGTAAACCCAAGCCAGCCCATCGACGTCCTTGAAGTGTCCATCCGAGGAAATCAGCTCGGTTCCCGTCTCCATCGCGTGCGCCGCGATCCAGATGTCATTGGTCGGTATGGGGCGGCCCTTCGCTCGCAGAGCCGTCGCGATGCGCGAGTACCGGTCCGCCGTCGTCCGGCTTACCGTCACCAGGGTCACGTGTGGATTGACCAGGAAGTCATCGAGTTCGCGCAAATTCCGGGCCATGCGCGAACCGTACCGATACCCGTAGAGCAGTTCCCCGATCACGACGGCGGACAGCACCACTTCCTGAGAACGCCGAACGATCTCGGCAACCAGCGGATGCCCACGGAACAGCAGCGAGTAGACGTTGGAGTCGAGCGAAACCCTCATGACCACATCGACTCGTCGATGCCTTCGAAGTCCGCCAGCGCCCGGTCCATCTCATCCGCCTGCCGGCCCGTCCAACTCCCGATGAATTGATCCAGGGAGGTCCCCACCGTGTCGTCCGCCGCCTGATCCGGGTCGAGACCGGCTCCGCGCCGCAGGAGGCGCAGCACCGCCTGATTCAATGAGATTCGTTCTTGCTGCGCGAGCCTGCGAATGCGGTCCGCCAACTCGGGCTCGAATCCTCGCACGGTCAACTGTTGCATGACGTGCTCTCCGAGTGAGTCACTTCGTGATTCATATAGATTCAGTATATGACTCACGATGGGGGTGATCAAGGTCACGGACGGCATCCAGAAGAAGAACGCCGCACCCTCGGGTGGAAGGTGCGGCGTCGCGAGGCGGAAGGGTGCCGGAGTGCTATTCCTCGATGTACCACTGGGCCGGCGCGGCCTGCACCCACAGGAAGCTGGCGAACGAGAACGGCAGCACCTCCGGCACGTTGCGGACCCGGTTGTTGATGATGATCGGACGCACCACCTTCGCCACCGTGCCGAGGTTGCCGAGATTCTCGGCCTGGAAGTCCCACAGCTCGGTGCCGACCCGGTTGAACTCCTCGGCGTTGGGCGCGGCGACCCACTGCCGCCACAGGTCGATGTAGCGTCCCCACTCGCCGGTCGGCTCCACTCCCGCGGCCGGCTCTTCGCCCTTCCGTCCGCCCTCGATCCACAGTTGATGTCGGAGCCACTGGTACCACTCGGGCGCGTACGCCACGATGCCTTCGCCGATGTGCGGCAGCCCGATGCGTCCCGGCAGGGACGACTGCGAAATCCAGATCGACAGGTCCAGCTCGTTGGCCAGCACCTGCTCCAACCACAGTTCCTCCGACACCTGCTTGTAGTTGGTCCTGATGCCGATCTCGTTCCAGTACGCCTGCGCCAGCTCGCTGACGTTGTCGCCCATGGTGCCGATCACGGAGCTGGTGTGCGGGCGCATCTCCAGGATGAACTCCTCGCCGCCGGGGGCCTCGCGCCAGCCGTCGCCGTCGCGGTCGGTCATGCCCATCTCATCGAGCAGCGCCATCGCCCCTTGCGGGTCGTAGTCGGCGTAGGCGCGCGCCCAATCCGGATTGTAGAACGCCGCCCCGGCGTCCACGGTGTACTGCTGCGGCGTCGCCAGCCCCAGGAACACGAACTCGTTGATCTCCTCGCGGTTCATCGCCAGCGACATCGCCTGCCGGAACCGCTTGTCCAGGAAGATCGGGCCCTTCACCGGGTCCGGGTGGTTCAGGTTGAACCCGAACGTGACGCGCGAGTCCTTGGTGTCCTGCCACTCCAGCACGCGGTAGTTGCCGATCTCTTCGTTCTCCTTGTACAGCGGGAAGCTGCCCGGATCGGTCAGGCGCCCGCCGAGGTCCACCTTGCCCTGCATCATGGCGAGGATCGCGACCTGCTTGTCGGCGAAGAACGACGCCTTGACGCGGTCGATGTAGGGAAGCTGGTTGCCGGCGCCGTCGACCGCGAAGAAGTACGGGTTGCGGGTAAAGAAGATGGCGGTCGAGTCACGCCGCTCCTGGACCCACGGCGCCAGCTCCGGGCGCGGGTGCTTCAGCGAGGGCGCGCCGGACATGCGTGCCATCAGGCCGGCGACCCAGGTGTCGTGGCCGTCCTCCTCGGCGAGCTTCTCCGCGTCGGCGTTGAACGTGGGATGGAACTGCCGCATGTGGTGCGCCGGGGTGAACAGCCGGCCCGATTGCACTTGGGACCAGTTCAGCAGCAGGGTCCGGCTGTTGAGCGTGAGCGGCGCCGGGAACGTGATCACCAGCGTGTAGTCGCCGTCCGCCTGCCAGTCGGCGAGTTCGCCCCCCATCGTGAACCTGTTGCGGGCGCTGAACGGAATGTCGTAGTCCAGGAACACGTTCTCATACAGCCACATGAAGTCCGCGGTGGTGAACGGCTCGCCGTCCGACCACTTCATCCCCTCGCGCAGGTGGATGGTGAGCACGGTCTGGTCGTCGGACATCTCCCACGCCTTGGCGGCGTACGGGATCGCTTCGTTGAGCGTGGGGTCGGCCCGGAACAGGAACGCCTTGCGTCCGCGGTGCATGTCGCCCCAGTCGGACGGCCCGGTGCGCGCCGCGCGCAGCTCGCCGCCGTAGCTGCCGGTCTGCTCGTACGGCTCCAGCACCAGCGGATCGTCCGGCAGCCGCTCGGCTACCGGCGGCAACTCCCCGCTCTGCACCATGGCGGCCAGCATCGGCGCCTCGCTGAACGTGCTGATGCCGACCTGCGACGCGGTGGGCGCCAGCAGCCAGCTCTCCTTCACCGTGTACCGCCCCGCCACCTTGACGATGTCGGTGCCGGTCATGGCAACCGACGCGGCCGCCGTGTCTGCCGCCGACTCCTCGGACGCCGCGGCGGCGAACGCCGGCGCCACGGCGAGCGTCACCAGGGACGCGACGAGCATGAATGAACGTACAACTCTCATGGGATCCTCCGTGAATTCTGCGGTCCGCCCCGCCGAAGCAGGTGAGGACCGCCTCTCATGATACCCGGTCGCCCCGGCAATGCAAGGTTGGGGCGAGCCGGGGCGAGGCGCGGTGAGCCCCGCCGGCGCCGCCGCCACCGTGGCCGCCCGGTAAGCGGCGAGCGCTCGGTGCCGGAGCGCCCGCTCAGTGCGGCGCGTGCGGGATCACCGGCAGGCGCAGGTGCGACGGTGGCGCGGGCCGTGGTACGCTCCCGCGCGCGGTACGAAGTTCCCGATCGAGGCCGAGCCGGTTGCCGGTGTCGGGGGTGCGGTGGAAGCGCGGCCGGCACCATCCTGCCGCCCGCGCCACGTCAGGTCCCGGACGCCCGGTCTGGCGTCACATTGCCTCTATTACGCCGCAGGAGATGCGCCCGCCGGCGCCGCCGATCGGCTGGGTGAGGTGATCGTCGGGGTTCTCGTGGATGATCACCGCCGAGCCGTCCTCGTCCAGCAGGGCCGGCATCTCGCCTCCGGACACCGACACCAGGACGGTGAAGAACTCCGCCCGCGCGGAGCCGTCGGCGTGCACGAACAGGTTGGGCAGGTCGCCGTTGTCCGGGCCCGCCGGATTGCGCAGGCCATGCTCCATTCCGTTCGGGTTGATGTGTCCGGTTGCCGCCGTGAAGTCCGGCGTGCAGGCGCCGACGGCATGCAGGTGGATGCCATGCGCACCCGGCGGCAGTCCCGCTATCTCGACGTTCATCAGTACGCCGTGCGGCGTCTGCTCGAACGTGGCCGTGCCGATTACGGCGCCGTCGGTATCGATCATCTCCGCGGCCGCCATGTCGGCCACCGCCGCGACCGGCGCCGCTACCGCGGCAACCGCCACTGCTGCCGCCGCCAGAATCCTCTTGCTGAGTACCATCCGATAGTCCTCCTGGATCAATTAGAGACAAGCTGTCCGAAACAGTCAACAGCGCGGCGGCCACGGCGGTCGTGGCTGACCGCGCCCGCCGCCGCGCCGCGCGCAGCGCCGGCCCGCTCGCCCGCTCGCCCGCTCGCCCGCTCCGTGCCACGGACTCCATGTGGTAGGCTCGGCGCATGGCAGCCAGTGGTCAAGCCGGCGACGCACTTCGGTGCAGCCGGTGTTCCCCATCGGCCGCGACAGGAGGCCGCATGGCGCAGCAATCCGGTTCCGATCAACCGCGCACCCCCAACTTCGTGGTCATCTTCTGCGACGACCTCGGCTACGGCGACCTGGGCTGCTACGGGTCGCGCGACCATGACACGCCGCGCCTGGACCGCATGGCGGCGGAGGGCACCCGCTTCACCAGCTTCTACGTGCCCTCGCCGGTGTGCTCGCCGTCGCGGGCCGGATTGCTCACCGGCTGCTACCCGAAGCGCGTCGGGCTCGACAGCGGGGAGACCTTCGTGGTCCTGCTGCCCGGCGACCCGATCGGGCTGTCCCCCGACGAGGTGACCATCGCCGCCCTGCTGCGCGGGCAGGGCTACGCCACCAAGATCGTGGGCAAGTGGCACCTCGGCGACCAGCCCGAGTTCCTGCCCGACCGGCACGGCTTCGACGACTACTTCGGCCTCCCCTACAGCAACGACATGCTGCCCGACCTGCGCATCCCGGGCCAGAAGCCGTTTCCGCCCCTCATGCTGATGCGCCGGGACAAGGTGGTGGAAACCGACCCCAACCAGGTGTCCCTCACCGACCGCTACCTGGTCGACGCGCTGCGCTTCATCCACGACAACCGCGACCGGCCGTTCTTCCTGTACCTCGCGCACATGTACGTGCACGTGCCGATCTACACCCCGATGAACTACCACGCCGCGTCCCGCAACGGCCCGTACGGCGCCGCCGTGTCCCACCTCGACTTCACCACCGGGGCCATTCTCGACACGCTGCGCGACCTCGGGCTCGACGACAACACCATCGTGCTGTTCACCTCCGACAACGGCGCCGGCGTGCCGCGCACCCCCGGCGGCGTGGACGCCATGCGCCTGAGCCGCGGCGGCGTCGGCAGCAACCGGCCGCTGCGCGGCGGCAAGGGCAGCACCTGGGAGGGCGGCATGCGCGAACCGTTCATCGCCTGGGGGCCGGGCCTGGTGCCGTCCGGCGCCACCTGCGACGAACTGTGCTGCACGCTCGACCTGCTGCCCACCCTGGCCCGCATGGCCGGCACCGGCGAGCCGCGCGACCGCATCGTCGACGGCGCCGACATCGGCCCGCTGCTCACCGGCGAGCCCGGCGCCGCCACCCCGCACGAGCAGTTCCTGTACTACGGCGCCGGCACCCGCAGCCTCGACGCCATCCGCGCCGGGCGCTGGAAGCTGCACCTGGACAAGGACGAGCTGTACGACCTGGACGCCGACGCCGGCGAGACCACCAACCTGTTCACCCGCCACCCCGCGGTGGTGCGCGAACTGCAGGACCGCGCCGACGCCGCCCGCGACGACCTCGGCGACGCCCGCACCGCCATCACCGGCTCCGGCTGCCGCCCCGCCGGCCGCGTCGACAACCCCCGCACCCTGCTCCCCGTACCCACCGGCGACCCCTGGGTCCGCGCCGTCTACGACTGACCCACGCGGCCCTGTCCATGCGCCAGCGGGGTTCGCGTTGTGGTGCCAAGAGGGAGCTCAAGGAATTCCCGGAGAAGGAACGGGCTCTGTGGCGGGTGTTCGATCGCGTGGGCTTCGAAGACGGCATCGCGGCCGAGCGGCTGAGCGGTGAGAACGTCCTAACCAAGCTCGACTACCCCGCGTACTTCGAGCTGCTCGATACGCCGCTGCCGGACGGCCACGCCGCTATCCTTGATGTGCTCCAGCAGGATCGGTTGATCGCTCCCAGCGCGGCCGGCGGCTTCGACATCACCAATCTGGGCGCCATGCTGCTGGCCCGTAATCTCGGCGACTTTCGGTCGTTGGAACGTAAGGCCGTTCGAGTGATCGAGTACCGTGGCTCGGGCCGTACTGAGACGCTGAAGGAACGGGAAGGCTTCAGAGGCTACGCAGCAGGCTTCAAGAATCTGGTCGGCTACATCAACGCCAGGCTGCCGGAAAGCGAGATTATCGGCCAAGCACTCCGGCAGACCGTGCCGGCGTTCCCGGAGATCGCGGTGAGGGAACTGGTGGCCAATGCCTTGATCCACCAGGATTTCCTGGCGACCGGCACCGGGCCGATGGTCGAGGTCTTCCCAGGCCGCATCGAGATCACAAACCCTGGTGAGCCGCTGTTGGATACGCAACGCTTCCTCGACAGCCCGCCGCGGTCTCGCAACGAGGTCCTTGCCTCGCTCATGCGTCGCTTCCGGATCTGCGAGGAGCGTGGCAGCGGCATCGACAAGGTGGTATTCGAGATAGAACGCCACCAGCTTCCGGCACCACTCTTCGAGACTCCTCCGAACTTCACACGGGTGGTCTTGTTCGCCCACAAGGCCCTGGCCGATATGGACAAGAGTGAACGCGAACGCGCCTGCTACCTGCATGCCTGCCTGAAGTACGTACAGAGAGGGAGCATGACCAACACGTCGATTCGCAAGCGGTTCGGAATCGATGAGAAGAACCGGGCGATGGCATCACGCCTGATCCGTGAGGCGGTCGAGTCTGGCCTCGTCTCCATCCGGCTTCCCGAGGCGTCGCTCAAGAACCGCGAGTACATACCGTTCTGGGCATCGTCGGAGCAGTCGAAAGCCTTATAGTGCCGATTCTACTTGATCGGTGCCGTGACCAGACCCTCATTAACTTGTATATATCGTTATTATATAACGAATTAGTTTACTTGACGGGTACTTGATCGAGACTCCTCCGTGGTCTCGCGCGACACCGGTCGTGATAGCCCCAGGTTTACTTGACTGAGAAGTTGACCAGACCCCTCGGATGCGACGTAGCCATTTACCAGATAAGTATTTATTTTACTTTACGGGTACTTGATTGGAGCCGCCCGAAATCACTCGCCGGCCAGGGTGGCGCGGGCCAGGATGCGTTCGGCTACGTCCATGGTCTTGATGCAGTCGCGAAAGGGCGAGGTGGTCACGTCGCGGCCGCTCTTGATCGAGTCTCTTGATCGAGTCGATGAACTCGCGGTTCTTGGCGCGGTGGCCACCATACACGAACCGTTCGTCGCTGCCGGCGACCGCCCGCGTGTCGTAGGCCGCTCCCTCGCGGTCGCCGTCGGCGTACAGCCTCGCCGTACCCTCCACCTCGGCGTCGACATACACGGAAGGGGCATGCATCTGTACCCGGAACACGCGCCGCCCGCTGGTCCAACTGTTGATCACGAATCCGGTGGCGCCGTTGTCGAAGTGCAGCATGGCGCCGATCCAGTTGATGTCCGGCGTGCCGATGCGCCGGCAACGGCTGTCCACGCCGGTCACCTCGCCGCCGCACATCCAGCGCACCGTGTCGATCGAGTGGGTGCAGTCGTCCATCATGTGGTCGCGCGTGTGGTAGCGCGGCACCGGCTCGCACTTGAAGAACTCGCACACCGCGTGGGTAATCGGGCCGCGCCGCAGGCACTCGTCGCGCATCCGCACCAGGAGCGGTGCGCTGCGCCGCTGGTGGTTGACCTGGGTGATCACGCCCCGCTTCTCGGCCAGGTCCGCGAGCACGATCGCCTGGTGGCGGCTCAAGCCCATCGGCTTCTCGATGTACAGGTTCAGGCCCTGCTGCAGGCACCAGATCCAGACGTCGAACATGATGTTCGGCTGCCCGATCGCGTATACGCCGTCGGGTGCTACCTCTTCCACCATGCGGCGGTAGTCGGTATAGCGCCGCTCGATGCCGTACCGGTCCGCGGTGGCGGCCAGCCGTTCCTCGTCCAGGTCGCACACCGAAGCGAACTCCACGTCGTCGAACGAAGCCAGCGACGGATAATGCACGCTGTTCGCCATCCTGCCCGCCCCGATCATCGCCACCCGTACCATTCGCCGCCGATCCTACCACCCGCCGCCGTCCCGCGTCGCACGTGGTACGCCGCCGGTTCGGGCGATGCGGTCCGCCGGCGCGCCGCGCGGGCGCGGCGCTACTTCAGGCCGGTGAGGGCGATGCCGCGCACGAAGTAGCGCTGCGAGAAGAAGAACACCAGCAGGATCGGCACCACCGCCATGGTCGCCGCCGCCATGCGCGCCGCCGGCTCCTGGGCGAACTCCGCGGTCAGCACCGACAGCACCTGCTCGATCAGCATCTTCTTGCGCGAGTTGAGGATGATCAGCGGCCACAGGAAGTTGTTCCAGGCCCCCAGGAAGGCGAAGATGGTAATGGTGCCGATGGCCGGCTTGATGTTCGGCACCACCACGTGCCAGTAGCGCCCGAGCACGCCGCTGCCGTCGATGCGGGCCGCGTCCAGCAGGTCGTCGGGAATGCTCTTCACGTTCTGCCGGAAGAAGAACACCGCGAACGGCGTGATGATCGACGGCAGCACGATGGCGGCGTGGGTGTCCACCAGCCCCAGGTCGCTCATCAGCAGGAACAGCGGCACCATCTCCGACTGGAACGGGATGATCATGGTGACCAGGATCAGCGTGAAGCACAGCTCCCGGAACCGGAACCGCCCTTTCTCGAAGATGTAGCCGGCCACCGAGCAGAACAGGAGCTGACACACCACGATGTAGAGCGTGGTGTAGAACGTATTCCAGTACGCCCGCCCCAGCGGAATCACCTCGAACACGCGCAGGAAGTTGTCCAGCGTGACCGTTTGCGGGATCAGCGTGGGCGGGAACTTGAACATCTCGCTCTGCGGTTTGATGGCCGAGGCGATCATCCAGTAGAACGGCGTGATGTAGATCACCGCCACCACGCCCAGCACCAGGTACACGATCATCCGCACCGGCGAGATCGCGGCGCGTCCCACGACCGCGGCCCGGGAGACATCGTCGAAGCGGGGGATCTCGGTGCTCATCGCTCAGTAGTCATAGTCGAAGCGCTTGAACGCCTTGCGCTGAATGGTGGTGATCACCACCACGATGGCGGTCAGCACGAACGCGAGCGACTGGCCGACCCCGATCCGGAAGTCCGTGAACGAGGTCTCGTAGATCTTCAGCACGATGGTCAGCGTGCTGTTCATCGGCCCGCCGAAGTAGGTGCCGCCCTGCTGGCCCATCACGAACACCTGGGTGAACACCTTGAACGCGCCGATGGTGTTGACCACCACCACCAGCAGCGTGATCGGCGTCAGCAGCGGAATCGTCACCCGGCGCGCCACCTGCCAGGCGCTTGCCCCGTCCACCCGGGCGGCGTCGTAGAAGTGCTCGGGTATCGTCTTCAGGCCGGCCATGAAGATCACCAGCGCAAACCCCATCTCGCGCCACACGTTCATGATGATGATCGAGGACAGCGCGTAGCGGGTGTCCACCAGCCAGCCGATCTTGCCGATCCCGACCATCGACAGCGCCCAGTTCAGCAGGCCCAGGTCGCGGTGGTAGATCCAGATCCACAGTTGCGACAGCGCCACCACCGACACCACCACCGGCATGAAGTAGATCGTGCGCAGCACCACCGAGCCCCTGCCCAGGCGGTCCAGGAGCAGGGCGAAGATCAGCCCCAGCAGGGTGTCGCCGACCACGTTGCCCACCACGTAGATCGAGGTGTTGGCGATCGACCTCAGCGAGCGCTGGTCGGTGAACGTGTCGATGTAGTTGTCGATGCCGACGAACGAGAACGCGCCGGTCAGCAGGTCGTACTTGTTGAAGCTGACGAAGAACGCGAACAGGGTGGGATAGAAGTGGCGCAACGCGAAGTACGCCATCAGCACCGCCACGATCACCCAGGTAGTGATCAGCTCCCGGTTCAGGCGGCGGCTGCGGTCGTGTCTGACGGCAGTGCTCATCGTCGCTCGCAGCAGCGCGCGCCCGAAGGCCCGCGCCGCCCGCTCATCGGCGCCGCACGGCACCGGCTCCGGAGGCCGGCGGCGCATTCCGATTGGCGCCGCGCGGCCATCGGGCCGCGCGGCCGGGTCGGGGTCACGGAGTCACCGTGCCTGATCCGAGAACGCAGGCCCACTCGAACGGTGAGCGGATGCGGGCGTTCATGGGCCTCGGTGCCACAGAGCCGCCGTACTGCCTGTTACTCCTCGTAGGTGATCGGCAGCTCCCGGATCGGACGATCCTCCATGATCTTCTCGAACGCGGCGGCCAGGTCGTCCAGGCTCTGGTCCAGGCTCTTCGCCTGCGACAGGTACGCCTCCACCGCGCGCCCCACCTCCTGCCACGCCTCGTTGGCGCCCAGGCCCTGCATGCGCAGGCGGCGGTTGGGCTGCTGCAGGAACGTTTCCCACGCCGGATGATCGTGCGCCACCAGTTCCGCCGTGGTCTTGTAGGGCGAAAGCTGGCTCTCGCTCTTGGGATCGAACAGCGTCTTGTGGCGCTCCGGCTGCAGCGAGAAGCGCAGAAAGTCCCACGCCACCTCCGGGTTCTCGGACTTGCTGGACACCGAGATGCCGCCGACCGCGCACACCGGGCTGGAGTAGGTGTCCTTGGGGATGTTGTCCAGGATGTAGTCGAGCTCCGGCGCGTTGCGGTGCAGGTGGGCGATCTCGTAGATGCCCTCGGCGTGGATGGCCACGTCGCCGTTCCAGAACAGCTCGCGCGGATTGCCCGCGCCGAAGTCGCCCGAACCGTCCTCCCAGGTGATGTCGTAGATGTACTTCATGGCGCGCTCCCAGGCGGCGCGGCCCTCCGGCGTGGTCACCGCGGCGGCGGTCTGATCCGCGTTCAGGTAGGTGCCGCCGGCGCCGAACACCCACGGCGACATGTGCCAGTGCGGGTTGGGCATCTTGAACGTGTAGCCGGCGCGCACCATGTTGCCGTTGGCGTCGCGTACGGTGAGCTTCCTGGCCCAGTCGCGGAACTCGTCCCGGTCCACGGCGCCGCGCTCGGGGAGCCCGGCCTCCGCCAGGTAGTCGCGGTTATAGAGATACTGCTGGCACTGCCAGGTGATCAGGGCCGCGTGGATCGGCTTCTCCGGATCGCCGTCGAGGTGCTGGAACATCAGCGCGTTCTGGGCAATCGTCTCCTCTTCGATGATCGCCACGATGTAGTCCGGCGCGGGCGCGGTGAACCCGGCGGACATGAGCGACGTCAGGTTGACGTCGTGCGGCTCGTGGATGATGTCGGGTCCGGTTCCCGCGCGGTGCGACAGCCGCAGCTTGGCGCCGTAGTCGGAGTGGCTGCCGCCCTGGTGCTCCATGCGCAGCGTCACCTGCGGATGCGCCTCCATGTACTCCTGGGCGTTGCGTTCGAACCACTCCACGCCGCCGGGACCGCCGCGCAGCCAGGCGACGATCTCCGCCGGCCCCTCGGGCACGCTGCCCTCCCCGCGGCCGCCGGCCCACAACACCGGCGCGGCCAGGATCAACACCGCCGCGAGAGCGATACCGGTTCGAGCATTTCGGGACATGTCTGCCTCCTCTGAATGTGCTTGTGGTACCCCACCATATTGCACTCCCGCCCCGTGTCAAGCGCGCGCACCAACGGATGCAACGCGGGTATGTCGATGTATAAATGTAATCATGCTAAAATGATGGCATGGTGCGGACGCAGGTCCAGCTTCCCGATGCGCTGTACGAGGAAGTGAAGCGGGTAGCACGCGAGCGGGAGATGTCGCTGGCGGAGGTGGTACGCCGCGGCGTCGAGTACATCACGCAGGTGTACCCGCCGGTTGCGAACGAGGAGCCGTGGTGTCCGCCGGAGCCAAGCGACCTCGGCCCATTCAGGGCGCCGGAGGAGGATTGGCGGCTGATCGTGAACGACCCCGCCGGGGACGGTTGACCGCGTGCTGTCCATCGACACCAACCTGCTGGTGTACGCGCAGAACACCCGCGCCCTGCAACACGACGCCGCCCGAGCGTTCGTCAGCCAATGCCGGGATCGCGAAATCGTCATCTGCGAGCTGGTGCTGATCGAGCTGTACCTGGTCTTGCGCAGTGCGGCGATCGTCTCCCGTCCGCTCGGCGCCACGGAGGCGGCCGCCGTGTGCACTCGCTACCGCAACAACGCGCGTTGGCGCCTGGTCGAGTGCGCCCCGGTGATGGGCGACGTATGGCGGCGCGCGGGCAGCGCCGGGTTCGCACGGCGCAAGATCATCGATACCCGATTGGCGCTGACCCTGCGCCATCACGGGGTCACCGAGTTGGCTACCGCGAACACGCGGCACTTCGCAGAGTTCGGATTCTCGCGCGTGTGGAACCCGGTGGCGGCGGCGGGTTCGGAGCCGAGCGCGTGAAGCTGGTTGCCGACATTCACCTGCACTCGCACTTCTCGCGCGCCACCAGCAGGGACCTGACGCTCGAGCACCTGTGGAAGTGGGCGCAGATCAAGGGCGTGCAGGTGGTGGCCACCGGCGACATCGCCCATCCCGGCTGGCTCGCCGAGCTGCGCGACAAGCTCGAACCGGCCGAGGCGGGCCTGTTTCGCCTCCGGCCGGAGCTCACGGAGGCGCTGGCCGACCAGGTTCCGGCCGCCTGCCGCGGCACGGTGCGCTTCCTGATCGGCGGCGAGATCAGCAACATCTACAAGAAGTACGACCGCACCCGCAAGGTGCACAACATCGTGTTCGCGCCCTCGTTCGACGCCACCGCCCGCCTGCAGGAGGAGCTGGAGAAAATCGGCAACATCCGCTCCGACGGGCGCCCGATCCTGGGCCTGGACAGCCGCGACCTGCTGGAAATCGTGCTGGCCGTGGACGAGCGCTGCCACCTGATCCCGGCGCACATCTGGACGCCGTGGTTCTCGATTCTGGGTTCCCGGTCGGGCTTCGACTCGGTGCGGGAGTGCTATGCCGACCTTACGCCGCACATCTTCGCGGTGGAAACCGGGCTGTCCTCCGATCCGCCGATGAACTGGCGCGTCTCCTGGCTGGACGACTACACGCTGATCTCCAGCTCGGACGCGCATTCGCCGCCGAAGCTGGCGCGCGAGGCGACCTGCTTCGACACCGAGCTGAGCTACGACGCCCTGTTCGACGCGCTGCGCGGCGGCGACCGGCACGGCTACCGCGGCACCATCGAGTTCTTCCCGGAAGAGGGCAAGTACCACATGGACGGCCACCGCAAGTGCGGCGTGTGCTGGGAGCCTGCTGACACCCGCGCCCACGGCGGGCGCTGTTCCGTCTGCGGCAAGCCGGTGACGGTAGGCGTGTACCACCGCATGGAAGAGCTGGCCGACCGCCCGCGTGGTGCGCGCCCCGCCTGCGCCGGCCCGTTCGCCAGCCTCATTCCGCTGCCGGAAGCGCTGTCCGAGATGCTCGGCGTCGGCCCCAATTCCAAGCGCGTGCAGCGCGAGTACCACCGCCTGGTGGAGCGGCTCGGGCCGGAGCTGGCCATCCTGCGGGAGGTGCCTCTGGAGGAGATCGATGCCGCCGGCGGCGCGGTGCTGGCCGAGGGCATTCGCCGCATGCGCGCCGGCGAGGTGCGTGCGCAGGGCGGCTACGACGGCGAGTACGGGGTGATTCGCCTATTCGACGGCGAGGCGGACCGCTCGTCGGTGGTGCAACTCGGCATGTTCGACGAGCCGCACGCCGCCGGCGCCGGCGCCGCGGTTCCGACTCCTCCCGCCGCCGCGCGGCGCGGGGAACAGCTCACGCAGCCTGAAACCGCGGAGCCACCCCCCACGGCACGCCGGCCCGCTTCTCGGAAGGTGCACTCGGCACCGGAGGCGCCCGCCACCACCGCACCGCCGGCACCGGAACCGCCCGTGCCCAACCCGCCGTCCGCTGCGGCAGCCGCCGTTGCCAAGGGGCCGCCCGGAAGGCGACGACAGCCCTCCGGCGCCGGCCGCGTACTGAGGCCGGAGGCGCCGGCCGCACCGGAGTCGGCCTCGGCGCCGAGGCAGCCTACGTTACCGGTGCAGCACGCGTACCAGCCGAACCGGGCGCGGGAGCGTCTCCCCGCAACCGGGCCTTCCGCTCCAACCGGACCGCGGCCGACCCCGGCGCCGCTCCCCGCGGCAGGGCCGCGTGCTGCGCGCGACCTGCCTTCGGCGCCGAAGTCCCCCGCCGCGGCCGACCCGCCGACTCCGGAGCCGCCGGCACCCCGGCTCCCTGCCCCAAGAGTGTTGCCGCCGGCCCTGGACTCGCCGTCGGCGTCCACACCGACAGCCGCCGAGCCGCCCGCCGCCCGGCATTCCCGCGCCACGTCGCAGCCCGCCGCCGCGGCATCGGAACCACACCCTTGGCTTGGCGGGCTGAACCCGGCGCAACGGGCCGCGGCCACCCATATCAGCGGGCCGCTGGCGATCGTCGCCGGGCCCGGTACCGGCAAGACCCGCACCCTGACCGTGCGCATCGCTCACCTGGTGCGCGCGCTGGCGGTCGACCCGGCGTCGATCCTGGTGCTCACCTTCACCCACAAGGCGGCCGACGAATTGCGCGAACGCCTGGGCGGATTGCTGCCGGCGCCGGCGGCGGCAAGGATCGGCGCCGGTACCTTCCACCAACTGGGGGCGCACCTGCTGGAGGAATTCGGCGCCGCCGCCGGCGTCCCGCGACCGTTCGCGATATTCGACGAGGCCGACCGTCGGGTGCTCCTGAAGCAGTGCTTCCCGTCGCTCTCCGCACGCCAGGCGCGCAGCGCGCTGGCGGCGATCTCGGCGGACAAGAACGGCATGCCGCCGCTGTCGGATGGACCTCGCGGGCACACGGCCGACGCATCCTCACCGAGCACGCGGCCCGCCCCGCCTCCGCCGGCGCCGGCGAACGTATCCCCACGTACAGCGGCCGTTCCCCAGGCGTGCCCGCCGCCCGATCCGCCCGGCCTGCCCTCTCTGCCCGGCCTGCCCTCACTGCCGGACGTGGCCACCCTGCGCACGCGCTACGACAGCGCTCTCGCGGCGGCCGGCGCGCTCGACCTCGACGACCTCGTGGTCCGCACCGCCCGGCTGCTGGACAGCGATGCGGCCGTGCGGCGCACCCTGCAGCAGCGCTACCGCTGGATCTCGGTGGACGAGTACCAGGACGTGAATGCGGCCCAGTACCGCCTGCTGCGGCTGCTCGCCGGCGGCGGCGCCAACCTGTGCGTCATCGGCGACCCGGACCAGGCGATCTACGGCTTCCGCGGCGCCGACCGCCGCTTCTTCCTCTCTTTCGGCACCGACTTCCCCGGCGCCGAGACCCTCCGGCTGGACCGCAACTACCGCTCCGCGCAGACCATCCTGACCGCCGCCGGCCAGGTGATCGCCGGCAGTCGCGGCCACCAGGCGACCCGGTTGATCGCCGCCCCCGACGCGCAGTCACCCAACGACGCCGGAGACCGCGAACGCCCGGACACCGGGGTCAGCCGCGCGCGACGGCTCTCGCACCCGGAGGCACGGTCGCCGCGTGACGCCGGAGACCTCCAACACCCGCGCACCGGGGCGGGCCGCACGAGACGGCATTCGCACGCGGAGGCGCAGGTCAAGCTGGACGTGTACCGTGCGCCCACCGACAGGGCCGAGGCGGAGTACATCGTGCACCAGGTGGAGCGGCTGATCGGCGGTACCAGCTACTTCTCGCTCGACTCGGGCCGCGTGCAGGACGACGACGCGGCCGAGGCCCGCTCGTTCGCGGACTTTGCCGTCCTGTACCGGCTCAACGCCCAGGCCAGGCTGCTGGAGGAGGCGTTCGACCGCTCCGGCATCCCTTACCAGACCGCCGGCGCCACGCCGTTGGCGGAGCAGGCGCCGGTCCGCGAGATACTGGCCCTGCTGTGGCTCACGGAGGCACCCGCGAGCACCCTGCACTGGCGCCGCGTCCTGCTTGCCGGGGCCGGCGCCGGGGCCGCGAGCGAACAGGAGCTGACGCGTTTCCTGGCACGGATCTCGGCCGCAGGCGCCGGCGCAGAGCCACTGACGCCGCGCACCGGCCCGTCTCATCCGAACAGCACCGCTGCAACCGCAGACACCGGCGCCGAACCGCCAGAGCCAAGCCGGAAGCCGTTGCGCCATGCGGACACCGGAGCGGCACGTAGCGCCGATGCGGTCGCCAACGCCGCTGCGACTGCGGAAGTGGGCGCGGCCGCCGGCGCCGGCGCGGCCTCGACAGCGCCCGCGGCCCACGGCCGTCCAGCCGCCGCGCTGCACCTGGTGCGCAAGCTGGCCGCAGACCGCCGCGCACCGGTGGCGGAGCGCGCCCGCGCCGCGGCGGAGGGCTGGGCCGCGCTGCGCGGACGCCGCTACGACGACGCCGAAGCGGAACGCATCGCCCGCCTGCAGACGCGCGCGGCAGCGGCGCACGCCGGCATGCGCGAGTTCCTGACCGCCGCCGCGCTGCAGAGCGAGACCGACCGTTACGACGAGCGCGCCGACCGCGTCGCCCTGATGAGCCTGCACGCCGCCAAGGGCCTGGAGTTTCCGGTCGTATTCATCGTCGGCTGCGAACAGGGCCTGTTGCCGTACCACCCGCCGAACCGCGCCGCCGACCCGGCCGAGGAGCGCCGCCTATTCTACGTCGGCATGACGCGCGCGCGGCGCCGGCTGATCCTGACCCACGCCGCCCGCCGCCTGTTGTTCGGCCAGCGCCGGGAGAACCGCATCTCCGGCTTCGTCACCGACATCGAAACCGCGCTCCGCGAAACCGGCCACCCCCCGCGCCGACCGCGCCGACCCACCGCCGAAGATCTGCAACTGCCGCTGTTCTGACCCGCACCCGGCCTGACGTGGCTACGGCGATACGGCGGTGCAGCCGAGTGACAGCCGGCCCGACGCACGGTAAGATCGCGACTGTGGCGGCACATGGACAGACGAGTCCGTGAGCGCACAGCCGGCGTGCCGCCTTGAGATTGAAGTCAGTGGAGCGTCGGCGCAGCACCATCCACCGCGTCTCGGCGCTTGTTTCGGTACGAGCGGCAAGTCGACAGGAGGCACCGGTTGGTGAGCATCAGCGTAGAACTCGTGGCAATCATCGCCATGACGATAGTCCTCTCCGTCATGTTCGTTGCGCTGTGCCAGGGGCTTCGCCTGGAGTTCCGCCACGAGTTGGGCCACTTGCAGTGCGAGTTGCGCGACTTGCAGTCCGAGTTGCGCGATTGGCAGGCCGAGTTGCGGGGAGCGCGATTGGAGCGGGAGCAGATGCGCCGATGAGATCCTGAATGACGCGAGTGGCGCCAGGAGAGGTGCACGGCACGCGAGTGCCGTGGTAGGTTTTGGCGGAACGGACGAATCAGGGTGATCAGTTTCAGGTGCATTGTACAGGAGCGGGCGGTGGAGCAGGGTCTGTGGCCGGCGTTGCGGTCGCGGTTGGCGGAGATCGCCACCGACGTGCTCGGCGGCTCGCCGGACCGCGTGGCGGTGGAGTTCGAGGTAATTCCGCACGGCTACGGCTTTCGCGGCGGCGAGATCTCCACCACGTCGCTGGTGCGCGGATCAATACCGCCGGGTTGTGAACAGGAAGTGCGCGTCGACCTGATGCGGCGGATCTGCGACATGTGGTGCGAGGTAACCGGCTGCACCGTGGACGAACTGATCGTGTCGGCGCGCGACCGCCCGCCCCCGGATTGACAGGCGACCGAAGAGGAGAGTTCAAAGTGCCATATTACCGTTGCGTCGTCCCGAAGGACGCGATCCCGTTCGACCAGCGACAGCGGGTCGCCAAGGCGATTACCGACGTCCACTGCGGCATGACCGGCGCACCGCGCAGCTTCGTGCACGTGACGTTCGCCGCGGACGACACCGGCGAATTCGCCGAACCCTACTACATCGACGGCGGCAACAGGGCCGGCCGCCCGCCCGAACTGAAGGAGCGCCTGCTCGGCGAGTTGATGCGCGCCTTCCAGGATGTCACCGGCGTGCCCGACCACCAGTTGGGCGGCCGCATCACCGAGGGCCCCGCATCCTGGTCGATGGAGGGCGGCCACGTGCTGCCCGAACCGGGCGAGGAAGGCCCCGAGTGGTACGAGCACGCAGTCCCCACGCACGCCGGGCCCGCGGCCGCCGGGCCCGCCAACCGTTGAACGAAGGGCGCGGACCGCACACTCTCGCCACCCCCGCCCGCGTACCGTTGATCACGATCGGCGATTGACGGCGGCGTGAGCGCCGACCGGTCCGGACATGGCGCCGTGCGGGCGCCCGGCGCACGGCTGCACGCCGTCAAGCGGCCGCCGGGGTGGTGGCGCGCCGGAGCGCCTGGCCACCCGTTGCGGGCCTGTCCGTTCGGTTTCGGGACCGCAGGTTTGCGCTTGCCTTCGCACGCCTCGTCGGTGCCGGCATGCCACCGGGTGCGGACCGGTCCGGTCGCGCGGCGGTACCGCCTGCCTTGCGCACCGCGGCGGCCCGGCCTGCGCCGCCGAGGGTTGCCGCCGGGCGGACCGCGATGCGGGTAGCGGTTACCGGCGGCACCGGGTTCATCGGCTCCCACCTGGCAGCGGCGCTGGCCGCGCGCGGCGACGCGGTGCGCTGCCTGCTGCGCCCCACCAGCGACCGCGCCGCGCTGCCCGCCGCCGCACAGCCGATCGTGGCGCCGCACCTGGCCGACCGCGCCGCGCTCGAACGCCTGTTGCGCGGCGCCGATGCCGTGGTGCACCTGGCCGGGCTGACCCGCTCCTGGACGCCGCGCGCCCTGCACGAGGTGAACCGCGGCGGCACCGCGGCGCTGTGTGCTGCTGCCGCGCGCGCCGCACCGGCCCTGCAACAGCTCATCATCGTCAGCAGCCAGGCGGCGGCAGGGCCGTCCTCCCCGCGCCGCCCGCGCCGCGAGGACGATCCGCCGGCGCCGGTTACCGCGTACGGGCGCAGCAAGCTGGCCGCCGAGCGCGTGCGCCTGCGCCATCCACGGCTGCCGG
This sequence comes from Spirochaetia bacterium, assembly GCA_965208575.1. GTDB lineage: Bacteria > Spirochaetota > Spirochaetia > SZUA-6 > Bin103 > Bin103. The sequence goes on along the minus strand of CBDBOV010000001.1, from coordinate 263,664 downwards.
TGACGGTGGTGCGCCCGCCGTCGGTATACGGCCCCGGCGACCGCGACATCTTCGCCTACTTCCGGCTCGTGCACGGCGGCCTGCGCCCGGAACTGGTGCCCGCCAGCCGGCTGAGCATGGTGTACGTCGGCAACCTGGTGGATGCGCTCCTGCTCGCCCTCGACCGCCCGCAGCCCTCCGGCCAGCGCGTCTACCACGTCGCCGACCACGGCGTGCTCACCATGAATACCGTCGCGCGCTGGATCGCGGAGGCATACGGACGCCGCGCCGTGCGCGTACCGGTGCCGCGGGCGGCGCTCACCGTCGCCGGCCTGCCCCTGGCCGCCGCCGGCCGCCTGTTGCGCCGCGACCTGCTGCTGAGCCGCGACAAGCTGCGCGAAATCGCGCAACCGGCCTGGCTCCTGGCCACCTCCCGCATCGCCGCGCAGCTCGGCTACCGCCCGCGGCTCGCCACCCGCGACGCCATCGCCCTCACCGCGCGGTGGTACCTGGACCACGGCTGGCTGCGCCGCACGCCTGCCCCCCGCCGCTGCGCGGCCGCGGCCCGCGTCAACTCAGGCGGTGCAGCGACTTGACCGCGTCCAGGCTCTTCAGGTGCTTGACCACGCGCCCGTAGTCGCGCCGGCTGTTGACCTCGATCGTGAAGCGCCCAGTCAGGTTCGCCTCCGCGTTCTCCTCCAGCTTGCCCGACAGCAGCTTGCCGCCGTCCTTGTGGATGATCCGTTCGATCTCCGAGTAGAGGCGCGCATCCGGCTCCGCGGTTACCGAGAAGCTGTAGCTCTGCCGCGGGTCCGGCGTCTCCCACGCCACCTCCACCGCGCGCTCGTGGAAGTCGCGGATGTTGCTTGCGTTGGCGCAGCGCGCCCGGTGCACGATGATGCCGCGCCCACGCGACACGTAGCCGACAATCTCGTCGGACGGCTTGGGCCGGCAACAGCGCGCCAACTGGATCAGCAGGCCGGCGTCGTTGCCTTGCGCCAGCCCCACCCGCCACGCCGCGTCGTCGACGTCGGGCCGCGGCGCCGGCGCCGCTTCCGGCTTGCGCTCCGCCGGGCGCGGGCGAGGCGGCGCCGGCGGCCGCGCCGGTTGCGCCACGATGTTGCGCTGGATGATCAGGTCGGGGTTTTCCTGCGTCAGCCAGTGGCGAATCTTCTGCCGCGCACGCGAGGTCTTCACCGACCGCAGCCAGCCGACGTGCGGTCGCGCGCGCGCGTTGGTAATGATCTGAATGACCTGGGTGTTCTTCAGTTCCGCGGACAGCGCCACGATGGAGCCGTTCGCCTTCGCCGCCAGGCAGCGGTTGCCGATTTCCGTATGGATATGATAGGCGAAGTCGATCGGCGTGGATCCGCGCGGCAACTCGATGATGTCGCCCTTGGGCGTGAACACGTAGATCGAGTCACGCAGCAGCTCGAGCTTGATCTCGCTCAGAAAGTCGGTGGAGGCGGCCTGCGCCCCCTGCCAGTCGCGCAGCTTGTTGATGATCGACAACTCGCGCGTCACGGTGGAGGTATCGCCGTTGCGCCGCGACTTGTACAGCCAGTGGGCCGCGATGCCGTTCTCGGCGGTCTCGTGCATCTCGCTGCTGCGGATCTGAATCTCGATGGTCGCCCCGCCCGGCCCCATCACCGTGGTGTGCAGGCTCTGGTACCGGTTCGACTTGGGCATCGCGATGTAGTCCTTGAAGCGCCCCTCGATCGGCTTCCACAGTTGATGCACCAGGCCCAGAATCTCGTAGCATTCGTGGGTGGAGGAGCACACGATGCGCACTCCGAGCAGGTCGTAGATCTCGTCGGCGGCGTGCCCGCGCTCCTTCATCTTCTGGTAGATGGAGTAGAAGTGCTTGGCGCGGCTCTCCACGCGCAGGTGCAGGTTGCGCCCCTGCGCCGCCTCCGTGATCTGCTCGGTGATCTGCTCCAGCAGGGCGTCGCGCTCCGCCCGGGTCGCGGCCACGAATTCCTTCAGATGTTCGTACACGCGCGGGTGGAGGTACTTCATCGCCAGGTCCTCCAGCTCGGTGCGGATCCGGTACAGGCCCAGCCGCCCCGCCAGCGGGCAGTAGATGTCCATGCACTCGCGCGCGATGCGCACGCGGTTCTCCTCGTTGAGCGCCTCCAGGGTGCGCATGTTGTGCAGCTTGTCGGCGAGCTTGATCAGGATCACCCGCACGTCGCGCACCATCGCGAACAGCATCTTGCGGATCGACTCCGCCGCGCGCGCCCAGTGGCTCTGCCCCTTGATGATGGAGATCTTGGTGACCCCCTCCACCAGGTTGGCCACCTCCCTGCCGAAGGTGTCGCCGAGTTCCTCCGGCGTGGAGTCGGTGTCTTCCACCACGTCGTGCAGCAATGCCGCCACCACGGTCGTGGTGTCGAGGCAGGTTTCGATCAGAATCGCCGCCACTTCCAGGGGATGGATGATGAACGGATCGCCCGACGCCCGGAACTGGCCGGAGTGGCGCGCGTTGGCCCAGCGGGCGGCCGCGACAATCTTGCGCCGCGCCTCGTCGTCGTATTCGTCGCCGGCGGCGTCGAGCCGTTCGCAGAACCGGTTCACCAGCCGGCGCGAGGCCGCGGTTACCCGCGGGTAGCCGGCATGCGGGCCGCTGTCGCGCACCGCGACCGGCGCCTTCGGCGGCGCAACGGCAGCCGCGTCCCCGGCACCGAGGTCCAGGCCTCTGGCGGCAGGAGCCGTGGCGGTGGCCCCCGCGGTGCCGGCGGCTCCCGCGGTGCCGGCGGCTCCTGCGGTGCCGGCGGCTCCTGCGGTGCCGAGTGTTCCCGCGGTGCCGGATGCGTGAGCGGCGTCGCTCGAAGCCAAGGCTGCGCCGCGCGCTTTGGCCGATGGCCCAGCCGCGCCCGACGCCGCCGCCGCGCGCGTTGTCGCGCCTGGGGGCGCGGCGCAACCCGGTGCCGGAGCGGCGCCGGACACGGGAGCCGCGCCGGGGCTCACGCCGGTGACGGTAGTACTGCCCGCCGGCGCGGCGACAGCGGCAGCGCGGCCGCGCGCTCGGCGCGTCGGCAGCCGGTCACCGGTTGCCACGGAACGGGCGGCGAGCTTCGGCCCTGGGCCGGCACGTCCGCCGCATGCGGGCGCACCTGGGCGCGCCGTCGTCCGGCTCACCGCGGTCCCCGGTACGCGGTAACCACGCGCGGTCGGCCGGCCAGGTCGCGCTCCACCGTTACCGGTGCGAAGGCGCGCTCCTCCAGGTAGCCGGCCAACTCGTCCGCGCGGTCGGCGGCGGTCTCCAGGAGCAGCGCGCCGCCCGGCCGCAGGCGGCCCCGCGCGCGGTCGATGAGCCGGCGGCTCGGGGCCAGCCCGTCGGCGGCGCCGTCCAGGGCCAGCTCCGGCTCCGGCCAGCAGCGGCGGCGCAGCGCGGCCACCTCGCCGCTCGACAGGTACGGCAGGTTGGCCGCCACCAGGTCCCAGCGCGCCGGCGCCGCGGGCAGCAGGTCGCACACCTCCAGGCGCACGCCGGCGGCGCCCAGGCGGTGGCGGTTGCGCTCCGCCACCGCCACCGCGGCCGGCGACACGTCGGAGGCGCCGACCCGCCAGCCGGGCCGTTCCAGGCTCACCGTTACGGCAATGGCGCCGGAGCCGGTGCCCACGTCGTGCAGCGCCACCGCGCCGCCGCGCGCCGCGGCCAGCCGATCGCCGGCGCACAGCACCGCCACCACCAGCAGCTCCGTCTCCGGGCGCGGGATCAGTACCGAGCGGTCGACCAGGAACGGGCGTCCATAGAATTCCTTGCGGCCGCGCAGATAGGCCACCGGCTCACCGGCTCCGCGCCGTGCCACGAGCCGCCGGAAGCGGTCGCGCGCAGCCGCCGGCAACGGATCGGGATAGGCCGCGAACAGCCGCTCCTTGGACACCCCGAGCGCATGCGCGAGCAGCACCACCGCGTCCAGGTAGGGAGTGTCCGCACCGGCGTCGCGCAGCCGGTCGCGGCCGGCGAGCACCGCCCCGCGCACCGTGGGGGCCGCCGCCTGCAGCGTCACGACGCCTCCGAGTTCAGGTAGGCGTCGCGCTCGCTCGCCTGCAATGTCTCCACCACCGCTCCCAAGGCACCGAGCAGGATCTCCTCCAGCTTGTACAGCGTCAAGTTCACGCGGTGATCGGTAACCCGGTTCTGCGGAAAATTGTACGTGCGGATGCGCTCGGAACGGTCTCCCGAGCCGATCTGGCTGCGCCGGAACGCCGCGCGCTCCGCCTCCACCTTCTCTTCCTGCGCCTCCAGCAGGCGCGCCCGCAGCACGCGCAGCGCCTTGGCCTTGTTCTTGTGCTGCGACTTCTCGTCCTGGCAGGTTACCACTACCCCGCTCGGCACGTGGGTCACGCGCACCGCGGAGTCGGTGGTGTTCACGCTCTGGCCGCCGGGGCCGGAGGAACGAAACACGTCGATGCGCAGATCCTCCGGCTTGATCGCGACGTCCGCCTCTTCCGCCTCCGGCAGCACCGCCACCGTCACCGCGGAGGTGTGGATGCGCCCGCTCGACTCGGTCACCGGCACCCGCTGCACGCGGTGCACGCCGCTCTCGTAGCGCAAGTGGGCGAACACGTCGGTACCGGTTATCGAGAACACCACTTCCTTGAAGCCGCCCACCTCGGTGCCGTGGCTGGACAGCATCTCCAGCTTCCAGCCGCGCAGGTCGGCGTACTTGCTGTACATCCGGAACAGGTCGGCCGCGAACAGGGTGGCCTCGTCGCCGCCGGTGCCGGCGCGGATCTCCATGATCACGTTCTTGCGGTCGCGCGGATCCTTGGGAATGAGCAGCACGCGCAACTCGGCGATCAGCGTGCCGCGATCCTTGCGCAGGCGCTCCAGTTCCTCGCGCGCCATGTCGGCCATCTCTTCGTCGCCGTCGGAGTCGTCGAGCAGGGAAGCGGTCTCCTCGATCTCCCGGTCCAGCTCCCGGAGCCGCTCATGACCCGAGTACACCGGCCGCAGGGCAGCGTGCTCCTGCATCAGCTCCCGCGTGCGGCGCTGATCCTTGAACAGCGCCGGGTCCGCGATCGCGGTCTCCAGCTCCTGGAACCGCGCGCAGGCGCTGCTCAGCGTGCGCAGAATGCCGGTCGATGACTCCGCTCCCATGGAGTGCAAAGATAGCAGAAAACCGGACCGCGCGGCGCCCGTTCGCGCCCGCCGGCCCGCCGCAGCCGCGCGCTGCTACTTGCGCTTCACCGCGAACCCGAACAGGCTGCCGCACACGCCGCCGGCGATGTGGGCGAACTGGGCCACGCTGTCCTCGTTCAACGCACCGACCACCTCGCGCGCCAGGTACACCACCACCACCAGCACGAAGGTGAGCGGAATCTCGCCGCTGGCGATGTTGGTGAACGACGACAAGAGGATCATCATGAACACGATGCCGCTCGCGCCCAGCAGGCCGGTGTCCAGGAACAGCACGTTGATCACGCCGGTCACCACCGCGGTCACCAGCATCATCGCCAGCAGCGGCCCGGTGCCGTACTTCTCCTCCAGGATCGGCCCGATCAGCAGGATCAGCGCGAAGTTCGCCACCAGGTGCTCCCAGCCGGCGTGCCCCGCCACGTGCGACACCAGCCGGAAGTAGTCCAGCGGGGAGGCGAAGTCGAACACCGGCGGCGCCGCAAAGAAGGTGCGCGAAACCTGGCCGCGGAAGAAGAAGTCGGCCACCAGCACCGCCACCGCGAGCAGCGCGTAGGAGAGCACCGCGGGCGAGTTGTAGCGCAGCTTCACGAACCGGCCTCCAGAACCTCCAGGATGCGGGCGGTGGCCTGCGCGACCGCCGTTTCGTCCACCGCCTCCAGGCGCAGCCGCAACAGCGGCTCGGTATTGCTCGGGCGCACGTTGAACCAGAACCGGTCGTAGCTCACGCTGACCCCGTCCAGCTCCTCCTGCTCGCCGTCGCGAAACGCCGCGCGCACGCGCTGCAGCGCCTCGGCCGGCTGCAGCCGGTCGAGGCGGATGTTGATCTCCTCCTGCTGCACGTAGCGGGAGCGCAGCGGCGCCGCCAGCTCGGACAGCGGGCGCGCGCGCTCCACGAGCAGGTTGAGCAGCACGCCCAGGCCGTAGATCGCCGACTCGGTGTAGAACGAGTCGCGCACCCGGAAGTACAGGTGCCCGGAGGTCTCGTTGCCGTACACGGCGCCCGAGCGCACCATCTCGTCATACAGGAAGCTGTACCCGACGCGCGCCTTGACCGGCACCCCGCCGGCCGCGGCGATCGCCTCCGGGAACACGCGCGAGGACACCAGGTCGTAGACGACGGCGGCGCCGGGGGCGCGCTGCAGCAGGGCGCCGGCGATCAGCGCGCCCGCGAAGGAGCTCTCCAGCGGGCGGCCGGTCTCGTCGAAGAACAGGATGCGGTCGCCGTCGCCGTCGAGCAGAGCGCCGACCGCGGCGCCGGCCGCGGGCACCGCCGCCGCCACCTCGCGCTGGCTCTCCTCCTCCAGCGGGTTGGGCGGATGGGCCGGGAAGGTACCGTCCGGAGCCGCGTTCAGCACGGCGGCGTCCAGGCCCAGGGCGTCCGCGGCGGCCTGCACCAGCGCGCCCGCCGAGCCGTGCGAGGCGTCGATCACCACCTTCATGCCGCGCACCTCGGGGCGCACGTGGGCGGTGGCGAAGCGCACGTAGTCGTCGAGCGCGGCCGCCGGCAGCGCCGCCGGGGCAGGCAGCGAGGCAGGCAGCGGGGTGTCGTCGGCGGCCACCGCGGCCTCGATTTCCGCCAGCCCCCTGGCGTAGCCGATCGAGCCGCCGCGGCCGTCGAACAGCTTGAAGCCGTGGTAGCGCGGCGGGTTGTGCGACGCCGTGGCCATCACCCCGGCGCCGTACCCGCGCTGCATCTGCAGCCAGTGCAGCGCCGGCGTGCTCACGCACCCGGCGTCGTACAGCGTGCCGCCCGCGCTCGCCGCACCGGCCGCGAAGGCGCGCAGCAGCTCGCCCGAGTGGGTGCGCGCATCATAACCGCCGAGCACGTCGACGCCGCCGGTAAACCGGCCAAACGCGCGCCCCACCCGATACGCCAGGGTGTCGTCCACCTCGTCCCCATACACCCCCCGAATGTCATACGCCTTGAATGGTCCCATTGCTGTCCGATTATATCCGATATTGCGGGCGGAAACGAAACCTGATACGCACTGAAGAAGATTCTAGTCTCGTCGCTTGTTGAACAGCAAATAGACTGCGAATTCGTTTAGCGCGTTCGGGCTGTTGCGTTCCAATTGGCCAAAATTCCTGATGGCCGCTGTTACGACACGAATCCAGAACTTTACATTCGATACGGTAAAGGAGAATGCCGGGTGAATCAAATCGGGGTTGTAGTCGGCGAGTTCTCGTAGCCCTTGAAAGAAACAGAAGTAAGACGCAATAAATCGTATCTCCATCGGGAACCGGAGCATTTCCTTTTTTGACTCACATCGATTTCGTGCTATCCCATGACTCAGCGCACGGTAAACCTGCGTCCAAGCTTCATTGCTGTACCGGTTAGTTCGCGGGTTACCCGCGAGCATGTTCGCGTTGGATGCCGCAATGCTGTGGAACAGGGCATAGTAGATGGTGCTCACCGACCGTCTGATATGGGTCCCCAATGGCCTTCCGCGCCCGTATTGCGTTATCAGTTTCTCGGATGTTCGTAAAAGATCATTAGGTTCAATTGCCGGCATTCATCTCTTCCCACTCCGATTTTTCGATAAGCGACGGCAACGGAAACGCGTCAACGCCGGAGTCAACGAGCTTGTCTCGCAGATTTGGCAGCCACCCGATCGCCCATTCTTCATCATCGCCGAATTGCTCCACGCTGCCATCCATCACGATCGTAATGTAGACATACCGATCCTCGTCGTCGTGCCGGTCACGTGTCGCGTCAACTACCGGGAAAGTGAGTCTGCCGTGGAAGTGTCCATCGAGAGTCTCTCGGACAATATCGCGGACTCTCTGAAGCGCTTCATCGTGGAGACGCAATGTATCCATGGTCCATCTCCAGCGGCCCGCTGTTTGGTGCTACGAGCGGAACATCGCATTTCACTGCCACTCTAACGAGTGTGCACGACTTTGGTCAACGTAGCGTACCTACGCCACGTACGGCCACGCCGTGCCGCCGCGTCACTTTGCCTCGGCATGCTACGGCCTGGAATTCGTCCACGCCGGGTTCGAATCCCGTTGCCTACGCTTGTTCCGTCTCTTCCCATGCGGTGGTGGTTTGCTGTTGGGCACGGCTGTTGGCGGTGAGCTTGCGCTTCAATGCGCGCACGCGGGCGCCGTCGGTGTAGACCGCGGGGTCGCTGAGCTCGGCCTGCAGGCGCTGTTCGTCGCGCTGCAGGCGGTCCAGTTCGTCCAGCAGTTCCCGCTGGCGCCGCTGCACGGCGGCGCCGGCGTCCTGCCGGCGGTGGCGGGGCTTGCCGGCCTTGCCGCGCTTGCCGCGGCGGCTCTCGTCTGCCGCCGGCGCCGGCTTCGCCGCCGGCGCACGGCCCGTGCGGGTGCGGCGGGCCGCCTTGCCGCGCGGTCGGGGGGTGCCGCGGCCGCGGGCGCCGGCCCCGGTCGCCGCCAGCTCGGCGATCGCGGCGGACGACGCCAGTGCGGCGGCCGATGCGGAACCCGCGGCCGGTGCTGACGGCGTTGAGCGGCTCCCCGGCGCCGCAGTCGACGCCGGCCCCTGGGTGCGTCCGCCGGGCGCCGCGGAGTCCGGCGGGCCGCCGGCTGCCGCCGGGGCGTCTTCGCCGGAGCGCTTCCAGGCGTAGTAGTCCCAGCCGCCGTGGTACAGGCGCACGCGGTCGCGCGTCACCTCCAGCACCTTGGTGGCGAGCTGTTCGATGAAGTACTCGTCGTGGGAGGCGAACAGCAGGGTGCCGGCGAAGCTGCGCAGAGCCTGTGTCAGCACGCTGATGGCGCTCAGGTCCAGGTGGCTGGTCGGCTCGTCGAGCAGCAGCAGGTTGGCCGGCTCCAGCAGCAGGCGCACCAGCGCCACCCGGCTGCGCTCGCCGCCGCTGAGCACCGACAGCGGCTTGAACACCTCGTCGCCGCTGAACAGGAATGCGCCGAGCAGGTTGCGCACGCGCGGCACCATGTCGGTGGGCGCCACCGCCTCCATGTACTCCAGCACACTGCCGGAGCCGGTAAGCTGCTCGGCGCGATCCTGCGCATAGTAGCCGGTGCTCACCCCGGTGCCGAGCGTTACCTGTCCGCCGGTGACCGGCGCGGCGCCGGCCAGGGCGCGCATCAGGGTGGACTTGCCGACCCCGTTTTCGCCCACCAGCGCGAGCCGGTCGCCTCGGTCCAGCTCCAGGTCCAGGTCGCGAATCACCTCGTGCTCGCCGTAGGAGAGGCGCAGGGCGGAGGCGCTGAGCGCGCGCCGGCCCCCCTTCGGCGCCGGCGGGAAGCTGAACGCGATGTGCGACTGCACCGGCGGCGGCTGCAGGCGCACCAGCCGGTCGAGCAGCTTGATGCGGCTCTGCACCAGCCGCGCCTTGGAGGAGTTGGCGCGGAACTTGCGTACGAACGCCTCCATGCGTGCGATCTCCTCCTGCTGGCGTTCGTAGGCGTCCGCCATCTGCTCCAGCTCCGCCTCGCGCCGTACCAGGTAGTGCGAGAACGAGCCGGCGAAGATGCGCAGCTTGCCGCGGTAGATCTCCGCCACCTGGTCGCAGGTGCGATCCATCAGCATGCGGTCGTGCGCCACCAGCAGGTAGCCACCGCGGTAGGAGCGCAGGTACTGCTCCAGCCACTGCCGCGCCTCGAGATCGAGGTAGTTGGACGGCTCGTCGAGCAACAGCAGGTCGGAGCCCTCCAGCAGCAGCCTGGCGAGCGCGATGCGCATCTGCCAGCCGGAGGAGAAGGTGGCGGTGTCCTGGTCCATGTCGCGGGAGCCGAAGCCGAGGCCGCGGCTGACGCGGTCCAGGCGCGCGGCGCGGTCGGCGGCGCCGTCCGGGCCGACCTGTTCGCCGAGTTCGCCGTAGCGCGCGAGCAGCCGGTCCAGCTCGCCGGCGTCGGCGCTATCGCGGCCGCCCACGCCGGTTTCCGCCATCTGTTCCTCGATGCGGCGCAGCTCCTGCTCGGCGGCCAGCTCGCGGGTGAACGCCAGCGTCAGTTCCTCGCGCAGCGTGCGGCCGCCGTGCTCCACCCCCGACTGCGCCAGGTAGGCGATGCTGACGCCGCGCCTGGCAATGACCCGCCCGCTGTCGGCGCTGGCCTGGCCGGCAATCACCCGCATCAGCGTCGACTTGCCGCTGCCATTGGCGCCGCACAGCGCAATGCGGGCGCCCCGGTCGATGGTGAGGCTGATGTCGTCGAGCACCACCTGCTCGCCGTACGCCACGGCTATCTCGGTGAGCGTGACCATCAGCGGCCGTCCGCGCTCGACGAGGCGAAGTACATCACGACGGCGGAGCGGTCGACCTGCCGCACTTCCCGCGCCGCCGCGGCCGGCTCCGCGGGCGTCAGCCGGACGCCGCCGCCGTCATAGCTGACCAGCAGGGTCAACTCCGCCGCCCACGGCGTCGCCCGCATGTACTCCGGCTCGTCCGGCTCCGCCGGCTCGCTGCCCGCCTCGCCGCCAGCTTCGTCGGCAGCACCGGCCAGGGCTGCGGCCGCCGTCGTGCCGGCGGCATCCCTGCCGGCGCCATCCGCGCCCGCATCCCCCGCGCCGCTGTCCGCCGGTGCCGCGCCCGCCGCAACCGTCTCGCCTCCTCCCGGCCCGACCGCCGCCCCGGTACCGGCCCGGCCCGTCTCCGCCGTGTCGGCGCCGCTGTCCGCCGGCCCTGCACGCACGACGCCACTGTCGGCGCGCCCGGCGCCGGCGTCCGAGTCTCCCGCGCCCGCGCCGCTGTCTGCCGGCCCTGCACGCGCGGCGCCATTGCCCGCGCCCCCGGCGCCCGCCTCTCCCGCGCCCGCGCCCGCATCCTCCCCGCCGGCGCCCGCCGCACCGGTCTCGCCTGCCGGCGCGGACGCCGCCCCGGTGCCTGTCCGGCTCGTCTGTGCCGCGCCGGTGCCGTTGTCCGCCGGCCCGGTACGCGCCGCTCCGTTGCCCGCGCCCGCCGCGGCGCCAGCGTCCGCCTCTCCTGCGCCGGCGGCCAAGCCCGCCGCTCCGCTGGTCTGCCCGGCGCCGGCGCCCGCACCCGCAACGCCGCTACCGGGCTGCGCCGCGCGGACACCGCCCGCATCCGCCCCCGCACCCGCCAGGCCCGCGCCGCCGGCACCCGAGACCGGGTCAACGCTGCCGGTGCCGGTCGCGTCCCGCGTGCCGGCGGCGGCGCCCGCCGCGGGACCAGCCGATGCGGCGCCCGCGACGACGGAGCCCGGCGGCCCGCCGCCCGGTGCAGCGGCGCCGGCGGTGCGCGCGCGGCCGTCGAACAGCAGCGTCACCACCGTGTCGTAGCCGCCGCGCAGCGGCGCGCCGAGGGCGTAGCGGAAATCCACCACCCCGGTGCCGGGCAGCCGGTCCGGCACCCAGCGCGGCACCAGCGCCTCGTACCCCTGCCAGCGGAAACGGCCCTCCGCGGTCAGCTCGATGGTGCCGTAGCCGCCGCTGCGCAGCAGCGGACCGCGCTCCAGCAGGGCCGCGAACAGCCGCTCGCGCCGCGCGCGCTCGCCGGCGATCAGCTCCTCCACCTCCTGCTGCAGGTCCACGAACACCTCGGTCATCAGCCGGCCCTCGTCCACGTACGAGAACGCCAGCGCCCCGTTGCCGCGCAGCGTAAAGCGCGCCGGGCTGCCGTCGCCGCCTGCCGTGGCCAGCACGTAGCGCCCGTCGCCCACCCGCTCCACCGCCCGGTACGGGAACTCGCGCTCCCGCTGCGCCGTAACCAGCCGGAACACCCCCGCCTCCGGATCCGGGAACAGCCCGTACTCCGGGCGCAGGCGCAGCAGGTCGAAGCGGCGGCGGTTCACCATCGACAGGAACTCCTCGGGCCGCCACGCCGTGCGCAGCACCCGCTCCAGGTCCGGGTCGTCGGCCTGCAGCCGCGCCGCCTCGGCGTGCGGATCACCGAACGACTCGAACACCGGCAGGAACTCCCCGAACGTGTACCCCTCGGTGCCGTCCTCGGTCAGCACGCGGTACCAGTAGTTCTCGAACGAGCCCACCTGCTCCGGCTCCGCGCCGCGCGCGATCACCTTGATCACTTCCTGTTCGCGCAGCTTGTAGACGATGCCGGCGGTGGCAGACGCCTCGGCCCGCACCGGCAGGCCGCGGCGCACCGCGTACGCGTACACGTCCACGAACTCGGCAAACCGGGCGGCAAACTCCGCCGCCTGCTCCGGCTCGGCAAACATCCGCACGCGCCAGCGCGGCGCTACCGGCAGCGGCTCCGCGCCCCGGTCGGCCGCGGCGGCGCGCACCAGGTAGCGGTCCTCGATGGTCGACTCCTCCACCACCTCGACCGTGGCGCCGGTGGCCAGCGGACCGCCGTCGCTCCACAGTATCACCCCGGTGCCGAGCGGGCGTGCGCCGCACGAAACCAGCGCCAGCGCAATCGCCACGCCGCCGGCGAAAGTTCCCAACGCGCGGCGCAGGGTCACACGAATCCCGAATCGTCCGCTGGAGCCCACCGATACGGCACGCGCAGCACCTGTCCGGGGTGCAGCGTGCTGCCGGCCGCCAGGTCGTTGTGCCATACCAGCGACTCGATGGTGGTGTCGTGCTGTTGCGCGATCTTCCACAACGAGTCGCCGCTCGCCACCTGGTATTGCGCCGTGAACGTGCGCAGGTCGCGCGGCGCGGGCACGGTCAGGTCGGCCGGGTCCACACCCTCGAGCAGCGGGATGTGCAGCGACGCGCCGATCTGCAGCCGCCGCGGGTTCACGCCCCGGTTGTACTCGCGAATCAGCGCCTGGGTCACCTGGTACGCCTCGGCCAGCTCGGAGATCGTATCGCCGGTGCGCACCGTGTGGCGATGGAACCGGATCAGGTCGGCGCCGGAGGCGATCACGTCCGTGAGCCGCTCGTAGAAGTGCGCCGGCACCTTTATCTGGTGTGCGTTGGCGCCGCTGCGCACCGGCGTCAGGCCGTAGCGCAACTCGGCGTTGGCGCGCTCCAGCACGCCGCGCGGCACGCCGGCGACCTGGCCCAGTTGACGCAGTTCGATACCGCCGAGCGGCACCGGCACCCGGCGCCACCGATGCAGCGCGTCCAGCCGCGGCCACTGGTCCGCCGGCAGGTTGCGCAGCGCCAGCAGCAGCCCGAAGTAGCGCGGCACGAACTCGCTCGTCTCGCGCGGCAGCAGACCGCGCCGCTGCAGCTCCCAGTAGTTGCTGGTGCCGCCATACTTCACCGTGCTGGACACCCGCCCCAGGCCGGCGTTGTAGGCGGCCAGCGCCAGTTCCCAGTTGCCGAGCTGCGCGTAGTTCCACTTCAGCACGCGCAACGCGACGTCGGTGGCTTTCCAGAAATCGCGCCGCTCGTCGACCAGTTCGTCGGTAATCAGGCCGTAGTGGCGCGCCGTGCTGCCCATGAGCTGCCACAGCCCGACCGCGCCCGCCGGCGAGGTGGCGCCGCTGAAAAACCCCGACTCGATGCCGGGCAGAAATAGCAACTCGGGCGGCATGCCGTGCTCGTCGAGCTGGCCCAGAATATGGTGGGCGAAGAAGCTTGCGCGATCCACCACCCCGAGCAGCCACTGCCGGGAGGCGGCGGACGAGTAGGTGCGCGCGTAGTAGTGCACGCGCGGGTGGTCGGGAATCTCCAGGGTGGCCGGCACGGCCTGGCGCAACGTCTGGGCGCCCGCCGGCGGCGCGGCGCCGAGCGCGGCCACCGCCAGTGCCGCCAGCACCACCGCCGCGGCCCGCCGCGCCCGCCGCGGACGTTCCCGTCGCACGATGCTCATCGTTTTTCGCCCAGGAAGATGCCGGCCCACTCCCAGCCGCCATCGATCTCCGGATCGGCCTTGAAATCGATCCGCCGGAAGTACAGGTACCAGGTCTTGACCCGGTACGACCAACCGGTGGTGCGGATGAACGCCTCGCTGGCGGTCGAGTCGGCGTCGAACGCGTCGTCGAAGCGCACCTTCGACAGCGAGAACGCGGACAGGTCGAACACCGGGCCCACCATCTCGTCGGCCACCTGCTGCTCCCACGACTTGGCGAAGAAGCCGGCCTGGGAGCGCAGGCGCTGCACCGCGCGCCGATCGCGCAGCGTCACCGCCCGCTTGATGGCGCTCACCAGGGCGTCCAGGTCGTCCATGATCCAGCTCTTGTCCGAAAAGTGCAGGTTGACCTTGCCGAGCACCTCGCGGCGCCCGTGCGGAAAGCCGGGTATCTCCGTGTCGGGATGCTGCAGGTACACCTGGTAGGCGGCCACCGCCTGCTCCCACTCGCCGACCGCCTCGTAGGCGCGGCCCAGGAAGAAGTGGCTGCGCCCCACGTCGATGGTATCGCCGAACCGGCCGATCAGTTCCTGGTAGAACCCCACCAGGCGCCGCGGGTCCTCCTCCAGCGCGATCAGCTCGCCCAGCGCGGTCAGGTGGATCGACCGCCCGCGCACCGCGGCGTCGGTGTAGTTTCGCAGAATGCGCTCGTAGTAGTGCGCTGCCAGCGGATCCTGCCCCAGTTCGCGATACCCCTCGGCTACCGCCATCAGGTAGTACGCATTGTAGGGGTCCGCCGGGTGGGTCTCCACGTAGGTGGCCAGAAACAGCAACTGGCGGCGCGGCGCACCGGCCGCGCGCAGTGTCTTCGATATCTCCTGGACAATCACGAACCGCCGGTCGGCTCCCCCTCGTTCCTGCTCCAGCAGCGTCAGCAACCCACGCACCTGGCGGTCGACGGAGCGATCGCCGACCCGGTATTCCCGGTAATCGCCGCGGCACCCCGTCAACACCGTACCGGCCGCGGCCAGCAGCAAGGCCCCGACGGCAGCGGCGGGTGGCCGAAGTGGAACAGCCAAGATGCCGGGCAGCCTCCGGCGCGCTCAGAACGCGATGCTGACGTCGATGCCCGCGCTGAGCAGGAACCCGGAGCCGAACCCGCTCAGGATCTCCTCGCCGCCGAAGTCGGGCAGGGCGTCGAATGCCCAGGCGTACGCCATCCTGCCGTAGGGCCCGAACACGACCGAGCCGACCACGAACCGGTACCCCAACTGGGTGGTGAACCCGAGCGTGAAGGTTTCCTCCTCGGTGTCGCCGTCGCTTACCCGCACGAAGGCCGGCCGCAGCCCGACGCCGGCGTACACGCCCTCCGGCGCGAGATTCTGCGGATAGTAGTTGGCGCCGATCTGGCCGTCGATCGACCAGAGATCCCACGCTTCATTGATCGACTCCCGGTACAGCAGGCTGTACTCGGGATTCTCGTAGCCTACGCGAACGTAGATGCTCACGTCGTCCAGCAGCACCTGCTCGAACGACCCCGAGTAGACTCCGAACACCGGCCCGCCCACGTCGAGCCCGATCAGCGTATCGCGATCCTCGAACTGGGCGAACAGGGGGCTGACGACGAACGCCAGCAGCACAATAAGAACCGCGCAGAGACGACTTCGTTGCATGCGCACAATAATACTGCCGCGCGCCGGTGCTGGCCAGCACGCGCATTGACTCATCGAAAATCTAACCGTAGCGAAAGCATGCCTCATCTAAAAATCTAACCGAACGGGCTGGACCTTCCGGGTCCGGTTGGAGCCTCTCCGAGGGACGTGAGGAGGTTCCGGAGGAGATGGGGTTGAAGATGAGTTCAAGGCGAGAGCTCACCGAGCAGCACGCGCAGCGGTATCGTCGGGCGGGCAAGAAGGAGAAGGGGCGCATACTCGACGAGTTCGTCGAGTCGACCGGGTACCAGCGCAAGTACGCGATCCATCTGTTGACCTGGTGGGGACGGACCCGCATGGTGCGAGTCGACGGCACACTGGTGAAGCTGGTGGTCGGGCGTCCGCGGCCTGCCCAGCGCCGCGTGCGACCGCGGCGCTACGACCAGGAGGTGCTGGTCGCTCTGAAGCTGATCTGGTACGTGTTCGACTGCATGTGCGGCAAGCGCCTGGTGGTCGTGCTGCGCACCATGCTGCCGACGCTGGAGTCGTTCGGCGAGATCGAGCTGACCGCAGCGGTGCGCGGCAAGCTGCAGACCATCAGCGCCGCGACCATCGACCGGCTGCTGCAGCAGGAGCGCGCACGGCTGCGCCTGAAGGGTCGCACGCACACCAAGCCGGGCACCCTCCTGAAGGATCAGATCGCGATCCGAACCTTCGCTGACTGGGACGAGCAGGAGCCGGGCTTCTTCGAGATCGACTTGGTGGGCCATGAAGGCGGCAACGCGTCAGGCGACTTCTGCCACACGCTCACCATCACCGACGTTGACACCGGCTGGGTCGACCTGTACGGCGTGCAGAACAAGGCGCAGCGCTGGACCCACGAGGCGATCGACGCTGCCCGGCAGAGCCTGCCGATCGTGATGCGGGGGATCGACACCGACAACGGCAGCGAGTTCATCAATCATCATTTGCTGCGCTATTGCGAAGCGCACGGCATCACGTTCACTCGGGGTCGCCCGCATCGCAAGAACGACACCTGCTACGTCGAGCAGAAGAATGGCCACGTGGTGCGACGGGCGGTCGGCCACCTGCGTTACGACACCGACCGGGAACTGGCTGCCCTCAACGCGATATACCGCCCGCTGTGCCTGCTGGTGAACTTCTTCTATCCCTCGGTGAAGCTGGTGAAGAAAACCCGCACCGGCAGCAAGGTGCGCCGCATCTATGACGACCCGCAGACGCCGTATCACCGCATGCTGGCCTCCGAGTCGGTGAGCGAGAAGGTGAAGAACCGCCTCAAGCAGCAGTACGCGACGTTGAATCCGGTCGCCCTCAAGCGCGAGCTGACCAGGTTGACCGAGGATCTGCTGCAGCTGAACGTCAGCAAGACCGCCAAGGCCGCACCAAGCACGGTGCAAACACCGAGCGAGGAGCGTGGTGGCAGCGGTCGCACGGCAAAATGACCCTCTCAGGCGGGTCTGACGGTCGATAATCGGAGAATGGGCGGTCAGCGATGAGAAAACGTCGCCTCAGCCGCGCTGTAAGGCCCCTCCACGACACGAGGTGGTGTCTGGATACCCCCGTGTCTATGCATAACCATGCAATTCAGTGCAACTTTATCCGCGACCGTAAGCCGGGTGGCGGAGTCCCGGTGCCGTCCCTGCAGTGCCTCGGCGAGGCGATTGCGGACCGCTGCCAGCCGGCTGCGTACCCGCCTGATGCTCTTTTCCAGGGCCCGGCGCACCGGTTCACGACCCGTGCGTCGGGCTCCGGCGGCGCAAGGTCATGGCTCGGCAGCGCGTCAAGGTTGAACTGCTCGCGCAGGTACTTGAAGAAGTTCTCCTGCGACCAGCGCGAGAACATGGCGCCGGCGACCTGCGCCAACGGCATCTGCGGGTGCGTGGTGATCACCGCCACCTGACGACCGTTGGCCAGACGCCGCCGGATCTGGCGCACCACCAGCCCGTTGCGCAGCATGATCGGCTGCTCGGCCAGATCAACCGCAGTCGTGCTGGTGCCGGCGGGACCATGGATCGGTACCTCGAAGGTGTGGAAGTCTTCCGGCAGCCAGTCCGCGCCGTTGAAGTTCTTGTGCCAGGTGATGCAGGCGATGCCACGCCGGGCCAGGCGCTTGAACAGGTCCGGGCTCCAGCCCTCGCGGTCGAACACCAGGGTCAGCTGCGGGGTACCGGCCGGTGCTCCGGTCAGGTCGGGGGCCGCTTCGGTCACCACCCCCAGGTGCTGCAACTGCGGCACCACGTCGTGCTTGATCGCATTCACCGGCTTCGGGTCCAGCGCCTTGTGCAGGCACAGCAGCGGTGCGCCGCCGAGGGCGTTGATCCAGTAGCTCACCGACGCCGGCAGACACAGCTTCTGGCGTGCGACGAAGTGTTTCGGCAACCGCCCGTTGCGCCCGGTGTACACCTTCACGTGGCCATCCACGGCCAGCGTCGTCCAGTCGTCGTCGTGCTCGCTGGCCCAGGTACGCGCCAGTACCGATTGCCAATCGCGCACGGTGTGCTCGGCGCTGGCCAGCAGCCTGATCTTGCGGCGCAGCGTCTTGGTCTCCGGACAGCGGTCGAGGCCGAGGATGGCGCCCCACTCGCCGGGTGCCTGGTAGCGCAGGCTCTCGGGGTTGCGCACCCGGGCCAGGGTCATGCAGGCGACGAACAGGAGGATGGTGGTCAGGCCGTAGAATCCGGCCGGCAGGCGGAACAGGCGGTTGGCGGCGGTGAGCAGGCCCTCGCGCAGCAGCATCGCCAGTGCGGCCAGCACGCCGCCGCCAGCGACCGCGTGGGCGGGCTCGACGAACGCTGGTGTGGCCTCGGTCAGCAGGCCGGCTCTGGCGAGCGTGCGGCGTTCCACGTCGCGCGCCGCGCGGCCCATGGGCGCGTGCTTGTCGCGGGCGTCGCGGCTGGCGCGCTCAGTGGCGACCGCCGGGTCGCTGACCGCGGCGGCGGTGCTGACCGGGTGATCAGTGGTGGTGGCCGCCGGCGCAACCTCGGCGCTGGCGGCGGGCTCCCGGGTGGGATCTGTGATGACGCCGGCGCGGCGGTTCTCGTTGAAGGTGCTCACCGGGATGCCGAGTTCGCGAGCGCAGGCTGAGCCGCTCATCCCGGAAGCGAGCAGCTTGGCTGCCTGGTCCGCCATCTCGGCGTCGTCCACGGTGGCCTCCACGGCACCGCGCCGGCTGACTCCGGTCGGGCTACGCCCTCCGTCCGTCAGCGGGGTACAGCATCTCCTCCGCCCCGTTCGATCCCGACGGCTCCGGTGTCGCAACCTCGTCGCCTACCCCGTCCCGGCGGTGGGGAATTGTCATGACCCTGCCCCGGGCAACGCACCTCGGTGCAGTTGTCCGGGGCGCCTCGCTCCGTGCGCTCCGCAGCAACCTGCGCGCCGATCGCGGCGTGGGCGGCATCACCCGGCTCGGCAAATGACTTCTGAGCGTCTCTGACGCCCGTATATCCGTGAGCCAGACGGTCGGCGTCAAGAAATGTCGCCTCAGCCGCGCTGTAAGGCCTCTCCGCGACACGAGGTGGTGTCTGGACATCCCCGTGTCACCAGCACCGAAGTCGCCTCCAGACCCGTCCGCCCCCTCTTCGGTCAGCGACACGACACGGCACCGACCACCTCCCTGCCGTTGACGCCTCCTCATCCGCGCCGACCAACCAGATACGCCCCCGGTCGCGTTGGTGTGCTTGAATCAACCCGGCCGGTCGCCCAGCAGCCTATCCACTTATCCACAATTTATGAGTCTCCCCCCTCGCGCTCCCCCCTCGTTCTCCGCCTCCCTTTCGGTTAGATTCTTACGTGAGGCACGCTCACCGTAAGGTTAGATTTTTACGTGAGGCAATAGGGCACGCGCCGAACGGTCCGGACGGTCCGAACGGACCGGGCGGTCAGTCCAGCCGCCAGGCGACGCCGTGCTCGGCGGCGGCGCCCCGGAACCACTCGATCACCTCCGGGTGGTAGGGAATGCCGTCGCGCCGCCGCTCGGCCTCGGTGTGCGCCTCCGGGTAGCCGGAGTACAGCACCGGGCCGGCGCCGGGCACCGCCGGGCACTCCAGGAGGTCGGTCAGGTAGCGGTCCAGGTCGGCGATGAACTCGTCCGGGTCGCAGAACGAAGCGATGTCGTAGGCCAGGAAGTGGTGCGCCGACCCGGCGCGGCGGCGCGGGCCCGCCCCCGAGGCGCACAGCACCGAGGTCAGGATCTCGCCGATCACGCTCAGCGCGTACCCTTTCTGCGAGCCGCCCTCGCGCGTCGACCCCAGCGGCAGCAGCATCAGCTTGTCGGGCACCGGCACCTCCTCCATGATCGGGTTGCCGTGTTCGTCGGCGACCCACCCCGGCAGCACGCTCTGCCCGAGGCGCCGCGCGAGCTGCAGCTTGTTGCCGGCCACCACGCTCGGCGCGGCGTCGTAGATGAACGGCGGGTTGCGCTCGGTGGGCGCCGCGAACGCCATCGCGTTGAGCCCCAGCAGCGGCCTGGTGCCGAACGTGGGCACCATGGCAACGCCGCCGGCGGTGGTCGCCTGCCCCAGCATGCGGTGCTCAATCGCCATGTGCGCGTAGTAGGAGCAGGGCCCCAGGTGGCGGCAGTTCATCACCGACACGCTGCCCACCCCGTACGCGGCGGCGCGCTCGATCGCCTGCCGCATGCCGAGCGGCGCGATCACCATGCCGTGCCCGCCGTCGCCGTCGATCACGCAGGTGGCCTTGTTGTCGCGCGCCATGCGCCACTTCGGCGCCGGGTTGTACTGGCCGCCGGCGAGATTGCGCAGGTAGGCGCGCAGCATGTTGCTGACCCCGTGCGTGTCGATGCCGCGCAGGTCCGCGTACATCAGCACGTCGGCCGTCTGGCGCGCGTCCGCCGCCGGCATGCCGACCGCCTCCAGCAGCCGCTCGGTGGTCCAGCGCATCGCCTGCTCCGGCACGCGCACCGCGATCTCCTCGGGAACCTGGAAGTTCTTCAACACCCCGCCACCCTACCACACCGCCTGCAAGCGGCGCGCGGCGGACCACGGCGCCGATACCGGGGGTAGCTGTTCCCTGCCTGTGGACGTTATGTTAAGTATACGATTACGACATGAAACGAACACTAATCCGCAGTGCGCGCCGGCACCGTCGACCCTGGACCTTCGCCGCGGCTCTCCTGGCCGCGCTCGCCATGCTCGCCATCATCGGCTGCCCTGCCGCAACCCCGGCATCGAAGGAACCGAAGCCGGAGGAGGAACAGGGACCGTCACCGGTGTTCCTGGAGACCATGGACGAGTTCGGAGTCACCTATCCGGCAGGCCGAGAGATTGCGACACTCCTGCTGCCCCCCGCCACGGCGGGCCGCGGCGCCCTCACCTACAGCTTGAGCCCGAACGTGCCGGGTCTTACGTTCGACGCCAATGCCCGCACCCTGAGCGGGACGCCGAGCGAGGTAGGCGACTACGCGATGGCCTACCGGGCTACGGATACCGAGGGCGCCACCGCGACGCTCAATTTCACCATCACCGTGGAACAATCCACCGTCGTCAGGACCATCTTGTCGGCCGTCGCCGCCAGCGGCGTGGAGGGCCGGCTGAGATTCGAGAACGTGCCGGCACCCGGCGGCGGACCGGCCATCGCCCTGACCGGCAATGTCGTGGGCATCAACGGCGGGTCGTTCTTCCTCGACGTCGACTCCGATCGCCCCGCGGACAAGCTGCTGGTCTCCATCGGCGGCGAGCCGTTCGGCTACTACGAGGTCGACGTGGGCAGCACCCACTCCCCGCATCGGCTCACCGGCTAACTCCCCTTCGATCTCGATCCGGCACTCTCGGAAATCTGCCTCGAGGTGACCGCCGTCGATGACAGCGGGGCGTCCGGACCGCCAGCGTGTCACCCGCTGAACGTGGTCGCGGCCGGCGGCGGCGATGTGCAGATCACCGTGTCGTGGGATGTCGACGCCGACCTGGACCTGCACGTGCTGGCCCCCGACGGTGACGAGGTCTACTTCAACAGCCCGCGGGTCGAAAGCGGCGGCGTCCTCGACATCGCCTCGTCGTGCGGGAAGTTTCCGTTTGTGCGCAACGAACACATCGGATGGTCGGCCGGCACTCCCCCGCCGGGTCCCTACGAGGTGCGCGTCAATCACTGGGAGAGCTGCGTAGTCGAAGAGATCGACTACATCGTAAGCATCTACAACCACGGCCGCACCAGCACCTTCTCCGGCACGTTCACCGGTCCCGGCAACGAAGGCGGACGCGGCAGCGGCCGAGTGATCACGACATTCGAAGTGCCGGGCGCGGAGCGGGCCCCGATTCTTCCCTCCATCTCGTCCAGCTACCGCGGCAGCGGCGACCAGGTGTTCGTTCTCAATCCGGACGGCGAGCTCCTCCGCAATACGCTGTACACGCTGAGCCTCGGCGACGCCTCGGCGGACGTGTACGTGATTGCCACCAACGGTGCGACCTACAGCGCCGATCCAAGCGTCGAGCGGCTCGACATCCTCGATGCCCAGGCCAAGGGCCGGCGCGCGGCCGTGACCGAGGCCGAATACGAACCGCAACCGAGGCCCTCGGTAAGCGAGCCGACACCCGAGCGGGACTGGGTCGTGGATTTCAACAACCACCCGCCGTTCCTGGGCGGATCGTCCGGACAGAGCGCAAACCTGCGTGCGCAGTCGCAGGAAGAGAGGGTACCGGTCGCCGAGGGCGACCGGTACACCTTCCGCGACCGTGACGACGACAGGAACCTCGTCGAGATTCCAGCCACCGCGCGCAAGGTGGTCACGGACGGCACCGTCACCGCGGCGCTGTGGGTGGCCGACAGCGAGTGGCACGCGCAATGCGGCGGCGCCGAGAAGTGCGTGACGCAGGAGATGGTGGACGCCACAGCGCAGCGGTTTCTCCGGCCCGGCGCCGGCAACGACATCTACGACTGGGTCACGAACGTGTTCGGCGCCCCGTGGGGTCCGTACGATCCGCCTCCGCCGGAGGAGGAACTGGCGCTGATTCCGCCGGAGGCGGCGGGCGAGATTCACATTCTCCTGTTCGACGTCGAGGACGACGGCATCCCGGAACCGGACGAAAGCCGCATCATCGGCTTCTTCTGGGGCGTGCACAGCGTCATCAGGCAGGATGACGACCGGCTGTTCCGGTTCTCGAACGAACGGTTGCTGTTCGTGCTGGACTCCGCCCTGCTGGCAGCGCGTACCGGCGAAACCTGGGAGGTGACCGACGGCTGGCCGAGCACCGTCATCGGAACCCTGGCGCACGAGTTCCAGCACATGATCCACTTCTACCAGAAGATAGTCCTGCGCGACGCCGCCAGCGCGACGTGGCTCAACGAAATGGCGTCCGAAGTGGCAGAGGATCTGATCGCCGACAAGCTCGTCATCGGAGGACCGCGCGGCGTCGCCCACGACGATCCCACCGCGGGCGAACCGGGCAACCGCCGCGGCCGCCTGCCCAGATTCAACTTCTTCAACGACATCCGGGTGACGATCTGGGAACGGAGTCTCGCCAACTACTCGATCAACTACGCGCTCGGCGCCTACCTGGCCCGCACCTACGGCGCCGAGTTGTTCAGCCGGATCGTGCAGAGCGATGCATACGGCATTGAGGCGATCATGGGTGCGCTGCGCGGTCTCGGGTACGACGTGTCGTTCGAGGACGTTCTGGCGAACTGGGCGGTCGCCACCCTGCTGTCGGACAACACCGCGGCCCCCGCCCCACACCGCTACAATACCGGGACTTGGACCAGATCGCACGTCGGCAGCATCGAATACCGGTTGGGATCGATCGACCTGTTCAACTACGCGTGGCTGCCACCAGGCGCGTCGGTCGAGGGCCTCACCACGGAGCAGGTGCGGCGCATGGCGTTGTTTGGTCCGTACCTGCACTCACTGCGCACCTTCAGCGCGCGTTCGCAGCCGCCGCACTCCAACATGTACGCCACCATCGGGCGCGCCACCGGGACGGTCCGCCTGACCGTCAGCGCGGGGAGCGAAAACCGCATCATGGTGGTCGTCAAGGAATGACGCGCGCCGGCGCGGCGGCGGCCCTGGCCGCCGGGTTACTGCTGGCGTGCGTCTCGTCGGGGGACCAGCCCGCCGTGCCGGAACCGCCGGAATCGGCCGAGGTCATCGCGGTGAGCGGCGACGTGGTGGTGACCGGCTCGGAGCCGTTCACGATGCTGGTGCTCGTCACCGAATCGGAGCGCTACGAGCTCGTCGGCGAACTCGCCGACGAGCTGCAGCGTCTGCAACCATTCAACGTCACGGTACGCGGGCGCGTGGTGCGGCAGGGACACAGACCGCTGTTGCCGGCCCAGTTGCAGGTAGACTCCTACACCCTCGCCGGCAATCCCGGCTGACCTCGAACCGGTCACGGGAGCACACAGTAGCGGTGCGCCGGCCGTCGCCGCGGCGCCAAGGCGGAACGCGGACCGGTGACGGATGACGCGGGGGCCCGCGCGGCTGCACTTTGGCCCGCAGCAGATAGCCAACCGAAACTGGCGTACCCGTGGGACAACTGATCACGATGACCGATGCCCGGCTGAGTGTGCCGGATCGGCCGGGCCCGACATTTGGGCCGTCGCGTTGCGCGTCTTCGACGTCGCCGTAGAGCAGGCCGTTCCGGCGGTGCGGTGGGCCCGCCGGAGTGCCACGTGGTCGGCGGCGCCCGCACCGAGGGGTGCGAACGCGGAAAGCGGTACGCAGGTCATTGCAGCATGGTCTACCCGCTCGATGGCACGGATGCGAACATCCGGGGACTGGCGAACTGGATCGGCGGCGCGATGGAGCGCGGCCTTACACCGCCTGCGATCCGACGGTCCGCCCGTGGTCGTTCGGATCGACCGCGGAGACCGGAGCGCGCCGGGCTTCATTCGGCACACTCTCGGCGTGAGCATGGCGCTGAGCGTGGCGCAACCTGTGGTGCGCTCGACAATGGAGCGTCAGATTCCGCGGCTCCGCGCCGCCGCCGAGCGCGAACGGCACGATGTGGTCGATCTCCAGCCGATAGCGGGAGCCGCAGCGCCGCCCGCTGTGGCGGTCGACATAGGTGCAACAACCCTGGTCGCGGCGCCACACCTCCCGCTTCACCGCTACCGGGATGTACCGCGACCGGGAGCCCGGCACCGCGCCGAGGCTGCGCAACGCGGCAAGGTGCCGCTCCACTGCCGGCGAACGCACCGCCGGCCCCACCGCGCCATGCCCGGCGGCGTACGCAAGCCGCTTCGCCGCCGACTCCGAGCGCCGGACCGTGTCCCGCACCGGCGCAGACTTCGAACCGCCGCGCTCGGCCTCCGTGTCCCGCTTCGCCGCCGAAACCGCCGGACCGGTGCCGTTCCGTGCCACCGCGTGCGGCCTGCGCCCGGGTTGGGCTTCGGATCGGCACTTCGCTGGCGAAGTGGTGTGCCCCTCTCTGTCCCCCACCGGCGCGGACTCCTTTGGCGCCGAATCGGAGCAGCGGACAATATCCCGCACCGCCGTGGAGTTCGTTTCGCCATGCTCGACTTCCGCAGGCCGCGCTGGCGTGCTCGCGGATCCTGCGCCGTCGACCGAGCCGCCACCGCCCGTACGCCGCACACGCGGTGGCCGAGCCGGGTCGTAGCGGTCCAGGCCGTCTCGCACCAGCCGCGCCACCAGCCCGCCCAGCGTCAGGTGCGGATCCGTGTGCGACAGCAGCATCAGCAGCTTCTCCAGCCCATGCCGGCACTCCGCGTCGACCGCCGCCTTCAACTCCCAGCGCCCGCCTCCGAGCGCACGCATCCGGTCGCTCGGCTGCGCCAACTCCGGGTCCACCTCGGCCAGCATCTGCTGCACTTCGCGCGTG
Organism: Spirochaetia bacterium; assembly: GCA_965208575.1. Taxonomy (GTDB): domain Bacteria; phylum Spirochaetota; class Spirochaetia; order SZUA-6; family Bin103; genus Bin103. Next base: position 238,430 of record CBDBOV010000001.1, on the reverse strand, counting down.
CTCTTGCCCGCCGCCTGCCGGACCAGCTTCTCCCGCGCCGCCGCGTCCAGCACCGGCCCGGCTGCCGGTGGCGCCGGATCGTGCTCGCCGCCGCGCGCCGGCGCCGCCGGTCCCGGCTCGCCCGGTGCGCCGTCACTCGGTGGCGCACCGCCCACGGCGCCACCTGCTCCGGTACTTACCGGCGGGCGGCCCCGGCTGCGGTCGTTGCGCTCGAACAGGTTCTGCAGTTGCGCCGCGTTGCTCAGGTTCAGCGAGCCGTCCTGCAGCAGCTCACGCGCAGCGCCGGTCCCGGTGCACAGCCGCATCGCCTTGATGCGCCGCCAAGCGGCGGCCGCGGTGTAGCCCAGTTCGTGCACCACGTAGTCGAACAGACTGCCATACCCGCGGGTCAGGTGGAGACTGCGCGCCTCGATCTCGCGCAGGTGGTCGAGCACCAGGATCTGCAGCGCCTGTTCGTGGCGGGCGAGCTGCCGGGTCTGCGCCAGCAGGAGGTAGTCGGGCAGCGCGGCGACGGTGGACCAGGGGGTGGGCGAAGACGACTCACTCATACTCATAAGTATAACATGGGATTGGAAATAACATATTTTTCCGAGCCCTGGACTGCGCCGAAACGGCGCCTGGAAGGCCGCGCCACGGGGCGCTGTCGCGGCAACGGAGGCCAAGTCGTTCCGGGGCAGTCGGAGGGACCGCCGCGGGCCGTAGCGAGCCACCATGAGCCCCGAAAATCGCGTCAAGGGGTGCGCGCAGTTTTTTCGCGATTTTTTCCGTGCTCACGATCTGCCGGGACGGCACGCTGTCTGGTCCGAAATTCCTGTGGGTCGGCGATGCTCGGGCATCGGTTTCATCGTCTTCCATATCACTGAGTCACCGTACTGCCTCATGCATCTCACTTTCGGTCCACGGCTACCGCTTTCGGCGTTCCCACCCGCACCGAGTACAGCGACGTGCAGGTCACGGTATCCTGGGACACCGACGCCGACCTGGACCTGCACGTGGCCGACCCGACCAGCCACGAAGTCTACTTCGCAAGCAGAAAGGTCGAGAGCGGCGGCGTCCGCTTCCCAAGAGTCGACGAGCACAAGTCCGACAACGTCCGCAACGAGCGCGTCTCGGGCGTAGGCTCGACCCGCGCCGGTGCGCCGCCACGGGCGGGATTGCTGTCCGGGTTCAGTCTGTTCCCTACATGAGATCACTGTGTTATTTATACAGTCACGACATGATAAAACAACCTGTATACGGTTACGGCACGATACAGCCACTCACCCGCGGTCATCGCCGTGTCGCCGCGGCCCTCCTGGCCGCCCTCACCACCCTGGCCCTGATCGGCTGCCCCACGGCGGCGCCCGTACGCGTACCCGAGTTCGCCGCCCCGGTGCGCGACCTGACCTACCAGGCCGATGTCGAAATCAAACCGGTGGTGCTGCCGTTCGCCGAAGGCGGAAGCGGCACGCTGACCTATTCGCTCGGTCCCGATATACCGCCGGGGCTTGCCTTCGACGCGGACGAGCGCACGCTCAGCGGCACGCCCACCGCGCAGGGCGAGTACCCCCTCACCTACCGGGTGCGGGACGTGAACGGCAGGTCCGACACGTTGAGCTTCGCCATCACCGTCGAACCCCGGACCATTGTCAGGTCGATCATATCCGCGGTCTCGGTGGGAGACGACACCGGAGTGGCGAAGTTCGCGGATCTGCCTGAGCCGAGCGGAGGCCCTGCCGTCACCGTCTCGGGCAACCGGGTTCTCATGGCCGGAGGAACGGCGTTCGTCGACGTTACGCCGGAGCCCGGCGCCAGCGTCGACAAGCTGCTCGTATCGGTGGGCGACGAGCGCTTCGGCTACTACGAGGTCGACCTTTCGGATACCGCGGCATCGTACCAGGTGCGCGGGCAGGTCCGCTTCGACGTCGACCCCGAGATCGAAACCGGCTGCGTGAACGTGGCCGCGGTGGACGCGGGCGGCGCGGTCGGTCCGGTCACGTGCCACGAGGTGTTGCACGCCGCCATCGACTTCGCGGACGTGATGGTAACCGTGTCGTGGGATTCGGCCGCCGACCTGGACCTGACCGTGGTGGACGGCACCGGCGAGGCGGTCTACTACGGCAACACCGAGTCGAGCACCGGCGGCTTTTTCCGCCTCAACTCGGAATGCGGCCGTCGCAGTTGGATCCGCAACGAGCACATCGGGTGGACGCGCGGCACGCCGCCGGAAGGGCTCTGGGAGGTGCGCCTCGACCACTGGTGGAACTGCGGCACGGTGGAGCAGACCAACTACGTCGTCAGCGTGTACAACCACGGACAGGTCAGCACCTTCTCCGGCACCTTCACCGGTCCCGGGACGCGTGTCGGCCCGCGCGACGAGCGCGAGATCACCCGGTTCGAGGTGGGCGACGGCCCGCCGCCGCGCACCAGGCGCCTCGGCTCCACCTACCGCGGGCACGGCGACCAGGTGTTCGTCCTCAACGCGGACGGCGAGACCCTCGACAAGACGGTATACACGCTCGACCTCGGCGATGCCACGGCCGAGGTGTACCTGATCGCCACCAACACCGCGTACTACGACGTGCAGCCGGAGGTCCGGAGACTCGACCGGGTCGAGGCCGTCGCCAAGGGGCTGCTGGACGAACTGCCGGCCGAGTACCAGCCGGCGCCGCGACCGGCAACGATCCCGTCGCTCGGCGAGCGCGAGTGGATCACCGAGTTCAACAACAACCCGCCGCTGCCCGCCCCGTCGGCGCGCGCGAGCCGGCGTGCGCACGCGCAGGCCGGGCCCGACCCGGTGGCGGAAGGCGACCGGTTCACCTATTACGACCAGGACGACGACCGCAACCTGGTCCCTATCCCGGCGACCGCCCGCAGGGTGGTTACCGACGGTTCGCGCACGGCGGCGTTCTGGGTGGCCGACGACGACTGGGGGGCCGGCTGCCGCGGCGCCGGGCCGTGCGTCACCGCCGAGATGGTCGACGCCATGGCGGACCGGTTTCTCCGCCCCGGCGCCGACAACGACATCCACGACTGGGTGACGGCGATCTACGGCGAGCCGTGGGGGCCGCACGGGAGTGCGAGATTGATTCCGCCGGCGGCCGCGCGCGAGATCCACGTGCTGCTGCACGACATCGACGCCGACGGCGCACCGGAACGGGGCGAATGCCGGCGCGGCGGGTACTTCTGGGGCAAGCACAACTTCCTGCGCGACCCCGACGAACCCGGCCCGCAGTTGACGGCCGAGCGGCTCGCCTTCTTCATGGACGCGCCATGGTTTGCAATACCGGATGGTCCCACCTGGGAGATCACCGACCCCCAGCCGAGCCGCATGATCAGCGCCCTCGCCCACGAGTTTCAGCACATGATCCACTTCTACCAGAAGCCGGTGCTGCGCAACACCGTCAGCGAAATCTGGCTCAACGAGATGGCCTCGGAGGTGGCGCAGGACCTGGTCGCCGACAAGATGATGGTGCGCGGACCGCGCGGCGTCGCCTACGACGACCCGACGGCGGGCGCGCCGGGCAACCGCCGCGGCCGCCTGCCCTACTACAACCTGTTCAACGACCAACGGGTCACCGTGTGGAACCGCAAGATCGCCGACTACGCCGGCAAGTACGCCTTCGGCGCCTACCTGGCGCGCACCTACGGCGGCGCCGAGCTGTTCAGCGCAATCGTGCAGAGCGACAAGGCCGGCTTCCCGGCGGTCGACGCGGCGCTGCGGGCGATGGGCCATGACGTCCCGTTCGGACAGTTGCTCGCCGACTGGGCGGTGGCGACCCTGCTGTCGGACAACACCGCGGCCGCGGCGCCGTACCGCTACAACCGGGGCACCTGGACCGCCTCGCACGCCGGCGGCGTGGAGTACCGGCTGGGCTCGATCAACCTGTACAACTACCGCTACGACCCGCCGGAGATAGTGTCGGACTGCATCGGGCCGGACCTGGCGAGCCGCTCGTCCCAGGAGGGGCCGTACCTGCACTCCCTGACCAGCCTCAGCGACCGCATCCAGCCGCCGCACTCCAACGCGATCGCCACGCTCGGGCGCAACACCGGCACGGTCCGCATGCTGGTCAGCGCGGAGGCCGAGAACCGCATCACGGTCGTGGTCAAGGAGTGACGGCCACAGGGCCGCCGGGGAATGACCGGCGCCATGGGATGAAGCGCGCCGACACGGGGCCGATGCAGACCGGCCCGCCACGGGGCCAGACGTTCCGTTACTGTCACCATCTTGTTTGCTATGCAGGAGAGACTATAATTGGACCGACGACATGGAAAAAAACATATGCGCGGCGCGCGCGCCGGCACCGACGATCCCGGCACCTCGCCACGGCCCTGCTGGCGGCGCTCACCGCCGCTGCCCTGGTCGGTTGCTCGACGGCGACCCCGGTCAACCCTCCGAAGTTCACGGGAAACGTGCGCGATCAGACCTACTTCGCCGATCGGCCGATCCAGACTCTCCGCCTTCCCGCTGCCGCCGGCGGCAGCGGGACCCTGATCTATTCCCTCAGTCCCGACGTTCCCGGGCTGACTTTCGATCCAAAGCAGCGCACGTTGAGCGGTACCCCGACCGCATCCGCGCCGCCGGCCACGTACCGGATGACCTATCAGGTCCGGGACGCCAACCGGCGGACCGACGAGATCCAATTCGCCATCACGGTCAACCGACTCCCCTTCATCGGGTCTATCCTGTCAGCGGTCTCCAGCGACAACGGACGCGGCACGCTCAGGCCGGCCGACGTGCCGGAGCCGAGTGGCGGACCCGCTGTCGCCGTATCGGGCAACCATGTCATCACGTCCGGCGGAGCCGTGCTCCTGGACGCCACACTCGAACCGGGCACCGGCGCCGACAAACTGCTGATCTCGGTTGACGGAGTCAGCTTCGGCTACTACGAAGTAGACGTGCAGGACGTCGCCACGACGCATCGACTCGTTGGAGAGGTACGGTTCGATCTCGACCCGGCCCTCGAGCGGGGTTGCCTTGCAGTGTCGGCGGTGGACAGCAGCGGTGCGGTCGGTCCGTCGGTGTGCCATACCATCGTGCCGGTACCCGTGGGCACCGGAGACGTGGAGGTCACGCTCACCTGGGACACCGACGCAGACCTCGACCTGCACGTGGCGGATCCGAACGGCGACGAGGTCTACTACAATAGCGAGGAGGTAGCAAGCGGGGGCACGCTCGACCTCGACTCCGCTTGCGGATCCCAGGCATTCATCAGGAACGAACACATCGGATGGTCGCAGGGAACTCCGCCGCCCGGCCTGTACGAGGTGCGCGTCAGCCACTGGGGCAGTAAGTGCGACACTGACGAGACCAACTACGTGGTGCGCATCTACAACCATGGACACGTCACCACGTTCACCGGCACCTTCACCGGTCCCGGCGGAACGAGCAGCCGCGGCACCGGACGCGTCATCACGCAGTTCACGGTTGGCGGCGCAACGCCCGGGGCTCGACCGGAAACCGTGTCCTCCACCTACCGCGGCAGCGGAGACCAGGTGTTCGTGCTCAACCCGGGTGGCGAGACGCTCGACGACACGCTGTACACGCTCGACCTCGGCAGCGCGGAGGCGGACGTGTACGTGATCGCCACCGCCGGCAACTACCATGTCGATCCCCAGGTGGAATGGCTCAATCTCCGCGATGCACAAGCCAAAGGATTGGCCGCGGCGGCGCAGGAGGCGCCCGAATCGAGGCCGGATGCGGGAGCACTGCACCCGCGGCTGGCATGGATCAACCGGTTCAACAACTTCGACGACGGCCCGCCGGTATGGGACGGGTCGGTCGACCCGGAGCGCAGTCAGTCGGTACTGGCCCGGCCGGCGGTGGCGACCGGCGACCGGCTCCGCTTCTTCGACCTCATCGATGAGGAATACGTATCTGCGACGGTTCGGAGCGTCGTGACGGACGGCACCACGAGCGTGGCGTTCTGGGTGGCGGACCAGGAGTGGGAGGGAACCTGTCGCAGCCGGGGCGACTGCGTGACATCGGAGATGCTGAGCGCGTTCACGGAGCGGTTCCTCCGGCCGGGCGACAGTAACGACATCGTCGACTGGGTCACCACCGTGTTCGGCGCGCCATGGGGCGCGCACGACAATCCGATGCTGATTCCCCCGCAGGCGGCGCGCGAGATCCACATCTTTCTGTTCGACATCGCGAATGACGGCTATCCGACCGGGGCTCGCACCATCGGTTACTACAGCCGGATACACAACCACCTGCGACAGCCCGATCATCGCCACTACCAGTACTCGATTGAGCGGCTGGCGTTCTTCATGGATTCGCCAATCCTGGCGTTCGCCTCGGGCGAGACCTGGGAGGTGACCGATTCCGCGCCTACCGTGTCCCTCGGCACGCTGGCTCACGAGTTCCAGCACATGATCCACTTCTATCAGAAGTCCGCACTGCGCGATGCGGTAAGCGAATCGTGGCTCAACGAGATGGCGTCGGAAGTGGCGGAGGATCTGATTGCCGACAAGGCCATGATCGACGGCCCGCGCGCGGTCGCCCACGACGATCCCACCGCGGGCGAGCCGGAGAACAGGCGAGGGCGGCTGCCGAACTACAACCTGTACAACGACATCCAGGTTACCAGTTGGCCGCGCAGTTACCCGCTTCCCAACTACTCGATCGTCTACGCGTTCGGCGCCTACCTGGCGCGCAACTACGGCGGCGCCGCGCTGTTCTCCGACATCGTGCAGAGCCCTCACGCCGGCGTCGGTGCGGTCGAAGCGGCAGTACGCAACCAGGGCCACGACGAGTCGTTCCTGGAACTGCTGACGAACTGGGCGGCCGCCAACCTGCTCTCGGACAGCACCGAAGCTCCCGTCCCGTACCAGTACAACACCGGGAACTGGAGGATCTCTTCTACCGCAGGCGTGGAGTACCGGCTGGGGTCGATCAACCTGTACAACTATGTCAAGGCGCCGGGCCGCGTGGCCCGGCCGGGGCCGTTCCTGCATCCCTTGCCGGTGTTCAACGACCGTCAGCAGCCGCCGCACTCCAACATGTACACCACGCTCGGGCGCAACAGCGGAACCGTCCGCCTGCGCGTCAGCGCGGAGTCGGACAACCGTATCACGGTGGTAGTCAAGGAGTGACGGCCACCAGGGGCCGCCGGGGAATGACGGGCGCCGCGGGATGAAGCGCGCCGGCGCGGCCATGGCGCTGGCCGCCGCGGTGCTGCTGGCATGCGCGGCATGCGCCTCGGACGCGGACCGGCCCGCCGCGCCGGAAGCGGCAGCCGTGCCGAACGGGCCACCCGTGCCGAACGGGCCGGCCGGGGCCAAGCCGGCGGCGCCCGCGGCGGACGAGACGATCGCCGTCACCGGGCGGATCGTGGCGACCGGCTCGGACCCGCTTGTCACCCTGGTCATCGTCACCGCCGCCGACGAACAGTACGAACTGGTCGGCGAGCGGGCCGACCCGCTCTGGGACCTGCAGCAGCGCCGGGTGACCGTGCGCGGCCGCATCGTGCAACCGGCATCCGGCCCCGGCTTTCCTGCACAACTCGAAGTGGTCTCCCACTCCCTGACCCGCGAGCGCGGTTGACGCCGGGGGGTGCGCGGCTGCACTTTGGCCCGGCAGCAGCACAGCCAACCGAAACTGGAGTACCCGTGGGACAACTGATCACGATGACCGATGCCGGGCTGAGCGTGCCGGATCGGCCGCTCATACCGTTCATCGAGGGAGACGGCACCGGGCCCGACATCTGGGCCGCCGCGGTGCGCATCTTCGACGCCGCCGTGGAGCAGGCGTACGGCGGCGAGCGCGCCGTGGCCTGGACCGAGGTGCTGGCCGGCCAGAAGGCGTTCGACCGCACCGGGAGCTGGCTGCCGGACGCCACCGAGCAGGCGTTCCGCGACCACCTGGTCGGCATCAAGGGTCCGCTCACCACGCCGGTGGGCGGCGGCATCCGCAGCCTGAACGTGGCGCTGCGCCAGCGCCTGGAGCTGTACGTGTGCCTGCGCCCGGTCAAGTACTACCCCGGCGTGCCCTCCCCGGTGCGCCGCCCGGAACTGGTCGACATGGTGGTGTTCCGGGAGAATACCGAGGACGTGTACGCCGGCTTCGAGGTGCCCGCCGGCAGCGACGAGGCCGCCCGGCTGCTGCGCTTCCTGAAGGACGATCTGGGCTGGGCGGTGCGCACCGACTCCGGCATCGGCATCAAGCCGATCAGCCGCACCGGCACCGAGCGGCTGGTGCGCGCGGCCATCGACTACGCCATCGAGCACGACCGCCGCAGCGTCACCCTGGTGCACAAGGGCAACATCCAGAAGTTCACCGAGGGCGCGTTCCGGGAGTGGGGCTACGGCGTGGCCGCCGAGCACTACGGAGACCGCACCGTGACCTGGGACGACATCGACGACGAGGTGCCGGAGGGCAAGATCCTGATCAAGGACACCATCGCCGACATCTTCCTGCAGCAGGTGCTGACCCGGCCGGCGGAGTTCGACGTGGTGGCGACCATGAACCTGAACGGCGACTACATCTCCGACGCGCTCGCGGCGCAGGTGGGCGGCATCGGCATCGCCCCCGGCGCCAACATCAACTACAAGACCGGCCACGCGGTGTTCGAGGCCACCCACGGCACGGCGCCCAAGTACGCCGGCAAGAACGTGATCAACCCGTCGTCGGTGATCCTGTCCGGGGTGATGATGTTCGAGTACCTCGGCTGGACCGAGGCGGCGCGGCTGATCGACGGTGCGCTGACCCGCACCATCGGCGAGCGCTGCGTGACCTACGACTTCGCCCGCCTCATGGAAGGCGCCACCCAAGTCGGCACCAGCGACTTCGCGGACCGCATCATCGCTCATCTGCGCGCCCCCGGCGCCGCCTCGTAGGGCAGCCCGACTGCACGCGGGGGCAAGCGGGCTCGCGTCCCGCACTGCATCGCCGCGCGCGCACGGCAGCGCGGCCGCGGCGGCGCTGCTCGTGCTGTGCCTGGCGACCGCCGCGGCCGTTCCGGCGCAGTCGCAGGAGCCCGCGGCCGGCGCCGCGCCGCCGGAGTTCGAGCAGATCCTGGTGGCCGGCGAGTACCGCTACGCGCGCAGCCGGCGCGCCGGGGTGCACGTGTCGTTCGACCAGGGGCACACCTGGCAGCCGCGCGCCACCGGCCTGCCGCACCGCGTGGTATACCCGTTTCCGGATCCCCCCGAGTACGCCGCCGTCACCTCCCTGGCCGCCGACCCCTCCAATCCGCGGCGGCTGGCCGCCACCACCGCCACCGGCGTGTACCTGACCACCGACGGCGGCATGGCGTGGCGGCAGGTCGCCACCGAGCGGATCCACCCGCACGCCTACTTCACCGCCGTCGCGCTGTCGCCGCACGATCCCGCCGGCATGTTGGTGGGCACCTCGTTCCACGGCATCTACGAAACCGCCGACGGCGGCGCCACCTGGGTCCATCTCACCCCCGCCATCCGCTTCCTGGCCGACCGTTCGCTGTTCTACGAGGAGGTGGCCGCGCTGACCTACGATCCGGCGGAGCCACGCGCCATGGCGGTGCTGGCCGGCTTCGACGGCGGCGTATTCTACGTCGCCGACCGGTTCGCGGAACAGCGCGAGTCCCCCGGCACCGGACTGCTGCGCTTCCCGGTGCCGGCGATGGCCACCATCCAGCTTGGCTTCGCGGACTCCGGCGACGGCTGGGAGCTGCTCGCCGGCACCGTCGATGCGCGCTGGCGGCTGGCCGCCGGCGGCACCTGGTCGCCCATCGCCGGCGCCGAACCGGTGCGCCGCGGAGTTCCGCTGCAACCGCCGGAACCGCCGGAACCGCTGCAACCCTCGGAGCCGGCGGAGCCCTCGGAGCCCTCTGAGCCCTCGGAGCAGGCGGCGGACGCCGGTTCGGGGGCCGCGGCCGGCCGGTCCGGCCCGCCGCCGGCCGGCGTGGAGGCGCCCGCGGACGTGGCCCCGCAAACCGGCACCGACGCGCCCACCTCGCCGGTGGCCGAGGCAACCCCACCCACCACGCCGGGGACCGGGGCCGCGGTCGACGACGCGGCGACGGCCGGCGCTCCGGAACCACCGCGACCCCGCACCGACGGCGCGGACCCGGCGCCGCCGACCGTCACAGGAGCACAGCACACCGCGGTCGCCGCGGCCGTACCCGGCGCCGCCGCCTCGCCGGCAGCCGACGCAACCCCACCCTCCGCGCCGGAGACCGAGGCCGCGGGCGGCGCGGCCGCGACGGCCGGCGCTCCGGAACAACCGCAACCCCGCACCGACGGCGCGAAACGGGCGCCGGCGACCGCCGCCGGAGCGCAGCACACCGCGGTTGCCGCGGCCGATTCCGGCGCCGCCGCTCCCGCAGACCCCGCCGCGCCGGCTGACCCCGCCGCACCCGCAGATCCCGCCGCGCACGCAGACCCAGTTGCGCACGCAGACTCTGCCGCGCACGCAGATCGCGCCGCGCACGGCGACCGCGGCGCGGGAGAGGGGATCGCGGCCGGCCTGCCGCGGGTGCCGCCGCCCGAGTGCTCCACGCCCGAGCACGCAAACGAGGACAGCGAGCACTGTGCCGACCAGCACTCCCCGCCCGCCGCCGACCGGCAGCCCGCCGCACCGCTTGCGGCCGCGGAGCCGTCCGCCGGGCGGCAGGCCGCACCGGCGCCGGCGACCGCCCGCCGGCCCGCGGACGGTGCGGCCGCGGCGCCTGCCCCCGCGGAACCGGGCAGCCCCACCGCGGGCTACCACGGCGCGCACCTGGCGGCGGCACTCGCGGCGGCGCGCGGCACCGCCCGCGGCCACGGCAACCCGCCAGCGGTGGCGGCCACGGCAACGAACGCCGGAACGAGCGCCCACGAGCACATGCTCGCGGCCGGCGAACCGGGGTGGGTTGCCGGACCGGACGGCATCGGCGCCGCTGCCCCGCGCGCGCGGGCGGCGCTGCGCAACGGCATCTACGTGCGGGCCGACCGGGCGGCCGAGGCGCTGCCGGAGTATCTCGACCTCCTGCTCCGGCACGGCCTCGACTCGGTGGTCATCGACTTCAAGGACGACTTCGGCCGCCTCGGCTACGACTCCGAGCTGCCGCTCGCGCGGGCCATGGGAGCGGCGCCGGGACCGATCGAGCTGGACCGGCTCATCGCGGACGCGCACGCCGCCGGCATCTACGTCATCGCCCGCCTGGTGGTGTTCAAGGATCCGGTGCTGTACGACTGGGACAACCACCGGCAGGCGATCTGGGATCGCGAGCAGGACGCACCGTGGCGCCACCTGGTGCCGGCCGGGGACGACTCCGGCGAACTGGTGCAGCGCGAGTACTGGGTCGACCCGTTCGCCCCGGAGGTGTGGCAGTACAACATCGAAGTGGCGGCGGAACTGGCCGCCCGCGGCGTGGACGAGATTCAATTCGACTACATCCGCTTTCCCTCCGACGGCCCCACCGAGCGCGCCCTGTACCGCCACCGGCGCCCCGGCATGCGCCGCATCGACGCCATCGAGTCGTTCCTGGCGGCGGCGCGCGAACGCCTGGACGTGCCGATCAGCACCGACCTGTTCGGGTTCAACTCCTGGTACCGCGCCGGCAACTTCATCGGCCAGGACATCGGCGTGCTCGCCGACTACGCCGACGTGATCAGCCCCATGTTCTATCCCTCCCACTTCCCGAACCACTTCCTCGCCGACCGCGGCTACCTCGAACGCGCGCACGACATCTACCAATCCGGCGTGCGGCGGGCGCAGCGCATGGTGCGCGGGCGGGCGCACATAAGGCCGTACGTGCAGGCGTTCCTGATCGGCGGCGAACTGCGCATGGAGGAGGAGGAGTACAGCCGCTACCTGACGCGCCAGCTCGACGGCAACCGGGCCGCGGCCGGTTCCGGGTTCACCCTCTGGAATGCGTCGAACAGGTACTATATGGTCACCGAGCCGCTGCAACCGTACTTCGACACGCGAGGGGAGGAGACACCATGACACAGCGAACCGTTGGCGCACGACCGGGGTGGACGCAGGTCGCCCTGCTGATCGGTGGTGCCTGGCTGTTGGCGAGCTGCGCGAGCGGCCCCGACAACCTGACCGGCGAGATTACGCCCGCGGAGTACTTCCAGCGCGCCCAGGAAGCCACCACCGCCGGCGACTACCGCAATGCGATGGCTTGGTACGCGGCGTTCCGTGAGCGTTACGCCGACGATCCCTCCCCCGGGCAGCAGAGTCTCCTGCTGTGGGCCGAGTACGAGATGGCGTTCCTGCATCACAAGAGGGGCGACGACCGCACCGCCGTGCGGCTGCTGCGCGAACTGGTGCAGCGCTACGAGACACCGGAAGCCGCCACCTATCAGCCCGCGCCGCGCATCCTGGCGCTGCGCGTCATCGCCGAACTGGAGCCGGGCGCCGGCGGCGGCGGCTGAGGCCGAGCCGGCGCCGGCGGTTGAAGCGGCATTGCACCAAACCCCGTTTATGGGGGTATGAAGCTATTCGAATCGAAACGGCCGGCGGCGTCCATGCGGGCGTTGACCGTGGCCGTCGCGTGGTTGCTGTGCCTCGGCTGCGAGCCGGTCGGGCACGCGCTCGAGGAAGAGGTCGACCTGCTGCCGCCGGTATTCGAAACCATCGGCGCCAGCGGCCCCAACACGGTAACGGTGCACTTCGACGAGCCGGTCACCATGGCCGCCGACGCGGTGCGCATCGAGCCGCCGCTCACGGTGCGCACCGTGGAAGGCGACGGCGAGGTCACCGCCATCGTCGTGGTCACCGAACAGCCGTTCGCGGCCGGCAGGCGCTACAGCCTGCACACCACCGCCCGCGACCGGCGCGGCAACACCACCACCCTGGTGGCCGGATTCTGGGGATTCAACCCGCGCCCGCCGGGGCTGGTGATCAACGAGTTCACCCCCAAGGGCAGCAAGAAGCGGCGTGACGCCATCGAGCTGTACGTGACCGCCGCCGGCAACCTCGGCGGCGTGACCCTGTACGACGGGGTGGCCGGCGACTACCGCGACCGCGTGGTGCTGCCGCCGGTGGAAGTGGCCGCCGGCGACTATATCGTCATCCACGCCACCACCGACGGACTCGGCGAGGACGAGGTGGACGGGCCGGATGCCTCCGGCCACGAGCAGGCGGTGGCGGGCGCGTGGGATTTCTGGTTGGCGGAAGGCGGCGGCCTGTCAGGCAACAACGGCGTCATCACCGTGTACACGGCGCCGGACGGGGAACTGATCGACGGCGTGATCTACAGCAACCGCACCTCGGAGTCGGACGACCGCTACCGCGGCTTCGGCAGCAAGGCCACCATGCAGCGCGCCGACACGCTCGCGGCCCTGGGCGGCTGGGCGTTCGCCGGCGACCTGGTCGCCCCGGAGGACGCGATCGACTCGGACGCCACCACCTCCACCCGGTCGCTGAACCGGAACAGCTCGTCGGCCGACACCGACAGCGCCGCCGACTGGCACACCGTCCCCACCCGCGGCGCCACCCTCGGCGCCCCCAACAGCGACGCCGTGCACGAGGGCTAGTTCAGGCTACCGGGGTGGAGACCTGGAGGATTACAGGTGGTCTTGGATTACAAGTAATCCTTGAACAGGCCCTCGATGGTCTCGCGCGGCACGGCGCCGACCTGCTGGCCGACCACGCTGCCACCCTTGAACAACAGCAGCGTCGGGATGCTGACGATGTTGAACTTCTGCGCGATTTCGCCGTTGTCGTCCACGTCGACCTTGGCGATCTTGAGCCGGCCGGCGTAGTCCTCGGAGAGCTGCTCCAGCACCGGCGCGACCATCTTGCACGGCATGCACCATTCGGCCCAGAAGTCCACCAGCACGGGCGTGTCGGACTGAATGACCTCGGCGTCGAAATTTCCCTTCTCGATCGTAACTGCGGATGACATGGAGTAAATATACTGCCCCCGCCCCGCGCGGAAAAACCGGCGGATCTGACCCGCACCAGACGCTCGGAAGGTTGGTGGGCCGTGCGTCAGTTTGAAATTACGGGCGCTCCATATTTGCGCCGGCCCTGAACGGACCTACACTCGCGCCAGCCGGCGGGGTGCAGTATGCTTGTCCCATGACGGACGGAGGTACCGTCTTGTTCGGCGCGGTGGGAACGGTGGCCGCGATGCTGGCGGTGCTGGTGCCGGTGATTCGTGCGCAGGGGGCAATCCTGCGCCGCGAGATCGACACGCTCCGAGCCGACGTGGCCGAAGTGCGCCGCGACCTGCACACCGAGGCAACGGCCATCCGCGCCGACCTACACGCCCTGGCCGAGCGGGTGGCGCGTATCGAAGGCGCCATGAATCCGTGGCGCCCGACGAACGGCGCGACGGCGCCGAGTTCGCCCCCGGAGGAGGCCGCGCCGTGATCGCCGGGGCGTGACACTGCTGGTGGCCCCGTGCCGGCACGGCGCCGGCACCGGGGCGGGGCGGCCGCTCGTGTCCGGCTGTCGCACAACCGGTTTGCCGAGGGCGCCGGCTCCTTAGGCCAGCAGGTCCGCCATGGCCCGGGCCATCAGGGCGCGCGGGTCGGCGGCGCGCTCGCGGCGCAGCAACTCGACGAACCAGGTGCCCACCACCACGTATTCGACGTACGGGGTGAGCGCGGCCACCTGGGCGCTGCTGCGGATGCCGAATCCGGCCATCGGCTTGCCGCCGAGCTCGCCGATGCGGCGCAGGAACGCCAGGTTGTCTTCGCCGATCTCGGTGTAGCTGCCGGTTATGCCCTTGCGCAGCGCGGCGTACACCCAGTCGGTGTCGGCGCCGGTGACGACCATCTCCAGGCGTTCCGGCAGCGTGCTCGGCACCACCACCGGGATCACCGCCACGCCGACCTCCCGGCCGGCGGCGTACAGGCCTTCGTCGTAATCGGGCGGCAGGTCGGGGGCGATGACGGCGTCGGCGCCGGCGTCGCGGCAGCGCTGCACGAAGCGGGACACGCCGTTCTGGAAAATCGGGTTGGCGTAGCTCATCACCGCGATCGGCACGCCGGTGGCGGCGCGCAGCGCTTCCACCAGGGCAAACCCGCGCTCCTGGGTGAAGCCGGCGGCGAGCGCCTCGTCGCAGGCCACCTGGATGTGCGGCCCGTCGGCGGTGGGGTCGCTGAACGGGAACTGCACCTCCAGGTACGCCGCGCCGCCCTCGGCCAGCCCCCTGCCCACCTCCAGCGACGCCTCCCAGTCCGGGAACGACGCCACCAGGTGGGTCATGATGCGCGCCTCCTGCCGCTCGCTCATCAGCGGACCCCCGCGGCTGCCGGGGCGGGGGCCAGGGAGGCGGCCTCGCGCTGCAGGAACTCGCGCCAGCGTGCCGGGTCCAGTTCGCGGGCCAGGATGAACAGGTCCTTGTCGCCGCGCCCCGACATGTTCACCACCAGGTGCTGGTCGGGCGGCCGGCGGCGCGCCTCGGCCAGCGCCACCGCGCCGGCATGCGCCGACTCCAACGCCATCACGATGCCCTCGCCGCGGGCGAACCGGCGCACGGCATCGAGCGCCTCGGCGTCGGAGGCGGTGGTGAAGCGCACCCTCCCGGTGCGCCCGAGCTCGGCGAGCTGCGGCCCCACGCCGGGGTAGTCGAGCCCGGCGGACACCGAGTGGGTCTCCGCGATCTGGCCGTCTTCGGTGGTCAGGAACAGCGACTTGTAGCCGTGCGCGATCGCCGGCACGCCATGGCCGCTCATGCGCGAGGCGTGGTGGCCCGGTTGCAGCCGCCGGCCGCCCGCTTCCACGCCGATCAGCTCCGGGCGCTCGGCGTCCAGGAACGGGGCAAACATGCCCAGCGAGTTGGAGCCGCCGCCCACGCAGGCGATCAGCGCATCCGGCTCGAAGCCGGCCTCCCGGCACTGAACGGCCACCTCGCGCCCCACCACCGTCTGGAACTCGCGCACCATCGCCGGGTACGGCGACGGGCCGAGCGCCGAGCCGATCACGTAGTAGGTGTCGGCGAACGAGCCGGCCCAGTCGCGCAGCGCCTCGTTGACCGCGTCTTTCAGGGTGCGCGAGCCGCTGTCCACCTGCGCCACCTCGGCGCCGAACAGCTCCATCCAGAACACGTTGGGCTTCTGGCGGCGCATGTCCACGGCGCCCATGTAGACCCGGCACGGCAGGCCGAGCTTGGCGCACATCGCCGCGGTCGCCAGGCCGTGCTGGCCGGCGCCGGTCTCCGCGATCACGCGCTTCTTGCCCATGCGCTTCGCGAGCAGGCACTGGCCGACCACGTGGTTGATCTTGTGGGCGCCGGTGTTGGCGAGCCCCTCGAGCTTGACGTGGATCTGCGCGCCGCCGCACGCCGCGCTCAGGTTGGCGGCGTGCATCAGCGGCGTGGGGCGGCCGGTGTAGGTGGCCGCCACGCGGTCGAGTTCGGCGCGGAACGCCGGGTCCTCGATGGCGTCGCGGTAGGCGGCCTCCAGCTCGTCGAGCGGGGTGCGCAGCACTTCCGCGGCGTAGCGGCCGCCGAACCGCCCGAAGTAGTCCTGGTAGGTGTTCATTCGGTCCTCCGTGTGGTATTCGATGCAGGCGGGGCCGGCGCCGCGGCCGCGGCATGCCGAGTGGCGTCTCGCGGCGGCACGCCGTGCCGGGGCTGCAGGCGGTCCGGCAGGCCCGGCGCCGCGGCATCGGTATCCCCGGCGGCGTCCTGCGGCGGCACGCCGTGCCGGAGCTGCAGGCGGTCCGGCAAGGCCGGCGCCCCGGCATCGGTATCCCCGGCGGCGTCCCGCGGCGGCACGCCGTGCCGGGGCTGCAGGCGGTCCGGCAAGGTCGGCGCCCCGGCATCGGTATCCCCGGTGGTGTCCCGCGGCGGCAGGCCGGGCCGGGGTTGCCGGCGGTCCGGCAAGGTCGGCGCCTCGGCATCGGGCGAAGCGGCGCTGGCACGCGGCGCGGGCGGTTGCCCGGCCCGCTCGGCGAGCGCGCCGGCGGCGGGTTCCGCGGCCCCGGCGCTGCCCGAGGGCCGTGCGCCCGCGCCCGTTTCCCGCCGACCGGCGGCTCCCCGCCGACAGGCGACCTGCACTGCGCGGAAGAAGGCGCGCAGCTTGTCGTGGTCCTTGCGCCCCGGTTCCGCTTCGAACCGGGTGGAGGCGTCGATCAGCTCCGGGGCGTGGCCGCGGATCACCGCCGCCACGTTGTCGGGGCCGATGCCGCCGGCCAGCCACAGCGGCCGCGCACCGTCGCCCGCCGCCCGCCATGCCAGCAGGTCCTCCGCCACCCGCTGGCCGGTGCCGCCGCGGGCGGCCGGCGAGTAGGCGTCCAGCAGCACGCGCGGGCAACGGTAGCGGGGCTCGGCTTCCAGGTCCGCCGGCGCGCCCACGCGCAGCGCCTTGTAGTAGGGAAAGGCGATTTCGTAGCACTCGTCCGGCTGCTCGTCGCCGTGCAACTGCAGCGCGTCCAGAAATCCGTCGCGCAGCAGCGGCAGCGCCTCGGCCACGTCGTTCACCACCACGCCCACCTTCGGCACCGGCAGGTCGGCCAGCGCGCGAATCGCCTGCGGGCAGGCGCGGCGCGGCGACGGGGCCAGGATGAAGCCAAGCAGGTCGGCGCCCAACGCCACCGCCAGCTCCGCGTCGGCCCGGTTGGTGATGCCGCATACCTTTATCAATGGGCGCCCACTGCCGGCCAGCCTATGGCGCGCCGCGAACACGCGCGCCCAGAACCCCTCCCGCCCGCCTGCCGACGCCGCAGCGGCAGCGGCGCCCGTGCCCGTGCCTGCCGCAGTGCCAGCGCCTGCCGCAGTGCCGGCGCCCGTGCCTGCCTCGCCTGCCGCGGTGCCCGTGGCTGCCGCGGTGCCGGCGGCGACGACGGAGGGGGCGGCGAGGACGGCGCGCAGTTCGGCGACCAGTTCGGGGCGGCGTACCACCGCCTCGCCCACCAGCACGCCGTCGAAGCCGGCGGAGCGCGCGAAGGCGGCGTCCTCGGCGCGGTGGATGCCCGACTCGAACAGCAGCGTGGTGGGCCAGTCCACCGCCGGCCGCAGCCGCGCCGGCAGCGTGGTATCCACCTCGAACGTGGTCAGGTCGCGGCTGTTGATGCCGGTCAGCAGCGGGCGCACCGCGCGCGCCTTGGCCAGGTCGGCAGCGTCGTGCACCTCCACCAGCGGCGTCATGCCCAGCGCCAGCGCGTGCCGGTACAGGCGGCCCAACTCGTCCGCGTCCAGGCAGGCCGCCAGCAGCAGCACGGCGTCGGCGCCGGCGCGGTACGACACCTCCAGGTCGCGTTCGTCGAGCAGGAAGTCCTTGCGCAGCACGCTCAGGTGCGGGCACGCCTCCTTCACCGCGACCAGGTCGGCGAGCGCGCCGCCGAAGTGGTCCGGCTCGGTCAGCACCGACACCGCGCGCACCCCGGCCTCCGCGTAGCGGCGCGCCTGCGCCACCGCATCCAGCCCCGGCGCAATGGCCCCCCGCGACGGCGACCGCCGCTTGACCTCGCAGATCAACAGCGGCGCCACCCCCGAGCCGCCGCCCCGCGCAGCCAGCCCCGGCGCAGCGCCCGCGCCTGGACTTCCATCGCCTGCCGACTCGCGCGGCGGCTGCATCCGCTCGCCGGACGGCGGCAGCGCGCCCCCGGTCCCTCCGCCATCGGCGTTCCCGCCGCCATCGGCACGCCTGCCATCGGCACTCCCGGCGCCATCGGCACTCCTGCCATCGGCACTCCCGGCGCCGGTGGCATCTCCAGTGGCACCGGCACTCCCGCCGGGCAACGGCACCAGTGGCACCAGCGGATGCCTGCGGCTTCCCGGCACGGCCTCGCCCAGCTCCGCGCCCTCGGCCCCGACGCGCCTGCGCCGCCCGGCCACGATCTCGTTCAGATACGCCACGGCACCCCCTCGCGCGCGGCTCCTGCGGCCCCCGCTCCACGGTTCTTCACTTGGCCAAGTGGTAAAAAGGCCCCAAGGGATCGGCGTCGCTCGAGGATGACCAGTCCATGACTTCGACGGGGAGCGATGCGTACTGCCAAGGGGCGGATACCGATACTACCCGGCTGCACCGAGCCGGGCAACCATGGCGCCCTCTGGGGAGACGGTGCCGGCGCCGATGCAACGCGCCCGGTGCGTTGCCGGCTCGTTGAGCGCCCGCGGGGCGACCGAGGGGACCTTGTGGCCGTGGTGTCGTCCCGGTTCGCACAACCGACTAGTCGCCTAGCAGGTTGTCCTTCATGACTACCTTGGGGATCTACGAAGCCAGGACGAAGCTGTCCGAGATATGCGAGCAGGTTGCGCTGACCGGCGAACCGGTCGTTGTCACCAGGCGCGGGGTTCCGTTGGTGCAGATCGATCCCGTGGCGCCGGCGGCCGGCACCGGATCGACGATCTGGGGATTGCGGGACCGCTTCGTCGCGGAGCACGGCGAGCTGGAGGTCGACATCGAGCTGCCGCCGAGAACCGTGGAGCGGCGCGAGAGCCCGTTCTGAGCCGGGATGCCGATCACCCATCTTCTCGATACCAGCGTCTACTTGCAGCCGATCAGGAAAGCGCCGTTGGCCTGTGTCCGGCGCCGGAGGGGGCCTCGTGCGGGGCGGCGCGGAGGGCGGCGGTGGCGGTGACCACCTCCTTCAGCTTGGCGGCCGCGCTGCCGTCTTCCAGCGCGGTACGGGCGCGCCGGTAGCCGGCGGCGATGTCGGGCGCCGCGCCCGCCACGTACAGCGCCGCGCCCGCGTTCACGGCCACCGCGTCGCGCACGGCGCGCGGCCCGCCGCCGGCGAGCAGCTTGCGCGCCAGCGCGGCATTGTGCTCGGCGTCGCCGCCCTGCAGGTCCTGCAGCGATGCCGGCGCGATGCCGCACGCCGCGAAGTCGAACTCGCTCTCCCGGCACTCGCCGTCCTCGCGGATCTCCACCATGCGGGTGGGGGCGGTCACCGACACCTCGTCCTGCCCGTCGGCGCCGTGCACCACCAGCACGCGGTGCACGCCCAGCAGGCGGGCGGCATGCGCCATCGGCTCGCACAGCGCCCCGTCGTATACGCCGATGAGCTGGAACTCCGCCGCCGCCGGGTTGACCAGCGGCCCGAGCAGGTTGAGCACCGTCTTGATGCCCAGCTCCGCCCGTACTCCGGCGGCGTGGCGCATGGCGCCGTGGTAGGTGGGCGCGAACAGGAACGCGAACCCGGTGCGCTGCAGCAGGCCGGCCGCCTGCGCCGGCGACAGGCCGGTGTCCACGCCGAGCGCCGCGAACAGGTCCGCGCTGCCGGTCGGCGAACTCACGCCGCGGTTGCCGTGCTTGGCCACCCGCACCCCGCACGCCGCCACCACCAGCGCCGCCAGCGAGGAGATGTTGAAGGTGGCCAGCCCGTCGCCGCCGGTGCCGCAGGTGTCCACCACCGTGCCGTCGGCCGCGGGCCGCTCCAGCGGCTGCTTCTTGCGCGCCAGCACCGAGGCGAAGCCGGCGATCTCCTCGGCGCCGCAGCCCTTGATGCCCAGCGCCACCAGCATGGCGGCGAGCAAGGTGGCCGGCAGGCGCCCCTCGGTGACCTCGTCCATCAGCTCCGCCGCCTGCTCCATGGCCAGCGCCTCGCCGGCCATCACCCGCTCCAGCAGCGGCCGGAACGCGAACGGCTCGCGCCGGTAGTCCAGGAAGTTGGCCAGCAGGCGCATGCCCATTTCGGAGGCGATCGACTCGGGGTGGAACTGCACCCCCTCCACCACCCAGTCGGTGTGGCGGATGCCCATCACCTCGCCGTCGGGAGAGGTGGCGGTCACCTCGAACCCGTCCGGCAGGGTGTCGCGCTGCACCACCAGCGAGTGGTAGCGGGTGAACACCGACGGCGACGGCACGCCGCGGAACAGGCCGCGTCCGTCCAGGCTGATGGAGTCGGTCTTGCCGTGCACGATGGTGCCGGCGCCGGCGATGGTGCCGCCGAACGCGTAGCCGATCGCCTGGTGGCCCAGGCACACGCCCAGGATCGGCGTGCTGCCGGCGAAGCGGCGCACCGTGTCCACCGACACCCCGGCATCCTCCGGCCGCCCCGGCCCCGGCGAGATGATGATTCCCGCCGGCTGCAGCGCCTCCAGTTCCGCCACCGTCACGCGGTCGTTGCGGAACACCCGCACCTCCTGGTCGGTGAGCGACGACACGTACTGGAACAGGTTGTAAGTGAACGAATCGTAGTTGTCGATGATGACGTACATTGTATAAGGCCTCCCCGTGCCGCCGCCCGGCTACAACTGCACGCCCACCGCGGCGGCGAGCGCGCGCAGCTTGTTCTGCGTCTCCTCGAACTCGCTCTGCGGCACCGAGTCGTACACCACGCCGGCGCCGGCGTGCAGCACCAGCCGGTCGCCCTTCTTGACCGCCGAGCGGATCGAGATGCAGGAATCGAGCGTGCCGCCCGGCTCCACGTAGCCGACGATGCCGGCGTAGAAGCCGCGCGTCTCGCTCTCCAGGGCGTCGAGCGTTTCCATCGCCTGGATCTTGGGCGCGCCCGACACCGTGCCGGCGGGGAACGTGGCGCGCACCGCGTCGGCGCCGGTCAGCCCGGGCCGCAGGTCCGCCTCCACCTGGGAGACGATGTGCATCACGTGCGAGTAGTGCTCGATCACGTTGCGCTCGGTCACCTCCACGCTGCCCGCCTCGGCCACCCGGCCCAGGTCGTTGCGCGCCAGGTCGACCAGCATCAGGTGCTCGGCCAGCTCCTTCTCGTCGGCGAGCAGTTCCTCCTGCAGCGCCAGGTCCTCGCGGTGGTCCCTGCCGCGCCGCCGCGTACCGGCGATCGGGCGCATCGCCGCGCGCCCGTCCGCCACCTTCACGTGCACCTCCGGCGACGCCCCGAACAACTGGAAGTCGCCGTAGTCGAGGTAGAACATGTAGGGCGACGGGTTTGCCGAGCGCAGGCTGCGGTACGCCTCCAGCGCCGGCAGCGCGGTCTCGATCACCAGCCGCCGCGACAGCACCGCCTGGAACAGGTTGCCCTTGATGATCTCGCCGCGCAGGAACTCCACGCCGTCCAGGTAGGACTCCTCGTCGAGGGAGCCGCACACCGTGGCGTTGGGACGCGAGCGCGACACCGCCATGAAGTTGAAGTCCAGGTCGTCGATGCGCCGCTCGGTCTCGTCGAGCGCCTCCTGCAGGTCGATGCGGTGCTCGCGGTAGTTCACCCCCACCAGCGTGAGCGAATCGGTGTAGTGGTCGAACACCACGAACACGTGGCCGAACACGAAGCAGGCGTCCGGCAGGCCGAGCGAGTCCGCCTTGGGGTGCAGGCGCACGGTGTCGAACCGGGCCGCGTACTCGTAGGACAGGTAGCCGATGCCCCCGACCGGGAACGGAAACGGATGCGCCCTCACCACCGGCAGCCGGCTGGTTCGCGACACGTAGGTGCCGGCGTCCCCCGGCGGCGCGGCGTGCGCCGCCTCGGCGTGCTGGTCGGCGAAGTAGCGCAGCACGTCCAGGATGTCGCGCCCGGTGCTGCGCAGCCGGAAGCGCCGCCCGTCGCGGGTCATGGTGATCTCCCCCTGCCGCTCCTGGATCGTGAACGCCGGCTTCAGCAGCAGGATGCTGTAGCGCTCGCGGCCGCGGTGGAAGGAGGCGGACTCCAGCAACACCGTGGCGTTCAGCTTGCGCGCCAGCGTATAGGGCGTGAACCGCTCTCCGGGAATGGTCCGTAGCAGGACGTCTGTATTACTCATGATGCTCCTCGTCGGTCTGTTCGCCGGGCCGGGCTGCCGGGGGGAGCGGACTCGCGGGAGGGCGGCTCAGGTAAAGAAAGAGCCGCCGGCCCTGGTCAACCCCTGCAACCAGAACCCGCGGCTCCCGGGCGCAACGCGCCCGATGACGTGGCGTCCCGGTTATCCCGAGACCCACCACCAGAGATGGCTTGCCGTCGCCGTAGTCATGCCCGGTAACCTAACCACCCCGCCACGCTGCGTCAACCCCCGGATCAAAGGTGCGAGACCGAGCAGCCGATATACTAGCCCGAAGTTCCAGAGCGGGAATCTTGTTAATTCGTTATTGATCTGAAAATTGCGCTCAACAGCCGATGTCCGTTACTGGCTACACTTGGGCGCTGACCTCCAGGAGATCGAAACAGCGCTGCTGCAGCGCGGTCGGTTCGCTGTGCATGGTGAACGTGGCGCCGCTATCCACTATCCGCACGCGGTTGGCCGTCAGCGTCCCCAACTCGCTCATCAGGCTGCGAAAGCTGTGCACCGGCAGACCGTCGTCGGTACGCTTGCTCGCCGCCTTCCGGTGTGCGGCCGGTGAGCGTTCCGCCGGTTGCACCACCGACTCGCGCAGCGCCTCGCCGGCGGCGCGGTCGTGGTCGTCGAACAGCACCGGCGCCAGCTTGCTGCGCATGTGCCACTCCACGTAGTAGGCCAGCATGCACAGGAACACGTGCGCCCGCACCCGGTCTGCGCTGCGGTGATAGATCGGTCGCACCTTCAGATCCACCGTCTTCATGCTGCGGAACGCACGTTCCACCTTGGCCAAGTCCTTGTACGCCGTCACCGTCTGCTCGGCGTCGAACAGCTCCGGCTCCACGTTGGAGCGCACGATGTAGAGCCCGTCCAGTTCTTCCTCGGCCGCGATCTTGTCCAGGTCACGCACGAACGAGAACGAGTCGTCGGTGATGGTGGTGGTGAAATGCTTGCCCACCTTGTAGTGGTTGATCACCTTGCCCACCCGCAGGCCGATCGCGGCGGCGCCGCGCAGCGGCTTTTTGGCGCGCTGCGTGGCCGTCACGATCGGCGTCAGTTCCTCCTCCGTGGAGGCCAGCAACTTCTGCCTCTTGCGCTGCCGTTGCTCGGCCAGGATCGGGTTGCGGCACACGATCAGCCGCTCGCCGGGGAACTCGGGTGAGCTGATCTCCGCCAGGTCACGCTCGTCGAACATGGTCTGCGCCACTTCGCCGGCCTCGATCAGCTTGCGGATGGTGGGCGCCCGCAGGGTCGTGATCCAGCGCAGGCCGTCGATCCCCTGCAGGTCCTCGCGGATGCGCGCGCCGGTGAGCATGCCGCGGTCGCCGACCAGCACGACGCGCTGCAAGCCGAAACGGTTGCGAATCTTGTCGACCTGAGCGGCGACCGTCTTGGGGTCACTGGTGGAGCCCTCGAATACCTCGACGGCGATGGGACAGCCGTCTGCGGTACACAGCAGGCCGAACACGATCTGCAAGGTGCCGCGTTTGCCGTCGCGGCTGTGACCACGGCGCGCCAACGGGCAGGTGTGGCCATGGAAGTAACTGGAAGTCAGGTCGTACAACATGAGCGTGTTGTCATGCAGATGGCGCTTGGCCAAGCGCTGCTCGATGCCGTGCTGGCGAGCGAGCAGCCAATCCATGGCGGCATACAGCTCATTCTCGTCGACGGCTCCCAACTGCAGCAGGTGGCCGAGGGAGGAGACGGCGCTTTCGGGGTTGAGGCCGCGAGCGGTGGCGAGTTTGGAGCGAGCGTCGACGACGCGAGCGACGATCATGGCGACGACCAGGTCGCGTTCACGGGAGGCGGGACGAGCGACGAGGGAATGGAGGGAGAGCTTGCGGAGGGAACCGAGGACGGCGGCGACGTGGCCGTGGGGATAGCTGCGCAAGATGGAGAGCAGTTCGTTGGGAGAGCGCAGAGCGATACCGCCGTTGAGGAGGACGCGCAAACCCTCGACGAGGTGATCGGGCCACTTGGAGAGGTTGGCGATGGTGCGTTTTTTGACCTTGCCGTGCTGGCGGAAGGACTCGCGGAGGAGGACGGCTGGGGGAGAGTTGCGGTTGGGGACGGTGTCGATGTACATGGGCACCCTACGGAGGGAATGGTAGATCATTTAATAATTACATGTCAACCAGATGAGAGAAAATTAACGCTGAACCACAGGACTATTTACATGGACACGATTTACACCCATGAACACGCTAATTCCTGTAATAGGAAACAGTTACAAGAACGGCCTCTCAAACCTCGGACTAGCAGGGGGCCAAAAATACGGCGAGGAGAGAGGAGCGCCGGTGGGAGGCGACTTCTCGGAGGCCTCACCGGTAGATGGATACGAGGCTGGAACACATCGGGATGGTGCGGAGAGCGTTGCGGGACACCACGAGACGGCCCCGGCGGTGGACGTGGGCATGGGTGTTGCTGCTGGTCCTGGTAAACCTGGGGTTGTCGTTGGGCGTGATCCTGACCAAGGATCAGCGGCTGGCGGAGATCGAGCACCGGCTCGAGCTGGCGACGCGGGACCCGGACGAGTGGCGCGCGGAGCTGGCCACGGTGCGGAGCGAGCTGACCGCGGAGGTGGCAAGCCTGCGCGCCGTCCTGACCGAGTTGCGCGGCGACCTGGGCGGCGGCAATGCGGACCTGCGCCGCCGCCTGGACGCGCTCGGAGCGCGGGTGGACCGCATCGAGGGGGTGGTGGCCATGCAGTGGGAGTCGCGGGTGGACGGAGCACGCGGCGGGGGCGGGGTGGCAACCGTCCCGCCGCCGGGCCCCGGCCACCGTACGGAAGCGCCCGAGTTCGATGGTGTCGCCGAGGAGCAGTTGCCGCACTGGTAGCCGCCCGGCACCCCGCTTCGGCGGCGAATTCAGCCGCGCCACCCGCAACAACACCGCCTTCGAGACCGCCGACGCCTGAAGGGGTGATCCGGCGGTGCTCTCCCTCGGGTCCACCGCGCGGCAGGCCGCACGCGACATCACGCCGCCGATATCGAAGCGGCGCGGCCGCGGCCGGCCCCGGCGGGGACGGCGCCCGGGCCCCCGGGCCAGTCGCTCCTTGAGGGGCCGCCGCGGGGACGATAGAGTGTCGTCGGCACGGTCTTTCAGTGACTTCGGTGGACGCGACTCCCGCTTACCCGCACATTCCCTACGGTCAGGCCGACTTCCGTCGCATCCGCCTGAGGCGGTGGCTGTACGTCGACAAGACCCGCTTCCTGCGCCGCCTGGAACAGGAGCACTACGCGTTCCTGATCCGCCCGCGCCGCTTCGGCAAGTCGCTGTGGGTCTCCCTGCTGGAGAACTACTACGACCGCTTCTGGGCCGGCGACTTCGACGCCTCCTTCGCCGGCACCGACATCGGGCGAAACCCGACCGGCGAGCAGAGCCGCTACGTCACCCTGCGCTTCAACTTCTCGGCGGTCAACGACAAGCTCGAAACGCTGGAGCGGGAGTTCGAAGCCTACTGCTTGATTGAGCTCCGCGGCACACTGCGGCGGCATCCCGACCTGTTTCCCGAAGCGGCGATGCGGGATATCCTCGCGCCGCCCTCCATCGCCACCAGGCTCTCCGAGTTGTTCCGGTACGCGGGCGACCACGACATCCCGCTGTACGTGCTGATCGACGAGTACGACAACTTTGCCAACACCGTGCTCGCCTACCACGGCGCCGAAGCGTACCACTCCTTCACCCACGGCGGCGGCTTCTTCCGCAACTTCTTCGCCACCCTCAAGTCCGGCGCCGACCGCAGCGGCGGCGGCATCGACCGCCTGTTCATCACCGGGGTGTCGCCGGTGACCATGGACGACGTCACCAGCGGCTTCAACATCGGCAGGAACATCAGCCTGCACCCCGACTTCAACGAGATGGTCGGCTTCACCGAAGCGGAGGTGCGGCGGCTGGTGGAGACGTACCGTGATTGCGGCGTGTTCGACCAGGACGTCGACACCGCCATGGGCATCATGGGCCAGTGGTACAACGGCTACCGATTCGCCAAGGCAGCCAAGACCGATCTGTACAACTCCGACATGGTGCTCTACTACCTGAAGGACTCGATCCCCAACCGGGGGGTGCCGGACTACCTGATCGACACCAACGTGCGCATCGACTACGGCAAGCTGCGCCACCTGCTGGTGGTGGGCCGGCAACTGAACGGCAACTTCGACGTGCTGCGCACCATCATCGGGGAGCCGCGGGTGGACGTGCAGGTGCAGCCCGGCTTTCCGCTGCACGAGCTCGCCGAGCCGGAGAATTTCCTGTCCCTGCTGCACTTCTTCGGGCTGCTGAGCATTCGCGAGGTGGTGCACGGCGTGCCGCGGCTGGCGATCCCCAACCAGACCGTGAAGCGGCTGATGTACGGCTTTCTGCGCGACGGCTACAAGGACGTGGGCGTGTTCAGGATCAACCTGTTCCGCTTCGAGCAGTTGCTGATGCGGATGGCCAACGAGGGTGAGTGGCGGCCGGTGCTGGAGTTCCTGCGCGCGGCGATCGCGCGGCAGACGGGGATCCGCGACTACATTGCGGGCGAAAAGGTGATTCAAGGGTTTCTGGCCGCCTATCTGAACTGGACCGACTACTTCGTGTTCCGCTCCGAGGTGGAGCTGGGGAAGGGACACGCGGACATCTCGCTGGAGCCGCTGATGGCGCGCTACCCGCACCTGCGCACCGGCTACCTGATCGAGCTGAAGTACCTGCCCCGCCGCGAGCCGGCCGACGAGGCGCGCGTGGCATCGGCCGCGGGCGAAGCGGCGGCGCAGCTACGGCGCTACCTGGCCGACGAGCGCCTGGCGCGGCAGTTCCCGCAAGTACGGTTCACCGGCCTGGCGGTGGTGTTCCACGGCTGGGAGATGGTGTTCAGCGACGCGGTGGCCTAGCCCAGAGCTGCTGCCCGGCCTGGTGCTGACCGTACCGGTGCTCTGGCAGTCGACGCTGCCGGACTTCTTTGCCATCGCCCGCGCCGTCGAAGCCATGGACATCACGTAACGCGCTCCGCCATCCGACCAAACCGGAGGAAGCGCGGCGGAGGTCCGCGACAGTCCAGACCGCTACGCTGCTCCGCGCGCCACTATGGCTTCCCGCAGCCCTTCGAGCAGGCCCTCCAGCTTCGCCTGTCCATGTTCCACCGCCCGCATCCGCATGTCCAACGCCTGGAATCGGGCATCGATCTTCTGCTCCAGAGCGTCCAGCTTCGCGTCGTTCTTCTGCTGCAGAGCGTCCAGCTTCGCGTCGTTCTTCTGCTGCAGAGCGTCCAGCTTCCCGTCGATCTTCTGCTCCAGAGCGTCCAGCTTCGCGTCGATCTTCTGCTCCAGAGCGTCCAGCTTCCCGTCGATCTTCTGCTCCAGAGCCTGAAGCTGCCCGTTGAAGTCCTGCCTCATGGCGTCCAGACGCCCCAGAAACTCCGCGCGTTGGTCACGCATCTCCGCGCGCATTGCGCGAATCCCCGCGAGCGCGAGCCCGGCCACCGCGGCTCCCACCGCAAGCAGGGCTATCATGACGCCAAGCAACTCGGCGGACACCGTCATGAACCGAACTCCGGCACAGGATCCTGTCCACGGCGAGGGGCCCGCCCGTGGGACTGACTGCGAGTCGTGGGTTCCACTCCCGACAGCATAGCACAAAACCGCGCACGTGACTCCCCGCCACGCTCGGACGGCCGCCGCGAACCGTTCCGAGAACTCCGTCGCCGCGCTCCACCCGTGCCGTCTCTGGTACAACACCAACGGCACTATCGGGCGCAGGTGCTGCTCATCGGGACGCTGCTTCCGATCCCGTGCCCAGATCCTGATGCGGTACTTCAGCAGCCGCAGCCGCAACCGGGGGTCCGGCGTCGACTGGTGCTCCAGCACAGCAACACGTACAGCCATGCCGGCGCGTCATCGGCCTTGCGCTGCACCGCGTACAGCAGGCCGGTTGAGCGCGCGCCGCGGCGCGTCGTCGTCTGTGTCGGCCACTTCGCCGGCGGAGCGCAAGTCCGGAGCCGAACTTGGTCGTGCGTAGCGCGGGACGGCGACCGGCGGACGGTTGCGGCCGAAGCGGGATGCGGAGGCTGAGCGCTGCGGCGCCGAGAGGTGTGGCGGCGCGGCCAGGTGGTCGCTGCGTCGACCGGCGGTGAGGCGGCGCCGCTCGATCCGCGCCGCATTGCACGCATTGTATAAGGTGTATGCGGCTGCCGGCGCCGCGAATCGTGTTCCCCGGCCCCGAACCGGCCCGCTGCGCCGCGCCGACCTGATCACGCGTCCGCCGGGGCCCGCGGGTGCTTCGAGCACCGGCGCCGGCTGCCACCTGCCGGCAATTCGCTCCACGCCTCCGCGCAAGCCCTCCGCGGACCGCCGTGTCGCCCCGCAATCCCCGTCCACCGCGGTCCCCCGGCCCGCCCGGCGCCTCCCAGCCGGCGCTGCCCGCCCCCACCTCCGGCCCTCCTGAAACGAGTGGTTGACAAACCCGCGCGGAACCCTCATGTTTACTCCGTGCAAGGCATTGCCCGATGCGCCGTACGGGACCCTGGGAGGGGCGGCTACCGTGCCGGAAGCGCTCGGATTGTGCAAAATTACCGCTTGACAGTGGTTTGCCAGTCGGTCCATTGTATGTCCCGCGGGAGGGTATTGTCTCGTGAGAACGGCACCAGCGCCTGTTGGAGTCGGCAAAAGGGAGGGCTACAGAAGTAAGGTTTGATGGTCGGGAAACCGATCATTGGAGAATCCACCGGGTGGTTTCTGGGCTTCTGAGAGCCCTGATCGTCAAGGCCCGCTGGCGATTCTTCCTTTGCTGATGAGGGCGCAGGGCTCGAATCATTCATCTCATAACACGTACCGCCGTGAGGTAACGCGAGCGGGCAGGAGGTCTTTATGACACAGAGGGTTGCACGCCCGATGAAATTCGCGGCGTTCATATCGATAATCATATCCGTGGCGGTCATGTTCGTAGCCTGCCAAGGCGCCGTCGGCCCCCAGGGTGACAAGGGCGACAAGGGAGATCCTGGTGCTCCTGGTACACCTGGTACGCCCGGCGAACCCGGGGTACCCGGGGAACCAGCACCACTGCCGTTGACCGGCCGCGCTGGCGCCGTGCTGCTTGACAACCTCAACTCCGGGGACGACATGGACGAGACCACGGAGTTCTTGGTCGATCTTGTTGCTGAGGGTTTACTTCCACGGGGGAATGGCTCCATATGAATTCAAGGTGGGGACCATCACCGACTCCGATGGTTCAACCCCAATAACCTCGGTCGGTGAGGCGGCCGATATCCTTGCAATCGCAGAAATCGACGAAGACACCAATAAGCTGAAGCTGAAGCTCAGGTCGGCCCTCGCAACTGATTATGCCGATGCCGTCGATTGGACGACCGGGTATACCATCGCGTTGTCAGCAACCGATGCCAACAAGGAGTCGGCAGACTCATCGATCACGATCAGGCCAAACCGCGCTCCGCGCTTGGTGACTGGTGTTACCGCTAGCGACGGTGTACTTGCGTCCCCAAATGAGGCATATGTTCTCGGTACGATGTCCGGGGACACCGACATCGATACTACGAATGACGAGGATGACCCTCGCGTCGATGGTGCAGCCTCTTGTGCCATGTTCAACATGTGCGAGTTGACCCTCTTCGAGGACGACGGAGAAAATGATTTTGTCGTTATGGTGACGTCCGGCACGAGCGGCAAGTACTCGTGGGCGAACGACAAAGGCAAGCTCGTTCTGACGGGACTAGTGTCTACATGGGACCCTGATGAAGGAGCCAACGGAGCACACGATCCTGTCGAGGTAAGGGTCAAGGCCACCGACAACGAGGGATTGGCGAGCGATACTTACACCTTCACGGTGACAGTGGACGCTCCTCCCGCCCTGAGCGAAAACGCTCCTGGTTTTGCCAGGTCTGTGGAGTACGAGCTTGGTACAACTGGGAATACCCTGATCACCCAAGCCGGGGCTGTATTGCTGTTCAAGGATCCGGAAGGAATAGCCGCCGTTGCCGCTTTCGATTCGTCGAACGAGGCGGTGGTTACGATTGATCCCTCCACCGGCGCTGTGACTCCTGTGTCCAGGGGTAACGCGGTTTTTACCATCACCGGAACGACTGGTGAGGTGAACAATACCGACACAGACGGTCTTGGGCAGAGTGCCAAGATCGAGGTTTCCGTGACCATCAAGTAGACGTCCGTCCGCATAGCCGGATTACGAGAGCCGCCGAGCATCTGCTTGGCGGCTCTTTTTTCGGTGCACCCGGCATGGGCTTTCACTTGGAGGTGAAGCGGCCGCCGAAGGCTGCCAGTCCTCTACCGGCCCGACAGGGGGAAACGATCAGGTGTGCTACAGCTAGTGCTAGTAGAGGCCGGTCAACGCGCCCTCGGTGCGGGCAGCGCGGTCGGCCAGGGCTCGGAGGCCGCGGCCGCCTACGCCAAGGCGGCGGGCAAGTTCGGTACGGATGGGCGTAAGAGTGGCGGCGACGGCGTCTTATGCGTCTTTACAGGCGGGGGCTCTGTGGGAGCAACACCGGCACCAGTACGGCTCGCAGGGCCATGCCGACGGCGATTGTGGCGATTGCCTCAACACTCACGGGTTCATCATCGCGAATGCCGCAATGCGCTCGCACCGGATGCACCGACTCACGTTGCCGCCGACGGGTCGTGATCGCCGGGGGGAGGGGCTGTGCCATTCGATGCTCGTCTCCTGCTTGCACTCAGGACCGGCCTCCAGGATGGCGTCTTCGCGGTCGGCGATGAGTTGTGCGGGCCCGTGGAGGTGGCCTGGTGGTCCAGTCGGCCGCCGTAGCCCTCGGTCACGTCGGTGGGCCGGGCGTGGGTTGAACAGCCGCTTGGTCAGCGACCGCGGCAGCGTCAGCTCGCGGTCGGCGATCGTGATCAGGCAGTTGCGGAACGTGGAACCAGAACTTCCTTCCGCCGGCGCGTGAGATGGGCGAATAAGAGGTGGGTGAGCACCGCGACATGGCCCGACCGGCTCGCCGGGGACCGGGAACACCGAGTCGTCCCCCGCCGGTTTCGCTTCCCCGCCCGTCGAGGATCGCCGCAAGCTGCCGGGTGATCGGCAGTTCGAGTGGCGTACCGGTCTTGGTGTGCGGAACGTGCACGGCCCCGCGCGCCAGGTCCACGCGCTCCCAGCGCAGCGTCAATATCTCTCCGCCGCACCCCGGAGTACATCGCAACCCAGAAAATCGAGCGGATCGCCGGGTCCTTCACTACCGCCTCGCAGCGTCAACGAGCTTGAACGGATCCAATGGTCTCTCTAATCTGCTCCAGATTGGATTCGAACAGGTACGACGGGATGGGGAATTCCTCGATCCCAGCCTCCAGAAGTGATGCCCGTGGTTCGGTCAGAGAGGTGGCCAACCATCCAGGGTCACACTCCTCTGGATCCTCAGCGTCGAACGCTATCGTGATGTCCAGGAAGGTGTCGTGTTCGTCATCAGCCAACGACTCCTCTCGGCGAACTGCGATCTCCTTGGCGAACGCCTCACCGTAGTGGCCGTCCAGTAGCCTTCGGGCGATCGACGTGACCTGCTCGATTACTTCGTCGGCCTCGTCCTGAGCGAGCCCGCCCGTAATTCTGGTCGGACCGCGATCAGTTGTTCCGGCCATTGTCTGTCCTCCCGGCGGTCGCCCGCAATTGCACAGAGTGTACCGCCGCCTGCAGCGTTGCACACCATCGCCTCTGTCTTGGGCTGTCATGGGGTGGGGCGCGACCCAAGACTGTGGACAGTGGGCTCAGGCGGCACCCGGGGCCGGTCAACCAGCCGTTGATGCGGGCAACGCGCTCGCCACGGCGTGGGGGCGCCGGATACCCTGACGCCCCAATCGGCATCCCGCCGGCACAAGTTGGTCACACCGGGTGCGCCGACTCACGTTGCCGCGGACGGGTCGTGATCGCCGGGGCGGGCTGTGCCATTCGATGCTCGTCCTGCTCGCACTCAGGACCGGCCTCCAGGATCTCGTCTATGCGGTCGGCGATGAGTTGGGCCGGGCCGCGGAGCTGGCCGATGGTCCAGTCGGCCGCGTAGCCCTCGGTCACGTCGGTGGGGCGGGCGTGGTTGACCAGCCGCTTGGTCAGCGAGCGGGGCAGCGTCAGCTCGCGGTCGGCGATCGTGATCAGGCAGTTGCGGAAGCCGTGGAACCAGAACTTCCTGCCGCCCGCGCGTGAGATGGCGGCATAGAGGTGGGTGAGCACCGCGACGTGGCCCGACCTGCTCGCCGGCGAGGGGAACACCCAGTCGTCCCCGCCGGTTTCGCTCCGCCGCCATTCGAGGATCGACGCAAGCTGCCGGGTGATCGGCAGTTCGAGCGGGGTACCGGTCTTGGTGTGCGGAACGTGCACGACCCCGCGCGCCAAGTCCACGCGCTCCCAGCGCAACGTCAATATCTCGCCCCGCCGCATCCCGGAGTACATCGCAACCCAGAAGATCGAGCGGATCGCCGGGTCCTTCACCACCGCCTCGATGCCGCGCTGCCAGTACGGCAGCGCTTCCGCCGGTGACGAGATCACCCGCCGCACGATCGGGTTGAACCGCCCGCCCGCCGCCAGCCACAGGTCGACCGGGTTGCGCAGCCCCTCGTGGTCGACGCAGGCCCGCCGGTAGACGGAGCGCAGGAGCGAGATCACCTGGTTGCCGATCGCCCAGCCGTGCTTGCTGCTGAGCAGGATGAAGCGCGCCTCCACCTCGCGGCGCTCGATGGCGTTCAGCGGGCGCGACATCCAGTCGGCAAGATGGCGTTCGATGGCGCTACGGTAGGTGCGACCGGTCTTCGCCGAACGGAAGGACTTGGCACTCAGGTAATCCTGGAACGCCTCTTGCAGCGTCGGCATGCTCCGTGCCCGCGCACGCTTGTCCGCCGGATCCTGGCCGTCGGCCACCTTGCCGAGCATCTGGTGGGCGATACGGCGTGCCTGGTCCGGCGTCACCGGGCCGAAGCGCCCGATGACCACGCGCTTGTTGGGCGCCTTGCGTCCGCCGCCGCCGGCGCGGTAGTTGAGGAGAAACGACTTGAGCCCCGAGGGCTGGACGCGAACGCCGAACCCGATGAGCTTGTCGTCCCACGCGATGAACGGCTTGTCGGACGGCTCCAGCGCATCCACGTTCCGCTTGTTCAGCGTCAGCCTGAGCCGCGCCGTGCGCTTCCCGGTGGTCGATTCCATGTTGACTGACCGTACCAATAGGACACGCTTCTATCAACACGAGGCTCAACACCGGGTCGGCAGGGTGGCGATTGGGGATTGTTCGCGCCCGTCGTGTACACGGGAACGCCACGAATAGAACTGTAATCTCGTCGCGCAGACACATCGAATGAAGTCGACCAAGGCCCGATTTTTTCGATGACACAGAGGGTTGCACGCCCGATGAAATTCGCGGCGTTCATTTCGATAATCGTTTCCGTGGCGGTCCTGTTCGGCGCCTGCGCAGGCGCCGTAGGCCCCAAGGGCGAGAAGGGCGACACCGGAGCGCCGGGTGCCACCGGAGAGACGGGTCAGACCGGAGAGACCGGAGCGCCCGGAGCGCCGGGTACCGCCGCGTTCCAGGGATTGGAAGCCATGGTTCTTTTTAACGATGAGGAGCTCATGAGCGACGGAGTGGCCTTGGCAGCCGATGGAACCTCGGACGCGCTCACGATCAACATGGCCTCCTACTTCATCGGTGGCGCAGAACCCTACACGTATGAACTTGCCGGCGATGGTGAATTCCACGACAACAATGCAGCCGCCGCCGTAGCTGAAGAGGTGACAGAGGAAGCCGTTGACATGTCTAGTGGCCAACTTTCCTTCAAGCTCACTGCTCCAGCATCCGGGGTAGACACTAATCTGTTCGCAGCCGAGTCGTATACCGAAGGCTACAGAATCATGGTCAAGGCGATGGACGCCAACAGTGTCCCGGCAACCGCTATGGTGGTCATCGGGCTCAATCGGGCGCCTCAACTCAAAGGAACTGATGCGAACACCGACACCGTCGTGGACGAATCCGTTACTACTCCGCTCCTTCTTGGTTCCCAAGCTGCTGATCGTGGGACTGCTCTGACCGCCGTCACCGGGGTTCATGCCGAGTGCGCGAAGATCAACGAGTGCATGCTCGACGTGTTCCAAGACGATGACAAGCTTACGGTAACCGTAACGGGAATGACCGTGGGTGGAAAAGCGGACAGTATGAAGGTAACGGCCGTAGCGTCCGACAAGGGAGTCACCCTGTCTGGAATGCGTTCCACATATGACACCGCTACCTCTGCACATATCCCCGTTCGGGTGAACCTGATGGCGCGTGATACCAAGGGCCTCGAAACGAAGGCGGCCGTAATGGTTAGCGTGGACACCGCTCCGTCCCTGAGCGACCTCGGGAAGAGCATCATGGGAGCTACGTATAACGTAGATAACACCTATACACTCAAGACCAATGGCGCCGTAGCGTTCTTTATGGATGACCTAGGCGCCGATGTTACTGTAGCAGCTGCGCCAACAAACGCGGCCGTCGCAACTATACCGACAGACGTCAGCAGCGTACCTGTCACAGTGACCGGAGTTACTGCCGGCCAAAGTACTACCATCAAGTTGACGGCAACGGAGCCCGGTGCTCTGGGCCAAACGGCTGAGCTTGAGTTCACAGTCAACGTAACGAAGGTCGGCAGCTAGAGATTTCGCACCGGACACCCGAGAGTAGATACTCTTTCGGAGCCGCCGGGGGGAGACACCCCCTCGGCGGCTTTTCTTTGGTGCGCCCAGGCATGGGCCCTTCGCATGCAGGTGAAACAGCCAAACGGACCGGCGGCGAACCAGAACAGGGAATCTTGTCACGTTTCGCAAGCAGCGGTCCCTCCGCCTCCCGCGCCTGCGCGATCCGCGCCGTCCTGATAGTGGACAAACTGTGGAGACTGCGCTATGGTGCGTGTGCAAACCGTCCTCCTGGGCGCGGGCATCTTCCACGGGTCAGTCTTGAGGGAACATCTATATTACATCACGAACGGCGTGGCGGCTGTCGCTCGGGACATTGTTGGCCGTGCCGCGCCCATGGCGGGCTTGGTGACGTCCGTGGTCGTCGGTAAGGCTGTCGGTAGGCGAGGTCGCGGCGCAGGACACTGACGTGCCGGCGGTGAGCAGGGTGAGCATGTTCAGCGCGCCGGCGAGCGGCGACACCTATCAGGGCGGCGATCCGATCGAGATCAGGGTGGACTTCGACCGGCTGGTCTCGATCACCGGGACTCCGCAGGTCAACCTCACGGTGGGCGGCACCACGCGTTCCGTCGGGATCACGAGCCCCGCTGTCCACTTTCGGTCCAGCACCAGTTCCCTGTTCTCAAGTACACCATGGTGGCGGCGGACAGCGACTCCGACGGCATCAGCGTCGCCGCCAATGCGATCCGCCTGAACGGTGGCAGCATCAAGGCGGCTGCCGACGGCACCACCGACGCCGACGGGATCAGCATCGCGGCCAACGCGCCAGTGAAGTGGCAGGTAAGAGCCCCCATCGGCACTTTGTGACGAGCGTACCCAAGGCCGACTCACAGGGAGTTGTGCCGGGCGATTGCCTCAGCACTCACGGGTTCACCGTTCTCCGACTGTCGCAAGGTGCAACGGCGTCAAGGCAATTTCTGTGCCGGCGGCAGCGGCCGGGCACTTTTTTGGCCCGTCACGTCGATAGATTGCGTGCCGTTTGAAGCGGCACGGACTGTACGCAGTTATAGAGAGTATACGCAGCGCCTCTTCCGATACCTGGGGCGGCTCGCGAGGAGGGGATGATGAACGTCGATTTGACGCATCTGTCCGTTTTCGTGTCGACGACAGCGTTGTCGGTGGCGGTGTTGCATGCCGCGCGCGATAGGATGTTGCGCGCGTACCTGAACCGCCGGCGGCAAGGGGACGGGGATTCGTCCCGGCGTGCCGGGGTGCGGACTGCCGGCAGCGGTCCGGCAGGAGGCGTTCCCGCGGGCAGGCCGGCGGGCGGCTCTGCGGTTGCGGCGGCAGGCGGCTTGCCGCAGGCGGGGACGCAGGACGCTCGGACGCCGGAGGGCGACGCGAGCTACGATCCGCGGCCGCAGGAAGACGCGGCGCGCCGGCGACTCGCCTACCACCTGGTCATGATCCTGGCTGTCATGCTGTTCTCACTGCTCGCGATGGTGGGGTTCGGCGTGGTCGCGGTCGAGGACGTTGAGAAATTCGGCGTCATCGTCGCGCCGGTGGTGACGCTGGTAACGGCGGCCACCAGTTTCTACTACGCCAACCGGCGCGGCGGGAAATGACGGGAGGCTGACGGCGGCCGGAGGATGGGGGCGCCGGTCTGCGCGGGTGGACCGGCGCCCCTCCGGCGTCCGTTGCCGCTGCCGCGGGTGAGGATGCGCCGGCGGCACGCGTAGCGCGGGACTCCGTCACGCGCGGGCATGCCCCGGTCTCGTTCGGCAGCGCCGCCCCGACACGCGGCGGCGGCCGTTGCTATCCGGGCTGCTTCGTCACTGCTTCTTCAAGATGACGGTGCCGAGGGGCGTCCCCTCCGTGTCCGGCGGCGTCATTTCAATCCAGGTGCAACTCATCGTGGTGGAGCTTTCTTCGCCGCACATGAATGAGAAGGCGGGTGCCTCGGCCTTCGGGGTGATCAATATGCTGTATAGCCGCACGTTTCCGTCCGATTCGCTGGGAATAGGTTGAATGGACGCCGCGCCTTGTTCGGTAAGCATCGCCAAGTCCAAGCCGTGAGTTTGGCCGCCGGCCTGGAAACTTGCCACCAGGTTGCGGGCGGACGCCTCTACGGTCGCGGTGACCGGAATGGCACCATCAGGGCCTCCTCCTCCGGTGCCCGACCACGAGCCGTGCATCCAGGACGGGGGTGACCACGCTGGCAGCGGGTCGGCCTTCCCGGGGCCACTGCCGCAGGCGGCGACCAGCAGCACCGCCGTGACGGCGAGGGCCAACTCCGCGAAACTTCGGACGTGCTTCATCACTCGATCCTCCATCACCCGTGTTTCAAGTACCGACCAATCACCGCGCACCGGACGGACCCTGGGCGGTCGTGTTTCCCTGACATTTCGGCACTCCTTGTCTACCTGTCAACCTGTGTTCACAAAGAAAAAACGGTATCGAGCGAAAGATTCACGGTTGGGTCACTGTCGGGCGCGAGGCGGCGTCCAACGGAGCTGGGCCGGATCAACGTGCCGGCGACCGATCGCTCGCGCCGGGGCGTGATACCTCGATCCACAGTTGCTCGACGCCGCGGAGCACCACGCCCTGCTGGTGGCGCGGCTCGAGGGCGAGCCGGACCGAGGTGAAGCGTTTCAGCATGCTGGCGAAGGCGATGCGCGCCTCCAGCAGCGCGAGCGGTGCACCGAGGCAGTAGTGGATGCCGCGGCCGAAGGAGAGGTGGCTCTTCTCGCTGCGGCCGATGTCGAGCAGATCCGGGTTGGCGAACACCTCCGGATCGCGGTTGGCGGCGCCCACGAGGGAGATCACCACCTCCCCGGCACGGATCAGCTTGCCGCCGAGTTCCACGTCTTCGAGCGCCGCGCGGCCGTTGAGCTGCACCGGGCTGTCGTAGCGCAGCAGCTCGTCGACGGCCGAATCGAGCAGTTCCGGATGCTCCCTGAGGAGCTGCAGTTGATCGGGGTTGCGCAGCAGGGCGAGCATGCCGTTTCCGATCAGGTTGCGGGTGGTCTCGTTGCCGGCCACCAGGATCAGCAGCATCACCGACAGCAGCTCGTCGTGGGACAGGCGGTCGCCCTCCTCCTCCGCCGCGATCAGCGCGGTCACCAGGTCGTCGCGCGGCTGCCGGCGGCGGTCGGCGATGATGGTCTCGAAGTAGGCGTACGCCTCCTGTTGCGCGTGCTCGATGGCGCTTACCTGGTCGCGGCCGAGCATCGGATCGACGCTGAGCGCGAGCGCATGCGACCATTGCTCGAACCGGTCCATGTCGCGCGGCCGGACGCCGAGCATCTCGGCGATGATGGTGATCGGGAGCGGGTAGCCGAGGGCGGCGATGAGATCGAACCGTTCCTTGCCGGCTACCGCGTCGAGCAGTTCGTCGGCGAGCTGCTGGATGCGCGCGCCGAGCTTGGCCACGGCTCTCGGCGTGAACGCCTTGGAGACCAGCAGCCGCAGCCGGGTGTGCGCCGGCGGGTCGGTGTCGAGCAGGCTCAGCGGAATGGTTTCCACCAGGATGCGGCCGGCGTTGGCGAACCGCTTGTGGTCGCGCAGCACCGCCTCCACGTCGTGGTAGCGGGTCAGGGCCCAGGCGTCGACCAGCCGCATGCGGTGCACGGGATCGACGCTTCGCAGCCGGCGGTAGGTCGCGTACGGGTCGGTGCGCACCTCGTCCGAGGTGAGGTCGTAGGCGACGCCTGATTCGCGCAGCTCGCGAGCCAGGCGCATGCGCACGACCACCGGCACGACGAATCGCTCGACCGCCTTCGCGATCAACTCCATGGCGGCACACTCCGGCGAACCTGGCCCGGCACCGAGGGTCTCACGCGGCTCTCGCCATCCACGTCAGTGCCGCCGGGGACCAGCGGCCCGAGCCGGTGCGCGCGCCTGCTCCGGCGGTGAGCGGTGAGGCGTGCCGGCTGCGGCCAGCCGGCGACTCCCGCGCATCGGTTTTCATCGTCTTCCCTGTCATGGAGTGACCGTGCGGCCTCCAGTCGAAACATGCCTGGTCAGCTTCGCCAACTCGGCCTTCGTAATCAAACTCACCCACGGAACCCCCTGCACCTGCACCAGGCGCCGCTCGATATCCTCATTTTACACACTTCGCGGTGCCCGGCGCTCGCAATGTATCGAAGGTATAACCCGCTCCCGCTGCCTTTATCAAGCCCACCCGTCGACCAGCACCCAATCGGGCGCATGGATGGCGACCTCGTGGAGCGGCGCGTCTCCGTCCGTCAATGAAGATTGCCGCCGGGAGCGCGCGGTGCGTACAGTCGGAGGATCGAGTTGCGGCATGGCTGACCAGGACGGACACCGGGACCCGGCGACGCCGGAGGAGATCTGGAACATCGTGCGCGAGGTAGCGGAGAGCCGGAGAGAAACGATCCGAGTGGTGCAGCGGCTCGGTGAGGGGCGGCCCGGTCGCCGACGTTTGCGGAACTGATGCCGGAATTCGCCGGGCGCATCTATGGGGCGGTGGCCTACCTCAAGGCCGATGCATCCGTGTCCGTCCATGCCGGACGGCAGGGACTAGCAGGCACTTGACGCCGGGTTGAACGGTCACCGGGACCTGGCTGGCACCCCTACCTGCTCTACCGATCCAACGGCGAGGGATAGGGCCTCGCGCGCCACCTTGGCGGCGCGGTCCCTATAGACAGAAAGGAGTTCCTGCGTGGAAAGCACATCCACCTGTTGAGCAACCGTCGCCTTGAGGACCGACTCGACTACTTCGTCGACCTTCTCCGAGAGCTCGGGGCCATGTACCTTGGTGGTGCTGGCGAGCCGGAGTAGCCGGCGGGCAATCTCCATCCCGTCAGAGTCTGCCAATACAAGAACGAGGTTAGTGTCGCTGCCTGCCATCACGCTTTCCTATTTCCGCCCGAATCTCCGTGAGCCGCTTGATCCGCTCAGCCTCTGCCTTCTGAAGGCGGTAAGATTTTCACTCCTGTCCAGGCAGCAACAATCGAAGCGAGCGCCGCCACCCCGGCCAGGATCAAGCCAAGCTCCATCCTGAGAACCTAACCCCACGGTTGATGCTTGTCAACTGAGACGACTACGCCACTGGCCGCTTGCAGAAGTCGGTGCCAACTGACTCCGGCTACCTCCGGCTACAGGTTGCGGGCGATGCGGAAGCCGGTTTGGGGGGAGCGGAGGGTGGGGGCGCACCAGCTTCGGTAGGCGGAACGGAGCAGGCGGGGGGCGGATGCCCAGGAACCGCCGCGGACGACGCGGCGGGTGCAGGCGCTGCCGCTGCCGCCGGGGTCGTAGCAGTCGGCCACCATCTCGGCCACGTTGCCGTGCACGTCGTAGAGGCCGAAGCGGTTGCGGGCCAGCGAGCCGGCGGCGATGGGGCGGGCGCGGTACTGGCCCGGCACGCCGGGGCCGTAGGGTTCGGCGCGGCCGTCGTAGTTCGCCTGCGCGGTGGCGATGGTGGCGCCGGTGTGGAACGGCGTGGTGGTGCGGGCGCGGGCGGCGTACTCCCACTCGGCCTCGGTGAGCAGGCGGTACTCGGCCCCGGTTTTGCGCGACAGCCACGCCACGTAGGACTGGGCGTCGTCCCAGCTCACGTTGATCACCGGCTGGCGGCCGCGGCCCCAGCCGCCGTCGCGGGGACGGTAGCCGCCGCAGCCGCCCGCGGACACGCACGCGTCCCACTCGGCGAAGGTCACCTCGCGCACGCCGACGGCGAACGCGTCCCGGATGGTCACGCGCCGCTGGCTCTCGTCGCCGTCGCGGCCCGCCTCGCCCGCCGGGGAGCCGATCCGGAAGCTGCCAGCCGGCACCACCACCACCTCCGGGCACCCCGAACAGTCACGGAACCTGTCTCCCGCCTCCCGTTGCGCGGGGCGCCCGCTGTCGCCGGGGGCGCCGTCGCCAGGCGCCGCCTCCTCGCAGGCGGCCAGGGCCGCGAGGGCGAGCGCGCATGCCCAACCGGCCACGTTGGCGCGCCAGTGTCTGGCGAGCCCGCGCCTCGGCCTGCCGGCTCGCCGGTTCCGGCGTGCCGCCGACGTGGCGTGTAACGGGTGTCTCGCCGCAGTGCTCGTCCGAAACGGCCGGCCGGTGGGCGATGCTTGGTCATCGGTTTTCATCGTCTTCCATGTCGCGGAGTGACCGTACCGGCTCATCGTCAGTACTCCAGGGAGCCGCCGACGCCGAACTGCAGGGGCGCCGGGTCACCGCGGCCGAACGCGTGCTCGCCATACGCTTCGATTGCCAGGTGATGCGCCGTCGCCGGGCCGGAGAGATCCAGCGTCACGCCGGTGCGGATGCGGCGGGGGACGGCATCCTGCAGGGCCAGCTCGGCGAACGGCCCCATCCGGCCCCGGCCGTCTGCCACGCGCACGCCGTAGGCAACCTCCAGGTCTACCGCTGCCGGCAGCCACGGCAGCCACGGAGCGGCGCCGGGCGCGGGTGCGGCGCCGTCTGCCGCGGCGGGCGCCATCACCAACGCGCCGTCGCGCCACAAGGCGTTCGCCGCGCCGGCGGGCGTGCCCCAGGTGGGTGCCACGGACACGGCCAGACCCGTACCGCGGCCGGTCGGCTGCCAGGTCAGCGTCATGCCCGCGCCCCAGTCGCGCAGGCCGGCTGCCTCGTGCACCAGCAGCAGCCGCCCGCGACCGGAGAGGCCGAGCCCGCTGGCGCTGTCGGTGAAGCTCAGCTCCGCGCCGGCCTCGGCGCCGAGGCCGCGGTCGGCGTCGCCGCCGTCCAGGCGTCCGCCCACCTCGACCAGTCCGTCGATCCGGTAATCGTCCATCTGCCACGCCACGGCGGCTTCCACCAGCACCCGCGCGCGCCAGGCGTGGGCGCTCACCTCCGGCAACTCCCCGCCGGTGGTGAGGCCGGTCACCAGGCCGTCCGACCTGGCGGCCACCGACAGCGCGCCCGCGGACCACAACTCGGCGCGCTTGCCGGCGGCGCCGAGCCAGGTGAGCACGCCGCCCCGCATCGCCCCGCCGGCGTCGGCCAGGTCCACGGTGCCGACGCCGAACCCGGCCACGCTCCAGATCCCCAGCCACCGCTCCGGCATCCACAGGCCGTACGGATAGACGTGCGCCAGCCACCCTTCCAGCGTGGCCTCGCCGTCGTCGTTGCTGGCCGAGGTGAGTTCCAGGTCGCTGTAGGCGGCGGCCAGTCCGGCCAGGGCGTTCGGCGCGAAGCGGTAGTCGACGCCCACGTAGCCCGCCACCACGGTGGCCTCCTGCTCGAAGCCGTCGACGTCGGCGTTGAAGCCGCTCATGTCGCCTGAGCCCCAGGCGCCCCAGCCGGCGCCGCGCGGGCCATCGCCGGCACTGAAGGCGCTGCCCGCGAGGAGGTGCGGCAGCGGCTGTGCATCCACGGCCAGCGATCCGTCCGCCTGCACGCGCACGCCGAGCGCCTCGGCTGCGTCCACCAGCGCCGCGCCGGCCTGTGCCGTGCTGCCGGCAGCCGGCAGTGCCAGCGACCGGCCGTTCACGGTCACCTCCACGCTGGCGGCATCCGGCTCGCCGCCGCGCATCGCCGCCGAGAAGCGCTCGCCGATCACGTCCACCGCGGTCGAAGCGATGGTGCGTCCGAGGCCGGCCAGACTGGCCTGCAGCATGCGCTCGCGGCGTGCCGGCTGCAGGTCCACCGCATCGGTCTGCGCGCTCGCCGCGGTCTGCGCCCCGTAGGCATCACGGTACGCCACGCGCGCCTGCAGGCGGTGGCCGCCGTCGTGCGGCGCCGGCGTGTAGCTGCTCGCGGTGGCCCCCTCGATGGCGCGCCAGCGGCCGCTCTCTCCGCTGCGCCGCCACCACTGCCACGCTGCGCTGCCCGGCTGCACGCGGTCATGGTCGGCCAGCGCGGCGGTCAGGGGCTGCCCGATCAGCGGCTGCCGGGTGGACAGGGTAACCACGCCGCGGTCGTCGATGCGGACGATCACGATTCGTACCGACAGCTCGGTCGCCGCGCCGCGGTCGGCGGGCGTCGCGGTCACGGTGAGCGCGTACTGCGCGGTGACGGCGGCGTCCTCGCCGGTGCCGACGTAGCGCAGCTTCCCGTCGGCGGCGCCCACCGCGAACCGCGAGCGGTCGCCCTCGGCGATCGCGTACGTGAAGCGCCGGCCGGAGTCGGAGCCGGCGGACACCGCCACGCAGCCGAGCTCCACCGGCTGCGCGCTGCCGTCGCGGTGCTCGTCCAGCTCCAGGGTCAGGTCGGAGCCGGGGCTCTCGGCCGCCGGCCCGCCGCCCGCCGCCGCGGTGCGCACCCGGGCGCCGGCGCGGGCCGCCGCCAGCCCGGAGCCGGCGGACAGCGGCGGTGGCTTGCAGCCGATCTGCGCGCCCTCGGCTGCCCGTGCGGTCGCCGGCAGCACGGCGCTGCTGCTCAGGTCGGCGTCGTTGCCGGCCGCGTCGCGAATCGTGCCGCCGTTCAGGCGCACGGCGTTCGCCGGAATGGTGATGCCCTCGCTGCCCGCGTCCCCTGCGCGCACCGTGTAGGTGAACGTGATCACTTCCGTCGCCTGCCGCGTGCCGCCCGCCATGCCCGCCATCCGGGCCGCGGCACCGATGCGCAGCGCCAACTGCGGGCGGCCGGTCACCGCCACCGGCTCGCTGAAGGTCACCTGCACCGACACCCGCTCCCCGCTCCGGTAGCTGCCGCCGGCCGGCGCGGACACGACCGCCACCGAAGTCACCACCGGCTGCGTGGTCTCGGTCGTGCTGCCGTCCACCCGGTCGGCCGGCACGACGATCTGCGCCTGCTGCAGGCTGGTTTCCGCCGTCCCGCCGCCGGCGGCCCGGATCGACCCGCCGTTCAGGTGCAGCGCGCCGGAGGCGATCTCGATGCCGTCGTCGTCGCGGTCGCCGGCCTGGATGTCGTAGCGGAAGCGGATGGTGTCGTGGTCCGCCGACACGAAGCGCGCGCGGCGGGCGGCACCGGCGGCGTTGTCGATGCCCAGCTCAAGTTGTGGGCCGTGCGG
This sequence comes from Spirochaetia bacterium, assembly GCA_965208575.1. Taxonomy (GTDB): domain Bacteria; phylum Spirochaetota; class Spirochaetia; order SZUA-6; family Bin103; genus Bin103. Next base: position 194,363 of record CBDBOV010000001.1, on the reverse strand, counting down.
AGCGCCCGACACCGTGATGCCGCGGTCGAACTGCACGTCCACCAGCAGGTGCTCGCCGCGCCGGTAGGTGCGGTCGGCCTGCGGGGCGGATGCCACCGTGACCAGGCGCGGCGCCGCCGGTGCGCTCTGCGAGCCGTCCACGAGGTCGCCGTGCACCACTTCCGCCGTGTCCAGCGACAGGTTGGCGCGGTCGAGACGCTCGCCGATGGCGTCGGTAATGCTGCCGGCGCTACGCCCGAGCGCGTCCGGCGCGATGATGATCCTGGCGCCCGCCGCACCGTCCGACTGCCGCACCACGTAGCGGAACACCAGCCGTTCGCCAGCGCTCGACACCAGCGTCGCCGTGCGCTTCACCGCGCTCGACACGCGCTCCCGCGCCGCCGCCGCAGCGCGCCCGCTCGCCGCCGTGGTGGAGGTCGGATCGGAGCCGATGGTCAGCTCCAGCACCGGGCGCCCGGTCACCGTCACCTCCTTGTTGAACTCCACCTCCACGTCGACGCTCTCGCCGCGGGTGTAGGTGTCGCCGCTGCTCGGTGCGGAGGTGACCGCGGCGCGCGTCGGCACCGTTGCCTGCGCCGCGCCGCCGTACACCGCGTGGCCCGAACCGATCGAGGCGGCTCCCAGGCTCAGGTCGGCGGAGTTGCCGGCGGCGTCCGTGATGGTGCCGCCGTTCAGGAGCAGGCCGGCCGCCGCCACTTCCACGCCGTCGGGGTCGTTGTCTTCCTCCTGCACCGTGTAGCGGAAGTGCACCTGGCTGCCCGCGGCGGAGTGGAACCCGGCCCAGCGCACCGTGCTGCCCACCGCCAGCGCCAGGCGCGGCTGCCCGGTGACGGTCACCGCCTCCGAGAACCCTGCCGCGACCTGCACGATGTCGCCGCGCTCGTAGGTGTCGCCGCCGGGCGGGGTGGACTCGAACTGCACGCTGTGTACCACCGGCGCATCTTCATCCTTGCGCACGCCGTTCACGGTTGCGCCCAGCGCGCCGGCCGCGCTTCCCAGACCGAGCACGGCGGCGTTGTCGGCCGCGTCCCGAATGGTGCCGCCGTTCAGATTCAGCGCGCCGGCCGCGACGCTCAGGGCGCCCCGGTCGCCGTCGCCGACCACGTAGTGAAAGCGCACCACCTGCAGCCGGGAGGACGCGTACGTCGCGGTACGCCCGGAGCCGCCCACCGCCAGCGCGAGCCGCGGCGAACCGGACACCGTCACCGGCTCGCTGAACCGCAGCTCGACGGTGACCGTTTCTCCGAACACGTAGGTGCCGCCCTTCTGCGGCGTGGAGGTGACGGCGACGCTGCTGACCGACGGCGGGGTGGTATCGCGCAGGCTCGCGTCGACCAGGTGGCCCGAAGCGTTCACGACCGCGTGGCTGCCGAGCCCGAGGCGCGCGGCGTTGCGCTCGCGGTCCCGGATGGTGCCGCCGTTCAGGCTCAACGCGCCGTCCGCGATGCCTATGCCGTCGTCGTCGCGGTCGGTGTCCTGCACCCGGTAGCGGAACCACAGGGTGCTGCCGCTCGAGCGCACGAAACCGGCGCTCCGGGTGGCGCTGCCGACGCTCAGTGCCAGGCGCGGCGAACCGGTTACCGTGACCGCCTCGCTGAACCCGACCTGCACCACGATCGCCTCGCCGAGCACGTAGGTGGTGCCGCCGCGCGGGCGCGAAGAGATCGACACGCCGGTCACCCCCGGCGCGGTGACTTCGCTGCCGTTGACCTTGTGCCCGCCGGCGGCCGCCACCGCGGCGTGGGTCAACACCGCATTGGCCGTGCCGTCGTTCGACGTGATGCTGCCGCCGTTCAGGGTGAGGGCGTTGGCCGCGATGCTGATGCCGTCGCCGTCGCGGTCGGCGGCCTGCACCGTGTAGCGGAACGACAGCGTGCGCCCGTAGTGGTTGCCGTAGTAGCGCGCGGACCGGGTGGCGCTGCCGACGCTCAACGCGATCCGCGGGCTGCCGGTGGCCGACACGCGCTGCGTGAACTGCACCCGCACGTCCACGGTCTCGCCCCGCTGATAGGTGCCGCCGCCCGCGGGCGTGGAACCGAAGTGGACGCTGCTCACCGCCGGGGCGCTGGTGGCGGGCGGCGGCGCGGCACCGTCGCCGACCCTGCGGCTGGAGTCGGCAGGCACCGCGGCGTGGGTGAGCACGGCGTCGGTGGTGCCGTCGGTGGCCTTGATGGTGGCGCCGTTCAGGCGGATCGCGTTGGCCGCGATGCTGATCCCGTCGCCATCCGCGTCCTGTGCCTGCACCGTGTAATCGAAGCCGAGTCCGCGCACGCCCACCTTGGTGGAAGTCAGGGCCGCCTGCCTGGCCTGGGTTCCGACGGTCAGTTCCACGGTGGGGCTGCCGGTGACGGTGACCAGCCGGTCGAACCACACCTGCGCGCTTATCGTCTCGCCGCTCTGGTAGGCGTTGCCGCGCCTCGGGGTGCCGATGAATCGGACACTGGTGATCTTGGGGCCGGCTACCACGGTGCCGTCCACCTTGCGGGTGGCGTCGTCGGACACCGCGGCGTGGGTGAGATTGGCGTTCAGGCTGCTGTCGGAAGCGGCCCTGATGTAGCCCCCGTTGAGCCGGATCGCGTCGGCCGCGATGCTGATCCCGTCGGCGTCGAAGTCGTTCGCCTGTATGTCGTAGTCGAAGTAGATCTCGGTAATCCCGCCGAGGCGCCCGCGACCGTGGGAGTGGCTTGCCAGCGCGGTCTGCCCACCGATCGTGAGCGCCATCTGCAGGCCGCCCGAATTCTTGATGAACCGGTGGAACTTGACTCTCAGCTCGATCGTCTCGCCGAGCTCGTAGGTTTCTCCGCCCGCCGGCGAGCCGACGAAGGCGACGCTGCTCACCACCGGCACCTCGTTCTTGCTGCCGTCCACCTTGTGGTCCGACCCCGGAGACAGCGCCGCGTGGGCCAGGTTCGCGTCGGTGGTGCCGTCGGCGGCCGCCTTGATGCTGCCGCCGTTCAGGCGGATCGCATTGGCGGCGACGCTGATGCCGTCGGCGTCGCTGTCCGCCGCCGCCACGGTGTACTTGAAGAACAGGAAACTGGTGCTTGACCGAAAGTGGACCGCGGGGCTGGTGAGCCCGACGGCACGCGTGTTGCCGCCCACCGTGAGGTTGACCTGCGGAGTTCCGGTGATCGAGACCAGCCGGTCGAAGTCGACCCTGATCTCGATCGGATCGCCGCGCTGATAGGTGTCGCCGCTCGCGGGCGCGCTGGACATGCTCACCCCGCTCACCGCCGGCGCGTCAGTGTCCTGCGCCGCAACCTCGCCTACCGACAGCGCCCCCAGCACACCGATGACCACAAACGTCACCAAGCCCGCCATGCGCGCGCCGCGGCCAACAATGTCCCGAGCCCGAGCCGCCACGCCGTTCGTGATGTAATATAGATGATCCCTCAAGACTGACCCGTGGAAGATGCCCGCGCCCAGGCGGACCGCTTGCACACGGACCATAGCCTGTTCTCCACAGAACGTCCACTATCCTGTGTCACATCACTCGTTTGCAGGTGCGACCACCGCCGACGGATTGCCGGGAAGGGTCCCTGATTTCGATACCGGCAGCTCGGCTGCGCACGCTTGGCGGCACGGGCCTCGCCGAATCGGACTTGCGGCGTTCGGCCCAGCGTTCAGATCGGTGTCAGCGGAGCCTGACCGAACGCTACGGCCAAAATGAGGTTGTAGTACGGACCCAAAATGAAAGAAGGCCCCGCCGGGCTGCCCTCTCGGGCAATCCAGCGGGACCTCTCGGTCTCCCGGAGGAGAAGCGAGTCCTCTACTCCGGGGCGCCATTACCAGCCGGAAGTAGCGGCTGGCCGTTGACGCTTGAACCTAGTTGGATACCGTCACGGAGAAGGTACCCTTGACGCTTTGTTGCGGCAGGAAGGCGTCGCCCTCAGCTTCGGTAGCCGTTATCGTGATCGTCGCCGTACCAGGAGCAACCCTGCTAACCGTCAACGGATCATCAGCGTTGGTAGCGGTAGCGGAAGCGGTGAAGGTCGTCGGAGTTGCCCCGAAAGCCACCTTGACTACGGTCGTGTCAGACGACATTGCCATGATCGTAAGGCCCTCCGTGCTGCCTGTTGGGAGCACGGATTCCGGATTCATGAAAAAGCCGGACAAGTCTTGTATGACGTACGTCGACGACGCTTGAGTAAGCATGCCTCCCGGAATCGCCTTCTTGAGAGTCGGCGCTCCGTCCACCGTGACTGCCACCGTGTCCTTGACCATCCCACCGCCACCGTCCGTCGCGGTAATGGTTACCGTAACGGGCATGTGACCAGGAGTGGGATCTCCCGCGGTAGTGTCCGTCCGCGTGTCAGCCACCACGGTAGATGCAATACCCCGCACCACGACGTTAGCGACGAGGGCTCGTCCGTTCGCGTCCGCTGGCGCCGTGTCCACGCGCACGACTTCTACCTTGTTTGGGTCCGCGGAAACCGCCGTGAAGGAGAGCATCTCCATCGGGTCGTCATCGACGAATGTCACCGCGGCGATGCACTCGTTGGCCTGAGGACAGGCTGGAGCCATCTTCGGAGCGGTTTCCGGAGCCTGGGTTCCGACCACAGCCACCTCGTCAGTAGCATTGGCTGCGGGTACATCGTTACGCCTGGCTTTGAGAGTGATATCTACCGTCGAGTCGTCAGCATCAGTGACCTTGATCGTCCACGTATTCTCTTCACCTTCGACGTCAGCTTGGGCCGAAGGCACAGAAACCTTGTACATGGGCCCGTCACCGACGCGTTCAGCGGTAAGGGGACTATTGCTCGGCGCGGTGCCGACACGTGTTGGAACACCATACATATACGGTTCCGTGCCGCCACGGAAGTACTTCATCACGTCGATAGTGACTGCTTCACCGGGATCTACCACGTTAACGGCGTTGTCGTCCGTCGCGTCGATGTCGTTGATGAGTACATAGGGCATGGTACCCTTGCCCTGCAGCGGCGTGAAGCCCGGCTCCCCTGGAACCCCCTGAGGGCCTTGAGGTCCGGTGCCGCCTGGGGCGCCATCCATACCATCCGCGCCGGGATCGCCCTTGGGGCCTACGGCGCCTGCGCAGGCGCCAAACAGAACCGCCACGGAAACGATTATCGAAATGAACGCCGCGAATTTCATCGGGCGTGCAACCCTCTGTGTCATCGAAAAAATCGATCCTTGGTCGACTTCAATCGATGTGTCTGCGCGACGAGATTGTAGTTCTATCCGTGACGTTCCCGTGTACACGACGGGCGCGATCAAACCCCAATCGCCACTAGGCGGACCCGGTGTTGCTCTTCGTGTTGATCGAATCGTATCATTTTGGTGCCATTCAGAAGGCATGGAATCGACCACCGGGAAGCGCACGGCGCGGCTCAGGCTGACGCTGAACAAACGGAACGTGGCGGCGCCGGAGCCGTCCGACAAGCCGTTCATCGCGTGGGACGACAGGCTCATCGGGTTCGGGGTTCGCGTCCATCCCTCGGGACTCAAGTCGTTCCGCCCGACCCCGGCAATAGACCAGGGAGCACGCCCGTCGGTGCATGACACCGCCGCCGCACCGATCACCGCAACACGGGCAAGGCGATTGACGCAACGCGCGGGCCGCAGGTTTCAATGCTGGCGTGGACGTCGCCAACCCGATCTACGACGTGGTGTTGACGTACCTGATGCAGAACCAGCGCGTCGCCCGCCTGCTGATCGGCAGGATCACCGGCCTCGCGGTGCAATCGCTCACCGTCAGCCCGAAGGGGACGGCCTTGCGCCGCACCCCCGAAGACCCGGAGCACGACCTGCCGCTGACGCTGCTGCGCATGACCTTCGCGGCTCGGGTTCAGACCCGCGACGGCAGCGAGCAGCAGGTGCTGATCGAGATCCTGAAGGCCTACGCGCAGACCGTGATCGAGCGCTTCCGGGGCTACCTGGCCCAGCGGTCGCCAGCGGGGACACCATCCTCACCCTCCCTTCGGGCCGCGCCGAAGCGTGCCGATCGTGACGATCTACTTCCTGGGCTACGCCCCGGATGGTCTGTCGGACGAAGCGGTGATCGACGTCTGTCCGCGGGTGACCGAGCGGCGCACGGGGCGGGAGCTTGCGGCGAGCATCCACTGGTGGAGGGCATCCATCACCGCAGCCACATCATCCAGATCCCGCGGCTGGCGAGCCGGCGGCGGGACGAGCTGGAGCGCGTGCTGGCGATCTTCGACCAGGGCTTGGTGAAGGGCAACGGACGGGGTGACGCACACGTGCTGACGATCGAGGAAGGGGAGTACCCGGCGGAGTGCGCCTTCGTGCTGCGGCAGTTGCGGGAGGCGATGGCGGAAGATGCGCCGACCGGCAAGGTGGTACTTGGACAATCCCCGGCGTCCGATTCTGGCGACGTGCGCCCCCTGGCGGGTTGCCGCCGCCCAGCCTTACCAGGTTCACAGGCGGTAATCGGTAGGGTCGTGACACCTATCGTAGAGCGCTTTGTCGATATGGATCCACGTTGTTCCTGGAACTCCGCGTTGGGGCATTCCAGGATGGTAGGGGAAGGCCGATGCGAACGCGAGCTGCCGACCTTGCGTTCGCGCGATGTTCTTCGCCAGACGTACCGCAGGACCATAATCCCAGTCTTGGCTTACAATTAGTATTGCGTCGTACTCTTGGCCGTAGGTAGTTGAGCTGGTCCCGGAAAAACGGACGGTATGGTAGAGTGTATCCAAGGCCACGAGGAGGGCCAGCAAGATGGCGACGAAGAGGCGTCGGTTCACAGCGGAGTTCAAGGCGAAGGTAGTGATGGAGGCGCTGCGGGGAGACCGTACGATCCAGGCGATCGCGGCCAAGCACGAAATACATCCGAACCAGATCAGCAGTTGGAAGCGGCAGGCTCAGACCGGTCTGCGGGACCTGTTCGCCGACGGCCGGAGCCGGCGGCAGAAGGAGCACGATGAGACCATTCACGACCTGCATGCCAAGATCGGGGAGTTGACCGTGGAGCGCGATTTTTTAGCACGCGGGCTCGGGCGCTGAGCCGGGCCGAGCGACGAGAGATGATCGACCGCGAGCACGACCGTCTGAGCATCAGCCGGCAGTGCCGCCTGATCGGGCTGAACCGGTCGACGCTGTACTACCGAGCGGTGGGCGAGAGCGCTGACACGCTCGCGTTGATGCGCCGCATCGACGAACTTTATCTGGAATGTCCGTTCTACGGCAGCCGGCAGATGATGCGCCATCTGGCACGCGAGGGAAAGCGGGTCGGTCGGCACCGGGTGCGGCGGCTGATGCGGCTGTTGGGGCTGGAGGCGATCTACCGCAAGCCACGCACCAGCGTCGCGCACCCGGACCATCGGGTGTATCCGTATCTGCTGCGAGGGCTTACGATTGAGCGCCCGAACCAGGTGTGGTGCGCGGACCTGACCTACATCCCGGTGCAGGGAGGATTTCTGTACCTGGTGGCGATCATGGACTGGGCGAGCCGGCGGGTGTTGGCCTGGCGGCTGTCCAACACGATGGACACCTCCTTCTGCCTGGAGGCGTTGGCGGACGCTCTGGAAGACTTCGGCATTCCCGAGATCTTCAACACCGATCAGGGCAGCCAGTTCACCAGCATCGCGTTCACCGGCCAGTTGGAGGCGACCGGGATACGGTGCTCGATGGACGGGCGCGGTCGTTGTCTGGATAACGTATTCATCGAACGGTTGTGGCGCTCGCTGAAGTACGAGTCGGTATACCTGCACGATTTGGAGGATGGCTTCGAGGCGCAGCGGGTGATCGACGGGTGGATGGCATTCTACAACGAGACCCGACCACACTCGGCGCTCGGCGGGCGTACGCCCGCGGAAGCGTACCGCGACGGGGTGGCGGAACAACAGCAGGAGGTGGCGTAGCGAACAGGAACGGCAGGCGGTTGGCATGGGGTGCAAGGGCATCCGAGGACCAACGGGAGCGCGAGCAGTGGGGACGAAGTATCCACATATCCACAGGCTCGCTCACCCCCTCCCCGGACCCCACCCCCATTACCGCCGCCTGATCATCTCGACCAGGAGGGTGGGTTGACAACGAACGAGATGCACTCTACAATATCCCATCCACTGTCCAACCTATCGGGTCCACGTCAAGTTTCTCACTATATCGATGGATAGACTCACATCTACGCCTTTCTCTTGGCCTTGGCCCCCAGGTTGTTGTCGTACTCGTCCCCGATAGACGTAGATCCCTTTATTCTTTAGAACCCGGATCTTGTTGCTCCAGAAACGGTGCCACGGTCCAGTAGGCGGGACACCTGTGTAGAAGTGAATTTGAGAGAGACCGCAACCAAAGGCCTGCTGAACGAGCGCTGTCGACAGCTTCTCAACGTCGTAACTGGGCCAGCCGTACTGGTCTGATGGGTTGCGGGACCAAGCGTTCCTAGCCAAGTGGTAGAGGTTCTGGCCGTCGATGAATGCAGCAGTACGCATCAAGTACCCTCCTGAGGTTCTTATAACAATAGTATGAAGAGTACTGAATGGTAATAAAGGTATGTACTACAAAGATTAACCTGATATGAACGAGTAAAAAAACACCCGCTCGGGGAGAGTGGTGCAAAGACCACCTCCAGCGAGCGGGGAGTAAATCTACCTACTTATATAACACCTGTTGACGATAGTGGCAACCACCGTTTTACAGATCCTGCCCCCATCTCACGCGCGGGCGGCAGGAAGTTCTGGTTCCACGGCTTCCGCAGCAACTGCCTCATCACGATCGCCGACCGCGAGTTGACGCTGCCGCGTTCGCTGACCAAGCGGCTGGTCAACCACGCCCGGCCCACCGACGTGACCGAGGGCTACTGCTACGCCGCCGACTGGACCATCGGCCAGCTCCGCGGCCACGGGAGGCCCCCGTGGCCGAACCATTCAAGGCTCTCATCATCTATCCCGAGCGGAAGCCGCTCCCCACGCGATCGCGAGCTTGATCAGCCGCGCGCGGACGGTGTCGAAGCGCGCGTTGGCAAGCTCGGTTCCCTGCAGTCCCGCGCGGCGCAGGGTCGTCGACAGGATGCCGGCAAAGGCGGAGAAGTACAGCCGTATCTGATTGGCACCCGTCGTCGCCGTCGAGGTACGGTCGGCGAACAGCCACAGGTGCTGCGGCATCGAGGCGGTGGTAAAGGCCCCGGGGACACCCCGAGAACGCTCACTTTTTGAGTAGGCGATAACATATTATAGAGCATGTAGTTATGTGCAATCAATCCGTCTGACGGAACTCGGCAAGGCGGGCCATCGGGTACTCCGTGGTTCGATTGCCCTTGATTCAGCAGCGAGCGATGAGGCGGTTCGGGTCGCTCCGGGAACCCGCCGGACGATCTCCTGGCCCTGTCCGTCCTGGGTCGCTTCCCCGATAATGGCAAGTAGGGTGCGCCGGTTGCGCACGTATTCACAAGGGGCATCGCATATGTACGTGTACGTGTTCGTCGTGGTCTGCGGGGCGGCAGCTATCGTGTCTGCCATCCTGGTGTTCAGAGCCTGCGTCCGCCTCCTGATACGAGTAGTCGAGGGAACCAACGATGATGCTCAGGCCATCGAGTGGTTCCTTGACCTTGTTCGCACGATGAAGCAAGAGATCATGATCCACGACGACGGGGATCGAGGCCCAACGCTTTACCGGGATCCTCGGGTGATCGCTGCTCTTGTCGAGCGCCTGAAGGACGGTGCCCAAGTAAGGGTCCTGTTCAACATGGATGAACCGAACGGGCTCACGGACGTGGCCAACAAGTATGGCGATCGCCTGCAGGTGTTCGTCTTGCCCGAGGATGCCGACTGGCGTAGTGAGGAGCACTTCAAGATCATAGATCGGGGTAGGAAGGCGTACCTGTCCAGACACCTCGACAACGGTACGCGGAAGTATCGGATGGTGGATTGCACCAAAGCACCGAGGACGGGGAGGAAGCTCTTCGCCGATCGTATAAAGCACTTCGAAGCCGGAGTGAGTATCGCGCGGCCCGCGGCGGCCAATGATGCCGCCGCTGTTACCTGCTAATCTGCTTCCGCCGCCACAGTACTACATAGTGATGGGGCATCGTCGGGACGGCGTGCGCGATCGTGTCGGGCCGGCTCGCGGACGAGCGAGGCAGGACGCTAGCTCCGTTCATCCGCATATTCACGATGCTAAGCCTGCTCGTGGTTGCGACCCTCGCCACGATACCTGTCGTATTTCCTCTGTTCGAGCTCATTGGGCAAGCGCAAGACGCCACCGTAGACTTGGACCCGTTCGAACTGACCTCTCACGGTTGTGCGGTTGCTCTGCTCTATGTCCTGTTATTCGTCTGGTGCGAACGGGTCATCCGTGACGGAATGGAAGGCGGATCCACCAAGGCCATCGCGCAGTCTTGACGGCGATCACGAACGCCGCATCGAGGCGCTGGAGAGGCAGGCGAGTGAGAAGAAACGGCAGGACGAGCTGTTTCGGACGCCGCGGCGCCAGCGTCGAGCGGTCGCCCTCGGCAATCGCGTACGTGATGCGCCGGCCGGAGTCGGAGACGCCGGCCGGCGCCACGCAGCCGAACTCCACCGGCTGCGCGGTGCCGGCGCGGTAGTCGTCCAGCTCCAGGTCACGTCGAAGCCGGCGCTCCCGTGCGGCGGCCCGCCGCCCGCCGGCGCCGTGCGCATGGTGCCGTCCACCTTGCCGGTGGCGTCGTCGGACACCGCGGCGTGCGACAGATTGGCGTTCAGGCTGCTGTCGGAAGCAGCCCTGATGTAGCCCCGTTGAGCCGGATCGCGTTCGCCGCGATGCTGATCCCGTCGGCGTCGTAGTCGAAGTAGATCTCGGTAATCCCGCCGAGGCGTCCGCGACCGTGGGAGTGGCTGGCGAGCGCGGTCTGCCCACCGATGGTCAGCGCCACCTGCTGGCCGCCCGAATTCTTGATGAACCGGTGGAACTTGACCTTCAACTCGATCGTCTCGCCGAGCTCGTAGGTGTCTCCGCCCGCCGGCGAGCCGACGAAGGCGACGCTGGTCACCACCGGCACGTCGTTCTTGCCGCCGTCCACCTTGTGGCCCGAACCCGGAGACAGCGCCGCGTGGGCCAGGTCCTCGTCGGTGGTGCCGTCGGCAGCCGCCTTGATGCTGCCGCCGTTCAGGCGGATCGCATTGGCGGCGACGCTGATGCCGTCGGAGTCGCTGTCCGCCGCCACCACCGTGTACTTGAAGAACAGCGAACTGGTGCTTGACCGGAAGTGGACGGCGGGGCTCGTGATCCCGATGGCACGCGTGTTGCCCCCCACCGTGAGGTTGATCTGCGGAGTTCCGGTGATCGAGACCAGCCGGTCGAAGTCCACCCTGATCTCGATCGGATCGCCGCGCTGATAGGTGTCGCCGCTCGCGGGCGCGCTGGACATGCTGACCCCGCTCACCGCCGGCACGTCAGTGTCCTGCGCCGCAACCTCGCCTACCGACAGCGCCCCCAGCGCCCCGACGACCACAAATGTCACCAAGCCCGCCATGCGCGCGGCGCGCGCCTGACAATGTCCAGAGCGGGAGCACCCACGGAATTCATGATGTAATATACACGCTATCTCAAGACAGATCGTGGGAGATCCTAACGCCACGGTATACCAGTTGCACACGTACCGTAGCCGGATCGTCCACAAAACGTCCACGATCAGGCGTACATAGGTTCCGTGCAGGGGATTCCTTCACATGGCCACGCGTGGTTCCGGTTGGGTTGGGGACGACGACCTGTGGGCTACACACCGCCTCTGGTCCGACTCTCGATAGACTGCCGTGAACGCTGTGATCGAGAATGAAAGAAGGCCCCGCGATGCGGCCTTCTCAGGCTGCTCACGGGGCCTCGATATTCGGCCTAGCGTATCAGCAAGTCATGTCACAATAAGTGGATACTCACCTCAACACGACCGCTACGGGCAACGATACATCCTACTGGTTCACCGTGAGTGTAAATGTTGCTTCCCCACTCTGCGTCAGACCGCCGGATGGCTCCATCGCGACTATCGTCACGGCGGTCGAACCGCCGTTAGAAGAGGTCGGGGTAACCGTCATGGTATACAGGCCGCCAACCTCCGCAACAGTGACCGTCGCAATATTTGCTTTTACGACATTGGGCTTGAGTTCATAAGTGAGGGCGGCGTCGTCACCGTCCGGGTCCGAAAAGAACCCATCCAAGTCAGTGATCAGGGTTCGCACTGATCCCGTGCCGTACTTCGTGCTCAAATTCGGTATGTTACCGCGAGGTGCTTCGTCGACTGTCACGTCCACAGTTGCCTCGGTTTCCAAACCTCCCATGTCGGTAATCGTAACTGTGACTTCGACGGAATCGTCGGTGGTCGCGGCGTCACCATCGCTGGTCGTTGACAGACCGCGGAAGACGATCTGGTTACCTTTAACACTTACGACCTCAAATGCGTTGCTTTCGAAGTCGGTAGCATAGCTCAACATATCGCCGGTGGCTGTGTTGGGATCGGTACCAGGAACGGTGAGGGTGCACTCGTGCTGGGTATCACAACTCAAGTTGGTGGCGGTTCGTGCATTATCCAACTCTGCGTCGTCGGTACCCAAGGAAAAAGCGTCCAAAGTGGGCGCCACTGGCGGCTGATTCCGTCGCACGGACAAGGTTAGCGTCAGGTCCGGCCCAGCGTCATCAGCAATCGTAACGGGGTAATTGTTAACAACATACTGGTTGCTGGCAACTGCCGGCGCCGGCGGATCGGCGTTGTCCATCCGAACGGCGAACGTCACAACACCATTCTCTACCTCAGCGGTGAAGATCCTCTCGGCCTCGGCAATGGAGCTTCCATCGGCACTAAGAGGAGTTCCGAGATCACTGACGGTGACTTCTCCGATACCGCCGTTGAAAAGCTCGCTGAGGGTAACCATCACCGGATCTCCCGCCGAGTCCGCCACCGTGCCATTGTTGAGGTACACGGCGTAATTGGACGCATCAAACGTCTTGTATAGAGCCGACGGGCCCGGCTCGCCCGGTGCCCCCGGCGTGCCGGGTGCGCCATCCTTGCCGTGCGTGCCATCCTTGCCATCTGCGCCGGGATCGCCCTTGGGACCTACGGCGCCTTGGCAGGCGGCGAACAGAACCGCCACGGAAACGATTATCGAAATGAACGCCGCGAATTTCATCGGGCGTGCAACCCTCTGTGTCATATAGAATTGATTCGTTGAACCACGTCTATCTGTGTGTTCCGAGGTGCGACTCTACGACTTGTTGGTGGCGTTTCCGTGTATCTATAGAACGCACGGACCGGCAATCTCCACTATGATGACACGTGTGTTGCACCTCGTGTTGATGAAAGCGTATCGTGCTGGTACCGTTCAGGAATCATGGAATTGACGACCGGGAAGCGTACCGCGCGGCTCAGGCTGACGCTGAACAAACGGAACGTCGCGGCGCTGGAGCCGTCCGCCAAGGCGTTCATCGCATGGGACGACAAGCTCATCGGGTTCGGCGTTCGCGTCCAGCCCTCGGGGCTCAAGTCGTTCATCGTCAACTACCGCGCCGGCGACGGCGGACGCAAGGCGCCCAACAAGCGCGTGGTGATCGGGCGCTTCGGCCCCGTGACGCCCGAGCAGGCGCGTCGGATCGCCCGCCAGATGCTCGGCAAGGTGGCCGATGGCCAGGATCCGGCGGACAAGCGCGCGCGGGCGCGGAGCATGCCGACGCTGTGCGAGGCGTTCGGCGACTTCATGAGCGCCAAGTCCTACCGCTCGGCAAAGACCGGCGACGCCTACCACCGCGCCATCGAGCACTATCTCGCCGACTGGGTGTCGCGCCCGCTGAATGCCATCGGGCGCCGCGAGGTGGAGGCGCGCTTCATCCTGCTCACCAGGGAGCACGGCTGGGCGATCGGCAACCAGGTGATCTCGCTCCTGCGCTCCATCTACCGCCGCGCCTGCGTCGATCACGAGGGCCTGCGCAACCCGGTCGACCTGTGGCTGGCCGCGGGCGGGCGGTTCAACCCGATCGTGCGGCGGGTGATCTCGTCGCCCGCGGAAGCCCTGCCCTACTGGCAGCGCGGCATCGAGGCGGTGGTGAAGGACCCGGCGACCCGCTCGATCTTCTGGGTTGCCATGTACTCCGGGATGCGGCGGGGCGAAATACTGACGCTGCGCTGGGAGCGCGTGGACCTGGCCCGCGGCGTCGTGCACGTGCCGCACACCAAGACCGGTACCCCGCTCGAACTGCCGATTACCCGGCAGCTTGCGGCGATCCTGGAATGGCGGCGCAGCGAGACCGGCGGCACCGGCTGGGTGTTCCCGTCGCCGGCGAGCCGGTCGGGCCACGTGTCGGTGCTCACCCACCTGTATGCCCGCATCTCGCGCGCGGGCGGCAGGAAGTTCTGGTTCCACGGCTTCCGCAACTGCCTGATCACGATCGCCGACCGCGAGTTGACCCTGCCGCGTTCGCTGACCAAGCGGCTGGTCAACCACGCCCGCCCCACCGACGTGACCGAGGGCTACGCGGCCGACTGGACCATCGGCCAGCTCCGCGGCCCGGCCCAACTCATCGCCGACCGCATAGACGCCATCCTGGAGGCCGGCCCGGAGTGTGAGCAGGACGAGGGGCAAACCGTGCAGCCCGACGCCGGCCACCCCGACCCGGCGGCGGCAGGGTGAGCCGCCGCACCCGGTGCACGCAACGCCGGTGGCCACCCCGGTGCCGAGTGCGGGCCGGTTGCCGCGCGGCGACCGGTGTTGACCCAGTGTTGACAAGCGCCCGTCCGGACCGCCGGCAGGACGGCGATCCTCGCCGATGCCGATGGAGCGGAGCCTCCGTCGGCGGAACGGATCAGCCCGCGGCAGCGGCGTGGTGGACCCCTCCCGTCGGCCAACCTCAACAGGGCGGCTCAGGCGCCCGCGACGTAGTCGAGTCCCTCCAATCTTCCAACGATACGCTCACCGTCTCGCCCCTCCGTGCGAGGATGTCGAACAGCGACCATCCGTCGGTGCCGAGTCGCGCGCCGGCCTGCGACAGGGGCAAGGCGACCGGACACGTAGCCGGTTACGACCTCATCTTCCTTGTCCCGGTCCAGTGCAGCCCGAAGCAACTCCCGCACCAGGGTCGCTCGATCCTTGCCGGCTGCCTGCGCGCGCCCGGCCGAGTTCGCTCAAGACATCCTCAGGAAGGCGGATGGTCATGGGTTTGGTCATCCTGCTGCTCCTCCAGCAACGCCACCAATGCGGCAGCCATGACATCACGCGGATATCTACCGGCGACCGCCAGCGTCTCCAGGGCCGTCCGCGCCTTGGGCAGGCCAATAACCCCTTCACGGTAGAGGTCGACGACAACCCGCGGCGAGGTGGAGGCGCGCTTCATCCTGCTCAGCAGCAAGCACGGCTGGGCGATCGGCAACCAGGTGATCTCGCTGCTGCGCTCCATCTGCCGCCGCGCCTGCGTCGATCACGAGGGGCTGCGCAACCCGGTCGACTGGCGGTACGCAGTAGAGCGAGGCCCCCGCTCTATTTTCTGTTCAGCCGGGCGGGCGAACATGATGGGCAGGCGCGCCTGCCGAGGAGCCGGAGCGAGTGCAACGCCGGGCGAATTCGACATGCGGTGCCGTTGCTGGACCGGGTGCTGGATTATGCGATGGGACGCGTACCGGTGTCACGCGACGTGTCCGAGTTCTGCGAGTCCGCCGAGCGGGCCGGCGCCGCCGCCACCTTGATCGTGTGCGACGCGAACGCGGAATACGATCGTTACTACGAGTTGCTCATGGGCTTACGGAGCCGTGGTCGTCGCACGGTGGTTGTTGGCTCTCAGTATCGTAGCGACCTGGGTACGGAGGGTCAGAATCAAGCCGGGATCGTAGCTCCCGCCCGACTGTCGGACGACGAAGAAGACAGACTCACTGCCCTGGTCGGCAGGCACGTCGACATATCGGATCGAAGCATCTCGGAACCGGGCCACATACTGTCGTCCTTGTACCGTTTGCTTCCAGCCAGCCGGCCGCGCATTGGTGCTGGCCTGAACAGAGAGGCGCGAACGGCGGCCATCGAATTGCGTTCAAGAGGTCGCCAGACCCGGCAGGTCGAGCCGATGACGTTGCTCCATCAGAGGTTGCTGGATGCGGGTATCGTCAGCCGTTACCAACCGTTGTTCGACGAACGTGGTAACGAATTACCGGACGACTCGGAAGACACGGTGCATCTGCTCATCGACTTCGTCATGGTAGCTGGGAGCCTCGACTGCCTGCGGCCGGTCAATCTTCTGATGCGTGCCGTCACCGGAAGCGCACAGGACGCCGATCTCTCGATGATCGCCGGTCTCTTCCGCAATCTCGACCTGTTCCGTTGGCGGGGCGCGGGTCGCGAGGAGAGCGAGATTTACGTAGGTCCGCGTACGACACTGGAAGCGGAGGTGCTATGCCGGTCGATCGCGTCGCCGCCCTTGAACGAAGCGAACAGCAACTGTTCCAACAGGGCCGGTCATGCGGTCCAGACGATAGACGCCGCGTATAGTCGGCACGGTGGGAGCCTCGTCGGTCACGGCCTCGCCTCCGGTGCCGTGCTGGTCGAGGGCGCCGGGCTGCCGTTCGCCGCGCGCCAGGGGCCCATCATGGTGCCTTCGATGCGCGCCACCCGCTCCGCCAGGGCGTGCACGTCGGCGCGGATGGCCGTAGCCTCGGCGTGCAGGTCGCGGCGCACCTCAGCCACGTCGGCGCGTAGCTCGGTGCGCGCCGACGCCAGCTCGGCCGCCAAGGTGTCAGTGCGCCGCACCAAGCGGGCCGCCACGGTCAGCAGCTACGGAATTCTGGCCACTCGTCCTTCGCCAGCCGTCCGGTGCAGTCTGACCTCCACCCCGTCGCACCCCTCCCGCGAGCCGTCCGTCGGCCAGTCGTCGGCCCTGAGGGGCGCTGGCGGCGGTCCTCCGAAACTCAGGCGAGGATTTGGGCTCCGATTGGGCGAGGGGACGGCCCACTCGTGTTGGCACCCCGGCACCCCACCGGCATCCCGCGGCAAACTTGATTGCACCGCAATCATCCTATAGAATAGGCACCGCAGGAACGGAGGACCTCACCATGGCGAGCATC
The DNA here is from genome assembly GCA_965208575.1 of Spirochaetia bacterium. Classification (GTDB taxonomy): domain Bacteria; phylum Spirochaetota; class Spirochaetia; order SZUA-6; family Bin103; genus Bin103. The sequence goes on along the minus strand of CBDBOV010000001.1, from coordinate 177,382 downwards.
ACCATCCGCAATCTCGATGACCATGTGAAAACGCGTCTGCGCGTACGCGCCGCCGAGCACCGCCGTTCGATGGAAGAGGAGGCGCGCATCATCTTGCGTGACGCCGTGAGTCAGGGGAAGCCCCATTTTCGGAACCTGACGGAATTCACCCGCGAGTGTTTCGCGCCCCTTGGCGGTGTCGAGTTGGAACTCCCGCCGCGCGGCCCGATGCGCGAACCTCCCGATTTTTCCTGAGCAACGGCCTCGCATGGGGTGTGACCCCATTTTGTGGATAGTAGGAGCCTTTTGCAGAAACTCTGGAGCGCTGCTGAAGAAGCTGGGGAGGTGAGAACAGGATGAGCGGTTTTGTTAGGTAGCTTCGACGAATTTTCGGCGTAGAGCCTCAGCAGCGCCTGAAGCCGGCCAGAATCCACGGGCCATGCGCCTTCGGGAGGCAGCGTGCGGACAGAACGGTGCCCTATCTCCTGCTGGAGATCAGCTTGGCTGCGGCGCTACAGGGGGCAGAACAGAGGTCTGGCTCAGTTCACGAAGCGCAACAACTGGTCCACGGTCAACGCCAGGATGCCGAACATCAGGTGGCACAGTACCTTGCTGTGTCCACGCACCCGTACTTGCCGGGCGCCGAATTCGTCCTTCAGCCGACCGTTGACGCGCTCCACCGTCGACCGCTCCCGGTAGCGCACCTGCGTGGCGTCCACATGGCCGGCGTTGCGCCGCGCTTGTGCCTCCCGCTTCAGTTCCCGCTTGCGGTCGGCATCGCGGCGCGGATTTGGAGTTGCCCCACTTTCGTGGACACATTAGGAGTGAGGCGGAATGAGGAGGCAACGATGCCGAAGACACATCGACCATACGCGCCTGAGTTTCGCCAGCAGATGGTCGAGCTGGTGCAGTCTGGGCGCACGCCCGAGGAGTTGGCGCTGGAGTACGAGCCGTCCGCGGGCGCGATCCGCAACTGGGTGGCGCAGCAGGAGCGGGACGCTGGACGCCGCGAGGACGGGTTGAGCAGCGATGAACGCCAGGAGCTGCGCCGACTGCGGCGAGAGAACAAGCAACTGCGGATCGAGCGTGACATCCTAAAAAAAGCAGCGGCCTGGTTCGCACGGGAGAGCGACTCGATCCCCGAGCGGGGTTCGAGTTCGTGAAAGCCAACCAGGCGCGCTGGCCGGTACGCACGATATGTCGAGTGCTGGGTCTCCGCCAGCGGCTACTATGCGTGGGTGCACCGCGAGCCGTCGGCGCGAGAGCGGCGCGACAAACAGTTGCGGGAACGTATCACGACGATATGGAGAGCCAACCGCGAGGTGTATGGTCGGCCGCGCATCCACGCCGAGTTGCAGGCTGAGAACGAGCGAGTCGGGCACAAGCGGGTGGCGCGGCTGATGAAGCAGGCCGGCATCGAAGGGGCCAGTCGCCGCCGCGGGCCCAGGACCACAACGCGTGGCGCGGCGACCCGACCGGCGCCAGACTTGGTGGATCGGAACTTCACCGCGGCCGGGGCCGACCAATTGTGGGTGGCCGACATTACGTACGTGCCGACGTGGGCGGGGTTTCTGTACTTGGCGGTGGTGCTGGATACCTGGAGCCGCCGGGTAGTGGGCTGGTCGATGGCCGGTCATCTGCGCACGGAACTGGTGCTGGAGGCGCTGGACATGGCGCTCTGGCAGCGGCGACCCGAGCAGGTGATCCACCACAGCGACCAGGGCTCGCAGTACACCTCGATTGCGTTCGGGGTACGCTGCAAAGAGGCCGGCGTGCGTCCGTCGATGGGCTCGGTGGGCGATGCATACGACAATGCGATGTGCGAAAGTTTCTTCGCGACCCTGGAGTGCGAGTTGCTGGATCGGAGCCGATTTCGCAGCCGTGCCGAGGCGCGCTTGGCAATATTCGAGTTCATCGAGGGGTTCTACAACCGTCGCCGGCGTCACTCGGCGCTGGGCTACCAGTCGCCGGTCGCGTTCGAGGCCACTCGGACAGGAGCGGCAGCATGAGCATCGTCGTGGTGCCGATGCTGGCGCTCGGCCCCCTCCAGGGACAATATTCGTCGGCAATTGGCCCTCTCCGGACCGCTTGGCGTCCGAGTCGGCTGCGCGCGCCGACCGGCGTCGCGGTGAGCACGCAGCGCAGCGGGGATGCAGCGTCTGAGGTGCTGGACCAGGAGCCGTTACGTAACGGTGATCAGTGCCCATGGCGTTGACCAACGCGCAACGCCAACGGCGCTATCGAGCGCGGCGCAAGGCGCAGCAGCCGCGAGCGCAGTACCGCCGACCGCACGACCGGCGCTCCCGACCGCAGCGCTGGCAGGATGCGGTGCGCACCCTGCTCGACCTCCAGGGAGAGTATCAAGCGTGGCTCGACAACCTGCCCGAGGCGCTCCAGGAGACCGCGCTCGGCGACAAGCTGAAGGCGATTTGCGCGCTTGATCTTGGTGCTCTGGAGAGCGTCGAGCCGCCACGCGGGTATGGGCGCGACTGAGGCAACCTGCTGCCGACCCGTTGCGACGGCTGCATAGTTTCCAAGCGGCGCACCGCTCGCGGGTCCGTCCCCACACGGGCGCCCCGGACCGGCTCGACCGCGCCGCTCCCGGCGGCTGCAGCCCCACCCGGGCCGACATCTTGCCGGTGCGGCGCGAACTGGCGCTCTCAGCGGCCCTGTAAGGCCGCTCCTCGCGAGCAGGTGGTCCCGGATACCCTTGCTGAACCCCGAATCCTCCCTCAGGCGCTCCGTTTCGACTCCCGGCACCCGCTGTCCATGCCGCCAGCACTGATCACGGTCGTGCGATCTCCTGACCGCGCACACCGGCGCCGCTCACGGCCATCCACACCGCCACCACCCCCAGCTTGATGCGGACTTGTCCACATATCCACAGGCAAATCCCACCCCTCCCCCGGATCCCCACCCCCTTTACCGCCACCGTTTATTTGCCGTGGAATCTCGGGAGGCGTCGTGTCGTGGGGGTCGTGGAGGCGCGGGTTGACAACCAACCGAATACACCTCAACCTACCATGCACTACCCCGCCACCTCAGTAGTTACCTGTCCACCGAAACGGGGCACCCTCAAGCGTTGTTTACGCTCAACTTGATAGCCTTCTTCATGCACCAGATCTTTGAACTGGTGGACGGCCTGTATCAGCGCGTCCGCACCTTCTTCTCCTCCCGCCGTGCGTTCTGGGACGAGGTGCGCTCCGCCTTCCGGCTGTTTCTGTTTACCTCCTGGGACCAAGTGCTGGTGCGCATGAACTCGCCACCGCAGCCGTTGCCGCCCTATCAGGATCGCTAGTGCCCCAGCTTGTCCCGATTCGTGCCACGGCCACCGACCGGTGCGCCCCGACAACCTTGCAACGCATCTCTTCCAGCGGTCGAAACGTGCCATCCATCGTCAGAAACGGCTCGCTGAACCGAGTCTTACCCGGAATCCGCCCGTTTGCGCCGCCCGGTTCGTTCTGCCGACGTGCTCTCGTCACCTCCTTGCCGTGCCGGCCCCCAAACATCCGCCTCAGGCCGTCAACCGCCGCTCACCGAGAATTGCTGGGTAGCACGGCCCGCTCTTGCGCTCTCGGTAATGATCGACGAAGATGGCACACGTCTGCTCCCCCGTGGCGTAGACGCATCGCGACGGCAGCACGGCGTGTAGGGTTCCGTCCTCATCCGCCTCGTAGTTCGTCGTCGCGAACGGGAGCGCGTGTGCCTCGGTTGCACCCTCGGTCACGCTGCCTCTCGTTGGCCTCGGCTGGCGGTTCTCCCGCACGCCGAGGCCGCCTGAAAAAAGTGAAGCCCGCAGCACTCATCGCTGCGGGCTTCACACTTTACGCCCCCGGTCGCTTCTCCGCCTACGCCATCGTCACCGCAACCGGTACTCCCTCACACCGCCCTGGGCGCGCAACGCAATACATCGCGGTGAGCGCGGCGGAGCAGGGATGACGTCGAAGCGCAGCGCTTGTCGAGGAGATTCGGAAGGTGGAGGGGGATCTCGATGAGTATCGGTCCTTGATGTGGTCACTGGAGAAGGAATATCTTCTATATGATGTAGTTGGAGGACGTGAGATCAGTGCCTCAGACCCCAAATGAGTTGCGCCAGGATGAGTCCTGGAACGGAGGACGAGTGATCTAATCCCTTTCGTAGCGATCGAGCGGGTTTGGCTCCCGCCCGGCAAAGGCGTAGTCGGCCAGTCGGAACCGGTGAGGCGGGCGTGGTTGACCAGCCGCCTGGTCAGCGAACGCGGCAGGGTCAACTCGCGGTCGGCGATGTTGATCAGGCAGTTGCGGACGCCTTGGAATCAGAAGTTCCTACCGCCCGCGCGGATCTACCTGCCCATGGCGTGTGGTGTTGTGCGGTAGGCAGACCCTTTTTCTGCCTAGAGTCAACGATCTGCTACCGCTCTCGCCGCTCGCGCCCGTCGCGCCCGTCGCGCCCGAGATGTCGTTGACACCAGCGGAAGACGGCCGTAAGGTTCTCCGATCGCAGACAACCACGAGGACAGCGCCACCTATTGCCTCAAGGTTGCAAGGAGAAACTGATGGTGAAACTTCTATGTCTACTGGTAACGACTTTCCTGGTATCGATGTCGGTCGGGGCTATCAGTAGCATCTCTCTATTCGATGAGGTCATTATTAAGCTGGAAAGTTGCAAGACACAATCCGGGACGGCTATCTTGTTTCACGATAGGACGCTGTATGAGGAGGGACTAGAACAGTTACACAACCTCGAATGCATCCGCGATATAAGCAGAACGATGATGAAAAATGTCGCACCGCAATTCAAAGAAACAGACCTGTCCCTGGATTCTGCACGATTCGACAATGCGCGATTTTACTATAGACACGAAGGGTACACTGACGCAAAACATTGCGTTACCGTAGAAAGAGTTCGACTAGGAGTCGAAAGCAGAGGAATAGATTGGAACACATTTATTTCCTGTGTCACTACCATCGTTGGAAAAAAATCTGAGGTAGGAACGGCCACTCGTTCTGCCCGAAATCAACGAAAGGACCTTTGCATAGAACTGCAATCAATGTGCCTTCGAGAGTCAGAAGGAGATCCCTACAGAGTTACATTCGAGTACCAACTATCTGACACTAGAGACCACGATCGACAACCTTTTCGTTGGCTATCAGTTGTTGTTGAAGACGGATCAGTGAAGTCGGTTCGACTGACTTATTTGCATAGCATTGGTGCGTTCATCAGCCTAGAACTTACCCCATCATGGGCGACTTCATAACAATCGGGTTGGCTACGTTAGGTACTGTCGTGGGTGCTGGGGCTTCGAGATGGGTGGTGCCCGAGAAAGTAGGCCAGATCCTACGCTACGCACCAGCGGTGATAGGCATCGTTTCCTTGGCTTTTTGTACTAGACTGCCTTCACTTACAGTGACATCCGCGCCCCTTGCGATTAGTTATACGCTACAGGGTGGAGAAAGGCCAGCAAAGATCCCTGGTATTACGTGTTGGTTGTGCATTGTGGCACTAATGATTGCTTCCGGAATTCTGGGGTTAGACATGGATCTGAAGTTATGTTGTCCGTGGCTCTTCGGCGATGACATATAAACCGTTTACTATTTAAGCAGATCCACCGAGACACGTCCGCAATAGCGTGATCGCTTGCCGCGCCCTCCGTTCATTGTACCGATACACATGTTACAGGTGGGATGAAATCTCGAATGTGACGGGGCCTCTCCAGATGCTCCGTTACCCGCTGGTCTGCAGCTTGCGTCGTCGCCATAATTTCGTTGAGCGTCTTCACCGGTCCTGTTTTCGGCCAGCCGGGGATGCCAAACTCCGCCAAGTAGAGTTGCCACGACGCGCCTCGGTCTGATGCCGGGTAGTGTCCGACACCGGTGCACGATTTCATGAGCGCCAAGTCCTACCGCTCGGCAAAGACTGGTGACGCCTACCACCGCGCCATCGAGCACTATCTCGCCGACTGCGTGTCGCGCCCGCTGAATGCCATCGGGCGCCGCGAGGTGGAGGCGCGCTTCATCCTGCTCAACAGGGAGCACGGCTGGGCGATCGGCAACCAGGTGATCTCGCTCCTGCGCTCCATCTACCGCCGCGCCTGCGTCGATCACGAGGGTCTGCGCAACCCGGTGGACCTGTGGCTGGCCGCGGGCGGGCGGTTCAACCCGATCGTGCGGCGGGTTATCTCGTCGCCCGCGGAAGCGCTGCCCTACTGGCAGCGCGGCATCGAGGCGGTGGTGAAGGACCCGGCCACCCGCTCGATCTTCTGGGTTGCGATGTACTCCGGGATGCGGAGGGGCGAGATACTGACGCTGCGCTGGGAGCGCGTGGACCTGGCGCGCGGGGTCGTGCACGTGCCGCACACCAAGACCGGTACCCCGCTCGAACTGCCGATCACCCGGCAGCTTGCGGCGATCCTGGAGTGGCGGCGGAGCGAGACCGGCGGCAACGGCTGGGTGTTCCCCGTCGCCGGCGAGCAGGTCGGGCGACGTGTCGGTGCTCACCCATCTCTACGCCCGCATCTCGCGCGCGGGCGGCAGGAAGTTCTGGTTCCACGGCTTCCGCAACTGCCTGATCACGATCGCCGACCGCGAGTTGACCCTGCCGCGTTCGCTGACCAAGCGGCTAGTCAACCACGCCCGGCCCACCGACGTGACCGAGGGCTACGCGGCCGACTGGACCATCGGCCAGCTCCGCGGCCCGGCCCAACTCATCGCCGACCGCATAGACGCCATCCTGAAAGCCGGCCCGGAGTGCGAGCACGACGACGGGCAAGCGGCGCAGCCCGACGCCGGCCACCCCGACCCGGCGGCGGCAAATTGAGCCCGCGCACCCGGCGCACGCAACGCCGGTGGCCGCCCCGCTGCCGAGTGCGGGCCGGTTGCCACGCGGTGCCCGGTATTGACGCAGTGTTGACAAGCGCCCGTCCGGGCCACCGGGCCGGGCGCGATGCGCGCCGATGCCGATGGAACGGAGCAGCCGCCGGCGTGGTGTACCCCGCCGTTTAGCCTGCGATTGTCAGGGTTGCTGGCCGGGACTTGCTCGACTACCACCGATGGCCGGTCATCTGACCGGTGAGGAGTCTGTGGGCCGTGTGCGGCGATTGGGCCGAGAGCGTGAGGTCGCGCTACGGTTCGACCGTCGTGCAGGATAGGGACGCCACGGGCGGCTGAACTGTGGCGGACGCTTCATCACGATCAGGACTGGCGGAACGAGATCGGAGCGCGGCTCTTGGCGGCGATGCGAGCCGCGTAGCGCGGGAGTTGCGAGCGGCCCGTGCCGACGACGGCCGCCGCAGCCCCGCACCGGCTGGAAGTGCACCACGTCGACAGGGCGCGTTAAGGCCGTTGGTCGTCGCTGGACATCGCACATCCAAGGGCTCGCCGGCTGCGAACTGCAGTTGTTTGAGCCGCCCGCCGCTGAGGCGTTGTTCCAGGCATCCCGCGGCCTGCCGCGCCAAGTCAACCGTATCGCCCACTATGCTCGAATTGCGTCCCTGATGCGGGCTCCAGGAGCACCGTCATGAGTGTCCTTCCTCCCCGCTGTGCCTGCAGCGCGTGCCCGATGATCTCGACCCCGAGGTCGTCGCACAGCTCCTTGTACTCCTCTATGCAATCGCCGACAGCTTCGAGCACCGGTACCGCCGCCAGTTGCTGCACTACTATGCCGAACTCCGTGATCCGCCTCAGTCTGCCATGTCGCCCGCCATCGACCTGCTTGCGGATGACGATGACCTGCCGTCCTGACCAAGCTCCTTCTCGCACCTATTCTTCGGACAGATCTATCCGGGACTCTCCTTCCTCTTGTCCAACGATCAATTCTGAGAAGCCAGCGACGAAATCACATGGGATACAACACCATATCCGACTACTTCAACCGACAGAATACAACGCCCAGATACGGAGGCATGTGTGAGTCTAAATGGATGTCATGCTGGTGTCGACGTTCAGAGGTCCACGGATCACTCGCATCATCATCGACGGTTCTATATCTGTCTCCTGGACCGGTCCTGCCCGAATGGTTGTGCTTCGCTATATCTTGAGTATCGCCCGGTACAATCGTATAGCTGGCTTTCGCATTGTGTCCGGCCCCGATCAAGAACCTCCCAACGGCGGGAAGATGTGGCTCCCAATTGCCATCCCCCGGGCAACTGTCCGTAAACGCGACAATCGCACCGACCGGAAGCACTATGGTGCGAACCTCCAATGCCTGTTGTGCAACAACTGACGGACTCACGATCAACAGGCCGATCACCAGCCCTGCTACCTTAAACATCGAGAACCTCATGGGTCCACCTCCCTAATCACCCTTGTTCGTGCGTGTCGGCACGGGACGTCTTACAAAACGAGGACCGTAGCTGTCATTGAGAAATGATCTCAACGCCTCGATGACAGCGGTCACCGGTTTGGCCATAGCCAAGATCAACTGTGGTCATCTTTATCTCATTTATCTGTAAGACGCAATCTGGTGGTACGGCCACTATTCTCTCTCCGTCCCATCCGGATTCCAGCTCTTGATCGTGGAATAGACGTTCTCCATTACCAACGTACCCTCGACTGCCTTCTGGCCATTCGGATAATACAATACGGTTGTTCCCCCACTCACGCCTTCTTCAATAATACTTCCGCTGGGATACCACGACACAAATGGGCCCACTTCCTCATTGAAGTAGTTGCGACAACCATACGTTATATAATACTCTCTGCTGGGAAACTCTGGTAGATGAGGTGCCGACACGGATTCGCTCCAGACGGTCTCTCTTGAGTCCTCTGGACAATTCAGATCGTACTCTGACAGCGCACCAAATACTGATAGTGTAGGCACCTTCGGTCTTATCGGTTCTCGATTCCTCTCCAACTCTTCCTGAAGACTCCGAATTCGCTCCCTAGCTGCTTCAAGTTCGTCCGCGGAGGAGGAAGATTGGTTCAACAGGGCTTCTGCGGTACTAATCTGACTCTTGATGGCATCTATTTCCGTTTCGACTACTTTGAGGTACGCCTGCCAACCTAACTTGTACTCTGGAGACACCGTTACGTTGGCGAAGTACTGTGCGAACCGATGCCTCCTCTCAAGATTCTCATCCATAGCTCGGTCAAGGAAGTTCATCAAGTATTGCCTATCCTCGCGGTTGACCTCGATTTGCAGTTCGGTGTCCTTATGCTTCGCGTCTATTAGGACAGACGCTAGAGCGACTCCACCAGTAACAACGGTCGACAAGATGACAGCCTTCCAGAATCCGATCCAAATCCTCAGTCGATCGTCAGTCACAGCGATACTCCCAGAAGGCCGTCCAGTGTGGTTTCAAGTCACACTTGGTGGACTTTAACGCATCAGCCACGGATTCGGCAATGGCGCCATTGCGAGAGCTCCGGCACCGTCGAGCACGCCCACGGAGTGGCCTGGCGGCCGGCCACATGCCCAGCCAGAGGCGCGCGGTCAACGCGACGTGGCTGAAGCTGGCGATCCTGAGCTACAAATCGCCAGCGCGATCAAAGGCCTGTGCTTCAGCCCCGAGGAGCGCAGTGCGCGGTTCAAAAAATACCGCCTGTTGCTGGTCCACGTTGCCGGTCGCATGAACCGCAACAACTGTGTGATGCGGCTGCGGCTGTGTGCCGGTGAGCAGACCATCGCGCGCATTGAGGCGGTATGGAAGGTGTTCTGGCTGCCCACCCAAAGCTTCGCGCACCAAGCCGTGGCCGCGTGCGGCCTAGCTGCTGCGCTCCATCTACCGCCGCGCCTGCGTCGATCACGAGGGGCTGCGCAACCCGGTCGACCTGTGGCTGGCCGCGGGCGGGCGGTTCAACCCGATCGTGCGGCGGGTGATCTCGTCGCCCGCGGAAGCCCTGCCCTACTGGCAGCGCGGCATCGAGGCGGTGGTGAAGGACCCGGCGACCCGCTCGATCTTCTGGGTCGCCATGTACTCCGGGATGCGGCGGGGCGAGATTCTGACGCTGCGCTGGGAGCGCGTGGACCTGGCGCGCGGGGTCGTGCACGTGCCGCACACCAAGACCGGTACCCCGCTCGAACTGCCGATCACCCGGCAGCTTGCGGCGATCTTCGAATGGCGGCGCAGCGAGACCGGCGGCACCGGCTGGGTGTTCCCGTCGCCGGCGAGCCGGTCGGGCCACGTGTCGGTGCTCACCCACCTCTACGCCCGCATCTCGCGCGCGGGCGGCAGGAAGTTCTGGTTCCACGGCTTCCGCAACTGCCTGATCACGATCGCCGTCCGCGAGCTGACCCTGCCGCGTTCGCTGACCAAGCGGCTGGTCAACCACGCCCGGCCCACTGACGTCACCGAGGGCTACGCGGCCGACTGGACCATCGGCCAGCTCCGCGGCCCGGCCCAACTCATCGCCGACCGCATAGACGCCATCCTGGAAGCCGGCCCGGAATGCGAGCACGACGAGGCGCAAACGGCGCAGCCCGCCGCCGGCCACCCCGAGTCGGCGGCGGCACGGTGAGCCGGCCCGCCGGTGCGCGCAACGACGGTGGCCGCCCCGCTGGCGAAATGCGGCCGGTTGCCACGCCAGTGACCGGTGTTGACGCAGTGTTGACAAGCGCCCTTTCGAGCCGCCGGGCGGGCGCGATCCGGGCCGACGCCAACAGGGCGGAGCCGCCGTCGGCGGCGTGGTCGCTACCACTCGACGAAGACCGGTTTCGCCTACCGCCGCGCCATCGAACACGATCTCGCCGACAGGGTGTCGCGCCCGCTGAATGCCATCGAGCAGTCGCCGCATAGGGTCAACCCGTGCCGCGCGGTGGCGGCGCGCTTCATCCTCTATCCCATCTCGCGCGCGGGCGGCAGGGAGTCCTGGTTCCACGGATTCCGCAACTGCCTGATCACCATCGCCGACCGCGAGCTGACCCTGCCGCGCTCGCTGACCAAGCGGCTGGTCAACCACGCCCGCCCCAACCGACGTGACCGAGGGCTACGCGGCCGACTGGACCATAGGCCACAGCCATCGTCAAGACACCTCGACCCACCTGTTAACCGTCGTCGAACATAGCTCGAATCGTACCGATGGTGAGGAACATCCGTTCGGGACGATCCTGAAAGCTCTGGAACCCGAGACGCCGGTAGAACGCCATTCGGCGAACAAAGGCCTCATTCCCGCCGTCATCGATCACATCCAGGACCACCAGTTTGAGGCCGACTTCGTCGGCGACGTTCCGGGCACGGGCGAGTGCGTCGATCGCGAGGTCCGATCCGAGGCCCTTGCCTTGCCAGTATCGATCCACGGCAATCATGGAGAGATAGAGAGCCGGAATACTGCCGGACCTGGGCACGCGCGGAGGACGGTCGGCCCCGAGGTCGCCAGTTGTGAGCGCATGGGCGTTCAGCGCATAGTAGCCGAGAATCCTGGGTGATCCGTCGGCTACGGCGACGAATACGCGAGTGAAGTCGTCCTTCTGCTGCTTCCTGGCGCTGAACCGTAGAAAGTTGTCGAGGCGGACGGTACCGCAGGAGAAGCGCGACCGGTCATGGCGGCTGGGATCGAAAGGCTCGATGACGATATCGGAAGCGGCTGGGAGGCCGAGATCATCCTGCATTGGCGATCCGGGAGCGGTAATTGCGGACCGCGTCCCGAGCCGCCGGAGTCGGCGCTGGCGGATTGTCGAGCGCGTCCAGCAGCGACCGTCTGTCACGCTCCGAGAGTGGTGTGGTCTGATACTCACGCAGGACGCGCTCGGCCGCGCGCGCGGCCGATGCCCTGACGAACGTCGTGAGCTTGACACCGGACAGTTCGGCGGCCCGTGCAAAGCGTTCCTTGTCGCTCGGCTTGACGCGCATCTCGATGTGGTCGGTAGCCTTCTCGTCCGAAGGTGCCTTGACATCGCTGAAGTTCACCACGGTGGCCTCCTGTACAATGTCCCGACAATGTATGGATCAGCGGCGGCCATGTCAATCTCCGTTCGAGTCGGCCCTCGCTGAGCCTATCTCGCCGACAGGGTGTCGCGCCGGCTGAATGCCATCGAGCGCCGCGAGGTGGAGGCGCTTCACCCTGCTCACCAGCAAGCACGGCTGGGCGATCGGCAACCAGGTGATTTCGCTCTTGCGCTCCAACTACCGCCGCGCCTGCGTCGATCACGAGGGGCTGCGCAACCCGGTCGACCTGTGGCTGGCGGCCGGCGGGCGTTTCAACCCGATCGTGCGGCGGGTGATCTCATCGTCGGCGGAAGCCCTGCCCTACTGGCAGCGCGGCATCAAGGCGGTGGTGAAGGACCCGGCGACCCGCTCGATCTTCTGGGTTGCCATGTACTCCGGGATGCGGCGGGGCGAGATATTGACGCTGCGCTGGGAGCGCGTGGACCTGGCGCGGGGTCGTGCACGTGCCGCACACCAAGACCGGTACCCGCTCGAACTGCGAACTGCCTATCACCCGGCAGCTTGCGGCGATCCTCGAGTGGCGGCGCAGCGAAACCGGCAGCACTGGCTGGGTGTTTCCTCCCGTCGCCGGCGAGCCGGTCGGGCCCACGTCTCGGTGCTCACCCATCTCTACGCCCGCATCTCGCGCGCGGGCGGCAGGAAGTTCTGGTTCCACGGCTTCCGCAACTGCCTGATCACCATCGCCGACCGCGAGTTGACCCTGCCCCGTTCGCTGACCAAGCGGCTGGTCAACCACGCCCGGCCCCACCGACGTGACCGAGGGCTACGCGGCCGACTGGACCATCGGCCAGCTCCGCGGCCCGGCCCAACTCATCGCCGACCGCATAGACGCCATCCTGGAAGCCGGCCCGGAGTGCGAGCAGGACGACCGGCCAACGGCGCAGCCCGACGCGGGCCATCCCGGCTCGGCCGCGGCAAGGTGACCCGGCGCACCCCGGTGCAACGCAACACTGGAAGCAGCCCCACTCCCGAACGCGGGCCAGTTGTCACGCAAAGACCGGTGTTGATGCAGTGTTGACAAGCGCCCGTGCGGACCGTCGGCCGAGGACCTTCCTCGCCAATGCCGATGAAACGAACCAGCCGGCCGCGGCGGTGTAGCGCAGCCCGGCCGTCGGCCAACCTCAACCGGGCGGCTCAGGCGCCAGCGACGTAGTCGAGTCCCTCCAATCTTCCAACGAGACGCTCACCGTCTCGCCCCTCCGTGCGAGGATGTCGAGCAGCGACCATGCGTCGGCGCCGAGCCGCGCGGCGGCCTGGGACAGGGAGAGGTGACCGGACACGCAGGCGGTTACGATCTCATCTTCCTTGTCCCGGTCCAGTGCAGCCCGAAGCAACTCCCGCAGCAGGGTCGCTCGATCCTTGCCGCGCGCCTTGGCGCGCCGGTCGAGTTCGCTCAAGACATCCTCAGGAGGCGGATGGTCGTTGGCTTGGTCATCTTCTCTGCTCCTCCAGCAACCACCAGTGGGGCAGTTATTTGGTCCTCTCCTTACGCCTTCATGATGTATATCAAGCGAACGAACGGCGGCAGTTCAGCGCTATCCACACTTGTTTCGAACGTGTGTGAATGTGCACCTGTCCGTTTGTGGTCTTTGTCATCCTCGCCAGAAGACGCTCCGACGTGACTGGTGGTACCGCTGTGCTGATGGCCTTCGCCGCCGCCATCCATACCGACCTCTACCACATCCGCCGTGCCGTATATGAATCTGTCGCGCAGGTCGGGCGTTCCGTTATTGCCATCGCACACGAACCAACCCTTCGGAGGCACGATTACTCCTGGTGACGGAAACCACGCTACGATTGTGCCTGACGGCACCTCGTCATGTGCGAACCCTACAATCCCCACGACCAACAGAAGCGGAACCAAGGCTGCTACTTTGATTTTCGGAAACCCCATAGGTCACCTCCTAGCAGTCCCACGCTCGCATATCGAGCGGAATAGATCAATCACGTCGTCGTATCTATTCCTAGTTCAGAGTAGCTATTTTGAAAGATCTATAGCCTACTTCACATCTGCGGCTACCTGCGGCGCTATCGGCAACGCGGACCTCGCGCACTGCCGCAGGTCCACGATCCCGCGGCTACGCGCCAAGCTGCTAGAATTGATCGACGAGGTACCACCAGCGTCCCGCAACTGCGCAAGCTGATCCAAACGCCAAGATCGGCGTGACTCTCATTGGCATTTGATTCTCCTGCCACGGTGGTGCTGCAGGAGGGAAGGTTACGGCCGGGCGCGCGCTGGCGCGCGCTCGGACAAGTTGACAGACCGTCTGGTATCGCCCTATCTTGCGCCTGAGATGCTGCGGGACCGAAAGACCAGAAAAGAGAAGCGGGAGGCCGAGCAGGCCGCGTTACGAGATAGGCTTTGGGGTGGCGCCGGGCACGACGCCAGCAACCAACTAGAAGTGCTGCTCGCCATCCAAAGCAGCTTGGCACGGATCGCCGACTGTCTCGACGAACTAGTGGACGTGCAGGTGGAACGCCGCCAGAGCAGAGAAGCGCCTGGGCGCTGACGTGACCGTTTCTGATTGGAAAGTGCTTGTCGCTCTTTACGACGACCAGCAACGACGGCCAGCGCAGATATACAGGCAGGCCACCGGGCCGGTCAAAAAAGGCACGATACGCCGACTCACGACGAAGGGCTATATCCAACACCATGCGGTCGGGGGTGGACAAGGACCTTATTCGATCACTAATGCAGGTCGCCAGAAGCTTCACGAACTACTCGTCCACACCGTGAAGCTCTTAGACGGAGCCGACTGATTCCGCGCCAGCGGCAATCCGCTGGCTAGCAGCGTTCCCGCTTCGATCCTCGCCGCTTGGGAGAACGGCGGAGTGTTGATCTCTCCGCATGCCATGCGAGCGGCTTCCGCTACTCTCCATCACTCCGAGGATATGTCAGATTGAGCATAACATTCAACACCATCCGGTCCGGGTGTCCGGGTCCGGCGTCGGCTTTCGTCACGTCGACGCGCCAGTTGGTCCCGGTCTCCTGCCGGCGCCACAATGCCGACGCTGTGCGAGGCTTTCCAGGATTACCTGAGCGCCAAGTCCTTCCGCTCGGCGAAGACCAGTGACGCCTACCGCCGCGCCATCGAGCACTATCTCGCCGACTGGGTGTCGCGCCCGCTGAATGCCATCGAGCGCCGCGAGGTGGAAGCGCGCTTCGCCCTGCTCACCAGGAAGCACGGCTGGGCGATCGGCAACCAGGTGATCTCGCTGCTGCGCTCCATCTACCGCCGCGCCTGCGTCGATCACGAGGGGCTGCGCAACCCGGTCGACCTGTGGCTGGCGGCGGGCGGGCGCTTCAACCCGATCGTGCGGCGGGTGATCTCGTCGCCCGCGGAGGCCCTGCCCTACTGGCAGCGCGGCATCGAGGCGGTGGTGAAGGACCCGGCGACCCGCTCGATCTTCTGGGTTGCCATGTACTCCGGGATGCGGCGGGGCGAGATACTGACGCTGCGCTGGGAGCGCGTGGACCTGGCGCGCGGGGTCGTGCACGTGCCGCACACCAAGACCGGTACCCCGCTCGAACTGCCGATCACCCGGCAGCTTGCGGCGATCCTGGAGTGGCGGCGGAGCGAGACCGGCGGCACCGGCTGGGTGTTCCCGTCGCCGGCAAGCCGGTCGGGCCACGTGTCGGTGCTCACCCACCTCTACGCCCGCATCTCGCGCGCGGGCGGCAGGAAGTTCTGGTTCCACGGCTTCCGCAACTGCCTGATCACGATCGCCGACCGCGAGCTGACCCTGCCCCGTTCGCTGACCAAGCGGCTGGTCAACCACGCCCGCCCCACCGACGTGACCGAGGGCTACGCGGCCGACTGGACCATCGGCCAGCTCCGCGGCCCGGCCCAACTCATCGCCGACCGCATAGACGCCACATCCTGGAGGCCGGCCCGGAGTGCGAGCACGACGACGGGCAAACCCTGCAGCCCGACGCCGGCCACCCCGACGCGGCGGCGGCAAGGTGAGCCGGCGCGCCGGTCCACGCAACGCCGGCGGCCGCCCCGCTGGCGAAATGCGGCCGGTTGCCACGCCAGTGACCGGTGTTGACGCAGTGTTGACAAGCGCCCTTTCGGGCCGCCGGGCCGGGCGCGATCCGGGCCGACGCCAACTGGGCGGAGCCGCCGTCGGCGGCGTGGTCGCTATCACTCGACGAAGACCGGTTTCGCCTACCGCCGCGCCATCGAACACGATCTCGCCGACAGGGTGCCGCGCCCGCTGAATACCATCGAGCAGTCGCCGCATAGGGTCAACCCGTGCCGCGCGGTGGCGGCGCGCTTCATCCTCCTGCTCACTAGGCGTCATCGGCGACCGCGGCTTGTTCGGCAACCCGATCGTCGCCGCCGCGGAGTAGCCGGTGCGCATGCGTAGCGAGCGCTACGGCGCCTCCTCAAGCGGCCGGCGCCGCCGAACTCCTTGCGATTACCCGTCCGACTTCCTCAGTCGTCGCGCCGAGCACGAGAAGCGAGCGCACCAGGAAATCGATCGCGTCGCCGCCCTTGAACGAAGCGAACAGCAACTGTTCCAACAGGGCCGGTCATGCGGTCCAGACGATAGACCACGCCGCGTATAGTCGGCTCGGTGGGAGCCTCGTCGGTCACGGCGTCGCCTCCGGTGCCGTGCTGGTCGAGGGCGCCGGGCTGCCGTTCGCCGCGCGCCAGGGGCCCATCATGGTGCCTTCGATGCGCGCCACCCGCTCCGCCAGGGCGTGCACGTCGGCGCGGATGGCCGTAGCCTCGGCGTGCAGGTCGCGGCGCACCTCAGCCACGTCGGCGCGTAGCTCGGTGCGCGCCGACGCCGGCTCGGCCGCCAAGGTGTCAGTGCGCCGCACCAAGCGGGCCGCCACGGTCAGCAGCTACGGAATTCTGGCCACTCGTCCTTCGCCAGCCGTCCGGTGCAATCTGACCTCCACCCCGTCGCACCCCTCCCGCGAGCCGTCCGTCGGCCAGTCGTCGGCCCTGAGGGGCGCTGGCGGCGGTCCTCCGAAACTCAGGCGAGGATTTGGGGCTCCGATTGGGCGAGGGGACGGCCCACTCGTGTTGGCACACCGGCACCCCACCGGCATCCCGCCGCAAACTTGATTGCACCGCAATCATCCTATAGAATAGGCACCGCAGGAACGGAGGACGTCACCATGGCGAGCATCACCATCCGCAATCTCGATGACCATGTGAAAACGCGTCTGCGCGTACGCGCCGCCGAGCACCGCCGTTCGATGGAAGAGGAGGCGCGCATCATCTTGCGTGACGCCGTGAGTCAGGGGAAGCCCCATTTTCGGAACCTGACGGAATTCACCCGCGAGTGTTTCGCGCCCCTTGGCGGTGTCGAGCTGGAACTCCCGCCGCGCGGCCCGATGCGCGAACCTCCCGATTTTTCCTGAGCAACGGCCTCGCATGTACGTCATTGACACGAATGTTGCGTCCGAACTCATGCGCCCCGAGCCGACGGCCTCAGTCGCGCGGGCCGACCGATCCAGGAAGCCGACTGTCGGATTGCCGCCATATCTCGCTCCCGCGGCTCCGTGTTGGTGACTCGCAACGTCCGGGACTTCGAGGGCATCGACGTCAAAGTTTTCGATCCCTGGACGGCATAGGCGCCGCGAGATGCCTCGCGGGCCAGCGCACGGGCGCAAGCCGCCCAGCCTCGCGCTGGCCTGTCAGCGTACGCCGGCGCTCCGTGCCCAGACCGCCCGGGCAAGCGTGGCAAGGCCGTCCCCGTGACCTGCTCGGGCGCTCATCCGGGAGCCGAATCGTGCTCCACCGGCGTCACTCGCGCCCCTCATGGCGGCTCGGTCGCCCTCCCAGTCCCGCCCGGACCGATGCATGCCGGCAATTGACATGGCGCGCGGCGTCGTGCACGTGCCGCACACCAAGACCGGTACCCCGCTCGAACTGCCGATCACCCGGCAGTGACGCTCGGCTCAACCTGGTTCGCTTGACTGGGAACTGACTCGGCTTCCGCCGATAGCGGGGGCCGGGCGACCGGACATATTATGGGACTTCGCTGGCGGCCGCCGGGGGCTCCACGGGATTCGACGTGCCACCGTTCGTCGGCGGTCGCCAGGGACCGGTCAACGCGCCCTCGATGCGCGCCACGCGGTCGCTCAGTACGTGAAGGTCGCGACGCACTTCGGCCACGTCGGCTCGGAGCGTGTCGATCTCGCGGCTCAGGCTCGTCCCTTGCCCCTCGATCTCGCGGCGCAGACTCGTCCCTTGCCCACGAATCACCGGCACCAGTACGGCCAGCAGCGCGGCCACCGCTCCCACCGCGCCGACCAACACGGTAACTCCGTCCGGCATTGGGGACGAGCATACTGCAACCGGCCCGCTGGCGCGAGGGAGCGTGAATCGCAGGCAACGTGCCCCTTGGCGGCGCTCGAACTGCGGCTAACGCGACAGCGACGTGGTCGAGTCCCTCCAATCTTCCAACGATACGCTCACCGTCTCGCCCCTCCGTGCGAGGATGTCGAACAGCGACCATGCGTCGGTGCCGAGTCGCGCGGCGGCCTGCGACAGCGAGAGGCGACCGGACTCGTAGGCGGTCACGACCTCATCTACCGTGTCCCGGTCCAGTGCAGCCCGAAGCAACTCCGGCACAGGGTCGCTCGATCCTTGCCGCGGGCCTCGGCGCGCCGGTCGAGTTCGCTCAAGACATCCTCAGGAAGGCGGATGGTCGTGGGTTTGGTCATCCTTCTGCTCCTCCAGCGAGCGGCAGACTTCGGCGCGGCGCTGCTTCGACCGCCCGTACCGAACAATATTCGACAAGTCCCGCAACCAGCGCTGCATCCGCGTAGCGAAGCACGAGCGGCGCCGAAGCCTGGCCCGATTCTCGATAGGCTGTCGCGGAGGCGGCCGATGACCGCCTCGTGGCGGGTCAGCTTCCGTCAGTTGTCGCTGGAGGCGGAGGCGTCGCGCTGCCGGTCGGCCGAGTCCGACTCTTCGAACCCCGACGGAGTGCCCGGAAGGCTTCCTGGTCGATACCGGTCGCTTCCGTGATGACCGACCACTCGACTCCGGCACGCAAGAAATTCTCGATCGTACCAAGCCGGCCTTCCTGGCGGCCTTCGTGGAGCAACTCCTCTGCGTACGTCTTCATGTCTCCTCCCGGTCCTGGTACGTGCCGTCGCAACGCGTCGCCGCACCTCGAACAGCAGGTCGGACTGGCTGGCCTCCAGCGCTTCGTCCACGTAACTGCGATCCTGCAGGGTAAGCGTCGACCAATCCAGCGTGGCGCTCAGCCACGTCGGCAGGTTCGGACGGAGCAAGCCGGCCGCCTCGGTCGCATCGGCAAACACCTTGCGGAACAGGTTGTCGTGCGGCTGATACAACTGGGGCGCCATGCCGTTCTGCCGACCGTAGGCACGCCACAAATCGCTTGTCAACCCGATTCGATGCTGTTGGCTGGCCGTTTTGTCGAGGGCAGCAGACGGTCAAGGATCGCCGTGGCGACCATGGATGTCGCCGAAGGCCTCGCTCCACTCGCCCACCGTGCGGTTCGAGCGGGCCAACGGTGAATGCCATCGGGCGCCGCGAGGTGGAGGCGCGCTTCATCCTGCTTACCAAGCATCATCGGCGACCACGGCTTGTTCAGCGACCGGATCGTCGCCGCCGCGGGGTAGCCGGCGCGCATGCGCAGCGAGCGCTACGGCGCGTCCTCAAGCGGCCGGCGCCTCCGAACTCCTTGCGATTACCCGTCCGACTTCCTCAGTCGTCGCGCCGAGCACGAGAAGCGAGCGCACCAGGAGATCCATGGACACCGTAGCGTCGGAAGCCTCCATCTTCGCGATCCGAGACTGGCTCGATCTCAATTGCTTCGCGAGGCCTTCCTGTGTGAGCCGCAAGGAGAGCCGTCGCTCTTTGATGCCCCTGGCGAGCGCGAGTTTGATTTCTATCAGAGCCGCCTCTTCCCCAGTGAGACCCAGGAACTCCTTGGCAGTTCCCAGCTTCCACCCCGCTCTCTCCAGCTTAGCGGTCGCCGCCCCCGCTCGGCGGTGCGCGCCGCACACCGCAGCGCCAGCGAGCCGCTCTACAGGACCGTCCTCCGCCAAACGCCTGCGCGTCAACAACGCCCGTCTCGGTGCCGCCCTCCAGACTTCCAACAGCAAGGCCTCGCCGTCTGCAGCCCCGCCGGTTGGCACCTGCCTGCCTGACCCGCACCGTCCGTTGCCTGCTCCCTCTCACCCACACCGTTCCGCCGTTCCGCACCACGGACGCACTCGGAACGGAACGACCAGGCTCCCACACTCCGCGCCATCTATCCTGCAACTAACCTCGGCTGGGGGCGCGCAACGCAACAGCACCAAGATAAAACTGAGGCATAGATCGACGGGACTCTCGATGCGTTTGATCAAAACGATAGGAAAGCAGATTTCGAATTGGAAACAGTGAACAAGAAGCCCGGACCAATCGATTGTGACTAGTCCGAACTCACAGTTTACGGAACCTAATTTCGGTAGCTTGGGATGAGCTCTTTCATACAGTCTTCAATCCCAAGCGTTCTTGACATTTTTCGCACTTGGAAAAGGTGTATTTCTGGATTACTCCTCCCGTGTTCGCCTTTCGGCAAAGGGAATTCGTTAGAGTTGAACCGAATCCAGTTGTGATGCACAGTTTCGGAAATTTCAAATCCTGGAGCGCATTTTTCGAGTGCGAGAAGTACCTTATCCTGTCGGATTTGGGGCATTGCGCTATATCGCTCTAGCTAGTTGATTGTATTCCACCGGATCAGGAGACACCACATTCGGATTGTCTTCTATAAATGGGTGTCGTTGAGGCTGAGTTGACGCTTGTGGCAACACCGCTTGTTCGAGAGTTATGGAAACACCGAAGGGCTTTTCTTCGGCATCGCCTTTGACAGCATTCCAATCCTTCAGCGTTGGCTCGTCAGTGGCAGAAACGAATGCATTGATGGTTCGTGCGAAATCCTCGAATCCCTTATCGGATGACGCGGCGATGTCGAAGAGAATCTTACCAAGTGTGTTGCGCAGGTCTTCCATTGCCTCCTCCATGTTCGTACCAGATGCGGTACAGGCGCCTGGATGTACGCCGTCGATCCAGACGAGTCCTTTGGAGGCATAAGCAAGTGCCCAACCGTAGAACCGCACCGTGATTCGGTCGCCGATTATGTTGGAAATTATACTAGTCATCCTATATGTCACGGCAAAACGTTCTCCGCTTGGTGTCCACCAGTCATCATCAGGCATAATGGTTCCTCCGTTAATCGATGCGGTTAGTACGTTGAGGATACTATGATATTCTAACATACGAAGATACCACTGCGGAGGAATACAATGCAATTGATCGAACGGATGGAGGATTTCGTCGTAGGGAGAATGGGTGCGATAGAGGGTAATGCGGCTTAATTCAATTCACTGCAAATAATTAGGAGTGTCGGACAACCTGAAGACCGGTGACGCCTACCGCCGCGCCATCGAGCACTATCTCGCCGACTGGGTGTCGCGCCCGCTGAATGCTATCGGGCGCCGCGAGGTGGAGGCGCGCTTCGCCCTGCTCACCAGGAACCACGGCTGGGCGAATCGCCGACCGCGAGTTGACCCTGCCCCGTTCGCTGACCAAGCGGCTGGTCAACCACGCCCGGCCCACCGACGTCACCGAGGGCTACGCGGCCGACTGGACCATCGGCCGGCTCCGCGGCCCGGCCCAACTCATCGCGCGCTGCGCGCGCCGCTTGAGAAGCGAGCCGGGATGCCGGCCAGAAATTGATCCACCCTGACGGTGCAGAGGCGGCCAGCTGATCCGTTGGTGCGGCAAGCTCGCCGTTCTGAGCCCCATCGCCATTGCGGGTGGCCGGGCGTTCCTCCTTGCCGGCAGCCACCGGGACGATCGCAACAGAATTCGCCACCGGCGCGCCCCCGAGAACACTGTCATGGTCGCTACCTCCAACCCTGTCGCGACCTGGTTGGCAGACAGCCGAGCCGTAAGCCCGTCAGAATCTTGGATCATGGCATTGACAGAACCTCGGTTCGTCTGCGACGAGACTGGTGACAAGGTAGCCGTCGTCCTGCCTGTCGATCTCTCCGAGAAGCTCGTCGAGTTGCTTGAACAACACGACGACCGCAAAGCTATCGATGAAGCAATGCAGGACGCAGAGCGGATTCCCTGGGAGCAGGTCAAGATCGAGCTCGGTGTATCGGGTTGATTTCGTCCCTGCCGCCCAGCGCGATCTCAAGCGAATCCACGGTCCGGTCACGGAGCGCATCGCGGTGACGAATCGATTCCTTGCGCACTGACCCACGACCGCCGGGTGTCGCAAGCTCCAAGGCCAGCCATTCTGGTGTATTCGAGTCCAGGACTACCGAATAATCTACCAAGTGCACGACGACCAACTACTCTGGACGCCACCCGCCCGCCGCCGGTATTGTTGAGCACACCATGAGCGCCGAAGCTGTCGCAATCGTGGGCGCCGCCGTCGGCTTGCTCGGCGTGCTGGTGCCGATGCTGTTGACGCTTGGACGCCGCATAGACGCCCGCATGGACGCCCTCGCCGCCGATTTGTCCGCGACACGCACCGAGTTGCGCGCCGACGTAGCGGAGGTGCGCCGTGACCTGATCACACGCACCGAGCGGCTGACCGACGACCTGCATGCCCTGGCCGAGCGCGTAGCCCGCATGGAAGGTGCGCTTGCCGTGCCTTGGCGCCCCGCGAACGGCACTCCGGCTCCGGCACCCGCTACGCCCTCGGAGGCCGCACCATGAATCCGCGGCGCGACTTCGACTCTTGACCGGAGGCGGGCCGTCCAGTGACGCCTACCGCCGCGCCATCGAGCACTATCTCGCCGACTGGGTGTCGCGCCCGCTGAATGCCATCGAGCGCCGCCAGGTGGAGGCGCGCTTCGCCCTGCTCACCAGGAACCACGGCTGGGCGATCGACAACCAGGTGATCTCGCTCCTGCGCTCCATCTACCGCCGCGCCTGCGTCGATCACGAGGGCTACGCAACCCGGTCGACCTGTGGCTTGCGGCGGGCGGGCGCTTCAACCCGATCGTGCGGCGGGTGATCTCGTCGCCCGCGGAAGCCCTGCCCTACTGGCACCGCGGCATCAAGGCGGTGGTGAAGGACCCGGCGACCCGCTCGATCTTCTGGGTTGCGATGTACTCCGGGATGCGGCGGGGCGAGATTCTGACGCTGCGCTGGGAGCGCATGGACTTGGCGCGCGGGGTCGTGCACGTGCCGCATACCAAGACCGGTGCCCCGCTCGAACTGCCGATCACCCGGCACTGACGCTCGGCTCAACCTGGTTCGCTTGACTGGGAACTGACTCGGCTTCCGCCGATAGCGGGGGCCGGGCGACCGGGCATATTATGGGACTTCGCTGGCGGCCGCCGGGGGCTCCACGGGATTCGACGTGCCACCGTTCGTCGGCGGTCGCCAGGGACCGGTCAACGCGCCCTCGATGCGCGCCACGCGGTCGCTCAGAACGTGAAGGTCGCGACGCACTTCGGCCACGTCGGCTCGGAGCGTGTCGATCTCGCGGCTCAGGCTCGTCCCTTGCCCCTCGATCTCGCGGCGCAGACTCGTCCCTTGCCCTTCTATCTCGCGGCGCAGGGCTGCCCCCTGCCCACGAATCACCGGCACCAGTACGGCCAGCAGCGCGGCCACCGCTCCCACCGCGCCGACCAACACGGTAACTCCGTCCGGCATTGGGGACGAGCATACTGCAACCGGCCCGCTGGCGCGAGGGAGTGTGAATCGCAGGCAACGTGCCCCTTGGCGGCGCTCGAACTGCGGCTAACGCGACAGCGACGTGCGCGAGTCCCTCCAATCTTCCAACGATACGCTCACCGTCTCGCCCCTCCGTGCGAGGATGTCGAACAGCGACCATGCGTCGGTGCCGAGTCGCGCGGCGGCCTGCGACACGGAGAGGCGACCGGACTCGTAGGCGGTCACGACCTCATCTTCCTTGTCCCGGTCCAGTGCAGCCCGAAGCAACTCCCGCACCAGGGTCGCTCGATCCTTGCCGCGGGCCTCGGCGCGCCGGTCGAGTTCGCTCAAGACATCCTCAGGAAGGCGGATGGTCGTGGGTTTGGTCATCCTTCTCTGCTCCTGGTCCGAAAAAGCCGGCCGCCAGCCGATGCTTCGGCATCGGATTCATCGTCTTCCATGTCACGGAGTGACCGTACAGACTCCAGCAACGCCACCAATGCGGCGGCTATGATATCACGCGCGTATCTCCCGGCGACCGCCAGCGTCTCCAGGGCCGTCCGCGCCTTGGGCCGGCCAATGACCCCTTCGCGGTAGAGGTCGACGACAACCCGCGGCGAGGTGGTGAACGGCAATCGCATGATCCGGCACGTTCGGATTGCGCGACCATCATCGGACAACAGCACATCCGCGTCCACCTGCAACAACCGCCGGTGTTGCGTTGCGCGAAGCTGTACTGGCGCGAGGACTGCGAGACCGCTACCGCCAAGAACCGGCGTTGCTTGGAACCCACCTCAATACGATCCGGTAGCGCCTACCCGAACGCCCCGCATACAAACGGGCCACCCCGTGGTTCAGAACGGCGAAGGTTCCGCATGTGCGTAATCAACCGTGTGCCCGATATCCGCGAGCGCTGCGAGCGTAACTTTAAAGACTGCAACACTCGGAACGCTCATTATGTCCCACGTCAAGCCCGGCACCGATAGCCAGTGCCCTTCGGATGTCACAGGCACAGGGCCACCGAACACCCTCACAGCTTCGGGCCCACGAAAGTATCCGCCGCTGACGTGACGATGCCATGCCGGTGAAGACCCAAACCCCAACAGGTGGGCGATCTCATGCCTTGCGATGTTGTACGCGCTCCTATCGAAGGATGATGCCCTGTGCGGATCATCGTTGAAGGCGATGCGCCCAAAGTACGGCAGCCCGTTCGCCCGGTAGGAGCAACTGTAGGCAATCGCCAACGGTGTATTGTCAATGATGACACCCCCGACCGTAGTTACATCCAGGGGCATGGCTT
This sequence comes from Spirochaetia bacterium, assembly GCA_965208575.1. GTDB lineage: Bacteria > Spirochaetota > Spirochaetia > SZUA-6 > Bin103 > Bin103. The sequence continues at coordinate 152,582 of CBDBOV010000001.1, read as the reverse complement.
CCATAGAAATGACGATCAGTAGGTCGTCCGTTTCGTAGTCAGTGTAAGCACTTGGAAGAGCACAGTCCCCCGCTCCTCCACCGGTAGTGATGGGTGGGCCGCCATCGGCTGTAATAGCTCTCTGCCAGTACTCTACCGCCCTGTCCAGCCCAGAGATGATGTTGGCAGGCACCTGTCCATCGTAGATGAGCTCGATACGGAATTCGGGCTCAGGTTGGGATTCAGGCTCAGGTGCGCGTTCGGGTTCAGGTGCGCGTTCGGGTTCGCGTTCGGGTTCAGCTGCAGTGGGCGGCCCTAGTTGCCCAGGGTTGCCACGTGGGACTGGTTCTTCGCACGCCACGATGAGAAGGGAGACAGCCACCACGGCCGCCACGACCAACGAAAGGCGTTGCATGAAATACACCTCGCTACACGTTCAGCGCCGGCAAGATACCGGACCGGAGGTTTGCAGCGTCCGTGGATTGGGCTTCCGACTATTCGTGTCCAGCGGCGGGGCAGCTACTCCCTGCCCACGAAGGCGGTATCGTATTCAGCAGAACGAACTAGCATGGAAATGCCGTGCCCTCTTGCGCGGACGCTGCTGACTGTGGATTGTTACCGCATCTGGCGGAGGCGGGCAAGTTCTGAACCGGCAGGGAGAGTGGACCAAGGTCGGCATTGAAGAGGCCCCCTTCCCGGCACTCCGGGATGCGGCGGGGCGAGATTCTGACGCTGCGCTGGGAGCGCGTGGACTTGGCGCGCGGGGTCGTGCACGTGCCGCACACCAAGACCGGTACCCCGCTCGAACTGCCGATCACCCGGCAGCTTGCGTCGATCCTGGAGTGGCGGCGCAGCGAAACCGGCGGCACCGGCTGGGTATTCCCCGTCGCCGGCGAGCCGGTCGGGCCACGTGTCGGTGCTCACCCACCTCTACGCCCGCATCTCGCGCGCGGGCGGCAGGAAGTTCTGGTTCCTCGGCTTCCGCAACTGCCTGATCACGATCGCCGACCGCGAGCTGACCCTGCCGCGTTCGCTGACCAAGCGGCTGGTCAACCACGCCCGCCCCACCGACATGACCGAGGGCTAAGCGGCCGACTGGACCATCGGCCAGCTCCGCGGCCCGGCCCAACTCATCGCCGACCGCATGGACGCGATCCTGGAGGCCGGCCCGGAGTGCGGGCACGATGAGGGGCCAACGGTGCAGCCCGACGCCGGCCACCCCGACCCGGCGGCGGCAAGGTGACCCGGCGCACGCGGTGCCCGCACCGGCGGTGGCCGCCCCGCTGGCGAAGTGAGGGCCAGTTGCCACGCGGTGGGGTGCATTCTTTCTCTGTGGTAGCGGAATAGGAACCCTCCCAGAGACCAGAGATTCGGTGATGTGGTAAACATCGACCTGTCTCTGGGAGGGGACCAAAATGAGTGAGACCTTGGTAACGGAGTTGCTCCGGTTTTGCAAGACCCGGTGCGGGATTGACCTGAACCCGTGCAGCGGACCACGGGATCTGCTCGCCGCGGAGCTCGGTATGCTGAAGTGCCTGGTGGCTGCGGGACGTGCAGCGATGCAACGCTGGTGTGAGCAAGTCGGTGATGGGTATGTCGGTGCGCGCGCAACCCGCGGCGAGGTTCGGTACCGCTTTGTCGGGAGACGGCGGAAGACGCTGCATGGGCTGTTCGGCGTGATCACCTTGGTGCGCGCCTACTACGCGCCGCTCGGTGGCGGTGGCAAGGGGTGGGTGCCGCTGACAGAGCAACTGGGTATCGCGGGCGGGTACACGCCTGGGTGCCAGTACTTCATGGCGCGGTGGTGCGCCGAGCAGTCCTACGAGCAGGGTCTGGCGCAATTCCACGAGGTGTTGCGGCCTGACGGGCGGGAGCTGGTGTCGATGAACAAGGCGTTCGAGATGGTGCGGGCGGTTACTGACGGGTTGGCGGAGCAACGCCAGCGGGAGATTGTCGAGCGTGCCGACGAGCCGGTGGCGGTGCGCGAAGAGATCACCGGGACGATGGTCGTGGGCATCGACGCGGGGAAGGTGGCGACACGCGCGAACGAGCGGGTAACTGAAGATGGGAAAAAGAGTTACGATCGCGTGTTTCGGGACTCCAAGGTAGCGACGGTATCAGCGGTGAAGGTGGACCGGGAGGGTGCAGCGCACTGCACCAAGACCTCCTGTGTCACCGGGATCGAGCATGCTGATGAGTTCTTTCCCCGGATCGAGGTGGAAATGAGCCGGCGCAGCGCTCACCTGGCAGCGCTGGTGCTGGTGATTCTGGGCGATGGAGCGCATTGGATATGGGACCGGGTCTCCCAGCTGTCCGAACCCGGGCAGAAGGTCTGGCACATCCTCGATTTCTGGCATGCCTGCGACCACTTGGGGAAGATCGGCAAGGTGTTGTACGGCGAGGGCAGCGAGCAGTTCAAGAGATCCTTCAAGCGCTGGCGCAGCCTGCTGCGCAAGGGCTGCGTCGCCGCCGTAATCAAGGAACTGCAGGAACTGCACGTCAGTGGCCGCTACAGCGAGAAGCAGTGCTACGACCTCCAGGGCGAGATCAACTACTTCACGGCCAACCAGCACCGCATGGACTACCCGCTGTATCGATCGTGCGGTCTGCCGATCGGCAGCGGTGTAGTCGAGGGAGCCTGCAAGAACGTCGTCGCCAAGCGCATGAAGCAGAGTGGGATGACTTGGTCGCTGGACGGAGCCAAGGAGATGCTTCAGCTCCGCGCTTCGGCGAAGAGCCGTCGCTTCTGGGACGATTTCGAGAGCCTGTTGCCCTCATCGCCCACCCCAGAATCCAACCAGATCCAGCTTGAGGCTGCCTGACCGCTACCACACTGACGGAATGCACCCCACGCGGTGACGGGTGTTGACAAGTGCCCGTCCGGACCGCAGGGCCGGGCGCGATCCGCGCCGATGCCGATGGAACGGAGCAGCCGTCGGCGGCGTGGTCGCAACCACGCGACGAAGACCGGTATCGCCTACCGCCGCGCCATCGAACACCATCTCGCCGACAGGGCGTCGCGCCGCTGAACGCCACCGAGCGCCGCGGCGTGGAGGCGCGCTTCATCCTGCTCACCAAGCATCATCGGCGACCACGGCTTGTTCAGCGACCGGATCGTCGCCGCCGCGGGGTAGCCGGCGCGCATGCGCAGCGAGCGCTACGGCGCGTCCTCAAGCGGCCGGCGCCGCCGAACTCCTTGCGATGACCCGTCCGACTTCCTCAGTCGTCGCGCCGAGCACGAGAAGCGAACGAACCAGGAAGTCCATGGACACCGTAGCGTCGGAAGCCTCCATCTTCGCGATCCGAGACTGGCTCGATCTCAATTGCTTCGCGAGGTCTTCATGTGTGAGCCGCAAGGAGAGCCGTCGCTCTTTGATGCCCCTGGCGAGCGCGAGTTTGATTTCTATCAGAGCCGCCTCTTCCCCGGTGAGACCCAGGAACTCCTTGGTAGTCCCCAGCTTCCAACCCGCTCTCTCCAGCTTCGCGGTCTTCGTTTTGTTCATCAGCCTCACCTTATATCGACGGCATCGGCCGCGATTGGGGGAGCCCGATGAGTTCGCCGAGCTGAAGCCGTCGCAGCAGCGTTCCCGCTTCAATCCTCGCCGCCTGGGAGAACGGCGGAGTCTTGATCTCTCCCGCATGCCATGCGAGCGGCTTCCCGCTACTCGCCATCACTCCGAGGATATGTCAGATGCCGTCCGGCGAACGTTGCAGGCTATCGACGGGACCAGCCAAAGCGAAATCTTGTTCGGCAACCGGATCGTGGTCGCCGCGAAGTAGCCGGTGTGCCTGCGCAGCGAGCGCTGTGGCGCGTCCTCAAACGGCCGGAGCCGCCAAACTCCTCGCGATGACCCGTCCGACTTCCTGAGTCGTGGCGCCGAGCACGAGTAGCTAACGCAGCGAGCGTCAGCCGGCCGACGACGCCCCCTGGGTGCTCGCCGGACTGCCGTTCGCCGGGCGCCAGGGGCCGCTCATGGTGCCTTCGATGCGCGCCACCCGCTCTGCCAGGGCGTGCACGTTGGCGCGGATGGCCGTAGCCTCGGCGTGCAGGTCGCGGCGCACCTCGGCCACGTCGGCGCGTAGCTCGGTGCGCGCCGACGCCAGTTCGGCCGCCAGGGTGTCAATGCGCCGCTCCAAGCGGGCCGCCACGGTCAGCAGCAGCGGCACCAGCACGGCCAGCAGCGCCACGCCAACGCCGACGATGGCTACGACCTCGGCGCTCACGGTGCGGCCTCGAACATGGCGGCGCCATCCGGATTGCCGGCCGCCTCATGGTCCAGCGGGGTGGTAAGGTCGCGGCCTACAGACTGCACGCGCGGACGTGCTCCGCGGTCTGCCGCGCGGGCGCGATCGTCCGCCGGGATAGTCCAGGCGGTGCTCACTTGCCGCTTCCGCGTGCAGCCGAGCCTGCCGCGCGGCGCAGCCGTTCCTGAACGGCCTTGAGTCCGGCGCCGATGGCCTCGCGCGCGACGGTTCCTCGTGCGACGTTGTACCGCTCGCTCAGTTCCTCCAGGCGCTCGTTCATCGCCGCGTCAAGCGACACAGTGACGCGCCCGCTCATCCTGGTCGCCGGTAAGGCTTCGGCGCGTCCAGAGGCAATAACCTCACTCATGCCGGCAGCATACGGCGGCGCGAGCGATGCGGCAATCAAGCCGCCTATTAACCGTGGTATCAGGCGCACGACCAAGCACGCACCCGAACCCTACTTTGATTGTGACAATAACACTCCTCATTTGCACATGATGCACCCACCCTGACGGTGCAGAGGGGGCCAGTTGACCCGTTGCGACCGGCGGGAGGTTTACCGGATGCTGTCAAACTGGATCCGCAGCCGAGTCCCCGTCGCCGCCGCGGCCTCTCCAGCATCCGCGTGGACGGCGGGGTGCGCCCGCTCTGCAACCACGCGACCACCGACTGCGGCCTGGAGCGGGAGTCCTCATCGGACACCCCGACAGCGGCTTTGTCGACCACGGCGAGATGGACCTGAGCAGAGTGCGCATCGACATCGACAGGGACTGGATCGAGAGAGACGACGAAACTCGTACCTGTGATAATGCCACCGAGGGGCTCCACGGTCTCGCCACGGCCAGCTGGGGAGCGAGCGTGGGGTTGCGGTACGGTTCGACCCTCGTGCAGGCAAGGGAAGCCATGGGCGGCTGTAATACGGCGGACGGTTCACGACGATCAAGAACCGGCGGAAGGAGATCGGAGCGGGGCTCTTGGCGGCGATGCTCCGGCAGCTCGGGCTGAGCCGTGACGATCTCTGAGCGCAAAGGAGGGCACGATGACGCAGACACTGGTCTGGCCGGCGGACCTGCAACGGCAGGAGGACGGGTCGATCCTCGTCTCGTTCCCGGACATCCCGGAGGCGTTGACCGAAGGGGCGACGGAAGCCGACGCGCTGGCGGAGGCGCAGGACTGCGTGATAGCCGCCCTTGGCGGGTATGTGGAGGGCCGCCAGCCGATTCCCGCGCCGTCCCCGGTTCGCGGGCGGACGGCAGTCGCGCTGCCGGTGCTGGTTGCCACCAAGATTGCGCTCTACGGCGCGATGCGCGAGCAGGGCGTCAGCGATACCGCGCTCGCGGAGCGGCTCGGGCTGAGCGAAGGCGCGGTGCGGCGGCTGATCGACCTCGACCACCGATCGCACGTCGGCCAAGTCGAGACGGCGCTCCATGCACTGGGCCAGCGCCTTACGGTTGCCACGCGAGCGGCGTAGTGCCGTGGGTTCGGGAGGTTGGTAGTTCAAGCCACGTTAGGGGCAGCCGTCGCCGGCGAGCAGGTGGATGTCTTCGGGGCAGTCACCGCCGATGGTCGGCAGCAGCAAGAACCGCTCCGGCTCGCTCGACCTTCTGGGTGCAATGTACTCCGGGATGCGGCGGGGCGAGACATTGGCGCTACGCTGGGAGCGCGTGGACCTGGCGCGCGGGGTCGTGCACGTTCCGCACACACCAAGACCCGTACGCCGCTCGAACTGCCGACTACCCGGCAGCTTGCGACGACCCTGGAATGGTGGCGTAGCGAGACCGGCGGCAACGGCTGGGTGTTCCCTTCGCCGGCGAGCAGGTCGGGCCACGTCTCGGTGCTCACCCACCTCCTCTACGCCCGCACCTCGCGCTCGCGTTGCATCCCTCCACACTCTACCGGATTGGTAGTCCGAGCGGCTGTCCACCTGATACTGAAAATAGACACTCTCTACCGTTGAACACTCCGTGATCTCGCGCCCAAGATTGCTTGCAGGTCCAACAAGAGGCGTGGTGAACCAAGTGAGTTCGATAGCCGAGCACGAGCGCCAGGGAAGTGCAGTCGCCGACGACGCGGCGTGGGTGTCCCGAACACGTAACGGGTGGGACGTAGGCGTCAACACTCCGCTCCTTGTGGTACGTCCTTGGAGGCCGCCGCCTGATCTTGTTTATACACCACACCTATTGACGGACCTCGCTCGATACGGACATTTTGTGCCAGATCGTCTTTACACTCTGGCGTCAGGTTGATACAGTCCTGAGCGGCAAGAGAGTCCTCTTATACTTTTATTCGTCCGGATCTGGCGTATCCGGCCAGCATCATTTGTTTCATTGAGGTACGGGAGCGCATCCATGAGGTTTATTCGGCATCGGAGAGTACCCAAGGGTCCGGTCGGGCAGATCGCTCACGTTGAAGGACAGCAGTTGGCAATGATCGACCTCGGCACGAACTTGAGCGGTGAACTGAGAAAAGAGATCGATACCAATATTCTCACTCACGGTGAACCGTTCCGGTCCGGAGGAATCTTGGGACCGGAGTGTCTTCCCGTCATCGGCGTCGGTTCTACCGTTGCGTCGTCGCTGTTCGCGGGTAACATTTTCTTCGCGTCAGCCAACGCATCTACATTGATGGCGCATGGTGGAGGCGTCTTGTCTGCGATAGTCGGGTCAGGTGGCAAGATAGTCGCCCAAGCACCGTTCATCGCTGCAAGCGGCGCTATCATCCCAGTCGTCGCACCCGTAATGTTTTTCATGGTTTTGTCATCGATGATGATGTCCGTTAGGTTCGATCAGATTCAGGCCTCCTTGGTCAAACTTGCTCATGCGGTGGAGGTGCTGATCAAGAGAGACATAACCGGCGATTACGGTATCCTTATGAGTGCATTGGAGCGTCTCGAGGATCTCTCGCAGGAGTTCCACGAATCCAGACGGTTTACCGACGAGATGAAGATTCGTATGGCGATAGTAGAACGAGATGTAAACGTCCTCCACCACAGATACAACATTCTCTCAAGAGAGCGCGTCGGCTCGAAGATGTCAGCTAGGCTCAAGCCTACCGAAATCGAGCTGTTCGTCACCTCGAGTCTTGCTGACATACAGGTGGACGGCCTGCGGCTGAAACTGGCGCTTCAAGACAATCCAGATGATGTTCCTAGAAGCTTTTCCATGCTGAACGACAAGATAGACCGATATGAAGGTCATTTCAGACAGCTATTGGAGAATGACTCGGTGAAGCGCTATCAGGAAGAGATGCAGGCTTCCGTGGACAACATGGGGTGGTGGAAGTCGAATGTCTTTCGGAGGAAGGAGCGCAAGACAACGGAAGCCGACATCAAGGATATTCAGTCAGTTCGGGACGATCGGTTGGAACTCGTCAGGATCAGCTTGGCGCGGTGGACGGACAACATTCACTTGGGAGAGGACAGAGGGCCGTCGCAATCCGTTCTGTACTACCGGGACAATCAGGGAAAGGGAGATCTGAAGGCCTATTACACGAGCGACTGGCAGCTACAGACCCAGCCACGCTGATTGACCTTGTCGTCCTCTCATTTTCCTTCCTGTCGCACTCTGACGGCTTGCTGACGCTACGGCAGGTCTGAGCGCGATGCGTATGTAAGTACTCGCCGAAGCGCGAGACGAGAGCACCTTGAACGCTTCGAGGGCTGCTGGCCGGGCGAGCGAGCTGCCCACCGAACCCGCGCACTACGACGGGGTGGCGAGACTGTACCGCCGCTGCCGCCGTGAAGGCGAGACGGTGCGGCGGATCGCCGCCCGTCGCGATCGGTGCCGGCGTAGCGGTGCTGCATCGCGTCGACGTGAGTCGGCGCCCCGCATTTCAGGCACTTGCCCGTTTGGGAAATGCCCTTCAGCGGTCGGGACGGCATCGCGCCGGGCACTGTATATCGCTACGAAGGATCGGCGGGGCGTGGAGGTGCAAGCGTACATGAAGAAGACCCGGCGGACGCCGACGGCGAGAGACCGAAAATGAGCACGCTTGCCGAACTGTACAAGCGGTCTGGCGGCGCGGATGAAGACTACTTAGTCGGCGGTCGCGAGGCTGGAGAGCGGTCGCACACCGCCGTCCACGCGGACGTCCAGTTCGACAGCATCCAGTAACTGGCTCCAAAGCGAATGCGCGTTATCGGACACTGACGCCCGCCAGACGCCCGCCGACCCTCGCTTTACTGTCGCCCCGCGACGGCGTAGGCTGAGGTTTCGGGTTGAATCTTGACACCCCCGCCCGTCCTCCCGCTCGGCGAAGACCGGTGACGCCTAACGCCGCGCCATCAAGCACCATCTCGCCGACTGGGTGCCGCGCCCGCTGAACGCCATCGAGCGCCACGAGGTGGAGGCGCGCTTCGCCCTGCTCACCAGCAACCACGGCTGGGCGATTCGGCAACCAGGTCACTTCGCTCCTGCGCTCCGTCTACCGCCGCGCCTGTGTCGATCACGAGGGGCTGCGCAACCCGGTCGACCTGTGGCTGGCGGCGGGCGGGCGATTCAACCCGATCGTGCGGCGGGTGATCGCATCGCCCGCGGAAGCGCTGCCCTACTGGCAGCGCGGCATCGAGGCGGTGGTGAAGGACCCGCCGACCCGCTCCATCTTCTGGGTTGCGATGTACTCCGAGATGCGACGGGGTGAGATACTGACGCTGCGCTGGGAGCGCGTGGACCTGGCGCGCGGCGTCGGGCACGTGCCGCACACCAAGACCGGCACCCCGCTCGAACTGCCGATCACCCGGCAGCTTGCGGCGATCCTGGAATGGCGGCGCAGCGAGACCGGCGGCACCGGCTGCGTGTTCCCGTCGCCGGCGAGCCGGTCGGGACACGTCTCGGTGCTCACCCACCTCTATGCCCGCATCTCGCGCGCGGGCGGCAGGAAGTTCTGGTTCCACGGCTTCCGCAACTGCCTGATCACCATCGCCGACCGCGAGTTGACCCTGCCGCGGTCGCTGACCAAGCGGCTGGTCAACCACGCCCGGCCCACCGACGTGACCGAGGGCTACGTGGCCGACTGGACCATCGGCCAGCTCCGTGGGCCGGCCCAACTCATCGCCGACCGCATAGACGCCATCCTGGAGGCCGGCCCGTAGAAGAACTGAGACGCGAATCTGTATGAATACGCGGGTCTGGGTCGCGCCACCGACGGCGACGCCAATCTCGACCGCGCGCTGGAACAGATCATGCAGCCGCGCGCGGCGCTTGAAGATCACATCGCGGGCGAATTCGATCTGCGCCACTGACCACTGATAGGCGAGTTGGCATCTTGCGCGCTCGCGGGCACTAAACCGTGGCGCCAAGCGGGTTGCCCAGTAGCTCGCGCGCTGGGTGCAGGATGCGTTCGTCCAGACGGTCGGCGATGGTGGCCAGCAGTTCGGGATCGGCGCAGCCACGATGGCGTTGTCCTGCATGCGCAACGGTACGCCGGCGTGGTGCAGTTCGGCGGCGACGTAGGAGTGGCCGTTCATGAAGCAATTCACCGAGAACGGCAGATAGGATGCAACACACAGGCTCATCGGCCCCATGATCGGGTCCAGAACGTAGAATAGTAATGCAGGAATCGCTTGCGGGCGCGCTTGATGACCCGGTAAATCATCGCCGCTCGGCGGGGTATGACGCGGTTCATAGGAGATGAAGGTGGGGCTCTGCTCCATGCTTTTGAGGATCACGACCACGCCGGCGTCAGCCTTGAACGAGCGGTAGTAGGGCGCGACCACCTGCTCCTTGCGGACACCCTTCGGCGCCGTCAGGACCGTCACCCTGTGCTGCTCGGCGTAGCTGTCCAGCCACCGCCGACAGGTGGCGGTGCGCCGTGCCAACACCTCCGGCGTAATCCGTACGTCGCCGCACACGTCGTGGAAGAAGTGCACGATGTTCTCCGGTCGCTGCAGGCGCGGATCGTAGCCGAGCAGGACGATACGGTACCAGCATGCCGCCGTTGAGCGCTGCCGATCGCGGTCGCGGCGGGAGCTGGCGGCGGGTGGCAGCGGCACCGGCGGAGTTTCTGGCGCTTGGTCTGGCATCCGGGCGCTGGCTGCGCAGCTGCGCCTCGCCATAGCGGCGCACCCGATATTGCCTTCGACCATGAGAAGAGCCTCGGCACATTCGGGAACATATCAGTTTCGGCGCTCAATACCCTGCCCACACGCTCCGCTACCGACGCTTCACCGACACCCTCACGGATATCGCTGCACGGCTCGCGGTGAATCGTAGACTGGCTCATCCTTCTTTCCAGGGACTCTCACCCTTACCCCTCCGCCAGTTAGCCTGGCGCGCTCTCATCCTGATTGTCGCTCCACACCGCGCGTGCGACCGACGAAGACCACGCCGCCGTTGACGCGCCGGGGCTGCGGCGTAATGTTGTGTTGAATGCCAGCGACTCGCGGGAAGCTTCCCGTCGACGATGTCCTTCGGACACCGCGAGTGCCTAGCGTTGCAGGAGGTGCGACATGGATACCATTTGGGATGGAATCACCCAACCCCGAACGCTGACCGACGAAGCAGCGAGAACGCGCGAGGCGTTGGCCGACGCTGCCAACACTGGCGATTGGCCCCGCGTATTCGAGTTGCTGTCCAGAAATCGAGAGTGGATCAACTCTACCCGACCCGGTGGATCTGCCTGGTACGCGCCGCTCCACCAAGCTGCTTGGCACGGTGCTCCAGTCACCGTGGTCCGGAAGTTGATCGGTTTCGGAGCTTGGCGCACGTATCAGAACGCTCGCGGCGAGCGTCCCGTAGACGTCGCCGACGGTCGCGGTCATCGACATCTGCTCGGTACGCTAACTCCCGTGCACAGGCACCCCGTGCCTCTTGGAATGCTTCTGAAGATGCAAGCTCACTTCCACACCGTCATGCGTGGTCGGGCCGAACAGCTCATCAAGGAGCACGGACTCCGGTTGCCAGAGTTGGAGCCACTGTTGGAGTTGGATGTGCCCAAGATGTGGTTCGCGGTACCAGGCATGGCAGGCGGGTTCAGCTACCGACTGGAGGCGGGAGGTGTCCGCCCCAAGCTCATTTCGGAGAGTTGGTGCCGGATCGTCGGAGGATCAGGCCAACGCCACGAAATCACGCCGGGCGGGAGCCAACTTGTCGACGAGGGATTCGTGTAGACCGATTTAACTGCATAATCCGGTGCAAAAGAGCCACTGATCCGTTTTCAAGGAAGCCACCCGTCCAGCATTAAAGCCACCGGTCCGGCGAGCCGGTCGGGCCACGTCTCGGTGCTCACCCACCTCTATGCCCGCATCTCGCGGGCGGGCGGCAGGAAGTTCTGGTTCCACGGCTTCCGCAACTGCCTGATCACGATCGCCGACCGCGAGTTGACGCTGCCGCGGTCGCCGACCAAGCGGCTGGTCAACCACGCCCGGCCCACCGACGTGACCGAGGGCTACGCGGCCGACTGGTTCCGCTCCGAGGCGGAACTGGGAAAGGGACATGCGGACATCAGCCTGGAGCCGTTGCTCGCGCGCTTCCCGCACCTGCGGCACGGCTACCTGATCGAGCTGAAGTACCTCGATCGCCATAGGCGCTCTCAGCGCGGCGAGTCGGCGGACCGGGACGCCGTGGCGGCGGCGGTGAGCGACGCGACCACCCAACTCGCGCGCTACCTGGCGGACGAGCGGCTGGCGCGGCAGTTTCCGGGCGTGCGGTTCACGGGGCTGGCGCTGGTCTTCCACGGCTGGGAGCTGGCACACTGCGACGCGGTGTCGTAGCGCGGTACACACACTACATACCACGCCGAGTTGGACGGCGACCTCGCGATCTGCGATGCGATCCGGATGGAGGTACTCGCAGGCGCACAAGACGAGAGCCACCTTGAAGCGCTTCGAGGGCTGCTGACGCGGGCAAGCGTGCTACCCACCGAACCCGCGCGCTATGACGCGGCAGCGACGCTGTACCGACCACGAACCCGTCCGACGTGACCCGGAGCGATCAATGGCCTCGTGGCGCCTCGGCGTGGAAACCGCCGCGCCAGCGTGCTGGACGCATCCGCCTACCCTGCTCTCGTTCGCAAGGGTACCATGGGGAAATGGGTCGAGACGCCGGCACCGCCCAGCCGGCCGGGGTGGACATTTCCCGTATCGGCGCCTTGGCAGGACAGCGCGCGGTCAGCTTCCGCCGCGCGCTCCGCGGTTACACCCCTGCGCAGCGCTGGATCGTGGCGCTCGCCGATCGCTCGAGCGCGTTCGCCAAGATCGCTGTCGACCCGTTGACCGCGGATGGGCTGCGAACGGAACAGCGGGTATACGCAGCGCTGCAGGGCGACTTCATGCCGCGGGTGCGCGGCTGGGACGACGGCGAACGGCCGCTGTTGCTGCTGGAGGATCTGAGCGGTTGCCGGTGGCCGCCACCGTGGGACGCCACCGCCGTCGACCGGGTGCTGGCGGCACTGGCGAGTCTGCGAACCGCCGACCCGGGGGAATACTACCGGTAGTTTCGTTGACTCGCCATTCGGCGATCTCCCATCTCCAGCGGCGCACACGGCGCCATACCCCAGTTGAATGCGTATGCATCCTTGCTATCGCTGGTCTACGCGTTGAATTGGTCCCGCTGGCTTGGCGGGATAATCCTCGCGCTTCCCTGTGTCCCCACTTTGAATGACGAAATCACGTCGATCGCGATACAGATGCGCTCGATTCAGCACGTAGTCCTGTCCGTCGTTAAGGTCGACAAAGTCCCAATGGGTCATGAGCCAGTACTTGTAGCGGCCGACAAACAGGTACGTGTTCGGCCTACCATAGAAGGTGCCATCAACTCCTTCGCCGGCGCGGAGGCGGGCACAGACCAACTCGATCAACTCATTCTGACCGTCCTTGCGGCTGAGCACGTACTCGTGGGGCCATGTGTCCCGGAAGGTGATCGCCTCCCTCCACGGCGCGCGGCCGATCAACGCCGCGATCTTCACGTTTTCCACTGTAACCGTCCTTCCGCATTAGAATAGCCCTCTTGGCGACTCGTCATGCTAGTTCCCGTTCCCTGTGGCGTCGGACGCGAGCAAGTCGCGTAGCCTTTCTACGATACGCGTTCGGCGCGCTTCGTAGAAGTCCAGGAACCCCACTATATCGTTCGGGACGCAGCCCAGATCGTGCAGGTGGCGGTGTTGCCGCGCCTCACTCTCGGAATACCGTGCGCTTAGCGTACCTCATCCTTTCTTCTTCCATGACTGCGCCGGCCCCGGGCCGGTGTAAACCACCTAACGACGAATTGGTACTATCACCAACGTCCGGTCGCCGAATCCAAGGTTCTCTGGGGAGTATATGTTGTCAATGTAGACGGCCAAGAAACGATCGGTTGAAGTTCCATATATCACGGAGTGTTGTGCAAAATGACCATCTTCGTCAATCGACTCCAGCCTGAAAAACTGCTTGCGTATATGTCGCGAAGGCATGTAGCGATATGCTGGATTGAAGAACAGCGGGCCATCTACGTCGCTGGTATAGGTTATTTGCAGTGATTTTTCGAACTCAATTGGATTCGGAGTTACCGATACATTGATACTGTAGATGTCGTCCGGGTCCTTGTGCACGTCCTTCACTAATACAGCGGCGGTATCAGAAGAATCTGTCACGTAGTCGTCGCTCGAAGAAACGGTCACAAATATCGCTCCATCATGATTGTATACCTTGCCGGGAGTTCCACCGCTTGACTTTGTAGAAGTTGAAATAGTGACTGTTTCTTGGTTTGCCGAAATCGTCGTTGTCGATACACCCCTCCGATTCAGGAGGTTTCCTATGTCGGTCACCGACAGCTTCACTTCAAGATCAGATTCTGGCGCCGGCGTTGACGTGACCTTGAATTGCGCGGTCTCTCCTTCGGTAATAGTACCGCCGATCGCGCTGATTGTTACCAACGGGAGAGGTTCCGGCTCCTCTGGTTGCACTGGCGGTGTAGTAGGTGACGTAGGTGGAGCCGTTGGTACCGTTGGTTCTCCTGGTTCTTCCGGTTCTATCGGCTCTTCCGGTTCCTCCGGTGTTCCTGGTTCTTCCGGCTCATTTGGCTCGTCCGGCGTTTCCGGCTGTCCTGGAGTCTCTGGTGATTTTGGCTCTTCTGGAGTCTCCGGCGTTTCCGGGATCTGTTGTTCTGGTTCCGGTTTCGAGACGCTTCCACGACAGCCAGCAACCACAGAAATAGCGATGAGAGCTGCTAGCAATGAAATGGTGACGGGTTTCATGGGACCGACCTCTCCACCATGCGAGAGAGCCCAGCAAATGTGCAACGGTGGAAAGCGTTTATTCCCGGTCTGGGACGGTAGTACCCCGGACTACCGGAGCGGTAGATGGCGGACGGTTATAGGCCGGCAGAGCGGTCACCAAGTCGGCACATGGTGCGGCGACGACTCTGCCTCCGCCGCGTCGTCGGCGGGAGGCAGGATGCCGCGCGCGCGGGCCCGGTGTACGGCGTCGAGCCGTCCGCGCGCGCCGAGCTTGGCGAAGATGCTGCGCACGCGAAAACGTACGCCGTCGTAGGACAACTTCAGGTCCCAGGCGATCTCCTTGTCGCGGTAACGTTCGAGTCGCTCCAACACGTCGAATTCGCGCTGAGTGAGGATCCGGTGCACCTGGTCCACACCTGCGACGGCGCTGTCATCCACGGCCGCCCGCAGCACGGCGGCTGCTTCCGCCAGGGCGGGGGCAGCCTTGAAGCTGTCCACGGCATCGTCGAGCAGCGCACGGGCGACCGTCCGCTCGCGCGCAAGCGGCCACGCGTAGTCCGCCTCGGCAAACAGTTGCAAGAACCCCGCCAGGTGCGCCCGCGCGCGCTTTCCGTTGCCGGCCCGGTGCTCCAGCGCCAGCGCCAGCGCCAGCCCGCGCATCCGCGTCCGTACCAGCCCGCGCTCCGCGGTGACGGCATCCAGCGTGCCGCCAATCTCGCGGGCGGCGTCGAAGTCGCCGAGCGCGATCGACAGGCGCATCCGGGTACAGGCGAGCATCTCCACCTCCCGCCAGCTCTGGCTGTGCAGATCCGTACAGGCGGCGGCCGTATCCGGCAGCCGATCGTACCGCCACGCACGGCTCGCCGCTTCTACCATGTCGCCGGCAAGCAGCACGGAGACCCGTAGCGCCGTAAGCCAGCGTGCCAGCAGCGGTCGCTCGGTATGACGCGCGTATTCGAGTGCGTCCTCGACCAGCCGCAGCGCCACCTCCGGACCGCCACGCACCAACTCACGCTCTACCTCCACCCAGATGCTCGCCGTGTAGATGTCGAGCCATGCGCTGCACTCCCCGAGCAGCCGTGGGGAAACTCGCGTGCCTTCGGGGGGCATACCGGCCGAGCGTTCCAGCGCCAACTCCGCCGCCAGCACGTCACCGATCAATACCGCGCCCGCATCGCGCAGGTGGCTCGCCCGCGCGACCTTCAGCGCACGCTCGTAGCAGGAACGGGCCTCCTGCGGGCGCCCCGTCGCCATGGCCACCGACCCCGCCTGGAAGTCGACGTGAGCCAAGTATGGCGAGCCGCGCCCAAACATCGCCCGCGCGCGCTCCGCCCACTCGACGGACTCGTCGAACGCCGTCAACTGGTTGGACGCGATGCACATCCCCAGGCAGAAGAACGCGCGCAGCCACGGGTCAGTGTCGGGGGCTTCCGCCACCCCCTTCGCGAGGGCAAGCGGAAGGATCCCGTCCGCGAACGGTTTGCAGCCGCACATGTACTGCTGGCCCAGGACGAAGTGGTGTTCAATCTGCAACGCCCGGTCGTCGCCACCCTTGCGATCGTGCGTGAAGCCGTCGGTTGCCGAGGCCGTGGCTTCGTAGACCCGTAGTGCGCCGCGGATGTCGCCGGACGCGGTCAGGACGATGCAACGCACCAGTGCCAGTCGAGGGTAGCTCGCGCGGATCGGCTCGCTCAGCAGGTTGTCGACCGTGCGCAGCGCCTCCAGGCCCTGCTCCATCCAAAGCCTGACTCCGCCTTGACCCTCCGCGATCGGACCGAGCAAGTCCGCATCGTTGGCCTCTACGGCGTGGCGCAACGCCGCAACGACCTGACCGCGGCGCGCGAGCGCGACGCAGATGCCGCGGTGGATGGCCCGAAAGCGCTCCGGGTCTTCCTCGAACCGCTGTTTCTCGCACCGGTCCTTGATAAGCGGATGCAGCCGCATCGCCGATTCGGTGCGAGTGGTGGACCACAGCCCGGCCAGCGCTCCCAGCGAGGCCAGCCGCCGGGCCGAATTGCCCGCCCCTGTCACCTCGTCGATCAGATCGGGGTCGAGACCGTCGAACAGCGCGATGTCGAGCACGAAGTCGCGGTCCTCCGCCGATATGCCACGCCACAGCCGCGTTTCAATCCATCCGGCCACCGCGTCGTCGTCACCCGCGGCGCTCGCCAGCCCTTTCGGTCCGGCGTTGCGGTACATGCGCAGCGCGATCGGCCAGCCTGCCGAGCCGGCCACCACGGCGGCCAACTCGCGGCGCGACAGCCGCCGGTCGAAGAATCGAGACACGTCTTGCGCCGAGAATCGCAGGTCGTCTACGGTCACCGTCGCTGCCCGCCCTTCGAGCGCGAACATCGCAATGTCCAGCCCCGGTGGCCGTTCCCGGAACGCCATACCAACGTGCAGGGTGCGCGGCGCACGCCGGAGCAACGAGTTGATCACCGCGACTGCATCGGGGTTGCACAGCCTCTCCAACTCGTCGAGCGCCAGCACGCACGGCTCGCTTCGCCGCTCCAACGCGCGGATCAGCAGGCTGAGGCGGTACTCGGTCTGACTGGCCGCCGCTTGGTCACGCCCCGCGCCTTTGGCTTCGATTGACCTTCCCGGTTCACCCGCGGTGCCGACAGTCGCCAGGCCGGCCTGCTCGAATGCCAGGGCGAGGTAGGCCGCCACCGCTCCCGGTCCGTCCTCCTCGTCGAGCGAGAGCCAGGCGACCGCCACGCCTCGTGCGCGCAGCGCGCGGCAACGCTCGCCGAGCAGAGCCGTCTTGCCGAAGCCCCGGGGGCGTGCAGCACCGTCAGGCGGCGGTCCAGGAGAGCGCACCGTTCCTCCACGGCTGGACGCCGGACATGACCCTCGATCGGATCCGGCAGCTCCACCCGATAACGCAGCAGCCACGGCGCCTCCAGCGGCGCCGACTCCACACCTCCAAGCATGTCCCGTTCCGCGGCGCCCTCGCGCGCCGCTCGCCCCCGCTCTCCGTCGTCTGTCATCGCTCTGGCACACAACACGCTATCTTGACCTGACAAGCGATTCAAGGCGCGCCAGAGTCGGGACACGGGAGACAGAATCCCACCCTACCCTGTTCGGGGGTTGACGCTATCGGCCCGCGGTGCGGTTCGGAGCGGACGGGGCCGGCGCGAGCACAGTGCGTGCTGCCTGCACGCCGATGGCGGTGTTTGCAGCGTTCCAATATCTACCACGTCGGTAGTCTTGGACACTGCCAACCAAGACCGGAAATAAACACTCTCCACCGTTGAACATCCCTTGGGTTCCTCACAGGATTGCTCGGCAGGCCATGTGGGTATCACGGCATGTTCTTCGAACGGACCGGCTAACGCGTTGCGCTCGTTGCGCTTACAAGGATGCTGCCGTGCGGTGCAAGTTCTCGATAGAACACGGCTACTCCGTTGCTTTCGGGCACCACAACCGTGACGGTCGCATTTCCCGCCACCATCTGGTAGAGGTTCGGAAATGGTACGGATAGTGTGTTGGAACATGAATCACATCAAGAAATCATGGTGCTGCCTCGGCGACATGAACGTCGACGTTGCGCTCATCCAGGAAGGATGCAGTGTGCCAGACGAGGTGCTAGGTGATATAGAAACCGGTCCGAAAGAACACTGGGACGCGTCCAAATGGAATTCCTGCTGGTGGTGTGGGAAGTTTCCCAATCTGGTAGACCTGCGGACGATGGTCGTGAAGCACAAGGCCAGCGGGGTGAGCGTCGAGTGGTTCAAGCAAGTAGGTCCGGTCTCAAGAGTAAACTGTGACGAGATCGCCGTTAGCGGTATCAGCACGATAGCTGCGGCACGTGTGATCCCCCCGAATGGTGAGCCCTTCATCGTCGTGTCCATGTATGCACGATGGTTCAAGCCCCACCCCACTACTCGAAGCAAATGGAAGGTGGGTTATCCGGATGGGTCAGCTCACCGGATCATATCGGATCTTTCGGCGTTCATCGGGGATGTCGATCCCTCGTCCCACCGACTACTGGTCGCCGGTGATCTCAACATGATCTACCGAGCATCGGACCACGACCCACAAGCTTTGGATGAACGATGCAACGGAGTATTCGACAGGATGAAGGCCATCGGGCTGGAATTGGTCGGTCCCCAATACCCGGCAGGTAGGATGGCTTACTGTGCACCGACGGCATTCTGCGAACCTCCAGACTCGAGGAATGTACCTACGTATCATACGACGGCGGAGAGCCCCGAAACGGCCACACGCCAACTCGACTACGTATTCGCGTCCCGTGGGTTTCACAAGAGGGTTAGGGCGCGTGCCCTGAATGGGATTCACGAATGGGGACCGAGCGATCACTGTCGGATTCTGATCGAGATCGATTAGCTCACCGCTCATCCCGATCGTGCGGCGGGTGATCTCGTCGCCCGCAGGAGCGCTGCCCTAACTGGCACCGCGGCATCAAGGCGGCGGTGAAGGATTCCGGCGACCCGCTCGATCTTCCGGGTTGCGATGTAGTCCGGGATGCGGCGGGGCGAGATACTGGCGCTGCGCTAGATCGCCTGCCGCTGCTCGACGGCCATTCATTGCACCCGGCATTTTGATCTTCCCGCCTAACACGCTCGCGATGTCGTCAACCAACCGGCCAGATCTCCGGAAATCGCCCGGCAGAGTTTCCGGAACCACACGCTCTACCGACGTGCTCTCCTCACGTCCTTACCGTGCCGGCCCCCAAACATCCGCCTCAGGCCGTCAACCGCCGTTCACCGAGAATTGCTGTCGGCGAGGCGCTCGGTTGACAGTGTGTGTGCTGCTGTTATGATGGCTGGTTATGACAATTTTCGTAGCTGTCCTGATCCTGGTGGTGGCGTTCGTCGTGATGAGGCTAATCGCAAGGAGAATCGAACGGAGACGTGAAGTAAAACGGATCAGTGACCCTTCGTCGGATGATGATGATGTGGAGGATCGTGTCGAGGCTGCTATCGAGGCGAGCGGTAACAAGCCTTCTGAGCCTGAGATTGAGCCTGAGCCTGTGAGAGAGCGGAGAGTTGACCGATACAAGGCACTGGCCGACTCTGAGTTACTGGTTGAAATAGCTACAGACACAGACGAGATCAGGAAATGGGTACGCTTCTTCGGTATTGCAATGTGCATCTCGATGGCGCTCGGTTTGTTGTTTGCGACCATCATCATCTCTAGTTTGCTCTAAGGGACTCACCGCTTTATGGTACCCTCGGTGTCGTTGCGACATCGATTCTCATCCTGATTGTCTCCGGTTTCGGTAGTGGCCTCATTTGAAATCAGGGCCTTGCAGCGGCTATGGTGGGCGCGCAGGAGGACTCATGTCGAACACTAGAAACAAGATCGCCGGCGAGGGCGAGAGCGAGGACCGGGCGGGCTTTCATCATACGCTCACGTCCAAGTCTCGTCGTCCCGTTCGCCGATCTCGTACAAGAGACAGTGCAGGAGGTCCCCAGCATGTCCTTTGCAGTTTGGATGCACTGAACAAATGGATAGGGGCTTGTCCAGAACCTACTTGGCACGCTCCGACAAGATGCGCAGCGTGCGGTCTCTCGGTTCAAAACATTGAACGTCCGACTCGCCAGAACAGGAAGGATCCGATCGGATAGTAGCGCATGAGGCTCTCGAACAGCCGTTCGATCTGTACACCGGGCCCGCGCGCGGCCAACGCGGTCAGGACGATGCAACGCACCAGTGCCAGCCGAGGGTAGCTCGCGCGGATCGGCTCGCTCAGCAGGTTGTCGACCGTGCGCAGCGCCTCCAGGCCCTGCTCCATCCAAAGCCTGACTCCGCCTTGACCCTCCGCTATCGGACCGAGCAAGTCCGCATCGTTGGCCTCCACGGCGTGGCGCAACGCCGCAACGACCTGACCGCGGCGCGCGAGCGCAACGCAGATGCCGCGGTGGATGGCCCGAAAGCGCTCCGGGTCTTCCTCGAACCGCTGTTTCTCGCACCGGTCCTTGATAAGCGGATGCAGCCGCATCGCCGACTCGGTCTCCGCCGCGTCCGCAGCGGGCGGAAGGATGCCGTGCGCGTCTGGTCCACACTTGCAACTGGTGCGCGCCGCGGGGCGAATTGGAAGATCGAGAACAAGGCTGCTATGGCGTTTCCGTGACGAGCGCCCGTCCCGGCGTTTCACCGGCGCGGAATACCGCGAGGCTGGTTCCGTTCGCGTCCTTTGCGACCCAGAGGTGGCCGTCGAAAGTGTGCTGAGTTGCCTCGCCACCCGGAGCAACACTCCCGTAGTACGCCGCGTTGCCTTCGAAGTCGATCCAGTAGTAGAGAATGTCCGACTTGGTGCGATTCACGAACACAATGGCAGATTCGGCTCCGCTTCCAGGCGATTTCAGACGCGGAAGCCGATCAGGGTCGAGCCGGTCCAGTTCCAACCGTGCATCACCAAGATCCGCGACTTGGCGCCTGGTCTCCGTGCCAGGCCCGCAGTCCTCGGGGATTATGGGGCACCACTCGTCGAATCCTTGCTCGTCGAAGTACGCGATGCGGTTGGGGATAGTGCGTCGTATCTGTCGCTCAATTGTTGCCGACAGCCGGCCCGGAAGGTGCTCGACGGCCACATACAGCGGCAGGGTCTCTGCAAAGTCTTCGGTATCAGGGAACTCCTGAGCGTATTCCGTAAGGTACCGACCATCGGCACTCTGCGCGTCGCGCCAGCCCCTTGCAGCCGTGTGATCGGCGTCGAGAGAGGCATGGACCGCTTCGTGCATCATCACTTCCTCCATGTACCCCATCTCTTCGTCTACCTCCGTGAACTGTACGTGGATCGCGATGTTGCCCGTATCGCCCGAGGCCGGGAAGTCACCATCGTGAATCCATACTTCATCGATCCCACGTCTCATGAACGTCGGTAGCCGTCCTATCACCGTCGCGTACTTGACCGCATAAGGCTCAGCCGCCTCTCTGCTTCCAAACTCCGCGTTGACGATCATTTCGATTTCGGTCCCGTCGATGTACGACGCGACGAACACGTGAGCTCTTGCGAATTGAACCTTGCCAATGCGGCGATCGAACACCTGCCGGCCGCCGGTGCTCCTGTAGGTTGCTTGACGGAATGCGGTCGGGTCGTCCTTGGTCAGTATATTCGGGCTGATGTAAACCGCGCCCTTGAAGGGCGGATTCTGACCGTTGGCAGCCACGGCGACCACGACCAGCCCGCCAGCCAGAGCCACGATGCGTGCGAGCCGCTCAACACGGTCAATCATCTGTACTGACCTCCCAGAATGCTCCATCTGAGTCCCTGGCCCAGAATTGGCCGTAAATCAACCCGGTCAGTGCGGCTCTAACCACCGGTAGCGCTCTCTTACGACCTCACAACTTCCGGTCGTATTACCTGCCCACCACGTAGCTGGACGGAATTGCAATAGCCACTTCCCATTTCCCTTCCTTGACAACCATGCGAGAGAGCCCAGCGAATGCTCAACGGTGGAAAGCGTCTATTTCCGGTTTGGGTTGGTAGTCTCCCGGACTACCGAAGCGGTAGATGGCGGACGGCTATGGGTCGGCAGAGCGGTCTGGCGCGGCGGAAGGCTTCCCGGTCCCCGCCGTCCACCACCACAGGAACCCGTCTCGACGCTCTCTCGCTGGGAACGCGTTCACGACCCGTAGCACATGGCCTTGAGGGCCGTTGGCAAGCAACCGGGCAGATCGATTACGAGCCTGATGACGGGAATCGACAAACGGCGTCATGCGAATTGACAATCGTGTTAGGCCAGAGGTACTAGAGGAGGGCGAGACCATGGTGCGCGACACAGACGCTACGGCGTGGCCCCCCGCCTCGGTGCTGGATTGGCTTCTTGACTCAGACCCCTCCATCCGCTGGCAAGTCCTCCAAGATATAGTCGATGTCGATAACGTCGCCGCCGAGCGTGCCCGCGTGGCAGATGAGGGATGGGGCCGACGACTGCTCGATGAGCAGCGCCCGGACGGGCAGTGGGGCGATGGAGAAGCGCACCCGTTCTGGTGGACGAACCTGTACACCCTCCTCTACCTGCGTGATCTTGGCGTGGATCCTGAAAGCGATCGCACTCGACACGCGATCGAGCTGGTGCACTCAAGCGTGACCTGGGGCCCGTGGCACCGAGACTCTCCGTTCTTCGAGGGGGAGGAAGAGCCCTGCATCAACGGGCGCGTCGTGGCGCTCGGCGCCTACTTTGGGAAGCCGAGCCTCCGATTGGTGGACCTTCTGCTGAGCGAGCAGCTCGGGGATGGTGGGTGGAACTGTGAGGCGCTTCGCGGCTCCGTGCGTTCCTCATTCCATACGACGATCTGCGTCTTGGAGGGCTTGCTCGCACACGAGCAGTCCTTCGGGGAAGACCCGGCCATCACGGAAGCCCGCGAGCGTGGGGGCGAGTATCTGCTAGAGCGGCACCTCCTCCGGCGGCTCTCCACGGGTGGTGTCATCGACGAAGGTTGGAGGCGCCTCGCCTTTCCTCCATTGTGGCACTACGATGTCCTGCGGGGCCTTGAATACGCGGTGACTGCAGGCTTCAAGGACGATCCGCGCCTGGCGGAAGCCATCGAGACAGTTGAAAGCCGTGAGCTTCCCGATGGACGCTGGCGCCTGGACGTGCGGCACAAGGACACCCTCTACGATGAGATCGCCGGTGCTCCCGGAGAACCGAACCGATGGATCACGCTCCGCGCACTCCGCGCGCTGAGGTGCTTGCGCCAATGAAGGGCCAGCAGCGTCGTGGGTTTGGTCATCCTTCTGCTCCTCCAGCAACGCCATCGGCAGACAAGGTGACCCCAGGTCGCCGTTGAGAGAACCCCTTTCCCGGTGAG
Organism: Spirochaetia bacterium; assembly: GCA_965208575.1. GTDB lineage: Bacteria > Spirochaetota > Spirochaetia > SZUA-6 > Bin103 > Bin103. Next base: position 129,425 of record CBDBOV010000001.1, on the reverse strand, counting down.
ATCGACGGTAGCCTTAGAATTCGGCTGGCCGTGGCGCTCGGCTCAACCTGGTTCGCTTGACTGGGGAACTGACTCGGCTTCCTCCGATAGCGGGGGCCGGGCGAGCGGGCATGTTATGGGACTTCGCTGGCGGGCGCCGGGGGCTCCACGGGATTCGACGTGCCACCGTTCGTCGGCGGTCGCCAGGGACCGGTCAACGCGCCCTCGATGCGCGCCACGCGGTCGCTCAGTACGTGAAGGTCGCGACGCACTTCGGCCACGTCGGCTCGGAGCGTGTCGATCTCGCGACGCAGACTCGTCCCTTGCTCCTTGATCGCGCGACGCAGGTTCTTCCCCGCTCCTCGATCGCGCGACGCAGACTCGTCCCTTGCCCTTCGATCTCACGGCGCAGGGCTGCCCCCTGCCCACGAATCACCGGCACCAGTACGGCCAGCATCGCGGCCACCGCTCCCACCGCGCCGAGCAGCACGGTAACTCCGTCCGGCATTGGGGACGAGCATACTGCAACCGGCCCGCTGGCGCGAGGGAGTGTGAATCGGCAAGCAGAGTGCCCCGGGTCGGCGTTGAATAGGCCCCCTTCCCGGCTGGTCGCCGCGTGGTAAACCGGCGCGAGGGTGAACAAGCCTGACCTCCTTGTTGGGGTACTGCGTGCAAGCGCGGTGCTAACGCGGTGCTAACGACCGAGCCGTTGAGCGCCTGCGCCGACCGCGATAGAGTGACCGGCGCAGGGTTCCGGCAGTGGACGTGGTTCCGATACACCCGCGCATTCCCTACGGCCAGTCCGACTTCCGGCGCATCCGCCTGAACCGCTGGCTGTACGTCGACAAGACCCGCTTCCTGCGGCGTCTGGAACGGGAGGACTACGTCTTCCTGATCCGCCCGCGGCGGTTCGGCAAGTCGCTGTGGGTGTCGGTGCTGGAGAACTACTACGACCGCTGGTGGGGCCACGAATTCGACGCCACCTTCGCCGGCACCGACATCGGACGCAACCCGACCGCGGAGCGCCACCGCTACGTCGTGCTGCGCTTCGACTTCTCGATGGTCAACGACAAGCTCGAAACCCTGGAGCGGGAGTTCGAAACCTACTGCATGATAGAGCTCCGGGGAGCGCTGGAGCGGCATCCCGACCTGTTTCCCGAAGTGGCGCGGCAGCGTATCCTTGCGCCGCCCTCCATCGCCACCAAGCTGAGCATGCTGTTCCGGTACGCGGGCGACCATGAGATCCCGCTGTACGTGCTGATCGACGAGTACGACAACTTCGCCAACACCGTGCTGGCGCACCACGGCACCCAGGCGTACGAGGACTTCACGCACGGCGGCGGCTTCTACCGCAACTTCTTCGCCGCCCTCAAGGGCGGCACGGCGCGCAGCGGCGGCGGCATCGACCGCCTGTTCATCACCGGCGTGTCGCCGGTCACCATGGACGACGTCACCAGCGGGTTCAACATCGGCAAGAACATCAGCCTGCACCCCGACTTCAACGAGATGGTCGGCTTCACGGAGGCGGAGGTGCGGCGCCTGGTGGAGCTCTACCGGGACCGCGGCCTGTTCGACCAGGACGTGGATGAAGCCATGGCCCTGATGGGCGAGTGGTACAACGGCTACCGGTTCGCCGAGGAGGCCGAGCACGATCTCTACAACTCCGACATGGTGCTCTACTACCTGGACGAGTCGATGCCGAACCGGCACGTGCCGAGGTACCTGATCGACACCAACGTGCGCATCGACTACGGCAAGCTGCGCCACCTGCTGGTGGTGGGGCGGCAGCTCAACGGCAACTTCGACCTGCTGCGCGAGATCATAGGCGAGGGGCGGAAGGACCTGCCGCGCATCCAGCCGGGCTTCCCGTTGCAGCAGCTCACCGACCGGCAGAACTTCCTGTCGCTGCTGCACTACTTCGGGCTGCTGAGCATCCGCGAGGTCGTGCACGGAATGCCGCGGCTGGCGATCCCGAACCAGACAGTGAAACAGTTGATGTACGGCTACCTGCGCGACGGCTATCGCGACGTGGCGGTGTTCAGGGTCGACCTGTACCGTTTCGAGCAGCTCATGATGCGCATGGCCAACCAGGGCGAGTGGCGGCCGCCATTCGCATTCCTGGGCGAAGCGATCGCCGCGCAGACCGGGATCCGCGATTACATCGCCGGCGAGAAGGTGATCCAAGGGTTCCTGGCGGCCTACCTGAGCGTGACCGACTTCTACGTGTTCCGGTCGGAGGCGGAACTGGGAAAGGGACACGCGGACATCAGCCTGGAGCCGTTGCTCGCGCGCTTCCCGCACCTGCGGCACGGCTACCTGATAGAACTGAAGTACCTGAAGCGCAGCGAGTCGGCGGACCGGGACGCCGTGGCGGCGGCGGTGAGCGACGCGACCACCCAACTCGCGCGCTACTTGGCGGACGAGCGGCTGGCGCGGCAGTTTCCGGGCGTGCGGTTCACGGGGCTGGCGCTGGTCTTCCACGGCTGGGAGCTGGCACACTGCGACGCGGTGTCGTAGCGCGGTACACACACTACATACCACGCCGAGTTGGACGGCGACCTCGCGATCTGCAATGCGATCCGGATGGAGGTACTCGCAGGCGCACGAGACGAGAGCCACCTTGAAGCGCTTCGAGGGCTGCTGGCGCGGGCAAGCGTGCTACCCACCGAACCCGCGCACTATGACGCCGCAGCGAGGCTGTACCGACCACGAACCCGTCCGACGTGACCCGGAGCGATCAATGGCCTCGTGGCGCCTCGGCGTGGAAACCGCCGCGCCGGCGTGCTGGACGCATCCGCCTACCCTGCTCTCGTTCGCAAGGGTACGATGGGGGAATGGGTCGTGACGCCGGCACCGCCCAGCCGGCCGGGGTGGACATTTCCCGTATCGGCGCCTTGGCAGGACAGCGCGCGGTCAGCTTCCGCCGCGCGCTCCGCGGTTACACCCCTGCGGAGCGCTGGATCGTGGCGTTCGCCGATGGCTCGAGCGCGTTCGCCAAGATCGCTGTCGACCCGTTGACCGCGGATGGGCTGCGAACGGAACAGCGGGTATACGCAGCGCTGCAGGGCGACTTCATGCCGCGGGTGCGCGGCTGGGACGACGGCGAACGGCCGCTGTTGCTGCTGGAGGATCTGAGCGGTTGCCGGTGGCCGCCACCGTGGGACGCCACCGCCGTCGACCGGGTGCTGGCGGCACTGGCGAGTCTGCGAACCGCCGACCCGGGGGAAGCGCTGCCGCCGTTGAGCGCTGCCGATCGCGGTCTCGGCGGGAGCTGGCGGCGGGTGGCAGCGGCACCGGCGGAGTTTCTGGCGCTTGGTCTGGCATCAGGGCGCTGGCTGCGCAGCAGTGCTCCCCCGCTCATCGACGCCGAGGAGAGCGCCGACCTGGACGGCCCGTACCCTACCCATTGGGACGTGCGCAGCGACAACCTCTGCCTGTGCGCCGGGCGTGCACTGCTGGTGGACTGGAACCTGGCGGTGCTGGCGCACCCCGATGTCGATATCGCCTTCTGGCTCCCGAGCCTGCACGCCGAGGGCGGTCCGGCGCCGGAGGAAATCCTGCCCGGCGCGGCACGCCTGGCGGCGGTGGTCAGCGGCTTCTTCGCCGAGCGCGCGGGAAGACCGCCGGTCCCGATGGCGCCGCGTGCGTTCGGTCCAGCGCGAGCAGCTTGGCACGGCGCTGCCGTGGGCGGTGCGCGTCCTCGGACTGGCGCCGCTCGACGGCCCCCGCGCACCTTGAACGGACGCTCGACGTACTCCTCACTTACTCTGCACCTCGACAGCGCGACGAAGGCGCCGCCCGACGCTAGCCGCCATCGAACGACGGCTGGTGAGGCCACGAGTTCGACCGGGCTTGCAGGTCGCGGCGCACCTCGGCCACGTCGGCGCGTAGCTCGGTGTGCGCCGACGCCAGTTCGGCCGCCAGGGTGTCAATGCGCCGCTGCAAGCGGGCCGCCACGGTCAGCAGCAGGGGCACCAGCACGGCCAGCAGCGCCACGCCAACGCCGACGATGGCTACGGCCTCGGCGCTCACGGTGCGGCTTCGAACATGGCGGCGCCGTCCGGATTGCCGGCCGTGCGGAGATAGCAGACTCCGCAGCAACCGTGCCGGTTGACCGCTCCCTGGGGCGGCGGCACTGCCCAAATCACCAAGTCCCGTCCAGCGCGAATGCTTTCATCGACGCAATCTATACTGATTCTGCGCAGATCAACTTCGATAGGAGCTCTTTCTCTAAACCGCTCCGTATCATGGCATATCACCAAGACATCTAGCCCCGGCATGCCAGCGTTTTCCAGGATCCCGAGCAGCCCGGCCCAGGTGTCTACCACAACTGTATCGCCGGCTGGCAGTGCGAGCAGATCAACACCGACAAGTTGGCGACCTATGGATTGGATACGTCCTTCACCAACTTCCGCCCCGAGAACGCCCCGGCATTGATCGCTTCCTTGAGCACGGCATACGAGAGGGGCGAGCCGTGGCTCGGCTACTACTGGGGGCCTACCTGGGTACTCGGCAGCTTCAATATGGTTGTGCTCACGGAACCGGAGTATTCGGAGGACTGCTGGGTAGACGGCAACCGCGGCTGTGCGTATCCAACCTCTTCGGTGAATGTCGCCATCAGCAAAGGGTTCGCCGAGTAGCGGGCGTCGCTGCGGTTCCCGCTATCGGCTGGAGGTCGACCACGTCGTGCCGTTCGCGCAACCAAGCAGGCGGCCTCCGGCCGCAGTCACGTCGTCGCACTGGCGTGGTTTCGGTACCGAGCGCGAGCCAAGGTGCCGGCAGTGGATGTGCGGAACCGAGCCCGGGTGCGGCCACTGGCGACCGTCGCTTGCGCGGCCGTGTGCACTGTCCCGGTGATGTTCATTCACGGCGTGAATGATTATCATTCATAGCGTGAATGGATTGCACCTCCCGCGCCTTGCCGGACCGAGCCTCGCGGAGCGCCTTCGGGCGATGCCCGCGGCCGTGGTGACGGGCGCGCGCCAGACCGGCAAGAGCACGCTGGCGGGAGACAGGACGCTGGGCGACCGGCGCTATGTCTCCCTGGATGACCTGGACGCGATCGACGCCGCCCGGCGCGATCCGGACGCACTCGTGGGCGGCGACCAGCCGTTGACCATCGACGAGGTGCAGCGCCATCCCGACCTGCTCCACGCCGTGAAGCGCGTGATCGACCGGCAGCGGCAACCGGGCCGGTTCCTCCTGACGGGATCGGCGAATCTGCTGCTCATGCGACGGGTTTCCGAGTCGTTGGCAGGGCGCGCGAGCTATCTGAGTCTGTGGCCGATGACGCGCCGCGAGCAGCGGGGGCTTGGCAGCGGCGGGATCTGGGAACAGCTCGTGGGTGCCTGCGATGACCAGTGGCTCGACCTCGTGGCGGCGCAGCAAGGCGGGCCGGAGGACTGGCGGAGTCTGGCGCGGCGGGGCGGCTTCCCGGTCCCCGCCGTCCACCAGGAAACGGACCTGCAGAGGCGCATCTGGTTCGACGGGTACGTGCAGACCTACCTCGAACGCGACCTTCAGGGGCTGTCGGCGATCACCGCGCTGCCGGACTTTCGCCGCCTCGTGCGCGCCGCATGCCTGCAATTGGGCCAAGTCGTGAATCAGACCAGGCTGGGCCGAGACGTTTCCCTGCCGCAAACCACGGTGCACCGCTACCTCAACCTGCTCGAAACGTCGTATCTGCTCGTTCGCCTTCCCGCGTATGCGCCCAATCGCGGCAAGCGGGTCAGCAAGCTGCCGAAGCTCTACTGGAGCGATACCGGCCTGGCGCTGCACCTCGCTCAGCAGGAGGAGCCCGGCGGCGCCCACCTGGAGAACATCGTGCTGCACGACCTCCTGTGTTGGCGGGACGCGCGGCTGCCTCCCGCCGACCTCATGTATTGGCGCACGACGACAGGCGTCGAGGTGGACTTCGTCATCGAGACCGCAGGGCGGCTGTTGCCGATCGAGGTGAAGACAACCACTCGTCCGCGCCTGCGTGACACGGTGAACCTGCGTGCCTTCCGGGCGGAATATGGAGCAGCCGCCCGCTCCGGACTGTTGCTGCACGCCGGAGCCGCGCTCGAATGGTTGGCGCCCGACGTGCTCGCGGCGCCGTGGTGGCGCGTGCTGTAACCGGTCGGGGAAGGTGAGCGCGCCGCCTGATTGTGAACAGTGTCCAAAATCTCACTCATGATCCCCGTGTGGACAATACGGCAACATAGTATGAACGCGCACTTTGGCACGCTTATTCGGGGCCAAGTAGTTGAATAAGTGTGCACAAACGGGGAGATTGCGTACTTTTTGTGTGGACACCTCCGTGCACGGGAGGATTGATTGAAGAGTCCGGATGAACTCATGAGGGAGATCGAGGCGCTGCGCAACCGCATATCGAGCCTGAGCGGTGCGGCGGAGACCGTGGAAGAACTGCTGCAGACGGTGACCTTCCGGCTCGCCGACGGTCAGGAGATCGCACTCAACGAGTTCCCGCTGGCGGCGTGCCTGAGCAACGCCGCCCCGCTCCGAGCCGAGGAGGTAGTGTTGTCGGTGCGCGATGGTCGAACCATCTCCATTCTGATCAACGTGACGCCCATAGCGGGCCGGGGCGGCGCGGTCGCGTCGGTGGTCGTGACCATGCAGGACCTGCGGCCGTTGCAGGAGTTGGAGCGCGAGCGGGCGGAGTTTCTTGGCATGGTGAGCCACGAGCTGCGGGCGCCGTTGAGTTCCGTCAAGGGGCTCGCAGCCACCGACGGATACGCAAAAGAGGCTCTTCTTGACCGCTCGGACTTGAATGTTGCACGATTGAACCGTCAAGGAGGACGAGACAAATGGATCAGGTTGCAGAGTTGCTGACGGAGATCAGGGACCTGCTGAAGCATCAGGTAGCCGAGCAACGCGCCCAGGTGGCGGCCCAACGGGAGCAGGTGGCGGCGCAACGCGAACAGGCCGCCAACCAGACGCGCCGTGCCGAGGTGCTGCACCAGCAACTCATGGATGGTTTCCGGCGCTTGGAACAGGCGCTGTCGGGCCGCGGCTGAGGAGACACGGAGGCGCTACAAGATGCTTGCCATGTACAAGTTGTTCGTGGGCGCCGCCTTGACACCGGGCGTATTATGGGACTTCGCTGGCGGCGCCGGGGGCGCTACGGGATTCGACGTGCCGCCGTTCGTCTGCGGTCGCCAGGGACCGGTCAACGCGCCCTCAATGCGCGCCACGCGGTCGCTCGGTACGTGAAGGTCGCGACGCACTTCGGCCACGTCGGCTCGGAGCGTGTCGATTGAATGCCATCGAGCGCCGCGAGGTGGAGTCGCGCTTCGCCCTGCTCACCAGGCATCATCGGCAACAAGCGCGTGGTGATCGGACACGTCTGCCCGGCGACGCCGGACGAGGCACGTCGGATCGCCTACAAGGATGCTCGGCAGGGTGGCCGACAGGCTGCACCGTCCGGATGGTCGAGCCGAGGCTGACCACTTGCTTGCGGAACGTGACATGATATGTCACACTGCAGGCCGCGATGGACTTCGCCCACAAGGGACTCCGGGCGTTGTTCGAGCGGCACGACGCACGCCTGCTGAACGCCGACCATGTACCTCGTATCGAACGCATTCTGTCTGATCTGGATGCGGCAGAGTCACCCCATGACATGCGTCTCCCCGGCTACCGGCTGCATGCCATGAAGGGTGCTCAACACGGTCTTTGGAGCGTGCGGGTGTCCGGCAATTGGCGCATCGTGTTCCGATTCATCGCCAGCGAGGCGGTGGATGTGGAGTTGGTCGACTACCACTGAAGGAGGCCACAATGGCCGGTAGGGAAATGCCTTTGACTCATCCGGGCGCGAGCATTCGGGACAGCATCGAGGCAATGGGCTGGACCGTCACCGAGTGCGCGCGGCGTCTGGGGACTCCGCGCGAGCACCTGTCCCGCCTGCTGAACGGCCGCATCGGCATTTCTCCGGCGATGGCCATTGCCTTGGAACGTATCGGCTGGAGCAACGCCAGGTTCTGGCTGCGCCGCCAAGCCTACTTCGACCTCGACCAGGAGCGCCGCCGTCAACGCGCAGCGTAGTGGATCCGGTGCGACCGGCGGAAAGTTCCTCTCGCCCGACGGCGGACGGACTGAACTGGTCTGTGGTTCCCGCACCGACTTCGAACCTGCCGCGAGAGCCGGCCTCCGGCGCGTGTCCGCCACCCGCACCGGCAGAGCCGGACCGGCGCGCGGCGCGGCGCCGCCGGTCGTCACCGCTGCATCACCGCTCCCGGCCCACCTTGACGAATGAGACTTCGTGCAGCTCGAACACGCCCGTGCCGTCGTAGACAACCGTCCATACGAACAGGTTGCCGGCCAGCCGCGGCGGCGGCGTAATCGTGGCGGCATACACGGTCTGCGACGCGGGCAGCGGCGCGCCCAGCACCTGGTACATGTGGTCGAGGGTGCTGCTGGAGATGAAGAAGCGGGTCTCCGCGTTGGCGTGCTCGGTGTCCGTGGCCCGGTAGGAGATCGCGATCCGGTGCGGTCCGGCGCCGATGATCGCGCGCTTGGCCTGCGCCGGCGCGAGCACCGTCGCATCCAGGTGCTCGATCTCGTAGTCGATCATCATCAGGTTGCCGGGTTGGTCGCGGCCGGCGCGCGCCACGCGGCGCCAGGGTTCCTCGGCCGAGGATCTCTCGTTGTGTCCGGTCCAGGCCGGCAGGACGCTGCCGCGGGCGGTGATCTCCCAGATGGGAGAGGAGACGGCGCGGCGCCGGTACAGGTCCAGGAGGCGGCCCTGCGGCGTCCGTTCCTTGAAGCAGAACCGCTCGCAACGGACCAGGTGGCTCATGTCCACCCAGGCATAGATGGTCGGGGTCGTCCAGAACAGTGCCGCCAGCATCAGCGGGGCCGCCATCCATGGCCACACCCGCCGCGCCGGCCGCGCCGCGGACGGGTCGGCGCGGGCCGCGGTCAGCCAGAACACCGCCACTACCGCGAACGCGAGATAGCTCCACGCCATCAGCCGCGCCAGGTCGAAGGCCACCAGCAGGAACGACACCGGCGCGATCGTCGCCAGCACGGCGGCCCCGGCATCCCGCCAGGCGCGGCCGAACAGGGCGTAGCCGCGGCGGCGCATGACGCCGACCCACAGGCCGGCGCACACGGCCGGCGGCGCGACGTACACCGCGGCCAGCGCCAGGTAGGTGCGCCAGCCCACCAGCAACCACCGGACCTGGTCCACCAGGGCACTCCAGCCGCTGCGGAACGTCTGTTCGATGATGTTCTGCTGTCCGCCGATGCGCTCCAGCTCCGCGATCGCGGCGTCGGTGTCGTTCAACAGCGCCGACAGGAGGGCCGCCGCCACCGGCAGCAGCAGCGACAACGCTTCCCGGCGCCGCACCGCGGCGAGCAACCGCCGCGCCGCCGCACGCTTCCCGCCGGCGCCCGCCGCCGCGTCACGCCAGAGTACGCAGGCGACCAGGAACCCAAGCGGCAGCCACACGAAGATCGTTCCCCAGTAGGCGACGACGCTGACGGCGGCCACGGCCCCGGACAGCACGGGACGCTTGCCGGCGTAGGCCGCCAGCGCCACAACCACGGCGATGCCTGGCAGGCAGTCGAGGTAGCCGTTGTCGTAGGCGCGCGTCGTCCACATCGGGTTGATGAAGGCGAAGGCGGCGAACGCCACCGCCGCGCCGCCGAGCGCACGGTCGCGCGACTTGGCGGCGGCAATCACGAACACGGCGAGCGTGCCGATCAGCCACGCGTAGGTGCCGGCCGCGGATATCCCGGATGCGAGCGCGATCTGCTCCTCCCGCGGCCGATGGCCGGCCAGGAACTGAAAGACGGTTCCGATCAGCCCGCGGCGGTGATAGCCCTCGGCGTAGGTCATGAACCAGCGGTGCAGCCCGGCGGTGGCCTGGAACTCGCTGACCACCGAGGCCATGTGCAGCACCGCGAGCACCGCAACCGCGGCGACCGCGGCGCCGCACAGCCACTGCGCCGGCGACACCGCCGGACGCGCCCCGGCAGCGCAGGGTGACCGCGGTGGCGTGTTGGCCGCGGCGCCCGCGTCCCGGCTGCCGCCGCCGCTACGGGGCGAACCATCCGGCGGCGCGCAGCTCACCGGTTGCCTCCGGCGGCGAAGTCGATGGCGAAGTTCGCCGGCGGCGCGGGCGCGTCGGCGTCCACCCGCGGCATGACGTCCCAGACCACCGGGAAGACGATGACCGGGGCGTATTGCCGCCAGCGGCGCACCGGCGGCCCGGCGGCGTCCCGGCGCAGAATGAGGATGTCACCGAACTCCCGTTCCAGCGAGTAGCCGGGCACGGTCAGGTCGCGGCGCGTGAACACCAGGTGGCTCACTGACGCGGACACCGTCGCCATGCTCCAGTCGATGAGGCCGCCGCTTGCGCTGTCGTACCACGGTATTGCGCGGTGCAGGTAGTAGTAGCCGGGAGTGGTAAAGTAGGGCCGGTCCAGGTGCCATACCGCTTCCACGCCGGGCGCACGCGCCAGGTAGCGGTAAGCGGCGAACGCCTCGTCCTGGCCGTACAGGAAGCGGTCATTGCCGGCTTCGCTCGCCCATGCCGGATACGCCAGCGTCTGGGCGGGCAGCGCTTTCAGCATCCCGGCAATCGACACCACCGCAAACAGCGTGCCCGCGGCCGCCATCGTCCAGCGCGCCGCGGCGGGGCGGGCCGGCGCGCGCGCCCCGACCCATGCCGCCGCGCGTGCCGCCAGGTCGGCGCCGATCAGCAGCCACAAGGGCACGACGACGAAAATGAAGCGCAGTTCCTTGTGCGCCGGCAGCGAGTGGATCAGCACCACCAGGGCGGTCAGCCCGAACAGCAACCCGTACCGCCGCGGCGAGCGCAGCGCCCCGGCGAGGCACAGCACGCTCACGCCCCCGCCGGCGAGCGCGAACCACCAGGGAAGCCGATGGAACGGAACCTGGCCGGACAGGTTGCCGCCGTCGGCCAGGTTGAAGCGCAGGTTGGTGAGGTAGGAGTGAAACAGGCCGCTGTCCCAGGTAACGGCATCGAAGATCCCGACCGCGAAGGTCAGGGCCGCGGCGGTACCGGCGAGCAGCAGCTTGTGCCGGGTGCGCAGGAACACGACGGCCAGGAGCACCAGGGCGACGGGCGCGTACTGCATGCGGATCGCGCCTGCCAGCACGGCGAGCGTCGCGGCCTGCCAGGCGGCGACGCGCGGGCGGTCGGTCGCGGGCCGCACGCACAGCGCCAGCAGCCCCATGAGTGGTGCGGTGGCTACGAACTCGGTCAGCGGCTTGTGCGCGAAGCCGGCCAGCTCGTACCAGAAGGCACCGGCCACCAGGGCCACCCGCGCCGCGGTCTCGCCGAAGTGGCGGCGCGCGAACACGTACATGCCGGCCGGAATCGCCAGCGACAGCACGCAGAACATCAGCTTGACGCCGGCCACGTACCACCACGGCTGCCCGAGGCCGACCAGGTCGAACAGCTTGAGCACGCCGGCCACGGCGCCCGGTATCAGCCAGGAGCGCGCACCGTAGAAATACTCCCAGTAGACGACGCCGTTACCGAACGCCAGCCGGTGCGCCGGCTCCAGGTATTGCATGATCTCGTCCGGGTGCAGCACGAAGTCGCCGCTCAGGGCGACCGTCGCGCGCCCCGCGAACGCCAGCGCCAGCACCAGCGGCATCAGCTTCCATGCCGGCTGGTCCGGGGTGCGCGCATGGGTCAGCGCCTCCACCAGCCCCGCGATCGGCGCGCGCGGCGACGGCAGGTGGCGCCGCGGCGTGGCGGACTGCGGCGCGGCGGACTGCGATGTGGCGGACTGCGATGTGGCGGACTGCGATGTGGCGGACTGCGATGTGGCGGACTGCGATGTGGCGGACTGCGATGTGGCGGACTGCGATGTGGCGGACTGCGATGCGGCGGACTGCGATGCGGCGGACTGCGATGCGGCGGACTGCGATGCGGCGGACTGCGGCGCGGCCGGCCGCGAGCCGGGCGCACCAGGTCGGTCGGCCGCGCTCGCGGCCTGCCGTGACCGGTGGCTACCGGCGCCGGAATTGCGTTTCGCCATCGCCATGACCGGTCATTAGTTCCGCCTGGCCGGTTCCGCGGCCACTGCCGTGCGGCTGTCCCGCGCGCCCATCAGGCCGCGATCGAGAACGAGAATGAGCGCACGTTCGAGTCGGGTCCATGCAAATTCGCAGCGGTTACGAGCGGGCAGCGCGGCGCCGCGCGGCTACAGTACCGCGCCGTACGCCTCGGTGATGGCGCGGTCGGCGTATTCCTCGGAGGCGTAGGCGAAACCGTTGTCGCCCCAGCCGGTTCCCCAACTGTTGCGCACGATGAAGGTGTTCGCCGTGTAGCCCACCAGGCAGACGGCGTGGCCGCCGCCCGGTTCGTCGCCTGCACGGAACAGCGCCAGCTCGCCGCGCGTGCGGGCCGCCTGCCGAAAGGTGCGGTCCACCTCCACCCGCGCCAGGATCGGGCCCTGGTTGGACAGCCAGCGGCGCCACGCGGTGCGGTTGCGGCGCAGGTTGTGATAGCTGGCGATCCGGTACCTGGCCGCCATGGTGTAGAACGCCGCCGCCCGCATCGGGCTCAGGGCGCCGTCCATCGGCAGCACGCTGTCCGGCACGCAGCCGTAGCGACGGGCCACCCGCAGCGCCAGCTTGGTCTGCGTGCCGGCCGACTCGATGAAGGTGGTGGGATAGTCGTTGATACGGTCGGTCTCCTTGTTCGCCATCCAGATGAAGCGCGGCGACGGGCGCTCGCCGGGCGCCAGCAGGCCCGCCTTCCAGTAGTGCCAATGCAGCACGCCGTCGGCCGCGGCAAAGCCCACGCAGGCGCCGGTGGAGCCCTGGTCCCGGACCGGCCAGTCGGGCCGCCGCAGGTCCACTTCCGCCCGCGCCGCCGCACGCGACACCACCCCGGCCGCCACGGCGTCCTCGAAGGTCCAGTCGCCCTCCACCCCCGCGGACGGTTCGCAGTTCAGGATGAACCGCCCCGCGCCCTCCTCACCCGCCGCCACGACCGCCCCCGCGGCGGCGCCGCCGTACCACCCCAACACTCATGAGCCCTGACAGTACGAGACGCCACGCCCCGTTGTCGACCGCCGTCAGCACCGCGCTTGATGCCGGGGGTGCTCGCGTTATGGGAGGTTCAGGGGAATGTCCACGTCGCTCGCGGAGATGCGGTACGCGCGGTAGGTCCAGGCATCGTCGGTAGCCGTGCGCATGTTCACTTCCAGGTGGGCGGTGCCGGTGGCCGGGTCGACTTCGCTGACCGCGATGGTCTTGTTCAGCGCGATGGTTCGGTCCTCGGCGTCGCCGCCCCAGCTTATCAGCCAGTGCACGCTGCCGCCGAAGCCGTCCAGTACGTGGACCCCGCCGCGGTAGGGGAAGTAGCCCTGCGCGTCGGGCAGACGGTACTCGCGCTCGTACTTCGCCTGGGTGCCGGACGATATGTCGTATTCCACCGCGCGCGAGAACGGGGTGGTGTTCTTGCGCGCGCCCAGGCACTGTTCGCCGTTGTCGTACATCACCACCGTGTCCTTCGAGGTCAGCGTGACGTGGTGCTGGCCGCAGAACTCCTCGACGACGGCACTGTCCGAGTGCTCGACCAGCTCCAGGTGCTCGGTGGCCGAATTCTCCGGCGGCGCCGTGCCGCCGAGCTTCCACTCCACGCTGCCGGTCGTGCCGTCGATCCGCAACACCTGCGCGCAGCCGCGCGACGACGCCACGTAGTCCCCGTCGGACAGGAGCTGCACCCCGTTGATGTGAGCGTATCCCGACGGCCCCGCGAAGTTGTCGGGGGGAAACATCCCGACCTTGCAGTCGTTGCCCCACTGCAGCGCGGCGCGGTGATCCCAGGAGTTCCACGTGAACGACGACGTGCCGGTGGCGCCCGAGCCGCGGCGCTGGATGACCGAATCGGCCACCGTCTCGGTCATGCTTCCCCCGTGGTCGGAGAAGTCGCGCGGCTCGTCGTCGTAGTAGGACAGCATCACGTAGTCGCCGTTCGCTGCGATCAGGAACTCGTGGCCGTCGGTCTGCGACAGGGGCGACACCGTGGTAACGCTAGCGGTGACTTCAAGCCGCTTGTTGAGCAGGTCTATCTCCCAGTTGCCGAACGGCGAATCGTTGAGGTTGTATGCATCCCGGCGCGCCACCGAGAAGACTCCGCTGCCGTGGTGCCTGAAGTCCATGGCCCAGAAGCTGGTGTCGGTAAGCAGCCGATGGAACCTCGGCACCCCGTTGTTGTCGACCACCGCCATGAACGTGGTGCGCGTGCTGTAGCCGCCGTAGGCCGGGGTGAGGAGCAGCAGCCCGTCCTTGACCTGGCTGGTCCGGGTAAGAATCTCGATGGTCGGGAAGGCGGCGGGCAGGCAGTGCACGACGTAGGTTTTGCTCTCGCTGCCGTCACTGACCTCGATCGCCACGTCGTGGTTGCCGCCGACCGGGACGCTCGCGTTCAGGACGCCGGTGGTCGAGACCGTGTTGCGGGAGCTGTCCTTGCGCCGCAACGTGAGCTTTGCACCGGCCCGCCCGGTGCTGGCCGTGACGCCGAGCGTGGGTGAACCGTGGCAGGTCAGCGCGTAGTGCAGGGTGTCGGCGGCGAACGGCGGGTACATGGTGCCGCCGCAGGTGACCGCCAGGGAAGACAGCGCGAGCGGGCCCGAGTCGCTGGTGTCGGGATGCCTGCCGGGGTCGCCACGGACGCCGCGGGCGCCGGGGTTGCAGTGATCGCCGGGGGCGACCGGGTCGGTGGGACCGCCTGGACCGCCGGGGCTCGTGGGGCTCGTGGGACTGGTAGGACCGCCGGGGCCGGTGGGGCTCGTGGGACCGGCAGGACCGCCGGGGCCGGTGGCGGTCGACTCGCCGCCGCCGGTGATCGTGCCGGTGGCGGTAGCGTTCGACAGCGTGGCGCCGGTGGGGTTGCTCAGCGTGACCGAGAACGACTTGGATGCTCCCTGTTCGATTTCGCCGTCGAGAATCGCCACCTCGACCGAGGCCGACCTGGCGCCATCACCGAGCGTCAGCGTGCCGCTCGCGGCCGTATAGTGCTGTTCTGCCAGTGCCGTGCCGTCCCCGGTCTCATACGCCACCGTGACGGCGGCGCTGACCGTGCCGCTCAGGGTCACCGGGAAGGCCAGCACGCCGGCGGACGCGGGTGCGCTCGCGTCCGCTATCGCCAGCGCCGCAGGCCCGTCCGGCTGGTCGCCGCCGGGCGGGGCATCGGGTTGCTGCCCCGGCTCATCCTGCCGCGCGGCGTCCTGCGCCTGCCGCCTGGCGTCGTCGACGGACGCCACCGAGCACCCGGCCACGGCCACGGCCAGCAGCGCCATGAGCGCGGCCGGCACCCACGCGCCCCGAGGCAGCGCGCGCTGTGCCGACGGAGACGGACGGCGCTCCGACCGGCAGACGCGGCGCGGCACGCCGCCGATCGGCACCGGGTACAGGCGACCGCGGGCCGTGCGTCTCCGATTCGTGACGGTTGACAGCATGGCCGATCCAATGGTCAACTTATCATAAATTGTACCCGATGTCCAATTACGTCACGGGCGGTGGCCCGTTGACCACCGAGTGCTGCAGCACCTATAACTCGGCCGGAGAGTTCGCATGGCACGGTTGAGATTGATCGACAGAGCCGCAGCCAGGACCCCGGTCGGCCTGGTCGCGGCGGTGGCAATGGCGCTCGGGATTGCGCTGCTGTTGAGCGGCTGCAGCGCCGCCGCCCCGGCGAAGCCCGCGGACGCCATCCTGCTGGTGATCCGGGAGGATGCCGCCTCCGGCCCCGACTTCCAGGCGGACGGACGCATCGAGAATGCGGAGGACGCCGACTATTTCGAGCTGCGAATCAAGCGCGACTTCGCCTCGGTTATCGTGATGACCGCCGGCACCACCGACACGGCCGGCCAGGTGCAAACCGCCGACCGGACGGCGATCACCGCGGCGTGTGAGGGAGACGATGCCGCCGGGCCCTGTATCTTCTCGTACGACGCGGACACCGCGCACAACGACGACCGCAGCGCGGCGTTCAACGGCATGGAACCGTCGGGCAACTTCGTGTGGGAGGGGAAACTTCCCGCTCCCGAAGCCGGCGAGAAGTTTCGCCGCTACTACATTCGCGTGACGGGAGAGGGCGGCTCCACCGGTGACTACGTGTTGACCGTCGAGTTGCACGACGGCGACGGGCCCATGTACTCGTAGGAGGAGACGTGCTCCGGGTTCTTGCGGCTCTCGGCATCGCCTTCGCTGCGTTGCTTACGATCGGCTGCCCGGCGCCGGGCGCGGAGCGAGCGGACGCGGTACGCGGGGCGCTGGAGTCGCTCGAAGTGGCCGGCGCAGCGGGCTGGTATCCGGCATTCGATCCCGCCGTGCACCACTACGCCGTGCGGTGCGCGGAGGGAACGAGGCTCGAGGTCAGCGCGCGGGCCGTGGACGGCGACGCCCGCCTGACGATGCTGCACAGCGGTCGGACGGCGGTCGGGGCGATCGCGGAGACGGTCACGGCCGACAGCGGCCACGACCTCGCAATCGAGATTCGCAGCGGGCAGGCCACGTCCACCTACTACCTGCACTGCATTCCGCCCAGTTTCCCGGACATCACCATCGAGAAGCGCACCGCAGCCGTGACCGACGGCCTTTTGCTGATGACCCCCGGCGTGCGCAGGACCGACATCTCGTTCCTGGCCATCATGGACAACAACGGGGTGCCGCGCCGGGTGATGCGGCCCAACGTGTACGCGCGCAACTTCCGGCGCTACCCCGACGGCCGCTTCTCCTTCTCCGAACGCGGCGCCGACGGGGTGGAACGCACCGTCATCCTGGACGCCGCGCTCAACCGTATCGCCACCGTCACCCTGGTCGACCCGCTGCTGCCTGAACACACCGGCGGCCACGACTTTCTGATCACCGACGACGGCACCTACCTGCAGATGTCCTACTACCCGGCGCCACGTGACCTGAGCGGCTTCAACTGCCGAGACGACGACGGCACCACCCGGCCGTGCTCGACCGCGGAGCCCGCCGACGACTCGATCATCCAGGAGGTCGCGCCCGACGGGAGCGAGGTGTGGCGCTGGAATTCGTGGGACCACGTCAAGATCGCCGACTGCACGATCCATCGCTTCCCGAACGACTACGCGCACCTCAACTCGCTGCACGAACTGAACGGCGACATCGTGGCCGGGCTGCGCGGCTGTGCGCAGGTGTTGCGCATCGAGCGCGCCACCGGCGCCGTGGTGTGGCAGATCGGCGGCTCGGTGCCGATGCGGGCCGACCGCCCGGCGCCGTCGACCGGCGCCGCCCGCTACCTGCCGGTGGAAAACGATCCGCTCGGCGAGTTCTGCGGCCAGCACCACGTGACCGCGACGCCGGCGGGGTCGCTGCTGATGTTCGACAACGGCAACCACTGCCTCGGGCCGCGCAAGGAACTGCCGGAGGTGACCCGCATCGTGGAGTACGACATCTCTTCCGGCACCGCGGCGCGCTTCGTGCGCGAGTACCGGCTGCCGGAGGCGGACGGTTTTGCGACCTCCGGCGGCGGCGTGACCGCTCTGCCGAGCGGAAACTGGCTGATTACCTGGGGCAGCAACGGACCGAGGATCGCGGTGAGCGAGGTGGACACCGCCGGCAACGAGGTGTTCCGCATGCGCATGTCCCGAGACGGCCGCATGTATGGCACCGGCCGCGTGTACCGGGAGAACGAGGCCGCGCTCGACCTGCAACCCAACTTTCCCGGCCGCACCGTAGCAGCCGCGCCGCTTACACTTGCGGGAGGCGGGTGGCGCAGAAGTGGCCCGAGGCGCGGCGGGCGTGGACGCCGCTCGACCAGGTGCCGGCGAAGCTGCCCCACGCGGCGACGTGGGCGACGTGCAGCGCCATGTAGCCGCCGTCGATCGCTTGCGGCCCGTGGCGGCGGTTGGCCAGCGAACCGAAGCGCAGGGTGATGGCGACCGGGCCGTCGGCGCCGGGCCGCTGCTCCAGCACCAGCACGCCCGGCTGCTGCGGATCGCGCGAACCGATGTCGCCGATCTCCAGGGCGTCCACCGCCGCCAGGTCGATGGCCGCCCAGCCGTGCAGCGGCAGCAGCACCGTCTCGTCCGCCGGCGCGTTGCCGGTCGCCGGCAGCCGGCGGAGGGAGGGCTCGTTGTCGGCCAGTTCCAGGGTGCCCACGACGGAGCGTTCGGCGCCGCCGCCGGCGGCTACCAGGGTCAGGTGGTAGCGCCCGGCGCCGCGCACGAGGGTGGCTTCGGCCGGCAGGTTCCCTTCCCGCGCAATGCAGGCGGAAATCGCCGTCGGGCCAGTGGGAACCTGCGCAGCGCGCTCCTCCGCGCGGCCCGCACAGCCGCCCGCCACCGGAGCCAGCAGCGCGCACAGGGCAACGATCCACCCGCCGCGAACCAGCCAGCGGATGCGCGCGCATCGGTTGAAAGTAGTCGTGGGCGACGAGCAAGGAGCCGACACATGTTGACCATACGTTCCAGCGCCGCCGCCGTCAATCGAGAGTCGGCACCTGTGCGCCGAAAATCAATCCCCTGCCGGTTCACACGCACGCCTCACTCCGGTGAGTCGTCGAGTTCCTCCGGCTCGATGACCTCGATTCCGGCCTGCTTCAACCGGTGAGCGCGGTCGCTGTGGATCCAGGCCGTGGCGAGTATGACACGCGCGGGGCGCACGCCGGTGAACTCCTCATAGCGCCGGCACTTGCGTTCGAGGCGCGTCTGAATGGTGGGTCCAACGCTGTCGACGATCTCGACCAGCACGTGCTGGTGGCCGTGGACCACCACGCCGAACTGCTCACCGGCGATGGTGCGCTGCTCGACACCGACCCCGAACGACTTCACGATCCGCTCCGCGATGGTCCGGCGGAACAGGATTTCGTTGCGGACTCCCCAGCGCGCTCCAAGCCGGTCGATCGACCGCAGCACCTCATCGAATCTCTCCGAAGACTCGGCACCAGACTGCATCCAGATTGCATCACGGTAACCGCGCAATGGTACTGCGTCCAGAACAAGCGGCCGTGATGGTGGCCGTACACAGCGTGAGCGTCGCCGATGCGCCGGCGATGCGCGGCGTTTCGGAGCGCCTCCTCGGGCCACGGCGGATCGGACGCTGCTCGGTTGCGCGGCGGCCGTCAACGAACTGGGCGGGTTTGCTCGGGTAGTGGCTTGAACCGGGGGCCGGCAGCGGGAGCCGGGCGGGTGCGCCCGATGGCGCTTGCCCCTCCGACTCCCGCTGGCCGGCGGACGTTTACGACGCCAGCTCGGCGGCCGGCACTTCCTGGTCGGCGGTGGACTCCTGGTCGGCACCGGCCTCACGCCGCCGTGGCTGAAACTCGACGTGCTCGGCCACGATCACGACCTTGGCACGCGTGTTGCCGTCGCCGTCCTCCCAGCGCTCCTGCTTGAGGCGGCCCACGACGCGCACACCCCGGCCCTTGGTGAGGTGCTCGGCGCACACGGTGGCGAGCTTGCCCCAGGTGGTGGCCTCGACGAAGGAGACCTCCTCCTGGCGCTCGCCGTTCACCTTGTAGGAGCGGTTGCACGCTACCACGAGCGTGCACACCGGCGTGCCCTTCGGCGTATAGCGAAGTTCGGGATCCCGACACAGGTTCCCTTCCAACAGAACGGAGTTGAGGTTGTTCACACAGCCCTCCTCGTGTAGTTCGGCGGAGCCGGCGCCGCGGTCGCCGGACCCGCTCTCGCACACTCTATAAACGGGATACCGTCGGTACCGCTTCAACGGGAGGGAAAAAAAAGTGGGGCGCTGCAGGCGAGAAATAGAAAAACGGCGCGCCCCCCGAGGGAGACGCGCCGTCATGGTTAGCGAGAGTCTGCGAAAACCTAGTACTTGATCTTGGTCCAGAGGGTAATGGTTCCTTGCTCAGCTGAGGCAGCTCCAGCGTCGAACAGCGTGTCCGTCGCCCACTTCAAACCGAACGTGGTGGCCGGAATAGCGTGCTCCAGGAGCGCCCGAACCTCCAGGCCGACAGTAGCGTCACCACCGTCGAGCTGGTTGATGGTCACCTTGGTCCCCGGAGTCAGCGTCGGACCCTTCATCATCATGTCGTCGTCGCCCATGTCGTCGCCCACCGGTATGGCATAAGACAGATCGCCCTGCAAGAACAAATCCGATTCGTCGTTCTTGTCCATGGCGGCAGTAGCGGCTTCGTCCCCGCCAACGATGTCGAACAGTCCCCACGTGAGCTCAAGGCTGAGATTCTCGACCAAGCCGTTCTTGTCGGATAGAACCACTTCCACGTCGGTAGCTGCGCCAGCCTTGGTCGAATGGATGAAACTCGACTCAAGGGAGGTATTATCGGTCAGCGTAACGGTCGCACTTCCGCCCGCGTCGAAAAGCATCGCCTCATTCACGTTGGTCTCCGCAACGTCATCTTCACCGGTCATTTGGACATCTGCGCCAGCGGAGAGAGAGACCCTACCGAAGTCGGTGGTCAGCATTACGCCAACCCCCGTGTCATCATCCGTATCCTTGTCAGCTGCTTCGGCATCACTGCTGGCTTCGATTCCCTGTACGAATTCCAAGTCCAACGTAGCCGGGCCGACGTTCACCATCAGATCGGCACTGACTGCGAAGCTGCCCTCGTGCGGAGCCTTTGTTTCGTCCTTGTACAGAGTCTTCGGGTCGTCCTTGACACCGTCCTCTGACTCGGAGTCATACGCCACCTCGGAGAGGACACCAATCGCGATACTCAGGTCGGCGGTCGTGTAGCCGAAGGTGATGCCTTGGCTGCCGAGATCCAACCCGACGTCTGCCTTGTCATCATCGCTCTCCGCAGCATGATCACCGTCCTCGTCATCCTCAATGTGCGCGATGAGGTCAGCCTCGGCGCCAGGCGCATCAAAGATCTGCAGCCAGAGAGGCCCGTTCTTGAGCGTGGCGACGATTGTCGGCTCTACGACGTACAGCATGCTGCGCTTCTTCTCCTGCTCGACGCCCTTAGGATCAGGCATCGTCTTGCCGGCAGGGACCGAAGCGGTCGTCGTCACGAACTCGGTGGAATCCTCGTCGTCGCTGTTGATGACGATCTGGAAGTCCTTCAACTCAATCGAGCCGTACCAGCCGGACATCGCTTCCTCGGGCTTCACCGATGTCTGCTTGGCGACGAGCTCAAGCTTGATGTTGGCGCTGGACTCGTTCTTGAATCCGAACTGCTCGTCATCGATGTCGTAGCCCACGGTGGCAGTAGCATCACCGGAGATGCTGAAGTTCGTTCCGATTGCCATTTGCCCATACAGGCCGGCCGAGCCCGCGGCAAGTAGCACCACTAGTAGAAGTGAGAGTTTCTTCATCACTTCCTCCTTCACTTATTGCCGGGGCCTGTAAATGCGGGCCTTTAGTCGGGCCAACGGCCCGGCAGAACCCTGCCCCCGCTATCCGATGGCGCAATAATGCACTGCCCAATCGGATGTTGTCAACCTGTTGCGCCCCGAAATCGAGCGCCCGCTCACTTTATCGGCAAACGAGCCCCCAACCTTTGCCCGGGGCTGGTCAACTCCAGGATACTCCTACGGATACGCCCGCGCAACCGCTGGCGCATCGCGGCGAAGGTATCATGGAATCACCACTGTGTACAGTCACCGGAACGGGCATCATGCCCGCACGTCCAAACAATTGCAAGCGGCCCGTTCCTCCTTGCGGAACCCCTACCTTGCACCATGATGCGAGTGCTGTCAAACACGCGTTTCCTGGGGGTGCCGAAGCAATAGCCATGCCAAGCGGCACGTTGGAAAACAGCCGATACAGGATACACGAGGGCGGCACAGCCGGCAAGCACGCGACCCGGGAGTGACATTTTGGTAGGAACTGGGGCATGGGGCCACGAAATCGTAGGAAAACGGCTCTGAGAAACAGGTTGACCGGGAGCGGCGGCGGTCGTACCATCGCAATTCGCCATGGCTGCCGAATTCAGTCTTTCCATCTATCCGTGGGTCTACCTGAGCAAGTTCGACGGAGACGCATGGGCTGCCGAGTATGTCGAGAAGCGCCACCTGAGCCCGGCCGAGGAGGAGGCGCTGCCGGACGCGGAGCGTGAGCGGCTGTACCGCGAGCGCAACGAGTTTCCCGGACTGCCGCTGGTCAACTACTCGACCCAGTACGCGATGGCCTGCTTCGAGGGCCTGAAGGCGTTCCCGCAACCGGACGGATCGCTGAAGCTGTTCCGCCCGCGCGAGAACGCGATCCGCATGAAGCGCTCAATGGAGGGGCTGTACATGCCGGGCGTGCCGGTGGACGAGTTCGTGCAGGCGGCGCGCGGCGTGGCGGCGCGCAACCAGGCGATCGGCTTCGCGCCCGCCTACGACCCGGCCTGGGAGCGCGACGATTTCGCCAGCGGGCATTCCGTATATATAAGGCCCTTCTCGCTGGCCGAGGGCGGCATCGGCGTGAACCTGAGCCAGGCGCCCTGGTTCGTGGTCATCTCCACGCGGGTCGGTTCCTATTTCGCCGACGGCGGCAGCTCGGCCACCGTCACCACGCGGCGGGTGCGCGCCACCCCCGGCGGCACCGGCTGGATCAAGTGCAGCGCCAACTACGTGACCAGCGCGCTCGCGAAGCGCGAGGCGGAGGTGGCCGGGTACATGGAGTGCGTGTTCCTGGACGCCGAGCACCACCGCTACGTGGAGGAGGGCTCCTCCTGCAACCTGTTCTTTGTGCTCGGCGACGGCCGCCTGGTGACGCCGGCGCTCGGCGACACCATCCTGCCCGGTATCACGCGGCGCACCATCATGGAGCTGGCCGCCGAGGAGGGCATGACGGTGGAGGAGCGCCCGGTGGCGGTGGAGGAGGTGCTCGACGACGCCGCCGAGGCATTCGGCACCGGCACGGCCGCGGGGGTGACCCACTTCAGTTCCCTGCGCCACGGCGACACCGAGAAGGTATTCGGCGACGGCGCCATCGGTCCGGTGGCGCGCGGGTTTCTGAAGACGCTGAAGGGCGTGCAGTACGGGGCGCTGGAGGACCGCCACGGCTGGATGGTGCCGGTGACGGGCGCCGCCGGGGAGGCGGGCGCCGGGGCCGAAGCGGGCGCTCCGGGCCGGGTCAACGGCGCCGCCGCGGCGCGGCAGGGCGCCGGGACGGCGGCGCGGGCAGCGGCCGGCTGACGCGCGCACAGTCGTCGCCAGGCGCGCACTTGCCCGGCTGACCGGTGCAGGCCCCGGTTCCGGCGCCGCCGGCGCGCAGTCATCGCCGCACCGCGGTGCGGATTGCGCTTGTGCTGTATGCGCTGCTGGTGCTGGCGGCCTCCCTGTATCCGTCGCCGCCGGTGTGGGCCAGCGCCGCCGGCCGCGACCGCGTGGTGCACGCGGCCGCCTACCTGCTGCTCGGCGCGCTGCTGACCGCCGGGCTGAGCGCGGGCTCCACGACGTGGGCGGTGTGGCGGCGTTGCGGGGCGGCGCTGCTGATCGGCGCCTGCTACGGGGCGGGCCTGGAACTGGCCCAGCGCTACACCGGGCGGGTACCGGAAACCGGCGATGCGGTCGCCAACCTGGTGGGGGCGGCCGCCGGTGCGGCGCTGGTCACCCTCCACCGGCTGCGGCGCCTCGGTACGGTGAAGGCCGCCCCATGAGGACGCCGGCCGCGGCGCGCGCTCAGCGGTCGGCTGCGCGGACCAGGATGAGGTGGTCGCTGTGCACGCCGGTGGTGTCGGCGAGCGCGGCCGCCAGCCGGCGGTGCTGTTCGCGCCAGCGCTCGGTGGCGCGGGTTACCGCGGCGATGGCGTCGGCATGTTCCGGGTGGCGCGTGCGCAGGCGGCCGTTCCACACCGACAGGAAGTACCCGACCCGGTTCGCGCCCTGCTGCAGCAGGTAGGACTGGAACTCGTTCACCACCAGGTCGGGATAGTCGACGTCGTAGTTGATCGACGCCAGCAGCAGCGTCCAGAACCGCTGCTCGTCCTCGGTCAACTGCTGCCACGCCGCCCACACCGCCTCCCGGTAGCGGGCGTGGGTGAAGTACAGGCCGTGCAGCGCCTCGTGGCGCAGCAGCAGGTCGCGCAACTGGGCGTGCGAGGCCTGCGAGATCGACAGGATCGCGCCGGCGCCGGTACGCCAGCCACCGTCCGGATCGGGCTGCACGATGCCGTGCGTCACGGCGATGTCGCGCAGCAGCAGCTCCGCCTCGTTGAGGGCCACGCCCTGGTTCTGCGCCAGGGAGAAGAAGCGCGCCAGGTCGGGCGCGGCGTAGTCGTGCGCGTTGTAGCCGCGCAGGCCGGCGAGTTCCTCGTCGCCGAGCAGGCGGCCGCGGAAACCGCGCTTTTCGACGAAGAACGCCAGGCGGCGGAACAGCCGCGCCTGGACGGCGTAGTTGGCGGTGTCGAAGATCAGCAGCGGCGCGGCGGCGGCCGGTACGCCCCGCCACTCGTACAGTTCGAAGTCGTCGCGCCGCCAGTGGGTGCGGTCGAGGCGCAGGATGGTGCCCAGGTCGGCCGGGACCGCGACCGGCGGCCCGTCCGCGCCGCTCGGCGGCAGCGGTTCGACCGCGGCCGAGAACAGGCCGCCGCCCGCTTCCAGGTATACGCGGCGCGGCAGGAAGCCGATTTCGGCGCCATGCAGGTAGATCGGTTGGCGGCCCGGCTGGCGGGTGACCAGGAAGCTGCGCCGCACGCCGTCGCCTTCCAGGTGCACGCGCAGCTCCCCGTCGGCGGCGCCCGGATTGTGCAAGCCGAGCGACAGCAGCCAGGGCGCGGCCGGCGCCGCCGCGGCCGCGGACGCGTCCGGGCCGGGGAACAGCCAGTCGGCCAGATCCAGGTCCACCGGGCGCAGCGCGGCGCCGTCGAAGTGCGCGGCGCCGCGGGAAGTGAACCCGCTGCCGGC
Organism: Spirochaetia bacterium; assembly: GCA_965208575.1. Lineage (GTDB taxonomy): Bacteria > Spirochaetota > Spirochaetia > SZUA-6 > Bin103 > Bin103. Next base: position 104,660 of record CBDBOV010000001.1, on the reverse strand, counting down.
GAACAACTGCGCGTCACGCACCAGCAATGCGCCGGCCGGCGGCGACAGCGCGGCGCCGGCCAGCTCCAGTTGCCCTTCCGTGGCCGCCGGCGGCGCGTGCAGTTGCATGCCGCGCAGCTCGAACGAGGTGTCCAGCACCAGTTGATGGTGAATGGTGCCGCTGCCGCCGAGCGCGATGGTACGGCTGAACGCCACCGTGTCGGCGCCGCTGAACAGCTCCACGCTGAACTCGGCAAGGTCGCTGCGCACGGACACCGTGATCGCCTCCCCGGCGTACACCGCCAGCGGCTTGGCCAGCAGCAGCCGCGCCGTGCTGTGCACGCCGTGGCGCGGGGACAGGGCGGTAGCGGCGATCCGGGCCTCGCGCGCGGCGGCCGCCTGCTCGCGGGGACGGTGCTCGGCGCGCACCCGCAGCCGGGCGCCGCCGGCATCGTGGAACGGCAGGTCGACGGCGCGCTGAGCGCACGTGGTGGTGGCGAGCAGTACCAGGGCCACGGCCGCCAGCAGGCGCGGCGCCGCCTGCTGCGGCGGTTTGCGCGGGGGCCGGGACAGCGGGCGGCACACGCTGGACGGGCGGTGCGGCGCGGCGGCTGGCGGCGGCTGGCGCGCGGACACCGTCAGCGGGCGCCACGCGCTGGACGGGCGGTGCGGCGCGGCGGCTGGCGGCGGCTGGCGCGCGGACACCGTCAGCGGGCGGCACGCGCTGGATGGGCGGTGCGGCGCGGCGGTCAGCGCAGGCCTCCGATACGCGCCGCCACGGCGGTGTGCAGCAGCGCGGCCACCTGCGCCGCGCGGTACGGGTAGCCGGCCGCGGACAGCGTGGTGCAGAACGCGGCGTGGGCGCGGCCGCGGCGGTAGTCCGGCACCTGGCGCGGAAAGGCCAGGAAGCGCTCGAACTCGGCCGGATCGTTGTGCACCAGCAGGCTGGCCTGGTAGAACAGGATGCGGCGGCGCCGGAACACGCTGGTGCCGGCGATCTTGCGGTCGGCGATGGCCAAGTCGGAGATGCCGCGCTGCTCGATGCCGCGCGCGCCGGCGCCGTGCAGCGCGTCGATCAGCCAGCCGTTGATGGCGCGCGCGTACTCGCGGTTCCGGTACGGGTGGTCCACCTCCGTGACCAGCGCCACCACCACCTGGCCGGGGCCGAGCAGGACGGTGCCGCCGCCGCCGCGCCGGCGCCGGACGCCGATGCCGGCCGCCGCCGCCGCCCGGTGCACGTCCACCGCCGCGTTGCCGGCGGCGCCGAGCACTATGACGCGGCGAGCGGGCTCGTACACCCGCAACTGCGGCTGCCGGGACGCCTCGTAGGCGGTCAGCAGATCGTCATTTTCCAGTGTGGAGTCCAACCCGTTCTCGGCCCATGCGCGGTCACGGACACCTTACTATATCCGCCGACACCACATCCGCCGTCACGACTATCAGGGTAAGAACGTGTAAAGCTGGAAGCGATCATCTACACAGGGTCTACCTGATCGCGGACGAAGCGATCCTGGAGCTGGCGAACTGGATCGGCGAGGCGATGGTGCGCGGCTTGGCATTGACCGCCGGTGGTCGGGAGCGCCGGTTCCACGACGGTGTGCGATCAGGCCCCGGCCCCATCGATTGCCGCATGAGATCCGACGGTCTGCCCGCGTTCGTTGGGATCGACCGCGAAGACCCGAGCGCGTTGGGCTTCAGACGGCACACTGTCGGCGTATACATGGCGCTGCGCGTGGCGCAACTTGTGGTGCGCTCGACAATGGAGCGTCAGATTCCGCGGCTCCGCGCCGCCGCCGAGCGCGAACGGCACGATGTGGTCGATCTCCAGCCGATAGCAGGAGCCGCAGCGCCGCCCGCTGTCCCGTCCGCTATAGCGGTCGACGTAACTGCAACGACCCTGGTCGCGCCGCCACACCTCACGCCGCACGACCGCCGGGATGTACCGTGATCGGGAGCCCGGCAACGCGCCGCAGCAGCGCAACGCGGCCAGGTGCCGCTCCAGTGCCGGCGAACGCTCCGCCGTCCCCCGCGAACCATGCCCGGCGGCGTACGCAAGCCGCTTCGCCGTCGAAGTCCGCAACCGCGTGCCGCCCCGCCCCGGTGCCGGCGCCGCGTCGCGCCGGTCGGCCTCGAACCGCGCTCCGGACGCCCCCATCGTACGGTCCAGGCCACCACCCACCCGCGCGTCCCGGCCAGCGCCGCCGGCTTGCGCTCGCCGCTTCGCCGGCGAAGCCGCCCGACCGCCGACATCCGCCGCCGGCGTGTAGTCCGCGCCGCCGCGCTCGGCCTCCGTATACCGCTTCGGCGGAGAAGCCGCCAACCCGCCGCCGTCCCCCGCCGCCGCACGCTCTGCGCGACCGAGTTCGACTTCAGATTGGCACTTCGCTGGCGAAGTAGGGCGCCCGCCGCTGTTCAGTGCCGCCACCGGTGGCACGCCGCCATGCTCGGCGCCCGAGCGGCGCTTCGCCGGGAAAGCGGCGTGCCCGTCGCGGTTCGGTGTCGCCACGGGCGAACCGCTGCCATGCTCGGCATTCGAGCGGCGCTTCGCCGCCGAAGCGGTATGCCCGGTGCTGTTTGGTACCGCCACGAGCGAACGGTTGCCGTGCCCGGTCTCCGACTCCGTATCGCGCCGGGCCGGCTTGCTCGCGGAGCCCGCGCTGTCGACCGAGGCGCCTCCGCCGGTACGCCGCGACCTCGGTGGCCGCGCCGGGTCGTAGCGGTCCAGGCCGTCGCGCACCAGCCGCGCCACCAGTCCGCCCAGCGCCAGGTGCGGGTCCCGGTGCGACAGCAGCATCAGCAACTTCTCCAGCCCATGCCGGCACTCCGCGTCGACCGCCGCCTTCAACTCCCAGCGCCCACCTCCGAGCGCGCGCAACCGGTCGCTCGGCTGCGCCAACTCCGGATCCACCTCGGCCAGCATCTGCTGCACTTCGCGCGTGCTCTTGCCCGCCGCCTGCCGGACCAGCTTCTCCCGCGCCGCCGCGTCCAGCACCGGCCCGGCTGCCGGTGGCGCCGGATCGTGCCCGCCGGCGCGCGCCGGTACCGCCAATCCCGATTCCCCCGGTGCGCCGTCATTCCGTTGCGCACCGCCCAGGCCGCCGCCCGTTCCGTCACCGCCCGGCGGGCGGCCGTGGCTGCGGTCGCTACGCTCGAACAGGTTCTGCAGTTGCGCCGCGTTGCTCAGGTTCAGCGAGCCATCCTGCAGCAACTCCCGCGCCGCGCCGGTCTGGCTGCACAGCCGCATCGCCTTGATCCTCCGCCAGGCGGCGGCCGCGGTGTAGCCCAGTTCGTGCACCACGTAGTCGAACAGACTGCCATACCCGCCGGTCAGGTGGAGGCGGCGAGCCTCGATCTCGCGCAGGTGGTCGAGGACCAGGATCTGCAGCGCCTGCTCGTGACGGGCGAGCTGCCGAGTCTGGGCCAAGAGGAGGTAATCGGGGAGCGCGGCGACGGTAGACCAGAGGGTGGGAGAGGTCACGGCATCCATGTCGTAAGTATACCATGGGATTCAAGATAGCCGATTTGTCCGAGTCCTCGACGGCGGTGAAACGGCGCCCGGAAGGCCGCTCAGCGGGGCGCTGCCGCGTCCACGGAGCCCGAGTCGCTTTCGGAGAGTCGGAGGGGCCGCCACGCGCCATGGCAAGCCGCTACGCGCACCCAAAAATGGTGTCAAGGGGTGCGCGCAACTTTTTTTGCGATTTCTGCATGTCCCGCCGTCACGGCCGCCGCTGCACGCGCTTGCCGGCGGGTCAAGCGCCGTAGCGCGCCACCTTACCGGCGTGGCCGAGGGCAATCGCCATCAGCGCCCGCCCCGGCACCACCCCCCAGGCGCCTGCGGCGCACGCCCGCTCGCCGAATTCCCGCACCGCGTCGGGGCGCGCACCGGCGGCGTGAATCAGGAACGGCACCGGGTGCGCGGTATGGGAGCGCGCCACGCTCGGGGTCGAGTGGTCGCCGGTCACGATCACGACGTCCGGCTTGCCGGCGAGCAGGTCCGGCAGGGCACGGTCCACGGTCTCCACCTCCGCTACCTTGGCGTCGAAGTCGCCGTCCTCGCCCTTGGAGTCGGTGTACTTGTGGTGCACGAAGCAGTAGTCGTGATCGGACCAGGCCACGGCCAGCGCCCGGCTCTGGGCTTCCAGGTCGACGAGCCCCTCGATCGCCTCCATGCCGACCAGCCGGCTCACCCCCTTGTAGTCGGGATACACGGCGAGCGCGACCGGGCGCAGCCCGAATCGGTCCGCCAGGGAAGGGATCCGCGGCAGTTGCGCGAAGCCACGCAGCAGCACCTCGTTGGCCGGCGCCTCGCCGGCCAGCAGCTCGCGCGCGCGGTCCACGAACGCGGCCGCCGCCTGCGCGGTGTGCTCCGCCTCCGGGGCCCGGGCGCGCGGCGGCAGCGCGGCCACGCCGGTGCGCGCCGGATCGGTGTCCGACACCAGGTCGCTGAGGCCGGCGCCGCGCAGCACCACCACGGCGCGGTAGTCGCGCACCGGGCGTACCGCCACCTCCACGCCGGGCAGCTCGATGCGGTCCAGGAGCGCGGCCAGCCGCGTGCACACCTCGGTGGGAATGCGCCCCGCGCGGCGGTCGCTGACGGCGCCGGCCGCGTCGCGGGTGGCGAAGTTGAGGCGTGCCGCCACGTCGCCGCCGCCGATCGGATAGCCGATGCCGAGCGCCGCCACGATGCCGCGACCGATCGGGTACTGCAGCGGATCGTAGCCGAACAGCGCCAGGTGTCCGGGCGCCGAGCCGGGCGCGATGCCGTACTCGATCGGCACGTGCAGGCCGCACTCGGCGCCGGCCGCGAGGGTGTCGAGATTGGGCGTGTGGGCGGCCTCCAACTCGGTGGGGCCGCCGGGCTCGCGCGGCAGTCCGCCCAGGCCGTCCATCACCAGCAGCAGGATGCGCCGGTCATTGGCGGTCTTGAGTTCCGCAACAGGGTCGCCGTGGTTGTGTGCCATGCTCAGTGACCGCGATTGTGCGCCCTGCCCCACCCGCTTAGCAAGAGGCGGCGCGGGCTCAAGCGGGCTCAAGCGGGCTCACGGAAGGCACGCCGTGGCGCAACGGTTGGGCAAGTGGACGACCGGCCGGGCAGCAGCGCTGACGGCTCCTCAGCGGACGCGATGTTCTAAACCGCAACAGGGTGCGGCAATCTGCGACAGGGGCCGCATTTCGAGCAGTAAACCACTACAGTCCAAGTACATATGCAGCCTCCAGGCGGCCCGCGTCGGCGGCTGCACGTTGCAAGGTGTTACACTTGGCCGGTCGCGGTCAGGGGGCCGCCGCAACTGCCGACCTGACGTGCACGTAACGACTTACGCAGCTCCGAGCGTACTTGGCATGGTGTCTGCTTATAGGTTGCCGTGCGTAACAACGCAATCGGCGCGCGGCGCGCGGCCACGCGCGTGTGCGAGACACCACACGAGCGCTCACAAGCAACGTGATCGACGCACCCTGGAGACGGTAATCAATCGGCAATTCGAAAACGCGGTGATCGGGCAGTGATAGCAATCATCGGTGGGTTCGCCGGTGGCCTCGGGCTCTTCTTCACGGGTCTGAGTCTGCTGACTCAGCACCTGAAGGCCTTGACCAATCGGCGCGTGCGCCAAAGCGCCAAGAAATGGACCAGCAGCCGTTGGTCGGCGTGCCTGTGGGGCGTGTTGGCCGGCGCGATCACCCAGACGATACCCGCCCTGACCTTCATCACGATCGGCATGGTGCGCTCGGGGATCCTGACACCAGGTCGTTCCTTTCCGATCCTGATCGGCGGGAACATAGGCGCGGCAATGTTGTTGCTGGTCGTATCGTTCGACATCAAGCTGGCCGTTCTGTTTGCCCTGGGGGCGTCACAACTGGTCACGCAAGTTGCTACCAGGGGACGCTCGCCGGGAGTCAAACTGCAGGCGATCGCGGCAACCTTGTTCGCCATCGGGATGATGGTGTTCGGGTTCGTCCTGATCAAGGAGTCGGCCGCACCCTTGGCGAACCACCTCTGGTTCCAGGCGTCCGTGGCACGGGCGGCGAGCGCGCTGGTCCTGTGCCTGCTGATCGGTGCACTGCTGAGCCTCCTCGTGCAGTCGTCCGTCGTCGTGATGGTGACCGGCATCGGCATGGCGATGACTGGTGTGCTGGCCGCCGAACAGGTCTTCACGCTGCACGTCGGCTGCTGCCTCGGGTCAAGCTTGAGCCTGTATCTGCTGTCGGCGCATCTCAAGGGTAGGGCACGCCAGACCTGCATGTACCAGGTGTTGCACAATTGCGTGTTGGCAGCGATCTTCCTGCCGCTCATCGTAATCGAGACCTACACTGGCCTGCCCCTGATCAAGGCTGCGCTGTTTACGATCGATCTTCCCGTCGGGCAGTTGCTGGCGCTCTACTGCATCTTCGCCAACATCGTCACCGGCGTATTCCAGCTCACCGTCCTCACGCACGTGGCCAAGCTGACCGCGCGGTGGTGGCCACCCACGGAACCCGAGGTGCTGTCGCAACCGCACTTCATCCACGACCGGAACTTGGAGGATGCCGAGACGGCGCTGCGCATGGCCGACCTCGAGCAGCGCCGCCTGCTGGAGGTCCTGTCCCGCTGCCTGGATCAAGTACGCCAGGGTGCCGCGTTGGGGGCACTGTGCGACTCGGCGAAGGACGTGCTGACCCGGATCGACGAGTTTCTGCAGGAGCTGACGTACCGGTATCCCGACCGGGAGATCGACAACCAGGTGTCGATGCTGACCCGCCAGCGACTCCTGTACGCGTTGGATGAACGTATCCTGAAGCTGTGCGAACTGCTCCATGCGACACCGCTGCACGCGCATCTCGACCGGTGGCGCACCGGGATCATCGAAGGTATCGACGCGGTGCTGATGGTGTTCACCGACATGCTGACCACGGAGGACGAATCGCTGTTTCTGATCAGCGAGCGACTGATGGAGGGCCGGGGCGAGGTCATCCGCAAGATACGCCACGCCTACCTCAGATCGGGATCGTCACTGTCCGGCGATGAACGCACCAACGTCTTGCGGGTCACCAGCCACGCGGAGCATGTATTCTCGCTGCTGGCCGAACTGGCGCAGGAGTATACGTCAGGAATCGACCGTCAACGCGAGGCTGAGCGGCGCGGCCCGGAAAGCGCCGGCAGCCGCACCGGACCCGCCGCGGCCGATGGCGCGTTGCGCAGCACCGTTCGAGCGCCAGCAACCCCTCCCGCCGGCTGAGGCCGCGGTGGATCGCCGCGCCCGCTTTCGGCGGTGAGCGGGCTTCGCACCGTCCCTTACGGCGGGGGCAATGAGGCATACGACGTCGAGCAGGCCCGCGACCGCTGCGGATCGGATCACCGGAGCAGCGCAACGTGACGAAGCGTGACGAAGCGCGGCGCAACGGTCGGCCAGGCGGACGTTGGCGGCTCTATCCGCGCGGCGGGATTCAGACGCGGCGGGATTCAAGCGAGGGCGAGCCGTCAGAGGCGTTGGAAGTAGGGGCACAGGCCGGCGACGACGCAGCGCTCGCAGGCCGGGCGGCGGGCGGCGCAGCAGCGGCGGCCGTGGTAGTTCACCACCGCGGACAGCTCGCTCTGGTGCTGCTCGGGGATGAGTGCGCGGATCTGCGCTTCCACCCGGTCGGGGTCGGCGGCGTCGGTGAGGCCGAGCCGGGTGGCGACGCGGCGGAAGTGCGTGTCCACCACCACGGCGGGCTTGCCGAACCAGTGTGCGAACATGACGTTGGCGGTCTTGCGGCCCACCCCCGGCAGTGCGGCGAGTTCCTCGATGGTGTCCGGCAGCTCTCCTCCGTGGCGCTCCAGCAGCGTACGCCCGCAGGCAATCAGGCTGCGCGCCTTGTTGCGAAAGAAGCCGGTGGTGTAGATCTCGCGCTGCAGCTCCTCCTGGTCGGCGCCGGCGAATGCTCCGGGGCCGGGATAGCGCCGGAACAGGCCCGGCGTGACCGCGTTTACCCGTTCGTCCGTGCACTGCGCCGACAGGATGGTCGCCACCAGCAGCTCGAACGCGTTGCGGTGGCGCAGCGGGCACGGCGTGTCGGGGTATTCACGCCGCAACGCCGCGCGAATTGCATCCGCCCGTGCCCGCAGTTGCGTACGCGTATCCGCCATCAACTGAATTGTGGCCTGCAGGGCACCGTCGTCACGCAGGCAACGCGCAGATCTGCGCCCCGGTTACCTCGCTCCGACGGCCGGCCAGGAACTGGGCTACTTCGGACTCCGGCTCGCCGATAGCCTTGTGGATCCAGGCGAACATCGTCCGCAATGAGGAACACGCATCTCGCCGCGACAACACATGAGCGACGTCAAGACACCGGACAATCTCGCACCCATCGTCGACTACTTTGTACCCCGGCTGTATGCTCTTCATCCGAGCTTTCGGGTTGCGCATTGTCTCTACGTCGCCGTCGTAGTCTTCCAATTCCGTACCGAGCACTGAGTTTACCGCATCGCTGTTGGCGAAAAAATACGATTCCAGCATGTTGACCAGAAAATGCACAGAAGCCCGACCCGCCTGACTAGGGGGCAGCATGGTATCCAGGGCGCTTCGATAACGATCGAAGATCTCTCGTATACGGTCGGACCTGTTTGCTTCCAGATCGTCAACCAGGAGGACGAACATGTCGTCGGAAGTGAGGAAACGACGGGCCGGTAACCCGATGTCTGTTGCGTCTCTGTCGGGTATCTGCTTGCCGCTACCTACCATCCTCAGCTGATGCTGCTTCGATCGTGGAGATCGTTGCGTGATCCTTCTAATTACTCGGAATGTGCACGCGCCAGTCGCTTGCATGATCCGAAATAAATCCAGGAGACATCTCTCTTCCGTGTGTCCTGTCACAATCAGGCCAAAGTGCGTGAATCGCCAATCCTGGTCGCCACCTGAATTGGAGAGATTCATCTTCTGCGCTTCTTGACGGCCTGCGGTCCCTGGCCGGCGATGGCTTCCGACATGTACAGCGACCCGGCGGCGTAGTCCTCGAGCAGATCTCGTATCTCGTCGATTTCTGACAAGCGATCGAAGCGGGCGCGGCCATCCTCCACTCCCGCGACCAGGATGTCCCGCGGCTCGAACTGACTGATGAGAACTGGCGAGTGCGTGGCTACAAACACCTGTTTGTTCCATTGCGAGGCAGCAAGCTTTACGGCCCGTGCGAATACGACCATCGCCCATGGGTGGAGCGACGTTTCCGGCTCGTCGAATAGGAGGACGGACTCGCGATATCCTTCCGAAAACAGGGCAATGAGTAGAAGCAGCAATTGCAGAACTCCATCCGATGCGCCGGAGGCGAATATCTCGCTTCGGCGTCCTCTCTCCAGAAAACTCGCGTACACCGTCGAAGGTCCAGTCTGTTGCAAGACGATGTCGTCAAACTCAGGAAAAGCGTCATTCATGAGTCGCATAATCGTGTCATAACGGTCGTCGACGTTGCGCTTGTCCTGAAGGTTCCTGAGCACAGACCAAGCGTTGTTTCCGAGATCCCACAATCTCGTCTGAGGACTGCTCTCGGAGCCAACTCGTTTGAGGCTGTGGAGAAGAAAAGATCGAGAATGATACAAGCGAACGTAATGAAGTAATTGGTCAAGCGGTCTGGCTTCGTCATCGCCACTGTTGAAATCCAGGAAGAGACCCAAGCTAAGCTTCTCGGGTTCGCGCAAGCCGATCTCTACCGCCTGCCCGATACTCGTGTGGAATAAACTTGCCTTGTCCGACCCCGACCGCCTGTCAATGAGAGCAGTCGATCGTGTAGATGACAACAGCCGCTCCCCAGGAAACGGGTCAATCCTGCCCGACGAAAGGACGAACGAGAGACCGTATGTGACGTTGCTGTATTCCAACTCGACGGTGATACGCGGGCTCTCGACCGCTCCATCCCAGAGAATGCCGATACCGTGATCGCGTTCGGACGAAGCAGTTTCAACACCGCGAATCGCGCAATCTCGAAAGAAATAGAGTGAGTCGAGCAGCGTGGACTTGCCGGCGCCGTTCGGGCCGAATACCAGGTTGATCGGCCCCACCTCCAACTCGACATCGGCGAGAGCTCGATAGTTCTGCACATGGATTCTTGTCAGCCCGCCCATGAATCACCTCGATCATATTGGCTCCGCCTGAGTGCTCGCGCTGCGGACATCGATAGCCTCCATACCACAACGAAACTCGGAGGTCTCACCAACGACTGCCAAGCGGCTAAGGCCGGAACCATAGCAGTTCGCGGTTAGTCCGAGAAGCCACGTACGGCCGACCGGCCGGCACTAGACACCAGGACCCGCGTAGCCAGCCTGAGCTGCCCGTTGCCGACCATCGGCAGACCGGTTGGCCGGCGATTTCGGATCGGGGCATAGTAGATAGCGGTCGCGCAGCGCGGAAGCGCCGGGATGCCGACCGATCGGATAGGTGCGCGAAAGACTACCGAATGAACCAGCGCGCGGCGGGCGAGGCCGGGTAGTGGCCCTGACCGGGGCCAGCCGCGGCATTGGGCTGGCGACCGCCCGGGCGTTGTGCGCCGCCGGCTACACGGTGGTGGCGGGTGCGCGCGATGTCCGGCCGCTCGAAGCCGCCGGCCTGGGCGGGCACCTGCGCGCGGTGCGCCTGGACCTGGCCGACGAGGGATCGATCGAGCATTTCGCCGCCGCGGTGGGGGCAACGGCGCGCGCTGCGGCCAGTGCCGCGGGTCGCGGTTCGGAGGGCGCCGCGGGTGCCGGTGGCGCCAGCGCCGGCGGCGCGGGCGAGGGGGCGGCGCGTGGCGGTACAGGTAGCGGTACCGGTAGCGGTACAGGTGGCGCCGGCGGCGCAGTCGAGGGCGCGGCGCGCGCGGCCGCGGGTGGCGCGGGCGTGGCGAGCGAGGGGGCGGCGCGCAGCGCTACGGGCGAGGGGGCGGCGCGTGGCGGGCCGGATGGCGGCGGCGGTGTGGGCGAGGCGGCGGCGGGTGGCGGTACGGGCGGGCTGGTGGCGGTGATCAACAATGCCGGGGTCGGGGCGTTGGGGGCGGCGGAGGAGTTTCCGCTGGAGCGCGCGCGCGAGGTGTTCGAGACCAACCTGTGGGGGGCGGCGCGGCTGTCCCAGCTACTGCTGCCGCTGCTGCGCGCGGGTGCGGCGGCCCAGCGGCCCACCTACCTGGTGAACGTCGGCTCGCTGATCGCCGAATACCCGGTGCCGTTCCATGCCTATTACGCCGCCTCCAAGGGCGCGCTGCGCGCCTACACGCTGGCGCTGCGCGGCGAGCTGGCCGGCCACGGCGTGGCGGTGGTGCTGCTCGAACCGGGCGACATCGCCACCGGTACCACGCCGCTGCAGCAGGCCGCGCCCGCCACGGCCTACGGTGCCGCCTTCGAGCGTGTCAGCGCGGCGCGGGCCGCCAAGATGAGTGCCGCGCCGGGTCCGGAGGCGGTGGCGCGCCGGCTGCTGCGGGTGCTCGGCCGGCGCCGCCCGCCGCCGATTATCGCTTGCGGCGGCACGGCGCCGCTGTTGCGCGTGCTGCGCCGGCTGCTGCCGGATCGGGTCGCGGAGTACCTGACGCTGCGGGCGTACGCCTTGCGGCGCGGCACCGGTTCGCGGGCTGAGGGGACGCACTGAACGCCATCAACAGGCGCGGTTCTCTCCCGGCGGCGGATCGGCGGGTCGCGGTTACAGGTAGCGCTGTTCGAGGGCGCTGACCTCGCGCGGGCGCAACTCGACGGCGACCGGTGCGCGACCGAAGCACACGCCAAGCGCTTCGTGGAAGGCCACCGTCTCCTGCGCCACGTGGCACTGCTCGATGGCGGCGGCGGTGGCCAGGTAGCGTACCTCGCCGGCATCGCCGCCGGCCACCGTGACGCCGGAGATGCCGGCCGCCAGCAGGGCCACCGCGCCGGCGCCGATCTGCTTGCCGAAGTTCACGTCGTAGGCGGTGGACGGGCCGGAGCGTACCAGGTGGCTGGGGGTCAGCTCGCGCACCTCCGGGGCCTCGTAGATGCCGGCCACGAACTGGCCGGTGGCGCGCATGTAGGCCTCGGTGTCGGGGTCGGCGGCGATGCGCCGTTCCAGCGACTGGCGCACGTACTTGCCGGCGCCGGCCAGCTTGCCGTGGCCGAACGCATCCACCCCGGCGCCGGCGTCGGTCATCACCGCGCCGCCGGCGTCGCGCAGCCCCTCGGCCACCACGATGGTATAGGTGCCGGCGCGCACGTCGCTGCCCTTGACGCGCCGGTACAGGTGCTCCTTGGCGTGGGCGTAGACGATGTCCATGTCGGCCGGCACCTCCGGCAGCAGGATGCAGTCGGCATCCGCCGCCAGGCCGCCGCGCAGGGCGGTGTGGCCGGCGTAGCGGCCGAACACCTCGGTAATCATGATGCGGTTGTGGGTGGTGCCGGTGGTCTTGGCGTCCTGCACCATCTGCGCGATGCGGTTGACCGCCGAGTCGCCGCCCACCGAGTAGGTCTGCAGGTCCAGGTCCATCGTCTTGGGCGCGTGCACGCAGCGGATGCCGTGCTCGACCAGGTCCACCACCACGCTGCCGGTGTCGTCGCCGCCGGAGATCACCAGTGCGTCGATCCGGTGCCTCGCAAGCCCGCGCACGATGCGGTCGTACTTGTCCGGGTCGTCAATGCGGGAGATCTTGACCCGCGAGTGCCCCGCCTCGGAGCCGGCGCGGGTGGCGTCGATGCGGTCCACCCGCTCCGGGTCGAGCCGCACCAGGCGGTCGATGTCGACGAGGTTGTACAGGCCGGCATAACCGTTGGCAATGACGCACGCGCCGATGCCGAGATGCCGGCACATGCCGGCGGCGCCGCGGATGACGCCATTGAGTCCGCCGGCGTCGCCGCCGCTGGTGATGATGCCGATGTTGCGAAGCGCTGTCATGGCGTGAACTTGCCGATCGGCACGCGGTTCTGTCAAACCGGTTCGCCGCTGCGCATGTCCGCTCGCGCCTGGTGAGGGGCTGCGGCACCGCGAGCACAGCCTGCGCGTGCGGTGGCGCGAGGAAGATGTCGTCGTCGCGGGTGGGGCCGCCCGCGGCGGGACGGCGCACGGGGGTGGTTTCGGAACGCTACAGCACCGCCAGGGCGACCAGGCCGGCGCCCGCAGGGACCAGGAGGTTGTCGTAGTCGCGCGTGGGGGCCGCCTCCAGCAGCGCGGCGGCGGCGGCGACGGCCAGGGAGGCGTTCAGATTGCCGGTGACGCGCAGCGTGACCGCCAGCACGGCCAGGAAGCACGCCACCGAACCCGCCACGCTCTTGCCGCCGGAAAAGGGAATCCTGAGGCGCCCGATCGCGGTGCCCACCACGGCGGCCGCGCTGTCCCCGAACGCCAGGGCGTAGATCGCCACCGATGCCGCCGGCTCCGGGTACAGCAGCAGGGCCAGCATCGCGCCCAGCCCGAGCGTCACCGGGCCAAGCACGAAACCCTGACGGTCGCGCTCGCGCAGCGCCAGGAGCGTGATGCTGGAGATCAATGCCACGCGCGCGCCGGCAAGACGCGCCTGCTCGGCGACCGTGTAGATCGCGATGCCCACCGCCAGCAGACCGGCCGCGGCCAGCACGTCGACGGCGGCGATGGCGGGCACGGCCGCAATCGTCAGGTGAATCGACTTGCGAAACACCTCGACCTGCGCTGCGCCGCGGACGGCGCCGCCGCCAGCGACCGGGCGGGAAACCGATGACTCCACGTACATGGTTGTCAATTAATGAATAAGGTGCGCAGTTCGGGCGCCGCGAGTCAACGGTTGCGGCAGCGGCCGCCGCGCGCCTGCCGCGCGCCTGCCGCGAGCCCGGTACCCGTTGACAGTGGCGGCGCGGGGCCGGTAGCTTGGTCGGACCAGCCTCGCGGGCGATTAACTCAGCGGTAGAGTGCTACCTTCACACGGTAGAAGTCACTGGTTCGATCCCAGTATCGCCCATCCCGACCCAACGCTGACCTAACGCAGTTTCTTGCGCATGCGGCGCAGCATGGCGCGGCGCGCGGTGCTGTTCTCGGTGCTGACGCCGCGGCTGCCGTGTCCGGACGGGTGGTGGCTGGCCAGGATCATCAGCATCGCCGCCCCGCATACCACCATCGCCGCGCTGAGCAGTTGGCCGGTGGTGAAGTTCCACGGGCTGAACAGGGCGGGGTTGTCGAGCGGCACGAAGGTGAGCGGAAAGGCCAGCCCCTCGTCCGGCTCGCGCAGGTACTCCACCGCGAACCGCACCACGCCGTAGCCGATCACGTACATGCTCATCAGGAAGCCCGGAAACGGGCTGCGCTTGCGAAACACGAACCAGAGCAGCAGCCACAGGAAGACGCCCTCGAAGAACGCCTCGAACAGTTGCGACGGGTAGCGCGGCAGATTGACCACGGCGGCGCCCTCCGGGATCGCCATGCCGGCCTCCTCCGCTACCTGCCTCACCCACGGCTCCCCGGCCGGGTAGGAGGGCGCGTGCGGGAACACGACACCGATCGGATGGCTGGTGATGCGCCCGTACAGCTCGCCGTTGATGAAGTTGCCGAGCCGCCCGAAGGTATACCCGAGCGGCGCGGCGGCGGCGACCAGGTCGGCCACCTCCAGCCCCGGCAGACGCTTGATGCGGCAGTACAGCGCCACGGCCACCACCGCCCCCACCAGGCCGCCGTGATACGACATGCCCTGCAGGCCGACGAACTTCAGCGCTCCGTCCACGCGCTCGAACGGGAACACGATCTGCAGCGGGTTGCGGGCGTAGTAGCCGGTGGGATCGTAGATCAGCACCGAGAACAGCCGCCCCCCGAGCAGCACGCCGACGATGCCCCAGAAGAACAGGTTGAGGACCGTGTCGCGGTCGATCTGCAGCTCTCGTCTGCGCGTCACGAGATGCACCACCAGGTAATAGGTGACCGCGAACGCCACGATGTACATGACGCCGTACCAGCGAATGGGCAGCCCGGGGATGATCTCCGGGCGCAGCCAGGGAGGGAACTCTACGTAGCCAAGCACCGCCCACACTGTACCGCAACAGGCGTTATACTTCTTGTTAGTGTCGTGTCCTCCTCTCATGCATGACGACGGAGCCGCCGCGCGGCGGCGATGGCGCCCGACACGCGCGCGCCCGCTGCGGCGCGCACGAACCGGCGCGCTGTCGGCGGGGCTGTTGTGCCTGCTCGCTCTGGTGCCGTGCGCCATGGCGCAGGAAGAGGAGGAGGCGCGGCGGGCGGGCGAGGTGTTTGCCGAAGTGCTCCAGTTCCTGCTGGAAAACTACGTGGACGAAACGCGCCTCAACCCGGAGACGCTGCTCGACGGCGCGCTCGAGGGCATGTTCGAAGCGCTCGACGATCCGCACTCCGCCTACGTGCAACCCTCCGACGTGCGCCAGATCACCGACCTGACGCGCGGCGAATTCGGCGGTGTCGGGATGTACATCGGCCGCCACGCGGACGGCGGCTTCGAGGTGATCTCGCCGATCGAGGGCAATCCCGCGCACCGTGCCGGGGTACGCGCCGGCGACCTGATCGTGGCGATCAACGGCGAGTCGGCCGCGGAATTCGACCTGACCGACATCGTCACGCGGCTGCGCGGTCCGCCGGGCACCACCGTGACCATGACGCTGTTGCGCGACGGGGCGATCGAGTTCGACACCGTGATGGAGCGGGAGATGATCGAGGTGGAAACGGTGCGCTTCGGCATGATCGGCGAGCGGATCGGCTACCTGCGCATTGTGCAGTTCACGCTGCTCACACCGGAACGGGTGTCGGAGGCGCTGCACGAACTCGACGGCGCCGCGGGGCTGATCATCGACCTGCGCAGCAATCCGGGCGGGTTGCTCGGGTCGGTGGTCCAGGTGGCCGACTACTTCCTGTCCGACGGGGTGATCGTTTCCACCCACGCGCGCGTCGATGCCGACAACGACGTGCACCGCGCCGGCCGCGCCGCCACGATCGTGGATGCCTCGATCCCGATCGTGATCCTGATCGACCGCGGCTCGGCGTCCGCTTCCGAGATCCTGGCGGCCGCGCTTGGCGAGAGCGGGCGCGGCTTTCTGCTCGGCGAGCAGTCCTACGGCAAGGCGTCGGTGCAGCAGGTGCGCCGCTTCGGCAGCCGGGCGGTGAAGCTGACCACCGCCTACTACCTGACGCCGAGCGGCGCGAGCATCGACCAGGTGGGCATCAGCCCGCACCTCGCGTTCGGCGACACGCAGCGCACCGAGGAGGAAGAGGCCGAGATCACCGAGCTGTTCGAGGGCGGGCGCATTCGCCGTTTCGTGCGCGAACACGCCGAACCGAGCGAGGCGCAGATCGAGGAGTTCATCGGCGAGCTGCGCGACTCGGGGGTCGATCTGCCGCGCCGCATGCTGCGCAAGCTGGTACACGACGAGGTGGTGCGCCGCATGCCGGAACGCCCGGTGTACGACCTGCGCTTCGACAGCGTGCTGCGCGAGGCGGTGCGCATGCTCGACCTCGACCTGGTGCCCGCACAGGACGCCTGGCAGTTGCGCGAACCGGCCGCCGCGGCCGCGTTCTGACAGCGCGTGGCGAATCGCTGCGCCGCTCCCGGCGCGGGCGCCGGCTCGCCGCCGCGCGCCCGCCGAGCGCGCCGCTGACGAGGTGCGCGAACTCCTGGTGGCGGAGGCGCGGCCCGGCGCCGTGCTGCACGTCGACGGCGCCGACCACCACTACCTGGTGCGCGTGCTGCGGCTGCGCCGCGGCGCCGTGATTGCAGTGGCGGACGCCGCCGGGCGGCGCGCGCGCGCCACGGTGATGGAGGTGGCCGGCGAGCGGGTGCGCCTGCTCGTCGACGCGGAGCGCGGCGCACCGGCCGGGCACGCCACCACGCCGGCGGCGGC
This sequence comes from Spirochaetia bacterium, assembly GCA_965208575.1. Lineage (GTDB taxonomy): Bacteria > Spirochaetota > Spirochaetia > SZUA-6 > Bin103 > Bin103. The sequence continues at coordinate 87,925 of CBDBOV010000001.1, read as the reverse complement.
GCCGGGCGCCGTCATCCTGGTACAGGCGCTGCCCAGGGGAGCACTGATGGATCGCGTAGTGCGGCAGGCGACCGAACTGGGCGTGGTGCGCATCGTGCCGGTGGTTGCCGAGCGCAGCCAGGGCCGCGCCGACCCGGCGGCGCAGGAGCGGCGCCGGCAGCGCTGGCAGCGCATCGCCCGCCAGGCGGCGCAGCAGAGCGGCTCCGCCCCGCCGCCGATCGATCCGCCCGTACCCGTGCGCCGCTACCTGGAGCGCGCACCGGCGCACGGCCTCGGCCTGCTGTTCCAGCCCGGCGCAGCCGTGCTGCATGCCGCCGCCTTCGCGCACGGCGCTTCAGCGGACGGCGCGCCGCCGCCCGCGCATGGCGCGCTGACCCCGGCGCATGGCGCGCCTGCCGCCGCGGCGGGCGCGGCCGCAGGCGGGAGCCGCGTGCCGGGCGCAGCGCACGGAGAAGCGCCGGCGCCTGCCGGACCGCGGCCGGCGGTGCGCGCCGGGCCGCCAGCGGCGATCCGGTGCGCCGTGGGGCCCGAGGGCGGCTTCTCGCCGGACGAGGAGGCGCTGTTTCGGGAGCACGGCTTCCACGCGGCCGGCCTGCCCGGCGGCATACTGCGCGTCGACACCGCCGCGGTGGCCGCGCTGACCGCCGCGCGCCAGCTCCTGGCGTCGCTGCGCGCGCACCAACGCCCATGAACCGCCACCTGCGGCGCCGCTTCCGGCCCAGGTGGCCTGCCCAGGACGCCTGAACCGCCCGCTGCCTCGGCACCATGCTACGCGACTCGGGAATCGCCGTCAAGATTCGGGACCGATTCAGGAAGTATTGCACCGTACAGGAAGCAAGTGCGCTCCGCTTATTGTCCGACACGTAGTCAATAAATACCGTGTCCATCGGTGATTAGACTTCTGCTGATCGACGACGACCCGCGCGCCCACAGTACGCTGGACCTGGTGTTGCCGGACGAGTACCACCTGCTGTCCGCCACCACGCTGGCGGCCGGCCGGCGGCTGGCGACGGCCGGCGAGGTGGATGTGGTACTCCTGGACCTTGCCCTGCCGGACGGCAACGGCATGGACCTGCTGCGCCACATCACCGGCCAGCCGCTGGGACCGCCGGTGGTGATTCTGACCGGCACCACCGAGGTGGCGGTGGCGGTGGACGCGATCCGCGCCGGCGCCAGCGACTACCTGCTCAAGCCCTACGAACTGCGCACGCTGCTTGCCAAGCTGCACAACGCGCTGATCAACAGTGCCGCCCGCCACGCCCGCGAACGCAGGGCGCCGCCGGACGGCCTGGTCGGGGAGTCGGCGCCGCTGGTGCAAGTGCGCGAGTTGATGGAGGTGTTCGCCGACTCGGATGCCGCCGTCATGGTGATGGGCGAAAGCGGCACCGGCAAGGAGCTGGTGTCGCGCGGCATTCATCGGCTCTCGCACCGGTCGCCGGCGCCGTTCGTGGCGATCAATTGCGGCGCCATTCCCGACACGCTCGTGGAGAGCGAGTTGTTCGGATCGGAGCCGGGTGCATTTACCGGAGCGGTGGCGCGGGCCGGCTGCTTCGAGCGCGCCGACGGCGGCACCCTGTTCCTCGACGAGGTGGCGGAGATGGCGCTCGACACGCAGGTCAAGCTGCTGCGCGCGCTGGAGAGTCACGAGGTGACGCGCGTCGGCGGGGCGCATCCGGCGACCGTCAACGTGCGGGTGGTAAGCGCCACCAACCGCGATCCGGAGGCGCACCTGGCGGACGGCGGCATGCGGCTCGACCTGTGGTACCGGCTGGCGGTGCTGATTATCCGCGTGCCGCCGCTGCGTGAGCGGCGCGACGACATTCCGCTGCTTTCCTACGCCCTGCTCGGCGCCGGCAGCGAACGCGGCATCGCACTGAGCGACCCGGCGCTGCGACGGCTGGCCGCCCACACCTGGCCCGGCAACGTGCGCGAGCTGCACAACGTGCTGGAGCGGGCGCGCCTGCTCGCCGGACGCCGCGCCGGCGGCGCACCGGTCGCCGCCCGCACGCGCCGCGGCGGGGACGGTGAGTTGCTGATCGAGGAGCGCGATATCGTGTTCGACGGCGCCGGCGCCAGGCGGGCGCGGCCTGCGACACCCCGCGGCGGGTGACCGGTCCGGGCCGCCGGCATTATACTGAGGACGGATTAACCCACATGATAGAATCGGCAAAGATCGAGGGCTATATGCTCTCGCTCTCCCTAACTTACGAGACGGTGGACGACGGCACGTGGCTGATCAACGACGACGAGAAGGGCCTGGAGAACGTGCTGGTCATTCTCGCCGATCCGGTGGTGATCATCCGCGTCAAGGTCATGGCAATTCCCGCCCAGCAGCGCGAGGAATTCTTCGAGCAGCTCCTGCGCCTCAACCAGTCCGACATGATCCACGGCGCCTACGCACTGGAGGGCGACGACGTGATCCTGCTCAACACGCTGGTGGGAGCCACCCTCGACCTCGAGGAGTTCCAGGCCACCCTGGATGCCATCGGACTCGAGCTGGCGCAACACTACCGGAAGCTGGCCGGGTATCGTGACACCGTGGAGGTCACCTGATGGGACTGTTCGACCGTTTCCGGCGCGTGGTGCGCTCCAACATCAACGACATGATCACCAAGGCCGAGAATCCCGAGAAGATGCTCAACCAGTTGATCGTGGAGATGAACGAGCAGCTCATCGAGTCCAAGAAGAGCGTGGCATCCGCGATCGCCGACGAGAAGCGGCTGCAGCGGCAGCTCCTGGAGCAGCGGCGCAACGCCGACGTCTGGGAGCAGCGCGCCATGGACGCGGTACGCGCCGGCAAGGACGACCTGGCCAAGCAGGCGCTGGTGCGCAAGCAGGAACATGCCGAATACGTGGCCAGCTACCAGGAGCAGTACGACGCCCAGCACGCCTCGGTGGAACAGCTCAAGGACTCGCTGCGGCAACTGCAGCAGAAGATCGAAGAGGCCAGCCGCAAGAAGAACCTGCTGATCGCGCGCGCCAAGCGGGCGGAGGCGCAGCAGCGCATCCAGGCCACCATCAGCGCCACCGGCAACACCTCCGCGTTCGACGCCTTCGACCGCATGGCCGCCAAGGTGGAGGAGGCGGAAGCGCACGCGGAGGCCACCGACGAGCTGGCGCAGATCGATGCCGGCGACGCGCAGCTCGAAGAGCAGTTCCGCGAACTGGAGTCCGGCGGGGGCGCCGACCGGATGCTTGAGGACCTGAAGTCCAAGATGCGCCAGATCGAGGACAAGAGCACTCCCGGCGCCGCCGCGCCGTAGGCGGCGGACGGCAGGCTCGCAGCCCGACTGCCCGACGACAGCCGAACGGCGCGCCGATGAGCGGTTCCTCCGGCCTGCCGCGCGTGTTGTTCGTGGTGGGCCACGATCCCGCGCTGGAGGTGCGCCTGCGGCGGCTGCGCGCTGCGCCGCGGCGCCACGGACGCGGCTTCGAGCTCCTGGTGAGCCGCGAGTTCGACGCGAGCCGCGACGCCGCGCTGTTCATCGTTCCCGCCGCCGCGGTCAACACCCTGCTCGGCGGAGGCGGCCGGCTGGCGCTGCCGGTGCTCGCCTACGGCAACGAGCAGGGACTCGCGCCCGCGTTCCTGCGCGGTTGCGTCGACTATCTGCGCGAGCCGTGGTCCCTCACCGAGCTGCAACTGCGGGTGCAACTGTGGCTGGAACGCCGGGATGCGGCCGCGTTGCCGGGGGTCGCGCACGCTGCCGGCGACGGCATGCGCCTGCACGGCACCACCCTGCACGGCGCCGGCGGCGCGGTCGCCCTGTCGGTGGCGGAGGCGCGGCTGCTCAAGATGCTGCTGTACAATGCCGGCCGGGTGACCAGCCGCGAGGCGCTGTTCTACCGCCTGTGGGGCCGGCTGCCGGCCGGGCGCAGCCGGGCGATCGACGTGCACGTGGCCGCGCTGCGCCGCAAGACCCGCATCGCCTGCGGCGACGGCGGCGACGGCGGCGCCCCTACCATCACCGCGGTGCGCGGCGAGGGCTACCTGCTCGCGGCGGCTCCGCCGCCGGGCGCTACACGAACAGCGAAACCAGCAGGTTGTTGAGCGCCAGGAAACTGGTCACGAACACGATCGAAACCATCGACATCAGCTTGAGCAGGATGTTGATCGACGGTCCGGAGGTGTCCTTGTACGGGTCGCCGACGGTGTCGCCGATGACGCCCGCCTTGTGCGCTTCCGATCCCTTGCCGCCGTAGTTGCCCGCCTCCACGAACTTCTTGGCGTTGTCCCAGGCGCCGCCGGCGTTGGCCATCATGATGGCCAGCACGAAACCGGTGGCGAGCGCGCCGGCGAGCAGCGCGATTACCGTGAACGGGCCGAACAGCACGCCGACCAGGATCGGGGCGACCACCGCCAGGATCGACGGGACGACCATTTCGCGCTGCGCGCCCTTGGTCGAGATGCCCACGCAGGATGCGTAGTCGGGGCGCACCTTGCCTTCCAGGATGCCGGGGTTGGCCTGGAACTGGCGCCGCACCTCCTTGACCATGTCGCCGGCGGCGCGTCCAACGGCTTTCATCGACAGCGACGCGAACACGAACGGCAGCACGGCGCCGATGAACAGCCCCATGAGGATCTTGGGATCCATCAGGTTGATGCTCATCTGGGCATCCTGCACGTGGCCGGCGGCGTCGCGGGTGATGGTGATGATGTTGGCGTAGAACTGCTCGAACGCAGCGCCCACGGTGACCGTGTCGAGCGCCTCGACGATCTTGTTGCGGTACTCGGCGAGCAGGGCCAGGGCGGTGAGCGCCGCCGAGCCGATGGCGAAGCCCTTGCCGGTGGCGGCGGTGGTGTTGCCGAGCGAGTCGAGGGCGTCGGTGCGCTCGCGCACGTGCGGCTCCATCTCCGCCATCTCGGCGATGCCGCCGGCGTTGTCCGCCACCGGGCCGTAGGCGTCGGTGGCCAGGGTGATGCCGAGGGTGCTGAGCATGCCGACCGCGGCCAGGCCGATGCCGTACAGGCCGATGCCCGGGAACTGCGCGCCGCCGGACAGGAAGAACGCCAGCAGGGTGGCCGCCACCACCGTCACCACCGGCACCAGGGTGGACAGCATGCCGAGCGCGTGGCCCTGGATGATCAGGGTCGCCGGTCCGGTCTGCGCCTCGGCCGCCAGCTCCTGGGTCGGCTTGTAGTTGTCGGAGGTGTAGTACTCGGTGAACCAGCCGATCACGTTGCCGGCCACCAGGCCGACGATCATCGCGCCCCAGATGCCGATGAAGCTCGGGCCGGCGGTGAGCAGCACCAGCACCAGCGACAGCACGGCGATCAGCCCGGTGGACAGCCAGGTGCCGTTGCGCAGCGCCTTCAGCAGCACGTGCTGGGAGGCCTCGCCCCTGGTGCGCACCACCGCGGTGCCGAGGATCGAGCACAGCACGCCGATGGTGGCCACCGACACGGGCACCTGGATCATCTGCAGCGCGGACACCTCCGGCAGGCTGAGCGAGGCGATGGCGCCGAGCGCCATGGTGGCGATGATCGAACCGACGTACGACTCGTACAGGTCGGCGCCCATGCCGGCCACGTCGCCGACGTTGTCGCCCACGTTGTCCGCAATGGTGGCGGGGTTGCGGGCGTCATCCTCGGGAATGTTGGCCTCCACCTTGCCGACCAGGTCGGCGCCCACGTCGGCCGCCTTGGTGAAGATGCCGCCGCCGAGCCGCGCGAACAGCGCCTGCAGCGAGGCGCCCATGCCGAAGGTGATCATGATCGGCGGTATCTCCACCACCGGCACGTCGAATGCGAAGCGCAGCAGGAACCACCAGATGCTGATGTCGAGCAGCCCGAGCCCCACCACGGTCATGCCCATCACCGTGCCGGACGAGAACGCCACCCGCAGGCCGGCGTTGAGCGACTCGCTCGCGCCCTGGGCGGTGCGCGCGTTGGCGCGGGTGGCGATCGACATGCCGATGAAGCCGGCCAGCGCCGAGAAGAAGCCGCCGGTGATGAACGCGAACGGCACGAACGGCGACAGCAGCTTGAGCCCGTAGGAGATGACCGCGAGCACCGCGAACAGCAGGATGAAGAACAGGCCGACCACCTTGTACTGCTGCTTGAGGTAGGCGGTGGCGCCCTCCAGGACCGCACGGCTCAGCTCCTGCATGATGTCTGAGCCGGGATGCTTGCGCAGCACCGACAGGGCCAGGAGCAGCGCGAACACCAGAGCCGCAATGGAACCGAGCCAGGTTACCCACATCAGGTCGCGGCCCGCCGGAGCCGCGTCGGCCTGCGCCAGGGCCGGAATCGCCGGAAGCAGGAGCAGGCCCACTGCTCCCGCGAGCGCGCACATTCGCTTCATTGGTGCCTCGCAGTGCTGGTTGGTCCACTCGTTGCTGCGCCCGCTCAGGCGGCGTCAGGAGTGGGTCGGCCCTAAAGTATGGGCATCGTCCGGTGCAGTCAACGAATGCCCCTACCTTGAGTTACCGGGAGGTGCGGAATTGACGCGGGCGCGCCGGGCGCCTATGGTGCCGGCGTGAGGGGTCGCCCATCATGAAGGCGCACATGACGCTGCGCTCCAACCCGCGCGCGCTGATACCGGTGGCCGTGGTTGCCGCCCTGGTGGCCGGCGCGCTGCTGGTGACGATCCTGGTACAGGTCGTCGTCGGCCTCGTTGCCCTGCTGCTGGCGGGCTACATCGCCTACCGCATCGTGCGCTTCATCGTGAAGCACCTCGCGAGCTACGTGGCTGCCGACGACGGCGGCGTGACCATCTGCGAGTTCGGCGAGGAAACCCACCGGCACCCGTGGGACGAGGTCACCTTCGCCGGCACGGCGCGCGCCGCGAACGGCATGGAACTGCTCTACGTATACGTGGAGAAGGACGACCGGCTGATGACCGTGTCGCGCGAGTTCGAGAACTTCACCCTGCTCGGCGAAGAGCTGCAGCGCCGCATCCCCGCCACCGACGTCGAGCTCGCCGCCGGTGAATCCCTCTCCGACCACCTCCGCCGCCGCCTCCCGGACAAAGAACTGCACTCCGACGATGCCTGATCCGAAATGTGTGTTATGATTGATTCAGGGTACATGCCTCAATGATCACCAGGTTGTTCGTCGACAACTATCGGTGCCTCGTCAACTTTGACTTGCCTCTCGGGGAGTTGTCCTTGCTCCTGGGTCCAAGCGGAGTAGGGAAGTCCTCGATACTCGACATCATGTTCGCATTGCGGCGTCTGCTCTCGGGCGACGCGAGGGTCGCCGATCGGGACACGTTTCCTACCGAGACTCTCACTCGGTGGCAGAGTCGTAACCGGCAAGTCTTCGAGATCCAGGTACTGCTGAATTCGGATATGTTCACCCATCATCTCGAAATTGACCATGAACGAGCCACGAGACGTGCCCGGATTCATGCTGAGCGGTTGCTCCTGGAGGGGAAACCGTTGTTCGAATGTAAGGAGGGCGAGGTTCAGCTCTACCGCGACGACCACTCCAAGGGACCAAGTTACTCTGTCGATTGCTCGGAATCAGCTTTGGCTCGTGTTGCTTCCCGTCACGACAATATTCGACTTACCAGTTTCCTCGATTTCATGAGAAAGGTGTTGGTGTGCAGTCCCCACCCGCCGCACTTCCACACTGTATCGGCCGATGAAGCTGCATTATTGGCACGTGATGGTCACAACTTTGCTGACTGGTATAGGCACGGGCTTCAGGAGCACCCCGGTCTCGTGACGGATTATACACGCACCCTTCGGGACGCTATCGGAGCTGGGTTCGACGAGGTCAGATTGGAGAAGGTCGGCCATGAGACACGCGCTCTCATGGTCGGGTTTGTAGAACAGGCGAACTCCCACACTCGATACGAGCTGCGGTTCGATGAATTATCTGACGGCCAACGGGGCCTCGTGTTGCTATATGGCCTGATTCACATGGCGAGAGACCAGGGCTACACTTTGTTCCTCGACGAACCAGAGAATTATGTTGCACTAAGGGAGATTCAGCCCTGACTGATGGGCCTGGAGGACGCCTGCGGGGATACTTTGATGCAAGCTGTGATCAGCTCTCATCATCCGGAGTTGATCGACTACCTCGGCCGCGACAACGGCGTTCTGTTTCTGCGCGACGCATCTGGCATCATTACCACCCATAGTTTGAAGAACGCTTCCAACGGGACCGATAATGGTCTGCAGTTGTCCGAGTTATTCGCCCGAGGCTGGGAAAGCTGAGTCGACGAGTCCAGATCGTGTTGCTTTGTGAGGACAAGCAGCACCGCGTGTTCGTTCGGCGCTTCCTCCTGAAGATGGGATGGCGAGACCATCAGGCCCGAATACAGATGGCTGGACCGGCGGATGGATCTGCAGAGCAATTCGTACGAAACCGCTTCGGAACGGAACTCAGGGAACACCGGAGTAGGCACGTATCACAAGCTCTGATGGTGATGGTTGACGGCGATGACCGAGGCGTTCGTAGGCGTGTCGCCCAGTTCGACTCTCATTGCAAAAAGCACGGCCTCGTTAAACGGCCGGATAGCGTACTCTTGTTTGTGCCGACGTGGAGGATCGAGACTTGGCTGAAATATCTTGAAGGTACGACCGTCGATGAATCGAAACGCGATTACCCTCGCTTGCCACGCGAAAGCGACTGCGCCCGTCATGTCAATACCCTCGTCGATATGTGCAGAAGAAACGAGCTTCGGCAGCCTGCACCAGACTCCCTCGTGGCAGCTTGTACCGAGTACGGTCGTTGGGCTGCGTCCGGCTGACGGGATCGAGCCGGCTAGGAGCCGCCGGCGCCGCGCTGCCAGGGGGCGGAGCGGAGGATGGGGGCGTAGGCGTCGTCTTCGAGGCTGATGCGCAGGGCCGCCAGTTCGGCGGCGGTGGGCTCGCGGTCCTGGAAGTGCAGGCGGCCTACCTGCTCCACCACCGCGACCGGGGTGCGCTCGGCGCCCTCGCCCATCTCCAGCACCGCGGCGGCGGCGATCGACTGCACCAGGTTGGTCTTTTCCATCCTCATCGTGCGGCCGTGCAGGTCGGGGGTGCCGGTATAGTCGCGCAGCGCGACGAAGCCGCAGTGGGCGATGCCGCGGCCGACCACGCCCCAGTTCAGCGGGATGCCGCCCGAGTCGGCGAGGATCACGCCGAGGCGGCGCGCACCGGCGGCATGTTCGCGCAGCCGGCGCCACAGCTCGCCTGCGCTGCGCTGCGGGTCGCGCGGCCAGGGCGCCAGGTGGCCGGCGGCGTTGGACTGGTCGATGCCGGCGTTCACGAACATCCAGTTGCGCTTGATGGTGAGCATGATGTCGTAGCGCGAGGCATGCGGCTCCAGGTAGTACTCCGCCTCCCGCCGCACCAGGTCGTGCAGCGCGGCGCGGTCGCCGGCGCGCCCGGTGAGGCGGCCCTCGGCAATGCTGACCACCTTGGTGGCGACCACCAGCACGCAGCGGTCCGGCAGCGGGGCCGGCAGGCTGGCCGCGAGCACCGCCGCCAGGTCGCAGCCGGGGCGGATCAGCGGGGTGCGGACGGCGGTGACCGTCACCGGCCGGCCGTCGGCGCGGCGGCCGTCGGGTGCGGCAGCATCGCCGGGCGATGCTGCGCGGCGGTCGTCGGGAGCGGCCGCCCGAGGCGGTCGCCGCGGCACGGTGGCGCGGCCGCGGCAGGCGTGGCGCGTACGTTGGTGGCGGCCATCGCCGGTAGCGCGGGCGCGGCGCTGCGCGTTGGCGGCGGCCGCCGGCCGGCGGAGCGCTCCGGTGCCGGCGCTGCAGATGGCCTCACCACGCGCGCACCGGAGGCGTGAAAGGGGAACCCGCGGGACGGCACGCTTACGGCAGGTCGTGCCGGTAGCCGCGTGCGCTCGCCAGGGCGAGTCCGCCGGCGATGCTGCGGTAGAAGTCGAAGCGCTCGATGCGGCCGGGAAACAGCTCCTCCAGCCGCGCCTGCACCGGCAGGAGCTGCGACGATCCGCCGGTGCACACCACGCGGTCGATCTGGTCGGACGCTACCCGCGTCTTGTTCAGCAGGGTGGCGACCGCGGCGCCGATCTCTTCCACCACCGGCTCCAGGATCTGCTCCAGGCGCGGGCGGTCGAACGGCACCTCCAGCTCGATGTCGGGCAGGGCGATCGCCGTCTGCTCCTTCTCCGACAGGCGCGCCTTGGCGCGTTCGGTGGCGTTCAGCAGGGCGTACGCGTAGTTGCCGCGCACCAGGCGCCACAGCCGCCCCAGCTTGCGCTGCTGGTCCGGCCCCGACCGGATGCCGGCGAACAACGTGTCCATCAGGTCGGGCTGATTCATCATGTACGCCATCTGCCAGTTGAGCAGGTAGTCGGCGAATCGGTAGAAGGGGAACACCGTGTCCGCGTGACGGAGGTGCTGGGCGCTCTTGATCGGCGCGCCCTCGCCCAGTTCCGGAAACACCAGGCGCTTGATGATGAGCTGGTCGATGCGGTTGCCGCCGAGCGGCAGGCCCTCCGTGCCGAGCACCCGGAACATCCCGTCGCGGCTCTCCAGGAGGCACAGGTCCAGCGTTCCGCCGCCGAAGTCGAAGGTGAGCAGAAGCTGCGCTTCGCCGCGGCGGCGGGCGTCGTTGGCGGCCGCGAGCAGGCCGCGCCGGGCGGGTGCGGAACTCGCCTCGTCGGGCTTCGCCATGCGCCGGGCATGGAGGTAGCTGAGGCTGGCCGCCACCGGCTCCGGGTAAAACGTGAAGTCGTTGAAGCCGGCGTTGCGGCACGCTTCCTCGAGGCGCGCCATGGCGATGGCGTTGGCGTCGTCATCGCCGACGAAGCGCACCGGGCGGCCGATGTGCAGGCCGCCGTCGAGCGTGCGGCCCGAGGATTCGACGGAGCGGCGAATCTCGGACAGGATCAGGGTGACGAGGGCGACGGTGCGAAACTGGCGGTGGAACACCTTGAAGCGTTCGTGGGTGCGGATGCCGAGATAGCTCTTGAGGCCGCGGAACAGCCGCCCGGGCAGTTCCGCGTCGTCGTCGCCGCGTACCCGCACGGCGACCTCGACGGCGTCTCCCTCCGAGTGGCCGGGAGCGCTGCCGCCATCGCTGGCGTTGACGGTCATGGCGATCGCGCCGATGTCGATCTTGCGCAGGCGTACCACGCGGCCGGCGTTGTCCCCGAGGTAACTGGCGATGGCGATGCTGCCCACGGTGTGGTCCATGGTGCGGCGTATGTAGAGTGCGGTGGGCATGACCGTGGTCGGGACGGCGAGTGGATCGAGCGTGAGATACGTGATCTGGTCGCCATCGGCCACGGCGACCGTGGTATTGGTCGTGCCGAAATCGAGTCCGATACCGATCATGTGGCTAAAACGGATCACAAGTTAATCGGCGCGCCGCACTTGGTGCAAGGATTTTCTTCGCGGTTTGCCGCCGGCCCCGAACGGAGCGATCGGGTGGATCGGGCGGTGCGGCAATGGCCGGCGGCGGCGCGGCGCGCTATGATGTTGTCATGATTGCCCACAGTAGTGACTGGCAGACGTTGCCGGTCGATGGCGCTCCGATGCGCACCTTCGTGGCGCGTCCGGACGACGCCGGTGACGCTCCCGATACGCCCGCGGTCCTGGTGATCCAGCACGCCGGCGGCGTGGACCAGTTCGTGCAGGGCATGTCTCGGCGGCTGGCGGCTGCCGGCTTCGTGGCGGCCGCTCCGGAACTGTACCATCGCCAGGATCCGCCGCCTGAACAACCGCTTGAGCGGATGGCGCTGCTGCGCGACGACGAGATCGTCGCCGACTGCAACGCCGTGCTCGACCACCTCGGCGCCGGCGGCGCCGCCGGCACGGGGCGGCCGGTCGCGGTGGTGGGGTTCTGCATGGGCGGGCGGGTGGCGTACCTGCTGGCCGCGGCCAGCGACCGGCTGCGCGGCGCGGTGGCGTTCTACGGCGGCAACACGCGCCTGGCGTGGGGGGAGGGCGCAGCGCCGTTCGACCGCCTCGGCGAGATCGCCTGCCCGGTGCTCGGCTTCTTCGGTGGCCGCGACGGCAACCCGTCTCCGGAGGATCGCGACGCCATCGACGCCGAGCTGACCCGCCACGGCGTGGAACATCGCTTCGAGAGCTTCGCCGGCGCCGGTCACGGCTACATGGACTTTACCAACCCGACGCGCTACCACACGGAGGCCGCGGCCGAGTCGTGGCCGCTCACCGTGCAGTTCCTGGGCCGGCACCTCGGTACCGGGTGAGCAACGCGGCACCGGACGCCGAGCGGACCCGGGAAGTGGACGGCGGCGATCTGGCCGGCCGGGCCGCGATCGTGCCGGGCGGCGCCGGCGGCATCGGCAGCGCGGTGTGCCGGGAGCTCGCCGGGCGGGGCGCGGCGGTGGTGGTGGCGGACCTGAACCTGGAGCAGGCGCGCGCGGTGGCGGCGGCGCTGCCGGGTGCGGGACATGACGCGGTGGCCGTGGACGTGGCCGACGGCGCGGCGGTGCAGGCCGCGGTGCGCGGCGCGGTGGCGGCTTGCGAGCGGATCGACCTGCTGGTGTATTGCGCCGGCAACAACATCAAGGCGCCGTCCCTGGAACTGAGCGCGGCGCAGTGGCGGTCTGCCCTGGACAGTCACCTGACCGGCGCGTTCCTGTTCAGCCAGGCGGTGGGCCGCCACCTGGTGGCGCGCGGCAGCGGCGGGCGCATGGTGTACGTGTCGTCGGTCGGGGCGTGGGCGCCGATCCCCGAACGCGGTGCCTACAGCCCCTCCAAGGCGGCGCTCAACAGTCTCGCCGGCATGCTCGCCGTGGAGTGGGCGCGCTACGGCATCAACGTGAACACGGTGTGTCCGGGCGTGGCCGCCACCGCGATGACCACGCTGGTGTACACGCGCGACCCGGCGCTGCGCGCGTCGCGCCGCAAGCGCATGCCGATCCCGCGCGAGGTGTATCCCGAGGAGATCGCGGCGCTGGTGGCGTTCCTGTGCGGCCCCGGCGGCGACTACATCAACGGCGCCGCGATTCCGATCGACGGCGGCTTCCTGCAATCCGGCTTCATGCCGGAGCCGGGGCTTGAGCCGGAGCAGCGGCCGACGGACCGGGACTGACCATTCGCCGGGTGCACAGCAAGGTCGGGGCGCCCTCGCGGCGGCAGCAACGCGGCGTTCCGTTCCGGCGGGCCGGCGTTCCGTTCCGGCGGGCCGGCGTTCCGTTCCGGCGGGCCGGCGTTCCGTTCCGGCGGGCCGGCGCTCCGTTCCGGCGGGCCGGCGCTCCGTTCCGGCGGGCCGGCGTTCCGTTCCGGCGATGCCGGCACTTCGTTCCGGCAGTTGGTCGGGTCAGAGGGAGAGCGGCGGGACGCCGTCCGGGCGCAGGTGCTCGCGGCACAGCGCCTCGACCTCGCGGCGCAGGGCGGACCGGCGCACCCCGTTGCGTGCGCAGGCGTCGTACACGTGCGCGATGAGATCGTTCACGGACGGCGGGGCGTCGTGGTCGGGCGGCAGCAGGCCGTGCTCCTTGAGCAGGTTGATGGTGGCGTTTACCTCGAGGCGATGCACTGGGCTGCCGAGTGTAGCAGGTGACCGCGCGGCCGTCAGCGTGGTAGCGTAGGCCATGGCTATGGCGGAACAGGGGCCGCGGCTGCTGGCGATCGCCGTGCGGCACCGCTCGCGCGGCACGATGCAGGAGTTGGCCGCGGCCGAGGTGACGCGGGAGGGCGGCGTTGCGGACGACTTCCGCGGCCGCCCGGGGCGGCGGCAGGTGACGGTGCTGAGCCTGGAGTCGTGGCAGGCGGCGTGCCGGGAGGTGGGCCGGCCCGAGCTGCCGTGGACGACGCGGCGGGCGAACCTGCTGGTCAGCGGCGTCGACCTGGCCGTGGCGGGTCTGCTGCGCATCGGCGAGGTGGAACTGGAGGTGACCGGCGAGACGGCGCCGTGCGAGCGGATGGAGGAGGCGTGCGGCGGCCTGCGTGCCGCCCTGACGCCGCAGTGGCGCGGCGGAGTGACCTGCCGGGTGCGCCGGCCCGGCGCCGTGCACCCCGGCGCCGCGGTGTCCGCGCATCCCGCCGGCGCGCCGGACAGCCGCGCCAACGTCGCGGGCGACGTCGCCAGCGTCCGCTAGCAGCCGGTGCTGGACGCGGAGTCGACCGACAGCGGCGAGGTACGAGGAGTCAGCCTGGCGGGCATTGGTGAGCGAGCAGCCGCTCGGCCAGCCGGGTCAGGTCGCCGCAGCCGCCGCTGCCGGTGTTGCGCCGACGGCTGTCGGGGTTGCCGCAGGCACCGCGACGATCACGGCTGCGACCGTCCGTATCGACGTGCGGACGCGCAACGGCTTGCCGCTATCGGAGCCGCGTGGATGCCACTTCCGGCACAGCGCCGCCGGCCGCCGGCGGTGTGCCGCCCACCGGCAGCCGCATGGTTCGGGCGCACGGTCAGCACGGCATCGAGCGCGGCGGGGCGGTAGCGGCGGCGTGCTGCTGGCAGACCTGGTGGCGGCGTCAGCGGCGGTGGCGGCGACACGCTCCCGCACCGCCAAGGTAGCGGCGCTGGCCGGCTGCCTGGGCCGGCTCGAGGCGGGCGAGCGGCGCACAGGAATCGCCTGGCTGTCGGGTACGCTGCCGGAAGGGCGGATCGGCATCGGCTACGCGGCGCTGCGAGACACCGAGGTGGCGGCGGCGGCCGAGGCCACCCTGACCATACGGCAGGCTGCCGACGGCATCGCGGAGCTGGCGCGTACCGGCGGCCCCGGTTCCGGCGCGCGGCGCGCCGCCATCCTGGAACGGCTGCTGTGCCGCGCCAGCGCCGCGGAGCAGCAGTTTGTGCGCCGGCTGCTGGTGGGCGAGCTGCGCCAGGGCGCCCTGGAAGGCATCATGGCGGACGCGCTGGCCGCGGCCGCCGAGGTGGACACCACCGACGTCCGGCGCGCCCTCATGGTGTCCGGCTCGCTGCCCGCGGTCGGGGAGGCGGCGCTCGCCGCCGGCGTGGAGGCGCTACGCGGCTTCCGGCTGACCCTGTTTCGCCCGCTGCTGCCGATGCTCGCCGGTACCGCGCCGGAGGTGGCGGCCGCGCTGCAGCGCACCGGAACCGCGTCGGTCGAGACCAAGTACGACGGCGCCCGCGTGCAGGTGCACCGCTGCGGCGCCGAGGTGCGCGTGTACACCCGCAACCTGCGCGAGGTGTCCGCCAACCTGTCCGGCCTGGTGGCCGCGGTGGTCAACCTGCGGGTGCGCTCGGTGATCCTGGACGGCGAGGTGCTGGCCCTGCGCCCCGACGGCCGCCCGCTGCCGTTCCAGGTTACCATGAGCCGGTTCGGCCGCCGCGGCGCACGGACCGGCGCTGCCAACGACACGGCGGCCGGCGCCGCCGGAGGGAGCCCGCCGGAACACCACGACGCCGCCGATGTACGCGGGCGGGCGCTGGCCGGTGCGGCGCAGTGCGCCACCGCTGACGCTGGCGGTTCCGGCACCGGGGCGCCGCCCGATGCACGCCGGGCGGACGCGACCGATGCAGCTCAACGAATCGGCGAAGCCGCCCTGCACGCGCGGGCGGGCGGCGGGCGCCGTGTCGCTGCGGGAGAGCGCGCCGCGTCAGAGGACACCCGCGGTCAGGCGGGAGCCGCGGCTGCCGGCGCGCCGGCGGATGACGCCCGAGGCGATGCGGGCGGCGCCCCGAACGGGCGGTTGCTGGTTCCGTTCTTCTTCGATTGCCTGCACCTGGACGGGGAGGACCTGATCGACCGGCCGCTCAGCGAGCGGCTGGCGGCGCTGGACCGCGCCTGCCCGGCCGCCCTGCGCGTGCCGCGGGTGATCACCGCCGACCCGGAGGACGCCGCGCGCCATGCCGCCGGGGTGCTCGCGGCCGGCCACGAGGGAGTGATGGTCAAGGCGCTGGACAGCACCTACGAGGCAGGCCGGCGCGGCAGCGGCTGGATCAAGGTGAAGCCGGCGCACACCCTGGACCTGGTGGTGGTAGCGGTCGAGTGGGGATCGGGCCGCCGGCGCGGCTCGCTGAGCAACCTGCACCTGGCCGCGCGCGACACCGAGCGCGGCGGCTTCGCCATGGTGGGCAAGACCTTCAAGGGCATGACCGACGACATGCTGCGCTGGCAGACCGAGCGCTTCCTGGAACTGGAGACGCAGCGCCGGGGCGGCGTGGTGTACGTGCGCCCGGAACAGGTGGTGGAGATCGCATTCGACGGCATCCAGCGCAGTTCCCGCTACGACTCCGGCATGGCCCTGCGCTTTGCCCGGGTCAGACGCTACCGCGACGACAAGCGCGCCGGCGAGGCCGACACGGTGGCCGCCATGCGGGCACTGCACGTGGGCAGCGGCGGAGTGTGACGGTCGGTGCGCAATTCGGTGCGGGCGCTCGCCAAGGCGGCGGCAACGGAGTCTATGCGTTGCTCCAGACGGCGGCTCTGCAGGACGACGACCGGCACCAGCACGGCCAGCAGAGCCACGCCGACACCAGCGAAGGCGATTGCCTCGGTACTCACCGGGCCACCAGGCTTCCTCGAATGGCACAGCGTAGTCAAGCGGGCTGGCAGGAGTCAGTGCAGGAGTCAGGAGTGTACTGAGTGCGGGTTGCGGAGGCGGCGGAGCGGCGGAGAATCGGCGGAAATCGGCGGAGGCGGATGGATGACCGGCGGCGTCGAACCCGCTACCATGGTGAGCCGTGAATCCGGCACCATCCAACTGGGACGAAGACCCGCTGATCCGCTGGCTGACCGGGATCGACGGCATCGTACCGCCGTTCTGCGTGGAGATGGTCCTCGCCGACGGCAGCCGCTATTCCCTGCACTCGATCACCTCCCAGGACGAGGAGACCGGCGCCGCGGTGGTGCGCATCTGGGACTACCGCGGCCTGTCGGACGAAGAGGTCGACGCGGTGCGCGACCAGGTGATGGCGCTCGACGACGGCGCCCGGCTGCTGGAACCGGCCAGCCTGCATCCGCGCCTGGCGTGGGCGGCGGTGCGGATGCGCCTGCCCGACATCGCGCACTGCATCGAGAGCTACGCCCCGCTGTGGCCGGAGCGCCGGGAACAGCCGCGCACCCCGCAGCGCGGCATCGGCTTTGGCCGCTAGCAGCCTACTCGACCAACCACTCGTCGTCCGGGTCGAACGCCGGCATGACGAAATTGAGTATGGACATCGGCGCCGCGCCGGGGACGGCACGGTGCACGACGCCGGGGGGTATGAAAATCGCATCGCCGGCGGCCACCGGCCGCAGTTCGCCGTCGAATTCCATCTGTCCCTCGCCCGACAGCACGTAGTAGATCTCGGTGAGGCGGCGGTGGTAGTGGCGCTCGCTGTCCTGCTTCACCTCCACCAAGTGCAGGCTGGCGCGGCCCTCGGCGGCCTCGGCGAAGGCGCGCCGGGCGGTGCCGCACGGGCAGGCGATGCCCGGCAGGCCGCTGAGGCGCACTATCTGGCCCTGCTGGACGGAGCCCGCCATCACTCGTCCTCCAGGTCGAGCAGGTAGCGCTGCGCGGGGCTCAGGCGCGCGGCCGTCGCCGGGCGCAGGTAGGCGCGCTGGTCGGTCTGCTGCGCCAGGTGGCGCGGATTGAAGTAGCAGTGCAGGCAGCGCCGGTGGCCATCGCGGGTGCGGTTCCGGGTGCCGCCGTGCCAGGTGTAGGAGTTGAACACCGCCACGCTGCCGGCCGGCGCCGTGATCAGTTCCTCGTCCGGGTGCGGCGCCTTGGCATCGTCGAGCACCTCCCTGGGGTGGGCGAGCGTGCAGGTGCCGGGCACCATGCGTGTGCAGCCGTTGTCGGCGGTGAAGTCATCGAGCATCCACACCGAGTTGCAGCCGTAGCGCGGGGGCGGCACGTCGCGCTTGCCGTCCTGGTGCAGCGCCTGCAATCCCTCGCCGGGCAAGGCATCGCGCGCGTTCAGCGAACCGAGATGGAAGGGTGCGTCGATCACGCAGTGCGCTGCCGCCAGCAACAGCGGGTGCGACCACACGCCGTCGAACACGTCGCCCTTGTTCACCAGGTCCGCCAGCCGGCGCGTACCCTCCTCCTGGTGCACCTCCACGCCGGCCACCGCTCCCTCCGCGGCCACCAGCTCCTCGAACCGCGCGCGCAGCCGGGCCAGCCAGTCGGCGTCGATCACACCCGGCAGCAGCGTGTATCCCTTGCGCCGCAACTCGCCGCGCTGGCGGTCGCTGAGCAGCTCGGCGGAGGAGCCGAGGTCGGCAAGACATTGTTCCATGGTCATGACGTTGGTTCCGTGCCACAGGATGCCGCGTACGGGCACGCTCCGGGAAGCCCGCCCCTTTTGCCGCGCAGGGACGGCCGGTACGCTGCACGCGGGAGGAGGCAGGAAGCGATGGCACTGAAGGTACACGTGACCGGGGTGAGCGGGTTGATAGGGGACGTGGTGTATGCGCACCTGGCGGCGCAGCCGGAGCGCTACGAGGTGACCGGCAGCGGGCGGCGCTACGAGCCGTCCGACCGGGTGGCGGCGGGGCGGGCGCTCAGTTGCCCGCCGGAGCGCTTTACGCGCGCCGACCTGGCCGACCCGGCCGCGGTGGAGCGCGCGTTCGCGGGCGCCGAGGTGGTGGTGCACATGGGCGCGGTGCCGGATCCTTCGGCGCCGTTCGAGGCGATCCTGAACAGCAACGTGGTGGGCGGCTACCATGCGCTCGAAGCGTGCCGGCGCCAGGGGGTGCGCCGCATCGTCTACGCGAGCACGGTCATGACCGACTGGGGCTACCAGTTCGACGAGCCCTACAAGGCGATCCGGGAGGCGCGCTTCGACGCCGTGCCGGCGGAGTTCCACCGCGTGACCCACCGCGACGCGGTGCGCCCCACCGAGCCCTACTCGGCCAGCAAGGTGTGGGGCGAGGGGCTGTGCCGCGCGTACGCCGACGGCCACGGGCTGTCGTGCCTGTGCCTGCGCATCGGCGGCGTAAACGGCGACGACGCGCCGCGCGGCGCCGCCGGGTCGGCACTGTGGTGCAGTCAGCGCGACATCGCCACCGCGGCCGAACTGGCCGTCAACGCGCCGCCGGAGCTGCGCTTCGACGTGTTCTACGCCGTTTCGGACAACCGCTACCGGTGGCTCGACACCGAGCACACCCGCGCCGTGCTCGGCTTCCACCCCGCCGACCGCGCCGAGGACCGGCTGTAACCACCGGATCCGGCCTGCAACAGGCGCGCGGTTTCCCTACACTACGCGGCGGAGGGAGGCGCGTGAAGGAATTGAAGCTGGGGGTGGCCGGGCTGGGCCATGGGGCCACGCTGCTGCAGGCGAACGCGGCCGCGGGGAGCCACCTGCGGCTGCGGGTGACGGCGGTGTGCGATACCGACGGCGAGCGCGCCCGGCAGGCCGCCGAGCGCTACGACGTGCCCGTTGTCACCACCGACTTTGCCGAGCTGGCGGCGCGCCCGGAGCTGGACGTGATCGGTATCTACACGCCCGGCCCATTGCATGCAGCGCAGATCCTGGCCGCCCTCGACGCCGGCAAGCACGTGATGGTGACCAAGTCGATGGTGTACACCATGGCGCAGGCGGAGCAGGTGGTCGACGCGGTGGATCGCACCGGCCGGGTGCTGCTGGTAAGCCAGTCGCTGCGCGGGCGGTTCGACTTCATGGAGGCGAAGCGCGCGTGCGACGCCGGCGAGATCGGCGAGCCCTACCTGGCGGAGTCGCACTACATCCACGACCTGCGCCCGGTGTACGACTACTCGCCGTGGCGTGTGCGGATGCCGCAGGACCTGATCCTGGGCGGCGCCTGCCACCCGATCGACCTGCTGCGCTGGTTCATGGGCGACATCGAGGAGGTGCACTGCTACGGCCAGCGCAGCGGGCTGGCTCCGGAGTATCCGCGGGAGGACAACTTCGTGATCAACGTGCGCTTCGCGAGCGGGCGGATCGGGCGCATCGCCAACTACCTCGGCGTGGTGGAGCCGCCCGGGGAGGTGATGAACGAGCTCACCGTGTACGGCACGAAAGGGGTGCTGCGCAACGCCCGCAAGACGGTGGACGGCGAGGGCTACCTGCCGGCGCGTTCCACGGAGGCGGCGTTCTCCAGCCGGCTGCCGCTCGGCCACCACCAGGAGATGCTGGTGATGATGGCGCACCTCGCGGAGTGCATCCTGGACGGCAAGACGCCGTGGGTCGGCGTGCGCGAGGGAGCGCGGGTGGTGGCCACCGGACTGGCCTGTTGGGAGTCGCTGCGCAGCGGCAGGCCGGTCAAGGTGCGCAATGCGTTCTGAGCCGCGGGGCGCTTGCGCCGGCCCGGCGGGCGCGGCGGGCATGGCCGGCCCGGCAGGCCCTCGGATCTCCGCCGCCGGCGCCGCGGACACCGCACGCTCCGCGCACGCCGCGTGCTTGGCGGCCGCCTCGGCCGCGGCAGATGCGGCGGCAGGCGCCCGGGGCCGCGACTCCCGACCGCCGGTCGCTGCCGCCGGTGGTCCGGCGCTGCCGGCTGCGCCTCCACCGGGCCCGCGGCTGCCGCAATTGCGAATGCGGTTGCGGACGTTCGCGGCGCTGCAAGCGGTCAGCCTGCCGCCCGGCCACACCCTTGCCACCCTGGCGGAGCGGGACCCGGACGATTGGATCGCGGTGCTGGGCGCCACCGGCCAGCTCGGCGCCTGGGACCGGGCGCGCGCCGAGCGCTGCCTGAACGACCCGCGCCCGGTGGTGCCGGAGGGCACGTACCTGGTTCTGCATCGCGGCCACCCCGTGGCCACCGCCTGCACGGTGCGCCCGACGCCCGCCGAGCCGCGCCATGAGCTGGGCTGGGTGGCGGTCGATCCCGCCCATCAGGGCCGCGGCCTCGGGCTGCAGGTGTGCCGGGCGGTGCTGTGGTATGCTCGCCGGCGCGGCTGGGCGGCGACCATCCTCAACACCGACGATTGGCGCCTGCCCGCCATCAGGACCTACCTGAAACTCGGCTTCGAGCCGGAGATCACCCACGACAGCCACCCCGCGCGCTGGCAGGAGATCCACCGCCTGCTCGCGACCCCGGCGGCGGCGCCACCACCACGCGGAACACTGGGAGGAGAGACATGATCAAGCCGTTCGGCGACGGCCGCGACTGGTTCTTTGGCAAGCGGTTCGGGATGTTCATCCACTGGGGGCTGTACGCCATCCCGGCGTGGCACGAGCAGATCCTGTGGCGCGGCGACATCAAGCGGCGCGACTACGAGAAGCTGGTGGACGAGTTCAATCCCCGGCAGTTCAACCCGGACGCCTGGCTCGACGTGCTGCAGGAGGCGGGCATGGAGTACCTGTGCGTGACCACCAAGCACCACGACGGCTTCTGCCTGTGGGACACCGCGTACACCGACTACAACGTGATGCGCTCGCCGTTCGGCAAGGACATTGTCGGCATGCTGGCCGAGGCGTGCCACCGGCGCGGCGTGGTGCTGGGCTTCTACTACTCGCTGCCCGACTGGCACCACCGCCACTACCCCAACCTGGGCCGCCACCACGAGATGCTCGGCCCGCGCGCGGCCACCCTGCTCAACGACGGCCGCGAGCTGGCGTGGGCGGTGGACGTGATCCCGTGGCGCTGGACCGCGCGCCCCTGCCTGCGCATCCGCGACCTGCCGGTGAACGAACTCACGAACGAGGTACTGGTCATCAAGCTGGAACTGGACGACGAATCGACCGCCTGAGCGCGGCGGAGCGATCGTTCACGGCAGCGGACGCCGGAGCGTACCGGCCAGGCGCCCACGCGGGCCGGACGGCTCAGCGCTGCCGGCGGCGGGTCAGGTGGCTGGCGGCGTTTCGTACCAGCGCCGTGACCAGCCAGGTGAAGAACGCCAGCAGCATCAGCGCCATCACCCCCATCCCCGCGGCCACGGCAATGCGTCCGGCCAGGGGCGTGTCGGCGGTGAGCATCGCCCCGACAATTCCGGCCAGGCGCCCGCCGGCCAGCGCCGCCACCGTCACGATCATCCCGATCGCAATCAGCCACACCACGAGGTTGACGATCGGATGCGCCACCCGCCGATCCCGTTCCGCCACGACGGCCGCAGTATACTCTGATCCGTCGGATTGGCCACTTCCCATTTGACACGATTATCGTGCTTCACTATTTTCGTGGCATGAAGAACGTAACGGTTTCGTTGCCTGAGGACACCGCACGGTGGCTGCGCGTGGAGGCAGCCAAAGCCGACCGCAGCGTGTCCGGCTGGCTGGCCGACATGCTCGACAAGATGCGCCGCCGGGACGAAGAGTACGAAGCGGCGATGGAGCGATGCATGGCGATAGAGCCGCGCAAGTTTCAGTGGGTCGACGGCCGCAAGCCGACCCGTGAGGAGCTTCATGACCGGGCCGATTTTCGTTGACACCAACGTACTCGTCTACCGCCACGATGCGAGCGAGCCGGCGAAACAGGCGCGGGCGGAAGCCTGGTACCAGTATGTGTGGCGCCGGCGTGCAGGCCGGCTCAGCTTCCAGGTGTTGCAGGAGCTGTACTCGACCCTGACCCGCAAGCTGACGCCGCGATTTGACGCGGACGACGCACGTACGCTGGTCCGCGACCTCACCGCGTGGCAGCCGCTTGCCGTCGATCTCGCCCTACTGGAGCGCGGTTGGCGCCTCGAGGCTCGCTACTCGCTGTCCTGGTGGGACGCGCTCATCGTGGCGGCCGCGCAGGCCGGCGACTGCCGAGTGCTGCTGACCGAAGATTTGCAGCACGGCCAGAGGTTCGGGAGGGTACGAGTGACCGACCCGTTTGCGTCCCCGGAGCGCACCCCGGAGGAACTGCTCGCCGGGATGGAGGCGGAGTGAAGCGCCCCAACTTGGCATGAACCACCCCTGTGGTCTTGCCGGCGCGGCCTGAGCACGCCGCCCGCGTGAGGCCGCGGGAGATACTCAGTCGACGGCGACGACTGCCTTGATCACGCCGCTTTCGAGGCGGGTGAACGTGGGGAAGTCGCCGATCAGGTCGCCGAAGCGGGAGCGGTGGGTGATCCACGGGCCGGTGTCGATGCGGCCCTCCTCGATGTGCTCGATGATGGCGCGGAAGTTGGCGGGCACCGAGTTGCGGGTGGCGCGCACGGTCAGTTCCGGCTTGTGAATCGCCATGTGCGGGAACGACAGCGCGCCGGCGGTGAGGCCGACGTAGACCAGGGTGCCGGTGGCCGCGATGTAGTTCACCGCCTCCGACATGGAGCGGTTCGAGCCGGTGGCGTCGAACACCACGTTGGGCAGCTCGCCGCCGTTCAGCTCGCGGAGTTGGGCGGCGATGTCGCCCTGCGCCACCAGGGTGTGGTCGCAGTGCATCACCTCCTTCGCGAAGCGCAGCCGCTCCGCGTTGAGGTCCATGAAGATGGAGGTGGCGCCGCTCAGGCGGACGAACTCGTGGCTGGCCAGGCCGATCGGGCCGGCGCCGATGATCAGCGCCGTGTCGTCCGGGCCGGGCGCGCCGCGGTCCACGGCGTGGGCGCCGATGCCGAGCGTCTCCACCAGCGCGAGCTGCTCGAACTCCAGCCTGGTCGATACGTGCAGCTTGCGTGCCGGCAGCAGGAAGCGCGGGCGCATGCCGCCGTCCGTGTGCACGCCGAGCACCTCCAGGGAGTCGCAGCAGTTGGGCGCACCGCGCAGGCACGCCAGGCAGCCGTCGATGCAGTCCAGGTAGGGTTCCACCGAGCAGCGGTCGCCGGGCGCCACGTTGCCTACGCCGTCGCCCACCGCCACCACCTCGACGCCGAGTTCGTGGCCGAGGATGCGCGGGTAGGTCATGAGCGGCATCTTGCCGAAGTAGCCGCTGACATCGGTGCCGCAGATGCCGATGTTGTGTACCTGCACCAGCGCCTCGCCGGGCCCGGGCTCGGCCGGCGGGTCGATGTCGATCATCTCGAAGCGCTGCGGCTCGCGCAGACTGATTGCCTTCATTGATTCACTCCTCCAGGTAGGCGCGGTAGCTGTTGATGGAGCGGCGCGCGGCCGCTTCCGGGTCGGGGTACGGGAATGCCTCCACCGCCGCCCAGCCGCGGTAGCCGGCGGCGCGCAGCGCGGCGGCGATCGGGCCGTACGACAGGTGGCCGCAGCCGGCCGGGCGGCGGTTGCTGTCCACGAAGTGGAGGTGGCCGAGGCGCTTCCCGGCGGCCACGAGGGAGGCGGCGACGTCGGTCTCCTCGATGTTCATGTGGAACAGGTCGGCGAGCAGGCCGATGCGGTCGCTGCCGGTGCGCTCGATCACCTCGCCGCCGTGGGCGAGCGTGTTGCACAGGTCGGTCTCATAGCGGTTGAGCGGCTCCACGACGATGCGCCCGCCGACCGCGGCAGCCACCTCGCCGAGCTGCGCCATGCTGTCGACCAGGCGCCGCAGCGCCTCCTCGCGCGCTTCGCCGGGCGCCGAGCGGCCCTGCACCGAGCCGACGATGGCCGGCGCGCCGAACGGCGCCGCCAGGTCGATGACCGCGCGCACGTAGTCGACGGCACGCTGCCGCCCGGCGCCGTCGGGGTCGGCGAGCGACAGGCCGTGCACGACCCCGCCCGCGCCGGTGCCGACCGCCGCCAGCACCAGCCCGTGGTCATCCAGCGCGGTGCGCAACTCGCGCACAGGCACGCCGGCCGCGGTGTGCGGAAACACCTCCAGGCCGTGAAAGCCGATGCGGGCGGCTGCCGCGCAGGCGGCGGGGATGCCATCCCAGAAGATGAACGGCCCGCCGCGTACTTCCGGTACCAGGCTCACGGTCACGGCCGCGCGCACGGCGGGCTGCGCCGCGGGCGCTCGATCACTTCGATTCACAACAGGATCCTCTCCTCAAAAACGGTTTTCATCCACCCGGCCGTGGTGTCGGCGCCGCTGGCGCCGCCCGCAGGCCAGATGCGCACGTCGACCTGCACGGCGCGCCGGACACAGCGCCGGTAGATCGTACCGCGATCGCGGCGGGCACAGCGATGCCGGGATGCCGGGATGCCGGCGAGATCGCGGGCGAGGCGCCGCCCGCCTCAGGATACGGCACACCCTAGCCGGCTGCGTCGTCCGCGGCCGATTCGAGCACCGCCTTCAGGTAGCGCAGGTCCATCTTGCTCATTGCGATCACGTCTTCCACCGGCTCGTCGTACTCGCTGTGCACGCTCATAACGCCGGTGAAGCCGATCCGGCGCAGCGTTGCCAATGCGGCGCCGTAGTCGGCGAAGCCGCGCCCGAGCGGCACGGTGAAGGTGCGGTTCGGCTCGCCGCGCCCCCACCAGCCGCGCCGGTCCGGCACCGCGACGCGCAGCAGGTCCTTGCACGCCACGCACGCCAGGTATTCGCGCACCATCTCCAGCGCCATGGCGATCGGCTCGCCGCACACCGCGAGGTGGCCGGGATCGGCGAACACGCCCACGCAGGCGGCGTCGAAGTCCTGCACGATGTGCATCATCTGCGAGGAGTTCATGCCCAGCGAGTGGCCGGAGTGGTTGTGCACCACGGTCTTGACGCCGTACTGCCGCGACCAGTCGGCGAACACCGCCAGCCAGTCGCGGATCTCGGCGACCTGGTCCCAGAAGCGCCGCTCCGGGTCCCAGGCCCAGTAGCCGAGCTTGAGGTGGCCCACCCCGGCCGCCCCGCACGCCTCGTAGAACGCCTCGGCGCGCGGACTGTCGGGCGAGGTAAGGCTCGTGGGCGCGGTGACCAGCGGGATCGCCATCCCGGCGTCGGCGAAGCGGCGCGCCGCCGCCGGCAGCTCGGCGGCCATGTTTTCCGGGTTGACCGAATAGCCGGGCCGCACCGCCAGGTCCGCGCCCTGCACGCCGACCTCGGCAAGCGCCGCAATCACCTCGTCCAGGGACAGCCCCTGCAGGTGCTTGGTAAACATCACGAACTGCATCGCAGCGCAGCCTACGGCGCGGCGCGGCGCCTGGCAACCCGTGCCGGTCTACCCAGTCTACCCCGGTCCGGGACGCCAACTCCCGGCCGTCACGGCCGCCGCCCCGGCGAAGGCGCGGCGCGAGGTGCGATGATCCGCGCTGCCCCGGCGCGGCGTTTGAAGTACCTTAACGCGGGTCGATCATGAGCAACCGGAGCGCGGCAACCACCCTCGACGGGCCGAACAGGAGCGCCAGGACGGTGCCGGCGGCCAGCCTGCGCCGCGTGGTGACGGAGATCATCTGGCCGCGGCGCTGGCTGCTGCTGCTCGGGCTGGCGCTGATCGTGGTGAACCGGCTGACCGGACTGGTGCTGCCGGGGGCGTCGAAGTACCTGATCGACGACGTGATCGGCGGCCGCGACACCGCCCTGCTCGGCCCGCTGCTGCTGGCGGTGTGCGCGGCGGTGCTGGTGCAGGGCGCCAGCTCGTTCCTGCTCACCCGCCTGCTGAGCGTGCAGGCGCAGCACCTGATCTCGACGTTGCGCGCCCGCGTGCAGCGCCACCTGCTGCGCCTGCCGGTGGCGTTCTTCGACAACAACCAGACCGGCGCCCTGGTGTCGCGCGTGATGACCGACGCCGAGGGGGTGCGCAACCTGGTCGGCACCGGCCTGGTGCACCTGGTGGGCGGCGCCCTTACCACGGTGGTGGTGCTGGTCCTGCTGCTGCGCATCAGCGTGCCGATGACGCTGTACACCTTCCTGCCGCTGGCCGTGTTCGGCGCCGTCTCGGGACGCGCGTTCGCCTTGATCCGGCCGATCTTCCGCCAGCGCGGCGCCATCAACGCCGAGGTCACCGGCCGCCTCACCGA
Source organism: Spirochaetia bacterium (assembly GCA_965208575.1). Lineage (GTDB taxonomy): Bacteria > Spirochaetota > Spirochaetia > SZUA-6 > Bin103 > Bin103. The sequence goes on along the minus strand of CBDBOV010000001.1, from coordinate 61,435 downwards.
GGCGCTGGCCGGGATCCGGGTGGTCAAGGGATTCCACGCCGAGCCGCACGAGGAGCGCGTGTTCGGCGCCGGCGTGGAGCGCATCTTCGCCAACGTGCGCCGTTCGCTCACCGCCACCAGCCTGGTGACCAGCGGCGGCACCGTGATCATGGGACTGAGCGCGGTGCTGATCATGGGAGTGGGCGGGTCGCTGATCCTGCGCGATGCGATGACGGTGGGCGACTTCGTGTCGTTCAGCCTGTACCTCGGCTTCATGATCACCCCGATCGTGCAGATGAGCCGCATCGGCACCGAGATCACCGAGGCGTTCGCCGGGCTCGACCGCATCGAGGAGGTGATGGCCAGGCAGCCGGAGGGCAACGAGCCGGAGCGCACCGTCACGCTGGAGCGGATCGACGGCCACATCCGCTTCGACCACGTGTCGTTTGCCTACCAGGAGGGCGAGCAGGTGCTGCACGACGTGTGCCTGGAGGCGCCGGCCGACACCATGACCGCGCTGGTGGGCAGCTCCGGGTCGGGCAAGACCACCATTGCCGGGCTGGCGGCGTCGTTCCTGGCGCCGGACGCCGGCATCGTGAGCATCGACGGCCACGACCTGGCCGCGGTGCGGCTGGACAGCTTCCGACGCCACCTCGGCGTGGTGCTGCAGGACGAGTTCCTGTTCGCCGGCACCATCCGCGAGAACATCCTGTTCGCCCGCCCCGACGCCGCCGAAGAGGAGCTGATGCGCGCGGTGCGGGCGGCGCACGTGATCGAGTTCTCGTCGCGCCTGGAGTTGGGACTCGACACGACCATTGGCGAGCGCGGCGTGAAGCTGTCCGGCGGCCAGCGCCAGCGCGTCGCCCTCGCGCGCGCCATCCTCGCCGACCCGCGCGTGCTGATCCTGGACGAGGCCACCTCCAACCTGGACAACGAGAGCGAGGCGTTCATCCAGGAGAGCCTGGCACAGCTCATGAAGGGCCGCACCACGCTGGTGATCGCGCACCGCCTGAGCACCATCCGCCGCGCCGACCAGATCCTGGTGGTGGAGGGCGGCCGCATCGTCGAGCGCGGCCGCCACGACGAGTTGATCGCCGCCGCCGGCCGCTACCGGCGCCTGTACGAATACCAGGCCCGTATCTGAAGCGCCCGGCGGGCGGCGGCCCGTAGCCGCGGGACCCGGCGCAGCTCCCGCGAGCCGCGGGACGGCAGGACGGCAGGACGGCAGGGCGGCAGGACGGCAGAGCGGCGACCTTGTTGCCGACAATGAAAACCATGCGCGCTTCCAGGCTGGTTGCCCGGACACGCCTCGCCTTCGTACTGGCGATAGTGGCGATCGTTCTGCCCGGTTGCGGCACCACCCGCGGCATCGACGATCCTCGCGCCGGGGACCGGGAATTCGTCTGGCAGTATGGCGGGCGCACCTACAGCGTGGCACTCGATCTGCATGCCGGTACTTACGAGAGGTTCCGGCAACGGGAGCGGCGGCGCGACTACGACCTGTTCGCCTCGGATCACTTCAGCAAGCGGTTCATCCGGAACATCACCGGAAAGCTCGCTCGCTACGGCGCGGCGTCCGGGCTGCCGGACTCCGAGATCCCGTACTTCATCGTCTCCTTCGTGCAGAATCTCCCCTACACGGCCGACGACCTCACCACCGGGTACGACGAATACCCGCGATTCCCGTACGAGACGCTCTACGACGGCGGCGGCGACTGCGAAGACACTTCGATACTCGTTTCCGCGATGCTCCACGAACTGCGCTACGAGGTGGCGCTGCTGCAGTTCCCGGAACCGGGGCACGTGGCCGTGGGCTTTGCATGCCGCCCCGCTCCCGGTCAGCGCTACTATTCGCACCGGGGGACGCGCTACTGCTACCTGGAGACCACCGTGGACGACTGGGGCGTCGGAGGGGTGCCGCCGAGCATTCAAGGTGCCCGGGCAACGGTGCTGCCGATCGTCGAGCGCCCGGTACTGTGGGTGCAGTTCACTGCGCAGTCCCGGCAGCTCACCGACGCGGTAGTGGTCGACGTGACGGCGTCGGTGCGCAACCTGGGCTCGGAGACCGCGCACGGCGCTACCGTGTACGTTGCGCTGCGCCGGCCCGGCACGGAATCGGCTTGGGACCAGGCCGAGAGCGGCCGGTTCCGCCTGGGGCCGGAGCAGAGCATCTCCTACGAGGCAGCCAACCTGCGCGTCGCGGCAGGCAAGCCGTTCCAGGTCTACGTGCGGGCGGCGGGACGCAACTTCCCACCAGAGGAAGCGATCAGCCCGGTGCTCCCGTAACACGCTCCAACGCACACCGACCGCCGCGCCGCACCACGTCCGGTGGTCGCGCACCGCCTGAGCACCATCCGGCGCCGGCCAGCTCTGGCCAGTTCTTGTCACGGCTTCCGCCGGCGTACTGGATGCGCTACGATCCGGTCCGTGACGCCAATCAGAACGTTCGTTCAGCCAGCGAAGTGCATCATCGCAGCGCTGCTGTTCGCAGCTCTGGCGACGCTCGCCGTGTCGGCACGCGGCGCCGGTGCGCAGTCTCCCGAGGACGGCCAGCCGCTCGATTCCGCGGTTCTGCACGGCAGGCTCGGCAACGGTCTCACCTACTACGTACGGCACAGCGACGACCCGCCGGAGCGCGCCCACCTGCGACTGGTGGTGGGGGTCGGTTCGATGCTGGAACGGGAACACGAGCGCGGTCTGGCCCACTTCGTCGAGCACATGGCGTTCCGCGGAACCACCGGCTTTCCCGATGATCATGCCGACGAGCTGCTGGCGTCGATGGGGGGTGTTGCCGTCGGCATTACCGCGCTCGGCGAAACCACCTTCACGATCGAAGTCCCGACCGGGCAGACGGAGGCTGCCCGAAACGCCGTCGCGATCCTCAGCGAGTGGGCCTACGCTGTCAATTTCGATCCCGGCGCGGTCCACCTGGAGCGCGCCGTGGTGTTGTCAGAGTGGCACCTCAAGCAGAACGCGGAGCGGCTACGCGGCGACCATCTGCAGGCTTTTCTGGTTGGCGGTTCCGATGTTTCCCTGTTCAATCCGCTCGGACTCCTGGAGGTGATCGAGTCTGCCACGCCGGAGACCCTGCGCGACTTCTTCCGGCGCTGGTACCGGCCGCATCGGATGGCGGTCATCGTGGTGGGGGACGTTGATTCCGCGGCGACCGTCGAGCAGATCCGGCAACACTTCACGACACCGCCCGAGGCCCAATCCTCATATCCGCAGGCAGCAGGTTCGCCTGACCAGGTAACGCCTTTCCGACGCCCATCCGCGAAATGGGTGTCCGGGCCGCGAGTCCGCGTGCACACGGACGCCCGGTTGCGCGGAACCACGGTATCGGTCATCACCAACCGGGCGACGAAGCAACTCCAGGGTGGCACTGCAATCCGGCACCAGGCGGCGACACTGATGCTCACGCAGATGATGAACTCCCGCCTGGAGAAGCGTCGGGTAGTGGAACCGATGCCATACCGGTACGCCGACGCCGAGGTAGTTGAACCTGTTCCGGGGGTTCCGGCGATCTCCCTCGTTGCGGGGGTTTCCGGAGATGGGGTTGTGCGCGGCGTCGACGCGCTGTTGGAAGAGATGCAGCGGGTTCTGCGTTACGGATTCACTGAGGCCGAGTTCGAGCATCAGCAACGCACACTCCTGCGCGCCACCAAGCGGGCGTCTCGGGAAGTCGAACGGCGCCGGAATGGCTTTTTGGCGGACGCATATGCGCTTCACTTCCTTACCGGGGAGTGGGTTGCCGGGATCGAACAATGGCCGCGGACCCTGCGGGAGATGTCGTTGCAGGACGTAAACGAGGCGGTGGAGCCGTGGCGCGACCCCGCGAACACGGTCGTACTGGTCAGCGGGCCGGAACTCGGACCATCGGCCACTGACTTGGAGCAGGCGCTGCTGAACAAGCTGGAGCGAGCGGCAACGCTGGACGTGGCTCGCCCTGAGAGCGGAACCGGCGACGGCCCGCTGCTCGCGGATCTGCCGCCGCCCGGCCGCATCGTTGCCGAGACCGCGCTCGATGAGATCGGCGCGGTACGCTGGACGCTGTCCAATGGCGTGATCGTGATCGCCAAGCAGACCAACTTCGACCGTGACGAGGTGGTGGTAAGCGCAAGCAGTCCCGGCGGTTGGTCACTGGTCGAGGACGACGACCTGTTGGCCGCGACCGTCGCGGCGGAGGTAATTCGAGACAGTGGAGCCGGACCGCACGATCAAGCCGCACTGCAAGCGTTGCTGGCCGGCAGGGTTGTGTCGCTGGAGCCATACATCGGCGAGGTGTTCGAGGGATTCGTCGGCGTGTCCTCGCCAGACGATCTGGAGACTCTGTTCGAGTTGATTACCCTGTATGGCGGCACTCGCCGCGTGGATCCGGCAGTCGTCGCCACCGTCGTGGCGACACTTCGCGAAGAGGTCGAGAGCAGGCCCCAAGACTCGATCGCGCTGCTCGGCACGGCCATCCGAAGCGCGCTGAGTCAAGGCCACCCGCGCAAGCGCCCGTCAACGTTGCAACAGGTGGAAGAGATCGGCGTGGAACAGGTGCGCGCAATCTACACGGATCGGTTCCAGGACTTCGGCGACTTCACCTTCGTTATCGTCGGGGCGTTCGATTGGGACCGGCTCCGGGCTCTGGCCGGCCGACATCTCGCGGCGCTGCCTGCAACCGGTCGCGACGAGCAGTGGCGTGATCACGGCATCGATCCCCCCGCTGGCGTCGTGGACGTCCAAGTCCCGGGAGTGCCCGGCGAGCGCAGCGTCACCGCCGTGGTGTTCGCCGGTGAGCTGCAGCGCATCGACATCGAGCTGCTGCCCCTAACGGTCTTTACGGAGATCCTCAACGCCGAGTTGAGTCATCGGTTTCGCACCCATCTCGGCGGGTACATGGTCGTCACGGCGGTGACCACTCAACGGTTGCCCGACCCTGAGTACGAATTGGCCATCATCTACCAGCACGAACCGGAGCGTGCCGACGAACTCCTTGAAGAGGTGTTCCTGACGATAGAAGAACTGGTTTCGCTATTGTACTCTGGACAGGCGCTCGGGTACGTGGAGCAAGTAAAGGAGACATTGCTTGCCGATCATGAGGAGCAGGCTCGCGGCAACCCGTTCTGGGCGGAGTCGATCCTGGAGGCGGTGCAACACGGATCCTCATTCCAGGCCATCCCCGACTCCACCAGGCAGTTGGAGAATCTCTCGGGGAGACGGATGGCGGCGGCGGGGCAACGCTACCTTTCCCGCGACCGCTACGTGCGCATCGTGCTGACGCCGGAGGCGGCGGACAGCCGGCGCTGAGGCCGGCAGCTCGTCAGGCGCCGGGGTAGGCCCAGGTGGGCTTGTCGTCGGGTGTGGGCGAGTTGGCGAAGGTGCCGCGGGCCAGCACCGCTTCGCGGCCGCCGTATGCGGCCACCCGCGCCGCCTGGTCCGCCTTGGCCCGGCGGTCGACCGCCTCCGGGTCGAGCAGGTCGCGCAACTCGGCTTCTAAGCGGGCCAGCAGGGCGGCGGCCTCCCGGTCCGGAGACTCGGCCAGGTCGTGGCGCTCCCCGGGGTCGGCGGCCAGGTCGAAGAGCTGCGGCGGGCCGCCCACGTAGTAGACGTACTTGTGGCGCGCGGCGCGCAGCATGTAGTGGGCGGATGCCGAGCCGATGGCGTGGTACTCGCTGAACACGGTGCGGTCCTGCTCCGGCCCCGCCGCCAGTTGCCACAAGTCGGCGCCCGGCAGGCCGCCCGCCGGCGTGCCGCCCACCGCGGACACCACCGCCGGGTAGCAGTCCACCAGGCTCGCGGGAGTAGCCACCGCGCGCCCGGCCGGCACGTCCGGCCCGGCCACGATCAGCGGCACCCCGGCCGACTCGTCGTACATGGTGAACTTGCCGGTGAGGCCGCGCGCGCCGGCCGACTCGCCGTGATCGGAGCTGTAGATGACGCGGGTGTCGCCCGCCAGCCCGAGCTCGGCCAGGGCGCCGAGCACGCGCCCGATCTGCGCGTCCAAGTGGCTGCAGGCGGCGTAGTAGGCGGCGTTCAGGTTGCGCAGTTCCTCCTCGGTGAACGGCTCGTCCTGGTGGAAGAAGTGGCGAAAGTGGGCCATGGCGGGGTTGCGCGGCCACTGCTCGGGCTGCCACTGCGGCGGCAGCGGCACGTCCCCCGCCATCTCCCGGTAGCGGCGGTACCACGACTCCGGCCCGATGTAGGGGGGATGGGGGCACACGAAGGACAGGAACAGCACCCACGGTTTCGGCGCGCCGGCCTGCGCGCGCAGCCAGGCGATGGCGTTGTCGGCGTTGCGTACGTCGTACGTGAGGTAGGTGGAGTCGCCGGGGCCGGCGGCCTGCACGCCGCGGCGGGCGTTGCGGCGCGGCGGGTCGTCGCGCACGCAGCTCAGCAGGTCGCCGAGCCCCTCCACCACGTGCAGCGGCTCGATTTCGCGGCTGAAACCGTTGTCGTCGTCGCTGCTGCGGAAGTGCAGCTTGCCGATCGAGTCGACGGTGAACCCCTCGCCGCGCAGGTGGTGGCCCCAGCTCGGCACGCTGCCGTCGTAGGGGATGCCGTTGTCCCAGAAGCCGATCTCGTGCACGTAGCGGCCGGTGGCCAGCGAGGCGCGCTCGGGTACGCAGATCGGGCAGTTGGTGTAGGCGGCGTCGAAGCGGGTGCCGCGCCGCGCGAGCGCGTCGAGATGCGGGGTGATGCCGGGGCCGCCGTAGCAGCCGAGCCCGGAACGGGTGTGTTGATCGGACAGGATGAACAGCAGGTTGGTGGGTCGCACGCCGCCACCCTACCACGGAGCTGGCCCCCGGTTCCGGCGAGCCCGATGGCGAGTCCGGGATTGACCGGGTCAGGCCGTAAGATGCCTGAAATTGAGTGCTGCGTTCGGCGCGTGCCGCGATGCGGCCAGGTAGAGGTCGAGATCCACCGTGACCAGCGGCGTTGCGTCGGAAACCACCTCCAGCAGAGCCGCGTCCGTGAGACCTAGCCGCTTGAACGCGCTGTTGCGCGCCGCGTCGACGCTCGCGATTACGACTTCCTCGGCATCCTCAATCAGAAACCTGAGCGTGCCGAACATTCGGGACCGCTCAGGATCTCCATGCTGTGCCAGCAGATTGGACGCCTCCGTGAGCGTGTTCGGCATCACCAATGCCCTGCCGTGCTCAATAATCAGATCCGTCAGGCGCTCGTAGTCATCGGACGTAAACTCCGTCAGCCTCTTGTGTTTGGCGATCAACCGGGGATCCGTGCGACCTGCCGCAAGCAGCACGAGCAGGTTCGCGTCGATGAGCAACCCGGTATGCGGCGTTTCATCGCTCATCGCCAACAACCCGGTGCAGCATGGCCACGACACGGCCGTCCGCGTCGTTGATGCGGACGATCTTGTATATGCGGCGCCGCGGGTCTCTCTGGAGCGCCGCCGCCAGTTGAGTCGGCGGCTCGCCGGCAAACGACCGAAAAAAGCCGATCGTCACGTCCCAGGTGTCCGGCAGTCCGCCCTCGAACTTCACCTCTTCAAGGCCCACGCTGCTGATCTGCTCGTCGGCATACATCGTGTTGATGTAGTCCTTGGCCGTTCGCACAGCCTCCTTCACGTCCATCTACGCAAACTTACCACACTGCCCTGAGCCGGACGACTCCCATCACGCGATGAGGCACGGCGAGAGCTTGAACGCGGAACTTCATCGGTGCTTGCACAGTCATGTCCAGATTATTCTCTTCGAACGGCTAAACAACCGGTTGTTCTATGCGGTAGGACGCAAAAACAAGGGCTTGTTTCGTGGCGGGCAGCAGGCTGGTTCGACGGCTCGCCGATGGCCGGCGGCGTGGCTCCAGGCAGCGCGTTCACTACCGCAGGACGCATGCTTTGGACTCTGGGCGAATTAAACCAGTAGCAGGCACGTGGTCGGCGAGGAGGCACGCGAGGCGCAGCACGGCGGGTTCCATGGCCTCCTCCGGGACGGCGGCGTAGCCGAGGTGCAGGCCGGGACGGGCGCCCGGGCCTACCCAGTAGGGTGACAGGGGACGCAGCGCGAGGCCTGCCCGGCGACCCGCTTCGGCAATGGCGCGGTCGTCCGGGCCGCGGGGGAGCCACGCCGCCACCTGCATGCCGGCGGCGGTCGGCGCCAGCTCGACCAGTCCGGGCAAGTGCTTGCCGGCGAGCGCGAACAGAAGGGCCTGGCGCTGTGCGTAGCGGTTGCGCATGCGCCGCACGTGAGCGCCGTACAGCCCGGAGTCGATGAACTCGGCGAGCGCACCCTGCACCGGCTGCGGGGCGGTCTGCCCGGTGTTGCGCACCGCGGCGGCGAACGCACCCGCAAGGCGTTCGGGGGCGACCAGGTAGCCGACCCGCAGCGCCGGCAGCATGGTCTTGGCGAAGGTGCCGACGTACACGACGCGGCCGTGCGGATCGAGCCCCTGCACCGATGCGATGGGGCGGCCGCGGTAGCGGTACTCGCTGTCGTAGTCATCCTCGATGACGAAGGCGCCGGCGCGCTGCGCCCAGTCGAGCAGCAGCAGGCGGCGTTCCAGCGTAAGGGTGGAGCCCACCGGGTACTGGCACGAGGGGGTGATGTATGCCAGGCGGGCGCCGGGGCAGGAGGCCTGGCCGGCCGCCACGTCCATGCCGGCCGCGTCGACCGGGACCGGCTCGAGGCGGGCGCCGGCGGCAAGCAGCGCGGCACTCGCGCCGGGGTATCCCGGCTCTTCGATCCACGCACGGTCGCCGGGATCGAGGAGCATGCGGGCGGCAAGGTCGAGCGCCGCCTGGGCGCCGGTCACCACGATCACCTGCGCCGGCGTGCAGTTCACGCCGCGCGCGGCCGCGACGTAGGCGGCGATCGCGGCGCGCAGGTGCGGGTCGCCGGCCGCATCCCCGTAGCCGAGGCGGTCGGCGGCCGGCGCGCGCGCGTGACGGGCCAGCAGGCGCGCCCACGCCTGGTGCGGGAATGCCGCCAGGTCGGGCAGCCCGGTCTGGAACGCCGCGATGGCAACCGAGCCGCGCTCGACCGCGGCCAGCGCCCTGCCGCGCTCCGACAGCGACGCACCGCCCGCTTGCGCCGCGCGGGTGGGCTCCGCGCCGGTCCGTGCACGGGTCCGGGCGCCGGTGGGCGCGCCGATCGGGCTCCCGGAATTCCGCGTCGACCGGCGCAGCACGGCCGCGTCCACCTCCGCGACGCGGGTGCCGTCACCTACCCGGGACGACACGAAGCCCTCGTCGGCGAGCTGCTCGAACACGGCAACCACGGTGTTTCTCGCCACGCCGAGCTCGAGCGCCGCGGTCCGCGTGGAAGGCAGCCGCGTTCCCGGCTGCAAGCGCCCGGACAGGATCGCCGTGCGTAGGCTCCGGTACACCTGCCGATAGAGCGGCACGCCCGAGTCCCGGTCGGGAACAACCTCCGGCGGCAGTTGATGGACCGCTCTCATGCGCCTCCTAATGGCCCCATAAAATTGTCCATATTGGACCTTTCTCTAGTATCAAAACGGGAGCACTCTGACAACCATCCGCCGCGCCGCAGCCCGCGGCGCGGCGAGCTGGAGGGTATCGATGAGCACGCTGATTGCCTCTGTCGCACCGGTCTCCGGGCGCTCCGCCGCGCCGCAGCACGAGTCCGCCAATCCGAAACACGAGTCGGCCAATCCGGAACCGACGATCGACGGGAACACCTACGCCCCTACCGGGCGCAGCCGGGTACGCCGGGTTGCCAAGCGCGCAGTGTACGATCGCGGCACCGTGCACGCCATAATCGACGCGGCGCTGGTGTGCCACGTCGGCTACGTGGTCGACGGATGGCCGCGCGTATTGCCCACGGCGATCGCCCGCATCGACGAGTGCGTATACGTGCACGGCAACCGCAACAGCGCCATGCTGCAGGCGCTCGCAACCGGTGCACCGGCGTGCATCACGGTTACCCATCTCGACGGCCTGGTGGTGGCGCGGTCGGTGTTCCATTCATCGATGAACTATCGCTGCGTGGTGATACATGCTACGGGCCACGCGGTCACCGGCGCGCGCAAGCGATTGGCGCTCGACGCGCTGGTGGAGCGTCTCATTCCGGGCCGTACCGGCGACGTTCGCGCGCCGGCGGCGAAGGAGCTGGACGTCACCTCGGTGCTGGAGTTCCCGCTCGAAGAGGTGTCCGCCAAGGTGCGCACCGGTCCGCCCGCCGATGACAAGGACGACTACCTGCTGCCGTTCTGGGGCGGCGTGGTACCGCTGCGCACCGTCGCCGGCGCACCCGAGAGCGACGACGCCTCGCTGCGCGCTCGGATCGCGCCGCCGAGCTACCTGGTGGCAGAGCACCCCGGTCGGGGCCGCGCCGGATCACGCCCGCGCGCGGGCTCGGAGCCGCGATCAGGTATCCGCACGCGGTTCCGATTGCGCGCCCGGCGGAACTCGTCGGTCCGGACACAGTAGCGGGGGCGCGCCCGCGGTCGGCTCTCCGACCTGACGGGCGCCCGGGCCTACCCAGTAGGGGGATAGCGGACGCAGCGCAATGCCGGCGCGGCGGCCCGCTTCGGCAATCGCGCGGTCGTCGGCGCCGCGCGCGAGCCAGGCCGCCACCTGCATGCCGGCGGCGGTGGGCGCAAGCTTGACCGATCCGGGCAGGTGCTTGCCGGCGAGGGCGAACAGGAGGGCCAAGCCATGGGCGAGCATGCTTGCGCTACGGTCAGATTTCGATGAGCCAATGCGCACCTTGCCGAGCGGAGACACTCAGATTACCGTTGCCAGGGCCCAGTTCCCGAGAGCGGCTTTCAGGAGGCCACCGGATGCAGCAGTGCATGTTCCTGAGTGATATGACACGGCGGATAGCAGCCATCTCCCTTGTGGCAACCATCGGCGCTTCGTTGGTAACTTGCAGCAGTCCGCGGCGCACGTCGCCGGAGCGTCAGCGCGAACTCCCGGACCTGGTGGTCGAGGCACGTTCGTTGAGCGATGGCAGCCTGGTACCGGGAGAGCCTTTCACGTTGCGGGCGAGCGTGCGGAACCTTGGGAACGGAGCGTCGGCGTCCACGACGCTCCGCTACTACCGGTCGGCCGACACGACAGTCTCCACCGCCGACACGGAAGTTGGTACGAGTGCGGTACGGAGGATAGCCGCTTTGGGGAGCGCGAGCGTGTCAGTCGAATTGACGGCACCGTCGAGTGCCGGGACCTACTACTACGGTGCGTGCGTGGATGCGGTGGCGGACGAGTCCGACACGACCGACAACTGCTCTGCGTCGGTGAAGGTGGATGTCGTGGCCCCGCAGCGGCGAGTGGACGTTTCACCGCGCTCGCTGACGTTCAAGGCGTTGGGCACGTCCGAGACGGTGACCGTCCGGATCCTGGACGAGAACGGCGACGAGGACACCGACGCAGCATTCGCTTGGACTAGCATCTATCCCGTCGAAGGACCGTGTTGCGCTATCAAGAAGGTGGATGACGGTCTGGAGGTCACGATGACCAAGGCCGGGAACATGCGGATTGACTTGTCCTCGACCGATGCAAGGACAGCCAGTCTGCAAGTGACCGCCTACCAGCAAGCGACGTCGCTGGAAGTTTCGCCGAATTCGATAAGCCTGGCGGTTGATGAGACCGACACGCTGAGTGCCACGGTCAGGGACGCGAACGGACACGCGATAGAAGGACGCACGATCTACTGGACCACGAGCGATTCGGAGGTAGCGACGGTCGAGGGTGCGGACGCGGGGGGCGAAACGGGTGTCACCGCCACGGCGACGGCGGTCAAGGCCGGAACGGCCGTGGTCACGGCTCGTGACGCGGGCGGAATCAGTGGCACGGCAACCGTTACTGTGGCGGAAAAGACCGTGACGGGCAGGACGGACAAGACCGGCAAGTTCATCTTCGACTTCGACTTCAGTAGTGGATCTCACGGTTTCGTCGCCGGCTTCGCCGAGTATCGGCCGTCACAGGCACATATCTACGAGCTGACCTCCGATTACCGCACGCTCCCGTCCCCGCTGGAGCAGCAGTCCGCCCTGTTCATCGGCGCAACCAACCGTAGCGACGATCTGTTCATGTTCTTCAAGGGGCCGATCGACGGGCTGGCTCGCGGTGTACGCTACACCGTCACCGTAAGCGCGGAAATCGCGACCAATGTACCGGCCCGGTGCGCCGGTGCCGGCGGCGCACCGGGCGAAAGCGTCTGGGTCAAGGCCGGCGCCACCGCGACCGAACCGCTTTCCGTGAATGACGACGGCTACCAGCGCATGAACATCGATATCGGCATCCAGGCCAACAGCGGCACCCAGGCGGTGGTGCTCGGCGACGTCGCCAACTCCACGATGTGCGGGCAGCTGCGTCGGTGGGAACTGAAGTCATTCGGCGCCAAGTCGCCGCCGTCACCGGTCTCGATTTCGGCAGATGGACGAGCCTGGGTGTTGTTTGGCGTCGACTCGGGCTTCGAGGGCCGGACCGAGATCTACTTCACCCAAGTCTCGGTCACCCTCACGCCCATCGCCTCGACACGCCGTCGTGCGGGGCTCACCATGAGAGGGTGATGGAGAAGCTGAACTTTCCCGGCGGGACGGCGTGCATGCGCCGCGTGCACGATGCGTACGTGGCCGCGAGCGCGGTGGTGGTGGGCGACGTGCGGCTGGGCGCCGACACCAGCGTGTGGCCGTTCGCCTGCATTCGCGGCGACGTGGCGGCGATTCGGGTGGGCGCGCGCTGCTCGATCCAGGACCAGGCGATGCTGCACACGCGCAGCGGCGAGGACCTGGAAATTGGCGACGACGTGGTGATGGGCCACCAGGTGTGCGTGCACTGCCGGGTGGTGGGCGACGGCTGCCTGATCGGCATCGGCGCCACGGTGCTGGACGGCGCCGTGCTCGGCGAAGGCTGCCTGGTGGCGGCCGGGGCGGTGGTGCGGCCCGGCGAGCGGGTGGCGCCCGGCATGATGGTGGCGGGCGTGCCGGCGCGCGTGATGCGTCCGGTCAGCGACGCCGAGCGCGCCTACGTGACGCGCATCGTGGCCGCCTACCGCCGGCTGGCGCGGCAGCACGCCGCCGGCGTGTTCGACGGGCCGCCGCTCGCGCCGCCGCCGTAGCGGGTTATCAGAGGTCGAACGCGGCGAGCTGCTCCAGGTCGCAGCCGTCGAGGGCGGCCTCGATGATGTCGCGCCCGAGCGGCTCCAGGTCCGACTCGCGCAGATAGGGGCGCAGGGTGTCGGCGAAGAACTCGCTCAGCTCGGCGGCGCCGGCGTCGTAGCCCGCCGTGCCGACCTCCGCCTGCGCCTCCACCTGCAGCAGTTCCTGCGGGATCAGGGCACCCTCGATCTGCATCGAGCGCAGCGCGTAGCCGAGCAGCGGGCAGCGCGCCGGGATCAGTTGGTCGGGCCGGAAGCGCGCGCCGCTGCGCCGCGCCAGGTACTCGCGCGCCAGCCACTGCGGCATGAACCCGGTGCGCCAGGCGCCGACGTGCTGGTTGGGGGTGAGCGTGAAGCGGGTGGCCGGCGTGTTGCGGATCTGGCGCAGCAGCAGGTTGGCCTGCACCACGCGCCGCCCGGTGGCGAACGGCCAGTAGGAGCCGACGCCCTCGCTCGACAGGCCGCTGCTGTTGGTGATGCTCGGATTGGAGTAACCGCGCGGCGCCACCAGGCGCCACAGCCAGGCCAGCGCCGGCGGCAGCACGTGCAGCAGGCCGGCGATCCCGTAGCTGGGGTGGTCCGCCGTGCACGGCGGCGTGCGGATGCCGAAGCTGCGCACGTCCACCGTCGCCGGATCGTCCACGATGCCGGCCACCATGCGGCGCGGCACGATGACGCGCGGGTTGGGGCACGGCACGCCCGGCTCGTCCTCGACGTGCTCCCAGATCAGGCAGGTGGCGCCCGGCGTCGCCGCCATGTTCATGAACAGCAGCGGTTCCGGCGGGTGGATCGACAGGCGCTCGTAGGAGGGGTCGACGCCGTAGCCGTCGATGTGGTTGACGCGCAGAAACCAGGCGTCCTCGGCGTCCATTACCGCCAGGTGGCCGCTGCCGGAGCGCAGCTCGGGGTGGCACAGCGCCATGTCGTCGGTCACCGGGCGCAGCGCGCAGGTCTGGCCCATGGCCAGGAAGCGGCGCTCGCCGGTCACCGTGTTCTCGCCGAGCAGCAGGCGGCCATCCTCCTGCCGCTGCACGTGCTCGAGCATCTCGCTCTTGCCGCCGCCGCTTGCGCCCTCGTGCATGATGGTGACGATGTTGTCGTACGGGGTCACCACCTCCACCGTCGAGCCGTGCGCGGTGATCCAGCCCTCGCTCTCGCCGATGGTGAGCAGCACACCGTACACGCCCTTCTTGGCGCTCGGGCCGGGATACAGGTTGAGGGAGTGAATCTCGTGCAACTCGGCCATGCGATTGTGCACCACCACCTGCCGCCCACCGCAGTGCGTGTGGCGGAACGGCGGCGCCAGGAAGATGATGGCGCGCGGCGTGAAGCCGTCTTCGATGTCGACACCGGGCAGCATGCCCTGCAGGTCGGCGAGTGCGGCGGCGAAGAAGGCCGCGTTCTTGGGGGCGATCAGCAGCGAGTCGTAGCCGAACTCGGGGCTGCCCGACACGAACGGCAGGGCAATCAGCTCCTGGGCGCCAAGCCAGGCCAGGATGTCGCGGCGCACGGGCGCGAACGAGGTGTCGAAGCGGTCCACGAAGCGCGGCTTTTCGGACGGGCCCTCGTCGGCCACCACCATGCAGTCGGGGTCGCGGCGGCGCATGTAGGGCTCGGTGTAGTTCACCGCCACGCCGTTGCGGCAGCGGGTCACCGTGGCCTCGAGCACGCGGCCGCGGCCGGGCACGTCGTACGCCACCTCGAATTGGGAGTCGCCGTTGTCTATGTTCTCGACGTTGTCGCCGAGTGACAGCTTGATGAGTTGGTTGCGGCTGCGCGGCACCAGCACCTCGGGCGATGCCTCCAGGGTCGCCACCACGTCGGCGGGCAGCCGCAGCCGCCACCAGGTGGCCAGCGCGCCGGCGGCGGGTGCCTCGCGCTCGAGCGTAGTCTCGGATGTAGCCATGATTGGGAGCCGCAAAGATAGGCAAATCCCACCCCGCGAGCAACGCGCCCAGCCCGCTCAGCACGCTCCCGGCAGCCGGCAGGCGCGCGACCAGCCCGCTCAGCCCGCTCCCGGAAACCGGCAGGCGCGCGACCAACGCGCTCAGCCTGGTCCCGGAAACCGGCAGGCGCGCGCGGCGGCGAACCGGGACTCGCCCAGATCCTCGAGCCGGAAGCGGTCGGCCGGCAGGTGCGGGAAGCGAAACAGCGCGGACCGTTCGCCCTCGAGCATCGACCGCGGCACCTCGAAGCGGGACGGATCCAGCGAGAAGCCGGTGCCCAGGGCCTTGATGAGCGCCTCCTTCAGGCTCCACAGCCGGTAGAACAGGTGCGCCTTGGCGGTGCCGGCGGCGGCCGACAGGGCGCGCCGTTCGCGTGGACCGAAAACCACGGCCCCGATGCCGTCGAAGTCGCGGCCGGGAGTGCGCACCTCCAGGTCCACGCCGAACGCCTCCTGGCTCGCGAACCCGATCAGCCCGTGCTCGCCGCTGTGGCTCACATTGAAGTGGCACTCATTGCAACCGTGGCTCACATCGAAGGATGGCCCGCGCTCCGGCGCCTCCCCGTTCACTCGCGCGTACGGCTTGCCGTGCTCGAGATAGCCGAACGACAGTTCGCGGTTGGCACACCCGAGCCGGTCGCACAGGTTTATCCGGAGCGCCGCGCGGCACAGCACGAACCGGCGCCGCGAGCCGCTGGCCAGGAACTTGTCGCAGCGCGCCTGCTCGTGTTCGTCGAGCAGCGCGAGCGCCCGTCGTTCGCGGCCCGCGTGGGGTCGGAGGTCCAGGTGCAGGATGAGCGACTCCCCGGCCTCGTGCCACGGTGTCCACCAGGCGCCGGCGGCGGCGGTCACCGCGGAGCCGCCCCGCGGGGCGCCAGGGTCACCTCGCGCAGGTAGGCGCCGATGCCGCGCCGGCGGTCCCACTGCCGCGGATAGCCCAGGGACACCTCCTGGAACGGCACCCCGTCCAGCCACCGGGTGGCGCGGATGTGGAGGTGGCCGTACACCACCGCGCACGCGCCAAAGCGGCGGTGCCAGCCGCGCGTGCGCCGCGTCCCGCACCAGGGCGTGAAGCGGGGTATCCGCGGCAGCACGGCGTGCTGTTCTTCGAGCGGGTAGTGGTTGACCAGCACCTTGGGAAGGGCCGCCGGATACGCGGCGAGCCGTGCGGCGGCGTCCTCGCAGCGGGCGGCGCACCACGAGTCGCGATCCGGATAGGGGGCGGGATGCAACATCACTTCATCGGAGCAGACGGCGCTCTCCTCCCGCGCCCACGACACCACCTCGTCACGCCGCACGTGCGCGGGCCGGAAGCTGTAATCGTAGAGCAGGAACAGCGGCACCACCAGGACCGGTCCGTCGCGATGTTCGACCACCGGGTAGGGATCCTCCGGGGTCAGAACACCGCGGCTGCGCGCAATCCCGACCAGCCGCTCGTAGAGCGCAACGCCGCCGAGCCGCGGAGCCGCCCGCGGGACGGTCCACAGATCGTGGTTGCCGGGAACCCAGACTACTTGGCGGAACTTCGCGGTGAGCCGCCGAAGGCACCAGTCGAGTCCGTCGGCGCCGTGGGTAACGTCGCCGGCCAGGATCAGCCAGTCGTCCGGGAAGGCCGGCAACCCATCGAGCGCCTCCCGGTTTTCCCGATACGAGACATGCAAGTCTGACAGCGCCCATAGACGCACATGAGTCTGCACAGCCACTCCGTGACATGGAATACTATCAAATCGATGGCCAGACATCGTCCGCCGGTCGGCTTGTTCGGACCATGATCGTACCGGGCCGCCGCGGGATGCGACAGCGACGATCTCAGCAATCGTCGTCTCGGGTTCGCGCGGCGTCAACGCGATGCGGCAGACGTTGACGTTCGCGGCATTTCCTGCTACCCATTATGGTTCTATGAAGGCAAGCAACGGGCTCTGGAAAAATCGCCTCGGCGACCGGATTCCCAGCGATCTCGGCGGTGAGATCGACGTATTCGAAAACGAGATGGCGCTGAAGCGGCAGAGCCGGATCGAGGACCGCGTGTTCGCGGAGACGCGCCTGCGGCGCGGCGTGTACGGTCAGCGCTACGACAACGGCCACCGCCACGACGGCCTCAAGAGCCAGGCGCTCGACTACCCCGCCGGCGAGCTGACCAAGGGGCCGGACACGGCCTGGGACGCGCCCGGCATGCAGCGCATCAAGATTCCGTGGGGCGGCCTGAACGCCGAGCAGATCGAGGTGCTGGCCGACCTGGGCGAGGAATACTCCGACGGCATCAACCACATCACCACGCGCCAGGACGTGCAGCTCCACTTCATCCACATGGTGGACACGCCCGACCTGATGCGGCGCCTGGCGGCGGTCGGCATCACCACCCGCGAGGCGTGCGGCAACTCGGTGCGCAACGTCACCACCTGCCCGGTCGCGGGCGTATGCCACACGCAGGCGTTCGACGTGACGCCGTACGCGCGCGCGCTCGCTTACTTCCTGCTCGGCCACCCCGACGTGCAGGACTTCGGACGCAAGTTCAAGGTCGCCTTCTCCGGCTGCCGGCACGAGGCGTGCGGGCTGGTGCGCATGCACGACCTGGGCGCGGTCGCGGTGACCCGCGAGGTGGACGGCGAGACGCAGCGCGGCTTCGAGCTGTACGTCGGCGGCGGGCTCGGTGCGGTGCCGCACCAGGCCAAGCTGTTCGCCGACTTCCTGGCCCCCGAGGAGCTGCTGCCGGTCTCGCAGGCGATCTCGCGCGTGTACGCGCGCCTGGGCGAGAAGCGCAACCGCGCCGCCGCGCGCATCAAGTTCCTGGTCGCCAAGCTCGGCCTGGAAGAGTTCCAGCGGCTGGTGTGGGAGGAGCGCACGAAGCTGGACCACGACCCGCGCTGGACCGCCTACCTGGAGCAGGCGGAGGCATTCGAGGAGCTGCCGCTGCGCGAGCCCGGCGATGCGGATCTTGCAGCCGCGGCGGCCGGCAGCGGCGACTACGCCGAGTGGCTGCGCACCAACGTGTACGCGCAGAGCCAGCCCGGCTACGCCACGGTGACCATCGCGCTGCCGCTCGGCGACATCACGTCGCCGCAGATGCGCGCGGTGGCCGACATGGCGCGCAAGTACATCAAGGAGACGGTGCGCACCACCGTCGAGCAGAACCTGGTGCTGCGCTGGGTGAGCACCGACGACCTGGCGGCGCTGTACGAAGACCTGAAGGCGGCGCAGCTTGCGGCGCCGGGCGCCGGCACCATCGTCGACATTACCGCCTGCCCCGGCACCGACACCTGCAAGCTGGGCATCGCCTCCTCGCGCGGCCTGGCCGGCGAACTGCGCGAGCGCCTGCTGGCCAAGAGCTACGAGCTGGACCAGGTAATCCGCGGGTTGCGCATCAAGGTGAGCGGCTGCTTCAACTCCTGCGGCCAGCACCACGTGGCGGACCTCGGCTTCTACGGCGTGAGCCGCAAGCGCAACAAGATCACCGTGCCCCACTTCCAGGTGGTGCTCGGCGGCCAGTGGCAGGAGAACGCCGGCTCCTACGGCCTCGCGATGGGCGCGGTCCCGTCGCGGCAGATCCCGGAGGTGGTGGAGCGCATCACCGGCAGTTACCTGAGCGACCGGCAGGGCGAGGAGAGCTTCCAGGACTACATCCGCCGCATCGGCAAGGCGCAGTGCAAGAAGCTGCTCGGAGACCTCACCGAGGTGCCCACCTACGAGGAGGACAGCACCTACTACAGCGACTGGGGCGACCCGCGCGTGTTCACCACCGGCGACATGGGCGTGGGCGAGTGCGCCGGCGAGGTGGTGGCGCCGATCGACTTCCAGCTCACCGCCGCCGAGCGCGAGGCGTTCGAGGCGCAACTCCACCTGGAGAGCGGGCGCACCGGCAAGGCGGTGAACACCGCCTACGGCTCGATGATCCACGCCGCGCATGCGCTGCTGCGTTTCCACGGCACCGATCCGGAGGGCAACGGCAGCGCCGGCAGCGATCAGGTGGTGGACGCGTTCCGGCGCGAATTCTTCGATACCGAGCTGTTCTTCGATCCCTACGCGCGCGGCAAGTTCGGCGCCTACCTGTTCAAGGCGCAAGGCCGCGCGCAGGACGACTACACGGCGGAAACGGCGCACCAGTTGATCGAGGAGGCGTACCTGTTCATCGAGGCCTCGCACGCCTGTTACGCCCGCCTGGCCGAGCTGCAGGCGGCCACGGCGTAGGTCGGGCCGGACGAGAAGAGGATCAGGACATGAGTGACCGATGGCTGCAGCACGTGAACGTCAAGTTTCCTGCGGCGGGCGGCATCGACCTGACGGAGGCGATCCCGGTGTTTCACCGCTGGATCCAGGAGCAGGCGCTGCCGGGCCTGCTGATCGACGTCGCCGACTACCGGCACGTTCCCGAGGGCCCCGGCGTGGTGCTGGTGGCGCACGAGGCGATCTACGGGCTGGACGAGGGCGGCGGCCGGCTCGGCCTGCTGTACAACCGCCGCACGCGGCACGACGCCGAGCCGGCGGAGGCCGCCGCGCACGCGTTCCGGGCCGCGCTCACCGCGTGCAGCAAGCTGGAGCAGGAGCCGGAGTTCAGCGGCAGCCTGCACTTCGACGCGAGCGCGTGCGAGGTGGTGGTCAACGACCGCGCGCTGGCGCCCAACGACGAGGCCACGCGCACCCGCCTGCTGGCCGTGCTGGCGCCGCTGCTGGACCGCGCGTGGGGCGCCGGCTCCTACACCACCACGCCGGTCGGCGAAGCACGCGACCGGCTGGGAATCAGCGCCCGCTGCACCGACTCGCACTCGGCGGGCAGCGTGCTCGACCGCCTGTAGCCGTACCGAGCCGGTCAACGGGACCGCCGTTGGCGTACCCCTGCGCGCAACTGCGCCGGCGGCAAGGACGGAACGTGCCCGGCCGGAGCGACACTCGGCACTGCGGGAGACGGGCGACCACGACGCACGGTCGCGCCGGCGCAGTGCCCGCGCACCTGAGGAACCGCACACCGATTGCCGCTGCCACCGTTCCCGGCGGCGGAGTCGAGCGCGCCAGCCGATAGCAGTGGCGATCAAGTACGAACTGGAGACGATCCCGGTGTGGGATGCGTACCGGGCCGGGAGCGAGTGCCCGTTGTGCCTGCTGCTGCGGCGCGCGGAGGCGGAGTTCGTGCGCTTCTACGTGGGCCACTCGGTGATGGTGCCGGAGATGCGCGTGCAGGTGAACGACGCCGGCTTCTGCCGCACGCACTTCCCGATGCTGCTCGACGGCGGCAACCGGCTTGGCCTTGCCCTGATCACCCACACCCACCTTGGTGAGCTGCGCCGCAAGCTCGAGCGCCACCTGTCCGCCGGCAAGAGCGGCGGCGCGCTGAAGAAGGAACTCGCCCGCCTGGCGGCCCTGGTGGACGAACAACTCGACCGCTGCCTGATCTGCGACCGGCTGCACGACCGATTTCTGCGCTACGCCTATACCATCGTACACCTGTGGCGGACGGACGCGGATTTCCGCGCCGAGTTCCTGGCCTCCAAGGGGTTCTGCCTGGATCATCTGAAGGGCGCGCTGGCGATGGCGCGGGACACGCTTCCGGGCGCGCGGCTGGCGGCGTTCGTGGCAGAGACGGCGGAGGTGCAGGGGCGCGCCTGGGACCGCCTGGCGGGAGAACTGCTCGCCTTCACCGGCAAGTTCGACTACCGCGCGACCGGCCCCACCCGTCCCGCGACCAAGCGCTCGGTCGCCGACGCCATCGCCAAGCTGACGGGCACCCACCCCACGGAGCACCCCGAGAACGGGTCGGGAGAGGCTGCCGGTAAAGAGTGATCGTGCCGTCGCAGCGGCGTTCCGCGGAACGCCGTGCATCAGGGCATCGGTGCATCAGCGAGCGGTTTGACCCCTAAAGACTGGTTATGTATCCTGATCACATCGTGGAGACCATCAACGCATCGGAGTTTCAAGGCCCATACTTGGTGCTGCTTGATCAGGTGGACTCGCCCCGGAGCCGACCACGATTCTGAAGCGGGGCCGAGCGGTGGCCCAACTCGCTCCGCCGCTATTGCCGGAACAGCGGTACCCACAGGATGATCTGCGGGGCACCGTCCGCGAGCTTGGCGATATCGAGTCGTCGGTGCTGCCGCCGGCCGCGTGGGAAGCCGAGGCCGGGCAGACTCTAAGGCGTGCCTCGGCACGCACATCCTCGTTCGTTGGGTCGGGTTGGCGAGCGCGGCTCGTCCATAGTGGTCGAATCGATCAGTCTGCAGGAGATCCTTCACGCCGAGGTGGTCACTACCGGCTGACGCTTCTGACGTGTGCAAAGAACTTCCGAGGGCCACTCCGTGCTATGCTTCCTCAGCGCGAAGAGGTGGCCCGCGGCGAGTTAGTATTCGGCGAGAGCGGCCGACCGGCGATAGCGATTGCAAAGTGAGAGGAGGTAGTCACCTATTGAGATCCCTTTCGAAGACTCGGTCGAGTCCTCCATGAGGTGTGCGGGACGCTTTGATGACGTGCGCTGAGTTTTGCTGCAGGTATCCACGTCGACCGCCGAATGATGTAACTTACTATGAGGCACATGAGTGGATACCGCTACCGGATTTGTCTCCTCTGCCGCCGGCACCGGCCAAAGGCGTCATGATTGGCGGATTGCCACCGAAATACCGCAATGATCTCACCACGCACCTATACCTATGGATAATCGACTTGTGTCGTATTCCGTACATCCTGGAATGTGCGCTGCCTGAGCTCGGAGGGAAATTGCCAAAGCACACGAACCTGACGGGAGGAAAGCCGGCTTCGGTAGGGGGCGAACTATGGTTCCAGACTGAGTCATCGTTGGTTCTGTCCGGAAAGTCGGGTAGATACGGTCCCCGCAATGAGCAACAGCTTTCGGACGCTGTAACTGTATTCGAGGATTATGGATATACCGTATCCTCGTTGGGCTGGAAAGACGGACAGCCAAAGATCTATTCGACATGAGCATGGACACGAAAAAACGACTTGAGAGAGTATTTGGTGCGACAGACGGCTTGACGCCCGAAGAAGCTTGCCAGAGATCAAACGTAGAGTTTGTACGAGGACGTGCACAGCTGAGTCGTGCTGGCACGTACGAAGGCACACCCCAAGGACATGTGATCAGCGCGCGAGAGGCATTGGCGAATTATGGTTTCGATGTCCTGGAAGAGGCCGTAATTGACGGGACCGCCCTTCTTCTGAAAGAGCCCAACGCCGCCGGTAACGCAATCAGTAGGCAGCGAGAGTCGATGGGGCTTACGAGAAAACAGCTGGCGCGCTTCGCAGGGTTGGAACTCGGAACTATAGAGGAGATCGAATGCTCGTCAGGCGGTGACCAGGTGACGGTTCAGGAAATCGAACGAGTGGCGTTCAAGCTCGGGCTAGACGAAGCACAGATCGCATATCAGGAATTCGCCGTAGACACCGCAATTGGTGCGAGACTAAGAGAAATGCGATCGGATAACGAGGACACAGCGTTGAGCCCAACGTCGGTATTGTCGTTCGCGGAAGCGGCATCGGTAATCCGAGTGCAACACCGGCTGATGAGGAGTCTTGGAATCAGTTCTTCACAACGTCGTGAGTTCGAGCCCGACGGTTACTACGGGCACATCAATAATCCAGCATGGCGAGTGGGACAGGAGCTTTCCGAAAGAGCGCGACAGATCCTAGAACTCGGATCTGCCCCGGTGAATTCCATGCGGGAGCTGGTGGAGGACACGTTGTGCATCCCAGTTATCCATGTTGAGCTTGCCCAGAAGTCTATCGCAGGGGCTACGATTTCGGTGACAGACGGTAATGAGACGAGGCGGGGCATAGTCTTGAATCTCATGGGTGGGAACGAGAACCCTTTGGTAAGGCGAGCAACTATCGCCCACGAAATAGCACATCTATTGTACGATCCAGAGGAATACCTGAATAAGGTTCAAGTCGATACTTATGACGGGCTTGCCTCTGATCCAAGACACGCCTTAGCTGTTGCTGACATCAAGGGCTACCGCATCGAGCAGCGAGCGAATTCCTTCGCGATAAGCTTCCTCGCACCGATTGAGAACGTGCGAGACATGGCGCAACCGCCATTTACCCCGGAGGATGTGAGCCGGGTTGTTTCCAAGTATGGTATCAGCGTTACGGCCGCATCGTATCATGTCGTGAATGCAAGCCATCAGAAAGAAGATCCTCCATGGGATGTCCCTGCCGACAATGGAGATGACTGGAGGGGAGTCGAGAATTTCGCGGTGGACTTCTTTCCGATATCGAGTACACCCATCACTCGACGCGGACGTTTTGCCAGGTTGGTGGTTAGAGCATTCCGGAAGGGGGTGATCTCCGCCGAATCGGCAGCCGAGTACCTGTGCTGCTCTGTAGATGAGCTACAGTTGAAATCTAGCAAGATCGTGTAAGTCGATAGGCGTCAAGCTTTTATCCGGTTCAAGGGTTCGAAGTCATTGCGCGGGTCTGAAGTCGTGGAGCTGTCGCCATCTACTGCCGCCTCCATCCACTGCCGCCGGGGTGGCGGCCCTGCCCGACTCGTCGCACCGCGGTCCCGCCGATGGGATCGTCGTGGCGAGCGGTCACGTGCACGGCGCGGCGCTGCTCTGACCGACGACCGCAGCACCCGGGAGGCCGGGTTGGTCACGACGATCTGACCGGTCGCGAGGCGGGCGCGTGCCGGGGATGGGGGCTAGCGCAGAGCGGCGCGGAGAGGGGCTACGTTCCCGGCGCGGCGCGGCCGCGCGCGGGGCGACAGTCCCGGCTCGACTCTCCGGACGGTTCGGGAGGCGAGCGACCCGCCGATCGCGCGGCGGGCCGCGTCGGCAAGCAGTTCGCCGGCTTCGGTGACGTGCCCGCGCAAGCTCAGATGGCGGACGATGGCGGCAAGGCGAAGCTCCAGTTCGGGCGTTTCCGGCCGGTCGAGCAGCCGGTCCGGCAGCACCAGTGCGACCATGCCGGTGGCGCCGGTCATCAGCAGTTGGCAGCCCGGGTCCACCTCCTGTCGAGCGCGCAGCAGCGCCCGCTGGGCCAGTTTGGCCGGTACCCGGACCGTCGGCGTGGTTGATTCCCGCATCCCTGGTCCGAAAAAGCCGGCCGGCGGGCTATGCTTGGGCATCGGTTTCGTCGTCTTCCTTGTCACGGAGTCACCGCACAGGCTCACGTACCAGTATCGGCGCGCCGCGGCGCCGGTTTGAGCAGTGCCGGCGGGAGTGCTCCCGGGGACGAGCAGCCCGTAGTGGAACCCGGCGTCGCAACGAGAGCGGCGCGGCGTCCATTGGACGGCGGTTTCGGGGCGATGGGTGAGCGAGGAGCAACGCGGCCAGCCGGGATGCAGCGCCGCATTCAATGCAGCCGGGGTTTGGCCACGGGCTGCCTCGCTGTTCCATGACTGTGGCGGCCCAAGGGCCGGTGGGAGTGTTGCTGACGGAGTCGCAAGAATCGCAAGCTTGACGCTCCCGCCCCCTGGGCTATAATGACGATTGTGCCGCTGTCCGGCACGCGCCCTTCACCGACTCAGCACCGAGAGGATTACACCGGCAAGGGAATGCACCGGAGCACCGCACTGCACGTCGCTGCCCCTGAACCGTCGGAGAGGAGGGCGGGCCGGTGACCCTTTCTCGTCCTCTCGCAAAGGAGATGAATGTGAAGACAATCGCATTTGCCTCGAGCAGGCTGCTCGTGGTGCTGGCCGTGCTGGCGCTGGCCGCGGGCATGGCGTGGGCCGCCGCGGAGGCGGAGGAGGCCGCCGGCATGGAGAAGGAGATGGTGCTCGATCCCACCACCGGGGCGATGGTTACCGCCCCCGAGTATGGCGGCACCCTCACCTACGCCCTGCGCAACGATCCGCCCAACCCCGATACCTTCTACCGCCACCCGCCGGCGATGGTCGCGGCGCTCGTGGTGGAGAAGCTGGGCATGGCCAACATGGGGGTGGACCGCAACTACTTCGACTTCCGCACCAACTACCTGCCCGACGACATCGTGGTGGGCCGGCTGGCGGAGAGCTGGGAGCAGCCCGATTCCACCACGGTGGTGTTCAACATCCGCTCCGGCGTGCACTGGCACGACAAGGCGCCGATGAACGGCCGCGAGCTGACCGCGGAGGACGTGGTGTTCAACTTCCACCGTTACCTTGGCCTCGGCAGCGGCTTCACGGAGGTGCCGGAGGGCGTGGCCGGGGTGGCTCCGCCGCTCACCAAGGGCGGCATCACGGCGGTTTCCGCCGACGGCAACCAGGTGATCTTCACGCTGGATGCGCCCAATCTGGACATCGTCAAGACCCTGCTGATCCAGAACATCGCCTTCATCTACCCGCCCGAGGTGATCATGGAGCACGGCGACGTGGCCGACTGGCGCAACCTGGTCGGCACCGGGCCGTTCGAGCTGGTCGACTGGGTGGAGGCAAGCTCGGTGACCTTCAACAAGGCCCCCAACTACTGGAAGCACGATGAGCGCTTCCCGGACAACCAGCTTCCCTACGTGGACGAGTTGGTCGCCCTGGTGATGCCGGAGCCGCAGACCCGCGTGGCGGCGCTGCGCTCGGGCAAGGTCGACTTCATCGGCTACTCCGGCAGCTCGCAGATCAACGGTATCGACCTGGTGGAAAGCATCAAGAAATCCAACCCCGACATCGTGCTGCAGCCCTACTCCTACCGATCGGAGACTTCGCCGATTATCAACGTCAACCGGCCGCCGTTCGACGACGTGCGGGTGCGCCACGCGCTGCAGATGGCGTTGGACATCGAGGGCTGGGGCGAGACCTATTTCAAGGGCTACGCCAGCCTCAGGCCGCAGGGCTGGCTCGGCGACGGCCTGACCGGCTATGCGAGCACCTGGGACGACTGGCCCGACGAGATCAAGGGCTACTACTCCTACGATCCGGAGGGCGCCGAGGCGCTGCTCGACGCGGCCGGCCTGCCGCGCGGGGACGACGGCACCCGGTTCAAGCTGGAGTTCATGATCGGCGCCAGCGACGATCGCGGCTGGAAGGAACTGATCGCCGACGGCTGGCGCAAGGTGGGCATCGACGTGACCATAGTGGTGCCGGACGGCGCCGAAATGGGCCAGCGCACCACCGCCCTGGAATACGACATCCGTTCCGGCATCTCCGGCTACGAGTGGAACCCGATCGGGCAACTGCTGCACTGGACCACGAATCCCGGCGCCTGGAATCCAGCCGGCCACGCCGACCCGGTGTACGACGCCATGGTGGAAGAGGTGCAGGCCGCCACCACGCTGGAGGAGCGCCAACGGCTGGCGCGCAAGGCCGCGCAGTTCCTGGTCGACGGGCACTGGTTGATCTGGGGCGCACGCGTACCGGCCTTCAGCGCCCACTGGCCGTGGGTGAAGGGCTTCAACGGCGAGAGCGAGGCGGGCGACATGGACCGCGCGCTGCTGTTCTCGCGCATGTGGCTCGACCAGGATCTGAAGAAGGAACTGGGCTTCTAAACGGAAGCTCTGTCGACTGGTGCTGACGGTGGGATGGCGGCGGCGTTCCGTCATCCCACTTTTCTTTACTGCGTTGTCAGGATGGGGATGGTGACATGCGGGCATACGTGATCCGGCGCATACTGCTCATGATTCCCACCCTGTTCATTCTCTCGGTCCTGGTGTTCATGTCCGTGCGCTTCATTCCCGGCGACGTGATCGACATGATGATGCAGCAGATGATGCTGTCGGGCGCCCTGCTCGACATGGACCGCGAGGCGTTCGAGCGCGTCCTGGGGCTGGACCGGCCGATCTACGTGCAGTACGCCGACTGGATCGCCGGCATACTGGTGCGCGGCACGTTCGGCGAGTCGCTGATGCACGAGTTCACCATCGAGCAGCGCATCCTGGGACGGCTGCCGGTGACGCTGGAACTCGGCCTGCTGGCCATCCTGATCGGCTGGACGATCGCGCTGCCGGTGGGGATCTACTCCGCGGTGCGCCGCGACGGGGTGGCCGACTACGCCGGCCGCTCGGCGGCGATCATCGGGCTGGCCACGCCGAACTTCTGGCTCGGCATCATGGTGATGGTCTACCCCGCCATCTGGTGGGGCTGGTCGCCGCCGCTGCGGCTGGTGCGGTTCATCGACAACCCGCCGGGCAACCTGGCGATGTTCCTGATCCCGAGCCTGATTCTGGGCACCGGCAGCGCCGCGGGCCTGATGCGGATGACGCGCACCATGATGCTGGAGGTGCTGCGCCAGGACTACATCCGCACCGCCTGGTCCAAGGGGCTGCGCGAGCGGGTGGTGGTGGTGCGCCACGCGATCAAGAACGGCATGATCCCGATAGTGACCATCATCGGCATGCAGCTTCCGATCCTGGTCGGCGGCTCGGTGATCATCGAAAACATCTTCAACCTGCCGGGGCTGGGCCGGCTGATGGTGCTCGCCCTGCAGGAGCGCGACTACCCGGTGGTGCAGGGGGTGAACCTGATGTTCGGCAGCGTGGTGATAGCCAACAACCTGTTGATCGACCTGGTATACGCCTCCCTGGATCCCAGGATCAGGTACCGGTAGGAGAGCGGCAGCGATGAGCGAAGTGGCGACCGAGGCGCAACAGGAAGTGAGGCGGCGCTCCGGCGTGATCGATTTCGCGGTCAAGATGGTCAAGACCAAGCCACTCGGCACCGCCTGCGCGGGCGTGGTGCTGCTGTTCGTCCTGTCGGCGATCTTCGCCGACGCGATCGCCCCCTACCCGCCCGACGAGTTGAACGTGATCAATCGGCTGCAGGGTTCGTCGGCGGCCCACCTGCTGGGCACCGACCAGGTGGGGCGCGACCTGTTGACCCGGCTGATCTACGGCGCGCGCATCTCGCTGCTGGTGGGGCTGTCCGCCACCGTGATCAACGTGCTGGTGGCGATTCTGGTGGGGGGCGGCTCGGGATTCATCGGCGGCAAGGTGGACATCGCGGTGCAGCGGGTGGTCGATGCCTGGATCGCGTTCCCGGGGCTGCTGCTGCTGCTGACCATCATGTCGCTGACCGGCAAGGGCCTGCTGCAGATGATCGTGGTGCTGGGCGTGGCGGGCGGCGTGGAAGGCTCACGGGTGCCGCGCAGCGCGGTGATTGCGATCAAGGAGAACGACTACTTCCAGGCGGCGCGCGCCATCGGCACGAGCACCGGCTGGACGCTGATGCGCCACGTGGTGCCCAACATCATGGCGCCGATGATCATCGTGTTCTCGATCAGCGTGGGCGGCAACATCCTGTCGGCCGCGGCGCTGAGCTTCCTGGGCTACGGCCTGCCGTCCGGCATGCCGGACTGGGGCGGCATGCTGAGCCAGGAGGGGCTGCTGTACATGGAGTCGGCGCCGTGGCTGGCGTTCTGGCCCGGCGTCTGCCTGACCGTGATCGTGTACAGCCTGAACATGCTTGGCGATGCCCTGCGCGACCTGCTCGACCCGCGCCTGCGCGGCAGCACCGAGCGCTAGCAGCCCGTGGTGGAGCCCGGCGTCCCACCGGGAGCGGCGCGGCGCCCGGCTGCCGAGCGTCGGGCGGCGGTGTTGGGGCGGTAGCCGGGGGGAGCGCCGGCCCACCGGGCGGTCACCGGCGCGCCGTAGTGCGGCAGGCGATGCAGAACGACGCCAAAACCTCGTGCGCCAGCCGGCACGCCCGGCCCGGTAGGCGCGGCCACCCGCCGCCGGAGGCTACGAACTCCGAAGCTCAGGCGCCTCCGGTTGGCCGCCTTGCCCGGATGCGGTGGCGAGGCCACTCGCAAACGCCGGAGGCCATGCGCCCCGCAACTCAGGCGCCTCCGGCTGGCCGCCTTGCCCGGACCCGGTGGCGCGGCCACTTCGCGCAGGCGAGTGCAATGCGGACAGCCGCGCGCGAGGCGCCGCCTGATTGCCAAGCTCGGCCTCGTGCGGCGGGTCTGCCGCAGGTGCGCCGATCCGCCGGACTCCCGGCAGGCGCACCGCTCGTCCGCGAAGTCGGATTGTCGCTAAGCCGGGGGCTTACGGCACTCCGCTTCCTTCTTCTGTTCCCGGTACTCGCTGCGCTGGCGGCGCCTCAGGCGTGGGCGGAGGAGGTCGTGGCCCAGGTGCGGCAGGAGCCGCTGCGGACCGCCGCCGCCTGCACGGGGCAGTTCGTGCGCCACCCGCTGCCCCACACCACGCGCGCCGCCGACCGGCCGGCACGCGCCTACGACACCAACGGCGCCGGCGTGGCGCTGGCCGACCTGGACGGCGACCGGCTGATCGACGTCGTGCTGGCCGGGCTGCGCGCGCCGGCGACGCTGCTGTGGAACCGCGGCGGGCTGCGCTTCGAGCGCGTGGAGCTGGCCGAGACCGGCACCCGCGCGGTGGTGGCCGTGGACATCGAGGGCGACGGCCACCACGACCTGGCGTTCACCCGCTCCGGGGCCGGGCCGGCGCTGTGGCGGGGCAGCGGACCGGCGCGCGGGTTCGAGCGCCCGCACCCGCTGTGGCCGCCGCCGATGCCGATCTACGCCATGGCGTGGGCCGACCTGGACGGCGACCTGGACCTGGACCTGGCCGGCGCCACCTACAACGCGGAGCTGTGGCAGTCGGAGGGTGCCGGGCAGGCCGACAGCGGCGTATTCGTGTACGAGAACACCGGCCGCGCCCTGCTGCCGGCGCGGCTGACCCGCAACGCGCAGGGACTCGCCGTGCTGCTCACCGACCTGAACGGCGACCGGCGGCCCGACATCGTGGTGGGCAACGACTTCGCGCTGCGCGACGAGGTCTACTACCGCACGCCGGACGGCTGGCAGGCGGGCGAGCCGTTCGCGCGCACCGCACGCAACACCATGAGCTTCGCCGCCGGCGACGTCGACAATGACGGCAGCCAGGAGTTGCTGGCGGCCGACATGAAACCCTACCTGAGCGGCCCCGAGGTGGAGGCGGCATGGCGGCCGCTGCGCATCGCGGAGGCGCGGCGGCTGGCCAAGATCGCCGCCATTACCGGCGAGGAGGATCTGGGCCCCGACCCGCACCAGGTGGAGGCCAACACGCTGCAGGTGCGCGGCCCGGGCGGCGCGTTCGCCGAGCGCGGCGAGTGGGCCGGCATCGCCGCCACCGGCTGGACCTGGTCGGCACAGTTCGGCGACCTGGACAACGACGGCTTTCTGGACCTGTACGCGGTCAACGGCATGATCGACGCCGACATCTTCGGCCACCTGCCGGGCGCCGAGCTGGTGGAGCAGAACCAGGCGCTGCGCAACGACGGCGGCGGGCGCTTCGTGCGCGCCCCGGAGTGGGGCCTCGGCGCCACCGAGAGTGGCCGCGGCATGGCGTTCGCCGACCTGGACAACGACGGCGACCTGGACGTGGTGGTGAACAACCTGGAGGCGCCGGCCGTGCTGTTCGAGAACCGCCTGTGCGGCGGCACCGCCGTGGAGGTGGACCTGCGCCAGCCCGGCTCCCCCAACCCGCGCGCCGTGGGCGCCGCCGTCCGCCTCTCCGGCGGCGCCGCCACCTCCCTGCGCACCGTGCAGGCGGGCAGCGGCTACCTGTCCAGCGCCCCCGCCCGCCTCCACTTCGGCCTCCCCGCCGCCGCCGCGGCCGGGCCGCTCACCCTCACCGTCACCTGGCCCGACGGCGCCGTCACCCGCACCCCCGCCATCCGCCCCCACACCCTCGTCACCATTCAACGCTGAACCCGCGCTGCTCCAAGGCTCTCTACCGGGCAAACTCGTCCACGACGGGGTGAGCAGGTGAGCACCTGCGCAGCCTTACAGCGCCACAGCCGAACACCCAGACACCCGCATTCGTGTTGACATGGGCTGCAAGTGGTATGATCGGGCACGGACGCAGCGCGAAGTCGCGCCGTGCCGCCTGCGAGGGGACGAGCGATAGTGGCTGAAACCGGGCAACCACCGGCAACGACCGACGAATTCGAGGATGTGGACCGCCTCAGGCTGGACTTGAGGAACCCGCGCGCACCCGACGAGCAGTTCTCGAGCGAGGACGAGGTATTGGAGTATCTCCTCGACTTCGTCGACCTCACCGAGTTGATCCAGTCGATTCTCAGTTCAGGGTGGCTTGATTATGAACCGCTCATCGTCCTTGACCACGACAACATCGTCCTGGAAGGCAATCGCCGGCTGGCGGCGTTGCGCATGCTGAGAGATGGGCAGTTGCGGCGGCGGCTCAAGGTCAATCTCGACCAGGAGCCGAGCGCCAACGCGCTGCCACAAACCGTGCGAGTCCGACGGGTGGGATCGCGCAGCGATGCCCGCGACTACATCGGTTTCAAGCACATCAATGGCGCTTTCAAGTGGGACGCACTGGCAAAGGCGAAATATGCTGCCGAGTGGTTTCATGACGGCCACGACGACATCAAGCAGATCAGCAGGCGTCTGGGCGACAGGCACAACACGGTGGTCCGCCTGGTGAATGGCTGGTCCGTCCTCAGCCAAAGCTTGTCTCAGGGTTTTGATCTGAAGAAGACGACCAAGAGAGGATTTGCGTTCTCACACCTTTACACTGGTTTGGCGCGCCCCAACGTGCGACGATTTCTCGGACTGCAACACGACGATATCTCGTCCGTGTTGGATCGCAACCCGATCCCGCAAGATAGATTGGGGCGTCTGCGACAGCTCATGTCATGGCTGTACGGGCAGGGCAAGGAGACTGCGGTAATTGGGTCGCAGAACCCCGACCTGAATCGTCTGGTCGAGGTGTTGGGAAACAGCAACGCCCTGGCGATGCTGGAGAGCACCCGCGACTTGGATGCAGCCTACGATCAGGTCGAGGACAAGGGCTTGAGATTCAACCAGAGTCTGATGGGCACGATCAAGGATGCCGAGGATACGCTCAGTCTGGTTGGCTACTATGATGGCCGCGCCGACCTGATGAGCGCCGGCGACACTCTCCGGCGCACGGTTTCGTCCTTGCACGTGGCAATGAAGCGCTCCCACGAAAGCGCGAGTTTCGGCGACACGCCTGATGCAGCACCACGAGTGTTCCCCTCGCTCCGGCTTCCCGTTCGATGATGCCGCCGTGGGCCAAGCATGGCTCCGGGAGCAATACCTTGGGTTGGTGGTGGATCGCCTGCGCATCGTCGAGGTGGCAGCCAACCGCCTGGCTGGTTCCGGCGGTACGCTGCAGACCCTGCGAGACTGGGTGCACGGCGCCCTTGACTTGGCTCGCGCCGCGGAATGACGGAACGGTGACTTCGACACCACAATTTCCAGTAAGGAGTGTGATGATGACGACTCGCGTGCCGACGATAGACTCGCAGGTTCATGCTTACGAGCGGGACCGCCCGGAACGGCCGTGGCAGGGGACGCTGGCGGGTCCCGATGAGGTGACCGGCGACGACATGGTGGCGGCGATGGATGCGGTCGGCGTCGACGGGGCGCTGCTGGTGTCGCCGTATGCCATGTACCGCTACGATGCCGGCTATGCCGTCGAGGTTCACCGCAAGCACCCGCAGCGCTTCGGCCTGATCAGGCCGTTTGATCCGGAGTCGGAGGCGATCGACGAGCAGATGGCGGAGTGGACCGCCACGCCGGGTGTGGTGGGAGCCCGGGTCATGCTCTCGTACGGGTCGTACGAGGCGGATCACCCGGGGGTCAATGGCATTCTCGCCGGCGGCGGCGGGGCCGGGGTGCCCGTGAACGTGATGTGCTCGGGCCAACTGCCCCTGTTCCGGGAGCTGGCCCGCCGCAATCCCGACACCCAGTTGGTGGTCGACCACCTGGGCCTGGCGCAGCCTTCTGAGCCCCCCGCCCCTCCCGACCCGTTCGCGGATCTGGACAACGTGCTCTCGCTGGCGGAACTCGACCATGTGGCGATCAAGATCTCCGGCGCCTGCACGCTGTCCCATCAGCCATTCCCCTACCCGGACATCCGGGAGCCTCTCGGCAGGATATTCGATGCGTTCGGCTTGGGCCGCTGCATGTGGGGCACCGACTGGACCAGGGCGGCGAACCTGCTGACCTACAAGCAGGGCGTCGAGGCCTTCCGGGTCACCGACTGGCTCTCCGAGTCAGAACGTGCCGGGCTCATGGGCGGCACGCTCGCAAAGATCTACCACTGGTCACCCGGCACGGTCGAGCAGCACCCTACGTAGGGTCCTACCGGTCGACGCGTTTGCCAAGTCGCACGGACGGCAAGCACCGCGAGAAACGTCGGTCGAGAGTGGCACGTGCGGCGTCCACCTGCGACAGATCGCTGCGCTCGGCCCAGAGGCCCGCGGCCGTGCGAAGCACCTCCTGGCGCCGCTCTTCCGCGTAGCGGCGCAAATACTCGTCCAGCGCTTTATGCATAAGCCAGACGCACCATCAAGCGTCACGCGTGACCCAGGCGGGTTCGTCGATTTCCGGCGTCGTGCGGTACAGGACCAGGGGGTCGAGGTCGATGCAGTGCGACTCGTCGCGGGTGCCGGCCACGTCCCAGGCGGCGGTGCCGTTCATGACGGTGAGCGCTTTCCGAAAGAGGACGCGGTCGCGCAGGGGACGGAACACCGGCTTGTCGAGCAACGGCGCCACGTCGTACTGGTGGATGGAGCCGTCGTCGAAGTAGAGCAGGATCAGGTATCCGTCGCCGGGCGCCGCGATCACCTGCAGCACCTGCGGCATGTAGTTGGGGTTGTCGATCATGACAGCCCCTGGATCGAGCGCAGCGGCTGCCCGGCGCGGGCGAGTTCCCAGTTCTGCATCAGTTCGTCCGCGTGCAACTCGGCCCAGGCGAGCACCAGCCGGAGCTGCCGCCGCGGCAGGTAGCCGGTTATCACGATGCCTTGGCGTATGTCCACTTGGGCTTCGTGCTCCGCGTACTGGGCATGGAAGTGGGGTGGGGCGTGGTCATTCCAATGCATGAGGATGCGGATGCCATGGAACAGGGCGACGACCGGCATCGGCAAGCGGCGCTCAGCGGCGGCCGGCTACCAGGTCGTCCACCACGCCCGGCTCGGCCAGGGTGGAGGTGTCGCCGAGCGCGGCCGGCGAGGTCTCGCCCTCGGCGATCTTGCGCAGGATGCGGCGCATGATTTTGCCGGACCTGGTCTTGGGCAGGGCGGGGGTGAACTGGATCAGGTCGGGGGAGGCGTGCGGGCCGATGTGGCGGCGCACCTCCTGGCGGATCTCGTTCTCGGTGCTGTCGTTCGGTTCCTCGCCGGCCATCAGGGTGACGTAGGCATAGATGCCCTGCCCCTTGACGTCGTGCGGGTAGCCGACCACCGCCGCCTCCGCGACCTGCGGGTGCTGGCCGACGGCGCCCTCCACCTCGGCGGTGCCGATGCGGTGGCCGGAGACGTTGAGCACGTCGTCGATGCGGCCGGTGATCCAGTAGTAGCCGTCGGCGTCGCGGGTGCAGCCGTCGCCGGTCAGGTAGTAGCCGGGAAACATGTCGAAGTAGACCTGCCGGAAGCGCTCGTGGTCGCCGAACACGGTGCGCATGATGCCGGGCCACGCCCCCTTGATGCACAGGTAGCCGGTGGCCGGGTTGCCGGTCAGCTCGGTGCCGTCCTGATCGAGCAGCACCGGCTCCACCCCGAAGAACGGCAGCGCGGCCGAGCCCGGCTTGAGCGGGGTCACGGCCGGCAGCGGGGTGATCAGGATGCCGCCGGTCTCGGTCTGCCACCAGGTATCGACGATCGGGCAGCGCCCCTCGCCGACCACGTCGTAATACCACTTCCACTCCGGCTCCTTGATCGGCTCACCCACGGTGCCGAGCAGGCGCAGCGAGGAGCGGTCGTGCGGGGTGACCCACTGGTTGCCCTCGCGCATCAGCGCGCGCAGGGCGGTGGGCGCGGTGTAGAAGATGTTGACGCGGTGCTTGGCCACTACCTGCCAGAAGCGGCCCGGGTCGGGGTGGTTGGGCACGCCCTCGAACATGATGGTGATGGCGCGGTTGGAGAGCGGCCCGTAGATGATGTAGGAGTGGCCGGTGATCCAGCCGATGTCGGCGGTGCACCAGTACACGTCGCCGGGGTGGTAGTCGAACACCGTCTCGTGGGTGAACGATGCGTACAGCAGGTAGCCGCCGGTGGTGTGCAGCACCCCCTTCGGCTTGCCGGTGGAGCCGGAGGTGTACAGGATGAACAGCGGATCCTCGGCGCCCATCGGCTCCGGCGGGCAGTCGGCGGCGGCGGTCGCCATCGCCTCGTGCCACCACAGGTCGCGGCCCGCCTCGAACGCCACCTCGTCGCCGGTGCGGCGCACCACCACGATGTGCTCGATGCTCGGGCACTCGGCGGCCGCCTGGTCGGCGTTGGCCTTCATCGGGATGCCGCCCTTGGGGCCGCGGAAGGCGGTGTCCTGGGTAATGAGCAGCTTGCAGGAGGAGTCGTTGATGCGGTCGCGCAGCGACTCGGCGGAGAAGGCGCCGAACACGATCGAGTGCACGGCGCCGATACGGGCGCAGGCGAGCATCGCGATCGCCAGCTCCGGCACCATCTGCAGGTATATGCACACGCGGTCGCCCTTGCCGACGCCGAGGCCCTTCAGCACGTTGCCGAACTTCTGCACCTGCTCCAGCAGCTCGGCGAAGGTCAGGGTGGAGTCCTCGGCCGGGTCGTTGCCCTCCCAGATGATGGCGGTGTCGCCGCCGTGGCCGGCCTCGACGTGGCGGTCGACGCAGTTGTAGCAGGCGTTCAGGGTTGCGCCCTCGAACCAGGCGATCTCGGCCTTCACGAAGTCGTAGCTGCGCACCCTGTCCCTGTCCCAGCGGCTGAACCAGGTGAGCCGCTCGGCCACCTCGGTCCAGAAACCTTCGGGATCGCTCAGGGAGCGCTCGTACCGCTCCCGGTACTGCTCGAGACTGTTCACGTGGGCACGCGCGATCGGATAGGCCGTCGCGCTCGGCGCGTAGGTGTCTGCCATGCCCCTATAGTGCGTCTCGCACGCCGCCCTGCGCAAGGCGCCACCGGGTTGCAGGGGTTGCAGGAGACGGCGAGGGGTGTGATACTGTGCGCATGAAAAATATCACAGTAACGGTGGATGACGAGGTCCATCGCCGGGCGCGCATCAGGGCGGCCGAACGGGAAACCTCGGTCTCGGCGGTGGTGCGGGAATTCCTGGTCAACTGGTCCGGCGAGGAGACCGAGTTCGAGCGCCGCAAGCGGCTGCAGGAGGAGACGTTGAACTCTATAGGAGCATTCAGCGCCCGCGATCGGCTGCCGCGAGCCCAGGTACATCGCGGTGGCGAGCTTCGTTGACACGAACGTCCTGCTGTACTCCGCGAGCACAGCCCCGGAGGAGGCGGGCAAACGTTCGATTGCGCGTGACATCCTGAAACGGGACGACTTGGTGCTGTCGGCACAGGTGCTGCAGGAGTTCTACGTGCAGGCGACCCGGCCCACGAAGCCGGACCGCCTCGCCCATCAGCAGGCGGTCGCTCTGATCGAGTCCTGGCTGCGGTTCCGGATCATCGAAACGAACGTCGCGCTGGTGCAACAGGCGCTGGCAACGGCGCAGCGCTGGCGGATCTCCTACTGGGATGCCGCGATCGTCGAGGCCGCCCGCGTCGCCGGCTGCCCGACCGTGTACACCGAGGATCTGCAGGACGGCATGAACTTCTCCGGCGTCTTCGTTGAGAACCCGTTTGCGGCGATCGAGTGACCGACCTGTGGGCGGCTGTGCTGTCGCTGCCGGTGCCGCTGGATGTGCCGGTGCTGGCGCTGGCGCTGCTGATCGACCTGGTGTGGGGAGAGCCGCCGGTCCGTGTCCATCCGACGGCGCTGATCGGCAGGACGATCGGGGCGGCTGAACGGCGCGCTCCGGCGGCGGATGCGGCGCCGGCGGCGCAGCTCGCCTACGGGGCGCTGATGGCGGCGGCGATTCCGGCCGCCTGGGGTGCGCTGGCCTGGGCGGTGAGCGCCGGCTTGCGCGAGTTGCACCCGCTGCTCTACCTAGTGGTGGCGGCGGCGCTGCTGAAGACCACTTTCTCGGTTCGCATGCTGGCGCGCGAGGCGGCGCGTGTCGGCGAGCTGCTGACGGCCGGCGACCTGGCGGCGGCGCGGCGGCGGATGCCGGCGCTGGTGAGCCGGGAGACGGGCCGGATGACCGCTTCGCAGGCGGCGGGAGGGGCGATCGAGTCGGTCGCGGAAAACAGCACCGACAGCGTGGTGGGGCCGCTGCTCGCCTTCGCGCTGTTCGGACTGCCCGGCGCCTTCGTGTACCGCGCCGTGAATACATTGGACAGCATGATTGGCTATCACGGACGCTACGAGTACCTCGGCAAGGCCGCCGCCAGGCTGGACGACCTCGTCAACCTGGTTCCGGCGCGGCTCGCGGCCGCGCTGCTGTGGTGCTCGGCGGCGCTCCTGCCGGCGATGCACGCCGCCGGCTCCTGGCGCGTCACCTGGAGCCACCGCGGTAGAACCGCGTCGCCCAACGCCGGCTGGACGATCGCCGCGATGGCCGGCGCGCTGAACGTGACCCTGGCAAAGCCGGACCACTACCGGATCGGCGAGCCCGCGCCAGCGCCGGACAGCCGCCACATCCACCAAGCCAACCGCGCACTGTACTGCGCGGCGCTGCTCGCCGTGGCGTTGGCAGGTACGATGATCGTGCTGGCCGACACCCTGGGGCGGACAACGTAGCATGGCGCCCCCGACGCACGCCGCGTGGGCGACACGGACCCTGAACGACGCATTTGAACCGGCCGGGTTGCGCCGGCTTCGTGCGCCGCGCCGGCACTGGGAGGCGCGCTTGGTTTTCGACTTGCATCAACGCGCCCGGGGCTGCGGCGCGGTGGACCGGCACGGGACCCCGTACCGTGGCCGGTGTCAGGCCGCGGACGGCCGCGAAGGACCGTGGCTGCACCGGTCCCCGGCGGGGCGCGCCGCCGGCGGCTTGACCGGCACGGCCACGGAGTCCGCATGACGCGGGACGCGCGGGCGATTCGCGCCGTGCACGGCGCCATCAAGCCGGCCGAGTTGCGCGAACTGGGGCTGCGGCGTGAGGATTGCCTCGATTTTTCCGCCAGCATCAGCCCGCTCGGGCCGCCGACCGGGGTGACCGCCGCGGTCGCCGCCGCGGACCTCTCCGCCTACCCCGATCCGCGCAGCCTGGAGCTGTGCGAAGCGCTCGCCGCCCATCACCGCCGCGACGGGGTGACGGTGGCGAACGTGCTCGCCGGCAACGGCTCCACCGAGATCATCCACCTGCTGACCCGTGCGTGGGTCGACGGCCGCGACCGGACGCGGCCCGGCGCACTGATCCTGACGCCCGCCTACGGGGAGTACGCGGCCGCGGTCGCCGTGTGCGGCGGCGGCGTGTGCACCCTGGGAGCCGAACGCGGCGCGCGCGGCTTCCGCTGGCACATCGCCACGGCTACGGCGCTCATGGCCGCCGAGCGGCCCGCCCTGGCGTTCGTGTGCAACCCCAACAACCCCACCGGAGCAACCCTGGCGCCGCCGGAGATCGAGGCGCTGGCCGAAGCCGCGGCCGCCGCCGGCACCCTGCTGGTGGTCGACGAGGCGTACCACCCGCTGTCCACCGGCCATGCGGGAGGCGGCGCGGTCGCCCTGGCGGCGGCCGGCGAGTCGGTGGTGGCGCTGCGCTCCATGACCAAGGACTACGCCCTGGCCGGTCTGCGGCTGGGCTACGCGGTGGCGGGGGTGCGGGCGATCGGCCGCCTGCAGGCGCTGCAGCCCGACTGGAGCGTGAACGCCTTGGCGCAGGCCGCCGGACAGGCCGCCCTCGCCGACCGGGGCTACCCGGAACGCGTCCGGGCGGCCGTGGCTGCGGCGCGGGTGTACGTGCAGCGCCGCCTCGGCGGGCTGGGCATCCGGTGCTATCCAAGCACTACGAACTTCGTGCTGGCCCAGGTCGGCGACGCCGCCGGCCTGCGCGGGTCGCTGGCGCGCGGGGGCCTGTTCGTGCGCGACTGCACCTCGTTCGGCCTGCCGGACTGCATCCGCATCGGCCTGCGCCCGGTCGCCGACTGCGCCCGCCTGATCGACGCCCTGGCCGCCTGGCGAGGCGGAGCAACGCCTCGGCCATAGTGATAAGCGCCATCTACGGTGCTTGGTTCTTGGCACTCAGGTTACGTTTTTCGTGACCGGTATGCTATCGACCAGGGAGTGTGTTCTCTTTGCTTACCTATGGACAATCGTGTATTTGTGGCTTATAAAACCCTAAATGCACGGTCCAATAGATCGGGCTCTCCACGCCTCCCTCCGAACCATGCTCGCCATCTCACCGGTCGTGGCGATCCTCGGCCCGCGACAGGCCGGGAAGTCGACGTTGGCGCGCATGCATGCAGCCGAGGACGCGCGACTGTTGCGGCTGGATCTGGAGCGCCCAGGTGACCTGCTCCGACTCGATGACCCGGAAGCCTTCTTCGCGGCCAACTCGCAGCGC
The DNA here is from genome assembly GCA_965208575.1 of Spirochaetia bacterium. Lineage (GTDB taxonomy): Bacteria > Spirochaetota > Spirochaetia > SZUA-6 > Bin103 > Bin103. The sequence continues at coordinate 22,226 of CBDBOV010000001.1, read as the reverse complement.
CTGATCTGCGTCGACGAGATTCAGAGACGGCCGGAGCTGTTTCCGGCCATCAGGTACTGGGTCGACCGCGATGACCGCCCGGGCCAGTTTCTGATTCTCGGTTCGGCTTCGCGGGACCTCATTCGCCAGAGCTCGGAGTCGTTGGCCGGCCGCATCAGCTACCTGGAGCTTACTCCGTTTCTGTTCGGCGAGGTGGACGGACGGACCGACCTCAACACCTATCTGAACCGCGGCGGTTACCCCCGCAGCCTGCTGGCGCCTGACGATGCCCAGAGCTTCCAGTGGCGCCTGGATTTCGTCCGCACATTCCTGGAGCGCGACCTCCTGGCACTCAACCAGCGCCTCTCCCCGCCAACCGCCGACCGGCTGTTGCAGATGGCGGCTCACTCCCACGGGCAACTGCTCAACATGAACGGCATCGCCAACTCGCTCGGGCTCGACGCCAAATCGGTGCGCCGCTATCTTGACCTGCTCGAGGGCGCGTTCGTGGTCAGAAGATTGCCGCCGTTCCACGCCAATCTTCGCAAGCGGCTTATCCGGTCGCCGAAGCTCTACTTGCGCGACACCGGCTTGCTGCTGGCCCTGCTGAGACTCCCCGACTGGAACGCGGTTGCCGGGCACCCGGTGTTCGGGCATGCGTGGGAGTCTCTGTGTATCGAGAACATCGTCGCGGCGCTGAGACCCGAGGTTCGCCACAGTTTCTACCGAACCGCCCACGGCGCCGAGATCGACCTGTTGCTCGAGACGGGATCGAGTAGAGTGGCGGTCGAATTCAAGGCATCGACCGCGCCAAGGGTCGACCGCGGTTTCTGGATCTCGGTCGACGACCTGCAGATCACGCGGCGATGGGTGGTGGCCCCGATTCGCGAGCCATTCGCGTCTCGCGGCATTCACTACACCTCGTTGACGGCGTTCATCGGCAGCGCCGAGAACGCCGACCTCTTCGACAGGTAAGACGCTGCTGTGTCATCATCCGATTTCGGATCGGAGGGGTTGCGGATCGAGATTCAGGACAAGAACCAGGCCGTGGGCGCCGTGCGCAAGGCGTTCGTCAAGACGGATTCCATCGGCAGCGTTGTGACGCTGGACCTCCCGTTCGAGCGCGTCAGCTCCAAGAAGATCCGCATCAAGCTCGAGATCGACGTCAACCCGCCGAGGGGATCGTCGTTCGAGACCTCGTACCTGTCGTTTCCGACCACGGCGCCGATCACGACGCAGACCCTGTCCTCCGGGTTCGGGACCAAGGCGCACGCCCTGCTGTGCCGCCGCTACGTCAAGGGACGCGACTGGTACGATTTTCTCTGGTACGTCGCACGCCGGACGGTCCCCAATCTGGCTTTGCTCGGCGACGCGTTGCATCAACAGGGTCCGTGGCAAGGTGAACGCTTCGAGGTGTCGAGCGAGTGGCTGCTGCGGGTGTTGCGAGAGAGGATCGACCGTATCGACTGGAAGCTGGCGCGCGACGACGTGCGGCGGTTTCTGCCGCTGAGTGAACAGCGCGGCCTCGACTCGTGGACCGCGGACCTGTTTCTCCACCAGGTCGAGCGCATGGCTGCATACCTGGCCGTGAAGCGTCCGTAGCGTCCCGGCTTCGTTGACCGGGAACGGGCGCCGGCATACTATCGAACGGTGATGAGCGGCGCGGACACGATTTCGATGGTATCGGTGGCGAGTAGATTGCTGGGACCGTTCGTTGTCCTGGGGATGACGCTCGCGCTTGCCGGCTGCGGCTCCGACGAGAAGGATGGCGGGGTGAGCATTCCCGACGAGGCCCTGGAGCGCGTCGTCAGGCAGACCATCGGCAAGTTCGAGGATCCCATCACCGCCGCCGACCTGGAATCGATCACCTCACTCACCACCTCCTCCCTGGGAGCGATGGACCTCACCGGACTGGAGCATGCCACCAACCTCGCCACGCTCGAGTTCCACCACACCCAGGTAGACCTGTCGTTTCTGGCCCGCTTCCCCAACCTGACCAGGCTGCGGATCGAGGAGAGCCGCCTGACCGACATCTCGGAGCTGGCTGCCCTGACCGGTCTGACCCACCTCAACCTGAAGCGGAACGAAATCAGCGACATCTCGGCGCTCGCTTCCCTCACCAACCTCACCACGCTCAACCTGCGCTGGAACCGGATCAGCGACATTTCGCCCCTGGCTTCCCTGACCAGCCTCACCGAGCTCGACCTCGCGCGCAACGAGATCAGCGACATCTCGCCGCTCGCCGGCCTGACCAACCTGACCGAACTGATGCTGCCGCAGAACCAGATCAGCGACGTCTCGCCCCTGTTGGAGAACACCGGGCTGTCCGAGGGCGACACCTTGAATCTGGCGCAGAACGAACTCGACGAGGAGGCCGCGGGCGCCGCCATCGAGCAGCTCGAAGAGCGGGGCGTCAAGGTCGAGTTCGTCAGGCAACACCAGTATTAGCGCCCCGAAACCACCGCCTGCGGCGACGCCTCCGGCCCAACCGGCCTGCCTAGCCGAAGCTGCCGGTGCCGCCCTTGAGGCGGGGGTCGAGCAGGTCGCGGACGGCGTCGCCGAACATGTTGAGGCTGTACACCACGATGGTCAGGCATACCCCCGGCCAGATCGCCAGCCAGGGCGCCATCTCCATGTACACCCGGCCCTCGCGGCTCAGCATGCCGCCCCAGCTCGGCACGTGCACCGGCAGGCCGAACCCCAGGAAGCTCAACGACGCTTCCGAGATGATCACGCCGCCGATGTTGATGCTGAAGATCACGATCACCGGCGCCGCGATGTTGGGCAGCACGTGGCGCACCAGCACCGTCCACTTCGAGCAGCCGATCGCGTCCGCGGCCTGAAAGAAGGCGCTCTCCTTGACCGCGATCACCGCGCTGCGGGTGATGCGCGAGCCGCCGATGCCGCCCGATATGCCCAGCACCAGGATGATCTGCAGCAACCCCTTGCCGGCGATCGACATGACGGTGAGCAGTATCAGCAAGCCGGGAAACGCCATCCAGGCATCGACGAACCGCTGCACGAAGAGGTCCAGCTTGCCGCCGAAGAATCCCGAGGTGACCCCGATCAGCACCGCCACCGCCACGTTCAGCGCGGTCGCCGTCAGCCCGACGAACAGCGACAGCCGCGCCCCGTAGATCAGGCGGCTCAACAGGTCGCGCCCCAACTGGTCGGTGCCCAGCAGGTAGCGCAGCGTCGCGCCGCTGAGCCGGTCCACCGGGTGCACCTCGAACGACGGATAGGGCGCCAGCGCGTCGGCGAAGATCGCCACCAGGATCAGCAGCAGCACCACGATGCCGCAGGCGCTGCCGAGCGGCTTCTCCCGCCACAGCCGGACGAAGAACTCCGCGAACGCGTTGCGCCGCCGCGGCTCCGCCCGTGCCGACGATGTAGATGTATCCGTGGCGCGGCTCATCTAACTGTACCGCACGCGCGGGTCCAGGAACGCGTACACCAGGTCGATCACCAGGTTGTTCAGCATCACGGCGGCGGCGAAGAACAGGTTGACGCCGGACACCAGCGGGTAGTCGCGGCTGGTCAGCGCGGTCACGGTCAGGCGCCCCAGCCCGGGCAGGTTGAAGATGTTCTCCATGATCACCGAGCCCCCCACCAGGATCGGCAACTGTGCGCCGATCAGGGTGACGATCGGAATGAACGCGTTCTTGAGCGCGTGGCGCACCACCACCGCCTGCTCCTTCAGCCCCTTGGACCAGGCGGTCCTGACGTAGTCCTGGCGCAGCACCTCCAGCATCATGGTGCGCGTCATGCGCATGGTGGTCGCCGACAGCGCCGTGCCCAGGATCAGGCTCGGAATGATGAACATGGCGACGTTCCCGGCCGGGTCCTTGGCGAACGGAACCCACTCCATCGGCGGCGACCAGCCCCACCAGATCGCCGGGAAGATCATCACCATGATGCCCAGCCAGAAGTTCGGCGTGGCCAGGCCGATCACGGCGATGGTGCGGCCCGCGTAGTCGGCGGCCGTGTCCTGGCGCATCGCCGAGTAGATGCCGACCGGCAGCGCGATCACCTGCGCGATCACCAGCGAGATCACGCCGAGCTGCATGGTCACCGGCAGGGCGGCCAGGATGCGCTCCTCCACCGCGAAGTCCCCGAACAGCGACTTGCCGAGGGTGCCGCGCAGCAGGATGCCCTCCATCCAGCGCCCGTACTGCACGTGCACCGGCACGTCCAGGCCGAGCATGCGCATGAACGCCTCGCGGTCGATCTGCATGTTCATGGCTTCGAACTGCGACTCGATCAGGTCCAGCACGTCGCCCGGCAGGAACCGGACCAGCAGAAAGACGATGACGCTGACGATCCACAGGGTCGGGATCAGCAGCAACAACCGCCTGATGATATAGGCTCTCACGCGACAGCTCTCATGGTGCGCCGGCTCGCTGGATCAGCATAGCAAAAAGGGGCTGAAGGCGTGCGCCCCCAGCCCCCGTACAAACAGACAATCTCAACGGACGGTCTTAGCGCCTAGGAGGCTGTCGGATTCCGACAGCCTCCTAGGCAGGCCGGTTGGGCCGGAAGCGTCGCCGCAGGCGGCGGTTTCGGGGCGCTAATGGCCCATCTCCGTTTTCAGCTCCTGGTCGATCCAGAGGCGGGAGAACACGACCATGTTCTGCATACCGCCGAAGCCGCCCTCGGCGTTGTAGCCGATCACCCACGGCTGGTGCACGGTGAACGCCGGGCCCAACGGCCCCCAGATGATCCAGTGGTTCTGTACGACAAGCATGTCCAATTCCTTGCTCAGCGCATACGCCTCGTCTATGCTCGCAGAGGCTTCGCGGGCGTCGAACAAGGCGTCGAATTCCGCGTCGGAGTATCCATTACGGTTCCATGCATGGTCCGTCCTGAAATTGCCGAGCTGACCGAGTGGATCGGCCTTGACTCCCGCTACGCTGTGCACCAGATCAAAATCGAGTGCCGCCTGTCTGGCGCTGTATTCGGCGTAGGTGGGTGTATCGATGACCACGTCGACGCCAATCTCACGCCAGTACGCGGCGCATAGTTCTACCCAGCTCACGTCGAAGCGCGGGAAGTGGATATAGCTGGCCTTGAACCTCATGCCGTCGGCGCCGCGCGGATATCCCGCCTCGTCAAGCAACGCTTCCGCCCCTTCCGGGTCATACCGGTAGTACTGCTTGAGCTCTTCGGGCCACTCCTCGAATGGAGTCATCGCCTCCCTGAATTCCCTGCCGACCATCCCCCGGGGTATCGTATCTCCGTATCCTCGAAAGTAGGTATCGTTCATCGCCTCCAGGTCCAGCGCCATCTGCATCGCGTGGCGCACCCTGACGTCGGCGAACAGCGGTCGGGTCATGTTCATCATGTGAGCTGCATTCGACCGCTCCGACCAGGTGTGTATGACGAGTTCAGGGTTGGTCTCCTGGAGACTCACCGCCTGGTCGATGACGTTCAATTGCGAGGCGCCCGGCCAACCGATGAAGTCGATCTTGCCGGAACGCAGGCCGGCCAGCATGGTGGCCACTTCGTTTATTTCAAGGCCCTTCATCTCGTCGATGTAGGGCAGGCGGTTGTCGGGGTACTTCTCGTCGTAGCCCCAGTAGTTGGGATTTTTGGTCCAGGTTATCGACACTTGCGGAACCACGTCCGTGATCATGTAGGGCCCGGTGCCGACCACGTTCCTCCAATCCGACATGTTGCCGTACTCGTCGATCACCTCACGCGGATGGATGGCAATGCTGTACCAGTCCAGGATCGTACCCAGGGCAACAACTTTCGGCTCGGTTATTTTCATTACCACGGTCCACTTGTCGGTGGCCTCCACCGATTCCCAAGGCAGACCCGAGAGGTTGCCCGCACCGGGCGAAGGGTCGGCGTCACTGAACTCGGTCCCGGTCAGCCTGTTCCCTATCAGGCGGTGGTAGGAATACGCTACGTCATCGGCCGTGACTTCCCGCCCGTTCACCGGGGGCTTGTCATGCCAGTGAACGCCCTGCCGGACGTGGAACACGAAGGTCGTGGCGTCCGGCTGCTCCCAGCGCTCGGCGAGTGCCCCGGTCAGGGCGTACAGGGGCGCCTGGTAGCCGGTCAGAAAGGGATAGGTGTTCCGGTCTATTGCCCAGTCCACCATGCCCAGCTTCTCCAGCACGCCGCTGGTGATGTAGAGCGAGCCGCCGCCGCCACTGTAGGGGTCGGGGTCGCGGTCGACGTTGTGCTTCAGGACCTGGGTAATGGTGCCGCCGTACTGCGGCGCGACCACCGTCTTGCCGGTGACCGGGTCGGTCACGTACTCCTTGTCGGCCCGGGTCGCCGGCTGCTCTGCCTCGGCAGCCGCCCACAGGCCGGTCGCGGCAAGAACGAGACCGGCCAGCACGGCCAGACACGTTCGGCACGTTGCGAATCTCATGAGGGTTCTCTCCTTGTTCGAGAGCACGCGGCGAAACTGCTCCCTCGCCCGCTCTCGAAGTCCGGCTTCGAGGCCGGTTACCAGTAAGGCGAGAGTCTGTACGGTCACTCCGTGACAGCGAAGACGATGAAAAACGATACGCAAGCATCGCCCGCCGGCCGGCTTTTTCGGACCAGGGCACTCGGTGTTGAGCTACATCCGCACCTCCTTGCCCGTATGCGCCGGCCGCCTGCGCGCGCATCGGTGTCCGCGTCGAAACGGCAGATGCAGGGGTGCAGCGTGCGCACCTGTCCGCCTCCCTCTTGTGCCATGGTTGCACGCGCCGAATGATCCGTCAAGTTGGCTCCGATCATGTGCCGGCTGTACACTTGAGCGACACATTCGGCGATGGGAAGTGGTCACCGCTGCACGGCGTCGCAGAACACCAGCTCCCAGCCGTGGAACACCACGATCAGGCCGATGAAGCGCACCCCCGGGAACTGCCGCGCCAGCCGCTCGTCCGCCAGGTAGCGCTCCAGTTGCGCCGTCGCCTCACGGACCGCCGCCGCCACGCCGGCGTCGTCCGCCGACTCGCCGCCCTGAGAACGCTCGGAGCGCTGAAGTCCCCCACGGCGACTGAGGTACTTCAGCTCGATCAGGTAGCCGCGTTGCAGTTGCGGGTAGCGGGCCACCAGCGGCTCCAGCGCGATGTCCGCATGGCCCTTGCCCAGTTCCGCCTCCGAGCGAAACACGTAGTAGTCGGCCACGCTCAGATAGGCGGCCAGAAAGCCCTGTATTACCTTCTCGCCGGCGATGTAGTCGCGGATTCCCGTCTGCCGCGCGATCGCCTCGCTCAGGAACTCCAGCACCGGCCGCCATTCGCCCTCGGTCGCCATCCGAAGCATCAACTGCTCGAACCGGAACAGGTCGACCGAAAACACCTCCACGTCGCGGTAGGCGTCGCGCAGGTAGCCGTACATCAGCCGCTTCACGGTCTGGTTCGGGATCGCCAGCCGCGGCATCACGCCCTGCACGTCACGGATGCTCAGCAGCCCGAAGTAGTGCATCAGGGACAGGAAATTCTCCCGCTTGGTGAGGTCCTTGAGCGGAAAGCCGGGCTGGATGCGAGTATCCACCTGCTCCTCGGCGATGACGTCGCGCAACAGGTCGAAGTTGCCGTTGAGCTGCCGCCCGGTCACCAGCAGGTGGCGCAGCTTGCCGTAGTCGATGCGTACGTTGGTGTCGATCAGGTATTCCGGTACCTCTCGGTTCGGGATCGAGTTGTCCAAGTAGTAGAGCACCATGTCGGAGTTGTACAGGTCGGTGTCGGCGGTCCTCGCGAATCGGTAGCCGTTGTACCACTCGCCCATTGTGCCCATGGCGGTAGCGACCTCCTGGTTGAACACGCCCAGCTCCCGGTAGGTCTCCACCAGGTGACGCACCTCCTGCATGGTGAAGCCGACCATCTCGTTGAAGTCCGGGTGCAGGCTGATGTTCTTGCCGATGTTGAAGCCGCTGGTCACGTCGTCCATGGTGATCGGCGACACGCCGGTGATGAACAGGCGCTCCAGACCGCCGCCGCTGCGGTCCGCGCCGGACTTCAGGGCGGCGAAGAAGTTGCGGTAGAAGCCGCCACCGTGCGTAACGGAGTGGTACGCCTCGGCGCCGTGGTACGCCAGCACGGTGTTGGCGAAGTTGTCGTACTCGTCGATCAGCACGTACAGCGGGATGTCATGGTCGCCGGCGTACCGGAACAACTCGGAGAGCTTGGTGGCGATGGAGGGCGGCGCCAGGATGTCCCGCATCGCCGCTTCGGGAAACAGGTCGGGATGCCGCCGCAGCGTGCCCCGGAGTTCGATCATGCAGTAGGTCTCGAACTCCCGCTCCAGGGTCTCCAGCTTGTCGTTGACCGCCGAGAAGTTGAAGCGCAGGGTGACGTAGCGGCTCTGTTCCCCGGTTGGATCCCGCCCGATGTCGGTGCCGCCGAAGGTGGCCTCGAAGTCGTCCGCCCAGAAGCGGTCGTAGTAGTTCTCCAGCAGCGATATCCACAGCGACTTGCCGAACCGGCGCGGGCGGATCAGAAAGGCGTAGCGTTCCTGCTCCAGGCGGCGCAGGAAGCGGGTCTTGTCGACGTACAGCCACCGGTTCAGGCGGATGCGCCGGAAGTCGGCCTCGCCGTAGGGAATGCGCGGGTGTGTGGGTGGCGTGCTCACTACCGTAGCCCGAGGCAGCCGTACGGCAGCCAGACACTGACTCTATCGTCTCCAAGGCGCCAGGTGCAACGGACCCCGGCGAGTCCGGCAAGTCCTGGCGAGTCCGAGCAGAGGCCCGTTTCTGCCGACGTCGGATCTTCTGCACGACGTGGAGACGATCCGCAAATAGCCGGGCACCGTCAGGAGCTGGGACGCGCCGGCCGGGGAGTCGGCTGGAGTCGGCTGGCCTTGAGGCGCGGACGGGCGGTAGGATGCGGCTCGACATGACGTTCCCTCAGATCCCCGACGCCGTCCGCCTGGAGCGGCTGCGCCCGCCCGCCGGCCGGGTACGCATGGTGCTGGACACCGATACCTACAACGAGACCGACGACCAGTTCGCGCTGGTGCACGCCCTGCTCTCCCCGGAGCGGCTCGCCGTGGAGGCGGTGTACGCGGCGCCGTTCCACAACGAGCGCTCCGACGGGCCGGGGCACGGCATGGAGCTGAGCTACCAGGAGATCCTCCGCCTCCTGGAGCGACTCGGCCGCTCCGCCGACGGGTTCGCGTTCCGCGGCTCCACCGGCTACCTGGGCGGCGGCGGGCAGCCGTGCGAGTCGGAGGCGGTGCGCGACCTGGTCGCCCGCGGCCTGGCCAGCCCTGACGACGACCCACTCTACGTGGTGGCCATCGGGGCGATCACCAACGTGGCCTCGGCGCTGCTGGCCGAGCCGGCGCTGGCGGGGAAGATCGTGGTGGTGTGGCTGGGCGGCCACGCCCTCACCTGGCCCCACACGCGGGAATTCAACCTGCGCCAGGACGTGCCCGCCGCGCGCGTGGTGCTCGACTGCGGCGTGCCGCTGGTGCTGGTGCCGTGCATGGGGGTGACCAGCCACCTGCACACCTCGGTCCCGGAGATCGACCGCCACGTGGCGCCGCACGGCGAGCTGGGCGCCTTCCTGGCATCCCGCTTCAAGGAGATGCGCGCCGACCACTTCGGCTGGTCGCGGGTGCTGTGGGACGTGGCCACCATCGCCTGGCTGCTCGACCCGGCCTGGGTGCCGACCGAGCTGGTGCCGAGCCCGGTGCTGACCGACCAGGTGACCTGGAGTGTCGACCGCCGCCGCCACCTGGTCCGCTACGCGAGCTTCGTGCACCGCGACCCGATCTTCCGCGACCTGTTCCGCAAGCTCGCCGCCGCCTGAACCGGCGCGCCATCGACGGGCGGCCCGATCCGTTCTCAGGTCCGGCGATTGGCGTCGGACTCCACGCTTCGGATCTGTTCGATCAGCACGTCGAATTCCGGCGCCTCGGAGCCAACGACACGAGCGGCGCGCATGGCCTCATAGTCGGATCGCAAGCCCGGGAGTTGGTCGTGGTCGGGAACGAGGCGCAGCCGACCAACCAGACACTGGTCATAATTGGCGTAGCTGGCATTGAAGAAAACCGTCTTGTGCCGCACGACATCCTTCAGCAGCGCGCGGTCGGAGAGTGCGGCGCGGCCGACCTCGTGCCGGCCCATGAGTGCAAGGTCGAACCAGTGCCGGGAGAGCCGGTCGGGACGGGCCGCCAGCCGGCGCCGGTGGCATTCGACATGAACGAGCGTGGCCTTCTCCCAGAAGGTGCGCGCCGGTGAGAGGACCGTCACCTGATGTCCACGTCCTCGGAAAAACGGTCGATGATGCCGTAGACCTTGGCGAGTGACGTGCCGCCCTTGAAGGCCATCGGGTGGTGGTCCGGGATGGAGAAAACGGCTTGCAGCGCCCAGCAGACCCAGATGTCCTTCTCCAGGATGACAGCCGGCCGTCCGGACCGGACCGCGACGGTGCGGAGTATGTCGCCTTGCTCTTGGGCATCCAGCGACAGAAAGTCCTCAGCCATCACGGGGTCCGCCGGCTGTTAGTGCCGTTGTCATCCACGCCGGCATATCGGCCGATCTCAGCTTCTCGAATTCCATCGGGCTCAGCACCGACTTGATCGTGAAAACCGTCTCGGGAGTCACATTGTCTTTGCCCAGGTACCAGAGGGCACACAGGGCAAGGCCGGTCGTCTCGCCGGCAAACTGCAGCCGCCGGCGGTTCGACGTGTGAATCATCTTGACAGTGATGTTGCCAACCCGAATCGCACGGCTCGAGGCGCTAGTGAGGAACACCGGCGCGGTTGGCACCTGGGTACTGAGCCGGAGCCGTCTGGCGGCTTCCGCGCCGTGGATCTGAACCGTCTCGCCAGTGCGGCGCGCGATGGCTTCAACCACCTCCAGGACATCGGGAAGGACCGTGCCGACAAATCGGCTCGTTCTGGGGCGGACAAAGACGCCGCGTGAGACACGCTGGATGTAGCCGTCTCGAACCATGCGGGAGAGCGCGCGGTCGACACTTCCGCGTGCGCCGTGCTCGAGAAAGTGCGCGCTCGTGAAGGGCTTGCCTCTCGGCAGATCCCTTATACCGGCTCGAATGGCTTCGATGGTGGACACGGGGAGTGCTCCTTGTCCGAAATAATAGTGATATTTCGGTCAACACGCAAGCGGTACGGACCTGTCGGCGACGGAGTCCCGCCGCTCGACCAGGTTCGGCAGACGTAGTCGCTGCCCGGAAACGGCCCCACCGAGACCGTTACGCTGCAGTGGGCAGCGACCTAGGAACTGCCCGCGGCGGCTGCGCGGATGCCCTCGAGTTCGAGGGAGTCCGCGAAGTGGCAACTGGCGAAGTGGTTGTCGTCGACCTTCTGCAGGACGGGCTCCTGCTCGGCGCAGATCTCCTGGGCGTACTTGCAGCGGTCGCGGAAGACGCAACCCGACGGCAGGTTGGAGAGGTCCGGCGGCTCGCCGGGCGTGATGGTCCGCTGGCCGCGGACCCCCCTGGCGGTGCGCGGCACGGCGGCCAGCAGCAACTCCGTGTAGGGGTGGCGCGGCGCGGACAGGACATCGGCCTTGGGCCCGAGCTCGACGATCCTGCCGGCGTACATCACCGCGATGCGGTCGCAGATGTAGCGGACCACGCTCATGTCGTGCGACACGAACAGGTAGGTGAGGTGGAACTCCTCCTGCAGGCGCACCAGGAGGTTCAGGATCTGCGCCTGGATGGAGACGTCGAGGGCCGATACGGGCTCGTCCGCGACGACGATCTTGGGGTTGACCACCAGCGCCCGGGCGATGCCGATGCGCTGGCGCTGCCCGCCGCTGAAGCTGTGCGGGAAGCGGCGCAGGTGCTCGACCCGCAGCCCCACCTGCACGATCACCTCCCTGACGCGCTCCTCGAGCTCGCGGCCGCGGGCCACGTTGTTCACCAGCAGCGGCTCGCCGACGGTATCGAGGATGCTGAGGCGCGGGTTGAGCGATGAGAAGGGGTCCTGGAAGATGATCTGCGCCCGGCGCCGGAACAGCTTCATGTCGTCGCCGCTCAGGTTCATTACATCGAGAGAACCTTCGTCGAGGTTGAGCCCGATGGCGCCGTCGGTGGGCTCGTAGAGGCGCAGCAGGCAGCGGCCGAGGGTGGTCTTGCCGCAGCCGCTCTCGCCGACGATGCCCAGCGTTTCACCCGGATCGACGGTGAAGCTCACGCCGTCGACGGCCTTCACGTAGCCCACGGTGCGGCGCAGGAAGCCCTGCTGGACGGGGAAGTACTTCTTGAGATCCCGCACCTCGAGGAGCGGCGTGCGCTGTTCGGTCCCGGGCGCGGTGGGCGCCGCGGTGGTCTCGTCTCGTTCCCGGCTCACGGTCCCTCCGCGCCGCCCTCGTCGGCGAGGGTCTGGTGGTCGTCGGTGTACAGGAAGCAGCGTACGGTGTGGTTCGGGCCGACCTCGATCTCCGGCGGCCGGCGCTCGTCGCAGACGCCGGGGATGCATTGCGGGCAGCGGGTGGAGAACGGGCAGCCGCGCTGGACGGCGAACGGGCTCGGCACGCTGCCGGTGATCGGCACCAGCTCATCGAGCGGCCCGTCGATGCGCGGGATCGAACGCCACAGCGCCTGGGTGTAGGGGTGCTTGGGGTCGTCGAAGATGTCGTCCGCGCTGGCGTATTCCATCACCATACCCATGTACATCACCATGATCTCGTCGGCGAGACCGCCGACCACGGCGAGGTCGTGGCTGATGTAGAGAATCGCCATGTGCAGCTCCTGCTGCAGTTCCTGGATGAGGTTGAGGATCTGCGCCTCGATGGTGACGTCGAGGGCGGTGGTGGGCTCGTCGGCGATGAGCAGCCGGGGCTGGCACGCCAGCGCCATGGCGATCATCGCGCGCTGGCGCATGCCGCCCGAGAACTCGTGCGGGTAGGCGTCGACGTTGCGATGCGGGTTGGGGATGCCGACGTGGCCGAGCAGCTCGGCGGCGCGCGCGCGGGCGCCCTTCTTGTCGAGTTCCGTGTGCAGCAGCAGCGACTCCATGATCTGGTTGCCGATGGTGTGCACCGGGCTGAACGAGGTCATCGGTTCCTGGAAGATCATGCCGATGTCCCTGCCGCGGATGCCCCGGTACTCCGTCCCGGTCTTCGGCAGCCTGGCCAGGTCGACGCTGCTCACGGTGCCGGTCTCTGGGTCCTCGATGTTCAGCAGGATCTGTCCGCCGACCAGCTTCGCGGGCGGCGAGGGCACGATGCCGAGGATCGACTGCGCCGACACCGACTTGCCCGAGCCGCTCTCGCCGATCACGCCGAGCGTCCGGCCCGGGTGGATCTCGAAGTTCACCCCGTCGACGGCGCGCACCACGCCCTCGGCCAGGTGAAAGTGCACCTGCAGATCCCTGACCTCGACGAGCGCCCGTGAATCCGCCACCTCAGTTCGCCTCCGAGTAGGGGTCGGCGGCGTCGCGCAGGCCGTCGCCGATGAAGTTGAACAGCAGCACGGTGGCGATCACGAAGATGGCAGGGATCAGCTGCCACGGCTGATGCGCGATGGCGACGATGTCCTGGGCGTCTTGCAGCAGCGTGCCCCAGCTCACGGCGGGCGGCTGGATGCCGAGCCCGATGAAGCTGAGCGCGGTCTCGGCGAGGATCATGCCGGGAACCGCCAGGGTGATGCTCACGATCAGGTGGCTGGTGAAGCCCGGCAGCAGGTGCTTGAAGATGATCCGGCGCTTGCCGGCCCCGGCCGCCTGCGCGGCGAGGGCGTAGTCCTCCTCCCGGAGCGAGAGCAACTTGCCGCGCACCACGCGGGCGAGGCTGGTCCAGCCAACGATCGAGAGGATGATGGTGATGGCGAAATAGGTCCGCAGCACCGGCCAGTCCCGCGGCAGCGCCGCCGACAGCGCCATCCACAGGGGGAGCTGCGGAATCGAGATCAAGAAGTCGACCGTGCGCTGGACGATCTCGTCGACCACACCGCCGAAGTAGCCGGAGATGCCGCCCAGGGCGACGCCGAGGACGAAGCTCAACAGCACCCCGATGAGCCCGATCGACAACGAGATGCGACCGCCGTTGAGGGTGCGGCTGAAGATGTCGCGGCCGAGCCGGTCCGCGCCGAACAGCAGCAGCGGCGGGGGGGCCTCCGCCGGAGTGCCGAAGAAGTGGATGTCGGTCGGGAACAGCCCCAGGAACTCGTAGGGCTCGCCGCGGACGAACAGCCGGAGCGGGTAGACCTGGCTCTCGTCGTAGACGAACTCGTAGCGGAAGGTCTCGGTGTCCAGCTCCCGCTCGAGGCCGAAGTAGTGGGGCCCGATGAAGCGGCCTTCGTTGAGGAGCCGGATCCGCATCGGGGGCGCCTGCTGGTACTGGTCGAAGCGCTGGCTGGGCGAGTAGGGGCTGAAGAAGCCTGAGAACATCGACAGGAGGTAGATCAGGGCCAGCAGGACGCCGGAGCCGATGGCAAGGCGGTGGCGGCGGAAGCGCCACCAGATCAACTGCCACTGGCTGGCGTAGTAGATGCTCTCGTCGACCCGTTCGCCGCCGAAGGTGACGGCGGTCTCGTCGGGCGCGTCCGGGCCGGGAAGGTTCGCTAGACGGTCCGGGGAATCGCGGTGGCTCATCTGCTCACCGCCCCGTAGCGGATGCGCGGATCGAGCCAGGCCAGCAGGATATCCGAGACCAGGGTGCCGATCACGGTGAGGGTGCTCAATATCAGCACGATGCTGCCGGCGAGGAACATGTCCTGCGCGAGCACGGCCCGCAGCAACAGCGGGCCGGTGGTTTGCAGGCCCAGCACGAGAGAGACGAGCACCTCGCCGGAGAAGATGGCGGGCAGTACCCAGCCGATGGTGCTGAGCACCGGGTTCATCGCGAGCCGCACCGGATACTTGAACAGCAGCCTGAGTTCGGCCACGCCCTTGGAGCGGGCCGTCACCACGTACTGACGCTTCAGCTCGTCGAGCAGGTTGCCGCGCATGATCCGGATGGTGGCGCCGGTGCCGGCCAGGCCGATGATCAGCAGCGGCAGGATCAGGTGCTGCAGGATGCTCACGAACTTCGGCCACGACATCGGCTCTCCCACGAAGGAGATGTCGTACAGGCCGCTGGAGGAAAAACCAAAGAACCGGAACAGCACCCAGGCCATGACCAGCGCCAGCAGGAATCCGGGGATGGCGAGGCCCAGGAAGCCGAAGAAGGTAAAGGCATAGTCGGGAGTCGAATACTGGTGGGTGGCGGAGTAGATGCCGATGGGGAGGGCGATCAGCCACGACACCACCAGCGACAGCAGCGAGATGAGCAGGGTCAGTGGCAGGCGCTCGGCCAGCAGGTCGTTCACCGGGCGCGCCCACTGGAACGACCAGCCGAAGTTGAAGTCGAACACGATGCCCTTCATCCAGCGCAGGTAGCGCTCATGGACGGGCAGGTTGAAGCCGTACAACGCCTCGAGACGGTCGGCCTCCTCTTCATCGAGCTCGATGCCGCTGTCGCGAAGCGTCGCAAGTCGCACGTCGATCCAGTCGCCGGGCGGAAGCTCGATGATGACGAACGACACGACCGAGATCAGGACCAGGATGGGGACCAGCATGATCGACCGGCGAACGATGAACCCTAACACCTAACGTCTCCCGGAAGCGCAGGGGGCGCCTGCCGGGCGCTAGAGCCCGGCAGGCGGTCGGTGAGACGGTGCGTTATTGCGACGTCCGATAGAAGAACTGCTCGCCGCTGTTGTTGCCGCCAATGGCCTGGCCCCCATGAGGCACGTTGCCGAGGTCGGCGTTGGTAACGAGCGCGTAGCGCACCCGCTCGGCGATGTTGAATATGTAGACGTTGTCGTGGTGGATCTGGAAGATCTGGGCGTAGAGCGCCTTGTCCTCATCGCTGCCGGGGATCGCCCTGATGCGGCCCTCCTGCAACTCGTAGATGCGTCGGACTGCTTCCGGCGGTTCCTCCCCATCGGCGCCGGAGGTGTTGTACCAAGTTCTCCATCGTGGGCCCCACCTTGTCGTCGGGGTGTAATCGGTCCAGGTGCCGTTGGGCCACATCGGCTGCACCGCCCATACCACGCTCGCTTGCAGCTCGTTGGCAGCGGCGCGTTGCCCGACGAGCGAGCCTTCGATGACGTTCAGGGTGGCGCGGATGCCTACGTCCTTGATGTGCTCCACCAGCAGCTCGGACACCGGGATGATGTCCGGGGCGTGGTTGGCCGTCTCGATGGGGATGCTGAACGGCTGTCCACTGGGGCTCAGCCGAAAGCCGTCGTCGTCGCGCTTGTCCATGCCGATCGAGTCGAGAATGCGGTTGGCCTCCGCGACATCGTAGACGCTCGGCACCAACTGTGGGAGCTCCGCCAGACCGAAGTAGATGCTGTCGATGATCTCCTGGCGGTTGATGCTCATGTTCAGCGCCCGGCGGAACTCGAGGTTGCCGGTCACCTCGCGCCACACGGGATCGTCGAAGGTGTAGTTCAGCCACAGGGCGGTCGGGTCGACGTGATTGTCGAGCAGGGCGACCTGGAAGCCGCCTTTCGCCTCATTCTCCTTGTACAGCGGGAGCTTGATCAGGGCGGTGTCCTCGCGGAGGAGGTCGACGTCGCCGGTCAGCACGTTGAGGTTGACCATGTCGGAGTCTTCCACCAGGACCGAGACGACCTCGTCGATGTAGGGAAGCTGCTGGCCGGTGGTGTCGACCTTGAAGTAGTAGGGGTTGCGGGCGAACTGCATGATTCCGGGCTCGCTGGCCTCGACGCGCACCCACGGGTAGAGGGCCGGGAAGCCGATGCAGTTGGCCTTGGTCAGATCCCAGTTGCGGCAGTTCCTGGCGGTGAACAACTGCGCCCACTCGTTACCGAGGTTGGCCGCGTCCAGGGCGGCGCGCATGTCGTCGAGGGAGGTGTAGTCGATGTGGAACTGCTGGAGGTGGTGCGACGGCTGCATGACGTCGGTGTAGCCCTGCCAGCCCTTGATGGTGAGTTCGCTCAGCAGCGTACCGTAGGGCTCCGTGAAGGCCATGGAGAAGGTGTGGTCGTCGACGATCTGCAGGTCCACGATCTCGCCGTCGGGCCGCCCGCCGGCGCGGAACTTGGCCGGGAAGCTCGGCGTGAGCTCCTCGTTGTGATAGACGTCTTCAAACATGAAGCGCACGTCCTTGGTGGTCACGGGCATGCCGTCCGACCACTTGAGGCCCTTGCGCAGGTGGAAGGTGAAGACGGTGTTGTCGTCGTTGGCCTCGAAAGCCCTCAGCACGTTGGGGCGGATGCCGTCCACGCTGATGCCAGGGGCCATGAGCAGGTGCTCGTTGAGCATGATGAAGATGTCGGGGTTCCAGTCGGGGCCGGGATGCGCCATGTGCAGGGTGCCGCCGTACCGCCCGGGCTCCCAGTCCAGGTTCTCGGCGTGCACGATCACGTCCGGGCCGACGATGAAGGGCTCATCCGGCAGGCGGTCGGCGACCGCGGGCAACTCGCCCGCGGCGACCTGCTCGGCCAGGATCGGCGCCTCGGAGTAGTCCTGCGCCAGCACGGCCGGAACGAGGCCGAGCGGAACCAGCAGGGCCGCCAGGACGAGGCCCTTGGCCCGGCAGGCGGCTTGGACGATGGGGTGCAGCTTATCGACGTTCACATATTCCTCCTTGTGATGAGACGAATTGTGGCAGATTAACAGAGCGATCAAAACGCGTCAATGGTCGGAAAGCCCAGCCTATCCCAGCCCGACGCGGCGCTCAGGCTTCCGGGGCGCTCCCGCCCGCCGCCACCTGCACCCGCTGCACGGTCATGAATCTCGGGCTCGTGCCGCAGTTGGGAGCGGGCGCGTGCAGCAGCCAGGGGTGGCCGACGACGACATCGCCCGCCCGGCCAGTGAGCTCGACGACCCGAACAGGCACGCCCCCGACTTCGTGATCGGCCGCCATGAACCGCTCCTCGCGGTCGCCGTCCTCACGGTCCGACGAGAGCGCCCGCAGCCACGGGTCGCTGGGGATTCGGTATTCCTCCACCGCAACCGAGCTGGGGCGGCATGTTGAGCATCGAAGGGCGGAATTACATGCAACAGGCGCCGCTGTTGGCGCTGTGGCCCGGCCTGTGTAAGTTATAGCTTCTTTTACATGAACAACACAAAGAAAAACAAGTATCGGGTAGTCATCGTTGGCACGGGATCCATTGCCCGGGCACATGCGAGGGCGTGTTTGCAAAACGACCAGACCGACCTCGTGGCCGTCTGCGATGTTTCGCAGAAAGCCCTGGACTCGTTCATCCGGCAGTTCCAAGTCGAGCGCAGCTACACCCGACTCGAGGAGATGCTGGAGAAGGAACCGATCGACGTCGCGATTATCTGCACCTGGCAGGTAAATCACGCCGAGTTGGGAACCCGCATCGCAGAATCACGGCGCGTGACGGCCATTCTTGTTGAGAAACCCTTTACCGTTAACGCGGCCGAAGCCGAGGCGCTGATCGCCGCCTGCCGAAACAGCGGCGTGTTCGTCGCTGAGGCCTGGAAGTTTCGCCACCACCCTATGCATTTGAAAACCAAAGAAATCATCGAAAGGGGCGGTATCGGGGAGGTTCTGCAGGTGAACAGCACCTTCTGCCACCCGTTTGAGGACCGCCAACCGCAAGTGAACTGGTACTGGCAACGGGCCAAGGCGGGCGGGGCGATCTATATCGTAGCATGTTACAACATACACCATGCGAGGTTCATCTTTGGCGAGCAGCCGGAGCGAGTATTTGCCACCCAGATTCCGGGTGTCGAGGTGGATGATGCCGCCTCCATCATGCTGATCTTTGCCGGTGGCCGCACGGCACAGATTACTTCGGGTTTTGCCTCCTGGCATTCCCAGAACGTGGAGATCATGGGCACCCGCGGCCTGCTGCGAATCGAGGACCTGGCGTGGAACAACGAGGATCAGGCGGTGGTGTTGAAGCAGAAAACGAGAGACGGCGTGGCGCATTATGAGTTCAACCCTACGTTTCAGTTCACCCGGCAACTGCAGCACCTGTGCGAATGTCTGGATACGGGTGCGCCGCACCGCATATCGCCCCAGGACAGCATCGCTCAGATGAAGGTGATCGATGCAGTGTTCGAGTCCCTCAATAGCGGTAAAGCGGTGGTGTTGTAAAGAGCAACCCTGCGCTACCCTCCGCCCAGCGCAGGTTTCAGGCGGAAGGGATGGTCAATTCAGCGCCCATCTGACGGACGGTTGAGAGTCCATCGCTGATGTGCGTGTAGTCGACGAGCAGGCCATCACGCAGCTTGAAGATGCTCGCGGTACGGTTTTCCACCTCGCGCCCTGTCGGCGGCACGCCAAAGAACTCCACCACCGGCGTTCCGCGCCAGTGCCAGATGCCCACGACAGTGTCCTCGCCGGCCACGATGTGGTCGATGACGATCTGAGCGTCCGGTACCGCGGCGAGGAAGCCGCCGGCGTGTCTCTCCAGGCCCCTGCGGCCCGGTTTCGGCTGGGAGTGGTCGACCATGTCCTCGGCGGCGATCTGGCTGATCACCTCGAGCTTCCTCTCTCCGAGCACCTCGGCGAGGTAACGACGCATTACTTCTTCACAACGTTCCCTGCTCATGTCTACCTCCTATACTATCGCGACTGGAGCGTGTCGGCGCAACGACGACGATGAAGGCGATGAACGCGCACGAGAGGGGACGCCGCGGCGGCGGGAGCGGGCTGCTGCGGCTGGCAGTTTGCGCAGTGCTGGCGCTGGTGGCGGCGGGCGTCTGCGCCGAGCCGCAGCCGCACTCGGTGGCGCGGCAGTGGAACGAGCTGATGCTGCAGGCGATTCGCAACGACTTCGCGCGGCCGCCGATCCACGCGCGCAACCTGTACCATGTGTCCGCCGCGATGTGGGACGCGTGGGCGGTCTACGACGACACCGCCGAGCCGATCTTCCTCAAGGAACGGATCCAGGCCGACGACGTGGCCGCGGCGCGCCACGAGGCGATCAGCTACGCCGCCTACCGCGTGCTCTACCGCCGCTACCAGATCTCGCCCGGCGCCTACGTCTCCCTGCCCAGCTTCGACGACCTGCTGCTGGAGCTCGGCTACGACTACCGCGTCACCGAGCGCGAGGGCAACAGCCCGGCCGCGGTGGGCAACCGCATCGCCAAGCTGATCCTCGACCAGGGCTACGACGACGGCGCCGACGAGCTGGGCTCCTACGCCTTCGAGTTCGACTACCGGCCGGTGAACCCGCCGCTGGTGGTGGCCAACTCCGGCGTCGGCGAGCTGGCCGACCCCAACCGCTGGCAGCCGCTGTCGCTGCGCCTGTTCGTCGACCAGGCCGGCCGCGTGCAGCCGGGCGGCGTGCAGCGCTTCATCGGCTCACACTGGGGCTCGGTGACATCCTTCTCTCTGCCCGGTGCCGGCATGACCCCCGGCGAGGGCGTGTTCCACGATCCCGGCCCGCCGCCCTACCTCGGCGGCGAGGGCAGCGACGAGTACCGCCACGGCTTCGCCGAGGTGCTGCGCTACTCCACCACGCTCGACCCCGACGACGGCGTGATGATGGACATCTCGCCCCTCTCCTTCGGCGGCAACAGCCTGGGGGCCAACGATGGGGTCGGCTACCCGGTAAATCCGGTTACTGGAAAGCCCTACGAGCCCAACCTCGTCAAGCGCGGCGACTGGGCGCGGGTGATTGCCGAGTTCTGGGCCGACGGCCCCGACTCGGAGACCCCGCCGGGGCACTGGAACACCCTGGCCAACTACGTGACCGACCACCCGCTGCTGGAGCGGCGCATCGGCGGCGAGGGGCCGGTGCTCGACCCGCTGGAGTGGGACGTGAAGCTGTACCTGGCCTTGAACGGGGCGGTGCATGACGCCGCGGTCTGCGCCTGGGGGCTGAAGGGGCACTACGACTACGTGCGGCCGATCACCGCCATCCGCCACATGGCGGGACTGGGACAGTCCTCCGACCCGGAGCTGCCCTCCTACGACCCGCACGGCCTGCCGCTGGAGCCGGGAGTGGCGGAGCTGATCACCGCGGCGAGCGCCGCCTCCGGCGAGCGCCACGCCCACCTCGCCGAGCACGTCGGGGAGATCGCCGTCTACTCCTGGCTCGGCAAGCCGGAGGAGTCTGTACGGTCACTCCGTGACTTGGAAGACGATGAAAGCCGACACCCAAGCATCACCCGCCGGCCAGCTTTTTCGGGCAAGGGCACCGACTACACCGGCGTAGACTGGATCCTCGGCATCGACTGGGTCCCCTACCAGCGCGACACCTTCGTCACGCCGCCGTTCGCCGGCTACATCTCGGGGCACAGCACCTTCAGCCGCGCGGCGGCGGAGGTGATGGCGCTGTTCACCGGCAGCGAGTACTTTCCCGGCGGCCTGGGCGAATTCGAGGCCAAGGCCAACGAGTTCCTGGTGTTCGAGACCGGCCCCACCGAGACCGTGACGCTGCAGTGGGCGACCTATTACGACGCCTCCGACGAGGCCGGCATCTCGCGCCTCTACGGCGGCATCCACCCGCGCATGGACGACCTGCCGGGACGCCGCATCGGTTCCCTGATCGGCCGCGACGCGTTCGCCCGCGCCCTCACCTGGTTCGACGGCAGCGCCGCAGCCGTCCTTGCCCCCACAACCGCCGGCGAAGCGGACGCCACGGTCGCTTCGCCGGCCGGCGGCCCGGCGCCGGGCTTCAGATTCACGGACGTGAGCACGGCCGCCGGCGTGAGCGGCGATGTATACAGCTCTGAGTCCGCGCACGGTCTCGGCGTCAACTGGATCGACATCGACAACGACGGCTGGGTGGATCTGTTCGCGGTCGGTGGCGCCCCGCGGTACCCGCCACGGCTGTTCCGCAACCTCGGTGACGGCACCTTCGAGGCCGCCCACCATCTCGTGCCGAAGCTCCCGGCCACCGACATGTCGGGGTCGATCTTTGCCGACTACGACAACGACGGCGACCGCGACATCTACGTCTACACCGATCGCTCGGAGTGGGTGATCACGCGCGAGAACCAACCCGACGGTCCGCCCAACCTGCTGCTGCAGAACCTCCTGGTAGAGAACGGAGGCGTCATCCTGCCCGGGGAGCCGCTGTTCCGCGAGGTCGCGGCGCTGGCCGGGGTCGATGACCGAGCCAGCCCCCCGCTGGGTGAGCTTTCGGCCCATCGCACCAAGGCCGCCGCCTGGCTCGACTACAACCGCGACGGCTGCATCGACCTCTAAATCGGCCATCTGGTCATGAATGCCGCCGGGACGCCGGCCAACCGCGACCGGCTCCTGCGCAACGACTGCGCCGGTGGCTTCCATGAGGCCACCACCGCCGCGGGCCTCTATCCTCCCTCCGCTACCGAATACCGAGGCGCACTCGCCGTTCTCGGCGCCCACCTGGACACCGACCTGTGGCCCGACG